>NZ_JABEKU010000005.1 GCF_013283665.1 Ensifer sesbaniae | reverse complement strand
CGCGCCCTAACCCTGCGCCTCGACCACGCAGAAAATGCATTCGCCGGACGCTCACCCTACAAGCTCAACCGCCAATAATTTGCAAGAAAGGCGCGCTCGGCGTGCGCTGTTACTTCAACCATCGCCCCCGGAGGTCAGCGAGCAACGTCCGCGATAGTGGATATTTCCCGACCGAGGCCGACCGCCGGGACCGTGGGGCAGGGTTCGGCAATCGCGTTGCGTTACCGCAAGCTGTCGCCGTCGGTGCGGTTTTTTGACGGGTTTCGGCAGATTTTGGCCTGACCGCAAGGGTTTTGTTGGTCAGATCGGCCTATTTCCGTAAGACCGTACGTCCTTCTTCGGGAGTGAGGTGCTCAATTCACTCAGTTCGGTCCAGCACGGTTTTCAATGACCTGAGGACGTCGGCGGCGTCGATGAGAGCGTCCCTAGCTTGGTCCGGGAGCAGGTCGCCAGCGCGCTCCGACGATAACCTGAGATCAATAAGAACGTCCCGGGCGCTGTGTATTCCTTCGAAGCCAGTCTGCCTGCACATGTCGCGAATGGTATCAATTGAGCGGTCTAGGAGGCTGCTTACCTCATACCGCGTGAGCTCCTCTACGCCATTTGCTGCCCTAATCAGCTCTGCAATAAAATCCGTCGTTGGGCTCATGGTCCGATCCTGCAGGCACGTTCCGAAGATTGATTTTCTGCAGCCCATCTACAGTGCTGTCGCGCCGCCGAAGGTTTCGCCGGCTACATGCGGGCGTAGTCTCGAACTTCAAGTCCGGGTGGTCAAATTGATTATCCGCATGGAACAATCCGCGCTGTGCATAAAACGTGCATGTGTTTCAAGCGCGTCAAGCCGGGGTTTGCCGGGAAAGTGCTGAGTTGTCGAAATACCCGCTCGTATTCGCGCAAATGGGCATGAGTACGTCGGAATGCAGTCACCGACGGCGCTGGGGAGATTAGTGGCCAGTCTGCTCTAGCCGCGCCAGGCCCGAATACCGGGAGGAATGGAAGTGCCTGATGATCCAATGGCGATATCCTCGGCGCCCGCAATTGCCAGATACTTGCCTCTGCTCACAAAGGCAGACTTGAGCCCTTAGTGCCCTGCAACTCATTAGGGCAGCACCTTTCAATGTAGGCCCGACGTAAGAGCCACGATTGCTGTCGCCTTTCCGTCGGCTTCAGCCCCGTGCGGCACTTGGCCGTGAACTGCGGCAAGTGGTCCGCTGTCTCGCGCCGCCTTCCTGCGCAATTATGCATTATGTCAGACGCACGGAACCCGCCCTTGGGAATCTATGAAAGAGCGAAAGGCGAGCGCTCATGAGACCACGAAAGGCTGCCGTAAAACTGCCAAATGCTTGGCTTCCTGGAGCAGATTGGGCTGACCGCTACGAAGTCCTCCTCTTAAGCGAGCGGATGACAGCAGTTGAGGCCGCGTTGCGAGCGCTTGGGAGCGCACCCCGCTGGGTGCAAAACCTTCTGAGTTTTCGAAATCGCCTGGTGCCTTTGGTCGGGCTGAGCGCGACCGCGGACACGAGGCATTCTGACCTGGTCGCCAGCCTCCCGCTAGTGCACAGCGACGACTGCCAAACAGTATTCGGCTATGATGACCCTCACCTGCTTTTTCGCCTGATCGTGGATGTCGCTGAAGGGCCAGCTGATGGCCAGATTGTCGGCATGACCACCCTGGTGCGCCGCAGGAGCCTTATCGGGTGGCTTTATCTTGTGGCTGCCATTCCCTTTCATAAGACTATTATCCCGTCCTTGCTCACGGCGGTTGAACGCCTCGGCTAAAACAGTCCAAATTGCTCGGCGACAGTGGAATTCGCCCAAGTGGAAGGCACCGCGCGATACGTACTCAAAAACGTCCGCATTCCTCTACCAGCCGAAGCGCCTCCATTCGCCTTCCATTTTCCAAAGCGCGCGGGAACGCATCGCTCGCCCGCTGTGGAAAGCATCATGAAAACAACAACTCTGATCATCCAGCGTGGAGATGCTCAGCGGAATCCCAAAAAGCCGAAACGGATTCGTTCACAAGGCTTTCGCGAATCTGTGATCACAAGCGACCGCAAAGCTGAGTAGTGAACGCCCAAAGCAGTGGCCGGCATTGTGGAGAATACACCAGGGCGCTGCAGTTACTCACCACCATGAGCTCTCACTTCGTCACGTCGCCAGTGCACCACAGGTAGTTACCTCAGTCGCGGCGCCCAGGGACCCATTGTCAGTGTTGAGACAATTTGGTCCAGGCACTTCGAGCTCGGCTTGAGGCGCTCGAGAAGAGCCACGGCGGGCCTCGAGCCCAACACATGAGTGATCGAACGTCCTAATCTAAGGACGTTTTTCATATTCATCGCATCTATGGCTGCGATGCAAACAAATGATTTTGCTGGAACGGCAGACCTGAAGTAGAAGAAACGTCAGTTTAGTTTATACGCCAGTAACCGCACTGCAACTGCCAATCGGCTCGCGGTGAATGGCTGAGAAAGCGACTATAGTGCGACAGAAAGAGAAGAACTATGTCTGATACCAAACTGCAAAGCGTGCTTTCGTCTCTTTCAGAAGTGTACAGACAGCTGAATCCTCTTCCGTCCGGTCCGGGACCGGATGCCGGCTGCGTCAAGCTAAACACAAATGAGAATCCATTTGCCTTGCCGTCAGCGGTAATGCAGAGCGCTGTTGCTGCTCTCGAACGGCAGTATCTATATCCGGAGGATGACAACGTCAGCTTGAGGGAAGCAGCTGCCGCATCCTATAACCTTTCCCCGGATCAGGTGATCGCCGGCAACGGGTCCTCCGAACTTCTTTCGCTCCTATACAGAGCATTCCTGGACCCGGGCGACAGCGTCGCGATGTTGTCCCCTGGCTTTGCATACAACCGCAAGCTCGCGCTGTTGCAAGGTGCTCGATTGCTTGAAATCAGATCCGGCGAGTCTTGCTCATTGCCGATACACAAACTGCTTTTCGGTCCTGCAAAGGAGGCCAAGTTCATTCTCTTGGCTAATCCGAACAACCCTAGCGGAACTTTTGTCCCGATTGCGGATATTGAAAGCCTCGTCGCACAATCTGACCGGTTGATCGTACTGGATGAAGCCTATGTAGACTTTGCGCCTGACAGTGCTCTCCGTCTAATTGACCGCTATTCGAACCTTCTGATCTTAAGAACGTTTTCGAAGAGCTATGCGGCGGCCGGCATGCGCGTTGGCTTCGGCTTCGGCCATCCTGAGGTTATAGGCAGGCTGCGCAATCTCCAGAACATGTTCAACATGAATGTGATCGCCCATGCGGTTGGTGTCAGTATCCTTGCCCACCGCACCGCTTACAACGAAAACCACAGACATATTAAGTTTGAGAGAGAGCGCGTGAGGTTCGCACTGTCGCAACTTGGGTTCTCTGTAACGCCCTCTCATGCGAACTTCCTGCTGGCCCATGTGCCATCAGGGCGAGACGGCGCTTGGTGGCAAACCTGCTTGAAGCAAAAAAAGATACTCGTGGCCGTCCTTCCTGATGAGGGTCTGGAAGATTGCATTCGCGTTAGCATCGGGACAAAATCGCAAATGGATGCGTTCCTTGAAGCTGTCGATGAGATTTTGGGAGCTGAGAGCTCCACACGATCGGCCGTTTAGCACCTACATATTCCGTTCTGTCGCGCGTGCAAATGATCGCGGCAACAAGACAGAGAGCAACGATCGCAAGATCTTCCCACAGTGTTGACCAGCTCTACCACTCCCTAGGAAGAAAGCAGTCGCATAGCCCGCTCGTACGTCTCTTAGGTCACGCTCTCCAGCCGTCAAACTGCCGAATCAGGACACAGCCGCGAACGCGATGAACCTCTCCCCGACAATAGCACTGAAGATGTTGAGCATCAGCCGAGCGTGCAAGGACATGTTCCCGTAGTGTCGTTAGCTTCAACGATGTGGCTCCCGCCGGTGCTACCCAAAGTCATACTCAACAGCGGCCAAGAAAGGCCCCAAGTTCGCTTGGATCAAAATCCGGAGCCCCCGGAACAAAGTCGGAGACAGTTCAATGAGGAAAGCCCTTCCTTCAAACCTAACTTTCGGCATATTCGACCATCTGGACGAGGACGGTAATACCGTTGCACGACAATACGCAGACCGTCTCAAGCTGGCGGAAGCGTATGATCGGCTCGGCTTTTATGCTTACCATGTAGCGGAGCACCATTGCTCGCCGCATGGAAGAGGCCCGTCACCGAACCTGTTCTTATCGAGTGTCGCACAGCGCACCCGCCACCTTCGTCTCGGCCCCCTCACCATGCTGCTTAGCCTTTGTCATCCGCTGCATGCATTTGAGGAGATCTGCATGCTTGATCATTTGAGCGGTGGTAGGGTCGAGTTGGGCATAGGGCGCGGCTCCCTTCCGATCGAGCTAGCTTACTTCGGGATTGGTGCGGATGCAGTGCCAGGGCGCTATCTCGAAGCCAGCGAAATCCTGATGGAGGCGATGAGGGGCGGCACTCTTTCCTACCGCGGCCACCATTTTGAGCTAAACAATGTCCCTTTGACCCTGAAGCCTCATCAGCGCCCGCACCCGCCGACATGGATCGCCACCAACAAACCCGAGTCTGCACGCTGGGCCGCTGCAAACGGCGCGAATATCGCGTCTCTAGGTCCTGCCTCATTCGTCCGCAAGGTCACCGACGCCTTCCGCTGCGAGAAAGGACACAACAGTGACGCGAACGACCAGGCGCCATTCCTCGGACTGCTTCGCATGATTGTGGTCGGGCAGTCTGCAGACCATGCATATTCGCTCGCCGCTCCTGCTTTCGAACGATGGCTTGAAACTTTCAAATTCCTGTACGTCCTAAATGAAATCCCGGTTCCACCGAATCTGCCCCTGAGCTTCGATGCAGCAATCGAAAGTGAATTGTGCGTAGTGGGAACGGCGGATTTTGTCCGACGGGCTCTGCTTGATCAGGTGGAAGAGGCGGGAGCAAACTATCTCCTTTGTCAGGTGGCGTTTGGGAACCTGCCCTTGGAAGCTTCGCTGTACACCGCCAGGACGCTTCAATCCGAACTTATGGATCGGGTTGGCTGAGTACCATGGTGCATTGTCGAACTCAGATATGCGGAAACGCACTTCTTTCTCTCCCCATGCGTGGCGCAGTCCATTATGCTTGATTGAGATCAGGTCCGAAACGGGTGTTCCTTCCAAGAGTTGAATGGCCGGAGTCAAACCGTCATGCGCAATGAAGGGGCCGGTTTGAGCACGAGGCACGGAGGAAGAGGGGCTGGTTTTAACAGGCAGAATACCTGTAGGTGACGTACGGCGACCGGGCATGAAAGTCCACGCCAATGAAACGGATTGGCAAGGCTGGAGGGGCAACCGCACCGTTGCCCGACGCTTTCTTGCGTTTTCGATTAACCCGGTGGTCAAGTTTTCGGTCGGATGCCTTTGCATTGACTTGGCCGAACTCTACTAGGCACAAATTGACGGGAGAAGAGTAATGCGCAAACTGCGTTCGAACGCCAATGAGCGGCAACTCAAGCTTGCCGGCAAGATCGTCGCGGCTTATCTAATGCGCAATGTCGTCTCGATCGATGATTTGCCGCATGTGATTCAGCAAACCCATGCGGCGCTGAGGAGTGCCTCTCCAATATTCCAAAGCAAGGAGGAGCCTGTCGTCGGAAAGCGGCGCCCAGCAGTGCCGATCAGGAAATCGGTGGCCGAGGACTTCATTATCTGCTTGGAAGATGGCAAAAAGTTCAAGCTGCTGCGGCGGCACCTGATGGCGAAATACGGTCTGACGCCGGAACAATACCGCCGCAAATGGGGACTCCCGGCCGATTACCCGATGATCGCCCCGAGCTATGCTCGTCAGCGCTCCAGGCTTGCTGCGTCAAGATGGAGTAGGAAAGAGGCGGACGTGCCATCCACCGTCCGCACGGGCCCGCCCATTTCAGCGATCATGGAACCTGCATGGTCATTGCAAGAGCTTTTCTGAACTCCTTAGCGCTTCACCCATCGAAACACGGCACCCGCTCCCGCTACTATCAGAAAGAGACGGACGATATGGTGGAGAACAACGAACGGGACCTCGACGCCAAGCGAGAGAGCGATGACGCTCATCTCGGCGACACCTCCCGGCGAGTAGGCGAGTACGAGAGAGGCGAACCGGTCTCCTGTGAGGCAGGAGAGAACGCTCGCAAAGGCTAGCGTCCCAGACAAAAGCGGAATTGTGGAACCGAACGACAGGCCGATGACTTCCGTAATTTTTCTCGGCGGCACAAACGCGAACCGGCAGCCGATTGTTGCTCCGATGACGACCTGCGCCGCGGCCCGTGCCGCAGTCGGCAGCTCGAACTGCGTCAATCCCATAATATGCATGATGGCACTTGCCGACATCGGACCGAGCAGATAACGCGCTGGCAGGCGCAGCAAGATTCCGGTAGGCACCCCGAGCAAAACAGCCACGGAGAACCACAAAAGGTCGTTGGGGCGGAGACTCGCGAGCGGAACGAATGCGGCTACGGTGCGATGCGACGCGACTCCGGTAATGCTCCGAATCAGGAACGGCAAAGCAAGTGCCACCAGGATGATCCGGGCGGCTTGGACGAGCGCGATCATCTTCTCGTCTCCGCCACGCTCCAGGCCGAGTGTAACCATGTCGACGAGACCTCCAGGCATTGCCGAGAAGTAGGCCGTGGGGTGATCGAATCCGGCCACACGGCGGAAATAGACGTAGACCAGTGCGCCCGCGGCCGCGATGAATGCCGCTAGACCACCGAGCGAGAACAGCAGTGAATCGGCATGCTTGAAGACCGCAGGCGAGAACGACCCTCCCAGCATTGCACCAATTGCAGCGGTCATTGGCGGTCGAGCGAAGGCAGGCATCGCCACCGGCAGCTTGAACAGCGCACCCACGCCGGTGGCGATGATTGCGCCGGCGAACCAGGCGAGCGGCATATCGAAGTGCCACATCACCCAACCGCCAAGAGCTCCCAGTGAGAAAGTGAGGGCAAATTTGGCAACTGACGCACCGCCTTCACTCATCACGCACCGTCGGCCATAGGACGCCGAGTCGCGTAATAGGTGACCTTCGGTGCGATATAGCCTCGCGTAGTTTGCATTGCCGAGCGGGGAGATAAAGCGGTGCGGCGCCTTTGGCCGGATCGAAGCCTCATCCGTTGGGACAAGTTAGCAGTGGATGCCGCCGACTTGTCCGATCGCTTGGCGCCGAGAACCATCACACGACCTTCGCAATTCCTCTTGTGCATGGGGGTTGGGATGCTACGGCCGAAGACGGTGACACCGTTATTCATCCTGGCCGAACCTTCGCGCTCGACAAATCGCGTCGTCGTCGCGCCGCGATCGTTAGGCTTCAGTTCCCCACGGCGCCGGAAAGCTGCCATTGCGGTAGTCATGGTGAACTCCTTCATTAGAGGGCTTGGACCCCCAATTGAAGCAACGGGGTCCCTTCCATCGGCAGGCGGACTGCGGCAAGTCGTGGGGCTTGAGAGTGATGCACCGCCGGCGGCGAAGGACAACGGCTGCTCTACCGCACGAGAGCAGAGGGTACGGTCCAAGCAGATCTGACCTATTCGACGCCACAGGTTCATCCGCGCCGGGTCACGCTGCTTCGGGCCGGGGCTCCGAATGACGACGCGCCGGAAGTCAGTATTGATTTCATGATGTTTCTCTTTGGGCTACTATACCAACATCATCGTTCACGATCTTTCTTGCCTCGACGGTGACCGGTAGACGGGTGTCCTTCGGAAGCTCGGGCAGTAGGAGCCGCCAGCCGTTTGCAAGCACCACAAAGCCGCCCCATAGGCTGTCGTTCTCAATCTCGACGATCGGCTCTTCGAGATCCTTCCTGGGAACATATGCTGATAAGCCATTGTCAGTTCTGCGGATTGTTACTTTCATCTGGCTTTTCCTTCGCTCCGATGCGTGCATTCGGCAGCAGTTTTCAGACTTGGGACCTCGTCTAGGCTCATCAGTTCACGCGCACGCATTCCTACGACGATGCCACGATCAATCCATTCGACGGCATAGATGTAAAACTGCTGGAGAAAGGTCCCCACATCGCGCACAAAACCCGCGTCGCCTTTCCTGACGAGGCTTGCTCCGATCTCTTTCCCGGGATAGGTGCCGTCGTTCTTGATGTGACGTGTGGCACAAACCCGCTCACCCGGCATAAACCGCGGAGGATTATGGATTTCGACTTCCTCTTCGCGTCCAACACCCATCGCGATTTCTTTCATCGTTGCGGTTACACAGGGAAGACTCATGGCCGGCCGCGCGCGTAAGCCCGGCCATTGCATTCCGGGTTTAAGCCGGCACGCAGGTCTTCGGCATCGGACATACCGAGGCGCATTGCTGTGCCTCGTAAACTCCCTCACATTCGGTGCACTTGTCAGGATTGATCACGTAGTTCTCGCCCTTGAACTCGATGGCGCCGGAAGGGCATTCGAACTCGCAGGCGCCGCATTGGGTGCATTGGGATGCGATGATTTTGAAGGCCATAAATTAACTCCTGATTGGGTCTGGATAGGCGAGCTCAAGCCGTTGCCTGCGATAGGTCGTCGCCATACTCAGTCGCGTAAAGATCGCTGATCGCGGTTTCGATATAATCATAGCCAAAGGCCTCCGTTGCCCGTATCCCGGCTTCCATGAGCTTCTTCTTGGGGCAATCTCCGATCCTGGCGCACAGCACGATATCTATGCCTTCGAGTGCAGCGATGATGCCAACGAGGTTTGCATCCTCGCCCCAGCCGCCATGGCAATACGGCTCGACTTGGCGGTGCCCCACGAACTTAATCCCTGCTTGCGATGCCTCATAAATCTGGAACTCCTTCGCATGGCCGAAGTGCTCGTTGATGCGTCCGCCACCCTTGGTCGCAACAGCCACTTGAAGCGTCCCGCGCGCACTCACTGATGCAAGAGTCGTGATCGCCTGGTCCTTGGCCGCCAAATGGTCATCGCGTATGCGTGCGACCACCTCCCGATAGGCATGACGCTTGCCGCCGTTGTAGGCAACTTCGACCGGAATCTGGTCGAGCGTGAACTCCTGGCCACGATCTGTACCTAGCAGGCCGACTGCATCGGCGCGGCACTGTCGACAGTGACGCATCAGCTTAGCTCCGCCTTCGAGACGATCCTGAAGCTCCTTCAGTTCGAACGCGTTCGGGCCGCGCTGTCCAGTCAGGCCAAACCATGTGCCGTGTGCAGGGTCTGAAATCAGTGGCATGACGTTGTGCAGAAACGCGCCGCGCTCCTTGACCCATTTGTTGACTTCGATCAGGTGCTGGTCATTGACTCCGGGGATCATCACCGAATTAATCTTCGTTAGGATGCCGCGTTCGCTCAGCATCTCAAGCCCCAACATCTGCCGCTCATGCAGGATTTTGGCAGCGTCCATGCCGGTGTAACGGCGATGACGATAAAAGATCCACGGGTAAATCTTCTCGCCGACTGCGGGGTCAACCATGTTGATGGTGATCGTCACGTGACTGATGTTCAATTCGGCCAACTCGTCGACATGCTCCGGCAGGGCAAGTCCGTTGGTGGAAATGCATAGCTTGATGTCCGGGATCTCCCTGGCGACGCGTTCGAAAGTCGCCCTTGTCTTCTCCCAGTCGTAGCAGGCATCGCCCGGACCCGCGACGCCGAGAACGGAAAGCTGCGGCACTTCGTTGGCGACCGCAATCACCTTGCGCAGCGCCTGGTCCGGTGTCAGCTTTTCTGAGACGACACCAGGCCGACTTTCGTTGGCGCAATCATATTTACGATGGCAGTAATTGCATTGTATATTGCAGGCTGGTGCGACTGCGACGTGCATACGGGCAAAATAGTGGTGCGCTTCCTCTGAAAAGCATGGGTGATCCTTGATCTTCTCCCAGGTAGCCGAATCCATGTCGGTTGGCCTTGAGGACAAGCCGCAGGACGACGATGCGCAGCCACCGGATTTCGCGGTTGTCAGCAACTGCCCAGAGGATGTCGTCGTGGTCAGGCTTTCGAGCGAAATAATCGGTGCACTCATCGAACAGCTCCACTGGTGAGTAAGGTCGTTGTCGAAAATGCAAGCACTGTGCCAACAAAATAAAATGGTGATTTCAATAACTTGTTGTTTCGTGTTCGATTTGCGCCAATTGCTCCGACGTCGTTTTGTCGAAGTCGCGACAACAAGCGGCCAAATTGGACAATAGACCGGCTTGCCTGAAGAAGATGGGTTGGTCACGTAACGTCGGCTCACCGACTTAGATCTTCTTCACCTGTATACGATGGCGACGTAAAGCATAGCCGACTTGCCGCGGTGTGAGGCCGAGGATCCGAGCTGCCTTTGCCTGAACCCAGCCGGCCTTCTCCATGGCACTGATTAGCAGCTCGCGGTCCGTTAGATGTGGTGCCATCGTTAGGCCGGCCGGTCCGTTGGAGTAACCAAGGCTGACCGGTGCTTCGATCGACCCACTGACTGTATTGCCCGCAAGTGGACGGTCAGCGCCTTTCCAGAGCATTGAAGAAAGGCACTGGTCCTTCTGGCAGGAGAAATCTGATGGAACGATCGTCCCCGAACGCGCGAGAGTGGCGGTTCTCCGGACGCAATTTTCAAGCTCTCGGACGTTGCCGGGAAAGTTGCATTTTGACAAGAACTCGAGAGCAGCCGGTGTGAATGCGAGGTCCCGATTATTTTCCCGGTTGAATCGGTCGAGGAAAACCCTCGCAAGGCGTGGAATATCCCCATTTCGCTCTCTGAGAGGCGGCAAAAATAGCGGCACCACATTGATGCGGTAGTAGAGGTCGGCCCTGAACTCCCCATCCGCGACTGCCGCCTCTAGATCCTTGTTCGTGGCGCATATGAGTCGAACGTCCACCTTGAGTGTTTTTGTGCCTCCGACTCGCTCAAGCTCACCCTCCTGCAGGACGCGCAACAGTTTCGCTTGAAAGGCCGGCGAAATCTCGCCGATCTCATCGAGCAGCAGGGTTCCACCGTGCGCCAATTCGAAACGACCCGCGCGCTGAGAGATGGCCCCAGTAAAGGCGCCCTTTTCATGTCCAAACAGTTCCGATTCCAGGACGCCCGCAGACAGTGCGGCGCAGTTCAATTTCACGAAGGGCTTCTTTCTCCGAGGTGAAAGCTCGTGGATGGCCTTTGCAAAGAACTCCTTGCCCGTGCCGCTTTCGCCCCTGAGAAGCACTGCAGAATTTGTTGTTGCAACGACTTTGATGCTTTCGACCACTTGTTTGAGCGCAGGGCTTTCCCCGACGATCCAATCGATTTTTGTGGGGCGTTGTGGGGCAGGTTCGGGGAGTTCCTTCTCGCCTGAACTAGTGTTGCGGGCTCCTTCCTCGCCCACGATTGGCTGACCATCGCCGCGCTGGTGGCGATCCAACCGAACGGCCCGGGCCGCAAGGTTGGCAATCATGGACAGAAAACGCACCTCTTCCTCAAATTGTATCCTCGTGCCGGCATCCTTGGCGCGGTCGAGCCATAGTGTTCCAAGCGTTTCTTGATCCACCTTCATCGGGACGCCAACGAAGGTGGTCGGGCCGGTGGCGTTCGAACTGGTTTGGAGCTCAGCCTGGAACAGGTCCGACTTGCAAGTGTCCGGTACGACCAGCGGCGCACCTTTTGCGACGATTCTATCTATTGCAGCCTTCGCCGGAATGCTCCGAGCGCCTTGAGATGCTTGCTCTACGCCGAGCGTTGCAACCATCTCGGGCGCTCCTCCAGCATTCAGAACGACGATTGCGCCGCGCCGCATTGGCAGAATTGCTGAGAGGGCCTTAATGACATTGGCAAGCTTGGTCTCAAGACTGGCTGGACCAATCAAGACTTTCGATATCCGATAGATACCGCTGCCCCAGAAATCCGGTTTGTGCATGGTTTGAGCGGATCGTTCAGTCATACCCTCATTGAGCCCAATGTGCAGCATTTCAGCCTGGAAACACCGTCCGGACCGCTCATGCTCCCAATGAGAACATACCGCGATGCTAATATTATCAGGTGCTTACATCGGCACTTGAGAGTACGCGAATGTAGCCGTCTTGCTCGACAAAAGCGAGATGCTTTTGGCTTCACTGTTTGGTTTCATGCGGACTAGAGTTAGCTGCTATCAACCGAATTTGAAGAGGACACCGAATCCACCTCGTGGGTAGCTCCAATCGATATCACCGTTTGCTTCGCACAATATTCTACATGTACCGCACTCCATGCACCCATCAGCAGTAACTTCCACTTGTCCGTTTTCATTCACCTCATAACATTTGGCTGGGCAGATCCGCGTCAGTGCGAGCAAGTTTGCGCTCGGAGACTGATGCGGTCGCACCTTGATGTGTGGCCGCCCCGCGTCCACCAGGTAGCGGTTCTGGTAAAGCCTGTCCTCGATGCGAACGACTGGAGCTGTCATCTCATTTCTCCCCTTTAGCGCCAAGCAAGTGCCAACCGGACCGCGTCGCTGAACAGTCCCCATCGCGAACGTGCCTTCACAAAAGCGGCCGTGGTCGCTTTTTCCTTCTCGATCTTGGGTGTGCCGTCAACGCGCACGAAGTTTTGGGCCGCCTGGGACAGCAGCTGCGGGTACGTCATAAAAAAGTTGCGTGAGTTCGTGTGGAGCAGGGCGGGCATGTCCTTGTACTTTTTAAGATCTTTGACGACGAAAGATTTGTCCAGCATGGCCTTGTAAAGGGAGAGGTTCTCCGTGGCCATCGGGCACCCTTGGCTCTTGATTATGGAGATCGCTTCGCCGGCGATGCGGCCCGACGTCATGGCGAGATTGGAGCCCTCGCGGTGCACGGCATTGTTAAGCTGCCCCGCGTCGCCAACCACAACCCAGCCGTTTCCAAAGAGCTGCGGAATTGCCTTGTACCCACCCTCCGGAATGAGGTGCGCCGCATATTCCTTAACCTCCGAGCCCGCAAGTAGCGGGCGGATTGATGGATGGTCCTTGAAGGCGTCAAGAAGGGTGTATGGATTTTCCATGGTCGCTGCGAAATCCGAGACAAGGCAGCCGATGCCGAGCGAGATTGATTCCTTATTGGTGTAAAGGAATCCCAGTCCGGCCATTCCGCGCGAGATTGTCCCAGCCGCTTCAATAACGCAGCCTTGATCGCCGGTAAGGCCGAAACGCTCAGCGATGACCTCTTCGGGCAGGAAATGCATTTCCTTGACAGCGAGTGCCACGGCTTCGGGTTTCGGCACCTTGCGAAATCCTGCTCTCGTGCCGAGGAGGCCGTTGACACCTTCTGCGAGGACGACTACTTCCGCGTGGATGGTGTCGCCAGCCCGATCGGTGCGTACGCCTATCACCTTGCCCCAGCCATCGAGAACCAGTTCCGTCGCCGTCGTCTCGCACAGAACTGTCGCACCCGCCTCCCGCACTTTGCGTGAAAACCACTTGTCAAACGGGGCGCGAATGATCGTGTAACGGTTCGGCGTCGGTTCATTAAAGTCCTCCGACCGGTAATGCATTCCGGTGTGTGATGTGTCGTCCATCAGCCAGAATCGCTGCTCGACTAGATGCCGCTCAAGAGGTGCGTCATCCCGGAACTCCGGAATGATTGTCTCTAGCATGTTGGCGTACAGGATGGCGCCTTGGACGTTTTTGGAGCCCGGGTACTCTCCGCGCTCCAACTGCAACACCTTTAGACCGCGACTTGCCATCGTGTAAGCAGCCGCGTTTCCAGACATACCGGCGCCGACGACGATGGCGTCAAATTTCTCCTTGGTCATAGGGTCTTACCTCAGTTCACTAGTCTGATATGATTGCCCGGTGCCAACCGTCTGATGAAAACTTCCGTCAGCGCCGGCAAAAAACTGACCGCGTCGGCGACAACACCGATATTGGCGAAATCGAAGATTGGCGCGTTCGGATCGGTGTTGATAGCGACAATGAGATCAGCTCCCTCGACGCCAACGCGATGCTGGACCGCACCTGATATGCCAGCCGCTATATAGAGTTTCGGCCGGATCGTTTTGCCAGTTTGGCCGATCTGCCGATCAGCCGCCATCCAACCCTTTTGCACTAACGGCCGAGAACAGCCATAATCGCCGCCGATCGTTTGCGCGAGATTCTTCAGGAGCTGCAGGTTGTCAGCAGCGCCGAGTCCAAGCCCGCCGGCAACTACTACATCCGCATAGGCGAGGTTAGCGTTCTCCGATTGGCCATCGGAAAGGAACCCGACCACCTTCGTCACGATCTCATCCTCGAGCATCCGCAAGTCATGCCGGATTACCCGCCCGATCGGCTTGTTTGACCGCTGTGGCATGCGCATGACCCTTGGTCGCACAGTTGCCATCTGGGGCCGGCAATTGAGCGTATAGATCGTGCAAAGCAAGGAGCCGCCGAATGTGGGCCGGGTGGCTGCGAGGGAACCATCGGCATCCACATCAAGTCCAGTGCAGTCGGCCGTGAGCCCAGTCAGCAGTGTGGTCGCTACGGAACCGGCGAGGTCCCGACCGAGCGTCGTCGCGCCGAGAAGCAGAATCTCGGGTTTATAGGTATTGACGAGATCTGTTAGTGCTTTGGTGAAAGACTCGTTTCTATAATCGGTGAGCAGCGGCTTCTCGACGAGGTAGACCAGGTCGGCATCATAGGCGAAGGCCTCAGCGACAGCACGCCGGGTAGAATCTCCGGGCGGCCCGAGAACAACACCCGCGAGCTGCACGCCCAGCTGGTCAGCCAGTCTGCGGCCTTCGCCGAGAAGCTCGAACGAGACCGGGTGGACCTCCCCGCGCTCCAGCTCGATGAAAACCCAGACGTGCCGGTAGTTCTTGAAGTGGTCAGGAAGGTCCTTCTCGGTGCCGGCTCGGCCGAGCGCAGCGGGTGGCGGTGCTTTAGTCTTTCGAGTTCCCATTATCTGCTCCTATCTCGTCACGCGCTACCAGCAGAGGAGAGCTCGTGTTGCAGTGCCGGCTGGTGAGTGAAAATGGACGCGACCAGCTCGTTAGCTATGTCGTGCACTCTCTTTTCAGTAGTGTCGATTTGCACCGCTTTTTGTTCTCGCGGGGTAGGAGCGAAGACGCGCTTGACGACCGTCGGTGAACCGCGCAGCCCGCATTTGGTGATGTCTTCAATGCCGGCTTCCGCCGCGTTCCACTTGACGATCTCGCTGCGCGCTGCGCGCAAGGCGTCATCAAGTGAGCCGCGGCGAATGACAGTGGTGCCCTCTAGCATGGTGATGAGGCAAGGCAATTCGCTTTTTAGAACGTGCGTGCCGCCTTCCGAGCGGCGCTCGACCGTAATCGCGCGCGCGCTGAGATCTATTGAGGTAATCTTCGCAACATAGGTCAACTGCACGAGGTTCAGGCGCTTTGCTATTCCGGGGCCGACCTGGGCGGTGTCGCCGTCGATTGTCTGCTTGCCTGTGAAGACGATGTCGGGCGTGTCAAAGCTGTTGCCAATCTGCGATATTGCCTGAGAAAGTGCGAAGGAAGTCGCCAACGTGTCAGAGCCGGCAAAGTGACGGTCAGTCAGGAGTATCGCCCGGTCTGCGCCATAAGTGAGTGCCTTGCGCAGTGCTTCCTCTGCCATGGGCGGACCCATGGTGAGCACCGTGACCTCGCCGCCGTGATGGTCGCGCACTTTGAGGGCCTCTTCGAGAGCAAACAGGTCGTAAGGGTTGATGATGGTCGGCACGCCTTGGCGCATAATCGTGTTCGTCACCGGATGGACGCGTATCTGCGCTGAGTCCGGGACCTGCTTGATACAGACTACAATGTGCATGAGGTCTCTTTAGCTCCGATCGCATTTGGGCCTGAAGGTTTCGCCTGTCTTCAAAGCACCAATCGTGCCAACCACATGACCTGTCAGTAACCGACTGGAATTTAAGCATTGTTCGTTTCTGTACGATCGGATTTCTGACAGACTTGTCGGATTTGGGACGTCATATGTCGTAAATCAACCTCACTTGTCGCAAAGACTTCAGCACGGTTTCCAACGGTACAAACGGTTGCCCTGGCGCCGCAGTTTTAGTCGGGTCGCGTTGCTCAAGCACCCTGAACACCCGATGTGAAAGTGGCGAAGAAGTCGCAAAATCCGCGTAGGCGCGTTCCAGCGCGTCGCGCGCACGGGCGCGGTGGTCGGAAAAGTTCTCCTCAGCCAGGTACTGTCCCATGCGTTTCATGATGTGGAGCCGTGAGACGTCGAGCACCTTCGGCTCATACGAAACGTCAAGGGCCTTAAAGAATTCCTCGGCAGTCGACAAGCTCTTTAGCCGCGCGAATATTGCGTCACTCGAAACGGCCTCGCCATCACAAGTCATTGCATTCTCCTATAGGTGGGATTAGTTGGCTGGTCCCAGTTGCTGCTAGACGCTGAAGCCGACCCGCCAGCGGACCTTTCAAACCGTTCCCGTGAAATGATTAGCCTGCTGCGGCCGCGGAGTTGTCTATCCTCCGCCTTTCACCTACCGCAGAGAATGGAAACGAACCGCGAAGTTTCTTCACAATTCCAGGTATCACCTCGAGTACCTGATCGACATCCTCCTCGCGGCTGAAGTGTGAAAAGGAGAAGCGAACTGCGCCGAGTGCCGCAGCGTCGGGAAGGTTCATCGCCTTGAGAACATGGCTCTGCCGCGAGGAGCCAGAGCTGCAGGCGGAGCCAAACGCGCAGGCGATGCCGTGGCGATTGAGCAGAAACTGAACGGCTTCACTGCCGATGCCCTCGAAGACCACATTTGTCGTGTTAGGTAACCGCGCGAGTGGATCGCCGGTGACGAAGGTCTTGGGAATGCGTTCGAGAAGTCCTTTCTCCAAACGATCGCGAAGCGATTTCACCCATGTGATTTCCTCGTCCATGCGCCACAAGGCAAGTTCGGCTGCCTTGCCCAAACCTACAATCCCGGGCGTGTTCTCTGTGCCCGCGCGTCGGTTGCGCTGCTGGTGCCCACCCATGAAAAGTGCATGAAAGGGCACGCCGCTCTTTATGTAGAGTGCGCCGACGCCTTTCGGCCCATGGAACTTGTGGCCGGAGAGCGACAGCATGTCGATTGCGGTCGATTTCAGGTCCACCGGAAGCTTACCGATCGCCTGCACTGCATCAGTGTGGAAAATTGCGCCGACTTTCTTGGCCATCTCAGAAAGCCTGGCCACGGGGAAGATCGTCCCGGTCTCGTTGTTCGCCCACATAATTGAGACGATTGCCACGCGATGGGTGAGGGCGGCCCGATAGGCGTCGAGGTCGAGCCGGCCATGTTGATCGACCGGGATCCGGCGCACCTTGATTCCTCTTGTTTTTTCAAGGTAACCACAGAGCGTTAGCACCGCCGGGTGCTCAACCGCTGAAGTGACGATCTCTGATCGCTCGTGCATCACGTCCAGCGCTGAAAGAACCGCCGTATTGTTGCTTTCGGTCCCGCCCGACGTAAAGATGATCTCATGGTCGAACTTGGCACCGATCAGCGCTTGCAATTGCTGGCGCGCCGTCTTCATCGCTGCGCCGGCAGCGGCGCCAATGTTGTGCATCGATGAGGGGTTGCCAAACTGGTCCGCAAAGAACGGCAGCATTGCCTGGAGAACTTCGGAATCGACGCGTGTCGTTGCGTTGTTATCGAGATAGATCGACATCCAGGATGGCCCTCCGCCTACTTAAATGACGCCAGGAGCACGCTGGAACACCAGCACTGATGCAGCATTCTTGATCCTTTTTCATGATGATCTCGTATTCTCGTTCTGCCCGGTCAGCTAAAGGACTTCCCGCAGGCGCAGTTCTCGCTTGCGTTGGGATTGTCGAAGATGAATCCGGGTGAATTCACATCCGTTGTGAAATCGACTGTTATGCCGCCGACGTGAGGTTGAGAGTCTGAGTCTACGAATACTCTAACCCCTCCCGCCTCAATGACAGCATCGCCGTTGCGTGACTCGCTTTCCAAACCCAGGTGGTATTTGAAACCAGAGCAGCCGCCCGCTTGCACTTTGATGCGTAATCCAGTCGCCGGCTCGGGAGCCTTTGAAAGCGCAAATTTTACTGCGGCAATGGCACTGTCGGTGAGCGTTATCATGGACCGTTTCCCCTGGTTCCGAGTTGCGCTTGCGAAAAGCGATGCACCTGGCGTGCCAACAGAAAAACCGTTCGAAAACAACACCCCATCCAAACACAGAGGTGTCGCATGTATGACACCGTCGAAGTTCCGACATTGCCGAGTTGATCACTCCGAGTTCTTGTGAGGTCTTGCCGGGGCTGGGCAAAGGAGGTTATTCTCTCTTTATAGGCGACACGGTAGCAGTCGGCTCGGGCTTGCTCCTGCCCCAGTGGAGCGACTCCGGCGTTTCTCGAACTTATCTCCTGGGCCAGTTCATGGGAGTGTCGTTGAGGTCTCGGACTAGATATCGAGCGACAGTCGACCTTTGGGCCGACAAATGATGCGGTCAGCCCAACCGCCCAGGTCGGATCCGCCGGGTCACGTCGATGTGTTCTGTCCGGCAGCAAGTCAAAGCACGCAATCGCACACCGTAGGCAGTTGCTCCGCGGTCTTCTTTTAGCAAGCGAAATCGTTGTCATTCACATGATGGCTGATGAGCCCAACGGCATAAAGCGGGCGCTGGCACGCTGTGGTGCTGCCTTTTCCTGTGCATGCGAAACGCTTTCGTTAAGCGATGGATAAAGCATGCGAGATGCTCGCGGGCGGATTACCCAGACAATTCAACGGGAGAATGTTGCTCCCGTTGGCATGTTTATCGCTCAGGTTCGCCGAACCAGTCGATTAAAGTAGCGGGTGCAATTTCCTTGTGAAAAAAAGGTCTCGTCAACCAGCTCCGCTCGGCGTGGCGGTGGGCCTTTGGAGCGGCCGCGTTCGGATCGTGTCTTCTTGCCTCTGCAACGATGGGGCAAGACAATCTGCTGGATGAGGCGAGATCGCTATTCAGCGCCACAAGGACCCGACAGCTCTAGACTACAATCCGGCGACACCGGAGAAGCTCGAGCCTGGCAAGATGCTGTATTTCGAACCGCGACTTTCAAAAACCATAACATCAGCTGTGCCACCTGCCATCAGATTGGGTGCCGCGACGCAGACGGGCGACCCATCTTAGAGGCTTAGCCGGCAGCGCGTCGGACGAAACGCGCTGACCGTGCTGAACTCCGTCTTTGGTACTGCTCAGCCGCGGGGTTCATGAGAGAGTGCGATGGTTTAGTGCCGGCGGCAGCTGCGGGGCCCAACGTCAGCGCTCGGCCTCCACGACATCAAGCTAGAAAGGTCACACAGAAGCATCAAAATCCTGTTGGGGACCGCTCAAGAGACGGGAGCGGTCCTCAAGGTTTCAAGAATGTTCTGCGGAGAGGAGACCTCATAGGGATCGGACTCGCAGTTGTCCGAGAGACCTTCCTCTTCGAACCATTTCTCCACCACGCCATCGTTGACCACGGCAGCGTAACGCCAAGAGCGCATCCCGAAGCCAAGATTATCCTTTGCGACCAGCATGCCCATTTTGCGAGTGAATTCGCCGGAACCATCCGGAATGAGATTGACCTTTTCTACGCCCAAGGCCTTACCCCACGCGTTCATGGCAAAGGCATCATTGACTGATAGGCAGTAGACCGACTCGATCCCCGCATCCCGGAACTCGTCATATAGCTTCTCGAAATCGGGCAATTGCCGAGTTGAGCAAGTCGGGGTGAACGCACCGGGAAGCGAAAACAGAACGACGCGCTTGCCGCTGAAGTAATCCTCAGTTGTTCTGACTTCCCACCGGTAGGGATTTGGCCCGTTCACGGTCTCGTCGCGAACGCGCGTATGAAAGGCAACGAAGGGAATTCTTTTTTTCATTGGCATCAGCATTCTCCTTTTATGGCATCAGCATCCTTCGGAAAAGAGCCGGCGCATTCGCCGTGATTGGCAGCTTGGCTACCGACGAGCAAACAGCAAGCGCCGTGCCACTTGACATCCAAACTGCAGCAGCACTGCTTTGTGGCGCGCATGGCCATGTTGGTGTGCGCGTATTGGCTTTGGCCACAAACTCCAGCAGGCGCCTTTCGAGGCTCACCCGTCGGCGTGATTGGCCGGCAGCTGCTGGCGCGTACTATCGCCTGCGAGGCCGATTTGCCGCGTCACGGTTCGGCGTTTCCTGTTGAGTATCCGGCCGCTACTCTTGGCAGAGAACCGACATCTCATGTCGTCCTTGTCGTCCTCCTGACACGGCCGCATCCCCCCGAGCTCCTGCCAGACTTTCGTTTGGTCCTTGAATAGCAATCACAAAGTTACCTCTTCGGCTCGGCAGATTCGATTGGCACGAGACTTGAAACGTCCCCGACACGACGCGGCCAGAATTGCCTTGCGGCAAGCACCCGCGGGCGCTCGGTGTGGTGGAACGAAGAGGGAAGGAAGCAACGTGTCAAATCTAGCTCAAGTCCGCGCTTTGTCGAAAGGGAGAACAGTCCTTGGAGCCGGAATCTCCGATCGGCCCGGTTGGCGACAATTGTCCGAAGTTCTGGGCACCGGAGCCTGGCCGTCCGTAGATCTTAAAATGGATTTCGATCAGTACGTGCTCGCTTGTGTCCTTTCGCGTGCGCTTGAGGAGATCGATGCCGGCGAGGCAACTGCGACAGAGGCAACGGGCCTTTCGCAAGTCGAGCTTCGAGACATCCTGAACCGCAGTTTTCCCGCACCAACGCTTCACGCTTTCTGCCTGGAAGATGTCAGCGATGCGGAGCCCGGCGTGGAGGAGGAGCTTCTGCGCGGTCTGCTGCTCGCGCATGCTCGACCGGGCGATTCAGCGAGCGTACGTTTCGCCAAGATCATAGCCCGCCGTGCTTTACGCCACAACCATCTGTGGAGGGAGCTCGGCCTTTTCGATCGGGTCGAACTCAGCCGATTGCTCTCAACCCATTTCCCAACGCTTGCAGCCGGCAATACCGACAACATGAGGTGGAAGAGGTACTTTTACCGCAAGCTCTGCGAGGCTGAGGGATTTTCGCTGTGCACGGCAGCCGCTTGCCAAGAATGCAAGGAAATGGAGAGCTGCTTTGCCCCTGAGGAAAAGGAAAGTGTTCGCGTGGAGCCCTAGTGGGAGCCAACATTGAGGTAGGCACCGCCGACGCCGGCTGTGGCCGCTGCGCTTCGCCGATTCAGCGTGCCCGGTTTACGACACATGCATGCACCCGTGGAGGCTATCATGTCGATCGCAGAACATTACGCGGAGGTCCGCGGCAAGACACCCCTTTATCGCCATCTCTATGTCCAGGTGCTGGCAGCGATCGCCGCGGGCATCCTGCTCGGGCATTTCTATCCGGATATCGGCACTGAGCTCAAACCGCTCGGCGACGCCTTCATCAAGCTCGTCAAGATGATCATCGCGCCAGTCATCTTCTTGACGGTCGCGACCGGTATTGCCGGCATGACCGATCTCGCCAAGGTCGGCCGTGTCGCCGGCAAGACAATGCTCTACTTTCTAACCTTCTCCACTCTCGCGCTCGTCATCGGCCTCGTGATCGCGAATGTAGTGCAGCCGGGCGCCGGCATGCATATCGATCCGGCCTCGCTCGATATGAAAGCGGTCACCACCTATGCCGAGAAGGCGCACGAGCAGTCGGTCACCGGCTTCCTGATGAGCATCATTCCGACGACGTTGGTCAGTGCTTTCGCCGAGGGCGACATCCTGCAGGTGCTCTTCATCTCGGTCCTCTTCGGCATTTCGCTCGGCATGGTCGGCAACAAGGCCGATCCCGTCGTCGACTTCCTGCAGGCGCTGACGCTGCCGATATTTCGGCTCGTCGCCATCCTCATGAAAGCCGCGCCGATCGGCGCCTTTGGCGCCATGGCCTTCACCATCGGCGAGTATGGCATCGCCTCGATCGCCAACCTCGCCATGCTGATCGGCACCTTCTATCTGACGTCGTTCCTGTTCGTCTTCGTCGTCCTTGGCGCCGTCGCGCGCTACAACGGCTTCTCAATTCTCTCGCTCATCCGCTACATCAAGGAGGAGTTGCTGCTGGTGCTCGGCACCTCGTCCTCCGAAGCCGCACTCCCGGGCCTCATGAACAAGATGGAGAAGGCGGGCTGCAAGCGCTCGGTCGTCGGCCTCGTCATTCCGACCGGCTATTCCTTCAATCTCGACGGCACCAACATCTACATGACGCTTGCGGCGCTCTTCATCGCCCAGGCAACGGACACGCCACTCTCCATCGCCGACCAGGTCCTGCTCCTGCTCGTCGCGATGCTGAGCTCGAAGGGGGCCGCCGGCATCACCGGCGCCGGCTTCATCACGCTCGCCGCAACGCTCTCCGTCGTTCCATCCGTACCGATCGCCGGCATGGCCCTGATCCTCGGCATCGACCGCTTCATGTCGGAATGCCGGGCGCTAACCAACTTGATCGGCAATGCGGTCGCGACCGTGGTAGTGGCGAAATGGGAAGGCGAGCTTGCCGGGGCGCATCTTGCAGCCGCCCTTGCAGGCAAGGCGCCGGTCCATACCATGCCGGCGGTTGTCAAGCCAGCGGAGTAATGCCCTTGAAGCCGGACGATAAGTGCTTTTTTGCGCGACCTATTTCGCAGATCGCGCCCACTTTCTTGCAGCGCGACCACGGGCTGCCTGTATGGGCAGCAGGTATTTACCCCAACACTCCCGCATTCTTGATCGTCGCCGAAGGGGCAAAGAGCGATTTCTGACGGAATTCTCCCGATCGGTTCCGCTCAGATCCTCGACGGCCCACGCAGTTGATGAGTGATTGACAGAAGGGACAAAGCGCGTGAAGACCAACACCATTCCAGATCATGTACCGCGCGAACTGGTGCGGGACTTCAGTCTTTTCAGTTCACCTGGCATGGCTCCGACGCCTAACGGCGATCCGCACGCTGCCGTGGCCTGTGTTCATGACGGCCCACCGATCTTTTACTCTCGGTCCAACACGCGTGATGGGCGAGGTACCTGGGTCATAACACGCGCGAGAGACCAGCGCCGGGTGCTGCAGGATACAAGGACCTTTTCCAGCCATCGCAGCATCTTCGCCTCCGCACTCGGCGAACATTGGCCGGTCATCCCGCTCGAACTGGATCCACCGACCCATGGTGTGTTTCGTGCACTGCTAGATCCTCTGTTCTCATCCGAGCGGGTGATTGCACTCGAGCCGACTATCCGCGAGAGAGCGCGCGCGCTGATCGACCGCATAGCGAGAGAGAGAACCAGCTGTGACGTCATGAGGGATTTTGCCTTGCCCTTCACGGTCAGCGTCTTCCTTAGCTTTCTGGGGCTTTCGCAGAGGCGATCCGAAGTATTTGTTGGCTGGGTAAGCGATTTACTCCACGGTAACGCAGACAAGCGAACGGCAGCAGCCCGGTCTATCGTGGGCTTCATTGACGAACTTGCAGCCAGGCGCCGCAGGACACCAGCTTTCGATTTCATGACTTTTGTCGTGCAGGCGGAGATTGATGGCCGCTCCTTAACAGAAGAGGAAGTCCGTGGCATCGGTGTGCTTTTCTTGGTCGCGGGACTCGACACGGTCGCGGCTGCCATAGGCTTTGACATGGCCTATCTCGCACGCAATCCAAAGGACAAGGAGTTGTTGCGGAACGAACCGGATCGGGTCATGCTCGCCGTCGAAGAATTGCTGCGCGCCTATTCAACCGTTCAGATGATCCGCGTGGCCGCGAAGGATATCGTGTTCGAAGGCGTACCGATCCGCAAGGGTGATTATGTTTCCTGCGCCACTATGATTGCCAATCGTGATCCATCGGAATTCGAGTGCCCTGAGACTATCGATCTGGCACGACGGGGGAACCACCACATCGCTTTTGGCTATGGTCCACACCTTTGCCTCGGAGCGCACCTCGCACGGCGAGAAATCGTCGTTGGCCTACGCGAATGGTTGGCGCGCATCCCGACTTTCCGCATCAAAGAAGGTGCGGCGCCGATTACCCATGGCGGTCATGTATTCGGGATCAAGGATCTTATTCTGACTTGGACCTGATCAGGATCTTGGGGTGGTCAGCCAGATTGGCATGAACTTTGAACGTGCTCCATTGAGCGGTGGCGCCTAGTTGCTAGTGAGCACACTACCACGGGCCTCGAGTACTCGAGATCTCAGGTCCAAGTGGCCGCGGTTTCACGAACCATTACCGCACACTCGGTTGAGTTCTCGTGACGCGTCAAGGTGGAAGCTTAGACCGTCGTAAGCGAAAGGGAAAAACGAGGTGATGAAGACCGCAGAAAGGCCGGCCCTTTTGGGGAAATCTCGAAAACTCCGTTGTCCGGTCCAGGCGGGGCAGCGGCGAGCTTCGCGCCGGAAACCGCGTATCTTCGCCGATAACGCGTGGTCCTGCGGACACGCTTCATAGAATTTTCAGGGACCTCTATTGAGCCGATGCATCAACCAACCATAACCCAACTCTTCGACCGGGAAGCAATCCGCGACTGTCTCCATCGTTACTGTCGAGGGATCGACCGGGCAGACGAGGCCGCTTTGCGCAGCTGTTATTGGCCGGATGCAACTGACAATCACGGAAGTTACTCCGGCTCTGCCGGGGGGTTCATTCAGCTTGCGCTTAGTGTCTTCAAAACCCAGCCGCGCAACATCCACCAGCTTGCAAACATAATGGTCGAGTTCCTGGGCCCGGCAGAGGCCGCGGTCGAAGGTTATTTCACCGCGCTGCAGCGCGGACCCGACGAGGCAGGCGAGATGAGGCAGATGCTCCTGTGCGGACGCTACTGTGATTTGTTTCAGAAAAGGGAAGGGGAGTGGCGCATCTTCGAACGCACCGTAGTCTATGATTGGGTCGAAGAGCAGAGGCCCCCGACGTCCACTGAAGCTGAGCGGTTCGGCCCTCGCCAGCCGATTGGGGCACCGCACCCGAATGATCCCGTCTACGAACTTTTGAAGCGGCGCGCTCCTCTGAAAACTCATCCAAAGAACCGGGTTGGCGGTGGAGAAGAAGAATAATGACGCGACTTCGCTACCCTCCTTTTCCCTCCGCCACCGCCTGCCCGGTGAAGACACGCCTGGACGATTGGCCGATTCAGCCAGGGCGGGTCATCATCGTGACAGGTGCGGTAGGGGGTATCGGCCGTGCGCTGGTCGATATTTTTGCCACGAGTGGAGACATTGTAGTCGCGGTGGACCTTCCAGACAGCGGTGTGATCGAACTGGGCCGTGATCTCGGCCACCCCCATCTCGGCCTTGAGTTCGACGTGTCGCGACAGGACGATGTCCTCGCATTCTGTACCCTTCTGGAAAAACGATTCTCGCAGATTGGAGTGCTCGTCAATAATGCGGGGATAGGGCCGACGATGGCTGCGACCGTCGATACTCCCATCCAAGATTTTCAACGCGCTCTAGCAGTAAACCTCATCGGGCCGTACTCGGTGGCGTGCGAAATCGCCAAGCTGATGAAACCTGGCGCAGCCATCGTCAACGTCGCCTCGCTTGCTGGCCTCCTCGGCAACCCGAAGCGCAATGGCTACGCCGCTTCGAAAGCTGCGCTGATCTCAATCACGAAAACGCTGGCGTGCGCATGGGGTTCGCGCGGCATCCGCGTGACAGCGGTAGCCCCCGGTTACGTGCGTACGCCAATGGTCGCGGAATTAGAAACAGCTGGCAAGTTGGACGTCAGGGCAATAAGGCGCCGCGTGCCGATGGGCCGACTGGCTCGTCCCGACGAGATCGCGCGAGCCGTGCACTTCCTGGCCAGTGAACAGGCAGGTTACATCACCGGATCGACGCTTGTAGTCGATGGTGGCTGGATGTCATTCAACGAGCCAGGTGAAGCCCACCCGACTCAGGGTAGGACGCCCGGAGCAGAACTCTTACGCCCGGTCGAGGGCACCGATGCGAGAACGGTGGTCGTCATGGACGGTGCTAAAGGCATAGGCGCGGCTATCGCTCGCCGCTTTGCCGCGAGCGGCGATACGGTTGTGATCGCTGACGGAGACGGTGGTGCAGCCGTAAAGGTCGCTGACTTGCTCGGCGGCAAGCACCTGTCTAAGCGCGTGGACAGGACAGTCGAGAGCGATGTCGTCGCGCTCTTCGAAGAATTGCGGAAGCGCTTCGGTCACATCGACGTCTTCGTCAACGGCCTTGGCGTGAATGGCACATTCGTCCCCGATATTGAGCAGGCCACAGCAGGGCTCAAAAACACTCTGGGTATAAATCTTACTGGCGCCTTCACCTGCGTGCGCGAGGCCGTGATATCGATGCGACCTGGTAGTGTAATCCTGAATCTCGCATCAAGTTGCAGGCTCTTACCTCTCTCGATGAAGCATGCTTACGCCGCGTACAACGCCGGCCTGGATATGCTTACCCGGTGCATGGCGGCCGAATTCGGGCCACTTGGGATCCGCATAGCCACAGTCGCTCCAGGTCACATCCGCGCGTCTGGCGACATCCAGTGCGAAACGGCTACCGGCACAGGCCCGAGATCGCTCCGACAGGAGATCCCTTTGGGCAGGTTTGGGGAACCGGAGGAAGTCGCCGAAGCCGTCTACTTTCTCGCATCGTCTGATGCCTCCTACATCAATGGCTCGATCCTGCACGTGGACGGAGGCTGGAGCTCGTCCGGAGACGCGGGGAGCTGAGAATTTCCCATATTGGCTGTGGAGCTCTTAACCACAATGAGACCCCTTCGACAGAGTCGCTTCATCGATCATGGGAGCGTGCTCATGAATCGAGGTCGTTCCAGGCACGCCTACATGCCCGTACTGACCGCCCGGTCATCACGAGCTGTGTGATCCCTTCCGCAAACAAGGAGACACCATGGAGTTCGCAACGTTCATTCTGGCTACCCAGCGAGGCTATCATCAATCTTCCGATAGCGTCATCCGCAACTCAATAGAGCAGGCCGTTCTTTCGGAGCAGGCTGGCTTCCGCACAGCTTGGTTCGCCGAGCACCACTTCAACAACTACAGCCTCGTCCCGTCGCCCTTGCTGATGGTCGCCCACTGTGCCGGATTGACGAGCACCATACGCCTCGGCACCGCGGTCTGCGTGCTGCCACTCTATCAACCGCAGCGCCTGTTGGCGGAAATCGGCCTTGTCGATATCGTTGCGAACGGCCGACTCGAGCTCGGCGTTGGTTCGGGATACCAGCAGTTTGAATTCGACCGCTTCGGCGTCAATTTAGATGAGGCGCCGGCCGTCTTTTCGGAATACCTCGACATCTTGCTCAAGGGTCTCAAGCAAAAGATCTTTTCCCACAATGGTCACTACACGCAGATACCTGCGACGGCGATTTCGGTGCGCACCCTTCAAAAGCCGACCCCGCCGATCTGGATTGCCACCGGGTCCTCCAAAACAATGCGCCGAGCCTATCGTGAGGGACACAACCTTTTCGTTACCGCCCTCCATGAGGGCTTGGAAACTCTGGGCCTGCTGCGAGACATCATCCAGACCGCCGCTGTATCCGAGGGCAAGAAGGTCCGTGACGCCAAGCTGTCGCTTTTGCGGTGCTGCTATGCCAGCAATGACGGAGCGGAAATCAACCGCTATCTCGATAACGCCCGCTTTCAGCGCCGGCTGTCCGAGGCCCTGCATCAGCGTCGGCAACAGAGCAAGGACGGCTACATGTTGGAGGAGGTGCCGACGCATCAGGACCTGTCGTTCGATACTATGCGCAAGAACCTGCCCATCGGGAACATAAATCGCGTGATTGACCGCCTTCTGGAGGAGATCGAAGTCTTGAAGCCGGACCAGATTGCAGTTCAGACGCAGTTGGGGGATTTGAACCAAAGAACGATGCTGCGCCAGATAGAGCTCTGGGGAGACAGGATCATCCCAGCAGTCCAGAAATCTCTCGGGCAGCCGGACACTTGAAGTTATCTGCCTGACTTTGACATCAGCTCACCTTCCTCACGCGCTGTCGCACTGCCCGGCAAGTGCAAGCCGGACCTCCAGATGTCGGGTACACATTGGAGCTGAGCTCTTCCTGAGGCACCGGCTCGTGGATCGTCATGGGACGCATACACATTCATACGACAGTACCGATTTGAGCTCCGATGGCCGAATTCAATCGCGGTTTACTCAAGTGAGGGCCGGGAAAGCAGTGTGAAGCACACTTGATCGAACGGCTGGCACTTCAAGTTGACAAAGCCTCCGAGAAGAGCACTCCCAAACCCCTCCTCAGTCCCTGATCGGCAGCATCATCTTGTCGGATCCTAACGTCTGATAGGCAACGCTATACGACAATTGCTGGTTACAATTGTCGGTTCCGCGACAAGGACTTGCTTTGTGATGCGGGTGGTCTCTTTTCCGCATAAGTAGCTGATAACTTAGTACAATGTAACTCTATTCGGTCTACCCGCCGAGTTGGCACGGGTCTTGTAACCATCCTTGCGCAGGCGGCGAAAGCTGCCGGCGACATTCATGTTGCGGGCAACCGCGATGGTTTGAACAAACGAAGGAAAGCAACATGGCAGGTCTGCGTCAAATCGCCTTTTACGGGAAGGGTGGTATCGGAAAGTCCACCACTTCACAAAATACGCTCGCCGCCCTTGTCGACCTCGGGCAGAAGATCCTTATCGTGGGCTGTGACCCCAAGGCCGACTCCACCCGCCTGATCCTGAACTCGAAGGCGCAGGACACAGTACTGCATCTCGCGGCAAAGGAGGGTTCGGTGGAAGACCTCGAGGTGGAGGACGTGCTGAAGGTCGGTTACAGAGGCATCAAATGCGTGGAGTCCGGCGGCCCCGAGCCGGGCGTCGGTTGCGCCGGGCGCGGCGTAATCACGTCGATCAACTTCCTGGAAGAAAACGGCGCCTACGATGATGTCGACTACGTCTCCTACGACGTGCTCGGCGACGTGGTGTGCGGCGGCTTCGCGATGCCTATCCGCGAAAACAAGGCCCAGGAAATCTACATTGTAATGTCCGGCGAGATGATGGCACTGTATGCCGCCAACAACATCGCCAAGGGGATCCTGAAATACGCCCACTCGGGCGGCGTGCGGCTCGGCGGGCTGATTTGCAATGAGCGACAGACAGACCGCGAACTCGATCTCGCCGAGGCACTCGCGGCCAAGCTCAATTCCAAGCTCATTCACTTCGTGCCACGCGACAACATCGTCCAGCACGCCGAGCTCAGGAAGATGACTGTTATCCAGTATGCACCGGAGTCCAAGCAGGCGGCGGAATATCGCGCGCTGGCTGAAAAGATCCATGCCAATTCGGGTCAAGGCACCATCCCGACGCCAATCACCATGGAGGAGTTGGAGGACATGCTGCTCGACTTCGGCATCATGAAGACCGACGAGCAGATGCTTGCAGAACTCCAGGCCAAAGAAGCGGCGGTAGCAGCCGCCCAGTGACTGCCCGCAGGCGAGGTCGGGACTTTACCCGGCGCGACATTCCACCAACGATGCCTCTTCTTGGAGGCATCACCCGAACCGCGAAAAGGGGGCAGGCGAATGAGCCTCGATTACGAGAATGACAGTGCTCTTCATAAGGAGCTTATCACGCAAGTGCTGTCGCATTACCCAAACAAAGCGGCGAAACGTCGCCAAAAGCACCTCAGTGTCGCATCGGATGGTGAGGAGGTCGGCGAGGAAGGCCAGGCCATCTCCGAATGTGACGTAAAGTCGAACATCAAGTCCATTCCAGGCGTAATGACGATCCGCGGCTGCGCCTATGCTGGCTCGAAAGGTGTGGTCTGGGGCCCAGTCAAAGATATGGTCCATGTCTCGCATGGGCCGGTCGGTTGCGGTCAATATTCATGGTCGCAGCGCCGCAACTACTACGTCGGCACGACAGGTGTAGATACATTCGTAACGATGCAGTTCACCTCCGACTTTCAGGAGAAGGACATCGTATTCGGTGGCGACAAAAAGCTGGAAAAGATCATCGATGAGATCGAGGAACTGTTTCCCTTAAGCAAGGGCCTCACCATCCAGTCCGAATGTCCGATCGGTCTCATTGGTGACGACATCGAGGCGGTGTCGCGCAAGAAGGCCAAGGAGTACGAAAAAACAATCGTGCCGGTACGCTGCGAAGGCTTCCGCGGCGTCTCGCAATCGCTCGGCCACCACATCGCCAACGATGCCATACGTGACTGGGTCTTCGGCAACGCCGAAGTCGAATTCGAAACTGGCGCCTACGACGTTAACGTCGTGGGCGACTATAACATCGGCGGCGACGCCTGGGCCTCGCGCATCCTGCTTGAAGAGATGGGTCTGCGCGTAGTCGGCAACTGGTCGGGTGACGCCACGCTCGCGGAAGTGGAGCGGGCCCCGAAGGCCAAGCTCAATCTCATCCACTGCTACCGATCGATGAACTACATCTGCCGGCACATGGAGGAAAAATACGGCATCCCCTGGATGGAATATAATTTCTTTGGCCCATCCCAGATCGAAGCCTCTCTGCGCAAGATAGCCAAGCATTTCGGCCCTGCAATTGAAGAAAGGGCCGAGAGGGTCATCGCCAAGTACCAGCGCCTGGTCGACGATGTGGTTGATAAGTATTGGCCGCGCCTCCAGGGCAAGAGAGTGATGCTTTATGTGGGTGGGTTACGCCCCCGTCACGTCGTCACAGCCTATGAAGACCTCGGCATGCAGATCGTCGGCACCGGGTACGAATTCGCCCACAACGACGACTATCAGCGCACCGGCCATTACGTGAAGAAAGGCACGCTGATCTATGACGACGCAACCAGTTACGAACTGGATAAGTTCATCGAGAGGATTCGTCCCGATCTTGTTGGCTCCGGCATCAAGGAAAAGTACCCGGTGCAGAAGATGGGCATACCATTTCGCCAGATGCACTCATGGGATTATTCCGGCCCATACCACGGCTATGACGGCTTCGCCATCTTCGCCCGCGACATGGACCTGGCCATCAACAATCCGGTCTGGGACCTCTACGACGCGCCCTGGAAGAAAGTGACCGCGCCTGCCTCAGCGGTTGCAGCCGAATAGAAGCGTGGTCTTCCGCGGACAGGAACCTGCGGGAGACCCGACGTCTCAAAAAGTTTTCCTGTGCCGCCGTTTGACGAGGCCAGATGAAAAAGGGTGACCAATATGCCGCAATCGGCCGAAAAGATTCTTGACCATGCTCCCTTGTTCCGCGAGCCGGAATACAGAAAGATGCTAGCGGAGAAGAAGCTGAATTTCGAATGTCCTCACTCCGATCAGATCGTTACTGATCAAGGTGAATACACCAAGACCTGGGAATATCGCGAAAAGAATCTTGCCCGCGAAGCGCTCGTGGTGAACCCAGCCAAAGCCTGCCAGCCGCTGGGCGCGGTATTCGCCGCCGCGGGATTCGAGCGGACCATGTCCTTTGTGCATGGCAGCCAGGGCTGCGTTGCTTATTACCGTTCCCACCTTTCGCGGCATTTCAAGGAGCCTTCATCGGCAGTCTCATCCTCGATGACCGAGGACGCGGCAGTATTCGGCGGTCTGAAGAACATGGTCGATGGGCTCGCCAATACTTACGCGCTCTACGACCCGAAGATGATTGCCGTCTCTACCACCTGTATGGCGGAAGTCATTGGTGACGACCTACATGGCTTCATTGAGAACGCCAAGAGCGAAGGCTCAGTCCCTCCCGACTTTGACGTGCCCTTCGCCCATACGCCTGCCTTCGTCGGCAGCCACGTCGACGGCTATGACGCCATGGTCAAAGGCATCTTGGAGCACTTCTGGAAGGGCAAGGAGCGTACGGAGGCGGCTGGCACGATTAATATCATCCCGGGCTTCGATGGCTTCTGCGTCGGGAACAATCGCGAACTCAAGCGCCTGCTCAACCTTATGGGCGTGTCCTACACCTTCATCCAGGATGCCTCCGACCAGTTCGATACGCCGTCCGACGGCGAATTCCGCATGTATGACGGAGGCACGAAAATCAAGGACGTAAGAGCGGCACTTAATGCGGAGGCGACGCTCTCGCTGCAGCACTACAATACCCGCAAGACGCTCGAGTATTGCCAGGAGTTCGAGCAGGCTACCGCCTCCTTCCACTACCCCCTCGGGGTCAAGGCAACCGACGAGTTCTTGATGAAGGTGTCGGAGATTTCCGGCAAGGAAATCCCAGAGACAATCCGCTTGGAACGCGGCCGACTGATCGACGCCATGGCGGACAGCCAATCCTGGTTGCACGGTAAAAAATACGCAATCTACGGCGATCCTGACTTCGTCTACGCCGTAGCCCGGTTCATCATGGAAACCGGCGGCGAACCCATCCATTGCCTCGCCACGAACGGCACGACCGCCTGGGAAGCCGAGATGAAAGAGCTCCTTGCATCTTCTCCCTTCGGCAAGGATGCCCAAGTCTGGCCTGGAAAGGATCTGTGGGCAATGCGATCGCTGCTCTTCACCGAGCCGGTAGACCTGCTGATCGGCAATTCCTATGGCAAGTATCTCGAGCGTGATGCCGGCACGCCGCTCGTCCGGCTTATGTTTCCGATCTTCGACAGGCACCATCACCATCGTTTTCCGCTCATGGGCTACCAGGGCGGACTGCGTGTCCTAACAACAATCCTCGACAAGATCTTCGACAAACTCGATCGCGAGTCGATGCAGCTTGGTGTGACGGATTATTCTTATGACCTCACGCGCTGAATGCCGCTGCCGGCAAAGACCGGCCCGCCTGTAAATGTAGGAGGTCAACGAAATGTCCTCGCTTAGTGCCAAAATCCAGGATATCTTTGTCGAACCCGCCTGCGAGAAAAATCGCAGGAAGGATGCCGGCGCCCGCAAAAAGGGCTGTTCGAAACCGCAGACCCCCGGTGCGGCGGCCGGAGGCTGCGCTTTCGATGGCGCCAAGGTAGTGCTACAGCCGATCACCGACGTCGCGCATCTGGTTCATGGACCACTCGCCTGCGAAGGCAATTCCTGGGACAACCGAGGTACGGCGTCGTCCGGTCCCACGCTGTGGCGCACCAGCTTCACCACTGATCTAACCGAACTCGACATCATCATGGGGCAGAGCGAACGCAAGCTGTTCCACGCGCTGCGCCAGATCAAGGAAGCCTATGCGCCGCCAGCGATCTTTGTTTATGCGACCTGCGTGACCGAACTCATCGGTGACGACATCCAGGCCGTCTGCAAGCGCGCGGCGGAAAAATTCGGCTTACCGGTGGTGCCGATCAATGCGCCGGGCTTCGTTGGTTCAAAGAACCTCGGTAACAAGCTCGCCGGCGAGGCATTGCTCGATCACGTCATCGGCACCATAGAGCCTGATGACGTCGGCCCTCACGACATCAATATCCTTGGAGAGTTCAATCTGTCTGGCGAGTACTGGTTGATAAGGCCACTCTTGGACCGGCTTGGCGTCCGTGTTCGCGCCTGCATTCCCGGTGACGCGCGCTACCGAGAGGTTGCCTGCTCGCACCGCGCACGCGCAGCCATGTTGGTGTGCTCGACGGCACTCATCAACCTTGCTCGGAAAATGGAAGAGCGTTGGCAAATCCCGTTCTTCGAGGGGTCCTTCTACGGCATCGCCGCCACCTCGGAAGCTCTGCGGCGGATTGCGGAGCTGCTCGTAAAAAGAGGTGCCGATGCACAGATCCTCGATCGCACCGATACACTCATTGCAGAGGAGGAGGCGATTGCGTGGAAAAGACTTGAGGTATATCGCCCCCGGCTCAAAGGCAAGCGGGTGCTCATCAACAGCGGCGGCGTGAAGTCTTGGTCGCTTGTACATGCGTTGATGGAGATCGGCATGGAGATCGTTGGCACCTCGGTCAAGAAATCGACGGCCGGAGATAAGGAGCGCATCAAGCAGGTGCTGAAGGACGACCACCGCATGTTCGAGTCGATGGCGCCTCGAGAGCTCTACACCATGCTATCAGAGCACAAGGCCGACATCATGCTGTCAGGCGGGCGCACCCAGTTCATCGCGTTGAAGGCAAAGACACCTTGGCTTGATATTAACCAGGAGCGCCATCATCCCTATGCCGGCTATGACGGCATGGTAGAGCTGGTCCGCCAGATCGACTTGGCTATTCACAACCCTATCTGGTCCGAAGTGCGGGAGCCGGCACCGTGGGAAATCGATTCTCATGCGGAGGAACAACCGAGTGCGCACACGCTCACCGAGGCTGCGGGTGTCGCACCCTCAAAAACTCGCCGGCACGACGTCGGTGACTTTGCTGAGTGTTGAGGAAAGTCAATGGTTCACGTCTATCCCCAAACCAAATCAGCAACAGTCAATCCGCTCAAGTCGTCCCAGCCGCTGGGTGCCGCGTTAGCCTTTCTCGGCGTCGAGGGTGCGGTTCCGCTGTTCCACGGCAGCCAAGGCTGCACCAGCTTCGCCTTGGTTCTATGCGTGCGCCATTTCAAGGAAACGGTCCCTCTGCAGACTACGGCAATGGACGAATTGGCAACAGTCGTGGGCGGGGCAGGCCATCTGGAAGAGGCGATTCTCAACTTGAAGGAGCGCGCGAACCCGCGGCTGATCGGGATCTGCACGACGGCTCTAGCGGAAACGCGTTCTGAAGATTTCGCTAGGCAAATCGCCAACATCAAAATGATGCGCGCGGAGGAATCTGGCACGGAGATAGTGCTGGCAAACACGCCGGATTTCGACGGCGCCCTCGAGGAGGGATGGTCCAAGGCCGTCGCCGCAATGATCGAACGGATTACGCGGCGGGGCCAGCAGGCGCGTCGCTCGAAAAAGGCAACAGTGATCGAGAGGATTAGAGAGCCTGGCGAGCAGCCGTTGAAGCCGAAGAAACTCGCGATCTTGCCCGGCTGGCATCTGACGGTCGCTGATATAGAGCATTTGCGCGAGATGGTGGAAAGTTTCGGGCTCAAGCCGGTGATCCTTCCGGACCTTTCCGGCTCGCTTGATGGAACGGTGCCTGACCGCTGGATGCCTGTCACCTATGGCGGCACCAGCGTTGAGGATATCCAGGAGTTGGGTACGGCGGTGCAATGCATCGGAGTCGGAGAACATATGCGGCGGCCGGCTGAACTGCTGCAGAAGCTGACGGGTGTGCCATACATCTTATTCCAGTCGCTGACGGGAGTGAGGAACGTCGACCGGTTCGTCTCACTTCTTTCTGAGATTTCCGGCGTGCCGGTACCGGCAAAAATCCACCGTTGCCGCTCACAGCTGCAGGACGCGCTACTCGATGGACACTTACATTTCGCCGGCAAGAAGATCGCGATCGCCGCCGAACCGGACCAGCTTTACCAGTTAGCCACCTTCTTCACCGGGCTGGGCGCCGAGATAGTGGCGGCTGTTACCACTACCGGTACATCAGAAATTCTCCAGAAAGTGCCCGCCGAATCGATCCAGATCGGCGATCTTGGCGATTTCGAAAAGCTAGCCGGCGGCGCTGATCTTCTCGTTACCCATTCGCACGGCCGCCAGGCGGCGGAGCGCCTCGGCATTCCTCTCCTGCGCGTCGGCTTCCCGGCCTTTGACCGTCTCGGCAGCCAGCACAAGCTCACAATTCTGTATCGGGGCACGCGCGATATGATCTTCGAGGCGGCAAACATCTTCCAGGCCAACCAGCACACGCCATCGCCCGAGATGGTCGATGCACTGCGGAAGCGGAGTAATGCCGGATGAATTCGTTTCGTCGCCTGTCGCTCGTCGCTGACGAGATTCACCCGCGGCATCCCGGCGCATTGCGCATCGCGATTGCGACGCAGGATATGAAAGCGCTTAATGCCCATTTCGGATCGGCCAAGCACTTTGCAGTCTACGACGTGACGCGCGACGGCTGGGATTTCGTGGAAGCTGTGAGCTTCGATGACGTCTCCGACGAGACCGGGAAGCATCGGATCGAGGGCGATGACCGGATCACACCGAAGGTGAACGCGTTGAGCGGCTGTCACCTTCTATTTTGTGTGGCTATTGGCGGACCTTCCGCAGCCAAGGTGGTATCGGCGAAAATCCATCCGATAAAGGTGGGGCACCCCGAACCCATTCAAGACGTACTTTCGCGAACCCAGAAAATGCTTAAGGCGGCACCTCCGCCGTGGCTGCGCAAGGCTCTGGCGCAAGCAGGCGTCGCCGAAAAGAAGCCGTTCGAGGAGGAGGACTGATGTCATGAAAAAAGTGTCGGCCACTAGGGGCACGCCTGCTGTCAACGAGTACGAGGCGGTCCTTGCCACCCCTTTCGTCAGATGCCTCACGCGGCTGATCCGCGCTCAGGATGCCTATGGACGGCAGGACGGCGCGTCGGACGCGGAGCTGTTAGCCAAGTTCATCGTCACCGAAGAGCACCGCCGTCAAATCCCGATCATCGGCGATCCCGATCCTGACATGATGTTGAGGCTCAATCTCTTTTACACCGCCGTCGGACTTACAATCGAATCGCACACCGGCTTGGTGGCGTCGCCGGCTATGATGATCAGCCATGAGGGCTTTGGACGAGTGCTCCTCACGACCGGTCGGCTGGTCGTGTTTTCGAAAACAGTGCGCGACGTCCACCGATTTGGCTTCGCGACGCTTCCTAAGCTCGCGGAGGCCGGTGCAAAGTTAGTCGACGATGCGATCGCCGCCATCGAAGCCTATCCCGAAGTGGCGCGGGCCTGACGGTCGACTCGTCAATAATGAACCGTCGGCCCTCACGCCCCTCGAGGGCCGACGTGGGCAGCGGGGCTGATCTCCCCATTACTACCGGTCCCGATGCCGTCACTGCACCAACCTGAGGCGCCAGCATGCCTAGGGTGCTGTGAAGGCCCACGATGACCGTAAGCGCTATTTTCCCCGCACGTTGACGCCGGCGATCTCGACGGATCGCCTTCGAGTTGGAGTGGTCTGGTCAGGCAGCGGCGGTTTTGGCGAAGTTGAAGGGCAGCAGATCGTGAGCGTCCGGCGAATGCATTTTCTGCGTGGTCGAGGCGCAGGGTTAGGGCGCGCGCTTTAGCTCGTCGGTCATTATGCGCTCGATCCTTTCAGGGTCGCATTGTTCATCGACCAAGAACTGACGGACTCCTCCGTGCCATGTCCGGATATCCGCTAGGAACTCCTCGAGGCATTCGACGCCTCTGTCCGTGAAGCCGGTTGTGCCCTCTTCGGTCGTGTTGTGGACGTGCACCATTTCGCCGTAGTCGATATTGTCCGAGTTGGCGGAGATTTCTCTGAGCAGTTCGAGGTTTTCGCCGATCATGGCGGCGACGTTTTCGATCGTATAAATGTGCATCGAACGAGCCATCAGACAGCCTTCTGCAGTGCGGGTCCTGCTGGGAGCATATTCCATGGCAACAGATCTTCCAGCCTGTCTATTGGGTAATCTTTGATCCGGGTTAGCACGTCCGTGAGGTAGGTTTCGGGATTGTGGCCATGCAGTTTGGCCGTTTCGATGATGGTCAGGATATTGGCGATGCGCATCGGCGCGATGACGACAGGCGTGTTGAGGCCGGTGCGGTCGCAATTGCGGCAAGCATATTTAAACCGCACATTCTGCAGGACCTTCGCCTTCACCTCGATATGAAGTTGCTCGGTAACGGTCTCGCCCATGCGATGCATCCGGCCGGCGCAGCAAGGGCACACCTTCTGATCGTCGGGAAGGTCATACTCGATGCGCTCGCTCGGCAGGTTTTCCGGCAACGGTCTGCGGCCGCGCTTCTTTCCTGTCGTACCTGCGACCGCCGGTAACCCCGTGTCCGGCAGGGCGACGACATCGCCATCTTCGCCGTCGGCGTCATCGGCACTCTGTTCGGCTTCATTGAAGATGCGATCAACGTGCTTTTCGCTCTTCGGCGCAAAACGATGCAGCCGCGCAAGCGCCAGCTCTTCCTCGAGTTTGACGACGCGCTGCGAGAGCGCTTCCTTCTCGGCTTTGAGCGCGGCGATTTCGGCAGCGTGTGCCGCCAACTGCGCCTTCAACTCTGCAACATCAGGTTCGCCGGTTCGAGTCATCGTAGTTTTGAATCTGAACCGCCCCGTCGCGTCAACCGCTCAATTTGCGGCCGTCAGCCCGCCACCTGGTATTGCCGAACCGGATGACGGACCATCGCATCGATATCAATGCCATCGAGGATCCAGTGGAGCTGCTCGGTCGTCAGCGTGACGACCGGCACCTCACGGCGCGGCAGCACAAAGCCCGATCGATCGAAGAACAGGAGCTTCATCCGGTCGCGACGGCGGTTGCAGAAGGCAAAAACGGCAGGTGCAAACGGATCGAGCGCCATCGTCTCCTGGACCAGGACCGCAAGGCTGTTGATGCCAGCCGGAAAGTCGATCGGTTCACGATGCAGGTAAACCTTGAGGTCAGCGCCCAGCCTGAACATGACCCAACGCTCCGATTATCGCGGCTAACGCTTTTACATCACCGCATTCCACCATCAGATTCACACCGTTCGGCAGTGACGCGCTCACCTTCGCTAGAAAGGATAGCGGCCGATCCTCTCAGCGTCAGACCGCTGCTCTTCTCCACGCACGGCTGGCCTATCCAACGCGCTACTTTGCATCGGCAGCAGGCTGCCATCCGTGACCACCTGGACCGGAACGAACGCCGATGTTGACGGTAGCGGCACAGGCTGGGCTTGCCGAGCCTTCTTTATCCATTTCCGCAGGAGGTTGGCATTGACCCCGTGTTCAAGCGCGAGGCGCGATACCGAGACGCCAGGTTCAAGGCAGGATGCGACGAGGCGCTCTCTCGAAGCGGCGTCATAGCGACGTCGCCCATCACTACCCACAAGCCTCACCCGCAGCTTTTGATCCGCTTCTTCCATGATTTGGTGTCCACCTATTTTGGTGGACACCTTGTATGCCTCAGAACATTCAGCCGCAAAAGGTGCGCAGAAATTCGCGCTTACCGATGACCAGCAGATCGCCCGGATAAGCTAGGAGCTGAAAAACATTGGACGGCATCGGTTTTGGACGGGTGAGTCATGCCACATCTTCGAAAAATATTCAATGTTGTGCGCATGAGGCATAGCGTGTTTGCCGAGTCTAAGGGGTCTCAAATTACGAGCATTTAACGGAGTGCGCGCTGAACTTTCATTTGGATGGAATCCGAGGTTAGGTAGGCGGTCTTTCTAGACAGGAGCCGTCATTCACGACCGTTGCACATTAACTGCATCCCAAGTTCCGTGAAACCTACGCACTGTTCACGGCGAGCATTCTTTTGAGCGGTTTCCACCCTGACCGTCCTCCACGCCGTGAATTTACCTCAGGTTCGGTTGCAGCGGCGGCTGCACGTCCTTCGGAGATCGGGCGAGTATACGATATGGCTGCGATGCGCGACCGAAGATCTGCCTTAGCCTCTCCAAAAGACCGGCATCGCCGAAATGATCAGAACGAATTCGTAAATCGGAAGATGAAGTGTTGGTTGCAAGCTTTGCTATCGGCACCCTGCCGGAGAAGAGCAATGTGTAGTGATCCAAACGGTGGCGTCGACTTTGTCGGTTCAGCGACACAAGCTCGTTACCAAACATTTCTTTGCCTCTGAATAAAAGACTGAAAAGCAGCAACAAACTCCTTTTCCAGTTCCAGCAGCCAACTGGCACAAGTCTTGAAGACATTCCATTGAGAGGCGCCGAAAACTGCCGATCGGCAGGGATCAACGAAGGAAGGTAACATGGCAGGTCTGTGTCAGATCGCATGCTGCTGCAAGGAGCGCATGGGCACGTTCGCCGCCACGCGCAAGTATGCTCACCTCCCTTATCGGTCTCGGACCAAACATGCATATCGTCAGCGGCGACAGGAGGATCGATTTCAGACGCCTTATCCTGAACTCGAAGGCGCGGGACTGCGCGGCAGCGCCCATACGACCCCGTTTGTCAGCGGCTCCGATCGTTTCCACATCGCCGTCGCGCGTGCGACGCGCGCACCGGCCGGTGGCTCCGCGGACTATGGCGAGGGGTCACGAGGGATTCGGGATGCCCGGACCTGGTCGTATTCACCGACGTCCGCCCTGGGCTTCGAGACGCTTGGGAAGCTCGCCGGCGGCCTTTGCGAAACTGGTCGACAATGCGATCACTGTGATCCATGGGTATCCCGAAGTGGCACGGTTGATGGTCGACCTTGGCGATGACAAAACTCGGCCCTCCCGTTCTCCCGGGGGGGCGACGTCAGGCAGCGGGGCCACTCCCTCCCCATGCCCCACCGGTCCTGCTGCCGCGACCGTCTCAAAGGGCGAGGCTCGAAAAAGCCTCGGCACATTTTTGCAATGGCGGACCGATGATCAGCAGACCGCCCCCGATAGGCTGAATAACAAAAACCGAGATGCGGGCGGACGAGACGGCTGTGACGGATGAGATCGTGTCCGACTTGGAAGACATTCCACGTTCGGCCGCTGCCGAGAGAGCCTGCGTTGGAGACCTTACGATGACCAGTCATTTCTTTACCCGCGATGGCTCGAAATGGATTCCGCAATATCTGACGGCGATTGATGCCGTGACCTGCATTGGCTGCGGCCGCTGCGTCAAAGTCTGCTCGCGCGAAGTCATGCACCTGCACGGTGTCGACGAATCGGGTGAAATCCTCGGCGCCTGCGACGGCGAGGACGAGGACTTCGATGGCGAGCTCAGTCGTATGATCATGGTTATCGACCACGCCGGCCGCTGCATCGGCTGCGGAGCCTGCGCCCGCGTCTGCCCCAAGAAGTGCCAAACCCATGTCGCGGCTGACAAAATTGTCGGTTGATCTGACGGACGAACCAGGAGAACCGGCGTTGCCTTTCAAGTCCTTATGTCGCGTCCTGCAGTTGGTCCTGTGCGCCGACCTTCTAGCCGTCTACTTCGTCTCGCATTCGATACGCAAAGCAATCATTACAGCACTGGGTGCTTCGGTGATTCTTCAAGTTGCCTATTTCGGAAGCGTACTTTTTTTTTGGTTTGGCGGGCTAGGTGCACTCGGACAGCTGTCGAAAGGACCGGGCAAGAAAGGTCCGACTCTGACCATTCCTAATGCGCATGGCTGCAAATGCATTTTGCATGGTGGGAAGCGGCTATCTCGCACTAGCATCGGACGGTGCCCGAAGAACGCATGGATAGAAGACTAAAGGTAGCATGAAGGATGAGGACTAAACGATGACAACATTACCGAATCCCGCTGTTATCCCGGTTCTCGACCACGACAAGGTCGTTACCGCTCCTTTTATCAGGTGCCTGGTGCGATTGATTCGCGCGCAGGATGCCTACGGATCGTGGAAGGAAAAGTGCGACTTTGATGTGCTCGACCACTTTACGGTCGCCGACGAAAAGCGCTGTGCGCTTCCACTCATGGGTGATCCCGATCCGGACGTACTGTGGAGGCTCGACGTATTTTACCAGGCCGTCGGGGTCGCTATCGAGGAGCGCTCCGGCCTTTTGGTATCGCGGACCATGGAAATCAACAATGAGGGCTTCGGGCGCGTGCTTTTTACGACCAGACGGCTCGTCCTTCTGTCGAAAACCCTGCGCGATGTTCACCGATTCGGCTTCAGTTCTCTTCGCAAACTCGCCACGACAGGCGCGAAGCTGGTCAACGATGCGGCCCGAGTCATCGAAGCTTATCCGGACGTGGCACGGGCGTAGCGGCGCTGTTTTAGAGGAAAATATCACGCCACAACCTGAAGAAGACAATCCGGATGCTGCAGTAGCGCGCTGCAACCGCAAAGATGGTATCACACGATCGTTCTCCCAGGCTTTCTCCACCGGCCGGAGCAATGTCACGACCCGAGAAGAACCTTTTTTTGCTCAGTTAGCAGAAGAGACTAGGGAGAATCGCAATGCCCTTCAGAACCTTTCCCTGCATATTTTGCTTGCTCCTGTGCACCAATGCTCTCGCCATCTATGCGGTCTCGCATCCTGTTCGCAGCTTATTGGTCGTGATACTCGCTTATTCACTGCTTCTGCAGATAGCTTATGTCGGAAGCGTCTTCCTGCTGGTCTGCCTAATTGCACTGTCCAAAGGACTGACCAATTTCCGTCTTGTTATCGGCGCGCAAATCCAGAACGTCCGCGGAAAAGGGAAGGTCTGGCAGATTGTCACTCCTCCAGCCCAGCCGGCATGGGGCAAGGTCGAAGGAGAACGGCTTGAAAGGGCATCACGCGCGTCGGAGCGCCTGCATTAGGAAGTCCCAGGACTGTAATGAATGCCATCAACCAGAAATCCTGGCCAACTGAGTAACGCTGCCGACCCCGGCCACCGCCGAGTTGGAGCGATCTCATTTAGTCACGGCGCATAGACAGTCGGACGTCCCGAGATAACTCGACGTCTGGCCAACCGGCCCTCCCAACCAATCGAAAATTACTGTTGAACGTGAATGCTTGATTTGAGAATGCAAGACGGATAGGAATCATCGGCGGGGGCGTTGTGGGCTTGTGGCGATCGAGTTGTCCCGTGTTTTTGATCCCGATCTGGATGTGACGGTCATAGAGGCTCCAGTGCAATTTCCACTTGGTCTCGGGGAGGGGGGCTCGCTCAACCTGATTGATACGTTGTGTCGCAATGATCTCGACTTGGACGTCTTTACCGGTGAAGCCGGTGCCACATACAAGTATGGTGTGCTCTATGAGAATTGGACTGGTGGAGGAGTTCCGGATCGCTACTACCACCTGTTCGGCGGGCTAGGTATTCCGGAGATCGAATATCACGTCGATGGCTTCTTTCCTCTGCTGTCCGCGAGGATCGCGGCGGGGGAGTGCCTTCACACGTGCATCCCGGGGTTTGAGGCGATTGCCAGGAATGCATCGCAGCAGGAGATCGACGAGTTGATGGCGACCGGCGAGTCCGGTCTCTACCCGTCCTACCATTTTGATGATGCCTGCTTCGAGCGGTACTTGAAGCGGGTTGGCCTGGCACATGGGATCACTTCCCGGGACAGCGCTGTTGTGAGATGAGGCTTGATAACCGGGGCCATGTGTGCGCCTTGCAGCTCGAAGGAGCGCAACTCGAGGTCGACTTCGCCGTCGACGCCTCAGGGCTGGCCCGGATGGGTCTCGGCAGTGCCTTTAGACCCGGTTGGCGTACATTCGGAAGTGTATTGCCAACGGACCGCGCAATAACCTTTGATCTTCAGCCGACAGGGTCTTCGCTTCGAACCCTGACCCGTTCCACCGCCATGACGGCCGGATGGATCTGGGAGATTCCATTGAATCGCGCCACCAGGGCCGGCTATGTGTTCAGTAGCAGACATGCCGACGATGCGATGATGATGGCGGAGGTCCAGCACCGCTTTGGATACCATGTCCAGCCAAGGCACGAGCTTTCGTTCGATCAAGGCTATTTTGAAACTGCCTGGGTCAACAATGTGGTGGCGCTCGGAACGGCTTCCGGATTCGTCGAGCCCCTGGGGGCTGCGCTTGCCGCCCATACCTTCGAGCAGTTGAGGAATTTGGAGCGTATTCTCGCCAGCGGAGGCGGAATCGTGCCCGCTCATGCGATCGAAGCCTTCAGCAGCGCGAACGTACGATCCTGGACGGGCGTCCGCGATTACCTCCGGCTGCACTATGATGGTGGCAGAAATGATACGCCGTTCTGGCGAGAACTAACTTCGGCCGAGTTGCCGAAGAGTTATGCCCAGTTAAGGGCCTGCTTTCAAAAACGCACACCGCGCCATATTGATATCGAACCGTATGTCGGAAGCGGGTGGCAAAGCCTATTCCGTCAAATCGATTGGCTCTCGGTGGCGGCCGCTGCACGAGGCCCTTCTCGCCCTTGCACTTAATGTAACCATCCATTGCGTGGTCTGATCGTCGGCATCGCTCCTTCTAACAGGTCTGGCTTGGTCCTCGCCTTGCCATTCGAAGAAGATCTGGCGGAGCTCGGCGCGCGCCGCCGCCGGCGGCACTACCCCAAGAGGGGGCGACACCTAGTGTCCTGATCGATAAATTTGTGCGATCATTTTCCCTGTTTGAGAAGGGGATGATCCGGAGAACGCGGCGACCAAAGCCGCCACCTACACCACTCCCTGGGACATGATCCATTTAACATGCCGATGATTTCGGAGCGCTGATCGGACGTTAGTTTCGGACGGCGTCCACCCTTCGCCCGCGTTCGCGGGCTGCCTGTAGACCCGCCATTGTGCGTTCCCGCACGATAGCACGCTCGAATTCGGCGAACGAGCCGAGCATCTGCATCATCATGCGTCCCGCCGGCGTCGTCGTGTCAATTGCCTCGGTCAACGAGCGGAACCCCGCGCCGGCAGCTTCGACCTTCTCGAGGATGAGAAGCATGTCCTTGAGTGACCACGTCAGCCGGTCAAGCTTCCAGACGACAACGACATCCCCCTCATCGAGTTCATCGAGCAGCCGGTGCAGTTCGGGCCGATCCCAACGACCGCCTGAGGCTCTTTCTTCATGGATCCGCTTGCAACCGGCATCCCAAACAGCGGATGCCAAGGATATGCGATCGTCGCAAAACGAAAACGGTATGCAGAGTGGCGGTAATTGGGCCCGCTTGGCCCGGAACACGTAGATCGTGCCGGAGAACGGGTCAGCACCCATCTCGGCCTTGACCAGCGCCGCCAGGCCCTCCGCACCTTTGCGGAAATCGACAGGCCGGGTGGCGACCATGACCTTTACCGCTCCCGACGGCCCGATCACGACTGTGCCTTCACGGCCTGAATGACGGCGACAATCGTAGCGGCGTCCGCGTCGGATGCGATCCTCACGATCGCCCCGCCGATCTCCAATTCGATTGCGCCGCTACTCGACTTCTTTCTCGACCCACCCGCCCGTTCAGGCTCCTTCGCTACCGCCTTCCCAGAAACGTCAACGACTGCGGGCGCAAACATCGGAACGTCAACTTCGAGTGGCTTGCGGGCGAGCCGACGCCAGGTGAACAATTGCTGCGGGGTCAATCCATGACGCCGAGCCACGGCGCAGACCGTCACGCCCGGCTCATAACTCTCGGCGACGATCTCAGCCTCGCTCGTCGCTCCATTCGCGCCGTCGGCCGCCGCCCGTGAAAACCTCGAAACGGCGCGCCGGCTCTTCATCGCTGGATGTAAGCGTAAGCTGTGAAATCGACATATGTCCAAGCCCTCGTTCGGGCTCAGCATCGTCAATCATGCAGTGATCGGGAAGGTGGGCGCAAAACACCGCTTACCCTGCTGCCATGTGCTTGGAACTTTATCGTGCCGGTGGCGATCTTTGCCCTTAAGATCTCAGCGCCGGCTGGGGCATGCCGTCTTGGGGTCTTGAGCCGTAAAAGGGCGTCTGTCGCGGCCGCTTCGACCCGGATCCGCGACGTGAGCAGCCTGTGTGCATGGTCACTATGGGACAGGGCAGCCAAGGCCCGCACAGGACGGACGCCAACGTGGAACGCCCCTCCTTTGTTGCCTTCTCTTCTCTATTCGGCGTGGTGAGGTCAAGCACCTTCTGACTGTCCGTAGCTATGGTGATTGATGTCTTCGCAGTATCGCGCTTCTCTCCGGGATCGGCCTGCGTGGCCCTCCCATTATGGGACCAGAAGAATGAGGCGGAACAATCTAATCGGCGACCTGATCGCAATAAACGACCGTACCAAGACAACACGCGAACTCACCCCATCCGTCGTCCTGCGAAGGACATCTTTCCACCGGCGGCGGAATCTTGTCTCCTTTTGTTCTTGTCACCTTGGTTGCTAATTACGCGGCAACAGGCAAGCTCTCCCGTGTCCAACAGAATTCGGTTCCGTCACTCCACATGCGATGCATGATCACAGCAAGCCGTCGGGCCAAGGCTACAACCGCCTTTTGCCTGCCGCGGCGTTTGGCGATATTCATCGCCCAGGCTTTTAGCCACGACCATTTCTTAACGTTTACCAGCAGGACTTGCGCGGCTTCGTACAGCAGGGATCGCATCATTGCGTCACCGCAACAGGATACTCGCCCGACCCGTTTGCTTTCACCAGACTCGTTCAGTTTCGGCGTCAGCCCGAGCACAGAACCCACCGCCTTTGAATGTGGAAACCGCCCAGGAATGTCGATGGTTGCCGTATAGGTGAGAGCGACAACGGGCCCGACACCGGGGATCGTCGTCAACCGGCGGCAGACTTCATCCTCACGGACCAAATCCAAAACCTTCTTGTGCAGCTTGGTGAACTCTTCGCGCAGCAGTTTGCGTGCAGCTAATAAAGGCTGCATGATTTCACGAAGATCAGGCCTGTCTTCGACCAGCTCATTGATTCGCTCATCGAATTTGACCTTGCCGACCAATCCGACTTTCAGTCCGAAGTTGCGCAACAATCCGCGAATGTCATTCGCGATGGCGATGGCTTTTTCCTGCAGGAGTTTGCGCGCGGTCAGCAATGCCCGGTGCTTCTGGCTCGTCAGTGTCTTCACATGCACAGGCCGGTAGAGATTGACGCGCATCATCTGGGCTATGCCACGCGCATCGTTGCGGTCCGTCTTATTCGGTTGGGCTTTCAAAAATGCCTTGGCATGCCTGGTCTCGATGCAGATCACCGGCAATCCTGCCTTGGCAAGTCCTTCATAAAGCCATTGCGACAGTGGCCCGGCTTCAAGACCGATCCGCTCGATTTGCCACTTCGGATCCTTGATCACCGAGATCAAATCCTCAGGGTGACTGGCAACTTTCACCTCTCGGCAAATTTTGCCTGTGTCATCAACAATGCAGACCGCGGTCTCTTTCACCGACACATCCAGTGCACAATAGTGTTTCATGCTGCGCTTCTCCCTTTGATGTTTGAGGCTGTTGAAAGACATGACCTCGTTTTACCATCAGCCAGAAGCGCAGCACCGCAATCCACCATGGTCAACGCTGAGACGCAAAGCCGAATATCCCATCTAATCGCCTCGAGCTCTCGGCGTCACTTGCGCTGCCTCAAAACTGTCGGGTTTGTCTAGGCCGCGACACGGCGCTGTTCGGCGAGGTGTCGCCGTGTTTTCATTGAAGCCATTGAAGTTCATGCAGGAACGGCTTTTCCAGGGCAGCTGGCACACTTCTTGAGTGTCTCTCGTGATCATCGACTGACGGTTTGAGCGCTAAAAAGGAGACGACGATGAAGACGAAAGTGACAGCCTCTGGCGTGACCGAATTGACTTCCGAAGAAGCATCTACAACTTCAGGAGGATTCGAGGGCTCATCTTTAGGAGGATGCGGGGACTCATTTATGGTACCGTTCCACCCCCTCCCCTTCCCATTCCCTTTGCCTCCTAAGCTACCCTGATATCGTGACTCCTAAAGAACATAGGGGGTGAAAACCCCTATGGCTAACACGAGATGGCGGCGCGGGAGCAGCCTTCATCAGCAGGCTGTCGAGACCGCAGAGTTCCACGCGATGCGTTATGCAATCTTATTAGGCTGGGACGTGAACGCTCGTAACAAGCCGCGCACGGGGCTCGTGAAGAGTGACGACCTGGTCGAGATGCACGCTCAGCTCTGTGACCGCCAAATTTTCGAGAACAGGTCGGTCCACGCAGAGAAGATCGCCGTGCCGGGTTTTGAAGTGTGGCCGACACGTACAACCGGGGTGCAACTACGATAAGATGCTTGAGGTTTTACGTTCCCGAGGTCCTATGTTGATGGCAAACTTTGGCAAGAACGGCCTTCCGCACGACAGCGCCGTGCGCCTACCGAACAATGACGGACTTGAGCTCTTCTGTGCAAGTTGATGTGCCGTCCCACCGCTCAAGGCCACCCCGAACCTGCCCGTCGATGCCACTTAAGGGAGTCCAAAAGGCTGACCTGCACAGACCTGAGAACCAGCTGAATGGAGTTTCGCGATGAAGACGCGTGACACACCAGTCTTGGTCACAGACCGCCCGGCGCAAGCAGGGTCGGCCGTCTCGGTAGCGGCTCAATCGGCATTGCCGCACGAGGACGAGGACTTGGGGAGCGAAGCATTCCGGGCGATTGATCGGATGCGTGAAGCTCTGAGTGCAATGGCGACGGGAGGTCTTTCACCTGCCGCATTGGCGCTCGCCTTCTTCGACTGGTCGATCCACCTCGCATCGGCTCCGGGCAAGCGCATGGAACTTGCCGACAAGGCTGCGCGGAATTGGGGCCTGCTACTGACTTACACGGCTGCGGCCGCCACGCGTCCGGACGCGCCGCCTTGCATTGAGGCGCTGCCGGGAGACAACCGGTTTCGCGCCGAGGGCTGGCAACAGCAACCCTACACCGTCTGGGCTCAGGCGTTCTTGCTGTACCAGCAGTGGTGGCACAATGTTACGCGCAACGTCCCCGGCATGACACCGCACCACGAGGACGTCGTCTCCTTCACGGCGCGTCAGCTGCTGGACATGTTCTCGCCGTCCAACATTCCCTTCGCCAACCCGGAAGTGATCCACAAGGCGATGGAGACGGGCGGGGCGAACTTCGCGCAGGGATTCCGCAATTGGTTCGAAGACGCCAGCCGGCTGGCCATGAAGCAGCCCCCGGTCGGGACGGAAGCGTTCCGCGTCGGACGGGAGATCGCGGCGACGCCCGGAAAGGTCGTTTATCGAAACCACCTGATCGAGCTGATCCAGTATGCGCCCGCGACGGAGAACGTCCTGGCCGAGCCGATCCTGATCGTGCCGGCCTGGATCATGAAATACTACATCCTCGACCTTTCCCCGCATAATTCACTCCTCCGCTATCTCGTGTCGCAAGGCCACACAGTTTTTTGCATTTCCTGGCGCAACCCGACCGCGAACGACCGCGACCTCACTCTCGACGATTACCGGCGGCTGGGAATCATGGCCGCACTCGATGCCGTCAGCGCCATCGTTCCTGAACGCAAGATCCACGCAACTGGCTACTGCCTGGGAGGGACGCTCTTAGCGATTGCGGCGGCCGCGATGGCGCGCGCGGAAGACAGGCGATTGGCATCCATTACGTTGTTTGCCGCCCAGACGGACTTCTCCGAACCTGGCGAACTGGCGCGCTTCATCGACCATAGCCAGATGCACTATCTCGACAGCATGATGTGGAATAGTGGCTGTCTCTCCGCCGACCAGATGGCGGGCGCATTTCAACTGCTGCGCACCAACGACCTCGTGTGGTCGCGCCTCGTCCACGACTACCTTATCGGTGAGCGCACCCCCATGAGCGATCTTATGGCGTGGAACGCGGACTCGACCCACATGCCCTACAGGATGCATGCGGAATATCTGCAGCGCCTCTATCTCGACAACGAACTTGCCTCCGGCCGTTTCATCGTTGACGGACGCCCGGCTCACCTCCAGAACATCCGCGTTCCCATGTTCGTCGTCGGGACGGAGCGAGACCATGTCGCACCGTGGCACTCGGTCTACAAGATACATTATCTCACCGATACCGATGTCACCTTTGTGCTGACAAGCGGGGGTCACAACGCCGGCATCGTCTCCGAGCCAGACCATCCCGGCAGACGTTTTCGCATCGCATTGACGCGCGAGGTCGACTCTGGCGTCAGTGCCGAGGAATGGGCCGCGGCAGCCTTATCGAAGGACGGCTCATGGTGGCCGGATTGGGTCGAGTGGCTTGCCAGTCATTCTGCGCCGGAACGGGTGGCGCCTCCGGCCATCGGCGCCCGCAAGAAAGGCTATCCTCCGATTGGGGATGCGCCCGGCACTTATGTGCTTCAGCGATAAAGCCATTCTTGAGCAGTGATGGACCGTCACCCGCTAAAGGCTATCGAAGCTTAGTCGCGTCGGCCGCAGTCCTGTCATTCTTTGCGGTTCCTGTCGATACATTATGCGATCTTCTGTAGCGGGCTTTGCGTCAATCCCTTGTGAGCTTAACCCCTCGCCGAGTGCTTGCTTCTGTCTGCAGTCGGCGCTTTGCCGCTGCTCTATGGGGTCTGCTGAGGACCGGTTGGCCAATCTTAGAAGCGGCTTGCGGGCCAGCGCCACGCGCGCCTTTTTGGGGCCGGCACGTCTTGCGACCGCCAATGCCCAGCCCTTCAGATCCGAACCTTTGACCGGTCGCGTCAGGATGACGTTGGCCGCCTCGTAGACCGCGGCTCTCTCTTGGCACCGCAGCAGCCGCATCGAGTGTTTTGCGGTGAAAGACCGTAATGACGACGAACTCATCTCGCCTTCTCCGCTCGCGTCGAAGCACGATAGCGCTCCGAAACTGCCGCCGTCAGTTCTTTCCTCGTCGCATGCTCAGCCGTCCCATAGTAGCCCCTGGTCATCCCCTCGGCAGGGAGCAAATTATGTGAGGCAACGGTTGAATATTCAGGAACAGTTTCGACGAGGCAATGCGCGTCTCACCTGTTTGTCGCGCTGCAGAGGGGAGAAGGCTGGGCCCAACACGGCGGCTTGGCGAAACAAGCGTCAGCTTACAAAGCGCGTAATTGTCGGATGCGTCGTCTTCATGGTCGGTGCCGACACGGCAGATCGACAGTGGCTGGAGCTAAACGTTGATGCGCATAGCGCCTTTGCTTGGCACGAAATTTGCTGTCTTGATCTACGCACCGGTGATCGACCTTGGAGCGAGTGTGAAGTGGCTACAGACTTAAAGGATTGTTGGAGGTTGCGCCGGTGACGGAATCAAAACGCTGCGCCGACTGCTCCCCCAGCGGTACCAATTCGCTCACATCCGTCGAACGAGCTTGTGCCGAACTGAGAGTGGGCTATCGACTGCGGCTAACGATTAGATGAGGGCCTATCATGGCCAACAAATCTGCAATGCACGATCCGGTTCGCCGTCGGAACGCGAAATCAAGTCAGCTAGAGTTCTTCGGCATTCCAAGTTGCTCTGGGACCTTCCTGGAAGACATTATGGCTGCAAATATTGGCGCTGCTTTCACCGCACTGACTGCCCTACAACGGCGCATCCAGCGCATGATAAACACCCAATTGGAGAGCAACGCCTATAACGTCGGGAGTATCACGCAGTTGTTAGGGCGTCTGCTCCAGGTGAACGGAAACGGAAATCTGGCGGCATTTTGGTTGGAATACCTTCAGGACTCGGCCGAACGCGCCGTGTTGACTTCGGATGTCTTCAGAGTGTCTGGCGATCTCTTCCACGAACATGAGGCGGCTGGATGTCCGCCCGTTCTGTTCTACGAGCATGAGGTGATCATGGACGGGAGGGATTTGCCCGTGAAGTCCAATTACTTGTTGCTTCGTGTGATCCCGGGGGAAGGTCTTGTGGTCGACGAAACCCGTCGCCCATTGGTTATAGTGTGTCCGCGCGCTGGACATGGTGTAGGCGCTGGCGGCCACAGCGCCGACAGCCAAGTGGGTTCGGCCTTGCGCGGCGGACATCCGGTCTATCTTATCTCGTTTCGAAATCTGCCGGAGGAGGGGCAGAATCTTTCGAACGTCGCTGACACCGAAGTGGTATTCGTCCGCGAGGTCGCGCATCGGCATCCAAACGCCGCCAAACCCGTCTTGATTGGCAATTGCCAAGGTGGTTGGGCGACTCTTAACCTCGTTGCCACATACCCCGATTTGGACGGTCCGATTGTGGTCAATGGCGCTCCAGTGTCGTTCACCGCGGGCAAGCTCGGGGAGCACTCCTTCCGCTACAATGCAGGTCTACTCGGTGGGGCTTGGACAGTCATGTTCCTGTCCGATCTTGGAGGCGGACTATTCGACGGCGCCCATCTTACATTGAATTTTCTGATGTTCAAACCTGATCATCAGTTGTTCCGTTATCTCGATCTGTTCCGCGACGTTGACACGGCGCAGGAGACTTTTCTTAGAGCCGAGACATGGTGGAGTAGCTTCTGCCTTCTCGCTGAGAACGAGATCCGTTGGATCATTGAACAACTTTTTGTCGGCAGTCGGCTCGTGAAAGGCCAAGCTCCACTGGGGCCGGGGCGGCCGGCTATCGATCTGAAGGAAATCCGCGCACCCATTGTCATCTTTTGCAGCCACGGCGACCAAATTACTCCCCCAGCGCAAGCACTAACATGGATCCTTGATACATATAAGGACGAGGAAGAACTCCGCATCCTCGGAAAGCGCATCATCTATTTAATACATAATCAAGTTGGCCATCTCGGGATTTTCATCTCGTCAGATGTAATTAGCAAAGAGTACCAAGAGGTCGTCACGACGCTAGATGTAATCGAGTTGCTGGCACCCGGTATCTACGAGCTACGCATTGAGAATGTCAGAGAGGTTGGAACCAACGAGATTTATTCTGTCGAAATTGCAGAGCGCAGCTTTGACGACATCAGAACCGTCTGTGATAATTTTAAGTGCGAAAGCGCCTTCACCGCTGTCAGCCGCGTCTCCGAGTTTCAGGCGCAGCTCTATCAGATGCTGGTACGCCCTTTTGTGAAGATGGCGGTCACGAATTTTACCGCCGAGCTCGGTCGGAGCATGCACCCTCTGCGTCTGTCGCGAACGTTAATGTCTTCGAACAATCCGTTTACCGCCAGCGTCGAGTATGCAGCCAAGCAGGTAAGAGCATGCCGCCACAAGCCCTCAGAGGACAACCCCTTTCTAGCTGTGGAAGCTGCTTGGGCCCTGGGGGTGAGGCAGGCGCTGGAGTTCTGGCGCGAGTGTCGTGACATGTCCAGTGAGATGTTGTTTCTCACCCTCTGGAACACGCCTTGGGTACGCTACATTGAACATTCCCGCAATACAAACGAAGGAAGCACCCTTGTTGACGATCTGCAGCAGTTATCCGGATCCAGTATAGCGCTCTCGGACAGCATCGCCGGCGGCTTTGTCGAAGCTGTCATTCGGATGTTGGTGCTCCTTGTGAGAGATCGTCACTCAGTACGCCGCGATCGTCTCAGGCGCTGGCTGGGTGTCCTCAAAAATGAACCTTTTAAGTCGCTAGATGCTGAACGCCTGCAAACCATAGTTCGTCAGCAGACAGCTATTGCCAGCGATGAGGTGGAGCAGGCGATCCAGACCCTGCCGCTTCTGTTGCTCGAGTCCGAGAAGCGACGCCTTGCCTATCGCCTCGTCTGTTATATTGTCGGCCCAGCGAAGGAAATGTTGCCGCGAACTGATGCATTGTTGCAGCAGTTCGCCGAAGTGCTCGGACAGCCTCGCGCCGAAGACGATGTTGCTGAGGATCCGTTGTCGACTTTAAGTTAAGTCACACCAGCTGCGCAGGTTTCGTTTGCTTGGCAGAACAGCAACAGCGGTGTCCAGCGTGAGCTTGGCGAGCGCCGCATGGACGGTGGTGCCTTTGTTGTACACATCCAGCAGAGGAGCTTTCACTGCAGCTTCGACGGCCGCCATTCGTTCCTTGTTTCCGTCTCCGCCCCATTGGATAGGCTGTATTTTGAGGCTGGCTGGGCGTGCGAGAAGGTTTCCAGACTATCTGGAGATTTGCATGGCAGATGATGGATTTGTTGGGCGCTACGGTAATCCTCCCCGGCATTAACGGGGTTCAAAAGTAGAATTTTCTCGGCAATATGATCGAGGAGATTTTGATGAAGACGAGCAGATTTAGCGAACCCCAAATCCTTGCGATCTTGCGCCAGGCGGAAGGCGGTGTACCGGTACCGGAGCTGTGCCGGGAACACGGCATGAGCACGGCGTCGTTTTACAAGTGGCGAGCCAAATACGGCGGTATGGATGCCTCGATGATCAGCCAAATGAAGGCTTTGGAAGAGGAGAACCGACGGCTCAAGAAGATGTATGCGGAGCTGAGCATGCAGGCAGACCTTCTCAAAGAGGCTCTGGGAAAAAAGTGACGCGGCCGTCTCAACGCCGGGAGATGGCCGGGAAAGCAGTGGCGTTACATGGGGTCAGCATTGCGCTGGCCTGCCGCACCTTTGGTGTCAGCGAGACCTGCTGTCGTTACAGCCGCAAGCTGAACGACGAGAACGAGCAGATCGCCGACCTGCTGATCGGGCTGACGCGGGCGAAGAAGACCTGGGGCTTCGGCTTGTGTTTCCTTTACCTGCGCAACGTCCAGGGACACCGCTGGAACCACAAGCGCGTCTACCGCATCTACCGCGAGCTGGAACTGAACCTCAGGATTAAGCCACGCAAGCGGTTGAAGCGGGACAAGCCGGATGCACTGGGCGTGCCGGAAACGCCAAACATGGTCTGGTCCATGGACTTTATGGCAGACCGTTTGGAGGATGGCAGGCAATTCCGGCTGTTGAACGTCCTGGACGACTTCAACCGTGAGGGGTTGGGCATCGAAGTGGACTTTTCCCTGCCTGCCGAACGCGTCATCCGAAGCCTAAACCAGATCATCGAATGGCGCGGCAAACCGCTCGCCATACGAGTGGACAATGGCCAGGAATATGTCAGCGGCAAACTGATGGAGTGGGCGAGAAACAGGGCATTGCGTTGAGCTATATCCAGCCCGGCAAGCCGCAGCAGAATGCCTATGTCGAGCGCTACAACCGCACCGTTCGCCATGAATGGCTCGACCAAACATTATCGAAAGCATCGAGGAGGCACAGGAATTCGCCACGCAATGGTTATGGACCTATAACAACGAACGGCCCAATATGGGTATCGGCGGCATCACACCCGCACAGAAACTGAAAATGGCCGCGTGAATTCTACAATAGCGCCCCGTTAAAAACGGGAGGATTACCCTACGAAGTTGTCGAGCCGCGCCGCGGAAACCGGCGTTGGCCAGATGATGTGAAGGCGCGGATCGTGGCGGAAAGCCTTGAGCCTGCTGTTCGTGTTGTTGATGTCGCGCGCCGTCATGACGTTGTTCCGCACCAGCTTTCGTTGTGGCGCCGGCAAGTGCGCGAGGGCATTCTGGCGCTGCCTTTTGAGTCTATGCCGGGCCTATCGGAGAGCGGCGATGCTCGCCGCGCTCGGCGCCGAGGGCATGCTCGTCAACATTTCCCGCGCCTCCAACATCGATGAGGAAGCGCTGGAGAACAAGACCTTGGGTTCTGCGGCGCTCGACGTATTCGAAGGCGAGCCGGCGCTCAATCCGCGTTTTCTTGCCCTCGACAATGTGCTGCTCCAGCCGCACCATGCCTCCGGCACGATCGAGACGCGCAAGGCCATGGGCCAGTTGGTGCGCGACAATCTCGCCCCGCATTTTGCCGGCAAGCCGCTGCTTACTCCGGTTCTGTAAGGAGGTTCCGATGAAAGCCATTGTCGTTCACGGCGCAAAGGATCTGCGCATCGAAGAGCGGGCAATCGAAGCACCGGGCGCCGGCGAAGTGAGGTTGCGCCTCGCCGTCGGCGGCGTCTGCGGCAGCGACCTGCATTATTACAATCACGGCGGCTTCGGCACGGTGCGGCTGCGCGAGCCGATGATCCTCGGCCACGAGGTCTCGGCCTATGTGGAAGCGCTCGGACCGGGTGTCGAGGGCCTGAGCATCGGCCAACTCGTCGCCGTGTCGCCGTCGCGGCCCTGCCGGACCTGCCGCTATTGCCAGGAAGGGCTGCACAACCAGTGCCTCAACATGCGCTTCTACGGCAGCGCCATGCCCTTTCCGCATATCCAGGGCGCCTTCCGCGAGCTGCTGGTCGCCGATGCAATCCAATGCGTGCCGGCCGATAGCCAGACGCCCGGCGAGGCGGCGCTCGGCGAACCGCTGGCGGTGACGCTGCACGCGACGCGCCGGGCGGGCGAAATGCTCGGCAAGCGGGTTCTGGTCACCGGCTGCGGGCCGATCGGAGTGCTTTCGATTCTCGCGGCGCGCCGGGCCGGTGCGGCCGAGATCGTTGCCACCGATCTTTCCGACTTCACCCTGGCGCTCGCCAAAAAGGTCGGCGCCGATCGGGTCATCAACATGAAGAGCGAGCCGGATGCACTCACCCCCTATGGGGCCGACAAGGGCAGCTTCGATGTTCTCTACGAATGCTCCGGTGCCGCGCCGGCGCTTGCCGCCGGCATCGCCGCGCTGCGCCCGCGCGGCGTCATCATCCAGCTTGGGCTCGGCGGCGACACGAGCCTGCCGATGATGGCGATCACCGCCAAGGAACTGGAGCTGCGCGGCTCCTTCCGCTTCCACGAGGAATTCGCGACCGGCGTGGGATTGATGCAGAAGGGGCTGATCGACGTCAAGCCGCTGATCACCCACACGGTGCCGCTTGCCGAGGCGGTCGCCGCCTTCGAGCTTGCGAGCGACCGCAGCCAGGCGATGAAGGCGCAGATCGACTTTTCCTGATCGTCAAGTGATGCCCTTCAGCCAGAGATAATAGGCGGCGTGGTCGAGGTCCCCGCCGCCCTTGTGGTCGACAAGGTCTGCGAAACCTTCTGTCACCGTTTGTGCGAGCGGGAGCACAAGACCGGTTTCAGCGGCGGTATTGAGAGCATTGCGCAGGTCTTTGAGCTGTGCGGCCGAACGCCCACCGGGCTGAAAGTCGCCCTTCACCATTCGGTTTCCGTGCAGATGCAGAATGCGGCTGTCGGCGAAGCCGCCCTTAAGAGCCTCCACGAGACCTGCCGGATCGCAACCGGCATTTCGGCAAGATGGAGTGCCTCAGCCACCGCGCCGATGGTTATCGCCACGATCAGCTGGTTCGCCAGTTTCGCGACCTGTCCCGAGCCGACCGGCCCCATATAAGTTGGTCGCCCCAATGCGGAAAGGAGCGGAAACGAGCCGTCGAACTTCGCCAATGGCAACACACGGGATCGACAGGGGAGACTGGTGACCTGTGAACATGGCACGAGACGGGTCACCCGGACGGAGCTCGACGGGTCGATCACCGTCATTGCCGACAGCTTTCAGGGCAAGCGGCTGAACTCGCCCAACGATGTGGTCGTCAGATCCGATGGCTCGCTATGGTTTTCCGATCCGCACTATGAGATCATGACCGACTACGAGGGCTATCGCTCAGAGCAGGAGCTGCCTTGTTGCGTCTATCGCGTCGACCCGGCAGGTCACATCGAGCCGGTCGTGACCGATATGCACTGCCCGAACGGACTGGCCTTCAGCGCTGACGAGACGCGACTTTATGTGGCCGATACGGGCGGATGTTCCACTCGGACCCGCAGCATATTCGTGTCTTCGACGTCGGGTCGGACGGCAGGTTGTCCGGCGGAGAGGTCTTCCACGCCATCAATCCTGGCTGCGCCGACGGCTTTCGGATGGACAGCGACGGTAACCTATGGTCCTCGGCGGCCGACGGCGTGCATTGCATCGCGCCCGATGGTCATCTGATGGGCAAAATTCTTGTCCCTGAACTTGTTTCCAATCTCTGCTTCGGAGGGCGGGCAAAGCATCAACTCTTCATCACCGCAACAACCAGCGTCTACGCGGTCTCGCTCAATCGTCGCGGCATGCAACACCTGTGACCAAGGTGACCAACCGAGGCTGGAGCATCAGCTGCCGATTTAGGAAGATGGAAGTTTCGACATAACGGTTGCGCCAACGCTGCAGTGCAGGAATACCAGTCAGCGCCACAGAGCAGTGGCAGGCACGACATCATTGGAAACAGCCGTTTGACTGAACCGTCGAAAAACTTGCGTTTTTCGACGGCGCCCGATGGAGGAAATCCTCCTTCCTCCATCGGGCGACCAGAACTGCATGATTGGCTGCCGATACACTGCAAATCGCACGCGCCCCGTTCGCTGTGGTGCTGGCCCAGCAGCGACATCAGCGAAGCCGAGCCGCTCCTTCTGAGGCGGCCCTTCCCAGAGGGGGCCATGTGCGATGGCCCTGGGTCGACAGCCACGCGCTCTCATTTATCGTTCGACAGGATACCGAACGTACTTCATCCCCCCGGACTTGCCGGGCGCGGGGCGATCGCTTCGGGATCTGTTCTCTTCACCTAACGGCATCTAACGCCCGCGCTTAAGGTAGTATTTCGCCCCCTCCCGCAAACGACCCCGTGATCGGCGAGCCGGTGGCATGCAGTCTTTCGACCACGATCACATTCATGAGGGCGACCTGTTTGAGGCGGGCAGCCGACGTTTCATCCTCGAAGGGATTTGCCATGATCTGCCGCGTGACCATGGTGAGCAGGGCAAGTTCAAGCTGCATCGAACGCTCCCTTGAACGGACTTATACTTAAACTTCGCTAAAGTCGTAGCGAAACCCCCGAACATCCCAGAGTTCCGCAAAAGTCGGAGTTTCTTTCAAAAATCGCAGCACCTTCCTGGCCGCGATGATGTTGTAGGGGAAAATCCCGACAGACGAATGTCCGCAATTGAGACGCAGAACCTCTGGCGAGCGGTTGCATTTCGTCAATAACTCTATCACGCGATCCGAGGCTTCTGGACGTGTGATCGTATCGTCCTTGCCAAGCACGAACATCATATCCAACCGAGGACGTGTAAGGCCGAAGATATGCATCTCTAGATCGATGAGGCCCCAAGCGGTTCTCAAATCTTCAAGTGACATGACGGGTTCGATACGATCACGTAACGACTTCATGGTTTCCGCAGTCCAAACAAGATCAGCGGGGCTCCCTGGCGATACCATGAGAACCGCTTTGTCGACCTTTTCTTCTTGGGCAGCGATCAGACCAGCAACCGTGCCACCTAAGCACATGCCTACAACCGAGATTTTGTTATACCCCTGATTATAAAGCCAACGAACAATCTTACGGCCGTCCAATACCGCCTGCCTCATGGAGCGAACGCTACGGCCTAAACTCGCGTTGAAAAATTGTTCCTCCGAGTACTCGTCGGAACCACGACCAAAGTGATACGGAAGGGTAGCCTCAATAACTGTTATGCCTTTTGCAGCAAAGAACTTGGAGAATGCGTGGTATCGGTTTCGCGCGTACCAATGATGAAACACGACAAGCGCATGATCTTTGGATCCACTATCAGTAACTACGCAGTCGAATGTATTGTTCTGTTCATCTGCCGTTATAATATCAGACTGAAATGTAACACTATTTTCGTCTTCCTTTAACGGTTGAGCGGGCAAAATCGGAGCGAAAAACAGTTCTGCGTCAGAAATTTTCTTGAACGCCAATTCACCGCTACTCGTCGCATGTTTGTCTTCGGCCTCGTTCACCGCGAACGCTAAAGACGTATCATAACCAAACTCAATGGGCCTGTGCTGGATACGTTCCTGGCGTTGCAGTGACCTCAAGATGTGCTTTCGATCATGACGGCGGGCTAGATAACGAAACATGTTTTCTCTTCCAATTATTGCGGACTAGGAACGGGATTTGCGCTGCGCGCTCCAGGTCGCGACGCGTCCTGTCGGGCAGATGGGCAAGCCGGACGGATGGGCAAGGCGTTCAGGGAGCATCATACAACCCTCGGAACTCGGGATCGGCGTAATAGGCTAGTTTCCCGGCGATGATCGGTCGTTGTCCTGCCAAGAACAGCAATTCGATGTGCTGCGCTATGCTGCGGACTTCATCCGGCGTGAGCAGTGGGCGGCCCGTGTGTTGCTGGCTGTAGGAGATTCCTGACTTCTCGGAGTCAAGCGCACGGGCCATGGTCTGGAAGACGACAGTTTCCTGTCCGACCAGATCAGAGACGAGCCGCGCGCTATCGTGGTCGTTGACGCCGAACACCTGTAGCGCGCCGGCATTCGATAGGAAGGTGCCCGCCCGCTGTCCGTAAGTCGCACGGAGTTGGTGAACGTCCTGAAGGATGGGCCAGAGCTGGACACCATAGCCGGCCATGAGGCCCATAGCGCGTTCGACGGGTGCCAGGTGACCGAGGGCAGCGAACTCATCAAGCAGGTAGAGAACCGGCGCTTCCGGTTTCGCGGGATCGCGGGCCACGTCCAGCAGGCTCTGGGTGATGAGCAAGCGCAGCCATCTGGAATAGGTGGAGAGCCGATCGGGCGGGAGGACGAGGAAGACCGATGCATTGCGGTGTTTGAGATCGGCAAAGCGGAAGTCCGACCGTCCGAGAACGGTCGTCATACGCGGTGAATCGAGGAAATGCGTGTGACGCTGCGCGGCGGAGAGTACGCCGGCGGCTTCCCGATCGGACTTGCCAAGGTGGCGGTTGGCGGCGCGAGCAATCAGCCCGCCAGCCTCGTCCATGTCCTGCATGCGTTTGAGCAAGGCGGCAAAACGTTCGGGGGCGAGGGTGAGATATTCGCGTAGGGTTCCAAGGTGACGGCGGGCGGGAGATTCCGCAGCAACAATTTTCAGGATCAAGCCGGCGATGAGTGCCTTGGCTTCCTCGTTCCAATGAGCCTCGCCTGCCATGCCCGGTTCGTCGAACACGAGTGCGTCGGCTAGAGTACTGGCATCTTCCGCAACATCGAGTCCATCAGGATCAAGCGCGTCGAGCGGATTGAACGCAGCCGAGGGCGTGCCGGTCACGCCGAAGGGGTCGAGGACATGGACAGGGCCGAATTGCTGGCGGGCACGGCCGGCGATCTTCGCATTTTCGCCCTTGGGGTCAATGCAGATCACCGAGCGGTCAGCGGTGAGCAGGTTTGGGATGATTGTTCCTACTCCCTTGCCGGTTCGCGTCGGCGCCATGGTCAACAGATGGGCCGGACCGTCGTAACGCAGTAGCTTCCCGCTCTTCGGATCGCGGCCAATCAGGAGGCCGGAGTCGGCGCGGGCGAGGTGAGCAACCTCCCTGTCGCTCGCAAAGCGAGCCGAGCCGTGCGTCTCGGCGTCGAGGTGCCCGAAATGGATTAAGACGGACGGGGCGATCATCGCCAGGAAGAGCAGCGCCATGAAGGTCATGAACGCGATGTTGAAAACGCCCCATACCCACGTGCCTTCTTGAAACCCGGCCTCCAAGAACATCGGTCCGGCCGTAACGCCGGCAGCGATAACAAGCCCCATATAGATAGCGGCGAACTGCAAGCCGCTCTTGCTCAGCGCAACCGCGACCAGGTTGGCGAATGCCCAGCCGGGGTTTTGAACCGCCAGGCGAAACATGGTCGAAAATGCTTTCGTCACTCTCATGTGGGTTCGTCCGTGGAAGGGGAGGTGCTGACGGGTTCGCAAGCGTGCTTCGCGTTGAAGCGATCCACAAACGACGCCTCACCACTATGACGGGTGAGGTAGCCCGGAAGCGCGCGGTGGAAAGAGTCACCGAGGCGATTGGTGAATTCCGGATCGCCTGCGTTTTCAAATCGAGGCAGGAAGAACGCATCAAGCAGCGCCTTCGGGCGCGCGTCGTTGGCTCGCTCTGGTTTCGACAGCCGCGTCTTGTGAGCAGAACGTTGTGCCGCCAGCTCGGCCAAGGACGGGTCGATGGATTTTCGGACCATTCCTAACTCCGCGTGCTGACGGCTTTTATTCTGTCGATGGCTTCCTGGGGTGTGATCTCGCCCGACGCCAACGCCGCATCAACGGCAGCCAGCGTTTTGCCGTCCGGTGACCAATAGGGATTGTCGTGTGTGGCGGTATGCTCCGGCGCCGTGCCGGTGGCCGGAACAACGATACCCGTTACAGCCGGATCATTCCGGAAAATCTCGGCAAGCATCCGATCGACTTCAGCCGCATAGCCGCTTGCAAAGTCCCGCGTCACGCGGATATCGCCAGTCGTGGTTTGAATGGTGAGGCTGCCGAGGTGGGGCAAGAGTTCGAAGATGCGGGTGAGGGCGTTGTTCGTCTCGGTGCTGAGCGCCAGCGCGTCTGCACGAACACTGGTGATCAGCAGTCGCCACGGAGGTCTGCGAACCTCGGCAAGTTTGGCCCTTATGGCTTTGCGTGACATGGCCTAATCCTTCTACTCTCCGTCGATCGGGAGCGTGATCGCATGAGCGATCACGAAGTGATGTATTCCCGTGGGGCGACCAACAGATCTGGCCGCCGTCCGTACCTTGCAACTCGCCATGATGCAGACGCCTGATTGTCGATCATCGACGTTCCCATCTCAAAGGTTGATCAGATATCATGCAATTGCGGCGTTTATGTCTTTTGCCATTTAATATCGATGGTTGCAACAGTGATGGTAAACGCGCGGCCTCTCGCATCATGTTTTTGAATACTGCACAGGCTAGTGCCACTTCATTCATCCTGCGGATCCTCCCGTGCCTGCGCTGGTCGTTGCAGGGTTGAGCAGGTCGGCAAAGAGATCCTGATCACCGTCACGCGTGAGAAAGCCGGGCAACTCTCGCCGCAGCCAGTCTCTCATACGACGCGTAAAATCGGGATCGTTCGAGTGCTCCAGCCGGTGAAGCACCAGTGCGCCAAGCAGGATCTTGCGACGCGTGTCCTGGGCGCGCGCCTGTTTTCCAAGCCGAGCTTTGAGCGTCTTCTTGCGCTCTTCCAGTTCGGCGAGGCGCTGTGAGATCGACTTGCGTGCCATGCGATTCTCCTAATGCTCGTGATTCTCCAGAGTTTCTGCCATTGCGCGTTGTGTGCGGAAGGTATTCGACATTGCGGAATGCACAACCCTGAATTAGCAGGGGAAACGTGCATCTTGCATAATCCCGGACGGAGGGAGCGGAGCGAACGAAGTCTACAAGGGCGCACTTACGAGTTGCATGGCAACTCAGCGCTTGGTATGGTTGTGCGACTTTGGAGAGTGTCGCTTGGCCATCTACCATTGCAGCATGAAGCCGATCGCTCGAAGCGGCGGCCGCAGCGCGGTCGCCGCCATCGCTTATCGGACGGCGACAAAGATGCTGAATGAGCGCGATGGCATGGTGCATGATTTCACGCGCAAGCACGGCGTCGAGCATTCTGAAATCGTTCTTCCGGATGGTGTCGATGCCGCCTGGGCACTCGATCGTTCAGTGCTCTGGAATGCGGTGGAGAAGGCGGAGCATCGCAAGGACGCTCGCGTCGCGCGCGAATTCGAAGTGGCGCTTCCGCATGAGATCGATGCCGCCGATCGCCTGGCGCTGACCCGTGACTTCGCGCGCGAGCTTGCGAACCGCTACGGTGCAGCAGTCGACTTCTCCATCCACCAGCCGCAGGGCGAAACTGACATCCGTAACTTTCACGCTCATGTGGTGATGACAACGCGGGTGGTGACGGAGCAGGGGCTCGCAGAAAAGACGTTGATCGAGCGAGAGAACAAGTGGCTGCTCGAGAACAATCAGCCGACCTCGCATATGCAACTCCGCGAGATCAGAGAACTGTTCGAGCATCACACCAACCGTCATTTGACGCGGCTCGGACTGGACGTTCGCGTCGATCATCGCTCGCATGTGGAGCGCGGTCTGGAGATCGAGCCAACGGAGCACATGGGCGTTCACGCCTCGCAGATGGACCGTCGTGGCTTGGAGGTGTCGCGCGACAAAATCGATCCCAAGGCGGCGCGCTTGAATGCGCAATTGATCCGGAGAAAACCCGAGCAGGTACTCACCATCATCACCTGCGAAAAGAGCGTGTTCGATCGTCATGACGTGGCGCGGGCGTTGCATCGCTACATTGACGATCCACAAGGTTTCCACAATGCCTTTGCGGCTGTCATGGCATCACCGACACTTGTTGAGTTGAAGCCCGAAACCGAGACTGAACTTGCGCGCTATTCGACACGGGAGATGGTCGAGACCGAACACGCAATGGCAGCACGTTCAGAACGGATGGGACATCGCTCCAGTCACCCTGTTCGTCCGCAACACGTCGAGCGAGCGCTGGAGATTCAGGACGCGGCCATTCGCGCCAATCTGTCCGCGTCCAAGCCTCGGCAGCAGCAGCCAACAGCGGATCAAGACCAGGCGAACATGTGTGTCGGGCTCAGCGAAGAACAGCGTCTCGCCGTGCGTCACATCACGGGGTCTGAGCAGATTGCCGCCGTGATCGGATTTGCTGGAGCGGGCAAGTCGACGATGCTCGCGGCGGCAAGGAGCGCCTGGGCCGCGCAAGGTTACCGCGTTCATGGTGCTGCCCTTGCCGGCAAGGCAGCCGAAGGGCTCGAAGAGTCATCCGGCATTGCGGCGCGTACGCTCGCCTCCTGGGAGTACGGTTGGCAAAACGGCAAATGCCTGCTTACCAGCAATGACGTTCTCGTCATCGACGAAGCCGGCATGCTTGGCAGCCGACAGCTTGCACGTTTCGTCAGGCAGGCCGAAACCTCCGGCGCCAAACTTGTTCTTGTGGGTGATCACGAACAGCTGCAAGCGATCGGCGCCGGTTCTCCGTTCCGCGCGATTGTCGAACACATCGGCGCGGTGCAACTCTCTGAAATCCGCCGCCAGCGCACGGCTTGGCAGCGCGAGGCCTCGACCGCGTTTGCCACGCACCGCACGGGGGAGGGGCTTGCGCTTTATGCTGAGCACCATGCGATCCAGTTTCGCGAAAACCGAGATCAGGCAAGAACGTCCCTGGTGCAAGATTACCTGGCAGACAACGAAGCGCGTCCAGCCGGCTCCCGCATCGCACTCGCCCATCGGCGCATCGATGTGAGGGCGATCAATGCCGAGATCCGTTCCGGCCTTCAGGAGCGTGGTCTGTTGGCGAAGGGCAGCGAGGAACAGGCTTCTCTTGGGCAGGAAATCGTCTATCGGACGAATGACGGCGAGCGGGCCTTCGCGCGTGGCGATCGCATCGTCCTTCTCGAGAACAATCGCGATATGGGTGTGAAAAACGGTATGCTCGGTACCGTGATCGCCGTCGAGCCGGACGCACTACATTTTCGTCTCGACGGCGGAGCTGGCAGCAGCAACAGCGCTCGCGCGATCTCCATACCGGTCAACAGTTACCAAAGCTTTGATCATGGGTACGCCACGACGATTCATAAGTCGCAGGGGTCGACCGTTGATCATGCCTTTGTCATGGCGTCGAGAACCATGGATCGTCATCTTTCCTACGTTGCGATGACCCGCCATCGCGATGAAGTTCAGCTCTATGCGGGTCGAGACGAACTGAAAGACATGAAGGCGCTCAGCCTCAGCATGGGGCGCTCAGGTGCGAAGGAAACAACGCTCGACTATACCGGCGCCTTTGCCGAGCGGCGAGGGTTGGCCGAACAGCTTGGAATAAGCAGCGAGATCCAGATTGGCCCCGCTCAGGATCGCTCGTCCCAAAGAAATTCAACGAGGGAGACTGCCGATCGTAAGCTTTCGAACGCCGTCCAGGCTGCAGCGTCAGAAAAACAAGCCGATGCGCGCCGGATGATCGAGCTGCTTATTCCGGCACTCACCTCTTACGCCCGCACGGTCGACGACATGGCGCGCGAAAGAGCCAAGCCTAACTTCGATCGCGAAATGGAGTCGGTGCGGTCGCTCGGGCGACGCATTTACATCGATGCCGATGCCGCCGCCGCCAAGATCGGTTCAGCGATTGTCGAGAAGAGTGTGACTGGGGAGACGCTTGCCAAATCTATCGCAGAGCGGCCAGAGCAGTTCGGTGAGTTGCAGGGCAGGGTAGGGCTATTTGGCCAGAACAAAGAGCGCAAGGCTGCCCGTCAATTCGCAAGCGCCTTTGGTAATCGTGTTGCAGCTGCCGCCGAGACATGGACGCGGCGACTTGAGGCGGAGCGCGACGCTGAGACCTGGCAGCGGGAAAAGCGCGACGTCGTCGAAATCCCCGGACTCACGCCGCGCAGTGAGGGCATCCTGAAGCACCTCGATAGCTTACCCCACGCGCAGAAGGCGCAATTCGTGGAAGAGCTCGCTCGCAATCCCGAAGGAAGAGACGCACTCGAAGAGGCAAAGCGGACCGCGCGTGCGCTTGAACAGCGCTTTGGCAGCTCAGACCCCCGTTCGTTCAAGAAGGAACTCGATCGACTTCAGTTAGCTGACACCGCGAAGATCGAGCGCATCAACGAGGTCGCTCGCATCGTTGATCGCGCGCATAGGGCGGAGTTGAGCCAAAAATATGAGCTTACACGAGGACTGAAGAAGGGGTTGGGTTTGGGGATGTAAAATTATCGAAGCAAAGCACAGGCTTCGCCTCGAAACCCGCAGATATCTCTGGCCTCCAACTGGGGTTCCATCAGCTTCGACAGATTTACAATCTCTCGCTGCAGGCTCGATGTCGGGTAACTCGACATTGGTTGAGAGGAAGGAGGGCGCCATCAGGCGTCAGCTTCTGTCCTGCCATCGCGGATTTGGCGACACCATTCACGGCCGGCAGTGCAAGTCATAACGCTCAACGGCTTGGCGCCGGAACATCGCCGCGGAGTCGTAAAAGCCTTTTCCTGCAGCTGGTGCCGAGGTCCCCCGGGGTTGCTGTTGTGGCCATACGGGCCACGGTGGCCATTTTATCAGCTCGCACAAGATTGCCGCTCTCGATCACTTCATCGGGCTGCGGTGCGACGCTTTCCGCAGCGGAAACGAGGGCTTCCGCATCGACATCCAGGGCAAACGCACAGGCTATGCCGCTGCCCATGTGCCCTGCGCCGACCGTCTCAATCGCCATGTTCCCCCCACGCAACGCCCCGGTTTAGGATCTGGTGATCCTTTCCGATTCTGAGACAACCATGTCCCGGTAGAGCTGCTGGAGCGCCTGGATTTTAGCGTCAGAAAGGTCTGACGTTTCGGCCTTTGTTTTTCCGGTCTTGCGATCTTGTCCGAGATCGTATGACACCGTCTGACCTTTTTTCAGCACGTCCCCATATTGGAGTGCCGAGACATGAACGAACACATCGACGCCAGCAGTATCCGGTGTGATGAAGCCGAAGCCTTTGTCTGCATTGAAAAACTTCACTTTGCCCGTCGGCATCAAGCCCCCTCCCAGTTAAATGCGGGCACACTAATGTTCACGCACCGGCCAATCAAGTTGACGCAGACAGAATTTTTGGCGGGTTTCGTCTCGGGAAGACTTCCACCAGTTGGGTTGGTGCCTGGTCGCTTTTGTTATGTTATTGGTGCTGTGAGTTCATGCCGAACTGCGACTTGCGCGTGCAATGCTAACCGACACGTCGCATATGCGCGAGTAGTTTCTTGCGGAACACTTCCGCGGGCGTTCGGTAGCCGAGGCATTTCCGCGGTGTCGAGTTAAGCTGATCGCAGATGTCCTTGAGGTCACCATCAGTGATCGACAGGGGATCAACCTCTCTCGAAAGCCATTTGCGCGCGCGGCCATTGGTGTTCTCGACCGTGCCTTTCTGCCAGGGCGACTGCGGATCACAAAACCATGGCTGCGCTCCAATGCCAGCCTGCAGATAAGGCCACTCGCTGAACTCAGTGCCACGGTCGAAGGTGATGGAGCGTCGAGCAGCGTGGGGCAGGGACTGCAGCACCTGGATCAGCCCTTCCATGATCGGCCGCGACTGGCGGTCGTTGTTGCGGAGGAGGACGGCAAAGCGGCTGACCCGCTCAACCAGCGACGTCACATTGGCCTTGCCGAACTTCTTGCGAAACTGAATGAGATCGCACTCCCAATGCCCGAACTGCTTGCGTTCGGCCACCGAGTCCGGGCGGTGGAGTATGTTGAGTTCTGGGCTGAAACGACGGCCATGGCGCCGCCTGGCGTGCCGTGGCCGACGTCTCGCACGCCGTTCCGGCAGATGTCGCCATAGCTTGATGGCCTGACCGTCTGGAGAATAGGCGAATTTGTAGATCGTCTCGTAGCTGACGGAAATCGGATGACGCTCCAGCCGCATGCGGCCGGCGATCTGCTGCGGCGACCAGCCATGCATGATCCGCTCGATCACCGATCGGCGCACATGCGCAAACCGAGCAAGCTTGCGCAGCTTGGCTCTGCGCTCACGCGCCATCTCATTGGCGGTGACGCAGTAGTAGCCGCTGAGCTCCGGCATTTGCGCATCCTCAAAAGCATTGCGGCTGAGCTCACGGAAAATCGTCGAGCGGTGCCGCCCAAGCTTCTCGGCGATAACAGTGGCACTCAGGCCAGCCGCTCGCCAGCGGGCGATCCTACGACGTTCGTCCATATCGATTTGGGAGTAGGTGCGTCTCATGAGCCATTCCTTGCGAGTGACAACCCATTGGTATCTATCGCAAGTCGCACTTCATCCTTGAATCCACCCCCCTACATGGCTTGTCACAGCTATTTAAAGATGAGACAAAGTAGTCAACTTAGAAATGCGACATCATCCTATTCCTGATTACTGCGTTTGCAAGTTGCTATATTTACAAAGTACGTAGACGCAAGCCGCCGGCCGGGTGGAGCTGGTCAGGGTTGCGCAGCCCGGTCGGCGGCGGATGGCTCCAGCTGCAAGATAAACTTTAGCTTTGACACCCCGATCACTCCGCCGCTTTCAGCTGCGCGAGGGCTTGCTGGCGCTTGGCGATGACCACCGGATCCTTGGTAAAATCCGTCTTCCGGCCAGGCTTGGTGCCGCGCTTTTGGTAGCCATTGCTCTGACTGCCGTCGCGAATGCCGAACATATGGTCCGTCTGGCCGCTGCGGCGCGGTCCGCTCTTGCTGCGCTGTTGCTCGCGTCCGGCCTGCATCTCGGCCACGATCGAAAGCATGTCGTCCAGCCGCTTGTTGTCAACCACCTCGGAGCGGTGCACCGAGCGCAGCGTGTCGAAGGTTCTGTAGGGCAGGGAGGTACCCTCATGGGTGACCTCGAGGCGACCATCGGGATAGTCGCAGACAATGACCTTCTGGCCGGCCAGCGCCGTGGCGAGGTCGGTCGGATCGAGGATGAACATCACCTTGTCATAGCGCAGCGTCAGCGACTGCGACAGCTTGCGGATCTCCTTGCGGCACATGGCGCCATCGAGGTTCTCATGCGCGGCAAACGGCCGATGCATGTCCTTCGGATTGCGCGGCGGCTTGCCAAAGCGACGATTGAAG
>NZ_JABEKU010000004.1 GCF_013283665.1 Ensifer sesbaniae | reverse complement strand
TCTGAGCCGGATAGATGTCATGGCGACGAGCTACATCACCAATGCGGACGCCAGGGTGGTCAGCTTCCGCCAATATCTTCAGCTTAGTTTCTTTCGACCATCGCCGCCTACGCTCGACGCCGGAAATGATCTCCATGCGGGCCATGCCAACCTCTCAGATCTGGAATTAGTGTCAGCACTAATGCTGGTTCTAATGCCAGAACATCGCCTAACTGGCTCGTTCAGCAAAATCCGCTCACCGGACGCTCACCTTGTAGGCGAGAGGAAGATGCATTCGGCTTGGCCGTTCGTCCCCTCCGGCACGTATCAGGTTGGCCCCTGCGTGCAGGGGCCAACCTTCACTCGTTAGGAATATCTGATGAGTTTCCAGGTGACAGCCTTACTACCGTAGGGTGGCATACGGTTACCTTTCGCGATGGGAGCTGTGGTTGTCGGCGAACCGACGACCTCCCAATTTCCACTCTCGGGGCAAATTTCGCCTGTTCGAGCTGTCGTTCCAAGGGGTTTTTTCACTACCCTTACTCCTGCGACTGGTTGATAGAAGTGCCTTTAGAGTGAAGCCCAACGCTTTGTTGCTTTGGTAAAAACTCCGCAAGGCCGATCAGTCTGGCGGCGTCGCGAGCTAACCAGACCAATCGAGAGGCGGCGCCGTTAGCCCCGGTCTCGCCTTTTTCTTTGTCGGACAAATTCCCTCCGTCAGATACCAATCGCCTCATAGGCCTCAGCAATCTGCCGGATAGACGCTACATTTCACTATACAGCACGCCCGGCCGTGTGGCGATGCATGGCGCGGACCGCCCTGTAATGATCGACACGTAGTCGCGGAACGGGCTTCACATGCGCCCTTAGCTGGTAAGCGGACATCGACAATCTGTGGTAGGTGCCGTCTCGGTTCGCAACTGACCACTACGCTGCAGCCACCATCCGCTTTAAACACTTGCGTGTATCGACTTTTGCAGAATGTCTAGACCATGGTGAAGCGTTTGCTCGTCGATCGTCAAAGGAGGAAGGAGCTTGATAACTTGGTCTTCTGCTCCGCATCGCTCTACCACAAGTCCCTTTTCAAAGGCCTTGCGGACGATCCTCTCGGCCAACTCACCTGTGGCACAATCGAGTCCCAGCATCATGCCCCTTCCGCGCCAAGAAAGCTTATGAGCTCCGTTGGCTTGAGTCACCTGCTGAAGACGCCCGCTTATGATGTGTCCCATTTCCGTAACCTGCGCCGACAGAGTGTCATTGGTCCAATATCTTCGAAAAGCAGCGGCCCCCGTCACGAACGCAAGATTGTTGCCCCTGAAAGTGCCATTGTGTTCACCCGGTCGCCAAACGTCTAGTTCGGGCTTGAGCAGCAAAAGAGACAACGGCAATCCAGACCCACTTAGAGACTTGGACAAAAGAACAACGTCCGGTGATAAACCCGCAAACTCGAAACTGAAGAAATTGCCCGTTCGTCCGCAACCTGCCTGAATATCGTCAACAATCAGGAGGATTCCATGGTTTCTGCATATCTGCTGGATCGACTGCAGCCACTCTTTTCCCGCAGGGTTGATGCCCCCTTCAGCTTGCACGATTTCCAGAATGATTGCTGCCGGCAGATCGACACCGCTGCTTGCATCAGCGAGCACCTTGTCCAGATATTCCGAAGTATCCTTATCGGCTCCCCAGTACCTGTCATAGGGCATAAACACCACGCCGGCCGGGGGAAGGCCCGCCACGTCCCGGTAATATCGGTTTCCCGTCACCGCAAGCGCGCCTAAGCTCATCCCATGAAAGCCATTGGTGAATGAAATTATACCGTGCCGTCCGGTGGCCTTGCGCGCGAGCTTCAAAGCAGCTTCCACCGCGTTGGTACCGGTGGGGCCGGGGAATTGAAATTTGTATTTCAGACCACGCGGGCGCAATATTATTGCCTCAAAGCACTCCATAAAGTCCATTTTAGCTGGCGTGGCCATGTCCAAGCCGTGTATTATTCCATTTGATCTCAGGTACCGCGTCGCTTCGTCTAGGAAGTGCGGATCGTTATGGCCGTAGTTTAGAACGCCCGACCCAGAGAGAAAATCAATATACTCGCGGCCGCTCTCGTCGTGCAGAATGGCTCCTGTGGCTTTCGCGAATACAACGGGGAATGATCGCGAATAAAAGCGCACGTTCGATTCAAGGCTCTCAAAGGCAGAGAGTGAATTGGACTTACTCTTGTTCGACATGATTTTCCTCCACTAAACGATGACCGACAGGAGTACGCCTATAGTCTTGAAGCAATTCTCACGGCGTCCTGACGCCGCCGCGACGCCAATGTCGAATCGGAATTCTACCGTGGCTTCGCGGTTTTACACGGCGATGTAGGTCCATGCGCCTACCCAAGCTAGCAGTATCGTCGCTGGCGCTTCTCCAGTATTCGCTTATTCTAACTTGAACAGACCCAGGAGAGCCGCCCCCCTCGCGCCCTTTGACATCCGATTTCCTGAGAGCTTAAGACAATCTGAGTCGCACCCACTTATTGCAGACGCGAGAGGACATGTACTTGGCGCTTCCTCGATCTGATCCGAAGCCCCCACCCGCGGCCCGACGGTTACCCATAAGGTGCTCACGGTTGGCGTAGAGGGATATGCGTTAGAGCGCGTCGCCAACTTGCCGGTACCATTTTCCGATTGAACTTTATACAAAGGCAGTACCGGCCCCGAATGCAGGTTCCCGAAAGATGGCGCTGCGTAGCGTTCAAATCACCTGGACCTCCTTTGAAGGGGGCATCTCACGTTGCTTGGTCGCTTCTTACAATTCGATAATTCCAAGTCTTATTGCTTTAATCGCGGCGACGGTCCTACTCGACGTACCTAACTTTCGCATGACATTCTTAATATGGAAGTTCACAGTATTTTCTGATATCATCATAATAACTCCTATGTCCCACGACGATTTCCCTCTTGCCACCCACAAAACACACTCTTTTTCTCTTAAAGAAAGGGCGGGAATTTTTTGGAAAACGTGCGAATTCGCGATCTTCGCGACTCTCAGATGGAAATGAGTCGCAGCAAGTTGTAAGTAGGTGATCGTTCTATTCTTCAAATCACGCTCGCAATGCCGTGCAAAGCTCACGACCGCGCAACTGCCTTTGGGGCCACGTAATGGAACACTAATGCCGGACCGCAAGCCAAACGTTGCGGCATCATCAAACATGCGCCGCTCGTGTTCAGTGGTGCTTGCGTCACTGTACACGTCGCTCCATCGAATTGGGCCAGCTCCCATTCGACTCTCTTTGATGACAGGGGCTATCCTCTCATAACCCATTGCGAGACATCGCTCCTGCCAGCCATCAGGATAATTCAGAATCTCTTCCGAGTCGCATCGCACTGGGTTCAAAGCCATGTTGTTGGTTGTAAGAGGACCATAGGCCACCCACTTGCAGCCCAATTGAAACGCAAAACCCGACAAAAGGTCGAACAATTTTTTGGGTTGAGCGACACCATCTGTCAGATCGAGGAACCGGCCGAGCTCAACCGCATACTCGTCTCTATCCGAGTTTGGGAAACGGATCGATCCTCCCAACGAAATCTGATCGGACACTCCGGTGGCCGATCCGCGGACTTGAGGGAAACCGCAGACATCCGCGAGCCTTCCACAGTCTCGCTTGAGTGACGAATCGCTCGCCATGTAGTCACCGGTGCACGACACAGCAGCCGATGAGGCACTGCGGCTCTGCGCGCTCGACGGCCGGTATTGCAGGGCTCTCAATGCAGGTCGACAGGGCTCTGACATCATGCTCTCCTCCTTCGTCCGTTGAGAGTTGCAAATGGTCGGCAATCTGCCCCCGTAGCCGGGAGGATCAAGAGTCGTGCCAACCTCGCAGAAAGGGGCATCAACGCGATTTTTTTTGTTTGTCAGTTATTTGAACACGAAGCAGCCAGCACTCAGCCAGGTGCCGCTACGTCGTGGACCCGACAAACGCGACAGTGGTGTCCGTCGCGCGGTTGCGCTGTGAGACTATGCCACTGCGCATCGGCCGATCCCGTGTTGAGGAAGCCGTTCAGCAATCCCAAGGTGACAAGCGCATCCTGTTTGGCGCGCCCCGAATAGCTGTCAGCCAGCCAGCGGTTACGCTCCTGCAACGGCTAACGGATGCACCTGCACCGGATGCAATTCGACCTGCTGCGCCAGTTAATGGAAAACCGGGCCAGGTGTTCAGTCACGATGAACTAATCGGGCGCGGCCTGGCCACGTCGACACGCGCACCGCCGACGTCAATGTCAGCCGGCTCAGAAGAGCCCCCAAGACGGTTTCGCGGTATGCGATGCGGGAAGCTGGCAATGCTAGCGGAACTCGACCGCCAGCGCCTCCCCGTGTGCCTTCGGGGCCGACCAGGCGCAGGTAAATCTGACCGGAGGTTTCCGATCGCTTATCTTCGCACTTGAGGCAAACCGTCGCGGCCTCACAAGTGTCACCGTCTCTCCTGGGTAATCACCCTCCCATGTTGCCGCTGATGCACCAGCTAATTGGCCGCGAGGGCCCGCGGCTCTGCGGGTCGTCCGCGACGAGGATCGATGAGGAGACCTGGCATCCTGCTGTCCTTCCTACGCGCATTTGGGTGTGCAGCACCAGCGGAACCTGCCGCCTCGTGCCATGAGGAGTCTTGAAAAGGCGCCATCTTCACAAGAAACCCTTCACATGATCGAAGCGGCCGCCGAGCGCTCGGTGCTCAACCGCATGCGCAGCGGTGCGCTCGGTGACGAGATGGATCGTCTTGCCGGAAAATTTCTTCACGCTTGGTAACAAGCGAGCGTCAGCCAAGATTTATCTGATTTCCGCGACCGAATCGCGTCGACCTTTCGGGACCGTCGCATTTACTTGCAGCAACCCTGCGGGCCAGCTGAAAAATTGCTGAGATCCTGCGGCTTCTACCCTAGGAACGCTGAAATCTGACTTAGGCACGGTCTTATAGTGGCTCCATAGTGAGAGGCTGGACCCTCAAGGTCCTCGGCCCCGTTAGCAAGTCAATTGAGGACAAGCCGTGACCATCAATCTCAATGACATCAGCGAAAAGGGGCCGCAATACAGTCCTGGGCTCACAAGCTACCAAGCTGAAACGCACGCTAGACATGAAGGATGCAATTTTCGATGAACGGCCGACTAGGGATACAACAATAAGTTCTTCACATGGAATAGCATAACAGGCTTCTGAAACGGTTCTCCGTGCCTGAAGACGCCTAAGCGAACAACACTAACACTTAGCACCAACCGCAGAAGAAGGAGCCTCAAATGGCAGGAAAACCCGACAATCCGGGACACCAGCCGGCAATCCCGAACATCCTGGCCATCCGAACCATCCCGGTCACCCCGGTCATCCGCCTGGTCCACCGGATCACCCGGGTCCAAGCGTTCCGCCGAAAGTGCCTCCGAAGCACGTTGGTTGAACATGAAGCCATACACCGACTTTGAGCCACCTCCCGCTCTTGCTGTCACACGAGGAGGGCGCAAGAGGCTGGCGGAACTTCAAAAGCTTTATTCTGTTGCTGGAGAGAGCCTCCTCGTAGATGAGGAGGAGGCGGCGGCCGGAATCCTTCGAACCGAGTTTTCATGGCCATTGAGCGACGGAAGAACGATTGGGCTGCGGGCGGTTTATCCAGACACCTTTCCACGCCTGCGCCGCCATGTTTTTCTGACCTGCGACCCATCCCAATACCCTGAGCGGCACTGTGGATCCGAAGGAGCCCTTTGCCTGCTGCGCGCGATACCCGCTACCGGCAGGCCAACATGTCATTGGCGGAAATCCTCGACGAAAACCTCGCGCATGTCCTGGACGGCACGGGAGCGGAGGATCCGCAGGGAGAGCCGATCGAATGTAGGTGGAACAGCCTCGGCCACGCGAGCGGTAGCTCCGTCCTCGTTGACTCCGAATGGAAGCTCTCGGGCTATGACAAGGGACTGTCGATGTCCTCGTCACCGCAAGCAGAACAGAAATCGGTCGGACCATCAGCGCTACGATCTTAAAGGTCAATGCCGATGACGGTAGCCTTTTGGCGGAACGTGCTGCGCCTCTTCCTGCCGCCATTTTTTCGAATGCCGTTTGCGACAGATTCCCTTGGCGGCGCGACGACCAACTTTCTCTACCAACAAGTTCTGCTGAACAGACGGTCGGCAAAGTCGCGTACGGAAACAAATGTGACATTCGACGGCGCAGATATCCGGCTCTCATTCACGGTCAGCAAGACCGAACTTCAACACAGCGGGCGTGGTGACGCTTGGGTGTGCGGAATGGGGGTACAGGAGCACATTTGCGCCCGAGCCGATGGGGACCGCGACATAGAGGCACGGTCGCGTCGATCGTACCTGTTTTCGGGACGGCGAGACAGACATCGGCTATCAAGTTCCATCGGTCGCGAGTCTGAGGCAAACGCAACTGCGGCCTGTCGGGCCCGGCGCACTGGGATCACCCGCTGCCGTCGAACTGGCTAGAAACGGCTGCACCTCGCTCCATTTGATGGACGACGATGTCGTCGAGCCGGGCAACGCGATCCGTTGGGAACTTGGAGCCAGCAGTTGGGGAACGAAGAAGCAGGACGCCTTAAAGCGGTTCATCGAACGGGAATATCCATGGACCTCCGTTCTGACCGTCTCGCACCGCATTGGATTAACAATCTGCAATCCGCACGTTCCCGGAGACACAGATCGGCTGAACGAGTTATTGGACAGCGTCGATGTCGTGTGGACGCCAGCGCCGCGCCGGGCGTGACCTACCTTCTCGGCGACATCTGCCGGGAGCGTGACCTTTCGCTCATCTCCGTTTTCGCCTCACCCAACCTGCACGGCGGGGCAGTCGTATACCATCATCCGGAATCCGGTCGTCCGGTCTGCATGGCGCACGCCAATGAGACCCAGAAGGAAAGTCGGGGCACATCCCCTATCCGAACGGCATGAATGACGAATCAACGCTCGTTCAGCCACCCGGCTGCTCCGAGTTCACCTTCACCGGAGCTTCATTCGACCTGAAGGAACTGTCCTCGGAGACCGTCCGGATGGCCGTCGATGTCCTGTCCAGCCCGGATGAGTGGACGGTATCCGAAGTCCGCACCATGAATCTGCATAACGTAAAACGTCGTATGCCGCCGAGTTGGCGGATCGATCCACTGGAACGACACCCGGACTGCGGATGCCGAAGCTGATCTGGATACTGGAGTCCGTCGTTGAAGCAATGCTGAAAGACGCGGGCCGTTGGCACGACCTCGAAACAGGCGGGACCTTTATGGGATACTGATCGGACGCGAATGTAGCGGTAATCACGAAGATGATTGACGGCGGATCGGAAGCGATCCGCACACGCAGCAGCTTTTCCCCGGACCGCGAATGGGAGCAATCCGAGATCGACCGTCATTATCGCGCGTCAGGCCGTGTCGACACCTACATAGGCGACTGGCACACGCATCCGAATGCCCAGAGCGGCAAACCAAGCTGGACCGACCGTCGCTGCCTCAAAACGATCATCCGCTCTCCAGAAGCGCGTGCTTCCAGACCAGTCATGGCAGCCGCCGGCAAACTGGATCGATGCGCACGACCCGACGGCAGCTTGCCACTCAATCTCGTGAATCCTCGCGCAGCTTTCGCCGTGCCGCCACTCAATTATGCCTTAGTGCCCCATTTGATCTCTCGTTCCAAGACGTCGCGTATGTATCCCTCCGGCGGGGACCGTCTTGCGAAGTTCCGCGTCTCCCGTGAGTCTGCGCTCTTAAGAGCGCACTGAGCAATTCATGGGACATGCAGTTTTGCTGACGGGGCCAGAGCGGCGTCGGCGATGGTCGTTGGAAGATCGCGCGCAGATACTGGCGGAGGCCTTCGCGCCGGGCACGGTGGTTTCCGAAGTTGCGCGCCGCTTCGAGGTTTCGACCGGCCTGCTCTACACATGGCGGCGGCAACCTTTGGTCCAGCAGGCCGAGCCCGCCTTTGTCCAAGCCAAGCTTGTTGGCTCCGCCAGCAGTGATGCGGTGGAACTGGCGATGGCGGTGGACTTCCCGAACGGCGTGAAGGTGAGAATTGGCTCAGCAGCGCCATGCGACCTGGCAGCCGCAATTATGCGAGCGCTCAAATGATCCCGATCAGTTCCGGGGTGCGGGTGTGGATCGCGAGCGGTCACTGCGACATGCGCAACTATGCGGCGACGATAATTATGCGGAGTTGTCATTACGGATCGATGGGTTATGGAGTTTTTACAGTTGCTTAGATAGAACGAGCAGGCGCGGTCGCTCCACATAACTATGCTCTCTCACGATTGGTTCACGTTGTGAGGAGAGTAAATATGGATGCCAATAATCGTAATCACTGGTTCCTCGATCCAGGACCGTTGTCGACATGGATCGAACAGTTCCCGGCCGATCTTGCCGCTCAGAGATACACGCCGCTGACCATTGAGGGCTACACGGCCTCGGCTCGTCATTTCGCGGCTTGGCTTGGTAGCGCAGGTATCTCGATCGACGTCATCGATGACGATGTCGTTCGTCGGTTTGCCGAACATCGGTGTCGATGTCCTGGTGGGCGGCAATGGCTGCGTATCTCACCAAAATATTCGCGCCGCGCCGGGAGGTTCGTTGTTTTCCTGCAAAGGGCAGGCGTCGCACGTCCACCCTTGAAGGTCGCGTCGCCATATCCTCTCCTTGCCGACTATCAGAGTTGGTTGCGCGTCCACCGGGAACTGTCGGAACGAACGATCACCCGTCACCTTCGCCAACTGCATAAGCTGTTACCGGAGCTCGGCACGGCGACCTTCGACTATAACGCCGCCAGGATCCGTGAAGTAGTCCGCGAGTGGCGCGACCGAACCGGGCCGGCCGACCTGAGGAGCATAACGAGCGCCTTGCGCAGCTATCTTCGGTTCCTCGCGGGTGTCGGCCTGTGCCGCCCCAACCTCGATCACGCCATTCCGCCGGTCTTGCAATGGCGCCTTTCGTCGATGCCGCGGTATCTTGCAGCCGCCGATGTTGAGCGCGTCATTGCATCCTGCGATCAACTCACCAGAGGGCGCTTGCGGGACCGTGCAATCCTGCTCCTACTGGCTCGCCTGGGGCTGCGGGCCGGGGATGTGGCCGGACTCAGACTCAGCGATATCGAATGGACGTCCGGCATGCTGCGCTTGAATGGCAAAGCGCGCCGTCAAGTTCGGCTGCCATTGCCGCAGGACGTCGGCGATGCACTTCTCGCGTACATCGAGCAGGAACGGCCCCGCGTGCATCAAGAGGCGGTCTTTCTCACAATGATTGCACCCTACCGGTCATTTGCACAGTCCAGCCATGTCTCCACGATTGTAGCGCTGGCGCTAAAACGTGCGGGCATTTCCGATCCCCCGTCGACCGGAGCGTGCCTGCTGCGCCATTCGGCGGCAACCTCGATGCTGCGCTCGGGGGCCACACTCGAAGCTGTTGGAACGGTGCTGCGTCACCGTTCGCTCGATATGACCGCACATTACGCCAAGGTCGATGTAGCGATGCTGGAGCAGATTGCCCAGCCCTGGCCGGGAGAGCTGGTATGCTGAGCCAGCTCCTCGCCGACCATGCAGCGCTGCACCGCGCACTGGGATTCAAGTTTCGGACCCCGGGCATTCTTTTACGCAACTTTGTCGCCTTTGCCGAGCACCGCGGTGAGCATGTCATAACGACGGCGACCGTGCACGAGTGGGCGCTACAGGCGCCTTCACCCGAACAACGTCGCAATCGCTTGTTGGCGGTGCGCCGGTTCGCGCTCGCACTGCATGCCGAAGATCCGCGGCATGAAGTTCCCTCCGCTGATCTTTTCGGCCGCACCAGTCGCAGGCGCCGCACGCCTTACATCTATAGTCCCGGGGAGATCCGACGGCTGATCGACGCCGCTCATCGACTTGGCCCCGACGATACAATCCGACCGCTCTCCTACGCCACGATGTTCGGGCTGATTGCAGCGACCGGCATGCGTGTTTCGGAGGCAATCGCCATACGATTACACGACGTGACCGACGACGGCTTGATCATTGCTCAGACCAAGTTCAAGAAGAGTCGGTTGCTGCCGCTCCACACAACGACCCGACGCGCCTTGGACGGATACCTCGCGACTCGCCTGAAGGCGGGAAGTCAGAGCGATGCGCTTTTCATTTCGCATCAGGGAACGCCGCTCGCTTATCCGACAGTAATAACGGTCTTTCTGCAGATCATGCGATCGATCGGCTTGCGAGGCGCTGCAGGATCGCGAGGGCCGCGGATCCACGATCTTCGCCACGTTCGCCGTCCGCTCTCTCGAACGCTGTGCGCACGATTCTCAGGCGGTGGCGCGGCATATCACCGCCCTCAGCACCTATTTGGGGCACGCCCATGTGACCGATACATACTGGTATCTCCAGTCAACGCCGGAGCTGATGGCGCATATTTCGACAGCCGGCGAGACATTGCATCGAGGAGTGACGGCATGACCCAGCTTGCCCAGCACCTCACCGCGTTCCTGCGCGGACATCTTCCCCGGGAACGACGCGCAAGCGTTCACACTTGCGATGCCTGTGCCTACAGCTTCCAGCTGCTGGTGACGTTCGCTGCGCGACGATTGAGTAAGCGACCGTGTCTGCTGCAGATCGAAGATATCGACGTACCGATGATCCTCGCCTTTCTCGAACACATCGAAGAGACGCGTGGCAACAAGGCCCGTTCGCGCAACGCAAGGCTTGCTGCCGTGAAGTCTTTCTTCCGCTATCTCGAGCACCGTGCACCCGCAGTGCTGGATCAGGCCCTTCGGGTGCACGCCATTCCGATGAAGAAGATTGACGAGGCGCTCGTGGCTTCACTTTCGCGTACTGAAGTGCACCCGCTGCTCAATGCACCGGATCGACGGACATTATCAGGCATTCGCGATAGAGCCATGCTGCATCTGGCTTTCGCCGGCGGGCTACGCGTTTCCGAACTCGTCGGTCTCGCGCTTGACCAGTTCGACGGACGGTCACCCGCCAGCATCCATATCATCGGCAAAGGACGACGGGAGCGCGTGCTCCCACTCTGGCAGGAGACCGCTGCCGCGCTCCGCGCCTGGATCGCGGTTAGACCCAAGGATGGAGACACGGCGCTCTTCCTGAACACCGCTGGCCGTATGATGACGCGCTCCGGCTTCGAATACATCCTCGAAAAGCACGTCGCCGCCGCCGTCAGCGTGGCGCCCACGCTGGCGACGAAGTCGATATCGCCCCATGTACTGCGCCACTATCTACCCTGCCGGACTATGTCGGGTAACTAGATTTCGATCAAAGATTTCAAAGGTTTATAGATAAGGAGTAGAGATAGTTCGTAGCCCTTCCAGCAATCCAGCTTGGGAAGGGAGCAAATAATGAAGTATCGCATCAATGATAGTTTCGCTTTGTCGCGGCCACCAGAAGGGCCGGTGGCGAGTTACATCATACCGTTTTCGGAGTCGCTGATCGGTCGGGGCTACAGTCTCGTCTCGACGAGGAACCAGGTGCAGATGGCGGCCGGTTTCAGCAATTGGCTTGGTCAAAACAGGATCGATCTGGCCGATATCCGTGGAGAGCACGCCGGACATTATCTGCAGGAGCGCGCCCAATTTCGACGGCCAAGACGTGGAGATGACGCTGCTCTCCGACACTTGCTGGATTTTTTGCGAGGCATCGGGGCCATTCGCGAAGAGGCAGAGGACGAGCACCAGCCTTCATCTATCGATCTAAAGTTACAGGCGTACGAATCGTATTTGCGAGACGCCCGCGCGCTGAACCGCCAAACGATTATAAATTACCGGCCAGTCGTCCGGGATTTCCTCAATTTCCGCTTCAGTGAAGGTGCTGTTTCGCTCGCAGAGTTGCGCGCTGTCGATGTGACCGATTTCGTTCAAAAAAGAACTTCGCGTTTGAACATAAGACGCGCGAAGATCATGACCACCGCGCTGCGATCGTTTCTTTCCTATGCGCGCTATAACGGGGATATCACCTCAGATTTGGCTGTGGCAGTGCCGATCGTGGCCAACTGGAGGCTTTCGTCTATTCCTCGTGCGATCGGCCGTGACGATGTAACCCGGTTGCTTGCCAGCATCGATCGCCAGACACCCATGGGACGCCGCGACTATGCCATGATCCTCATGCTGGCTCGGCTCGGCCTTCGTTCGAGCGAGGTGATCACGCTCGAGCTTGGCGATATCGATTGGGTCGCCGGACAGATCCGTGTCCGGGGCAAGAGCGGTCAACGCAATGACTTGCCGTTATCAGCGGATGTTGGCGAGGCCATCGCCGATTACTTACGGAACGGGCGACCACGCAGCGCCTGCCGGCGTGTCTTTTTGCGCGGCAAAGCCCCGATCCGGGGATTCGACGGTCCGAGTGGATTTGGATGCGCCATCCGCCGTCGCCTTCAACGGGCTGGCATCAATGCTCCCACAACGGGTGCGCACCAGTTCCGCCACGGTCTCGCTTCCGAGATGCTGCGTGGCGGTGCCTCGCTCGGCGAGATCGGCGAAGTTCTGGGGCACCGCCATGTGGAGACAACGGCGATTTACGCCAAGGTTGATCTCAACGCCCTGCGAACATTGGCTGTGGTATGGCCGGGAGCGGTCCAATGAGCGCACTCCGACAAGCTGCCCACGACTATATCGAGATGCGCCGCAGATTGGGGTTCAAGCTACGACAAGCGGGAAGAGGGTTGATCGATTTCGTCAGCTTCATGGAAGCCAAAGATGCCCCCTACATCACCACGGAACTGGCCCTCGAATGGGCCCAGCTGCCCATAAAAACGCAACCATCAAACTGGGCCAGGCGGCTGAGCTTCATTCGCGGATTTGCCCGTCACCATGTTGCCACCGATCCGCGGACACAAATTCCGCCAGACGGCCTGCTGCCATTTCGCCCGAAGCGGGCGCGGCCATATCTTTACTCACAGGACGACATCCGGCGGCTTCTGTCCGCCGCGCTCGAGATGCCGTGCCATTATACCTGCTGCAAACTCAGGTCGTTGACATACTACTGCCTGTTCGGATTGCTGAGTGTGGCCGGCCTGCGCCTCGGCGAGGCGCGGAACCTCAAGCTTTCGGACATCGATTTCGACGCCATGGTGCTGACGATCCGTGGCACGAAGTTTGGAAAGTCCCGTCTCGTGCCGATGCACGCAACAACGTGCACGGTGCTGCAAGATCTGATCAAACGCCGACATCGACAAAATGCGGCCCTGGCGGCGTCGCCGTATGTGTTCACATCCTATCGAGGTAATCGCCTCGACGTGGGTGGCATTCATCGAACATTCTATGCTCTGTCCCGGCGGATTGGCCTGCGCGGGATTGATGACAGCCACGGCCCGCGTCTGCACAACATGCGGCACGTCTTCGCCACAAATACGCTGTTGCGCTGGTATCAAGCCGAGCAAGATCCAGAGCGGCTTCTGCCGATTTTGTCCACCTATCTCGGCCATGCCCATGTGGCCGACACGCAATGGTACCTTAGCGCCTCACCTGAGCTGATGACCGAAGCGATGCGTCGTCTTGAGCGCCGCTGGGAGGACCGGACATGATCAAGCATGCCAGTCTGGCGCCACTTTTGGAGCGCTTTCTCATTCAACGCCTGATGCAACAGCGGCAGGCAAGCCCTCATACCATCAGTTCCTACAGGGACACGTTTCGGCAGTTGCTGAAGTTTGCCGAACGAACTTTGCACAAGCCACCGTCTCGCCTAAGCTTCGAGGAGATAGACACCCCGTTGATTACGGCTTTCCTTGATGACCTTGAGAACAATCAGGGGATCAGCGTCCGCAGCCGCAATCTCCGCCTCACGGCAATTCATTCCTTCTTTCGCTATGCGGCCTTCGAGGCGCCGGAGCATTCCGCTCAGATTCAACGTATTCTTGCCATTCCCAGCAAGCGCTTCACCCGAACGCCCGTCAGTTTCCTGACCCGCCCGGAAGTGGATGCACTGCTGGCCGCACCGGATCGATCGACATGGGCCGGGCGGCGCGATCATGCGTTTCTCCTGGTCGCCGTGCAGACCGGCTTGCGTCTGTCGGAGATCACCGGTCTCAAGCGGAATGATCTCTTTTTCGGAACAGGCGCTCATCTGCGCGTCATTGGCAAAGGGCGCAAGGAAAGATGTACCCCGTTCGCCAAAGCGACAACCGACGTGCTGAGAAGCTGGCTGAAGGAAACGCAGCGCGGAGATGAGGGCATCCTGTTTCCCAGCGCCAGAGGCGAGCGGCTCAGCGTTCATGGTGTCCAGTATATCTTGAACAAGCACCGCCAGACCGCTTCTGGCACATGCTCGTCGCTGAAGGGAAAGCGCGTAACTGTTCATCGCCTGAGGCACACAATGGCCATGGACCTGTTGCAAGCGGGCGTCGACCGCGCCGTGATTGCCTTGTGGCTCGGCCATGAATCGGTCGAGACCACACAAATCTACCTCGAGGCGACATTGGCAATGAAGGAAGCAGCCTTAGCAAAGACCTCCCCATATGCCGGCATGTCATCCCGCTTTCGACCAGATGACAGTTTGTTGGGGTTCTTGAACAGCCTCTGAATCCCGGCTGACTATGTCGGGTGGCCTCGGCGCTCTTGAAGGAAATAGATTTATTTCCCAGACATTTACCGCCCAGAACAAAGCTACCCGACATAGTCCGGCAGGGTAGATAGTGGCGATTATGTAGAGGGAGACATAAGCGGCACAGCTGCGCCATGCACATGCTTCAGGCGACGCGCGACATTCGCAAGGTAGCGCTGTGGCTCGGTCACGCCACTCTCCAGAGCACGGAGATCTACCTGCGCGCTGACCCGACCGAAAAACTCGAGATGCTCGACGCGCTGGCGCCGCTCGGCATCAAGCCAGGCAAATTCCGCCCGCCGGATAGACTGATCGCGATGCTTGCCGCGCGATAGTGCATTGTTATGTGGAGTCGATGGATGTTGGAAAGCCGACAATGCGGTCATCAGCCTCTCCGGCTCCACATAATCATGGACGCCGATAGTTGCGCTTATGTGGTGCACCACATAAGCGCAAGGGCATGCAGGGTCTGGCGCTGCTGGTGCAGGAGACTCTATCGCTGAAAGTACATGGAGAAGTGCATGTTGAATCCTAACCCCGAAAAAACGAAGGGAAAGCCTGAACCTGTCGATGTGCATGTCGGCCGTCGAATCCGGATGCGCCGGGTGTGGAAGCAGGTCACACAGATGGCTCTTGCGGAGGCTATCGGAGTAACGTTTCAGCAGGTACAAAAATACGAGAAGGGCACAAACCGCGTAGGTGCAAGCCGCCTCCAGCAGATCGCAGACGCGCTGAATGCGCCAGTTTCCTATTTTTTCGAGGATATGCCCGGGGCCGCGGCAGTCGACAGCGGTGACCGCAGTGGCCAAAAGCGGCTGCAATCAGAAATCGTGGAGTTTGCGTCGAGTGATGAAGGTCTTGCGCTTATTCGCGCCTTTTCCCGAATCACCGACAAAAGGGTGCGGAGCCGGACCCTAGACCTTATGAAAGCGCTCGCAGGACATGATCCCGCATAAACCGCTTGTACCGAACGGCTCAGGCCCACAAAGAGCAGTCCATGAGTCTCACGACAGATTCATTTCTGATTTAGGAACGCTGTAAACAAGCCCGAGAAGCTGTCGCCTCCTTAAGTCAGCCGCCTTCTCGATCACTCCCTCGATCACTCCATCGATACACGCGACATGCGCGAGCAGACATGGACTGCCGGCATCACGGCGTCAAAGACGTGCTGAAGACCCTCCGAATAGCGTCTGAGCGCGCCTGCGACCTTTCCGCCGCAGACATCAGAGATGCCTTCGTCGATGCCGCCGGTGTTATAAAGGACGTCGGCGGGAACGACAGCCGGGGGTGGAAATCGCTTCAAAGCGAGCTATCACATAACCGCCATCTGCAAGCACGTAGCCGAGGCGCACGCCGGCCGCGCCAATCGTTCAGAGCGTGCCGACGCTATCGGCACTCAACAGGTGATCTCGCCGAAAGGCAAAAATCGATCCGTGGTTGATCGGCGCGGGCGTGACCTACTGCTTCTAAATGGACGATTATGGGCGGAGAGGGAGAACCTTCTCGTCGATAGCGCCTCACCCATTTGTAATCGGTCCTTTGCGGGCTCCGAAGGCGGCCGCCACGGCCGTCTGCCTCTGTCCTTTGCGAACGATACGGTGCGCCGATTACGGCTCGACAGCGCGGCCTGAGCCTGGCTTCTCATCGATGTTCTTTCGGTCCCCCCCCCGAGAATCGCGCATGCTCAGTGAGTCCGAATAGGAAAGGTCCGAGCCCGGCACGCCGTTTATTGAACCACTATCCTCAGTGATAACGCCCAAACCGCGCACGCGGATCTGCCAATGGCTTAGTCCAGTCGCTACATCCTCTGCCACATGGACGACAGGCGATGATGTCAGGTCCGCGGCGGCTGCCCCGCATGCGAAAAAAGCCGCACCTGCGCCCGCGATCCATCTCAGATGCCGTGCGTCATTCATGTTCATTTGACGTCTCCTTGAACCAGCAATAATTGAATCAGCAATAACCCTTGCAAGAAACACCGGTAGGCTGCGCGTGTCCGGGGCATGTTGATCGAGATCAACCGTGGTCAGGAAGAACCGCTTTATCGGGCCGTGGAGGGCAATGTGTCGCATGAAAGCCGGTTCGACTCGAAGCTGCGATTTGGCCATGTTGACAAATAGGCTGGGCGAGCCCCAACTGCCATTACCTCGGCCTAACCGAGGATCACCTGGAGAGCCGCTGAATCTCGGAGCGCCGCCCGCGGTAGTGCCGTCCCTACATCGATGACTGTGCCTTCCAATTTGGTGTTTGGCGCCGATTTTATGACATTAGGCGTCGCCGAAGTAAGGCAGTCGATACGAAGAAGGGCAATACGCCAAAAATGAAAAGTATTCCAAGATGGAAGATCACGTCGGCGGCTGGCCGGCCGAACATTGCCGGGCGAATGAGGTCGATCGAATGTGCCAAGGGCAAGAATGTCGCCATCTGCTGAACATTACCGGGCAATTGAGTTACCGGGTAGACAGCACCGGACAAGAACAGCATCGGCGTGAGGATGAGGGTCTGATAGAAGATGAAATAGTCGTAGCTGGGCGCGAGCGCCGCAACGACCATTGCCAGACTCGCAAACGCGATTCCGGTCAGGGCGATAACCGGCACAATATGGAGAATGGATGACCAAACCGCATAACCCAGAATGGCTGCAACCACCGCAATCGCAGTTCCGGCCAAAAGCGCCTTGGTAGCTGCCCAGACGACTTCTCCCAACACTATGTCGCCAAGGGTCATTTTCGTGTACAAGATCGCCTCCCAACTGCGTTGATCGCGCATGCGCGCGAACGCTGCATAAATAATTTCGAACGTAGACGCCGTCATCGCGCTCGCCGCGACCATGCCAGTTGCCAGGAAAGCAATGTATGACATGCCTTCGACTCGTCCGACCATAAAACCAAGACCGGTCCCCAGACCAAAAAGATAGATCATGGGATCTGCGAGGTTACCGAGAATTGACACAAGCGCGGCTTTTTTCCACGCAAGATAATTGCGGCGCCACACCGCAATCCAGTTCCACCCATTGGCAGGCAGAACTGCCGCATAGTTTTCCCACATCTTTCAATCCTTCATCTCTCGCCCAGTCAGACGTAAAAAAACGTCCTCGAGATTGGGGGGGCGCTGTAAAAGACGCAGATCCGTACGCTCCCGTAATTGTACTCGCACCTGCTCGGGAGCGGAGGAGTAACAAAAGAGGGTTTCTCCGCTTACCTCAATGCGCTGCGCGCATGTTTTGATAAGCGCACGCAGTTCCTGTGGATTGCCGCCGTTGATCTCAATGACTTGGCAGCCAATCTGTTCGTCTATCAGCCCTTGTGGCCGACCTTCGGCGATCTTCTGTCCTTCTTCAAGAACACATAGCCGGTCGCATAACCGCTCCGCCTCCTCCATGAAATGAGTAGTAAGCAGAATCGTCTTGCCGCGTGCCAGCAACGAGCGCAATCGCTCCCAAATCAGGTGACGCGCGTGCGGGTCGAGACCGGTGGTGGGCTCATCCAATATGAGCAGTTGTGGGTCGTTGATGAGCGCGCGCGCCAGCATCAGGCGCCGTTTCATACCACCGGAAAGACCTGCGACCCGGGCATCCGCCTTACTCTCAAGCCTGGCAAACTCCAGAAGTGACGGAATGACGGCTTCGATCTGACGGGTGCTCATATTGAAGTAGCGCCCAAAGACCAACAGGTTCTCGCGCACTGTGAATGCCTGGTCGAGGTCGTCGAATTGCGGAACCACCCCGATGCTTGCCCGGGCCAGGCGAGCCTGCGCAGGCACTGGGGCGCCAAGCACCGTGATCTTACCTGCGTCGGGCGGCGTCATACCAACAGCCATACGCGCAATCGTGCTTTTGCCGGCACCGTTAGGACCGAGGAGTCCGAAGCATTCTCCTTTTTTGACGGCGAACGAAAACCGATCGACAACAGTCCGGTCGAGGTAGGTTTTTGTGACGTCAATTAAACTGATTGCTATCGCGGTCATGCACTTACCGAGAAATCCGCGCAGCCCACGGGGGACTCATCGGTTTCACTCGTCCTTGTAAGCAGCAAACCATCGCACCATACGTGGCCTATTTGTCCCCACTCACAGGCCGCTGCAGCGTCGGGAAAAAACCCCCGGCCGTGATAGTTGGCACTCGTGTTGCAGAGCAGCGGAATACCGGTGAGACTTTCATATTCGGCCAGGAGTTTCGAGACTTCGTGCTCAGAATTTCGCGAGATCGTTTGAAGTCGCGCAGTTCCATCAAGGTGCACTACGGCAGGGATCCGTTCTCGCCATTCCGGGCGTGTCGTATGATCGAAGAGCATGTATGGATCTGGAGTGCCGGGGTCGAAGATGTCCTGCGCGCGGTCTTCCAAGCAAATTGGGGCTACAGGTCGGAAATGCTCGCGAAATTTCACTTCGTTGAGATGATCCTTCATTTGCGGGGAAGTCGCGGCGGCCAAGATGCTTCTGCCCCCCAACGCCCGTGGCCCAAGTTCTGCACGGCCGGCAAGAAAAACAACCGGTTCGTTAGATGCCAATATCCTGGCGAGTTCGGCCAAGGTGCATGGAGCAGCTTCCCATCCCGGCGGGATCGCGCTACTCTTCAGCTTAGGGCCGCTGTAAACTGACCAGTCAAGCGGAGCGAGACCACGGTCGACAGCAAGCGCGCAGCAGGCGGCGCCAATAGCCGATCCGCTGTCGTTGGGAAATGGGGGCACCCAGACTGATTCAAACAGACCACTGGCTCTGAGTGCGCTGTTCCACTTGATATTAAGGCCGCATCCGCCGGCGACGCACAAGTTTCGGGATTCCAATTGCGACTGCATCTGTAGAGCAATCGTCATCTCTCCAACGAGGAGGCGTTCAAGGAAAACATGAAATGAAGCAAGTACATCCTCGGGTTTTTCGCACCGTAACCGGGACGCGCTTGCGTCGAAGTAATCATTGACGCGTGCGAGCAATGCGTCTGCATTATGAATGTTTTCCCTATAACCGACCGCGAGCAGCGTTTCTCCGGCGAAGTGTTCCTCATAGAGCTCCCGAAACACGTTTAGGATGTTCTCCTTAGCCGCGCCAAGTGCAATGTAGGCCATTAGCTTTCCGGCGACACCCAGGTCCCAGCCTTTTGGATCCTCCTTCCTGTACGGGCCGAAGTGATGGCCGGCGACAGCATAGGCATGACCTATCATCGGGAACAGGCACTTGATCAATCGGATTCCTTTTGGCTCCGCATAGTAGAGCCGTGGAAATATGCAGCCGTCCCATACCAAACAGAACGAAGGTTCTCCGGCTTTGGCAAACGGACTGGTGCAGTACGCGGACACGACGTGGCTTATGACGTGTGGAAAACTTTTGTAAGGGAGGATCGAGCCGCTGAGCGCGAGGCCCGAGCTATCATGGGACTTTAGAGGGTTGTCTGGCCACCGTTCGACATAGGGAGCTCCACTGAGAGTTATGGGGACGCCTTCGCTGAAAACCTGGAACTCTGATTCAAGTTCTCCGTCCCACCCGTCGATGACAAATTGGCCAACGTCCCCTACGCTCAAACCGTGTTCGTTCAGGGCTTGGACAATCGCGTCGAGGTTGTCGATGACTTGATAGCGGGGATTGTTGTTGCGCTTCTCCTGCTCAATACAGAAGATAAGTTTCCCGTCTTCGATGAGGGCAACTGCTCCGTCGTGTGTGAGTTTAATTCCGCAGATGCGCATAAGATCTCCATATCTAACGCGGTAGCCGGATCATTGAGACACGGGGTGGCGATATCGGGTAAGCAAACAGTCTTCGTTGGTGGTTTGGCCGACGCATCGCACACGATCAATTTGGACCAATCTCTGATCCAAGATCGTAATGACGGTTTCGGCACCAGCCACGTGACCCCAACGTTGGCAGCTCGCATCACCTGCCGATCCGAATATTAGATGACCGGATGGCGCGAGCACCTGTGCCAAGTTGCGGACAGCCGTTCGCATCTCAGCAACGCTCTCAAGGTAATAGAGCACCTCAGCCACCACGATCAGATCAAAGCATTTTCGTGCCGAGAACTGGAGGATATCGCAGCTTATCCAGGAGATATTCGGCCGATCCTTTAGTCGTCGACGCGTTCGAGCGAGCGCTTGGGGCACCACATCAATTACGGTGAGTTGCTCGCAATGCGGCGCAAGTTTTTCGGTGAACGCACCGGCTGCGCATCCGACTTCGAGCGCGTTTGTGATTGATGGCTGCGCAAGCGCCAGCCGCAGCATTTGCCTATGTCGCTCCTGCTCGAACGGGTTGCTATCAAGCCGCCATGGATCGTCTTCGGCCAACTCATCATGCAGCAACTGGTAATGCTTTTTCTGGTTCAACTTCCTGCACCTCTTATGGCTACCCGCAAACTGATGTTAGGTTTGCCCGCCCTCGGCCTCGCCGTCAGCTCCAACACCCAAAGCCGACCAAAACTTCGGGTGCTCGCGAGAAGGTTGATCCATCGGTAGAGATTTAGGCGATGATGTTTCCGCGCTGCGGGCGGGTCTTTGCAAGACAGAAGTGCGAGAGAGCCAAGCACTATTGCTTAACGTACAGAGCGCATATGCTTTAAGGGGAAGGATGAGGAAAAGGTTGATCGGCGTGTGGGCAGCGAAAGCTAAAAACCGAAGCTGGCGAGCGCGAAGCGCAGCCACACTGCTGCGCACTATCGTCATGAATGCTATCATCGTTATCGTTGACCACGGCACCGTGGCTGCCACCGCAATCTGCGCAAGCCCCATCAATACCGACACGGCTAGAAGCAGCGGCCCGAGATTCTGCCCGATCACGTCCAATGTTAGATAACGGTCAAGGCTGCGCAACAAGCGCAGCGCTAGCAACGTGTCTCGGAACGTGCTGCGCGCCCAGCGCAACTGTTGTCGCAGATACGGCGCGAGCCGGTCTGGCACGACCGTAGCTGCAATGGCATCCGCAACATACTCGGTCCGAAAACCAGCTTTGAGCATAAGGATTGTAAGATGACGGTCCTCACCGAAGTCGCTTGGTTTGCCGCGAAACAGTTGCGTCTCGTATTGGTCGAGCAGCAAAAGCAGTGCAGATCGGCGGTACATAGCGCATGGACCACAACAGCACATCACCGCACCAAAACGTGCCTGCGCCGCCCGCTCCTCGTTGCAGGCCAGCCAGTATTCCATGTCGATCAGTCGTGTCAGCCATGTATCGCTGCGATTTCTGGCCACCAATTGTCCCATGACCGCGCCTATCGATGGATCGCGCATCTTGTGGACAAGTTTCGTGACCACGTCGGGCGCAAGCGTGGTGTCTGAGTCGACGTTCAGCAGCAAGTCACCGGATGAGCGGCGTATCGCGGCGATCTGCGCCTTGCGCTTTCCGGCATTTCTAGGGAGAAGAATGAAGTTGAACCGCGGATCTCCCGCATATGTGTTGTGTACGGGTGCGAGGTCCTCCCGGTTTGTAGAACCATCATCCACCACAAAAACCTGCAGCCGCCCGACATAATCCTGATTTGCGATAGACTCGAGGCACGCCGAGAGAATGTCCGGGTCTTCATTGAAACAGGGAACAATCACGTCGACGCTTGCCAGCGCGTTGAACGGGGGGCTTCCGGGGGAGGCAGAAAAAGCGCTTGCCGGTGGAGCATACAGGACCTGCATGCCTTTATAGACGCCAGAAAGAAGCGCATACAACGAAATGGCCACCGTGCTGGTTGCACCAAATAGATCCATGCAGATACCGTCCGTTAATTATCCTGGGAGAGCGTTCGGATCACAAAACCTCGGTCGTGCAACCCGGTAATGACACGGGAAAGCGCCATCAGCGTCTGGTCGCGCAAGCCAGCAAGCTTGTGTCCTACAAGCTCGTTGGGGGGGCACCCGTCGTGCAACAGCACGATGGCGCCTGGCTCGACTGAAGCCAGCACTGCATCAACAATGGCGTTGACACCGGGGCGCGACCAGTCCCGCGGATCTACGGACCAATGTACCGCTTGGAGCCCCGCGCGCGCTGAGATGCTTAGCACGTCTTCGTTCCAGAGCCCGTATGGAGCGCGGATAAACTTGGGTTCAGCCTGAGGAGCAGCCGACTTAATGGCCTCGCTTGCTTCCGTGATCTGATTTTCTATTTCCTCTAGTCCGCATGTCGTGAGATCCGGATGGGTCATAGTGTGGTTGCCAACCTCGTGCCCTTCGGCAACGATACGTCGGATAAGTTCTGGTTGATCCGCGGCATAAGCACCGATGACGAAGAACGTAGCGGGTACGCGCCGCTCAGCCAGAACATCGAGGATATCAGGCGTGCAATATGGATTTGGTCCGTCGTCGAACGTCAGATAAACACTACGATCGGCGCTGTTGCCCGAGACTTTGCAACTATAATCCAGCTGTTTCATAGCTCTGGGCCATTACGATCAATTAGCGTGCCGGAAGGCCACTCGTCCATCGAGCGCGCTATGGGAAACACAACGGCGAGGGGGTCCTCAATTCGCGTGGCTGGCAGATCGAGGTAGACCTCTGGGAGAGTGGAGCGCACGCGCACCCCTGGGAGGATGGTCGCAATACCGCCGCGGCACAGTCTCTCAACGTGCTTGTACAGCGCGTGCCGAACCGTGCCGAACGCGAATGGGACGCCGAGCCGCTGCAACTCCGGATACAGCGTAAACATTGAATGACTAAGCCCAAGTCCTTCAAGATCGGCACGCACTCCCCACAGCCCCAGTTCCCCCACCAGGAGATCCACCTCCCCGACCTTGATGAAACGCCGCAACATGCCCATGTGGGCGGCAACGCCATGCGAGTCGTAAGCAATCACGCGCATTTCGGGCCGCGCTCCGGCCCAACTGCGGCCACCTTCGAAGGGCATTGCATTGAACGCGCCCGTCGGCCCGTAGGTATTACGAAAGAACGCAGAAAGTTCTGCGTGATCGTCGACTTGCAGCTCATTTTCCCAACAAAGTTTCCATCGCACGTCAGCAGGCATTTTTGTCTCTCTATGCTTCTGGCAAAACTTGCAGTTATCCGGACGCGTCTAGTATGCAGCATCTGAATAACCAGTGTTATTAGTTCTATGCAGTAATGGCTGCAATCAGTGAAATCTATTGTTTGGATGAAACGCATCCATCCCATGGATGGAGAATATGTGCAGAACCCGTTTGGCCTGCGATCGGTTTCTTCTCCACTTGCAGCTCCTGCGTGCTTTGGTCAATCAAGTATCAAACCATTCTGGCCCCGCTAAAACGTCCAGTTTGTCCGAATACAAATGGTCCAGTCGGAGCTGCGCATGGATGTCTTGCCACTCTAGCTGCGGTAAAGCCGAGATGGTAAACCCGCGGTCGTTGCTATACTTCCCTGAACGCTAGAACTGCGTTCAGGCCCCCCATGGCAAAGGCGTTGCTTAGCGCTATTCGAATCTTCCTTTCACGCGCCACATTTGGCGTCACGTCGAGATCGCAATTGGGGTCGCGTTCATTATAATTTGCCGTGGGCGGGACGATCCCTTCGCGGATCGCCATCACACACGCAATCATTTCGAGTGCACTTGCCGCCCCGAGACAATGTGCGTGCACAGACTTGGTGGACGAGATCGATATCGAATAGGCGTGCTCGCTAAAGACTCGCTTAACCGCCGCTGTCTCGATCTGGTCGTTTGCTTTGGTGCCAGTGCCGTGCGCATTGAGATAATCGACATCCTCAATATTCAACCTCGCGTCTTCAAGACAGGCGCGCATCGCCGCTTCGGGGCCCTCGCTAGCCGGCGCAACAATGTCGAAGGCGTCGGCCGACAGACCAATCCCGACGATCTCGGCAAGGATAGGGGCGCCACGTCTTGAAGCATGCTGATAGCTTTCTAGCACGGCCATGCCTGCGCCCTCTCCAAGCACTACCCCCTTGCGATCCGCGGAGAAGGGACGACAAGTATCTGGAGCAAGTACGCGCAGTGCCTCCCATGATTTCAGCACGCCCCACACAAGCGGCGCATCGCTGCCGCCGGCAAGCATGATGTCGGCCCGTCCGAGCCTGATCTGATCTACGGCCAAAGCAATTGCGTGATTAGCCGACGCACAGGCGGACGTGGCGCCAAAAACTGGACCGCGCAGACCGAAATGCATGCTGACCTGACCGGCAGCTGCGCCAGGCATTACCCTTGGCGCCGTGAGGACTTCAGCCCGTTTCGCGCCATTCAAAAGGAGTGCGCGGTAATTCTTTTCGATCGCGTCCCAGCCGCAGACACCGACACCCACGGCGGCACCAAAGCGGTACGGATTTTCTTCATCACCGGAGAGCCCGGCCTGTCGCATCGCTTCGCGCGCGGCAAGCACTGCGAGAAGGCTGAATCGGTCCATGGAGGCGAGCTGCCTTCGACTGATGTCGTGCTCCGGCAGCGTCTTGATCTCGGAGCCAATCACACCCGCCAGCTCGTGCAGCTCAGGATTGGCGATCGGCCCGATGGCAGAAACGCCTGTGCACATCTCACGCCAGATAGAGGCGACATCGGTACCGAGTCCGCACAACCCACCAATTCCGGTGATAACGACGCGCCCATCCATTCAAGCCTCCTTGGCCAGCAAGCTTCGGACAGCCACGACCACATCGCCGACCGTCTGTAGGTTCGACCAAGCATCCGCCGTATTCATCTCGATCTTGATGTTGTAGGCTTGCTCAAGGTCCCAGAGGATATCAGCGAACGCAAGAGAATCGAGGCCGAGCGAAGTCAACTCCGTTGCCATAGTCAATTCGGCGCTAGGAGTCGCGGTTGTCGACTCACCTTGCTCCGCTAGCGCCCGATTGTTGATTGTGGCAATAACCTCCCTAGTAAGTTGATCAGACATACTGTTCCTTTCATCATAGGTTTCAATTTAGACGCCGCCTGATCCTGAACTCGTTGCTGAATTGCACCCAGCAAGCTTGTGCCGCCGATCAAGCCGATTGTGAATGGAAATCGGATGTGAGCCGGCCGGATCTTGGCTGAGCATCGAGAACATCGAGGGTTGCCATCGCCCTGAGCGTCAGTTGCTGTTGCTATGCAGCATTGATTGGTATGAGAAAAATCTATTGTTTCGATTGCAGCCATCCATGCCCTGGATGGAAGGATCTCTTTGTTGAGGCGGATGGAGCGGATGCGCGCATGCTAATAGTCGCTTGGTTTGCATTAGCTGTCACGGCGGCAAAACGTGACGGCGACATACGGCAACAAAAGCCTCTCCTTTCGCCCAAGCTGCGGTTCCCGACGGAAGATGGCCCAACTCATCAACGCCGAGGCGTCAAAGCCACAAGTTACTCCAAATGACCTTCTAGTGGCTCAATTAGTCTCCTTGACATCGCCAGAACGATCCATATTCCCAAGACAACCAAGGCTATAGTGGGATGTCCATAGTCGGGAAACTGAGCAAAGAAGCCTGAGATGTCCTTATTCGGCCCTTCGGAGATCGGCTGTTCATACTTGTGGAGCATGTGATTTGTGAGCAGCCAGCCAAAGCAGGAAAGAACAAACGATGTCAGGCTTGATACTCTGAAGCACTTGATCAACAAAGGTACATAAAAAGGGAGAAAACTATAAAATATCCTGGTCACGTCCGATCCGCCAACTATTGATAAAAATCCAGAGTATACTGATGCTACTATCGAAAATATCAAAGTGTCGTCCGATTTAATGCTTTTAAATGTCTGCTTATCCAAAACAACGTATAGGGGTCCGAGGGTAAGCGATATAGCAGCGAGCGAGCCCAAGACATGAGCAGGCTCAGATAGAAAGCGATAGAACCAAAAGAGTGCCGTAATGAGTTGCGATTGGGACTCGCAATCAGTTATAAAAAGCATCAGCTCTTTTAGAGCGTACCCATACATGAGAATAGATATAGATGTCACCCAAGCAACGTTGCTTCTTTGTGCGTCTTTGATATAGAATCCTAGAAGCAATGGTAGAAGATAAAAACTAGCTTCCCTGAATGGAATTCCTGCCATGCATATAATGCTTGCGAGAAGATAGTTCTTTTTTATGATGAAAACTAGGCAAAACGAAAGGATAAGGAGAAAAGGGGGATCCATGTAAGCCGGATAGAAGTTTGCAAACTTTATCGGCGCAAAATAGAGGAAGGACGACGCAGCAATCACTGCTGTCAGTCCTTTTATGCTCCCTTGCCAGAGTGAGTGTGTTGCAAGAAGCAAAGTGGCGGAGAACAACCCCGAGGCGACCAAGTTGAACCCATAAAAGCCGACGCGATTGTGGAAAACGTTTACGAGGATCCAAGGTGTGCCGACGCGAGCACAATATGGAAAGGCTATGCGCGACCCCAGGCTATCCTCAGCAGCTAAGAACCGAAGAAGTCTTTCATAGTATACCGCATCCCATCCCGAGCCATTAGGCATCCGGAACGGTTCCTGGGCAATGAAAATCCACATCACGCCGAACATTCCTGCAATGATGAAAGATCCAGCAATAAAGTATTCTATTTGCTTTTTTGTAGGAACGAAGCGGATCACAATCTTAGCCTCTTGAAAAACCCCTCCGGGATAAGTCTGATGATCAGCATGGTCATACGCCAGACCGGCCGAACGTAGATGACGTCGTTCTTTCGCTTGACGGCGACCACGATCCTTTCAGCAACGTCACTTGGTTGCGCCGTGAGCCTTGCGGGCAGATTCATGCCTTCAGTCATCTTGGTCGCAACATAACCCGGTAGCACAGTCACAACATGTACGCCGCGTTTCGCCAAACGATTGCGAAGCCCGGACAGAAAGGCGGTGAAGCCCGCCTTCGCGGAGCCGTAGACGTAGTTCGTCGCGCGTCCGCGCTCTCCAGCGACCGAACTGAGCCCAACCAGAGTGCCGGATCCGCGTTCTTCGAACCGGTTGGCCAACAATGCCAGGATATTGGCAGGCCCTTCGTAGTTGCTACGCATGATGCAACTGGCGAGGAGATGGTCGCGCTCGCTTCGTTCCTGGCTTCCCATCAAGCCGACGACGCTTACGGCGACCTCGGGCAACTCGGGCAACATGGCCAGGAACTGGGCGTGAGTTTCCATCAGAAGTGCGTCGAATTCGTGTAGGGTTACTGGGACTCCATATCGGAGCTGCAAATCAGTCTTTTCGGCGTCGAGTGTTTCTGATTGCCGCGCGGCTAATTGGATCGGGTGGCCGAGCGCTGCAAACTTGTGTGCCACGGCTTTGCCTATATCCGAACGTGCACCCAAGATGAGAACGGACCGCTTCGTCACAGGACAAGTCTTTCCGCTTGCGCCGATTGAAATGAGCTTTTCCAGCCGCTCTCCGCCCTCATTTGGACAAAGCTTCCGACCCGGTCATCGGAGGCACGTAGTGTTTCAGCAGACATGCGGCTGTCCTTGGCGAGATAGAAGCGGCCGCCGTGCTCGATTGTAATTCGGTCAAGGTTTGGCCAAAGGTGGGAGTTTTTGGTCGTGATGGGAAAATCAAGAGCAAGGGAGTAGCCTTCCATCGGGAATGAAAAGCGGCTCTCCTGCGGACCGAACCGCTTGAGAACGGCCAAGAACGATCCAGCGCCTGCCTTGGCGACTGTCTGGAGCAAGGCCGAGAGCCCTTCTTCCGAGCGGTTTAAGGGAATAGCGCACTGGAACTGGGCGAACCCCTTGCGACCGTAGATCCGATGCCAGTCGGCAACCGCGTCAAGGGGATAAAAGTAGCTATCCCAGTCAACGAGTTGCTGACCTCGATTCCAAACGCCAACCCGATAGTATAGCGAGTTGAAGGCCCGGAGGCTAAACCGATTGAGAGCAAAGCATGGAAAATTGAAGGGAACCGAAAGTTTGCGTTTTGCCGGAGTAGCGAAAGGGTGCAGAGAGCGATAAGTTGGAAGATCAGAGGCGTTCGCGTGATCTCCCAGGAAGACAAGGGAGCGCCCCAGGTTTCCCCCCGTCCCAAGGCAGTCAATCCACGCTACTGAATAAGTCGAATCTTGTGCCCGTTCTAGAGCTGTCATCGCTGATTTGAGGTTCGGCGCGGGTATTGTTGTCTGGCGGATCCATCCGGTTTCGACTGCGCGCAATCGGACCGCCGCCCGCAAAATGATTCCGGTCAGCCCCATGCCGCCGAGAGTGTGCTCAAAGAGCTCTACGTGGCTTTTGCTTGAGCAGCGCTGGATTGAGCCATCGGCCCCAATTACATCGATCCAGTCCACGCATCCCCGAAAACTTCCATGCTTGCGATGGTTCTTGCCATGAACGTCGGCGGCTATCATGCCGCCCAACGTCACGAACTTCGTGCCCGGTGTGACCATCGGGAACCAACCTCGGGGCAGGAAAGCCGCGATGATGTCGCAAAGGACAACTCCAGCTTCCGCGATCAACTGCCCCGTTTTCGGATCAAAGGCCAACATTCGGTTCAAACGCCGCATATCAATTGTTGCAGATGAATTGATGGCGCTGTCCCCATAGGCCCTACCGCAGCCGCGCGCGATCACACTCGGCTTTGAAGCTAAAAGCTTCTGGAGGGCTTCGAGGTCACGGGGCACAGAGACTTGCGCGTCCACGAGCGGAGACCTTCCCCAACCCGAGAGCTTCATGGGGCAATCCTCAATCGGTGACCTGCAAACACGAAGCGTTTATCTAGCTGGTACTTGACCAGATAGCCGATTGTCAGACCAATGGCAGCACCCAAGTCACGCATCAGCTCAGTTCTCCAGACCCACCAGGAAGCCGCCTCAGCACTCCAGAAAATGATTGTGGTGAGGGCGCCCACTGCCGTATAGAGTGAGAACTTCCGCCCATCGTTTTTGAGGCCGATTTCCTGATCGTCGAAAATCCAAAACTTGTCGAGCAGGTATTTGATCATCAGCCCGGCAATGGTGCCCAGGCTCATGGCAAGCACAAAAATGGCGCTCGTATTCCCGAACTGAAGGACGGAATGTTGCATGGTGACATTGACCACCATTGCGATGGCGGCGAATGCCGCATAGCGTAACGCTAGACCCTGCCGTTTCACCTCAGCACTCCGCCTGCAACGAAGACCAGAATAATCGCTAGGCATACCTGGCTGGTCCGATCCTTCGCGGCGTAGATCACCGGGTCGTCATGCATGTTGCCACGGTGCGACACCATCACTGTGCGGGTGATCCAATAGAGCAGGATTGCACAGACACCCCACAGCATTTGAGGATGGGGATAGAGCTCCATTACGACAGGCGAATTCACATAATATGTCATCACCAGCACAGATACGTATCCCGCCCCAACCGCGATCATGGAGATGATTGGCAGGTCGTTGACGTGGTAACCTCGGCCCGTGGCCTGCAGACTGCCACGCTCGGCGCCGTCAACCAATTCGCTTTGTCGCTTCACCGCGGCTAATGACAGAAAAAAGAACACTGAAAAGGCAATGAGCAAGACCGATAACGGAGTTGATGTCGCGATTCCACCGGCAACGATGCGAATGGTGTAGAGACCTGCGAGAATACAGATATCGATGACGATGCGTCGTTTCAAATGCATGGAATAGGCCGTGGTCACAAGGAAATAGCCCGCCACCACCAGGAAAAAGCCCCAGCCGATGAACATTGCTATCAGTCCGCCTGGAAGAATGAGCCCCGCTGCCATCCAGGTTCCGTGTGCGGTGGGGATGCTGTGTGAGGCAAACGGACGGTACCGCTTGCGCGGATGCGCCCGATCTGCGCAGACATCAAGGAGATCGTTCATGACATAAACGCTAGAAGCCACCAAGCTGAAGCAGACGAACGCTTCCAGTGATAAGAGGAGCGTCGGCCAATCGATTTTATGTGCAGCGAGGGCCGGCAAGAACACCAACACATTCTTTAGCCATTGGTGCGGCCGAAATGCATTGAAGTAGTGCTTGAAGGAGCTCGCTTCAGCTATAGGCGTTTCCGACACTGTCTGGCCACCCTCGCAATGGGTATCGGCGAACCCATCGCAGGCATCAGACTTACCGTCGAGCGTTGCGGCAACATCATTTGGCCGGGCGTTCTCAAGACCATAGGGCGCGACGGTAAACACCCGCGGCCGAACTGTTCTCCTGAATACCGTGGAGTCAAATGCGTGGTGGGTGATGCGGGGCTCGAACCCGATGGTCCCAGTGTCACCTGGACTCGGGTGTACATGAGCCTTCTCGTCTTTGCTGCCGCCACTCATAGTATCCTCTTACTTTGAGCCAAAATGGCATCAAACTGGCTTGCAAAAAACATCCAGTTGAGCACCATAGAAATGGTCCAGTCGGAAGGCCGATCCGAACTCAGTATCTGCCTGGTTGCGATGAGACCAACTGGTTCGACGGGGCGGCCTCACCACATTAGAAGCTTCTGCTATGCAAGATTGAACAGAATCAGGAAAATTGATTGTTTGGATGCTTGGCATTCATACTATGGATACGATCGAATTGTTTTCAGCACGGAACTAGCAGTTGAAGGGAGCGAAAATGGCCAGCGACCGAGACCACTGGACTACTTGATCTGGCGGATCTTCGGATTGATCAGTTCGGCAACCGGGCCAGCGGGGCCGGAAGTTCTAAGAGTTTGCTCAATCAATAGTGATCCTTTCTGGGCTCGCGCGATTTGCTCTTGCCGTTTGCCGGATTGATGCGATCAAGAGCCAAGCCTCGGATGGGCGATTGACGCTTCCCAGTCCTCGTCGAGCTGCAGGCACGGCCCAGCCATGCGAAGTCCGCTCCACGATCCAGCGCTCGGGCAAAACGGCGAACTCCTTGGCCTTGTCCGAGCGCTTCACGATTTCAAGGACCAAGCCCTCGATGGGGCAGCGCGGTTTTCCGGATCTCGCTGCATAGCGCTGTCGGCAAAGAGCTTTTCCACCGTGGAAAGCTCGTTGTGGCAATCTCGATCGGGCCGGGTGCGCCGTCGGAGTCCTGAACGCTCGCCTCGTGCGCGATCCCCCTCGAGTGTTGGCCGCCGTAACGGTGACGAGTGGCGCTTGCGCCCCTTGATCTTCTTGCCTGCATCAAGGCCGCGCGCGCCGCCGCCAGTCGCCTTCACCGAGTGGCTGTCGATAATGCCGGCGTCGGCTCGCATTTCCAGCCCTCAAGCAAGCGGCTAGCGACAACCGGTGACTTGTTGACCAACGCAAGCAGACCGCAGTCGCGGCCAGCGCTAGAAACGGCGCTGCACCGTCGTAAACGGCGGAAAATCCCTGGGCAGAAGCCGCCATTGACAGCCCGACGCGGCAAGACACTGAATTGAATTCCATATCTTACCCAAATCGTCCCACACACACATAGACGTCCGACCTTGCAGCAGCGTGCCAGAAAAGGGGCGGCGATCGCCATGTCCCGTGGGTGCAGTCACTTGCACGACATAGTTCGCGCTTGTCTTATGAGGCAGAGTGGTTTCGGGTCCAGGGCATCCGATTCCCCGCAGTCTTTGCTAACCGCAGCGAATTCCCACCAGCCGAAATCACTCACTTTAATTTTCGGTCAGGCTCTAACGATCCAATGGACACTTCCACTTCCCTCTCAAAGCACGGCGACGCGGCGGGAAGGGTGTGCAGACGAGCCGGAGCCCGATGTTGCCTGATCTACGACCGCCTCATCCGCACCGGGAGGAGAAACAGCCCAACTACGGCGGCCAGCACCCGCGGCTCTCGACCGCAGGCTGCGTGTCCCCTGCCTCAGTTGATCGGTGTGCCGGCATTCATCGTTCCAAAGAGCGCCCGCTGAAGCGGCGTGGCAAGCGTCGCCGCAAAAGGGGTCGCGATGTGGTGGCGGTCGCGGAAAGTCAGCTTGCCGCCAATCATGGCGGGGCAGGTCGTTCTGTTGCAGAATAGGTCGGTGATGTCGACGTAAGAGGCATTCCCGATATCCGAAATCGCCTTCCTTTCCGCGTCCGGGATCGTCTCTTCCATCGCCCCGCTGCGCGGCGTGTCACAGGCCTCAGTCCCCCTTTTTTGCCAGAGCGCGCGCGCAACGCATTTGTCGAGATAGGTCTTGTGCACGGGCCCATCCCGGAGCACGACGATCTTGGTGACAGGGCTTCCCAGGGCGTCCACGGTCCTGCGGAGCCCCCGAGCCCACGCGCCGGCGTCGATCTGGTGGGCAGATATGACGTTGATGTCATTCTTGACGTAGGCCGAGGAATATTCCGAAATGATCACCAAGTCGGGCTTCCGTGTGGCAATCTCGCGCATCGCGAGCTGCCGCCACCGATCGCATTCCTCGTAATTCCGCACGAGCATAGAATTCCAGATCGTGACGTCCGCCGCCGGGCAGGAAGATTTCAGATAGGTGACGAGTTGCCACCGGTTGCTTTTGACGATGCTGATCAGCGGCGTCGACCAGTGGTCGGCGTGTGAATCCCCGAAGAGAACGATCGTCTTACCGGGGTTTTTGGCGCCGAATTCACAGGCTTTGGGCTGCACGTGTTGGGCGTTGAGAAGACAGCCATCGTCGAACTGCCGGGCGGACGAATCGCGCTCAGCGCTTCGGAGGATAAGATTCTGCTGGGGATCGATGTTGTGATTGGCCACCCGCGCGCTTCCATAGGCTGCCGCTGCGCCACACGCGGTCAAAAGCGCGGCAAAACCGAGGGAGCGGCTCGTCCTTGCCAACAGCCAGGGATTCCTCCGCATCGGGTTTTCGACGACCCGGTAGCTGAAGACTGAGAGGCCTATGACAAGCACGAGGCAAAGGAACCATTCGAAGATAGTGAGCTCGGGCTTCAACATGCCGGAATAGACGATCACCGGCCAATGCCAGAGGTAAAGCGAATAGGATATCCGTCCGAGCCACTGCAGCGGCGGTAGCGAAAGAAGGACTTGCGGTCCCGCCGGGCTCGGCCGTGTACCGCTGAGAAGCACCATTACCGTGCCGGCCACCGGAACCAGAGCAGTCAGTCCTGGAAAGGGCACGTCCTCTGACATGCCGAGATAGGCCGTCACGATCAGGCCGATTCCGGTCCAGCCGAAGACGGGCGTCAGCCGAAAGCGCTTGGCCGCTTCTTCGGAGATGATCAAAGCGAGTCCTCCGCAGGCGAACTCCCACGCCCGGAACGGTGAAAAGTAAAATGCCCACGGTTGGGATATGGCGGTATAGCGCCAGCAGAAGGCGAAGGAGATGACGCCCACTAGCACCATTGGGAGGAAAAGCCCGTATCTGCCGGGGCGGAACCGCGCGAAAAGCAGCAACAGGGCCGGCCAGACGAGATAGAATTGCTCCTCGATCGAGAGCGACCAGAAATGGATGAACGGATTGTTAAGCGCGTCCGGAGCGAAATAGTCGGCGGCCCTGCTGATAAGCCACATATTAATCAAATAGGCGGACGCGTAGAACGACTCCTTGGAATAGAGCTGCTGCTCGGGCGGCGAAAGAATGAAGTAGCCGAAGAAGAGCGTCGCCAGGATGACGAAACAGGATGCAGGAAGAAGCCGGCGAGCTCGTCGCGCGTAAAACCGCAGGAGGTCGAGCGAGCCGGTTTGCTCGATTTCCAGCTGGATGTGCCTGGTGATGAGATAGCCAGATATGACGAAGAAGATATCGACACCGACAAACCCGCCGGGCACACTGGTCATGCCAAAGTGAAATGCGATTACTCCCGAAACGGCAAGGGCACGCAGCCCCTCGATATCCATTCGGAAATGATGTGGTTCAGTTGGTGTAGCCATATCGAAATTTGAATGCCGTATGTTGCGGTCTCACCGGATCAGTACCGACAAAAAGTACAGATCTCGATGGCCAGCATGTGAAGGCAGGCTCCCCTATGCATTATCCGGAACCGCCATGCGTGACGCCTCCTCGACCAAAATCTGGCGCATCCAGATACTGGCCGGATCACCGTTATGAAGTGCGGGCCACTGAACTGCTTCCGTGAAAGCAGGAAGCGGCAGCGGAAGATTCATGATCCGCAAGGGTATCGTTTTCGCAAAATACTCGACTAATCGTAGGGGCATAGTGGCGATGCGGTTTGTGCCGCTCAGCACCTGTGGTATCAAGCTAAAACCTTGCACAACGACTTCGACGCGTCTCTTGATCCCATGTTCGAGCAGGTACCATTCTTCGATCGAGGGCCTCAACGAACGCCCGAACATAACTGCGGCGTGTCCCATCGACATGTATTGCTCGAATGTGAGCTCCCGCGTGGCCGCGTTATTGGTTGGACAACTCACGCATACGAGTTTCTCATCGAAGAGCTTCGCGGTAGGATGCGCGTTCGCCATAAACAGATCTGGTAGCAGGAGAAAATCAACTTCACCGCGCCGGAGGAGCTCGTTCGGGTCATTATCGAGAGACAGAAGTTCGAAACTGACGGCAGGTGCTTCACGAGCTACACGGGCGATGACTCTATCAAGAAAGACAAGCGTCATGAAATCCGAAAGAAGGATCCTGAACCGACGGTCGGATTGAGCTGGGTTGAATGGCTCCCAAGAAATAATTGAGCATCGAATTTTCAGGAGAACGTCGCGGACCACCGGGGCGAGTCCTTCGGCTCGCGGTGTGAGGCAAAGTTCGCGACCGTTCATCGTGAACAGGTCATCGCGAAAATATTCTCTTAGCCGGCCGACGGCCGCGCTCATGGCGGGCTGACTCAGATTGATGCTGCGTGCCGCCACCGTAAGATTCCGTTCGGTCATCAGCGCGTCGAGCGCGACGAGAAGATTTAGATCAAGGCCTTTGAATCGCACGTTTGAAACCATCCATGTTGTGGATCTTTTTCGGCTACCAATTTCATGGAGATGCCATTGACAGCAGTCGCTGTTGGCCAGCGCTCCGAACGCGACCGAAAACAAATGCGACGACCACGGCTCCCGTTACAAAGTCATGGTGGATGCCGGCCCCAGCCGCACGTCGATCGTCTCCTCTCTGCTTTGGCCCAGATTGGCATCATACTGGCTGGCAAGAAACATCCAGTTCGGCAGAAAGAAGATGGTCCAGTCGGAAAAGCAAGTGGCGACCGGGCGCGCGTCCGCGGGTGACGGCATTGTAGCTGCGACAGCGCCCGCGAGACATTAAGGCTGCCGCTCTCGCGTTTGATATGCTCACGGCGCGCTTGATAACACTCCATGCTCGTACACTCAATTCTGGGTACAGGCGCTCTTCACCTCTGGTCGCTCGATCACACCCCTCGTGATCTCCCGCACCTGCAGCTCGCTGATGAGGTCCAGGCGCCTCTGCATCCACTGTCATCCACTGGAAACGGTCTGATCCCGATCGGCCACACGCTGCATGATCGCCGACCTCAGTCAGCCATCGAATGTGTTGATCTGCAGATCAACACGCACGGGCGTAAAGGCTAGTCCGGCTTCGCGAAGGACAGTATGCGAGGCAAGCGAGCAAACGCCGGGGGAAACGCGAAATAATAGCTGCGATGATGGCATCGAGCACGAGAATGTTTCCGTTCAGGCATGTCACTTATCCGCGCGTCGCGAAGGGCGCTCTCTTGCCGCGGCCCCACAGGATGAAGGCCACGAGAGGAAGCAGAATAAAGTTGAGCGGCAGGGCAGCAAATTCACCGCGCGTGGCATGGAAGATGATGGCGCAGATTTGCAGTATGGTGCAGCCCAGCGCCGCAAGCACGGTGAGGCGCGGCTGGATGCGGGTAAGAGCAGGCAAGATCATGCCGATCCCACCCGCCACATCGATCAATCCGGTGAAGCGCAGTAGCGTTGGATACTCGACAGGCCATTGAGTCTGCCACATCGAGGCGAGCGCCTCAGCGGGCATGAAGAGCTTCTGTGAACCGAACAGAATGAAGGCGGCGAAGATCAGCGTCTGAACGCTCCAGAGGCTGATCTGCAGTGTTTTGCCGGCAGGCTGGTTCGAAGTGGAGACGATGTCTGCTTGCATGTAAGACTCCTGTTCCAGTGAGGCGGTTTCAGGCGGCGATCCGTGCGATCTGCGCCCGCGCGGCGGTGACGGCATTCGCGGCGCCATCGGGGCCACGGTTCACGCCTTCGACACGGATTACATCGACGTCTGTGATTCCGATGAAGGCAAGCACCGACTTCAGGTAGGGCGTGGCATGATCGAGAGCCGCCGCCGGGCCTTCGGAATAGATCCCGCCCGAGGCCAGCACGATGTAAGCCTTCTTGCCTTTGGCCAGCCCCTCGGGGCCGTTCGCGGTGTATCTAAAGGTCTTGCCGACCCGGCCGATATGATCGATCCAGGATTTCAGGTTCGAGGTGATGTTGAAGTTGATAAAGGCGGTGCCGATCACCAGCGTATCCGCCGCCAGAATTTCTGCCACCAGTTCATCCGACAGGCGGATTGCAGCGGCTTCCGCAGCGTTCAGGGCTTCGGCGGGTTTGTGGATTCCGGCCGCGAAGCCGCTATCCATATGCGGCAACGGGTTGGCGGCGAGGTCACGGTGGACCAGGGCACCTACAGGATTGGTTGCCCGTAGCCGCTCGGCAAGCTCGACGGCGATCTGGGTCGAGAAAGAGCCGGGGCGGGGGCTGGCGGTGAGAAGCAGGATGGATGACATGCAGTTCCCTTCGAAAGAATGCGGCAAGTGAGTTGGCGAAGACATAAAGCTTGAGAGTCATCGCGAAAACTGGAATAAGTTCGAACAAACATATCGATAGGATCGATGAGATATGCAGCCCCATCCGACCTTGGATCAATTTCAGGTATTCCTTGCCGTAGCGGAGAAAGGCAGTTTCTCGGCCGCGTCGCGCGCGCTCAATCGCACGCAATCGGTCGTCAGCTATACGATCGCCAATCTCGAGGCGCAGCTCGGAGTGGCGCTCTTCGGCCGTTCCGGGACGAAACGGCCGCAACTTACCGAGGCTGGCAGGTCCGTCCTCGAGGATGCGCGCCGGCTGCTTGGCGATCTCGACTTGATGCGGGCACGCGTGAAGGCGCTGAACGACGGGCTTGAGGGAGAACTGCCCATTGCCATCAGCAGCGCCGTGCCTTCGGACATCGTTGTCGATGTGCTGCGCGCCTTCCGAAGCGTCTATCCGACCGTGTCCTTGAATGTCACGGTCGGCACACTTGGGATCGTGATGGATGCGGTCATCAGCGGGAGGGCGACCGTCGGCTTCGGCGGTTCGATGGCGACGGGCAACAATCAGATCATTTCGGAACGGATCGGCCATTCGGCGATGATACCAGTCGCGGCCCCGGAACATCACCTTGGAATGCTGGGCCGCACAATAAGCCTTGCCGACGTCAGGGACGAGACGCAACTCGTCGTTTATGACGCGTCGGGGCTGACGAAGGGACGGGACTTCAACGTGTTTTCATTGAAGACCTGGCGGGTCAGCGACAACGCGACGAAGCATCTGTTTATCCGAGGGGGATTGGGCTGGGGCGGTCTCCCGGCATCCTTGGTGAGGGATGACCTCGCCAGTGGCCGCCTTGTCCCCCTTGCCTTTCCCGCTTTCGACCAGGGCGAGTATCCGATCTACGCCATTCACAACGTCGCCAATCCGCTGGGGCCTGCTGGCAGGTGGCTTACCTCCGAGGTGCGCGCAAGGCTGTCCTAAGAAATCCTCGGATCGAGTGGTTTCAGTTTCGATGCGTGACGCCAGGCTGCTTGCTTCTTAGCCCACAACAGCAGGTTTCGCCAGTTTGTTAGCGCCAAGAAGCTGCGCTGCAAGAGCCTTGTCCGATGTGCGGAAGGCAGACCTATGGTCGCGCAAAATTTGAAATCGGGCGCGGTACTCGTTGGGCGTGACCCCGATAGTTTTGGCGAAGGCCCGTCGCATGGCTGCGAGATCTCCAAAACCGCATGTCTTGGCGATTGCCTGAAGCGGCCGATCGGTGTCCTCCAGGAGCCGGCGGGCAGCATCGGTCCTCGCAGCGATGATGAAGTCGAGCGGGGTGATCCCGAGTTCATGTCTGAATACGCGACCAAAATTCCGTGTGCTCATGCCTACGCTCTTGGCGATTGCATCGACATGCAGGTCCCTTTCAAGGTTGGCCAGTATGAAGTCTTGCGCTTTTTGGATAAATGTCGTTTCCGACATCTGGCCGGCAAGATGTGCGCTAAACTGAGACTGTCCCCCCGGCCTCTTCACGAACATTACCATATATCTGGCCACGGCTAGGGCGATTTCGCGCCCAAGATCCTCCTCCACAAGTGCGAGAGCAAGGTCGATGCCAGCTGTTACACCGGCGGCAGTGATAAGCTTGCCGTCACGGATGTAAATTGCATCCGGTTCCAACTCTATCTGAGGATATTGCTTGCTGAATCTCCCCGCACATTCCCAGTGGGTCGTCACGCGCTTGCCCTCGAGTAGCCCAGCGGCGGCAAGCAGAAAGACGCCGGTACAAATCGAACCATAGCGCTTGACCGTGGGTACTCGGCGACGAAGCCATGAGATGACACTCGTATCGATGACCTGGAAGGAAGGGTCACCGGCTACCAGCAGGGTATGGATGGGCTCATCCTTGTCGAAGATAGTCCGGTCGGCCAAGAAGCGCAAATGACCGGTTCCGCCGATCGAGGCCTGACCAGTCGACATGATTTGAATATCGTATCGGCTCAAATCCCCGCAGCGGCGAGCGGCCTCCCAAAAGACTTCAGCTGGACCAACAATATCCAAGGACTGAACACCAGGCGGTGCAAGAATGACAACGCGCATCGACATACCCTCGTGGTGAACGGTGGCCTTTGCTTTAGAAGAATGCAAGATACCTGTCAGGTCGATCACCATGTCAAGACGCATGCTGGTCGACCATATAGGCTCAAGCCGCTGACATCAGCCGACCGGTGAACAGGCCGCTGCGTGCTATGTCTCTGGCTGATTTTGCGGCCGCGAGCACCATGACATCGACGAGCGGTTCCACCACGATTACTGCCATGTAAGCAAAACCGAAGCTACCGATGGACAGCAAGTTCTCAACCGTGAAGCCATGACCGTAAAGCGCCCAGAACGCGACCCAGGAAACGATACTACCCTGATAGGCCGCAGATAGCGCCAGCGTCTGCCGATATTTCAAGTCGACATAGGGTGTATTCGGCGCGACGACCTTGCTTGAAATGACTTGCAGCGCAAAGAGCGGCACGAGCAGGGTAGTGACATTCATACCATATTGGGGCAGGTCGAACGGCGCGAAGAAGATTCCCTGGAGCAGCAAGCCTGCCGGAAGCCCCATTGGCGCCGGTGCAACACCGAACAGCAGGAAGAGCGTCGAACCGAGGATCAGATGCACCTCTGACACGCCGACCGGGTAATGCGGAAGGATTTCGAAGAAGGAGAATACGAGGCCCGTAGCAAAGGCGCTTCGTCCGAGAAGCGAGGACAGGCCCCGACGCCGGAACTCGTCGCGCGCAGAGTTGAGGGTGAACAGCGCGGCGCCTGAGGCGGTGGCATAACTCAGGACGATCTTGGCGCCGTCCACGATACCAGGTTCGATATGCATGTGGATGTCTCCGAGAAAGCTGTTACTGGCTGGCTTGATTGCCGAGATCGAAGATCTCCCGCAATTCCGAAGTGGTCAGCAGGTTCGTCTTGACGACGGCGCTCTCAAGCGCCGTCAGAAACTGTTCGTAGTAGTTCCATGATGAATAATCCGAGGGATGATCGTCTTCCCAGGCTCTGATCGAGGCGATCAGTTCATCGCGAAAGTCGTCCCATTCGAAATAGCCCTCCTTGGCGAGCGCAAGAGCAATGCCGAAAGAGGTGCGCTCCCAGTCGGAACCGAAACAAAGGGTGCCGTTTGCCCGAGGTGGACTGTCAGGCTTGCCCATCATCTCTGTGACCGCGAAATGCTCGAATTGCGTAAGCATGATCTATCTCACGCCGCCTTGGCGACGGCGACGCCCATCATGGCTTCAGGTGTGACAAGAGCCTCAAGCTCCGTCTCCGAAAGGCCCTCGGTCCCCGCCGGCCGCTCAGGCACGACGAACCAGCGGATCTGAGCGCTCGAATCCCAGACCTTGACCTCGACGTCCTTCGAGATCGGCAGGCCGAACTCGGCAAGCACTGCACGCGGCTCGCGGGCGGCGCGGCTGCGGAAAGTTGGATCCTTGTACCAATAGGGCGGCAGCCCAAGAACCGGCCAGGGATAGCAGGAGCATAGTGTGCAGATGATCAGATTGTGGAGCCCTGGAGCGTTAGCGACGGCACGCATGTGCTCACCTTCGGCGCCGGCCATACCGTCAGGCAGGTCCAGTTCGGCGATCGCCTTTGGCGTATCCGCGACAAGCCGTTCCTTGAAGGCCGGATCGACCCAGGCGCGGGCGACGATCTTTGCACCGTTGAAGGGGCCCATCTTGGTCTCGAAAAACTCGAGCACCGTATCGACGGTCCGGTCGGTGATGATGCCCTTCTTGATGAGCAAGGCTTCGAGAGCCCGCACCCGCGCGGCACTGTAAACTTCGCGGTCCTCGCGATATTTGAAGCGTTCAGACATTGGTCTCTCCCGATGGTTGATTAGGCAGCCTTGACGGACACCGAAACGTCCGCTGAGGCGACGTAGCGGGCATAGAGGTCGGCATAGAGGCTGAAGTTCGGTTCTGCATTGCCCGGCCACAGATCGTTCGGGTCGAAGCGGACGCAATAGACGGTCATCGCCGGACCAATACCGTCCGGGCCGGTGTCGCAGAGATAAGTGTAAGCGCCGGGATAGACGGTCTCGATGACCCCCGTCTTGTTGCGCAGGAAGCCAGGCAGGCGGGTGTGCTCGACGCTCGGCACGTCCTCGATCCTGACCAGATCCCCGACGGAGAATTCGGCTGTCACGGCTGCGTCGCGCTTCGGACTGTCGCCTTCCACCAGATACTGAACGACACGGTCGTCGATTGCTGCGTCGCCGGCACTTGGTAGGGACTTCGAGGGGTCCCGATAACACTCCTCCGTCAGAGCATCGAGCTCCTCTTTGGTAATGTAGCCATGCTGAATAAAATAGCCCGAAATCCCGCCCAGCCACTTCTCGTAGTAGCGATACTTGAAATAGTCGAAGGGATTAAGGCTTTCGGCCCCCTTGCGCAGATCGGCCCAAGTCCAGATCGTATGGAAGGCCGATGGCGTTTGGGGAAGCGGCAATTGAGCCGATAGAGCCATCATCGCCGTGTGGATCCCGAAAATTCGCGTTTCCCAGGGTTCAACAAAGACCCTTGTTTCGGTACTGACCGGACCCAGTCCTTCCAGTCCGCCGAGATAATGCTGGAGTTTCATGGTGATCTTTTCCTTATTTGAGAAGGCGATGAGTTAGGCTGCCATCGCCTTTGGGCCGGTGAGCAGGCGCGTGCAAAGCTCCGAGACGAACCCGAAGATTCCTCCGAAGAGCATGGCGGCCATCGTCACCAACGTTAGATGGGACAGCCCGGACGTGACGATGGTGGTGTCGGTTGCAGCCGACGTACCGACGAGGCATGCAAAGCCGAACACGACAGCAGGCGTAAAATTCAGGATAGGCACCGCGGAGGCGAGAACCATGACGGACGTTCCAGCACCGACGAGGATGGCTGCGAACAGGGGATGGGCGGGGCCAAACTCAACGATCAGCAGGGTGATGGAGGCAATTGCGATGCCCGTCCAGTTAGAGGCGACCGATTTGATCAGTCCTGCTTGACCGCCTCCACAGACGAAGAAGGATGCCCAGGCAATAAAGGTGACCCAGACGGGCACCGGGAACAGGGTTGCCGTGATGTAAGTGTCGAGCGCACCAAGAACACCGAGACTGATCATCGCAGCGACAAGAGGTAGCATGAGGCGTCTCCTTGTTGTGGTGACGGACTTCTCAGGTGGCCACGGCCAGGCCGCAAAGAGCACAACTTTCGAGGCCGCGGCGAAGCTCGGCCTCATCGAGGTTTCGGCCGATGAAGACGATCTCGCTCAGGCGGGGATCGCCCATCCATGGCTTGCCCGGACGGCCCTCAAGCGTCATATGGACGCCGTGGAACACATAGCGGCGCGGTTCGCCGGCGAAGTTCACCACCCCCTTCATCCGTAGGACGTCGGCACCCCTGGCCTGTACGAGGCGGTGCAGCCAGCTATTGAAGGCTGCCGGGTCCAGAGGTTCTGCACGCCACAACGCGACGCAGGAAATGGACTGGTCATGTTCATGCTCATGGTCTTCCAGGATGGCCGGGTCGATCGACAGAATGTTCTTGAGGTCAAAGGCGCCGAGATCGAGAACCGTGCTCATCGGAACAGCGCAGTCTTTGGTGTGAACGAGCCGAGCCAGCGGGTTGAGCTGCCGGACACGTCTCTCCGCCACGGCCAGCTCATCGACGGACACCAGATCGGTTTTGTTGAGCAGGATGAGATCGGCAAAGCTGATCTGCTCGACGGCTTCAGCCTGATCGAGCTGCTGCTCGACGTGACGGGCATCGACTACGGTGACGATCGCGTCCAGTTGAACATGGCTCGACAAGACCTCGTCCAGGACGAAAGACTGGATGACAGGCGCGGGATCGGCAAGACCCGACGTTTCGATGACGATGCGATCGACGACGCGATCTGACGCCAGAAGATCGCGAAGTGCGCCGATCAGGTCGTCGCGCACCGTGCAGCAAATGCAGCCGTTGTTCAGTTCGACGATGTTCTCTTTTGTTTCGATGACGAGCTTACCGTCGATCCCGACTTCGCCGAACTCATTGATAATGACTGCGATGCGTTCGTCATTGAGTTCCGTCAGAAGACGGTTGAGCAGCGTTGTTTTGCCGGCCCCTAGAAAGCCGGTCAGAATGGTCGCTTTGAGTTTCTTCATGATCGTCTCCAAGCTGAAGGCAACACACGACGAGCCAGATCCTGACGGATCTGGAAAAATGGGTTCGCCGCGTTGCGGGGCAAGATGATTACAATACGGAGCCGTACGGCTTACAACGGCCACATCAGTGCAGTTTCAGCCAAATCACCTGCAGAACGCGCCAAAATATGAACACAATATAGGCAAGCTCAAATCTTAGGCATATGCTGGCGAATTGGCATCTTCATCGATCACCACAGAGGCCGCGGCATGTTTTACGTCTCGGGGCCTGATGCGTTCAAGGAGCCTGGGGAAGGTGCCCGGGCTCCTCAGGTCCGCGTCGCAGAATGGCGCAGTCTCCGTGGCTCAAGTGCTCAGATCGCGACCGCGTGTCTCGGGCAGGAGAAGCGCACCGATCACGGCGGTCAGTCCGGCAAATGCTACGGTATACCAAAGCCCACCGAAGATGTTGCCGGTTGCGATCACCATGGCCGTCGCGACGAAGGGCGCGAACCCTCCGATCCATCCATTCCCGAGCTGCAAGGCAACGGAAACACCGCTGTAGCGTATGCGGACTGGAAAGAGCTCGACAAGAAGCGCTCCGAGGGGTCCATAGACCATCGTGGCCAGGAACACCAGGCAGAACAGAATGCCAATCACCAGAGGCCCGTTCGGTTTGACGGGTGCTTTGGGATCGGGCATTCCGCTTGCGGTCAGAGCCGCGAGCAGCTCAGCTTCGTTGTATGGCTTCGCCTCGCCACCGTTTAGTTGAACACGCAGGGGTTCCGCGTCGGTCTTGACCGCGTACGGAACTGCCCGGGCAGTCAGAAGCGCCTTCACCTTCTGGCATTCAGTGGTCGCCTGCGGGCTGAACAACTGCCCAACGAACGATTGGTCGTGGTCGCAGTCGTTTCCAACGAGCGTGACCGAAGTCTTTGCACGGAACTCGGCAAGGACAGGGTTGCCGTAGGTCCCCAGCGCCTGGAACAACGGCATGATCAGCAACGCCGACAGTGCGCAACCAGTCACGACGATCCCTTTGCGTCCGATCCGGTCGGAAAGCCAGCCGAAGAACAGGAAGAAGGGCGTACCGAGCGTCAGCGCGATCAGGAGGTAGAAGTTGGCCTGATCATGCGTCATCTTCAGTGTCGTCGTCATGAAATAGAGACTGTAAAAGTGGCCCGTGTACCAAATGACAGCCTGACCCGCGACGACACCAAAGATCGCGACCAGAATCAGACGCAAATTGCGGGAATCGCCGAGCGTCTCGGCGATCGGGTTCTTCGAGCCCTTACCCTGTGCCTTCATCTCTTGGAACACAGGCGATTCATGCAGCTTCAGCCGGATATAGAGGGAAAGAACCAGAAGAATGATCGAACCGACAAAGGGCAGGCGCCAACCCCAGCTTGCGAAGGCCTCCGGCGACATCGAGCTGCGGCACAGGACGATCACGATGAGCGATAGGAAGAGACCCAGCGTCGCTGTGATCTGGATCCAACTGGTCGTCAAACCCCGGTGATCGTGATCGGAGTGCTCGGCAACATAGGTAACGGCACCGCCGAACTCACCACCCACAGCTAGTCCTTGGAGGAGGCGCAATGCCACGAGCAACGCAGGAGCTGCCCAGCCGATCGTTTCGTAGGTCGGTAAAAGGCCGATGGCAGCCGTTGCAAGGCCCATGACCAGCATGGTCACAAGGAAGGTCTTCTTCCGGCCGACAAGGTCGCCCAGCCGTCCAAAGACAACGGCACCGAAGGGTCGAAGGACAAAACCGGCACCAAAAGTCGCAAGTGCCGCAAGAAGTGCCGCGGTCTCGTTGCCCTTCGGGAAGAACAGCGTGCTGAAGAATGCGGCCAGCGACCCGTAGATGAAGAAGTCGTACCACTCGAATACAGTCCCGAGCGCTGCAGCGAAGACCGTACGTTTTGTGTTGCGGTCGAGGCCTTCGGTACGCGCAATGGTTCCGGATGAAATTTCATGAACAGACATGTCGTACCCTCCCTAGATCGCGTGTTGCGAAAGGCCTTGGCCCCTCGCCTGAGAAACAGGATCCGCGCAAGCAAGCAGGAATGCCGCTAGCGTTTCATTGAATTTGTGAGGCTGCTCAAGCATCGGGAAGTGCCCTGCATCCGCGACCACCTCCAATTTGCTGTCGGGGATGCCTTCAGCCAGTACCACCGACTCCGCCGGCGGCGTGATGATATCCTCGTTTCCGACGACCACCAGGGTCGGGACCTTGATGTCACCAAGTCGCGCACGACTATCGGATGCATTCAAAGACGCGATCGCTTCGCGCGCCACGAAATCGGGGGTCTGCGCGACCTCCTGCCTGGCAAAGTCCAGGAGTTCCTGGCTGGCCGCACTGCCGAAAGATCGATCGATGACGTTCTGGCTGGCCTGGACAACGCCGAGATCGTCGACCGCCTTCAGAACGTTATCGACATTGACGTCCTCACCGAGCCCGTGCGGTGTCGCTCCGACGAGCACCAGGGCCTGCACGCGCTCCGGATGCGCCAGCGTGAAGCTTTGCGCGATCGTTCCTCCCATGGATAGGCCGACGAGGACTGCCTGTTGAATGTCAAGTCTGCGGAAGACTTCCAGCACGTCGTTTGCGAAGGCTTCGATCGTATAGCTGCGGCCGGAAGGCCTTGGCGACACGCCATGTCCTGGCAGGTTGATGCGGATGACTTTGTGGCTGGACGAGAAGGCCTCGACCTGCTCGCGCCAGAATTCGGCGGTCGTCGTAAATCCGTGCACGAAGACGAGCGGTTCGCCTGCGCCTGACACCCGGACGATCATATGGCCAACCTCTATTGTTTCTGTATGCATGATATCTGCTCCCCTTTTCGGTTTTTGCGTTAAGGACCATCGCAAACCATGGGCCAGATCTCCGCACGCAAGCGCTGCGGCACGTAATGTTATGAAACAGCAACGGTTTATAGGAGGCCCCTGAAGCGCTCGACAGTTTCGAGAGCGGCCTGTCTCTCGACAGACGTCTCGAATCTGCTACATGTTGTGTCTCGTATCTGAGACAAAACGCCGTATGATGCGATCTGACGATGACCCAGGAACAATCAGGCAGATTGAGATGACGCTTCCGGAATGGCTTGCAGGCTCCTCAGAAGAAGCTGGATTTCTCCGGCTTGTCCTCGACCATGTTTCCGACTGCCTTGTTGCTGTCGATACGGAAGGAACGATCGTCCTGATCAACGAACCGTATTGCCGCCTGCTTGGCGGTGAGGCCGAGGAATTTCTCGGGCGGCATATAACCGACGTGGTTGGGCCGCAGACTAAACTTCATTTCGTAGCGCGCGGTATCGGCACCCATGTCGGCTATCCGCTCGAAGTGCGTGGCCACAAGCTGGTGACGAAACAGGTCCCGGTGCACAAGGATGGAAGGATCATTGGCGCGGTGGGTCTGGCGCTGTTCTCCGACTATGACGCCTTGAAGAAGACCTATAGCCGGATTTCCAAAGCGGAACTCGCCATCCCCTCGAAACCGAGAGCCTGGCAGTCGAAATTCGGCCTCGACGACATCATCGGGACCGGCCCGGTGATGGAAGCGCATCGTGATACCCTCAAACTGGCGGCCGCCTATGATCTGCCTGTCCTGATCTGCGGTGAGACAGGCGCTGGCAAGGAATTGGCCGCTCAGGCAATCCATTCCTTGTCGGAGCGCAGTGCCGGGCCCTTCGTGTGGGTCAACTGCGCATCTATTCCAAGCGAACTTATCGAAGCCGAGCTTTTCGGCTATGAGGGCGGTGCTTTCACGGGCGCTCGCAGCCAGGGCAAGCCCGGAAAGTTCGAGCTGGCGGGAGGCGGCGTGCTCTTCCTTGACGAGATCGGCGACATGCCGCTTGCCCTGCAGGGCAGTCTGCTGCGCGTGCTCCAGACCGGCGAGATCGTCCGCGTCGGTGGCACCAACCCGATTGGCATTGAGCTGCGCATCATCTGCGCGACCAACAAGGCACTCGTCGAACTGGTGCGAGCGGGGCGTTTTCGAGAAGACCTCTATCATCGGCTGAGCGTGCTGCCGATCGAGGTACCGGCCCTGAGAGAAAGAGACAATCTGGCTCGATTTGCTGAACAACTCCTTGGGCGCATCGCCAGCCGGCTCTCAATGCCGGCACCAGCGCTGACGCCCGAGGATCGCGAGCTGCTTGTCGCTCATAGGTGGCCAGGCAACGTTCGGGAGTTGGAAAACGCCCTGACGCGGATGATTGTGACGGGAAAACTGTCCATTCCGTCGCTGGATGATACCCACCTACCACCCTCTGCGAAGGTGGGGAGTGACTTGAAGAGCCGCGTGCAGTCCGAAACCCATGCCGTCCTGCGCAACGCCCTCCAGCAGGCGGGAGGTAACAAGCGGCGTGCAGCCGAGATGCTTGGCATTAGCCGGGCCCAACTCTATCGGCTATTGAAAGAGCGAAGCTCCGCGTAGGAAACAGCATTTGTGCCGCGCAAGAGGTTAAGCCGCTGACCAGCTATTTTGCGCCCGAGATCTGGTCGGCAACACTCTATGCAAAGTCGAGAGCCACAAGAAGATCTTCAACGAGATCCTCGGCGTCCTCGAGGCCGACCGAGCATCGTATGAAGTCCTCGCCAAGGCTGGCGCAGAATTCACTCCCGGCAAGCGACAGATGACGGGCATGCGTGAGACGGGCCGAGCCGCAAATGAAGCTGCCGATTTCTGCAAGATTCCCGCCCGACTTGATCAGCCTCAATCTCCTCGTCATTGCCGTGGCGCCTTCTGCGCCCTTGTGCAGTCCAAAGGCAAGCATCCCAGACCCGCCCGACATCTGACGGCGCGCAATTTCATGATCTGGATGGGAATCAAGGAAGGGATATCTCACCCAGGCCACGTATGGATGGGCCTCCAGCGTCAGAGCAAGCGCGTGTGCGGCATTGCAATGCTGATCCATTCTGAGCGCCAAAGTATTCAGGCCGCGCAGGATCAGGAACGAGGCTTGCGGTGAAATAGCCGTTTCGTGACGATGGCGAAAGGCTTCTTCCCGCAATTGTCGAATAACCGCAGCCTTCCCAAGCAGCGCCCCGCCAACCGTGTCACCGTGGCCGTTTATGTATTTCGACAGCGAGTGGAGAACGATGTCGGCCCCGTGCTCAAGCGGGCGTTGAAGGGCCGGCGTTGCAAATGTGCTGTCGACCGCCACCATCAGACCGTGCGCGTGCGCGCGTTCGGCGATCGCCGCAATATCCAATATATTGTTCAGGGGGTTAGTAGGGGTATCAAGGTAGACAATCCTCGCCCGAGCCGTGATCAAACGGCCGATGACTTCTGGATCCGAAAGATCCACCGGCATCAGCCTTGCACCGACCGCCGAAACGATCTCCCGGATCAGGTGAGCTGTGTCGGTACAGACCGGCCTGTGAATGATCATTTCGTCTCCGGCGGCGAGAAATGATCGGACAAGAGTGCGAAAGGCGGCCAAGCCCGACGAGAGGACAAGGCCTGCCTCCGCTCCTTCGAGGCGAGCAAGTTTGTTTTCAAGCTGCCAGGTCGGGGACAAATCTCCGTCCGCACCGCTCGGCCGCGGGGTGCGGCCACAATTTGACGATTGCCGCGCGCTATGGACGACACCGGCCGGAGTTGACGGGAATGGCTCATGGATTGTTCGGGTTGAAAAACCGAAATGGTTGAAGTCTGCCTCGACTCCTCTTGCATCCGGCCTGCCCTGTGTTGGCTTACTGTTCATCGGCACACCGATCGACGATCGCTAGAGACCCGTTCGCACCCGCGGCCGCTGCAGTTCCGCGACCGCCATGACAAAACGCAGTTCATCTTTTCCGCAATTCATGTAGGCGTGCTTGTCCTCGGTCCGCGCCAGAACGGACGAGCCCGCCTGCACCAAGTGCTCGCTATCTCCAAGCTTCAGCGTGAGCTCACCCGTTTCGACGTTAAGGAGCTCGAGTGTGCCGGGCGAATGGCCGGGAGATTCAAAAATCTCGCCTGGGAAAAGCGTCCAGCGCCACAGCTCGATCTCGTCCGGCCCGTTGGTTCCCACCAGAAGTGTGGCGCTTCCGCCCTTCGGACCGTGCCACAGGGTCGATGCGTCTTGCGGTGGGACGATGCGAACAGGAACACTCGACGCGACGCCAACGAAATCTGCAACCGACACGCCCAAGGCGGTGGCGGCCCGGCAGAGCGTGGCGATGCTGGGATTGGCGCTTCCCTTCTCAATCTCGACAAGCATGCCCTTGCTCACACCGGACTTGCGGGACAGTTCATCGAGCGTCAGGCCGCTCTGGCGCCTGAAGGTTTTCAGGTTCTGCGAGACGGTGGCGCTGACGCGCTCGACATCAGCGACCGCTTCGGTCGATATATTGACTTTCTTTTCCATGGTCGGTATTATAGACTAAATTGGTCAATAGGAGCTAGAGGGTATGTTGGATTTTCCGCTCGTCGACAGGTCTGTCGCAGAAATAGCGCCGGATTTTCGTGCTATCAGCATCTTGGTTGATGCCAGCGATCCAACCCGCGGGCCAATGGCGCGCGACGTCCTTGGGGAAACCTGTGACTTCGTCCGCGCCGGTGGACCACAATGGGGCGACGCGCATCTTGCCAGTTGGGCAGACGTCTATAGCCGTTTCGGGGCCAAGCCCAACCGGACGCCATGCTCTGCACAGGCGCTGAAGAAGCGGGTTGAAAAGGACGGTCGCCTACCCTCCATCAATCCGTTGGTCGACCTCTATAATGCCGTCAGCCTGCGTTTTGCTGTGCCCGTCGGCGGCGAGAATTTTGATGCCTATGTCGGCAAGCCGCGGCTGTCGATTGCCGACGGCACGGAAGCCTTTGACACGGTCGCGAATGGCGAGGCGATCATCGAGCATCCGTCCGTTGGTGAGGTGATCTGGCGCGACGATATCGGCGTGACATGCCGCCGGTGGAATTGGCGGCAGGGAACGCGCACGCGGCTGGATTCCATCGGTGGTCGGATGTGGTTCATCCTGGAGAGCCTCGAAACGATGCCGGAGGAGGCGCTTGAGGAGGCGGCCAACATGCTGGTGAATGGTCTTCGGCAACTGGCGCCGGGGTGCGAAGTATATAGGCAAAACCTTCTGGCGGCGTAGGTAGCGCCCGCAGAGCAAGTGACGAAAGTCAGTATATTGACTGCTTACCCCAGACTGTGGGCAAGCGCCAGCTAACAAGTGGCGTCATTCGCTGACAGATCGGACAATTTTTCGTCGCGGCGACGCGGCGGCGGCGAAGCTTTGCCCGGAGGAGCGGGCGTTCACCGTATCGCAAAGGAGGAACAATGCGCACTGAGAAACACGCGCCCGCTCTGGTCGTGAGTGATGTTCACAAGAGCTACGGAGCCCACAAGGTCCTGAAGGGCATTTCCCTGTCGGCCGAGAAGGGCGATGTCGTCTCGATTATTGGATCGTCAGGTTCGGGCAAGAGCACCTTCCTGCGCTGCATCAACTTCCTTGAGATTCCGGATTGTGGTTCCTTCCGCATCAATGGCGAAGAAGTCGCGTTCCGAAGCGGGCGCGGCGGAAAATCGCAACCCGCGAACTGGCGCCAGATCGAAAGGCTGAGAACCGGCCTGGGCATGGTCTTCCAGAGTTTCAACCTGTGGCAGCACATGACCATCCTTGAGAACGTCATCGAAGCGCCGGTACATGTGCTCGGGGTCGAGCGGGTCGTAGCCATCGAGAAGGCCGAAGCACTACTGGCCAAGGTCGGTCTTTACGACAAAAAGGACGCCTACCCGGCCTTCCTGTCAGGCGGACAACAGCAACGCGCGTCCATCGCTCGCGCACTCTGCGTTGATCCCGCCGTCATGCTGTTTGATGAGCCGACATCGGCTCTTGATCCCGAGCTTGTCGGGGAGGTGCTGAAGGTCATCCGCGGCCTCGCCGAGGAGGGCCGCACCATGATCATGGTCACCCACGAGATGAAGTTCGCTCGCGATGTCTCGACACGCGTCATGTTTCTGCACCAGGGCCAGGTTGAGGAGGAAGGTTCCCCCGCACAGGTCTTCGGCGCGCCCACGAGCGCTCGCTGCAAAGAATTCGTTGCAGCCGGTTCGCACTAACCACTCAATCTTTTCAACAGCAAAAAGGGGAATGCAAATGAAGCATCTGGGAAAAGCTCTGGCTATCGGCATGTTCATGATGGCGGCAAATGCGCATGCCGACATCCGCTTTGGCATCGTCAACGAGGCTTATCCGCCTTACACGACCAAGGACGCCTCCGGCAAGGCGATCGGCTGGGAGATCGACCTGATGGACGCCGTCTGTGAGGAGCTGAAGGAGAAGTGCACGATCGTCGACGTTGCCTGGGATGGCCTCATCCCGGCGCTGGAAAGCAAGAAGATCGACGTGATCTGGTCCTCCATGTCGATCACCGACGAGCGCAAGAAGCGGATTGATTTTACCGAAAAGTACTATTCGGCGCTGGCGGGGATGATCGGCCCGAAGGACGGCGCCATGGGGGTCACGGCCAAGGAGCTGAAGGACAAGACGGTGGGCATTGCCGTCTCGACCACCCAATCCGCCTATTTCAAGAAACACTTTGCCGACGTCGCGAGCGAGAAGAGCTATGCGACGGTCGATGAGTCCTTCCAGGACCTTGCCTCCGGACGCATCGACTACGTCTTTGCCGACACCGGCCCGCTCAAGGAGTTCCTGAAGACCGACCTCGGAGAGGAGTGCTGCGAGTACAAGGGCAATGTCGAGCCGGACGACACCATCCTCGGAGCGGGAGTCGGCGGTGGTGTGCGTAAGGGCGACGACGCGTTGCGCGAAAGACTGAACGCTGCCATCAAGGCCGTCAGGGACAGCGGCAAGTATGCCGAATTCAGCAAGAAGTACTTCGACTACGACCCCTATTGAGAGCGAAGCGGCTGCAGATCGCCACACAGCTGTGTGGCGATCCCCTGCCCTGACTGGAAGGCTTCCCATGAACCCCACACATTCAGCGCTGGATCTTCTGTCCATCGCTCCTCCCGGCTGGGGAGGCGTGCTCCTTGCGGGTGCCCTGGCCACTGTCCTGATCTCGTCCGGAGCATATCTGGTCGGGATGCTAATCGGACTGTTCGGCGCGCTCGGAAAACTGAGTGGGTTTCGGCCGCTCCAATTCCTGCTCAATGCCTATACCACGATCATTCGTGCCGTACCCGAGCTGATACTCATCGTTGCCCTCTATTACGCTGGAACTGACGGCCTGAACCGTATCCTCGCCTGGGCGGGACTGGGACCTATCGAAATCAACGGTCTTGTCGCGGCTGTTGCGGTCCTTGGCTTTGTGCAAGGTGCCTACATGACCGAGGTGCTGCGCGGCGCAATCCTTGCAATCCCTGTCGGGCAACTGGAAGCCGCCAAGGCTTTCGGAATGCGTCCGGCGTTGCGATTCCGCAGGATCGTTCTGCCGGGTCTCATCCCGAACGCGCTGCCGGGCTTTGCCAATCTATGGATGTCGGTCATCAAGGACAGCGCATTGATCGCCGTCGTCGGCTACCAGGAACTGGCGCTTGCCGCGCGCGTCGCAGCAAGCAACACCAAGGAATACATGGTGTTCTTTCTGGCTGCTGCGGTGCTCTACCTCGTAATCACCATAGTCTCGAACATGCTCTTCGCTACGCTGGAAGCCTACTTCCGTCGCGGACAAAGACCGGTTGTGTAAGGGAGCCAGACATGGATTTCAGCTGGATTTTCCCCTACCGCGATCTCATCCTGCAGGGTGCTTTCCTCACCTGCCTGCTGCTCGTGATCTCGGTGACCTGCGGCTTTGGCCTGGCGATCTTCCTTGCGATCGCCCAGGTGGGCAAGAACCCCGTCGCACGCTGGCTTGCGAAGGGGTACTGCACGTTCTTCCGCGGCACACCGCTTCTGATTCAGCTCTGGCTCATTTACTACGGCCTGGGCACGTATCTGCCTTACGTACCGGGACTGAGGACAAGTTTCCTGTGGCCGATATTGCGAGAAGGCCTGTTCTTCGCCGCCCTTGCGCTGACGCTGAATTTTGCAGCCTATCAAGGTGAGATCCTCAGAGGCGCCATGTTGGCGGTTCCGAAGGGTGAATTGGAGGCTGCTCGCGCCGTTGGCATGTCGCCTGCCATGATCCTGCGCCGGATCTGGCTTCCCCGTGCAATCCGCATCGGCTTGCCGACCTTCGCCGGAGAAGTGGTCCTTCAGCTCAAGGCCACGCCGATCGTGTTTTCGGTGACGGTCATGGACCTCTATGGCGCCGCCTACAAGATCCGCCAGGACACGCTGCTCGTCTATGAACCGCTGCTCCTCGTCACCCTCTTCTATGTCGGTCTGACCTTTCTCATCACCCAGGCCTTCCAGAAGCTCGAAAACGCTGTGCCGACTCGCCGCTAGCGCGGCCCTCAAACCCAGAAAAATCAGAGGCCCACGACATGTCCAGACCAGACAAACACGAGCTTTCAACGCTCTCCTTCAACACGCTTTCGGTGCATGGTGGCAACGAGATCGACAAGACCTCCGGCGCGATCCGCACACCGATCGTCATGGCCAATTCCTATCTTCTGCCCTACGACCCCTCGACTATGGACTGGTCGGACACGGAGGCGCCTTCCTATACACGCAATTCCGGTCATAACCAGATCTGCCTGCAGCGCAAGCTGGCGGCCATGGAAGGTGGAGAGGACGCAGCCGTCTTCGCAACCGGTGTCGCTGCCCTCCACGCCGTGTTCTTCACCTTTCTGAAAAGCGGCGATCATGTGATCGTCGGCGATGTCACGTATGAAGCCGTCTGGCGGCTCTTCGCCGAGCTCTTGCCTCAGCGCTACAAGATTGAGGCAACCTTCGTCGACATGGGCGACATGGAGGCAGTCAGAGCCGCTGTTCGGCCTAACACGAAGCTGATCCATACGGAAACGATCGCCAATCCGACCACAAAGGTCGCCGATATCGCGACACTGGTCTCCATAGCCAGGCAGGCTGGCGCGCTTCTGTCGGTCGACTCCACCTTTACGCCTCCCCCCTTTTTCCGGCCGCTGGCGCTCGGCGCCGATCTCGTCATCCACTCCCTGACCAAGTACATCAATGGCCATGGTGATGCGATGGGCGGTGTGGTGGTCGGTTCCAAGGAGCTCATCCATCATGTCAAGGCGGACGCCCTTGTCGATCTCGGCGGAACGATCTCCCCCTTCAATGCCTGGCTGATCACCCGCGGCTCAGTCACGCTTCCATTGCGCCTCAAGCAGCAGTTCGCGACCGCACAGGTCGTTGCGGATAACCTTGCGCGGGACGAGCGGGTTGCCTACGTCACTTATCCCGGGCTCGAAAGCCACGACCAGCACCAACTCGCACAGGCTCAATTTGCAGGCAAGGGTTATGGCGGCGTCATGGCCTTCGCGGTCGAGGGGGACCCGGACGCCCAGAACCGTTTCGTTTCCAATCTGAAGGTGATCACCTCAGCGGTCTCGCTCGGCCACGACGAAACCCTGATCGTGCACGTCGGGGGGAGCGGCCGCGGAGGCGCCGAACGCTATCCGCTGAATTTCCAGAAATATGGACATCTGCGTCTTTCCATCGGCTTGGAGGATCCCGAGGACCTCATCGCCGATATCAAAAACGCTCTCGACGAGACCTTCGGCCAGTCCTGAAGACGCGAATTCAGACGCCCCGGTGCAGCGGGAAGCCCTCTCCTTGGGATCTTCTCGCTGTATCAGCGACGTTCTCAAGGAAGACACACTATGCATTGGATTATTCTGCTCATCGCCGGGCTGCTCGAAGTGGTCTGGGCCTTCTATATGAAAAAGTCCGAAGGCTTCACACTGCTTGTTCCGTCGGCAATCACGGTCGCCGCAATGATCGCAAGTGGTGTGCTGCTTTCATTCTCGATGCGCGTTCTTCCGCTTGGCACGGCCTACACTGTCTGGACTGGCATTGGAGCCATCGGGTCGTTCCTGCTTGGCGTCCTGGTCTTGAACGAGCCAGCTGCCCCAATGCGCATTCTCGCCGGCGCCATGATACTCTCCGGTCTTCTGATGATGAAGCTGTCGAACGCCGGATGAAAGAAGGTTTGCGACGGTCGATCGCGCGCTCCGGTGTCAGCGATTTTGCGCGCCAAGCCCAGACAAGAACACACTTCGCCAACCATCAAACGCAGACTGGACTCGAGCCATGATAGACTACCAGGCAGTCAAGGCCGTCGTTTCTGTCATCAGGTTGGGCAGCTTCGACAGAGCTGCGCGCGAACTGAAGGTTACGCAATCAGCTGTGTCGCAGCGGGTCAAGCAGTTGGAGCAACGTCTCGGCGTCGCGTTGATCGTCAGAGGAAGCCCGTGTTCCGCCACCACGGCGGGTGCTCAGCTCGTCCACCATTTCGAGCGCGTCGAACTGCTCGAGCGCCAATTGGCCTCCAGAATGCCCGGTCTCATCGGTCCTGGCTCACTGCCTGAACGCATGACCATCAGGATTGCCGCCAATCCGGAATGGCTCGGGAGCTGGATCCTGGATGCTGTCTCCAACTTCGTACGATCCGCACCGTTTCTCGTCGACCTGGTTCTGAATGAGACCATCCCGACGCTAGAAAGGCTGCGAGCCGGCGAGGTTGTCGCTGCGGTCACCTTAGGCGAGGAACGGCTTGAGGATCACGACAGCTGTTCGTTGGGCAGCCTGCGCCTGGTAGCCGTGGCAACACCGGGCTTTAGCAGCCGCCATTTCCCACAAGGCGCAAGCCCCGAGGCGATGGCCAAAGCGCCTGGTCTGGCCATGGGGTCGACGGACCCCTTTCCGAAGCGATGGGTCAAAGTTGCGCTCGGCGATGGTGTCGAGTCTCCGGTGCATCGGCTACCCTCGCGCGCAAGCATCTTCGATGCAGCCCTCGCAGGCATTGGATGGGGCGTTGTCCCGGCTCACCTTGCGGCGGCCCATCTCAAGTCCGGCACTCTGACAGAATTGATCAAAGGGACAGGCGTCGACTTGCCGGTGCAATGGCAGGTTCATCGCGTAGCGGTCCAACCGCTGGAGGGGCTGACTGCGGCCATCATCCGCCTTGCGCAGCAAAGCCTCAAACTGGACGGAATTTCATAGATGTCAGTGTTGTTGCAGGACCTCCAGCAGCTCGCCGGATTGCTCGCAAGAGAAGCAATGAGCGCAAGCATCGTCACGCAGGCACTTTGGGCGAAATGCCTCCTCCTTTGGCCGATTTGCGCCGTTCCCACTGAGCGGTCTGCCTCCCATTCTCGGCAAGCAGAGAACATCATTGGTGTCATTGGAGGATTGTCATGACCGTCTACAACATTGCCCTCATCGGCTTTGGCGGCGTAAACCGCGCTTTGGCCGAGCTTATCGCAACAAGGAACACGCTGTGGGAGCGGGAGCTCGGGTTCCGTCTGAACATTGTCGCTGTGAGCGATCTTTATCTGGGCTCCGTGATCTCACCAAACGGGCTCGACGCGAAGACGCTGATTGACGCCAAGTTCACCAAAGGGGGGTTCGGCCAACTCTCAGGCGGCAGTGCGGAAGCGGACAACGAAACGATCATCAGGACCGCGCCGGCAGACATTGTCGTAGAGGCAACGTTCACCAACCCAACGGACGGCGAGCCCGCAGTCTCCCATTGCCGTTGGGCGCTTGCAAGCGGCAAGCATGTGGTCACGACAAACAAGGGCCCGGTGGCACTCGCCGCGTTGGAGCTGAAAGCTCTCGCTGAGGCAAATGGCGTCCGGTTTGAGTACGAGGGTTCCGTGATGAGCGGAACGCCGGTGATCCGAATGGCCGCGAAGACGCTCGCGGGCGCTGAGGTCGATGGTTTCGAGGGAATCCTGAACGGCACTTCCAACTTCGTTCTGGGACGCATGGAAAGTGGCCTGGATTTCGATACCGCCGTCCGGCAAGCACAGGAGCTCGGCTACGCGGAAGCCGACCCCACGGCGGATGTGGAAGGCTTCGACGTCCGCCTCAAGGTCGTCATCCTTGCCAATGAGCTGCTTGGTGCGCAGCTCAAGCCGGATGACGTCACCTGCAAAGGCATTTCGCAGCTTTCGCCTTCTGACATCGGGGATGCAGCCAAGACCAACAGCCGCTGGAAACTCATTGGTTCCGCCTCCCGGGGGGCAGACGGCCGCGTCGTCGGAAGCGTCATGCCGAAGCAACTGCCGTTGGAGCATCCTCTCGCCGCCGTCAACGGTCCAACCAATGCAGTTTCGTTCAACACGAAGCTGCTCGGTTCTGTGACGGTTACCGGACCAGGTGCGGGGCGAATTGAGACCGCCTATGCTCTTCTGTCCGACATCGTGGCAATTCACACCCAAAGCACCTCCGCCATTGCAAAGGAGGCCGCATGATGCACGGCCTCGCCCTGAACGCACCCTTTTCAAGCGACGAGATCGTCGTGCGCAACCCTTTCGACGGATCGGTCGTCGGAACCGTTCCAAGCAGCGATGCTTCTTGCGTGAGCAGCCTTATTGAACGCGCGCACCGCGGAGCGCAGGCCGCCAAAGCTTTGCCGCGCCACAAGCGAGCTGCAATCCTCGAAAAGGCAGCCGCCTGCATTGAGGCGGCGCATGAAGAATTCGCGCTTCTGATCGTCAACGAGGCCGGCAAAACGATAACGCAAGCCCGCAAAGAGGCGACCCGATGCGTCAACACGCTAAAACTCTCGGCCGATGAGGCCAAACGCAATGCCGGCGAAGTCATTCCGTTCGAGTCCTATGCTGGGTCCGAAGCCCGGCAGGGCTGGTACACGCGAGAGCCGCTCGGGATCATTACGGCAATCACCCCTTATAATGATCCGCTGAACCTGGTCGCCCATAAACTTGGGCCGGCGATTGCCGGTGGAAACGCCGTGCTCCTGAAGCCGTCTGAGCTTGCTCCCCTGTCGGCGCTCAAACTGGTCGACGTTCTGGTGCAAAGCGGCCTTCCGGAAGAGATCGTTACGGTTGTCATTGGTGGCGCGGATCTTGGCAAGGCACTCGTCGTGGCAAGAGACGTGCGAATGATTTCGTTCACGGGCGGGTTTGCCACGGGGGAGGCAATCGCCAAGGCTGCAGGCATCAAGAAGCTGGCGATGGATCTGGGAGGCAATGCACCAGTCATCGTCATGGAGGACTGCAATTTTGTCGCTGCGGTCGACGGCTGCGTGTCTGGAGCCTACTGGGCGGCCGGTCAGAACTGCATTGGCACCCAGAGGATCCTGATCCAGCGCTCCATTTATGAGCGGTTCAAGTCGGAGTTCGTTGCAGCCACAAAAATGCTCAAGACCGGAAACCCACTTGAGCCTGACACTGATGTCGGCCCGATGATTTCGGAACGTGCCGTTCAACGCGCAGCGGCGATGGTCGACCGCGCCATTGCTTCTGGCGCCGACCTTCTTTGCGGCCACAGCCCGGCGGGCACCCTTTACCCGCCGACGGTCTTGGAAAATGTTCCCTTCGGTTGCGACCTATGGAGCGAAGAGGTGTTCGCCCCGATCGTAATCCTCGAACCCTTCGATGCGCTCTGGGATGCCATCCGCCTTGCGAATGCGCCAGACTACAGTCTGCACGCCGGTATATTCACTAATGACCTCGAGGGAGCCCTCGAGGCGGCCAGCGGGATTGATGCCGGAGGGATCATGATCAACGACTCTTCCGACTACCGGTTCGACGCTATGCCGTTCGGCGGCTTCAAGTATGGCAGCATGGGCCGCGAAGGGGTGCGCTTTGCTTTTGAAGACATGACCCAACCAAAGGTCGTCTGCATCAACAGGCTGAAACGGCAATAGATCACCAGCCAACAAGCCCATCAGCAACATCAGGAGTACCATTTTGTTCAAAGGTTCCATCACCGCACTTGTTACACCCTTTGCTGATGGGCGTGTCGATGAAGGCGCGCTGCGCGCCCTTATCGACTGGCAGATCGAGGAGGGATCATCCGGGCTGGTCCCATGTGGAACGACAGGCGAAAGTCCGACACTCACGCATGCCGAGCACAAACAAGTTGTCGAGATTACGGTCAAAACGGTCGGCGGCCGCATCCCGGTCATTGCAGGGGCAGGCTCGAACAGCACGGCGGAGGCAATCGACTTCGTTCGCCATGCACAGGAAGCCGGCGCCGATGGATTGCTGGTCGTCTCGCCCTATTATAACAAGCCGACGCAGGAGGGCATCTATCAGCATTTCAAAGCCATAGATGCCGAGGCCGAGATCCCGATCATCGTCTACAATATTCCGGGTCGCAGTGTGATCGACATTCAGGTCGAGACGCTGGCGCGCATTTTTAGCGACTGCAAAAATGTGAGCGGCGTCAAGGACGCCACCGGCAATCTCCTGCGACCTTCACTGGAGCGCATGGCCTGCGGCAAGGACTTCAACCTGCTGACCGGGGAAGACGGCACAGCCCTCGGCTACATGGCCCATGGCGGGCACGGGTGCATTTCTGTGACCGCCAACATTGCACCGCGCCTGTGCGCTGAATTCCAGCGCGCCTGCCTTGGAGGCGACTTCGCCTCGGCTTTGGAGATCCAGGATCGTCTGATGCCATTGCACCGGGCGCTCTTCCTGGAAACAAACCCCGCTGGACCAAAATATGCCCTGGAGCGGCTGGGACGCATCCGTGGAGACCTGCGATTGCCTCTTGTTCCCGTAAGCAGCTCGGTTCGCGAACAGATCGACCGGGCGATGCTCCACGCTGGCATTTTGAGTTGAGGTCACCGATGAAGATCGATCGCATAGAAACTGACCTCATCGGGCCTCTCTCCATTCCTGCGGGTAAGCTGTTTGGCGTGCATACTCAGCGCGCGGAGGAGAATTTCAACGTCACAGGCTTCCGCCTGAGAGACTTTCCCGAGCTAATCCAGTCGATGGCGATGGTGAAGCAGGCTGCGGCGCTGACCAATATGGAGCTTGGACTGCTGTCTTCTGAAAAAGCTCATGCGATCGCAGAGGCGTGCGACGATCTCATCGAACTAAGAGCGATTGATGACAATTTCCCAGTAGACATGATGCAGGGCGGAGCGGGCACCTCGACCAACATGAACGTCAACGAGGTTGTGGCCAATCTTGCTCTTCTCAAGCTGGGCGCCAGCGTCGGAGACTATTCCACGCTTCACCCGAACGACGACGTCAACCTCTCGCAGTCGACTAACGATGTCTACCCGACAGCGATCCGGTTGACCCTGTTGCGCACCTGCGACGCGCTCATCGCCGCGCAGGTCAATCTTCGGGACACATTCCGTCGGAAAGGTGCTGAATTCGCGGATGTCATAAAGGTTGGACGCACTCAGCTCCAGGACGCCGTGCCCATGACTGTCGGCCAGGAGTTCGAAGCCTTTGCGGAGCTGATCGACGAGGACATCATCCAGGTGCAGTCTGCCAAGAAAATTCTTCAGGAGGTCAATCTCGGCGGTTCTGCAATCGGGACCTCGATCAATGTGCCGCCGGCCTTTCCGAGCGTTGCGTGCAGGAAGCTCTCCGAGATCTCCGGTCTGCCGCTCATGACAGCTCGTAACCTGGTGGAAGCGACGTCGGATACAGGCGGGTTTGTCGCCTTCTCAGGCATTCTCAAACGGATTGCCGTCAAGATGACGAAGATCTGCAACGATCTGCGGCTCTTGAGCAGTGGCCCAATCGGGGGATTGGGTGAGATTCGGCTGCCGGCGATGCAGGCTGGCTCCTCAATCATGCCCGGCAAGGTCAATCCGGTCATCCCGGAAATGATGAATCAGATCGGATTTCAGGTGATCGGCAATGATCTGACGGTGACGCTTGCCGCAAGCGCCGGACAACTGCAACTCAATGCGATGGAGCCGGTCATTGTCCTGAACATCCTGCTGTCAATACGCATGCTGACCAGAGGGATGGAAATCTTCGCCAACCGATGTGTGGCGGGGATCGAGGTCGATAAGGATCGTTGCAGGGCGTTGTTGGACCAGTCTCTCGTTCTGGCCACCCCGCTAGCAAAGCTGATTGGCTACTCCAAGGCGGCTTTGCTGTCGAAGAGAGCACTATCTGAAAAGAAAAGTCTGCGCTCCATCGTCGAGGACGACGGATGCCTGACCAAACGGCAGATCGAGGAAATCTTCAGCGACTACGCGGCGTTTGCGAACGTCCCGCAGCGCACGTCCGCTTGAGGGGAAGCCATGGCGGTATTTACCGAACTGTCTGACGAAGACCGCCACGCGATCGTGGAAGCTTACGGCTTGACAGGTTTGTCCTCCGTGATCGGCATCGCCGACGGCGATCGTGAAACGACCTATCTGTTCAGGTCTGCCGAAGGGGAGTTCATCGTGACCCTGTTTGAAAACGGGGCTGAGCCGCTTGATCTCGAACGCGCTTTCACGACGATGGAAACGCTGCATCGGGCGGGCGTCCCCTGCCCCGAACCCAGGCGCACTGTCGACGGCAATGCCACGTTTCAGGCTGCGGGTCGGCTCGTAGCCATCGTAAGCTTCGTGTCAGGATCATCGACGAGTGACCCGTCGCCAGCCAAATGTGCGAGTGTGGGCCGCGTTATGGGCCAGATACACAGGAGCTTGCAGGGTGGGCTCAACCGCCAGCCCGACTTACCATCAGGCCCCATACATGGTGCATTGGTCTTTGCGAATGTCTTTTTTCTTGGCGAGGAAGTCAGCGGTGTCATCAATTTCAGGCTTCGCCATGATGACGCCCTCATCACTGAGATAGCCGACGTTCTCGTTGACTGGACAGGCGGGCTCGACGGCGGTTTGGACCGGCGCAAAGCCCATGCGCTCTTGAGCGGTTATCAAACCATCAGAAAGCTTTCGGGAGCAGAAAAAGCAGCTCTGCCTGCGTTTGTTCTTGCCTCAACAGCCAAGCGCGCCGCTGCGGGCGCGCGAATGACTTCGGCCCCTGAGTGCGCCCTTGTTGCCTATCATTCGGTCACGCCAGATATCTTCGACCAATAGAGGCGGCAACGGGATGAAATATCTTCTGGATCGAATAGATGAACTGGTACTTGCCGAACTTAAAAACAACGCCCGCATTTCGCACGCGGAATTGTCGGCAAAGGTGAATCTGTCCCGAAACGCCGTGCGGGTGCGCATCGAACGGCTCGAACGAGAAGGTTTCATCAAAGGTTACACGATCGTTACCGGTGAAGGCGGAAACGCTCAACAGGTCACCACCGCACTCATGTTCGTTTATCGCCATGACCGCATGCGAGGCGGTGACGTCGTCAACGTTCTGCGTAGAATCCCGGAGGTTGTCGCCTGTGACGTGATGACCGGCGATTTCGACCTGGTGGTCAGAGTCGAGTCTTTGCAACCGGACCGTATTCGCCAGATCTGGCAGCAAATATCCGAGCTCCCAGGCGTACGTGACACACTGACCGCGTTCGCCCTTTCTTCCATCGTTCGAAAGGCCTGACCGGACCCAACAAGGGCAGGTTGATTTCTGTCTCAAGCGAGTAGAAAGCCCACCAACAAGAAATCAGGAACTGGATCGCAACTAACCTCGCCACCAGGGGGATCGAGGTCGCGAGCGGTAGTTCAAGCCATAGGGTTGCGTCAGGCTTCGCAGAGGCCTTAGCCTCGGCAGGCGAGCTGCGCCTCGATCGGGACGGTGCGCTATAGGGATGTTGAACCAGGCATCAGATCATATGGGTGCCGCCATCCCGACAAGTTTCGGATCCTGTCCTTCCACTTTGCGATGTGGGAAAACTCACTCTCGGGCATGCCGGTCTCCTCCGGCATATAGACGTAGCCCGCAAGTGAAAGGTCCGCAATTGTGGGACGCCCGGCCACAAGGAACGGTGTTTTTCGCAAGTGGTCGTCTACGATGCGGTATGCGGCGATCGCGCGCTCCCTTAAGAAGGCCGTCACGGGCGTCTCTCCGGTCTGCTTGATGCCATAAAGAAAGCGTAAGGTGGCATAATAGCTCGTAAATTTGTGGTTATCGAACAACATCCACCGCCAGATCTCCTGACGCTCCTCGGGATTGTTGGGACCGAATTTGCCGGTCGTTTCGGCCAGATAGTCGAGAATGAGCGCTGACTGGCTCAGCTTTGTCCCTTTGTGCTCGAGAACCGGTACTTCTCCCACTTCGTTAACCTCCTGCCGCCATTGCTCTTGGTGCGTTTGCCCACCGAAGTAGTCGACGAAAACCGGCTCCCAATCTTCTTCCGCCAGAGCGAGGAACAATGCGACTTTGTACGAGTTGCCCGACATTGCGAAGCAATGCAGCTTGAATTCTGACATACGGATCTCCTTGACTAGATTTTCAATTGGCCGTCTTGTCGCCTTCGCTGCCTTCGAAGTTGGGCTGCGCCCGCGAACAAGGGGACAGGCTCTCCCACTAAAGCACACGATGAGTGATCATCAGCGAGCCCATCAGCAACACGGCGACGACCGCGGCCGCAAACGGCAACATGGCGCGGTAGATTGCTCCCTCCCGGCCGCGGAACCCTGTTAGGCTGCAAACGATTGACATCCGAACTGGCGAGATCAGGTTGAGCGCCAGAGCGGCCGTGTGTTGCAAGGCGATCACTGCTGCGACATTGAGGCCCGCTTCTCTCGCAAGACTGACCTGAGAAGCCATGAACAGACCGTTTGCAGCGTTACCACTGTTTGCAAGTGCTCCGAACATTGCCGAAATGAGGGCGAGACATGTTATCGCGCCTCTGCCGAACGTGGAATTCATACCCTCTCCCAATGCCGCAGCGATCCCGGAGCTTGAGATCAGCTCCGCCATCATGGAAAAGATCATGATGGCGAGAACCGCAAGCCGACCGGTTTTCCAGGCTGCCGCCACTTGCGCTCCCAAGCTGGAAACATGGCCGTAGGAGAAGGCGCTCAGAACGGCACCTACCCCCAACCAAGTGCCGGCATGGAAGAGCGGCGACCAGGCCGGCGCTCCGACGAAAGGCTCCAGCCGCCCTGCTTGCTGCAAGAGTTCGTTCAGGGGCGAGAGCAGGCGACTGACCAGGAGCCATCCGATAAGAATGGCAAAGGGCGCCATCCTGCTGATAGCGCAGAGCAGTTGCTGAGAGTCGGGTCGCTCGTCGACAAGATATCGCAATACGATAATCGGTCCGTAGGCGCAGAGCATGGCGACTTCAGGACCCAAAGCTTGCGTTGCAGCAATGAGCAGCAGGATGCTTCCGCCGAGCCACATAATTTCGCTGAGATGCTCGCGGAATGAGGCCACGACGCCTGCTCTTTCAGCCATCCGCCAGTAGAGCGGCAACCAGAGCGCATTCAGGGCGATTTGGAAGAAGCTGGCGTTGACAGCAAGCGCGGTCGGATCGGTTCGCGAGAAGGCACCGGCGACAATTGTGCCATTGCCCATGCCGCCCCACAGAATCATCGTCTGGCTCAGCAGGCTGAGGGCCATCAGATAGACCGGTTGCAGGTCGAGCCTGCGCAGCAACAGCATCGTCCCGACGATCCCGACACCGAAGCCGGTTGCGGATTCGGAAAACGGGCCGATCAGGAAGCATGCTGCAAACAGTAAACGCCGCCTGGCCTGCATGTTGGGCTGCAGGCTTTCCACCGGCATCGCGGCATCTCCTGGCCGAATTGCCATCTGCCAGAACAACAGCCCGCCCAATATATAGGGCACGACAATCCAGCCGATCCATGCTCCGCGCAAAAGCGCGCTGGCCCCATCGTACAGCTGGAACTCGCCGGGCGCAGTGCTCAATGCAACGACTATGGCCACCACCAATCCGATGATCGCAGCAATAAGTGTGGAGGCGCGACCGCTTGCAAGCAGGGCGATGACGATGAGCGCAGGCAATGCCCAGACGATATAAAGCAATGCTCTCTTGATCCTCCGGCGGCGCCAAACCGTGCTTTGCCTCAGGCAAGATCCTGCTCAAGCAAGGTCAGGCCGTGAGCGACCTTCTCCTTCGCCGACGGAGGCAGGGGGAGAATGGGACGAGGCGGTTCGGCCCGGCAGACGCCGAGCAGATCGGCCATGGTGTAGACTGTCCGAAGACTGGAGAACTGTTTGAATATCTCCCAGATGGGGGCAAGACCCGCATCCAGGCGGCGTGCCTCTTCAACATTGCCGCTCTGTGCTGCTCTGACGATGCGCAGGCAGACGTCCGGAAGGATGCCGGCGAGAACGCTATACCAGGTATCGGCTCCGCAGATCATGGCCTCGGCGGCATTCCAATCCCCGCTGTAACCGATCGAGAAGCCGTTGGGCGTCGTGGCTCTCTGCTGCGCCAGATGCCCCGCGATCTCTTCGGATTTTTCCGTCGGGTTCTTGATCGCTACCATGCCAGGCACTTGAGCCAAGCGCTCCACCAGGTAAGCGGTGAAGCGAAAATGGGTGGTCCCCGGATTGTCGTAAATCACAATCGGAAGGCCGCTGTCGCGAGTAACGGTGGAGAAGTGCTCGAAAACCTCATCCTGCGTGAGTGGCGCATACGAAACAGCGGCCAGCAGGCCCGCGGCGGCGCCTGCGGCTTTCGCGTCCTGCGCCAGCCTGACCGCCTCATCCGTCCGCATGGCCCCGACGCCCACCACGACCGGTATGCTCCCGTTGGCTTCCTCGATGGTCGCGTCCAAAGCACGTCGCCGCTCTTCCCGGGACAGATACATGTAGGTTCCGGTGCTGCCGAGAAGGCCGATGGAATCGACGCCTGCGGTGCAAAGCCTCGCCACAAGCCTTTTGAGTGCGGCAGTGTCGACGCGGCCGTCTCTGTCACTTGGCGTGATGGGAAATGCGGAAAGCCCGCTCAGGAAGGCCATTTGATACTCCGAGTCCGGTGTTTCTGTATCCGCAATCGTCGATAGGGGCGTCACAAGGCCCGGAGTGCCTGGTGTATGTCGCCAATCAAATCATTCACGTCTTCAAGTCCGACCGACAGCCGGATGAGGTCGTCTCCAACGCCCGAGACCATGTGGGCGTCTTTCCTGATCGATTGCCGCGCCCGTGTGATGCTAGCCGGATGATAGATCAGGCTGTCCGTGTCGCCGAGGCTCACCGCGCGTGTCATCAGTTGCAGGCGGTCAAGCATGATTCTGGCGCCATCGAAACCGGCATGAAGTCCAAAGGCCAGCATGCCGGACCCTTGCGCCATTTGCTTGCGCGCGACGGCGTGATCGGGATGCGAATCCAGGTAGGGATAGCTCACCCAAGACACGGCGGGATGCGCTTCGAGCATTCGGGCGATCGCCAGAGCCGAGGCGCTGTGTCGCTCCATTCGAAGCGACAGCGTCTTCAGGCCGCGCATGATCAGGAAGGCCGAGTGCGGGGCCAAGGTCGCGCCGGTAATGTAGCGCAGGCCCGTTTCGTGCAAGAGGTGAAGCGTTTCCGCGTCGCCGAGCAGCGCGCCACCTAACGTATCGCCGTGCCCATTGATGTATTTCGTGAGCGAGTGCAGGACGATATCGGCGCCATGTTCGATCGGCCGCTGAAGTGCGGGAGAAGCAAAGGTACTGTCGACGGCGACTTTCACCCCATGCGCGTGAGCGCGCTTAACGATCGCCTCGATCTCGAGAATGCTACTCAACGGGTTAACGGGTGTCTCGAAATAAACGAGCTTGGTCTTTTTCGTGATCGCCGCTTCGAGGTTTGATGGCTCGGACAGATCCACGGGAACGACCTTGATGCCGAAGCGAGGCAGACCGTGCTCCACCATCGCGACGGTATTGGAATAGAGCGTCTTGTGGACCACGAGCTCATCGCCCTGCGACAGCAACGAGAGAATCAGCGTGCCGAAGGCAGCCATCCCGGTCGATACCACGAGGCCCGCTTCAGCCCCTTCCAGATTCGCGAGTCTCTGCTCTAGGATCTCTGTGGTCGGGTTATATTCACGCGCATAAAGTCTGCCGCCGAGCGCTGCTGCGGCGTCATTGGCCTCGACGCTCTCGAAGCCGTAGGTCGAGGTCAGGAAGACTGGCGGCTGGACTGCCCGTTTGAAGTCCACCGGGCTGAACGCATGATGAATGGCGCGCGTGTCGAAGCCGAAGCTTGCCGCGTGAAAGTGGTCAGATTGTTTCTGACGTTTGTCATGCTCGCTGCCGCCTGTCATAGCTGGATCGTATCCTCTTTGCTTTGGCCCAGACTGGCATCATACTGGCCGGCATGAAACATCCAGTTTGGCAGAAAGAATATGGTCCAGTCGGGAAACCAAGCGGCGGCAGTACACGCCCCGAGGATGGGCGCACGCAGGATTTACGAGGCGCTCAAGAGTCAGATCCTTAGCCGTGTCTATGAAGCGGGAAGTCAACTGCCATCCTCACGCAGCCTGGCAAATGAACTGCATGTCTCGCGAACGACGGTCACGGTTGCCTATGAACAGCTTGCCGCTGAAGGCTTCGTGGAACTGCGCCAGGGCGCGCGCCCGCGGGTGTCAGCGCTGCAACTGGAACAACGCCCACCAGAAACAACGGCTGCGCGGGAGGCGTGTGGGCCGCTCTCGGCTTACGGCGAAAGACTTCGCGCGCTTCCACCGTGGCTCGACTACCTGTCCAATACCCTGTCGGTCGATTTTCGGTACGGCGATCTTGCCCCATCCGATTTTCCAGCGCTGGCGTGGAAGCGCGCTGTTAATTCAGTGATTGCTCAAAGACCGGGACGGCTGGCCTATGAGGACCCGCGAGGATCCCGGCGCCTGCGGCAAGCCCTTCAGGGTTATCTTTGGCGGGCACGGACATTGCAATGCGATCTGGAGCAAATCATCGTCGTCAACGGCTCCCAGCAGGGCCTGGACCTCTGCGCGCGGATCCTTCTAGACGCGGGAAGCTCCTTCGTGATGGAGAATCCCGGCTACCGGATGGCCCGCCAGATCTTCTCAAGTACCGGAGCCTCCGCCGTGGCTGTGGATGTGGACACGGACGGCTTGAAGACCCCGGATTTGTCAGGAATCGATGCCCGGATGGCCTATGTAACCCCCTCCCATCAGTTTCCCTTAGGCGGTGTCATGCCGATTAGCCGTCGCCACCAGCTTCTCGACTGGGCCAGAGATCATGACGCCTACGTGGTCGAGGACGACTACGACAGCGAGTACCGGTACGACATCAGCCCGGTTCCGCCGCTCCAGAGTTTGGTGAACGGGTGTAACGTCATTTATCTGGGCACTGTTTCGAAGACACTGTCGCCGATGATGCGCATCGGCTACCTCGTGGTGGCAAAGCAATTGCAGGAGGTATTCGCAACCGCCAAGCAATTGATCGACCGGCATACACCCATGACCGAGCAGGAAGCTCTTGCCTCCCTTATCGAAACCGGCGCCTATGAGAGCCATGTGCGTCGCGTCAGACGACTGAATAGGGAGCGCCGTGAGACATTATTGAGCGCTCTTGAGACTGCATTCGGCGACCGCGTCACGGTCGAGGGTGCCGATGCCGGATTGCATGTCGTCGTCTGGTTCAATGAGCTGCCGGGATCAGCTGAGATCGCCCTGATGGATGCCGCTCGCCAACGCGGCGTCGGCCTCTACGGTATTTCACCGCTCTACTATTCTGCACCAGGGGCAACTGAGGCGCCACGAGAGCGGCTCGGATTGGTGATGGGCTATTCCGCGTTGACACCGAGGCAGATCGAGAAGGGCATTCAACTTGTCGTTTCGGCCGTCGATGCGGTGAAGGGTGCGGGCTGACAGCAAGACCCGGCTCGCCGAGCATTTCATTGCATCCTCTCGTGGCAAGCCTCTCACGTTCGCCGAACTGGACTAGGAACATGCTGGTAAACTGGCACTGTTGACGAAGCCAGTTTCACGGCAGATTTCCCCATCAGCCGGGACTGGTGAGACATGCAGGCCACCGGCGCGGAGATCCATGTCGATCAAAGGCAAGGCATTGCGGGAGCCGATACATGACTTGGCAGGGGAGTCTGCTCCACATTCACATTGCGCCGGCCGCTTCCTACGAAATGGAAGAACTCGCCGAGGCGCAACTCATCGCTGGCCGCGGCCTTGCGGGCGACCGCTATTATCTCGGGACTGGGACTTATTCGCCCAAGCCTGACGTCCGTGAAGTCACGCTGATCGAGGTCGAGGTACTCGAGGCGATTGCCAAGGGAGAGCCGAAGATTCCCGGGTTCAAGGGCACGCTCAAACCCGAAGATCACAGGCGCAACCTGACGACCCGTGGCGTTCCGCTCAATCATCTGGTCGGCAAGCGCTTCCGGGTCGGCGAAACGGTTTTGCGGGCGGCACGGATGAACTTTCCCTGCAAATACATCGAGGAGCTTCTCGGCATGTCGGGCCTCTACGAAGGACTGCTGAACCGTTCCGGTCTCAACTGTTCGATCGAGGTCGGTGGTATCATCCGCCCTGGCGACCCGATCCTGCCAATGGACGAGTGACGCGACATGGGATCTCCACGTATCATCATGAAACTGATTGTTGCCGGCGTCCACGACGAGCCGGGCGACGTCCGCGTGATCGAGCTGAGGCACCCACGCAAGCCTCTTCTGCCGCGCTTTGAACCAGGATCGCATGTCGACGTCCACCTCCCCGACGGGAAGGTACGCCAATACTCGCTCTGCGGTGACCCGGAAGATCTCAGCCGCTACACGATAGCGGTGAAGCGCGAAACCGGTGGCCGGGGCGGCTCGGCATGGATCCACGATACTATTGCACCAGGCGCCGAGCTGCCCGTATCCGCCCCGCGCAATCATTTCCCGCTCAGGGAGTGTGACGGGCCGGTCCTTTTGCTGGCAGGAGGCATAGGGATCACACCTATCCTTGCAATGGCGCGGGCTCTCTGTCGGCAGCGCAAGACTTTTGAGCTCCATTATTTTTCGCGGAGCCGAAGCCTGGCACCGTTGCTGGGAACTTTGGAGAAGATCATCGGCTCCGAAAGCCTGAGGCTCCACTTCGACGATCAAGTCGAAACCCGGCAGGACATTGATAGCCTGTTGTTGGCGCGGCCCCGTGGTGCGCAGCTCTATTACTGCGGGCCTCCCGGCTTCATGGCAGCCGTTGCCCAGGCTTCAGGACACTGGCCGGATGGCACGGTCCATTTCGAAGCCTTTCAGCCGCCGGCCCGGGATGATGCTCCACCCGAACCGTTTACGATTGTGCTTCGTAACGGGACGGTTGTTCCGGTACCTGCAGACGAATCAGCGCTATCGGCCATTCGCGCCGCCGGCGTGTTGCTGATGGCGTCCTGCGAGAACGGCGTCTGCGGAACCTGCGAGTGCGGGTATTTGGCAGGACAGCCAATCCATCGCGATGCAGTGCTTTCAAACGACGCGCGTGACCGTCGGTTTATCCCGTGCGTATCACGCGCGACGGGCGTTCTGAAACTCGACTTGTAAAAGAGGGGGAGTGATGAACTCCAAGATCAGCTATCTGAACGAAATTGAACGCTGCGTTTCCTGGCTTGCCGCTTGGACGATCCATCACGCCAACCATATCCGCGAAGCGGACGAGGTGAAGGTTGGCGGGCACCAGGCTTCGTCAGCGTCGCTCAGCACCATCATGACCGCGCTCTACTGCTCGGCGCTTCGTCCCCAGGATCGGGTCGCGGTCAAACCCCATGCAGCACCGATATTCCATGCTCTCCAATATCTGGCAGGTAACCAGACCCGCGAGAAGCTCGAAAACTTTCGAGGTTTCAAGGGCGCACAGAGCTATCCGTCACGGACCAAGGATGTCGATGACGTCGACTTCTCGACCGGCTCGGTCGGTCTCGGCGTGGCGCAGACGCTGTTTTCTTCATTGGTCCAGGACTATGTCTCGGCACATGGATGGATGAACGATCGGCCTGAAGGGCGAATGGTCAGCTTGATCGGCGATGCCGAGATGGACGAAGGCAATATCTATGAGGCCCTGATTGAGGGTTGGAAACATGGCCTGAGAAACTGCTGGTGGGTCGTCGACTACAATCGTCAATCGCTGGACGCGGTCGTTCGCGAAGGCCTCTGGGAGCGGTTTGAACAGATATTCAGAAACTTCGGCTGGGACGTCGTGATCCTGCGCCACGGCTCTTTGCAAGAGGCTGCCTTTGCCGAGCCGGGCGGGGACAAGCTGCGGCAGTGGATCGAGACGTGTCCGAACCAGCTCTATTCCGCCCTAACCTTCCAGGGTGGCGCGGCATGGCGAAAGCGGCTGCTGGATGAGATCGGTGATCAGGGGCCTGTGACTGCCTTGATAGAGCGACGTTCGGATGAGCAGCTGCAAGCGCTCATGGGCAATCTGGGAGGACATGATCTGCCGAGCCTGCTCGAAGCCTTTGATCAAGCTTCGCAGCACGACCGTCCGGTCTGCTTCATCTGCTATACGATCAAGGGTTATGGCTTGCCGTTAGCGGGCCACAAGGATAATCACGCCGGTCAGATGACCCCCAACCAGATGGAGGGCTTCCGCCAGCAGATGGGGGTGAAGCCCGGCCAGGAATGGGAGAAATGGGCTGCGGCTACCATGCCGGCTGGTGAGCTCGATGCGTTCGTCGCTCGGGCGCCGTTCTTCAGCAAGGGCCGCCGCAGACTTTCCGCACCGGCAATCCCCGTCCCACCTACCCTTTCCTCGCCCGGTCAGCCAGGCAAGCTGCTGTCGACCCAGATGGGTTTTGGACAAATTCTGAACGACATCGCGCGTGCTGACACACCGCTTGCAGAGCGTATTGTCACGACCTCGCCGGACGTGACAGTGTCGACCAATCTCGGCGCTTGGGTCAATCGCCGGGGTCTCTTCGCCCGCGAAAGCATGGCCGACATCTTCAAGGCGGAACGGATTCCGTCGACCTACAGCTGGGAGTTCGGTCCGAAGGGTCAACATCTCGAACTGGGGATCGCTGAGTCCAATTTGATGATCATGCTCGGTGCACTGGGTCTTTCGCATTCGATCAACGGCGCTCGGCTCCTGCCCATCGGCACCGTCTATGATCCGTTCATCTACCGCTCGGCCGACCAGTTGAACTACGCCTGTTACCAGGATGCACGTTTCCTGCTGGTTGCAACTCCGTCCGGCGTGACGCTAGCTCCGGAAGGCGGCGCGCACCAGTCGATTGGTACGCCATTGATCGGTATGGCGCAGGACGGGCTGTGCTCGTTCGAGCCTGCCTTCGTCGACGAGCTTTCGGTCATCATGCGCTTCGCCTTCGACTACATGCAGCGCGACGGCGAAGGTGACCCCGATGAGGCGACATGGTTGCGCGATCAGACGGGCGGATCTGTCTATCTCCGCCTCTCGACACGCCCGCTGGAGCAGCCAGCACGCCAGATGGCGCCTGACCTGGAGCAAGACATCATCAATGGGGCCTACTGGCTGCGCCGGCCCGGACCGAATGCCAGCGTGATCATCGCCTATCAGGGTGTCGTTGCGCCAGAGGCGATCGCGGCAACGGGTCTGCTCGCCGAAGATCGACGGGATGTGGGCTTGCTGGCGATCACGTCAGCAGATCGACTTAACGCTGGCTGGCAGGCTGCTGAAAGGGCCCGGCAGCGCGGAGCGGCCGGGGCCATGAGCCACATCGAACGCCTGTTAGCGCCGGTGTCAAGCGATTGCGGGATCGTCACAGTCATCGACGGACATCCAGCAACGCTCTCCTGGCTTGGCGGCGTCTATGGCCACCGTGTGAAGTCACTGGGTGTCGAACACTTCGGGCAGACCGGCACGATTGCCGATCTATATAGGCATTATGGTCTGGATACCAATGCTATCATGCATGCGGCTCAAGCTGTAAGCCACGGACGGACCGTTCGCTATCTCCAAGCGCTCTTATGAGACCGGAACCTCGGACGTTGCGGAATGGCACCTCCGCAACGATCCTGGGTTTCACATCATGTGTGGCCGGCTGCTTGGTCGTGAGAACCTGCAGCGTAGTCTCCCTAAGGAAGCGCCACAAGCTGTTGCTGTCCACCATCCTGGAGCGGTATCGCGCAACTGGCGCTGGCGCAGATCGCGACGAGCATTGGCTTCACTCGCGGCCGGGCACCCTGCTTGGAACGCAGGGACGAGGTGCCGAGATGAGCGAGGAGCAAGGCGCGACCAGACACGAGACGACGCTGTGCGCGCATTGCAAGATCCGGGCAGAAGTAGGGTGGCTTACGTTTTCTGTCGGCAGACCGCGCCGAAGTGTCTTTGTTTCGTGCCTCTCCGGAAGCGGCCATGAGCCACAGCCGCCACTTAGAACCGAATGCTGGAACTGACTAATGGAGGCCGGATATGCGTCCCGATTAAATGTCCGACGCTGTAGCAGATTCCTTGTAACGCGATTTTTCGGGCCGATATTGCGGTGCAACATCATTGATCTGGTCAGGTCGACATATCGAGGGCTGCAGGCTCCCTTTAACGAGAAAAAGCGAGCGCTCGTGAAGCATTATCGAAGAAGTCATTTCATGAGCTACAAGCAACTTCGACGTTGCCAAGTGTCGGGGCCGCGTCGATATGGGCGGCGCTGTCAAGCATTGTCGCGAGGCAATCGGATATATAGTGTCGAGAACCTCTCCTTGACCTGCGGTCTCACCGGCGCCGAAATTACAAGGATCGAACTGGGTGCCGATGTCGACCCCGCCAGGCTCCCGCGGATCGCCGCTGCACTCCAAGTGCCAATCTCCACGTTCGGCCTCGGTTAGTAGTGTCGGGTTCTCGCTTCCTTCAGACAGGATCCCTTCAATAAGTGCTAAGCCGCAAAACCGGCAGGTGACATCGAGGTAGCGCAGCCTGTGCTCGGCTATCCGCGGAACTCGCGCCTCAGCGGGTTTCTTGGCCCGGACGCCGGTGGTCGCGACTCGCTATTCGGCAGTAAAGCGTGCAAGCATCTTCTTGAGCCAAAGGTTCTGTTCACGAAGCCGTTCAGCCAGCAACCTCTTGAGGCGCTTGTTGTCTGTGTCCAGCGCGGCAAGCTCGTCGAGGGAGATCGGATTGTCGACAGTCCCGGTCTGCGCCTGTCGATCCTCGTGCCCAACGTTCGAGTTGAGCGCGATCGTCTGGACGGGTGCGCGCTTGGCGCGCTTTCGAGAAGTGTCGGTTGATGTCGTTCGACGCTGCGATGCCGTTTGGATGATCTTCTCTACTTGCACAGCCGCTTCGACCGGATGGTCGGCCTCGTGGTACTTCGAGATTTCGACCTCCGCGCCGTTGGCAAATGGTATCGCTGCTAGTGCAACGTTGACATCGTCGGCACGTTCATTGACAGGCTCTGTATTGATCGGGTCAGCCGGCCCAGTATCACCCGAGTCCGGTGTTCCAGGTCCTTCATTTGAATTGAACAGATGCGACGCTGAATCTTCCGCTTCGCGGGCCAAAGCCTTGAGATCTGTGTCTCCCCAGATTGAGTTCGTCTGGGGTTTTGGCTGTCGTCGCCGCGACTTGAATTCAACAACGAATCTCCGTTGTGGTATCTTCATCTACTTTCGATCCCAAGCAAACGTCAAACATGCAACGTCGATTGGCGCCGCTGCATTCCTGCAGGCGCACCAATACAGCCCTTCCTCGCGCGCTTCAACTGCTCGTCGTCCTCGCAGCTGGCGCGCCTTTCACCGGCAACAGCAGAGCTTCGTTTGCCGCGGCAACGCCAGATGGGGGAGCAATATAAGCTTCGGGCGCAACACGGATGACGCCGAAGAAACATCGCCCGGCGCATTCCCGGTCACAGTTAGCCCAGGCCGAGCCTCTTGCGCAGCTCGGCATTTTCTGCTCGCAGCTTCTCCGCCAGTAGCTTGCGGAGCCTCTGGTTTTCCTCTTCGAGCTGGACAAGATCTGCCAGTTCATCGCCGGCCGGCAGGGGCTTGGTGCTCTTGGTGCCCTTTTGCTCGGCAGGCTTCGCGGCACCTTTCCAATGATAGTAGGTTTGCTCTGATATGCCGGTGCTCTTGATAGCGTCCTTGAGCGTGCTGCCTTCGCTGACTTGCGTCTCGATCAGCTTGAGCTTATCGCTCTTCTCTTGCTCGGTATACCCCCTGCGTTTAGCGGCCGGCTTCTCTGATTGAGCTGGTTCGGAAGCCGCCTTCTGAGGCCGTGGCGACCTCCGCTTCTTAGCCGTTGGTGGTTTCACTTCTGCGTCCGTCGTTACGGCCGCAGTACCTAGTCCCGCATTTACTCTCATCAGCCATCAGCAATTCCCTCCTCTAGCCATCGCCTGTTTTCGGCTGAGTGCTCCACAGAGTCAACACATCCATGATAGTCCTGCTTTACGGATAGTTGATGTTTGGGTCGCGCCTGGGAGCCTGAGATCGACCGTGAAAGGCTCCCAGCTTTCACCTGAATAAATGATCCCTGCTCACCACTATCCCAAATTTAGGATCGGGGCGACCCTTCGCGCGAGCGCGAACGGTGTTGCAGTATGATGCCGCAGGGCATTGCCTTAATGCGCTCGTCACGGCAAAAGCGATGTCATGCTTCAATTGCTTGGCCAGATCTACTTCTTATTTTCGATCGACGCGCTCATGCCGCGGAACTCCGCCGGTTGAACGGCCTCTCTGATGTCCGCTGTCAACGCTGTAGACACGCCGAATCTCTCGTTCGCCGTCGAGCAACCGCCGAAATGTTTGCTCCCGGCCTCGACGCCTCCTCGACCGCAAAGGCCTTGAACTCTTCTGACCAAAAACGCCGCAACAGACGAGGTGAAACCTCAACGCGTTTCGGCGCAGCCTCAATCACAGGGATGTTTCCTGGCTAAAGGCGCAGACATAAATGCTCACACTCTGTGAAATCGTCAGCGCTCCATAAGGCGCCAATCGCACGTAATCGGAAAACGCCAAGTTCCGGCGTCGAGGCTAACGCTGCCCCGCAATGAATACTGCAGTTAGTATCAGTCCATTTGCGATGCTGAAGCGGCCGCGGAGCTCCCACGCACCATTGCGGGTCGGCATAAGCGTGTTCGGAAGCTGAGCAACAAACGTCCCGCCGTCCGGAATGAAAGTTACCACCGCGTCCTCGAATCCCAACCATTCACGCGTGAGCGGAAACCAAGCCTTGAAGATGCTCTCCTTAGCACTGAAGAGCAAGCGGCCCCAATTCAAGCGCCGTGGTGCGTTGGTCAGCCACTTTCGTTCCTCGTTAACCGAAACGAGCTCCAACACGCCCGGCGGCAATTCCTCGTCGACTTCTGCATCGATTCCAAGCGTAACGTAGTCCTCCTGCAAGGCCACAGCGGCCGCACAGAATCCAGGACAATGTGTTATGCTGCCGACTATGCCAGACGGCCACAGTGGCTCCCGGTCAGGTCCACTTGGGATGGCGCACGGAGGAAAGCCAAGCTTGGACAATGCCGATCTGGCACAGGCCCGCCCGATGGAGAATTCACGCCTTCTGCTTTCGATCGCCCGGGCCACGGCACTCTCTTCCTCGGCCATCACTTTGGTGCCTTCACTTGTTCGAGAGGTGTGCACGGCTATATTTGATGGAAGCAGCGTCCTTATCACCGAGATTTCCTCTCGCTTGAGCACAAGCACTATCGATTACCTCATTGAAAGTCATGCTCCCGGCTGACCGCGTTCGCGGCCATGCCGATTTCAAGAGGTTTGAGCATTGGCAGCCAAGAGTAAGCACGACCTCTCGATTGCATTCCGCTTTAGCGATGCGCGAGCATTCCGTTGAGATTGTTGAACTGCTTAACCGCTACAACTACGGCAAGCAGTCCTGCCACCAGCTCAGCAGCAGCCTGGCTGACCAATAATCCCGTGAATCCCCAAAAACGTGGAAATAGTAATATCGCTGGCACGAAGAGATATCCTTGCCTCGCGAAGGAAACGACCGCACTCAGGCGTGCTCTCCCGAACGACTGAAGCATGGTTATTACCACGTATTGGACGCCAAACAGCCCGAAAAAGAGATGGAACATAATACAGGTGGAGACCGCGATTTGGGTCACATCCTCGCTGTCGCTGAACAGGCAGACGATTGGCCGGGCGAAAATCACCACCACGGTAGAAAAGCTGACTGAAAAGGCGCAGACTGTGGAAAGCATGAAACTCGCCGCCTTCTGCACACGAGCGAAATCCTGTGCTCCCCAACTGAAACCAAGAACCGCCTGTGAGCCGATACAAAAGCCAACGACCGGAAGTGTTCCGATTGTTAGCAATCGTGCGGCTATACCAACAGCCGCAATGGAATTGTCACCGAACGTAGCAGCAGCCCTATACAGGAGCATGAATGAAGCCGCACTCAATATACCGGTGATTGTCGCTGGGGCTCCAACGGCAGCGATCTGCCTTATTCGGTCGCCACTAAAAGTGATATAGGAAGCTCTGAAACGGACGATCCCATGTTGCTTCACGAAATATATGACGTACATGCTGGTGGCGACGATCTGAGACAACAAGGTTGCCAGCGCCGCGCCGCGAACCCCCAGATCCAGCGTGAAGATTAGAATCGGATCGAACAAGGCATTCAACGTAAAAGCCGTAATCATGGTCCACATGCTGAATTGGGTGTTACCTTCAGCCCTTACGATGGATCCATTGACCATGTTCAACAGGATGAGGGTGTAGCCAACTAGGAGCGTCGATGCATAGTCGAGCGCGGCTGGCATGACCGTCGGACTGGCGCCGAGCAACGCGAGAGCATCGCGCAAACTGAAAATGAGGGTGACAGTAAGCGCCACTCCGATCGGAGTTGCGATAGCGAGTGCCAAGCTCGCACCCCGACTCGCCTCCAATGAGTTGTCAGCGCCAAGATTGCGGGACACGAATGATGCTGTACCGGCCCCGATGCCCTGCCCCACCGCGGACAGCAGCACCACGAACGGCAAAGCAATGCTGACGGCGGCGATTGCCTGTGGTCCAAGCTTTCCGACAAAGATTGCATTCACGCCCTGTTGAAGCCCATTGATCGACAACCCGATAATCGAGGGAATGGCGAGGCGCATGATAAGACGGGAAGCCTTGCCGTCCGCCAAACCGATGTGCTCTGCCGGCGATGCCATGCGTACGTCTTCGCCTGTCATAAGCGGTCCAACGGCCTTCCGTTGGCCGGTTGCCCGAACTCTTCAAAAGCATCGACAGTCCGTAGCAGCTCTTCGTGCAGCATTGTGCAGAGTCTGCGGGTGGATTCGTAGCCCACTTGTCTTGGATCGTATCTCACTTCAATTTGTAGTTCGCCCGATTGGTATCCGACACGAAACCAAAAGAGATAGTTCATAACTGACTGATTCATATCTTCGCCGATCCACAGTGGGTGTGGATCTCTGGATAGCAGCCGGCGCGGATAATGGCGTTGGAGTCTCGCTCGATAGTTCACTCCGATCCGGGGTAACGGCAGACGATCGATCCGCTCCCGCACGGCGGGATGCCGATTCAAGAACTTCAAAGCTCGGAAACCTATGCCCTTGCGCGGCAAGGAGCTGCGTTGCTGATATATAGAGCGAGCGCGGTCTAAATGAGACTCCGTTCCTGTAACGAACAACGGCAGCGGTACCAGCTCACCGATGTAGCCGATAATTTGCGACGGATCGATGTCGTCGAATAGACCTCCCCGGGTCGACGTAAGACTATCAATCCAGAGCGAATAATTTCCAAAAGCGCGGCCAAATGCCCCCGAGATAGCCGCAAGCAATACGTCAAAATCTTCGCAATGCGCAGACGTCGGCGCAATCTTGAGAAGGCATGTCGTCTTCTCCTCACTGAGTCTAAGATGATATGTAGCCTGATCTTTCCACAGCGGCCTCCAGAATTTCTCATCAACTGGCTCCTTAAAGCCTGCATAGTGGAGCCACCTTGCAGTTTCAGCTGAAAATCCCGCCGCACATGACGCGTCGTCGCGTACGCGAATATCAAACAAGTCGTATGGCAGGCTCTCCCAATGCTCGAGCTCGGCCGGCGCTTCGCCATTCGCGTAATCATTCAATCGGCCAAGCCATTGAGACAGGGGCGTGGTCTCTGGATATGCAGCGGTTTGGCCCGCAGCAAACGAGCTATAGGCTTTATCGAGCGCATTCAGGAACAGTCTGTATCCAACCCCGTCCGCTACAAAGTGATGCAGCAGAACAAGCAGATAGTAATCGCCGCTCTCTGATGTCCGGAAGGCTGAAACTTTGACAAGAGGCGTCCGGCCGTCAAACCGAAAACTATGCTGACGCTCCGCACAGGCGCGCTCAATGACGGTGAGTTGCTCTGATGTGTGCACACCGACAAGGTCTACTTGCTCTACGGGGGAATCTCCTACTGATCCGATTACTTGAGATAGGCCCCCGCTCATTTGGTCGATACGGAGCCTCAGTCCTTCCTCCTGACCGATGACGTGCACGAGGGCACGCTCAAGAATGGAGATATTCAAGAGGCCGGCGGGCATGAAGAAAAGATCGCCAATGTTGTAGTGCTCGCCGATTCCGACAACACTGTTCCAATGTGTGACCGCAGGGGTCATCGGCAGCGCTCCCTTGGAAGCCGCACCCGTCGTGACCGGCATTTGGTGCATTACCAGTTGCCGAATTGTCGGCGTCCGGTGCAACTGTCCGACCGTCAAGTTTAATCCCGCATTGCGCGCCAGCGTGACGCACCGCACGCTCAAAAGTGAGTTTCCACCGATCTCAAAGAAGTTGTCATCAACGCCAACAGCTTTGGTGCCCAGCAGCTCTTGCCAGATCGCGGCGAGGAGTTGCTCCCTCTCGGTACGCGGTTCAGCCGATCTGGTTTTTCGGATCGGGCAGGACGACATAGAAGACACACGAGCCCGATCAATTTTCCCGCTGGGTGTGAGCGGCAAACGGTCGACCATCCGAAAATCGGATGGCATCATGTAAGATGGGAGTATCTCCCGCAGGTGGTTCACGATATCTCCTGAGGTCAGATTTTTGTGAGCTGGGACCACAATGGAAACTAGTCGCCGATCATCATCCACACCCTCTACCACAGCGGCGGCTTGCGCGACGCTAGGATGAGATTCAAGCGCCGTTTCAATTTCCTCCAGCTCAATTCGGAAACCCCGAAGCTGAATCTGGTTGTCCGCTCGACCGCAAATCTCCAGAAGGCCTTTTGCTGAGATGCGGGCGATATCGCCACTGCGATAAAGGACGCTGTGTTGGCCCTCATCGTATGGGTTTGGCACGAAAGAGTGCTTTGTTCGCTCTGGGTCCTTCCAATATCCCGAGCTCACACACCGTCCTGTCATGCAAAGTTCACCTGAGACTCCGACGGGAACCCGCTTCAGCTCTGCATCAAGGACATAGACTTTCACATTATCGATCGGGCGCCCAACCGGAACAACTGATGAGCCATCATCGGCGTCCGTTGTTCGGTACACTGCCGAATTAGATGCGCACTCCGTAGCGCCATAAAAATTCCATAGCGGCACATCTGGAAAGCACTCTCGCCAACGAACAGGAAGCGATGACGGCATCGGCTCAGCACTGCTTGTAACCAGGCGCAAGCTGGTCGTTTCCGGCTGCCGCTTTTGAGAGGCGATTAGACCGGTTAAAATGGACGGAGAGGCAAACAACCGCGTCACGTGATGCGTTGCCAATGCCCCCAACAAGAGGTCGGGGTCGAGCAACTGCTCATGCGTAAGGATCAGCGTTGGGATCCCCTTCAGGAGCCCTCCAAAATACTCCCACACTGCAGCAACAAGTACCGCTGACTTCTGAACAACCATCACGTCGGTGCCATCGAAAGGAAAGCATCGCCACATCCAGTTCAATCGATTTAGAATTGCAGATTCCGGTACAAGAACGCCCTTCGCCTTACCCGTGGACGACGAAGTATATATTATGCTCGCTGCACTCTCCTCGAGTGGCGCGCCAGTCCGGCTCAAGACCCGGCCAGAGTCGTATCCAGCTAGCAACGCAGACAGATTGACGCAAGGCAAACCGAAAGTGGCTTCTTCATCCGCGATCGCGTGAACAAGGAGGTTTGCGCTGCTATCCCTTATGATGTGGCCGATCCGTTCCTTCGGGAAGCTTGGTGATATGGGTACAACGATCGCCTGCAAATTCCAGATCGCCAAAGTTGTGGCCGCTACGTCCGGCGACCGGTCGACCAGCATCGCGACGATGTCACCCGCACCCACCCCGCACGTTCGCAGAACGGACTGGATCGTAGCCACGCGTTTGCGCAACTGGCCAAACGTGACTGCACCGAATTCGCCGAAATAAGCCACCTGATCGACAGTTGAAGCGCTCACTTGATTAAATGCGTCCACAAGCGAAGGCTCGTCCTCACACAACGTCTCATCGCCCTTTAGCGCGTTTAGAAAGGCGACTTCCGATGGGCTAAGGCCGCTCAGGGCGACAATCGGTTCGTCCGGTCCCTCGACACAGGCAGCAATGAGATGGCGAAAATTATCGGCCATGCGAACGATCACATCGCTCGAAAAAATGTCGTCGGCATAAGCCAGTTGCAACGCAATTGCATCGCCTTCGTCTTGCGCGTACAGGGTAAGGTCAAATTTTACATAGCCTGTATCATATTCGCGGAACGTCATTTCCAAATCGCGGTTTGAGGGTGGCTCGGGAGGCTCGGAGTACATGTTGAACATGACTTGGAAGATAGGCGATTGACCGGGCTCGCGGTAGAATCGAGTATCCCGGACCATCCAGCTAAACGGGTACGCCGAGTTCGCGATAGCATCGCTTATAAGGCCCTGCACGCGAGTCGCGTGCGTCACAAAGGATTCATTGGCATCGATCGTGGTTCGGATTGGCAGCATGTTGAGGAAGAAGCCCACGATCTTCTCGGTGCCTGGTTGGTCACGGACCACATGCGGTATGCCAACGACAACATCGTTTTGTCCGCTATACATCCGCAACAACAGCTTGAAACATGCCAGGAGAACCGTAGAAGTCGTGCATCTGTGCCGGCGTGCAAAGTCTCGCAGGTGATCAGATAGGTCGCCCCCAAGGAAAAACCCATGCGAGCTCCCACGGAAGGAGTTTTCTTTCGGTCGCAGTCGCCTGCTCCCCAACGAAAGCACCGGAGGATTGTCGCCTATTTGCCGACGCCAATACCGCCCCTGCTCATCGAGCGACTTTGGTGTAATGTGTACACTTTCCCAATGAGCATAGGTCGAGAGGGATGCGCGTTCCCCTGGAGAGAAGGCAGCGGCGTTGGAGTATCTTGTCTGCAAATCTCTGAGGAGGACAGAGATCGACCACGCATCTATGATGATTTCGTGCGCGCTTATAAGTATGAGATGGTCATCCGCGCCGAGGCGGATCATCCGTGCACGAAACAAACGTCCTTCGTTGAGGTCAAAGGTGTCGTCGAGTTCCGTGCGCCGCAGCTCCGCCACTAGTTGATCGGCTTCCTCTTGGGTCAGGTGAGTGGCATCCACCAACTCTAAATCGGAGCCCCGCGGATCCTCAAAAATCTGAACCAGCCCGTCCTCGTTGCTGAAACGTGCTGAAAGTCCGTCATGCGCCTGAACAACATCGAACCAGGCTTCCTTGAATGCGCTCAGATCGATGGCACCTCGTATGCGCAGACCGCCCTGGAGAATGTAGTTCTTCGCGGCCGGATCAAGCTGCCAAAGAAACCAGAGGTGTTCTTGCACTCGCGTCAGGGGTGATCGTTTGAGCTTCCCGCTCGCAGGAAGCAAGTTCTGTGTTGCAGTGGTTTGGATGGATATCGCCGCAGCCAGCGATCTGATGGTCCCATTCAGAACAAGCCTGAAATCCACCTTCGCCCCGAGCTGCCTCTGCATCTCCGCCAATATAAGCATCGCCCGGAGCGAGTCGCCGCCTAGCGCCATGAATTTGTCGTTGACGCCGATAACTTTGATCCCAAGAATCTTGGACCAAATATCTCGCAGCGTGCTTTCGAACTCCGTCTTTGGCTCCTCGAACGGGCTCAGCAGCTCGGGGCGAACGGTCGTCGGGTCCGGCAGTGACGCGAGATCTACCTTGCCGTTTGGAGTGATAGGGAACCGGTCGACACGAATGAGTCGTTCTGGAACCATGTGGCCGGGAAGCGATTCGGCAACAAAGCTCCGGAGTTCACCCTCTGTTAGTTCGGCAGGAGCCGACACGTAGGCCACTATTCGTCTTCGGTCAGTTTCGCGGTTGGCGCAGGTTATGTCCCGCGCCGTAAGTTTCACGCTCTCATGGACGGGTGCAATAGCCACCGCGGCGGTTACCAAAGGATGAGCGCAGAGGTGAGACTCGATCTCTCCAAGTTCGATCCGGTGCCCCCGGAGCTTGATCTGACGATCTCGTCTACCCAGGCACTCCAGAAGGCCGTCTGCCCTGATGCGTCCGAGATCGCCGGTCTTATAGAGCTGCCGATAGGATGGGTCCTCGGAGAACGGGTTTGGCAAAAAAGCATCTCTGGTACGGTCGCAATCGTTGATGTATCCATCAGCGACACCGACTCCGCTAACATAGATTTCGCCGACTTCTCCCGCCTTGCACAGACGCAATCCTTTGGCGACATAGACCTCAAGGTTGGAAATCGGCCTACCGATGGGCACATAGGTGTCAGCTGTGCTGGGCGGGACCGATATCAAATGGTGCGTAACCCCGTCTGCACATTCTGTCGGGCCGTAGTGATTGAGAATGGGGACTTGAGGATAAAGTGTCAGCCAACTGCGTGCCAAGGCGGGCGTCAACGGCTCGCCGACCGTGGAAACCGTGCGTAAGGCACCGAGGAGCCGCTCCTCGGCTGAGAGTGTCTGCAGATGTTCAACGAATACGGCGAGTACCGATGGAACGAATTGGACGATAGCGACACGATGCGCCTGCAGTGCATTAAGAAGAGCCATCGGAGATCTCAGTGCCGCATCATCTATGATCGCGACGCAACTGCCGACACACAATCCTGCCAAAAGCTGCCACAGGGAGATGTCAAAGCCATGAGAGGCAGTCTGTCCGACACAGTCCTGCTCACTTAGTTCGAGCGCATCTATCTTGGCCATCAAATGGTTGTTGAGACCTGCCCGCTGAACCATCACGCCCTTAGGCCGTCCAGTCGAACCGGACGTAAACAGAATGTAAGCAAGACGGGGTTCAGCCGAAGATGGCATTGCAGGAGAGGCACGGCTACCGAGTAGCGCCGTCTGCACCGTCATGAATTGTCTGACGCCGTCGCAGTCTTTCTCAAGACCAAGCACTTCAGGTCTTTCCGGCCCGATAATCAGAGTGCATCCACTTTGCCTAATCATGAAGGAATTTCGGGAAGCCGGCATGGATGGATCGAGCGGCAAATATGTTGAGCCGCTTTTTAGAATTGCAACTACCGTGGCTGCCCAATTAAAATTCCGTTCTCCGCAATAGGCCACGACCGCTCCATCCGCGCAACGCTCTCGTAGGGTGTTTGCGATGCTATCTGACAGCACCCGCAGCTCACCATATGTGAGCTCCTCCGCGCCATGTTGGATTGCAATCCTGTCGGGGAACGCTGCCGCGATTTTATCGATAGCCGCGACTACATCGATGAAGTGGCTTGCGACGAATTTGGTGTTCTCAGGTTGGACTTTATTAAGCATAAGTCTCCTCTAAGGCGCAAGGCGATCAGCGGGCCACGGTTTTAGTTCGTGACGCGTCGCTAGGGGCGCTTCAAAATTCGTGCCAGTTACTTAGAAAGTGAAACAGGCAAAAAAGTGCCTATCATATCAATGATTTAGATGAGGAGCAGGAAACCAGGTCGAACTACTTTTGTCGCGGACTCTACAAACAATGAAGCGGTGCCCGCGTTACGCGCGCGTCTAAGGGATAGCGGACAGGAGAGTGGACTTAACCAGGCTTCGCCGCGCCGCTCGAAGCCAAGGCCAAGCGGATATTCGACCGAGCGTTCGCCCGAAGCGACCCGAAAGGCGGGCGCCCGATGAATCATCGACGGAGGCAGCGGGCTTGGCGCCCATCATTGATGCTGGCAATGCAGATGGCTGGGCGAAGGCTGTCCTCTTCTAAGTTCAATTCGCTTCAGTCAAGTCGGTCATGAAGCCGAAGGAGCAGACCTGTCGCTGTCGCAGCACCATCCAATAATGCCAACTATTTGTGATTGGCACGGCACTTGCTTGTGCTGCATTAGGCGAGTCACGGCTCCGACTAGGACAATGATAATCGCGAAGAGCGCCGGCAACATCATGGCCCATGGATAGCAGATCGGACTTGGGGGAGCCCATGCCAAACACGAGAACAGATGCAGACAGCCTCGGCTCCCGAGTATTGCCCGCAGGAGCGTTATACGGCGTCGCCACGCTTCGCGGCCAGGAAAACTTCGACATTTCATTCCACAAGCTCGGCGACGCGCCGGAGCTTCTCAAGGCGCTTGCGCGCATCAAGCATGCAGCAGCAGCAGCCAATCGCGATATCGGCGTCCTCCCCGCCGAGATCGCGAACGCCATCATCGCGGCTTCCGTCGAGGTCGAAAGCGGCCGTCACGCCGATCAGTTCATCGTCGATTTGCTGGAAGGATCCGGTGGAACCTCCATCAACATGAACGTCAATGAAGTGATTGCCAACCGCGCGCTCCAGATCCTCAACGAGCAGCCGGGTACATATAGCCGTATCCATCCGAACGATCACGTCAACACCGGCCAGTCGACCAACGACGTCTTGCCCGCAGCCGTCAAGCTCGCAGTCTACGACAAGTCCCAGTCCCTCATCGAGGCGCTGACCCATCTAGCGGACGCTCTTCAAGAGCGGTCCATTGCCTTTGGGGATGTCTTGCGGATCGGCAGGACTTGCATGCAGGCGGCACAGCCCATGCGTCTCGGTCAGGCGTTCGGCGGGTATGCTGCCGCCATTCGTCGGCTCGTCGAGAAGCTGGTTTCCGCTCGTGACGAGATGCTCGTCCTGCCCTTGGGCGGCACGGCTATCGGGACTGGGCTGGGCTCCGCTCCGGGTTACCGGAGCGCCGTTTATCGCCATCTGAAAGAAATCGTCGGGGCAGACGTCCGCCCCGGTGCGAACATGTTCGATGCCATGCAGAATGCCGACGCGTTCGCCCGCGTCTCCTCGGAGATACGCATCTCCGCCGAGGTCATCGGCAAGATCGCATCCGATCTCATCCTTCTTGCGTCTGGCCTGAACAGCGGCGTCGGCGAGTTGCGACTCCCATCCGTACAGCCCGGTTCCTCCATTATGCCGGGCAAGATCAACCCGGTCTTGCCGATGATGATGCAGCAGGTAGCCTTCGCCGTTGTCGGCAACGATGCCGGCGTATCCCTGGCCTCGCGGCAGGGACAGCTCGAAATTAATCACTTCGAACCGATCATCGCCTCACGCTTGTTCGACTCGATTGAGCTCCTTGCGAAATCCACGCGCATTTTTGCCGATAAATGCATCGCCGGCATCGAGGCCGACCGTGAGCAGTCCCTCAGGAACCTGATGCAATCGTCGGCGCTTGCCACCGTCTTAGTGCCGAAGCTCGGTTACGCCGAGGTATCGAAGCTCGTGCAGGCTTCCGCCGCGGAACGGCGCCCATTCATGCAAGTAGCCATAGAACGTGGTCTTCTGACCCAGGACGAAGTCCTCGAGGTTGTTCGCGAAAGTACCGATCATCGCGAGGAGATCGCATGAGCCATTATTTCGCCCTTTCCATTCTACGCCATGGCCTCACCGGCAACCGGGACTGGCCGCGCGCCCGGCGCGATCCGCACCGAATCCAGCTTACGAGCCGTCATTCGGCGCGGGCGATCCTGTATTGTCGATGCTTCGATGGCGGAGCAGTTGACCGCCCTGTGCAAAGCTGGCGCCCGACCGCAAAAGGTCGGTCGCGAGGCTGTGGCGGAAAAGATGGGCGCCGTCCTGCGGAATGCCGCGCCTCGGTCGTCGCGGCACGGTAGTCACGGTTCGTCACGACCGACAGTCGCACCTCGAATTCAAAGTCCGGTTAGCTTTACGATGCCACTTGGCAATCCCCCTCACCATCGCCATGGCAAATTCCGCGCCCGGTTATCGCATAGCCAGGAATACCTCGGCCGCATAATTGTATGCCGACGTTGCATGCCGGGGATCGGCCGGCATGCATTACTGTGAGGCTCCTTTATTTGATACGGAGTACGACTGATGTATCCAGGAGATGGCGACCCGCCTGAAGACAGTGCTCGCGGTGTGTCTAACTGGATTGAGGCATTGACCGGCGCATCTAGCTCGGAAGCCTGGATCCAGAACTACCATGCGCGGCCGCAGGGACCCTCATCGATTATCCGCGCGCGAGGCCGATGCATGAAGCCGACGTATATCAACATCCGCGGAGCGCCTTATAGGGCCGAGCTGCTGGAAGCAGACGGCGGCTCACGGGTTCGTATTTATCCTGAAGCTGATTGAAGAACACGTCTAGACTACAACCTCAGTGGTCAGCGGGGTAGGGCGCATCGCGGAGGCGTTTTACCACCCGGCCAGCGGCATAGGCCTGCTCCCAGAGCGCGGAGTTATCGGTAAGGAAGTTGCACGAGGGCTGACTGGGCTCACGACCGAAAAGCTCACTTTGATGTTGGCCTTCGCGGCTTTGCCGTCGCGGCCATGGCTGTTTCGACCACCACCGGGAACAAGGACTGCTCAATGCCGATAAAGATTTGGGTGAAGTTGCCGACTGGCTGGATCAACGCTGGTGGACTGAAGGCTTTCCGGTGACATCACGGTCGGAGGGGGCGATGGGAACGATCCGGGCGATTCAGTATCTTCGGGCGGCGGCGGCGCTCGCTGTCGTGATCTTTCACGCCGCCGAGAAGACCGGCCACGATTTTACCATCGGAGCGGCCGGCGTCGACGTCTTCTTCGTCATTAGCGGCTTCATCATGTGGGTGATCAACGACCGGCGGCCGGTGACCCCCGCGAAATTCATCGCCGATCGCCTCCGCCGCATAGTTCCGATCTACTGGTTTTCGACGGCCGTCATGATTGCCGGCGCGCTCGCCGGCCTGTTTCCCAACCTCGTGCTGACTCTCGACCACGTCCTGGCATCCCTGGTCTTCATTCCGGTCCGCTCGCCGAGCAGCGGCGATATCTGGCCGGTGCTCGTGCAGGGCTGGACGCTCAATTTCGAGATGCTCTTCTACGCCGTGTTCGCGGCCTCTCTGCTGCTGCCGCGCCATTGGCGCCTCCCGGCCATCAACGGCCTCTTCGTGGCGCTGGTCACGCTCGGGTTGGTTGCTCGCAGTGAAAATGCGCTCTGGCTGACCTATACACGGCCGATCATCCTCGAGTTCGTCGCCGGCATGATCCTCGGGGAGTTCTGGCTCCGGGGGAAGGTTCCCGGGGCGGCGATAGGTTCTTCGTTGATTGCCTGCTCGCTCGGCGGCTTCGCCCTGATCGATGGCCTCCATCTTCCCTTCGATGAACGCTCGACAGGGCCGCTCGCCGTCCTCCTGGTTCTTGGAGCGCTGGCGCTCGAGGCAAGCGGACGGGTCCCGATGCTGAACCTGCCGGCCCTGCTCGGCGATGCTTCCTATTCGATCTACCTATGGCACGCCTTCGCGATCTCGGTCGTCGCCAAGGCCGGCGGCATATTGGGCATGCCAGCGGGGATCTCGTTGCTCATGGCGATCGTGTCGGGCACGATCGCCGGTATCTCAGCCTACGTGTTTCTCGAGCTCCCGCTGCTGCAGCGCGGACGGAGTGCCGCCAGCCGTCCGCCTGCCGCCCAATAGGCCGAGCCTGGCGGTTGCTCAGCCGTTTCGGCGCGAATGCCAGTTCCAGGCGGATTTGGTGATCGCCGTCAGATCGTATTGCGGCTCCCAGCCCCGAGCACTTGCCGAGCTTGTCGTTGTTGGGGACGAGCGTCGTCGAGGCGCCGTTTCCAGGCGGTCAAGATCGTCGGCGGTCAGCTGAAGATTGATGCAATTGAAATTCGCGTGCGTGCCGCGCTCCTCGCAGTAGAGCCGTTCCATCCGGCCGTGAAGGTTCGGATGCTTGCGCCAGTTCGTTGCTCTGTCCCGAAAGACGAGGCGTCAAAGGCTGGGCGGCATCGGCCGCCACCGTCATGGCCCACACGGGCCTTCGCCGGGGCGTCCCGCCCCCGAAGGCTGGCGCGGGCAGGCCATCGACGGCAAGGCGCCGTCCGGCAGAAGCGCGCGAGACCGAAGGGACGGCGACGCAAGGAGTCTGGAACTGACCTCGTCTTGCACCAACGGATCCGATCCCGCTCAGGGACGGTGAGGAGGATGAGCGGCCCAAGCGGTCCCGAGCAACGGTTCCACCCGCACCCGGGTCTCACTCCCCTCACCTGCTTGGCAGCGCGAGCGACCGCGCAATATCGATGATGCCGATTTGGGGCATGCGATAGTCGCCCTCCACTGGAAAAGCTACGAGGCAGGATGACCCGGAGAGGCGGTGATTATCGCGAGCAGTTGCACACGACAGCCGCCCATCTCTTCACCCTTGTAAGATCCACCTCATCGCAAGCCGCCCCGAGGTGGTCTGGGTCGCCTTTGTTTTAGCGCCATGCCTGTCAACTACGTCCAATTGCGAGTCTCAGCGATCGCCACCGCAAAGGTATAGTTTCAGTTCTGGGTGAAACTTTTTTTCGTCTTACGTTATTCGCTACCCGCAGCACCTGCCGGTCACCTTCCTCCCTTCGATGACATAGCTTCGGTTCCATGCTGGACGTCCGATTATGCCCGACAGATGAACCCTGACTTCTGCGCCAAGCTAACGCGACCGACATACCTTTCTGACCTACTTGTCGGGTTTGTCGCGTCCGCGACATGGTGATGTTCGGCCCGGGCGTGCCGCGCCCAGTTAAGACATTGAAATGATGTGGAGAGCAGCTTATCTGAGGCGTTCCCTGCGCAGTGGCACGATTCTTGCCACCCTAGTTGTACTGCGGCACACGCCGGCATGCCCTTCCATCGCTTAGAGAGTGAAGTGCCACCATGTCCGAACAACCCTTGCCGACGCTGCCCATGTGGCGCGTCGATCACATCGAGCCCTCGCCCGAAATGTTGGAGCTAGGCGCCAACGCCCCGATCCATCGCGTGCGCTTCCCGTCCGGGCACGAAGGCTGGTGGGTGACAGGCTACGACGAGGCCAAGGCGGTGCTGTCCGACCCGGCGTTCCGGCCCGCGGGAATTCCGCCGGCGGAATTCACCCCGGATTCGGTGATTCTCGGTTCGCCGGGGTGGCTGGTCTCGCACGAGGGGGGCGAGCATGCCCGGTTACGCACGATCGTGGCGCCGGCCTTCAGCAACCTCAGGGTGAAGTTGCTCGCGCAGCAGGTCGAGGCGATCGCCGCGCAGTTGTTCGAGACGCTGGCGGCCCAGCCCCAGCCCGCCGACCTGCGGCGCCACCTCTCCTTTCCGCTTCCGGCCATGGTCATCAGCGCGCTGATGGGCGTGCTCTACGAGGATCACGCCTTTTTCGCCGGGCTGTCCGATGAGGTGATGACGCACCAGCATGAAAGCGGCCCGCGCAGCGCGTCGCGCCTGGCCTGGGAAGAACTGCGCGCCTACATTCGCGGCAAGATGCGGGACAAGCGCCAGGATCCGGGCGACGACCTGCTGACGGATCTGCTCGCGGCGGTCAACCAGGGCAAGGCGACCGAGGAAGAGGCGATCGGCTTGGCGGCGGGCATGCTGGTGGCGGGGCACGAGAGCACCGTCGCGCAGATCGAATTCGGCCTGCTGGCCATGTTGCGCCATCCGCAACAGCGCGAACGCCTGCTAGGCGATCCATCCCTCGTGGACAAGGCGGTGGAGGAAATCCTGCGCATGTACCCGCCGGGCGCGGGCTGGGACGGCATCATGCGCTATCCGAGGACCGACGTGACCATCGCGGGCGTGCATATTCCTGCGGAGAGCAAGGTGCTGGTCGGCCTGCCGGCGACCTCGTTCGATCCGCGCTATTTCGACGACCCGGGAATCTTCGACATCGGACGCGACCAGAATCCGCACCTAGCGTTCTCCTACGGGCCGCACTCCTGCATCGGCGCGACGCTGGCCAGGCTGGAACTCAAGGCGGTGTTCGGTTCGATCTTCCAGCGCTTTCCCGCGCTGCGCCTGGCCGTGGCGCCCGAAGAACTGAAGTTGCGCAAGGAGATCATCACTGGCGGGTTCGATGAGTTCCCGGTGCTCTGGTGATGGGCGGACGCCGCCGGGAATCGCGATCTTCTCCGCAATTTGCCGGCGCGCCTGACGCGCGCCGGTCAGATCAGCCAGCCAACAGGTAACCAAGATGAACGTGCAAGAAACCACGGCAGCATGCCGGGACGCCTTCGCGGAACTGGCGTCGCCAGCGTGCATCGACGACCCGTATCCGTTCATGCGGTGGTTGCGCGAGCACGATCCGGTGCATCGCGCGGCGTCGGGCCTCTTTCTGTTGAGCCGCCACACCGACATCTACTGGGCGCTCAAGGCGACGGGCGATGCGTTTCGAGGACCGGCGCCGGGCGAACTGGCGCGCTATTTCCCGCGCGCGGCGACCAGCCTGTCGCTCAAATTGCTGGCGTCCACGCTAGCGATGAAGGAACCACCGACGCATACGCGTCTGCGCCGGCTGATCTCACGCGATTTCACCATGCGCCAGATCGACGACCTGCGGCCGAGCATCGCGCGCATCGTCGCAGCGCGCCTGGACGGCATGGCGCCCGCGCTGGAGCGCGGGGAGGCGGTGGACCTGCATCGGGAATTCGCGCTGGCCTTGCCCATGCTGGTCTTCGCCGAACTGTTCGGCATGCCGCAGGGCGACATGTTCGGGCTCGCCGCCGGAATCGGCGCCATTCTGGAAGGCCTGAGCCCGCACGCCAGCGATCCCCAGCTCGCCGCGGCGGACGCGGCCAGCGCCAGGGTGCAGGCCTACTTCGGCGACCTCACACAGCGCAAGCGCACCGATCCCCGCCACGACATCGTGTCGATGCTGGTCGGCGCACACGACGAAGATGCCGACACGCTGTCGGATGCGGAGTTGATAAGCATGCTGTGGGGCATGCTACTGGGCGGCTTCGCCACCACTGCTGCGACCATCGACCATGCGGTCCTGGCGATGCTGGCGTATCCCGAACAGCGGCACTGGCTGCAGGGAGACGCCGTGGGGGTGAAGGCATTCGTCGAAGAAGTCCTGCGCTGCGACGCGCCCGCCATGTTCAGCTCCATTCCGCGTATCGCCCGGCGCGACATCGAACTGGGCGGCGTGGTGATCCCGAAGAACGCGGACGTGCGCGTGCTGATCGCGGCCGGCAATCGCGACCCGGACGCCTTCGCCGATCCCGACCGCTTCGATCCCGCGCGGTTCTGCGGCACCAGTCCTGGCATGTCGACCGACGGAAAGATCATGCTGAGCTTCGGCCACGGCATCCACTTCTGCCTCGGTGCGCAACTGGCCCGGGTGCAGTTGGCCGAGAGCCTGCCGCGGATCCAGGCGCGCTTCCCCACGCTGGCATTGGCCGAGCAGCCGACCCGGGAGCCCTCCGCGTTCCTTAGGACGTTCCGCGCACTGCCGGTGCGGCTGCTTGCGCGGGGCGGCTGAGATGCGCGTCGTGATCGACCAGGATCTGTGCGGAACCACCGGGCAGTGCGTGCTGACGCTGCCGGGCACATTTCGCCAGCGCGGACCGGACGGCGTGGCCGAAGTGTGCGTGGCGACGGTCCCGCAGGCGCTGCACGCCGCCGTGCGGCTCGCGGCCAGCCAGTGCCCGGTCGCCGCCATTCGGGTCATCGAAAGCGACGCTGGCGATGACGAGCGCGCCAGCGCCTACCCTGCGCCTTGTCCGGCGGAGGCCGAGCGGCATGCCGCGAAAGACCAACGCAATCCAGGAGGACACGATGGGACGGTTTGAAGGCAAGGTGGCCGTGGTGACCGGCGCCGGCGCCGGCATCGGCAAGGCATGCGCGCTCGCCATCGCGCGCGAGGGCGGCAAAGTGGTGGTGGCCGACATTGATGGCTCGGCGGCCATCGCCTGCACCGCGCAGATCGCGGCCGAAGCGGGCCACGCGATTGCCCTAGCCATGGACATCGCCGATGCGCAGGCGGTGGCAGCGCTGTTCGAGACGACGGAGCGGCACTTCGGTGGAGTCGACCTGTTGGTGAACAACGCGAGCGCCATGCATCTGACCCCGCGCGACCGCGCCATCCTCGACCTGGACCTGGCGGTCTGGGATCAGACCATGGCGACCAATCTGCGCGGCACGCTGCTCTGCTGCCGGCAGGCTATCCCACGGATGATCGCCCGCGGCGGTGGCGCGATCGTCAACATGTCGTCGTGCCAGGGGCTCAGCGGTGATACCGCGCTGACGTCCTACGCCGCGTCGAAGGCGGCGATGAACATGCTGTCGGCCTCGCTCGCCACCCAGTACGGTCATGCGCAGATCCGCTGCAACGCGGTTGCGCCGGGTCTCATCATGACCGAGCGTCTCCTCGCCAAGCTGGACGAGTACATGCAACGGCATCTGCGCCGGCACCAGCTCCTGCCGCGCGTCGGCCGCCCCGAGGACGTGGCCGCGCTGGTGGCGTTCCTGCTCTCCGACGATGCTGCGTTCATCACCGGCCAGGTCGTGTGCATCGACGGCGGCATGCTGGCGCATGTGCCGACGTATGCCGACGGTGGCAACAGCCGCGCCGCGCGGGCCGCCGGCGACACCGCCGAAGCGGCCGTGGCGCCGCGCTGCTGATGGAGCTGATGGACATGCTGCTCAACCCGCTGAACCGTCGGCACCGGCTACGGCACGACATCCCGGTCGTGCCCGGCGCTTTCCCCCTGGTCGGGCATCTTCCCGCCATCGCCTGCGACCTGCCGCGCCTGCTGCGGAGTGCGGAACGGACGCTGGGCAGCCACTTCTGGCTGGATTTCGGCCCTGCCGGACACCTGATGACCTGTGTGGATCCGGATGCGTTCGCACTGCTCCGGCACAAGGACGTGTCCTCGGCGCTGATCGAAGAGATCGCGCCTGAATTGCTTGGCGGAACGTTGGTCGCCCAGGACGGCGGCGCGCACCGGCAGGCGCGCGATGCGATCAAGGCGGCGTTCCTGCCCAAGGGGCTGACCCAGGCCGGCATCGGCGACCTGTTCGCGCCCATCATCCTGGCGCGGGTGCAAGCGTGGCGTGACCGCGGCGACGTAACTATCCTGCGCGAAACCGGCGACCTGATGCTCAAGCTCATCTTCAGCCTCATGGGAATCCCCGCGCAGGACCTACCGGGATGGCACCGCAAGTATCGGCAACTGCTGCAGTTGATCGTCGCGCCCCCGATTGACCTGCCCGGACTGCCCTTGCGGCGCGGCCGCGCCGCCCGCGACTGGATCGACACGCAGTTGCGCCAGTTCGTCCGTGACGCGCGCGCGCATGCCGCGCGCACGGGGTTGATCAACGACATGGTGAGCGCCTTCGATCGCAGCGACGATGCGCTCTCCGATGACGTCCTGGTCGCCAATATCCGCTTGCTGCTGCTTGGCGGTCACGAGACCACCGCCTCGACGATGGCCTGGATGGTGATCGAGCTGGCGCGGCAGCCTGTGCTGTGGGACGCTCTGGTCGAAGAGGCGCAACGCGTGGGCGCGGTGCCGACCCGGCAGGCGGAGCTGGCGCAGTGTCCCGTCGCCGAGGCGCTGTTCCGCGAGACGCTGCGCATGCATCCGGCGGTCACGCTCCTGCCGCGCCGCGCGCTGCAGGATTTGCAACTCGGCCAACGGCGCATTCCCGCGGGCACCGATCTGTGCATCCCGCTGCTGCATTTCTCGACCTCGGCGCTGCTGCACGAGGCGCCTGAGCAGTTCCGCCTGGCGCGGTGGCTGCAACGCACGGAGCCAGTCCGGCCGGTGGACATGCTGCAGTTCGGTGCCGGCCCACACGTCTGCATCGGCTACCACCTGGTATGGCTGGAAATGGTGCAGTTCTCCATCGCCATGGCGCTGACCATGCACAAAGCCGGGATGCGGCCGCGGTTGCTGAGCGGCGTCGAAAAAGGCCGGCGCTATTATCCGACCGCACATCCATCCATGACAATCCGCATCGGGTTCTCATGAGTTGGCATCGCATGCCCTGTGTGGCGAGGCAGCGGCGCCGGCAACACCGCGGCTTGCCGCTCGCCGTAGCCGTCTCCTGTCAGGTACAAGGACGTGAACAACATGCAGACCGGTACTACGCTACACGACGACCGAACTGGCGTTTCCGCGCTCGGCAAATTGGGCGCGCAGACGCGCGGCGCATCCGGCAGGCTGCTGTCGGAGATCTGGATGCAGGACGGCGCAGAGCGGGTCGAACAGGCGCTGGCGCGTCTTCTCTGCTCCGAAGACGACGGTGAGACCGAACTGATGGCCGCGATGCGCTACGCCACCTTGCATGGCGGGAAGCGCACCCGCGCCTTGCTCTGTCTGGCTGCCGGCGCACTGGCCGACACGCCGGCGCACATGCTCGACGACGTCGGCGCCGCCATCGAGATGATGCACGCCTGTACCCTGGTTCACGACGACCTGCCCGCGATGGACGACGACGTGCTTCGCCGCGGCCTTCCGACCGTGCACGTCAAGTTCGGCGAAGCCACTGCGATCCTGGTCGGCGATGCACTTCAGGCGCACGCCTTCCTGGCCCTGGCGAGCCTGGATGCGCCGGGCGACAACCGTATCTCGCTCGTGCGCGAATTGGCGCAGGCGGTGTCCGCCGAGGGTGCCGCAGGCGGGCAGGCCATGGATCTGTCCCTGGTCGGAAAGCATGTCGAGCTGGACAGGATCATGGCAATGCACCGGATGAAGAGCGGAGCGCTAGTGCGCGCGTCCGTTCGCATGGGCGCGCTATGCGCCATCGCGGAGGATGCCGCTCACGCCGCGCTGTACTGTGCGCTCGATCGGTACAGCGCCTGTTTCGGCCTGGCGTTGCAGGTGGTCGACGACATTCTCGACGCGACAGCGGACACCGCGACGCTGGGCAAGACCCCCGGCAAGGACGCGGCGGCGCAGAAGCCGACCTGCGCGTCGATTATGGGGCTGCAGGCAGCGCGCCAGTTCGCGCTGGATCTGCTGCGCGATGCCGGGGAGGCCATCGCCCCGCTGGGGCCGCGTGCGGAACGGTTGGCGCAGATGCAGCAACGCGCCAACGCGTATCTGTTAAAACACGCGCCATGCGCATGAGCGCGCCCGTCCGCATGGGGTCGCCCCTGTGCCGCTACGATCGGCCGGCGGCGGCGGTGCATCCTGCACTGTGTCCGAGTCTGCGGCGCCGGGGTCGCCGCGCCGGAGCAGGGCGGCCGTCCGGCGCTGCCCATGCGCCGGGCCGCGACGGGCCTGCGGTGACGTGCGCGGCGTCTGCCGAACCTGGTTCTCGTCAACGTCTGCAGAAGGAACATCCCGTGTGAATGCGCTGTCCGAACAGATCCTTTCCGAATTGCGCCACCTGCTGAGCGCGATGATCGACGGCGGCAGCGTCGGTCCGTCCGTCTACGACACGGCGCGAGCTCTGCAGTTCCACCGCAACGTCACTGGTCGACAGGACGCATACGCGTGGCTCATCGCACAGCAACAGGCCGATGGAGGATGGGGAAGCGCGGACTTCCCGCTGTTCCGCCATGCGCCCACGTGGGCGGCGTTGCTGGCATTGCAGCGTGCCGATCCTCTTCCCGGCGCTGCCGACGCAGTCCAGGCGGCAACCCGGTTCCTCGAGCACCAGCCCGACCCCTACGTGCATGCGGTGCCGGAAGACGCGCCGATCGGCGCGGAGCTGATCCTGCCGCAGTTGTGCGGAGAAGCGGCATCCTTGCTGAGCCACATGGCGTTTCCGCGCCACCCGGCGCTGTTGCCGTTGCGGCAAGCGTGCCTGGCCAAGCTGGGGGCGGTGGCGACGTTGCCGAGCGGCCATCCGTTGCTGCACTCCTGGGAAGCCTGGGGGACGTCGCCGACCACCGCATGCCCGGATGACGACGGCAGCATCGGCATCAGTCCGGCGGCTACCGCCGCGTGGCGTGCGCACGCCGTGACAGAGGGCAGCACGCCGCAGGTCGGACGCGCCGACGCGTATCTGCAGACGGCATCGCGGGCGACGCGCAGCGGCATCGAAGGTGTCGTTCCCAACGTCTGGCCGATCAATGTGTTCGAGCCATGCTGGTCGCTGTACACCCTGCATCTGGCCGGGCTGTTCGCGCATCCCGCGCTCGCCGAAGCGGTGCGCGTGATCGTCGCGCAGCTCGACGCCCGCCTGGGTGTGCGCGGTCTGGGCCCGGCGTTGCACTTCGCGGCCGATGCAGACGACACCGCCGTTGCGTTGTGTGTCCTATGCCTTGCAGGCCGCGACCCGGCGGTCGATGCGTTGCGCCATTTCGAAATCGGCGAGCTGTTCGTCACCTTCCCCGGCGAGCGCAATGCCTCGGTGTCGACCAACATCCATGCCCTCCATGCGTTGCGACTGTTGGGAAAGCCCGCCGCCGGCACCAGCGCCTACGTCGAGGCTAATCGCAACCCTCTCGGTGTATGGGACAACGAAAAATGGCACGTTTCGTGGCTGTATCCCACCGCGCATGCGGTCGCTGCGCTGGCGCAAGGCAAGCCCCAGTGGCGGGAGGAGCGCGCGCTGGCGGCGCTGCTGCAGGCGCAGCGCGAGGACGGCGGCTGGGGCGCCGGTCGCGCGTCCACATTCGAGGAAACCGCCTATGCGCTGTTCGCGTTGCACGTGATGGACGGGAGCGAAGAGCCGACAGGGCGCCGGCGCATCGCGCAGGCGGTGGCGCGTGCGCTGGAGTGGATGCTCGCCCGCCATGCGGCGCATGCATTGCCGCAAACGCCGCTCTGGATCGGCAAGGAACTGTATTGCCCCACCCGGGTCGTGCGCGTGGTGGAACTCGCCGGGTTGTGGCTGGCGCTTCGTTGGGGGCGGCGCGTCCAGGCCGAGGGAGCAGGAGCGGCGCCATGATCCAGACCGAACGCGCGCTGCAGCAAGTACTGGAGTGGGGGGGGTCCCTGACCGGGTTCGCCGACGAGCATGCCGTGGAAGCGGTCAGGGGCGGCCAGTACATCCTGCAGCGCATCCACCCGAGCCTGCGCGACACCAGCGCCCGCACCGGCCGCGATCCGCAGGACGAAACGCTGATCGTGGCGTTCTATCGCGAACTGGCGCTGCTGTTCTGGCTCGACGATTGCAACGACCTTGGCCTGATCGCGCCGGAGCAGCTCGCCGCCGTGGAGCAGGTGCTGGGGCAGGGCCTGCCGTGCGCGCTCCCCGGATTCGAGGCCTGCGCTGTGCTGCGCGCTTCGCTGGCCGCGCTCGCCTACGATCGTCGCGACTATGCTCTGCTTCTCCACGATACCCGGTGCTACTGCGCGGCGCTGCGCGCCGGACACGCGCAGGCGGCAGGGGCGGAATGCTGGTCCTACGCCGAGTACCTGCACAACGGCATCGATTCGATCGCCTACGTGAACGTGTTCTGTTGCCTGTCGTTGCTGTGGGGGCTGGACATGGCGACCTTGCGCGCGCGTCCGGCGTTTCGCCAGGTCCTGCAGCTCATCTCCGCCATAGGGCGCCTGCAGAACGATCTGCATGGACGCGAAAAGGACAGGTCGGCCCGCGAGGCCGACAACGCGGCGATCCAGCTGCTGGAGCGCTATCCCGCTATGCCTGTGATGGAGTTTCTCAATGACGAGCTGGCCGGCCATACGCGCATGCTGCACCGGGTGATGGCGGAAGAACGCTTTCCCGCGCCGTGGGGGGCGTTGATCGAGGCGATGACGGCCATACGCGCGCAGTACTACCAGACCTCGACCAGCCGCTACCGCAGCGACGCTGCGGGGGGAGGCCAGCGTGCGCCGGTCTGAACGCGCGGGAGGCGGCGGCATGCGCGCGCGGCCGTCGGTCCGATCCGACTCAACGCCGTCGCCCAACGCTGGAGCGAGCATGAGCGACATCGCCCTAAGCCGGCGCAAGGACGACCATCTGGACATCATGCTGGATCGGCGAACGGCGCCGGCCACGGTCGCCGCCGGCTGGGAGCACATCCGTTTCGAACACTGCGCATTGCCTGAGTTGGACCTGACGCAGATCGACCTGCGCGCTTCGCTGCTGGGCAAGACCATGCGCGCGCCGCTGCTGATCAGCTCGATGACCGGCGGCATGCCACGCGCCGAGGCAATCAACCGGCATCTGAGCGAGGCAGCGCAAGCCTTGGGGATCGCCATGTGCGTCGGTTCGCAGCGCCCGAGCCTGCAATCCCGCAACTCCCAGGGGCTGACGCGCGCGCTGCGCCGCCTGGCCCCAGACATTCCCCTGCTGGCTAATATCGGCGCCGCGCAACTTCGCGAGACCGACGGCCTAGACCTCGCGCGCCGGGCGGTGGATGCGCTGGAGGCCGATGGACTCATCGTCCATCTCAATCCGCTGCAGGAAGCGGTACAGCCGGAGGGCGACCGCGACTGGCGCGGCGTGCTGGCGCAGATCGCTCGCGCCGCGCGCAGCGTGGGCGTGCCGATCGTGGCGAAGGAAGTGGGGTCGGGCCTGTCCGCCTCGGTGGCCTGTGCGCTCGTCGAGGCGGGCGTGACGGTGATCGATGTCGCCGGCGCCGGCGGCACCAGTTGGGCCGCGGTGGAGGGCGAGCGCGCCCGCGATGCCGCCGACCATGCAGTGGCGATGGCATTCGCCGATTGGGGGGTTCCGACCCCGGCCAACGTGCAGGCGGTACGTCGGGCGCTTCCAACGGGGAAGCTGATCGCGTCGGGCGGCATCCGCAACGGCGTCGATGTGGCCAAGGCCATCCGCCTGGGCGCGGACATCGCCGGGCAGGCGGCCGGCGTGCTGCGCGCGGCGACGGTGTCCACCGAGGCGGTTGTCGCACATTTCGAGATCGTCATCCGCCAGTTGGCCGTCGCCTGCTTCTGCACCGGCTCGGCCGACCTGGCGGCGTTGCGTCAGGCTCGCTTGTTGCCCTCGGCGCTTCTGCCCGCCGGTTGAAGCCGGCGTCGCCCGCACGTGGCGGCGGGCGCCTAGCAGGCTGCTGAACACCTACGCTAAGACAGACTACTGATCCACCTTGGCGAGGCGGTTCGATGCGCGGGAGCGATGAGTTCATGAAGCAGTTGTTCACGATGAAGCAGTTGGAAGATTTCGTTCCACTCCACTGCGTCCGATCCCGCTGATGGTCAATGAAGCGCTGGTGCGGCTAGACGACTTGTTCCGGCATGTACGCCTGCAGTGCCAAAGGCAGTCGCCCCCAGCATTGCGCCGGAGAAATTGCTGCGGGCCATGTTGTTGCAGATGTTCCACAGCGTCCGTACGGAGCGGCAATTGATGCAGCAGGTGGGTACAACCGGCTGTACCGCTGGTTCATCGGTCTGTCGATGGACAGTGCGATGTAGACGCCGACGGTGTTCAGCAGAAGCGATTGATCGAACACGACGCGGTGATCGCGGCTTTCAACGAAGTGGTGGAGATCGCCAACGACCTGGTTGTCGGGCGACATTTCAGTGTGGATGGCACGTTGATCCAGGGCTGCGCCGGGTACAAGAGTTTCAAGCGGAAGGACGGCGATGACGAGGACGGCAGTGACTTCCGCGGACAATCGCGCAGCAACCACACGCACGTGTCCACGAGCGATCCGGATGCGCGGCCGTATCGCAAAGGCAGCACGGCCAGCGAGCTGCGCTACATCGGATCCGAACCTGATATCCCCGGCCGAAATTGCGCGCCTTCTTCTGATGCGATGGGTGCCGAGACGCCTTCCCGAAGTACGAACCGTGGCGTTCACGGTGCTCGGCGCGATCATTCCGATCTCGATGGTGGCGTCGCGACGCAACGGAGGAACGTGCGACACCGACAAGTCCAATCCTGTGATCCTGCCGCTGCATCCACGTCCAGCTCTGCTGGCCGGAGTGGCCATAGTCGAGCGGGCCGGACACGAGATGCTCCAGACGTTGCGCGGGCAAATGATAGGTCAGAACCAAGCGCGATTCAGCAGCGCTATGGACGAGATCATGAACCAGTCATGCCGTTCGGTGGCGTCTTCGCAGTTGCAGTTAATTGGGCCTTTCCTCACTTTATGTGGTGGCGACTTCGGTCGAGTGGCAGCATGCGTGCCCTGAGCAGTTCCGGGCCAGCTCTGCCATACATCGCACGCTTAATTCAGGCGGTTGATTTGGCCTTCCGCCTGGCCGTTACTCCACGGCAGTTCGATGGCGTTGTCGACTGCGTCAAGATCGCGATGCAGGACGCGTGCGAACCGCGCAATTGCGACCAGACCGGAGTTAACGGCATCGTCAATCCAGCTGTCGAGCTTGCCCGGATCGCGGCTGCGAAAGATGCCGCGGAAGCGCATAGCAAGGCTGCGCATTGAAGTGAACTCAGGCGAGCCCTGTTTCAAGGCATCGACCCTTCTCGCCTGGCTGATCGTCAGCATGCTTCGCGGCTTCATGCAGAGGGCAGCTGCGACTATCGGCGAGATCACAGCGCCGGTCTCCGGATCGCGTATCGGGACAGCATCGCGGCCTGGTTGATGCGATATGATCGTAGCAGGCGACCCGCTGTCCTTGACCGACCTCTCCGGGCGGCGCCAGCTTGCGAGAAGCCGCTCGAGATTCGAGAAACTGCCCGTGTAGCCGCGCTGTTTGATATCGTAGAACAGATGCCGTCCACAGCGATTGCCATCTCTCCAGCACTGGGCAAGAAACGCCTCGAAATACAAGGGGGATGTAGGCTTCAACGCCGCCTTCTGTCGGTCGGGTGGCGTGTCGAAAGTCAGCCATTTCGCGATGCTGCGCCGGCCTTAGCCGGTGCGACGTGCGATCTCCGAATAGGACAGACCTTCCTCATTCAAAGCATGCACGTATCGAACACCACCTGCCGTGATTGTTGATGAGCGTGACGCCGGCGGCGGTGCGTTGCGTTAACGTGCGGATCCTGAATTAGAACGATTTGCGCGCTCCCGATACTTTTACCCGGCAGCAATGCTCGTCCAGTGGCGCGGCCGGAATCTGCTCCTCAATTGCGACCCGCAAATTCTGCATGAGATGAACCGATCAGCGACTTGACGCGCTTGCGGCGCACCCTCGCGAGCCAGCTTGTGCGTACAGCCCGCATCGGTGTCGGCTCACGATCTCGACAGAAGGTGCCGCTCCAGCCATCGCGCAACACTCGCAACGCTCCGGTCGCCAAGTATGTCGACAATCAAACGGCGCTCCAGGTCGACGATCACCGTGCCGTAGGGCCACGATCGCCGCCAGCTCCAATCATCTATGCCAACGACCCGGATCGCGGCGTCGCAATGATTGAGCGCGGCATCCCGCTTCAGCTGCCGTGTCGTCGCTGACCGGCATGCCGAGCCGTCGCATCAAGCGCTCGCCGGGACGGAAAGAGGTACTTGGTCGCGTCGACATCGGCACACCGTTGACGATGCCCAGTCGCGGCGTTCAGCTGAGCCTAAAATGGCAATGACAATCCCGAAAAAGAAGGCAGCCGGTGCCGATTTCGATCGGGAGAGAGGCCGCCCTCGCCTGGTAGGATGAAGATCCGCGTGCAACGATCGGCACACTGCTGCTCGACTGCAAACACCTGCCCGAGTACCGGACGCATACTCACCCGCGGTTGGAACGATCGGTTGGTAACCGCGCACCCGTGCTTCGATTCCAAGCTCTGGCGCGAAGGATTTCGGAGGTTCCGGTATTGCTGCCGTAAAGAACGCGCAGCGGCCCCGATCTACGGACGAGCTTGGCTGTGGTCTGGAGAGCGCGCTGGCCGAGGCTGTGGGGGGCGGCTTTTCGACGGACCTGCCGGAACATCTAGACGCCGGGCGCGGATGAGAAGCCCCTTCGGCTTCAGCGTCAGGGATTCGCCAACAATAAGGCGGTATCTCTTTTCGGCGAGCTCAATGTCGAAGCGCTGGAGCATCATCGCCAGCACCAGCGTTGCCTCCTGCATGGCAAACCCGCGGCCGATGCAAGCCCTTCGGCCGGTCCCGAACGGTTTCCAGGCGTGCGGCGGCAGCTTTTCGGCATTCTCCGGCGCGAAGCGCTCCGGCCGAAACACCTCCGGGTTGTCCCAGACGGTGGGGTCGCGGTGCAGGACTGGGGACAGGACCAGGAGAACGTCGTCCGTCGTGAGTGCGTATTTGCCGCCGATCGTCGTGTCTTGCAGGGGACGGACCGCGAAGGCAGGCGCTGTGGGCCAGAGCCGCAGCGTTTCCATCAGGACCTGCTCGACGTATTTGAGTTGATCGAGGTGCTGAACCGTAGGTGTGTCACCTCCCAGCACGCTGTCCACATGAGAGCGAAGCCTGGACAGCACCTCTGGATTTTTGAGCAACAGAAAGGTCGCAAAGCTGAGAAGGCCGCTGGTCGTTTCGTGGCCGGCAACGAGGATGGTGATCATCTGATAGCCGATATTCTCCCGGCTCAGCGTCTCTCCCGTTTCCTTATCCTTTGCCGTGAGCATTACATCCAGGAGGTCGCCGCGCTCTCCAAGCCTTGGATCACTCAGCCGCTCCTCGATGAGCGCATTGGCGACGTTTCGCAGAGTCTTCGTGTCGGCATCGAAACGGCGATTGCGCAGAAGCATCAGCTTGGACGCGCGCTGCGGGAGTCGCGAACGGTTGCTCGCCTCGTCGAGCGCGCCGGTCATGGCCGCAACGAAGGGGTGCATCTCTTTCTGGTAGAAGCTGTTGAAGCGGCAGCCGAAGGCACAGAGCGCAATCGTATCAAGCGTCAGCCGCGTCATGTTGTCGGCGACATCAATCGCTGTGCTAGGACCGAATCGCTCCCAGCGCGCCATCATCTGCTCAGCGATGTCGAGCATCGGGTTGAACATATTTCGCAGCCCAAGCGGCCCGAATGCGGGCATCAGCAGGCGACGCGCTTTTCCCCAGTTCGGTTCTTCGTCATAAGCCGTGAACAGGCCGTCTTTCGCCACCGCCCGCAACTCCCAGAGCGGAGGATGCAGCGCTTTGCGGAACCGGCTTTCCTCGCACAGCTCGGCCGTGAGTTCCTGGCTGCTGACGATGATGATCTCCCGCCCGAAGGCCCTAAGTCGGTAGATGGGTCCGAGGTCTCTTGCCAACCGCATCAGGCTTTGGACGGGAGCATCGGGATCGATGGCCGTCATATGACCAAGGACGGGAAATCCCTTTGGCTCAGGTATGGCTTGAAGCTTCGACATATGTTCGACTCCTCAAAGCGACCGCAATAGCGGTCGACTTTCGATGCGATCGGCATCGCGCGCGGCCAGGATGTTGGCTTTCCAAATTTGACGCCATCGCCATTCCGATTAACTGCGATAAGTGAGAGAACATTGACTGAAAAACGAACGTGATTGGATGGCAAACAGTAGCGCCATGAATCGTGACGGGGATCGGCAAGACGTAATCGTGAAAAGCCGGTGTGACTAGCTTGAGCCCCTCGACGGCCGAGAGAACTAAAAGTGCCGGCATGATCATCGCATCGCGGATGAAAGGGGCGGCACCAAGAATCCCGGCCATGAGCATCACCGTCGTATACTTTGGCGCCTTCTTCAGAAGCAGGGACAGCATACCGCCCTCGCCGTCATTGTCAGCCCGAAGCAGGAACAGCACGTACTTGAAGATGACGATAATCGCCAGGGTCCACGCGAGGCCGCTAGATACCGGAGCTTGTTGAGTTAGCCGCCTGACAAACGTTTAGTATCCCCAACGCAACCTGTCAGATAGACCTTCATCACCACAGATGACGTGGTGACCGTCAGTGTAAGCGCGCCAGCAATGGCGATTGCATTCTGGCGGAAGAGAACGGACAGGACAGTCCGTACCATCCAATTGTGTTAGATGTCGATATCTCCGTGTAAGAAAATCGTTCCGTGGCGTGTTCTCAAAATCCCTAGGAGCAAGATGCGTGCCAAAGTTTCATCCTGGCGAGAGATCGTCCTCACGGTTATTCGACAACGCGCATTCCCTGGGGGTTCATCATTCGCGCGAACGACACGACGCGACATCGGTGGCGCCGGGAACGCTATCGAGCAGCCCCGGAGCAACGGCCAGATCGAGATCAGCCGCCTCAAGACCGGCAAGCACGCCATACGCCCCGGCCGGCGCTAAGCTCCTCAGCGGCAGAAGCTGCCGTTGCACATCCTCGATCACCACCCAAATGGAGGAAGACCTCTTCTAACCGCCTATGACAGCAGCCGCACGCGTTGTCGGCTATTTGACAATGTCGGACATGAGACACCTGCGCTGTCAGCCTGATCGCGCTGTTTCGAGGATCTTTTGGTTTGGCGCAGTAGTTGCTTGGCCAAAGAGAACTAGCCTCGCACAGCCAAACAGGAGTTCCTCCATGAGCAGCCGAGCCGAACAGGCAGTCGCCACCATGAGATCAATGCCAGCGAAGCTGCCCGCCGGTTGGCATGTGGCCAAGCCTGTGACCGTCAATCCCCCGCCGCAGTGCCTACCCCTAGGGCCAGGCTAACGGGCACAGAACTTATCGCAGCCAAAAATCTCACGACGCGGCAACGCGTGACAAGGCGCTCGCTCTTGATGAAGCCGAGCGGTGCGACACCGTAGAGCGCATCACGGAAGACCGGTCAGGTTCTGAACTCGCCCGGCAGTTTGCACACCAACTGGCAGATCGTTAGGCGTATCCGCACCGCGCTCCCGCCCTAGTCCCGCAAATTGATCACTCTCCAGCAACGGACAACGAATGGTCTGAGAATACTTCCATTCCCTGCAGGGTCGACGCGGCCTGCCCCGCAACGGCAGGGCGAAGCCGGTCATCAACACCAGTGGCTCGCGCCATGGACAAATCTGACGCCACACAAAGGGGATCGAAGAACCTCAGGCCTAAAAGGGAGGCGCTGGACGAACACGCGGTCAGCTTATGAAGCGCGTCTCCATCAGATCCGCAGCGATCTCCTGTTTTCTGATCGCTGCCCCATCATTGACCGCCGCAGACAACGGCCCGAGGTCTTCTCGGTCACACGAGTTCTGCAAACTTCGCTGCGGCAACCGTTCGCGGATTGCCGGCCGCAGCGCCATGACCGAGCGTCAATGTCGTTTCGGCCCTGGCAGGCCGGATGGTGGCTGACAAGCGCAGGCGCGGCCGCCGTCCAGCCGTCCCTCTGGAGTTGCTTTGCCGCTTCGAGAGCCCGCATCGTCATAAGGCCACGTGAGATGATCAGCGGCGGCGCTTGCGGGCACCATCGTTGCCAAGCAGGCGGGCACTTGCGCTGTCAGGCGGCCTTGAGATTCCCGAGTGACTTCTCGACGGCGCCCTTAACAGGTTGGGAAATGTCGATCACCGCCTTGGTGGTGAGCGCCCAAAGATCATTGGCCTGCTTAACGCCCATTTCGACGCGTTTTCGTAGGAATGTCGTCTGCAGCTCAATTGCCTCGGCCAGCGACCTCGCTCCGGCCAGAGCTTGAAGAAGCGAAAAGTCAGCTTCGGTATTGGCGCGCAACGCGGCTATCGTCGTCAGGCACAGCTCGTTGCCGACCAATATTGCGGTTTCGAAGGTCGCCTTGAGCGCTTTCTGGGTCTCTTCAGCACCCGACTGAAATTTAGCGAGCACCTCTTTCGATTGCTCGACGCCCTTATCGGCGGCCGCGTAGACCTGATCGGTGGCCTTGCTGGGGTCAAATGCCGAATATTCGAGGTTTTCAGCCGTTTGGCTGGGCTTGTCTGCGATCTTGGACATTTCCGGATCCTTCTGGTTAGCGATGGTTTGTTGTCTACGGTGCATCTTGGCGGAGATCTAGGAACCGTTCGGGGTTGCAGAGTTGCCATCCGCCCGAGACAGCCACGGCAAAAGCGCCTGCGCAGTCTTGGCTCGACAACTCCTTCGCGAGTACGGCTCCTCCTTCTCCTGCATCCGCCGGAGCCCCGGCGGCACTGCGGTAACATGTCGGCAATTCTCCGCACGACTATCGTCGGTTCGTGATGTGTTTGCGGATGACAGAAAGCAATATGCGTGCCAAATGAAAAACTCATTTAGATACAAGGCAATCATTCGAACCGACGACGCCGTAGTCTGAGATTTGTCGATCGTCGAACAATGCGAAATGACGTGGACCTGTCGTACGGCCGGGCAGCTAAGCCGCGGTCTGAAGGTCACGCGTAATCTGCCGAAAAAACTTCCCGTGCTCCAATTGCATTTCGTTGTGCTGGCTTTGAACTGTCTGCCCGTGGCCGAGTGCGCCCTCCCCTGCTGTAGCGTTGGTGACCTACGCGACACGATGTTGTGCCAAGAGCGCCCTGCACTCTGAACTGTTGAATTCCCTCCCGGCAGTTGGCACGTTTCTCGCATCTCCCGTTGCCGGCGAAACGGCGGGCTGCCATCAGAAAACAGGAACGAGCCGCTCGACGATTTCGCGCCGCAGGGCTCCATGAGGCGGCGCGACCCGGCGCCTTGTTGACCGCACCGCGTACTTTTGTCACCCGGCACAACCGGTGTGGATTGCTGAGCCATTCCGACTCTAGCGGAGGCAGACTTCGCTTGGCATTGATCTCCCGATGGTGGCGGCCTGTTCGGCGAGACGGCATGGAGGAAGTCCTACTCATTCGTGCGGTGGGGTTGTTGCCTTTGGCCAAGCAACTGCCGAGCCAACCGGAAAACCCTTTCCAAACAGCGGGACCACCCTAACAGCGCAGCGTCTCATATGGACGCATTATCAAAGAGCCGACAATGCGTGCACCTGCTGTCATGTCCTCGGCACTCTATTGGCCGCCGCATGTGTGTTCCGGTGAGCAGCTTCAGCGCCGGCTCGGGCATGCCGTCCTGGGGTCTGGATCCGAAGAATGGCGTCTGTGGCACGGCCGCTTCGAACCGGATCCGCGACCTGAGCGGCCTGTGTGCATGGTCACTATGGGACAGGGCAGCCAAGGCTCGCACAGGACCAAAGCCAACGCGGAACGCTCCTCCTGCCTGATCTCCTCGAGCTCTCGGCGTGACTTGCGCTACCTCAAAACTGTCGGGTTTGTCTAGGCCGCGACACGGCGCTGTTCGGCGAGGTGTCGCCGTATTTCATTTAAGCCATTGAACTTCATGCAGAACGGATTTTCCAGCGCAGCTGGCACGCTTCTTGAGTGTCTCTCGTGCCGCGGCACGAGCTGGCAGCATCGACTGATAGTTTGAGCGCTGAAAAGGAGACAACGATGAAGACGAAATCGACAGCCTATGGCGTAACCGAATTGACTTCCCAAGAAGGATCCACAGCTTCAGGAGGATTCGGAGGCGTACTTACGGATCCGTTCCGTCCGTTACCCATAGGGGGTGAAAACCCCCTACGGTTAACCCGGGATGGCGGCGGAGCAGCCTCCATCAGCAGGCTTCGAGACCGCGGAGTTCCACTCGATACGTTATGCGATCTTCTTAGCCCACAACGCGAACATCCTCGCAACAAGCAGTGCACGGGGCTCGTGAAGAACGGCTCCCTTAGTCGTCATACCGACCGAATTTCCGGTGCTGGCCCGAAGCTGTCGCCCGTCGATCACCCATGGAATCTCCGGTGCTGGTGGTCCACACGATCGCGATAGCGCCGCAGGGCCAAGGACTCTCGCAACTTTTCCATTCACACGGACAACGAGACGGGACAGCGTTTTCGGGTCCGCCCGTCAGGAGATGCTCCTCCGGCCTCAACAGGGCGCATCGTCGCGCCATGGAAGAACACAATTGACCAGAATTGCTTAATTGGCGGGCTTGAACCTCCTGTTGTGGGAGACCTCGCATATATCCATGTGAGTTCGACAGCCTGGAGCGACTACAAGATGTTCGATTCGCGCGAAAAGATCGCACTTTTTGTCGATGGAGCCAATCTCTTCGCGACATCGAAGTGCCTGGGCTTTGAAGTCGATTACAGAAAATTGCTGACGGCATTTCGCAATCGCGGCTATCTTTTGCGGGCTTATTATTACACGGCACTCATCGAAGATCTGGAGTTTTCATCGATCCGTCCGTTAATCGACTGGCTGGATTATAACGGCTACACCGTCGTGACCAAAACGGCGAAGGAGTTCACCGACACCCAAGGGCGACGCAAGATCAAGGGGAACATGGATATTGAACTCGCGATCGACGCTATGCAGCAGTCCGCAACGGTCGACCATTTCGTTCTCTTCTCTGGCGACGGTGATTTTACCACTCTTGTGGAAGAGCTGCAGCGCAGGGGGCGTAAAGTTTCGGTCGTTTCCACCATCTCGACCCAGCCGCCCATGATTGCAGATGAATTGCGCCGTCAGGCGGACCACTTCATTGATCTTATCACCCTGCGCGGTGAGATCGACCGCCATCCGTCAGAACCTGCCCCGCATGCGACCCAACCGGCCACAGAAGAGGCTCTTACAAGCCCGGTCGGCGAAACTGGCAGGAAGTTGTGCCAGATCAAGGCGGGTTCACGAAAGTGAGGCTAAGATTCGACTGTTTCGCCATGAGGAGTTCCATGACACATCGTCACAATTGGCGGTCCGCGTTCGAAGCAGTTTTTCGTCAGGCGCTGGAAACTGCTGTTTCGCCCGCCGATCCGGCGAAGGCGTTACCGCAACGCATCGCGCTGGGAAGTGATCCACATCCGGTCAAGAGTGAGACGCGGGGCCCCGATCTTTTGCTCATGCGGATGGAGGCGCTTCAGCTCGATCCCGCCCGAGTCAAGGCCTTGATGCCAGCCGAGTTTCGCGTGCTTTCCCGCGTTTGTGACTACTGTCAAGTCAAGGTGAGGTGCGAGCGTGATCTTCTCCACGAGGCAGCCGGCAAGGCTGTCAGCTGGGAGCATTACTGTCCGAACGTTTATCCGTTGAGAACAATGGGTTTGCTTCAGACAACTTGCCCGCAGTCGACGGGGCGCAGCGGCGGCGGCCGCCAAGGGCCTGCAAGTGGTTAGGTGGGCGGTGCGCCGGCCATGTGCTCGCAACCGCGGAACGGGTTCGAGTTGGGGAGTGCGCATGAATTTCATCGGATCGTTGTTCGCCATCATGGTGGGCCAGAAGTCTTAGAAACCGCGGAGCAAGAGGCGCCAGAGCCCTTGCATGGTGATCTCTTGAACTATATAGCACTGCAACAATAATTCTCTGTAGACCGGGTTTTGATGGCTGCATGCTCCCTTCAGGCGAAGGGGACGCGCGCTCTTTGCGCAGCGACCGAAGGAGTCACTTCACGACGATATAGGTGACACAGTCCGGCCATTCCGCGAAGCGGCTGGATATCGCGTCGAGGACATTGCATTAACCTGCGGTCTGACTGGCGCCGAAATTACAAGGATCGAACAAGGTGCTGGTGTCGACCCAGGCAGGCTCAGACGCATCGCCGCTGCACTTCCAGTGCCAACCTCCATGTTCCTGCGGACCTAGCGGAAAGGCCAGGACTCCTCAGAGCCCCGATGCTACCCTCAACCAACTGCACCACCATACAATGTGAGCAAGAACCCAATTAAGTGCCCAAGAAACCATGGGCATTCTTGCTTTTCCTATGCTCCCCAATTTCGCTCCGATGGAACAGGCTTGCCAAAATCGAGCCCTAGACGTCATGTTCCGGGGCGGAGATCGGTGGCCCGCCCTTTCGTGCGATTGAAAGACGAGGGTTGCTCGGATGGGCCGAGCCGATCCGCACGCACGGAGGGCGAGCCATGCGGGAGTATAACGAAGCATTTGTCGCGTTTGACGTGGCCAGGAAGAAGCACGCGGTGGCGATCGCAGAGGGCGGCCGGTCGGGCGAAGTTCGGTTCCTCGGCGAGGTCGAGAATAACCCTGCGACGATAGAGCGGACGATCAAGAGCTGGGAAAAAAGTATGATCGACTGCACGTCTGCTTCGAGGCAGGGCCGACGGGTTACGGGTTGTACCGTCAGGTCCGCGATCTTGGGCACGACTGCATGGTGGTTGCGCCGGCCTGATCCCGAAGCGGTCGGGCGAGCGAGTCAAGACGAACCGGCGGGACGCGGTCACGCTGGCGCGGCTGCACCGAGCGGGCGAGCTGACCGGGGTATGGGTGCCGGACGTCGTCCACGAGGCTGTCCACGATCTGGTCCGGACTCGGGAAGCCTTCCAGGAGAAGATCGACGCGATCGAGGACGCGGCTCAGCGGCTACGCCGCCTGGACGAACAGTTGCGCGCCATTGTGCTAACCTGGTCCATGGCGCCGCTCGTCGAGGCCTATCAGGCGATGCGCGGCGCCTCGTTCTTGGTCGCGGTGATCTTCGCGGCCGAGGTCGGGGATGTACGCCGCTTCGATAATCCGCCGCCGCTGATGGCCTTCCTCGGCCTGGTTCCGGGAGAGCGCTCGACCGGCGACACGGTGCGCCGGTCGAGCCTCACGCTCGCCGGCAATCGACGCGCCCGCCGCGCCTTGGTCGAAGCGGCTTGGACTTATCGCTACCCAGCCAGGGTCAGCGAGGCTCTGAGGGTCCGGCTCGAGGGATTGCCCAAGGCTGTCCGCGACATCGCCTGGAAGGCGCAAATCAGGCTCTGCGCTCGCTATCGTCGCCTCAACGCCGCCGGCAAGAAGCCACCGGTGGTCGTGGCCGCGATCGCACGCGAGATGGCCGCCTTCCTGTGGGCCATCGGGCAGGAGGTCGCACCGTCATAGACGAGTTTCGACCCAGCCCGCTGCACAGGGCCGGGGGTGAGCCACGGTGGGGAACTCCCGTCGCTAGTTATGTGGCCGAGCCAATCCGCTCGACGCCCGCCCTCTAGACCGAGGACAGCCCCGAGACGAAGACACGGAAGGCGGTACCCAACCCGCGGATGAGAGTCTGATCAACCGTCGTCTCTGAGCTCCACCCCCGGCCCTGTGCAGCCTCAGCCAATCCGACTGCTTCGCACGCTCGTGCCAAGTGGCCGATGCCGCTCGCCTTCAGCCTTGACAGGGAACATGAGAGACTAGCGATCGAAAGGCAGCCGCAGCTCCGGCTTGCCGCACCCGCGTGATCAGCGTGCCGCATTTCCCAGTCTCCAAAGCCATCTCGGCTCCAGACACTCCCGTGGCGGCTCGCCCCGCGCAGCCCATCACCGTTCGACGCAAGATGCCGACGAGAACAATCTCACTATTGCACAATCCACGCCGTCACCGAGACCAGTTCCTGTTCGGTCGGCGCCCGCGGCAGGGAGCTCCCAGTCTCGAGCATATCCGCAAAGATTTCCAGTCGGGAGCCGTCGATATAGCGGCCGGAAAGCGATAGCTGGAATACCAGTTGCTTGTCAGGATCGGTCCTGCCGAATGGAACGGCAGAGCCGATAAGGTGGCCGGCGGCGGTGCGAAAGCGGATTTCCGCGCCGAGTGGTAGCGGGCCGGTGACGATATTGAGCCCCACGATTTCGTCCGGCCGCGGCGCCCTCGGCAGGTTGATCACAATTCTGCGTTGTTGATCGGCCATCTCTGCTTAAATCCCGCAGCAGGCGCGCTGCCGTTCTCCCTTTGCCGGCATTGCAAAAACACCGCGAGCGTGTCTGCGACCAACGGCATGACCCAAAACCGTGGCGGTCCGCCGCCTCGAGCGGCTCAGAACGATCCTACCTGAATGTCGATCAGCTGTGCCTTGGCCGGCATGCTGCCCTCGAGACGTTTGCCCGCTTCTGCGACCACAACGGCGAAGTCGATAGGTTCGCCCGCTTTGAGCCTACCATCGTCGATCAGCCTGTCGAGCGCCTTGTCGATAGGTATGGTGAAACTGACCGTGTCGGTATGATGATGGCGAACCCCGAAGAACTCGAAGCTGCCGGCGAAATCCGGCCGGTCCGGGTTGAGATCAGGCGTCGTTCCCTCGGGGAAAATGAAAACGAGGAAATTCAACCCGCCAACGTCCATCGGCGGCGCGATGCTGACCTTCGCGAATTGACGCGACTGTTCCGAAGGCTTTGTGGCAACATCCACCAGTTCCTTCGAAACCGTGAGCTTGGCGGTCGCCGGTTTGTCTATCGCCACGGCCGCGGACGAAGGCACGGCTGCTTCCAACACCGGAATGGGGCTCGCGCGACCGGCGGTTGCAACCGGGATGACCTCTTCGCCGCTGCCAGGCTCATAGTCATAGTCAAAGGCGCCGATTGCGAGGTAATCGGCGGCCCTTGTCTTGTCGGTCACAGGGCTGCCGTCAGCCTTGACATAGAAGAGGTAGGGTTCCGGATCGTACTGCGCCTGTTGGTCAGCCGTCGGCCCGACGGGCAGGCCCATCGCCTGCTGCTTGCGGGTCCAGACATCCCACAGCCGGTCGATGTTGCAATGATGCAGGAAGAAAACCGGATCGATCGGCGACAGGTTCTGTGACATCAGCCCATAGGGAGCGCTCTGGCCACCGACGCTCATATGCACGCGGTTATGCGGCTGGCCTTCGAGAATGGAGAAGCCGACCGGTGCCACCTGGTGGCTGGACGATACCGGACTGTTGAAAGCGAGACCCGGAGCGCCCGCGTCATTGGCGAATGTTGTCGGCGCCAGCGACGCCTTGATGGTGTCGATGTCGACCGCAGTTTGGGTGGCGGGATTGAGTTTCGGATTCTGCGCCGTCAGGAAGCGGGCGTTCGGCCGGTTGGCGAAGCTCGCCATCGCATCGCTCCACAGCGCATCGAAATCCGGGTAGCTGCGCAGCTTCTGCTGCTCCAATTGTGCGGGGCTGAGACTGTCCCAATAGGCCTTGATCGGCGCCTGCATGATCTCCTGGAAGCGGTTGTGGTCAGGAATATAGTCGGCGCTGTTGACGGGATCGAGAATCGTGCCGAACAGCGGTGGCAGCACCTCGGGATTGGCCGTCCAGTCCCAATATGGCAGGGCGAAATCCGCATTGCCGCTCAGTTCGCGGCAGGTCTCCTCGAAATAGCCAAGATAGCCGCGGTGCCAACTGGTGAACCACCAGTCGCCATGGGGGCAATCCATCAGGTGGATGAAGGCATTGCGGTACCAGTTGCGCGGGTCCGAAGGCGGAAGCTTCATCATCGCGGTGACGGCATCCATGTACGTTTGCAGATCCTTCTGCCCGCCGGCGCTGGTCATGTTCTTGCGCCTATGCTTGGTCGCCGCCCGCAGAATGCTCGGCGCGAAAAGGGCTGTACCGGCGACAGCGGCTGTGCCTTTGACGAAAGAGCGGCGTGAAACCGTCAGAAATCGCGTGCGTGTCATCGAGATTATCCCCTGAACAGGTGTTGGTCCGAATGTCTTGCAGCTTCAGGCAAGGGGTGGAGCATCACTGCCGCACGGCATACCAGGAGGCGACGTAGCCGGCCGTAGCAGTCCCGTGCGAATGGGCGATGTCGCGGACGATGCTGCCGACAATCGCATCTCTCTGATCGACGCCGTTCGGCCAGTTCGGCACGACGTAGCCGCGATAACTGTAGACCCAGGGCTCTCCAGCCACCTCGCCCTTTCCGATGAATTTGAGTTCGACCGGGTCGCCCATCCGCACTGCGCCGGCCAGTTCCAACGACCAGCCGGGCCCGCCGATGGTTCCGCCAATCCGGCCCGCCGCCACCTCGGTCAGCACCAGCGTTCCCTGGCCGAATTCCAGGGTGCTGAAATCGGCCGACAGGTCGGGATTGTTGATCAGGCTGCGATAACTCCAGGTGCCGACGAAGCTCATAACTTCCTCCCAATGGCTCACACGCCTTCGCGCCGCCGCTCTATGTCTTTGTTTTTAAAACATTTCTGCGACGCCAGGTAATTCCACCTGGCGACAAAATGCTCTAGTGATGGCCGGTAACGGTGCCGCCATGGCCGTCCGGCAGGGTGATCCTGACGTTCTGCATCATTCCCTGGTCCTCATGGTCGAGAATGTGGCAATGCAGAACGAACTCGCCGATGTAGCGCTGGTAGCGCGTCCGCACGGCAATCGTGTAGCGCGTCGAAGGGTCGGTGCCGGGGTTCTTGATCCACAGCGTGTCCTTCCAGACATTCTTCAGTCCTGGATATTGCGGATCGCCGTCGTCGTCCGCCCCAAGGGCGCTGACATCATTGCCGGCCGCATCGACAATCTTGATGATCTGGAACGGATTGACATGGATATGGAAAGGATGGCTGACGAAATCCGACCTGAGCGTCCACTCGTCCACGCCGTCCAGCGGCAGCGTCCGGTCGATGCGGTTGGCATCATAGGGCTGGCCGTTGATCTCGAAGAAGGTGCCGCCCGGCTGCTTCACGTCGATATTGAACACCAGTTGCTGCTCGCCCGTGACCTCGCCCGCTTCGATGTCCGGATGCGGCACAAAGCTTGAAAGCCGCATATCGTTCTTGAGGTCGTCGATGACCTTGCCGACAATATCGGGCGCCATCGTGCGCTCGGCCGCCGCGATAAGCCAATCCTTGAGATAGGTGCCAATCTCGCCATTGACGGCATTGCCTTCCACTGCCGTGACGATGCCGAGAAGGCGGCGGCTCGGCGCAAGCTGGTTGACGCTGGCCGCTGCCGGCGCGGCGGCATCGACGAGGCAATAGTCGCCCGCTCCAGGCAGCACCACCAGCGCGTCAAGCCTGTAGCCCGGCTGCAGGACCGCCTGCTGCCGCATCTGCACCTGCGCCATCGTCAACCCGTCCTGCGCCACCACGCCATAGGGGATGGCATCCTTGCCGCAATTCTGGTCGATCCATTTATCGGTGTCGGCGGCGGTCAGCGCACGCAACGCGGCCGTGCCGGTCTTCCGCCGGATCTCGAAATTGATAATGTCGCGAACTCCGGCATGGACGAACCGCCAGCGCTCGACCGATCCAGCCAATGTCGGCGCCAACTGGCCCAGCACCTGACCGTTGATGCTGGTAAAGCGGCCCGAGGCGGGCCAGGTGCCGGGTCCGAACTCGTCGTAGGTTTCGATTCCCCCCACCTGCCCTGGCTGGCAATCATAGGTGATGCCGCCGTTGCTGTCGGTGCAGGCATATTGAATCTGCTGCAGCACCAGGACCCGCTCGGCGATATCGGCGCCGTCCGGCTGCTTCAGCAGGCGGTCGATATCGCCGGTTTCGGTCGGCGTCGGCATGCGGTCGCCACGGATGATCAGCGCTCCGGACATGCCGCTCGACACCTGCAACGCGGTCGATCCATGCAGGTGCGGGTGATACCAGAAGGTGCCCGCCGGATGGTCGGCGGGAATGTTGTATTCATATTGGAACGTGATGCCGGGGCGGATCGAAACCAGCACGTTGTCGCCGTTGCCCGACGGATTTACCCAGAGACCGTGAGAATGCAGGTTCGTACCGTTGAAGCAGTGGGGGGTATTGGCACTGCCGCCGCCGATGCCGCAGGTCGAATCCTGCGGGAGCTTGTTGTTCAGCATTACCCGCACCGTCTCGCCCGGGCGCACATCGATGGTCGGCCCCACCAGCGGCGTGTGGGCACCGGATGGGCTGGCTTCGCGGACGTCCTGATAGCCGCGGAGCCGCACCCGGTCATGGCGCCCGGTGGCCGGATTGTAGATCTGGCGGTCGAGGTATGTGACGTTCATATCGAGCAGAACCTCGCCCGGAAAAGTCGCCCGGTCCCGCGCGAAGCTTTCCAGCTTTGCCCGCCCTTTGGCGACCGGCTCCAATATGTAGGCCGGCGGGTTGCTGATAGCCCTGGACTCTTGAGCGAGAGCCGATAGCACATGAATGGCCGAAAGAACGCTCGCCACACCAAAGAGCGAGAATTTGTGAGATACAAACAAACAAACCTCCCAAACCCAAAATTATCGTGCAAGAGTGAGACGGACAGCACTGCTATAACCAGACAGGCCCCCAACCGAAGTCTTGAATATTAGTTCATCCTTGCATTGTATCGAAGTCCTCGGTCGGGCTGAGGTGCCATCACCAACAGCCTGTTTTGTCCAAACCTCGGCAACTTTGCGGTGCGCAGTTTCGACATGGTTCATCTCCTCGGATCATCGTAAGAAGTGTAGACACGTGTCGTCCTCCTTTTGACCTGCACGTGCCATGCCAAACGAGAAACTCATTTACGAACAACATGATCGCTCTGAACCACATTGGCTCATTCCGGACATTGTCAAACATCCGACCAAGGTTTCGAGGTGTGCGTTTATGGTTCCGGGGCACCACAACACCATTCCTGGCCGGTTCTGCTGGCTCGAACCCGAGGATTCCAGTACGAAGGAAAGGTGCAGCGCTTCCTACAGGCACTGCGGGAGCGTCTCGCCCATTTTGGCTTGCAACTGCACTCGGATAAGACGCGGCTGATACGCTTTGGGCGGTATGCTGTGCAACAATGCCGGGAACGTGGTATCCGCAAGCAGAGACTTCCGCGGAAGTTTAGAGTAGCCGACGAAAAGGTCGTATTTCCACGGCGTCGGCTTGGTCGAAATGAGGCGGACGCCAGACTGCACACATCACCCGCGATCCGCTCGAGCAAATGCGGGGACTAAACACCTAGCATAGCGTCTCTCATCCTGATGTTAGCTCCGTAACTGCCGCGCTCTTCCATGCCTCTGATCTATGTCAAAATGTTCCGCTGTCGCGGCGCAACTTGTATTCCGTCAAGCCAAGTAGCTGTGTGCATAGTCTCCATTGCGCGGGACTTACTGGTGCGACAGCGGCGCAGATTATCAACTCGCTGCGTGGCCACCAAGTACGGCTTCATCACTGCCCAAGGCTACCGCACGTTGCGGGTTTCAGGGAATGCGTGACGATGTTGAGAACACTCTGCCGAAGGCAACTCGCGTAGCACTCGCCATGGCGGCTCATACTCTGCCACCACTGGAGGACAGGATCAGGTGACGTGACAATGAAATAGCGCGCCGTACCCTGGAAGAGCGAGATGCTCGGCGGCGTGCCACAATCACAGACGTAAGTTCTGTGACTGCGCGGCGTTGGCTCCGGCAGCGTCGACCTTCAGGAGAGGACGAGACTTTTCCGCCTAGCCCGGCCCGACACCGCTCCAGCGATCACCTGGCGGAAAACAGAAATTGGCGCGACATCGAGTATGGTGAGCGAACATTGCGACAACTCTTTGTTCTCGGGGGCAACTGTGTGGTCCGACAGGCCGCGCATCTTCGACAACGCGCGAAGGGTCGAATCGACGAAGATGAACCATCGCTTTTTCTCGACATGGCCGCAGTCTCGTGCCTTCTGAGACTGCGTCCACTACACCCGCGGAGCGATCGACGCTATGAGCGCACAAGCGCCGGCGTGCCGATCGCGCCCGCACTTACAGCTTCGCCAACACACGCAAGACCTAACCATCGGACTGGAAGCATTTTGCGCCTGATGGCCACCTTCTCGCAATACTTAATCGGCGTGTCCGGCTTGTTTAATTGGTCAGGGTGCCGTCACTGTTTTGAATGCCGTCAATCGGGATCGACGAGGCGTGAAAGGCGCCGGAGGTATCGCGGCAGCTTGCGTTCAACGTGACGCCACCGATGGATGGGGCAAGTTCGATGCTGCCGCAGGACTTCTGGAACGACGCGCTGTCGCCCTCCAGCTTCAGAGCGCCGTCGACGTTGGCGATGGCGGGCATGGCAATACTGGTTCTGTTCGGCGAACCATCGGCACGAAGGCAAGTTGCGGAAATTTCGGCGCCACCGTCGTCGGTGTACTGGAAACTGATGTTGGAACAGGTGTTCTGGAAGGTGCTGCTACTGGCGATCGCGGCGGTTGCGGTCAGGGTGAAAAGCGCTGATGCGATGACGAATTTCATTTTGAACCTCCATATCTAAATGCGTGGCGATTTGCTACGATTAATCGATAGCAAAGTTCCAATTCGCGTCCAGCGTGTCCGTGACGCGTTTGCGGATAACAGAGAGCAATGTGCGTGCCAAATGAAAAAACTCATTTAGATACAAGGGAAATCATTCGAACCAACGGCACCGTAGCCGGACATTTGTCGATCGTCGAACGATGCGAAATTACGTTGACCTGTCGTACGGCCGGGCAGCTAAGCCGTTCTTGGAAGTTATGCTCAATCTGCCGAAAAAAGCTTGTCGTGCTCCAAGCGCACTTCGTGTGTTGGGCTTGAACTATCTACTCGTGGCCAAATGCGCCCTCCCCTTCTGTCGCGTTGTGACCTACCCGACACGCTATTGTGTCAAGCGCGCCATGCTGGCAGGTGACGCTGATAGGTCTGCACTGATCATGACCGGCGCTTGGGCGACTAAGCGAAAGATCCTTCGAGAGGTCCTCGGATTCGCGACCACGATTCCAGTCTGGCCGGAGACAGGGTGCAGGAGATAGTCGCGAGCTTCCGCCAAGAGGTTGGACGGCACCTCGCTAAAGGAGCTTTACACCCGTCTCGGAATCCGAAGGGTTAGCCTCGACTATCCGAGCGCCGTGGCTGAAGTGACGAGGCGCCTTTGGGAAAGCTTAAGAAAGGGCAGCCTCCTGAAGTGCTTGTACTAGTCTGGACGAGTCCGTCAATGAACGCCATTCGCTCGCGCCTCCTTTCGAGGAACTCGAGCCGGGAGAGCTTGATTACGGCCTCAGTCAGCTTCGCCCTCGTGCTGTCCGGCCGCGCAACGACGACTTCGCGCATGAAGGAGATGCTCGGCCGGATCGTCCACATACGGTTCAATGAGTGCGTCCTGCGACCGTCCTGGGATCGTCAGTGTTGTAGTCTCCCTTGTTTCCGTTGCACACGTCGCACGCGAGCGTGAGCTTGCTCCACGCGTAGGCTGCTGCACTCGGCCGTTTGGGCCTTGCGGAGGGGGCTTTCGCCCCGGTCGGTACCGTGGGAACCCTCACCAGAGTTGACTCCGAAGGCCGCTTCTGAAGGCCTTTGTCTGCCCCTCTGTCTGCCCCTCGCTCAGGTGATCAATGAACTGACGGATGATTGACGCGGTCAAATCTTCGACCGACATTCGATCGATCGCGCGCGCCGCATGATTGCTGGCGAACGGAAGCAAGAGCATCAAGGTGTCGCGGTAGCTGTTTTTGCCTCCAGCGCGTTTCGCTAATTCCGATGATGGCACGAACGACTGCATGGTGCAGACCATCGCGGCCTAGCAAGAACTGCAACGGACCTGCCGTCGAAGGACGGCAGTGTTGAGATGACAGTGGACACGAGCCGGGCGCCATCCCACCAAGGCGTGGCTCTTCTTGAGCGCGCCTGGGCCGAGCGCCCTAGCCAGGGAGTCGCCGACAGCGAGTCTTTGGGTGGCGTGACTTAGAAGCTGACTTGTGGTGCACCCACGGAGAAACGATCTCAGGTGCTCCTGAACCCCTGCAGCAAAGTGGCGCGTGCCCCCCCGATGCTGGCCATTGCCTTGCGGTCGCTACGCCGCTTTGCGGTGGCTTGTGATTATCAATCGCGAAAGCCCGGTAGGAATTGAATCAAGGTTTCGGTTTTTGGATCTTATCCAGCTTTTCCACAAACCAGAATGGTTAGGGTCGTTTTTGGCAGCGTATGGAGGCGCTTCGGCGCTGGCTGAGCAAGGCGGTCCTCCCGCCGCAGTTCAGGGCCATTTGTCGCACAGGTATGACGCGGACGGAAACAGCGACAGCGACCGAGGTTTGTACGTCCGGATGCGGTTGCAAGGTGCTGTGTCGTGAAAAGCAGTACGCAGCCTTTGCGGCGTGTCACCAAATCAGACACGATGATTCGCGGGGGCACCTATCTGAGGCGCCAAGGCTCAACGCCTTCGCTGCGCGGCGAAAACCACGTGGCGCACCCACGGCACGAATGCGTGCCATTAAGATAATCGATTTTGCTTATCTCGCGGAATGGTTTAGCCAAGCACCTGACGTGCACCAGTCGCAGCTTGATCGGGTTGACGAGCGTGAGACCGCTTCACCACGAGGAGAGTAAGATGGAGAATGTAGTTTATGTCTTGGATCCGGAAACTGCGCTCTTTCGAGCTGTAGAGCTTGTCGGGGCCGTCACCTATAAGCCGATTAGTGACTTGCTCGGTTGCACGGTTACTCAACTGATCCGCTTTGACGAGTCGCATTGGCTATTCGTAGATGAGAAAGGACTGCGGGAGGGGCTAAGAGCCTTCACACTTTTTGACCGGCACCCACAGCCCCTTGGCGGGAAAATCGTTCTTGCCGGAAATGAAGGAAGCGAGTCATATCATTCTCCATCAATAGATATTGGCGAGGCTGCTTCACATTTCCAGTGCTGCCGACCGGTTATCGAACCGGTTTTCGCCACAGATGATGTTGTCCAGTCGAAGGGTCTTATCCCTGCAGGGACCTTGGCGGATTTAAAAGTACGAATTGAGAGGCGCCCCCCTATGCCCGTACATGGAAGCGCCTGAGATACGCGATCCCGGAAAACAGCACTCCTCCCAGAGACGTTTGCCCAGAAGTACGCGTCAGGAAACAATTCGCTTGGAGGGCGGCGAGACCTTCGGGGGGCACTGCTGAATTACGTCGCGCTCGAACTGCGCGAAGGCACCAGCGAGAAGAACAGCCGGCCATTGGGCCTGGTGGTGTCGATGAGTTCCGTAATGGAATGCAGACCGATCTCTTGCATGTGCAAGCACTCCGCGAGCGCGAGCAGGTCATGCAGGGATCGCGAAAGGCGATCGAGACGCCAGATGCACAGCGTATCGCCGGCGCGAAGATAGCGAAGCGCGTCCTCAAGGCCGGGCTTTATCACAGCGCCCCCGCCGATCCTGTCGGTGAATATCCTCGAGCATCCCGCCGCTGCTTTGAGAGCGCGCTGTTGCATATCGAGGTTCTGTTCGACGGTGGAAACCCTTGCGTATCCGATCTGCTCGCCCATCATGCCCCGTTGTGTAATTAGGCATGCAGTTCATCGACTATGCAATCGTGCCCGGGAGCGGCTTTCGGCAACTGATTTGATTGCGTTTTCTGCGGCGTGTGCAATGGGTGTACAAACGATCCTTTATGCAACGTTGCGGGACGCCGATGTGAACCGGTTCAACAGGCGGCGACGAAGAACATGTCTAGGTCAAACGCAATCGCTTCAGCGAGGCTTGACCATGTTAATTTTTTCGTCCACAAATGAGGTTCAAAAAATTAACATGAATGAGGCGGTCGTGGAGAGCATCAATCCAATAACGATTATCGAGCCCGGGGCGGTCAATCATCGCCTTTCTGAGCTCCAGCTTGAGCGTGAGAAGTTAATTGCGGCAGGCCACCATGCTCTGGCTGCAGCAGCTAGCGCTTCGCCGCTACATCCGTCCAACGCCGCAGGCATGTTTGCCTATATGGATGGTGTCAAGGGACTTCGCGCTGAGAATTTGGGGGGAAATTGGGAATTCTTCCGTGAGGAGGGCGTCGAAGGTATCAGCAACGACGAGCTCAGGCTCAGAGTTCTCTTTGCGAACGTTAATCAGGCTTGCGGCAAAGCTCATCCAAAGGCCCGTTCTAGGAAAGGCGCTGGATCGGAGCGTGTCGCATGTGGGGATATGTTTGAGGCTGCCGGGGTCGACCTGCCGGTGAGTGTCGTGAAGTTCCACGGCGACTACAAAACCTATTATCTGATGGTCGATCAGTCGGGTGCAATGGAGCTCAGCCTGCCTGTCGTCAAGAATGGCCAGTTTCTTCGGTGCGTTGAACGCATCTTCCTGATCGAGGGTGGGGATCTCGGTGCGACTGACTTTAGTATTGATGAGCCCAGCAGCGATACCGACTTGGACGTCGTAATCAGCCGAAAGTGAGGCTGAAAAGCATGTTCAACGGAAAGAGACTCGGCCTTGCCAGGAAAAGGCAGAGGCTAACTGCAAAGGAACTCGCAGAGAGAGCGAGCGTATCGCCTGTTACCATCACTCGGCTTGAGACCGGGCAGAACCAGGCGGACTCCGCAACGCTCAGCCGACTGGCGGAGGTCCTTGGTTATCCTGTCACGTTTTTCTTCAAGGAAGACCCCGCACTGCTTTCACCGGAAATCGTGAGTTTTCGCAGTTTGTCGAGCATGACTGCCAAGGAGAGAAACGCGGCCCTAGCCGCGGGCGACAATGGCGTGGAGCTCTACGCTTGGCTAGAAAGCCGCTATAATCTGCCGTCTTTGGATTTGCCTGCTTTTGATCCTGAGCTGACACCTGAATCGGCTGCGGATGCACTGCGTCAGCATTGGGGAGTTGGATACCAGCCCATTGCAAATCTGATGAAACTTATGGAGGCCAAAGGGATTCGCATTTTAGGGCTTGAGGAGAGTACGGCAAACGTCGATGCCTTCTCGTTTTGGCAGAATGACAAGGCCTATGTCTTTCTGAACTCTTTCAAATCGGCGGAGCGCAGCATCTTTGATGCGGCACACGAGCTGGGTCACCTCATTCTGCACAGACACGGTGAAACATCCGGCGCGGATGAGGACACCCGAACGGCTGAGATTGAAGCCAACCGATTTGCATCAGCATTCTTGATGCCCGAGGAAGACGTGCGTGTACGAATGCCGCGCCTTATCACGGCAGATTTGATCATTCGCGCAAAAAAGAGGTGGCGCATCTCTGCGATGGCACTGGCCTATCGACTGCGACACCTGACAAAGCCAATGCTTTCAGAGTGGCAATACCGCTCCATTTGTATTGAGCTTGGAAAACGAGGTTATCGCACCAGAGAGCCTGACAGTGTTGGCCGTGAGACCTCGGTGTTGTGGGGCAAGGTGCTGTCAGAGCTTTGGTCCGAGCGCAAAAGCTTGGAAAGCATAGCAGAGCATCTGTCGCTTCCCACGCACGAAGTCGAGAAGCTCCTGTATGGAATACTGCCCCGCCAGGATGATGGGAATCCTAGCCCCAGAAACGAGCGCCCGCAGATCAAACTTGTGAGGTAGTCGTCTGGTTCACGCCACACGATGGCAAGCCTGCGGCCGAGATGAATGGAGGCCGTAACAGAAGCGGAGGCTATTTCTTGGCGGCAGCCCTTGTGAGTCCCTTTTTGCGTAAGGATTCCAAGAGCTTTTCATAGGAAAGCGATCGGGATGCCTTCTTAGCTGAAGCCGAGACGACGGTTCGCTTGCCCGGGATAGGGAGGAGCATTTCAATCTGTGTGCCGCTAGGTTTCTTGGCCATCAGATATCTCCTTGAATAGGCGCACAAGCTCCATCTCTTCCCGTGCCACCAACGAGTCGACCGGCGGTGCTGAAAACGGCATAGCCGTTTTCGCGGTCGCTGAACGAAGCCACCCTCCTGCTTCCTAGCAGGATTCGGTTTAAAAATCCTAGAGAAGCTACGTGGAGCAGCCCCCTGATATTGCAAGAACACAACCTTCTTGCCTTCGTCACTCTCATTCGTCGATATGGCATCATTGTGAAGGTTGAGGGCGAGGCTCTTTGGATAGGGCTCGATGTAGATCACCTTACGGATGCCCGCTGCAACGATGTGGCGAGCACAGTTGTGGCAAGGAAAGGTTGTCGTGAACAGCGTTGCACCTCGCACTTGGCCCAAGCCGTCGCGTGCGGCAGAAACGATTGCAGCCATTTCCGCATGGACGGCGCGCGAGAATTCGATCAAACCCTTAATGCGCGACTTGCGAACCTTCTTGAGAAACTCATTTACCTCAGGCTCGGATGTCTCCTTGAACGTCTCGCGCGCGAACTTTGCGATCTGATCGAATATCGCGTCCTTCTCAGCATCGTTATGACAGATCCTGCTTTTCCAGTTGTAACAGCGATGGTCCCGCTCGGCGGGTAGGTTGGAAGAGTAGAGCCCGCCGTCGAATTTCGGAACGTCGTTGGCGCCTTGTCCGACTAGCTCACCGTGTTGGTTCTGGATCACCGCACCGACCTGTCTCGACAGACACGCTGATTGCATAGCAACGCTTGCCGCGGCGAACATTGCCGTTTCGTCCGTGTTGGGAGTGCTGACGCCGACTTCGAAGATCCGATCTAAGAACGATGCCAGCACGGAATGCAACTGCACCGTGTTTTGAGCATCGTTGCGGATGAACGTGTCCGCAATGCTCATCGTGTCCTTTACGGACTGGCCGTACTCAGTGCCCTCGTCGTAGTCCTGATCGCTAATCAAGTGGATGTAGGCGCTATTGGGCGTTGCGGCCTTTAGGCGAGAAATGCGAACATCTTCAGGAGCAAAAACACCCAACAGCCAAAACAGGTCACCGTAAACCGTTCTCAGTCGCTCGACTTCGCCGGGATTCTTTAAAGAGTCGATGATCGTGCAATATCTTCGAACTGCAGCAGTGTCTTCTTCATCGCGACCCATATGAATCCGTTCGATGCAGAAGTTTGCCAACACGTCTTCACCAAATCGCTCGCGTAGCGCGGACCCGGCTTGCTGCAGTTTGTGAATCCGTTGAGCGTCGTCGGCGGGAACGGGATGATAATCCACCAAGCCGACTTTCTCGTTGACGATATCGCTAACCTTTATTGTCTCGACGGAGTAGCCAAATTCCCCTTCGAGGATCTCGGCAAGGGCACGGGCTGTAGTGCTGACCCCGGATCCTACAGCGCCGACCAAAGCGATAACGAGTTCGTCTGTGCGCCTCTCCTCATTTGTGACCGGCACCTCACTCGTATTTTCCGAGCTTTGAATCTTTGGTGTTTGGCTCTTGTTACTGGTGACGTTGAGTGCACGAATCGCCATGCTTGGCCTCCCCCTAACTGACCATCCAACATAGCCGGAACATCGTCAATACCAATGAAAGCCCAGCGAACTGGGCCTCCATATTCGCTGCTGCCTCCGATGACTGGGCAGGATGTTTATTGCACCTTTGCTGATGTGGTGGAAAGACGGGGCATTTGCCGCCACGGGCGGCTCAACATGACTCGCTTTCGATTGGAAGAATTCGGCCGTGACTTACAACGCGCAGAAGAGATCGTCATCACGCAACGGGTAACGCAGTGGCAGCGGTGCGTCTATTGTCGCCCTTCGTCGAACAGGTGATCGTCGTGAGTTGGGTAATGGCGGACAATTCTGTCATAATTGTCGGATGCGCGACAAGGTTTGTTTGACAAGGCCTTATTTCAGTCCCAGGTGAATAGAGCGAGAACGCTAGAGATACTCAAATTTCAATACCATTACCGGCACTGGCATGAGTTTTGAACCTGTTTATCGAAAGGCGGCGGGAACTGTCACTGGCGCTGAGATGGCGGGATCAATTGATGGCTGACGGCGAAAAATGCACGCTTGATGCGAGCGCGGGCTCGCAACCGATCGGGAAGGAAATGGCGCGTGCGACCCGGGCACGCCATAGGGCCGTCGGGAGACCACAGTCACTTGGCATCACGCCGCAGACGGCCATACCGACTAAGTATCGTGAGGCCCACCTACCTTGGTACACTATCTATCCAACTGTATCGCAGTTTTCCCCGGCGGTCGGCGCCAACGCGTGGGGGGAATGGCTGAGAGACATTCCAGCTGAGGATGCTGTATCGCTCTATCTCCACATCCCATTCTGCCGGTCGATGTGTTGGTATTGCGGCTTTCCTGTCAGCATCACTCGTCGGGATGCATCGATCCTCAACTATTTAGCAGTGCTACGTGAGGAGATACGTTTGGTCTCGAAGCAAGCGCCGCAGGGATTGCCCGTGAGCGACGTACATTTCGGCGGCGGAACGCCAACCCTCATGCCGCCGGCGGAGTTCCTGGCTCTAATGGAAATCCTGCGCAGCTACTTCGCGTTTAAGAAGGCGGCTACGGTCGCTGTCGAGATCGACCCGCGCACGTTCACACCGGAGATGGCCGAAGCCTTAGAAGCAGCCGGGGTAAACCGGGCGAGCCTTGGCGTGCAGAGCTTCGATCCCATCGTCCAACGAGCGATCAACCGGGTCCAGAGTGAGACGCAGGTGGCGGTTGCCGCCGAAAACCTGCGTCGGCTGGAGTACTCCGCATCAATTTCGACCTTATGTATGGTCTTCCGCATCAAACGGTGCAGTCTTGTGTCCAGAGCGCCGCGACAGCAGTCGCGATACGCCCCGACCGGCTTGCCGTCTTCGGCTACGCGCACGTTCCATCTTATAGAAAAAATCAGCGCTTGATCGAGGAGACGGCACTGCCAGACATGGCTGTCCGCGCTGAACAGGCCGCCGCCGTGGCCGAGACGCTGGTCTCCGCCGGCTATCGCCAAATCGGGCTGGACCATTTCGCCTTGCCTAACGACGAGCTCGCGCTGGCGCAGAGAGCCGGTCGTCTGCAGCGCAATTCCCTAGGATACTCGGCCGATACATGCCCGATCCTGATCGGCCTCGGCGCATCGGCCATCAGTCGTCTCGGCGAAGGCTATGTCCAGAACGAACTTGCACAGAGTTCCTACACCCGGCACATATCAGCTGGCCACCTCGCAACATCAAAGGGTTATCGTCTCACCGGCGAAGATCGCGTGCGAGCCGCAATCATCGAGCAGCTAATGTGCAATTTGGAGGCCGACGTGCCGGCAATCTGCGCCGCTCACGAATTTGATCCGATCGCTATTTTCAATTCAGCTGGGCGTTTGGCGAGGCTGGCCGAAGACGGGATAGTGGATATCGACAGTGGTTTCGTGCGCGTACGGCAGGAGCATCGCTTTGTCCTTCGCGCTGTCGCTGCCGCATTCGACCCTTATCTCGACCGCTTACCCGACTAGCGCCGCCAAGCAACCTGTCGGGGAGATCAGGTGCGCACATGGAGGTCGGAGGTCTGGCTATCGTTCGGTGGAGCGCTGCAAAGTTGCAGGCGCGGCTGCGTCGCGAGTTCGCGTAGGCAATCGAAAATCACTGGTTCAAGGGAGCGCGGTGATGCGCCCACGGTCGGAGGCTTTGGGCGCATTGCGCATGTTCTCGCCCCTTGCGCCAGACACCTTTTGCGGCTTTCCGGACATCCAACTGTGTGCAATTCGGCGCTCTAGAAAAAAACGCAGCTATTTCAAGCCCTGTCTGAGCCGCGCTCAGTTGGCGCGCTTGTTGCTTGATACCTCCACATGACAGCCGCCCCTGTCGATCTTCGATAAGCGGCCACCTGGACATAGAGATAATGATGAAAGGGTGTCTTGCCGCGGACCTCCGCGGAATGTTTTGCGATACATGATAACCTCCACAAGGGGCGCGCCCAGTCCGGCGATGCCGGGCTGCCCGGGGCGCCTTCATCAAGCTCGTAAAGATGATGATCGCGCCGGACGCCGATTGCATCCAACATGATGGTCGCCGGATCCTTCTCGCGAGCTTCAGCGAAGTCCGCTCGAGATCGTCGGCGGTTAGCTGAAGATTGATGCAATTGAAATTCGCGTGCGTGGCGCCCTCCTCACGGTAGAGCCGTTCCATCCAGCCGTGAAGGTCCGGATGCTCGCGCCAGTAGTGGAGCGCTGTGGCCTCTTCGACCTCAAAGTCGGCGGGCGATTCGCGAAGCGTGCAGGCGTACATGTCGAGTCCCATGATTTTCTCCTTTCGTTGCTCTGTCCCAAAGACGCGGCGTGAAAGGCTGGGCGGCATCGGCCGCCGCCCTTGACGGCAAGGCGCCGTCCGGCAGAAGCGCGCGAAACCGAAGGGGACGGCAACGCAAGGCGCCTGAAACTGACCTCATCGTGCACCGACGGATCCGATCACGCTGAGGGACGGTGAGGAGGATGAGCGGCCCGGGCGGTCCCGAGCAACGGTTCCACCCGCACCCGGGTCTCGCTCCCCTCACCTGCTTGGCCTCGCGAGCGACCGCGCAATATCGATAATGCTAATTTGGGAGGTGCGATGGTCGCCCTCTACTGGGAAAGCTACGAGGCAGGATGACCATACTCGCGCTCGGATGCGGCGCGGTTGGGCAGCGTGACTCTTCAGACCGTGCATGATTGGGTCATGCGCTTCAATGCGCATGGCCCCGGAGGGCTGATCAATGGCAAGGCTCCCGGCCCACAGTCACGTTTGAACGATCCCCAGCGGGCGGCCTTGGCGCAGGCCATCGAACGCGGACCGTGGCCATATCTCGATGGCGTCGTGCGCTGGCGTCTGTGTGATCTGGCCCAGTGGCTATGGGAGGAATTCCGTATCTCGGTGAGGAACAAACGCTGAGCCGGGAGGTGCGTGCCATGGGCTATAGCAAGCTTGCCGCAAACATCACGCATAGGACCCTCAAGTGATTGAGGAACTTAAAAAACTTTCCCGCCGCAGTGGCGGAAATTGCCGACGGAGCCGCCAAAGGCAAACGAATAGAAATTTGGTTTCAAGATGAAGCCCGAATAGGCCAGAAGAACAAGATCACGAGGCGCTGGGCCAAGCGTGGAACGCGACCCTCAGCACCGCACGACCAGCAAACCCGTCAGCCTACATCTTCGGCGCCATCTGCCCGAAGCTTGGGAAAGCGGCAGCACTGGTCATGCCATGGTGCGACACCTACGCCATGACCCAGCATTTGGCCGAAATTGCCCGTCATGTCGCCGACAATGCGCATGCCGTCCTCATCATGGATCAGGCTGGTTGGCATATGTCCAACACTCTCGTCGTACCAGAAAACCTCACGATCCTGCCGCTGCCGCCAAAATCTCCCGAACTCAACCCGGTCGAAAACCTCTGGCTCTTCATGCGCGAGAACTGGCTATCGAACCGCGTCTTCAAATCCTATGAAGACATTGTCACTCATTGCTGCGACGCATCGCGCAAACTCGAAAGCCAGCCTTGGCGCATCATGTCCATCGGGCGCAGAGATTGGGCGCGGCGCCACCGAATTGCTGGGCGACGAGCACATCAACGCGGATTACGATCGTCTTGCCAGGGAACTGAGACAGACCTAGGCGTCGTGCTGCAATGCAGCAATGCGTAGGAAGCACGGCTGGGAGGCAGTCCATTACGTCAGCGGCTGGCCGAAATCTGAATTGGGGCACACGATGCAGCCGCCAATTCTTCGTGCTACAGATCATGCACTCTCCTCTGGGCACTCATGCGGCGACGGCTACAGTCGGCTTGAAGGTAGCTGGTATAGCCGTGTTGCACGGCCGTCGCGCTTTAGTGGCTTGGAAACGTGGTAAGCCGCGTGCCTGTTCGATGGTCAACTTCTTACCCCCCAATGAGGAAGACGTCCGTCGGTTCGGGCGAGCGGAAGACCCTGATTGCTGAACGTGTTTTCCACGTCAATCGCATAAAGGGGCTGCTCTTCATCAAGGCGTTCGAGAGTACGAGCCTTTGCGTCGTGATCGTCGAAAACGCCTGGAGGAGCTTCGAACTGAGGGCGGCAGGATAGTGTCGAAGCACCTCAAAGCCGAATTCTGCCGAGAACTGATCGCCTCGAATTGTTGCACAAACAGATCAATGCTGTGGAAGGAGAACGAGCGGCGGCACCGGCTTCTAAACTGTTTAATCGGCGCTTCCTCGGTGGATGGGAGACGGATAAGGACAGGATTCGGCCGGCTGGCGAATGCGCGAGCGGACCAGTCTCCCAGGTCCGGTGCTGAATCGAATATTGGCTCTCGAAAGAATTGCTCGGCGTTCAGTTCGGTCATGCAGGGTCGGCGCTCCTGAAAATCGAGACTCAGGAACGTCCTCCGCTCAATGGCCGCCTTCCGACAGCGGTTGCCCCGACGCCACACTTCAGAGATCGCTCCGTTATCCGTTAGTTGAATGGTGACATGCAAAAACACAATTTCCTAGTGCCCGGAAAAGTGGAGTATCAATGTCAGTGTCGTCGCACAGGCGCCAGATCTTTGTTCTCGTAACAGAAGGAGAGCCTTATGTCTTCCAATCGGATAGATGGTACCGGGTCCTTGCCCTCCCCGCTGGGGTATGTCGACACACAGGATGATAAACTATTCAGGCAAGCTGTGAATGAAACCAAATCACCGACTGACGCGCTTCTATCGACGAACGCTCCGATTTGGAGCTCAAGCGCTCCATACGCAAGCTTTTCACACGGTCGCTATACTTGGAACAACGACATATATGGTAAGGGCGCTGGGCCTCAGACGATTTCAGTTCATGCAGACAACCAGTGGAGCGTGTGGTCGAACCAGCCTAATACTGATGGCATCAAGAGCTACCCCCATCAGGCTGTCGATATTGGGAAACCGCTCAGTTCAATCAACAGTCTGACGTCGAGCTTCAATCAGGAAGTTCCTGCTGGCGGCGCCTGGAACACCGCCTACGACATCTGGGACAGCTCACAACAGAATGAGATAATGCTCTGGACAAACTATACCGGACATCCGGACGGCAGCGGCAATGTCAAGCCCATCTCAAAACATTATGATGCTTCCGGGGCGGCGGTTCCGATCTACCGCAATGTCAATGTAGGCGGAGCGAGTTGGAACGTGTTCGAAGGCTATAATGGTCACAAGGTCATCTCACTGCTGCTCACTTCCAAGACCCATACCGGGACGGTGGACATAAAGAGTATCCTAGATTGGCTCAAGTCGAAGGGCCACTTTGGCGACATAAACGTCGGCAGCGTTCAATACGGCGTCGAGATTACCTCGTCCCCAGGCGGGATGAAATTCAACTTCAAGAACTGCTCCGTGAGCTCGACGTGACATACGGCCGCAGAGCCAGCTCCTCATTATTTCTAAAGGGAGTCCGAAGTCGAGTTCGCAAGGCCCCACCCGGGAAAGGAGGTGCACACGACACTCTCTCTATCACGGGACGTGTTGGTGAAGCAGGGCGATCACGCTGAGAGGAGAAGAAATGGCGATTGACGCCGTGGGTAGCCATCCAGGTGTATTCTCACATGTCGTCGATGGAGGCAGCGCCGTGAGAGGAGCGGCTGACCGAGGGGCAAGCCCCGCAAAAACAGCCCCGAGCAGATGTTGTTCGGCGGCGATAGAAGCCTTGTTGCCCAGTATGGTGTCCGACACACTGATGCTGAACAATTCGCTCTTCAACTTTGCCAAAGAAGCCATCGACGAAGGCGACGAGGGCTGAAAGTTCCTCAACGGCCGACGCATTCGGCCTAGTAGCGAATGGAGGATTTGTCGATGAGCAAGGAAGGTTTCTCCGAGCGCGGGTTTTTGGCCTTATCGACGGGGCAACGCTTCGAACAGCCGACGTGGTTGCGCAGCGGATCAGCGGCGAACATACTTCTCTCGCGCCCATTTCTGATGTCCAGAAGCTGACCTTTACCGGTTTGAGGAAGATATCGCCGCAGGCCGGCGCGGAGAACCTGCCCATCTCCCTGCCTCCCGCGAGCGAGAAAGCGCCAGCCTTCTTGATCGGCTTGTCTCTTCGTTCAAGCTGGCGAGCGATCATGGCCCCCAACCATCAGCGGTGCGATTCGCCAAGGCTTCCGAACAGATTGAGCAGGCGGCGACGGGGGTTCATACCCTGACCCAGTCGATAGATCGACTTCAGGCATCGCAGCAATTCGCCACAGGTATGACGCTCCTGTCGTCGCTCACCCAATCCGTTATGTCGTCTTCCAAGCGACTGACCCAAGGTCACCCATCATGGCTGTCTTCCCGCATAGTCACGCCACGTCTTGGTCGCGCGCCGGCAAACTCTCAGCCGCCATTCTTCTTTGCGTTTTGCTTTCCCCGTGCAGCGAAGACGTGCTGACGGCCCTGGACCAGCTCATGACTGGCAGCGCTCTTCCACCACCACACGCCGGGAAAGCCGAGCCCGTATTTTGGAAGCTCTTGCGGCCGGGCCAGCTTGTCCCAATAGGCGATCTGGGCGGTCAGCTTGGAATAGAGTGGAATGACGTAATTGTGGGCGAGCAGCACGCGGTCGAGCGCCTTCGTGGCGGCAACCAGCGTTTCGCGATCCTTCGTGAAGATCACGCGCTGGATCAAGGCGTCGACGCCAGGATCGGAAATGCCGGCATAATTCCTGGAGCCTTCGCGCGTGGCGGCTGCCGAGCCCCAGTAATCCGCCTGTTCGTTTCCAGGGGTCAAGGCCTGACCCCAGACTTCCCAGGTCATGTCGTAGTCGAAGGCGTTAGTGCGTTTCGTGTATTGCAACGGCTCGGTGAGGGTTACGCGCACCTCGATGCCAATGCTTTGGAGGTTCCGGACATAGGGCAGTACCAGGGTCTTCTGAGCGCGATTGTTCAACATGATCTCGAAGGTAAATGGCGTGCCGGTCGTCGTATCGACCATCCGGTTACCTTTGATCTCGAACCGAGCCTGCTTCAGTAGCGCGGTCGCCTTGCGCAGGTTTTCGTGCGCCTCTTGGGAGGTGGTACTGATGGAGTTCCTGAAAGGGGTGGTGAACACTTCCGGCGGCACGAGATCCTTGACCTCGTTTAGGATCTCCAATTCCTTGCCTTCCGGCAGTCCGGAAGAAGCTAGGTTCGTACCGAAGAAGAAGCTATTGATCCGCTGATAATGAGTGGCGGAGCTCTTCGCCTGCTCGAACTCGACGGTCTGGAAATCGAAGGCATAATTCAAGGCCTCGCGCACTTTCTTGCCGTCAAAAGGTTTGCGGCGCATGTTCGGAACCAAGGCCTGCATGATGCCCATCGCCCGGAAGGGATTGGGGATTTCCTCGCGCTTCACCCGGCCGTCTATCGCTGCTGGAAAATCGTATCCGATTGCCCAGCGCATGCCCTGGTCTTCGAGCCAGAAATGGGCATCGCCGGAACGGAAGGCGTCGAACTCGACGTCGCGATCGCCAAAAAAGGAATAGGTGATCGAATCGAAATTGTTCTGCCCGACATTGACGTTGAGCGCGGCGCCCCAGTAATCGGACCGGCGTTCATAATGGATGGTTCCGCCGGGGGAGAACGATGCAATGCGGTAGGGACCCGACCCCATGACCGGTTCAAGTGTCGTTCGCGAAATGTCGCGCGGCTTGCCGTCCGGTCCGGTACCTTCCCACCAGTGCTTCGGCACAATCAGTATCTGCCCGAGAATATACGGGAGTTCGTGGTTGCCCTTCTCGTCGAAGTGGAACGTGACGTCCCTGTCCCCCGTCTTCTCCGCCTTCACGACATGCCGATAGTCGCTCTGATAGAGCGGGTTCAGTTTCTTCGCCTTATCGAAGCTAAAGACGACGTCTTCCGGCGTCACCGGCTTGCCGTCGGCCCATTTCGCTTCCTGCCTCAGCCGGAACGTGGCTGAGGAGATGTCGTCCGGGAAGGAAACGCCTTCGGCCAGAAGGCCGTAGGCTGTCGAAATCTCGTCCTCTGACTGTGTCATGAGCGTGTCGAAGACGAGCGTCAGGCCGGCCGCCGTTTCGCCCTTCTCCAGCAGGGGGTTGAACGTGTCGAAGGTGCCCGTCTGGGAAAGCCTGAGGTCTCCGCCCTTCGGTGCCTCGGGATTCACATAGTCGAAGTGGTCAAAGTCCGGCGCGTACCTGAGATCGCCGACGAGCGACAGTCCATAGTGCCAGACCGGCTGCTCTTGAGCCTCCGCCGTTGCCGCCAGAATGTCCAGCATCCCGTCTTTTCTCCTTGTATTATTTACCGCTTAGCCGCCACTTGTTTTGTGGGGCGGCCTTCGTCCTGCAGCAAAATAGTGGCACCTGATTGCCAGTGGGGCGGCGCCTGTTCGTCGCTGGATAGGCATTTCAGCGCCGATCGTTCTTAAGTATGGGAAATTCACAGTAAGCGGCAAGCGGACCCCCTCCGCCAGATGGGGTCCGCTTGCCGCTTACGAACCTGCGATTGAAGTCCGCAAAGAGATCCAAGCCGTCATGAAGAGGCAGACCGGTTGCGCCAGACGGGATCAGGCCGACCGCACCGCCGCGCATCACCCGCTGCAAGTGCGCCTCGTCGACGTCCGCACCGGCACGCACGACGGCGTCGCCAATGACGACCTCGACAACGCGTTCCTTAATTGCCGCAGATCTCGGCTGCTGTTCTTTCACCAGAGCAGAGCTTTGCTCACCATCTCCACTAAGCTCCCGTCTCCATCGAAAGAGCTGCGAAGGCAGAATACCGATCCGTCGAGCAACCGCCGAAATGTTCGCTCCCGGCATGGACGCCTCCTCGACGCCCGTAATGTCAGCCCCGGAACCGCCCTGACTGGCAACGTCCGCGGCTTGCACAACTCAGGCCGCAAGCCGTTCTTGCAGGTTGTTTAGATAATCTTCTGCGTAGGTTTGCGCCATCGTAATCGGCAGATTGATCCCGGCCGTGGCCGCCTCTTCCAGTGCCTTCTTTACGAGCCCATTGCGAATTGCCAGTTTGACCTCGGGGCCTGCGACCAGGCTGAGCGCCTGCGCTCCAATACTGATGCCAGCTTGTTGCAGCGCCTGCTTCATATTGCCTCCGGTAATGGCTGTACGGAGAAGATTTGCCGCTTGCGCTTCGCACGCAAGAGCCATTGAAGCCGCGTCGGCCACTTGGCCTAAGACAGGAACGAAGCTCAACAAACCCACCGCGGTCGCAGCCCAATCGAGCACCGGCGAGACCACCTTGAGCACATCGCCGACTGCGTGGATAAAGGCTCCGCCGTTTTTCTTGGGCGTTTTCGCATTAGGCTGGTCCGTCCGACCCATCATCATATCTGAGACGGCGTCCTGTTGTGCAGCGGTTTGGGGAGCATGAGCCTTCCGCTGCTGAACGGTGCGGTTCGCTGACGACATGCTGTCGCAAAAATGGGCAAAGTCCTTTTTGCTAATGTCACCGGAATCCACCGTGTGTCCGCCGCCGAAGTCGAAGAACGAATTATGGGTCTTATAGCCCGTAATCGTATTGTTTAGCAGACCAAATAACAGAGGATCTGAGAGTAGTTGCGAGGCTGCTTTCCGCACTTTCGGATCACAGCGCTTATCCTCTGCCATGCTCGCGAGCTTGTCACGAGTGAGATCACCACTTCCAAAGAAGGCGTCCTGATTGCCTTTTATCGATTCAATTGTGTCCAGCTCGGTTTGCGTGAGACTCATTGACGATGAAGCAACCTGCAGAAAATCCTCTTTGTGAACCTGGTCTATCGCACCACCGTATAACTGTTTCCATTCGTCCGGGCGCTGGACGAAGTACTGAGCCGCCGCAATGACCTGAGGCGGACATTTGCCCGTTTTCGCTTCGCCTTCGACGATCCGCTCGAACTCAGCGACACTGAGGTTCTTGGGCAGGTTTTCAGAGTACCGGTAAAGCTCGCGTAACGCATCGTTCCGTGTCATGACCGACGGATGGGGATTCCCAGCGCTGTCGGATGGAATGTAATTCTGGGTATAGCTTTGCGCCTGGTTCTCCAGAAATGCAGTAATTTGTGGATGGTGACCACAGAATGCCGACAAGTCTTGAGCCGTAAATTTGCCGCCGCAGCGGCCATCACCCTGCGAGCCGATAGCATAAAAGAGCTCTGGATCCTGCTGCAATCCCTCGATAGCCGCTTTCAGATCCGGCGGCGTTGAGGGATCATTCGCTTTGTCTCCCAGCGATTCCCACTTGAGCGGACATTGGTCCTTATGACGGTTTAGCACTGCTACAATCTGTAACTCGACTGAGGTGAGCGAGCCGCCGTTCCACTTGATTCTCTCGCTTTTTACCGGCGTCGTTGCGACCGAAGGAGATTCGATCGACGAAGTTTCCGGGCGCTGACCCATTGATTCTAGTGCCGCCTTCATATGTGGCGGCAGCAGGTCCAATGGGTGCCGCGTCAATTCCTCCAACGACGACCCGGCACTCGGCGGCAGCGATTCCGACGCATGCTGGCACAACCGTTCCAAAGGCAATGCGAGGCTCCGGAGCGCGAACTGACCGGTCCTGTCTTCACGCCGGCAAATGGAAAGCATCGCGTCGAAGTTCTGCTGCGTCTTACCGAGCGCGGACACTGGACCATACCAACCCCGTGCGGACTGCGAAAAAACCTTGGCGATATTGTTTGACAATGTGGCTCCTCGGACGAGAACTGCAATCCCCTGGGAGATGCAAAATTAGTTCACGAACGTTGGCAATTCCGAGCATTGACGAGGTCACTGCATTTCCGCCGCGCCGTGCTTAGTTGCCCCGCTAGTTTATGGCTCTCAGGTTCATTCTGGCACTCAATGGCCAGTGATTGTTGGAGATCCTGAATTGGATCATGAGCGGTTCAGCTTTCGAGAACCTGACGAACCCATGCGAATTCACTTAGGACCGCTGTCGGTTACCTTTTTTCAGAAACCGCGGCATATCCATCGATGTCATTTCCGGTTCAGCTAAGGCTTCTCGGCAACACCGTCCTGTTGCGGCACCTCAGAAGAATAAGCCGCTTCGGGTCGTCCACCGCGGACGACCATGGTCGAAGAGCCCCGAAACAATAACAGCAAGGATTCTTTAGTCGGTGCCGGGGCGACATGAGGCTGCGCTTGCGCCTCCGCAAGGAGGCCGTTGAACGTCTCCTCCACGAGAGCGAGGAAGCGCGGTGGACCAAAAACCAAGACGAGGTCACTTCCCGCCGCGGATTTCACGACATAGCGATCATCGGAGATGCCGAGCTCATCGAGAGCCGCCTTGAACGCATCGAAGCGAATCGGGGTCAATACAAGCATCTTAGATTGCGCTTCTTTGGCGGCAGATACATAGAGTACCAGCCCATCGTAGTACCATTGTAGGTCGTACAGCTTACTCAAGCGATCGAGGAACTCCCGCGGTGGCAAATCCGGCATACGTCCGCGAATCCGTCCCCTCACCTCGGCGCTGATGCTGACCCTGATATTTAGGTTGTTTCCGAATTGCTGCAACGCCGCAGCGAGATCCTGATCCAACACCGTATACCTATAGGGTGTAGAGGGGAGCGATAGAGGGGCGTCGAAGGCTGTATGAATTCCGGTCGAGAGAAAAATCCCGACGCAGAGAACTCTCTTCAGGTTGATCGTGGATAGAATGAGCGTTCTTGACATCTCGTCCTGATAACCCAACGGCTGAAACTCTCACAAGTACTAAAGTCGCTAAAGTGAGTTTTTAGATAATGACGCGCTCTCGTCAGCTTGCGGTCAGCTCGCCTCTTTAGGTATACAGGCGCAACAGCGGGCGATCGCCGGCTAGACTCAATCCACGCGAAACAGAAAAGCAATCGAGTCCTTGCATTATGATGCCTGTTAACTCAATCTCTGCCAGTCTGGTCGACTTTGTTCCCAAGGTTGCTTCACCGTCATTGGGAGAGCAGGCTCAGTTTGAGCGCGCACTAGCGCAGGCGGCCGCCTCTACGAGGAATGATACCGGGTTCTCGCCAGCTACGGCGGCGCCAGTTCCTCCGCAGCTGGATGTCCAACGCGCGACTCCACCGCCAAGCTCGCGCGGCGACCGCGTGCTCCAAACGCTTTCTTCCATGTACCGCGAGCAGACAGTTGGTTCTGCCGGGCTTGACCATCAGGTAGGCCTTGCAAAAAGCGCTCCAACCCGGCCGGCACAGAAGCTCCCTGTTGAAGGTGCGGTAGCGGCAACGTCGACGGGACCCGATTTCGAGTCGACGATGTCTAATCTACGGGATCTCTACAGCGGCGTCACTAAAGTTTCTCTAATCTCTAAAGGTGTCAGCGGCATCACCTCATCTGTGAACACGCTAATAAAACAAGGATGAACCGCTCGTATGATTGGCTTAGCACTTGGCGAAATCCGGCATAGCCGCCCGTCGGGTCTTGGTTCGCTTCGTTTGGTCGTTCTGCCACTTCTCTTCGCCTTGAGTGGTTGCAAGACCGATCTGTATACGCAACTGCAGGAGCGCGAGGCGAATGAGATGCTCTCGCTTCTAATCGACAACGGGGTTGATGCGGTCCGGGTTGCCGCCAAGGATGGGACCAGCACGATCCAGGTCGACGAAAAGCTGCTTGCGTTGTCAATCAACCTCTTGAATGCCAAGGGGCTACCCCGCCAGTCGTTCAAAAACCTTGGGGATATTTTCAGCGGATCAGGCCTGATCGCCTCGCCGACCGAGGAGCGTGCTCGTTACATCTATGCCCTAAGCGAAGAGTTGTCGCGTACTATCAGCGACATCGACGGCGTCTTGTCAGTACGTGTTCATGTCGTTCTGCCGAATAACGATCTGTTAGGTTCGGATGGCACGCCATCCTCGTCCTCGGTCTTTATACGGCACGACGCCAAAGCGAACCTCCCAGTTCTCCTGCCGAAGATAAAGATGTTGGTCGCCGACAGCATCGAGGGCCTGTCCTACGAAAAGGTGGAGGTGGTTTTGGTGCCAGTGGAACCGTCCGGACCTGAGTACCGGCGCGCTCCGGCGACTGTTTCAGCCCAAACATCCAGCTCTTTTCCACCGCCACTTCTGCCAATCGTGATGGGTGTTGCCGCAGCTGCATTCGCAGCGGCGTGCTATCAATTAGTCGGTGGTCTAATGCGTCGGCGCAAGCAATCATCGGGCCAACTATCCAAGGTCGAAGGTTCCTCCGGGGCTTCCGCTGTCGAGGCCATTCGCAAAAAGATCAGCGCATAGGTAATAATCCCAATGTCGATACCGATACAGGCTGCCGGACTCCATCGGCCCCTCCAACTGAATTCCGTGTGGCTAAACGACCTTGCTGCTATGGCTCACCCGACTCGTCTTGCCGCTCGTCTTGACCCGGCGTTGTCCGCTGCGACGTTGGAACAGTTGCAGAAGCGTACCAGGCTGCAGCCAAGACTGGCGGAGTTGCTGTTTGATAATGAATTGCATTCGGACGGAACCGGCCTTGGGCCAGATCTGCTCCGCGGACATGATCCGCGTCGGACTGCTATCCTTGCCGGCAGTATCTGGCATGCCCGTTCGCTGTTGAAGCTTGTCTCGAGGCCCCACCTGACTGCGCTTATTGAACATATCGGCGCTGATGCCCACGCGTTCGGAATTCGGCATCTGGCGCAGGCGATCGCAACCAGCTTGATCGCTGATCCGAACAGGCTCGCGCAGCAAATCGAACACGATGGACATGCCTGTCTTGGAGCTTGGCTCAATGACAGTTCCGCGCTTGAGCGTAGCCGTGTGCTTCTTCGATTGCCGGTCGGGACCGCTGCGGAGAATCCTTTGCCCGAACACAGTAAGGCCTCGGGGCAATTGTTTGCGCTTGTCCTCGCCCATCTTGATACGGAGAACTCGACGAAATGACAGGAGATTTTTCCGCCAAGCTCGTCGCGCCGCAAATGCGCCCGGTTGGGCCACTAATCGCGGCGAGTGAGCTTGAAATCTGGCATAACGCCGCAAAAGCGCGTGACGCAGCACAACGGTATCAACAGCGGGTTCGGAGCTGGGCACGCGAGGCCTACGAGCGTGAGCGGGCGCTCGGCCATGCCGAGGGCTTGAATGCAGGGGCCGAGGAAATGGCTAGGATAATTGCGCAGGCAGCCTCCGATGTGGCGCGACGAAAGGCGGTCCTCGAGCAGGAATTGCCGCAGCTGGTGATAGAGATACTAAACGATCTTCTGGGCGCTTTCGATCCGGGCGAGCTGTTGGTGAAAGCTGTTCGCCACGAGATTGAGCGCAAATATACCGGCGCGGAAGTTTGCCTCCACGTGTGTCCCGCGCAAGTCGATATGCTCGCGCGCGAATTTGCTCCATGCGATGGGCGGGAAGGTCGGCCGAGGGTGCGGATCGATCCAGATCCGACTTTATCGCCCCAACAATGCGTGCTGTGGAGCGAGTACGGCAATGTAGATCTTGGACTTGATGCACAGATGCGCGCGCTACGCCTCGGCTTCAGGCCGTATTCTGAAGAAGGAGAACTGTAATCACGCCGCTATCACAGCATAAAAATCTCGCCGGCAAGCGGAGTCTCGTTTCTGCGATCTCATCTTTGAGGTCCACAGCAAAGCAGATCGACACGCGTGTCGTGCGCGGCCGGATCACGCGGGCTATCGGTACACTGGTCCATGCCGTCTTGCCAGATACTCGGATTGGGGAACTTTGTCTTCTGCACGATACGCGAACCGGCCTGTCGCTCGAAGCCGAGGTGATCGGCTTTTCGGACAATGGCGTGTTGCTCACGCCGATCGGTGACCTGGTAGGCCTGTCCAGCCGCTCAGAAGTCGTGTCCACTGGACGAATGCGTGAAGTGCCAGTCGGGCCCGATTTGCTTGGCCGTGTGATTGACAGCCGTTGCCGCCCACTTGACGGCAAGGGTGAAATCAAAACCGTCGAAACTCGACCGCTGCACGGCAGGGCGCCCAACCCAATGAACAGGCGCATGGTTGAGCTCCCATTCCCGCTCGGGGTTCGTGTTCTGGATGGTCTCCTCACATGCGGCGAGGGCCAGCGAATAGGGATTTATGGCGAGCCTGGCTGTGGCAAGTCGACGTTATTGTCGCAGATCGTAAAAGGTGCCGCCGCCGACGTTTTCATAGTCGCGCTCATAGGCGAGCGTGGACGTGAGGTTCGGGAGTTCATCGAGCGTCATCTTGGAGAGGCGGGCCTCCGTCGTACGGTCGTTGTGGTTGAAACCTCCGACCGCTCGGCAGTGGAGAGGGCGCAATGTGCTCCTATGGCGACCGCGCTCGCGGAGTACTTTCGCGAACAAGGGCTACGCGTCGCCCTCATGTTGGACTCGCTGACGCGCTTCTGCCGCGCCATGCGCGAAATTGGCCTCGCTGCGGGCGAGCCACCGACCCGGAGGGGCTTTCCTCCCTCCGTGTTTGCCATGCTGCCAGGTCTCCTTGAACGTGCCGGTATGGGTGAGCACGGCTCAATCACGGCCTTTTATACTGTGCTTGTCGAAGGTGATGGCACAGGCGATCCAATCGCGGAGGAATCGCGGGGCATTCTCGATGGCCATGTCGTCCTCTCACGCGCTATCGCTGCGCGGTCGCATTTCCCAGCTATTGATGTGCTGCAGAGTCGCAGCCGAGTCATGGATGCGGTCGTTTCTGGGACACATCGCAAGGCAGCATCTTTTTTCCGTGATCTCCTCTCGCGCTATGCCGAGTCCGAGTTTTTGATCAAAGTCGGCGAGTACAAGCAGGGCGGCGATCCGTTAACTGACCGAGCTGTCGCTTCGATTGGCGACCTGAGGGAATTTTTGTGTCAGAGCGAAGGCGAGGCGTCGGATTTTGAGGAAACGGTCGCATGGATGTCGCGTCTGACCGCGTGAATCGTGTTCACACTTCGAGGTTGCGGCTTCTGAAGGATATGCAAGAGCGTAGTGCCTTTAGGGAGCTGTCCGAGAAGCAAGCCCAACACGATATGGCCACCTTAGCCTTGCAGAATGCCTCCCAGGAGCTTGCAAACGCACAGCAACATTTTGCACGGGCCGAAGCGGCGCTCTACGAGGAGCTGATGTCCCTCGACAAATGGTCTAGCGCAGCACTCGACCATCACCACCTTCAAATTGAGCGGCTTGCCGCTGAGGTCTCTTCGAAACGTCAGATGCTCGACGATGCGCACATCGCTCAAAAGGAGGCCGAGGCAGTGTTATCTGAGATGAGAACCGTGTGGGTCAGACGTTCGGCCGCAAGCCACAAATGGCAACAAATCGAGGACGAAGTCAGGCGCGCCGTCGAAATACAGTCCGAGGCGGCAGGCGAGATAGAGGGCGACGATGAGATTTCGCTTCGATATGGGAGGGTTTCGCTCGCCCAGATGTCGCGCGATCAGATCCGATGAAGGGAGCTTCTCTGGAAACGCTATACCCCAGCCTTGAGTCGCTTTGGTAACCACAGTGGTCAGACCTGCTATACTCGAACCTGCGCTAACACTGTCCCACGTGGTCGTCTCGTGGCTCAATGATGTTGCCGCTTTCCGCAGACCGTTTCAGAGCTGGATTAGCGAGAAGCCGCTGTCGGTGCGGATACAAGGGCTTATTTGGCAGCAGAAACCTTCTGCCATTCCGATGCTTGACTGTGTTTGGCGCTTGGGAACTGAAACGATCGTCTTATCGCTGTCACGAGGCCTTGTTGAGGCGCTTATCGCGACGGTGCAGAGCGGTCTTGCATTCCCTTCCGACCCAACTGCTTCGCTCATTCTCGAGCTTGCACTTGAGCCGCTTGTCGCTCGATTGGAGGATCAGACGCAGCTGGATGTGCAGCTCTTGAAGGTGCGTGAGGCTTTGACAAAGGCTCCTTGTCTGGAACTTGATATCGCCTTCGGCTCAGTCAATGGCAAGGGCCGTCTATTCCTGTTTTCTCCCCTTGATGGCTTGGTCCCGCCTGCATTCCACGCCTTAGGCGAACTGCTTGGCCAATTGCCCCGACAGCCGCGCGAGCACTTCCCAGAGCTACCGGTTGCAGTTGCAGGAAGAATCGGCACGCTTTCCGTTCCGGCAGTGGTTCTTCGCGAGGCATGTGTCGGTGATGCTCTGTTGCCAGACATATCGCCGTTCGGCCACGGCCAGATCACGCTATCCGCGGGCCAGCTATGGGCCTGTGCAGATATTGAGGGCGACGACCTCATCCTGCGGGGGCCCTTCCGCCCACTATCATCCCCCTTGGAGACTGTGCATATGACGACACAACCCGAATTACAGCAGGATCCCTCAGAAGCCGATCTCGATGATCTCGAGATCGTGCTTGTCTTTGAATGCGGCCGCTGGGCTATGCCTCTAGGCGAATTGAGGAGTGCGGGCGAAGGGCATGTTTTCGAACTTGGTCGGCCGATCGATGGTCCGGTCGACATATTGGCCAACGGGCGGCGTATCGGGCGTGGCGACATCGTGCAGATCGGAGATGAACTGGGCATTAGGCTGCGCGGCAGGTTGGCATGCAATGACTGAGCTTCAACCAGCGATTCTGTCGCTTCTCGCGATTACAGCCGGAATCGGCCTGCTTGTTTTAGCGGTCGTCACAACCACGGCATTTATAAAAATCTCAGTTGTTCTCTTCCTCGTCCGCAATGCGCTGGGGACCCAGACAATCCCACCGAACATCGTACTTTACGCTGCGGCACTCATCCTAACAATTTTCATCAGCGCACCTGTAGTCGAACAGACCTATGATCGGATCACCGATCCAAAGCTCCGCTACCAAACGTTGGACGACTGGGTAAACGCCGCCAAAGAAGGGCGTGAACCCCTGCACGATTACCTTAAGAAGTTCACAAACGAAGAGCAGAGCCGTTTTTTCCTATCTTCGACGGAAAAAATTTGGCCAGAGGGGATGCGCGACAGAACCACCCCGGAAGATTTTGCCGTTCTTGTACCGTCTTTTCTAATATCGGAACTCAAGCGTGCGTTCGAAATAGGCTTTCTTCTCTATCTTCCCTTCATCGTGATCGATCTTATCGTAACAACGATCTTGATGGCGATGGGCATGTCAATGGTATCTCCGACAGTCATATCAGTCCCGTTCAAGCTCTTTCTATTTGTCGCTATTGATGGTTGGTCGAGATTGATGCACGGACTTGTTTTGAGTTACGCCACACCTGGAGGTTGATCATTACTCAGTCCAGCATTTTTACTTTTATGAACCAGTCGTTGGTGGTTTTCATGATCTGGATTCTCCCACCGCTCATTGCATCAGTGATTGTTGGCCTGGTCGTTGGTATCATCCAGGCGGCAACGCAAATCCAGGATGAAAGCTTGCCACTCACCGTGAAGCTTTTGATCGTTGTGGCGGTAATTAGCCTGTTTGCCCCTGTTCTGAGCGCGCCGCTTCTAAGGCTGGCCTACCAGATCTTTGCGGAGTTTCCCACAATGACCCCAAGCTATCAGCCTTGATCGTGATTGCGTCCGAAATTCAATCCCTGATCCATGAGGCTATTGAGCTCGTCGTCGCAGCCGGCATAGGCGCGGCCCGCGCAATGGGCCTCATGATGATTCTTCCTGTATTTACACGGGCTCAAATAGGCGGGCTCATCCGCAGCTGCCTGGCTGTAGCCTTCACGCTCCCGTGTTTTGCACCCGTCAGTCACGGGTTGCAGACGCTGGATCCTGAGACACGTCTGATTCAAGTAACACTACTGGGAGTTAAGGAGATCTTTGTCGGCTTGCTACTTGGCACTTTTCTTGGCATCCCGTTATGGAGCCTTCAGGCCGCCGGTGAGCTTATCGACAACCAACGCGGCATCAGCAGCCCATCAGCTTCGTCAGACCCCACAACGAACAGTCAGGCTTCCGCTATGGGAATTTTTCTCGGGATCACGGCACTGACGATCTTCGTGGCGTCGGGAGGCCTAGAAGGTGTGGTCAGTACCCTCTATGGAAGCTTTCAGATCTGGCCTGTGTATCGATTTCGCCCCACGTTCACCGCGCAAGCAGCTATGGAGTTATTGAGGCTCCTGGATCACACAATGCTCACGACCTTGCTGGTCTCTGGACCCGTAGTGTCCTTCCTTCTGTTAGTTGACATATCAATGATGATATTGAGGCGCTTTGCGCCGCAGTTCAAGTCCAGCCAACTGTCACCAATGATCAAGAATATCGGGTTTCCGATTATTATGATTGCCTACACTGCCTATCTCATCGAGGGGATCAGCCTGGAGATCACACAAGCGAATGGCGCGCTTGAGTGGATGGACAAGCTGCTGAAATGAGTGACACGAGTGAAGAGAAGACACACGCCGCCACCCCGCACAAGCTAAACGAAGCGCGCAAAAAAGGGCAGATTGCGCACAGTTCCGATTTCGTCCGTGCGGTCGCCACTTGCGCTGGGTTCGGCTACCTTTGGCTGAGAGGGAGCGTGATACAAGACAAATGCCAGGAAGCGCTATTAGTGGTCGACAATCTGCAGAATCTGCCCTTCAATCTAGCGGTCCGGCAGGCACTGGTCCTGCTGATCGAACTCACATTCGAGACGGTTGGACCACTGCTTGGAACTCTCGTCGCCGCGGTGATTTTGGCCGGGTTAATAGCCAATGGTGGATTTGTCTTCTCACTGGAGCCGATCAAGCCCAACCTCGAGAAAATTGACCCGTTTGAAGGGCTGAAGCGCATGGCCTCTGCGCGTTCTGCTGTGGAAGCCGGCAAGACGCAGTTTAAAGTGATGGTCCTGAGCACGAGCTTTCTCCTCTTCCTTCTCGGAACCTCGAAAACGATGGTCTATTTGCCTATCTGCGGCATCGGCTGTATCGGTCTCGTTTTTACGCTGGTGAAGCTGCTGAGCGCGATTGGCGCCGCTGCACTTTTGGTCGGCGGACTAATCGATCTGCTGTTGCAGCGTGCTTTGTTTCTGCGAGAAATGCGCATGACAAAGAGCGAAGTGGCGCGCCAGCTCAAGGAACAGGAAGGCACGCCGGAGCTGAAGAGCGAACGACGTCGCCTACGCGAGGAGTCCGCGCACGACCCTCCCCTTGGCGTGCACCGGGCCACGTTGGTGGTGAGGGGGAAGGGCATACTCGTTGGTCTGCGTTACGTTCGTGGCGAGAGCGGGGTACCGGTCTTGGTTTGTCGCGCCGCGGGCGAGGCTGCTTCAGAATTGTTGAATGAAGCGCGGGCGCTACGTGTCTATGTTGTCGATGATCATGCACTTGCGCATCAGCTCATCAGCACAACGAAGCTGAGCGAGGCCGTTCCTGCGCAATGTTTCGAGTCTGTCGCCAAAGCACTCTTTGCCGCAGGCGTGGTATAGATGCGACCATCGCCTTGGCCGGCCGCATGGTTTCGCAACAATACGGCGCGAGATGGGCCGATCCTAGTCTTGAAAGGCGCAACCGTATCTACAGCCGCGGATGGCGTCAAGATCGAAAAAGGCTTTTCCAATGTTGCGCGCTTCAACGGTCCGGTCCTTCTCGACCTGATCGAGCGGTGCCCTCCAGAGGACAGCGGTCCGTGGGGATCCGAGCAATCCCTGTGGCCCTTGCCGACAGCAACCATGAACGGCACGGCGAATTGGTCACACTACGATTCCACCGTGAGCGCGACGAACAGCCTACCTTTTCTTTGCTGATTGCGACCGCGAGATAAGCTTCCTCCTCCATCAACAGACGAAAGCCGTGGGATGCTCGTCGCGCACACATCCCATCAAAGTCCATGTTGCGAAACTCAGCGACGACGTCGACGCAATAGCCGCAAAATGGAAACGCCGATCACGCAAGAGAACTCGAGCCTGCGTCCCTCGGCGAATGCTTACAGTCTGGCCGTCACCATCGCTGGCTGTGGATACGAACGAAATTCAAGGGAACGCTCTCGCTCAAGCGGCTCGTCAATCTCGCGCGCGTGCAGATCGAGACAGCGACATCTACGAGCTCTATTGCGCCACGTAGGACCCTGGTACCGCCTTCCTCGTGCGGGCGCAGACGAACAGGCTGGCCGAGTGTCGCCCCAAGATCCTGGCCTTCGCGCCTTCGCCCAGCTTGCCGCGGCGCTCTTGGACGGGATGTCATCGCAGTTGATCACAACGGCCCGACTTGGCTGCAGGTGAAGTGCTATCAAAACCTTGACCGGTTTGCACGACATCGCTTTCGGCATCTCTATTGGATCAAGCTCGACGATGTGGGTCAATCGGAAGCCCTGCCGGATGGATGACCGTGCATCCGGACAACGCCTTCGTCAGCCAGTAGTCAGCCAAATCGTCTATCTAGGGCTGCCACCAAGCAACCTAACTCACTGCAAAACACAGGAGCGAATCGTCATGTATGGTCGAATTGGTGACTCTTCTGATATCCACTACACGCGTTGGGGGAGGCGGCAAACGGATGCAGCAAGCCAAGAGTTCGCGGCCACGTTTGCCCGGATGCACATAACCGCATCGGCTTCCAGCGGCGGCTCATCGTCAGCGGCTACGCAAGCTTACACCCTCCAAGCCAGCCCTCCGGTGGTGCAGATCGACAGATCTACTTTCCGGAGGGAGGCGAGGCAATTTCACGGCGCTGAGATCACGCGCATCGCAGACAATCCACAAGAGTATTCGGAATTCATATCATCACGCGCCAGACGCACTGCGGACGTTGCTAGTCAATACAGCGTGCGTCGAGACTCGGAGCACGCGCGATATTACAGCTACCAACTGGGAGACCACTGTGTTGGACTGCTGAGAACAGAAGGCGGATTCAGCATGACTGAGTTCGAATCCGAAAGGTGGCGGGAACAATTTCCCGGTCGGACTGAGGTCACCTCTATAGTGGATCTTCAGGTAACTCATCCGCTCGTCGAGAATGCAGGCGATATTCTGCTGGAGCATCAACTTCGGAGGGACGGCGAACGACCGTTACTGAATTGGCGTGCGGCTAATCCAGAAGCACAAGCCCGCGCAGCGACGATGGGGTTTGTTGAAGTGGATGATGGCGACATGGTCCTTGACCCTACTCAGCATCCCGACAAGTGGACGAAGAACAGTGCCGGTGAATGGCAACGTGTAGGCAAGCCGCAGCAGTATCTCTGCAAAACTAAGGATAGCGGGAACACTGAACCAAGTTCAGCCTCCTATGAGGATGACTTTATGTGATCGGACGCTCGTGGAGATAGCGGCGATGGCGGGCCGCCGATGGCTATGTGCCGTGTCCATTGTCATGTGCGGTGAGCGAAATGGCTCGACCGAAACGGCAACGCGCACCACGGGCGGCCCCGACCGGCGCAGACTCAAGCGGAGCAAGCTACCGCCTGAGCATTGCAAGTGCTTTAGCGAGCGCCGCACCGAAGTCTGCAGCCATGTCAGAAACGTTAGGAGGAGACGCATCGGGCCTCCATCTATGTTTCTTCAACGTATTCGCCGGAAAGTTCGGCAGCTTCCCGGCCAGGCTGTGCGTGGCGGTCACTCCGATCGATCTCGTGGTGAAACTGTTGAACCCGCGCCGCAGGCAGTGCAACTTCCAGAGCGTCCTGTGGCCTAAATCCGCTCAGGCGGGATGGGATATTGGCGATGAGATTTACGTGTGCATCTGGGCGATTGCACATGTCAGCCAAACCCTGGCCAACGAGCGCTGAACGACACCAGCCCGCAAAATGATAGGCACGGCATTTTCGCCGTATCGGAGATGGAATATGACGGTCATTGGCCCACCTGGGAACTCGCGTATTAGGAATGCTGGGGCCGACAATATTTCGGGATCAAGCAGTTCGCGCTCGCAATCAGGCCCTCCCCTCGCGGAGGGCCGCCAAAAGTTCGATTCCATCCTGGGGGTGATGCACTCTGGGTCTCAAGGCACAGGTGCGTTCTGCGCACGCACTGCCGACGAAGACCCTGGGGAGAGGTCGTCCGGCCCTTCCGCGGGCGCACGGCGAGCGCTGGCCGCTGTTGTTCGAGCAACCGCGCTGACAAGAGCAGGCGCCGTGCGGCGGCGCCGTCTTCCCTCAGTCCCGGAGGGTGATGCCACAGTCCTAGTCGCTGACCAGCCGTCGAAGTCGGACATGGCAGTCCCGCTTTGTATAACCGCCGGACAAATCGAGGCAGAAGATCAACAGATGAAAGGCTTGCTTGCAGAATTTGAGTCTAGCCGCCTTGAAGCTAGCCTAACCGCCAACCGAGGCCTTACCCTGGAGGAGAAGCAAGAGGCGCTTGATCGAATCGTCGATGCAGGCTCAACAGTTCTGGAATATCACGCGAGTCTGGCCCCAGGGAGCGCTAGCATTCTGTCCAATGATCAGGCGCGTCTAACCCGGGATCTGGTGCTCGATGCGGCATCGGAATGCATGGAACTCGCCAAGGACGGCATGCAATTGCTAGAGATTCGTAACAAGGCGCGCGCCGTGCTCGCCTTGGTCCTCCGATCCAACCCCAGCCCCGCCCAGCTGAGCCAAGCGGTTTCCAGTGTGGCAAGGCACTATATAGCTTGCGTGGAGTTTTGGGAAAAGAAGACATGGCGCGCGGAACGCATCCAGTTAGCCTATGCCGTCACTGCCAACCTACCAAATACAAATGCCGAGATCCAGCAGGCTGAGGAGGCCAAATTGCGACTGCATACCGGCTCGACACTGATGTCGAGGTTCATGGTTCTGCAATCGCGGATCGAGCTGGCGCGGTTGTTAATTGAGTCACGAGCGAGCAGTTTTCAAGCGCCACTGAGGGAAATGCTTATTGGTGAGAACGGGCGAGTACCTCTGTTGGATGCCCTCAGCGCCTCAGTTTTGCCGGCGGTGCATCGGACGCGCGGTGCTCTTCAGACCAAGGCAGGGCGCCCACTCGACTCGGTAGACTGCTCCGTTCTGCAAGGCGTCATGGAGAGGCTTTTGGATTTTGCATCGGCGTTGCCCGACTTGCTTGGCAGGCTGAGCGACGACCGAACAGGTGCCGACCTCCCGTTGGACTTGTTGGGTCAGATAGCGGAAGGCGCGCGAGGCACTGCGGACCAAGTCCTGCACCTCTTGGACCTGCAGCCAACGAGATCATCCATCAGCGAACGGCCGGCTGCCGCTGTGACTGCGACCGACACTACCGACCGGGCTGTGACGGAGAGGACTGCAACGGCCGAAGGCACTTCGACCCGCGGGAAGGGGAAAAGCAGGCGCAAGCCCTCGGCTGGCGCCCGAAGTTCGGCCACCGGGCGACCGGAACCGCAAGTCGTTTCGGGCAAGAACGATACGGCGCAAGCAACCGAGCTTCTCTCCCTTGGCAACAGGTCATCGGGCCCCTCCATTAGTCCACATGGAATTGCGGACGCTGCGCCCCTTGCAAGCATTACCGCGGGGCGTGTTCTTCCCTCATTGTCGGTTGATGGAGCGCGAGCTCGAGAAAAAAGCTCCGTGGGCGAACCCGGCGATCAAGGACCCGGAACCTCGCAACCGGACGCGCTCCCAAGTGTTAGCCAGACTGTGGGCATTGGGGATGCTGGATCAAGCAGCTCGCCCCCGCAATCAAGTCACGCCGTTGGACAGAGCAGCCAATCGTCCGATGTCGGCTTGCAGCGGACGCTCGCTGGCTCCCAATATAGAACAATGTCCTATGCTCGCGTTGTGCTAGGGGCAGACGAAGCCCTTGGCGACAAATCCGCGGATTCATCCATCGGTCCCTCCCGAGCCATCACGGCTCCGCGACGGGCAGCCAGTGGGCCTCAGCATCATTCTACCCAAGGTCCGCAAGGCGAAGCAACAGCCAGGGAAAGAAACTCTTTGCGTTTCCATGAGAACTGGCGGCTCCGCGATCCAAAGCCGAGTCGCTCGCAACCAGACACGCTCCCACCTCAGAAGCAAAGCGAGCCCAGGCCAGCGGCAGGAGCGAGACGGCGGCGTTTCGACAATGTTGCCGCACAGAGCTACAACGAAGCACAACTCAATGACGCTTTACATGAGATTTCCTTCGCTCATGGCATCACTGAATTCTCGTGCGCTGTGGTGAAGTACGACAAGAGTCTGCAAGGCCAGGCACATCATGCAACATTCCTCCAAAGGGCCGCTTCCGAGTTCACTCGTCAATTTATTCCAAGATGGGAGCAAGATGTCCGAGTCCGCAATACCTGGGGGTACGCCACCTCCTGCAACGCGATCAGCCGGGAAACTGGCGGTCAGGCAGGCATGGAAGCTTGCAGCGCCATGGCAGCTCAGGTGTCGAGGCTCGGCAGCGCGCTGAACGACGTTGAAAGTAAAACGCTTTCGCTGTTCGTATTGTCTTTCAGTCGCTATCCCCGAGTAGCGGAATGTCGCAATGGAATAATTAGTATCGCCAAGGTTTTTCATGAGCAACGCGGAGCGCTTTCGGAGCTCAACGGTCAAAGTCTGGGACTGCTGGTCAACGGCTTTAGCAAATGGCCGGAACACGAGAACGCTCGTAAAGCCGCGATAGCAGTTGCCGCCCAGATTCGCCGCCGCCCCGCCGGGCTGTCTGATTTTGGTCCGCAGAACTTGGCTATCGTTGTGAACGGTTTGAGCAAGTGGCCGAAAGAGGCGGAGTGTTGCGGCACTATCAATGCAATCGCCGATGAGGTCTGTCACCGCGCCAATAAAGACGCCAATCTATCCGGGTTCAATTCGCAGGCTCTGGCAAACCTGGTGAACGGCTTCAGCAAAGCGCCGGAACTGGTACACTCACGCCAAGCAACCGTCGTCATAGCCGATGCGGTCTGTCGCCGCGCCGATAAAGACGCCGATCTATCCGGGTTTCATCCGCAGGATCTGGCGAACCTGGTGAACGGCTTCAGCAAGTGGCCCGAGGACTGCCGCGGAGCTATCGTCGCGATCGCGCGGGCGGTGGCTCGCGCGGCCGCCGAGCTGTCGGGTTTCATTGGGCAGGATCTGGCGAACCTGGTGAACGGCTTCAGCAAGTTGCAGGCGGCGGAGTGCTCCCGCGCTTCCGTCGCAATTGCCAGTGAGGTCTGTCACCGCGCAAGCCGCCCCGAGGTCGGGCTCTCTGATTTCGATCCGCAGCATTTGGCGAACCTGGTGAACGGCTTCAGCAAATTGCAGGCGGCGGAGTGCTCCCGCGCTTCCGTCGCAATTGCCGGTGAGGTCTGTCGCCGCGCAAGCCGCCGCGAGGTCTGGCTTTCTGATTTTGATGGGCAGCATTTGGCGAACCTAGTGAACGGCTTCAGTAAATGGCCGCAGGAGGAGAATTTGGGTCACGCCACCAACATCGTCGCTGGCGAGGTGCTTCGCTGCGCCGACCAGCTACCTATGTTTGATGCGCACCACCTGGCGAGCCTGGTGAACGGCTTCAGCAGGTGGCCGCAATCGGAAAACTCCTATCAAGCCACAGTTGCGGTCGCAGGTGCCGTGGTTAGCCGCCCCGGGCGCCTCCAGGGATTCACTGGGCAGGATCTGGCGAACCTGGTGAACGGCTTCAGCAAGTGGCCCGAGGACTGCCGCGGAGCTATCGTCGCGATCGCGCGGGCGGTGGCTCGCGCCGCCGGCGAGCTGTCGGGATTCAATGAGCTAGATCTGGCGAACCTGGTAAACGGCTTCAGCAAGTGGCCCGAGGACTGCCGCGGCGCCATCGTTGCGGTCGCGCGTCAGGTCGGTGGCCGGGCCGACCAGCTGCCTGTGTTTGGTCCGCAGGCACTGGCGAACCTGGTGAACGGCTTCAGCAAGTGTCCTGACGAGGCGGGCTGCGGCGACGCCGTCGTTGCCATCGCTGCGGAGGTGGTCAGTCGCGCCAGCCCCAGCGACCTGCTGCCTGGATTCGATCCGCAGGCACTTGCGAACTTGGTGAACGGCTTCAGCAAGTGGCCGCAAGAGGAGAAATCACGCCAGGCCACCGCGGTGATCGCCGGCGAGGTAATTCGCAGCGCTAACCAGCTCCCTGATTTTACATCGCAGCACCTTTCGAACCTGGTGAACGGCTTCAGCAAGTGGCCGCAAGAGAAGAAATCACGCCAGGCCACCGCGGTGATCGCCGGCGAGGTGATTCGCGACGCCGATCGGCTCTCTGGTCTTAGCTCGCAGCAGCTGGCAAATCTGCTCAACGGCTTCGACAGGTGTGCGGAAGAGGAGGCATGCAGTCAGGCGGTTTTGGAGATCGCCCGCAGACTTGGCCCGGCCGGTCGAACATACCGTCATTTTACGACGCACGGGCTCTCCAGTATCGCCAATAGTTTGGCGCGTGGGGTTATGAGGAGAGAGGACGCCGGAGAGATCGCAGAGGCCGCGCTGCTGAAAGATCGACTACACAAACTGGCTCATTATCTTCATTATGCGAGCGATCGCATCGGCGAGGCCGACGCGGTGGCCGTCACGAGCATCTTGAAGGCGTTGGCCAAGGCCCAGTTGCATGACGATCTTAGCTTGCTCGCAGCCCCTGGAATAAATCGACTGAGGCAATTGCATCAGGCCCCTGGCTTTGCCGTTGAGAACAACCTCGAAATTATGGGAAACATTTGCGCCGCTCTGCTGCCGCTGGCGCGCAGCCCGCGCAAGCAGCTGCGTTGGCACCGAAGGCAGGCTTTGAACTTGCTGAATGATATCCAACCTATCGTGGAGCACAAGATCGAGGCCCATCTCAGGGCAAGCGATGCCGAGCGGAACCGCGGGCCGAACTCGACACGCCGTCCCGCGCTGTCGATTTATCAAGTGCTCAAGGCCCGTGCGAACCTGGCAACATTGCTGCGGCGGCCGTATGTTGAGGGCAGCAAGTCTGATTTGCGTGTGAGGCGCGACGAGCTGCAGTCCAAGACCAAGGAAATCCTGGACAGCACGCGCGAGCTCATCGAAAGCGACCTTTCCAGCATGAGTTGGAACTTGATCGCGCAAATCGAGGCTGAACGTCCGATCGATGCGCTCGACACGTTCGTGGCGCAGAATGCCGCGACGGTCCAAGCCCAACATTCAGCGTCCGTCTTCGACGTCCATCAGGTTCTGCGAGCCATGGACCATGAACCCAGAGCGCCGCAGGGTGAGGCGGGATTGATGCGATTGCCGGTAGTCGACATGCAGGGCCGGCAACTGGCCACGGACCCCGAGACGCGCTATTCGATCTTTCATCGCCTGACCTCGGGGGCAGTGAAGATGGTTGCGGTGCAACTGCCAGGAAAGCCGAGCCCGTTTATGCTGGCACGCACGTTGACCGTCGAGGGCGTGCCATACCGCATGGATCTGTTCGGCGGAAGCAAGTTAAAGCCGCCGCGAAAAACCCTTTCCCAGATCGCAGCCAAAGTTCCAGGTCGGGGGGAACCAGAGCCTTCCGGCGGGAAGCTGCTGGCGATTCCCTATGCCGAAACCGCACCAGGCACTTCCTTTGAGAAGCTGTCGCGCGCCTGGGCACCTTTCAAAGAGGCATATTATTACACTCAGCGCCGGGGTCTTGCCGCGCCGCCGGCTCTCAAGGACTTAGGTCCTCACGATTATGCGCTGGAAGGCGCATTCAAACTGTCGTTGCTGCCGGACCGCCCTGCCAGTGAACATCCCTTCAAGCTAACTGGGCGGGAAGGCCCGATTGCGTTGCGACCGCATGACGGCTGCGGCTTCATCAAGGCTTCGCTGGCCACTCGTATGAAGGCTGTTCGCCTGGCCGGCGGGCAGGAAGGTGCTGATCGGGTGCCTGCGTTTGGTGAAGGAAGGAGATCGTCCCTGCCTGCCACGGCGCTGCAACATTATCCGCGAAGCGAGATGGTGGCAAATGAGGTGCGAGAGAAAGCTAAGATTTGGCTCGATAGCCGACAGGGGCAACGACTGGCGGCCGAGGAGTTGTTTCGAACCCTGACTAGCGGACATATCGACGGTCCCGGCGCGGTTGCGGTACCGTCCGGTGATGAATGTCTCCATGTGCCGACGCTCAAAAGCGAGACCTTGACGGGGACGAACGGCGTGCTGATCGGGCGCTCGCCGTACGATAAGCCGAACCTGCGGCCAATCGCCACCGACCTGGTCAGGTCAGCCGCTGGTGGGGACCCGACAGCAGTGTTCCTCGACACGTGTGTGGCCATGCAATACAGCTTTAATGTCGCCCAGAAATCGGGCGAGGAACTCGCGGCCGACGATCCGACTTTCTTTGCTAAAGGCATTCTGATCGTCGTGCCGGACGAGATGTGGCCGGCCAACTACGCCGATCGTGCGCTGGTGATGTCTGCGGAGGACGTCAAGTGCCATTCGCAGTGGACGACGGGCAAGGACCGCGTCAAGGAGGATACGGCACTCGACTGCCTCGGCGTCCTGCAGGCCACCGAGGTGTTTGCCCCGGGCTCGTTGATCGCCGTGCCGACCGGTGAACAGAAAAAACTTGACGGCGACTTCGACGGCGACACCGTCATCATCATCGGCGACCGGCCGCAGCTTTATGAGCATGTGCGTGAATTCGATGAAAAGGAGCAAGCTCTCGGACTTCCATCGCTTAAGCCGCCAAAATCGCATACCCCAGCACTTGACGGCGACACCTACCAGTTTGGTCGCGCCAGCCAGATTCTCGCTGCCACCCAGGATGTCCTGGAAGCTTACAGCGGTCTACAGCGAAACTTTCTGGCTCAGTCTCATGAAGCACGGCGCTGGTTTGCGGAGCGAGCCATCTTTGGCACCTACGAGGGCGTCCACCATGAACTCCGACGCGACATTGGTCAGTTGCTAGGCCGGGAAGAGGTGAGCGGCCAGGATATCGAGAACCTGTTTGCGAGAGCGAGGCGCGAGATCGGGATCGCTCAACATCCGGTTGCTCGCGAAATGGCCGAGTTGCTCGTTGCCGACCTTGAAGCATGGGCAGAGGGGCATGAGGTGGAGCCAATGCCCGAGACAGTCGAACACGCGGAGGGCACCGAAAGCACGACGCTCAGCGCAGCTGTCTCAGATCTTCTCCCGGATTTGGCGGATGCCTATCCGGCAACTTCTCAACCAACAGACCGCATCCGGGCTTTGATCGACAACTATCCGGCGCGGATCGATCCTCGCCCGGACGGTTACAATCCGGATGACCTGGTGCAAAGCGCAAACAACCTCCTGAGCCTCGGCATCAAGGTCGGCACCGACGCCTACAAATCCAATACTGGCGCTCAGCTGTTTTCGAAGAAGAGCCGGGACCTTCAGCGGCTGCTGCATACAACGCCTGGCTTGAGGTCCGTGCCATACGTCAAGGGCCTGGCAGCGTCTCTCAACCATGGAAGTTTTGACTTCAGGGCAGCCTTGAAGGACTTGGAAGACAATCCCACCCTAACGGCTTCAGTCATGCAAACCTCGATCAGTCTCGCCGTGGACGAGCGCATCTTGCGCGAGCCCTCGGGCTTACCGCCCGCAGCAGCGAATTCCGATGAGACGATTACGCTGACCCGCGAGGAGGCCTCAGAGCGCGCTAAAAGTGAGGTTGCCCGCGCAATGAAAGAAGAGGGCAAAATCACCGCAGCGGCACTCAACGTCGCTGCAAGCCTCAGAAAAATGGGCATCCAGGTGAAAATGCCTCATTTGGAGCGCCGGCTGAGATCCGAACGCTCCATACGAGAGCAGCTCGCCGGAACGAGCGTTTCATCCGACAGCACCCAACAGCTGATCAGCAGTGCGGTACGCCACGTCTTCGAAATTCCTGACAAGGATTTTACACGTGCCTTCAAGGCAGCCATTCTGGCGTTCGAGGAGCAGGATTACACCGAAATCGAGGTGACCAACTGGTTCAAGTTCGAGCGTCCCGCTTATCTCGGCATCCACACGGTACTTGCCACAGCGGCAGGCTACCGCTTCCAGATGGAATTCCACACCCCGGCCAGCTACAGCGCCAAAGTTGACAACCACGATACTTATAAAGAGCTGCAGCAGCTGAAGCGCCGCGATGCTCCTGAGAAGACAGAGGAACTCGAGCAGAAGGTAATAGAAAACTACAAGGCCGTTGGCAGACCCGATGACGTGCTGAGCATAACACACTGGAGCGATGGTAAGGGGTAGCGTCGCAGTAGCTGGATTGCGAGCTGCGGGACAAGCACGAAAGTCGGAGATCGCCAGGCCACCGGAGGCTACGGACATTGTCGCTGCCCTCGGCGGGCGGCCGATCGTGCTCGTCGGAATCTCGGGCGCTGGCAAATCCAGTATTGGCCCAGTTCTCGCGGGTCGGTTGGGGCTGCCCTTCATTAATACCGACAGAAGAATCGAGCAGAAAATCGGCAAATCGATATCGGAGATTTTTAAGGAGCACGGCGAGGATTATTTCAGGAGGTTGGAGGCAGGTGAGATCGCGAAGTTGCTCGAGGCCGGGATAGGGGTGATCGCGACCGGCGGCGGCGCGGTCTTGAATGAGCAGACCCGACACCTCATCGGCAGCAAAGGGCTCTCGATCTGGTTAGATACCGACCTGGACGCAATCCGAAAGCGAACAAGAAATGACCCCAAACGCCCCCTGCTGCAAGGCCCCGATCCGGACCAGAAGCTCGCCCGGCTGATGAGCGAGCGCCGGCCGCTCTATCAACAAGCCAACCTCAGGTTTGTCCCACCCCACAGAAACGATCGAAAGAACGCAGACCCATGCTTGAAGGCACTCCACGCGTACCTGTGCGCGGCCAACGCAGACCGCACCCCCCCAGGTACCGCATTGCGCGACGATATTCATTCTGCGCCGACGCCGACGCCCCCCACCTTCGATGCTCGGATCGGGAGGTCCGATGCGCCAGCTTCGAAACGCCCGGAGGCGTCGGTGCTCGGGACCACCGAGTGGCTAAGCGATGCCCATATTCAGAGGGATTACGATTTCCTCGAGCAGCAGCTGCAGGGGATCGATCCAACGCTTGCCGCCAGCGTAAGGCTGGTGGATCCGTCGGTATCTCATCTGCTGCGCCACATGGAGCTGCAACACGCGCGAGGCATGCTGCAGTCGATCTATAATCGAAACGCCGCCCCGGCCGACTTCCTGTTCCTTCCGGTGAACAATGGCACTCTTGATGGCCGCGGCACCCATTGGTCGCTGCTGCTCGTCGATCGCCGCAATCCGGAGCGGCAGGTCGCCTATCATTACGACTCCCTCCAGCAAAGAAGATACAACGATGAGGCCGCAACACAGCTGGCAGAACGGCTGGACGCCACCTTGGCGCCAGCCCGCATGGCCGCACAGCCGAACGACTACGATTGCGGCGTCTTTGTGGTGGACGGCACGCGGGCGTTAGTCAAGAGATTGGTGCACGGGGAGCGGCCAGCCCACGAGCCACTGCACCTCGACACCCTCATCGCCGATCGGCAGGCGCTGCAAAGCCGACTGACGAGGTATTGATACGCATGCTGGAAACAGCATGCCAAGCCAGTCGAATTTGCCAAACCCTGGTCTTCGCGACAGGATTGAACGAAGCAGCCGCTGGCGCGCCAGTCGCGCCGAGCTAAGAGCAGTCGAGTGAGCCAAGATCTACCAGGCTACCAGGTGTTTCGTTCACAGCACCAGCGCAAGAAAACCAGTCCAGTAGCGAGCGGTACATCGACTGAGCTGGTCCGAAGGCCACTTCCCGCGCAGGGCTTCTTCCTGCGTATCCGCAACAAGCGCGGCCACCAGGTTGCGGGGGTCTCAGATCCCGCAGCTCCCCGTCTGATCCGGCACAGGTTAACGAAGCAGGAGGAAGACCATATTGGGTGAGGACACGCCGCCGGCGGCGTAAGCAGCGGAAACTCTCCCTAACGCACAGCGCGTCCAACGACAGCAATGTTCGCCGTCGCGCTTCAGCCAGCCTGTCAGGGACTGCGCGGCGAGACAATGCTGGGGCCGAGCATGCTGAGCACGCCTGTGAGCTGCTGGTCCGCCGATGGCGACCAAGAAGACCGAAGCGGAGCACGGACGCGACAAGGAGGAACGGCTGCAAAGTCTATGGTGGCACTTTCAATCTCAGGCGCCGCTCTATGCAACGTGGTGGTCGGTGTCGGGAGAATATAGCACCTAGCCGACAACGCGCTTGTCGATGTCATACGTGGATTCAGCAGTGATGCGTTCGGCATGCGGCGACTTCGGGAAATTCCTACCAATTCACCGAGGCTGCCGCTCGCCCTCATATTCCGATGAAGCCGGCCATTTCTCAAGCTTTCAAAGATCACGACATTTGATCCGGTGTCTGCAGTAGAAGCGCACGCCCTCACCACACTTCGGCGAGAACGTGACGTTAGATAGAAATCTGCTTCAACAGGAGGCGTCAGATCGCCCGCAGCCATGATCTATCACAGCGCAAGTTTTTTCTAAAGCTCGTCAGCTTGTCGAAAGGTGACGACTTTAGCTTGAGGAGGTGGATGCAGAAGACGGCATCGCCGCCCATTGACAAATAAAGATAAACGCCGGAGTACCTGATGGTCGCAGTAAATGGAAGTTTTGGCAGCTTCGGTGCTTTCTTGGCCCGTACAGGGGGTCATGAACGTTCGAACCGACAACAGTCGCACGTACCTGATCATAAAAAGCCGGCCGATCCTAACACGCAGCCAGACCCCAAGAGGTCCGAAAGGGGGCACGATCGGACCGACATTCCGCCCAATTCTGGCGACGGCTCGCAGGCTGCATCTCAACAAGAAGCCTTTCAGCTGGCTCTCAACGCCGTAGCGTTAACTATCATGAACGATGTCATGGCTGATGCCGAGGAAGCTATGGCAGAGACAGAAGAGGATACCTGATGCTGGATAGATGGTCCTCGTCAGGAACTGGCGTGTCGTTGATGACGGCACAATTGAAGAAAGGAAAGCAATATGTCAAGTAAAGTTGGGTCCAATAGTAGCAAAGGTAGTTCAGGCGCCACGGGGTCTACAAATACAAAGGCCAAGAATGATGGGGCTGATGCGTTCAAAGCGCAAATGGAGGAGCTGGCGGCGGTTAGCACCGAGGCTACGAATAGGAGTATGTTGCTGCGCACTGTTACAACGCAACTCTCGACGGTCAAGAAGGTCGCCGACGAGCGCGTTCAATAATGTTTGAAGCGTGACTCACGTAGTCTCGATCGCACCATTTGGTGACGCGATGTGGAACTGAAATGAGTCGCACGGCAATTGCCGTGCGACTTCTATCCTTGTCCGGAAGAATATCCTTGAATGACACGATTTCTCTTCATTTCGAAGTCCTGTCTGGCCTCTATTGCGGGCTGACCGGTGTTCTGGATCCAGAAGCGAAAGTAATCGGTAGTGGCCTCGATGCCGACATAATCTTTATCGAGCAAGGATTAGCGCCTCAACATCTTCGCATCACTTTTCTTGCAGATTCGATCGATGTGGAAACCCTTGCAGCCGGAATTAGCGTTCAGGGCAAAGGGAATATTGCCGCCGGCGAGCGTGTTGTGCTTCCTCTTCCGGTCGTGATCGACGTAGGCGCGATGTCCATGCTCTGGTCGGCAGAGGGTGCAGCGCCCGCTGAATCAGTCGACACACCAAGCCTCTCGATCCGCATACTGACCTTCGTACTATTGGGCTCCGTCGGGATCGGCGCGCTCGCAATGATTTTCTCCTACTACGTTAGCGCCGATGTATCGAGCGCCAATTCACCTGCTGCTATCCCTAAACCCAAGCTGACCGAAAACCACGCTGACAATCAGACAGCCGTTGCAGCGGCCAGAGATCTGCAACGGGAAGCGGCTAGAGCAGGCCTGCTCAATATTAAGGTCGACTGGGCAAAGGGGGTTGTTACAGCTGAAGGCACCGTCTCGTCTGCATCGGCCACCAGTTGGCAGAAGGTTCAGGAGTGGTTCGATCATCGCACGAATGGAGCTCTAACACTGGTCAATAACGTGATCATCAAAGAGGAGAAGGCGCCATCGGCAATCGCGATTGAAGCGGTTTGGCGCGGGTCCTCGCCGTATGTTGTCATTGATGGAGAGAAGTACTTCGTCGGCGCCCTTTTGGATGATGGATGGACAATCGATCGGATCGAAGACAGCCGCGTGCTGCTGAGCCGGAATGGCCACGTTGCTTCTCTCCCCTATTAAGTGCTTTCCGATTCGCAGGCCATAGGAGAATTCCAATGCTCAAGCTGCCCCACCTGCCCTGTTGCACTCGGTATCATCCGGAGATGCAGGAATAAATTGTTGTCCCGTTACGGCGGGTGCTCCTGCTCCAGCAGATCGGGCCCCAGCTTGATCAAGGGCGAGACGATAGCGGCACAGGACTCAGCGTGAACCACGAAGGTCTCCGAAGCAGGTGGTGTCGCGCGCTTATCGCCAAGGAAGGCGCGATTTCCTGTGCTCCCTCTCCTACGTCTGCCTCGCATGTGGAAAGAGCGCAGGAAACTTGCCCGGGTTGCGGCACCTACATCCGATCATTTTCGGGATGTTCAACTGCTGCGACTTCTCGCCTATGCGCTCGTATCGGCCGATGTAGGCGGTGGGAGTCTGACGGGCCTGGACACGCTGTATACACCCGGGGGCCACCGCTTTCGCAGTCTCTCTGTCTGAAGCGTCGCCATGCGCTGGTGGACCTTCGAAAGCTGCGTAAAAGCCGAGCAATTGTCAAACGTTAACAAAGGGGCCTCCATGGGCAATATCATTCGTAACCTCATCGAGCGCGCGCCGGCCAGCCCGGACTTAATGGTTGCGCTTATGCTGCTTGTGGCAGTGGCTATGATGGTGATGCCAGTACCGACCGCAGTGATCGACACACTGATTGGCTTCAATATGGGTTTGGCCATACTGCTGCTGATGGTTGCTTTGTATATCAGCACACCACTTGAATTCTCTTCTTTGCCAGGCGTCATCTTAATTTCCACGGTCTTCCGTCTGGCGCTCACTATCGCAACGACGCGACTGATCCTGGCCGAAGGCGAGGCGGGCAGCATCATCCACACGTTCGGCGATTTCGTGATCTCAGGCAATATCGTCGTAGGTATCGTCATATTCCTAGTTGTGACCATGGTGCAGTTCATGGTCCTCGCGAAGGGCGCTGAACGCGTAGCAGAAGTGGCCGCCCGCTTCACGCTCGACGCCCTGCCCGGCAAGCAAATGGCGGTCGACGCAGAGTTAAGGAACGGCGATATAGATGCCAGCGAATCTCGCAGGCGGCGCGGCGCATTGGAGAAGGAAAGCCAACTTTACGGCGCTATGGACGGCGCGATGAAGTTCGTGAAGGGTGACGCGATCGCCGGGCTCGTCGTTATTTTCATCAACATGCTGGGTGGGATTTCGATCGGTTTGCTTTCGAAAGGTATGCCCTTCGGCGAGGTGCTGCGACATTATACCCTTCTCACCATCGGTGATGCCCTAATCTCGCAGATCCCGGCCCTGCTGCTCTCAATTACCGCGGCGACCATCGTCACTCGTGTAACTGGGGCTGGGAGCCTCAACCTTGGGACCGACATAGTTAATCAACTCACGGCGAGCAGGCGAGCATTACGGTTGGCGGCTTCCGTCTTGGTTGCGATGGGGTTCGTTCCTGGCTTCCCTCTACCCGTCTTTTTTATCTTGGCCGCGGTGTTCGCCGCGGCAAGCATTGTCAAGGGCGATGTGCTGGGCACCGGCGGTGTCGATGCTACACCTGCAGCTCCAGTGGAGCCTCAAAACCAAACGATGCCTGCGGAGGCATGTCCAATCGCTCTCTTCCTTGCGCCGAACGTCATGCAAGCCATCGACCAGGTCGAACTAAAACAGCACATTGCACGCGTGTCGCAATTGGTCTCAGCCGATCTTGGCATCATTGTTCCCCGCATCCCTGTTGCGGTCGATCAGCAGCTGCCCGAATCGAAATTCAGGATAGATATCGAGGGCGTGCCGGTAGAACAGGATCTGATTGATTCGACACAGCTAATGCTTAAAGACGATCGGGCGAACATTCAGTCGAGCGGCATCCCCTTTCGCCAAGATTCTGAAAAGGACATAATCTGGGTCGAACAATGCCATGCACAGGCTCTTAAGGCCGCCAGCATCCGACATCACGGCCCCAGCGAACTCCTCGCCTTGCGTGTGCAAGGGGCGTTAACCCGCTATGCACCGCGCTTGGTCGGCATTCAGGAGACCAGCCAATTGTTGGGGCGGATGGAGCAGGAATATGCTGATCTGGTAAAGGAGGTGCTGCGCACGACACCGATCCCTCGGATTGCCGATGTACTGCGCCGTCTGCTGGATGAAGGTATCCCGATCCGCAACACCCGCGTTGTCTTGGAGGCATTGGCCGAACGGAGCGAACGTGAGCAAAATGTCGCCCTTCTCACCGAGTACGTTCGTTCTGATATGAAGCGGCAGATCTGTCACCGCTATGCCAATGAACACGGAATCGTGCCCGCGTTCATCATCGAACGTGAGACTGAGGATGTGGTGCGCAGCGCGGTTCGGGAATCGGCTGCGGGGCCCTACCTCGCACTAGAGGATCGGCAAAGTGAAGCACTACTGTCACAGATGCGTCAGATCCTTTCCAGCACAGCGCCTGATCAGACCCGGCCTGTCGTATTAACTGCAACGGATATCCGACGCTTCGTCCGCGGCTTTCTCGCACGAAACGAGATTGATCTTGCTGTGCTGTCTTACCAGGACCTCGCGCCCGACTTCACCATCCAGCCCGCCGGATCCGTTAAGCTCCGCCTGGAATCAACAGTGGACCGTCAGGGGCTCGCGATTTCCGCATTGCCGCAAGTTGATAGCCAAGACCTCGATGATAGGTGAGAACCGAAAATGACTTCGCATAAGAATACAGTCGCTGCACCATCAGTTTCATTTCGATTGAACTCAGTCCTCTTCGCTGTACTCGCCATCCTGCCTCTCGGCGGTTGCGCCAGCTGGAATAAGCCAGCTCTTTCGGTGAAGGAGACGTCGCCCCCAGCGTTGCTCGGCGCCAATCATATCGACCCGGCAATGCGCGAACGCATATTGAGCGCAGTTGGTCAGGATTCTGAAGAGCGAGCGTTACACAATCTGAAGCAGCATCCGGATAATGTTGATGCGGCAATCAGTTTTACCAAGATACTGCTGGCGCAGAAACGAGAACATGAGGCGCTTCAGGTACTCGACGGAGTGCTTGCTACGGATCCAAGTAATCTGCGTGTATTGAACGCGAAAGGAGTTGCCTTGGATCTTCAGGGCCGGCATGACGCCGCACAAGTGCTATATCGGCAAGCTCTCAAAGCAGAGCCAGACAATCAAATGTTGCAACACAATCTGAACCTGTCCCTGGATACAGACGGGAAGTCCGATCCCCGTGCGTTGGCACCGTAGCATAACTGTGCGCAGCACAGCCTCGATGCGCATGTCGAAAGCGGTTGAAACGGGCCCTTATCTATCATATAGAAACTGTCAGCCACTTAGCCCTTTGCCAAAACGGCCTGCCTAAACTGCCTTCCTTATCGAGCAGCCAGCGTTTGCCTGTGCTCCGTGTGGGCAACCGGATGGCGCGGGTACTTAACGTGACAGGCGGTGAAGGCGGCGCCATACAGCGTTGTCAGCTGACGGGCATGCACCGGCCCGCGCGCGGTAGGATGTGCACCCACATCGGACCCGGCAGTGCACCGTTACGCAGCGCCTTTGGCTGCAGCCGAATTTCGAACAGATAGCCCGGGTCGCCTTTCAACGCGTGCGGGGGATCCGCGGGCACCAGTTCCTTCGCGTCCCGCAGGTATCCAAGGCGCTTCTAAGGCGGGAAGGCGTAAATCTTCATCGCAGTTGTGGCCTTTGCCTGGCTCAAAGTCTTGACCAGTCCCCCCGCCTCCGACGCACTCGCATGCGCCTCGCTCGCGCTCACGAGCTTATTCGTGCCGAGTTCTGAGCGCACGAGGACCTTGGCTGCTGGCGCCAAGTCGCTGATGCTCGTGGCGACTTGCGCTTCTGCCCGCCTCGAGGCCAAACTCCCGATGCCAGTGGCCGGCTTGCTCTTGCCTTTCCCTTGCGCGGCAGTGCTGTCGACAACAGCCTTGCCAGCAGTTTCTGCCGGTCTCGCAGTGCCGCCGTCGGCCGCGGATGACGCGCGTGCGGCCCAGTTTACTTAGAGCATTGGCGAGAGAATTCTCGCTTTATTGGTGAGCCCGCCGCGACGTCGCCCGTGCCTTCGGAGGCTCGGCGAATCTTGTTTTGCCGTCGACAATCTCCGAGCTGCGCGAGCGCCTAACCTGCGCAAATATGGTCATCGCGTTTGCTGACGTCGAATAGTCGGACTTGATTGCTGATACAGCACTAGGCCAAGCCACGCGCCAAGTGCCGGTCCTTAAGCAACAATGCCGTCGCCGTTAGGGCGAATGCCTTTCATCTTGCCGGCGACGGTACGGGCCGCTGTTGCGGACGATTTTTCTCATCCGGCCTGCAATTAGCCTATTCCGTTCGGTCGGTCTCGACCAGCAGCCGCATCCCGTCGGGATCGATCCCGTTGACCAGAAGGCTGGCGTTCAGCCCCGAGCAGCGTGTGGACAGCAGCTCACGCTGGGATAGAGCCCGCGGCAAGCATCCACCCCCTAAATGTAACGGATTGGAACAATGGATTTTTCCAATCCCCTTCTCGAAGATAACTCTTTCAGCCATCCGAACCGTGGGCCCCTGGGCGATGCCGGAGCTCATAAACCTAGGGCCGCACTCAGGAGAATCGATGCAAGAAACAATCATCAGCGAGGTTGGTGGTGTTTTTGGTCCGCCGACCGACGGTTCTGGTCCAATAGTCTTCACATGCTGCTGTCCGCGAGTATTTTCGGCGTTTGCATGCTCGTGCCAAAAAGGCAACGCGTTGCGTGAATTCTGCTGTCACCTTGGCTCCATAGCCGGCGGTGACCTGCTCCGATTCTTCTAGCTTGAGTATGAGATGAAATGCGAACGCTGCTCGTTGATCACCATGCTGATGTTGCACGCGCGGTACTTGCTGCGCTCGCGGATAGCGGGTTTGCCGTTGATGTAGCTTGCACTCTCGAGGAGGCATCGTGTGCATTTCATTGCGCGAGCTATGAAATTCTCCTGCTGGAGTTGGTTCTGCCTGATGGCGACGGCTTGGGCTGGTTGAAGCAACTAAGAAGCGAGGGGCACTCAGTTCCCGCCGTCGTTATGAGCTGCTTCGACGACCGCGAGAAGCGAATTGCCTCTTTCAATGGTGGCGCGGACGATTTCCTGCGCAAGCCCGTCTCTCCTGTTGAGCTCATCGCTAGAATGAGAGCCATTCAGCGCAGAGCGATACAGTTGACTGATCCTATCCTTGTATTCGGCAATCTCAACTTCGACCCAATCAGCCGAGAGCTTTCCGTTGCAGGTGATCGGCTAACGATCGCACGCCGCGAGCTATGTATTCTTGAGCATCTACTTAAGCGTGCCGGCCGCATCGTGCCGCGTGCGCAGTTGGAAGGTCACCTCTATTCGTTCAACGACGAGGTGTCTACCAACGCACTTGAAGTCGGGATTTATCGCTTACGTGGACATCTGAGTAGGTCAGGCGCGACGCCACAGATAAAGACCGTGCGTGGCATTGGCTACATTCTTGAATTGCCTGGCGCGGTATCAGCATGATTGGTCGAATGTGAAAGAAAGACTGCCTTGAATATCGTCTCAATTCGTCATCCTGTCGCCCATCGGCCTCCGGCTCTCATCGACGGACCAAGAGCCACTAGTTGTCTTTACTTGGGCCCTCTCATCTGCGCGCTCATCCTGTTATCTCCACTTTCTACCGCGGCCCAAAGCAGCGGGGATGGAGGGGCGCCGCGTGCCACTTCCAATAGTATCAATGACACGCTGAACCTCTCCTCTTCGCTCGGCCAGACAGTCCGTCTCCCCGCGCCAGCCGCGACCATCTTTGTTGCCGACCCGACGATTGCGGACTACCAGGCCCCCTCGAGCGAAACCATCTTCGTCTTTGGCAAGAAACCCGGGCGGACCACCCTTTTCGCCTTGAACGACAAGGGCGTGGCTCTCGCCCAGGTGCAGATCGTCGTTACGGATCCAATCGGCGACCTCCGAGCCATGTTGAGGGATCAGGTCGGAGACTATCCAATCCGCGTCAAGTATACTCCGCGCGGCGCGATTCTTAGTGGTACAGCGCCCGATGCCGAAGCCGTCGACACTGCGAAAAGAATCACCGAGCAATTTCTCGGTGACGGTGCGCAGGTCGTCAATAAGATCAAGGTCGCAGGGTCGTTGCAGGTGAATCTCAGTGTGCGGGTAGCGGAGGTCTCCCGTGGCGCGATGAAGGAACTTGGTATTAACCTGTCGGCCCTCGGGCAAATCGGAAGTTTCAAGGTGGGCATGTTAAGCGGCGGCGGCAGAGGCGGCGGCTCTGGTGCCGCTAGTGGTGGCGGTACAGCAAAAATTGGATACAATGATGGTAATATCAACATCGGCGGGGTTCTCGACGCGCTCGCCAAGGAGCACGTCGCTTCCATCTTGGCGGAGCCGAATCTCACTGCGATGTCGGGCGAAACCGCCAGCTTCCTCGCTGGCGGCGAATTCCCCATTCCTGTTCCGCAGGAAAATGGGCAAGTCTCAATTGAATTTCGTCGCTTTGGCGTCAGCCTGGAATTCCTACCCACCGTTCTCAGCAACAACCAGATCAATATTCGCGTAAAGCCGGAAGTCAGTGAACTCACGTCACAAGGTGCCGTTCAAATCAACGGAATTTCCGTGCCCGCAATTTCTACCCGCCGAGCCGATACAGTCGTCGAACTCGCCAGTGGGCAGAGCTTCGCAATTGGTGGGCTCATCAGGCGTACCGTAACCAATGATATCAGTGCCTTTCCCGGACTCGGTCAGGTGCCGATCCTTGGCGCCCTATTCCGTTCGTCGTCATTTCAAAAAGAGGAATCGGAATTGGTTATTCTGGTTACTCCTTACATCGTAAGACCAGGGTCGAACCCGGAGCAGATGAGCGCGCCCACGATGGCGTCGCCCTTGGATCGGGGGGACCCTGGATCGAATTCGCTACGTCTGCCGCGCAGCCGCGCTATTGACCGCACCGGCATGCCAAGCGCCAAAAGCAGAGTCGGCTTTATCATCGAATGACGTTCCGGGTCAAAGTTCACCTAGTCGCTCTAACAGCAAGCCTAAGTGGCTGCGCAAGCCCGCCGGTCCATGTCGAGCCATCGACACCGATCCTTATCCGGCAGCAGACCAGCGTCTTGATTTTGGAGAGCCTTCGCGCCTCCGAACTGCAGCGCTTGCGTATTTTCCTTGCGAGGGCCAGCAGCGGTCGGCCCGACGCGCTTCATCTGCTAATCAGTGGGTCGCCCCCGCTCAGCGCAGAGGCAGTGCATCAGGCGAAGCAGATAGGCATCGACGCTTCCAATATTCAGTTGTTTAATCAACAAGAGGGCCATTCAGCGCGAATAGAGTCAATCGCCTATGCTGCGAGCCCTTCTGTCTGCCCGTCATTTTCCAGCACTTTACCCAATGACGAATTCGTCGACCAGCCGATGGGATGTTCAACACGCCATAACCTCGCAGTGATGGTCAACGATCCGCGGGATTTGTTCAACAACCAAGTTATCAAGGCAAGCAACGGCGAGCGCGCGGCCATACCAGTTGCCAAATACAGGACATTCACGACAGACAAAAGTGAAGAATGATGCTGGGAAGTGCCCGCGCGGCTCTCCCGGGAGCTGACCTGCGTTCGAAGACATGAACCTCCACCGGCAAGTGATTAGCGTGCGTCCCTGACTATTCCTGTCGCAGCTTCAACATTGGAACTATAAGAAATGAGTTCACCTCGGCGTACAGCATTCATTGCGGGCATCACCAGCCAGGACGGCGCACTGCTTGCCGAACTTCTGCTTTCGCAGGCTATATGGTGCATGGCCTGAAACGGCGAGCGTCGCTTATCGGGAACACCCACCGCATCGACCATCATGATCCTCACGGGTATCATCCCGAATGGTCCTGCTTTACGAGGATATGACGGACGCGACAAACCTGATCCGTCTCCAAGTCGGTCCTCAAAACCGAACGTCCTCACAGGTCGACTTTACGACTCAGTCGGCCTTCCGTGGAAGCGATCCTGCATCCGTCGAGACTCCTTTTAAACGGAGGTCTTGAGCAAGTTAAAACGCGCGGTTCTCCGCAGGTCCGGGAGAGGTGGCTCAGGAAACCTAGAGCCGTAATAATTGGAATTTCTGCCTGTCTTTGGCTTAGATGCCGGGAACCGAGAGACCATGACGAGACGACCAAGCCGGAGTCACACCCCGGCTTTCAAGGCGATGGTGGCGCTCGCCGCCATCCGAGCGAGCAGACGCTGCTAGAATTATGCCAACATTTCGACGTTCATTTTGAAGCGGTGGGCGGCTTCGATCGTCCGTCGTCTGCCCTGCAAGGATGTCTACCGGGAGATAAACTCTGTTAGCATCGTCTCCCGGCCAAATGCACCAGGGTGCCTGATCACGCCGCCTTTGCTTGCGGCTTGACGGGCTTGACCTGGGTTACGCTGCGGCGGCCGTCGATGCTCACGGGGATGTCGCCGTCGACGGTCGCGCGGCGCACGACGCGGTGCTGGTCGCCATAGTCGTTGACGGCATAGTGGTGCGTTGCGCGATTGTCCCAGATCGCAACATCCCCCCGCTTTCCAGTGCCAGCGCACGGTATTCTCTGGGGCGGTGACGTAGGACTGGAACACCTCGTAAAGTTTTGCGGAGTCACTCTTCGAGAGGCCGACAAGGGGCTGAACGAAACTGCCGAGCAGAAGCGATCTTTCGCCTGTCTCCGGATGGACACGCACGACCGGATGCTCGGTCTCGTAGATTGTCGACGTGAAAACGTCCTCGAAATGCTTCTTCTCTTCGGCCGTAGCGCGAGGGCGCACGGCGGCGTAGTCATAGGCATTGCTGTGAACGGCCCATAAATTGTCCGCTCCTGCCCTTCCCTACCCTGGTCAGCCAGGCAAGCTGCTTTCAACCCAGATGGGCTTTGGCCAGATTCTGAACGATATCGCGCGTGGTGACACACTGCTTGCCGAGGGTATTGTCACGACCTCGCCGGACGTGACCGTGTCGACCAACCTCGGCCCATGGGTCAATCGGCGCGGGCTGTTTGCCCGCGAGAGCATTGCCGACATCTTCAAGGCGGAGCGGATCCCGTCGACCTACAACTGGGACTTTGGTCCAAATGGCCAGCATCTCGAACTGGGTATTGCCGAATCCAACCTGATGATCATGCTTGGCGCACTCGGCCTTTCCCATTCGATCAACGGCGCCCGGCTCCTGCCCATCGGCACTGTTTATGATCCGTTTATATACCGCTCGGCCGACCAATTGACTACGCCTGTTACCAGGATGCGCGTTTCCTGCTGGTTGCAACACCGTCCGGCGTGACGCTTGCTCCGGAAGGTGGAGCGCACCAGTCGATCGGCACGCCATTGATCGGGATGGCGCAGGAGCTCGTTCGAGCCTGCCTTCGTCGACGAGCTTTCGGTCATCATGCGCTTCGCCTTCGACTACATGCAGCGCGACGGCGAAGGTGACCCCGATGAGGCGACATGGTTGCGCGATCAGACGGGCGGATCTGTCTATCTCCGCCTCTCGACACGCCCGCTGGAGCAGCCAGCACGCCAGATGGCGCCTGACCTGGAGCAAGACATCATCAATGGGGCCTACTGGCTGCGCCGGCCCGGACCGAATGCCAGCGTGATCATCGCCTATCAGGGTGTCGTTGCGCCAGAGGCGATCGCGGCAACGGGTCTGCTCGCCGAAGATCGACGGGATGTCGGATTGTTGGCGATCACCTCCGCGGACAGGCTCAATGCCGGCTGGCAAGCTGCTGAACGCGCCCGGCAACGTGGAGCGGTCGGCGCGATGAGCCACATCGAACGCCTGCTGGCGCCGCCCTTGTCACGCGATTGCCGGATCGTCACGGTGATCGATGGGCACCCAGCCACGCTCTCCTGGACTGGCGGAGTCTATGGTCACAGTGTCAAGTCGCTGGGGGGTCGAACATTTCGGCCAGACCGGCACGATTGCCGACCTTTATCGGCATCATGGTCTTGATACAAATGCAATCATGCACGCAACTCAAGCCGTAAGCGGCGGACGCATCGTTCGTTATCTTCAGGCCCTTTCATGAAGCTGGACCCTTTGACCCTCGAGATTCTCTCGGACAAGGATCGATCGTCGTGCTCGCGAGGCGCTATGTAACCGGCCGATTGCTACCGCGGAGATTTTGCTTTGATGCGGGCGATGAGTTCTTCGTCGTCGACAAAGCTGTTGAGGAAGTCGTTCCATTCCTGAGTTGAGCGGCGAGCATAGGAGAGCATCTGTTCCAACTCCTCCATGCCGTCGTCTGTCAGGGCGGTGATGGATTCGTCCTCACCGTTATAGACGCTGATGATACTGCCGTAGGTCAGGTTGTCATCGTTGCTGACGATCGCCTGGAGAAGCTCCGGATCCTCGCCAAGAATTTCGGCAACATATTTGATGGTGCGGACATAAGTGACTGTTGCCATCAGGCCGCCTCGGCGCAGACGACGGCAACTGGTGACCAATTCCAGGGGAGCAGTTCGTCGAGGCGATTGATCTTATGATCGTGGATACGATCGAGCACATCGGCCAGATAGGCCTGCGGATCGAGGCCATTCATCTTGGCCGTTTCGATGATCGTCATGGCACGCGCCAGTGTCTCCGCACCAGTGTCTGCGCCGGCAAAGAGCCAATTTTTCCTTCCAATTCCAACCGGGCGCAGGGCTCGCTCAGCAGCATTGTTGTCGATCGCGACACGGCCGTCCTCGAGGAACAGGCAGAATGATGGCCACCGACTCAGGCCATAGCGGAAAGCTTGCGCCAGATCGCCCTTGCCCGGAATGCGGGTCAACTGCGCCTCGGTCCAGACGCGCAAGGCTTCGACTTTCGCCTTGCTGTGCTTTTGACGCGCGGCGAGGCGGATATCGGCAGGCTGACCCACAATCTCACGTTCGATGTCGTAAAGCGCGCCGATACGGTCGAGAGCCTCGCGTGCGATCTCGGATTTATTCGAGGTCCAGATATCGTGGAAGTCGCGTCGCCAGTGTGCCCAGCAGGCTGCCTCACGGAAGCGGGATGTCCCATCCCCTCCAGGGTCATACAGCTTGCCGTAGCCTTTGTAGCCATCAGCCTGAAGGATGCCGCTTGTCTGTTTGAGGTGACGGTGGACGTGCTCTTCCTTCCAGTCGGGGGCGAAGTAATAGACCGCACCCGGTGGAGCCACACCCGCCCAGGGACGTTGATCGCGGACATAGGCCCAGATCCTGCCTTTCTTCACGCCTTTGCCCAGCCCCTTATCCCGCAGCGAACGATCGAGCACCCGGATCGGGGTGTCGTCGGCATGAAGAAGGTCACTGCCCATGATCGCCGCCTCGATCCGCTCGATCAAAGGCTGAAGCACCCGCATGGCGCGACCGCACCAATCGACCAGCGTGCTGTCGGGAATGTCGGCGCCCATGCGGGCGAAGATCTCGTTCAGGCGATAGAGGGGCAGATGGTCGTCGAACTTCGAGACCAGGATGTAAGCCAGAAGCCCGGCACCTGCTATGCTGCCCGGTATCGGGCGGCTCGGTGCCGGCAACTGCACCATCTTCTCGCAGCAACGGCAGGACTTCTTCAACCGGGCGACCTCGATGACCTTCATCTGCGCCGCGATCATGTCGAGGATTTCGCTGGCGTCTTCACCCACCAGGCGCAGTTCTCCCCCGCAATCGGGGCGGACTCTTCCGGGATCGATTTCCCTGCGCTCGCGCACGGCCTTTTCTGATACGCGTGGACGCCTGCGGATCACCTTCTCCCTGGAAGGATCTGTGGACGCCTCCGGGACGATCTCATCGTCCTCGTCTATTGGTTTGGTGCTGTTCTCCGACGCTGCGATCAACAAATCCTCCAGCGCCAGTTCCAATTGCTGGATTTCGCGCTCGATCTTCTCGGAGGATTTGCCGAAGGCATGTTTCCTTAGCCTGGCGATGCGCAGCCGCAGGTCCTGGATCAATTGGTCGTGCGCCCGCAACGTCGCCGACATCTTCGCATTTTCCGCCTGCAAGGCAGCGATCATCGCCTTCAGGAAGGCGGGATCATCGGGAAGATTTTGGGTCGCGTTCGACATGAGCCTGACTATCAAAAATCAGGACGAATTGCCATAAAAACAATAAGATTCAGAGAGATAAGAATCAGCCGACACGTGCCGGTGGTGCGCCCCAGTTTGGACGCCGCCAATCGATCCCTTCCCATAACATCGCCATCTGCGCCGACGTCAGCCGGGCCGTCCCGTCGGCCGCCGAAGGCCACGGGAAACGTCCCTTTTGCAGAATTTTGTAATACAGGCAGAAACCCTGCCCATCAAAATAAAGGAGCTTCAAACGATCACCACGTCTGCCTCGAAAGGCGAAGACCGCGCCCCCGGTCGGCTTCTGGCGCAACACGTCCTGCGCCAGCGCAGCCAGGCCCTATTCCTTTGCGCATGTCCGTAACCCCGCAAGCCAGGTACACGCGCACGCCAGTTCCTGGTCCGATCATGCCGCTTCCACCGCCCGGATAAGCCGCGTCAGGACGCTGGCGTTCACGCCGCTGTCGAAGCAAAGGCTGCGACCGCGGGGCAATCGCAACTCGATCATCCCAGATCGGTCCTGTTGATCGCCATATTGCTCGGTCTGCACGGCACTCATATCGACGGGAATAAACACCGCATTGGTGGATGACAACAACAATCCCTTCTTCTTCAGCTCGCTGCGCCAGGTGTAAATCTGCTGCCGCGTCACGTGGTGCCGATGAGCCACCTCCGTCACCGTAGCTCCCGAAACCCCAACCGACATGACGATCTCGCGCTTTTCTTCGTCGCGCCATCGCCGCCGCCGTTCCTGCCCAAGAATTTCCACGCGCATCGTAACACTGGCCTAAGACGCGTCCCTAACGACGTCGTTAAACACGTGTCTTAGGCCATCAAGGCCCAATCCGGCAGGCGGTCACAATCGGGCGGTTACGGCGCTATGCCCCAAAAGACGGATCCACCGGAGCCTAAACGGCCGGTCGCTTATAAAGAATCCATCAAGCGGCTATAAAGTGCAGCCGCTTGATAAGTCTACCTTTCAAGCAACTAGCTGCTTTTTCAACGGATAGACGAAAATTCCTGCGATCAAGACAGGAACCCCAAGGCGGCCGAGACGGCGATGCGCGATCATATCGAGCGCTCACGCAAGCGCTTCATGCGGTTCTTCACTGACATCAAGGGTGACGGCGCCGCTGACGCGGCGGGCAGCACCGTAGAGGTCATGAGGCGTTAGTCTGTCCTGAAACGTGCTCAGATGAGATCCCACAGATGAAACGCCAAAGCGGGCGAAATATGCGACAACGTCTGCCATAGAAGCCGACGGAAGCCTGCGACCCCTCCAAGGCGGGGCGCAGCACGAATCGGAACTGATAGAGAGACCGCCAAACGCGAGCGTTGTGATCTTGACGATGGCTTAAATGAGCGCGTGAATGAAGGGGCAGACCATTTCACCGTGTCACACCAGGGTGTAGCCGGTCTTGACGATTGTGTAGAATTCGTTGGCGTATCTGCCCTGTTCGCGCGATCCATAGGACGAGCCCTTGCGCCCACCGAAGGGGACATGGAAATCGACGCCCGCCGTCGGGAGGTTTACCATCACCATGCCCGCTTCCGCATTGCGCTTGAAGTGCGTCGCATGCTTGAGGCTCGTCGTTGCAATGCCGGAGGACAGGCCGAAGGGCGTGTCGTTGGCCACCGCGAGAGCTTCCTCGTAGTCTTTTACACGGTGACCGCGGCGACCGGGCCGAAGATTTCCTCACGCGATATGCGCATGGCATCGGTCGCTTCGGTGAAGAGTGCGGGCTGGAGATAGAAGCCGGGCGTATCGCGCTTCAGGATTTCACTGCCGAAGGCGAGCTTCGCGCCTTCCTTCTGGCCGATCTCGATATAGTCGGTGTCCTGCTTCAGCTGCGTCTCGTCGACCACGGGGCCGATATGAATGCCGGCCTTCAACGCGTCATCGACGACGACGCTCTTCAAACGCTGGCCGACGGCGGCGACGAAGCGGTCATGGATGCCTTCGGTAACGATGACGCGCGAGGAGGCCGTGCAACGCTGGCCGGTGGAGAAAAAGGCCGAATTGACGGCCGCTTCCACGGCGACGTCGAGATCCGCGTCGTCGAGCACGACGAAGGGGTTCTTGCCGCCCATTTCGAGCTGGTACTTGCGGTTATGCTCGACGGAGGCCATGGCGACGCGCGTGCCCGTTCCGGTCGAGCCGGTGAAGGTGATAGCGTTGACGTCGGGACTGTCCAGCATCGTCTGGCCGACGACGGAGCCCTTGCCCATGACAAGATTGAGCACGCCCTTCGGCAGGCCGGCGCGCACGAGGATGTCGACGATGGCCCAGGAGCAGCCGGGCACCAGCTCGGCCGGCTTGAAGACGACCGTGTTGCCGTAGCAAAGCGCCGGTGCGATCTTCCACGCCGGAACGGCGATAGGGAAGTTCCAGGGCGTGATGATGCCGACGACGCCGACCGGCTCACGGGTGATCTCGACGCCGATATTCGGCCGAACGGAGGGCAGCGCCTCTCCGGCAAGGCGCAGGCACTCGCCGGCGAAGAAATCGAAGATCTGGCCGGCGCGCACCGTTTCGCCGATGCCTTCGGCCAGCGTCTTGCCTTCCTCGCGTGAGAGCAGGCGGCCGAGCTCGTCCTTGCGGGTGAGGATCTCGTCGGCGGTCTTGCGGAGGATCGCATGGCGCTCGAGGATGCCGGAGCGCGCCCAGGCCGGGAAAGCAGCCTTCGCCGCCCTAATCGCAGCCTTGGTGTCGTCGGCGGAAGCGCGGGCATATTCACCCACCACGTCATCGGTATTGGACGGGTTGATGTTCTTGACGGGTCCGAGCCGACCCATTCGCCGGCTTGTCCAATGCTGATTTCGCCGCTGGCGATCCGCGGCCGGATCGCAGACCACTGCTCGTCAGTCACCTTGAATTTGGGTCCGGCCTTCTTGCCTGTCGCCTGCGCGGCCGCCAGACCTTCGAGGGTGCGCTCCTGAATTACGTCGCGTTCGAACTGCGCGAAGGCACCAGCGATCGAGAAGAACAGCCGGCCATTGGGCGTGGTGGTGTCGATGAGTTCCGTAATGGAATGGAGACCGATCTCTTGCATGTGCAAGCGCTCGGCGAGCGCGAGCAGGTCATGCACGGATCGCGAAAGGCGATCGAGACGCCAGATGCACAGCGTATCGCCGGCGCGAAGATAGCGAAGCGCGTCCTCAAGGCCGGGCTTTATCACAGCGCCCGCGCTGATCCTGTCGGTGAATATCCTCGAGCATCCCGCCGCTTTGAGAGCGCGCTGTTGCATGTCGAGGTTCTGTTCGACGGTGGAAACTCTTGCGTATCCGATCTTCTCGCCCATCATGCCCCGTTGCATAATTAAGCATGCAATTCATCGATTACGCAATCGTGCCCGGATGAGCGGCTTTCGGCAACTGATTTCATTGCGTTTTCTGCGGCCTGTGCAACGGGTGCATAAACGATCGTTTGCGCAACGGTGGCTCGCTAGAGGCCCTGAACGGCCATCCCTCGGGCGTGGGGCTTTAGCCAAAACCCGAGTGTTAGGGCCTCGTGACGATTGAAAAATGTCTCGAATCGGAACAGGTGTGGATCACCATTCCGATCAGGCAAGAGAATCTCGCATTGGCCGAGACTTCCACCGCTCTGCGAGCCGCAGTAGCCGACAATTGCCGCGAACAAGTCCGTTTCCTCGAGGCCGCCAAAGCGCTCGCGGAAGGGCGGCGATTCCACACAGTAGCGGCATGGGTTCGCGGCATCAAAATCAACTTTGCGCCGCGCCGGATGCGGGTGGCCGGTGACCAGGGCGACAATCGGCCGGCCGCCATGCGCCTGTTCGACGAAACGCCAGAGCGTCGACGTCATCGTATTGCCGAATCCCTTGCTCAGGTTCCGCACGAGGCCAAGACTTGGCGCCGAGGCGGTCGCCTCCGCGGCGAAGCGATCGGCGAGGAACAGGATCTGACCCGCCGCGTAGTTCGCTTCCGCCTCCATGATCTCATGGCAGGCTGGCGTCAGCGTCTGCTCGGTGTCGCCCAGCATCATCCCGACGTGCCACGGGATGATGTCGTGGCCGATCTCGTGTGCTTCGTTCCAGCGATGTTTCAGGGGCGGCAGGTCCTGGTCGAGCAGAATTCGCTTCTGGTCCGGCAAGTACAAGGCTTTCAGACTCAGGCTGCGCACAGCGTCGCGCAGGATCGTTGGACGCAGGAGAACCTGACGGCCGGCGACCTTCATGCGCGAGAGAGTCTCGCGCAGAAGGCTGTCGTCCGTGGTGCTGTAGTAGCCGCGGTCGAGCTTCAGCAAATCCCGGACGATGCGCAAGTCAATGGGGGGCTCAGGGTTGCCCAAGCCCCGCAGGACCTTGGCGACCTGTCCATCGATATCGATGACCGTGCGATGTCCGAGGCTGACGTTTCTCACTTCACTCGCTTGGGTTCCTGCTCGCTCAGGACAACGACGAACGCTTCGAGTGCTGAGCTTTCCTCGGGGGTTAGCTTCTGCACGGCCTCAGAGCGCGCGGCGAATCTTACGGCTTCCTGGCGCAAGCCAGCATCGTTCGCCGCCGTCAATCCGGCAAGCTGCATCAATCGCCGCTGCGATACGTCGAAGGTCTCCGCCAGCTTGAATACGGTCCGGGGCTCCGGAACGTAGTGCACATCGTCCTCGATCACGAGCAACTCGCTCGCATCGAGGTCGGCCGCCTGAGCCAGTTGCTCCATCGAGTAGCCACGGTGGCGTCGCATCAAATTCACGAACTTGCCGAAGGCGATACGGGTTTCCTCAACTACTGCGCTCTGCGCGCCCGATGGGCGCTCATCAACTGCCGGGTCGAACGCGAGCAGGCCGGCGCCGATGACGGCGTCGCCTTCACGACGTGCCCGAGCAATCCACCACTCTTTGCTGCGTTCAAGTTTCATCGCTCTCACTCCTCTTCGAGGAACGCACGAGCCTGCTCGACGGTCATCTCGAAGTATCTCAGGTTCTGATACGCCGGGTCCTGTCCAAGATCGGTCATCCCAATCTTGCGGTAGAAGGCATCCGCTTGGGGCAACGAATGAAGCCCGAGGCGACCCTTGAAGCCTTCATCGAGGCTCAACGAGGCGGCGGCCGTGATCAGGGCCGAACCCACACCACGCAGCCGGGGCGCAGCCCCGAACTCCGGCCGATTCCAAGGCGCGACCTCAAGATAGTCAAGGTAGACCAGCGGCTTGCCGACTTGGCTTGGTTCCCGGCTCGCCTTTGTCAGGTCGACCTGCGCCAGGCCTTGCGTCTCACCACGAGCAACAACGCTGAACCCGCGAAAAGCCAAGAGACCCTGCACCCGGGCCGTTTTCTGCGCCCAATTCCAGTGCCAACTTTGCGGCCATTGCAACATGGGCACGCCTTTGCGGGCGAGATCCTGCAGCACCGCCAGCAAGGCGGGCTGCCATTTCGTCTGCCAATCGTCGAGCTGCGCCTGTTCGATCGCATCCCGCAGCTCAGCTTCGACACTCTCCCCGGTCGCGACGTCGAGAAGATAGATCGTCGAGACATCGACCGTCATAGAAGCATCAGCTCCGCCTTCTCCTTCGTCGCCTCGTTCTCGAACAGGAGCTTCTCGCCCTTTTCGACGCGAGCGTCGATCGTCTGGTAGAGGCGCAGGGCCTGGCGGAGCACGGCGGTCTTTGTGATGTCTTTCCGGACTGACAGTTCGTCCAGAACACGCATCTCGGCGTCGGTGAGGTTTAGCGTCATTGTCCGCTTCGCCGTCATCTCATCCTCCGTCGTTGGGATACAGCATATAGAGAATCAATGGATTTTTGTCAACGGGGAATAGCCAATTCTTCACCCCTTGAATAGCTAAATTTTAGCCATTATATGATGATCTCAACACGCCGCCGCCTCCGGGTCGCCGGTCAACAGGAGTGGGATATGGGACGGCAGCATGTCGGTCATGACGAAATCGCCGCCTTCGCGCAGGACAAGGTGAACCTGCCGAAGGACAAGGCGGATGAGTATCGGGCGCAGGCCCGGCGCCTTCGCGAGAAGCTGGAGGGCTATCTCGGTGAGCATCCTGACTTCACGCTGAAGAAGATGCTGCTTTCGGGCAGCCTCGCGAAGGGCACGGCGCTTCGCTCCCTCAACGACATTGATGTTGCCTGCTATGTCAGCGGCGCCGACGCACCGAAGGATGTGCGGGCACTGCTCGACTACCTGGCCGAGCGGCTGCGCAAGGCCTTTCCGAACTTCAGCCCTGATCAGGTGCAGCCGCAGACCTACTCCGTCACAGTCTCCTTCCGCGGCACGGGGCTCGACGTGGACGTGGTGCCGATCCTTTATGACGGCGACCCGCAGTGGTACGGGAACCTCGTCAGCCAGGATGACGGCTCATTTCTGAAGACGAGCATACCGCTCCATCTGAATTTCGCAGCCAAGCGCAAGCGCGCCCAGGAGAAGCATTTCGCGCAGGTAGTCCGGCTCGCGAAGTTCTGGGCCCGGCGCATGAAGCAGGAGCGCGATGGCTTCCGTTTCAAGTCCTTCATGATCGAGATGATCCTCGCCAAGCTCTGCGATGACGGGCTGGATTTCTCCGACTACCCGGAAGCGCTCCAGCACTTCTTCACCTACATCGCCCGGACCGATTTCCGGCAGCGGATCGTCTTCAGCGACTATTACCCCGCCTCGTCGGTGGGCACGTTCTCCGACACGGTGCAGATCATCGATCCGGTGAACGCTGCCAACAACGTGGCACGCCTCTACACCACGACGAACGCGGACGCGATCGTCGATGCCGCTCTTGAGGCCGGAGACGCCATCGACGCGGCGCTTGCCGCCCCCACCAAGCAACTGACCGCCGCCTATTGGCAGAAGGTCTTCGGTTCCTCCTTTCAGGCTTGAGGTCGTCCCATGTCCTACAGCTTCAGCTACACGGAAAGTTCGACCTTTACGGTCACCCACGCCCGGCATATGGCAGCCAAGGTCGCGACCGACCTGAAGCGCATGCAACGCTTCTACAGCAGCCCGTCGGACGCCAAGATCGCGGAGTTCGAAGCCGAGGTGACCGAAATGCTCAAGGCCGGCTATCTCGAGACCGTCACCTACGGTTTCAAAAGGGACGGCAACTGGATCGAGCCGACGTTGCGCTACACCGCTCGGGATCTTGCCGGCGCATCGGCCAATGACGACGATCCTGGTCGCATCCGCCCCGGAGCCGATATCAGCGGCTCTACCTTCTACAGCTACATGACCTACACCTCTACGTGGTTCCAACTGGCCGAAGCCGAGCGCTCTGCCTTCGAAAGAGGACTTCCCTTCTCTCGGAGCGGAGCGCCGGAACCTGGAATCACCGGCTATCTCGCCAATGACCGCACTTATTCATCCGGCGGTCGAGCTCTCGACCGTGCTAGCGTCCGGAGCTTCTGATGAACACCAAGCCCACCCTCGACGAACTCTTCGACCGTCGCGTCACCTATCCCGACTTCGAACCGCAGGCGCGACTTGCCCGTCTCGTGGGCCTCGATGACCAGAAGAGTCGGCTTGCCAAGATTCTCGGCCTTCTCGTCAATCCCGGAGGTCTCGGGGACTGGGCGCAGCGGCATCATCCGGGTGCCCAGGCCCTCCTTGACACGGTTCTGCGCCGTCCGCCGCTGGTGGTGCTCGCCGGCGACGTCGGCTCAGGCAAGACGGAACTCGCCGAGACGATTGGCGATGCGGTCGCGCGTCAGGAGAAGATTGACATCACCCTTCTGCCGCTGAGCCTCTCGACCCGCGGCCAGGGCCGCGTCGGCGAGATGACTCAGCTCCTCACCGCCGCGTTCGACTACACGGTTGCCGAGGCGACCAAGCTGAGGTCCGCCTCCGGCAAAGCGCGCGGAGCAGTGATCCTTCTCGTGGACGAGGCCGACGCACTCGCCCAGTCGCGCGAGGCGGCACAGATGCACCATGAGGACAGGGCCGGAGTGAACGCTTTCATCCGCGGCATCGATCGTATCGCCAACGCCAAGCTTCCGGCTGCCGTGCTCATGTGCACGAATCGCCTGAGCGCACTCGACCCGGCGGTGCGGCGGCGTGCGGCCGATGTTCTGAGCTTCGCTCGCCCCAACGAGGAGCAGCGCCGCTTCGTGCTGTCGAGCCGCCTGGAGCCCATCGGCCTCGGCCGCCATCACATCGACGCTCTCGTCACTGCCACCGGGCCGCAGCGCGGTACTCGCGACTACGGCTTCACCTTCTCGGATCTGACCCAACGGCTGCTGCCGGCAATCGTTCTGGACGCCTATCCCTCCCGGGCAGTGGACGGCGCACGTGCCGTGGAGATCGCGCGCGGCATCATCCCGACACCCCCGTTCCGGGACGCTGAGGCGACTGCATGAGGACGTGGTCATGACGCAGGCGGTGACCGTCCGGCGCGACGGCGATACCTTTCAGGCGCGTCTCTTCTGGTGGCACGCGGCCCGCCTGCTCGATCCCGAAAGCCCGGTCATACGAGTAGGCTTCGAGACGGGGCCGAAGAGCTTCGATGATATCTGGGTCGAGTACGACCCAGCACGGACCGCGGTCGACCAGTACGGCGACCCGCTGCGGCGCGAGCATATGCAGTGCAAATGGCACGTGACGCCTGACAGCTATGGGTACGCGCATCTCGTGGATCCGGGATTTATCAACGCTAATGCACGCTCCCTCCTGCAGCGGGCGCGCGAGGCGCAGCTCGCCTATGCCCCCGAGGGGAGTGGCGTCAGGTTCAAGCTGGTGACCAACTGGCGGCTTGATCGCAACGATCCACTGCGTGAGATGGTGGGCAACCGCTCCGGCGCAATGCGGCTTGAGCGGCTCTATGGCTCCGTGACGGACAACAGCAAGGCGGGCACAGTGCGTAAGGCCTGGCGGGAGCACCTCGGCATTGACGAAACAGAGCTTCGGCTCCTGGCACGCACACTCGCCTTCGGCGAGGCCACAGACACGCTCGATGCGATCCGCGATCACCTGGACATCCTGTTCGGCTTGGTCGGGTTGCGTCGAATACCCGCGAACCAGAGCGCGTTCCCCTATGATGACGTCGTCTTTCAATGGATGGCGCAAGGGCGCCTCGAGTTCGACCGTGCAGGCTTCCGCACGGTCTGCGCGCGCGAGGACCTGCTGGGCCCGGCTCAAGGCGGGCCGCGTGTTTATGGTGTGAAGTCATTCGAGCATGCCTTCGACCGGCTCGAGGAGCGGTGTCACACCGTCCTTGACCTGATCCCGTCCTTTGACCAACGCCACATTCGCAGTGATAGCGATTGGGAGACCGCGCTGTACCCTGCGCTCCGGTCTTTCCTTCTCGCGGCGGCAAAGGATCAGCCGCGGCTACGGCTTGCACTCGATGCTCACATCACACTCGCCTTCGCCGCAGGTTCGATTATCAACATCAAGTCTGGCCGCCAAGTCGAACTGGAGCAGCGGAGCACGGGCCGACGCATCTGGGCAGCCGACGATATGATCTCCGATCCAAGCTGGCCGACCCTCGCCGTGGAAACCGTAGAGCTTCGTCCGGATCAGCCTGACCTTGCTGTCGCACTCGGCCTGACGCATGACGTTTCGGCTGACGTGCGCCGGTACTGCAACGCCAAGCTTCCCAACGTGGGACGGCTATTGATCTTGAAACCGAGCACAGGCTCTGGCGCCCTGTCGGTCGCTTGCGGTCGCCACGCATTCGAGCTCGCTGACGCGGCGACCAGTGCTGCCCGTATCGCAAGGGCCGATTGCGCAGGCCTCATGCACCTGTTCATCGCCGCGCCCAACGCGTTCACCTTCTTTCTTGGCCAGCGCCAGACGGTTCTCGGCTCAGTTCGCCTGTACGAGTTCGATTTCGATGGCGGACGAGATCGGTCTTATACGCCAGCGCTCACGTTGCCCTTGGGCTTTCCTCCGGTGAAGAACGCGGTCGTGCGGGATTTAGAGGCACCTGCCAATTAAAGGTGGCGCGACGATCGACGAATACTGCAAGCTCTCAAAGTAAAAGTTCGACAATGACGACGTGGCCGGGCGGCTGACTCATTGCAAGCCAAACGACCTCAAGACGCCGTTGATTATGTCTGAAAAGAGCGGCGAACCTACAGCCAATGCAGTTAAGCCTGTGGTAATTGTAACAACGGTCGTCATGAAGATGTTCAGCGCATGGTCGGTTCGACTAATAGCCTTGCGGGCGGATGCGGTGTCCTCTGCAGCAACGGACGGAAACTCATCAGGGTGCTCAAGTCTGTATTTGTCATAATCTACAGTGTCGTGGTTGACATTGTAGCGCCTGAGGATCTCGTCGTAACGGCTGGAGAAGCTCCAAAGCGACTCGGCATCATCGTGTGGTTTGGCCAACAGCTCCCGTCTTAGAGAATTCACCTCTAGGGCGCAGCGATGAAGTTGGTCTGCCTTAACGGGGCCTGCGTTCGCTGATTGGAGCAATGACGACGCGAGGATAAAGATTGAAAAACCGACGGTGGTCAATGCAATCGCATTTTCCACCCACTGGGGCATTGGAAAAAACACCGGCAAAAGCGTGAGAACAACAACTGCCGCAGATGCATAAGCGGTACTGGAAGTTCGTTTTCGCTCGGTTTCCTCGATACGTATTGAGGCATTGAAGCGGACCCCCTTCGTTCGCTTCATATCTTTTAGAAGTTTCTCGCGAGCGGTCTCCTGCTGCGGCTGCATTTGTAAATTCATCGCCCACCCCCTCCGACTTTCTCGAGCATTAAGCCGAATTCTCGGCGATTGAAAAGTCCGACTAATGGAATCCGTCGACACTGCACCGATCACGGGCACGCGAGGGCCGCCGGCGGCTGCCTCGTTGCTCACGTGCGCACCACGGAATGGCGTCCAGCTCCCGCGCGCTCTCCTCATGAAGTGGAGAAGCCGGAAAAGGCGACCGTCCAGATGTTCTGGCCCAGGCCGCGGTCCTTTGTGTCAGGTCAGCCTCGGCAGTCTGCGCGCACAAGCCAGTAACCGGACGAAGCGGGTGACCACAAAGAACTCGGAATCACCGGGCTCATTTCACCAGCCATGCCTCCCCGCTTTCCGCTCGGCGCCCTATAGGAGCGCAGTGGGCCGGACGGGTGAGGATTTCGCAATGGAGAGGCTTCACGGGAGTCGAAATCCGTCACTATCGATACTCGTCAGTTATCGATGCCGAACTGTGCAAAATCAGCGGAAGCGAGAAGCCACCTCACTTCCGTTTACCGATTTTTAACCATGAAATCGTTGCATTTAGCTTAACAGCTACGCCAGAACAACGACACGGAGCAGGCCGCGCCAAACATCCGGATCGCTCGATCGGAGGCAACAAGGGATCGTCACAATGCATGGCCTGGTCGGAGCATTCGGGCGCATCGGTGCCATCAACATTGGACCGGGCGAAAACTCGCCGCGCTCCGCCTTGCGCGTCAGATCGCGCAAACAGCCGCCGGCCGAGTTGATGAGCCCGTGCCCCTTTGAGAACACGGGTATCCCTCTGGTGATGGCCGCCCAGGAATGCAGCATCGATCAGGCCATTAGGGGGGTGAAAGAGCGCAGTGGATTGTTTCCGTTTAGCTGTCAAAAGCACATAATCTCAGAAGGTTAAAACCGATCATCGCCTAGAAAGAGAAGCGGAGCGCCCCACACTGCGTCGTCTATACTCTTCACGAGCTGTCTCATCGCTGCGCCGATCCGAGCGATGTAATCCTTGGTGAAGACGGTCAAAAGGTTACCGTCCTTGTCGCGTCCGTTGCGGTGGACGCAATCGTGCCGATGCCCTATAGCTTCCATCAGTAGCGCATTTCTCGGTCTCTCGTCGAGAATCCGGAGGCCGAATGCTATGCTATAGAGCGCATCCACTCGCGCCAGGTTATGATAGACGATCGATCTTAGATATGCTGTCACCTTTTCCTCCACCAGGTTCGGAGAGCTCGCGATCTCGGCCAGAGTAAATTTTTGCGCGCTGAGTTCGCGATCGCCCTCAATCAGCTTCGCGAGCACCCCGTGCTTTTCGACAGCGGCCTTGATCAAGGTGTCGGCCAGGTAGGCTTCAAGCGCACTGACTTGTTGAACAAAGAGCATTCTGTTCACCAGATGCGCACCGTCAGATTCATGGCCGTGGTCAGCCAGAAAGTCGCCGATCTGGTGATGGGAGTCCATAAAAACGTCGAGTGGATCCTCGGCGATTTCCGCTGCGAACCAATCGTCCTCTTCCGGCGAAAAATGGGCATGGTCTGCCTCGACCGGCGTGTTCGGATATTCGTTAAGGCTCACCGTACAAACGCCAGCGGAATTGTAGACATAGGCCTCGAGCGTTATGCTGCACTCGCTGCAGACGACTTCCGTCTGATCCTCCGAATACAGTTCCGATGGATTCTCTGCACTGGTCCAATCCGGCTCTGGAACCGGCACGACCGTGCGGCTCACCTCGCCGCATCGCGGACAGGTGAAAACAACATTGGTCTCAAATTCTTGCATCAGCTGTCCTTCTGCTCCGCGCACAGTATCTCACTCACCTATTCGACTCTGAATTAGCCTCTTCCGTTTCAATAATGGCTTCAGCCCGGACGAATTTTGGGTCACCGGCGCGAGCCGTGAGCATTAATTGCCGCTCGATCGTTCTCAGTGCTGGCACCACTCCAAAGACCGCGTCCCTTGCCGGCCTGAGGACAGTGGTGGGGGAATAAGTGATAGCGCGCTCTTTGTCCGGCACCAACCTTGGTAGCCACGCACGCATCCTGTCCAAGTTTCCGTAGAACTCGATAATGGGCAGGAGAAGATCAGGCGACAGCATACCTAGCCTCGGGGCCAGTGACCTGTACAACAGTGGCTCCGGCAGATTGCTGCGCTCAAGGAAATGCTTGTCGAACTTCATATATGGGTGATCGTAACCCGCCATCTCCACTCGAGCCACATAGTCCGAAACGTCAGCTATATCGCGACGTAGCGCAATGATCTCACCGTAAAGCGCCGCAGCAACAGAATCCGCCTCGCTTCTACGCAATCGATCGTCCCGCCGTCTCGCGAACCAAGCATTGCCAATCATCGTGAGAATGACACCGACGAAACCAACGAAGCCAACAGCGACTGTCTGATAGGATTTTAGAATTTCAAGCCATTCTATTTGCTCCACGTGGGGCACCTCCCGCTTCAAGCTGGGTTGTATCGCGAAAACCGCATCTATGGCTACGAGGCCCTGCGAACGCCGTTTACTCGCATCAGCGCCATCAACATCGGCCCGAGTGAAAACTCGCCGCGCTGGGCCTTTCGCGTCAGATCGCGCAGATAACCGCCGGCGTTGCTTATGTGCCCTCCCCTTTCGAGGATACAAGCCATGACCGCCGCGGCGGAATGCGCCCCGAGCGTCTCGCAGGCCTCCTGGTAGGCCGATGGGCTGACCCCCAGATCGATCGAACGACGATTGCCGCCGACATCAGGTCGCGCCAGCTTCCAACAGCGCCGCCCGGCCCATAATCATTGATCGCTGGGCAGGCCTTCAGCACCATACCCAACGGAAACGCCTTTATCGGCTTGCTAGTCGGCCGGATGTCCTGGCTCGTCTTCGCCCCCGGCTCCTTTCTAAAGCCCGGTTCAAGTTCATTGCTGGATTCGGTATTTGAATTCTGTATGTGGCGTTCGTTTTGAACAGCATAGCTGTCCATATTTTCGGAATTTTCCCGGATTTCCAGTCGGTTGATGATTTCCTCGCGGAGCATCTCCATTTCCTCGAGGGTTTGCTGTAGATCGACGACCGTCGGCGTGCGGGGGATGCGCCCGGTCAGGCCGAGGAATATCTCCTCGATGCGTCCCCAGTCGCCGGCAGCCCCCTCCTCCATCGCGGCGCTGATCAGCTTGCGGACGTCGCGCCGGCAGATCGACAACGCTTCTTTGGTGATGCGGAAGCGCTTACGCTCGGCGGCAACCTGTTGTGCGGCGTGCGCTAGTTCCTCGGCGCGCGCGAGCAGCGGCGCCAGGCTGAAGCCGAACGCCTCCTCGATCGCGCCGCTCTCGTCCTTGCGGGCGTAGCGCTTGCCGTTGGCGCTGTCCTTGCGATGGATTAGGCCAGCTGTCGTTTTGCACTTAATCAGGGTCATCCTCACTTTGTGTGGTTCACTCACCGTTAGACATGATGCCGCTATGGGCGGGCATGCAAACGAAAACGAAATGGTTGCCCGGCCCAGGGATCAAAGTTCTGGGTGTCGCGCTCACAGATGATGACAGTTGGGTTGTTTCCGCTGCCGGACCTGCCTTCGGCATTTGCCCAGATTGCGGACGGCGGACCCGAAATCCGCATGGCTGGTCCAACCGAAGCCTTCAAGATCTGCCCGTCCAGGGCAAGACCGTAACGGTGAAGCTTCGGTTGAGCCGCTGGCGGTGCGCACATCAGAACTGCCAACGCCAAACGTTCATCGACCGACTGCCGACGATTGCTTCCCCTTATGCGCGCCGGACAAGGAGGGTCTCGGAGATTGTCAGTCTGCTCGGCCATAGTGCCGGCGGCCGTCCTGGCGAGCGCTTGATGCGAAGGCTCGGCATGCCGGTCAGCGACGACACAATCCTGCGGCAGCTGAAGCGGGATGCCGCGCTCGCTGATTGCGACGCCACGATCCGGGTCGTTGGCATAGATGACTGGAGCTGGCGGCGATCCTGGCGCTACCGCACGGTGATCGTCGACCTGGAGCGCCGTTCGGTTGTCGATATCCTTGACGACCGGAGCGTGGCGAGTGCCGCGCGATGGCTGGAGCGGCACCCTTCTGTCGAAATCGTGAGCCGAGACCGATGCGGGCTTTACGCGCAAGCTGCTCGCGAGGGTGCGCCGCAAGCGCGTCAGGTGGCTGATCGGTTCCATCTCATGCAGAATCTGCGGGTCGCAATTGAGGAGCAGATGAGCCTTTCCGGCCGCGCCACGGGACGAGCATTGCTGCCGGATAAAAATATCGGGAGCGCGCAAGTCGATCTGATTCAGGATGATCCGCACGTTGACGCAACGCATCGGCGCCGGGTGCGTCACGCTCATCGACAATCAGGGCAGGTAGTGTTCGAGACTGTGCACGCCTTGCGCAAGGAGGGTCTGTCCTATTCGGAGATCGCACGTCGCACCGGCTAAGGCCGGCGCAGCATCGCGAAATGGCTGACTTTCGACACGCCACCCGACCGACAGAAGGCGGCGTTGAAGCCTACATCCCCCTTGTATTTCGAGGCGTTTCTTGCCCAGTGCTGGAGAGATGGCAATCGCTGTGGACGGCATCTGTTCTACGATATCAAACAGCGCGGCTACACGGGCAGTTTCTCGAATCTCGAGCGGCTTCTCGCAAGCTGGCGCCGCCCGGAGAGGTCGGTCAAGGACAGCGGGTCGCCTGCTACGATCATATCGCATCAACCAGGCCGCGATGCTGTCCCGATACGCGATCCGGAGACCGGCGCTGTGATCTCGCCGATAGTCGCAGCTGCCCTCTGCATGAAGCCGCGAAGCATGCTGACGATCAATCAGGCTAGCAAGGTGGACGCCCTGAAGCAGGGATCCCATGAGTTTGCCCTGATGCGCAGCCTTGCCATGCGATTTCGCGGCATTCTCCGGAGCGGTGAATCGAGCAAGCTCGACATCTGGATCGACGATGCCATCAGCTCCGGGCTCGCCACGATGGTCCGGTTCGCGCGGGTCTTGCACCGTGACATCGGCGCCGTCCGCAACGCCATCGAATTGCCCTGGAGCAACGGCCAGGCAGAAGGCCAGATCAACCGCCTGAAGACGATCAAACGCGCGATGTATGGCAGAGCAGGCCCGGAACTCCTCAGAGCACGCATGCTACCGCTCAACAATATTCATCACCACAGAAAGTGAGGATGACCCGTTTTAAATGCCAAACCCAGCTGAAACAGCCGCATTCTCAAATTTAAGTGCCAAGCGACATGCGGACCACCCGGAGAATCGTGGTCAGGTGATCGGGATCAACATGGACGCCGGCGCGCACCACGACATCGCCCACAACGATTTCCACCATCGAGCTGCCCACCGCTTCAAAGCGCGTGAACTTGACTGGCGCGCTTGATCCCTCCGTCAATGGCGCAACCATTCCCGACGAAAGCGCCTTGCGGCGCCACGCATAGAGTTGCGACGGGTCCAGTCCCTGAGACCGCGCAATCGCCGACACATTGGCCCCCGGCGAGAGCGCGTCGGCGACAAGCTGTGCCTTCTCTTCATCCGTCCAATGACGCGGCTTGCGTCGAGACTGCACCGGCTCCGCCGTCAGGACCTCGAATGTTCGATGTTGATTCACACTGTCGCTCATAGGTTTCTCCGCATGACTCATGCAGAGAATGCGCGTTCAGCGGCCTCAAAGATACGTGGGGTAACCTACGCGCTTACAATACATCTACATGTCTCAAAAACTAGACTAATGGATAATAAGTGAGTGCTTAAAGCCCGCATCGGTCTCGGCTCACGATCTCGACAGAAGGGTGCCGTTCCAGCCATTGCGCGGCACTCGCCACGCTCCCGTCATTAAAGGATATCGAGAACCGAACGACGCTCCAGGTCGACGATCACCGTGCCGCAGCGCCAGGACCGCCGCCAGCTCTGGCATCGCAATGCGCGAGCGCGGCATCCCGCTTCAGCTGCCGCAGGATCGTGTCGTCGCTGACAGGCATGCTGAGCCTTCGCATCAAGCGCTCGCCAGGACCGCCGCCTGCACTATGGCCGAGCAGACTGACAACCTCCTAGACCCTCCTTGTCCGGCGCGCACAAGGGGAAGCGATCGTCGGCAGTCGGTGGGTGAACGTTTGTCGTTGACAGCTGCATTACCTGAAGCATGTTCACGACCTGTCGGACGAGGAGGTGGTCGAGGGTGGAGAATCCGTCCGTACTGGCAGTTTTTCTGCGGCTTGAGTTTTTCCAGCACGAAGCGCCGATCGACGCGAGCACGATGACGCGCTGGCGCAAGCGGATCGGGCTGCAGGGGCTGGAGGAGTTCCTGAAGGCCAGCATCGAGGCGGCGCTTCAGACGGGAACGGTCAGGCCGGAATCTTCGGAGCGGATCAATGTCGACACGACGGTGTAACCGAAAGCGATCGCTCATCCGACCGACAGCAGGCTGTATCTGAGGCTCTGCAGATGCTGTCCGTCACGCCAGGAAGCATGGCATCGCGCTGCGGCGAGCTACACGCGTCTGGCGAAAGCAGCGGCGGTGCGCGCCGGCCGTTATGCCCGTACCCGGCAATTCCGCCGCATGCGCCGCGAACTGAGCGCCTGCGTACATCAAGCGCTCCGACAAGAGCAAGGCGTTTGAGATCCTACCCCGCCGCTGGGTTGTCGAGCGCACATTTGCATGGCTGGGGCGATGCCGCAGGCTGGCGAAAGACTTCGAGAAATCCATCGCTTCAGCCCAGGCCTGGATCATGATCGCCCCGCATGCTCACGAGGCGGCTTGCAAGATATTGCTATCGTCGAATCACTTTTCGAGTCCGACTCTGAGGCTTTCGTTTCGGCCTTAGCAGCCAACGGTCCGCCACACTGCTGTCTCGGCCCCCTAGGCAGAGCGCAGGAACTCGAACGGATCCTTGGCAACCCACTGCTGCGCGACCGAGCCGTTGAAGCCAAAGGCTTGAACGGGATTTCCGGGCTCTGTGCCTCGACCTTGATTGTCGACTACCAGAGACGTGTTCGCAATGGAAGTAATGTACCCGGGACGTGCTGTGAAGCTCCACTGCTGAGATTTTGTCGGGGCACCGTTATAGACAGAGAGCACGAGCGGCACCTCCGGAGCTACTTTGCCAGCCTTGTAGTCGAGGGCCAAGGTTTGCCCGCCTTGATCGAGCAGTATCACGTTCTTGCTCAGGTCGATATTCCAGACAAGTGTCACACCGGATCCCGTCAGTGGGTAGAGGCCCGCCGCGGCGCCGACCATTGCGTCATTAACGCCCAAGCCAAGGCTGGTGTTCTGTCGCCACTGGATAAACTTCTGAGACATGATGATGCTCCCTTTTAGTAAGTTCAACATGTTATTCACTGTATAATCGCCGCCGATCCCGTAATAAATCGCTGCTTTTCCCTTTCGACGCATTAGACAGTGTCGATCGAAAAAACTTCCGAGTCACCTACAAGTATTGGTAGGCCGCATCCATTATCTTTCCGCGAGTGACGCTTCAGGGTGAGCGACAGCAAGCGGTTCACTTCGAACGCGATGTCGCGGATACGCCTGGAAAGGTGATCTACAACTTTGTCGTCCGGACTGATTGGAGCGTTGTTGCATACCGAAGCGAGCCGCAGGCGCTGACGCACCGTTGAAACCGAGACGAAGTAGCGCGCAGCGATTTCCTCCTCGGCGAGGCCCTGGAGGTGGAGGGTCTGAAATGCCCGGAACTGATCGAGCGGATGCATTTCTTAGGTTATGCGTCAAGTGTCCTTTTAGCTGGAAGATACTGATTGTGGGGACTTTTCAGCTCTGACCGGTATTTCGAGTGTATCTTTGGCTCCGCAACCCTCTTGGGGCCGTCAATCAGGCACTTTCGCGACGGAAGCGATAGTTGCCCTTTGATACGCGCATGGCCTTGGCAATCGCCTTATTGATGTCATCGAGATTGCAAGTTTCCGGATGGAACTTGCGGCCTACCCATCGCCGCATGGCTTTGTGCTCATCATGCTCAGGATCGAGCCAGGCGTCGAGAAAGTCGGCATAACCTGAAGCTCCTCCAACATCTTCTGGAGGCCCGGACCGTTTGCCGGCAATGCAGCGGGGATATTGCACACCTTCCTCGCGGGCGACGCGCTCCAGACGCAGCAGATGACGCCAATTATCGCCGAAGTCGTATTCGTAGAGGATCGTCAGAGCGCTTTCGTCGCGGTCGTACGGGAAGTGAAGGTCGATCATTCTGACCTCGGTCGCCTCAAAGATCCGGCTGTCGGACAGACCGTCCTCATCGAACTCCGGGGCGCCGTAGATCAGACCGCCGATGTTGAACTGATGCAGATGACTGTCGGTCCAGCCGAAGGCAGCCTGCAGCACTTCGTGGAGTTGGGCGAGGTTGAGAGTGATTGGCAGTTCGAGAGTGCGGCTGATCTCGGGATCGATGTCGAGGATATGAACCTCGGCGCGCACGATGAAGCTATCTGGGTCAAACGGGTCGAGCATATCGGGATCATGCCGGGCATAATGGTCGCACGCAATGGATGGGCCAGCAATTGTTGAGTGTGGCGACACAAAGTACTCGTGATCGCGATCAGGATTTTGGTCCGCGCGGGATGGGAACGGGTTTCATGCCGCGATCGCGTTCGGCAACAAGGCGGGCATTATGACGTTTCTGCCGCTCAACCTCCGTTTCGGCTTCGAGGATGCGCTTCAGCAGGACGGCATTTTCCGTCACCATACGCCGCTCCTCAATCTGCAAGACCTGGATCAGAGCGCGCTGCTGGGCGAGTTTGTCTTCCCAGGCTGCCAGCTTCTCGGGCACGATCTTGCGATCGCTAGCGCGACGCAATTCATCGATCATCGAGCGATGATCGGTGTAGATGGCATTGCGGCCGACACGCGCCTCCCGTGCGAGCGTGGCAATGGTCAGACGGTAGGATCGCTTTTGCAGGTCCGGGTGTATGGGCAGTCCCTTCACCAGGCGCTCCAGAGCCTCCCGCAGCTTGCGGTCGGTGTTGCTCAGGCGTTTTTCCTGCGGCGTCAGCGCCGGTGTTTTACTCAATTTACGCGCCATCGCGACCATCCTTTCCATGATCGAGTTCGCCAAGGATGCGATCGCATTCGGCGATCCGTGTTTCCGCAACCCTGCGGCTGACCGGATCCAGCCCGGGGTGAGCGAGAAGATCGGCATTGCGGTCGCGGCGCGCCTGCCAGACCGGTCGATGCCGGGCCGTGACTGCAAAGTTGGCGCAGGTGAGACACGTGCTTTCAGTCCGCAGCGCGGGGTTGGGTCCTTTCTCGTCGCCGAAGCAGGCAGCCGTTTCGACGCGGTAGACACAATAGCCCCAGTCGCAGACCCCGAGGCGGAGGTCAGTTTCTTCCATCAGGAAACGGACATAAGCCTGGACGGCGCCGTCGCGTGTGCGCCCGCGGAACTGCGAGCGAGCGGCGATCATGCGGCCGCCCTTGCCGGCGAGCGTCGTCGCCGTCAGTACCTCTTCCAGGGCGGCGCGGGTTTCCTCTTGTGTGTGCCGGTCGATCAGATCGTCGAGCGCGAAGTCGGTTCCGACATAGCCACGATCGGTCATGGCCCGGGTCACATGACCGAAGTGCGCCTGAAGCGCATGCGAGCCGGTGCGGTCGCGCATGCCGACAAGCGCGCGAAGGTCTTTCGGCCCTGATGGGTGTTCAGATGCCAGGGTTCCCCCTCGTGGTCCGGCAGGCCGATGAACGGCGCGAACAGATCGTTGAGCCGCCGTATGATGGTCGAGACGATCGGCAGGTTGATGCGGGCGGCCGGACCGACCAACCCCGTGCTGGCCATTACTAGGAACAGTTCGGATCGCCCGCTTTGCGCCCGCAGACGGGCGGTCAGTTGCTCGATGACCAAGACGGCCCGCTCGACGGGCGCCGAAGCAACCCAGCGATGGGCTTTCGCCATCGATGCCACGCGCCGTCTTGTAAATCGCCCGGCAAGGTAGGCGAAGCTCTCGCTGCCGTCGCCGGAGGAATGCTGTTCGATGCAGCCGACCTGAAGGCCAAGGATCTCCGAGACGCGGGCGCCGACCAGATAAGCGATCACGACAAAGCAGGCGTCGTAGATGCGATCTGCAAGATACCGCACCTGCTTAGTGCTGGTGACAGGCGCTTCATGCCATGGAGATTCCTCTCCGGACAGGGTCGAGAAGGTAAACTCCCTGATCGCGTCGGTCGCGACGAACCCGGCCTTCGTCTGGCTGATGCCCCTGGCAAGGGCATCGTCATACGCAACCTGCGCCTGCGTTTGCAAAGCGATGACTTCGTCCGCCGGCTGTTCGATCAGCCGCAAGGCCGCCGAGACCAATGGCACGGCGACCGCGTCCGGCGTATAGGGAAGCCAGCCTCGGTCACGCCGAACGAACGGCGGCACAGTCCCTGGGAATGGATCATCAATTGCCACTTCCGGGAACTTCGATCCTTGGAGATACAGAAGCGTCAGCAAATTTGCGTAGTGTTGCAGGGTCATGGCCGACAGCGCCTTGCCCGGCTTGCTGCCAGGACGCTGCGCCATCGCCGCCAAGAACCTATCGCTGCCATCGCGGTCGAGATCGGCGAAGCTGCGGTACCCTTGGGCCGCCATCCAGCGGATCAGCGTCCTCTGCATATTAAAGACGCGTGTCGCTTGGCACTTAATCGGGGTCATCCTCAATTTGTATGGTTCACTCCCCGTTAGACATGATGCCGCTATGGGCGGGCATGCAACCGAAAACGAAAATGGTCGCCCGGCCCAGGGGCAAAAGTTCTGGGTGTCGCGCTCACAAATGATGATGGTTGGGTTGTTTCCGCTGCCGGACCAGCCTTCGGCATTTGCCCTGATTGCGGACGGCGGACCCGAAATCGGCATGGCTGGTCCAACCGCAGCCTTCAAGATCTGCCGGTCCAGGGCAAGACCGTAACGGTGAAGCTTCGGTTGAGCCGCTGGCGGTGCGCGCATCAAAAATGTGAACGACAAACATTCACCGACCGACTGCCGACGATTGCTTCCCCTTATGCGCGCCGGACAAAGAGTCTCCGAAATTGTCGGTCTGCTCGGCCATAGCGCCGGCGGCCGTCCCGGCGAGCGCTTGATGCGACGGCTCGGCATGCCGGTCAGCGACGACACGGCAGCTGAAGCGGGATGCCGCGCTCAATCATTGCGACGCCGCGATCCGGGTCGTTGGCATAGATGATTGGAGCTGGCGGCGATCGTGGCCCTACGGCACGGTGATCGTCGACCTGGAGCGCCGTTTGATTGTCGACATACTTGGCGACCGGAGCGTTGCGAGTGTTGCGCGATGGCTGGAGCGGCACCTTCTGTCGAGATCGTGAGCCGACACCGATGCGGGCTGTACGCACAAGCTGGCTCGCGAGGGTGCGCCGCAAGCGCGTCAAGTCGCTGATCGGTTCATCTCATGCAGAATTTGCGGGTCGCAATTGAGGAGCAGATTCCGGCCGCGCCACTGGACGAGCATTGCTGCCGGGTAAAAGTATCGGGAGCGCGCAAATCGTTCTAATTCAGGATCCGCACGTTAACGCAACGCACCGCCGCCGGCGTCACGCTCATCAACAATCACGGCAGGTGGTGTTCGATACGTGCATGCTTTGAATGAGGAAGGTCTGTCCTATTCGGAGATCGCACGTCGCACCGGCTAAGGCCGGCGCAGCATCGCGAAATGGCTGACTTTCGACACGCCACCCGACCGACAGAAGGCGGCGTTGAAGCCTACATCCCCCTTGTATTTCGAGGCGTTTCTTGCCCAGTGCTGGAGAGATGGCAATCGCTGTGGACGGCATCTGTTCTACGATATCAAACAGCGCGGCTACACGGGCAGTTTCTCGAATCTCGAGCGGCTTCTCGCAAGCTGGCATCAACCAGGCCGCGATGCTGTCCCGATACGCGATCCGGAGACCGGCGCTGTGATCTCGCCGATAGTCGCAGCTGCCCTCTGCATGAAGCCGCGAAGCATGCTGACGATCAGCCAGGCGAGAAGGGTCGATGCCTTGAAACAGGGCTCGCCTGAGTTCACTTCAATGCGCAGCCTTGCTATGCGCTTCCGCGGCATCTTTCGCAGCCGCGATCCGGGCAAGCTCGACAGCTGGATTGACGATGCCGTTAACTCCGGTCTGGTCGCAATTGCGCGGTTCGCACGCGTCCTGCACCGCGATCTTGACGCCGTCTACAACGCCATCGAACTGCCGTGGAGTAACAGCCAGGCGGAAGGCCAAATCAACCGCCTGAAGACAATCAAGCGTACGATGTATGGCAGAGCTGGACCGGAGCTGCTCAGGGCACGCATGCTGCCTCTCGACCAAAATCGCCACCACACAAAGTGAGGAAGACCCTTTAATTACGAGACAGCTGCATGAGTGATTTCCATGAGTTGGCGTGACACTTAATTTGATGGGGTTGTCTTCTCTATTCGGCGTGGTGAGGTCAAGCACCTTCTGACTGTCCGTAGCTATGGTGATTGATGTCTTCGCAGTATCGCGCTTCTCTCCGGGATCGGCCTGCGTGGCCCTCCCATTATGGGACCAGAAGAATGAGGCGGAACAATCTAATCGGCGACCTGATCGCAATAAACGACCGTACCAAGACAACACGCGAACTCACCCCATCCGTCGTCCTGCGAAGGACATCTTTCCACCGGCGGCGGAATCTTGTCTCCTTTTGTTCTTGTCACCTTGGTTGCTAATTACGCGGCAACAGGCAAGCTCTCCCGTGTCCAACAGAATTCGGTTCCGTCACTCCACATGCGATGCATGATCACAGCAAGCCGTCGGGCCAAGGCTACAACCGCCTTTTGCCTGCCGCGGCGTTTGGCGATATTCATCGCCCAGGCTTTTAGCCACGACCATTTCTTAACGTTTACCAGCAGGACTTGCGCGGCTTCGTACAGCAGGGATCGCATCATTGCGTCACCGCAACAGGATACTCGCCCGACCCGTTTGCTTTCACCAGACTCGTTCAGTTTCGGCGTCAGCCCGAGCACAGAACCCACCGCCTTTGAATGTGGAAACCGCCCAGGAATGTCGATGGTTGCCGTATAGGTGAGAGCGACAACGGGCCCGACACCGGGGATCGTCGTCAACCGGCGGCAGACTTCATCCTCACGGACCAAATCCAAAACCTTCTTGTGCAGCTTGGTGAACTCTTCGCGCAGCAGTTTGCGTGCAGCTAATAAAGGCTGCATGATTTCACGAAGATCAGGCCTGTCTTCGACCAGCTCATTGATTCGCTCATCGAATTTGACCTTGCCGACCAATCCGACTTTCAGTCCGAAGTTGCGCAACAATCCGCGAATGTCATTCGCGATGGCGATGGCTTTTTCCTGCAGGAGTTTGCGCGCGGTCAGCAATGCCCGGTGCTTCTGGCTCGTCAGTGTCTTCACATGCACAGGCCGGTAGAGATTGACGCGCATCATCTGGGCTATGCCACGCGCATCGTTGCGGTCCGTCTTATTCGGTTGGGCTTTCAAAAATGCCTTGGCATGCCTGGTCTCGATGCAGATCACCGGCAATCCTGCCTTGGCAAGTCCTTCATAAAGCCATTGCGACAGTGGCCCGGCTTCAAGACCGATCCGCTCGATTTGCCACTTCGGATCCTTGATCACCGAGATCAAATCCTCAGGGTGACTGGCAACTTTCACCTCTCGGCAAATTTTGCCTGTGTCATCAACAATGCAGACCGCGGTCTCTTTCACCGACACATCCAGTGCACAATAGTGTTTCATGCTGCGCTTCTCCCTTTGATGTTTGAGGCTGTTGAAAGACATGACCTCGTTTTACCATCAGCCAGAAGCGCAGCACCGCAATCCACCATGGTCAACGCTGAGACGCAAAGCCGAATATCCCATCTAATCGCAGCCGTGGGGTCAAGTATCTTGATATGAGACGCGTGTGCCGGGTTACAAGTTGTCTTCGCGGTCGGCAGAGGCCGCCGCATCATGGCCTTCGTTGGAAGAGCCTTCAATGTGGACGACGCACTCGGCTGGGCAGCGGTGCAATCCCATCAACGGAATGGCTCAGCCTACGTCCCGGCAGGGACGTCTCAGGCGCTAATCGCAGCCGTGGGGTCAAGTATCTTGATATGAGACGCGTGTGCCGGGTTACAAGTTGTCTTCGCGGTCGGCAGAGGCCGCCGCATCATGGCCTTCGTTGGAAGAGCCTTCAATGTGGACGACGCACTCGGCTGGGCAGCGGTGCAATCCCATCAACGGAATGGCTCAGCCTACGTCCCGGCAGGGACGTCTCAGGCGCTCAGATACTGAACGCTATCCACCAGCTCATGCCGCGGCTCCTGCATTCGGATCGAAGAGCTCGCCGGTCTTGAGCATCGCATGCATGATCACGGCCAGTTTGCGCGCGACAGCGACGGCGGCTCGTTTGAAGCCGAGCGGCATCGTCAACTTAACGAAGCATGGACTTCAATATGGGATGCTCGGCCATGACTGACCGAGATCCACTTTACCGCCGCCATCGTTTTCCCGCCGAAATCATCGCCCATGCCGTGTGGCTGTATTTCCGGTTTCCGCTCAGCCTGCGGATGGTCGAGGACATGCTGGCGGCGCGAGGGATCATCGTTGCGCATCAAACGGTCCGGCTGTGGGCAGAAAAATTCGGCCGCACCTTCGCCAATCAGATCCGTCAACGTTCGTGCGGCCAGCTCGGCGATAAATGGCATCTCGACGAGGCCGTCATTTCGATCCGAGGCGAGAAGCATTGGCTGTGGCGCGCCGTTGATCAGTACGGATTTGTGCTGGAGGTTCTGGTGCAAAGCCGCCGCAATGCCAAGGCAGCCAAACGCCTGATGCGCAAGCTGCTGAAGGGCCAAGGCCGTGCGCCACGCGTGATGGTTACCGACAAGCTCCGATCCTATGATGCCGCGAAACGAGAGATCATGCCCGGCGTCGAGCATCGATCCCACAAGGGCCTCAACAACCGGGCGGAGAACTCCCATCAGCCAACACGACGACGAGAGCGGATCATGAAGCGCTTCAAGTCACGGCGACAGTTGCAGCGCTTCGTCTCCATTCACGATCCGGTTGCCAACCTCTTCCACATCCCCCGCCACGACTATTTCCGCCAGCCACTATCGCGAACTGCGCGCCGCCGCCATGAGTATGTGGGCGGAAATCGCGCGGATATAATCGGAAAGCCGAGCAAGAAGGCACCCCATCGCCTAACGGACGTTAAGTTTACAGTGCCCACCGAGCGCTCCCCGCGGTCATCATCCCACGCTTACCTTTAACGTGCTATAGACACGGTTTATCGGTACCGTTTTTTTTAAAGCTACCAACGCCGCTGTTAACATGTTTATGTGCCCCGAAAGCAGGACAAGCCGGAAACAAGCTGACTTGTTGAGCAAGCGGAGATACCGATGAGTGAGCTGGCCGATCTTATCGCTCGCAAGGCTATATTTCCGGTATTTGCGTGCCGCCATTCACGGGCGGGAGGGTTTGCCTACGTGAAGCCGTGCCTCGACATCTGGCGCTCCCATAGGGCTGGACTCAAGGCGAGGCGGGACGCCTATCGGCAAGGACAGCACCTGATCTCCGCCTGCACCGCATGGACACCAACGCTGCTGCGGCGCAGAGACACGAACAGTGTGGCCCTAAACGATAGGCAGACGTGAGGCGGTCAGCAAATGCTCTCTCGGCTCCGCGCCCTGAAATGTCTCAGCCGCAGGCCGGCTCGATCGTTTTCGGCCTGTAGGGCATGCCCTTTTGCGGTCGGACGCGACAGCACTTATCATTAGAAAGGTGAGCAAATAACATGACAGCGATCGGCACTGTCGAAGCCCTCTGGCGATACCCTATAAGCTCCGTTGGCGGTGAGAAGCTGGATCAGCTCACTTTCGACCGAACAGGCGTTACCCTCGATCGGGCCTTTGGCCTGTTTGACGCCACAACCGGCGAGATCGTCTTCCCTTCACGGCAGAGACACTGGAACGCCGCCACATTGATCGATGCGCGACTGGATGAAAGCGGATCGCCCTGGCTGACGTCAGACGGAGTCAACTGGCTCCGCTATGACGACCCGCGCCTTCCAGAATCACTTGAACCGCTCTTCGGCAGAGCCGTGGCTCCACGGCGCTACGGGGAAGAATTCAAGGGCAAGGCCGCCGAGCCTCGATACGATCGCAGTCCTATCCATCTGCTCAGCTTGCAATCCATGAACACGCTTCAGGAGATGCTGCCGGACAGCATCATTGACGTTCGCCGCTTCCGCCCGAACGTCGTGGTTGACCTTCACGGCTTGAAGGGCCGCGATCTTCCCGAACTGGCTCTCTTGGGACAGGAATTCAGCATAGGCGGGCTTCGCCTCAGGGGAACGCTCGACTGCGGACGGTGCAGTTTCACGACCCTTAAACAGATTGGCCTACCCGAGGACAGGGCAATCCTTCGCGCGCTGATAAGTCGCTTCGATAAGAATTTCGGCATCTACTGCGAAGTGCTGAACGAAGCGGAGATACGAATTGGTGACAGTTTAATCGGCGACATTCCGCATATCGCCGCTAAACATCGGATCGTTATAGCGGGCGGCGGCCAAGCTGGCGGTACTGCTGCAAGAGCGCTGCGGGAGCTGGGCTTTGACGGCGAGATCACTATCCTCAGCGATGAGCGGCATGCGCCCTATGAGCGACCGCCTCTCTCAAAGCGATTTGAGAGCGGCCCTTTGAAGTTGACCAGTGTCCTGTCCGGAGAGCAGTCGGACGATCTGCGGATCGGTTTGCATCTCGATGAGCCGGTCATCGCCATTGATCGTGAGAGACGCTCCGTTACCACCTCAACCGGCGCGAGGCATGGCTACGATCACCTGATCCTCGCGACAGGCGGAACCGCCCGGCGTCTGCCGCTCGTTAATCGCGGTCATGGCCGCGTTCACACCATCCGCAACGCCGCTGATGCAGAGAACCTAGGGAGAGCTTTTGCTTCGGCGCACAGAATCTTCGTCGTTGGCGGCGGATGGCTCGGTTTGGAAGTCGCTGCCGCCGCCCGTTCCGCTTCAATTGAGGTTGATCTGTTCGTGAGGCAGGACCGGCTGCTATCGCGCGTCCTACCGAGGGCGGTGGCTGATTTTGTCGCTGATGCCCATGTTCAGAGTTGGGTGAGAATTCATTTCGGCACCGAGCCCCGGCTTGTGGAGAGAGCCGACCGGGTCGAGGCCGTCGTGAATGGCGAGACTTTGACCGCGGACCTCCTCGTCGTCGCAATCGGCATAAGTCCAAACGATCACTTGGCACGCCAAGCGGGCTTGGATTGCCGAGAAGGAATTCTCACTGATCTGAACGGGGCGACCAGCGATCCCCATATCTTCGCCATCGGGGATGTCTCATGCCAAGGAGCGGGATCAACTGGTCAGCGAATTGAAAGCTGGCAAAACGAAAACGAACAGGCATATCGGGCCGCACGCGCTATTTTGGCGATTGAACAAACGGAGCCGCCGGTTCCCACTTTCTGGTCTGATCAGTTCGACATGTCGATCCAGGTCGCCGGTACCCCAAACCCGTCAGCAGATGCGGAGAGCAGCGACGGAGATGCACATCCATTCTGGAACTTCGGAAGCTTCGCCGTCGGCATAAATAGGCAGCGTGATATTCATCGCTTCGCGTCACAGCTCGCTGCCACCACTGTGCAGACCGGTCCTGTTGCCGTTGTCGACACTCCTGCGCGGGAGATGGTGGACAGGAAAATCGGAAAATCGGCCCTTGTAGGTGAAGGCGTGCTTGTCGCCGTTACCGTCGAGGGGGTCGGCGATCTGGTGGTCACCAGGAAGGACGGGAGGTACTTCGCGCTTAAGAACAAGTGCCCCCACGCCGAGGTCGCTCTGTCCGAAGGTTTCATCGAGGGAGACAGGATCGTGTGCCCTGCTCACTTCGCGGAGTTCGACATGGCGACCGGATCAGTGTCCGGGGGACCCAAGGGCTGCCCCAATACAATGAGTTATGCAGTAGCTCTGGTCGACGGCGAGCTTTTCGTTCGTGTTCCAGCTTAAGGTGTCAATGCGCTTGTCGCACTAGAGCGGAACCCGACCTGATTGAATCGTTTTGGCTATGCAAATCAGTTTTGGTCTGATTCATAGACGTCCGCCGTGTGGAGGCGGCGGACTTGTCGAAGGCTTTATCGATGGATTTGCGGGTTCGGGTTCTGGCGGCGGTCGGCCAGGGCCTGTCGCACCGAGCTGCAGCGGAACGTTTTGGTGTGAGCGCTGCCAGTATCAGCCGCTGGCGCAGTCGTGAGCGTGAACAGGGCGACGCCCGGCCCAAGGCGCTTGGCGGCGATCGTCGCTCGGGTCGGATCGATGCACATATGAGTGTTATCGTCGAAGCCTTGGGCAGGACGCTACCTTGGAAGAGGTACGCCGCAGTCTGGCGGATCGGGGTCTCTTCTTCGGCTTCGGGACGATCCAGCGTTTCTTCAAGCGGCACAACATCACGCGCAAAAAAGAGTGCGCATGCCTCGGAGCAAAACCGGCCTGACATCCTGAAGCGGCGGCAAGACTGGTTCGACGGCCAACTTGACCTTGATCCGGAACGTCTCGTTTTTATCGATGAGACCTGGGCTTCCACTGACCTTGCCCCCATATGTGGAACGGCCCGCGTGGCAAGAGCTTTTTCAGTCGATTTACACGTTGGAACGGTGCGGTCATATGTCCGGCCTTTACGCGCAGCCCATGGCCGCTGGCCTTGATGAGATCCGCGAAACGAGGAGCTAAATCAAGTTTACGCGCTTGTGCACATTGGGGGCAGTAGCTTACTCGCGTCGGGATTATGTCCCATGGGTTCATCGCCTGTTATTGCACCTTGCCCTCTGCCAGCCTGCGCCGGTCAGATCGTTTTGAGGGGCACAGCGTTCATCCAACGGCGACCGCTGTAATCGCCAGTGGATCGGCACGCCGATAGGTTCCGCCCCGATTCAGAAGCGCCCAGATGATCCGCGCCGTCTTGTTGGCCTGCGCGACCGCTGCAACCTTGAAGGGCCTTCTGGCGAGAAGCGCCCTCAACCACGGCCGCGTCCGACTGTCGTTTCGGGCAACCCGCAAGACGGCGGTTGCCCCGACGACGAGGAGCGCGCGGAGTTCCGGATTTCCCATCTTCGATATTCGTCCCAGCCTCTCCTTACCTCCGCTTGAATGAGGCCGTGGTGTCAATCCGAGCCAGGCGGCAAAGTGGCGCGCCGACTTGAACCCGCCGGGATCCGATACAAGCGCCTTGATGGTCGCTGCCGTAATGGCGCCTACGCCAGGAATCGTGGTCAACCGACGCATGTCCTCGTCGCGCTTGGCCTCCACGAGAATTGCGCGCTCGAGCCTGCCGATCTGGTCGGCTGAAGCTTCGATCACATCGGCAATAGCCATCAGAGCGAAGCGTGCTGCTGCGGGTAGACGAGTATCTGTCTCATCCCGCACGATCGAAAGCAGCGCCTCAACCTTTGCCACGCCGGTGGTGGCGATGATGCCCAATTCGGCCAGATGCGCGCGCAGGGCGTTGACCGCCTGGGTTCGCTGCCGCACCAGAAGAGCGCGGGTCTTCAGCACCATCGCGGCGGCCTGCTGCTCGGCCGTTTTGATCGGGACGAAGCGCATGGTCTTTCGGACTACCGCTTCGCTGATGGCCTCCGCGTCAGCCGCATCCGTTTTACCTCGCTTGACGAAGGGTTTCACATAGGCTGGCGGAATCAGCCGCACTTCGTGACCGAGAGCGGTGATCTCGCGCGCCCAATAGTGGGCGCTACCGCATGCTTCCATCCCCACCAGGCATGGTGGCAGCTTCTCGAAGAAACGCATAACTTCACTGCGCCGCAGTTTTCGGTTGAATACGGGCAAGCCCTCCGCAGCTGCGCCGTGAACCTGGAAAACGTGCTTGGCCAGATCCAACCCAATGGTGATAACCTGTTTCACGGAACGGTCCCTCCTTTGTGGCGTTCGAACAACGACCACGTTCTAGCACTTTGATGCTGTTGGAGCGGGCCGTTCCACCACATCAAGTTTTATCCAGTTTTGAGTTCGCTCCAGCGGTTTTTGGTTGCTGTATTTGGGGCGGTAGCGGCGGGTTGCGGTGCGGAGCCATTTCGGCTGCGCAGCACCGCATCACGTCGCGGGCTGATGGTCTGAGCGAACTCGGCAGGTGTCAGCCAGCCGAGGCCAGAATGTGGTCGGTGATCGTTGTAATCGCTGCGCCAGTTTAAAAGCGCTGATCGGGCATGGGTCAGTGACGAGAAGAGAGTCTCATTCAAGAACTCGTCTCGCAGACGCCCATTGAAGCTTTCGATGAAGGCGTTTTGGATCGGTTTGCCCGGCGCGATGTAGTGCCACTCCACCTTGGCTCGGTCCGTCCATTGCAGGATCGCGTTGCTCGTGAATTCGCTGCCGTTGTCGCTGACAATCATCTTCGGTTTGCCGCGCTCCTCGACGATCCGATCCAGCTCACGGGCAACCCTCAGACCGGAAAGCGATGTATCGGCGACGAGGCCCAGGCATTCCCTGGTGCAATCGTCGACGACCGTCAGAATCCGGAACCTGCGTCCATCGGTGAGTTGATCCGACACGAAGTCGAGCGACCAACGATCATTGGCTGCCATCGGGATCAGCATCGGTGCTCGTGTGCCTATTGCTCGCTTCCGGCCGCCGCGTTTGCGCACGGTGAGCTTCTCCTCCCGATAGAGCCGGAAGAGCTTCTTGTGGTTCACAAGCCGCCCCTCGCGCCTGAGCAGCACATGAATGCGTCGATAGCCGAAGCGACGGCGTTCATGGGCTAACGTTTTCATGCGCTCGCGAAGATCATGATCATCGTCGCGTCTGGTTTCATAACGGATCGTCATCCGGCAAAAGCCGCTGGCTTTACACGCCCGCCGTTCGCTCATCCCATGTTGGCTCATCAGATGCGCGACAGCGTTCCGCTGGGCTGCGGGCGTCACCACTTCTTTCCCAAAAGGTCTTTCAAAGCGGCATTGTCGAGCATCGCATCCGCAAGGAGCCGCTTCAGCTTCGCGTTTTCATCCTCAAGCGTCTTCAGCCGTTTGGCTTCGGACACGTCCATGCCGCCGAACTTGGCTTTCCACTTGTAGATGCTGGCGTCGCTGACGCCGTGCTTGCGGCAAAGCTCCGAGACCGGCGTGCCCGCCTCGTGCTCCTTCAATATGCCGATGATCTGTTCGTCTGTGAAGTCGTCGTTTTAGCAAAGAGATGAAGCTCCAGATTGTCGCGGAGAGTTATTCGGAACCTGGCTTGTGTGCGACGACGGCGCGGCGACACGGAATATCGCGCTCGCAGTTATATGAATGGCGCCGGCTCGCGCGAGCGTGGCAACTGGATGCTGCGTCGCCTGTCGGCGGCTTTGTCCCGGCGCTGCTTGCTCCAGAGGTAAAGCCGGCAGCAGGGTCGTTGCCGACCGCCGGCCGTATGGAGGTTGTCAGCGCCAATGGTCGTCGTGTGATCGTGGACCGCGATGTCGACGTTGAAGCGCTGCTTCGGGTCTTGCGTGGACTGGAGGCGCTGCGATGAATCCGTTTCCGATGGGAACAGGGGTCAAGGTCTGGCTTTCGACGGGCTATACGGACATGCGCTGTGGCTTTCCCTCCCTGGCGCTTCGGGTGCAGGAGGTTCTGCAGCATGATCCGTTGTCAGGGCATCTCTTCGTCTTCAGGGGGCGCAGATCGGATATTTTGAAGATCATCTGGCATGATGGTCTGGGCGCCTGCCTTTTTACCCGGCGGCTGGAGAAGGGCCGGTTTATCTGGCCGAATATGGAGGGCGGTGCGGTCGCGATCTCACCGGCGCAATTGTCGTATTTGTTGTCCGGGATCGACTGGCGCAATCCGCAGGAAACCTGGCGTCCGACACGGGTCGGATAGCATTATTACATTGAAAATATTGAGTGAATCTGATCGAATGGCTTCATGACCTCGAAGCCTGTGGATCTTCCTGCGGACCTTGCGAGCGCCTATCTGGCGCTGCTTTCCGAGCGTGAGATGTTGCAGGCTGAACGTGATGTCGTTGTTGCCGAGCGCGATACCGTCGTCGCCGAACGGGACATTGCGGTGGCGCAAGCCGCCAATGCGCAGGCCATGCTGTCGGACAGTGAGGCCTTGATTGCCAGTCTGGAACTGGCGATCGAAAAGCTGAAGCGCGAACTGCGCGGCCGGCGATCCGAGCGCACGGCGCGCCTGATCGACCAGATGGAATTGCAGCTCGAAGAACTGGTGATGGCGGCGACGGAGGATGAAGCCGCAGCGCAGGCGGCTGCCGCCAAGACGAGCGTGCGTTCGTTCACGCGCAAACGGCCGCTGCGAAAGCCGTGGCCGGAGGATATCGAGCGCGAGCGCGTGGTGATCGATCCCCCCGTCACCTGTGCCTGCTGCGGTGGGTCGCGCCTGTCGAAACTGGGCGAGGACGTCACCGAGACGCTCGAGGAGGTTCCGCGCCGGTTCAAGGTGATCGAGACGGTGCGGGAGAAATTTACCTGCCGCGACTGCGAGGCGATCAGCCAGTCGCCGGCGCCGTTCCATGCGACGCCGCGCGGCTTCATCGGTCCTCATCTGCTGGCGACGATCCTGTTCGATAAGTTTGGCATGCATAGCCCTCTCAACCGTCAGAGCACCCGGTTCAAATGCGAGGGCATTGAGCTTTCGACCTCGACGCTGGCCGACCAGGTCGGGTATGGAACGGCCGCGCTCCTGCCGATCTTTGAACTGATCGAGGCGCATGTCTTCGCGGCCGAGCGGCTTTTTGGCGACGACACCACCATTCCCATCCAGGCCAAAGACAAATGCACGACCGGGCGAATATGGACCTACGTGCGCGATGACCGGTCCTACGGCGGCGCGGCAGCGCCGGCGGCGATATACTATGCGTCGAGCGATCGCCGCGGCGAGCACCCGCAGAAGCACCTGGCCGAGTATGGCGGCATTCTGCAGAGTGATTGTTACAATGGCTTCGAGCCGCTTAGTGTCGCCGAAAAGAAAGCGGTACCGATCACCTTCGCCTTTTGTCATGCGCACGCGCGGCGCAAATTCTTTGAACTGGCCGACATCCAGAAAAATGCCCGCGACCACAACCGCAAGGGCAAGCCGATCTCGCCGATCGCCCTGGAGGCCGTCCAACGGTACGACGCGCTGTTTGAGATCGAGCGCGACATCAATGGATTGAGCGCCGCAGAACGGTTGGCCGCGCGGCAGGAAAAGAGCAAGCCGCTGTTCGATGACATGCACGCGTGGCTGAAAGGGGAGCGCGCCACGCTCAGCAAATCGTCCGAGGTGATCGAGCCGATCGATTACATGCTGAAGCGCTGGGATGGTTTTGCCCGTTTCCTGGAAGATGGCCGGATTTGTCTCACGAACAATGCGGCCGAGCGCGCGCTGAGAGGAATTGCACTCGGGCGCCGCAACTGGACCTTCGCCGGTTCCCAGCGTGGGGCCGATCGTGCCGCCATCATGCTCTCCGTCATCACGACTTGCCGCCTCAACGACGTCGACCCAAAGGCATGGCTCGCCGATGTGTTCGCCCGCATCGCCGATCTTCCCGTCTCCCGCCTGCACGAACTGTTGCCTTGGCAATGGAAGGCGCACCAAGGGACGGCTATTGCGGCGGCCGCGTAAACAGCTCCCGGAACAATGCTTGCGAACGTTCCAGGCCTTCATCGGTCAGGATCAATGACTTCGACTTGTTGACTGGGTCGCCGATCAAGCCCTTCTTGTGAAGCCGATCCGTCGTTGCCCAGTCGAAGCCCTTCCAGGCACAACGCTCGTTGTGCAGCGTCAGCCATAACAGCGCCAAAACGGCATCGTCGATCTTGTCCTCATCGATCTCCATGAGCCGACATTACCACGCGCGGCGCCCAAAATCCCGCGGCCCTGCTCGGATGGATACTATTGTCTCGTTGCGGGAGTACGACGAACTAATCGCCGAAGCGCGGAAAGCTGATCAAATTGCGTCGAGTGATCAAGCGTTGGGCCCGCTGCATGGCTTTCCGATCGCAATTAAAGACACTGCCGAAACAAAGGGTATTCGAACCACATTTGGCTCACCAATGTATGCTGACTACGTTCCGGAAAATGATGCCATTTTCGTAGAGCGGATCAAGCGGTCAGGCGCGATCATAATCGGCAAAACTAACATTCCGGAATTCGCACTGGGATCACACACTTTCAACCGTGTCTTTGGCGTTACCCGAAACGCGTACGACCACTCCAAAACAGCCGGAGGCAGCAGCGGCGGAGCTGCGGTGGCACTAGCAGCCCGCCTGCAGGTCGTCGCCGACGGCAGCGATCATGGCGGCTCTCTGCGCAATCCTGCCGCATTCAACAATGTTTTTGCTCTTCGCCCATCGATTGGCCGAATTCCGGTAGAGGATGTCAATCCTTTCATTCCCAGCATGACCGTGACCGGGCCAATGGCTAGGAGTGTCGAAGACTTGGCCCTGCTGCTTTCGGTCATGTCAGGATATGATAGTCGAGCGCCCCTCTCCATAGAGGAAGACCCAACACGGTTTGTCGCGAGTCTGGATCGCGACTTCCACGGCATCAGGATCGCATGGCTAGGCGACCTCGGAGGTCATTTGCCGATCGACCGGGAGGTCTTGCGGTTGTGCGAAATTTCGTTGCAGGTTTTCAGGGACCTTGGATGCACCGTCGAAGCCGCGTTTCCATCTTTCGCGTATGAGGGTCTGTGGCAAAATTGGGTTTCACTCCGCTCATGGGGCGTCGCCGACTGGCTGAAAGAACACTATCTGGACGATGCAAGACGGGAGTTGCTCAAGCCCGAGGCCATATGGGAGATTGAACGCGGCATGTCTGTGACGACCGATGAACTTCAAAGGGCGTATGCAGGGCGCGGGGACTGGTACAGAACCCTACGGACCTTTATGGAAGTTTATGACTATGTTCTCTTGCCTTCTGCTCAGACATTCCCGTTTGCATCGGGCATCCGTTGGCCAAGCGAAATCAACGGCATGTTAATGGACAGCTATCATCGCTGGATGGAAGTCGTCGTCCCCATCACAATGTCTGGCTGTCCTGCCCTGAACGTCCCGGTAGGCTTCAGTGATTCGGGCCTTCCCATGGGGATGCAGATTGTCGGACGTAATCACCAGGAGTTCGGTTGCCTGCAATTGGCAGCGGCTTATGATCGCGAAACAAGATGGGTACAGCGCTTTCCTCCTCGGCCAGCCGGACAATAGGCGACTGTCGGCCTGCCGATCGGTCTTTATCATAATCGCTCCGCTTACCTGACGTTCTGATGTCCTTGCTAAGGCGAGTGGTCAAGATCTGCGTTACAGGGCCTGACATTTTCGTGTCCTCGCGTTTGAGCTCGACGTCAATATTTGGGAGGTCGTTTGCGGGAGCGGACGCTAGATGTTCGCCATTAGATGGCGATGGGCTGCGAGCGCATGCAAACGCCGGAGGGTGACAAATGCGGCGCGCACTTCCCATGTCTGGACGATACAGATGGTCCTGATGGAAGCTAGGCGATGACAAACGACGAACGCAACGAGCGCCCGCGCAAGATCATACATGTGGACATGGATGGTGCGCCGTGAAGGCGCGAGAGAGGGTGAAATATGACTTAGACATCATCTCTCAAGCTTGCTGATTTTCGACCGACGGCTGAAATGCCGTCTTGGCTGTAAGAGCAACAGCCGAAAGGGGGCCGAGAAGCTCGACCGGGCGTCGCCGGTTGGGTGTCATAAGCAGATCGGCCTTAAATGTACCGGGTGCGAGCCACCACTCGTAGGTCGGGCTACCGCAGTGTCTATGACGAGACAACGAAGTGAGCGCCGGAAGCCTCTGTATTTATCCATACCGCCTCCGCTGGTGTGATGGCACCGGAGGTAACGCGATCCGAAGCGGCAGGGTTCAGTCCATCTCTGCTGCTGGGCACGGATATCGTGCTCGGGACAGGAACGGCTCTCTCAGCCTGTCCTCAGCGTCGCCAGGGGTAGAGCTCGCCGTCTAACGGCACAAAGGTTGGAGATCGGAACACGGGAACTCGGATCGTCTGCCCGGAACGGAACCGGGCTAGCCTCGACGGCAGGAGACGGACGACACCGAGGGCGGAGCTTTCGTAGTAGTCGGAGCGCGGGAAAACCGCGCACAGGGCGAAGGAAAGCAGGAAGACGGTAGGTTTGCACGACGGAGAAGCAATCTGTGGACATGGATTATCAGGCCGATGAGGCTTGGGTACTCGGCGTTCAACGCAAACTTTATCAGCAGAGCAAGGCAAACCCCGACGAAGCGTGGCTCGATCTCTGGGGGTGGCTTACAGACGCCCGCATGATCCGTCATGCCTGGCGGCGCGTTTCGACCAACAAAGGTAGGCGCTCCGCCGGAGTCGACGGGATCACCGTGGACCGCGTCCGGCAAAGGATCGGTGAACAAGCGTTCCTTGATGGAATTCGGCGGGAATTGCGCTCTGGCGCATACCAACCGAGTCCATCACGGCGGAAGCTCATCCCCAAGCCGGGCAAACCGGGGCAATTCCGACCCTTGGGCATTCCCACGGTGAAGGATCGCGTCGTTCAAGGCGCGGTCAAAGCAGTTCTCGAGCCAATCTTCGAGGCCCAATTCTGGCCTGTTTCCTACGGGTTCCGGCCCGGAAAGAGCACCCACGGGGCCTTGGAGCATATCCGGCTATCGCTCCTACCGCGCAAACGGGACGAGGACAGCCGACGTCACCAGATGCCGTACAACTGGATAATCGAAGGCGACATAAAGGGCTGTTTCGACAACATCAATCACCATCATCTCATGGACAGGCTGCGCGCTCGCGTGGCCGACCGGCGGGTGACGGGGTTGGTGGGGCAGTTCCTCAAGGCCGGTGTCCTAGCGGAGGACCAATTCCTGCGCACGGACAACGGCACGCCACAGGGAGGGATCATCTCCCCGTTGCTGGCCAACATCGCGCTGAGCGCGATCGAGGAACGCTACGAGAGATGGGCCTATCACCGTTCGAAACTCCGGAACCGCCGCCTCGGCGACGGGGCAGCGGCGGCACTTGGCGCACGAGGACGGGATCGCCGGCTAGGACGCTGCGTGTTCTTTCCGATCCGATATGCCGATGACTTTGTCGTGTTGGTGTCAGGCACGGAGGAGGATGCCATTGCGGAGAAATCCGCATTGGCGGATCACCTTCGGCGGACGACCGGCCTCGAACTGTCACCGGAAAAGACCAAGATCACGGCAGTGACGGAAGGATTCGAGTTCCTCGGATTCCATGTCGCGATGCGCTGGGATAAGCGTTACGGATATTTCCCCCGTATCGAGATTCCCAAAGCAAAATCCGCTGATCTGCGCCACAAGATCAAGGTCCTCACCAAGGTCAACACGAACTTGGTGTCTCTTGGGCGCAAGCTCGACGAACTGAATCTCATCCTTCGCGGCTGGGCTGGCTACTATCGCCACTGTGCCAGAGCCGGAAAAGTGTTCACGGCCATCGACTGGTTCGTGACACGCCGTATCTGGTGTTGGCTTCGAAAGAAGCGCCGAAAAGCACGGGTGCGCGACATTATGCGGTCCTTCGGGCCGAGCCGTCGCCGACCGGCAAGACGACTGTGGCGAGAGGGTTTGCACGAGCAGTACATCCTCGCGTGGACTCCTATCCGCCGCTTCCTTCTTGGCTGGATGAAAACGCCTGCATTTGCCATGTCTTCTGGAGAGCCGGATGCGTAACGAAAGGCGCACGTCCGGTTCGGCGAGAGGCGGTGAGAAACCGCCCGCCGCGAGGCGGGTTAGGCGCTCACCGCCTACTCTACCCCTTCTATGCATCAGTCGAACAGCGCGACAATCCGGAACTCAGGGGCCTGCCGGTTGCCGTCGGCTATCCTGCCGCCCGCGGCGTAGTGGCTGCCGCCAGCTACGAGGCACGCAAGTTCGGCGTTCATTCGGCGATGCCTTCGGTGACCGCAAAGCGCAAATGCCCCGACCTCATCTTCGTCAGACCGCGCTTTGACGTCTACAAGGCCGTCTCGTTGCAGATCCGCGCGATCTTCGCCGAATACACGCCTGACATCGAACCACTCTCACTCGACGAGGCGTATCTCGACGTCACCGAAAACCTGAAGGGTATGGAGATCGCCACCGAGATTGCCGCGGAGATCCGCGCGAAGATCAAGCAGGTCACCGGCCTCAATGCTTCGGCCGGGATTTCCTACAACAAGTTCCTCGCCAAGATGGCATCCGTTAGAACATGCATCCAACTTGCCGACCGAGGTCTCTCATCTGTTGCGACATTAACCCTTATGGCTTTTTTGTGTTGCAACTTGAACTTGATAGATGTTCTCTGAACATAGAGAGCACCAATCTTGCCGAGGTTTCAATTCGCCTCATCCGAGCAATGGCGTTTTCCTTGGCCGTTGTGCTTGGATATCATCCGGCACTGGCCGGCACGAAAAAGTTTGGCCCCTTCTCCTTCGACGAGGGCGACCCAAGTGTCATCATCCTCAAAGGCGAAATCGATCTCTATTCCGCTCTGAATTTCCGGCGGGCGCTTCATGCTTCGCAGAAAGCCAGGTTACTGGTGCTCGATAGCATCGGCGGCGCGGTGCAGATGGCACTGTTGATCGCCGACGACGTGCACGAGAAGCGCCTATCCACCTTCATTCCGGCGGGGAAAGGTTGCTACTCCGCCTGCGCCTTCATTTTTCTCGCCGGCGTCGACCGCCAAGTGGACGGTGAGCTTGGGGTCCACCAGATCTCCAGTGAATCGAACGACCTCGTGAGCGCCCAGCTTTCAATCTCCGACATCATCGACATGCTCGCTCGCTTCGACACGCCGGCAGAAGTCATGACGACGATGTTCAAGACCCCGCCGTCGCAAATGCATGTGTTCTCGAGCGAGGAAATTGGCCGCTACAAGCTCAACCGCAAGGGCTCGGCGTCAGCGTCGACTGAACCCGTTCCCTCAAACCCGACCGTCACCCTCGAGGGCGCGCCACCTTCGACGGCAAACTCCAACAGCGACACCGCCTCCGAACCGAGCGGCCAACAGCGTGCCGCTGCCAATCCTGCGCCGGCCGGCCTCGGACAGAGTGAGAAATTGTCGGCGATCGAGGAGTTTGCCCGCAAGCCGACGCGCATTGCCGTTTACACCGGCCTTGACCTGTTTGGCGATGACCTCGCAACAAAGAGGACGATCGATCTGGCGGAATGCGCCAGGAGCTGCCTAGAAATGAACGGCACCTGTAAGGCTTTCACCTTCAATGCCAATCCGAAGATAGTGCGCGGGCCGAACTGCTTCCTGAAGGCAGATGAGGGCCGTGCGGACGGCAACGCGGTCGCTATCTCGGGAAAGTTCCTTGCGAGCGCGGATCCAGACCCGACGTCGTTCAGCATGGGCACGATCGATCCCAAAAAAGCGCTATTCGAAGACGTCGACCTGCCCGGAGGTGATATTGGCGTGCGCCCATCGATCTCGAACGCAACGCCCCTTCAGTGCCGTTTGGCTTGCATCGACAATGACCGCTGCGTCGCGTTCACCTACATCAAGAAGAAGCGGGAATGTTGGATGAAAGGCGCCGTCGGCACGCCTCTCTTCAAGTCTGGCATGATATCCGGTGTGAAGACATTCCAAACCTTCGCGCCAGCGAGGATTATTGGACTCGACTGACGCGGCGTCGCATCTCCCGCCTTGATGGGAGCGGAACCTGAGACCCCGCCATCCGACATCTGTGCAGTTGAATGGATTCGAACCGCGGACGACGCAAATTATCCGTCTTCTGGGAACCGATCTCGCTCTGCGTATTTATTTCCATGGAGGGCCTTTCCCACATGCTAGGCAAAAGACAGTTCGGCCTATATCTGTTGTAACGGAGCGTTTGCCTTTCTGCTGATATCGTGGCTGGCAACGCAGGCAGCTAGTAGAGGAACCAAGTGCCGAAGGTGAATCCGGCGATCCTCCGCTGGGCTCGGGAAACTGCCGGGCTAACATTGGAGGAAGCGGCCGAAAAAGTGGGTATTGGGGCGGCGCGCGGGAAAACCGGCGCTGAACGCCTTTCTGTGCTCGAAGGCGGAGAGATCGAGCCTTCTAGGCCCGTTCTCTTAAAGATGGCAAACCAGTATCGCCGGCCTCTTCTCACTTTCTATATGGCGGAGCCGCCGCAGGCGGTCGCGCGCGGCGAGGATTTTCGCACGCTTCCCGATGATTACGCGCAGCGAGACGAGGCATTGGTTTCTGCGCTTCTACGTGAAGTGCGGGCGCGCCAGGAAATGGTCCGGAGCCTGCTGGAGACTGAGGACGAAGCCGTTCAACTGCCGTTCGTCGGCTCCTTCGACAGGCGTGACGGAGCTGATGCGCTCGCCGGTCAGATCATTCAGACGCTGTCTTTCAATCTGCAGGATTTTCGGCGAAGCCAGAGGCCTGGCGGGCCGAAGGGCTTTGCCTATCTACGCGAACGGGTCGAGGCGGCTGGCATCTTCGTCCTACTAATTGGCAATCTCGGCAGTCATCACAGCACCCTGAATGTCGAGTTGTTCCGCGGCTTTGCGCTCGCCGATCCGGTGGCGCCTTTCATCGTCATCAACGATCAGGACAGCGAGACTGCCTGGTCCTTTACGCTTCTGCATGAACTGGCTCATATCTTCCTCGGTCAGACCGGCGTGAGCGGATCTAAGGCCGGAACACCAGTCGAAATTTTCTGCAACGACGTGGCTGGGCGAATCCTACTTCCGGCTGCCGAGCTTTCGCAGGAACGCGACCTAAGAGAGGCGCCGCAGGCCCAGGTCATCGCGCGCATCGAAGCGATCGCGACGAACCGGCAGGTCAGCAATTCCATGGTTGCCTACAAGCTCTTTCGAGAGGGACTGATCGGCCAGGACATGTGGGCGGCCGTCACGAGCTTCTACCGGCAGCAGTGGATCCAGAACCGCAGTGCTACTCGCGCGAAGGATAGTGACCGGGGACCCAGCTACTATGTCGTTCGCCGGCATAGGCTCGGTAATCGACTGCTAAAACTATCTCGCCGGATGCTCACCGAAGGAGCCCTGTCCCCGTCCAAGGCAGCCGCCATCCTCGGAGTCAAACCGAGCAACGTCTATACCCTGACCGAGACTGCGGCTTGAGGCGTTCCCTGTGTACCTGCTCGACGCGAACGTCTTGATCACCGCAAAGAACCAATATTATCCGCTCCAGCGGATCCCTGAATTCTGGGATTGGCTCTCGTATATGGGCGAGGCCGGGGGGATCAAAATGCCACTCGAAATCGTAGAAGAGATTACCGGTGGTTCCGACGATTTGGCAGAATGGCTCAGTGACGAGCGCAACTACGAGCCGCTCCTGCTCGACGAGGAAGTGGATCCCGCACAGGTTCAGGCAGTCATGGACAAATATGCACCTGACCTCAATGAGGCTGAGATCATTGAAGTGGGTAGAGATCCGTTCCTGATCGCGTACGCCCGGGCGGCTCCGGAAAATCGCATTGTCGTGACGGTCGAGGCTTCCAAACCGAGCTGTAAGAGAGCAAACAGGCGAATTCCTGACGTTTGCAACGACCTCGGCGTCCAGTGGTGTAATAGTTTTCAGATGATGGCAGCACTCGACTTTACTACTGGCTGGCGGGCGCGCTCGGGCGCCCGAGCGTTCCCCTGAGCAAATGATATTGAGGCGCGAACGGACGTGACCCTCTGCGAAGACAGCGCCGGTTCCCGTTGATACATTATGCGATCTCTTTGGCCCAAACCGTGAACGTCACGGCAACAAGTCGTGCGGAGTGCCCGCCCCGCCGTCACTGTACGTGATCGTATGCAGCTGGCGGCCGACCCTTGGAGGTATCCCGGTCAAGTGATGACGTTTCTGCAAGCCGAGACTAGGATTTTTCCTGTCGACCCATTCGCCATTCGAAAGCCTTGCCTTCACGTCCGATGATGTACCCGACGAGCTTCTCTACCTCCTCAATGGCTCGGAACAGATCCGCTTCGGTAACTTCGACGCGACGCCCGAACCAGGAGACGGGATCCTCCGGGTTAAGATCTTCCTTGTCGCCACCTACAAAGAAGAGGCTCGGGTGCTTACGGGTCGTAGGCTCATCGTAGTACGCGTCGAAACCTGCGTAGTCGTCCGTGTGCTGGGTAAGGTTGCGAGCCAGAACCACCTGCTCAATGATCGCAAGATCTGCGGGGCAGTCGCTCCAGTCGGTGTCGAGAATTTCGGAGAGGACCCCTTTATAGCCGTTGACGAATCCTTGCTTGAAAAGGGTCTTCTTCGCCTTGGCGCTCGGCCTGAATCCAAATTCGCGCTCGAAGTTCATGAAGGCGATTTTGAGTGAGTTCGACAGCATCGAGAGACATGAGTAGCCCAGCACGTTTAGCGCCATCTCGGCCTGCAGCCATTCCGTTAGATATGGCGGTTCGCCGCTTTCCATGTCGGACCCGCGCGGCGGCTCGTCAAAAGGCGGCGTTTCCTCGTCAATTGCTCTCTGGATTTCAACGAACGGCTTACGTCCTTCGCGGTAGTACATACGGATGAAGTTGGTGCGCAGGTCGGCGAAATATTTAACGTCCATGGAGTTCCTCGCGAACCGATGAAACGATCAGCCGGTTCTAAACCGGCGGTACGCGTCGAATACAGATGACATGCCCAGCGCTGGCCTTCTTCGCGATGCAATACTCTAGTGTTTTCACCTCGACAGGCGACACCTCACAAGCATTCGCCACTTCTACAATCAGCATCACTCTATCGTAAGTGGATAATTTACCCGACCACGCGATCTTAGCGTCCATCGCGCGCCGCTTGCGCTCACCGCTGGAAGACACACGGCGGGACGAACTACATACGCCCAAGAACGGTGTCCGCTTACGAATTTTGGGGGGAATAAAATGCAGAGCAAGCCCAGCGTGGCCAAGAAGAAAGAACCGACCGGCATCGAGAGCGTAACTCAATTTCTCACTGAGATTTACAGACTAGACCCCTCCGCGGGCGTCCGCTGCTTTAGAGGAGAGGCTGATGCGCGCTGGAGGCTGATGCCTTCAGTGATGAGGAACCTCCGCGTGGACGCAGAGAATAACATCTTTAGCGAGTTGATGGCAGAAGCACCGAACGAGTTCGCAGACGATCGAAGCATGTTCGGACGCCTAGTACGTGCCCAGATGCCGTAATGGGCCGGCACTCCTCGCATAGCCAAGAAGGTGGCTGTCCCTCAGAGTGATGATGTTGAAACGGGGTCCGATGATCTCGGCCCCAAGCATCAAGCGAGGGACAACCATGGACTATTATGCAGGAATTGATGTGTCGCTGGAACAGAGCAGCATCTGCGTCGTGGATGGGTCGGGCAAGATCGTGCGTGAGGTGAAAGTGGCGAGCGAGCCTGAAGCGCTGTTGCAGCTTTTTGCCGATCTGGAGCTGCCGATCGTCACGATCGGCCTGGAAGCAGGACCATTATCGCAGTGGCTGCGCGCTGCACTTGTCGAGGCGGGCCAGGATGTGGTGTTGCTGGAGACGCGGCATGTGAAGGCGGCGCTGTCAGCGATGACCGTGAAGACAGACCGCAAGGATGCTCGCGGGATTGCACAATTGCTGCGCATGGGCTGGTACCGCCCAGTGCATGCGAAGTCTGCGAATGCCCAAGACGTTCGGGCGCTTTTGGTCGGTCGCAAGCTTTTGCAGGCCAAACTGCTTGATGTCGAGCTCAGCATCCGCGGGATCCTGCGGGGTTACGGGCTCAAGGTTGGCGAGGTGAGCCGGGGCCGTTTCGAGGCGCGCATTCGCGAATTGATCGAAGGCCATGAGATGCTTGGGACGGTGATCGGGGCGATGTTGCAGGCACGGGGTGCATTGTGGAACGAGTTTACCCGGCTGCATCGCGCGATGCTGAAGATTACCCGCGCCGATCCTGTCTGCCAACGGCTGATGAGCGCCCCTGGTGTTGGAGCCTTGGTAGCCATTACCTATCGCTCGGCAGTCGACGATCCGGGTCGGTTCGAAAAGTCCCGCACCGTCGGTGCGTATTTTGGACTGACGCCCAAGAAATACCAGTCGGGAGAGACCGACATCGACGGCGGAGTAACCAAGGTCGGCGATGCCATGGTGCGCACTGCGCTTTATGAAGCGGCGCATATCATGCTGACGCGTGCCACGCGGTTCTCTGCCCTGAAGCGCTGGGCGCTGGACGTGGCGAAGCGGCGCGGTATGAAGCGAGCCAAGGTGGCGCTCGCCCGCAAACTCGCGACCGTCCTTCACCGCATGTGGGTTGACGTCAGCGCGTTCCGTTGGGGTAAGGATACTGTCGCCCCGTAAAGGCGAGATGAGATTACCGAAGCAGGCCGCCGACGGCGCTGCTTCTCCGAGGTCCCGTCGCTGGGACGAGGGCTTGGCAAGGTCGGGAGTAGTGCTGTGAAGGCTTCGGCAAATCACGCGTCCTAGATTGACCTGCCGGCTTAAGGATCTGATGGCATGGTGTGGCAGTCTTGGTGCTGACCACGGACAGAAGCATGATCCTGGCGGCGTGATGATCACGGAGGGACTTGACGAGCAAGGGCCCATTACAGAAGCACTACGGCTTGCCCACGCGCCTTCTCGACGTCTCCCTTAACCCATTGGTCGCTCTCTATTTCGCGTGCTCGGACGAGCCCCAAATGGAACACGACGGTAAAGTTCTCATCTTGGATTTCAGAAAGACGAACGTGCGCTATCCGGACAGCGACACAGTCAGCCTAATATGTAATCTCTGTCGCTTGACAGACGAGGAAAGACAGGAGCTGAAAACTGCGGGTTTGAACAAAAAGCTTCCCGACGAAGAATTTCAGAAGCTTCCTAGCGCTGAGCGACTAGCTCACTTCGTGCGCATGGAGAAGCCCTACTTTCTTAACAGGATGCGATCGGCCGACTTCCGCAAATATTTCTTTGTTTATCCGTCTAAGGCAAACAAGAGAGTGACCGCGCAGTCTGGTGCCTTCGTCGCCGCTGGGCTTCTCTCGTACAAGTCAACAGAGAACATAGTTTCGTTCCAACAATCAGTCATAAATGTCCCCGCGTCTGCCAAACCGGACATTCTTAAAGAACTTGATATCCTGAACATTAACTCTCGGTCAATGTTCCCGGAGATTGAGTACACATCGAGGTATATTAAGAGAAAATGGGAAAATGAGCGATCGTCAAACATAGAGGATCTCTTCGGTGGCATTTTTGCCAACTTTTTTGAGAAAACTAACTGACGGTTTGTTCTTACCTTGATAAGAACTTATCTAGTTATATTTACAGAAGGCAAATGGAGAGATATGTGAAGAAATTTGATTCTTAGCTGTGGACAAAGCAGCCGCTACTTGTTTCAGCCTCCCCCAACCCCTACTTTCAATTGTAGCAATCCGGTTCGGGGGCACATTATGGTCCGCAAGGTCACGCCAGCTCAGTACAATGCCATGATCAGGCGTTATAACGCGGAGGTCGATCGAATAAACAGGGCAAACCGCGCGGCCGCTCAGAAGGCTGTGCGGGAATATAATGCCGAGGTTGATCGCGTTAACCGGCACAACAAGCGGGTCGTGGATGAATACAACCGTGCGATCCGTCAGCACAACCAGAACACCCAGAGTGCGGTCCGCAAGTATAATCAGGCTGTGAGAACCCACAATGCAAACGCGCGCAAAGAGCGGCATGATTTAGCAAGGCAAATTGCCACGCTTAAGAGCGGCACTAGCTCAAGCCGGTATATCGACGTCAGCCAATCTACTTACGATATGTATGATCGTTTCGAGAAGGTCGAACGCGAGGCTCAGCACAATTCCGCTGTCTCGGACCTGCTCACACTTTCCGAGCGGGAAGCGGCGAATAGCATTGCGGTAGCGGAAGCCTTCAATTCGGAAGCTCCGGTCGTGCCTGAGGTGATCTCCGACTCAGGAATCATTGAATATCTGCAGGGCTTTTCCGAAGATCTATGTGATCGCTGGAGGGGGGCCATTTTCGCCCTCAACCCGGCGAATACAGACGCCGCACGCCATTTCTGCACAAGCGTCCGGGAGATCTTCACCGAAATTCTCGACAAGTGGGCCAACAATGACGATGTGTTGGAGGCAGATGGCGGCTGCGAGAAGACGCCGCAAGGCACTCCGTCACGGAGGGCGAAAATCCGTTACCTGCTCAAGAAGAAAGGGGCGGATTCTCCTGATATGCTCGGCTTCGTTGAAAGAGATATCGACGATATCCTACAGCTATTCAAAGTGTTCAATGAAGCCACACATGGGGCAGCTGGCAAGCATGGATTCACCAAGCTTCTGAATATCCGCCAGCGTGTAGAAGGTGGGATAATGTTCCTCGCTGCGTTGGCGCTCTGAATGCCCCTCCCACATCCAGGCGGGTTGGATCGTCGAAGCGCGAAGACGGCGGGTAGGCTATCGCAATTAGCCGCTTGCGTCGGTCGCGACGCACCTCCAACCGCCAAAACACGACTACATTGCTAGCATGAGCTTAGAGCTCGCCCATATTTACATTGGATGGCGGCTTAGTCGCGACGACGCGTAGGGAACTTCCATGAGCGAAGACGATCCGGTTGAAGGCAAGACGCCTTATAAAGTGAAGCTGTCGGATCTTAAAAGCACAGAGCCGTTGGATGTATCGGACTTAGTGGCTCGCACCGGTGCTGCCGCCGAGACGTTCAATGCTCTCCATAGCCCAGGGTCGACCGATCTAGTGACGCGCCAGTTGGAAGAAGAACAGCGCAGAATCAGGGAGCTGACTCAACCTCCGGCCGAGGTGGGAAAAATTCTCGACGAGATAGAGCAGCATCGAAAACGGATGGAAGACGCCATCGGTCCGTTGGGAGGCATGCAAAAGCTCTACAGTGACCTGGAGGCACAACGTAGCCGCATCAGCGCCATGCGCTCGCCGACCGGTTTCGCCACGGAAATTGAAGTCAAACCAATGCGTCTGCCGACCATTCCGCCGAACCCCATCCTAAATACCAATAAGAAGCTCGAGGATATCGAAGCAAAGTTTGAGCAAATGCTGACGGTCATGTCAGGTGCCGCGAACATCGCCAATGATATTCAGGGGCACGCGGCACATTTCCTAGAGAAATTTGATAAGGCTTCCGAGCAGACGGACCGATCTGCAAGAAACGCGGTTCGCGTGGCCATCCTCGCCCTATTCATTTCCGTCGTCACACCTTTCATTCCAATGGTGATCGACCACTTCTGGCCCGATGAAACACCGGCGAAACTAGAAAGTTTGGCGCGACAGATCATTGATCGCCAAGCAGAAGACCGTGTAGCAAACGATCGGCTCCTACGGGAACTGGAGCAAACCCATCGTGCTTCAGCCGACCGTGTGGCGCAGGCGCTCCGCCAGCGTGATGGCCAGATTTTGAACATGCTTGAAGATATCAGAGCGATTGCGAGGAGCTCGCACTGAATGCGCAACTATTAGCTCTCGTCGTATCCCTTGTCATCGGATTGGAGAAAGCATGAAAGACCTTGCCGCTGAGATTCCTGACGCCGATCTATTGCTGGAATTGGAGCCGGAGGAACTTGCGGGAAAGCTTTTATTCGTCCTTAGGCGAAGGTTGGCCAATGGCGCGCGAAGTGTTCATCTCGGCAACGCCCTGAATGAGGTAATCGGCCATTTCGGTAACGACGCTCCGTGGCCGGTGCAGCGCGCCGAGCCGATTAAAGTGGCGATTACAGAGGCATGGTATTGGCTGATCGCCCAGGGAATGCTTATCCCCACACCGGATGGCAATGGCCCCAACGGGTTCTCGATCGTAAGCCGACGCGGCCAGGCCTTTGAAGATGAACGTGCTTTCGCCGCGCACCAGATCTCGCGTCTGCTACCAAAGGACATCCTGCACACGCGCTTCGCTGATCTGGTTTGGTCGTCGTTTGTTCGCGGCGAGTACGACAGCGCGGTTTTCCAGGCCATGAAAGCGGTCGAGGTTTACGTTCGAGAAGCGGCCAGTTCCGGGAATGATCAAATCGGTGTCCGATTAATGCGTGATGCCTTCCGGCCTGAAGGCGGCGCGTTGACGGATACTGCGGCTGAAGCTGGCGAACGGACCGCACGTATGGAGCTTTTCACAGGTGCCATCGGATCCTACAAAAACCCTAACTCGCATCGCGATGTGAACATGGAGGATCCTGCGGAGGCTGTGGAGATCATCATGTTGGCCAATCACCTTATGAAAATCGTCGATGCGCGCGTTGCCGCATTGAATGATGTGGCCTGATGGATGTCGTGCCGGCACGTCGCGACCGCGACCATCCACTTCGTCAATGCCAGAAAGCTGGCGATGAGCCAATGGCACTGCGAGCTGCGTCTCCAGAGATGGACGGACTGTTGAACGTGTTGTTCCGAGCGTTTCACTAGTTCGGAGGCCCCGATCTTTCAGATCATCCCCAGTAGAGATCAACAATATGGCGATTGAATTCCCCCTTCAGATACTAAAATCGGTTTGGGTGAATCGCCCCGACGGGCGGTGGTCTATAGACAACGTCAAAGGGCTTACCCTTGCCTCGAAGGCTGAGGACGACCAGCGGTATTTTCTTTTGCAGGGCAACGTGGAGGTTTTGACAAACAACCCGAATGGCCGATTTGACGACGTTCTCTCCCTCTTTGGAACCACTGAATTCTTGATGCAGCAGAGCATCGTTCCCGTGGTGGCGTGGCTGGAAGGTGAAAGCGCGATCCGATGCATAGGAACTGCATCCATAATTAGCTGCACAGGCTACCTGATCACAGCTGCACATGTGCTGCTTGATCCTTTGGAAGCGGGCTACGGGGCAGTGCGTGTCGGCCGAGCAGTACAGCATCGCGACGAACTGAATTTCGGGGTCTTCATACCCTATTGGATGCAAGGCAGAGGGAGTTATCTGCAAAAGGCCTTTAGGTTCTTTCCTTTCGAAAAAATGTGGGCTTGGGGCGATTGGAAGCAAAGTCCACTTCTGTACGAAGATGATCGCTGGGAGCATCTCACTGATGTCGCTGTGTGCAAGATACCCCAGATGCCGGGCGGCCAAGCCCATCAGCCGCTGAACATGTCTCTGAACGCGTTCACGCCGGGGGAGGATGCGTATGCACTCGGGTATTCTGAGATGCCGGACATTGAGATCAATCCAGCCACCGGTCGGATCGTTGATGACGATTTTCGGCTGAACCTTTTCGTAACTGCCGGTAACATCCTGCAGACGTTCCCCCAGAACCACATTGCGAAGGAAGTCTCAACACCTGGACCCTGCTTCGATTTCAATGCCCGAGTTCCAGGCAAGATGAGCGGCGCTCCCGTTTTTGGTGCAAGGGGCGCAGTCGTTCGTGGTGTCGTAAGCCGGAGCTTCTCCGGAGAGGAGCATGCCTACGGCTCGATGCTAGGTCCCGCGATGGACCTGCCCATGGATAAGCCGGAGCTTCAAGGCCGCTCCTTGCGGCGTATGCTGCAGGAAGGAAATGAGGGGATGGCTCAAGTCCACGGCGCTGGGCTCTAGCGACTCCCGTGAAGCTATCAAGGTTCTCGGACACTTTCTGATACGGAAGCCAATGCCAGCCGGTTTCTATCATCACGTCTGACAAAGCCGCCGAGCTCCGCATGAAGCCGAGTGCGCCCTTTACAACAGCCCCACGCTGCGCAGCAGGTCTCGCAGTTCGGCCTCAACGCTTGACGCACGAAGGACGCCATCTCGATCAAGTCGGCGCGCTAGGTCCGCGCGCGACATGGGTTTTCGGTACTCCGGCCATTCCTTTTCAAGCGCCCTGATCGCGGCCGCAGAGTCTGGCGGGCGATTGGCCGTCTTGCCCATCAGGTGGCGTAGAATAACTGCCTCAAAGCAGGGTCGTTGCCAAACGATGACGATGTCATGATCAGCCGCCAAGTTACGTGCAAGTCTGGCTCGCTCCGGATCTTGCTCAGCCTGATCAGAATCGAGAAGCGCAAAGCGCTCAGCGAAGGCAGTGCGTGTCTTCTCTAGCCGCTTCAGACGTAGCACAGCCATTTGGATACGCGACAGGGGATCACCAGTTCCCGGCCCGAACTCGTCGATCTGCAAATGCACCGCGAGATTGGCTTCGCGGATCAGGTCTTGCAAAAAACTTGCGTAACCGACTTCTGACGCGCCTTCGCAGCCGATATAGATCGGTCGGCGAAGCATGATATGTGGTGGGCGTCGGCGGCTCATCCGAGGTGCGGGACCCCGCCATATGCACCACTCAGATACTTGCGGTAGTGGTTCTCGTCGCGACGCACCTTTACATCCATGAGGCTGTAAAGATGGCTGCGACCCTGCCTGTCCTTCTCGCAAATTACGATTTCCTCCTTGTTGAGGTAATCGAGCAGCGAGGCCGAATGGCAAGTAAGCCAGAGCTGTGCGTTCAGCAAGTTGCGCCCGGAAACCGAATAGAACCAGCGCACCAGTTCCGGCAGCATATTCGGATGGATGGCCGTGTCCATTTCGTCAATAGCCGCAAGACCGCCCGTTTCGAGGGCAGTTGCGATGAACGGGAACATTTTGATGAAAGCCCGCGTCCCGTGGCTTTCCATCATCCAGGGCATCTCAACTTCAAGACCTGCATGCTTGAACAACAAGAGCGGCCCGCTCTCCGTTTGCTGAAAGCGGATCCCTTCGACGCCAACGTCGATACGGCTCAGCTCATCCTTCAGAAGCGAAACGACGTTCGGCTTGTTTTTCAGGTAGTCAATCACTTCGCGATCGGCGAAGGAATGCACGGGCTCAATCTGAAAGAAGGCGTGGCGCGCCGCATCCACGAAAAGCTGCGCGCTGGGATGCTGAAATTTTGCGAAGGACGACAGCACCGTGTGATTGCCGGCGAGCGTCTTCACGAGGTGCTGGAAACCCGAAAGGCTGAAGCTCTTAGAGTCCTTCACCTTGCCCTCGGCATCTCGCTCAAACACACGTTGCCATTTCCCTTGACCATTCGGTTTCTGACGGAGCGCTTCGGACGCGATCCGCATCGCGAGCCCTTCCTTGAGCTCGATTTCCAGTTCGTAACGGTAAGTGCCTTGCTCGACCTTTTCGCCGTCCAAAGCACGCTGATGGACCTCTGGTGTCAGGTTCATCGCGCCACTAAGCTCGATCGCGAACTTAATCGGCCGATTGGCGGAAGCCGCATCGTTGAAACGCTCGATGCCAGTAAAGCCTGGGATCGTACGCGCCACGCTGTCGCGGATCATCGTCACAACGAATTCGAGCGCGCGCAGCACCGTTGTCTTGCCTGACGCATTCGCGCCGTAGAAAGCGACGACTTTCGGCACGCGTGCGTCCGCGCCGTCGAACAGGGGGGTATAACGACCCTCAGGATCAGGCACTTTTGCATCCACTGTCAGGTCGAGAATCTGCAGATCTCGGATGGAAAAGAAGTTTTCGACTTCAAGTTTATACAGCATAACGCGCCTCATTTGGCGCTAAAATAACATTATTGACGATTATTCGTCAATTATCGAATTTAGGATTGTCTTTCTCCCCGTTTTCACCGGACATTCAGCATGAGCGGGAAGGCTCAAGCACGACTCGAAGATGGGGTTATGTCTAACGAGTTGCGACAGGTTGTTGAGGCTGTAATTTTCCGACTCTGTGAGCAAACCAAACTTGCAAACTGCGGCCCTTTGGCGTTCCGGATCTGACTTCCCCGTGGTCCCGGATTACCTTCCCTTGCGTTTACCGCGGCGGTGTTTGGGCGGCGAGAGTCGCGGCGGAGCAACGTAGGGCGGGGCTTGAGGCGCAACTATCACCATGTTGCTGCGCCGACGCCTTCGGTGACGACGGACCACCTCAACCGTGCTCTCGCTGCTTAGAATTTGCGCGATAGTATACCGGACCCCATACATGTTCAACGAGCGGGCGGCGAGAAGCATATCATCCACCGGCAGAAAATGCCCCTTTACCCAGTCCAGGATGTAGCTACGTTCCGTCGTACCGACGCTGTTGTACACCAGCGCTACGGTGAAGCTCCAATTTTCTGGTCCGTGACGGATGAGTTTTTCCAGAAGGAGCCCCAGCGCGCTTACTATTAAGCCGGGCCGCCGACCACTCCGGGCACGTGCGATCTTCGTAAAATTGATTACCACCTCAGCGTGGGCGACGATATCGGCGTCGGGGGTGCCGATAAAGTCAGCCGCAGCCTCGAAATCTTGAAGCGTGTCGTCCTTTGCAAGGGCAATGAGTTCGGCAAACAAAGGCCCATTGACTGTCAGATGACCATGGCGAAGCCGGCCCAGATCGACGGTCTTCGCAACGTAACGCTCGGTTGTAAGCGCGCCGGTGCTGACCGAGCCCACGAGAACGCTTTGAAGCCAAACGCCGGGAACCGACCATGCATTCGCTGCAATCTGCCGGAAGTACATGTCTTCAGATAGAAGTACGTGGCCGCGATTTGCTAGTACTGCCGCATCCATGACGTTTGAGCCGAAATTCGCGATGAAAACCTCGGCAATCGCATTTCGTTGATTTGGGGCGGTAACGGCCTCTACGATGCAGTTAACTTCTATCTTATCACGTTGTGCGCGGATGTAGTCTTGCCACTCCGCGAAGCGTTCTCGCGTGAGTTCGTCCCTGTAGAATTCCCCGCCGCGCCAGGATAGCGAAAACTCCCGTTCCGAAAAATCATCGCCGCCCTTCAGGACGACCAAGTCGTCGAATACGGACTGGGAGATGTAGAGGCTACCGAAAGTCTCCTTCAGGACATCGAAGATATCCATAGATGCGGCGGTCCATGCCGCATAAGTGTCCAGCACCGCCCCCCGCCCCCGGTACTCTTCGATGATTTCCTGAGCTTGGGATTGCTCGAGATCCTGGCCGACACATGAACGGATTTTCTCACCGATGGCCCTGAGGTAGTCTGCGAAGGCAATTGGCGACCGCTCGAACTTTCGGGCAACCATGTGGAAAGGGACATGGTGCTTCAGGTACAAGTCTGCGCGAGCTCTCTCGCTCTCCCCGTGAGACTTTATCTGGTCCAGGATGGGCCCGACATCGTCCCCCTTGGTCGTAAAGGCATAAAGACCACCCGCGTCGGGAAACCGCGTCTGATAGTTCTCCATGATGTCGTGGAGCGCATGGAGATACTTGTGCTTTATCTCTTCGATCTTCCAGACAGGCTGGTCTCCCAAAGCGCGCTCTTCGCTAAACGTTTCTCCCACCTGCTTCCCGATGGAGAGGCTGGCGAGCGGGTGGCGAGGCGAGACATACCCTCCCGTTGGGTCGTCTTCGCCATTCTCGATGATGAAGGCAAAACCACGATGGTCCTGTCTGCTGAGCCTCACCCATGTATCGAGGGCGACGACCGGGCTGGACGGGATCGATATCCTGTCCTCAGAGCCAAGGATTAGGATTGCGTACTTCCGTGCGACTTCTGCGTTGTTCGGATTTGAGCGCAGTACATCGTAGGCGTACTTCAAGGCCTCATCGCCGCGCCCCACGCGACTAAGCTCGTGCGCGATATCGAGCATTTCTCCAGGCTCACCAGGCATCGTCAAGAGCTTGTCAATCGAAAGGGCCGCGGCGATTTCGCTGGCGCGGTCCTGCCTCTTCAAAAGCACGATCAAGGTCAGGACGGCATCTATGTCAGGCTTCGTATCGAGGAGGCGCCGTGTAAGCTCTTCTGCTTGGGAAAGCGCACCATAGTTGAAGTACATCCTTCCTTCTGCACGCATATAGAACGGCTTAGAGCGTATCTCGGTCGGGAGGCGATGGAAAAACGCAGTCGCTCTTTCACGCGTTGGTCTCTCGTTCACAAGACCCAGGGCAAGTGATCGCAGTTCCTCGGAGTCGCGGTTTTCGTCTATCCGTCCGTCAAGGATGTCGGCTGCATCGCTCCAATGCCCCTTCCTTGCTGCGTAAGTTGCCGTCATTATCCGCCCGGAATGGTGCGTGGTGTCGTTCACCGCATTGATGGCATTTCGCCACGCTTCCTCTGCCAGCCCGTCCATTTTCAAAGTGTCGCAATACTGCGCTACAAGGATGCTCAGTCTGGGATCGTCCGACGCATCTCGCACCAAGTCTTTCAGGGCCGTTTCGAGGTCCGCCGGGGGAGATAGGGCGAGCTTGGCAAAGCGCAGCGCCAAATCGCAAATCCGCCGCTCCGACTGGGGTACAGCTTCAAGCGTCAACGGATCGATTGCCGACAGCGTCTGCCAGTCATTGCTCGCGACAGCAGTTTGAAAGACCATCAGAGTTTTATCAGGCCCATCGACCAGCTTCGGCAGAAGTTCGTCGATGATCGGATCGCCAGTCTCAAAAGCGGCGCCGGCCGCACGGAGAATGAAGGCACTATCATTACCGAAAAGCGGGATGCCCTCCCTGACCAGCTCCATCGCCGATTTACGGTCTCCGCTGATGCGATAGGCCAGCAGCAGGTTGCAGCAGACAGCGCTGTCTGCATCGTCGACCTCGCCCTCCGCGGTCCTTATGCGTTTCCATACATCGGAGAGCTTCGAGATCGCTTGCTCCAAGTCGATCCGCTGCCGCTCAGTGAGCCTGCCGGAATGGAGGTACTCCTTGTCCTCGCAGATCGCATCGATGACGGCTTCGGCGGAGAGCCGCTTGGCGAACGGATCATCAGGAAAACGAATGCCGGCGTTGACCGCTATGCTCCTCCACTTCAGCGACAACCGGTGTCGATAGAAATGAGCCAGCGAATTGAGAACACCCGGCGTTTCGCGGTCGCTTTCGGGAATGAGTGATAGCGGGTCATCGATAGTGTCATCGAACCTGGCAGCCTGAACGACGTGCGCCGACAGGTGTTCGTCGGCCGCCCTCGAGAGCATGTTCTCCCGCCCCATTGCAAGGACACCAGAATAGTCGCCTTGCAACAGCAGGGCAAAAGCCTTGTTTGCGATCGCCTTCGGCTCGGTCGGCGCATGGGAATGGGCTTCCAACAGAAGCGCCACAGCTTCTTCGCTCTTTCCCGATGCGAGCAGACAGTTCGCGATGTTTGCCTTGATCCTGAAAAGGATGCGACCCGAGGCCGTGCCTTCAACACGGTCCAGCAAGCGCTGGAACTGAGCCAAGGCGGTTATTGCTTTTCCGTCGTTTGCGATTGTCCGGTAGCCGTCTATCTCCGCGTCCAACTGAACTTCGACGGCCGCTACGCTGCCCTGTGTACTCTCAGCAATCGCCGCCAATATCTGTTTGCTGGACTCTCGCAAGTCGTTCCCGACCTGCATTAATCCGCTCGCCATCTCCCCACGGGTTAAGTCCTGTACCGTGCGCACCTCTGAGATTTCAGTACGAATTTCAGCCGAGTACACACCGTAACTCGGGTCAAACGCGCGCATCGCTTCCGGGAACTGGGCAACCTTCTCCGAGATGGTCCCCCACCCCCATACGTAGAAGAGGATATCGCGCCCATTATCGGCCTGTTCGACGGCGAGTTCGTCGGCCAGTACCTGCAGGTCGTTGTCGTCCGGCGCGGTGGTCAGAATGAAGTATTCCGTGAGAGCCGGTTTGAAACCCAGAGCTTTTCTGAACTCTTCCCGGACCTCCGTTTCCGTAAGCTTCGTCCGTTCGCTCTTGAGCTTGCATTGTATTCCGACGGGTTTTCTGACGTTTTGCTTTCGATACCCGCGAAGGTCGACACCGTTTTGGGCCTGGCCACGACGACCGACCTTGAAGACATTGGGATCGTCCAGGATGCATTGCCACAAGATCAGGCAATTGCTTTCGAAGTCCTGTTCGTTGGCTGGTTTCGGTATCTGGGTTCCTGCTGTCGATGCCATGCTTCTGTATCAGTTCGAACCAGATGAGAGCGTCCGCACCTAGAGATTGCACGATTGTCTATTGACTTCCAGCGAATGTTCTACTTGCGTTCGCGCCATCCACAAACGGCACTGACATTCCAGTAGCCGCTTTCTCCCGCTCGACACTTCGCAGGCGAGATGGGCGCACGAATTATCATCCGCAGAGAAGCGCGGATGCTTTCCGTCGAATGCGCCTATCCAACTAGCCCATGCCCTTAAGCATCCGGAATAACCCGAGCTGCGAATGCCCATCGTTTCCCAGCGCATCTGCCACACCAAATCCGCCCCGGTTACGCGCTTTTGCCAGAACCTTGGTGATCTTAGGTTAACATTAACCATATGAATTATCGTCCTTAATTTCATAAACGGAAGTAAATCATCTGCATACTTCCGTCATATGGACGCCAATTTTCATGGCTATCACTATCGATAGGTTTCAAGTATCGATAGTGATGGATCTTGGTGCTCAGAAGCGCTAGAATCGGGGCAAATCACGGCCGCGTCGGCCAGTCTAACGCTGAATTTTGGACCCTCTGATGCCAAAACGCCCCCTCCCCTCGGTTCCCTCTGACGCCGTGCTCAAGCGGTCGGAACAGCTCGACGCTCTCGATGCGATCCTCCCCTTTGATCGTCGCGACCACCTCGCCGCCATTCTAACCGACGATGATGTCGAGACGCTCAAGCACCTCGCATCGGAAGGCATGGGCCAGAACACGATGCGGGCATTCGCCTCCGACCTCGCCTATCTCGAGGGTTGGTGTTTGCTCGCCACGGGAGACACCTTGCCCTGGCCCGCGCCCGAAAGCCTGCTGCTCAAGTTCGTCGCCCATCATCTGTGGGATCCCGTGAGGCGCGCTGAGGACCCCGGCCATGGCATGCCTGCGGATGTCGAGGAAGGTCTACGTGCCCAGGGCCTTCTCAAATCCCTCGGCCCCCATGCGCCAGGCACCGTACGTCGGCGCCTGACCTCATGGTCGATCCTGACCCGTTGGCGCGGGCTCAAGGGAAATTTCTCGGAACCGTCACTCAAGAGTGCGCTCCGCCTCGCAGTCCGCGCCGCGGCTCGGCCGCGCCACCGCAAGAGCAAGAAGGCCGTGGCCGGGGACGTCTTGTCTCAGTTGCTGACGGCCTGCAGCGGCGACCGTCAGGTTGATCTCCGCGATCGCGCTTTGCTGCTGGTCGCCTTTGCCTCGGGCGGCCGCCGCCGTTCCGAGGTCGCAGCGCTTCGAGTTGAGGACCTGCACGACGAGGATCCCGTACCTCTCGATCCCAAAGATCCGGACTCGACCCCCCTACCCAGTTTGACGATACATCTCGGTCGCACGAAGACGACCGATGCCGGCGATGATGCCTCCGTCGTACTGATCGGCCGGCCGGTGCTTGCTCTAAGAAAATGGCTTGCGGCCGCTAGCATCCAAGCCGGGCCTATATTCCGCAAGATTGATCAATGGGGCAACATCAATCGGCGGGCGATCACGCCGCAGACCGTCAATCTCGTAGTCAAGACGCGCGCAAAACAGGCGGGACTCGATCCGACAATGTTTTCGGCGCACGGCCTGCGCTCGGGCTATCTCACGGAGGCTGCCAATCGCGGCGTTCCCCTCCAGGAGGCAATGCAGCAATCGCTGCACAAATCCGTCGCTCAGGCTGCCGGCTATTACAATGATGCCGAGCGCCGGATGGGGCGCGCTGGCCGGCTCTTCACCTGACCCCATGGGGATTTCGACCGGGCATCGATTACGTCGCCAAATTGCTCGAAGAAGATTCCGAACTCCTTCAGGCGATCGTCAGCAACCATGACAACCTGAGCTACGGCAGCATCATCAGCGTCTACACCGGGCAGGACGAGGCGATAACTTCGCTTACCCGGGGCGGAATTTCAGAGCTGGAGCAAATGCTTGCCCATGCTCGCCGCACCGCTGACGAATGGAACCGACTTCCTCGAAGGCTTCGTCGATGACGTGGAACTCATCGCTCGCATCAAAGCGAAATCTCCGCGGCAGCAACCGGCCACCGTCGGAGGGATACATTCGTTCGAACCACAGGAATGCGCCAACGACTTCGCTGCGGCCGGATATGATCCCAACTAAAATTCGACGTGCTCTGGCCCAAAAAAGCAGATCACCACCACTTATAGCGGACGCTTGGATCTGCGGCACCGGGCGCTGCGCTCCTGCCAAGCTGGGCACCTCCGACCCGAAAAGCTGGTGTAGCAGGAGCGAGGTACTTAGACTGAGGTTGAGGAGCGCAGCAGGTCATGCTGCTCACAGATGGAAACTATTCAATCAATCAATTTTACTTAGCTTCTCGAACACCTTAAGAAACGCAGAAGAAGCGAAAGCCCTTAAGCAAGGGGATCCGCACCCTCGTGAGCTGGAGGACAATTGAGGCTTCGACAAGGCAATGGAGAAGAATGGGTCTGGCGCAAATTCTCATGACGTGTTTCGCCTTTTTGGCGGCGGCCTGGCAACTGGCTCCTACGGTGCCCATTCTGTCGGCTCGATGCAGTCGAACTGTGTGCTAGTGGTTTACGCCAGGGTTTGATCGCGGGCGACGGCGGTAAACGGAGCGCCTGTTATTCTACCGGGAAGGTCCCGCTGAGGGAAGTGTTACGATCGATCGTAGACCTCGCCTTGAGTTTCACCGTCATTGGTCATGATTCGACGGCGGCTGCCTGATTACCAACCGGGTTCTATTCAAAACTAAGATGAGGTGTGTTGTGTATAGCTTCCTTCTTGCATCCTGGGGGACGTCGGGTAATCTGAGTCCGTTGCTTACTGCGGCCCGACGACTGCAACAGCGCGGCCATAGCGTCCGCGTCATGGCTGATCCAGTGATGCAGAGTGAAGTGGCTGCGGCGGGCTTCGAATTCGTGTCCTGGCGGCGTGCCCCGATAGGCGTCGAAGCGGACCCGACTGACTTTTCGGACATCCGTGACTGGTTCCAAAAGGCGGTGTTCGGCCCCGCGCCAGCCTATGCGGCCGATATCCGGGATGAGACCGTCCGCATCCCGACGGATGCTGTGATTGCTATCGATCTATTGTTCGGTGCCGTATTGGGCGCCGAAGCTGCGGGCGTGCCCATCGCAATGTTGGCACCCCATGTCAGCCTTCGCCCTCTCCCGGGGACTCCGCCGGTCACCAGCGGCTTCGTGCAGCCGCAGACGCCAAAAGAACGGATCGCGGCCGCGGCGGCGAGTGAAGGCTGGGCGTGCTTTTTGAACCAGTTCCTTCCACTTTTAAACGAGGCGCGCGCCGGCCTTGGCCTCTGCGGCTTAGACAAGACGGTGGATTTGTTCCAGTGTGCCAATCGGTACTTGCTCGCGATCAGTGAGACCTTCGACTTTGCAGCCGACTCCCTGCCCGATAACGTTCGTTATGTCGGGCCACTGCTCGATCAACCGAATTGGTCAAAGGGCTGGGAGGCTCCCTGGCCTGTGGAGGCCGATCGACCTCGTGTGCTTGTCGCCTGCAGCACCGGGGCTCAAGGTCAAGACGAATTGGTTCAGCGGATCATTAGCGCACTGGGTACGCTGGACGTGTACGCAGTAGCGACCATCGGCCCCAACGTTGACTCGAGAAAACTGGCGGCTCCCAGGAACGTGCATCTGCTGCACGGTGCACCGCATGACGTCGTGATGAAGGAAGTCTGCCTCGTCGTGACGCAGGGCGGCCACGGCACCGTCAGCCGCGCGCTGATAAACGGTCTGCCACAATTGGTGCTCCCCAACGGGCGCGACCAAGGGGATAATGCCGCGCGAGTTGTGTCGAAGGGAGCTGGTCTAAGCCTACCGTCGAGTGCCCGTGAGGCCGAGATCGCCGACGCCGTCAGTCGGCTACTTCAGGAACCGCGCTACCGTAATGCGGCCCGACGTTTGGGCGATGCCATGAAAGATGAAATCGCCGCCTCCAGCCTCGTAGACGAATTGGAGGCGATGGTGGCAAATAGGCGCGTTGCCTGAACGCACCCACGTCATTCCGTCGATGCTTCTGCACCGGGCCAAGTGACATTCATCCCCTCTTGGTGCCTCTTACAGACCATTGTGTCCCAGCATCAGCCGGTTCCTATTTGCCGAGGCTCAGGACCAATTGATACGGTCTTCCGCTTTCGATCGGACCGTCTGCTTTCGGGACAATCAATCGGGCTACGCCCCCCGGAGAAGGATCGACCCACGCTTCGCCTCCGCGATCTGACCGTCGTTCGTTGTCCATTCTCCGCTATGGGCACAATCATCTACCCTTTGGAAGGCAACATAGAGAAAGGAGCCGCACTTGAAGAACGCAGCTCGACCGAGCCTCATCCTCATGAAGCGCGCCGGGGTGTGCCTCGCACACTTCGAAGCAAGACCGGCTTCACCCCGGAGTCCACCGCTAGTCTTAGTTCACGGCTGGACAGGCGATCACAGGATATTCACGCCGCAGATCGAATATTTTGCTCACAGTCGGAACGTTATAGCAGTCAACCTTCGCGGTCACGGGGAGAGCGACGCACCGAAGCAAGAGTACACGATCCAGGGTTTTGCCGATGACGTAGCATGGCAATGCGCCGAGCTGAAGCTGGAGAAACCGCTGATCATCGGCCACAGCATGGGTGGATCGGTCGCACTTGAGCTGTGCGGGCGCCATCCAGACCTGGTCTCGGGTCTGGTGATGATCGATTCCATTGTCACACCAGGATCGGCGTTGCGCGAAAACCCCGACGTCGCTCGTTTGCTGGATGAAATTTCCGGTCCCAACTACCGGGCGGTTTTGCGGAAAAATGCGTTGTCCATGGCCGTCGACTACGACGATTCTGCCACGCGAGAGCGCATTCACAACATCTACATCCAGCCTTCGTGCGAGAAGACACCGCAGCACGTGGCCTATTCGGCAATCCGTAATTACATTCTAAAATATGACGCGTCTCCGGCCGCATCGCGTTGTAAAGTCCCGATGGCCTACATATCGGCGGATGTGCCGTTAGTGAACGCTACGCGGGATCTCGACTGGCTAAAGGCTCGTTGTTCACAGCTCATCATAGCCAAGACGTTGTTGGCTGGCCATTTCAACCCCATCGAAGTGGCTGACCAGGTGAACGCAATGCTCGACCGCTTCCTAGCAGTCGGCCTCCGACACCGCGCCACTAAGCATATGTGACGTGGCTTCGGTCATATATCCAGGGTTCCTACGATTCATACGATTTCAGCCATTGCGATGCGGAGCGGGGCGATGGGTATCAGGCGACGAACTGAGCGAGACGCAGTGGGCACGGATAGCGGCGTTGCTGCCGGGCAAAGCTGGTGATCCTGGTCGGACCGGCGCCGATGACCGGAGGTGTGTGTAGATTGTCGATCCTCTCAGACCTCCGCACATGCCACCTGGCTGCGGCATCCTCGCGATCCTTGTTCGGATTGGAATCGATCGCGACGGCCTTGGCACTACTGACGCTGCTGCAAGGACTTGTAGAATGCACGCGGTGCACCAGGCGCGGGCTCAAATGTGAAGCAGTCACAGTAGTTGTCGATCGCCTGCATGACACCCAACAGGGCAGCACCGGTGAAACTCAACGTCTGCCCCGTGCCCAATGGCTCAGGAAGTTGCCCACGATCGTCGCCATATTAGTATTGAGACCAGCTACCTGTGCGGGTTCAAGAACAAGCCTATTCGCGGCCTGGTGCAACCTCACAGCCGCATCGATGGCGCCCAGGAACTCACTCGCCAGCTGCTTGTTTTCGTTGAATGCTGCCATAGGATGACCGCAAAACCGCATGCACCCGGCTCTGATAGGAACCGCCGGCCTTGTACTCGTGGACAACCGCAGCAAGTACCACCTGATCAGCGACGGGAAAGATGACATCACACACACCCCGTCCGGTGTCGCATCGGCAATCCGCGCCAGAATGTCGCTCCTTGCCGTGGACCTTCTGAAAATCCTTCGCGATCGTCTTGACGACCCTGCGTTCCGCCGTCGTCGCCATCTTGTGCACCGTCTCGATCAGAAGATCGACAACAGCGTCGACGATTTCCCGCTCGTGCCGAACAAGATAGATCGCGTAGAGGCCGAGCCGGCGCGGTTCTGGATGCCGGCGCACCTCGCGGGCAGTCTCCTGGCCGATCGGACGATAGAGTTGTTCCAAAAGTGGGGCGCCGCCAACGCCAACCAGATCTGCGGGAAGCCGCAGCGACCGGATGAAGGAAAGCCGTTCCGCCACGGCAAGGATGCTTTCCAGCCCAACCCGGCCAGGATCCGCCTTCATCGTGTTGAAGCCAGTCGCACCGTCCGGCTCGGCCAGTGAAGCCTCCAGTTTCGTGATCGCGTCTACATGCAGCCCGGCGGCGATCCGTTCTAGCAAGGCGCTTTCAAAGCCGCGCCGCACCGAGCGGACCAATCGTATCACCTCGCCGTCAGCCGGACTTTGGAGACCATAATCCCGGCCCGCTCGGGAGCGGTCCAGTCCACTCGATCAGGCAAATGAGTTCGCTGAATAAGGCTGAGAATGGGGGCTGAAAAGCCCAGATTTCCGGGGAATCCACCGATCCAGGACGACCGACATTATCTGCTTGGCCCGGTGCGTACGTCGCTGCGAAAGCGGCCAACTGCAAGACTAAAAAGAGAATCTTCTGCTTCGGTGTTGAAGGGAACATACTCGCACGCACAGATAGCCATCGGAAGGCTACCGTGGGAGCGTGGCGTGCAGCAGAATTGGGATGGCGCGGAACTCGCCAGATGGTGGAGCCTCAACTTTGATGAACTCGCGCTAATCGAGACACGCCGTTACGAACCAGGCTGGGTTTTGCTGCGCAGATGAAGATGTACCGCTGGGCGGCAAGATTTATAGATCACGCAAGTGAGATTCCAGCGGAGCCTGTTGCTTATCTTGCCGAGCAGCTTTCCGCCGCGCTGAGTGATCTCGATGGCTACGACTGGGCTGGCCGGACCGGCCGCCGCCATCGGGAAGAGATATTAGCCCTCCTCGGCCTCCGGCGCATGACAGCGGATGATCGGGCTGCACTTGTTGCTTGGCTCGAACAAGAGATTTGCCCCACGGCAATCTCCTCAGCGGAGATGGTTGAGCAGGTTTGTCTGTGGTGGCCGGCGCGACGCGCCACCGCACACTTTTTCAGCGTCAAGGCTCGCTGAAGCGACGGGGCGATGCTCGGCCTCCTTCAAAACGGCTGGTTTTGCAGCGTTTCGCCCACAGAGGTCCGCTGGCGCGCTTTCCCGACCTTCGGGCGCAGACCGCTCGTTACAGACCCAATTTCGCGCCGTACGGCCTTCCGTTTCGATCATAAAACACGCTTGCAAAGGAACAATTTCTCACGCATTCCTTATCTGTACAAAGCACCTCCAAACGAGACCGTTAAAGGCGCGATGGCGAAGCGACAAACAGTTAACGTCCAACAGCCTCTCAAGCGGCTGATCGGCTACGCCCGCGTGTCGACGGACGACCAGGTCCACGATGCCCAAATCGATGAGCTGCGGGCCGCCGGCTGCGATCGGATCTATCAGGAGCACGGCTCCGGGGCATCGCGCGCCCGACCGGTCTTGACGCGGCTGCTCGGCGAGCTCACCGCGGGAGACGTCCTCGTCGTCGTCCGTCTCGATCGGCTGGCCAGATCGGTGAGTCATCTCTTGTCGGTGATCGAAGACCTCGAGGAGCGTGGCGTGCATTTCCGGTCGATCCGCGACCCGATCGATACCTCGACGCCACAAGGCATGTTCTCCCTCCAGGTTCTCGGCGCGGTCGCCCAGCTCGAGCGGGCGCTGATCGCCGAGCGAACGAAGGCCGGCATCAAGGCGGCGAAGGCACGCGGCAAGCTTCCTGGAAACCCCGGCCTGCGCGAACGACGACCGGAGGCTATCAAAGCAGTCTCAAAGGCACGCGAGAAACTCTATCTCGACGTGCTCATTGCGTCCGCGCAGACGTGGCTGCCGATGGTGCGGCAACTGCGGCCGCGGCACAGTTGGGACAATGTCGTGCGGGTGCTCAATCGCCGCGGCCACGACTGGACGGTCGAGCGCCTTCGTCGCGCCGTTCATCGCTTGGTCCGCGAAAAACTCGCGGAAAAAGAACTCCTGGCTCGGTCCCCTCGCCGCGCGCCCGAGGACCATCTGATGAAGTTGGTGGCGGCGATCGCCATTGCCGATCCCGATCTGTCGCTACGCGACATTGCCGCGCAACTGGACCAGATGGGAGAACGACCTGTGCACGGCGGCAAGAAATGGCAGCCCTCCTCCGTCCGCAACCTGTTGGACGAAGCTCACCGGTTTGGCCTCATCCGCCACTGAAGGCACGGTTCATCAGGCGACCGATTATGCGGTGCTTTTTATTGCCGCTGCTGGGCGGCATGGACTTCCAGGCTTGGCTCTGGAGGATCTGCAGCGCCTGGCGACGGTAGTCGCTATCGGTCCGCAGCTTCAGCTCAGTGCTGTCAACCTGGAACGCGGCGGTGGGTTCTTCCGGTCTCTGTTCGCCCTCCCCTCCCCGAAAGTTCCTGAACGCCTCATGCAGGAACGGCGGAGCAGCTCCGGCCGCACGCGGCTCCACCAGGCTTGCGATCTCAGCGATGGCAACCAAACCAAAGGTGATCATTCGCTGATGCGCTGAGCCCCGGTCAGTTGTCAGTAGAGTAATCGCGTTCGTATCGTTCCAGGAATTTCGCGTAGGGCCTGAAGAATCTCGTCGGCATTCGCGGAAATTCCTTCGGCCTCCACCACCACATAGCCCGTGTCGCCATGCGTCTGAAGGAACTCAGCGACGATGTTCAACCCGCGCGACGAGAAGATCTCGTTGAGCTGGATGAGCACGCCGGGACGGTTTTCATGTACGTGAATGAAGCGCGTGCCGTTCGGACGCTCGGGCAGCTGTACCTGCGGAAAGTTGACGGCGCCCATCGTTGAGCCGATGTCGGAATACTCGACCAGCTTCCTTGAAACCTCGCCGCCGATGCGCTCTTGGGCTTCCTCAGTGGAGCCGCCAATATGCGGCGTCAAAATGACATTGCTCAAGCCTTGCAACGGCGTCTCAAAACGCTCGTTGTTCGATGCCGGCTCCTTGGGGAACACGTCCACGGCGGCGCCCGCTAGATGCCCGTCTTTCAGGACTCTCGCAAGCGCATCGAGATCGACCACCGTTCCGCGAGAATTGTTGATGAAGATGGCGCCCTTCTTCATGCGGCGCAGTTCGGTTTCAGTGATCATGTTATGCGTCGAGGGTGTTTCGGGAACGTGCATTGTCACATAGTCAGAGATTTCGAGAAGGTCGCCGAGCGAGGCCATCGACTCCGAATTGCCCCGGCGCAGCCGATCGGAAAGATCGAAGTAGCGCACGACCATGCCCATGCTTTCGGCAAGCGCGCTGAGCTGCGATCCGATATTGCCGTAGCCGACAATGCCGAGCGTTTTGCCGCGGACCTCCCGGCGCAAATCGCCGATGTGCAAAACAAATCGGCAGAAACTTCTGAATCAGGACACTAGCGCATTTGAAAGCGTGCGATACCAGTGTTGAGCGTTTGTTCGGGGGGGTCGGGCGCGTGACGGCGATGGATTGCATGGATGGGGTGCGTCTGACCTTGCACGGCGGCCGGATCCTGCACATCCGTCCTTCAGGAAACGCGCCTGAACTGCGTTGCTACGTTGAGGCAGAGGACCGGGGTACCGCCGAACATCTGCTTTCTCAAGCATTGGCAGTACTTAACAATTGGGCTGAAGAATGCGCTAAGATCGACCGGATTTAAGCGCTCGAGCGTGGGGCCGCCTCGGCATCATGAACCAAGTCATTTGGCTTCGGGGGCGCTCGTCTGCGCCTTCAGACGCGCCAGTGCGGGGACTGTCGGCGCGTTGTTAGTCGATCGTGAAGAACTCGCTTTCAGGCAGTTTGCTGCGGCGTTGGTCGGCTCTGGAACGTGAACAGTAGTGCGGCGAACAGACACAAAAGTTGCCTGAACCATCGCAGCAGGAGGGAGAAGTTGTATCCGGCGGCGGCCAGAACGGCATTGACGGCATCCCCCTGTTCGCCAGCGAGATAATTCCGGTCCATTCTGTGTTCGCTTTTGAGAAGCTATGCGGGAAAGCGGCGAGGTGGCACCATCGTCGTACGAACAACCCGGAAGATAGACGATCATGTCCAAAATCGAAGATCTCAGCCGCTCAATAACTGTATTGGATCAAGCTCGCACTGTGCTCGTCGTTGTCGAAATGAGTCAGAATAGCTGGCTGGTGGCCGGAATGCTTCCCGGCGTTCAGCGACACCCCCTCAAGAAGCTCGATCCCGATCCCGACGCTTTGCTCGGTATGATCAGGCGCTGGCGATCGGAGGCGGAGGCTGCGGGCATGCCGATAGACCGGGTCGCGCTGGCCTTCGAGGCTGGGCGAGACGGCTTCTGGCTAGCCCGGTGGCTACAGACGCGAGGCATAGAGGCGCACGTCATTCATTCGACCAGCGTCGCCGTGAACCGTGAACACCGGCGGGCGAAGACCGACAGGCTAGACACGGCCATGCTGATGCGCGTGTTCCTGGGCTGGCTGCGTGGCGAGCGCGGCCACTGCCGCATGGTGGCGATCCCATCACTGGCGGAAGAGGATGCCAAGCGGCCGAGCCGCGAGCGGGAGAATCTAGTCAGCGAGAAAACGCGGATAGTCAATCGCATGAAAGGGGCGCTGGCTCGGCTCGGCATCCGTGGCTTCAAGCCCGAGCTTCGCCGGGCGCCGAAGAAGTTGCCGGACCTGCGCACTCCGGAAGGACAGCCGCTTCCGCCGAATATGCTGGAAGAGATGCGGCGCGACATGGCTCGGCTTGCGGTCGTGCGCGATCAGATCACGACGATTGAGAAAGCCCGGATTATCCAGCTTGAGCAGGCGCCCGGGTCGGGGTGCAACGCAATGGTCGTGCTATTGGCGCGCGTGATTGGTGTCGGGATTGAGACAGCCGACATGCTGGTCCACGAGGTGCTTAGCCGCAACCTCAGAGATCGGCGCGCGGTGGCACGTTACGCCGGCCTGACAGGCTCCCCCGACGAGAGCGGATCGAAACGACGCGAGAAGGGGTTGGCCAAGGCAGGCAACGCCCGGGTGCGACGCGGGCTGATCCAATTGGCCTGGCGCTTCCTGAGATTCCAAAAGAACAGCGAACTGACGCAATGGTTCCAGGCACGAGCGGCACAAGGCGCGCGCAAAACGACGATGATCGTGGCGCTCGCACGCAAGTTGCTCATCGCGCTCTGGCGATTGGTTACCATCGGCGAAATCCCGGTGGGCGTCACATTGCGCCCGATGAACTGAACACACTGCAGGGCGCCTGACGGACCAACCGCCGTAATGACGCCCGCGTGTATCGATTCGAGGTGGCGGTGTCCCGATGGACACCATGGCGTTATTTGCCGTCTTGAGAATGGGCCCGCCGCCTCGGAGCCTTGCTGCTGAAGCCAATGACTGCTTCATGGTCCGGGTCTTTTGCAGACCCACCGAATACAAGGTTGCGGCGTAATGCGATGTGCCCAAAGGCAGGCTCCCCTCGAATTTGATGCTCGCGGACCAATGCACAAGGCAGTGACCAACCGTTTCTGTGATGGCTATCCTGACCACTTTGCCGCGAAATCAGTGCCAACGGCTCCTTGACAACGAAATCCCCATACAAGGTGTCCAATGACGGGTTCGACCGCCGATCGTAGTCGCATCTGGCGCTTGATGGCGGGCGTGAGGCGGCGCTTCTGGCCGCGGGTGAAGACCCTCAGCTTGTGACTTTCGGGAGCATTGTGACCGCGGTATCCAGCATCGGCCAGAATGCGGGAGAGCTCGTTGCCGATCATCTTTTCCATATCCGGAATGACGGTCGCGAGCGTGTGGCCGTCGTAAGGATTGCCGGGCAGCGCCGTGGCGTGCAGGGCGAACTGCCCGCCCTTTGAACGGTTCAGTGTTGTGGCCACGGACACCTTCACGCCGAACTCATAGGGCTTGTGCGCCTTGCCTTTACCAATGCACTCGACCTCGTCAGCATGCAGGCTGTAGATCTTGCGGCCACGCTGACGTTGCCGCTGCGCGATGACCGTTTTTGCCTGATAGAGCGACCATTTGAAGATCGCGTCGAGTTGTTCGTCGCCGGCGATCTGACGCTCGATGTCGCGAACGGTGCGGCCGAGATAGGTCTTTAACTTGCGCAGCGCTTTGCCGGCCCGTTTGAATTGCTTCGCATGCGCGTAGCGCTGATGCTGGATTAGGGCGAATTTACCGACCCGAATATAGGTCTGGCGCAGATCGAGCCCCATTTTCTTCGCCAGCCGCACCAGCCGTTCGCGCGCCCGGTGAATAAGCTTGGCATCCGTCGGGAACATGACGTTCTTCGGTTGAACGGTCGTGTCCACGATCACCTGCCGCGTATCCTGCGGCTTCATCGCGCCTGTCTTGATTGCCACCGCCAGGCTCTCCTGCAAGAGCGCGCCGATCCGCGCCTCGCCCATGCGCTGCCGCCAGCGTGTCATCGAGGAGCGGTCGAACGATAGTTCGTGCCGAAAGAACTCCTCGCCGCACAGGTACTGAAAATAGGGGTTCTCCACCCAACGCTCGCACAGTGCCTCGTCCGACAGGTTGAACGTGTGCTTCAGAATGGCCAGCCCGGCCATCAGCCGCGTCGGCAATGGCGGCATGCCCGCTCCGTCCGAATACACCGTCCCGAAGCGGGCTTCCAACACAGGCCAGTCAATAGCCTGTGCCAGACGCACCAGTTCGTGCTCCATATTGATGATCTGGTCGAGCCGGGATCGGAATAAATCCTGTTCACCCGTTTGGCGCCGTTCGCGTGGTTTACCCATTCCTGGCTCTCCGATTCACCGCGATAAACCCAATGAATCACGCTTCGCCAACCACGCAAACCTCAAACTGATATTGCAAGGAAACAGCTTGTTCGGCGGCTGTTTCCTGCAATTAGAAGATCTGCAGACCCCTCGATTCCTACGTCAAATCAGCGGCTTCCGAGTTCTTCACGGCCGACTTGTTATCTGTGGTCTCAGTACGCAGCTCATGATGTATCGTTGAACTCGGCGACTGGTGGGCCTTTGCTCTTGCCGGACTATTGGCGGACGGATCGTGAAGCGCAAGCGAGGTTCTCCTTGGGGCTGCAATTGCATCGATCTTATGGATGTGTGCTATCCAAACAATAAATTTTACCGTTGCCACTGGCCACATTAGAAAGCGCTGAATTTGAGTGGAGGCGAGTGCATCAGGCAAATGCAAGCGACGCGAAAAAATAGTGAGCCTTCAAGAGGAAACATCAATTTCTCACGGTGCTGCAGGGTCCGCCACCACACTGGCCGGCGCAGTGGTCGAACAATTATGGACCGAGCGCCCGCGCCAGATCCAACTCGCCTCCTTGCATTCCGAAACGGGGCCGCCGCGAATGCTTGACGATCAATTGATCGAGAATCGGTTCGTTGTCTCTCGGAGGCGTACCGGTTTTGGTGACTGTCTGTGGTCGTTGGCGGCCGCTTGGCAGTACGCGCAGCGCACGGGGCGAATGCTCGCCGTTGACTGGCGTGGATCGTGCTATCTCGATCAACCCTTCGCGAACGCATTTCCGGTGTTCTTCGAACCGATCAAAGACATCGCTGGCGTGTCGGTTATTTGCGACGACCAGATCAACCAATTCTCATTCCCGGGGCCATTCTTCCCGGACTGGTGGAATAAGCCGTCAATCGATTGCCTTTACCGACCAGATGAGCAGGTTTTCCGAGAACGCGATGAACTAAGCCAGCTTTTTCAGGCCCAAGGTGATGTGGGCGCTAAAACTGTGGTGTGCGACGCGTGCTTAATGTGGCGTTGCGATGAGGGGGCCGAACGGCAGATTTTTCGGAGTGTCAAGCCTCGGTCTGAGATTCAAAGCCGCATAGAGACCATCTATCAGGAGAGCTTTGCGGGACACAGTGTCATTGGCGTTCATGTTCGGCATGGCAACGGCGAAGACATTATGGACCATGCACCCTATTGGGCCGATCCGGAGCTGGCGATGCGCCAAGTTTGCACTGCCATTGATAAGGCAAAAACGTTAGGCCACCCAAAGCCTGTGCGGATATTCTTGTCTACGGATAGCGCGCAGGTGGTGGCCTACTTGTCGGGCATGTTCGCCGATCTTATCACCGTCCCTAAGCGTTTCCGATCGCATCAGACTGGCCCATTGCACACTCCAGAGCTTGGGGTTGACGGCGGAATTTCGGCTATCCTTGAGATGTATCTACTAGGGCGATGCGACATCGTAATTCGCTTCCCGCCCACGAGCGCCTTTACACGCTATGCTCGCCTTTTTGTACCACGGGTAATTGAGTTCGATGTGAATGATCCGAGTCGGTTAATCTTGATTGAAGGAGTGTCAAAGGGTCTCTGATCTTTCATGGGGCCTGTTGCCTCACCGTTCGCACGTCCAGCATATCGAGATATTCGTCCGCTTCCAGGTGGTGCAGCTCAAGCAGGTGCTCCGGGACATTCCGCTCCTCGCCGTCTAAGGCATCCGGGATTAACGGGATCAGCAGCCCTCTCCTATGAAGAAGCCAGGCCGGCGCGCGCGTTCTGTGCTTTCCCCGAAGCGCGATTAGTCTCTCTAGGAACAGCGAACGCCTCCGGCTCCTAGGTAATCATCGGAGATTTCAAAAGTGGCGACCAAGAAAGTAGCTTTGATATCGGGTGTAACCGGCCAGGACGGGGCTTATCTGGCCGAACTGCTGCTGGACAAAGGCTATATAGTTCATGGCATAAAACGACGTTCATCATCATTCAATAGTCAACGAATAGAGCGAATCTACCAAGATCCCCACGATCCTGAAGCGAGATTTTTTCTCCACTATGGAGACATGACAGATTCGACCAATTTGTTACGTATTGTTCAGCAAACTCAGCCGGATGAAATTTACAACCTTGCGGCGCAAAGCCATGTTCAGGTGAGTTTCGAAACGCCCGAATATACCGCGAACGCTGATGCGATCGGTACACTGCGCATGCTGGAAGCTATTCGAATTCTTGGCCTGACCAATCGGACGCGCTTTTATCAGGCATCAACGTCCGAGTTATACGGTTTAGCTCAAGAAGTCCCGCAAAATGAGAAGACGCCGTTCTACCCGCGTTCACCTTACGCTGCCGCCAAGCTCTACGCGTACTGGACTGTCGTGAACTATAGAGAGGCGTACGGCATGCACGCTTCCAACGGTATTCTTTTCAATCACGAAAGTCCGCTTCGAGGTGAGACATTCGTGACCCGCAAGATTACCCGGGCCGCGGTAGCAATCAGTCTCGGTAAGCAGAACACGCTTTATCTTGGAAATCTCAATGCTCAACGTGATTGGGGTCATGCCCGTGAGTATGTGCGGGGCATGTGGATGATGTGCCAGCAGGACAGGCCCGATGATTATGTTCTCGCCACCGGCGTGACAACATCAGTTCGCACGTTTGTAGAATGGGCATTCGAGGAAGTCGGCAGAAAGATTGAATGGGTCGGAGAAGGCAGCGAAGAACGCGGCATCGATGCCGCCACAGGCAAGTGCATCGTGACGGTAGATCCGCGTTATTTCCGGCCTACGGAAGTAGATTTGCTTTTAGGCGATGCCAGCAAGGCGGAGCAAGTCTTGGGTTGGAGGCACGAGACGAGTGTGAGGGAGCTTGCCCGCGAAATGGTTAGGGAAGATCTGAAGGTCATGAGGGGTTCGCCACAGGAAGAGGCATGGGGACAATGTATTCGCTAAGCGGAAAGCGAGTTTGGGTCGCAGGACATAGGGGAATGGTCGGCAGCGCTATCACCCGGTCTCTTGCCTCGGAGGATTGCGAAATTATCGTAGCCGACAGGCAAAAGCTTGATCTGACGCGGCAAGAAGATGTTCAGCAATTTCTGCTAAAGGAAAAACCGCATGCGGTCGTAATGGCCGCGGCCAAGGTTGGCGGTATACTGGCAAATGACACGATGCCCGCCGATTTCATCTATCAGAACCTGGTGATGGAGGCCAACGTGATCGAAGCCTCGTTTCGAAATGGCGTTGAGAAGCTTCTATTTCTTGGATCGAGTTGCATTTATCCGAAGTACGCTTCACAACCCATCAGAGAAGAGGCGCTACTGACTGGTTCGCTTGAACCGACCAACGAGTGGTACGCAGTTGCAAAGATTGCCGGCGTTAAGTTGTGCCAGGCCTACCGGAAGCAACACCGCGCGGACTTTATCTCGGTCATGCCGACGAACCTCTATGGTCCTCGCGATAACTTCGATCTGGTGACCAGCCACGTCGTGCCCGCGCTGATACGCAAAGCACATGACGCAAAGATCAGAAATCTTGATCGGCTGCGTATATGGGGCAGCGGAACGCCTCGTCGGGAGTTCTTGTACAGTGAAGACTGCGCCGATGCAGTGGTCTTTCTTCTTAAGCATTACTCCGAAGCGGAACACATTAACATTGGCTTCGGCAGCGACATAACCATTATCGAGCTTGCTCGCCTCGTCTGCGACGTTGTTGGCTTTAAAGGGGATATAGAACTCGATACATCCAAGCCGGATGGAACACCACGAAAACTCTTGTCCAGCGAAAAACTACTGTCGATGGGGTGGCGCCCGAAAACCTCCATCGAAGTTGGGCTGACTAAATCCTACGAGTGGTTTATCAGCAATGTGGTCGACAACCCGCGGTAACCGAGCCGAATTCACTTCCTTCCAGGACCGCGACGTGCACCATTCGAGTTCACGCCCGCATACCATAACCAAGAATTCTGGACCATCGCGGCGTAGCCCCCGAGCCCACGATTGGGATGGCAAGCGTCGCTAAGTGTTTAATGACGTCGTTTGCGACGTGTCTTGGGCTAGGTTTGCCATGCGTGTGCGGATATCTTAGGCAGGAACGGCGGCATCGATGGGATGATGTGCAGATTCCGAGGCAAGCCGCCCCGCATTCCGAAATCATTCCGCCTCCCAATTCCGAGAATTAGTCGCCTCCTGATTCCGAGATGATGCCACTCCCTGACCGGGGTCGTTTGTCGGGGTGTCCTGCTGTCGGCCTGGGCCTGAGCGCGTGGGACTTTTCGTCTGACCGGTAAGACCATAGGGAACCCGCGCTCTTCCCTCCCCCCGCGGAGCGCTTTCTTTCGGCACCCGTCGGCTGATTGAGCAACAGGCGAACAGGGCGACCGATTTTCGTGTATCCAAAGCGCAGATGAATGTCATTCGGCTAATCGATTTGTAAAACAGCCGAACGCAGCATCAACTAACGATCCGATTGACCGCATTTACTGCATTGGTAGCCGCAGCTTGGAGTTTACAGACATGGTAACCGGCCGATTGCTACCGCGGAGATTTTGCCTTGACGTGAGCGATGAGTTCTTCGTCGCCGACAAAGCTGTCGAGGGATTCTTTCCAGGCTTCGGGCGAACGGCGCGCAGTTGAGAGCATCTGGTTAAGCTCATCGATGCCATCGTCGGTCAGTGTGGTCATTGCCTCATCGTCACCGGTTACGACGCTGATGATATTTCCATAGGTCAGATTGTCGGAGTTTCTGACGATCGCCTGAAGGAGTTCCAGGTCTTCGCCAAGCATTTCGACGACATGGTTAATTGTGAAGACATAGGTGATCGTTGCCATCAGGCTGCCTCGGCGCAGATGGTGGCGACAGGCGACCAATTCCAGGGAAGCAGTTCGTCGAGGCGATTGATCTTGTGAACGTGGATGCGGTCGAGCAAATCGGCCAGATAGGCCTGCGGATGGAGGCCATTCATCTTGGCCGTTTCGATGATCGTCATGGCACGCGCCAGGGTCTCCGCGCCGGTGTCTGCGCCGGCAAATAACGAATTTTTCTTTCCAATTCCGATTGGACGCAGGGCCCGCTCAGCGGCATTGTCGTCCATAGCAACACGGACCATCTTCCAGGAACAGACAGAACGAGTGCCAACGGCTAAGGCCGTAACGGAAAGCTGACGCAAGATCGCCGTTGCCCGGAATGCGGGTCAATTGGGCTTCGGCCCATATGCGGAATGCGTCCACCCTTGACTTGCTGTGCTTCTGACGCGCGGCGAAGCGGATATCGGCAGGCTGACCGGCAATGTCTCGCTCGATGTCGTAAAGCGCGCCGATACGATCGAGAGCCTCGCGTGCGATCTCGGATTTGTTCGAGGTCCAGATATCGTGGAAGTCGCGCCGCCAATGCGCCCAGCAGGCCGCTTCCCGAAAGCGGCGCGCCCCACCAGCTCCAGGTTCATAGAGCTTTCCGTAACCACCAATATGTTCGGCAGAACATATTGGCGGCTATGTTGCGGCCGTCCATATGTGGCCCTGCTGACCTATACCCTTTGTCAACTGAGTATTTGGGCCCGATTTGACGCAACATAAATCGCAAGTTTGGCTGCCGGACCTTTTCTCGTTTGGAGGTTCGACATGGATCACCCTTCCTTTTCCGACCAAGCCGCTGATGCGTTATTTACCGAAGTGCCATTTGCTGACGAGCGGAACCGCTATTTGGATCACTGCGCCACACTCGGAGCGAGACCCGAAGTTCTCAGGGTCAAACGCAACGAACTCCTGTGGATCGCGCGACATCTCGGTCCAGAGGCCGCGGCCGGCGTCGGCATGGCGGAGTTGTTGCCGATCGCGCAGGCTCGGCAGAATGTTCACGGCGCGGCTACCGCTGCACGTCGGGTCGTCGATATCGGGCGCCCCTGGCTGAAGTTCCTTGGCTGGTGGCGTGAGCCCACTGTCATATTGTCGTACCAGGCGCAACTCGACCGGTATGTTGGCTGGATGCGTGAGAACGCGGATTGACACCGTCGACGGTGGAACAATGGGGGCGCATAGCCGGCAGATTCTTGCTGTGGTGCGAACAGTCGAACCACCGGCTCAAGGATTTGAAGGCAGAAGACATCGACAACTATATAGCGACCCAATGGGCCGGACGCTGGGGTCGTGTCTCGATTGCATACATCGTCTCAGCCTTGCGCGGATTTCTTCGATATGCGGCAAAAGAGGCTTGGTGCTCAGACCGCCTGGCGTCGTCAATATCGCGGCCTCGGCTCTATCGGCAAGAATCTCTGCCATATGCCCCAGACTGGTCGGACGTCCAAAAGATGTTGGCTGATGTCGATACCGACCGGCCCCGCGACATCCGAGACCGCGCAATCCTAATGTTGCTGGCGGTATATGGTATGCGGCGCGGCGAAGTAGCCGCGCTGCGGCTCGACCAAATCGACTGGGCGGGGCGAACGCTTCGGCTTTTCCGCTTAAAGCGCCGACAAGCCCAGATCTATCCGCTGGTGCCCTCCGTTGCGGAAGCATTGGCACGCTACGTGGACAGAGTCCGCCCGCCGTCGTCGTGCCGAGAAGTTTTCCTCCGGATGCAGGCGCCTCGACATCCCTTAGGGGCCTCCAGCATTTATAGCGTCGCCAATCGGCGATTTGTTGCGCTCGGTATTCAAGCGGCGCATCGCGGCGGGCACGCGTTGCGCCATGCCTGCGCAGTTCGCTTGCTCGCCGAGGGGCTGACCATCAAGGAGATCGGCGACCATCTTGGACACCGCAGCGCCTCGGCAACAAGTGTCTACGCAAAGGTGAACATGGCAGCTCTTCGCGAAGTCGGCGCCTTCGATTTGGGAGATGTCCTATGAAGCTGATCGACCTCATCGATGCCTACCTGGCCCGGCAACGATCACTGGGCATGCGCTTCGAGTCTGCCGGACGCTTGCTCCATCACTTCGGGCGAGCAGTCGGCGATCGAGGTAACCCCAGAATCGGTCATTGATTTCCTCAATGGAGACAAGGGGCCGACGGCGACGTGGGCACTCAAACACAGGGTGCTGAGTGGCCTGTTTAGGTTCGCAATAAGCCGTGGATATGTAGATCGCTCGCCTCTGCCGACAGTTCTGCCGAACCTGCCGCCGCAGCAAACGCCGTACGTATATTCGACCGAGGAATTGCGCCGACTACTGGAGGCAACCTCGACTTTGCGAACGGGCTACAGCCAGCATGTGCCCGCGATGTACCGTACGATGATCTTGCTCCTCTATGGAACCGGCATGCGAATCGGCGAGGCCTTACGCTTGACCTTGCAGGATGTCGACCTCGTCGAAGAGGTCATCACCATCCACTGCAGCAAATTCTTCAAGACCCGTCTGGTTTCAATTGGACCGAAGCTGTCTGGAGAGCTGGCCGCGCATCTAGAACGTCGTGGCTTGCTACCAATGCCGCAGGGGAGAGCGGCGCCGCTGTTCGCGTCGCGCGGCATTCGAGGATGGACTTATCAGAGTGTAGTCACCATGTTCCAACATGTCCGCCGCGCCGCCGGTATCGAACGCCCGATCGGCGAACCGCGTCCACCACGCATCCATGATCTTCGCCACACAGCGGCCGTCCACCGTGTCGTCGTATGGTATCATTCCGGCCAGGAAGTCCAACGATTGCTCCCGCAACTCGCAACCTTCCTTGGTCACATCGACATCCGATCGACGCAACGCTATCTGCAAATGACGCCGGAACTCCTGGAGGCGGCCAGCCAACGCTTCGCCCAGTATGCGATGGAGGGCAGCCATGAAGAATGAGATGCTCCTCGGACCATGGGTGCGGCGGTTCCTCCTCGAACACCTGGTGGCGGAACGGAACCTGTCCCGAAACACTCAGGCCAGCTACCGCGATACCCTGATGCTCCTGCTTCCGTTCGCCAGCGATCACGCGGCGCGCGCCATCGATCGAATGTCGGTTGAAAATCTGACACCGTCAATCATCCGTCAGTTCCTTGATCACCTGGAACGCGATCGAAAGTGCAGCGGGGTCACTCGAAACCAGAGGCTGGCGACCATACGCTCATTGGCAAGGTTCATTGGCATGCACTCTCCGGTCCACATCGCGTGGTCCGGAGAAGTACGAGCGATACCGTTCAAGAAGACCGCCAAGGCCATGATCGGATATCTTGAGAAGCCGGAGATGGACGCGCTCTTGGCACAACCGGACCGTCGTACGCCTCTCGGCAATCGCGATTACGCTTTGCTTCTGTTCTTGTACAACAGCGGGGCCCGTGCCGATGAAGCGGCGCAGTTGATCGTCGACAATTTGCAGCTGGGCCGATCCGGTCTTTCTAAATCGGGTCTACTCGCCATTGACGCGGTTCGGGATCCACAGACTCGTGACCCACTATGCCGAGCTGGCGAGCAAAATAGTGCCGTCGATCGAGACGAAGCGCGTAAGTCCTCACACGATCCGACATACAACCGCAGTCCACCTGCTGCGCGCTGGCGTCGACATCAACACAATCCGTGCTTGGCTTGGCCATGTGTCTCTCGACACGACGCATATTTACGCTGAAGTCGATATGGAAATGAAGGCGAAGGCGCTTGCTCGGGTCGACATCTCTGACCAACAAGCCACTGTCCCTCAGCGCTCGCTGCCATCCCTGATGGCTTTCCTGAAGGCTCTGTAGCGGTCGCAGATTTGAAATTTATGTTGCGGTTCAGGCCGGGGAAACGAACCTTTCTCCGACCACCGTTACATATGGACGGCCGCAACATAGCCCTTGTAGCCATCCGCTTGAAGGATACTGCTTGCCTGCCTGAGATGATGAAGGACGTGGGCTTCTTTCCAGTCCGGGGCGAAGTAGTAGATCGCACCGGGCGGGGCGGCACCCATCCAGGGTCGTTGATCTCGGACATAGGCCCAGATCCTGCCTTTCTTCACACCTTTGCCCAACCCCTTGTCTCGTAGCGAGCGATCCAACACTCGGATCGGGGTATCGTCGGCGGCGCTAATTCGGAACCGAGGCCTCACGATGCCCATGAGCTAGCTTCCTCTGGGCTGCCTCGAAGCGAGTGAATATCCTGAGCGAGTCAAGGACCTTCTTCCGCCGGAAGTGTTCACCATCCCTACATGAACCCCATTGGGACGACGTCGCAAGCAAAAACCTGCGCAAGGCGACAGTGCTACTGAAGCAGGCTGGGTTCGAGCTCAAACGCAACTGTTGGTCAACACGACCGGCACGCCACTCACCTTCGGAATCATGTTGAACAGGTGGCACTGCCCTATGCGAAGCGGATGCGAACTCGATCGGGGCAAGGACGTCGCTTGCCCAATTAGGCTCCCAAGCTTCAACGCGGTGAGCTTGGCCGCCTCGCTACTCGGCAATTGGAAAATATCGGCCGCCACGATAAACCAATGAGCCGCCGTTGCCGATGCAAATGCCGACGACGCGACCGAGCACAATTACATGGCTGTATCGTTCTATGGCTTCCTCAACCTTGCAGTCCACGGCCGCCACCGCATCCTGAAGGACAGGCGCGCCGCTGATGAGTTGGGTCCACTCAGCACCCCGATAACGTTCCGCGCCCTTCAGCCCGCCTCGACCGGCGAACTGGTTCGCCAGTATCTCGTGGGCGTGGCCCAGGATGTTCACGCAAAAATGCCCGAACCGCGCAACGGCAGGCCACGTAGAGGAGGAGCGATTGAGGGAAACGAGCATGCATGGCGGCTCGATCGAGAGCGCAGTCGCGGAAGTAACAGTTGCTCCTGTGCGCTCTTCACCCTCCCCTGCGGTGATGACGCTGACGCCACCGCCCATTCTGCGCAAAGCACATTTCAGGGCGTCGGAGCCCCTCGGGTCTGCACCATCGCTGATCATTATGTCGGTGTGCACGGGTGGCTGATCCGGCATGTCCATCATTCCTTTGTCTAGGAAGTAACGATTAATTGTGGCTGTACAGGCCGCGTTCGCACTAATGGTCGGCTGCCCAGTGCCCTCGTCGAGTCGCCACATCCACCGGGGTAAAACGAAACAGCGTGCCCATTGATGCGATCGAAGGTGCTGTCGCAGGTTTATGCAACATGCGGCCAGACGCGAGAAATCGCTTTTTTGCATGGCAACCATTGGTGCTGTGAAAGGACGAAGCCATGCGCGATTGGTATTCTTCTTTCTGCTTTGCATCGTCCACCTGGATCGTCTCTCGGGAGTGGTTGGCTAAATTGCATTCCAGTCGTAAGGTGGTTTAGGCATTCGGCGACCTTGCCAGGTTGCGGGTAGGCAACGCGGAGTAAATTAATCGGTGGTTCGGCGGTTAGCGGCCATGCTTTCCGGCACTCTATATCGAGCGGTGGCTGAAGGCTCCGGCGTCGATGGCAGATGGAAGCTTGGTTGCGAGGATCATCTCGCCCATGCTGGGAAACCTGTTCCTGCATTCCGTGTTTGACGTTTGGCTCGAAACCGGCTTTCCCGGCGTGCCGTACAGTATCCGGATGACATTATCCGCTACTGCCGCAGCGAGCGACAAGCCCTAGCTCTCCGGACGCGAACGTGCCTTCGCACGGATCGAGCGCGCTCACAGAGGAATAATTGCAACAGAGCCCCGCCGACGGCCGCAAATTCATTCACGGACGATGATTGTGGCGCTCGCCCGCAAGCTGTTAAGTGCGCTCTGGCGTCTTGCGCCACCGCCGGCGAGGTGCCCGAGGCGTCGTCCCGCGGCCGGCTTGCACCCAAATGCACGAAGCCATCATCCAGTTTCCTCCCCATTTGATTTCGTGTTTGGCGCGTTCCGGTCAGGTCGCGCTGCCGCGGCGATTTCCTGGCGGAGCCACTGATGTTCCGGGTCGCGATGGGAACGCTCGTGCCAGATCAACGCAACTTCATATGGCATCAGTTGCACGGGAGGATCGAGAACCACGAGCGGCAGCATGGTGGCGAGCTGGGTCGCGATGCGATGCGGCACGACGAGGACAAGATCGGTCGCCGCAATCACAACAGCCGCCGTCAGCACATTGGAGACCGCGATCGGATACCGGTCCGATAGCTCCAGCTTGGAAAGCACGTCATAGACCTGACCGAAGCGGTCATTGGCGTCCGACAAGATGGAGGCGTGACGCAACTCAGCGAAGCTACCTATGCTCCACTCTTGCTCTAGCACTGGGTGGTCGTGGCGTAGCAGACAGGTGAAGCGGTCCGCGTAGAGCTTACGCCGCAAGAAGCCCGGCGGTGCGGCACCGATCTGCCCGACGGCTAAATCGATCTCACCTTGCTCAAGCCGCCGCAGTGCACAGTCCAGGAGCGGGTTTGTGACGATGTCGAGATGAGGCGTGCGCTCATGCAGACGCGGCAACAGACGCGGCAGCAAAATGAGCGCTTGGTGGTCAGGGATCGCGATAGTTGCCTTCCAGCGCATGTCTCTTGGGCTTAAGCTGCGATTCACCATTTCGCGGATCGCGTTCAATACAGACGGCAGCATTTTGCCCAAGCGTTCGGCCCGAGGCGTCGGGACAAAGCCGCGCGAGCCGCGAACCAAAAGATCGTCATTGAATATGCCACGCAGTCTTGACAACGCTCGGCTCATGGCCGGTTGACTTCGGCCGATGTGTTGGGCCGCATGCGTGATATTCCGGTACTGCAATAGCGCTTCGAGCTCCACCAGCAGGTTCAGGTCGATTGATGTCAGCCTCGGCATCTGTCGTTGCTGTGCGGCGTCACTGTCAACGATGAACGGATGTGACCCCTTCCAAACGGAGTGATCCATAATTTTCTCTCCTCGGACAATGATGTTCTCACCCCACACCCTTGGCCGTTTGCGGGGGATAAAGAAAACCGTTCCTCCGCGTTTCACAATTGCGAACGGCGGGTCGGTTGGAATCACTTAGGCTATGACGAGGCGTTCAAGCGTCCGGCGCCGTATGGACATTATGCAGGCATTCCCTAACTCCAAACTTGAGTTTAGCTCAACGCGCCAAAACAGCATGTCCGAGATATGCCCGACTTATATTCGTTTCCTGGACTCAGTTTATTGGATGCCCGGATTGCCAATTATGATCCCTTTGCAACAATGCCTCTCGGCGTGATTTCCACTTTTGCCTGCGATAGTGCAAATGCCTTTCTAGTCGAATTCCCCGAGAGTGGAAAAATCGAGTTTTCGCATGGCTTTCATCCACGCCATGGATACATTCGTTTTCATGCTCTTGGTCAATGTGCTCGTACTAACTGGAGGCTCCCACCTCCGACGCTTAGGACCTGCGTCGCGCCAACGGACCTGTCCGGCCGTGTTGATGAGCCCTATGCCAGCGCTGTTTCGCTAACGCTTCTTCGCAAAGAGTTCCTCAATCATGTCCGCAGCGCATGTTGGAATTTGCAGTTTGCATGGCAACGAAACGCCGGAAAGCACTAGGATGTCCTTCCATTCATTTATCGGAGAGAGATCTCATTGATGTGTCCACGACGATGCAGCCCGGAGCCAGGCCCAACAAAGATGATGCGATTTAGCAGTGGGCGGTGGGACGCACAAATGGCGGCTGCGTGCTATGCCGGCGAGCTGACGCACCAAGACGGCCATACGCTGGACCAAGGCTGCGCGACACCAAGAGCTATTCTGAATCTTGACGCGCGGGTGCCTATTCAGCCACGCCCTTCATGGCAACTGTATCGCCGCTAAAATGATCATGACGATCAGCTGCGCTCAAATTGACGCGGCCACGTTGGGGTCGATGCGGCCATTCGCGTGAGGTGTCCTAAGACACGCCAGGTCGAGTTCTACTGAGCGCCTGATCCCTGTTTCGCGGTTTTATAGAGACCCGTGACTGGCCCTGAGCGCCGTTACCCGACGGCGTCGATTCGGCAATAGAGTTACTGTTTGGATGTCAATGATCTGCACTGTGGACACGTCAAAGCATGCGTTTTAAGGGCCTCGATCTCAATCTTCTAGTTGCGCTCGATGCTCTGATGTCACAACAAAGCGTCACCGCAGCGGCACGTAGCATTAACCTCAGTCAGCCGGCCATGAGTTCTGCTCTCGCCCGGCTACGCACCTATTTCGGTGATGAGCTGTTTACAATGCAGGGCCGCAAATTCCTCCCAACTCCGCGTGCCAAAGCCCTTGCCCCCGCAGTCCGCGATGTTCTGCTTCATATTCAGTTTTCCATCATTTCATGCGACATGTTCAATCCGGCCGTGTCGGAGCGACGTTTCAGAATCATTGTGTCCGATTTCGTGACACTTGTCTTCTTCGAAAAGGTTGTAGAGCGTGTGGTGCGGGACGCTCCAGCCGTCAGCTTTGAATTGCTGGCTCCCGACGATGAACCCAATGAGCTACTCGGGCGCGGTGAAATCGATTTCCTAATCCTTCCTGAGCAGTTCATGTCGAACGCGCATCCCCAAGCGAGACTGTTCGACGAGACACTCGTCTGCGTGGGATGCGCCACGAACAAACAACTTTCACAGCAGCTTTCCTTTGAAAAATACCTGTCGATGGGGCATGTTGTAGCGAAGTTCGGGCGTGCGCTGAAGCCCTCCATCGAAGAATGGTTATTGGTCGAGCGCGGTCTGAAGAGGCGCGTTGAGGTCGTCGCGCCCGGCTTCAGCTTGATCCCGCCGCTGCTGTCAGGGACCGAGCGTATAGCGACCATACCCTCGCGGCTCGCCTATCATTTCGCAAAGATAATTCCCTTGCGGATCGTCGAGCTCCCGCTGGCACTCCCAGCATTTACCATGGCTGTCCAGTGGCCCGTGGTTCACAACAGGGATCAGGCAAGCATATGGATGCAAGAGATTCTGCTACAGGAGGCCGGCCGCATGGCCGCCCCGACTAACGCCAACGGACGTCCTAGGCCCGGGGCCGTTTGAGAAATGTATTTCATCAGACTTGAACAGTTCTCATGGTGTGCTAGTCATCTGAATCCGAAATTCGTGTCATAAGCTGTTGTCGACCTTCTGACAGAAGCGCTTGACGGATGCGAGAATGTCGTCTGCCGATTTGGTCCAGCGATATGGCTTAGGGTTTTCGTTGTGGCGCTCGATAAAGCTTTTGATGTCGGCTTCGAGTTGA
>NZ_JABEKU010000003.1:441805-515360 GCF_013283665.1 Ensifer sesbaniae | reverse complement strand
CGAGCCAGTTAGGCGATGTTCTGGCATTAGAACCAGCATTAGTGCTGACACTAATATCAGATCTGAGAGGTTGGCATGGCTCGCATGGAGATCATTTCCGGCGTTGAGCGTAGGCGGCGGTGGTCGAAGGAAGCGAAGCTGGCGATATTGGCTGAAGCCGATCAACCGGGCGTTCGCATTGGTGACGTCGCTCGTCGCCATGACATTTATCCTGCGCAGATCCGTTTATGGCGGAAAACGCTTAGCCACTTCGATGTGTCAGCGACGTTCCTTCCGGTCCACCTGGTCAACGAAGTAAGCCTCGGGCAGATGCCGGCGGCCGGCGGGGCGCCCGCGCTTATCAAGATCCAGCTACGAAATGGTCGCAGTTTGAAAGTTCCGGCGGACATTGAACGCAAGACGCTGTCATCGTTGATCGCGTGTGTTGAGGCTGCATGATCGGGCCGACAGGAAATGTGCGGGTCTACTTGGCTTGCGGGGTGACCGATATGCGGCGCGGTATCGATGGTCTGTCTGCTATGGTCGAGGCAGTGATCAAGGAAGCGCCGGGTTGCGGAGCGATCTTCGGCTTCCGTGGAAAGCGCGCCGACCGGATCAAGCTTCTTTGGTGGGATGGCCAGGGGTTCTGCCTATTCTACAAGATTCTCGAGCGCGGATACTTTCCTTGGCCGACGGCGAAAGATGGCGTTGCGCATCTGACGCAGGCTCAGTTGTCGATGCTTGTTGAAGGCATTGACTGGCGCCGACCAGCGTGGACTTCCGCCCCTGGCCGCACGGGTTAAAAGCTATATTTTACAGTGACATCCGAGGCAAAACGCTAGTGCTTTCGCTGCAAATCGGCTATGTTTTTGGGCATGAAAGCACCCCCGCTGGACAGTCAGGACGAGCTATTGGCATTGCGCGCGCTCGTCGCTGAACAGGCGGCGAAACTCAGCGCACAAGAAGCCGAAGTCATCAAACGCGACTCGATCATCGGTCTTCTGCGCGCGCAGCTGGATCTGCTCCGACATCGGCAGCACGGCGCATCCTCGGAAAAGATCGATCGGAAGATTGAGCAATTCGAACTGATGCTCGAGGAGATCGAAGCCTCTCGCGCCGAAGCTGATGCTCGTTCCGGAAAAGGCCTGCTGCCAGATCTGGATGATACCCCCGACAAGCCGAAACGCAGGCCTCTGCCGGATGGCCTTCCAACTGAAGAGCGGGTGTACACAGCGCCCTGCAGTTGCCCGACGTGTGGTGGCAAGTCCTTCCTGAAGGCGGCCGACAGGGTGGTCCAGGTGATGGAGCATGTGCCGGCTTCTGTGAAGATCGTCCGGCATATCGAGAAGCGCATGGTCTGTAAGGACTGCGATACAACGGTATCGGGTGAGATGCCGACCTTGCCGATCGAGCGAGGCAAACCTGGACCAGGACTGCTCGCACACATCATGGTCGCCAAGTTTGACGATCATATCCCACTCTACCGTTTGTCCGAGATGTACGACCGGCTGGGGATAGACATCTCCCGGTCTGTCATGGCGGACTGGGTTGGCCGTGTGTCCGTTCTGCTCTCGCCCCTCATCTTGCTGATCAGAGCCCATATCGCCGCGGTCGACCGAATACACACGGACGATACGCCGGTCGATGTTCTCGACCCAGGACGAGGAAAGACGAAAACCGGCAGGGTCTGGGTCTATGTCTTCGATGGCAGCGGCTACCAGGATCCCACGCCCGGAGCGATCGCCTATTACTATAGCCCCGACCGAAAGGGCGTGCATCCGGCTGAACACCTCGCTCACTTCAGCGGCGTAATGCATGCGGATGGGTATGCGGGCTACGGCAAGCTTTACGGCAACCAGATCATCGAAGCTGCCTGCATGGCGCATGTGCGCCGCAAGTTCCATGATGTGATCAAGCTCAAGCCATCTCCGATCGCCGACGAGGCACTGTCGCGCATCGGTGCACTCTACGATATTGAGGATCGTATCCGCGGCATGTCGGCTGACGAGAGGCGAACACTGCGCCAGCAACACGCCAGACCCATTCTGACGGACCTCAAGGCCTGGATTGAAACGACGCTTTCGACGCTCCCGCAGAAACAGAAGCTTGCAGAAGCGATGCGATACGCTCTCTCGCGATGGGCAGCTTTGAGCGTCTACGTTGACGATGGCCGTGTCGAAATCGATAACAACATAGCTGAGCGCGCCATGAGGCCGCTTGGAATTGGCAGAAAAAACTGGCTCTTCGCCGGATCAGACAAGGGCGGCGAGCGCATCGCCAATATCCTGACCATCATCGAGACAGCTAAACTCCATGGCCACAATCCAGAGACCTATCTGACAGACGTCCTGACCCGGATCCAGAGCCATCCGAAGGATCGACTTGAGGCACTGCTCCCGTGGCAGTGGACTCCGGCAAAAGACCGGTATGAGGCTGCGTGATGGCACGCTCAAGGATCATCTATACCCTCAAAGAGGTCGCTGAGATGATCGGCGAGAACCTCGAGTTGATCGAAGAGGTGACCGCCAACTCGGATAATATCAGCGAAGGCGAATTGCTTTATGTCCGCGACGGCAGCGAATACGGCACAAAGGGCCTGACCGAGAACGGCGTGGACGAGCTCCAAGATCTCCTCGCCGACATACGGACATGGGATGGTGGAATCCGCCAGTTTCTCGTCGATGAACAATGCGATCCGGATGTGGTCGAACGCGTTATGGCAGACGAGATGAAACGCGGCCTATAATATCGGCCTCTCGACCAAGCGAAAATGCCTTCGCCGGACGCTCACAACTCGGGGCCGAGCCTCTGTTTTTCAATCAGAGGAGCCGACGATGACCACTTATGACGATATTCAGGAACTGCGCGCCGAGTTGGCGGCATCAATCGACGCTGGCGAGCGTCAACAGATCGCTGCTGAGCTGGAGCGGGCAAGTACGCATTCGGCGTAGGCCGCAGCGATCGAGCGGTTTGCATGTTATGCTTGGTAGATGGATATCGACGAGGACAAGATCGACGACGCTGTCCTGGCACTGCTATGGCTGACGCTGCATGACGGGCGTCGGGCATGGAAGGGATTCGATTGGAATGCGACAGACCGACTGTTCAAGAAGGGCCTGATCGGGGATCCGGCGAGCAAGACGAAGTCCTTGATCTTGACGGATGAAGGACTGCAGCGATCAGAGGAATTGTTTCGAGAGTTGTTCATGCGGCGGTAGCAATAGCTATCGCCTTTTGGGCCTTCCAATGCCACGGCAACAGTTCATCGATCCGGTCTGCCGGATGATCGGCGATCCGGGCAAGGACGTCGGCAAGCCAGGCCTGTGGATCAATACGGTTCATTTTCGCTGTGACGATCAAGCTGTACATGGCCGCCGCCCGCTGTCCACCGCGGTCTGAGCCGGCAAACAACCAGGCTTTTCTTCCCAATGCCATTGCCCGTTCATTCTGCCCATGTCGGTCAGGAATTGGAGGTTCATTACCGCTGGCATCCCTATTTTGGCCGCAAGGTCAGTGTGCGGCGGGTAGAGCATCGAGCGACGGGCCAATTTTTTAAGGTGCAAGGTCCATCGGGTCTCGTAGTTTCGATGGCTGCCTGGATGCTTGATCCGGTGGTTTGCGCCGGGATGACGCTGGGCGCGCCACAGGTCGATCTCTTGGCATTGTCCGATCTGAAGAGGCTGGTCACGGTAGCCGCTGCTCCCCCAAACTCCCAACGCGATAATGGAATCGCTTGGGAGAAAGTCGATGAAACAGCACGACGCGCCCGCGCTGACCTCGGGCAGACAGATGAGCCTGATATTCGAACCTCGCCGGGTGGACGGGATGAACGAAGCGGACCGGGCGAAGGTCGTTTTGACGCTTGCCCAAGTCCTGATGCAAGCCGCCGGCATCCGAGTCGAGGAGCTTGCCGATGACAAGCGCTGATCTGCTCCCGGCGACCGTGCTCCAGCGTAAGGCGGTCGTCTATGTGCGCCAGTCGTCGCAGTCCCAAGTCATGACCAATCTGGAAAGCCAGCGACGCCAGTATGATCTGGTCGACATCGCGCGCAAGTACGGCTTTGCCGACATCGAGGTCATCGACGACGATCTCGGGCGATCCGCCAGCGGAACGGTGGCGCGGCCCGGCTTCGACCGTCTGGTCGCTTGGCTCTGCGCGGGTAAGGTCGGGGCCGTCCTGTGCTTCGACGCGTCGAGGCTCGCGCGCAACGGACGCGACTGGCATCATTTGCTTGAACTGTGCGGACTTGTCGAAGCCCGCGTCATCGATCATGACGGTGTGTACAACGCCTGCCATCCGAATGATCGCCTGCTCTTGGGCATGAAAGGCAGCATCAGCGAGTTCGAGCTGGGTGTGTTGCGGGCAAGAATGTACGAAGCCGCCCGGTCGAAGGCGCATCGGGGTGAGCTGCGCCTGTCGGTTCCGTTCGGCTATATATGGCATCGCGAAGCAGGACTGGGGCTCGACCCCGACATCCGTCTGCAAGAGGTGATCCGGCTTATCTTCGCTCGCTTTCGCCAACTTGGTAGTGCCCGCCAGGTGCTGTTGTCGATGAAGGCCGAGCAAATCCACTTCCCCCGGCCCGCAGATGAAGGCCGCATGACGAACTGCGTCTGGCAGCCGGTCCGCTACCGCAATGTGATCAGTGTGCTAAAAAATCCATTCTATGCGGGGGCTTATGTCTACGGCAAAAGCGAGAAGCGAACTTCAATCGTTGAGGGGCGAGCGCGGCGAACCTACGGACATTACAAGCCTGCGGGCACCTGGGAAGTGATGATCAAGGATCATCACGAAGGGTACATCGGCTGGGAGGAATATGAATGCAACCAGAGGCAGTTGGCGCTCAATGCCTACGGTCGCTCGGATGGTGTAAAGTCAGGCCGTGGGGGCAAGGCGCTCTTATCGAGCCTCCTGACGTGCGCCCGTTGCGGCCAACGTCTGAGTGTTTGCTATAGGGGCGGCCCGATAAGCCAGCCGGTCTACCGCTGCGACAAGGGTAATCTGGCTGGGCTGCCTCGTTGTATGATCTTCGGTGCTCCGAAGATTGACACGGCGGTTGCACGAGAGCTGTTGCGAGCGGTAGAACCCTTGGCGATCGAAGCCGCGATCGAGGCGGAACGGATGCACCGGAAACAGCAAGATGATCAGCGCCAGATCCTTGATTTGGAGCTCCAGCAGGCCCGCTACGAGGCCGGCCTTGCCGAGCGGCGCTACGCGGCATGTGATCCTGACAATCGTCTGATCGCCGCACAGTTGGAGAAAAACTGGGAAATCGCGTTGCGCCGCGTGCGTGATCTTGAGACGCGCCAGCCTGCCGAAAACCCGACGACCATCGAGGTTGATCCAGGTGCTTTCGCCAACCTGGCAGAAAACCTGTCAGCGGCCTGGAATGCTCCTGATGTGACGATGCGCGCCCGCCAGCAGCTTCTTCGAACGCTGATCGCCGACATCATCGTCGATGTCGACGATGCCATACGTGATGTCGTGCTCACCATTCATTGGCGGGGTGGCCAGCACTCGGAGCTGCGTGTTCGCAAGCCGCGCTCCGGCGAACACGGCAGCGCGACAGCCGAAGATGCACTGGAAGTCATGCGCAGCATGGCCGGCCGCTGGTCTGACGAGCACATCGCCGCGACGCTCAACCGAATGGGCTTTCCCACCGGCCAGGGGAAGACCTGGACAGCCCATCGGGTCCGTTCTGTTCGTTACGTGCGTGGCATCGATGCCTACCGTTCAGCTGACAAAAATGGCGAATGGCTCACGCAAATCGAGGCCGCGAAAGCGTTGGGTGTCTCAAGCCATATGATACGCAAGCTTGTTTCCACGGGCGTTCTTCCTGCAGTCCAGGTTGTTCCGCGGGCGCCCTATCAGATCCGTGCCATCGATTTGACGTCCGAGCCGGTCAGAGCGGCGATTGCCCGGAAAGGTCGCCCGTTGCGCGATGTTGATGCGGACACGCTTCCAATGTTTACAGACACTTAACGAAGGGGTGCATAATGAAACACGTCTCGCCACACCGCGCAGTGAACGCTCGGCACAATTATTCGACAAGCAGATGCGGCCGTCATCGAGGAAGCGGGTAAAGGATGCCCAGCGGTTCAGCATGTAGTCGAAGGCCTTGGCCAGATCGTTGTCGCGAGACAGCTTGGCACGTTGCTCGCGCATCCATACTTCCATGGCGTCTACCAACGGCTTGCTGAGCTGCTGACGGGTTGCCTTCCGCACTTCCGCCGTCTGGCCATTGATCAGGCGTTCGTTCTCGAACAGCGCGTCGATCCGCTGCACCATCTGGATCGCGATCGGCGAGATCACGGCGGTGCTTTTGCCTTGCGCTTTTCGGCGCGCATTGGCTTCCAGATCGGCCAGGGCGAAGAACGGCCGCCGGGCGTGTGCCCAGCACGCTGCCTCATAGATCGGCCCCGGACTTCGATCGGGAAGATAGAGCTGTGTATAGCCACTATAGGCATCCGCCTGAAGGATGCCGCTATAGGTGGCCAGATGACTTTGAGGGTGTTCGCCGCCCCGGTCCCGGGAATAATAGAACATCGCCGATGGCGGCGTCGTTCCGCCGAACGGGGCATCGTCCCGGACATATGTCCAAATCCGGCCCGTGTCGGTCTTGCCAGCGGCCAGAACAGGAACTGTCGTATCATCGCCATGAACGCGTTCGGCGGCAAAAGTATGGGCTTTGATCCGCCTCAGCAGCGGATCAAGGACATGGCAGCAGGCCCCGATCGCATCAGCCACCGTCGACAGGCTGATCGGTACACCTTCCAACGCAAAGCGTTCGACCTGGCGATTGAGAGGGATGTGCTGACCAAACTTGTCGCACAGGATCATCGCCAATAGCCCCGGACCCGCCCAGCCCCTCGGAATAACGTGGAAAGGTGCCGGCGCCTGGCTGATCTTTTCGCAGTCGCGGCAACTGAACTTTTCCCGCACCGTCTGGATGACTTTCCAGGAACGCGGAACGCTTTCCATCGTCTCAGTGATATCTTCGCCGAGTTTGCGCAACCGCTCACTGCCGCAGCAGCTGCAGGCGACTGGACCAGGCACGACAAAACGTTCGCGCGGCAGGTGCTCCGGAAAGGGTTTCTTCACGGGCCGCTTTCGGGTGAAGCCGGCGACAGCAACTGATGCGGCCGCAGCAACGGCCATTTCGGCGGCAAGCTCATCCTCGGTGGCCGTCGCCTCGGCGTCCTCGAGCATCAGCTCCATTTGCGCAATCAGCCGCGAGGTTCGTTCCGACTTCTGGCCACGCAGCTCCCTTTGCAGCTTTTCGATATGGACCTTCTGACGAAGAATGATCGCCTGATTATCGGCTTCCTTAGCCTTGGCGACGGCAAGATCGGCTAAGGCGGCGGCGCGTTCCGCACGGGCTACGACCAGCTCAGCCTCGAGAGCCGCGGCATAATCGGGATGCTGTTCCGAGCCGGTTTCCATGCTCGAAGTGGATCACAAAGCCACTGATTTGCATAGCTTTTCTTCAGAATCCAAGCCGCAAATCCATCTATCCGGCGCTCGTCGGCCGCCATGTCTGTTGCGGGTTTCGCCAGTCTATTCCAGACAGGAGATAGGAGAGTTGCGCAGAAGAGATGGTCACCGCACCGCCCTCAACGTTCGGCCAGATGAACCGCCCCCGCTCCAACTTTTTTGTAAACGTGCAACTGCCCTGGCCGTCGTGCCAGATCACCTTCAGATGATTGCTCCTGCGGCCTCGAAAGCAAAACAGATGCCCACAGAATGGATCTTGCTTCAAAATCTCCTGGACCTGCAGCGCCAGGCCGGGGAAGCCGCGCCGCATATCCGTATGGCCCGTCGCGAGCCACACCTTAACCCCACTCTCAAACGGGATCATGGCGCTCTCGACCGGCCCAGAACTTCAAGAACCCGAGACAACGTCGCCTGATCAAAGCCGACGCCGACTCGTACGCTCCGGCCATCGCCGACATCGATCTCGATCGGGCAAGGCTGCGATCGAGCAGTACAGCCTTCCGGCAAATCCGACGGCGTCACCTTGACCGGAACGAATCCCAGTCGGGAGCCGCCGTTCTCAACAACACCAAATTCGCGACGCCACCTGTAGACCAACGACCGATCAATCTCGTGGCGACGAGCAACGTCCGTTACCGAGGTGTCGCCGTGCAAAGTCTCCGAAACAATTGCCTCTTTGTCGGCGCGGGTGAAATTCCGGCGCCGCACACTCCCGGCCAAAATCTCAAAATCATGAATAGACACGTCGTTATCCTCGTGATTAGCAACGTGGCGAAAACGCCAGCCTCACGAAAACAACCTCAATTCCTCAATAAAACAAGGCGGCCCTGCCCGTAGGGATACGCGGGCAATTGCGCAGCACCAAGAGGAAGAGGCTGAATTTGATGCGCTGATTCGCGCTGAGCCGCCCACTAGGCGGCTCACTTCTCAGCGCCAGGTTAAGTAGGTACAAGGTGCTTAAGCCGCTATGCCTAGCTTGCCCGCGAAATATTCCCGCAGTTCAGAAACCGAATTGAAAATGGCATCCGGGTTCGAAGCAACTAGTTCGGATGTGTCGGTACATCCCCACGCAGAGCCCAGCGCCATAACATCAGCGCCGCGCGAAGCTTCGGTATCCTGCGGTTGATCACCCACATGGTACGTGTCTTCTGGCCCGGCACCTGCCTTCGACATGGCGAGCAGCAGCCCCTCGGGATGGGGTTTCCGGTTCTTCACGTGATGATAGCCAACAACGATATCTATCGGCCACCCGTGGGCCTTGATGAACGCCTTCGGCACCATGTCGGGGCTTTTTGTGACGATCGCTATCGTCTGGCCGGATTCGTGGAGGTCCTGAAGCAGCTGCGTGATGCCATCATAGACAGGAAGCTTGGGGGCCTGCGCCATAACAGCCTTCCAGTTCCGGGCGGCGCGCAAATGCTCAACGGAAGACGTATCCACAAGGGTCTGGTCGAAGTCGAAAATAATCATATCAGAAAGCCATCGAGGTCTGAGGATCGTTGTTCTGTGACTTCTCCAACCTGATTTCAGGCGCAGACTTCATCTGCTCGATCTGCTTCAGAAACTGCATGAGAGCTGGGCCGTCGGCTATACCTCTGGCCCATCGTTCAGCAATCATCATCTGATTGCCCTTCGTCTTGTCTTCATGCTTCCACTTATCGGGGTGATCGATGCATGCAAGAATCCGCTTTTGCTCTCGCGAAAAGCGAACGGTGTGCATGGTTCCACCCTTAACGTCCGTTTCTACCACAAGCACAGCGTCGGAAAGACCACTCTGGATGCGGTCTCGTTCGGCAAAAGCAGTCCGCATGGGGGTAACGCCGAGGGGGTATTCACTCACTAGGCATCCGCCATTTTCGAGCAGCCGGCCTGCTAGTCCACGGTTGGCGGCCGGATAAACCTTGTCCAGGCCGTGAGCCATTACAGCAACCCCCACGCCGTGGGCATCTAAGCAGCCTTCATGTCCGAAAGTATCGCACCCGTGCGCTAGGCCGCTTACGATCGTGAAGCCCTCTTCGGCGGCTGTTGCCGCCGATTTTCTGGCGACTGCCTCCCCATATGGAGTTGGCTCACGTGTTCCCACGACAGCGATGCACCTGGCCGCATGTAAACCTTTTACATCGCCTTTCACATAGAGGACGGCCGGGGGATCAGGGATATTTCGTAGCCGCTCGGGATAACCTTCGTCATGGAAGGAAAAGAATTTGATTCCGCTGGCTTGGGTGTTTTCCAGCTCATCTTCCGCTCGATCCCATGCGTCCAGTAGGGCGCCTTCCGACAGTTTCGCTCGTGTCGCCCTATCCACGACGAGTTCTTTTGCGTCACTGTCCGGAATGGGGGCGTAGATTATGCGCAGGGCGGCGCGCCGACCGACGCCTTTGAGCTTCATCAAAGCGGCAAGCGCCACCGAGGTCGAGGATATGGATGATGCAGCCATGTTCTAGCCCTTCTTGAATTTTGCGTCGTGCTCCTGCTCGCCCTGGCTCCAGAGATTATCCCATCTGGCAGGAACTTGGTCGTTGTCTGGATTGGGGCAGTAGTCAACACTTTCAGCCTTCGCCAGAGCAATCCCGTAGACCTTGCACTTTGGATTTGTCGCAAGCACCGCTAGAGCGATGCGCGACAGTGTATCACCGCGCGTAATGAAGTCATCGAAAACGAAGACATGATCCGCATCTATTTTAGCGGACTGATATTTGGCTTTATCCAGCTCTGCGGTTCTGCCTTCTGCTGAATAGATGGTATGAATCTTCTGGTGGACATTCTTAGAAAGTGCTGTGTCGTTATATTGGGCACCGCATATTCTCGCGCATTCCTTCGCGATCCATGGGATTGCCCGGTTTGGGTCTGCCTTGGTTTCACCGGATGAAAGTGCCGGGATGAACACGGTGCGCTTGGGATCGACGCCTAGATGCTTGATGAGATCAGGGACAGCCTCATAGAGAACTGTGGACGCTCCCCACTCAGCCTTGTTGATTTTATCCTTGAAGCGAATGAAGCGGGCGGTCCACTTCTCGCTTGTCTTGTCTTTCAGCTTGTAGGCTATCGCATAAGAATGCGTCACGCCGTTAGAAACGCTCAGGTGCGGAAAGCCCATCCATCCAGCGACCATGTTGTAATAAATCATCAATAGCCCCTCCCCTTAGTTCAGCCACTCAAAATGTAGGAAGCGCTGGTGTAATATTCAACTACAGGGAGAGATTGGTGACGGGGAGGGAGGCCAGGGCTATTTCCAAGTTACCCCAGCCTCGTCACCGTCCGGATCGCTGAGCCGAGAGCCGGAACCCTCAGAACCAATAGATCACAGACTGATGGCGAGAAGCTGCGAAAATGGCCAATTCAAGGGGAGATCGTATCGACATTGATATTGTGCCCCCGCGGGTCTCTATTTAGAGCGCTGATGTTCAGCCCAAATTCGCTTTACCTGCGACACGCTGCATCCCGCCAACTTTGCAGTTCGAGCGATGCTATTGCCGCCTGATCTTAAAGCGATGATCCGCTCATGGGTTGCGGTGTCGGCCTGTCGGCCGACGTACTTGCCGCCCGACTTCGCCAAATCGATGCCTTGCCGCTGGCGTTCGCGCCGATTCTCGAAATCGTCTCGAGCCATTTGCAGCGCCAGTTTCAAAAGCATCTCCTGGACCGACTCGAGCACGATCTTGGCAACGCCGTCGGCGCCGGCGGCCAGATCGCTGAGGTCGACAACCCCGGGTACGGCGAGACGGGCACCCTTCTTCCGGATCGTCGCGACCAGCTTTTCGGCTTCGGGCAATGGCAGGCGGCTTATGCGGTCGATCTTTTCGGCAATCACCACCTCGCCGGGCTGAAGATCGGCGACCAAGCGCAGCAGCTCCGGCCGGTCGGCCCGAGCGCCTGACGCTTTTTCCCGGTAGACTGCGGCGACGTAATAACCTGCTTGCTTCGCCTGGTCGATGATTGATTCCTGCCGTTCGAGATCCTGCCCTTGCGTACTCACACGCAGATAAACCCGGGCGATACGCATTTCCGCTCCTCATGGCCAAATAGAGTATACTTCACTGAGCCTAGTTTACGCGCCTAGCTCAAAATTGAAAGTAGCAATCCTAATGCGCTATGCTATCGTGAGCCACTTAATTGAACCAGGTCGCCAATGTTTTACGAAGACGAATTGCCTGACAGCCCCATTGAGCGAGCAACAATGTTGGAAAGCATCATGACGGCTGCCGCGACGGATGGTTCTCCAGATAATCGTATCTATGAGCATCTTCGGCGCGAATTCATGTACGACGAAGAGTTGAAGAATCTGCTCCCACCCTTCGTGCGTTCGCATCGCAATCTCAGTACGTTTCGATCGTGGACGCAGAAGCAGTCGCCGCAGTGGCAGCCGCGGCGTGAGCTTATCGCAGAAGGCTTTCGGCCCCTATTTGACTACCTTGAGGGCAAAGGCCGAGCTCCAGGTGACACCGTTGTCTCTGATGCACTTGTATCGTTCGATACAGAGAGCGTTCACTCCGTATGGACCAAGGCGCTTGCCCGCCGGTCCACTGATCCGGAGGGCGCTATTACCATAGCCAGGACGCTGCTCGAGACAGTGTGCAAGCGCATCCTCGACGAACGGGGTATCACCTATGCGGACACTGAGGATCTTCCGAAGCTCTACGGAATGGCCGCAAAAGCACTGAATCTCGCGCCTAACCAGCATTCAGAAGAGCCGATCAAGGCCATTCTCGGCGGCGCTATGAATCTCGTGAACGGTATCGGCACGCTTCGAAATCGTCTGTCGGATTCGCATGGTCGCGGCGGCAAGCCCGTGAAACCATCCCCGCGCCATGCGAGTTTGGCCGTGAATACTGCTGGCGCCGTCGCAACCTTCCTTGTCGAGACCCATCTGGAGAAGAAGCCGTCATGACGGTTGATCTAACGGCCGCCAATAATTTGCCACCACGAAGCGACGAGCTATTTAGAATCTTTGCGCGATTTGAACTTGCTTTAAAAATGGCTCGCTATTGTCGCGATGTTAAGGGCAGCGTCGAGATAACGTGGGACAGCTTTGCCAACAGCAAGCATATTGGGACAAAGTTTCTTAAACATGTCAGAGACAGTCAACTCTGCCCGACCATATTGAGTGACCCTCCGAAACCTGAGGTGATAGATCAGTCAGGGGCGTGGGGTTTTGCCGCCAAGGCGGCTATACCCGTTTCGACCCAAGATCTATTCGGTGCGGTACGACGGGTTCGTAACAACCTTTTCCATGGCGGAAAGTACTTTGACAGTGAGCCTAAGCGAGACGCGGCGCTCGTCGCCGAGACCATAGCGGTCCTGCTTTTGGCGGCGGAATGGGAACCCGACGTCAATTTCTTCTTCGAAGGTAGAGCATGAGAAATAGCATTATTGTCCTGCTCGTAGTCGCATTGGGCTGGTCTGGGTGGCGGCTGGCTGAGGTCGAACGTCAGAGATATGCACTCGTAACCAGTCTTTGTCAGATCGATCCGGCGAATCCTCGGACAGTCGATTGTTTGCGGACGGCAGAGCCACGGAGCAGCCGATTGTGGAATCTCTACTATGGGCTGTTTGATTGATGGCGGGATACTTCAGCAAAGAAGCTATCGATGAGCTTTACGCCGGCCAAAAGGACATGCGCCAGCGGTTCGCCTCCCTGCGTGAACAGTTTCTCACCCGCACCTATAAGTCAGAGCGTGGTCGGGAATTTGCCTACCATGGATTTTCCCGTCGCCTCGGAACCATGGCTCATGCGGTAGATCTAATCTTCGAGAAACTTCCTCCAGAGCTTGAACAGATTCCGGCAAAAGACACCGTTCTCGAGGCGACGATCGCAATCCAGTCGTTTGTGATGAACGCCTTTGGTTGTCTCGATAACCTCGCCTGGATCTGGGTTTGCGAGAAACCGGTATTAAAGGACGGAAAGGAGCTGGACCCGTTGAAGGTGGGCCTTGGTCCCAAAAGCAAAGAGGTGCGCGCGTCATTCAGTCAGAAATTTGTCGCCCATCTTGAAAGCCGCCAGAATTGGGTCGATCAGCACCTTAAGGGCTTTCGAGACAGCCTTGCTCATCGGATCCCTCTGTACATACCGCCATACATCGTCACGCCTGAGGCAATCGACAGCTACAACAAGCTTGAGGTGCAGTCGGCCGAAGCGTTGCGCAATCTACATGTCCATGCCTATGAAGAATTGCAAGCGGCTCAGAAAGCCCTAGGACTTTGGCGGCCATGGATGACGCATTCAGTAACCGAAAAATCGCCTCGGGCAGTCTTCCACCCACAACTGATCGCCGACTATATGACGATCGATGAATTTGGTCGCGCGATGCTCGATGAATTGGCCCTGCAAGGATTGTGATCGTCTATTCTTTTTGCCACAGCACGACTACTCAGACATCGTTGAAGCCAGCTCGACCCCGTATAGGACATGATCTAGCGACAACTCCAGGCCCGGTCCTGATCTCCTCGATCGGCATCGAGGTGATTCACTGGTCGCCAACTAGAATCGCGAACTGCTCGTGTTCCTGGTTCCAGATACTCTCCGCCAATTTGCTCACCTTGTCGGCCTCTTCACGAGTTCGGGTGCGAGCTTGATCGTTCACCTGAATAAATTCGATATTAAGCTCGTTGGCCGCTTGCTTGACGCTGTTGGGCCAGATCGGATCCCACTTGACACCTGCACCTAGCCGATTTTTCCGGCGCAAGGGGATTTTGAATCGATATTCACTGATGGTCTGCTCGCGTCTTTGATCAAAGCCCGTGCTGCATCATCAGCGGGATCGCCTTCGAACAGGATACGCTTCGAAATGCTCATTCAAGCCCTCTTAACATTAGCGTGCATACTCCGTTATCGGGTGACAGAAATGATGCCGAGGCCGGGCTAAAGCGAGAATCAGAGCCATTCTGACCGAGCTCTTGATGATGACATCATGAGGCACGAGTCGACACCAGAGTAAATATCTGAATGGTCATCGACTTGACGTCACATTCGTTGTTCGCCACATTGGTTGCGGTCTCTACGCACAGGCCGGTGTGCCCACCATGCAAAGCTCGTGGCAGTGCGATTATCCTGGCAGCTTTGAACCGTTCCCGATTGGGCGGATTTGATTAGCAGTGGGCACATAGTCGGATCCGTTACTGTCAGGAATGGATCATGACAACGACAGAATCCCTCGACTTCATCAAAAGTCTCGCCAAGAAGCTCGCGCGTGCGCGACGTATCAAGCAGTTCAGTGCTCTCGAAGTGACCGCCCAGCAGATGGGATATCCACATTGGAATGCCCTGACGGTGGCTTACAAGAAGGGGTGGCGACCGAGTTCGACCCAGATTGAAGCAATGAAAGAGATCGTCGACACGGTGAACCCTCTAAAATCCAAGGAATCTGGCACCGCCGGTTTGGACGCACTTTGCTCCGTCCCGGGTACCACGATAGTTGCGTCGATACCAAGAGATGACGCCGATCCCTTGTCGGCAGACGAGATCTTCGGCGTGCTCGACGGTCACAAATTCCGCCTTAGTGTCGACTGTGACGATGTGTTCATGGACGGGCGCGGCTGGCGGATCGTCGTTCCCGAGGCACCGTCCGCGACCGCGGAAGCCAGTGTGACCGATAGGCGGATCAAGTCGAACCCGATTCTGGATCAGGGGTTCGTCGAAAAGGCGCTCAGGGTCTCCCAAATTCGGGCCGAGCAGGTGCGCGCCCGAATTGCTTCCGACTGGCCCCGTCGATCAACAGTGCCTGATGCCAATGGGGGCGTTCAACACCCTCTATTCGGCTCCCTTTCCAATCGGTGGTTCTGCTTTCATTGCGATGAGATATTTACCGGGACGCAGATCGCCAAGAACCTTTGGCACTGCCCGGGTTGCAGCGCTTCGCCGATCGACATCCACCCAGCGGATGAACAAGCATTGTGGAACAATGAGGAGTACGTTGAAGGTCAATGACCAATGCGGCAGCAGACCGTGGCAGCGCAGGCTTCGGTCGCGCCTGCTACGGTTTGCAGCGCCGTCGCTTGCGGCGGGTGCGTCGTCTACTTGTCCAGAGAATACACCTTCACCTTGCGCGCCCGTTTCTTGACGCCCTTGAACGATGGGTGCCGAAGCTTTCCGTCCTGCGTCCAGGCTCGATACTCCACCTCGGCGACAAGCAGCGGCTCGGAGAAGACGGCGCCCTTTCGTTTCAGCGTCACCGGTGGCCGCGTCGCGGGGATCGCCTCGAGCAGTTCACGAAGCTCTACCGCTTCCTCGTTGCTCCAACCGGTCCCACAACCGCCCACATAGACGAGGCCGTTCCCCTTTTTCGCCGCGAGCAGCAATCGGCCGATCGCTCGTGGCATGGTCGAAGGCTCATAGCCGACGATCACAAAGGTATCGCGCCGAGCGCATTTGATCTTGAGCCATTCCGGGCGGCGGTCCGATCGATATGGTGCGTCCCTGCGTTTGGCGATGATGCCCTCTAGCCCGAGCTCGCACGCGGCGCGAAAGAACTCGGCGCCGTCGGCGTGCACCTCCTCCGAGAAGCGAATCGCGCCAGCCCTGCCGGCGACGATCGGCTCGAGCCTGCGCCGGCGCTCCGCCAACGGCCGCGACCGCAAATCGTGGCCGTCGAGATAGAGGAGATCGAAGGCATAGAAAATTATCTCACTCGGCTCGTGTAAGCTCGGTTTCTTGCCGACCGCGCGCTGCAGCAGCCCGAAATCTGACCGGCCCTGCTCATCCAGAACGACCGCCTCGCCGTCGATGATCATGGACGCGTGCCCGAGCTGGCGCGCCTCAGCGACGATCGAGCCGAACTTCTTGGTCCAGTCGTAGCCGCCACGCGTAATCACCCTCACCTCGCCTGGCTCGACATGGACCGCCAGCCGGTAGCCATCCCACTTCACCTCAAAGGCCCACTCCGGACCTTTCGGCGGCTTGTCGACGAGGGTTGCAACACAGGGATCGACGCGGCGCGGCATAGGATCGGCCGGCGGCGCGGGAGGCGGTGTCTTCTTCGCTGTTTTAGCCATCTCGCATTAACGCACGAAACAGCAAAAACGTCTAAGCTGGATCTTTCCATCACCAAAGCGCGTTAGCGCGTATCCCGATCGCGATCTGGATTGCCAGATGGCGATCGAATTCGCCTTCAGATCGGTGGCCGACTGCGCCGAGGCGGCCGGCTGGACTGAGCGAGAGGTCGCCGACGCTTTGATCGAACTGGCGCATAATCACTGGTTCGCCCTCGAGGCCACAGACAGGATGTTCGAAGAGGCCGCCGGCGCGATCATCCGCAAGGCGAAATCCTCACCACTTCATTGAAGTTTAGGCCGCGCCCCTTCTCAGATCCCCGTCAGCCGGGGGAATGAACACCACCGAAACCAGACGCGATCCGCAGCGTGGACAGCGGAGCCGAGACGCGAGCATAGCAAGCGGAAAGTCCCGGCCGCGAGTGGTGACGAGCGTCAGCATGTCGAGATCATAGGTCCACGTGCACTCGCGAATCGACTTCAGGCCCTCGCGCTTACCGTATGCGCAGCGCGCCTTAAGTCGCCATCCCAGGCTGAAAGCTTCGCCAATTGTCTCGACCATGAGATTGAAATAATATAAGAACAAACAGAGAACAATCATTGGCGTCCGAACTCCCCAATTTTGGGCGGAGCCAGAGAGGAGACCGTCTCGTGAGCGATGAACAGGGCGCGACAAAGGATACAACCGACGGTCCGTGGGTCCATCTCTGCGAACACCCGACATGCACCAAATGGGGCGGCTTCGGTTTCTCTATCGGCAAAGGCCCGTCCAAATGGTTCTGTTTTGAACATCGGCCGGAGACCTGACCGATGGCAGCTCGCGAAGAAGTATGGCGCCGACACGCCGATAGCCATTCTCCGCCCTCATCTCGTCTGCTCCCAATGTGAAAACCGTGAAGGAAACGGCCTGAGACTTGGCAGGATCAATCGCAACGCTTGAGGGGACGCATGTGCAACAAGTACACGATCGAAGTGCTCTTTGACGAACTGTGGCGCCGATCGAAGGCGGCGCGCGATATCACGAACCGGGCGAACCCGTCGCAGGAGGCCTATCCCGATCGGGTCGCGCCGGTCGTTCGGAACACCGCGGACGGGGAGCGCGAGATCGCAAACCTTACATGGGGCATGCCCTCACCTTCGTTCGTGACGAAGGGGAAGCCCGATTATGGAGTGACCAACATCCGCAAGACGGATTCTCCGCATTGGCGCCGCTGGCTGGGCGTTGAGAGCCGCTGCCTGGTGCCATGGAGGACATTCATCGAGTGGGAAGACACGAAACCGAAGAAGACCGAGCGCCAGTTCGTGATCGACTACGGCCAGCCCCTCGCCTTTTTCGCCGGAATCTGGACTGCATGGAAAGGCGAGCGCGGATCGACGAAGAACCCACGTGCGGGCGAGCACGAGCTGTTCGGCTTCCTCACCTGCGATGCCAACGACGTCGCCAAGCCAATCCATAGCAAGGCAATGCCGGTTCTGCTGACGAGCGAGGCTGACATCGAGCTCTGGATGACGGCCGACTGGGAACAAGCGAAGGCGCTGCAGCGCCCCTATCCCAATGATGCGATGACGGTGTTGCCAGCGGAGAGAGCTACAGAGCCGCTGCTCCTTTAGTGCTTTAGTGCAGCAGACGCGGCGCTTGTAGCCGAAGGACGTAGTTCCGGGTGCCACAAAGTGGTGTCGCCGAAGCGGGCAATTGCCTCTCGTCACCGATATTCGGTTGCCTGCAGAAACCGGTCTCCTCCGAAACCCTGTTGGAGACCGTAGACGCCTTGCTGCTCCAGGCATCTCCGGCCACGCGTCGCCGCACCGGATCGACCTTCCCACAAACGCTGATCAAACTCACCGAGAGCGGGGGCTGGGTTTCAAGACGGGTCATCTCGAGCACGAGCTTGGCTGACGGTGGAGTTGCGGGACGACGCCCGGCCACCGCTTAAAACATCCCCTGCTCCTCGTAGTAGGGTCTGCCCGTAGATACGGCGTCGAGGATGCCTTTCAGAAATTCCTGAATAATGGGCCGCTGGCCGTTGTCGCGACCGGGGCAAAGGTCGAACGCGCCGACACTGGGGAATAGGTAGGCCGGGCTGCCATCAAACGCGGATGGATGTCGCACGAACAAGTTCTTGCGCGGTCCGGTGAGTCTGAGGGATGCGCTATCGCCGGGGAAAAGTATGTAGGCCCCGCGACTGCTCATGATGCCGTCCCGGTAGGTGTGCATCTTGAACAAGTCGTCCTGACGATAGACGCGCGCCAGTTCGGCCTCATAGTCGGCGTCCAGATCATCCTCGGCGTCTTCGGTCTCGGAAACGGCCTCAAGGTCAACAGAGTCCAGCCGGTACTTGGCGTCGAAGTGGAGCCAATGGCGATGAAGGAAACCGTCGCCTTGGACGATGATCTCTATGCTGTAGTCCGGGTCGAAGCGGGCCGTGTAGCTTCCGTGCCATGCGGAGAGACTGCGCGTCGGGCGCTGAAAGGCGCGATTGTAGAACAGGTTCATCTTGACGGTGCTCGTGCTATCCCGCTTGTAAAGATAGCTGACCCGACTGCGCTTGCCGCGAAGGAGCCGGACCTGCAAGCCCCCCTCGGTAACGTCAATTAGTGAACTGTCGCCCGGCAGTTCCGCCTCGGCGAGTTCTGCCAGCGAACGACGCAACAGAAAGAAGCACCAATACTCATACAATTCGCTGACCGGCCGGAGGTCGCCGATCAATCCATCGGCCAGCTGTCCGGCACGCTTCCACGGCAGTTCAAGGCTCATCCTGAGCGACAGATCGAATTTCAGGATTTCACGATAGCCGCGGCGCTTTTGAAGTACCTGCGAATTTGAAGGGAAATTGCGGAACGTTCCGACCTGCCGCCACTGCCCGGAAGCGAGTTCTTCGTCCAGGGCGAAAATCCAGCCCTCTACCTCCCGGAGCGAAGCGGTTCTTCGGTTGTGCGCCAGGCTCGCTGCTAGGCGCTGCGCGATAAGCAGCAATTCTTCGAGAAAGAATTTAACATAGCGGTTCTCGACCGTGTCGGCTGTCTCACACGTCTCGAGCACTGGAAACTCGCGCGGGCTGTAGCCATGAAAGAGGCGCGCGAGGGGGCCGCCTTCTACAAGCACGGACTCGTCAAGTTCCTCGATGAAGGCAACAACGTCAGGCTCCTGGACGGCGCTTATATCCTCGATCCCCCGCCATTGATCGAGCCGCGTATGGAAGGAGCGCCTGATTTCATCAAGCGCGACCGGTAGATTGCGGTCGGTCATGATGTGTCGCATCTGGAAGAGGAGCGCCGCTTCAGTTTCGGGCGTTACGTCGGAAAGATTGAAGGACGCGCTGACCGGACTGTCGCATTGAAGGAGGAGTTCAGAAAATTCCTCCGCCACCTCGTCAAGGAGGGCGCGAAACTCATCAAGATATCCGAGTTTGCGACAAACAACCTCGGCAATGAGGGGCGCATCGTGACCAAGGCTCAGGTCGAGAATGCCGGCGTGGCCCCGCAAGCGCAGAAGACCGGAAATCGTCGTACTGCCATCGGCATTCTCGCGCCATCGTCTCGGCGGGTCGATGCGAAACACGGTTGCGAGCCGTTCGTTAAACGGCCAACCTTTCGGGTACGGCGCGCCGTTTTCCAGGTCGGCGAGGCTCTTGGGCAGCGTTACATCGACGAGATATTCGGTGTTCTCCCGCAGCTGGAATCGCTCAAAGAGAACAGGACTGTTCTCGCGCCAGCATAGTGCGGGGATTCCGCGCGCGGTGTGCTCGTCCGGCGAGGTTTCTTCCTCGGCCATGACCAGTTGCGGGGCCGGCGGCGGAACGGGAAGCTGTTTGCCGCTGCCCTTGGACCATTCGAGGTCGATGTGGGTCTTGGCCCCCCATGAGAAGCGCGCTCGGTGGAGCGGAATAGCCATGTTGTCAGCTTACGAATGACACGTAGCCGGTCGCCTGTAGGCGGTCGTGCATGGTGTCGAGTTTCTGCCGAGATAAGGGAAGCTGCGTTGCCGTTCCCGCCAACGCCAGCTTGCCCGCCGCCGGTATCTCAACTTTCGTACCGAGACCCAACGTGTAGCCGGCACTTGGAGTCGAGTTTGAATCGTTCCCTGCGTAGAAGGCGGAAAGCGCGCGCAGACTGTCGCCGAGCGACCTTCTGTTTCCGTGAATCTTCGGCAAAACCTTTTGCAGGACCGCGTAGTCGAGCGCGTCGTACCAAGCCTTAAGCAACGCGGCCTTGTCGGCCCCGGCCGCGTGCTTGGTCAGCATCCACTCCGTCACATAGATGAAAACCTCCTTCGCGATGCGATAGCCGAATGCAAAGCCCACCGGCGAAACGAGATCGTAAGTACCGTCAAGCGCTGTCACCATAGCTGCGCGGATCGTGTCGATCTCTGTTGCCGTAAGCCCCGTGTCGGTCAGGGAATCGAGGATGGTCGCGGGATTGGCCACGGCGTATTTTTGACTCTCGCGCGCATCGATCCCGCGCTTTAGCGCAACATCGGCTTGAGCAATGGCAACGATCCCTCCGGGCTCCGTGCGGGTGGCAGCCCCAAGGTAGGCGCTTGGCCGCTCGGCATTCAGTTCGATCACATGCGCACGGTCGAGAACCTTCGGTGAGAACATGTAGGTGGTCTCGTCGACATTGACCGTGCCGACGAAAAACAGATTGGGCGGAAGGATGAAGTCGCGCCCGTCGTTGAGCATCGCGGTTGCCGCCTCCGACTCCCTACTTCCGGGACTGTCGGCTTCGAGTACGGCCGCGATCAGCTTCAGATCGTCGCCGCCGATCAGAGAGAGGCCGCTTTCCGCATCGAGAATATTCGCCGCCTCCATAAGGGACAGGAAAGGCGCAAAATACCGCTCCACATGGGAAAGGTTCATCTCATCGAAGATCAGAAAATGCGGTATATCGGCCGCATCCGAATGACTCGCACGAAGAATGAGGCGGATCGCGTCGGTGATCTCATAGCTTTCGTGCGTCGTGGTTCCGTCTGGTAGTTTGCGCTCCTTCCCGAAGGGCGTTCGGAATCCCAGTAGCCGCTTGGGTGAGGTCCAATCCGGCCCCACTGCTATCAATTCGAAGATCGAGCCCTGTACCTCGTCAGCATGGAGGCGCTGCAGGCCCTCGGCCAGTTTCAGGGCTGCTCGTGATTTGCCAGTGCCGGAAGGGCCGGTCAGGATGACGAAATTTTTGGCTGCGAGCGCGGTGACAAGCGCGAACGATACCTCGGCGGGGTTCTCCGCCTTGGTAACTCCGACCGGCAAGGATTTTACCGGGAGATAGTCCTGCGGGGCTGGCGCGCTCGACACAAAGGGACCGCCGTCGTCTGTGGCGCTATCGTCAATGGACGTGTCGAAGACGGCCGCAATCTCGGCAGCGGTGAATCCGATGCGTGCTACAAACTCGTCGGTAACACGCTTTAGGCGACCGGCGGCGTCGGAGATTCCCGTCAGCACGCTATCGAGGTCCTGGCCCCGCCAGTACCAGACCGCCGCCTCGGTGAGGTTCGGAAGGGACTTTGCCTTGTTAGCGGTGAGCGCCAATGCCGCGAGGTGGGTATCGTAGCCAGATGCCAGGCTTGCCTGTCGTGGTGAGTCACTGCTCAGAACGATGATATCCCGCCAGGGCGTACCGGAGATTGTTGAGTTCGTGCCATTCGATCGGTAACGGCGCGGCCGATATCCGGTCTTGTCCGCTTCCCGCAATGCGAATGGATTGAAGTAGTAGTGATCGTCCCTGCCAAGTCCGGCAGCCCCGATTTCTTCAAGAGCTTGGATAAAGGCCGGCGCTGACTCAGCAATGGCGACGCTTGCCGCGCCTTTGATGGCCATTGTCCGCTTGACGATCATAAAATCAAACAGCGGCGTGCGCTTCGCGCGCGACTCGCCCAACTGGCTGATCGCCCGTTCGATCCTTTTAGCCGAAAGAAATATCGCCACTATACGGCTCCGCTCCCGACCTTCTCAAGGTTCTGGACCATCATCTTGCAGAAGTCCTTCTTGATATCGATACCGATGCTGCGGAATCCGTTCTTGCGCGCGAAAACGAGACTTGTCCCGCTACCGGCAAAGGGATCAAGGACAACGCCCCGGGAGGGCGTGGTCGCGAGGATCGGAATACGAACAAGTTCTTCGGAGAAGCGCGCCTTGTGACCGTTATGGAGGCCGCGCACCGGGGGCACTTCCCATGTATCGAGCGGCGGCAGAACCGAGCCGGAGTCAGTCGGTCGGCCGACCGGTTCTTTGTTGAAGTAATACCAACGATCTTTCACGAAATGAAAGACGTACTCGTGGGACATAGAACACCGGTCGCGCACCTGATCGGGAATGGGATTCGGCTTTAGCCAGACGTTGTCATTGCGGACGGTCCAGCCCTTGTCCTGCATCGCGATAGCAAAGCGGTGCGGTATCAAGAGCAACTGCTTGGGGATGCACCACTTGCCGTCGCCCTTCTTGTCTTGAGGCCGGAGACCAAAGCGGCGTGCGCCCTGCTTTACCTCGCCGCTCTTGTGCTCGCCTTTGCCACTCCAATAGGTGTCGCCGATATTGACCCACATACTGCCGTTCGGAGCGAGGATGGGATCGCAGGAGTCGAACGTCTGGACCAGTTTTTCGATGAACGAAGACGGGTGTTCTTCAAGGCCGATCTGCCCGTCAACGTCGTAATCACGCTGTCCATAGAATGGCGGTGACGTGACGATGCAATTCACCATCATTCCTGCCTGCGCCAACAGTCGGAGCGCTTCGGAAACATCCATGTTCAGGATGATGGTGTGCTCGTCCGCGTAGTACGCCTTCCGTTGCAGTAGCGGCGACCCGAAAATACCGTCGTCAATGACCATCGGGGCCATCGCGGCATTGGCCTTTGTCTTCGGCTTGCTGCCTGCTGGCCTAGCGGCCTTTGTTTGTCTCTTTGGGCTTACATCCTTGCCGGCTATTATCCGAAGCGCCGCCTTCTCCATTCCGATCCCCCGTTTGGCAATTAATTAACATTATTCTATTCAAGCGCGGCGGTTACTCTTCAGCTTCCTATTTTCACCGTCTTTCATAACTATAGCTCTTTGAAGTGTTTTCTTTCTCCGTGTATTGTTCCTGGATTCATCGTCGTTAATACCTTTAGAGACTTCGACGCTGCTGAACTTTAGTCGGGCTTGGCCGATATCGTGTTCGCTTTGCATCCGCATCAGGTGAGCCATATCCGCCCCAAAGGCTTTTTCGAGGCGGATTGCCATTTCGGCAGACAGCGCCGCCTGCTCGTTGAGAAGGCGCGATAAGGCCACCCGGTGAACGCCCAACGCGGACGCCGCATCTTTCACGGACAAGCCGCGTGGCTCGATGATCTTAAGTCGGACAAACCGCCCCGGATGGGGCGGCGTCCTGGACAGCTGGGCTTTAGCGACAATCACGGCGGACTCGCAGTTTCGAATCAGTCCGGAAAGGTTATGGAAACACAACTAGCGTGTAAAGTTACGCGCTACGCTGCCGCCCGGCCGCGACCGGGACGGCAGATTTTCTTCTCTTCGTGCATGCTCGGCCAGGTTTTGGTAGTCCGGACCACGGCAAACAGCGCCTTTGCGGCGCAGGTTCACCCACGGCCGGCGCCGCAACTTTCCCTTTGCCAGGCGCGCACGTCCGTTGACGATGGTACTACTGACGCCTGGAGAGAGCGCCTCCCGATCCTATGGGCGGCGCTCTTGCGTGTCAGGCGGCCGCCCGGCTGTCCCTCGGCTGCACCGGCAAGAAAGTCGGCGGCGCGCCGAGCGCCGGCATGCGCGCTCCAATTTCCATACGACCCAGATTGGCGGGGCGCAGTTCACCAATTTCCGCACCACGCCCTCCAGGTCCCGGCTGAACTTTCTGTCGCTTCTGAGAGGCAACGATCAGGACTATGCCCTCAACGACGCGGCATTCGACTATCTCGATCGCCGTCGCGTCGATCCGGCGCTGGTCGCCAAAATCCGCAGCCATGAACCCAGACGGTTTTGCAATCAGGTGCCATTTCTCGAATATCTGGCGAACAAAGGCATCGACATTTTCCCTCATTCAAAACCTCGAGGAGTACGAGATTCCCGTGGCGCAGGCAGTCAGCGCGGAGTCCGGCGCATAATCCAGCGGAGCAGCGCGGCGAACCGCGCTGGCTCCAATTCCCGAAGTCAATTTCGATAGGATCGATGAAGTCTCGATCTATGAGGGACTTGAGCAGGAAAGTCGCGCGTTCTTGGTCGATTTCGACCAGCTTCGCGATGTCCTTTACGTAGACTGGAGATGTAACTTCTCGAAGGCGATGAAGCGCGACGATGATTGCAAGCTCGTCAATGCAGTTTTTTCTTTGCTCTGGTGTAAGCACGCGTTGGCCTGCGCATTCAATCGTAGCTTCGCTCAGAAATCCAAGACCGAATTAATCTCATTGGCGGTCAGAGTACCCCGTGTTGCGATCAGGTAAGCCGCCAAATAGGTCCGCTTCAGCCTTGATTCCCGCTCGCCCCGCGGCAAGTAATTGACGATCGCCAGTCGGGTCGCTTCTTCGTCCCGCGCAACGTCCGACAGTTCATTTGCATAGCCGACGCTCGTAACCCCGCCAGTCGCCCTGCGTTCATCCCACGCATGAACGGCATTCGCGGCCGCCAGTTGCGCTGCGATATGCCGATCGATCAACTCACCAAGGGAAACCGCAGTTTCCGCCCTTCTACCTTCTTTGTGTCGCGTCCTAGCCGAAGGTCCCGAGATTTCTACATTAGAAACACCATAGGAAGCTGACGCACTCATCTGTTCTGAAATTAACATCCCAAAATCCAACAGTTGTACGCTTCATCTTGCAGGCGCCACAAAGTTGCACCGAGTGGATTGATAGAGGACAAAGGCACGATAGGATAAGAAATCTAGCGAAACCAAACGAAACCAGAGCCCGTAAGCCATTGTTAAAAAATGGAAAGTTATTTCTTCCTCCACCGAAGGACGGCAGTGATTTCAAAGAATTATTCAGACAGTTAGCGGCGGCGGGAGCGGGGCGGCCATTGGGCAGTGATGGTTTTCCCACAGGTCCATGGACGCCGGAGCTTCTTGCCGAGGCGATTTCACACATCGATTCCAACCGGATTGGGGTCGATCTGCGAACGGTGCAGCTTTGGTTTCAAGAGAACGAGAAAGGGATTAGCACTGCCAACATTCGTTGGCTGGCAAGGATTTTTGGGTGCGATGATCCGGTGGCAATCAGCGAATGGCAGATGGAGCTCAGTGCAGCGCAATCTCGGTTGACGGCCAAGAGGCGAGATTTGAAGAAAGCCGGAAGCAACGTTGCGGCCGGGGTTCCAGAAATGCCACGGGCTGCGACCGTCGATGATGAAACAGCGTCCCCGCCCAAGTTGGCACGGGAGACTGATAAGGGGTCGGGGCGGCGTGTCAGTTTGGCGATGAGATCGGAAGCGCTTTTTAGTCGCGGATCTCCCTTGAATTTACCGGCGTCGATATTCGCGGGTGCCTCCGCCCTTGGGTTTTTGTCGTATATCGTGGGGATCCACAGTGCCACTTATAGCCGGGCGGATGGTGTCGTTAAGCAGGTCGGTTTTCTATGGGCGCCGAACTGGACGTTCCTCTTCATGGTGCTCCTGCCGCTATTTTTCGCGTTCGTGATAGAGCTGCTGGTCTTCTGGAAACATGACGCGCGCTTCAGGCTGGTAGCGCAGGGCGACCGGTTGGAAAGCGACGATGCATGGACGCGCAACGTTCAAGCTTATTCGTACACATACTGGGCGGTTTTCTTGATCTGCGTCTTGTTCGCGGGTCTTTTTCAGTGGATCGGCGTGTGTTTAATCCCGCTGCTAGAAGGCGGTGACGACTACGCGACCAGTTGGGGCACGTTAGCGATTGTGCAACCTGACGTCATATCCGTGCCAGTTTCGATTGTTTTCACGGCGCTCGCATATCTCTACATGTGCCTCTGCTTTTACCTTTTTTTCGTGGGCCTCGTTCTGCTTCATACGATCGTCCATGATCTCTGGAGAATTGAAGAGGCATCAACTGTGCGACCGGTAGAACATCGGCGCGAGGGCGGTGAAATCGGCCTTAGGGTAATGCGCGGGATTTTCCGGTGTACTGTCCTGGGTGTTCTGGTCGCCATATGCATGAAGGTCCAAAGCTCGTACCTGAGCTCGAACGGAGGAGATATCGTGACCTGGATTGCCCACGATATGTCTTCGGCCCTGTATGAGCGCCACGACGGCGGCAATAGCATCAGCTATAGGATGCCAACGCATTACAGCAGCCTCCTAGTCGCCATTTCGACCTGTATCGTTTTTCTGTACGCTTCCATCCGCTTGGGTGTCGGAAAGCGGTTTCGCGTGCCTCTACGGAGGATGTCTGCAGTCGTAGGGTTGCTCTTGGCCAGCTACTTGTTGATCGATGCGTTTGAGGGCTTTTCGATTCTCGTCGGCGTTGGAGTGCTGCTTGCGACATACGGCCTCTTTGATCCAGAGTTTGGGCGATGGCGAGCAAGCGAGTTAGGAAGCAACCAGAGTGTATCATAATTGGCTTGATCGTTGGGACGAGCGGCGGGCGCGGCGCGGTGAGGAAGCGAAGAAAGTAACGGATTTCATCCTCGATGCCGGCCGGGCCTTTCCGGACGAGAAGAGGATAGAAACTATCGACGAGTTTTGTGTCCTTGCGGACCAGGCCCTGTCTGATTCAAGCTGGTACGATGAGCCGAGCGGGAGCGGTCAGGGCTTTGAAAGGCACGATGGGTGGCTCAGATTTCCATCGGACATTTCTACTGACGTCGAAGAGAACAACGTCGTTTGGGCAAAAATCACCGAGAGCGGCTCGCACGATCAGGCATTGGTGATTTTTCATCACTGGAATGCCAACGCCCGAAATCGTCAGATTGCCAAGTTTTTCTCGCAGCGTGGGATCACGGTTGTCGAGATTGCTATGCCTTATCACTTCGAGCGCAGCCGTCCCGGCTCGCTGTACGCCGATTATATGCTTAGTTCGAATCTCGGCCGAACGATCCAGTCTGTAAGGCAGGCCGTATGGGATGGGCGAAAACTCATACGCTGGTTGAAGAGCGAGGGCTATGGAGAGATTTCGGTTCTCGGTATGAGCTTGGGCTCTTGGGTCGCGGGGATCATCGCGGCGCACGACCAGGCGGTGTCTAAGGCCTCGCTGTTTCTGACGGCGGGGAGTCTAGCGGATATGGTCTGGACGGGGCGCGCGACACGATCGATAAAAAATAGCCTTGAACCTGAGATCGGGCTGGCAGATCTGAGAAGGGCATGGGCTCCGCTCAACATGGAGAATTACGCGGATCGTTTGGCGCGGTCCGATCTTGATCTTCACGTTGTGTTGGCAAAGAGAGACAAAGTGGTGTTGCCAGAGCTATCGGAGAGGTTCATGCAGCGGCTGAAGGACGCCGGAGCTAGGCCAAATATTATGAAATTAAACTGTGGGCACTATTCGCTCGGCATGCCACCTTACATTCTGCTGGCTGGCTTGAGCTTGAAGCGGTTTCTGTCGTGTGCTGAGAAGGCCCGGCGAACATGAGCTGGGCATCGCGCGCCACGCGCGGTCCCCGTCTCATACTCTTCTATCTGGCGGCTCTCACGCCGACGTTCTCGCCTAGCTTTCCCTGCGACAATTGCAGCCAAACCCTTCGCCCACGAATCCGACGACCGACGTGAAGTTTCAAGAGGTCGCTTGGAGTCGGAATCGTGCCCGGTGAACTGCGCAACGTATGCTCCTAGTGCGGCTTTGCGTTTTCTGTCCAATGTCTCACGTTCGAGCCAGGATCGATGTATCGGCCAAGCGAGCGAAGGTGGGCGGCGATTTCCAGTAGCAGCATGTCGCGGTCGCCATATTTTTCATCAATCCGGATCAGCTCCGGCTCTGCGACCTCGTATTCTTCTTCTGTCAGGTCGCTGTCCCCGATGACATACCCATCGTGACCGATCGCGCAGATGTCGCAGCCGGTCGCAATTATCTCGTCAACAAAAGCCGGGATCTCGGTTTCCAGCATCAGTCGCTTAGGCTGTTTTATTCCCATGCTCTGCCTCCCCCTGCAAGGCATCGGCGGCGAGCGGAAGAGATGGCGCGGCAGGTGCCGCGCCATCTCTATCGCCGTCGTTGTTGATGTTCGATTGGCTCACAATTCGACTGAGCAGGCTGTGAACGTCCTGCAACGTTTCCTCGTCAAAGGTCCGGAGCTTTTCGATCGAGGCCAAAAGCAGCTCTGCGGAGGTTTCGGTTTCGCCCCAAAGGTGGCGTGCCGGCGATGATAGAATCTCTTCCGGACGCGCCCCCAAGACCTCGCAGAGGTGAACCAGTCGGCCGACAGTCAGACGCGAAACGTTGTTTTCGTAGCGCTCATAGACCCGCTCGCTAAGGCCGAGCATGGTCGCCACTTTTTTCCGGGCCAGTCTCCGCCGATCCCTTGCTTCCCGCAGGCTTGAGCTGATCTGTTCTTCAAGATCCGCACTGAGAATGACCTTACCGTCGAAGGGCTTGCGATAAACCGGTTTACCTATGCTCGGATCATCAATTTGCTGTAAACCGAGGTCTATAATCCATTGATCGAGAGACGGTCCTGCCATTCATCCTGCCATAGGGTTGTTAGCGTGGTACAGACCTGTTTAACCCAAAAGGTTGTAATATTGGACCCCTTAAAGCGTCATGTCTCGTATCAATTTGGCGCATCGCTGAAGCGAGCCCGCTCTATGCCTTCGGCACGAAGCCCGCAAAAACGCGCTCTTCGCCCATGCGGGTAACGATCGGTTGCGCAAGCGCCGCTTCGGCGCGTCTCGCCTGACTGCATCAATTTGCCTCGAAATCCCGTTTACAGGCCGCTGTGAAATCAGCATATTGCCTGCCGAAAACTCTATCACGGGTTGGTCGTGGCAAGTCGCTAGCCCTTCTTGTCATGAACCGCGGGGGCCGTCCTGATCTACGAGGCAGGGCGGCCCTTTCCGTATCCGAAATGGCGGCCTGGCGGCCGGCTCTGCCTTCCTGAAGGAGAGAACGAGGGCGCTGCCCTCTCTCCCTCACAAGGGAAAAAACGGTCTCCCCGTCCTTCCTCTGCTCGCTTTTGGCTCGCTCCGTGCAGGATCGACGCGGATCCGTATGCGCGGATCCCGCGTCGCCCCTTCGGCTTTGCCTCGGGCGGGCGAACCCCCTCCGTTTTGTTCCCTTGCCTCCCTCTCTCCCGCTGCTCCGCGCGAACTCGGGGAGCAGGAGCGGGGCTCCTGCCCCTCGGGCAGACGCTAGACCGCTTCGCGGAATGGAAAGGGCTAGAACAATGGTACGCGCAAACACAGCTTATGTGCTGGACCCGGAAACGACGATTTTTAGGCCAGTCGAGCTTCCGGTCTCGATGGGCATCAGGCCGATTTATGACTTGGTTGGATGCCGTCTTCTCGAAGTCGTGCGCTTCGATGAGCGCCACACGCTTTTTGTCGACGAGGAAGGATTGAAGGACGGCTTGACCGCCTTCACCATCTTTGAAGGCTTCCCGCAGCCGATCGCGGGCAAGATCGTTCTTGTTGGCGGCGATGGTAGCTCCCCCTACACGTCTCCCCTCGTCAGTCTCGAGGATGCGGCCAAGCATTTCAAATGCTGCCGCCCGGTCCTGGACCCGGTTTTCGCCAAGGCCGACGAGATTTCACCGGGCGGGATCATCATCGCCGGTGCGCTCGCAGGCTTGCAATGCCGCATCGAGCGCCGCGCCCCTACCCTTGTCGAGGGAGAGGCATGATGAAAATCGCAGCCTTTGAAAACAACATCCTCGCTATCGTCGCAGGAACCTTCGCCGCAACCATTGCGGCGGAGGACATCGAGGCGCAGTTTCACGCCGTCACCCACTTTCCCGACCGGCGCACGAAGGCCGAGCTTTCAGAGCTTGCGGAGCGGTTGAACCAGTTCGCCGATTGCGTGGCCGAGCTTTGGGACAAAGCCTGCGCACCGATACCCGAACCGGAAATCGAAGCCTTCGCCCGCCGCCACGTCGAATTGACGCGGCGCTATTGGGCGGCGGAAGGCCGCTGCATGAACTGGTTTATCACCGGCCCCGCCCGCTTTCCCGTCGCCCGCAATGAGAAACGCATGAGGATCGCTGAGGCGCGCCGCGCCGACCTGAAGGCGCACGAGGCGATGGCGCGCAAGGCGGTGAAGCGGAAGGCATTTCCGCATGGCACCGATGATGAGCCAATCCGTTCCGGCGATCCAGTGGCCCTGCAGAAGATCATGACGCGCATCGAGGAGACAGCGCTTGCCATTGACCGGATGAAAGCAGCGAACGCGATCATCCGGCGCATGGAAAAGGACCTCGCCAGCGAAGAGGACATGATTGCCGCCGTCGTGGCGAACACCGGCCTTTCCCCGGAAGCCGCAGCCAGCGGCATCAAACTAGCGCCGTGGCAGTCCCGGCGCGGTTTCACCACGACCAACAGCCGCGCCGAGCTTCGCCGCCTGCAACAGCGCCTTGCGGCCCTTGCAAGGATGAAGGAGCGAGGCACCCAAAGCCAAGAGGTCGAGACGAGCGCCGGAGCCGTCGAGATCAAGGAGAACGCCGACATCGCGCGTATCCAGTTGATCTTTCCCGGCAAGCCCGATGATCCGACGCGGCACGTCCTGAAGGCCAACGGCTTCCGCTGGTCGCCGTCGCAAGGCGCGTGGCAACGGCATTTGAACGAGGCCGGGCGCTACGCGGCGCAATGCGTCCTGAAAAAGATCAGCGGCGCCGATGGCGCCTGATCTTCCCCCATTCGAAGGAAGGACATTCCGATGACTCAGGCAATCTATTTCGTCATGGAGTTTCACGGCACGGGCGACCCCTATTTCGGTGGCACGGCCGCCGATTGGGCGCTCTACAAGACCGAGGACGGCGGGCAGGTTTTCATCAGCGCCGCCGATGCGCAGCGCCGGAAATTGGTCGTGGCCTATTATCCGACCACGACTGAGGCCGAACAGGCCGGAACCGCAGCGAGCACACGGAAGGGGCGGATTTCCGCCCTTCCGGCAAAACTCCGGCCGGAAGTGCCGACCGGACAGATTTCATGGATCGTCGGCAACAAGCATGTTGGTGAGGACGATAGCGAACTTGCCGAGGACATGGCCGACAGGGCGAAACGGGCGGGTGCGACCGATCCGGACATGGTGGCGCAGATCGTCGCCTATGCCCTTGCCTGCCACCGTGCCAATCAGGCGCTTGTCGCTCATTTCCAGCTCTAGGGAATGCCAGTCATGCGACACCAGCGCCGCAGCGTCGAGGTTTTCGACACGCCGTCAGGCATGGGCGGAAGCTTCACGGTTTCCATTGTCGAGGAGCTTGCCGCCGATAAAGTGCGGGTGCGCGTCTGGTACGGACGCGCCACCGCGCAGGGTTGGGAGGTTTGGAAGGAGTGGGACGGGTACACTTTCGAGACTGAGCGAGCCGCCCTCACCAACCAGCGGACAATGCCGCTTTTCAAATAGATCGAGGCCGCGCCTATGGCGCGGCCTCCCCCGAACAGGCCACGTAAGGAGCAAGCATTGAGCCGCTATACCGTTGCAGTGAAATCCGCGACCAGGGCCGACCCGGAAGCCACGATTGGCTATGACCGGCCCTTGAGGACCTTCTTTTTGCAGGCGTTTCCGGACCCTGAATCCGACGAATGCGCCCTATGGCTAGGCGCTTTCCTTGAGGAATATCCGAGCCTGGAGTCGATCATCGAAACCGCGCGGGCGCAAGGCCACGAGGTTCACGGCCTCACGCGCGAAATGATGCTGGCAATGGTCAAGGAGGCCGGACCGCCGTCTCCACCGAGCCTCGGTGAACGCCTTGGAATTGTCCGCTAGCGCCGCGCAATCAGCCCTGATCCGCATCGAGCGGACCAAGGTTGATACGAGGGGCGCCCCTGACGCCCCTCCCCTCGTGCTCCCCTCCCCATCCACGGCGGCCGCCCCGCTGACGCGGGCCGGCTCACTTCGCCTTGTTGTCGTTGGCGGCCGTCGAACACTGGAGTCCTGCCTGGACCCAGCTACAGCAAGACCGCGACCGAGATCCGGCCTGGTGGCCGGATGGCGACTTGCCGATTGATCGGAGAAGGCGGCGGCCGGGGCTACGAAGGCCGCGTTTTCCGGCCTCTCCTTGGTGGCTGTCCGCAATCTAACGCTGCGCACGATACGTCAGGGCCGGCCTTGGCGTGCAACCCTAAAGGGTTCTCCTCTCCGCTTCGCTCCGTTGCGACCGCTTCGCGGTGCACTCGGCCATCCCTGCCGTATTCGAGCTTCGCGATTACGCACAACCACCAAGGAGGATCACCCTCATGAAAACGCTCGTAACCTTCTGCCAGAAAACCGGTCGCCGCCTTCGCCTCTACATCAATCGGCAAGTCGTCAAACTGTCCCATAAGGGCCAGTTGAAAATCTCGGTCGCGGTCTCGCTTCCGCTCGTCGCGAAGGTCGAGGTCAGTTACCAGTGCGAGTTCAACGCCAAGGCTGACAACGACAACAAGGCGAAGTGAGCAGCGCTGCGCCCTGCACTGCAGGGCGCAGCTTTCCGCCCTGAACCTTGGGTCTCGTCAACGTTGGCGCTTACAGATTTGAACTCTTGCGAGCTGCGGACCTTGTTGAATCCTACAATTTCGAAGGTGCGGAGCCGCAACTATAACTGGAGCGTTGATGAGGAAAGGAGATCCAAATGGAATTCACGCTCTGGGCGTATCAGGTCACGCCGGGTTTCGACGATGTTCTGTACTTTGCGGAGCATGAGGCCGATTGCCGTCGTGCTGCACTTGAGCAGCGTGCCGAACTGGAAGAAGGCGACCCCGATAATGATGAGGAATTGGGTGCGATGGCTCTCTACGTGTTTGTGTTCCGGTCCATGACTGCCGGGGAACTGGTTGCCGTCTTAAATGGCGACACGTCGCTGATCGAGGCGTGTGCGGTGGACCGGAAACTTATCGGGCTGATCGCGGACTAAGTGCATTTAGGATCCCGATCTTGACTCGCCTAGGATTATGTTCCTATTTTGTTCTCTTCCTCGTATCGAGCAAGAGCAATGAAACTGACCGCGCCATTTCAGCCCGCAACGTACATCGAGCATAACCCTGCGATGTACAACACGATTAAAGGCTTACAGGAGTGGGAGGTCTTGGGTGCACGGTGCTCGGCATGTGGCCGCATAGGGTGGGTCAACAAGGACGCAGTGCTTGCGCGTTGGGGCGATCAATATCTTATGAACCTGAGAAGCAGGTTCCGCTGCGACTGTGGCAACCGAACTGACAACACTGTGCTCATTGGGCGATTGCCTCGCTAGTGAAATAGGTAGGGCCGTCTTAAGAGTACCGCTTGCCGGGGCCAGTCGGTCCCGGTTCCCGGCTGATCGCCGTCGCTATGCTGAACCTCCTGCGGCGGGCCTTTTAACCGGTCAAGCGGCGCGCGAACGGTCTTCGGCCGCTTTGCTAAGCCTACGCCTGGTACGCTCATTGTTGCTTTGAAAGGGAAAGGGCGCTCTGCCCCCTCTCCCCTGCAAGGGGAAAATCGGTCTCCCCGTCCTTCCTCCGCTCGCCTTCATCTCGCTCCGTGCAGGATCGCCGCGGATCCGCATGGGCGGATCATGCGTCGCCCCTTCGGGCGGGTGATCCCCCTCCGATTTGTCCCCTTGCCCCCTCTCCCCCGCTGTTCCGCACGAGCTCGGGAGCAGGAGCGGGGCTCCTGCCCCTTCGGGCACGAGACCGCTTCGCGGGAAAAGGGAAAACATTATGACCGAGATCATCACCGTTGCATTGAACAAGCTGGACGCCGATCCGAAGAACGTCCGCAAGACCTACAGCGCCGAGGGTATCGAAGCACTGGCCGCCAACATCAGAAAAGACGGCTACCGGCTTTTGCAAAACCTTGTGGTTCGCAAGGGCGACAAAAAGGGCCGCTATTTCGTGACGGCGGGCGGCCGACGCCTTGCCGCTCTTAATCTGCTGGCCGAGGCGGGGGAGATTACCAAGGATTTCGCCGTCGAGTGCAAAGAGCGCGAAGGCGCGACCGCCACGGAAATCAGCCTTGCCGAGAACATCATGCGCGAGGACATGCACCCGCTCGACCAGTACGAGGCATTCGACGCGCTTGCCAAGCAAAGCAAGGATGTTGCCGACATCGCGGCCCGTTTCGGCACGACCGAAACCATCGTTCGCAAGCGGCTTGCGCTTGCCCGCGTGTCGCCGGTCCTATTGCAGCTTTACCGCGACGAGGACATGAGCTTTGCGCAGCTATCGGCCTTCACCGTCAGCGATGACCACGAACGGCAGGTGTCGGTTTGGAACGCGCTTCCCACTTGGAACCGCGATGCGCATTCGATCCGGCGAGCGCTCACCGAGGAAATGATTGCCGCGACGGATAAGCGCGTGCAGTTCATCGGCGGACTGGCGGCTTACGAAGAAGCCGGGGGAGCGGTCAAACGAGACCTGTTCGATGACCGTAACGCCGGATATGCGGCGGATGCCGCCTTGGTCGAAAAGCTGGTGGCGGAAAAGCTCGAGGCGACCGCCGCCACCGTTCGCGCCGAAGGCTGGAAATGGGTGGAGTGCTCCGCAACGGCCCCCGCTGGCTATCATGCCATGAAGCGCCACTATCCGGAGGCGATTGCTCTTTCCGAGGAAGATCAGGCCGCGCTTGATGCCTCACAGACCGAATATGACGAGCTTGCCGAGTTGATCGAAAACGGCGTGGCCGACGACGAGGCAGAGACAAAGCTGGCGGAGGTCGAAAAACGGATCGACGCGCTCAATGCCCGGACGGAAGCGTACAGCGCCGAGGCATTGGAACAGGCGGGAACCTTCGTCTTCCTCGACTATTACGGTCGGCTCGCCATCGAGCGCGGTTTCGTAAAGCCGGACGAAACCGCTGAGACGGAGGACGAGGACGATTATGGCGAGGGCGAGCCGAGCGGCAAGGGCATGGTAGCGCCCAAAGTCCCGTCCATCAGCCATTCGGCTGCCCTGATCGAGGACCTGACGGCTCATAAGACTGCCGCGCTGCGCATCGAACTGGCGAACAATCCGGAGGTCGCCCTCGTTGCCGTCGTTCATGCGATGCTGTTGCGCGTGACTTACCCGTATAATACGGAGCAGAGCGCCCTTCAATTGTCGCTGACTCACGAGCGCTTGGAACCGTCGATGAAGGACGCCGAAAGCTGCAAGGGGCTCGCCGCTTTCAATGACCTTGCGGATAACTATGGCCATCACCTCCCCGGCAATCCTGCCGATCTGTTCGATTGGCTCTTGGAGCAGCCGCAAGACACCGTGCTTTCCCTACTGGCATTCGGCGCGGCGCACGCGGTCAATGCGGTGGAGAAGAAGTTCACGGATCGGAAAAAGGGCATCGAGCAGGCGAACCAGCTTGGCCACGCTCTCAAGGTGCATATGCCCGATTGGTTCGTGACGACTGGCGACAGCTATTTCAAGCACGTAAACCGGACGACTATCGAACTTGCGGTAGCCGAGGCGAAAGGCAGCGAAGCGCAACTGTCGGTTAGAGCCGCTGCTAAGAAATCCGAAGCGGTGACGATCGCAGATCGTGTTGTTGCCGGAAGCGGCTGGTTGCCGTCCCCTGTTCGCATAACATCGCCCGAGGCCGAACCGGAGATTGGAGCCGAGCGCAGCCCCGAAGACGAGCAGTTCCCCAAAGCGACTGAGTAACATCAGTCGCGGGCCGGTCACGTTTCCCTTCCGCGTGATCGGCCCTCCCGCCATTTTAGCGCACCGGTGATTGCGGGCCAGGATCGACCTGGCCCGCAATCATGTTGAGGGGAGGCCCCATCCCCCTCCCCTTCAAGCTCCCCTTCCCACCCGGAGATTTTCCGATTCGGAGAAGACTGCGCACCAATTTGCTGCGAAATGCTAAATTTGAGATAGCACGATTGATTTGGATAAGGGCGAGAAAACTCTTTAAAAGCAGTACATAGGCGTTAGCGTATCGCGCTTTGAAGGCCACGGCATGTAGCACGTTGTTGCGCCATTATGCTTTATGACGCTATGGTTCCAAATCAGCGGAATCAGCGCGATTTCGGAACTGACATTCTGACCATCTTTACGGAGAAGACACACCCGACCAGAAAAGAAAAACCGCTCCCGAAGAAATCCGGAAGCGGTCTGTGAGTCGATAAATTAGCCAAATCACTTCTCGCAGACCCTCCCTTCCCTGTCAATAATGAAAGCACCTTTTCGGTGAACGGCGAAGCTTTCCCTGGTCTCAAGACGGAGACGAGGAATGGGGAACACCCAAACGCATCAGCGGCCAAACGGCCGCCGGATAACGCCGCAGCGTGCCCACTTCCGCCGACTGGCAGAGTCGGCAGAAATTGGCACGATAACGCGCGCACAGTTGGCCATACTTGTTCAAAGCCTTCCGTGTACTGGCTTGATCAATGGAACCGAAAGCCATCTGCTGATAGCTCTGATCAACACGGCCCAGGCCGATACATTCGACAAATCGGGCCGCCCGATCGTGTTTAAGTCCAACCAGCAATTGGCGTTCGAAATCGGCCGGTCGGTCGGCCGCGTCAGCCGTATGCTGTCGCGCCTGTTCGACGCGGGCCTTATCACTATGCAAGACAGCGGCAATTACAAGCGCTATCCCATACGCAACGGCGAAGGCGAGATCACGGACGGATGCGGGATCGACCTGCGAATTCTGATCGTCCGATATACCGAACTCGATGAATTGGTCAGGCACGCGCGCGCCGAGAAGAAGGCCGCCGATGCGGCTTTGCGGCGCTATCGCGGGGCGCTTCGCAATGCTCGCTACGCCATAGCGATCGCCACCGAGCATTCCGAGCACGTCGTGAGGCTGATCGAAGGCCGCATAGATCGCGTGAGCGATCTTGTTGGGGTTCCCAGCAAAGCGCCGAGCCGTATGTTGCGCCGGGCAACAGCCCTCTTGGATTGGATTGTGGAGCGGTTGATGCGACTTCCGCGCCGACCGGCAGAAGCGCAAACGACCCCGAATATGACATGCCCGCATGTCGAAAACGACATGCACAAACAGATTACAACCCCCTATCCACTTGCAGATAGTAGCCAAGAACGGCGTTCGGCTAACGCCGAACAATTCAGTTCCCTTCAGGCTGGCTCCGCCAGCAAATGGGCTTTTGAAGAAAGCCTGGGGCGACGCTGGAGCGAAATCAACCAGCCACAGCGCTTGCCACAGGCAATAGTGGCCTTGCAAGACGTGCTTAGGGCGGTGCCAGCATTGAAGACCTACGGGTTTACGCCCACCAGTTGGGCCGACCTGGCGCGGGCCATGCCGCTGATGTGCCGATTTGCCGGGATCTCCGAGGATGCCCGCCGCCGCGCCGTCGAACTGATGGGTGAGCAGCAAGCCGCCGTCGCGGTCGCTGTGACGCTAGAGAAATACGACCGGCGGGACGTCAAGTCGCCGGGAGGTTATTTGCGGGCCCTGACGGACCGCGCCGCCGCGGGTGAATTGCATCTCGCCCGCTCCGTTTTCGGGCTCGCCGCCCGAAACTCCATGGAGGTCACACATTGAGACTTAAAGCCTTGCCGGCGTTCTTCGCCACCCTCATCGTCATTTGTGGTTCGGCAGAAGCCGCCGACCTTTCGGGCCGCGCCCGCGTGATCGATGGTGACACCATCAGTATCCGAAACCAGCGCATCAGGATCGCGGCCATCGATGCCTGCGAGCGCGATCAGACCGGATTGAAAGACGGAAAGGTGTGGCGCTGTGGCGTCGCAGCTCGGAGCTACCTCGGCAAAATGATCGACGGGCAGCATGTCCGCTGCGACATCATCGACCAGGACCAGTATCGCCGCTTGGTTGGCCAGTGCTTCATCGGAGATGTCGATATCGGACTTGCGATGGTGAAGGCTGGACTGGCAGAGGCAATGTTGCGGTATTTGCCGGCGACCCACTCAATCAGCGAGGTCGAGTACGGCCAAGCCGAGAACAGAGCCCGCGATAACGGTTTCGGTATGTGGGCGGCTGAAATTGAAAGCCCACACGTCTACCGCCGTTCCAAATCATCCGCGATGCCGTGATCATGTGATAGCCAATGTGGTGCAATGGCATATATGGCATTGTGCACCTTATTGCCTCATACTGTCCGTCAAAAGCGCCGCAATACCTGTTGCTCATGCCGGATTGTTGAATAATATTGATGCAGGATTTGCGGTTGTATGTCGTTGGAGGAACCGGGAAACGTTGCCAAAAAGGTTCAAGCCACACCCCTCTAAGGCGGTTGCTTGTAACGCTCGTTCGCACGTCGTCGCGAATTTGCGCAAAGCCGGATGTCACAAAAATTTCCCCGCCTTCGGCTTCCTCGCGAGAGCCAAATTTTCGCGTCCTCCAGCTTCCTCCGCTCCCGCTCCGGCCTACGGTGCCCATCGCTCACCGCCGTGCCGTTTGAACGATCATCGCAACCACCAAAGAGGAGTGAAAGACATGAACAACATCACCAACTACATCCAGTTCGACCGCGACAACCTCGACACCGCAAAGGGCACCGGCCTCATCTCCACCATCGACCGGGACATGGACATCAAGGTTGTGCCGTTTGACTCGGACAACGATAAGGCCCCGACGCACCGCGTTTACGCCAAATCTCCGCGCGGCCATGACATCGAGGTCGGCGGCATCTGGAAGAAAGATAACCAGGAGGGCAAGCCCTACTACACTCTTTCGATCCGCAAGCTCCGCTACAACGCCAATCTCGGCCGGTTCCCCGGCCAGGACGACGCTTCTCTGCAGGCGATCATCGAGTGGGAACCCCGCGATTGATCGGCCCACAGCGCCCGGCAACCAGTCGGGCGCATCCCCGAAAAGGCCGGAAAACCCGGCAAAATGCTGGATTTCCAGCATTTTTCCTGCTAGGTTGCCCGGTAACTGGAGATTTGCCAATGAACGTTCATTCCCGCCGACCGGACCGATCGCCGGAAGCTGTCGAGAAGCGGCGTAAGGCCGCCGAGCAGGCTCGCGCTGCGAACATCCGGCAGGGCTATGTTCACGATCCGGTGCTCGAGGCGGCAAACGCCCGCTATGTCGCCGGCGACATCACCACGGAAGAGTTTCGCGAAGAGATGCTGGCGCGCCTTAAGCGCGCCTGATCTTCGATCAGTGATTTGAACAAGCCGCCTGTATTCCCGGGCGGCTTTTTTCATGAGGAATCGATGCCAAACGAGCAGCCAAAGGGCGCTTACACCTACCCCGACGTTCCCGACGATCCAGATCGCACGGGCGTCTTGCGCAACAAACTGAGCCTGACGACACACTCCGAACTTCGACCGGCCGAATACGCGCTGACCCACATCCGACAGATCGAGATAGCCGAGGGGCGTGGACCGAGCGGTAATTTCGACAGGGCACATTTGAAGGCGATTCACGGGTACATTTTTCAGGACGTCTATGAGTGGGCCGGTCATACGCGCAACGAAAGTCCGATTGTCGACGGCCAGCGGGTGGAGCCGATCGGCGGCCTCTCTAAGGGCGGCTCGCCCTTCCTGCCCGGGTCGCGGATAGAAATGGGCTTGGACGAGGCGCTCAAGCCGATCCGAGATCCGCAGGCCCTTCGCAATGCCACGCCAGAGCAATTTGCCGAACGTGCCGGCCAGGTTCTTGCCGAACTGAATTATGTGCATCCGTTTCGTGAGGGCAACGGCCGCGCCCAAGAGGCTTTCATTTCCGAACTAGGTCGTCGCTACGGACACGAGATCGACTTTTCCGTGATCAGCAAGCCGCGCATGATCGAGGCGTCTATCGAGACTACGAACGACCCTTCGAGCCATGCCATGAAGCACGTGGTGCAGGACGCTATGGATCCTAACCGCCGTGAGGCGATCCGAGCGGCATTCGCGGATTTGAAAGACTGCGGCGAGGAGCCCTTACAGCACAACGTTCGCACCGCCCGGGCCGGCGAGGAAATCACTGGCACGGTTCTCGGAGTCGACGACCGCCTTACCAGCCTCGTGACCGATCAGGGAATTGCCGTCGCCGATCGCGCCGACTTGCCGGAGAGATTGCCGGCGGACGAGGAAATCACCTTTACCGCCCGATCGGACTTTTCCCGCCTGGGACGAGAGCAGCCGGCCCGGGAGCCGCAATCGCAACCAACGCCGGCCGGGCAGCCACAGCAGGACCAAAACCCGGAGCTGAAGTCGATCGAGGCGCAAATGGCGGCACAGCGAAGCCGTGAGCGCGATGACAACGATCATGGGCGGTAAGGAACCCACCCGCCATTAAAGCTGCACCACGCCGGCCATGATGAGCAGGCGTCAATGTTCAGCGCCCTCTCCTTCCGTCGGATGATTGACGGACAAGCTACGATAGCCCCTCCCCCATGCAACCGCTTGGCGCGGTCCTCCACTCCGTTGCGGCCCTACGGGTGCATGGGCTCGTTTCGGCTATCTTGGATTTTTTGCCGTCAACCAACGAAAGGAGACGGCAATGCAGAACATCAAGGACACCTACCAGCGCATCACGGACGCCATCATCGAGCAGCTTGAAGCCGGTACCAAGCCGTGGATCCGGCCCTGGCGCGGAAACAGCCGCGGCTCCCTCGTTCCCCGCCGCGCCACCGGCGAAGCCTATCGCGGGATCAATGTCCTGATGCTGTGGCTTGCAAGCGAGCTCGCCGGCTACGAGGAGAACACCTGGATGACCTATCGCCAAAGTCAGGATCTCGGCGGCCAGGTCCGAAAGGGCGAAAAAGGTGCCCTTGTCGTCAAATACGGCACCTTCACCCCTAAGGAGCGCGAAGACGATGACGATCGCGCCATCCCATATCTCAAGGGCTACACGGTCTTCAACGTCGAGCAGATCGAGAACCTTCCGCCGCAGTTCTATCGCCCGCCCGAGGAGCTGCCGACCACGTCAATTCCGCATCTGGAAACCGTCGAGACCTTCGTGCGCAACACTGGAGCGGTTGTCACCTACGGCGGAACGACAGCTTGCTATCGTCCTGGTCCTGACGACATCCTCATGCCCGATAGGGTTCGGTTTGTAGACGAAGTTCATCTGTACTCCACTCTACTGCACGAAATGTCCCATTGGGTCGGGGCAAAACATCGTCTCAATCGTGATCTGAGTGGCCGCTTCGGCAGCGCAAGCTACGCCATGGACGAATTGGTCTCAGAGCTCTCGAGCAGCTTCCTTTGCGCTGATCTCGGTGTCGCGCACGATCCCCGCGGCAATACCGCAACGTACCTTGAAAGTTGGCTCAAGGCGTTGAAGTCAGACAAGCGGGCGATTATCACGGCGGCTGCCAAGGCTCAGACGGCAGCCGACTATCTGCACGGCCTCCAATCTCCGGAGCAGAGCGGGGCCGCTTAGCGGCCTTGCTCATGTTAGTGAGTCGGAGCAGTTACAACCGATTCTCTCGAAGAATCGAATTTCGAGTAGTGGGGATGCCGAACAACTTACCCCCAATTGTCAGCTGACAATTTTTCTAAGTAGCGGAGATCACTAACTTATTCGGATTTGCCACAACCGTTAATTTCAGTTAACCAAAAACTCCTTGACGCGAACGCGCGTTTCAAGATCATTTGCGGGAATTTCAATGAATTACCGGAAATTGCGTGAATGGCGACAAAAGCTGCGATTGTTGAAAACCGACAGAAGCGCTCCCGTGCTTCAATCGACGAAACCATAGCGCACGACTCGGCCTCCCTAAGTGGCCAGTTGCAGATTTTATTCGAGAAGCTCTTTTCGCCAAACGCGAAGAAAACATTGCGGCGTTTCAGCAGTACGGAGACTGCAAAGCTCCTCGGTGTCACTGACAGTTACGTCCGTCACATCGCCTCGCAAGAAGAGGCCGTAACATCCGAAAAGACTGCGGCAGGCCGAAGGACATTCTCCCTGGAGGAAGTGAACACAATCCGGCAGTTCCTCGGACGAACGAAACCGTCGTATTTGCCCGGCCGCCGCGAAGGTGACCACGTTCAGGTGGTCGCGGTGACAAACTTCAAGGGTGGTTCGGGCAAAACAACGACAGCCACCCATCTAGCTCAATACCTCGCCTTGCGTGGTTATCGTGTCTTGGCGGTCGATCTCGACCCCCAAGCCTCCATGTCAGCCATGCTCGGCTTTCAGCCTGAGTTCGATGTGCACGATAACGAGACGCTCTATGGCGCCATCCGATATGACACCGAACGGCGTCCGGTAGGAGAGGTGGTCCGGCAAACCTATTTCGCCGGGTTGGATCTCATTCCGGGAAACCTGGAACTTCACGAATTTGAGCACGACACGCCGCGAGCACTCGCATCGCGAGACTCTGCTGATACGGACATGTTCTTCATGCGTGTCGGCAACGCGCTCATGGACCTGCAGGATCGGTATGATGTCGTAGTTATCGACTGTCCGCCTACTCTCGGCTTCTTGACGCTATCGGCCCTTTGCGCGGCTACTTCGGTGCTGATCACCGTTCATCCGCAAATGCTCGATGTCGCATCGATGAACCAGTTCCTGTCTATGACCTCCGATCTGCTCGGCGTAGTCAAAGAGGCTGGAGGCGATCTCGACTACGATTGGATGCGATACTTGGTGACCAGGTACGAACCCAATGATGGGCCTCAGGCCCAAATCGTTGCGTTCCTCAGAAGCCTTTTCGGCGAACGCGTTCTGACTTCGATGATGGTCAAGTCGACCGCGGTCTCCGACGCTGGCCTTTCCAAGCAGACGATTTACGAGGCGGGCCGGGAAACGATGCATCGACAGACCTACGACAGGGCTGTTGAAGCGATGGACAGCGTGAACTCCGAAGTGGAGGCCCTTATTCGAGCTTCATGGGGTAGGGCATGAAAGGCAGAGACATCCTCAAGAGCATGGTGAGCTCGGCCGAGCACACAAAGGCGGAAACTCCGCAAGCGCCGGTGGCACATAAGCCAGCCGGCGCTGTCCGCGCTATGAATCTGTCGCTGGGCCGGCTGAATGAGGAGGCGGCGGCGGCCAAGGATTTGCGGGAAGCAATTGCCGCCGGCGACAAGGTCATTGAACTTGATCCCGCTCTCATAGAGGTCTCATTCATTCGGGATCGCATACCGCTCGAAGCCGATCCGCAGTTCGACGACTTGAAGACATCGATCGCAGACAGCGGTCAACAGGTGCCTATCCTTGTGAGGCCTCACCCGTCCAAGCCGAGCCACTATCAGGCGGCTTACGGTCACAGGCGTTTGCGTGCAGCAAACGACCTCGGCCGGTCCGTCAAGGCAGTTGTTCGGAATTTGACTGATGAGCAGGTCATCCTCGCACAGGGCCAGGAGAACGGCCCCCGTATCGACCTCAGTTTCATTGAGCGGGCGCTCTTTGCCCGACGTTTGGAAGAACATGGGTTCGATCGCGATACGATTGCCAGGGCATTGTCCGTAGACAAGCCGGAGATCTCCCGGTTGTTGCAAGTCGCCGAAAACGTCCCATCCGAAATCATCCTGGCGATAGGCCCAGCCCCGAAGGTCGGGCGGCCGCGCTGGCTGGCGTTCGCGGAAAGGCTGAAGGACAGCAGCGCAGCCGCCAAAAGGGTCGAGAAGGAACTGCAGGCAGCCGATTTTCTGGCGACCGAGACCAACAAGCGGTTTGATCGTCTATGGAAGGCGATGACGGTAGCCGAGAAAAAATCAAAGGACATTGAAGCGGTGCGAACCAAAAAAGGCTTACCGCTCGCATCAATCGAACACAGCGCCCGCGGTTCAAAGATCACTGTTACATCGGCAGAATTCGCAGAATTCCTATCCTCGCACATGCATGAGTTCGTTGCGATGTTTGAGCAGGAAAAGGACGGAAAATCAGCCGATTAATAGAATTGTCAGCTGACAATCGGAGCTAATAGGAGACGTAGAACCGCAAAAGAAAAAGGCCCCCAAACGTTGCCGTCGTGGAAGCCTCTCTCATATCTAAGCAATCTGAGAATCGCATTTCCTCGAATCCCCGTCAAGAGTCTTAGGCGCCGTTTTGGTGAGCGGATTTCTTTTGCCTTCTGAAAGGTGAAGGAAATGCAGGTTGGAAATGTGACGACGCCCTTTGGGCGGCGGTCGATTTCGCTCGCCCATGTCAGAGGGCAGATGCGGACGGCCGAGATCAAACCCGGCAAGACCGTCGACAAATGGAAAGTGTTCCGTGACGCCTGTGAGGCGAGGGCGGTTCTGGGGATTCAGGACCGAGCGCTTGCCGTTTTGGACGCGTTGCTGACGTTCTATCCGGAGAGTGAGCTTTCCGAAGAACGCGGCCTTGTCGTGTTTCCATCAAACGAACAGTTGTCGGTTCGCGCCCACGGTATTGCGGGCACGACGTTGCGGCGACATCTCGTGGCGCTCGTCGAGGCAGGCCTGATCCAGCGGAAAGACAGCGCTAATGGCAAGCGCTACGCGCGAAAGGATAACTCAGGTGCGATCGAGGAGGCTTTTGGCTTCAGCCTGGCGCCGTTGCTTGCTCGCGCCGAGGAGCTTGCGCATGCTGCCCAAAAGCTCGCCGCCGAGCGTAGGCGTTTTCGCGCAGCGAAAGAGGCCTTATCGATCTGCCGGCGCGATGTTCGCAAACTGCTTACCGCTGCGATCGAGGAGGGGGCCGCCGGCGATTGGGGACGCATCGAGGCTATGTTCCTCGAGCTGACCGGCCGCATCCCGCGCACGCCGACGGTCGCGGATATAGAGCCAATCCTCGACGAAATGCAAATGCTGCGGGACGAGATCATCAATCGACTGGAAATTCAGGAAAATTCCGAAAATACGGACAGCAATGCTGTCCAAAACGAACGCCACATACAGAATTCAAATACCGAATCCATCCATGAACTTGAACCTTGCTCTCGAAAAGAGCAGGGGGCGAAGCAGAGCCCTGACATCCGGCCGATGCGGGAGCCGATAAAGGCGTTTCCTTTGGGTATGGTGCTGCAGGCTTGCCCGGAGATCCGCGACTACGGGCCGAACGGTACGATCGAAAGCTGGCGTGATCTGATGTCGGCGGCTATCGTCGTGCGGTCAATGCTCGGCGTCAGTCCCAGCGCCTATCAGGAAGCTTGCGAAGCCCTGGGAGCGGAGAACGCCGCGGCCGTGATGGCGTGCATTCTGGAGAGGGCAGGGCATATCAACTCGGCCGGCGGGTACCTGCGTGATCTGACGCGAAAGGCGGAGCGCGGCGAGTTTTCGCTCGGGCCGATGTTGATGGCGTTAATGCGCACATGCTCTAATCAGGCGCGAAGGGCCTCATGAGTGGCGAGAGGGCTATTTGGGGTCGGTTCCGGTAGAGGGCGAAATGACGGTGGGAGGCAGCATTCGGCCCCCCTGTCGGTCATAGCGGTCGTCCCGGCCCCCCCCCAAGAGCGGATATCGTACTGGTTACGGCGTGACGGCATCTGTGCACGAGACAGCGGATCCAAGCTCGACCACGATTAACGTTCGGACTTTGGGTCGGAAATGGCGAGTTCCCGATCTATCCTTAGATCATCCCCAGCACTGCCATCGGGAATAGCCAGCTGGACAGAGGAGGAGCATCTAAACTCTTGCGGCATTTCGGTTTGACGTCGCTATAGCCTCAACTTAACCTAGAAGAGGGGGCAAAATATATGCGCGTCGGCTACGTAGAAATTGAGAATTTCCGAGGGATAAAGCAACTATGGTGGGCACCTGCAGCCGGGGTAAATTGTCTGATCGGTCCGGGAGATTCCTGTAAGACTACCATTTTGGATGCCGTCGAACTGGCGCTTTCACCGCGCCACACCTTGAGCTTCGACGATCTTGATTTCTTTGGAGGCGAGTTCAATAAAGCCACCAAAATCATTGTGACTTTAACTGACCTGCCGGACGAATTCATTTCGGATGCGATGTATGCTCCGTATCTGAGGGGCATCTCTGACGATGGAAAGGTCATCGACGAACCCCCTTTACCCGAGAAGGGCCAACATGCCTTATCAATCATGCTCAGCATTGATGAGGGCCTCGAGGGAACGTGGACGCTTTGGAATGAGCGTGTTGCTGCGGGCGACATGAAGGAGCGCTCGCTGACTTATGCGCACAGAGCAAGCGTTGCCCCGGCTCGCTTGGGTGTCTATGCGGACCGGCATCTGAGCTGGGGGCGGAATTCCACACTTGCCCGCATGAGCGAAGGAGCCGCGGCCACCCAGGACATTCTCGCCCGTGCCGGCCGACTTGCCCGCAATCATTTCAAGACCGAGGCGGCGGCGCTCTTCAAAAGCAGCCTCGAGAGCGTCAAGCTGGCTGCCAAGAAGGTGGGCCTCGCACTGCCGGGTACGATCGCTGCCGGTCTGGACGTCCAAAACCTCGCTATCACAAACGGAAGCGTCGCCATTCACGATGGGGAAGTTCCCCTTCGTGCGTTGGGCATGGGGTCGTCAAGGCTACTCGTCGCGGCCCTGCAGGATTACTCCAAGGCGTCCTTATGCCTGACTATCATCGACGAAGTCGAGCACGGGCTCGAGCCTCACCGGATCGTTCGCCTGCTCAAGCACCTGAAGTCGAAGGACCGCGTAAGTCCTCAGGTGTTCATCACTTCGCATTCGCCCATTGTTATCCGCGAGCTGAGTGTTCACGATCTGCATGTCGTCCGCCGCGCCGAGGACGGTAAGGTGACGGTTCGGCCTGCCGACAAGAAATATAGCAAGCGGGATCCCCAGGCGCCCCCTCGTTCGATGCCTGAAGCATATCTGGCTCCCACAGTGCTGATATGTGAGGGAAAGACCGAAGTCGGCCTCTTGAAGGGACTGGATGATTATTGGGTCGCCCAGCATCTCGACAACCTGGCTCTCAAGGGCATCGCGCTGGCTGACGGGGGCGGGGTCGACAATGCCCCGGCGCTGGCGGGACAGTTCTGCGGCCTGGGCTACCAGGTGGGCTTGCTGTTGGATTCCGATCAGGATCCTGCGGACACCGAGATTCTTGGCAAGTTGGAAAAGGCCGGTGTCACCGTGTTTCGTTGGGATAAGGGTTGCTCAACGGAAGATGTCCTGTTTCACCAGCTGCCCCTGGCAGCCGTCGAGATGCTCTTCGATTACACCCTCACCTTCCTCGAACCGACAGCTATTCTCGACGCGGCCAACAAGCCCCGGCAAGCGGATGATCGCTTCACTTCCATCGATCAGGTCAGAGCCCGCCTGAGCGACGCGACCGTTCTCGACGCCTTGGCAGCTAGGGCAAAGGGGAAGAAGAAAAAGGACAGCGAGGACCTGCATGGAGCTTGGTATAAGGACATCGCGAAGGCGGAGCATATAGCGCAAAAGATCCTCGGCCCGCATCTTAAGGACGCGCACAAGGGACTGCAGGAAATGGTGAGCGCTCTTCGGGGCTGGATCGATGGCCATTCCTGACCGGATCCGGACGGCCCTGCAGGAGAAAGCCAACGGCTCGGTGGTGGCACCGGCTGGCTACGGCAAGACGGAAACCATCGCCGACATCGTGGCGGAAACATCGTGCCGCTGTCTGCTGCTCACCCATACCCTCGCCGGCGTCGACGCGCTCCGAAAGCGCCTCCGGGAAAAGGGCGTGAGGTCCGATCGCTACCAGCTCGAAACAATTGCCGCCTGGTCCTTGAGATACGCGGCCGCCTATCCGGTCACGTCGGGTTTCCCACGACTGGTAACGCCGCGGGGGCATCAGTGGTCGACGGTCTACGCGTCCACGCGGAAGCTGCTCGACGGGCGCTCGATCGACCGGGTGATCCAGGCATCTTACGGCCTCGTTCTCGTGGATGAATACCAGGACTGTAGCGCTGACCAGCACGCGGTCGTGGTGCTGTTATCCAGACTTGTCCCGACCCTCATTTTCGGAGATCCGCTGCAGAGCATCTTCGATTTTGGTGGCGAAGCAACCGTGCGCTGGCAGGAGGACGTACTGCCGGCCTTTCCTGAACTCGACGAGCTGGGCACGCCTTGGCGCTGGAAAAACAAAAAGAATGATCCTCTTGCCGAATGGCTTCGCATCGTGCGGGCCGACCTGCTCGCAGGCAAGGCGATCGACTTGCGCAAGGCGCCGGCCTGTGTCCAGGTTCACCACCTGGACGAACCCGGGCGGTTACGGGCCTTGGAGAAAAAGGCCTGTGGCCACGGTAGCCTGTCAGACGCCAACCGGCTCGCCATTATCGGCTCGAAAAGCAGCGAACGGGTGCGTGCGGCATTGGCGAAGCGGGTCCATGCTCAAAACGTCGAGACGATCGAATGCAAGGATTTGCAGACAGCCTGCTCAACGATTGAGGCAACGGCCGGCATGGATCGCTTAACGTTCGTGATGGGACTGCTCCAACGGTCGATTGTCGGGGTGAACCAGACGCCTTTCCTACGCCGGATAAGTGAAATCCATGGCGGCAAGCAGATCCGCAAGCCCCTCACGGCGGCCGAAGCCGCAGCCCTGGCGATCGTGACGAGTGACAAGTTGGAGCCGGTCATCGCGATGCTCGACGAATTCCGGAAGGGGAGGCGTACGTTCCGCGGTGAACTCATCTTTGCGCTCCGTGAAAGCCTTCAGCTGCGCTGCCTGCCCGGAAGCCCGTCGCTGCTGGAATGCGCCTGGCATGTGCAGGAACGCCGGCGCCATGCCGGCCGACGCCATGGCTATAAGATCGTCACCAGCACCCTCCTCGCGAAGGGCTTGGAGTATGAAAATTCGGTGGTTTTCCTGACGGAGCCCGCCACGAAGGAAGATATTTATGTCGCTTTGACCCGAGCGTCGCGCCGGATCGACATTGTAACGGCCGCTCTCGATCTCTCAGCCAAGTGATTGCGACCACTTGCCGTGATGACTCACGCCAGAAGCAGCCAGTCCGCATTCGGACCCGAATCGGTCACTCACTCGAGCCGAGCTAGTGACCGCAATTGGCACATTCCGGCCGAGGGCGTGGCTGTCCCAACTGAACTTTAGTCAGAATTGGACAACAATCAGCCCTTAGAAACGAGCGCCTGATTGAGCGATAGCCGCCCTGGTGTGCTACTTCAGAGAGATCGATAGGGTAGGGGCGAGGCCGTTTAGCGGCGGCAATGTCGTCCTTCGTATGCTCCGAATCGGCCGTCGCCTTCAGCGGAGACCAACGAACACCTGAATTCCCGGAGACGCGAACGATCGCGCCATTTTCTGCGATTCAGATACGTGTTTTAGCTGCCTTCGCTCCTGCTGGCGGAAATAGCATCGGTTGCTTGTTCCCCGGGCGTCATGCGTTTCAGGAGCCGGATCAAATCACGCGTGGTGTCTGGTGGCAGCTGTTCAATCAGCCTCGTTAGCGTTCGACGTTCTTCGGCTTCTTCCGGCGTTTTGCCCCACAGGTGCGGAGCAGCTTCAAAGATCATGTCTATGGGCATGAAGCCCATCAGCTCGCAGAGATGAATCAGGCGAGGAACGGTCATGCGCGACTCCGCGCGCTCGTACCGCCCATAAACGGACACAGAAAGCCCGAGCAAATGAGCCAATTCCGCGCGTGAGAGATTTTTGGTTTCACGAATGTCCTTCAGAAAATTCGAGATCCGTTCATCCATTTCTCTTGCTGTTTGGATGCCTTCGAAGCCGGGCTTCCGGTAGACCGGCCTCTCCAGCTCCGGATCGTTTGTTTCAATTAAACCCCGTGCACTTTTGTAGCTGCTTAGATCAATCACGATCCTTACCTTTATTATGAAAGCCGCCCTCGGCGGCCACTATGCACCAAATTGCAGCAATTTGGCACATCCCCCTCCTCTGAATCGCGGCGGTTTTTCCTACCTATTTTGGGGGATTTTTAAACGACGATTTTCCCAGAGGCAGTGAACCGAAATGCTTCAAGTCATGCCCACGATGCGGACCACTAACATTGTCCGTAAATCGAAATAAAGCAATTAGCGATTCTTCGCAGCCACCATCTTCCAACCGTCCGGTTTCGCTTGAAAAAACGCTTCAATTTGCGTTTCACCTTCGATCCAGGTGAGCCGCGCCATCAGCTCGCAGGACATCTCGCCCTGGGAAATCCGGATACAGCGGTTAACGCTCACCTTTGAACCAATACCATGCTTTTTAAGGTCCCATTTGGATAAGTCGAATAGCTGGGCCTTTGCTTGATCGTTAGTCGGCCACATACCCTTTTCGGGTACCGCCTGCGCAATATTCACTTGAGGCAAAATGGTTCCTGAAATGTCTCCCCTCCCGGCCGGCGGGTGGCCGAGATGAGGCGCGATGTATACGCCGAGGACGCAGCCGAAAGCTACGCCGAGCAGGAAGCCGCGGCCTGCCATTGATCAATAGCCGTTATCTTTGAGGTACTGATCGATTGCCGCCTTCATGATAACTGTCATCTTCACGTCGTTCTCGAAAGAGGCTTTCTCCAGCCGTTTCTTCGTTTCGTAGTCCAACGGGCAGTTGACGTAGTGCTTGGATTCGCGACCGCGTGCCCTCTTCAGGTCGCGCAAGCGTACTCTCGAATCTTCTCGCTGCAGGGCTTTGCTCACTGACCGCTCGCGTCGGGCTTCTTCCGTCGGCGCAAGCAAACGGTTCGACGGTTGATCCGCCTCTGCGTTTAGAGGTGCAGCTGCTTGCTCTGCCGGCCCCTCCGCGGACGGGTCGTCCTGTTTCGCAGCCGGGTCCACTGGACGACTGCGACGTGGTGCGACTGCAAAATCTGAAACCGTCGTTAGACCCTTAGCCATTGACCGCTACCTCTTTCTGTCCTGACAGAAGCCTTTCGATGTTCTGAACCAGGCTCATCACTTCCGCTCTCGCTTTTCGCACCGGATCGGTGAGTTCCAACATCTGCAGAGTGCCGTAACCATTGCGGATCTCACGATAGCAATTGCGCTCCATAAGTTCGGTGTCGAGCAGATGGGAGTCGTAGCCGCCTTGGCGGAGATTCTCGACGAACGGTCTTATGAGCCGATACGCTTCCAGCGCTCTGGCTGGCAAAGTAATCCGCGTGACGAAATTGGCGTGGGGGATCAGTCGTCCTACTTTGTCGGAGATATCGGCTGTGTCAGCCGCGGCCTGTCCTGCCGCCTTGATCTCGTCCTGGTTAGGTTGGATTGGCGTCAGGACGATGTGTGATGCGGCGATGATGGTATCTCTTAGAACCGTGTCCTGCCCGGGTGTATCCATCAAAACGACATCGAACCTGTTCGCGTCGTTCTCCAGGAGTTGTTGGACGGCGGTCTGGCGTGCTGCCGTGACCAGCTCGATGTTTTCGGGTACGTTGTCCTTCGCCTCGCTGCGCTTCCACCATTCCTGCAGATTTTGGCGGCCGTCGGCATCGATGAGAAGGACGCGCTTTCCCTGAAGGGCATATTCCCCGGCGATTAGAATTGCCGCTGTCGTCTTTCCGGCTCCACCTTTGCCGCTCACGGCGGAGATGCATAGTGACATATGTGACAACTCCTTTTGCCAGACCGATCTGTATCTCGGCGGTTGGGTGTCCGCGCGGCAATTTCAAACCGCACGTACACATGGTGTGAGTAATTGCTCACACGATAATGTGTCATGCTGCTACCATATGGTGTAGACGATCTCTTCCATTAAACCAAGTACACATCTTGTGAATAATTATCCCCATGCTGTCTCGGTATGTTCGTGTGAAAACATCGTGTGCCTAACTCGTGTGGAATGTTCACATGCTCAATGCGGTCGCCCCGGCGATGCCGCCTGAAAGCGCTGTCGGATAAGTGAACCCCGGAGCCGCGTAAGGGCCGATACTGACGCTCGCACGCAAGCGGCAAGGGCGAAGAGCGGAGCGTCCCTTGCGGCTGAGTACGGGGGGCAGACAAGGGCCTTCAGAAGCGGATTTGGAGGTGAACCCTGGTGAGCGTTGCCACGATTAGAGGGCCGGGCGAAGTCCCGGCCCAGAGAATTCAAATGGACGAGCGAAGCGAGTGCGGCTCGGCGTTGTTGGGTTGAATGTTTTCATACTGTTGGTGGCAGGATACGGAAAAATGTGCTACGCCCTTTTTCCACAATCGAGGGACGTGCCCTCGATCGACTGTCGCAAGCGCCAGTAGGGGGCCAACGGCCATATGGATGACGGGAAATTCAACGCTCCCTTGGAGCCAGTGAAGAAAGATCGAACTGTGCATGTTCGCGTGACGGGCGACGAACACGCGGCGATTGAGAAGGCGGCCGAGGAAGCGAGGATGACCGTATCCAGCTTTTTCCGGTCTTTGCTCTTGGAGGGCGCAGGTGTTCGGCCGATCTTGACGGGGGATGACCGCCTGGTGATGGCGGCGCTGCTCGAAGACATGCGGATGATCGGAATCAACCTCAACCAGGTCGCAAGGGCGCTCAACAGTGACCGGGGCGTCCATCCAAGCGAGCTGAACATCAACCTTGAGAACGTGCAACGCATTCAGGCGGCGGTGATGAGCGAGCTTCGCTCTTTGTCGCGACGGGCCGGATATCAGCGCCGGGGGGAGAAATAGGCCTTGGAAATCTTCTTCGGCGCATTCACCAGCGAATGGGAGCAGCGACGCGCAGCGCTGTTACATGAGATGGCGTCGGGTGGCCGGGGTGCTGCGGCCGAGGAAGAGATGCGCAAGCGCCTCAGACAATTGGCGCAGCTCGGCGCTGGTGGTGGCGGAGGTTCTGGTGGGGCAGGGGGCGCTGGATCGAAAAGCTGGAGGGCTCCTGGAACGCAGACCATGCCGGCGACGGCGGCAAGCCGGCCGATGGAGGCGAGGCTTGCCGCCGTCGCCAAGGGAAGCCAGCCGGCCGTCGTCAAAATGGCATCGTACGGGGGCGGAGCGCGCGTCGGGGCGATGCTGAACTACGTGTCCCGATCCGGGGAGCTGAAGGCTGAGGACGAAAACGGCAGAATCCTTGAGGGCCGTGAGGAATTGGCCCGGGTGCGCGGTGATTGGGATCATCTTTTCCAAAACCGCGCCGAAAGCCGCGACATGGGGAGCTTCAGCGTCGAGATAGCGGTTTCTGGCCTTGCGTCCGACGACACCTTGCATGAGTTCGTGCGCAGCACGTTATCGAGCGGCTTTGGCGATCGGCGCTATGCCTATGGCGTCGAGAAGATAGCAGACGGCTCAATATCGGTTACAGGGCTCGTGGTCCTCAGAAGCGGGCAGGGGGAGCGGCTGACAGGAGACGCGAAAGCGGCCGGCATCATCCAGGGCCGGTATGACGCCAGTGCGGCCGCCAGCGAGGCCGGCGCGACGTTCTCGTTTCATGGGTACGGGAACGGCGTCGAGTTCGGCGCCAGCCGTTTGCGCGGCCTGCTCGAGCAGCATCAGGACGTTCGCGATGACCGCGGCCGGCCAGTATCGGACGAAAAGGCGGCTGGCGATCTGGTGCAGAAGGAATGGCGCGGCGAGCTGCACAGCCGAAAGAGCCGCGACGTGATGCATGTCATCATGTCGGCGCGGGCCGGAACGGACGTGGCGTCGTTCGAGCGGGCAGTACGCGACTTCCTGGCGCACCAGTTTGCGGGCCATCGCTACGTCTTCGCCATGCACGATCCTGCCAGCGACCCGAAAGAAGCTGGAGAGGGGGGTAAGCGACCGCACGTTCATGCGCATGCGATCGTCGCCATGCGATCGGACGCCGGCGATCGCATCGAGACCACGCCGGCCGTGTTTCGTGAATGGCGATCGGTGATGGCCGAGAAGGCGCGGGAACACGGCATTGAGATGGAAATGACTGATCGGCGCGAGTTTGCCAGTCCGCCGGCTTTCACGCGCACGCAGGTTAGGCCGGTGAGCCGCGACGGCCGCACGGAGCATGTTGGCACCAGCGAGCCGGCGCAGGCTCGGTACGACGCCAAACGCAGCGGCCGGCGTACGATTGCGAAGAGCGACAGGAGCCGGCAGTACATCAAAATGGCGCAGGAATCGTGGCAGAAGGTCGCCCTAGCGAGTGGAGATCGTCACGCCGTTGCCTATGCCACACAGCACAGAGAATACTTAGAAACCCGGCTTTCAGCGGCAACGACGGAGGCAAGTGCCAGCGTCATTCATGCAGATTTCGGATCGAATTTCCGCGCCAATTTGGTTACATTGCAGGAAATGGTTTTGGAGGGTCAAGAATTGCGCGAAACGTCACGAGCAGAGTTTGAAGCTTATGAGAAGAAAGTCGAAACGGCGTTGTTCAAACTGGAGCGCACCGTGGCTCCGGATGACCGGGCCGACTTTGATGAGGTCGCGGGCCTGGCGCGAGATTTTGTCAACCAGAAGCGGGAGCTGGTCGAACTCTACGAACAACGCAAGGATGCGTTGGCGGAGCGGGGCGGCGAAGAGGCGCGCAATGAGCCCCGCGATCCGGTCAACGAGGCATGGGATGCCGCGGTCGCCAAACACAGCGAGGCTGTCGTCGAGGCCGGCAATGAAGCCTTGATCGACATCGACCACTACCGCGAGGGGCTTGATCGGATCGAGGCCGGCGATTTTTCGGCCGACGGCAAGGCGGCAATGCAGGCTGGGCTTGACCGGGCGGTGGAGCGAGCCGTGCAAATGGCGATCGAGGGCAACAGCTACCTTCGAGAGGTAGCCGAGCAGGATCCCGATCTGCAACGCGCGATCGATCAGGTGGAAAACAATGCCGATCGTCCGACTGAGGCGAAGGACAAGGCGCCGTCGACTGCGGAGACTGTCGACGAGCAGCGGCGCGATTTGCGTGCCGAAGAAGAGGATCAGACGCCGGTCGATAGCGACACGCGGGAAGCTCACGACCTGGCTTCCACCGTCGACGCTACAAATCGCCTGCAAGATCGGTTAAATAGGGATCGGGAAGCCGCACAGCGTAGCGGAGAGACGACACGGACTGATCCCGCCCAACAGCACGTTCCTCGTCTCGAGGAGCTTGAGCGGGAACAAATGGAACAGAGGGAACGCGACCGCGACGATCGGGACCGTTAAGAGATATGTTGAACGATAACCGGCAGCAATACGTTATCCAGACCAATGACCCGAAGGGCGACGAAGGGTTTGGTAAGTTCTTCGCCGTCGTTATCCTCTTTGTGTTTTTTCTCGGCTGCGTCCAGATGGCCTTGGAAACAGTTACCGCCTGGTATCGCGACACCATGGTATGGGTAAACGAGACAGCGACCTACTTGGGAAGCTTCTGGCCGTTCTAAGGTCGGCTTACTTGTCCAGGTCGGCATGCTTCATGCCGACCTCAGAACAGCGGCCGGTGATCGACACTGACCGCTCCCAATATCTCTCCACGGTCGAGCGGCAACCGCCCGGAAGCTACGAGACGATCGACGTCGTGGTACCTCGGCTGACAGATAGATTCCGGTCTTACTCCGAAGGCTCTCTTGCCAGCGCTTTAACCACGTCAACGACCTTCCGTCGGATCTTGTCGTCCTGAATCTTCACAAAGGCGCGATTGAGCGACAGCCCCTCGACGGAGTTCAGGAACTGCGTGATTTCCCTGCCGACTCCCGCCTCCGGCCCTTGCGAAGTCGAAGAGCTCACAGGCCCCTCCTCGAAGAACCAGGCAACCGGGACGCCGAGAATGTTGGCAATGGCTTGTAGCCGGCTCGAGCCGACCCGATTTGTGCCCTTCTCGTATTTCTGGACCTGCTGGAAAGTGACGCCGAGCCCTTCGGCCAGTGTCGTCTGGCTCATTCCCTTGAGCGTGCGCTGCAAGCGGATCAAGGCTCGAAAAGCTCTAAACGCCGCTCGCCGAGCGACCGATATGCGGCTCGGAAACCTTCGCAATCCTCCGGGCTGAGTGAAGACTTCGACAGCTTCACCGCCCATATATGCAGAATGACCCGCTCTTCGGCATCCAGCGCATCCTTCCGTTCCTGAAGCGCATGAAAGTGCGCCTCCGCCTGCCGGTAGGCACGCAACGTTGTGGCGGCTCTCTCCCGCAAGCGCGATACAGAATTCATTTCGCCACCACCAGTCCCCCATTGGTTCCCGATTTTAGATCCCTGATCACTATTCGGCTGCCACCCCAACTTCGACGGGATCAGGAATCGTCGTGTTGAAAATGTCCATGTAATTGCGGCGCGTAGTCGGTGATTTATCGCCGAGCTTTTCGACCTTCGTTTCGACCGTTGCCTTGAGCTGCGCCGCCGTTGGTTTCAGGCCCTCCTCAACCGCCTTTATCCGGGCCTCCATAGCGGCAAGGCTTGCGGACGCTACCGTTTCCTTCTTCGCAGGCGTCGGCTTTGGCTTTGATCGCAGAGCCTTTTTGCTGACGGTTCGCTTGGCGGATGGCATCTCCACTGCGGCAGCGTCCGGCGTTGCGGCAACCGGCTCGATCGTCGCGACCGCGGCCGGCTTCTCTTCTGTCATGGGCACCGGCGAGGGTATTTCGACGGAAGGGTCTCCACCGTTGGCATATTCCGAGGTCGTGGCGGGAACGGCTTTCGCGGGGAGATATTCAACCTCCGGCACCTGCGGGATGTTGGCCTGCGAAAATGCTTCCGCCGACTTGAAAGGCTGCGTTTTGAAGAACCGAAGCTTTTCGCCGAAGATCGGCCTTTGGCCTTCGACGAGCAGGATCATCTTGTTCTCCGGCATTTGCCGGACCTCCTGCGGCATCATCAGATCACGTTCGCGAATCTGCTCTACCTTCGTGCGGCGCGGCAGGCCCAACAATTCGATCGTGCGCGACTCCGACTGATAGCGGATCGTGCGCTTTCCGAGCGCCCGCGACGCATATTCGGCCGTGGCCTGGTCGTTGGCGCCGAGGACGAGTTGATAACCGCAATTGCCGAGCAGCGAATGCCGGGAGGTTTCGCCATAGATCTCGTCGAGGTTTTTCAGGTCTTGGATGATGAAGGCGAGCTTGATGTTATAGCCGGCTACATAGGGCAGCTTTGTCATGATTTCGTCCATCCGCTTCAACTGCCGGAACTCGTCGAGGAGGAAATAGACGGGAAGAGAGCTGGGATCGTGCTCGAGCGTGAGGATGTCCATCACTTGCTGCACGAACAGGGTGAGGAGAGGGCGCAGTAAGGTTATGTCGGTGATGTTCGGCGCCAAGTAGATCGACATCGGCCGGCGTTTCATCGCGCGCAAATCCATGTCGGTGACATTGGTTGCCGCAACGATCCGCTCATTTTTGAAAGGCCGCATGGCTTTCTGGATATCCAGAAGCGCCGAGGCCGCCGCGCGTTCGGATAGAGCGATATAGGAATTGAAGCTCTCGACGGTGAACTTCGACAGGTAGGGCTCTTTTTCCTTGATGTATTTCATCAGCGCCTGCAGATCGACGCCACTATTGAAGAAGGAATTGACCTCGCCGAGGTTGCGCCGATCCTTATAGAAGGGGCTTTCGGTGATGTAGCTGATGACGCCGGCAAGGACCTGCTGCGCCGTCGCTTGCCAGACCGAGTTTTCCGATGCCGTGTTTTCGGGCACCAGGATGCTGGCGATGTTTTGGATGTCAGTGGTGCGATTGCCGCGCTCTGGCCGGACAAAATCGAGCGGATTGTAGCGGTTGGTCTTTTCCGAACCCGGCGCGAAAAGAAAGACCTGACTGCCATTCTGGCGGCGATAGCCCGAGGTCGCCTTGAAAACCTCGCCCTTGAGGTCGGTGACGATCATCGAGCCTTCGTGCATCAGCGCGTTCGGGATGACATAGCCCGCGCCTTTACCGGAGCGGGTAGGGCCGATGATCAGATGATGCCGATCGTCCTTGGTGCGGAGAATGCTGCGCCCTATGCGTCCGAAGATATGGCCCTGTTTACGGAACCATTTGCCGCGCCGAAGCGAGGCAATGTCCTGAAACGCCGCATCTCCCAAGGGGCTGCTCGTCGGTTTCAGTCCGATATATGTGGCCAGGCCGGCGACGATCAGCGCCGGCACCATCGAGCCAAGCGCAACCTTCTGCAGGGCAGGGCTAGTGTGATAAATCCAGAACTGCTGAATGGGAACAAAGGGGTTGCTTGTGATCGTCTCTTCGAGAACCCGCCCGTCTTTATAGAAGAGCTGAAGACCCAGGCCGTACCCGAGCATCCAGACAACGAATGCTATCCCGACGCAAAAGAGCAGGTAGAAGGCCTGGAGCCCCTTGGTCATGCTTCATCCCGGGCAAAGAAGATTTCGGAGACGCCGCGCTTGCCGCCGTCACGGCGGAGCTGGATGACGATCGGGATCACCATCTGGATATAGGACATGAGATCCTGCTTGGAAAAACCCGCCGACATGCCGGCTTGCTGCATCATCATGGCCAGCTGTTCATAGGCGCCCATCGGGGTATCGGCGTGAACTGTGGACATACTGCCCGGATGCCCGGTGTTGATCGCGCGCAGGAAGGAGAACGCCTCCGCGCCCCGAATTTCGCCGACGAACAGACGATCTGGACGCATGCGCAACGACGACTCGAGCAGATTTTGAATGGTCACGTCTGCGGTGCCTTGGTCACCCTTCGAAGCAATTAAGTGAACCGTGTTTGCCTGAGGCGGGAAGAGCTCGCGTGTGTCCTCGAGCGTGATGATCCGCTCATATGGCTCCACACTCTTCAGGCACGCGTTGAGGAAGGTCGTCTTGCCAGATGACGTGCCGCCGCTGATTAGGATAGAGACCCGTCGAGTGATGGCGGTATGGATGAAATCGTAAATCCGGCTCGCGCGCAGGTGCCCGATCAGCTCCCGATCGATGTCGCTGAGGCCGCCGACGGCCACAGATACTTTTTCGAGCGAGCCGTTGTCGCGATACTCCTCGAGCGTGAAGTTATTCACCACCTGCTTGCGGATCGAGATCGAGCCTCCGTCGGGCGCCCCCGGCGGCAGGACGATCTGAATCCGTTCGCCGGTTGGAAGCGCCGCGCTGAGGATCGGCTTGGAACGGCTGATAAACTGGTTGGTCGCCGCTGCAACACGCTCGCCGATATTCTGGATTTCATCGGCCGTCAGGGCCTCGATCAAATGGTGCTCCATATGATCGGCCCCGAACCGCTCCACATAAACGTGGCCTGGCTTATTGACGGCTATTTCGACCACCTTCGGGTCATCCAGGAATTGCTTGATCGGTTCGAGGGCGCGATTGAGGAAGTAGTGCGGATCGCGTTTGATCGTGTTACCTGCCGCGACGTTCACGTCGGATCTCCTTCATCGCTTCGGTGACCGGATCGTCGTACATGGCGCTGAAATCGAGGTCCTGGCGCACGTAGACGAAGATTCGCTCGCCTTGGCTGACGCTGATGGTGGGAGGAATACGGAGGTTTTCACTGAGGACCGTATTCGCCATGTCGCTGAAGGTCTGCGCGATGGTCTCCCGCGCGATCTCTTCGCCCCGTGCGGCATCGTCGCTGTTGTTGGAGGCTTCCTGACTGCCATATCCGGTCAGATAGCTGGCAGCGCCGCCGACGATAGAGAGCATGATCGACGCCCCAAACCGTTCGCGGAACTTGTTGTCGACATGACCGGTCAAGCCAGACCGGCCCAGGCTGTCCGTGCCGATCGAGTTGAGGCGCACGGAAACGCCGTCATCGCGAATAAGCCTGGTCCAGATGACGAAGATGCGTTTTTGTCCGCGGGTCACCTCCGACTGATATTCGCCAATGAGGCGCGTTCCGGTCGGGATCAAAACACGCCGGCCGTCGAAGGAATAGACATCCTGGGAGGTGATGGCGCGGATCTGGCCGGGCAGATCGCTGTTGATGGCCGTCTCGAGGATTCCGGGGATCAAGGTTCCCTCCGGCATCATCGCGTCGATGCGCGCGATCTGCCGGGCCTTGGCGGTTCGGTCCGCTAGGCCCGCAGCCGCAGCCAGGTACTTGCTGTTGCGGTCCTCGCCGGCAACCGTCAATCCGGAATCGCCTTCGCCTGTCAGGCTGCCGTTCCCGCTCCCGTTTCCTTTATGGTCGAGCGAAATCAGGCCCGATTTATACCGCTCGGGAAACTCTTCGACCGGCGCGGCTTCGGGCGTTTGTTCGACGACCTCTGGCGGCGCTGGAACCTTGAACTCGGTCGTATCGACTTCCTCTACCACCTCAGGAGGCGTTGGCAGGTTGATGACTTCTTGTTCGGGCTCCGGTTCCGGCTTCTCTTCGTCGCGGACAAAGGACGGTGGCCGAAAAGTCGTCGTCTGAAACTCCTCGTCGCTGTCGGCGACATCACGCGGCTTTTCGCCAGCCGTCGCAAGGACAAAATAGGCGGCCACAGCGCCACCCAGGAGAAGGGCGGCCATACCGAGAGTTTGATTTCGTCCAGCATTCCGATTGCTGACCGCCGTTTCGTCGGCAGTCATCATGGCCTCAAGTTCGGGGCTGCGCTTCATTAGTTGCCGCTCCTCCTACGTTTCGTCGCCTTGGTGTCATGAGCCGGACCGAGAATGTCCGGATCCGGAGCGCCGAAGTCAGGCTTGCGAAGGTTGAAGATGCAGGTCCATTGGTTGCCGTCGCGGAGCGTATATTGTGTCGCGACACCATCGACGACGATGTATTCGCCCTCCTTGCGGAAATTGCGCAGCGTCTCGGAAAAATCCGACTGCACGGCAAAAATCGCCGGCACGCGGCTGCCGAACTTGAAGAAGGTCTTTTTCCCGTCGTCGAAGATCACCATCGGCTTCAGCGATGGGTCGCCGGAAAACGAATAGTCGATGTTGACGTTGGCCTTGTCGATATTCGCCATATTCGGGTTCGCCGCCCGGTACTCCGCTTCCTTGCGGAGCGAGGCGTTCAGGTCCTTCTCTGGGTAGACGAACCGGATGCCGAAGACCTGTTTGCCGTCGGTCGGCGCATGGTCGTTGAGCTCGAGGAAATAGATCCTCTTGCTGGTCACGACGTTCATGTTGGTGGCGACGTTCTTGGCGATCGGCTTGACGAACAGGATATTGCCCTTCTCGGAGGGGGCAACTTGCCAACTATCGGTGTCGCCGAGCGAGATCGTTTCGAATTTTTCGTCCTCATCAAAAATGATCATGGTGGAGATGCCGTAGGTGGCAGAAACCTTCACCACATTGTTAGACTGGTAGACGACGCTGGTGACACGCGAATCGAGCGAGCCCGGCCGTGGTGCCTGCGCCGCGTGGACGTGAGTCAGCATAGCGGCCGAGAAGGCCGCAGAAAGCAGGAGGCGTGTGATCATTTTTCGCCTCCGGGTGTCACCGTCTCTTGATCGCGACGGTAGTTATAGACCTGGAAGCCCAACGGGTTTTCGAAGCGCCATTCATTGGTCGCCGGGGTGTCCGTATAGCGGTAGCGGACGACCGAAATAAAATGCCGGGTGATGGAGTCGGTATCGGATTTCTCGGTCGTCGAAAACCGCACCAAGGCCGTGCTCGCATTGGAGAAGGTCACGGACTTGATATCGACGGTGACACTCTTGTTCTTTCCCAGGGCCCTGGCCGGGTTGTTCGGATTTGCCGCGCTATAGAGCTCCTGAAGCTCCCGGGCCGCATCTCCCGTCGAGAGCAGTGCGGCAATGCCGAAATTCTGCTCAATGGCAAAGGGATCATAGCCTTCACGCGAACGAATGTAGCGTACGACGTTGGCCTGAGTGACCGCCTGTTGATCCGTGAGGTTTGTTGACTTCGTGAGGCCGGTCTTGACCTCCATATAGCCGGTGTTTTTGTCGACCTCGACGATGTACGGTTCGAAACTTTTCAGCGGCACTAGCATCACTAGCGCCGTCAATGACAGCAAGGTTATCGCACCGAAAATCGTCGTGACGAACCATGCGAGCGCGCGCGATCGCTTGGCCTTCTTTACGATTTCCTGCTCCCAGCGATCGCCGTCCTGAAAATAGGTCCGAAGAACTGCTTCATTCGTATCTGCCATTCGTCTAGCCCTTAAACCTAGCCCTTACTTTCGCGCCTCAGCGAGGCGTGCTGTTGTTGCTGATGCGGTTCTGCATCGCCTCAGCAGCGGCGTTTCGAATATTGGTTTTCATGCCTTCTTGCGTTCGCGCCCTTGCCTGCATGCCGGCGTTGCCAACGGCTCCCGCTAGCTTTTGCCCACCCGACAGGGCGGATATCGGCGCGGATATGCCGGCATATCGGCCGATAGTGCGCGCAACGTTGCCGACGCCGGCGGCAACACCGCCAGTAATGCCTTGCGCGAGAACCTGAATGTTGAAGAGGACAAACGCGCCGGCGGCGCAGAGCAACAGGAAGGCGGAAATGTCGCTAAGCTGAAGGCGTCTTTGGTTTGCAGCGTTGCTGACCTTCGTCAATTCCGGGTCCATAGCTGCGATCAGGAATGCCGCCACGACATAAACGAACAGCGGAATCAGCGCATACATCAATACCTGCTGGAACCATGCGACGCCCAAACCTCTCGTCTGCTCGAACAGCATGCAGCCGATGAATATTGGCGCGGTCCCGATCAGGACCCACATCATCACCTTGGCAAGCAGCAGGATCGCCAGCGCCACGGCAATAAAAACCGCTACCGCAAACATGATCAGAAACCCGACCATAGACGGTAGCACCGAGAAGTAACCGGACTGCTCAGCGAATGCAGAAGCCGCCTCGTTGGCCGTTCGCCAGATCATCGACAGGCCGTTCGTCGGTTCCGTGATACCGGTTCCCGTGGCGGTCAGGATCGCGCGGCCGACATCTTCCGGCGTGTCGTTCATCCAAGAGTAGAAAAGCGTATTGAAGTAGTCCCACTCCCTGACCAGCGCCAGGATGATCAGCATACGGGTCACGCGGCCGATGATCTCGGCGACGCTGACGCGGGCGGTTCCCATGAAAAGCTGCAGCCCGTAATAGGCCACATATGCAATGAACATGATGGTGAGCAGCGGCACCACCTCGTCGCCAACGATCTGGTAGGCTCGCGAGGAAAAGTTCGCGCCGGTCTCTTCAATTCTGTCGAGCAGCGCCCCAAGGAAATCCTGCATCGTCGCAATCGTCCTATTCAGCCATCATTGCGTCGATCGCCGCAAAGGCGGCTGCTGCGTCGCCGTTGATGCTCATCATCGGGCCACATTCGGGACGCGGATCCGGCGCGTAGGAGGTCAGTGCAGGTCTCTTGCAAGGCGCGGTCTTTTCCTTCGCCGCTGTACCGCAGCCGGCGAGGCCAGCCGCGATCAGCAGAGGAAAAAGCACCTTCGCTGGTATGGTGATTTTACTGGTCACTGTAGCTGAGGGCCTTCTTGGAGTTGGAGATGTCGGTCAAGCGCCTTTGGTTGTCGGCCTGGAGAGACGACACGGCACCATTCATCACGCCGATCAGTTCATTGATCGTCAGCCCGGCTTGCACCTGAAGCTGTGTGTTCTGGTCGATCGAGCCCTTGATGTCCTTGGCCTGGCCGATATTTGCGCCTGCCTGCTCAAAAGAGGTGCGGCGGGTCTGGACGGCCTGCTGGGAACCCGTCACTAGGGCGGCAACACCAAGAACGGTGTTCACCATCTCCTCGTAGGATTTGTCGCCCGAAAAGGAGCTGCCCGCATGGCCGGACAGATTTTTCACCAGTTGCAAGCCGTTGATGAAGGTCGTTGCGACTTTGGAGACATCACCGCCCATACTGCCGAAGTTCGGAACGCCGCCGGACATAAGGCTATCGAACGACGGCATTTGGGAGACGCTAAATCCATTGCCGACGGCAAGATTCTGCATTTGGTTGGCATCGCTACCGCGATCACCGGTGACCGCCTGAAGGGTCTCCTGGACCGTTTTCAGGACTTCCTTGTTGGTGCCGAGAATATCATCGGTCGTCTTCGACGTTCTCTGTGCAATCTCAAGATTGGCACCGTCGATCACCGGGACCTGCGCCAAAGCCGAGGACGCAAGGGCGGCCACCGAATACGCCGTCGAAATCAAACGTTTCATGGCAGTTCTCCTCATTGAGCGTTCAACATCAGTTTTACGTTGTCCTCACGTTCCCGCTTTTGGACGCAAGCTTTCTCAGTCGGGCTCCATTCGAGCCCCTGCCGGGCATCGCAAACACCAGTCGTTTCACGATCGCCCTTGTCGCCATTTCTCTCGAAATCGCTCGTGCGCGACGATCCGGACAAGCCGCTGAGATCAACCGCGTTACGCGAGTTCATAAGGTCCGCCATCGTCGTGCCGAGGCGGATGACCTGGTTCATCATTTCGAGATTGGCATTGCGGGCACCGGAATTGTGATCCCAACTATCCTGGATCGTGCCGCTGGACATTGCGCCCAACTGCTGCATCCAGGACGCTACGTTGCCGCTTCCTTCCCCAATCGCCTGAGACGTCGCCATGGAGTTGATGGTGGAATCCCGCATACCGGTAAAGGCCGTCGATCCACCGCCATAATTCACCGGGATGTTTGCAACGTCGGAACCGCCGAAGGCCGGGAGCCACTTTTGGGTGATGTTCGCCACATACCCTTGCGTCTCTTTGAAGGGAGGAATCCCGCCATACTTCTGGACGTTTCCAGGTCCCGCGTTGTAGGCGGCCAGTGCCAGATTGGTGTTGCCGTTGAACCGGCGAAGCTGTTGCTTCAGATAGCGTGCGCCGCCCCGAAGGTTGTCTTCGACATTGTGGGGATCGACGCCGAGGTCTTTTGCCGTACCCGGCATGAGCTGAGAGAGCCCGATCGCACCGACCGGCGACTTCGCGCACGGATTGAAGCGGCTTTCCTGGTAGACGAGCGCCATGAAGAGTTTTTCATCGACGCCTTCCTCCTGAGCTACGCGCTTGACCAGGCCGGCAATTTCCGGATTGGCCGTCGCTGCTGAGGCTGCATCGCCGCCTCGCCCGGGACGATACATCGAGCACGTGACGCTTTTGCTGACCGTATGGCGGTCGCTATCCGTCTTCTCGATTTCGGTGGTTGTCGCGTCGCGTTTCGTGTCGGTCTCGAGCACCTTCCCGTCGATCACCGGCACCTGAGAGAGTGCCGGTCCGGAAACACCGAGCCACAGCGCAGAGATAACCCCTAATGCAGGACTTTTCCTCATTCGGCTTTCTCCCATCCGCAAAATTCAGACAGCCAGTTTTCGGGCTCGTCGCCATATTTTTCCCGAAGCGCCGCGCATTCCTCGACTGTCTCCTTGCGCCCGGAAAGCACTTTCACGAGATCGGGCATGGTGGAGAGATCGAGCCGGGCGATGACCGAGTCATTGCCGTGCTTGATCAGGAAAGTTCGCTTTTCGGGCGGGGTGTTCTTGATGAAGTTGAATTCCTTCACCGTCAGGCCGAAACGCTTGATATAGCTGTCTTCGTCGGCCCGAGGGTTCGGGAAATGAATATTGGTCGCCGATTGCTCGATGAGCGTATGCGAGGCTTTTGCCTTGGCTATATCCGCGGCGGACTGAGTGCCGAAACCGACAATACCGTTGAGCTTACGGATGGTCTTCATTTTGTCGACGATGAAGGCCGAAAAGGTCTCGTCCATTAGGAGCTGCCAGCCCTCGTCCATGAAGAACATGACCGGGTCGCCGTCCAGCAGCTCGTCCAGGCGGTGATAGAGGTACATCAGCGCCGGCGTGCGAAGATCCTCGTTACCGAGAATGTTCGTCATGTCGAATCCGAAGACGCTGCGGCCTGAGAAGGAGAGGACGTCATGCTGTGCATTGAAAAGCCACGCCTTTTCGCCATCAATCCAAGGGCGAAGGCGAGCGTGAAGGTCATTGGCGTCTGCCCGTGACCGACCCACCAGCAGGCCGGCGAGATTTGGCAAATTGCGCTCCGCCGCAGGTTCCTGCATCAGACGGACGATCGCCCTTTCAAGCGTGTCCTCGTCTTCCTGGGTGAAGTCGCTGCGATCGCCGGAGCGCAGCATTGCTTTCAGAAGGCGCAGCAAAAATTCACGATTGGGGCCGGTGTTATCGAGCTGAAGCGGGTTGAAGCCGGTTGGCGTCCCCGGCGACAGCACCTCATAGGAGCCGCCGATCGCCCTTACAAAGATCTCCGCGCCGCGATCCTTGTCGAAGAATACGGCCTTCGGCGTTGGAGAAACGCGCATCGCCTGCGCCAGCAGGAACGTCAATGCGACCGTCTTACCAGAACCCGTCGGGCCGGTGACGAGGAAGTGGCCGATGTCGCGGCGATGGAAGTTAAACCAGTACGGCGTTTGCGACGTGGTTTCGAGTATCGTGATCGGCAGTCCCCAATGGGTGCGATCCGCCTGTCCTGTCGCGAAATTGTGCATCGAGGAGAGGCCGGTGAAATTCGCGCTCGAAAGCATCGCCTTGCGAGCAATGTAGCTGTGGTTGCCGGGGAGCTGCGCCCAAAACGCGGCTTCGAGATTCAGATCCTCACGAAGCCAGTTGATGTTCATGTCGGTAAGGCAGGCGCCGAGTTCGGAAACCGTGCGGCTTATGCCCTGCAGATCGCGAGAGAGGCACAAAAGCGAAAGATGGTGGAAGCCGAATACGGCTTCCTGGTTCATCAGGCTATTGAGCGCAAAGTCGATATCCTGCTCGACCGAACTGCCGGATTCGTCCGATGCCCGGATTTGCCGCTGGAGACGGCTGATGCGCTCTTGCGCAATTGGTTTGTCGGCGATCGTGAAGGATTGCGTCAGGATGAATTCGTGGTTCACCTGCAACAGGCCATCGAGCATGCCTGGGCCGGTAAAGGGCGGATATTCTTTGATCGATAACAGCGCCCCATAACGGCTGTCTTCGTCGACCGCTGCTTGGGCCTGCATGGTCCGCTTGCTGAAATGCAGTCGCGACGTGCCGACGTAATTGCGGATTCCCATGCGTGGCAGACGCATTTTGCGCGGCACGCCGCATGTCAGAATCGTATTGAAGAATTCGCAGGGCTCGGAATAGGGGTCGCCCCTTTCCTTCTCCTCCTGCCCTTCAATCTTGGCCTCGTCGTCGTTCCTGCGACGATAGGTAATGCCGAGCGCCCGGGCTCCATACTTGTGCAGATCGCGCACTATGTTGCCGATCAGCTCTTCGAGCTCCGTGACATCTTCGCGCGTTTGCTGGACCCGAGCGTCCTTGTTTGCCTTGTCGAAGATCCTTTTCAGCGTGTCGCCGACGCCAAGTGCGCCCCGCATGCCGGAGCGCACGATAGTCAGGTAAATTTCGTTCGTGAACATGCGCTTATGGCGCAGTTGCTCCATGTAGCGCTTGTTCAAAAGGTCGCAAAATGATTCATCATACGCGCCGCCGATTTCCGTCTCGACCTCTCGGCGGATTACGGTAGACCAAAGTGAATAGCGGCTGGACCCCAGTGCTCGTATCATCGTATTTTGCACGACCGAGCGCATGTTGAGCTCAGCCTGGTCCTGCGTCTGGAAGAACAGGCCGTCCAGTTTGATGACGCTCAAGAGTGAGCCGTTCTCCAGCCCGATGACGGTATCCGAGACGTGGCGCAGATACGGGATATGAGTCGACATGGGCCGCTCATTTCCAGCGACCCGGCCAAACCCAAGCTCTTCTTTGACGACTTTCAGCATGGTTACGGTCCGTAAGAGTTGGTGCCCCAAAAGCGCTTGTTGGGAGTGCGCGGCGTCTTGCGAGACGTCACCTGCAGCACGTCGAGGATCTTGTTGTCCCAGGTGCAGAGCGAGAACAGGACAAGGTAGGCGACCGGCGCGATGAGCAGCGCCAGAAGATGGTTCGTTGCCAGCCAACCAATAATGGTGATGCCGACGATCAGCACCACCGCCATGTACGGCACACCCCAAAGTGTTGGGGACCGGGTTAACCCGATCACCAGCGGCGTCAGAGATGGCTTTTCGTCCTGAAATTCGCTCATGATCAGTTGCCGCCGCCGACAGACGAAATCATCTGGTCAACGATCGCCGGCGCACCGAACACAAGGCCAATGCCGATCACCACCGCGCCCGCCGTGAACCACGAAAGGCGGCCGGCGAAGGCGAGAAAGCCAAGGCCGATGACGGCAATGATCGCCATCAGGCGGCCGAAGGGGCCGGTGATGAAATCGACGATCATTTGGACAGCGGTTTGAAGCGGCGCAAAGGCGCCTCCTCCGGTAGCCTGAGCAAAGGCGACGTCCGCGCCAACAACCTGGATAGCGGCCACGAGACCGAACAGGGCCGCAAACTTTACAGCCTGAGACTTCCCCGTTTGCATCGAAATCTGCATACTTCTCTCCTTCAAAAGTGCATCACACCGCCGACAAACGCGCCGGTTTTTTTCACAGCGATGACACCAGCGTCCCCGCTGTCACTCGCATCCGAGACCGCTTGGTCAGCGGCCTTTCTCGATTTGCTTCGTGCCGCCGGCATAGGCATGCCGAGCTGATAGTTCACGACCTTGGCGACGTATCCGAGCGTTTCCTCGAAGGGCGGGATGCCGCCGTGTTCGTAGATCCGCTGTTCGCCGCTGTTGTAGGCGGCCGCGACAAGGAGGGGGTTTTGAAACTCGTCCAGAAGCACCCGCAGGTACTTCACGCCGCCCTCAATGTTCTGCGCCGGATCACAGACATCCTTGACGCCAAAACGTGCGGCCGTAGCCGGCATGAGCTGCATTGGCCCGCGCGCACCCTTGGGAGAGTTGCGGCTTTGATCAAAGCCGCTTTCGGCCCAGGCGATGGCCGTCGCGAAGACTTCATCGACGCTGTACTTCCGCGCCGTCTGCACAACCATAGACTTAATTTCTTCGGCGTTGAGCGGAGACGGGCCACATTCATGCACTTCATTGGCGCTGCTTCTAGCCTGTCGATTTGCGCCAATTTGCGTTATTGAGCCCGTCGGAAGTTGCGCTTTATCAGTATCGTGCGCTGCATCAATGGCAGCAGCGGAATAGCCCAAAGCTGCATCAAATTGATTCGAACCCCCAAATTCTTGGTGGTTTTCGTCTGCGCTGTCCGTCTGCTTTACGACGCCATTGGTGCCAAGGACGAACTCCTTTTCGGAGCCATGCCACCGTTCCTCAAAGTTCCTTGCAAGCTCAGATTTACTGCGTCCCTGCCAAGTGCTTTTATTGACTATGATATTTCCATTTTTATGACCGTCTTGGGCGTGACAAATCCCGCCCAGGATCACGGTCAAAAGGGCCGTCCCCGCCAATACGGTCTTGCCCGAACTGCCTGCAATTCTAGCCCTTTTTTCCATCGGTCCCCGCCAAACTTGCGGTGTTGTGATTGACACGAAAACTGATTAAGTTGGTGAACTCGTGACATCGATTTGGTTCAGCGATACACTTTTTTGCTGCACACTTAAACCCCTTTTCGCGGGGGAATAGACGGAAGCAATATGGGTAAGGGCTAGAAAATGAAACGGATCATCATTGCTGCACTCACAGGTTGTGTTATGGCAACACCCGCCTTGTCCGCTACGGACATCAATACGGACTACATCAAATCCCTGGCAGCACCGGGAAAGACCGTGCTGGTGATCGAGTACTATGACGGGGGCGGCAAAGTCGCCGACCGCAAAGGCTATGCAACAACGGCCGGCTTCAGGGCCGTGTCGCCGACCGACTTCCGCGTTGACGAGAAAACGACGCTGCACCTTTACGGGCTCGAGCCTTGCAAAGGCGAGATGGTCAATCGCAGTGAAGACTTCGCCGGGACCTGCACCGACTTTGCGCAGCAACAGCTTCAAATCATGCTGCAGAACCCGAAGGTCGTCTTTTGCCGTGCCTTCGTGAGCGAGCAAGGTGCGCCGGTTCAGAACGCGACTTGTTACGGCTACTACAATTTTCCGGGCAGTCTCGATTCCGTCGATATGTTTGAGGAGCAGCTTCTATCGCTCGGCGCACTCCGCCTTGCCAAGAAGCCAGACGGAACCCCTGTCCGCCCCGACCTCACCAAGGCCGAGGAGATTGGCCAGAAGGGCTCTTTCGGAATGTGGGCTGATCCGAGGGTTAAGGGCCAATGAGAAAGGCTCTTTTCCTTCTTTCGGCTCTTCTGCCATCAGCCGCCGCAGCCGCGCCGACCGGATATTTCGATCTATTACCCGGCGTCACACTGGAGACCGGTGATACGTGGATTTCGGAGGGTAAGCGCTTCCGGCTCTACGGCGTTCAGTCGTGTTTGCGGGGTACCTCTTATACCGACAAGCACGGGCAGAAACGCGATTGCGGCGAGGCGTCCCTTGCCGTGCTCGCGGCCTATATCAAGGACACCAAACCCGTTTGCGCACCTGTGGCGAAGAAGGACGATACCGCCTACGTCGTCTGCTACGCCACCGTCGAAAAACAACGGCTCGACCTGGCGAACGTCCTGATCACCAGCGGGTACGCCTTTGCGGCCCTCAATGGTGAGGGCCTGCCATATCACGTCCCCTATGCCGTGGCTGAACAACTTGCTCGCGATAAGCGGGCCGGCCTCTGGCAGTTCGAAGACGTTCAGCACCCGGCCATTCTCTTGAGCCGTGAGGTGAATGCACGAAACAAGAAGGCAAACCAATGAAGCGACACCTGTCCGCAGCCGCGGTTCTTGCTGCGATCGTCCAACCCGCTACGGCCGCCGATCTGGTCAAGAATCCAGCCGGGACGATCGGGCAGCAGCATGATTGGTCCGATGCTCCGGTATATCCGATCTACAAGGGGCGGGTTGTGGCCATCAATGGCCGAACTCTATGGTATCCTCAATATGCGCAGCGCGTTCGACTCGTCGACATCGACGCATGCGAACTCCCGCAATGGGCTCTTGATCCGAAATGGGTGAACCGTGAACGGCAGAAGGCACCTTCCCCCGTCCCTTGCGGCCCGCTCGCCAAGGCCTGGCTCAAAAGGACCGTAGGCAACAGGCCGGTCGAATGCACAGTCGTAGCTTATGGCAATGACGGAATCCCGCAGGCGCGTTGCACATCAGTCGGACGTGACATTGCGGTTGAAATGCTACGCGTCGGCTGGGCGCGCGTCGCGTCACCTCACTTCTATAACAACCAGTACCTAGCTTACCAGCAGCACGCCATGGCGGGCCGCTACGGCATGTGGGCCACCTATGTTCTCGACATGAACGAATGGCGACGCAAGGCGGTGGACAAAACGTCAGAGCGCCAGCCGATCGCCGATGCCAACCTGCTCGCCGAGCGTGAAAGCGAGATTTCACCTCCCTTCATCGATGCCCGCAGGAAGCCTAAGAGGACAGACCGATAGTTGCCCGACTTCGCTCATATTGCGAACTCGTTCGCAACGGATCCGCTGGCGAGCCTGCTGCTCGCCATTCCGCTGTCGTTCGCGTTGATCGTCGTTTCGGAAAAAATCTGGTGGGTTCATGCACCGTTGGCCGCGGCGCTCCTGATCGTCTCTGTACTCTTTCTCGATCAACGTCATCTAGCGCTCGACTGCTTCTTGGTCGGTCTTTTCGCCTTTCCGTCGCTTTGCCGGGACATCCCCAATCAGCCGCTTCTCTTCCGGATCGGGATCTTCTGGTTCTCAGCCTTCGCGCTCATCGCAGCCGTCATCTACGCGGCCGGGGACCGGGTGCAACATGTCGCTCCGATCGACAAACTGTTCGTCGGTCGGGCTTCTCCAGCCGCAACCATCAATGAGGACCAACTGACATGAAACGTCTGCTTTATGCCGCCGCCGGTCTTGCTGTGATCGCAATCGCCCCTAAAGGGGCAAAGGCTCAAGACGCCGAGTGGGGCTGCCAGGTTCTACTTTGCGCCGCCTCCCAAAACCCTTCCTGGCATGGCGTCCCATATTGCGTTCCGCCAATGAAAAAACTGATCCGCGCAATGTCAAAGCCGGGGTTCGATTGGCCGATCTGCCACCAGGCGAAAGCCGGCGAACCCGGCCGGCAAGAGTTCGAGGAATGCCCTGCCGGCTCTCGTCCCGCCTCGAGCGGCAATGGAGATGACCCTGTCTTCAGGCGGGATCAAAATGACCAGTGCGTCCGCATCGTGGACAGATGCGAAGACGGCGACGAGTATGACCGCCTCTATGGTGATGCAGAGGCCAACGACAGGAATCGGACCACATTGGAGATCCTTCGCAGCGGTAGAAATGATGATGATTTCGGATATCGAGACAACAAATATAACAGCTGCAAGGTGAAGGTAACGTCTCCCCGGCCGCGGCGCTCGAATCCCTGGTATTTCGACATTCCAAACGACAAGGGCGCCAAAGAGCGCTTCTGGTTCAACCTCAGAACCTAAGTGAGAAAGCCAATGAACCAGAACATCCTTTTAGCGATCACCGCGAGCGTCGGCCTCGTGGCCGGAGCCGGCGGCACCTATCTTGCGACCTCAGAGCCTAAGGTGGAGGCCCTTTCAAAGGTAGAATTGGTGGCGGCGATCTCCGCTGATCCGTCCCTTTGCCCGATTCCAACAGTCGAGGCGCCGACGGAGGCCGAAGCAACCGCAGCCTACCGCAAAGCTCACGCGGCGTCTCCCCTCGTTTGGGACAGAAACGATCTGCCGGAAATTTCCGTGGCGCTCGGGCAGTGCGACAAGGCTGGATCAGGCCCTGGCGTCGCCTGCATGACCTCAGTCAAAATGTCACCTGAGGCGCAGCCCATTGATCGGATTGTAAGTTTCGCCAAATCGGCATCCGGAGAATGGATCGCAACAATCAACTAGCTTACGGAAAGCCCGCTTGAAGCGTGCTTTCCGCTCAAATCACATGAGGGCGACTTTAGTAGCCGCCCTGCTCCAAGATTGAATTCATCTCACTGGCGATCAACGTGCCCCGTGTCGCGATCAAGTAAGCCGACATATAGGTCAGCTTCAGCCTCGATTCCCGATCGTCGCGCGGTCTATAGTTGACGATCGCCAGCTTGCTGGCCTCTTCTGCCCGCGCCACGTCCAGCAGCTCATTCACGTAGACGACGCTCGTAACCTCACCGGCCGCCCTGCGTTCATCCCACACACGAACGGCGTCCGCGGTTGCCAGTTGCGCGGCGATATGCCGATCCATCAACTCACCAAGTGAAACCGTAGTTTCCGCCCTGCTCTCTTCCGTCATAGCAACCTCAATCCCAGGTTCCACGGTCACTCCTTGGCCTCCCAAATTGGAAGGGAGGGCAGGAGCCCCGCTCCTGCTCCCCGAGTTCGCGCGGAGCAGCGGAAGAGAGGGGGACAAGCGCTAAACCGGAGGGGGATCACCCACCCATTGGGCCGGTCGGCACAGCCGGCCGGTGCTGCAGGCCATCGGCCGAAGCATGGGGAGACCGGTTTAGTGCTTGTTGGGGGAGAGAGGGCAGCGCTCTTTCTCCCCTCTCAGTGAGTTGAATCTATTGGCCTTCGGCCGAAATTCGGTGCCATACGGAGAGGTACTTTCTCTCTCTCTCAACATAAACCGAGCGTACCGAGTTGATGGGCTTGCATCAATGACAGCGGTTCCCCCAATTTTGCCGCAAGCGACAAAACCGGTTCCCCCATCTGCCCTTCGGGCCGCTTAGGCGGTCATTGACCCAAGCCCCTCAACTCGGGGTGAGCGTCCGGTGAGCGGATTTTGCTGAGCGAGCCAGTTAGGCGATGTTCTGGCATTAGAACCAGCATTAGTGCTGACACTAAT
>NZ_JABEKU010000003.1:6028-441705 GCF_013283665.1 Ensifer sesbaniae | reverse complement strand
GATCGGGCTTATAGACCCACCCCCTCTCACACGTCAACAGACATTTTCAAAAAAAATGACAGATTTCTGACAAAGCCCGGAAACGCAGGACTTTGAGCCCCCAAAAAAGTTTTGCCTCCCCTCTTCGGCCTGTGGAGACACATTTTGGCCCTCACTTTTTCACAATCCGCCGATCTAAGCGAAATCGACGATGCGTCGCAGATTCTCTCGCGCGGGCAGGCTTGGGATAGCTGGGATATCGGCCCCCTCCCCTCCCCCGCGATTTGACTCCGTTACGCGAAAGATGCACATCTTCGCGCAACGTATCGCAGGCAAGAATACGGTTTAGAGAAATCGGGGACCCTCAGCTCGGCATGAACACCGACAAGAACATGGTCAGGTCGCTCGGCGACCAGCCGCCGATCCTTGCGCATGGCCGTCGCGCGCCCGACAGGCGCGAGATCTCCCTACGCTGGCTTTCCGGTACCTTTCTCACTGGCATCACCTCAAGTCTTCTCATGGGCGTTGCGCTTTTTGCCGCCCTCGACGGGCGGCAGCAGCTTGCGATCCCCGCCGAAGCCTATGCGGCGCTCGACGCCGCGCCGAATGGCGACGAACAGGCGCGTGCCGTGCGCGGTGGTCGCATCCTTTCGCCGAAGCTCGTCGCCAAGCCGGCCGACAAGACCGTCATGGAAGTCTCCACCATGACTCATGACGGCGAGAAGGAAGTGGTGCGCAAGCAGCCCTTCGTTCACGTCAAGATGGCGCTCGCCGCCAACCACCAACCCTCGGAAAGCTACCCGGACTTCGATCCGCTGGCGATCTTCTCCACCGACGAGGCGGACGAGGAATCCCCGGTCGCCCGCACCGGTACGCTCTATGGCTCGAATGTCGATTCCGAAGTGGCGCTGAAGACCGTCGATTTCCCGCTGCATGGCGGCGTTGCCTTCGACAGCTCGATGTCGCTCGAGGAGGTCGAGGAAAATGTCCGCACCAATGGTTCTGTCCTGACCGAGGGCAGTACGCAGGTCGCTTCGCTCTATTATGTCGACCCGCAGCGCTTCGCTTCCGAAAGCGACGGGCTTGACCTGCTTCAGGGCCTGACCGCCCGCATCGTCGAGCAGAACAAGAGCGACGCCGCCTACGAGACCATCGACGAGGAAAGCACCGAATACGCCGACGACATCATTCCGGTCAGACGCCAGACCGATATTGCGACGGTCATGATCAATGCCGGCTATGCCAAGGCACAGGCCGAAGACGCCGCCGGCTATATCGGCGACGCGCTCGGGGCGACGGAACTCAACGAAGGCGACGTTCTGCGCATCGGCATCATTCAGAACGGCGAAGCGCAGAAGGGCGAAGAGGCCCGCATCGTGCGCGCCACCATCTATTCGCGCAATCGCCATGTGCTGACGATGGCGGTCGACGACAAGGGGCGCTTCGTTCCGGGTGCGGAACCGCCGAAACTCGACGCGGTCGCCACCGCCTTCGATGACAACGGCGCACCCGTCATGACCAGCGGCCACGATTTGCCGCGGGTCTATGACGGCATCTACCGCGCCGCCCTTTCCTATGGCATGAGCGCCGACATGGTCGGCCTCGTCGTCAAGCTGCTCGCCAGCAACGTCGATTTCCAGGCGCAGCTGAAGCCGACGGACTCGCTTGAAGCCTTCTTCTCCGTGACCGACGAACGCGGCATGGCGACGGAAGATTCCGAGCTTCTCTATGTCCGCGCCAAGTTCGGCGATGCGGTCACGGCCTTCTACCGATTCCAGGACCCGGAAGACAATTCGATCGACTACTTCGACACCGAAGGCAAAAGTATCCGCCAGTTCCTGCTGCGCAATCCTGTGCCGAACGGCCATTTCCGCTCCGGCTTCGGCATGCGCCGCCATCCGATCCTCGGCTTCTCGCGCATGCATACCGGCGTCGACTGGGCCGCTCCGCGCGGCACGCCGATCATCGCCGCCGGCAATGGTGTCGTGGAGAAGGCCGGCTGGGATTCGGGCGGCTATGGCAACCAGACGCTGATCCGCCACGCCAACGGCTACGTATCCTCCTACAACCACCAGAGCGCGATCGCCAAGAACGTCAAGGTAGGCAGCAAGGTCGTCCAAGGCCAGGTCATCGGCTGGGTCGGCACGACGGGTCTTTCGACCGGTCCGCACCTGCATTACGAGTTGATCGTCAACGGCAACAAGGTCGATCCGCTGCGCATCCGCCTCCCCGGCGGCAAGTCGCTTTCCGGCGACGCGCTGGCGAAGTTCGAGAAGGAACGCGACCGCATCGACGAGTTGCTGAACAAGGACGGCGCCGGCGCTGAAGTCGCAAGCAACTAAAGCGGGGTCGCGATCTTTCAGACTCGCTCTTGCGCCTTAGGTTCTTGATATTTCGCATGTCGTTCGCACAAACCGTTGCGCACTTTGCGCGACATGCTCGGGGCGTCCCTCCCCTCTTCAAAAATCTGGCACAAATGAGAAGGCCGCCCCGAAGGACGGCCCCTGTCTTTGATGTCTTGTCAGGCGGCTTCCTTGTCCGTCGTCGCACCGCGCTTGAAGTTGAGGCGGTCGGAACCGGCGAGCACCTTCACGGTCGAACCATCCGGGAACTCGCCCTGCAGCATCTTCTCGGCGAGCGGATCCTGCACGTATTTCTGGATCGCCCGCTTCAGCGGACGTGCGCCATAGGCCGGGTCGTAGCCCTTGTCGGCCAGGAACGCGCGAGCATCGTCCTCGAGTTCCAGCGTGATCTTGCGCTCGGCGAGCAGCTTGCGCAGCCTTTCGAGCTGGATATCGACGATCGCGCCCATTTCCGAGCGGCGCAACCGGTGGAACAGGATGATCTCGTCCACGCGGTTCAGGAATTCCGGACGGAAAGCGGCCTTCACCACCTCCATCACCTGGTCGCGAACCACATCGCTGTCTTCGTTCTCGCCGAGACCGGTCAGATATTCGGCCCCGAGGTTCGAGGTCATGATGATCATCGTGTTCTTGAAGTCGACCGTGCGACCCTGACCATCGGTCAGGCGGCCGTCGTCAAGCACCTGCAGCAGCACGTTGAAGACATCCGGATGCGCCTTCTCGATCTCGTCGAACAGCACGACCTGGTAGGGCCGGCGGCGAACGGATTCAGTCAGAGCTCCGCCTTCCTCGTAGCCGACATAGCCGGGAGGTGCGCCGATCAGGCGGGCCACGGAGTGCTTCTCCATGTATTCCGACATGTCGATACGCATCAGCGCGGTTTCATCGTCGAAGAGGAACCGGGCAAGCGCCTTGGTGAGCTCCGTCTTACCGACGCCGGTCGGGCCAAGGAAGATGAACGAGCCGATCGGCCGGTTCGGATCCTGAAGCCCGGCGCGCGAACGCCGGACGGCGCGGGAGACCGCCTGCACGGCGTCACCCTGGCCGACGACCCACTTCGCCAGTTCGTCTTCCATCCTGAGCAGCTTGTCGCGTTCGCCTTCCAGCATCTTGTCGACCGGAATACCGGTCCAGCGCGAGACCACATGCGCGATGTTGTCGGGGGTCACGACCTCCTGCACCATAGGATTGGCATTGGCGTTTTCCTGGCTTTCGGCATCCGCAAGCTCCTTCTCGAGCTTCGGGATGACACCGTAGGTCAGTTCGCCGGCACGCTGGAACTCACCCTTGCGCTGGACGATCGCCAGTTCGTTGCGGGCTTCGTCAAGCTGCTTCTTGAGGTCAGCGGCGCGACCGAGCTTCTGCTTCTCCGCCTGCCAGCGAGCCGTCAGCGCCGATGCCTGCTCTTCGAGCGAAGCGAGGTCGAGCTCGAGCTTCTCCAGCCGATCCTTCGATGACGCATCGGTTTCCTTCTTCAGGGCCTCACGCTCGATCTTCAGCTGAATGACGCGCCGGTCGAGCTCGTCGAGTTCTTCCGGCTTGGAGTCCACCTGCATGCGCAGGCGCGACGCCGCCTCGTCCATCAGGTCGATCGCCTTGTCCGGCAGGAACCGGTCGGTGATGTAGCGGTTGGAAAGCGTCGCGGCGGCAACCAGGGCCGAATCCGAGATCCGGACCTTGTGGTGCTGCTCATACTTCTCCTTCAGGCCGCGCAGGATCGAGATCGTGTCCTCGACCGTCGGCTCCTCGATCATGACCGGCTGGAACCGGCGGGCAAGGGCAGCATCCTTCTCGACGTGCTTGCGGTATTCGTCGAGCGTGGTGGCGCCGACGCAATGCAGCTCGCCGCGCGCAAGCGCCGGCTTCAGGAGGTTGGAGGCATCCATCGCCCCGTCCGCCTTACCGGCACCGACCAGCGTATGCATCTCGTCGATGAACAGGATGATCTCGCCGTTTTCGGACTGCACCTCGTTGAGAACAGCCTTCAGCCGCTCCTCGAACTCGCCGCGGAACTTCGCGCCGGCAATCAGCGCACCCATGTCGAGCGCCATCAGCCGCTTGTCCTTGAGGCTTTCCGGCACGTCACCATTGACGATGCGGAGCGCCAGCCCCTCGGCGATCGCAGTCTTGCCGACGCCGGGCTCGCCGATCAGCACAGGGTTGTTCTTGGTGCGGCGCGACAGCACCTGGATGGTACGACGGATCTCGTCGTCACGGCCGATGACGGGGTCAAGCTTGCCTTCGCGCGCGTCTGCCGTCAGGTCGCGCGCATATTTCTTGAGGCTGTCGAACCCCTGCTCGGCATTGGCGCTATCGGCGGTGCGGCCCTTGCGGATGTCGTTGATCACCTGATTGAGCTTGGTCGGGGTCACGCCGGCCTTGGCAAGAATGCCGGAGGTTGCGGCCGAGCTTTCGATCGCAAGCGCCAGCAGCAACCGCTCGACGGTGACGAAACTATCACCGGCCTTCTTCGCGGCCTCTTCGGCGCTCGAGAAAACCCGGGCGAGCGGCTGCGACAGGTAAACGGAACCATTGCCGCCGGAAACTTTGGGAAGCTTGGCAAGTGCCGCATCATTGCCGGCACGCGCCTCGCGGGCGTCGCCCCCGGCGCGCTCGATCAGCGAGGCGGCCATGCCCTGATCGTCGTCGAGCAGCACTTTCAGCACATGCTCGGGCGTGAACTGCTGATGTCCTTGCGCCAGCGCATAGGTCTGCGCCGATTGCAGAAAACCGCGCACGCGCTCTGAATATTTTTCAATGTTCATACTTTACCTCCATAGCCCGGCAGGCCCATCTCGTGGCACCCGTCGGTGTTTCAGGATCAAGCTCCCGCATTCGGCAAGCTTGTCAGTGTAGAGCGATCCCCGCCTTGCGCCGGATCAACGCATCCGAAGCGAATATGGGGCACCGATTTTGGAAATTAAAGAGCCGGCCATGGTCCGTGGACGGAAATCTGCAACCGAAAAATGCGGCCGTCTGACGATTTCCCCGCGGCCGCATTTGCCCATTGAGAAAGCGAGAAACTCCGCGGCTTCGCTAAGCCGCGCTCATCGACCGTTCGGTGAAGGACGCGCCGAACTCCTTCATGCGCCGCACATAGTAGGCCGGGTCGATCAGAACCTCCGGGAGATAGAGACCGGGGGCCGACGCGTCGCCCCCTTCAAGGCCGAGCAAGCGTTCCACGGCGAGCGCAATGCCGAGGGCGGTCAGCGGTGCCTGGCCCTCCGGCTGCACGATCTCATGGCGATGATCGAGTGGCTGACCGTCCTTCCCCCGCCCCGCCATCTCGATCACGATTTCGGTCGAAAACGGCTCGCCGCGACGCCTGCTTGCGGATTCGCTATAGGCGAGGTCCAGCCGGATGTTGGCGGCATTCGTCCGGGCCGCAAGCGCCATGACGTCGAAAGGCGAATAGGCAACCGCATCGAGTTCGACACCGTCGACACTGACATAGCGTGCCTTGGAATCCTCGCCACCGGCCCAGTGGAGCCTGCCATCCTTGACCGTCAAAGCCGCCGGCGCAAAGCCGGTAATGCGATTGTAGTCGGCGAGCGCGGCCGGACCGCCCATGTCCTGTTCGTCGAGCAGGACCCCGATGCGGATCCGGTCGATCGCCGCATAGGCTTTCGCAAATTCGAGGATCGGAAAGACCGCGGCCCCGGCGAGCCAATGGCTGGCGAGCAGGATCGGCGCCTTGTCCGGCGCGTGGATATATTGCGCCATCTCCGGCCCCACCTCGAACGTGCCGCTGGACAGGCTGATATAGGGGATCCCGTGGCGCTGGGCGTAGCGCATGGAGCTCAGTTTCTCGTCCTTGAGGAAGATGACGACGGCGCTAAAGCGCGGCTCGTCGCCAAGGCCGAGATCCGGCCGTTCCAGATCGATGCTTACACCGACGGCGTTTCCCACCTCCCGCGCGACGGCCTCTGCCTTGCCGAGATCGCGGCCGCCGACGGCGACCGGCAACGTGGGCTGTAGCCGACGGATGATCTTCGCAGCCTGCGATCCGACGACTCCTGAACCGCCGATCATCAAAACAGGCAGAAACTTGCTTGACATCTTCCTATCTCCTAAACGAAAAGTGCCCGGTTGGCTATCGAACTTACCTTTAGTAAGTTACTATTGGTAGATAAGTTGCCGAGCACGGCTTTCAAGAGACGTGGCGACGCGAAAAGAGGATTGCGATCGATGGCCCCGACGAAAAGTCGAAAGCTCGCCAAACCCGAACGGCGTGCGCAATTGATCGAGACCGCCAAGGCGATCCTGCGCGAATGCGGAGCCGATGCCCTGACGCTCGGCCACCTCGCCGAGCGTGCCGGCGTCAGCAAGCCGATCGCCTATGAACATTTCGGTACGCGCGAGGGATTGCTGATCGCGCTGTCCCAGGAAATCGAGGATCGCCACGCGACCAAGCTGCGGACCGCGCTCGCCGGGGCACCGAAACAGCTCGGTGCGGTCGCCGACATCATCAGTTCGGTCTACATCGACTGTGCCGTCGATAGTGGTGAGGAATGGCAGGCGATTTCCGCAGCGCTGCGCGGCAATGCGGACATGATCGCGACGCAGCAGCAACAGGCCGACGACTATGTCGCCATGATCGAGGCGGCGCTCGGCCCCTTCGCGAAGATCTCCGCCGGCGATTTGCGTCTGCGCTGCACCGGTATCGCGGGGGCTGCGGAGGCGATCGGCCGCGAACTGATCCGAGGCCGGACCAACGAAACAGCCGCCAGTGCCAATCTTGCGGCATTGATCGTCGACAGCGTCGACCATTGATCGCCAACGGCTACTGCATGTCTCCTTTAATCGTAGCCGATTAAAGGACAAAAACATGCAGCACTTCAAAGTGCTACAGCGACCTTTGCGCGTCCGATAAGACGCGCGGCGCTGTAGGCAAAGAAAAACCCGGCCATGCAAAGCCGGGTTTTTGGCATGCCCCTGAATGGGCAAAGTCGTTGTCAGGCTCGCTTACTCGGAAGCGGCAAGCACCGGCGCTTCGGAGGCGGCATCGCCCGAAGGCTGGGCGTCGTCGGCAGCACCTTCCTGCGCGTTGCGGCGCGGACGGCGCGGACGCGGCGTATTGCGGCGGCGCGACGCAGCGCGGCCGGAGGCGGCCGGGGCTTCCTCTTCCATCGCCACTTCCGCCGGCGTACCCTCGATTACCGGCTGCGGACCCGTACCGTCGATAACGACGGGCTGCGGCTCGGCGGCAGGTGCTGCTGCAGGCACGGCAACCGGGGCCGGCATGTCGTCGATATAGACCTGATCCAGATCGTCCTGGTCCTGCTCGGATGCATCGTGGCCGCGGAAATCCTGACGGTCCTCGCGCTGGAACCGGTCCTGCATCTGCGCCTGTGCGGCAGCAATGATGCGGTTGTAGTGTTCGGCGTGCTGCAGGTAGTTTTCTGCCATCACCCGGTCGCCGGAACTCTGGACATCGCGCGCAAGCGCTGCGTACTTCTCGGCGATGTGCTGGGCAGTACCGCGAATCTTCACATCCGGGCCGGAGCTGTCGTAGGTCCGCGTCAGCGGGTTCGAGCCCTTGCGGTTGTGATTGTTGTTGTTTCCGTTGTTGTTATTGTTGTTATTCCGCCCGCGGCCGCGCTTGTTTTGCTGTCCTGGCCTCATAGTACATTCACCCGAATTCTCTTGATAATGATGATCATGTGGTTTCGTCTTCCGGCCGGATCCGTTCACGCCCGACAGAACACGCACCGCTGCGCTCGCACAACGGCGGCTTCGGCGCCGACTGACGTCAAATTAACAGGTACCCGCACAAGGCACTTGTTGAACCCTAGCAACTCTTTCTTGAGAGCAATCCCCGTGGCCAGGTCATACCGGAACGAATCTTAGGTCCATGACCTTCTGCCCAGTGCGCGGGCAAACTAGCCCGCTTCCTCTGGGATTCCAAGCCCTTTCTTTGCCTGAGCAAGAAAGAAGATGCGTCAGTGCAGCATTTTTTCAACGGTTGATGTCGCGTTCGAAGATCAGGACGCGGTCGTTACCGCCGAAATCCTTCGCCTCTTCACGCAGACGGAAATTTTCGGCGTTAAACAGCGCCGTCACCGCCTCTTTCTGGTCGAAACCGATTTCCAAGCCTATCACGCCGTTTGTCTCAAGATGATGACCGGCCCGAGAAGCGATGGCGCGATAGGCATCAAGCCCGTCTGCTCCGCCATCAAGCGCTGCGGCCGGGTCGTGAAGTCTCACCTCCGGCTCAAGCTCACGAACGACACTGGACCGGATATACGGCGGATTTGAGACGATCACGTCGTAGCGTCCGTCCACCTTTTCGTACCAGTTGCTGAGAAGCGGTCGGAACCGATCGGCAAGACCGAGAGCGGCTGCATTCGCCGTCGCCGTTGCCAGTGCGTCCTGCGATATATCGGTAGCCGTGCCCCTTGCTTCAAGAACCTGGGACAGCAGCGCGATACAAATCGCTCCGGTACCGGTGCCGAGATCAAGAAGGGCGCAACTCCCCTTTCGCGCCACCACCGCGCGCAGGTAGGGGATCATGCGATCGACGAGCGTCTCGGTATCCGGGCGCGGCTCCAGCGTTTCCTTCGAAAGCTTCAGCGGCAGGCCAAAAAATTCGCGTTCGCCAAGAATGCGGTAGACCGGTTCGCGTGCCAGTCGCCGCGCCACGGCCGCCCGGATCCTTGCGGCATCCGCCTCTGACACGGGTTCCCCGCCCCGCGACACGACCGCGCTCAGCGACAGGTCGAGCAGGCCGGAGATCAGATGCCGTGCATCGAGCGCCGCATGCTCGATGCCGCCCGCCTGCAGGCGATCGCGGCTTTCGGCGACGAGGCTTGCAAGCGTTTCGGTCATGGCTCAGCCCCGCTGTTCGCCGAGCTGCGCCAACTGGCTCGCCTGATAATCGGCGAGCAGCGCATCGACGACCTCGTCGATCTCACCCATCATCATCCGGTCGAGCTTGTAGAGCGTCAGGTTGATGCGGTGATCGGTCAGCCGGCCCTGCGGGAAATTGTAGGTGCGGATGCGCTCGGAGCGGTCGCCCGAGCCCACCTGGCTCTTGCGGTCGGCCGAACGTTCGCTGTCGGCGCGCTGGCGCTCCAGGTCGTAGAGGCGCGAGCGCAGGACCTGCATAGCCTTTGCCCGGTTCTGGTGCTGCGACTTTTCCGAACTGGTGACGACGAGCCCGGTCGGAAGGTGGGTGATGCGCACGGCCGAGTCCGTCGTGTTGACGTGCTGACCGCCGGCGCCCGACGAGCGCATCGTGTCGATGCGGATATCCTCGGGGCGGATCTCGATGTCGATGTCTTCGGCCTCAGGCAGCACGGCGACAGTGGCGGCCGAGGTATGAATGCGGCCGCTCGCCTCGGTCTCCGGCACACGCTGCACCCGGTGCACGCCGGATTCGAATTTCAGCCGCGAGAACACGCCGCGCCCGGAAACCGTCGCAATGATTTCCTTGTAGCCGCCGGCTTCGCCGTCGCTCGCCGAAAGCACCTCGACGCGCCAGCCTTTGGCGGCCGCATAACGCTCGTACATGCGAAAGAGATCACCGGCAAAGAGCGCCGCTTCCGATCCGCCGGTGCCGGCGCGGATTTCGAGGATCGCACTCTTCTCGTCGGCCGCATCCTTCGGCAGAAGCAGGATCTGGATTTCCTGCTCCAGCGTCTCGATCGTCGCTTCGACCTCGGGCTTTTCCATTTCGGCGAGATCACGCATCTCCCGGTCGGTCGACTTGTCGGCGAGCATGGCGGTGATGTCGGCAAGCTCGGCCGTCGCCTTCTCATAGGCGCGGATCTTCGTCACGACCGGCTGCAGCTCGGAATACTCCGAGGCAAGCTTGACATAAACGTCCGCAGCCGGGCCGGCAGACATGCGGGCCTCGATCTCACCGAACCGCCGTTCCAGTTCGCGCATCTTTTCAACGGGAAGCTTTGCCAAGTCTCACTCCAAATGCGTCTCCCCTCGCCCGGATCGGGTCCGGACGAGGGTCACGACGCGTCATATCAGTCTAAACCGGAATGCCGTTTTCCGCGGCGAAATCCACCAGCATCTGGCGAATAGGCGTCTGGTCGTGCGTGTCGTCCAGCGCCGCGTTCAGCGCGGCAGCAAGCTTGCCGGCGTCGAGCGCCAGCAGCATCGCCTTGACCGGTCCTACCGCCGTCGGCGACATCGACACCGAACGGAAGCCTAAGCCCAGCAACGCCATGGCTGAGAGCGGCTTGCTCGCCATCTCGCCGCAGAGCGTCACCGGGGTATCGTGCCGGTCGCCGGCGCGCACGATGTCGCGCAGGATCCTGAGGAACGGCCGTCCCAACACGTCGAAACGATCGGATACGCGGGCGTTGCCGCGGTCGACCGCCATCGCGAACTGGAAGAGATCGTTGGAGCCGACCGAGACGAAATCCACTTCAGTCATCAGTTCGTCGAGCTGCCACAGCAGCGCCGGCACCTCCAGCATGGCGCCGAACTGCAGCTTGCGCGGCAATTGTTCACCAAGCTTCGACTGCCGCTCGATTTCCTTCTGCAAGAGGTCGCGCGCAATCCTGAGCTCGGAAACCTCGGTGACCATCGGCAACATCAGCTTGAGCTCGGCACCGGCCGCAGCGCGGAGCATCGCGCGAAGCTGGGTCCGCAGAAGACCCGGCCGGTCCAGCGACAGTCGGATCGCCCGCCAACCGAGCGCCGGGTTTTCCTCTTCCGCCGCGCGGAAATAGGGAACGACCTTGTCGCCGCCGATGTCGAGGGTGCGGAAGGTCACGGGCTTGCCGCCCGTCTGTTTCAGCACATTGCGATAAAATGCTTCCTGTTCTTCCGCCTTCGGCATCGTCGAGGCGATCATGAACTGGAGTTCGGTGCGGAACAGGCCGATGCCCTCGGCACCCGCCTCGTTCAGATGCGGCAGGTCGACGAGCAGACCGGCATTCATCTGCAGCGTGATGCGCTTGCCGTCCTTGGTCAGCGGCTCGACATCCTTCAGCGCCCGGAACTGCGCCTGGCGCCGCGCCCGGAAGCGAACCTTTTCCTCATAGGCACGCTGCAGGTCGGCGAGCGGCCGCAAGTGCACCTTGGCATCGTCGCCATCGATGATGATCGCATCGCGGTTTTCCGCGAGCGCCACGGCACCCGTCGCCTGGCCGACGACCGGTATCCCCATGGCACGGGCGACGATCACCACATGGCTGGTGACGGCGCCCTCTTCGAGCACCAGGCCGCGCACGTTTTCACGCGGATAGTCGAGCAGTTCGGCAGCGCCCATGGCGCGGGCGACGATCACCGCATCGGTCGGGAAGTCGCTCGCCGAAAGCTTGGCACCATAACCGGAAAGCTGGCGCAGCAGGCGGTTCGCAAGATCGTCGAAATCGTGCATGCGCTCACGCAGATACGGGTCCGTCAACCGGATCATGCGCGCCTTGGTTTCGCTCTGGACGCGCTCGACCGCCGCTTCCGCCGTCAGGCCGTTGCGGATCGCCTCCTCGAGCTTGCGCACCCAGCCCCGGTCATGCGCGAACATGCGGTAGGTTTCGAGCACCGCCCGGTGCTCGCCCTCCATCGACACGTCGCGGCGCGACAACATGTCGTCGATCGAAATGCGCAGCGACCCCAACGCCTCGGCGAGCCGCTGCAGTTCCTGCTCGGTATCCTCATTGAGGAGGTTCGTGACGACGATCCTCGGCTCATGCAGCACGACATAGCCGAGGCCGATGCCTTCGCCGTAGCTGTTGCCCTCGATCGAGACCGGGCGCGAGAGGTCGAGTTCGAGACCCGGCTTGGTGATCTTCTTCAGTTCACCCGTCGCCACCATCTCCGCGAGAACCATCGCGGTCGTCTCGAGCGCCTCAACCTCGTCCTCGCGGTAGTTGCGCATCGCCTTGTTCTGCACGACGAGAACCCCAAGCGCACGGCCCGTGCGCAGGATCGGCACGCCAAGGAAGGAATGGTAGATCTCTTCGCCGGTCTCCGGCAGGTAGGTGAAGGCCGGGTGCGACTGGGCGTCGGAAAGATTGAGAGGCCGCGCAGAGGCGGCAATGGTGCCGACGAGGCCCTGCCCCATCTTCAACTGCGCCAGGTGGACGGCGGCCTTGTTCAGACCTTCCGTCGCGTAGAGTTCGAGCACGCCGTCGGAACGCAGGACGTAGACCGAACACACTTCCGCAACCATGTTCTGCGCGATCTGGCGCACAATACGGTCAAGGCGCTCCTGCGGCTCCAGCGGTTCCGCCATAAGCTCGCGCAACCGCTTGAGGAGAACGCGCGGACCTGCGGAAAGGTCTCTCATCGCGTAGGGTCTCCGAAATAGAGTAGACGGCGGCAGCCGGACGCGCGGCGTAAACCGCCGCGAATCCCAAATCAGTCGCCTGTCGATTAACTCTTATCGAGACCGTAAGCGGAATGCAAAGTGCGAACCGCCAATTCCGCATAAGGACCGTCGATCAGGATCGAAATCTTGATCTCGGAGGTGGTGATCGCCTTGATGTTGATGCCCTTCTCGGCGAGTGCGCGGAAGGCCGAAGCAGCGACACCGGCGTGGCTGCGCATGCCGATGCCGATGACCGACACCTTGACGAGGCCAGCCTCGGACTGAACGACGTCGTAGCCGATCTTTTCCTTGTTGTCGCCGAGCACCTTCAGCGCCTTGTCGACGTCGCCCGACGGAACCGTGAAGGTCATGTCGGTCTTCGAGCCGTCCTCGGAAATGTTCTGGACGATCATGTCGACGTTGATATGGGCTTCGGCGAGCGGTCCGAAGATCGCGGCGGAGACGCCCGGCCGGTCGGCGAGACGGCGCAGCGAAATCTGGGCTTCATCCTTGGCATAGGCAATGCCGGTTACGACTTCCTGTTCCACGATCTCATCCTCATCACAAATCAGCGTACCGGGCGGGTTGAGAAGGTCACCCATGCCCGGCGCATCGGGATCTTCGAAAGACGAACGCACGAAGGTGCGGACCTTGTGCACCATGGCGAGCTCGACCGAGCGCACCTGCAGCACCTTGGCGCCGAGCGATGCCATTTCCAGCATTTCCTCGAACGCGATTTTCTTCAGCCGCCGCGCCTTCGGCTCGATGCGCGGGTCGGTCGTGTAGACGCCATCGACGTCGGTATAGATGTCGCAGCGGTCGGCCTTGACCGCAGCGGCGATCGCCACCGCCGAGGTATCGGAGCCACCGCGGCCGAGCGTGGCGACGCGATTGTCCGGGCCGAGGCCCTGGAAGCCGGCGACGACGGCCACCTGGCCCTCGCCCATGCGGCGGATGATTTCGGCACCCTCGATGTCGAGGATGCGTGCAGCGCCATGGGCGTTGTCGGTGCGGATCGGGATCTGCCAGCCCTGCCAGGAGCGGGCGTTGATGCCCATCGACTGCAGCGCGATTGCAAGAAGACCCGAGGTCACCTGTTCGCCGGAAGCGACGATCGCGTCGTATTCGCGCGCGTCGTAGAAGGGCGAGTTGGCGCCGGTGGCCTTCGGCATGTTCTGCACCCAGCCGACCAGCTCGTTGGTCTTGCCGGACATGGCGGAAACAACGACGGCGACTTCATGGCCGGCATCGACCTCGCGTTTCACATGGCGGGCGACATTGTGGATGCGGTCCAAATCAGCGACGGAGGTTCCGCCGAATTTCATCACGATGCGTGCCATGTGCCTCTACCGGTACCCAATTTTGCGCGCGCGAGGCGCGCGTGACAGGAAAGCCCCCGCCGGCGCCCGACGGTCAAAAAGCTTGGGAGACTTCTCGGACATCGGCAGTCACCGCTTCGGGGAGCGGAAAGTCGCGGCGTCTCTTAGCGGATCAGGGGGCCGCACGCAATGGCAAGCGGACACAGATTCGGGCCTCGCCGCCGGCTCGGACAGGTCCGTTTCGCAACAATATTGCCAAAGGGACGGCGTGACGGAAATATCCGTGCCGCGGAAGCCTGCAATGCCGCGTTGAAAATTACCGGCGCCGATGCTAAACGTGCACTCGCAACTCGAATTCGAGAAAGGGGGGCTGCGCGTGATTACATTCTTCCGGCACCACCGCCAGCGTGGCCCCGTCCAAGCCCTGCAGATGCGTTTGCAGGGCTGACCGGACATACTTCGCAATCTCGCGAACCTATCCCTGGTCTGCCCAGAGTGATGCAGCGCGGAACCTTATCGGTTCGAACGCCTACATCGTCTTCCATTACCGAGTGACGGCCCGAGTGCAGCAACCTTGCTGTCGCGGGCTCGACCATCCGCCAGCCACGGCATGAGCTTGCCGCCCACGGATCTCTCACCGTCGCTCGCGCAGTCCAGAGAACGACCATGGCCTTGATCAATATCCGCAACCTCGGCGTCAGCCTGAGCGCACCGCTTTTCTCCAACCTCAATCTCTCCGTCGCCGCAGGTGATCGCATCGGCATCGTCGCCGCGAACGGCCGCGGCAAGTCGACCCTTTTGAAATCGATCGCCGGCACCTTCGACCCGACTGCCGGCGAAATCACGCGTTCGCGGGGCCTGACCATCGGCCACGTCGAGCAGAACGTGCCTGCTTCCCTCATGCCTCTCTCCTTCCACGAAGCCGTTCTCTCTGCCCTTCCGGCCGATCAAGCGGAAAACGAAAGCTGGCGCGTCGACATCGTGCTCGACTCCCTCGACGTGCCGGAGGCTCTGCGCCGACGCTCTGTCTCGGAACTGAGCGGCGGCTGGCAGCGGCTGGCACTTCTCGCCCGCGTCTGGGTCACCGATCCGGATGCGCTGCTGCTGGACGAGCCGACCAATCACCTGGACCTCGCCAAGATCGCCCGGCTCGAAGCCTGGCTGAACGCCCTGCCGCGGGACGTGCCGGTGCTGGTCGCCAGCCACGACCGCGCCTTCCTGGATGCGACCACCAACCGCACGCTGTTCTTGAGGCCCGAGCAGTCGCCGATCTTCGCGCTTCCCTACTCACGCTCGCGCGTAGCGCTCGACGAGGTCGATGCCTCCGAGGAGCGGCGCTACCAGCGCGACATGAAGGTGGCACAGCAACTCCGCCGCCAGGCCGCCAAGCTCAACAATATCGGCATCAATTCCGGCAGCGACCTGCTGACCGTGAAGACGAAGCAGTTGAAGCAGCGGGCCGAGCGGCTGGAGGACGCAGCGAAGCCTGCGCATCAGGAGCGTTCCGCCGGCGCGATCCGGCTCGCCAACCGCGGCACCCACGCCAAGATCCTGGTGACGCTCGACGATGTCGCCGTCGAAACGCCGGACGGAACCCCTCTCTTTCGCACCGGCAAACGCTGGATTTGCCAAGGCGACCGCATCGTCCTGCTCGGCGAAAACGGCACCGGCAAGACGCGGCTCGTCAACCTCATCCGCGCTGCGATCGAGGAGCCCGGGCGTGCACCGGAAAGCCTGAAGGCGACGCCCTCGCTCGTGCTCGGCTATAGCGACCAGGCGCTTGCGGGATTGTCCGACGACGAGACGCCACTTGCCGCACTCTCCCGCCGCTTTTCGCTCGGCGATCAAAGGGCACGCACCCTGCTCGTCGGTGCCGGCGTCGGCATCGACATGCAGGAAAAGGCGATCGGCCGGCTCTCCGGAGGCCAGAAGGCACGCCTCGCCATGCTGGTCCTGCGCTTGAAGGAGCCGAATTTCTACCTGCTCGACGAGCCGACCAACCATCTGGACATCGAGGGCCAGGAGGCGCTCGAGGCCGAGTTGCTCAAGCACGAGACGAGCTGCCTGCTGGTGTCCCACGATCGCAGCTTCGTCCGCAATGTCGGCAATCGCTTCTGGCTGATCGAGAAGCGGCGTCTCGTCGAAGTCGAGGACCCGGAGGATTTCTTCGCCTCCGCTGCTGCGAGCGAGCTCGGGTAGCGACCGCGTCAGCGAAGCCGCACTCATCGCATCAGTGACGTCCGCGAAAGGCGGGCGTCACCAATCGGATCCTAGAAAGGCGGCCGGGCGATCACGCAGGCAACCTCGCCACCATCGAAGACATGCGTCAGCCGCGCTTCGACGATCCATCGATGGCGAAGGACCGCGGCTTCGAGCCGCGCGGCGACCTCGTCGGCATCTGTGGACGGCTCGTCATGCAAGAGAAAGAGCCGTCCTTCCGGCTTCAACAGCCGCGCCAGCGCGGCAAACTCACGGATGGGATCGCCCCGCGTGAACAGGCCGACGCGCATCGCGAATGCCTTGTCGAAACGACGACCGCCCAGATCGAGTGCCCCAAGGTCAGCAATCTGCAAAGTGGCCCGACCGGCAGCAACATATCGGTCGTTTCGCCGCGCCGCCGCCGCGATCATGGCGGGCGAACGATCGATGGCCACGATCTCTCCGTCGACGAGCCGCTCGCAAACCTTCGTCACCGCAACGCCATGGCCGCAGCCGATTTCGAGAAGCTGATCCGAAGGCTGCGGCGCAACGACCTCGACTGCCCAGCCGATTCTGTCCAACGACATCTGAATTCCCCTGCATCGCAGATTCGACGAAATTAGCACGGTGACGTGCTTCGACGCGAACCAATCTGATGCAATAATAAAACCACTTGCAAAACGGTATCAGTTTTGACAGTCTCCTCCAAACACACGCACTGCAACGGGAGAAAGACAATGCGCAAGGTCATCATGTGGGACATGGTCAGCGTCGATGGCTTCTTCGAGGCGACGGGGCATGACATCAGTTGGTTCGTCTTCGAGGACGAACTCGCCGCCTATATCGGCGAAACGCAGCTCGAAGCCGACACTTTGCTTTTCGGCCGCGTGACCTATGAAATGATGGCCGCCTACTGGCCCTCCGCCGAAGGCGACATCGCCACCTTCATGAATGGTGTCGAGAAGTTCGTCTTCTCGCGCACGTTGACATCCGCCGATTGGCACAGGACAAGGCTCGTGACCGGCGACGCCGCCAAGGAAGTCGAGCGACTGAAGCAACTCGATGGCGGCACGATCTTCGTATTCGGCAGTGCGGATTTCGCAGCAGGGCTGATCGAGAAGGGCCTCGTCGACGAGTATCGTCTCGGCATCAATCCGGTGCTTCTGGGTAGCGGCGTGCCCCTGTTCAAGCCGGGCCTGAAGCGGACGAAGCTGAAACTGACCGACACACGCCCGCTGAAATCGGGACTAGTCATCCTGCACTACCAACCGGAGGCGGACGCGCTGTAGGGGACAGGGCATCGCTCCCGCCTGATCTGCGCTCATCTGGCCCATCGCCGGCTCTTGACTTCCCTGCCTGATCGTCCGACTTCACCAGGGAAGATGCAAGGAGACGGCGACATGAGCGAGACCGCACGCACGACGATCGACCAGAGCGAGGTGGACCGGTTTTCCGCCATGGCCGCGGAGTGGTGGGATCCCACCGGCAAGTTCAGGCCACTGCACAAGTTCAACCCCGTTCGCCTCGCCTATATCCGCGACAAGGTGGCCGAGCATTTCGGCCGCGATCCCAGGGGCCCGCAACCGCTGAAAGGTCTGCGGCTGCTCGATATCGGCTGCGGCGGCGGTCTTCTGTCGGAGCCAATGGCGCGCATGGGCGCCGACGTCCTCGGTGCCGATGCCTCCGAGAAGAACATCGGCATCGCCAAGACGCACGCGGCCGGAAGCGGCGTGGCGGTCGACTATCGCGCCGTGACCGCGGAAGCGCTCGCCGAAGCCGGCGAGAGCTTCGACATCGTGCTCAACATGGAAGTAGTCGAGCACGTTGCAGACGTCGATTTCTTCATGACCACCTGCGCCCACATGGTTCGCCCCGGCGGCCTGATGTTCGTCGCCACCATCAATCGCACGATGAAGGCAGCGGCACTTGCCATTTTCGCGGCCGAGAACGTGTTGCGCTGGCTGCCGCGCGGCACGCACCAGTACGAAAAGCTCGTGCGCCCGGATGAGCTGGAAAAGCCGCTTGTGGTCAACGGGCTCGAAGTCACCGAGCGCACCGGCGTCTTCTTCAATCCGCTCGCCAATCAGTGGAACCTGTCCAAGGATATGGACGTCAACTACATGATCGTCGCCAAGCGCCCGCTGTAAACGCTGCCGGCGGGTTCAGCCGGCCTGCCGACGCTCCTGCCATTCACGCCTCAGCAGCGCATAGACGAATTCGTCGCCCCAGCTACCGTTGAACCGGTCGTTCTCGATCAGATGCGCCTCCCGGCGCATGCCGAGACGTTCCACGACACCGACGGAACCTTTGTTGAGCGCATCGAGCCGAGCGAAGATCCGGTGAAAGCGCAGCGTCGAAAAACCGAGATCGAGCACGGCCCGCATCGCCTCGGTCGCGTAGCCCTTGCCGGCAAAGACGGGGTTGAAGATGTAGCCGGTCTCCGCCTGCTCCGCCGTCCGGCTTGCGAGCTTCAGCAGCACCTCGCCGATCAGGGCGCCATCCTCCTGCCGCTCGACGGCAAAGACTGCGACATCTCCGTCTTCGTCGAGGCGCGGCTTCGACGCCTTGACGAACTTCGTCCGCGCCGCCACTTCGTCCAACGGCTCGGCATAGAGGTAGCGATAGACTTCCGGCAGCCGATGATAGGCGAAGAAGGCGGGAAAATCGTTGGGCGCGAATGGCCTGATGACGAGCCGATCGGTGGAAATGCGTAGCTCGGACAATGTCATTGACTGAAAATCTCCCATTGCGAAACCGCGAAATGGGAAGCAAGACGTTGTTTTTAAAGAGCCGTCGGCCAAGTTTGCAGCATCGGTCAGGCGTTGGATCGCGCGTCAGTTGGCCTCGTCCGGCAAGATCGGCAGCGGCGCGACCGCAATTCCTTCTTCGAGAAGCTCCACGGCCTCTTCCGCCGTCGCCTTGCCGATCAGTCCGCGTTCCTCCGCTTCGCCATAGTGGATCTTGCGCGCCTCCTCGGGAAAGCGCTCGCCGACATCCTCGGCGTTCTCGCGCACGGTCTTTACCAATTCGCGGATCTTGGCGATCGTTTCCTTCTGCGCCTGGTCCATGATCACCGCCCGCGTTGCCTCCTTCTTGCGTGCGGTCGCGACCGACGGCGCCATCAACTGCTTGGCAACGGACGTTGAATTGCAAGAGGGACAGGAAACCAGCTTGCGGCCGACCTGGCGGTCGAAATCGTCACTCGATGAGAACCACCCCTCGAAGGAATGGCCATTATCACAGGAAAGCGCATAGCGGATCAAGCGGCGACGCCTCCTTTCCCGGTTGGCGCCACTTCGTCGAGCACGAAACTGCGGGCGTTCTTCAAATTCGGTATCTTGGCGCGTGCCGAATGCACGGAGGCGACATCGATTTCGGCAAGCACGATCGCCTCACCGGTCGAGCCGGCCGAAGCAAGCACCCTGCCCCAGGGATCGATGATCATCGAGTGGCCGAAGGTCTCGCGCCCGTCCTCATGCGTGCCCCCTTGCGCGGCAGCGATGACGAAGAGGCCGTTCTCGATTGCACGGGCACGAAGCAGGATTTCCCAATGTGCCTCGCCGGTCTGGCGTGTGAAGGCGGCGGGCACCGACATGATCTCGGCGCCGGCGACCGCCTGCTGCCGGAAAAGCTCCGGGAAGCGCACGTCGTAGCAGATGGTGAAACCAAGCTTGCCGAAGTCGAGATCGGCAATCCGTGCCGTGTTGCCGGGCTGATAGGCGGCGCTTTCCCGCCAGCTTTCGCCGTTGTCGAGGTCGACGTCGAACATATGGATCTTGTCGTAGTCGCAGATCTTCCTGCCGTCCGGCCCGAACAGCAGGCCGCGATTGGCGATCTTGCCGTCGGCAAGCGCGATCGGCGTCGAGCCGACATGGAGATAGATGCCCAGTTTACCGGCAAGCTTCGCGGCTTCGCTGGCAATGATGTCGTTTGCCTCGTCCTTCAGGACCGCGCGCAGAGCCGCCCGGTCTCGCTGGAGCGCGCCGGTCATTTCCGGCGTCTGGACATAGGTCGCGCCCTGGGCAGCTGCCTCGCGCACCAGTCGCACCATCGTCTCCGCATTCTTGCGCGGATCGACGCCGGAACACATCTGAATGGCTGCGGCCTTGAAGGTCATCTTGCTTTAACTCCTGGCGCACGCCGCTGCAGAGCGAACAGACGCTCTCGCTCTAGCGACTTGCAAAACATCGGGTCGTCAGGCGCGTCAGGCGGCAAGCATGGCGTCGAGCTTGCCGGCTCGTTCCAGCGCGTGCAGGTCGTCACAGCCGCCGACATGGATGTCGTTGATGAAGATCTGCGGGAACGTCGTGCCGCCGTGCGCCTTCTCGATCATCACCTGCCGAACCGTCGGATCATAGGTAGCGTCGTGTTCGAGGAAGGACACGCCCTTGGTTTCCAGTAGTTTCTTGGCGGCCGAACAATAACCGCAGAACTGACGCGTATAAATGACCACTGAAGCCATGATCCTGGTTCGCTCCTTCGCCGGCAATCGTGCCGGACAACTGATTGTCATATAGGACCGGATATGGCTCTTGCAAAGGTCAAAACCGTGACCGGCCCGGCTCCCGCCCGTTTCAGCGCGCGGGTCGCTGCCGAGACGGTTGCACCGGTCGTATATACATCGTCTACGAGAACGACGCTTTTCCCACGGAGACCCGCTTTGCCGCTTTCCGAGACCGCGAAGGCGCCGCGCACATTGTCTTCACGGGCCTGCCGGGCAAGACCCACCTGCCGGCTCGTGCGTCGGATACGCATGAGCACATCGGCCTGGTAAGGCCTGCCGGAGAGCCGCGCTATGGCCCGTGCCAGTTCCGCCGATTGGTTGAACCTGCGCCTCCAGAGCCGAAAGGCATGCAATGGCACCGGAACGATCGCGTCGGCCGAGGCCACCGCACCATCGCTCGCCCGGATCATCCACTCCGCCATCATCGGCGCGAGATCGGTGCGGTCGCGATACTTCAGCCCATGCACCAGATCGCGGGCGATGCCCTCATGGATTGCGACCGACCGCAGACGATCGAATGCGGGCGGATTGGCAATGGCTTCCGGCGAAACCGAGCCCGGCCCATGGTCGACCGAAAACGGTGTCCCGAGAACATCACAATAGGGGCGCTCGATCAGCGGCAGGGTCGACCAGCAAGGCGCGCAAACCGCGCGATGATTGCCAACCATTCGGCCGCAGCCGCAGCAGACTGGCGGATAAACGAGATCGACGACCCCGAAGACGAGCCCCCGCAGAACGCGCCCCCACCCCTCCTCCGGAAACCGCGGTCTCTCCCATGCCATGCTGTTGACTTTGAACCTCCGAAGGTCTCTTTGCTGGCGAGCTTGCGGAGACAGTATCGTGGAAAAAATCTTTGACCAGAGCCTCGTTGAGGCACATCGGGCAAGAGCGCTCAGAAACGCCGATCCGAAAGCCGGCTTCCTTCTCGATATCGTCGCACAGGAACTCGCCGAACGGGTCAGCGTGGTCGAACGTCACTTCGACCGCGCGCTGGAACTGCACGGCTATACCGGGCAAACGGCGCGGAACCTCATGGCAACCGGCAAGATCGGTGCCGTTGAGCGCGTGGAAACGGATGCGCGTTTTGGCTCCGACCAGGCACCGGTAACGATCGCCTCGCTCGAAGAGGTTCCGGGCGAAGCGGAGAGCTTCAACCTGGTGGTTTCGCCGCTGTCCCTGCACCTGACCAATGACACGCCGGGCGCCTTCATCCAGGTTCGTCGGGCGCTGCAACCCGACGGGCTCTTTCTCGCCGCCATCCCCGGCAGCGGCACGCTGCAGGAACTGCGCGAGGCGCTTCTGGCCGCCGAGGCGGAGCTGACGGGCGGCGCCAGTCCGCGAGTCATTCCCTTCGCCGACGTCCGTGATATCGGCGCCCTGCTGCAACGCGCCGGTTTCGCGCTGCCGGTCGCCGACACAGAAACCTACACGGTGCGTTACGATTCGCTGTTTGCCCTGATCCGCGACTTGCGCGCCATGGGCATGACCAGTCCACTCACGGCACGAAGCCGCGTGCCCGTCTCGCGGCGCTTCTTCCTGCGGGCCGCGGAAATCTATGCCGAACGTTTCTCCGACCCGGACGGCCGCGTTCGCGCGACATTCTCGATCATCTACCTGTCCGGCTGGGCACCGCATGAAAGCCAGCAGAAGCCGTTGAAACCAGGCTCGGCGAAGCAGCGGCTTTCGACTGCACTCGGCACGAAGGAGCAGCCGCTCTGACGGACGACGGCGGCGTTCGTTCCGGCGAGGTCTTCAGACCTGTGCGTTCTGGAATGTCGTCGCCAGCAGGTTGAGGACGGCGGTGAGCGCGTCGCGGACCTGTTCGAGACCAAGAAGCAGGCTGACGGAGATGATGGCAGCGATGAGGCCATACTCGACCGCGGTGGCAGCGCTTGCGTCGCGAAAGAGGCGTCTCAGCTTTTCCATGCGTCCCCAGTCTGGTTCGTGTTCCGAAACGCACCGGAAAACCCGGATGGCGTTAGGTCAGCACCCGCTCTTGCGGCCGTCCGCATCGATGATGCAGACCGCCCCAGGCATTTCCTGCAGCACGCTGCGCCGTACCGTGTAGCGCTTGGTAGTCCCGCTCGAAGGGATGGAGCCGGTGGAAATGTTGTCGTAGTCGACGGGCGTGTTCGCCATGATGCGCCTGTCGTTCTTTGAAGACAGCATCGGCGTGAGGATCAGCGTCAGCGCGATCACTGCCGTTCCAAACAGCAGGGACAGATTGAGCACACCCGTCCGGCGGGACTGATTGTTCATCAGATCCTTTTCCTGAACCGTGCTCCAGAAATCGTCGTCCACCATCCCAGCCTCACAAACGCACAAAGCACGGCGAACGCAAGCGCCCTTCCCAAGCTTGGTTCCACCCTACTGCCTGAAATCAATACGCCGTTCACCAACTATGCGTACCGAAAATGAATTGAGCTATCTTTGCGCGAGGGAGATAAACGATCGATTAATAATCGATCAGATTTCGGGTAGGTTCAGAGCAAATCCATAAGAAATGGTATCAACGGCTCGTCCGCCGGCGGCATCGGATAGTCGCGCAAGGCCTTCGGCCGCACCCATTTGATCGCCTGGCCTTCCCTCCCCGTCGCCACCCCTTCGTAACGCCGGCAGATATAGAGCGGCATCAGCAAATGGAAGTCCTCATAGGTGTGACTGGCGAAGGTCAGCGGCGCGAGACAGGCGACCTTGGTGCGGATGCCGAGTTCCTCGTCCAATTCACGGATCAGGGTTTCCTCGGGCGTCTCGCCGGCCTCGACCTTGCCGCCCGGAAACTCCCATAGACCGGCCAGCGATTTGCCTTCCGGCCGCTGCGCCAGCAGGATACGGCCGTCGGCATCGACCAGAGCACAGGCGGCAACGAGCACGATCTTCTTTCCGTTGACGTCCATGACCTCAAGCCCCAGGCGCTCTGTAGATGTAGCTGTAGACTTCGGAGAAACCGGCGCCACGATAGAGTGCCAGCGCCGCGCTGTTCTCCGCCTCGACCTGCAGCCAGGCTTTCCTGGCGCCGCGCAGCCGCGCCCAACGCAAGCAGACGTCGAGCATCGCCTTGCCGACGCCGCGCCCGCGGACCCGTGCGTCCACGGCAAACTGCATGATGCCGGCGAGATCGTTGTCCTGAACGACGAGAGCCACGGCGGTAGGCCCGGTCTCGGCATCTTCGAACAGGAAGAGGCCGCTTTCCGGCTTGATCGCACTGATGATCTCGGCGAGCGCGGCCTTTCTCTTCGGATCGCCCTTGGCGATACCGATACAGGCATCGACGAAGCGGCCGGTGTCCTTGATCGGCAGATGGTCAATGCCGCCGCCGAATTCACGCTCGGCAAGATCGGTCGTCATCACCAGGCTGCGACTGAATGCCGTCCAGCCTTCCGCATCCATATGGGCAACGAGTTGCGGCGGGGTCAGCGGCGTCTGGCGCACGGTCAGGGATCGACCGTAGTCGGCAAAACGCCTGGCCGCCTTTTCAAGGCGCGCCGGGATGTCGCGATAGTCGGATGGATCGAGCGGGTTGACGGAGTTGAGACGCTTGGAATCATGCCCAGCATTGAGCCGGATCAGCCAGCTGCCGTCATATTGCACTGACGCTGCCGGCCAAGCCCGGAAGCCCACGGCTTCGAGACGGCGCACGCTCGGGAGATCAACCATTACCGCTTCCCCACCTTCGGCCGCGACGTTGCCCGCCGGCCGGGTATCACTCGATGTCATCTTGTTACCCCTACTGCATGCCTCCTCAAATCGACCACGATTTAAGGAGGCATGTAGAAAATCAAAGTTCTACAGCGACCTTTGCGCGTCTGGTGAGACGCGCGGCGCTATAGTCAGGCTGGACCGGAACCTCAGCTCCGGTAGTCGCCGTTGATCTCGACATATTCCTTCGTCAGGTCGCAGGTATAGACCGTAGCGCGGCCGGACCCGAGGCCCATGTCGACGCGGATGGCGATGTCCTCGGCCTTCATGACGGCAGTGGCTGCCGCTTCCGAATAGGTGGGATCACGCTCGCCTTCGACGGCCACGCGCACATCGCCGAACCAAATCGCCAGCCGATCGCGTTCGGCCATCTCACCGGACTTGCCGACAGCCATGACCACGCGCCCCCAATTGGCGTCCTCGCCGGCGACGGCGGTCTTGACGAGCGGCGAGTTGGCGATGGAGAGCGCGATGCGCTTGGCCGCCGCGTCGTTCTCAGCGCCTTCGACCGTGACTTCGACCATCTTGCGCGCGCCTTCGCCATCACGCACAACCTGAAGCGCCAGGTCGCGCAGCAGGTCGTTCAGCGCCAGGCGGAAGGCGTCAAGGCGCGGATCGGCCGCGTCGGCGATTGCGGGTTGCCCATCGACTGCCGCCGCACCCGTCGCAAAGAGCATCAGCGTGTCGGAGGTCGAGGTGTCGCTGTCGACGGTGACCGAGTTGAAGGTCGGGCCGACGCCGGCCGAAAGCAGAGCCTGCAGCGCTGCCGGGGCAATGTCTGCGTCGGTCACCACGAAGGAGAGCATGGTCGCCATGTCGGGCGCGATCATGCCGGCGCCCTTGGCAATGCCGTTGATCGTGACCTTGACGCCGCCGATCTCGGCCGTGCGGGTCGCGACCTTCGGATAGGTGTCCGTCGTCATGATCGCCTTGGCGGCTTCGAACCAGAAATCTTCCTTGCCGGCAACAGCCAAATCGTCGAGCACGCCGGCGAACTTGGTTGCATCAAGCGGCTCGCCGATGACGCCCGTGGAAGCGAGGAACACTTCGCTTTCCTTGCAGCCGACAGCCTTCGCCGCCGACTTCGCGGTCAGCTCCGTCGCCTCGCGTCCCTTCTTGCCGGTGAAGGCATTGGCGTTGCCGGAGTTGACGACGACGGCGCGGGCGACGCCGCCGGCAAGGTTCTGGCGGCAGAAATCGACCGGAGCGGACGGGCACTTGGAGCGGGTGAAAACGCCGGCGGCGGCGGCCGGCTTGTCGAACACCATCATCAGCACGTCGGTGCGGTTCTTGTACTTGATGCCGGCGGCAGCGGTCGCCATGCGGACACCGCGTAGGGACGGCATTTCGGCGAAGGTTTTCGGAGCGAGCGGGGAGACTGAGCCGGACATGGGAAACCTGCTGTGACGTGTTGGGACCAAGGCACTTCCAGGAAAGCTGCGCAGCGGCCTTCCGTCAGGAAATGCGTAAGAACAAAGATCTGGAGCGGTTTACAACCGAACCCGCTCCCGATCCATCTTGCGACAAATGCCCGAACGGTTTTCACCGCCGGGCATCAGCAAAAAGCGGTGATGGCAGGCCCCGCCAAGGGCAGGACCTGCCGATCGAATTTACTTGGCTTCCTGAGTTCCCTGCGCCTTGTTGGCCTCGTCATAGGCCTTCTTCAGGGCCGGATCGGAAATCTCGACGCTTGCATCCTTCTTGGCGGCAGCAAGCAGCTCAACGTATTTGTCACGCATGACAAGCTGACGAACCTGCGGTTCGACCTGCTCCAGCGTCGGCGGAGCTTGCGGGCGCTTGTCTTCGATCAGGATCACGTGGAAGCCGAACTGCGTCTTGACCGGGGTCTTGGTGTAGGCGCCCTTTTCGAGAGCGAAGGCAGCCGTTTCGAATTCCGGCACCATGCGGCCCTTGGTGAAGTAGCCGAGATCGCCGCCATCGTCCTTGTTCGGATCGGAAGACTTCGCCTTGGCCAGTTCGACGAAGCTCTTGCCGGCGTCGAGTTCCTTGATGATTTCCTTGGCCTCGTCCTCGGTCTTGACCAGGATATGGCGAGCCTTCACCTCTTCCTGCGCCGGGATCGCCGCGATCTCCTTGTCGTAGCGCGCCTTCACCTCTTCCTTTGTGATCGCGTCGACCACGTGCTTCTTGAAGTAGGCGTTGTGCAGTTCGCGCGCGGTCAGGTAGGCGACGCGCTGCTTGAAGGTCGCATCATCCTGCAGACCTTCCTTTTCGGCCGTCTTCGACAGGAGCTTGACGTCGATGATCGCCGACAGCGCGGCGGCGCGCTTCTGCTCTTCCGGCATCTGCTGAAGCTGCGGGTCAAGGCCGCCCAGTGCGAGATTGAGCTCCGACTGATGCACTTCCTCGCCGCCAACCTTGGCGATCACCGGATCGGCGTCTTCCGCCCGCGCGCCACCATGAGCGGCCATCGCCGCAACCAGTGCCGCAGCAGCCAGGGTTTTCAACTTGGACATGCTCACTAACCTTTCACTTTGGCCTTCCGCGCGATTGCGTCCGGCTCGTAGCGGCTGCACACCACCAGAATGTGGCGGTTCTGTAGCCGTCCGGCAGCGCAAGTGCGTTGACATAATTCGACCCCCCTCTTATCTGTCACGCAACCTCGCGTCCAGAACAGTTTCCGGGCGTTTCGCGGCATTGCGCGGTTTTTGCGGCGCGGCCATGGGACCCCAGGCAACAAAAAAGAAAGGACCATCCGTATGGTCAGTCTCGGCGGCCTAGCCCGCAAGTTGTTTGGTTCCGCCAATGATCGCCGCGTCCGCGGCTACCAGGGTCGGGTGGATGCCATCAACGCTCTTGAAGCCGAAACGAAGGCTTTGTCGGATGAGGCGCTCGCAGCCAAGACGGTGCAATTCCGCAAGCAGCTGGAAGAGGGCAAGACGCTCGACGATCTCCTGGTACCGGCCTTTGCGGTCGTGCGCGAAGCCGCTCGCCGCGTCCTCGGCCTGCGCCCGTTTGACGTCCAGCTCATCGGCGGCATGATCCTGCACGAACGCGCGATCGCCGAAATGAAGACCGGTGAAGGCAAGACCCTCGTCGCGACCCTCCCCGTCTACCTCAATGCACTTGCCGGCAAGGGCGTACACGTCGTCACTGTCAACGACTACCTCGCCCAGCGCGACGCCGGCACCATGGGCCGCATCTACGGCTTCCTCGGCATGACGACCGGCGTCATCGTCCACGGCCTGACCGACGAGCAGCGCCGCGACGCCTACGCCTGCGACATCACCTATGCGACCAACAACGAACTCGGCTTCGACTATCTGCGCGACAACATGAAGTACGAACGCGGACAGATGGTCCAGCGCGGTCACTTCTTCGCCATCGTCGACGAGGTGGACTCGATCCTGGTCGACGAAGCCCGCACGCCGCTGATCATCTCCGGTCCGCTCGACGACCGCTCCGATCTCTACAACACGATCAACGATTTCATCCCGCTGCTTTCGCCCGAGGACTATGAAATCGACGAGAAGCAACGCTCCGCCAACTTTTCGGAAGAAGGCACGGAGAAGCTTGAGAACCTGCTGCGTCAGGCGGGTCTCCTGAAGGGTGAAACGCTCTACGACATCGAAAACGTCGCGATCGTCCATCACGTCAACAACGCGTTGAAGGCCCACAAGCTCTTCACCCGCGACAAGGACTACATCGTCCGCAACGGCGAGATCGTCATCATCGACGAGTTCACCGGCCGCATGATGCCGGGACGGCGCTATTCCGAAGGCCAGCACCAGGCGCTCGAAGCCAAGGAAAAGGTGCAGATCCAGCCCGAGAACCAGACGCTCGCCTCGATCACCTTCCAGAACTATTTCCGCATGTATTCCAAGCTTGCAGGCATGACCGGTACGGCGGCGACCGAAGCGGAAGAGTTCGGCAACATCTACGGCCTCGAAGTGGTCGAAGTGCCGACCAACCTGCCGATCAAGCGTATCGACGAGGACGACGAGGTCTATCGTACCCAGGGCGAAAAGCTGAAAGCCATCATCGACGAGATCAAGTCGGCACATGAGCGCGGCCAGCCGATGCTGGTCGGCACGACCTCGATCGAAAAATCCGAACAGCTTGCCGATCTCCTCAAGAAGTCCGGATTCGGCAAGTTCCAGGTCCTGAACGCCCGCTATCACGAGCAGGAAGCCTTCATCGTCGCTCAGGCCGGCGTGCCGGGTGCGGTCACGATCGCCACCAACATGGCTGGTCGCGGTACCGACATCCAGCTCGGCGGCAACGTCGACATGCGCATCCAGCAGGAGCTTGCCGACGTCGAACCGGGTCCGGAGCGCGACCAGCGCATCGAAGCGATCCGCGCCGAAGTGCAGAAGCTGAAGGAGCAGGCGCTTGCTGCCGGCGGCCTCTACGTTCTCGCGACCGAGCGTCACGAGAGCCGCCGCATCGACAACCAGCTTCGCGGCCGTTCCGGTCGTCAGGGCGACCCGGGCCGTTCGAAGTTCTATCTGTCGCTCCAGGACGACCTGATGCGCATCTTCGGCTCTGACCGCATGGACAGCATGCTGCAGAAGCTCGGCCTCAAGGAAGGCGAAGCGATCGTCCATCCCTGGATCAACAAGGCGCTCGAGCGCGCCCAGAAGAAGGTCGAAGCGCGCAACTTCGACATCCGCAAGAACCTCCTGAAATACGACGACGTTCTCAACGATCAGCGCAAGGTGATCTTCGAGCAGCGCATTGAGCTGATGGATGCCGAAAACGTCACGGAAACCGTGACCGATATGCGCACCGAAGTCATCGAGGACATGGTCAGCAAGCGCATCCCAGAGCGCGCCTACGCCGAGCAGTGGGACGTCGAGGGCCTGAAGGCCGACGTTCAGCAATACCTCAATCTCGACCTGCCGGTCGTTGAATGGGCTGCCGAGGAGGGCATCGACGAGGCCGATATTCTCGAACGCGTCACCGCCGCTGCCGAGAAGGAAGCGGCAGATCGCGCCGAACGCTTCGGCCTCGAGATCATGCAATATGTCGAACGCTCGGTCGTGCTGCAGACGCTCGACCATCTCTGGCGCGAGCATATCGTCAACCTCGACCACCTGCGCTCGGTCATCGGCTTCCGCGGCTACGCACAGCGCGATCCGCTGCAGGAATACAAGTCCGAGGCCTTCGAACTGTTCCAGGCCCTGCTCGGCAACCTGCGCCAGGCGGTAACCGCACAACTCATGCGCGTCGAACTGGTGCGCGAAGCAGCCGAAGCGCCGCAGCCGGCACCGCCGGTCATGCATGGCCACCATATCGATCCGCTGACCGGCGAAGACGATTTCGGTGGCGGCGCTGGAACGCTTCTCGCCCCCGCTCCCGTGCAACGCGATGCGAAGGATCCGTCGACTTGGGGCAAGGTCTCGCGCAACGAACTTTGCCCCTGCGGTTCCGGCAAGAAGTACAAGCACTGCCACGGCGTCTACGAGGCATAAGCGAGACAAGGGATAGCTTGGGTTTCGCGCCCATGCCCTTTGCAGGAAATGCCGCCTTCGGGCGGCATTTTCGTTTCCGGTTACCGCGTCCCAAGGCGCAGAGGCGGGCAGCGGCTATCAGAAACTCAAGCGCAAGCAGCCGATCTGAAAGCCCTTACCGATCGAACGACTTGGCGTAGGCGATCAGGTTTTCGAGCGCGTGAATGCCCGTGCGATTGATGTGGCGGCGGCCGAGCGTTGTGTTGATGCGGAAGGCGAGCTCTTCGGCATCGGCCGTTTTCAGATCAGAAAGCCGCTCGATGCCGATCTCCTCGAGATAGCCGATCATGCGTGGGCCGATCGATTTTGCCCGCATCATCCGTTCTCGCTCACCATCGCTTATCGGCATGGCCTCGTCTCGCCAATACAACCGCACTGAACCGTTTGTTAACGCTGTTCTGGCAGTAGTGAAACCCTGTATTGCGTAATCTCAGGGTGTTCTCGTGTTCATGGCGGTATGTCAAACGGCCGGACGAATGCTGCCGTCGGCGATGAGACACCGCTTGTCCGCGATGATCGGCGCGGTTGTTGCCATCTTGAGCGGCTCCGACCTGAAGAACACGGCTCGCCGCATGGCGCTCGTCGCCTTCACGGTTCGCATCCTCAGCGCAGCCATCGCTTTCCTGTCGCAGATCATCCTGGCCCGGATGATGGGCGAGTTCGAATACGGCATCTTCGTCTTCGTCTGGGTCCTGGTGATCCTGTTCGGCAGCCTCTCCTGCGTCGGCTTCCATTCCGTCGTGATCCGCTTCCTGCCGGAATATCAGGCGACTGCCGCGCTCGACGAAATCCGCGGCGTGACGACGACAGTGCGTGTTTTCGCCCTCACCTCCGCCACCGCGGTCGCCGTCGTCGGCTTGCTCGGCATCTGGCTCTTTTCAGAGCACATCGAGGCCTATTATCTCGTGCCGCTCCATCTCGGCCTCTTCACCCTACCCATGATCGCCCTTGGCGACGTCATGGACGGAACGTCGCGGGCCCATGGCTGGGCGCTCTCCGCCATGAGCCCCACCTTCATCATTCGCCCGCTGCTGGTCCTCGCCTTCATGGTGCTGGCGGTCTCGGCGGGCGCGCAGCACACGGCGCAAACCGCCATGGTCGCGGCCATGGCCGCCGCCTATGTCACCACCGTCTCGCAGTTCCTCGTGCTGACCTATCGTCTCCGCTCACGCTACGTGGAAGGGCCCCGGCGGATCGAGCTTGGCCGCTGGCTCCGGGTTTCGATCCCCATCTTCCTGGTCGATGGTTTCGGCTTTCTGCTGACCAATTCCGACGTCGTGATCGTCGGCCTCTATCTCGATCCCGATGACGTTGCGATCTATTTCGCCGCCGCCAAGACCATGGCGCTGGTGCACTTCGTCATGTTCGCCGTCAAGGCGGCGGCCGGCCCCCGCGTTTCGAACGCCATGGCCCGTGACCGCAGGCAGCTCGCGGGTATCGCGATCGAAAGCGCGCGTTGGGCCTTCTGGCCGTCGCTGCTGGTCGGCGCGCTGGTCCTGCTCGCAGGCCCGTTCCTGCTCTCGCTCTTCGGGCCTGCCTTCGTCACCGGCATGCCTTTGATGATGATCCTCTTCGGCGGCATTCTCGCCAAGGCCTTCGTCGGGCCGGCGGAAACGCTTCTGACCATGGCGGGCCAGCAGACACTCTGCGTGATCCTTTACGCCGGCGCGCTGGTCGCCAACATCGCACTCAATCTCAGCCTCATCCCTCTCCTCGGACTGACCGGCGCCGCCCTTGCAACCGCAGGTGCAATGTTCGTCGAGGCGATGTTGCTGCATATCGCCGTCCGGCATACCTTCGGCTTCGCGCTCTTCGCCTTTGCGAGCGTGCGGGCCGGCAATGATAACAACGGGACTGTCCATCCATGATCGGCAATACCAATCTTCCGAGCGATGCAAACAGCCGGGCCGCCCGAGTCCTTGGCGGTCTGGCGCAACCTGGCGATGCAGGCCCGACCGCGGAACATATGATCGAAGTCGGCCGTCCTGGACGCCATCTCGCCATCTACCCGGCGAAGGCCGGCTACGATCTGCAGCGCGAACTCGACTTCCTGTCGAACCGGGCCCTGGAACCGAACGTTTTCTTCACCGGGCGCTTTCTTGCCCCCGCAATGCCCCGTCTCGAAGACCGGGTGATCCGCCTTGCGATCATGCGTGACAACGATGAACGCCGCAGCCGGCTGCGGTTTCTGATGCCGTTTTCGATCGAGAAGCCGGGCTTCTCGATCGGCGCGCCGATCATTCGCGCGTGGTCGAACCCTTTCGGTCCGCTCGGCGTCCCGCTGCTTGACGCAGAGGATGCGGCAGAGACCCTCGACAATCTGTTCGAGGCCTTTGCCGCCCCCTCCGGCGGCTTGCCCTCGGTGCTCGTCCTTCCCGACATGCGCCTCAACGGCAAGGTGGCCCGCCTCACCCGCGCCGTCGCCATCGGCCGCAACCTGCCGCTGACGGTAACGGATACCCACAGCCGCCCCATGCTCGAAAGCCTGCTCGACGGGCCGACCTATCTGCGCAACGCCATCAGCCCGGCGCATTTCCGCGAGTTGCGGCGGCAGTGGAACAACCTGGAAAAACAGGGCGCGCTGAACTATTCCGTCGCCCGCCAACCCGCCGAGATCCGCCTGCGCATGGAGGAATTCCTGGCGCTCGAAGCGTCCGGATGGAAGGGAAAGGGGCGCAGCGCCATGGTGCTCGACCGGTTCCGTGCGGCCTTTGCCCGCGAAGCGATCACCAATCTTGCCGATGGCGACAGCGTGCGCATCCACACGCTCGACCTCGATGGCCGGGCGATCGCATCCATGGTGGTGTTCCTGATGTCGGGCGAGGCCTATACCTGGAAGACGGCCTATGACGAACGCTATGCCAAGTTCTCCCCGGGCAAGCTGCTGCTGGCCGAGCTGACGGAATGGCATCTCGACGATGCCAACATCGCCCGCTCCGATTCCTGCGCCGTGCCGGATCACCCGGTCATGAGCCGCTTCTGGCAGGAGCGCGAGGAGATGGGCACGCTGGTCATCGGCCTTGAGCAGACCCGTGACCGCGAAGTGCGCCAGGTCGCGGCCCAGCTCCACCTCTACCGCAACACCCGCAACATGGCGCGCATGCTGCGCGACAAGATCAAGGCACTGGCCGGGCGCTAAATTGAGAGCCGTTCCGGCTAAGCCGCGCGGCCGGCCGCGGCCTCAGTCGCCGCGCGCCTCCGCTGCTGCCCGTTCACGCAGGAACCGTCTGATAACCTTGCCCGAGGTCGTCAGCGGCAAGCTGTCGACGAAGGTGATTTCGCGCGGATACTCGTGCATCGACAGCCGGGTTTTCACCCACTCGCGAATGGACGCCGCGACCCGCTCGTCACCATCGACGCCGGGCCGCAGGACGACAAAGGCCTTGACGATCTCCGTGCGGACGGGATCGGGTTTGCCGACAGCAGCGGCCAGCTGCACATCCGGGTGACCGGCAAGGCAATCCTCGATTTCGCCGGGACCGATGCGGTAACCCGACGAGGTGATGACGTCGTCATCGCGGCCGAAGAAGGTGAAATACCCCTCCTCGTCCATCACGCCCTGGTCGCCCGTCGTCATCCAGTCGCCGATGAACTTCTTCTCGGTCGCCTCATCGTTCCCCCAATAGCCGAGGAACATCACCGGATCCGGCCGCTTCACCGCCACCTGGCCGACACTGCCGGGCGGCAGTTCGTGACCCTCGCCGTCGATGATCGCCACCCGGTGGCCGGGTGCCGCCTTGCCCATCGATCCAGGCTTGACGACGCCGAGATCGGCGGCCGAAGAGATGACGATGTTGCACTCGGTCTGGCCGTAGAACTCGCTCACGTCGAGGCCGAGCGCTGCCTTTGCCCATTCGTAGGTTTCGCGACCGAGGGATTCCCCCGCCGAACCGATGGTCCGGAGATTGAGCCGGTAGCGCTCGCGCGGCCTCTCCACTGCCTTCATCAGCCGGAGCGCCGTCGGCGGGATGAAGGCGTTGCGCACGTCCATCTCTTCCAAGATACGAAACGCCGTATGGGGGTCGAACTTCTGCGCCGGCGACGACACGACGGGCACGCCATGCAGCAGCGACGGCAACAGTGCGTTGAGCAGCCCTCCTGCCCAGGCCCAGTCCGCCGGCGTCCACATCCGGTCGCCAGGCTGCGGCAGGAAGTGATGATGAAACTCGAATCCCGGCAGATGGCCGAGCAGCACCCGGTGCCCGTGCAGCGCGCCCTTCGGCGGCCCCGTGGTGCCCGAGGTGTAGATCATCAAAGCCGGATCGTCCGGGCCGGTATCCGCCGGCACGAAGCCAACGGGATCACGCGAGGCAAGCGAAGAAAAGGCGATCGTACCCGGCTGCGGCTGATCTTCCGCCAGCACGACCAGACGCAGCTCCGGCAACCGATCCCGGATTGCGGCCACGCGCTCGAAGCCAAAGTTGTTGGTGACGACAGCCGAAACACCGGCGTCACGCAGCCGGTATTCGAGCGCCTCGACACCGAAGAGAAGTGCCAGCGGCAGCGCGATGGCGCCGAGCTTATAGATCCCCGCGTGGGCGATCGCCGCTTCAAAGCCCTGCGGCAAAAGGATCGCGACCCGCTCGCCGGGCGCAATGCCCTCGCCTGAGAGCCCTTTTGCAAAGGCGGAAGATTGCCGGGCGAACGCGCCATAGGTCAGTGCCCGATGGGCGCCATCGGGGTCGAAATGCTGAAGACAGACGCGCTCCGGCTCGCGTGCGGCCCGGGCGTCGCTGACCGCGACGCCGATATTGAACTTTTCCGGGATCTGCCAGCGGAAGGCGCGGTAGAGTTCGTCGTAGGTCTCGATTTTCGGTAACATGACGCTGCCATGACAGATTTGTGCTGCAGCGCACCTAACACCTTCGTCAGCGTCTGTTCAATGACCGCGGTGGCGGTCAGGCATGTGGGACCGACGATGGGATGTGAAGAAAGTGTATTGTGGTGGTGCCCCATGCCGGGGTCGAACCAGCACTCCTTTCGGAACTCGATTTTGAGTCGAGCGCGTCTACCAATTCCGCCAATGGGGCTCAGGGAAATGCGATATCAGCGGCTCGGATTTACACGAAGGATTTCGCGATGGTCAACCATCATTTTCAAGATGCCACGCGGACAATCACGAAAGCGTGCGGACCTGTCGCGGCCACCCACGATTTACAGCGCGCGCGATCCTGCCTAAGAAGACGCCATCCAGTTTGCACTGCGGCAGGTGCCGGTTCCATAGGCCTGCCGCCCCCGAGGTATAGATGATCGACGCCGCCACCCAATCCCGCCAACATCTGCTGATCGCCATTGTCGTGACCCTCGGCATGGCGGCAACCGTCGGCGGGGCGCTCGGCTTCGAGCATATTGGCGGCTATATCCCCTGCGCGCTCTGCCTGCTGCAGCGCGACCCCTATTACTGGGGCATTCCGATCGGCATCCTCGCCATCATCACCAGCGCGCTGAAACTGCCCGTGTGGCTGACGCGCACGCTGCTCGGCGTCGTCGGCATCCTGATGCTCCTCGGTGCCGGCATGGGCGCCTATCACGCCGGCGCCGAATGGCATTTCTGGGAAGGGCCATCCACCTGCGCCACGACGGCGCAGGGCGTGTCGTCCAATGTCGGCGACCTGCTCGGCGATCTCGATTCGAAGCATGCCCCGTCCTGCACGGAAGCCGCATTGCGGGTGTTCGGCCTTTCCTTCGCCGGATGGAACGTGATCGCCAGCCTGATCCTCGCAGCGATCGCGCTTCGCGGCGCTGCAAGGGCGCGCTGATCCCGGATCGCTCCAGGAAAACGGACACCATCGCGTGACAACCCGACGAGGGGTTGGCGAACGCACGCACCTGCCCTGCTCCCGCTTCCGGGCTTGATCCGGCAAGAAGGCACGAACAGCGTCAGGGCTGCAGTTCGACGTCCCAGTAGAGATAGTCCATCCAGCTTTCATGCAGATGGTTCGGCGGAAAGAGCCGGCCGTTGTTGTGCAGGTCCTGTACCGTCGGCTGGTAGGGCCTCTGGTGCGGGAACATGCCGGCCTGCTTCGGCAGCTTGCTGCCCTTGCGCAGATTGCAGGGAGAGCAGGCTGCGACGACGTTGTCCCATGTCGTCTGGCCGCCGTGAGCGCGGGGCACCACGTGATCGAAGGTGAGATCGTCGGGCGAACCGCAATACTGGCATTCGAATTTATCGCGCAGGAACACGTTGAACCGGGTGAAGGCCGGGTGGCGCGAGGGCTGCACGTAGCTCTTGAGGCAAACAACGCTCGGCAGTCGCATCGAGAAACTCGGAGACGACACCGAATGTTCGTACTCGGCAAGGATGTTTACACGGTCAAGGAAGACTGCCTTGATCGCGTCCTGCCAGGACCAAAGCGACAAGGGGTAGTAACTCAGCGGCCGATAGTCAGCGTTCAAGACGAGCGCTGGTAAGGCCTGTGGTGAGACTGCAATCGTCAAGCGTATTCTCCTGATCGATTCGGCATCTGCACCTTCTATATTAGGCCCGTTGCAACAGGATTGTGAAGCCGGAAAGAAAAATGCGCTCGCTGGATTCGCTTTTTCCTTCAAGGTGTCACAGGAACAGCATCGCGGCGCATTTCCTGTGCGTAATAGGCCCAGAAGAGCCGCGCGGCGACGCTGCGCCAGGGCGACCAGGAGGCGGCGAGCGAATCAATTTCGCGTGCGGTCGGGCGCAATTCGAGACCGAGGCCGTGGCCGATCGCGTTCTGCAGCGCGACGTCGCCGGAGGGGAAGACGTCCGGGTGGCCGGCGCAAAACAAGAGATAGACCTCCGCAGTCCAGCGTCCCACGCCCTTGATCGCCGTCAGATCCCGGATCGCCTCGGTCGCTTCGGCGTCGCAGATCGCATCGAGATCGATCTCGCCTCCGACCACCACATCGGCGACACGACGCAGCGCATCCGCCTTGGCGCGTGAAAGACCGATTGCGCGGCAGTCCTCGTCGCTGAGCGAAATCACCCCTGATGCCGTGACCTCGCCGAGCCTCTCCTCCATCCGCCGCCAGATCGCCGCGGCACTCGCCTTCGAGACCATCTGCGACACGATGATGCTGGCAAGGCCGCGATAGCCGGGATCGGTTCGCCGGAGCGGCACCGGCCCGGCCTTGGCGACCACGTGCTCCAGGCGCGCATCCAGCATCACCAGACCGGAAAGCCCGGCTTCGATATCCTCATGTGTCCGGATGATCCGCATGACGCCTCCACAAAGCGGATGATTTTTATACCCCTTCCATGGCAAAGGAAAAGGATGCCAGACACGCCACCCGTTTTCCGCTTTGCCCCCAGCCCGAACGGCCTGCTTCACCTCGGCCATGCGCTTTCCGCGGTGCTGAACCACGACATGGCGAAGGCCACGAACGGCCGCTTCCTGCTGCGCATCGAGGATATCGACCAGACCCGTTGCCGCCCGGAATTCGAGGTCGCCATCTCCAGGGATCTCGCCTGGCTCGGCCTTAACTGGGAGCGCCCCGTGCGCCGCCAGTCGGACCACCTCGATGCCTATGCGTCAGCGCTCGAACGACTGAACGAGCTCGGCGTGGTCTACCCTTCGGTCATGACCCGCGGCGAGATCAAGGCGGCCGTCGCCGAGGCCGAGGCCGACGGCCGGACCTGGCCGCGCGATCCGGACGGCACACCGCTCTATCCCGGTCGCGAACGCATCTATTCAGCAAGCGAGCGAGCAGCCTTGCTCGCAAGCGGCAGAGCCTATGCCTGGCGGCTCGACATGCAGAAGGCGATCAGCCTCCTCGGGGGAATCCCTCTCACCTGGGACGAGAGTGGCGCCGGGCCAATGGGCGAAGCCGGCGTCATCCTGGCCGACCCCGCCGCCTGGGGCGACGTCATCCTGTCGCGCTCCGATGCACCGTCGAGCTACCATCTGTCCGTCGTCGTCGATGATGCGCTGCAGGGCATCACCCATGTCGTGCGCGGCCGCGATCTCTATCATGCGACTTCCGTGCACCGGCTGCTGCAGCGGCTTCTGGACCTGCCGCAGCCGCTTTATCACCACCACCGGCTGATCCTCGGACCGGATGGCCGCAAACTGTCCAAGAGTAACCAGGATACCGGCATTGCGGCTTTCCGCGCCGCCGGCCGCACTCCGGAAGAGGTCCGGGCGTTAATCGTCTAGATCCTGTTCTTCGCGAACGGCCTCGTTTCCATTGCGGAACTGAAAGCTCCGCCGCACCATGCGCTTGACCCGGTATTTCAGGATCGCGGCATTGATCTCGGCGCCGATGATGAAGATGGCCGCGATCATGTAGAGGAACACGAGCACGATCATGATCGACGCTAGGCCCGCATAGGTCGAGACATAGGTGGCGAAGGTCGCGAGATAGGAAGCGAAGGCGTAGGCGCCGATCGTCCAGCAGATGAGCGTAAGCACAATGCCGGGGAGCACGTCGACCACCTTGCGGTGGCCGTCGGGCAGCCAGAGATGCGACACCAGAAGTCCACCGGTCAAGACGACCAGAGCGAGCGGCAGGCTCCAGTTGTCGACGGTTGCCAGGACGCCGCCGAACCAGGGCCACCATTCTCCGGCGTAACGCACCGCCAGCGGCACTGCGACCAGGAGGATGCTGAGCGCCGCCAGGATCAGCACGCCGGCGAGCACGAAGCCAAGGCTCGCGAGCCGGGTCACGTACCAGTAGCGGCTTTCACTCACGCGGTAGGCGCGGTTCAGCGAGACGCGCAGCGCCTCCACGCCGTTGGAGGCGAAATAGGCCGCGGCTAGAACGGAAACGGTCAAAAGTCCACCGCGCGGGATCGTCAACACCCGTACGATCTCGTCGGCGACAGGCTTGGCGATGGATTCGGGCCAGGCGTCGAATATCAGGTGCACGGCCGTTTCGGCGAACTGATCGGCGCCGAGAAAGCTGCCAAGTGCGGTGCCGAAGATCAGAAAGGGAAAGACGGCAAGCAGCGACGACAGAGCCACGTGGCTCGCCATCGCCCAACCGTCATCAAGGCTGAAATGCCAGAGCGCATCGAACACGACTTTCCAGGTGATGCGTATGAACGCTGGCATTCCATTCCAATCCTAAAGGGCCCGAGACCGCACACTCCGGCGCCGCCGTCCGGTACCGTTTCCTTGGCTTGACACGATCGCAATGGCGACAACGCTGGCGGGTTCCGGCTTGCGCAATTCAATTGTATCCCGCCGATGAATATGGGAAACGGAGGCAGGATTTCTACAGGAATCGATCGGATGACTGATCGCCCCACAATCATTGTCACCGGATGTTCGTCCGGGATCGGCGCCTATTGCGCGCGCGCGCTCCATGCCGATGGCTGGCGGGTCTTTGCCACCGTGCGTCGGGAAGAAGACCGCCAGTCTCTTGAGGCCGAAGGCATCGAAACCTTCCTGATGGACTATACCAAGCCGGAAACCATCGCCGCCCTGGCCGACACGGTGCTCGCGCTTTCCGGCGGACGGATCGACGCGCTGTTCAACAACGGCGCCTATGGCCAGGCGGGTGCGGTCGAGGACCTGCCGACCGAAGCGCTTCGGCTCCAGTTCGAGACCAACGTCATCGGCTGGCATGACCTGACGCGGAGGGTGATCCCGGCCATGCGGGCGCGCGGTAGCGGCCGCATCGTGCAGTGCTCCTCCATCCTCGGCATCGTGCCCTATCGCTGGCGCGGCGCCTACAACGCCTCCAAGTTTGCAATCGAGGGGCTGTCGCTCACCCTCAAGATGGAACTTGCCGGCAGCGGCATCGAGGTGAGCCTCATCGAGCCCGGGCCGATCGCCTCCAAATTCACGACCAACGCGATCGCCTATATCGAGCGCTTCATCGACCTCAAGAATTCGGTGCACCGCGTCGAATACGAACGACAGATGCGGCGCCTCCGGGGCGAGAGCAAACCCGCCCCCGGCAAGCTCGGCCCGGATGCGGTTTATGCGGTTTTGAAGCACGCGCTGGCAGCAAAGAAACCCAAACCGCACTATATTGTAACAAGGCCCGCCAGGCAGGGCGCGCTTCTGAAAAAACTCCTGCCGGCTGCATTGTTTTATCGCATCATCGGCCGACTTGGCTGAAGTAGAATTGCAAGGAAGAGTTCGATGTCCAGCTTCTTTACCGGCCTGACCCTGTTCATCATGGGCTTGGTCGTGATCGTTCTGATCCGTGGTCTCCTGAACATGGCGAAGGGCGGCAGCGGCAACACCTCCAACAAGCTGATGCAGGCACGCGTCCTGTTGCAGGCGATCGCGATCGTCCTGATCATGGTGACGCTGTGGCTCACCGGCGGCGGTCGCCCGACCTAGATGACGCAATTCCGGACGGAAAGCCGTTTCACACCTTTCCTGGAATTGCTGAGGATCGTGACGATAGATGGTGAAGCTCAACAAGATCTACACCCGGACGGGTGACAATGGCACCACCGGGCTTGTTGCAGGTCCGCGCCGCCTCAAGAGCGACCTGCGGGTCGATGCCTATGGCGCGGTGGACGAGACCAACGCCTTCGTCGGCCTGGCGCGACAGCACACGGCCGATATGCCGGCGCTCGACGACACGCTGATGCGGATCCAGAACGACCTCTTCGATCTCGGCGCAGATCTGGCGACGCCGGATACGGGAGAGCCGCCGCAATATGAGCCGCTTCGCATCGTGGCAGCACAGGTGACCTGGCTCGAGACCGAAATCGACCAGCTGAATGCCGAACTCGAACCCTTGCGTTCATTCGTGCTTCCGGCCGGCAGCCCCGCTTCCGCTGCGCTGCATGTCGCCCGCACCGTGGCGCGGCGGGCCGAGCGGCAGATGGTGGCGCTCGCCAATGTCGAAAGCGAGATCGTCAGCGCCGAAGCGATCGCCTACATCAACCGGCTCTCCGATTTCCTGTTTGTCGCGGCGCGCTCGGCAAATGACAAAGGCCAAGCCGACGTCCTTTGGGTTCCCGGAAAAAACAGATAACGTCCGCTTCCATAAAGTTCCCCGCGGGGAACCTTGGCATGATCCGCGCTTCGGGGAGACCGCATGTTCATACCGCTTCACGATACGAACGCCCTGAAGCACATCAAGGTCCAGTATGTCACGATCAGCCTGATCGCCATCAACATCGCCGTCTGGCTGATCACCGGGCCGATCGCCTCGGAAGAGTTCGCCAACGCGGCCATTCTCGGTTTCGGCTATATCCCGGCGCTCATCTTCGACTATGCTCAACTCGATCCCTCGCTGGTCATCGTTCCCGACGGCTTCACCTTCGTCACCTATTCCTTCCTGCATGGCGACGTCATGCATCTGGCGATGAACATGCTGTTTCTCTGGGTGTTCGGCGACAATGTCGAGGATGCGCTCGGGCATTTCCGCTTTCTGCTCTTCTATCTCCTCTGCGCCGCCGCAGGGGCGCTCGCCCATGGACTCTTCGACCCGGCCTCCGAAGTACCGCTGATTGGCGCCTCCGGCGCGATCTCCGGCGTCGTTGCCGCCTATTTCCTTCTGCATCCGAAGGTGCGGGTCTGGGTTCTGGTGTTCTTCCGCATCCCGCTTCCCCTGCCAGCCGCCATTCCGCTGGCCTTCTGGATCGGCCAGCAGTTCTTCATGCTGGTCGTCGATCCCGGCAGCGGCGTTTCGTGGAGCGCCCATGTCGGCGGCATTGTCGCCGGCCTCGTCCTGGTGGTCATTTTGCGACGCCGCGACGTGCCGCTTTTCGACCGCACCATCGTCACGCCGCGCGCCGTCCGGCACAAGGCGGAGCCGGTTGCGGCCGGACAGGAACTGCCTGCGGATGCGACAAAACCGCCGATGCCCTGGGGACGCCAGACCTGAGCACGCCCTCGCCTCTCCCACGCATTCGACGCGGATTGGGCGCCATTTCAAGGACTTGCCTGCCACTGGCCCTGCCTTGACGGCCTGCAGACAACCGGCCCTGGAGGCCGCTTGCCATTTGTCAGTCTTACGTGTACGTAAACGTCATTCCAATTCTCGGGGTTATATCGATTTAGCGCCATGCACAGCGATTGTAATTGGAGAAAAAACGCGTATCGATGTCGCCAACCGACAATCAGGCGGCTCCGTTAAGGCGCATTTTCCTGCGAAAGCTCTTGGAGGGAAGAATCCATGAAAATACTTGTGACGGTGAAGCGGGTGGTTGACTACAACGTCAAGATCCGCGTGAAGGCAGACGGTTCGGGCGTCGAGCTTGCGAACGTGAAGATGTCGATGAACCCCTTCGACGAAATCTCGGTCGAAGAGGCGCTCAGGCTGAAGGAAGCCGGCAAGGCGAGTGAAGTTATCGTCGTTTCCGTCGGTCCGGCCAAGGCCGAAGAGACGCTCCGCACCGCGCTCGCCATGGGCGCCGACCGCGCCATCCTCGTCGAGACCGAAGACCAGGTCGAGCCGCTCGCCGTCGCCAAGATCGTCAAGGGTGTGGCCGAGGCCGAACAGCCGGGCCTGATCATCGTCGGCAAGCAGGCAATCGACGACGACTCGAACCAGACCGGCCAGATGTTGTCGGCCTTGCTCGGCTGGGCCCAGGGCACCTTTGCCTCCAAGGTCGAGATCGGCGACGGCAAGGCAACCGTGACGCGCGAAGTCGACGGCGGCCTGCAGACGATCGACATCAAGCTGCCGGCGGTGGTCACCACCGACCTGCGCCTGAACGAGCCGCGCTACGCCTCTCTGCCGAACATCATGAAGGCGAAGAAGAAGCCGCTCGACAAGAAGACCCCGGCCGACTTCGGCGTCGACACCGCCGCCCGCCTCAAGGTGCTGAAGACCGAGGAGCCGTCGGGCCGCAAGGCCGGCATCAAGGTCAAGTCGGTCGCCGAGCTCGTCGAGAAGCTCAAGACCGAAGCCGGCGTCCTCTAAGTTCAGCAAAGGGAGATTAAATCATGGCCATTCTTCTTCTGGCTGACCACGACAGCAACCACCTTTCCGACCAGACCGCCAAGGCGCTGACCGCTGCCACCAAGATCGGTGGCGACGTGCATGTGCTGGTTGCTGGTGCCGGCGCCAAGACGGCGGCCGAACAGGCCGCCAAGCTTGCCGGCGTCTCGAAGGTGCTCGTCGCCGACGACGCCTCGCTTGCCAACAACCTCGCCGAGCCCTTAGCGGCGCTGATCGTCTCGCTCGCCGGCAGTTACGACACGATCGTTACCGCCGCGACCTCGGTCGGCAAGAACGTCATGCCGCGCGTTGCCGCCCTGCTCGACGTCAGCCAGGTCTCGGAAATCATCGAGGTCGTCTCCGCCGACACCTTCAAGCGCCCGATCTATGCCGGCAACGCCATCCAGACGGTGCAGACGACGGAAGCCAAGCGCGTCATCACCGTGCGTACCGCCGCCTTCGCCTCCGCTGCCGAAGACGGTTCGGCTGCGATCGAAACTGTTTCGGCGGCTGCCAACCCGGGCGTCTCCTCGTTCGTCGCCGACGCGCTGTCGTCGTCCGACCGCCCGGAACTGACCTCGGCAAAGATCATCATCTCCGGTGGCCGCGCGCTCGGCTCCTCGGAGAAGTTCCAGGAAGTGATCCTGCCGGTGGCCGACAAGCTCGGTGCCGCCGTCGGCGCTTCGCGCGCCGCCGTCGATGCCGGTTATGCTCCGAACGACTGGCAGGTCGGCCAGACCGGCAAGGTGGTCGCACCCGATCTCTACATCGCCTGCGGCATCTCCGGGGCGATCCAGCATCTCGCCGGCATGAAGGACTCCAAGGTGATCGTCGCGATCAACAAGGACGAGGAGGCGCCGATCTTCCAGGTCGCCGACTACGGCCTCGTCGCCGATCTCTTCGACGCCCTGCCGGAGTTGCAGAAGGCCCTGTAACCCACGGCAAGATCCGCCCGCCGCCGCCCATGAAAAGGGCTGGCAAAAGCGTGGACTTGGCATTAACAATCTACCGGGCCGGCCAAACCGGCCCGGTTTGCGTGTCTGAGGCGGCCTGGCCGCCCACTTGAAGATGGATGTTCGCCGCAATGATCAAGACGGTCGGAGTTATTGGTGCCGGGCAAATGGGCTGCGGCATTGCGCATGTTTCGGCAATCGCCGGATACAAGGTGCAGATCTACGATCTTGCCGCTGAACGGATCGAAGCGGGCCTTGCCACCATCAACGGCAATCTCGCCCGCCAGGTATCCTCCGGCAAGATGACCGACGAGGCGCGCAAGGCGGCGCTTGCGTTGATCAAGGGTTCCTCCGACATCAACGACCTGTCGCAGGCCGACCTCGTGATCGAAGCCGTCACCGAAGACGAAACGATCAAGCGCAAGATCTACGGCCAGGTTTGTCCGATCCTGAAGCCGGAAGCGATTTTGGCGACCAACACCTCTTCCCTGTCGATCACCCGCCTGGCCTCGGCCACCGATCGCCCCGAGCATTTCATGGGCATCCACTTCATGAACCCGGTTCCGGTGATGAAGCTCGTCGAGCTCGTGCGCGGCATCGCCACTGACGAGCAGACCTTCAAGACCGCCAAGGAATTCGTCGCGACGCTCGACAAGACCGTAACGGTCGCCGAAGATTTCCCGGCCTTCATCGTCAACCGCATCCTGCTGCCGATGATCAACGAGGCGATCTATACGCTTTACGAAGGCGTCGGCAGCGTCGAGGCCATCGACACGGCCATGAAGCTTGGCGCCAACCATCCGATGGGCCCGCTGCAGCTTGCCGACTTCATCGGCCTCGATACCTGCCTGTCGATCATGCAGGTGCTCTATGACGGCCTGGCGGATTCGAAGTATCGCCCCTGCCCGCTTCTGGTGAAATATGTCGAAGCCGGTTGGCTCGGCCGCAAGTCTGGCCGCGGCTTCTACGACTATCGTGGCGATGTCCCGGTTCCGACCCGGTAATGCCATCAGCAACTGACAAAAGAACCCGGCGCACCGCCGGGTTTTTCTTTGGGTGAGTTCTGATCCCGCTCAGCTGCCGGCAGCCGGGGCAATCGCCGCGCTGATCAGCGCCTTGGCGTCGTCGCTGTCCCAGGCGGCCGGGCCATTCATCGAGCCGATGAGGCAGCCCTTGTCGTCGAGCAGCAGCGTTGCCGGCAAGCCGAAGGCGAGACCTTCCTTCTTCATGTTGTTGAACACGCCCATAGACGCATCGCGGTAATAGGCAAGCTCATGCACGGCGGTCTCGTCGAGAAACGCCTTCGGCTTCTCGTCGTCGCCGACGTCGATATTGATCGCCACCACTTCGAACTTGTCGCTGCCGAGCGACTTCTGCAGCGCATTCAGCGCCGGCATTTCCTCGCGGCAGGGCACGCACCAGGTGGCCCACAGATTGACGAGCAGGGTCTTGCCGGCGAAAGCCGAGACGCTCGTCGGCTTGCCGTCGGGGCCGTTGAAGTCGAGCGCGATCGGCCGCGGTGACGACGCCGGCGCCATGGCGGCCACCTGCCCCTTCATCAGCGGCGTCAGTGATGCGACCTTGGCTGATGTCAGCGGGCAGCTGGCACTGGCCGTTTCGGTCTGCGCGCCATTGCCAGACCCCGTCTCCTTCACGTATACCGCTGCCGCACCGATGATCACGCCGAACAGGGCGGCGAGCGCGAACAGTTTCACGGCCGGGGGGGATTTCTTCTGGTCGGGCATCTCATTCTCCAAGGCGGGCATTCTTCATGACTGACGGCAATTCCGAGACGAAATTCTCCAACCAGATGTGGGGCGGTCGCTTTGCCTCGGGTCCGGACGCGATCATGGAGGAGATAAATGCCTCGATCGGCTTCGACAAGAAGCTCTATGCCCAGGATATCCGCGGCTCAATAGCGCATGCGACCATGCTGGCGCATCAAGGCATCATTTCGGCTGAAGACAAAGACAAGATCGTTCACGGCCTCAACACGATCCTGTCAGAAATCGAAAGCGGTCAGTTCGACTTCTCGCGCCGCCTCGAAGACATCCATATGAACATCGAAGCGCGGCTGGCGACGCTGATCGGCCCCTCGGCCGGCCGCCTGCACACCGCCCGTTCGCGCAACGACCAGGTGGCGCTCGACTTCCGCCTCTGGGTCAAGGAAGAGTTGCAGAAGACCGAGAAGGCGCTGACGGCGCTGATCGCCGCCTTCCTCGACCGCGCCGAGGAACATGCCGACACCGTCATGCCCGGCTTCACCCACCTGCAGACGGCCCAGCCCGTCACCTTCGGCCACCATTGCATGGCCTATGTCGAAATGTTCGGCCGCGACCGCTCGCGCGTGCGCCACGCTATCGAGCATATGGACGAAAGCCCGATTGGCGCGGCGGCACTGGCCGGCACCGGTTTCCCGATCGACCGGCACATGACGGCCAAGGCGCTCGGCTTCGCCGGCCCCACCCGCAACTCGATCGACACCGTCTCCGACCGCGACTTCGCGCTCGAATTCCTGTCGATGGCATCGATTGCCGCCACGCACCTGTCGCGTCTCGCCGAAGAGATTGTCATCTGGTCGACGCCGCAATTCGGCTTCATCCGCCTGTCGGATGCGTTTTCGACCGGCTCCTCGATCATGCCGCAGAAGAAGAACCCCGACGCCGCGGAACTGGTGCGCGCCAAGACTGGCCGCATCAACGGTTCGCTGATCGCGCTGCTGACGGTCATGAAGGGCCTGCCGCTCGCCTATTCCAAGGACATGCAGGAAGACAAGGAACAGGTCTTCGACGCCGCCGAAAGCCTCGAACTGGCGATTGCCGCCATGACCGGCATGGTGCGTGACATGACTGTTCGCACCGACCGCATGAAGGCGGCCGCCGGCTCCGGCTATTCGACCGCGACCGATCTTGCCGACTGGCTGGTGCGCGAGGCGGGACTGCCCTTCCGTGACGCCCACCACGTCACCGGCCGTGCCGTCGCGCTGGCCGAACAGAAGGCCTGCGATCTGGCGGATCTTTCGCTTGCCGACCTGCAGTCGATCCATGCCGACATCACCGAGAAGGTCTTCGACGTGCTGACCGTCGAGGCCTCGGTTGCCAGCCGTACCTCTTTCGGCGGCACGGCCCCCAACGAGGTTCGCAAGCAGATCGCCTGGTGGCGCGCCCGCAACTAGGGACGGACGAAGGTGCGGGCGGTTTCCGCCCGCAAATTCAGGGTGCACAAGCGCCGGAAAAATCGATAAGACATCGCACCAGCATCAGTCCCGCGAAGGAAAATCACGATGACATTCACGAAGGCGGCCCGGCTTGCGCTCCTGCTGGCGATCCCCGGGCTGGTTCTTGTCGGTTGCGGACGCAAGGGTGATCTCGACCGCCCCGGTTCGACGGCGCCGATTAACACCAAGACGCCCGCCGGAACCGTGGAGCAGAAGGAAAAACCCGACGAACGTCCTTTCCTGCTCGATCCCCTCCTCTAGTTGAAATTACGCAATTCCGGACGGAAGATCGCATCATACTTCCCTGGAATTGCTCAAAGCCGAGCTGCAGCCCGTGAACCACTTCCAGTACCGCGACGGAATCCTCTACGCCGAAGACGTGCCGGTCACCGACATCGCGCGCGCCGTCGGCACACCCTTCTATTGCTATTCGACAGCCACACTCGAGCGCCACTATACGGTCTTTTCCAAGGCCTTCGCCGACGTGGACGCGATGGTCTGCTACGCCATGAAGGCCAATTCGAACCAGGCAGTGCTGAAGACGCTCGGTCACCTCGGCGCCGGCGTAGACGTCGTCTCGGGTGGCGAACTCCGCCGCGCGCTTGCCGCCGGCATTCCCGCAAGCCGGATCATGTTCTCCGGCGTCGGCAAGACGCCGCAGGAGATGGATCTGGCACTGGACGCCGGCATCTATTGCTTCAACGTCGAGTCCGAGCCGGAACTCGAGGTGCTGAACCAGCGTGCCGTGCGGGCCGGCAAGCGCGCCCACGTCTCCTTCCGCATCAATCCGGACGTCGACGCCAAGACCCACGCCAAGATTTCCACGGGCAAGAAGGAAAACAAGTTCGGCATTTCCTGGGAGCGCGCCCGCGCCGTCTATGCCCACGCCGCCACCCTGCCCGGCATTGAGGTGACCGGCATCGACATGCATATCGGCAGCCAGATCACCGAGCTGCAGCCCTTCGACGACGCCTTCAAGCTGCTGCGTGAACTGGTCGATACGCTGCGCTCCGACGGCCATTCGATCGACCATGTCGACATCGGCGGGGGCTTGGGCATTCCCTACAAGGACGACAACAACCCTCCGCCGCTGCCGGATGCCTACGCCGAAATCGTCAAGAGCCAGTTGCAGTCGCTCGGCTGCAAGATCGTCACCGAACCGGGTCGGCTGATCGTCGGCAATGCCGGCATCCTCGTGACGGAGGTCATCTACGTGAAGGATGGCGGCGACAAGACCTTCGTCATCGTCGACGGTGCGATGAACGACCTCATCCGCCCGACGCTTTACGAGGCCTATCACGAGATCCGCCCTGTTCGCATCTCCGCCGCCAATGCCCCGCGCATCCGCGCCGACGTCGTCGGGCCGGTCTGCGAAACCGGCGATTATCTGGCGCTCGATCGCGAAATGGCGATGCCGAAGCCCGGCGATCTCTTCGCGATCAGTTCGGCCGGTGCCTACGGCGCCGTCCAGGCCAGCACCTACAATTCCCGTCTGCTGATCCCCGAAGTTCTGGTCAAGGGCGACCGCTTCCACGTGGTTCGCCCGCGCCAGGATTACGATGCCCTGATCGGCCTCGATTCGGTTCCGGACTGGCTCGGCTGAGGCAACCCGCACCAACGACGACAAATTGTGGTCGCCACCCGGGCGATCACGATTCTGTTTGCGCCCTCGTCTTCGCCACAAACGATGGTATCCTGAAGGCCAGCGGGCTAAGCGACGCTGCGTGCCGTTTCCAGCCGCATCTCGCTTTACTATATTGGGTCAGCCACGAGCGTTGATGGGCGACCGAAAGGAAACTTGGGCGGATGACGCAATTCCGGCAGGATGAAACGCCACAACCGAAGCCGTTTTCGAGAACCCTGGCACTGAAGAGATGGCTGGCGCGCTCGGTGCTGGTCGCCGAACAGCTTCTGCCGCGCATCCTCCTGCCCGGTTCCATCGTTCTTCTGTTTCTCGCCTTCGCCTGGCTCGGCTTCTTCCGCGTGGCGCCGTTCTGGCTGCATGCCCTGACGCTCTTTGTCTTCGCCATCGGCTTCCTCGCATCCCTGGTGCCGCTGGCGCGGATCCGCTTGCCTGGAAATGCCGATGCCGACCGCATGCTGGAAGAGCGCAACGCCCTGCCCCATCAGGCAATCCGCGTCCAGGACGACCGGCCGGCAACCGACAATCCCCTGGGCGAAGCGCTTTGGCGCGAGCACCAGGCCCGCATGGCACGAATGATCGGTGCGCTGGATACGGGGCTTCCGCGTCCTGACATCGCCCGGCACGACCCTTTTGCCCTGCGCGCCGTGCCGGTGCTTCTCGCCTGTATCGCCTTTGCCTATTCCTATTCCAACCGCGCCGGCCTGCTGAGCGACGCGCTGCGCCTGCCGCAGGCTTCGGTCGAAACGGCTGACATCCGCATCGATGCCTGGGTGACGCCGCCGGCCTATACCGGCCGCGCCCCGATCTTCCTCACCGGCAAGCCGCAGGCCGCACCTGCGGCAGAGGACGGCGGAGCCATCACCATCCCGCAATTCAGCGACCTGACCGTCCGGGTCACCGGGGCAGGACCGGACCAGGTCGTCCGCTTTGCCGAAAGTGGCGCGGCCAAGGCAATCGCCATTCCGGCGGCCGGCGAGAAAGCCGAGGAAACGAAGCCCAAGCCGAAGGTAGGCGAATCCGGACCGAAGGTCGCAGAAATGGCTGCGCCGGAGCCTGCCCGCTACCCGAATGCCGTGCGCAACCATGTCTACAAGGTCGTCAAGGACGGCGAGCTCGTCGTCGGGGAGCGGCGCTGGGCTTTCAAGATCATCCCGGACGGTGTGCCGCAGATCTCCTTCGACGGCATACCGCGTCCCACCGTCAATGCGGCGCTGGAAATCACCTTCGCGGCGACAGATGACTACGGCATCGCCCAGGCCTGGGCCGAGATCAAGCCGCTCGACGAAGCCGCGGAGGGGGCCCATCCGCTCTATCCGCTGCCCGAATACCGGCTCGACCTGCCACGCCGCAACGCGCGCGAGGCCAAGGGCACGACCAGCCGAAACCTCAGCGAACACCCGCTTGCGGGCAAGCGCGTGCGGATCAGCCTCGTCGCCCGCGACGCCGCTGGCCAGGAGGGCCGCAGCCCGCCGCAGGACATGATCCTGCCTGCCCGCCAGTTCATCCAGCCGCTCGCCGGCGCCGTGGCGGAACAGCGCCAGGTCTTCGCGCTCGATGCCAACGACCTGCCACGCGCCATCGACCTCAACGACGCCGTAGCCTCCCTTGCCGAGGACTGGATCCCCAACCTCACGCATTTCCTACTGCTGAAGTCGGCGCGGACACGCATGGCGCTTGCCTACAACGACGACATGCTGCGCGACGCCGCCGGATACCTCTGGGAGATTGCGCTCGGTATCGAAGACGGCGACCTGTCGCTCGCCGAACGGCGCCTGCGTGACGCGCAGCAGGCGCTCTCGGACGCCCTGGAGCGCAACGCGTCCGATCAGGAAATTGCCAAGCTGATGCAGGAGCTGCGCCAGGCCATGCAGGAATACATGCAGGCTCTCGCCCAGCAGGCGGCGAAAGACCCGCGCATGGCCGGAAAAATGAACCCGAACAACATCCTGCGCCAGCAGGATCTCGAAAAGATGATGAACCAGATCGAGAACCTGGCGCGCTCCGGCGCTCGCGATCAGGCACGCCAGATGCTGTCGGAGCTGCAGCGCATGATGAACAACCTGCAGGCCGGCCGCGGTCAGCAGCAGATGGGCGAGCAGAACGACGCCATGCGCCAGCAGATGGACAAGCTCGGCAAACTGATGCAGCAGCAGCAGCAGCTTATGGATGAGACGTTCAAGCTCGATCAGGCGCAGCGCGACCGCATGCAACGCGGCGACCCCTTGCAGGGTGAGGACAACGAGCTCTTCGGCCAGGAGATGCCGCAGGACCCGGGACAGCGCAGCGATCCAAACGGACAGCCCAATCCGCTCGACGACATGACCGCCGAACAGTTGAAGGATGCACTGAAGCAGTTGAAGCAGCAGCAGGATGAGCTCGGCAAGCAGCTCGGCGAACTTAACAGGAGCCTTGAAAGCATGGGCATCAAGCCGGGCAAGGGCTTCGGCGAAGCCCGGCGGGAAATGGACGGCGCTTCCGGCGCGCTCGGCAAGGGCCAGGGCGAACAGGCGGTCGGCAACCAGGGTCGCGCGCTGCAGGCCCTACGCCAGGGCGCCCAGGACATGATGAACCAGATGCAGAGCCAGGGTCAGGGCCCCGGCATGGGCGTTCCGCAATTCGGCCAGAACGGACGCGATCCGCTCGGCCGCCCCCAGAACAACCGGGGTCCGGAATTTGGCGACCACGTGAAGGTGCCCGAGGAATTCGACACGCAACGCGCCCGTCAGATCCTCGAAGAAATCCGCCGCCGGCTCGGGGATAACCTGTCGCCGGAAGTGGAACGCCAATATCTCGAGCGACTGCTAGACATGCAGTGAGGCCCGTAAGCCGGTTTGCCGCCAATTGAGCTAAGGATTCGCTGCTGCCCCTTCAGCCATTCTCGCGCAAAACGGCTGCGCACTTTAGCGCGACATGCACTGCGCTGCGAGCGGAACGCGGCGCTGGGCCCCGCAAGCGGGATAGCACTCAGTCGCCGGATTGGGCTTCGTCAGGCGGCCAGCGCAAGCGCAACGGCCTTGCGGATATCGGGAAGGGAAAAGGGCTTGGAGATGACGTCGACGATCTTGTCGGCGAGATCGTCGGCCCGCTCGCGCTGCTCGGCATAGCCGGTCATCAGCAGGATCTTCATTGCCGGAAAGGCGGCCGACGCTTGATGCGTCAGCTCGATGCCATCCATGACCGGCATGCGGATATCGGAAAGCAGGAGATCGAAAGCCTCGGTCTGGAGGCACGCAAGGCCGTCGGCACCGTCGCCCGCCTCGACCGTCTCATGGCCGTCGAGCTTCAATGCCCGCGCGACGAAGGAACGCAACGCATCCTCGTCCTCGGTAATCAGGATCTTCGCCATCATGGCCTCCGCGTTTCCAAGGCGCGGCTCTCACGCCGGCGCCCGCACCTGATCCAAAAGGTTACAGCGGGCGTCAGTCATCGACGGGACACGACGGCGCTGCAGCACCGCGAATCCGATAGGGAATCACCACGCGGCGCATCCCCAACCAATCAGTTTTTCGTTTGTGTTCGGTAAACGCTGAGCGACCGGATTTCAGGATCGGCGTGCCGTTTTGACACACCTTACTCGGCGTCGCCGGTGACGACGCCGACAAAAGGCAGCTCGCGGAAGGCATAGGCGACATCCATGCCATAGCCGACAACGAAGTGATCGGGGCACTCGAAACCGACATAATCGGCCTCGAGCTCGACCTTGCGCTTGACCCGCTTGTCGAGCAGCACGGCGATCGTCACGTTGCGGGCGCCGCGCTCGTACATCAGCTCCTTGGCGAAACGCAGCGTCCGGCCGGATTCGAGAATGTCGTCGATCAAGAGCACGTCGCGTCCATGCACGTCGCTGTCGATATCCTTGGTGATCTTGACGCCCTGCGAGACCGTGCCGGTGCCGTAGCTCGACAGTGTGATGAACTCGACTTCCGGCGCAAGACCGGCCGAATGCATGGCGCGGATCAGATCGGCGGCGAAGATGAACGATCCCTTGAGCACCGCGATCACCAGCAGATCCTTGTGCGGACCGTTGACGATCATCCCGGCCAGCTCGCTGTTGCGCGCTGCAATCGTTTCGGCCGTGTAGAGAGGTTCGATTTTCTTACCGCGAACAACGGGCATCAAGGCTTCTCCAGCGTTTCATCCGGAAGACCTAAGCCTTCCCATCCGCGCCGCTTAGCACAATCAGCGGGCCGAAACACCGTTTTCAGCGAAGGAAACCGTCACATCGGGCATTTTTCCACCTGCATAGGGCAGCCGCGTCATGAAATGACGGCTCTCGCCCGCCGCGATCGCCGTGCCTTCGGGCATCACCCGCGTCGTCGTAACCTGGCGGCCGTTGGCTGCCACCCCCACCACGACGAGCGGCAAGCGTTGTTCGGCATCCGAGCGGTTGTCGATGGAGCCGTAGACGGAGAGCACGCGCATGCCGCCGGAATAATCCAGTGAACTCGTCACCCCTGATATCGTGAGCGGCTGGACATCGGCCTGCCCGTCACCCGCGAAACCGACGATCACCAGAAAGGATGCAAGCGCGAAACCGGCGACCAAGCCGGCGAAGCGGCGCATTGGCATGTCGCGAAGCCGCGCTTCGGCGAGGCTCAGCAGCCGGCCGGCAGGCGACGTTTCGTGGGCCACGACCGTCAAGCTCGGCCGTTTCCGATTTCCGATCCTGACCTTGTCATTGAACACCGGATAGGGCGCTCGGCGCGAAGAGGCCGCAATCACCTCGAACTCGGCATCGACATAGTCGACGCGTCGCGGCATTGCGGCTCCCTCACGTCCGCCCCGTTCGGGCGGCAGGAAGTCCGCCGAGGCGCCGGCGGTTTTGGTCCGGAATGCATGCATGACCAGTTCCTCCTGTCCCACAGGGAGACGGTGCGGCCCACGCGACCTACCGCCTCGACTGCGAAACCATCGGGCAACGCTGACCCTTGGCCTGCAAGAATCTAGGCATTGCATCAAATCTTTCCGACACGTAAACCGGAATGGTTAATGTTTCGGAAAGACGTCGCGAAAGGGGCGCCTTTTCATGAAAAATTAACCGCTGCTTAACCATGATTCCGCTGGCGGTTTTGCCTTTCGAGGCTGGTCGTCCTATGCGCGGAGGACCGGAACCGGCCATCGGTTGCAGGGCCGTGAGAGAGACTGGGCTGCCGCTTGATTCACTTTGAGAACGTCGGACTGCGTTATGGTATGGGACCGGAAATCCTCCGGGACCTGACCTTCGACATTCCGCGCCGGTCGTTCCAGTTCCTGACCGGCCCGTCGGGCGCCGGCAAGACCACCCTCTTGAAACTGCTCTTCCTCTCGCTGCAGCCGACGCGCGGCCTGATCCGGATGTTCGACCGCAACATTTCGTCGATCCCGCGCGAGGAATTCCCGATGCTGCGCCGTCGCGTCGGCATCGTCTTCCAGGATTTTCGCCTGCTCGACCACCTCACCACTTATGAGAATGTCGCTCTGCCGCTGCGCGTCCGCGGCAAGGAGGAATCGAGCTATCGCGCCGACGTGCTGGAACTCTTGAAATGGGTCGGCCTCGGCGAACGCATCAATGTCCTGCCGCCGGTCCTTTCAGGCGGCGAGAAACAGCGCGCGGCGATCGCCCGGGCGCTGATCGACCGGCCGGAGATCCTGCTTGCCGACGAGCCGACCGGCAACGTCGATCCGCCAATGGCCAGGCGCCTCCTCAATCTCTTCCTCGAACTGAACCGGCTCGGCACCGCCGTGGTGATCGCCACCCATGATCTGTCACTGATGGATCAGGTGGAAGCGCGGCGCATGATCCTTTCGCAGGGGCGGCTCGACATCTATGAGTGACAGCCGCACGAAACGCCAGAACAGCGCAGCCGAGCAGCCGCCGGAACAGCCGCCGCGCCGGACGGAAATGCGCGTGCGGCCGACCGGGCCGATCGTGCCTTCGACCAATGTCTCCGGCCATGCGCTGATGTGCGTCATCGCCATCATGTCGTTTCTTGCCTGCCTGACGCTCGGCGGCGTCAGCATGGTCCGGGCAACGGCCCAGAGCTGGCAGTCGCAGATTTCCCGCGAGATCACCATCCAGATCAAGCCGGACGACAGCCTGGACATGGACAAGGCGCTTGCCGACGCCCGTGACCTTGCCTTGACCTTCAGCGGTACGACGGACGGCCAGATCGTCGATCGCGCCGCCACGGCGCGCCTCCTGGAGCCCTGGCTCGGCGAAGGCCTCGATCTCGACGAGCTGCCGGTGCCGAGGCTGATCATCATCACCATCGACGAAAACAATCCGCCCGATTTCGCCGCCATGCGCAAGGCGCTGACGGAGACGATTCCGCAGGCCTTCCTCGACGACCACCGCACCTGGGTCGACCGGCTCGTGGCCATGGCCAACACCACGGCAATGATCGGCACCGGCGTGCTGGCGCTCGTCTTCTCGGCCATGGTGCTGACCGTGATCTTCGCCACCCGCGGCGCACTTTCCGGCAACCGCCACATCGTCGAGGTGCTGCATTTCGTCGGTGCCGAGGCCGGTTTCGTCGCCTCCGAGTTCCAGAAGCATTTCTTGAGGATCAGTCTCAAGGGTGCCGGCACCGGCGGCCTCTTGGCCGCGCTGTCCTTCGCGCTTGCCGGCTTCTGGCAATCGCAGACATTGGCAACACCGCAGACCGACCAGGCAACCGCGCTCTTCGGCACTTTCACCATTGGCTATGGCGGCTACCTCGGCATCGCCGCAATCATCGTCGTCATCGCCATCCTGACGACAGTGACCGCGCGCTTGACCGTCATGCGCACGATCTACGAGATCGATCTCATCCGTTCGGACCCCGGCCGCACGGACCTCTACCAAAGCTGACCGGCCCGATGTTTCGCTGCGCCTCGATCTATTCCTTGCCGCAATCTGCGGCTATGTGAAAGAGAATCATGATGGCGCGAGAGTTACGCGGGAACGGGATGACCGGAGGAGGCAAATGGCAGGGGAGAGCCGACGATCGCCGGCGGCCCCGCAGCCTCTTGCGCAAAATTCTCCGGCGAACCTTCTTTGTCCTGCTGCTGCCGCTCGCGCTCCTGATTGCCGCCTTCCTGAATTTTGCCGACACCGTCGCATCGCTGCAGCCGCCCGTGCATCCCAAGGCGGATGCGATCGTCGTCCTGACCGGCGGCTTCCAGCGCATCGATCAGGCGGTCGATCTCTTGAAGGGTGGCGCCGGCAGGCGCCTGCTGATCTCCGGTGTTCACCCGACGACCACCGGCAGCCAGATCCGGCGCAACACCCAGAGTTCCGCCGATCTTTTCAAATGCTGCGTCGACATCGGCCATGAGGCGATCGATACGATCGGCAACGCCACGGAAACGGCGCAATGGATCCGCGATCGCGGCTATACGAGCGTGCTCGTCGTCACCAACAATTACCATATGCCGCGCAGCCTGCTGGAGCTTCGGCGCACCCGCCCGGAGACGGAGTTCATCCCCTACCCGGTCGTCAACTCGGATCTCAAGACGACGAACTGGCTGCGCAACCCGATGGTATTGAAATCGATCCTCCTGGAGTTCGGGAAATATACGATCGCTTCGATTCGCGATTTCGCCGGCGCCCGGCCGACGAGCGGTCTGCGCACCGATCCCTCCCGCGCCACGCCGGCCGAAGAATAGAGACCATCGGGGACGTCGCCGGCCTAAAGTGAGGAAGGGCAGTTTTCCTTCGGCACGTATTCGTGTAGGCAGCCATCCATCGGCCTGACGCCGAGCCCCGTGAGAACCCGCCTACGAGAGCGTGCCTGATGATCGTCTTGCGTTCGATCCTTTTCAACATGGTGTTCTACGCCAATCTGATCGTGCAGATGATCGTGCTGACGCCGATCTATTTCCTGCTGCCGCGCAAGAAGGCCTGGTTCGTTCCCAAGAACTGGGTGCGCAGCAATCACTGGCTGCTCGAGAAGATGGTCGGGACGACCTTCGAGATCGAAGGCTTGGAGAATCTCCCTGATGTCCCCTACATCTTCGCCCCCAAGCACCAGTCCTTCTGGGATGCCTATGCGCTGCTTCCCTGGCTCGACGATCCTTTCTACATCCTGAAGCGCGAGCTCACCTGGATCCCGCTGTTCGGCTGGTACATTCTCAAGCAGCGCATGGTTCCGGTGAACCGGGCCGCACGCGGCAGGGCCATGACCAGCGTCATGGATCGCACCAAGCAGGAGATGGCAACCGGCCGCGAACTCATCATCTACCCGGAAGGCACGCGCCGCCCACCGGGGGCGCCGCCGGAATACAAATATGGCATCGCCCGTCTCTATCGCGATCTGAACGTGCCGGTCGTGCCGGTCGCCATGCATCCCGGCCTCTTTTGGCCGCGCCGCAAGTTCCTGCGCTTTCCCGGCCATTTCAAGGTCCGCATCCTGCCACCGGTCGAGGCAGGCATGGATCCGGATGCATTCCTTGCCAAGCTGGTGGAAGTCACGGAGAAGGCCAGCGACGAACTGCTCGTCGAAACGGTGAAGAACAATCCGCATTTGCCGCTGCCGCCGACAGCCGAACAACGGCTGAAGGAACTGAAGGCGGCAGGCCGCGCCTGAGCATCAGGCGCGCGCGCGCCGTGGCGTCTGCTGGAGCAATTCGACCACCTCTTCCAACCAGTGATCGCGGATACCCATTTCTCGCAGATGGGCGAGCGTATTGAACACATACTCGCTGTTCGGACCGGATTTTCCGATCGAAACCGCGACGATATCGGCGGCCTGCGAGGCTGTGAGCGTGCCCGCATATTGTACGTGGTCGCGGTCGATGACGTAGGCAAGCGCCGGCACGCGCCGCCCGTCGGCAAGCAGCACCGGCATCATGCGCTCCTTGTAGACATGCGTCACCAGTTCCCGCTCGCGCAGATAGTCGACGACGTCAGCCTGCTGCCCGCGCTCGACGCGGAATGCCGTGCCGATGCAGGAGCCGCCACGGTCGAGTCCGAGCACCAGTCCCGGCCGCTGCTCGGTGCCCCGATGAACCCAGGAATGCACGCAGAGTGAGCGGCGATAGCCGAAGGCGCGCGCCGTCAGCTTCTCCTCGAAGGCAAAGCCCGGGTTCCACATCAGCGACCCGTAGCCAAAGACCCAAAATTCGTCCATATCCACTGTCATTCAACCCGCGCTGTCTGCTCTCGCCACCGAATCATGATCGGCCCGTTGGAATGGTCAGCCATGTCGGTTTCTACGGCACAGCATCTCGGCACGAAAGAGACAAGCTCGTCCTCGTGCACCCGAACGAAAGAATAGTTTTGCGGATCGGCGGCGCCACCCGAAAGGCAGCCGCAATCCGGTTTAGAGTGGGATGAGGAAAGGTGTTTGCGGTTTTCCGCCCACATCCCGCTCTAGCTTGTTAGAAGCGATCACGCTTATGGCTTGGGTCGAGCCGACCCAAGATCATCGTGACCTAAAGTGAGGTATCCGCGCCCATGTCGGCAACCGCAGTTTCCAATCCCTCGCCGGTCAGCCGGAAGTTCCGCTGGCTGACCGCAGGCATCGTGCTTGTCGCCGGCATCTATTCGGCCGGATGGTTTCTCGCCGCCGATCAGATCGAGAAGCGTCTCACGACCCGTCTCGCCGACGGGCAGGCAGCCGGCCTCGGCGGCGAATGCACGAACATGGACGTGCGCGGCTTTCCCTTTCGCATCGGCCTCTTCTGCGACAAGGTCCATCTCGACGATACCCGTCACGGCACGTCGGCCTCCTTCGGAGCGCTGCGGACGGCCGCCCAGGTCTACCAGCCCGGCCATGCCGTGATCGAGCTTGATGGCCCGGCCGAAATCCGGGCCTCGCCCGGCCTCAACGTCTCCGCCGACTGGACCCTGCTGCATGCAAGCGTGCGCGCGACCTTGTCCGGCGTCGACCGCACCTCGCTCACCTATGACAATCTCACCGGCCGGGTGCGGCTGCCGCTCTCGGGCGACGGACTTGGCTTCGGCGCCAGCCACGGCGAACTGCATCTGCGCCAGAACGGCGCGGACCTCGATGCGGCCCTGAGCGTCGACAAGCTCGATCTTCGTCCGGAGGAAGGCCCGAGCTACGCGCCGCCGGCCACCGTCGCCGCGGACCTCACTTTCACCGACAAGGCGGCCTGGATGACGGCCACGCCGACGCCGCAAATGTTTCGCGGCAGCAAGGGCGAACTCAGGCAGCTCAACCTCGATCTCGGCTCCGGGATGAACGCCAAGCTTTCCGGTCCCTTCTCGGTCAACGACCAGGGACTGATCTCCGGCGAGTTCTCGCTGACGATGACGAACATCGAGGCCTGGCGGGCCAATCTGGTCGAGCTGATCCCCGACGATGCCAACCTCGTCGACAACACCGCCAACATGCTGAAAGCGCTCGCCAACGGCAATGACGAAGCGACAGTGAAACTCAACGTGCGCGACGGCACCGCGTTTCTCGCCTTCATCCCGATCGGCGTCCTGCCGACACTCTAAGACGCCGAGAAACGCAACTCCGCGAGGAAGGCCGCTTCACGGTCTTCCTCGACCTGCTCAAGTTATTTCTGGTCCATGGCATGCCGGCCGAAGTCCGGCATCGCCGTATCCTGGCCCGCCTGGATGATCGAGCGGCGGATGGCGCGGGTGCGGGTGAAGAGGTCGAAGAGCTTCTCGCCGTCGCCCCAGCGGATCGCCCGCTGCAGATAGGCGAGATCCTCCGAAAACCGCGCCAGCATCTCCAGGATCGCATCCTTGTTGTGCAGACAGACGTCACGCCACATGGTGGGATCGGATGCCGCGAGACGGGTGAAATCGCGGAAACCCGAGGCGGAATACTTGATGACTTCGGATTCGGTTACCGTCTCCAGGTCATCGGCGGTACCGACGATGTTGTAGGCGATGATGTGCGGCAGGTGCGAAACGATCGCCAGCACCTTGTCGTGATGCTCGGCATCCATCTCCTCGACCATCGAGCCGAGCGTTTCCCAGAAACGCCGGAGCCGCGCGACAGCTTCCCCATCAGCGCCTTCCGGCGGCGTCAGGATGCACCAGCGGCCGCGGAAGAGGCCGACGAAGCCGGCATCCGGCCCGGAATGCTCGGTGCCGGCGATCGGATGCCCCGGCACGAAATGAACGGTTTCCGGCAGATGCGGCGTCATCTGCGCGATCACCGAGCCCTTGGTCGAGCCGACATCGGTGACGATCGCGCCGGGTTTCAGATGCGCCGCGATCTCGGCGGCAACGGCGCCGGATGCGCCGACAGGCACCGAGACGATGACGAGGTCAGCATCGCGAACGGCGTCGGCCGCCGACAGCGTATAGCGATCGCCGAGCCCGAGCTCCTGCGTGCGCTTCAGCGTCGCCTCGCTGCGCGTGGAAACGACGAGCGTACCGGCGAGCTGTTTTTCGCGGATTTCACGCGCGATTGACGAGCCGATGAGACCAATCCCGATGAGGGCGATCGTTTCAAACTGCTGAGCCATTATTTCCGTCCCATGAATTCGGTCAGCGCCGCGATGACGCCTTCGTTGGCTTCTTGCGAGCCGATGGTCATGCGCAGTGCATTGGGGAAACCGTAGCTGCCGACCGCCCGCAGGATATAGCCGCGGCCGGTCAGGAAAACATCGGCTTCCTCGGCCCGCTTGCCGGCTTCCTCCGGAAAGTGGATCAGCACGAAGTTGGTGACCGAAGGCGTGACGCGCAGGCCGATCGCCTCGAGCGCTTCGCTGACACGCGCAAGCCAGGTGAGATTGTGATCGATCGCCGTTGCCACGAAAGCCTGATCACGGATCGCCGCAGCGCCCGCTGCAATGGCCGGAGCACTGAGGTTGAAGGGCCCGCGAACGCGGTCGACCGCATCGATCACCTCCGGCGGCGCATACATCCAGCCGATGCGCAAGCCCGCGAGACCGTAGATCTTCGAGAAGGTGCGGGTCATCACCACATTGCGGCTGGCCGAGACGAGCTCCAGGCCGGCGGCATAGTCGTTGCGGCGCACATATTCGGCGTAGGCCGCATCAAGCACCAGCAGCACGCCCTCGGGCAGGCCCGCGTGCAGCCGGCGAACTTCGTCGACCGGAATGTAGGTGCCGGTCGGGTTGGCGGGATTGGCGAGAAAGACGACCTTCGTCCGCTCGGTCACCGCCGAAAGGATCGCGTCGACGTCGACGCGCGCATCCTTCTCCTTGACGGTAACGGGCGTCGCGCCCGAAGCCAGGATCTGGATCTTGTAGACGAGGAAGCCATGCTCGGTGATGATGCCTTCGTCGCCGGACCCGAGATAGGTGTGGCAGAGAAGTCCGAGCAGTTCGTCCGAGCCGTTGCCGCACATGATGTTTGCCGGGTTGAGGCCGTGCACGGCGCCGATCGCCTCGCGAAGCGCCCGCGCCTGGCCGTCCGGATAACGTTCCAGGTTGAAGGCGGCCGCCTGGAAGGCTTCGATTGCCTTCGGGCTGGCGCCGAGCGGCGTCTCGTTCGACGAAAGTTTATGCACCTTGGCGACACCCGGCGCATGCTCCTTGCCCGGCACATAGGCGGCAATATCCAGGATGCCGGAACGCGGCTCGGGGCTCTTCGAAGCAAGGCTCATTGGGTCAGCTTTCTATGGCCGTCAAAGTGCCACAGCGACCGCTGCGCACCTTGGGAGGCGCAGGGCGCTGCAGGTAGGAAAAGAGGTCAAGGCATTAGCGGCGCAAGCGGCTTTTGTCGAGGGTCTGCCGCGGTTCCCACGCAGGTTAGCGGGTGGGGTACGGCCGAGCGCGCGTGCTCGGTACGCCCTGCGGCGCCAGAACAGGCACGAAGACCCGGCGCGATGCACGTGCGGCGACCGGCAATCCCTGGTAAAGCCGCTTCTGCGCCTCGACCACGATGACACCGGAGAAGACCGGCCAGAGCGAGCGGCCGAGCCGCTCGAAGCCCCGGCGCAGCCGCAGGATCGCCCTGAGCTTCGACGGTGGGAAGAACAACGCATCCGCCGTGGCACCGGGCGTGAAGTTGGTCTCGCGCAGCAGCGCCGTCAATTGCCCGCGCGAATAGGGGCGGCCGGAGCCGAAGGGCGTGTGTTCCATGCGCGCCCAGACGCCGCGCCGGTTCGGCACGACGATGACCAGGCGGCCGCCTGGCGCGAGCACCCGCCAGATCTCCTTCATCGTCTCTCGCGGGCTTTCGGCGAATTCCAGCGAATGCACCATCAGCACCCGGTCGATCGAGGCGTCGGGCAGCGGCAATTCCTCATCGAACACCAGCGCCGTCGAGGAATGCTCGGCAACCGGCCAGTTCACCGCCCCCTGCCCCGCCGGCATGAAGGCGAAGGTGCGCTCGGTATCCTTGCGGAACCGCTCGAGATAGGGAACGGCATAGCCGAGGCCGACCAGCCGCTCGTCCGGCAGGCGCGCCCAGACGGACGAAAGCGCCATGGTGACGGACTGCTCCGCCATCCGGCCGAGCTCGGAGTGATAGAATTCGCGCAGGTCGACGATATCGGTGTGCATTCGCAACATGTTAGCTGCGAAGCGGTAGACTTCAAGGCAAGCCTCGCTACATTCGGCAGCATTCCCTCTCTCCTGACCGGAGGACGTGCCATGGCCGCGCTCGAACTCGACCTCTTCCTCTGCCGCACCGACAATTTCGGTGTGCTCGTCCATGATCCCGAAAGCGGCATGACCGCCTCGATCGACGCGCCGGAAGAGCAACCCATCCTGGATGCGCTGGAGCGGCGCGGCTGGAAGCTCACGCATATCCTGACGACACATCACCACGGCGACCACGTCGCGGCCAATGATGCGCTGAAGAAGCGCTTCGGCGTCACGATCATCGGTCCGCTCAATGAAGCCTCGAAAATCCCGGGTCTCGACAAGGCGGTGCGCCATGGCGAGCATTTCGATTTTGCTGGCCGTTCCGTCGAGGTGATCGAGACGCCCGGCCACACGGCCGGTCATATCTGCTTCCATTTCACCGAGGATAAACTGCTCTTTGCCGCCGACACGCTGTTTGCGCTCGGCTGCGGACGCCTTTTCGAGGGAACGCCGGAGACCATGTGGCAGTCTCTCAGCCGGCTCGCCGCATTGCCAGACGACACGATGGTCTACTTCGGCCACGAATACACGCTTTCCAATGCCCACTTCGCGGTCACGATCGACCCAGAAAATTCCGAGCTCAAGGCACGCGCCGCCGAGATCGAGGAAACGCGCTGTGATGGCGGCTTTACGGCGCCGACGACGATTGGCCTTGAGAAACGCACGAACCCGTTCCTGCGTGCCGCTGATCCCGGCATCCGCGCCCATCTCGGCATGCAGAACGCCAGCGATGCCGCAGTCTTCGCCGAAATCCGCAGGCGGAAGGATAATTTCTAGTGGCTGGGGCGCAATCGGCGGCGGAGATCATCAAGGCGCTCGGTCTGGTGCGTCACCCGGAGGGCGGCTGGTACATCGAGACTTTCCGCGACACCGCAGGTGGCCCACGCGGTCACTCGACGGCGATCTATTATCTGCTGGAACGTGGCGAACGCTCGCACTGGCATCGCGTCCGCGACGCGGTCGAGATCTGGCACTATCACGCCGGTGCGCCACTCGAACTGAGCATCGCCGAGGATGGAAAGCCTGTCGAGACGCTGCGGCTCGGGTCCGACATCCTGAACGGTGAGCGCCCGCAGGGCGTGGTCCCCGCCGATTGGTGGCAGTCCGCTGCTTCGCTGGGGGACTGGACGCTGGTCGGCTGCACGGTCGCGCCGGCATTCGATTTCGCCGCCTTCGAAATGGCGGCTCCCGATTGGCAGCCGCCGAAACGATAACGGTCCCGATTACTCCGCCGGCTGCGCCACCATGGCACGCTTGCGGAAGATCATATCCTTCGCCGCAAGCACCGCGCCGCCGGTGACGAACAGGCAGGCGAGCCCAATGCGCCAGGACGGCTCGGCAAAGCCGAACAGGATCAGGATCAGCGTCGAGAGTACCGGCGCTGCATAACTCGAGACACCGAGAAGCTGGATGTTGCCGTTCTTCACACCGAAGTCCCAGGCGTAAAAGGCAGCACCGACCGGCAGCAACCCGAGTCCGGCAACCGCCAGCCACTCGAAAGTGGTCGCCGGCCAGACGGTCGTTTCAAGCGCCAAGTGGCAGACGAAGGACAGGATCGAGGTCGCAAGACAAAAAACAGTGACAACGTCCGTCGAGACTGCCTCGAAGCGGCGGGTGATGAGCGAATAGCCGGACCAGGTGAAGGCGCAGAGGAAGGCGGCGCCGTAGCCCATGAGATAGGCGTCGTCGAAGGCAACGCCATTGCGCGCGACGATCAGGATCGTTCCCACGAGGCCGGCGAGTGCGCCGGCGAGATGATACCAGCGCAAACGTTCCCCCGGCAGCAGCGCCGAGCCGACGACGATCAGCAGCGGCCAGAGATAGGCGATCAGCCCCGCCTCCACCGCCGGCGCGTTGCGCAGTGCCGTGAAATAGAGAAAGTGATAGCCGAACAGGCCGGCAATGCCGGTGATCCAGACCTTGGCCGGCTGCTTGAGCAGCGCCATGCGCTCCGGCCTCATCGCCAGCACCACCAAGCCCGGCAGACTGCCGATCAGGAAGCAGATCGCCGAAAGCTGGAATGGCGGCATCTTGCCGGATGCTGCCGTGAACAGCGCGAGCAGCGACCACATCAGAATGGCGGAAAAGCCGATCAGCGTTGCCTTGAATTTCATAGTCGTCCCCTCGCACGGCTTCTCTCACGGAAACCTGCGCCGATAAAATCACGGTGTTTCGTGGTGTTTAACCTTTTAGTTGCATAGGGCCGCGCGTCAACCACCAAATCGCGTCGCCGCGACCGTGACAGGCCCAAGCTTGGTGGGGATTCGGACATAGACGGGAGCATAGACATTTACGGCTTGCGCCTTGGCGAACCAGATCTCCATCGTCTGCAGACGACGCAGGTACTCGACATCCTCGCGGCCCTTCTTGTAGCCAGCCTTCGGGACAAAGCGGATGCCGCAGACGATCACCTCGCCTTCAAAACCCTTCGTCTTGAAAGGCTTGGTCCCCTTCGGCGAAAGCTTGATGTCGAGCCGCGACTCGCCGTCGAAGATCGGCAGCGTGTTCGGGCAGACACGCGCGTCGGCGGGAATGATGAGACCGGAAAGCGGATCGAGCACGTTGCGCATGTCGCGCGAGGTGACGGGCACCCAGTTCTTCGGCAAGGGCGTGCGCTTCGGCGTCATGCTCGCATGCACGACATTGCCGTTGCGATAGGTGACGCTGATCGCCCGGCCCTTCGAGCCGCTGCGATAGGACATCGAATATTGCGACGCCCGCAGGTGATCCTTGTCGACAACGCCCGAAACCTGGGTCCGGCCCGAGGTCCGGCTGAGGATATCGAGCAGCCCTGCGGACTTCAGCGTTCCCGATATCGTGTAGCGATTCTTTTGAAGCTCGGTATGGAAGGAGGCGCGCGCAACCGGCAAACCGGCGAGCGAGATGCTGTAATCCGTCAGATGTTCGACATCGGCGGCCGACGATGCTGTGGAAAACGAGACCGCGGACAGCAGCGCCGCCACGCGAAAGCCATTTCGCAACTTCATGCCCTGAAAAATCCATTACTTGAATTTCGCCGCAATACCCTGAAATGCAGGCTCTTTACGGCTTTTCTACGCCCAGCTCGCTGCAGCCGGTCGTGGGACCGGCCCTGCGGCAGCCACACGTCCTCATACCAGAAGTAGCGCATAGCAAAACCGCTTGGAATGGGTCCTGCAAGGTATTATTCCTACACGAGCCAGGCCTCACATCCGAAGATCGGCGGGGAAAAACCGCGGCTTTTCCGAGAATACTAGAGGTTTGGCTTGACGGGCGGGCCGTCTCTGACTATAGAACCGCGACTTTCCAATAATGGCCTAGGAACGCGGCCTGGGCTCTGGGCCCGCTACCGCATTGTCCGGCGGCGATAAAAGAGAATAGGTGTACCATGTCCCGTAGTTGCGAATTGACCGGCAAGGGCGTCCAGTCGGGCAACAATGTAAGCCACGCCAACAACAAGACCAAGCGCCGGTTCCTGCCGAACCTGTGCAACGTCACGCTGATTTCCGATGCTCTCGGCCAGCGCTACCGCCTGCGCGTTTCCGCTGCAGCTCTCCGCTCGGTCGAACACCGTGGCGGCCTCGACGCCTTCCTGCTGAAGTCGGACGAGAACGAGCTGAGCATGCGTGCTCGCCTGCTGCGCCGCCAGATCGTCAAGAAGGTTGCTGAAGCCGCCTGATCGGCGCCAGCGCACTGTCTTTGACACGCGTTTAAAAGGCTTGCGGGTTCATCCGGCAAGCCTTTTTCTCGTGCGCGTCTTTTGCCTCATCGGCCGGATACCTTGCCCGGCTTCCGCTCCTCTAGCTGGTGGCATCTCCCAGGATAAAAAAATGCTGATCAACCGTACGTTCTTCATTTATGTCGCGCTGATGACCCTCGTGGTCGTCGCCTCGAATATTCTCGTTCAGTTTCCGCTGCCGGGCTCGATTGCCGGCATGCAGCTCGGCGATCTCCTCACCTGGGGCGCTTTCAGCTATCCCTTCGCTTTCCTGGTGACGGACCTCACGAACCGGCAGTTCGGGCCGCGCCTCGCGCGCCGCGTGGTGGTCGCCGGCTTCATCGTCGCCATCCTGCTCTCCTTCGTCGCCGCCACGCCGCGGATCGCCATTGCCTCGGGCTCTGCCTTCCTGTTCGGTCAGCTTCTCGACATCTCGGTGTTCAACCGCCTGCGCCGCCAGAGCTGGTGGCATGCGCCGCTGGCCGGCTCGCTGATCGGCTCGGCGCTCGACACCGCGATGTTCTTCTCCTTCGCCTTTGCGCCATTCTTCGTGTTCTTCGGCCCGAACGACAGCTTCGCGCTGGAGACCGCGCCCCTGCTCGGCGTGCTCGCGGCCGAGGCACCGCGCTGGATTTCCTGGGCGATCGGCGATCTGAGCGTCAAGATCCTTTGCGGTCTCGTCATGCTGCTGCCCTACGGCGCACTGATGAGCGTCATCAAGCCGATGCCGGTGGCCGAAAGGGCCGCCGCCTAGGAATTGCGTAATTTCAAAAGATTAGATCCGACAATAAGACTCGAGCCGCTGACGCCGGTTGCATGGCCCGATGTCAGCGGCTTTTCCATTTCCGCGGCCAGCTATTGCCCGCTCCGCACTCCTTTGGGATTGCTTTATTGCGTCAGAGGCGACGTGAGGCGAAATTCGAGCATCAGGTTGCGCTCGAGGATCGAATGGTTGTCGTCCGAAACGACGATTACCCGGACTTCGCCGTCCGGTCGGGCGACGACGTCGAGCCCTTCCATATTGTCGATCTGGTAGCGCATGTCGGCTTCGAAGATGACCTCGCCATCGACCACGGCGCCGGGCTTGATCGTATCCCCGGCGATACGACGGATCTGCATTCCGAGACCCGAACCGAAAGAGAAGCGCCGCTCCAGGAGCAACAGGTCGCCGTTCGGCAGGAACGCCCCATCCGTCACCGCATAGGGATCCTTGCGCACGACGCTAAACGCGCCACGCTTTGGCCCGTCGAGGATGCCCGCCAGCAGATTGTCCGCCTTGTCGACGCTGCGCTCGGCAACAGCGATCGTCGCACCGGCCAGGGAGCTGTTCTTTGGCGCGACCGCGATGGTCTCGATGCCGCCATTGTTGCGCAGCTCCTTGATCGGAAACGGCAACGCCAGGCTCCCGATCGGCATCGAAGCGGCAAAACCCGGGTCCGGGTAGATGTCGATGCGATGCCCCTGCTCGTAGCTGACGACCACCTGCCCCGATCGGAGCGCCAATCCTTCGGAATCCACCTTCCACTTCGCCAGGCCGACGTCACCGTTTCGGTCGGCCATCGGCGTGGCGGAGAGATCCGTGAGACCGGAAAGCCGGCCGTCCGCATCGCGGGTCACGGCGCCTTCGAGCCAATGGCCGGTGTCCATGATCGCGATGAACGAGGTACCATCAGGTCGAAAACGGATCGCCGAGACGGCGCCGAACAGGGAATTCGGCGATGTCATTTCCAACCCGCCGACGAACTCCAGAGCACCGAACCGGGTGTCGCTCGATCCAACCGCAAAACTCGTGATCTGGTGGCTGCGGATCGGCAAAGTTTCGCTGTTCGAGGCGGCCCATGCCGAGCCGGTCGACGCCAGAAGCAGGAGGGCTAGAAGTCCGCGGCAAAGCATGGGGAGAGTACCTTCAGGGGGAAAGCATCGGGAATGAAACGGAGCACGACCACGAGGGGCGCCCGCCACGGCGCACTGAGATCATCGCAGCAGCTTGGTAGACCGTAAAACTTTGTCCGTAAATTGACTTCGGCTGAGAGCCGTAACGTGCAGCGGCCGAGTGGCGTTCGGAAGCGGCAAAGCCACCTCCGAACGACAGGATTATCCCGTGCGGCGATGACGCGACGAGCCGCGGCGCTGGCTTTCGTCCTCGAAGAGTGCGGCCAGCTGCTCGGTCATGGCGCCGGCGAGTTCGTCGGCGTCGACGATCGTCACGGCGCGGCGATAGTAGCGCGTCACGTCGTGGCCGATGCCGATCGCCAGCAGTTCTACGGGCGAGCGGGTTTCGATCTGCTCGATCACCGCGCGCAGGTGCCGCTCCAGATAGTTTCCGGGGTTGACCGAAAGCGTCGAGTCGTCGACCGGCGCACCGTCGGAGATCATCATCAGGATGCGGCGCTGTTCGCGGCGCGCCATCAACCGCTCATGCGCCCACATCAGCGCCTCGCCGTCGATGTTCTCCTTGAGCAGGCCCTCGCGCATCATCAGGCCGAGGTTGCGGCGGGCCCGGCGCCAGGGCGCATCGGCGGACTTGTAGATGATATGACGCAGGTCATTCAGCCGGCCCGGCGCCTGCGGCTTGCCACCGGCGAGCCACTTCTCGCGCGATTGCCCGCCCTTCCACGCCTTGGTGGTAAAGCCGAGGATCTCGACCTTCACGCCGCAACGCTCAAGCGTGCGCGCCAGAATGTCGGCGCAGGTCGCAGCAACGGTGATCGGGCGGCCGCGCATCGAGCCGGAATTGTCGATCAGCAGCGTCACCACCGTGTCGCGAAAGTTGGTATCCTTCTCGCGCTTGAACGAGAGCGGCTGCATCGGGTCGATGACGATGCGCTGCAGGCGCGCCGTGTCTAGGTAGCCCTCTTCGAGGTCGAACTCCCAGGAGCGGTTCTGCTGCGCCATCAGCCGGCGTTGCAGCCGGTTGGCGAGGCGCCCGACTGCGCCCTGGAGATGAGAGAGCTGCTTGTCGAGGAAGGCGCGCAAGCGATCTAGCTCGGCTTCGTCGCAAAGCTCTTCCGAGGCAATGGTCTCATCGAATTCGCGGGTGAAGACGGCGTAGTCGACCTTCTCGTTGAAGTCGGCAAAGGGCTGGTTCGGGCGCTTGACCTCGCCCGGCGTCTCGCTGTCCTCGTCGCCTTCGTCCTGGAGATCGTCGTCGGAGATCTCCGCGCCGTCCATCTCGCCTTCTTCCATCTGCTCTTCGGCAGCCTGGTTTTCATCGGCGGGGGCAGCGTCGTCGCCGGCTTCCTCGTCGCTGGCGTTCTCGTCCTGCTCCTGGCTGCGCGGCTGGTCCTCGTCGGTCTCGCTTTCCTGCTCGTCCGGTTCGACGTCGTCGTCACCGTATTTCTCGGCGACCTCCATCGAGGTCAGCATGTCGCGGACGACCCGGGCGAAAGCCTGCTGGTCGTTGATCGTCGACGACAGGTTCTTGATGTCGCCGGCAGCCTTGCCCTCGATGAACTCGCGCCAGAGGTCGAGCACCTTGCCGGCAGACGCAGGCGGCTTCTCGCCGGTCAGCTTTTCGCGCACCAGAAGCGCCACGGCTTCACCGAGCGGCGCGTCGGCCTGCCGCTCGATCGCCGCGAAATTCGCCTTGGCGTATTTCTCCTCGAGCATGACGTTGAGGTTCTTGGCGACACCCGCCATTCGCAACGCACCGATCGCCTCGACGCGAGCCTGTTCCACCGCGTCGAAGATCGCGCGAGCGTCCGCCCCCTGCGGCGACATCGTCGCGTGGATGCGCGCATCGTGACAGGCCTTGCGCAGCGCCATGCTGTCACCGAGACCGCGGGTCACGGAAAGCTCCTGAAGCGTCGGGCGCTTGGAAAGTTCCGGCAGGCGAATGCGCTCGCCGGTCATGCCCGGCCGCTCGTTGGCGAAAGCGACCTCCACCTCGGCATCGCCCGCGATCGATCGGATGCAGCCGGAAAGCGCCCGCTTGAACGGTTCCGCAGCGTTCTCGCGCGTGGTTGGCTTTGCCTTCGAGTTCGAGCTCACGACAGTTCCTTCTTCAGCCAGCGGCGATGATGCCCCGCTGCTGCATGGTTCCTTTGATCGTTGCCAATCAAAGGACAAAACATGCAGCAATTCAAACTGCTACCGCGATCTCTGCGCGTCTGACAAGACGCGCGGCGCTGTAGGGCATCATCGCGTTTGCCACAGCGTCACAGTCCGCCCTCCCCAATGGGGAAGGCAGACCACGGATCAGGCAGTGGCTTCGAGCACGATGTTGGCAGCGCTTTCCTTCAGCTCGATGCCGAAGGCGCGCTGATAGTGCTCGGCGACCAGCGCCCGTTCCAATTCGTCGCACTTGTTGAGGAAGGTTACGCGGAAGGCAAAGGCGATGTCGCCGAAGATATGGGCGTTCTCGGCCCAGGTGATGACCGTACGCGGGCTCATGACGGTCGAAAGATCGCCATTGATGAAGGCAGCACGCGTGAGGTCGGCAACGCGGACCATCTTGGATACGGTTTCACGGCCCTTGTCGGCGGTGAAGCCCTTCACCTTGGCAGCGACGATGTCGACTTCCTTGTCATGCGGCAGGTAGTTCAGCGTCGTCACGATCGACCAGCGGTCCATCTGCGCCTGGTTGATCTGCTGCGTGCCGTGGTAGAGGCCGGTCGTGTCGCCGAGGCCGACCGTGTTGGCGGTCGCGAAGAGGCGGAAGGCCGGGTGCGGGCGGATGACGCGGCTCTGGTCGAGCAGCGTCAGGCGGCCGGAAGATTCCAGAACGCGCTGAATGACGAACATCACGTCCGGGCGGCCGGCATCGTATTCGTCGAAGACCAGCGCGACATTGTGCTGGTAGGCCCAGGGCAGGATGCCGTCCTTGAATTCGGTGACCTGCAGACCGTCCTTGACGACGATCGCGTCCTTGCCGACGAGGTCGATACGGCTGACATGGCTGTCGAGGTTGACGCGCACGCACGGCCAGTTGAGGCGGGCGGCGACCTGCTCGATATGGGTGGACTTGCCGGTACCGTGATAGCCCGACACCATCACGCGTCGATTGTGGGCGAAGCCTGCGAGAATGGCGAGCGTCGTTTCGCGGTCGAAGAGGTAGTCCGGATCGAGGTCCGGCACATAAGCGTCGCCCTTCGAATAGGCAGGAACGCGCAAATCCGTATCAATGCCGAAAACCTCCCGGACCGAGATCGTCGTGTCGGGGAGGTTGGAAATATCGAGGTCAATCTTGCTCATCATGTCTCCAGAGCGGCCACCGGAAGGCACCCGCGCATTCGCCTGCAAAAGTGCTTCTGTAATAATCCGCGTTGTTAGCAGAAACCAGCCTGTTTTAACAATTGGTAGGCTTGAATAACGGCGCGAAAACGCTCTTCCGATCCTCTATCTCCGCCATTGGCATCGGGGTGATGCTTCTTGACGAGATCCTTGTAGGCGGCCTTGATATCCGCGGCGGTCGCCGACGCACCGAGACCGAGCGTTTCGAAGGCTTTCGCCTCGAGCGTCTTTAACTTGCGCTGGCGCGGCTCCGGGCGACCGGAACGCGCCCGCGCCTCGCTGACGAAGCCGAAGGGATCGCGCATGCGCGCCTGGGCGCCGGCGGTGCCGGATCGCACCTGCGATTGAGTCGGACCGTTCCTGGCGTTCTTGTTGACACCGACGGTCCAGGTCGGCCGGTGACCGGTCACCGCCTCCTTCTGGTAGCGCGCAACCTCGCTGTCGGACAGGCCGGAGAAGTAATTGTACCCCTTGTTGTACTCCTTCACATGTTCGAAGCAGAACATGAAGTATTGCCCCTCGGCATTGCGGCCGACGGGCGCCCGATGCACGCCTTTCTGATCACAGCCGTCCCACTGGCAGACGGGCGCAGCCGGCTCCGCCCGCGGCTCGACCTTGCGCCGGGTACGGATACGATCGAAGTATTTTGAATCGAGTCTCATGGCGCTCATTATGGGGGTTGGCCGGGGCCACAACAAGAATTGACAAAGTAGAATGTTGCTGGCTTTGTGCGGACATTTTGCGCCGCCGAGCCTGCGACTGCCGGGTTCGACAGACCCGCGAGGGGGCGTCAAACAATCAAGGAAATGGGACGGAAGAATGTCACTCACCGACACGATCGAAAAGAAGCTGATCGAGGCCTTCCACCCCGAGAGACTGGCGGTCATCAACGAGAGCCATATGCATGCCGGCCATCAGCCCGGTTTCGATGGCGGCGGCGAAACCCACCTGCGGGTGCGCATCGTTTCGAGCGCCTTTACCGGCATGAGCCGCGTCGCCCGCCACCGCGCCATCAACGACCTCCTGAAGCCCGAGCTTGATGCCGGCCTGCACGCGCTGGCGGTGGAGCCCGCTGCGCCGGGCGAACCGACCCGCTGGTAGATGATCAGACCGTGGGCGCGCCGTCTTCCGCCGGGCGGATTCGCAGCTTGGTGATCCGGTTCTTCACCCGCTTCATCACGATGAAGCGCTTGCCGTGGAAGGTGAAGGCCTGGCGCTCCTCCGGAATGCTCTTGGACTCGTGGATCACCAGCCCGGCAACGGTCGTCGCCTCCTCATCCGGCAAGGACCAGTCGAGCGCGCGGTTGAGATCGCGGATCGGCACCGAGCCATCGACGACGATCGAACCGTCGGCCTCCTGCCTCACCCCCTGAATGTCGAGGTCGTGCTCGTCGGCGATATCGCCGACGATCTCCTCCAGAATATCCTCAAGCGTCACCAGGCCCTGAACCTGGCCATATTCGTCGACGACGATCGCCAGATGCAGCTTGCGGCGCAGGAAGGCGTTGAGCTGGTCCTTGAGGTTGGTCGTGTCGGGCACGAACCAGGGCTTCTGCGCGATCTTGACGATATCGAGATTTTCCGGCTCGACGTTCGGCTCCGCGAGCGCCCGCAGCAGATCCTTGGAATGCACGACGCCGATGATGTTGTCGGTCGAGCCGCGCCAGAGCGGCAGCCGCGTGAACGGGCTTTCGAGAATGTCGCGGACGCAGACCTCCGGTGGCTCATCGGCGTTGATCGCCCGCATGCTGGTGCGGTGGATCATGATGTCGGAGATTTCGAGCTCGCCGAGATCGAGCACACCGCCCAACCGGTCACGGTCCGCCTTGATCACCGAGCCTTCGCGGTGGAGCAGGTCCACCGCGCCGCGCAACTCCTCATGCGCCGAGAGCATCGACATGTCGGCGGCGAGGTTGATACCGAAGATGTTGAGCAGGCGCCGGACGATGCCGTTGACCAGACTGGAGACCGGCCCGACGATCGCGACGAAGGGACGAACGAGCGGCGCGACCGCCAACGCGAAGCGATCAGGAGAGGCAATCGCCCAGCTCTTCGGCAGCACTTCCGAGAAGATGACGAGCAGCACGGTCATGGCGAGCGTCGCGAGCGCCACGCCGGAATCGCCGAAAAGACCGATCAGCAGGCTCGTCGTCAGCGACGAAGCTAGAATGTTGACGAGATTGTTGCCGATCAGCAGCGTGCCAATCAATCGGTCCCGGCGTTCGATCAGCCGGTTGACGATGCCGGCGCGCTCCTCGCCATTGTTCTCCAGCGTATGCATGCGCGAGCGCGAGGCGGCCGTCAGCGCCGTCTCCGAGCCGGAGAAGAACGCCGAGAGCACGAGCAGGCAGAAGACCGAGAGGATCGACAGCCAGTATTCCGCCAGAAAAGCTATAAAGGCTTCGCCGCTCATTGCGGATGTTTTTCCCTCAGGAAGCTCAGGACCTCCGACGCCGGAACGTCATCGGCGACAAAGGATTGTCCGATGCCACGCGTCAGGATGAAGGTGAGCTTGCCGCCCTTGACCTTCTTGTCCTGGGCGATCGCGTCCATCAGCCGCTCGGCCGGCGGTAGCGTACCGGGGACTTCCGACATGCGGGTCGGCAGACCCACGGTTTTCAGATGTGCCTCCACGCGCGTCGCGTCGTCGGGGCTCGCGAGGTTCATGCGTGCCGAGAACTGATGCGCCAGCACCATGCCGATCGAAACGCCCTCGCCGTGCACGAGCCGCGCGCTGTCATACTCGGTCGCCGCCTCAAGCGCATGGCCGAAGGTGTGGCCAAGATTGAGCAGCGCGCGCAAGCCGTTCTCGCGCTCGTCCGCGGCAACAACGTCTGCCTTGGCCTGGCAGCTTACCGCGATCGCCTCGATACGCGCCGCGCCGCCGGCAAAGATCGCCTGCCAGTTTTTTTCGAGCCAGGCGAAGAAGTCCGGCTTGTCGATCAGCCCGTACTTCGCGACCTCGGCATAGCCGGCGCGAAACTCGCGCGGGCTCAGCGTGTCGAGCACGTCCGTATCGGCAAGCACCAGGTCCGGCTGATGGAAGACACCGATCAGGTTCTTGCCGTGCGGAGAATTGATGCCGGTCTTGCCGCCGACGGAGGAATCGACCTGTGCCAGGAGCGAAGTCGGGATCTGGATGAAACGCGAGCCGCGGCGCACGATGCCGGCGGCGAAGCCGGTGAGATCGCCGATGACGCCGCCACCGAGCGCGATCACCGCATCGTTGCGCTCGATCCGGGCGCCGAGCACGGTTTCGCAAACCGGGATCAGGTGCTCGAAACTCTTGGTCTTCTCGCCGGCGGGCAGCACGAGCGACACCGCATCGATGTCACGCCCCTTCAAGCTCGCCATCAGCGGCTCGAGATAGCGAGGCGCGACGTTTTCGTCGGTGATCACGGCCATCTTCCGCCCCTTGAGGCGGGCTGCGATCTGCTCGCCGGCGGCCGCAATCAGCCCGGGGCCGATCAGGATATCGTAGGAGCGATCGCCGAGGTCGACGCGGACCTGGCGTTCGGCAGCGGGCATCGCATGGCTATTCATGACTTTTCTTGTCCTGGTGTTCGATGACGGCAGCGAGAACGTCTTCCACCATCGTCTCTTTCCTCACATCGCGCGACAACACGATCAGGTCGGCTTCGGCGTAGATCGGGTAGCGCGCGTTCATCAGGTTTTCGAGCGTCTGCTTCGGATTTTCCGTCTTCAGGAGCGGCCGGGTATCGCGCTTGTTGACACGTTCCCAGAGCACCTCGAGTTCGGCATTGAGCCAGACCGTCAGGCCGCCCTTCTTGATCTGTCGGCGCGAGCGCTCGTTGATATAGGCGCCGCCGCCGGTCGAGACGACGCGCGGTCCACTCCTGAGCAGGCGCTTCAACACCCGCGTTTCCAGCGCGCGGAACTCCTCCTCGCCGTAGCGGGCGAAGAGATCGCTGATCGTCATGCGCGAGACGCGCTCGATCTCGTGGTCGGAATCGACGAAGGGAATGCCGAGTGCCTGGGCGGTCAACCGTCCGATTGCCGACTTGCCGGCACCCATCAGGCCGATGAACACGAGATTGCGTTTACCGAGTGCAAGCTTCGCCCGCTCGGCAAGCGTTGCGGAAACCGGTTCGATCACGTCGTTCATTGGACTTCTTATTCCCCATTCCCTTTCGGTATCGACAAATCGGGGTGTAGCGTCAAGTCGTCGCGCGCATCCGCTCACGGTTCTTGAACTCGGCCGAAGCGGCGTTCATATAGGTCTGGCACCCGCCATGGCGCCGCGTGTTCCTTCGAACGCGTGAACCGCACTGGCCGTTTGAACGCCTGCATGGGTATCCTTGCGTTCGCTTCATCGAAGGGCACATGCAGAGGAGATTGAAATGCCGACCCTATTCCGGTTCCTGTTCTTCTGTGCCGTTATCGCCGGAATAGTCTACGGCACGATGGTCTCCCTCGTCACCTTCGTCGAACCGGTCGAGCGGGACGTGACCGTGAAAATACCGTCCGAGCGGGTGAACAAGCCCCAATGAGCGACCTTTCCGCAGCCCATGTCGAGGCCTTCCTCGAAATGATGAGCGCCGAGCGCGGCGCTGCGGTCAACACGCTGCAATCCTATGAGCGTGACCTGGAGGACGCCTCCTCGCATCTGCGCACGCTCGGAACCGGGCTGACAGGGGCGACACCGGACGATCTTCGCGCCTATCTCGCCCACCTCTCGGGCCAGGGCTTCAAGCCCTCGTCGCAGGCACGACGTCTCTCGGCGCTCCGGCAATTCTACAAGTTCCTATACGCCGAAGGTATGCGCGGCGACGATCCGACCGGAATTCTCGACGCCCCGAAGAAGGGGCGCAGTCTGCCGAAGACGCTGAGCGTCGACGACGTCTCGCGGCTGATTGGCCAAGCGGAGACGGAAGCCGCGACAGGCGGGACCGAGCGTCTTGCCCGGTTGCGCATGCATGCGCTGATCGAACTGCTCTACGCCACCGGCATGCGTGTCAGCGAACTGGTCTCGCTGCCGGCAAGCGTGCTGGCGCAGAACGGCCGCTTCCTGGTCATCCGCGGCAAGGGCAACAAGGAGCGGCTCGTACCGCTTTCGCAGGCCGCGATCCGGGCAATGCGGGCCTATGGAGAGGCGCTCGCCGAGGAGATGGCCAAGGAAGACCCGGGCAGTCGCGAAAGTCCGTGGCTCTTCCCGTCTTCCGGCAAGCAGGGCTTCCTGCCGCGCCAGGTCTTTGCGCGCGATCTGAAATCGCTTGCCGCACGTGCCGGCATAAGGGTCGCCACGATTTCCCCGCACGTGCTCCGGCATGCCTTCGCCAGCCACCTGCTTGCCAATGGCGCGGACCTTCGCGCCGTGCAGGAACTGCTCGGACATTCGGACATTTCAACGACACAAATCTATACGCATGTGCTGGAAGAACGGCTGCACAACCTCGTGCAAAACCATCACCCTCTTGCCAAACAGGCGAAAAAACAGGATTAGGACCGCCGGGAAGCTGGTTTCGGCCCGCATATCCTTGTCGCAAAATGATCGGAAACGCATCTCATGCACAACTATCTCGATTTCGAAAAACCCATCTCGGACCTCGAAGGCAAGATTCTCGAATTGAAGAAGCTCGCCGGCGAAGACGAGAGCGTGAACACTTCGGATGAGATCGAACGGCTGGAGACGCGCGTCCGCGACGCGATGGTCGAGATCTATTCCAAGCTGACGCCGTGGCAGAAGACCCAGGTCGCCCGTCACCCTCAGCGCCCGCACTTCCTGGATTATGCCGCCGAGCTCTTCACCGAGTTCACGCCGCTTGCCGGCGACCGCAACTTCGCCAACGACGACGCCATCCAGGCCGGCCTTGCACGCTTTCGCGGCATGCCGGTGGCCGTTCTCGGCCAGGAGAAGGGCAACGACACGAAGTCACGCATCAAGCACAACTTCGGCAGCCCCCGTCCTGAAGGCTATCGCAAGGCGATCCGCGTCATGGAAATGGCCGATCGCTTCTCCCTGCCGCTGATCACGCTGGTCGACACCGCAGGCGCCTATCCGGGCGTCGGCGCCGAGGAACGCGGCCAGGCGGAAGCCATCGCCCGCTCCACCGAGATGTGCCTCAACGTTCGCGTGCCGATCGTCACCGTCGTCATCGGCGAAGGCGGCTCCGGCGGCGCCATCGCGATCGCCACCGGCAACCGCGTCTACATGCTGGAGCATGCGATCTACAGCGTCATCTCGCCGGAAGGCGCTGCCTCGATCCTCTGGCGCGATTCGACCCGCGCCAAGGAAGCTGCCAGCAACATGAAGATCACCTCCGAAGACCTGAAGGCACTCGGCGTCATCGACGGCATCATTCCGGAGCCGGTCGGCGGCGCCCACCGCGACCCGAACGCAGTCATCAGCCGCACCGGAACCGTGATCGCCGACGCGCTGAAGGAGCTTTCCGGACGCAACGGCGACCAATTGCGCACGGATCGCCGACAGAAGTACCTCAATATCGGCCGCAATCTCTAAGCTAGAGCCGGATGCGGGCGGAAATCCCACGCGCGCCCATCCCATCTCGCCCCGATGGTTCGCGATTGCGGGAGCGGATTTCGCAACCGCAAAGCGGAGTGTGGCCAAATCTTGGCCATATTCATGAGGTCATGAACAGCGCATCGGCAGGGGCACCCTGCAGGGTTAAGAATTCGTGAAGTATAATCGCTTAGTGATTCTCTGAAGGGGCCCTCCCTCGCGGACTTGGGCTCTCCTGCGTAATTCCTTAAATCGGCATCGATTTAAGTAGTCGAGTTTGGGTTTGAACGGGCCTCTGCTGATGCGTTTCAGAAACCTTGTAGCCTCCGCCGCCATTGTCGCCGCGCTTGCCGGCTGCACCAATGAAACGCTGGACACGACGACATCGGTCGACCTCAAGTCCGTGAAGAACAAGACCGAGTACCAGGTTTCCGGACCCCTGGTCCAAAAGATGACCGAACTCGGGATGCAGAAGCAGGCCCCGATCGCGCTGCGCATCTTCAAGGAGGAAGGCACGCTCGAGGTCTGGAAGGCCAATACCGCCAACCGCTTCCAGCTTCTGAAGAGCTACAAGATCTGCGCCTGGTCCGGCAAACTGGGACCAAAGGTGAAGGAAGGCGATCGTCAGGCGCCGGAAGGCTTCTACCCGCTCTTCCCGCATCAGTTGAACCCTAATTCGAAGTACTATCTGGCGATCAACACCGGCTATCCCAACGCCTACGACAAGGCGAACGGCCGTCAGGGCACGCATCTGATGATCCACGGCGCCTGCTCGTCGGCCGGGTGCTACTCGATGACCGACGAACAGATTATCGAGATCTTCGCGCTCGCCCGGGATTCCTTCAAGGGCGGCCAGGAAAGCGTTCAGCTCCAGGCCTTCCCCTTCCGCATGACGGCGGAAAACATGGCGCGCCATCGCAATAATCCGAATATCGACTTCTGGAAGATGCTGAAGGTCGGCTACGACCAGTTCGAAATCACCAAGCGCCCGCCCGAAGTCAATGTCTGCGAGAAGAAGTACGTCTTCAACCAGCAGGCGTCCGGCCCGTTCAACCCGAGCGGCCAGTGCCCGGCCATGTCGACGCCGCCGGCGCTGCAGGTGGCCATGGCGAGCTTCGAGAAGAGCTATCAGAGCGACTACGACAAGGCCATGAAGAAGTATGACGGCATGGTCTGGTACGAGCCGAGCGAAGCCGAGCGCAAGGCGATCGTCGCCAAGCAGCGCGTCGGCCGCGAGCTCGCCTATGCGCCGACCGGCAACTCCTTCGACGCCGGCAAGCTGATGAAGGCGAGCGATCTCGAGAAGAAGCTCGCCGAACAGAAGGAAGCGGAAGAGACGAAGCAGGCCGTCGAGATCCAGAAGAAGGAACTCGAAAAAGCGACCGACGGCGGAAAGCACGTACCGGTTCCGGCCGCCAACCCCATTCCGCAGCCGGTGATGCAGGCGGCCGTCGAGCAGCCCAAGAAATCCTTCTGGAGCCTGTTCTCCAAGAGTGAGCCTGAGCTTCAGATGCCCGCTCCGGTCGTCATCACGCCGGAACAGCAGGCCGCCGTCTCGCCACAGGCTCAGGAGCCGGCAAAGGCCGAGAAGCAGGCGCGGGCCGCGGCGACCATCGCTGCGCCACAGCAGACCGCGGCCGTTGCCACGGCACCGGCCCCCGATGCGGTGGCGCAAACGCCTGTCCTTCCCGAAGAGCCGCCGAAGAAGCGCCCTTTCTGGAAGATCTGGGGCAATTGATGCCGAACGAAACCAAGATCGTCTACGACCTCAGGGGGCTTAAATGCCCCCTTCCCGTTTTGAAGACGCGCAAGCGCATGGCCGCGCTCGCCCCGGGCGCGCTTCTGGAGATCGAGACCACAGATCCTCTGGCGGTGATCGATATCCCGCACTTCTGCGAGGAGGACGGCCACAAGCTCGAAGAGGCGGCGTCCGCCGAAGGCGGCCACCGGTTCCTCATCCGCAAGGGCGGCTGAGAGGCCGCGTCCGTTCAGCTCCGTTGGCTAGAACCGCATACCGGGAACGGCGAGCGGATTGTCGGAGAGCGCCTGGGCGTCCGGCCGGTCGATGCGCGGCTTTCCGGTAAAGGCGTCAAACAAGTCGCGCACGAAGTCTTCCGTCAGGCCCTTGGTGATCAGCACCATGCGCGTGCGCCGGTCGTTTGGGTCCGGCCACGCGGCCAGCCGTTCCGGCGCGTGGAAGACGTTCTGCACGCCGTGCAGCACCAGCGGCCGGTTCGGCCTGTCGGCAACAGCAACGATCGCCTTCATCCTCAGCAACTTCTCGCCATGCGCCGAACGCAGCAGGTCGATGAACATGTCGAGCGCCATCGGCTCGATCGGCCGGTCATGCACGATGCTGAATGAACGGATGTCGCCGCCATGGCGGTTCACATCATGGTGATGGTGGTTGTGTTCGTGATCGTGGTCATGGTCATGATGGTGGTCGCCATGATCGTGGTGATGATGGTGGTGGCCGTCATCGTGGTGCGCTTCATCCTGCAGCCAGCGGCCGACATCGGCAATCTTCGAGGACGGGTCGTAGAGGCCACAGGCGAATAGAGCCGAGCGTCCCGCCTCGTCGCTATCGCCGTCGATCAGCGGCGCACGCGGGTTGAACGTCCGGATCCGGGCTGTCAGCGCGTCGCGCTCAGACGCGTCGGCGAGACCGGTCTTGCTGATGACGATGCGGTCAGCGACCGCGACCTGCTTCAGGGCTTCCTCGTGATTGGCGATCGTCTGCAAGCCGTTGACGGCATCAACGACGGTGACCACGCCGTCCAGGCGGAAATTCTGCGCGATGATTGGATTGCCGATCACCGATTGCAGCACCGGCGCCGGATCGGCAAGCCCGGTCGTTTCGATGACGACGCGCTTCAGCGGCTTGATCTTCCCGGTCTGCATCCGGTCCATGAGATCGGCGAGCGTGTCGACCAGTTCGCCGCGCACGGTGCAGCAGAGGCAGCCGTCGGAAAGCTCGATGACGCCGTCGCTCGACGCTTCCACCAGCAGGTGGTCGATCGAAACGTCGCCGAACTCGTTGATGATGACCGCCGTGTCGGAGAGATCGGAATCCTTCAGCAGCCGGTTGAGCAACGTCGTCTTGCCCGCACCGAGAAAGCCGGTGAGGATCGAGACCGGCACCGCCGGCATAGGACTAACCATCATGAACTCCGATCAGAAAGTCGGCCGCGGCACGGGGATCGGCACATTGGCGACATCGCCCTGGCCGACCGGATCGCCGGCAACCTTCGGTGCCTTTTCGCCGCTGCCGGCGATAAGGCCGGCGAAGGCGAGCTTCAGCGGCCGGTTGATTTCATGGATATAGGGCGAGAGCAGCTTCTGGCGGCCGGCCTCGTCGCGGCCTTCGCTGCGAACCTTGGCCGCTGCCTTCGAGCAGATCTGCTTGCTGACATCGGCCACCGTGTCGCGCGTCTCGCCATAGGGCGGGATCTGCACCAGCGATGGCTTGCCGTTGCCGCTCGTCGTCAGCGCCATCTGCATCAGCCGCGCGGATTCGTCGGCGCGCGCGCCGAGGCTGCTCTCCCCGAGCACGACCGAAACGACGCTGCGCCCGTCACGGGTGGCAGACGAGACCTGGTTGAAGCCGGACGCGCAGATGAAGCCGGTCTTCATGCCATCGGCACCTTCGAAGCGGCCGATCAGCATGTTGTAGTTCGCATAGTCCTTCTTGCCGGTCGTGAAACCTTCCAGCGAGAAATAGGAGGCGTATTGCGGGAACTCGCGCTTGAGCGTGATCGCCAGCACGGCAAGGTCACGCGCCGTGGTGTACTGGCCGGGGCCGGGCAAACCGTTGGCGTTGATGAAGTTCGAAGAGGTCATGCCGATGCGGCGTGCTTCGGCATTCATCCGCTCGATGAAGGCGGGCTCCGAACCGCCGACCGTCTCGGCGATTGCCACGGCGACGTCGTTTGCGGATTTGACCAGCATCATCTTCAGCGCGCTGTCGAGCGTCATCGCCTGGCCGGGCTTGTAGAACATCTTGCTCGGCGGCTCGGACGCCGCGTTCTTGGTCATCACGACCGGACTTTCGAGCGTAAGCTGTCCCAACTTGATCGCGCGGAAGGTCGTATAGGCCGTCATCAGCTTGGTCAGCGACGCCGGATACCATTTCTGGAAGATGTCCTGGTGCTCGTAGACCTTCAGCGAATTGACGTCGACGACGAGCCTCGGATTGGCCGCAGCCGGCAGCGTCGCAAGAAGCGTCGCGCAAGCCGCCGCCGTCACTCCCAGCGCCTTCATCTTGCCGCGCGTGAAAAATCCTGCTGTCACCACGATAGAACCTCGAAATTCCGCTGTTGCCTCGTCTCGTCCGGCTATTTAGCCTATATGGCGAGGAGATGGCAAAGCCCATTCATGGGCAGCCCTGCCAATCCACCACAGAGACGCAGATACACTAAGTAATCGAACAGACCGACAGGACGAACCGATGCCGATACTCAACCGTGCCGCCGAGCTCCAGAACGAAGTCACCGAATGGCGGCGCCACCTGCACAGGAACCCGGAGCTCCTGTTTGCGGTCGAAAATACGGCATCCTTCGTCGAAAAGAAACTGAAGGAATTCGGCGTTGACGAAGTCGTGACGGGACTCGGCCGTACCGGCGTCGTCGGCCTGATCCGCGGCGGGCTCGGCGCGGGCCGCACCATCGGCCTTCGCGCCGACATGGATGCGCTGCCGATCACCGAGACGAGCGGCAAGGCCTGGGCATCGCAGGCTTCAGGCAAGATGCATGCCTGCGGCCATGACGGCCATACGGCCATGCTTCTCGGAGCGGCCAAATATCTCGCCGAGACCCGCAACTTCGCCGGCAATGTCGCCGTCATCTTCCAGCCCGCCGAAGAAGGCGGTGGCGGCGGCAACGAGATGGTCAAGGACGGCATGATGGAGCGCTTCGCGATCGAGGAAGTCTACGGCATGCACAACATGCCGGGCATGCCGATCGGTCATTTCGGCAGCCGTGTCGGGCCGATCATGGCTTCGACCGACGAGTTCACCATCACCATCAAGGGCCGCGGCGGCCATGCGGCCCAGCCGCACAAGACGATCGACCCGATCGTCGTCGGCACGCAGATCGTCACCGCACTGCAGACGATCGCGTCGCGCACCGTCGATCCGCTCGCCTCGGTCGTCGTCTCGGTCACCAAGTTCAATGCCGGCTTTGCCCACAACGTCATCCCGGAAGAGGCCGTGCTCGGCGGCACGGTACGCACGCTCGTGCCTGAGGTGCGCGATGTCGGCGAGAGCCGAATCCGCACGATCGCCGAGGGTGTCGCCGGCCTCTATGGCGCGACCGTCACCGTACAGTACGACCGCAACTATCCGGTGACCGTGAATCATGCGGAAGAGACCGGATATGCCTTGAAGGCCGCGGCCGAGATCGCCGGCGAGGGCAACGTCAAGCCTTCGCTCGACCCGATGATGGGCGGCGAGGATTTCTCCTACATGCTGCTCGCCCGCCCCGGCGCCTTCGTGTTCATGGGCAACGGCGAGACTGCCGGACTGCATCACCCCGCCTACGACTTCAATGACGAGGCGATCCCGCACGGCATCTCCTATTGGGTGAAGCTCGCAGAAACGCGACTTGGCGCCTGAGGCATCGGCGGGAGGCACCATGCATCAGATCGACAAGATTGACCGTAGAATTCTCAACATCCTCCAGGCCGATGGCCGCATCACCAATCTGGAGCTTGCCGATCGCATCGGCCTGTCGCCGACGGCGACCAGCGAGCGCCTGCGCCGGCTCTTGAAGGAGGGATACGTCTCGGGCTTCGGCGCAAGGCTCGACCCGCAAAAGCTTGGCTTCGGGCTGCTCGTCTTCATCGAGGTCATGCTCGACAAGACGACGCCCGATGTCTTCGACCAGTTCGCCGCCGCCATCAAACAGGCGCCGGCCGTGCTCGAATGCCACATGGTGGCGGGCGGCTTCGATTATCTCGTGAAGACGAGGTTTGAGGACATGGCTGCCTACCGCAACTTCCTCGGCCAGGTGCTCTGGACGCTGCCGGGCGTCAAGGAGACCCGCACCTATGCGGTGATGGAAGAGATCAAGAATGACGGGCCGCTGCCGTTGGTGTGAGCGGATTCACCGAGAGGCACCCCCCCTCTGCCCTGCCGGGCATCTCCCCCACAAGGGGGGAGATCAGATGGAGCACCGCTCTGCCCCGACCGCATTCAGCGGACGCATGAACCGCCACTCGGCTCAAGTGTGGAACCGGGCATCGCCCCGGGTCGATCTCCCCCCTTTTGGGGGAGATGCCCGGCAGGGCAAAGGGGCGGTATGATGCCCCCCACCCCCGTCCCGAATGGCACGGCACGCCTAGGAGATCCACCGCGCCATCGCCTTATCACTCTGCCAGCGATGCCATGTCGATCACGAAACGATAGCGCACGTCGCTCTTGACGACCCGCTCATAGGCTTCGTTGATCTGCTGGATGCGGATCGTTTCGATTTCCGAGACGATGCCGTGCTCGCCGCAGAAGTCGAGCATCTCCTGGGTTTCCTTGATCGAACCGATCATCGAGCCGGAAATGCTGCGGCGCGCCGGCACCAGCGAGAAGGCATGCACCGGCACCGCGTTTTCCGGAATGCCGACCAGCACGAAGTCGCCGTCCACCTTCAGGAGGTTGACGTAGGCGTTCCAGTCGATCTCGGCAGCGACGGTGCAGATGATCAGATCGAAGGTGCCAGCCAGCGCCTTGAAGGTCTCAGGGTCGTTGGTGGCGTAGTAGTGGTCGGCGCCGAGCTTCAGCCCGTCTTCCTTCTTGGAAAGGGTTTGGCTAAGAACGGTCACATCCGCCCCCATCGCGTGCGCCAGCTTGACGCCCATATGGCCGAGGCCGCCCATGCCGACGATTGCGACCTTCTTGCCCGGGCCGGCCTTCCAGTGACGCAGCGGCGAGTAAAGCGTGATGCCGGCGCAGAGCAAGGGTGCTGCGGCATCGAGCGGCAGGTTCTCCGGGATCGACAACACATAGCCTTCCTTGACGACGATGCTGTCGGAATAGCCGCCCTGGGTCGGCGTCTTGCCGTCGGCTTCGACACCGTTATAGGTGACGATCAAACCCGGCATGTAATGTTCCAGATCCACGTCGCGCGTGGCGCAGGTGGTGCAGGAATCGACGAAGCAGCCGACGCCGGCGCGGTCACCGACTTTGAACTTGGTGACCTTGGAACCGACCGCCGTCACGATGCCGACGATCTCGTGGCCCGGAACCATCGGGAATACCGAATTGCCCCATTCGTTGCGGGCCTGGTGGATGTCGGAATGGCAGACGCCGCAATATTTGATCTCGATCACCACATCGTCGTCGCGCGGCTCGCGGCGCTCGAAGGTGAAGGGCGTAAGCGGCTTCGACGCATCCGTCGCCGCATATCCTCTTGCAATGGCCATCAGTCTATCCTTCATTTTGGGAGAGGGTGCAGGCCGGAGGGAGCCGGCCTGACGCACCGCTGAATATGGGCGCGCTGACGGCAAGGGCGTTAGAGCGATCCTGCAAAGTTTTTGCACGATCCTCCGAGTTTGCGATAACGCCACTGGAGAAGTCGCACGACAGCCTTATCTGAGCAGCACCTCAGACAACGCTAAGCATCTGGAAAGGCCATAGATTATGACAGTCACGCGACAGACCACCCGCCACCAGATGATCGATGTCATTGCCCGGTTCGCCGAGCGAGACGGCGACCACATGACCGAGATTTCCGGGCTGACCCTTCATCGCCATGGCGGCGACGCTCCGGTCAATTGCTCTGCCTATCGGCCAAGCCTGGCCATCATCGTGCAAGGCGCGAAGCGCGTGGTGCTCGGTGAGGAGACATTGATCTACGGTGCCTCGGACTATCTGCTGACCTCGATCGATCTGCCGGTTCTCTCCCAGGTCTGCGAGGCCTCGGCGGAGGAACCTTATCTCAGCATGGCCTTCACGCTCGATCCCGGCAAGATCCAGGCGCTGCTCGCCTCATTGCCGCAACTGCCGCAGCCCGCCGCCTCGGCCCGCGGCATGACGGTGAGCAAGATCACCGCCGATCTCGAAGACGCAGCGCTGCGACTGCTGCGCCTGCTTGAGCGACCGGAAGACAGACCGGCCCTGCTGCCGCTGATCGAGCAGGAAATCCTCTATCGCCTCCTGACCGGTCCGCACGGCCACCGCCTGCGGCAGATGGCGACGGCCGACAGCCAGCCGCATCAGGTGGGCCGCGCCGTGGCCTGGCTCAAGGAGCATTATTCGCGCCCGCTCAGGATCGACGACCTCGCCAACCGCGTTTCGATGAGCGTCTCGTCGCTGCACCACCACTTCAAGGCGATCACCGCCATGAGCCCACTGCAATACCAGAAGCAGCTCCGGCTGCAGGAAGCGCGGCGGTTGATGCTGGAGGAGCAGTTGGACGCGGGCGATGCCGGCCATCAGGTCGGCTATGAAAGCCAGTCCCAGTTCAGCCGCGAATATGCCCGCCATTTCGGCGAACCGCCGATGCGCGACATCGGCCGCGTGCGCCGGTCACTGCTCGAACGCCTGGGCGGCGAAGCGGAAATGCTGAGCGAAGGCTAAGGTCTCTCGATATCCTCTGGAGTATCGGGCGTCTCCGGTACCCCTTGGCATATCAGCTCTGTTCGATATCCCCCGGGTATCAGGTCCGCCCGATATCCCCCGGGGTATCAGCTCCGCTCGATATCCCGCCGGAGCACGATCGATGTCGTCAGGTCCTCGACATTGTCCATCGTCGCCACTTCGTTGCGCAGTTCGTTGAGGGCGTTGATCGACCCGACCTCCACCTCGACGACGAGATCGAGCTGGCCGCTGACCGAGGAGACCTTGCGGACGGCGGAAAAGCCGGCCAGCCGGTCGAGCACGCCGATCGACGGTGTGCGTTTCAAGGTCACCAGCAGGAAGGCCTGGATCGTGCCCTCCTCCAGTTGCCCGATATCGGCGCGATAGCCGCGAATGACGCCGGCTTTTTCCAGCCGACTGACCCGCTCCGTCGTCGCACTTCGGGAGAGGCCGATCCGGCCCGCCAGCGACTTCATCGGGATGCGCGCCTCCTGCGACAGAATGCTGAGGATCGTGCGGTCGATCGCATCTATGTCCTGCATCTCTGCTCCTCCGGGACCCGCCGACAAGATGACGGTTATTATAAACATAGTGCCGGTGCAACCGGCATATTGCCGGATGCATCGCTGGGCCGCTCATGTAACTCTCGCTCACAGATGAGGGTCCCCATGAACGATATGCTGAAGACGACACCTGACTTTTCGACCGAAGCCGCCGCGGCGCTGCTGAAGGAGCACTATGGCCTGACCGGCGCGCTGTCGTTGCTTGCCAGCGAACGCGACCAGAACTTCAAGGTCGAGGCTGAAGGTGGCGGCATCTATATCCTAAAAATCATCAACGGTGCCGAACCCGAAGTCGAAAGCGACTTCCAAACGGCACTGCTGAAGCACGTCGGCGCACACGCCGCCGACCTGCCGGTGCCGCATATCCGCCCGACGCTGTCGGGCTCGAGCCTCGCTTCGACCACGAGCGCGCGCGGCGTCACGCACCGCTTGCGGCTGGTGAGCTGGGTCGAAGGCCTGCCGCTCGCCGAAACCGGCCGCAGCGAGGCGGCGCTGCAATCGCTCGGGCAGATGCTCGGCCGCTTCGATGCTTCGCTCAAAGGCTTCATGCATCCGGGCGCGCTGCGGGATCTCGACTGGGATATCCGCCATGCCGGCCGCTCGGCGGATCGGCTGCATCACGTCATCGCCGCCGAGGACCGCGCCTTGCTCGAGCGCTTTCTTGCCCGCTTCGAAAAATCCGTCGCGCCGCGGCTCGCCACCCTTCGCGCCGCCGTCATCCACAATGACGCCAACGACTGGAACGTGCTCGTCGACAAGGCCGACCACGACACCATCTCCGGCCTGATCGATTTCGGCGATGCGCTGCACGCGCCCATCATCGCCGAAGTGGCGATCGCCGCCGCCTATGCCGGGCTCGACCATCCCGATCCGATCGGCGCGGCAGCCGCGATCGCCCGCGGCTTCCATGCGGAATATCCGCTGAGGCAAGACGAGGTCGACCTGCTCTTCGATCTCATCGCCATGCGCCTTGTCACCTCCGTGACCATCTCGGCCTCGCGCCGGGCCCACACCGACGACAATCCCTATCTCGCGATCAGCGAGCGGCCGGCCTGGACGCTGTTGCGCAAGCTCGACCGGATGAACCCTCGTTTCGCCACCGCCATCCTGCGCAAGGCCTGCGGCTTCGAGGCCGTCCCCGGCGCGCGGGCAATCGCGTCCTGGATCCGCGAGAACCGCAAGACGCTGAAGCCGCTGCTCGAACGGCCGGCCGCAACCTATCCCGCAGCCCTGGTTCCCTACGGCGACCCGACGCATCCGATGACGGTGAAATCATCAGGCGAACAGCCGGATGAGGCCCAGGCGATCTGGGAGGATTATTGCCGTGAGCACGGCGTCGAGCTCGGCATCGGCCCCTTCGGCGAAGAGCGCACCGTCTATGCCGGCGAGATGTTCGTCTCGCGCTTCATCGACCACAGCCGCCGCACCCGCCATCTCGGCCTCGACCTGTTCATGGCCGCCGGCACCAAGCTCTATACCCCGCTTGCCGCAACGGTCGTCAGCGTCGAGATCGAGAAAGACCCGCTCGGCTACGGTTGCCTGATCGCGCTTCGCCACCAGCCGGAGGGCTGCCCGCCCTTCGTCACGCTTTGGGGCCACATGGCGCATGAGGCCACGGGACGCATCAAGGCCGGCGACAGGCTGGAGGAGGGCGCACTCGTCGGCGAGATGGGAGCGCCGAAGGAAAACGGCGGCTGGGCGCCGCATCTGCATCTGCAGCTTTCGACCGACACCAGCCTGACCGCGACCGAAATCCTCGGCGTCGGCGAGCCGCAGTTTCTCGACGTCTGGGCCGAGCTGTTCCCGGATGCGCGTACCTTCGCCGGCATTGCCGACGAATTCTACGAGAAGAAAGGCCGCTCGCACGAGGAGATCATCAAGCGGCGCAATGAACTGCTGCTGCCGAACCTCTCGATCTCCTACGACAAGCCGATCAAGTTCGTGCGCGGCGAAGGCGTCTGGCTGATCGACGATAGCGGCCGCGCCTATCTCGACTGCTTCAACAATGTCTGCCATATCGGCCACGCCCATCCGGCGGTGGTCGAGGCGATGGCCAAGCAGGCGGCCATCCTCAACACCAACACCCGCTATCTGCACGACAACATCGTCGCCTATGCCGAACGGCTGACGGCAACGCTGCCGAAGGAATTGACGGTTGCCGGCTTCGTCAACAGCGGCTCCGAGGCAAACGGCCTAGCTCTCAGACTGATGCGCGCCCATACCGGCCGCGAGAATGCGATCACGCTCGACTGGTCCTATCACGGCACGACCCAGGAGCTGATCGACATCAGCCCCTACAAATTCCGCCGCAAGGGCGGCAAGGGACAGAAGCCGCACATCCATGTGGCAACCATTCCGGACAGCTATCATGCACCGGCGGACTGGCCGGCCGAGGAACACGGCAAGCGCTTTGCCGAAAGCGTCGCCGAATTGATCGAAGCGATGAAGGCCAAGGGTGAGGGCCCCGGCTTCTTCATTGCGGAATCGATCCCGAGCGTGGCAGGCCAGGTGTTCCTGCCGGAAGGTTACCTGAAGGAAGTCTATCGGCTGGTGCGCGAGGCCGGCGGCGTCTGCATCGCCGACGAGGTGCAGGTCGGCTTCGGCCGCGTCGGCAGCCATTGGTGGGCCTTCGAGACGCAAGGGGTCGTGCCCGATATCGTCACGATGGGCAAGCCGATCGGCGACGGCCATCCGCTGGCCGCCGTCGTCACGACCCGTGAAGTGACGGACAGCTTCAACAACGGCATGGAATATTTCAACACCTTCGGCGGCAACCCGGTCTCCTGCGCCGTCGGTCTCGCCGTGCTCGACGTGATCGAGGGCCAGGACCTGCGCGGCAACGCGCTTACGATTGGCAACTACCTGATCGATGCCTTCCGCGCCATGCAGGCCCGCTACGAGGTGATCGGCGACGTGCGCGGCATGGGCCTGTTCCTCGGCATCGAGCTCGTCACCGACCGCAAGACGAAGGCGCCGGCGACCGAATTCGCCCGGGCCGTCTCCAACGGCGCACGCCGCCGCGGCGTGCTGATGGGCACCGAAGGCCCGCATGACAACGTTCTGAAAATGCGCCCACCGATGATCTTCTCGAAGCGTGATGCCGATCATCTGATCGCCGTGCTCGAAGAGACCTTCGCGGACGTATCGAAAACGCTCGGCTAAGGTCGGGCCAACAGCGGCAAAACAAAACAGATTGGCCGGGATGTGGACGCATCCCGGCAGCGAAGACGCATGCCTTAAAACATGAAAAAGAGGAGAACAGGACAATGAAACTTGGAGTTCTAGCGCTGGCGAGTGCGGCATTCCTCGCCGATACCGCCGCCAATGCCGGCATGCTCGACGTCATCAAGGAACGCGGCGAGCTTCGCTGCGGCGTCAGCCAGGGCGTGCTCGGCTTTTCCGCGCCCAACGACAGGGGCGAGTGGGGCGGCTTCGACATCGACTTCTGCCGCGCGGTGGCCGCCGCGGCACTCGGCAATGCCGACAAGGTGAAATACGTGCCGCTCTCGACCAAGGAGCGCTTCACCGCGCTGCAATCGGGCGAGGCCGACCTTCTGTCGCGCCAGACCACCTGGACGCTGTCGCGCGACACCGATCTCGGCATGAGCTTCGTCGGCGTCAACTACTATGACGGCCAGGCCTTCATGGTGCGCAACGACCTCGGCGTGAAGAGCGTCAAGGAACTCTCGGGCGCCTCCGTCTGCACAGAAACCGGCACGACGACCGAGCAGAACATGGCGGATTATTTCAGCGCCAACAACATCCAGTACCAGGTGATCGCCTTCGAGAAGGCCGATCAGACGATCCAGGCCTTCAACACCGGGCGCTGCGACGTCTATTCGACCGATGCCTCGGCGCTTTACGCCCAGCGGCTGACGCTCAACGATCCCGATCGTTTTGGCGTACTGCCGGAAGTGATCTCCAAGGAGCCGCTCGGACCGGCCGTCCGCCAGGGCGACGACCAATGGTTCAAGGTCGTGCGCTGGACCCTGTTCGCGCTGGTCGAGGCCGAAGAACTCGGCATTACCAAGGAAAACGCCGCCAAGCTCCTCGAAGGCGGGACGACCGCCCAGAAGCGTTTCCTCGGCATCGAGAACGAAGCCGGCAAGTCGCTCGGCCTCGACCCGAAATGGGCCTACCAAGTGGTTTCCGCCGTCGGCAACTATGGCGAAGTCTTCGAACGCCACCTCGGCAAGGACAGCCCGCTCAAGATCGAGCGCGGCCTCAACAAACTCTGGAGCCAGGGCGGCCTGATGTACGCTCCGCCGGCACGTTGATCTCCGGGCAATTCCAGGAAAACTGTGAAGCGGTTGCCATCCGGAATTGCTCGATCGAGAAAAGCGCCAACGAGACGCCGCGGCCCTCCCCGCGGCGTTTTCGTTTGGGTCAATTTGGGCCTGCTTCGCACCGCTGCCCGGTGAATAGGAACAACAGACCCCGTTGGCCACCTCAACAAAGACAAACGCCGCGACGGACTTCCATCGCGGCGTTTTGCTGTTGCATCCAGCAACCGATCCCCGGTGCGCTTAGAGCTTGACGATCGTTTTCCGCGCAAGCAGGCCCTGCGGTGCGAAGAGAAGCACGCCGATGACGAGCAGAATGGTGAAGGCGTCGCGGTAGCTGAGCAGCCCTTCCGGCAGGTAGGCCTGCAGGAACACCTCGATGAAGCCCAGGAGAAAGCCGCCGGCAACGGCACCGGAGAGGCTGCCGAGGCCGCCGATGATCGCGGCGATGAAGGCTTTCAGTACCGGCAGGAAACCCATCAGCGGATCAACGCTGCCGCGCTGCGCCACCCAGAGGATGCCGGCGACACCGGCGAGCAGGCCGGAAATCGCAAAGGCGGTGGCGACCACCGCATTGGCGCGGATGCCCATCAGCCGCACGATGGCGAAATCTTCCGAAGCCGCGCGCATCGCGCGGCCGAGTACGGTCGTGCGCAGGAAGAGGTTGAGACCGGCAAGCATGATGATGGTGACGAGGATCGAGGTGCCCTGAATGAGGCCGAGATGCAGACCGCCGATCTCGATCGTGCCGGAAAAGCTCTCGGGCATCGGCACCGGCTTCGGACGGGCGGAAATGAAATTCTGGAAGATCACGCGCAGGATGGCGCTGACGGCAAAGCTCGTCAGAAGCAGCGTCGTGCCGCTGGCGCCGCGCACAGGCCGAAAGGCGATGCGCTCCATCAGCATGGCGAGCACGATCGCGATCATCAGCGCCGCGCAGACGGCGAGCGGAAACGGCAGCCCAAGCAACAGGGCGAAGCAGAGCCCGTAGCCGGCCGCCGTCATCAGTTCGCCATGGGCGAAGTTGATGAGCCCCATGATCGAGAAGACGACTGCAAGGCCAAGCGCCAGGAGCGCATAGGTGCCGCCGAGGCTGAGCGCATTGACAAGCTGCTGCAGGAACATGTCCATGAATTGACCTCCACGCACTCGGCTCAGGCGCCGAGATAGGCGCCCTGGATTTCTGTTGAATTGCGGAGTTCGGCCGCCGTGCCCGACAGCACGATCCGGCCATTGGCCATGACGTAGCCCGTATCGGCGATCTCGAGCGAGAGCGAGACATTCTGCTCGACGAGCAGGATCGTCAGGCCCTTCTGCCGGAGCCCTGCGATCAGGTCGAAAATCAGGTCGACCACCTGCGGCGCAAGGCCGAGCGAAGGTTCGTCGAGCAAAAGCAGGTCCGGCGACGACATCATCGAGCGGGCGATCGCCAGCATTTGCTGTTCGCCGCCGGAGAGCGAGCCGGCTTTCTGCATGAGACGCTCTTTCAGGATCGGAAAGCGCGACAGCATGTCTTCGCGCACCTCAGATATCGCCCCGCGCGCCTTGTGCATGGCGCCGCCAAGCAGCAGGTGCTCGTCGACCGTCAGGCTCGGAAAGATCCGCCGCCCCTCCGGCGTCAGCGTCATGCCGAGCCGGACGATCTGCTCCGGCGCGAGATTGGAAATATCCTGGCCGTTGAATGAGACGCGTCCGGCCTTCTTCGCGGCCAAGCCGACGAGCGCGTTCAGGGTCGAGCTCTTGCCGGCGCCGTTGGCGCCGAGCAGCGTAACGATCTGCCCCTTGCCGACGGTGAGGTCGACGCCCTTCAGCGCCTCGACAGCGCCATAGGCGACCTTGAGACCGCTCACTTCCAGAAGCGGCTTCGGGACGGGAATTTCACTCATCATCATCGGGGCAAAGTCCTTGCCATGAATTGCGAGGCGGCGCAGGCAGCGGGAGCTATCCCCGACAAAGCAGGGATCGCCAGATGAAAGCGGATCAGGGAGCCGGAATATCGGCGGCCGCCGGTACGCCCTGGCTGATCAGTTCGCGGTTGCCGCCTTCGATGCGCACCAGCGACACCGCGCGCAGCGGCATGCCCTGCGTGCCGGCATAGCTGATCGGGCCGGTCACGCCCTGGACGTTTTCGAGCGAGGCGATCGCGTTGCGGATCGCGACCGGATCGGTGCTGTTGGCTTCCGTCACCGCCGCGTCGATCACCTTGCCGAGGTCGTAGCCGTTGGCGATATAGACCGTGTCCGGCACCTGGCCGAACTTCTCCTTGTACTTCACGTTGAAGTCGGCGAGCGGGCTGCCTTCGCTGGCAAAGCCGGCGGTGGTGAAGACGACGCCGTCGACGGTCGCGCCAAGGCCGAAGGTGGTCGGCGAGTCGATGCCGTCGCTGCCGAGGATCGGGATCGTCACACCGGCGCCGCGCAGCTGGCGGATGAAGGCAGGGAAATCAGGCTCGTAGGCCGCTGTCATGATGACGTCCGGCGCCGGGTTCATCGCCTTGATCTTGGTGACTTCGGCGCCGAAATCCTGCTGGCCCATGCTGAAGGTGCCCTCGCCCAAGAGCTCGCCGCCCTTGGCGGTGAAGGCGGCGGCGAAATACTCAGGCAGCTTCAGCGTATAGGCGCTGTCGGGCGACTTCAGGATGTAGGCCTTCTTGTAACCCTTCTCGATGGCATAGGTCGCAAGCACCGAGGCCTGGACGTTGTCGGCCGGATAGTTGCCGAACATGTAGTCGCCGACGGCGAGCGGCATGGTCGGTGTCGTCGCGCAGAAGGAGAAGGCCGGGATCTGAGCGGCCTGGGTCACCTGGCCGGCGGCAATCGACGGATCGGCGTCGCAGGGCGTAATCATGATCTTGACGCCCTGGTCGACCAGCTCCTGTGCCACCAGCGCCGTCTGGGCCGCATCCGAGCGGGTATCCTTGGCGACGAGTTTGATCGGGAACTTGCCGGCCGCACCGCCGGCCGCGTTGATCTCCTCGACGGCCATTTCCAGGCCCTTCAGCGACGGCTGGTCATAGGGCGCGAGACCGCCGGTCTGCGCAGTCGCAAGGCCAATGACCAGGTCTTCCGCAAGCGCCGGCAGCGGCGACAGCATGAAACCGCCGAGCATGGTGGTGAGGCACAGGGCCTTGACGTTCTTTTTCATCTGAAAAGTTCCCTCTCTTGATTATGCAGGATTGTGCAGACCCGGCGCGCTGGACGGCAACCCGGAGACTTCCCCCTGCTCGCTTCGCGCCTGCGCCGATGAGCGGCGGCGACCGATATAGGCCTCGATGACTTCAGGATTGGCCTGGATCTCCGCCGGCGTGCCGATGGCGATCTGCTGGCCCTTGTTGAGCACGACGACGACATCGCAGAGCCGCATGATCAGCTTCAGATCGTGCTCGACGACAAGCAGCCCGAGGCGGTACTTCGTGCGGATGCGGTCGAGCACATGCATCAGTTCCTCGGTTTCGGCCGGGTTCATGCCCGCGGCCGGCTCGTCGAGCAGCAGGTAGCGCGGCTTCAGCGCCAGGGCGCGGGCGATCTCCAGGCGACGTTGGGCCCCATAGGAAAGCGTGCCGGCCAGCCTGTCGGCAAAGTCCTCGAGCCCAACTTCCGCCAGCACCGTCAGGGCGCGCGCCGCCGGATCCTCACCCGACTTCAGCGCACTTGCCGCGACCGTGACGTTTTCGAGCACCGTCAGGTTCTTGAACAGGCGGATGTTCTGGAAGGTGCGGGCGAGACCCGCGACCGGAACGGCGTGAACGGCGAGCGACGCGACATCTTGCCCGTCGATCAAGACGCGGCCAGTCGACGGCGGAACGACGCCGGAAACGCTGTTGATCAAAGTCGACTTGCCGGCACCGTTCGGGCCGATGAGGCCGGTGACGAGACCGGGCCTGATCTCGAAGTTGGCGTTCTCCAGCGCCACGAGCCCGGCAAACCTCTTGCCGAGGTTTTCGACTTGAAGCACGCCCTGACCGGCTGAAGGGGTAGCCACTGCCGACGCAGAGCTGACGACGCTTTTTGAAGCGAAGCGCTTGAACCAGCCGAAACGCTCGTCGAGCTCGCGCACGCCGAAGAGGCCGTCCTGCAGGCGATACATCACCACGAGGATCGCAACACCAATGCCGATGTCGGTGAGGCCGAAGACCGTCGGCAGCTTCAGAAAGCCGAGATCGACGCCGCCTTCGAGCTTACGCAACAATTCAACGATCAGCATGATCACCGCAGCGCCGCCGACGGCGCCCGAGACCGTGGTGATGCCGCCAAGGATCAGCATCGCCAAGAGCATGAAGGTCAGGTTGAAATAGAAGTCCTTGGGCGAGAAGGCGCCGAGGAAATGCGCAAGCAGCGCGCCGGCAGCACCGGCAAGCAGGGCACCCAGAACCCAGGCGAAGAAGCGGTGCAGCTTGACGTTGACGCCGACAGCGGCCGAGGCAATCTCGTCCTCGCGCGAGGCCCGGAGCTTCAGGCCGGCACTCGAATCCCGGTAGAGGCGCGCGACCGCGACGGCCGCGATGGCAAAGGGCAGCGCCACCCAGAGATTGACGGCGCGCGGAATGCCGAAAAAGGTCTGGCTGCCGCGGGTGAAGTCGGTCGAGGCGACGAGCACGACATGTATGATGACGAGGAAGCCGAGGGTGGCGATCGAGGCCGATGAGCCGCCGAGGCGCGCGACCGGAATACCGATCAGCACCGCGACCAAGGCGACCACGACCAGCGCAAGCATAAGCGCCGGGACGAAGGGCATACCGATGCCCGCCAGCCATTCCGGCAGGTGCGGCAGCGCCGTCTTCTGGATGATCGGGTTGAGCGTCAACAGGCCCGACGCATAGGCGCCGATCGCCATGAAGCCGACGTGGCCAAAGGAAACGATGCCGGAATTGCCGGCATAGATGCCGATGCCGAGCACGGCGATGACGTTGATCATGTAGAGCGTCACCAGGCGCTCGCCGCTGCCCGGAAAGAACAGCGAGGCGACCACGGCGGCGGCCAGAAGCGGCAGCGACGTTACAAGGATACCAAAGACGGTTTCTCGCCTGACGCGCACCATCCGCATTCCCCCAAATTTTCGGCCCGCCTCATATTTTTGGCTCGGGCCCGTTCCCGAAATGAACGTTATCGCAGATCGATCAAATGTCAATCTTGTTTCAAAAAACATTCTCTGCTAGCAATTCTGTAACAAAAAGTAGAAATTGGGGTTCACGCCATCATTTTTGGGAGGCAGAAATCGTGGCAATCCGGGACCGACTGACAGACGGCGCGATCACCTTCACGCGCTCGGAACTGAAGATCGTGAGGCAGTTGCTGTCGAACTATCCGGCAGCGGGCCTGAACACGGTCGCGCATCTCGCCGCGACCGCCGGCGTCAGCAATCCGACCGTCGTGCGCTTTGCCAACAAGCTCGGCTTCGAGGGCTATCCGGAATTCCAGAAGGCGCTGCTCAGCGAAGTGCAGGAGCGCATGAGTTCGCCGCTCTCAATGCTGGACGAACGGCGGCCGTCGCTGGAGCAGGAGAACTTCTACCAGTACTTCCTGCGCGCCAGCATCCATGCGCTCGAATCCTCGATGCAGATGCTGCCTTCGGAAGATTTCGAGGCCGCCGTCGATGCCGCAGCCGACATGGGCGCCCGCATCCACTGCCTCGGCGGCCGTTTCAGCGGCTTTCTCGCCGGCCTGCTCTGGTCGCACATGAAGCAGCTGCGCGGCGATACGCGCTGGATCAACGGAAGTCAGGCCGATCAGGTCGACCAGCTCGTCGATCTCGGCAAGCGCGACGTGCTCTTCGTCTACGACTACCGCCGCTACCAGAACGACACGATCCGCTTCGCCCGCCAGGCGGCGGCGCAAGGTGCGCGCATCGTGCTCTTCACCGACCGCTGGGTCTCGCCGATCGCCGATTTCGCCACCGTGACGCTGATGGCGCCGGTCGACACGGTCTCGCCCTACGACACCATGGTGCCGGCGATCGCCCAGACCGAGGCGCTGATCGCGGCGCTGACCGCCCGCCTTGCCACCCAGTCGCGCAGCCGCATCGAGCGCATGGAGGAACTGCGCCGCGGCTACGCCATCACCGAGGACGCCTTCAATCCGCAGGTCGAGGACGACCGCTGAGCCTTTCCGCCGTCATGGCGAACCAGACAAACCGAGGAGACTTCGAATGAGTGCGATCACTGTAAAGGTTGGCGACGATCTCTTGAGGCGCGACAGTGCCTATGAGGCTGGGCGCACCTCGCTGCTGTTCGTCGACATGCAGCGCATCTGGTGCGAGCCGAACCTCGACCCGACCCACCCGCAGGATGCCGACAGCTATTACCACAGGCGCCTGCGCCAGACCGTCATTCCCAACCAGGTCCGTATTCTGGAAGCGGCCCGAAAGGCTGGCTGCGAGGTGCTGCACACGATCATAGAGAGCCTGACGCTCGACGGCCGCGACCGTTCGCTCGACCACAAGCTCTCGGACATGCACGTGCCGAAGGGCGCGCCCGAGGGCCAGGTCATTCCGGAACTCGCGCCAGTCGACAACGAGATCGTGTTGCCGAAGACGTCGTCCGGCGTCTTCAACTCGACCAACATCGACTACATCCTGCGCAACCTCAACACCCGCTACCTGATCATCGCCGGCGTCATCACCGACCAGTGCGTCGACATGGCCGTGCGCGATGCCGCCGACCGCGGCTACCTCGTCACCGTCGTCAACGATGCCTGCGCCACCTACAGCGAGCAGCGCCACGACGCAGCACTGCGCGCCTATGCCGGCTATTGCTGGACGACCGACACCGACACCGTCGTCAGCCGCCTGAACGGCCTGCGCCAAGCCTAGATCGCCGCCGAAGAAAACAGAGACAAGAGGGGAACCCATGACCGAAACCAACAATGGCACGGCGGCCGCCGAACTGACGGAACTCGCCACCTTCGTCACGACCGATATCGCCGGCATCACCCGCGGCCGCAGCTTCGCCGCCGCACAGATCGACGACTACCTGCGCAAGGGCGTCGGCTGGGTACCGGCCAACCTGGCGCTGACGCCCTTCGACCAGATTGCCGAGAACAATCCCTGGGGCTCGGCCGGCGACCTTCGGCTGATCGCCGACCCCAACAGCAAGGCGCGCGTCACCTGCCTGCCCGACGAAACGCCGCTGCATTTCTATCACTCCGATATCACCGACCTGCAGGGCAATGCCTGGGACTGCTGCGTGCGCAGCTTCCTGAAACGGACGCTGAAGGAGTACGAGGACGCCGGCCTCAAGGTCATCTCCGCCGTCGAGCAGGAGTTCCAGCTGCTCGGCGTCGACTGGCCGGATGCTCCCTCCTTCGGCCTGCGCGCCCAGCGCCGCGCCGAGCCCTTCGGCCCGCTGCTGATGACGGCGCTGCAGGAAGCCGGCGCCGAGCCGGAAATGTTCCTGCCGGAATATGGCAAGGACCAGTTTGAAATCACCTGCCGCCCGGCCGACGCGCTGACGGCCGCCGATCGTGGAGCCACCATCCGCGCGATCACCAAGGAAGTCGCCGCCCTCTTCGGCTGGAATGCGAGCTTCGCGCCGAAGACATCCGCCAGCGGCGTCGGCAACGGCGTGCACCTGCATGTGAGCTTCACCGATCTCGACGGCAATCCGGTGACCTTCGATGCCTCGCGTCCCGGCAGGCTTTCCAAGGCCGCCGGCTCCTTCGCCGCCGGTGTCGTCAAGCACCTGCCGGCGCTGACCGCCTTTACCGCTCCGTCGGTGCTCTCCTACATGCGGCTCGTGCCGCACCATTGGAGCGCCGCTTACACCTGCCTCGGCGAAAAGAACCGCGAGGCGACAACAAGGTCTGGTTCGGCCATTCCGGTTCCGATGCCAACGAGGCCGTCTTCCGCGCCGTCATCAAGGCGACGGGCCGCACGGGCGTCATTGCTTTCGTCGGCGCCTATCACGGTTGCACCACGGGCTCGATGGCGTTCTCCGGCCATAGCGTCCAGGCAGGCGCGGCGAAGGCCGACGGCCTGCTCCTGCTCCCCTATCCCGACCCCTACCGACCCTATCGCGACGACCCGACGGGCGGCGCGATCCTCGACGAATTGCGCCAGCCGCTCGAAGCGGCGCCGGAACGGTTCGCGGCCGCCTTCATCGAACCGATCCAGTCCGATGGCGGCCTGATCGTTCCGCCGCCCGGCTTCTTCCGGGCATTTGCCGAGATCTGCCGTGAATACGGCGTGCTCGTCGTCTGTGACGAGGTGAAAGTCGGCCTCGGTCGCAGCGGCCGGCTGCATTGCTTCGAGCATGAGGATTTCGTCCCCGACATCCTGACGATCGGCAAGGGCCTTGGCGGCGGGCTGCCGCTCTCCGCCGCGATCGGTCCGGCCAAGGTGCTCGACTGCGCCAATGCCTTCGCCATGCAGACGCTGCACGGCAACCCGATCTCCGCTGCCGCCGGCCTGGCGGTCCTCGAAACCATCGAACGCGAAGAGCTTGCGCGGGAGGCGGAGCGCAAGGGTGAGCGGCTCCGTCAGGGTCTGCAGCGCCTTGCCGAACGTCATCGCCTGATCGGCGATGTTCGCGGGCGCGGGCTTGCCTGCGGCGTCGAGCTCGTCACCAACAGTCAGAACCGAACGCCGGCATCGCGTGAAACGGCCAAGCTCGTCTACCGCGCCTATGAGCTCGGCCTCGTCGTCTACTATGTCGGCATGAATTCGAACGTGCTGGAGATGACGCCGCCGCTGACGATCACCGTTCAGGACATCGACGCGGCACTCGATATCCTCGACCAGGCCTTCGACGATGTGGGCGCCGGTCGTGTTTCTGACACAGTGCTGGCGGATTTCGCCGGCTGGTAGCCTGGCTCGGCGGCAGTGCCACCGATGGCTTTACCAGCCGTCCTCCAGCACCCGCGCCAACATGTCGGCGAAAAAGTCGGCGCTCTCCCGGCTGAGGCAGAGCGGTGGCTTGATCTTCAGCACATTCAGATGGTCACCGGTCGGCTGCATGATGACACCGAGTTCGAGCAGGCGATCGCAGATCGCTGCTGTCTCCTCTGTCGCCGGCACCAGGGTCTCCCGGTCGCGCACGAATTCGACGCCGAGATAGAGCCCCATGCCGTGCACGGCGCCGATCAGCGGGAAGCGTTGTCCGAGCGCTTCGAGCCGCGCCTTCAGATGGCCGCCGACGACACGGGCATTCTCCGGAAGCCGCTCTTCCGTGAGGATGTCGAGCACGGTCTGGCCGACGACGGAGCTGACGGGGCTGCCGCCGGCGGACGAGAAGAAATACCCCTCCTTCTCCAGCGCATCGGCAATCTCGCGCCGGGTGATGACGGCGCCGAGCGGATGGCCGTTGCCCATGCCCTTGGCGACGGTAATGATATCGGGAACGACGCCCTGCTCTTCAAAGCCCCAGAAGTAGTCGCCGAGACGACCATAGCCGACCTGCACCTCGTCGGCGATGCAGACGCCGCCGCGTGACCGCACCATGGCATAGACCGCGTCGAGATAACCCTTCGGCAAAGGAATGCCGCCGGCATTGCCGTACACGGGTTCGCAGATGAAGCCGGCAAGCTTTTCGCCGGCGGCGTCGAGCTCGGTAAGCTTCGTGACGACGGCGCGGACATAACTGTCGGTCGTATCGGCACCACGGAATTCGCCGCGATAGGTGTTGGGCGCCTGCACCGGATGCACCCAGGCCGGTCGTGTTTCGAGCGCCTGCGGATTGTCGGCGATCGAGGTGGAGACTGCGTCGCTGGCAACCGTCCAGCCGTGATAGGCCTCGAGCAGGCTGACGACGTTGCGGGCGCCGGAATGGGCCCAGGCAAGCCTGAGCGCCAGATCGTTCGCCTCCGAGCCGCTATTGACCAGGAACACCGTGTCGAGCCCGTCTGGCGCAAGCGCCGCCAGCCGCGTCGAGAATTCGGCGACGGAGGCATAGTGGAAGCGCGAATTGGTGTTGAGCAGCGACCATTGCCGCCCGACCGCGGACGCCAGTCGCGGATGCCCATGACCGAGGATCGTCACGTTGTTGACCATGTCGAGATAGCTGCGGCCCTCGACGTCAAAGAGGTATTCCTTCCAGCCGCGCTCGATCTGGGGCGGGTGCCGGTAGTAGTTCTTCTGCGGCTTGGCGAAATGCTGCCGGCGACGGGCAAGCAGCGCGTCGCTGTGCGGTTCCGGCGCATCGCATTCGAAGCCGAGGACGGCGGCCGGCGACGGGCACAAGGCCTTCCACGCCTCCGCCTGATGCGGCATCACGAAGAGCGGCGGAACGAGGCCGTGCTCGCGGCAAAGCTGCACGCGGATCAGGCCATAGGTCTGCTGCTCACCCGAGACGACACCGACCACGTCACCGGCGGCGACGGTCTCCTCGATTTCGCCACCGACTTCGACGCCTTCAAGGAAAAGGCTCGCCTCGGCTCCGTCCAGAACCAGCAGCCCGTCCTGCCGGATGATGCGCCCCGCAAACGGGGCAACGATCTCGCGGCCCGCTTCCAGGCAGATGTCGACATGCAGCGCCAGCGTCGGGTCGGGCTTCGGCGATCTGCGTTGCGTTTCGGTCATCCGGTACTCGCCGTAGCGGGTGGTCGCGACCCCGATCGCGTGGGCGGCGTGCTGCAGCAGCGAAATCGGCAGCCCCTGGTGCTGCCAGCGTTCCTCCGGCAACAGCGGGCTCAGGATCGACAGGTCGATCGGACGCACGTCGGTCGGCCCGAGCCCCCGGATCAGGCCTTCTCCCGTGACAGGCGTCAACGCGGGGGAAAGCCCCGCCGCCGTCAGGATGGCGTGTTCCATCACCGCCGGCGGAACCGAGGTCGCAACATCGAAGATCTCCCGCTCATGCGCGGCATTGCCCTCGACATAGGCGTTGTCGGGCTCGCGGGAAAGCTGGTGCTCGGAGCTTGCGATGAGCACGGCGGCGCGGGCGACGATCAGCGGCCAGAGCGCCTTCAGTTCCGCTTCGGTCAGCGGGCACGCCGCATGAAACGCCTTGACCGCCGGCAGGATGAACCAGGGGTCGCCATCGGCGTGATGGAGCAGCGAGGCGCAGGTGACCGCAAGTTCGGCAACCAGCCACCCCTTCAGGATATCGCCGAAATCGATGACGCCATCCGGGATCGGACGGCCGGCCGCATCCGGCTGGCTCACCACATTGTCATCGGTGACATCATGATGGATCGCCTGGACGCGCAGTTCCGCCGTGAGCGGCTGCAGACGCCGCATCGCGCCGACCATAATTTCGGCGATCCGCTTCTTGCGCTGCTGATCCGGCATGTCGGCGAGAAGATGGAGCACGACGGGACCGGCGCGGCGCACGTCCCATTGCAGCTCGCGTTCAAGCCCGGGATGCTCGAAGTCCTGCAGCGCGGCGGCCAGCCGCCCGGCCAGGTCTCCGAGCGCGGAAACGGCTTCACGCGAGAGATGCTTGCGCCGGGTGAGCGGCTCGCCATCGAGAAAATTCAGCAGGCGGATGCGGTAGGCCTGGTCGCGAACGGTAACGCTCTCGATCGCCTCGCCCTTGAGCGAAGGCACCACTTCCGCAACACGCGCCGAAGTCAGGCGCTGGGACAAGTGCTCTAAGGCCGCATTCTGGGCCTCGAGTTCGAGCGCTCCATATTCCGCACGGCAGATTTTCAAGACATAGCGCCGCTCGCCGGTATCGATGCGATAGTTGCGGTCCTGCTGGCTGCCGAGTTCGCTGATCGTGCCTGACAGACCGTAGTGCTCGGCCAGCAGCGCCCGCGCCTCCTCGGCGCTGACATCGGGCCTCGGCAGCTCGGTGCGAAGCTTCAGCGCGTCCTCAACCATATCTCGTCATCCTCCCATACGGCGGTCGATCCTCCGAATCGACCGGAATAGTGTCGAGATTAGAGCGGGATGAGGAAAAGATGTGCGGTTTTCTGCCGAAGCATCCATCCCGATCTATTGCGACATGCCTTCGAGGCGATAGCGGGTGCCGGGATAGAGCAGCCGTGCCGTCGTCACATTGGCCGTCTCCGACCAGGTGCGGCGGCGGATCATCAGGCAGGGTTCGTTGCGGTCGATGCCGAGCAGCTTGCATTCCCAAGGCTGCGGCGACACAGCCTCGACGATCTGTTCGGTGCGGGTGATCGGCGCGACTGCAGTGAGATAGGCATTCGGCGTCATCGCCTGGAAATCCTGCTCCAGATAACGCGGGCAGACCGCCGGATTGACGAAACGGTCCTCGATCTGGATCGGCAGGCCGTTTTCCGAATGCACCATGATCGAATGAAAGACACGGGCGCCGGTTGCAAGTCCGAGCGCGTAACCGATTTCGGGCGTCGCCACCTCTTCCTGCAGAAGCGTCATCAGCGACGTGTGGATGTGGCCGCGTTCATGGATTTCATCGGCGATGTTGCGGACTTCCAAGAGGGCGGTGCTGCCCTTGTGCGCGGCGACGAAGGAGCCGACGCCCTGCACCCGCGTGATCGCGCCTTCGGTCGCGAGTTCCCTGAGCGCCCGGTTGGCGGTCATGCGGCTGACGCCGAGGTCGGCGACGATCTCGTTTTCCGAGGGGATGCGGTGATGCGCCGGCCACTCGCCGCTCTCGATACGGCTGCGGATGAACTGCTTGACCGCCTCGTAGCGCGGCACCGGCCCGTCTTCGAAGGCGGCCATATCGTTTCGTTTTTTGAGTGCCGTCATCAACTCACGCCCCGCCTTTTCCAGAATGCCGAACAAATCATGCGCATTCGCTCACAAATCTTTTCGTTCATTTCACGCTTGCGCGCCAGCGCAAAATATCTATAGTTCCATATACAACTACGTACAGGAAAATGCACATGGCCACTTTTCCCGTCAACCGGATCTTTGCAGAACGGGCGCTCCTGCCCGGCGGCTGGGCCCAGAACGTCGCGATCTCGCTCGACGCGTCGGGTCACATTGCAGCGATCGAAACCGGCAGCGCCGCCGCCAATGGCGACGAGCGTGCGGCTGGCCCGCTGATCCCGGCAATCGCCAACCTTCATTCCCACGCCTTCCAGCGTGCCATGGCCGGCCTTGCCGAGGTCGCCGGCAGCGGCGACGACAGCTTCTGGACCTGGCGCGAGGAAATGTATCGCACCGTCGGGCTGGTAAACCCCGACGATGTCGAGGCGATCGCCGCCAAGCTCTACACGGAGATGCTGAAGGGCGGTTTCGGCCATGTTGCCGAATTCCATTACCTACATCATCAGGCCGATGGCACTCCCTATGCCGACCCGGCGGAAATGTCGCTGCGCATTCTCGCCGCCGCCCGCACCACCGGTATCGGCCTCACGCATCTGCCGGTGTTCTATGCGCACGCCAATTTCGGCGGGGTCGCACCGAACCCCGGTCAGCGACCCTTCCTGCATGATCCCGATCGTTTCTTGGCCCTACTCCAGCGCCTTGAGCCGCTCTACCGCGAAGCCAGCAACACGCTCGGCTACGCCATCCATTCGCTGCGCGCGGCAACGCCCGAGGAAATGCGCATCATCCTCGATGCGGCGCCCGTTTCCGGCCCGATCCATATCCATGTCGCCGAGCAGACCAAGGAAGTCGACGATAGCCTCGCCTGGAGCGGCCGCCGCCCGGTCGAATGGCTGCTCGATGAGATGCCGGTTGATCAGCGCTGGTGCGCCATCCACGCGACCCATCTCACGGAAACCGAACGCCAGCGCCTGGCGCGTTCGGGCGCAGTCGCCGGCCTCTGCCCTGCCACCGAAGCCAATCTCGGCGACGGCATCTTCCCGGCGGTCGACTTCATGGCCGAGGGCGGCATCTTCGGCGTCGGCACCGACAGCCATGTGGCGACTAGCGTCGCCGAGGAACTGCGCCTGCTCGAATACGGTCAGCGCCTGCGCGATCGTCGCCGCAATCGGCTCGCGACGGGCCCGGGCGCCTCGATCGGCCGGACCATCTTCGACGCCGCACTTAGAGGCGGCGCCCAGGCTGCCGGCCAGAAGACGGCCGGCATCGCCGTCGGTGCCCGCGCCGATTTCGTCGTGCTCGACGGCAGCAACCCCTATATCGCCGCCGCCAGCGACAACCAGATCCTCGACCGCTGGCTCTTTGCGCTTGGCGGCGAGAGCGTCCGCGACGTCATGGTCGCGGGCGAGTGGAAGATCCGGAACGGACGCCACGACCGCGAGGACGATATCGACCGCGCCTTCGCGCGGGTGCTGATGAAACTGAAATAGTCATCGAAGCCAAAATCAAAAAAGGGAACAGCTTAATGTCGATCAACAAACTGAAACTCACGCTTGCCGCCACCGGCCTCGTGCTTGCGGCCTCCACCGGCAGCGCCAGCGCCTCCTATTGCGGCGACGGCAAGACCGTCACCTTCGCCGGCATCGACTGGGAAAGCGGTGCCTTCATCACCGAAGTGATGAAGACCATCCTTTCCAAGGGCTACGACTGCCAGGTGGATTCGATCCCCGGCAACTCCGTGACGCTGGAGCAGGCGACGGCCAACAACGACGTGCAGATCTTCGCCGAGGAATGGCTTGGCCGCTCCGACGTCTGGAACAAGGCCGTCGAGGAAAAGAAGGTCGTCGCCATCGGCAAGACCTTCGTCGGCGCCAGCGAGGGCTGGTTCGTGCCGGAATACGTGATCAAGGGTGACGCCTCCCGCAATCTCGAAGCCAAGGCACCGGACCTGAAGAGCGTCTCGCAGCTTTCCGATCCCAAGATCGTCGAGCTTTTCGCCGATCCGGAAGAACCGTCCAAGGGCCGCTTCCTCAATTGCCCGTCGGGTTGGACCTGCGAGGGCGTGAGCTCCGCCAAGCTCGAAGCCTACAAGCTCGGCGAGACCTATGTGAACTTCCGCCCGGGCACCGGCACCGCGCTCGATTCCGCCATCACCTCGGCCTATCTCCAGGGCGAGCCGATCCTCTTCTACTACTGGTCGCCGACCGCGATCATGGGCAAGTTCAAGCTCGTCCAGCTCGAAGAACCGGCCTACAACGAAGCCTGCTGGAAGGAGCTTTCGAGCGCCAACGGCAAGCGTGACCAGGGCTGCGCTTTCCCGTCGGTGGACGTCTCCTACGGCGTCAACAGCACTTTTGCCCAGGAAGCGCCCGAGATCGTCGCGATCCTCGAAAAGGCGACTTTCCCGCTCGACGCCGTCAACGGCAGCCTCGCCTACATGGCCGACAACAAGGTCGACGCGACGGCGGCCGCCGCCGAGTTCCTGAAGACCAAGGCCGACGTCTGGGGCAAGTGGGTTTCCGATGAAGCCCGCGGCAAGATCGAAGCCAGCCTGAAGTAATCGCCCCTCATCGCCGGCTCGGGTCCCTCGCCGCTTTCAACGCGACGCGTGAGCCCGGGCCGGCGACTGGCCACAATACCCGAGGCAAGCGCCGTCGGCCGCCTTTCTGCGCCCGTCGGTCCGAGCAAGGAACCGTCCGATGTTTCCGGATACTCTCAATCTCTCCATTCGCGGGCCGGTGAACGATTTCATCCAGGCGCTGGTCAGCGGCTATGGCTGGGTCTTCAAGGCGATCAGCGGCGTCATCCTGAAAGCCGTTCTGTTCATCGAATGGATCCTGCGCGGCCTGCCCTGGTGGGTCGTCATCCTCATCTTCATGGCGCTTGCCTGGCAGAGCTCCAAGCGCTGGGGTCTGACGGTCGTCGTCGGCGTTCTCCTGTTCTTCGTCGGCGTGCTCGGCCTCTGGGACCTGACGATGCAGACGCTGGCGCTGATGCTGATGGCAACGATCGTCTCGGTCGTCATCGGCGTGCCGATGGGCATTCTTGTCGCCAAGAGCCGGATGGTGCGCAACATCACCCTGCCGGTGCTCGACGTCATGCAGACGATGCCGAGCTTCGTCTACCTGATCCCGGCGTTGATGCTCTTCGGCCTCGGCAAGGTGCCGGCGATCCTGGCGACCATCATCTACGCGGTGCCGCCCTTGATCCGCCTCACCGATCTCGGCATCCGCCAGGTCGACCATGAGGTGGTGGAAGCGGCGACCGCCTTCGGCGGCAGCCCCAACCAGATCCTCTTCGGCGTCGAGCTGCCGCTCGCCACGCCGACGATCATGGCCGGCCTCAACCAGACGATCATGATGGCGCTGTCGATGGTGGTCGTCGCCTCGATGATCGGCGCCCGCGGCCTCGGCGAGCAGGTGCTGAACGGCATCCAGACGCTCGACGTCGGCAAGGGGCTCGAAGCCGGCATCGGCATCGTCATTCTCGCGATCGTTCTCGACCGCATCACACAAGGCTTCGGCAAGAGCCAGACGGAGGATCCGCGCAATGGCTGATATCGAGATCCGCAACGTCTACAAGATCTTTGGACAGGACGCGAAGGCCGCGCTCGCCATGGCCAAGGAAGGGCTCAACAAGTCCGAAATCCTCGCCCGCTCCGGCTGCAGCGTCGGCCTCAACAATGTCAGCCTGACGATCGGTGCCGGCAAGATCTTCGTGATCATGGGGCTTTCCGGCTCCGGCAAATCGACGCTGGTGCGCCACATCAACCGGCTCATCGAGCCGACCAGCGGCGAAGTAGCGTTCGACGGCAACAACATCTTGGACCTCGATGCCAAGGCGCTGCGCACCTTCCGCATGCACCGCGTCAGCATGGTGTTCCAGAGCTTCGCCTTGATGCCGCACCGAACCGTGCTGCAGAACGTCGTCTACGGCCAGCGCGTGCGCGGCTTGCCCAAGGCCGAAGCCCGCGAGATCGGCATGAAGTGGATCGAGACCGTCGGCCTTGCCGGCTACGACGCCAAGTTCCCGCACCAGCTCTCCGGCGGCATGAAGCAGCGCGTTGGGCTTGCCCGTGCGCTCGCCGCCGATACCGACGTGATCCTGATGGACGAGGCCTTTTCGGCGCTCGACCCACTGATCCGCGCCGACATGCAGGACCAGTTGCTGCAACTGCAGCAGAATCTCGCGAAAACCATCGTCTTCATCACCCACGATCTCGACGAGGCGCTGCGCATCGGTTCGGAAATCGCCATCCTCAAGGACGGTCAGGTGGTGCAGGTCGGCACGCCGGACGATATTCTGGAGCGGCCGGCCAACGATTACGTCGCCCGGTTCGTGCAACGCCGACAGGGACGACCGGAAGCCCATGAGTGAAAGTAGAAGCGCTGAGAGCATAATCCTCGATGCGCCGCTGACGTGGCGGCAAATCGCGGCGGTCGCCAATGGCGCCCCGCTCGCTCTTTCCGATGCCGCACGGCAGCGCATCGTCCATGCCCGCCGGATCGTCGACGCGCTGGTCGAGCGCAGCATCCGCGGCTACGGCATCAACACCGGCGTCGGCGCGCTCTGCGACATCGTCATCGATCGCGAGAACCAGCAGGCACTGTCGCGCAACATCATCCTCAGCCATGCCTGCGGCGTCGGCGAGCCGCTCGCCCGCGCCGAGGCTCGCGCGGTGATGGCGGCGCAGATCGCCAACTTCGCCCACGGCTATTCCGGTGTGCGCATCGAGACGGTCGAGGCGCTGCTTGCGCTCCTCAACGCCGATCTCGTCCCGGACATCCCGTCGCGCGGCTCGGTCGGCTATCTGACCCACGCGGCCGCGATCGGCCTCGTGCTGATCGGCCACGGAACCGTCGATGACGGCGAGGCCAAGATCGGCGGCGTCGAGGCGCTTGCTCGCATCGGGCTGAAGCCGCTGCGGCTCGAGGCCAAGGAGGGCCTGAGCCTCGTCAATGGTACGCCCTGCGCCACGGGACTTGCGGCCCTGGCGCTCTGGCGCGCTGCCCGCCTCTTCGACTGGGCGGACGCGGCCGCCGCCATGACCTATGAAAACCTCGGCAGCCAGGCCAATGCCTTCGCCGCCGTCCCGCTGGCGCTTCGCCGCTCGAAGGGGCTCGAAGCGGTCGGGGCATCGCTCCGCGCCTACCTCGCCGATAGCCCGATGCTGGCCGAGACCGCCGGCACGCGAACACAGGATCCCCTGAGCCTTCGCGCCGTGCCGCACGTCCACGGTGCTGCGCGCGATGCCCTGGCCCAGGTCGCCGAAGTCGTCGACCGCGAACTCGCAAGCCTCACCGACAACCCGGCCGTATCAGGGACGCCCGAGGCGCCGGAAGTGCACTCGCAGGCCCATGCGGTGGGTGCCGCCCTTGGCCTTGCCATGGACAGCCTGGCGGTCGCCATCGCCGAGGTCGCCGCCATCTCCGAGCGCCGCATCGACCGGCTCGTCAACCCGCTGGTGAGCGGCCTGCCGGCCTTTCTCGCCGGCGACAGCGGCGTCTCCTCCGGCTTCATGATCGCGCAATATACGGCTGCGTCGCTTGCCGCCGAAAACCGGCGCCTCGCCGCCCCCGCAAGCCTCGACGGCGGCATCACCTCGGCGCTGCAGGAGGACATTCTCACCCATGCGACGCCAGCCGCCTGGAAGGCGCTCTCGATCGCCGACAATCTCGAAACCATCCTGGCGATCGAGCTGCTCGCCGCCACGCAAGCCTATGACCTGCAGCCACGCGGCCGCGCCGCACGCACGGACGGCCTCTACCGGCGCATCCGCGCGAAGATCCCGACCTATTCTGACGACCGGCCGCTGAACGGCGACTTCGCGCGCATGCGCGCACTCATCGAAGAGACCATGCCATGAAGATCCTGCGCGCCAGCACCTACAAACGCATGCCGTGGAAGAACGGCGGCGGCGAGACGGTGGAGATCGCTGTCTTCCCGGAAAAGGCCTCGCTTTCGGATTTCGACTGGCGCGTGAGCATGGCGACCGTCGCCAGCGACGGCCCTTTCTCGAGCTTCCCCGGGATCGACCGCACGCTCTCGATCCTTCAGGGCAACGGCATGCGGCTGATGATCGAGGGTCGCGAGCCCATCGTGATGACCGCAGAGACGGCCCCGCTCCCCTTCCCCGCCGATGTCGCGACCTCTGCGACGCTGGTGGACGGTCCGATCGTCGATCTCAACGTCATGACCCGGCGCGGCAGGCTCGCCCATACGGTTCGACGCCTGGCGACCGACCATCCGCAGACAGTGGACGGCACGGCGGAAGCGACCCTCATCCTTTGCCACGGCGGCGCGGTGCGCCTGGCAGCGGCAGAGGAACAAGCCGATCTCGCAGCAGGAGACACGGCGATCCTTGAAGGATCCGCCGCCGTCACGATTGAGCCTGCGGCCTCTGCCGTCGTGTTCGTGGTCACCATCGACAAACCGGCGGCATGATCAGGCCCCTGTTCGCCCGGCCCAGCCTCGGCTGAGATGCAGCAACGGATAGGGCCGCCCTGCATCATCGACGGGTGAGCGTCCGACCGTCTCGAAACCCAGGCGCTGATAGAACCCGGCACCCGATGCATTCTGCTCGTTGACATCGACCGTCAGCACCGGATGCAGCGTCATCGCGTGTTCGACGAGCCGCCGGCCGACGCCGCTGCCGCGCGCATCGGCGTGGACGAAGAGCGAGTCGATCTGTGCCCCGCTCACGCCCATGAAGCCGAGCGCCTCATCGTTTTCATCGGCCGCAATCCAGAACCCGGCAGCAGATACTGGTCTCGGACCATCGTTTCGATAGCGGCAAAGTCTTCCTGCGTCAGGAAATCATGCGTGGCGACCACGGCGCTGCGCCAGATCTCGAAGGTGCGTGGAAAATCGTCAGGACGGGACGGGCGAATGGAAATGGTCATGAAACAATCACTTTAAAAAAGCGAGGCGCCGACGAGGATTGCAAAGCTTCCGGCTCGAGCCGAAGCAGTGCTTGAGGCGCCAGGTGCGAAGATGTCCGGGCACGATTCCTGTGCGGCACGAGGCGCACACCCTACTCGAGGGCGCGCAGATCGCAAGCCATTTGGGCAAGTGCGCCTTTCATGCAACGCCGGTTAAGTTTTCGGTAACCATATCTCATGTTCCCCGGGGAACAGCCAAGTTGCCGCCACACGATAGTCTCCATGTCACGGTTTTACCGACACACGTCAACAAACGCAGGGCTCGGAGGACAACGGACATGATCAGGACCGCTTTCGGCGTCAACGTCACCGTACTGGTCTTCTCGATCACCGTGATCGCCATCATGCACTTCGCCCTGTCCCAATATCGGGCAGCCGAGATCGCCGATATCACCCTGCCCGACTACTCGGCGATCACCTCGTCGATCCACCGCTGAGGCGTATTCCGCTTCGCTTGGGCCCACCGCTCGAAGCGGCGGCGGGAGCGGGAGCTGACAAGCAATCCTTCCATTTCGGTGGCCGCTTGCATTGTGATAGGGAACGCCTGCCGAGCGCGTCCCCGCTCGAACCCAGACAATGCTTTTTAGAAAGGCCCCGGAAATGACGGATCCGCAAAGCGAACTGAAGCTCAGTGCGTTCAAGCTCCACGAACAGGCGGTCCGCGCATCGGTCGGCGGGAAACAGCTGGCACTAGATGCCCTCGAACTCGGCGGCGAAATCCTGATCGTCCTGACGTGGCTGGGCAATTCCGAGAGAGGCCTGCGCAAGCCGGAATATGTGCTGCCCTTGAGCGCGGTGACACACCAAGACCTGAGCAATGATCCGGAAGCCAAATACAAATGGTCCATCGGCGCGCCGCTGCCGCAATCGCTTTTCGACGGCAGCGCGTCACGGCAGTTCAGAAGGCAGTTCGGGGTCAAGAGCGGGCCGGCGCTGACTTTGCCGCTGAAGCCGACACGCCATTGAGTGAGGGCCCCTGTTGACGGGGGGGCTCTCACAGCTTGATCTCTGCCCGTGCGGAACCACTCGCTTCCGCTTCACCTGGCGAATATCGCAGAACTGCGTCGGTGCTGAGAATGAGAAGACGGCTAGCCGATGCGTTCTCGGGCAGGAACGTGCCCAGGTATCCGAATCAAACAATTGGAGAAATGGTAGCGGAGGTCCGTTCTGTTCAAAATAGCCGAACGGAAGCCCTTGATATCATTGATCTCGGCACCTGGCAGGAAGCGCTCTTAAGCGCACTTCGTTCCTACGCACCAGAGACACCCCAATGAAAATCACGAACATCAGGCGCCTTGACGCGCCTCCGAGCGCGCGTGGCTTTCGTGCGCTGATGACGTTCAATCTCGCCATCACCACCGAGATCGTCTTGTACGACTTGCAACTCGTGCAGGCGCCAGACGGTGCGCACCTCGTCTATCCATCCAACACCTATAACGGCAGCCCGACGGCATCTTTCTCGCCTGCCGTCCGCGGGCAAATCGCCGATCTCGCCATTATTGAATACCGGAGCCATAATGACCAACATTCAAACGTCCGCAGCGCAGCCTGAACCCGACACTCACGACCTTGCGAACCTTCGCCGCGCCCTCATTGACAACGGCTACGCGCCAGTGCCGGTCAAGGGCAAGTGGCCGCACTTCAAGCGCTGGCAGAATATGCGCATGCAGGCCGCGCAGGTCGACGGCTACATTCGCCGCTATCCCGACCATATCAGCACCGGCATCCTAACCGGCGACATCGTCGCCATTGATATCGACGCGCCCGGCGCTACGATCTCTGAAAAGCTCATTGAACGATTGATGGAGATTCCCGGCGCTGCGCATGCTCCCTGCCGCACTGGCAAGGCTCCGAAGTGCCTTTATATATTCCGCGCAACAGATCCACGGTCAAAACGCGAGACGCCGGAGTATCGCGTCTCGGGCGAGAAGTGCCAGGTTGAGGTTTTGGGTACTGGCAATCAGTTTGTCGCGTTCGGCGATCACGTCGAAACCCAGAAGCCATATACTTGGTCGAATGGCGATCCTCTGACGCTGCCGCTGCAAGATCTGCCGGAGATCACGCCAGAGATGGTCGACACCTTCCTGGCAGATGCAGCCGCCATTCTCGCAGCCGCCGGTGAGCCCTTGACGAAGAAGGCGGAGCCACGGAAGCAGCCGCAAGGCGGCGACACGTTCTGGCAGCGCGTCAATTCGGCAGCCTTGGCAAACACTGATGCGTGGGTGACGTCGCTCTTCTCAACCGCCAGCAAGGAAGCCGGCACTGGCGCATGGCGCGTCACGTCCAAGGATCTCGGCCGCAATCTCGAGGAAGACATCAGCATTCACCCTGACGGCATCCGCGACTTCGGCGAAGAGAAAACCACCACTCCGATTCAACTCGTTATCGACTTCGGCGGCGCCGCCACGACGACGATGGCCGCGCACTGGCTGTGCGAGCGATTGGGGCGCGATCCTGCGGACTTCGGATGGGAGACGCGCCAGCCGGCCGTGACGCGCATGTCTTTCAACGCTCGCCCTCATGTTGTTGCCGACAACGATAACGACGACGACGACTTTGATGACGTCGAGGCTACATTCGACGCCAACACCATTCCCGAGGCCGATTGCTACCCGCCTGGCGCCGTCGGGAAGTTCGCGCGCTGGATCACGTCTTGCTCGCGTTTCCCCTCGCCGCACCTCTCGCTTGTTTCGGCGCTCGCGACTACCGCCGTGCTTGCTGGCCGCAGGTACAAGGGGCCGACTGGCTTGCGCTCAAACCTTTATGCCGTCGCACTGGCGGAGTCTGGTTTCGGTAAAGACATCTCGATCCGAGCGGAGGACGCTATTCTGGCCACGGCCACGGACGGCGAGAAAGTCGCGGAGACCCTACTGGCCGACAAGCTGCGCAGCCTCCCCGGCCTTGCAGGACGCTTGCGCAAGTTTCCGGTTGCGCTTGGTGTTGTCGACGAGTTCGGAAAGTGGCTCGCGGAACTTACGGGACGGAACGCAGCGACACACAACAAGGAGATCCTGACAGCCTTGATGGAGCTCACAGGCGCGCCGTTCGGCACTTGGGGCGGTGCGGAGAAGGCCGACGGCAATCTCTCACGCGTCGTGCAGCCGTGCCTTGTCATGCATGGCGTTTCGACGCCTTCGACGTTCTGGGAGGCATTGGGCAGCGGGAATATCTCCGAAGGCCTGCTCGGCCGTCTGCTTGTCATCGATGCGGGCACGACCCCGCCGAAGAAAGTACGGCGACCCGCCGGCAGCATCGACAATCCGCCTGCTGAGTTCGGAGAAATGGTGGATAAGCTGCTTGGCTGGCAAGGCGGCGGACGTTACGGGCCAGGCGCCTTCTATGCGCTTTCGGCCACGAGCAAAACCAAGCCCTGGCCCATGGTCACGGCTTCATACGCCGACGGAGTCGAGGATGTCTTTGAAGGCTTCGACGACCGGATGCGCGCTTTGAAAGTCGACCCCCAATATCGTCCGATCCGCAGTCGTGTCGGCGAGCATGCGGCCAGGTTGGCGTTGATCGTGGCTGTCGGTTGCGACCCGGAAGAGCCAGTCATCACGCTGGAAATCCAAGAGTGGGCGAACCGAGTTGCTGAGGCCAGCTTTCGGGCAATCCTGCGCGGTGCGCACGATAACGTGGCTGACAATGAGAAGGGGCGCGAATACCTCCGCATGAAGCGGATGGTGGACGGAGCGAAGTCTGAAGGACTGGCACTTGGCGTCATCACACGGCGCGTGAAAGGCAGCCTCGATCGCAACCGGCTCAACGATGTACTGGCGCAACTTGAGGAAGCCGGCGAGATCGTGCTGGCCGAACAGCCAGGCGTTCGTGGGCAGACTAGGACGCGGTACTGGTCTCGGGTTCACTTGCCCGAGGATGCGAAACCCTGCGCGAAGCTATAGCGAAAGGCCTGTTTAAGCGCAGTCGAAGGTATGTCCTGTTTTGTTTTGGACATGCCTTCGACCTCGAAATCAGACATGCCTTCGACATGCCTTCGACATACCTTCAGACATACCTTCGACATGCCTTTAAATAGTAAATAGTATATATATATCAATTATATAGCTATGTATTGGCCGAAGGTATGTCCGGCAAAAACGAGGGGGACACCCCCCCACCGGAAAAACAGGGTGTTTTTGCGCCTGAGAGGACTAAGGGTGCGAAAAACGGACATGCCTTCGATTCCACAAGCGGGAGACATCATGGAAGCAGAAGCCGAGACAGACATCGAAAGCGCAGCTCGTCGCAGCTACGCGACAGCAAGCGGCATCACTATGCGGCGCGTCACCTGGCTTGAGCTCTACCATTGGCGCCCAGATCTGCGGCCAGCCAATGACAACGTGCAGAGGGACATGGCCGCGTGAGCCACACCCCTTGCCGCTCGTCGCCGGGGGTGGGTCGCGACTTTGCCAAACAGGCCCGGAACCGGCGCTCCCGCATCGCTCAAGACATTCTGAAATTGGGTCATTCCCAAATGCGTAAAAAATAGATTGACAAACGAATAAAAGTATGAGTCAGCCTATTGACTGAATTGTAAAACCGATCTATCTTACAACCGTAAGGCCATCGCGCCGGCGGATAAGCCGCCAAAACAAGAGCCGCAAAAGCGGCCAGAAACCGACCGACTTTATTGTCGGCCATTAGCCCTGATGGGCACGACCTGGGGAACTCAATGACAATCAACGACAGCCGTGGCATCGCCGCGGAGCACCACCATTCGTGGAATCGACGGGAACACATCCTTGTCGGACAACGGCTCTATAGCAACCGCAAGCTGGCATTCTGGCTGGCCGGGAAGCAGCCCGTCCTAAGGCTGGAAAAGACCGCGCCGGAATCGCCTCTCTCGCCTGAGGCAGCCAGCGCGCCATGGATTCCGGAAAAATTTCTGTCGGACCTCGTGGACGGCGACGACATCGCCGCGTCCGGACGATACATGAGTATCTCGGAACGCCTGCGTCGCCTCTACGCTATCGCCCTGCATTTCACGGCTATCCGCGAAGGCCGCATCGTTCCGACGCGCTATCAGCGCCCTAAGGGCACCCTCGTCCGGATGGAGAACGACGGCCCGACAGCCATTTGGCGTGCCTGGGCTAATGCCATATGGGCGACGTTGCCGGCGAACGATTCCGACATATTCTCTCGGACTGCCAAGACGGAGTCGCCGCGGAATGGGCACTTAGCGGACAGCCTGGCTCTTCTGCTGACGTGGGCGAGGATGCGCGCGCCGCTATCGCTCGACGGCACTAATTGGTTTCAGGCCGACAACGACAATTACGACGGCGAAGAGCAGTCGGCGCGACCCGCATCGAACCTAGAGCGGCGCATGCGGCCTGGCTCGTCCGATGCGGAGCTGCTGTCATTCATAAGGAAAGCCGGCCCGACGGCCGAATGGCGGCACGCCAAGTTGGGCGGTTGCTCCGCCATCGAGATGCGTCCGATTGATGTCGACTATCAAAAGGTGGACGACAAGACAGACAAGGCTGGACGCGTCAAGAAGAGCCACAACGTCATCGTCCGCGCTGGCAGGCTGCGCATTGGCAACGGTAAGACCGTCGCGGATGGAACCCGCGTTGAAGAAGGAACAATTCTCCATCAGGAGGACCGCTTCGGCGAACTGCTCGGCCCGGAGCCCGACCCGGCAGAGAAGGTGCGCAGCGCATCGTACTGGGCATCGCTGTTTAAGGTCGACCGCAAGACGGTTATCGAGACGGACGAGGATGGGAACGAAAAGCTGCGCTTCATCAAAGCGGGTAAGATGCGCCGAAAGGTTATTTTCACGGCGGAAGACCACGCCGCACTTTTGGCAGGCCCGTTACCGGAGGTAACTCGCTACCCCGACGGACTGCCGTGCGGCGCGCCGACTATCAGCGACAATTTCGTCGGGGGCTGGATGTCGAACCCGAAAGGCAACCAGCCGCTTGAGCGATGGGAAGACATCTCCGACGAGATTGCACGCCAACAGGAATTTGAGCGGTGGGCTGCAGCGCTACCGCCGGAAGAGCGCAAGGCGCTAAACCTTGCTGCGACTGCCGCGAATTTCAAAGAAGTTGGCGAGGCCTTAGGAAAAGACGGAAAGACTGCAGAACGATACGGCAAGAAGACACTGGTCGCTGCAAACGACAATCTGAAGAAAATCATCGCCGCCTAGTCCCCATTTGGTAACTCGGCGGCAAGGTAAATAGGAAGGGAAGAACGCCGTCCCTGAGACATTGTCTCCGGCTGGCGCATCCCTTCGCACCATTTCGCCGTCCCCCAGGGCGGCATTTTTCCTTTCGCGGTCTGCCGGCCGCGATAGCCGTCGACGCTATGTAGGGACATGTGGCCGTCGACGGCAGCCCCATTGCTGAGTTCGGATGTAAAACCAGCAATACTATCCGCCCGCGTGACGCGCGGCGTTGATCCGCGGCCCGCTTGCTTCACCTCATAGCAAGCGGGCCGTTTGGTTTTGTCCAATTCAAAATCTTTCAACGGAAAGGAGGCCGTCAATGGCCTGGGAAACTCGCGACTATACGGTCGCCGAGGCCGCTAACCTTGCCGGCCTTCATCGCGCAACGCTTGATGTCGTTGTCCATCGGGCACGCCATCTCGACGTGCTCTTCTCGGAAAGGCGAAAGCATCGCCGCTGGTTTAGCGCGAAAGACATTTGCGTGCTGCGAGTTGGTTACGAGCTCGAGCGCACTGGGCGGGATTGGGCGACGGCTCTTGCGCAGGCGTTCGAACATCTGAGCCAACCGCCACCGTCTGACGCGCTTCTCGTAGTTCCGGCGATGTCCGTCTCGGCTCGCTCTGGGCGCGTCGTCGCCGGCTTATCCGACCTCATCCCCACCGCATCATTCATCGTGCTGCCGCTCGGCAAGATTGCCGCGGAGATCCAGGCGCGCTGCGAACAAATTCAGGAGGCGCCTAGTGTGGCCATTTAGCAGGAAAGCACCACCCATCGAACAAAAAGCTCTCCCTGCCGGGACTGCCAGCTTCGATCCTGAGCTATACACCTTGCTGACAGGCGGCACCGTCGCCGGCATCAGCCAAGGTCAGGCGCTTAGCGTGCCTGCTGTGCAGGCGTGCATTCGGGCCATCAGCGAGGCCGTTGCGACGTCGCCGATCACGGTTAAGCGTCGTGTCGGCGATCAAGAAGTGGATGTTCCTGACTTTCCTGCGCTGCGCCTGCTTACCGGCGAGGCGAACGGATGGACGAGCGGCTTTGAATTGCTGCGTGACCTCGCCAGCCAGGCGCTGACGAGCGATGCAGGCGGTCTTGGCTACGTTAACAGAGTGCGCGGCAAGCCTGTCGAAATCATCCACTACACGCCAGGCTCGATCACTGTCGAGTACGACGCCAAAGGCACGCAGGAGCCCTCGTACCGCATCGGCGGCAAGAAGGTGAAGTCGGCGGACATTGTCCACCTTCGCGGAGCTTTTAGCCGCTGCCCGCTAAGCATGGCAAAGCAGTCGATATCGACCGCCTACTACATCGAGCGGCACGTCGAAAAACTCTTCGCCAATTCGGCCCGACCTGGCGGCATTCTGTCGTTTGAAGGCAAGCTCAACGCGGAAGCGGCGACGCGCATCGGCCAGTCATGGCGTGCGGCGCACGGCGGCGAGAAGAGCGGCGGCGTGGCTGTTCTGGATAACTCGGGCTCTTACACGTCGGTAGCGCTTACGAGCGCCGATGCGCAGACGCTGGAACTTCTAAAGGAAGCAAACATGCAGATCGCGCGAGCGTTCCGAGTGCCACCGTCGATGATCTACGAACTGTCGCGCATGACCTGGTCGAACTGGGAAAGCGCCGGCCGCGACTGGATCACGTATTCGCTAATGCCGTGGCTCAAGGCCATGGAGTCTGCGCTTAACAGGGCGCTGCTCTCTGATGCGGAGCGCGGCGAATACTCCTTCCGTTTCGACGTCGACGACACGACGCAGGCGGATCTCACGGCACGCGCGACCGCAATCAACAGCCTTATCCAGGCGACGGTGCTTTCACCTGACGAAGGCCGGGACTGGCTTGGCATGGCACCTCGCGCGGACGGTCGCGGCGGCGAGTTCATCAACCCCGCGATTACGGTCAAGCCGGCAAACGACAACACGCCACAACCAGAAAAGGATGCAGCGTGAGCAAAATTGAACGCATTGAAGTCAAGGCGGCGCTGACCGCCGCAGAAGACGGCACGATTGAGGGCGTCGCATGGCCTTTCGGCTCCGTCGACCTAGTCGGAGACGAGATCGAGCCAAAAGCGTTTGCAGGTGCCGCGGCGCCCCTGCCGCTCTTGTTCCAGCACGACGAGCCGGTCGGCGTATGGGACGAAATCAAGTCAACAGCGGAAGGCCTTGTAATGAAGGGCCGTCTGCTAGTCAATTCGGTTGCGCGCGCGGCCGAAGTAAGAAGCCTTATTGTAGAAAAGGCCGTTCAAGGTCTCTCTATCGGCTTCGTTACCGAGAAAGCAAGTCCACGCAAAGGCGGCGGACGGCTTATTTCCAAGCTTTCTCTTAAAGAATGTTCGGTCGTTGCTGTTCCATGCAACCCGGACGCACGTATCACCTTTGCAAAGGAACTTTCTTCTATGGAAAATACTGCAATCGACACCAAGGCCATCAACGACAGCATCGAGGCCGTTACCAAGCGCCTCGACGCCATTGAGGCAAAGGCGAACCGCCCCACCGCGGACAACGACAACGACGCGCCGCTCGACACCAAGGCCATCTCCGACTGGGCCAAGACGGGCCGCCTTGACGGCGTCGACACCAAGACGCTGGTCGTCGGCACGCCTTCCGCAGGTGGCTACACTGTTGCGCCGGAATACCGTGCGGACATTATCAAGAAGCTGACCGAGCTCAACCCCATTCGCCAGCTTGCCGGCGTCACTTCGGTCGGCACGTCGAAAGTTTACTGGCCCGTACTCAATAGCGATGCTGCTGGCACTTGGGTCGGCGAAACGGCGGCCCGCACTGAGGACGAACCGGACTTCGCGCAGGTCGGCATCGACGTCTTTGAACACGCCGTCATTGTCCCGATTAGCCGCCAGCTCCTCGAAGATTCCTTCATCGACATGGCCGGCCTTCTTGCCGAGCGCATCGCCGTAGGCTTCGCCAAGGCGGAGTCCACCGCATTCCTGACCGGCACCGGAACTGGTGAGCCGTCTGGCATTATCGACGCTCTGGCATCGCTCGGCGGTCTGAACGAAACCGCAGACGTCATCGCCGACATCGTCGACCTCTACTACAGCTTGCCGACGCAGTACGCCATGAACGGCTCCTGGCTGCTGTCTCGCCCCACGATCGCCAAGATCCGCAAGGCCGCTGACACCTCGACGCAGCGCGGCACCATCTGGTCTGACTCGCTTGCAGTCGGCACTCCGCCGCGTCTGCTCGGCGCGCCTGTGTATGAGGCTCCTGGCCTTGCGACGCACGACTCGACTGGCGCTTCCACGGTTGGCGCATCTGCGTTGTTCGGCGACTTCTCTGCCGGCTTCCGCGTCGTTGACCGTGTCGGCCTCGACGTGATGCGCGACGATTTCACTGGCGCCGCAAACGGCATCGTGAAGTTCCACGCACGCAAGCGTGTCGGCTCGTCGGTGGTACTGCCGGAAGCCATCGTGGCCCTCAAGGGCTAACATTGAGAGGGCGCCTTCGGGCGCCCTTTTCCCATGCCAAGAAAGACCCCCCGTATTTGCACCTGTGGTCGCGTGGTTCCGCCTGGCCAGCAGTGCGTGTGCGCGAAAGCCCGAAAGGCCGCCAGCGACGCTGCCAGGCCCACTGCTGCGGCAAGGGGCTACGATGCGGCCTGGCGCGAAGCACGCGCCAAGCACCTGGCCCGCTTCCCTGACTGCGTCGAATGCGGCGAGCGTGCCACGCTGGTCGACCACGTCGAGAGCATCCGTAAAGCGCCACATAGGCGTCTGGACCCGAGCAACTTTCAATCAATGTGCCCGACCTGCCATGGCCGCAAGACCGCTGCCGTGGATGGTTCTTTCGGGCGAAAGTAACATCAACAAAAGAGGAGAGAAAAAGAGATGAGAGACAATGAACGTAGTATCGCTGGCGCAACCGTTCGAAGCGCAATTCAAGTTCTACCGAGAAGACGACACCATCGGCTGGGCTGACTGCCAAGTAGTCGGCGTCAAGACAGACGGTTTCACTCAGTCGCTGATTATCGTGACCCAAGGCGAGAACGGCATGATCGGTGGCTTTGAGGTCGCCGAGGTCAGGCCGATGCCCATCAGCGCGATCCCCGACGGCAAGTGATCGCCCCCAAGGGGCAGCCATCTGCCGTGATCCACCAAAATTGATAGATCAAAGGAAATCCATCAATGGAACTGATTACTCTTGCGCAGTTCAAGGCGCATGCCCGCATCGACGGCACGGATGAAGACGCAGCCGCACAGGTGAAGGTCGACGCTGCCAACAGCTACGTCTCGTCGTTCCTTGGAACTCTGGCGCCTGATTACGTAGCGCCTGACGAGCTCGTGCAGGCGACGCTGCTGATCGCCAGCCACTGGTGGGAGCATAGGGAAACCACCTTCGCCGGCAACCTTCTAGACATACCGCTCGACGCGTCGGAGATCATCGCGAACCATCGTGAGTGGAGCTTCTGATGACCGCCACCGCAGGGGAGCTCCGTCACAAAATCGAACTGCAAGTCCGAACCCTTATGGACGACGGTTTCGGGAACCAGATTGCCGGACCATTCGAGACTCAAGCATCTGTCCGCGCCAAATTCCACTTCCTGCGTGGTGGAGAGGAAGTCATGGCCGGCCGTTTGGCTGGTAAGCAGCCGGCAATCATCACGGTACGATCGAGCGCCGCGACCCGCACGCTAACCACCGACTGGCGGATCCTGAAGGACGGCCAAGAGTGGAACATCCGCAGCATCACTGATCCGGATGGCCGGCGCGCCTGGCTCGAAATCCTCGCTGAGAGCGGCGTCACCACCTGACGCGACGCCAGCCCACCGACCAAGTCAAAGGAATTAAAGATGAAAATACGACTGTTAGGAATCAACATACAGCGCGTCGTCGCCTGGGACCGGAATTTTGCGATCATGGGATTCGCCGATATCGCCCTTCCGGCTATCGAAACCACGCTGCGCGGCGTAGCGCTGGCGCGTCATGGCGGCCAGATCATTGCGATTCCGCCGAAGGTGCCGGGAGCCAAGCCTGGCGACCTCGCAGCCATCTCGTGGAATTCGCGCGGCGAGTTCGCGAGCAAGGTCTGCGACGTCATCCTTGAGGGATACGCGAAGATGGGCGGCGAGATGCCACCTGCGTCGCCGGAAAGGGCCGAAACCCGCGCAAACGCACTGCGCCGACTTTCCGCTAAGCCATCGCACCAAGACGATGAGCAGGACGACGACAGCGGCTTGCGCCGGCTGCTTGGCGTGGGAGACGCCCAGTGAGCCATCATACTCGTGGCCGCAAGGCCGACCCCAAGCCGGCAGATAATGCCATTAGGAAAGTCCCGCGGCCGCCGGCTCACTTCAACGACGGCGCCAGAGCTGAATGGAAACGGCTCATGCCGATCTTGGTCGAGCGCCGCGTCCTATCGCCAGCCGACATTCACGCAGCAGAGCGCTTCTGCGATGCGGCCGGAGACATTGCCGCAGCGCGTGAGGCTATCGCGAAGGATGGCGCCTACATCACAGACCGTCACGGCGAGATGAAGAGGCATCCTGCATACGCAACTTTGCGCGAGGCGACGGCCGAATCCCGTCGATGGGCTGCAGAATTGGGCGCTACGCCGGCCGCGAGAGCGCGGGTAACGGCAGACGTGGATAAGGAAGACGATGACGACGACTCGCCGCTCTCGGTCTAGGCTGCAACGACCCGCAAACGATAATGCCGCCCTTGTGTCGAAGGCGTTTCCGCACTGGATCTATGACGGTTCGCCGATTGAAGATCCGTTCGGGAAGGGCGAAAGGGCCGTTGAGTTCCTTCGGCGGCTCAAGCACCCCAAGAGCACGTTGCCTGGTCGCCAATTCGTGCTGGATCCGTGGCAAGAGCGCATTGTCCGTAAGATTTATGGCCCGCGTGACGAGCGCGGCCGCCGCATCGTGCGAACTGTGTTTCTGATGCTGCCTAGGGGCGCGAGGAAGAGTTCGCTGAGTAGTGCAATTTCACTTCTCGAGGCGATTGGCCCAGAGCACACGCCTGCTGGCGAATCCGTCTTTGCGGCATCGGATCGAACGCAGGCCGGAATTGGTTTCCGCGAAGCCGCGGACATCATCCGCTGCGACAAGCGTCTCGTCGCAGCCACGAAGATCAACGACGCTTTCAACGCGCCAAAGCAGATCGTCCTGAAGCGCGACAACTCCGTGCTGAAAACCGTGTCGTCAGACGGAGGCGCGCAGCATGGTGGCACACCGCGGTTCGTCCTTGCAGACGAAATCCACATTTGGAAGGGCCGCGATTTGTGGGAGGCGTTGCGAACTGGCCTGTCCAAGACACCTGGCTCGCTGCTTGTCATCGCAACCACGGCTGGCCGCGGGCAGGAAAACTTGGCGTTCGACACGTACTCATACGCCAGCCGCGTGGCTCGCGGTGAAATCGAAGATCCGTCTTTTCTGCCGATCATCTTCGAGCCGGCGCCGAATGCCGATTGGCGAGACGAAGCCGTTTGGCATGCCGTCAACCCAGGCCTGTCTTGCAATCCGCCATACCCCGACATTGCTGGCTTACGCGCGATGGCGCGTGAGGCAGAGAGCCGCCCAGCCGAACGGGAAGCCTTTAGGCAGTTCCACACGAACGCCTGGCTTGACCATTCCGCTGCGCCATTTGTCGACATGGAGACATACGACGCAGGCGCCGAGCCGATCGACCTGGAGGAGCTCCGCGGCCAGCCTTGCTGGCTGGGTTGCGACCTCTCCTCGTCTACGGATTTATCGGTCATCATTGCAGCCTGGCGAGATGGTGACGGTGGTTATGTCATCAAGCCGGAATTCTTTTGCCCCTCCGAAAACATACGCGAGCGGCAGGAGGCTTCGGGGGCGCCGTATGTGCGGTGGGCGGCCGAAGGGCTCATCACAGCCACCGACGGCAACGTTGTGGATTTCCGCGCCGTTGAGGCTCGTATCAGGGAGCTATGCGACGAGTTCGATGTTCAGGAAATCGCGTTCGATCCCGCGTTGGCTCGCGTCATCTTGAGCAATCTTCAGGACGACGGTCTGCCAGCCATCGAGTTCCGGCAAGGCGCGCTATCGATGATGCCCGCCATTGCAGAGCTTGAGCGGGCCGTCGTGGCAAAACGGCTTAAGCACGGCGGCCATCCCGTCTTGCGTTTCTGCTTCGCCAACACCGAAGTCGAGACGAATAGCCACGGACACAAAGTCCGCCTGAAGAAGTCCAAGAAGTGGCTTTCGATCGATGGAACCGTCGCAAGCGCTATGGCGACGATGCGCGCGTCTCTCGGCGATTCTGCCGGTAGCGGCTCGATCTATGACGACGACGGGTGGCAAGAGGCCCTGGCGGCGTTTGCGTAACGTAACCAGACGCCGCTTCGATTCCCGGTTGTAATCCTGCGACTAGGCAACTACGGTTCGGCAATCTATCTCTGCGACTTCGGCGGCGAACCGCTTTTGATGCTGAGGGCCCTTTGACCTCCCATCCGACCTCAAGTCGTTGGTGGCCCAATTTGCGCCACCAACGGCCCCATGCATCTCTTCCCAAATCTGCTTCCGCCGCAAAATGTAGGCGCTCTCTTCGGCTGGGGTGAGTTCAGACCGAGCAAGATTCTCGTCGATCTCCATTAGCTCGGCATGCAGGTCGGATGCCGAGTCGTGGTTTGACGATGAACTGAAACAAAACTGGCGGAGATGAGGGGTGGCCAATGAAGAAAGCACAGCCATTCTTTGCGAGTACACCCACTAACTTCCAAGGAAAGTTCCCCAACATCTCTACCTATGAAATCCGGATAGAGCAGGACCGCAGCGGTTATCATAGCAGGGACGGCAAGCCCACTGTTGGGCTTTACACCGAAAAGGCTAACCTTCCGCCCCAGATTGGGTGCGTCAATCCGCGCTGCCATCGCGGTGGCCTTTCGCTGGAATGGTATCTGCACTCGGTCAAGAAAGACGAGCCATTCGCTTATGAGACCGACTTCTTTTGCAATGGCGACGAAGGGACGCCTGGAGGGAGGAAGAAGGGCGATCCGTGCCTGAACCGTTTCCACGTGGAGATTCGGGCGAACGACCTATCGTCCTACAAGTACCGCTCAGACAGATAGTCACTCCGAGCGGTCTAACTGGGCGTGCGCCAAGACATGCTTGAGCCGTTTATCGCGAAGCTTAACCTCGCTGTATGAAACGTACATATCGAGACCGACATCGTCCGCCTCGGCCAGCGCTTGAGAAAGTTCTTGCGCCAATCGCACGACCTTCATTGCAGCTTCTGTTTTGGCGGCATCGTCCATAGAAATCCCCCCAGGTTGCAATTGAGGTTGCCACAATGCATTTGGCGGTCAAGTAGCGTCTTCTGCCACCAGCTCGCCGACATGCCCGATCGTCACCTGAGTAAACTTTGAAATGAACTGCAGATCAGCGAACGTGCGCAACGACCTCGGTGCACGGTAGTCTATGCGGTCGAATCTATCGCCAACTCGCCATTCAATACGAGCTGATGGATTCGGCCCGTACAGGTAGACGTCGACCGCGCCGTGTTCGGGGTCGCGATAGGAATCGCGATCGGCGGGAACTGCCTCGAGCAAAGCGGCGAGCGCATCGCCGAATGTCTCGCCCCGCTTCACCTCTTTGCCGTCGTCATCGAAGACTAGGGAGTCGGACGCGGCCAGTGACGCATATTCCCGCACCGTCTTGGCGCTGTCCTTGACGTTTCGACTGCCGGCGACGGCGATAATCAGGTTTGCCGCGTCCTCGAAAGTGACGCGGGCGACTGCGCGCCCCCTCCCACTCATTGTGCGAAGCTCCGCTAGAGCTAGGTTGCGGTCGTGCTGGATGACCGTTCCCTCAGGAACCCCCGTTTCTCTTGCTATTGCGGCAACCAACTCCTTTGGGCTTGCCATGCAGTCTCCTCATCGTGGTGTGTGGTGGCATCTAAGTAGCACAAATTTCTTTCGCGTAAAATGCAAAAGGGAGTTGACTACATTTCTCAATTGCGTATTATGCAAAACAGATTTGATGCAGCGAGGAAAACGAATGACACTGCATACGCTTCCGCAGGCAGACAGAAAGCTCAAAGTTCAGGATCTTGAGAATGACGTTTGCAGCCTGCTCCACATGACCCGCATCGCGGTTTCGCACATCGAGGGCGTCGTCAACTTCGAGCACAGCATCGGTAACCTGTCCGATGACGACTCAAACGGCGTGATCTTCGCTTTGTACGAGATCCACAGCCGCGCCCAAGCGCTTCGAGATCGGTTCTACGAGGCCGTGCACGGACAGAGCGCCTAATGAGTTTCGCCCACGTATCGTCGCAGGCCTTCTATCCTGACAGACGTAATGGACAGATGCGCGTTCGAGTCGCGCCGTGGGCTCCAACTACAGCGCTGCTGCACCACCCGGCAATCCGGCCGAGCAGCGCATGGCCAGCGCGGCCCACCACCGTCTTATGACGCGCGCTGGCCGGTATTCTATTGACTGCAAGCAATGAGGAGAATGGATATGAGCAACACTCTTTCTTTCGAACTGAAAAAGACCGCTGAATGGCGCGCCGAGAAGGCAAAGCGTCATCAGGAAGATTCGCGCAATCAAACTGCCAAGATCTTGCTGACCCGACTTGCTGAGCAGGTTGCTGATGAGGAATTGTCGAGCCGTTACGACAGCCTTCACGAAGATGAAGGCGTCAGCTCGAATCGCCTTGGCGAAATACATTCGGAGGTTCTCGGCGAGATTGGCTTTCAATGGGAGCCAAAGCACGTCAACGAGGTCATCGAGAGGATTGTCAATCGTGCTACGGGCAAGGCGCCGACGACCGACGACCTGGCAGAAGTGAATCGGAAACGCGGCGAAACGGATGCCGCCGCAACGGCTGCCGGTAAAACCGCAAACTAATTGTGTCCTCCGGGCCGCTGCTCTCAACGGAGCGGCGGCTTTATTCGTGAGCGCCCCTTGATGGAGGCGGCGTGTTTTCAGTTAATTTATGTCCATCACGAACAGCAGGAAGGAGAATGAATGTCCGCACAACTGGCAACCATCAGCAACTCGCATAGCGGCACCCCTGCGCGAGAGGTGTTTCTGGCTTTCGTTAGAGCCTTGGCCGTGAGGCAGGCGCGCATTGACGCCATGGTAGCGTCGGCAGCCAACGACAATCGCCCATCATGAGGCGCGCCATCATATACGCACGGTACTCCACGGACTTGCAAAACGACCAATCCGTCGAAGACCAAATCAGATTGTGCAAGGCTCATGCCGAAAGGCTGGGCCTTCAGGTCGTTCAGGAATACTTCGACAGAGCGAAGTCTGGCGCGTCCATGTTCGGCCGCCCTGGTCTCTCTAGCCTTATGCAGGCTGCTGAGATGGGAGCATTCGACGTACTAGTATCGGAAGCACCTGACCGCATCTCACGCGACATCGCCGACCTCGCCCACATCCACAAGAGCCTGACGTTCCGCGGCATCGAAATGAACTGCGTTAACGGCGGGCGCATGGATACTGTCCAAATCGGCATGTATGGCGTCATTGGCCAGATGCAGCGCGAGGAAGGCGCGAAAAAGGTAAAGCGCGGCATGGTGGGCGTCGTGCGCTCTGGTCGAAACGCTGGCGGCAAGGCATACGGCTACCGCCCTGTGCTTGGGAAGAAGGGCGAACTAGAGATCGTCGAGGAAGAGGCCGCGACGGTGCGGAGAATATTCGAGCTTTATGCCACCGGCATCGCCCCGCGCACCATTGCCGCGACATTGAACGCTGAGGGCATCCCTGCGCCGCGTGGACTGCGCTGGAACGGCTCAACAATCAACGGCAACGGCCAGCGTGGCAACGGCATCCTGCGCAACCCGATCTATGCCGGCAGGATGATCTGGAACCGCGTGCATATGGTGAAAGACCCGTCCACCGGCCGCCGCATATCGCGCATCAATCCAGAAAGCGAATACGAGGAGATAGACGCGCCTCACCTTCGTATTGTCGACCAGTCGCTCTTCGACGCTGTGCAAGCGCGGAAAGAGGCGACAGGAGGCGCGCGAGCACGAGACGTGCCGAAGTCCAAGCGCTTGCTTTCTGGCCTGTTGCGCTGTGGCTGCTGTGGCGGCGGCATGGCGCTCATGGGCGTAGACAGAAGCGGGCCGCGGATTCAGTGCAGCACCTATCGAGAATCCAGAAGCTGCACAAACGGCGCGCGCTATTACATTGAGAAAATCGAGCGCCAGGTGCTCGACAGCTTGCGCATCCAGTTCGCTGATACGGCCATCATTGACGAATACGTGAAAGCCTATCGCGAAGAGCGCCGCCGTATCGAAGCAGAGGCACGCCGGAACCGCAGCACTTCAGAGAAAGCGCTGGCAGACGCCAAAGCCGGCATCACGCGAATCGTCGAAAGGATTGCAAAAGGTCTGATCGATGACGACGAGGCGGCGGTGCTACTGCAGCCCTTGCGTCAAGAGCGCGATCGACTTGAGCGAGAGATCGCCGCAAGCGAGGCACCTTCGAACGTTATCGAGCTCCACCCGCAAGCCGTGAAGCGCTTCAAGGAGAATGTCGAGCATCTTGCCGACATCGTCGCAACAAAGACCGGCACTGTTGACGTTGGCGCGGCAAGCGCCTTCCGGCAATTGGTGGCGGCCATTATCGTTCACCCAAGGGAAAAAGGAGAGCCGTACACGATCCAAATAAAAGGATACTTGTCTAGCCTGATTGATTCCACACTGTCGGCTAGATCGTTGGTAGCGGAGGAGGGATTCGAACCCCCGACACAAGGATTATGATTCCTCTGCTCTAACCTACTGAGCTACTCCGCCGGGTACCGCGTCGGGGCTTCGAAGGGGAAGCCGTCTTGACTGGACGGGCGGCTTATAAGGCGCGCTTCCGGCCAGTGTCAAGCCAAGTCTCCGGGAAAATGTGAAGTTTTCACAACAGCCCGGAAATCAAGGGCTTCAGGCGGCCGCCGGCGCCGAAAGCAGCGCCTTCAAGGCCGCTTCCGCACCCGCTTCGCGTTCGGATTTGCGAATAAATCCGCCGCCATAGACGCGCGCATCCTCGCCGACACCCGAATAGAGCGCGCAGGCCTGGCCGGGCGCGATGCCGGCTTCGCCCTCGGCGAGCTCCACATAGATGCCCTCCTCGTCCATCGCCAGGATAGCCGGGGCCGGCTGGCGGGTGGAGCGCACCTTGGCGAAACAGTCGAAGCCGCGGGCAGCAGCCGCTTCGAGCTCCTCGTCGCCAAGCCAGTTGACGTCGCGCAGATAGACGCGGCGCGTTTCCAGCGCTTCCTTGGGGCCGACGATCACGCGGCGCGAGCGGGCATCGAGATAAACGACATAGAGCGGCTCGCCGGTCGCAATGCCGATGCCGCGGCGCTGGCCGATCGTATAGTGCAGGATGCCCTCATGGGTGCCGAGCACGCGGCCGTCGAGATGCACGATCTCGCCGGAAAGCGCTGCATTCGGCTTCAGCTTCGAGACGATGTCGCTGTACTTGCCCTGCGGCACGAAACAGATGTCCTGGCTGTCGGCCTTCTGGGCGACGACGAGGCCCATCTCCTCGGCGAGCTTGCGCGTCTCGGCCTTGGAGAGATGCCCCAGGGGAAAGCGCAGATAGTCGATCTGCTCCTGCGTCGTCGCGAAGAGGAAATAGCTCTGGTCGCGGTCCGCATCGGTCGGCCGGTAGAGCGCCCGCTGCCCGGCATAGCGCGGGTTCGGGCTCGGGCGCGAGCGGATGTAATGGCCGGTCGCCAGCGCATCGGCACCGAGCTCCTTGGCGGTCGCAAGCAGATCGGCAAACTTGACCGTCTGGTTGCAGGCAACGCAAGGGATCGGCGTTTCACCGGCGATATAGCTTTCGGCAAAGGGATTGATCACCGTTTCGCGGAAGCGCGCCTCGTAATCGAGCACATAATGCGGAATGCCGAGCGTTTCGCAGACGCGGCGCGCGTCGTCGATGTCCTGGCCGGCGCAGCAGGAACCGGCGCGATGGACGGCAGCGCCGTGATCATAGAGCTGCAGCGTGATGCCTAAGACGTCGTAGCCCTCGCGTTTGAGCAGGCCGGCGACCACGGAACTGTCGACGCCGCCGGACATGGCGACGACGACACGCGTATCTTCGGGCTTGCGGTCAAAATCAAGACTGTTCACGGGATCCAATCCGGCCTTCGGGCGGTAATCCTTCACCTGCCCTGTTTCACGCTTCATCCGATGCTTAGCCGAGGAACTCTCGGCTTGCGGCACGCTCGGCTTCTACAGCGCCGCGCGTCTGATCAGACGCGCTAAGGTCGCTGTAGCACTTTCGAGTTGCTGCATGTTTTTGTCCTTTACTCGGCTACGATTAAAGGAAACATGCAGTCGGCGCCGCGCGTCCGATGAGACGCGCAAAGGTCGCCGCAGCACTTTCAGTTCCGCGACATATAGAAACTTGTCCGTCCGGCGGCAAGGCCGGCCGTCAGCCCCGGCGACCCCGCGCGTCTTTAAGACGCGCCATGCCAGCGTCAGATCAGCTTCAGCCGCATGGCGCGGGCGATCGCCTGCATGCGGTTGACGGCGTCGAGCTTACGGGTCGCGCTCTTGAAGTAGCTGCTCACCGTATAGGTCGAGATGCCAAGGATAATGGCAATCTCGTCGCTGCTCTTGCCGGCGGCCGCCCAGCGCAGGCATTCCACCTCGCGGCTCGACAGCTTCTCGCGCGCCGAATTGCCGGTGTCGAAGGTGCGCTCCAGGCATTCGAAGAGCTGGACCAGCGCCAGATAGAGCGTGGCGCATTCGACGCCGAAGGGTGCCTCGCGGCGGCCGGACAGCATGGCAATGAAGGGATCGCCGGTGCTCGTATGCAGGAGCACGGCGAAGTGGCGGGCCATCTCCGGATGGGCGAGCAGCCGGCGCACCATGGCCTCGTCCACCGGCTTCGCAGCGATATCGAGGAGCTCCGGCCCGCCGGTCACCGGCAATTTCGTAAAGCGCAGCCGCTCGACGAGCGCGCTCGACTGGAAGGTTTCGCAGGCGTCGTACTGGCGAACGAGCTCCGACGGCCAATTGCTGAGCACCAGCCGCTCGGAAAAACGCTGCTGCTCGGCCAGCGGCATGCGCGCGATCATGAAATGGCCGAAGCCATAGCGGGCGATCAGCCGTCGCATGAGGTGCAGAAGTTCGTACTCGGTCCGGACGGCCGCCGTATCGACGTCCGAAAAAATGTCCGCCGTGTCCGCCTCGCGCAGCAAGGCCGGCTCATTCGATTCCTTCATCTGCGATCACCACATCCCCAGGCGCCACCGCGCCCGGTCGAGAGAATACAAAAACGCCTCAGATCACCTGAAGCATGAACTTCACCCGACGAACAAAATACAGCCGTCGCCACCGGCCTGACCGCGCAAGCAACGCGTCCGGTTGTGAAAATTATGACGATGCACCAAGAATGATTGCGGGAGAGCACATACGTCGCTCATCCTTATTTCGGCGCCTCGTTACCAAAAATTTTAGTTAAAGTGAAATGTGGTAATTGCATGGCTCCCATGACAATTCCGGGATAATCCAGGCTCTTCTCAAAGCAATTCGCGAGGACAGCGCTCAAGCCCCCCATGAATGGATGGGGGAATATCGGCGATAATCGGCGATGAGATGCCCCGCCGAAGTGTCTCAAATTATGAGCAAATTGTTACTTGCTGCTTAGGTAAATGTTAAATGTGGCAGGCTAAGGTCTCGGTCATATGGTCTTGAGTTTGTGTAGAGAGTCCCATGACCGAAATGATGCGACCACGCGTAAAATATGTCATCGGCCCCGATGGCAGCCCTCTGACGATTGCGGATCTGCCGCCGGCCAATACTCGGCGCTGGGTGATCCGCCGCAAGGCAGAGGTCGTTGCCGCCGTGCGCGGTGGCCTGTTGAGCCTTGAGGAGGCGTGCGAACGCTATACCCTCACGGTCGAAGAATTCCTGTCCTGGCAGTCCTCGATCAACGATCATGGTCTTGCCGGCCTGCGTACCACTCGCATCCAGCAGTATCGCCACTAGTTCGCCCATTGCAGGGCCATAGGTCGAGCGGCGGCTTCGGGTTCCCCGGAGCCGCCGCCGTCGTTTCGGCCTCCACAGGCCGCGCGTTTTATCAAACGCGCAAAGGCCGCTGTAGAACTTTGATTTCTACATGTCTTCGTCCTTAAATCGAGGTCGATTTAAGGAGACATGCAGAGGCGAAAGCCGGATTGGTGCCGTTTCGCGAACAGTGTGTGTATCAGCGCGAGTGGATTGACGGATTCCGATTTCCGGATTTCTGCGTTAGCTTCCGCACAAAGAAACCGGTTCACCAAGGAAGTCTGCCATGGAAATCGCGCACGAGGAAACTGGATCGCACGGCCGCTACTCGACCGTTGTCGAGGGACATACCGGGGAAATGACCTATTCGCGCACCTCGCCGCAATTGATCATCGTCGATCACACCCTCGTTCCGGACGCGCTGCGCGGCAAGGGTGTCGGCCAGGCGCTGGCCAAACACGCGATCGACGAGGCGCGCAAGGGTGGCTGGAAGATCATCCCGCTCTGTCCCTTCATGAAGGCGCAGGCCATGCGGCATCCCGAATGGCAGGATGTCATCCAGGGATGAGACAAGACTGAGAGCCTGCCGCCTGTCCTGACCTCAACAAGCTCCCTGATCTCAAAATGAGAAGACCCGCCCGAATGCCAAAGCGTCGGGCGGGTCTCTTCGTCTTGTCACGATCGTGCCGGATCGGGTCATGCCAACGGCATGATCCGACAAGGCTGAAAATATCTGCCCCGAAACGGGTTACCTGCCTGACCAGCGCACGGAATCCCCCGGACCGGAACCGACCTGGGGTCAAATCGTCCGTCAGATCAAGGCCTTGCGGCTTGGCTGCGCCCGATCGAGGCGCAGGAGCCGCAGCTTATGCCCGCAGGCGGGTCGATGTGTCCCGCTCTTCGAGGGCCGCCGCCTTCGCGTATTCAGCCTGCACTTCTTCGAGCGCGAGCTCGGCAGCATCCTGCTGCGCCTTCAGTTCGCGAATGGAAACCTGAAGATTGTCGGCTCTCTGACGTGCGGCCTTGGCGAAGGTGGGATAGGCGAAGTGCTGGGGATCGGAGATACCCGACTTCTTTTCCTCGAAAATAATCTGATTTTCCAGATCCTTGGTCATCCGCTCGAACTCAGCCATCATCATCTGAAGCTGGTTCAGCTGACGCTGCTTCTCGCGAACCTGAAACTCCTTCAGGCGGACAAGGCTCTCACGTGCTTTCATACGCAATACTCCCGTGGATAACGAGACCCCGGTTACTGATTTGCCCGCAAGCCGGCCCGAACGGGCCGGAAACGAAAAATCTTCAGCGATATTAACAAAAGCCTACCGCTGGTAACCTTTCGTTTACGGGCATCGTTAATCATAGGCGCGATGATTTAAGGCTCCGTAAATGCTGAGGCACGAAATGTGACCGCCCCGGCATTAACGAGTCGGAAGAGTCAGATAGCGGAATTTCTTCATGTTTCACATGAGATTGGCCGTTCTGGATTCACGTTTGAAATCAGGAGACTGCTAAAAATATTTAACAATCTCGATACACCTTGCCAGAGGGAATCAGAATTTGTTAACCATTTGGTGGCAGCCTCCAAATCAGGCAACGACTGGATCCGTATCGCGTAAGGGTGCCACGACGACCTTGGGCGGCGGAAAAGGGGAAGAATATGCGGGTTCTACTAATCGAAGACGATAGCGCAACGGCTCAGAGCATTGAGCTGATGCTCAAGTCCGAGAGTTTCAACGTCTACACCACCGACCTCGGTGAAGAAGGCGTCGATCTCGGCAAACTTTATGACTACGACATCATCCTTCTCGACCTCAACCTGCCGGACATGTCCGGCTATGAAGTCTTGAGAACGCTGCGACTTTCCAAGGTGAAGACCCCGATCCTGATTCTCTCCGGCATGGCCGGCATCGAGGACAAGGTCCGCGGCCTGGGCTTCGGCGCCGACGACTACATGACCAAGCCCTTCCACAAGGATGAACTGGTCGCCCGTATTCACGCCATCGTCCGCCGCTCCAAGGGTCACGCCCAGTCGGTCATTTCCACGGGCGAGCTGATCGTCAACCTGGATGCCAAGACGGTCGAAGTCGGCGGACAGCGCGTCCACCTGACCGGCAAGGAATACCAGATGCTCGAGCTGCTTTCGCTGCGCAAGGGCACGACGCTGACCAAGGAAATGTTCCTGAACCACCTCTATGGCGGCATGGACGAGCCGGAACTGAAGATCATCGACGTCTTCATCTGCAAGCTGCGCAAGAAGCTTGCAAACGCCGCCGGCGGCGCCAACTACATCGAAACCGTCTGGGGCCGCGGCTACGTGCTGCGCGAGCCGGACGGTGCTGAATACGCCGAAACTGCCTGACACCCGTAAAGGGCCTGCACGACCCGCATGATGCGGGCCCGGAAGTTCACAAAACCCGCCGCGCGCGGGTTTTGTTGTTTCTAGAGTAGGCCGCGCAAAAGCGCCCAGCGGTCTTGCGGTAACGCCAGACGAAAAAGCAAAAGCTTGAAGCGCAAGCAGCGAATCTCGGAGAGCGCGAGGCGCTGTATGCCGTCGCCGTCAGCAGCATCGAAGCCGGGATCGGGACGAATGGGAAAGACGGCCGGCTGCAAACACGAAAAAGCCGCGGCACGAACCACGGCTTCATTTCATAGGCTACTTGCGAGCGGGACGATTTCAGGCTGCCATCGACTGGCTGGCGAAAACGCTGGTCAGGATCTTGCGGTCGAAAGGCTTCAGCAGGAAGTCGTCGGCGCCGGCCCGCTTGCCGGCCATCATCTTCTTCAGATCCGCCTCGACGACGCAATAATAGATCCGGACCGACGGGCCGTTCGGAAGCCGCCGGATGTTGCCGATGAGCTCGAGCGCGCCTTCCAAGCCGGCATCGATGATCAGGATGTTCGGGAGCTCTGCCTCGCAGCGGACGAGCGCCTCGAGGCTGTTCGACGCTTCGTAGACCATGAAGCCCATGCCGGACAGGATACGTTTCCCAACCTTCCGAACGACATCCGAGCCGTCGGCAATCATCAAGCGCCGCATGTCCAACTCCCTTCACAACTTACCTATACGCGTACTCGCAGGCTTGAAACAACTCTATACAAATTTGGGAAAGAATTCGTTACGGAGTTTGCTTAACGTTGCCTTTCTTCGCTACGTCAACCATCTGAAAAGATTAAAGTTTCCAGAAACGGACAATGTGCGAGAAACGGAACGTAACGGGCGGCGAACCCGCGCCAGCGCATGGGATCGCCCGTATTTGCACGTCGAAATATGGAACGGTTGCCGTCGAAAATGAAACCTCAGGCTGCAACACGCGTGGTGAAGATGATCTCCTCACCGGTCGATGCAACCTCGATCGTCATGCCCGCTTCCTCGCCGAGGAGCACGGTGTAGTAGGGCTGGATCGAATGCGCGTCGACAGCTTCTTCCGGTGTGCCGGACAGCAGTTCCGTCAGCTTCGGCGGCACGCGCATCATGCGGCCTTTTGCGACCAGGGTGAAGACGGCGTCGAATTCCGGGTTCTCCAGCGTCACGTCGATCGAACCGCCACGCGGGATCGCGCCATAGGCGATGAGGAAGAGGTTCAGGAGCAGCTTGACCCGGTTCTTGGCGATGATCGCGCGCGGGCCGTGCCAGTTGACCTCGGTCTTCTTCTCGGCCGCCGCAAAATCCTTGGCGGCCTTCTCCGCTTCGCCGGTGTCGATCGAGGCTCCGACCGAACCGGATGCGCCGAAGGCGAGGCGGGCGAACTTCAGGCGGACCGATGCGTTGAGCGCGCTGGTCCGGATCAGGTCCATCGCATCGGCGTCGGCGCCGCCCTCGTCCAGGAGTTCCAGGCCGTTGTTGATGGCGCCGACCGGCGAGATGATGTCATGGCAAACCCGGCTGCACAGAAGCGCGGCCAGATCGGGTCCCGTCAATGTCAGGTTCGGATTCGTTGCCATCGTGTATCCTTGTTGGTTCCGCCGCCCGCCCTTGGGGGCACGCGCCATCGTGACGCCGGTAAAGCCTCATGCGAAAAGACGCAAGCCACGGGCTGCCCGGCGCAGCCGTTCATCAGTGGATCATAATGACACCACATTTGGTAAACCGATTGTTAAGACCATCGGTTCAAATTGCATGGAAATGGTCCAGACCCTTCACTGGCCGCGCAGTGATCTGACTGGCGGCCACTGCAAACCCGCAAGCGAGCAACATTCGCGCCTGACGGAGGAAACGATGCATCAGATCATGAAGGCAGCCAAGCAGGCCTGCCGTGTATTCCTGGCCACGGTGTTCCTGGTCGCCGCTGCCCAAGGGACGGCGCATGCGCAATCTGCGAACAACAGCCAATATACGATGCAGGAAATCGTCGATGCCGGTCACGGTTTCTTCGGCGAAACATCAGGCGGCTTGGCGAAAGTCGTCGAGCGCGCCTTCGAGCGCTACGGCCTGCCGAACGGCTACATTCTCGGGCAGGAAGGCTCGGGCGCATTCATCGCCGGCCTCACCTATGGCGAAGGCGAACTCAATACCAAGAACGCCGGCCAGCACAGCGTCTTCTGGCAAGGCCCCTCGCTCGGCATCGACTGGGGCGGTCAGGGCAGCCGCGCCATGATGCTCGTCTACAATCTGCCGAGCGTGCCAGCGCTCTACAAGCGCTTCGGCGGCGTCTCCGGTTCGGCCTATGTCGTCGCCGGCGTCGGCATGACGGTTCTGACCGACGAGCAGATTGTCGTCGTTCCGATCCGCACCGGCATCGGCGCACGGCTCGGCATCAATGTCGGCTATCTCAAGATGACCCAAACCCCCACCTGGAACCCCTTCTGAGGCCCTACTGCATACCCCCCTAAATCGGCATCGATTTAAGGGCAAATTTATGCAGCAGATCTAAAGTGCGACAGCGCGCGGCGCTGTAGTCGGGTCAGCGCGGGCAAAATCCCGCGCCAGACACTTGCAGCGCACGAAACGTCATGTTTAGTGCAATGAAGCGAAATGCGCAGCGCCTGCCGGACCGCGAGGCCCGGCAGGCGCTGCGGTTCCGATACAGATTTGAAACGGCCAGCTCGTGATCCAATTCGCGCTTCTCTTTGCCCTGGGATTTCTGACGGCGATCATCATCGTCCTGCTGGTCGCTCCGGCGATCCACCGCCGCATCGTGCGCTTTGCCGAAGATCGACTGAAGGCCACCATGCCGCTCAGCCCGCAGGAGGTGCGCGCACAGAAAGACGCTGCCCGCGCGGCCTATGCCGCTGAAAACGCGCGCATGCAGCAGGCCCTGAAACGCGAGCGCGACAAGGGCGTGTCGCTGATGCTGGCCAACGAGAAGAGTTTGCAAGAGGCGCGGCGCCTCAGCGGCGAGAATGCCGACCTGCATGCGCAGCTTGCCGACATGAACGTCGAAGCGGCCGACATGCGCTCCGCCATCCGACAGTTCGAACAGCGCCTGGAACGGATGAAGGCAACGCTCGACAACGTCGAGCGCGACAACGCCGGAAAATCCGACGAGATCCAGAAGCTCGGCATCCAGCTCGCTCAGCATGCCGCCGAGATCGACAATCTCAAGATCAGTCTGGCCGCGCGCGAAACCGAGGTCGAGCATCTGAAAAGCCGGATTACCACGCTGCGCGATGAGCGCGAAGCCCTGCGCGGCGATCTCAAGGCCGAGACGACCCATGCCAAGGAAATGGAGCTGCGCCTCTCGCGCGACGAAACGCGGCTCCACCGTCTGGAAGACAAGCTTGCGCGCGAGATGGCGACCAGCGCCGACCGCGAGAGCGCGCTCGAACGGCGAGCAGGGGAAATCGAACGGCTGAAGGCCAAGGTGAAGGATACCAACCAGGAAATGCGCGATGCGGCCAAGGCCCTGCGCGCCGCCGGTATCGCCTTCCCGCTGCGAAAGGAACGCCGTCCGGCCGCCGAACGGGCCGCCAATGGTTCCGTCTCCCAGTCCGATCAGCCGGCCGGCGAGGTGCTGGGCTCTGCCGCCGCCGATGATCTGCGCAACCGCGCCACCGCGCTTTCGGAACGCCTGACCAATTCGAAATCCGCCGCCCACGACGACGCTCTACGCGACGAGGTTGCGGCAATTGCCGCCGGCATGGTCGCGCTGACGGCGACGAACGAAGGCCCCTCTTCGCCCATCCTCAACCTGTTGGCAGGCGACGAGCAGGAGCAAGGCACTGCCAAGCGCGAGAGTTTGGCGAAGCGGGCGAAGGACATGCTGCCGCGCGAATAGAGCCCGTTGGTCGGGCAGACCGTTGACGCCGTCGGCGCACGCGCCGGTCGCCCGGTCACGGGATCGGTCCACTTGCAGTCATGGTAAGCCTGTGAACGGGCGGTCAGATCCGGCCGTTGATCAGTGCCACCTGGTGCAGGGCAATGCCCGCGGCGGTGGAGACATTGAGACTGTCGAGGCCCGGGCGCTGGCGGATGCGCGCCGTGTGGACAGAGGCCAGCACCGATTGTGGCAACCCCTCCCCTTCGGTTCCCATCAGAAGTGCCGTGCGCGCCGCCGGCGGGATCGCGCCAAGCTCGGTGTCACCGGCGGGCGAGAGCCCCCAGATCGCAAAGCCCGCCTGCTGCAGCCGCTCCAGCATGGTGGCGACCGAACCTTCGCGCGCAAAAGGCACCGTCAGCACCGAGCCGACGGAGACCCGGATCGCCTTGCGGTACATCGGGTCGCAGCACGTCTCATCCATCAGCACGGCATCGACCCCGAAGGCCGCGGCGTTGCGGAAGAGCGCGCCCATGTTGTCGTGGTTGGAGATGCCGCAGGCCGCCAGAACGAGGCTCGACGCGGGCAGCGACGCGATCAATGCATCGCGGCCGGGCTCACCGTCGCGGCGGCCGAGCGCAAGCACGCCCCGATGCATGTTGAAGCCGGCGATTGCATCGAACACCTGCGCGTCCGCCACATAGACCGGTACCGACGGCGGGAACCGTTCGAGAATATCCTGAACGCCGGAAAGCCGGTTTTCGAGCAGCAGGATCGCCTCGGCCGCAAAGCCACGCCCGGCTTCCTGCGCCGCCGCCAGCATGCGCAGCACCACCGTGCCTTCGGCGATGAAGCGGCCCTGCCGCCCCGTCAGATCGCGCTCCTTGATCGAGACGAAGCCGGCAATCCGGGGATCGGCGGGGTCATCGATGCGCTGGACGGGCGGAAGGGCATTCGACATGTCGTCAGTTCGTCCTGACGGTGACGTCGGCAACGATGCGGCCGGCGCCGATGTCGAACACGATGGCGCGCGGCTCCGACCCCGGCAGGTTGCCGTAGAAGAGCACCTGGGAGCCGGAGAGCGCCACGTTCGTCACCATGAAACCGGCGGGAAGCGCTGCGACCGCATTGACCGGCGCTTCGCTCGGAACGACGGCAGCGGCGGCCTGAACGGGTGCCTTCGCGTCCGTGCGTGTCAGCTTGTAGACAATCGTCCCAAGGACGGCCATAAGCATGATCAACATGACGCCGGCCGAGACGAGCTGAAGCTTCACCATCTTGCGGCGGACATTTTCCATGGCCGGATCTAGCGGCTTGTCTTCCTGGTCATCGGGCTCGATTGCGGTCATGGCTGGCCTTTTTTCGGATTTGGAACGGAATGAACGACCCCTTTAAACAAGCGACGGCCAATAGGAAAGTCCTGACCGCAGGCGAGGATGCCACGGGGCGCCTTGATTCCTTCCTCACGGACGCACTTTCGGGTGAATTCTCCCGCAACCGGATCAAGAGCCTGATCGAACAGGGCGCGGTGTCGATCAACGGCAAGCCGGTGACGGAAGCGAAGAAGAAGGTCCATCCCGGCGACGTCTTCGAGATCGATCTGCCCGAGCCCGAAGACCCGGAGCCGAAGGGCGAGGACATCCCGCTCGACGTGCTCTACGAGGACGACGACCTGATCGTGCTTTGCAAGCCCGCCGGCCTCGTCGTGCATCCTGGCGCCGGCAACTGGACCGGCACGCTGGTCAACGCGCTGATCCACCATTGCGGCAGCAGCCTGTCGGGCATCGGTGGCGTCAAGCGCCCGGGCATCGTCCATCGCCTCGACAAGGAGACGAGCGGCGTCATGGTCGTCGCCAAGAACGATGCCGCGCACCGCCATCTCTCGGAGCAGTTTGCCGACCATGGCCGCACCGGTCCGCTCGAACGCGCCTATCGCGCCGTCGTCTGGGGGCGCCCGCGGCAGTTGAAGGGGACGATCGACGCGCCGCTCGGGCGCGCCGGCGACCGGACCAAACGCGCGGTCAAGCGCGAGGACAGCGACGATGCCCGCGAGGCGATCACCCATTATGAGGTCGTCGAGCGCTATCTCGAAAAGCCGGATGGCACCTGCCTGGCGTCAACCGTGGAATGCCACCTCGAAACGGGGCGCACGCACCAGATCCGCGTGCACATGGCCCATATCGGCCATCCGCTGATCGGTGACCCGGAATACGGCGCCGCCTTCCGCACCAAGGCGAATTTGCTGCCGGATGCGGCCAAGGCCGTCGTCAATCAATTCCACCGCCAGGCCCTGCACGCCTTCATGCTGCAGTTCGAGCACCCCACGACCGGCGAAACCATGCATTTCGAAGCGCCTGTGCCGGCCGACATGGAGCAACTGATCGAGGCCTTGCGCGGCGAAGTGTGAGCGCGCCCCTTGAATTCTGCTGTCAGGATTCCAATCTAAGGCTTAGTCTCTGTTCGTGACTTCCTGTCACCCGGCGTCACAGTTTGGTGAAACCGGAGTCCTTGAATCATGCTTTCGCCGTACTTATTTTCTAGGCTCGTGGGGTCTTGACGAAGACCCACATGCCCGGCTTGCCGACCGGAAGCCGGAGACGATTAAAGGGGGGTGCTTCTATGGCCCGAAACAATTTGCCGACCATTGCCGCTGGTGAAGGTGGCCTCAATCGTTATCTCGACGAAATCCGCAAATTTCCGATGCTGGAACCGCAGGAAGAGTACATGCTCGCCAAGCGGTACCAGGAACATGACGACCGCAACGCGGCGCACAAGCTGGTCACCAGTCACCTTCGCCTCGTCGCCAAGATCGCGATGGGCTATCGCGGCTATGGCCTGCCGATCGGTGAAGTCGTATCCGAAGGCAATGTCGGCCTGATGCAGGCCGTCAAGAAGTTCGAGCCCGATCGCGGCTTCCGGCTCGCGACCTACGCGATGTGGTGGATCAAGGCGGCGATCCAGGAATATATCCTGCGCTCATGGTCGCTTGTGAAAATGGGCACGACCGCCAATCAGAAGCGGCTGTTCTTCAACCTGCGTCGCCTCAAGGGCAAGATCCAGGCGCTGGATGAAGGCGACCTGAAGCCCGAACAGGTCAAAGAAATCGCCACCACGCTCAAGGTGAGCGAGGACGAAGTGGTTTCGATGAACCGCCGGCTTTCCGGTGACGCGTCGCTCAACGCGCCGATCAAGGCGAGTGAGGGCGATGCCGGCCAGTGGCAGGATTGGCTTGTCGACGACCACGACAACCAGGAAGAAATCCTGATCGAGCAGGACGAGCTCGAAAGCCGCAGGGCGCTGCTCGCCAATGCGATGAAGGTGCTGAACGACCGCGAGCGCCGCATTTTCGAGGCGCGCCGCCTGACCGAGGAGCCGCTGACGCTCGAGGATCTTTCGGCCGAATTCGACATCAGCCGCGAACGCGTGCGGCAGATCGAGGTGCGTGCCTTCGAGAAGGTCCAGGACGCCGTGCGCAAGGCCGCTCTCGAGCGCGCCAACGCCTTGCGGGTCGTCGAAGGCGCCGTATAAGGCCCCTCGCGTCCCTTACGGTGGCGCGGCAGCGCCATGAGCCAAATGAAAAACCCGGCGGATCGCTCCTGCCGGGTTTTTCTTTGTCCTGTCGTGTCTCGGGGCTTACTGGCTGTTGGTCGCCGCGTCCGTTGTCGGCGCGGCCGCCCAGGCGCGCAGCGCCTGATTGAAGGCGTCCGTTCCGCTCGGTCCCTTCTCCAGCGTCAACAGTGCGCGCCGGCCGTTCCTGTAGGTCAGCGGAATGTCGATCCAGCTGCGACTGCGCAGCAGTTCGGTGTTGTTGCCGATCGCGTCCTTGGAATCGTTGAGCGCGATCATATGGAAGTCGTCGGTGATCTTGGCCGGGACGGCGATCAACGCGTCACCCCGATCCTGCTCCGTACGCTTCATCGAAACGCGCTGCACGCTGTCGATCGCGCCGCCTTCGAAGTTCTGCGGCAGCGAGAAGACGAATTCGATGACATGACTTGCCGGCAACGACTCGTCGGCGTTGCGCTTGATCGTCATCAACGCAGTGAGGCCCCGGTCCGGAATGGTGATCTGTGCCTGGACGGCCGGTTCGGGCTTGGCGTCACCGCCGGGCGATTCTTCCTTCACCGACCACGCAACGGTTCCCGGAATGGCCGTCGGCGAAGACTGGCCGAGGCGCTCTTCGTAGAGGAACATCTTCTCGCCATTGGCGATCGCAATCTCCGGTGTCGTCGGCTGTCCACCAGTCTGCTGTCCGGCCGGCGGTGTGCCCGCTTGACCGGCCGTTCCGCCCTGGGCACTAGCCGTTTCCAAAGGCTTGCTCGCCTCGGTCTGCTGCGCCACGGACTTGCCTTCCTGGCCGGTGCCCTCGCCGCTTGCGGTGGCGGGCCCATTGTCGACTTCGGAGCCGTCATTAAGCAGGCGCTGGGTGAATTTCGTCGAGGTGTTGTCCGGGACCGCCGTGTCGTCGTGTTGTGCCGGTTGCTGCTGCGTCGCTTCTCCCTGGCCATCTGCCGGCGGAGCGCTCTCTTCTGCCGGCGATCCTCCGATGTTTGAAACGGCCGAAGTGACCGACGCCACGATCCTCGAAAGCCAGGCGTTGCCCGCTTCCCGATTCTGCCAGTAGGCGAAGCCGCCACCGCCAAGCGCCAGCAAGATGATTGCAGCGATGGCAAGGCGCTTGATGCTGAAGCGCGACGGCTTCGGTGTAGCCCGGTAAGATGACGGCCGTGATGCTGCCGGCGCCGGTCCCTCGGCGCCACGTTCCGGCTCGCGCGCAGCCGTCGATGCTGCTGCACCCGCCGTCGCTGCGGTCGCGGCACTTTCGAAACCGAGCAGGTCGTCGATGTGGTCCCAGGCCGTGCCGGCGCGATCTTGCTGGCTCTGGGGAGTATCGGCCGCCGCCTGTCCGGTCTTCTCGATCGGCCAGGACCAATCGGCAATCTCCGGTTCCGCGCTCTTTTCGGTGCGCCGTTCCTCGAATGCCGCGAAGGGATCGTTATCGTCGAACGACCAGTTGCGCGCGGTATCGGCCTTCGGGGGCTCGGCTGCAGCACTCGGCGTCTCCGCCGGCACATCCTGCTGCGGCTCTTCCACCGGATGCATGCCGAGGAGCTCGGGCCCATGGGCCTGCTCGTCCTCCTCGACCTGCTGGTCCGCAGGAGCGTGCGTCGCCATCGGAGTGGCGGTTTCCCATTCCGGCAGGTCCCACTCGGAGGCGGCCGGCTTTTCTTCGGCGGCAGCCGCCGGAGCATCCCATGCCGGCTCTTCGACCGAGCGAGGTTCCTCGTCCACCGGCGGAGGGGGTGCAGTCACATCGTGCGTTTCGTCCGCAGCCGGTGCCGCATACTCCGCGGCCTCGTAAACCGGGACATCTGCCTGCGGCTCTTCGACGACGGGGGCGCTCGCCTCGTCGATCGGAGTATCGGTCGTTTCGACCACTGGTTCTTCCGCAGCCGGCTCTGCCGCGGCTACTTCCGCCGCTTCGGCGGGATGGTCGGCATACTGCGCCGGCTCCTCTTGAACCGCCGCACCATGTTCGTCCGCTTCCGGTGCCGCTTCCTCGGCGACCGCGACCGGCTCGCTTTCGCCAGCCGGTTCGGGCTGCGCTTCAGGCTCGGGAACGATTTCCTCGACCGGCTGCTCGACGGCTACGGTTTCGGACGCATCCTCCACCACTTCCGTCTCTTCGAGAGAGGGCAAGGCCTCGGCATATTCGCTGTCGACTTCGGCGATCGCGTTTTCGAGTTTCGCCAACTGGCGATTGATCATGTCGTCCGACGGACGCGGGTTCATGTTTTCGAGCTGGCGGCGCACGGCCGCGCGCGCCTTCTCGTATACCCTGTCCCGCATTTCGGGTGTGTTTTCCGACAGGCCGTCAACGGTCCTGCGAATAACTGCAACAAAATCCGCCATTAGTACTTTCTCATACGCCCAGGTATGTCTTTGCGATCGCGACGCAATGTCATTTCGCCGACACTAGTCCTCAAAGGGGTCCGTCACAAGTATTGTGTCGTCCCGTTCGGGGCTGGTCGAAAGAAGAGCGACCGGCGCACCGATCAGTTCTTCGACCTGACGAACGTATTTGATCGCTTGCGCCGGAAGATCTGCCCAGCTGCGTGCGCCGACCGTCGATTCCTTCCAGCCTTCGAGTGTAATATAGACTGGCTTTGCCGAAGCTTGCTGCGCCTGGCTTGCCGGCAGGTGATCGATCTGCTGTCCATCCAGAGTATAACCGACGCAGATCTTCAGCTCGTCGAGACCATCGAGCACGTCGAGCTTGGTGAGCGCGATGCCGGTGATGCCATTGGCAGCAACCGACTGGCGCACCAGTGCCGCGTCGAACCAGCCGCAGCGGCGCTTGCGCCCCGTCACCGTACCGAATTCATGCCCCTTTTCGCCGAGGAACTGACCGATTTCATCGGTGAGCTCGGTCGGGAACGGGCCCTCACCGACGCGCGTCGTGTAGGCCTTGGTGATGCCGAGGATATAGCCGAGCGAACCCGGGCCCATGCCCGAGCCTGCCGCGGCCTGGCCGGCAACGGTGTTCGACGAGGTGACGAACGGATAGGTGCCGTGGTCGATGTCGAGCAGCGTGCCCTGCGCGCCTTCGAACAGGATGCGCGCGCCCTTGCGGCGGGCCTTGTCGAGCAGCACCCAGACGGTGTCCATGAACGGCAGCACCTTGGCGGCGACAGAGGAAAGCTCCTGCATGATCGCCTCGTGGCTGATTTCCGCTTCACCGAGACCGCGGCGCAGCGCGTTGTGGTGCGTCAGCAGGCGGTCGACCTTGGCCGGCAGGGTATCGAGGTCGGCGAGGTCCATGACGCGGATGGCGCGGCGGCCGACCTTGTCTTCATAGGCCGGGCCGATGCCGCGGCGCGTCGTGCCGATCTTGGTGCCGCTGTTGGAGGCCGCATCTTCGCGGATGCCATCAAGCTCGCGGTGCAGCGACAGGATCAGCGTGGCGTTGTCGGCGATGCGCAGATTGTCCGGCGTGATCGCAATACCCTGCTTGCTGAGCTTGTCGATTTCGGCAATTAGCGCATGCGGGTCGATGACGACGCCGTTGCCGATGACGGCAAGCTTGCCGGGACGGACAACGCCGGAAGGCAGGAGCGACAGCTTGTAGCTGACGCCGTCGATCACCAGGGTATGGCCGGCATTGTGACCGCCCTGAAAGCGCACGACGATATCCGCGCGTTCGGAGAGCCAATCCACAATCTTGCCTTTGCCTTCGTCACCCCATTGGGAGCCGACCACTACGACATTCGTCATAATTCTCTTCCTGTGCAGGCGCGCAAACGAGGCTGCGCTGTTCTCAAACCCGCGCATCTATACTGTGTTGTCATCCGGAAAGCGACCCCGTTATATAAGGCGTTCCGCCCTTTTTGCATGACAAGGCCGGGATTTAGCGCCTATATCTTCGTCTCTCCCGCCATCCCGGCAACAGGTCCCCATCCTCGCACAGGTCCGAGCATCGTGAATTCCAGAGCCTATGTCTATCTCTGCGTCACCGCACTCTTCTGGGGCGGCAATTCCGTCGCCGGCAAGATGGCGGTCGGGCACGTGAGCCCGATGATGCTGACGACCCTGCGCTGGGTCTTTGCGCTGGTCGTCATCCTGGTGCTGATGACGCCGCAGATCCGTCGCGACCGGGACAAGATCCGCAAGCACTGGCTGCAACTGCTCGCATATGGCGCGATCGGCTTCACCACCTTCAACGCCCTGCTCTATTCGGCGCTGAAATATACGAGCGCCATCAACGCCGTCATCCTTCAGGCCGGCATTCCGATGCTGATCTTCCTGTTCAACTTCATGCTGTTCCGCACGAAGGCATCGATCGCCCAGGTGATCGGCTTCACCGTTACCCTGATCGGAGTATTGGTGACGGCAGCCCACGGCGACATTTCGAGCCTGTTGACGCTCGAGTTCAATTTCGGCGACGCGCTGATGATCGCCGCCTGCGTGGTCTATGCCGGCTACACCGTGGCACTGCGCTACAAGCCGGTCATGCACTGGCAGAGCTTCATTGCCGCGCCTGCGTTCGGCGCACTCATCAGCGCCCTGCCGCTGCTCTTCTGGGAAATCAGCAGCGGCACGGCGATCGTGCCGGATACCACCGGCTGGATCATCGTTCTCTATGCCGCGATCTTCCCGTCGCTGATGTCACAGGTGCTCTATGTTCGCGGCGTCGAGATGATTGGCGCCAACCGGGCGGGCCTCTTCATCAATGCGATTCCCGTTTTCGGAACGCTTCTTTCCGTGTTGCTGATCGGCGAGACCTTCCGCCTTTTCCATCTTGTCGCCCTCCTGCTCGTGCTTGGCGGCATCGCCATTGCCGAGAGGGGTCGCCCGCACTGACGAGCCCTCACGCCTGCCGGCAAAGGTCGCGCGATGCAATTGCTGGAGGTCGGGAGGCGATTCGGCCTTGGTCGCAGAGGATGTTTCTATCGCCTTCTCCTCGGGGGCCAAGGCATTTTCATCTATCAGACGAGAAGCCGCTCCATATAGAGCGCTTCCTCGCCATAGCTTGAGAGCTTCAGCGCCAGCCGCTCGTCCATGCGCACCTCAAACCCCTGTCTTTCCCAAAAGCCGCGGGATCCGTTGACGGAGACGAGCGACATCGACCGGAACCCTTCTGTCTTGGCGACATCCTCGAGCATCGGAAGAACTCCGCCCCCTGCTCCGGAGCCACGCATCTCGGGGAGAAGTGCCAGATCGTGGATGTACCAGGTGTCGGCGGCGTCAGGAATTTCGCCAAGCATGGTATTCAGCGATGGTGGCGCGCCTCTGAGCCAGGGATGGCTCAACACATGACCCCGCGACTGCCCGTCCGCGTCCAGCATGAAGCAACTGGCGGGGCTCAAGGCGATGCGATCGGCAAGCACGGCATCATCCTCGGGGAACGCCTGGTGAACCACAAGCTGGATCTCCGATACGGAAACGAGGTCTGGCAGGCTTGCCTCGCGCCAGCGGAACGTCATTTCGGTCATTTCTCATCACACGCTCTGAAACAGGAAAACGCACCGGCGGTCACCGGTGCGTCCTCGACATGTCCCGTGATTGGGGTCGACGAAGCGGCAGATCTTGCTGCCGCTTCCCGTGCCGGCCTCAATCGATGTTGAAGACCAGCGGCTTTGCCTGGCGAATTGCCTTGTTGGCGCGCAGCTTGTCAAGCACGGTCTCGGAAACGGCAGCGTCGACATAGAGCAGAGCGATCGCGTCGCCGCCTTCCTTCTCGCGGCCGAGCTGGAAGTTGGCGATGTTGACGCCGGCATCGCCCAGCGTCATGCCGATGAAGCCGATCATGCCGGGAACGTCAGTGTTGGTGATGTAGACCATGTGGCTGCCGACATCCGCATCGAGGTTGATGCCCTTGATCTGGATGAAGCGCGGCTTGCCGTCGGAGAACACGGTACCGGCGACCGAGCGCGTCTGGTTCGCCGTCGTCACCGTCAGCTTGATGTAGCCGTCGAAGACGCCGGTCTTGTCACGCTTGACCTCGGAGAGGATGATGCCCTTTTCCTTGATCATGACCGGCGCCGAAACCATGTTGACGTCGGCGACCTGCGGCCGGATCAGGCCGGCGAGCACCGCGCTCGTCAGCGCCTTGGTGTTCATGCCGGCGGTCGAGCCGTCATAGAGGATCTCGATTTCCTTGATCGCGCTTTCGGTGACCTGGCCGACGAAGGCGCCGAGAACGTCGGCAAGCCGGATGAACGGCTTGAGGATCGGCGCTTCTTCGGCGGTTATCGACGGCATGTTGATGGCGTTGGAGACGGCACCCTTGACCAGGTAGTCCGACATCTGCTCGGCCACCTGCAGGGCGACATTCTCCTGCGCTTCCGTGGTCGAAGCGCCGAGATGCGGCGTGCAGACGACGTTCGGCAGGCCGAAGAGGGGGCTTTCCGTCGCAGGTTCGACCTCGAAGACGTCGAAGCCGGCGCCGGCGACATGACCCGACTTGATCGCTTCGGCAAGCGCCTTCTCGTCGACCAGACCACCGCGGGCGCAGTTGATGATGCGCACGCCCGGCTTCGTCTTGGCGATCGCTTCGGCGCTCAGGATGTTGCGGGTCTTGTCGGTCAGCGGCACGTGCAGCGTGATGAAATCGGCGTGCGCGAGCAGCTCATCGAGCTCGACTTTGGTGACGCCCATTTCCTCGGCGCGCTCCTTGGAGAGGAACGGGTCGTAGGCGAGCACGTGCATCTTCAGGCCGATGGCGCGCGAGCAGACGATCGAGCCGATATTGCCGGCACCGATGACGCCGAGCGTCTTGCCGGTGATCTCGACGCCCATGAAGCGCGACTTCTCCCACTTGCCGGCCTGGGTCGAGGTATCGGCCGCGGGAAGCTGGCGGGCAACGGCAAAGAGCAGCGCGATCGCATGTTCGGCGGTCGTGATCGAGTTACCAAAAGGCGTGTTCATGACGATGATGCCGCGGCGCGAAGCGGCCGGAATGTCGACGTTGTCGACGCCGATGCCGGCGCGGCCGATAACCTTGAGGTTGGTCGCAGCCGCGATCAGCTTTTCCGTCGCCTTGGTGGCCGAGCGGATCGCAAGACCGTCGTAGTTGCCGATGATTTCGGCGAGCTTGTCCTTGTCCTTGCCGAGCTTCGGCTGGAAATCGACTTCGACGCCGCGGTCGCGGAAGATCTGGACGGCGGTTTCCGACAGTTCGTCGGATACGAGAACGCGAGGTGCCATGAGAGGCCTCCTTACTTAGAGATCAGGTCTGAATAGGAATGCGGATAGCCGGCCTCGCCCCCTCCCCGGGAGCGAAGCGGATCACTTTCATCTGTGCGGGACGCGGGCAGAGTACATTTTCCTCACCCGCTCCGGATCAGGCCGCGGCCTGCGTCAATGTCGCCTTCTGGGTCTCGAAGGCCCAGGTGAGCCACGGCATCAGCGCTTTCATGTCGGCGGCCTCGATGGTAGCGCCGGCCCAGATGCGAAGACCGGACGGCGCATCGCGGTAATGGCCGATGTCGAAGGCGACGCCTTCCTTCTCGAGTAGCGCAACCACGCCCTTGGCGAAGGCGGCCTGACCATCGGTGTCGAGCGCCAAAACGTCCTTGTCGACGATCTTCAGGCAGACCGAGGTGTTGGAGCGGGTCTCGTCCTTGACCGCCAGGTTGGCGATCCAGTCATTGGCGGCGATGAAGTCGAAGATCACCTGCGCATTGGCATCGGCGCGGGCCATCAGGCCCTTGAGCCCGCCGACCTGCTCAGCCCAGAGCAGTGCGTCGATATAGTCCTCGACGCAGAGCATCGACGGCGTGTTGATCGTCTCGCCGGAGAAGATGCCCTCGATCAGCTTGCCGCCCGAGGTCATGCGGAAGATCTTCGGCAGCGGCCAGGCCGGCACGTAGGTGAGCAGACGCTCGACGGCGCGCGGCGACAGAATGATGACGCCATGGGCGCCCTCGCCGCCGAGGACCTTCTGCCAGGAGAAGGTGACGACGTCGAGCTTGGCGAAGTCGAGGTTCTGCGCGAAGGCGGCAGAGGTCGCATCGCAGATCGTCAGGCCCTTGCGGTCGGCCGGGATGAAGTCGGCATTCGGCACGCGCACACCGGAGGTCGTGCCGTTCCAGGTGAAGACCACGTCGCGGTCGAAATCGACCTTGGAAAGATCGGGCAGTTCGCCGTAGCCGGCTTCGAACTTGCGAACGTCGGCAAGCTTCAGCTGCTTGACCACATCGGTCACCCAGCCGGCGCCGAAGCTTTCCCAGGCAAGCATATCGACGCCGCGCTGACCGAGCAGCGACCAAAGCGCCATTTCGACGGCGCCGGTATCGGAAGCGGGCACGATACCGATACGGTAGTCGGCCGGCACTTCGAGAATGTCACGGGTAAGATCGATGGCCTGCTTCAGCTTCGTCTTGCCGATCTTGGCACGGTGCGAACGACCGAGCGGAGCATCGGAGAGAGCATCGAGCGTCCAGCCAGGGCGCTTCGAGCAAGGACCAGAGGAGAAATGGACATTGTTCGGACGGAGGTCCGGCTGTGCAGGCTTTGCCATGTGCTATCCTTCCAGATAGATAGCCCTTCGTTGGGGAAGGGTGTCCCGCCGTCGTCGATATTGTGGCCGGGACCGGAAGTCAAGCGCCTTTGTCGCAATCGAGAAAATTTATGGCGCCGCAGGCAACATCTGAAAAGCCTGAGCAAGGCCAGCCGATCGATTGTCAGAGGCGACGCCCTTCTTGCGCCGCCGTCCGCACCGGTTTCGAGAGATCAGAAGGAGAAGCGCAAGCCCGCCCGGATCTCGTGGCGCGACAGCCCGTCGTCGAAGCCCTTGTCGCCGCTGGCGCCAACAAGCGCCTCGGCGCCGAAGCCGAACATCTCGCCATCGGCGACATGCGAATAGCGATAACCGACATCGAGTTTCAGCTGTTCGCTGAGATCATAGGAAACGCCAGCCATCAGCGCGTAGGTGAATCGCCAACTGTCGCGCCCCTCGTAGGCGGCGGAAGTGGGCGCGCCGCCGACGCAAGCGCCGCCGCCGGCCACACAAGTGGCCCTTTCGATTGCGCTGTCCCAGTTGAGGCGTGTCGCACCGATGCCGCCGCCGACATAGGGCGTGAAACCCGCAAGCGTGCCGAAATCCAGATAGGCGTTCGCCATTAGCCCAAGAGCCGAATAGCCGGCACCGGTCGATAAAGCACAGGACGTGCCGGCCCCCTGCCCCGCGCAAGGACTTGCCGACGACGACGAACCGCTGAACCGGCCCTCGAAATATTCGGCCGTCAGGTCGGCGCGGAACGTATCGGTGAGCTGGTAGCCGATGCCGAGCGAACCGGAGAACGGTTTGTCAAAACGGGCATTGTCGAAGGAGACGCTGTCATAGGTCAGCGTTCCCGCATCGAAGGTCCGGTAATAGGGGTCGCCTTCGCCGCGCCAGGGCGCATAGCCGATATCGCCACGCAGGTAAATCGCACTGGTGCCGGCCGCTTCCTTCTCGATGGTGATCTCCGGGGCATTCAGAAGATCCTCGTCTGCCGCCAGCGCCGAACCGGAAAGTAGCAGCAGGCCGGCACCAAAAGCGGCTCCGCAGAACCCGTTTCGCCAATCCATGCCCATGCCCTTTCACCACTGCTATCCGTGCGGGATGGAGCCATGCCGTCGCCGCTTCGTTCAGCGTTAACTATTGCAGCGACTGGTTAACCCACGGTTAACCATACTCGTTAGGAAACGGGCAAAGATTGGCGGCCACGAAAAAGGCCACCCGCAGGTGGCCTTGGTGCTTGTCGGATACTGTCGGATTATTTGTAGACGATCGGCGGCGGCTCGTAAGGAACTTCGCAGGTGTTGCCGAAGGAGTAGCGCAGACCGGCGCGCGCCTCGTGGATGTAGAAGCCATCGTCGAAACCCGGTCCGCCGCCATTGGCGTAACCGAACATGTCGCCGTCATCGACCTGGCGGAAGCGATAGCCGATATCGGCCTTCAGGTTGCAGGTCAGGTCGATCGCTGTACCGGCCATGAGGGCGTAGGTGAAGCGCCAGCTATCCTCGCCGCCGTGATTGGTCGTCGGGTCGCATGCCGTGGGATCGGCGACACTGCAGCTGGTGTTGCGCAGTCCGTCCCAGCTCACGCGCGTGGCACCGATACCGGCACCGACGTAGGGCGTGAAGGCGCCATAGGTGCCGATGTCGACATAGGCGTTGGCCATCAGGCTCCAGGCCGAGACCGAGCTTATGTCACGCGACACGCAAGGACCTGCAACCGTCCCGCAGCCGCCGCTGGTCGAGCCGACGAAGTCGCCGTTGCCCCAGTAGTCGGCCGTGATGTCGGCACGGAGATAATTGTTGAACTGGTAACCGACACCGCCGCCGATCACCCAAGAATCATCGATATCGGCGGAGTCGAAATCCGCGATCGAGCCGCTCGGCCCCCCCTGGTAGAAATTTGCGCCGCGCAGATGATTCCAGGCGTAACCGACGTCGCCGCGCAGGTACCAGCCGCTGGTCTGGATGACCTCGACGGGCTGCTCCGGCACCGGCTCCATAGGCGGTTGGTAGACATCCGCAGCAAAAGCTGCCGTGCCGCTGAGCAAAATAGCAACAACGCCACTCAAAATTCTCTTCATGGCCCACTCCAATACATTCCGTTGCTTGGTTCACCATGAAACCGGTGCCCAAATCCCGATGTTGGTTATGGATAATGAGGAGGAAAGGTTAAGTTCCGATTAACTACAAACGTTTACCGAGATTGTTAAGAAAGCAGCCTATTCTTACGGTTGTTGTGCCGCATTACTGTCCGTCTTCGAGTTCCCTTAAGGTACAGCTAAATAAATCGGCAAGACAATGTACTAGCTCGCCCCTGAAAAGACAGGAACGCTCACCGCTTGAAAATCCGGTGCTGGGATGGCCTCGTGAGATGCTTTGGCCTTCGGCGACGGTAGCCGACAGCAGGACAAAAAAGAGGCCGATGCATCGCACCGGCCCTGGAGGGAAATCAGTCGCTGAATACTTCAGGCAGCATTGCGGACGCTGCCGATGACATTGACCAGCTCATCGACAATACGTTCGACCTGCCCGCGGTCGTCGCCTTCCGCCATCACACGGATCAGCGGTTCGGTGCCGGAGGGCCGGATCAGCAGGCGGCCGGACTTCGCAAGCTCTGCCTCCGCATCGGCGATCGCCTGGCGTACCGCCGTATCTTCGAGTGGCTTGCCGGCAGAAATACGAACATTCTTCAGCACCTGCGGCACCGGCTCGAACCGGTGGCACACCTCGCTCACCGCCTTGCCCTGACGCTTGACGACCGCAAGGATCTGCAGAGCGGCGACAAGACCATCACCCGTCGTGCCGAAATCGGAGAGCACGATGTGGCCCGACTGTTCACCACCCACGTTCAAGCCATCCTGGCGCATCTGCTCGACGACATAACGGTCGCCGACCTTCGTGCGCCGCAGATCGATGCCGCGCCCTTTCAGATAGCGCTCGAGCCCAAGATTGGACATGACGGTCGCGGCAACGGCGCCGCCACGCAGCATGCCGTCTTCGGCCCAGCTGTCGGCGATCACCGCCATCAGCTGGTCGCCGTCAATCACCGTGCCGTTCTCATCGACGATCAGCACACGATCGGCATCGCCATCAAGCGCAATGCCGATATCGGCGCGCACTTCGTGGACCTTTTTCGACAGCGTCACGGGATGGGTGGAGCCGCAATCGAGATTAATGTTGAGGCCGTTCGGTTCCGTCCCGATGGTGACGACTTCCGCGCCCAGCTCCCAAAGCGCCGTCGGCGCCACCTTGTAGGCCGCACCATTGGCGCAGTCGACAGCGATGCGCAGGCCCTGGAGCGTGACGTCGCGCGGCAGCGTGCGCTTTGCGTGCTCCAGATAGCGATAGATGTCACCATCGACGCGCTTCGCCCGGCCGATGTCTTCAGACTTTGCCAGTTGCCCCGAGAGGTCCTGATCGAGCAGCGCCTCGATCTTCTCTTCGATATCGTCGGAAAGCTTGTAGCCGTCAGGACCGAAAAGCTTGATGCCGTTGTCCTGGAAGGGGTTGTGCGAGGCGGAGATCATCACGCCGATATCGGCGCGCAGCGACCGCGTGAGCATGGCGACGCCCGGCGTCGGGATCGGCCCGAGCAGGAAGACGTCGAGACCTGCAGCCGTAAAGCCCGCCACCATGGCGTTTTCGAGCATATAGCCCGAAAGACGGGTATCCTTGCCGATCACCACCCGGTGACGGTGGGCTCCGTTGCGAAAGATCGTACCGACCGCAATGCCGACCCGCATCGCCAGATCCGGCGTCATCGGAAACATGTTGGACTGGCCGCGGATACCGTCGGTGCCGAAATACTTTCGCTTCATAAAAACTCCATCGTTCTGCCGGGTCAGGGCCGGTTTGGCCAGCTCCGCCTGTCTGCGTTTTGCGCGACTGGGTTTCATTGACCGGACCTCATTCATCTCTTGGATGCCGTCTGCTTGGCGATCGGCATTCCGTTCAAGGGCAGCCATCGCAAACACGTCGTGTCTTCTTTGACACAAAAGCGCAGCAAGCGGCAGCGAGCCTAACATCAGAAATCATTACATCCCGTTACCAAATGCCAGAGGCCGAGAGGCAACGAAAAGCCGCCGTTCCACTTAAGGAGCGGCGGCTCGGATACATTGCCGACCGTGCCGGCTATTGCGGCTGCGGCTCGAATCCACCTTCGGATTCTTCGCCCTTGTTGCTCGCCGGGCCCTCCTTCTTAGAACCTGCTGAAGGAACGGCCGAGCCACGATGCGGTGGCGTGTCGTCGCCAAGGTCGCGTGCCGGCTTTTCGCCGCGGATCAGCGCCTTGATCTCATCACCCGTCAGGGTTTCGTATTCGAGCAGGCCTTCGGCAAGCGCCACGAATTCGTGGTTCTTCTCGGTCAGGATCCTGCGCGCCGTCTCATAGGCCTCGTCGATCAGGCGACGGATTTCGTTGTCGATCTTCTGAGCCGTCGCTTCGGAAACGTTCTTCTGCTGCGCGACGGAGTGGCCAAGGAAGACTTCCTGCTGGTTCTCGCCGTAGGAAACCTGGCCGAGCTGATCGGAGAAGCCCCATTGCGTCACCATCGCACGGGCAAGCTTCGTTGCCTGCTCGATATCCGACGATGCGCCCGAGGTGATGTTCTCCTTGCCGAAGGTCAGCTCTTCAGCAACGCGTCCGCCCATCATGATGGCAAGGCGCGAGACCATCCACTTGTAGCTCATCGAGTAGCGGTCGCCTTCGGGCAACTGCATGACCATGCCAAGCGCCCGTCCGCGCGGAATGATCGTCGCCTTGTGCAGCGGATCGGCCGAGGGAACGTTGAGCGCCAGGATCGCGTGACCGGCTTCGTGATAGGCCGTCAGCTTCTTCTCGGCTTCGGTCATGGCCGAGGAGCGACGCTCCGCACCCATCATGATCTTGTCCTTGGCATCCTCGAACTCGAGCATGGTGACAAGACGCTTGTTGCGGCGGGCGGCCATCAGCGCCGCCTCGTTGACGAGGTTCATGAGATCGGCGCCGGAGAAACCGGGCGTACCGCGTGCGAGCACCTTGAGGTCGACGTTCGGCGCCAGCGGCACGTTGCGTACGTGCACCTTGAGGATGCGTTCGCGGCCGTTGATATCCGGGTTCGGCACGACGACCTGGCGGTCGAAGCGGCCTGGACGCAGCAGTGCAGGGTCGAGAACGTCGGGACGGTTGGTCGCCGCGATCAGGATGATGCCTTCATTGGCTTCGAAGCCGTCCATCTCGACCAGCAACTGGTTGAGCGTCTGCTCGCGCTCGTCGTTGCCGCCGCCGAGACCGGCGCCACGATGGCGGCCGACGGCGTCGATTTCGTCGATGAAGATGATGCAGGGCGCATTCTTCTTCGCCTGCTCGAACATGTCGCGCACACGGCTGGCGCCAACGCCGACGAACATTTCGACGAAGTCGGAACCGGAGATGGTGAAGAACGGCACGTTGGCTTCGCCGGCAACGGAGCGTGCAAGCAGCGTCTTACCGGTACCGGGAGGGCCGACGAGCAGCACGCCGCGTGGAATGCGGCCGCCAAGGCGCTGGAACTTCTGCGGATCGCGCAGGAATTCGACGATTTCTTCGAGGTCCTGCTTGGCTTCGTCGACGCCGGCGACGTCGTCAAAGGTGACGCGGCCATGCGCTTCCGTCAGCAGCTTGGCCTTGGACTTGCCGAAGCCCATGGCTCCACGCGAGCCGCCCTGCATTTGGCGCATGAAGAACAGCCAGACGCCGAGGATCAGAAGCATCGGGAGGAGCGTACCGATGTAGCTCAGGAAGCCGGACGAGCCGTCGGTTTCCGGGCGAACCGTGACCGTCACGTCCTTGGCTTCGAGGCGCTCGGTCAGCGCCGTATCGACGGATGGCGCGTAGGTCTGGAAGGTGGCGCCGCTTTCGGAATAGCTGCCGATCACTTTCGGGCCGGTGATCACGACTTCCTTGACGCGGCTCGCATCCACGTCCTTGAGGAATTGCGAGAACGGAATCTCGCGCGAGCCGGTGCGCTCCGTCGGCTGCTGGAACATGCTGAACAACGCGATCAGCAGAAGCGCTATGATTGCCCAAAGGGCAAGATTACGAAAATTAGGGTTCATCGAACTCCCCGGAACCTGTCACGACCCACGCATTTCGCCGGGTCGCTGTCTTGCTCCCTAACATAGGGTTCTGGCGACGCATTGCCAAGGCAAACCGCCGTCTACCATTCCATTTCTGTCAATAGACCGTGAACCGGTGGCGGCAGGTAAGGCTGGCGTCCGAACAATCCGGCGATCCTGTCTGCCATGATCCTGTCGAAACCCGGCAAAAAGGTGTCGTAGAGACCGATCCTCGGCTCGATTGTGACAGGTGCGACACTTTTGACGTCGTCGCGGACGATGCGTGGCGCCGACAGCGACGCTCGACCCGCAACGCCCGGTGGCAAACCTGCGGCAATAAGTCTCTGCTGTTGTGGTCCGCGGCCGCCTTCCACCGTCACCATGAGGGGACCATCGCCATCGTTGCGGATCAGGAAACGTCCGTCCCAGACAGCAGTTTGCCCTGCCTGCAAGGTCAGGTCCTCGATGCCGCGCGCCTCCCGATAAAGATAAAGGCCGGTCGAGCGCCGATCGAAGACGACGCGTCCCGCGGTCAGCCGGCCCGGTGTCCCCTGCTCCAGGGCGTTCACCAACCGCTCGACAGTCCCGGCCGCCGGCAGATGTGCGCGGCCGCCGAGGACGGTCGCCAGCGTCAGCAGCGCCCGTTGCCAGTCGATGTCCCGGCCTTGATCTGCCATCGCAGGAGGGATTTGCGCGACCAACCCCGCATGCACCCTTACGTGCCGCGCGAGCAGGGCGGCTGCAGCTGCCGACGATCGCGCCCGCGATCGGGCATCCCAGACGCCGCCACCGGTCGCTGGCGATGACGCCAGCGAGGCCCGCGCACGTGCCCGCTCGAAGCGAGGGTTCGCGTTGCTCGGATCGTCGAACCAGGCGACATTCCTGGCCTCGAGAAAGGCGCGAATGGCGCTGCGTTCGACCGTGAGGAAGGGTCTGAACACCCAGATGCGACGGTCATAGAGCGTGGCCGCCGCCATGCCCGCGGCACCGGGTCCCTCCCGCCGCCGTGCGCGCATCAGGATCGTCTCTCGCTGGTCGTCGAGCGTGTGGCCGGTGACGATCGAGGATGCTTCGAAGCGTTGCGCAGCCCCCGCCAGTAATGCGTAGCGCGCCGCGCGCGCCGCCGCCTGAATGCCGGTTCCGGGCTTCGGCCCGTCCCATAGGGTGGTGAGGTGCGGCACACCCAGGCTCTCGCAGAACGCCGCGACACCGCGCGCCTCTCCGGCCGATTCCGGCCTCAACGCATGGTCGACCGTGCAGGCGGACAGGGAAAATTCTGTGGGCTTGGTTGCCTCGATCGCTTCCTTGAGAGCGAGAAGCAGTCCCTTCGAGTCGCTCCCGCCGGAGACGGCCACGAGGATGCGTGCTGGTCTATCGAAGGAGGCAAGAAATCGTTTTGCCGTTTCGACAACGGCCATTGGCGGGTGGGCCTCAGCAGCCAAAGCGGCTCTGCTCGCTCGTCACCTTTGCCTTCACCGCCGGCGAAGCCTTCGGGTAGCGCTTGTTGACCTCGCGCAGCGTCGCGCAGGCGGTTTCCTTGTTGTCGAGCGCACCGAGCGACATTCCGAGCTTCAGCAGCATCTCCGGCGCCTTCGGCGACTTGCCGTGGGCCTGGTGCGCATTCAGGAAGGTCTTGGCCGCGTCGCTGTACTTGCCCTGCGAGTATTGCGCCTCGCCCAGCCAAAAGCTGGCATCGGCCGCCTTGTCGCCCTGCGGAAACGCCGCCAGATAGTCGCCGAATTCCTGCTCCGCCGTGCTGTAGTCGCCGGAAAGAACATGGCCGTAAGCCGACTGGTAGAGATCGCCGGGGTTGTCGAGCGAGGCCGTCTGCTGGCTGCCAGGGTTGCTGTTGAGGCCACCATCGTCGGCGGGCAGTCCGGCACCGGTGTCGACGCCCGGAGGTGTGGCGTTCGAGCCGGGTTGAGCATCGGTCGTGGCAGCAACCGGATTGCCGTTCTGGTCGAAGACGATCTGACCGAGCGTGGTCGGCGCCGCGCCGCCGGAACCCTGGTCACCACTCGACGGGAGCCCGGAGGACGCCATGTCATTGCCCCCGCCGGCCGGTGCCATTGTCTGGCTATCCGTCACCCCGGGGGTGACGGACGCCTGATCGCTGGTCTTCGGCGTCTGCAACGCGCCGCTCTTCTTCGGGGAGGCCTTGCCGCTTTCCAGGTCCTGGAAGCGGAATTCGTTGTCCTCCTGGAACTTCCGGATCTGCTCCTGCATCTGCAGGAGCTGGAAGCTCATTTCCTCGATACGCCCGTTGAGCGAGCGGATCTGTTCCTCGAGCTGGCCAATCCGTGCGGTCTCGGCCGACTGCACCTTCACCACGGGCAGGTTTTGCGCACTGGTTTGGGTTTCAGTCGTTCGGGCCAGCAGCCCTGAAAGCGGCATGGCGTTCGCCGTCTGGCCCAGGCCCACAAGGGCCGTCAGACCGATCAGTCCCGCCACGACAAATTTCTTCATTTCATTTGTCCTGTTCGAATACCGGTTGTCCCACCCTTGATTCGGGGCCCGCAATACATCTCGCCGAGTCAACTGGGTGATTGCCGCACAGTTTTCCAATTGCCCTGAAAAAGCAACGGAGTTCGGCCAAAGTGTGGTAAAAAAGCAAAGGGCGGCTGAGAGCCGCCCTTATATTTTAGCAGTTCGTGATTTCGGGAACACGCTTGTGTTCCCCGGAACATGTCATGCTACCCGACCGAGCCAGGCTCGGCCGTGAGAATTACATGCCGGCGCCACCGAGGACGGTGACTGCACGACGGTTCTGCGACCAGCAGGAGATGTCGTCGCAGACGGCGACCGGCTTTTCCTTGCCGTAGGAAATCGTCTTCATGCGGTTCGCCGGAACACCCTGGCTGATGAGGTAATCGCGGGTGGCGGCAGCACGGCGGGCGCCGAGTGCAAGGTTGTATTCGCGCGTGCCGCGTTCGTCCGCATGGCCTTCGATCGTGATCGCGTAGTTCGGATACTTGGCGAGCCACTGGGCCTGGCGGGCGAGCGTCTGCTGCGCGTCGGCACGGATCGACGTGGAGTCGGTGTCGAAGAAGATGCGGTCGCCGACATTGACGGTGAAGTCCTGCTGCGAACCCGGCGTTGCAGCGCCCGCGCCGCCGAGGCCGAGCTCGTTGGCGTTGTTCGGCAGGTTCTTCTTCGATGCACAGCCAGCGATGGCAAGCGTCATGACCAGGGCGATCATGACCGGGTTGCGAGCGATGGTCTGCATGCGGCCTGCGGCCGGGGTGTCAATTCGGCTCATACGCCGGTCTCCTTGGAAGTGTCTGAATTCACGGTTGCCAGACTGTAACCGGAAGCGGTTAATCGCTTTTCAACAGTTATGGTTAACAAATCGATAATTTCGGTTCGGCGCCTGCTAGACCAGCACTTTGCGGCGAGAAAGCGGCATCGTTGCCACATTTTCCCGCCGCATATTGGATCAGCCTACTCGAGCAGCGGCGACCAGGCCGGGTCGGATGCGAAGCCCTGCGTCGGGATCGCCTGCTCGTTGTAGCCGCTCAGATCGATCGAATAGAGCTGCGGACCGCCGGCACCGGCGTTCTGTCGGAAGAACATCAGCACGCGGCCATTCGGCGCCCAGGTCGGGCCTTCGTTGTGGAAGCCCGTGGTCAGGATGCGTTCGCCCGAACCGTCGGTCTTCATCACGCCGATCGAGAACTTGCCGCCCGACTGCTTGGTGAAGGCGATGAGGTCGCCACGCGGAGACCAGACCGGCGTCGAATAGGAGCCGTCGCCGAAGGAGATGCGGCGCTGGCCGGAGCCGTCGGCGCCCATGACGTAGATCTGCTGGCGGCCGCCGCGGTCGCTTTCAAAGGCGATCTGGCTGCCGTCGGGCGAATAGGACGGCGCCGTGTCGATCGCGGCGGTGTTGGTGAGGCGCGTCGTCGTGCGCGAGCGCAGGTCCATCGTGTAGATGTTGGCGTTACCGTCCTGCTGAAGGCTCATGATGACGCGCTGGCCATCCGGCGAGAAGCGCGGCGAGAAGGTCATGCCGGGGAAGTTGCCGACGACTTCACGCTGTCCGGTTTCGAGCTGCAGCAGATAGACGCGCGGCTGCTGGTTTTCGAACGACATGTAAGTGACTTCCTGGCGGTTCGGCGAGAAGCGCGGGGTCAGAACGATGTCGTTGGAATTGGTGAGCGCACGGGCATTGAAGCCGTCCTGGTCCATGATCACCAGCTGACGCTTGCGCGCCGTCTTCGGGCCGCTTTCGGCGACATAGACGACGCGGGTGTCGAAATAGCCCTTTTCACCGGTAACGCGCTCATAGATGGCATCGGCGATGATGTGGGCGACGCGGCGCCAGTTTTCCGGCTGGGTGAAGAACTGCTGGCCGGTCATCTGCTGGGCACCGAACGTATCCCACAGGCGGAACTCGGCCTTCAGCCTGCCATCGCCTTCCTGCGTCACGCGGCCTGTGACGAGCGCCTGCGCATTGATGACCTTCCAGTCCTCGAAGCGCGGCGTGGCGTCCGGATTACTGATCTTTTCGATGAAGGCGCTCTTGTTGATCGGCGCGAACAGGCCCGACCGCTTCAGGTCGGCGGCGACCACGTCCGAGATCTTCTGACCGAGCTCGCCCTGAAGGAAGTCGGTGATCGCGATCGGCAGGGGCTCGACGTTACCCTTGTTGATGTTGATTTCGACGACGGCGTTCGCCGGCGTTGCCGCCACGAAGGCGACGAACATGCCCGCGGCCACCATCAGGGCACGGAAAAGAGAGACCTTGATCATTGAGACAAGCCTTTCAGCTTAATACGAAGGGTTTGTGCGGTGTGTTGGCTATCCGGCATGGGTTCCAATCCCGGCAGCTCAGAGTGCGAATTCCGAGGGGTCGAAGTTCAGCACGAGGGTATTCCATCCTTTTTCGCCATCATATTTTTCAGGTGGCAGGTTCTGTAGCGGCGACGAGCGGCGGAGCGCACGCAGCGTGCTGCTTTCGACAGCGCGACGCGTTCCTTCAGGTCCGCCGGTTGCCGTCACTTCCGGCGTGCCGACGATGTTGCCTGCCGGATCCAGCTGGACCTTGATCGTCACCCGGACTTCCTGAACGCCGGTGAGACCTGGTGTCAGCGACCAGTTGCCCTGGATCTGACCCTTCACGCCGTCGATCTCGTTGGCGCTGAGGCCCACACCGATCGTCTTCTTGCCGCCGAGAGCCGCCTCTTGCGTCGAGCGCTTGGCGCCACCGGCGGACGGATCCTGCCGGTTGAGCAGGGCGGCAATCTCGTCGGCGTCGAACTTGCTTTCTTCGGTGGACGCCGCCTTCTTCTGTTCCTTCGGCGTTGCCTCGTTCTTGCGTTCAGGCGTCTTGGCACTCTGGGCCGGCTTTTCGACCTTGGGCTTTGCGGCCGGGGTCGGCACCTTTTCGGGCAGCGCTTCGGCTTCCGGGTTCTCGGCCGGCTTTTCTTCGGCGGGCGTCGGGTCGGGCTTCGTCTCCGGCTTCACTTCCTGCTTGGGTTCCGGCAGGGCTGCGACCTCGGTCGCCGGTTCGGAAGCAGGCTTGGCCTCCTCGACCTTCTTGATTTCCTGCTCGACCGGATCGGGCGTCGGCTCGGGCTTTTCGTTCTTTTGCGGCGAGGCCTGGGCTTCGCTCTTCGACGGCTTGGCGTTCGGCGTCGGCGGCGTCTTCAGGTCGGTGTCGTTGTCGCCGACGTTCTCGGCCGGCTGGTTCGTCTCCGGACGCTTGGTCGGAACCGGAGACGAGGTCTCCTTCTTCGGCGCCTTCTTGTCGCCCTGCTGAACCTGGGTCATTTCCGAATAGGGAACGATGTCGACAGGCAAAGCCTCGACGTCGGCGACCTGGAAGTCAGCCGGGCTGCCAAGCGACACCAGCGCCCAGGTCAAGACCATGGCGTGGAGGACAGCAGATGTAGCGAGACTGCCCTTCATCGTGGACGATCACTTTTCCTGTTCTTGCAGCGTGACAAGGCCGAGATTCTTGAAGCCTGCGGCGGAGATGCGGGCCATGACCTTCATGACCGTGCCGTAGTCGGCATTGGTGTCGCCGCGCACATAGATGCGCTCGTTATAGCCGGTGGTGGCGATCGCCTCGAGCTTCGGCACGACTTCATCGATCGCGATCGGCGTTTCCTGCAGGTAGATCTCACCGGAAGGATTGACCGAGACGGTGATCGGTTGCGTATCGGAATTGAGCGCCTTCGCCTGCGTTTCCGGCAGGTCGATCGGCACGCCGACCGTCATCATCGGCGCCGCCACCATGAAGATGATCAACAGCACGAGCATGACGTCGACGAAAGGCGTGACGTTGATCTCGCTCATCACGGCCTTCTTGCCGCCGCGGCGGCGACGTCCGCCGCCCGAACCCTTGGCTCCGCCAACCGACATACCCATCAGCGTGGTCTCCGTATCTCTGGCGATTATTGCGCGGCCTGGCGCGGGCTCTGCAGCTTCTCGTCGATCTGCCGCGACAGGATGGCCGAGAACTCGTCGGCAAATCCTTCCATGCGTGCCGACAGCTTGCCGGCGTCGGCCGAAAACTTGTTGTAGGCGATAACCGCCGGGATAGCGGCGAGCAGGCCGATCGCGGTGGCGAGCAGCGCTTCGGCGATACCGGGCGCCACGACCGCGAGGTTGGTCGACTTCGAGCCGGCGATCGCCTGGAACGAAGTCATGATACCGACGACCGTACCGAAGAGGCCAATGAAGGGTGCGGCCGAACCGATGGTTGCGAGCGAACCGAGACGCGCTTCCAGCGATTCCGATTCACGGGCGAGCGTCACGTCCATGGCGCGATCGATACGCATCTGCAGGCCGATCGGCGACCGGGCGCCGCGCTCGAAGCTCTTCTTCCACTCGCGCATGGCGGAAACGAAGATCGCCCCCATTCCGGCGGTCTGCCTGTCGGCCAGAGTCCGGTAGAGCTCTTCCAGCGACTGGCCGGACCAGAACACCTGCTCGAAGTTGTCGAGCTGACGGCGCACGCGACCGTAGTTCAGCGTCTTGTCGACAACGATCGCCCAGGTCCACACCGAGGCGGAAATCAGCCCCAGCATGACCAGCTTCACGACAAAGCCCGCCTGCATGAACAGCGACCAGAGGGTCACGTCGTGCGTCGCAGCGGCCAATCCAACCTGTTCCATCGTCTTCAGTCCCCGAATCCAAACACCCGGCAAGAGCGGCTCATGCTCGTGACCGGGTAGCCCAAACGTCCTGTTTGCAAGAATGCCCGGCACCGCCGTGGATCGCACCATCGCGACCTTAATTAGCTTTAGGTTGCCTTCTTGCCGTCAATTTTGGTCAAAGGATGACGTGCACTGCACAAATCCTGATGCAGTGATTAAGACACCATTATGGTTAAACAACCGTTACCGTACTGTGTCTTTGCAGTATCACCTGCCGGCCGGAACTTACCTTGGCCGGGCACGTTTCTTCGGCATGGGCCAGCCGACGACACGACAGCGCGACAAACGATCTTCCTCGCCGCATTTTGATCCGCGGGACCGGTTGATCCTTGCCCTTTATGCCGAGCTCAAGGCCGAGCGGGAGACGCGGGCCGCATTGGAGGACGCTCTCGCCCATGGCGTGCTGTCGACTGATGTCCTGCAGGCGATCATTTCCGACCCGATCCCGGTCGTCACCGTCGAGGACATCGCCCATATCGAGCGGGCTTTGGCCCAGGACAGGTCGCGATCGGCCATAGTCGAAGATACGCCGAGCATTCGGCGCCTGCGTGGAGGCCGGTGATGGCGGCGCGCGCCCTATGGAAGGGGCAGCTTCGGCTCTCACTGGTGTCGATTCCCATCGAGCTCTTCAGCGCCACCCGCGCCAGCGCAAAGGTGGCTTTCCGCCAGATCCACGAGCCCTCCGGCAAGCCGGTGCACCACGCAAAGGTCGTCGAAGGCGTTGGTCCGGTCGACACGAACGATATCGTCAAGGGATACGAGTACGAGCCCGGCAAATACGTGCTGCTCGAGCCGGAGGAAGTGGACTCCATCAAGCTCGAGACGAAAAAGACCCTCGAACTCGTGCAGTTCGTCGGCGCCTGCGACATCTCGCCGATCTACTTCGACAAGCCCTACTACGTCGTGCCTGCCGACGATCTCGCCGAAGACGCCTACCGTGTGGTTCGCGATGCTCTGAGAGCCGCATCGAAGATCGGGCTTGGCCAGTTGACGTTGCGCGGCCGCGAATACCTGGTTGCGGTCCGGCCCTGCGGCGATGGCCTGCTGCTCGAGACGCTGAGATATGCCGATGAATTGAGAAAGGCGGAGCCGATGTTTTCCGACATCTCCGGCAAGAAAGCGGAAAAAGACCTGTTGGACGTCGCAACGGCGCTCATCGATCGCAAAACCGCGCCCTTCGACGCCGCCGCATTCAAGGACAATTACACCGCGGCACTCACCGAACTCGTCAAGCGCAAGATGAAGGGGAAGTCGAACCGCGTTTCCGTCGATGAGGACGAGCGTCCCGAACGCCGCGGCGACAATGTCGTCGATCTGATGTCGGCGCTGAAGCAGAGCCTTGAAGCAGGTGACGGGAAGAAGCCGGCAAAGTCCAAACCGGCGCCGTCTCGCCAGCGCAAATCCGCGTGAGGTGAAGCATGGCCACCAACCACGATCCCCTGGCCGAATACAACAGACGCCGCGATTTCCGCGAGACCCGCGAACCAAAGGGCAAGATCGGTCGCAGTCGCTCGAACCAAAGGCGCTTCCTGGTGCAGAAGCATGACGCCACACGCCTTCATTACGATTTCCGACTGGAATGGGACGGCGTTCTGAAAAGCTGGGCCGTGACCCGCGGGCCTAGCCTCAACCCGGAGGACAAGCGTCTCGCCGTTCGAACCGAAGACCACCCGCTTGCCTATGGCGATTTCGAGGGAACGATCCCAGAGAAGCAATATGGCGGCGGCACCGTCATGTTGTGGGACACCGGCTGGTGGGAACCGGAAAACGATCCCGAGAAGGGATTGCGCGAAGGCAAGCTGACGTTTCAACTTCATGGCCAGCGCCTGCATGGCGGCTGGGCACTGGTCCGCATGCGGCCGCGCTCCGGCGAGAAGCGCGAGAACTGGCTGCTCATCAAGGAGGGGGATGACGCCGCCTCCGACGATGGTGAAACTCTCCTGGAGGACCATCAGACGAGCGTCACCACCGGCCGGACCATGGATGAGATCGCCGCCGGCAAGGGCGAACGCAGGAAGCACGTCTGGGCATCCGACAAAAGTACAGCCGCGAATCTGAGGGTGGGCGCGGTCGACACACCGCCGAAGAGATCGGCCAAGGGCAAGCCACCCGCTTTTCAGAAGCCACAACTGGCAACGCTGGTTTCGGAGGCGCCAGAGGGTGACGCTTGGCTGAACGAGGTCAAGTTCGATGGTTATCGCCTGGTGGTAGCCATCGGCGGCGGCAAGGCCATCTGCCACACGCGCACCGGACTCGACTGGACCGAGAAATTCCAAAAAATCTCCAAGGCATTGGCGGAACTCGACTGCACGTCTGCGCTTATCGACGGCGAGGCCGTTGCCGTGTCCAAGGAGGGGTCATCGTTCTCCGCCCTGCAGAAGGCCCTGAAAGGCGGCGGCGAGACACGCTTCTATGCCTTCGACCTGCTTCACCTCGACGGCCGCGACCTGCGCCGCCTGCCGCTGATCGAGCGGAAGGAGACACTGAAGCGGCTGCTCAGATCCCTGCCGCCATCCAGCACCATTCAATACAGCGAACACGTGCGCGGCAACGGACCGGAAGTCTTCTCGACCATCTGCAAGGCCGGCCAAGAGGGCATCATCGCCAAACAGGCGGAGGCACCCTACAGCAATCAGCGAACCCGAAGCTGGCTCAAGATCAAATGCACAAGGCGCCAGGAATTCGTCATTGGCGGCTACTCGCCGTCGACGAAGAAAGGACGCGCCTTTGCCTCGCTTCTCGTCGGCACCTTCGACAAGGGCGAACTCATCTATCGCGGACGCGTCGGAACCGGTTTCGACGAGGAACGCATGGAGACGCTCTCGGCCGCTTTCGCCAAACGCCGTCGCGCGACCAGTCCCTTCGCGAGCGTCCCGCGCGAGATCGCAAGGGACGCGATCTGGATCAGGCCGGACATGGTCGCAGAGATCGATTTCACCGAATTTACCGATGATGGACATATCCGCCACGGCGCCTTCGAGGGGCTGCGGGAGGACAAGGAGGCAAAGGCTGTGACACTCGAAACGCCGAAACCCGCAACGAAGTCCTCAGGCAAGTCCCAGGCGGAATCCTCGAAGGCAACGAACGCAAAGGGGGGATCGACCGCAGCGGACGAAACCGTCCTTGGCGTGCGGATCACCCACCCAGACCGCATCCTGTTCGAGGGCCAGGGCATCAGCAAACTGGATCTCTCCCGCTACTACGCAGTCGTCGCCGATCGGATGCTGCCCTACGCGGCCGAGCATCTCTTGTCGCTTGTGCGCTGCCCGCAGGGCGGCAAGGGGCAGTGCTTCTACCAGAGGCATGCCAGTGACGGCTTTCCCGACGAGATCAAGGAAGTCCCCGTCGAGGAAAGCTCCGGCGAGACCGAAAGCTACATGTATGTGCGCGATGCCAAGGGCCTAGTCGCCGCGGTACAGATGGGCACTCTGGAGTTCCACATCTGGGGATCGCGCTTCGACAAGCTCGAGACACCCGACCGGCTGGTCTTCGACCTCGATCCCGACCCGAGCGTCGACTTCGACACCGTGAAGGCGGCCGCCGTCGCTCTGCGCGACGCCCTTGACGAGATCGGGCTGAAATCGATGCCCATGGTTACCGGCGGCAAGGGCGTGCATGTCATCGTGCCGCTGACGGCGCGCGCCGCCTGGCCGGAAGCCAAGGCCTTCGCCAAGACCTTTGCCCAAGGTTTCGCCGAACGCGATCCGGACAAGTTCATCGCCACCATGTCGAAAGCCAAACGCAAGGGACGCATCTTCATCGACTGGCTGAGAAACGAACGCGCCGCCACCGCGATCGCGCCCTACTCGACCCGGGCGCGCGCCGGCGGGCCGGTCGCCACGCCGGTCAGCTGGGATGAGCTTTCCGGCCTCAAAGCCGCCAACAGTTTCCGCATCGCCGATATTCTCGACCGGATCGAAAGCGGCGAAGATCCCTGGAAGGATCTTGCCGGCATCCGCCAATCCCTGACCAAGAAGATCCTGAACAAGGTCGGGGCGAAGGCGACCGACTAGAACGCACAAAGGACGCTCCAGCACTTGATTCGAGAGCATCTTCTCCGCTTTCAGTGATTCCACTTGAAAACTGGATGCTCTATGCCGCTTCTGCCCGGCGCAGCCCCGGTTATCCCACGCTTTCCTTCGCATGTTGGAACTTGTACGCCAGCGCTTCCGGCAAACGCCGCGGCCGACCCTGACCGTTGATGACGGCGATGATCACCTTGGCGGCGATCAGCAGTTGCTCACCACGGCGGATCTCCTGCTGCAGCACCATCTTGGCGCCACCGGCCTTCTCCGTGACCGTTGTAATCGTCAGGATGTCGTCCATGCGGGCAGGCAGCTTGAAGTCGATCTCCATGCGATGCACGACGAAGACCAGGCCTTCGCTGTCGCCTTCGATCGCGAGCGTCGCCTGTTCGACGCCGAGCAGCCGCAGGAAGTCGGTGCGGGCGCGCTCCATGAAGTGCAGGTAACGGGCATGATAGACGACGCCGGAAAAATCTGTGTCTTCGTAGTAGACGCGCTGGATCAGCCGATGGCCATGTTCGGTCAGTTCGCCTGCGAGCGAAATCAGGGACATGCTTTTCTCCGAAAGAATTTCCCGTTTCCTGTGCAGGAACAAAAAGCCATTTGCAAGCATTGCAGCGTTGTCACAATCCTATCCTATCACGTGACGGACTTCCTTCTCGATCAGGAGAGCGTGCATGAAGATTGCGATTCTCGGCGGCGACGGTTTCGTCGGCTGGCCCACGGCCCTTCACCTGTCCGATGCCGGCCACGATGTCCACATCCTCGACAATCTTTCCCGCCGCTGGATCGATACGGAGCTCGGCGTGCAATCGCTGACACCGATGGACTCGATCCAGGAGCGCACCCGTATCTGGCACGCCGAAACCGGCCGCCGCATCCATTTCAATCTGATTGACCTCGCCCGCGACTACGAACTGCTCAAGAACTGGCTCGCCGAACAGCGCCCGGATGCGATCGTGCATTTCGCCGAACAGCGCGCCGCGCCCTATTCCATGAAGAGCGACCGCCACAAGAACTACACGGTCAACAACAACGTCAACGCCACGCACAATCTCTTGAATGCGTTGGTCGAGCTCGAGCTCGATGCGCATCTGGTGCATCTCGGCACCATGGGCGTCTACGGCTATTCGACCGTCGGCGCGGCGATCCCCGAGGGATACCTGCCTGTTGGCATCGAGACGATGGGCGGCGAGACCGTCAGCCAGGAGATCCTCTATCCCTCCAATCCCGGCTCGATCTATCACATGACCAAGTGCCTGGATCAGTTGCTGTTCCAGTTCTACGCAAAGAACGACGGCCTCAGGATCACCGACCTGCACCAGGGTATCGTCTGGGGCACCCATACCGAACAGACGCGCCGCCACCCGCAGCTCATCAACCGCTTCGATTATGACGGCGACTATGGCACCGTCTTGAATCGCTTTCTGATCCAGGCGGCGATCGGCTATCCCCTGACGGTGCACGGCACCGGCGGCCAGACGCGCGCCTTCATCCACATCCAGGATTCGGTCCGCTGCATCGAGCTGGCGCTGAAGAACCCGCCGGCCCGGGGCAGCCGCGTCGAGATCTTCAACCAGATGACCGAGACCCACCGGGTACGCGACCTTGCCGAGATGATCGCTGCGATCACCGGCGCGCAGATCGCCTGGCTGCCCAACCCGCGCAAGGAAGCGGCCGAGAACGAACTCGTCGTCCACAATGAGAAGTTCTTAGGCCTCGGCCTCAACCCGACGCGGCTGCAGGACGGGCTGCTGTCGGAAATCGTCGATGTCGCGAAGAAATTCGCCTATCGTGTCGATCGCACGCGCGTGCCCGCCGTCTCCGCCTGGACCAAGGACATTGCGCCGCTCATCAACCACGACCCAGAGGGCAAGCGGCTGAAATCCGTTTCATGACATCCACCGACCCTTCGGAGGGGCTCCGCCCCTCCTCGCCTCCTTCTGCCGGCCATGCCTTCGTGACGCTGGTCACCAATGCCGACTATGCGCTCGGGGCCCGCGCTTTGGCGCGCTCGCTGCGCCTCTCCGGCACCGAGGCCGATATTGTGGTGCTGCATACCGGCGGCGTCTCGCTCGACGCGCTGGCGCCGCTGGCCGAGTTCGGCTGCCGCCTCGTCGAGGCCGACCTCCTGCCGCTCTCCGACGCCTTCAACGAGCGCCACCAGCGCCGGAACGTGCATGAGACGGCGCCCTTTACCAAGGGCCGCAAACCCGCCTTTCACTCGCCGCTCGACAATTTCTGCAAGCTCAGGCTCTGGCAACTCGTCGAATACCGCCGCTGCGTCTTCATCGACGCCGACGCGATCGTGCTCAGGAACATCGACCGGCTGTTTTCCTATCCGGAGTTCTCCGCCGCGCCGAACGTCTACGGAAGCCTCGCCGACTTTCACCGGCTGAACTCCGGCGTCTTCGTCGCCGAGCCTTCGCTCGCGACATTCGGACGGATGCTCGCTCGTCTCGACGCACCCGAGGCCTTCTGGCCGCGCACCGACCAGACCTTCCTGCAGACTTTCTTCCCGGATTGGCACGGCCTGCCGGTGACGATGAACATGTTGCAATATGTCTGGTTCAACATGCCCGACCTCTGGGACTGGCGCTCGATCGGCGTCCTGCACTACCAGTATGAAAAGCCCTGGGAAAAGGACCATCCCCGTGCCGAGGCCTTGCGGCCGCTGATCGACCTCTGGTTTGCCTTCCTGACCGGGGACGACATTCCGGAGATCGCTTCTCTCCCCAATCCGGTACGCCGATGACACGGGTCCTGGTCTCCGGCGGCACCGGTTTCGTCGGCCGCTTCATCGTCGAGCATTTGTTGCGGAACGGATACGAGGTGATCGTCGGCGGCCGCCATCCGCCCGACCCCGGCTATTTCACCGCCGATCTTCGCTTCGTGCCGTTGTTTCTCGATCCGGATCTCGACCAAGCCGCCGTATTCGAAGGCGTTGCCGCCTTCGTCCATGCTGCATTCGAACATGTCGAGGGCAGGTATCGCGGCGGTGAAGGCGACGATCCGCAAGGCTTCTGCCGTGCGAATATCGACGGCTCGGTCCGCCTGTTCGAGACGGCACGGGCGGCCGGCGTTAAGCGCTGCGTGTTTCTGTCGAGCCGCGCCGTCTACGGCAGTCGCCGCGCTGGCCGTCTCGACGAGACGTCGCCGCCAGACCCGGACACGCTTTATGGCCAGGTGAAGGTCGCGGTCGAAGATCACTTGCGGATGCTTGCAACCGAGGACTTCATCCCGGCAAGCCTGCGGGTCACCGGCGTATACGGTGCCGCTGGTCCTGGCCGACGGCACAAGTGGGCCGACCTGTTTGCGAGCTATCTTGAAGGAAAACCGATCCAGCCGCGGATCGGCACCGAGATCCATGGCGATGACGTGGGTGCCGCGGTGCGCCTGATGCTCGAAGCGGATAGCGCCGCGGTGCGGGGTGAGGTCTTCAACGTTTCGGACCTGCTGCTCGACGTCAGGAAAATTCTCTCGCTGGTGCAGGCACTGACCGGATGCCCGCACCCATTGCCGGAGACCGTTTCGGCGGATGGCTATCTGGTTATGGCGACTGAAAAATTGCGCCAGCTCGGCTGGCAGCCTGGCGGATCGGAGCGGCTGGCGACCTCGATCAGGGGTCTGCTCGAGGACATCAGGCCCGCGTAAAGCCTCCGGACCTCGGATCAGCTAACCAAGGTCGATGACGACGATTTCCGGCGGCACGCCGAAACGAACCGGCGCAAGCGAACAGCCGAGACCTCCGGAAACGATCAGGTTGCAATCGTTCTCGACCATATGGCCATAGGCGTAGCGATCGCCGAAGCGCGAGGGCACCACGGGCGCGTAGCCGAGAAGCCGCACCTGGCCGCCATGGGTATGGCCCGACAATGTCAACGCGACGCGTGAGGGAACGCTCGGGAAGATGTCCGGCTCGTGTGCCAGCAGAATGACCGGATCGCCATCGCTCACCTGCGCCAGCGTGCCCTCGAGATCGTCGAGACCTTTCATGCGCTGCCGCTGCCACTTCTTGCCCGGCACCAGGGCGAGCTGGTCTTCGAGACCGGCGATCCAGAAGCCCTGCCCTTCTTTCTCCAGCCGGACTGCCCGGTTGCTGTAGACGTTGATGCCGACATCCTGCAGCGCCTTGTGTCCGAAGGTCGGACCGCTTCCGTTTCTCTGCGCGGTCTTGTCCTCCCACCAGTCGTGATTGCCCATGACGGCATGGACGCCGAGCGGCGCCGTAAGCGTCGCAAGCGACTTAGCCCATTCGCTGGAGTGGACATAGCGGGTAACGAAATTCATACCGGCCGCGTAATCACCGAGAAGCACGGTTACGTCGCCGCCGAGATCATTGGCCTGGCGGCAGATCGAGGCGATGCGGCTTGCCGGCATCCAGGGTTCGCAGGCATGGATATCGGCGAGCGCGACGACACGCAATTTCAGGCCGGGTGTCCAGCCGGGCGGCGTCAGCGAGTAGCGGGTTACATTCAGCCGGGCCAATGGTTCGACGGCGAAGGCGTAACCGCTAAGCGCTGCCATGCTGGCAATCCCGCCGCCGATCATTTTCAACAATCCGCGGCGGGTAATCATCTATTCGTCCTCGAGTGTCAGCCGAAATTGTGTCGCCTCGACCTCTTTCGGCGGATTGAGGCCGATATGTTTCCAGGCATTTGCGGTCAAGATACGGCCGCGCGGCGTCCGCTGTATGAAACCTTGCTGGATCAGATAGGGCTCGATGATGTCTTCGATCGCGTCGCGCGGTTCGGAGAGCCCGGCGGCTATGGTTTCGATGCCGACGGGTCCGCCAGCGAAATTCTGCGCGATCATGAAGAGATAGCGGCGGTCGAGCTGGTCGAGCCCCATATTATCGACGAGCAGCCGTGTCAGTGCTTCGTCGGCGATCTCCTTGGTCACGGCCTCGGCGCGCGCCACTTCGGCAAAATCGCGCACCCGGCGCAGCAGCCGCCCGGCGATGCGCGGCGTGCCGCGGGCGCGACGGGCGATCTCGCGCGCGCCATCGTCGGTCATGCCGAGCCCCATCAGCCGGGCGCCGCGCCGGACGATCGATTCCAGTTCTTCGACGGTGTAGAAGTTGAGCCGCACCGGGATGCCGAAACGGTCACGAAGCGGTGTCGTCAGCAAGCCGAGGCGGGTGGTTGCTGCCACCAGCGTGAACTTCGAGAGATCGATCTTCACCGAACGTGCGGCCGGGCCTTCGCCGATGATGAGGTCGAGCTGGAAATCCTCCATCGCCGGATAGAGGATTTCTTCGACCGCCGGATTGAGCCGGTGGATTTCGTCGATGAAGAGCACGTCGCGCTCTTCGAGATTGGTGAGCAGTGCGGCGAGATCGCCGGCCTTGGCTATGACCGGGCCGGAGGTCGAGCGGAAATTGACGCCGAGCTCCTTGGCCATGATCTGCGCAAGCGTCGTCTTGCCGAGGCCGGGCGGGCCGACGAACAGTACGTGATCCAGCGCCTCGCCGCGGTTCTTGGCCGCTTCGATGAAGATCTTCAGGTTGGCGCGCGCTTCCGCCTGGCCGGTAAACTCGTCCAGCGACTGCGGGCGCATGGTCGCGTCGAGATCCTCGCCGCGCTTTTCCGGCGTTATCAGACGTGCCGCATCAGTCATGCATTCGTTCCAATTGGTCGGTCGTCATGGCGCAGGCACCCACCTGCGTCCGGCCCCTTCCGTTCTGCCTTCTGCGCCCCGCCAAGGCAAGCGCTCATCGCGCCAGTTCCTTGAGGCCGAGGCGGATGAGCTTGGCACTGTCTCCCCCCTCACCGCCATTCTTCAGCGCGGCGGCAACCGCATTGGCCGCCTGGTCGCGCGAATAGCCGAGATTGGTCAGCGCCGAAACCGCATCCGACACCGGCGCGGAGGCGACCCCTTCGCCAAGCTCCTGCTTGAGGCCGATCGACGACGCCATCTCGCCGGCAAAGGACGGTGCCTTGTTCTTGAGTTCGGTGACGATGCGCACCGCCACCTTGGGGCCGACACCCGGCGCGCGGGAGACCGAGGTCTTGTCCTGCAGCGCGATGGCATTGGCGAGTTCGCCCGGCGTCAGGGTCGAGAGCACCGCAAGCGCAACCTTGGAGCCGACGCCCTGCACGCTTTGCAGCAAGCGAAACCACTCCCGCTCGAGCGCCGTCAAGAAGCCGAAGAGCTTCAACTGGTCCTCGCGCACATAGGTCTCGATGAAGAGCATCGCCGCCTCGCCAGCCGAACCGAGCTTGGACAAGGTGCGCGCCGAACAAAAGGCGACATAGCCGACGCCATGCACGTCGAGCACGACGTGATCCTCGCCGATCTCGTCGATGGTACCCTTCAATTTGCCGATCATGTGGCGTCTCTCGCGGTGGGGGATGGTCGCTCAGACCATCGGAAAATATCTTCTCTACAGCGTCGCGCGCCTCAAGACGCGATGAAGTCGGTGTAGCACTTCAGATCTACTGCAACTACGCCATCAATGCGGCGAGCCGGCTCGTCACCGATTGCCGATTGTGGGCATGACAGATGGCGATCGCCAGTGCGTCCGCCGCATCGTTGCCCTTGAACTCGACCTTCGGCATCAGAACCTTGATCATCATGTGGATCTGCTGCTTCTCGCCATGGCCGACGCCGATCACGGCCTTCTTGACCGCGTTCGGCGCATATTCGGCGACCCTCAAGCCCGCGCGCGCCGGCACCAGCATCGCAATGCCGCGCGCCTGGCCAAGCTTCAGCGTCGCCGTCGCGTCCTTGTTGACGAAGGTCTGCTCGACCGCCGCTTCGTGCGGCTGGTAGCTGTGCACCACTTCGGCAAGGCCGTCGTGCAACTGGCAAAGCCGCGAAGCAAGATCCATCTCGCCATCGGAGGTGACCGTGCCGGAGGCAACGAAACGCAGCGAGTTGCCGAGCGTCTCGATGATGCCCCAGCCGGTGCGGCGGAGGCCCGGATCGATGCCGATGATGCGAATCATATTCTGCATGAAATTCACCCTATGACGCCAGCCTGGACGCTGCCAGCAAAAAGTGAACAAAACAAAAACATACGCACAGTTGAAACAGGGCTTCAGGAATTCTTGGTCGTCGCCCTTGGATTGAGGAAAATTGAGCTTACATAGCCTTTCATCAATTTCCCTCAATAAAGGCCTTTGCCATGGCGACTTTCTCCGTCCTCGATCTCTCCCCGATCACCGAAGGCGGCAGCGTCGCCCAATCGCTCGAAAATTCCCGCCGCCTGGCGCAGGCCGCCGAGGAGAACGGCTACAAACGCTTCTGGCTGGCGGAACACCACGGCATGAAGGGCATCGCCAGCGCCGCGACCTCCATCGTGATCTCGCACGTGGCCGCAGCCACGAAGACGATCCGCGTCGGCTCCGGCGGCATCATGCTGCCGAACCATTCGCCGCTGGTGATCGCCGAACAGTTCGGCACGCTCGCCGCGCTCTATCCGGGTCGCATCGATCTCGGCCTCGGCCGCGCGCCGGGAACCGACATGCGCACGGCCCAGGCGCTCCGGCGCAACATGGAGGCAAGCGGCAACAATTTCCCGAACGATGTCGTGGAACTGCAGGCCCTGCTCGGCCCCGTCGCCGAGGATCAGAAGATCATCGCCGTTCCGGGCGCCGACACCAATGTGCCGATCTGGCTGTTGGGCTCGAGCCATTTCAGCGCTCATCTTGCCGGCATGCTCGGCCTTCCCTTCGCCTTCGCTTCGCATTTCGCGCCGGACATGCTGCTCTCGGCGCTGGAGATCTATCGCGAACGCTTCACGCCGTCCGCGACGCTCGACAGACCGCATGTCATGGTCGGCGTCATGGGTGTCGCCGCCGATACGGACGAGGAGGCGAACTATCTCTTCACCTCGATGCAGCAATCCTTCGTGGCGCTGCGGCGCAATGCGCGCGGACGCTTCCCGCCGCCGGTTCAATCGATGGACGGGCTCTGGAGCTATGACGAAAAGATCTTCGTGGACCATTCGATGATGTATGCGGTCGTCGGCGGGCCCGAGACGATCCGCCGGAAAATCGCGACCTTCCTCGATCAGACGAAGGCCGATGAGCTGATCATCTCCCTACCGATCTTCGACATGGAGGCGCGCCTGCACTCGCTTCGCCTCTTCGCCGACGCCCAGCGCGATCTCGCGAAGGCCTGAGAAAGCGCGATCAGACCACGCCGAAAGCCGGCGCAATGTCCTCCATGCGGGTGAAAAACCGATCCGGTCCGAGCTTTTGCAGGAAGACCGGATCGGCATAACCCCAGGCCACCGCTCCCGCGGCAATGCCCGCCTTGCGGGCCGCTTCGATGTCGCGTGCTTCGTCGCCGATCGCCAGGAACCGGGTCGGGTCCAGCCCGGAATATCGGACCGCCTTCTTGAAATGCTGGTCCTTGCCGAAGAGAGCGGCACCGCACTCGAGAATGTCCACGGACGCAGCCGCCTCTCCGAGTGCGGCGCGAATCCCGTCTTCCGCATTCGAGCTGACGATGGCGATGCCGATGCCGGCGGCCTTTAACCGGCTAAGCAATTCGGCGACGCCCGGAAACAGCCGCACGGATGCGGCCTCGGCCGCCATGGCCCGGCGCATAAAGATGGCGATCTGCGGCAGCTTCCACAGGGGCACGCCGAGATGCGCGATGATCTCGCGATTGCCCATCGTCCTAAGCGACTGGAACTCCTCGATGGAAAGCTCACGGAAGCCGTAGCGCCGTGCGGCACTGTTGCAGGCAAGCATGAAGCTCGCCGCGGTGTCGGCGAGCGTGCCGTCGAAATCGAAGATCGCAAATTCATAGGTCATCGGAACCGTACAATGAAAAACCCGTGCCCTTTCGGACACGGGTGAACAATCCGGAACTTGCCGAGCGTCCAATCAGGCGGACAGCTTCGCCAGGATCTCGTCCGACACTTCGAAGTTCGAATAGACGTTCTGGACGTCGTCATCGTCTTCGAGCGTGTCGATGAGCTTCATCAGCGACTGTGCCTTTTCTTCGTCGACCGGCACGGTGTTCTGCGGCTTCCAGATCGCCTTGACGGTCTCGGCTTCGCCGAGCGTGTCTTCGAGCGCCTTGGAGACTTCGCCGATCGCCTCGAAACCGCAGATGATCGTGTGGCCTTCCTCGTCGGTGGTAACGTCGTCGGCACCCGCCTCGATCGCCGCTTCCATGACCTTGTCGGCGTCACCGGCGGACAGCTTGTAGGTAATTTCGCCGACGCGGTCGAAGGAGAAGGAAACCGATCCGGTTTCGCCCAGCGCACCGCCGGCCTTGGTAAAGGTCGAGCGCACGCTGGAAGCGGTACGGTTGCGGTTATCGGTCAGCGCCTCGACGATGACGGCAACGCCGCCCGGGCCGTAGCCCTCGTAGCGGACTTCTTCGTAGTTTTCCGCATCGCCGCCGGAGGCCTTCTTGATGGCCCGTTCGATGTTGTCCTTCGGCATCGACTGTGCCTTGGCGTTCTGGATCGCCAGGCGCAGGCGCGGGTTCATCGCCGGGTCCGGCATGCCGGCCTTGGCGGCAACCGTGATTTCGCGCGCGAGCTTGGAAAACATTTTCGAGCGCACCGCATCCTGACGGCCCTTGCGGTGCATGATGTTCTTGAACTGTGAATGGCCAGCCATGGCACCCTCTGCATGCATGATAATGTAGGGATGGGGCGCCTTATAGTTTTATTGCCGCTTTCCGTCCAGCCGGGGCGCGGCTTTTCAGTCGGCCGATACCTGCGCGCGGCTCAGGTGGAAGCTGTGTCCGTCATCACGACGACAGGAAAGGCCGGTGCGCTCCGAGGCGCAGGTGAACGGTCCCCGCGCCCAGCTTTGCCCGTAGTCGAGCACCGGGCCGGACGAACAGCAGCTCGGATCACCGACGGCGTGGTTGAGGGTGGCCGCACCCGTGCGGCCGAGCGTGGCGCGAACGTAGCGCGGCACGACGATATCGCAGGTAAGCTCCGGGCCGCCGTCGGCAGGCTGATAGACGGGCGTGCCGCCGGCCGGCGTGTAGACGCAGCCGATATTGCCCGATGGCATCACGAATATCTCCTGCACGCCCGCGGGCTCAACGGTCGGCTCCGGCTGGCTTTGCTGCCATTGTCCTTCGGGAGAGGGCATGCGTGGCGGCGGCGCGCCACCCGCTTGGGCCAGTGTCGACAGTGACAGGAAAAGCGATACGCCAACCACAAGCAACTTCATCGGGCGATCCTGAACGTTCAGACGCCCTGGAGAATATAAACCAGAGGTTTGCTTGGCAAGGAACGCAACGAGACCTTGACGCTGGCGCTGTCGGCGAAGCGTTTGTCGTAGTCGTCGCCGAACATGTCGAGAAAGGCGTCGATCGGCGGACCGCGGCGGTGCATCGGCAGGATCAGAGACGACCGCAGTCGATTGACGACCCGGCTCATGCTTTCGGCCCCCATGGTCAGACCGCCGTCGACCGGTACCATGAGCACGTCGAGCCGGCCGATGTGACGGTAGTGGCTGTCGTCAAGCTCATGATGAAGATGACCGAGATGGCCGATGCAAAGGTCCGCGACCTCGAAAATGAAGATTGAATTACCGTCACGCTCCATTGCCCCGCCGCCTGCACGGATGTCGGTCGTGACGTTGCGGATATAGGTGTCACCCACCACGAGGTCGTGACGGGCCGGTCCGCCGTCGTCGCCCCAGCCATGCAGCACGGTCCTGATCGCAGGGTCGGGTGTCAGCGTGTAGTGGCTCGAATGCGCCTTGTTCATCGTCGCGACCGTCGGCGGCGTGGGAGGCACGAACCAACCATTGTAGTCGGTGGCGATCGAGATGCCGCCGGGCGTCTCGATCAGGAAGGTGGAATGACCGAGATAAGTGATGGTCACCTCACCGGCAGTCGCCTGTCCCTTGACGGCGGCCGCGGGCGTGAAGCTGGCGAAGGTCGCCTGCGGTATGGCCTCGGCAATCGCCTGGCACTGACTGGCGTGACGCGGCTGCTGCTGCGCATGCGCGACGGACGGCCAGAATGCATGGATCAGCCATATGGCGGCGAACGTGTAGACAAGGTACCGGAGCATCAGCCTTCACCTCTCTCACTTTGCTTGCTTGACCCGGGCCTGAAGGGGCGCGGGAACTGCAGCCGTTGAACAGCGAATGCCTTTGCCTTCGCTCGGCCTGATGATGGCGTCACGGGCAGGGAGAGAATTGTTCAAGGGCCCGGGCGCGTCCAGTTACAAACGGCCGGCGCTGCTCACGTTTACGTCACCGCCCTCGACAGAGAACGAGGAATTTGGACGCTCAACGGCAAAGGCCCCGGCATCGCTGCCGGGGCATCACAGTGTCGTATCCCTCTATTCGGCGGGGTGGGGCGCCGGTTCGGTCACCACCGCCGATTTGCGCCGCCGGAACGACCGCAGCGCGACGTAGAAGACCGGTGTCAGGAACAGGCCGAGGAAGGTCACGCCGAGCATGCCCGAAAACACCGCGGTACCGAGCGACTGGCGCATTTCCGCGCCGGGGCCGGTCGCGATCATCAGCGGCACCACGCCGAGGATGAAGGCGAAGGCCGTCATCAGGATCGGTCGGAGGCGCAATTGGCTTGCCTCCACCGCCGCCTCGATCGGCGTCTTGCCCTCGTCCTCGCCCTGTCGTGCGAACTCGACGATCAGGATCGCGTTCTTGGCCGCAAGGCCGATCAGCACGATCAACCCGATCTGGGTCAGCACGTTGTTGTCGAGACCGCGGACGAACACGCCGACCAGCGCCGCGAGCACGCCGAGCGGCACGATCAGGATGATCGCCAGCGGCAAAACCCAGCTTTCATATTGGGCCGAAAGCGCCAGGAACACGAAGACGACCGACAGCGCGAAGATGAACACTGCGGTATCGCCGGTCTGGCGTTCCTGGAAGGCGAGTTCCGTCCACTCGAAGGTCGTGCCCTGCGGCAGGATCTGGGCGGCGAGTGCCTCCATCTTGTCGAGGGCCGTACCCGTCGAAACGCCGACCGCGGGGTTGCCTTGGATCGGCACCGACACATACATGTTGTAGCGCTGGACCAGCGTCGGGCCGGCGGTATCGCGGATCTCGACCAACGTACCCATCGGCACGAGCGCACCGGTCGCGGAGCGAACCTTCAGCGCGAGGATATTGTCACGCTCGACGCGGTACTGCTGATCGGCCTGCGCCCGCACCTGGTAGACACGGCCGAAGGCGTTGAAGTCGTTGACGTAGGAGGTGCCGAGATTGATCGACAGCGCCTCGAAGATGTTGGGGATCGGCACGTTGAGCGTGCGCGCCTTGTCGCGGTCGATCGCCAGGAAGTATTGCGGGCTCGAGGCCGAGAAGGTGGTGAAGACGCCCGTCAGCCCCTCCGTCTGGTTGGCGGCACCCATCATCTGATAGGCAAGCCCCAGCGCCCGGCGCATGTCCGAGTTCTGCCGGTCCATGATCTGCATCTTGAAGCCGCCGGAATTGCCGATGCCGCGCACCGACGGCGGCGGCACGGCGATGATGAATGCCTCCTGGATGCTCTGCAGGCTGCCATAGAGCTGGCCGATGATCTGGTTGGCGCCCTGCCCGTGCTTCAGCCGTTCTTCGAAACTCTCGAACGAGGCAAAGACCACGCCCGAGTTGGACGCGTTGGTAAAGGTCGCACCGTTGAAGCCGGCAAAGGCAACGGCGCTCTTCACTCCAGGAACGTCCTGGATGATCTTCGACGCCCGCTTGACCACCGCGTCGGTGCGGTCGAGCGAGGCACCATCCGGGAGCTGGATGACGACGATTGCGTAACCCTGGTCCATGGTCGGCACGAAACCGCTCGGCACGATCTGCGCCATGTACCAGGTGGCCCCGAGCAGGCCCACAAAGACGAGCAGCGCCGCGGCCACCGCCGTCTTCGTCGAAACCAGCCTGCGCACGATCCAGGCATAGCCCTCGGCCATCCGGTCGAAGCCGTTGTTGAAGCCGTTGGCAAGCGACCGACCGAAACGCGTCAGCGGATTGCGGCTCTCGTGATGTTCGTTCTCATGCGGTTTCAACAGGATTGCCGCCAGAGCCGGCGACAGCGTCAGCGAGTTGAAGGCGGAAATGACGGTCGCCACCGAGATCGTCACGGCAAACTGCAGATAGAACTGGCCGGCAATGCCGGGAATGAAGGCCGTCGGGACGAAGACGGCGGTCAGCACCAGCGAGATGGCGATGACCGCGGCCCCGACCTCGTCCATGGTCACGTGCGAGGCCTCGCGCGGGGTCATGCCGCGCGCGAGATTTCGCTCGACGTTCTCGACGACGACGATCGCATCGTCGACGACGATGCCGATGGCCAGCACCAGGCCGAACAGCGTCAGCATGTTCAGCGAGAAGCCGAAGGCGTAGAGGAACGCGAAGGTGCCGACCAGCGACACGGGGATCGCGACGATCGGAATGATCGCCGTGCGCCAGGATTGCAGGAAGACGAGAACGACGATGGCAACGAGCAAGGCCGCCTCGGCGATCGTCTTGTAGACCTCGTTGATCGATTCCGAGATGAATTCGGTCGGGTTATAGACGATCCGGTATTCGAGCCCGTCCGGGAAATCCCGCGAGACGTCGGTCATCACCTTCTGGATCTGCTCGGCGGCATCGAGCGCATTGGTGCCTGGCCGCGAGAAGATGCCGAGCGCCACCGCCGGACTGCCGTCGAGATAGCTGTTGTTGACATATTCACGCGCGCCGAGCTCGACGCGCGCAACGTCCTGCAACTGCACCAGACGGCCGCTTTCGGTCGCCTTGACGATCACGTAGCGGAACTGCCGTGCATCGCTGAAGCGGCCGTCGGTGGTCACGGTATACTGGAAAGCGCTGTCGCCCGGCGCCGGCGGGCCACCGATCGAGCCGCCGGAGACCTGCACGTTCTGCTCGCGCAGCGCCTGCACGACGTCACCGGCAGTCATGCCGTAGGCCGAGAGTTTCTCCGGGTCGAGCCAGACGCGCAGCGCATATTCGCGCTCGCCGAACAGGATGACGTCGCCGACGCCGTCGAGCCGCACCAGCAGGTCGCGGATGCGCGTACGCGCATAATTCGAGACGTAGAGCTGGTCGTAGCGCTCGTTCGGCGACAGCAGATGCACGACCATCATCAGGTCGGGCGAGCTCTTCGCCGTCGTGATGCCGATGCGCCGCACCTCCTCGGGCAGCCGCGGCTCGGCGATGGACACGCGGTTCTGCACCAGCACCTGCGCCTGGTCCAGGTCGGTGCCGAGCTTGAAGGTGATCGTCAGCGCCATCGAGCCGTCGGCGGTCGAATAGGAGGACATGTAAAGCATGTTCTCGACGCCGTTGATCTCCTGCTCGAGCGGCGTCGCCACGGTATTGGCGACCGTGTCCGCGTCCGCGCCGGGATAGGCGGCCCGAACGACGATGGTCGGCGGGGCGATCTCCGGATACTGCGCCACCGGGAGCTGGAAATAGGCGATGCTGCCGACGATCAGGAAAACGATCGACAGCACCGATGCGAAGATCGGTCGGTCGACGAAGAAGTGAGCGAACCTCATTGCTCCGTCCTCGTCGCTTGCGCTTCAGAGGGAAGCTGAACCATCTCCGGCTTCACCTTGGTACCGGGACGCGCCCGCATCAGGCCGTTGACGACGATGGTCTCGTCACCGGTCATGCCGCTGCGGATGACGCGATAGCCGTGCAGCTTCGGCCCGAGCCGCACGGGCTTGGTCACCACCGATCCGTCTGCCGTCACCTCGTAGACGATCCGCTCGTTCTGGTCGGCGCCGATCGCCTCATCGGGAATGAGCACTGCCTTGTAGGTGTTCGAGCCTTCGATCTGCACGCGGCCGAAGAGACCGGGCTGTAGCACCAGCTTCGGGTTCTCGAGACGGGCGCGCACGCGCATGGTACCGCTCTGCGGGTCGACACGGTTTTCGGCAAAGTCGAGCTTGCCCTTGAACGGCTCCTCATTGGAGTCGGCAATGGTGACCAGCACCTCGAGCGCACCGCCACCTTCCTGCAGCGCGCTGCCGCGTTCGCGCGCGACCCGTGCGTAGGAGAGCAGCCGCCGCTCATCGACGTCGAAATAGAAGTCGATCGGATCGAGCGAGACGATCGTCGTCAACACGGTCTGGTCGGCCTGGACGAGGTTGCCCGGCGACAGCAGGCGTCGGTCGACGCGGCCGCTCAGCGGCGCGGTGATCGTGGTGTAGTCGAGATCGAGCTTGGCACGCTCGACCGCCGCTTCCGAACCGCGCACCAGCGCCTGCGCCGAAAGCAGTTCCCGGCGGTGATCGTCGAGCGTCGAGATCGACAGCGTGCCCGTGCCCGTCAGCGATTGCGTCCGCTTGAACTGCGCCTCGGCGAATGCCAGCGTCGAGCGTGCCGATTCGAGCGTCGACTCGGCCTGGGAGAGGGCCGTGCGATAGGGGCGCTGGTCGATGACGAAGAGCCTGTCACCCTTCTTCACCAGCGCACCATCGGTGAAGTTGACCTCATCGAGATAGCCGCCGATGCGGGCGCGAACCTGCACCTCGTCGACCGGCTCGAACCGGCCGATGAATTCGTCACTGTCGATCACGTCACGCACGACCGGCTTGGCGACGGTCACGACGGGCAATTGCGCGTCCTGCGCTTGAGTACCAACAGCGGAAAGAAGGGAAAGAGAAGCGCCGACGATCATCGGCAAATGCCACTTAGACAACATGCACGCCCTCCGAATGCACTTTGGATCGCGACGAGAAGCCGACCGAGCGACCACCGCAACCGCTTTGAATACTTCAGAGCGGGACATGGCGGAAAATCGCCGCATTACCCTTCCGCTCCGCACAAATCCTCGGATCGGCAGCGATCCAAGAGGCAAAGTCGCACAAGCAATTAAATGATACAGCGGTCTCCGCTCTCGGCCGGCGAACGCTATTGGATCGAGATCGCCGGGCAGAGAGCGCCTGCTCCCGATTGTCCGGTGACGGCAGCACAGGTCCGCAATCCAAGACTGCGGACGGTATTCGTTACTGGAAAACACTCGAATACATCACGCCCCGGCCCGGCGTGACCTCGCGATAACCTGCCATCATTTGATGGGGTTGTCACCTTGAAAAAAATCAATTCCCGGAAGGCGATAACGGGCAGGGCGCGCCTCAACCAGAAGCGCGTTCGACCAACCGGAATTGCTGCCGGCTTCGCCCTAGGACCAGAAATCCGGGATCGTCTCGGCCAGCCGCGCACCGAGGCGCAGCGGCGCGATCTTTTCGGCGAGCCCGGTGCGGTCGGAGATCTCGACGCCGAGGCCGCAGATGGTCGCGGGGCCGGAAGCGGCCTCAAAACGCCCCTTCGGCATTTTCGAGATGAAGCGGTTGAGCGGCTCTTCCTTGTCCATGCCGAGCGAGGAGTCGTAGTCGCCGCACATGCCGGCGTCGCTCATATAGGCCGTACCGCCATTCAGGATCTGGTGGTCCGCGGTCGGCACGTGCGTATGCGTGCCGACCACGAGGCTGGCGCGGCCATCGACGAAATGGCCGAAACATTGCTTCTCGCTGGTCGCCTCCGCATGGAAGTCGAAGACGATCGCATCCGCCTGCTCGCCGAGCGGGCAGGCATCGAGGATCGCCTCGGCCGACTTGAAGGGATCATCGAGTTCCGGATGCATGAAGACGCGGCCCATGATATTGGCCACCAGCACGCGAGCGCCGTTGCGGGCGAAGAACAGGTTGGAGCCACGCCCCGGCGTGCCGGCCGGATAGTTGGCCGGGCGCAGGAACTGGTCGTGCCGCTCGCAGAAGACGACCGCCTCCTTCTGGTCCCAGACGTGATTGCCCGTCGTCACCACATCGGCGCCGGCATTGATCGTCTCGAGAAAAATGTCTTCGGTGATGCCGAAACCGCCGGCAGCATTCTCGCCGTTGACGATGACGAAATCGAGCTTGAGGTCACCGATCAGCCCCGGAAGCCGTTCCCAGACCGCCTTACGGCCCGTCTTGCCCACCATATCTCCCAGAAACAGAAGCCTCATGCTCGCTCAAATCCCACCAGGTCAAGCCCCGGGGCAAGCGCTTCAGCGATTGTGGCGTCCGGAACTGCGTAAAACAAAGAGATAGAGCGTCTACACGATCCCGACCGCGCAGGAAACGCCTTAGATGAAATGCGGGAAAACCGGGAAACGGCCTATTGCTCCCGCCTTTGCGATATCAACGTGTTAGGTCATCCCACGATCTCGGCGAATTAAGTCAGAAATGCCGAAATCCGCTCTCCGTGAGCACGGCGTCCAGTGCAACGTCGTGCGGTTCGGCCGGAATGGACGCCACTTCCTGGCAGTCGAAGGCGATGCCGATCAGCTTCGGCAGGTGCCCCTTGTTGCGCAACCGGTCGATGGCGCGGTCGTAATAGCCGGCACCATAGCCGATGCGATGACCGGTCGAATCGAACGCGGAAAGCGGTACGAGCATGATATCCGGATCGACTTCCGGTGCCTCCGGACCGGGCCCCGTGGTGCCGAAGCCCGTGGCGATGACATCGGCACCGTCGAGCAATTCGCGGAAAATGATCGTGTGCTTGTCCACGATCGCGGGCAGGCAGAGCCGGGCGCCGCGTTGCTTCAGCCGTGCCATCAGCGGCCGGATGTCGACCTCGGAGCGGATCGGCCAGAAGCCGGCGACAATGTGTCCGGGATCGATCGCGATGACGTCGCCGGCATGATCGGCCATGGTCAGGCTCGCTTCGATCCGCATCTCCGGCGACATTGCATCGCGCAATGCCAACTTCTCCTTGCGCAGTGCTGCCTTCAAATCCCTCGGTGACATCAATTCCTCGCCTGCAAACCCACCGCCCGCTATCGTCGCCGGAGAAAATCACTTCCCGAAATGGCACAAGTCCATCATCTGTCGCCGATTCCCGGGCCGGCTACCAGCCTGTTTACGCGATCGCGCCTTTCGCTCACCCACCGGCATCGCCGCATTTGCAGCAGTTTGCGACAATCATGTCACCCCCTTCCCGGTTCGGCACAGCATTAGCCTTCCATTCATCATGGGCAAGGGTTCCGCTTTCACGAAACATGGCGCACGTGCAAATAAGGTCACGATTTCAAATAATTAGCAGGAACTAATGCCCGTGTTCGATGTATGGACGCGCTCCTGCAGGCAGCAGTGGAAAAGCCGACGTCCATGAAGGACCAGATGAGTGAACTCGACCCGTTGGAACTGCGTTGCCTGACCCTCGCCGCACGCGGCCGCACGCGCCAGGACATGATGCGCGAGACCGACATTCCGCTCGATCGGATCGACCGGGCACTAACCGATGCCATGCGCAAGTTGCAGGCGAGCAATCTCGCCGAAGCGGTGTTTCGTGCCGCCAGGCTCGATCTCATCTCGTAATCCCGGAGCGGCGCGCAAAATCGCTCAGAGCAGCCAGTGCGACCGGTAGACGGCGTCTCTCGGCGGCGGTTGCATAGGCGCCATATCGCCTGCCTCCTGACAGATCCCCGCATCGCGCAGGAGCGCCGGCCTACCTGTCGGAACGGTCACAGACGCCGCGGGAAACAGGAGTTCGCAAGACCATTGCACCGCTCGGCGGCGGACTGCGATGGAGGTTTCGGAAAAGGCAAAGACGGCAAGCACGCTCATCGGGAATGCCCCTGCGCAAGGTGATCGGATCAGCGATCTTCGCCCTCGCATTGACATCTGACAAACGAATTGCAAGCATGGCTGCCATCAGAACTTCTGATGGATAGAGCCATGTCCCTTGCGCTCGACAGCGATTTGCTCAGGACCTTCCTTGCGGTCGTCGACGCCGGCAATGTCACACGCGCCGCCAATATCGTCGGGCGCACGCAGTCCGCCGTCAGCATGCAGATCAAGAAGCTCGAGGACATGCTCGGCGACGCGCTGTTCGAGCGCCACTCGCGTGGCGTCGTGCTGACGCCGCAGGGATTGCGATTGCTCGACAATGCCAGACGCATCGTCACGCTGCTCGACGACACCGCCGCCGCGATGCGCCAGCCCGCTCTCGACGGCACGGTCCGGATCGGTATCCCCGAGGAATACATCAACTCCACCCTGCCGAAAGCGCTTGGAACCTTCGCCGCCATCCATCCCGGCGTCGAGGTGACCGTTCAGCAGGGCGCTTCGATGACCAACATCGCAGCACTGGAAGCCGGCGAGCTCGATCTCGCTGTCGTCTTCGAGCCCGGCGGGCGCACGAAGAACGAAGTCCTGATGATGGACCCGACCGTCTGGGTAACCTCCGAGCAGCACCGCACCGACGAGCGGCGACCGCTGCCGATCGCCACCTATACCTATCTGGAAGGCGGCTGGTGCGACGACCTCGCCCAGCGCAATCTCAGGAAATGCCGCCTGGAAAGCCGCGTGGCCTATGTCAGCCGCACGAGCGGCGGCATGATGGCAGCGGTGGTGTCGGGGCTCGCCATTGCGCCGCTCGCCCGCAGCAGCATTCCGGCCGGGTGCCGCGAACTGACGGCCGACGACGGCTATGAGGTGATCGACCACTCGAACGTCGTATTGCGGATATCGAAAGCGGGGAACGGCAAGGACCGCATCGTCGAGGCCATGGCCGACGCCATTCGCCGGGCGTTCGCCGGAGATTGAAAGGTCGCCCGAAGGGGAGAAAGTGCGATCCACGACGACCGATGGAGAGTTTACGATCCCGGGTGCCTACTAAGTAGGTGGGCGCCGTGTGTCCGAACCCACAGGCTCGGCCAGGGACAGCTCCCTTGAGATCGTGTATGGCCCCGGGGATTGTGGTTCCTGTCGGGAAGCGCAGACCGCGGTCGATATATAAAGTGTCTCGCGGCTTCGCGCCAGAGGCTTGCCACCGAAACCTTTAGCTTGCCGCTGTCGTGGCGCGGCCGTTCAGCTTGGCGGCAATGCTGTGAATCTGCGCGGTGACTTCGCTGAGCGCAGAGGCCAGCGCCTCCTCGCTCTTCATCTGGTCGGAAAGCGCGGCATCGCGACCATGCGTCAGATTGCCGACCTCGGCCTCGAGACTCTTCAGCCGGCGATTGACCTCGCTGAGTTCGTCCATGACCATGATGCCCGCCATGACGGTGAGGCGCAGATCGCCGATCTCGCCGAACTGGCTCTTGAGGTGCCCGACATACTGATCGAAGTTGGTGGCAAGCTCGATCAGATGATCTTCCTGCCCTTCCTCGCAGGCCATCCGGTAGGCCTTGCCGTCGATCGATACTGTCACCTGCGCCATGTCGCTTATTCCTAGCGGTCGAGCACCGCCCGAATGGTTTCCATCGCCGTCACGAGGCGACGGGAAACCTCGCGGTTGACCTCCTCGAGTCGATTTGCCCGGAACTGCGACTGATCGAGCTCCTGTGCAAGCCGCGAGCGGTCGGTGTTGACGCGCCGCACCTCGCTCTCGAACTCGCCGAAATCCCGTTCCCTGTCAAACCGACCGTCGATCGCATTCTCCAGGGATTGCACTGCGTTCCGCAGTTCATCGATCGCCGCTTTGACAGTCTTTGCCGGCATGTGTTCCGAATACCTCGCCCGTGAGGCCGAATCGCCCGAATCCCGTCCGCCGCTTCGGCTCGATCTTTTTTAAACCTATTACGCAAGTCTCAACAATGCCAAGCTCCGCAAACAACTACGGAAGCTGTGGATGGATTACGTAGCCGGCTTTCTTCAACGGCAGTGCGAAAGCTCTGTTGCATTGCGAGACAAGGAGCGGGACGACCTGTCGTCAAATGGCCGCGGAAGGCCCGTATTTATTGACTCGCACGGCGCACCTGCTATGTGTCAGCCGCTTCTTGCGCGGTCTTTGGAGGATAGAGACCGTTCCCTGACCACCGAACGCAAAACGGAACAGTCATGATCTCTCGCGAAAAACACGACCGGATGGCAAATGCGATCCGTTTCCTTTCCATGGATGCCGTCGAGAAGGCAAATTCCGGCCACCCCGGCCTGCCCATGGGCGCAGCCGACATAGCGACAGTCCTCTTTACGCGCTATCTGAGCTTTGACCCCAAGAACCCCTCCTGGCCAAACCGCGACCGCTTCGTGCTGTCGGCCGGCCATGGCTCGATGCTGCTCTATTCGCTGCTCTATTTGACGGGCTACGAAGACGTCACCATCGACGAGATCAAGAATTTCCGCCAGCTCGGCGCCCGCACCGCCGGCCACCCGGAATACGGCCACGCCGCCGGCATCGAGACGACCACCGGTCCGCTCGGCCAGGGCATTGCCAATGCCGTCGGCATGGCGATCGCCGAGCGCAAGCTGCGCGACGAATTCGGCTCCGACCTGATGGAGCACTATACCTACGTGCTCGCCGGTGACGGCTGCCTCATGGAAGGCATCAGCCAGGAAGCGATTTCGCTCGCCGGCCACCTGAAGCTCAACAAGCTGATCGTCTTCTGGGACGACAACAACATCTCTATCGACGGTCCGATCTCGATCGCCGACTCGACCGATCAGCACGCCCGCTTCCGCGCCTGCAACTGGAACACCATCTCCGTCGATGGCCATGACCCGGATGCGATCGCCGCCGCGATCGAGCAGGCCCAGAAGTCCGACAAGCCGACGATGATCGCGGCCAAGACGACGATCGGCTTTGGCGCACCGAACAAGGCCGGCACCCACAAGGTCCACGGCTCGCCGCTCGGCGCCGAGGAAATCGCCGCAACCCGCGAAGCGCTCGGCTGGGAGTCCGAAGCCTTCGTCGTTCCCTCCGACGTGCTCGACGCCTGGCGTCTGGCCGGCCTGCGTTCGACCAAGGCGCGCAAGGAATGGGAAGAGCGCCTGGAAAAGAGCGAGGCCGAAAAGAAGGCCCAGTTCAACCGCCGCTTCTCCGGCGAACTCGAAGGCCGTCTTGCCTCGGCCATCGACGACTACAAGAAGAAGCTTGCTGAAACCAAGCCGTCGCCGGCAACCCGCAAGGCTTCCGAAGACGCGCTCGAAGTCATCAACGGCGTTCTCGCCGAAACCATCGGCGGCTCGGCCGACCTGACCGGTTCGAACAACACCAAGACGAGCCAGACCAAGTCGATCACGCCTGATGATTTCTCCGGCCGCTATATCCATTACGGCGTGCGCGAGCACGGCATGGCCGCTGCCATGAACGGCATGGCGCTGCACGGCGGCGTCATCCCCTATTCCGGCGGCTTCCTGATCTTCTCGGACTATTGCCGTCCGTCGATCCGCCTCGCCGCACTGATGGGCATCCGTGTCATCCACGTGCTGACGCATGACTCGATCGGCCTTGGCGAAGACGGTCCGACGCACCAGCCCGTCGAGCATATGGCCGCACTTCGCGCCATCCCGAACCTCCTGATGTTCCGCCCGGCCGACGCCACGGAAACGGCGGAATGCTGGCAGCTCGCGCTCGAAAGCCACAACCGCCCGTCCGGCATCGCGCTCACCCGCCAGAACCTGATGGCTGTGCGCACCGAGTATGAGGAAGAAAACCTCTGCGCCCGCGGCGCCTACGACTTGATCTCGGCCGCCGACGCCAAGGTCACGATCTTCGCCACCGGCTCGGAAGTCGAGATCGCCGTCAAGGCCTGCCAGGCATTGAGCGCCAAGGGCATTTCCACCCGCGTCGTCTCCGTTCCCTGCTTCGAGCTCTTCGCCGAGCAGAGCGAAGACTACCAGCAGGCGATCATCGGCAACTCGCCGGTCAAGATCGCCGTCGAGGCCGGCATCCGCCAGGGTTGGGATCACTTCATCGGCAGCGACGGCGCCTTCATCGGCATGTCGTCCTTCGGTGCCTCCGGTCCCTACAAGGACCTTTACAAGCACTTCGGCATCACGCCCGAGGCGGTGGTCGCCGCTGCGGAAGCGAAACTCGCCTGATCAAGTTGCGGGGCGCGCCGAAGGGCGCGCCCCGCTTTTTTCGTACCACGTCATACAGACAGGGAGAGACCCCATGACAGTAAAAGTCGCCATCAACGGTTTTGGCCGCATCGGTCGCAACGTGCTCCGCGCGATCGTCGAATCCGGCCGCACCGACATCGAAGTCGTTGCGATCAACGATCTCGGCCCCGTTGAAACCAACGCTCACCTGCTGCGCTATGACTCGATCCACGGCCGCTTCCCGGCCGAGGTCAAGGTCGAGGGCGACACGATCACCGTCGGCGGCGGCAAGCCGATCAAGGTCACGGCGATCAAGGATCCGGCAACGCTTCCGCACAAGGAACTCGGCGTCGACATCGCGATGGAATGCACCGGCATCTTCACCGCGCGCGACAAGGCTGCAGCACATCTCACCGCCGGCGCCAAGCGCGTCATCGTTTCGGCTCCGGCCGACGGCGCTGACCTGACGGTCGTCTACGGCGTCAACCACGACCAGCTGACCAAGGATCACCTGGTCATCTCCAACGCTTCGTGCACGACGAACTGCCTGGTTCCGGTCGTCAAGGTTCTGAACGACGCCGTCGGCATCGACCACGGCTTCATGACCACGATCCACTCCTACACCAACGACCAGCCGTCGCTCGACCAGATGCACAAGGATCTCTACCGCGCCCGTGCTGCGGCCCTATCGATGATCCCGACCTCGACCGGCGCCGCCAAGGCCGTCGGCCTGGTTCTGCCGGAACTCAAGGGCAAGCTCGACGGCACGTCGATCCGCGTCCCGACCCCGAACGTCTCGGTCGTCGACTTCAAGTTCGTCGCCAAGCGCAACACGTCGGTCGAGGAAATCACCAACGCCATCAAGGCTGCCGCCAACGGCGCGCTGAAGGGCGTCCTCGGCTACACGGAAGAGCCGCTCGTTTCGCGCGACTTCAACCATGACAGCCACTCCTCGATCTTCGCGATCGACCAGACCAAGGTGATCGAAGGCAACTTCGTGCGTATCCTCACCTGGTACGACAACGAGTGGGGCTTCTCGAACCGCATGGCCGACACCGCCGTCGCCTTCGCCAAGCTCATCTAACGCAGATGTTTCGCGCCCTTTCTTCAAAGACGGTCCGCTGGCGTCCGCTTGAAGGGGAAGGGCTCGAACACCTGACGCTGACATCAATCGATACTGCTGACGGCGCGGTCATCCGCGCCGTTGGCATTCTCATCGGCAACCGCGGCGGCACACCCTACGGCGTGCGCTACCGGATCGATTGCGACGAGACATGGCTGGTTCGGAAATTCATGGTCGACACGACCGATGGCCGGAGCCTGCATCTGCGCTCGGACGTTCCGGGCCAATGGATGACGGCGCGAGGCGCAGCCCTGCCCGAGTTCGACGGCTGCATCGATATCGACCTCGCCGGAACACCCTTCACCAACACGCTTCCGATCCGACGCCTCGGGCTCGACCGCCGGTCCGGCACCGCCAGGCTGAAGATGCTCTACGTGCCGTTCGACACGTTCGAGCCTGTCGTCGACGGCCAGCACTACACCTGCCTCGATGATTTCAGGCTCTACCGCTACGAGGCCGAGGACCGCAGCTTTGCCGCGGACTTGCCCGTGGACGAGGATGGCCTCGTCATCGACTATCCCACCCTTTTCCAGAGACTATCACCGGAGACTATCTGATGACTTTCAAGACCCTCGACGATCTGACCGACATCGCCGGCAAGCGCGTGCTGGTGCGCGTCGATCTCAACGTGCCGGTCAAGGACGGCGTGGTGACGGACGCGACCCGCATCGAACGCGTGGCGCCGACCATCCGCGAACTGTCCGAGAAGGGCGCCAAGGTCATCCTGCTCGCCCATTTCGGCCGCCCGAAGGGTGAACCGGTCGCCGACATGTCGCTGAAGACGATCGCACCGGCGGTCGAAGACGTGCTCGACCAGCGCGTTCACTTCGCGGCCGACTGCGTCGGCGACAAGGCGAACAACGCCATTGCCGAAATGAGCGACGGCGACGTACTACTGCTCGAAAACACCCGCTTCCACAAGGGCGAGGAAAAGAACGAGCCGGCCTTCGTCGAAGCACTTGCCGCCAACGGCGATATCTATGTCAACGACGCCTTCTCCGCCGCGCACCGCGCCCATGCCTCGACCGAAGGTCTCGCCCACCACCTGCCGGCCTATGCCGGCCGCACCATGCAGGCCGAACTAGAAGCGCTGGAAAAGGGCCTCGGCGAGCCGAAGCGGCCGGTCGTCGCGATCGTCGGCGGCGCCAAGGTCTCGACCAAGATCGACCTCCTGCAGAACCTCGTGACCAAGGTCGACGCGCTCGTGATCGGCGGCGGCATGGCCAACACCTTCGTTGCCGCCAAGGGCGTCAATGTCGGCAAGTCGCTCTGCGAGCATGACCTCGCCGACACCGCCAAGGCGATCATTGCCGCTGCCGACAAGGCCGGCTGCGCCATCGTCCTGCCGGAAGACGGCGTCGTCGCCCGCGAATTCAAGGCTGGCGCCGACAACGAGGTGGTCGACATCAACGCGATCCCCGCCGACGCCATGGTTCTCGACGTCGGTCCGAAATCGGTCGCTGCCGTCAACGACTGGATCTCCAAGGCCGAAACGCTCGTCTGGAACGGCCCGCTCGGCGCCTTCGAAATCGCTCCGTTCGACAAGGCGACGGTTGCGGTTGCCAAGCATGCGGCCGCCCGCACCCGCCAGGGATCGCTGGTCTCGGTTGCCGGCGGTGGCGACACGGTCGCTGCGCTGAACCATGCCGAAGTCGCCGACGATTTCACCTATGTCTCGACCGCCGGCGGCGCATTCCTGGAATGGATGGAAGGCAAGCCGCTCCCGGGCGTCGACATCCTCAAGCAGAAGTAAGCCGTGCAACCGGCGCGTGGGGCCATTCCCACGCGCCGGCAATCAAGAAAAAACCTTATTTATTCAATCGATTAAAAAAATTTAAATCGTTTTAGTCGATTTTCTTGCCATTTTCCTGGACAATTTGACCTGTTACTCGCGCCCTTGTTTGGAGCGTGGCGGTTGCCCCGTGCGCCGTCGGTCCGAAACTGTTTCAGTACTCGCCCCGATCCTGGTGATCGGCGCTGTCCAGGGAGAACAACATGAGCGAAAGACTGGAAGACATCGCTGCCGCCATGGTCGCCAACGGCCGCGGGCTGCTCGCCGCCGACGAATCCACGGCAACGATCAAGAAGCGCTTCGATACGATCGGTCTCGAATCCACCGAGACCTCCAGGCGGGACTATCGCGAGATGCTGCTGCGCGCCAGCGAGGCGATGCGCAAGTACATTTCCGGCGTCATCCTCTATGAGGAAACCCTGTTCCAGCATGCGGTCGACGGCACGCCGCTCGTCGACATCATCCGTGCCGCCGGCTCTATCCCCGGCATCAAGGTCGATGCCGGCGCCAAGCCGATGACCAACTTCCCGGCCGAGACGATCACCGAGGGTCTCGACGGCCTCGCCCAACGGCTGACGAGATATTACGAGGCGGGTGCGCGCTTCGCAAAGTGGCGCGGCGTGATCTCCATCTCCGATACGTTGCCGAGCGCAGGTGCCGTTCGCGCCAACGCCCATGCGCTCGCCCGCTATGCCGCCCTTTGCCAGGACGCCGGGATCGTGCCGATCGTCGAGCCCGAGGTGCTGATGGACGGTGCGCCGGGCGACCACTCGATCGATCGCGCGGAGCACGTGACGGAATGGACGCTGCGCACCACCTTCGAGGAACTGGCGGCGATGCGCGTCAAGCTCGAAGGCATGATCCTGAAGCCCAGCATGGTGATCGACGGCAAGAAGGCGCGCAAGGCTTCGGTCGCCGAAGTGGCCGAACGCACGATCAAGGTGCTGAAGCGCACCGTGCCTTCGGCCGTTCCTGGCATTGCCTTCCTCTCCGGCGGCCAATCGACGGAAGAGGCAACCGCCCATCTTTCGGCGATGAACGCCACCCGCGACCTGCCGTGGAAACTCACCTTCTCCTATGGCCGCGCGCTGCAGCAGGAGGCGCTCAACGCCTGGCACGGCAAGGCCGACAACATTGGTGCCGGCCAGCGCGCCTTCTCGCATCGCGCCGAGATGTGCAGCCTCGCAGCCAAGGGCGCGTGGAACAAGGGTCTCGAGAAGGCCGCATAAGGCTGAGGAACCGGGGGGCCGCGGGCCCGGCCCCCTCTTCGTCAAGTTCATCCGCGGCAAATTCTAGCCACGGATAACCCAAGCGCCCAGCACAAGCAGGAGAAGCGGCGGTCCCAGCAACATTCCGCCGAAGAGCAAAGCCGCTCTTTGCACCTCCCTGCCGGATCGAAGTCGCCGCTCAATCTCGTCGGGCACGACAACGCTCGGGGCCCCGGCTGCGGCCGCCCTTTCCCGCATGGCGGCTGCCTCTCGCTCGGCTTTCCAGCCGTCGGTGATCACGACCCAGCCTCTGATGAAGATGGAGCCACCATCTGCCACGTCTCTCCGCCGTCCTTCAAATTCCACATAGACGACCAGCGTCAGCACCCAAAGTGCAGACGCAATCAGCCACAATCGAAAGAGGCCGCGTCGGATATTCATCTGTGTAACCAGCCTATGCGCCAAGGATAACACAGCAATCGGCTGGTGCCGCTTGCGGCTTGGACGAAAATCGGCCGGTGCGCTTACCAGTTTGAATATAAACGGTTATTTCACTTTGTGAGCTCCGAAAATATTGTCACCGGAACAACTTGGCGCCTTTGACCGGCGCGAACGCTGGCTTAAGCCTTGGCTTCGCAGCCAACCCCAGAGAAAGCCGGTGCCATGACCTCCGCCGCTTCGCCGCAATCCATCGCTTACGTCACAGTCGACGTCTTTACCGCCGAGCGTTTCGCGGGCAACCAGCTCGCAGTCATCCCGGATGCCCGGGGGCTGAGCGACCGGCAAATGCAGGCGATCGCGACCGAGTTTGGCTATTCCGAAGTCACCTTCGTGTTGCCGCCGCGCAACCCTGCCAATACGGCCGAGGTCCGGATCTTCACGCCGACGGCGGAGATTCCCTTTGCCGGCCACCCGAATGTCGGCACCGCCTTCGTTCTCGGTCGACAGATGGAGATCTTCGGCCGTGCGCCCGGTGGCATGCTGCGCTTCGAGGAAAAGGCGGGGCTTGTCGAGGCAACGCTGTCGCGGGAGAAGGGTGAGGTCACCGGCGCCAGCATCGTCGTGCCGCGCAGCCTGACGGCCGGCCCGGAAATCGACGTCGGAACGATCGCTGCCTGCGCATCGCTCCCATCAGAAGCCATCGGCACTGGCACCCACACGCCGATCCGCCTTTCCGTCGGCCTCCCCTTCGCGGTCGCGGAAGTCACTGATACCGCAACACTTTCGACGGCGCGGCCGAACGTCACTGCGTTCCAGGCGGCCAATGCCCGCTACAAGCCGGAAGAAGACAGCTTCAGCCTGTTCCTTTACGTTCGCTCGGCAGAGGCGCCGTGGCAGATCCGGGCCCGCATGTTCGCACCACTCGACAACGTCAACGAAGATCCCGCAACCGGCAGCGCCTCCGCAGCGCTCTCTGCCCATCTTGTGTCACTGCTGCCGGATCAGGATATCGATGTCGAGATCACCATCGAGCAGGGCGTCGAGATGGGCCGGCGCAGCCTCATCGGCGCTTCGGTCCGTAAACAGGGCGGCGTCGTTCGTCAGGTCAGCCTTTCCGGCGCTTGCGTCAGCGCCATGCGCGGGCTGATCGACCTGTAACAGTTTTCCTGCCAGACCTTTAGGAGACGTCGCCGGGGTCGGGCAACAGCGTCAGGATATCGGCGAACATATCCCGCCACTCGGCGTCATCTATCTCGACGAAGCCGAAACCGCGCAGCAGGAAGACGCCTTCGGTGGCGAGGAAGACGAGCCGTGCCCGGCGCCCCTCCTCCGTCGTGAGGTCGATGCCATCGAGACGGGCGCGGTACCAGGCGCGGTTCTTTGCCATATGCTCTTCCCGCTGCAGCAGTGCCGCCATCATGCCCGACGTCCGGGCTCTGTCGGCCGTGTTCATCCGGGCAGTCACCAAGGCATGGGCGCGCATTGCCTTCACCGGGTCGGGGTCCTCGCCGCCCTCCGCCGCAACCGCGGTGTCGAACTCGTTGAACCAGCGCTCCATCATCGCGTCGATCAGACCGTCCTTGTTGCCGAAGCAATATTGCACGCCGCCCTTGGTGATACCGGCCGCCTTGGCGACCGCATCGATCGTCAGGCCGGCGGCGCCGACGGCGTTCACGATCGCCTCCGCTGCATCCAGAACCTTGTCACGATCGATTGTCCGACGTCGTCCCATCTTGACTTCCTATTTCAAATCCATACGTACGTATTTAAATAATGACCCTGACGTTAACAAGACTTGGCCCCCATTTCCCTGTGGGTGGCCACCCGAGGTGTACCATGCTTCCGCAAAATCGCTGGCTCGTTCTGGCCATCGTATCGAGCGCACTCCTTTTGATCGTCGTCGACATGACGGTGCTCTATACTGCCCTTCCCCGTCTGACCCATGACCTCGGCGCGAGCGCGTCCGAGAAACTCTGGATCGTCAACGCCTATGCCCTCGTCGTTGCCGGCCTCCTGCCCGGCCTCGGCACGCTCGGCGACCGGCTCGGCCACAAGAAGCCCTTCATCGTCGGCCTTGCCGTCTTCGGCGTCGCTTCGCTGGTCGCCGCCTATGCCCCCACCCCCGTGGTCCTGATCGGCGCCCGAGTTCTGCTTGCGGTCGGCGCCGCGCTGATGATGCCGGCAACACTTTCGATCATCCGCCTCACCTTCACCGATGAACGCGAACGGGCGCTGGCAATCGGCGTCTGGGCCGCGATCGCCTCCGGTGGCGCCGCGATCGGTCCGGTTCTCGGCGGTTTCCTGCTCGAGTATTTCTGGTGGGGCTCGGTCTTCCTGATCAACGTGCCGATCGTCGCCATTGCCCTCATGCTCGGCATCGTCGTGCTGCCGAACAGCCCCGGCAATCCCAGACATCCGTGGGATGCGCTCGGTTCGTTTCAGATCATGGTGGGGCTCGTTGGTCTTGCCTATGCCGTCAAGGAAACGAGCAAGCGCGAGCCGTCGCTGGAAGCCGGCTTCGCCGCGGCCGTGATCGGTGCGGTCGCACTCGTCGCCTTTGTCCGCCGCCAGCGCCGGAGCCCGCATCCGCTGATCGATTTCAGCCTCTTCCGCAACGAAGTGTTTTCTTCCGGCGTGGCGGCGGCACTGGTGGCGTCGGCGTCCATCATTGGCATCGAACTCGTCCTGAGCCAGCAGTTGCAACTCGTTGACGGCTTTTCGCCGCTCGAAGCCGGCTTCTTCATCCTGCCGATCCCGCTCGCCGCCTTCGTCGCCGGCCCCCTGACCGGCACGCTGCTTCCGCGTCTCGGAGCGGAAGTGGTGCTGCGCTCCGGCTTGCTCCTCGCGGCTGCCGGTCTCGCAGCTTACTTGCTGCTTCACGGCGTCGGCACGCCTGCCCAGATCGCCAGCCTCGTCGTTCTCGGCCTCGGGATCGGCGCCTCGATGACGGCCGCCTCCAGCGCCATCATGTTCAACGCCCCGCCGGAGCGGGCAGGCATGGCGGCATCGATCGAGGAGGTCTCGTTCGAACTCGGCGGCGCGATCGGCATTGCGGTGCTCGGCAGTGTGATGTCGATCGTCTACACGGCCTTTCTGGCCCTGCCGGAAGGTGCCGCAATCTCGCCGATGGCGCGCGACAGCCTCGACGAAGCCCTGATCCTCGCCGAAAAGCTGCCGCCGGAACTGGCGGGCGAACTGGTGATGCGCGCCCGACTCGCCTTCGAACAGGCCTTCACCGCGGTGGTGTTCGTTGCGACAGCCATGATGTTTGTCACCGGCTCGGCCATCTGGTGGCTGACGGGCGGCCGGAGCAGCACGCCGGCGGGATCCCGCCAGGCAAGCCACCATTGAACTGAAAGCGACCGCCGGCCTCCTTCGGCGGTCAGCGCAAGCCCGCCTCACATTTCGCGATCGCCGCGAGCATCGCCTGGAAGCGCACGTGGTGCCGCACCGCATCCAGATCGGAATCCTGCTTGAACCAAAGCAGCTGGTAGCACGAGCTTTGCGGCAGCAGGGTTTCGAGAAGATCGAGCGCCGCATCGATGTCGCCGAGAATGGAATAGACGCAGGCGGTATTGTACCGGGCGACCACGTCGTCGGGATCGATCGCCAGCGCGCGCGCCGCCCATTCCCGCGCCCGATCCGCCTCGCCCATATGGGCAAGTGCCAGTGCGCCGCGATGTGCGGGGCCGGAGTTTTCCGGGTTGAGTTCCAGCGCCCGCTCCGCGCGCGAAATGCCGATCTTCGCCCACTGCGTGCGTTCGGCCTCCCGGCCGAGCGAACGGTAGGCGCTCATCAGGTGGATCGGCGACAGATAGTCGTCAAGCCTGATGTCCGCTGCACGCTTGAAGAACTGGATCGCCGTTTCGAAGGCGCCCTGCATGAACAGGAAACGGGCATAGTGGAAGTTCGCCTCGTACAGGCTGGGGTCCAAGGTCAGCGCCCGCTCGAACTCGGCGACCGCCTCGTCGTCCTGGCCGTCCTGGTGGAGAACCAGACCGCGGGAGGCATGCGCCTCCGCCAGGTTCGGATCGAGCTCCAGGGCTCTCGCAGTGGTGGAAAGAATACCGTCCAGAGGGAACTCGTCCTCATGCCAGTCGCGCAGCGCCGACTCGCAATCGGCGATGCCGGCATAGGCGCGGGCAAAGTCGGGATCGAGTTCCACCGCCTTCAGGAACATGCGCCGAGCGAGCAGCAGATAGGACCGGGTCCAGGCATGCGAGAACTGCCGGCCGCGCAGATAGTAGGTATAGGCCTCCACGCTCGTGGTCGGGTCGCTTTCGATCGCACGCCGCTCCGCCGGCAGCAGCTTGATCCTGAGCTGATCGACGATGGAATGGGTGATCTCGTCCTGGATGGCGAAGATGTCGGTCAGGTCGCGGTCGTAGCGGTCGGCCCAGAGATGGGTGCCGGTCAAGGCGTCGATGAGCTGGCCGGTGATCCGGACCCGTGAGCCGGCCTTGCGCACGCTGCCTTCGAGGATGTAGCGGACGCCGAGCTCCTGAGCGACCTGCTTCACCTTCACCGACCGCCCCTTGTAGGTGAACACCGTGTTGCGGGCGACGACATGCAGCTTCGAAATCTTCGAGAGATCCGTGATGATGTCCTCGGTGATGCCGTCGGAGAAATATTCCTGCTCCGGGTCATGGCTCATGTTGGTGAAGGGAAGCACACCCACCGAGAGCCCGTAGCCGTCATCGAGCACGATGGGCCCGACCTCGCTTGGCGCCGCCGCAACCTTCGTCGGCGCACCGAGCGCCACCGAATAGACGTGAACGCCGGCGGCAATGTTCTTCAGCGCGTGTTCACCCTTGTCGATGAAGCCGACGTCCAGGCGTGCTCCGACATGGTCGCGCACGGATGCGGAGACAGCGATGCCGGATGGTTCCGCCAGGCCTTCGAGCCGGGCGGCGACATTGACGCCGTCGCCGAAAATATCGCCGTCCTCGACGATGATATCGCCGAGATGCACGCCGATACGCAGCTCGATGCGTTTCAGCGGCGGCACGCTTTCATTGCGGATGAGCATGCCGCGCTGAATGTCGACGGCACAGGCAACCGCATTCACGACGCTCGCGAACTCGACGAGAATGCCGTCGCCGGTCAATTTGACGATGCGGCCCTTGTGACGGTTGATCTTGGGATCGACGAGCTCGTTCTTGTGCCGTTTCATCGCGGCCAGCGTGCCGGTCTCGTCAGCGCCGATCAGGCGGCTGTAGCCCACGACATCGGCAGCGAGAATGGCAGCGAGACGGCGTTCCAAGAAACCCTCGAATTCACTTCCCGAATGAAAGAGGTAATCTAGCGCGTTATTCCCCATCTGTCCTGCGCCCTTTTGTAGTTGTAACGAATATACGTACAACCCAATAGCATCGGACGATCGGCCCCGGAGTTTCCAAGGAAACGGGTCTTTAGGGGCGAAATGGCCCGGTTACGGCCGGATCAAGACTGTCACCATCATCATGACGATGGCGAAGACGGCGATCTTCCAGAAGTCGCGGCGGCGGCGCAGACCCGGGATGCCGAGCGGCCACAGAAGCTGGATGGCCATTGCCAGCAGCAGGATAAGGGCGAGCGCCTTCTGCATGTTGCCCTCGTGTTCCGGGAGGCCGCCTCAACCGGCGAAGCCATCGCAACGCCGGCACCATTCGTCGCACGGAGCAGCGCCTTCCCCCAGGACTAGCGATACGTCGTGCATGGCAAAAAGGGCTAGTGTTTCCGCGGATGATTTGCAATGACCGGTCTCCTTCAATCGTCACCGATTGATGGGAAAAAACCTGCGGCAACTCGAAGCGCTGCAAAGAGAAACCGGCTGGCAATTCACCAGGCATCGCCCTAACTTGCCGACGGCAGAACGAATTTCGGATGGATGATGAGAAAGAACCTGCTCCCGGTCGCCGCCCTCCTGCTCGGTACGTTGTTTCTCTTTCTGGGCAATGGCCTCCAGGGCTTGCTTCTTCCCGTACGTGGTACCGCCGAAGGGTATCCAACCACCATCCTTGGCCTGATCGGCACGTCTTGGGCCGCCGGCTTCGTTCTCGGCTGCTTCTTCGCCCCGAATGTCGTCAAGCGCATTGGCCATGTGCGCGCCTTCAGCGTCTTTGCTTCGCTGATCGCCATCGTCGCGCTGCTGACGGGCATCATGATCGACCCGACCTGGTGGTTGGTCCTGCGCGCGCTTACCGGCTTCTCCACCGCCGGTACGTCGATGATCATCGAAAGCTGGCTGAACGAGCGCGCCACCAATGAGAGCCGCGGCGTGATCTTCTCGCTCTATATCGCCATCACACTCTTCGGCGTCGTCGGCGGCCAGATGATGATCCCCTTCGGCGACACCTTGACCAGCTTCTTCTTCATGATCTGCGGCATCCTCTATTGCCTCGCCATGCTGCCGACGCTTCTTTCCAAGGCCGCTTCGCCGCAACCGTTGAAGCAGGTTCGCCTCGACCTGCGCGCGCTTTATCGCAACTCGCCGGTGTCCTTCCTCGGCATCCTTCTCGTCGGCATCGCCAACGGTGCCTTCGGCACGCTCGGCGCTGTCTTCGGGCGACAGGCCGGCCTCTCCGACAGCACGGTTGCGGCAATGATGAGCGTGGCGATCTTCGCAGGCGCGGTGATGCAGCTCCCGGCCGGCCGCCTCTCGGACCGCATCGACCGCCGCTATGTTCTGGCAGCGCTTGCAGGCGTCGGCGCCTTCGCCGGACTGCTCATCTTCCTGATCGAGCCGAGCCAGGTCTGGATCGTGTTGACGCTGATCGCGATCTATGGTGCTGCCGCCAACGCGCTCTATCCGATCGCCGTGTCCCACGCCAACGACTTTGCGACCGCCGAAGACTTCGTGAAGGTCTCCGGTGGCCTGCTGCTGCTCTACGGCGTCGGCACCATCATCGGCCCGACGATCGGCGGTCCGGTCATGACGGCAGCCGGCCCCTACGGCCTGTTCATGATTACCGCCTGTGCCCACATTTTGATCACAGCCTATGCCATCATTCGCAGCCGGATGCGCGCGCCCGTGCCGGTGTCCGACCGCGATGCCTTCTCGCCGGTCAATGCCGGCGCGCCGACGACGCCGGAGAGCTTGCAGCTTTCACCCCGCGCTGCCCCGTTCGAGGAAGCGCGCAGCGAACCGGACAACAACCAGAGATGGGAGGATCAGACCGATGAGCCTGTTTGACGATGACCGACCACAGAAGAAGGTGGTGCACGAAATCGGTAGCGACCTTTCACTGCTTTCAGTCGATGAACTCACCCAGCGCATCACCCTGTTGACGGAGGAAATCGCCCGGCTCGAAGCCGAGCGGACGCGCAAATCCGCAAGCCGCTCCGCTGCCGAGAGCCTGTTCCGCTGAACCGTTACCGCAGCGGCCGCAGCGCAGCAAAACGAAGCGCCTTTAACGGCACATTAAGCATTATCTGCGATTGTCAGGGCATCCGGAGCTTTCCGGTTTCAGACAATTTCTCCGACTGGCGAATGGGTCTGATTTTTCTCCCTGTTTTACCTTGAGAGCCGCTTTCCGCGGCTCTTTTTTTATTTTGGCATAGCTTTCGCTAAAGAACTGTGGAGATTAACCCTTTCTTAAGAATACCCTTGCGCGAAATGCGCTATCGGATCATTCTTCGAGCATAGAGACGGGCAAGGATTTATTTCCTATATTCGTCCGCTACCTGACTGTCGTGATGCGTTTGAACCAGGGAAAACAGGTCATGTCCGAGAGAGGATTGAATACGGTCAGTTTCGCGGGACACGCGGCGTCCTCGGCACAATTCAAGACACTCTATTCGGAAGGCATGGGTCTGGTCGAGGAAACGGCCACCTATCTCGACGGCCCCGGCCGCGCTGCCTCGAAGGTTCTGCCACGCATGGCATCGGTTCTCTATGCGGCCGAGTCCATGCGGCTTACCACCCGCCTGATGCAGATGGCGTCGTGGCTGCTTTTGCAGCGCGCCGTCAACAACGGTGAGATGAGCCGCGACCAGGTGATGTCGGAAAAGAGCAAGGTGCGCCTCGACAGCTTCAACGTAGACCGCTCTGCTCCGGGCTGGGCCGAATTGCCGGAATCCTTCCGCGACCTGATCGAACGCTCGCTGCGCCTGCAAAACCGCGTCGCCCTGCTCGACCGCGAAATCTATCGCCCGCACGAAGCCGCCGCCATCGTTCCGGACAACCAGAACGGCGTCAAGGCGCAGATCAAGCTGCTGCAGACGGCCTTCGGCACCAACTGACGGCCCTTCGCCTCAGCATGCAGAAGACGAACCCGGCCATGGCCGGGTTTTTGTTTGCATCGCTGGCGTCACGATCGTGCGCGCCGTATCTTCGCCAGTATAAACATCACCAGCACGCAGCACAGGAAGCCAAGAGCCAACGGCAGTCCCCGATGCCCGAGCCACTGCATGGCCAGTCCCGTCGTAGGCGAACCCACGATGCCGCCGAAACCCCAAGCGACGGCGAAGGCCGCGTTGCCGGCGATCAGGGCCTGGCCGGTGAACCGCTCGCCAAGCTCGATCAGCGACATCGTATAGATGCCGAATGAGACCCCGCCCCAGACGAAGACGAGCGGCCAGATGAGCCAGGAATTGAAAGCCCATGGCAGCAACAGGCATCCGGCCAGCGAGACCAGGACACAGAACAACACCGCCCACATCGAGCCGATCTGCTCGGCCATGCGCCCGAGAAACACCTGCAGCAGCGCATTGCCGGCGATGAAACAGGTTATGAGGGAGGCGATCCGCTCCTCGGCGCTTGCGAACGCGGCACCATAGCTGGTGAACAGGGAAAGCAGGGTTTGCTCGAAAGCGGCAGCGGTGAAAACCGCAAACAGGAGGAGGGGCGCCAGCGCCACGAAGCCGCCGACGGAGGTTGCCTCGCCGTCATGGGGCATATTCGGCAGGCGCGGCACGACTGTCAGCAGGATCATGCCGCAGAGAAGGAAGGCCACGACGCCGATCAGGAACGGCGTCCAACCCTCCGTGCCGACGAGGCCGAGCGACAGCGGGCCGATGGCGAAACCACCGGAAACGACCGAAGAATAGAAGCCCATGATGCGGCCCCGGCGTGAGGGCGGCGTAATCGTGATCAACCAGGTCTCGCTGATCACGGACAGCGGATTGGCAAAGAAGCCGAGCAGGAAGCGCAGGGGCATCCAGGCCCAGAGGTCCTGCGTCCAGGCGATTGCGGTCAAGGTGAGCGCGGCGCACAGCGAGCATAGGATAGCAAGCCATCCCGCGCCCAGGCGCCGAACCAGCGCCGGAATGAGGGGCGCCGAAACGATGAAACCCAGCGGCGTCATCGCCGCCGACAGGCCGATCAGCCCAGGCGTCGTTGCCTGCCGCTCCAGAATGAAGCTGAGCAAAGGATAGGTCAGCCCCTGGGCGACAGCGAACACCGTCACGGTCGCGATCGTGCCGGCTATCGCCGCCCAAGGGATTGATTGCTCTTGCGAAAACGCCGTGTCGCGCCGGCGCACCACTGCGACACACGGAGGCTGCTGGTCCGATATCATTCCGGCACGCCTCAGGCTTGCCAGAAATGTTTGGCGATTTCGATCTCGACCTGCCGTCTTGTCAGGCCGATATCGTCGATCAGATGCGGGTCGTTCCTCGAAACCTGTTCGAGGTCGCGGCGGAAGCGAGCCCGCTTCTCCCAGGTCGCGACAATGCGTCTGAGCGCCACGAAGTTGGTATGCCAGCGCAACCGGTTTTCCTCCCGCGCGGGTACGGCCGGTCGCACCACCCGCTGCCGGGATACGGGAATGGGAACATGGTTCATGGCAGCCTCCATCGTCAGCCCGAAAGACGGAGGAATTCTGCAGGAGCCGAACCGGGGCGTAATTAAGCGCGTCCAAAAAGTTCTCAAAAACTTCCAAACGAATTATAGATGCGCCCCATGCAGGAAACGCGCTTTGCCTTTGGCCCCTTCGTGCTTGATCCGGGTGCGGGAACGCTCCTCCGGGACGATGACCCTGTTGCCATCGGCTATCGCGGACTAAAGCTGCTTGCGGCGCTCGTCGGTCGGCCCGGCGAAGTCCTGGGGAAGGCCGAACTGATGGACGCGGCGTGGCCGGGAACGGCCGTCGAGGAAGGCAATCTCACCGTCCAGATCGCGCAGCTCAGGAAGTTGCTTGGCCCTGCCGCCGACGGCGGCGAATGGATCTCGACGGTCCCGCGCGTCGGCTATCGCTTCAGCGGGAGCGCGAGGAAGCTCGGTGCGGCAAAGCGGCGCCCGCTGCCCCTGCCGGACAAACCATCGATCGCCGTTCTACCCTTCGTCAACGTCAGCAACGATCCGGAGCAGGAGCCCTTCACGGATGGGTTGACCGAGGACCTGATCACCGACCTGTCCAGAATTCCCGGCCTGTTCGTCATCGCCCGCAACTCGTCCTTTGTCTACAAGGGCAAGGCCGTAGACGTGCGCGCGATCGCGGATGACCTTGGCGTGTGTTACCTGCTGGAAGGCAGCGCCAGGCGCACGGCGGGACGCGTGCGCATCAATGCCCAACTGGTCGACACACTGAGCGGCGACCATCTCTGGGCGGAACGCTTCGATCGCGAACTGGAAGACATCTTCGCCGTTCAGGATGAGGTCACCGGCAAGATCGTGGAAGCCCTGCTCGGGCAATTGCGGCCACCGCCGCGGCCACGCAAGCGCCCCGGCAACATCGATGCCTACGATCTCTGTGTGCGAGCCCGCAGGCTGATGGATGATACGCCACAGGCGGCGCAGGAAGCGCACCTGATGCTGACGCGCGCGGTTTCGCTCGACCCCGATTACGCAGAGGCCTATCGCTGGCTGGCCATGAACCACTGGATGGGATGGGTGCACTCCGGCGGACCGACGGAGGCCGCCCGCGGCCTTGCCCTGGAGCTGGCGCGCAAAGCCGTTACGATCGATCCAGCCGATGCCGGCAGCCGCTGGATCCTGGCCTATCTGCTCGCCTATGAGCACAGCTTCACCGAGGCGGATGCGGAATTCGCCAAGGCGATCGAACTCGATCCGAACGAGGCGGACACCTGGGCGGCGTTGTCCGACATCGAGGTTCTCGCCGGGCGGGTCGAGGAAGGCCTCGAGCATATCCGCAAGGCGTTCCGACTGAACCCGTTTCCCGCAAGCTGGTACTATCTGGCGCTCGGCCAGGCGCAATATGCGGCCGGCGACTATGCAGCCGCCATCGATACGCTGCGGAGCGACGAGACCTATCGCACGAGTTCACGCCGGTTCCTGGCGGCAAGCCTCGCCCAGCTCGGCCGCCTCGACGAGGCGCGCACGGAAGTGGAGCTGTTTCTCGTGGCCAACCCGGGTTTTACGATCCGCCACTGGGCCGCGACCGAGCCGTTCCGTGACGACGCGATGCTCGCGCATTTCGTCGATGGCTTTCGCAAGGCCGGGCTTCCCGAATGACACACAAGCCCGGCCGCCTCTCGATCGGCCAGCAAAAAGCCCGGCGCGATGGCCGGGCTTCGAGAATGCCGAAGAGGCGTTCGATTAGAGGCCGAGGCCTTCGAAGCGCTTCTTGAACTTGGAGACGCGGCCGCCGCGGTCCATGAGCTGCTGGTTGCCGCCCGTCCAAGCCGGGTGCGACTTCGGGTCGATTTCCAGGTTCATGGTGGCGCCTTCAGAACCCCAGGTCGAGCGGGTTTCGTATTCGGTGCCGTCAGTCATGACCACCTTGATCATGTGGTAGTCGGGATGGATGTCTGCCTTCATAACGATCTTCCTAGAGTTCCAGGGTCCAATTGTCGCAAGGCATTGCGACTTCGAGACCGAACACGTAAATGAAGCCGCGGACCGGCTGAAGGGCCACGGCTTCCCAATTCGATGCCGTGCCTATACATCAAGGTCTGCGGGATAACAAGTGCCGCGCGGAAGACTCATGGGCAAACCCTTTCCTCCGTGGTTGGCGAACGGGGGTCAAGTGTCCGAACGAGAAATCCAGGCGCCAGCGCGCAAATCCATCCGCCCTCTCGCCACGCTTCTGCCTTACCTCGCCCGCTACCGCCATCTGGTCGTCGGCGCAGGCATCTCTCTGATCCTGGCCGCGGTCACGACGCTGGCGCTGCCTCTGGCCGTCCGGCGGATGGTCGACCACGGCTTTTCCAGTTCCGATTCCGGTTTCATCAATACCTACTTCTCGATGCTGATGATGCTCGCGGTCGTGCTCGCGCTGGCCAGCGCTGCGCGCTACTATTTCGTCATCACGCTGGGTGAGCGCATCGTTGCCGACCTCAGGCGCAATGTCTTCGATCGCGTCACCCGGCTTTCCGCTTCCTTCTTCGACGTCAACCAGTCCGGCGAGATCGTCTCGCGGCTGACGGCCGACACGACCCAGGTCAAGTCCGCCGTCGGCGCCACCGCTTCGGTCGCGCTGCGCAACCTGATCCTGTGTCTCGGTGCCATCGGCATGATGGTCTATACCAGCCCGAAGCTTTCGAGCCTGGTGCTGATCGCGATCCCGATCATCGTCTTCCCTCTCGTCGGCTTCGGCCGCTCCGTCCGCCGCCGCTCGCGTGAGGCGCAGGATACGCTTGCCACCGCGTCGGCCTATGCCGGCGAGGCGATTGCCGCATCACGCACGGTGCAGGCCTTCAATGGCGAGGCGCTCGCCAACAACCGCTTCGCCAGCGCTGTCGAGGATGCCTATGGCGCTGCGCGCGCCGCCATCAAGGCACGCTCGGTGCTCACCGCCTTCGCCATCACCATGGTCTTCGGCAGCGTCGTCGCGGTGCTCTGGTTCGGCGCGCATGACGTGCTTTCGGGCAACCTTTCCGCCGGCACGCTCAGCCAGTTCCTGCTCTACTCGGTCTTTGCCGCAGGCAGCCTCGGTTCGCTGTCGGAAGTCTGGGGCGAACTCTCGCAGGCCGCCGGGGCCGCCGAGCGGCTCAACGAACTGCTATCCGCGATCCCCGAGATCCAGGCACCGGCAAACCCCGTCGCCATGTCCGTGCCGGCCTCCGGCGCCATCGCCTTCGACGACGTCTATTTCGCCTATCCGGCACGTCCCGACTACAAGAGCCTGAACGGCCTCAGCTTCACGATCAAGCCGGGCGAGACCGTCGCCATTGTCGGTCCTTCCGGTGCCGGCAAGAGCACGGTCTTCTCCATGATCCTGCGCTTCTACGATCCCGCCAAGGGTGCGGTGATGGTCGACGGCCTCGACGTCCGTACGGTCGACCCGAAAGAACTGCGCGATCGGCTGGCGATCGTGCCGCAGGACGTCACGATCTTCGCCTCCTCGGTTCATGACAACATCGCCTTCGGTGTCCCCGGCGCGACCCGCGAGGCAGTATGCGCTGCGGCCGTCGCCGCGCAGGCGGACGAATTCATCGGCCGGCTCGACAACGGCTACGACACGCTCGTCGGAGAACGCGGCATCACGCTTTCCGGCGGCCAGCGCCAGCGTATCGCGATTGCCCGCGCCATCCTCAAGAACGCACCTATCCTGCTCCTCGACGAGGCCACCTCGGCTCTCGACGCCGAAAGCGAGACGCTGGTGCAGAAAGCCCTCGATGGCCTGCTGCGCGAGCGCACGACGATCATTATCGCCCATCGACTCGCGACCGTGCTGAAGGCAGACCGCATCCTGGTCATGGATCATGGCCGGATTGTCGAGGAAGGAACGCACGTTTCCCTCATCCGCCAGGGTGGCCTCTACGCCAAGCTCGCGCGGCTGCAGTTCGACCATGGCGCCGAGGCCCTGTTCGTCGCCACGAAAAACTGAGCTGCTGCGGCGGCTCGCTCCTCCTGATTTCACACCTGGCGGTTGCCGGCTGAGAAGCAAGCCCTATTGTTATGGGGCCGGCCTGCCAGAGGCCGTTCTCTGCGGTTCGCAGACATGATCGGGAGGAAATTCGCATGGCATTTTCGCAACTGACCCGGCGCGCAACGCTGACGCTGGGCCTGATGGCGCTATCGGCGCTGCCCTTTGGCACTTCGGCCCTCGCCCAGGGCTTCCCTGACCGGCCGATAACCATGGTCGTTCCCTTCGCCGCCGGCGGCTCGACCGACGTGGTCGCCCGCATCGTCGCGCAGAAAATGTCAGAAGACCTCGGCGAACAGGTGATCGTCCAGAACGTCGCCGGCGCCGGCGGCAATCTCGGCGCCGCCAATGTCGCGCGCGCCGATCCGGACGGCTACACGATCCTGATGGGAACCGTCGCCACCCACGCGCTCAACCCGCTGATCCTGAAGACCAAGCCCTACGATCCGGAAAAGGACTTCGCGCCGATCTCGCTGCTGGTCATCGTGCCCAACGTGCTGGTCGTCAATCCCGAGCTTCCCGCCAAGAACGTCGAGGAACTGCTGGCGCTGCTTAAGGCCAAGCCCGACGAATACAGCTATGCCTCCTCCGGCAACGGCACGCCGCTGCATCTTTCCGGCGAACTCTTCAAGAAAATGGCCGGCGTCAGCATGCAACACATCCCCTACAAGGGCGCCGGCCCGGCGCTGAACGACGTCATCGGCAACCAGGTGCCGATCATGTTCGACAATCTCCCTTCCTCCTCCAGCCACATCAAGGCCGGAACGCTGCGGGCACTTGCCGTGACCACGGCGGAGCGCGCGCCCTCCTTCCCCGATGTCCCGACGGTCGCTGAATCCGGTATCCCGGGCTACGAGACCTATACCTGGAACGCGCTCTTCGCCCCGGCGAACACGCCGCAACCGGTGGTCGCTCGCCTCAACGAAGCAGCAAACAAGGCCATGAAGGATCCCGCCGTCATCGAGCGCATGAAGGAGTTCAGCGCCAAGATCGTCGGCTCGACCCCTGCGGAACTCGCCGCCCATGTGAGCGCTGAATTGGCAAAGTGGACGCCGGTCGTGCGCGACGCGAACGTGCAGATGGATTGACGCTCACCTGACCGGCTCGGTGAGGCCCGCCCCTCAACCGGCTGCCGCCACCTTCTCCCCGCCCGCGGGGAGAAGGACACCGGCGGCACGCCCTGTGCCCATATTCCATGCGCATACGGCCTCGCTCGATTTGCGTGAACCTGGTTACAACCCCGCCTCGGCGGCGATTGCGAGTGAGGATGTAGAAGGCTAGTCCTCGGGTTGAACCCGAGGAGAGGGCAGCTACGAGTACGCGGCAATCATACGCCCGCGGCCCCGCGCCCCGCCACTCGGCCGGAAAAGATGCAGCCGCCGAGGAAGGTGCCCTCGAGCGCGTTGTAGCCATGCATGCCGCCACCGCCGAAACCGGCGACCTCGCCGGCGGCGTAGAGACCTGGCACCGGCTCGCCCGATTGTTCCAGCACTCGACCCGAGAGGTCGGTCTGCAAACCGCCAAGCGTCTTGCGCGTCAGGATGTGCAGGCGGACGGCGATCAGCGGCCCTGCTTTCGGATCGAGCAGCCGGTGCGGCTTGGCGGTGCGCAGCAGCCGATCACCGCGATAGGCGCGGGCGCCGCGGATCGCGGTGACCTGGGCATCCTTGGAGAAGGGGTTGGTGATTTCGCGATCGCGCGCCTCGATCTGTTGGCGAAGGTGATCGGGCGACAGCCGGTTCTCGCCCGTCAGCGCGTTCATCGCCGGCACCAGGTCTTCGAGCCGGTCCCGGACGATGAAATCCTCGCCCCTGTCCATGAAAGCCTGGACCGGCCCGGGTGGGTTCTTGCCGAGCCGCTTCAGGAGCAGCGTGATATTCTTGCCGGTCAGGTCCGGGTTCTGCTCCGAACCGGAAAGCGCAAACTCCTTCTTGATGATCGCCCGCGTCAGGATGAACCAGCTATAGTCGTGGCCGCTGTCGCGGATCGCCTGCAGGGTCCCGAGCGTATCGAAACCCGGCATCGCCGGAGCGGAAAAGCGGTTGCCGTCTGCATCGCACCAGAAGGACGAGGGCCCAGGCAGGATGCGGATGCCATGATCCGGCCAGATCGGGTCGAAGTTCCTGAGCCCCTCGGTATAGTGCCACATGCGATCCGAGTTGATGACCGAGCCGCGCGCCCGGCTGGCAATCTCCAGCATGCGGCCGTCGACGTGGTGCGGCACGCCCGAAACCATCGTTGCCGGTGGCTGGCCAAGCCGCTTGCGCGGCCAGCTGCGCCGGACGAGATCGTGGTTGCCGCCAATGCCGCCCGAAGTGACGACGACCGCGCCCGCCGATATCTCGAAATCGCCGGCGACGTCGCGCGAGCTGCGCTCACCCCGTGCGACCGGATCCTCCTTCAGCAGTGCCCCGCGGGCACCCGTCACGCGGCCGTTCGAGGTCATGAGTTCGTCAACCCTATGGCGGAACCGGAAGCGCACGAGACCGCGGCTTTCCGCCTCCCGCGTCAGGCGGATGAAGGGTTCGAGCACCGCCGGTCCGGTGCCCCAGGTGACGTGGAAACGAGGCACCGAGTTGCCGTGGCCATGGGCAAGCCCACCACCGCGCTCGGCCCAGCCGACGACCGGAAACCAGCGCATGCCGAGGGAATGCAGCCAGCGGCGCTTTTCGCCAGCGGCAAAATCGAGATAGGCTTCCGCCCAACGCCGCGGCCAATGGTCCTCCGGACGGTCGAACTGCGAAGACCCCATCCAGTCCTGCCAGGCAAGCTCGCGCGAGTCGCAAATGCCCATGCGCCGCTGCTCGGGGCTATCGACGAAGAACAGGCCGCCGAGCGACCAGAAAGCCTGGCCGCCAAGGTTCTGTTCGCCTTCCTGATCGAGAACGATGACCTTGCGCCCGAGGGCGGCCGCCTCCGAAGCGGCGACCAAGCCGGCAAGCCCAACGCCGATGACCAATACATCGCAATCCATGAAATGCCCTCCCCTGCATCCCATACGGCGACTTTCGCGTATCTTAAAAAACACGACGCTATGGAGTCGCCCTCGCCATATCCATGGCTGCAGCAACTGTTACGCGTACGTCAAGGTCAATTCAAGAGTCGGATGTCGCGCGCGGTACGTTCGGGACCGCGGCCTACTTTTCGGTCAGCTTGAGCTCGATGCGGCGGTTCTGGGCCCGGGCTTCCGGGGATTCGCCCGGCGCAATCGGCTGATACTCGCCGAAACCGGCGGCAACCAGGCGATCGGCAGGCACACCCTTCGAGATCAGGAACTTGACCACCGAGGTCGCGCGCGCCGAGGAAAGTTCCCAGTTGTCGGCATAGCGGCCGGCCCCGGAAAGCTGGACATTGTCGGTATGGCCGTCGACGCGCAGCACCCAGTTGATCTCCGCCGGAATCTCCTTGGCGAGATCGAGCAGTGCCGAGGCGAGTTTCGCCATCTCCGCCTGCCCCTCGGGATTGAGCTCACTGCCGCCGGATGGGAACAGTACCTCCGACTGGAACACGAAGCGGTCGCCGACGATGCGGATGTTTTCGCGATCGGAGAGGATCTCCCTCAAGCGTCCGAAGAAATCGGAGCGATAGCGGTTGAGCTCCTGCACCCGCTGGGCAAGCGCCACGTTCAGGCGGCGGCCAAGGTCAGCGATCTTCGTCTGCGACGCCTGGTCTTTCGCCTCCGATGCCTGGAGCGCATCCTCGATGGCGGCGATCTGGTTGCGCAGCGCCGCGATCTGCTGGTTCAGGAGTTCGATCTGGCTCATCGCCCGGGCGCTGATCTCGCGCTCGTTCTCGAGCTCCGAGCCGAGGCGCCCGATCTTCTGGTTGGCGGCTTCGCTGCTGCCGGCGCCCTGGTCGAGCAACGCCTGGAGCCGCGAACGCTCGCTTTCCGACTGGGACAGCGACGCCTGGAGGTTGGCGAGCGAATCCTCGAGATCCTGCTTGCCGCTCTTCTCGAGCGCCAGGAGCTGCGTGAGCTCGTTGATCTGGCTGTTCAGCCGCGTCAACACCTCGTCCTTGCCGCTGATTTCGCGGCTCAGCAGAAACTGCCCAAGAACGAAGACGGTGAGCAGGAACATGATCGAAAGCAGGAGCGTCGACAGCGCATCGACGAAGCCCGGCCAATAGTCGATCGTGCGCTGCGAGCGGCCTTTGCGGGCGAGCGCCATGGATTATTCTCCTCCGGTCTCGTCCAGCTGCCCGAGCTTGGCCGACAACGACGACCTTTCGCCGGCGACGGTGATCCGCTCGCCGCCACCGATGCGCGACGACAATTTGTCGAGTGTCCTGCGCATCGCCTTGGCCTCTTCCTGCTGTGCTTCGATCCAGTCGCGCAGCATCTGCTGCTCGCCGCGCATGTTCTTCACCAGGCCCTGGATACCCTCGGCAAGGCTTGCCATGGCGGCGGTCGTGCGCTGGCTCGAACCGCCCTCCTGATTGAGGCGGAGCAGCTGATCCGTGAGCTTTTTCAACTCCTCGACTGGCGCACCCGAACGCACATCGAGCGACGGCGTCAGCTCGGAGCCGACGTCGGTGACGGAAGAAAGCCAGTTTTCAAGCTCGGTATAGAAACGGTTCTGGGCGCGGCCGGCCTGCAGGTCGAGGAAGCCGAGGATCAGCGAACCGGAAAGACCAAAGAGCGATGTCGAGAATGCCGTGCCCATGCCGGTCAACGGCGCCGAGAGGCCGCTCTTCAAGGCCGCCAGAATGTCTTCGGTCGTGCCCGAACCGGCATCCAGCGATTGGATGACCGTGTTGATCGAACCGATGGTGCCCAAAAGACCCCAGAAGGTGCCGAGCAGACCGAGAAACACGAGAAGACCGGTCAGGTAGCGTGAAATATCGCGCGATTCATCGAGGCGGGTCGCGATCGAATCCAGAATCGAACGCAGCGCCGTCGTCGAGATCGCCGTCTGGCGGGCACCGATCAGCGCCCGCATCGGCGCCAGCAGTACCGGGTCGCGGCCCACCTTGTCGGCACTGCCGGCGGCGCGGAAGGAATTGAACCAGCGCACCTCGGGCCGCAGGCCGAGCACATGGTTGAAGACGAGCAGGATGCCGATCAGCAGCACTCCGAGGATCAAGCCGTTGAGCCCGGGATTGGCGAGAAAGGCGTTGTGTGCCTGCCGAAAGAGGATTGCGCCCACGAAACCGACGATGATCAGGAAGACCACCATGATCCAGAAATAGTGCATGGGACTCGAAAGCTTGTGCGGATTGTAGCCTTCTTCCATGCCTTCCCGACCGCTCCACCCGGACAGATGCAATTGCGTCATGGGTATAAGTATCTCCCGGTTTTTACTTGTCGGACCGGCGCCGCGCCGGCGCGGAGCCTACTGCATAATTCCCGAAACCGAAATCGATTCAAGGATGAAATTCAGCCGTTCCCAAAGTGAGGCCACGGCCGCAACGGCCTTAGATAGGCACAGCCATGTGGCACTGTCGTGTTGCCTCATTCCCGATCAGCCAGAAAAACAAAGCCTCCGACGCGGGCGAGCGCCGGAGGCCGAGCATCCGAATGGGGGCGCTGCTTATTTCGTCGGCACCGGGCGGTGCACGACATCCTTGAGCGCCTTGGTGATGTATTCGTTGCCGCAGACGATCGAGCCGTCGTCGATCGGCTTGGCACCTCCGTTGATATCGTGCGCCCAGCCACCAGCCTCACGGATCAGCAGCACGCCGGCGGCAATGTCCCAGGCGGCGAGATCGCGCTCCCAATAACCGTCGTAGCGGCCGGCTGCCACATAGGCGAGATCAAGCGAGGCGGCGCCCATGCGGCGGATACCGGCCACTTCGCCCATCACGTGACGCAGTTCGATCAGGTACTTGCCGTGGTTGCCGCGTCCGAGATGCGGGGTACCGGTCGCGATGACCGCGTCGGACAAATGCTTGCGCGCGGCAACGCGCAGGCGGCGATCGTTGAGAAAGGCGCCGCCGCCGCGCTCGGCGGTGTAGAGTTCGTCAGTCGCCGGGTTGAAGATGACGGCGCCGACGATTTCGCCCTGACGCTCCAAGGCGATCGAAACGGCGAAATGCGGAATGCCGTGCAGGAAGTTGGTGGTGCCGTCGAGCGGGTCGACGATCCAGCGATGCGCGCCGTCCGTGCCGACGATCTCTTCGCCTTCCTCGCCGAGGAAGCCATAGGTCGGACGGGCCTTCAGGAGTTCCTCGCGGATGAGTTTCTCGGCCTTGCGGTCGGCCTGCGAAACATAGTCGCCGGGTCCCTTGAGCGAGACCTGCAGGTTCTGGACTTCGCCGAAATCGCGGGCCAACGACTTGCCGGCCTTGAAGGCGGCCTGAACCATGACATTGAGAAGAGCTGAACGGGCCATCTGGCGATCCCTTGAAAAACGAAGGCCGATCGAACGCTTCGATCGGACGTTGAACCTGCTTTGACGGAACATAGGCCGCATTGCCGGCCCTTCCGCATTCCCTCGATCGGAAACGATCCAAGGACCGAGGGCAAGCCGCAGATTGAGCTCCGTCGTCAAAAAACCGAGTGATTGCTCACTCCGCACGTGAACCGCAACGATTATCGGGCCGCCACGTGCAAAACCGCGGCCTCAGAACCACAAATGGCCCGCAAGTTCAAGCGAAATAGCATTTCCGCCGAACGGCCGTCAAAGATTCGACCGCGACCGGAGCCGTTCAGCTCCGGCGATACTTGTTGGCGGCACTGAGCGCCTGCTTCTGCTGTTCTTCGTTGAGACCGAGATAGAAGTCTTCGAGCGCGTCATCCTTGAGGCCGGCGCGACGCGAAAGCACATACCATTTCGCCGCCTCGACCGGATTGGGTCTGGTGCCGATGGCGTTGACGTAGAGGTGCGAAAGCCGGTTCTGCGCAACCACGTTGCCGCCCTCGGCCGCCCGCCGCATCCAGCCGAAACCCTCTTCGAGATTACGGTCGCCGGCAATGCCCTCGATCATCCAGATCGCGATGTCGAGCTGGGCCGTATCGTAACCCGCCCGCGCCGCGCGGATCAGCCATTCGCGCGCCCGGGCCCGCTTGCTTTCTTCGATGCCGTCGACATTGACCAGGATCTGCGACAGCGCATATTGCGCATCCGCGATGCCCTGCTCGGCCGACTTCTCATAATAGGGCATCGCCAGCTTCAGTCCCTTGGGTCCGGGATTGTCGGCGACGAGCGTCTGGCCGTAGTTGAACTGGGCCGAGCCGTTGCCGAGATCGGCGGCCTTCTTCATCAGCTCTTCGGACTTCTTCCGGTCGCGCTTGACGTAACGGCCCTCCATCAGGATCAGCGCGTATTTGAACATCGCGGCCGGATCGCCTTTTTCGGCCGCCTGGCCATACCAGAAGGCAGCCTGCTTGGGGTCGCGCACGACGCCCAGCCCCTGCTGCAGGATTTCGGCGATCAGCGTCTGCGCCGCCGGATCGCCAAGCTGCGCCCGCGGCAGCGCCAGATCCATCGCGGTCAGATAGTAGCCCCGTTGGAATGCGCCATAGGCATCGTCGACCTTGCCGGTAAAGGGTTTTTCCGCCGGCAATGCCGGCAATTCGGCGCCCATGCGATCGAAAACGTTGACGCCGGAAGATGGCACGGTGCCATCGGCCGGTTTCTTGTTGCCGCCAGCCGACTTGTCGTCGCCTTTGTCGGTCGCGGCCGCGCCCTCCGGCATCGCCGCCCCGTTGAAGGGCGTGATGCGGCCGCGCTTCTCGACGCCCGCGTCCCCTGTCCCGGCGTTCTGCTGCTGGGCATGCGCCGGCAGTGCCAGGGCTGCGGCCATGGCAACAAGGCAAAGACCTCGACTCAATCTGGAAGGTAGTCGGCTCAACATCGACACGTCTTAATCTTCAAACCGTGGCGCTTTTTCGTCAAGAAGTGCGTTGACCGCAGCCACGACGGAAGGCGCCTGCCCGGGCTCGCCGAAGACGGCAAGGCGAAGCGCCACGAATTCTGCGCCGGTCTCCGCCACCGCGAGCGCCGATTGCGGGTCCGTGCCGCCCATGACGATGCAGGGGATCTCGATCATCGACGCCCACCATTCGGCGAGCGCCAGGTTTTTCGGATGCGCTTCCGGCTTGATGTCGCCATCGGTCTTGCCGAAGAACACGTAGTCCGGGCGCACCTCGCCGATCTCGAGCGCGTGGTGGCGGTCGGCCGCATTGCCCCCGCCGACGATCAGTTTCGGCGTGTGTTTCTCGACCGCCTCGCCAAGCACTTCCGCATTGCCGGCAATGTGCAGGCCGTCGGCCTTGGCGCGGCCGGCCACGCGGGAGTCGCCTTCGATGAGCGCTGCGGCACCCGCCTCCTGGATGACCGGCACCAGACGCTCGGCGTGTTTCTGGAACTCGGAGTCGTCCAGCCCGTATTGCGGCACGATCACGGAAGCGACGTCACCGCCCTTCAGGGCATCGGCGAGCACTTTCACGCGTTCCGCCGCATCGGGCATGTCGGGCGCAATCAGCACTAGGCGGCAACGTTCTGTTGTCATGTTCGGACATCCATTTCCGGCTGCATCCGCCAGGGTGGCGAAACCAGCGCTCGATTTCATTTGGGAAAACCGATAGACGGAGACTGCAAAAGGATCAACCGCCACCCATGCTTCCCGATCTCGACTTCTACCTTATCGCCATCCCGGCAGTTCTGCTCGTTGGGCTCAGCAAGGGCGGCATGGGGGAAGCGCTCTCGCTGATGGGCGTACCGATCCTGTCGATGGCGGTGTCACCCGTCCAGGCGGCTGCCCTCCTTCTCCCGATCCTGATCGCGATGGATATCGTCTCCTTGTGGATGTGGCGCAAGCACGGCGATCGCACCACGCTCTTCATGCTGTTGCCGGGCGCCATTGCCGGCATCCTCATCGGCTGGGCGACCTCAGCCTACGTTTCGCGTGATCTCCTTCGCCTGATCATCGGCCTGCTCACCGTGCTCTTCGTGCTCCGGTACGTATACAATGTCTGGCGCATGCGCCTCGGCATCACCATCGCGCCGAAGAAGCAGCGGATCGGGCCGGCGGCGCTCTGGGGCTCCTTTGCCGGTTACGGCAGCTTCGTGGCGCACGCCGGCGGCCCACCCTTCCAGATCTACGCGCTGCCGCTGCAGCTCGCCCCCCGCGATTACACCGGCACCATCGTGCGCTTCTTCGCGATCCTGAATGCAGTGAAGCTCATCCCCTATTTCGCCTTGGGGCAACTGGACCTGAGCAACCTGAAAATCTCGGCGACGCTCTTTCCGCTCGCCATCGTCGCGACCGTGTGCGGGGCCTGGATCGTTCGCCGCATGAAGCCGCAGATCTTCTATCCCTTCATGTATACCATGGCCTTCGTCGCCGGCTCGAAGCTGCTCTGGGACGGTATCGGCAGCTTGGCAGCGGGCGGCTGAGCCGCGACCCAAGTATTACGGAAATATTGCAAAGCAAAATTAGCATATCGCATCGCACAAATTTCTTGCTGCTTCGCAAGATTTCGCCTAACGTCCGCCCATGACGATCGCGGACCCTTTCGATGCCATTGCGGACCCGAACCGGCGCCACCTGCTGGAGGAACTGCGACGCGCACCGAAAACCGTAAACGAACTGGCGCAGGGCCTGCCGATCAGCCGCCCGGCCGTATCGCAGCACCTGAAGGCCTTGCTGGATTGCAATCTGGTCTCGGTTTCGGCGAGCGGCACCCGGCGGATCTATGCGATCAACCGGCCGGGTTTCGACCGTCTCAATCTATGGCTCGACCAGTTCTGGTCCTGAGCCCGGCAGCCCGCCTACAGCGCCGCGCGTCTCATCAGACGCGCAAAGGTCGCTGTAGCTCCTTGAATTGCTGCATGTTTCCTTTAATCGGTTACGATTGAAGGAAACATGCAGCAGGCGACGCCCGAAAGAAACAGACCGGGCGTCGAGCCCGGTCCAGCATTCCGTATCTTCCGTCGTGGGGGATGGTTCTAAACCTTGTTGCGCCTACTCAGAGGGGAGATGGCGCCTCCCGATAGTCCTGGGAAATACCGTTGATAATCAGTGAGTCGAGGAACGAAGCCTTTCGATTTCGTCCTTGATGCGCAGCTTCCTCCGCTTGATGTCATTGATCAGCTCGTCTTCCACCGACGGCTGATTCAATGCTGCATGAAGCTCCTGTTCCAGGGCGCCATGTTTTTTCTCAAGCGTTGCAAGATGAGCCTCAACAGTCATTTGGCAGTCCCTTCCTTTTGCTTGCATCCGGCATGCAAATGCCGGATGTTCCATGGTTGTAACCTTACTACTGTGCCACGCCATTTTTCATTTGTCGAAGGCGAAATGATGACGACGGATAACTTCCCGTTACCGCCCAAGATGTGATAGAGCGGCGCATGAAATTCCGGTTCGAGGAGGACTTCGCAACCGGGCTGATGGGGATCGCTTTGCATGCCGGACCAGGACCAGGCCGAACTCAGACTGACCGCCGCGCGGCTGAGGCAGGAACATGAAGATTACGACGCTGCCATCAATGCCATGATCGAAACCGGCTGCGATGCGCTGCGGATCCAGCGCATGAAGAAGAAGAAGCTGGCGATCAAGGACAAGATCAGCAAGATCGAAGACCAGATCATCCCCGATATCATCGCCTGAACGCGGAACAGGATAGACGTGATCGACACCACGACCCCACCCGTCGCCATCATCATGGGAAGCCAGTCGGACTGGGAGACGATGAAGAACGCCGCCGACACGCTCGACGCGCTCGACATTGCCTATGAGGCGCGCATCGTCTCCGCCCATCGCACGCCCGATCGGCTCGTCAACTTCGCCAAGGGCGCCCGCGACGAGGGCTTCAAGGTGATCATCGCCGGCGCCGGCGGTGCGGCGCATCTGCCGGGCATGTGCGCCTCGATGACGCCGCTGCCGGTCTTCGGCGTACCGGTGCAGTCGAAGGCGCTTTCCGGCCAGGACAGCCTGCTCTCGATCGTCCAGATGCCCGCCGGCATCCCCGTCGGGACGCTGGCGATCGGCCGGGCCGGTGCCGTCAATGCCGCGCTGCTTGCCGCAGCGGTGCTCGCACTCAGCGACGACGATCTTGCCGACAGGCTCGACGACTGGCGCGAACAGCAGACGATTTCGGTCGCCGAATATCCGGTGGACGAGGCATGACCACCATCGGCATTATTGGCGGCGGCCAGCTCGGCCGCATGCTGGCGATGGCAGCAGCCCGACTGAACTTCCGCACCGTCATCCTCGAACCGCAGGTCGACTGTCCGGCCGCACAGGTCGCCAACGAGCAGATCGTTGGCGCCTATGACGACGAGACGGCGCTCAGCCAGCTCGCTGCCGTCAGCGACATCATCACCTACGAATTCGAGAATGTGCCGGTCGCTTCCGCCGAACGGCTCGCCGCGAAACGTCCTATCTTCCCGCCGCCGAAAGCGCTGGAAGTCGCGCAGGACCGCCTCGTCGAAAAGCGCTTCATCAATGACTGCGGCATTGCGACGGCGCGCTTTCACGCCGTCGACAGCCAGGCCGACCTCGAAGCGGCCCTTGCCGATTTCGGTGGGACTGGCGTGCTCAAGACCCGCCGCCTTGGTTACGATGGCAAGGGACAGCGCGTCTTCCGCTCCGCCGAGGACAGCCCGGCCGGCGCTTTCGCGGCACTCGGCGGCGTGCCGCTGATCCTTGAAAGCTTCGTGCCCTTCGAGCGCGAGATCTCGATCATCGCCGCCCGCTCGACTGACGGCAGTGTCGCTTGCTTCGATCCGGCCGAAAACGTGCATCGCAACGGCATCCTCCACACCTCGACGGTGCCGGCTGCCGTCGGTGCGGAGGCGGCCGATGCGGCCCGCAAGGCCGCCAAGGCGATCCTCGATGCACTCGGCTATGTCGGCGTCATCGGCGTCGAATTCTTCGTCCTGGCCGACGGTAGTCTAATCGCCAACGAGATGGCGCCGCGCGTGCACAATTCCGGCCATTGGACGGAGGCGGCTTGCGTCGTCTCGCAATTCGAGCAGCATATCCGCGCCGTCGCGGGATTGCCGCTCGGCAATCCGCGCCGGCATTCCGACTGCGTCATGCAGAATCTGATCGGCGACGACCTCAACGATGTCCCGACATGGCTTGCCGAAGACGATGTGCTGGTGCACCTCTACGGCAAGACCGAGGCGCGCGCCGGCCGCAAAATGGGCCATGTCACACGGCTCGTTCGCGGCTGAAAGCCACAGAAATGCGGAGCAAGACGCCAAAATGGGGCGTCTTGTAGTTGACACGTCAGGGGTGACACGGTATTTGCCATCCCACCTTAAAGGAGCGCGCTGAACGGCGCGCTTTTGATTGTTAGAGATACCGGGCGAATTTTCGTTCCCCGAAACCTGCGGATCAGGAAAATGAAGATCAAGAATTCGCTCAAGTCGCTGAAGACCCGTCACCGCGAAAACCGTCTGGTTCGTCGCAAGGGCCGCATCTACATCATCAACAAGTCGAACCCGCGCTTCAAGGCTCGTCAGGGCTGATCCCAGCAGGGTGGTGGGCATCGCGTCGCCGATGTCCCAAAATTGATTATGAAGTTGTTCCATGGCGAGCTAACATGCTCGCCATGCGAGTTTTTGTACCCCTGATTCTGGCTTTCTCCGCCCTGCTCGCCACCTCTACAGGAGCTGGCAGTTTGTCCTTCGCGGCGGAAGCGGCGGCCCAGACGGAATCCGCCAGCCTCACCACACCCAAGCAACGACTGGATGCCCTGTTTACGGACCTCAAGAAGGAACGCGACGCCGACAAGGCGCGTGAGCTCGCCAACCAGATCCGCTTGGAATGGCAGGATTCCGGCAGCGCCACCGTCAATCTCCTGATGCAGTGGGCCGACAAGGCGATCACCGACAACAAGCAGGCGGCCGCGCTCGACATCCTCGACCAGGTCATCACGCTTGCGCCCAACTATGTCGAAGGCTGGAACCGCCGCGCGACCTTGCATTACGCGATGGGCAATTACCGAAAATCCATGTCGGACATCAACCGCGTGCTGGCAATCGAACCTCGCCATTTCGGCGCGCTTGCCGGCATGGCGGCGATTCTCGGCGCCTCCGGCAAGGACGAGCTCGCCATGCGAGCCTGGGAGCAGTTCCTGGACATCTATCCCGCCGATCGCAAGGCGCAGGAGCAACTGGGCGAACTCGCCGAGAAGCTCGCCGGCAGCAAGACCTGAGCGGCCGCGTTACAGCCGATTGCAGCGCCGGCAAATATCCCTCCCCGCCGATGAAAGCGCTCTCCTCGAGTGGCGGCGGCCGCTCGACGTTTCCTTGAGCCGATCGGGCTGGAGGGCATCAGGCCCCCGGGCGGCGATCTCCCTGCTGTCGCCGCGCAATGGACCTGCGACCACCCGAACCTGTTCCTGACCCGCACCTTGAATGCCCAAGGCGTCGACGCCGGCCGGTCTCATATCCGCCGCGGAACGCGCCTTCCAAGCCTGACAGCGGCCCTTCGGTTTCTTCCAGGGAAGGCTGGCAAAGCCACGCCCGGATCGAGCGCGGTTGATTTCATCGTCGACATCACCGCCGATCAGTTCGGCGCTGCTCCGCTCCTCGTTGTCCCCCGCACGGACACCCGTTACAAGAAGGCGATCGCAATGCCCCGTACTTGCCTGTCAACGGGAATCGCTGACGCAGGTGCGGTGAATGACAATCGACGCCGGAAGACAGATAGAGACAATGTTTCCAGCCACTCTCCTGCTCATAGGACTAACGCTCGTCGGCATCGCCTATAGCCGCTGGCACGCACGCGCCTTCGCACGGCGGTTTCCCAACGTCGGCGAGCTGATCGACATCGGCGGCTATCGCATGAATAGTGTGCACCTGCCGGCCGCAGGGAAAGCCGATCTCTTGCCTGTCGTCTTCATCCATGGCGCCAGCGGCAATCTGCTCGATCAGCTGCACGCCTTCGCCCCGGCCCTTGATGGCCGCGCCGAGATGCTGTTCGTCGATCGTCCGGGCCACGGCTATTCCGAGCGGGGCGGAGCGGAAAACGACCGTCCGGACGGCCAGGCGGCGGCAATCGCCAAGCTGATGGACAAGCGCGGCATCCGTCGCGCCGTCATCGTCGGCCATTCCTTCGGCGGCGCCATCGCCGCGAGCTTCGCCCTGCATCATCCGGAACGGACTGCCGGTCTCGTCCTGCTGGCGCCAGCGACGCATCCCTGGCCTGGCGGCATCGACTGGTACTACCGCCTCACCGCACTGCCCTTCATCGGCTGGCTGTTCGCCCATACGCTGGTGACGCCGCTGGGGCAGCGGCGCATCGAAGGCGGCACGCGGTCGATCTTTTCACCCAATCCGCGGCCCGATGATTACGTCGACAAGACCGGCCCGCATCTGGTGCTGCGTCCCGCGACCTTCCGCAACAATGCGCGCGACGTGGCCAATCTGCATGCCTATCTGACCGCGACCGCTCCCCGCTACCGTGAAATCGACGCACCGACCGTCATCATCACCGGCGACAGCGACGGCGTCGTGCTGGCGGACATTCACTCTCGTGGACTGGCGCGCGATATCCCCGGCGCGGAGCTGCTGTGGATCGGCAATCTCGGTCACAAGCCCGACTACGTGGTCACCGACGTCGTCGTCGCCGCGCTCGAAAAGATGGCGGGCAAGCCGACCGACCTCGAGGAAATAAAAAGGCGGGCCGAAGCCCGCCTGACCAGGTCGTCGGAAGCCGTCAGCCAGAGCTGACCGCTTCGCAAAGCGGCGTCAGACGCCGCTCAAACCGTCCGAGCCGATATAGGCGATGCGCAGCATGTTGGTGGCGCCAGGGGTGCCCAAGGGCACGCCGGCAGAGATGATAATGCGCTCGCCGGGCTTGCCGAAGCCTTCGGTCGCAACGATGCGGCAGGCGCGGTTGACCATATCGTCGAGGTCGATCGCATCCTCGGTCACGACGCAGTGCAGCCCCCAGACGACCGAGAGGCGGCGTGCGGTCTGGACGATCGGAGAGAGGGCAATGATCGGAACCTGCGGCCGTTCGCGGGCGGCGCGAAGGCCGGTGGTGCCGGACGAGGTGTAGCAGACGATCGCGGAGAGACGGAGCGTCTCGGCGATCTGGTGGGCGGCGAGCGAAATCGCGTCGGCACCGGTTGCCTCCGGCGGCGTGCGCTGCGCGTAGATGATGCTGGAATAATGCGGGTCGCGCTCGACGTTGCTGGCGATCGACGCCATGGTCGAAACGGCTTCCACCGGATACTCGCCCGAGGCCGATTCGGCCGACAGCATGACGGCATCCGCACCTTCGAAGACGGCAGTCGCGACGTCGGAGACTTCCGCGCGCGTCGGAACCGGTGCGGAGATCATCGATTCCAGCATCTGCGTGGCAACGACCACCGGCTTGCCGGCACGGCGACAGGCGCGCGTCAGCTGCTTCTGCAGGCCCGGCACCGATTCCAGCGGCATTTCGACGCCGAGGTCGCCGCGCGCCACCATCAGCGCGTCCGAAAGCTCGATGATCTCATCGATCCGGTCGAGCGCCTGCGGCTTCTCGATCTTCGACATCAGGCCGACGCGGCCGCGGGCGATCTTGCGGACCTCGGCCAGGTCTTCCGGCCGCTGCACGAAGGAGAGCGCTACCCAGTCGATCTCGCCGGTTGCGAGAACCGCGTCGAGGTCGGCGCGGTCCTTGTCGGTCAGGACGCCGACGGCGAGCAGCGTATCCGGCAGGCTGACGCCCTTGCGATCGGAGATCTTCGTACCGGCGACGACGGTCGCAACGATGCTCTTGCCGTCGGTCTTCTCGGCCCTGAGATGCAGCTTGCCGTCATCGATCAGCAGGCGATGGCCGGGCTTGACCGCCTCGAGGATTTCCGGGTGCGGCAGGTAGACACGGGTGTTGTCGCCGGGCACATCCTTGTCGTCGAGCGTGAAGGTCTGGCCGACCTTCAGGTCCACCTTGCCTTCCGCGAACTTGCCGACACGCAGCTTCGGGCCCTGAAGGTCGGCAAGGATGCCGATCGGCCGGCCGCAGCGGCTTTCCACCGTGCGGATGCGCTGCACCAGCGTGCGCATCACGTCATGGCTCGCATGGCTCATGTTGATACGGAACAGATCAGCCCCGGCCTCGTGCAGCTTCTGGATCATCTGCTCGTCGGAAGACGCCGGTCCGAGCGTGGCGAGGATTTTGACTTTTCTGTTCCGCTTCATCAATTCTGGCTTTCCTGCGTGCCGGGCGTTTCGGAGAGCTGAACCATCCAGCTCCCTTGCCGCCCCGTGTCGTATTCCTTGAACCCCATGCGCTGGAAGCCGCGGGCAAAGCAGTCCTGGACGCCCGTGATCTTGAACTCGTTCTCGGCGACGCACATGTTGACGTCACCGGTCCAGCGGCCGCCGCGGGCCGCATCTTCCGCGTAGAGATAATAGTATCGTGACTGAAGCTCGCCCTCGATCAGGGTCGCGCAGGTGGTGGCCGGAACCTGCCACCAGCCCTCCGTTACCCAGCCTTCCTTGGCCCGGTAACCGATCGCCACGCCGACGAGGTTTTGCGTGCCGTTGCAGACGCGAAAATCGGCGCGTGCTTCGTCGGCAAAGAGAAATGAGCTTGAGGTTGCCAGGAAAAACAGGAGGATGCCTCCCAGTGTCGTCAGCCCCGGCTTCGCTTTGGAAAAAGGATATCTGGACACGGTTTCCGATGGAACTCCGTTTTGATTTGCGTGGCACTTTCTTGCGACGGCCAGCCCCGAAAGTCAACGTAACTCTAATCGATTACAATCGGCAAATTGCTTTCAAATTGCGCTAAACAGTTGCGGGTTTCTTGCGATTGACGCGCGCGCGTGCAATCAGCGAGGACGAGGCGAGACAAACAGACTGGACGGGCATGCAACACTATTCTCCCTATGAGATTATCGAAGCCGAGCCCACAACGGGGCTCGTTCTGCTGGCCGATCACGCGATGAACCGGCTGCCGGCGGAGTACGGTAGCCTCGGCCTGCCGGCCTCGGCGTTCGAGCGGCACATTGCCTATGACATCGGTGTCGAAGTGCTGGTGCGGCAGCTCTCGCGAATGCTCGATGCGCCGGCGGTGCTCGGCTGCTTCTCCCGCCTGCTGATCGATCCCAACCGCGGCGAGGACGACCCGACGCTGGTCATGAAGATCTCCGACGGCGCGATCGTCCCCGGAAACCATCCGATCAGCGAAGAGGAATGGGAGAACCGGCTGAACCGGTTCCACCGCCCCTATCACCGCGCCGTTTCAGAGACGATCGGCCGAAGCGCCGAGGCGCATGGCGCGGCACCGCTCGTCATTTCCATCCATTCCTTCACGCCGGCCTGGAAGGGCGTGGCCCGTCCTTGGCACGCTGCCGTCCTTTGGGATAACGATCCGCGCGCCGTTCTGCCGCTCATCGAGAAACTCGAGGCATCCGGCGATATCGTCGTCGGCAACAACGAGCCCTATGACGGCGCGCTGCGCGGCGATACCATGTATCGCCATTGCATGACGCCCGGCATTCCCCACGCCCTGATCGAGGTGCGCCAGGACCTGATCGCCGACGAAGCGGGCGTTGCTGCCTGGGCCGAGCGGCTGGCGCCGATCCTTGCGGGTCTCAACGCCATGCCCGAGTTGCATCGCTACGAGCGCCACGCCTCGCGCACCGGCGACTACTGCATGATTGCTTGAATCGAGATCGATTTAAGGACAAATCATGCAGCGCTTCAAAGTGCTGCCGCAACCAAAGCGCGCCTTAAAAGATGCGCGGCGCTGTAGTAGAGCATTTCCGCTAAAGGTGCGTCGCGGTGTTGCGTGAGAAGATGCGTGGTAACTGAAGAGGATCGACGTCCATGACCGAACTGACCCCGGATCAGCAGATCGCCTTCGAGGCCGCCGCCTTTCGCCGCCTCGTCGCCCATCTGCGCGAGCGCTCCGATGTCCAGAACATCGATCTGATGAACCTCGCCGGCTTCTGCCGCAATTGTCTTTCCAACTGGTACCGCGAAGCCGCCGAGCAGGCGGGCGTTCCTCTCGACAAGGAGGAGTCGCGCGAGATCATTTACGGCATGCCCTACGAGGAATGGCGCGAGCGCCACCAAAAGGAAGCAACCGCCGAGCAGAAGGCGGGCCTTCGAGATCAACCGCCCGAAGGAATAAAGTCGTTTCGCCGGCGCCTGCCGCGGAAATGAACCGCGTTGTTGCGCATTGACCCTTGACCTTGGCGGCTGTTCGCGGCACGTCACGGCACCCAAGAAATTCAATTCCCCGTATCAAGGAGAAGACCATGTCGGATGCTCACGGCGTCGCACGCGATCAGCTTCGTGCTTTCATCGAGCGGATCGAACGCCTGGAAGAAGAAAAGAAGACCATCGCCGACGACATTAAGGACGTCTACGGCGAAGCCAAGTCCATGGGCTTCGACACCAAGATCCTGCGCAAGGTCATTTCGATCCGCAAGCAGGATCACGACGAGCGCATGGAACAGGAAGCGATCCTTGACACCTACCTCCAGGCGCTCGGCATGGTGCCGGCAGCCGACGAAGAATAAGCACGCCTAAAAGGCCGCCGACCGGCGGCCTTCGCCTGGGACGCGAACTCCGGAACAAACTGCACTTCGACTACGTCCGAAAGCGGCAGTATCGAAAGCACGGTACAGAATCAAGAAGCCCGCCGGACTGACCAGACCGGCGGGCTTTTCGTGTCTGCTGTTTGGCTCGAAGCTCAGTTGGTGCTGAACTTCTTCACTTCCATGAAGTTGACGGCAGTGCCGCTGAAGCGGGCCGTATCGACCGTCGTGCCGGCGTTGCTCGAGAAGCCGGCGGCATAGACCGTGGTCGGCGCGGTGCGAAGCGACTTGCTGACGAAGCGCGGTGCCTTGACCGGCTTGGAAAGCGTCGCCACACGGCCGGTCGTCAGTGCCCATTCGGAGATGATCTTCTGGGTCAGCTTCGGCTCGGTGCGGACCGACGAGCGGGTCGCGGCATCGGCATCGTTCTTCTTCGGTCGACCACCCTTTGCCGGCGCTTCTGCCTGGGTGTCGAAGGCATTGTCGAAGACGGCCGCGCGGGCATTCGTGGTCGACGGCGGCGCATAGGCCGCCATTTCGATCGGCTGTTGCGATACAGGTTCGCGCTGGGCCGGCGTCGGAGCGGCAAGCGCCACGCGGGTCGCAGCTTCGGCGGCAACCTCACGCGGGGGCTCTGCCGACGCAACGACCGGCCGCTCCGCGAAGGAAGGCACCACGACCTGGGCATCGGCAACGGCGGCAAGGGCTGCGTTACCCGCGGGCCGCATCGCCGGAACCGGCACGAAGCCAAGCGCCTGCACGTCCGCGGAAGGGTCGGCAGAGGCGACGAGCGTGTTCATGTCGCGACGGTCGAGCATCTGCGGTACCGGCACGTTCATCGAGCCGAGATCGGCAAATTCGCTTGGCATTTCCGAAGTCTGCGGCAGGGCAGCCGCAAGTGCGTCCTGGGCTGCGTTCTTCTGCGGCGCCACGAGCGCAACGGCTACGCCGCCATCGGCAGGTGCATCCTTGAAGGCAGGACGGACAGCCGGGACCGGGGCATTGATGTTCTGTTCAGCGGCAACCGTCGGTTCGGCAGCGACCGTCGGCTCGGCGGCAACGGAGCCCGCGACACCCGGCAGGGCTTCCTGGGCAGCAGGAGCGGAAGCCGTCTGGATCTTGGCAGGCGCAGCGCCGCCTTCGTCGTCGGCACCCGGACCAGCCGCGATCGCCGCGGGTTCTTCATCCTCGTCACCACCACCGCCGAAGAGCATGGCGAACAGGTTGCCGCGACGCTTGCCGCTTGCGCTGTCGCCAGGGCCTGTCGCGCCGCCGCCGGCGACCTCGATCGCCGAAGCACCAACGCGGCGCTTGTAGTCGGCAACCGCCTGCTCATAGCCGGGCAAGGGCTTGCCGTCGGAAGGCAGATGCATCGTCTTGCCGTCGGGGAAGAGACGCGCCAGTTCGGCGCGCGACATGCGCGGCCAGGCGCGGACGCCGCCGACGTCCATGTGAACGAAAGGCGAGCCGGACGTCGGATAATAGCCGACGCCGCCCACCTGGAATTTCATGCCGATCTCACGAAGGGTCTTCAGCTTCACGTCAGGAAGATAGAAGTCCATCGCCTTGCCGAGCATGTGCTGGCTCTTCTTGGCGACGCCCTTCGAGCGCGAACGCAGCATGCCGTTGGTTGCCGGCGAACGATAGGCCGAGACGACATGGATATAATCGCGCGAACCGCTCTTCTGGTAGACTTCCCAGACGAGGTCGAGCAGGCGCGGATCCATCTTGGTCGGTTCGTTGCGACGCCAGTCGCGGAGGAATCGGTTGATCTCCTGCAGGCCCTTGGAGTCGTAGCGGCCATTGCGCTTGAAGGTGATCTGCGCCTTTTCCTGGGTATGAATGAAATAGAGTTTCAGTGTCCGGGTCTGGCCCGCGGCCTCCACTGGAGGCGCGAAGCCTGGCGTCACGAGGGAAGCCGCGATAGCAACGGATGTAAGAACCTGCGGCACCTTACGGGTAAAGGCCGCGCAGACTCTCGCTAAGGAGCCGAGCGGCTTCTTAAAACCGAACAAATTTGGCATTCAATCCCCGTCCGACGGACAACCGTGCTTCGCTGTCTCAGATGACTGTCAAATAAGGTGACAGCATGGCAAATATGCCACAGTCGTCACCGCCCCTTATAATATAGTGAACAGTTCACTAACAAGGTCTAAACGGCGGTGACTGAATAACACGGCTAATGAATCGTGAATGCGCCGGTTTTAAGCCGCCTCCCTCAATGGATTCTCGGGATCGATGCCATAATCCTTCAGCTTGCGGTAGAGCGTCGACCGGCCGATGCCGAGCTTGCGAGCCACCTGGCTCATCTGTCCGCGGTAGAATTTCAGCGCAAAACGAATCAGTTCCTCTTCCACCTCGGCAAGCTTGCGGACGTCCCCGCCCTCGTCGACGCTGGCGATCGCGTTCTCCATGCGCGGGTCGTGCCCCGCATCGCCCTCCATCGATTTCGCCGCACTCGCGAAATCGGGATAGACGTTTGGCACCTGCTCCGACGGCGCGGCTGTCCGTTCCGGACCGGCTTCGCCCCAGGAAAAACCAGAGCGGTCGGAGACGACGTAACCCGGGATCTGGGTGGCGATCTGCGGGAAGTCCTTCACCGTCAGCTCGTTGCCTTCGGCAAGCACCACGGCCCGGAAGATCGCGTTCTCGAGCTGCCGGATGTTGCCCGGCCAATCATAGGCGGTCAGCAGCGCCAGGGCGCCGCTCGATATGGTGAGCGGTGCGTGCAGCCGCTGCTCCGCCGCGAAACGCTCGACGAAGGAGCGCACCAGGACCGGAATGTCTTCCTTGCGTCGGCGAAGCGCCGGAATGGTGATCGGGAAGACGTTGAGGCGATAATAGAGATCCTCGCGGAACCGCCCCTCGCGCACTTCGTTGATCAGGTCCTTGTTGGTGGCGGAGATCAGCCGGACATTGACCTTCTGCGGATGGCGTGCGCCGATCGTCTCGATCTCGCCCTGTTGCACGGCACGCAGGAGCTTGACCTGGACTTCGAGCGGCAGGTCGCCGATCTCGTCGAGGAACAGCGTGCCGCCGTCGGCATCGACGAACTTGCCGCTGTGTTTTTCGGTCGCGCCGGTAAAGGCGCCCTTCTCATGGCCGAAGAGAATGCTTTCGACCAGATTGTGCGGGATCGCGCCGCAGTTGACGGTGACGAAGGGCTTGCCGACCCGGTCGCTCGCAGACTGGATGGCCCGGGCCACCATTTCCTTGCCGACGCCGGACTCGCCTTCGAGCACGATCGGTATGTTGGACTGGGCGGCGCGGCGCGCGAGGTCGATCACCCGGATCATTGCCGGGCTTGCCGAAACGATGTCCTCGAAGCCGACGGCACCGCCGCGCGGGCGGCGCGAGGTTTTGACCTTGCCGTCGCGGCTTGCCATCTTCAGTGCGTTGCCGATCGCAACCGACAGCCGCTCCGGGGAGACGGGCTTCACGAGGAAGTCGAAGGCACCCGCCTGCATCGCATGAACGACCGTTTCGATGCCGCCCTGGCCGGTCTGCACGATGACGGGCGTATCGACGCCGCGCTCGGCGAGCGCTTCGAGGAAGCCGTGCCCGTTCATTTCCGGCATCAGCAGATCGAGCAGGATGACATTGATCATGCCGCCCTTGCGCTCCAGGAGTTCCAGGCCGCTGCGGCCGTTGTCGGCGAGATGCGCCACATGGCCGAGACGCTCGATCATGTTCGTCAGCAACCGGCGCTGCACCGGATCGTCATCAATGACCAGAATATGTGATGTCACGGAAGCCTCCTGCTCTGGACACGCGGTACTTTTGGCCAACCTCATGTGCCAAATCACGTCAGGCATCTGTGCCATAAAGGGCTGAACATCATGTTTTGAGAAATGCTTGCATTTTATCCATTGCCGGCGATAGCAATGGGGCCCATATCGCTTGCCTTCTTCCTGTCACGAACGAGAGAAATCCGACGATGACCTTCCGCCTCCTCGCCCCCGAGCAATCCGTTGTCCGTGCCGCCGCCGGCCAGTCCCATGGCGCTGCCGCGGATCTCGGCGACCTGCCCTCCTGGCGGCTCGAAGATCTCTATCCGTCCGCCGCATCGGATGCCTTTCGCAACGACCTGAAGAAGGCAGAGGCCGACGCGATCGCTTTCGAGACCAAGTGGAAGGGCAAGCTGGCCGAAGCCGCGACGAGGAACGGTGACGAGGGCGTCGGCGCCGCCGTCCGGGAGTTCGAAGCGCTTGAAGACGTCATGGGCCGCATCGCCTCCTTTGCCGGCCTCACCTATTTCTCGGACACGTCCAAGCCTGAGAACGGCAAGCTTTACGGCGACGTGCAGTCGAAGCTTACCGACATGTCGGCGCATCTGCTGTTCTTCTCGCTGGAACTCAATCGCATTGATGACGCGATCCTGGACAAGGCGCTCGAGAACGATGCGCTGGCCGCGCACTACAAGCCGTGGCTGACCGACCTGCGCAAGGACAAGCCCTACCAGCTCGACGACAAGCTGGAGCAGCTCTTCCTCGAAAAATCGATGACGGGCGCTGCCGCCTTCAACCGTCTGTTCGACGAGACGATGGCAAGCCTCACCTTCAACGTCGATGGCGAGGCACTGCCGCTCGAAGTCGCGCTAAACCTGTTGCAGGATCCGGCGACCGAGGTCCGCAAGAAGGCGGCGATGGCGCTTGCCGAAACCTTCAAGAGCAATATCCGCACCTTCACGCTGATCACCAACACGCTCGCCAAGGACAAGGAAATCTCCGACCGCTGGCGTGGCTTTCAGGACATCGCCGACAGCCGCCATCTCGCCAACCGCGTCGAGCGCGAGGTTGTCGATGCGCTGGCCGAAGCCGTCAAATCCGCCTATCCGCGCCTGTCGCATCGCTACTACGCCATGAAGGCAAAGTGGCTCGGCATGCAGGAGATGGATTTCTGGGATCGCAATGCGCCGTTGCCGGAAACGCCGAACGCGTTGATTTCCTGGAACGAGGCCAAGGACACGGTGCTTTCGGCATACAATGCCTTCGCTCCAGAAATGGCCGCGATCGCCCGACGCTTCTTCGACGAGAGCTGGATCGACGCGCCGGTGCGCCCGGGCAAGGCACCAGGCGCCTTCGCCCATCCGACGGTACCGTCTGCGCACCCCTACGTGCTCGTCAATTACATGGGCAAGCCGCGCGACGTGATGACGCTTGCGCACGAACTCGGCCACGGCGTGCACCAGGTGCTGGCGGGCGGACAGGGCGCGCTGATGGCCTCGACGCCGCTGACCCTTGCCGAAACCGCTTCCGTCTTCGGCGAGATGCTGACCTTCCGCGCCCTCCTCGACCGGACGAAGGACAAGCGCGAGCGCAAGGCCATGCTGTCGCAGAAGGTCGAGGACATGATCAACACGGTCGTGCGCCAGATCGCCTTCTACGAGTTCGAGCGCAAGGTCCACACCGCCCGCAAGGAAGGCGAACTGACGGCCGATGATATCGGCAAGCTGTGGCTGTCGGTGCAGAGCGAGAGCCTTGGCCCGGCAATCCGGATTTCCGAGGGCTACGAGACCTATTGGGCCTATATCCCGCACTTCATCCACTCGCCTTTCTACGTCTACGCCTATGCCTTCGGCGACTGCCTGGTGAACTCGCTCTACGCCGTCTACCAGAGCGCCGAAAAAGGCTTCCAGGAGAAGTATTTCGAACTGTTGAAGGCCGGCGGCACCAAGCACCATTCCGAGTTGCTCGCACCCTTCGGCCTCGATGCCACCGATCCGTCGTTCTGGGCACAGGGACTGTCGATGATCGAAGGGCTCATCGACGAACTCGAGGCGCTTGATAAGGCCTGATCCCGGGCAGAGGTCCGGATCACGGCGCGATCGACACGACGACTTATGAACGATACCGCACCCTATGTGCTGTTCCGGGACGACAGCGAAAACCGCACGACGGTTTTCGCTGAGCCCCTGCGCGTCGTCACGGCGCACACGAAAACCGAATTCGCCCGTGGCCTTGCCGAGCTCGAACGCGCCCACAAGGCGGGCAAGTGGATCGCCGGCTTCATGTCCTATGAGGCCGGTCACCTCTTCGAGGAGAAGCTCGCGGGTTTCGCCGAGGAGGGCCGCGAAACGCCGCTGATGTCCTTCGGCATCTTCGATGCGCCCGCCGAAGACCACCCGCTCGCCGAGCCTCAGAGGCGGACCGAGAACGAACCCTTCGTCACCGAGCCGCGCGCCGGCTGGAACTTCGACACCTACCGCGATCGCTTCGATCGCCTGCACCAGCACTTGCGGCAGGGTGATTGCTATCAGGCCAATCTGACGATGCCGATCCGCGCCCGCTGGTCCGGCGATCCGCGTGCCGCCTTCTGGTCGCTGATCGATCGCCAGCCGGTGAAATACGGGGCGCTCGTCGCGCTTGACGGGCCGATCCTGCTGTCGCGATCGCCGGAGCTCTTCTTCCGCGTCGATGCGGACGGCTGGATCGAGACACATCCGATGAAGGGTACGGCCAGGCGCGGCGCATCGGCGGCCGAAGACGCCGAGATCATCGCGGCCATGCGCGCCGACGAGAAGACCCAGGCCGAAAACCGGATGATCGTCGATCTTCTGCGCAACGACATCTCGCGGATCACCGAAGTCGGCACACTCAGCGTCCCCAAGTTGTTCGAGATCGAGACCTACCCGACGGTGCACCAGATGGTGAGCCATGTCCGGGCGAAGCTCTTGCCCGAAATCGGCCTCGAGGACATCTTCGCCGCCCTTTTCCCCTGCGGTTCCATCACCGGCGCGCCGAAGATGCGGGCCATGGAGATCCTGCACGATCTGGAAGACGGACCGCGCGACGCCTATTGCGGCGCCATCGGCTTCATCGCCCCAAATGGGGTCATGCGCTTCAGCGTCGCAATCCGCACCATTTCGCTTTTCCCCAATGGCGAGGCCGTCTTCAATGTCGGCGGCGGCATCGTCTTCGACAGTAACGCACAATCCGAATATGACGAATGCCTGCTGAAGGCCCGCTTCGCCATCGGCGACGATAATATCGCGCTCGGCGACGACAAGATCGCGCTTGGCGACGATGAAATCGCGCTTGGCGATGACGGGATCGCGCGATGACGGACTTTTCGCTGATCGAAACGCTGCGCCACGAGCCCGAAAACGGCTTCGTCCGCTTGCGCCTGCATCTGGCGCGGCTGAAACGATCGGCGCGGCGTCTCGGTATTCCTGGCGCGGAAGGCGCAGAAGCGGCCTTGCTGGCGGCGGTGGAGAGCGGCGACGACAGGGCCGCACGCCGCGTACGGCTCGAACTTTTCCCGGACGGACGTATCGAGGTGAAGACCGCGCCGTTCGTGCCGCTATCGGAAGACACGATCTGGCAGGTGCGGATTGCCGCCACGCAGCTCAATTCCCGCGATCCGCTGCTGCGCTACAAGACCAGCCGCCGGGCGGTTTACGACGCTGCCCGCGGCGAGTTTGCTGTGAGTGAGGCGGATGAGGTTCTTCTTCTCAACGAGAAAGGCGAGGTTTGCGAGGGCACGATCACCTCGGTCTTCCTCGACGACGGCAGCGGCATCCTGAAGACGCCGCCGATCGCCTGTGGCCTGCTCGCAGGCGTCCTGCGCACCGAGCTGATCTGCGGGCGCCGGGCGCGAGCCGCACGGCTTTCGCCCACCGATCTCATCGGTGGGACGCTCTATGTCGGCAATTCTCTACGCGGTCTGATCCGGGTGCGACTCCTGGTCTGAACCGGGAAGCGTGTAGCGTCTGACGCGGTCGCGGCCGTCGCGCTTGGCGAGGTAAAGCGCCTGGTCGGCGCGCGCATAGAGGTCGCTCACCGAATCGCCATCGCGATACTCCGCCAGCCCGACAGAACAGGTGTAGAAGAACTCCGGAATGTTCTCGAGCGGCCGCGAGCTCCTGACCTTTTCGAGCAGGCGGTCGAGAATGCGATTGCCTTCGCTGATGGTGGTATCGGGCAGGATGAGCATGAATTCCTCACCTCCGATGCGACCGAAGCAATCCGAGCGGCGCACGAATTCCTGCATCTGGCGCGCGAAGTCGAGCAACACCTCGTCGCCGCGCTGGTGCCCGTGACGGTCGTTGATCGCCTTGAAATAATCGATGTCGATGATCGCGACGCAACCCCACATATGCGGGTTTTCGGCGCAGTTGGCGATGAACTCGGTCAGCCGCCCCATCGTGTAACGACGGTTGGGCACGCTGGTCAGCTCGTCGACCTGAGCCGCCCGAAGCGCAAAGTCGCGGTCCTGCCGCAGTTCGCGCTCCTCGGCGTGGATGGTGGTGACATCGACGGCGATGCAAAGCATCCAGCCGTCGGAATCCACCGTCTCCGTCATCCACAGCCAGCGGCCGTCATGCAAGTCGGTTTCCATCGCACGAAAAGGTACCTTGCCGCGCCGGTGAGCCGTCGAGGCGATCCAGGCGTTGACATCGTCGGTCTTCAGGACGGTCCCCCGACCGGCGGCGTAATTGCGGCGCATGATCTCCGCCCAGGTCGGGCTCTCGTCCGGACCGACGTGGTAGGCCGCGCGAAATGCCGGATTGGCAAACCGCAATCGATCATGCTGATCGTAGAGCGCGATCAGTACGGGTGTTTTGCTCTGTAAGGCCGCAAGAGCCTTGAGATGACTACCGGTCACGGTCTGTCACGCCTCCGGGTCGGACAATATCAATCATGGCGCGAAGCGGATGCTTCGGACGAAGCTATAGCACGAAGTGCCTGTGACAAGCGTTTACGCGTGCGAAACGATGGGGATATGGTTAAATACCGCCTTGGTCCGGCCGAACGGCACGCAGCATAGGCCCTATGACGGTTCCTTCAAGCCCTTTACCGTCGGTCTTGCGCAGTTTGACCTCGGTCGCCGGATCGAGCGGCGCAGCCTGACCTTGCCGCCGGCCGCCTGCAAGAGGTTCTTCAGCAAGCGGGACGGGTCCATCGCGGCCCTGCTTTCGATCACCGGTTAAGCACCATCTCAAATAGCGGTTGACCCGCCAGCCCTTTATTGTGACAGCAATCTATGCTCTACAGCGCCGCGTGCCCAGCCGGGCACCAACGGCCGCTTCGGCACATCCATCGAGCCAGAACAGCGGCGCCAGCCGCTCCTCATGCTTAGTCACCCACCGTCACAGGGAAAGTTTTCTCAGGAGAAAGACAAAAATGGCAGATACCACCTATCCGGTTTACGGCGAGATCACCGGTCCGGTCGTCATGATCGGCTTCGGTTCGATCGGTCGCGGCACCCTGCCGCTGATCGAGCGCCACTTCAAATACGACAAGAACCGGTTGATCGTGGTCGAGCCCCGTGAGGATGCCGCCGACAACGAGATTTTCGAACGGCATGGCGTACGTCACGTTCGCGCTCATGTGACGAAGGACAACTACAAGGAACTGTTGAAGCCGCTGCTGACCGAAGGCGAAGGCCAGGGCTTCTGCGTCAACCTGTCGGTCGACACCGGCTCGCTCGACCTGATCAAGCTGTGCCGCAAGCTCGACGTTCTCTACATCGACACGGTCGTTGAGCCTTGGCTCGGCTTCTATTTCGACGCCGAAATGGACAATGCCGACCGCACCAACTATGCGCTGCGCGAAACCGTCCGCAAGGAAAAGGAAAAGAACCCGGGCGGCACCACGGCCGTTTCGACCTGCGGCGCCAATCCGGGCATGGTCTCCTGGTTCGTCAAGCAGGGCCTGCTGAACCTCGCCAACGACCTCGGCGTGAAGTACGAAGAGCCGCATCAGGACGACCGCGAAGGCTGGGCGAAGCTGATGAAGAAGGTCGGCGTCAAGGGCGTGCACATTGCCGAGCGCGACACGCAGCTCACCAAGAAGCCGAAGCCGCTCGACGTGTTCTGGAACACCTGGTCGGTCGAAGGCTTCATCTCCGAAGGCCTGCAGCCGGCCGAACTCGGCTGGGGCACCCATGAAAACTGGATGCCGAAGAACGCCAAGAAGCACAAGAAGGGCTGCAAGGCGGCGATCTACCTGGAGCAGCCGGGCGCCAACACCCGCGTGCGCACCTGGTGCCCGACGCCTGGTCCGCAATACGGCTTCCTGGTCACCCACAACGAGGCGATCTCGATCTCGGACTTCTTCACCGTCCGCGACAAGGACGGCGAAGTCACCTATCGCCCAACCTGCCACTACGCCTATCATCCGGCCAACGACGCCGTCCTGTCGCTGCACGAAATGTTCGGCAACGGCGGCAATTCGCAGCCGGTCCATCACGTTCTCGACGAGAAGGAACTCGTTGAAGGACTCGACGAACTGGGCGTCCTGCTCTACGGCCACGACAAGAATGCCTATTGGTACGGTTCGCGCCTGTCTCTGGAAGAGACCCGCCGCATCGCTCCCTACCAGAACGCCACCGGCCTGCAGGTAACCTCTGCAGTTCTGGCCGGCATGGTCTGGGCACTCGAAAACCCGAAGGCCGGCATCGTCGAAGCCGACGAGATGGACTACAAGCGCTGCTTGGAAGTCCAGCTCCCCTATCTCGGTCCGGTTGAAGGCCACTACACCGACTGGACCCCGCTCGACGGCCGTCCGGGCCTGTTCCCGGAAGACATCGACACGAAGGATCCCTGGCAATTCAAGAACATCCTCGTTCGCTAAGCTTTTGACGGAAAACGTCATCCGGCCCGGGGCACGGCCGTGCCCCGGGCCTTTTCGTCTGTACGGGAAAAGGCACCTGCAGCCCTTGGCCGCTCTTGCTTTCAACTCATGATCGCGGCATGGTCATGCCGGAATGAAACAGTCCGCTCGGCCCAATGCGGGGGAAATCGCCTATGAAGCCATTCGCAGTTCTGACCCTGATCGCAACCGCCGCGGCCTTGGCGTCCTGCCAGTCGTCACCCCGGTTCATCGATGAGGGTGGTCAGCCGGCGCGACAGGCGGCCGGCGTCGAAGGCTCCTGGGTAGATCCGAACGGCATCGTCTCGACCTTCGCGGGCGGCACCTTTTCGACCCGCACGACCGACACCAACCAGCTGCTCGCTTCGGGCAACTACGTGAACGTGAGCCCGACGCTCGTCGAGATCAACATGACCTCGCTGGTGCGCAACACCCAGTCGAAGGTCAATTGCGCCCTGGTCACCCAGAACCAGCTCAACTGCACCACCGATGCCGGCGCGCAGTTCTCGCTGGCGAGACGCGGCTAAACCGGCGCGCATGCAAGTATCTGAGCCCCCGATCGGGGGCTTTTTTCGTTGCAGGGCCGCAGCTTAACCTAGTTGCAAATTGACGAAGCGAGCTTGGTTTTAGCGCTTGAAGTAACCTTCAAGTGGTGAAAACATCCGGCCCGGCAAAGCCACTCCGACCGTGGGGAACGGTTCCGTCTCGACGGCTCCGGAAACGGTCGGCTGACAACCGGCAAAACAGGAGAACATCATGATCAGACACATGCGGACCGGCCTGATGACCGCGTCCATTCTTGCCCTCTCCTCGGGCGCTGCCTTCGCCGATTATGAGCTGAACATCCTGCATATCAACGACCTCCATTCCCGCATCGAGTCGATCAACAAGTTCGATTCGACCTGCTCGGCGGAAGAGGAAGGCAAGAACGAGTGCTTCGGCGGCGTCGCCCGCCTGAAGTCCCTGATCGAGCAGAAGCGCCAGGAACTCTCCGGCAAGAACGTGCTGCTGCTCAACGCCGGCGACAACTTCCAGGGCTCGCTGTTCTTCACCACCTATAAGGGTTTGGCCGAAGCCGAGTTCCTGAACCTGATGAAGTTCGACGCGATGACCGTCGGCAACCATGAATTCGACGAGAGCGAGGATGGCCTTGCCGGCTTCCTCGACAAGATCACCTTCCCGGTCGTCACCGCCAACGTGCTGCCGAGCCACAAGTCGAAGATCGGCGACCGCATCAAGCCGTCGATCGTGCTCGAGGTCGGCGGCCAGAAGGTCGGCATCGTCGGCGCCGTCGCCAACGACACGCCGGAACTCTCGTCCCCCGGTCCGGACATCCTGATCGGCGACGACGTGGCGACCACCACCGCCGCCGTCGAGGAGTTGAAGAAGCAGGGCGTCGACAAGATCATTGCGCTGACCCATGTCGGCTATCCGCGCGATCTCGCGGCGATCGCCAAGATCCCTGATGTCGACGTCGTCGTCGGCGGTCACTCGCACAGCCTGCTTTCCAACACCGATGCGAAGGCGGAAGGCCCCTATCCGACGATGGTCGACAATCCCGGCGGCTACAAGGTTCCGGTGGTCCAGGCAGCATCCTACACCAAGTATCTCGGCGATCTCGTCGTCACCTTCGACGACAAGGGCGTCGTCAAGGCCGCCAAGGGCGATCCGATCCTGGTCGACTCCTCGGTCAAACCGGATGAGGCCGTGCTGACGCGGATCGCCGAACTCGCCAAGCCGATCGAGGAACTGCGTTCAAAGATCATCGCCAAGACGGAGGAGCCGATCGACGGATCGCGCGAGAATTGCCGCGCGCGTGAATGCCAGATGGGCAGCCTCGTCGCCGATGCCATGCTTGACCGCGTCAAGGGCCAGGGCGTGACCATCGCCATCACCAATGGCGGGGGCCTGCGTGCCTCCATCGATGCCGGCGACGTTTCTATGGGCGAAGCCATCACGGTGCTGCCGTTCCAGAACACCGTCGCGACCTTCCAGCTCAAGGGCGACAGCATCCGCGCCGCACTTGAAAACGGCCTCAGCAAGCTCGAGGAAGGCGGCGGTCGCTTCCCGCAGGTCGCGGGTCTCAAATACTCCTTCGACCGCTCGAAGCCGGTCGGCAGCCGCGTCGTCTCGGTCGAGGTGAAGGAAGGCGAGACCTACGTTCCGCTCGACCCGGCGAAGACCTATTCGCTCGTCACCAACAATTACATGCGCAATGGCGGCGACGGCTACGACGTTTTCAAGGAGAAGGGTGAGAACGCCTACGACTACGGTCCGGGCCTCGAAACCGTGCTGGCCGACTATCTCGCGGCCCACCAGCCGTTCAAGCCCTATACCGATGGCCGCATCACCGAGGTCGCTTCGGCCGCGGGTGCCGCAGCAACGGAAGCAAAGCCCGCGGCCGGCACCGACACCACGGCAACCCAGCCGGCTGCGACCTCCGGCGCCGCCACAGCGTCCGCGGCGAGCGGCCCGCAGAAGCACGTGATCGCCAAGGGCGACACGCTCTGGGATCTCGCCAAGTCGTTCTATGGCGAAGGCGCACTGTGGAAGAAGATCTCCGAGGCCAACGGCAAGCCGGCGCCGCGCGCGCTGCATGTTGGCACGGAACTGGAGATCCCGGCAAAATAAGACAATTTGCCTCTGTCTTCAGAGCCGGCGCGGGCTTCCCCGCGCCGGCTTTTCTACTTAGAAGGACTTGAAACTGAAGGCTCCAAACGGAAGCGGTGTCCCGATTTCGGGGCCCGACGAGGATCAAGATGACCGAACAGCTTGCCATGACCGCCCCTGCCAACCACCCTTCCGTGAAATCCGGAAAGATTGGCGTTCTGCTGGTCAATCTTGGCACGCCCGACGGCACCGACTATGCCTCGATGCGCCGCTACCTGAAGGAGTTCCTGACGGACCGGCGGGTGATCGAATGGTCGCGGCTGTTCTGGTATCCGATCCTGTTCGGCATCGTGCTCAACACCCGCCCCGGCAAGGTCGGCAAGGCCTATGAGACGATCTGGAACAAGGAACGGAACGAAAGCTATCTCCGGACCTACACCCGCAACCAAGCGGACCTGATGGCCAAGACCTTCGCCGATCGTCCCGATGTAATCGTCGACTGGGGCATGCGCTACGGTCAACCCTCGATCGCCTCGCGCATGGAGGCACTGCAAAAGGCTGGTTGCGAACGCATCCTCGTCTTCCCGCTTTATCCGCAATATGCCGCCGCCACCACCGCAACGGTCAACGACAAGGCCTTCGAGGCGCTGTTGAAAATGCGCTGGCAGCCGGCGCTGCGCACCGTTCCGCCCTATCACGACGACCCTGTCTACATCGACGCGCTGGCGACCTCGATCGAGCGTCACCTGGCGACACTCGACTGGGAGCCGGAAGTGGTTCTGACCTCCTTCCACGGGATCCCGAAGAGCTACTTCGACAAGGGCGACCCCTACTACTGCCAGTGCCAGAAGACCGCGCGGCTGCTGCGCGAAAAGCTTGGCTGGTCCAAGGAGAAGCTCCAGGTCACCTTCCAGTCGCGTTTCGGCCCCGAGGAATGGCTGCAGCCCTACACCGACAAGACGGTCGAGAAGCTCGCGCAGGAAGGGGTCAAGCGCATTGCCGTCCTCAATCCCGGCTTCGTCTCCGACTGCCTGGAAACCCTCGAGGAGATCGCCGAGCAGGCGGCCGAGAGCTTCCATCACAATGGCGGTGACAAGTTCACACACATTCCCTGTCTCAACGACAGCGCGGAAGGCATGGCGGTTCTCGAACACGTCGTGCGCCGCGAACTCGCCGGCTGGCTCTAACCCATTCCTTGCCGCGCCGCTTGAAAGCGGCGCCCCGACCACCACTTCCGGATGAACGGACCGCGCATGCGTTCACCGGCGAGTGCGCGTGTCTAACGTTTTGAATCCATGCGCCACCCACGGAAACCGATTCCGGTCCGACAACTATTGCGCTAAGGTGCTGTCTCGGGTCGGGACAACAAATTGGGGGGCGTCTCTTGGGCGGACTGGATATCGTCGTCGTCGCATTCGTGGTTCTTATCGTGTTTGTCCTCTTCATGGGGATCAAGACGGTGCCACAGGGGTACCGCTACACGGTCGAACGTTTCGGCCGTTACACCAAGACGCTGGAGCCGGGTCTGAACCTGATCGTGCCCTTCATCGACCGGATCGGCGCGAAGATGAACGTGATGGAGCAGGTGCTCGACGTTCCGACGCAGGAAGTCATCACCAAGGACAATGCCAGCGTCTCGGCCGATGCCGTCGCCTTCTACCAGGTCTTGAACGCGGCGCAGGCGGCCTACCAGGTCGCCCATCTCGAAATTGCCATTCTGAACCTGACGATGACCAACATCCGCTCGGTCATGGGGTCGATGGATCTCGACGAGCTGCTCTCCAACCGCGATACGATCAACGAGAGACTGCTGCGCGTCGTCGACGATGCCGCCAACCCCTGGGGCATCAAGATCACCCGCGTCGAGATCAAGGACATCGCGCCGCCGAAGGATCTGGTCGACGCCATGGCACGGCAGATGAAGGCCGAGCGCGAGAAGCGCGCCCAGGTACTGGAAGCCGAAGGCGCCAGAAACGCACAGATCCTGCGCGCCGAAGGCGCAAAGCAGTCGGCGATCCTGGAGGCGGAAGGCCAGCGCGAGGCGGCGTTCCGCGACGCCGAAGCCCGCGAACGCCTGGCAGAGGCCGAAGCCAAGGCAACGAAGATGGTCTCCGACGCCATCGCATCCGGCGACGTCCAGGCGATCAACTACTTCGTTGCGCAGAAATACACCGAGGCGCTCGCCTCGATCGGCACCGCCAACAACCAGAAGATCGTGCTGATGCCGATGGAAGCCACGTCGCTGATCGGCTCGCTCGGCGGGATCGGCGCCATTGCCAAGGAAGTCTTCGGTGATGGCCCGTCGGGGCAGACTGTGCGTCCGCGCCAATCGGCGCCGCGCACCACGCCCGCCTTCCCGGCCGATCCTTCGCAAGGAAAGTAGCCGATGCTCGAACGCGCCATTCAAGAACTCGGGCCCTGGAACTGGTGGGTCCTCGGCTTCGTGCTGCTCGCCGCCGAACTCGTTGCCCCCGGCGTGTTCCTGATCTGGATCGGGATCGCCGCGCTCATAGTCGGAATTCTCTCGCTCATGCTTTGGGAGATCGGCTTCTGGACCTGGCAGGTTCAGTTCGTCCTCTTCGCGCTGCTTTCGGTGGTCGCGGTCCTGCTCGGCCGCCGCTTTGTTCTCTCCTCGTCCGAAGCCACCGATGAACCCTTGCTGAACCGGAGGGCGGAAAGCCTCGTCGGCCGCACCGCCGTGCTGGAGAAGCCGATCGCCGAGGGGCGCGGTCGTATCCGGCTCGACGATACGATCTGGATCATCGAAGGGCCCGACCTGCCGGCCGGCACCCGCGTCCGTGTCGTTGCCACCCATGGGCGAAACCTGACCGTGGAAAGCGCCTGATCGGCAAGCGACTGAAGCCACGACGTTTTTCGCGGCTGGAAACGATTGCTTAACCACGTCGCTTTACGATTGCGAAAGGATTGCAATCAGGCTCGTGGACAATCGGCATATGGTGCCAGGCTCATCTCGCTCGACCAAAGGAGACGCGCGGCGTTCGACCTCGCTGGCGTTGCTATTGGCCGGCACGGCACTGTTTGCGCCATCGCCATTGCTTGCGCAAACGGCCGCGGCCCCGACGACGTCCTATGGCGTCAGCACCCCGGCAGCCGTCCCGGCTACAACGCCCGCTATCGCCGATCCACAGACCACCGGCGCCGTCAGCGGCGACGACCTGCCGCCGGCGCAGAACGAGGATTACCTCCGCCTCAACCAGCGCGAGCCGACGATCGACGGCCTGCGGTTGCGGACCTATGACCCCGAATACGATCGCGCGCCGGGCGTTCGCATCGGCACCTTCACGCTGCGCCCCAGCGTCAGCGAGAGCATCAACCATGAATGGCGCAAGGACGGTGACACCAAGACGAACCGCGGCTATCTCGAAACCGGGATCCGCGGCACCCTGACCTCCGACTGGTCGCGGCATCAGTTGACCGTCACCGGCGAAGGCGTCCTGCAAAACAATATCTCCGGCGAGGGCGAGGAAGAGCCGCGCGCCAACGTCGACGCGGAACTCCGGCTCGATCTCTGGGACGAAACGATCGCGCGGCTGCGCGCCGGCTATAGCTTCGAGCGTGAAGATGCCGACGATCCGAACGCGATCTCGAACGCCAAGACCCAGTCCGCGGTCAACACCTACCGCCTTGGTGCCGCCATCGAGCGCGACTTCGGCCTGATCCGCGGTTCGGTCGGTATCGACTTCGACCGGCAAACCTACGGCGATGTCGAACTGGAGAACGGCACGAACCTCTCCGTCAAGTACCGCAATCGCAATACGGGCATCCTCACGACCCGGGTCGGCTACGAGCTGTCGCCGGCGCTGGTCCCGTTCCTTGAAGCCTCCGTCGGCAAATCGCTTTACGACCTGCGCGAGGATCCGCTCGGCTTTGAACGTTCCTACCAGACCTATGCCGGACGCGGCGGCATCGAGCTCGACCTCGGCGAGAAACTCTATGGCGAGCTGGGTCTCGGCTACGAGACCTACAACTTCGAGGACGACCGGCTCGGCGAGCTCAGTGGCCTTTCGGTCGACGGCCGCCTCAACTGGTCGCCGCAGCGCGGCACCGATGTGCTCTTCGCCGTTTCGACCGATCTCAACCCGTCGACGACGCCGGGCGATGCGGGGTCGATCGACTACAACCTCACCAACATCATCACCCACCAGATGCGCTCGGATCTGGTCGCGCGGCTGTCGAACAGCCTGACGCTGCGCAACTACCCCTCCGACGCTCGCTCGTCCGACGAAACCACCTGGCGCACCGGCGCCGGCCTGACCTACGACATCAACCGCTACCTGGCACTGACGGGCGACGTCAGCTACGAGCGCACCACCCGCGATCAGGGCGATACGACGGACATCACCCGCGTCGGCGTCGGCCTGACGCTGCGGCGCTAGAGCATATCGCGCAAAAGTGCGGAGCGATTTTGCGATAACGACATGCAAAATATCAACGGCTTAAAGCGCAAGGAGCGAATCTGAAAGATCGCGATGCGCTTTAGAGCAATTCCAGGAAAACTGTGAAACGGGTTTCCGTGCGGGATTGCGTCGATTCAAAGAAGCCCGCCTTCAACGGAGAAGGCCGCGCCTAGCGGACGCGGCCTTCTCGAGTTCATGACGAAGGCAAATTACTTCAGCGCGCCAAGCAGGCTCTTCAGCGGGCCCTCGACGCTCGGGCGGATGTCTCCGCGTTCCAGCGCAAAGGCGACGTTTGCCAGGATGAAGCCATCCTTGGCGCCGCAGTCATAGGTGTCGCCACGGAAGTGATAGGCGGCGAACTGCTGGCTGTCGGAGAGCTTGAGCATGCCGTCGGTCAACTGGATTTCGTTGCCTGCGCCGCGCTCCTGCCTTTCGAGGATCGGGAAAATCTCCGGCTGCAGGATGTAGCGGCCGTTGATGAAGAAGTTGGACGGGGCCGTGCCCGGTGCCGGCTTCTCGACCATCTTGGTGATCTTGAAGCCATCGCCCACCTTGTCGCCGACGCCGACGATACCGTATTTGTGCGCCTGGTCCGGCGCGCATTCCTCGACGGCAATGACATTGCCGCCGCTCTGCTCATAGAGCTCGACCATGCCCTTGAGGCAGCCCTTCTCGCCCTTCATGATCATGTCCGGCAGCAGCAGCGCAAAGGGCTCGTCGCCGACGAGGTCACGGGCGCACCAGACCGCGTGGCCGAGGCCGAGCGGCGCCTGCTGGCGGGTGAAGCTGGTGGTGCCGGCCTTCGGCAGAATGCTGTCGAGCAGCGCGATTTCGGCCTTCTTGTTACGCTCGCGCAGCGTCTGGTCAAGCTCGACCTGAATGTCGAAATAATCCTCGATGACCGCCTTGCTGCGGCCGGTGACGAAGATCAGATGTTCGATGCCCGCTTCCAGCGCCTCATCGACCACATATTGAATGACCGGCTTGTCCACCACCGTCAGCATTTCCTTCGGCACGGCCTTGGTGGCCGGCAGGAAACGTGTGCCCAGCCCTGCGACCGGGAACACGGCCTTGCGGACTTTACGCTTGTCGGTCATCGATACCTCCTTGATAGGACTTCACTCATTAAGTCTTGCCGGATGGTCCCGGACGGCAATCCGTCAGAACCATACAGCGCTCCGTAATGGAGCCGCAATCTCTATGCCGTCAGCTGAACACAGCATGAACCGACGGGACACATGCATATGCGAACTCCACGACCATGGCTTGACATTTTCTGCAGCGGAAGACGCCACCACAATTTCATGGTAAAGGGTTTGTTGACCACGTTTCTGTAGATTCGTTGCAATCCGGCAATGCAACAATCGCGGCCGGATCCGAACCAGGAGCCGCCGACGACTGCCCCCACCGTCCAGGCTGGCCCCAGACTGCCACCTTGCGGAGCGATTCGGGCCATGACGGCCGAAGCTCCGCAGAGAAACGGAACCGACAGCTGATGATCAGAAACCGCAGAACGTTTTTCCGTCATATCGCAGCCGCCCTCGTCCTCTCCGCCGCCGCGCTCGGTACCTCGCCTGCACGCGCCGATGCCGGATTCCAGAACTGGATCAACGAATTCTACGCCACGGCTGCCAAGGCAGGCATCACAAAGGCGACCTATCGGCAAGCCTTCTCCGGCGTGAAGACGCCCGACCAGACAGTGATCGAGAAGGCGAACTATCAGCCGGAGTTCAAGCACAAGATCTGGGAATACATCGATTCCCGGGTGAACCCCTACACCAAGCGCATCGGCCAGGAGATGGCGGCCAAGCACGCCCGCACGCTGAACGCGCTGGAAAAGCGCTTCGGCGTCGACAAGACCATCCTTTTGGCGATCTGGTCGATGGAATCCAACTATGGCGCCGTGCTCGAGAAGGATGATCGCCTGCATTACGTGCCGCGCGCACTGGCAACGCTTGCCTATGTCGATCCGAAGCGCTCGAACTACGCCAAGAAGCAGCTGATTGCCGCGCTGAAGATCCTTCAGAGCGGCGACATCACGCCGCGCGAGCTGACCGGTTCCTGGGCGGGCGCCATGGGTCACACCCAGTTCATCCCGACGAGCTACCTGCTCTATGCGGTTGACGCCGACGGCAATGGCCATCGCGACATCTGGAACTCGGTGCCCGACGCGTTGGCGACGGCCGCCAACCTCTTGAAGAAGAACGGCTGGCAGCCGGGCGAAACCTGGGGCTACGAAGTCGCGCCGCCGGCAAATGCCGCGAAATACTCCGGCCAGACGAAGACGCTCGCCGAATGGGCGTCGCTCGGTTTCGTCAGGCCGAACGGCAAGGCCTTCCGCAACGGCAGCATGCGCGCCGAGCTCAAGCTGCCGAGTGGCGGCGAGGGCCCCGGCTTCCTGATGACCAGGAACTTCTTCGTCATCAAGCGCTACAACGCCTCCGACAGCTACGCCCTTGGCGTCGGCCTTCTTGCCGATCAGATCGCCGGCTATCAGGGCATGCAGCAGCGCTGGCCGCGTCCGGACGGCTCGCTCGACATCAGCGAGAAGTTCGAGCTGCAGAACCGCCTGAAGGAGCTCGGCTACTACAGCGGCGAGGTCGACGGCAATTTTGGTTCCGGTTCCAAGGCCGCGATCCAGGCGTTCCAGTCGAAGAACGGCCTGCCGCCCGATGGAGAGCCGACCCAGATGCTGCTGCGGGCGCTGCGCAACTAGCGCACACTCGAAACGGTTTCGCGATCGCCGTATCCATGAGATAAAGTCGGAAGAGCGCGCTGCACCCGTGCGGCGCGCTTGAACGTGACAGCGGCTCATCCCCGCCGGAACACGCTATGAACGGGTAAAGAACCAGATGATGAGCAAGCGCCGCGGGCACCAGAGCCGAACGCCGTTCGGGATTGCGACCATCTGCATCGCCGCGATGGCGATGGTTGTCGCCAGCCTTTTCGCGAGCTTTGCCGAAGCACAGGAACGGGTCCAGCGGCGCACCCTGTTCCAGATGCTCTTTGGCGGGCTGGCCCGCGAACGGCCGATCTATGAGGATCGTGACTATTTTCCTGAGCAGCCGCGCCCCAAACGGCAGCGGCAGCAACAGCAGCAGCGCCAGAAGGGCCAGGGACAGCAGAAGCAGAAGCCGAAGATTGCCGATACGCCTGCCCCCGCGCCGGTGGTGGTGGAGAAGGCGCCGGACGCCAAGAAGGTGCTGGTCGTCGGCGACTTCATGGCCGGCAGCCTCGGCGACGGCCTGAAGACCGCCTTCGAGATGACGCCCGGCATCGCCATCGAGACGCGGGCGAACGGCTCGTCCGGCCTCGTGCGCGAGGACTATTTCAACTGGCCAGGCACCCTCCCCGGCTATGTCTCTGAAGTAAAACCTTCCGTCATCATCGTCAGCCTCGGCGCCAACGACCGACAGCAGATGCAGATGGGAGACGTCAAGGAAAGGTTCCGCAGCGATCTCTGGACGGAAGAGTATCGCAAGCGTGTCAACGCGCTGGCCGCCCTTGCCCGCAAGGAGAAGCTGCCGGTTCTCTGGGTCGGCATGCCGCCCTTCCAGTCCGCCGCAATGACCGCAGACATGGTCACCTTCAACGGCATCTATCGCGAGGAGATCGAGAAGGTCGGCGGCCAGTTCGTCGACATCTGGGATGGCTTCGTCGACGAGGGCGGCAAGTTCGTTCTGACCGGTTCCGACATCAACGGCCAGCAGGTTCGACTGCGCGGCGCCGATGGCGTCAACCTCACCAAGGCCGGCAAACGCAAACTCGCCTTCTACGTCGAGAAGGATATTCGCCGGCTACTCGGAGATGCCGCCGCGACGGACAAGAACGTGCCGGGAGCCAACGAACTCAAGGACCTGGTCGTGACAGCGCCGCTTGGCAACGAAGATATCGTCAAGACCCAGCCGATCGGCGTGACCGATCCGGCGCTGGACGGCGCCGCGTCCCTGCTCGGCAACGCCGCCCCGGACAAGGGCAATGGCAAGAGCCCCCGCGACCTGCTGGTCGACAAGGGCGATGTCGCCGCCGCACCGGCGGGCCGCGTCGACGACTTCCGTCTGTCGAAGCCAAGCACGGTGATCAGCAATCCGGTGATCCGCAACTAAACATGTCGCGCAAAAGTGCGCGGCAGTTTTGCGATAACTACATGCGAATAATCAGAGACTTAAAGCGCAAGCAGCGAATTTGAAAGATCGCGGCGTGCTCCGGAAACGGTGCTGTTCAATCGCCAACAAAAAGCCCTGTCGCGCGGACAGGGCTTTTCATGCTTGGGAGTAAAGAGCGTCAGCGCGGCAGGGTCGTGGACCCCATCAGCGCCTCGTCGATCGCGCGTGCCGCCTGGCGGCCTTCGCGAATCGCCCAGACGACGAGCGACTGGCCACGACGCACGTCGCCGGCGGTCCAGAGCTTCTCGACCGAGGTCTTGTAGTCGCGCTCGTTGGCGACGACATTGGTCGAGCCGCGGCGGTCGGTGTTGAGCGTCAGCTTGTCGCCGAGATCCTTCAGCACGCTGTTGGCGAAGGGACCGCGGAAGCCGATGGCGATGAAGGCGAGATCGGCCTTGATGATGAACTCCGTGCCGGCGATCGGCTTGCGGCGATCATCCACCTGGCAGCACTTCACGCCGGTGAGATTGCCGTCCTCGTCGCCGATGAATTCGAGCGTCGCCACCTGGAACTCGCGGATGGCGCCTTCGGCCTGGCTGGAGGAGGTGCGCATCTTCGTCGCCCAGAACGGCCATACGGCGAGCTTGTCTTCCTTTTCCGGCGGCTGCGGACGGATGTCGAGTTGGGTCACCTTGACCGCGCCCTGACGGAAGGCCGTGCCGACGCAGTCCGATGCCGTATCGCCGCCGCCGACGACGACGACGTGCTTGCCGCCGGCAAGGATCGGTTGGGACGGCCAGCCGACGCTGTCGATGTTTTCGCGGCCGACGCGGCGGTTCTGCTGCACGAGATAGGGCATCGCGTCATGCACGCCGGCGAATTCGACACCGGGGATGCCCGCATCACGCGGCGTCTCCGAACCGCCGCAGTAGAGCACGGCATCGTAGTCGTCGAGCAGACGCTGCATCGGCAGGTCGACGCCGACATTGATGCCGCAGTGGAAGGTGACGCCTTCGCCCTTCATCTGTTCGACGCGGCGATCGATGAAGTTCTTCTCCATCTTGAAGTCCGGGATGCCGTAGCGCAGCAGGCCGCCTGGCTTCGTTTCACGCTCATAGACGTGGACCTCATGGCCGGCGCGGGCAAGCTGCTGGCCTGCCGCCATGCCGGCCGGGCCGGAGCCAATGATCGCAACCCTCTTGCCGGTCTTGATGACGGCCGGCTGCGGTACGATGTAGCCCATCTCGTAGGCCTTGTCGGCGATCGCCTGTTCGATGGTCTTGATCGCCACCGGCATGTCTTCGAGGTTCAGCGTGCAGGCCTCCTCGCACGGCGCCGGGCAGACGCGGCCGGTGAATTCCGGGAAATTGTTCGTCGAATGCAGGTTGCGGATCGCCTCGTCCCAGTTGCCGTTGTAGACGAGGTCGTTCCAGTCCGGGATCTGATTGTGCACCGGGCAGCCGGTCGGCCCGTGGCAATAGGGAATGCCACAGTCCATGCAGCGAGCGGCCTGCTTCTGCACTTCCGGCTCTGACATCGGAATGGTGAATTCGCGGAAATGGCGGATGCGGTCAGATGCCGGCTGGTACTTTGCCACTTGCCGGTCGATCTCGAGAAATCCAGTTACCTTACCCATCGTACTATCCTGAAAGCTTTGCGTCTGAACAGGCGCTTTTCCCAAGCGCGCGTGAGGGGCCCCCGAACCAGTCTGTGATGAATCGGGAGCCTTGGTCACCGGGGCCTCCTATTCGGCCGCCTCTGCCATTTTCATGCGTTCCATATCCTCGAGCGCACGGCGGTATTCGACCGGCATGACCTTGCGGAATTTCGGCCGGTAATCCGTCCAGCGATCGAGGATCTCCTTCGCCCGGGGCGAACCCGTGTGGTGAAGGTGGTTGGAGATCAGCTGATAGAGCCGCTCCTCGTCGTGGCGCGTCATGTCGCCGGAGACGTCGACCATGCCCTTGTGCATGATGTCGCCGCCGTGGTGATGCAGCTTCTCGAGCATGTCGTCCTCTTCCGGAACCGGCTGCAGCTCGACCATCGCCATGTTGCAGCGACGGGCGAAATCGCCTTCCTCGTCGAGCACGTAGGCAACGCCGCCCGACATGCCGGCCGCGAAGTTGCGGCCCGTGCCGCCGAGCACGACGACGACGCCGCCGGTCATGTATTCGCAGCCATGGTCGCCCACGCCTTCGACGACTGCGACCGCGCCGGAGTTGCGCACGGCGAAGCGCTCGCCGGCGACGCCGTTGAAGTAGCACTCGCCCGAGATCGCGCCGTAGAGCACGGTATTGCCGACGATGATCGATTCCTGCGCGACGATCTTCGCGTTTTCCGGCGGCCGGACGATGATGCGCCCGCCCGAAAGCCCCTTGCCGACATAGTCGTTGCCGTCACCCACCAGATCGAAGGTGATGCCGCGCGCGAGGAACGCGCCGAAGGATTGACCGGCCGTGCCCTTGAGGGTGACATGGATGGTGTCGTCCTTCAGGCCCTTGTGGCCCCAGCGCTTGGCAAGCGCGCCCGAGAGCATGGCGCCGGCCGAACGGTCGACGTTCTTGATCTCGGTGTCGATCTTGACCGGCGCCTTGGTTTCCAGCGCGACCTTGGCCTCCTCGATCAGCTTGCGGTCGAGAATGTCGTCGATCGGATGCTTTTGACGCGTGGTCCAGTAGGTCTCTTCCTTCTTGGCTTCCACCTTGTGGAAGATCTTCGAGAAGTCGAGGCCGTTGGCCTTCCAATGGGCAATCGCACCGTCCTTTTCCAGCAGCTCGGATGCGCCAATGATCTCGTCGAGCTTCCTGACGCCGAGCGAGGCGAGGATCTCGCGCACTTCTTCCGCAACGAAGAAGAAGTAGTTGATCACATGCTCGGCCGTGCCCTTGAAGCGCTTGCGCAGCACCGGATCCTGCGTCGCAACGCCGACGGGACAGGTGTTGAGATGGCACTTGCGCATCATGATGCAGCCGGCGGCGATCAGCGGCGCGGTGGCGAAGCCGAACTCGTCGGCACCGAGCAGCGCACCGATGATGACGTCGCGGCCGGTCTTGAGACCGCCATCGACCTGCAGCGCAACGCGCGAGCGCAGGCCGTTCAGCACCAGCGTCTGCTGGGTTTCGGCCAGGCCGATTTCCCACGGGCTGCCCGCATGTTTCAGCGAGGTGAGCGGCGAAGCGCCAGTACCGCCGTCGAAACCGGCAACGGTGATGTGGTCGGCCCGCGCCTTGGCAACGCCGGCGGCAACCGTGCCGACGCCGACTTCCGAGACGAGCTTGACCGAAACGTCCGCTTCCGGGTTGACGTTCTTCAGGTCGTAGATCAGCTGCGCCAGATCTTCGATCGAATAGATGTCATGGTGCGGCGGCGGCGAGATGAGGCCGACGCCAGGCGTCGAGTGGCGGGTCTTGGCAACCGTCGCGTCGACCTTGTGGCCGGGCAACTGGCCGCCTTCGCCGGGCTTGGCGCCCTGCGCCACCTTGATCTGCAGCATGTCGGCATTGACCAGGTACTCGGTGGTCACGCCGAAGCGGCCGGAGGCGATCTGCTTGATCGCCGAACGCTCGGGGTTCATCGAACCATCCGGCAGCGGCAGGTAGCGGTCGCTTTCCTCACCGCCTTCGCCGGTGTTCGACTTGCCGCCGATCCGGTTCATGGCGATCGCCAGCGTCGTATGCGCCTCGCGGCTGATCGAGCCGAAGGACATGGCCCCGGTCGAGAAGCGCTTGACGATGTCGGCGGCCGGCTCGACCTCGTCGACCGAGATCGGCTTGCGGCCGACAGCCTCGGCGCTCTTCACCGTGAAGAGGCCGCGGATGGTGTTCATGCGCAGCGCCGAGTTGTTCACCATCGCGGCGAATTCGCGATAACGGTCCTGGGCGTTGCCGCGAACCGCATGCTGCAGCGAGGCGATCGCATCCGGCGTCCAGGCGTGGCTCTCGCCGCGCATGCGGAAGGCATATTCGCCGCCGATGTCGAGCGTGTTGGCCAGAACCGGATCGGCACCGAAGGCCGCCTTGTGACGGGCGACGGTCTCGGCGGCGATCTCTTCGAGGCCGATGCCCTCGATCGTCGTCGCCGTGCCGAAGAAGAACTGGTTGACGAACTTCGACGACAGGCCGACCGCGTCGAAGATCTGCGCGCCGCAATAGGACTGGTAGGTCGAGATGCCCATCTTGGACATGACCTTGAGGATGCCCTTTCCGACGGCCTTGATGTAGCGATAGACGACCTCGCTCGCATCGACCTCCTTCGGGAAGTCGCCGCGCTTGTGCATGTCGATCAGCGTGTCGAAGGCGAGATAGGGGTTGATCGCCTCGGCACCGTAGCCGGCGAGCAGGCAGAAATGGTGCACTTCGCGCGGCTCGCCGGACTCGAGCACGATGCCGACCGAAGTGCGCAGGCCCTTGCGGATCAGGTGGTGGTGCACCGCGGCGGTCGCGAGCAGCGCGGGAATAGCCACGCGGTCCGGACCAACCTGACGGTCGGAGAGCACGATGATGTTGTAGCCGCCCTTCACCGCCGCTTCCGCACGCTCGCAGAGCCGATCGAGCATTTCCGGCATGCCTTCGGCGCCGCGTGAAATGTCATAGGTGAAGTCGAGCGTCTTGGTGTCGAAGCGGTCCTCCGTGTGACCGATCGAGCGGATCTTTTCGAGATCGCCATTGGTCAGGATCGGCTGGCGCACTTCGAGGCGCTTGGCATGCGCCATGCCCTCGTGGTCGAGGATGTTCGGACGCGGGCCGATGAAGGAGACGAGGCTCATCACCAACTCTTCGCGGATCGGGTCGATCGGCGGGTTGGTGACCTGCGCAAAGTTCTGCTTGAAATAGGTATAGAGCAGCTTGCGCTTGTCCGACATCGCCGAGATCGGCGTATCGGTGCCCATCGAGCCGATCGCTTCCTGACCGGTCGTTGCCATCGGCGACATCAGGATCTTGGTGTCTTCGAGCGTGTAGCCGAAGGCCTGCTGGCGGTCGATCAGCGACACGTCGCGGCGCAGCGCGCGCGGTTCCACCGGCTTCAGCTCTTCGAGAATGAGCTGGGTGTCTTCGAGCCACTTGCTGTAGGGGTGCTTCTGGGCGAGCGAGGACTTCACCTCCTCGTCGGAGATGATGCGGCCCTGCTCCATGTCGATCAGCAGCATCTTGCCGGGCTGCAGACGCCACTTCTTGACGATCTTGTCTTCGTCGACCGGCAGCACGCCGGCTTCCGAAGCGAGGATGACGCGGTCGTCGGAGGTGACGATGTAGCGGGCCGGACGCAGACCATTGCGGTCGAGCGTCGCGCCGATCTGGCGGCCGTCGGTGAAGGCGACCGCGGCCGGTCCGTCCCACGGCTCCATCAGGGCTGCATGGTATTCGTAGAAGGCCTTGCGTTCCGGCGACATCAGCTGGTTGCCGGCCCAGGCTTCCGGGATCAGCATCATCACTGCATGCGACAGCGAGTAGCCGCCCTGCACCAGGAACTCGAGCGCGTTGTCGAAACAGGCCGTGTCCGACTGGCCCTCATAGGAGATCGGCCAGAGCTTGGAAATGTCCTCGCCGAAGAGCGGCGAAGAGACCGAGGCCTGGCGCGCCGCCATCCAGTTGACGTTGCCGCGCAGCGTGTTGATTTCGCCGTTGTGGGCGACCATGCGGTAGGGATGCGCGAGCTTCCACGAGGGGAAGGTGTTGGTGGAAAAGCGCTGGTGTACGAGTGCCACCGCCGTCTCGAAGCGCGGGTCGGACAGGTCCTTGTAATAGGCGCCGACCTGGTAGGCGAGGAACATGCCCTTGTAGACGATCGTCGAGGACGACAGCGAGACAGGGTAGAAGTTGCTCTCCTCGCCCTTGTATTCGTCATAGATACGGTTGGAAATCACCTTGCGCAGCGTGAAGAGGCGACGCTCGAACTCGGGGTTCGTGGCGGCATCGCGGCCGGCACCAATGAAGACCTGGATGTGGCGCGGCTCGGTCGCAGCGATTTCCGGCGCCTTCGAGAGCGACGAATTGTCGACCGGCACGTCGCGGTAGCCGAGCAGCACTTGGCCTTCCTCGGCGACGACGTCCTTGATCACCCGCTTGAAATGTTCGACCAGCGCATCGTCCTGCGGCATGAAGATATGGCCGACGGCATATTCGCCGGCCTTCGGCAGGGTGACGCCTTGCTTGGCCATTTCCTCGCGGAAGAAGCGATCGGGAATCTGCACGAGAATGCCCGCGCCATCGCCCATCAGCGGGTCGGCGCCGACGGCACCACGGTGCGTCAGGTTTTCGAGCATGAAGAGGCCGTCTTGCACGATCTGGTGCGACTTCTGGCCCTTCATATGCGCGACGAAGCCGACGCCGCAGGCGTCATGCTCGTTGCGCGGATCGTAGAGACCCTGTTTTCGCGGCAGGCCAGTCGGGAATACGGGCGTTTTTTCAGCCGTCGCAACGCTGTGTGCGAGGTTGAGCCCAGATTGCTGTGATGGCGAATGATCCGTCATCGGTTTCCCTCCTGTTAAACCCGGCACCGCCGGGCATGGCACCGCCCGCGCATAGCTCTTCGTTGCGCGCAAAGGCACGCCAAAAAGCCGGGGCACTCATCGTCTCATGATCCTGATCAGGTCGCAAATAAGCACGACATCATCAGGCACTGATGTCTGCGACCATCCTGACGGCAGGCGATAACAACCGGATGAAATCCGGCAAATCCCCCTGCTTCGCACGCCGGCTGCCGTTTTTTTAGGCACTCTCGGCGATTGTTCCGGTCCCTAGACCGAAATAGGACAGCAAACCTGTCCTATTTCATGTGCTCTATGCCAGAAACTACCCCCCTCCGCAAGGGGCATATCAGCAAATAATAGAGAAGATTTTGCCGAACATTGCCGGAAATTTCCGGCTTTTATAATTAAATTACGGCTTTCAAGCCTTTTCTTCCTTTTGGTTTCAAACTGGTCTCCTGTTGGCCTCTCAACCGCTGACCGTGATTGATCCGGCAGAGAACTCGGCTAAGGTCGGCAAAATCCGTCGAAAAGACTGTAATACAGGGTGGAAAGTGATGATTTTTTCGTCTGACAACTGGGCTGGCGCCCATCCAGTGATTGCCGAAAGCCTGACGGCGCATGCCGGCGGATACGCGTCTGCCTACGGCACCAGCGATCTCGACCGGAAAGTGGAAAAGAAGTTCGCCGAGATCTTCGAAAGAGATGTCGCCGTCTTCTTCGTCGGCACCGGAACCGCCGCCAATTCGCTGGCGCTTGCGACCGCCAACCGCGCAGGCGGCATCACCTTCTGCCATCGTGAGGCGCACGTCATCGCCGACGAATGCGGCGCACCGGAATTCTTCTCGCACGGCGCCAGGCTGAAGCCCGTCGATGGACCATGGGGCAAGATGGAGGCGGTGCGGCTCGAAACCGAGATCCGGCGCTATCCGCTGGACAACGTTCATGGCGGCCAGCCGGCCGCGGTGACGCTGACCCAGGCGACGGAAAGCGGCACGGTCTATTCGCTCGCCGAGATCGAGGCGCTCACCGCCGTTGCCAAGGCGCATAAGTTGCCGGTGCATATGGATGGCGCCCGCTTCGCCAATGCACTTGTCAGCCTCGGCACGACGCCCGCCGAAATGACCTGGAAGCGCGGTGTCGATCTCGTCTCCTTCGGCGGCACCAAGAACGGCTGCTGGTGCGCCGAAGCGTTGGTGCTGTTCGATCTCTCCAAGGCGCACGAGATGCATTTCCTGCGCAAGCGCTCGGCTCAACTCTTCTCCAAGTCGCGCTTCGTCTCGGCCCAGTTCGACGCCTACTTTGCCGGCGATCTCTGGCTGAACCTCGCACGCCATGCCAATGCGATGGCCGCCCGCCTTGCCGAGGGCATTGCCGCCTCGAAGACGAGCCGGCTCGCCTGGCAGGCGGACGCCAATGAGGTCTTCCCCATCCTGCGGAAGGATGTGGCAGCGAAGCTTAGACAGCAGGGCGCCGTCTTCTATGACTGGCCCGTGCCGCACGACCTCGACGGCAGCCTCGCGGAGAATGAAGGCCTCTATCGTCTCGTCACCAGCTTCGCGACGAAGGCCGAGGACGTCCAGCGCTTCGTTGCCGCCTGCTGAGGGAGTTCAGGCAAACGGCAACGCTTTTCCGTCGGCAGTTGCGTTCTCGCAAGAAACTGGATCATCCCGCCGCCTGGGCGGGATGGTCTCCGCCTCAAGCCTGCCCCTGCAACGTCCGCACATTGGAGAGGATCTCCGCCGAAAGTGCTGCACTCAGCTTGCGGTCGGCGCCTTTGCTCGGCACCAGCACGAATTCAACGTCTTCGAGCGGCGGCAGGATACCGGCCGGTATCTCCTTCAGTCCCGGCGGCACCATGCTGCGCGGCTGCACGAGCACGCCCATGCCGGCGCGCGCGGCTGCCGTCAGCCCGCTGAGACTGCCGCAAGTGCAGACGATGCGCCACGGCAGGCGGTGCCGGTCGAGCACCTCGAGAGCGACGCTGCGGGTGATGCTCGGCGGCGGAAAGGCGATCAGCGGCAGGACCTTGTCACGCCTGATCCTTTCGGGATCGCGCGCCAGCCAGACGAGCGGTTCACGGTAGACGAGCTCGCCTCTGACATCGCCAAGCCTTCGTTTGGCAAGCACGAGATCGATCTCGCCATTATCCTGCATCTGATAGAGCACGCCGCTCAAGGCGACGGTCAGTTCGAGATCGACCGACGGGTGCGCCCGCACGAAATCTTCCAGCACCGCCGGCAACCGGCTCATGACGAAGTCCTCGGAAACGCCGAGACGCAGGCGCCCGCGCAGGCTGCTTTCGGCAAAGAGCGCCCGCACCTCGCCGTCGATCGCCAGCATCGACCGGGCATGGGCAAGCAGCGCCAGCCCATCCGCCGTCAGGGCCACCCGGTGCGTATCGCGGGCAACCAGGGTCCGCCCGAGCGAGGCCTCAAGCCTCTGAATGTGCTGGCTGACGGTCGATTGTCCGAGCGACAGTTTTTCCGCCGCCAGCGTGAAGCTGCCCATCTGCTCGAGGGCGACGAAGCTGCGCAACTGCACGAGATCCAGCATAACTCATCCCAAATCGCGATAACTGTTATTCCTTGCATCCTGCTTCATAATGAGCGATCCCGGCAAGACGTTTGATGACGAGCAAGTGACCTAATATGCGCCGCTACCTTCCCGATACCTTCACCATCCTGCTTCTGGCGACGGTGCTTTTGGCATCCGTCCTGCCGATCCATGGTGATGCCGCCGTCTGGTTCGGCATGGCGACGAAGGTGGCCGTCGGTATGGTCTTCTTCCTGCATGGCGCGCGGTTGTCGCGCGAGGTGGTGATCGCCGGCATCCTGCACTGGCGGCTGCACCTGACGATCCTTGCTTCAACCTTCGCGCTCTTCCCCCTGATCGGTCTTGCGATCGGTTTCGTCCCGAACTCGGTCCTGCCGTCGACGCTCTATACCGGCATCCTGTTCCTCTGCGTGCTGCCCTCGACGGTGCAATCGTCGATCGCCTTCACCGCGATGGCCGGCGGCAACGTGCCAGCGGCGATCTGCTCGGCTTCCGCTTCCAATATCTTCGGCATGTTCCTGACGCCGCTGCTCGTCGGGCTGCTTTTTTCCGCCGGCGGGCATGGCGGCGTGACGCTCGATGCGCTGGAGCAGATCCTGCTGCAATTGCTTGCACCCTTCATCGCCGGGCAATTGCTGCAACCCTGGATCGGCGGCTGGATCCGGGCGCGCAAGGGCCTGCTGGCCCCCGTCGATCGCGGTTCGATCCTGATGGTCGTCTATCTCGCCTTCAGCCAGGCAGTGACGTCCGGCCTCTGGCAGACCTACTCGCTGACCGATCTCGGCATCTTGGTCGCCATCGAGATCCTCATGCTGGCGCTCGTCCTCGCCATCACCATGTTCGGCAGCCGCCTGCTTGGCTTCGACAAGGCGGACGAGATCGCCATCACCTTCTGCGGCTCGAAGAAAAGCCTCGCAAGCGGCGTCCCCATGGCGAGCGCCATCTTCGCCGGGCAGAACATCGGCGCAATCGTGTTGCCTGTCATGCTGTTCCACCAGATCCAGCTAATGGCCTGCGCTGTCATCGCACAGCGCTACGCCGCCAAGAAGCAGGCGTCGGCAATGCCCGCACCGGCCAGATCCTAGAGCGCCCCGGCTTCAGGTGACATCACTGGAGCGGAAAGATACTCCAGAAACAAAGGGCTAGGGCGACTTAGTGCGTTCATCTGAACGCACGGCGCTCTGCCAGCAAAGTGGCGCGATTTCCGTCCGGAATCCGCATGATTGCCAAGAGCCAATAAAAAAGCGGCGCCCCTGGGGACGCCGCCTGTCTTGGGAGATGTCTTCGCGGTTAAAGGCTCTGAGCCTCGATCTGCTTCGGCTGCGAGCCGACGGACGAAATCTCGATCCGGCGGGGCTTGGCTGCTTCCGGGATCTCACGGGTGAGGTCGATGTGCAGCAAGCCGTTCTTCAGCGAAGCGGACTTGATCTCCACGTGATCGGCGAGCTGGAAGCGGCGCTCGAAGGCGCGCTTGGCAATGCCGCGATGGAGAAACTGGCTTTCTTCGCCCTTTTCCTCGGCCTTTTCGCCCTTGACCGTTAGCGTATGCTCACGGGCCTCGATCGAAAGCTCGCTCTCGTCAAAGCCGGCAACGGCCATGGTGATGCGGTAGGCGTTTTCGCCAGTGCGTTCGATGTTGTAGGGCGGATAGGTCTGAGCCTGATCCGGCTGGCCGAGGCTGTCGAGCATCGTGAACAGGCGATCGAAGCCGACGGTGGAACGGTAGAGGGGAGAGAAATCGAAGTGACGCATTGTGTCCTCCTTGGAGCAACGGTTTGCGATGTCTGGTCGGCCACCCCATTTTGGCAGCGGCAGGACCGGTGAACGGACCCGTCTTCGGCGCCCGTGACCCTGATTTGGGGAGGCGAAATCGCGACTTCAAGACGTGAGCGCTCACGATTTTCCCGTGAACCGGACATGAATGGTTGCTTTGGCTTCCGTTCAGCCGCGGGAGGCTAGAAGGAAACCCTGGGCGGCAACTCCCAGGCTGAAGTGATACGTCCCTTCCCCTTCAGCGGCCGGAAACGGTGATCGTCCGGATTTCACCCACCGTTTCCGGCCTTTTTTCTTTGACGGCGAAGACCCTGCCGCCTATCCCTTGATGATATCGATCAACCGCTCTTCTTGGCCGCTATGACGTCATGAGTTCGATCCTGCACTCGACACCGGACAATCCGATCCCGGAAAATTACGTGGCGGGCTTCTTCGATGGCGTCGGCGGCCGCAAGATCCGCTACGCGATCTTCAAGACGAAGCAGCCGGTCGCGCGCGGCACGGTCGTCCTGCTGCAGGGGCGCAACGAATCGATCGAGAAATATTTCGAGACGATCGCCGAACTCATGGCCGCCGGCCTCTGGGTCGCAACCTTCGACTGGCGCGGCCAGGCCGGCTCCGCGCGGCTCTTGCCGAACCCCGGACGCGGTTACGTCGAGCACTTCTCCGACTATGAGCGCGACCTCAGCACCTTCCTGGAACAGATCGTGCTGCCGGACACGCGCCTGCCCTTCTCGATCGTCGCCCACTCCATGGGTGCGCTCGTTGCCCTCTCGCTGGCACCGATGCTGGCAAGCCGGATCGATCGGCTGGTGGTGCTGGCGCCCTTCGTCGGTCTCGGCGGCCAGGCGCTTGGCGAGCGCAGCATCGCCACGGTTGCGACCCTTATGCGCTGGATCGGCCTCGGCACGCTGCCGGTGCATCCGGACAAGGGCAACCGCCCGTTCGAGAACAACGTGCTGACGGCGGACCGGCGCCGCTACCTGCGCAACATCGCGCTGACCGACACACATCCGGAACTGCGGCTTGGCCCGCCGACGGCGCGCTGGCTGAGCGAGGCCTTCCGTGCCATGCGCCGGGTCAACCGCCGCGAGCATCTGACCCAGATCACCCTGCCGACGATCATCCTTGCGCCGACTGCGGACCGTCTGGTGCCGCATCTCGCCGTTGAGTGGCTGGCGCGCAATTTCCGCGCCGCCCACATGATCCCGATCGATGGCGCCCGCCATGAACTGCTGCATGAAGCGGATCGTTATCGCGCCCAGGCGATGGCCGCGATCCTCGCCTTCGTCATCCCCGAAAAGGGCGACGAACGAGAAAATACCGCCGCCTGATACAGGCGGCACTTTCGCTATTCGTTTGATTTACGGGACTCTTCCGCACCGGCGCGAAAGTGCGTGGCGGCTTCAGCCTTTCAGGATTTCCAGCGCCTGCGCATGCAGTTCGGCACTGCCGGCAGCGATGACTTCGCCGCCCATTTCCGCCGGTCCGCCCTGCCAGTTGGTGATGATGCCGCCGGCCTGCTCGATCAGCGGGATGAGGCCGCCGACGTCATAGGGCTTCAGCCCGCATTCGATCACCAGGTCGACATGACCGGCGGCGAGAAGCGCGAAGGCGTAGCAGTCGCAGCCATAGCGGAAGAGCCGGACCTTGCTCTGCAGCGCCTCGTAGCGGGTCTTGAAATCGCCGGTATAGAGATGCGGCGACGTCGTGAAGAGCACCGCGTCCGAAAGCGATTTGCAGGCGCGCGTCGAAAGCACCTGCTCACCACCGGGCCCGCGGTAAACGGTCTCTCGGCCATCGGCGAAATAGCGCTCGCCGGTAAACGGCTGGTCCATCAGGCCCATGATCGCCTCGCCATTGCGATAGAGGCCGATCAGCGTGCCCCAGACCGGCAGGCCCGAAATGAAGGCGCGGGTACCGTCGATCGGGTCGATGACCCAGACATGTTCCCGGTCAAGCCCGACATTGCCATGCTCTTCGCCGAGGATGCCATGTTCTGGGAAATGCCTTTCGATCAGCGCACGGATCGCCGCTTCCGCCGACTGGTCCGCCTCCGTTACCGGATCGAAGCCGCCTTCGAGCTTGTTGGCCACGCTGGTGCCGATCCGGAATCGCGGCAGGGTCTCTGCCTTGGCAGCTTCGGCAAGGCGGTCGAAGAAGGCGCGGTCAGGCAGCATGGCTCTCTCTCAGGGAAGCATGGAGGAAGGTACGTCCTGCATAGCCGAAATTCACCGAAAGGCAAACGACCTGAACGCGCCAGGCTGCTTGCTGTCGCTGGCATCAAGGCTGCGAAGGGACTGCGAGCCCTTGGGCGCGGCAAGGCCCCACCCTCGCCCCGATCGCCGTTTTGGCGATTTCAATCGGTTGAGATGGCGCTTCGACTGAAAAACTTTTGATGCACCGCAAAAGTTTTCAGCGAAAAAACTTGACATTTGTGCAGTGCAAAATTAAGGTTTGGGTACAGTCACCTGTGACTGTAAATACCCTCCTTGGGTGTTTCCTCCCTAGACTTGACCGCGCCGATGGCGCGGTTTTTTTTGAAGCGCCCCGACAGAAAATCCGATGTCATTCCGCTGCGAGCGGGAGGTAGGCGCCGTAGTCTTCGACATGGCGGGAAAGCGACGCGACGAAGGTCGTGAGATCCGCGACCAGCGCGCCGAAGCCGGGCTTGCGCATCAGCGTCGTCTCGTCGACATAGAGCGCGCGGTTGATCTCGATCTGCAGTGCATGCAGCCCGCGCGTCGGGCGGCCATAATGCTCGGTGATGAAGCCGCCGGCATAGGGCTTGTTGCGCACGACGCTGTAGCCGAGTTGCTGCAAGAGATCGACCGCGGCGCGCGAGAGCTCGCCCGCGGCACTCGTCCCATAGCGGTCGCCGATGATGAAATCGGGACGCTGGGCACTACCGGGCAGATGCATGTTGCCGGGCATCGAATGACAGTCGATCAGCACCGACAGACCGAACTGGACATGAGTGCGCGCGATCAGCTTGCGCAAGGTGGCATGGTAGGGCTTGTAGATCGTCTCGATCCGCGCCAGCGCATCCGCTACCGGGAACCGTCCGCGATAGATTTCCATGTTCTCGGCGACGAGCCGCGGTATCGTGCCGAGGCCGCCGGCGACGCGCATCGAACTGATGTTGGCATGGGGCGGCAACGGACCGTCGAACATGCGCGGGTCGAGCTCGTAGGGCTCGCGGTTGACGTCGAGGAAGGCGCGCGGGAAATGCGCCAGCAGCATCGGCGCTCCGAGAAAAGTCGCGTTCTGGAACAGCTCGTCGACATAGTGGTCTTCCGACCGGCGAATTGAAACGGCGTCGAGCCGCGATTGATCGAGAAAGCTCTGGGGATAGGAACGGCCGCTATGCGGTGAATTGAACACAAAGGGGATGCGCTGGATTGGAGGTTCCAGGACCTCGAATAATTCCCTCTCCGCAATTTCCCCCATCTGAACCCTTTTTTACCATATGCGGTTCGTACAATTGTCATCATGTTGCCAGTTGGTCCGCTCTGTGTCCATAGTGACCAATCACAGCCCCCGGGGAATTGACGTCCCGCGTTCACGAGATATTTACCGCGTTGCGGTTTGGATAAACCGCCGCAATCTACGCGCAATGAACTGAAAAAAGAGAAGCACGGCCGAATTCATGACTGCGAAAATCCTTCTTGCCGAAGACGACAACGATATGCGCCGGTTCCTGGTGAAGGCGCTCGAAAAGGCCGGCTACAAGGTCATGTCCTACGACAACGGCGCCAGCGCCTATGACCGGCTTCGTGAGGAGCCCTTCTCGCTTCTCCTCACCGACATCGTCATGCCCGAGATGGACGGCATCGAGCTGGCGCGCCGCGCGACAGAACTCGATCCGGACCTCAAGGTCATGTTCATCACCGGATTTGCCGCTGTCGCGCTCAACCCGGACTCCAGGGCGCCAAAGGATGCTAAGGTGCTTTCGAAGCCCTTCCACCTCCGCGACCTCGTCGACGAGGTCAACAAGATGCTGGCCGCCGCCTGAGCCACGACGGTTTTCCACAGCCTCTGCCGCTCGCGGCACGCAGTAGGAAGATTTCCGATCGACCGCCGCGATCCACAAGGGATCTGCGGCGGTCTTTTCGTTTCAAGGCCTTAGCGGGAATCCCGGAAATTCGGGCACTCGCTGGCTCGCCGCGACCGACCCTCGGACGGAAAAAACAGGCCTTCGAAATTTCTGTCAAAAAACCTTCGAAAACCCTATTGACGCGGCAACGGGTTTTGTGGTCTATGCGCCGACATCGGATGGGCGTGTAGCTCAGCGGGAGAGCACTACGTTGACATCGTAGGGGTCACAAGTTCGATCCTTGTCACGCCCACCATTCGAATTCCAAGGGCCTTTCGAGAAATCGAGAGGCCCTTTTCGTTTGCCCGTGACGTGCCGGCTGGCGACGTCTCCACTCGTTCCGATTCTCTACGAAGTTTAATGTCGTCCATCATGGAATGGCCGGGCTCCACGCCCTAGTTTGCATTCGCAATCTGATCGTATCCGCAGTCCATCGCATCCGTAGACCAACGGGCGGCAGCGCAACTCGCGCCCTGATGCGCGACGGCGACGTCGCCGGCCACATCTTCTCAGAATGAGAAAGGAATGGACAATGCCTGCCGTCAAAAACATCCTGCTCGTACACGGCGCCTGGGGCGATGCATCCCATTGGCGTCATGTGATCCCGCCGCTCCACGCCAAGGGCTACAGGATCGTCGCAGTGCAGAACCCGCTGACCTCGCTTGCCGACGACGTCGAGCGCACGCGCAAGCTGGCGGAGGCGCTCAAGGGCCCGACCCTGCCGTCGGCCACTCCTATGGCGGCGCGGTGATCAGCGGCGCTGGCCACGCATCCAATGTCGTCGGCCTCGTCTATATCGCGGCCTTCGCACCCGATGAAGGCGACAGCCTCGGCAGCATCTTTGCACGGCGCGACCCGCCCTCCGGTGCCGCCAGCATCCGACCCGACAAGGACGGGTTTCTCTGGCTGGCGCAGGACACCTTCCGCCAGAGCTTCGGCCAGGATTTGAACGAGACCGATGCACTGGTCATGGCGGTGGCGCAGAAGCCGATTGCCGGGCGTTGCTTCGAAGACAAGGCCGGGCCGCCGGCCTGGAAGACGAAGCCGAGCTGGTATCAGGTATCGCGCCACGACAACATGATCCCGCCGGAAACCGAACAGTGGATGGCCGAACGCATCAAGGCGAAGAAGATCATCACGCTCGACGCCAGCCACGCTTCGCTTGCATCGCATCCAAAGGAGATCGTCGCGCTGATCGACGAGGCGATCGCGTCGCTCGGCTAAAGCCAGCCGTGCAAAAGTGTCGCGACGAAAAACCCCGTCGACGCCAGCCATTCAAGGTCGGCGCCTCAATGCACCATGGCGGAGGCGACGGACATCAATTCGTCGCGACGGGGAACGCCGAACAGGTTCTTGCCGCCATCCGGCACTTCCGTGAAGCTCCAGCGCACGACGCCGTCGCGATCGAGCAGGAATTCGCCGACGAGCTGCCCGGCCCCCGTCGCCATCATGCGTTCGTCCGCTTCCGTGACCTCATAGCCATCAGCCTTGTCGAGGAAGACCATCGCCGCCATCGGGTCCATCGGCTCCGGCATTTCGCCCGGCAGCTTCACCTTCATCGCCATCAACGTCGATTGCGCGATCTTGCGCGGCCACTCGTCCTCATCCGCCGTGAATTCGAGGTTGGGCAGCCCGAAGGCCCGATGCGAGACCCGCTCGGGATCGGAAGCGGCCAGCAGGTTCGGCACGGGATGATAGCGGAAATAGAGGCGGGCCCGCTCGATCGGCGTGTTGACCACCGTCAGGCTCTCGATGCCCCTCTCCCGCAAGGCGCCGTCGAGTTGCGCCATGGCAGCGATCTGCCGTCTGCAGAACGGACAATGCAGGCCGCGGAACAGGCCGACCAGGACCGGCTTGCGGCCACGAAAATCATCAAGGGCGATCTGACCTTCCTGCGTGATTGCGTCGAGCACCACATTCGGCGCCCGGTCACCCGGCTGCAACGGCCGTCCACTCATCGGCTCAACCATGTCTCGTCTCCTCATCCCGGCCGGAACGGTCCCGGTACGCCTGTGGCAGGGCGGGCGCTTTCTCTCCGGCAAGCTATGCGCGGCAATGCAAAGGCGGACGCTGCGCCCCACGCAACGGAAATGTCAGTCAAGAAACGGCAGAATCATCAACGCCTCAGGATCGAGACCATGTTGCGCACATATGTCTCGCGCCAAGGCGAAGTACCTTTCCGCTGCATCGAGATCGCCGGCGTCCAGGCAGAGCGTCGCCAAGCCATCATAACACGGAAACAGGAGCTGCGCCTCTTGCGTTTCTCCGCAAAGATCGAGCGCTTCCTGATAAAGGCTGCGGGCGACATCCGGCCGGCCATGACACTGATGGATCTGGCCGAGCACCAGCAGCGACACCGGCAGATGGTCGCGCTGGTCGAGTTCCCGGTCGATCGCGATCGCGCGCTCGGCTGCCGGCATTCCATCCGGCGCACAGCGGTCGGTGAAGGTGCAATAGGCGACCGCAAGGTTGGCGAGCAGACGCGCCTGGAAACCAAGGTCGCCGATGCGCCTGGCCATGTCGAAACCACAGCGGCATACCTCGATTGCACGTTTCGGATCGGTGATCGCGTAAAGCACCGCCAAATTGGTGTAGCCGCGACAGGCGGCATTCAACAGGTTCGCGCCTTCCGCCACCGCGACACTTCGCTCGACGATACCGATCGCTTCGGCGCTGCGGCCAAGGCGGGCCAGCGTCACGCCCTTGGTGTTCAGCGCTTCGGCCTTGACCCGCATCGCCTCCCGCTCGGTCTCCGGGTTGTCCGGGGTATAGGCCGCAATGCGATCCAGAGCGTCGTCCGCCGCCTTGAGGGCGCCGGCATAGTCGCCCATGCGGAAGGCGAGGTGGCCGCATTCCTGTGAAAGATGCGCACCTTCAATCGGCGCGTTCGCGCCTTCGAGCAGTTCGGCGGCTGCGGCGAAGGAAGCCAACGCCTCGTCACGCCGCCCGGCTTCCCACAGATGATGACCGAATTTGCGCCGGATCCGTGCCGATGCAACCCGGTCGCCCGTGGCGCCGTAAATCTCAAGAAGCGCGCCATAGTGCTGAACCGCCGCCTCGCGCTTCCCGGTCGGCCCCAGGAGATCGGCGACGCGTTCGCGTGCGGCCAGCCATTCAGGCCCCTCCTCGCCGGTGGCCGCCAGCGCCGCCATGGCCTGTTCATAGAGCCGGATGGCATCGTCATTGGCGTAGAGCGCCCGCGCCCGGTCTCCGGCCGCGATCAGGTAACGAGCGCCCTTGGCCTTGTGTTCGGAGAGGCCGAAATGGTGGCCGAGCAGCGCCATTTCCTCGAGCCGTTCGGTATCCTCGCCGAACCGGCGCTCCAGCACTTTGCCGATCAACGCATGCTCGTCCGTGCGCCGGCTGAGCAGCAGGTTGTTGTAGACCACCTCCTGCAACAGCGTCTGGGTAAACCGATAGGTCTGCGTGCCCAGGAACCCGCCGCCGTTGCTGGTCTCTTCGATGATCTCCGCGTCGCAGAGCAGATCGAGAACCGCGTCCACCGGCGTGGGCCCCGAAACCGCTTGCAGCAGATCCGCATCGAAACGCGGCCCGATCACCGCAGCGTGATGCAGCAATCGGCGGGCGTCCGGCGGCAGCCGATCGACGCGGCCGAGCAGCATCGCCTCGATGGTTACCGGAATCTCGGCCGCCACCTCACGCTCCACCACCCGCCAGGCCGAGCCGACCTGCTGCATGGCGGAAACATCGATCAGGCCACGCACGATTTCCTCGATGAACAGAGGATTGCCGCCGGCCCGCGCCAATATGCGGCCGGCGAGCGCGTGATGCAGCCCGTCCCCGCCGAAGAAGGCCGCAAGCAGCCGCCGCCCGTCGGCTTCTGAAAGCGGCGCGAGGCGCAGCGCGGTCAAGCTTGTACGGCCCGGCTTCAGCCGATCGGCATCGGCGTCGGGCCGCTGGGTGGTCAACAGCATCAACGGGTTGGCTTCCATCCGGTCGAGGACGAAGGACACTGCCTCGAGCGAGGCAGCGTCAGCCCAATGCAAGTCCTCGATCACGAGCAGCAAGGGCGTTCGTGACAGGCGCCGTTCAAATATCGCCCTCACCGCCGCAAAAAGCTGCCGGCGCATCTGTTCCGGCTCCACATGGCGCAACAGCTCATCCTGGGAACTCATGCCCAGAATCCGCAGGAACAGCGGCACCAGCTGTTCGAGCTTATCCTGCGCAAAGCCGATCTCGGCCAGTCCGGCGGCAAGCAGCTCTGTCGTCCGCTGCAGGCTGTCGCTCATCGTGATCCCATAGGCACCGCGCAACACCGCCGCGAGAACGCCATAGGACGGCTCTCCGAGCGAGGAACTGCCGGCGCGGCGAACGACGACGTTCGAAAAGCGCGGATCGGCGGCCACCCGTTCGAGAAATTCGTTGACCAGCCGCGACTTTCCGAGCCCAGCCTCTCCCGTCAGCCGCACGAGTTGCGCCGCCCCGCCGCAGGCGAGCTCAAGGCAATCAGCGAGGCGCTTCATCTCCGTCTCGCGCCCGATCAGCGGCGCGCCGAGCCCCAGCGCCTCGAGACCACGTGCCCGGCGCGGCGCCTCCAGCGACTGCGTCAGCCTGTAGACCTCGACGCTGCCCGCCTTGCCGCGCAGCGTCATCGCGCCAAGCGCCTCGTAGACAAAGGCGTGGCAGGTCAATCGATAGGTTACCGGTCCGACGAGGATCTCCCCAGGCCCTGCCAGCGATTGCAGCCGCTGCGCCGTATTGACTGCGTCGCCGGTCACCGAATAGCCCTTGCCCTCCCCGGCGCCCAAATGCCCCGCCACGACCGTTCCGGTGTTCAGCCCGATATGGAGGTCCAGTGGCTCGCCGATCCGCCGCTGCCAGCGCTCGCCGACCCGCCTTGCCCGGCCAGCCATGTCGAGCGCGGCACGAAGCGCCCTCTCGGGGTCGTCTTCGTGCGCCACCGGCGCGCCGAACAGGGCAAGCAGCGCGTCGCCGATGAATTTATCGACGAAGCCGCCGTAAGCCTCGACCGCTTCGGTCAGTTCTTCGAAGAGTTCGTTCTGGAATGCCCTGAGGACTTCCGGGTCCACCTGTTCGCTGAGACCGGTAAAGCCACAGAGGTCGGCGAAGAGAATGGTGGCGGTGCGGCGGTCGGCGCCCGCCTCCTCCGGCAAAAGCGGTGCGAGCGCCTCTCTGCCGGATCGCCCCGGAGGCTTCTGCACCGCCGCCGGTCGCGAAATCGTCGGCTTTACCGGGGCCGGGGCTGCAAGCCTGGTGCCGCAGGTGGGGCAAAACGAGAAGTGTGGCGGACAGAGTGCGCCGCAACCGGGGCACGGGCTATGCTGCTTGGCACCGCAATTCGGGCAAAACGCAAACCCGTCTTGAATCTCACAACCGCACTCGTGGCAGTTCATCGAGGGCGAACCTTCGGACGAGCCCCGGATCGCACGGCAAGCGCTGTGCCAACCGGGGCATGGTGGCTTCAAAAGAATGAACCTGCGCCAACTGCTTTGCAAGCAACAGCAAAAATCTCGGTGGAAGACCGCCGGTGCCGCCTCGTCCAAGGCTCTGCCACGCCTCGTCTCCGACGGCAGTTTCCCGATCGGTCAGTTGGGGCTTACGGATGAGCGACGATGCATCATCGGCAATGTCAGTCTCGGGCGCGGTCAGGAATGGACGCGGCCCGCCTTTGGTGGGCGTGAAAACGTATCGAGATCGATGGCTGCACCTTCCGGCGCGCGGCATACCTCTTCCGGATGCCTGTCGCTGGCCTCGACCGCGAAGTGGATGGCCGCCGTCTCGCTGGTGAAGAGGCCGCCGACGACCCCTTTGCGATCGGAAACGACCCACCAGCCGTGCCGGTCACGGCCGACGACGAAACGTGCGCGTGCGCGAAGACCGCGCCGGATCTGCTGCGTACTGCCCATGATGGAATGATCCTCGTTGATGGGAAGGAAGACTTAACCGGCAATCCACGAAATGGCGGCCTGAATGCCATAGGCGAGGCCAAGGACGATACCGAGGCGGATGCCGATGCCGAGAAAGGCGTCGCGGACCGCGCCGTCGTTATCGCGGCGGTTCTCGATGTTTTCGTTGGCTTGGGCGCGTCGGCGCGATTCGGCCTGAGCGGCCAGATGCGGCAAGCGTGAAATCATCTGTCTCCTTTAGACGTAATTTCCGGCCGCCCGCTGATCCCCCCATTGCGGGAGCGCCACAGACGGAGATCGTTCAGGGAACTCAGCTCGCGAGCGTGATGCGGACGCCACGGCCGATGTGAGTGGAGGACGGAAATTCGGTGAGCGGCTCGAGAGCCGCACGAATCTCCGCCGCCGTTTCAGGCGCAACCGGGGTCAGCGGCAACCGCACATCCGGGCGGAGCGCGCGCACCAGATGCAGCGCATATTTGATCGGTCCCGGATTGGTCTCGCGCTCCAGCGCCACCAGCAACGGCCTTAGCCGTTCATGGATGCCAAGCGCAGCGCCTGCGTTCCCGGTTTTGATCGCCTGATGCATCCCCACCACCAGCCGCGGAACGACATTGGACGCGACCGAAATGGTGCCGTGACCGCCACAGAGATTGAACGGCAGCGCCGTCTGGTCATGGCCGGAGAACGGGTGAAGGCGGCTCTTCAGCGCAGCAGGCAGGAACAGGATCCGCCCGATGTCGCCGGTTGCATCCTTGATGCCGATAATGCCCGGAAGCTCTGCCAGCCGTTCGAGCGTGCGCGGCATGAGATCGACGCCGGTGCGCGAAGGGACGTTATAGACGATGACGGGCAGGTCGACAGCCTTCGCGACTGCCTCGAAGTGGCGGTAGAGCCCCTCCTGCGACGGCTTGCTGTAATAGGGCGCAACGATGAGCGCCGCATCGGCGCCAAGCGCCTTGGCTTCCGCCGTCAGCGCGATCGTCGTCTCGGTGCTGTTGGTGCCGGTGCCGGCGATGACCGGCACCTTCCCCTCGGCGACCTCGACGTAGCGCTCGATCACCACGGCCCGCTCGGTGCGCGACAGCGTCGGCGCCTCGCCGGTGGTACCGCAGGCGACGAGGCCGGAGATGCCGTGGCGAATCTGCCATTCGACCAGCGACATCAGGCCGACGCTATCGATCTTGCCGTCACGAAACGGCGTGACGAGCGCCGTGATCGCCCCTTCGAGGCGCAGCGAATGCATGCTCATGAATGTAATCCTTCAGGTGGAAAACTGGCCGCGCCCGACGGCACCGGCGGCAAGCTGGTAGCCGCGGCAGGAACGCAGGAAGGCGCCAAGGATCGCAGTTGCCAGATCGGGATGCCGTGCCTTGAACGTGACCCGGCCGGCACCCGGTGGCTGATAGCGCAGCGTACAGGTCCAGAGCCCGAGTTCGTGGCTGAGCCTGCGCAGGCAAAGTTTTGCCTCGGTCGTGGACGTCAGGTGGATGACCGCGTCGACCAGGGCATCGGCCGCCATCAAATCGCGGAACCGGCGCGACGGCCACTCGTCCACGGCGAGACCGGGCAGTTCCCGGATTACGCGGACAGCTTCCCAGACGTGATGCTCACGCAGCCGGCGAACGGCCGTCAACCGCAGCAGCAGCGCCTCCAGTTCATCCGCATTCGCTTCGACAGTATCGGGCCGCTGACGCAAACCTGGCCCGGGAAGGAGGCTCCGAGCATGACGGCGCAGGCTGAAATCGTGAAGAGACATGGAACTCATCCGCATTCGATGAGGAGAGCCTAGCTGCACCAGACGTCCGGATTCGATTCCGACTTCGGGCGCCTGGCATAAGATTTCCGTAAAGCTTCCCGATCGGCGCTGTCCAAGACATCCATGCGCGGCTAGATTGACCTTCGGAGGGACTAAAACCCCGTGAAACGCAGACGCGCGGCGTCGAAATAATCTGACGCAAAAGATGACGTGCACGCAATTTTGCGCTAGGTAGCCCCTTCTGTGGCGATAAGGATCGCCATGTTTCGAGCAATGCCCCCTGTCCGTGAAGGAACATGCCATGCCTGCCTATCGCTCACGTACCACCACCCACGGCCGTAACATGGCCGGTGCCCGCGGCCTCTGGCGCGCGACGGGCATGAAGGACAGCGATTTTGGCAAGCCGATTATTGCGGTGGTGAACTCGTTCACCCAGTTCGTGCCGGGCCACGTGCACCTCAAGGATCTCGGCCAGCTCGTCGCCCGCGAAATCGAGGCGGCCGGCGGCGTCGCCAAGGAATTCAACACGATCGCCGTCGACGACGGCATCGCCATGGGTCACGACGGCATGCTCTACTCGCTGCCGTCGCGCGAGATCATCGCCGACTCGGTCGAATACATGGTGAATGCCCACTGCGCTGACGCCATGGTCTGCATCTCGAACTGCGACAAGATCACGCCCGGCATGCTGATGGCGGCGCTCCGCCTCAACATCCCCGCGGTCTTCGTCTCCGGCGGCCCGATGGAAGCCGGCAAGGTCGTGCTGCATGGCAAGACGCATGCGCTCGATCTGGTCGATGCCATGGTCGCCGCGGCCGACGACAACGTCACCGACGAGGACGTCAAGGTCATCGAGCGCTCCGCCTGCCCGACCTGCGGCTCCTGCTCCGGCATGTTCACCGCCAATTCGATGAACTGTCTCACCGAAGCACTGGGCCTGTCGCTCCCCGGCAACGGCTCGACGCTGGCAACCCATGCCGACCGCAAGCGCCTCTTCGTCGAAGCCGGCCATCTGATCGTCGATATCGCCCGCCGCTACTACGAGCAGGAAGATGAAAACGTCCTGCCGCGCAGGATCGCCTCCAAGCAGGCGTTCGAAAACGCCATGGCGCTCGATATCGCCATGGGCGGCTCGACCAATACCGTGTTGCACATCCTCGCCGCCGCCTACGAAGGCGAGGTCGATTTCACCATGGACGATATCGACCGGCTCTCGCGCAAGGTTCCGTGCCTGTCGAAGGTCGCGCCCGCCAAGAGCGACGTGCACATGGAAGACGTGCACCGCGCTGGCGGCATCATGTCGATCCTCGGTGAGCTGGACAAGGGCGGGCTCATCAACCGTGATTGCCCGACGGTTCACAGCACCACGATCGGCGACGCCATCGACCGCTGGGACATCACCCGCACGACGAGCGAAACGGTGCGCAACTTCTTCCGCGCGGCTCCTGGCGGCATTCCGACCCAGGTCGCCTTCAGCCAGGAGGCGCGCTGGGACGAACTGGACACCGACCGCGAAAAGGGCGTCATCCGCTCCGTCGAACATCCCTTCTCCAAGGACGGCGGCCTCGCCGTCCTGAAGGGCAACATCGCGATCGACGGCTGCATCGTGAAGACCGCCGGGGTCGACGAGAGCATCCTGAAATTCTCCGGTCCGGCGCGCGTCTTCGAAAGCCAGGACGCATCGGTGAAGGCGATCCTCGGCAACGAGATCAAGGCCGGCGACGTCGTCGTCATCCGCTATGAAGGCCCGAAGGGCGGCCCGGGTATGCAGGAGATGCTCTATCCGACGAGCTACCTGAAATCGAAGGGCCTCGGCAAGGCTTGCGCCCTGATCACCGACGGCCGCTTCTCCGGCGGCACCTCCGGTCTTTCGATCGGCCACGTTTCGCCGGAAGCGGCCAACGGCGGCACGATCGGCCTGGTGCGCGAAGGCGACATGATCGACATCGACATCCCGAACCGTACCATCAGCCTGCGCGTCGACGAGGCGGAGCTTGCCAGCCGCCGCGCCGAACAGGATGCCAAGGGCTGGAAGCCGGCCGAACAGCGCAAGCGCAAGGTGACGACGGCGCTCAAGGCCTACGCCGCCTTTGCAACCTCCGCCGACCGCGGCGCGGTGCGCGACCTCGGCGAACGCTGAGCCGTAAGCAAGCTACGACGCCAAAAGGCTCCCGCGCTCCGGGAGCCTTTTTTCTTGGGCTGGTTTTGCGCTCGCCCGGCCGCGTTCAATACTGCGGCCTCCTTTGCCGGATGAAGTGTATCTGCTACTTTAGCCAACCCTAAGGTTAAGGGGGTGGATCATGGCAAGCACATCCGAACTGCTCGGCACGTGGAAGATGCTCTCCTGGAAGCGCGAGGTTGTCGCCACCGGCGAAACCAGCGACGCCATGGGCGCCGATCCGATCGGCTACCTCTCCTACAACCGGGATGGCCGCGTCAGCGCCGTCGTGGTGAAGCGCGACCGCCCGAAACTGAAGGGGCCCGTGCCGACGGACGACGAAAAGGCGGCGCTCTTCGATACGATGCTCGCCTATGCGGGAACCTACACGCTGGAAGACGGTCGGATCATCCACCACCTGGATGCGGGCTGGAATCCGGCATGGGGCATGTCCGATCTCATCCGCCCCTTTTTCGTGGAGGGCGACAAGCTGGTGATCTACGGCGCACCGGCCATCGACCCCAGGACCGGCGAGGAGGTCACATACCATCTCGAATTTCGCAGGCTTTGACCGACGACCGATTTCCAGGCGTCAGAGATGGCGCGTCTCAGCTGGCGCGTGGAACCAGTTGTTGTTGCGTCCGTCCATGTATTGCACCGGCGCCTCGGCGAGCACCGCCGGATCGAGGTCGTCGAGGCAGGCGACGTTGACCGAGTAGTAAGCACCACCGATTTCCTCGATATAGCCATGGCCGAAAGCGGCAACGCCGCAGGTCTTGCAGAAGCGGTGATGCACGCTATCGCTGCCGAACTGGTAATCGGCGATATTGGCCTCGTCGCATTGCAGGCGAAAATCGTCGGGCTTGACGACCGCGCCCCAGTAGCGCCGCTTCCAGCAGATCGAGCAGTTGCACTTGCCGGTGCCGGCATCGAGGTCGACATCGGCCTCATAGCGGATATTTCCACAGTGGCAGCTTCCCTTATAGGTCAGTTTCATCGCCGTTCCTCCTGCTTGCCGAACCCCGATGGGTCTGTTTAGCGCCTGTCCAGAATGACAGCATGCTGTCATGACGGGCCTGCTCAGTGCATTTGCCATATTGACAATATGTTGTCAATATCGAATGAGATCTGGATCCACCGATCAGCAATGGCCGAACCTCTGCAGACCGTAGATCTCAATCCACTGTAAACCGAAGCATGGCAAGTTCCCTCCATGTACGCTTGCCGCGCTCACCTCTCCTTTGCTGAGACGGCTTGTCGACATCAACGTAAACTGACAATATAATGTCATATTAGTGCATCCAGAAAGAGGTGACGTGTCAACATGAAGGACCCTGAACGGACGCCCGCCGGCGACGCCTTTGCCGAGTTTTCGATAACGGCGCTGCGGCTTGCCGGTCCGCTGACGCAAGCGGGTGACGCGCTTGCCAAACCTTCCGGACAGACGAGCGCGCGCTGGCAGGTGCTGGCCGCAGCAAACCATGCGCCCATGTCGGTCGCCGATGCGGCACGCGCACTCGGGCTCGCACGCCAGGGCGTGCAGCGCATCGCCGACCTGTTGGAAGCGGACGGCCTGATTACCTACAGGGACAATCCGACCCACCAGAGGGCAAAGCTCATGGTCCTGACGGCGGCCGGCGAAACGGCACTGCACGAGATCAAGGAGCGGCAGGCAGCCTGGGCAGACAGGCTCGGCGCCGAGTTGGGCGAAAGACGCCTGCGACAGGCCTCGGCCCTGATGGCGGAGATCATCGAAGTCCTCAGGGAACGATCCTCAGCCGCAGATTAGCCCCTCAGCAACCCCGTTCAAGCCAGCGCCAGGAGATCCGCGCGCAGCCGGTGCGGCCCCCCTTCGCCAAGCACCGGATCGAGCGCCTCATGCAATGCCTTCCAGATGGGAAGGGCACGCGAAAGCAGCGCTTCGCCCTCCTGCGTCAGCCGCAATCGCCGTGTCCGCCGGTCCTCCGGGTCAGGAAAGCTCTCGACCAGGCCGCGCCGTTCCAGGGGCTTCAGCGCCGCGGTCAGTGTCGTCCGATCCATGGCAAGCAGCGACGCAACCGACCCCATGTTCGGCGGCGCCGGACGGTTGAGCGACATCAGCAGGGAGAACTGCCCGTTGGTGATATCGAGGGGCCGCAGCGCCTCATCGAACCGGCGGGCTATGGCGCGAGCGGCACGCTGCACATGCAGACAGAGGCAGGTATCTTTCACATGCAGGGTGGTCTCGAACGGAATTGACGGCATCTTTGACATGGCTGATTAATGTTGATATCAACGTAATTAGTCAAGTGCAACGTTGGAAGGAGGAACGGGCATGAGACAGGACCACGCAGTCGTATCGCCTCAGGAGTGGTTGAAAGCGCGCAGGGAACTGCTCGCGCTGGAAAAGGAACACACCCACGCACGCGACAAGGTCAATGCTGCCCGGCTGGCGCTGCCCTGGGTGAAGATGGAAAAGACCTATGTTTTCGACACTTTGGCCGGGCGCAAGTCGCTGTCCGAACTCTTCGACGGCCGTAGTCAATTGATCGTCTACCATTTCATGTTCGGCCCCACCTGGGAGGCCGGCTGCCCCGGCTGCTCCTTCCTGGCCGATCACTTCGCCGGTATGCTACCGCATCTCAACCACCATGACGTGACGCTGATCGCTGCATCGAATGCACCGCTTGCGAAGATCGAAGCCTATAGAAAGCGCATGGACTGGCACTTCCCATGGGTCTCGGCTGCGGGCAACGGGTTCAACCACGACTTTCACGTCGCCTTTTCTCCGGACGAACTCGCAAGCGGCAAGGTCGCCTACAATTTCACCGAGATCGACAGCGCCAACGCGCATGAAGAACTGCCCGGGCTGAGCGCCTTCCAGAAAGGCGAAGATGGCGCGATCTATCACACCTATTCGTCCTATGCCCGCGGTCTCGAGGAACTGATCGGCACGCTGATGCTGCTCGATCGCGCGCCGAAGGGCCGCAACGAAGACGGCACGATGAGCTTCGTCCGGCGCCACGACGAGTACGAACAGGAACGCAAGGCAGGCTAGACGGGCGACATTCGTGCAGGCGGAACCTTTCGCCTGCGAAAGCGTTTCGTGAGCGCTCGCGCGTCAAGCCGAAGATCTGCGCCCGCCAAAAATGATCTGCGCCCACCACAAAGGACAAGCAAAACTGTGAGAGCAGAACCGGAAGAAGCGCATCGCTGGCTCGAACAAATGCTGGGCGACTGGCAGGTTCGCACCTCTGGGCCGGGCAACGAAGCCGATGGAAGCGGCCCCTGGAGCGAACATGTTCGCTCGCTTCAGGGCCTCTGGATCGTCTGCGAAGGTCAGGGAACGATGCCGGGCGGCAACTTTGGCGAGACGCTCATGACGCTCGGCTACAATCCCGAGACAAAACGCTACGTCGGCACCTGGATCGGCTCCATGCTGACCCATATGTGGGTCTATGACGGCGAACTGGATGCGGACGGCAGGTCCCTGTCCCTCTATTGCGAGGGACCGGATTTCGAGAATCCCGGCAAGACCGCGCGGTACCGGGACATCATCACGCTCATCGACCAATCCCGGCGCCTGCTGACTGCGCAGGTGCAGGCACCGGACGGCAGTTGGAAAGACATGATGACGGCTGAATACGTACGCCGGGATTGAACGCGGGTTGGGCGATCTGTCCTTGGTCTTCCTGCCGCGCCGCTAAAACCTCATCCGACGACGATCCATTCGAGCATGCAACCAAGCGGCGCAAGACGCGCCGCGCCAAAGCAAACTGGAGCAAGGCAATGGCAGATCACGGCAAATTCGTTTGGTATGAATTGATGACGACGGACATGGCCGCGGCGGAAACGTTCTACAAGGACGTCGTCGGCTGGAGTGCCCGCGATTCCGGCATGTCCGGTATCAGCTACACGCTGTTCAGCGTCGGCGAACTGCCGGTCGCCGGTCTGATGACCATGCCGGAAGGCGCGCTCGAAATGAAGGTGCCCCCTGCCTGGCTCGGCTATGTCGGCGTCGACGATGTCGATGCGACCGCCGCCAAGATTGCGGCCAAGGGCGGGAAGGTTCACCGTGCGCCCGATGATATCCCGGGCATCGGGCGTTTCGCGGTCGTTACCGACCCGCACGGCGCCGTGTTCGCCATCTTCAGGGGAACAGGCGAGCCGCCGCCGGCCACCGATCCGATGGCGCCGGGCTTGGTCGGCTGGCATGAGCTCGCGTCCGGCGACCTCGATACCGCCTTCCCCTTCTATGCCGAGCTCTTCGGCTGGACGAAGGACAAGGGCATGGACATGGGCGAGATGGGCACCTACCAGATTTTTGCCCATGGCGGCGCCCCGATCGGCGGGATGATGACCAAGCCGAAGGAAGTGCCTGCGCCCTATTGGCTCTACTACATCAACGTGCCTGCGCTCGACGCGTCGATCGAGCGCATCCAGGCCGGTGGCGGAAAGGTCGTGCTCGAGCCGATGGAGGTGCCCGGCGGCGCCTGGATCGTTCAGGCGCTCGACCCGCAAGGCGCGCTTTTCGCGCTGGTCGCGCCGAAGCGCTGAACCGGCCGTACGTATCGCCAACCGACAAGCGTTCGCAGGAAACAGGGCCCGCCTCCCTTGGGAGGCGGGCTTCATTCAATCCGACGGGTGGAGCGCGCTGGCGAACCGCTGCCCTGCGCCGCACGCATCCCTCGGTTGCGGCGCAACCCCTGGTAATTCAGGGTATTTCAAGCTTATTTAACACCTTATACGATAACAGGGGCAACGAGCACACTGATTTCGGATGGGTTTCTTGTCGCACGACAAGAATTGTCGCGACAGCCAAAGTGATGAGCGGCGACATGGGTGGAGCAACTTCGCGTAAATGAAGAGCAAAGGCGGCAGCCATACGCCCCCAGAGACGGGCGTTGCGAAAGCGCGTACCGCAAAGGCGCTGCGCCGCAAGCTCCAATGGCTACTCGCCATCGTCGTCGCCTGTACCGGTGTGCTCGCGACCGAAATCATTGTCGCCTCCTATAGCGATTTCGTCATCGCCCGCCGCAACCTGATCGAAGTCTTGGCGTTCTGCCGCGTGCTCGACGCCGCAAACTATCTCTCGGCCGAGCGCGGACCTTCCAATGGCGTGCTCGGCATCGGCGTGGCGCCCGGTTCACCGGTCCAGGCCCGCCTTGCCGAGTTTCGCGCCCGCAGCGACGAGGCGCTCGCAAAGCTCACCGAAGACATCGACAATGCCAGCCGCACGGAGCCGGCCGGTGCCCTCTCCCCCATTCTCGTCGAAGTCCGCCGCCGCCTGGTGCTGGCGCGCGCCGAGGTCGACCGCATTGCCGCACTTCCGCCCGAACGACGGGACCTGACAGAAATCCAGGCAACGATTGAGGCGATGTTCAGCGTCATCGATGCCATTCGCCCGGCAATCGACTGGAACGTTCAACGCCTGACCAACACCGACCCGAACCTTGCCGGCATTGCGCTTGCGGCACAGATGCTCGCCAATCTGCGCGAAGACGGCGGCCGCCTCGGCTCACAGGTCATGGCCCCGGTTGCCGTCGGCCAGCCGCTCGAAGCGAAGAACATCGCCGACAGCGAGCGTACGCGCGGCAGGCTGCAGGAAACCTGGTCCATTGTCGGCAAGCCCGGTGCCCTTCCCGGCCTGAAACCGGCCAATATCGCAGATCTCGCCAGGATCGACCGCGAGTTCTTCGGCGAAGGATTTGCAATCATCGACAGCATCGTCGCGATCGGCAGACATTCGGGCGCTTACCCGATGACCGCGGAGCAGCTGACTGACCGCTTCGTCCCGAAGATGAAGCCGCTCGAGGATCTTCGCCGCGCCTTCATGGATGCGACCGTCGAGCGGCTCGCGGTGAACAAGACGCGGGCTTCGGTCAAGCTGGCGGTCGCCAGCCTCGCGACCTTCGCCCTGTTCCTGGTCCTGCTGGTTCTGATGCGCCGCGCCCGCTCGCTGGTCTTCGAGCCGCTGCTCATTGCACGCCATAGCATCATCGAACTCGCCAACGACCGCCCGATCGCGCGTCTTCAAGGCAAGGGCGGCGAAGGCGAGATGGGGCGCTTGTTCGATGCGATCGACGTGCTGCGCAAACGCCTCGACGAACGCGCGCTGTTGATGCGGCACCTCGAACGCCAGGCCGAAACCGACGAACTGACCGGCTTGCTCAACCGCCGGGCCCTGGAGCTCATCGGTGGCGCTGAAGACGCTGCCGATAGCAACCAGGATGCCTGTCTGATCCTGATGGACATCGACCATTTCAAGCAGATCAACGATACCCACGGTCACTTGGTCGGCGACATCGTGCTCAAGGAAACCGCCCGCATCATCCGCAACTCCGTGCGCAACTCCGATCTTGTCGCCCGTTTTGGCGGCGAGGAGTTCGCGATCATCACCCCGGGCGACAGCATCGAGTCGGCCCTTGCACTTGCGGAACGGATCAGGGCCAATCTCGCCCATGAACCGATCGTCGTTGCGGGCGGACAGGAGCTGAACGTCACCGCCAGCTTCGGCGTGGCCGAGGGACGAACCGCAAACGGCGGCTGGAAGCACCTGATCGAGGATGCCGACACAGAGCTCTATCGCGCCAAGTCGGAGGGTCGCAATCGCGTCTGCGGCCGTCCTGCGGACCTTGCCCCCTTCACAAAGACGAAATCCGCGCGCGCGTAGCCAGAAAGTCGAGCACGACCCGCACGCGGGCAGGCAGAGCCCCGCCCGGACCGTGGAACACGGCGTGGAAGGCTTCGGTGTCGCCGGGGTTCAAGTGTTCGGCGACCGGCAGCAGCCGGCCGGCCTCGATATCCTCTCTGACCGTGAAGGTCGGCAGCCGGGCGAGGCCCACGCCCGCAAGCGCGAGCCGGCGCAAACCCTCGCCATCACTCACCCGCACCCGTTCCGTCGGCGGCAGAGCGATCCGTTCTGCATTCGAAAGGAGCGGCCAGCCATCGAGCGCCCGAACGTAGCTGTGGCTCAGCCGGTTATGCGCCTCGATATCCCCTATGGTCTGAGGCACGCCGAAACGATCGAGATAGGATGGGGCGCCGACGATCGTCATCGAGGTGCTGCCGAGCTTGCGGGCAATCAGGCTCGATGTCTTCAGCGGGCCGGCGCGCACGGCGATATCAACCCGCTCCGCCATCAGATCGACGACGGCGTCCGTCTGCAGGATATCGAGGGAGACCGACGGAAACGCCGCCAGGAATTCGGGCAGCACCGGCATCAGCGCATGCGTCGCATAGGAAGCGCTGACATTGAGGCGGACCCGGCCCTCCGGCGTCTCGCCGGCACCGGCCGAGCGCTCCGCTTCGTCGATGTCGGCGAGGATCCGCACGGCCCGCTCATAAAAGGCGCAGCCTTCCGCCGTCAATTGCAGCCGCCGCGTCGACCGGTTGACGAGCCGGACACCAAGCCTTTCCTCCAGTCGCTGGACGAGTTTGCTGACGGCCGACGGTGTCATGCAGCAGACCTTGGCCGCGGCCGAGAAGCCGCCAAGCTCCACCACCTTGGCAAAAACCGCCATCTCCCCCGAACGATTGACCGTCAAGCGCGACATGTGACTTCAACTCACAAATGATGTTCCTTCGTGAGATCTACATCGCAAATGAACCCAACACCACCTTCTCCTTGAAGCGAGCGCCGGCGCCCGGCGTCTCGCACGAACGAAGCCAACGAGGAGCTTGCAGACATGGAATACAGACGGCTTGGATCATCGGGACTGAAGGTGCCGGCCTTGAGCTTCGGCGCAGGAACCTTCGGCGGCAAGGGGCCGCTCTTCAGCGCCTGGGGCAACAGCGACGCAGCCGAAGCGCGACGCCTGATGGACATTTCGCTGGAGGCCGGTGTCAATCTCTTCGACACGGCCGACGTCTACTCGGACGGTGCCTCCGAGACCGTACTCGGTGCCGCGATCAAGGGAAGGCGTGATGCCGTCCTGCTCTCCACCAAGATCGCGCTGCCGATGGGCGATGGCCCGAACGATGCCGGCACATCGCGTTCGCGCCTGTCGAAAGGCGTCGACGACGCGCTCAAGCGGCTCGGCACCGACTATATCGACCTCCTGCAACTTCACGCCTTCGACGCGGGGACACCGGTCGAAGAGGTGCTCTCAACGCTCGATGGCCTCGTTGCCGCCGGCAAGCTGCGCTACGTCGGCGCCTCCAATTTCGCCGGCTGGCAACTGATGAAATCGCTGGCCGTCTCCGAGAAGCACGGCCTCGTCCGCCATGTCGCCCACCAGGTCTACTATTCGCTGGTCGGACGCGACTACGAGTGGGAACTGATGCCGCTTGCGGCCGATCAGGGCGTCGGCGCGCTTGTCTGGAGCCCGCTCGGCTGGGGCCGTCTCACCGGCAAGATCAGGCGCGGCCAGCCCTGGCCGGAGGGCAGCCGCCTGCACGATACCGCGGCCTTCGGCCCGCCGGTCGACGACGAAAAGCTCTACGACGTCGTCGACGTGCTCGATCAACTCACCGAGGAGACCGGCAAGACGATCCCGCAGATCGCCATCAACTGGCTGCTGCAGCGCCCGACCGTCTCGAGCGTCATCATCGGCGCCCGCAACGAGGAGCAGCTTCGACAGAATCTCGGCGCCGTCGGCTGGTCGCTGTCGCTGGAGCAGATCGCCCGCCTCGATGAGGCAAGCAAGACGACGCCGGCCTATCCCTATTTCCCCTATTATCGCCAGGAGGGCTTTGCGCGGATCAACCCGCCGATCGTCTGACCGGCATAACGCCCGCCTTTCGCACGCCCCGCCCAGGCGTGCGAAAGTATTGCGGCGCCTCGATTTTCCTCACGCGCTTTCGCGCTTGCATTCTCGATTTGCATTGCACAAACTTCGTGGCGATGGGGGCGCCAGACCTCCCACGAAGGGGACCAAATCCGGCATGTCGATCAAGGCCAGCATCTATCACCTAACCCACTACACCTATGACCGTCCCGTAAGGCTGTCGCCGCAGATCATCCGGCTGAAGCCTGCGGCCCATTCCAAGACCAAGGTCATCAGCCACTCGCTGAAGGTTTCGCCCGCCAATCATTTCGTCAACCTGCAGCAGGATCCCTACGGCAACTACCTTGCCCGCTTCGTCTTTCCCGATCCGGTCAGCGAACTGAAGATCGAGGTCGATCTCGTCGCCGACATGACGGTCTACAATCCCTTCGACTTCTTCGTCGAGGAGGAAGCCGAGCATTGGCCCTTCCCCTATCCGGAAGACCTCAGCGACGACCTCAGGATCTACATGACGTCGGAGCCGGTCGGGCCGGCGCTTGGCGCCTTCCTCGCGACGGTCGACCGCTCGCGCCAGCGCACCGTCGACATGGTCGTCGGGCTCAACACGCGCCTGCAGCAGGAGATCGGCTACGTCATCCGCATGGAGCCCGGCGTACAGACGCCGGAGGAGACGCTGACTTCGGCCCGCGGGTCCTGTCGCGATTCGAGCTGGCTTCTCGTCCAGATCCTGCGCAATCTCGGTTTCGCCGCCCGCTTCGTCTCCGGCTATCTCATCCAGTTGACCCCCGATCTGAAGGCACTCGACGGCCCCTCCGGCACTGACCACGACTTTACCGACCTGCATGCCTGGGCCGAGGTTTACCTGCCGGGCGCCGGTTGGGTCGGGCTCGACCCGACCTCCGGCCTCCTGACCGGCGAAAGCCACATCCCGCTTGCCGCCACCCCGCATTTCCGCAACGCCGCGCCGATCTCCGGCGGTTTCTTCGGCGACCCCGAAACCCGCACCGATTTCGCCTTCGATATGAAGGTAGCGCGGGTCGCCGAACACCCGCGCATCACCAAGCCCTTCTCCGACGAAAGCTGGGACGCACTGAATGCGCTCGGTGAGAAGGTCGATCAGGTGCTCCAGGAAAACGACGTCCGGCTGACGATGGGCGGCGAGCCGACCTTCGTCTCGATCGACGATTTCGAGTCCGAGGAATGGAACACCGCCGCCGTTGGCCCGACCAAGCGCGAAAAGGCGGACGCGTTGATCCGGCGCCTGCGCGAGCGCTTCGCCCCCGGTGGCTTCCTGCATTACGGCCAGGGCAAATGGTATCCCGGCGAAAGCCTGCCGCGGTGGACCTTCTCGCTCTATTGGCGCAAGGACGGCGTACCGATCTGGCGCCGCCCCGATCTCATCGCCGAGGAGGCGAGCAGCCACAATGTCACCGAGAGGGACGCCGAACGCCTGCTCCAGGCAATCGCCGACGAGTTGGACCTTGCCGCCGACATGGTCGTGCCCGCCTTCGAGGATCCGGCCGAATGGTTGCTGAAGGAGGCGAACCTCCCCGACAATGTCGACCCGGCCAATTCCAAGCTCAAGGATCCGGAAGAACGCAGCCGCATGGCGCGTGTCTTCGAGCGCGGGTTGACGACGCCCACGGGCTACGTGCTGCCGGTGCAGGCCTGGAACGCCCGTGCATCGGGACGGAAGTGGATGAGCGAAAAGTGGAGCACCCGCCGGGGTCGTCTCTTCCTCGTGCCCGGCGACAGTCCCGTCGGCTATCGCCTGCCGCTCGGCGCCCTGCCCTATATCGCGCCCTCCTGGTTCCCCTACATCAACCCGGTCGATCCGACAGTGCCGCGCGACGGCCTGCCCGATTTTTCCGAAGAGATCAGCCGGCCGCAGCAGGCGCGTTTCCAGCCCTCGGAGGTTCCGGAAACCCCGCTGCCGGTGGCGCGCGACGAGATCGCCGGCCTGGTGCGCACTGCCATCAGCGTCGAGCCGCGCGACGGTCGGCTTTGCGTCTTCATGCCGCCGACGACGAGCATCGAGGAGTATCTCGACCTCATCGCGTCTGCGGAACGGGCTGCCGCCAACGTCGGCCTGCCCGTCCATATCGAAGGCTATGCCCCGCCGCAGGATGAGCGCATCAACGTCATCCGTGTTGCGCCGGACCCCGGCGTGATCGAGGTCAACATTCATCCCGCATCGCACTGGCGCGATTGCGTCGACATCACCACCGCGATCTACGAAGAGGCGCGCCAAAGCCGGCTTGGTGCCGACAAGTTCATGATCGACGGGCGCCACACCGGCACCGGCGGCGGCAATCACGTGGTCGTCGGCGGCGCCAATCCCAATGACAGCCCGTTCCTGCGCCGTCCGGACCTCTTGAAAAGCGTCGTGCTGCACTGGCAGCGGCACCCGTCGCTCTCCTACCTGTTTTCGGGCCTCTTCATCGGCCCGACTTCGCAGGCGCCGCGCATCGACGAGGCCCGGCATGATTCGCTCTACGAGCTCGAAATCGCGCTCGCACAGGTGCCGATGCCGGGCTCGGCGACTGCGCCTCCCCTGCCCTGGCTCGTCGACCGTCTGTTCCGTAACCTGCTCGTCGACGTGACAGGGAATACGCACCGGGCGGAAATCTGCATCGACAAGCTGTTTTCGCCTGACGGGCCGACCGGGCGTCTGGGCCTCGTCGAGTTCCGCGGCTTCGAGATGCCGCCGAACGCCCGCATGTCGCTCGCCCAGCAATTGCTGGTGCGCGCCCTCATCGCCCGCTTCTGGAAGCATCCGATCGACGGCCGGTTCGTGCGCTGGGGCACGGCGCTGCACGACCGCTTCATGCTGCCGCACCACGTCTGGCAGGATTTTCTCGAAGTGCTCGCCGACCTCCGCGCCCACGGCTTCGACTTGAAGCCGGAATGGTTCGAGGCCCAGCTCGAGTTCCGTTTCCCCTTCTGCGGCGAGGTCGAATATCAAGACGCCAGGCTCGAAATCCGTCAGGCGCTCGAACCTTGGCACGTGATGGGCGAGCAGGGGGCGATCGGCGGCACCGTGCGCTATGTCGACAGTTCGGTCGAGCGCCTGCAGGTCAAGCTCGATACCGCCAATCCCGAGCGCTATGCGGTTGCCTGCAACGGCCGGCCGGTACCGTTGACGCGCACCGGCTCCAACGGCTCGGCCGTTGCCGGCGTGCGCTACAAGGCCTGGCAGCCGGCCTCGGGCCTGCATCCGGTCCTGCCGGTCAACACTCCCCTCACATTCGACATTTATGATACATGGTCGAATCGGGCGATTGGCGGATGCGTCTACCATGTCGCCCATCCGGGTGGGCGAAGCTACGATACGTTTCCAGTCAACGGCAACGAGGCCGAAGCGCGGCGCCTGGCGCGGTTCGAGCCCTGGGGTCATACGTCAGGAGGTTACCCGCTTCGCCCGGAAAGCCCGTCTATGGAATTCCCGATGACGCTTGATCTCAGGCGTCCGCCAGGAGCGTAAATGGCGAAAAAGCTGACAGCCGCCGCGAACCATCGGGGCACCGACGACGATCCGGTCTTCGGCTACCGCGCCCTTCCTGGTATCGCCGACGAGATGCTCGACCGGGAGGGCAATGTCCGCCCGGTCTGGCAGCGGCTGCTCGCGACGCTCGGACGGCTCGACGAAACGGAACTCGCCAACCGCTTCGCCCGCGCCGACCGCTACCTGCGCGACGCCGGCGTTTTCTACCGGGTCTACGGCGCCAAGGAGAGTACCGACCGAAGCTGGCCATTGTCCCATATCCCAGTCCTGATCGACGAGAAGGAATGGGCGACGGTTTCGCAAGGGCTCGTCCAGCGCGCCGAGCTTCTGGAGAAGGTGGTTGCCGACATCTATGGCGAGAACCGGCTGGTGCGCGAGGGGCTGTTGCCGCCGGCGCTGGTCGCCTCCAATCCGGAATTCCTGCGGCCGCTCGTCGGCGTGAAGCCGGCCGATGGTCACTTTCTGCACTTCGTCTCCTTCGAAATCGGCCGCGGGCCCGATGGCAACTGGTGGGTCCTTTCGGACCGCACCGAAGCGCCCTCCGGGGCCGGCTTCGCGCTGGAGAACCGGGTCGCGACCACGCGCGCCTTCTCCAATCTTTATGCCGAAACCCACGTACACCGATTGGCCGGCTTCTTCGGCGAATTCCGCGATGCGCTCCAGAGTCGCAAGCTGCATCCGGACGACCGCATCGCCGTGCTTTCGCCCGGCATCGCGAACGAGACCTATTTCGAACATGCCTATATCGCCCGCTATCTGGGCTTCATGCTGCTCGAAGGCGAGGACCTGACGGTGGTCGGCGGCCGGGTGATGGTACGCACAGTCGCCGGCCTCAAACCCGTGGGCGTGCTCTGGCGCCGCCTTGACGCGGCCTTCGCCGACCCGATTGAACTGAACCAGTCCTCGCATATCGGCACGCCCGGCATCGTCGAGGCGCTTCGCGCCGGCTCCGTCTCGATCGTCAACGCGCTCGGAACCGGCATCGTCGAGACACGCGCCTTCCTCGCCTTCATGCCGGCGATCTGCCGCCACCTGCTCGGTGAGGAGCAGCAGCTGCCCTCGATCGCCACCTGGTGGTGCGGCCAGCCGGGCGAGCGAGAACAGGTCGCTGCCAATCTCGATCGCATGGTCATCGGCCCGGCCTATGCGACGCGCCCCTTCTTCGATGACAACGGCCAGTCCGTGCTCGGCGCAACGCTCGGCGAGGAGGCTCGCGCCTCGATCGCCGATTGGCTTGGCACCGAAGGCGGCAAGCTCGTCGGCCAGGAGGTCGTCACGCTTTCGACTACCCCGGCCTGGGTTCGCGGCCGGTTGACGCCGCGCCCGATGAGCCTGCGCGTCTTCGCGGCACGGACCCGCGACGGCTGGCAGATCATGCCCGGCGGTTTCGCCCGCATCGGCTCCGGCGACGATGTGGCCGCCATCGCGATGCAGGCGGGAGGCACCGCCGCCGACGTCTGGATCGTCAGCGACCGTCCGGTGGAACGCACGACTTTGCTTCCGGCGGAGGAGAGCTTCACCCGCAACATGCCCGGGAGCCTGCCGAGCCGGGCGGCCGACAACCTCTTCTGGCTCGGCCGTTACATCGAGCGCGCCGAAGGGGCGCTGCGCATCCTGCGCGCCTGGCACGGTCGCTTCGCCGAAACCGCCGATCCGGACCTGCCGCTCCTGAGGGATGTCAGCGACTATCTCGCCGCGCTCGACATCGACACGCGCCAGCCGGTGCCCGACAGCCTGCTTGCCAATATTGCCAGCGCCCTCTTCAGCGCCGGCAACATCCGCGACCGGTTCTCGCCGGACGGCTGGCTGGCGCTGAACGACCTGTCGCAGACGGCGCGCAAGTTCCATGCGACGGTGCAGGCCGGCGACGATGCGACCCGCGCGATGACCGTGCTTCTGCGCAAGCTCGCCGGCTTTGCCGGTCTCGTGCACGAAAACATGTACCGCTTCACCGGCTGGCGCTTTCTTTCGATCGGCCGCTATCTCGAGCGTGGCCTGCACATGACGCGGCTGCTCGGCCATATGTCGGGACCGGATGCGCCTGACGGCGCCTACGATATGCTGCTCGAGATCGGCGACAGCGTCATGACCCACCGCCGGCGCTACAATGTCAGCACCGCCGCATTGACCGTAACGGACCTGTTGGCGCTCGACCCGCTCAACCCGCGCTCGGTGCTCTACCAGTTGAACGAGATCAAGACCGAGGTGGAATTGCTGCCGAACGCTTTCGTCAATGGGCAGATGTCGCCCTTCTATCGCGAGGCGATGCGCCTGCATTCTGGCCTTGCGGTGATGACGCCGGAAGCCATGACTCTCGGCGTTTACAATCGGTTGGAGCGGGATCTCGAAGGCCTGTCCGACCTGCTCGCGCGAACCTATCTCGGCTAAGGGGCGCGACCATTGCTTTACGATATCAGCCTGAAGATCACCTATGACTACGAAGTGCCGGTCTCCGGCGGTCGCCACCTCGTGCGCGTCATGCCGGCAACCCTTCAGGGCCGCCAGCGTCTCATCGTCGGTTCGTTGAGCTGCCAGCCGATGCCGGCCGAGCGCGCCGAAAGCATCGACTTTTTTGCCAACCCGTTCACGTCGATCCTCTTCCGCTCCTCCCATGCCGATCTGACGATCCGCATGCAGGCGCGCGTGCAGGTGGAGCCACAGCCGCTGACGGCGGATTTCTCGCCTCATCTCGCCGGCCTGCCGGCCGAACTCGCCGCCTGCTGGTCGGTCGACGCCGAGGCGCCACACCACTTCACCGGGCCAAGCCCGCTCCTGCCGGAAGTCCCCGAAATTGCCGCCTACGCGCAGGATATCGTCACCGACGCCATGACGGTCCGGCAGATCGCCATCGCCGTGTGCGAGCGCATCCACCGCGATTTCACCTATGACGGCGAGGCAACCACGGTGAACACGACACCGGGTGAGGCGTACAAGCTGAAGCGCGGCGTCTGTCAGGACTTCGCCCATGTGATGATCGTGGCACTGAGAAGCCTCGGCATCCCCGCCGGCTATGTCAGCGGCTTCCTGCGGACAATCCCTCCGCCCGGCAAGGAGCGCCTCGAGGGTGCCGATGCCATGCACGCCTGGGTGCGGATCTGGTGCGGCACCACAGGCGGCTGGTTCGAACTCGATCCGACCAACAATATTCCGGCGGGAACCGACCATATCGTCGTCGGCCACGGCCGTGATTACGGCGACGTCGCCCCCGTCATCGGGGTCCTGAAGAGCTATGGCAGCCAGACGACGAAGCAGGCCGTGGACGTCATTCCGGTGCCCTGATCCGATTTGGTACAGGCCATTCCCGTTTCCGGACAAGGCCACAATTGCGGAACCCTCTGTAAGCACTGGTTTTCCTGAGTTCCGTTAAAATTGCAGCGATTGCCGCAACGATATCGTAAGCCATCGACGCTATTTGTGCCCCAAGCTTGCAACGTGTTCCTCTGGGGTGTGCAAAGATGGGAAGACGATACACTGTAGGCCGGTCCCTTGTGGCGATGCTCAAGGACCGGGGTGGTAATTTCGGTATCATGGCGGCGCTTGCGACGCCTTTGCTGCTGGCGGCCGGCGGCGTCGCCATCGACTTGGCCAGCATGATGACGGCCAAGAACCAGATGCAGGATGCAGCCGACGCGGCGGCGCTCGCGGCGGCCTCCTCTCTGGTCTCAAAGGATCCGCCAACGATCGCCAAGGCAAAGGAAATTGCCGCGGCCTTCCTCAAGACGCAGTCGGGCGGCACCGCCGTCGACGTTCCCGGCGGGAACGATCAAAGCGGCACGAGCTCGTTGGCCAAGACCGCTTCGGCGGACGCGTCGACGGGCAGCCAGCCGACCATTGACATCATTGAAAGCACCAATGGTCCTACCGGCAAGGCCTACAACGTCACCGTCCTGAACAAGCAGACGTTCCAGTTCAACGCGATGACACGCCTGCTCGGGAAGACATCAATCGACATCGAAACCCGTGCCACCGCAGAAAGCGCGACAGAGAGCAAGAATGCGCTCTCGATGTATCTGGTGCTCGATCGCTCCGGCTCGATGGCCTGGAAAACCAATACGCTGAACGCCACGAAGACATCCTGCCCGAACTACACAGAGTCGAATTGGGGCAGATATCCAAACCTGGCAGCAACCAGCCCCTGCTATGTAACCAAGATCGACGCGCTGAAGACCGCCGTCAGTGATCTGCTCAAGCAGCTGAACACCGCCGACCCGAGTAGTTTGTATGTCCGCACCGCGGCTGTTTCCTACAACTCCGCACAGGATGCGGCGGGCAACCTCAATTGGGGCACGACCGGAACCTCCACCTATGTGAACGCCCTTATCGCGACCGGCGGCACCGCATCGGGTAACGCGTTCAAGACAGCCTACAGCCGCGTAGCGGCGACGACCGAGGATACGGCCCACAAGGCCAAGAACGGTCAGGTCCCGACAAAATACATCGTCTTCATGACCGACGGCGCCAACAACAACACGAGCGACGACACGACAACCCTGGCGTGGTGCGACACCGCCCGAAAGAACAACGTGCAGGTCTACACCGTCGCCTTCATGGCGCCCGATCGCGGCAAGGCCTTGCTGAAGTCCTGCGCCACAACCGAGGCAAATTACTTCCAGGCGGAAGAAGCCGCCGATCTGATCGCAGCCTTCAAGGCGATCGGCGAAAAAGCCTCGGCCATGGCTACCCGCCTGACGAAGTAAAACGTCAGAACCTGCATCCTTCAAGCCGCCCGGTCACGCCAGGCGGCTTTCGCGTTTAGGTATTGCGGCTCCGTTCCGCCAGCGAGTTCCGTAGCTTGAGACAATTCTAATCCATTTAAAAACATCTGTTGCAAGCGCTTCGGATCGATGCATAAATTGCCCTATCCCCGGTCGGTTCCGGCCTGCGACCTCCCAACGCAAAAGGGTAAAGACAGTTTCATGATGAACAGGCTCTCCACCAACGAAGTGCCGCAGCCCGCCCCAAGGTCGTCTGAACCCGGCCAGCTCGCCGTCGAAATCCTCGAACGTCTGAAGTATCGTATCGGCAAGGATCCGAAGGTCGCTAAGCCCCATGACTGGCTGACGGCGGCGATCCTGGTCGCCCGCGACCGCATCACCGACAAGTGGATGGATTCCACCCGCAAGACCTACGCGACCGGTGCCAAGCGCGTCTATTACCTGTCGCTCGAATTCCTCATCGGCCGGCTGATGCGCGACGCGATGACCAATATCGGCCTGATGGACGAGATGCGCGACGCACTCGCCTCTCTCGGTGTCGATATCGACGTCATCGCCGAGCTCGAGCCGGACGCAGCACTCGGCAATGGCGGTCTCGGCCGTCTCGCCGCCTGTTTCATGGAATCGATGGCGACCGTCGACGTGCCCGCCTATGGCTACGGCATCCGCTATATGCACGGCCTGTTCCGCCAGCAGATGGCTGACGGCTGGCAGGTGGAACTGCCGGAGACCTGGCTCGCCCACGGCAATCCCTGGGAATTCGAGCGGCGTGAAAGCTCCTACGAGATCGGCTTCGGCGGCGTGGTCGAAACGGCCAACATCGACGAGGAGATCCAGCGCTTCGTGTGGAAGCCGGCCGAGCGCGTCATCGCCACCGCCTTTGACACGCCCGCCGTCGGCTGGCGGGCAAAGCGCGTCAACACGCTTCGCCTCTGGACGGCGCAGCCGATCGACCCGATCCTGCTTGCGGCCTTCAACGCCGGCGACCACATCGGCGCGCTGCGCGAGAGCAACAAGGCGGAAAGCCTGACCCGCGTGCTCTACCCTGCCGACGCTACGCCGGCTGGCCAGGAACTGCGGTTGCGCCAGGAATACTTCTTCTCTTCCGCCTCGCTGCAGGACATCCTGCGCCGGCACCTGCAGCAATATCCGGATTTCAACTCGCTGCCGGACGCCGTTGCCATTCAGCTGAACGACACCCACCCGGCCATTTCCGTGGCGGAGCTGGTGCGGTTGCTCACCGACGTGCACGGTCTCGATTTCGAGCGGGCCTGGGACATCACCCGCCGCACGATCTCCTACACCAACCATACGCTTCTGCCGGAAGCGCTCGAAAGCTGGCCGGTGCCGCTCATCGAACGGCTGCTGCCGCGCCACATGCAGATCGTCTATGCGATCAACGCCAAGATCCTGATCGAGGCGCGCAAGCAGAAGGGCGCCACCGACGACGAGATCCGCAACATCTCGCTGATCGACGAGAGCGGTGAGCGGCGGGTGCGCATGGGCAACCTCGCCTTCGTCGGCTCGCACTCGATCAACGGCGTTTCGGCGCTGCATACGGAGCTGATGAAGGAAACGGTCTTTGCCGACCTCCACAAGCTCTACCCCGAACGCATCAACAACAAGACCAACGGCATCACCCCGCGCCGCTGGCTGATGCAGTGCAATCCCGGGCTCTTCGGGCTGATCCGTGACGCGATCGGCGATGAGTTCATGGACAATACCGAGGCGCTGCAGGCGCTCGATGCCTTCGCCGACAAGGCGGATTTCCAGGAGCATTTCGCTGCCGTCAAGCGTGCCAACAAGGTCCGCCTCGCCCAGCTCGTCCAGAGCCGGCTCGGCATCAGGCTCGATCCGTCGGCGATGTTCGACATCCAGATCAAGCGCATCCACGAATACAAGCGCCAGCTCCTCAACATCGTCGAGGCCGTCGCGCTCTACGACCAGATCCGCTCGCATCCGGAGCGGGACTGGGTGCCGCGCGTCAAGCTCTTTGCCGGCAAGGCGGCGCCGAGCTATCACAACGCCAAGCTGATCATCAAGCTCGCCAATGATGTCGCCCGGGTCGTCAACAACGATCCGGCGGTACGGGGCCTGCTCAAGATCGTCTTCGTGCCGAACTACAACGTCTCGCTCGCCGAAATCATGGTTCCGGCCGCCGATCTGTCCGAGCAGATCTCGACCGCGGGCATGGAAGCCTCGGGCACCGGCAACATGAAATTCGCGCTGAACGGCGCGCTGACGATCGGCACGCTCGACGGCGCCAATGTCGAGATGCGCGACTGGATCGGCGAGGAAAACATCAAGATCTTCGGCATGACCGCCGAGGAAGTGGCGAAGGCGCGTGCCGAAGGCCACAATCCGCGCGCCATCATCGAGGGCTCGCCCGAACTGTCGCAGGCCCTCCAGGCCATCGCCTCGGGCGTCTTCTCGCCCGATGACCGCAACCGCTTCTCCGGCCTCGTCGACGGCATCTACAATCACGACTGGTTCATGGTTGCCGCCGATTTCGAAGCCTATGCCAAAGCGCAGCGCGAGATCGACCAGCTCTGGACGAATCCATCCGACTGGTATGCGCAGGCGATCCGCAACACCGCACGGATGGGCTGGTTCTCGTCCGATCGCACCATCCGGCAATATGCCGGGGAAATCTGGAGAGCTGGATGACGCCTTCGGCCGGCAAGGACCCGGAACCCGCAGCTTCAGGTCTGCTGTCAGCGCCGGAAATCGCGGCCATTCTTTCGGGTACGCACGATGATCCTTTCGCGGTCCTCGGCGTACACTCCGCCGGCAAGGCCATCCTTGCCCGCTGCTTCATCCCCGATGCCGAGACCGTTGCGGTGGAAACGCTCTCGGGCAAGGAACTCGGCACGCTCGAACGCCGTGACGATGCCGGTTTCTTCGAAGGTCCCATCTCTCTGAAGAAACCCCAGCCCGTGCGCTATCGCGCCCGCAACCAGGGCGGCGAATGGGTCGTCATCGACCCCTACAGCTTCGGGCCGGTCCTCGGGCCGATGGACGACTATTACATCCGCGAAGGTTCACACCTCCGGCTCTTCGACAAGATGGGCGCACATCCGATCCATCACGATGGCGCCGACGGCTATCACTTTGCCGTCTGGGCGCCCAATGCCAAGCGCGTTTCCGTCGTCGGCCAATTCAACAATTGGGATGGCCGGCGCCACGTCATGCGGCTGCGTGCCGACACCGGCATCTGGGAGATCTTCATCCCAGGCGTCGAGGCCGGCCTTGCTTACAAGTACGAGATCCTCGACCGCAATGGCACGCTGCTGCCGCTGAAGGCCGATCCTTTTGCCCGCAGGTCCGAGCTTCGTCCCAACACCGCTTCGGTGACGACGCCGGAGATCGCGCAAACCTGGGAGGACGAGGCGCATCGCAAGCACTGGGCGACGGTCGATGCGCGGCGCCAACCGATCTCGATCTACGAGGTCCATGCGGGCTCCTGGCAGCGCCGCGACAATGGCGAGATGCTTACCTGGGACGAACTCGCCGACCGGCTGATCCCCTATTGCGTCGATATGGGCTTCACCCACATCGAGTTCCTGCCGATCTCGGAGTTTCCCTTCGACCCGTCCTGGGGCTACCAGACGACCGGCCTCTATGCACCGACCGCCCGCTTCGGCGAGCCCGAGGGCTTTGCCCGCTTCGTGAACGGCTGCCACAAGGTCGGCATCGGCGTCATCCTCGACTGGGTGCCGGCGCATTTCCCGACGGACGAGCACGGGCTTCGCTGGTTCGACGGCACCGCGCTCTACGAGCACGAGGACCCGCGCCAGGGCTTCCACCCCGACTGGAACACGGCGATCTACAATTTCGGCCGGCAGGAGGTGCTGTCCTACCTCGTCAACAACGCGCTCTACTGGGCCGAGAAGTTCCATGTCGACGGACTACGCGTCGATGCGGTCGCCTCGATGCTCTACCTAGACTATTCGCGCAAGCATGGCGAATGGGTGCCGAACGAGTATGGCGGCAACGAGAACCTCGAAGCGGTTCGCTTCCTGCAGACGATGAACACCCAGATCTACGGCATCCACCAGGGCATCCTGACGATCGCCGAGGAATCGACCTCCTGGCCGAAGGTATCCCATCCGGTTCATGCTGGCGGCCTGGGTTTCGGCTTCAAGTGGAACATGGGCTTCATGCACGACACGCTGCAATACCTGTCGCGCGAGCCGGTGCACCGCAAGTTCCACCACAACGACCTGACCTTCGGCCTGCTCTACGCCTTCAGCGAAAACTTCGTGCTGCCGCTCTCCCATGACGAAGTGGTGCATGGCAAAGGCTCGCTGATCGCCAAGATGGCCGGCGACGACTGGCAGAAGTTCGCCAATCTCAGGGCCTATTACGCCTTCATGTGGGGCTATCCCGGCAAGAAGCTCTTGTTCATGGGCCAGGAATTCGCGCAATGGCGCGAATGGTCCGAGGACCGCGCGCTCGACTGGAACCTGCTCGAATACCACCTGCACGAAGGCATGCGCCGGCTGGTGCGTGACCTCAACGGCACCTATCGCGCCAAGCCCGCCCTGCATGCGCGCGATTGTGAAGGCGACGGCTTCGAGTGGCTGCTTGCCGACGACCGCGACAATTCGGTCTTCGCCTGGCTGCGCAAGGCGCCCGGTGAGAAGCTCGTCGCCGTCATCACCAATTTCACGCCCGTCTACCGGGAGAGTTACGCCATCCCGCTGCCGGTCCAGGGTCGCTGGAAGGAGATCCTCAACACCGACGCGGAAATCTACGGAGGAAGCGGCAAGGGCAACGGCGGCGCCGTCTACGCCGAGAAGAGCACCACGGGAGCGACAATCGCCAACATCACGCTGCCGCCTCTGGCGACACTGATGCTGGAGCAGGAATAGACTTCATTCGGTCCGCCAGCCGAAATCGGCAGGCGGCATGAGACTGTAAGATTCGAGGGTCGCAAGGCGTCGCCAAAAGCCGCCGTGACGACCCCGGAAGTCAATGATTGGGGAGGACAAATGGTGGAAAAGCGTACGCAACCTCTGGCACGTGATGCCATGGCCTATGTTCTCGCCGGCGGTCGCGGCAGTCGCCTGAAGGAGCTGACCGATCGGCGGGCGAAGCCGGCGGTCTACTTCGGCGGCAAGGCCCGTATCATCGATTTCGCGCTTTCGAACGCGCTGAATTCCGGTATCCGCCGTATCGGCGTCGCCACCCAGTACAAGGCGCACTCGCTGATTCGCCACCTGCAGCGCGGCTGGAACTTCTTCCGTCCGGAACGAAACGAAAGCTTCGACATCCTGCCGGCCAGCCAGCGCGTTTCCGAGACGCAATGGTACGAAGGCACCGCCGACGCCGTCTACCAGAATATCGACATCATCGAAGACCACGGCGTCGAATACATGGTCATCCTCGCCGGCGACCACATCTACAAGATGGACTATGAATTGATGCTGCAGCAGCACGTCGATTCCGGCGCCGACGTCACCATCGGCTGCCTCGAAGTGCCGCGCATGGAGGCGACCGGCTTCGGCGTCATGCATGTCGACGACAAGGATCGCATCATCGCCTTCGTCGAGAAACCGGCCGATCCGCCCGGCATTCCCGGCAATCCCGACATGGCGCTCGCCTCCATGGGCATCTATGTCTTCCACACGAAGTTCCTGATGGATCTTCTGCGCCGCGACGCCGCCGATCCGAAATCGAGCCGCGACTTCGGCAAGGACATCATCCCCTACATCGTCGACAACGGCAAAGCGGTCGCGCACCGGTTTACCCAGTCCTGCGTGCGCTCCGATTTCGAGCGCGAGGCCTATTGGCGCGACGTCGGCACCATCGATGCCTATTGGCAGGCCAATATCGACCTCACCCATGTGACGCCGGAACTCGACATCTACGACAGCACCTGGCCGATCTGGACCTTCGCGGAGATCAAGCCGCCGGCAAAGTTCGTGCACGACGATGAAAACCGCCGCGGCTCGGCGACCTCGTCGCTCATCTCCGGCGACTGCATCATCTCGGGCGCAGCACTCAACCGCAGCCTGTTATTCACAGGCGTCAGAGTAAATTCATATTCCCGTCTGGAGAATGCCGTAGTTCTTCCCGATGTGAAGATCGGTCGCCACGCGACGCTGCGCAACGTGGTCATCGACAGCCGTGTCGTGATCCCGGAGGGCCTCGTCGTCGGCGACGATCCGGAGCTCGATGCCAAGCGTTTCCGGCGCTCGGAAAACGGTGTCTGCCTGATCACGCAAACGATGATCGACAAGCTGGGGATGTAGGTCTGCCTTCCATGAACGTCCTGTCCGTTGCGTCCGAAGTCTATCCGCTGGTCAAGACCGGGGGGCTCGCCGATGTCGCCGGCGCGCTCCCGACAGCGCTTGCGCCGCACGGCATCAAGACCCGCACCCTCCTGCCCGGCTATCCCGCCGTGCTGCAGAAGCTGAAGAAGAAAAAGAAGGTCGGCGCCTTCGAGAACCTGTTCGGTAATCCGGCCACGATCCTCGCCGCTGAGATCGATGGCCTGGACCTCCTGGTTCTCGACCAGCCGGCGCTCTACCAGCGAGACGGCGGTCCCTATGTCGATGCCACCGGCCGCGACTATGCCGACAATTTCCGTCGCTTCGCCGCACTCTCGCTTGCAGCAGCCGAGGTCGCCGCCGGCGATGTCGTCCCCGGCTGGAAGCCCGACATCGTCCACGCCCATGACTGGCAGACGGCGCTGACGCCGGTCTACATGCATTTTGGCCGCGCCCCCGCGACGCCGACGGTCATGACCATCCACAATATCGCCTTTCAGGGCCAGTTCGGCGCCTCAGTCTTCCCCGAGCTCGCTCTTCCTCCGGAAGCCTTCTCGATGCAGTTCGTCGAGTATTACGGCGATGTCGGCTTCCTAAAGGGCGGGATGCAGACGGCAAGCGCGATCACCACCGTCAGCCCCTCCTATGCCCAGGAGATCCTGACGCCCGAATTCGGCATGGGCCTCGAGGGTCTGTTGAAGAGCCGCGTTTCCGACTTGAGCGGCATCGTCAACGGCATCGACGCCGACATCTGGAACCCGCAGACCGACCCGCACATTGCGCAGAACTTCAGCGCGACGACCCTGAAGCAGCGCGTCGGCAACCGTCGAGCGCTGGAAGAACGCTTCGGTCTCGAGAAGGGCAACGGTCCAATCTTCTGCGTCGTCAGCCGGCTCACCTGGCAGAAGGGCATGGACCTCGTCGCCGAGGTCGCGGACGAAATCGTCGCGATGGGCGGCAAGCTCGTCGTGCTCGGCTCCGGCGATGCGGCGCTCGAGGGTGCGCTTCTGGCGGCTGCCTCCCGTCACCGCGGCCATATCGGCATGGTCACCGGCTACAACGAGCCGCTCTCGCACCTGATGCAGGCAGGCTCGGACGCGATCCTCATTCCGTCGCGCTTCGAACCCTGCGGCCTGACCCAACTCTACGGCCTGCGCTACGGCTGCGTGCCGGTCGTCGCCCGCACAGGCGGACTTGCCGATACGATCATCGACGCCAACGAGGCCGGGCTTTCGGCCAAGGTCGCCACCGGTTTCCAGTTCACCCCGGTCACCGCCGACGGGTTGCGGCTTGCGGTGAGGCGCGTATTGCGCGCATACAACGAGCCCAAGGTCTGGGCGCGAATTCAGACCCAGGGCATGAAATCGGACGTTTCGTGGGCCACAAGTGCCGAGCGTTACGTCTCTCTATATTCCGGTCTTCTCGGGAAAGGTTAAGTCAGCATGATAAGAACGGTTACCACAACCCCCTATGGCGACCAGAAGCCTGGCACGTCAGGGCTGCGCAAGAAGGTCCCGGTCTTCCAGCAGAAGAACTATGCCGAGAACTTCATCCAGTCGATCTTCGATTCGCTCGAAGGCTTTCAGGGCGAAACACTGGTGATCGGCGGCGACGGCCGCTACTACAACCGCGAAGTCATCCAGATCGCCATCAAGATGGCGGCGGCCAACGGCTTCGGCCGCGTGCTCGTCGGCCGCGGCGGCATCCTGTCGACGCCGGCCGCCTCCAACGTCATCCGCAAATACAAGGCCTTCGGCGGCATCGTGCTTTCGGCCAGCCACAATCCCGGGGGCCCGACCGAAGATTTCGGCATCAAGTACAATATCGGCAATGGCGGCCCGGCGCCGGAAAAGGTCACCGACGCGATCTTTGCCCGCAGCAAGGTGATCGACAGCTACAAGATCGCCGACGTCAGGGACATCAACCTCGACCTCGAAGGCACGCAGGAGATCGAAGGCATGACCGTGACGGTCATCGATCCCGTCGCCGACTATGCCGAACTGATGGAGAGCCTGTTCGATTTCGCAGCCATCCGCAAGCTGATTGGCGGCGGCTTCCGCGTCGTCTTCGACGCGATGAGCGCGGTCACCGGCCCCTATGCCAAGGAGATCATCGAGAAACGCCTCGGCGCGCCCAAGGGTTCGGTGATGAACTTCATGCCGCTGCCGGACTTCGGCGGCCACCATCCGGACCCGAACCTGGTGCATGCCCGCGCGCTCTACGAGACGATGATGGCGCCCGACGCACCGGACTTCGGCGCCGCATCGGACGGCGACGGCGATCGCAACCTGATCATCGGCCGCGGCATCTTCATCACCCCTTCGGACAGCCTGGCGATGCTCGCCGCCAATGCGCATCTGGCGCCCGGTTACGCCAAGGGCCTCGCCGGCATCGCCCGCTCGATGCCGACCAGCGGTGCGGCCGACCGCGTCGCCGAGAAGCTCGGCATCGGCCTCTACGAGACGCCGACCGGCTGGAAATTCTTCGGCAACCTGCTCGACGAAGGCATGGCGACGATCTGCGGCGAGGAAAGCGCCGGCACCGGCTCCAACCACGTGCGCGAGAAGGACGGCCTCTGGGCAGTCTTGCTGTGGCTCAACATCCTCGCCGTGCGCAAGGAAAGCGCCCTCGACATCGTCCAGAACCACTGGGCGACCTACGGCCGCAACTACTATTCGCGCCATGACTACGAGGAGGTCGATACCGACGCGGCCAACGGCCTGATCGCCAACCTGCGCGACCAGCTCGCCACGCTTCCAGGCAAGTCCTTCGGTGCGCTCAAGGTCGCAACCGCCGACGACTTCGCCTACAACGATCCAGTCGACCATTCGGTCAGCAAGAACCAGGGCATCCGCATTCTCTTCGAGGGCGGCTCCCGCGTCGTCTTCCGCCTCTCCGGCACCGGCACTTCGGGCGCGACGCTGCGCGTTTACATCGAGCGCTTCGAGCCGGACCCGGCGCGCCACGACATCGAGACGCAGGAAGCGCTCGCCGATCTCATCGCCGTCGCCGACGAGATCGCCGGCATCAAGGCGCGCACCGGCCGCACCGAGCCGAGCGTCATTACCTGAGATACTGAATGATCGGGCCGCTTCATGCGGCCCTTTTTCTTTTGCCGCTTTACCCCCCCTCTGCCCTGCCGGGCATCTCCCCCACAAGGGGGGGAGATCGATTTGTGGCACCGCCCTGCCCGACGATGGCACCGACGTTGCAAGAGCCACGGCACCGGTGAACCAAGACATCGGGTCGCCGGAGAAATAGGAGGCTGCCGCATCCAATCTCCCCCCTTGTGGGGGAGATGCCCGGCAGGGCAGAGGGGGTGAACCGGATACGACTTCGATATCAAGAAGAGGGCCGCCTTCATGCCGACCACCGGATTGCCACCGCTCGGTGCCACGATCACCTCAGAAGGTACGCAGTTTGCCGTCTGGTCGCACGATGCCGCCCGCATCGACCTCTGCCTTTTCGACAAGACCGGCGCCCGGCAATTGCGGCAGTTACCCATGCTGCGGAACGGCGACGTCCACACGCTGACGGTTGCCGACGCGCCGAAGGGAACGCGCTACGGCTTTCGCGCCGACGGCGTCTATTCGCCCGACCATGGGCTCTGGTTCGATCCCTCCAAGCTGCTGGTCGACCCCTATGCCGTCGAACTCGACCGGCCTTTCCGGCATGATCCGCGCCTGACGATTTTTGGCGAGGACACCGCCGATCTGGTGCCGAAGGCCATCGTCACCGAAGTGAAGGCAGTCAAAGTGAAGGCGCCGCTCTTTCGCGCCGGCGGCCTCATCTACGAGATCGCCGTCAAGCCCTTCACCATTCTCCATCCGGATGTCCCGAAGGCGAAGCGCGGCACCGTGGCGGCGCTCGCCGAGCCCGCCGTCATCGAGCATCTGAAGCACCTCGGCGTCTCTGCGGTCGAATTGATGCCGATCGTCGCCTGGATCGACGAGCGCCACCTGCCGCCGCTCGGGCTGAAGAACGGCTGGGGCTACAATCCGATCGCGCCGATGGCGCTCGACCCGCGACTGGTGCCGGGCGGCGTCAAGGAATTGCGCAAGACGGTCGAGGCGTTGCGCAAGGAAGGCATCGGCGTCATCCTCGACCTCGTCTTCAACCATTCCGGCGAGAGCGATCGCTTCGGCACCACGCTGTCGATGCGTGGCCTCGACAACCTCACCTATTACCGTCACGTCACCGGCCAGCCGGGCGACCTCATCAACGACACCGGCTGCGGCAATACGATTGCCTGCGATCACCCGACCGTCGAGACGCTGATCCTCGACAGCCTGCGCCATTTCGTTCGCGCCGCCGGCGTCGATGGCTTCCGCTTCGATCTCGCCTCGATCCTCGGGCGCGACATGGGCGGCTTCCACCGCGATGCCAGACTCTTCCAAGCGATATCAGCCGATCCGCTGCTTGCCGACCGTGTGCTGATCGCCGAGCCGTGGGACGTCGGCCCCGGCGGCTACCAGCTCGGCAATTTCCCCTCTCCCTTCCTCGAATGGAACGACCGCGCTCGCGACGACATCCGCATCTACTGGCGCGGCGACCGCCACGCGATCGGCGCTCTGGCAACGGCGCTTGCCGGCTCGTCGGAGAGCTTCGCCCGCTGGGGCGAGAGCGGCACGCGCACGGTGAACTTCATCGCCGCCCATGACGGCTTCACGCTCGCCGACATCGTTTCCTATGCTGGTAAGCACAACGAGGCCAATGGCGAGGAGAACCGCGACGGCCACAACGAGAACCACTCCTGGAACAATGGCGCCGAAGGTCCAACCACCGATCCGGAAATTCTGGCAGCCCGACGCCATGACGTGATGGCCCTCATCGGCACGCTGTTTTCTTCACGCGGAACGATCATGCTGACCGCCGGTGACGAAGGCGGCCGGAGCCAGGGCGGCAACAACAACGCCTATTGCCAGGACAACGCCATAACCTGGCTCGACTGGACCGCGATGGATGACGAGATCGTCGCCCACACGGCGGCACTCTCGGCAATGCGCCACCGCTTCGACGTGTTCGACCAAACCACGTTCCTCACCGGGAACGGCGATGTCGAATGGCGGCGCCTCGACGGGCAACCGATGACGACAGGCGATTGGGAACACCCGGCAACGGACAATCTGATGATGGTGCTGACCACCCGCGACCGTCTCCAGAAGCGGGTGGCGCGCCTCGCCGTGGTCATCAATCGCAGCCATGCGCCGCACCCCTTCCGCTTGCCCGACAGCATCGACGGAAAGTGGCAAGACGCGCTGACGGCGTCATTCCCCGCCGATCACGTCGCGCCGCGCTCGGTCTCCTTCCTCGTCGAGGTTTTCTAAAGCTTTTCCACCACTTGCAGGTTGCAACGGGCGAGCCTATAGAACGCTCGGGGGCTTGTTTCGAGGCGTTCACATGCTGCAGGACATTTCACTTTCTGAGATCAAGGGACTGGTCGGCAAGGAGGTCGGCGTTTCCGACTGGATCACGGTAACCCAGGAAACGATCGACAAGTTCGCCGAGGCAACCGGTGACTATCAATACATCCATGTCGACCCGGTCCGCGCCGCCGCCGAGACGCCGTTCGGCGGCACCATCGCGCACGGCTTCCTGTCGCTCTCGCTGCTCTCGGCGATGAACTACAATTGCCTGCCGAAGATCCGCGAACAGACGATGGGCATCAACTACGGCTTCGAGAAGGTGCGCTTCGTCGCGCCGGTGAAGAGCGGCGCCAAGGTGCGCGGCCACTTCACCATGGCCGATGCCCGCTTCCGCGGCGCCAGCATGCTGATGATTACCTACGACGTCAGCGTTGAGATCGAAGGCGAACGCAAGCCGGCGCTCACCGCCACCTGGCAGACGATCATCCAGTTCGATCCCAAGGACCGACCCGCCGATGCCTGAGAAGCGTGACCGGATCGTCCGATCCGGAACGCCCTGCTGGTACTTACGTCTCGCCTGAAAAATCGAAAGCCGGGAAGCGCTTGCGCACCTCCCGGCCTTTGCATTCAATGGCTCGCGTCGGCAGCGCCTTCCGACAAGAGCCCGAAGACGAAGGGCGAGAAGGATCGCCAGCACTCGACACGGAACTGATCCTCAGCCGTACGGAAGAGGATGATCTCCGCCTTGCCGAAGATCGTGCGCGAGCAGGCGCCGACCGGAAAGATCGCCGGCGACAGATCCTGCGGGCAGCCGCTGTTGATCGCCACGTCCGCGCCCGGACCGCTGACGATGACGGCAACGTTGCGGTGCGAGATGTCGACCGCCGAATGCAGCGTACCGCTCGAAGCAGCGGCTCCCATCAGGTCGGCCTCGCTCTCGTCAAACACCAGCCACTCGTCTGGACCGATCCATAGCGCATGGCGCTGGCCGCTCGAGGCCGAGGTCTTCGGCCGCGTCGGAAGTGTCACGCCGAGCGCCGCCGAGAGGGCCGGCAGCGCATCGGCGCCGGCCCTGAGCGAGATACGCGTTGCCGCCGGTGCCGGCGTCAGGATCGCCTCGGCCGAACCGCCGCGCGAGGTGAGCGCCGCCCTGCGGCTTGCAATTGCCTGGTCAGCCATGGAGGCGGCCCCCTTCCTTGTCAAAGAACACCATGTCGCTCACTTCGACGGCGATGGTGCGATCGGTCATCGGCACGTAGAGCGTCTGGCCGAGGCGCTCGCGGCCGCCGGCAACCATTGCCAGCGCGATCGAGCGACCGCAGTTTTCCGACCAGTAGGACGACGTCACGTGACCGAGCATGGTCATCGGCTTCGGCTGGTTCGGGTCGGCAACGATCTGCGCGCCTTCCTCCAGCACCACCTTCGGATCCTTGGTCAGCAGGCCGACCAGTTGCTTGCGCCCCGACTTGACGAGATCCGGCCGCTTGAGACCACGGATACCGACGAAGTCGGGCTTCTTCTTCGAGACAGCCCAGGAGAGGCCGGCATCGTCGGGCGTCAGGGTGCCGTCGGTGTCCTGGCCGACGATGATGTAGCCCTTCTCGGCGCGCAGCACGTGCATGGTTTCCGTGCCATAGGCGCAGGCGCCCATCAGTTCGGCCCGCGCCCAGATCGCTTCCCAGACCGCCTGGCCGTAATCGGCAGGCACGTTGACTTCGAAGCCGAGTTCGCCGGTGAACGACATGCGGAAGAGCCGGGTCGGCACGCCGCAGATCTTGCCCTCGGCAACGCTCATATGCGGGAAGGCCTCGTTGGAAAGGTCGATGCCCTCGACGAGCGGTGCGATGATCTCTCGCGCCTTCGGACCCTGCACGGCGATGACGGCCCATTGCTCCGTGGTCGAGGTCAGCCACACCTTCAGGTGCGGGAACTCGGTCTGCAGATAGTCTTCCATGTGGTTCATGACGCGCGGCGCACCGCCGGTCGTCGTCGTCACGTGGAAGCGGTCCTCTGCCAGGCGGCCGACCACGCCGTCGTCATAAACGAAGCCGTCGTCGCGCAGCATGATGCCGTAGCGGCAGCGGCCGGGCTTCAGATTGTCCCAGGCGTTGGTGTACATCAGATTGAGGAACTGGGCGGCGTCCGGGCCGACGACCTCGATCTTGCCGAGCGTCGAGGCATCGAAGACACCCGCGACATCACGCACCGTCTTGCATTCGCGCGCGACCGCCTCGTGCATGCCCTCGCCGGAGCGCGGGTAGAACCAGGCGCGCTTCCAGTTGCCGACATCCTCGAATTCGGCGCCATGTGCCTCCTCCCAGGCATGCATCGGCGTCTTGCGCGCCGGATCGAAGAGAGGCCCACGCGAATGGTTGACGATCGCACCGAAGGTCACCGGCGTGTAGGGCTGGCGGAAGGTGGTGAGACCCACCTGCGGGATGTCCTTGCCGAGCGCTTCGGCGGCAATCGCCAGGCCATGCATGTTGGAAAGCTTGCCCTGGTCAGACGCCATGCCGTTGGTGGTGAAGCGCTTGATGTGCTCGATCGAGTGCATGCCTTCACGCACCGCCAGACGAATATCCTTGGCGCAGACGTCGTGCTGGAAGTCGATGAAGGCCTTGACGGTCGTGTCCGGCCCTGCGCCTTCCGCAGCGCCGATCATGCCGCCGGTCCAGCCGAAGCGGTTTTCACCCGAAAGCGTCACCTGCGTGCCGCCTTCGGCACCGGCAGCGCGGGCCGTCAGTTCACCCGCGGCAAGCGCTTCGTCGATCGTTGCCTGCAGGTCGTCGGTACCGTTGCAGGCGCCGATCGAAAGGCAATCCTGCAGGTAGGTGCCCGGCAGGAAGCGCTGCGTCGCCGCATCGAACTTCACCTTGCCGCGCGACTGCGAGAAGAGGTGCACCGACGGCGTCCAGCCGGCCGAGACCAGGAGCGCATCGACGGCGATCTTGCGGGCCGAGCCGCCGCCATTGCGGGCGACGCTGACCGAATTGACCCGCAGCTTGCCGCCAGCCTTGATCACCGAGTGCCCGGTCAGCACTTCGATGCCGAGCTTGCGTGCTTCGGCAAGCACCGCCTCGCCCGGATTTTCGCGGCAATCGACGATGGCCGCTACCGAAACACCGGCGCGCTTCAGGTCGAAGGCGGCTTCATAGGCCGAGTCATGGGCGGTGTAGACGCCGACCTTCGAGCCGACGGCAACGCCGAAATGGTTGAGATAGGTGCGGCCGGCCGAAGCGAGCATGATGCCCGGACGGTCGTTGTTGGCGAACACCATATGCCGCTCGATCTGGCCGTTGGCGAGGATCACCTTCTTGGCGCGGACCTGCCACAGCCGCTCACGCGGCAGCGACTTGTCGAGGGCGGCCAGATGATCGGTCACGCGTTCGACGAGGCCGACGAAATTGTGGTTGTAGTAGCCGAAGCCGGTGGTGCGGGTGAGCACCGTGACGTTGTCCATCTCGGCCAGCGTCCCCGCGGTCTCCTGCGCCCAGTCCCAACCGTTCTTGCCGTCGATCGTCGTGCCGCTTTCATAGCGAAGCGCGCCACCCATTTCCGGCTGCTCGTCGCAGATGATCACCTTGGCACCGGCCTTGGCGGCCGCGAGTGCAGCCGAGAGGCCGGCGACGCCGCCACCGATGACGAGCACGTCGCAATGAGCATAGCGGCTGGCATAATGATCCGGATCGGCTTCCGTCGGCGCGACGCCGAGGCCGGCGGCACGGCGGATGAAGGGTTCATAGATCGCGTGCCAGGCAGCCTTCGGCCACATGAAGGTCTTGTAGTAGAAGCCGGCGGCGAAGAACGGCGACAGCAGATCGTTGAAGCCACCGACGTCGAAGGCGAGCGACGGCCAGCGGTTCTGCGATTCCACCTTCATGCCGTCGAAGACTTCCTGCACCGTAGCGCGTACGTTCGGCTGGCGACGGGCGGCGTCGCGCGCGACGTCGATCAGCGCGTTCGGCTCCTCGGCGCCGGCCGAAAGAATGCCGCGCGGGCGGTGATACTTGAATGAGCGGCCGACCAGATGAATGCCGTTGGCGAGAAGCGCCGAGGCGACCGTGTCGCCTTCGAGCGCCGTCAGCGTGCGGCCGTCGAAGGTGAAGCGCGCGGTGCGTGCCGGTGTCAGGCGGCCGACGCCTGGAATGCGATTGGCCCCCATCATTTTGCGGCTCCCTTGTCCTGCTCGCTCTGAAGAATGGCTGATATGTCGGGCTTAGGCTCGCCAGCCTTGTAGGTGGTGTAGAAGCGGTCGCTGACCGTGTCGCGGGCGGCGTTGAAGAAACGGCCGCAGCCATGGATATGGCGCCAGCGCTCGAAGATCAGACCCTTCGGGTTCTGACGCAGGAAGAAGTATTCCTCGAATTCCTCGTCGGTGATGTCGGCGATATTGGCCGGGCGGGCGATATGGGCGTCGCCGGCGCCGCGGAATTCGAGCTCGGAGCGCTCTTCCTCGCAATAGGGGCAGTAGATCAGAAGCATCTCGAAATCCTCAGTGCGCAACAGCGGCGGCTGCCGCTTCGTCGATGAGTCGGCCGGTGCGGAACCGCTCGAGCGTCAGCCCGGCGGCCAGACGATGCGGCTCGCCCCGCGCGATCAGATGGGCGAAGAGGTTGGCCGAGCCCGGCGTCGCCTTGAAGCCGCCCGTACCCCAGCCGGCGTTCAGGAACAGGCCGGGTACCGGCGTGACGCCCTGGATCGGCGAGCGATCCTGGGTGACGTCGACGATGCCGCCCCACTGACGCATCATCTTGACGCGGCGGAACATCGGGAAGAGCTCGCAGATCGCATCCAGCGTATGGGTGATGATCTGCAGGCCGCCGGTCTGCGAATAGGAATTGTACTGGTCGGTGCCGGCGCCGATGACGAACTCGCCCTTGTCGGACTGCGAGATATAGGCGTGCACCGAGTTCGACATGACGACGCAGGGGAAGATCGGCTTCAGCGGCTCGGAGACGAGCGCCTGCAGCGGCTGGCTCTGCAGCGGCACGCGGACATCCGCCATCTGCATCAGCACCGAGGTATGGCCGGCGGCGGAAATGCCGACCTTCTTGGCGCCGATATGGCCGCGATTGGTGTCGACGCCGACGACCCGGCCGGTTTCGTCGCGACGGATGCCGGTCACCTCGCAGTTCTGGATGATATGGACGCCACGGTCGGAAGCCGCACGCGCATAGCCCCAGGCAACCGCATCGTGGCGTGCCGTGCCGCCGCGGCGCTGGAGTGCTGCACCATTGATCGGGTAGCGCGCCGTCTTGGCGATATCGAGCGGCGGGCAATAGGCCTTGGCCTGCTCCGGCGTCAGCCACTCGTTGTCGATGCCGTAGAGACGGTTGGCATTGATATGGCGCTTGAACGACTGCTGGTCGTGGATGTTGTGCGACAGCATCATGACGCCGCGCGGCGAATACATGACGTTGTAGTTCAGATCCTGCGACAGGTTTTCCCAGAGCTTCAGCGAATGCTCGTAGATGTCCATGCTCTCTTCATAGAGATAGTTGGACCGAATGATCGTCGTGTTGCGGCCGGTATTGCCGCCGCCGATCCAGCCCTTTTCGAGCACCGCGACATTGGTGATGCCGTGTTCCTTGGCGAGGTAATAGGCAGCGCCGAGGCCATGGCCGCCGCCGCCGATGATGATGACATCATATTCCTTGCGCGGCTCCGGAGACGCCCAGTGCGGGCCCCACCCCTTGTGGCCGCGCAACGCCTCGCGCGCCACGGCGAAAACTGAATATTTGCGCATCGGCCTCTACTCCATGAACCCCGATCTCATTGGCGTTAGAAATCGCAAATCCGGAGCCTGCGCAACGTTTCTTTTGCGACGCAATTGAGTAGACTTGCGCGCAGTTGCGACATGGCCCCGGATCGGTTGCTTTCGGCGCGGGAACGGCCGCCGCAAACAGCATCCGAGGATTTTTCAGCGCTTCCTCATGTCGTCGCTGGACTTTCGCCTGATGATCTGGTATCCGCTCGTCTAATCGTAAAGCTTCCAGCTTAGCGAATGTTATTCTTTTGCCTCCGGCACCTGACGGAGCTGCAAACAACTCGAACCAAAGGAACGGGATTTCACGTGCAGGTACTTGTCCGCGATAACAATGTCGATCAGGCGCTCCGCGCTCTCAAGAAGAAGATGCAGCGTGAAGGCATTTTCCGCGAAATGAAGATGCGCGATTACTATGAAAAGCCGTCCCAGAAGCGCGCCCGCGAAAAGGCTGAAGCCGTTCGCCGCGTCCGCAAGCTGGCACGCAAGCGTGCACAGCGCGAAGGCCTCCTGGCCCGCTGATTTGTCGTTTTTTCGACGCTTTCCGATGTAAGTCGTGGCGGGGGCGAATTATCGCCACCGCCTTTTTTTGGTATGGACATCTTTTCCGACGACAGGTTAGCGTGATCGACGCTGCCGGTGACGGATGGCCGACCGGAGCGTTTGACCGGACGGTTTGCCGAGGCACGATGAAGCCCGGCTGCGGAGCCCGCGGGGAGTTTCAGCGGCTCTGCTGCATAATTCCTTAAATCGGAATCGATTTGAGGACAAAATTATGCAGAAACTCAACGTATTGCAGCGACTTCGGCGTCCTCGAAAGACACGCGGCGCTGTAAGGAACGGAAAGCCGACGGCTTTCGAGACCTTGTCGATTTGAGGGATCAACCTTTGACACTTGCTGCCATGACTGCGGACGTCTCCGGTTTTACTGTCCATGAGGCGTCTCGCCGCCACCAGCGCAAGCCGAGGCTTGCCGCCATGCTGCTCCTCGGTTCGGCCCTTCTTCTCGCAGGCTGCACGACCGACGGCCCGGACTCGATGACCAACAAGGTCGAGCGCGAACAGGGCTCGCAGGAAAACATCGCCTCGCTCTCGAGCGTGATCGCCTCGAACCCGAGCGATCCGGAAGGCTACAACGTCCGCGGCTCGGCCTACGGCCGCGCCGGCGAATACCGCCGGGCGATCGCCGATTTCGACCAGGCGATCCAGCTCAACCCGCGCTTCTACCAGGCCTATGCCAATCGAGCGCTCGTCCATCGCAACATGGGCAACACCCAGGCAGCGCTTGCCGACTACAACATGGCGCTGCAGCTGAACGCCAACTACGATGTCGCCTATATCGGCCGCGGCAACCTCTATCGTCAGGCCGGCCAGCTCGATTCCGCCTTCAACGATTTCAACAAGGCGATCCAGCTCGACACGACCGATCCCCGTGCCTATCACAATCGCGGCCTGATCTATCAGGCACGCAACCAGCACGGCCAGGCGATCGAAGACTTCTCGACCGCGATCTCGCTGTCGCCGAGCTCGCCGGAACCCTATAACGGCCGCGGCATTTCCTATGTCGCCCAGGGTGACGACGACAACGCCTTCTCCGACTTCAACACCGCGATCAACCTGAACGGCAAGGTCGCCGAATCCTGGGCCAACCAGGCATTGATCTATGAGCGCAAGGGCGACAAGGTCAAGGCGTCGAAGTCCTACGCGCACGCCTTGCAGCTCGACCCGAAGTATGAGCCGGCGCGCGCAGGCCTTGCTCGCGTGAAGGCTTCGTAAGCCTACCATCCAAGCTTCTCTGAAACGCCCGCGACCGCATCGCGGGCGTTTTCATTTGTAACGTCTGCTTCTTCGCTTCTCCCAGGACCGTCAGTTGCGGCGGAACCTTCCCGGCCACCATCCGTTTGCCCAAAGGCGTTATAGAACGGAAACAGAGCCATGATAAAACGAACCTTCGTCACGGTGCTGGCGCTGGCTGCGCTTGCCGCAGGCCCCTCCGCCGCCCAGAACTACACCACGCTCGGTCGGCTCGTCTGCGGTTCGGAAGGCGGCACCGGCCTGATCGTGACCTCGACCAAGAACCTGATGTGCACCTTCACGCCCGCCAATGGCGGCCCTCGCGCCGTCTATGCCGGCAAGATCCGCAAGATCGGCATCGATATCGGCCAGACGGGAAAAACCACGATGATCTGGGACGTGCTGGCCAAGACCGGGACGCCGTTGACCGAGTATGCCTTGGCCGGTGAATATGTCGGCGTCGGCGCTGATGCGAGCGTTGCCGTCGGCGGCGGCGCCAAGGTGATCGGCGGCGGCACCAACAAGGCCTTCATGCTGCAGCCGGTCAATGTCCAGGTCCAGGAAGGCCTCAACGTCGCCATTGGCATCGACGCGTTGACCTTGGTGCCGGCTGGCTAGAACATCCCGCTTTCAAGTGGCATCACTGAAAGCGGATAAGATGCTCTAAAATTAAAGTGCTAGAGCGTCCTTTGTGCGTTCATTTGAACGCACGGCGCTCTAGGGTGTGACATAGACGAAAACGCCCGCCGGAAGGCGGGCGTCCTTGTATCGTGGTTCGGGATGAACCTCAGTGGTTCAGCGCCTTGACGATGTCTTCCGTCACCTTCTTGGCGTCGCCGAGCAGCATCATCGTGCCATCCTTGTAGAACAGCGTATTGTCGATGCCGGCATAGCCGGAGCCGAGCGAGCGCTTGACGAAGAGGCAGGTCTTGGCCTTGTCGACGTCGAGGATCGGCATCCCGTAGATCGGCGAGGACTTGTCGTCGCGGGCCGCCGGGTTGGTGACGTCGTTGGCGCCGATGACATAGGCGACATCGGCCTGTGCGAACTCGGAGTTGATGTCCTCGAGCTCGAACACTTCGTCATAGGGGACGTTCGCTTCTGCGAGCAGCACGTTCATGTGGCCGGGCATGCGCCCCGCGACCGGATGGATCGCGTATTTGACCTCGACGCCGGCCGCTTTCAGCTGGTCGCCCATTTCGCGCAGCGCATGCTGCGCCTGGGCGACCGCCATGCCGTAGCCCGGCACAATGATCACCTTCGAGGCATTCGCCATCAGGAAGGCGGCATCGTCAGCCGAGCCCTGCTTGACCGTGCGCTGGATGCCGTCGTCAGCCGCCGCGGCCCCGTTCTCGCCGCCGAAGCCGCCGAGGATGACGGAGATGAACGAGCGGTTCATGCCCTTGCACATGATGTAGGACAGGATCGCACCGGAGGAGCCGACGAGCGCGCCGGTGATGATCAGCGCCAGGTTGCCGAGGGTGAAGCCGATGCCGGCCGCGGCCCAACCCGAATAGGAGTTGAGCATCGACACGACCACCGGCATGTCGGCGCCGCCGATCGGGATGATGATCAGCACACCAAGCACCAGCGAAAGCGCGACGATCAGCCAGAAGACCGTCGTGCTCTGCGTCAGCACCAGCATGACCACCAGCACGACCAGCGCCGCAGCGAGACCGGCGTTGATGACGTGGCGTCCCGCCAGCATGATCGGCTTGCCGGACATGCGCCCGTCGAGCTTCAGAAAGGCGATGACCGAACCCGTAAAGGTGATCGCGCCGATCGCGACGCCGAGCGACATTTCGACCAGCGCCTGCGCATGGATGTCGCCGACGGTGCCGATACCGAAGCTTTCCGGCGCATACATCGCGGCAGCCGCCACCAGGACGGCGGCGAGACCGACCAGCGAGTGGAAGGCCGCGACGAGCTGCGGCATCGAGGTCATGGCGATGCGCCGGGCGATGACGGCGCCGATGCTGCCGCCGATGGCAAGACCGACGACGATCAGCATCAGGCCGCCGAAGGACGGCAACGCCAGCAGGAGCGTCGTGACGATGGCAATGCCCATGCCGATCATGCCGTAGACATTGCCCCTGCGGCTGGTGGTCGGGTGCGACAGGCCGCGCAGCGCCGTGATGAACAGGACGCCGGAGACGAGGTAGAGGAAGGCTGCGAAGTTAGCGTTCATCGGGCCGGCCTCACTTGTCTTTTTTCTTGTACATGGCCAGCATGCGCTGGGTGACGAGGAAGCCGCCGAAGATGTTGACGGCGGCAAGCACCAGCGCCACGAAGCCGAAACCCGTCGCCAGCCCCGAGGCCGAGATGCCGACGGCAAGCAGAGCGCCGACGACGATGACCGAGGAAATCGCGTTGGTGACCGCCATCAGCGGCGTATGCAGCGCCGGCGTAACCGACCAGACCACGTAGTAGCCGACGAAGATCGCCAGGACGAAGATCGCCAGGCGGAAGACGAAGGGATCGATCGCGCCGCCGGTGGCACCATGGGCGATGGCGCCGGCCGTGTCGGGCACGTATTCCGCAGCGGTGCGGACCGCTTCCACTGCCCGGTCGAGATCGGCGAGCGCCTTGTCGAGAAGTTCATTCGCCATCACTTGTCCCCCTTGCTGGCGCCGAAGTTCGGATGCACGACCTCACCGCCATGGGTGAGCGCCGTCGCCTTGACGAGCTCGTCCTCCATGTCGAGCGCAAGCGCCTTGGTTTCCTTGGAGACCATGGTTTCCAGGAAAGTGACGAGGTTCTTGGCGTAGAGACCGGACGCGGAAGCCGCGATGCGGCCCGGCACGTTGAGATGGCCGATGACCTTGACGTCCTCGACCTGCGTGACCTTGCCGGGCTCGACACCCTCGACGTTGCCGCCGCGCTCGACCGCAAGGTCGACCGCGATCGAGCCGGGCTTCATGCTCTTCAGCATCTCACGGGTAACGAGCCGCGGCGCCGGGCGCCCAGGAATCAGCGCCGTGGTGATGACGATGTCCTGCTTGGCGATATGCTCGGCAACGAGTGCCGCCTGCTTGGCCTGATACTCCTTGGACATCTCCTTGGCGTAACCGCCGGCCGTTTCGGCCGCCTTGAACTCCTCGTCCTCGACGGCGATGAACTTGGCGCCGAGCGAAGCGACCTGTTCCTTGGCGGCCGGACGCACGTCCGTCGCCGAAACCACGGCACCGAGACGGCGGGCCGTCGCGATCGCCTGCAGGCCGGCAACGCCCGCACCCATGACGAAGACCTTGGCGGCGGGAACGGTGCCGGCCGCGGTCATCATCATCGGTAGCGCACGGTCATATTCGCAAGCGGCGTCAATCACGGCCTGGTAACCCGCGAGGTTCGCCTGGCTCGAGAGCACGTCCATCGACTGCGCCCGAGTGATGCGCGGCATCAACTCCATCGCGAACGCAGTCAAGCCCGCCTTGGCCATCTCGGCGATCGCCGCCTCGTTGCCATAGGGATCCATGATGGCCAGCACGATCGCGCCCGACTTGTAGCCGCCGATTTCGGCAGTCGTCGGCCGGCGCACCTTCAACACCACGTCAGCCGTCTTGGCGTCGGCAATCGCCCCGATCCGGGCCCCGACCTTTTCGAACTCAGTGTCCGGAATGCGCGACAGCGATCCGGCGCCCGCCTCGACGATGACGTCGAAGCCGAGGCTTTTCAGTTTCTTCACTGTGTCCGGCGATGCGGCAACGCGACCCTCGTTCGGGTCCGTTTCCTTGGCGACAAAGACAATCTCGCTCACAAATCCCCCTCCTTGGCCGCAATCGAGCCAAGGCCGGAATGCGGGCATTCTCTCCGACTGCAAAGCGTGCGGCCAATCGAGCCTACACGCCCCCATATGCGAGGCACTGGGGTGCCAAGCACATATTTTCTGGAAACAGACACCCAAAGTGTTCGAACCGTAGGCGGTCCGGCCGCCGATCGACGCCCGAGCCTCGCCCGGCATCGCGGGTCTGCTTTCCACTCCCCCCTCACGCAGTGAGGAAACATGTCCCGTTGCAGCGAATGCCCGGGACATGGAGATCTCCAAGCCTTACAGCGCCGCGCATCCTATTGGGTGCACAAAGGTCGCTGCAGCGTTTTGAAGTGCCGTGCAGCGTCAACGCCTCCAGTCGACGGCATGCAACTTCGTCCGGGCTCGCGCCCGGTGGCCGAGGAAGCGTCCAGCTCCTCGGCAATCAGTCCGATGACGCGGATTAGCGCAGGAAGAAGAAACCTGCGACGTTGAGCAGAATGAAGAGCACGAGCGAGGAGAAGAAGCCCATCGTCGTGAAGAATGCGGCAGCCATCGCAATCAGCAGCGCCACGCAAAACAGCGTGCCGTACTTCGATGCGCTCAGGAACATGCGGTAGGTTTTCTCGTGCTCCGGATAGTCCATCGGGGCTCCCACATCGACCGGTCCAGAATGATGCTCAGCCATCGTTCAAATTCTCCCTGAATGCCACGGCGTAACCCTTGGTCATCGCCGCTCCTAATCGAAGCATGGCTCCCGCGAAAAGTCGCGAAAACCCTTATAGCTGCCCTTACACAATGCTTGGGCCGGGCGCAACGAAAACCCGTCCTTTAGCGGTATCTGATGGGGCGATATGTCGCGGCCAGCAGCAAGGGCGGCGCACACGGGCGCGCTCCACCCTCCGATGTCGATATCGAAGACCGTCAGCGGAAGACGGAAGTTCGGTAGGAGCGACCATAGCCGGTTTGCGCCATGCGCGCGGTCGGCAGGATCGTCAACGGCGCGAACGGCACCTCACTGCGATCGGCAAACATCATGCGGCGTTCGAAAGGCTCTGAATCGAAGATCGGATAGCGGTCGAGGATCGAAGGCCGCTGCCCCCTCACCTGCGCCACGAGCAAGGCACCGTCGGCATTGTAGACCCCCAGGTTCTCGCGCTTGGCGACCACGGTCTCCGAGGCGAAAATGCGCTTGTAGAAGGCGGTGTGGCGCGGCCGGCAGGCCGTCAGGCAACGGTCGGCGGAAAAGTATTCGCAGGCCATGGCGACCGGGCGAAGCGTCAGGTAGGGAAGCGCCCGCATCTCGTCACCGATGACATCTGGATCGACGGCCAATCGACCCGGATCGACCAGGACCATGCCGGCATCGAGGAACGCGTCGATCTCCGCGCCGAAGATCAGGCCCGACGTGCTGGCGCGATGCGCCGGCGTCACGTGATGTACGCGCACGGTGCTGACGAGGCTCTCGTCGAGATAGATGCCGAAGACATAGGCGTGACTGTCGAAGTCGAGATCATCGATCAGCGTCGAGCCCGTCAACTCCATCAGATTGACGGACTTGTAGGCCTTGTAGCGCAGCCGCGCGATGTCCTCCATGTCCTCGCCGGTTTCGACCCGCCGATATTCGACACGATCGAGCAATTGCATCAGCTTTTCAGAAAAACGCCCAGGCTCCGCCTGGCGAACCGTCTCATCCATATTCCAGACCTCAATGGTTAACAAATCGTTAACCTATTGACGGGAAATGGAGCGGCAACCGCAAAACGGAACAGTTCACCGTTAACTTTCTGTTAACCCTAAGAATTCGTGAATTAAATCGATCGACGTAGAGCGATGCGCGTCAAAATGGGATGTATTTATCCTTACTAATCAAAAACTTGCTGTGGAGTGGGCAGCGTCAGAACAGGACGGAATTTGGGGTCGCAGCGTCAGGCGATGCGCTTGCTGCCGGGTTTCGTGCCTCGTTTTGGCACACCGTTCTTGCAAAGCGTCGCAATGGCAGAGGCAGGCATGGGGGCGGCAAAGACAAAGCCCTGTATCAAATCGGCACAATTGTGCTCGGTGATCAGCTGTAGCTGATCGGCCGTCTCGACCCCTTCGACGACGATGCGCAGGCCGAGGGCACGGGCAAGATTGGCCGTCCCGCGCAGGAGCTTGAAGCGGCGCGAATCCTCGCGGATGTTGCGCACGAAGGAGCGATCGATCTTGATGATGTCGACCGGGAGGGCATCGAGATAGCTGAGGCTCGAATAACCGGTGCCGAAATCGTCGATGGCAATAGTGATGCCGAGGCCACGCAGCTCGCGCAGGATCGCCTGCACCTTGAGGGGCTCGTCCATCAGGCAGCTTTCAGTCACTTCCAGATGCAGCCGCGAAGCATCGAGGCCGGTTGCCTGAAGGGCATCCGTGACCATCGTGACGATCTCGCTGCTGCGAAGGTCGAGAACCGAGAGGTTGACGGAGACGGACACATCGTTCGGCCAGTCCATGCAATCCCGGCAGGCCCGATCGAGCACGAAACGTGTGATCTGCGTGACCAGCCCCAATTCCTCGGCGAGCTGGATGAAGACGTTCGGCGGCACCGGCCCGCGCTCCGGATGTGTCCAGCGCGCCAGCGCCTCGCAGCACTCGACCCGGCCGCCGCCCGGCGCGAACATCGGCTGGTAGGAGAGTGTCAGGCTCTGCGCATTGATCGCCTCACGCAGGTCGGCCTTGAGCTTCTGACGGTCGACATAGCGGGCGTCCATCTCGGCTTCGAACGCTGTGCAGCCGCCCCGGTTGCGCAGCTTGGTTTCCGAAAGCGCAAGATCCGCCTTGATCTGCAGGTCTTCGAGTTTCAGATCCACGTTCGATGCGATGACGAAGCCCGCGCTCACGGTCATGTTGAAGGTGAAGCCGCCGGCAACGTAGGTGCCGCGCAGATCCGTGTGAAGCCCACGCATCTGCTCTTCCAGATCGGCCACGCCGGCCTTGTTCGGAAAGAACACGACGAACTCGTCGCCCATCAGTCGCGCCGCAATCGCATCGTCGCCGGCGAGCGCCTTCAACCGGCCGGCAATCGCCTGCAGCAGCTTGTCGCCGACGATGTGGCCGCGCATGTCGTTGACATGCTTGAACTCGGTGACGTCGAGGACCATCAGGCCGACGAGCCGGTCCTCCTTCTCGTCGCCGCTTGCGGCGGCCACGACCAGCTCTGCGAAATAGTCGCGGCTCGGCAACTCCGTCAGCTTGTCGAAACGCACCATGTGCAAGATTTGCTTGTCCGCCTGCACGCGCGCCGTCACGTCCTCGAAGATCAGCACGATATCGCCATTGTCGCGGCGGCTGGCCGAAAATTCGAGATGCAGTTCCTCGCTGACCGGGATCAATACCCGTGGGCGCTTGCCCTTGAGCAGCAGGTCGAGCTGGCGCGAGATCGCCTTGGTCTTCTCCGCACCGAGCCGCATGCGCCGCCCGCCGCGGCGGATCACGTCATCGAGCAGCCAATCCTTGAGTTCGGTCCTGTCGCCAAGCGCCAGCAATTCGCTCGCACGCTCATTGGCCACCACGACGCGGCCGTCGCCATCCAGCATGAACAAGCCATGCGTCATATTGTTGAGCGCGGCGTCGAACTGGCCGGCAATGGTCGCGATCTCGCGCGCCGCCAACACGTTTTCATAGAGGAAGGCGCGCACATTGTTGGCCATCATCCAGGTGGAAAGGATGAACGGCAGGATCAGCAAGGCGAGCACCAGCATGAACACGTCCTGCAACGTGATCAGGCCGATAACGATCGGCAGGCACGCAGACGACGATAGGAGAAGCACGGCCCGCTCCGAGCCGTAATTGCGCCCAACGAGCGAGATCATCGAGGCCAGTGTCACCGAAATGGTGGCAAGCTCGGAAAAGGAATCCCGGCTGACGGCAATGGCATAGCCGCAGGCGATGCCGCAGGTGAGCGTGACGCTGACGCCACCGACGATGTAGCGGTTCTCCCATTTGCGCACCATCGCCCGGTCGGCATTGGCGAAATCCTGCCGGTCGAACCGCGCCATATCGAGATTGCGCAGCGCCCAGAACACGAAGATCGCGCCGGAACAGGCGAGATAAAGCGGATCACTGGTCTTGAGATAGACGAGCAGGAACGTCACGACATGCGACAACATGCCGATCAGCAACGTCTTGCGATGTTCGTAGAGCGAGCTCACGGATGACAGATACACGTCAGTCGGAAGAGCGCTCTGTCCAGGTCGCATCATGAACCAAGCTCCGGTTTACCGGATTGTTAAGGGTGATGACTTAACGAATGATTTCGTCTAACGCCCCGAAAAAAGTATCGAATCCCAGAAAAATCGCCGGGCGCGCCGGTAAGACCCGAGAGTTCAACTCAGTAGTGCGAAGCGCGCTGAACAACAGTCGGTTTCTGCAACCAAACATAGGTATCCGCACAATAAAGGGGCGCGGCTGCAACTTTGGCAATTCTACGATAATGGCGGACGATCCCAAACTTGCGTGCAGGATGGTTACTCGAACTTAAAGAATTACCTGCGATTTCCTGCCCTTTTCAGAGGGCGTTTCCCAGGCGATCGGCCCTGGATCGGCGCAGCGATCCAGCCCGCCACCTTCCCAGTTGACTTTCATCCACATCTGACGGCAAGGCTTTTCTCGAGCCTGTTACGGAGCCTGACGATGTCGAAACCTGTCGTTGCCATCCCCTGCGATTTCCGCGAATTCGACGGCAATGTCTGGCATGTCGTTGCCCATCAATATGTGCGCGCCGCCGTCGAAGGCGCCGGCGTCATGCCCTTCCTCATTCCGGCGCTCGAAACTGGAAACGACACCGACGAAATCCTCGACCGCGTCGACGGCGTGCTTGCAAGCGGAGCCCGTTCGAACGTTCATCCATCACTCTATGGCCGGGAGGCCAAGGACACGGATGGTCCCTTCGATCCCGGCCGCGACGCGACCAGCCTGCCGCTGATCCGCCGGGCGCTGGAGCGCGGCGTGCCGCTGCTCGCCATCTGTCGCGGCATTCAGGAGCTGAACGTCGCGCTCGGCGGCACGCTGGCAACCGAAATCCAGGACCAGCCGGGGATCTGGGATCACCGCAAGCCCGACGTGAAGGAACTCGACGTTGCCTATGGCATCCGCCAGGACGTCATCGTCAAGGAAGGAAGCTGCCTCGCTCCGGTGCTTGGCGCCGGCCGCATCCGCGTCAACTCGTTGCACCGGCAGGCAATCGGTGCCGCGGCTCCGCGCCTGGCTGTCGAGGCGGTAGCCGACGACGGCACGATCGAAGCGGTTTCGGTGATCGGCGCCAAGGCCTTTGCCGTTGGCGTACAATGGCATCCGGAATACTGGGTGCGCACCGACACCCCCTCGGCCAGCCTGTTCAAGGCCTTCGGCGACGCCGTGCGGACTTACGCCGCTGCTCGCCTGGCCGCCTGACGCTTCTGCCTCCCTATCGTCGCCTGAGGCAACGATGCCGGGTGTCAACCCGCGCGCCGCGTGAACGGCGTTTCCGGCACCGGCGTCAACGCCTTTCCGGTCGCAAACCAGGCTTCGATATTGTCGACGACGAGATCGGCCATGGCGTTGCGTGTGAACACCGAGGCCGAAGCCACATGCGGCAGGAGCGAAACGTTCGGCAGCGCCATCAGCGCATCCGGCACGTGTGGCTCGTTCTCGAAGACATCGAGGCCGGCACCGGCAATCACCCCGCCCTGAAGCGCCGCGATCAGCGCCGGTTCGTCGACCGTCGAGCCGCGGCCGACATTGACCAGCACGCCGTCACTGCCCAGCGCGGCAAGCACATCGGCATTCACCGTCCGCCGCGTCGCCTCGGTGCCGGGCACGATGACAATGAGCGTATCGACGGCCGCCGCGAGGCCGACGAGCGTCGAATGGTAGGCATAGGGCAGGCCTTCGCGCGGGCTGCGCGTGTGATAGGCAATCGACACACCGAAGGCTTCGAGCCGCCTGGCGATCGAGAGGCCGATGCGCCCGAGGCCATAAAGACCGACGCTTCGGCCGCGCAGGGACAGCGGCGACAGAGGAAACGCGCCCTCGCGGCTCCAGCGCCCCTGGCGCAGCCATTGTTCTGCCTGAGGCAGTTGCCGGAGCGTGTTCAGCAGCAGGCCAATCGCAGTATCGGCCACCTCTTCGGTCAGAACATCCGGTGTATTGCTGACGGCAATACCCTTGGCGGCCGCATGTGCGACCTCAACGCCATCATAGCCGACGCCGAAATTGGCGATGATCTCGAGCTGCGGCAGGACGTCCATCAGGGCTCCCGGCAGTCGGCCGGCGACGGCAACCGCCTTCACATCCTGCATGTCCGGCGTCACCAATGCCGGATCGGCGCTCTCTATCCTGGCGACGTCGAACTGCCCGGCCAGTCGATCGATCACCCGTTGATGGATCTTTCCGGGCACGAGAACGCGCGTGCGGCTCTTGGACATGGGCAACTCCTGTCGGGAGAGGTCTCAGGCGATGACGCGCAACGGGCCCGTCGATTGGCGGATGCGCATTTCCGGCTTGATCAGATGGATGCCGTCGGGTTCGTGGCTGCCGGAAAGCTTGTCGAGGAGCGCGCGGGCAGCACTGCGGCCGACATCGGCCTGGCCGTTCCAGACGGTGGTGAGCGCCGGCGTGGCGATCGACGCTTCTTCGAGGTCGTCGTAGCCGGTGACCGAAATGTCGGCGCCGGGCACCAGACCGGCGCGGGCGATGCCGTTCATCATGCCGATCGCCACCAGGTCGTTCCAGCACACGACCGCCGTCGGCTTTTGCGGCAGCGAGAGCAGATGCACCGCCGCCTCGAAACCGCCCTGCTTCGTGCGGGGGCCGGGAATGCGCAGTTCCGGATCAACCTCGATATTGGCCTTGCGCAGCGCGTTGACATAGCCCTGATAGCGGTCGCGCCCCGTCGAGGTCTGGTCCGTGCCGCCGACCATGGCGATGCAGCGGTGGCCGAGGCCGATCAGGTGATTGGTGGCAAGCGAGATGCCGTAGGCGTCGTCGCCGCGGAAAATCGGCACGTCAACGCCCTCGATCGAGCGGGCGATCAGGATTGCCGGCATGCCGTTGTCCTCGGCAAGCTGGATGTCCTCCAGCGGCGTGCCGATCGCCGGCGACATGATCACGCCGTCGCCGCCAAGCTGCAGCAGCGTCTCGATGAAGTCGCGCTGCTTGTCGACCGAGTCATAGTGGTTGGAGAGAATGAAGGTCTGCTTGTCACGGTCGAGCTCGGCCTCGATCGCTTTCAGGATTTCCCCGTAGAACGGGTTCATGATGTCGTGCACGACGACGCCGATGATGCCTGAGCGGGATGTTCTGAGACTGGCGGCGCGGCGGTTGTAGATATAGCCGAGCGCGCGCGCCTGTTCCTTGATCTTGTCGCGAGTGACGGTTGCGACCAACGGACTGTCGCGCAGGGCCAGGGATACCGTTGCCGTCGATAGACCAAGTGTTTCCGCGATCGTCGAAAGCTTGACCTTTTGCGCCACGATGCCCCCTGTAAGCCCTGTTCCGCCCCCGGCCACATCAACCCCACGATCCAATCCGAATGAGGTTGTTGCGGCATGCCTTGCGGCACTCTTCGCGCGTCTCAGTGGACGCACGAGTGCCATAAATTTAAATCCCTATTTAAACTGTTTAAATCGCCACGGCAATATGCGGCGAACAAGGGGGGTCAGTCGGCGGCCCGGGCGGCCTGGAGATTGCTGTCGACGGCGCGCAGCAGTTTCATCAGGGTGCGCACCTGCTTCTCGGTCAGGCCGCGTGTCGCGAGCTTTTCCGAATGCTGGCCGGCTTCGGCGATGATCTGCAGGCGGTTGCGGCCGGGCTCAGTGAGATAGACCTTGGTGAGCCGCGCGTCGTCCTCGTCCGGCCGGCGCTCGAGGAAGCCCTGCGCCTCCATCCGGCCGATCGTGCGGGTCATGGTCGGCGCCTTGACCCCAAGCCTGGCGGCAAGGCCCCCCGCGGTCATGCCGTCGGTTTCGGCCAGCGCCAGCATCACGCCGTCCTGTCCGGCGTAGAGACCACTTTCGAGCAAATTACGGGAAAGTACGGTGCGCATGGACCGCGCAGCCTGGACAAGGATAGCAGCAAGATCGTGCGGCTCTGTCAGGAGCTCGTCCTTCTTCTTGCCGTTCTTGCCTTTCTTTTCGGCCTTGTTCTTCTTGCCCATTGGACCTCCTGCCGAATCTCTGCGTCGAACACTTATAACAATACAGCTTGCGATTACGAACTGTATGACTCAAATAACAGTTTTACGACAATTGACGTGGAGGATCGAAGAGAAATGTCGATGCCTGAACCGCGATGGCAGGACAATCCGGCCGACCTTCCGGAGGGCGCCCGCCGTGACTGGATTGCCGTGCTGCCGCTCGGCGCCCATGAACAGCATGGCCCTCACCTGCCCTTCGAAACCGACACGCTGATTGCAGAAGGCATCGTCTCCCGCACGATCGCGGCGCTCCCCGCCGACCTGCCCGTCACTTTCCTGCCGGCCGAGCCGGTCGGCTACTCGATCGAACACATGGATGTCGCCGGCAGCCGAACCCTTGCCTATGGCGAGGCGGTCGAGCGCTGGCTCGGCATTGCCGGTGATCTTCATAGGCAGGGCATCCGCAAATTCGTGATGCTGAACGCCCATGGCGGCAACTCGCCGTTGATGACAATCGTCGCCACCGAAGCGCGCGTGCGCTTCAATATGCTGGCCGTCGCAACGAACTGGACCCGATTCGGCCAACCGGACGGCTGGATCAGGCCGGAGGACAAGGCGCTGGACATCCACGGCGGCGATATCGAGACATCGGTCATGCTGGCACTCCATCCCGACAAGGTCGACATGGCGAAGGCGTCCGATTTCCGCTCCCGCCAGGAGGAATTTGCCGCGCGCTTCAAGCATCTGCGCGCCTACGGCCCGCATGCCTTCGGTTGGAAGATGCGCGACCTCAACAGCGAGGGTGTTGCCGGAAACGCCGCCGCCGCCACGGCAGCACGGGGTGATGTCTTGATCGCCCATGCGGTCAAAGGCTTTATCGAACTGCTGGAAGACATGAGGGATTTCGACCCGGTCGACCTCGACTGAGGACGGAGGCGGCGGTCCGGCAAACACTTTGTTTGCGGTTTTGCGCTATCACGAGCGCGAAACGGAAGGGCAGAACCCCATGGCGAAGATCGTTGCGCTCGGCGCCTATTTCTACCAGGCCGTCATCGCCTTCGGTCTGCTGATCATCGTCGCCCATTGGCTGGCGCCGGCCGACTATGCCAGCTACTCGCTCTTCATCTCGATCTGTCAGTTCGCAGCGATCGCCGCCTTCGAATGGGTGCGCTTTGCCTGCACGCGCTTCTACCCGGGACCAGACGCGGAGAGCGAAGCGGCGGAACGACGCACAATCCTGATCGAAGCCGTGGCCTGCGCCGTCCTGTGCCTGCTCGCGGCGGGCACGTCCCTGCTCTTCGGTGTGCCGCCCGTCGTGGCGCTTGTCGGCGGTCTGGTCTCGATTGCGCAAGGCGGCAGCGACCTGCACCTGACCATGCTGCGTTTCCGCCAGGACTTTCGCGCCTTCTCGGTGTTGCAGGGATCGCGCGCCACCATTCTTGCCGCGGGAACCTTGGCCGGAGCGCTGGTTTCGCCGAGCTTTCTTTCGACCGTTACCGGCCTTTTCGCCGGCTACGCTGCCTATGGTCTGCTTGCATTCCTGCTCTCACGCCGCGCGGCCACGCGTCCTGCCGCTGCGCTCGACGGTGCCCGTTTCCGCAAGCATCTGGTCTATGGCAGCGTCTCGGCCGGGGCCGCCACCGCCGCCATGTTCGCGCCCCTGGCGCTGAAAGCGATCCTCACTTCGGCGCTCGGCGCGACAGGCGCCGCAGGCGCCCTGCTCGCGCTCGACCTGCTGCAACGCCCATTCGTGCTCATCGTTTCGGCCCTTCAGGCGATCCAGTATCCGGAGATCGTCACTGCGCATGACCGCGCCGGCGATGGCTCGGACCTGGCCCGACAACTCGGGCGATATTACGCGCTGTTGACGAGCTTCGCGCTGATGATGGCAGCCGGCATCTTCGCCGTCCTTCTGCCCGCTGCCTGGCTTGTCGTCAGCCCGGATCTGCAGCGAGGCTTCCTCGCCACCGCACCGGCCATCATCATGCTCTCGCTTGTTCGCACGCTGACGCAGATCATGCTGCCGACGCCATTGCATCTGAGGCAACGCCTGGCACTGATCCTGCTGCTCGCCGTTGCCGACTGCGCGCTTCTGAGCCTTGGAGCACTGGCAGCCCTGACCGTGACCGGGGCTTACGATGCGGCACTCGCCTGGGGCAGCGCCATCGGCGCCATCCTCGCCGCTCTGGTCGGCCTGCGCCTGATGTCCTCGCTTGCCTTCGATTTTTCCTGGCCACCCGTGCTCTTCGCCGCCGCCGGACTTGGTGCGGCCGTTTTGGCCTTCTCCTTCTCCGGTGAAACCGGCTACGTCACGATCGGTGCCGGCATTGTCTTCGGCGGTCTGCTCTGCTTGCTCGCGCTCAACCAATTGCGGCTGATGATGCGGGCGCCGAGAACGAACACTGCCTAGGCGCAAAGAAGGTAGGGCGCTAAGAGAAACTGCACGAATTTCCGGTTAGATCGCGCCCAAAAGAGCGGAGAGCGCCCCATGAACATCGTCGTCGGCATAGCGACCGCGGGCCGCCGCGAGGTTCTATCCGAAACCCTGCAGCACCTGACGCGGCAGACGCGGCTGCCGGACGCCGTCCTGATCTGCCCGAGCGCGGCGGAGGACGTCGACGAGGCCAGCATCGGCGCGCTGCCCCTGGAGATCCGTATCGTCGCCGGCAACAAGGGCTCCAGCGCACAGCGCAACGCCATTCTCGACCAAGCGAAAACCGCCGATCTGATCGTCTTTTTCGACGATGATTTCCTGCCGCGCAGCGATTTTCTCGCCGAGGCGGCAGGACTGTTCGAGCGCGAGGCGGATGTCGTCGTGGCAACCGGCCTGGTTCTGGCCGACGGCATTCATGGCCCGGGCATATCGGTTGCCGATGCCAGAGCGATCCTCGACGCGGACCCAGGCGCTCGGCCGGACAATGTCGCGCAACCGGCGTTCAACGCCTATGGCTGCAACATGGTCTTCCGCGTCTCGGCGATTGCCGCCGAACGCACCCGCTTCGACGAGCGGCTGCCGCTCTATGGCTGGCAGGAGGATGTCGACTTCTGCCGGCGTCTGGCTTCGCGCGGCCGGATCGTGAAGTCGCCTGCGCTCCGCGGCGTCCATCTCGGCAACAAGCGCGGCCGTACCTCGGGCCTGCGCTTCGGCTATTCGCAGGTCGCCAACCCGCTCTATCTGCGCAACAAGGGCACGGTCGGGCTGAAATGGGCGCTGCACCTGATGGGCGGCAACATCGCCGCCAACATCCTGGGCAGCCTCAAACCACAGGGCCTGGTCGATCGCCGCGGCCGCCTCAAGGGTAACCTGATCGCCCTTGGCGATTTTGTCCGTGGGCGACTGGACCCCATGCGGGTTCTCGATCTCTGATCGCCCCAAGCTCGCGCAGAACGGATCAGCCCTGCCGTGCGGCCAGCATGTTGAGCAACACCACGGCGCTTCCCTCCCAGGAAAAGCGCTTGGCGTTGTCGAAGCCGGAATGCCGCAACGCCCGGCGAAGAGCCTCGTCGGCGGAGATCGTCCGCATCGCTTCGACCAAGGTCTCCGTCTTCGCGGGATCGAAGTAGCGCACCGCATCGCCGCAGGCCTCGCGGACCGGCGGGATATCGGCCGCAAGAACCGGACACCCTTGCGTCATTGCTTCGAGCGGCGGAATGCCGAAGCCCTCGTAGAGGCTCGGAAAGACGAAGGCGACGGCGCGCCGTTGCAGCCCGGCGATCTCCTCGTCCGTCAGGCGGCCTGGAAAAATCAGGTTGCCCTTCGACGTCGGCGCAACGTCGCGAAACACGGTCGGATCGGTCCCGCCCACGACGACGAGCTTGTGGTTGCCGGCGCCAAGGGCCTCGAAAGCGCGGACTGCGAACTCGACGTTCTTGTTGGGCTTCAGCGTGCCGACGAGCAGGAAGAACGGCGTGTCGCCAAGCCCCAGCCGCTCGATGATCCCCTCGTCCGGCCGAAGCGCTGCGAAATGGTCCGTCGCATTGTAGATCACGTCGATGCCGGCGGCCGGCACGCGGAAGACGTCGGCGAGTTCGTGGCGCGAGAAGTTCGAGACCGTTCCGATCTTCGCCCGCCGCGTGAGAAGGTGGCCGAGCGTCCCGTGGAACAGCCGGTAGCCGCGGCCGAACGAGGCTGGGTGGCGAAACAGGGTGACGTCATGGATCACCACCACCTGGTCGCCGTGTAGTACCGGACCGCTGCCGCCGAAGCCGATGAGCGTGTCGCGCCGCGCCCGCCAATAGAGCGCTCCCTGCTCCCAGACATGGCCCGGGCCCGAGCCGAAGGACTCGACCGAGATCGCCTTGAGACCGGGGTCGTCCACCGTCTTGCCCGGTATCAGCAGCCGCCAGCGCACTCCCTTCAGGCCATGCGGCACCTGGCCGGACGCAATGCGCGCGTCGAGCGCCCGGGTCATCTCGCGGGCAAAGCGCTGCACGCCGGTAAGCGGCTGGGTCAGGAACCGGCCGTTGATGGAAATCGTCTTCACCTGCGCACCCCTACGATGTGGCGCGCACTCTCGCCGATTTTGATGAAGGGAGGGTTATCGGGTGCTCGGGCGACCCCGTCTCCCCCTCGGCAAAATCACCAGCGCCATTTGCGCATCGTCGCTGCATCTCCTATATGAGACGCGACCACAGCGCCGCGCGTCTGACCAGACGCGCAAAGGTCGCTGTAGCACTTTGAACTGCTGCATGTTTTGTCCTTTAATCAGCGGCGATTAAAGGAAACATGCAGTAGGATGTCTGCCTGCCGCATCCGGAAATCCCAGAGGTTCCCATGACCGAAACATCCCCGCAGAAGCCGATCCCCGTCACCGTGCTCACCGGCTATCTCGGTGCCGGCAAGACGACGCTCCTGAACCGCATTCTCAGCGAGAACCATGGCCGCAAATACGCTGTCATCGTCAACGAGTTCGGCGAGATCGGCATCGACAACGACCTGATCGTGGAGTCCGACGAGGAAATCTACGAAATGAACAACGGTTGCGTCTGCTGCACCGTGCGCGGCGATCTGATCCGCGTGGTGGAAGGCCTGATGCGCCGCCCCGGCCGTTTCGACGCGATCATCGTCGAGACCACCGGCCTTGCCGATCCGGTACCTGTCGCCCAGACCTTCTTCATGGACGATGACGTGCGCGCCAAGACCGAGCTCGACGCCGTCGTTGCACTCGTCGACGCCAAGCACCTGCCGCTCCGCCTGAAGGACAGCCGCGAGGCGGAAGACCAGATCGCCTTTGCCGACGTCGTGCTGCTCAACAAGACCGACCTTGTCACCCCGGAGGAACTGGAGCGCATCGAAGCGACCGTGCGCGTCATCAATCCGTCGGCCCGTATCTACCGCACGCAACGCTCCGACATCGATCTGGCGAAGGTCCTCGACCAGGGCGCCTTCAACCTCGAAAAGGCGTTGGAAAACGATCCGCATTTCCTCGATCAGGACGAGCATGACCATGATCATGCCTGCGGTCCGGACTGTAATCACGACCATCACCACCATCATGATCACGATCACCACCACCATGATCATGACCACGATCATCATCACCACGATCACGCGCCCTCGCCGATCCATGACGTGACGGTGCAGTCGATCTCGCTCCGCGGCGGCGAGATGAACCCGGACCGCTTCTTCCCCTGGATCCAGAAGATCACCCAGACGGACGGCCCGAACATCCTGCGCCTGAAGGGCATCATCGCCTTTGCCGGCGATGCCGAGCGTTATGTCGTCCAGGGCGTGCACATGATCATCGAGGGCGACCATCAGCGCGCCTGGAAGGATGGCGAGAAGCGCGAGAGCCGCCTCGTCTTCATCGGCCGCGATCTCGACCGTGAAAAGCTCGAGCGCACCTTTAAGGCATGCGAGGCGCAGCCGAACTGATGCCGACCGTCGCTCCTCTCGATCTCGAAGGTCACGTCGTCGGCGTGGCCTTTCTCAAAGGCGTTCCCTTCTTCGCCGAAGCCATCGGCGCCGTTCACCGCCTCGACCTCGGCCACAAGACGACGGAGGTTCACGAGGGCCTGCTGTCGCTCGTCGTCGACGAGGCGAACGATACGCTGCTGACCGGCGGCGAAGACGGCAAGGTGATGCGTACGGCCGCCGACGGCACCACATCGCTGGTGGCCGAAGCGCCACGCAAGTGGATCGCGCAAGTTGCCGCGGGTCCGCAAGGGTCTGTCGCCTACGCCTATGGCAAGACCACCCATGTGCGCCTCGCCGATGGCACGACGAAGGAATTCACGGAAGAGCGCACCGTCGAGGGCCTCGCCTTCGCGCCGAAGGGTCTGCGCGTCGCCGCGGCCCGCTACAATGGCGTTTCCTTGCATTGGGTCGGGACCTCGGGCCAGCCGATCGATCTGGAATGGAAGGGCGCCCACACCGGCGTGACCTTCTCGCCCGATGGCCGCTTCCTCGTGACGACGATGCAGGAAAACGCGCTGCATGGCTGGAAGCTCGATGCCAAGCCCGGCACCGAGGCGCGCCACATGCGCATGACCGGCTATCCGGCAAAGGTGAAGTCGCTCTCCTGGTCGGCCAAGGGCAAGTGGCTTGCGTCCTCGGGTGCGCCGGCGGCAATCGTCTGGCCCTTCCAGGGCAAGGATGGGCCGATGGGCAAGGCGCCGCTGGAACTCGGCACCCGCGCCAACATCATGGTGACCTCGGTCTGCTGCCATCCAACCGAAGACATCGTCGCCATCGGTTATCAGGACGGCATGATCCTGGGCGCCCGCTTTGCCGACGGCAAGGAAGTGCTGCTGCGCCGCCCGGGCAAGGGCGCCATCACCGCCATGGCCTGGAACAAGAATGGCCGGCAGCTTGCTTTCGGTTCGGCCGAGGGCGACTGCGGCGTCGTCGATATCGCGGGATAACAGGCGAACAATGACCGCAGGCGCCGAAGCTCCACTCTATGCTGGCTCGACCGTTGTGCCGCTGGCGGACGGTGAGGTCTGGAACCTCATCCGTGCGGAAGCCCGGGCGCTCGCGATGCGCGAACCGGTCATGGCGCAAACGTTGCGACTGGTCACCGAGGACCGGTCGGATGCAGCGGCGCTCGCAGCCGTTCTCGCCAATCGTCTTTCCGTCGCCCGCGTCGACGAACGATCGCTGGCACAGCTTCTTTCGGATGTTTTCCAAGCGGACGCCGACGCTCTCACCGCCGCCGAGGCGGACCTTCAGGCGGTGATGGAGCGCGATCCCGCCTGCCCGGGCCTGCTGCATGTCCTCCTCAACCTCAAGGGCTTTCAGGCGCTGCAGACCTATCGCGCCGCCCATCGGCTCTGGATCGATGGCCGCAGGGACGTCGCCAACTGGCTCTCGAACCTCGCCTCCCTCGTTTTCGGCCCCGATATCCACCCGGCGGCCCGGATCGGGCGCGCCGTCATGCTCGACCACGGTTCCGGCATCGTCGTCGGCGAAACCTCGGTCATCGAGGACCAGGTCTCGATCCTTCAGAACGTCACGCTCGGCGGCACCGGCAAGGAAACCGGCGACCGGCATCCGAAGATCCGCCGCGGCGTCATGATCGGCGCCGGCGCCAAGATCCTCGGCAACATCGAGGTCGGCGCATTCAGCAAGATCGCCGCAGGCAGTGTCGTGTTGAAGCCTGTCCCGCCCCGCACAACGGTCGCGGGCGTCCCGGCAACCGTCGTGCGCATTCACCGCGTCGACGAGGTACCTGCAGCGGAGATGGACCAGACGATCGTCTGATCCATGACGCCGGAGGTGCCGCTGCGGGTCGGCACGCGAGGTGTGAAGAAGACGTCGCGCAGCCAATCGCTTCGGCGCATCAGGTAGACGCCGAGCCCGACGATCAGCTGCAGGATATCGCGCCTGCCCCGACCGCGAGCGTCGACCATCGTGCCGGGGCCGCAAGGTCAGGTTCTTCGGAACGGCGTGCGAGGAAAAGAGGGGCGCCCCTCGGACCGTTTTCGGCAGCGCAGCCTCACCATTCGAGTTCGAGTTGAGCAAGGCCGTTCGAGGTTTTTTCGATCGTCCTTCCCGTCTCGTCCACCGTCGCGGTCACCCGCTGGCGAAAAGCGGAAAAGCTCTCGAAGGTGACGACGTCGACCGGTTCGTCGAATTTCATCGTCAGGCGATACCGTCCGGGCTGCGCCGTCAGCGCCTGCACCGACAGGATCTCGCCTTTGAAGGCCTGGCCGAGATAGCGCCCCTTCACCCGCGCGCCCAGCATCCAGGGATTGAAGGGCGGCCGGTTGCCGACGGCCGCATGCAGCGTGTTCCAATCGCGATAGCCGTATTGGGCCGCGATCAGCTCGAGCGATCGGGAATGGCCGATGGTTTCGCCTTCGGCAGCAAGGCGGGTGCGCAGGCGTTTCGCCTGGTCTTTCAGGGCATCAAGTGAGGGAAGCGTGGTTGATCCGCGCGTCATGAGAGGGTCTCCTGCAGCGGCATGCATTCCTTGGAGATGGGAGTCCGCATTACCACCGGTTCGCATGCCGTTTCGGCTGACCGTGTCTCGAAGAAGGATTTCACCAAAGCTTGACGCTCGCGGACGGCAGGGACCTTCACCCTGCCGTCTCCATAGGGGATGCCGGCTACGCTGTCAAACTCGGCCTGGAAAGGCGGCAATCGCGCAAGCGCAGAAGAGGATTGCGCACGCGCAAAAGCTGTGGGACGACTACGGCGCGGAAGACGCAGGGAGGATATCATGACCGACATGACGATACTCGCATTCGCGCTGGTTGCCTTCATCGGCATCGCGACGCCCGGCCCCACGGTCCTGCTCGCACTCACCAACGGCTCACGCTACGGCGTAAAGCGCGCAACCGCCGGCATGATCGGCGCGGTTCTCTCCGATTTCGTGCTGATCGGTGCGGTCGCACTCGGTCTTGGGGCGCTGCTCGCCGCCTCCGAATTCTGGTTCACCGTCGTCAAATGGCTGGGCGCGGCCTATCTCGCCTTTCTCGGCATCATGCTGTTGCGGTCGAAAGGCTCGATCCAGGTCGCAACCGAAGCAAGCGGCTCCGATCATCCCGTCTCCTCTGTCGCCATCTTCCTCAAGAGCTTCCTCGTCGCGGTGACCAACCCCAAGGGCTACCTGTTCTTCACCGCCTTCCTGCCGCAGTTCATCGACGCCGCCGCGCCGCAAGCGCCGCAATATGCCATCCTGGCACTCGTCTTTGCCTCGGTCGATCTTGCCGTGATGTTTGGTTATGCGCTGCTCGGTGCGCAGGCCACCGCCTTCCTCAAGCAATCCGGCGCCGTGTGGCTCGACCGGCTCTGTGGCGGCGCGCTACTGGCGCTTGCCGGTTCGCTCGCCCTCTATCGCCGCGCGACTGCCTGACAGGCTGCCCCCGAAGGAGGCGGCGACGCCCACCGACTGCCAGACCAAGCGCCACGCCGGCGACAGACGCGATGCCGGGCCGACGCCCCCCGAGGCCGCAACCGTCGCGAGATAGGCCATGTTCTGCCCCGCGAATGAACGGATCCATGCGGGAGGTTTCCATCCGGGTACACGAGTCCTTGCCCGCAAGGACGGGCCAGCGACGCCGCGTTGTCAGGGAGGCTCACAAAATCATCGGGAAAAAGCGCCCCCCTCGGGCGTCTGCTCCCTCGCCGATCGCATCGGACCAGCAAGGGAGCAGCGAAAGATCCGCCGCCGCAGGGTTGGCGGCGGAAAGAGGCTCAGGCGGCGCGGCGGACCGGCGGCATCGCCAGCTTGCGGCCGCTGGCGACGATCATGCCTGCAGCGCCTTCAAGCCAGTTATCCCTAAGCTCGAGCGCCAGGAACCGGTTGCGCTCGAATGGACCGGGCATGACGAGATGCTGGGTGCGGCTCGCAAAGAAGCCGAAGCGCTCGTAATAGGCCGCGTCGCCCACGAGCAGGATCGCACCATGGCCACGGTTCTTGGCCTCTTCGATTGCCGCGCGCATCAGCATGCCGCCGATACCCTTGCCCTCGTGCGCCGGATCAACGGCGAGCGGACCGAGCAGCAGCGCCGGCACGGCATGGCCTTCGCGGCTGACGCCGGCTTCGACATTCCAGAGACGCACCGTGCCGATCACGTGACCGTCGATGTCACGCGCGACGAAGGCGAGGCCTTCAGCCGGCAGCCGACCGCTGCGCAGCTTTTCCGACGATTTGCGGCGGCGCTCCGGCCCCATGGCACGGTCGAGCAGGTTCTCGCGAGCGACGACGTCGCCCGGATTTTCGGCATCGATTACAAATGTGGTGGGCGCGAAGAATGCGCGCAGGGCGTCAACAACAGCGGCCATCGGGGCCTCCCGTCATCAAAACCGCTTCAGGCGGACCGAATGAAAATTGTGAGATGGCGCTCCCGTCCAAGGACGGGAGCAAGCCGGATCAGATCACGTAGGCCTTCAGCGGCTCGAAGCCGTTGAAGGCGACGGCCGAGTAGGTCGTCGTATAGGCGCCGGTGCCTTCGATCAGAACCTCGTCGCCGATCGAAAGCGAGATCGGCAACGGATACATGTTCTTTTCATAGAGCACGTCGGCCGAATCGCAGGTCGGGCCGGCGAGCACGCAAGGCTCCATGTCATCGGTATCGCGCGCCGTGCGGATCGGGTAGCGGATCGCCTCGTCCATGGTTTCGGCAAGGCCGCCGAACTTGCCGATGTCGAGGAACACCCAGCGATGGGCGTCGTTGTCCGACTTCTTCGACACGAGAACGACTTCTGCCTTGATCACGCCGGCATTGCCGACCATGCCGCGACCGGGCTCGATGATGGTCTCCGGGATGTTGTTGCCGAAGTGCTTCTTCAGCGCACCGAAGATCGCCTGGCCGTAGGCTTCCGCCGTCGGGACGTCCTTCAGATACTTCGTCGGGAAGCCGCCACCCATGTTGACCATCTTCAGCTCGATGCCGCGCTTGGCAAGCTGAACGAAGACGCGCTTGGCATCCGAGAGAGCCGCGTCCCAGGCGTCGAGCTTCGTCATCTGCGAACCGACATGGAACGAGACGCCGTAGGAGACGAGGCCGTGCTGATGGGCGTAGACGAGAACGTCGACGGCCATCTGCGGGACGCAGCCGAACTTGCGCGACAGCGGCCATTCGGCGCCTTCGCCATTGGTCAGCACGCGGCAGAACACGCGGGCGCCGGGGGCTGCACGCGCGATCTTCTCGACTTCCTCGTGGCTGTCGACCGCGAACAGGTTGACCCCAAGCGCATGGGCGCGGGCAATGTCGCGCTCCTTCTTGATGGTGTTGCCATAAGAAATGCGGCTCGGGGTCGCACCGGCATCGAGCGCCATTTCGATTTCAGCGACGGACGCGCAATCGAAAGAGGAGCCGAGACCGGCGAGAAGGCGCAGGATTTCCGGCGCCGGGTTGGCCTTGACGGCATAGTAGATCGCGCTGTCGGGCAGCGCGTGGCGGAATGCCCTAAAGTTGTCGCGCACGACGTCGAGGTCGACAACGAGGCACGGACCTTCGGGTCGTCGGGTGTTGAGGAAGTCGATGATGCGTGCGGTGGTCATGGCCATATTCCCCTGATCCAAAATGCTCCGCTTTCACGGAGGACAAAGGGCATACGCGCACATGCGCTGGAACCAGCCGGTGGAGACCCCGGAACCATGCATGCGCTCGATGCGCGAACGATGAATCAAAGCCCGCCTAGGCTTCAATTCGGCTTTGTCTGCCATGGATTGGAGGGGATAACCCAACCGCACTTCCGGCAATGAAGGTGTGCCTCTTCAGTAACCCCGGCTGTTGGAGAGCCGGCAGACACCAGAAAGGCCCGCACCGTCGTTGCTTCAAGATGTCCTCGCATTTCCCGGTTGGCCGGAATAGCGACTGGAGGGGTTAGTTCCAGGTACCTTACCGATACCCTCACCTAATCGAGGGTCGGCGGACACCCACAGGCACGTGCGACTTTGGGCAAGGGCGTAGGTAAGAAAAAACCCTGTCGTAATCAAGAGTTTTTTCGCACTGGCAGTTGAATTTTTTCCCACACGGGCAAAACTGCTGATGTTCACAATCATTGAACGATTTTCGCCAGATCGATCACCGACGCAAACTGTTGAAAAGGCTGGAGTTAATAGGACGTTCGTCAGCGTTCGCTGAAGCCGGAGCAAGAGACGCAAGCGACGGACAATCTGGTGCCTGTATCGTCGCGAATGTGAAACCTTCGATGACGAATCAAGGACGTGCCCCGAGAGCAAGAAAGAAAGACCGCCATGGACACACTCACCCGCATCCGCGCCTTTATCGATGTCGTGGACGCCGAGGGGTTCTCGGCCGCCGCACGGCGCGTCGGCAAGTCGAAGGCGCTGCTTTCGAAATACGTGCGTGAGCTTGAGGACGAACTCGGCGCGCTGCTGCTCAACCGCACCACGCGGCAGTTCTCGCTGACGGAGGCCGGCCATACCTATTATCGCACGGCATCGGAAATCCTGAAGGAGATCGACAACCTTGCCGATCTCGTGCGCGCCAACAATTCCGACCTGAAAGGGCGGCTGCGCATTACCGCACCGCGCACCTTCGTCGATGCGGAGATCGGCCAGTCGCTCGTGGACTTCGGCAAGCAGCACCCGGAACTTTCACTTGAGATCGTCTCCGATGACCGCTTCGTCGATCTGGTCGAGGAAGGTTTCGATGTCGCCATCCGCATCACGCGGCTGGAGGATTCGACGTTGATCGCCCGCAAGCTCGATGATTTCCAGGTGCTGATCTGCACCGCCCCGGAGTTCCTGGAAAAATCCGGCCCGATCGAGCACCCGACCGACCTTTCCAAGATCCCCTGCATTCTCGACACCAATGGCCGCTCCTATTCGAACTGGCGCTTCGTCGAGGCCGATGGCTCGGCCTTCACCGTCCCGGTAAGCGGCCCGATCGAGGTCAACAGTCCGCTCGCCGCTTTACGGGCCGCCGTCTCCGGCATGGGCATCGCCGTCATTCCGGACTTCATCGCACGGCCGAAGATCGCGACAGGCGAACTCGTGACGTTGTTCGACGATTTCCTGCCGCGTGACCGCGGCATCTATGCGATCTATCCGCATCGCCGCTATCTGCCGGCCAAGGTCCGGACCTTCGTCGATTTCCTGCACGCCTGGTTCCGCAGGCCGCACTGACAGAAAGGGCCATCAACGAACGACGCGATCGGCCAAGTCCCAATTCCGTCCCATTTCCGGTACATTCCCGGATACGAATCGCGGGACGGTTGCCCCGGTCGAAAGGATTGCCGCCTCATGAAAATCAAGCGCCTCGCCACGGTCGGCCTTGCCACCCTGCTTGCACCGTCGCTGGCCTTTGCCCACCCGCATATCTTCGCGGAAGCGCGGCTCGAGGTGGTCTCCGACGACAAGGCCGAAATCAGCGAGCTCCGGAACGTCTGGCGTTTCGACGAGCTGTTCTCGTCGAGCGTGGTCCTCGATTTCGACAAGAACTCGAATGCGATGCTCGATCCGGACGAGTTGAAGGAAGTCGGCCAGACCGTGCTGGAGTCGCTCTCCGAGTACAATTACTACACGACGATCCTCGACAACGGCAAAACCATCAAGGTCAACAAGCCGCAAAGCATCAACGTCGACTACAAGGACGGCCAGCTCTTGATGATGTTCGCGGTCAAGCCGGCCGAGCCGATGCCGCTCAAGGGCAAGCTTTCCTTCGGCGTCTACGATCCGACCATGTATACGGCGATGGATTTCCCGACCGACAACGACCTGACCGTCGTCGGCGACAAGATCAGCGCCTGCGAACACAAGGTCGTCCGCCCCGACCCCGACGAGGTTCTCGCCGAGAACAAGGACACCCTGACCGATGCCTTCTGGAACGATCCGACAGGCACGGACATGTCGAAGCTCTTCGCAACCAGGATAGAGATCTCATGCTGAACTCCCGCAGCATTGGACGTCTGGTCACGGCAGCGCTCATCGTCACGGCGCTTTCCGCTACCTTCGCTGCGGCCCAGTCGCCGCTCGGCATAGGCACAGCCGAACCTGCGTTCAAGACGACCGGCTTCCTCGGCGGCTTCTTCGCCTGGGTGAACATGGAGCAGCAGGGCTTCTACCGCATGATGACCAGCGCGCTGAAGGGCATGCGGGAGAACCCCTGGCAGCTCTGGTCGCTGGTCGGGCTTTCCTTCACCTATGGCGTCTTGCACGCCGCAGGCCCCGGCCACGGCAAGGCAGTCATCTCCTCCTACATGATCGCCAATGAGACGGAACTGAAGCGCGGCGTGATGCTCTCCTTCCTGTCCTCGATCCTGCAGGGGATCGTCGCGATCCTCTTGATCGGCGCCGTCTACCTGCTGCTGCGCGGCTCTTCGATCAACATGACCGCCGCGACCCGTTGGCTGGAGATCGCCAGCTACGCCTTGATCACCGTTTTCGGCGGCTGGCTGCTCCTGCGCAAGCTGCGGTCGATGCTGCGTCCTGTTGCCGTGGCCTCAGTTGCCGGCGGCGGGCATATCCATCTCGCGCACGATCACGACTCTCATCGTCACGATCACCATCATCATCACGCGCACGATGGGCACCATGGGCACAGCCACGGCCCGGGCGAAGTCTGCGCCAGCTGCGGGCATGCACATGCGCCCGATCCGTCGCTGCTGAAAGGTGATCGTTTCGCGCTTCGAGAAGCCTGGTCGGCCGTCATCGCCGTCGGCCTGCGGCCCTGCTCCGGCGCGCTCATCGTGCTTTCCTTCGCGCTCCTGAACGGGCTCTATCTCGGCGGCGTGCTCTCCGTCTTCGCCATGTCGCTCGGCACGGCGATCACCGTCTCGATCCTTGCAACCATGGCCGTGACCGCCAAGGGCTTTGCGCTCCGCTACGCCTCGAGCGGCACCGCCGCCGCCCGGATCTCGCATGGCATCGAGATCGCCGGTGCAGCCCTGGTTCTGTTGCTTGGATTGGTGCTTCTCGGCGCGGCGCTGCAGAGCTGACGCTCCGGCATTCGTTTCTACGCCATCCTTCCGCTGCCAGTGATGCCACTTGAAAGCGGGATGCTCGGGCAGGAAGCGATCGTCAAAGTCCGCGCTTGCGCTGGTAGCGGGCCCGGAGCCAGAACAGCAGGAAGAAACCCAGGACGAAGATCACGCCGAAGGCGACGGCCAGCCAGGGCGAGATGTCGCCGAGCCTCAGCATGATCGACGGCAGCACGAAGAAGCCGAGGCCGGCGACGACGAGAATGATCGCAGCCGCGATCGCCGGTGACTTTTCCTTGTTCTGCATGACTTCCCTGCTGTTGTCCGGTGCGACGAGCATCAGGCGCTTACTTGGCCGCCTGCCGCTCTAGGTCCGCACGTATATCTTCAAGCCGCCGTATCTGGCGACCATCCTCGTCGAAATTATCAACTGCGAGCCAGGTTTCGAATGCGGCATTGAGCAGCGGCCACTCGCTGTCGATCATCGAGAACCAGGCCGTGTCGCGGTTTCCGCCCTTGGAGATCATGTGCTGGCGGAAGATGCCCTCGAAGGTAAAACCGAGGCGCGCCGCCGTGTTGCGGCTCGCCATGTTCTCGCTGTGGCATTTCCATTCGTAGCGACGATAGCCGAGGTCCTCGAAGACGTGTTTCGCCATCAGGTAATGGACTTCGGTGGAGAGCGGTGAGCGCGCCATGGCGGCGCCATGGGCCACGGCTCCCACTTCAACGACGCCATTGGCGGGATCGGCACGCATGTAGTTGGCCATACCGACGACGATGCCGGTCGCCTTGTCGCGAAAGACCTCGGTGACCCAGCCGGATTTCTCCTGCGCCGCCGTCAGCCACGCGTCGAAATCCTCGATATCCCTAAAATCCGGCTGCGTGAAATATTTGAGCAGCGGATTGATCGCCATCCCGCCGAGACCGTCCCAGAGGTCCTGCAGATGCCGGTCGCGCTCATAAGGCTCGAGCTTGACGAAGCGCCCTTCGAGCGCGACGCCCTTCGGCGCCGGGCATCCCTTCCAGTTCCTGAGATCACGCATCGGCCGCTCCTCTGGACCACGACGGTTTCGGGCCGATCGATCCCCAAACCATAACCGTGATCGATTACAATAAGTTAGAGCGGATCCGGGCGGAAACCACATACATCTTCCCGATCGCGCTCTCATCCTCGTCATCTGGCATAGGCCAGAGCGGCGGCCGATACAAATTCAAACTGGTTATGAACGCCGTTCAAACCGGTTATGAACGCTGTTCAAACCGGTGATACACCCATGAGCGCTCACCCGATGTGCTAGGCCGTGGCCGGCACCTTGGCGGCCGATACCGTCGCCTCGATGTGATCGACCAGCGCGTCCGGAAGACCGAGGCGGCCGGCGAGCAGGTCGAGATAACCGCGCTCCGCACGCGTCTCCGGCTCGATCGTCAGGCGCGATGCGGTATAAATCTCGACGCGCTCCTCCTCGGTCTTTGCGGCGCCGACGATCGCGTCGATATCGACGGGGTTGGCAAGCTCGCTCTCCAGGAAGGCGGCGGCATCGGCCGAAAGGCCGGAAACCGACAGCTTGTCCATGATGTGCCGGCGCTCGGCCTCATCGATATGGCCATCGGCGCGCGAGGCCGCGATCATGGCGCGCACCAGCGTCAGCGCGAAATCGTCGCTGACGGCCTCCGGCGCAGATGCGAAGCCGGAATCGGCCGGTGGCGGCAGGAGTTCCGGTTCACCCTTGGCAACCGTCGCGCCGCCCGGCGTGTTGCCGGCCTGATAATTCTTGTAGGCCTGGTAACCGAGACCCGCGATCGCCGCGAGGCCGCCGAGCACCGCGGCATTGCCGGCAAGCTGGCGACCCGATTTTGTTCCGAGCAGGACGGCGGCGATGGCGCCGGTCGCCAGCGGATTGTCCTTGGCAAGCTGCGTCACTTGGGTCGCGCGATCGCGCACCGTGCCGCCGGCACCGGGCACCTGCGATCCCAGAAACTGATCCAGCAATTTCTTCGCGTCGAACATCGGGTTTCGCTCCTTCTCGGTTCCGGACGGTCGGGGACGGGCGAAAGGGAGCGCCGCCCGCGCGCCCATCGCTGAATGGATTGAGACATAGGAACGTTGCAGGGAAAATACAAATTCGCGCCAGAGGCGAGAAGGTCGAGGCGTACCAACGAAAAAGGCCGGGCGTCGGCCCGGCCTTCGGAACTGGACATCGGTGCGTCGCACTCAGCCCTTGAGCGCGAAGGCTTCCGCCGCGAGCTTGGTGATGCCGGCCCAGTCGCCCTTGGCGACCAGATCCTTCGGCGCAACCCAGGAGCCGCCGACGCAGACGACGTTCGGCAGCGTCAGATAGTCGCGCGCGTTCGAAAGCGAGATGCCGCCGGTCGGGCAGAAGAGCGTGCCGGCAAGCGGCGAGGACAGCGACTTGAGATAGGCTGCACCGCCGGCCTGCTCGGCCGGGAAGAACTTCATGACGTCGTAGCCTTCTTCGCGCAAGCCCATGACTTCGCTCGCCGTGGCGGCACCCGGCAGCAGCGGCACTTCGTGGTCGTTGGCGACGTCGATCAGCTCCTGCGTCGTGCCAGGGCTGACGATGAACTTCGAGCCGGCTTCGACCGCCGCCTGGAACTGTGCGGCATTGAGGATCGTGCCGGCACCCGCAACCGCGCCTTCGACTTCCTGGGCAACGGCACTGATCGCTTCGAGCGCAGCCGGCGTGCGCAGCGTGATCTCGATCGCCTTCAACCCACCGGCAACCAGGGCGCGCGCCAGCGGAACGGCGGTCGCGGCGTCGTCGATCACCAGAACCGGAACGACCGGCTGCAATTTGAGGATGGAAAGAAGCCTGTCGGTTTTCGCGCTCATGCCGATCGTCCTTTTTAAAACGATTGAATATGCCTTCCGCATACTCCGCCGGCCATCGGTTGTCGAGACCCAAGGGCGCAAGTGTGCGGCATTCTCATATAAGTCGAAGATAAAATATTACCTACAACAAAGAGATGACTTGAGCCTTCGCGCGAAAGCGATAGTTTGATGGCGGCGAGCCTATCGAAATGGCGGATTATCCATGGCGAAGGAAATAGAACGCAAGTTTCTGGTCGCTTCCGACGGGTGGCGAGAGCATGCGGACAAAGGCATCGACCTCAGGCAAGCCTATGTCGTGACCATGGACGACCGCTCGCTGCGCGTGCGGATCCACGGCAACAAATGGGCCCGCCTCACCATAAAGATCGGCAAGTCGGCGCTCGTCAGAAACGAGTATGAATACGACTTGCCTTTGGACGACGCCCGCGAGATGCTGACCCAGGCGATCGGCATCATCATTGAAAAACGGCGCTACCGCGTGCCGCACAAGGGCTTCATCTGGGAAGTGGATGTCTACGAAGGCGCGCTCAAGGGCCTTATCGTTGCCGAAGTGGAGATGAAGCGCGAGACCGACATACCGGCATTGCCCAGTTGGATCGGTCGCGAAGTCACCGGCGACCGTCGTTACTCCAACCAGGCGCTTGCCACAGAGGGGCTGATGGAACCCCAGTCATGACCTACGCCTTCCGGCCCGGACGGCCGTTTACTGACGATTTCCGTGCCATTGCCGCCGAACAGCTCACCGAGGCGGTCATGATCCTCGAAGACCGCCCTCAGGGCCTGCACGAGGCCATCCATGACGCCCGCAAGAACTTCAAGCGCCTGCGCTCGCTCTACCGGCTCGTCGCCGCCGACGCGCCGCAATTCCAGAAGTACGAAAACGCGCGCATTCGCGACATGGCCCGCAATCTCTCGAGCGTCCGCGATGCCGCCGCCCTCGTCGAAAACGCCCACTATCTCAGGGCTGGGGCTTGCAGTGAGGAGGAAGAAAGGGCGCTTGCCCATGTCTGCGAACGGCTAACGGCCCGTCGCGACCACATCGCCGCCCGCGAGACCGACATCGAGGATCGCGTCGCCGGCACCATCGTCAATTGCGAGCAGGCACTGCAGGCACTGGGCCAGGTATCTTTCGATGACCGCCGCAACAAGACGGCGGCCCGGTTGACGAAAGGCTGGCGCCGGACACTCAAGCGCGCCGCCCGCGCCAAGGAGGCATGCGGATCGAGCACGGAGGCGGACCCGTTCCACGAATTGCGCAAACGGGCACAGGACTACCGCATGCATCTCGGGCTTATGCGCGAGACCTGGCGGTCCGCCATGCAGGCCAAACGCAACGAGACCAAGACGCTGGTCGACATACTCGGCCACCTCAACGATCTCGCCGTCCTGGTCCAGTTGATCAACGAGGAGCCGGGCCTCGCCGGTAACAGCCAGGACCAGGCCCATCTCATCGCCGCCGTCATTGCAAGGCAGGAAACCTTGCGCGGCGACGCTTTGAAGCTGGCTGCAACGGTCTTCCAGGAGCAGCCTGACGAAGAGAGCCGGACGATCCGGCTGCTTTGGCTGGACGCCGCGCGTTAACAGGGCCGCTCCGGCCGATCGTCCGCGGCGCGACAGAGTGCCCCTCTCGGCCGCCGCGATTGCGCTTGCGGCGCGAAAGCTGTATTTGCACGGGCCATGACCGACATTTCCACGACCCCGCGCCCGCAGACGCATGGCCAGTTCCTCGTCGCCGCGCTCTATCATTTCGCAAGCTTCCCGCGCTTCGCCGAATTCCGCGCACCGTTGCAGGCCGTCTGCGACGAAAACGGCGTCAAGGGTACACTGCTGCTCGCCCACGAGGGCATCAACGGCACGATCGCCGGCACGGATGCCGGCATCGCCGCCGTCCTTGCATTCTTGCGTGCGCAGCCGGAGCTTGCGGCGTTGGAGCATAAGGAAAGCCGAGCGTCTTCGATGCCGTTTCTGCGCATGAAGGTGCGGCTGAAAAAGGAAATCGTCACCATGGGCGTCGAGAACATCGACCCCAACAAGATCGTCGGCACCTATGTCGATCCCAAGGACTGGAACGCGTTGATCTCCGATCCCGATACGATCGTCATCGATACACGCAACGATTACGAGACGGCGATCGGCATCTTCAAGGGCGCGGTCGATCCGCAGACCAAGACCTTCCGCGAGTTTCCGGACTGGGTGCGCAACCACACCGGTCTGCACAACAAGCCGAAGATCGCCATGTACTGCACCGGCGGCATCCGCTGCGAGAAGGCGACCGCCTTCATGAAGGAGCAGGGCTTCGACGACGTCTACCACCTCAAGGGCGGCATTCTGAAATATCTCGAAGAGGTGCCGCAGGAAGAAAGCCTGTGGGAGGGCGCCTGTTTCGTCTTCGACGAACGCGTCTCCGTGACCCACGGCCTGAAAGAAGGCGAACACACGCTCTGCCACGCCTGCCGCCAGCCGCTTACCCCGGCCGACCTCGCCTCGCCGCATCACGAGGAAGGCGTCTCCTGCATTCACTGCTATGAGATCCGCACCGACGAGGACCGCGAACGCTACCGCCAGCGCCAGAAGCAGATCGAGTTGGCGAAGAAGCGCGGCGAGCGCCACCTCGGAAGCTGACCTGCTCCGCAGAAATGCCCCCTCATCCGCCTGCCGGCACCTTCTCCCCGCAATGGGGCGAAGGGACTTGCGACACCGCCCGTTCCACAGATCAAGCTCCAACTCGTGACGGCCGCTTTCGGGCACGTCCCCTCGCCCCGCCTGCGGGGAGAGGGTTAGTCCCCGGGTTAAACCCGAGGAGAGGGCAAATCTTGCTGTTGCGGTTAGCCCGGCAACGCCTCGCATTCCTCGAGCGACAGCGCGCTGCGGTCCCATTCGTGCCGGCTGCGGGTGAAGATCGCGTCAGTCGGGCGAAACACCGAGGGATCGTCGAGCGTGCCGGCATAGATCGATAAGCGCGGATCGCCTGGAGGACCGGAGCCGAAGATCTGGCTGCCGCAGGTTTCGCAGAAATAGCGGATCGAGGGATTGCCGTTTTCGGCGCGCGTTTCGTAGCCGCGGCATGTACCTGATACCGCAACGTCCGCGCGGCCGAAGATCATGTAGCAGCAATGACCGGTTCCGGTCGTACGCTGGCAGTCGCGGCAATGACAGAAGCCGGAATAGAGGGGTTGCCCCTTCGCCTCATACCGGATTGCGCCGCAGAGGCAGCCGCCATTCATCACACTCATGTTGCATCCTCCTCGAAGCGCCCGGAGGATAGCCAAGCGAGCCTTGCGGTCAAAGAAAAACCGCGCGCCGCGATTGCAGCGCGCGGGTTCGTGTTCTTTTTGAGAGAAGCTTACCAGCTCGGGATCAGCGCGCCCTTGAAGGTGTCGTTGATGAAGGCCTTCACCTTATCGTCGTGGTAGGATTCGACCAGCGTCTTCACCCACGGCGCATCCTTGTCGGCTTTGCGTACGGCAATGACGTTGGCGTAGGGCGACTTCTCGCCTTCGATGGCGATCGCGTCCTTCTTCGGATGCAGGCCGGCTTCCATGGCGTAGTTGGTGTTGATCACGGCCGCATCGACGTCCTGCAGCGAGCGCGGAAGCTGTGCTGCATCGAGCTCGGCAAAGGTGATGTTCTTCGGGTTTTCGGTGATGTCGGCGGGCGTTACCTTCAAGCCGGCATCTTCCTTGACCTTGATCAGACCCTTGGAGGCGAGAACGAGCAGCGCGCGGCCGCCATTGGTCGGGTCGTTCGGAATGGCGATCGTCGCGCCGTCCTGAAGCTCGTCGAGACTCTTCACCTTGTTCGAATAGACGCCCATCGGCGTGGTGATGGTGGTGCCGACGCTGACGATATCGAAACCGCGATCGGCGATCTGGTTGTCGAGATAGGGCTGGTGCTGGAACGAGTTGGCATTGAGATCACCATCGGCCAGCGCCTGGTTCGGAACGACGTAGTCGGAGAATTCGAGGATCTCGATGTTGAGGCCCTTCGGTGCCGCGATCTCCTTCACCTTCTCCATGATCTGGGCATGTTCGCCCGGCGTTACGCCGACCTTGATGGTTTCGGCAAGCGCCGTACCGGCCGTAAGAGCAGCAATCGCCGCTGCGATGATGAGCTTCTTCATGGATGTCTCCTTGTTCACGTTCAAGTCTTGGGAGGAATCAGGTCTTGCGGTTCTTCTTGTCGAAGCGCCGCGCTAGGCCGTCGCCGGCGCTCTGGACGAGTTGCACCAGCACGATGAGCACGATGACGACGACGAGCATCACGTCGGGCATGAAGCGCTGGTAGCCGTAGCGGATGCCGAGGTCGCCGAGCCCGCCGCCGCCGACGGCCCCGACCATCGCCGAATAGCCGATCAGGCTGACGGCGGTCATGGTGAGCGCCAGCGTCAGCGCTGGCCGCGCTTCGGCAAGCAGCACCTTGAAGACGATCTGCATCGGCGTTGCGCCCATGGCGCGCGCCGCTTCGATCAGCCCCTTGTCGATCTCGCGGATCGCGGCTTCGACCAGTCGCGCGACGAAGGGGATGGTCGCAATCGTCAGCGGCACGATCGCCGCCTTGGTGCCGATCGAGGTGCCGGTGAGCAGCCGGGTGAAGGGAATGATGGCAACGACGAGGATGATGAACGGCGTCGAGCGCGTGGCGTTGACGATCAGCCCGACGATGTGGTTCAGCGTCGGTGCCGGGAAGAGCTCGCCCTTGCCGCTGGTGGCGAGGAAGATGCCAATCGGCAGGCCGATCAGCGAGCCGATCAGGCCGGCGACCGCGACCATGTAGATCGTGTCGATGGTGGCGCTGCCGATGCGCAACAGAAGATCAGGCGACATAGCCGAGCACCTCCGTGACCAGACCATTTTCGGTGAAGAAGCGCTCGGCGCGACCGGATGTCTCCGCATCCGCGCCATAGGCAACGACCAGCGAGCCATAGGGCGCGCCGCCGATCTCGTCGATCGTGCCGGCGATGATGTTGACCTCGGCGCCGACGGACTTGATCAATTGCGAGATCAGCGGCTTCTCGGCCGCAGCGCCGAAGAAGGTGAGCCGCACCACGGCACGGTCGCCAGCGGCCGGCTGCGGCTTCAACGCACGGACCACCGCATCGGGAAGCTTCGAACCCGCCAGGCCCGAAAGCAGCGCCCGCGTCGTCGCGTGCTTCGGATGGGTGAAGACGTCGAAGGTATGGCCACGCTCGACGATGCGGCCGTGATCGATGACCGCGACATCGGAGGTCACTGCCTTCACCACTTCCATCTCGTGGGTAATGAGCAGCACCGTCAGCCCGAGTTCGGCATTGATGCGCTTCAGGAGTTCGAGGATCGACTGGGTCGTCTCGGGGTCCAGCGCCGATGTCGCCTCGTCGGAGAGCAGCAGCTTCGGCTCGGTCGCCAGCGCCCGGGCAATGCCGATGCGCTGCTTTTGACCACCCGAGAGTTCGGCCGGATAACGTCCATGCTTGTCGGCAAGGCCGACGAGATCGAGCAGCGGCCGCACGCGCTGTTCGATCGCGCGCTTGTCCATGCCTGATATCTCCAGCGGCAGCGCGACGTTGCCGAACACGGTGCGCGACGAAAGCAGGTTGAAGTGCTGGAAGATCATGCCGACCGAACGGCGAAGCGCGCGCAGCGCCGCCTCGTCGAGCGCGCCGACGTCGACGCCATTGACCAGCACCTTGCCGCCCGTCGGCTTTTCCAGGCCGTTGACCAGCCGGATCAGCGTCGACTTGCCGGCGCCGGAACGGCCGATGATGCCGGTGATCGAGCCGCGATCGACGGTCAGCGAGACATTGTCGAGCGCGGTAAAAGCGCCGCTGTTGCCGGAGGCGGGGAAATGCTTGGAAACGCCGTCGAAGACGACGGCCGCGTCGGCCGATGGCGTGGCGCTTTGGGCGGAAACGCTCATCGTTCGGAGATCCCCGAAAGAGGCGCAGTCGAAATGTGCGGATACATAGGTGCTCTCGGAATGTTCAAAACTCATGATCCCGACGGAAGACGGGATGGAAGGCGCGTCCGGTCAGGCCGACATTCGACAACGCATTCGGAACAGGGAGCACTTCTCTAGCATCAAGCAACCAGTCAGTTCAACTTTGGCGCCGCATGGCCCGCATGCGACATAATCTACGGCTCTTATGGAGAACTGCCGTCCGATTTCACAGGCATGATTTTCCGTGATCGGCGAGAGAATGGCAAAACCATGCTCTTTTACTGCAAAGCCTGCCTGCAGCGGGCAAATCCCCGCCTTGGATATCCTTGTTCGAACGGACTGCACCCGATCTCGTTTCATGCTAACGGGCAGGAACAGGGTTACGAGGTAGAACATGCGCATCGTCTTGACCGGAAGCTCGGGCCGTATTGGCCGAGCCATCTACAACGCACTCGCCGCCGACCACGACGTTATCGGCGTCGACCGCATACCCTTCGGCACGACGACCGTTGTCGGCGATCTCGTCGATGGCGAATTGCTGGAGCGCGCGATGGAAGGCGCAGATGCCGTAATCCATACGGCCGCACTGCATGCGCCCCACGTCGATACGGTTGCCGATCAGGAATTCGAGCGCGTCAACGTGATGGGCACGCATCTGGTGATTGCCGCGGCGCAGGCCGCGGGCGTCGGCCGCATCGTCTTTACCAGCACGACGGCGCTCTATGGCCACGCGGTGACGGAGAGAGGCTGCGCCTGGATCACCGAGGAAACGCCGCCGAAACCGCACACGATCTATCACCACACCAAGCTTGCGGCCGAAGCCCTGCTCGAAAACGCCGCGGATCGTGCCCTGCATGTGCGGGTGCTGCGCATGTCGCGCTCTTTCCCGGAGGCCGCGGACCGGGTCGCAAGCTATCGCCTGCACCGCGGCATCGATGCACGCGACGTGGCTGCGGCGCATGTGGCCGCACTCGACAATGGCGGCCCCGCCTTCCAGCGCTACATCATCTCGGGCGAAACACCGCTGCTTCCGACCGATTGCCGCCGCCTGGCAGAGGATGCGGCAGGGCTCCTGCGCGAGCGGGCGCCAAAATTGTCCCAGGCCTTCGCCGATCGCGGCTGGGCGCTGCCGGAGACGATCGATCGGGTCTATGATCCGAGCGCGGCAATCGAAAAGCTCGACTGGAAGCCGCGCTACGGTTTCAAGGAAGTGCTGGCCCAACTCGACCGGCAGAGCCTCGAGGTCCTGCCGGTTCGCCGGTAAGACTGCGCACTGCGGTATCTCTTGGCGTGGTGGCGGGTTGACCCCACCTACCCCGATCCGTCAGACGTGGTTGCCCTTCGGAAACTCTTCGGCGAGCGCCTTGTACCAATGGCCGCTCTTCTTGATGGTGCGCACCTGGGTGTCGTAGTCGACATGGACGATGCCGAAACGCATCTTGTAGCCTTCGGCCCATTCGAAATTGTCCATCAGGCTCCACGCGAAATAGCCGCGCATCGGATAGCCCTCGGCAATCAGGTCCGCCGTCACCGACAGGTGGTCGGCGATATAGTCGAGCCGCGGCTGGTCGTCGACGACACCGTTCTCGACGCCCATGTTGTAGCAGGCGCCGTTCTCAGTGATGTAGCATTCCGGAAGCTGGTAGGTCGCGTTCAGCGTCTTGACCAAGGCTCCAAGCGCCGGCGCATGGACTTCCCAGCCGATATCCGTCCTGGTCTCGCTCACCGGCTTCGCATTGATCGTCGCCGGGTATTCCGCGCCCTTCGCCGGATCGTTGCTGACCCGCATCGGCGTGTAATAGTTGAGGCCCCACCAGTCGAGCGGGCGCGAGATCGTCTCCATGTCGCCGTCCTCGATCAGAGGCATGCGGTGGCCGAGCGCGCTCATGAAGCTCTCGGGATACTCGCCCCTGAAGATCGGGCCGAAGAAGACGCCATTGTGGAAGTCGAAGGCGCGCTCGGCGGCCGCCTTGTCTGCCTTGCTGGCGCTGCCGGGATAGACCGAGTGGGCGTTGATGACGATACCGACAGGCAAGTTCAGCCGCTCGGAGCGGATGGCATCGACGCCGAGGCCGTGCGCCAGATTGGTGAAGTGCAGCGCATGGAGCGCCGCATCCATGTTGCGCTCGCCCGGCGCATGGATGCCGTAGAGGTGGCTGAGCCAGACCGAGCACCAGGGTTCGTTGAAGGTCGCAACCGCATCGAGCCGATCGCCGAGGCGGGCGATCACCGTCTTGGCGTAACGCTGGAAGGAGTAGGCCGTCGTGCGCGCCGTCCAACCGCCGTCCCCCATCAATGCCAGCGGCAGGTCCCAATGGTAGAGCGTTGCGAAGGCCTTGATGCCGCGGGCCTTCAGGCCGTCGACGAGGCGATCGTAGAAGTCCAGGCCCTTTTCGTTGATCGGCCCGGTACCCTCCGGGATGATGCGCGGCCAGGCGATCGAGAAGCGATAGGCATCGACGCCGAGGCTCTTGATCAGGTCCAGATCCTCGTCCAGCCGGTTGTAGTGGTCGCAGGCGACATCACCATTGTGACGCCCGAAGACGCGCCCCGGCATGTTGGAAAAGGCATCCCAGATCGACGGCTTGCGCCCGTCGGCCTTGGTGGCGCCCTCGATCTGGAAGGAGGCGGTCGCCACCCCGAACACGAAATCGCCAGGGAAGCGCTGGGCCAGGATCTTGGGATCGGTCATCTCTGTGTCTCGTCTCGTTCCGGCCCCGCGTCGAGCGGGACCCCGTTGTTTTTTCGCCTTTGGCGGGCCGGCCTAAAACCTTGCCGGCAAATGTCAATTCGCGAAAAGGCGGGAGAGTCCCCGCCCTTCCGTCGGTTTGGCGGTTCGTTACACCTTTACCCAGGCACCATTTCGTTTGGATGACTGGACGCAGGCATCGACGAAGACCATGCCCTTCATGCCGTCGTCGATGGTCGGATACGTGACCGCCGGATCGACCTTTTCGCCCTTGCGCTTGGCGAAGATGGCGCGCGCCGCTTCGCTGTAGATGTTGGCGAAGCCTTCGAGATAGCCCTCCGGATGACCGGACGGGATCCGGCTGACGCGGTTGGCCGCCTCGCCCGCGCCCGCACCTGCCCGGGTCAGCAGCCGCTTCGGCTCACCGAACGGCGTGAACCAGAGATAGTTCGGATCCTTCTGCGTCCATTCGAGCCCGCCTTTGGTGCCGTAGACGCGCACCATCAGGCCGTTCTCGTGGCCGGGCGCCACCTGGCTGCACCAGAGCAGGCCCTTGGCGCGTTCACCGTCCTTCGCCTTGAAGCGCATCATCACATGGGCATTGTCGTCGAGCTGGCGGCCAGGAACGAAGCTGTCGAGATCGGCCGAAAGCTCCTCCAGTTCGAGACCGGAAACGAAAGCGCCGAGATTATAGGCATGGGTGCCGATATCGCCGGTCGAGCCGCCGGCGCCGGAGCGTGCGGGGTCGGTGCGCCAGGCCGCCTGCTTCTGGCCGGACTGCTCGATATTCTCCGTCAGCCAGTCCTGCGGATATTCCATCTGCACCAGCCGCACCGCGCCGATCTCGCCATTCTCGACCATCGCGCGCGCCTGCCGCACCATCGGATAGCCGGTGTAGTTGTGCGTGAGCACGAACAGCGCGTCGCTGTCGTCAGCCGCCTTCTTCAGCTTCTTCGCGTCTGCCAGCGTCGAGGTCAGCGGCTTGTCACAGATCACATGGATGCCGCGCTTCAGGAACTCCTTTGCCGCGGCATAGTGCACGTGGTTGGGCGTGACGATCGCCACCGCCTCGATGCCGTCCTTCAGCTTCGCCTCGCGGATCGCCATCTGCTTGAAGTCGGAATAGACGCGCGACGGATCGAGCCCGAGCTCGCGCCCCGAGCTTTCCGCCTTTTCCGGCGTCGACGACAGCGCGCCGGCGACCAGCTCATAATGATCGTCGAGGCGAGCGGCGATGCGGTGCACCGCGCCGATGAAGGCGCCGGAGCCGCCGCCCACCATGCCGAGCCGGATGCGGCGCTCGCGCTTCTCGCTCGTTCCTTCGATTGCCATAATCTTCTCCCCTGTTTCCGTTCGTAACTTCGGTTTTTGTCGCGCGATTTGCCCCTCATCCGCGCGGTGAGGGCTGCCCCTCATCCGCCTGCCGGCACCTTCTCCCCGCACGCGGGGAGAAGGGATATGCCGCACCCGCTCGCACGCCTGTGACCGCAACACCAACCTCAACAATTCGAGGCCCGCTGCAATCCGCGTCCCCTCTCCCCGCCTGCGGGGAGAGGGTTAGTCCTCGGGTTAAACCCGAGGAGAGGGGCTGTCTGCCCCTCAGGCCCCGCCCTGCCTCAGGTCATGTCATTCAGATCCCGAGCATGCGCCGGTTGGCCGCCTCGTCGCTGCCGGCGCCGGCGAAATCGTCGAAGGCCTTCTCGGTGACGCGGATGATGTGGTGCCTGACGAAGTCGGCCCCCTCGCGCGCGCCGTCCTCCGGGTGCTTCAGCGCGCATTCCCATTCGACCACCGCCCAGCCGGCAAAATCGTTGGCCGCCATCTTCGAGAACACCGCGCCGAAATCCACCTGGCCGTCGCCGAGCGAGCGGAAGCGGCCGGCGCGGTTGACCCAGCCCTGATAGCCGCCATAGACGCCCTGCCGTCCGCTCGGGTTGAACTCCGCGTCCTTGACGTGGAACATGCGGATGCGGTCCTTGTAGATGTCGATGTTGTCGAGATAATCGAGGCACTGCAGCACGTAGTGCGACGGGTCGTAGAGCATGCAGGCGCGGGCATGGTTGCCGGTGCGCTCGAGGAACATCTCGTAGGTGATGCCGTCGTGCAGGTCCTCGCCCGGATGGATCTCGTAGCAGATGTCGACGCCGCAATCCTCGGCGTGATCGAGGATCGGCCTCCAGCGCCTTGCCAGTTCGTCGAAGGCGGTCTCGACGAGGCCGGCCGGCCGCTGCGGCCAGGGATAGACGAAGGGCCAGGCGAGCGCGCCGGAGAAGCTTGCCATCGCCTTCAAGCCCAGGTGCTGCGACGCCGTCAGCGCCAGCTTCACCTGCTCGACCGCCCAGGCCTGGCGTGCCTTGGGATTGCCGCGCACCTCCGCTGCGGCAAAGCCGTCGAAGGCCTCGTCATAGGCCGGGTGCACGGCCACGAGCTGGCCCTGCAGATGGGTCGACAGCTCCGTCACCTCGACGCCGTTTTCGCGCGCCGTGCCGGCGAACTCGTCGCAATAGGCCTTCGAGCTCGCCGCCTTCTTCAGGTCGATCAGCCGCCCATCCCAGCTCGGGACCTGTACGCCCCTGTAGCCGCAATCCGCCGCCCATTTGGTGATCGCGTCCCAGGAATTGAACGGCGCCGCATCGCCGGCAAATTGCGCAAGAAAGAGCCCTGGCCCCTTGATGGTCTTCATCCCGATTTTCCTCCCGATGGAACGGCATCGGTCCGCCCGGACAGTCAGCGACCAGTGGTGCAAAGCACCCGATTTCTGCTCAAACGGATGGACCTGAAACGTTGCAGGCGCCGAAGCTAACAGATTTTCGGCAGGGGGCAACAGGCAAGGACGCAGATTCGCGGAAGATTTGTAATCGATTTCATCTCGCAACGCCACCGACCTCCTCAAACGCATGGAAGCGCTGAGTTGGGCGTCTCGACGGATGGCGCGACAAAGAGAAAGGGGGGCCATCATGGCGCCCCCTCCCCTCGTCCGCCGCTCTCTACAGACGATCATCCGTAACGCCGGTTCGTTGCCACCAGGCTGGGTTTCCCTTGCCGTCCGGCCGATACGGAGAATTGATCGACAAGCCCCTTGAGCGTGGTGCTGACCTGCATGAGCGTATGTGTTGCGGCGCTGGTTTCCTCGACCATTGCCGCATTCTGCTGCGTCATCTGATCCATGTTGGTGACGGCGGTGTTGATCTCCGCGATACCCGCCGACTGCTCGCGCGCCGAGCCGGCGATCGCGTCGATATGACCGTTGATGTTGATCACCTGGTCGCCGATGTGGTGCAGCGCCTCGCCGGTCTTGTTGACCAGCGACACACCCATCAGCACGTCCTCGAACGACTTGTCGATCAACTCCTTGATCTCGCGCGCCGCTTCCGCTGACTTCTGCGCCAGTTCGCGCACCTCCTGCGCGACGACCGCAAAGCCCTTGCCGGCCTCGCCTGCCCGCGCCGCCTCGACCCCGGCATTCAGCGCCAAAAGGTTGGTCTGGAAGGAGATCTGGTCGATGACGCTGATGATCTGGGTGATCTTGCGCGACGAGTCCTCGATCGCGCTCATCGCCGCCACCGCCTGCTCGACGATGGCGCCGGATTTGCGCGCCTCGTCGGTGGCATTTCCGACGACCCGCCGCGCCTCTTCCGCACGTGACGCCGCTTCCTTGGAAATGGTGGTGATCTCTTCGAGTGCCGCCGCCGTTTCCTCGAGCGAGGCCGCCTGCTGCTCCGTGCGCCGCGCCATGTCGTCGGTGGCCGATACCAGTTCGCCGGCATTGTTTGCCGTCTCCTCGGAAGCCCCGACGATCGCACCGAAGGTCTGGTCGAGCTTGCCGAGCGCGGCATTGAAATTGGATCGAAGGCTTGCGAATTGCGGTGCGAGTTCGCTGGTAATGACGGCGGTCAGGTCGCCGTCGGCCAAGCGTTTCAGACAGTCTTCGAGCGCCGAAAGCGCTTCCTCCTGCTGGCCGTTCAAAACCTGCCGCTCCGCTTCGGAGCGTTCACGTTCCTCCTGCAGCGCGTCGAGATAAACGGAGATCGCATAGTCCATATCGACCATCGCAGCTTTGACGACGGCTGCCACGTCGGTGCCGATCTCCTTCGCCTTGTTGCGATGCAGGAAGCCTTTCAGGTGACTCTCGATGACGCTCTTCAGAATGGATTCGATGATCAGTGCATAGCCGCCGATATACCAGCGCGGCTCCAGGCCGAGACGCGCATGGGTCTTGCCGATGGTGGTGACGGCATCGACATATTGCGCATCGAACCTGCCGGAGGCGATCAGTTCCCAGTGCTTGGCCTGCCTGGCCTTGGCGCCCTGCACATGCGCTTCGCTGGCAAAGAAACGCGCCGTTTCCGGATTGGCGCGCGCCTTGGCGTAGAACTTGTTCAGCGCCGTATCGAGCGAAGCGGAGATGACGGGCAGCGAGCGGGCAAGCGCGGTCCGCTGAGCGTCGTCGAGGTCGACGAACTGCAGACGCTCATTGAGAAGTTTGGTTTTCGAATCGAAGCTGGTCATACGGATTGTCCCCCTGGCGCCGCGACAGCACGCGTAACAAGTGGCCGCTGCAGCTCAAGGTACGGCGCACCCTGCACCGAAGGTTTACCATATTATAATACAGAAATAACTGTAAATTGTGTATCACTAATTATGCTATCGAAGATTGAAATCCGACAGCCCAAGCAATCTCGTCGCCGAAGACACCCGGTGTCCGCGGCCATGCGATCACTTCAGAATCATCGGATATAGAATTTCATCAAGCGCATCCGCCGGCAACAACCAGAAAGCGTCATGGATTTTTTACGCGCAGAAGATGCAAGCTGCAGTGGCAGAGCCTCCCAAACGAACGGCGGCTCGAAGAACTCCGAGCCGCCGCACGAACCAATTCAGGAAAGCGTTTAGACGTAGCGGTTGACGACGTTTTCGAGCAGTTCCTGCTTGCCGGACTTCGGCTGTGGGTTGAGGTCCGATTTCAGCACCCAGGCTTCGATCTCCTCGAGCGAGAATCCGCCGTCGAGCATCTTCTTGGCTTCCGGCACCTGCCAGCCGGCGTAGCGGCTTTCGAGCGGAGCGGAGAGCGCCTTGTCCTCGATCATCTTCGCCGCCGCCTTGAGGCCACGGGCGCAGCAGTCCATGCCACCGATATGGCCGATCAGCAGGTCTTCCGGATCGAGCGACTGACGGCGCAGCTTCGCATCGAAGTTGGTGCCGCCGGTGGTGAAGCCGCCGCCCGAGAGAACCTGGTAATAGGCAAGCGCCATCTCCGGCACGTTGTTCGGGAACTGGTCGGTATCCCAGCCGGACTGGTAGTCGTTGCGGTTCATGTCGATCGAGCCGAAGATGCCGAGTGCATTGGCGAGCGCCAGCTCATGCTCGAAGGAATGGCCGGCAAGGATCGCGTGGCCCTGCTCGATATTGACCTTCACCTCGTTTTCGAGGCCGTAGTTCTTCAGGAAGCCGTAGACCGTCGCGACGTCGTAATCATACTGGTGCTTGGTCGGTTCCTGCGGCTTCGGCTCGATCAGGATCGCGCCCTTGAAGCCGATCTTGTGCTTGTACTCGACGACGAGATTGACGAAGCGGCCGAGCTGGTCGAGCTCGCGCTTCATGTCGGTGTTGAGCAGCGTCTCATAACCTTCGCGCCCGCCCCAGAGCACGTAGTTCTGGCCGCCGAGACGCTTGGTGGCGTCGAGGCAGGTCTTCACCGTCGCCGCCGCGAAAGCAAAGACATCCGGATCCGGATTGGTCGCCGCACCCGACATGTAGCGGCGGTTGGAGAAGAGGTTTGCCGTGCCCCAGAGCAGGTTGACGCCGGTTTCGGCCTGCTTCTTCTCGAAGTGATCAACGATCTCGTTGAGGTTCTTCGTGTTCTCCGCAAAAGTCTTGCCTTCCGGGCGCACGTCCGCGTCGTGGAAGCAATAGAAGGGAACGCCGAGAAGATCGAAGAATTCGAAGGCGACGTCGGCCTTCAGCTTCGCCGCTTCCATGTTGTCCTTGAACCAGGGGCGCTCGAAGGTCTGGCCGCCGAAGGGATCGCCGCCCGGCCAGACGAAGGTATGCCAGTAGGCAACCGCAAAGCGCAGGTGGTCTTCCATGCGCTTGCCGAGAACGATCTCGTCCTTGTTGTAGTGGCGGAAGGCGAGCGGATTGGTGCTCTCCGGCCCTTCATATTTGATCTTGGCGATATCGCCGAAAAATCCTGTGCTCACGGGTCTTGCTCCTCTTTCAAGAGTGGTTTCGGCCGGCATCGCCTATCCGATGGGTCCGGCCATTACGTGGAAGGTAATTGGTTTCATTCCCTCGTCCGGCGATACGGACAGCATCGAAACGCCGAAGGAAAGGAACACTTCGATGCACGACTTCAACGCCATCGCCGAAGGTTACATCGCCGCCTGGAACACGACGGATGCCGCAAGCCGCGCGCCCCTGGTCGAGAAGGCCTTCACCGCCGACGTTGCCTACCGCGACCCGATCATGCAGGGCGACGGCCACGCCGGCATCGATGCCCTGATTGCCGGCGTGCACGGACAGTTTCCCGGCTTCCGCTTCACGCTGAAGGGTGCGGCGGACGGTTATGCCGACACGCTCCGCTTCTCCTGGGCGCTCGGCCTGGACGGCGCTCCCTCGGTCATCGAAGGCACCGATGTCTGCCAGATCGAGAACGGCCGCCTGAAGGCGATCACCGGCTTCCTCGACAAGGTTCCGGCCCGCTGAGCGACCGGCACTGGAGCCGGACTTGCGGCGCAGCGCGGTCACGACGTGGTGCCCTTGATCGCCGGATAGAGCCGCCGGTAGCGCTGGTAGCTCTCCTCATAGGCCGAGACCAGCGACGCCTCGGGCGCGATGGTCTCGGCGGTGCGCGGGGCGTAGCAGGTCGCCACCGGATCCGCGCCCGTCGCGGCGATGAGGCCAAGGCGGGCGGCCCCGAAGGCGGCGCCGAAGTCGCCGTCATCAGGCAGATCGACCGGCAGATTGAGGGCGGTTGCTATCGATTTCAGCCAGTAGCGCGAGCGCGAACCGCCGCCGATCGCCATCACGCGCGAAAGCGTCGTGCCGGCGGCGCGAAGAGCTTCCAGACTGTCACGGATGGCAAAGGACACGCCTTCCATGACCGCCTGCGTCAGCGCCACGCGGCTGCTTTCATGGCCGAGCCCGACGAAGGCGCCGCGGATCGCCGCGTCGTTGTGCGGCGTGCGCTCGCCCGAAAGATAGGGAAGGAAGGTCACGCCCGAGGGGGCCTTGATGGTGTCGCCGAGTTCGCTGCTCAAGTCCGCAGCACTCTGCCCGGCAATACCGGAATACCAGTTGAGCGCGTCGGTCGCCGAGAGGATGACACCCATCTGGTGCCAGGTGTTCGGCAGGGCGTGGCAGAAGGCATGCACGGCGCTTTCCGGATTCGGCAGGTAACTCGCATTCGCCGCGAAGAGAACGCCCGAGGTCCCGAGCGACACGAAGGCGTTCCCCTCGCCGACCGTGCCCATGCCGCACGCAGACGCCGCATTGTCGCCGGCACCGCCGGCAACCACGACATCACCCGAGATGCCCCAGCGGGCCGCGAGCTCCGAACGCAGCTTCCCGGCCGGGTCGGTTCCCTCGACTAGGCTCGGCATCTGCTTTTCGTCCATGTTCGTGGCGGCAAGCAGGCTTTCCGACCAGCGCCGCTTGCCGGTATCGAGCCAGGAGGTGCCGGCCGAGTCCGACATTTCCGACATGTGCTCGCCGGTCAGCCACAGGCGCAAATAGTCCTTCGGCAGCAGCACCCAGCGCACCTTGGCGAAGATTTCGGGCTCGTTGGCCCGCACCCAGGCGAGCTTCGGCGCGGTGAAGCCGGGGAAGACGATATTGCCGGTGATCGCGCGGAACTGCGGATCGGCATCGAGTGCCGCCGCCTCGCGGAAGCTGCGGGTGTCGTTCCAGAGAATGCAGGGCCGGAGCACCCGGTCGTCGGCATCGAGCAGCGTCGCGCCGTGCATCTGGCCGGAAAGGCCGATGCCGCTGACCGCCGCAAGCTCCGCCGAGTGCGCCGCCTTCAGCCCGGCGATCGCCTCTTCGGCCGCGCGCACCCAGTCCGCCGGATCCTGTTCCGACCAGCCAGGATGCGGGCGCGAGACGTCGAGCGCGCCCGAGGCCGAACCGACGATGCGCTGGTCGCCATCGATGAGCATTGCCTTGACGCCCGAGGTGCCGAGATCCAGTCCGAGATACATGCTTGCCTCCATTCGGCAATTCCAAACCGGCTTCCCGTCTGGAACTGCGTCGTTCCAAATCGTTACGCCGGTTCGACCGGCAGGTTGTCCTTCAGGAAAATCTCGATGCGGATGCGCTCCTGTGCTCCGATCACGGCGAGACCATCGGCGCGGGCCTTGAGCACGCGGATGGCGCTGCGCACCTCATGACCGGCATCCTGGTTCAACAGCGCGTCCAAGGTGCCGGACGAGAGTGCCCGGCGGCTATGCGGCGTGAGTTCATGCGCGATGGCGCAAACATCCGTCTGACGCCCGGCCTTTTCGAGTGCCGTGATCAAGCCGCGATTGCCGGCGCCGAGACTGTAGATGCCGGCGAGGTCTGCATGATCGACGACGAGCTTCGAGACGAGTTGCTCGACCTCGGCGGGATCGTCATGGCCCTCGACGACCGGCAGCAGCCGGCGGCCGGGCGCGCTTTCGGCCATCGCTGCGCGGAAGCCTTCGAGGCGATCGCGATGGTCGCGCACCAGCATCGAGCCGGCGACGATCGCGACCGGCCCTTCGCGACCGCCGAGGAAGCGCCCCATCAAGCTGCCTGCGGTCCGGCCGGCGGCGATGTTGTCGACGCCGGCAAAGTGATCCCGCGACGATCCCGGCAGATCGGAAACCAGCGTCACCACGGCGATGCCGTCTTCACGAAGCCGATCGACAGCCGCAACGACCTCGGGCGCATCGATCGCAACCACGGCGACGCCGGCCGGGCCGAGAGTCCGCGCCTTTTCCAGCGCCGCGGCAAGGGCCGCCGCATCAAAGGCCGGCACGGAGAGCACGGTGATTGCCGTGCGCTCGACTGCCGAGCGCGCCCTTGCCGCCTCCACCTCGGCGGCGAGGCCGCGCATGAAGGTGTTGTCGCCCTCGGGCAGGACGAAGACCAGCGGGTAGCTGCGGCTCTTGGCGAGATTGGCGGCGGCGACGTCGCGCACATAGCCGAGCGTCGCAATGGCACGCTCGACCTTGTCGCGGGTGACACCACGCACGCCGGGACGGTTGTTCAAAACCCGATCGACGGTCGCGAGGCTGACCCCCGCTTCGGCAGCGATATCGTGAACTGTCGGGCGCATGTTTTCCTCCGGGCTCTGCCTTTAGAGGATTTTTTGATGTACGTAAATCAAGAATCTGCATAACGCGGAAAACAGAGCTCCGCGTCGCGTCCAGAGCCAGCGGATTACCCGCATTAACTGTTTGATTTTGATTGTATTTCCTGGACTATCCGAAGCGCTTGCCGAAGACCGCGGTAAAGGCGACCTCGCCAGCCTCTGCAAGCACCACATCCATGAAGCCGTCCGTGACACGCACGATCGCAAAGCCGCCCATATAGGCCGCCTTCGGCTTGGTGATGTCGAGCCCGTTCTGTCGGTCGATCATTGCCGCCGTTCTAATGGCCGCCGCCGCTGGGGCCGACGCCCTTCGGCTTGCTGATCATCATCACGCCGAGGATCAGCGACAGGAACAGCACCGTCAAAAGCACGAAAATATCGCTGAAGGACAGGATGACCGCCTGCTTCTGCGCCATGGCGGCAAGCTGCTTGATCGCGATCGTCGCGCCGTCGAGGCCGTGCGCATTGAAGCTGGCGGCCAGGTTTCCGAACCGCTCCATCGCTTCCGGATTGCCCCACTGCACGTGCTCGGCAAGGCGCGCATAGTGGAAATCCTGGCGCTGGGTCAGGATCGTGTTGATGATCGCAAGCCCCACTGCGCCGCCGAGGTTTCGCGTCAGGTTGAAAAGGCCAGAGGCGCCACGCATGCGCGCCGGCGGCATGGTGCCGAGCGCGATGTTGTTGATCGGCACCATGCAGAGCATCAGCCCGACGCCGCGCAGGATCTGCGGAATGAACAGCTCGTAGAAATCCCAGTCGGCCGTCAGGTGGCCCATGATCCAGGTGCCGCCGGCAAAGCTGGTGAACCCGATCGTCATCAGCACGCGCGGATCGAGCTTGCCCGAGAGTATGCCGGCGACCGGCGCCGTGAAGAACATCGCAAGGCCGGAGACGAACATCGTCTCGCCGATCATCAGCGAATCGTATCCACGGATGCGTCCGAGATAGAGCGGATAGAGATAGGTGAGGCCGTAGAGACCGATGCCCATCACGAAGGAGAACATCGAGCCGAAGGCGAAGTTGCGGTTGGCAAAAGCCCTGAGGTCGACGACCGGGAATTCGACCTTGAAGGCGCGATAGAAGAACACGATCGCCGCCAGCACGGTCGCGACCGCGCCCATGACGATGTGGTCGTCATTGAACCAGTCGTTGGCATTGCCTTCCTCCAGCACGTATTCTAGCGAGCCGAGGAAGATCGCCATCGACGCCAGGCCCCACCAATCGAATTTCTTCATCAGGCCGAGTTCCGGCTTGTCGAAGTCGATGAAGCTCCAAGTGAGCGTCGCGACGATGATGCCGGGGATGACGTTGACGAGGAACAGCCAGTGCCAGGAGAAGGCATGGCTGAGGTAGCCGCCGACCGTCGGGCCGATCGTCGGCGCCAGCGTCGCGATCAGGCCGATGATCGGCGAGACGACGTTGCGTTTCGACGGTGGGAAGATGGTGAAGGCGGCTGCAAAGACGGACGGGATCATGCCGCCGCCGATGAAGCCCTGGATGGCGCGATAGACGATCATCTGATCGATGTTGGTCGCGGTTGCCGCAAGCGCGCTCGCCGCGGTGAAGCCCGCGGCCGATACCGAGAACAGGACGCGCGTCGAGACGATGCGCGCCAGCGTTCCCGACAGCGGGATCATGATGACTTCAGCGATGAGATAGGAGGTCTGCACCCAGCCGATCTCGTCCGAGCCGGCCGAGAGGCCTGCCTGGATTTCGGCGAGCGAAGCCGAGACGATCTGAATGTCGAGGATCGCCATGAACATGCCGACGACCATGGCGAAGAAGGCGATCAGCCTCTTCGGGTCCATATGTTCCTCGACCTTCGGTGCGGCGGCCGCCACCGAAGCTGCTGTTGCCGTTGCGGCCATCTCAGCCACTCCTTGCATGGGCGCCGTTGGCGCCAGCGTTCTGGACATGCGCGTTTCGCCGCGCCGGCGTTCCGGACTTGAACGCGCTCCATGGCGCGCTGGGGTCTCGACAGTAAGGCGCGCCCAGGAGCGCGCCGGCATTTCGTCCGCTTACTTGGTGGCGGCGACCTTCGTCGCATCCGGCGCCGTGCGCGTGTCGACATCGACGACGACGCTCAAGCCCGCACGCAGGTGACCTTCGGCCAGCACGTCGGCCGGCAGGGTGATGCGCACCGGCACGCGCTGGATCACCTTGGTGAAGTTGCCGGTGGCGTTTTCCGCCGGCAGCAACGAGAAGACCGAACCGGAGGCCGGCGAGATCGAGGCAACCGTGCCTTCGATCGCATGGTCCTCATAGGCGTCGACGTGGACCTTGACCTTGGAGCCCGGCACCAGATGGGCGATCTGGGTCTCCTTGAAGTTGGCGTCGATATAGAGCTGGTCGACCGGAACGAGGGCAGCGAGCCGCTGGCCGGCAGAAACGAGGTCGCCGACCTGAACCGCGACGTTGCCGACGACGCCGTCATAGGGCGCCTTCAGCACCGTGAAGCCGAGGTCGCGATTGGCCTTGTCGCGCGCAAGCTCAAGCGAACGGATCTCGCTTTCCGCTTCCGTGCGCTGCGCTTCGAGGACGGTGATGCTTGCCTTGGCGGCCGCGATGTTGGCATCGGCGCCCGCAAGGTTTGCCCTCGCCTGATCGAGCGCGACGTCTGCGTTGTCAAGCGAGGCGACGGTGCCGACGGCCTTGGACTGGAGGTCGCTCGCGCGCTTCTGCGCGAGCTCGGCGCCACGCACCGTCGCTTCCAGAGCCTTTTTCTGCGCTTCGGTCTGGGCAAGGCTCGCCTTCGCGCCGGCAATCTGCGCATCGAAACGGCTGAGTGCCAACTTCTGGGTGGCAATTTTTGCCTCGGCCTGCTCGGCCGCGATGCGGTAATCGCCATCGTCAAGGGTGACGAGCGGATCGCCGGCCTTCACCTTCTGGTTCGCGACGGCGTCGACCTTGGCGACGTAACCCGAGACCTTGGGCGAGATCGTCGCGATGTCGCCTTCGATATAGGCATCATCGGTCGAGACCATGAAGCGGCCATTGGTCCACCAGTCGTAGCCGAACCACGCGCCGGCGGCCAGAAGTGCCAAACCGAGCACGGGGAGGATGGGCTTGCGCGCCTTCTTCGGCGGCTGCACCGCTTCTGCAGGAGCCTGGACAGCGGTCTGCTCCGCGGCAGGCGTCTTTGCCTCAAGCGCGGTTTCCTGCTGCACTTCGAAATTCTCGTCGACGGGACGGACGCGAGCAACGCTGGATGTGTTGGATGCGGACATTGGGCACCGGCCTGGTTAAAGATTACTGAACGAACTGAACCGTTCGGTTCGATCCGAACTTGACATAAGCCCTTTCTGGTCGCATATCAAGAGGAAATCGAACCACGCGGTTCGATGGGTGAAAATCAATGCGAGCAGGACGGAAACAAGCGACCATCATGAGTACGGCGAAGACCGGGAAACGGGACATCGTGCAGCCGGCAGCCGGCATGGAAGAAGATCTCTGTCCGGGTGGCGGTCGCCACGCCGCCGGTGAGGACCCGGTCAAGCGCGAGCAGATCCTCGAAGGTGCAAGGCGTGCCTTCCTGAGCCACGGCTTCGACGCCGCCAGCATGAACGACATCACTCGCGAGGCTGGCGTCTCGAAGGGCACCCTCTACGTCTATTTCGAGAACAAGGAAGACCTTTTCAAGGCGCTGATCATCAAGGGCAAGACCCGGGTGGTCCAGACGGCCAAGCACGCGCTCAATGATCATGACGACGTCGAGGAATCGCTCTACGATTTCGGCGTGACGCTGACGACCAGCATGACGGCCGAGGAAACGATCCGCTCCATGCGCATGGTGATCGGCGTGATCGACCGGATGCCGCACCTGGCCGAGCGCTTCTTCAGCGAGGCACCGGAAAACGGCTACACGGTGCTCAAGGCCTATCTCGACCGGCAGGTTCCCGCCGGCACGCTCAATATCGACAACACCGAGATGGCTGCCCGCCAGTTCATCGAAATGGCGCAGGCCGGCCTCTTCAAGCACCGTCTGTTCGGCGGCATGTGTTCTGCACCGCCCAAGGAACAGATCGAGGCTACGGTCACCGCCGCCGTCCGCGTCTTCATGGCCGCCTACGGACCGAAGAAATAGAGCGGCCGACGCCGAACTCTTGGCGGCCGCCGGGCGTTACAATCCAGCAATTGCGATCAAGCGCGCCTTGAGGCAACACCCTATCACCAGGGCGTTGCCAAGGGAGTGATGATGAGTGCCATCGGACGGGCGGTCTGGTTCATCGAGAGCCATTTCGCAAAGGACATATCGCTGGATGAAATCGCCGGGGCCGCAGGCCTCTCGCGCTTCCATCTGTCGCGCGTTTTCGGGCTGGTCACCGGCCGCTCGATCAGCGCCTATATTCGCGGCCGACGGCTGACCGATGCCGCCTACGCCCTGGCCGATGGCTCCCTCAGCATTCTTTCGGTGGCCCTCGAAGCGGGCTACAACTCGCACGAGGCCTTCACCCGCGCCTTTCGCGACCAGTTCGGCGTGACGCCCGAGACGGTCCGCAAGCAAAGGCACGTTCGAAACATCGAACTGATGGAGCCTATCAGGATGGACGACACCCGCCTTCTCAAGATCGACCCGCCACGCTTCGAAGACAGCCCGCCCCTGCTGTTGGCCGGATTGGCGGAAACCTATGCCTATGGCCGCACCGAGGGCATTCCGTCGCTCTGGCAGCGGTTCAACCGCCATTTCGGCAACATACCCGGCCAGAAGGGCGACATCGCCTATGGCGTGTGCAGCCAAAGCAATGGCGAAGCCGGAACCTTCCGTTACATGGCAGCCGCGGAAGTCAGCGAAGCCGACGAACTGCCCGATGGCTTTTCGACGCTGAAACTGCCGAAGCAGCGCTACGCTGTCTTCCTGCATCGCGGCCACATTTCCGCGATTGCCAAGACCGCGGACCACATCTTCGGCACCTGGCTGCCGGAGTCCGGCCTGCAGCATGGGGAGACGCCCGATCTCATCGAACGCTACGACGAGCGCTTCGACCCGCATTCGGGCATGGCCGCCGTCGAACTGTGGATTCCGATCAAATCGTAAACGGTAAAGCGCCGCCGCAAGAGGCCGGCGGCGCTTGTCACCTCCGCGATGTTACTTAAATACTGCGGCGATTCTTGCGCGACGACGCGCCACCTACAGCGCCGCGCGTATTTTCAGATGCGCAAAGGCCGCTGCAACACTTTGAAGCGCTGCATGTTTCCTTAAATCGGAGGGCGATTTAAGGAAACATGCAGCAAAAAAGGAAAGATCGCCGATGCAGGATATCCTGTTGCTTGCCCAAGACCCCGCCGCCTGGGTCGCCCTCGTTACTCTCGTCGTCATGGAGGTGGTTCTCGGCATCGACAACTTGATCTTCATCTCGATCCTCACCAACAAGCTGCCAATCGCCCATCGCGAGAAGGCCCGACGCGTCGGCATCGGTCTCGCGCTCGTCATGCGCCTCGCTCTCCTCGGCACCGTCGCCTGGATCGTCAAGCTGACGACGCCGGTCTTCGAGGCCTTCGGCCACGGCTTCTCCTGGAAGGACATGATCCTGATTGCCGGCGGCCTGTTCCTCGTCTGGAAGGCAACCAAGGAAATCCATCACAATGTCGATCCGAGCGATCACGGCGAAGATTTCATCGCCTCCTCGGCGATCAGCAGCTTCGGCGCCGCGATCGGCCAGATCCTGCTGCTCGACCTCGTCTTCTCCGTCGACAGCATCATCACCGCCGTCGGCATGACGCCGCACCTGCCGATCATGGTCATCGCCGTGATTGCCGCCGTGACCGTGATGCTCGTCGCCGCCAGTCCGCTGGCGAACTTCATCGAGAAGAACCCGACGATCGTCATGCTGGCGCTCGCCTTCCTGCTGATGATCGGCACGACGCTGATCGCCGAAGGCATGGGCCTGCATGTGCCGAAGGGCTACATCTACGCCGCCATGGCCTTCTCGGCGCTCGTCGAAATCCTCAACATGGTCGCTCGCAACGCACGGCTCAGGAAGGAAGGCAAGCTCGACTGAAGCCTGTCGCGCAAAAGTGCGCCGCGGCTTGCGATAACAGGCGAAAGATCAGGAAAATCACGCCCTCCATCACAGGTGAAGGGCGTGATACTGCGGGAGATCACGAAAACGCGGAGCCGAACCGACCGGCCGTCGACCGCGAGCCCTCAGCGAAAAACAGGATCATTCCTCCTCTCTCGCTGAGTCATGCCGGCGGCCCGGCCCCACGCCTTCTGGTTGGAGAACGCCTCGCCACAGGAAACGTTCCGCCGGCCTTCCGGTCTCGTTCAGAGGTCCGCGCGGTGGCCGACCTCGACCAGAATGTTGCCGGGAATGACCGCGTAGAAGACATAGGCGCCATGCCGGTCCTGCGGCGCCATCACCTGGACGCCGGCTCCGTGCACCCGCCGATAGGCGTCGTCGACCTCGGTCCGCGCCGGCAGCAGGAAGCCGATATGGTAGGTCTGGGCGCCGAGCTTTACCTGGTCGCCGCCGCCGAGCGCCTCGATCGGCGGGCTGACGACGAGCACCAGGCCGGCCCCGTCGGTCAGACGATAGAAGGCGTCCTTGCCGCGCTTTTCGACCAGCGTCAGGTCGAAATGGTCGATGAGGAATGAAGCCGTTTCGGCGACGACGGGGCTATAGAGATCGATATGATTCAGTCGCATGTTCACAGTCTCCGTGTTCGAGAAACGCGGCGGACTGCGTCGATGTGCACACCCCGCCGCGGACCGATGCGATTGCATCGGAACCACGTCGTGGGTTCGAACGGGACGTTCGAGCAGAGCTTCGTTGGAAAACCGAAGGGACCGGGCTTACCATATCCGGTCCTGCCTTTTTCGACGCGTTCTGCTTACCGCAGAACGGCCGGGGACGGAAGAGGCGACGGCGATCAGTTCTTTCCGGCGTCCGGGTCGATGCGCTGCAGTTCCTGCAGATAGGCGTCGAGACGGTCGAATTTCTGCTCCCAGAAGCGGCGATAGCCGTCGAGCCAATTGTTGACGTCTTTCAGCGGCGCCGCCTCGAGCCGGCACGGGCGCCATTGCGCTTCGCGGCCGCGGCTGATCAGCCCGGCGCGCTCGAGGACCTTGAGATGCTTGGAGACCGCCGGCAGGCTCATTTCGAAGGGTTCCGCCAATTCGCCGACCGAGGCCTCTCCGAGGGCGAGGCGGGCGAGAATCGCCCTTCGCGTCGGGTCGGCCAGGGCTGAGAGCGTCGTCGACAAGCGATCTTCCGGCATATTCTAAAAAACCTTTCAGTTAAATAACCTTTTGGTTCATTATCGCTCGGGGCAGGCAGTGTCAACAAAAACCGGCGTGATCCGGTTTCCGTTGACATGATCGGCGTTCTATGGTCTCACGCGAGCCGACTGGAATAGCCTGCCGATACCGTTGTTGCGGCACCCTTGCGGGCCTTTCCTTCCCATAAAATGCGCGCCCGACGGCCGGATATCTTCTTCGGCAAGGGCGAAAAGCACGTCAGACGGGCAAAGACCATGGCAAATTCAGCAGTCCGGGTACGCATCGCACCCTCCCCCACCGGCGAGCCGCATGTCGGCACGGCCTATATCGCCCTGTTCAACTATCTCTTCGCGAAGAAGCATGGCGGCGAATTCATCCTGCGCATCGAAGACACCGATGCGACCCGCTCGACGCCGGAGTTCGAACAGAAGGTGCTGGACGCGCTGAAATGGTGCGGGCTCGAATGGTCGGAAGGTCCCGACATCGGTGGTCCCTATGGCCCCTACCGCCAGAGCGACCGCAAGGACATGTATCGTCCCTATGTCGAGAAGATCGTCGAGAACGGCCACGGCTTCCGCTGCTTCTGCACGCCGGAGCGGCTAGAGCAGATGCGCGAGAGCCAGCGCGCCGCCGGCAAACCGTCGAAGTATGACGGTCTGTGCCTCAACCTCTCCGCTGAGGAAGTGACGTCGCGCGTCGCCGCCGGCGAACCGCATGTCGTGCGCATGAAGATCCCGACCGAGGGCTCGTGCAAGTTCCACGACGGCGTCTATGGCGACGTCGAGATTCCGTGGGACGCCGTCGACATGCAGGTCCTGTTGAAGGCCGACGGCATGCCGACCTATCACATGGCGAACGTCGTCGACGACCACCTGATGAAGATCACCCACGTCGCCCGCGGCGAGGAGTGGCTGGCTTCGGTGCCGAAGCACATCCTGATCTACCAGTATCTCGGCCTCGAGCCGCCAAAGTTCATGCACCTGTCGCTGATGCGCAACGCCGACAAGTCGAAGCTGTCGAAGCGCAAGAACCCGACGTCGATCTCCTATTACACCGCGCTCGGCTACCTGCCGGAAGCGCTGATGAACTTCCTCGGCCTGTTCTTCATCCAGATCGCCGAGGGCGAGGAGCTGCTGACGATCGACGAGCTCGCGGCCAAGTTCGATCCGGAAAACCTCTCCAAGGCCGGTGCGATCTTCGACATCCAGAAGCTCGACTGGCTCAACGCCCGCTGGATCCGCGAAAAGCTCTCGGAAGAGGAGTTCGCCGCCCGCGTCTTTGCCTGGGCGTCCGAAAACGACCGCCTGAAGCAGGGCCTGAAGCTCAGCCAGTCGCGCATCTCGAAGTTCGGCGAACTGCCCGACCTCGCAAGCTTCCTGTTCAAGTCCGACCTCGGACTGCAGCCGGCAGCCTTTGCCGGCGTCAAGTCGACGCCCGAAGAACTGCTCGAAGTCCTGAACACCGTTCAGCCGGATCTCGAAAAGATCCTGGAATGGAACAAGGAGTCGATCGAAGCGGAACTGCGTGCGGTCGCCGAGCGCATGGGCAAGAAGCTGAAAGTCATCGTGGCGCCGCTGTTCGTTGCGGTTTCGGGCTCGCAGCGTTCGTTGCCGCTGTTCGACAGCATGGAAATCCTGGGCCGCGCCGTGGTACGTCAGCGCCTGAAGGTGGCGGCCCAGGTGGTCGCCTCCATGGTCGGCAGCGGAAAGTAAGGAGAGCACGATGAACGACAAGACCGAGACCACTGGCCTCTCCTCCGACGCAACGGAAGTTCGCGCACAGAAGCTGAACCTCCTGCGCGAGCAGATCGGCGACGTCTATCCGGCCCATTTCCACCGGACGATGACCAATGCCGAACTCACGGCGAAGTATGAGGGCCTGGAGCCGGACACCGAGACGCAGGATGTCGTGACCGTTGCCGGCCGCGTCTATTCCTCGCGCAACTCCGGCATGTTCATGGATATCCATGACGCCTCCGGCAAGATCCAGATCTTCAGCCACAAGGACGTGACGAGCGAGGAAGCCCGCGGCCTGCTGCCGATGATCGACATCGGCGACATCATCGGCGTCACCGGCGTCGTGCGCCGCACCAAGCGCGGCGAGCTGACGATCAACGCCCAGACGATCACCATGCTGACGAAGTCGCTGCTGCCGATGCCCGAGAAGTGGCACGGCCTCTCCGACATCGAGCTGCGCTACCGCAAGCGTCACCTCGACATCATGACCAACGAGGAATCGAAGCTGCGCTTCCAGCAACGCAGCAAGATCGTTTCCGGCATCCGCCGCTTCATGGAAAACGACGGCTTCATGGAAGTCGAGACGCCGATGCTGCATTCGGTCTATGGCGGCGCCACCGCCGAGCCGTTCAAGACGCATCACAACACGCTGAAGCTCGACATGTACCTGCGCATCGCGCCGGAACTGTATCTGAAGCGGACGCTGGTCTCGGGCCTCACCGACAAGGTGTTCGAGATCAACCGCAACTTCCGCAACGAAGGCGTCTCCACCCGGCACAATCCGGAATTCACCATGATGGAGTGCTATTGGGCCTATGCCGACTACGAGGACGTCATGGACCTCGTCGAACGCATGTTCTCCGAACTCGCCATGGCGATCCACGGCTCGACCGAATTCGCCTATGGCGACAAGCAGATCTCCTTCAAGGGCCCGTTCCGCCGCGTGCCGATGCCTGATGCCGTCAAGGAAGCGACCGGCATCGACTTCCTGGCGATGAAGACCGACGAAGAAGCCCGCGCTGCCGCCAAGGCTGCCGGCTTCGAGGTCGAGAAGGACTGGACCTGGGGCGAATGCCTGGCCTTCGTCTTCGAGGAGAAGGTCGAGCCGACGCTGATCCAGCCGGCCCACGTCACGCATTTCCCGAAGGACATCTCGCCCTTCGCCAAGGAAGTGCCGGGCGAGCCGCGCCTCGTCGAGCGATTCGAGACCTATTGCAACACCTGGGAACTCGGCAACGCCTTCTCGGAACTCAACGACCCGGAAGAGCAGCGCGCCCGCATGGTCGAGCAGCTCGAGCAGGCGCACGCCCGCGGCGAAAAGGCCAAGCAGCTCGACGACGAGTTCCTTGATGCCATCGACCAGGGCATGCCGCCGGCCGGCGGCCTTGGCATCGGCGTCGACCGCCTGATCATGCTGCTCACCAATGCGCCGTCGATCCGCGACGTCATCCTCTTCCCCGCGCGCCGCCACAAGGCCGACTGATCAAGGTCGCATTGCAATGAACACGAAGGCCCGCCGCGCACGCGTCGGGCCTTTCTGATTTTCAATGGAAACTATTACTGGCGGGCACCGCGGGCTCAATGCCCGGCGGGCGCCTCGGCTGTTTCAGCCGGTTCGGCCTCATGTTCGGCACCACCTGCGTCGGCGGTCTTGGCTTCGGTAGGGTCCGCCAACGGATCGATGCAAGGCGAATGGTCGTCCATCGCGGCCATCATCGTGTGGATATCGTCCATGGAGAGATCGACCGTCTTGCCGTGGAAGACGCCGGCAGAGTTGGCCGTGCCGGCGTTATAGGAAGCGCGGAAGGTTTCGCTCATGCCGGGCACGCTCTGCGGACCGGGAGCGAAGAGCACCTCCGCGCCGATTGCGGCTCCGCGGACCTGGGCCCGATCCTCTGGGCCGGCCGCATCGAGCACGACGACCTGATAGAGATCGGCCCGCTCGGCCCTCGCCAGCGCGCCGACCACACGCAGGGCCGTGCGCATGCGCGTCTCGCCGTCGGCGCGATCGGTCTTGACGTGCATGCGGATCCAGCGCTGGCCGTTGTGGCTGAGCTTGAGGGTCCGCAGCAGCGTGCATTCGAGGCCCGAGGTATTCGGCTTGGAAAGTCCCGCCATCAGGGCATCCCGGCTGACATAGACGGCGGCTCCGCCGGAGGCGGCCGAGACGCCGAAGGCGGCCGCGAGGATGACGAGCAGTCTCTTCGATGGCCGAAACTTGCCGAGGATAGCCTTCACAAGGGTGACTCCGCCGTCATATCCAGGAATTGCAGAAAAGCCCGAAGGGCCCGCCTCAACATAAGGCCCGCCACCTTTCGGAAAGTTTAAGCTGCTGCGGAGAAGGTCACGCGGCCGCGACCAGCGCGGCCACTGAAACAGCAAAGCAATGCGCAGGCGATTACCCGCCTGCGCATTGCTGTCGCCTGTTGGCGCTGCTCAATCGATCGCGATGTCCACGCGGTTGCGGCACTCGCGGTAGGGCGAGACGTGCACGGTTCCTGACGCATCCACCCACCGCCGGTTTTCAACACAGTAGGCCCCGGATTTCGTCAGGATCACCCTGGGACGGCGACGGTTGTAGTTGTCGTTGCCATGCGTGAAGGAGCCGATGCCAGGATACCAATCGCTGCTGTCGGAAGAGCTGTGCCCGCCACCGCCGCCGCGGCCCTTGCCGCCGGCGCTTTGGGCAAAGGAGGGAGCGGCAAACGAAGTGGCCGCGGTGATGACGATCATCGAAACGAGTACCAGCTTATGCATGACAATGACCTCCGGTTGACACTGGATGAGCAGTTCCCATCCATGTGAAGGAGCTTGCCATGTCCGCCCGGGCAGCGATGTTCCCACGGAAACGCACCGGGAAGGCGCTCCGTCTCGGCCCAAGCGGCCGGGGAGGGAGATTGACTTTCGCGGCCATCTTGCCTCCATTGCGGGCCGTCAAACACAAGAACAAGAAAAGAAGAACGAAAATGCACAAAGTCATATTCGATACGGACCCCGGCATCGACGATGCGATGGCACTGCTCTTCCTGCATCGGCATCCGGCCATCGACCTGATCGGCATCACCACCGTCTTCGGCAACGCCTCGGTCGAAACCACCACGCGCAACGCCCTGTTCCTGAAGCAGCGCTGGGGCATCGACGCACCGGTCGCCAAGGGCCTCGACAAGACCTTCAACCCCGACCGCCCGCATGTCGGCTGGCCGACCTTCATCCACGGCGACGACGGCCTCGGCAACATCGACGTCCCCGAGACGGTCGATCTGCCGATCGACCCGCGTCCGGCGCATCGCTTCATCATCGATACGGTTCGCGCCCATCCGGGCCAAGTGACGCTGATTGCGGTCGGCCGCATGACTAACCTGGCGCTGGCGCTGCGCGAGGATCCGGATTTTGCCGCGCTCGTGCGCGAAGTCGTCATCATGGGTGGCGCCTTCGACGTCAACGGCAACATCACCCCGGCGGCCGAAGCCAACATTCACGGCGACCCGGAAGCCGCTGACGTCGTGATGACGGCCCCGTGGCCAGTCACCGTCGTCGGTCTCGACGTCACCACCAAGACGGTGATGACCAAGGCGATGATCGCCGACATTGCCGAGCAGGGCGGCGAAGCCGGCAAACTGCTCGCCGACATCTCGCAGTTCTACGTCACCTTCTACGAGCAGCACGTGCCCGACGGCATGGTCGTGCATGACAGCTGCGCCTGCGGCTATGTCGTGGCACCCGAGCTCTTCACCGTCAGAAGCGGATCGATCCGCGTCGTCTGCGGCGGCATTGCCGACGGTCAGACGATCCAGCGGCCCGACAACAAGCTCTTCCCGCCGAGCCCCTGGGACGATCTGCCGAGCCAGAAGGCCTGCATCGACATCGATGCCGCCCGTACGCTGAAGCTGATCAGCGACACGCTCGTCCTGAACGGCTGAACCTGATCGAGGCGCGGCCGATGTTGTGCCTTGAAAAACTTGAACAAGATGGCTGGCGGACACGCCTTCGCCGGCTATCTTTATGTCCATGAAACCGGACGCCCTGCTCTATCCCGCCCCCAAGGGTCTCTATTGCCAGATCGGCGACTTCTACATCGACCCGGTGCAGCCGGTCGAAAGGGCGCTCATTACCCATGGCCATTCCGACCATGCCCGCGCCGGCCACGGCCAGGTGCTCGCCACCCGCGAAACCCTCGACATCATGCGCATTCGCTATGGCGAAGGCTTCTGCGGTACGACCCAGGCGGTCGAACTCGGGGAAAGGCTGACACTGAACGGTGTCGAAGTGGGCTTCCATCCCGCCGGCCACGTGCTCGGCTCGGCACAGATCTCCGTCCGCGCCAACGGCACGCGCATCGTCGTCTCCGGCGACTACAAGCGGCGGCGGGATCCGACCTGTGCCGGTTTTGAACCGGTCGCCTGCGACGTCTTCATCACCGAAGCGACCTTCGGTCTGCCGGTCTTCCACCACCCGGACGACCGGGCCGAAACCCGCAAGCTGCTGACGTCGCTTGCGCAATTTCCCGAACGGACCCACGTCGTCGGCGCCTATGCGCTCGGCAAGGCACAGCGCGTCATCGCGCTCCTGCGCGAAGCGGGCTACCACGAGCCGATCTTCATCCACGGCGCCCTGCAGCGGCTCTGCGACTACTACCAGAGCCAGGGCATCGACCTCGGCGAACTGCGTCCGGCAACGCTCGCCGCAGACGAAAAGCAGGACTTCAGGGGTACGGTCGTGGTCGGCCCGCCCGCCGCCTTCGCCGACAGATGGTCGCGGCGCTTCGCCGATCCGATCGCCATCTTCGCGTCCGGCTGGATGCTGATCCGTCAAAGAGCAAAGCAGCGCGGCGTCGAACTGCCGCTCGTCATCTCCGACCATTGCGACTGGGCCGAGCTCACGGCAACGATCACCGAGATTGCACCGGGCGAAGTGTGGGTCACGCATGGGCGCGAGGAAGCGCTGGTGCGCTGGTGCGAGCTTCAGGGCATCGCCGCCCGTCCGCTGCACCTCGTCGGCTACGACGACGAGGGAGAGTGACGGATGCGTGCCTTTGCCGAGCTGCTCGACCGTCTCGTTTTGAGCCCGCAGCGCAACGCCAAGATTCGCCTGCTGGCCGATTACTTCCAGACCGCTCCGGATCCGAGCCGCGGCTACGCGCTTGCGGCCATCGCCGGCACGTTATCGCTGAACACCGTCAAGCCCGCGATGATCCGCGACCTGCTGCTCGAACGCATGGACGCCGTGCTGTTCCAGTATTCCTACGACTATGTCGGCGATCTGGCCGAAACGGTCTCGCTCGTCTGGGAGCCGCCCGCCGGCACCGTTGCATCTGATATTCCACTCGGTGAAGCCATCGAGCGCCTGCAGATGACCGGCCGTGCCGACGCGCGCAGCGTCGTGCGCGATATGCTCGACCACCTGGACACCTCGGCGCGCTTCGCCTTTCTCAAGCTGGTGACCGGCGGCCTGCGCATCGGCGTATCAGCCAAGCTCGCCAAGCAGGCGCTCGCCGAAATGGGCGGCAAGGATGTCGCCGAGATCGAGACGCTCTGGCACGGTTTGTCGCCGCCCTATCTGCCGCTCTTCGGCTGGCTTTCGGGCGAGGCCGAGAAACCTGCGCTTTCGACGCCTGCCGTCTTCCATTCGGTCATGCTTGCCAATCCCGTCGGCGAAGGCGATCTCGACGCGCTCGACCCCAGGGACTTCGCCGCCGAATGGAAGTGGGATGGGATCCGGGTGCAGCTTGCCAATATCGGCGGCGCGCGCCGGCTCTATTCCCGCAGCGGCGACGAGATCTCCGGCGCCTTTCCCGATGTGCTGGAAGCCGCGGACTTCACCGGCGTCATCGACGGCGAACTGCTCGTCGGCGGTACGACGCGCACCAATCGCGCAACCCGAAACTTCGCCGATCTGCAACAGCGCCTGAACCGCAAGACCGTCAGCCACAAGCTCCTCGAGGCCTATCCTGCCTTCATCCGCGCTTACGACATTCTCTTTTCAGCCGAAGACGACGTTCGCCCGCAAGGCTTCGTCGCAAGAAGGGCAATGCTTGCCGATCTGGTCGAACACGCCTCGCCGCAGCATTTCGACCTGTCGCCGCTGGTGCCGTTCTCGTCCTGGGACGAGCTTGATCGGCTGCGTGCCGACCCGCCCGATCCGGTCATCGAAGGCATCATGTTGAAGCGGCTCGATTCGCCCTATACGCCGGGCCGCGTCAAGGGTCCCTGGTTCAAGTGGAAGCGTGCGCCCTTCAACATCGACGCGGTGCTGATGTATGCGCAGCGCGGCCACGGCAAGCGCTCGAGCTACTACTCCGACTACACCTTCGGCGTCTGGACCACCGTCGACGGAAAGGAGGCGCTGGTACCGGTCGGCAAGGCCTATTTCGGCTTCACCGACGCCGAGCTGGAGGTTCTCGACCGTTTCGTCAGGGACAACACGACCGAGCGCTTCGGGCCGGTCCGGGCCGTGCGCGCCGAGCCCGATTTCGGTTTCGTCGTCGAAGTCGCCTTCGAGGGCATCAATCGTTCGACCCGGCACAAGTCCGGCGTGGCGATGCGTTTTCCGCGCATAGCCCGCCTTCGGCAGGACAAGCTGCCGCGCGACGCCGATCGCCTGGAGACGTTGCAGGCGATGATCGAAGCGCGCGAAGGCACGTAGGATCGCGGTCCATCCGGAAATCCGGGAACACCGACGATGGCCGCGCGTTGGGAGAGGGCTATCAACGGAAAGGTGGTGTTCCATGCCAGCCAAGTCGAAGGCTCAGCAGCAGGCAGCCGGTGCGGCCCTTGCCGCAAAGCGCGGAGAGATCAAGAAATCCAGCCTCAAGGGCGCGTCCCGCGGGATGGAAAAATCCATGAGCGAAAGCGAACTCAAGGAACTTGCCGAGACCAAGCGCAAGAAGCTGCCCGAGCGCAAGCGCGACTGAGTGCGTAACCTCGTATAAAAGAGCCGCCTAAAACAAGAATTGTTAAGACCCTTTTGGGATCATCCCGGTCGATACACAGCCATTCGCGTGCCACCGGGGTGATTTGTGCCTGCCAGACATGCTTTCAACCTCGGAATGAAGAGGCTCTTCAGAAATTTAGCGCCAAGTTACCTTCCGGCGGTCATAGCGGCTTTCGTGGTCCTGGTGGCCGGCATCCTCGCAGACAATCAGAACCAGGTGGTGGCTGAGGCGCGCCTGCGCGCTCGGATCGCCGAAGAGCTCAACCCCATCCGCGCCAAACTCGAGGCCAACGTCAACGGCAACATCCAGTTGGTGCGCGGATTGATCGGCACGCTCGTCACCGAGCCCGGCATGGATCAGAAACGCTTCGCTACGCTCTCGCGCAGCATCTTCACCGAACGCTCGCAACTGCGCAGCATCGCCGCCGCGCCGAACCTCATCGTCTCGCTCGTCTACCCGCTCGCAGGAAATGAGAAGGCGCTGGGGCTCGATTACCGCAGGAATGATGCACAACGCGCGGCCGTCATGCGGGTGAAGAACACCGGCCAGATGGTCCTTGCCGGCCCCGTTGACCTCGTCCAGGGCGGGCGAGGATTGATCGGTCGGTTCCCGGTATCGATCGACGCCGGCGGCAGCAGCAATCGCTTCTGGGGCATCGTCTCTGCCGTCATCGACATCGATCGCCTCTATCGTGACAGCGGACTCTTTTCGAAGCAGCCCGGCATAGATATCGCCATAGCCGGACGCGACGGAACAGGCGCAAAGGGACCGATCTTCTTCGGCGACCCGGCAATCTTCAAGCATTCGCCGGTCGAGATGACCGTGCTTTTGCCTGGGGGCTCCTGGCGCATTGCAGCCGTTCCCAAGAGCGGATGGCCGGCGACGGCCGGTAATGCCTGGTTCATCCGCGGATTGATCGTTCTCGGCGGCCTGATGATCATCCTGCCGATGGTACTGACCGGCCGCCTGATGAGCGAGCGGCAAGCCAACATTCGCGCGCTCAGGCACAGCAAGGCGCAACTGCAGGAACTTTCCCATCGCCTGAAAATCGCGCTGGACTCCTCGCAGATCGGCATTTGGGAACTCGACATCGTGAGCGGCAAGCTGCTTTGGGACGACCGGATGCGGGAACTCTACGGCTGCGTCGGTTCCACAAGCGAGACCTACGAGGACTGGAGGAGCGCGCTGCATTCCGACGATCTCCAGCGCGCCGAGGCCGAGTTCGCAGAAGCGCTCGAGACGGGCAACGCCTACAACTCGGAGTTCCGCATCTGTCTCGCCGACGGCAGTTTGCGACACATTCGCGCGATCGGCTCCGCCTATACCGGCGCAGATGGCATGAGGAAGGTCGTCGGGGTCAACTGGGACGTCACCGCCGACTTCGAGACCCGCGAGACCCTGTTCGAAGCCAAGCGGATGGCCGAGGCGCACAGCGTCGAACTCGAGGCGGCGCGTCATCGCATGGAATTCAATGCCCTGCACGATCCGCTGACCGGCCTGCCGAACCGCCGCTTCCTCGACCAGGTCCTGGCCGATCGCGACAGGCATTTCACGCCCGAGGCAAGGCTCAGCATCTTCCACATGGACCTCGACCGCTTCAAGCAGATCAACGATACGCTCGGCCACGCCGCCGGCGACGAGATCCTGCGCCACGCCGCCGAACTGCTGCGCGGCAATGCGGATGCAAAGGACTTCGTTGCCCGCATCGGCGGCGACGAATTCGTCATCGTTCGCCAGGATGGCGGGGCAGAACCGGACGCCACACTCGCTTCCCGCATCATCGAGGCGATGAGCGTGCCCGTTCGCTACAAGGACCAGGAGTGCCGCCTCGGCGTCAGCATCGGCATTGCTGCCCAGACAAAGGCAACGGATGACCTGTCGCACGTGCTGGTCAATGCCGACATTGCGCTCTACGAAGCCAAGCGCCGCGGCCGCAACCGGCACGAGACCTTCACAGGTGAGTTGAAGACAGCCGTTTTCAAGACGAAGCAGACGGCCGACGAGATCCTTCGCGGGCTGGAGCACAACGAGTTCATCGCGCATTTCCAACCGCAGTTCTGCCCGCGATCGCTCGACATCATCGGTGTCGAGGCACTGGCCCGCTGGGATCATCCGTCCAAGGGACTGCTCGGCCCTCACGCGTTCCTGAAGACGGCGGAAGACATCAACGTGGTCGCGTCGATCGACCAGGCAATCCTGGAACAGGCGCTGTTCCAGATCTACCGCTGGGAGGCCAACGGCATCCATATTCCCAAGGTCTCGGTCAATCTGTCCTATGCGCGTCTTCACGATGAAAACCTGATCGATCGTCTCGAACAATTGCAGATTCCGGCCGGCCGCCTGTCTTTCGAGCTGCTGGAATCCATCTCCTTCGACGAGAGCGACATGACGGTGCTGTCCAACATCCGTCGCATCAAGAAGCTCGGCATCGACATCGAGATCGACGATTTCGGCACGGGCTATGCCTCGATCCTGAGCCTTTTGAAATTGACCCCGCGGCGGTTGAAGATCGACCGCCAGCTCGTCCTGCCGATCCGCGAGTCGCCCACCGAAAAGCGGCTGGTCGAGTCGATCATCGATATCGGCACATCGCTTGGCATCGAAGTGATCGCCGAGGGCGTCGAGACGCTGGAACACGCCCATATCCTGAAGGAACTCGGCTGCCACGGGCTGCAGGGCTACGCCTTCGCGCGGCCGATGAACGCCAACGACCTTGCCACCTTCGCCTTCGAGCGTCGCTGGCGCGCGGCCTGAGAAGCACGCCCGCCCGTTGCAAAAACCACGATGCGTGCATTTTTCGCACGGGCAAGGCTTGGCAGCCTTGCCGCGAATCGCCATAAAAACAATTGCCTGCCTCCACTTCTTGGGATCGGCGGCATCATCTGCGGCAGTCGCTGATGCGACCGCCCTTTCGGGCCTCTAGAACGTCCCGCTGCAAGTGCAATCACTGAAGCGGAAAAGATGCTCTAGATTCAACATCCTGGTGCGTCCCTTGTGCATTCGTTTGAAAGCACGGCGCTCTGGTGCCCGCTCTCCATGAAACCCGAACGAAGGGAACGGTACGATCGAATACGCGGGAAAATTGCTTTCTGTCTTCATTCTCGCCCCATTTGCGGGAAGCCTCCTTGCAATCTTCTTTCCGCCCGATCAACGAGGTGCGACAGCCTGGTTTGCGGGAGCGATCGCGCTCCTGTGTTTCCTCGTCGCCGCCGGCCTCTATCCCTTCGTCACCTCAGGCGGTGTGCTGCGCTACGACCTCGCCTGGCTCCCTGAGCTCGGCCTCAATTTCACCCTCCGCATGGACGGCTTCGCCTGGCTCTTCACGGTGCTCGTCACCGCAATCGGCGTGCTCGTCGTGCTCTATGCGCGTTATTACATGGCCGCAGAGGACCCGGTGCCGCGCTTCCTGGCACTGTTTCTGGCGTTCATGGGTTCGATGCTCGGCGTGGTGCTTTCGGGCAATCTCATCCTGCTTGCCGTCTTCTGGGAACTGACCAGCATCGTTTCCTTTCTGCTGATCGGCTACTGGCATCACAATGCCCATGCCCGTGACGGCGCGCGAATGGCGCTGACCATGACCGGCACCGGCGGTCTCTGCATGCTCGTTGGCCTCCTGCTGATGGGCCGCATCGTCGGGAGCTACGATCTCGACGTCGTGCTCACCTCGGGCGACCTGATCCGCAATTCGCCGCTCTACATGCCGGTACTGATCCTGATTCTGCTCGGCGCGCTGACGAAAAGTGCGCAGTTCCCGTTCCATTTCTGGCTGCCGCATGCGATGTCCGCGCCGACGCCGGTCTCGGCCTATCTGCATTCGGCGACGATGGTGAAGGCCGGCGTCTTCCTGCTGGCGCGCCTCTGGCCGGTCATGGCCGGCACCGAAGCCTGGTTCTGGACCGTTGGCCTTGCCGGGCTTTCGACGCTGCTGCTCGGCGCCTATTTCGCCATTTTCCAGCAGGACCTGAAGGGCCTGCTCGCCTATTCCACCATCAGCCACCTCGGCCTGATCACGGTCCTCCTGAGCCTTGGCAGCCCGCTTGCCGCCGTCGCCGCGGTCTTCCACATCGTCAACCATGCCACCTTCAAGGCGTCGCTGTTCATGGCGGCCGGCATCATCGACCACGAGACCGGAACGCGCGACATGCGCAAGCTCGGAGGGCTGATCCGCTACATGCCCGGAACCGCCGTGCTCGCCATGGTCGCGAGCGCGGCCATGGCCGGCGTGCCGCTCTTGAACGGCTTCATCTCCAAGGAAATGTTTTTCGCCGAAGCGATCGAAACGCATCAGGCCAACATCCTCGACACGATGACGCCCTATGGCGCGACGCTCGCCGGCATGTTCGCGGTTACCTATTCGCTGCGTTTCATCCACAGCGTCTTCTACGGCAAGGCGCCGGAGGATCTGCCGAAGGTGCCGCACGAGCCGCCGCGCTGGATGCGCGCGCCGATCGAGTTCCTGGTGCTTGCCTGCCTCGTCGTCGGCATCATCCCGGCGATAACCATCGGGCCGTTCCTGCATACGGCGGTCGTCGCCATCCTCGGCGCCAGCACGCCGCAGTACAGCCTCGCCGTCTGGCACGGCTGGAACCTGCCCTTGATCATGAGCTTCGTCGCGCTGGCGGGCGGCGTCGGTCTCTATTTCCTGATGCGCAACTACCTTGCGACCAGCATCGAAGGGCCGCCGATCTTCCGCCTGCTGCACGGCCAGCGCATCTTCGAGCGCGTGCTGGTGACGCTCTCGTGGAAATGGGCGCGTTCACTCGAACAGCGTCTCGGTACGCGACGGCTGCAACCGCAGATGCGGTTCCTCGTCTTCATCGCCATCGCCGCCGCCGCACTGCCGCTGCTTCTCAGTCACTACGAAATGCCGCCGCTCCTCGTGCGCAGCATCGATCCGGCCTTCGCCCTGCTCTGGGCCGTCGGCATCGCTTGCGCGATCGGCGCGGCGCTTCTCGCGAAATTCCACCGGCTGGCTGCGCTCGTGCTGCTCGGCGGCGCCGGCCTCACCACCTGCCTGACCTTCGTCTGGCTTTCGGCGCCCGACCTTGCCGTGACCCAGCTCCTCGTCGAGATCGTCACGACGGTCCTCATCCTGCTCGGTCTTCGCTGGCTGCCGAAGCGCATCGAGGATACGCAGGAATCGGAGCTGCTTTCGCTGCAGGTCCGCTTCCGGCGCCTGCGCGACTTCCTGCTGGCGATCACCGCCGGCGGCGGCGTGGCGCTCATCGCCTATACGATGATGACCCGTCCGCTGCCCGAGACGATCGCCAGCTACTTCCTCGAGCGCGCCTACAAGGAGGGCGGAGGCACCAATGTCGTCAACGTCATCCTCGTCGACTTCCGCGGCTTCGACACGCTTGGCGAAATCGGCGTTCTGGCGATCGTCGCGCTGACGGTCTTCGCCCTGCTTCTGCGCTTCCGCCCGCAGGCCGACAGCCTGGAGGCGCCGGAACAGCAACGTGTCCAGAATGCCTTCGACGACGACCATCCGGATCGCAACGAGGGCGACAGCGTTGCCGAATATCTGTTCGTGCCTTCGGTGATCATGCGCTGGATGTTCCCGGTCATCGGCATGCTGGCCGCCTATCTGTTCCTGCGCGGCCATGATCTGCCGGGTGGCGGATTTGCCGCCGGCATTGCCATGTCGATCGGCTTCATCCTGCAATACATGTCCGGCGGCACGCGCTGGGTCGAGGAACGGCTGCGCATCCATCCCTTGCGCTGGATGAGCATCGGGCTGCTGGTCGCCGCGGCCACCGGCATCGGCTCCTGGCTCTTCGGCTATCCGTTCCTGACCTCGCATGCCCAGTACGCCACATTGCCGATCGTCGGGAAGTTCCCGCTGGCGAGCGCCCTGTTCTTCGATCTCGGCGTCTTCTCGCTGGTGCTCGGAGCAACGGTGCTGATCCTCATCGCGCTCGCCCACCAGTCGATCCGCGCGCCGCGGGCCCACGCGCGCGCCATGCGGAGCGGAAAGGAGGCCAGCTGATGGAGATCATTCTCTCGGCCGCCATCGGCGTGCTTACGGCATCCGGCGTCTATCTGTTGCTGCGTCCACGTACCTATCAGGTGATCATCGGGCTTTCGCTGCTCTCCTATGCGGTCAACCTCTTCATCTTTGGCATGGGGCGTCTTCGCGTAAACGCGCCGCCGGTGCTGGAACCCGGTGGCGTCGGCGATCTCAGCCGCTTCACCGATCCGGTGCCGCAGGCGCTCGTGCTCACCGCGATCGTCATCGGCTTCGCCATGACGGCGCTCTTCCTCGTCGTGCTGCTCGCCTCGCGCGGCTTCACCGGCACGGACCATGTCGACGGTCGGGAGCAGCGCCATGACTAACTGGATGCACCACCTGCTGATCCTGCCGATCCTGATACCGCTGATGGTCGGTGCCGCGATGATCCCGATCGACGAGCGCAACCGCATGATGAAGGGCGTGATGGGCTTCGTCTCGACGCTCGCACTCTTCGTGCTCTCGATGGTGCTGATGCGTATCGCCTCGGTGGACGGGGCGGCCGCCGGCAGCGGCGTCTATCAGCTCGGCAACTGGCCGGCCCCCTTCGGCATCGTGCTGGTGCTCGACCGCCTTTCGGCGCTGATGCTGTGCCTGACGAGCGGACTGGCGCTTGCCGCCCAGGCCTATTCGATCGCCCGCTGGCACACGGCCGGCCATCATTTCCATTCGCTGTTCCAGCTTTTGATCGCCGGCCTCAACGGTTCGTTCCTCACCGGTGACCTCTTCAATCTCTTCGTCTTCTTCGAGATGATGCTGGCGGCGTCCTACGGCCTGCTGCTGCACGGCTCCGGGCCGCTGCGCGTCAAGGCGGGCCTGCACTACGTCGCGATCAATCTCGCCGCCTCGTCGCTCTTCCTGATCGGCGTCAGCCTGATTTATGGCGCGACCGGCACGCTCAACATGGCCGATCTCTCGATGAAGCTGGCGACACTTTCGCCGGACGATCGCCAGATGGTCGAGGTCGGCGCCGGGGTGCTCGGCGTCGCCTTCCTGGTGAAGGCCGGCATGTGGCCCTTGAGCTTCTGGCTGCCGACGGCCTATTCTGCCGCAACGCCGCCGGTCGCCGCCGTCTTTGCGATCCTGACCAAGGTCGGCATCTACGTCATTCTCAGGCTTTCGCTGCTGGTCTTCGGCGCGAGTGCCGGGGCTTCCGCGGGATTCGGCCAGCCGATCCTGCTTGCGGGCGGGCTGCTGACGATCGCCTTCGGCGCCATCGGCGTGCTCGCTTCGCAGGCCATGGGCCGGCTTGCCGCTTATTCGGTGCTCGTTTCCTCCGGCACCTTGCTCGCTGCGATCGGCCTCGGCCATCCCGGCATGATCGCAGGCGCACTCTTCTATCTCGTCAGTTCGACGCTCACCATCGCCGCCTTCTTCCTCTTGATCGAGCTGGTCGAGCGCGGCCGCGACGCCGGCGCCGACGTTCTCGCCGTGACGATGGAAGCCTATGGCGACGCCGACGAGGACGAGGAGGAAGAAGTGGTCGGCGCGGCGATCCCCGGAACCATGGCGATCCTCGGCCTCTGCTTCTGCCTCTGCGCCCTGTTGCTTTCCGGCCTGCCACCGCTCTCGGGCTTCGTTGCCAAATTCGCGATCCTCGGCGGTCTCTTCGGCCTCTCGGGGACCGAAGCCGCCCGGGCGATCTCCACGGCCGACTGGACCTATGTCACGCTGCTGATCATCTCCGGTCTAGCAGCGATGATCGCCATGAATCGCGTCGGCATCCGCACCTTCTGGGCGTCGATCGAAAACACCGTGCCGCGCGTCGTCGTCATCGAGATCACACCCGTCATCGTGTTGCTCGCCACCTGCATATTCCTCAGCGTACAGGCCGGTCCGGCGATGCGCTACATGCAGGCGACGGCGGATTCGCTGTTCGATCCGACGAGCTACACCGAGCGGGTGCTCATGGCACCCCGGGCGGGAGGCTAGTCAACGATGCGCACCTGGTTCCCCTATCCGCTGCTGTCGATTGCGCTGCTCCTCATCTGGTTGCTGCTCAATCAATCGGTGGCCCCCGGCACTTTCGTCATGGGCACGATCCTGGCGACCGGCCTCGGCTGGGTGACGCTGAAACTCAGCCCCGTCCGTTCCCATCCGCGCCGGATCCTCCTGACGCTACGCTTCGGCTTTGCCGTTGCACTCGACATCATCCGCTCCAACCTTGCCGTCATCGCCGTCATTTTGCGCGGCCGACGCCGACCGCCGAGTTCAGGATTCCTCACGGTCGATCTCGATATCGATGACGAAAACGCCCTGGCGCTGCTTGCCTGTATCTTGACCGCGACGCCCGGAACGGCCTGGCTCGAATACGACCGCCGCCGGAAATCGCTGCTCTTCCATGTGCTCGACATGGAGAACGAGCGCGTTTGGATCGATACGGTCAAACGCTACGAGGCTGCCTTGAAGGAGATATTCGGATGATGGAACTTTCGATCATCTGGTCGATCCTGATCGCCCAGATCATGCTCGGTCTGGCGATGGCCTTCGCCTTCTTCCGCATGGTGAGGGGCCCGCGCGCCCAGGACCGCATCCTTGGCCTCGACACGCTCTATATCAACGCCATGCTGATGCTGCTCACCTTCGGCATCCGCACCGCCAACACGCTCTATTTCGAATCGGCGCTGATCGTCGCACTGATCGGCTTCGTGTCGTCGATCGCCTTCGGCAAATTCCTGATGCGCGGAGAGATCATCGAATGAGCCACCTCACCGACCTTCCCGTCTGGGCCGCCATCCTCGTCTGCGGGCTGACGCTTCTGGGCGCCGCAATCACCCTGATCGGCTCGGTCGGCCTTCTACGGTTTACCAGCTTCTACGAGCGCCTGCATGCGCCGACGCTGGCAACGAGCGGCGGCGTGATCCTGATCTGCGCCGCCTCCATTATCTGCTTCGCGGTGCTGCAGAGCCGCTGGGTGTTCCACGAGATCCTGATCATCGTCTTCGTTCTCGTCACCACGCCGGTGACGCTGATGCTGCTCGGCCAGGCCGCGCTCTACCGCGATCGGGTCAAGGAAAAACGCGGCGTCCCGCTCAAGCAGCGGCCGCCGAGAGAAGAACCGACAGAGTAGTTTCAGCCGCGCGGAAAGCCGCTGACAGCGCTTGAATTATCTGGCCTATTCGCCACGCCCCCGAAAGCGCCGCTGGTAGGCTGGGTCGTAGAGCGAACTCTCGCGGAAATCGGAAGCTTCGAGCCCGGGGCCAACGAAGATCAGCGCCGTGCGCTCGATCGGCTCTTCCGCAACCTTGGCGGCTATATCGCGGAGCGTGCCGCGCACCACCCGCTCGTCCGGCCAGGAAGCCTTGACCACGATCGCGACGGGGCAATCGGCGCCATAAAGCGGCGTCAGTTCCTCGACCACCTGTTGAAGGGCATGGATGGCGAGATGGATCGCCAGCGTCGCGCCGGTAGCGCCGAAAGCGGAAAGCGTTTCGCTGTTCGGCATGGGCGAGGCACGGCCGGAGACGCGGGTCAGCACCAGGCTCTGGGCCACCGCAGGAATGGTCAACTCGCGCCCGAGCGCTGCTGCCGCAGCGGCGAAGGACGGAACGCCCGGCGTCATCGTATAGGCGATGCCATGCTTCTCCAGCCGGCGGATCTGTTCGGCGACCGCACTCCACACCGAAAGATCGCCGGAATGCAGCCGTGCCACATCCAGGCCGTCGGCTGCCGCCTTCACATACTCGGCCTCGATCTCGTCGAGCGACATCGGCGCCGTATCGACGATGCGGGCACCGGGCGGGCAATATTGCAGGAGTTCCGGCGAGACAATCGAACCGGCATAGAGGCAGACCGGGCAACGCCCGATCAGGTCGCGCCCACGCACCGTGATCAGATCCGCAGCCCCCGGGCCGGCGCCGATGAAATGTACCGTCATGTGTCGCTCTTTCTCTATTTCCCGCAATCCCGGACGCAAACCGCTTCGCACTTGTGCTGGTATTGCTCTCTTGTTCTTACGCAATCCCGGACGCAAAACCGCTTCGCACTTTTGCTGGTATTGCTCTAGCTCTTGATCCACGACCATTGGGTCACCGGCATGGCCGGGCGCCAGCCGGTCATCGCGCCGACGGGGCCGGCTCTGGCGATATCGATGCGGATCAGAGAGCCGCCAAGCCGCGCGTGATGATCGAGCAGAACCGCCTCCATATCCGTCGTCACCGCATTGGCAACCAGCCGTCCGCCGGGGCCAAGTGCTGCGATCGCCGCCGCCATCACGCCGCCGTCGCTGCCACCACCGCCGATGAAGATCGCATCCGGCTGCGGCAGGCCGGCAAGCGCGGCCGGCGCCTCGCCTTCGACCACCGTCAACCCGGGCACGCCGAACATCATGGCGTTGCGGCCGATGCGAGCGGCCCGCTCCGGCGACACTTCGATGGAGATCGCCTGCATGGTCGGGTCGGCCAGCATCCATTCGATGCCGATCGAGCCTGAGCCACCGCCGATGTCCCAGAGCAATTCGCCCTTGCGCGGCGCGAGAGCCGAGAGCGTCAGCGCCCTCACCTCCCGCTTGGTGATCTGCCCGTCATGTTCGAACAGTGCATCGTCGCGACCGGCCGCGAGCGGCAGGATGCGCGCGCCCTCGTCGGCGCTCACCTCGATGGCGCAGACATTGAGAGGATGGACGAGGCCGAGCATGAAACGCGAGGCGATCTGCGTCGTCACCCGTTCGCCAGCGCCGCCGAGCGCTTCCAGAACGGTCAGCCGCGACTGACCGAAGCCGCTGGCGACCAGAAGCTCGGCAAGGTCCCTGGGGCCTGCTCCGTCCGACGTCAGCGTCAGGACGCGTGCGCCCGGATGCAGGTGCGGCCGCACGAGATCGAGCGGGCGTCCGTGCACCGAGACGAGCGTCGCCTCCTGCAGCGCCCAGCCGAGGCGCGAGGCCGCAAGGCTGATCGACGAGGGTGCCGGCAGCGTACGGATTTCCGCCGAGGCAATCCGGCGCGCCAGCGTCACGCCGACACCGTAGAAGAACGGGTCGCCTGAGGCGAGCACGACGACGGGCGTGCCGCGGCGCTCAACGATCTCCACGACCGAGCGTTCGAGCGGGCTTTGCCAATTGTGCGCCTCGCCCTTGATCAACGGCGCGGCGAGCTCCAGATGGCGATTGCCGCCATAGACGACAGGGGCCTCGGCAATCAGCCGCTTGGCCTCGTCGCCGAGACCCGCTACACCATCTTCACCGATACCGATGACGGTCAGCCAGGGGGAGACGATGCCGGGATCGCCGTTCGACACGTCAGCCATGGAAAAACCTCGCATCCTGATTTTGGGTGGCACCACCGAGGCGCGCGAGCTCGCGCATCGGTTGGCCGAAGACGTCCGCTACGACACCGCAATCTCGCTGGCCGGTCGCACCGCCGACCCGAAGCCGCAGCCGGTGAAGACGCGCATAGGCGGCTTCGGCGGCGCCGACGGGCTGGCGCATTTCCTGCGTGACGAGAACATCGCGCTGCTCGTCGATGCGACGCACCCCTTTGCCGCGCGCATTTCGCACAATGCCGCTGAGGCGGCGCAAAGAACCGGAGTTCCGCTCCTGGCCCTCCGGCGACCGGAATGGCAGTCCTTGCCCGGCGACCGCTGGAATTCGGTCGGCAGCGTCGTCGAAGCGGTAAGCGCGCTGGGCCCTCGCCCGCGCCGTGTCTTCCTCGCCATCGGCCGGCAGGAGGCCTTCCACTTTGAAGCCGCGCCGCAGCACAGCTATGTCATCCGCAGCGTCGATCCGGTGACCCCGCCGTTGAACCTGCCGGACCAGGAGGCGATCCTGGCGACCGGCCCCTTCGCAGAGGGTGACGAGGCCACGCTGCTCAAAAGCCGGCAGATCGACGTGATCGTCGCCAAGAACAGTGGTGGCAGCGCCACCTATGGCAAGATCGCCGCGGCGCGCCGGCTCGGCATCGAGGTGATCATGGTCGAGCGGCGCAAGCCCGCGGACGTGCCGACGGCGGGCAGTTGCGACGAGGCGCTCGACCGCATCGCTCACTGGCTCGCTCCGGCATAGAAACGCGGCGTGTAGACGAGATCCGGCTGGCCTTCACGCTCGATGATACGTGTTTCCGGCGAACCGATGATGACGCAGGTCGCCATGTCGGCGCGGTTGGCATCGGCGTCGCCAAGCGGCATTACCGTCATGCGCTCGTCCGGCCGTCCCGCGGCGCGCCCGAAGATCACCGGAACGGTTGCGGGCAGAACGCCGCGCAGGATTTCGAAGGCTTCGCCGAGCTGCCACGGGCGCGCCTTGCTGATCGGATTGTAGAGCGCGATCACGAGCCCTGCCTCCGCCGCCAGCTTGAGCCGCCGGGTGATGACCTCCCAGGGCTTCAGGTTGTCGGAAAGCGAGATCGCGCAGAAATCGTGGCCGAGCGGCGCGCCGATGCGGGCGGCAACGGCGAGCATGGCGGTCACGCCGGGTGTGATCACCAGTTCGACCGACTTCCATTCCGCTGGCCCCTTGTCGATCGCCTCGCAGACGGCGGCCGCCATGGCAAAGACGCCCGGATCACCGCCGGAGACCATGCAGACCTTCACCCCGGCAGCGGCCCGCGTCAGCGCCACCTGCGCCCGATCGAGCTCCTCGCGATTGTCGGAGGCGACGCGCACCTGGTCGGGGCGCAGGTTCAGCCGGTCGAGATAGGGAAAGTAGCCGTAGAATTCTTCAGCCGCCGCAACCGCCTCGGCCGTTTCCGGCGTCATCTGCTTCGGGCTGCCCGGTCCGGTGCCGACCACATAGAGCGTACCGGTCATGGCCTGTCCTTCCAGCCGGGAACGAGCACCAGCGAGAAATAGGGCGCCTCGTCGTCGGCCTTTTCCGCAAGCGCCGTCATCGCCGCGTTCTTCATGGTGCCGCGCTCGACATAGACGGCCTGGTCGAGACGGCCGGAGACGGAAAGCGCCCGGCGGATCTTCGGCAGGTTGCGCCCGACCTTCATGATCACGGCGGCTTCGGTATCCTTGAGCCGCCGGCCAAGCTCGGCTTCGGCCATCGTGCCTGGAAGCACGGAGAGCACGTCGTCGCCCTGCACCAGCGGCAGCCCGGCAAGCGACCAGCAGCCGGACATGGCGGTAATGCCGGGGATCACCTCGACCGGAAAACGGTTGGCGAGCCGCACATGCAGATGCATGTAGGATCCGTAGAACAGCGGATCGCCTTCGCTGAGCACGGCGACCGTACGTCCGGCGGCAAGATGCGCCGCCACGGTTTCGGCGGAGGCGTTGTAGAAATCGGTGATCTGGCTCTTGTAGGCGCCGTCGTCCTTGTCGATCTCGGTCGTCACCGGATAGTAGAGCGGCAGCTCGACGAGATCGGGCTTCAGCAGGCCCTCGACGACCGCGCGGCCGTTGCCGCTACGCCCGGCCTTGGCAAAATAGGCGAGCACATCGGCTTCGCCGAGCGCCTTCACCGCCTTGACGGTCAAAAGCTCCGGATCGCCCGGGCCGGTTCCAACGCCGATCAGGCGCCCCACGCCGGCGCCGCTCACAGGCCCGGCCTCGCGAGCGAATTCAGCGCCGCCGCCGTCATCGCGCTGCCGCCGAGGCGGCCGCGGACGATCGCGAAGGGAACGCCATAGGAATTTTCGGCCAGCGCATCCTTCGATTCCGCCGCACCGACGAAACCGACGGGCATGCCGAGGATCGCCGCCGGCTTCGGCGCGCCGTCGCGCAGCATTTCGAGCAGGAAGAACAGGGCCGTCGGAGCGTTGCCGATCGCCACGACCGAACCGGCCAGGCGCTCGCTCCAGAGTTTCAGCGCCGCCGCGGACCGCGTGTTGCCGATCTCCGCAGCAATCTCAGGCGTACGCGGATCGCGCAGCGTGCAGATCACCTCGTTGCCGGCCGGCAGTCGCGCCCGGGTGACACCGTGAGCGACCATCTCGGCATCGCAGAGGATCGGCGCACCGGCCTTCAGAGCCGCGCGGGCCGAGGTCACGAAATCGGGAGAGAAGACGAACTGCTTGGTCGCTTCGACGGAGCCGCAGGCATGCACCATCCGTACCGCAAGATCCGCTTCCTCGTCGGAGAAGCCCGAGAGATCGGCCTCGGCGCGGATGATGGCGAAGGAACGCTCGTAGATGGCATTGCCATCGCGAATGTAATCATACTCAGGCATGTCTATCCCTGTTCGAACACTGCCGAGATGTGTGCAGCTCCGAGCCGTGTAAGACAGGACTGCGCCGATTCGCCAGCGTCTTTGTTTTGCCGCACCAGCCGGCCGAGCCGGGCAAGCGCGGATTTCACTCCATTCTCATCGGTGTAGGCGCTTGGCAAGCCGTTGGCAGCCCCATTTACGACAAGCCCGTATCCTGATGGCGCACCGACCAGCGTCAATTCCGATGGTTTCGGCCGGGCACACCCCTTGGCGCAGCCGGAAAGATGGACGGTGAGCGAGCCGTCGAGCAACGCGGGCGCCGCCTCGACGAGACCCTGCGCCATCGCCTTGGTTTCCATCCGCGCGGAGGCGCAGCCCTTGCTGCCGGCGCAGGTCGCGATCGCGTTGCGCGGGTCCGCGGCAGCGATGCGAAAGCCGAGTGCCGCTGCCAGGCCCAGGGCCGCAGCTGCCGCTTCGCGTGCCAGACCGAGCACGAAGAAGGCATGCCCCGGCGCCAGTCGGATCGCAGTGGCGCCGAGCGCCTTGACCTGGTGAAGGAAGGAGATGAGCACTGATGCCTCGACCTGCGCAAATGCGAGGCCGAGCCCAAGAACTGCTTCGGAGTGCCCCAACTCGTGAATGCCGGGTATCGCGACCGGGCCTTGGGCGGCCGGACGCTCGGAATGCACCTCGCAACGACAAAGGGCGCGAACTTCGGCGGGATCGAGGTCGCGCCCGCGCGCGCTCGTGCCAAGGCCCGAAAGCTTCTCCAGAATGGCGATCAGCGCCGGGACTACCGCGTCGCCTTTCAGCACGCCGACGATGCCTCCGCTCGCAGCGGTCCCGCCAAGCGACAGCAGCCAAACGACGCCATCCGGCGTCGAAAGCGCCTGAAGGCGAATATCGGCAACGACGGCATTGAGCCCGAAGCGGTCGCCACCGTCGATAACGACGGACAATTTGGGTGCGAGTTTCAAGGACGGCCGCTGTTTCTGCAGGGCCATGCGAAGGGCCGCCGCGATCGGACGGGGATCGGCAATCTCTGCCGGGTCGATACCGGCAAGCGGCGGAACCTCGATCGCCAGTCCCTCGGCGATCGCGATCTCCGCATCGCCGACCGCCTGTGCCAGCGCCGGCACCGTCGCATCGCTCAGGCCGCGCAGCTGCAGGTTTCCGCGCGCGGTGATCTCGATGATGCCGTTGCCGAAGGTTTCAGCCGCTGCTGCAAGCGCCAGGACCTTTGGAATGGTCAGACTGTCGTCATCGGGCCTGAGCCGCACGAGCAGGCCATCGCCGGTCTGCATCGGTGCTGCGAGCGACGGGCAGGCGCCGCGCCGCATCGAAGCGGCGGCACCGATTTCTCCGGTCGATGGAACGGCACAACTGATCATCAAATCCGTCATAGCTTGAGGCTCTCCTCCCTGAAGACGCCTCTACAGACGCTATAACACAGCCGCAAACCTTGAGTGAGATCAAACGCGACGCGGATCTGCCCGCCCCGTCATTCCTCGAAGTCGGCGCCCTTGCGAAGCAGGTAGATATCCATGATCCATCCCATCTTCTCACGCGCCGCCGCGCGGGTTTCGAGGATCCGGTCTTTCACCTCGGCAAGGCGACCTGAAATGACGATCTCATCCGGCGTGCCGAGATAGGCACCCCAATAGATCTCCGCATCCGGATCGTCGATCCGCTGGAACGCCTGCTCGCCGTCGAGCATGACGGCGGAGGTCTGGCTCCTCCCGGGAAAGCTCTCGTGCAGCCGGCGCCCGGTGGTGATTTCCACCGGCTTGCCGACGAGGTTCAGTGGAATCCTGTGGCTGGCGCAGAGCGCCTGCAGGCTGGTGATCCCCGGGATGACGTCATAATCGAAGGCAACCTGCCCGCGCGCCTTGACCCGCTCGACGATGCGGATGGTGCTGTCGTAGAGCATCGGATCGCCCCAGACGAGGAAGGCACCGGTTCCCTCCTCGCCCAACTCGTCGGCAAGCAGCCTTTCGTAGATCGCTGCGATCTGTTGATGCCAGTCGTCGACGCTGCCGTCGTAGCTCACACCCTCGGTGCGGCGTACCGGCACGGCGAATTCGACGGTGCGGCTGTCGTTGCGCGTCACGTATCGGGCGCAGATGTCGCGGCGCACTTCGGCAAGCTCGGTCTTCTTCGCCCCTTTGGTCGGGATGAAGAGCACGTCGGCTTGGTTGAGCGCATTGATCGCCTGCACCGTCATGTGCTCCGGATTGCCGGAACCGATGCCGATGATCAGAATTTTGCGCATGCCCGCCTCCACCATTCCTGTCCTGGCGTCTTAGGCGCATCGTCGCCGTCGGCGCAAGGCCTCAGCGCGACAGCGAGACCGCCATCCGCGTCGGGCCGAGACCGACCTCAATTGATCTCGGCTGCGACCGGATTGTCCGGCAGCCGCCAGTCGATCGGATCGTAACCCTTGGACACGAGGAACGCATTGGCCTGGGAGAAATGCCGGCAACCGAGAAATCCGGAGTGAGCCGACAATGGCGAGGGATGCGGCGCCCTGAGCACCAGATGGCGCGAGCGATCGACGAAAGCTGCCTTCTTTTGCGCATAGGAGCCCCAGAGCATGAAGACGACGGGATGGTCGGCCTCATTAACGGCGCGGATGATCGCGTCGGTGAACCGCTCCCAACCCCGTCCCCGATGCGAGGCCGCAAGCCCGCGCTCCACCGTCAGCACGCTATTCAGCAACAGTACGCCCTGCTTTGCCCAGCTTTCGAGAAAGCCGTGCCGCGCCGGCGGAATGCCGAGATCGCTGTTCAGTTCCTTGTAGATGTTGACGAGCGAGGGTGGCGTTCTGACGCCGGGGCGGACACTGAAGCACAGCCCGTGCGCCTGGCCGTCGCCATGGTAGGGGTCCTGCCCGAGGATGACGACGCGCACCTTGTAGAGCGGGGTCAGGTCGAGGGCGCGAAAATACTCGGCTCCCCGCGGAAAGATCTGCCGTCCCTCGTTCTTTTGAGCGAGCAGGAACTGCTTGAGGCCGGCCATGTAAGGGCTGGCGAATTCCTGCGCCAGCACCGCTTTCCAGCTCTCTTCGAGCTTCACCGCCGTCTCCATCACATCTCCGGTCCATCTCTTTGGTTCGAGGCCAGCAATTTAGGCCGCCCGACCGTCATCGCAAGGACTATCGCCCGCGTCCGTCGGATGTTGCACGGGTTTTGCCCGATTTATCGGCGCGCCTTCCGTGCGGATCACTAACCTCGCTCAAGAGCATTGTATTTCAAAGAATACAACGATAATCAGAAGGCGAAACCGTTGTATCCTGAAAGATATCACGCTTCGTTGGAGGGAATTTGATGATCAAGAGAAGAGACTGGCTGAGGAGCCTAGTGCTGACACTCGGCCTCGCCTGGGCCGGCAGCACCATGATGCCGGCAGCCGCGCAGGCTGAAGAGAAGGTGACGGTCTTTGCCGCCGCGAGCCTGAAGAATGCGCTCGATGCGATCAATGCCGAGTGGCAGAAGCAAAGCGGCAAGCAAACGACCGTCTCCTACGCTGCAAGCTCCGCGCTCGCCAAGCAGGTGGAACAGGGCGCCCCGGCCGATGTCTTCATTTCTGCCGATCTTGCCTGGATGGACTATCTCGCCGACAAGAAGCTGATCAAGGATGATACCCGCTCGAACCTGCTCGGCAACCGCATCGTGCTCGTCTCCGGCAAGCAGGACGCGGCGCCGGTCGAGATCAAGCAGGGCTTCGATCTCGCAGGTATCCTCGGCGACGGCCGCCTCGCCATGGGCGCTGTCGATTCCGTTCCTGCCGGTAAATACGGCAAGGCCGCGCTCGAAAAGCTCGACGCCTGGAAGGCTGTCGAACCCAAGGTCGCCGGCGCCGAAAGCGTTCGCGCCGCCCTGCTCCTCGTCTCCCGCGGCGAAGCGCCCTACGGCATCGTCTATCAGACCGACGCCGCGGCCGATCCAGGCGTGAAGGTCGTCGGTACCTTCCCCGAAGGCAGCCATCCGCCGATCGTCTATCCGATCGCGATCACCGCCGAAAGCAAGAGCCCGGATGCCGCCGCCTATGTCGACTTCGTCAAATCGGACAAGGCAGCCGCCCTCTTCGAAAAGCAGGGCTTCACGGTTCTCAGGTAATCGGCCTGAAACGACGTTGGATCTCGGCTGTCCAGAGGCAGGCGAAGCATCTATCGTCACGCGTCGCCCGCGCCCAAACGCGGGCGACGCAATCATGTGCCAGGGGCAACGGCGGACGCAGGCGGAAGCCACGTCCCACCGGCCGCGTATCGGGGGAGCGACATCCATTGGACTGGTTTGCAGTGAGCGATGCGGAATGGACGGCGATCATGCTGAGCCTGCGCGTCGCAACCGTCGCAATGATTTGTAGTCTCCCCTTCGCGCTTGCTGTCGCCATGCTGCTCGCCCGCGGCCGCTTCTGGGGCAAGACGCTGCTGAACGGTCTCGTTCACCTGCCGCTGATCCTGCCGCCCGTCGTCACCGGCTTCCTCCTTCTCTTGCTCTTCGGCCGCCGCGGACCGCTCGGCGCCTTCTTCGCCGACTATTTCGGCCTGGTCTTTTCCTTCCGTTGGACGGGCGCGGCACTCGCCTCCGCCGTCATGGCCTTTCCGCTGATGGTGCGCAGCATCCGCCTGTCGATCGAGGCGGTCGACCGCAAGCTGGAAGACGCGGCGACCACGCTTGGCGCCAGCCCGCCCTGGGTATTCGTCACGATTACACTGCCGCTGATCATCCCCGGCATCATCGCCGGTATGATCATCGCCTTCGCCAAGGCAATGGGCGAATTCGGCGCGACGATCACCTTCGTCTCCAATATTCCCGGCGAGACGCAGACCATATCCTCGGCGATCTACACCTTCACCCAGGTGCCGGGCGGCGATGCCGGCGCCATGCGGCTGACGATCATTTCGATCATCATCTCCATGGCCGCCCTGACCTTTTCGGAACTGCTGGCGGCCCTCGCCGCCAGACGGGTGACGGCCCCATGAGCCTCACCGTCGAAGCCCGCCACCAGCTCGGCAATTTCGCGCTCGATGCCGCCTTTACGTCCGACGGCGGTGTGACCGCACTGTTCGGCCGTTCCGGCTCCGGCAAGACCTCGCTCATCAACATCATCGCCGGGCTGCTGAAGCCGCAAAGCGGCCGCGTCGTGCTCGACGGCGATGTCATCGCCGACAGCGAGCGCCGGATCTTTACCCCGGTGCATCGCCGCCGCTTCGGCTACGTCTTCCAGGAGGCGCGGCTCTTTCCGCATCTCAGCGTAGGCCACAACCTTGCCTATGGCCGCTGGTTCGCCGGCAAGAGTGTCGGCAGCGATTTCACACGTATCGTCGACATGCTCGGCATTGGCCACCTGCTCGATCGCAACCCGTCAGCCCTGTCCGGCGGTGAACGGCAGCGCGTCGCGATCGGTCGCGCCCTGCTGGCGGCACCGCGCCTGCTGCTGATGGACGAACCGCTTGCCGCCCTCGACGAGGCACGCAAGGCGGAGATCCTGCCCTATCTCGAACGGCTGCGTGACGATGCCGGCATTCCGATCGTCTATGTGAGCCACTCCGTCAGCGAAGTCGCCCGGCTGGCGCGGCGCGTCGTGGTGCTCGAAAATGGTCGGGTCACGGCATCGGGCGCGGCCGCTGAGGTGTTGAGCGCCCCTGCCGCCACGCTCGCCACCGGCCGGCGCGAAGCCGGCGTGCTGCTGGAGGGCGAGGTAGAGGGAACCGACCCGTCCAACGAGTTGACGACCGTCCGGGTCGGGCGGGAACGGCTGCGCATTGCGGGCGTCAGTGCCACAGCCGGCAGCAGGCTTCGCCTGCACATTGCCGCGCGCGACGTCATGCTGGCGACATCAAGACCGGTGGAGATCAGTGCGCTGAACGTGCTCGAAGGGCGAATCCTTGCGATCGCGACCGAGGAAGACGGCAGCATCGATGTCAGGGTGAATTGCGGCGATGCGACGGTTGCCGCCCGCATTACCCGCTTTTCACGCGACGCACTGCGGCTCGTTCCTGGCAAGACGGTCTACGCCATCATCAAGTCCGTGGCGATTGATCACTAGGCCTACTTGGAAACAGCGTCGGCAGTATCGGACGATCCATCGCTGCGGCGGACGGACTCGAGCCAGGCGAGATCCTCGGCAATCGCGGCTTGCGCCCTTTCCTCCATCTGCCGGTAGCGTCGGATCAGCTCTTCGCCGAACGGCGTCACCAGTGCTCCGCCGCCCTGCTTGCCACCGCGCTGCGTATCGACCGATGGCTCGCCGAACATCCGGTTCAAGGCATCCACCAGCAGCCAGGCGCGGCGATAGGACATGTCCATCGCCCGCCCGGCAGCGGAGATGGAACCGGTCTCGCGGATCAGTTCGAGCAGCATGATCTTGCCGCGACCGAGCCGATCGGCGGGCGGAAAATCGATGCGCAGGACGGTGCGAAGATCGGGGCGTTTGTCACTCATGCGGGCGAGCATAGAAGCTCGCCGAACAAACCGGAAGTCCGCCCGGTGACGAGGCGGACCGGGTTTCCCAAGCAAAGTGAGCCGGCAAACCCAAGCTTTCGAGCAATGGCCAAATAGCGGGTCTTGATCTCGCGCCTTCGACATGCACCGATGCTACCGACAAGTCCTGCCCGAAAGTACCTTCTCCATGCCCGGTCCGACGCTCGATCCCATCGCAACCGATACCACCTTGCCCGCCAAGACCGACGTCGTCATCGTCGGCGGCGGCATTATTGGCGTCAGCACCGCTCTGTTCCTCGCCGAACGCGGCGTTGACGTCGTTCTCTGCGAGAAGGGCACGCCCGGAGCGGAGCAGTCGAGCCGCAACTGGGGTTGGGTAAGGGTCATGGGTCGCGACGAGCGCGAGATCCCGCTGGCGATCGAGGCGCTGAAGATCTGGGATACGCTCGACGCCCGCATTGGCGGCGAGACCGGCTTTCGCCGCAGCGGCATTCTCTACATTTCCGAGAACGAGCGCGACGTCGCCAACCGCGAGGCCTGGCTCGCCATGGCCAGACCCTATGGCGTCGATAGTGAACAACTCGGCCCCGACGCCACCGGGGTCGCGATGCCTGGTACCGCAATCCGTTATGAAGGCGCGCTCTTCACGCCGAGCGATGGTCGGGCCGAACCGCAGAAGGCAGTGCCGGCGCTGGTTGCCGGCGCCCGCCGCGCCGGTGCCCGCATCTTGACCGGCTGCGCCGTACGCGGCGTCGAGAAGGCCGCCGGGCGGATCTCCGCGGTTGTGACCGAGAAGGGTCGCATCGAAACGTCGACGGTGGTCGTCGCCGGCGGCGCCTGGTCTCGGCTGTTTCTCAAAGGCCTTGGCATCCGCCTGCCGCAACTGAAAGTTCGCAATACGGTGCTGAGAACCGGGGCCGTGTCCGGTGGCCCCGAGGGGGCCGGCGCAACGGCGACCTATGCCTATCGCAAGCGGCTCGACGGCGGCTACACGATTGCCGACGGTGCCGCCAACCTGCATGCGATCGTGCCCGACAGCTTCGCCTTCTTCCGCGATTTCCAGCCGGCGCGAAAGGCCGAGGGCGAGGCTGTCCAGGTGGGGATCAGCGCCCAGAGCTGGAACGAACTGTTCGAGATCGGTTCCGTGCCGCTCGACCGGCCCGGCGCGTTCGAGCGGCACCGCGTGCTCGATCCCAACCCGGATTCGCGCCGGGCGCTGAAGGCACTGGAGGCCGCCGGCAAAGCCTTCCCGTTCCTGCGCGAAACCAAGGTGCAGCAGATCTGGGCGGGCCTGATCGACGTGACGCCCGACGCCGTGCCCGTCATCTCGCCCGCCGACGCCGTTCCGGGCCTCATCATCGCGACGGGATTTTCGGGTCACGGTTTCGGCATCGGCCCCGGTGCCGGCCATCTCGTCGCCGATCTCGTCACCGGCAAGACACCGATCGTCGATCCGACGCCATTCCGGCTCTCGCGCTTCTTCGATGGAACGCCGATCACGCTTGCTCCTCCGGTTTGACCGTCGTCGCCGGAGTCCGGCCGCGAAAGAAAATTACAAGCAGTGACCGGCAGCAATATGCGCAACACAACGCGTGGGCGCGCTCCCGGCAGGATTCTATCTTTCTTCGCCTGCCCCTGCCCCACACGACGGAAAGACCTTCATAAGCCCCGGAACTCGTGGCAGTCTGTGAGTATTCCCGTCGGGAGAACGGGGGCTTTTAGGAGGAGTCTGTGCAGACCTCGGGCGGAGGAGCCTTGCGGGTCACATTGCACGTCCTCGTACACCTCAGGCCTACGGTTCTTCCGAAGCAAAAGCATTTCCGGCAAACGTGCTGAGCGGTTTTGCGTCCGGAAATGCGTGAGAACAGAGATGGAGAGCGGTTCGGCTGGAACCGCTCTTGAATTGGTGCGCTGCGCACTCCGGAGGAGGCCGGAACCGCATGAGCGATCTCGATCGACTTAGCCTGCATGTCCCCGAACCGGCGGTTCGGCCCGGTGGTGAACCGGATTTCTCCAACGTCAAGATTCCGAAGGCCGGCTCGGTGCCGCGCCCGGAGGTGGATGTCGCGCCCGAGGAGATCCGCGACCTCGCCTATTCGATCATCCGTGTGCTTAACCGCGATGGCGAGGCGGTCGGCCCCTGGGCCGGGCTGCTCTCGGACGACGAACTTCTCGCCGGTCTCCGCCACATGATGACTCTGCGCGCCTTCGATGCGCGCATGCTGATGGCCCAGCGCCAGGGCAAGACCTCCTTCTACATGCAGCATCTGGGTGAAGAAGCTGTCAGCTGCGCTTTCCGCAAGGCGCTGAACAAAGGCGACATGAACTTCCCGACCTATCGCCAGGCGGGTCTACTGATCGCCGACGGCTACCCGATGGTCGAGATGATGAACCAGATCTTCTCGAATGAAAGCGATCCGCTGCGCGGTCGGCAATTGCCGATCATGTATTCCTCCAAGGAGCACGGCTTCTTCACCATCTCCGGCAATCTCGCTACCCAGTATGTGCAGGCGGTCGGCTGGGCGATGGCCTCGGCCATCAAGCGCGACACCAAGATCGCCGCCGCCTGGATCGGCGATGGTTCGACGGCGGAATCGGACTTCCACTCGGCACTCGTCTTCGCCTCCACCTACAAGGCGCCGGTCATCCTCAACATCGTCAACAATCAGTGGGCGATCTCGACCTTCCAGGGCATTGCCCGCGGTGGTTCCGGCACCTTCGCCGCCCGCGGCCTCGGCTTCGGCATCCCGGCGCTCCGCGTCGACGGCAACGACTATCTCGCCGTCTACGCCGTCGCCAAATGGGCGGCCGAGCGCGCAAGACGCAACCTCGGCCCGACGCTGATCGAATACGTCACCTACCGCGTCGGCGCCCATTCGACCTCCGACGATCCGAGCGCCTATCGCCCCAAGACGGAATCGGAAGCCTGGCCGCTCGGCGACCCGGTCCTGCGGCTGAAGAAGCACCTGATCCTGCGCGGCGCCTGGTCGGAGGAACGCCACGCCCAGGCCGAGGCCGAGATCCTGGACGAGGTGATCCAGGCGCAGAAACAGGCCGAAGGCCACGGCACGCTGCATGCTGGCGGCAAACCCTCGGTGCGCGATATCTTCGAGGGCGTCTATGCCGAGATGCCGCCGCACATTCGCCGCCAGCGGCAGAAGGCAGGATACTGATATGGCCAGAATGACAATGATCGAAGCCGTGCGCAGCGCCATGGACGTCTCCATGGAGCGCGACGACAATGTGGTCGTCTTCGGTGAGGACGTCGGCTATTTCGGCGGCGTCTTCCGCTGCACGCAGGGGCTTCAGGCGAAATACGGCAAGACCCGCTGTTTCGACACGCCGATCAGCGAAAGCGGCATCGTCGGCACCGCAATCGGCATGGCGGCCTACGGATTGAAGCCCTGCGTCGAAATCCAGTTCGCCGACTACATGTATCCCGCCTACGACCAGATCACCCAGGAGGCGGCCCGCATCCGCTACCGCTCCAACGGCGATTTCACCTGCCCGATCGTGCTGCGCATGCCGACCGGCGGCGGCATCTTCGGCGGCCAGACGCACAGCCAGAGCCCCGAAGCGCTTTTCACCCATGTCTGCGGCCTCAAGGTCGTGGTACCCTCCAACCCCTATGACGCCAAGGGCTTGCTGATCGCCTCGATCGAAGATCCCGATCCGGTGATGTTCCTGGAGCCGAAGCGGCTCTATAACGGCCCCTTCGACGGCCATCACGACCGACCGGTCATCCCCTGGTCGAAGCACGATCTCGGCGAGGTGCCGGAAGGCCATTACACGATCCCGATCGGCAAGGCCGAAGTCCGCCGCCGGGGTTCCGCCGTCACCGTCGTCGCCTATGGCACCATGGTACATGTGGCGCTCGCTGCGGCCGAAGAAACCGGCATCGACGCCGAGGTGATCGACCTGCGCAGCCTCCTGCCGCTCGATCTCGACACGATCGTGAAATCCGTCGAGAAGACCGGCCGCTGTGTCGTCGTGCACGAGGCAACACTCACATCGGGCTTCGGCGGCGAAGTCGCCGCCCTCGTGCAGGAGCATTGCTTCTACCATCTCGAAGCGCCCGTCGTGCGCGTTGCCGGCTGGGACACGCCCTACCCGCACGCCCAGGAATGGGACTATTTCCCCGGCCCCGCGCGCGTCGGACGCGCGCTCGTCGAAGTGATGGAGGCCTGACATGGGCGAATTTGTAATCAAGATGCCCGATGTCGGCGAAGGCGTGGCCGAGGCGGAACTCGTCGAATGGCATGTGAAGCCCGGCGATCCCGTGCGCGAGGACATGGTGCTCGCCGCCGTCATGACCGACAAGGCGACCGTCGAAATCCCATCGCCCGTGACCGGCACCGTGCTCTGGCTCGGCGCCGAAGTGGGCGACACGGTCGCGGTGAAGTCGCCGCTGGTGCGCATCGAAATCGCCGGCGAAGGTGCGCCGGCCGCACCTCTCGACGAAAAGCCGGTCGCCAAGGCTGAAGAAAAGCCCGAAGTGAAAGTCGAGGCACCCGCGCCGGTAGCGAAAACCACTCAACCGGCAAAAGTCGAGGCGAAGGCACCGGCGGCCAACGGCATCCCGCCGGCGGCCGAACGGCAGGAAAAGGCGCTTGCCTCGCCGGCCGTGCGGCTGCGTGCCAAGGAAAGCGGCGTCGATCTCCGTCAGGTGACCGGCACCGGTCCAGCCGGCCGGATCACCCATGACGACCTCGACCAATTCATTGCCCGCGGCGCCCAGCCGGCGCTGGCGCCCGCCGGCCTCCAGCGCAAGACCGCCGTCGACGAAATCAAGGTGACGGGGCTGCGCCGCCGCATCGCCGAGAAGATGTCGCTTTCGACCTCGCGCATTCCCCACATCACCTATGTGGAGGAGGTCGACATGACGGCGCTCGAGGACCTGCGCGCCACGATGAACCGCGACCGCAAGGCGGACCAGCCGAAGCTGACGATCCTGCCCTATCTGATGCGGGCGCTCGTTCGCACCGTTGCCGAGCAGCCCGCCGTCAACGCGATCTTCGACGACGGCCCCGGCATCATCCATCGCCATCATGCCGTGCATATCGGCATCGCCACCCAGACGCCGGCGGGCCTCACCGTTCCGGTGGTGCGCCACGCCGAAGCGCGTGGCATCTGGGATTGCGCCAACGAGCTCAACCGTCTTGCCGAGGCAGCCCGCACCGGCACCGCCACCCGTGACGAGCTCACGGGATCGACGATCACCATCTCGTCCCTCGGCGCGCTCGGCGGCATCGTCTCCACCCCGGTCATCAACCACCCGGAAGTGGCGATCGTCGGCGTCAACAAGCTGGCGATCCGCCCCGTCTGGGACGGCACGCAGTTCGTGCCGCGCAAGATCATGAACCTGTCCTCGAGCTTCGATCACCGCGTCATCGACGGCTGGGATGCGGCCGTCTTCGTGCAGCGGCTGAAGACCCTGCTCGAAACGCCGGCGCTTATTTTCGTGGAGGCCTGAGGCGATTATGAAGGAAATTTCCTGCAAGCTGCTCGTCATCGGCGCCGGCCCCGGCGGCTACATCGCAGCCATCCGCGCTGGTCAACTGGGCATCGACACCGTGATCGTCGAAAAGGCCAAGGCCGGCGGCACCTGTCTCAATGTCGGCTGCATTCCCTCCAAGGCTTTAATCCATGCGGCCGAAGAGTTCCACAAGCTGCGCGCGGCGGCGTCCGGCCGCAGCCCGCTCGGCCTTTCACTTGCCAACCCCTCAATCGATCTTGCCCACACCGTCGCCTGGAAGGACGGCATCGTCGGCCGGCTGAACGGCGGGGTGATCGGGCTCTTGAAGAAGGCCGGCGTCAAGGCGGTGATCGGGTCGGCTCGCTTCGTCGATGGCAAGACCGTCGACGTCGAAACCGAAACCGGGCTGCAGCGCATCCGCGCCGAGGCGGTCGTGATCGCCACCGGCTCGGCACCGGTCGAGCTTCCGGACCTGCCCTTCGGCGGGCCGATCATTTCATCGACCGAAGCCCTGTCACTGAAGAGCGTGCCGAAGAGCCTCGCCGTCATCGGCGGCGGCTATATCGGCCTCGAACTCGGCACGGCCTTCGCCAAGCTCGGCAGCCATGTCACCGTCGTCGAGGCACTGACGCGCATCCTGCCGCAATATGATGCCGACCTGACGAAGCCGATCGGCAAGCGCCTCGGAGAACTCGGCATCGAGGTCTTCACCCAGACGGTCGCCAAGAGCTACTCCACTGAGACCAATAGCCTGCATGCCGAGCACAACGGCCGCGCCGTCGAGGTCGCCGCCGAAAAAGTGCTGGTCACCGTCGGCCGCCGACCGGTGACCGAAGGCTTCGGCCTGGAGGAGATCGACCTCGACCGCACCGGCCGCTTCATCCGTATCGACGACCAGTGCCGCACCTCGATGCGCGGCATCTACGCCATCGGCGACGTCACCGGCGAGCCGATGCTGGCACACCGCGCCATGGCGCAAGGGGAAATGGTGGCGGAGATCGTCGCCGGCCATAAGCGAAGCTGGGACAAGCGCTGCATCCCGGCCGTCTGCTTCACGGACCCCGAAATCGTCACCGCCGGGCTCTCGCCCGACGAGGCCCGCGCCAGCGGCATCGAGATCAAGATCGGCCAGTTCCCCTTCCAGGCGAATGGCCGCGCCATGACGACGCTGTCGGAAGACGGCTTCATCCGCGTCGTCGCCCGCGCCGACAACCACCTGGTGCTCGGCATCCAGGCGGTCGGTCACGGGGTCTCGGAACTCTCGGCAAGCTTCAGCCTTGCGATCGAAATGGGTGCACGTCTCGAAGACATCGCCGGGACGATCCATGCCCACCCAACGCAATCGGAAGCCTTCCAGGAATCCGCACTGAAGGCGCTGGGACACGCGCTGCATATCTGATCGACGCGTTGTAAAATGGCCCCTCATCCGGCCTGCCGGCCACCTTCTCCCCGCCACGCGGGCAGAAGGACACACGCGGCGCCCGCTCCAACCATTGTGCCTATTGTCGCACGGGAGAAAGACATGAGCAGAATTGATCCGATCGTCATCGTTTCGGCGGCACGCACTCCGATGGGCGCCTTTCAGGGTAGCCTCAAGGATCTGACCGCGCCGGAAATCGGCGCCATCGCGCTGAAGGCAGCGCTCGATCGCGCCGGCCTAGACGCTGTCGACGAGGTGCTGATGGGTAATGTGCTGCCGGCCGGCATCGGCCAGAACCCGGCACGCCAGGCAGTCCTTGGCGCCGGCCTCGGCAAGGAAACGCCGTCGACGACCGTCTCCAAGGTCTGCGGCTCCGGCATGAAGGCGCTGATGCTTGGCCACGATGCGTTGCTGTCCGGCAGCGCCACCGTGCTGGCCGTGGGCGGCATGGAATCGATGACCAACGCCCCCTATTTGCTGCCGAAGGCGCGCGGCGGCTTCCGCCTTGGTCATGGCGAGGTCAAGGACCACATGTTCCTCGACGGCCTCGAAGACGCCTACTCTGGCCGGCTGATGGGCACCTATGCCGAGGACACGGCCGAGTACTACCAGTTCTCGCGCACCGATCAGGACGCCTTCGCGCTTCGCTCGCTGGAACGTGCCAACCGGGCGGCTGAAGATGGTTCCTTTGCCGAGGAAACGGTAGTGGTCAGCGGCGCTGGAAAGCGGCAGACCGCCAACCTCGATCGCGACGAGCAGCCGACCAAATCGGATCCGGCAAAGATCCCGAAGCTCAAACCCGCCTTCCGCGACGGCGGCAGCGTGACCGCGGCCAATTCGTCGTCGATCTCCGACGGTGCAGCGGCGCTGATTTTGATGCGTGCAAGCGAGGCAGAAAAGCGGGGGCTGACGCCGCTTGCGATCGTCGCAGGCCACGCCGGCCACGCACAGGAACCGGCCTGGTTCACGACCGCGCCGATCGGCGCGATCGACAAGCTGATGGCCAAGCTCGCCTGGGAAAAGGGCAGCGTCGGCCTCTACGAAATCAACGAGGCCTTCGCCGTGGTGGCGATGGCGGCGATCCGTGATCTCGGGCTCTCAGACGAGATCGTCAACATCAACGGCGGCGCCTGCGCACTCGGCCATCCGATCGGCGCGTCCGGCGCCCGCATCATCGTGACGCTGCTTCACGCCATGCGCGCCAAGGGCGTCAAACGCGGAATTGCCTCTCTCTGCATCGGTGGCGGCGAGGCGACGGCGGTGGGGCTGGAGCTGTTGCAGTAGGTTACGAGCGGGATGAGGAAAAGTGCGCGCGGTTTTCCGCCCGCATCCCGCTCCAACTTATGAGAAGCGCCGCCGATCGAACGGGCGGCGCTTGTCGTTTTCAGCGGCGATTTGCCTTTCGCCCCTCTCCCATTGATGGCGAGAGGGTCAGATCGGCCGCTCTTTAGCCCATGCGCTCGGAAGCGTAGGAGCCCGGGCTCGGCGGGAAGACGACGACGCGGTTGCCGTTGATGAAGCAGCGGTGATGGATGTGCGCGTGCACCGCACGGGCCAGCACCTGGCTTTCGACGTCGCGACCGATCGAGACATAGTCTTCCGCGCTCTGGGCGTGGGTGATGCGAGCGATGTCCTGCTCGATGATCGGACCCTCGTCGAGGTCGGCGGTAACATAATGCGCCGTCGCGCCGATCAGCTTCACGCCACGCTCATAGGCCTGCTTGTAGGGGTTGGCCCCCTTGAACGACGGCAGGAAGGAGTGGTGGATGTTGATGATCCGGCCCGACATCTTCTTGCAGAGCGCATCCGACAGAACCTGCATGTAGCGGGCAAGCACGATCAGCTCGGCGCCGGTCTGCTCGACGATTTCCAGGAGCTGCGCTTCCGCCTTCGGCTTGTTCTCCTTCGTCACCTTGATGTGATGGAAGGGAATGTCGTGGTTGACGATCACCTTCTGATAATCGAAGTGGTTGGAGACGACGCCGACGATGTCGATCGGCAGCGCGCCGATCTTCCAGCGATAGAGCAGGTCGTTGAGGCAATGGCCGAAACGCGACACCATCAGGAGCACCTTCATGCGCTCTTCGCTGTCGCGGATTTCCGCCGTCATGTTGAAGCGCTTGACGACCGGCTCGAAGCCTTCCTTGAGCTCATCGAGCTTGACGCCTTCCTGGCTGATGAAGGTCAGCCGCATGAAGAACAGGCCGGTCTCGAGGTCGTCGAACTGCGAACTGTCTGAAATGTAACAGCCCTTTTCGGCGAGATAGCCGGTGATGGCGGCGACGATGCCGCGGGTGGTCTTGCAGCTGACGTTCAGCACATAGCTTTTCATCGGTAGGTCTCTCGCTCCAGAGGTTTTTCCGGCCCCCCCATATACGGCCAGTCACGCAAAAACTAGCGCGGCCTTTCCGCCGCCGTCGATCCATTCGCGACATTCGCTTGACGGAACCGGCCAGACGAGCCGGTCAGCACAATGGAGCTTCAGCCTGATGGTGCCTGGAGAGAGGATCGGGCAGAAAGTCGCACCGCCTCAGCGCGGCGTGCGATCCGGGTGCGCGCGAGCGAAAGCCTCGATCTCCGTACAATTCTGATCGATCGCGACAAGCCGCGGACAAGCGCCGAGATCCACCTCCCAGCGGCGGGCATTGTAGACCTGCGGCACGAGGCAGATATCCGCCATCGTCGGGGTGTCGCCATGGCAGAACCGGCCGGTTGCGGGATGGTCGAGCAGCCGTTCAAAGGCGGCGAGCCCTTCGCCGATGAACTTGCGCATCCAGTCGCGCCGCGCCGCTTCGCCATCCGCGGCATTGGCCATGACATGGGAGATCACGCCGAGATTGCACACCGGGTGGATGTCCATGGCGATCGCAAAGGACAGAGTACGCACCCGTTGGCGCCCGACGGCATCATCCGGCAGGAAGCCGCAATTGGCGCGTGTCTCGGCGAGATACTCGATGATGGCGAGCGATTGCGTGAAGCGCTCGCCATCGATGTCGAGCACAGGCACGAGCCCCTGCGGGTTGCGGGCCAGATGCTCAGGCTGCTTGTGGGCCTTGGCGAGCAGGTCGACCGGCACCGAACGATAGCTTTCGCCGAGGCTGTTGAGCGCAATCCGCACCCGGTAGCTCGCCGACGAACGCCAGTAATCGTAAAGGACGGTCTCGCTCATGCCTTTGCCCGTTCTGTCGCCCGGCCGTATCAGGCCTTGGTGTAGGCTTCGACGGTCTGCTCGATCGCGCCGAAGATCGAATGACCCGCCCTGTCCTTCATCTCGATGCGCACGACATCGCCGACCCTCAGGAAATGCGTCTTTGCTGCGCCGCCGACGATCGTCTCGATCATCCGCAGTTCTGCGATGCAGGAATAGCCGGCACCGCCCTCGGCGACCGGCTTGCCCGGGCCGCCGTCGAGCTTGTTGGAGACCGTGCCCGAACCGATGATCGTGCCTGCAGCGAGCGGCCGGGTCTTGGCGGCATGGGCAACCAGCTGGGCAAAGTCGAAGGTCATGTCGATGCCGGCGTTGGCGCGGCCGAAGGGCTTGCCGTTGAGGTCGACGCAGAGCGGCAGATGCAGCTTGCCGCCGTCCCAGGCGTCGCCTAATTCATCCGGAGAAACGGCGACCGGCGAGAAGGCGCAAGACGGCTTCGACTGGAAGAAGCCGAAGCCCTTCGCGAGCTCCGCCGGGATGAGGCCGCGCAGCGACACGTCGTTGACCAGCATGATAAGGCGGATGGCCGCCCGCGCCTCTTCGATCGTCGCCGCCATCGGCACGTCGTCGACGATGACGGCAACTTCGCCTTCCATGTCGACGCCCCAGCTTTCGTCGACAAGCGGGATCGGATCACGCGGCGCGATGAAACTGTCGGAGCCGCCTTGATACATCAGCGGATCGGTCCAGAAGCTCGACGGCATCTCGGCATTGCGGGCCTTGCGGACCAGTTCGACGTGATTGACGTAGGCGGAGCCATCGGCCCATTGGTAAGCGCGCGGCAACGGCGAAAGCGCGTCGTGTTCATGGAACCGGATCGTCGGCTGCGAGCCGGTCTCGATCCCGTCGGCCACACGTGCCAGCCGAGGGCCGGCATGCGCCCAATCATCGAGCGCGGCCTGCAGCGTGCGGGCGATGTGCCCGACCTCGGAGCAGCGCGTCAGATCGCGGGAGACGACCACGAGCTTTCCGTCGCGCGAACCGTCCTTGAGTGTCGCCAGTTTCATGCAGTCCTCCCTCTCGATCTTTTCTTTGTTTCTCGTATCACCAGGTCAGAAAACCGACCTAGTCGGACGAATCGTCCGTAAGCTTCACAACAAGGCCGTCGGCAGCGATCGTCAAGGCGCCCGCCCAGTTTTTGCGAGCGGCGGCAATCCACTGGTTTTCGGTTATCTCCGGATCATCGGCCGGGATCAGATGGTGCAGCACCAGCCGACCGACGCCGGCGACCATTGCGACCGCGGCCGCCTGCTCGGCGAATGTGTGGCTCGCCAGCAGATGCTCCTTCAGCCGCGCGCCATTGCCGGTGCGCGCTACCAGCCGGTCGACGCCTTCGGCGAGCATCGCCTCGTGCACGAGAATGTCGGCGCCTCTGGCGAAATCGGCAAGCGGCGGGAAATAGGCCGTGTCGGACGAGAATACGACCGAGCCCTCCGCATGGTCGAAGCGGAGCGCAAAACAGTCGGTGACCGGCGGATGGTCGACGCGCAGCGCCGACAACGTCAGGCCGTTCTCCGAGAAGATTTTGCCCTCGGAATATTCGATGACCTCGACCAGCGCACGCAGGTCCGGCCGCCCTTCGTCGACGATGCGGATGTCGATGTCGAAAGCCATCGCCTGAAGGAAGCCGTGCCAATAGGCGCGGGTCCCGACGGGACCGAAGACGCGCACGGGAGCAGCGAGCCCGGCAGTCCACGCGGTGTGGATCAGCGGCCCAAGTTCCAGCACGTGGTCCGAATGCAGGTGGGTGATGACGATGAGGTCGAGCGCCTTCAGCGGCACGTCGGCACTGGTCAGCCCGCGGGTGACGCCGAGGCCGCAATCGATGACGATCCTGCGACCGCCAATCTCGAGTAGCGACGAGGTCGGCCACGGGCCGCCCGGCCGGATCGCCGGACCGCCCTTGCTGCCGAGCAAAACGAGGCGTGAACTCAAGACCAATCGCCTTCCGGCGTCCCGTTGAACCGCTTCTTGAGATCGCTCCAGCAATCGATGTAGTTGTCCTGCAACGTCTCCAGTTCGGCGGCGAAGCGGGTCAGTTGCTGCGGGAAGCGGGTCTCGAACATGAAGGCCATCGTATTGTCGAGCTTCACCGGTTTCAACTCGCTGTTTGTCGCCTTGTCGTAGCCAGAGGCGTCAGGGCCGTGCGCCAGCATCATGTTGTGCAGGCTCATGCCGCCGGGCACGAAACCCTCTTCCTTCGCGTCATAACGGCCGTAGATCAGCCCCATGAACTCACTCATGATGTTGCGGTGGTACCAGGGCGGCCGGAAGGTGTGTTCGGCGACCATCCAGCGCGGCGGGAAGATGACGAAATCGACGTTCGCCGTCCCCTCTTCGCCGGAAGGTGCCGTCAGGACCGTGAAGATCGACGGATCCGGGTGATCGAAGAGAATCGCGCCAACGGGCGAGAAGGTCTTGAGGTCGTATTTATAGGGCGCGTAGTTGCCGTGCCAGGCAACCACGTCGAGCGGCGAATGGCCGATCTCGGTCACGTGGAAGCCGCCGCACCACTTCACATGCACGCGGCAGGGCGTCTCCTTCTCCTCGAAGGCGGCGACCGGCGTCTTGAAATCGCGCGGATTGGCGAGGCAGTTTGCGCCGATCGGGCCGCGATCCGGCAGCGTGAACTTGGCGCCGTAGTTTTCGCAGATGTAACCGCGCCAGACCTTCTCGTCGCCAAGCCGCGTGACCTTGAACATCGTGCCGCGCGGCACGAGGCAGATCTCGGAGGGTTCCACATCCATCTTGCCGAGTTCGGTGAAGACTTGGATCGCGCCGGTCTCCGGAACGATCAGGAGCTCGCCGTCGGCGTTGAAGAAATAGTCGTCCACCATGTCGGCGTTGAAGGCATAGGCATGCGCCGCCATCCCGGTCTGCGTCGGCGCATCGCCCGCCGTCGTCATCGTGCGGATGCCTTCAAGGAAATTGAGCTTTTCCGATGGCGTCGGCAGCGGGTTCCAGCGCAACTGGCCGAGTGCCAGCGAATGTTCGGCCATATGCGGCGCCGTCTTCCAGTGCGGATAGTCGATCCTGCTGAAGCGCCCGGTGTGGCGGACACTCGGGCGGATACGGTAGAGCCAGGAACGCTCGTTGGTGCCGCGCGGAGCGGTGAAGGGCGAGCCGGAAAGCTGCTCAGCATAAAGCCCGTAGGCGCATTTCTGCGGGCTGTTTTGCCCCTGCGGCAGAGCGCCGGGCAAGCTTTCGGTCTCGAAATCGTTGCCGAAGCCCGGCATGTAGCCGAGCGCCTCGGCTGCCTTGGCCTGTGCATCGGCCTGTTGTCCTGCCTTCTCGAGCATGGTTCGATCCTCCTCCTCCAAGCGCCTGGCTCCAGCAGAGGAGCGCCCCCTTTAAAAAGGGGCCGGCACACTTCTGGTGCCACGGCGACGGCTCATCCTCGTGGACGCGAGCGGCGCTTTCGGCATATTAGTTGCAATCGTAACTATCGATTTTGTAACTATCAAGGACACCGCGATGGCCACCGATGGCTTCGAACTCAACGCCTTTCTGCCCTATCGCTTGAACCGTGCAGCCGAATTCGTCGCCCTGCGCTTTGCCGCCCAATACAAGGCACGCTACCAGCTCACCCGCCCGGAATGGCGCACGCTCGCAGCCCTCGGCAGCACCGGCCGCCCGATGACGGCGACCGAGGTCGGCGCCCACTCGGCCATGCACAAGACCAAAGTCAGCCGCGCCGTCGCGGCCCTCGAAAAACGCCGCTGGCTGACGCGGCGCGAACATGAGGACGACCGCCGCGTCGAGCATCTGGCACTGACGAAGACAGGCATTCGGGCCTATGGCGAGTTGACCGAGCTTGCTGCCCGCTATCAGGCGGAATTGAATACGCTGATCGGCCCGACCGAGATGCAGGCGCTGGCTGCCGGCCTGGAAGCAGTGGAACGCGCCATCGTCAGGATCGAAAAACCCGACAACGCCCGCGGCTGAGAGCTCAGCCTTTCATCCGCTCCGGGATCGGCACGCCTTCGAAGCTTTTCAGCGTTTCGAGCACGATCGAGGTCTTCACATGCTGCACACTGTCATGGGGCAGCAGCACGTCGTTGACGAAGCGCGAAAGCCCGGCGAGATCCGGCGTCACCACCCTGAGGTGATAATCCATCTCGCCGGTCAGCGCATAGGCCTCCAGAACTTCGGGCAGGCTGGAGACGAGCTTGCCGAACCGCTTGGCATTGTCGCGATTGTGGGTGGCGAGCGTCACCGAGATCACCACCATCAGATCGAGGCCGAGCTTCTGCCGATCGATCTGTGCCTGATAGCCGGTGATATAGCCTTCCGCTTCGAGCCGGGTGCGCCGCCGAGAACATTGCGACGGCGAAAGCGCGATACGTTCGGACAGTTCGTTGTTGGTCAGATGCCCGTCGCGCTGCAATTCGCTGAGGATCTTGAGATCGAAGCCGTCAAGTTGCTCCATTCGTGCACCTTAATACAGTATTTCGCATGTTTCGTGCGCCATTCTGTCCAAACGGCGCAAGAATACAAGCATCATGCATGGGAATTGCGTCATACTCCAGCAAAGTTTGGAAGAATGAGAGGAGACTTCCGATGGGCCCCTTCCCGCATGACGCCCCGCCGGCAAAAATCACGGCCGAAAACCCCGCTGGCACGGATGGCTTCGAATTCGTCGAGTTCGCCCATCCGGAACCGGAGAAGCTTGCCGAACTCTTTACCCGCATGGGCTACAGCCCGGTCGCCAAGCACAAAACCAAGAACATCACCGTCTGGCGGCAGGGCGACATCAACTACATCCTGAATGCCGAGCCGGGTTCCCACGCCATGCGCTTCGTCGATCAGCATGGCCCCTGCGCGCCGTCCATGGCCTGGCGCGTCGTCGATGCCAAGCACGCCTTCGACCATGCGGTCTCGAAGGGCGCGATCCCCTACGAAGGCAACGACAAGTGTCTCGACGTTCCGGCCATCGTCGGCATCGGCGGTTCGCTGCTCTATTTCGTCGAGACCTACGGCGTCAAGGGATCGGCCTACGAGGCCGAGTTCGAATGGACCGGCGAGCGCAACCCGAAGCCAGAAGGCGTCGGCTTCTATTATCTCGACCACCTGACCCACAACGTCTATCGCGGCAACATGGACAAGTGGTGGGCCTTCTACCGTGAGCTTTTCAACTTCACGCAGATCCACTTCTTCGACATTGACGGCCGCATTACCGGCCTCGTCAGCCGCGCGATCACCTCGCCCTGCGGCAAGATCCGCATTCCCTTGAATGAATCCAAGGACGATACGAGCCAGATCGAGGAATATCTGCGCAAGTACAAGGGCGAAGGCATCCAGCACATCGCCGTCGGCACCGAAGCGATCTACGATGCCACCGACAAGCTCGCCGACAATGGCCTGAAGTTCATGCCCGGCCCGCCGGAAACCTATTACGAAATGTCACGCGAACGCGTGCACGGCCATGACGAGCCGATCGAGCGCATGAAGAAACACGGCATCCTGATCGACGGTGAAGGTGTGGTGAATGGCGGCATGACGAAGATCCTGCTGCAGATCTTCTCGAAGACCGTGATCGGCCCGATCTTCTTCGAGTTCATTCAGCGCAAGGGCGACGAAGGCTTTGGCGAGGGCAACTTCCGCGCCCTGTTCGAATCGATCGAAGCCGACCAGATCCGTCGCGGCGAACTTGGACCGCAGGCGGCCGAGTAACCGCAAACAGGCCTGGTCCCGAAAATCTTGGCCGGAAGCAAGCCGGCCTCCTGGAGCTCAAAAGCCTCTCGCCTCGAGCGAGGGGCTTTTCTATGGGAGCCTCACAACGCGATCGCGTCCGCGTGCCCAATCGAACAGGTAGCGCAGTCGTCGAACTCAGTTCGTGACATCATTGACGACGCGCCAGTTCGGGCGGCCGAGGTCATGCGGCCATTCGATCACGTCACGATCGTTGAAGTAGACGACTTCGGCCAGTTTCGGGAACTGCGGATCCGGCTGTGTCGCGGCGTTCATCCACGGCTGCATATAGGCCTGGCTGCCTTCCCATCCGAGTTCGGCCACCCAGATCGGCTTGTTGTACTTGGCCACCAGGTCGTAGCCGGGCTTCAGCGCCTCGGCGAATGTCTTCGGTCCGCCGTACTCGATCTTGTCGAAGGGCTCGAGCCCGAAGACGGACAGCCCGACGAGATCGACATAATCGTCACCCGGATAGTAGGCTTCGAGGTTCGGCAGCCCTTTCGGCGACCACATGATCTGCGCTTTCGGCGCCTTCTTGCGCACGATGTCCATGGCGTGCCTGTAGGCCTTGATCCAATCCTGAGGTTGCCACCCGGCCCAGGAGAAGCGGCCGGAGGTGTCTTCCATTTCCTGCCCCCAGCGCACGATGACCGGGCTTTTCAGCTCGGCAATCACGTCGGCGATCGCTTCCATGTTGGGGTCATATTCGCCCCTGAGCATCCGGTCGCGGAGCTGCGTCGGCGTCAGTTTCCAGTCGAGCGACCAGGACCAGGGCTCGATGGTGATCAGCAGATTGCGCTTGCGCTGAAGCGCATACTCGTCAGCGGTGCGCAAGGATGCGAGATCGACGTCTTCCCACGGCAGGAACAGGGCCTCGGTCGTCACGTCGCTCTGGGCGCCGAAGTCGCCATGCGGATCATAGGCGCCGAATTTCGTTCCGCCGGGGTGCATGATGGGACGTTTGTCGATCATCGTCTCGGTCTGTCCGGCATTGCCCGCAGGATTGGCTTGCTCCTGCGCCAGCGCGGACACCAGGCTGCCGAAGTCCAGCTGCAGGGCCAGGGCAGTGCTGAGCGCGAATGCCAATTTGCGTTTCATTTCATCCTCCTGCTGCCTCTATTTCTTGGCCAGGAACTGTTCCTTGAGATGCAATGCCTTTGCCGTGATGTCGTCCTGCGCGACGAGGCTGTAGTAAGCGTCATCGGGCTTGGGCTTTGCGTGCTTGAAGACATACCACTCGCCGTTTGGCACTTTCCGCTGATAGATCGTGTCGCCGATCTTGGCGTGGCCGAAACAGGTCCGAGCATCGCCCGCATCGACCGCAGTCGTCCATACGGCCTGCATGCACATCATGCCGAGGTCGCTGACATACCAGTTGCCTTCGGCGAAGGATCGGTCACCGTTGCCCTTGTCGACAAAGGCCACCAGCTTTCGGTCATGCGCGGTAAAGCGTGCGCCGCCGGTCGACCATTGCCAGGTCTTGTTGCGGTAGAGCAAATAGACTTCATAAGCGCTGAGCGGCGTCGGCTTGATCTCCATCTTCGCCTTGACCGGCTCGGCGCCCAAGTAGACCGCGGCAGCTGCAAACGGCAGCAACAGCGGCAGAATCATGACTTTTGTCGACCCTTTCATCGCCATTCTCCTCGTGTTGGAGATTTACACACTCGATTTCTCGCCGCTGTCATGACGGCACGAAGTATCGGCCGACCTTCCTTGTCGTCGTCGTTTCCCGGTATTCCGCTTCGCTGACACTCCGTCTTTCGACGCCCTTAGCGGTGGGCCGTGACCGGGCAGGTTCGAACCGTGCTCGGCTCTCAGCCGGCTGCGAAAAGCCTTTCCATTGCAGATGGAAGCGAACGATCCGGAGCTTCGTGCCGAGTCCGGCGCCGGCAACCGCGAATTTCGCCTCGGTGAACGTCACGAAGCCCAGGCCGTGCGACAGGGCCTCCGTGGCCTCGGCACCGTGACGCACGGCCGATTGGGCAGACAGGACCGAGACCAGCACCTGAGAGCTGGCCATCATCGCGGTCATCGTCGAACGCGGCACGAGAGGCAGCCCGTTCTCGCGCGCGTGCCGAACATGGATCACCACCACGAGCCCGGCATAGAGAAGAGCGTTGATCCCGGCGAAGACGTAGAAGCCGCGCGCCGTTCCCGCATCGGCGATCAACCAGACGGCGAGCGCCGACATCAGGGAAAGCAGGAGATAGGGCATCAGCACCCGAAGCGGCAGGGGACCTGCTGCGCCGCCGCCTTTTGGCGTGATGCGAAAATCGACGAACGAGCCGCTCAGATGATCGCGCACCGCCGCCAGGCAGCCGAGCAGCGACCAGGGCCACCGCGCGAACAGGAACAGGATCGTCTCCCAACTCAGCACCCGCGCGTCATGCGGGCGGAAGGTGCCGGTCGAACGCCAGAAATAGGCGAGCACGACCAGCACCAGCGACAAAGGCACGAAATGCAGCAGAAAATCGGGAAAGTCGACCGCGACGAAGATCCGCCCCATGAAAAGCGCCGCGATCGGCATCACGAACATCAGCGCCATGAAGCACGAGAACAGCGGGTACCAGAACTGCGAAAAGAGGAACTGGAACTGCAGCCGCGGCGACAGCTTCGGCACATATACAGGCGAATACTTCAACAGGATCGCCATGAGGCTGCGCGACCATTGGAATTCCTGAACCACGAGATCAGCAAAGTTCGCCGGCCCGTCGCCATGGGCAATGGCGTTCAGGGCATGCACGCCGCGCCAGCCATGGGCGTTCATCATCAGCGTCGTCGAATGATCTTCGGCGAGTTCCGGACCCAGCCCGCCGATCTGCTTCAGCGCCTTTGTCCGCACGGCGTAATGCGAACCGATGCATAACGGCGCCCAGCCGTTGTTGTAGCCGACCTGCAGGGAGCCATGCAGGCTTGCCTCCGCATAAAGCCGCCCGCGTGCCGCCCAGCTTGTGGTGGCATTCGCATCGCATATGCTCGGCGCCGAGACATAGCCGACCGACGGGTCGTTGAAGGGACGCATTACCTCGACGAGATAGGTGCTTTCGGGCACGTGATCGGCGTCGAACTGCGCCACGAAATCGTAGCGCTCATAGCCGTAGTGATCGTAGAAATAGGCAAGGTTTCCTTCCTTGCAGCGCGTGCGGCGTGGCCAGGCGGCGCGATGATATTCGGCGACACCCTTTCGCGTTGAGATGAAAACCCCGTGGGCCGCGCACCAGCAAAGCGTTTCCGGCGACGGGTCCTCATCCGCCAGCCAGACATCGAAATCGCAGCCGGTCTGGTCCAGCATCGCCTGCAGCGTCTTGCGCACGACGGCGAACGGCTCCGACGGCGCCTTGGTGACGACCATCGCGATACGTCCCCGGGGTACCGGACCGTTGCTCACGGTGGCCACCTTCGCGCCGGAAAAGATCATGATGAAGTAGACCGGCAGCAGAGTGATCCACCCGACGACGACGGTGATGAGGATGTAGGACGGCCAGTCCATGACATGGGCCGGATCAAGCCACCACCGCCAGAAATACACGAAGGCCGCGAACCACGCGGTAACGCCCAATATGTTCAGCATCTGCAGACGCCCGGAAAACAGTGCCGTCAGATGCGGATTGACATGCCCCGCATGCGCGAGATCGGCAGAGTGGCGAAAACCACCGAGTGCGGCCGCCCAGCTCATCACCGCACCTCCAGCCCGAAACCTGGCGCCGCCGTGCGGATGATGGTGTCGATGTCCGAGAGCGCCGGGCGGAAGCCCAGCCGCTGCCGCGCCCGGCTCGTGTCGGCATAGAGCACGGGCGGATCGCCGGGGCGACGCGGCAACATCTGCACGGGAACCTGTCGCCCTGTGACGCGATCGATGGCTTCGAGAACCTGCCGGATCGAGGTTCCGTGTCCGCAGCCGAGATTGGCGCGCAGCACCTCGCCGCCGTCACGCAGATAGTTGACGGCCGCGACATGCGCGTCGGCGAGGTCGGTCACGTGAATGTAGTCGCGAATGCAGGTTCCGTCCGGCGTGGGATAATCGTCGCCGAAGACGTCGAGCCTTTCGATCCCGCCGGCCGCCGCCATCAGGGCGCGCGGTATGAGATGCGTTTCCGGATCGTGCCGTTCCGTGAGCTGCCCTTCCGGATCGGCGCCCGCGGCGTTGAAGTAACGCAAGGCGACGGAACGAAAATCATAGGCGCGTGCGTAGTCGCCGAGCATCAGCTCGATCATCAGTTTCGTGCGCCCATAGGGGTTTATCGGAAGTTGCTCCGTGTCCTCGGTGATCGGAAGCCGCGGCGGCACGCCGTAGGTGGCGCAGGAGCTGGAAAATACGATGCGTGCAAGCCCGGTTGCACGGCAGGCTTCTAGCAGCGCGATGCTGCCTGCGACATTGTTGCGGTAGTATTTTCCCGGGTCTTCGACGGATTCCCCGACATAGGCGGAAGCCGCAAAATGGATCACGCATTCGGGCAGAAACGTCCGGATCACCGTCGCCAGCCGTTCCGTGTCCTCGAGCTCGCCTTCAACGAGGGGACCCCAGCCTACGTTGGTCCTGTGCCCCGTCGAAAGATTGTCATAGACGACGGGAACGAAATCCTGTTCGGCAAGGCGCTTGCAGGTGTGGCTTCCTATGAAACCGGCACCGCCGGTGACGAGTACGACGCGGGACATCTCATACCGCCTGTCCCGCCGTTGCGCGATCGCCTGCGCTGAGGCGGCCCTCGAAGTAAGCGATGGTGCGCTCGAGCCCGTCGCGCAGCATGACCTTCGGCTCCCAGGCGAGCTCCGTCAGCGCGTGCGATATATCCGGACGGCGCTGACGAGGATCGTCGACGACCGCTGCCTGGTGAACGATGCGCGAGCGTGAGCCGGTGAGCGACCGCACCATTTCCGCAAGCTCGAGGACCGTGAATTCGCCGGAATTGCCGAGGTTGATCGGGCCGATGCAATCACCAGCCGAGACTGAAAGCCGGAGAAAACCGTCGATCAGGTCGTCGACATAGCAGAAGGACCGGGTCTGCTGCCCGTCGCCATAGATCGTCAGGTCCTTGCCGAGCAGGGCCTGGACGACGAAATTGGAGATCACCCGGCCATCGTCCGCACGCATGCGCGGGCCGTAGGTATTGAAGATGCGCGCGACCTTGATCTTGACCCGATGGCATCGGTGGTAGTCGAAGAACAGGGTTTCGGCCGACCGTTTACCTTCATCGTAGCAGGCACGTGGGCCGATCGGATTGACGTTGCCGAAATAGACCTCGCGCTGCGGACTGAGGAGCGGATCACCATAGACTTCCGAGGTCGAGGACTGGATGACCGTGGCGCCGGTGGCGCGCGCGTTTTCGAGTGCATGCAGCGCGCCGAGGACGTTGGTCATGAGAGTGCCGACCGGATCGGCCTGATAGTCGGGCGGTGATGCCGGAGAAGCAAAATTGAAGATGACGTCAGCATCGATCAGATAGGGATTGCGAACGTCATGATCGATGATGTGGAAATGCGGGTTCTGCACCAAGTGAGAGAGATTTTCGCGCCGTCCCGTTGAAAAATTGTCGAGACAAATAACCGTATGACCTAGAGAAAGAAGTCTTTCGCAAATATGAGAACCAAGAAAACCACTTCCGCCTGTTACTAGAATTCTCCTTGGTATTCCTGCGATTTTCTTTAGAAACTCCCGTTGCCCGACGACTGACAACGGCCACGGAACGACCTTTCGCATGCGCACCTCCAATTATTGTAAACACCATTCTCATGGCGATTGGAGATCGGGCTGCCTATAGGAAATATAATAAGGAATTTGTTTCTTTATTAAAATTTCACGCACGACCCGACAGAACACGAATTCTACAACTCATCTCAATACCTACTTATCTTCAATTTCAATATTAGCTAGTTATCAAATAACTACTGACCAGTCAACTAAAACAATATCGATTGATATAATATAATCTGAAATAATAATAGAGTAATCCTAAAATACTTATGCGTAATTACGCTATAATCCAGAAAGAAATAGTCGCTTAATCCTTTGTTAACCATAATGTAATCACTACGGACTACCGGTCACTCTAGAAATCCTGCTTTTTCCGGGGGAGTAGCCGTCAAACGATATCGGGTCGCGTGTTCCGCCGTGGGACCATCCTTCGCCACAAGCGAGGTCACGGGAAGCTGGCATGAAGACCCTCACGGGCAGTCAAAACGCAATTAACTGCGCTCTCGATCGTGTCGAGGCACAGCAATGAAATGCTTGGCCGATGCTTCCGAGTTTAGTTCTTCCAGCGCGACGAAAGCGTGTCGCCACCGCGCTCGGCCGCTGCATCGTTGGTGAAGTAACGCGACGCCGCTTCCGTGCGGTTGCGAACGTTCATCTTCTTGTAGATGTTGCGGACATGAACCTTGACGGTATTCTCGGACAACCCAAGACGATCGGCGATGATCTTGTTTTGCGTTCCCTTGCAGATCAGATCGAGAATCTGAACTTCGCGGGTCGTCAATCCGTCGGGTCCGGCATCGCGCTTGCGCCGACCTGCGCCTGCACTCGCCCCGGACAGCTCTGACCGCCGGCCATAGAGGCTGCTCGCAGCGAAGGGCTCGGGCGAAAGCCGTCGCAACAAGGCGGCGGGGAAGTGCTCGCCCCCCTTCATCAGCAAATCGATGGCTGCAAGGCAGACGTCCAGGTTCAGGTTCAGCGGCAGAACGCCGTGGATCAACCGTTCCTCAACGAAGCCGGCGATCGACGGATCGAGTTCGTCGGCATTCTCCACCACCAGACCGATCGAGGTCTTGGGGTGAAACTCGTGAATGGTCCGTAAGATTGCTGGAAAGGACTTGGCCGGCATACGGTAGAGCATGATCAGCGTCACGTCGACGAGACTGCCGTCCAACAGATTGTCCGGATCGGAAAAGCAGACGATGTCGTGCCCCTGAAACCGCGAACCGACCGCCTGCATCAGGCACTCGGCAAACAGATCAATCTTGGCGAGCATGACAATCTTTTTCTTCTGCGACAATGCCTTGTTGTTTTCTTCAAAATCATCAACGCTGGAGCTTCCCGGATACATTACGCCCTCCTAGGATTTTTCCATTTGTTTTTATGGGTGCCGCGTTTTTCCCGCAGTGCACCACACTTTCAGAAAATTTATTCGGAACCACTATGCATCACGGCGACTTCCCGCCCCGGAGAAAATTCGCGATAGCTAATGTAACGTAAAGATCTTCATTACGAAACAACCCAAAAGGATTATTGGCGCCCCCTGAGTGTCCTTAAATCGTTATAAATCGAACCATCTTTGGGTTACACGGCGACTGGCTCACGCATTGGCGCGCGAAAAATGCCATCCCGATGGCAACGACCGCTCTTCCATCGGACACGGCGCCCCACCCATTTCCGCGAAAGGCAGCCCGTTCCGAGACGAAAAGATGGATTAGCTGCCCCAGGTATTCTCGGCGCTGCCGATCCATCCACTTCGGACGATATACCTAAAAATACTTCCTTCGAGCTAGTGAGTTGGCGGCGCAGGCGAAGCGGATCGAGCGATCGCGCGAAGATGCGTGAGAACTATCGCATGGTCGGCGTCGACGGCCACGTTGGCCTGCGCAAATTCAAACGCTATAACAACGGCTTGGAGGCTGCGGATTACGCCGAAAAGAGCCAATAATTACAACCCACTAACTAGAATGGGTATCTTCCGCGCGCCCGCATTTGGAGTCAGATTGGCATTTCGTTTTTGAGTATCCAGCTTGGGTTTCGGCGGAACGCTATTCCGCTCATTTCCATTCAACCCAGCGCGTGGCGTAAGCGTAGTCCCGAGTAAGCTTAGAGTATACATTAATCGATTGCGGATCTCGATCCGCTCCGTCATTTTAAAAAAGTATAAAGTCGAAATTTATTTCGATAAAGCAATACAAGTCGGATTAGAATACTGTTTCTTCCTCAAAACGGAGCCAACCCCGGCAAAAATACCGTAAGATTTAAGGGTATTTGGTGTTGGCTCCCATTTAATCGAAACACCGCCTCGGCGCCCTCGACCAGGGGGCCGGATCCCTGCTCCTCGAGCCAGCCTCGGTCTTTGCACTCGCTCCGGTCGAGCGCCTTCACGAAAGGCAAGGCGGATAATGGGTCTCGGTGAACCTACTTCTTCTCGAGCGCTTGTGTCAGCTGGTCGACGATATCCTGCTGCGACTTCAGGCCGGAGGCGGTCAGATAGAGCTTGGCGGAGTCGAGATAGACGACATGGCCATCCTTCCAGGCCTTCGTCTGGCGCACCAGTTCATTGTCGAGCAACGCCGCCGCCGGCTGCGCCTGCTGGCCGATGGCCGCATCGCGATCGACGACGAAGATCCAATCCGGATTGGTCTCGAGAATATACTCATAGGAAACCGCCTGGCCGTGGGTGGCCACCTGCAGATCCGGATCGGCCGGCTTGATGCCGAAGACGTCGTGCAACACACCGAAACGCGATCCCTTGCCGTAGGCGCTGATCTTGCCGCCTGTGGTGAGCAGGATGAGGCCGGTGCCCTTCTCCGCCGCGATGCCGCGGAGCTTTTCGATCGAGGCGTCGAGCTTGTCGACATTTGCCTTGATTTCCGCTTGCCTGCCGAAGATCTGGCCGAGGATCCCGGCGTTCTTCTTGACGCTGCCGATGAGGTCCTTGTCGTCGGAGGTGAGGTCGATCGTCGGCGCGATCTTGGCGACGTCGGCATATTTCGCCTGCGACCGGCCGCCAACGATCACCAGGTCCGCCTCCGCCGCATTGATGGCTTCGTAATCGGGCTCGAACAGCGTGCCGATCTTCGGATAGCTATCCGCCTTGTATTTTGCGAGCGCAGGCGGAATTGCCGAGCCGGGAACGCCGGCAACGGGAATGCCGAGCATGTTCAGCGTCTCCAGCATGCCGAAGTCATAAACCAGCACCGTCTTCGGGTTTTTCTCCACCTCGGTGACGCCGCTGCTGTGCTCGATCTTCAGCGTCTCGGCCATGACGGTCGGCGCGCCGACGACTGCCATTGTCGCCGCGACGGCGAGGCTGCGCAGACCATTAGAAAACGACGATATATTCATGACTATTTTCCTCATCTTTTCCGGTCGTCGTAGCGCGATTTTTCGATGAGGGCAATGCACAGCTTCCGATTGCCGAAGATGTCGCAGTAAACTTGACTGATTAGTTCATATATAAGACTAAGGCGAACCGTCCGGGGAGTGCCCCGACCCGACGGCAAACTTGAGCGCTCCGGAAGGAGCGTCGTTCACAACGGCAAGGGACATGCAGACGGTGGTCGAGACGAACAACAGGCGGGACGAGCCCGAACGATGAAGCCGGCCCTGATCGCCATCCCCGTCATCCTCCTGCTTGCCACCGTCAGCGTTTTCACGGGCGTCGGCAGCCTCGCCACAACTGACGACGGCCGCGGCTGGTTCCTGGTCGTCGAGAGCCGCCTGCCGCGCACGCTTGCGCTGATGCTCGCAGGCGCCGGTCTCGCGGTATCCGGCACCATCATGCAGATGCTGGCGCGCAACCGCTTCGTCGAACCGTCGACGGCGGGGACCGCCGAATCCGCCGCACTCGGAATGCTGCTCGCCATGCTCATCGCTCCCGATCTGCCGGTGGCCGGCAAGATGGTTTTCGCGGCGTTGACGGCGCTTGCCGGCACGGCCCTGTTCCTGCAGATCCTGCGGCGCATTCCCCTGCGCTCGGCGCTGATGGTGCCGCTCATCGGCCTCATGCTCGGCGGCGTCGTCAACGCCATCACCACCTTCATCGCCTATCGCTACGACCTGATGCAATCGTTGGGCGCCTGGATGTCCGGAGACTTCTCGGTGGTGCTGCGCGGCCGCTACGAGCTGTTGTGGATCGGCTTCGCGCTCACTCTCCTCGCCTATGCGACCGCCGCCCGCTTCACCGTGATCGGCATGGGTGAGGCGATCGCACGCAATGTCGGGCTCAACTACGATAAGGTCGTGACACTCGGGCTTGCCATCGTCTCGATGGTCACGGCGACGGTGGTCGCCACCGTCGGCATGATCCCGTTCCTCGGCCTCGTGGTCCCGAACATGGTCAGCCTGATCATGGGCGACAATCTCAGGCGCACGCTGCCCGTGGTCGCCGTCTCCGGCGCCGGCCTGGTGCTCGCCTGCGACATCGTCGGACGGCGGCTGATCGCTCCCTACGAAATTCCCGTGGGAACCGTCATGGGCGTCATCGGCAGCCTGGTCTTCCTGCATCTCCTGCTTTCGAGGCGATCCCATGCAGGCTGATGTCAAAAGGACCGCACTCTCCACCATCCTGCTTGCGTCCGCCGCGCTTGCATTCGTGTCGATGGTCGCCTTCATGACCATCGGTGCCAAGGGAAGCTGGTCCTTTCTCCTCTCCTTCCGCGGCACGAAACTGCTCGGCATGGTGCTCGTCGCCTATGCGATCGCCGTCTCCACCGTGCTGTTCCAGACGATTTCCGGCAACCGAATCCTGACGCCATCGATCATCGGCTTCGATGCCATGTATACTCTGCTGCAGACGATCATGGTGTTCTTCCTGGGTGCTGCGGGCGCCAGCAGCATCGATCCGCGGCTGCAGTTCCTCGTCGAAATGGCCGTCATGGTTGGCCTCTCGCTCCTGCTGTTTCGCGCCCTGTTTTCCGGCGCCAGCCGCAGCCTGCATCTTCTGATGCTCGTCGGCGTCATCCTGGGCGGCCTGTTCCGCAGCCTTTCGTCTTTCCTGCAGCGCATCCTCGATCCCAATGCGTTCGTCGTGCTCCAGGACCGGCTGTTTGCGAGCTTCAACAGCATCGATGCCAATCTGCTTGGCATTGCCGCTGTTGCCACATTTGCCGCGACCTTCGTTTTGTGGCGGCTTTCGCCGGCCTTCGACGTGCTCTCGCTCGGCCGAGAGACAGCGATCGGCCTCGGCGTCGATCACCAGCGCGTCGTCACCCTCCTCCTGGTGTTGATCGCGGTACTGGTGTCGGTTTCTACCGCGCTCGTCGGACCGGTCACCTTCTTCGGCCTGCTGGTCGCCGGTCTTGCCTGGCAACTGACACCCACCGCCAGCCACCGTTTCGTGCTGCCGGTCGCCGTCTCCATCGCGATCGCCACGCTCGTCGGTGGTCAGGTCATCCTCGAGCGGCTGTTTGCCTTCAACACGGCACTCAGCATCGTCATCGAATTCTTCGGTGGCCTTGTCTTCATCTTCCTGCTTGTCCGAGGTTCCGCCCGATGATCGAAATCCAGGGGGTGACGAAATCCTACGGCGGCAACACGGTCGTCGACCGGGTGTCGCTGACGCTGCCCGCCGGCGGCCTGACCTCGATCATCGGACCGAACGGCGCCGGCAAGTCGACGCTGCTGTCGATCGTCAGCCGGCTGATGCCGATGGATACGGGCAAGGTGCTGGTCGACGGTCTCGACGTCAGCCGCACGGCTGGCGACGTGCTGGCCCGGCGGCTCTCGATCATGCGCCAGGACAACCACGTCACCGCCCGCCTCAGCGTACTGGACCTCGTTGCTTTCGGCCGCTACCCCTATTCCAAGGGACGGCTGACGGCGGCCGACGCCGAGCATATCGACCGCTCGATTGCCTATCTCGGGCTCGAGCCCTATCGGAACCGTTTCCTCGACGAGCTCTCGGGCGGCCAGCGCCAACGCGCCTTCATCGCCATGGTGCTCTGCCAGGACACCGATTACATGCTGTTCGACGAGCCGCTCAACAATCTCGACATCAAGCATGCGGTCGAGACGATGAAGCTTTTGCGGCGACTGGCCGACGATTTCGCCAAGACCGTGGTCGTCGTCCTGCACGACATCAACTTCGCCTCCGCCTATTCCGACCGCATCGTCGCGATGCAGGGCGGTCGCCTCGCCTTCGAGGGACCGCCGGAGGAGATGATCGTGCCAGCCCGCCTGAGAGCGATCTTCGACGTCGATTGCCACGTTCACGCCGTCGGCGAAAAGCGGCTGGTCAACTACTTCGAATAGGCGGCTGCTCTAAGCGCGCCGCACGGAAATCCCGTGCAACGCGCCTTGATCGATAGGGCCGCGCTTGCGCGCTCTGCGCTACCCAGCGGCGCCCCGTGCGCCGTGGCCGATCCGGGCCGCATCCGTTGCCCTGTCCTCGTCCGTCACCGACGAGAACCGCTTCAGCCGGCGACCGAGCTTCGCATTGATGTCGTCCATCACGGTGAACATGACGGGAACGAAGACGAGGCTGAGCATCGTCGAGGTAATCAGGCCCCCGATCACGGCGATTGCCATCGGTGCCCGGAACGCGGCATCGGCGCCGATGCCGATCGCGGCGGGTACCATGCCCGCCACCATGGCGATGGTCGTCATGATGATCGGCCGCGCGCGGGTGACGCCCGCCGTCAGCAAGGCCGTCCGCCGATCGGCACCCCCGTTGCGGCACTCGATCGCATGGTCGACGAGCAGGATCGAGTTCTTGCAGACGATACCCATCAGCATGAGGATGCCGATCGTCGACGAGAGATCGAGCGAAGCGCCGAAGAGCAGCAAGGCGAGCGCCGCCCCGCCAATCGACAAAGGCAGGGCCACCAGGATGGTGATCGGCTGCAGGAAATCCTTGAACAACAGCACCAGAACCGCCGCGACCATCAGGATGCCGGCAAGCAACGCCAGCGCGAAGTTGCGGAACATCTCCGACATGTACTCCGCTTCGCCGTAGTTGGCCTGCGACACGCCCAAGGGCAGTTCGGTCATGGCCGGCAGCGCCGAGATCGCCTGGAACGCGGTCCCGAGCGTGATGCCGTTGAGGTTGGCCTCGACGGCGATCAGGCGCTTGCGATCCAGGCGTTCGACGCTGCTTTCCTCCGCGCCGAAAGAGATATCGGCGACCGATGTCAGCGGCACCACGGTGCCGGCATTCGTGCCGACCCTCAGATTGCGGAGCGTATCGACGTCACCCCTGGCCGACTGGTCGAGCATGACGCGGATGGGCACCTGGCGATTGCCGAGGTTGAAGCGTGCCGAATTGCTTTCGCTATCACCCATCGTGGCGATGCGGGCGACGGTACCGATCGAGGTCACCGAAACGCCGAGCCTTGCCGCCTCGTCGAAGCGCGGTTTGACCAGCAGCTCCGGCGAAAGCAGTGGCTCAGTGGACTGAACGTTGACCAGTCCGGGAAGTGCACGCATCTCCTTTTCGAGACGGCGCACCGAAGCCATCAGCGCCTCCGGATCGTCGCTCGTCAGATAGATCGACAGATCCTTGACCCCCTCGACGGACGAGAACGTTGCCTGGATATCAGGCGTTGCCGCCAACAGCGGGCGCAGCGACAACTCGAAGGACTTGCGATCGAGCCCGCGTTCCTCGCGCGGCTTGAGCTTGATGCGCAGAGACACCTCGTTGAGGTTTTCCGCCGTCGCCAGAACGCTGTCGACCTCAGGCTTTGCCTTGATCTGTGCGACCAGGTGGTCGGAGATGCGGGCCGTTTCCTCAAGCCGCGTGCCCGGCGGCAGGGTGATCTTGAGCTGCGACACGTTGCTGTCGCTCGTCGGCAGGAAGCCGGTCGGCAGCATCGTCAGCAGCCCGATCGAGCCGATGAAGATCAGGGCGACCAGCGACAAAGCCGTCTTGCGATGATCGAGCGTCCAGCCGAGCAAGCGGCGATAGCCGTCGGCAATGCGCGATGGCTTGCCGGAATGGCCATGGCCGCCCCTTGGCCGCAGCAGGTAGGCCGCCATCAGCGGTGTCAGCAGGCGAGCCACCGCCAGCGAAAACAGCACGGCGATCGCAACGGTCAGGCCGAACTGCTTGAAATACTGCCCGACTGCGCCGCCGATGAAGCTGACCGGTGCAAAGACCGCGACGATCGTCAGGGTCGTGGCGACGATGGCAAGACCGATCGCGTCGGCTGCGTCGATCGCTGCGATGAATGGGCGCTTGCCCATATCGACGTGGCGTTCGATGTTCTCGATCTCGACGATGGCGTCGTCGACGAGAATGCCGATGACGAGCGTCAGCGCCAGCAGGCTGATGCCGTTGAGGGTGAAGCCGAGCAGGTCCATCACCGCGAAGGTCGGCAGGATGGAGAGCGGCATGGCAAGCGCGGAGATCAGCGTCGCCCGCCAGTTGCGCAGGAAGGCGAAAACGACGACGACGGTCAGGATCGCGCCTTCGATCAGGGCCGTGACGGCCGCGTCGTAGCTTTCCTGCGTATATTCGACAAGCGAGATCAGCTCCGTGAATTCGACGCCCGGCATGCGCTGGCGGATTTCCTTCAGTCGCGCGGCAACGGCGTCGGCAACGACGGTATCGCTCGCCCCCTTGCTGCGCGAGACCGAGAAGCTGACGACCGGTTCGCCGTCGACTCGCGCGAAGTTGCGCGGTTCGGAGGACGTATCCTCGATCGTTGCGATATCGGAAAGCTGCACCCAGCGGCCCCCCGATAACGGGATCGACAGGCGCGACAATTCCTCGACCGAGGCGGCGCTGCCAACCGTGCGGATCGACTGCTCGCGGCCACCGATCTCACCGCGTCCGCTCGGGATGTTGGTGTTGATCTCACGCAGCGCCGTATTCACCTGGTCGGCCGTCACCCCGGCCGCCAGCAGACGCTCGGGATTGAGCGACACGCGGACCTCGCGATTGACGCCGCCGAGACGCTGTACCTTCTGCACGCCGGGCAGCGTCAGCAGTTCGCTGTTGATCGTATCGTCCACGAACCAGGAGAGTTCGACCGGCGACATGTCGGGGGCGCGCACCGCGTAATAGACGATGGCGCTGCCGTCGACATCGACGCGCGAGACGATCGGTTCCTGGATCGACTGCGGCAGGTCGGAGCGGATCTGCGCCACGGCCTCGCGCACGTCGTTGGCGGCGCGGTCGGGATCCGTGCCGATTTTGAACTCGACCGTGGTCGTCGACACGCCATTGGTGATGGTCGAGCGCATGTGGCTGACCCCGACAAGGCCTGCGGCCACGCCTTCGACGCGGCGCGTCACCTGCGTTTCCATTTCGGCCGGCTGGGCGCTCGGCTGCGTGATCACAACCGTCACGACCGGGAATGATACGCTCGGATTGGCATTGACCGGCAGCCGCAGGAACGAGGCGATGCCCATCAATGTGAAGACGACGAACAGAACGATCGTCGGAACGGGCTTTCGGATCGCCCAGGCAGAGATGTTGCTGGTCATTGCAGCTCGCCCGCCTGTGCCGGCTGGACATCTCTCGCCAGGACCGCCTCTCCCTCGCGCAGCGACACCCCGGCCTTGAGAACGACCCGGTCGCCGGGTGCGAGCCCGGAGACGATTTCGACCTTGCCACCCTGGCGCATTCCCGGCTGAACCGTCTTGCGGGTCACTTTGCCGGCATCGACGACAAAGACCGAAACCGTACCGTCGGGGGCCCCGTAAAGCAGCGCGGAATCGCCGACCATGATCGCCTTGCGCTCGGCCACGACGATCTCCGCCCGGCCGAAGGTGCCGGCAAAGGGCGGCGTGCCCGTTTTCAGCGTGACCTGAGCGGTGCCTAGCCGGGTTTCGCGATCGATCTTCGGATTGATCACCCGCACCGTCCCCTCGATCCAGTCACTGCGACCGGAGAGCCTGACCCTGACGATCTGGCCGACGGCGAGCAGCGGCAGTTCGGTTTCCGGGACCTCTGCGGCGAACTCGATCTCGCCGTCGCGGATCAGCTTGACGAGCGGATCCGAGCCCGCAAGCGCACCGGCGCGGGCAAGCCGCTCGGAGACGATTCCCGCGGCGGGAGCCAGGATGACGGCGCGTTCGAGCTTGCGGCGGGCCTCGGCCGCGAGCGCTTCCGCCTGCTCGTAGTCGGCCCGCGCCACCTTCACCGCCTGCTCGGCGATCGCGAGCGCCGAGACCCGTTCCTCGAGAATGGTTTCGGCTTGAAGGTGGCGCAATTGCCGGGCACGGGCGAGCTTCCTCTGCTCCTGCGTGACCGTTTCCGCCTCCCGCGCCATCGTAGCGCCGGCACGCGCCACCCGGCCCTCCGCCTCGCGCAGAAGGTTTTCCAGCATGTCGGTCTCCAATCGGGCAATCACCTGCCCGGCCGTAACCCGGTCGCCGATCTCTACCTCGACTTTGGCGATACGCTGATCGGTCAGGGTCGTGCCGACGGCAATCTCCTCGCGAGCGACGAAGATACCGGCAAAGGATCGTGTCCACTCTTGGGGACGGCTGTCGGCGACGAATGTCGACACGGTGCGGGCGATTGCGGCGCCGTCGACGGGAACGGAGGCTGCAGCCTCCCCGGAGGCGTGCGCCACACCATGTGTCATGGCGAGTGCGACGAGCGCAGCAAGGATGACGTTCAACTCAACTGTACGTCTCATTTCATTGGCTTTCCATTGGCAAGGCCGGTCGGATCGGAAATGGGCGGTCCGAGCTCTCGGCCTCGAGGTCGGGCAAAGTGCGCCGTATAATAATTAGATCAATCGATCTAATTATCTGATCCATCAAAAGCGACAATTGTAAGGCAGATCACACACCAGCATTGCGGGAAGATGGAGGAGTTCCTGTCAGCGGACGACCTTGACAGCGGCGCGCTACCCCACGAAATTAGAGTGTTCGGTCTAATAATGAGACCGGCCAGCAAGGAGAATTGGCGATGCGCAAGGTCGACCCCGAGAAACACGCCGCCAAACGCCGACTGATCCTCGATGCAGCAATCGCCTGTTTTGCGCGAAAGGGCTTTCACGGCACATCGACTGCCGAAATCTGTGCCGAGGCAGGCATGAGCCCGGGCAATCTTTTCCATTATTTTCCGACCAAGCACACCATTATCGCGGCGATCGTGGAGGAGGAGCGTCAAGAGACGGCGGAGATCTTCCGTAAATTGGGTGAAGCCGAAGACCTGTTCGCCGCGCTGCTCGGTTTCATGGATACTGTTCTCGAGCTCGCGGGCGACCCGACCTATTCGAGCCTGGCGCTTGAAATCGCCGCTGAAGCGATGCGCGACGAGCGGATCGGCACGCTCGCCGCCGCCAATGACGCCGAGCTTCAGGGAGCCCTTGCAGCGCTGCTTCGCGGCGCGGCCAGCAGAAATCAGATCGATCGGACTGTGGACGCCGCCGGTGCCGCCCGATGGATCGCCGCAATCATCGACGGCATCTTCAGCCGGGTCGCTGTCGACCCCGGCTTCAAGCCGAAGGATGAAGGCGCGATGCTGCGGCTCCTCCTGACCCGGTTTCTCCGCCCGCAAGGCTAATGCCTTGCGAACGGAATGGGCGAAGCAAGCATTCGCTTGCCGCGGTCATTGATTTCAGGCCCTCCGGCCTTCGCCGGAGGGCCCGTCAAGACGGAAGCAAATCAGGAATGCTTCTGGATGATGCCGTAGACGATGTTCCGGTTGGCGCCGAACTGGACGCGCGCGTCGACGGCGGCCTTGCCCGCACTCTTACGGATGATGTTCCACATGTCCGCCTCCGAACGCAGCAACAGCGCCCAGTTCATGAAGGTCTCCATGTAGCCGTCGACGCCGATATCCTGGGCGAAATTGGCAAACAGGAAAACACCGTTCGGCTTCAGCATCTGCAGGCAGCGATGGGTCAGCTTGATGGCCACCTTGTCGGCAAGATAGTCGTAGAGGCCGGCGGCATAGATGAAGTCGAACTTGCCGAGCTTCTGGTCGCGGCCAAGCAGGCTGCGGACGGAGCCATCCACGGCTTCGATGCAGGTGCCGCCGAAGTCGCGGCTGATCGAACCGACGCTGAGCGGATCCTGGTCGAGCGCCACCCAACGCTTGATGCGGCGCTCTTCGAGCGCCACCGAGCGGTTGGCTTCGCGCAGATGTCCGGCGGCTATCGTCAGAATTTCCGCCTGGGTACCGCGGCTGGCTGCGATCTCGTCGACGTGACGGGTCAGAAGGTCGCGACGCTCACGCACCGCGACCGAGGAAGACGCGTCCTTGGTGTAATCATAGAGCGCTCGTCCGATGGGTGATGCACGCTCGATCTCGTTGGCGACGCTCGCGTGGCCGTAGATGAAGTCGAGCAATTGTGCGTCGCCCGAGTAACCCCGGGGCTTTTCGAAGGACCACCGGGTGAACGGATCCTGAAGGAAGTACTCCGACACCGGGTGCGCCTGGGCAATCGGAATCAGTTCCTGCCAAACGTTCGGGTGGAACTTGGCCCGGGTTTCATGAAGAGCTGCGGCAAGCCGGTCGATAATCTTCGCCGGGTCCGTTCCCTGCAGGAACTGCTCCTGCGCAATCCTGAGAATCACTGCGAGCTCGGCCTTGCCGACCGTGAGCTGTTCGTCGTGTCGATCGCTCCTGGGCGAAATGAACTCATCGGCCATCGCCTTGGGAGTAATCAGGCTTTGACCGTCGAAAACCGTTTGAAATTGGCGCACGCGAGACCATCCGTTAATGCTTTGTTAACAATGGTCGCGAAGATGCGCGCATTACGGCTCGGTTTGCAAGTTTTTGTATATAATAAGGTAAATTCTCGTGCTTCCTCCCTTTGGGTTACACCTAATCCTGGGTGTTCCGGCCCTTTAATTTAACAAAACTTAATGGACACCTCCTATCATCCCACCCCGCACCACCCGCTTCTGTTGCAGGCTTGAAGCGGATGGCAAGCATGGAGTGTCCGAAACAACGTCCATTGATGGAAAAGCGACGACCGTTTCCGTTGACCGTGACGCAACGCGATGGATCAGTGCATGAAGCACACGTTGGCCGACGTAGTTGACATCGACCTGCACAAGCAGCCGCACAGGCCGCAATTGGCTGAGCTTCAGACACTCTATCGAATGGAGGGCGAGGCTGGCCGGCGTGCGGCAACTAGGCAGGGCCTGTGGGTCGCGGTTGCCGTCTACCTGTTGTTTTTCGCGATCGACATCCTGCTGGTCCCCGATGTCGCGTTCTATACGATCCTCGCACGCCTCGTCATCGGCATCAGCGCGCTCCTGTGTTTCGAGATCCTCTATCGCATCAAGGCGCGAACCAAGTGGCTCGACGGGACCTGCGCCGCGGCACTTGTTTTCGGTTATATCGGCTGGCTCGTCCCCGCGATGACGACGGCGGACTCGGCCAGCATGTCCTACTACATGATCTTCGGCGCGATCTTCATGATGGGCGCCAATCTCTTCTTCAGCTTCCGATTCCGCCTCTCGGTCGTCGCCTCCGGCATCGTGCTCACGACGTTCTTCGTCGCGCTGTCGTTCTTCTCCGAACACGATCCTGCCTATCTGATCGCCTTCGGGACCTTCTATGTCTCCTGTTTCATCTTCACCTCCTATGTAAACTGGAAGCTCAACCGCGAGCGCTATAAGGTTTTCCTGAACGCCTTCGAGGCGAAGATCCAGCAGAACGAGGCGTCGGAACGCGGCATGGCGCTCTTGCGGCTATCCAACACCGACCCCCTGACCGGCCTGGACAACCGCCGCGCCATCGACCAGCAGCTGCGCGATTATTGGAACGATTGGCAGAAGCTCGGAAAGAGCTTCGCCGCCATGCTGATCGACGTGGATTTCTTCAAGAAATACAATGACTGCTACGGCCATCAGGAGGGCGATCGCTGCCTGGTTCTGGTGGCCAATGCGCTCGGCGAGGCGATCAAGGACTATAACGGTTCGATCGGCCGCTACGGCGGCGAAGAATTCATCGTCCTTGCCCGCCTGGACACCCTGGAGCAGGCAGCCGAGCTGGCCGAGGTCATCTGCCGTACCGTCGAGAACATGCGGCTGGTGCATGAGCAGCGGCGCGACGGGGTCTCCATCGTGACCGTCAGCGTCGGCGCTGCCTTCACCCGCAACCAGACCGGCGCCAAGCTCGAGAAGATCATCCACGAGGCCGACCGTGCGCTCTATGCCGCCAAGGCGAGCGGCCGAAACTGCGCCAAGTTGTTCGACCCGAATGATCCGCAAAGCAGCGACGAAAGCGAGAACATTGCCGCGCTTCTGAAGATCGCGGTCGATCAGAATCTGGTATCGCTCGTCTACCAGCCGATCAGGAACGTGATGACCGGTGAGGTCGAAGCCGTCGAGGCGCTGATGCGCCTGACGATGCTGGACGGCACGTCGGTCCCGCCGAGCCTTTTCATTCCGGTTGCCGAGCGCACCGGCGCCATTCTCGACCTCGGCCGCTGGGCGATCAAGACCGTCTGCCACGAGCTCCTCGTCGACAACCACATTCCGCTGGTCAGCGTCAACGTCTCGCCGATTCAGCTGAAGACCCCGGGCTTTGCAACCTCGGTCGCCGCGATCCTCGGCGAGACCGGCGTGGCCGGCAGCCGCCTTGCCTTCGAAATCACCGAAGGACTGGAGATGGAGATGCACTCCGGCATCCTGCGCTGCATCAGCGACCTGGAGACTCTCGGCATCCGCATATGGCTGGATGACTTCGGCACGGGCTTTGCCGGCCTTTCCTGGCTGCGCCTGATCGATTTCGATACCGTGAAGGTCGACCGTTCGTTCCTGCATGATTGCAGTACACCCAAGGGTCGCGCCATGTTGCAGGACATCATCGGCCTGGTGAGGAACCGCGGCCACAAGATCCTGATCGAAGGTGTCGAGACCGACGAGCAACTGGCGCTGATGCGGCGCTTCCGGATCGACCAGGTCCAGGGTTTTCACGTCGGTCGCCCTGCGCCGGCAGAGACCTTCCGCACGCCGCCGGACAAGCCCCGCATCCCGCTACGAAACGGCGCGCGATCCTAGGGTAGGTGGTTGCGCCACTGTGCGCCCGTGCGCTGTATACAACCGAGGCACAACTTTAATACAGCGCGCCAATACATATTGCGCTTTGGCCGCGTGGAGACGTAGGATACAGGAACTTACGGTACCGCCGGATACAATCTCACATTGTGACCATGGGAGCGCGCATGGCCATGGAAAGTCGGCAGGACGGCCGGGTCGAGCCGGCAACTGCCCCAGCCACCGATGCGGAAATTCTGGCGCAACTTGATCGAATTCGCCGCAGCGCCGAGTTCGACGCACCGGAGCGTGACCGCAAATTCCTGACCTATGTCATCGAGGAAACGCTCGCGGGCCGGGGAGATCGCATAAAGGCCTATTCGATTGCAACCGAGGTCTTCGGCCGGGATTCCTCTTTCGACCCACAGACGGATCCGGCGGTGCGGATCGAAGCAGGCCGCATCCGCCGGGCGCTGGAACGCTACTATCTCGTCGCCGGGCGATCCGACCCGATCATCATCAGCATTCCCAAGGGCGCCTACGTACCGATCTTCGAACGACGCCTCGACGCGTCGCCCCCGTCCGACAGGAGCGCCAACGAAGGCGCTGGACAAGATCCTACCGCACCACTCGCCAGGCGAAGAGCCTGGCTCGCCGCAGCGGCCATGGTCTGCATCGGCGGTGGCCTGACAGCCGGTGCACTCCTCCTTCAGAAGGACAGCGATACCGCTACCAGCATGCCGCCGAAGATCCCGAGGCTCGTCGTCACGCCCTTTGAAGATCTCTCAGGCAGCCCTCAATCGGCGATGATGACCCGCGGGCTCATGGACGAGGTCGTCGGCAGCTTGGCCAAGTTCAAGGAAATCACCGTCGCGACCCGTGACGAGGCCGACGCCTCGCCACAAGGGGGGCCGGCCTTTGCCCTGGTGGGCGGGGTCCGCTTCGACGGCGAAAGACTTCGGCTTGTGGCGAGACTCCTCCATCGATCCGATGGATCGGTCGTGTGGGCGAATACCTACGATGAGCAGATGGAAGCCGGCAACGCCATAGACCTGCAGGCAAGGACCGCAGCGGCTGTAGCCGGTGCGGTGGCACAACCCTATGGCGCCATTTTCCAGGCGAGCGCCGCTGCATTCAAGCAGTCGGTTCCCGATGATTGGCAAGCCTATGCCTGCACCTTGAGCTACTACGACCACCGCGGCGACGTCAGTGCGCAAAGCCTGGCCGCCGTTCAGGGGTGCCTGCAACAGGCGACCCGGCAGGTCCCGACCTACGCGACGGCCTGGGCGCTGCTGTCGATGACCTATATCGACGCTTTCGAGGGACGCCTCTATCGTTCCTCATCGGCGACGCTGGAGCGGGCAACCGAAGCGGCAGTCCGCGCCATGGATTTGGATCCCCAGGACGTGCGTGCCCTTGAGGCGCGGATGCTTACGCTGTTCTTCCGTGGTGACGTCGATGCTGCCTTGGCCGTTGGCGTGCGCGCACTTGCGATCAATCCCAACGACGCTGAACTCGCTGGCGAATACGGGTTCCGGCTGGCGTTGTCGGGCCAATGGGATTCCGGCTGCAAGCTTCTGTCGGAAACCGTCGCCCGCAACTCCGGTCCCGCCGGCTATTTCGAAGCCGCACTCTCGGTCTGCGCCTACTTCGGGGGCGACTATGTCGCTGCCGAGCGATGGGCGCGCATGGCGGATCTTCGCACCCATCCATTCTCCCGCGTCATGCTTCTGGCCACTCTGGGCAAGCTTGGCAAAGGCGCCGAGGCCCAGGAAGAACGGAAATGGATCGAAACCAACCTGCCGGGCCTGCTTGAGGCTGTCCCCCAGGAGACCGCCCTGAGGCTGCGCCGTCCGCAGGACCGGCAACAGCTTCTTGACGGTTTGCGCAAGGCGGGCGTACCGATTCCCGAATCCGAATTCGAGCAGGCGCGCAGCGACAGTTCCATTCACTGACCGACCTGTGATCAGACCGGCCGCGGCGATTGCGATGCATCGGGTTGAGGCTTTTCCCGCACCGTCTCCCCCTGCATCCAGACCATGAGCAGATCGTGGACGACACTGAGGACGATCGGCCCCAGGAAGAGGCCGATCAATCCGTAGGAAAGCGTCCCGCCGAGTACCCCCAGCAGAATCACGAGCGTCGGCGTCGAAAGCCCGCGGGCCACCAGGATCGGCTTCATCACATTGTCGATGACGAAGAGCGGGACCAGCAGGATTGTCATAAGCAGCGCCGGACCGAAATCCATTGTCACCCAGGCCCAGATGATCACAGGCAGCAGAACCAGCGCCGGGCCGATCTGGATGATGCAGAGAACAAGCACGACGAAGGCGATCGCACCGGGCGCCGGAACCTGAAACAGCCCGAGCACCAAGGCACAGAGAAACGCCTGCAGCAACGCGACGCCGATGACGCCCCGCGCGACGTTTCGGATCGTCGCAGCCGCCAGACGCAGGAAGCCGATACCCCTGTCGCCACCGATCCTGCCGGAGAAGCGTTGTGCTATCTCCGCCAGCCGTTCGCCGGAGCCGAAAAGAAAGCCAGCCACCAGGACGGACACCACGAAGCTCAGCACCTCGGCGCCGACGCTCGCAATCTTGCCAAGCGCCTTGCTGCCGGCCTGCATCAGCGAAGGTTCGAGCTTGCGCAGGAGGGCTTCGAGATTATCCGATGCCATGCTCCAGACCGCATGAACCCGTTCGCCGACGATCGGCCAGTCGCGAACGTAATCCGGCGGTACCGGTACGGTGAAAGAACCGTCGGCAAGTTTTGCAAGCAGCGCCTGGAGCCCTTCGGCAAAGCTGACCGCAATCGCGGTCAATGGTGCGACGATGACGGCCAGACAGGCCAGAGTGATGAGAAATGATGCCAGTCGCGGCGAACCGAGAAGGCGGCCAAGCCGGGCGTAAGCAGGATAGAGCGCGACGGCGAGGATTGTCGCCCATATGAGAATGATAGCGAATGGCGCGATCAGCGTCAGCGACCAATAGGCAAAAAGCCCGACGATGCCGATCCTGGCGATATCCGTAATTTTCGCCTCGAAGGAGGGACCGGTCGGCCCATCGCGAACCACGCCCGTTCGGGAGGAATCTTCCGCCATTCTTATCTCTCACTCCTTCATGCGGCTGTTCGCCGCTTCGCTGCGGCTTCTCGACGGCCACACGTCCTGCAGAAACCAATAGGCCTGGGGCTGCCCCTGCAACCCAGGCGGCCAGCATAGCTCCCCTCGTGCAACAGTCATGCGGATCCGATGCCGGCGAGTGCCAATCGGCAGTAACATACAGTAGCATACGTCATTTGGGCTTCCTCATCGGCAAGCCTCCTCTAGAGATACCAGTGACGGACGGCAGAAGGAACGCAAGCTGCGACACGATCAAGTTCTGGTTGCAGCAGAAACAGCGCCGACAGGGGCTGTCACGCGCGCTTGTTCAAGCGCTCGCGCGCCTCAGCCAACAAAGGGAGGCTGGATAGATGATCCGGAAAACGATCATCGCGCTCGGTAGCGCAGTGACGATACTGGTTTCAATGCCCATTACGGCTGTTTTGGCACAGCAGACGGCGAGCGCGCCGGCCGCCGAACAGCAGACAGCGCCGGAACCGCTCAGCGACGACGAGCTCGAGATTTTGGTCGCGCGCATCGCGCTTTATCCGGACGAACTGGTGGCGCTCATTTCCGCTGCCGCGCTCTACCCGCTGCAGATCGTCGAGGCGGAGCGGTTCCTGGAGGCTCGCCAGAAGAAGCCCGACATGAAGCCAAAGGACGATTGGGACGGCAGCGTCATTTCGCTGCTCAACTATCCCCAGATCGTCAAGATGATGAGCGAAGACCTCGAATGGACGCAGTCCTTCGGCGAGGCGATTGCCAATCAGCAGAAAGACGTGCTGATCGCCATACAGCAGTTGCGCGACGAGGCCGTCGCCAAGAACATCATCAAGAGCGACGACAAGGTGAAGGTGGTCCAGGAAGGCGACAACGTCGTCATCCAGGCAGCCAACCCTGAAACGATCTACGTGCCGCAGTATCCGCCGGAGATGCTGTATGAGCCCAACTATGCGCCAGCGCCGATCGGCTACTATGAAGAACCCTATCCCGCCTACTGGTATCCGGGAGCGGCTTTCTTCGCCGGCGCAGTGACAGGTGCTGCCTTCGCGGCGATCGTCGACTGGGACGATTGGGGCGTCTGGGGCGGCCGCTGGAACGGCGACATCGATGTCGACTGCAACAACTGCTTCAACAACATCAACGGCAAGGTGAAGTGGAACGACATCGACTGGAAGAATGTCGATCGCAGCAAGATCAACTTCGATCGCGACCAGCTTCAGCATTTCGACCGAAACAGCATCAAGAACGACATCAAGGCGAACGGCAACAACAATCTGCGCAATCGCGCCGCCGAGATCAATCGCGATCGGCCGAACGCGCGTCCGGGCGGCGGTGGCGGCGGCCAGATCAGGGACGTGCGCAAGAGCACGCTCGAAGGGCTGAAGGCGCAACAGAGGCCGGCGGCCCGGCCCGGAGGCGGGCAGGCAGCGGCAAAAGCGCGGCCCGGCGACGGCAAGCCGAGCCTCAACCGTCCTGGCGGCAGCAAGCCCTCCCAGGTGAACCGTCAGGGCGGCAAGAAGAAGATGGCCGCCAAGGCGCAGAACCGACCGAACAAGCCGTCGGGCCTCGGCAACGTCAACCCCGGGCGACGCGAAATCAACTCGTCACGCCGCGGCGGTCAGAGCATGGGCGGCGGCCATCGCGGCGGCGGGCGGCCACAGATGAGCCGCGGCGGCGGCAGGCCGCCGATGCACCGCGGCGGTGGCGGCGGGCGCGGCGGCGGCCGCAGGCGTTGACGGGATCACAGGAGATCGACCATGACCAAGCTCTTCAATCCGCTTCTCCTGGCATCGGTTCTGGCGTTGGCCGCCATGCCAATCGACGCGTCCTTCGCGCAGACACAGACGCCTGCGGAACAGGCGCCAACCGATCAAATGGCCGCGGGCCTCGATGCCTATGCGGCGGACGAGGATCCACCGGTCTTCGATGATCCCGCCAAGGCGGTCGACGAATTCAAGGCGAAGCTCGCCGCCAACGACTTCGCCGGTCTGGCGAAGCTACTGGGGCTCAATGCGGAGAAGCTGAAGGCGGGTGAAGGGGCGATGGATACTTTCGCGCTCATCCGCGAAGGTGCCGCCCGCAATGTCACTGTCCGCGACCTCGAAGGGCGCAAGATCATCCAGATCGGTGATCGGCTCTGGCCCCTGCCTTTCCCGCTCACCAAGGGCGAGGACGGCAAATGGGCTTTCGACACCTATGTCGGGCTCGAGGAGATCCTCAATCGCCGCGTCGGCGAGAACGAGCTCGAGGCGATCGATACGGTACAGGCCTATGTCGATGCCCAGCAGGTATATGCCTCGCGGGATCGCGACGCCGACGGCGTCCTCGAATATGCGCAGAAACTGATCAGCACGCCAGGCCAGACCGACGGGCTCTATTGGCCGGCCGGCCAGGGCGATGGCGAAAGCCCGGTCGGCGACGCGATCAGCGAAGCGGCGCTGGAAAAGGCGAAGGCGGGCCAAGGCTATTTCGGCTACCGTTTCCGCATTCTGACATCGCAGGGCGACAATATTGCCGGCGGCCGCTATGACTATGTCATCAACGGCAACATGATCGGCGGTTTCGCCTTGATTGCCTGGCCGGTCAGCTATGCCGAAACCGGCGTCAAGACCTTCGTCGTCAACCAGCAGGGCATCGTCTACGAACGCGATCTCGGGCCCAGCACCGCGGAGATCGTGCCCTTCATCGATCGTTTCGATCCCGACGACAAATGGGACGTCGTACCCGATTGAGCGGCGGCCCGGCTGGACGCCGGACCTCCCTCAACGCTCGCAGCGCGGCGACTGCCGCGCCGATCGCATTGGTGTACGTGCGTCTGTTGCCGGAGACGCTACGGCTGCCCACGCTTCGGCTTGTCCGATTCTGAGGGGCATCTGCAGGGATACGCGATAGCGCGTCGGCCCTCCTCGCTCTACCACTCCAGCGAGACGCGATTGCTTCGCCCACTCCCCTGGAGTGAGCGGAGTGTGGCGGTCATGGGCCGCTGCTTTTGTGGTATCTGCCTACAGCGCCGCGCGTCTTATGGGACGCGCAAAGGTCGCCGTAGCGCTTTGATTTTGCTGCATGTCTCACTAAATCGACCTCGATTTAAGGACGAAGACATGCAGCAGAGAGCGTGGCAACTGCCGAGGCAACGGGGGCGGGGCGGGCTCGGGGGCTGGCGTTTGCGTTGGGCGCTTATGTCCCAGAGACGGCAAAAGGGGCTCTGAGTTTCCCCGGAGCGCTTTGATGGATTTGGGAGACTTTGGTTGCGGGGGCAGGATTTGAACCTGCGGCCTTCAGGTTATGAGCCTGACGA
>NZ_JABEKU010000003.1:0-5928 GCF_013283665.1 Ensifer sesbaniae | reverse complement strand
GGATCATGTCCCAGGGAGTGGTGTAGGTGGCGGCTTTGGTCGCCGCGTTCTCCGGCATGGGCCGGGATGATCAGCGCGCCACGGCTGGCAGGCTGATGAGCGGATCATCGCTCATCTGGCTGATGGTTTCTAGTGTCATGTATCTGGCGCGTTGGACAGCCCATTCGTCGTTCTGCTCGAGCAGGATCGCTCCGACGAGGCGGACGATGGCGTCATCATTGGGGAAGATGCCGACGACCTCGGTCCTGCGCTTGATTTCGCCGTTGAGGCGCTCGATCGGGTCGTGCTGTGCAGCTTGGCGCGGTGCTCCTTCGAGAAGGTCATGTAGGCGAGAACGTCTTCTTCGGCATCATCCATGATGGCGGCGAGCTTGGGGACCTTCGGCCGGATCTGGTCGGCGACGGCGCGCCATTGGGCGCTTGCGGCTTCCGGCGTCTCCTGGGCGAAGGCGGTGGCGATGAAGGCGGAGACGACACGGCGACCGCTCTTGCCGGCGTGGGCAAGAACGTTGCGCATGAAGTGGACCCGGGGGCTGTTGAAGAACCAATCGTCGGCGGAGCTATACGGAAGCCACCGACAAGCCGATTCCAAAAACTTTCCTTTGCCTGAAGGGATGTCGGGCTGAACTGGTAGCTTCTTGGCTGTACACGAACAGCAAAATTGACAGGAAAGCACTCGCCAGTCGTTTCAAGTTGACTGCCGCGGCCGTCAGATAGGCTTGGATTTTCATATTTATGAGGCCGCGCCGGATCGCTCTCGATAGCCCGTGCCAAGTCTTCGCTTCGCCGTGATATCCCTCTGAGCGCCAGCGGTGACGCTGGTACAAAGCTCGGTCCTCGTCCGACCATCGTTCTCTTCGGCGACGAGCTCGCAGGAGTGCCGGATAGTCATCGCCGAGCACTACCGCCTTGTTCACACGGCCATTGGAAAGGCAAAGTCGCGCCAGATCGCAGTGCCGACAGTCGGCCGCGCGAGATGTAAAGAAGCGCCCATGTTTAACGGCACGGCCCGCCTTCAGCATCTTGCCACGCGGACATTTAAGGGTGTCGTACTTGGCGTCATAACGAAAGCGGCGCATAGGCACAGGGCTACGGATTGGCTCTGCTTTTGCCGGAATAACCGCTTCGATCGCGCGTTGCTCCATTCCTGCGAACACCTTAGCATACGCATAGCCGGCGTCGGCAGTTGCCGTTTTGATTATCGTGCCGGTCATCGCGGCGACCGCGTCGAGACGACTGAGTATGACTTGCCCCTCATTAATCTCGCCTGTGGTGACCTCCACATCTAAAATTACGCCGCAAGCATCATCCACCACGGCATGTTGCTTGTAGGCCGGCTCCAGTCTCCGATTACGCCCGTTGGTCACCATGGACGCGTCAGGGTCGGTGACGCAGACTTTCTTGTATTTGCCTGTTTTGCGGCTATTTCGTTCGCTCTCAGCGGCTTCGTTGGCGTCGGTGACCGCATCTATATGGCGGACCGCAAGACTTTCCCAACTGACGTCGGCCCGAATGAGTGAGGCGTCGACATGAACGATCTCCCCCTTGGCGATTTTGGCCGCTACGCAGACCTTTACCGTCCGCTCAAAGATAGTTCGGAAACGTTCTGCACCCCAGCGCTGACGGATACGGGTCAACGACGAATGGTCCGGGAGAGCTTCGTGCAGACCGAAGCCGATAAACCAGCGAATAGCGATGTTTACTTGAGCCTCGCGCATCAGCCGACGGTCATGGACAATTCCGAGAAGAAAGCCTGCAAGCATCAGCCGGACTGCTACTTCCGGGTCGATGCCGGGTCGGCCGAAGCCCGCCGCATAAAGCTCAGCCACCTCCTCGTGTAGCCAGGAGAGATCGAGAACTCGATCGACCTTTACCAATACGTGATCGTCAGGGACCAGATCCCGAAGCGAGCCGCACATGTACAGTTCAAGCTGATCGCGTTCCTTACGGCCGAGCATCGTGGAGGCTCCAGAGAATCAACGACTGCTCAATTGAATCAGATACATAGAACTTCTTCAACAGCCCCACCCGGCAGCGCTGCCAGGTTGCGTTGAGCACCTTGGTGACGGCGGCCTTCAGGCCCTCGTGGGCGTCGGAGACAACCAGCTTGACGCCTCTGAGGCCACGGCGGGTCAGCTTGCGTAGGAACTCGGTCCAGATCGGCTCGGCCTCGGAGGTGCCGACCTCCATGCCCAGCACCTCGCGGCGACCGTCGCTGTTGACGCCGACGGCGATGATGACGGCGACGGAGACGATACGGCCGCCGCGGCGGACCTTCAGGTAGGTGGCATCGATCCACAGATATGGCCAGTCGCCCTCGATCGGCCGATCGAGGAAGGCCTTGACCTTGCCGTCGATCTCCTCGCACAGCCGGCTGACCTGGCTCTTGGAGATGCCGCTCATACCCATGGCCTTGACCAGATCGTCGACCGAACGGGTCGAGATTCCCTGCACATAGGCTTCCTGGATGACCGCCGTCAGCGCCTTCTCGGCCATGCGCCGCGGCTCCAGGAACGAGGGGAAGTAGGAGCCCTTCCGGAGCTTCGGAATGCGCAGCTCGACCGTTCCGGCACGCGTCTCCCAATCCCGCTCGCGGTAGCCGTTGCGCTGGGCCGTCCGCAGCGGGTTCTTCTCGCCATAGCCGGCACCGGTGGCGGCGCCCACCTCCAGCTCCATCAGCCGCTCGGCGGCAAAACCGATCATCTCGCGCAAAAGATCGGCGTCGGGGGACTTCTCCACGAGCGCACGCAGGTTCATCATGTCGTCGGTCATCGGTGGTTCCTTCGAATCAGGTTGGTGTCAGCAACCCGACCCTACCGAAGAACATCGATGACCACCGCTTCGCCGCCCGCTCGCTACGGCGCTGTTGAGGGCGCGCTCGCGAGCGGCTTCGCTACCGCCGAGCTACACCACCTGTAGGGACACGACCTGAGAAGCTGGTGAGGCAGAGCCTCTTTTTGATTTGAACACGTCTTTGCGTCTTATCCGGATAATTGCAGCAGCCGGCAGAGCCGAGCCGCCGGACGTCCGGCGCGCCGTCCGCAGCGCCTTTGGCGCGTGAGGACTGTAGATAGCATCATCAAACTTGTTTGATGAGCATGAGCAATGGGAACGATCAAGCCGATCGAACGATTAGTACTGGTAAGCTTCATGCGTTGCCGCACTTCCACACCCAGCCTATCAACGTGGTCGTCTTCCACGGTTCTCAAGGGAATACTCGTTTTCAGGTTGGTTTCCCGCTTAGATGCCTTCAGCGGTTATCCATTCCATATATAGCTACCCTGCTATGCCCTTGGCAGGACAACAGGTCCACCAGAGATATGTCCATCCCGGTCCTCTCGTACTAGGGACAGATCCTGTCAATATTCCTACACCCACGGCAGATAGGGACCGAACTGTCTCACGACGTTCTGAACCCAGCTCACGTACCGCTTTAATTGGCGAACAGCCAAACCCTTGGGACCTGCTCCAGCCCCAGGATGCGATGAGCCGACATCGAGGTGCCAAACAACCCCGTCGATATGGACTCTTGGGGGTCATCAGCCTGTTATCCCCGGCGTACCTTTTATCCGTTGAGCGATGGCCCTTCCACGCGGGACCACCGGATCACTATGACCGACTTTCGTCTCTGCTCGACTTGTCAGTCTCGCAGTCAGGCGGGCTTATGCCATTGCACTCGACGAGCGATTTCCGACCGCTCTGAGCCCACCATCGCGCGCCTCCGTTACTCTTTCGGAGGCGACCGCCCCAGTCAAACTACCCACCATACACTGTCCCGGATCCGGATGACGGACCGCGGTTAGACATCCATGACGATAAGGGTGGTATTTCAAGGATGGCTCCACAAGAACTGGCGTCCCTGCTTCAAAGCCTACCACCTATCCTACACATGCCGACACGAATGCCAGTGTAAAGCTATAGTAAAGGTGCACGGGGTCTTTCCGTCTGACCGCAGGAACCCCGCATCTTCACGGGGAATTCAATTTCACTGAGTCTATGCTGGAGACAGCGGGGAAGTCGTTACGCCATTCGTGCAGGTCGGAACTTACCCGACAAGGAATTTCGCTACCTTAGGACCGTTATAGTTACGGCCGCCGTTTACTGGGGCTTCGATTCAGAGCTTGCACCCCTCCTCTTAACCTTCCAGCACCGGGCAGGCGTCAGACCCTATACGTCGTCTTGCGACTTCGCAGAGCCCTGTGTTTTTGATAAACAGTCGCTACCCCCTGGTCTGTGCCACCCCAAAAGACTTGCGTCCATTGGGGTCACGCTTCTTCCGAAGTTACGCGTGCAATTTGCCGAGTTCCTTCAGCATAGTTCTCTCAAGCGCCTTGGTATACTCTACCTGACCACCTGTGTCGGTTTCGGGTACGGTCTATAATGGTGGAGCTATTTCCTGGAACCGCGTCCCCGCCCGGACAATCCAATAAGTCCAGACAAGTTAAGCGATCCGTCACTACCACCAGGCCCACGAATATTAACGTGGTTCCCATCGACTACGCGTGTCCGCCTCGTCTTAGGGGCCGGCTAACCCTGCTCAGATTAACTTTAAGCAGGAACCCTTGGTCTTTCGGCGAGAGGGTCTCTCACCCTCTTTATCGTTACTCATGTCAACATTCGCACTTCCGATACCTCCAGGACCCCTCACGGGTATCCCTTCGCAGGCTTACGGAACGCTCCGCTACCACTCCTCAAAGAGGAATCCTCAGCTTCGGTGCATGGCTTTAGCCCCGTTACATTTTCGGCGCAAAGACCCTTATTTAGACCAGTGAGCTGTTACGCTTTCTTTAAATGATGGCTGCTTCTAAGCCAACATCCTGGTTGTTTTGGGATCCTCACATCCTTTCCCACTTAGCCATGACTTGGGGACCTTAGCTGGAGGTCAGGGTTGTTGCCCTTTTCACGACGGACGTTAGCACCCGCCGTGTGTCTGCCGACTAGTACTCCTCGGTATTCGGAGTTTGGTTAGGATCAGTAAGACGGTGAGTCCCCATAGCCCATCCAGTGCTCTACCCCCGAGGGTATTCGGTCGACGCTCTACCTAAATAGATTTCGCGGAGAACCAGCTATTTCCGAGTTTGATTGGCCTTTCACCCCTAGCCACAAGTCATCCCAATCTATTGCAACAGATGCGGGTTCGGTCCTCCAGTTGGTGTTACCCAACCTTCAACCTGCTCATGGCTAGATCACTCGGTTTCGGGTCTAATGCGACGAACTGAACGCCCTGTTCAGACTCGCTTTCGCTGCGCCTTCACCTATCGGCTTAAGCTTGCTCGTCACACTAAGTCGTTGACCCATTATACAAAAGGTACGCTGTCACCCTTGCGGGCTCCAACTGTTTGTAGGCATCCGGTTTCAGGTTCTATTTCACTCCCCTTGTCGGGGTGCTTTTCACCTTTCCCTCACGGTACTTGTTCGCTATCGGTCATGCACGAGTACTTAGGCTTGGAGAGTGGTCTCCCCATGTTCAGACAGGATTTCACGTGTCCCGCCTTACTCAAGGACAATGAGTGTTCTACGTGTAAGGGGCTATCACCCGCTACGGCCGACCTTTCCAGGTCGTTCCACTTTATTCCTCATTGCCACTGGCCTGGTCCGCGTTCGCTCGCCACTACTTGCGGAGTCTCGGTTGATGTCCTTTCCTGCAGGTACTTAGATGTTTCAGTTCCCTGCGTTCGCTTCTTACACCCTATGTATTCAGGTGAAGATACCTTTAAACAATGCTTGGAAACCTAAGCCGTGCAACGCACGACTTAAATTTTCCAAGCATTTAAGGTGGGTTCCCCCATTCGGAGATCCATGGATCAAAGCTCATTCGCAGCTCCCCACGGCTTATCGCAGCGTATCACGTCCTTCATCGCCTGTGCATGCCAAGGCATCCACCAAATGCCCTTTTGACACTTGATCGTTCTCATTGCCAATGCTCATC
>NZ_JABEKU010000002.1:2326606-2347148 GCF_013283665.1 Ensifer sesbaniae | reverse complement strand
GAGGCGAGAGTGTCGCATCTCTAACTGGCCCAACTGTCGCATTACTAAATAGCCCCTACATGGCTTAGTTGCGTAATCTATATTATGGAACAAACAGGCGGTTTTGCTTCTGTTGCGTTTTGGCATTCAAACAGCCGTCATGCTGATCTGGCATGTTTTGATTAAGAGCAGTTTGGATTGTTGCGTTTCCCGTCGAAAACGTGAAAGGCGCGCTCAGCATTGCGTGTGATTCGCCAATGCCCGTCAATCTCGTTTCTAGTTCACTTCCGAAGTCTTTTTCCGGACTGGTCTGCGTCGGTCCGTTCGGGGTTCCACGCTTCTGGGCCACGATCTGGAGCGATGTGCTGAAAACGTCCTTGCGGCCGTCGACGCGCCGCAGGCATCTTGCCACTTTGGACCGGCTCTACGAGTCGGTTGGGCGCCAGCGTGGCAGCGACTGCCTCGACCGCCTGATCGCCGACGCCGATGCCAACGCACTCGAAGACTGCCTGATGGGCTTCCTCGCACAGCTCCGCAATGAGGCCGCCGTCGCTGGCATCGATAAGACCAGTACCTGGAAATCTGCCGTCAGCTTCGTGACCGATATGCTGCGAATTGCCGGAGATGCATCTGGCACTCGGGCTTCCGAAATGGACGCCAAGCTTCTTCGGCTCGACACGCTGTATCGGCAGCTCGCGCCCAATCCCCAGACGTCAGTGTCGCAGATCCGTGCACTTCCTCCAATTGTGGTCGAGGATTTGTACGACATCTTCAATCCGGAATCTTCGCGCAATCCATTCAAGACCGAGGCGTTGCGCTGGCGCAACCTGTTGATCTTCCTGTTGCTGTTGCGCCTCGGCTTGCGTCGTGGCCAGGTGGCACTCCTGCACACCAATTCATTCAAGCAAGACTTCGATCCCGTGGCGGGAAAATCCGTTCACTGGCTGGACATCGAAGATACGGATGACGGCGATCCCCGCTACGAACGGCCGGGTTTGAAGACAGAGCAGTCCCGGCGCCAGCTCCCGCTCCCGCAAGAGATCATTGAGTTGGAGCACATATATAGAGTGAACTATCGCGGACGGGCCAATTATCCCCAACTGCTTATCTCGCAGAAAGCTAAACCGCTGGCCCTGCGATCGTTCAACGAAATCTTCGCGACCGTCACAGCAGCGTTATCTGGCGACGCCAGAAAATCGTTGCAGAAACAGGGTCTTCAAGGCGTTACCTGCCATGACCTTCGCCATACCGCGGCGGCTGTCCGCATGAGGCGTTATCAGGAGGCCGGCGTCGATGTTGAAAAGGCGCAGGAGAAGCTCCGGATATTCTTCGGGTGGTCAAAGGCATCCAGCATGCCGCGGCTCTACGCCAAGGCATACCTCGAGACCAGCCTTGCCGAGGTCTGGGACGAGAAGTTCGGCACGTTCGTGGAGGCCTTGAGGAGCATCAATCCGGAGCGAGATCATTGAGCGCGCCCGGGCACAAGTTGGAGGTTGGACTTCTAACCGAGATCGGGAGGTTGTCGGCCAAACTACCGCCATTGCCGCTCGTGGTGAAATATTTTGATGACTTCTCTAACAAGACGCACGCGCTTCGGAATATCGAGGAAGACAAACCGCTCACGCTGTGTGTGGACGGTCGCGAGTGGAAGATCGACTTTGCCAGGTTCCAGCCCGCAGAATCCGTCTTCAGGCATATCTTTGTAGAATGGCTGAGCCGTCTTGACCCGACAACAGTCGTTATGAAAGTCGCCGGCGTCCATAGGTACGTCTCTCGCCGTGGGATTGGTTCCTTAGTTGAGCTCATCACCTCGACACCCTACGACGCTCGCGCTCATTGGAACACTTATGTCCTCGCGGATGTGAGCGCCGATGAAAGTTTTGCGCTCCGATCGACGCTCCACTCGCTCTGCCGCCTCAACATCGGTCATTGGTCCTCGCCTATGGCCTCGATCATACGAGGACTGAAAAGCCCAAAAGTCGACAAGTATCGTGTCGTGCGCGCCGGCGACTGTTTCCTTCCCCTGGACCAGCAGGCCATGCTCGTCAACCACATCGATGATATGTGCGCGAGGCTGGCGGCCAATCCCGACGCGGTGGATGGAACCGCGTTGCGCGACGTCTGCATGCTCGTCATGTCGTACCAGTACGCGTTCCGAGCGGGCCAGATCGCCCGCATCGAGCTTGCCGACGTGCGGCTCTTCTCGACAGGTGCCGTCCATGTCGCCGTTTTGCTGATCAAGCAAAAGGACAGGAGCAAGCGCATTCGCGTGACTCGGCGGATTAAGCGAGAATGGGCTTCGATGTTCAATGAACTGGTGAAGCGACGTGAGAATGGCGCGATCCAGCCGGATGACGGAGTGCCCCCTCGCCTGCTCTTCGGCCTTACGCCGCTTGGCGTCAGTGACGCCATCATGGAGTTGACCGAGGAACTGACGGGCGAAGCCTGGTCGCCAACCGACCTGAGGCACACGGCAGCCCAGCGTCTAGCAGACAGCGGCATCTCCCATCTCGGCCTGACCGAGTTCCTGGGCCACACCAGCGACCGCATCGCCAACGTCTACTTCGACACGTCGCCCGCCCAGGCGCAGCGCATCAACGAAGCGCTGGCGATCTCGCCGATTTATTCGAACATCGCCAAGATCGCCAAGACCAAGACCATCGACAAGGCGCAGCTTCTCGGGCTGCCGCCCGATCAGCAGATCGGGGCCGTGCCCCACGGCATTCCCATTGCCGGGATCGGCGGCTGCAATCTCGGCCAGAGTCTTTGCATCAAGAATCCGGTTTTGGCGTGTTACACCTGTTCGAGGTTCATGCCGCTTGGCGAGCCGGAAATCCATCAGGAGGTACTGGAGAGCTTGCGGCCCGTGGTGACCGAGTTCGCCGCCGCCTCCCGATATAACCAGCAGTCCCCCGCCTACGCGCAGCTTAAGACCACCCTCGATGCGGTGCGCCGGGTCGTCGAGGCGCTCAAATCCGAGAACATCGACGAGGAACGATCGTGAACCCGTTTTATGCGGAATACATCGCCACCGCCAAGCAGTTGGCGAGGGGGCGCGGCCTCGACTGGGACCTCGTCTGCGACGATAAGGGCGAAGTCAGCAAAGATACGCGCTGGAACCTCACGAAACTCGTGGGCATGCTGCCGCCACCCACTTACTGGTTGGGGCAGTTGGGCGCAGATCCCCTAGCAGTCCAGAAACTCAACGAGATCAGACAAGGGATGAACCAGAAGCCTTTTGCCCTTGGGCCGATGCCGCAGCATTGGCGCGACCTGTACCAAGCGGTCTTCGTTCATAAGCTGCTCGTCGGCAAGACCAAGCCGCACAGTGCAGAGCTGATAGCGCACGGCATCAGGAGGCTCGCCCCTGCCGCTGATGGCGCTCCGCCTTGGGCGATTACCACCGAGCAAATCCAGCTCGCCTACAATGCAGTCTTGCGTTCTGCAAATTCCGGGAAACTTGCTCTCGACTTCGTCACCATGGTGAAAACCATTCTCGACCGACAGAAGCTCGCCAACATCCCTGCGCTTGCCCGTTTTTGCATCCCTTATCCGAGCAACGAATCCCTGTCCGCCCAGCAGCAGGTCGAAACCCTTCGAAAGCGACAGAATGCTCATGGCGGAAAGGACGGCCTCCGCCGCTCGCTCGCCGAAAGGAAATCGGCGGCGAAGTTGCCCGAGGAACGTGCGTTCTGGGAATTGGCACGGATCGTGTTCACGGAAACGCCGCACTCCTTCTCCGATGCGATCCGCTTTGCTGTCTTCAAGGTGCAGATCATCATGGGCTTTCGGATCGGCGAAGCTGTGAGTGTGCCCTTGGACTGGAAGCGATGGCGCGAATATCTGGATGCCGACGGGCGACCGGCCGCAGGCCGCGGCGGCTTCTCTCGCTCGCTGATGATCCGCCACTTCGCGGAAAAGCAGGAAGAGGATGAGCGCCCCGACGGCGTGTCCTTCTATGAGAATACCCAGCATGTTCCGCCGATGTTCGAGGAGATCCTCATCGAGACACTTGAGCATGTCGAAAGGATCACTACACCGCTGCGCGAGAGGCTGAGGCGACAGACTGAAACGAGCCGCATCTTTCCGGAATACCCCGAAGATGCATTCATTCCTGCTTGGGAAATGTACGTCAGGATGACGGGCAATATTGCTTTCTCTGATCCGGACATTCCTTTGAGCTTGGTGCAGAATTATCGCGAAACCTATGATGCCGAGGCACTCGATAAGATCAGGCAGTACCAACTTGGAGGCAACCAGAGCATGCTTCCACGGTTCTGGGGCGCCCCTCTGCTACGGGGCATCCCGAGCAACCCCATCTATGCCCGGTTCGATTGGCGGACGGCCGACGTTCGCGTCGGTGATGTCGAGCACCATATCTGGAAGAACCGGACGACCAAGCTGTCGGATACGATGCCAACGACGATCACGGACGGTACCGAGTTCTACCCTCACGAACTCATGTTCATCATGCCGGTCAGGAACGTGATCGAAGGTCGCAACCACGGCATCCTCGACACAACCCTCTATTCCGCGATTGGCCGCATCGACAGGCACGACTTGACCCGCTCGACCAGCGGCAGAGGCAGCGGCGACACCCTATTCGAGCGCTACGGAATGACCGAGGAAGATCGCGCTCTTCGGCTTACCCCGCATGCGCTGCGGCACCTTCAGAACACCGAACTATTCCGTCTCGGAGTCGCCGACACGATCATCACCAAGAGATTCAATCGGCGCAGCGTTCAGCAGAGCTACTTATATGATCATCGCAGTCTCGCCGAGGACCTCATCGATATCGACCTTCCTCCAGAGGCGGCGGAGCGGCTCGGTGACAAAGCGAAACAGGTCTCCAAACTGATATCGGCGGATAAGGCGCGTGGTCCTGTCGTCGAGGAGTTCCGCCGTGTCCGGCGCGAGTACGGCGAAGCGGCCGCCTTCGACTATCTCAATGCCGAGGCAGACGGCCTGCACGTCACGCCCTACGTCCTATGCATCAACAGCTTCACCAGCGACCCCTGCCCCAAGCATCTCGAATGCTTCGATGGGTGTCTGCATTTGGCGCGCACCGATGTCGCAAGCGAGCAGGAAAACCTGCAGCGCATGCGAGACAGGTTTACGAAGGTGATTATCAAGCTGGCAGCTCTGCCCGAGAACCAACGCAACGTGGGCTGGGCCAACCAGCTCACCCACGCTCGCCTCCGGTACGAAAATATCGTCAAGGCGCTCGGCAAGGACGCGGGAATGCAGGCCTTCCCGGACGGGAGCGATCTGTCCGTGTCAGCCGAACGGAAAGCTGGCACCACAATCATCGACACCATGAAGCGCTTGAGGGATCTGAATGATTGATAAGAGCCGGCTGCTTGAGGAAATCCTGGAGGCGATGGTCGCCGATGACGAGGACATCAGCGTGCGTGCCGTCTGCAGGCGCAGCGATGGCGTCTTCAGGCATGCGACCGACATCACCCGCATTGAAAGCCGCCGCGGGATGGTCGAGGCAGCGATCAAAAAGCAGAAAGCGGTCCGCTCAGTCGTCGAGCGATCCAGCAAGAAGTCCCCTGCTGAGCTGGAAAGGCTCGCAGCGATGAAGACCGCAGATATCGACCAGTTGCAGACTGACAAGGAACTGCTGATTGCGTCGCATCGTGCCATGATCCTGGCCGTCGCCGAAGCGGGTGGCTTCCCGGCGTGGAAGCGGTTCTTCGAGGGATACCAGGCTGCCGTCGATCGGCTAGAAAAGATCGGCAGCCTTCCCGAGGCGAGCGTCATCAGCCTGTCGCCGCAGAGGGACACCTGATGGTGCGAAAAACCGGCAAAAGCGGCGTCGAGATTGCCAAGGAGCACGTCGATGCTCTGATCGAATACCTGGTACGGCACAAGGACGAGCCGCTTCCGAAATACGGTGTCGATCTGAACAAGAGCATCATCGCCAAGGAATGCGGCTTTGACCGACAGGTCTTCCGCACCAATCCGCGTTGCGCCGAAATCCTGCGCGACGCCGACGACCGGGATCGCAACGCGAGCCTGTCGCGGCTGGAGCAGGCCGAAGCTGTCCGGGATCAGAAGGCCAAGGCAGATGCCGGCCAGATGGCGCTCGAAGACGAAAACCTTCGCCTGCTGGCCGAGAATGCCTCGCTTCGGCGAGAGCTCGACCGCCTGAAAAGATTGAGCGCGGTGATCGCCGAGACTGGCAGGCTGCCGTGATTGGGTTCTCGAAGTCTGGTCCTCGGAGCCGCGCCGTCGTGGCCCCGAAACGCCGTGGAGGCCGGATCGCAGTGAACGAGGCACAGGGACCCGCGACGGCACGGCGTGGGTGGCCGCAGTGAACGGAGAGCCGGACACCATGGCAGGGGCCGTGAAACGACGGGGCGGCTTCGAGAACCAGACGGCCCCGGTCCTTGGTGAGCGATCTGAGCGGTCGTCCTCCTGGGAGCTGGCCGTCACCTCGGTGCACACGAGCCGCTTCGGCGATCATGTGATCATCGGCCGAGACGAAAACGGCCAACTCCGCCGTGCCCTCGTTCCGGCGAAAAGAACGCCGCGTGATCCGGCGATCGGTGAAACCCGGCGCGTGACTGGCGAGATGAGGCTGCATCCTGAATTTGGCCCGCAATTGCATGCGGTAGTGGCGCTCCCCCTGGTCACCAGTGGCCAGGCGATCATCCGCCATCTTGCCACAGACAAGCGCTTTCCTGGTATCGGTTGGGCGACGGCAAACAGGCTTTGGGATGCGTTCGGCGACAGCCTCTATGATCGCATTCGCGATCGCGAGCTACGGCCCTTGGCAGACCTCGTCGGCGCCGAGCGCGCTGTCGCCATCGTCGACGGCTTCGGCATGCTCAGCGACGAGGCCGAAATCTTCCGCTGGCTTGATCGCTATGGCGTCGCGCCCCGTGTCGCCGGCGCGGCGGCCCGTGTCTGGGGTATCGGTGCGATCGAGCGGATCAAGGCCGATCCATACACCATGACGCTGCTTGAAACGTGGCGCGATGTTGATGCTCGAGCACTTCGTCTCGGCGTCGCCGTTGACGATCACAGGCGGCTTGCTGCGGCCATCGAGGAGGCCCTCGCTATCAACTTCCGCGCCGGTCATATGGCCTCCCCTGCTGCGGTGGTAAAGCAACTGCTCCGCCGCCTGTTGATGCCGTGGAGCGGCAATCCAGCCGAGGCCCTCGATGTCGCTCTGTCGAGCGGTCGCGTCGTCTCGCCGGCGCCCGAGATCCTGCAATCCCGAGCGTGCCGGTTTATGGAGGACGAGATCGGGCGGTTGATCGGGGAAAGGGTCCGCCGGCAGCGTCCGGCTTCGGACGGCAAGCTCGTCATCGACGCGATCACCAATGTCGAGACTGAGATCGGCTACCGGCTGACCGAAGCCCAGCGGGAGGCGGTGTTCATGGCGACGGCCTGCGGCGTGTGCATAATCAGCGGCGGCGCCGGCACAGGCAAGACCACCGTCGTACGGGCGATCCTCACTGCGCTGGAAGCCTTGCGCGACGATCTTCCGGTCGCCCACCACGGCGGGATCGAGCACCTGCAGGTGGCCTTGGCGGGACGCGCTGTGCGGCGGATCAGCGAGGCCACCGACCGTCCGGCCTGCACCCTCTCCCGACTGGTGCATGACATCGAAAACGCCGGCCGTAAGATTCGTGGTGGGACGATTATCTTCGACGAGGCTTCAATGTTGGATACGCCCTCGATCTATCGGGTGCTCGTGCAATTGCCGCCCGAGGTCAACCTGATCTTCATCGGCGATCCCGGCCAGCTTCCGCCGATCGGGCCGGGCCTTCCCTTCCACACGATGATCAGAACCCAAGGTATCCCTGCCGTCACTCTGGAAATCGTTCATCGGCAGAACGATGCCACTGGCATTCCCGCCATCGCCTCTGCCGTCCGTCACGGCAAACCGGTGAACCTCCGGCGGTTCGATCCGAACGCCGGCCTTTCTCGGGGCATTTATCTCTTTCCCTCCTCGAAGGAGGAGATTGCGACGAAGGCGCTGGCCGCGTTCCGCGCCATGTGTGGCCCGCCACCTGCAAACGGCAAGACTTCGGCATTGCACGAGCTCGACGTGCAGATGCTCACCCAGGTGAAAAACGGACCTGCCGGTTCGAAGGAGCTGAACCGCGCCATCGAGGCGGAATACATGGCCTGCCAGCCGAAGATTGAGGATTGGGGCTTGAGTGTAGGCTCCAGGATCATGTGGCTCAGGAACGACTATTCCAAGGCGCCGCAGCTCGATGCAGCGGGCAATCCGCAGACCGACAAAGCCACGGGAGAGCCGATCTGCTCGGGGTTCATGAACGGCTCCCTCGGCGTGTTGAAGAAGCTTCATCCGAAAGGTGCCTGGGTCAGATTCGACGACGGTGCTGAGGACGCAATCACTGCAGCTGATCTTGAAAAGCTGTCGCTCGGCTGGGCGATCAGCGTGCATAAGGCGCAAGGCTCTGCCTTCCGCCGCGTCATCATCCCCGTCATTCGCTCCAGGCTACTTGACCGAACCATGCTTTACACCGCGATCACGCGAGCGATCGAGACCGTGGTGCTTGTCGGCGAGATCGATCACATCAATGAAATCATCACCTCTGCACCGAGAAGTTTATCGCGCGTGACTGCGCTCCGTTTTGAGCTGGAATAAAGCAACAGGGTCGCAGTCCAGACGACGCAACACTGCTGGCAACTGTTGCGAAATCTTCGTCTGAGCGGAAGCAACATATGCTGGAAATCCCGCATGCGACACCGTTCTTGAGCGACGCGAAGCGACAGCCCCTGAGCCGCAGGGGCTGAACCTCACTCACTCACCCAGCTTCGCTTCCGAAACGGCATTTTTTGGAACTCGCGAGCGGTTTTGTTTCTGTTGCTTTTGGCCACAAACCGCCGCTTACGCAGTTGCGATTTCCTCGGTAGCGTGCGGTTCGATCGTTGCTTTTTTCGCCGCAGATGCGGCGGCGGTGAGAACTTAAACCTCCGTGTCCAATTGCGGATATAGCCGTCTCATACTGGACACGGGCGAAACGTTGATCTGGCGAAGGCCATTGAAATGGCTCGAGCCAAAAGTCGGCGGTTTCCTGGTATATTCATCATCGTCGCGTGATCGCCAGGAACCGGCACGGTATGAATGGCCGCCGCACTCAAAACTCGGTCCCAACCCCGCGCAGGCGAAGTGGCCTCTGGATCTATTGGGCTTTTGGCTCGTGCCCTACGGGGAGGACAAATTTCAGTGGCATAAAACTGATGTATTCCAATCGGCAGGGATGGAGGTTCGTACCCTTGCAGCGCCCCGTGGAACCGAGCAATTTTTTCATACATCGCCACGTCATTTCGCAGATCACGATTTGACGGGATCGCTCCGATTTGCTGCGCCTTTTCAAGCAGCTGGGAAATCGAGCTTTGTTCAGCGAAGCGTTCAAGCTCTGCAAAGCGCTCATCATCCAGCATTTCGAGGCCTTCTAGAACCAGTTCGTTCATGATTTGGTTGAGTGAGATGGTCGAGCCATTTTCAGGTAGCGTAACATCGATGAACGCCATGAATGATACAGCTTCGCCTAGTCTCAATAGGTGCTCCGCAATCGCGTAAGCCAAGAAGCCGCCTAATGAGTATCCAGCGAGGCGATATGGCCCAGATGGCTGGGTTTCTTTCATCACCCCGATTGCCTGCGAAGCCATCTCTTCAAGAGTCGGGGGACAAAGTTCATTGAAATCGGGCCACGGCACAGCATAGGCGGGACAGTCGGTGTCCATTTCGCTGACCAATTTGGCGGCGTAGGAACAGTCACCCAACCCTGTCGGAACAAAGAAGAGCGGCGGTTGCGATCCAGCCGCACGGATGGGAATCACTTCTGCATTGCTCGGCCGTCGTTCAAAATTAAGCTTCGATGCGAGGTCCTTCAGAAGGGGTGTCCGGAAGAGATCGCTGGCGCTCAATTTCAGTCCAAGGTTTGAGGCTCGACTGAGCAGCTGCACCGCCAGCAGCGAATGGCCGCCGAGCTCGAAGAAGTTGTCGTGGCGGCCGACCCGCTCCAGCCCCAGAAGCTCGGCCCAGATCGCCGCCAGCGCCGTCTCGACCGCGCCCTGCGGCGCCTCGTAGCCCCGCCGCGCATAGGCATCGTCGTCGGGAACAGGCAGCCCCTTGCGGTCGAGCTTGCCGTTCGCCGTCAGCGGCAGTGCTTCCAGCCGCACGAAGGCGGCCGGCACCATGTAGTCGGGCAGCCGCGCGCCAAGGTGCGCGCGCAAGGCGCCGGCAAGCGCGCCCGGATCTTCGCCCCCGGCTCCCGCTTCGCCCTCGGCCCCCGCTTCATCTCCCGCTTGCGGCGCGCACACCACATAGGCGACCAGCCGCATCTGGCCCGCCCGGTCCTCACGCGCCACCACCACGGCCTCGCGTACCCGCTTGTGCTCCAGCAGTCGGGCGGCGATCTCGCTCGGCTCGATGCGGAATCCGCGGATCTTCACCTGCTCGTCGTTGCGGCCCAGGAACTCGAGATTGCCGTCCGGCCGGTAGCGCGCGAGATCCCCGGTCCGGTACATGCGCGCATTCGCCTCGCCGCTGAACAGATCGGCCAGGAACCGCTCCGCCGTCAGCTCCGGGCGGTTGAGGTAGCCACGTGCTACCCCTGCCCCGCCAATATAGAGCTCGCCCACCGCCCCGAACGGCACAGGCTGGCCATCACCGTCCAGCAGATACACCCGCGTGTTCGATATCGGACGCCCGATCGTTTCAACGACAGCCTCTCCCCTGGCCATGCAAACCCAGGTTGAATACGTCGTTGTCTCCGAGGGAGCGTACAGATTGCAAATCTTTAGGACGCGCGTGTTGTCGAAGATTCGTTCGATCACACCTGCGCTCAGCCGCTCGCCCGCCAAATTGATGGCGCTTGCCGAGGCGGGGACTGCTTTCTTCTCGAGCAGAGCGGCTATGGCAGAGGGCACTGTATTGATCAGCGAGACGCCGGAAGGCGTCTGCGCCAATGCCAGTGCATTCTCGGCAAGACAGCGTGCCGCCCTGCGAGAGCGCTCCGAAGCACTCATAGACAGACAGATCGAAGCTGATCGAGGTGGAGAACAGCACGCGGCTGGTCTCCGATCGCGCAAACGCGCCGCTGTTCCAATGCAACAGGTTCGCAGTGCTTCGATGCTCGACCATGACGCCCTTTGGTGTTCCGGTGGAGCCTGAGGTGTAGATGATATAGGCGAGATGGCGCGCGGTGAGCCCGAGCGCACGCGGATCCGGATCCGTCGCCGGCTGCCCGGCCCAGGCGGGTGCCGCGGTGTCGAGGTCGACCACACCGACCTGGCCAAGCGCCTCGGCGCCGAGGGCTTGGCGCCCAGCCGCATCGCAAAGCATGAGCCGCGGGGCGGCATCGTTAAGCACCTGGTTGAGCCGGGCGCTCGGATAGGCCGGGTCGAGCGGCAGATAGGCGCCGCCCGCCTTCAGGATCGCCAGAACCCCGACCACCATCATCGGGCTGCGCTCCAGGCAGATCGCCACCGGCTGGTCCGGCTTGACCCCGAGGCCGATCAGATGATGCGCCAGGCGATTGGCGCGCTCGTTGAGATCGCCATAGCTCAGTTCCTCGGCCCCATGCACCACCGCCACCCTGTCGGGCGCCTCACGCACCTGCGCCTCGAACAGCTCATGGATGCACAGCTGCGACGGATAGACAACCAAAGACAGCGACTGCTGATTTGACGATGATGCCACCATCCGGACTTCTGCGCATTTGACGGCCGGTAGCAGCGCGAAAGACTTGCAGCAATTGCAGCGCCGGCGGCACTCGCGACCACATGGTTTTGATGCGTTCCCTGCCATTTCGGGTTTTCCGAACAGCCTGGCCCGTCACAATGCGCTGTGACCAGCGGAAACCGATCTCGTGGAAATACAGGTCGGCGTGCTGCGGGCTGATATGATGAAAGACACCGGCAATGGTGCGGCGGACGCGGGCATTGAAACCTTCGACCGAATTGACATGAACGGCGTCACGAACGTATTCGCGGCTGGAATGCTTCACAGTGTCATGCCTGGAATAGTTCTCGCCAAGGGCCATGAACGCTGTCGCCTCATCGCTCATCAAATAGGCGTCCGGGTCAATCTGCGCTTCGGCGGCGCGCGCCGCTGCACGGAGCGAAAGACCAGTCACCACCGCAGCACGCGCGTCACCGGCCGGAGTGCCGGGTGTGACGTCATCTGGTCGCTGCACGATCACCATGACAGGCGTCTTCTGGGTATTCGGTAGACCTTTTCGGCCGCGTCCAGGCGGCGGATCGTCCGGATTTATTCTTGCTCGCCCACCGAGATAAAAATGGTCGATCTCCACCGTGCCATCGAGCATGTGCTCGCGCGCCGCCATGAGACGCAGCGCGTGTCCCATCCGCCAGGCCGTCGGCTGGCTCACCCCCAGAGCCTCGGCCAGGCGCACTGAGGACAAACCTTTATCCGACTGCAGCATCAGCCACATGCCCTTCAGCCAGACACTCAGAGGAAGCTTCGTGGAATGCAGCGGCGTGTGTGTCGTCACCGTAAACTGGAAGCGACAATCGCCGCTGGAGCATTGATAGAGACCCGGGCGCGCACGCCGCTTGCCCATATCGCGCCCGGCGATTGCAATCGAGCGCTTGTAACCACAGGCAGGGCAAACTCTCCCAGCCGGCCACACCATGCTTTCCAGCAACCGCCGAGACTGCTCCTCATCGCGAAAGGCCACGATCATATCTTCCGCGGTCCGAATGTTGGTAAGCGCTGCAAGCATCGTTTCCGACATGCTCATCTCCCTCGGATCATGCCCGAAGAATCGCATGGCAACCCTTGGATAGCAAGGCTATTGCTGTCTTTGGTTGATAAAGGCCTCGTACGCTAAGACCGAACGGAGCATGAACATCATGCTACGCGAAGGATTCGTCCGGGAAGGCGCAACGGCCTGAAGCCTTCCAGCATCCGCTGCTCATCGTCCCAGGAATAGATGCCGGTGAGATTGATATGCTCCCAACTGAGCGGTGAGACGTGCTTGAGCAGAACGTCAGGGACGATCCGGCCGCTCTGACGAAGGTGAGCGACGGCGCGGCTGAGATAGGCGGTGTTCCAATGCACGATGGCGCTGACGACGAGATTGAGGCCGGAGGCACGGAATGCCTGGCTCTCGAATGATCGGTCGCGGATCTCACCGCGCTCGTGGAAGAACACGGCGCGCTTGAGCTTGTGGGCAGCCTCACCTTTGTTGAGCCCGGCCTGGCACCGCCGGCGAAGCGCCGGGCTTGAGTACCATTCGATCATGAACAGGGATCGTTCGATCCGACCGAGCTCCCGGAGGGCCTTGGCCAACTGGCTGGCCTTGGATGACGCCGCGAGCTTCTTGAGAATCGTCGAGGGGACAACGGAGCGTGTCGTGATCGACGCCGCCAGATGCAGCAGATCGTCCCAGTGTTCGAGAATAAGGGCGGTGTTGATCAGCGCGCCAATATGACTGGCCAGGGCCGGATAAGCATTGGCCTTCTCGAAAGTATGGAATTTTCGATCCTTGAGGCTGCGCAGGCGCGGTGCGAAGCGCTTGCCGATCAGGGCGAACAGCGCAAAGACGTGATCGGTGGCGCCGCCGGTGTCGGTAAAGAGCTCTTCGATCTCAAGGATCGTGTCGTGGTCGAACAGGTCATCGCTCTCGGTCGGACTGATCGGCAGAATGCTGAAGTAGCCATATTGATCGGACAGATGGCTGTAGAACTTCGATCCCGGCTCGTTGCTATAGTGGAGATTGATGTCGCCGCGTTTTGCGGCACGGTCGCTGGCACGGAAGAACTGCCCATCAGACGAGGCCGTCGTCCCATCTCCCCACAGCCGAGAATGGGGATGACGTGTATGGGCGTCCGTCACACAGGCTTGGGCGGCCCGGTAGGTTTCGGATCGGGCATGGAAGGTGCGCATCCAGCCGATCTGATGGGCGCTGATGCCCTTGGACGCGCCGGCCATGCGCTTCGGGCCGAGATTGGCCGCGTCTGCAAGCACGCCGGCGAGCATGGCGGAGATGTTTTGCGGCGTATCTCCTGTGCGAACGTGGGTAGGCGAATCCGGTCCACTCATGCACTTCCCGGAGAAGATCCGGCACTTCGACCAGCGGGTACATGTCGGTGATCTCAACGTTCAGTTCCTCGGCCGCGGCGGGAACCTCGCTGGCTGGTGGTGTCACGATCAGGGTTCCGGCCTCGAGCCTAACGCCTTGGAGTTTGTCGTTGCGGGCTCGAAGGGCAAGGCGCTTGAGATTGAAGTCCATCATTTGCTGGACTTCAGCGAGCCAGGCGGCACCATCACCCTGCACCCCAAGACGGAGCGTGCCCTCCTCCTTCATGGCGATGAAGGCGGGCTTTGGCATGAGATGTTCGTCAATCGGTCGGATGAGCGGCTGCCCTCGACCCAGATGTCGGCGGAGCGAAGACGCTCCGCGCATTGCTGCAAGCGTTGCAATCTCGTAGAGCCGCCGGTCGGGCTTTGCCTGTCTGAAGATCAGTTTCCGCTCGGCTGCACCGAGATGGGCGATCGGGACGCGCGCGGGAAGCACGCGCCGCCCTTCCGTGTAAAGGGTTCTCAGGGTTGCGATCGCGGCAAGCAGGGGATCGTGCCGGCGCGTCGAGTGGAAGGTAAACGTCTGCAGGAAGGCTCCAGCGTATTTCCGGACATTCGCATATTGCTCGGCCGCCAGAACCAGGGGCGAGGCATCATTGTCCTCGACCATGGCTTCGAGGCCGGGCTTCATTTGCAGCAGCCGATGCCAACCAACTTGCTGGTCCAGTGTCTCGAGTGCGTTCTCATCATTGTCGTTGGCGGCTTGCAGGGCCGATATCGTCTCAAGGAACAGCCGCAACGCCGTGGATGTCTCGATCCGGGAATTCATGTGGCCCTGTTTTTTGCGGTTGTTGGCCTGAGAAAAGAGCCGGCCGATCAGCTTGATGAACATCGTCACCGCATCATCGGTGAGCCTCGGGCCAAGCTTGATGATCTGCGCGACGATCGTCGCATGCCGTCTATTGGCATTGAAGTCGCTGGCGAGCCACGCCGGCGTGACATCGCCCTCCCGGATCATCTGATCCCAGCGTCCGGAAGGAATGCGGGCCCGCAAGCGAGGATCGATGGCGAGGGTGCGCAGGAACGCGATCCGCTCGGTCAATCCAACCAGGTTCAAAGCTCCCGGAGCATCCGGTGCGGAACGCAGCCAATGAAATCGGGTCTGGCCTATCGCCGGATCCACCTTCAGCAAATCATCGAGACCCTGACGCCGCTCAGGGGACAGGTCCGAGATCAAGGCGATTTCTGCGCCCCGACGGGCTACGGCGCGAGCCGCCAGCCCGATCCGCTCGACGGTGTCCACTGTCGGCAACAAGACCCGGAGCTCTCGGAATGTGGCAATGATAGCATTCGCAATCGAAATGCCCTTGTCGGTCACCGCGGCCGCTTCAATCGCCGACAGCAATGCCGCACGACGATCTTGAGTCGTTGCGCTCCTCATGCCCAAGTAGCGAAGCAAATGGACGATATGCTCCCGGCGGGTCTCTTCCCGCCGAGCGTAGAAGCCGAACGTATCGGGATCCACATCGAGTTGCTCGGCAACATAGTTGAGCATTGCTCTCGGCGGAACTTCATTGGCCATGAGCGCCCTGCCGGGATATCGCATCAGGCAAAGCTGAACCGCAAAGCCGAGCTGGTTATGCTTGCGCCGCCGGACTTCAATTTCCAGCCGGTCGGCTGGAGACAAGGAATAGTGACGGATCAGGCTGTCCTCATCGGTCGGAATGTCAAAAAGTTCCTGTCGATCCTGAATCTTGAGAAGCTTCCGCCTGGCCATTTTCTTACTCCTTACAGTGCGAGCCGATGGCCTTGCCTCTGTCCGAAAACGGTCGGTTCCGTACAGACCTGAAACGCACTGTCCACAAATTACCTTGACATTATTTTGGACAGAGTGAATATTTCGGACAGCCTATTCGGACGAAATTGACCCCATGCCGCCCACCTTTGCCTACGTCCGCGTCTCGACGACCGGGCAGACCACCGAAAACCAGATTCAGGAAATTGAGGCGGCCGGCTTCCATGTCGAGCCGCGCCGCATTATCGCCGAGACCGTCTCCGGCAGCACAGCCATTGCCCAACGTCGAGGCTTCACTCGGCTAATGGACAGGTTGGAAGCGGGCGATGTGCTGATCGTCACCAAGCTCGATCGCCTCGGGCGCGATGCTATTGATGTCAGCATGACCGTCAAGACACTGAGCGAAATGGGGGTTCGGGTTCACTGCCTCGCACTGGGTGGTGTCGACCTCACGAGTTCGGCTGGAACGATGACCATGAACGTCCTCAACGCCGTCGCGCAGTTCGAACGCGACCTGCTGATTGAAAGGACGCAATCCGGTCTCAGGCGTGCGAAATCGGAGGGCAAAACTCTCGGTCGCCCTTCGACCCTCAACGAAAAGCAGAAGCAGGATGCGCGCCAGGACCTGTCTGCTGGAATGAGTGTTTCGGCCGTTGCCAGAAAGTTCGCTACCAGTCGCCAAACGGTCATGCGCATCAGGGATAAAGCTTCGTGACACGCGCTGCTCGTTGATGAGCGACGCGGCCTATCCGCAGGTGGTTGTCAGGTGCGTGGCGTCGGCACTTAAGAGGGAAGTCGAAGCGATTGTAAACTTTAGGCTTCATTCTACAGCTTGCGCGGGAGTACCCTGTGAATTATCAATTGAGCATCTGAAACTTGCCAGCGAGGGGCTATGCAGGCGCGATTTGGCGGCAAATACCAGCATCTCGTCCATGGGGAGGGCTGTGCCTGTCACACCCCGATCTTTGCTCAGATCAACGCCCGAATCTCCGAGCAGATGTCCCGCCGATCCCTTCTCAAAGGGATCGCAGGCGCCTTGGCAACGGTTTCGATTGGCGACGTTCCCGCGTTTGCTTCGGATCCGGCGAAACCGATTTTGTTGCAGAACGTGCGCATCTTCGACGGACGATCAAGCAAGCTCATCGAGGGTTCGAATCTTCGCATCTCCGGGAACAAGATCGAAGCGCTCGTTCCGGCCGGGGAGAAGGTTGCCGATGCGCAGGTCGTCGACTGTGGGGGACGTGTATTGATGCCGGGGCTCATCGATGCCCATTGGCACACGCTCATGGCGGCGATACCGGAGGTGCTGGCGCTGACGGCCGACGTGCCCTACATCCATCTTGTCGCTGCAGAGGAGGCTGGCAGAACCCTGATGCGCGGCTTTACCACGGTGCGCGACGTGGGCGGGCCGTCCTTCGCCCTCAAACGCGCGATCGATGAAGGCAAGTTTCCAGGCCCGCGTATTTTCCCTTCCGGCGCGATGATCTCTCAAACTTCAGGGCACGGTGATTTCCGCATGCGCTATGAGGTGCCGCGCTATTCGTACAACGATCTCAGCCATCCCGAGGCGGCCGGTATCGCCGCCATCGCCGATGGCGTTCCCGAGGTGCTTCGGCGCGTGCGTGAGCAACTCCTTTTGGGTGCGAGCCAAATCAAGATCATGACCGGCGGCGGTGTCTCGTCTGCCTACGACCCGATTCACGTCAACCAGTTTACCGCCGAGGAAATCCGCGCCGCCGTGAACGCGGCCGCGGACTGGGGGACCTATGTCTGTACCCACGTCTACACTCCCGAAGGCATCAAAAGGGCCTTAGAAAACGGCGTCAAATGCATCGAGCACGGGCAACTCGCCGACGAGGAGGCGGTCAAGATGATAGCCGGCGAAGGCGCATGGTGGAGTCTGCAGCCGTTCCTCGCCGACGAGGACGCCAACCCGAAATCGGACCCAGTACAGAGGCAGCAGCAGCAGGACATCGCCGAGGGCACGGTACGCGCCTACGAGCTGGGCAAGAAACACAAGGTCAATATGGCGTGGGGAACCGATGTCTTGTTCAATCCCAAGGGCCCCGCTACTCAAGGCAAACAACTTGCAAAACTTTCCCGCTGGTTCGACAACGCAGACGTTTTGCGGATGGCGACGAGCCGCAACGGAGAGCTTCTCGCCCTCTCTGGCGAACGAAATCCATATCGGGCCAAGGTTGGGGTCATCGAACCGGGGGCACTCGCCGATATTCTCGTCATAAATGGCAATCCGCTCGACGATCTTTCCCTCATTGCTGATCCGGACAAGAACATGGCTCTGGTCATGAGGGACGGGCGCATCCACAAGAACATGCTGGCAAATTGAGGGGGCTTATCGTGAACGGCCGTATCGCGAGTTCAATCCATCTGACCTGCTTCTTTCTGCTCGGCGTTCCAACCGCAATGGCAACCGACCTGGACCCGCCTGTTTCACAAGACAGGCGCCCGAGTCAGGCTGGATCTTCCAAGTGACCCCGTACGTGTGGGCCGCGGGGATCGACGGTGACGTTTCGCCCTTCCGACGTCTTCCGACCGTTTCCATCGAGAAGTCTTTCTCCGACGTATTGGAGGATTTGAACGTCGCCGGGTTTGTCAACCTCTGGGCGCGCAACGACTGGTTCGTGATTTCGGGCGATCTGATGTATGTCAGCCTCACTGAAAGCAAGACGATCGGTCGGCTGCCGATCATTGGCGGCATTCCACCCATCGGCGCAAGCGTCGATACGTCGCAGTTCGCCGCGTCTCTCCAAGCGGGATACCGGTTCTACGACTCTCCCGAGTTCACCTTCGACGCCCTAGCTGGAGCCCGGTCTTGGCGGATCGAAACCGACGCCAAGGTTTCGTTTCTCGGCTTCTCGCGCTCCATCCAAAGCGACTTTGATTGGTTCGATCCAATCGTAGGGGCAAGAGCCCATTACCATATCAACGATTCTCGCCCAAGGGGATGTCGGCGGATTTGCGGTGGGATCGGATTTGACATGGCAGGCCTTGGCAACAATCAACTATTCGTTCAACGACAAGCTTACCGTTTCCCGCCGGCTACAAGGTTCTCTCCGTCGATTACGAAAACGACGGTCACGTTTTTGACGCGACGCTCAAGGGGGCCGGTCCTGGGGCTGACCATCAGGTTCTGATGGGAGGTCGCAAACCGCGCTCGATTTCGCGCACCGGGGCGGCGCATTCACGTTAGCAAAGGATCGGAAGAGGAAGCCGACAATGCAGGATACCTCCACACACGTGCCGCTGTGGTCTTGGACCATTCCGCTGCTCGGTGGCGTGATTGCTGCTCTGGCACTAGCGCACGTGCTGCCCGAAGACTCCGTCCTCGTCTTGCTGATGTCGGCGGGCCTGCTCGCCGGTGCGGTTTTTGCCTCGGTGCATCATGCCGAGGTTCTTGCCGAGCGGGTGGGCGAACCTTTTGGAGCTATCCTCCTTGCCATCTGCGTGACAATCATCGAAGTGGCGGTCATCGTCTCCATAATGTTGTCCGGTGCCGAGGGAAACGAAGAGGTCGCGAGAGATACGGTTTTTGCCGCCGTGATGATCGTGCTCAACGGCGTCATAGGCCTTTGTCTCGTGTTTGGTGGTCGACGCCACCACGAGCAGTCGTTTCAGTTGAATGCCGCTTCCGCGGCACTGGCGGTGCTCGGAACACTTGCGACACTGTCTCTCGTGCTGCCGAATTTCGTCATCGCAGGACAGCCACAGCAGTTCGCTCGAATACAGCTTGCCATCATTGGATTTGTCTCGCTGGTCCTTTACGGCGTGTTTCTGTTCGTTCAGACGGTTCGGCATCGCGACTATTTCATGGATCACATAGACGCCATCGATGACGGCAAGGCGCTTCCGGCTGAGCATGAACACCCGCAGGGCAATATGTCGGCTACTGGAGGCCTACTCGTGCTAGCCCTGGTGGCAGTCGTCTTGCTGGCAAAGTTGCTTTCGCATCCACTCGACAGCGCTGTCGACGCCGTCGGGCTGCCGCAAGCAGTCGTTGGCGTGGTTATCGCGGGTGTCGTTCTGTTGCCGGAGGGCATAGCCTCGATCAAAGCGGCATTGATGAACCGCCTTCAAAACAGCGTAAATCTTGTTCTCGGTTCAGCGCTTGCAAGTATCGGGATGACCGTTCCGGTAGTCGCTGCGATTTCCGTTACGCTCGGGCAGAACATTACTCTGGGGCTCGCACCCGAGAACCTCGTCATGCTTATCCTGACACTCTTCGTCAGCACCATCACCCTTGGCACAGGCAGAACCACCGTGCTCCAGGGCGCAGTTCATCTTTCCATATTCGTTGTCTTTCTCCTGCTTTCGGCCGTGCCCTAATTCGCAATCGGAAACGGTTGTGGCCGCGCGGCGCCGCCAGAGGCAGAAGGTTTCTTCACAAGATTCGTTCAAGCTGTGGACTCGATGTTCATGCTAGGTTCGCGCTTGCCGTACGATTTCGAGCAGTTCTTGTCCTGATCCCCGCCTCCCGCGCCCGCAGCAGATAGGTCGAAACCGAGGTCTTGCCGATCTTCAGCCGCTCGGCCACCTCGCACCGACAGCCCTGTTCATAACAGGCGCAGGATCGCCCGGATGTCCCTCACGCTCTCCGAGCGAGCTTGCCGATTGCTGTCGGATGGTTCTTGATCGTGCCGACATGTCGGGCCTCGGTCGTGTCCCTACAGGTGGTGTAGCTCGGCGGTAGCGAAGCCGCTCGCGAGCGC
>NZ_JABEKU010000002.1:2074059-2326506 GCF_013283665.1 Ensifer sesbaniae | reverse complement strand
TCCTCTATCTCGTCGCCGCAATGAGTTGGCTCCAGTGAATGTCGATTCGCCCTAGCCGTCCATAGTCCGTCAGCGCAGGAGGCCGAGGCGTCAGCTGTCCCAAGGACCCGCATTTGATCTCGGCAATGACCAAGCGGGCGCCGGCCGACGTCTGATGCGTTCACCGCGGGTCCGATGCTGTCGTCTTCGGAAGATAGACGGCGACATTATTTCTTTCGCCGGAGAACGCACCGGCGACGAACAGATAGGCCGCAATCCCCAAGATGGCGAGCAGCATCAAGCCTATCGGCAGTTCTGTCGAAGACCTCCGCGGCTTGTCATAGCTGTGCTTGTGGTTCATCTCCAAGTCCTTTGCATGTCACCTTATCCCTCGACAGCAGCAGAGCCGGCCGAAAGGAATTTGGGACTGCTCTGATGCTGTCTTGCACCCATGGTCAGTGCTGAACACCATGGGCCTGCAGGGTTATATTAGAACCTGCGATGATGCCTAAAGTTCCCGACCGGGGCCGTGGTCTCGCGGTCTGCCGTCGCTGATGAGAACGTTTGGAGAACTTTCCTGTGTGACAGGATCATCTGGCGGTGTATAAGGCCGAATGGTCCAAAGAGCAGGCAGTGCCGATCTTCCGCTTCATGGTGGCCGGGTTCCCCGGTGGCTTGGCGAGCGCATGACGAAACTTGGCGCGATCATCACCCAGGCGATCGTCATCGAATACGGTCGAGACGAATTTCTTCGGCGGCTGGCGCATCCGTTCTGGTTTCAGTCTTTCGGATGCGTCATGGGCATGGACTGGCACTCCTCGGGCATCACCACCAGCGTCATCGGCGCCCTGAAGCGTGGTTTGTCGCCTCTGTCCCGCGAACTCGGCATTCATGTTTGCGGCGGGCGAGGGCGGAATTCTCGGGAGACGCCTGGCGAGTTGATTGCGATCGGCGAGCGCGTGGGTCTGGATGGAGGTGGCCTTGCGACCACCAGCCGCCTCGTCGCAAAGGTCGACAGCGCGGCGGTGCAGGATGGATTCGACCTTTACCTGCATGGTTTTATCGTCGCCGACGACGGCAAATGGGTCGTCGTGCAACAGGGCATGAACGGCGAAAAGCGGCAGGCCCGGCGCTACCACTGGCTGTCGGAGGGTATCACCAGCTTCGTGGACTCGCCTCATACGGCGATCGAGGGTGTGCGGCAGGGCGAGATCGTCAATCTTGCCGATCGCCGCGCCGCGGCCTCGCGCAACAGCCAGCTCGATCTGCTGGCTTCGCTCGGCCCGGATCGGATTGTCCGGGAGGTCGTGGCTATCGAGCCCGGGCGCGAAGCCAGGCAAACCGCGCAGCCGATGCTGCCGCATCTGATCATGCCAGCACATCACGACGTGCGTCAGGAAGACGTCAACATGAAGCGTCTGCACGCCACGCTCGCAGCCGCTGCCGACCGCGGTCCAGAGGATTTCGAGCACCTCCTGCTGGTGCCGGGCGTTGGGGCGCGGACCGTCAAGGCGCTGGCGATGGTGGCCGAAGTCGTACACGGTGCGCCATGCCGGTTTGCCGATCCGGCGCGCTTCTCGCTTGCCCATGGAGGCAAGGATCGCCACCCATTTCAGGTGCCCCTGAAAGTCTATGACGAGACGATCCGGGTGATGAAGTCGGCCGTGTCGAAGGCGAAGCTCGGTCGCCACGAAGAGATGCAGGTTCTCAAACGCCTGGACGATCAGGCTCGCCAGCTCGAAAAATATGTAACCGGCCCGGATCTCAAGGAAATTGTGGCCGGCGAGTTTCGCCAATCGCAAGAGTTCGGCGGCCGCAGTGTATTTGGCTGGGAAGGACCGGCAGGACCATCGGAGGACGCGGAGCGATCGCCCCGTTTCGGTCGCCGCGACCGATAGACAGCTCCGTGCGACAGCAAGGCGTTGCAGCGAATCTCTTTCTTTGATCTCTTCGAGAAGTTCTCGCCGGAACTCAAACCTCCTCCCAAGGGTTGGAAGGAAGCTTGCGAGGGCGAGCCAGCAGAATCCACGCCAAGAGGAGTCTCGCGATGGAAGAACTGCAGAGCATCACGGTATCTGAGGAACGGCTCGAGGATTGCCGTGACGTCGTTGAGCTTGATCTTCAGCTTTTGATCCGCGAAACGATCGACTCCGGGTTTTCGGTGGAGGAGGTGTTGATCGCGATCAGTGAACTGGTGGCGGAAGATTTCGCCAGCGCCGTCAAGGTCGCCAGCGTCCACTAAGAAGCGCATTGCCGCCCGAAACGGAGCAATTGGTCCCGCAGCGAGGGCTCGGCGACACGCTTTGCCGCTTCCCGATAGTCGAACCAGGCCAGCTTCCGCTCACCCTTCTCGGGGAATTTCCGGCGCATGCGCCCGACTTCGAGGAGGTGGAGCTGAACCCTGCAGGAAATCTTGAGTCCGTGGTCCAGCCGTTTTTTGTAGAAGTAGTGGCCGAACGGGAACCTCTGGCAAGTGCCTTTGACGCCTGCTTCCTCATAGGCCTCTCTCGCCGCGACCTCATGCGCGCGTTTTCCCTTCATCGGCCAGCCCTTCGGAATGACCCAGCGGCCGGTGTCCCGGCTGGTGATGAGAAGAATTTCCGGTGCGTTGTCCTTACGGCGGTAACACAGGGCCGCGTATTGCATGCGTGGCGGCCGGCGAAGCATCAACTGCACGTCAGAGGCAATTTGATGTAGAAAATTCACAGAAACGCTATCTCCTTTGCTGCCCTTGTATACGGGCAGGCTTTCTGTCTGCCACTCGAAAGTAGGGGACAACAACCAGATAGGCGGTTCTGTTCCGCCAACACATCACGCGCAACGCATTAAGCGAAAGTGGAACGCGGGACGGACGACCGGCCGGTTCAAAGCGTTGACAGGATCCGGTTGCTGAGCGATCCGCGATAGGTCTTCTTGATCTCGACCTTGTTTTCCAGTGAATCCAAGATCTCCTCGCAGAAATCAATGTCGTGAAGCTCGCGGATGGTCTGGAGGCCGCCAGGCGTGAATACGTTGATTTCGAGAAGCTTGTCGCCGACAATATCAAGGCCGACCAGGAACATGCCGTCCTCAACCAGTTTCGGACGTAGTGTTTCGGCGATCGCCAGCATCTCTTTCGTAACGTGCGCCGCCTTTGGAGTGCCGCTGCCGTGGATATTGGACCGCACGTCTCCCTTCGGCGGCACGCGTCTGAACGCAGCATAGACGCCGCCCCTCTGGAGCGGCCGTCCGTTCATCAGGAACAACCGCGTGTCGCCTTCCGATGCCTTCGGAAGGTAGCTCTGCACAATCAGATAGCCGACGACGCCGACGGCCTCGACAATTTGAGTAAGGTTGCCTTCCGTGCTGGTCGCGACCCTGAAAACATTTCTACCGCCAGATCCCTGCAACGGTTTGATGATCACGCCCTCGGAGTAACCGTCGATGAACGCGCGAATTTCATCGATGTCCTTGGAGATCAGAGTTGTCGGGCGAACGGCCACCGGGAAATCCTGAAAATAGAGCTTGTCTTGTGCCAATGCCAAACCGCAGGGGTCGTTGACCACGATCGTACCGCGCTCTGTGGCGAGACGACCGAAATTCGCCCCGGCGTGCGATGCCCAAGGACGGCTCTCCGCATCCTCAGAAGGATCGTTGCGCAGAAACAGAACATCCACGTCTTCAATGTTGACGACGGCCCTGTCTGCATCCCTGAGTGCGCGCAAAAGCGTTTCTGGTTTCTTTGGCCGTGTTCCGTCGAAACCGGCCGCCCGTATCATCAATGTGTCGTCCGGGCGCAGGATAAAATCACCGGGCGTGACATAAAGGACCTCATGCCCGCGGGCGAGCGCGGCAAGCGCCAACGCTGTGGTCGTATAAGCTGGCGCTTCGGTTTCGAGTGCGTTGACAAGGAGGGCGATTCGCATTGGGGTTCCCAGCTTCGGATTTTGGTCCCGTTCGCGCCAGTGCCTGATGCACCGCGCACGACCTAAGAAATAGGGCGGGACGACACTGCACCAAGACGGCCTACTCCTGCGCGTCGCGCCAGGCTGCCATCGGCGCTTTCTTCGCGATACCGTTGTCGATGGTCAGCACGCTGTCGAAAAGATGGGTGTCACCCCCTGATTGGATCGACGAAGTGTCATGCATGATGGCGATTGCAGTCGCCTTTGGGCAATGCTCCTTGATCGATTGATGAAATGCCTGGACCGCCTGGCTATCCAGGGCACTCGTCGCCTCGTCGAGGAAGAGCAGGCCCGGCTTTAACAAAATGATCTTGGCCAGGACGAGCTTCTGTTTCTCGCCTCCGGAGAGAAGCTTGTCCCAGGTCTGGCCCTCGCGACCATCCTTTGAAAGCTCGCCCGCAAATTCTTCGAGCCTGGCCTCCTCCAGCGCCGCCACGACAGCGGCGTCGCTATGGCTGTCAGCCTCATCTGGCAAACAGACGAGATCCTTCAGGCAAACGCCCTGGAGCTTGACGTCTTGGGCGGCGTAGAGGCTTCGAACGTTTTCGGGCGTGGTGATCGTACCGCGGCCGTGTGCCCAAAGACCGTTGATCGCTTTGAGCAGCGAGGTCTTGCCGCTACCGGATTCACCGACCACCAACGTCCACTCTCCAGGGAGGAAATGCAGCTTGTCGGCGATCAAAAAGGGGGTGTCGTCGCCAACATGCAGGAGTTCGACCGAGTGGACGGTCAGGCCCCGCGCGGCATCCTGGGTCTTGTATTCGAACGCCGAGGGGCCGGTTCGGGCATAGTAGTCCTGCGGCAGCTGCACGCTTTCTATCGCTTGCGCAAGTTCGGTGATCCGGCGTGCATCGGCCCTTAGCGTCGCGATGTCGGGCATCGCGTGGATGAACCACGAGCATTCGTTGATGAGCGCCGTCGCCAGCTCGGCGCCGGTGACATAGTCCTGCAGGCTGATCGTTTTGTCGACGTAGGGGAGCAGCCCTGGTGCGTAGGCGACAATGCGTGAGCCGATGAAATTGTGCACCAGTTCGAACCCCATGAACCCGGCGGTCACGCGATTGAGGCTTGCCCAGGTGCGATCAATCTCGCGATATCGGCGCCGGTTGACCGCCTTCTGGGCCGGTTCGCCATTAATTACCGCAACATGAAAACTGCGGTGCAACAATTGGTTCAATTCGCTGCGATAACTGCCTTCCGCCGATTGGATGCGTATCGAGAGACCCTGCAGGACATGACCGAGCTTGGCTGCGAGGAACGTATTCAGCGGCACGTAGATCGCGATTGCGAGGAATGTCAAACAGGCGCTGCCGTAGCTGCCCAGGAGATCGAGTCCTCTGACGGTGCTCGACGTCTCGATCAGTTTTAGCCCGACGAATCCAAGCGATAGCACGACGCCGGCTATGCCCACGCCCAGGCCGATTGCACCGCCCGTCATGCCCTTTATGGCTTCCTGTATCCTCTGATCGATGTTGTCGGGCGATGAAGCCTCCGCCTCGCTTGCGGCGCCAAACCCGTTTTGCAGGAGGTGAAAATGGGTGTGGTTGGAATCGAGCAGCGCCTGGTTGAAGCGATCGTCCAGCCATTGGCGCCATTTCCGGTGGAGTGTGGTGTTAAAGAAATGACGGACTGCAGTGAATCCTGCGTCCCTAGTGATCGCGATCGCGGCAAGCGTGGCTGCGGTGGTCAGGAGCGACCAGGGCGTCGTCGGCACGGTGGGATGGTGAAAATTAGCGATCCGATTGACGAGTTCGCCGGAGGTCAAGGCGAACCATACGCTTGCCTGGGCCGACAAGCCGGTGAGCAGCAGGATAAGAAACGTTAAGCCCCAGGCCTCGCGCCAACGCTCGGAGAGCCAGTAGGCCAGCAACAGACCCCAAAAGCTGCGCATTGAAGCAACAGGACTGGTCCGGTGTCGTCGCTCCCGGCCGAAGGTCCATCTGACCAGTGCTGCTGTTCGCTGTGCGTTACTGCGCACGACCTCACTTAAAGCCATCCCCATGAACTGGGGCGAGGATCGGGCTTGTCAAATCCGAGGAATATTGCAGGAGGGGCCAGCGCCCCTGCCAATTGCAGAGATCCTTTCATCTACGAGGCTTAGGTGTCGGTGATCGAAATGTCGTTACGGATCAATTCCGCCCGTTTATGCCCAACCTGTCGAAGGGCCGTGCCCGGACACGCTTCGCACTCCGGGTCCCTGCTTCGGCGCCGTCCGGAACCTTTTGTCGCCGCAGATGTTGGAGGCGCTCCAACCAGATGGCACAGGAGCTTGCTATGCCGGAGAAGACACTCGAGGCGCTGTTTTATGACGGCCTTAAGGACATCTACTATGCGGAGAAGCAGATACTGAAAGCGCTGCCGAAAATGGCGCGCGCGGCGCAATTGCCCGATAGCAAAGCGGCATTCCAGAAGCATCGGGACGAAACGGAGCACCATGTCGAGCGCCTGCAACAGGTCTTTGAGATCATCGACAAACGTGCGCAGGGCAAGACCTGCGAGGCTATTCAGGGGATCATCGCCGAGGGCGAGGAGATCATGGAGGAATTCAAGGGGAGCCCGGCTCTCGACGCCGGCCTCATCTCCGCGGCTCAGGCGGTCGAACACTATGAGATCGCGCGATACGGCACCCTGAAGACCTGGGCCAAGCAGCTTGGGTTGGAGAAGGCGGCGCTGCTGCTCGACCAGACCCTTCAGGAAGAAGGGGCGACCGACAAGGCACTCACCAAGATCGCCCTGTCCGCCGCCAACAACAAGGCAAAGGTTGCAGCTTGATCGCAGCGAGGCGCGGAGGGCGTAAGGTTCGCCCTTCGCGTCAAGGCGGGCGGTGGGCGAGAAGAGGCCCGGCACGGGGCCGGGCCGCCATGGTCACTCGCGATGCTCGGGCATCGCCTTGAGTTGATCCTTGGTCCAGGCCGTCACCGCATGAACCTCACCGTTTTCATCCCGCATGAAATCGAGGTCGGCAGTGGGTACTGCAACCGGCTTTGCGCCGATGCCGAGAAAGCCGCCGACGTCAATGATAACGGTGCTGGCGGCGCCGGCGCCGTGGACGTGATCAACCGTGCCGACCTTGTCGTCATCCACCCCATATACTGTCGCGCCTTCAAGGACAGCAGGCGTGAGTTCCGTCGGGTCGAGGCGTACGTGATTGGTGTGATCCATTTTCGTTGCTCCTTTGAAATGAACCGAAAAGAACCGGCACTGGACGAAACTGTTCCACTCGAACCACGGCTGGCAGCCGTCGTCGGTATCGAGAAACAGGTCGATGGCCGTCAAAATTCGGATGTTTCTCGGAACTTGCAGGGTATCCCCCGGTTAGAGCGCCACGGGCCGATTGGGACCCGGTAAGAGGTCCTCCATGAAACGCACCACTCTCGCAATGGCAGCGCTCTTCGGTGTTGTCGCAATGCCGGCCTTCGCGCAGACGACGCCCAATCCAGACGGCGAGACGCCCGCCATTGCGACCCCGGACTCGAACAATCCGACCGCACCGGTGGCCGGCGCCAGCAGCTTCACCGAAGCTCAGGCCAAGGATCGCATCGAAAAGGCCGGCTACGCTTCCGTGCAGGGCTTGAAACTGGACAGCCAGGGCGTCTGGCGGGCTGCAGCGACAAGGGGCGGAAAGTCCGTTGAGGTCGCCCTCGACTATCAGGGCAACGTGACGTCTCAATCGAAATAGTGAGGAGATCTCGACATGAAAACCGTAAGTGGTTTGTTCGACGACTATACGGATGCGCAGTCGGCGGTCAGTGAACTGGAGCAAGCCGGAATTCCTCCGGAAAACATCGGCATTATCGCCAACAACACGGGCGGCCGATATTCTCCTGAGAGCGGCGCTGCCGAGGGCGCCGGAGCCGGCGCGGCCATCGGCGCCACCAATGGAGGCGCGATCGGCCTGTTGACGGGCCTCGGCCTTATGGCTGTTCCCGGTATCGGTCCGATCGTCGCGGCGGGGTGGCTGGCTGCAACGGCTGCGGGCGCCGCAACCGGCGCCATCGCCGGCGGTGCCGTGGGCGGCGTGATCGGCGCACTTTCGGAATCGGGTATCGATGAAGCGGACGCGAACGTGTATGCCGAGGGCATCCGCCGTGGCGGCGCACTCGTGACGGCGCGGTCGCTGAGCGAACATCTGGCCGAGCGTGCAGAGATGATCTTTCGCAACAGGGGCGTCGATCTGGCCGAACGTCGCGCCACCTACGAAGCAACCGGTTGGCGTCGCTTCGATGAACGAGGGGAGCCGCTGACAGAGACCGAGATCGGGATGCATCGGGATCGGTTGCGTTCCGGTCTTTAGATCCAGCCGCTGCCATTAAACGTCACGCAAAGTGCGCGGCAAGTTTGTTCGTTTCCGACGCCGTCTATTGTACCAGTTGGCGTCCGCAGCGGCAGTGCGCACGCGGGGAACAAACCTGCATGAAAGCGGTTCGATACGGTGTAGCGACTGAGCGCAAGGAGCGAGTGCATGAGCGAGGCACAAACCACCGACAACCACGACGAAATTCGCCATTGGGCCGAAGCGCGCAAGGGAAGACCCGCCCGGGTAAAAGGTGCCCTCGATGGAATATTGCGGATCGATTTCGGGGAAGCAGAGGTGGACCTGGAGCCGATCTCTTGGGATGAGTTTTTCCGCATCTTCGATCACAACAAGCTGTTGTTTCTTCGCCAGGACAAGACGGCGGATGGCCGCCTGAGCAGGTTCAACAAATTCGTGGACCGGCCCTGATCTCGCCGGAGCACGAGCTAGGACTGCCCTTCCGACTGTGACCGGGCCAAACGCGCCTGCAGGGATCTGCGTACCTCGCCGATGCCCGGCGCATTATTCACCGTCGGTGTCCCCCCAACATCGAAGGCCAGCTTTCCCGTCACCTGTTGGTATCATCGGGCGCGCTGTTGTTGCTTGGTGCGCCCGTTCCGGATTGTGGGGTCGGGTTGCGATCCGTGGGTGCCAGGCCTTCCGGGCTCTCGGTGCTCGGGCGCTGCTCGGCTTCCGGCCGTTGACCCGAAGAGGCGGGCCCAGTGCGTTCAACCGAACCGGTTTGATCAGAGCCAACGCCTTGCCCCCATTCCACGAGGCCCCATGCGGCCAGCGCCAAAGCCAGGCTGGCGACGAGCACCAGAAGGACGCGCCTGCCCAATCCTGCCTGCCTGGCCTCGCGTGGCGAAAACTGGGTTCGCTCCGCATCATGCGTTGCAGATTCCGGTTCGCCGCGCTCGTCCAAATGCTCAACCATTTGTCTGCCTCATATGTATCCTCTGCGCCCGCTACCCGATGAGGAGAGGGGCCAAGGATACAACCGAGGTCATCTTCAATGGTTCCAACTGGGCATCCGCATCGGCAAGCGCGGTGATATTCCGTTCACGGCCGCCGATCCGGTTGCCTACAATCGTCGCTGGCCTGAAAGGAGATCGATGCGGGCGCGAACACGGGCAACACCTTCCGGGATACTCGCGCTCGGAATGGACGAATAGCCCATGCGGAAGTAGCGACAGGGCTCGTCACTTCTGGGGAAGAAGGGGGAGCCGGATTCGACGAGCACTCCATCCTGGCGCAGTTCGCTCACAAGTCGATCGGCGTCGAGCCCTTCCGGTCCCTTGATCCAGAAAGACGTGCCGCCGAAGACCGACGAGCCCGCGATCGTCAAGCCCTCGCGGCGGAGTGCCTCTGCCATGATGACGTGGCGCTTGTGATACTCCGTGCGCATGCGATGCAGCACGGCGTCATAGTGGCCGAGCGCCAGGAAATAGGCTGCGGTGCGCTGCAGGTGACCGGGCGGATGGCGCAGCATCAGCGAGCGGAGCGCGCGGGCCTCGCGGATGAAGGGGGCCGGCGCGACGAGGTAGCCGAGCCGGAGTCCTGGAAACAGCGATTTCGAGAAGCTGCCGATGTAGAGCACACGCCCGGTCGGATCGAGGGCCTTCAGTGCCGGCGAGGGCGGTGCCAGATAGCTGATCTCGAACTCGTAGTCGTCCTCGACGATGACGAAGTCCTTCTCCTCGGCGGCCTCAAGCAGCCGCGCGCGCCGGTCGACCGGCATTGTCGCGCCCGTCGGTGAATGGTGGCTCGGCGTCACGAACACGGCGTCGACGTTCTCCGGCAGGGCATCCGGCGAAAGGCCCTCGCCATCGACGTCGACTGTGGTGACATCAGCACCGCTCAGCAGCAGCGAGGCGCTGATGTCGGGGTGGCATGGGTTTTCGCAGACCGCGGCCGAGGCCCTGTCCAGGATCAGTCGGGTCACGATCCAGAGCGCATTCTGGGCGCCGACGGTGACGAGAATTTCGTCCGGAGTGGCATGGATGCCGCGTCGCGGCAACGTGCGCGAGCAGATGTAATTGACGAGCCGCACGTCATCGGCCGCGGCAAAGTCGCTCGCCATCAAGACGAAGTCCTCACGGGCGAGCGCCCGGCGGGCGCAATCACGCCAGGCGTTGAGATCGAAGAGCGTCGGGTCCATCTGGCCATAGAGGAAGGGGAAGGGATAACGGCGCCAATCCAGCGGCTTCGGGATCTGGCGCACCACGCCGAAGCTCATCTTGATCTTGCTGCTCCAGTCCACCGGGGCGGAACCGCCGGACGGGAGATTGTCGTCCACGTCCCTGCCTGGCGGATTATCGGTGATGCGATAGGAACTGCGGCTGGCGGCCTCGACGTAACCCTGAGAGATCAATTCCTGGTAGGCGAGGGTTACCGTGATGCGTGAGATGCGCAGATAGTCAGCGAGCTTGCGCGTCGAGGGCAGGTGCGCGCCGGGCTGCACCCGACCGGCGAGCACCGCCGAAACCACCGTCTCGCGCAATTGCGCCTGCAGGCCGATCCCGCTTTCGCGCTCGATGAAGAAAATCGTTTCGGAAACGCTCATGCGCACAAAGGCGGCCCTCAGCGAGCTCAATCTGGATCTATTCAACTTCCAAACTGGATATAACGCAAGCCAAGCCTCGGCCTTATCGTCGTCAGCAAGGCCGGAAAAACCGGTCAATCAATAATCAAAGAGGAGAACGAAGAATGCTACATGGACATTTCAAGCGGTTGGCAGCAGCAGCCAGCATCGTGGCGAGCCTTGCCGCATCCAGCGCAGCTTATGCGGAGACGAAGCTTGTCGTCGGCTATCAGCAGATCGTTGGCCCCTTCGTCGCCGCGATCGCCGATGGCCGTTTCGACGCGGCGGCCAAGGAAGCCGGCTATTCGATCGACTGGCGTCAGTTCAGCTCGGCCGGCGACATCACGACGGCGCTTGCTTCCGGCGACGTGCCGATCGGCGTTCTCGGGTCGACCGGCACGGCGGCTGCCGCCACACGCGGTGTCGACCTGCAGCTCTTCTGGATCCTCGACAATATCGGCCAGTCGGAAGCGCTGGTTGCGCGCGACGGCTCGGGCATCGAAACGCCGGCCGACCTCAAGGGCAAGAAAGTCGCCGTCCCCTTCGTCTCGACCTCGCACTTCCATCTGCTTGTCGGCATGAACAAGGTCTGGAACGTCGATCCCCGCGAGGTGGAGATCCTCAACCTGAAGCCGCCGCAGATCGTCGCCGCCTGGCAGCGTGGCGATATCGATGCCGCCTATGTCTGGCCGCCGGCGCTTTCCGAAATCCAGAAGACCGGCAAGACGATCTCCGATTCCGAGGTGATCGGTGCGGCGAGCGTACCGACCTTCGACGGCCTGGTGGTCGACAAGGCCTGGGCGGAAGAAAACCCGAAGCTGATGGAGGCCTTCACCAAGGTCCTGGCGAAAGCCTATGCCGACTACAATTCCAACAAGGCCGCCTGGACGGAAGAGTCGGCCGAGGTCCAGGGTATCGTCAAGCTGATCGGCGGCGACGGCCCGAGCACGGTGGAAGCCCTGCGCCTCCTCTCTTTCCCGAATGCGGATGAGCAGGCCTCCGACGTCTGGCTCGGCGGCGGTGCGACGCGCGCGCTCGGCGAGAGCGCAAAATTCCTGGTCGAACAGAAGCAGATCGGCAATTCGCTTGACGACTATGCGCCCTACGTCAACGCGAACTTCGCGAAGGCTGCCGCGCAATAGCGTATTCTGCCTGTTGCGCCGGCCGTGGGGAGCGGCCGGTGCGTCCATCATCGAGACCGTGACCGAGGTGCAGGGAGGCATTTCTCATGGAAACACTGAGCGTCAGGAACATCAGTCTGACCTATCCGGGCCTGTACTCGGACCAGGCGATCATCGCCTTGAAAGGTGTGAACCTTACCATCAACAGCGGCGATTTCGTCGTTGCATTGGGTGCTTCCGGCTGCGGAAAAACCACCTTGCTCAATCTGATGGCGGGCTTCATGGCCCCCTCGGAGGGCGATATCACGCTTGGCAACCACCAGGTCAACGGGCCGGGCGCCGAACGTGGCGTGGTCTTCCAGAAACACGCTCTTCTGCCGTGGCTCAACGTGATCGAGAACACCGAATTCGGTCTCAAGCTGCGTGGTGTCGACAAGGCGACGAGGCGGGAACTCGCCACCAGGAACCTCGCCTTGGTCGGGCTGCAGGACTTCCACCGGCACATGATCTATCACCTGTCGGGCGGCATGCAGCAACGCGTCGGCATTGCGCGGGCACTGACCTGCGATCCCGCCATGCTGCTGATGGACGAGCCGATGGCAGCGCTCGACGCGCTGACGCGAGAGACCATTCAGGAACTGCTGCTCAAGGTCTGGCAGCTCACCAACAAGATGTTCTTCTTCATCACCCACAGCGTCGAAGAGGCGCTGTTCCTCGGCTCGCGGCTGATCGTCATGTCGCCGCGCCCGGGCCGCATCACCCACACCTACGAGCTCGACTTCAACAAGCGTTTCCTCGCCGAGGGCAATGCGCGTGCGATCAAGTCCAGCCCGGAATTCATCCGCATGCGCGAGGAAGTGCTCGGCATCATCTATGGCGACGAACGTGCGTCCGGCAACCCGGAGGTGGCCCATGCTTGATAGAGTGACACGGGCCAAGCCCGCCAAGGCCGGAAAGATCTTCGGTGCGCCAGGTGACGGAAGCAGCGGCCTGATCAGTTTCGCAACGACGGTCGTTCTCGTCGCCCTCTGGTTCACCGTCACCGAATCCGGCTGGGTCAAACCGCTCTTCCTGCCGTCGCCGCTGGCGGTCTGGGACAAATTCATACTGGCGCTGACCGACGGCGTTTCGAACTCGACGCTGATAGAGCATACGCTCGCCAGTATCGGCCGCGTCTTCGGTGCCTTCCTGCTGGCGTTGGTGACGGCGGTGCCGATCGGCATCCTGATGGGGGTCAATCGCGTCGTGCGCGGCCTCTTCGATCCGATCATCGAATTTTACCGGCCGCTGCCGCCGCTTGCCTACCTGCCGCTGGTGATCATCTGGCTTGGCATCGGCGAGTTCCCGAAGGTGTTCCTGATCTATCTGGCGATCTTCGCGCCGATGGCGATTGCCGCAAGGGCAGGGGTACGTTCGGTCTCGACCGAACAGATCCACGCGGCCTATGCGATGGGAGCCACGCGCGGACAGGTGATCAGCCAGGTGATCATGAAGGCCGCCTTGCCCGAGATCTTCACCGGCATGCGCATCGGCATCGGCGTCGGCTGGACCACTCTGGTGGCCGCGGAAATGGTTGCTGCAAACCGAGGCCTGGGCTTCATGGTCCTCAACGCCGCCGAAAACCTCGAAAGCGATACCGTGATCATGGGCATCTTCATCATCGGCATCTTCGCTTTCGCCTTCGATCTTTTGATCCGCTACCTCGAAAAGGCGCTGATCCCCTGGAAGGGCCGCCTGTAACCGGCGGCAACTTCGACACTTTATCTGAATTCGGCCTGGCGGCCTTTTGAAGACGGCATTTCCCGTCTCCGGCGAAGCCATGCCTTCGGACCAAGCCAAAGGACAGGACCATGACACTCTCTGCAACCGATCTCAAAACCTTGTTCGATGCCTTCAACCGGCACGACATTGACGGGGTCATGCGCTTCTTCGCCGAGGACTGCGTATTCAATGCGGTCGGCGGGCCGGAGATCCACGGCACCCGCTTCGTCGGCACCGGAGCGATCGCAGATGCTTTCAGCAGCGTCTGGAAATCGATGCCGGATGCCGAGTGGGGCAACCATAGCCACTTCGTCGAGGGCGATCGCGGCGTGTCCGAATGGACCTTCTCGGGCACGGCGGCCGATGGCAGCCGCATCGAGGCGGAAGGCTGCGACCTCTTCACATTCCGCAACGGCAAGATCGTGCGCAAGCAGGCGTTCCGCAAGAACCGCCCGGTCCTGCAACCCCGCTACTGATGGCCTGGAGCAAGAGCCATGCAACTGCGCGCCACACCCCTCAAGCCCGCAAGGCAGCCGTTTGATCCGGCCTACGATCCCAACCATGCCCGCAGCCCCGGCACGGGCAAGGACTATGCGCCGACCTACTGGATTGGTACCGCCGGGCCCGAACCCGAGGATGACGGTCCCGTCACCCGGGACATCGATGTCGACGTCGCCATCATCGGTTCGGGCTATACCGGCCTCTCCTGTGCCATCCATCTGGCGCGCGACCACGGCATCAAGGCGACGGTGCTGGAGGCCAATGGCGTTGCCTGGGGCTGCAGCACCCGCAATGGCGGGCAGGCGCAGATTTCCGCCGGCCGGCTGAAGCGCTCGCAATGGATTGCCCGTTGGGGTGTGGATGTCGCCAGAAAGATGCATGCCGAGATCGCCGAAGGCTTCGACCTTTTCCGGGCGCTGGTCCGGGAACCGGAGATCGACTGCGATCCGCAGGACGGCGGCCATCTCTATATCGCCCACCGCGACAAGATGCTGCCGGCGCTCGAGAGCGAGGTTCGCGTCCTCAACGACACGTTTGGCTACCGAGCCCGCATGGTCTCGCGCGAGGAGATCCACCGCGATTTCGTCCGCGACGAGGAAGCGCGCGGGGCGATGTATGAGCCAGACGGCATGGGCATTCATGCGGCAAAGCTCGCCTTCGGCTACCTGAATCTCGCCCGCCGGCTTGGCGCAAAGGTGCATACCTCCAGTCCCGTGCTCTCCTGCACGGCGAAGGGTGGCTTGCACTACCTGACGACGCCAGGCGGCACGGTTCGTGCCCGCGCCGTCTGCATTGCAACCGCGGGCTACACGTCACCCGGCATGAATGCGCTCACGCGCCACCGGCTGATGCCGATCCTGTCGAACTCGATCGTCACCCGGCCGCTGACTGAAGGCGAGCAGCAGGCGCTGAACTTCAAGGCGCGCATACCGCTCACCGACACGCGCACACTCCGCCACTACTACCGCATGCTGCCCGATGGCCGCGTGCAGATCGGCAGTCGCAGCGCCATCACCGGGCGCGATGCCGGCAATCCGAAGCATCTCGAGCTGCTGCTCGGAGGTCTCTACCGCAAGTTTCCGGCGCTGAAGGGCATCGACATCGACTACTCCTGGTGGGGCTGGGTGGATGTCAGCCACGACATGATGCCGCGCATCTTCCAGCCGGATCCGGGCCAAAGGCTGTTCTACGCCATGGGTTATGGCGGCAACGGCGTCATGTATTCCGCCCAGGCCGGCCGCCGCATGGCCCAGATGGTCGCCGGCAAGGGCGGCGCCCTCGACCTTCCCATCTTCACCTCGCCCTTGCCGAGCCACGGGCTTTTGACGCCGTTCCGCCGGCTTGGCCAATGGGGAATGTACCGCTGGTACTACCTCCGCGACGAGATCCTCTAACTCTTTGAAATAATTCCCAGGAAAGGAACTGCCCCATGAAAATGACCACCGAGGAAGCCTTCGTCAAAGTCTTGCAGATGCATGGCCTCGAACATGCCTTCGGCATCATCGGCTCGGCCATGATGCCGGTGTCGGATCTGTTCCCCAAGGCCGGCATCAAGTTCTGGGACTGCGCCCACGAGACCAATGCCGGCATGATGGCCGACGGCTTCAGCCGCGCCACCGGCACGATGTCGATCGCGATCGGCCAGAACGGCCCCGGCGTCACCGGTTTCATCACGGCGATCAAGACCGCCTACTGGAACCACACGCCGCTTTTGATGGTCACGCCGCAGGCGGCCAACAAGACGATCGGCCAGGGCGGTTTCCAGGAAGTCGACCAGATGGCGATGTTTGAGGAGATGGTCTGCTATCAGGAGGAAGTGCGCGATCCCTCCCGCATTCCCGAGGTGCTGAACCGGGTCATCGAAAAAGCCTGGCGCGGCTGCGCCCCGGCGCAGATCAACATCCCGCGCGACTACTGGACCCAGGTCATCGACGTCGACCTGCCGGCAATCGTCCGTTTCGAGCGTCCGGCCGGCGGGCCGCAGGCGATCGCAGAAGCGGCCAAGTTGCTTTCAGAGGCGAAATTCCCGGTCATCCTCAATGGCGCCGGCGTCGTCATCGGCAATGCCATTGGCGATTCCATGAAGCTTGCCGAGCGGCTCGATGCACCGGTTTGCTGTGGCTATCAGCACAATGACGCCTTCCCCGGCAGCCATCGCCTGTCGGTCGGTCCGCTCGGCTACAACGGCTCGAAGGCGGCGATGGAGCTGATCTCCAAGGCCGACGTCGTACTGGCGCTCGGCACCCGGCTCAATCCCTTCTCGACCTTGCCGGGCTACGGCATCGACTATTGGCCGAAGAACGCCGCGATCATCCAGGTCGACATCAATGCCGACCGGATCGGCCTCACCAAGAAGGTGACGGTCGGCATCTGCGGCGACGCCAAGCAGGTCGCCCGCCAGATCCTCGAGCAGCTCTCGCCGTCGGCCGGTGATGCCGGCCGCGAGGAGCGCAAGGCTGCGATCCACCAGACCCGTTCGGCCTGGCAGCAGCAGCTCTCCTCCATGGATCACGAGGACGACGATCCGGGCACGGAGTGGAACGAGACCGCACGTTCGCGCGAGCCGAACCGCATGTCGCCGCGCCAGGCCTGGCGGGCGATCCAGGCGGCTCTGCCCAAGGAGGCGATCATCTCCACCGACATCGGCAACAATTGCGCGATCGGTAACGCCTATCCGACCTTCGAGGCCGGCCGGAAATATCTCGCACCCGGCATGTTCGGGCCCTGCGGTTACGGCTTCCCGTCGATCGTCGGCGCCAAGATCGGTTGCCCGGATGTGCCGGTGGTCGGCTTTGCCGGCGACGGGGCCTTCGGCATCTCGATGAACGAGATGGGTTCGATCGGCCGCGAGGGCTGGCCGGCCATCACCATGGTGATCTTCCGCAACTACCAATGGGGTGCGGAAAAGCGCAACACGACGCTTTGGTACGCCAACAATTTCGTCGGCACCGAGCTCAATCCCAATCTCTCCTACGCGAAAGTCGCCGAGGGCTGCGGCCTGAAGGGCGTTGCCGTCAATACCACGGCAGCACTGACCGAGGCGCTCTCCAATGCGATCGCCGACCAGAAGAACGGCGTGACGACTTTCATCGAAGTCATCCTCAACCAGGAGCTTGGCGAACCCTTCCGCCGCGACGCGATGAAGAAGCCGGTGCCGGTCGCCGGCATCGACCGTGCCGACATGCGTCCGCAGAAGCGGGCGTGACCGTTCACAGACCATGCCTGCCCGGTCAGCCCGGGCAGGCGAAGCTTCCCGCAAGCGACCGGAACGCAAACATGACCTTCACCGCCTCCGTCCACGAACGTTTCCGCAGCATGCCCTCTGGATTTTCGGCCTATTGGCCAGGCTTCGCCGTTACCGCGGCGGTCGCCGTTGCTGCGCAGTTCCTCTCCGACCACTATGGTGCGCCGGCCATGCTGATGGCGCTGCTGCTCGGCATTGCCTTTCATTTTCTCTCGGAGGAGGGGCGTTGCGTCGCCGGCATCGATTTCTGCGCCAAGAAGGTGCTGCGCATCGGCGTGGCGCTGCTCGGTATGCGCATCAGCGTCGACCTCCTGATCGGGCTTGGCGCCGGTACGATCCTGCTGCTCGTTTCTGCCATTGCCGCGACGATCGGTTTCGGGTTGCTCGCAGCCAAACTGCTCGGCCGCGGCTGGCGGTTGGCGCTCATCACCAGCGGTTCCGTCGCCATCTGCGGCGCCTCGGCGGCAATGGCGATCGCCGCGGTGCTGCCGAAGAACGAGTTTTCCGAGCGCAACCTGATCTTCACCGTGCTCTCGGTCACGGTACTCTCGACCCTTGCGATGATTGCCTATCCGATCATCGCCCAGACCATGGGGCTCGATGCGCGGGCGACCGGGATCTTCTTCGGTGGCACGATCCATGATGTCGCCCAGGTCGTCGGCGCCGGCTTTTCGGTCTCGCCGGAGGCGGGCGAGACGGCGACCCTCGTCAAGCTGATCCGCGTCACCATGCTGGCGCCGGTCGTGCTGACCTTCTCGCTGGCACTGCGCAAGGTGCCGCAGCTCGAGGGTGAGACCGGCAAGCGCCCGCCGCTGTTGCCCGGCTTCGTCGTCGCCTTCCTGATCTTTGCGGCGCTGAACTCCTTCGGCTTCGTGCCGGAAATGGTCGCAAAGGCCGGGATGGAGACCTCGCGCTGGGCGCTGCTCGCCGGCATCGTCGCCGTCGGCATGCGCACTTCGCTTCGCCGCGTGCTCGACGTCGGCGGCGATGCGGTCGCGCTGATCGTTGCCGAAACCATCTTCATCGCTCTCTTCATCCTCGTCGGCATTCACTATCTGGGGCACGCCTGATGAAACCGCTCGATCGCATTCTCGAAGCCGCGAAGGCCGCGCCGCGCCATATCGTGCTTGCCGAAGGGGAAGACCCGCGCATCGTCGAGGGGGGCCTCAGGGCCGTTCGTGCCGGTCTCGCCGAGATCACGCTCGTCGGTAGTCGGAAGATTGTCGAAGAGCGGCTGGAGGCCGCTGGTGCTGGGCCGGGCGAAATCCGCATCGAGGATCCGGCCTCGTCACCGCTTACCCGGCGCCTTGCTGCGGCTTACCATGAACTGCGTCGGAACAAGGGTGTGGATGCGGCAGCAGCGGGCGAAGCGGTGCGTTCGCCGCTCGTCTTTGCCGCCATGATGGTGCGGGAAGATGCGGCCGATGGTACGGTGGGGGGCGCGGTTGCGACCACCGCCGACACGGTGCGCGCCGCGCTCCAGACCATCGGCCCCGCGCCGGACGTCAGTCTCGTTTCGAGCTTCTTCCTGATGATGCTCTGTGCACCGCATCACGCGAAGAAGGGCGCTTTCGTCTTTGCCGATTGCGGTTTGGTGGTGGATCCGGATGCTGCGGGCCTCGCCGACATCGCCGTGACTTCGGCGCAGTCCTTCGAGGCGCTCTCCGGCCAGCCTGCGAAGGTGGCGATGCTCTCGTTTTCGACCGCGGGCAGTGCTGCGCACGAGCGCGTTTCCAAGGTGGTGGAGGCGACGAGGCTTGCCCATGCCGCCGCACCCGGTCTCGTCATCGATGGAGAACTGCAGTTCGACAGCGCCTTCGTCGAGGCGGTGAGCGCCGCTAAGGCACCCAACTCGGCGCTGCATGGCGAGGCCAATGTCTTCGTTTTCCCCAATCTCGATGCGGCGAATATCGGCTACAAGATCGCCCAGCGCATCGGCGGCGCCACCGCCATCGGCCCGATCCTGCAAGGGCTTGCTAAGCCCGCCAACGACCTTTCGCGTGGCTGCACTGTCGACGATGTCTTTCACATGATCGCCGTGACCGTCGTTCAGGCGTCAAACCGGCGGCCGACTGCACGTCCCCTTTAATGACAGCGGGTCAAAGGGACAAAGCATGCGGCAAGTCAAAGCGCTGCAGCGACACCTTTGTGTCTTTGATCCCTCGCGGCTCACGTCGGCGTGTGCGCAAGTTTGCGCGCAATGTCGAAGAAGGCGCTGACGAGCTTGCCGTTGCTGCGCTCGCGCAGGCAGATCAGCGCTTCGTCCATCAGCATCTCGGGCGCGTCGATTTCGATGGGAACGAGGCGGGCGTCCTGGCCAAACTCAGCGGAGGAGACGAAACCGACGCCGCCGCCGGCCGCCACGATCTCGCGAACGGCCTCACGGCCTTCGGCCTCGATCAGCGGCGTCAGCTGCACGCCGCATCGTGCCGCCATGGCCTCCAGCTTTTGCCGGGTTTTCGAACCTTGCTCGCGCATGACGAGCGGGTGTTTCACGAGCTCGGCGAAGGTGATCTTCTTCCGATTGTCCAGCGAATAGTTGAAGCTGGCAAAGGCGATGATTGGCGTGGAATTGAGTTTCAGGATGTCGAAATCGCTCGATTGCGGGATTTCGCCGAGAACGCCAATATCCGCCTCGTAGGCGTGCAGACTGGTGATGACCGTCTCGGTATTGCCGGAATCGATCGAGACCTGCACTGTCGGGTAGGTGCGCCGGAAGGCGGCAAGGATGTGCAGCAGGTGGTGGGCAGCGTCGGCGACGATGCGAAGCTTGCCGGCCCTGAGCGCCCGCGATTCCGAAAGAAGGTCCAGCGCCTGCTGCTCGACGTCGAACATGCGGCGCGTGACTTCAAGGAGGTGCTGGCCGGCCTGGGTCAGTGTCACCTGCTTCTTGTTTCGGTTGAAGAGCAGCACGTCGTACTCCTCCTCGAGCTTGCGTACCTGGTCCGAAACGGCAGGCTGGGTGAGGAACAGCGCTTCCGCAGCGCGCGAGAAGCCGCCATGGATTGCCACATTGTGGAAGGCGCGAAGCTGGACATAGCGCATGCGTGCGGACGCCTCTTCAGGATAGATTTGATCTATGGATTCATTAGAACGAACGATTTGATTTATGTAAAGCCGCAAAGGATAGTTTTCGGATTGCTGCTCTTTCCGGAACACGCCCATGAACCTGCCGGCTGTCGCCCTCGAGCTCGCCGCCGCAACCGTCCTGCTGCTCTATGCCGTCAGTCTCGTGAAGAAAGGCGTTGAAGCGGCGGCGGGCGACATCGTCGCGCGCACCGTCGGCGGCGCTGGTGGGCGGCCGCGCGCCGCCGCCTGCGGCTGCGCCGTTGCCATTGCCTTGCAGAGCTCGACGGCCGTCGCCATGCTTGCCGCCGGCTTCGCCGTCAGCGGCGCGCTGGCGCTTGATACCGGCCTGGCGGTGCTGCTCGGCGCCGATCTCGGTTCGGCGCTCGTCGTCAAGATCCTGTCCTTCGATCTCAATTGGCTGGCGCCGCTCTTGATTGCGGTGGGCGGCCTCATGCATCTGAAGGCCTCGGCGCGCAAGGCTGTTGAAGGCGGACGCGCCGTGCTCGGCATCGGCCTTCTGCTCCTGTCGCTGCAGATGATCGGCCATGCGACGCAGCCGCTCGCGCAAAGCCCGCTCCTGCCGTCCATCGTCGCTTTCATCGGCAGGGACGCGCTGACCGTGATGATCCTTGCGGCGCTTTTTACCTGGGCGCTGCATTCCAGCGTGGCGGCGATCCTGCTGATCCTGACCTTTGCCGCGAAAGGCATCGTGCCCATCGAGGTCGGCATACCCTTGGTTCTCGGCGTCAACATTGGCGGCGGGTTGATCGCGCTATGGCTGACGCGCGGTCTGCCGGTCGAGGGCCGGCGCCTGCCGCTTGGGAACCTCCTCTTTCGCGCCCTGTTCGGCGCAATGATCTTCGGCCTATTCTCGTTGCACGCCCCTTTCACCTGGCTTCCGGGTGATACGGCGGCCGGCCAACTCGTCAACCTGCATGTATTCTTCAACGCCACCCTGGTTCTCGTCGGAATGGTTTCCTGCGGCGCGATGGCGCGGCTCGTTCAGTTGCTCATGCCGGACGCCGCCGGTGCTGGCGACCACTCTGTCCATGTCAGCGCGCTCGACCGCACGCTGATCGACAAGCCGGCGCAGGCGCTCGCGGCCGCGGCGCGCGAAGTGCTGCACATGGGCAATCTCATTGCGCGAATGCTGGAGCCGGTCATGACTGTCATTCAGTCGCCGACGCCGGAGGCGGTCAAGACGCTGCGCGGCATCGACGCCGACATCCACCGGGCGCATAGCGAGATCAAGCTCTACATCGCCGCCGTCAACCGCGGTGTGCTCACCGAAGACCAATCCCGGCGCGGCATCGAGCTCACGGAGGCGGCGATCCATCTCGAATATGCCGGCGACGTCGTTGCGAAGAACCTTCTGCAAATGGCAGAGGAGCGGCTGGAGGGCGCGGGCACCTTCTCGCAGGCGGGCTGGCGCGAGCTCACCCTGCTGCACGCGGCCGTATCTTCCAATGTCAGGCTCGCGGCCAATCTTCTCGTCTCCCCCGACCCGGTAATTGCCCGCGAGATGGTCCGGCAAAAGGAACACGTGCGCCGCCTCGTCGAGGAGAGCAGCAAGAGCCATCTGGAGCGGCTTCGCCAAGGGGTGGCGGCGAGCATCCTGTCGAGCGACATGCATCTGGAGATCGTGCGGGCGCTGAAGGAGGTCAATTCACTGGTGACGGCCATGGCCTATCCGCGTCTGCGCGACAGCGGAGATCTGCTCGAAAGCCGTCTGGTTCCCGCAGCCTAGATGTATAAGTACAGTCTATATATTGATACAAAAGAACGATTTTACAGATACATGTTTCCACCGCATTGTCTTTCTCGAACACGCCAACTGCGAGGACGGACCATGCCAAACACCGCTTCTGACAGAACCATCGCGCCCCTGGAAAAGCCGAGACTCGGCGAACCCTATCTCCTGACGCCCGGCCCGCTGACCACGGCCTATGAAGTCAAGGAAGCGATGCTGAAGGATTGGGGGTCCTGGGACGGCGATTTCCGCGCGATGACCGCCAGACTTCGCGGCGAGTTGCTTGAGATTGCAGGCGATACCGAGGGTGAGTTCGATTGCGTGCCGATGCAGGGCAGCGGCTCGTTCTCGGTCGAGGCGATGCTCGGCAGTTTCGTTCCGAAGGACGGCAAGGTACTGGTGCTGATGAACGGCGCCTATGGCAAGCGCATCGCCCAGACGCTCTCCTATCTCGGTCGCGATCACGTGACGATCGACAAGGGCGACTACATGCCACCGCGCGGTCCCGAAGTCGCCGCCGCGCTTGATGCCGATCCGGCGATCACCCATGTCGTCGTCGTCCATTGCGAGACCAGCTCGGGCATCCTCAATCCCCTGAAGGAGATCTCCGACACCGTCTACTCCCGCGGCCGCAAGCTGCTCGTCGATTCCATGAGCGCCTTCGGCGCCGTGCCGGCCGGTGTCAACGATTTCCGCTACGAGGCGATCGTCTCCTCCGCCAACAAATGTATCGAGGGCGTGCCCGGCTTCGGCTTCGTCATCGCCCGCAAGAGCGAGCTGGAGGCCGCCAAGGGTCTCAGCCATTCGCTGAGCCTCGATGTACATGCCCAATGGGAATACATGAACAAGACCGGCCAGTGGCGCTTCACGCCGCCAACCCATGTGGTCGCGGCTTTCCTGGAAGCGCTGCGGCTGCACCGGGAAGAGGGCGGTGTCGCCGGCCGCGGAGCCCGCTATGCCCGCAACCGCGACGTCATGGTCGCCGGAATGCGTGAGACCGGGTTCGAGACGCTGCTTGCCGACCAGTGGCTGTCGCCGATCATCGTCACCTTCTTCAGCCCGGCCCATCCGGCCTTCGCCTTCGATCGTTTCTACGACCTGATGAAGGAGAAGGGGTTCATCATCTATCCGGGCAAGTTGACCGTCGTCGACAGCTTCCGTGTGGGCTGCATCGGCCGCATGGACGAGCATGTCATGCGCTGCGTGGTCGCGGCTGCCCGCGAATCCCTGACCGAAATGGGCGTCGACAGCGCCGCCCCGCCGGCCGTTGCCCTTGAGGAACGCCGCCGCCTCGCTGCCTGAACACAGAGGAAACTCCCATGAACCAGATGTCCAAGATCACCGTCACCGCCAACCGCCGCACCTATCCCTGGCCGAAGGTTCCGGCCATCGCCATCTGCCTCGATGGCTGCGAACCGGCCTATCTCGACGAAGCCATCAAGGCCGGGCTGATGCCGACGCTCGAGCGCATCCGCAAGACCGGAACGGAGCGTACCGCGCTCAGCGTTATCCCGAGCTTCACCAACCCCAACAACCTGTCCATCGCCACCGGTCGACCGCCGGCGATCCACGGCATCTGCGGCAACTATCTCTACGAACCGCAGACCGGCAAGGAAGTGATGATGAACGACCCGCGCTTCCTGCGCGCGCCGACCATCTTCAAGGCGTTCTACGATGCCGGTGCAAAGGTCGCGGTCGTGACGGCGAAGGACAAGTTGCGGGCGCTTCTCGGCCATGGCCTCACCTTCGACGAGGGCAGGGCGATCTGCTTCTCGTCGGAAAAATCCGACAAGACGACCAGGGCGGAAAACGGCCTCGACAATGCTTCGGCCTGGCTCGGCCGGCCGGTGCCGGAAGTCTATTCGGCGGATCTTTCCGAGTTCGTCTTCGCCGCCGGCGTCAAGCTGCTCAAGGAATTCCGGCCGGATGTCATGTACCTGACGACGACCGACTACGTGCAGCACAAATACGCGCCGGGGGTGCCGCAGGCGAACGCCTTCTACGAGATGTTCGACAAGTACCTGACCGAACTCGACGCGCTGGGTGCGGCAATCATCGTCACCGCCGATCACGGCATGAAGCCGAAGCACAAGGCCGATGGTTCGCCGGATGTCGTCTACGTTCAGGACCTGCTCGACGAATGGCTCGGCAAGGACGCCGCGCGGGTGATCCTGCCGATCACCGACCCCTATGTCGTCCATCACGGCGCGCTCGGCTCGTTCGCCACGGCCTATCTGCCTGAAGGGACGGACAAGGAAGAGATCATCGAGCGCCTGCAGGCGATCGACGGCATCGACGTCGTGCTCTCCCGTCCGGAAGCCTGCGTGCGTTTCGACCTGCCCGACGACCGCATCGGCGATCTCGTGCTGATCTCGACCGAAAACAAGACGCTCGGCACCAGCGAGCACCGTCACGACCTTGCCGCGCTGAACGAGCCATTGCGCTCGCACGGTGGCCTGACCGAGCAGGAGGTCCCCTTCATCGCCAACCGCAAGCTGCCCGAGCTTTCGGCGGCCGGCACGTTGCGCAATTTCGATGCCTTCTTCTATGCGCTCGTCGCAGCCGCGCAAGCCGCACATTAGGGAGGGAGCGATGACCAAGGTGGAAACGACATTCGCAATTCGCCACGAGCCGATGCGGATCGCCGGCAAGGCGGTCGAGACCGAGGGGCGCATCGAGGTGCGTTACCCTTGGAACGATGCCGTGATCGGCACCGTGCCGGCGGGCAACGCCGAGCACGCCCGCAAGGCCTTCGAGATCGCGGCCGCCTACCAGCCGAAGCTGACGCGCTACGAGCGTCAGCGCATCCTGCTGAAGGCGGCGGAGCTGCTCGTCGCGCGCAAGGAGGAGATCTCCGACCTGATCACTCTGGAGCTCGGCATTTCGAAGCAGGATTCGCTTTACGAGGTCGGCCGCGCCTTCGACGTGCTGACGCTGTCCGGTCAGATGTGCATCCATGACGATGGCGAAATCTTCTCCTGCGACCTCACCCCGCACGGCAAGGCGCGCAAGATCTTCACCACCCGCGAACCGCTGACCGCCATTTCGGCGATCACGCCCTTCAACCACCCGCTCAACATGGTGGCACACAAGGTGGCGCCGGCCGTTGCGACGAACAATTGCGTGGTGTTGAAACCGACCGAACTGACGCCGATGACGGCGCTCGTCTTCGCCGACATTCTCTACGAAGCCGGCCTGCCGCCGGAGATGCTCTCGGTCGTGACCGGTTGGCCGGCCGATATCGGCATGGAGATGATCACCAACCCGAACTTCGACCTGATCACCTTCACGGGCAGCGTGCCGGTCGGAAAGCTGATTGCGGCGCACGCGCATTACAAGCGGCAGGTGCTGGAACTCGGCGGCAACGACCCGATGATCATCCTCAACGATCTGTCGGACGCCGATCTCGCCAAAGCAGCGGATCTCGCCGTTGCCGGCGCGACGAAGAATTCCGGCCAGCGTTGCACGGCGGTGAAGCGCATTCTCTGCCAGGAGAGCGTTGCCGACCGCTTCGTGCCGCTGGTGCTGGAGCGGGCGAAGAAGCTCAAGTTCGGCGATCCGATGGACCGCGCGACGGAACTCGGCACGGTCGTGCATGCGCGCGCGGCCGAAATCTTCGAGCGGCGCGTGCACCAGGCGGCCGAAGAGGGAGCGGAGATCCTCTACAACCCCGGCCGACAGGGTGCCCTGCTGCCGCCGATCGTGGTCGACCGGGTCGCGCACTCGAGCGAACTGGTGATGGAGGAAACCTTCGCGCCGATCATCCCGATCGTGCGCGCGCCCGATGACGACGACGCGCTGATCGCCCTGTCGAATTCGACGGCCTTCGGCCTTTCCTCCGGCGTCTGCACCAACGACTTCCGGCGCATGCAGAAATACATCGCCGGGCTGAAGGTCGGCACGGTCAACATCTGGGAAGTGCCGGGCTACCGCATCGAGATGAGCCCCTTCGGCGGCATCAAGGATTCGGGCAACGGCTACAAGGAAGGTGTCATCGAGGCGATGAAGAGCTTTACCAACGTCAAGACCTTCTCCCTGCCATGGTGATCTGAGCGTTTCCCCCGCGCAATCACCCTTCTGGGAGCTGCCGTGGCGGCTCCCTTTTTTGTTGTGCCGCCTGATGCTTTGACAGCCTTTTCCGGGTGCAATCGCAGATCTGCCTCGGGAATTTGCAGTCTTTCCGAAGTTCTATTGAAGGTTGCCGAAGATGTGACCGTTTGCCTGTCGATATGCCTGGTTTCGCGGCATGGCATCCATAGTTTTTATCTACTGAACGATAAGAATAATAAATTTTACTTACCGGAAACCGCTGCGCAGAATGTTTCCCGAAGCCGATCACAACAGGGCAGCATCAAGATTGCCCGCCGCGCTTCCCCGGTTTTTCCAGGACTTCAGAGGAGAACTTCAATCATGAACAGACGCATGCTCCTTGTGCTTGCCGGCGCCGCTTCCGCTGTGCTTCCTGCCATCGCTGCCGCTGAAACCCAACTGACCGTCTACACGGCGATCGAAGCCGTGGACCTCGATCGGTACAAGGCGACCTTCGAGAAGGCTCATCCGGACATCAAGATCAACTGGGTGCGCGACTCCACCGGCGTCATGACGGCCAAGCTTTTGGCCGAAAAGGACAATCCGCAGGCCGACGTCGTCTGGGGCCTTGCCGCCACATCGCTCCTGCTCCTGAAAACGGAAGGCATGCTGGAGCCTTACCAGCCTAAGGGTGTTGAGGTACTCGACAAGAAATTCGTCGACAAGGATAAGCCGCCGAGCTGGGTCGGCATGGACGCCTATGTCGCAGCACTCTGCTACAACACGGTCGAGGGCGAAAAGCTCGGCCTCAAGGCGCCGACGAGCTGGGACGACCTGACAAAGCCGGAATACAAGGGCCACATCGTGATGCCGAATCCGGCGTCGTCTGGCACCGGGTTCCTCGACGTCTCGGGCTGGATGCAGATGTGGGGCGAGGAGAAGGCCTGGGGCTTCATGGACAAGCTCCACGAGAACATCTCTGCCTATACCCATTCCGGCTCCAAGCCTTGCAAGATGGCCGGCGCCGGCGAAGCGGTGATCGGCGTTTCCTTCGAGTTCCCGGGCGCCAAGGCCAGGAGCGCTGGTGCGCCGATCGACATCATCTTTCCTTCGGAAGGTTCGGGCTGGGAGGCTGAGGCGACGGCGATCATTGCCGGTACGGCAAATCTCGAAGCCGCCAAGACGCTCGTCGACTGGTCGGTCACCAAGGAAGCCAACGAGATGTACAATGCCGGCTATGCCGTCGTTGCCTATCCGGGTGTCGCCAAGCAGGTCGAGCACCTGCCGTCCGACATCGCCTCGAAGATGATTGACAACGACTTCGAATGGGCCGCCAACCATCGGGCGGCGATCCTGAAGGAATGGCAGAAGCGTTACGACGCCAAGTCGGAACCGAAAAGCTGAGCCTGATCGGCCGGGCGTAGCGCCTTGGCGCTGCGCCCACCCGCATTCTCCCGAAATCCCTCAAGCAGCGGAGCTTGCAGATGAGGCATGCCCTGTCGATCGAACCGATGCCCACCAGCCGTCAGCGCCCCGCCGATTGTGCGGAACCGGCCCCCTATCTGCAGATCTCGGATTTGTGGAAGACCTATGGCGACTTCGTTGCGCTGCGCGACATATCGCTCAGCATCGCGCGGGGCGAATTCATCTGTTTCCTCGGCCCGTCCGGCTGCGGCAAGACGACGTTGTTGAGGGCAATTGCCGGCCTCGATCTGCAGACACGGGGCATCATCCTGCAGGACGGGCGCAATATCTCGACCCTGCCGGCCTCCAGCCGGGACTACGGCATCGTCTTCCAGTCCTACGCGCTCTTCCCGAACCTGACGATCGAACAGAACATCGCCTTTGGCCTGGAAAACACCGGCCGATCGAAGGCGGGGGTGGCGGCTCGTGTCGCTGAACTGCTGGAAATGGTCGGCCTTTCGGCCCACGGCAAGAAGTATCCGGCGCAACTTTCCGGCGGCCAGCAGCAACGCATCGCGCTTGCCCGCGCGATCGCCATCTCACCCGGGCTCTTGCTGCTCGACGAGCCGCTCTCCGCGCTCGACGCAAAGGTCCGTGTGCACCTCCGTCACGAGATCAAGGCACTGCAGCGCAAACTCGGCGTGACGACCATCATGGTCACGCACGACCAGGAGGAGGCGCTCGCCATGGCGGACCGGATCGTCGTCATGAACCACGGCGTCATCGAACAGGTCGGCCCGCCCACCGAAATCTATCGCCATCCCGAAACGCTGTTCGTCGCAGACTTCATCGGCGAGACCAATCAGTTTCCCGCGAGCGTGCTACGCGACGGTGAGGTCGAGATCGGCCATTCGGCCTTCTGCTGCTCGACCGAGGATTTTTCGGCCGGTCATGCGGCCACGGCTGTCGTGCGTCCCGTCGACATCATCCCGCATGGTGCCGATGCGCATGCCGCCAACGCCAGCGACCGGCCGGCAACGCCGCAGAACCTGATCGATGCGGAGGTGCGGGAAATGGAATTCCTCGGCATGTTCTGGCGCACGCGCCTGACGGCACCTCGCCTCGGCGAGCGCACGCTCGTCGCCGATTTTTCCGTCAACGCCGTCAGGCGCCTCAGGATCGAAACGGGCGGTGCCATCCAGGTGGAGATCCCGCGGGAGCGCCTGCTGCTCTATCCGAGGGGGGCCTGACGATGAACATGGTCCTCGAAGCGCCTCATCTTCCCGTTATCGGCAAGCGGCTCCGGCAGGAAGCCTCCGGCGACGACCGCATCAAGCTCGGCTTCATGGCGGTCATCGGGCTTTACCTGATCGTGGCGCTCGGGGCGCCGCTCTTCGTCATGCTGTCGAAGTCGCTGTCCACGCACCGGTTCGACCTTGCGGCATTCGAGTTTCAGGTGAGCGACGAGACGGGCGCGAACTGGGGACCGGTCGTCAGTGCCGCGGACCTCAACCGGCAGCTCGAAGCAGTGGCGGAGAGCGAACTTTCCAGCAGTTCCGACGGGCGGCTCGCCGCCACGAAGTTCTTTCCGGAGTTCAAGTTCCGCAGTCCCGTTCACTACCGCATTCGCGGTACCACGGATGATGCAGCCTTCCTCGTCGGCTCCACCCTGGAGAAGGGGACGGAATGGCGCGAATACGATTCCGGCACGTTCCGGCGTGTCGTGCTGCGGCCGACGCGCAGCCTCGGCTTCGAGAACTTCGCGACCTATTTCTCGACACCGGCCCTTGCCCGGTCGATCTACAATTCGGTGCTGATGGCGGCGATCAGTACCGTGTTCACGGTCTCGATCGCCTTTGCGCTCGCCTATGGGCTGACGCGAAGCTGCATGCCGCTGAAGGGCCTGTTTCGCGGCATCCTGACAATCCCGATCCTGGTGCCGTCGCTGTTGCCGGGCATAGCGCTGGTCTATCTCTTCGGCAATCAGGGCATCTTCAGGGATTGGCTGCTCGGCTATTCGATCTACGGGCCGATCGGCATCGTCATCGGCTCGATCTTCTTCACCCTGCCGCACGCCTTCCTGATCATCCTGACGGCGCTTTCCGTCGCCGATGCCCGACACTACGAGGCGGCCGCTTCTCTCAAAGCCAGCAAGTGGCGCACCTTCACCACCGTCACCGTGCCCGGCGCGCGCTATGGTATCGTGTCGGCGGCCTTCGTCGTCTTTACGCTGGTCATCACGGATTTCGGCCTGCCCAAGGTGATCGGCGGGCAATACGGCATGCTTGCCGTCGATATCTACAAGCAGGTGATCGGCCAGCAGAATTTCGAGATGGGCGCGGTCGTTTCCGTCATCCTGCTCGTGCCAGCCGTGCTTGCCTTTGTCGTCGATCAACATATGCAGAAGCGGCAAGTGGCACTTCTCTCGGCGCGCGCGGTACCCTATTCGCCGAAGCCCAACATGCGCATGGATGGGCTCTGCCTTGCCTTCGCCTGCCTCGTCAGCCTGTTCATTCTCGGCATGATCGCCATGTGCCAGATCGCGGCCGTCGTTAAGTTCTGGCCCTATGACCTGACGCTGACGACGAAGAACTTTGCCTTCGACCTGATGGACGGTGGCGGCTGGGCGGCCTATGGCAATTCGATCCGGCTCGCGCTTCTCACGGCGCTCTTCGGCTCGGTCGTCGTCTTTGCCGGCGCCTATATGGTCGAGAAGGCCGATGGCTTCCGCTTCGGCCGTGGCCTCTTTCATTTCCTGGCAATGATGCCGATGGCCGTGCCCGGCATGGTGCTCGGCCTTGCCTACATCTTCTTCTTCAACAACCCGGCCAATCCGCTGCACGCGATCTATGGCACGATGACGATTCTCGTCGTGTCGACGGTGACGCATTTCTATACCGTCGCGCATCTGACGGCATTGACCGCGCTAAAGCAGATGGATCCGGAATTCGAATCCGTCGCCGCCTCCCTCAAGCAGCCGTTCCATCGGCTGTTGTTCCGCGTGACCGTGCCGGTCTGCCTTCCGGCGATCCTCAACATCGCGATCTATCTCTTCGTCAATGCGATGACGACGGTCTCGGCGGTCGTCTTTCTCTATGCGACGGACACCAAGCTTGCCTCAGTTGCGGTGCTGAACATGGACGATGCGGGCGACATCGCGCCGGCCGCCGCCATGGGCATGATGATCTTCTACACGAACGTCGTTGCCAAGCTCGTTCACGCGCTGATCGCCCGCGGTCTGCTGGCCCGCACCCAGGCTTGGCGATAGCCAATCGCGGCGGGTAGCCCCGCTCCAACAAGACTTTATCCCGAAGGAAGGCGCCATGGACGTGGCGCCTTTCAGGCCACCCGACGCTCTTCCTTCTCCATCCTCAACCCACCACCTTTATGAAGCCGCTCCATTTCGGCGATACGCGTGCGCAGCGGCGTGATGCCGTAGCGCTCCCGATAGGTGCGGGAAAAATGCGAGGCGGTGGAGAAGCCGCAGGCGACGGCGATCTCGATGACGGGAAGCGACGAGGTGAGCAGAAGGAGATGGGCGCGCTCCAGCCGCAGCTCGAGATAGTAGCGCGCTGGCGTGCGCCCCATTTCCCTTCGAAACAGGCGCTCCATCTGGCGTCGGGAAAGGCCGGTTGCCGGCGACATGTCGGCAAGTTTCAGTGGCTCGGCGAGGTTTGCCTGCATCTGCTCGATAATCCGGATCAGCAATGGGTTGTCGATGCCGAGGCGTGCCTGCAACGGAAGCCGCTGGCGTTCGCCCGTCTCGCGAAGCCGTTCGCAAAGTGCTGTCTCGCAGATGCGGTTGGTCACGTCCCGACCGAGGTCCGTTTCGATGATGCGCAGGAACATGTCGAACGGTGCGTTGCCGCCGGCACAGGTGTAAATGCTGCCGTCGATCTCAAACGCAGTTTGGTGCGCCTTGGCCGCGACGTACCGCTCCGAAAAATCCGGGAAATGTTCCCAGTGGACGGCGCAACGGCGCTCGTCGAGCAGGCCGGCGCGAGCCAGGCAGTAGACACCGCCGGCAAGCGCGGCGAGTGGCCGGTGGCTCCGCGCGCAAAGCCGAAGCCATGCGTCCAGCGCCCTGTCATCCGGCGGCTTTGCGCGGCCGCCACAGACGACGACGAACGGCGGTTCTCCGCCGCGATGCATACGACCACGCTCGTCCACCAGCGATCCCGTCGCAGCAATGCGTGTGCCGCAGGACGAGACCGCGGGATGACCATCCGCCGTTACAGATTGCCATCCGTACACCGGCCGACCTGCCACATCGTTGGCGAGGCGCAGCGCCTCGATCGCCGCGGAAAAGCCGTGCAGGGCAAAACCGTCGAGCAGATAGAAGATGAAGTGGCGGGCGCCCATGCTGGCCTGTTGCATTGTCACCTTCCTGATCGCGAAGCGACGGGTTGGAACGTGAGTGAAAGGAATGGTTACATTATGAAACATATAAGGACATCTCCAAGCGTATTCTTGTCGAGATATCGGCAAAACTGCGTGAACTTCTGCTGGTAATGAGCGAGAATGATCCCGCAGTGGCAGCGATGTTGCCGCCCGGCTTGCCAAAACGACAAAAATGAACACAGATAGCCATATGTCAGACTCGCAAAGCGCCCGAGCCCTTGCACCACGCCGTCACGGCGAAATCCTGCGACGCCTTGCTCAGGACGGCACGGTTGGAATCACCGAGCTTGCCGATTTCTTCGATGTTTCGCGTCAGACGATCCGCCGGGATCTGAAGCTTCTTGCCGATCGCGGCCAGCTCGATCTCGTGCATGGCGGCGCCACCCTGTTTGAGCCGACGGAAGCGGCGTTCGTCGAGCGCCGGGAGGAAAATGCCGGGGCGAAGGCGGCGATCGGTCGTGCTGCCGCTGGCTTGGTGCGCGACGGCATGGTCGTCTTCCTTGACTCCGGCACGACGACGCTGGCGGTCGCCCATGCGCTGTCTGGGCGGAAAAACCTGACGATTTGCACGACTTCGTTGTCGATCGCGTTGCTGATGTGCCGGCAACCCCGGGTCCGCGTGCATATGCTTGGCGGCGAAATCGATCCGGACGAGGAGGCGGCTGTCGGCGTCGATGCGCTCGAAGCCATCGCTCACTTCCGCGTCGACGTTGCGTTCCTTGGCGGTGGCGGACTGTCGCCGGATGGCGAGGTGACCGACTTTACCCGCAGTGGCGCCGAGCAGCGCTCCCGGATGGTGGCGACGGCTGCCAAGGCCTATTTCGTGCTCGACAGTTCCAAGTTCGGACGGCTGACGCCGCTGCGCATCCCGCGGTTCGAGGCTGCCGCCGGGGTGATCGTTGATCGTCGTCCGCCGGAGGCGATCCGTGAGGCACTGGAGCGCAAGGGGCCGGTTCTGATCGTCGCAGAATAGAAGATGTAATCTTTTGTAACATTTTGTCTTGTTCTTTGGCGGCGTTTTGTTACCGTATGGCCTTCCATGGTTTCGGGAGGGTCGTTTCATGGCGCAGGAATTTCCAACACAAGCCCAGGTCGTCATCGTCGGTGGCGGTATTATCGGTTGCTCGGTCGCCTATCATCTGACCAAGCTCGGCTGGCGGGATGTCATCCTTCTGGAGCAGGGGCAACTGAGCGGCGGCACCACCTGGCACGCGGCGGGCCTGGTCGGGCAATTGCGCAGCCAGGCCAATATGACGGGTCTCATCAAATATTCGACCAAGCTCTATAGCGAGCTGGAAGCGGAGACGGGGCTTGCTACGGGCTGGAGGAATTGCGGCTCCCTCTCCGTCGCGCGCTCGGCGGAACGCATGACGGTGCTGAAACGCACCGCTGCTTCAGCACGCGCGCAGGGCGTTGAGATCGAGGTGATCTCGCCGAGGGAGGCGCAGGATCTGTGGCCGGTCATGGCGATCGACGACCTCGTCGGCGCCGTCTGGCTGCCGGGCGACGGCAAGGCCAATCCGACCGATCTCACGCAATCGCTCGCCAAAGGCGCACGCAGTCGCGGTGCGCGCATTTTCGAACGCGTTCGGGTCACCGGCATTTCCGTCCGCAACGGCGCCGTCACGGCCGTGGAAACCGACCGTGGGGCCATCACCGCCGAGATCGTCGTCAACTGCGCGGGCCAATGGGCGCGCAAGGTCGGCCAGATGTGCGGCGTTACCGTGCCGCTGCACTCGGCCGAACACATGTACATCGTCACAGGCCGGATTGACGGCGTGCATCCCGATCTGCCGGTCATGCGCGATCCCGATGGTTACATCTACTTCAAGGAGGAGGTCGGCGGTCTGGTCATGGGCGGGTTCGAGCCGGAGGCCAAACCCTGGGGCATGGCGGGCATTCCCGACGATTTCGAGTTCGCTCTGCTGCCGGATGATTGGGACCAGTTTGAGATCCTCATGCACAACGCACTGCAGCGCGTGCCGCAGCTGGCGACCTCGGAGGTGAAGAAGTTCTACAATGGCCCGGAGAGCTTCACCCCGGACAACAATTTCATTCTGGGCGAGGCGCCCGAACTGAGGAACTTCTTTGTCGGCGCCGGCTTCAATTCGATGGGCATCGCCAGCGCCGGCGGGGCAGGGCGCGCGTTGGCGGAGTGGATCGTCAACCGCGCCCCGACCATGGATCTCTGGCCCGTTGATATCCGCCGCTTCGCGAGCTTCAACAACAACCCGCGCTGGCTGCACGATCGCGTCAAGGAGACACTCGGCTTGCATTATGCGATGCCCTGGCCAAACCGGGAGCTGGATACGGCGCGTCCGTTCCGCCGGTCGCCGCTCTATGATCGGCTCGCCGCCAAGAGGGCCTGCTTCGGCTCGAAGATGGGGTGGGAGCGAGCCAACTGGTTTGCCGCCGGGGGCGAAAGACCCGCGACGGAATACGCCTTTGGCCGGCAGAATTGGCACGAGGCGGTAAAGCGCGAGATGAAAGCGACGCGCGAGGCAGCCGGCATTTTCGACCAGACCTCCTTCGCCAAGCTGCTGGTCCAGGGGCGAGATGCCGTGGCGTCGCTCAATCGCATCTGTGCGGCCGAGATCGACGTGGAGATCGGCCGCTCCGTCTACACCGGCCTCCTGAACGAGCGCGGCGGATATGAGAGCGACCTTACGGTGATGCGCCTCGCCGCTGATCGCTTCCTGCTGATTACCGGATCGGCGCAGGCGGTGCATGACGCGGACTGGATCCGCAAGAACGTTGCCGCTGAGGCCCATGTGACGCTCACCGATGTCACCTCCGCCTATGCGGTTCTCGCCCTGATGGGGCCGAAGTCGCGCGATGTCCTCTCGCGCCTGACCTCCGCGGATCTCTCGAACGAGGGCTTTCCCTTCGCCACGATCCGCGAAATCGATATCGGCTACGCCACCGCCTATGCCAATCGCATGACCTATGTCGGCGAACTCGGATGGGAACTGATCGTGCCGACGGAATTCGCGGTCGGCGTCTACGAGGCATTGCACGCGGCGGGCCGTGATTTCGGGCTCACTGATTGCGGCTACTATGCCTTGGAGGCGCTCCGGCTGGAGAAGGGCTACCGTGCCTGGAGCCGCGAACTCACGCCGGACGTCAATCCTTGCGAAGCGGGGCTCTCCTTTGCGGTGGCTGTCGACAAGGCTGGGGGCTTCATCGGCCGGGAGGCCTATCTTGCCGCAAAGGCGAAGGGCTCACCCTCCCGCCGCATCCTTCAATTTACCGTGGATGATCCCTTGCCCATGCTCTGGGGTGGCGAGTTGATCCTTCGGGATGGAAAGCCCGTTGGCGAGGTGCGCTCGGCCGCCTACGGTCATACCCTTGGTCGCTCGGTGGCGCTGGCACTGATCGAACATGCGGCTGGTGTGGACCGGGCCTTCGTGGAGTCCGGCCGCTTCGAGGTCGAACTCGCCGGCGACCGGTTCCCGGTCACTGCGCACCTTACTGCGGCCTATGATCCGAAAGCGGTCCGGGTGAAAGGCTAGTGATCGTGTCGGCCGCAGGCGCTTCGCGTGGGCTGCGGCCGCCGCCGTCAACGATGGGTGCGCACACTTTCGACAATGGCGCGCGCCAGCGTCTCGGCGGCGCGCGACGGTTTGTTGCGTGGGTGAGCAATGTGGAACATGTCCTCGAAGGCCATACGCTCCGGCGCCAGCAGCCGAAGGCGGCCGCTGCGCACCCATTCCTCGGCATAATGATCGGGCAGGAAGCCGATATAGGCGCCGGAGAGGAGAAGCAGCAGCGTTCCCTCCATATGCGGCGTGGCTGCCGCCCAGCGGAAGTTCACGCCGCAAATCGTCTCGTTCAGCATATAGGTGCGGCCAGCGAAGGACTGTGCCTCCAGAAGCTCCGTCGTGATTGCCGCATCCGCGACGCCGAAGAGCGGGTGACCTTGCGCGCAATAGAGTTTCTGAACCTCGGAAAAGACCGGTTGGGTACGGAAATGCGGCGTGACGCTACCGACCGATGGCATCAGCACGATCTGATAGCCGCCACTCAGCAGCCCCTGCTGCAGGAGTTGCGGCGCGGCGACGTCGATTTCGAGATGCACGCGCGGCGCCTGCCGATGGAAGGCGGCAAGGGCGCCCTGAAGATCGAGATCCCTGTTGGTGATCATGGCATCCACGGTGCCGAAGGTCAGGCTGCCGGTCAGCTCGCCTTGCGCCTCGCCGACGCGGCTTTGAAACTTCTCCAGCGATCCGAAGAGTTCCAGCGTCGCCTCATAGACGAGGCGCCCCTCGTCCGTCAGCAGAAAGCCGCTGCGCCCGCGGCTGCAGAGCCGCAAGCCCAGGCGATCCTCGAGATGGCGCATATGGGTGGAGATCGTTGCCTGCGTCATTCCAAGCGCGGTTTGCGCGGAGGAGAAGCCGCCATACTGGACGACGGAGGCAAAGACGCGCAGCAGCCTGAGCTCCGTGTCGCCGAGCGACAGATTGAGAACGCGGTGTCGAACCTTGTTGATCATGCATTGATTAAGTCACAACTAAACATCCAATCATAGATATTTTTAAAGGTATCGGCCTTCCGCACACTCCTTCACCTGTGGAGGAGACATATGGCGAGCAATTCCTACGATTCCGGTCGACTGAACCTGCCCTTCGTCGGCATCTGCACCTTCGGCAAATATCCCTATCAGCCGGATTGGGACGCGATAAACGCCGACATCGCGATCCTGGGTGCGCCCTTCGACTGCGGCACGCAATGGCGTGCCGGCACCCGTTTCGGACCGCGCGCCATCCGCGAGGCCTCGACCTTGTTTTCCTTTGGCCACGGCGGCGCCTATGACCACGAAGACGACGTCACTTACCTGCCGAATGACAAGGTTTCGATCGTCGATATCGGCGACGCCGACATCGTGCATACCGACACGATGAAGAGCCACGCCAATATCGAATTCGGCGTGCGCAAGATCCTGGCCGCGGGTGCGTTGCCGGTGGTGCTGGGCGGCGACCATTCCGTCAACATCCCTTGCATCAATGCGTTCGCTGAGGACTGCGCCCGGAACGGTCCGATCCATATCGTCCAGATCGACGCGCATCTCGATTTCGTCGACGAGCGCCATGGGGTTCGCTACGGCCACGGCAACCCCATGCGCCGGGCGGCGGAGAAATCCTATGTCAGCGGCCTTTCGCAACTCGGCATCCGCAACGTCTCCTCGACTGCGAAGGAGGGATATGAGGATGCCCGCGCCATGGGCTCGGACATCCTCTCGGTGCGCCAGATCCGTGCATTGGGAACGGAAGCTGTCGTCGCGCGCGTACCGTCGGGCGCCCGCTATTATGTCACCATCGACATCGATGGCTTTGATCCTTCGATCGCGCCCGGCACCGGCACGCCGTCCCATGGCGGCTTCATCTACTACGAAGTGCTTGAGATCCTTGCGGCACTTGCCAAGCGCGGCACGATTGTCGGTATCGACCTGGTCGAGGTTGCGCCGGACTACGATCATTCCGGTTCCACGTCGATCCTCGCCGCGCAGGTGCTGATGAACCTGATCGGCCGCGTCATGCACGCGACGAGGGGCTGAGACCATGGGGCGCATCCGTTACGATTTTTCCGGCGAACACGTGCTGGTGACCGGCGCAAGCCGCGGCATCGGCCGCGCCGTGGCCGAGGGGTTTGCCGCTGCCGGAGCCGAGGTGACGATCCTCTCCTCCGGCGCCGGCATCCATGCGGCAGCCCGCGAAATGTCGGCTCGTTTCGGCCGCAGGATCGCGGCGCTCGAATGCGACATCACCGACAGCGCCGCGGTGAAGGCAATACTTGCGCCGCTTGGGCGGATCGACGTTCTCGTCAACAATGCCGGGCTGGAGCGCATCACGCCACTCACCGAAGAAGGTGATGCCGTCGAGGACACGTTCCGCCGCATCACCGATATCAACACCAACGGCACCTTCTACGTCACCCGCCACGCGGTGCCGCATATGGCGGCCGGCGGCCGCATTGTCGTCACCGCGTCGATCTGGAGCCGGGTCGCGGTGCCGGAATTCTCGGCCTATATCGCCTCCAAGCATGCCAACCTCGGCTTTACCCGCGTGATGGCGAAGGAACTCGCCGGCAAGGGGATCCGCGTCAACGCCGTCTGTCCGGGCTGGGTGCGCACCGAGGCAGCGATGTTGTCGCTCAGGAACATGTCGTTGCGCACCGGGCGCAGCGAAGAAGATCTCCTGGCCGAGATCGTCGGCGCGCAGGTTCTGCCGGGGCTGCTCGAGCCGGAGGACCTGGCTGCTCCCTATCTCTTCCTCGCCTCTGACGGCGCCAAGGATATGACGGGCCAGGCACTGATGCTCGACCGCGGCGAGGTGATGGCATGAGCACGCGTGTTCTCATCACCGGCGCCTATCGTGGCATCGGCGCCGCATGTGCGCTGGCTTTCGCTGCGTCCGGCGCACGCGTCGCGCTTGCCGACATCCGCAAACCTGAGGAGACCGCGGCGGCGGCCGCACGGGCCGGGGCGGCCGAGGCGCTCACACTCGCCTGCGATGTTTCTGACGAAGGCGCCGTCGCCGCCGTCGGCGAGGCGCTGCGGCAGACCTTCGGTGGACTGGATGTCGTCGTTCACTGCGCCGGCGTCATCCACGAGGCGCCGCTGCTCGAAACGCCGGTTGCCGATTTCGATCGGGTGATTGCCATCAATCTGCGCGGCAGCTTCCTCGTCGGCAAAATGGCGCTGGGGCTGATGAACGGAACGGCCGAGGCGCCGGCCCGGCTGATCATGGTCGCCTCCGACATGGCCTATTACGGCCGTGAGACATTCTCGCCCTATGTCGCCTCGAAGCACGGCGTGCTCGGCCTGGTGCGCTCCTGGGCGAAGGAGTTCGCGCCACGCGTCCTCGTCAACGCCATCTGCCCAGGTCCGATCGATACGGAGATGCTGGGTGCCGCCCATATGAGCGCGGAATGGCGTGCTCGGGAGTTGGCGATCCCGCTTGCCCGCTTCGGCAAGCCGGAGGAAATCGGTGAACTCGCGCTGTTCCTTGCCGGGTCCGCAGGACGCTACTTCACCGGTCAGGGGATCGGCAGCAACGGCGGGAGCATCATGCCATGATCCGCAACCCCATCCCCTGGCCGAATGGCGCGAAGTGCGCCGCCTCTATCACCTTCGACATGGATGCCGACAGCCTCATCCATATCGCCCATCCCGAGGATGGCCACAGCCGCGTCTCGGCGATTTCGATGCTGCAATACGGGCCGAAGGTGGCGATCCCGCGCATCGTCGAGAGCTACCGGCAACTTGGCATCAAACAGACGTTCTTCGTTCCTGCCTGGTGCATCGAGCAATATCCGCAAGCGATCGAGGACATCCTCGAAGGCGGTCACGAGCTTGCTCACCACGGCTTCCTGCACGAACACCCGCGCGAGCTTTCCGATGACGAAGAGGCTTACTGTCTGGATCGTGGCATCGAAGTGATCTTGAAAGCGAGCGGCAAGCGGCCGCGTGGCTGGCGGGCACCGCTCTACAATTTCTCCCATCGCTCTGCCGATCTCCTGGTGTCGCGTGGCTTTGAGTACGACGCCTCGCTGATGGGCGACGATATTCCCTACCTCCTCGAGTGCGATGCCGGGCGCCTCGTCGAACTTCCCTCGCACTGGGGTCTCGACGATTGGCCGCAATACGTCCAGTCGATGGACCTCGACTACATGATGCCGATCCGGGCGCCGGAACAGGGCTTTGCCGCCTTTGCGCAGGAGTTCGAGGCCGCCTATCGCCATGGCGCACTCTGGGTGCCGGTCGTCCATCCGTTTGCCACCGGCCGTCTGGCCCGCTGGGAGGTGGTGCACCGCTTTCTCGAACGGGTTCTCACACGCGGCGACGTCTGGTTCGCGCCGATGGAGGAGATTGCCGCCCATGTGCGGCGCGTTGTCGAAAATGGCAGCTGGTCGCCGAGGATCGACCGGCTGCCCTTCTATTCCGAGCCCGTGCGGGTTCGGTAGCCGGAAGCGGGTTCGCCGCTTCCGAAGATCGGCGGCTGATGGAGCCGCGACTGTCTTCGCGGGAAAGACGCCAAAGGCGCGACGCGAAAAGGGGAACGACAATGGAACACAACGATATCGCCTGGCAGAGCGAACTGTCTCGGCGCGCCCGCATCTATGAGGACATCGAGGCTGGAGACCGCTTCGAGGGCACGATGACCAAGCTCGACTACACCGGCATGACCGTGCTGACGCTGGTGCTGGTCGTCGGCTTCTGGTTCTGGGGGGCGTGAGATGACCGATCACGTCGCACTGGGCCGGCTGGCATCCGTCGAAACCGAACAGGCAGAGGCGGCGCGCAACCGCGCCGCCGCCGAGCGCGGCGATGCGCCGCTGCTGCCATCCGAAAGGCTCTGGGGCTTTTGGGAATTCACCTATGCCAACTCCGCGTTGGCGATTGCCACCTGGGCCTTCCTGATCGGCGGCTCCGTCGGTCTTTTCGTCGGGCCGAAGGAAGGCATCGCCGCCATCGTCATCGGCAACATCGTCGGCGTCATTCTGACGGCGCTCGCCACGACGCCCATGTCGGGCCGCTATGGTGTCGAGCAATTCGTCGCGCTGCGCAGCCAATTCGGCTACAACGGCAGCCGCGTCGTCTATGTGCTTGCCGTGGTCGTGCTGACCATGGGTTGGCTCGCGGTCCTCGCGATGATGTTCGGCCGCTCGATCGACGGCCTTATGGCGCTGAGCTCCGGAGAAGCCGCCAATCCGACCGGCGCCAAGATGATCGTCGCCGCCATCGGCGCCATCCTTCTCACCTGGTTCATCGTCGCCAAGGGGCCGACCTCGATCAAGTTCTTCAACATGGTCGTGTCGCCGGCGCTGGTGCTGCTGATGGTGGCTATGCTCTACCTCATCCTCAGCCACCATTCGATCGGCGAGCTTCTGGCACTTCCCGCGCTCGCTCCGCCCTTCGAGGACAAGACGCTGAACTTCGTCGTCGCAGTCGAGGTCAATCTCGCCGCCGGCTTCTCCTGGTGGCCCTATATCGGCAACCTGGCGCGGCTGACGAAGAACGAGCGCACCGCCTTCTGGCCAAACATTCTCGGCATCTTCGGTGCGGCTGCACTTGGCGAAATCGTCGGTCTGCTTGCGGCGGTTGCGCTCGGTGAAAGCGATCCGACCATCTGGATGACGAAGATCGCCGGCCCGATGATCGGCATCGTGGCGCTGCTCTTTGTCGCTTTCGCCAACATGACCTCGATGGCGAACATCCTCTACACGTCCATTGTCGGCCTCAGGCAGGTCGGCACGGTGTCGGTGCGCGCGATTTCCTGGGGCACGATCCTGTTCCTCTTCTGCCTCATCCCGTTCGGACTCGTGATCTTCTACCCGCAGATGTACGACGGCTTCTTCATCTTCCTGGTATGGACCTCGGCGCTGAATTCCGCACTCGCCGGCATCGGCATCGCCGATTATTTCTTCCTGCGTGGCCAGAAGCTCGACATGCGCAGCCTGCACGGGCCGCAGGAAAACGGACCTTACCGCTTCTGGGCGGGCTTCAATCCCATCGGGCTCTTCGCTCTTGCGGTCGGCTTCATCGTCTATGTCGCCGTCTTCAACCCGCAGACGCTCGCGAGCCTGCCGGCCTTCAAATACCTGACCGCTTCCGTGCCGTCCTGCCTTGCCGCAGGTGCCGCGCACTACGTGCTGACCCGGCTCTTCGCCCGCGGCCGTGGCTGGGGCCAATACCCATAACACCGGAGAAGATCGCCATGAGCGACACATACGATTACATCATCATCGGCGCAGGGTCGGCCGGGTGCGTACTTGCCAACCGCCTGTCGGAGGATCCGTCCACCAGGGTACTCGTGCTTGAATTCGGCGGCAGCGACAAGTCGATCTTCATCCAGATGCCGACGGCGCTATCCATTCCGATGAACGGAACGAAGTACAACTGGAAATACATGACCCTGCCGGAACCCGGTCTCGACGGCCGCCGGGTGCATTGCCCGCGCGGCAAGGTCATCGGCGGCTCGTCGTCGATTAACGGTCTCGTCTACATGCGTGGCCATGCTCGGGACTTCGACGAGTGGGAGGAACTGGGGGCGCGGGGCTGGCGCTACGCCAATTGCCTGCCCTATTTTCAGCGGGCCGAAAGCTGGCAGGACGGCGGCGACAGCTATCGCGGTGCCGCCGGGCCGCTTGCGACCAATGCCGGCAACAAGATGAAAAACCCGCTCTACCGCGCCTTCGTCGATGCCGGCCGCGAGGCGGGCTACATCGCCACCGACGATCCGAACGGATACATGCAGGAAGGCTTCGGGCCGATGCACATGACCGTGAAGAACGGCGTGCGCTGGTCGACGGCCAATGCCTATCTGAAGCCGGCGATGGACCGGCCGAACCTCACCGTGGTCACGCATGCCATGACACGAAGGGTATTGCTCGAAGGCAAGCGCACCGTCGGCGTCGAGTACGAACTTGCTGGCGAACGTGTTGTTGCACGGGCGAACCGCGAAGTGCTCATCTCCTCCGGGCCGATCGGATCGCCCCACCTGTTGCAGCGCTCCGGCATTGGCCCGGCGTCGGTTCTGCAACAGGCGGGCGTCGCGGTGCTGCACGATCTGCCGGGTGTCGGGGAAAACCTGCAGGATCATTCCGAGGTCTATATCCAATATGCCTGCAAGGAGCCGATCACGCTCAATGGCAAGATGGGACTTTTGAGCAAGGCCCTGATCGGCGCCGAATGGCTGTTGCTCAAGAAGGGGCTCTCGGTCTCGAACCACTTCGAAAGCGGCGGCTTCATTCGTTCCGACGCATCGCTTCAGTGGCCTGATGTTCAGTTCCACTTCCTGCCGGCGGCGATGCGCTACGACGGCAAGAAGCCGCTCGATGGCCATGGCTTCATGGTGCTGACCGGACCGAACAAGCCGAAGAGTCGGGGCTATGTGCGGCTACGCTCTCCCGAGGCCCATGAGCAGCCGGACATCCTCTTCAACTACCTCGACCGCGAAGAGGACCGCGAAGGGTTCCGCCGCTGCCTGCGGCTGACGCGCGAGATCATCGCCCAGCCGGCCTTCGACCGTTTCCGGGGCGAGGAGATCGCCCCAGGGGCGAATGTTCGCACGAATGACGAGATCGACGCCTGGGTGCGTGAGACCATGGAGAGCACCTATCACCCCTGCGGCTCCTGCCGGATGGGCGAGGATGGAATGGCGGTCGTCGATAGCGAGCTCAAGGTGCGCGGCATCGAAGGTTTGCGGGTCATCGACAGTTCCGTCTTTCCGTCCGAGCCGAACGCCAATCTAAACGCGCCGACGATCATGCTGGCCGAGCGGGCCTCCGACATGGTGCGCGGCAAACCGCTGCTCGCGGCCTCCAATGCCGAAGTCGGTGTTGCACCGGGTGTCGGCGTAACGCAGCGCAGCGGCAAGCCGCTCCGCGCCGTCCGACAATGACGTTAGAGAAGGCGGTGCGGCATGTTGCGGGGTATCGGTTATGTGGTGGCCCGGCGAGCTCGCGGCGATAGGCAAGAGCCGAACGAATGGGCTTTGGCGGTCGAGAGGCTCCTCAACCGCCTCATCTCCCGATGTGGCCTTCCTTTCGGGCGATCGCCTCGGCCAGCCGAAGAAGAAGAGGTCTCATCCGATCCGCCGGAACGCCGGCATAACCGAGAATGAGCGCCCCGGGCTGGGGTGACGCGATCGTATAGTCGGACAGCGGATAACATTGCAGCCCCGCATCGAGCGCCGCGCGGTGCGGGGCCTGGTCCTCCCGGCCCCCCTCCAGCCAGGCGAGCGCGTTGAGCCCGCTTTCGGAGCAGTCGATGCGGGCGAGTCCGGCGAGGGTCTCTCGTCCGGCCTGGATGAAGGCCTCGCGGCGCTCGGCGTAAAGGCCGCGCATGCGGCGCAGATGGCTGGCAAAATGACCGCCGCCGATGAACTCGGCAAGGGCGAGCTGGGTTTCCACTGGCACGCTGCGATGGATCAACCCCGAAAGCGTGCGAAAGGCCCCGACGAGCTGCGGCGGCAAGACGAGATAGCCGACGCGGATTCCCGGGTAGAGCGCCTTGCTGAAACTGCCCGCGTAGATCACCCGGTCGGAGCCGTCGATCGAGCGCATGGAGGGCAGCGGCGCACCGTCATAACGGAATTCACTGTCGTAATCGTCCTCGATGATCCAGGCATCGTTTGCCCGTGCCCATTCGAGCAGGGCAAGCCGGCGGGGCAGCGACAGGGTAATGCCGAGCGGGTGCTGGCGCGACGGCATCACGAAGGCGAGCCGCGCATCGGGATAGCGCGCCATGACGCTTTCGACAGCCATGCCGTCTGCATCGACATCGGCCGGACACAGCCGCAGCCCGAGCGTGCGGAAAAGGTTGCTGGTCGTCACGGGCCCCGGATCCTCGAACCAGATGCCATCGCCAGGATCGGCAAGCGCCAGGGCTGCGAGCGTGAAGGCTGCATGCCCGCCGGGCGTGATGACGATCTGCTCGGGATCGCAGGGGGCGCGCCGATGCAGGGCCAGATATTCCGCAATCCTCTGCCGCAGAACCAGTTCGCCCGCAACGTCGCCGTAGCCCAAGGCCACGGCCTTGCCGCCGCGCGTCACCGAATTCCAGCATTTGCGCCAGACGGCGAAAGGAAACCGGTCGAGCGCCGGACGATTCGGGAGGAAAGGCCTGTCTTCCATCTGGCCGATATCGGCCGACATCAGGCGTGAGAGGTCGCCGATACGCGACAGGCGCGGCGGTGCGCTCTCCGCGGCATCTCGCCGAATTGGGGTGAAGCGGCGGTTGGCGGATGGGCGGGGCAGGGCGGCCGACACGAAAGTGCCGGCTCCCTGTCGTGCCTCCAGGTAGCCCTCCGCCTTCAGGTTCTCGAGCACCCGCACCAAGGTCTGGCGCGACAGGCCCAACTCCTCGGCAAGGATGCGGCTTGCGGGCAGCCTTGTTCCGGCGCGCAAGTGCCCCTTGAGGATCGCCGCGCGCAATTGGTCCTGCACCTGGCGGAATTTCGGCAGCGCGATCGTGGCGTCGAGGCGAAGGAAAGGCAGGATAGGGCCTTCAAGTTGTTTGACCATCGATGCGTCTTTCAAAATTGGTACAGTCAAATGCATCATAATGGACGTTCCTTCGTCGTCCAATTGTTACATCCTGTCCCTACACAAAAACGCACCGATGCAGCCCCCGCAGGACGCAGACAAGGTGCGGGGGAACCGGGCCAGGCGGCGGTGCCGACGACCGGATGCAAGGAAAAAAACAGCCATCGCCCACGATCCGTCGCTGACGGTCAACAGGAGGAATTCATGAAGAAGCTTGTATCGCGCGCAATGAGCCGCGCCTTCGTCTCCACGCTTGCCTTGGCAGCGGCGCTGCCGGGTCTCGCGCGCGCTGAAGCCGCCAAAGAGCTGGTCACGGCCGCCACGAAGGAAGGCATGCTGACGGTCATCGCTCTGCCGCACGACTGGTGCAACTATGGCGAGGTCATAGAGGGGTTCAAGGCCAAGTATCCGGGCATCGAGGTCAACGAACTGAACCCTGACGCCGGTACGGCCGATGAGCTGGAAGCAATCCGGGCGAACAAGGGCAATACGGGGTCGCAGGCCCCCGATGTCGTCGATCTCGGCCTGGCCTTCGCGCCGGCTGCCGCGCAAGAGGGCCTGCTTCAGCCATACAAGGTGGCGACCTGGGACGAAATCCCCGACAATATCAAGGACGATAAGGGCTATTGGTACGGCGATTATTACGGCGTCATGGCCTTCGGCGTGAACAAGGACCTGCTTGAGACCGCACCGGCCGACTGGTCGGATCTGTCGAAGTCGGAATATTCCGGGGCGGTGGCGCTGACCGGCGACCCGCGGTCCTCGGCGCAGGCGATCCTCGCATTGATGTCGGCCGGTATTTCGCGCGGTGCCAAGCCTGGAACGGAATCCGGCGGCAAGGGCCTGGAGCTCTTTGCGGAACTGAACAAGTCCGGCAACTTCGTGCCGGTGCTCGGCAAGGCCGGCACGATCGCACAGGGGCAGACGCCGATCGTCGCTGCCTGGGACTACAATCTCTTGGCCTGGCGAGACGCGCTGAAAGGCAATCCGCCGATGGACGTGGTCGTGCCGGCAAGCGGTGTCGTCGCCGGCGTCTATGTACAGGCGATCTCGGCCTATGCGCCGCATCCGAACGCCGCCAAGCTCTGGATGGAATACCTCTATTCCGACGAGGGCCAGACCGGCTGGCTGAAGGGCTACTGCCACCCGGCGCGCTTCAACGCCATGCTGAAGGCCGGCAAGTTCCCGCAGGATCTGCTCGACAAGCTGCCGCGGGCCGAAGCCTATGAAAAGGCGATCTTCCCGACGGTCGACGAACTTGCCGCCAACAAGACCGCTGTGGTCGAGGGTTGGGACAAGGTGGTCGGCGCCAACGTGAAATAAGTCTTTCGGCCGGCGAGAGGCTCGCACGAAGCCTCTCGCCCGCTTTGGCGCAATTTATTCCAGGGACAAATCCGATGACGACAAGCGTCGCATCCCTGCCGACGGCGTTCCGGCCGCGGCAGGTTTTCAGCTGGCTCGGGGTTGCTCCCTTCTTCCTCTTCGCCACGCTCTTCCTCATCCTGCCGACACTCAACATCGTGCTCGGCGCGTTCCGCAACGCTGAGGGACAGGTGACGCTGGAGAACCTTGGCAAACTTCTGTCACCCTCCATACGGTCGGCCTTCTGGATCTCGATCGAACTCAGCCTGCTGACGGCGGCGCTCGGATGTCTTTTCGGCTTCCTGATCGCTGCCGCCATCACCCTCGGTGGTCTCCCGCGCCCGCTGCGCGGTGCCATTCTCACCTTTTCGGGCGTCGCCTCGAACTTTGCCGGCGTGCCGCTCGCCTTCGCCTTCATCGCAACGCTCGGCCGCCTCGGCTTCGTGACGATGCTGCTGCGCCATTGGTTTGGCATCAATCTCTACGGGGCCGGCTTCAACATCGTCTCGTTTCTGGGCCTGGCGCTTACCTATCTCTATTTCCAGATCCCGTTGATGGTGCTGATCATCACCCCCGCCCTGGAAGGGTTGCGGCGCGAATGGCGCGAGGCGGCCGAAAGCCTTGGCGCCAGCGGCTTGCAATATTGGCGCATGGTGGCATTGCCGGTGCTCTGGCCTTCGCTGCTCGGCACGCTGGCGCTGCTCTTCGCCAATGCCTTTGGAGCGGTTGCCACCGCCATCGCCCTTACGGGCTCGTCGCTCTCGATCGCCCCCATCGTGCTGTTCGCGCAGGTTCGCGGCGACGTGCTCAATGACCCGCATCTGGGCTACGCCATTGCCTTCGCCATGATCCTGCTGACCGCGATTGCCAATGCAATCTACATCCTCTTGCGCATGCGCGCGGAAAGGTGGGTCAAATGACGGAGAGACGCCTCTGGTCCTGGCTCGCCGTCGTCCTCGGCGGGCTTTACTTCCTGCTGCCGCTCGTCGGCATGGTCGATTTCTCGATGCGCATGCAGCGCGATGGCTACAGCTTCGAAGCCTACCGTGTCGTGCTGGCCGATCCGCAATTCCAGCAGACCTTCGGCTATTCGGTCGTGCTGGCGCTGCTGACGATCGTGCTCGGTATCCTGATCGTGGTCCCCACCGCCTATTTCGTGCGGTTGCGTTTTCCGGGCCTGCGGCCGATCGTCGAGTTCCTCACGCTGCTGCCGCTGGTCATTCCGCCGATCGTCATCGTCTTCGGCTATATCCGCATCTACAACACGTCCTCGGTCCTGCCGTTGACGGGAAGCTGGTGGGGTACCAATCTCCTGCTTCTGTTCGGTTATGCGACGCTGTCGCTCCCCTACATGTATCGTTCGGTGGATACGGGCCTTCGCACCATCGATATCGGCAGCCTGACGGAGGCAGCACAGAGCCTTGGGGCCGGCTGGGCGCGCATTCTCGCTGTCGTCATCCTGCCGAACGTCTTCGTCTCAATACTGTCGGGGGCGTTCCTGACCTTCGCGATCGTCATCGGCGAATATGTCTTCGCCGCCCTGCTCAACGTCGGCTCCTTCGGTCCCTACATGGTCTGGATGGGCGGCAACCGAGCCTATGAACCATCCGCGCTCGCGGTGGTGGCCTTTGCCATTACCTGGGCCTGTATGGGGCTGATCCAGCTTTTCACCCGCTTTTCCAAATTCTCCACCGTGAGGCGCTGACCATGGCCTTTCTCGATATCCTTCGACTGGAAAAGTCCTTTGGCGCGCATCGCGTCGTCAAGGATTTCAATCTCAACATCGAGAAGGGCGAATTCATCTCCTTCCTCGGGCCCTCCGGCTGCGGCAAGACCACGGTCCTGCGTATGGTCGCCGGTTTCGAGACGCCAACATCAGGCGCGATTTGCATCGACGGGCGCGATGTCAGCGGGCTTGCTGCCAACCGTCGCAACATCGGGATGGTCTTCCAGGCCTATGCGCTCTTTCCCAACCTGACAGTCGAGCAGAACGTCGGGTTCGGGCTGCGAATAAAGGGTGAAGGAAAGGCGGACATTCGCACACGTGTCGGCGAAATGTTGGAGATGGTCGGCCTGCCGAATCTTGGCGAACGCTACCCGTTCCAGCTTTCCGGCGGCCAGCAGCAGCGGGTCGCCTTGGCGCGCGCACTGGCAATCCGACCGCAGGTTCTGCTGCTGGATGAGCCGCTGTCGGCGCTTGATGCGAAGATACGCACGAGCCTGCGGGAGGAGATCCGCCGCATCCAGCGCGAGCTCGGCATCACCACCATCTTCGTGACGCATGATCAGGAAGAGGCGTTGTCGATGTCGGACCGGGTCGTGGTCATGCATCAGGGCATTGCCGATCAGGTCGGCACACCGTTTGAAATCTACAATCGTCCGGCGACGCGTTTCGTGGCGCAGTTCGTCGGTACGCTCAATCTCCTGGACGCCAGCCTCCTCGACGCAGCCGCAGGGCGGGTAGGGTTGGGGGATCTGCCGGTGGCGCTGAACCGTAAGCTGCCTGGCCGGGCTGGAGACCGGGTGAGCCTGGCGCTTCGGCCGGAAACCGTGGCGCTGGGGCGAAAAGGCGAAGGCAGCGTCGTTCTCCCCGGCCATATCGCGGAGGTGCATTTCCTAGGGTCGGTCATCCGCATCCGGGTCGCGGTTGCCGGTCAGTTCGTCTCGCTCGACACGTTCAATCAACCCGATAGACCGCCGCCTTCGGTCGGCACCCCGGTCGAGGTCAGCATTTCTGATCGCGACCTGCTCGTTCTTGCCGCCTGACGCAGCGCGGGAAGGAACCGGGGATGGTGACCGATATGCCGTGGGAAATGACGCCTCGTCCGAATTGGCGACAGAGGATAGAAGGCTTGTCCGCTGAGAGCCGCGCGCAGCTGGCTGCACGGGCGCGATGCGCGCCGCTTTTTGCTCATGCCTATGCCTTTCATCTGAACTTCCGCTTTGGCGGCATGAAGCCCTTGCATCTGGCTGAATTCGCCAAAGCTCAGGGCCTCTCGGGCCTCAAGATTCACGTCGAGGACGGCGAGCAGGCCAGTCTCGCCAGAATGCCGGACGAAGAGCTGCGTGCCTTCGGGGCAGCGGTTGGCGGGCTCGGCCTGGAACTGCATGTCGAAACCAGCACGACGGAACTGCCCGGGCTCTCGGATGCGGTGCGCATCGCGCTTGCCACAGGCGCCACTTCGCTTCGCTGCTATCCGCGCTACGAGGGGCGCGTCTCTGAGATCGTCGAATGGACGATCGCAGATCTCCGCCGGCTTGAGATACTCGATCCTGACGGCAGGCTTCGCTTCACGCTTGAACAGCATGAGGATCTCAAGTCGGCGGAGTTGATCCGGATTATCGAGGCGGTCGCCAATCCGCGCCTCAGCCTTCTGTTCGATTTCGGCAACATGATCAATGCATTTGAAATGCCGATGTCGGCCCTGATCGCCCAGTCGCCATACATCACCGAGGTGCACGTCAAGGACTGCCTCGTGAGACCCGATCGTGGCGGTTGGGCCCATCTCGCCTGCCTGTCTGGAGGCGGCGACTTGCCGATGCTCGCGATGTTGGTGGAACTCCTGCTGCTTGGCCGCGACAAGCCTCAGGTTCTGGCCTTCGGGCTGGAAGAGGAGGAGGGCTATTTCGCACCGGCACTCCGGTTTGCCTCCGAGGCCCGAGACCCGTTCATTCCCGCCCGCTCGCCAAGCTTCACCGCGATCGGAACGGGCAATCAGCAGGCTCGGTTGCGCCAGGAGGCCGTCGCCGCCCGCCGGCAGGTCGATACGGTCAGAAGCCTGTTGCAGAGAATTACAACCCAAGCCGAGAAGGTCCAAGAATGACGGCCGAAAATGTCTGTCCGCCGGCGTTTCTGGCATTCGCCCACGAAATAGCCGATGCCGCCGCTACCGTTATCCGTCCCTATTTTCGCCAGCGGCTCGAGATCGCCGCCAAGGCGGACAGCAGCCCCGTTACCGTCGCCGATCGCCTTGCCGAAATGACGATGCGACGGATGATCGAGAAGTGCTTTCCCGGCCACGGTGTTCGTGGCGAGGAGTTTGGCACTTCAAATGCGGAGGCGGAATGGGTTTGGGTGCTCGATCCGATTGACGGCACGAAATCCTTTGCGTCCGGCTCCCTTGCGTTCGGCATCCAGATCGCCCTGTTGCATCAGGACGCGCCGGTCCTCGGCATTATCGATCAGCCGATAACGAACGAGCGCTGGGTCGGCCAACGCACGAGCCCGACGCTCTTCAACGGTGTGCCAGTCCGAACGAGCGATACGGCCCGCCTCAGGGAGGCAATCGTCTATACATCGGCGTTGGAGCAGTTCGATCTCGATGCCAGAGAGCGCTTCTCGCGGCTGGCCGCGGGGGCGCGCTTCACGCGAATGTCTCATGATTGCTACGCCGCCGGCCTGCTGGCGCTTGGCAGCATCGACCTTCTGGTCGAGAGCAACGTATTCGACTACGACATCCTTCCGCAGATACCCATCATCGAAGGGGCGGGTGGTATCGTTACGGACTGGGAGGGCCGGACGCTGACCGACGCGAGCCGGTACGAGACGGTCCTGATGGCAGCAAACGAGACGCTCCACGCCGAAGCGCTCGACCGACTGAACCAGAGGACAGATCCCGCCGCCTAGGAGTAAATTCCCTAGCGGGAGCGTTCCAAGGGAAGATGCCCTTCGAGCAGCGGGCGTTGTTTGGCAAGTGCCCGGCCCGCAAACTCGCTAAAGGCGCTGACGCGGGCCGTACGGCGGAGATCCTCGTGGGTGAGAAGCCAAAGTTCCCTCGTCATTTCAGCGACAGGCGGGCCGACGCGCACCAGACCGGCTGTCGTATCGCCGAGATAGCACGGCAGGGCGGTAAGGCCGATGCCGGCTGCGGCAGTTTCACGCGCCGTAACGAGTGAGTCACAACGCAGGACCGCTGGAGAGGACAGCGTCGCCCGCATCCACCGTGCGACGCATGTAGAGGCAAGCGCATCGCCGAGCCCAATCCAGCGTTCGTTTGCGTACTTGATCTTCTCGATCGAAGCGAGGCCGCGTTCCCGCAGGTAGGCGGGCGACGCATAGACGGCGAAGGCAACGCTCGCTATTCGGCGGCCAACCAGGGCATCGGGTGAATCGACCGCTGGTCGAATGGCGACGTCCGCGTCGCGATGGGAGAGATTTGCGAGAGCGTTCGACGTGCTCACCTCGAGGAGGACACCGGGATGGCGCTGCCGGAAGGCTGCCAATATCGATGGCAGAATCGAAGCCATGAGCGTGTCGGTGGTGGTGATGCGCAGGCTACCTTCCAGACGCAGGTCCTGCCCCGTCAGTCGGCGTTCGAGTTCCGTGACGGTCTCGGCCATCTGGCGGGCCACCGCGAGCAGTTCCTCGCCCCCGGTTGTCCGCGTGTAGCCGGAAGGGAGGCGATCAAAAAGCCGAACCCCCAGTTTCTGCTCGAACGATCCAACGCGTCTCAGCACGGTGGTGTGATTGACGCCGAGCGCGCGGGCGGCAGCGGCGAGGGAGTTTGCCTCCGCGACCGCCAAGACAAAACGGAGATCTTCCCAGTCGATACGGTGATGGCTGTGCATGATTGCCCAAAGCTACGGTTGGTGACCGAGCGAGCGAAGTTGCAGCGCGCCACTATTGATCGGATCCGCCAAGTCGACCTCGCCTGATTACGCCACCGGTGTTGCGTCGGCCTGCGCGGTCGTCGTGGCTGCGGATGTGCAAATATGCAGAAGAATTCGGCAAAGCAACAGATCGCGCTGCGAGAAAGCACGGTCTAACTAAGTAGCCATGATCGGATGGGCCGGTCGATGGAGACACCAGATTTGTCGTGCCGCGGCTGCCGTTTCGCGAGCGCATCACCGCCTGATCCCTTTTCTCCCATCCGTCCAACGTCATTCTCATCAAGGAGGTCCCGTCATGGAGACCCTGTTTGTCCCATTGGCTCTCGTCGCGGGCGGTCTGCTCGCCGTTCAGGCCGGCGCGAACGCGCAACTTTCGAAAGCGGTCGGATCGCCGTTCGTGGCGACCACGCTCCAACTCGCGATCGGCACCGGCCTGCTGGTTCTGGTCGCCCTGTTCACCGGGACACTGGCCGTGCTTGCGACCGTTCCGCAGGCTAAGTGGTGGCATCTCGTCGGAGGCACTGCCTCGGCCGTCCTACGTCGTCTCGACGATCGTTCTCTTCCCCCGCCTCGGCGCAGTCGTTTCCGTCGGGCTCTTTATCGCCGGGCAGATGCTCGCCTCTCTCGCGCTCGACAGCTTCGGCCTGCTGGGTGTCGTGCAAACCGGGCTTCGGGTCGGAGCCGCAATCGGTACGCTCGTCGTGCTGATCGGCGTCGGCATGATCGTGTTCGGCCAAGGCGGAAAGGACAAGATCGAGGCTGACAAGCTTGGATGGATCGCCCTGGCACTCGTGGCCGGTGCGGTGCTCCCGGTCCAGGGGGCCGTCAATGCGCTGCTGCGCCATGATCTTGGCGGTGCGCCATTTGCGGTGGGCGCGATCTCGTTCTTCGTCGCTACGCTCGCCATGGCGACGGTGCTGCTCTTGGCGCTCGCCGGACAGAAGACACCCCGTCCCAACATTGTCGGCGTGCAGGCTATGCCCTGGTGGGGTTGGCTCGGCGGTCTCGCCGGAGCGACCTATGTCACCACGGTCTTTACGGCGATCCCGGTGATCGGCGCCGTTGCCGCCGTTGGTTTCACGGTCGCGGGGCAGCAGGTGGCAAGCGTGTTCGTCGATCGTTACGGCTGGTTCCGCCTGCCGCAAAGGCCGGTGTCGGGCCTGCGCCTTGCCGGGGTGCTGCTGCTGCTTGCGGGCGTCGTTCTGATCAAGCTCGTCTGAAACAGGCGCCATCTTTTCGCGGTCGGCGATCGCCGGCCGCTCGAGAATTTCCATGTCACCGCCGCAGCTTGCCTGGCTCCATCTCGTTCTGTCCGTTTGGCCGCTTCATCCGCCATTCGCATATGAAGCAGAACGAATATTCCACTATGAAAAATCTGCGAATTTTCCGTTCCAGTTTTCTCTTGCGGGTTCGTTATCGTTCGTTTTTAATCGGCGCACTTTCGCTGCGAAAGTCGGGTGCGTCCGATTGAGGAGAGTCGACGTGTCTGAGCATCGGGACTTATCGTCTTACCAATGGGAGGAACCGCCATGAGAGCTTTGAAATGGACCCTTGCGGCCGCATCTGCGCTTTCGATCTTTGCCACCTCGAGCGCCTTCGCGGCGACGGAACTCGCCTGGTGGCATGCAATGACCGGCGCCAACAACGAAACGGTTGAACGGCTTGCCAAGGAGTTCAACGAAAGCCAGTCGGAATACAAGGTTGTTCCGGTCTTCAAGGGGACCTATGCCGAGACGCTGAATGCCGGTATCGCCGCCTTCCGTTCCAGGCAGGCTCCCGCCATCCTGCAAGTCTTCGACGCAGGCAGCGGCGTGATGCTGGGTGCCGAGGGCGCCGTGGTCCCGGTGGCGGACGTTCTTAAGAAGGGCGGCTACGAGTTCGACAAGGATCAGTACCTGCCGGGGATCGTTGCTTATTATTCCAAGCCGGACGGTACCATGCTGTCCTTCCCCTTCAACTCGTCTTCCCCGGTTCTCTATTACAACAAGGACGCTTTCGCGAAGGCCGGCATCGATACGGCAAAGCCGCCGGCCACATGGCCTGAGGTCTTCGAGGCGGCAAAGAAGATCAAGGCGAGCGGAGCGGCAAATTGCGGCTTCACCTCGACCTGGTTGACCTGGATCCAGACCGAGAACTTCTCTGCCTGGAACAATGTACCCTATGGCACGAACGAAAACGGGCTTGCCGGCCTCGAAGTGGAACTGAAGATCGACGCCCCGCTGTTCGTCGAGCATTTCCAGTCGATTGCCGACCTCGCCAAGGACGGTACCTTCCGCTACGGCGGCCGCACCTCGGAAGCAAAGCAGCTCTTCATGTCAGGCGAATGCGCCATCCTCACCGAATCTTCCGGCGGTCTGGGCGACATCGTGAAGTCGGGCGTCAATTATGGCGTCGGCCAGCTTCCCTATTATGAAGGGCATGGCCCGCAAAACACCATTCCCGGTGGCGCAAGCCTCTGGGTCTTCGCCGGCAAGAGTGATGCCGAATACAAGGGCGTGGCCGAGTTCTTCCATTTCCTCTCGAAAACGGAAACCCAGGCCCAGCTCCACCAGGTCTCTGGTTATCTGCCCGTGACGCTCGCAGCCTATGAGGAAACCAAGAAGTCCGGCTTCTATGAAAAGAATCCGGGTCGCGAAACGCCGATCAAGCAAATGATGGGCAAGGCGCCGACCGAAAATTCGAAGGGCGTTCGCCTCGTCAACCTTCCGCAGGTTCGCGACATTCTCAACGAAGAATTCGAGGCGATGCTTGCTGGACAGAAGGATGCAAAGACGGCTCTCAGCGAAGGTGTAGCGAAGGCAAACGCGGCGATCACTGCCGCGATCGGCAACTGATCTTCTCAGCGAACGTCCGCACCGCCACTGCATGTTTCCTTTAATCGTCGCCGATTAAAGGACAAAAACATGCAGCACTTCAAAGTGCTACAGCGGCCTTTGCGCGTCTGATAAGACGCGCGACGCTGTAGGCGGTGCGGACTGGTTATTCATGGAGGGGTCGTTTCATGCAGTCCGTCGTGTTTCCCAACAAGGTGCTGCCCTATCTTCTGCTCGCGCCGCAGATCGTCCTGACGGTCGTCTTTTTCTTCTGGCCCGCAAGCCAGGCGCTCTACCAGTCGGTGTTGCGCGAGGATCCGTTCGGCCTGAAGTCCGGTTTTGTCGGCCTTGCCAATTTCCGGGCCATTCTCGCCAATCCGGACTACCTGCACTCGCTGCAGGTGACGGTCGTGTTCAGTCTCGCAACTGCGCTGTTGTCGATGGCTCTCGCGCTTTTGCTGGCGACCTCCGCCGACCGTGTGGTGCGCGGGCGCAACGTCTACCGCACGCTCCTGATCTGGCCCTATGCGGTCGCCCCGGCGGTTGCCGGCATGTTGTGGCTTTTCATGTTCAATCCGGCGATGGGAACCTTCGCCTATATCTTGCGGCGGAACGGCTTCGTCTGGGATCCGTTGCTCAACGGTAACCAGGCGATGTGGCTGGTCATCGTCGCGGCGGCGTGGAAACAGATCAGCTACAATTTTCTCTTCTTCGTCGCTGGTCTGCAGGCGATCCCGAAATCGCTGATCGAGGCAGCGTCAATTGACGGCGCGCGCGGCACCAAGCGGTTCTGGACCATCGTCTTTCCGCTTCTCGCGCCGACGACCTTCTTCCTTCTCGTCGTCAACACCGTCTACGCCTTCTTCGATACCTTCGGCATCATCCACGCGGTAACAGGGGGCGGTCCGGCAAAGGCGACCGAGACGCTCGTCTACAAGGTGTACAACGACGGTTTCGTCAATCTCGACCTCGGCAGTTCGGCGGCCCAGTCGGTGATCCTGATGATCATCGTCGTCGCGCTGACGGCCTTCCAGTTCCGCTTCGTCGAGAAGCGGGTCCATTATTCGTGAGAAGCCGATGATCGAGAATCGTCCGATTTCCACCCTGATCAGCCACTTGGTGCTCGTGCTCGGGATCATCATCGTCGCGCTGCCGATCTACTACACCTTCGTCGCTTCCACGCACACTTCGATTGAGATCGTGCGGCCACCCATGTCGCTTGCGGTCGGCGATCATCTCGTCTCGAACTACAGGGAGGCGGTCGGCGGCGGCGTCGAGCGCGTCGTCGGCGTCAGCCTCGAGCGGCTGCTGTTCAATTCGACGGTCGTGGCGATCGCGATTGCCGTCGGCAAGATCGTGATTTCCTTCCTGTCGGCCTTCGCGATCGTCTTCTTTCGTTTCCCGCTGAAAATGCTGTTCTTCTGGATGATCTTCATCACCCTGATGCTTCCGGTCGAGGTGCGTATCCTGCCGACCTACAAGGTGATCGTCGACCTCGGCCTGATCGACACCTATGCGGGTTTGACGCTGCCTCTGATGGCTTCGGCCACGGCGACTTTCCTCTTTCGCCAGTTCTTCCTGACGATACCGGGCGAACTGGTCGAGGCCGCACGCATCGACAATGCCGGTCCGTTCCGCTTCATGCGGGACATCCTGCTGCCGCTCTCGGCAACGAACATTGCTGCGCTCTTCGTCATTCTCTTCATCTATGGCTGGACCCAATATCTCTGGCCGCTGCTCGTGACCAACGATGCGAAAATGAACACGATCATCATCGGGCTCAGGCGGATGATCGATTTCACCGACGCTTCGACCCCCTGGAATTATGTCATGGTGACCGCAATCCTTGCGATCATTCCCCCCATTCTCGTCGTCGTGCTGATGCAGCGCTGGTTCGTCAAAGGCCTTGTGGAGACAGAAAAGTAATGGCTGAGATTACCCTCAAAGACGTCCGCAAGTCCTACGGCACGGTGGAGGCGATCAAGGGCGTTTCGCTCGACATCGACGACGGCGAGTTCGTCGTTCTGGTCGGCCCGTCGGGATGTGGCAAGTCCACGCTTTTGCGCATGATCGCAGGCCTCGAAGGCATTACGGGCGGCGATATCCTCATCGGCGGGCGCCAGGTCAACGATGTCGAGCCGGCGGAACGCGACATCGCCATGGTGTTCCAGAATTACGCGCTCTATCCGCATATGACCGTGCGACAGAACCTCGCCTATGGTCTCAAGAACCGGAAAACACCGAGTGCCGAGATCGATCGGCGCATCGCCGCCGCGGCGAAGACACTGGAGATCGAACCCTATCTCGACCGGAAGCCGCGGCAGCTCTCGGGCGGCCAGCGCCAGCGGGTTGCCATGGGACGGGCCATCGTTCGCCAACCCGCGGCCTTTCTCTTTGACGAGCCGCTGTCAAACCTCGACGCGAAGCTGCGCGGGCAGATGCGTATAGAGATCAAGCGGCTGCAGCGCTCCCTCGGGACGACGAGCGTCTATGTCACACACGATCAGATGGAAGCGATGACGCTCGCCGATCGGCTCGTTGTCGTCAGCGCCGGCCGGATCGAACAGGTCGGCACGCCGCTGGAGCTCTACGAGAAGCCCGCGACCACCTTTGTCGCCACCTTCATCGGCTCGCCTTCCATGAACCTGCTGCACGGCAGGGACGCGTCGGCGGGCTGGTCGCTCGCCCCTGACGTGGCGCGTCCGAATGGTGACTTTACGCTGGGCGTCCGTCCAGAGGACCTTTCCCCGATACTTGCCAATGGTCCGGCTCCGGCCTTCGAGGCGACGGTTCGCGTCGACGGGATCGAACTGGTCGGAGCCGAAAGCCTGCTGCACGGCAGGCTCGAAAACGGCAGTGAACTGATCTTTCGCGTTTCCGGGCGTGCCCGCAACGCGATCGGCGACGCGGTGAAAGTCGGGGCGAGCGCCGATGCTCTCCACATGTTCGATGCGAACGGCCATCGGTTTGGATGAGGCCCCAGTTCGAGTGCGCTTCAGGGCCGTGGGGCTGCAAAAAAAACACGGTTAGCAATACCGCCAATTACAAAGCGCCCGCGGCACAAGGGGGACCGCACGTAGAAAAGAACGTTTGGAAAAGCTGACCGAAGTGCATGATATATCGACCGGAATGCTCGGCGTGTATGGCTGGACTGAAGTTTGTCATGCAATTGCATTACACTGAAACCGAAGGAGATTTGCGATGGTTTCAAATGCAATCGTACAGACTCGGATTGATCCCGATATTCGGGACCGCGCTACTGCTGTCCTACAGAATATGGGACTGACGGTTTCGGATGCTGTTCGAATCCTTTTAACTCGAACGGCAAACGAAGGCTCGCTTCCACTGGAACTGGTTGGTGGCACTGACGCTCATGATGCCTGGTTCCGCGCGAAGGTGTTGCAGGCTCTTGAAGACACGCGACCCGATCTCGAGGATGGCGACGCGGAGGCTCGATTCCGCGAGCGTCGGATGGCGGCTGCGCGTAAATCCGGAGCGGGCGGCCGATGAGGATTGTCTGGGCGCAGTATGCGCTTGACGATCGCGATGCCATCTTCACTTACATTGAAAATGAGAACCCGAAGGCGGCGGTTCACGTCGACGAGGAGATTGCGCGAGCCGTTCGCCGTCTCCTCGATTTTCCCGAAAGCGGTCGACCTGGTCGAATAGAGGGAACGCGGGAGTTGGTAATCCCACGCACACCATACATCGCAGCCTACATGCTGATGGTGGATCGAATCGCATTCTTCGTATTTTGCATGGCGCCCAGATTTGGCCCTTCGAGTTCGGCGACGAGTAGACACAACATCAATGCATGCTTTGCGGCCCGCGGTTCGACTTCCTTCAAGAGCTTGGCATTGTCGAATGCGATCCGTCCCCGGTGAACCTCTGACGGCGCCGCCCCTACCGAGCTGGACCTGAGTCGTTATTTGCCAGCCTCTTTTCAATGGACCCGGCCGGGCACGACGAGAGGGCGGTCAAACCGCCCTCTCGTCGTCTGGCTTCAATCAGCGTTTGTGATGAACGCTTTGCAGGCCGTAGACCGGTGTGTGAATACCTTCCAAGCGCGCCTTCAGTTGCAGCGAGAGATACTGCGAGTAGTGGCGCGACTGGTGCAGGTTGCCGCCGTGGAACCACAGCGCCTCCTGTTGCGTCGGCTTCCACATGTTGCGTTGCTCGCCCTCCCAGGGGCCGGGATCCTTCGGCGTATCGGAGCCGAGCCCCCAGACCTTGCCGACCTTGTCGGCGGTTTCCTGGTCTATGAGATCGGCGACCCAGCCGTTCATCGAGCCGTAGCCCGTCGCATAGACGATGACGTCGGCCGGGAGTTCCTTGCCGTCAGACAGTTTTACGGAGGTTTCGGTGATCTCTTCCACCTGTCCCGCGGCAAGTTTCACCTTGCCGTCGATGATCAGCTGCGAAGCGCCGATATCGATATAGTAGCCGGATCCGCGGCGCAGATACTTCATGAAAAGACCCGAGCCGTCAGCGCCCCAATCGAGCTGGAAGCCGGCTTTCTCCAGCGCCGCATAGAAGTCGGCATCGCGCTCGCGCATCTTGTCGTAAAGCGGGATCTGGAACTCGTGCATGATCCGGTAGGGGAGCGAGGCGAAGATGAGATCCGCCTTGGCCGTCGTCACGCCATTTGCCAGCGCCTGTTCGGAGTAGAGCGCGCCGAGGCCGATGTCCATCAGCGTGTCGGACTTGACGATATGGGTCGTCGAGCGCTGGATCATCGTGACGTCGACGCCCCCTTCGTAAAGGGCCGCGCAGATGTCATGGGCCGAATTGTTCGAGCCGATGACGACGACCTTCTTGCCCTTGTAGCCATCCGGCCCCGGATGCTGCGAGGAATGATGCTGCTCGCCCTTGAAGCGCTCGCGGCCCTTGAAGTCCGGAATGTTTGCCTTGCCGGACATACCGGTTGCGAAGACGAGCTGCTTCGGGCGCAGCAACACTTCCTCGCCGTCGCGGTCGACCACGATCGTCCATTCCTTCGTGGCTTCGTCCCATTTCGCCGACTTGGCGGTGGAGCGCGTCCAGTAGTTCAGCTCCATTACCTTCGTATAGAATTCCAGCCAGTCGCCGATCTTGTCCTTCGGCGCGAAGACCGGCCAGTTCTTCGGGAAATCGATGTAGGGCAGGTGATCGTACCAGACCGGGTCGTGCAGGCAGAGCGACTTGTAGCGCTTGCGCCAGCTGTCGCCCGGCCGATCGTTTTTCTCGAGGATGATGGTGGGCACGCCCAGTTGGCGAAGCCTGGCACCCAGCGCAATGCCGCCCTGTCCGCCGCCGATGATCACGACATAGGGCTGCGTCTCATAACCGAGCGTGCGCTCCTCGTGCTCGCGCTCCTCCTTCCAGGTCTTCGCGCCGACATTCTGGCCGTGCTTGGCACCGAGCGGGCGGGTGAAGCCGGATTTCTCCTCGTGACCTTTGAGTTCTGCCAGTGCCGTCAGTAGCGTCCAGATGAGGCCGTTCTTGATGCGCACGAGGCCATAGCCGCGCCCGGTCGCCGTCTCGAACGAGATCCAGCTTTCGAGTACGCCATCCGCCTCTGTCGCTTCCTCGCCGGCGGCGACGCGCCAGTTGGAGGGCTTTGCGGAGGCAAGCTGCGCAAGAAGCATGTCGCGTACCTGATCGCGCCCCTCGACGGTCTTGATGTTCCAGGTGAAGGCGACGAGATCGCGCCAGTAGCATTCCTCGGCAAAGAGGCTGGTCGCATCGTCGATGCGGCCGGCTTCGAGTGCGACGCCAAAGGCATCAAGCAGTGCCTGGACGCGGGTGGTGGGGGTCTTGTCGAGCATTGTTTCTCCTCCTGCTCTTCGATGGAAAACGGGGCGGCTCTTCAACCGTCCCGCAACGCGGATCGGCCTAGCGCTTGAGGTCGATCAGAATTTTCAGATGAGTGCCGGCGGGGTCGAGCAACTGGTCGAACCCGGCCGAAACGGCCTCGGCGAGCGAGACATATTTGGTGACGATGCGGCGGGCCGGTATCTGGCCGCTGGCGATCAGGCGTGCGACCCGCGGCCAGTAATGGGTCGGGTAGGCCCAGGAACCGCGGATATCGATGTCCTTGAAGGTCACGTCGAACCAGTTCAGCGGGTTTTCGCCGGGATGAAGACCGGTCTGTACCACGACACCCTGCTTGCGCACGGCGCTTGCGCAGTTCTTGAGTGCATGTTCGTTGCCGACGCATTCGATTGCGACGTCGCAACCGACGCCGCCCTCGGTCTCGGCTTGCACGACGTCGCTGACCTTTTCCATTTTGGGGTTGATCGTGCGGACTTCGCCAAGCGCCTCCTTTGCCAGCGCCAGCCGGGTGTCGTTGAGGTCGGAGAGGAAGATCTTCGATGCGCCGGCGGCTCGCGCGGCCATGGCGACGAGAATGCCGATCGGTCCCGCGCCGGTGACCAGCACGCTGTTGCCCGCAGTGACGCCACCGCGGTCGCAGGCATAAACGGCGACTGCGGTCGGTTCGATCAGCGCAGCCTCCTCGTCTGACAGGGCATCGGGTATGGGCTGCACGTTGTAGTCGTTGAGAAGGGCGGCTTGCGCCATCCCGCCGGAATGCCAGGAGAGCCCTGCAAGAGCGAGGTCGGCGCTCAGGTGAAACAGGCCGCGATCGGCATAGTAGTCGCCACGGCGCGGCATGATCAAAGGCTGGATCGAGACCCGGTCGCCCGGCTTCACATGGCTGACCCCTTCGCCGATCGCCTTCACCACGCCGCCGAATTCATGACCGAGAATCTGCGGCCCATGGGCGCCGGTGAAGGGATGCGGTTCCTTCGGGATGAAGATCGGACCATAGGCATATTCATGCAGATCGGTCCCGCAGATGCCGCAGAACCGATTTTCCACCAGCACCTCACCTGGCCCAGGCTCCGGTGGGGCCTCGACTTCATCGATGCGTAAATCCCTGGCGGCGTGAAAGCGCAGAGCTTTCATTTCGTTTCCTCCTGTTGTTCTTGCACAGGAGGCGCAGCAAACGGCATGCCAAATCGACGGGACGCCTATTTGCGGCGTGATATCAATGGCTTAAAAAGCTCTTCGTCGAAGGCATTCAGGGAATGCAACAGTTGCTCTGCAACAGGTGTTGCAGACGTTGCGTCAGTTGAGCCGCTTCAGACGGCGGTGGATCGTTGAGCGGTTGACCCCGAGTTTCCTTGCAAGTGCCGAGACGTTGTCGCCGCAGTCTTTGAGCGCCTGACGCAATGCGTCGTCTTCGCCAGGTAGCGGAGAGACGGAGGCGGAGAAGAGCTGTTCCGGCAGGCACTCGGCATCTATGAGGCCGCGTTCGGAAAGTGCCGCGGCCACCCGCAGGACGTTGGAAAGCTCGCGCAGATTTCCCGGCCATTCATGCGCCAGCAATGCCGCCCGCGCGGCCTTGTCGATCCGGTAGGACTCGTTGTTCTCCTTCTCGATGCGAGAGAGCAACTGGTCGATCAGCCAGCCGAGATCCTGGCGCTCCCGCAATGCGGGAAGCGAGAGCGTCGCGGCGTTCAGGCGATAATAGAGATCCTGCCGGAACCGACCTTCCTTCACCAGTTCTGCGAGGTCGCGGTGGGAGGCGGAGACGACGCGCAGGCGGATCGGGCGGGCCTTCAGTGCGCCGACCGGCTGGATCTCGTTTTCCGAAAGCACGCGCAATAGCCGGCTTTGCAGCGAAAGCGGCATGTCGCCGATCTCGTCGAGAAACAGGGTGCCGCCATCGGCGTCCTCGATCAGGCCGCGCTTACCCCTCTGGCTGGCGCCGGTGAACGCGCCGGGCGCATAGCCAAAAAGTTCGGATTCGATGAGGTGCTCCGGGATCGCCGCGCAATTGACGGCGACGAAATTGCCGTTGTCGCCGCAACTGTCGTGGATCGCACGCGCAAGATATTCCTTGCCGCTGCCCGTTTCTCCCTGAATGAGGATCGGGATATGGCGAGTGGCAAGCTTCGCCGCGCGTGCCTGCACCCGTTCCATTGCCGCGTCGCCGTGGCTGAGGTCGCGCAAAGCCCGGGGCAGCCGCGGTTCCGGAACGGCAGGCGCTCGAACATTGACGACGGGCGCGATTGCGCTGGCGAAGAGGACCAGGCCGCTCTTGGCCCGGAGCAGGCGCTCGCCGTTCGGCCGGCCGCGCATGAAGTTGGGCAGGTCGTCCACGTCGATATCGAAAACCTCGGAGATGGGCAGGCCAAGGAAGTCGCGCGTTCTGAGGCTTCGTATGTTCATCGAGCGGGCGAGTGCGCCAAAACCGCCATGGGTCATTCCGGTGATGCGGCCGCTGCCATCCAGTGCGATGGCGGCGTCCGGGTCGACATCGAGGAATTCCGGGGAGCGAGCGAGCCGCAGGACCCAGTCATTGCGGGTACGGGTCATGAGATTGGCGAGCTCGATCCGCCGGGCGGTGGCGGACACCAGATGCAACGCCAGTTGCTGGCTCGCCTTGGCGGAAGGCGATCGGAGCTGGGAGATATCGAGCACGGCGGTGAGGTCGCCAAGCGTGTCGAAGACGGGTGCTGCCGTACAGGTCAATCCGATATGGCTGGCGTCGAAATGATCGTCCTGATGAATGATGACCGGTTCGCCGGAGACGATGCAGGCCCCGACGGCACAGGTGCCCGCGCGGCTCTCCGACCATTCCGAACCGAGATAGAGACCCGCCTTGCGCAACTGGTTGTCGAAGGTCGGATCCCCCATGAAATCGACCGTGACGCCGCGCGCATCGGACAGCAACAGGACATAGTTCTGTTCGGCGACTTGATTGAACAGCCCTTCAAGGCCGGAGCGACCGATGCGGATCAGCTCTTCTGCCTGCTCGCGATGCTCGCGCAGCTTCGATCCCGGAACAATATAGGCTTCCTGCGCGATTGTCGGATCCAGCTTGTAATCGTTGAGGCAGCGAAGCCAGGATTGGACGACGGGCGCATCGCGCGGGCTCGCGGCTCCCGAAGCTACACGCTCTATCTCACGTATATGCGATAGCGGCGTTATCATCGACCATCCTCCTACACGGGAAGCTGACACACTCTCGGCGTATCGACAATGCACATCTCTCAGGATGCAACGGACGAGATTGTGCGTCATTCTCCATAGGAGGGCATAGCGCCTGCCGAACAACGCGGCTTATCAACCAAAGACAGCATTGTCGTTGAGAGAGGAGATGGTTGCGGGCTTCCGCGACGAGGTACATTGCCGCAGATTGCTGGAAAGCATGGTGTCGCCCGATGGTCGGGTCTGCCGGGCCTGCGGCTACAAACGTTCGATCGCGATCGCTGGTCGGGACATGGGCAAGCGACGCGCCCGGTCTTGGCTGGATCAATGTTCAACCGGAGATTGCCGGTTCCGGTTCACAGCGACAACGCACACGCCTCTGCATTCGACAATGCTTCCTCAACTCCGGAAGGTCGTGATGGGGGGAACACGGCATCGACGATTTGGGCCGACAGCACCCCAAAGGGCTATGGATGGCGGTCGCCGGCGCGCTTGCCGGGTGCGCGGCAAAGGCGCAGAATGCTGGCCGCTGGGGCAATGCTTCCTGTTGGAGGAGCGAATCATGGACGATATGAGCCTCACCAATCTGCAAGCGGGAGTAACAATGATCAGCGCCGCGGCGATCGAGGTGCTGGCGGGACGGTTGCGCGGTCGAGTCCTAAACGCGACCGACGCCACCTATGATGAGTCGCGGACGATCTGGAACGCCATGATCGACCGCAGGCCCGGACTGATCGTGCAGTGCGCCGGGGCTGCCGATGTCGCCCATGCGGTTCGCTTCGCGGCTGAAAACCACCTGCTCGTCGCCGTGCGTGGCGGTGGTCACAACATTGCCGGGAACGGGGTCTGCGACGGCGGCCTGATGATCGACTTGACGCCTATGAAATCGGTACGTGTCGATGCGACTACGAAGAGGGCCTGGGTCGAGCCGGGAGCGACGCTTGCCGATGTCGACAAGGAGACGCAGGCATTCCGCCTCGCCCTGCCGACCGGCATAAATTCCACGACCGGCATTGCCGGCCTGACGCTCGGCGGTGGCTTTGGATGGATCACGCGCAAGTTCGGTTTAACGATCGATAACCTGCTTTCGGCCGATGTGGTCACGGCGAACGGCGAACTGGTGCGCGCCAGCCCGACGGAGCACCGCGACCTCTTCTGGGGCTTAAGAGGCGGCGGCGGGAATTTCGGCGTCGTCACGGCGTTCGAATTCGAACTGCACGATCTCGGGCCGGAGGTTCTCTCCGGGCTCGTCGTCCATCCCTTCGCCGATGCGCAAAACGTGCTCCAGCAGTACCGGCAGGCGCTTGAAAACGCGCCGGACGAACTCACCTGCTGGGTGGTGATGCGGCAGGCTCCACCGCTGCCGTTCCTTCCTGCCGAGTGGCACGGCAAGGAGGTGCTCGTGCTCGCGATGTGCTATTGCGGCGATCTCGAGGCGGGTGAGAAGGCGACGGCCGGCCTTCGCGCGATCGGCAGGCCGATCGCCGACGTCGTCGCGCCGCATCCCTTCGTCGCCTGGCAGCAGGCCTTCGATCCATTGCTGGCCCCCGGCGCGCGCAACTACTGGAAGAGCCATGATTTCCTGGAGCTTTCCGATCAGACCACGGGCTTACTGCTCGATGCCATCCGGCAACTGCCGGGGCCGGAATGCGAGATATTCATCGGCCATGTCGGCGGGGCCGCCGGTCGCATCGCAGTCGAGGAGACTGCTTTCCCGCAGCGCGGTTCGCATTTCGTCATGAATGTGCACGCCCGCTGGCGCGATCCGGCGATGGACCGGGCCTGCATCGATTGGGCGCGGCATCTCTTCGAGGCCGCCAAGCCCCATGCCGCTGGCACAGCCTACGTCAATTTCATGCCGGAAGACGAGGTCGACCGGGTTGAGGCGGCCTATGGCGGCAACTACCGCCGACTTGTGGAGGTCAAGCGGCGCTACGACCCGCAGAACCTCTTCCGGCTGAACCAGAACGTTCGGCCGAACGAGGAACGCGGCGCGGCCTGAACGTGATCGCCTCCAGCAAGGGGCGGCCGGCGAGGGCGGCGAGGGCGGTGCTGAGATCGAGGCCTGCGAGCAGCCCCGGTGTATAGGCAATCCTCCGAGTGTGCTTCCTAAGGTCGGCAAAATACGTGTCGTCATGGCTCGGCGAGTGCGCGGATGCGGTCGCAAGCATCAAGCATCTGCCTGTCGATCAGGTCGATCTCCCAACGACAGGGGTGGCCGACTGGTTGCGCTTGCGACCATCGCGCTCGGCATCGGACTGCACAATCTCGGCGCGCCGGCCCGACACTCTGCGGCGCGAGCTTGTCGCTACCAGGCGACACCAGGTTCGGCCGCCTTCAAACAGGGTGATTACAAGGCTGTAATGGAAAGCGCCACCGTTATCGGGGTCGGCGTCGGTGCCTACGAGCGCCCGCCACCATCCGGCATAAGGAAATCCTCTTCGGGCTCTCCGAGGACGTGCGCGTCTTCGGTGCAGTTGTTTGGCAGGAAACCAGCGCTATGCCTTCATATGCGGCAGGGCACGAGGCCGCGGTGCCTCGGCAGCGGTCCCTCGACCAGTCATCGGGTTGAGAAGATCGCCTGGGCTGGGACCGGCCACACGGGGTAGCGCTTTGGCGCCGCGCCGTATCCGGTCGGTCGGCGCCACTTGCTGCATCGCAGGTTGAGGAGTGCGTCGCGGCAAAAGAGTTGGAGGTGTGGGCGACAGGCCACAGTCAGAGATGCTAGGGGTGTTCGTCGGGAAGGGGCACGCAATGAAGCAGGAGACTTCTCGATGAGCAGAACTGCCATGAACGCCCTAGGACAGCCGGTCTATTACAGCGGAGGTTCGACGGCATGGTTTTCCGCAACCGGATCCGGACCGACCCTTTATGGCACGCCGGGCAATGATTCCATCTGGGGCGACAGTTCCGTCGACGTAACGATGGTCGGCGGCACGGGCGACGATGTCTACTATCTCTATTCATCGACGAACCGAGCCTATGAAGACCAAGGCGAAGGCGTAGACACGATCGATACGTGGATGAGCTACACCTTGCCGCAGAATTTCGAGAATCTGACCGTCACCGGCGACGGCCGGCACGCGTTCGGCAATAGTGCCGACAACATCATCAGGGGTGGTTCGGGCAGCCAGACCATCGACGGAGGCGCCGGTAACGACGTGCTGTTCGGTGCCGGTGGCGCCGATACCTTCGTGTTCGGGCACGGCAATGGCAGCGACCTCATTGCCGATTTCAGCTCCAACGACACTGTCCGCCTCGACGGTTATGGAATTACCTCGTTCGACCAGGTCCTGGCCAATTCTGCCCAGGAGGGGGAGGATCTCCGCCTTCATCTGACCGATGGCGAAAGCCTGGTCTTTTCCGATACGACAGCCGATCAGCTGCACGAGAGCCAGTTCCAGTTGAGCCTGGATCGGTCGTCCCTGACGCAGACTTTCTCGGACGACTTCGACACGCTTCAACTCCGCAACGACACAGGCGGTGTCTGGGACACGAAATACTGGTGGGCGCCGGAAGAGGGAGCAACGCTCGTCGAAAACGGTGAACTGCAGTGGTACGTCAATCCGAGCTACGAACCGACCGCTTCCGCCAACCCGTTTTCGGTCGAGGAAGGCGTGCTGACGATCACCGCAGAGCGTGCCTCGGAGGAGATCCAGGCCGAAATCGGTGGCTATGACTATACATCGGGCATGCTGACGACGTACTCCTCCTTCGCCCAGACCTACGGCTACTTCGAGATGCGGGCCGACATGCCGGATGATCAGGGAGCCTGGCCCGCTTTCTGGCTGCTGCCCGCCGACGGCTCCTGGCCGCCGGAACTCGACGTCGTCGAAATGCGCGGGCAGGACACGAATACCGTGATCACCACCGCCCATTCCAATGAAAGCGGCGAACACACAATGACCCGAGACGGAGTGCAGGTTGCCGATACCGATGGGTTTCACGACTACGGCGTGCTTTGGACGAAAGACGAGATCGTCTGGTACTTCGACGATACCGAGATCGCCCGCGCCGACACGCCCGCAGATATGCACGAGCCAATGTATATGGTCGTCAATCTCGCGGTCGGTGGCATGGCGGACACGCCCAATGACGACTTTGCCGACGGATCGGAGATGAAGATCGACTCCATCGAGGCGTACTCGCTGAACTCTGATTGGGATATCTAGGCAGACAACGGGGGCGGCCGCTTCCGCGGCCGGCCCTGCCAAACCTTCGAAGAAAGAGATCAGTCGCCGTCAGTGGGCAACGTGCGCGATTCCGCACCATGCGCAAGATCTGCGCCGATAAGACGACCATCCTTGGCAAGCATCTGTAACGGGCTTCAGACGTCCTGCGTGCCGACCGAAACAACGCAGGTGCGGAACCACAAAGCCGGATACTGGAGGATCGGTTGTATTGAAGCGGCGAGGCACAGGCATGCGAAATAGCCGCGCCTTGTTATGTCTCATGCCCGATGATGACGAATGGCGAGCTCTGCGATCAATCCACCGCCGTCGCGGTTCTTGAGGGTCAGCGAGGCGTTGATCGAGGCCGCGAGCTGCTGGGCGATGGCAAGACCGAGGCCGGTACCGCCGGTATCGCGATTGCGGGAATCCTCCAGCCGGACGAAGGGTTTGAGTACGGCATCCAGTTGATCATCGGGAATGCCGGGCCCGCGGTCGAGCACCTTGATTATCACCGCGTCGTCAGAAAGCTGGCTGGCCTCGATCTCGGCGCTGCCGCCGAACTTGAGCGCATTGTCGATCAGGTTGGTGAGGATACGTCTGAGAGCCTGCGGCCGGGTGATGATCGCGCCGCGATCGACAGCGCTGATGGCAACGACCTTGCCGGTGTCCTGATAATCATAGACGAGGCTTTCGACGAAGGAGGCAAGGTCGATGCGTGTCGCCTTTTCGACGTTGCCATGGGCGCTGCGCGCATAGGCGACGCCTTCCTTAACCAGGCTTTCGATCTGGCCCAGATCCTGGATCAGCTTCTCCCGGTCGGCGAAATCATCCGCCATCTCGGCGCGTAGCTTCATGCGGGTGATCGGCGTCTGCAGATCGTGGGAAATGGCGGCAAGGATCTGGACCCGCTCTTCGAGATACTGGGCGATCCGGTCGCGCATGGCGTTGAACGCGGTCGCCGCATAGGCAACCTCCGTAGGTCCGGTCTCGCTGAGGCGCGGCGTGTTCCGGTTCGGATCGAGCGTATCGGCAGCCGCGGCAAGATTGACGAGCGGGCGCACCGCCTGACGCATGGCGAACCAGGCGCACAGGAGCAGAAGTGCGAGCTGGGCCACGAGCACGAAGGGCAGCCAATCGGCCAAGGGCATGACCCCCTTGGGAAAGACGTCGATCGTCAGCGGCGAGCCGTCGCTCAGCGTCAGATGCGCCTGCAGATGGCGGCGGTCGCCCGGGATCGTTTCCACCTTGACCGGAAATCGAAGGCCCGTCGCCCGCTCGATTTTTGACGCGATCTCCATGGCGGCCGGATCGAGCGACGGATTGCCGGGAATGCCGGGTCCGAGAACGAAGCCGTAATTGTCGCGGGCCAGGCGCGTAAGCCACGAGGCTCGCTCGGGCGCGGGCAGGCGATCGAGGATGGCGATCGACGTCGCAATGTCGTTTTCGAGCGTATCGAACATGACCGACCTGGCGGCCATATAGCGCTCGAAGAACAGGACGGTGAACGACATGACATGCGCGATGATGAGGCCGGCCAGAAGGATAACGAAGAGCCGCGCCCTGAGCGTGCGCGGCCACAGTCGAAAACCTTTTGGCTCGGCACGCGTCGTCATTCCCGCGCCTCCATGATTTCGATCGGCACCGAGAAGACATAACCTTCGCTGCGCACCGTCTTGATGTAGGTCGGTTCACGGGCATCGTCGCCCAGCCGCTGGCGAACCCGGCTGACGAGCAGATCGATCGATCGGTCGAAGAGTTCGGCCTCGCGGCCCTGGGTGAGATTGAGCAACTGGTCGCGGTTGAGCACGCGTTGGGGATGGTCGATGAACACCTTCAGCAACCGATATTCGGCACCGCTCAATGCGACCACCGTGCCTTCCGCATCGATCAGGTGCCGGGCGGTCGTATCGAGTTTCCACTGGCCGAATCGCAGCAACTGTCCGGCCTCCGAGATCTGCAGGTTCGGCGGCAGCATGCGCGCGCGTCGGAGCACCGCCTTGATGCGCGCGAGCAGTTCGCGCGCCGAGAACGGCTTGGAGAGATAATCGTCCGCGCCCATCTCGAGGCCGAGGATACGGTCCATCTCGTCGCTGCGGGCCGTCAGCATGATGATCGGGATTGCCTTGTGCTTGCTGGCGCGCAGCTCGCGGCTGAGCACGAGCCCATCGTCGCCCGGCATCATCACGTCGAGCACGATGAGATCCACGGTATCTCCTTCGAGGAAGCTGCGCATCTGCCGCCCGTCGGCGACGGCCGTTGCGCGCAGCCCGTTCTTCTTGAGATAACTAGACACGAGTTCCCGGATTTCACGGTCGTCATCGACAATCAATACATGGTCGATATGCTCCATCGAGCAAGCTCCTCATATCCGGTTCAGTCGTCGCGTCCTTGCGGCATCATCCGGCCTGCTCAGCCTGATTGGCGCCTGGGATATGTCCTCGGTGTGTTCGCAACATCCAGACTTGCATGAGAATGTAATGCAAGCACCTCCGGATACATTTCGACACAATTTCGCAAACGAAACCCGCCGCTTGCTTTCGAGCGGCGGGTAGCAGGGACGTCTGGTCGGAGGTGTCAGGCCTTTGCCTCGACCGCCCGCTGAGCGCGATATTGCGCGGTCGGCAGGCCGCCCCAGCCCCAATTGTCGAGTTCGACTTCCTCGATGAGCACGTAGGTCGATTCCAACGGCTTGTTGAGCACGTCGAGCAGCACCTGGCTCACGCCCTTGATGATTTCGGCCTTTTCCTCGGCCGTGACCGCCTTGCGGTCCGCAGTGGTGCCTTCTCGGGTCACCTGAACTGTAACGATCGGCATTGTCGTTTCCTCTTCAAATCTGGGAGGTGATAGCGCCATCAGGGGCCGCACCCTTGTGCAATGGGTGGGAAGGCGGAGGAGCGACCAGGATTGGGCCGACAGCCGCTCCCCTCACGCCTGAGAGTTGCCTACCAGCGTCCGGCGTTCTGTCCGCCATCCACATGCAGGATCTCACCGGTGACGAAGCCAGCGCCCTCCAGGTAGAGGACGGCGTCGACGATGTCGCGAATTTCGCCCATGCGGCCGACGGGATGCAATGTCGAGAGGGCCGCGTGCGTTTCTGGCGCGTGCATCGGGGTCTTGATGATGCCCGGCGAGACGGCATTGACGCGAACGCCGGTCTTGGCAAACTCAATGGCGAGCGCCTGGGTCACGGAATTCAGCCCACCCTTCGTGATAGATGCAAGCGCTGCCGGGACGCCAGCAATCGGCTGGTTCACGAGGCTGGTCGTGATGCTGACGATGTGACCGGAGCCCTGCTTCAGCATCTCGCGGGCCGCGTGTTGGGTGATGTGGAAGAAGCCGGCGACGTTGACGCCCATGTTCAGATCATAGTCTTCCTGGGTGAATTCGGTGAACGGCTTGGCGGTGAAGACGCCGGCATTGTTGACCAGCGTATCGATACGGCCGAAGCGTTCCAAGCCCAGATGAACCACCCGCTCGGCGGTCTCCGGCTCGCTGATATCGCCGGCAACGCTGAGAATGCCAGCGTCCGAACTTCCCTGGATGGAACGGGACGTGGCGACGACCCGGTAGTTGCGATCGCGGTAGGCCTGAACCAGGGCGGCGCCGATGCCCTGCGATGCACCAGTGATGACGGCGACCTTCTGCTCATTGCTCATGGATGTGATCCTTCTTCGACTGCAACGGGCGCTTGGTCCGGCCCGTCCTTCGCCCTCGGCGTTGGTGCAATCAGATTTAGACCCATCCGATGAGTGGGAGAATTGGCGCCATTCGACAGTCAGTCAACCGAAAATCGGCATAGTTAGCCGAGCTTGCCGGCTTCTGTTGCCATTCGTGAGAACTCGGTCCTGAGACGCGGTAACGCGAAATCGGTAAAGGCGCGAACCTTCGGCACCGACATGCGGCCCTGTGGCGCAAGAAGGTGAACCGGCATCGGCGGATGCTCGGCGTCAGCCAGCACGATTTTCAGCCGCCCATCGCTGACATAGCGCGCGACATGATAGGAGTAGAGCCGGGTCAGGCCAGTACCCGCAGCGGCAAAGTCGAGCGCGGCACGCACACTGTTGACGATGCACCGCGGTGTGAACTGCACCGTGCGTGGGATCAACGAGCCTTCGGCTGGCGTGAATGTCCAGGAATCGAGGCCGAAGTTGGTGAAGGCGACGATCTGGTGTTTGGCGAGATCGGCCGGCTCGCCGATCCGCGGATGGTTGGCAAGATAGCGGGGCGAGGCGACGACCACGCGCCGGACATCGCCGCCGATCCGTGTCGAAATCAGCGACGAGTCGGCGAGATGGCCGATGCGGAGCGCAATATCGACACCCTCGTCGACGAGGTTCACGAAGCGGTCGAGCAAGAGAAGCCTGGCTGATACCGCCTGGTGGAGGTTGAGGAAGTCGTCGAGGATCGGACGCAGGACCTCTTCGCCAACGATCGGTGGCGCGGAAATCGTCAGCGTGCCGCGAGGGGCCGCACGTTCGCCACCTGCGAGCATGTCGGCCTCTTCGAGATCGATCAGCACCCGCCGGCAGGCCGCCGCGTAGCGCTGGCCGGCCTCGCTGAGCTTCAGCGATCGCGTCGTTCGATGCAGCAACTCGACCCCGACATGGGCTTCAAGCAGGTTCAGGGCGCGGCTGACGGCCGTCGGCGATCGCTTCAGCAGTCGGGCCGCGGCTGCGAGGCTGCCTTCGTCGACAGCAGTCACGAAGACTTTCATGGCGTCGATACGATCCATTCTGCCGACTTTCGCGATGATGGTTGCCTATTGGCAAGCATTCACCCGCGGCTTGGCAGAAGTAAAGGGGCGGGCATCTTCCTCTTGCGGGGTCGGGGCCACGTTCCGAGGAGCTGGTGATCAATCGGCGAAGATTGATAGCCCGGGCATCGCACGGGGCCATAAAGGAAACCCGGAGTGGCCAGAGGTCAATTGTCCAATGGTCGCACTGACAAACGGGCGACTGCGTCGGTGGATAGTTGCAGCGAGATCGATTGGCTGGCACTGTCGGTGCGTAACGAGCTGTTTCCAGGAGGGCCTGATGTCGCGACAGACGGACGAGCAAGATCCACCTCCAAGTCTTGTCGAACATTATCGGCCGGTACAGCTCAAGGCCGTGCTCGCCGCCTTTGCGGTGAAACACCGCGAACCTCCGCCATCTCCGCCGGAAGAGCGCTTCTACGGATCGCAATTGCCGGAAGGCTTTCACCTGCCGCAGTCGGTCTACGACGGCGAGTAGCTCTGCGCAGAGGATTGACGGGTTGTAGCTTTGGTGCACAGTCGGGTTCGACGAGCCATTGCTTCGTTCGACACCGGAGCGCCTTCGTGTCGATCTCGACCAACCGAACGCCACGAACTCTTGAGCATGCTGCGCATCGGCATCGGCATCGGCGAGGCGCTCGAGGTGCGCCGGCAGGGCGGCATCGCTTCCTGTGCAGTGCCACCCGGGGCTTGTGTCGACCGTTACACCAGCTGGTCGGAGAGATCGACTTCTGTCAGTTCCAAGCTCGTGGGTGGGCCGCTCACGCCGATGTCTCCCAGGGATTGATCACAGATGCGTCCGTGTCTTCAAAATCCTTGACGTTGCGCGTGACGAGGATCAGGTCGTGGACGATCGCGGTCGCGGCGAGGAGCCCGTCAATATCGCCACGCGGCCGGATGGCGGCGATGCGGCCCCATTCGACGGCGATCTGGTCGGTCACCGGGAGGATGCGGTCGCCGTGGTCGTGGCGCAGCTTGCGCAGCCATTCGGTGAGGTGAGCAGCGGCCTTCGGATCCAACTTCTGCTTCAGCGCAATACCGCGCATGATTTCGCCGAGGGTCAGCGCGCTCAGATGGATACTGAGCGGATCGACCGAGCGCAACCAGGCAATCGCCTGCGGCGTGCCGCGCCGCGCCTCCGAAACGATGTTGGTATCAACCAGATACATCAGAAGGCCACGTCGCGGCTTGGTGTCTTGGCGCGCGCCTCGACCGCATCGGCAAGCTCATCATTCCAAGGGGGACCGCCAAGTAGATCGTCGACCAGCGTCGGTCGGCCGGCGCGCAGGGCGTCATAGTCATGGGCGGACAGGACCACCGCCGCGCGCTCGCCACGCAGCGTGACGATCTGCGGCCCCTCGTGTCGGGCCTTCTGCACCACTTTCGAAAAGTGGTTCTTGGCGTCCTGCAACTGCCATTCCATGATTGCGCTCCAAACTAGCTAGTCTGTCTAGCTATATACACCCACCCTCTACCGGATGAAAGCGCAATTTTCTACCGATCGAGGGTGAGAGGACGAAGCGGCGTTGCGCGATCCCGTGCTGTTGCTGATGGCTGACACCATGGACGCTCGGGGGCAGGGGCGCGTGCGAGCCCCGTTGGTTCGGGTCGGTCGAGATCGACACGGAAGGCGGCTGGGCGTCGCGCGAAGCGTCGAATGGCTCATCAAACCCGACGACCTACCAAAGCTATAACCCGCCAAATCCTCTGCACAAAGCGACGAGACCAAGACGAGATGTCGCCTCCGCAATCATGCGGTTGCCAGCGTCCAGCCCATGCCGGCAAACGCGCAGGCAAGCAGCGTCGTGATGACCGAGGCGTTGAAGCGGAAGATCGCCGTGCCGGCAGCAACCGTCAGCAGGAGCGATGGCATGACCAGCGACCGTAGCACCGGTATGTCGAGCGCGAACGGCCCGAATTGCCAGCTCACGAGCTCCGCAAACAACGTGTGCAGGCCGAACCAGACGGCAAGGTTGAGGATCACGCCGACGACGGCGGCGGTGATCGCCGACATGGCGCCTGTGAGCGCGATGTTGTTCCGCAGCCGCTCGATGAAGGGCGCCCCGAGGAAGATCCAGAGGAAGCAGGGCACGAAGGTCACCCAGGTGGTCAGCATCGCGCCCAGTGTCGCCGCCGCCATCGGATGGAGCCCACCCGGATCACGGTAGGCGCCCATGAAGCCCACGAACTGCACCACCATGATCAGCGGCCCAGGCGTCGTCTCGGCCATGCCGAGACCGTCGAGCATCTCGCTGGGCCTTAGCCAGCCGTAGTGCTGGACCGCCTCCTGGGCGACATAGGCGAGCACGGCATAGGCGCCGCCAAAGGTGACGACCGCCATCTGGCTGAAGAACAGGCCGATCTGGCTGAAGACGCTCTCCCGGCCGAGGACGATGACGATGAGCGCCAACGGCAAGAGCCACAACGCAAGCAGGACGCCGGAGATCCGAAGCGACCATGCAAGATTGGGGCGTGCGTGAACGGGGATTTCCTCGCCGAGCGCGGAGTCCTCGTCTCTCAGAAATGTGCCCGTGCCACCCTTGTGTCCGCCGCCGATGCGAAAAAGCGGCGAGCCGACGCGCGCCCCGACATAGCCAAGCACACCGGCTGCAAGGATGATCAGGGGGAAGGGAACGCGAAACAAGAAAATGGCGATGAAGGCGACTGCCGCGATGCCGACCATCATCCGGTTCTTGAGGGCCCGGCCGCCAATGCGGAAGACGGCCTGGAAAACCACCGCGAGCACGGCGGCCTTGAGGCCGAAGAACAGCCCTTCGACGACGGTGACATTACCGAAGGCGGTGTAGATGTAGCTCAAGCCCAGGATCGCCAGGAAACCAGGAAGCACGAAGAGAAGGCCGGCAATGAGGCCGCCGGCGGTGCGGTGCAGGAGCCAGCCGATATAGACGGCAAGCTGCTGCGCCTCGGGTCCAGGCAGCAGCATGCAGTAGTTCAGCGCATGCAGGAAGCGATGCTCGCCGATCCAGCGCTTCTCATCAACGAGGATGCGGTGCATCACCGCGATCTGTCCGGCCGGGCCCCCGAAGCTCAGCGCCGCGATGCGCGCCCATACCCGCACCGCTTCGCTAAACGAAATGCCGTGGCTCTGCCCTTGCCGCGCCACGTCGGGCGCGGCCTTGTCAGCGATATCGGTCATCTCAGAGATCCTTCTTCGGCGAGGGCCAGTTGTGCGTCTCGTTGGTCGCGTCCCGGCACCAGCGATAGAAGGCGTCGTAGAGCAGCATCCCTGCTTCCAGTTGCTCCAGGTCGTCAGCATACATGCGCGAAAGACCGAGAGAGGCGGCCAGCAGACCAGGTGCCTCGGGCGCAAGCTCGAGACGGGCGGTGTCGGCCCCGCGCACGATGGTCGCGAGCCGCAGCAGCGGGGCGGTTGCCAGGCCGAATTGCTCTACCATGACGTCGAAGGTGCAGAGCTCGCCGCGGTGGCTCCAGCGGATCGGGGCATCGATATCGAAGGGCGTGGCGCCGAAGCGCTCGCCGACCAACTCGACCTCGGATGGGGCGACATACAGGAACACCGCCATCGGGTCGACGAAGCGGCGGATCAGCCAGGGACAGGCGATACGGTCGATCTTCGGTCGCGCCCGTGTCACCCAGACGGTTCGTCCATTGGTGTCCCGTTCGGGGATAGCAGAAGCCGGCACGGCCGGATGGCCGCCCTCCGCCCAGGCCTCGAAACCGCCTTCGAGCACGTCGGCAGCAATGCCGGCATGTCGAAGCCAGGCTGCAACGCCATGGCTCAGCTTCTTGCCCTGCTGGCAGATGATGATTGCCGCTGTTCTGTCGACATCCTTCATCCAGTCCTGCACCCGGCGATAGTCACGCCGGTGGGAACCTGGGATGAGGCGTGGATCGGCATCGAAGTCTTCGTCGATCCTGACATCGATCAGTGCCGGGCAGTTCGGCGTGCCGATGAGGCGGGAGAGTTTTTCCGAGGATATTTCGAGAAATGACGACATGACGCGTCCTCCGGATGAGCGGTTGAATGGACGCGATTCTTCAGCTGGCGCCTCATGGGGTGATCGCACCCCCATGTATCAAGTTTTCCGCTCTTTGAGCCGACTGTCAAGCCGACGGTTGAGAATGGAAGGCCAGCCCACCGTCCTGAGTGCGCAAGGGCGCCGCACTCAGGACGCGGATGCTCGCCGTGTTCGGGCTATTTGCCGGCATCCTTGGCTGCGGTCTCGATAATCTCGGCAACCTTTTCCGGTTGCGAGGCAAAGACGGCGTGGCTCGCCTTGATTTCGCTTACCTTGCTGCCGGCTCGCTTGGCCATGCTTCTCTCAAGGTCCGGATTGATGGCGCGATCTTCGGTTGCCACGATCGCCCAGCCCTTTTTCGTCCTCCAGGGGGGATCGCCCGCCCCGGCAGTTAAAACTTCCTTTGCGGCAAAGACTTGCGACTTCGCTGCTAAGGAGGTCGGCGGCGAAATCAGCAGCAAACGCCGCCGGGTCGAGATAGACGCATTTGCCGTCGGCGGTTTCCTTGATACTCATTGCCGCCTGCGGCTTCGAACCGGCAAGCGTTGCCAAATCCTCGCCCTTGTCAGGCTGGAAGGCGGCGACGTAGACCATTCCTTCGACCTTCCGGTGATGGCCGGCTTCGCTGATCACCATGCCGCCCTAGCTGTGCCCGACGAGCAAGGTCGGTCCGTCCTGCAGGTCCAGAACACGGTTCGCAGCCTCGATGTCGGCCGCAAGCGAGGTCAGCGGTTCCTGCACCACCGTTACGTTGAAACCGCGCCGCGCCGGGATATCGCCGGCCTGCCACCAGCCCGAACCGTCGGCAAAGGCGCCGTGCACGATGACGATGTTCTTGATGTCCGCAGCCTGGGCGGCGAAGGCGACAACGCTCGTGGCAAATGCAAGAGCAATGGTTGGGAGTGGCGCATGCGATCGTTCCTTTGCGGTTCGTGAGGCGATGATCGCAATCTGGTCCCGTGAGGTATCCCGGCTATGTCGGCCCCTGCCAGCAAATGTACCGCAATGTGGGGAAAAGCGATCGATCCCTTCTTGCGTCGCCCTGGGCTCAGATCGCGGCAATTGGCCTGCGAAAACGGCTCCGGATCTTGTCTCTGATGCGCTTCCAATTTCCTTCGATACGGTTGCTGACCGTTCAAGGTCCTCATCGATCTACAGGCGCTATTGCGGCTCGCGGAGGATGAAATGGTTCTCGGCAAACTGGCGAAGTGCCTGAAGTCTCCGGAACATTAGAAAAGCACGATGGTTTGGGCCGCAGTGCGGATAAACAAGTTGGAGAGTTCTAATGACCAATATCCTTATCAAAAGTGCCTTGGCCTTGAGCCTTGGTACCGTGGGCATTCCGGCCTTTGCCCAGACAGAACAGCCCGCTCAAGGGCAAGCCGAGCAACCCGCCCAGGGCCAATCGACCGAGTGTCCTGTGGGCACCGAATGCCCGAAGGGTGGTACGGAACAGAGCCAACAGCCCGACACTCAGGGTTCCACACAGCCTGAGGCGCAGTCACCTGATCAACAGGATTCGGATGGCGGGCAGATGGGAACGGGACAGAAAGCGCCCGACACCCAAGGCCAGACAAAGCAAGGTCAAAGCACCGAACAACAGAAGACCGACCGAAAGAAGACCGATGCTGCAGCCGAGGGCCAAACTCAGGAGGAAGGCGGCACCACGCAACAGAACGATACGAGCCAAACTCAGAAATCGGGAAGCGGACAGGGCGGCGACGAGCAGCCCTCACAACAGGGTGAAGCCAATCAGTCTGGGCAAGGCAAGTCCAACGCGTCCACGACCAATGTGACCGTCGAACAGAAGACCGAAATCACACAGGTCATCAAGGAAGAAAACGTTAGCCCCATTGACGTTGATTTCGACGTTTCGGTCGGCGTCGTTGTGCCTCGGACCGTCAAGGCCAAGCTGCAACCGCTTCCGCGTCGCATAGTTCAGATCGTTCCCGCATATGAAGGCTACCTCTACTTCGTCCTTGCCGATGGTCGGATCGTCATCGTTGACCCGTCTTCGCTGCAGGTTGTCGTGATCATTGCCTGACAGATCGATCGGGCCGGCTGGGTTGCCAGTCGGCCCGTTTCTTTGGCCGCCGTTGCGGCCTGAATTGTCGGGGACTTCTAAACTTCGGGTGTTAGACCTCAAAATCGGACGCTCAGCGCGCCGCCGGTCGGTCGACCTGACGCTGGCGCTTTCTGCGGCCTTTCGTCTTGATCTCGACTGCGAGGTCGTCGAGATATTCGAGCGCCTCACCCGCAGCGATTGCGGAGGTGGTACTGCCGTCGTCGACGGCCTGCTGCAGGTCGTTTCTCGCCTCTTCCACCGTCTTCTCGATGAAGCGGTGTGGATCCTGGCTATGAGAGGCCGCCCATCGCAACAGCCGGCACGTCAACCTCTCATTCACGCGCATCGCAGTGACGGCCTGGCTCAGCATCAGGTTCATTTTTTGAGCTTTCTCGATCTTTATCTTTCGGGACATAGGATGATCTCTCTGTGTTCTCCGCGTCAGGTTTGTGTCCCTAGTTGAACCTTTGCGGGCTGAAGAGGTTCCGTGATCTTTCGGTCGCGGTTGGCGCGAATGTTCGTGCGGAACATTTGGTCGCGACGGCGGTTTGACGGCTTCAACCAGAGGAGAACGGTCGTGCCCCGCGGAGACAAACGGACAAACCGCCAGGACAATCAACGCAAGACTGGCCATGGTAATGAACCGGAACGCGAAGCGTCATTGCAGAAGGGCGGACAAATCGGCGTGGACGCCTCAGCCCGACGTTCCAAGGCGGATCGCTCGGTCTCTCCGAAGAAGGCAGCCGAAACGCGCAAACCGATAGAAGATCGCACCTCGCGCTGATGCTCAAGTCCTTCCTGAAAGCGGTATTGAGCTTCCGCTGCGCGGAACATTTTTGAGAGTTGGGACGTACTAGCTGGGCCGGGCAATGCGAATCCGCAGATGAATGCCCGGTCGGAAGCGAGCAATCCGATGCCGTCACACCCGTTCGATGAGGACGCAGTCGCCAACGATGTCCTTCGGGCCAGGTTGGCTGCGATCGTGGAATCGTCTTTCGATGCGATCATCAGCAAAGATCTGGACGGCACTGTGCGCACCTGGAACGGTGCCGCGGAGCGGCTGTTCGGGTACATGGCCGAAGAGATGATGGAGCAATCGATCCTCACCATCATCCCGCCGCATCTGCACGACGAGGAGTGGAGGCTGCTCGATCGCGTGGGACGAGGAGAGCGGATCGAACCGTTCGAGACGGTACGGCAGCGAAAGGACGGAAGCTATGTTCCCGTGTCGCTGACAGTCTCGCCCATTCGAAACGGCGTGGGCAAGATCGTGGGTGCGTCGGTGGCTGCCCGCGACATTACATCGAACAAAGAGAAGGAACGGCGCATTCGCCTTCTCCTGCGTGAGGTGAACCACCGGGTTCGCAACCAGTACGCCATCATCCTTGCGATGATCAGGCAGAGCGGCAGTGAGGCATCCAATGCAGCAACGTTCCAAAAACGGCTCGAGGAGCGTATCTGGGCACTGTCAGCCTCCCACGACCTGATTGCGTCGGCCGACTGGAAGGGGGTCGATCTCGGTGGTCTCGTCGAGACGCAAATGGCGCCGTTTCATCCGGGCGATACCTGTGAACTCGCCGGGCCCTCCCTTGCATTGGCGCCAATCGCAATCGAGAACCTCGGCATGGCGGTCCACGAGTTGGCACTGAATTCGCTGCACAATGGAGTCCTGAAAGAGCGAACCGGAGCGATTTCCGTGCAATGGACGCTCGCCGAACGGGGGCCGATCCGAGGCTTCTCGATCACATGGGAAGAGCGGCTCGCACCGGGAAGCAAAAGCCCGAGCTTTCCGCAAGCCGGTTTCGGCGCAGTTGTGCTGAGGCGCAGCGTTGCGCAAGCGCTGAGCGCGACCGTGGACATTGTCTGCGGCGACGGAATGCTCCGGTGGCGATTGGCGGGACCGGCGGATCGATTCCTGGAGCCGACCGCCATCGAGCCGCGCCCGACCGATGGGGCATAGCGGCTCTGCGGCTCGCGCAGTCACTCTGCGAGGTGCTGGCGGCGTTCGTTCATGAATTTGTCGAGATCACTGCGCGCCGGTCCGACGCGACCGAAAATCTCGCGTGCGACCAGAGGCGTCAATCCGTATTTCGCAATGAATTCCGTAAGGTCGTAATGCCCGTAATAGACGGCCTCCGACGGATTGATGATCTTGGCGCGCCCTCGTTTTACAGAGGCAGACGGTTTGCTTCCATGGGAAGCGGGCTGGTGCTGTGCCATCTCGATCTCCTGGTGTCGAGCAACGTCGGTATTGGCGGTTTGCAACCCACGCCGACCCGTGGGCTGCGTCACCGTCCAAGTATTCCAACGTCCATTTTGTTCCCGCCCGGAAGCCTTGGAGCGCGACAATACCGAGGTTTCGACGCCGAATAGAATGCCCCGATCCACCATTGAGACATGGGAGCTGTCGCTCGCCCGGGGGGCGAGACGTGTTGTAAAGAAGGTCGGTGCGGTTACCGGGTCGCAATCAGCCAGCGCTTGCCGGGATTGCGCCATCAGGATCCCGGTCGCAGCCGATCCCGTTCGGCATCTATCTCCCCGTTCGTCCAAGGTCTGCCAGTCTCATCGAAACGTTCCCAGCCCGTCTGCTCGTAGTCGGCGCGGCGCTCTGCGGGGTCCACGCTCGCTCGGCCGAGGATAGCCTGAACGCGGTAGGCCATCGGTTCGTCGAGAAGACGGGCAATGACCAGTGTGCCGCCACGGCGTATCCCTTCCGCGTAGAAATGTGCGTCCTCTTCATAAACGCCGGCATCAATCAGCCCGCCGATGATACCGCCCACCGCGCCGATGGAAACGGCCCCGGCGGCCGCCCCGGCAAGTGTTGCGACCAGCCAACCGGCGGCGACGACGGGACCGACCCCTGGGATGGCCATCAGGCCAAGACCCGCCAACAGTCCGAGAGTACCTCCGCTCACCGCGCCGACGGCCGCCCCAGTTCCGGCACCCTCGACGGCGTGGCTTTCGCCCGCATGCCAGCCGCCCACATTATTGGCGATGATGCTTATGTTCTCGGAGGGAACGCCCGCCTGCTCCATCTCAGTGACTGCTGCGCGTGCGTCGGCGTAGTCGTCGAACAACCCTGTCACCGTTTGCATGCGAAACCTCCTTGTCGCTGCCGGCGGCACTGGCTCACCCAGAAACTCCGCAAGTTGTCTTGGCCCAACCGGCTGTCGTTTCTTTGGTTCCGGTCGGTTGGCGCCGGGCCAGGCGTGGCGGGGCGGAACGGATTCCAAAAACTGGCCGTAGCGAGAGACGATCGTTGTTTCGGTCAGTCGATCTTTCCCATTAAAGCCGTGCCGAGACTGCCCATGGCGAACGAGGCGCCGAAGGCGAAGATCTGCATGAAGAGGGCGACGGGTTCGATTGAGCCGCTGTGGCCAAGCGCCTCCGGGTTTTGGGCCACGATCACCAGAGCGGTAATGGCGCCCAACAGGAAGCCGGACGACAGATGCCAAAGGAGAAAACGCAACAACATGGGCATTTCTACCTCCGCGGAAGAGAGGCGGGTGCCTTCGGCGACAAGCGCTGCCGCGAGCAACGATCAATCGGAATTGATCGCCTCGCGGCTCACGCGTTCCTCCAGCCTCGCCAGGTAGGATTGCAGGCGGAGAAGCTTCTTCCGATTGTCGGCAACGAGCCCTTTGATCACCTTGGAGCGGTTCATGTCGGGAGCCACGCCAACGACTTCGCTCGCTTCCGCAAGGATGTCGTCGATCTCGTGTTCGAGCTCTTTCGTCATTTGCCGCAACATTGCCAATTGTTCTTCGAGCGGATGTGCATCCGCATCTGCATCGAAATATGACTGGTTATGCCGTCCAGCATCGAGCGTCGGCGTTTCCTTGCGCATCACCGTGCACTCCTCCGGCAGCCGAACCGGCCTACGCGCAATTGGTTCCCGGCCATTAATTTCGCCGGGGATAGCGTGCAGCCGGAGTGCTGCGATCGAGCTTCGCTGTTATCCGACCATGAGCTTGAGAGCCTCCGGATCGTGGACGCCCGATCGAAACAGTTCGATGACGCGCGCCGCAAGGGTCTGCGCGCGGATGTCCGCGGGCGAAATCGTCTTCTCTCTCAACAGTTGATTGAGCACGTCTTGCAGCATCGCCATCTCGTGTGGGCGAATTACTCTGCTTGGATCTTGCCTGTTGGTGTGCATGGGGTTTTCTCCTGGAGAAGCCCCATCCAACTTGCGCTGCGCGATTTTGTTCCTGCGAAAGGGCTTTGCCATGAGCAAGGACCACCAAAATCGGATTACGCTTCGGTGCCCTTTCTAGGGCCGGTTGGTTTTGCTGCCCAATGGCGCGCTGAAGCGGGTGTATCAGGCCTCATGCTGCCATTCTGCGGCAGCTTTCGGCGCAGCGGCGACACGCTTCGACGCAACTTTCCATGTTGCCGAGATGCATGCAATCATCCGCACACTCTTGGCAGAGGTCAGCGCAAATCCGGCAGACTTGCCGGTGGTGTTCGGTGCCGATCATCATCAAGCGCGCGGACGCCTGGCATAGCTCGGAACAGGAGAGAATGAGCCGAAGATGCCGCGGTTCCACATGTTTTCCCCCAAGTTCAATGCACCGTTGCATGGCTGTGTCCAGGCATTCACGATGGCAAACGAGGCAATCGTCGATGCATTCGCTCATCTCGGACATCTGGTTGTCGTACATGGTGCTGTCCTCCTGCTGTTTGGGCATCGATCATGCGGGAACTGTTTCGCGTGCTCCTGTTGAACCAAGCGCCGACAGGAAAGGTTCCCGATGTGTGCGCAAGCCAGCCCTTGCGTCGCCCGGGCACGCGACAAATTAAGGTGGCGTCTTGAAGCCGCTCATCGACCTACCTGCTCTTCTTCGAGCGGCGACGTCTTAGAAATCGGACGAACTGGGCTTCGTCAGCCCGAAGTCCCGCAAGAGGCTTTGGGTTGGCGCTGCCTTTCGGGATTGTTTCGCCAGGATCGGAAAGGGCGAGGACGGCGGGATGGACATAGCTCTTGCGGCAGACGGCGGCTGTGTTGTGGAGGACCTTCGCTGCCGCTTCGCACATTTGCTTGATTGTCGGGCGCCCGCCTTCGTTGAGGGCTTGTCGCGCGACGGCAAAAGCAGCAACGCTTCCCGCCCAGGTTCTGAACGTCTTGGCGGAGATCTGGGTGCCGGCGATCTCGGCGAGATAGCGATTGAAACGGCCGGAATCGATCGGCTGTGCCTTGCCGTTAGACTCCACGTAAACAAAGAGTTGTCGCCCCGGAAGTTCAGCAATTTCCTCCAGAATTCGTTGCAGTCTGGGGTTGCGCAGGCGTCTGCGGATACGCTGCCCGCCCTTGCCCCTGAAGTTCAGTTCGATGCAATCGTCCCGGATCTTGAGATGCCGCTTGAGAAGCGTGACGGCGCCGTAGCTGCCGTTCTGCTCGACATAGTTGGCACTCCCGATGCGAAGCGGTGCCTGATCGAGCAGCGCAGCCAGCGCGGCGAAAATTGTGGTCGGATCGTCGATCGGCCCGCTCATATGCTTGCGGATCGTTCGGCGCATCCGCGGGAGTGCATTGGCAAAGGCAGGAAGTTGGTCGTATTTGGCGCGGCTTCGCAATTCCTGCCAGGCATCGTGGTAGCGATATTGTTTCCGGCCGCGCGCATCGTAACCGGTCGCCTGAAGGTGGCCGTTCCTGTTTGCGCAAATCCACACATGTTCGTAGGCTGGCGGCAACCCAAGCGCTTCGATGCGTTCAATGATGCGGGGGTCTTTCAAGGGTTCGCCGTTCGGGCCTCGATAACAAAAGCCCTTTCCGACACGTGACCGACTGTAGCCCGGTTCCTTGTCGGAAACGTAGACAAGGTCGTGCTCAGCCGGTGACACGCTCTGGCCTGTGGCCAATCAGACCCGCCCCATCAACAGCAGTACCACCAGTACGACGACCAGAACGCCCAGCAGGCCGGACGGGCCGTAGCCCCAATTCGCAGAATAGGGCCACGCGGGAAAGGCGCCGACCAGCAGCAGGATCAGGATGATCAGCAGTATTGTTCCAAGCATCTTTCAGTCCTTCCGCTATTTGCTCCTTGAATCACCAGACTTCGATGACTTCACGGGTCTGAGGGTTGATCAGCACTTTGCGGTCGTTGAGCACGACATAGCCGTAGGCGGGCTGATTTGGGATCGTATGGATCTCGACGGTATCGGGAAGGCGAGTGCCGACGTCCAGATCGCCCTGATAGACGACCGAAGGGCCGCTCTGCTCAAGAACATAGCTTTTGACTTCGCCGGGCACGACGACGGTTGCGGTCTGCGCGACGGCGACACCACCGAAGGACAGGCCCGCGAACAAACTTGCCAGGATTACTTTCTTCATGATCAAGCCTCCTAACTGGTGTGGACTAACCGACGATTGCGAGAATGGTTCCGAAATGCAGCCGATGGCGGCAGGCCGAGCGGGTATAGGGTGGCGGCCGCTTTCGCCCGTGCGCCCGTCGCACCGCACGGGTGTCGAGATGACGATCGTCAGCGGCTGCGCATCCGCAGCCTATCCTCGGGAAACATCTCGCTTTTCGAACTTCGGCCACGGGTCCTGTTCGCGGGGTTGCGGCCGACGCCTTCAACTTCGCCCGGAACCCGTCGTCGTCCTCCGAGTTTATTTATCGAACAGGAGGAACCAATGGTGAAAACGATCGAAACCAACGTCGACGCTGGTGCCGGACGTGACTTCGAATGTCAGTTGGCAATGAGCGATCAATTTCGGCTCCTGACGGAATTCGCCGAACATGCCGGGTGGTCCTGGGACGAAATCGCCATGGCCTTGCTGGAGCTGACCGACGACTATGTCGCCGCCATGCGCACGCCGTTGGAACCCCCCGTGGCGCACGCCAGGTTCGTTCCCAAAAGCAATACGCGGCACTGAGTTCGATGTGCCTGGTATCACCAGCGCATCTTTCCGAAAGATCAGGCGTTCCTGGTGAACGGCGCGTCACGAACGCAGCTCGACTTCTTTGGCCGCATAATACTTAGGCATGATGTTCGATACTCATTTCAAAGTAGAAGGCACGGATGAACTACTTCCTTTTTCATCCGCAGCACCCCAATTTGATCGTATTCTGAAGACGCCTTTTGCAGTAGTCTCTAATATATTGGTTGTTGTAGAGTAAGCGTGTTCGTAAAAATTTTTAGCGGAGAGTCTCTGTCAAGTTAATGCGGCGGAATGCTCTCAAAGTATAAACCGAAGTATTGATATGACCTGGTAGCCCAGCTCCGGTGGTTTCATTGCGGCTCATGGTCTGAATATTTTCGGGTCTGGGGGAAATGTAATTATGATCTTAAAAAAATCGAACGGAAAGCAATTAGCTCACGATACCTTCCACTTGTCCGGTAAACACTTCGAAACCGTCGAAGTGGGCCCGGAGGCAGCCCCGCAACGGGAGCGTCTGCTGGTTATCATCGACGGACGCGCGCTGGACCGACAATGCCTGGCGCAGAGCATCGTTGCCCACAAGGCGGAGCTGCGTGTGCTGGCCTTTGGGTCAATCGAGGAATGGAGACAGCGACACAGCCAGTGGCCTCAACTGTCCGCGATCCTGCTGAACATCGGCGGGAGAAGAATTTCTGAGCCGGCCGTCGCCGAAGAAATTCGCAAGATATCGTCGGATTTTGAGCCGGCGCCCGTTATCGTCCTGGCAGACACAGACGAACTTAGCCAGATCATGAAGGCGCTTGAATGCGGAGCAAAGGGCTACATTCCGTCCTCCGTCAGCATCGATGTGTGCATAGAGGCTGTCTACCTTGCTTTGGCCGGCGGCACATTCGTTCCTGCCAGCAGCGTGTTCGCCATGCGCCAGTTGCTGGAAACGGGCAGCACGGCCGCACGTCCGCTCGCCGGCATGTTCACGGCGCGCCAGGCGGAAGTGGTCGAAGCCCTCCGACGTGGAAAGGCCAACAAGATCATCGCCTATGAACTCAATCTGCGCGAAAGCACCGTCAAGGTTCATATCCGCAATATCATGAAGAAGATAAAGGCGACGAACAGGACCGAGGTCGCCTACAAGATAAACGATCTGTTCCCCGCGGATCCGCCAGTCGACGGCATCGGCCAGCGGTATCGCTGACGGGACGTGTCGCTGGACGCCGCGCTTGACCAAGAGCGAAGACCCATGGCCTCAGTGCCTTGGGCCCGCTCGGACCGGTCCGAGAAGCACATCGCTTGCATAAGTAAAGGCTTCCGTTTATTGTAAGGGTTCAGCGAGTTCAGCTGGGTGTGCGTGAGGTTACGTTGGTATCCGATCGGCGCCGCAAACAAGAAATGCACTGGAAATGCAGGGAATACTCACCTGCAGTGCGGCAGCGTACTTAAAATTTCCTTTCGACCTTTCCCAACATATTCTCGCTCACATCTCTACGTGAGCCGTCGGCCGCTGCGAAAGTCCGGCACCCTGAAGATCCTTTCCCTCAACGCGATGCCAGCTCGCAAGCATCTTGCCTGATCGAGCCGTGCGCCCTCGTCGCCCGAGCGATCATTGCTTCAAATCTCTCTCCTCCTGCTGATTGCGTCGATCTGGTTCCCGGGCGCCACACGGATTGCAGGGACGGATGGTTCGCTTTCCTTCCTGCTGGCGCTGTTTTGCGCCGTCGTCGGCGTGGCATCATACGGAGAGCTCGGAAAACGCATTCACCGCACCGAGGCGACCTTGGCGACGGCATTGCTGACCACCGCCGCCCTGATCATCGCTCTATCCCTGTTGTCCATGCTCCACGCCGACAATCCGATGCGGGCCATGCGAGCGATCTTCGCGCAGATCTTCGGTTTTGCCACGATCCCGGCGGTTGCCGCCCTGTCCACCAGGCCGAATGGTCAGGTTTTGATCGACCGGCTGGTGACGGCGATGATCGTCATGAGTGTTGCAACGGCGTGCCTCGTCGTCGTCGGCCTCGGTGGAGGCAGGTTCGCCGACAGGGCGGAAGGCTACTTCAAACATTCAAACCAGTTAGGCATCGCGCTTTCGGCCGGCTTGCCCCTTGTCGCCGCCCGGATGGTGACGACCCGCAAACACCGATTGCTGCTTGCCGGTTGTATGGTCGTCGTACTCCTTGGCCTGGTCAAATCAGGCTCCAAAACCAATTTCGTCGTCGGTGTCATCGGGCTCGGGCTCTTCTTCGCCTTGTATGCAATCTATCTTGCGGTACGGAGGCAGCGCCCCCTGTCGGTCGTCGCCGGCGTGATTGCGGCACCAGTGGCGCTCCAGATGGCGCTGGTCATCCTGCAATCCCTCAATCCGCGGGCATATCGGCTGTTGATGACCCAGGTGTCCGGCGGCGAGGCTCATTCCATGGTGTCGCGCGAACGGCTTTGGACCATCTCGATCGACCTGGGTCTCGCGCATCCGTTCACGGGCGTAGGTGCGGGCCAACCGATCGGCGACATCGCTCCCCACAGCCACAACCTGTTCATCGAATATTTTCGCACCCTCGGCGTGCCCGGCGTCGGACTGATCACCATCATGGTGCTGCTGATCGTCATATTTCTCGTCAGTGCCGTGGTTCCCACCCTGATGGGGCACGGCGAGAGCAGGCATGCGACCGTCACCAATGTCATGCTGCTCGGATCGGCGGTCTGTGTCTGGAACTATCTGGTAGCAAACCAGATGAGCGATTCTTTCGGCCCGTCGACGGCGCCATTCTTCTGGATCCCGCTCGCGCTGCTGATCGCCTATCGCAGCATGCAGCGATCGCCGGTGGCAGCAAAGGCAGACCAGAGCCGGGTGACTTACGGCCGGCCGATGCCGGCTGCTGCGCGGACGTTGGAGATATGAGGGTGGCCGGCGTGGATCTGGGGCCGGCGGCTGCGAAGGGGCCGGGTGCGATGGCTGGGGGCGAACCGCGAAGCGTCGGCGGCTACGCGCTGCCAGCAGGCATTCGTTTCATCGAATTCTTCGGTCTTCCGGGCATCGGCAAGACCACGGCTTCCCGCCTGTTGGCCGAACGGCTGCGAAGCGCCGGCTCCGTCGTCGACGAAAAAAGGACGACATGGGAAGACAAGGCGCTCGTCGCGCGGCAACTCAATCGCCTGAACCTCGTCCTGCCAAGACTGCGCCACGGCGACTTTCGCTCGATAGCATCGCGCATTGCGAAGTTCGTTGCCGAGGACGGACAGGAGGCGCCGGTCGACCTCCTGCGTTGGACCTGGTCTCTCTGGTCGGTCGCCGCCTATATGGCCGACCAGCGATCAAAGGGCGACAAGGTCACGGTCTTGGATCAGGGGCTGCTGCAGGGATTCTGGTCCGTTCTGCTGAAGAGCCGTCATCGAGGTACCTCCGAGCACTGGCTGGATATCATCGCCGCGATCGGACTCGACGACATCGTCTTCGTCGAATTGCGCGGCGGCATCGATCTTGCGCGAAATCGGATTCGAAGCAGGGACGATCGCGCTTCTCGCCTTCAGCGCCAAACCGCGACGGGCGAGGGGGCGCTCTGGACCAAGGCGGAACGCGCCTATTGCACGATCGCTGCCGATCTTTGGAGACGACAGAACGCGGCACACAGCATGCCCATGCTTGCGGTCGTGGACATGAGCGCCTCGGCCTCGCCCGAGGAGGTAGCGGACAAGACGCTGCAGGCCGTGCTTCTGGCCTATGAGCGCAGACAAAGATCCATCGAGTCGGGGAGCCACTGAACGTGAAGCTCGATCGACGGTCATTCATGCGCCTCGCCGGTGCCGGTCCCGCCCTCGCGTTGTTAACCGGTTCGGGCGTCACGAGTGAACGACCGACTTCGGTCGATGAAGACGACGGGGACGGCACACGCATCGTGCTGAGTGGCGAATACGGCTATGCGCAGAAGACCATTCGCAACCTTCCGCCCGAAACCGCCATCGATGCCAGACGGGCCCTCTTCACTGTCGCCAACAGCCGGAACGCGGCTCCGAATGCGATTCTCGGCTGCGACATCGGTATGCAGCCGGTCAATCCCTATCCGATCGTCCTTCGCAATTGTCCCGGCGTTCATTTCGTCGGCGGCCGCATCAATGGCGAAGTGCCGCTTCAGTCGGACTGGGCGCACACCTATTGCAACAGTGCCGGCTTGCTCATCAGAGACGGAACGACACGACCGACGATCGAAGGCGTGCGCGCGCGCCGCTGCTGGGATGGCATCCGCTTCACCGACCAGGCGAGCGGCTTCTATCTCAAAGGCTGCTGGCTGAGCGAGATTCGGGACGACGCCGTGGAAGATGACTACCTTCTCGGGGGCATCATCGAGGATTGCCTGTTCGACGGTTGTTTTTCAGGCGTAAGTCTCGACCCGGCATCGAATGATCGCGACGGGCACGAAGAAGTGGTGACGATCGATCGATCGCTGATCCGGATGCAGGCCTTCCTCGCCAAAGGTGACATAACGCATCAAGCCCCGGTCAAAGCCTCCGAAGTCTCTCCGAAGCTGAAAATTACCAATTCGGTTTTTGCCTTTTCCTCCGCAAAGATGCGGGGATTTCGGCGATTGGAACGAACCTGGCAAAGAGCGTTTGAAAACCACGGCAACGCACTCTTGTGGCTCCCGGACGATCCGATTCCGCCGGAACTGCCGCTTCCGCCGGACGGATTTGATCTGCTGACCGGCAACGACGCCCGCGACTATTGGAACAATGCCCGCCGACAGTGGATCAGTGCCCACCCTGACGTTGCCCGCTTTTCCGATGACGAACTGTGACGAGATCGCAGCCGGCTGCTCGAGATGCACCAGGTCAGACACGTGACGAGCGCGTATGACCTTCCACCCATTTGAACCCGACCGAAGGTAAAAGCCCCATGAAAGCCAGACAAGTCGAGCTCCTTTGCACCCTGGGTCCCGCATCGCTCAATGACAGGGTGATCCATTGGTTGGAAAGAACAGGCACGTCGCTGCTGCGCCTCAATCTTTCCCACACGAAGGTCGAGGAGATCGAGCGGATCATCGGCTACGTCAAGCAACGCACGTCTGTGCCACTCTGCCTGGATACGGAAGGAGCCCAGGTTCGTACCGGGCCATTTGCCGACGGCAAGGTGACGGTACGAGAAAATCGTTTCCTGACCGCGCATGCCAGACCGGTCACGGGAAACCAGTCCGCCATCAGCCTCTACCCGCCCTATATCGTCAACAAGCTCGAAGTCGGCGATTTCGTCAGTATCGACTTTAACGCGGTTCTGTCCCAGGTTGTCGAGAAGCGTGACGACGAGGTCGTGCTTAGGGTTCTGAACGGTGGGGAGATCGGGCAGAACAAGGCGGTGACGGTTCAGCGAACGATCGAAATGCCGCCGCTCACAGCGAAGGATGTCGCCGCGATCGCCATCGGCCGGCGGATGGGAATCCGCCACTTCGCGCTTTCCTTCGCTCATCGCGCCTCAGACGTGGACGTGATCCGCTCGCATGCCGGCAGCGACGCGACCATCATTTCCAAGATAGAGTGCCTCGGCGGGCTGCGTCATCTGGCGGCGATTGCCGAAAAATCTGAGGCGATCCTCATCGACCGCGGCGATCTCTCCCGCGAAGTTCCGATCGAGCAAATCCCCGCAATACAGAAGATGATCATCAGCCAGGCGAAGGCGCATGGCGCCAAGGCCTATGTCGCGACGAACCTGCTTGAATCGATGACCAGCGCACCGACGCCCACTCGCGCCGAAGTCAACGACATCTACAACACCCTGGCGGATGGCGCCGATGGCCTCGTTCTGGCGGCGGAAACCGCGATCGGTCAATATCCGGTCAATTGTGCGCGGATGGTGACAAAGGTCGCCCAGCAATTCCTGCGGAACACGAACAATGGTGGGCGCCCCATCCGTGTTCGCCCTTCGGCACTGATGCCGGGTGTCGAGCCGCATGGCGGGCGCCTGGTCTGCCAGGCGCCGGGTCCCGTCGAAATCCCCGACATCAAGCATTTGCCGACGATCAGGGTCGCTGACGAGGAATTGACCGACGTCGAGCAGATTTGCCGCGGCACCTTCTCGCCGCTGCGCGGTTTCATGGACCGGGCCTGCCTGGAAAGCGTGCTGGAGGAAAAGCGTCTGCCCGGCGGGCCGATCTGGACGATGCCGATTCTGCTCGCCGTGCCGGAGGAAATGGCGATCCGCTACGCCAAGGGCGACCGGGTCCTCCTGACCACGCAAGACGGGTCGCCGCATTCCGTGCTCGACGTGTCGGAAACCTACGAATTCCAGCCGGAGCTTCTGGCGCGCAAATGGTTCGGCACCGAGTCACGCGAACACCCCGGCGTCGCGCGCGTGCTGACGCGCGGCGGTCATTTCCTCGCTGGCCAGGTCACGCTCGTGCAGCCGCTGCTCTTGCCCTGGCGACGCTATGATCTGACCCCTTCGCAATTGCGGACGGTTTTTGCTCACAAGGGCTGGACCCGGGTGGTTGCATTCCATAGCCGCAATCTCGTCCATCGCGGTCACGAGATGATTCAGCTCGAGGCCCTGGAACGGACCTATGCCGATGGCCTGTTGGTCAACCCGATCGTTGGCCATACCAAGCGCGGAGATTTTCTGCCGCACGTGATCCTCGATGGCTATCAGGCGATGCTGGACTACGGCATCTACCCGCCGGGCAAGGTGGTGCTGGCAAGCTTCATCACCTATCCGCGATTTGCCGGTCCCCGCGAAGCAGTCTTTACCGCGCTTTGCCGCAAGAACATGGGCTGCAGTCACATCATTGTCGGGCGCGATCACTCAGGCGTCGGCGACTTCTACGGGGTAAATGCCGGTCGCGAACTCTTCGAGGAGCTCGGAGATATCGGCATCGAACCGATTTTCTTCGATGCCGTCGGCTACGACACCCAGTCCGAGCGCTATGTCGACTTGAGCGCCTGCGGAACAGCCAGACCGATCAGCGGCACGGAAATCCGGCGCGCCCTGAAGGCTGGCGAAGCGCTGCCGAACTGGATGATGCGCTCCGAAGTGCAGGACGTCGTTCGGGCCGAGTTGATGATGAAACGAGCGCTGTTCCAGGAATAGCAGCAGGACAGGGGAGTATAGACCGTGCAGGGAAGAATGCATCTACAGCCCGAAACGCGGCATCCGCGCGCTTCGCTACAGGCTGGAACGGTACTGTGGCTGCTCGGACCGACGTCGGCGGGCAAGACGACGCTCGCGACACGTGTCGTCGCCGATCTGAGGGCGGCCGGGATTCCCGCCATTCTCTTCGATGGTGATGAGGTCCGCGACTTCTTCGGCGCAAAGCTTGGCTTCGGCGCAGAAAGCCGGCTGCACGTCGTTTCTATTCTCGCGCACCTGGCGAACAAGGCGGCAGAGGCCGGCCTCAATGTGGTCGTGGCGGCCCTGACGGCCGGTGAAGACGCGCGCGAATATGTTCGCAAGAATGTCAGAAACCTGACGACCGGCTACGTCGCCTGTTCGATCCAGGGCTGCGCCGAACGGGATCCGAAGGGGCTTTACGGCAAGGCCATGCGCGGCGAGATCGATACGCTGATCGGCTATAACACCACCTACAGACCACCGGAAAACCCCGACTTCGTCCTCGACACGGAACTCTATTCGCTCGATGAGCTGGCAGCCCGCGTCGTTGCCACCTACACCCGGATTGACGGCCGTGCGTGACATCGGCAGCCGCATGGTTCACCGGGCGCCGCCCTTTGAGGCTGCGTCATGAGCGATTCCGAAACCGCGCGTTTTTTCCTGTCGCTGGTGCTGCTGCTTATCGGAGCGCTGGGCGGCGGTCACCTGTTCGAGCGCCTGAAGATGCCCCGGGTCATCGGCGAGATAGCCGGCGGTATCGTCCTTGGTCCATCGGTGCTTGGCACGATTTCGCCCGAAGCGCACGAATGGCTGTTCGCGGCCTTTCCGGCGCAGTCCGCTCTGCTGACGGCCTTCTACTGGTTCGGCCTCGTCCTCCTGATGTTCACGGCGGGCTTCAAGGTTCAGGCAGAGGGCGGTGGGGCCGCAGGCCGCATCGTGATCGCCCTGGTGGTCGGCGCGCTGATGATCCCGTTCGTGCTCGGCTATGCGAGCGCCTCGCTATTCGCGGACACCCAGCGTGGTGATCCCTTCGCCTTCAAGCTCGTTATGGGAATAGCTGCCGCGGTTACGTCGATCCCGGTCATCTCGCGGATATTTCTCGATCTGGGCCTGATGGGAACGCCCTTCGCGCGCAACGTCATCGGGGCCGCCACGATTCAGGATCTCATCCTCTGGACGATCCTCGCCGTCGCCACGGCGGTCCAGCATGGCGAGGCGGCGAGCGCGGCCGGCATCGGGCGCGTGGTCGCCATAACGCTCGGTTTCGTGCTCGCCTCCCTGTTTTTCGCACCGGCAGTCGTAAGGGCGCTTCGCCGATGGATGATCGGCAAATTCAGTGAAGCGCCTTTTACCGGCTACACGATGCTGCTGTGCCTGATCTTCGTCGCCGGTGCGAGCCTTTTGAACGTGAACATCGTTTTCGCAGCGCTCGTTGCGGGCCTGGTCATGGCGCGGTTTCCCTCGCGGCACCTCGCTCCCGTCAAACAGCACATCGCCGACATCGCGATCTGGTTCTTTGTTCCGATCTACTTTGCGCTCGTAGGACAGCGGCTCAATCTCGCACATGAGTTCGATGCCGGGCTGACCGTTCTGTTCATCGGCATGAGCACGACCATCAAGCTCGTGAGTTGCACTCTTGCCGCAAGAGCCGCCGACTGCGACTGGGCGAGGGCGCTGGATTACGGCGTCTCCATGAACACGCGTGGCGGGCCGGGCATCGTGCTCGCCAGCGTCGCCTATGCGGCGGGCATCATCGACGGCCGTATGTTCACGGCTCTGGTGCTTGCCTCGATCCTGACCTCGTTTGCCACCGGGCTGTGGTTGCGTTGGCGGCTCGTGCGCAATCCGAAAGTCTTTGCCGGATTGGCCGGATCGCCGGCCGAGTGAGAATTTGAAAGCCGCCTGCGCCGCGGGATGGGGAGGGATGAACCGCTATGGGAGCTTATTTGGGAATGCGAGGCGACGGTGTGGCGCCCCGTTTCGTCACCCAGGCACGGCTCGTCCGGATCAGGGGGCAGAATGTCCTGTTCAGTGCATCGCAACACGCGATCTTCACCCTGAATGACACTGCCGCCTATATCTGGCGCCTGCTGGAGCAGGGAAAGCCGACGGAGGCCGTCGAGCGCGCCGGCGTCGATGCCCGGGATGCGCATGGGCAGGTCGAGGCGGCGATCGAGGATTGGCAGCGCCTGGGCTTGATCCGGCCCCGCATCTCGCCGCTCGATATTTCCGCGCAAGAGCACGTGAGCCAGATGCTGAGCGTTGCCGGGCGCCGTATGCGCATCCTCTATCCGATTGCCCACGCCTTTCCGACGATGGCCATATTCAGGCATCTCGAGGTCGAGGAGGCCACCCCCGACACCGTCTTCCAGTTGGCCGAGCACGGTGACCGGCTCCACTTGTTTCGCGATGGCGAATGGCTCCTGGCTTCGGCTCCGGACCAAATGGCGACAATATTGAAGGGAGAAATGCTGAGCGATGTCCTCGGTGCCGGCAGCTACGAACTGGCCCTTCACGCGGCAGCACTCCTCAAGAATGAGCAGCTTGTTCTGCTCTGCGGCGAGCCGGGGGCGGGCAAGACGACACTGACGATGGCGTTGGCCCATGCCGGATTCGGTTTCGCGTCGGACGACGTGACCCTCCTGAATGCTGACGGGCGCTGTGTCGGGCTGCCGTTCGCACCCGCCGTCAAGTCGGGTGCATGGCCTTTGCTGGCGGAGCGTTTTCCCGACCTCGATGCAGCGCCGATCTTCCGACGCCCGGACAACCGGCGCGTGCGCTATGTCGTGCCGAAGGCCGCTGCCTCCCTGACCGCGCAGTCGTGGCCGGTCGGCGCCGTCATCCTCCTCCATCGTGACCGCGCTGCGCGGCCGAGTTTGGACAAGGTCGACCCGGTGGATGTGCTGCGCGGCCTGCTTGGTGGTGCGTTCGCGCCGGGCGGCGAGCTGGGCGATACCGGTTTTGACGTATTGGCTGGCGTCATAGGATCCGTGAAGGCCTATCGCCTGACCTATTCCGGGCTCGATGAGGCGGTCAGGCTGATTGGGCGGGCATGCTCATGAAGCCCGCACCAAACCCACTCGACGCGTTGATTGCGGGCCTTTGCGGCCGTGTTGTCGACCAGCCGGACTGGCCGGCGATAATTGCGCTGGCGAACCAGACCTTGCTGACGCCGGCCCTGTTCGCGTCCCTCGAGCAGGCGGGCCGCATCGGGGACGTGCCCGGCGACGTGCGCGACTATCTTCAGTTCATTCGCGATTGCAATCGGGAGCGCAATGTCCGACTGCGGCTGCAGTTGGAGGAAGCCGTTGCCACTCTGAACGCTATTGGCGTCGCTCCGGTTCTGTTGAAGGGTGCGGTTCCGCTCTTTCTCTCGCAAACCGTTCCGGATCGGATAACCAGCGACATCGACCTGGCTGTTGCGGCGCGCGACGAACCATTGGCGCAAGCCTGCCTGGAACAGCTTGGCTATGTTGGCGTGCCCGATGGTCGTGGCATGGCGCGCGACCGGGACGTGGGCGTGCTGGAGTTGCGGGCCTATCGTGCGGATGGCCTTGGGCGCCCGAAGCTCGTCCAGCAGGGGAAGCTCTCCGTGAAAATCCCTCCTGCGCAGTCGCGTGCCCTGCACTGGATCGTGCATGACCTTCTCAAGGAAGGAGACTACTGGCGAGGGAGGATCGACCTCAGGCACATGTATGACCTGGCACAGCTGGCCGAAAGCGAACCTATCGACTGGGCCACACTTCGAGCATTGCTCGCGGGCAGAAGCGCGCGCAATGCTGTCGAAATGCAGTTGCTGACCCTGCATCGCTTTTTCGGGACGAGCATCCCGCCCGGGTGTGGGGAGCGGTTGACGATCCGATTCCAGCATTGGAGGCGCGTCTTTGCCTCATGTCATCCGATCCTGGGGGCACCCTTGCGCCTGGCTGGCAACCTTTTTTGGGGTGCAAGGCGGTTTTCACGCGTCCACGACCTCGCTCGACGGAATCCGGTCCATCTCGCCCGCCGGATCGCGGCCGTCCTCTTGAATAAAGATCTTCGCTCAAAGATTTAAAGTATTTATGTATGCGTATCGCCAATTGAACCCTAGCGTGTAAAGTGATAGTGTATCCGAATAATTTAAGTCCGCGCAAAAAGGGAAGTGTCATGTCGATAAATACCCAAAAAGGCGTAGACAATTCGCCAGAAAGACTTAATACTGAAGCGGAAGCGCGCCGAAATTTTCTCATGAAGGCCGGAAAATTTGCTGCTGTAACTCCTCCCGCCATAACCTTGTTGCTTGGCACCAGCCTGAGTTCGCGCGCCATTGCCAAATCCAGCGGATCGCACCCCAAATACCCGCGGCCAGGATATGGATGGGGAGACAAGAACCACCATCACTACGGGCCGCCCGGCCAACTGAAAAAGCTTATCAAGCTGGACCTCGATTTTTGGAACCACAAGAAATGATCCCCGACGAGGGAAGGCGCCCGTGTTAAGACACAGGCCGTTCGTCTCAGCAAGCCGGCAGAAATGCCGGCTTCTTGCGTTCCGGGGCACGATTGCAGGTTTGCTTTGATCGCAGCCGGATAGAGGTGACAGATCGTGATGCAATTCAAAGTGCTGCAGTGACCTTGCGCCTCTGAGAGACAGCGGTGCCGTAGAACGACAAAGCCGGAGCCCCGTGTTATCAGGGCTCCGGCTTTGTCGTTTCGCCGGTTGTACGAATTGGGCTTATCTGGGCCGAAAGCGGCAGATCAGATCACATCATTTAGACAAGCAGTCCTGCCCGGACGAAGTTGTCGTCGTGGAGTTGCTCGGCATGCACGCCGAGCAAGGTCAGGTGGTCCGTGCCGCTGAGATTGGCTACCACGTTTGCGCCCTGGTTCGATGCCACCTGCCGGAATTCGCTGGCGCTGTCGATGCCAAATGCACGCAGGTCGAGGACGTCGCCGGTGGCAGCGCCGGCCCTGAAGTTTAGGATTGCATCGTTGCCATCACCAGTCTGGAACACGAAGCGATTGCTGTCTTTGCCCCCGACCAGCGTATCGTTGCCGCGTCCGCCCGTCAGCGTCGCATTGCTTCCAAGCCCCCAGAGGTAGTCGGCACCCGTCGTACCGTTCAGCACATAGCCGCCGTTGACGATTGTCGGGACACGTCCGGTCGGCGTCGCGATGAAATAGGAGTCGGTGAGCGAACTCGTCGCGGTGGTCCCGTTGAAGCTGGTAACGTTGTAGAACTCAATCAACATGCCCTGATCGGTGATGGTTACAAGGTTGGCGCCGACATTCGGGACGTCGCGGCCCGCACCGCCGAGGCCGGTTGTGGTATAGGGAAGCTGTAGACCGTCGCCGTTGTCATCGCGGTTTTCACGGTAGTAGTTGTGCTCGTGGCCGGCAAACACCGCATTTACACCCCACGGCTCGAAGGGCCACCGCATGGTGCTGGTGCTGCCGCCTGGATTGTAGGGCGTGTGATGGAAATAGGCGACGTTGAAGCTTGCGTTCGACGCATCGAGCGTGGAGTGCATCCATTGCCCCTGGACTGACGTCGCGCTGCGGCCGTCTGCTTCCTGCTTGTTGCTGTTCAGCGCAAAGAAATGCACCGGCCCGATCTGGAAGTCGTAGTATCTTTCGTTGTCGGGCAGCGTGAAGTAGTTCAGATAATTGGTGACGTTGTTCTCGTTGTACTCGTGGTTGCCGAGCACGGGGAAGAAACGATTGATGGCGCTGCCGGCGCCGTAGGCGCCTTGGTAGTTGCCGACATAGTCGTGGTACTGCTGGCCGACGGCTGCGTCCAATGTCTGCGGCGCGTAGACGTTGTCGCCGACAGTGAGGATGAAATCGACGTTCCAGTTGTGGACGAGCGCCGCGACCGCCTTTTCTCCATTGAGGCTCGTGTCGCCGAAATCGCCGAAGACCGCGAAGCGGTACAGGGTCTGCGGTCCGGCTTGGGCCGCAACGTTGACGGTGTAATCGTGCGTGGCTGTGCTTCCATCGGACGACGTTGCCGTCACACGAAGGGCGATTGAGGGTTCGGTCTGGGCATTGAGCGTGCCCGTGGCGGAACGGGTGATGACCCCATTGGCATCGATCGCGAAGCGATTATCGGTGAGGCTGTAGCTGATCGTCGAGCCGGCATCGGGGTCTCTCGCCGAGGCGGTGATGCCGACCCGGGTTCCTGCCGCCGCGCTCTGGACGATGCGGTTGTTGGCTGTGTCGGCGTCGGCCGGATCGTTGAAGGCGATCGGTTCGGGGCTGTCGAGAATACCGAGAGTGAAGGTCTGGCTGGCTGTGCTTCGGTCGGATGAGGTTGCCGTCACCGTCAGCGTAATCGAGCTCTGGGTCTCGAAGTCCAGCGTGCCGATACCGGAGCGCGTAATGACGCCGTTCGAACCAATGGAGAAGCGCGCGTCGTCGATGCTGTAGGTAACGGTGGAACCGGCGTCCGGATCGCCGGCCGAAGCGGTGATGCCTATGGCGGTGCCGGCCGCAGCCAACTCCGCGATCTGGCTGTCAGCCGGATCGGCATCGGGAGGCGTATTGAAGACGACCGGAGCGCTTGTCGGCAGCACATAATATTCGACGTGCAGCAACGGAGCCGCAGCCACGTTGCCGTCAAAGGCCCTTGCAGTGCGCGTGCCGGTGCCGGTGACAAGGAGCACCATGTCATTGAGTGCCGCCCAGCCGTCGCGGTCGACGATCTCCTGCACGATCGCCTTCAGGTCCGGCGTGCGCTGTGCGAGGCCCGCCGCTCCGCGTGTTGTCCAGTCCGCAGGCGTCCAGGCGACCGACGCGTCGGTTGTCGTGCGAGAAGAAACATTGAACTGAGCGGTCGTGAAGGCGGCGGCATCGTCCACATCCTGGCCGCGGATCATGAGCGATGCTGCCCCCGTGCTCACCTGGTCGACGGTAAATTGGATATAGGCATTGGTGATGATCGCGCCCTTGGGAATATCGATTCCGGTGAAGCGCATACCGACGGTCTGGACCTTGGCGCCGTCGACGGTCAGTTCCAGGTCGCCGCTGGTGGCAGAGACCGAGCCCGAAGGAGCTTCTTCAACATCGTCGAGGCTGGCGACAACTCTCCTTTCGAAGATCACGCTGTCAGTGGCAGGCGGACTGATGATGATGGTGTAATCCTGGGTGGCGATACTGCCATCGGACGAAGTCGCCGTCACACGCAGCGTAATCGCCGATTCGGCCTGAGCATCGAGGGTTCCGATTGCGGAGCGCGTGATGACGCCATTGCCGTCGATGGCGAAACGCGGATCGTTGAGACCGTAGGTCACGGTCGAGCCCGCATCGGGATCGCGGGCCGAAGCGGTGATCCCGACCCTGGTGCCGGCGGCAGCATTTTGGGCGATCCTGTCGGCGGTCGGGTCGCTATCGGCCGGGTTGCCGAAGGCGACCGGTTCCTGGGTGTTGAGAACGCTGACCGTAAAGGTTTGGTAGGCCCTGCTGAAATCCGAGGACGTGGCCGTCACGGTCAACGTAATCGAGGTCTGGGTCTCAAAGTCCAGTGTGCCGACGTCCGACCGGGTGATGACGCCGTTTGCATCGATGGCAAAGCGTGCGTCGTCGACGCTGTAGGTAATGGTGTCGCCGGGGGTGGGGTCGGCCGCCGAAGCCGTGATGCCGATGGCGGTGCCGGCGGCCGCAAGCTCGGCGATCTCGTTGGCGACCGGATCGGCGTCTGCGGGCGTATTGAAGACGACCGGATCGCCGGATGTCGGCAGGGTATATTCAACGTGCAGGAGCGGTGCGGCCGTCGGGCTGCCATCATAGGCTCTGGCCGTGCGCGTGCCGCTGCCGGTGATCAGGAACACCATGTCGTTGAGCGCCGCCCAACCGTCGCGGCTGACGATCTCCTGGATGATTGCGCTGAGATCGGGCGTGCGCTGCGCCGCGCCGGCCTCGCCGCGCACCGCCCAGTCTGCAGGCGTCCAGGCGATGGATGCATCGGTTGCCGGGCGCGAGGTGACGTTGAACGTCGTGGCGGCGAAAGCCGCGGCATCATCCACATCCTGGCCGCGAATGAGGAGCGAAATCGTCCCCGTGCTCACCTCATCAACGGTGAACTGGATATAGGCATTGGTAATGATGGCGCCCTTCGGAATGTCGATGCCGGTAAAGCGGATCCCAACAGTCTGGCCAACGCCGTCATCAACGGCCAACTCGAGATCGCTGCTGGTCAAGGACGTCGAGCCGCTCGACCGTTCCTCTGCGTCGTCTGCGCTTGAGGCCACCCTTGTCTCGAAGACTGGATCGACTGCGAGTGCGGCGATCGTCGCGCTGTTTGGCGCGGTTGCGCCGGTTTCGGCTGGCGCCTCCAGGGTGGCCGCGTCGGACAGTCGGCTCCCGCTTCCTAGCGTATTGTCGTCGGGCCCCTGGGTGCCAGAGGTCGGCGCAGTGCTGATCGTGCCGGCGACAGATTCTTCCTCCGCGTTGGTCACAGTGACGAGCGAGTGGTCGCTGCGATCGAGCGAGGCAGAAGACCCCCAGCTCCCAGCCAGGTCAATTGCCGATCGCGGTTGCGCTGCTTTCGGGTGAACGGAGCCGATTGGAACAGCGGCGAGGTCGTCAAAGGTGTAATTGCCGTCGACGTCAAAACCAAGTGCGAACTCGATCGCGAGCAGTTTTGGGTCGTCCAGGCCGGACGGGATGCGGGACAGCTTGGCCATGTCCAATCTCCTTTGCACGGCTTGCGGACAGCCGGAGCCCACCGGTGCGCGCCGGCGCTTCCATGTCCGTCAGGGGAGGGGGATTTTCGGGAGCCGGTCGGTAACGGGATACAAGCGACGAAATGCCCCCCGCTGGACGAGGACTTATTTCGTCGGCCGAAGACGGCAGACCCAGTCAGTTCATTCAGACAAGAAATCCTGTCCGGACGGTTTGGGCAGCGCCATAACGCCAGAAGCCACGAGTGCTATCCCGAGGCGTGTCGAACAAGTTGCTTTCGGCGTGCGGCATGCTCTAACGCGGTGCGCGAGTGCCTAGTCGCGCTCGCCCCCGCAGCAATGGCTGCAGGAGCCGATCATTTCCCGGACCGCCCGAAGGAAGCTGCAAGTACCCTGGCTTATCGATCCGGTTGATCGATCGCCCCAGCTGGTCGGGCAATGTGCCCGAGTCTCCTCAGGATAGCAGCCAATGATCGAGCCGGAACTCATACATCTTGCCGTCGTTCTCGTTCGGGTTCGAGTGGTTGTCGACGCCGCGATCGACGATGTAGAGGCTCATCTGGTTCGGATCGTCGCTGCTCGGCGCAAGCGCCAGTCCCGCCACTTTGCGTGCATGGGCCGCGGAGATATCCAGAGTTCCCAGGAATTCGCCTGTCGGTGTGGTCATCGTCACCTCGGTACGCGACTTAACGATGTAGAGCAGATCGTGAACCGGGTCGTATTCGACACAGGGATCCCCGTTTGACACCGTGCCCATTGCAAAACTCGTCACCACGTCATCACCACCCACGGATGGCACGCCGTCGAACTTGCCATTCGCACCCGGATTGATCGTATAGATGGTGTTATTGACGCCATTCGCGAGGTACAGAACTCCGCGGTTTGTGTCATAGGACAACCCTTCCGGATCTGTGCTGCCGAACGCGGAGGTCTTGAATGAGGTCACGATGTCGTCGGACGTGTTGTAAAGTCCGTCCGTTCCGGGATTGAGTTCGTAGACGCTCTTCGTGCCGGTGTCGTCCGTAAAATAGAGATGATGGTTTGTGGGGTTATAGGCGACCCCACTCGGTTCATCGGAAAAACTGATGGTTGTAAGCGACCTTACCAGCGTGCCGTTCAGGCTTGTCTCAAAGAGATTCTTGCCCTCGAATATCGACATCTCGTCGACCTCACCGTCGGAAACGAATAGCGTGCCGAGATGCGAAATATAGGTGATCCCCGAGGGATCGGGGCTCGCGGGCGACCATTGCGAGGTGAGGACGGTATGGACCAAGGTCGCTGATGTCGGCGGGCCGTTCGCGCCGCTGGTGACGTTCAAATTGAAGGTTTCGGAAGCAGTGCCGCCGTCGGACGACGTCGCCGTGACTATCAGGTTGATCGACGGTTGGGACTGGGCATTAAGTGTCCCGGTGCCGGAACGGGTGATGACGCCATTGGCGTCGATGGCGAAGCGTGAATCGTTGAGGCTGTAGGTGACCGTATCACCGGCGTCCGGGTCGCTGGCCGAAGCCGTGATGCCGACCTTGGTGCCGGCGACAGCATTCTGGGCAATCTGGTTGGTGGTCGTGTCGGCATCGGCCGGCGTGTTGAAGGCAACCGGCTCCTGGCTGTTGAGAACACCAAGGGTAAAGGTCTGGGTCGCGGTGCTTTGATCGGACGAGGTTGCCGTCACCGTCAGCGTGATCGATGCCTGGGTCTCGAAGTCGAGCGTGCCGGTGCCCGAGCGGGTGATGACGCCGTTGGCGTCGATGGTAAAACGTGAATCATCGAGGCTATAGCTCACCGTATCGCCGGCATCGGGATCGCTGGCCGAAGCCGTGATGCCGACCGCGGTGCCGGCTGCAGCGCCTTCGGCGATCTGGTTGGTGGCCGTGTCGGTGTCGGCCGGTGTGTTGAAGGCGACCGGCTCCTGGCTGTTGAGAACGCCGATAGTAAAGGTTTGAGTCGCGGCGCTTTGATCGGACGAGGTCGCCGTTACCGTCAGCGTGATCGAGGCCTGGGTCTCGAAATCGAGTGTGCCGGTGCCCGACCGGGTGATGACGCCATTGGCGTCGATGGCGAAGCGTGAATCATCGAGGCTGTAGCTGACCGTATCGCCGGCATCGGGATCGCTGGCCGAAGCGGTGATGCCGACCACGGTGCCTGCGGTTGCGAGTTCGACAATCTGGTTGGTGGCCGTATCGATATCGGCCGGCGTGTTGAAGACAATAGGACTGCCTGCCGCCGGAACGGTGTACTCGATGTGCAGGAGAGCTGCGCCAGCGGCGCCGCCCTCATAAGACTTCGCCACGCGCGTGCCGGTGCCGGTGACGACGAACGCCATGTCGTTGAGGGCCGCCCAGCCGCCGCGATCGATGATCTCCTGGACGAGCGCTTTGAGATCCGGCGTTCGCTCGGCAATGCCGGCTTCACCGCGCACCGTCCAGCTTGCCGGCGTCCAGTCAACGGATGCGTCCGTGGTCGGACGCGAGGAGACGTTGAACTTGATGGCCGTAAAGGCGGTCGAATCGTCTGCATCCTCGCCACGGATCACAAATGACGCCGCGCCGGTGCCGACCTCGTCGGAGGTGAACTGGATATAGGCGTTGGTAATGACCGCACCCCGGGGAACGTCGATCCCGGTGAAACGAAGTCCGATGGTCTGGCGGGTGGTTCCATCATAGCCCATGTCCAGATCGTTGATGTTGGTGGATATCGTGCCGGAGCTCTTTTCCTCGATGTCATCAGTGGCGGCGGCGAGCCTTGTCTCGAAAATCGGATCGGCGGCAAGCGTGCTGACGGCGGCACTGCTCAACGTGGCCACGCCGGGGTCAATCTTGCTTGACGCCGGCTCCGGGGCGGTTGCGTTGAAGGAGAGCAGCGTGCTCTCGTGCGTATCGTTTCCAAGCGACCTCTCGTCGGTGCTGGAAGCCACCGCGGTATCCGCCGGATCCAAGAGCAGGCCTTGGTACTCTATGCTGGCATCCACAGAGGAGCGGTGCCTATGAGTGGCGACCGTGGGCTCCTCCCAGCTCTCGCTCAGGTCAGCCACCGGTCGCTGCGCCAGCCCCTGCGGATGAAGGGTCCAGATCGATTCTCCGGCGTCATCCTCGAACACATAGCCGCCATGGCCGCCAAAACTCAGCCCGAACTCGATCGTGAGGAGCTTTGGGATGTCTAGGCCAGATGGAACGCGGGACAACTTAGACATGTCCAACCTCCTTTCCGTGGTTTGCGGATAATCGGGGCCAACCAGTGGACGCGGCCACCCCTACGCTCGTCATGCGGCCAGTGCCACGCGACGAAATCACTGAAGCGCGCGGCGATCTTTCAGATTCGCTTATTGCACTTTAAATAATTGATATTTCTTATGTATTTGTCGAAAATCGCTGCGCAGTTTTGCGCGACATGCTTTTTTGGCGGAGTGGTCGATTCCCCCGATCAGGCGAGCAGCCAATGGTCGAGCCGGAACTCGTAGAGCTTGCCGTCGTTCTCGTTCGGGTTGGAGTCGTTGTCGACACCTCGGTCGACGATGTAGAGACTCATCTGGTTCGCATCGTCGCTGCTTGGCGCAAGCGCCAGGCCGGCCACCTTGCGGGCATTGGCCGCCGATATATCGAGCGTTCCCAATTGCTGCCCCGTCGTTGACATCATCACGACCTGGGTGCGCGACTTGACGACATAGAGCAGGTCGTGAACGGGGTCATACTCGACGCAAGGATCCCCGTTGGAAAGCGTCCCGATCGAAAAGCTCGTCACCACGTCATCGCCGCCCGTGGAGGCCACTCCGTCGAATTTGCCGTTCGCGCCCGGGTTGATCGTGTAGATCCTCGCGTTGCCGTCCGCGAGATACAGGACGCCGCGCTTCGTGTCGTAGGTGAGGCCCTCGGGGTCGGAACTTCCGAATGCGGACGTCTTGAACGAGGTCACGATGTCATCGGCGGTGTTGTAAAGCCCGTCCGAACCCGGGTTGAGTTCGTAGACGCTCTTCGTGCCGGTATCATCTGAGAAATAGAGGTGCCGGTTGGTCGGATTATAAGCAGCACCACATGGCTCGTCCGAGAAACTGGTGGTGGTGAGCGATCTGACCAAGGTACCGTTCAGGCTCATCTCGAACAGGTTCTTTCCCTTGAATATCGACATCTCATCGACTTCACCGTCGGAAATCATCAGGGTGCCGAGATGGGAGATGTAAGTGATACCCGACGGGTCCGGGCTCGCCGGCGACCACTGAGAGGTCAGTACGGTGTGCACCAAGGTTGCCGAAGTGGGCGGGCTCGACGTCCCCGTCGTGACGTTGACGGTATAGTCATGCAAGGCCGCGCTGCCGTCTGACGAGGTGGCCGTGACCGTTAGCGTAATCGAAGGCTCGGATTGCGCATTGAGCGTGCCGGTTCCCGAGCGGGTGATGATGCCGCCTGCATCGATGACGAAACGATCATCGCTGAGGCTATAGGTGACGGTCGAGCCGGCATCAGGATCGCTTGCAGAGGCCGTGATGCCGACCTTGGTGCCGGCGCCAGCGTCCTGGGCAATCTGGTTCGGGGCCGTATTGGCATCCGCCGGGGTGTTGAAGGCGACCGGTTCCGGGCTGTCGAGAACGCTGACGGTAAAGGTCTGGGTGGCCCTGCTTCGGTCGGAGGAGGTCGCCGTCACTGTCAGGGTGATCTGGGCCTGGGTCTCGAAATCCAGGGTGCCGACACCCGATCGTGTAATGACGCCATTGCTGTCGATGACAAAGCGCGCGTCGTCGATGCTGTAGCTCACCGTGTCGTTGGCGTCGGGGTCACTGGCTGAAGCGGTGATGCCGACGGCCGCGCCGACGGCAGCCAGCTCCGCGATCTGGTCGGCGCCGGAGTTGGCATCTGGCGGTGTGTCGAAGGCAACCGGGTCGCTTGGCGGCGGCACGTAATATTCGAGGTGGAGGAGCGGGGCTGCGGCGGCGTTGCCGTCGAAGGACTCGGCGGTGCGCCTGCCGGTGCCCGTGATCAGGAAGGCAATGTCGTTCAGCGCCGCCCAGCCGTCGCGATCGATGATTTCCTGGATGATCGCTTTGAGATCCGGCGTGCGTTGGTCGGCTCCGGCCTCGCCGCGTATTGTCCAGTCTCCTGGTGTCCAGTCGACCGACGCATCCGTAATCGGGCGGGACGAAACGTCGAACTTCGCGGTTGTGAAAGCTGCCGCGTCGTCCGCGTCCTGACCGCGGATCAGCAGCGAAACCGCCCCCGTGCTTACTTCATCGGTGGTGAATTGGATATAGGCATTGGTGATGACGGCGCCCTTGGGGATGTCGATGCCTGTGAAGCGCAGCCCGACCGTTTGACGCGTGTTACCGTCGAAGCCGAGTTCGAGATCGTTGATGTTGCCCGAGATCGTCCCTGAAGCCTTTTCCTCGGCGTCATTGGCGGCGCCGGACACACGGATTTCGAGCGCTGTCGGTGTGCTGCTCGTCGAAGCGGCAAGGCTCTGCACCTCCATCGTCGTGGCCGCCTCCTCGTCGCTGGTCGTCATGGCGGGGGATGGGCTTGTTGCACTCTCTTTCGCCAATCCGGTTTCGGCCGGTGCCGTGGCGCCGCTGGCGCCATCCTCGCGCTGCCCTGGCTCCCGCCACGGATCGAGGTCCGTTGGTGAAAGACCCCAGTCGCTGCCCCCCTCGAAGGAGACCGTCGCGCGCAGAATGTTCTGGGGTGTCAGTGCAGCATTTGCAGCGGCGATGCCGGTCAGTGCCAGCGATCCGTCATCACCCAATCCGCCCTTAAGGCCGTAGTCGAGGTCGATATCTGCCAAAAGCTCTTTGATACTGGGAAACCGAGCCAAACTAGTCATGTCGTATCTCCTTTACCAAGGCGGCCTTTCAGCCGGCCTTTGCAGGTCCGCGATCGTTTGGTGCTCGCTGGGACGGGCACCCCTGGTCATGCCGAAACCCGCGACCGAAAGAGGGTCGCCGTTGGGACACGACGACGTCACTCGATCAGGTCGCGGGACGGAATTTGGAACGCTTGTGTTTCGCCGTTCGGGCCATGCCATCGAACGGATGGAGGATTGTCTGCCTAACCCGGGCGACTGCGTCGCAGCCAAGCGGGCGCCAGCCCGGCGACCAGGCGAAGCATCGACTGCCCATCCCGACCAAGAAACAGTGACGGCAGCAGCCAGCACGACACCAGGCCCGTCGCGCCGGCGGCAATAGCGACATTGAAGAGGAGGACGAGCGGCATCACGTGAACCTGGCGCAATTGATCCGCCGCGATCCAGGCACTGGCGCCAACCACGGCCGCCAGCGCAAATGCCGGCACATGCGCCCCGATGAACGCGGACCAGCCGATCCCGGTGACGCGCAGGCTGAGATGCGCCATCAGCATGAAATTGGTCATGACGGCCGCGACAACGCCGACCGCCACACCCGTCACGCCCCAGAAATGTCCAAGAAGAGCGCCTGCCGCCACTGCGACCACGAAGATTGCCTGCCGCCACGCCCTTGCATAGACGACGCCGGTCGCGCGCGAAATGGAGTCGCTGAGCTTGTAGCTTGTGCGAAACAACATGCCGACGGCAAGGATCTGGAGGGGAGCGACGACCGCGTCCCATCCTTGACCGAGGAGAACCTGGACGAGTTCGGGCGCCGCGATCGCGACGACGAGACTTGCCGGCAGCACCACGAGAGCGCAGGCGGCAACCGCGCTGCGATAGGCGCGGGCGAGCCGGGCGGGCTCCTGTTGTACGAGCGCCATCGTTGGAAACAGGACACGGTCGAGAATCTGGCCGATAATGACCGCCGGCGTGGTCATGAGCTGTGAGGAGAGCGAATAGATACCGAGCGCTTCCGCTCCAAGCCAGCGGCCCACGATGAGCTTGTCGACCTGGGTTGCGAGATAGTTGCACACTCTGGCAATGGTGAACCCGCCACCGAAATACAGCAATTCGCTGATTGCGCGCCGCTCCAGCAGAGGGCGTTTCGGGTGCGGCTGGCCGACAAGCAACACAATCGTGCGCAGAAAGTTTTGGGTCATCAGCGCACCGACGAGCGCCCAAATTCCGAAGCCAGCCAGGGCAAGGATCGGTCCTGCAATCACGAAGCCGACCGCAAAGCATATCGCATCGACAGCGGCCAGCCATTCGAAACGCAGCGCTCGCTGCGCGACGGCCTGCGCCACCAGCGCGACGCCCTGGCAAATGAAGACGACGCTGGTGGCGCGCACGATGGGTGCCAGATCGGCAAGTCGCATGGCATGTGCGATTGCGGGTGCCGTCAACCAGACCAGCCCGGCGATCACGAGACTGAGGATCAGCGACAAGGTGAAGCCGACCCGCAGGTGACGTTCATCAAGCTCGGGCCGCTGCACGATTGCCGGGGCGACACCGAGGTTCTCGAAGATGGTCGCCAGCTTGATGATGACGAGGGCCGCGGCATAAAGCCCGAATTCATTGGGAGAAAGAAGCCGCGCGAGCACGAGGAGCGCGATGACCTCCGCCACGGCGAGCGCCCCCATGGACAGGCCCGTCCAGAACATGCCCACGACACTCCGCCTTGCCAGCCCCTGTCGAATGTTGCTCACGCCTTGCTCTCCTCGGGCGAACGAACCTGCACGCTGCTCTTGTGGCTCTCTCTCATTGAAGGGCAGGCGGAACTTCGTAGCCATACACGCGCATCTCTTCCTCGATCTCCGGAAGGATTGCCCGCAGTTCCTCGCGATCGAAGCGAAGCCACTTCTCCTGGCGGGTGGGGTCGACCATCTCCTTGGCGGCACGAAGGATATCATCGCTGCAGGCGAGCCCGCAGTGGTCGTAGATGCGGCGCAAGGTCGTCTCAGTATCCTGCATCAGGTCCTCGTATCGGCATGTCAGCACCCGACCGTCTCCGAGCTTGGCAAGATCCTCCCTGGCCCGGCGGTTGCCACGTGCCCACTGGCGCGCAATCACCGTCAGCTTGTCCTGTTCCTTCAGGTCCTGGTGGATCCCCTCGTACTTCGGCCCGTAGATCGGCGCGTACTTCCTCCGCAGTATTTTCTTGACGAACATTTGGCGGATGAGCACGGCGGCATAGTAGTGGAGCTGCGTCAGCGGCGTGGTCGAAAGCGTTCTCTTCATGCCCTTCAGCGTCTTCGTTCTCTGCCATTTCAGCTCCATCGAGCTGATGTAGGAGAACGGATTTCGTGTGATGAAGAGGAAGGTCGCCTCCGGGAAAATCTCGTGCACATAGGATGCGCGAAGGACGTTCGACGGGGTATTCTCCATGATCTGGCGGCCACCGTTCTTCACCTGAAATTCGAGAAAGCGTCCGCGAATGTAGCGGATGACCTTTTCCGTCGCATCACGTTCGGTGAACACATCATGTTGCCTTCCGGGGTCCGCGTAGAGCCAGAGCGTGCGCGGTTCATACCAGGTCACCACGTCCGGGTGCAGGCCGATCAATTTCTGCGTGATTGTCGTTCCCGAGCGATAGTTGCCGATCAGGAATATCGGGGGTCTGAGCTTGTCCGCGATCACAGCAATCCTCCTTCGCTGGAGACAGCGATTGAGCGGCAGCGTTGGTGCCGCCTGCATTGCGCCTATTGGTCCCGGAATGCTCGCATCATCTGGTCTGACAAGGGCTTCATCAGATAGGAGAGCATCGTCCGGTCCCCGATCGTGATGAACACCTCGGCGGGCATGCCGGGAAGGAGGGCCAAGGAACCCATGTGTTCCGACCCATCGGGCTTTAGCGCGATCCGCGCGACGTAGTAGCTCTCATTCGTGCGCTGATCATGCGTCACGTCGGCCGCGACCATCGAGACGACACCTTGGAACTCCGGCGTGATGCGCTGATTGAAGGCGGTGAACCGCAGCTGGGCGCTTTGGCCGACAAGGACCTGGTCGATGTCCTGAGGAGCGACCTTTGCCTCGATCGCCAAGGCATCCTGGTCCGGTATGATCATCATGATCGGCTCGCCGGCACCAATCACGCCACCGATGGTGTGCACAGTCGACTGATAGACGGAGCCGCTGACGGGCGCACGGATTTCGATGCGCAACAGTTGATCCGCGGCCGTCACCTGTCGTTCCTCGAACTCGGCAATCTTGGCGTCGACGTCGCGAAGCTCGCTGCCGGTCGAGCTCGAAAACTCCTTGTCCAGCTGCAGGATCTGAAGCTGGACCTCTGCGATCGCGCCCCGCGCCTGCGCAGTGCTGGCGATCAGCTGCGCCCGCTCGCCCTCGATCCGGGTCGCGTCGCGCTCATAGGCCGTCAGCTTCGACAGCGGCGTGAGCTTCATCGCGACAAGATCGCGAATCCCCTCGAGTTCTTCCCTGATCAGTTCGATCTCCTTGCTCTTGGCCTTTCCTTGCGCCAAGTAGCCCTCGATCTGCTTTTGGAGCTGCTCGATGCGCTCGCGAAGCCGCGCTTTGTTGCCGGAGCGCTCGATGCGGCGAATTTCGAACAGTCGCCGCTCGCTCGTGACCAGCGTTGCAACCTCCGGCTCACTCATCCGCGCCACCAGTGTCGGGGCGATCGTCAATTGCTCGCCGCCATCGCGCTCTGCCTCGAGGCGCGATTTTCGGGCATAGAGCTCGTCCAGGCTCTTGGTCACGAAGGCCAGATTGGCGCGCGGCACGACATCGCTGAGCTGCACGAGAAGATCGCCGGCTTCGACATGCGTACCGTCGCGCACGAGGATCTTGCTGACAATGCCGCCGGTCGGGTGCTGAACTTTCTTGCCATTGGAGGCAACGACCACCACGCCGTGAGCGATGATCGCGCCGGAGATCTCCATCGTTGCAGCGAAGCCGCCGACCACGCCGAAAAGCAGGGCGATGACCGTGACCCCACCCAGGAGGTTGCGGCGAATGGAGCGTCGGTGGGAGTGTGGTCCGTTCATTTGAATGGCGACGATTGTTTTAACCGCCTTCAATTCGGCAGTTTGGGGTGGATGGCGATGGGTCTGAGGAAATCACTGTTGGCCGGCTGCAGCGGGGAGAGCTTCGAAAGCACCCGATCTCGCGGGCCCAACGTCTGCATCTGCCCCTCCTTCATTTCCATCACCAGGTCGACCGCGGCGAGGATGTTCGGTCGATGCGTGACGATGACGACGATCCCGCCGCGAGCCTTGATCCTTTTGATCGCTTCGCCAAGGGCCCTCTCGCCATCCGCGTCGAGGTTGGAGTTCGGCTCGTCGAGCACGATCAGAAATGGGTCGCGATAGAGGGCTCGGGCGAGCGCTATGCGCTGACGCTGTCCGGCCGAAAGTGCGGTTCCGCCTTCGCCAATCTGGGTCTCGTATCCATTGGGCAGACTGACGATCAGGTCATGGACGCCGGCTGCCCGTGCCGCGGCAACAACCGCCTCGGCATCCGCCACCGGCTCAAAGCGCGCAATGTTGGTCGCAACCGTTCCCGAGAAGAGCTCCACATCCTGCGGCAGATAGCCGATGTAGCGTCCAAGTTGGTCTTGCGGCCATTGATCGAGTGCGGCCCCGTCGAGCTTTACGCGGCCGATCGTCGGCCGCCAGGCGCCGACGAGAGCGCGTACGAAGGTTGACTTGCCCGAACCGCTGGCGCCGATCACGCCAAGGCCGACACCTGCGCTGAGATTGAACTCGATGCCCTGCACGATCAGCCGTTGCGTGCCAGGCGCGCTGACGGCGACACGATCGACGGTGAGGCTGGAACGGGGCGTCGGGAGGGCCATCGGCCCCACCTCGTCAGGCAGCCGTGAAAGCAACTGGCTCAGCCTGCGCCAGCTTTGGCGCGCAGAAATGAAATTGCGCCAATGAGCGATTGCGAGATCCACGGGCGCAAGGGCCCGTCCAGCCAGGATCGAGCCGGCGATGATGACACCAGCCGTTGCCTCACCATGGATCACCAGCCAGGCACCAACACCCAGCATCGCGGATTGAAGCATCAGTCGCAACGCCCTGGAAAGGCTGCCGAGGCCCCCGACGACATCACTGACGCGCTGCTGCTGGGCGATGTGTTCGCGGCTCGTTTCCTGCCATTGCTCATGCAGGCGCCGTCGCATGCCCATGGCGGCCAGAACTTCCGCATTGCGGCGGCTGGCTTCCGCCAGGTTGTTGCGCCGGATTCCCGAAGATGTCGCCGCGCTCGCCGGCTTGCGTGTCAGCATCTCGGTCGTGATCGTCAACGCCACCAATACGATCGCGCCGCCGATCGCCGTCAGCCCGAGGATCGGGTGGAAACTCCAGATGATCGCGATGTAGAAGGGAAGCCACGGCAGCTCGAAAAGCGCGTTGGGACCCGGGCTGGCAAGGAAGGTGCGGATGCTGTCGAGGTCGCGCTGAGGCTGCAGTCCTTCGCCCTGTTGCCCGACGAGAAGTGGTAGGCGCGCGATTGCGGAGAAAACCCGCCCCGAAACGCATTCGTCCAGTTCGGCGCCGATCCGCGTCATGATGCGGCCGCGCAGCAAATCTATGGTCGCCTGCCCGAGGAAGAGGGCGGCAGCCAGTATCGACAGGCCGATGAGCGTTGGCACGCTCCGGCTCGGCAGGATGCGGTCGTAGACTTGCAGCATGAAGATCGCGCCGTTCAGCATCAGGATGTTGCTGACGCCGCTGAAGATCGCGACACCTGCGAGTGCGCCGCGGCAGGAACGCAAGGCGCCTGCAAGCTCCGTGCCCGGCACGCGCCTTTGCGTGGCCGAAAGGGTGGCTGCGGGCGTGTTGGCGGAAACGCGTCTTCGCCTGCGCCGCCGCGGAACGACCATCAGCATGAGGCCCAGTACCGCGATGGCCAGCCAAAATAACGGCTCGTCCAAAGCAACGCCCGTCAGTTCCGTCAGTTGGTCCCTTAGAGAGGCGGCGCTTGCGGTGAGGCTCTCCATCCATGCCGGCCATGGGGCGACGGCGAACGCGGATCGCGCAGTCTTCCACGCGCTGTTGGCGGGCAGGAACTCGAATGCAAATCGGAGAAGGGTGAGCACGAAGAGGAATGCGCCGGCCACCTGCAATGGCGTGACCGCGCTGTGGCGACGGCGTGACCTCTGCCGCGGCCCACGCAACAGCTGCCCATGTTTCGCCGGCGCAGCCTTGCGGCGCGGCGCGGCGCGCCTATGACTTGCCGCAAGCATGAAGACTGCACCTGAAAGGAAGGTCAGAATGTCGGTAATACTGTGGCCGCTGAATACCATACTCAGTGCATCCTGGTCGCCGAAGTGGCCGCAAAGCAACGCCGGAGCATCCGAAACTTGTGGGACTGTTGCACGACTGTCATTGTTTTCGCTGATGGTTACTGCGATATTTACACGTGACTCCAACTGTCGCTCTGACGAAGAGCGCAGCATGAGAGGGGTATCAGGTGTTTGAGTTCGCGACCCTTCTGACGATCGGATTTCTCGGAGGATGCTTCGGGCGGGTCGTCTGGATTTTCCTGTCGTCCATTGTCGTATTGTTTATCACGCCCGTTTATCTGGTGCTTCACCGGGGCATCGATGGTGTATTCGCCGTGATCTTACTGAGCCTGCTCGCCGTGATGACGGTTCAGTTGGGGTCCGTAACCGGCTTGCTGGTGCTGCGATCGCGTCGCAAGGTGCAGGTATCGTCCCGCGACATGATCGATGGCGGCTCGCCTTCCCGTCAGAACGCTTTCTTTTCCATGTCCGCCGCCGGGTCCGGACGCGAAGCTCCCGACGAATAGAAGCCCTTGTTCGCCACGACCGAGACTTCGATGACGTCGCCTGCATTGACGTCGGTGTCTTCGTCTGCGGCGACTTCCTGGCCCGTCTTCTGGCCGCGCCGGAAAATCAGGATCCTTACCGATCCCTGCAGTTCTTCGATTGTCCGATGCTCGCCATATTCGAAGACGAAAAGCAGTTTGTCCGACAGGTATCTGAGCTGGCTTGCAAGCTTCGCCAGTTGAACCTGTGTCTCCTGCGTGTCCGAAATCAACTGGAATTCGTGGTCCTGATGCTTCTTGCGCAGCTCGCTTTCCATGTTGAGCAGATCCTGCTGCAACCGCGTCTGCTGCATTTCGAACTGGGCGAGGTCGAGGCGATAGTTGTTCTGGGCGCGCTCCAGCGCCATCACGTTCGTATTGGTAATCAAACCTTTCTGGCGCAGGGTCCGCACAGCTTCCAACTCTTCGAGCTGGCTCTTCAACGTCTGCTGTCGTTCGTCCTTGGCGCCGGCCAGCGTCTCGGCTTCCTTCTTCAGGCGCGCCAGCGAGGCTTCAAGATAAGATACGTCGTCCCGGTATGCGGCCAGCCGAGCCTTCAACTGGGCCTTTTCGGTTCCAATGATCTCGTCAATCAGGCTCTGGCCAAGTTCGGCTGGCGGATCAGTCGGAATAGCAAAGCTGTCGGCCAGCTTGCTCTCGGCGTTGAGCCGGGCAAGGCGAACCTTCAGTCGATATTCTTCGATCATCAAGTTTGCCCGCTCGCTACGCAGGTCCGCGATCTGTAATGCCGGCACGGTTTCTCCGGCTGTGGTTGGGCGGAAGCCGCCGGCAAGCGCCAATGCGTGCCGGACGGTTATCCCCGGCTGGAACGGATAGGAGCCGGGGTGCGCGACGGCGCCGGATATGAAAAACGGACGATATTGTCCGATCTCGACTTTGACATAGGGGTCGAGGATCAATTTCCGTTGCTGGTAGGCTTGTCGGATGTTCTGTGAGAGGGCGGCTGCCGTCAGGCCACGGGCGCGAACGTCACCCAGAAGCGGAAGCGCGATCGAGCCGCGATCGTCGACCGCCACCTCCAAAGGATAGGCCGCCTCACCGAAGACCAGGACGCGCACGACATCGCCGGTGTCGAGCACATACCCCTCGGCACGGGCGAGATTGGCGGTCAGCAAGGCAGCCACCACCGCGAGAATTCGCAGCAGCAGTCGGCCGCAATCGACCACGCGCATCGGGCCGTGAAAGTCTCCAGGGCCTCGGCATTCGCCGGCGAACCGTGAAGAGCCATAGCTATCGACATACGGTTTCATCGCCTTCTCCTTCGTCAACGCCTGGGACGTGACGATACTCGAGACACTTCAGAATGCATTGCTGTGCACAAGGACCCGCAAGGTCCTGAAAAGGATCTTCACATCCAGCCAGAGCGACCACGTGTGGATGTATTCGATGTCGGCGGCGACGCGGCTTTCGATGTCGCATTTCTTCTCGGTCGGACCTCGATAACCGCGGATCTGGGCAAGGCCCGTCAGTCCAGGCTTCATCGAATGGCGATGCCAATAATCCGGCACCACTTCCCAATAAAGCGCACCCTCTGCCGATGCGCCCAGCGCGTGTGGCCGAGGACCGACAAGGCTCATTTGCCCCATGAAGACGTTCCAAAGTTGGGGCAGTTCATCGAGACTGGTATGGCGCAGGAAATGCCCAAGCCGTGTTATCCGAGGGTCGTTGCGCTCGGTAAGGTGGTTGCCGGCCGCATCGGTCAGATCGACGCGCATGGTCCTGAACTTGATGCAGTTGAAATATCTGTTGTTGGTGCCGATCCGTTTCTGCACAAAGAACGCCGGCCCGGGCGAATCCGCGCGTACGAGAACCGCGAGTACCGCGATTAGAGGCACGATTATCGGCGCTGCGAGCAGCACGAGCATCAGGTCAAAGCCGCGTTTGAGCGCGCGCTTGTGTAATGTCAGCGGTCCCGTCGAGACAACGAGCGTTGGCGTGGAATCGAGGTAGCGGAGCGCCAACGGTTTCAGGCCAGCAAGTCCGGGTTCAAGCAACTCGGTCTCGAAACCGAGTTCGCCGAGCAGCTTTGCCCATTTCTGTTGTTCCTTGAAGGCTCTGAACGACAACACGATCCGATCCGCGTCCGCCACCGCCAACGACAGGTCATTGAGGAAGTTCGGATCCATTTCCATCGGACGCCAGTCGCGTGCTCTCACGTTAATGGTCGTTGCGACTTTGCGCTGGCGATTTGAACGGACGCTGTCGTCGCCCAAAAGAATGACTTTCGTCTCCGTTTGATCTTCCCGGCGGCGCAATCCGGCCGCCACGCTCCAATGGAAGACGGTGAGGCCGACGGCGGTGAGCCCAAGGAAGAAGGCCGTTTGTCGCGATGAGAAGCTGCCGATGACGCTGAAGGCGAGCGCTGCGAAGAGCGAGAAGCTGGCCGCGGTCGCCAGGGAGGCAAGGCAACTTCTGACAGATGCCAAGCGCGAACGCAGCGTCGGCAAATGGTAGGCGCCCAGGTTCCAGGCGGCGACCAGGTAGGTCGGCAAGACGACATAGGCGAGCTCTGGCCCGTGCGCACGGCCGGTTATGTGCAGGCTGACCAGGTTGGTCGTGACGGCTGCTGCAAGGATCACGCAGAGGTCACCGAGCATGGCCAGCGAGCAGAACAGGCAGCGCAGCACAAATCGATTCTTGATCTGCTCAATCGGGAGCGGAATCGCCTTGTGCCAGGGACGTGAGGATTCGGCCGGTATTTGAGTCACGATATATCTCCCAGGAGAAACGGGACAGACCTATTGCCTTTGAAAGAGAAGGACAGACGCGGCTACCTTGGTAGCGGTGAGCCCGCCCTGATCGAGGTGTGGAAATCTGCAGACACTGTGATCGCTATTGCAGTTGCGACTGATAAGCCCGCGCGCCTGAAAGGTCGTTTTGGGGCAGCGCCCCGAGTACGGACTGGTAGACCGTCTCGACGCTGTCGCACATCGCATCAACTCCCCAGGATGTGAGGTCGGTGTGTCTTGCGCCTTCGGCCAAACGGGCGCGAAGCGCCTTGTTTTCGAGGAGATCGGCAATGGCCGTCGCCGCAGCGTTCACGTCATCGGCGGGGGTGACGATGCCGTTGACACCGTGCCTGACGACTTCCTCCAGCCCAGGCAGCTCCGAAACAACACAGGGCCTGCCGCCGGCCAGGTATTGCATGACCACGCGCGGCAGTCCTTCTCGCATTGATGTCAGCACGCAGACATCGGCCAGGCTGATCAGTTGTTCTGGCTCGGAATGATATCCGATCAGGTGGATACTGCCGCCCACCGGGGAGCGGGCAATGGCGGCTTCGATATCCCGCCGTGCCGGTCCTTCGCCGGCGAGGATCAACCGCGCGTCTGGAACGCGCTCGATGACCTTGGGAAACGCTTCGATGAGTTCGACATGGCGCTTCCTCGGTTCGAGTGCCGCCAGCATCAACACGACCGGCGGCTTGGGCTCGCCAGGTGCAATGCCGAGAAGCCGCGGCGCCTCACTCGGCCAATGGGCGTGGGAAAAGCGCATAAGGTCGAAACCCGAATGGACGACATAGTGCTGTGCGGGGCTGCCGATATGGTGGGAAACGCAGATATCGCGCATCGATTGGCTGACGTCGATGAAGGCGCGTGTGAACCGTGCGGTCAGTCGTTCGGCTGCAAGGAATGTCAGTTTCTGAGCATTGCCGACGTGCACGAAAGGTAGGATGTGCACGCCGTGGATGATGCCCGGGACATTGGCCTGCCTGGCCGCCAACCGGCCGATAATGCCAGCCTTGCTTTGATGGGTATGAACGATGTCGGGGTGCCATTCGAGGAGAAGCCGGCTGAGTTGCCGCAGGGCCGCGAAGTCGTTGATGGGGGATATCGGATGAACCAGCGCGTCAAGGCTGACGACCCGCATGGTCTTGGCGACGGAGGCCCGCAGGCTGGCATCATATTCGTTGCCGTGAACCAACAGGACCTCATGACCGTGCTTCACCTGGGCGTTGCAACAGGCCAGCGTATTTTCCTCCGAACCCGCGCGATGTAGGCGAGTCAACACATGAACGATCTTCATCTGCGTGTATCTCCGCGAGGCTGATGACTGCTGGTAGTTCGTTGAGGGGCTTGGCTGCGAAACGACGGCGTTTCGGGGCGCGCACGCCTTGTCGGCGACGATTCTAGGGAACAAGCAGAAGGCCGCGCCGGAACGTCGCGCGTGTGACCTGCCGGGATTTGGGAGAAGGCGTCGCCTCTTACAGGGAAAGCCAGATTTGCTTGAAAAGAACCCGGGTGATGGTTTCGGTATTGCCGCTTGCGTCGACGACCCTGATGTCTTTGTCGAGTGCTCGAAGCTCGGTCATCAACGACATCCGCGCCTCAAACCCTTCCTTGCTGATCTCTCCCGGCTTTCTGCTCTGCGAGACGGAGAAATCCGATACGAGGTGAAGGATAAGGTCTGGCTTGCATTCGCTCATCTTGTGATAAAGCCGCTCTTCGAAGCGGGCAAGCGCCGCAAGGCCGGGAACGGCAGGCAGGTCGGACTGGATCATCGGTCCGTCCAGGTACCCCTTGCGAAGCGTCTGCGGCCACCGATCGCACACGACGATCAGGCCGCGTGTCGCCCATCGATGCGCACGCTTGACGACCCCGTATCTCTCGATCGCAATCAGCACGGCCCACAAAGCCAGCCCGGCTGCGAGCACCTTGCCTATCGCCCCGCCGCGCGGTTCCTTGCGGTCACGCTGGATCACCGCCTTGAATTGGTGCCTGCGGGGGGAAAGCAGATTTTGCAATGCCTTGCGGAACCACCATCCATCGCCTTCTCCAGTGCCGACATAAACCTGCGCGCAACCGAGCTTCCAGGCGAAGATGCGTGTCAGCAGATCGGTCTGCGTGCTCTTGCCAAGGCCATCCGGCGCGACGAGTGCGACCACGAGCCCGCCCGTAGAGGCACGCCTCTTTGCCGGAACGCTGCCTGGCCACAGTCTCCCCAGGACCCTCAACGAAAGATAGGAGGCCTTGCGGATGTAGTGGACCGTCGCATCCGCCAGACCGCTGCCGCGGGAATAGCCGCACCGATGACGGATCGCGTGCCTGAGCCGCGCGAGATCAGCGCGACAGACCTCGATGCCGCCTTCGTTCGGCCGAATCCTGCAACTTATAGTGCCGCTGCCGCCACCGGCGCATTCGATGACACGTTCACCTGCTTCGCCGGATCGAAAGGGCAGTTGCGCAAGGTGGTCCTCCCAGTCCCCAGGCAAGACCACCCATCGTGTCCACGGCCATCCCCAAAGACGAAACGCGAAACGACCAATCGTCAACCGAATCTCGTCCTCGAGAGAGGCGACCGGGATGGTTACTCCCTCGACCGACAGGCGCTCCCACTGCGCGACGGCCGCATAGTCGAACGCCAGATAACGCTTGCGGAACTCCCAGCCGACGCGGATGCCGACATGAAGATCGATGTGTAGATAGGCGCTGCGTGAGAAGTCAGGAACGAACCAATCTTCTCTGCCGTCACACACATTGTCGTAGCAGGAGAGGCTGACGCTGCGACGGCCGTGGAGCCGAGCCATGATCGCGCAAAAGGCCATGTAGTCCCGCTTATCGAGCAGCATGTCGATGTCGTCACGGCCGGCGAGGGCCTGCGGCAGGCTTCCCGGATCCTGGACGATGCCATAGTGGATATCGGCCGCATCCAGCGCCGCAAACAGTTCCGCCGCGATCGCCAACGGTGGAACTGGAGGTGAGGGGAGGCATCTGGTTGGGCCGCTCCGTAACGTCGCTGCCTGGTCGAGACCGCTCGCCTGCGAAGTCGAGGCCTCCTTGGTCACGACGTTTTCTTGCCAAGTCGACATGGGCCGCGACTTCATGGGATCTGCCAGTACAGTTCACTGCCGCTCTTTTGCTCCGTGGGCCTCTTCGAGAGGCTATGATGAGACAGGCCCGTCCTCATGGCCAGTGGCAGAGGGAGCTCTTCACAATCGATTGTCGGGAGCGTCATCCGTGAAATCCAGTGATGTGCCGTTGCCAGTCTTTCGACGCAGCGCAGGCTTGGCCGATTCATCGCAGGCTGCCGCAGCGAGGGTGAGTCGATCTGGCTCATCGTTCGCGCAAAAAACCTAGAACTAAAGCAACAAACTCAACAAAAGCACTAATTAAGAAGATGTTAATTTATCACCAAGCACTTGTCTCTGTCTATATAAATTGGAACGGCCCTATTCATAATATCCATCAAGACGCGGACTGCTCCTGAGCGCCCGACGTAGTCAAGGACGCCAAGTTGATCTGCAAAGGGGCCGCTCTCTACTTTAATTGTTTTTCCCGCTTGGAACATATCCTTGGGGTGAAGGAAGCCCGCTTCGTCGGTCGCCAAGATCAAGGCTTCGACGATTCCGTAAGGGACCGGTATCGGCTTGCGGTCGCTCATCACGAGCTTGCGCACGCCGACGGTCGAATTGATCGGCGACCATCTCTGCCGTTGAATATCCAGTGAGACGAAAAGGTAGCCATCGAAATAGGCGCCGCACACAGTCTTTATGCTGCGCGCATGGCGAACGGTTCGGCGCCGTTTCGGCAGGTAGGTCCGCAAGTTTTGTGAAGTCAGATGCTTTTCAGCCAGGGTCTCACAGTGTTGATGTGTCTGCACCACGTACCAGCGTTCGGGCTGAGCATCGCGAGCATCGTCAAGTGGAACCGAACGTGAACCATCGTGTGAGTTGTCACTCAGCATCTCTCCACCTCCATTCCTGTTTTTTAATTGTTCGATTTTTATTCAGTATATGTCTATTTGTTGCTTTGATTTATTGATTTCCGTTATGTGTTATCAATGTATTGACTATATTTATTAAAGATGAATCTCTTCCTTTCCTCGAAGGAACGAGCGAGGTTGCTCATCAATTCAGGTAGCGGCCGTCATATCCATTGCCATCAAGAGACGCGTAGCGTCCATATCTGGGCAATTTCGGCCCATCGACCATCGTCAGGGCAATCCCAGCGAGCTTGGATCTGTCGCCGAGGTATCGAATGCCTTCCGCCACTGCTTCGCGGGACGTGTCACGCCACTTCACGACGAACACCACCTTGTCGGCGTGTCCGGCGAGAATGGAGGCATCTGCCACCGGGCCGACCGGCGGCGCATCGATGATCACCGTGTCATAGCTTGCCCGGAACTCGTTGATGAGGGAGCGCATCCGTGCCGAGGCAAGGAGAGCGGGGGGGTTCAAGGTCTTTGCGCCGGCCGGCAGAACGTGAATGCCCGAGCGCCCGTCCAGGTGGATTGCCTTGGCAGGATCGATCGGGAGTGTCAGAAGGTCGACCAGTCCGACATTCTCGGTCATGCCAAAGAAGGCGGTGGTGGCCGAAACCCTGAGATCGGCATCGATTACCAGCGCGCGCTCCCCATCTGCGGCGGCAGAGCAAGCAAGGCTGAGTGCAAGCGTCGTCTTGCCTTCGCCCGGCATCGCCGAGGTAACGAGGGTGATTGATGGCGAATGATCCGTGTCGGGTATGCCGCCGAGACCCAGGCGCAACCTTCTGACGGCCTCGCTGTAGCGCGACAGGGGGCGGTGCTCCAGATACGCCACCGGCTGCACGCGCGATTTTGTCCGCGTCCATTCCGTCATACGCGGCAGGGAGGCGAGAACTGGAACGGCCAGTGCTTCTTCCACCTGGCGCCTTGCCATGAAGCCGGATGAAAACAGCTCGCGGACAAGCGCGCCGGCTCCGCCCAAGGCAGCACCGACCACCAGGCCCACGGCCGCAAAAAGCGGTCTATTCGGGAAGCTTGGCTCGAGCGGGACGCCGGCGCGTGTAATAACGCGCACACCGCTGCTCAGCAGTGTCGATTTCTCCTCGGCGATCTTGGCGCGCGACAGGAATGTCTGGAACAGTTCCTTGTTCGCGGCCGCAATCCGCTCCAGATCGCGCAACTGAACGCCGACCTGATCCTCGACCGCCGACTGACCGGATACCGACGCAAGTGCCCGAGACAGCGCAGCTTCGCGCGCTTCGGCGGCTTCCACCTCGTTTCTGAGGTTGCCGACGAGCCGCTGTATCTCGGCGGCGATCTGCTGCTCGATGTCGCGGTGCTCCGCCTGGACCGTCATCACCTCAGGATGCTGGTCGCCGTAACGTAGCCGCAGATCTGCTTCCTTGCGCGTCACGACTCCAGCCTGGGTGCGCAGCGCGCTGACGACATCGGACTGCAGCACGTCGGGCAGGGTCTGGGCATCGCCACCCGACTTTACGACCTTCTCCGCCTGCTCGAACTTAGAGCGTTTCGTCGCCAGTTCAGCACGGGCGTTGATGAGCGCTATGTTCAATTCGGACAATTGCTGCCCGGTCAGGCTCCCGGACTGCGTCGCCAGAAGATTATGCTCGGCGCGGAACTTTTGCACGGCGTTTTCCGAGCGGCTCAGTTCTTCGCGCAGAATTCCGGCGCGTTCGCTCAACCAGGTGGAAGCCTTCTTGGCCCCCTCGTAACGAGACTCGATGCGGTCTTGCACGTAAACCTGGGCAAGCGCATTGGCGAGGCGTGCCGCCTGTTCGGGGTCATTCGAGGTTACGTTGAGCTCGATGACATCGGCCAGTCCGACGCGCGAGACTTCGAGCGCGCCCTCGAGCCACGTCAGCGCCCCGGCCTCAAGCGCAGGGTCTGGCGCCAACCCCTCGCTTTCGACAACCTTCTGAAGCAGCGAGGCGGACGTCAGGACGGCGATTTCGCTTTCGATGAATGTGGAGTTGTCGCGCAGTTCGGGCCCGGCGTCCTGAGAGAGGATATAGTCCTTGGGAGCGTCGAGCAGAATCCTGGAGATCGCTGTATAGGACGGAGTAACGACGAGCGAGATTCCGACGAAAGCTCCGAGCGTTAAGACGGCGGTGCACGATATGAACTTCCAGCGCCGGAAAAGAAAATCGATAATCTCCCTCACGTCGAGCAGCGCCGGTTCCGGTGTCACAATCACGCGGTCGGTCGAGCCCTGCATCGTCAAATCCCTTCAAATATCTACAATGATTATGCTCTCCCGGTGCTGCACCAGCGGAGGGGCCTGCAGTAAAACAAACGTTTGAGGAGCTAATGGTTAGGCGCAACTCACGCGCAGCAGTCCCGGCATTCGCACACCGGTTCGCCGTACGCCCAAGTCATCCTGCTCCGCCGTCGACCGATCAAACTGCCGGCCACCGAAAAATATATCAGGTTCGCTGATATCAGTGCCATCAGCACTAGTGCGTAGTAAGCTGAAGCAAGGGATGAAAGGACGAGTACTTTTGGCCAACTGCATCGCCAAAAGGCGAATGGCGCGTACCACTATTGTGGTAGGGCCAAGGGGGAAATACGCGAATGAGACTGCTGACGAACTGTGTCTCAAGATGGTAATCGTCGAGCCGGAGCAGACCGGAGCCGCCGAAAAGGCCGCCGAGCTGGCACCCTAGCCATTTTCGACGACACTTTGATGAATGCCCTCACCGGAACATCGGTGCGTTCGGATGGAACGCCCGGTTGATCAGACGCTCAACTTGAACTGGTCTCAGCGAGCCGTGGGTCGCTATGGATACACTCATCGAATTCGCTTCGCAGAGCATTGCGGACAAGTCCGGGATCGTAACGGTCCTGCTGGCGACCTTTCCCGCCGTGCTCTTCCTGAGAGGCGGCCGCAACCTGCGATGCGGCGCCGTTACGATATTTGTCGGCGCTGTCATATTGATCCTGTTTGGCGTTGAAGGTGTTGTCGGCGCAGTCATTGTCGTGATCGCCGATATTCTCGTGGTTTCGGCTGCGGTCATCACCATGCGCAAGAGATTGCTTGAGGTCGAAGCAAAACTCGATGCGGCGAGATCGGACATCCGCGAATTAGAAATCACCGAAGGCCGGCGCCAAGTCTTCAGCGCAAAAGCGTCTGTAGAGCACGCGACTACCAGCGTCAGTCGATAGAGCTTGAATCAACCATTCGACCGCTGCGCCGGAAGGCAAGCCCACTGCATATTTCCCTTAATCTTCGCCGGCCGAGGGGCAAAAATAGCAGCAATTCAAAATGCTACGGCGACCTTCTCGTGTCTTGAAGGATGCGCGGCGCCGGAGAGCTTCGGCGGCTCATTGCTCAATGCCGTCACCGGCGCCTTCATCGGGCGGTAGTTCGTGGGGCTTGATAATGCGTGTGTTCCCGGTGGGCGGAGCCGGTTCCACCAGTTCGTGGTCACCTGTCTTGGGCGGCAGAAGAACGCCGGCGCATCTCTCGAGCTTCTGCGTCCAGTCCTCGTACTGCTCGTTCTCAGGCGTTTCGGGACCGGTTTGGCAATCGGCGGATGGAACTTTATCGGCAGTCTGGGGGAATGTCGGATGGGCAGTCGGTATAATGGCGAGCACAGCCAACAGGGCGCTTTTCGCAGAGATAGCGGCTGATCTCGCTCGACCAGAGATGCCAGCGTTGTTGATCCGGTTCGGGAACATCATGGGGACCAAACCGACAGCGCCGTCGTTCGTTCCGATACAATGCGACCGCCGCCCCGGACCCGGAAAACTTGGCTTCTGCTCCCGCGGGGCGTATCCTTACGGTATTGCTGCTATCGGCGGCGAGCATGCCCGAGAGTGCACTGTAATAGACGAGTAGGTGGAAGCGATGGCTTCGGGCAAGAAAACAGGTAATGAAAACGAGACCTTGTTGATGGACAATTCGGCTCCTCGCGCGGTCGAGCCGGATGCAGGGCTCGTCGATGATATCCCGGATCGGTTGCTCATACTCGCCAACAGGCTTCAGAGGGCTCTCGAATCCCGGCGAGCCGCAGCATCGGCGACCGCCCGCGCACAGCGCCAGAAGAACTTAGATGGGCAGAAGGATTGAGGACGGAAAATGATGCTGGACCTGCAGCAATTGCGGGTGCTGGTGGCAGAGGATGAGTTCTATGTCGCGAATGACATCGCCCTATGGCTCGAACGGGCCGGCGCGACCATCATTGGCCCCACCCCAACGGTGCAAGATGCCCTGAAGCGGCTTTCGAAGGCTGACGATATTCAGGTTGCTGTCCTCGACATCAACCTCAATGGCGAGTTGGTTTTTCCCGTGGCGGACGAGCTTGCGCGCCGATCGGTGCCATTGATCTTCTTCAGCGGCTACGATGATTTGAGCGTTCCGGAAAGATTCAGCTCGGCCGCGCGCCTTAGCAAATGCACTAGCTCGTCAGACTTGGTGAGCGCGGTTTTCGAGCAGTATCTTCAGAATTTATCAACGCTTGCCCCGATCTGCGGAAGCCTGCCCGATCAACCCGTTACGGATCTCATTCCCGGCCTGCGTCTCAGGGCCAGGGTGTTGACGTCGAGCGTCACGGCTGCGGACTTCCTCGTCGAGCGCACGCTCGAACGTGCGATTGCCCTGGCCCCTACGAGGCAGAGAACACAGCCGCTCGATGCATGGCTGCACGAGTTGATGATGATCATTCATGGCGAAAGCCCGTATGGGCCAAACTGACAGCAGTAACTCGCGGCTAGATGGACGATAGGCGAAGTTCGGCGTGCATGGGTGGTTCACGGACTTCGTCCGGGTTCGGCGTCCGCTTCTCATCCGGCAGATCTTCGGGTTCTGGTTCCTCGATTGGCCGCGGTGTCCGGTTCGGCTCCGGGGGTGGTGGCTGTTGCTCGCCGGGTCTGCGTGGGGTCGGGCTCATTCCTTTTTCCTCGTTACCCATGAAGAACCGGCGGTTCCCCGCATAGTTCCGAGAAGTTTTCGAGGATTATTGCGTGCGGCGCATTCGATCCGGGGCCCTTGCAGGGGTGCCGGAACAAATCCACGAATTCAGAGTTTGCAAGGCGCAGCACTAGAAGGAGGGCCAGTGTCATGGACGACAGGGAGGAACTCATTCGCCGGCGCGCATATGCGATCTGGGAAAGCGAGGGACGGCCAGAAGGTGCCGAACAGCGCCATTGGGAACAGGCCAGCCGTGAAATAGCAGAACGTGAACGCCTCCATCCCGCGAAAGACGCCGACGACGATACCGGAACCGTGGTTGCTCCGTCGACGGCTCCGCACGGAACGGCCGGCCGCGGAGCCGATGAATCCTGAACGGAACGGAGAACAGCCATGCGAATTTCCGAAATCATGACAAGGGACGTCCACGTTGCCAGTCCGGACGATACGATCTCAGCGGTTGCGCGGGAAATGGCCGAAAATGATATCGGATTTCTGCCGGTCGGCGATAATGATCGCCTGGTCGGCATGATTACCGACCGTGATATCGTCGTACGTTGTGTCGCTGACGGTCGTGACGACAAGACCCGCGTCGGCGACGTCATGACCGCCGACGTCAAATACTGCTTCGACGACGAAGAGGTGTCGGAGGTAGCCCACAACATGGGCGACGAGCAGGTACGCCGCTTGCCCGTCGTTGATCGTAACAAGCGTCTTGTCGGCATCGTTTCGCTGGCAGATGCGGCGCGTCGAGACCCTGGTTTGGCGGGGATCGGCCTCAGAGGTGTGACCGCTCCGGGCGGCGCTCACAACCAAAGGCCGTAGCAATGGCTGACACCCGTGATCGACGTTCCCTGTGGCGCTCCCCGGTCCTGCTGTCCGCGTCCGAAGAGCATGCTTGGGCGCGAGAAGTCGCCGTTCACGCCCATGCCGGCCAACGCGACAAGGCAGGCGAACCATACATTCGGCATTGTCAACGCGTTGCCGATGCCGTTCAGGGCGACAAGGCCAAGACGGTTGCCTTCCTGCATGATGTACTTGAAAAATCGCCGGGATGGACGGCTGAAAGGCTGCTGGATTCCGGCTTCTCTCCGGAGGTCGTTTCTGCTGTCGAATCTCTGACGCGGCGGCCGGGTGAAACGAAGGATGCGTTGACGATCCGCGCGACAGCCAACCCGCTTAGCCTCGAGGTAAAGCGGGCGGATCTCAACGACAATCTCGCGCAGCTGGAACGCCAAGGCAAAAGTGGCGCCGAGTACGGACGCCGGCTGCACCTGCTAGAAGAAATGGTCAGCAAGAACACGCTCGCAGACCAGGAAGAAACGGCTGACGGCCTGGGGCCCGACGTCTCAAACTTGGCGGGCGAGACGCGGCCTGCACGTAGTGATGCCGCCCGCCGGGCGCTTCGCAGGCAGAATGCCGATCGCGTCGCGAAGCGATTTTTCGTCGTTCTGCTCTGCTTGGTCCTCGTCGGCGCGCTCTACCTGATTTTCATGCAGTGATCAGAAGGCGCGCCGGTTCATCCTACCGGCACACCGTTCATGCGATAGGCGAGCTCATCGCGGGCTCGACTCAATCTGCTCTTTATGGTTCCAACGGCGCAATCGCAGATCTCGGCCGCCTCCTTATAACTCAGGCCATAGCCGGCGACGAGGACAAGGACCTCCCGATGGTCGGGCGCCAGCGTTTCCAGCGCGGTGCGCAATTCGCTGCTGAGCACACACCACTCCTGTGGCGGTGCCATTGGTATCGGCAGTTCGGCGCAATTGACGACGCCTGGCGCTTCACGCCGCCGCAATTTGTACTGCGTGCGGAAGGCATTGTGCATGATGGTGAAGAGCCACGACTTCAGATTTGTGCCGGGTTCAAAGCCATCGATGCCCCGCAACGCGCGGAAAAGGGTTTCCTGCAGGAGATCGTCCGCCTCGAAGTTGGAGGTGACGAAGGTGCGCGCAAACGCCCGCAATGCCGGAATGAGGTCAATGACCTGAGTCTCCAGCGGCTGAATTTGGTCTTCCATCTCAGGGGGGAACTGCATGGGATACTGCCTTTCGGAGTAGCTGAGTTGCTCTTTTGACAATGCGCGGTCGGCATTTAAGTTCCGAGCCCGGCGCTCCCGGCGGCACGATGGAACCAACGCCGCTTCCTTCCTGTTGGAGATGGCTTTCCTGTTGGAGAGGCCTTTGGAAGAAATCCAGCCGAGCTTGTCGGCCAAGACGAGGTACAAAATGGAGAAGATCGAACTAACGCTTATGGCTCACCGAAAAATCCTGACCGCGCTCCTGGCGGTTGCTGCACGCGATGATGCATGCTGGGAAAGGCTCATGGACCATCTGCGCGACGATCTCGTCGTTCAGGATCACGAAGAGGATCCGGGTGTCGTTCCAAGCCCGGACTTTGCCTATCAGAACGCCCTCAGCAAAGAATTGATGGACATCGTCAGTCGCGCAGAAATCCGCGCTACGGATGGCGCGGAAAACGAAATAAAGAAACCGTCACCTCTTCTTTGAGACCCGGCCGACAGTCCGGATAGAGCATCCCTTAAGCGTTCCGATGAACACACAAGGACGCTTAGGGCTTTAATTCTAAGGCATCTTTCCGCTTCCGTTGGTTCGACACGAAAGCGGGATGCTCCTCGGGATGCTCCTAGAGCAACAACATTGCGGCCGTCGCGGATACCATCACCATGGCGGTCGCACCACCGAGTGCCAACATCCACCGCGGCGCATTGAGCTGGCCCATGATGCGGCGATTGGCAGCCATCATCGTCATGATGGCGATGAGGGGACCTGCGAGCACACCGTTGATGACCGCACTCCAATAGAGCAGCAGAAACGGATCTACCCCCACAAGAAAGACAGCAACGCTACCGAACGTTGCCAGAGCGATCGTGCCATAGAAAGCTTTCGCTCTCCGAGGTGCGCGATCCAGCCCTTCTGTCCATTGAAACAGTTCGGCAACGGCGTAGGCGGCCGAGCCCGCCAGAACCGGGACCGCCAACATGCCCGTTCCAATAATGCCAGCGGCAAAGAGTGCGAAGGCGACGTTGCCGGCGATCGGTTGCAGAACCTCAGCCGCTTGCGCCGACGATACGATGTGTGTGGTGCCGTTGGCGTGAAGCGTTGTAGCGGTCGCGATCATGATCGAGAGGGCCACGAGGCACGACAATGCCATGCCGACGACGGTGTCGATCTCTATGCGCACGAGTTCCGGCTCGGCGGCTTGCGGGTTGGCGCCCAATCTCGGGTGATGCCGTCGTCCGAGCTCTTCGACTTCTTGGCCCGCCTGCCAGAAAAGCAGGTAGGGACTGATCGTCGTTCCCAGCACGGCGACGAGCGCCATCGCCTGTTCGCCGCCAAAGGTAAACGAGGGAATGAAAACGCCACGCGCCGCATCCATCCAGGGAACATCGACGACGAAGACGACCGCGACATAGGCAAAGAGCGAAAGCGTCAGCCACTTCAAAAACATCGCATAACGTCGGTACGGTACGAAAATCTCGAGCAACACGCAGACGATACCAAAAAGCACGGCATAGACGAGCTCTGGCCCGCCGACGAGCAGCCGCAGGGCCGCGCCCATCGCTGCGAGATCGGCGCCGATATTGATGACGTTCGCGATCAGCAACATCAATGTGGCCACGCGCGCCAATGACGCGGGGTAGTGCCGACGCAGGTTCAGCGCAAGACCCTGACCGGTGACGGCACCAATCCGGGCGCTCAAACCCTGCACCCCAACCATGAACGGATAACAGAACAGCACGGTCCAGCCGAGCGAGAAGCCGAATTGCGCGCCGATCTGGCTGTAGGTGGCGATCCCGCTTGGATCGTCATCGGCAGCACCGGATATCAGGCCGGCGCCGAGCTTGCGCGAAAAGCTGTCGCCATGCTGTTCGCGCGAAGTCGTTGACGAACGCCGCTCGGACTTTCTGCTGTCGCCGTCTTTGCCCAATAACCCCCTCTGCCGGACCGGATCCATCATGATCGGCCTTCCGTTGCTGGTGTCGGTTCAGCGTCGAACGGCCTTGCCAAGCGATTGTTCCCTTCGGCGAGTTGCCCTCCGCCGCGCGAACTCGGCAGCGCAATGCATCTGCCCACCCCTTCCGAGCTATGCGGAGGGGCGGCAGATGGGAGCGTGTCCCCAGCTATGCTGTGATCTTCAGCTTCCCGCTGATGTACCGAAACTCCTGCGTCTTGCCGCCATAGCCGTAGGCGGCGGCCGGAACCTCGTGCACGAGAATGTAGCTTTCTGAATGCAGATTGCCGAGCAGTTGTTCGAAGCGGCCGTAGACCGCTTCCAGATAGGCCGCCATTTCCGGCTTCGTGTTGGTGCCGTCGACGACCTTGATATCCAGCCAGAAGCTGTTCAGATCCTGCTCCGCCAGCGACCTGCCGCCGGCGAACCAATGGGCGGGATCGATATAGGCGATGGCGATTGCGGTGATCGTCGGGTCCTTGCGCAAGTGCGTGGCCGTCAGCTCGCTGACTGCGGCGGCAATCCGCGAAGAGAGAGCCGCGTCGGCCTTGCCGCTGACCGTGATGTTGATGATAGGCATTGAAGGCTCCTTTCGATGATTGTGATCTCTTGTTGCGTTCAATCTGCCATTTCAGTTGATGAGATAAAATCGAATTGTTTGATATTGATGATTCGATTATGTTGAAGTGATGCAAGCCTTCGATCCTGACCTGCTCCGAACGTTCCTCGCCTTTGCCGAAGGCGGCTCGCTCGCGCATGCGGCCGCCGCGGTCGGCCGCACCGCTTCCGCTGTCACCGCTCAGATGCAGCGGTTGGAGACAATGGTGGGAGAGCCGCTTCTCGCTCCATCGGGAAGGGGACGTGTGCTGACGCCCGCAGGAGAGGAACTGCTGGTACACGCGCGGCGCATTCTCGAAGTGCACCGTGACGCCTGGCTCAGCTTCAAGGGCGCCAAGGCCGATGGTCGCCTGGCGCTCGGCTGCACCCAGGACTTTGCCGACAGCAATCTGCCTGATCTCCTGCGCCTCTTTGCCCGAACGCATCCGCGCGTCCGGCTTGATCTCAGGGTCGGACGGTCACGGGAGCTGACGACGGCCTATGATCAAGGAGTGATCGACGTTCTGATCGTCATGCGCGAGGGCCTGCAGCCGGACGAGGTCACCTTGTTGAGCGAGCCGATGCTGTGGCTGTCGGCATCGGGTGAGCCGGCTACCGCCGGCGGCGAATTGCCGATCGCGGTGCTGGATCCACCCTGCGGGTTCCGGTCAGCGGCCACAGATGCGCTCGATAAAGCGGGCTACAGCTATCGTATCGCGGCGACCAGCCCGAGCCTTTCGGGGTTGCGCGCTGCAGTTCGCAGCGGGATCGCGGTCACGGCGCGGACCGCGCGATTTATAGGCGAGGGCATCGCCGTCGCGCCCCAGGCTCTGTCATTGCCGGCGCTACCGATTGCGGAGTTCTCTCTGCGGCTCAAGCCGAAGGCGAACAAGGCTGCCTCCAGTCTCGCGACGCTTCTTGCCGAAGGTTTGCCCGGCGAAGGCGGCAGGCCGTGAATCGAGCGAAGGGGCGGCTACTACATCTGCACGGTCATGCCGCCATCGACGGTCAGGGTAATGCCATTGACGAAGCTTGCAGCGGGCGATGCCAGGAACACGGCCGCGGGCGCGATCTCTTCCGGTCGCCCCCAGCGCTTTAGGGGAATGCGGACATCGACGAAGGCCTGGAGCGCCGGATCGGCGGCAAGCGCCGCATTGGTCTCCGTCGCGAACCAGCCGGGCGCGATCGCATTGACCGTCAGCGTGTCGGAGCCGAGCTCGACCGCGAGCGAGCGGGTGAGGGCATCAAGGCCGCCCTTTGCGGCGGTGTAGGCGGGGTCTCCGGGGCGCGCAACGAAGGCGGCGATGGAGGTGACGAAAATCAGCCGGCCGGAGACCGAGCGGCGAAGATAAGGAAGCGCCGCCTTCGCTATTCCATAGGCAGCCGTCAGGTCGGCGTTGATCAGCGCAGCAAAGGAAGCGGGGTCCATGGCGTCCGTACCACGCCGGTCGCGCTCGCCGACCGCATGGATCAGGATGTCGAGCTGTCCCGTTCCAGCCAGCGCCGCGTCGACAATTTGTGTGGCGTCCGTCGCCACGTCGCCTGGGGCGATATCGAGCGCTATGCCATCGGCGACAAGCCGGCCGCGTGCCGCTTCAAGTGCCTCGCGGTTGCGACCGTTGATTGTCACTGCCGCGCCGGCTCTGGCGAGAGCCTTTGCCATTTCGAGGCCGAGGCCGCGACCACCGCCCGTCACCAGTGCCGTCTTTCCGCTGAGGTCGAACATATCTGTCTCCGATTCAGTGGCCGCTTTCAGGTCGATCAAATCTCGACAGACGAGCTTTAGCGCCTGCCGCGGCATCCGCCAAGGATACCCTCGCGTGCCCTTGCGCCACTGGCTGTCTCGGCGGCGCCCGATGGCACACCCAAGGGCACGAGCGGTGGCAATGTCCGCGTTGACCGTCGCGCGGCTGGCGAAGGGTGGCTCCTATTGTCCGGCTGGTTTTCCTCCGGCTGCCGGCCGCTATGCAGCGTTGAAACGTCTTGTGCCGACCAGGCCTTGATCGATGCCTGGATCCTTGATGGCAAAGGCGGCTCTCCGCCCGCATGTCGGTGGTGGCCGGAAAGGCGAAGCAGAATGGCTGGAGGGCCAATGGGCCAGGCAATCGCTCGTCGGTGATCCCGAGTTCAAGGCGATCGTAAAGCGGCAACGCACCGCATGTGAGAGATGTGTGACCGCGCCCTGAGGGCGCGGTCGACCTTCGTCCGGTTGGCCGACCGTGCCGCGGAGCGTCACTTCATCGTGTAGACGTCGATGCTGAAGTATTTGTCGTTGATTTTCTTGTAGGTGCCGTCAGCGCGAATCTCGTCGAGCGCCTTGTTGATTTTCTCGCGCAGATCGTTGTCTTCCTGGCGGACGGCAATGCCGACACCATCGCCGACGAACTTCTTGTCGGTGATCGGTTCGCCGATGAGCTCGCAGCAGCCCTTGCCATCCGCGTTCTTTGTGACCCAATCGAGCAGCGGCAGCATGTCGCCGACCTGGAGATCGAGACGACCATTGACCATGTCGAGATTGGCCTCGTCCTGGGTCGGATAGAGCTTGATCTCGGCATCGGGATAGGTCGCGGTGATGTACTCGGCCTGGGTGGTGCCGGACTGCGCGCCGATCACCTTGCCCTTGAGCGCTTCGTTGCTGAACTCCGTGATGCCCGAGCCCTTTGGCGCGGCATGCGTCATCGCGGCAAGATAATAGGGATTGGTGAAGGCAACCTGCTTCTTGCGTTCCTCGGTGATGAACATCGAGGCGATGATCAGGTCGTATTTCTTGGCGAGCAGGCCGGGAATGATGCCGTCCCAATCCTGGGCCACCACTTCGCACTCGACCTTCATGCGCTCGCAGAGCGCAAGCCCGACATCGACATCGAAGCCGCTGATCTTGCCGGCGGGATCGATGAAGTTGAAGGGAGGATAGGCGCCTTCGGTACCGATCTTGATCTTCTCCGCCGCCTGAGCCGACGAGGCTATTGCCGCCATGATGGCGAGTACAGCTGCTGCAATCTGCTTCTTCATTCGCGTTCCCCTTGTTTGCATCATTCTTGATGCTTTCCGGGGAAGACTATGCTGCCGAGGTCTATAAGCGAAATAGATAGGCGCGATAACCGGTATTGTTTTGGTTGATTGTCACCTTCAGCGTGGCGTCACTTGTAGCGACCGTGGCCCTGAAGCACCTCGATCTTGTAGCCGTCGGGATCGACCAGGAAGAAGAAGCGGGCAAGCAGGGTGCCATCACGGTTGAAGGCGACGATCTTGCCAGGGTTGAGGCCCGCATCGGTGGTGCGTTGATGCTCGGCATCGAGATCGGCGACCGAGAATGCAAGATGGCCATAGCCGTCGCCGAGTGCATAGGGCTCGGTTCGATCCTTGTTGACCGTCAGCTCGAGTTCGAAGTCGCTCTCCTCATTGCTGAGATAGATGAGGGTAAAGGTCTCGAAGTCCAGTCTTTCGGCGACCTCAAGCCCGAAGGCCAAACGATAAAAATCGACTGACTTCTTTTCGTCGAGAACGCGGATCATCGAATGGATTGCCTTGGCCATCATTGTTTCCTTTGGCGTTGAATGCGGGCGGGATAGCAGGAACACGCTCGGTGAAGCCGGCTTGCGCGGGAGCTGCGATCAGGCCCTCGCCTGCCGCTTCTTCAATTGTTGCTCGCGGAAGAAGATGAAGAGGCCCGAGGCGACGATCAATGCCGCCCCGATGATCACCGTCGCACGAGGTGTGTCGCCGAAGAAGATCCAGCCGAAGACCACGGCCCAAAAAAGCAGCGTGTATTGCAAGGGCACGACCGTCGCAGCATCGGCAAGCTTGAGCGAGCGGTTGACCAGCATATGCGCAAGCATTGCGACGACGCCGAGCATGCCGAGTTGCAGCAGCGCTTCGCCGCCAACCGGCGCCCAGCCGGAAGGATTGGCTGCGACCCCGACGAGCGAGAAGATCAATGCGCCGACGATCTGCCAGAAGACGAGGGTGGTGTCCGGTGTCGAGCGCAGTGTGCGGCCAAGCATCAGCGCGAAGGCGAAGGCGGTGCTGCCTGCAAGCGCGATCAATGCCGGCAGGCCAAGGCTTTCCTGGGAAGGTTCGAGCGCGATCAAGACACCGGCGAATCCGATGAGGATCGCCGTCCATCGCCGCCAGCCGACCTTTTCGCCGAGCAGGAACGGCGAGGCGGCAGCGACATAGATCGGCGCAGCCAGCCAGTAGGTCATGGTGTCGGCAAGCGGCATATAGGCGACCGCGAAATAAAAAGCGGAGGCATCGATCGCAAAAAGCAGCGAGCGAAGCGCCTGCAGTCCGGGCCGCTCGACCTGGAACATCGAGCGCAACCCGCGCCTGAGAATGAAGGGCGCGAGGAACAAAAGGGCCGCAATGCTGCGGATCACCATCAACTGGCTGACGGAATAGGTCGCGACCAGCCATTTCCCCATAACGTCGTTCAGCGAGAACATCAGCATGCCGAGCAGCATGATGAGGACGCCGGTCCGGGCGGCATTCGGGGCGGTTACGGGGGCGGTGATCACAGTCATGTTGAGGCCTTCAGCAAGTTGCGCACGCCATGACACATTCCGACCCCTCGATCCATTGCCGTCTGCATATGGAACGATAAGTTTTGCGAATGAATCGGTTTGGGCGTTCAGGCGCCGAACCAAGACACCGCTCTGTAACAACCGTTTGTTGATCGCAGCGACAGACGCCCCCTTGACGTTCGCCGGCACGCTGCTAAGTAAAAAGACGCTCCCGCCCTTAAGACATCAGACGCGGGAGGAACACTGGTGCCGGGCCCCTCTGGCGAGAGTTTTTACGGCGCTCTCGTGATGTCGGTACCGCCAGCAAATTAGCCGGCGGATTAGCTCCAATGAAAACTGATCTCATGCCTCACGCATGTGCCCCTTCGGCTGTGCGCATTTCCGTTTTGAAACCAAATTTCTTCACCGAATCCCGCGTTGTTCGCGCGAAGGAGGCTCGTCGATGACACAGCCTCAATCGCACGCGAGCGCGCTCGGCTATTTCAAATGGGCCTTCATCTTCACGGCGGTCGGGCTTGTGCTCGGCGCCTGGCTCGGCTGGCAGTCGACCGGAACCGTCGGTGGGATGGTCTCGGTCTTCTTCATCTGCACCGTGCTTGCGGTGCTGGAGATCTCGTTGTCCTTCGACAACGCGATCGTCAATGCCAACAAACTCAAGGACATGACGCCCGAGTGGCAGCATCGCTTCCTGACCTGGGGTATCATCATCGCGGTTTTCGGCATGCGCATCGTCTTCCCGCTGTTGATCGTCGTCATCGCGGCGAAGATCGGCCCGATCGAAGCGATCGTTCTCGCCGCAAGCAAGCCCGAGGAATATGCGCGCATCATGAACGACGCGCATCTGCCGATCGCCGCCTTCGGCGGTACCTTCCTGATGATGGTCGGTCTGACCTACTTCTTCGACCATGAGAAGGACGTGCACTGGATCAAATGGGTCGAGAGCAAGATGGCGCGGTTTGCGACCATCAAGGGCATCGAGATCGCTTTCGTTCTGGCACTCATCCTCGGCTTTTCGACCCTGCTCGACCCGGCGGAGGTTCACACCTTCGTCTATTCGGCGATCTACGGTCTGTTGACGTTCCTCGTGGTGGAGGTGGTCGGCGGCCTGCTCGACGCCTCACAGGAAACCATGAGTGCAGCGGCAAAGGGCGGCTTCGGTGCCTTCCTCTACCTCGAAGTGCTTGATGCCAGCTTCTCGTTCGACGGCGTCATCGGCGCCTTCGCGCTGACGCAGAACCTCTTCGTCATCGCGATTGGCCTCGGTATCGGCGCCATGTATGTGCGCTCCATGACGATCATGCTGGTGGAAAAGGGTACGCTCAGCGAATACCGCTACCTGGAACACGGCGCATTCTACGCGATCCTGATCCTTTCGGTGGTCATGTACTTCCAGACCCTGATCCACATTCCGGAGGTGATCACCGGCCTCGGTGGGGCTGCCCTCATCGGCATCTCGCTCTGGTCGTCGATCCGCTACAACAGGCGCGAACGCGAAATGGAACAGGCGGAAACGGCGGATTCTCAGCAGAGACTGCGCGCCTGATAACGTCTCACGAGGGTGAAAACGGACCCGGCGGACACGTCCGCCGGTGTTTTTTCCAGTAGCGCGCGCTGCTACCTCCAGCGAGGTGTTGGTGACTCAATATAGTTCATCTCTCACGATAATTTGCTCACCATGCGACTACTGATTGAATTCAACACTCTGCCGTTGGGCGCAATCAGGCCTTGTTGCCGCTGCAATGCGAAGCCATCCCGCGACATGGATGCAAATGCTGGCTTATTGTTCCCCAGATGGAGGGCGGAGAACGAAACATTCGTTGCAAACAGCGAAGTGGCATTGCGGGCGGCTATGGCACGGCTGCTCGGTTGCGGCCGCGATTTTGGGCGGTGCGCCCCGCCTCCTATGCTCATTGCCCCCTGGTGATCGGGAAGTTCGAAGCCTCGCACGACGGCCCCAAAGCCTTTCGCTCCGACTGTTGCATGCGCCACAGGCCCTGCCGGCCGCAAAGGTCAAGGAGTTCGATGCCTTCCGGCGGCGCCAACCGGTAGCAGGGGGATGCCCAAAGCAGTGCGTACAGCTCCGACCCGGAACTATGACATCCTGTTGAATTTGTCCTGAAATGGCGGTGGCCGAGTGGAAGATCCTCACCTGAGGTTTGCAAGCCAGCCGGAACGGCGAAGGCTGCGGACGCAGAAGGAGGGAGAGGGGGAAGGGGGCATTCGCGGCGGGTTGCGGTTGTTGGAGAGAGGCTCCGGCCAGCCCGCTACGGAGAAACGATATGGCACAGGCCATCCAGAAAATCACTCTCAACGCCGGGCGTGACATTCCCTTCAACAAACTCGTTCTCAGCCAGCACAACGTGCGCAAGACCAAGGCGGGCGTATCGATCGAGGAGCTTGCCGAAGACATTGCCCATCGCGGACTGCTGACAAGCCTCAACGTCCGTGCCGAAGTTGACAGCGACGGCAAAGAGACCGGCATCTACCGTATTCCGGCGGGCGGCCGTCGCTACCGTGCGCTGGAACTGCTGGTCAACCAGAAGAAGCTGTCCGAGACCGCCGGAATACCCTGCATCGTCAGCAAGGGCGAAACCCTGGAAGTCGAGGATTCGCTTGCCGAGAACGTCAAGCGCCTCGATCTCCATCCTCTGGATGAATTTCGCGGTATGATGGCGCTGCGCGAGCAGGGGCTTGACGAGGAAGAGATCGCCGCCCGCTTCCACATCTCGGTTGCGACGGTGAAGCAGCGGCTGCGACTGGCCTCCGTCTCGCCGCGCCTGCTCGAATTCTATGCCAATGACGAGATGAAGCTCGGCCAGGTCATGGCATTTTCGATCACCAATGACCACGTCCGGCAGGAGCAAATTTGGGACGCGATCTCACGATCCCATAATCAGGACGCCTATTATATCCGCCGGATGCTGACCGAAACCGCGGTCCGGGCATCGGATCGACGCGCCGTGTATGTCGGCATCAGCGCCTATGAAGCCGCCGGCGGCGCGGTGATGCGCGACCTGTTCGATGAGGACAACGGCGGATGGCTTCAGGACCCAGCTCTGCTCGAACAGCTCGTGCTTGAAAAACTGAGCGCCGAGGCCCAAGCACTGAAGACCGACGAGGGCTGGAAATGGGTCGATGCCGCCCTTGACTTTCCTTATGGCCACACGTCCGGCCTTCGCCGCTTCTACGGTGAACGGATCGAGTACACCGAGGAGGAGCTTGTGCGCCATGATGCCCTGAAGGCGGAATATGACAAGCTCGATGCCGAATATGCGGCGGCGGAAGATTATTCCGAGGAAACCGAAGCCCGGCTTGAGGAACTCGGTAACGCGTTGGATGCCCTGAACGATCGGCCTTATGTCTTCGACAGGCAAGAGGTCGCCCGCGGTGGCGCCTTCATCTCGCTTGGTGTCAATGGTGAGCTGAATATCCAACGCGGGTTCGTCCGGCCCGAAGATGAACCTATGGTCGAGACGGATGGCGGCGAGGCCGATGATCGCGACGACAACGGCAGAAGCGGTGACGGTGTCGTTGCGGCTCCTGCAACAGGCGGGGTCTCGATCAACGGCAAGCCTGTCGGTATCGAGGAATCGGAGGAAGATGACGGGAAAATTCGCCCGCTCTCCGACCGCCTCATCGAGGATCTGACAGCCGCCCGTACTGTCGCGCTCAGGAATGCGCTTGCCAATGATCCGGTGATGGCCTTTGTGGCCGCCCTGCACGTGTTCGTCCTGAAAACCTTCTACAGACGCGGGTCGGACTCGTGCCTGGAGATCACCGCGCAGCAGACCGCTTTCAGCCAGACGCAGGGCCTCGGCGATACGGTCTGGGCGAAGGAGATCGGTGAGCGGCAGGAGTCCTGGGGCCATGATCTTCCCGGCAATGCCGACGAAGTCTGGGACTATCTGATCGCCCTCGACGAGGCGAGCCGCATGGCGCTTTTTGCTCATTGCGTCTCGCTGTCGCTGAACGCCACGGTCCAGGCCTGGAACCGGCGCTCGCGGGAAGTCGCCCATGCGAAGCAGCTTGCCCAGTCGATCGGCTTCAGCATGGTCGAGACAGGCTGGACGCCGACGGTGGACAACTATCTCGGCCGCGTCACGAAGGCGCATATCCTGCAAGCTGTCCGCGAGGCGAAAGGCGAACAGTCGGCGCAGCTCATCGATCACCTCAAGAAGCCCGACATGGCGCGTGAGGCCGCCCGGCTGCTGGAAGGCAGTGGATGGCTCCCTGAAGTGCTGCGGCTCCCGGTCGACGAGACCCCGGTCGAGGTCGCTTCTGTCCCTGTAGCGGATGCGGACGGGATTATCGATGACAATGCCGGGGAAAGTGCTGGCATCAAATTGCCGGCCTTCCTGCCGGAAGGCGCGGATGCCGAAAAGGCATCCATCGATCGTGCGGAGGGCGACGGCCCGCATCGCGAAGCGGCGGAATAATTGCTGCCAAACCCATTGCTCAATCGGAGGCCCGGCCATCGTGTCGGGCCTTTCTGATTTCTGAACGTTGGAGACAAAGCATGTCTTGCCGGGGAGGGGCGGCTGTCCGCGGGAGGAGGAAGAGAGGGGCCGGAGGAGGGGCGAAGCCGGGCGATGGAGAGAGGGTTGCCCGGTCTGATCCCTGTCGCCTCTCTGGAGGACAAATCGATGTCGACATCCGCGATTGCACCCCAAAGCGCCACCATCGTCCCCGAAGAGCGTCGCCAGGAATTCCTGCCGACCCTGTTCGGACGTTCACTCCTGATCGTCGCCGAGAACACGGTCTATAGCCTCATGGAGCGGCTGAGCCCGCTCGACTATGGCGGCGGCTTCTGGAATTTCTACGAACACGAGGGCAAGCCGCTGTTCCTCGCTCCGCAATCCAAATCGCGGTTTCGGATCACCGGCGAGATCACCGGATTTCAGGGGGAGGTGTCCGCAGAGGCCGCCGGCATCATCGCCACGCTGTTCGCCTTCTCCCATCTCTCCTTCCAGTATCAGTCCCAACATCTCTCTGAAGGCTACGGCCGTCTCTACGCCTATTCCGCCGACCATCCGGAAGCTGCCGAGATATTCCAAGCGATCGATTGAGAAACAAATACGCCCCACTCTCGGGTGGCGCGCCTGAGCGTCCCGCCTGCTTGCCGCATCGGACAGACGCTTCGGCGGCGAGCCATCTTCCACCCCACCAGCCCGGTTATCGCGCAAGCGATCAGCCGGGCTTCTTCGTTTCAGGAGATTTTAGCATGAACACCATCATTTCCAGCCCGCGGCCGGTCTCGTCCGGCTTCAAGGTCGATATTTCCCGCGGCGAACGCATTGGCCGCGTCTCGTCCGAATGGTTCTCCCGCCCCGCCGATGAGCGCTACCTGTCGCTTTCCGATCTTCATCGCGCGGTCAGCGCCAGAACCGATCGCGCCCGTGTTCGAACCGTCGAAAGCGCGGAGATCCGCGTGGAAGCCACCCGTGACAATGCCGAGCGTCTCGCCTTGATTGTTCCCGGCGGGCGTGAGCCGATTGCGCCGACGCATTGGAGCTACGGTCAGCTTTGCAGCCTGGTCGGTGCGCCTGCGAGCTATATGCGGCAACTGCCGGCACCTCTGGCGGCGATCAATCTTCAGCACGGGCTCCTGAACAACAACGCCGAACTGGTCAAAACACTGGAGATGGATGACGGCCGTCTCGAGCTCCGGGCGGTGACCGGCCCCGAATATGGGCGCATCTGGGATAAGGATCTGGTTGCCGCCGTGATGAGCATCGCCGGCAACGGAACCGGCGACACGATCTGGAAGGTCCCGGGCGTGCTCGACTGGTCGACCATGACCCACAATCCGTTCGTCGATATCACGAAAGATACGACCACGCTCTATGCCAGCGACCGCGATGTGTTCCTGTTCCTCGTCGACGACACCCACCCGATCGAGGCTGGTCGCCTGCCGAATGGGGAGCCGGATCTCTACTTCCGCGGGTTCTATGCCTGGAACTCCGAGGTCGGGTCCAAGACGCTCGGCATCGCGTCGTTCTATCTCAGGGCGGTTTGTGCCAATCGCAATTTGTGGGGCACCGAAAATTTCGAGGAAATTACCATCCGGCACTCGAAGTTCGCGGCGCAACGTTTTGCCCATGAAGCCGCCCCGGCGTTGACGAACTTCGCCAATTCCTCGCCCGCGCCGTTCATCGCCGGCATTCGCGCCGCCCGTGAACGGGTGGTTGCGCGAAATGACGAGGATCGCTCGGATTTCCTGCGCAAGCGCGGCTTCTCCAAGGCCGAAACCAGCAAGATCATCGAGACGGTGCTTTCCGAAGAAGGGAGGCCACCGGAGAGCATCTTCGATTTTGTCCAGGGCATCACAGCGCTTGCCCGCGGAAAGGCCCATCAGGACACGCGGCTCGAACTGGAAGGCAAGGCCCGAAAGCTGCTTGAACGCGCGGCCTGACTACGGTCTTCGCGGCGGAATCTCTCCTTCGTTCCGATGAAAACCCGGCCATCGCGCCGGGTTTTCGCGTTCACGCAAAGGCAATCCCATGTTCAAGACCGAAGCACTCTCTCCCATGCAGAGCGGCCGCCTGAACGCCGCCCTGGACAGGCAGTACCGATTTGACGGCGTCGTCAAATCGCTTCGCTCCCATATAGAGGAACTGGCGACGGCAGGTCCGCTGGAGCTGACCGAAGGGGATGGAATGATCGATTATTCCCGGACGCACTTCAATCGGCTCGCCTCCTACAAGGCCCAGGACGCCTATATCGCGCGTCTCAAGGCGAAGCGATATTTCTACGTCAACGGATGGGCGGTTCCGAAGCTGGTCTATGACGCGATCAGACGTTGATCTCGGCGTTTTGCTCGGCCGCAACATCGGAATTTTGCATCGGCGCATCATGCTCGCCGGATCTCTCCTCGGCGCCGACCTGATCGCCAGCAGCTTTCAGGTCGATTTTTCCCCAAATCGAATGTTCTTTTCGGGACAGGCGACGCCGATTTTTGATCTCGACGACGAACGGTTTCTTTTCAGGCTTCATGATGGTCCGATTGAAAAAGGCAGATAATGGCGCAGGTGTTCTTATTCGTCTCGCCCTGTCAACGCCCCGCAACTCCGTGTTCCCGTATCAAGGAAGTCGCGGCATCTCGCCCTCGGCCACCCTCCAGACCCAAGGTGCGATCTCCGGCCTCGCGTCGATCATATCGGTGAGTGCCTGCTCGTATTCATCCCCGGCGCTTGCCGGCACGATGAACATCGCAACGGGCGCGGGTTTCTGTTCCGGCAATGTCACCGACACGATCGGCGCATCGCGGGGTAGATCGAAACGCAGGCCCTTGACGCTCTTTCGCTTGAGGTGGCTGAGTTTTTCCAAAAGCCGTAACTCGTGGATATCCTCGAATGGCAGCCAATGCTCGTTGACCACCATCAGGGAGACCTCTTCGACCGACGCGATGCCGGCGGTCGAAATGCCGAAGGTGGCAATGACCATCAGATGGAACGCCTCGTTCGATCGCCACAACTCCAGTTCGGTCTCATAGCGGGCTGCGAGACGCCGCCAGGCGCCATCCTCGATCATCAGCGGGAAGGGCAGATGCCGTACGACAATCTTGTGTCCCTCGCGGGCTGCGGAAAACTCCTTCACCTCGGCGACGATCATCATCAGCTTGCGCGGTCCCGAACCTGTCGCTTGCACACCCTTGAGCGCGGCGGCGCGCCGGGCAGCAATCCCGTCCTTGTCCTCGGCGTGAAAAACCTCAGGAACGAAGAGCATGTCGCTCAACGGACCGCCCCTTGCGGTCATCTGCGAGGCGGCATTGATGAGGCTGGTGCGCACCCGGCCCCAGCCGCGCCGGCCCGCCCATGTCGAGCGCCAGTCCGTCAGTTCGCCCGCCTCCCAGAGATAATGCAGCATCGCCCTGAGCGACAGCTTCTTGGGCTCGCTGCGGACGCTTGGCTCCGCTGCTTCAGCCGGTGCGCCTGGCGCCGATCGTGGCCCGCGTTTTGTCAGGGAAAAATCCAGCTTCAGGTCGGCCTTGCCGCTGGCATCGATCTGGATCGCATTGCCGATCAGGGGACCGAGACCGGAAAGTTCGTAGGGCGGCTCATAGGAGGCGCACGCAGGATCGTGGTCGCGCCCCGAAAGCGGCATGCGCTTGATAAGATACTGATCCTCCAGGCGCGCGATATACATCGCAACCGGGGGCTCCTTGCACATGCACATCGGCCGAAGCCTCTGCTCATAGGCATGCGGAAGCAGCGCCCGAAACTCCTGCGAGGATTCGTCCAGCGTCTGATCGCCGATCGTGAAGTTTCGCACTTTGGTTCTCCCCTTGCTTTCAGCTGAAGGTACACGGGTAGCGTCCATTTTACTATCAAAAAACAGATAGTAAAAAACCTATAGCGTTGCAGATTTGTGCCCTTCGGGGTTGGTCGCGGAGACCGCCGTCGGCGCGCGCCGGAGGAACGCAGCTCGGCTAAAACCCAATGGGCCGGGGTGAACGGCGTCGTCGATGACGACATCCGTGTTTCGCGTTCGGCGTGGCGAGGCTGATCGGGATCGGTTCCTCGCCCGCGCCGGAAAACTCAGGCATCTGGGCACTCCGGCCCGTCAGCCGACGTTAGCTCAATGCGCTAGCATTTCGTCGACGATCTGTTTGCCGTTCAGACGTGACGGATAGTAGGTCGGCCAGTTGGTGACTTCCTTCAGCAGGGCGGCACGGTCATTGCCCCAATAGAGGTGGTAATGGCCCGCTTTCTCCGGCGCGATGATGTGGTCACTGAACTGGATGAACTGCGGCGCGGTACCATCACCACCGGTCTTCTTGAAGACGTAGCGGACACCGCGATTGCCCTTCTTGTAGGTGAGGATTTCATGGCCGTCCGTTTCATAGTTTCCGCTGATAGACTCTTTTCCGCGGAAGAGCGTGACGTTGCTGCCCTCGATGACGATCCGATCGACGTCGGTCATATATCCAGCGTCGTAATAGGCGCGATATTCGTCGGCGCTCTTGCCGCCGTGTTTTGCTTTGTCCGCCATGACCGGGTCCAGCGTCCCATCGACCAGATAGGGATAGACGGACTGCCAATCGCCGTCCCAATCCGAAAGCGCGCGCGGCTTTACCTGATCGTCCTCGAAATACCCTTCGTACACAAACCCTTTGGCACCATGGGAATGGCTATGGGCGTGATCATGCCCCGATGATGTTTGGGCGCCCGACGTCCCCTCGGAAAGAGCCTGTCCCGCGAAAAGAAGTGCTGACGAAACACTGAGTGCGTAGCCGAGTCTTTTGATCATCTTCTGCATTCTTTGGAGCCTTTTCGGTTATCCGGTTTCGGGTCATGTTTGGTGATGGATATGTAATAACATTACAGAGGTCGGTTATCCTGCTTTCGGTGGCGACGCAAGAGCCGTTCGGCCGCGCGATACCGCGAGCCATTACGGTCGGACGCGCCGCCCCGGGAGGTGAGAGGAGGGCCGCATTGGGGGAGGGCCGACCAAAGCGAGCGAGTGAGAGAGCCTCGTCCCGTCCGGGCCCCTGGGATCGTCATCGGAGTTGAAGGCCCGAACGATCATGTGGCGCCGGACGGCAAGGAGTTCCCCACTTCACGATCGTCTCTGTGCCGACCGGTCGAAGCTCAGGTTCTTCATTTCAGCATCCGAGGAAAGAGCGCGGATCCTCTCTCGCCTCGTCGAACGGCATCCCATCGTCCATGACACTGCACGGGGGTGATCGCCATGCTGTCCGCTTCTCAATTGGCCGATCGTCTCGCGCGCGACGCCGAGGCCGTCTGCCGTTACTACCTCTCCGCCGGCCATCGGGCCGGCAACTACTGGATCGTCGGCGATGTCGCCAACAGCAAGGGCAAGTCGCTCTATGTCCATCTCTCCGGCCCGCGCGCTGGGCGGTGGACAGATGCAGCAACCTGTCAATATGGCGATCTGCTCGACCTCGTTCGAGAAACCTGCGGCTTGGTGGACTTCCGTGATGTCGCAGAGGAGGCGCGCCGTTTCCTAAGCCTCCCCGATCCGGCGTCGTCCCGCAGGGGCGACGCCCACACCGAGCCGCCGGTCGATAGACCGGCAGGCGAACGGGCAAAGCGCCTGTTCCGCATGACGCAGCCGCTCGCCGGCACGCTTGCCGACCGGTATCTGCGTCAGCGCGCCATCCCGCGGGCCTCCGTGCATCCGGCCCTGCGGTTCCATCCGTCCTGCTACTACCGGGACCTCGTCACCGGCAGCACGTCGAGCTATCCGGCCCTGATCGCCGCCGTGACCAATCCCTCCGGCGCGATCACCGGCGTCCATCGCACTTATCTCGGGTCCTCTGGGCTCGATCCGGACGGCGTCGGCAAGGCGAAGGTCGAGGATCCCCGCCGCGCTCTTGGCAATCTGCTCGGCAACGCAGTGCGCTTCCGTTTCCCGGTCCATGGCCCCGTTCCGGTGATGGTCGCCGGCGAGGGGCTCGAGAGCATTCTGTCCCTCTCGCATGTGATGCCGGGCATGCCGATGGTCTCGGCGCTGACCGCAAATCACCTCGCCGCCTTCCGCTTGCCCGATGGATGCCTGCGCCTTTACATCGGTGCCGACGCCGATGCCGCAGGTCGACACGCTATCGAGGGACTGAGCCGCCGTGCGCAGGCGCTCGGGGTCCTGCCGCTTGTGCTCGCCCCGGAACTCGGCGACTTCAACGAGGACCTGCGCCGGCTCGGGCCCGAGCGGCTCATTTGGCATGTGAGAGCCCAGCTCGCACCGGAAGACGCTCTGGCCTTTCTGCCCTCGTGATGCGGCTGGACGGGAAGGCGGGAGCGGGTGTGGCGCCGCGTGGCAGGGAAGACCGGTCCAAACCGGTCGCCGATCGTGTGGCGCGCGCCCACGGGCCTGCCGAGAGGCGACCCTTACCATGCGGCGGTCGGGCCTTCAGCGGGTCAGTCGGGTTTCTTCCCCTGCCGGGCCGCAAAGCGGCCCGTCATTCCTCGCGAGTCAAGAAACCCTTCTTCCGCCGCCCGGCGCTTCGCTGGGCCGCGGCGCTCAAGCGCCGCGGTTCCGCCCCGCCACCGCATGGAGAGGGATCGCCGTCAGGCCGCGAGAGGCGCGGCCGCAACCGACGGAGACCATCATGAACCTTACCCTCCCCCTCGACGACGCCTTCGAACCCCACCATGCGTCTTCCCCGACCGACCGTTTCATCTACGAGATGCAGATCTACGGCCATCGCCCCTTCCAGGACGAGCCGGACCCGAGGCCGCTGCCCGAAGAGCCGGTTGTCCAGTCGGCGCTGACCGCGGTCTTCGACGCCATGTTCGAGATGCTTGGCGACACGCGGCTGGAGCCCGATCTCGAAGACCTGCTCTGGTCGACGGTCAACCTCTTCCACCGCGCCGGCGAGCGCATACAGCGCGAGCTTCAACGCAACGAGGATGCGCAGCGCGCCGGGCAGAGCGAGCAGGACGGCTCGGAGGTGAAAAGCGTCGAGCTTGAGCGTCTGATCGCCGAGGGTGTCACGCTCCTCGAGCGCCGCAACGCCTTCGAGTTCATGCGCGACTATGCAGCCGATCTCTTCGAAGCCCAGACCGGATCCGCGTGGCGGCCGCGGACAGGCTCCAAGGTCAGCCATGCCAACATGACCGCGGCGATGATCGACAGCCGCGACTTTATTTCCGCCCGCCGTCGCGCCGAGACCGAGGTGCTGATCCCGGCCGGCACGAAGATCGCCTTCGGTGGCGGCATCGACTACAACGATCACGAACGGATCTGGGCGAAACTCGATCAGGCCCTGGCAAAACATCCTGATATGGTGCTGCTGCATGGCGGCTCCCCGAAGGGTGCAGAGCGCATCGCCGCCTCTTGGGCCGAGGCGCGCAAGGTGACGCAGATCGCCTTCAAACCGAACTGGACGAAGCACGCCAAGGCGGCACCTTTTCGGCGTAACGACGACATGCTCTCGGTCATTCCATCAGGCGTCGTCATCTTTCCCGGCTCTGGCATCACCGGCAATCTAGCCGATAAGGCTCGCCGACTCGGCATCCCGGTCTGGCAGGCTGCAGGAGATGGCGCGTAAGCGCCGTTTTCCCTCTGTTCTTGCGCCGTCTTTCCTCTATCACTGGGGACGACGAACCCGACCGTCGGGTTCGTCGCGCGCGCTGGAAACCCGCCGCGCGAAGCGCGGCCGGCCGCGAGCGGCTGGCACGGTGCCTGAATAGAGGTATTGCAATCCGCGTTACGAAATTGTATATACACTCGCAGCACAGGAGCGAGCCATGGCTACGACAACTCCCCGGAAGGAAACACCCGTCTCAATGCGATTCCGCGACGATGACCTGATGATCATCGATCGTGGCGCGGAATTACTCGGCCTTTCACGCACTGAGTTTATGCGCCGCGCCGCGTTGCACGAGGCGCAGGCGGCGATTGTCAACGAAACTGTCATCCGCCTCTCGCCCGACGCCTATGATGCCTTCATGCAGGCGATCTCCGCCCCGCCGGCCGCTCCTCCGCCGAAGGCGGCTGAGCGGCTGCGCCGGTCAGCGCCTTGGGAACGCTAGGTGGCGCTTTCAGGGATCGAACTCCTCGATGACACGCACCGGCTCGAGGCATTTGACTGCGGCAAGCCGGCCCTCAATGCGTGGCTGACCGGCTTTGCGCGGACCAATCAGGCGCGCGGCTTCACCCGTGTTCTCGTCGTTCACGACGACGGCGCCGTTATCGGCTATTACGGGATCGCACCAAGCGTGATCCAGCCAAACAGCGCGCCGCGTGCGATCCGCACCGGGCGTCCTCCGGACCCCATTCCTTGCCTCCTCATTGGACAGCTTGCGGTCGATCAGCATTACGCCGGACAAGGTATCGGCAGCGGACTGGTCAAGGATGCGCTGCGCCGCTGTATCGCTGGAGCCGAGATCGTCGGCGGCCGTGCCGCTGTCGTCCGGGCGATCGATGCTGAAGCCGAACGCTATTGGCAGGGTTGGGGCTTCATCGGTTCCCGGGACAATCCATCGATCCTCATGCGCTCCATTCAGGACCTCCGCCTTTGGCTGGCGGACGCGACGCACTAGATTCTCGGGTGGCGCTGGCACGAGCGAGCCAGCTTATAGCGACCAGACCTCCTACGAGCATTACGAGCGAATGCGAGCCGGTGGAGATCCTCGACGCGGCCATCGTGTCTCCGAGATGCCAGAAGAACACAAGGAACGTTTCGCCGCTGCGATCGACCGGCTGGCGAACGGCGAGGGGTTATGACGCCGAGCCTTGAGCTCCTGCCAGCGCGAACCCACCGACGTCAAGTGATGCCAGCCCAATTGCTTAGGACGGACGGATCGGAGCAGGCGGATGTCTGTCGAGGTGACTGCGGTAGCGATGGCCAAGGTCTTTCTCCTGCGTCATCTGTCGTTCAACATAGGTCATGTGTCGCAAGCAGTTTCAAGGTTCGAACGGTGCAGCCGGCGACTTCGCCGGACCGGGCACTATGTCACTAGCACCCCCTGTCTCGCAGGCTGCAGGAGATGGCGCTAAGTGCCATTTTCTTGCAAATCTGGAAAAGATGGATATTATGGAGAACGACAAAGGAGTATGACCATGCGTCAGTTCACGACAGGCGATCTCAACAAGCAGGTGGGCGATGTCACCGACGCCGCGAGCCGCGAACCCGTCGTTCTCACCAAGCACCGGAAACCTCGCTTCGTGCTGATGAGCTATGAGTATTACGAGCGGATGCGCACCGGCGGCGATCCGCGCAGCGCCCATCGCGCTTCGGATATGCCGGAGGAACATAAGGAACTCTTCGCCGCGGAGATCGAGCGGCTCGCGCGCGGCGAGGGGTATGATGATGAGTCGTGAGTTCCTGCCCGGTCAGGTGATTGTCTATCCCTATCTCTGGGCGTGGCAGCACGAGCGCGGCGAAACCGAAGGCCGGAAGACCCGGCCGACCTGCGTCGTGGTCGCTGTCGTGGCGCGAATGACGGACTCATCCATCTGGCGCTTCTCGCGATCACGACCCAACCGCCGCAGCCCGATCGGATCGCCTTGGAAGTTTCCGATATCGAGTGCCGGCGGGCGGGCCTCAGCGACTTCAAGCGCTGCTGGATCGTTGTCGACGAATACAATTACGATGTCGCCGAACGATCCTGGTACATCGAGCCGGACGAACCAGCGCTTGGACGGTTCAGCAAGGTCTTCATGATGAGGATTGCCGCAGCCTTTGGCGAGGCGTCGCGCAAATCGGGACGACGCGTCAATCGGACGGAGTAAGCGAACGCCGGCCCCACAATTGCGTAGGGCCGACGGATCGGAGCATGCGAGCGTCTGTCAAGGCGACAGCGATTGTGCCGAGACGGGACGTGGCAAGATCGCCTTGGTCGATCTCCGCACCGGCCAGTGCATCGAGATATCGCGGTGCTGTTGGTGGTAACCGCGATCGTCTCGACGTGCAGGCGAGTGAGGCCGCGCCCTTCCGCCTCACGACAAGAGATGCCCTCGTCATGCCGGCCGGAGTCGCCGTCTCTCCACACGGCGCGAGACGCTTGCATTTCTTAAAAATTGTGTACACATTTCCCGCTGAAAACGGAGCCTCGCCATGCCTCAATCCCCGCAGCAGACATCAACGCCCCGCCGCGTCGGCGTGCGGGAATTTCGCGGCAACCTGACGTCCTTCCTCAAGCAGGTCGAAGACGGGCAGAGGTTCGTCCTGACGTCCCATCATAAGGTCGTTGCGGAAATCGGCCCGCCGTCGTCAGACGTCGTCATACGGAAGCCAGGTGCATTGCGCGGAAAGATCAAAGTTGCCGATGACTTCGACAGCCTGCCGGCGGATATTCTAAAGTCCATGGAAGATGGGACGTGAGGCTGCTGCTCGATACGCATGCCTTGTTGTGGTGGCTGAACGACGACGAGAAGCTCGGGGATCATGCGCGAGGCCTTATCGGCGATCCTGAGAACGACGTCCTCGTCAGTGCGGTCTCCCTTGGGAAATCACCGTGAAGCTGCGGATCGGCAAACTTGATGCCGATATAGAAGAGATTCTTGCGATCTTGCCGAGTCAGGGCTTCGATCGGCTGGATATCACAGATGCGCATCTTATCGCTCTTAGGGCTCTTCCGCTTCATCACCGTGATCCCTTCGATCATCTTCTCATGGCGCAGGCTATGGCGGAGGGAGCGCATTTCGTTTCCCAGGATCAGAATGTCGCACTCTATGGCATTCCGTTCGTGACTTGCGCGGATCCTGTTGTCTCGTGATCTCCGACCGGCTTGGTTCCGCTGACCAAGCCGGCTCCGATGCTCGGATGCGCGCTTGCCAGTGGCGATGTGCCTGGCGAACATCGACGGCTCAGATGGCCGGGCGCGGGCGGACGAGTGGGGAAAAGATCACTCATCTGATGCCCACGCGAACAGCTTCACCCGGTATTGCCGCAGTGTCTGGAGGCGGCATACCGTCGCCGCGGCTGACCTCTCGGATCATCAAAGGGATGATATCGGACAGGGGACGTGCTCACCCGCCTGCTGTAGTTGGGAGCGGGCGAGTGTACGCAATTGACTGGTTTGGAGGCAAAACGTCCAAGGGATGCGTGACCGATACCCCCGCAGCGCTGGGCCGGGCGGCTATGATGGTTTGTCGCGTCCTTCAGTTGCCCCGAACCATTCCCGTTTTATGTCGCTCGTATAGACGACCGCCTGCCTTCGCGGCCAACCCCTAAACGGGGTAAGACTCGCCCGAAATTTTTGCAAAATTCGATTTCGGTTCTTTTGTCCTGGCGGAAAATAGAATTTTGCAAAATTTTCAGCCGAGCTGACCGCAGCAGGTCGGCCGTCTCTTCGTGCGCCATCGGGAATGGTCCCGAGCAACCGAAGGAGACAGAACCATGGCCACCACGATCGCAACCCTGACGCAGAAGAACGACGGCATCCTCGAAGGCGTCTTCGCGACCATCCGGGTCAATGCCCCGATCGCCATCGTCCCGAACGCAAGCAAGTCGAGCGAAGAAGCCCCCGACTACCGCGTCATCCACCGCAAGACCGGCTTCGAGATTGGCGCAGCCTGGAACCGCATTGCCCGCCAGACCGGCGAGGAATACCTCTCAGTGAAGCTGGAGGCCCCCGAGATCGGCGTGATATTCGGCAACCTCGCACAGGCACCTGGCGGCGATCCGAGCAAGAAGGTGATCCTCTGGAACAATCCGAACTGACGAGTCAAGCGAGCGGCCCCGAGCGATCGGGGCCGCCTTCGCCGTTTCGCGGTCTGATCGCTTCGCGCAGCATCAGGAGCAAAAGCGGGCGTCGAGCCCGCTTTTGCTCCTCCTGTCGTGCCACACGAGACGAAAACATGTCTGCTCAGATACGCAAGTCTGCCGTGAGGATCGCGCCGCCTCAAGGACATCGCGGCCCCTCCAATTTTCAGCCGCTGCCCCGAAGGGGCACCATCAGAAAATCGGTTCCTCCGCTCGCCGGCTCCGCCGGTCGCTGACGCGATCCTTGACCCGGCCCGATCCTCACGACCCCCGGGCGTCATCTTTCACACTATCCAAGGAGATGGCGACGATGACGATTACCCTTGAAATCCACATCGAACAGCTGCGCCGGGAACTCAAGAATGCCGATCCGGCCGAACGCCGCCAGATCGAAGCGGAACTGGAAATCGCTGAGGCCGAACTGGCGGCAGCGATCGCCGAACAGGAGGGCACCATTGACGCCGCGCCGCCCTTCTGAGGGCGGCGTTTGCCTTCTCGCCTGGGCCGACACGCCGGATCGACCGGCGCGCCGACCCGAAGCTCCGCTTCGTACCAATGATCACCGGCAAGGATCAGGGCACGGTCGCTGCGAGCAACCCGCGGGCCATGTGTTCACGTCGAACACGTGTGTTCGGTCTATAGCCGCGCGCCCGTTTCAGCCGTAGAAGTTGGAGGAACATGCGCACTGCATCCTCTTCCCTATCTAAGTGATGCACCATGGCCTGCCCAACCGTCCCGATGCGTCCCCATCGTGTCGCGTCAGGCACAAGGCCGTGCCGAGCAGCGTCGGCTCGATCGCGAGCGCGTAGAAGCGCGCCATGTTTTTCATCGCGTTTGTGCGTTCGATGTAGAACTGACGGGGTTGACTGAGCATGGCGGAAGAAACGCCCGTTCCGGCTTTCGCGTGCAACGACAGTTATGAACCGGTTCGCCCCCTCCGACTCACTTTCGTGATCGATCGGCGAGGCTGGAGATCGTTGTTCGGGCGAGCCGAGCGAGTGCTGTTCGCTTCGCTCAGAGAGCCCGCAAACAGTCTCCGCCCCGGTCACGTCCCCGCTCGCACGATGGTGCGGCCAGTTCGACCCGCCGCAGGGCTGTCAGAGATTCAATTCCTCGAGGCGATGTTCGGTGAATTCATCCTCTCCAAAGAGCACACTTCGTTCCCATGATGGCGGGGACCCGATCGAATGCCGCATCGAGCCCTTCAACCAGGCGATCGTGAAGCTCCCGCGAAAATCGCTCTCGCAGCCGAACTGGTTTGCGAGGGCGACGAGCCGGAAACGGCAAGCTTGGTGTAGATGCGTTTCCGATCGGTTGTCATGATGCGATTTCCTTTCGTTGATGACGGAGATCGATCACTCTGTTGCAAAGAGGGGTCAAGGACAGCGGCACGCAACTCGCCAGCGGCGGGGGGCGATTTTGTCGCTTGCTGTAAATTGGGAGAGGCCGCGCCGTCCTTGACGCCGGATTTGCTGGCGTAAGAAAGGACGCCAGAGAGAAGGGGCCCGCGGACCCGGAGGGAATGGGGCCGTTTCCAGCGTGAGCCGGCAGGATAACGACAAAGTCTCACCCCACAAATTCTGCATTGTTGGAAATGTTGTATTTAGCAACAAATACAGCAGTAAGGAGGGCCACGTGCCTAAATCAAGAGGTTCCTATTCAACCAGCGACCTATCGCTTAAGTCTGGCGACATCATCGCCGAGGCCCTGCGTCATCCAGTGACCATCACCCAGCGGAATAAACCCCGTTTGGTCCTCCTCAATATCGAAGATTATCTGCGGCTGATGAAGCAGTCGGACCGGCGCACTGTCGGGACCTTCGAAACGACGCCCGATGAGTTGTTTGCCGAGTTCGAAAACGCCGTCGAAGCCTATGCCGACGAGGATGAGGCAAGTCGGTCATGAACTACGAACTGATCCAGACCGCAAGCGTCATACGCTAGCCTTACCTATGGGCGCGAGAAGCTGGGCGTGGAGAGACAGAAGGACGCCAGGAGCGGCCGGTCGCCGTCAGCGTGAGAATGCCGCGGCCGCAGGGCGATTTGGTTCTCTTCTTTCCCATCACCCCAAGCAGCGGGAGGCGTCGCGGTTTGCCGTGGAAGTGCCGGCGATCGAAAAACGCCGCGCCGGCCTCGATGCCGATCGCAGGCTTTGGATCATCTTCGATGAACTTAATACCGACATTATCATACCGACATTATCGGAAATTCATTCTATCTTGAGCCCGAGCCGCCAACCGGCCGCTTCAGCAAGGCCTTCTTCCTTCCGCTGCTGCGCGAATTCATCAGTCGCAGCAAGTCAGCCATGGAGGTCAGCCGATTGCGCTGACCTTACGCTTGCGAAAGCCTCATTGCCGTAAAGCTTCGGTCGTCACTGCATCGGTTTGACGAAGCGGTTCGCCTTGGTCTTTGCATCCATCTCCTTCCGCCGGAAGTAGACCGCGCGCCCGCAGCGGATCGGGCTATGCCCCTGAACGATGATGATCTGTTCGTCCTTTCTCATCGACTGGGTGATTTCGTGCGGCATGATCAGTGGCCGGCGCTGGAAGTTGACGCTCTCCGATTTGCGCGATGCGCTGTTCTTCGTGTCCCAGCCAATGCTGCGGGAGCTTGCCTTCACCTCGACCGTCATTTCGCCGCACTGCGCCGAGACGTTGCGCGCCGTGTCGAGCGCCTTGATGGCGGCATAGGAGGCGAAGGCGCAGCCGTCGATCCACGACGTCGCGCCATCCTTCCCGAAATGCCGCTCCAACTGGCCCACTGACTGGTACATTAGCATCATGCTGATACCATACTTGCGGCCGCGGTCGCGTGCTTCCTCCAGTACGCGCATGTAGCCGAGGAGATCGACCTCATCCAACATGAACAACGCGCGGCGCTTGAACGCGCCATCGGCGTGCATCATGGCATTGATCAGCGAGCCGATGATGACGCGGCCGATGCCTGGATAGGAGCGCAGGATCGATGCCGGGATGTTGAGGAAGACGTCCTTCTTGCCCGAGACGATGTCATTCGATTTGAACGCATTGCCGCAGACGAGCGCGGCGTAGCTGTCGAGCGAGAGCCATTGTGTGTCTTTCGACGCGGTCGAATAGACGCCCGAAAAAGTCTGCTCGGTCATGTTGGTGAAGACGCCGAGCGTCTCGCGGATGAAGGCGGACGCGGAATGCTCCTGAATGTCACGCAGCATCGCCAGAACAGAGGGCTCCGGCTCGGATACGATCTGTCGGAGGCTGCGCAAGGTTCGCTGTCCCTCGTATTGGGAAGAGAGCATGACATGCGCCAGCAGGCCGGTCAGGAGATTGTGCGCCTGGTTCTGGAAGTAGGATCCCGTCGAGCTTTCGAACCGCACGCTCTCGGATAGAAGCATATGGGCGATGCCCACAATGTCCTCTTCCTTCTGCTTGGATGTCTGGATGCCGTCGAGCACGTTGAAGCCCATGATCGGGTTCGTCGGATCGAGCACCATCACCTCGCGGCCGAGGACACGGGTGCGGTGCTCGACCACCATCGGCGCGACCTCGGTGGAAGGATCGAGGCAGATCAGCGGCCCGGTATAACGCAACGCCGTGGGCACCACGTTGCTTGTGGTCTTGTATCCACCCGAGCCGGCGAAGAATAGCATGTGGGTGGAGTCGAAATCTTGGCTGTAGGTCAACAACGGCGCCTTGCCGCCTTGCCCCCATGTAGCCGGATCGTTCGGATCGAAGGGCAGCTCATGGACGACGTCCTTGTCGACCCGGTAACGCTCGCCGACGACGATTTCGCCATCCGGCGGAAACAGCTTTCCTGCCGCCGCCATCGGCAGCCAGTCCGCATCCCCGAAGGTCCCGCGTTTGGCGCGCTTCACTGGTTCGGGGACCACGGTGGAAATGCGCGCGGCCGCCGCCACGGCCATGAAGCCAACGACCGCGCTGATGACGGCGACCATGTCGAGATAGGACAGTGCCCGGTCCCATGATAGCGCACCGCTTTCCACTGAGGGCGACAGCCGGCGGTATTCACGCAGCGTGTAGAACCCGGCGACCGTCAGAAAACAGGCGAGGCTCGCCATCGCGACTGGCCTTCGCCGGTGCAATGGCAGCGCCCAGACGCTCAATAGTCCTGCCAGTGGTCCGAACAGCAGCGCCGGCACAGGCGACGCGCGCAGGAACCAATATTCCGCTTTCCCGGACAGGCCGCCGGCGAACGCCGGCCAGCGCCAGCCAACGACATAGGCGGCAAAGGTGGTGACGGCGATCGGTACCAGAATGAGCAACAGGCTCGGATGTGGTTTTGCCTTCAATGCCATTCCGCCGTCTCCCGGGTTCGCGTCTCAGTTGCAGCCGGCGAAGGCGCCTTGAATGCCTCTTCGCCCATGTCGCGCAAGCGCCGATGTTCTGATGAGCCCGGAGCAACTCTAGCCAGTTCGAGGAGACCGCCGAGCAGAAACGCCCGATCGGCTTTTGAGAGACCGGCGCGAACGACGATGCCGCCGAGCAAAAACTTCTCGCGTGCCTCGCGCTTGCGATCAGCCGTCATGAGAAACCTCCGCCGGCGTTCCAGACCCGCCATTTGGCTGTCGACGCGGCGAAGCAGGTGCGTGAGCCACCCCCTTCTTTTCCTCGTTGCGAAATCGCGCGGCGATTTCTTCGAAGACGGCGTCGAGCTCCTTATCGGTGATTTCCATTTCCGCCAGCCCGGATTTCGTGGCGGCGCGGGCAAAGCGCTCGGCGGACTTTGCGATCATCGAGCGTCTGCGCTCGCGCAACTTCTCGATCTGGGCGTCGATGTCGGTGATCGATGATTTTGCTGCCATTGCAGCGTCCTTCCCTTGTTGGAGCAAATCTCAGCGGCACTGATTATACTATCTGTTTTATGATAGTAAAATAGGCCAATTTGCATTATCCCGAGAACGTCGCAGCCGGAATTCCGGCAAATGGCCGTGTTCTGGAGAAGCGGCATCGGCCCTTCGGTCCGATCGGTTTGAGGGCGCAATATACGTCGCTGGCGCGACGTGCTTGAGAGGCCTTGGAGATATCAGTGGCGATCATGTTCGTCAGAGCACAGGTGATCAGCAGGGGCGCGGGACGCAGCATCGTCTCAGCGGCTGCCTACCGCCATCGCGCCCGGATGATGGACGAACAGGCTGGGACATCCTTCAGCTATCGCGGCGGATCGCGTGAACTGGTGCATGAGGAGCTGGCCCTGCCAGACCAGATCCCCGCCTGGCTGAAGATGGCGATCGACGGACAACCCGTTGCCAAGGCAAGCGAGGCGCTCTGGAATGCCCTCGACGCCTTCGAGGCGCGGGTGGACGCACAGCTTGCCCGCGAGTTGATCATCGCGCTGCCGGAAGAGCTGACGCGGGCGGAGAATATCGCCCTGGTTCGCGAATTCGTCCGGGACAATTTCACGTCGAAGGGCATGGTCGCTGACTGGGTCTATCACGACAAGGACGGCAATCCGCATATCCACTTGATGACGACGCTCAGGCCTCTTACGGAGGAGGGGTTTGGGCCGAAGAAGGTGCCAGTTCTCGGCGATGATGGGGAACCGTTGCGTGTCGTCACACCGAACAGGCCGAACGGCAAGATTGTCTACAAGCTCTGGGCCGGCGACAAGGAAACCATGAAGGCGTGGAAGGTCGCGTGGGCGGAAACGGTCAACCGCCACCTGGCGCTGGCCGGCCATGAGATCCGCCTCGACGGCCGCTCCTATGCCGAGCAAGGCCTCGATGGGATCGCGCAGAAACACCTTGGTCCGGAGAAGGCGGCGCTCGTGCGCAAGGGTGCCGAGATGTATTTCGCGCCGGCCGACCTGGCGCGGCGGCAGGAGATGGCCGACCGGCTGCTTGCCGATCCGGAGCTTCTCCTCAAGCAGCTCGGCAACGAACGTTCCACCTTTGACGAGCGCGATATCGCCAAGGCGCTGCACCGCTATGTCGATGATCCAGTGCACTTCGCCAATATCCGCGCGCGGCTCATGGCCTCGGATGATCTGGTGCTGCTGAAGGCGCAGCAGGTCGACACCCAAACGGGCAAGGTGACAGAGCCGGCGGTATTCACCACGCGGCGGATCCTGCGCACAGAATATGACATGGCGCAGTCGGCCGAGGTTATGTCGATGCGAAAGGGCTTCGGTGTTTCCGGTGCCAAGGTGGCTGTTGCCGTCCGAAGCGTCGAAACGGCCGATCCGGAAAAGTCCTTCAGGCTCGATGCGGAACAGGTCAATGCGGTACGTCATGTCACGCGCGATAATGCTATCGCGTCGGTCGTCGGGCTTGCCGGCGCCGGTAAGTCGACGCTGCTTTCGGCGGCTCGCGTCGCATGGGAAAGCGATGGCCGACGGGTGATCGGCGCGGCCCTTGCCGGCAAGGCCGCGGAAGAGTTGGAGGACTGTTCCGGGATCCGGTCGCGAACGCTGGCCTCCTGGGAGCTTGCCTGGGCCGGGGGGCGTGAACAGTTGGGTCGCGGCGATGTGCTGGTGATCGACGAGGCCGGCATGATCTCCTCGCAGCAGATGGCGCGTGTCCTCAAAGCCGTGGAGGACGCAGGTGCAAAAGCCGTACTGGTCGGCGACGCGATGCAGCTGCAGCCGATCCAGGCGGGTGCGGCGTTCCGGGCAATTACCGAACGGATCGGCTTTGCGGAACTTGCGGGCGTGCGGCGGCAGCGGGACGCCTGGGCACGCGCTGCATCCCGTCTCTTCGCGCGCGGCAAGGTCGAAGAGGGCCTCGACGCCTATGCGCAGAGGGGCCGCATTGTCGAGACCGAAACCCGGGCCCAGATCATTGACCGCATCGTTGCCGATTGGGCCGATGCCCGCCGTGACCTACTTCAGAAATCTGCCGTGGGCGAGTATCCGGGACGTCTTCGCGGCGACGAACTGCTTGTGCTTGCCCACACCAACGATGACGTTCGGAAGCTGAACGAGGCCCTGCGCAAGGTCATGATCGACGAGGGCGCGCTGACAGGTGCGCGCCAATTCCGGACGGCACGTGGGCTTCGCGAGTTTGCCGCGGGCGACCGGATCATCTTCCTCGAAAACGCCCGCTTCCTTGAACGGCGGGCGAAGCGCCTTGGTCCCCAATATGTGAAGAACGGCATGCTTGGCACGGTCGTTTCATCCGGCGACAAACGCGCAGACGCGCTGCTGACGGTGCATCTCGACAATGGCCGCGATGTCGTGATCAGTGAGGACAGCTACAGCAATGTCGATCACGGCTATGCCGCGACCATCCACAAATCTCAAGGCTCGACCGTCGACCGAACCTTCGTGCTCGCCACCGGAATGATGGACCGGCATCTGACCTATGTGGCGATGACCAGGCATCGTGACCGCGCGGATCTCTACGCTGCGCGCGAGAATTTTGAACCGAAGCCGCAATGGGGGCGCAGGCCCCGTGTCGACCATGCAGCCGGCGTCACTGGTGAATTGGTGGACACCGGGTTGGCCAAGTTCCGGCCGCATGATGATGATGCCAAGGAAAGCCCCTACGCCGATGTGAGGACGGACGACGGGACCGTTCATCGACTTTGGGGCGTGAGCCTGCCGAAAGCACTTGAGGAGGGTGGAATCTCGACAGGCGATACTGTGACGCTCCGCAAGGATGGCGTCGAAACGGTCACGGTAAAGGTACCCGTCACCAATGAAAAGACCGGCAAGAAGTGCCTCGAGGTACGTCAAGTCGAGCGTAACGTCTGGATTGGAACCCAAGTCGAACCTGCCGATGCGCGCAAGGCTAGGATCGAGCGGGAAAGCCATCGGCCGCATGTGTTCAAACAGCTTGTTGAGCGCCTTGGGCGATCTGGCGCCAAGACGACGACGCTCGATTTCGAAAGCGAGGAAGGCTATCGGGAGCATGCCCGTGATTTTGCCCGGCGGCGCGGCGTCGACACGCTGGCCCGGGTCATTGCGGAATTGGAGGAGGGGGCGGCGCGACGGTCGGCGTGGCTTGCGAAGATGCAGTCGCAGCTGGCGAAGCTCTGGGAGCGGGCGAGCATTGCGCTGGATTTCGCGATCGAACGGGAACGGAGCGTCTCGTACAGCGAGGAACGCAGAGTATCCTTCGCTGCCGGCAACCCGTTGGGTGGAAGCTATTTGATCCCACCCGCCACCGAATTCCCCCGCAGCGTTGAAGAGGATGCGCGTCTCGCGCAACTCTCCTCGCAACCGTGGAAGGAGCGGGAGGCGATCCTACGGCCAGTGCTCGAGAATATCTATCGCGACCCCGATGGCGCGCTGTCCGCGCTGAATGCACTGGCGTCGGACGCGGCCATCGAGCCCCGTAAGCTTGCCGAGGATCTTGGCCTTGCACCAGACCGCCTTGGCCGACTGCGGGGATCCGACCTGATGGTCGATGGCCGTGCCGCCCGCGAAGAGCGCAATGCTGCCATGGCCACCTTATCGGAACTGCTGCCGTTGGCGCGCGCGCATGCAACCGAGTTCCGCAGGCAGGCGGAGCGCTTCGCCATTCGCGAGCAGCAGCGGCGCGCTTATATGTCATTGTCCATTCCCGCGCTTTCGAAACAGGCGACGGCGCGTCTCGTCGAAGTCGAGGCGGTCCGGGAGCGCGGCGGGACCGACGCCTACAAGACGGCCTTCTCTTATGCCGTAGAGGACCGCTTGCTGGTCCAGGAAATCAAGGCCGTCAACGAGGCGCTGACCGCGCGCTTCGGCTGGAGTGCCTTCACCGCAAAGGCCGATCCTATCGCCGAGCGAAATGTTGCCGAGCGCATGCCGGAAAATCTCGCCACTGACCACCGTGAAAAGCTAGTGCGCCTGTTCGAAACGATCAGGCGTTTCAGCGACGAGCAGCATCTCGCAGAAAAGCAGGATCGCTCGAAAGTCGTTGCCGGCGCATGCATCGAGTTCGGAAAGGAGGCAGTGTCCGTGTTGCCCATGCTTGCCGCCGTCACAGAGTTCAAGACACCGATCGCCGATGAAGCGCGGGAAAGGGCGCTTGCCGTTCCCCATTACATTCATCGTCGCGCCGCCCTCGTGGATGCGGCAACGCGCGTCTGGCGCGATCCGGCTGGCGCGGTCGCCAAGATCGAGGAGCTTGTCGCGAAGGGCGTCGCCGGTGAGCGGATTGCTGCTGCCGTCAGCAACGATCCGGCCGCCTACGGCGCGCTGCGCGGCTCCGACCGCATCATGGACAAGTTACTTGCTGTCGGCCGGGAGCGGAAGGCCGCGCTTCAGGCTGTGCCAGAAGCAGCAGGTTGTGTCCGTTCCCTCGGAGCGTCGTATGCCACCGCGTTTGAGGCCGAAACCCAGGCGATCGTCGGAGAGCGCCAGCGTATGGCGGTCGCCATTCCCGGTCTATCGCAGACGGCTGAGGATGCGCTGCGGCAGTTGGTGGCGGAGATGAAGAAGAAGGAGGGCAAGCTCGAAGCCGCCGCGGGTGTGCTCGATCAGCGCATCGCCCAAGAATTCATCGCCGTCAGCAGGGCGCTCGACGAGCGCTTCGGCCGCAATGCGGTCCTGCGTGGGAACGAGGACATTTTCAACTTTGTGTCGACAGCGCAACGGCATGCTTTCGAGGCAATGCAGGAGAAGCTGAAGGTTCTTCAGCAGATCGTGCGGGCAGATAGCGGTCAGAAGATCGTTTCCGAGCGCCAACGACAGGCGATCAATTGGGTGCGTGGTGTCGAGCGGTAGAGGCAATTCAAAGAGCTTCATCCACTAAAGTGTATCGGCCGTCGATCCTTGCTGCTTGGCGCGGCATCAACATCGCTCAAAGAGTCGCAGCAGTTCGGCGCGTGAGACGGTGATAATTGAAAGCGTCACGGCAGCCCACGGGCTCTGCGACAAAAGGGAATATTTCTGTGTTCTTGCTGCCACAGCGCTGCGACCGCAGCACGATTATTTCCGCTGCGAAATCGTTACCAGCTTTAGCCTTTTATCCGCCTGGCGCATAAAGTCATGGAGTTTATTTTGGAGCCTGGCGCCGATCAGCAATCCTGTAGATCTCACCGCGATCTCGCTTACCAATGGCTATGACCACCACGAGGATTTCGGCCTCTCTAACTTCATATACCAGCCGATAACCGACGCTTCTCAGTTTGATCTTGTAGCGATCGTTGCTTCCTGAGAGCTTTGCTGATTGTACTCTCGGGTTTTCGCAACGCTCAGCAAGCTTTTTCTTGAATTGTTCGCGCGTATTGCTGTCGAGCTTGCGCCACTCTTTCAAGGCGGCGTCTACGAAGCCCAGCTCATAGGTCATCCAGCTTTACCTTGATAACCGGATCATTTGCTCGCACGTCGGCGAGCGCGTTCAATTCAATGTCCTCAAGCCGCTCCAGCATCGCCTCGTAAGCTCGGGCGGGGACGCAATAGAATGCCGGTTCATTTCTGTTGAGGATCGCGACTGGCGCGCCTTCGCCAGCCGCTACGGTGCCCATGGGGTTCTTCTTAAGTTCCGATACGCTGGCCGTTACCTCGGCCAAAACCACGTGTACCATATGACCGTTCCTTGATGCTGATTTAGGTGCTATTAATAGCACCTTTCAAGGTGTTTAGGCAAGGTAGTCCTGTTCCACTGGTGGATCTACTGCGACGATGTAATGCGCAACCCGCACATCATTGAAGCAGTGCTGTTCCGAGCTCTGGTCAGGACCGGCCATCTGTGACGAGACGCTTTTTAAGACCGCGGTTCTTCGGGTCCCGCAGGTGGACTACCTCTCGACCTCCCGGTTCTGCCCGCTTGCGAAGGATCCTCGCATCGCGCCGAAAGACTGACCGGGCCCCCTACATCTGAAAATGTTGTCACCGTGGACAGGCTTCCGTGCAAAAACGTCCAGATCCCGTAAAAGGTTATGGCGTCCTGCGCGTCGATCCGGAAATGCAGGCCCTCATCTGTCGGCCTCAGGATCGCGCGTGCATCACCGAAGTCGAGCAATCGATCGACGCCCGTGGCGGCGATCGAGCGGCAATAGTCGCCATAACGGGCGCAGACCTTTTGGGTGACCTTCACTGCGTGTTGAACCGGCACGAACGCCTCGGCGGTATGCTTGTACATCGAAACTCCTTGCTGCCAATCCGCGCCATTGGTGCTTCTCTTTTCCCCTTGCCGGCTGCGCCGCTGCGCATTCGTGGCACAGCATCTATTCCGGTGTTTGCGAGTTCGCTCGGCATCGAACAACTCATGCGTGCGATATTCATGCACGCTTTGGTCGAACGCTCGACTACTAATTCTATTAGTCGCCTGAGCGCCGAAACTCGTGTCCAGTGGTCTGAAGCAGGATTTCTTCGGAGAATGGAGATGGAGATACTAGCTGTGCCGGCCGCAGCGCGCGGAGAATTTGCTGACTTGATCGACTCGATGCATCGGCTGCGTGCGCGAGTCTTTGGCGACAGGCTGGACTGGGATGTAGACATAAGGGACGATCGTGAGGCCGATGCTTACGATCAATACAATCCGACCTATATCCTGGCTGTTTCTACAACAGGTGCAGTGGCGGGCTGCGCGAGGCTTCTCCCGGCTACCGGACCGACGATGCTCGCCAATACATTTCCGCAGCTCCTCTCATCGCGACGGCTCGACGCTCATGGAGGCATGGTCGAAAGCTCGCGCTTTTGCGTCGACACGGCGCTCGACGAGGGCAGGACGCGGGGAGTTCTCCACAGGACGACGCTTAAGATGTTCGTCGGCATAATCGAGTGGTCGATGGCGAACGGCTATTATGAGATCGTCACGGCAACGGACCTGCGTTTCGAACGCATTTTGAAACGCGCCGGCTGGCCGATGCAACGCCTTGGCCGGCCGTGTCCCATTGGCAGCACGATGGCCGTAGCTGGAGTTCTTCCTGCCGACGCCGCGAGCCTTAATCGGATTCGCGCTGCTGCCTGTCGCCAGGGACACGCCTGCACTACAACTCCGCTGCTTGAGGCGGCACGGCGTGGAACCGCGTCTTCAGCCGATTGAACGCAATCGGCTACACCGCCCGCAGAGAACGATGGAGGTCCTCACGAGGGATCAGATCACAACTGACGCTGCGCTAAAGAGGAGAGGTCTTTGAATTCCGCGCGACCGCAGATCCTGATCGGTTCGACCGATGCGGATTACTATCTGCTACTCGTCCATATCCTGGAATCCGAGGGGTACCAGGTCATTCTTTGTTCCGGGGTCGAGGAGATCGTCCATTTTGCAGGCGAGTACGATGTCGGAGCCATCCTCCTTGATTGTCGATCGGGAGAAGATTGGGCTCCCGCAGCCTGTGTAAAGCTAAAGCAGGAGCCGCGGACATTCGGGATCACGACGGTCGGATTGATTGGACCTGGTGCGGAAAGTCGGTTTATCGATCTGCTGAAGGCCGGTATTGACGAGAATTTCGTAAGACCGATCGCTCCCACCAAGCTGCTCAGCTTCCTTCGCGACCGTATCCTCCTTCCGCACGCGTCGGGTCCAACGGCGGGCGACGGCCATATCCTCGCCTATGCAGGAATTGAACTGAATACCAACAGGCACAGCGTCAAGTGTTTCGGCCTCAACGTCCACTTGGGACCGATCGAATTCCGTTTGCTTCAGTTCCTGATGGAGAACCGCGAGCAGGCGTGCAGTCGCGCACAACTCATCGAAGCTGGTTGGCCCGAGCGTCGTTTCGTCGACGCCAAGACGGTCAATGTCCATATCGGTCGACTGCGCAAGGCGCTTAGCGCGGCCGATGGCGCTGATCTCATCCGAACGGTTCGATCGTCCGGCTACATGCTCGATGGTTCCAGTCAGGAGCAATCGCAGCATAAGCAGCATCGGCCGAGCGAAGCGACCGGCGGCTAGGACAGCATTCCGGTTGTCGAAAAGGAATAGCTGTCATGGATCTGGTAATCCGAAATGGAGGTCTCATCACCGGCGACGGCAAGACGTTTCACAAGCGGGCTGCCGTGTATGTCCGGAAGGGAAGGATCGCCGGTATCGAAGTCGCTGAGGCTGCCGCGGGCGCTGAAATCGCGGCGCGAGAAACCATCGATGCAGCTGGCGGCATCGTTATGCCAGGTCTCATCAATGCCCATGCGCATGGATGTATTCGGGGGCCTTCCATGCCGAGTGGCTCGAAGCCATTTGAAGGCGAAGATGTTGCCTATTTCCGAAACCGCCATCTCCTTCAGGGAACAACGACCCTTCTCAACGTCTGCGGCCTGGCCATGACGGACGAAATAGATGTCGACGAGGCAGAACCTCATGCCATGGATATCCGCATTTCCACGGCTCACACTCCGAAAAACATCGAGGCGGCGCTTGTGGTCGACGGCAAGGGACTTTCAACACGGCACCTGAGCGCGACGATAGATGACCTGTTGGCCTCCGGCGCAGTCGCGCTTGGCGAGGCAGGTGGCGGGCAGACACTGGGTGGTGGCGCGCAAGAATACAGGTTCATCCCGCAAGCGTTCCTGCAGGAGTTCGGGGTCGAGGTGACACCCGCTGCCGCGAGGCATTTGAAGAACGCCGTCCTTGGCCGCTATCTTGATCCGGTAGACGGCCTATCGAATTCGAAACTGACCGACGAGCTGGAGCATTGCGGTCTTTCCGGGGTCACCGAAGCGGATCACGTTCGCGACATCATTACGCGATCGGTGATGCCTTCGGTTGCCCTCTCGCTGGCCGGATTCGATGAAATCGCCCGCGAAGCCGAGCGGGTCGGATATCCCGCGATCTTCCACAACGCGGCACCATCTGCAAAGCGTCTGATGGCCGCGGTCGAGAAATACCCGAAGGCACGTCTCGTCGCCGGTCATAGCAATCACCCGAGCTTTCTCCCGGACGAGGCAGTCTCGATTGCCCAGAATCTGAGAAGAAAAGGGGCTATCATCGATGTTTCGACATTGGACTGTATCGGGACGCGCTGGCGCAACGATCCCTCCAACCTTGACGCACTGATCGATGCGGGCTGTGTCGACACCATTTCGACCGATTTTGCCGGCGGGCATTGGGATGGAATTCTTGAAGCCATCCACCGAATGGTCAGGAAGAAGCAATTGTCTGCGTCGGAGGCCGTTGCCCTTGCGACCGGGAATGTCGCGCGCGTCTTCGCGCAAATGGCCGGTGACCGAGGGCTGATTGAAAAAGGCAAGCGTGCAGACCTGATCGTTGTCGACCACGTTAATCTGAGCCGCGTCAGGCATGTTGTGATCGCAGGCTGTATAGTCGTCAGGAATGGCCGGCTTATGTGACGGCTTCAGCCGGAGCTTGGCTCTCGCGCCGACCCCGCCAATGTTCAGTCGCGGCCGCAATTATGAGATATCGTCGACGAATACGACTGCCACAGCCAACAAAGTCGAGGTTTCAGTCGATCAGTCGCATCCTCAGGCGCTGGAGGAGGGGAACCGCATCACCTTTTTTCAGTGCCTCAAAAGCCTGCAGAACGGTATTTTGTGCCTTGGGAGAAAACTTGCCCCGCGTCGCTACCGAGAACTTATCGATGAGATCGTCCCAGGCTAAGGGGCGCGCCTTGTCGCCGCGGGGCGAAGTCACCTCGGAGGCGATCAATCTGCCGTCGGTCATTTGCAGGCACACCTGCGCAAGGGTCTCAGTTGGAAAACGGGCGTCGATCTCAGGATTGATCGAGAGACGAACCTTGCGGGCGAATTCGAGGAGGTCCGGCCTGCCCAACTGCGCACTACCGACCGGCGCCAGCGCCGCAGGTCCATCGACAACAGCAATCGCCATGCAATAAGGCAGACTGTACTGGATCTCCGTCAATGTACCGGGAGATAAGGTGTTTGAAAGTCGGAGAGCCCATTGAAAGGTCTGAACTTCAATTGATGCGATTTGTTCGGTCCTGATGTCCGCGACTTCCGAAAGCGCCGCAAAGGCATCAAGAGCGGGATGGATGTAGCGGCAGCAGGAATAGGGTTTGAAATAGACCCGCGAGATCTCAGCTGGATCACCCAAGTCCGCGATGATGCTTGGCCGGTCGAAGTGCGACGCATGATCGAGCAAATCCTGCGGCCCGGTAAATCCCCGCTCCGCGAGGCGCAAAGCGGTCAGGCCCGTCACGACACTCCAGGGAATACCCTCCTTGACGTCGTTCCCGGTGAGGTTGGCATAGCCGGAGCTGCCGTTTGCCTCCTGGTTTGGTGCGAGCACTCCGGCCACAGCGAGCGCGTGTGCGAGTGCCGGGGGATCGGTTCTGTAGAGGCGGCCGGCCGTGGCCGCAGCAGCATAGCCGGTCCAACGTCCCGATTGTCGGCTTTTGATCGCTTGCGGGTTCTGCGCCACGGCAATGCGAATTCCGATCTCGTATCCGAGAGCGATTGCGGCCAGGAGTTCATCGGTGGATGAACCAAGCGCAGATGCCACGGAGAGTGCTACGGGTATCACAGCCGCACCGGGATGACCGCGCGCGGCGCGATGGCCGTCGTCGAAATCGAGTGCGGAGGCTGACGCAGCGTTACAGACTGCCGCAGCAGTGACCCCGAGACATTCACCAGTAAACCAGACCGAAGCCCGGCCGGTTCCAAAGTCGTGCCGGGCGACCGCGCGGGCTGCGCGCGCACTCGGTACATCGCAGCCGACGACGTAGGCGGTGACTGCATCCACAATACAGCAGGTGGCACTTACCCTCAGGTCGGGCGGCAGAGCATCGGAAGGATAGTTCGCCAGATACTCTGCGAGGATTTCGGTGACATACATCCGCCCCTCCGTAAAACTTGGGACGCCGGGCATCAGTTCTTGCTAGATGACTGGACGGATGACGCCATGCCCCCATCTGGCGAGAACCAGGTTTCGTAGACATGAGCGGCGACGTAAAGGTCCAGCATAGGCAGGCCAACGCACGTAATGAGGATCGGGAATTCCGATCCGCCGCCGGCGTCGCAGAAATCTTTTAAGTTCAAGACACCGAGCACTGGGCCAAGCTGCTCCAATGTCGATCCCATGCGTGAGAAGTAAAGCGCCAGGCTTTGGGAGTTTCGCCGCGACACCATGGAAACGTCGTCACAGAGCGCCAATCCGCGCCGAAGAACGTTTTGGATATGGCCGGACGGCGTCTCGTCTCCACCGAGATGCAGGACAACGGCATTTGGGCAGATTTCTGTGCTCTCAAACACCGGTGCGCTGGCATTCGAAGCGGTGATGACGAACCGGCAATCACGCAGCCTCTGATTGTCCGCGACAGCTTCGAGCCGAATTCCAGGTGAATGTCTGTGTCTTTTAACGAGTTGGTGCGCGGAAGTGCCTGAGCGGCTGCGCACGAATATTTTCGAGATGATGCCGTGTCCGAAATGACCGAGCACTCTGATGATCTGCTCGGCAATGGGGCCTGCTCCAAAAAGGAAAACGGTGAGTTCTTCTGTTTTGGGAAAGAAAAGTTCAAGCGCCATTGAGGCATAGGTTGCCGTTCTTGCGGCAGAGATATCGGTTCCGTCCATCACGCAAAGCGGGCGCAGCGTGAAGTTGTCGAGCAGCAGGATCGTCGACGTCGAACGCGGCTGTCCCAGTCGACGGTTTATCGCATTGGCACCGACCACCTTGACGGCGGCGTATCTGGTCCCGACGCTCGAGAGCGCAGAGAGCTTCCAGCCCAATCGCTCGCCTTGCAACGTATCCCGGTAAGCTTCAAACTGGGGTTGGTTCCACAAGGCGGCTTCGGGAAAGGACAAAACAGATTTCAGGCCATGGGCCTGGCCCAAGCGGATGTCGGACCAAGCTGCCCTGGCGGCATCGTGGAGCGCGGATGCCTCGAGACGGACGCCGAGGCGCTTCATTTCCGCAAGTGAAATGTATCTGGGTGTGCTCTCCATCACCATACTCCGTGGAGTTGTCGACGTCATACGACGGGGAGCAATTTCCCATGTGGAGCGGAGGGATTAAAGGAAAGGTTCGGATACATTTTTGTCGTCTTTTGATGAACGACTTCTGGCGCTAAGAGCCGAACCGTAGATTGTGACCTGGCGATTTCGCGCCGCGACCAGTGGGGAGGGGCGCACGCAGCCGCGACACTTGGCGGGATAGGCATGGGAGCGGCTGCGGCAGTATTTGCAAATCACTTCGTCCGGAGCGTGCCCCAATTGCTTTGCACATATCGCTCGTCGATCTGCGCCGAAGACGCTAGACCCGTGCATAAGCGAGTGACCGGGGAATTTAAGCCTGTGCTCAAGCTCAGCGGGGTCGCCACCCGCGACAGCGGCAATCGCCGATCGCTCGACTAAGTGCGCCACCTGCTGATCATTGAAAAAGATCCGGGCCGACGTCCTTGGCACTGCCGCCCTGACGGGCATCTCATTAGATTGACAAATGTGCTACTGAGTACCCCTTAGACAAGGGAGTTAAGCCCATGAGCGTGAAAACGGCGATCTCGCCGACCGAGCAGCAGAATTCGTTTGCCCGTGCGCTGGTGGAGAGCGGCCTGTATTCCAGCATGAGTTCCGTTCTTCAACAGGGCCTGGAACTGCCTCGCCAAAGGACCGAAACTGAGGCCGTCGAAACGGTAGCGCTTCGCGAATTGGTCCAGCGGCGATTGAACGGACCAATGATTTCTACGACGGAAATGGATAGCCGCGTCGCGGCAATGATTGAGCGGAAGCGACGGGTTGTTCGTGTGGACTCTTGAATATTCTGAGGATGCCGAACGCGATTTCAAGTTGGACTTCGATCATCTGTTCAATGCCTATGTCGAACTCGGGGATGGGCCTGACGAGGCGGTGGAGCGTACTGCTGAACGGATCCGCAAATTGCGTTTCGAATCAATCATCTCGTCCATACGCTCTACATCGGAACTCTGCGCCCCGATATTCATCCCGGGATCCAGTTTCTTCGGCGAGACAAGGCGGCTATTTGGTTTCCTCCGGTGGAGCATAGCCGCGCAACCGTTGTCGCGGCAATTTTCTATGGCGCGCAGGACCACATCAGAAATATGCTCGCGCGCATGCTGGCGGGGTAAGATTCCTGCAGCCCCGAGGCCTTTGTCAGATTGACCCTAAATCGGTCGCGTCGGCGGTGATACCTGCGGTTCATTTCCGCACGCGCATGGCCAAGCTGCTTTTGCACGTGGTGCTCGCCGACTTCGGCCGAGGGGGACAAGCCGGCGCGCAGCGAATGACTGGAGAATTTGGCTGCCCGCACGTCTTCGCTGAGGTCGCCATGCAGGCCAGCGGGAAGGGCGGTAGGGAACTCCGTCCCCACAGTGTTGATTTGCGGTTGCAGGCTTAGCATGCCGGAATTTGCCGGTATCCGCTGACCAATAAGCGGAGGAGCGGCCGGAGCGATCCCGCTTTATCCAGCGAGTACACGTTATCAATGGTTTGGCAAGCACCGCTGTCTCCCACGACAGGGCTTGCAAGCCGTAGGAACTTGGCCTCGAGAGCTGATTTCTGCATGGGGTTACTTGCCTCTCCCTCCGCAACGTCTACGTGCCTTTCGAAGCTCTGCCCGTCGCGTAACTGCAAGTAAGCGCTTGCGGCGTGAACGCTTTGAGGTGAGGCGTGGATAGTATGTGGCCTCAGTTCGATACTGTCTTGGAACCGCCCGGTGATCTCGTCATTGAGCCAGTCATCCACGAACCAGTCGGGACCCGGCTCAACGCCGAACACGGCCATAGCGACAGCGTGCGGTGCGCTGAACTGCGCTGCCCACATGTGCCGCGGACGCGCTTCGCTAAATGGCGGTTCGCATACGATCGGAGGTGCGGTCACGACCAGCTTGGCATGCAAGCATTCGGCGGGATCAATGCTGGCCATCCGGACGACGTCGCGGCTGGCTTGGACACTGCTTTGGATGAGCCGACAGCAACTGAAGGGCTTGAAGCCAACCCGGAAAATTTCGTACGCGCCACCCAAGCCGCTGGTCAATCGATCGAAACGGCACTCGTCGGCGCCCGCCATCCGCCAGAAACCTGTCTCCCCCTCGAAGACATCCAAAGGCCCCTCGTAGTCGGCAGCGGCAAGGCGCGCGGCCAAGACGCCCATTTGCGCAGCCATGCCGAAGTTGTTCTTCGCCATCGATGGCGTGTCTCCGTAGACGGTCTTCATGACGGACGCGACTGGCGCATTCGCAGCGGCGATCGCGATTGCATGCGCCGCTCGCCCGGCGTCGAGACGCATGAGTTTCGCGGCCGCGGCTGCTGCACCGAATATCTGCCAAGTCCCATGGCCGTGAATCGCCTTTCTGGGCTGGATGTGAGCCAGCGAGATGCCAACGCGGCAACTCACCTCATAGCCGGTGATCACGGCCTCGAGTAATTCTGTGCCCGAACACTTCGTATGCTCAGCGACCGATAAGGCTGCTGCAATCACCGTGGCTCCAGGGTGGCCCTTCTCGTAGATGTCGTCGAAGTCGAGCGCATTGATCAAAGTTGCCTTGACGAAGGCGGCAGCCGCCGGTGCGGCACAGCCGCTGACAGGTGTGCCGGAGGAGGGGGCGACCACCTCGCCGTCCGCCCGCAGTACCTCCAGCATGCCAGCTATCGGCAGCTGATGTCCTCCGAACAGGCAGCCAAGCGAGTCCAGGAGGCAGAGCTTGGCCTTGTCGATGACGTCGCGAGGAGCACGGGCGAGTGCCTCCTCGGCGATATAGCTGCCGAGCGTTTGCGTGATAAAAGCGGTCATATCTGGTGTCCGATTACCCGACGATGGAGATTGGAGGTCCATTTTCAGGGGGGCGTTGTCTACGTGCTACTAGAAGAAATTGGTGCCCCGAAGGTCTGCACAGGCGAGCTGCAGGAGGAGTTGCAGCGCTCAGCGCAGCTGCTACCTCGGTAGACGCGTGCCTGATCGACAAACGAAACCTTGTGCGACGCGGCGGGAATGAGCTTGCGAACTGCCGCCACGCGGTCGAGATCGAGGTGTGCGGAAACCACGCCGACCTGATCGACGGCGCGGGCTATGACCTGTCCCCAGGGGTCGCAGACGAGAGAGTTGCCGTAGGTGAAACGGCGATCTCCGTCCGCTGCAGTGTAGCCTCCCCACTGACCACAGGCGACGAAATAGACCTGTTGCTCGATCGCGCGCGCACGGCAGAGCACTTCCCAGTGGTCCTTTCCCGTCTGTAACGTGAAGGCCGCGGGTAGAATGACCACATCGACGCCGGCGTCTGCGAGCGCATCAAAGAGTCGGGGGAAGCGAAGGTCGTAGCAGATGGCACAGCCGATCCTGAAACCGCCAGCTTCATAGACGAACAGGCTCTCTCCAGGCGCAACGGTGGCGGATTCTCGATAGATCTTGCCATCTGGCGCCTCGATGTCGAACAGGTGAACTTTGCGGTAGCGGCCGACCTCGTTACCCCCTGGGTCGAAGACGATCGTTGTGTTATAGATCTTCGAACTTCCATCGACCCTTTCGAGCAAGCTACCGCCGTGGATCCAGACCTTTTGCCGGGCGGCGACCGCCTGCAACATGCGATAGGCGTCGCCGCCCGGCATATGATCGGCCGCCGCCAGTTTCTCCGCCGCCGCCCCGCCGGACCAGTCGAAATGTTCCGGAAGAACGATGAGATCGGGTGTATCGCGTGCGATTGCCTGCAGCATCAGGCTCTCGGCCGCGCGCAAATTGCTGTCGCGGTCGGGCTGGGAGTTCATCTGGACGAGGGAAATCTTCATTATACGATCCGATCCAATTCGAAGATGGAATGGCCGGCCTCAAGGTAGGGCCGGAGCTTGAGGGAACGCTGTTGGCGCTCGAGGGCGACGTCGGCGATGCGGCGCATATCGGAGGGATCGGCAACGAAGACACCCTCCGTATCTGCCAGGACCGCATGCCCGGGCAGCACGGCCGCCCCTCCGCAGGCGATCGGGACATTGATCGCGCCACCGATCTGGTGCCGGCGGCTGGTCGTCTTGGACGAGACTCCGCGACACCAGATCGGGAAGCGGCTGGTGCGGATCTCCTCGATGTCGGTGCAAGGACCATCGACGATAATGGCGACGGCGCCACGCGCTCGGGCAGCAGCAACGACACCGCCGCCGACGCAGGCAACGTCGTCCCGGTCGACCCGGGAGATGACGAGAACATCTCCCGGGCGGAGCAGATCGATTGCCGTGTAGATGACGGCTCCATCGCGGCCGGGCGCGGCGACCGTGACTGCCGTTCCAATGGCCTTGGCCGGAAAGACCGGCGCAATTCCTGCCCCAACAAATCCAAGATATTCGAAGTGGCCGATGGTTGCGGTTTCGACCCCCTCCAGCAGAGTTCGCAGTGTGTCTGGTATCGCTTCAGGTTGTTTCTTAATCTTGTATGGCTGGGTCATCGACGAGACTCCGATCTGCCCTATGGTTCACAAATCAGACCGGGCGCTCGCCGGATGTCGTCGTCCGATGCATAATCCGGATGGTATTCGGGTCGAATGAATCGCGCCGGTGCATCGTGCAACGGTTGTCCCACATCACGATGTCGCCCACGCTCCATTTCTGGACGAAGACTTCAGGTGTGTTGGTGGTGTGCTCCCAAAGCCTTGAGATCAGGTCGTTGCTTTCATCGAGCGGCATGCCGACGATCCACGCCCCTTCCGACGTCCCACCAAGATAAAGCGCTTTGCGGCCCGTCTCGCTATGAGTTCTGACCAGCGGATGAACGACGCCGCTCCACTCGCGAAAATCCGCGCTCGTCGGTTCGCCTTTCCCGAGGCGCAACTTGCCCGTCTTGTCGTAGACGCTCTGGAAGAAGATCTGCCGCCCCTCAATAGCCCTGCGCAGCTCCTCGGGGAGCGTCTCGAAAGCCTGGTAGGTCGACAGAAAATACGTGTCGCCGCCGGAAGGGGGAACTTCGATCGCCCTGAGGATGGCGCCGGCAGGTGGGCGCTCGTAGAACCATGTGTCGGTGTGCCACGTCGCTTCGCTGTTGCCGAGCGCGCCACTCGGCTTGCCGTCCTTCATCACATTGCTGATCACCAGGATTTCGCGATGGATCGGGTGTCCGCCTTCCTGCAATTGCTTGGGATGGATGACGAAATCACCGAAGTGGCGGGAGAAGTCGACCTGCTGCTGGTCTGTGATATCGGTCGCCCGAAAGCGGATGACGCCATATTGCAGCCAGTAGGATCGAACCGCCGCAATGTCCGCGTCGTCGTAGCCGGAGAAATCGAACCCGACGATGTCTGCGCAGACGTTGCTGTCATTCTGGATTGCCGAAACTCTTGTTTTCATGTGTATCTTTCGCCTCCGTGTGGGAAGATCCCGGGTTCGGGATCACATCGAGCTTAGCGGAGTGATAAATCGACATTCCAATATCAATTCTTTCGCATTGATAATGGATGATAATAAATATCACTATTGCTCCAGCAGTTGGACAGCGGAATGGGCGATGGCGAGGTCTACGCGGCAGCCGGCCGAGAGCTTCTCGAGGCGGGTCGAGCGGATCATGGACTTCAAGGTGATCCCGCCATCGACGAGCATCCAGGCCTCGATATAGGCGCCCAGATTGACGACCTTCTGGACGGTACCTGTCAGGCGGTTTGCCGGCTCGTCGAGAGCCCCTGCCGCCTCTGCGAGCCTGACGGCCTCCGGTCTGATGCAGCAGAAGCGCACATTGTCAGGAGCGACGTCGTCTCCCCGCGCGGCTGTGAGCACCGCCTTTCCCGCGCCGAGGGATACCTTCAGGTTCCGATCGGCCCCGGGCTCTGCGGATGCCGGGAGGATATTGGACTTGCCGATGAAATCCGCCACGAAGGAGGTCCTAGGGCTGCCGTAGATGTCCGCGGGTGCTCCTTCCTGCGCGACCACTCCGCCCTGCATGACGATGATCCGGTCGGACATGGCCATCGCCTCTTCCTGGTCATGTGTGACATAGATGAAGGTCATGCCGAGATCTTCCTGGATCTCTTTCAGCTCGACGCGCATCGCTTCCCGGAGCTTGAGGTCAAGGTTAGAGAGCGGCTCATCGAGAAGCAGCACCGACGGCGAGGGCGCAATCGCCCGAGCGACCGCGACCCGTTGCTGTTGGCCCCCCGAAAGTTCCTTCGGATACCGATCCTCAAAGCCCTCGAGATGGACACTTTTCAAGGCTCGTGAGACACCGTCGGCGATTTCCTCGCGGGGACGGCCCTGCATCTTTAGGCCAAAGCCGACATTCTGGGCGACCGTCATATGCGGGAAGAGTGCGTAGTTCTGGAAGACCAGCCCGATTTTCCGGGCTTCCGGCGGGACGCCTTCCTGATCGCGACCGCGAATTCGGATTTGTCCGCTCGAGGGCGCTTCAAATCCGGCGATCATGTTCAGGGTCGTTGTCTTGCCACATCCGGACGGGCCAAGAATGCTGACGAATTTTCCCTTGGGGATGGCAAGGCTGATATCGTCGACGATGCGGTTTGCACCAAACTGCTTGCTGACGGAAAGGAGTTCAATATCGATGGTGGTCATTTGCTACCCCCGTGGAATTGGGCGGAGAAGCCGCCGATCTTTTCGAAAAGGATGATTGCGCCAAGGATGAAGAGGAGTGACGCGACGTTCACTGCTGCAAGCACCGGATCCAGGCTGTATTCGAGATGGTTAATGACGGTAATCGGAAGTGTCGTCTGGCCGGGTCTGACCAGGAAGACGGACAGCGGGATGTTGTTGAAGGAAATGATGAAGGCGAAAGTCATCCCCGAGAAGAGGCCGGAGCGAATCAGCGGCAACAGCACATATCGGATCCTCTGCGTGACACTGGCGCCCAGTATGCGTGCCGCGCGGTCAAGTCGCTTGTCGAAACCGAACATCGCGGTGGCCGCCATGCGCACGACGTAGGGCAACGTCAGGATGATGTGAGCCATGACAAGGCCGGGCGTTCCGAGCAGATCGTAAAGTCCAATCGAGGACAGAAACAGGACGACTGCCACGCCCTTGACGATTTGCGGGACCGACATGGGTGACAAGAGGAGCGCCATGATGGCGGTGTGCCCCGGACATTTTGCGTAGGCGACGCTGTAGGCCCCAAGGACGCCGAGCAGTCCGCTTGCGAGCGACACGATGACGGCAAGTTCGACGCTGAGTAGAAACGGATCGAGCCAACGGCTGTCCCAGAGCGCCGCGTACCATTGCAAGGTCCATTCGCTTGGCAGGAACGTCACGGCCGAAGTTGGACTGAACGAGGCCGCGACGACGACCACCAGCGGAAGGGTGATGAAGGCAAGAATGGCGGCAAGCGCCGTCCTGAACAGATATGTGAGCAGTCGGTTCATTGGAGCCTCCCGACATTAAAGGTGAAGTTTTTGGTGGAGGCGCGACTCCAGCCTGGATCCGATGAAGCCGGCGGCCAGCATCAGGATGAGCAGAACGTTCGCCATCACCGCCGCGAAGGGCCAGTCGAGATAGAACAGCACCTGCTCGTAGACCATTGTGGCCATGACTTTGAAGCCGGCGCCGCCAAGGAGGGCCGGGGTCGCATATGCGCTTGCGGCCATGGTGAAGCCAATCAAGAAAGAGCTTACGATCCCCGGCACGGAGAGCGGCAGGATGATGTGCCGGATAACAGCAAGACGTGACGCGCCAAGAATTTGCGCAGATTTTTCCAGATTGGGGTTGATACCCTGGAGGCTCGTCAGAAGCGACAGCACGCCAAACGGCAGGATGACGTGAGTAAGCCCAACCACGACGCCGAAAAGGTTCTTCGACAAGGGCAAGGGTTCCGTGATCAATCCGGTCCATATCAGCGCGGAATTGATGAAGCCGCGATCTTCGAGAATGATGAGCCAGCCATAGGTGCGAAGCACGACCCCCGCCAATTCCGGCGCAATGGCAAGCGCGAAGATGACCGTTCGCCAGCGCGACGTGGCGCGTGCCAGATAGTAGGCGAGGGGATAGGCTAGGACGGTCACGCAGAGCGCAACGAGGCCGGACATCACGACGGTGCGGGCCAGGCCAGCAAGGACCAGGTCGTTGCTGAAGAAGCGGCTATAGCTCGCAAGTGTCGGGCTGCCCTCCGTCTGACTTTGAAAGCTGATCCCGATCATCATGCCCATCGGTATCGCGAAGAAGAGCACCAGGACGAGCGATGGGGCTATGAGCGGCAGAAGTCCCTTGACAGGGACCACAGCGCGCAGCGGCTTTGTCGGAGTGGAGCAAATTATGACGGCCATGATCTACCTCACTTGGCCGCCGCGACGACATCACGTTCCCATCGTTCGCCCCAGGCGGAGAGCCGTGTCGCGACCGCAGCGAGATCGGGCAATAGAAGGGCCTTCAGATCCGCCTCGGTGGTGATCTGCTTGGCACGGATATCGGCGGGCACCTCGATGTCGATCCTACCGCTGCCGACCTTGTAGCCGGTGACCCATGCCTCCTGGCTGGATTTCTCGAGAAAGAAGTTGACGAACTTGAGAGCGGCGTCTCGGTTCGCCGCGTGCTTCGGCACGTTCAGGGTTGCGACCAAGGGGATCGAGCCTTCCTTCGGCAGAACATAGTCGACCGGCAAACCGCTATCGACGAGCAGCTGCGCGCGTCCGTTCCAGAAAGGCATCGCCCAGACGTCGCCCCCTTTGAGGTACGTTTCCATGACCGAGGATGATTGCTCAAAGCCGATCGACTGCCCGGCGAGCTTGGCCATGGCGGCAAAGCCGGGATCGATGTTCTCGAGCAGATCTCCACCATGGGCGACCGAGAAGATCTCCATCAGGTAGGCGGCCATCACGTTTTGGAATGTCGGCAGGATGATCTTGCCCTTGAGGCCATCATCCAAAAGCGCGTTCCAGGAATTTGGACGCTCTGCCAGCTTGTCCGTCCGGTAAAGAAGCGAGAGATACTGCACTTCGTGAACCGCGCCGCAGGGACCAGCAACGCCGGCAATCACCGATGACAGATGCTCAAGATTGGGGACCTCCTCTGGTGAGAATTCCTCAAGCAGGCCCTCCTTGCACCCTTCGAGCGATTGAGAAGCGGTCATTACGACGACATCGAAGCCAGGGCGGCCGTTGGTGGCCTTGATCTTGGCGTAATCCTGGGAGGCCGAACCGACGGCGTCGTAGATTACCTTGATCCCGAACCTGGCCTCGAAAGGCTCAATGATCCGCTCCCGAATGATGGTTTCGTACGGCCCGCCATAGCTGTTGACGATGAGAGTTTCGGCGTGGCCGTTCGCAGCCAAAACCATTGATACGATCGCGGGCGCGCACAGCGCAGTGTACCTCATGACGATCCCCTTTGTTGGTGTTGTCGGTTCGGTGACATTGCGCCCGCCAGTCTTGCGATCTCCAATATTGATTTCCCGGTATTGATACGGAAATCATATCAATCGTGTTGCATTCGCTGAGCTGGCGGACGGCTTGCATCGGATTCGGTCTTGAGTGCCTCAAGCTCTATGAATCCGAGCGTTGGGTTTATGCGCGCTGCCACAGGCAGCCGCTCCGTCACCCCGGCTGGCAGATTTCGTTGATCAGGTTTGGATTGGATTTCAGGGATTTGAAAATATGAAGCCAGAACCGGTAATGGCTTTCGCGATTGAGGTCCCTGGCCTCGAACGCGCGCTTGGCCGCGGCGGTCACCGCGTCGCAGCCGTAAAACTCCATTGCAAGTTCCACAGCCGCCGCCACCGCGACGTCATGTTGTGCATCCGCCTCGTTTGACGGTTCCAGTACATTCTTCAATGGCTTCGACATGGCGACTCTCCTTTGAGAGTCCGGCGGGGGAAATGTGGCCGGACGGTCTCACAGCGAAGATCGCGTCGTCCGGAAACACACGGTGCCACTCATATCGAGCAGGTTGAATCTTAGCTTATTTCCCGCTCTGGGAGAAGTCAAAATTCTCCGCCGACATCGTTGATCGATCCCTTGGAGGCCTTTGGGCCAATCCGGAAGAGATCCTGGCGTAGCTACTTTGGCTGCTCGCCTGACGAATTTTATTCGTAACTCACGATTGCCGTGGCAGGATGTGGCGGCGGTTGATGGTCGCGGGGCGGCCCTTGATGGACAGGGCCGTATCGCGCTTTTCGCGTTCGGCCACGACCTTGCCCTTCGCGACGACACAAATCCGCTCGGCGCGCAGGCGCACCGCCTCGATGGGGTTGCCTGCATCAAGTACGACGAGGCTTGCGGATTTGCCCACGGCTAGACCGAGATGATCGAGGCCCATGATCTCGGCATTGATCTTGGTGACCATGTCGAAGCAGGTGCGCATGTCTGTGGGCGAGGACATCTGGGCGACGTGCAATCCCATGAAGGCGACGTCGAGCATATCGGCTGTACCGAGGGAATACCAGGGATCGAGCACGCAATCCTGACCCCAGCCGGTGCGGATGCCGGCCTTCAGCATCTCGGGCACTCGCGTCAGGCCACGGCGCTTAGGGTAGGTGTCGTGGCGCCCCTGAAGCATGATGTTTATGAGTGGATTGGGGATCACTGAGATATCGGCTTCCGCAATCAGCGGCAGCAGCTTCGAGACGTAATAGTTGTCCATCGAATGCATCGAGGTAAGGTGCGAAGCGGCCACCCGGCCTTGCAGGCCGAGCCTCTGGGTCTCATAGGCAAGCTGCTCGATATGGCGCGACAACGGGTCGTCCGTCTCGTCACAATGCAGGTCGACCATCAGGCCGCGCTTGACCGCGATCTCGCATAGTTCGGTAACGGAACGCGTGCCGTCGGACATGGTCCGCTCGAAATGCGGAATACCACCAACGATGTCGACGCCCATGTCGAGGGCGCGGATGGTGTTCTCGCGCGCATTCGGCGAGCGATAGAACCCGTCCTGCGGGAAGGCGACAAGCTGGAGGTCGATATAGGGCGCGATCTCCTTCTTGACCTCTAGCAGCGCTTCCACCGCAAGAAGGCGGTCGTCGCATGTATCGACATGGGTGCGGATGGCGAGGAGGCCCATCGATACCGCCCAGTCGCAATAAGCTAGCGCCCGCTGCTTGACGGCCTCGTGGGTCAGGAGCGGCTTGAGTTCGCCCCACAGCGCGATGCCTTCGAGCAGCGTACCTGAGGCATTGATACGTGGCAGGCCGTAGGACAACGTTGCATCCATATGGAAATGCGGATCGACAAAGGGCTGACTGACGAGGTCGCCCGAGGCATCGACGACACGACCAGCCTCGGCATCGATGCGTGGCTCGATCGCGGCGATCCTATCGCCCTTGATGCCGATGTCGGCGACGTTTCCATCGGGCAGCGTGCCACCTTTTACGATCAGGTCAAAACTCATCTTTCGCCTTTCTGGTACGGGATCATCAAAGCTTTGGGATATGCGGCACGACGTGCGACCAGGATCAGCGCCAGGATCGACAGCGCATAGGGCATCATCAGGAAAACCTGATAGGGCACGATGCCACCCGATATCTGCTGCAGGCGAACCTGATAGGCATCGAAGGCGGCGAAGAGGACGGCGCCGATCAGCGCCTTTCCTGGCCGCCACGAGCCAAAGACGACCAGTGCGATGCAAATCCAGCCGCGTCCATTGATCATCTGGAAGAAGAACGAGTTGAAAGCCGAGGTGGTGAGAAAGGCGCCGCCGAGCGCCATCAACGCGCTACCGACGACAACGGCGCCCATGCGGATGCCAGTGACCGAAATGCCCTGCGCTTCGACCGCTGACGGATTTTCGCCGGCAGCACGAACGGCTAGACCGATGGGCGTGCGATAGAGGATCCAGGCAACCGCTGCAACCGAGATGAATGCGAGATAGGTCAGTGGCGTCTGGGTAAACAGCGCCTCGCCAACGACCGGGATGCTGGACAGGCCCGGGACCGGCAAGGGCTGGAACGGCTCGATTTTGGGCGGCGACGTCACCTCGGGCAGCGCAAGGCGATAGACGAAATAGGTAAGACTCGTGGCAAGCAGCGTAACACCGATGCCGACGACGTGTTGCGACAGGCCAAGTGGTACCGTGAGCGTAGCATGCAGCAGGCCGAACATGGCGCCGAAAAGGGCAGCGACCAGCAAGCCGGCCCAAAGATCGCCGCCAGAATATACGGTAAACCAGCCGGCGAAAGCGCCTGCCGTCATGATCCCCTCGATGCCGAGGTTAAGAACGCCCGCGCGCTCGCAGATCAACTCGCCCATGGTCGCGAAGATCAGCGGGGATGCTATGCGGATTACGGCAACCCAGAAAGAGGCGGTGAAGAGGATTTCGAGCGCGTCCATGTCACCTCCACCTGATCCGGAATCGCGTCAGAAGGATCGCGACAACCATCGTCAGTAGCGAGGTGGCGACCATGACGTCGGCTATGTAACTCGATACCTTGGCCGCTCGGCTCATGGCATCGGCGCCGACGAAGATGCCGGCGACGAAGATGGCAGCGGCGATGACGCCGAGCGGATTCAGCATGGCCAGCATAGCGACGACGATGCCGGTGTAGCCGTAGCCCGGCGACAGGTCGAGCGTCAGGTTGCCTTTGAGCCCAGAGACTTCGGAAAAACCCGCAAGAGCGGCCAATCCCCCCGAAAGCAACGCCGTCTTCATCAGAGTGCGGTCGACCAGAATGCCAACAAAACGAGCGCCCTCGGGATTGAGGCCGACGGCGCGCATCTCGTAGCCGAGAACCGTCTTTTTCATGACGACCCAGATGAGGACGGCCGAAGCAAGCGCGATGACGAAGCCATAGTGCAGCCGCTTGCCCTGGATGAGGCGCGGCAGTTGCGCTTCGGCAATAACCTTCTGCGATTGCGGCCAGCCGAGCCCCATCGGATCCTTGAGCATACCTTCGAGTAGCATAGATACGAACAGCAGGACGATGAAGTTGAGCAGCAACGTGGTGACCACCTCGTCGACGCCGAAACGTGTCTTCAGCATGGCTGGGCCGAGCAAAAGCAACGCGCCTGCGGCCATAACGGCGACCATGATTACCGGGACGAGAACGACCGAAGGCAGGGGCAGTGCGCCGGTTCCCAGCGCCACGGTGACGACGCCACCGATGTAGAGTTGGGCTTCTGCGCCGATGTTCCAGAGCTTTGCCCGAAAGGCGACAGCGATCGCCAAACCCGTGAAGATCAGTGGCGTCGCCCGGGTCAAGGTCTCCAGGAAGGCGAACTGTGAGCCGGCCGCCCCCTTCGCCACAAGATAGAAGACGGACAGTGGGGAAGCGCCGGCGGCGAGAACCAGTATCGACGTCAGCACCAGCGTGGTGCCTATGGCCGCCAGCGGAAACAGTAAGGTGATCGCCAAGGACGGTGAGGGTTTCGGTTCAAGCCGCATGATCGTCGCGCTCCCCGTTGTGGCCTGCCATCAGTTCCCCCAGTTCCCGAATGCTGCGTTCGCCCCTTGCAGAGGGCGTGGAAAGGCGCCCCTTGAACATAACGAAGATGCGGTCGGACAATGCCAGGACTTCCTCGAGGTCTTCCGAAATGAGCAATATCGCGGCGCCCCGATCTCGCGCTGAGAGCAGCATGTGGTGAACATAGGCGACGGCGCCGACATCGAGGCCGCGTGTTGGCTGACTTGCTAGGATGACCGCCGGGTCGGCATCAAGGGCCCGGCCGAGAATGAGCTTCTGCATGTTGCCGCCTGAGAGTAGGCGTATGCGTGCCTCGGGCGAAGGGCATTTGACGTCGTAGTCGGCAATGAGTTTCTCGGCGAAGCGCCCGGCGGCTTTCCAATTCAGGAAGCCCATGCGGCTGAACCGAGGGCTTCGGTAGCGTTCGGCGATGACATTCTCCGTCACGCTCATGTCGCCGATGCTGCCGATAGCATGGCGGTCTTCCGGAATGCGGGCCACACCATGGGCGAGCGCGGCGCGCGGCGACCAGTCGACGACTTCCTGTCCCGCAATGGAAATGCTGCCGCTGGTTGGACGCAGTATGCCGGCGATGAGGGCAGCGAGGACAGTCTGACCATTGCCGGCAACGCCGGCAAGGCCGGTGATTTCACCGGCTGTGAGTGTGAGCGACACCTCGTCGAGGCCCGCCCCGTTGTACGGCGTTGCGGAGACCTGTTCGAGTGCCAGCAGCGGCCCTCCCAGTCTCAGCGGGCTGACCGTCGTTGGCTTGACCTCCCGGCCAACCATGAGTGCCGCCAATTCTTTGCGATCGGTCGACCTTGTTTCGCGCTCGCCGACGAGCTGGCCGGAACGCAGAACCAGCACACGATCGCTAACAGCCATCACTTCGTGTAATTTATGAGAGATAAAGATGATCGACAGGCCTTTCGCGACGAGCAGCTTCAGCGTCCGGAACAATGCCTCAGTCTCGACGGGGGTTAAAACGGCCGTCGGTTCGTCCAGGATCAGGATGCGGGCCTCGCGATAAAGGGCTTTTAGGATCTCGACGCGCTGGCGCTCGCCGACCGAAAGGCTGGAGATGGTAGCCGCGGGATCGACGGAGAGGCCGAAATCAGCGGACAATTGCTCGATGCGCCGTCGCGCTGCGGTCCGGTCAAGGCGCGGGCGCCAAAGGCTCTGCGTACCAAGCGCGATGTTTTCCAGCACGGTCATGTTGTCAGCAAGGGTGAAGTGCTGGTGGACCATGCCAATGCCGGCGTCAATGGCTGCACGCGGATCTCCCGGTGGAAGCGGCTTGCCAAAGGCCTCGACAGTTCCCTCGTCGGCGACATAGTGGCCGAAGAGAATGTTCATCAGAGTCGTCTTGCCGGCACCGTTCTCCCCGAGAAGTGCGATGACTTCGCTCTGCTCGAGGTCGAAGGAAATGGCGTCGTTGGCCCTGAGCGGGCCGAAACGCTTGCTGATGCGGGAAAGACGAAGAGCGGGTTTGCTAGACACGTCGGCGACCGGAAGACGAGTTGTGGGGGGCTTCCTTTCTCGTCCAAGGAGAGAATGGTCGCTGTCGGCGAGGGGTTATCCCTCGTCCGGCACTACCGACCATCTCTCCGATGAACGCGAGGAAATGGTTAGGTCGACTTCGGCTCGGCGTCGTTGATCTCGACCGTGAACGAACCGTCCTTGATCATTTTTTCCTTCTCCGCGACCTTGGCCTTGATGGCGTCCGGAACCTTGCTGTCGAAGGTGCCGAGAGGCGCCAGCGAACAGCCGCCGTTCTTCATGAAGGAATAGATTCCGTAGTCGTCAGCCTTGAACGCGCCTGCCTTCACTTCGCTGATCGCCTTGTCGAGCGTCGGTTCGAAATGCCACAGTGCGGAGGCGACAACGGTGTCCGGGTAGTCCGCCTGGGTATCGATAACATTGCCGATGGCCAAGACCTTCTTCTCCTTGGCGGCGTCGGACACACCGAAACGTTCGGCATAGAGCAAGTCCGCACCCCCATCGATCTGGGCGAATGCGGTCTCTTTGGCCTTTGGCGGATCGAACCATGAGCCGATGAAGGCGACCTGGAATTTGGTATCCGGGGCCACTTCCTTCACGCCGGCCATGAATGCGTTCATCAGCCGGTTGACCTCCGGGATCGGATAACCTCCCACCATGCCGATGTTCTTGGACTTCGTCATTGCGCCGGCGACAAGGCCGGACAGATAGGATGCGTCCTGGATATAGTTGTCGAAAACCGAGAAGTTCGGAACGGCGGCATCGGGCTTGAAGCTCGAGCCCATCAGGAAGGCGACATCCGGATAGTCTTTGGCAACCGCGCGGGCAGCATCCTCGACGCCGAAGACCTCGCCCAGGATCAACTTGTGACCCGCCTCGCAATACTCACGCATGACGCGCTCGTAATCGTTGTTCGCGGTGTTTTCCGAATAGACATATTCGATGTCGCCACGATCTTTGGCTGCATTCGCCGCCTTGTGGATACGGCTGACCCACTGCTGCTCGACCGGAACGGTGTAGATGGCCGCGACCTTTATCGGGTCCGCAGCGAGCAGACGGTTCGGCAGACCCGCTGCGGTCACCACGGCGGATGCGCCGACAGCTTTGATCAGGGTTCTTCTGGAAATGGCAAAATTGAAGGAATCGCTATGCATTAAGTTCCCCTCTGATTGATTGCGCGTTTTGCGCGTCTTTTTTACCACTTGGTCAATGTAGGGGAAGTTGGAGATTGCAGCAATTGGGTGTGGTACGCCTTCGGATCGGGGGAGCCTCGGCGTCGATAACCTTCGGGAACGGCGGGTTGCGGGCGGTTTTTGGTTTCGGTCGGCGCTGAGGGGGAAACGCCTCCCTTTGGGAGATGAGGAACCCGTAGGCGGCGATGCAGAGGCTGGCATGATGATGGAAGCCTCGCCAGCCTCGGCCCTCGTAATGGCCGAGGCCGAGTTCCTGCTTGAGCTCCTGATAATCGCGCTCGATGCGCCAGTGCAGTTTTGCCGTGGCAACGAGATGCTCAAGCGAGGTGTTGGCGGGCAAGGTAGACCGCCAGTAATTGAGGGCTCGTATGCCCACCAGGGCGAGAGGTTCGTTAGTCCTTCGACCCTAAGCGGTCATTTCGAATATCGCCCGATGCATGCTACCGCTTGGCCGCTGGCGCGGGTATTATCGGCGTCCCAATCTGCTCGATCGACTGATGGACGGACTCCACGGCGCTGGAGCCTCCATCTAAAGACGAAACGGACAAACATGCGTCCTCTGCGGAGAGGAGTAAGGAAGCGATTGCGATGAAGCATCTCAGTGAAGCGGGCCGACGAACCCTGGGAGGGATTGCAGAGCGGTACGGGGTAAGCTTCGGCGCGGTAGAGCACCTTCTGATGGCGATTATCGCCGGACAGGGGACACAGGCCCAGTTCAACCATCCCGATCTGGGTGGGATGGGGCAATGGTCGCAGGGCGGCATGATCATGGTCGGCGACATGTTCAACAATGCGCTGAAGGCGAACGTGGCAGGAATTTGTTCCGAGCTTGCGGCCTTGGTGCACGGCATGGATTTGCTGGGCCCGCAGACGTCGCGCCAGTCCCAATATCAAGGTCAAGGCGGCGGCGTCAGCCTGTTTGTGCCTGGCGCGCTGTCGGCTGGGAACTGGTGGCCCGAGGAGCTCGGACATCCTGCCTCGACCGGGGTGCAGAATGACCTACGCTATGCCTTTTTCCCGACAACCCGCCGGCTGGCGATCGATGTCGGCGGCCGGGTTATGGTCTATGACACGAAAGACCATCACATTGGCGGGTTCTCGCAGCAGCAAAGCGGTGACCAGTCGCTGAGCTTTACGTCTCAGTATGGTCTGGTGAAAATTTCGGAACTGGATGTGGTGCGGCAGGGCGGCAAGGAACCGGCGGACACGCCGGGTACAAGAACATCCGCCGCCACGGCTGCGCCGTCGATATTCGCATCGACCGCGTCCGAACCCGCCGAGCCACAACAAGCGGCACATCCAGCGCCGGAGGCGGTTCGTTCGGATGAGGACATCTTCGACAAGATCGAACGCCTCGCGGGACTTCATGCGAAAGGCATTCTCACGGATCAGGAATTCGAGGCCAAGAAGTCGGAGTTGCTCAGCCGACTATAGCGTCCGATGAACAGGGCTTGCCACATGGAGGTGAATGGAAGGCTTTCCATCGAGCCGCGCCGGGCAATGGCGACCGTCAATGAACCTCCGACAAAACCACAATCCGATTGAATTCGCGCTCACTCATCAAAACCCATCTCATCCTGCGTTTCCCGATCGCCTGACAAGCGGGGAGTGGGACAATCCGGATTCGACGCTTCTGCATAGCGTCCTTATCCGACCCAGTGCCGACCTTCCTCGCCGGTTCGCAACGACAGGGACGGGCTCGAAGCAGTCTTTGCCCCATTGCATATCAGACGGCTGCACAGGCTCGAACTTTGGCCTTCACCTTGGCCAGTCAGCAGCGCTTCGCCGAGAACGCCGCTTCGGGTCTGCGGAACGTTCCGGCCCAACACTTTCGTGGATTCTCGGCTAGCGATCCACTACTCTCTCAGGTGGGAGGAAATCGATGTGGAACGCCGCCTCGCCGCCATTATGGCCGCTGACGTAGTTGGCTACTCGCGTCTGATCCGGACTGATGAGGACGGCACACTCGCGGCGCTCAAGGCGCTGCGGACTGACCTGATTGGTCCGAGGATCGCGGATCACCATGGTCGCGTCGTCAAGCTCATGGGGGACGGATTGCTGGTCGAATTCGCCAGCGTCGTGGAGGCGGTGCGCGCCGCTGCCGAGATGCAGCAGGCGATGGCTGAGCGCAACGCCGCCGTGTCGGAAGAGCAACGCATCGAATTCCGCGTCGGTATCAATTTGGGCGATGTGGCCATTGATGGCGAGGACATCTACGGCGACGGCGTCAATGTCGCCGCCCGCCTGGAGGCGCTGGCTGAAGCAGGCGGCGTCTACGTTTCGGAGGCGGTGTATGACCAAGTGCGTGATCGACTCGAGTTGCGCTTCGAAGACCTGGGAAAGCAGCAGCTCAAAAACATCGACCGGCCGGTGCGCGTCTGGCGCTGGCTGCGGGACGGCATCACGCCGACGCCCAAGGCAGTTCAGGCGGAGCAGCCATTGCCGGAGAGACCGTCGATCATAGTTCTCCCCTTCAACAACATGAGCCGCGACGCCGATCAGGAGTATTTCAGTGACGGCATCACGGAGGACATCATCACTGACCTCAGCAAGGTCTCCGGTCTCTTCGTCATCGCGCGCAATTCGGCATTCGTCTACAAGAACCGGGCGTTCAGCGTCCCTCAGGTTTGCCGCGAGCTCGGCGTCAAGTTCGCTCTCGAAGGCAGCATTCGCAAGGCTGGCAACCGGGTTCGGGTCACCGCCCAGCTAATTGACGGTTCGAGCGGCGGCCACATCTGGGCAGAGCGCTATGACCGCGAACTCACCGATATCTTCGAGGTCCAGGACGATATCACGGAGCAGATCGTGGCTGCTTTGAAGGTCACGCTCAGCGAAGCGGAAAAATCGCGCAACATTGATAGCGGCACAAAGGACATGGATGCCCATGATCTATTCTTGAGAGGGCGTGAGCTGATCCGCGGCGTCAAAAAAGATCGTGAGATGTTCGATCAGGCGACCGCGTGCTTCCGCCGGGCGATCGAACTCGATCCGAACTACGCCGCCCCTTATGCGGGTCAGAGCATGGCGTATGTCCTGGATTTTCAAAACCGCTGGAGCGACACGCCCGAGACGTCTCTCGACCAGGCCGAGCGCTTCGCCAGCGCGGCGATCGCCAGGGACGACCAGGATCCTTTCAGCCACTACGTCGCTGCTTTAGTTGCCTGCTTTCAGAAAAATTACGAGCGATGGGCTCATGAGGCCGATCGGGCCTTGTCGTTCAACCCCAATTACGCGCCAGCGCTCAATCTCCGGGGCCTCGTACACGTCTATACGGGAGAGCCGGCGAAGGCGATCCCGTATACGGAACGGGCGATGCGCCTCGATCCGGCCTTCGGGCACCAGTACGTGCACTTTCTCGGCACGGCCCATTTCGTGATGGGCGAGTACGAAAAAGCGGCAGCCCTGTTCAGGGATCGGATCGCCGTCAGTCCGACCACAGACCTGTCGCGCGCATTCCTCGCCTCAGCGTTGGGCCATCTGGGCAAACTGGATGAGGCCCGCGAGGTTTGGCGGGAGCTCAAAGGAATCAATCCGAGATACTCCCCCGTAGAGCATATCGGCCGCCTGCCATTCCGGGACCCCGCGGATGCCGAGAAGTTCATCGCTGGCTTGCGAAAAGCAAGCTTGGCGGAGTGACCCGGCTACAGACTCTGTTACCAATAGTTACCCTCTCGTCGAGAGAACTTGGCCGTAGCGACAGTCTATTCAGTTTCAGCTAACTGCGAATCCGCTAAAGGCCGCTTCGGGTTGACCTTTTACGTTCCTCGCAGGTCGCGAGGATGGAACTCTGCTATATGGAACCGTTGGCGGAATGACTTGTTGCTAACTACGGGCTTCCGCTTCGGGCCCATTGCCGACTTCGAAATGTAGCCGTAGGTTGTGCAGATCATGGAGCTCCTCGAATGAAATCCAAGGTCGTGGTTGGGAGACTTTTGGAGTCCAGGATCATGCGTTGTCCAGACGCGTGAGCTGCGGAGCCGGAAACTGGACCTCCTATCCGGATAAAGGGACATCAATGTTTCTGATCGACCGTGAACTTGAGGCACTCACCGCCTTTCGGCGCGACCTGCACCGCCGGCCGGAGGTGTCGGGCGAGGAGCGGGAGACGGCGGATACGATCGTCGTGGCGCTTGACGAGACGAAGCCGGACGCTGTTGTCACCGGCCTTGGCGGGCACGGCGTGGCGGCGATCTATGAGGGCAGAGAGCCGGGGCCGACGGTGATGGTGCGGGCCGAGCTCGACGGGCTGCCGATCGAGGAGATCTCGGAGATCGGCCATCGCTCGGAGATCAAGGGCAAGGGGCATCTCTGCGGCCATGACGGGCACATGACGATCCTGATGGCGCTGGCCAAGGGGTTTGGACGCGAGCGCCCGGCGAGAGGCCGCGCGATCCTGATGTTCCAGCCGGCGGAGGAAAACGGCGCGGGTGCCGCGGCCGTGCTCGCCGATCCGAAGTTTTCGGCAATCAAGCCGGACCTCGTCTTCTCGCTGCACAATTTCCCCGGCATCGGCCTTGGCCATGCGGCCCTTCGCACGGGGCCGGTCAATTGCGCCTCGCGCGGCATGCGGATTTCGCTGTCCGGCAAGACGGCGCATGCCTCGACGCCGGAGGATGGCATTGCGCCGACCTTCGCGATGGCCGCGCTGCTTTCCGGGCTGACGGCGCTCGGCAACAACGGGCCGCTCGACGAGACCTATACGCTTGTCACGGTGACGCATGCGCGGCTCGGCGAGGCGGCCTTCGGCATCAGCCCCGGCTATGCCGAGATCTGGGCGACGCTCCGGACACTGACCGACGAACGCATGGCCGATCTCGTGGCCCGCGCCGAGGCACTGGTTGCCAGGGAGGCGGAGGTTGCCGGGCTGAAGGCGATGATCGGCTACGAGGACGTGTTCCACCAGTGCAGCAATGCGGAAGCGGCCGTCACTGCGCTGGAACGGGCGATGGACGAAGAGGGCGTTAGCCACGATCATGGCGAGGGCGTGCTGCCGATGAAGGGATCGGAGGATTTCGGGCTTTTCGGCCGCGTGGCGCCAGCGGCGATGTTCTTCCTCGGCGCCGGCGAAAACCATGCGCGGTTGCACAATCCGGACTATGACTTTCCAGACGATCTGATCGGCATCGGCGCCAAGGTGTTCATGCGGGCGATCCGCAACGAACTGGGGTGAGGGCGGCTGGCGATCGCTTGCACGGCGGGCGTCGTGGCGGCACTTTCCGAAATGCCGCAATTGCGGATGGAAGCGGTTTTCACACCTTCCCGGAGTTGCCGTTGAAGGAGCAGGGAATGAGGCATTCCACTTTTCGCGTCGCACTTTGCCTGGCACTAGCCATAACAGGGATGACCGCCGCTCACGCGGCGGATGCGCCCGGCGCGGATGCTGTTCCCGGAACGCGGCAGACCGAGAACGCCAGTTTGCAGGCCTTCATCAAGGCCAATCCGGATTGCCTGGAATTCACCGACCAGTGCTCGCATTGTGCGGTCGTCAACGGTGTTGCCGAATGCTCGACGGCGGAGATCGCCTGCATCAAGCGAGAGAACCATTGCACCAGGCGAATCGCTGATTGATGCATCCTGACGTCTATCAGTTCCTCGTCGCTGACGAAGTCCTGAGGCGCGGCACTATGGACGCTGCACAAATGTGGGGCGTCCGACGTCATCGGCGATGTCAACGACGTCTCCGGTATGGTCAAGGGCGACCCCGAGGTTGATCGCCCCCGGATCTCGTTTCAACGCATGCCTACATGCTGTGCCGACATGTAGGCATGCGGAAGCTAGGCTGAGCCCCGTTCCAATTCCGTCAACCGCTCTTGGCAGATCGCCTCGACAAGGCGTAGTAGATGCTCTGCTCGTTCGAGGAGCCAGGCAAGCGCTTCCTCGGTGATTTCGAAGTGCTTCGAGTAGCGCGCCTTTACATAGGCCTCGTTGAGAATGTTGTACCAGGCGCTGAAGCGATGCTGATCACGCGGCCAGGCTTCGACGAGCCTATGGTCACGATCCTCAGCGAGGCCACGGAGAAATTTGATATTGTGTGACGGTGGGCTGTAGTTGGTAAAGGTCAGCAGGAACGTTGCGTACGCTGTTTCGATAGACTGATGCAATTGAAATGCCGCCAACCGAACATTTCCGCGTTCGACAAGCAACTTGGCGATGTCCCTGAAGTCCTTGGAATCGGGAAACCGCCTATTAAAATGCTCGTTCGCAACCCTGAGCGCGTCGGCAGGCGAGAGTCGTTTCGGCTCCGCCAATGGCCGGTCGTCGAGCTCGTAAAGCACGATGCCCTCGCGCAGAATATCGACGAAGAAATACTGCCCGTCCGCAAGGAAGTTGTTCACCTCCCGGGCGCCATGGACGATCAGCCCAACCGGCGTCGAGACCCCCTTATCCCACATTAGACGGTCGCTCGCCTTGTCCCATATGTGGACGGCTCCCATTTGCAAGTGTTTTCTGCAGATAATTTTGATCGGATCGCTTGCTTCCATATGTGCGGCCTTTGGGTGTGGCCGCACATGACCACTGGCCAAGATGGTTTCCGCGACGCGAGTTCCAAGCAGTATTTCGACCTTTAACGGCCATTGGGACAAACGGAGCATCACGCGTCTTGGATCGATCGATCACACCATCTGCTTCCTTCTTGCAAGTTCACGCATCAACTCAATACAGCAGCGGTCATTCTCTGCTCATCGTGATGGCCGATCTGTCATGCCGCCAGCGCTGCGGCCTCCTGCGGGATATCTTGGGGTTGTCTTCGGTACGCTTCCCCGCTGACCATCAGCTTCCAGGCGATCCGGGCGATCTTGTTGGCCAGCGCCACCGCAACGAGTTTTGGCTTCTTGCGTTGGAGGAGCTCAAGGAGCCAGGGAGAAGCATTCTTACTCCGACCAGTGCGAACCGGCTGAAGAACAGCGGTTGCACCCGCCACCAGCACACTTCGTAACATCTCATCACCGGCGCGGGTGATCACACCGAGCCTGACTTTGCCCGCCGTCGAATGATCTCTTGGCGTCAGGCCGATCCAGGCGGCAAAATCACGTCCGGATTTAAACATCGCCGGGTCGGGGGTTTTCATCATCAGAAGCGAGGCGCCGATCGGTCCGACACCAGGGATTTCCGCCAGCCGTTTGCTGCATTCATCAGCGCGATGCAGGGCCATCAGCTGTCCATCGACGGTTTTGATCTCGGCAAGCAGCTCGCGATATTCCTCACCCTGCATGGCGAATAGCTCGCGTGCCAGTTCCGGTAGAGACTGATCGGTGGCGATCCGCTCCAGCAATGGTTCGATCCGGCAGATGCCCTTGGCGGCGATGACACCGAACTCCATCGCAAAGCCGCGGATAGCATTAGCAAGCTGGGTGCGATTGCGGATCAATCTTTCCCTCACTCCGACCAGCATCAAGGCTGCCTGCTGATCGGCGGTCTTCACCGGCACGAAGCGCATGGTCGGCCGGCTCATCGCCTCACACAATGCCTCTGCATCTGACGCATCGTTCTTGCCGCGCTTGACATAGGGTTTTGCCAGTTGCGGCGCGATCAGCTTCACTTCGTGCCCGAACGAGCTTAGCAACCTCGCCCAGTGATGCGAACCGCCGCACGCCTCAAGCGCAACAGTGGTCGGCGGCATCTTCTCGAAGAACTTCACCATTTCCCTGCGTGACAGTTTCTTGCGAAGCACCGGCAGCTCGCTCGCATTCACACCATGCAATTGGAAAACGTTCTTTGACGTATCCATACCAATTCGAGTAATCTGTTCCACGGACGGTCTCCCTCGATTGAGCTTTCAACGAACTCATTCTGGCACATTCGATGCCGTTGGGAGCCGTCCACTTCAACAGTATTGCGGTTCTGCGAGCTTCTTCGAATTGACGATGACGAGGATATCGTAATCCGAGCGATAGCCCTTCATCGTATGCGGTTCGTCAACAAAGGTGCCGCGGGCGTAGGAGCCGAACAGGATGATCTTCAGGATCCGCCCGCGCTTCTTGAAGTCGGCCGAGCCACCTTCGAGCGCATCGGCAAATTCCTCGTGGATGATCTCCACAACGCGGGCAAGCTCGCGCTGCTTCTTTTCCGGAAGGTGTTCGAGGCTCGTTTTCATGTGCAACCGATAGGATAAAGACGATTCGCCGTCTACTGCAGGAATTCATGGGTTTCACATTATTAAAATATAACAGATTGATCTAATTTGACGATTAATGGATGATCTGTATCCTTGTGGAATGGCTTGCGCGGATGCAGAGGACAGGCGAATGGAACTCCGTCAAATGAGATGTTTTGCAACCCTGGCCGAGGAGTTGCATTTCGGTCGCGCCGCGGCCACGCTCTCCATGGCGCAGCCCGCCCTTAGCGTGCAGATACAAACGTTGGAAAAAGAGCTCGGCGTGCAGCTTCTCATCCGCTCTACGCGTCGTGTTCAACTAACCAAAGCCGGCGAAGTTTTTTACGAGCGGTGCATCAGTGTTCTGCGGGAGATCGAAAACAGTTCCGCTGTCGTCCGGGCCGTTGCGGGCAAGAATGTCGATCGGATCACCATCGGAACCATATATCCCGCGACCTTCGGTGTCTTGCCGCTTTTTCTGAACAAGCTCGGCAAGCGATTTCCCGATATTCAGATACACGTGAGCAGCGGTTCCACGGATGCAATCATCCGCGACCTGGAGAAGGGCCGTATCAACCTTGGCTTTATCCGGCCGGTCGAAAACATCGGATCGCTCCGTTGGCAGAGCATCGCCAACGAACGATATCTTCTGGCGGTGCCACTTGGCAGCCGGCTTGAGACGGCGGAAACCGTCACAATGAACGATCTGAAACAGGAGCGGATCATCTCTTTTTCCCGCTCGAATCTCTCTTACACGGAAAAGTACTTCTTCGAGCAGTTCAGAAAATTTGGCCTGCTCGATCAGGTTGCCTGTAGTTGTGACGACACGCTCTCCTTGGTTTCGCTGGTCGCGGCCGGGATGGGCGTAGGTTTCGTGCCGGAATGGACCAGGGATTTGCCCCACCAGTCGTTTCGCCTTCGGGAAGTGGAGGGGGTGGATTTCACGATCGGCATGGGGCTTGCCTGGAACAAAGAGGACCCTACCGCGAACCGTGAAGAGATCGTAGAAATTGCCCGCACGCTGGCAGCGGCATCAAGATCGCTTAAAGCTGTGGGCGACCATTCCGGAAGAAACAACACCAAGCGCCCTCTGCCGGCACATGGCGATTAGGTAAGTGGCAACGTAGGCCGCCAGAGGTTGGCAACGACGGTCGTTGGACCTTCATACTGAAGGCGAGTTGAGACAGGAGCACAACTCGCCGACTGCTTCCCAAAAGGTCCAGAATGTTGCCGGGCCGAGCATTGTTTCAGTAAGACGAGAGGAAAAAAAGGAGGAGAAGGTGAAGAGCTGGTTTCAGAAGCTAACCGATGTTTCCACCGTGGCGCGTACCAAGGAGATGTTCAACGAAGCGCTCACCGAGCTCGCGGAAGAACTCGGCTTCGAGTATTACGCCTACCTTAATCTTCAACCAATCGGAACATTCGCCGTTTCGAATTATCATCCCGAATGGCAGGATTGGTACTTCGCCAAGAGCTTCAACGAGATCGATCCCGTAATCCAGATTGCCAGGGCCACAATGAAGGTGTTCACCTGGTCGTCCGAAAATTCAAGGACTGTCAGATCGAGGCGCGTTCGGCAGTTTTATCTGGACGCCGCCGGTTTCGGCATTCGGTCGGGGATCAGCATTCCAGTCGCGACTGCGTTCAGACGTATAGCAATGCTGACCATGGCCTCACACAAGCCTTCCCTCTCGCTGAAAGGGGATATCGATCCGGTAGCGGCCGCCATGGCGGTCGCCCAGCTTCATGTGCGGATCGAGCAAACGAACATTGAACCTACAGCAAGACCGAGCATCGGCTTGACCGCTAGGCAGGCGCTTATGCTCAAGTGGGCCTCCGAGGGCAAATCCATGAGAGAAATCGCCGACATCGAGAACATGAGCTACTGGAACGTCAACTTTCACATGAATAATGCGCGCAGGAAGCTTAATGCCTACTCGCTTCCGCAGGCGACGGCTTTGGCGACGAAGCTAAAGCTGATTTGAAGGCAAACGTTTCGCCGCCAAGCATCTGAAGTCGAAGTTTTGAGGAGTACAGATGAAACAGGCGGAGAATAAGCGCGCGGAGCTTCTACGGACGATCTCGCGTGAACGGCTTGAGGCACTTGTGCTCGAACGCACCGAGATAGACGAGGGTTTTGCCCTTTGGCTCGATGCCAGATTTGCGGCTTCGGTGGCTGACGAGGCAAGCACGCCGCTCGATCCGGTGCCGTATCGTCGTCGCGCCGAAGCGCTTTTCTCTTCGACCGGTTCCGGACGGCATCGGCACAGTTGGGGCGAGCGGGCTGCGGGTATCGATCAAGCGGCAATCGAACAACTGATTGACGAGGCTGAACCCTTTCTTGCCGCAGGACGCGGCGCCAATGCATTGACGATCTTGATGCCCGTGGCCTCGGGGCTGGCCGCATATTGGCCGGAAAACGCCGATTGGGATGAAACGCTGCACGAGTTCTTTCCCCGGCTTGATCAATTGATCGCTCAAGCCGCCCTCATGGATGGTGTCTCACAGGAGGCGCGCGATGACCTCGCCGGCGAGCTGGCCGACTGGCAGGGCGAACTCGCAAAATTTGGCGCCGACGATGCCTTTGCTACTGCCATTGCAGCTTGCATGCAGGGCTGGGACGAGCCAGGCCTTCAGGCGACGCTCGCAGGGCTTGGGCAGAGCTGGCCGCCTGGGGGAAGTAGCGATCCGCTCGATGACGATCTGACACGGGTCCGACTTGCCGCGCTCGAAGCCATGGGGCGTGGTGAGCATTTCCTCAACCTTTCCCGTGCGGCGGGGTTTCATTGCGACCATGTTGTGAAGCTGGCGCAGACGGGGCGTGTCGATGAGGCGGTCGCGCTCGCCCATGTGCGCCTAACCACACATGGTGATGTCTTGCGGCTTGCCGAGGCCGTCGCTGCAGTTGGCCAGCTGGAAACCGCGATCGACCTTGCGGCCTGGGGGCTGTCGCGAGACGGGCGCGGCGAAGGTGAAGAAAATTGGCGTCACAGGACGGGCAGGGCATTGCTGGCCCGCTGGCTGCGCGAGAAGGCGCATGAGGCGGGCAATCGGGACATGATGCTCAGGGCAGCGCACATAGCCTTCGAAGAAAGCCTTGCTCGTGAAGACTTCCGCGTGGCCGAGAAACTCGCCGGACCGGCCGACTGGCCCAAGTTGCGGGAGATGCTGCTGGCGGCACTGATGGCGGCTCCTTACGCCAATGAGCGGATCGAAATCTTGCTCGACGAGGACTTGGTCGCCGACGCCGTTGCTTGCATAAACCTGCAGGAAACGCGCTTCCTTAGTTCGCGTGACCCGACGCTGGGTCGGCTTGCTGAACGGGCATTGGCGGATCACCCCGATTGGGTGATTGTCCTTGCGTGCCGCATGGCCGATCCGATTCTGTCTGAAGGAAGATCAAACCGCTACGAGGCGGCCGCACTGTGGCTCGGTATTGCCGCACGCGCGCATAAGGTTTGCGGACGGTCCGGCCAGTGGCTTGCGCACCTCGATGCGCTCATCGAGCAGCACCGGCGCAAGCACAAGCTGCGACCGCTACTGGAAGGGCTGCGGCGAACGGCCAAGTGAATAGCGTACCTCTTGGGAATCTGCCTTGTAAGTGAACGCGATGCCGGCGTTCGCCCGACGGCCGTCGAAAAGCAGATCTGGATGGCCGAATTGAAGTTTTGGGCCCCCAAACCAACGCCCTCTTGGAAGGTCACGAAGCTGCTCGAAGTTGCTGCGCCAAATGGTCAGCGCGCAGGCTGGTTCAACGCCGCCGTCGTTAGTGTCGTAAAAAAATCACTAAGTTCCAGGTTTTTGCTGCTCAGGGCTTAACCTTAGGCGCTCGAAAACGTCCGGGCAGAACTCAAACTGCCTCGCAGTTCCTCGTCCCATCGAGTTCTTCACAATCGTTTCGGTCAATATGCCCCGCTCAATAAGAGGATCGATCGATTCCGCCACTGCATTGCGGGTCAGTCCGGTAATTTTGGTTATATTCGAAAGGGTTAGCTTTTCGTGATTTTGATGCATCATGTAGAGCACTGTCATCATTCCGACCTGCTTCAAACGCGATTGCGGCGTCTCTCCCTCAACCGGCTTGTCGAAAACTTCTTGCAGAGCGTAAGCCGAAAACAGCTGGCTCTGCCAATGGGCATTGAGTGCGCTTGTCATTTTTTATACTGTCAGATATATGATTGTAAAACGCGTCGCGAAATTGCGCCGCTGTTAGGATTGCGCACAATCGCGTCAGTGAAGGTGGTGGTCATGAACAAGTCTCTTGCATGGGCATTTGTCGCTGCAGCCAGTCTAGCGCCATTCTATCTTGTTTTCGACAGTAAAGCGCGAGCGGCCGAATGGGGGTGCCAGGTTATCCTGTGCCTTTCCAATCCGAGCGGTCCGACGCAATACGCGGAGTGCCGGGCGCCAATCCACAGGCTCTGGCGCGCGCTTGCAAGAGGGCGCTCCTTTCCCACCTGCAGCGGCGTTGGGTTTCAGACCTCGCGCCCTCGATACGACCCCTATTACTGCAATGACGGTTATCGCCTGACAACGCGGTATGGAGACCACGGGCTCGAAGCGAGTTGTGTCTCGACCACGCCACAGACTGTCTCGAACGCGGAATGCTACTCCAACGAGGACCGGATGACGTCCTTGGCAGCGTGGCGGCGGAGAGACGGCCGTACGCAGTGCCAGCGTTATGTGACGATGCGACCGAACATACGCCCGCAACCCCACTACATCGACGTGACCATCGACGGTGTTGGCAAGCAACGAGTGTGGTACTGAGCATGCCTGTTGCGTTCCTCGATTTGGCGCAAACGTGCGCACCCACAATTGCAGCCGAGACGCTCGCCGCCATCGTCAGCCTTGAAAGCCGGTTCGAACCCTTCGCCATCCGGGTCAACAGCCGCGCACCACTCTCGGAGCAGCCCACGACCAAGGTGGAGGCGATCGCAATCGCCACGTCAATGGCAGCCGGCCGGCAGGACATCCAGCTCGGTCTCGGCGGCGTCGGCATGGAAGAACTCCGCAAGCTCAACCTTTCGATTTCAGATGCCTTCGACCCATGCCTCAACCTTCGGGCCACGGCGACCATTCTCGACGGATATTACCGGCTGGCGGTGAAAGCGGGCGCGGACCCGGGCCGGGCCGAACAGGTGATGCTGCACTCCTACTACGGACGGAACGATCCCTCTGTCGGCGCGATGGTCAGGTACGATGAGCAGGTCCGCCAGGAAAAAAGCCGGCTCGCCAGCACCATCACGACTCTCATGATCGAAGATGATGGACGGGAGAGGGAGCTCAACGAAGCGCCTCTTGTCGAGGCGATCGGCGATGCCCGCAAGGACGAGGCCCTGGCCGATCAAACGGTGTCGGTGCCGTCCTGGGACGTTTTCAGATCGAGACGGAGGTCCTCCGTCCTCGTGTTTCAGAACAGTCAAATGGAGGAGAGTGAATGACTTTCAGCGCCCGTATCCGCCCGATCGCCGCATCCGCCGTAATGGCAACGGCCATCCTGGCATCCATGGTCGAACCTGCCTTCGCGCAGGCGGCCGGCATCGAGACCGTGCTGCAGAACATCGTCGATATGCTGACCGGCAACATCGCCAAGCTTCTGGCCGTCATCGCGATCATCGTGATCTGCATAGCCTGGATGTTCGGCTACATGGATCTGAGGCGCGCAGGGTTCTGGATCATCGGCATTGGCGGCATCTTCGGCGCTACCGAACTCGTGAACACCATCGTCGGAAGCTGACGCCATGGCGAGTTCGCGGCCAATCCTTGAGGAAGACACGCTGTTCATCGCTTGCACCCGGCCGGCGATGATCGCCGGCGTGACGATGGAAGCCATGGGCATGAACATCATGCTGACGACCATTCTTTACATCGTCGCCGGCTCGATCGCCTACTTGGCTGTTGGCGTCGTCTTTCACCTCATTTTCCGCGCGCTCGTCAAACACGACCACAACATGTTCCGCATCTTGCTGGCTTGGGTGGAGACACGCGGCCGGTCGCGCAACAGCGCCTTTTGGGGCGGAGCGACGCTTAGTCCCCTGAAGCTCGCCCGCAAATACGATGAAAGGGACCTCGGATTTGCCTAGCCTGACCACACTCAGATCTCGCGAACTCGGCCCGGAGACCTTCATCCCCTATGTCCGCCATGTCGACGAGTCGACGATCGCGCTCGATTCCCGGGCGCTGATGGTAATGATCGCGCTCGGAGGCGTCTCTTTCGAGACCGCGGATGTTCTCGACCTGAATGCTCTGCATCGGGACCTCAACACGCTCTATCGGAACATCGCCGACGAGCGGCTTGCCTTGTGGACCCATCTCATCCGCCGTCGCGACAACAGCTATCCGGAAGGCACGTTCACCACACCTTTCTCGGCGGCGCTCAATGATAAGTATCGCGCACGCATGGTTGGCGAGGACCTGTTTCGCAACGACCTCTATCTGACGATCCTCTGGTCCCCGGCCCGCGATCCGGCCGACAAGGCGGCAAGGCTGCTGGCGCGCTTGCGTCGGGCACGTCAGGCCGGGGCAGAACTCGACGAGGAAGCCCTCAAGCAGCTCCGCGACAAGGTCGTCGATGTCACAGCGGCGTTGAAACGCTTCGAGCCCCGCGTGCTGTGCCTCTACGAACGTGACGGCCTGTTGTTCTCGGAGCCGAGCGAAGTGCTGCATCAGTTCGTCGGCGGCCGGCGCGAGCCGATCCCGCTGACGGAGGGGTGCATCGCGTCGGCGATCTACTCGGATCGTGTCATTGTCGGCCGCGAGACAGTCGAGATCCGGCACGAGGCCGAAAGCCGCTTTGCCGGCATGCTGAGTTTTAAGGAATATCCGGCCAGAACTCGGACCGGCATGCTCGACGGTGTGCTCACCAGTCCTTTCGAACTGATCCTGGCGCAATCCTTCTCCTTCGTCTCGAAGGCGGACGCCCGCGTGATCATGGGCCGCAAGCAAAACCAGATGGTCAGCAGTGGCGACAAGGCGGCCTCACAGATCGAGGAACTTGATGGGGCGATGGACGATCTGGAGTCCAATCGGTTCGTGCTCGGCGAGCACCACCTGACGCTTTCCGTCTTTGCCCCATCGGTGAAGGAACTGACCGACAATCTCGCCAAGGCGCGCGCCAGCCTGACCAGTGGAGCCGCCGTCGTCGCGCGCGAGGATCTCGGCCTCGAGGCGGCCTGGTGGGCACAACTACCAGGGAACTTCCGCTATCGCGCCCGGTCCGGCGCGATCACGTCGCGCAACTTCGCGGCGCTCGCGCCATTCCACTCCTACCCGATCGGTCGGAAGGACGGCAATGAATGGGGACCTGCCGTCGCTCTTCTCAAGACGGCGTCGGGGTCACCGTACTACTTCAATATCCATTATGGCGATCTCGGCAACACTTTCGTTTGCGGACCGTCTGGCGCCGGCAAGACCGTGCTTTTGAACTTCATGCTGTCGCAGCTCGAGAAGCATGACCCGCATGTGGTGTTCTTCGACAAGGACAGGGGAGCTGATCTCTACGTGCGCGCCGCCGGCGGCACCTATCTGCCGCTCGAGAATGGTGCCCCGACCGGGTGCGCTCCCCTGAAGGCACTGCAACTGACGCCGGATAACAAGATGTTTCTCACGCGCTGGGTCGGCAGGCTTGTCGGCTCGGCAACACGGGAACTGACTGTGACCGAACTCCGCGACATCGCCTCCGCCATCGACGGCCTTGCCGACTTGCCGGTGGAGCGCCGGACGATCGGCGCGCTCAGGACCTTCCTCAACAACGCCGATCCCGAAGGCATTGCCGCGCGGCTGCGGCGGTGGGAGAGAGGGGGCCCGCTCGGTTGGGTGTTCGATAACATCATTGAGGACATCGGCTTCGACGGCAAATTCGTCGGCTATGACATGACCGATTTCCTCGACAACGACGAAATCCGCACGCCCCTGATGGCCTACCTCTTCCACCGGGTTGAGCAGCTGATCGATGGCAGGCGCATTATCATCGTTATCGATGAGTTCTGGAAGGCGCTCCAGGACGAAGGGTTTCGCGATCTCGCACAGAACAAGCTCAAGACCATCCGCAAGCAGAACGGCCTTATGCTCTTTGCTACGCAGAGCCCGCGCGATGCGATCGTATCGCCGATCGCTCATACGATCATCGAGCAATGCCCGACGCAGATCTTCCTACCGAATGCCCGCGGTGACCACGCCGACTATGTCGACGGCTTTAAGCTCACCGAGCGGGAGTACGAACTCATTGCACGCGAGCTCTCCGTCGAGAGCCGCCGGTTCATATTGAAGCAGGGACATAACAGCGTCGTCGCCGAGCTGAACCTCGGCGGTTTCGACGATGAGCTCGCGATCCTCTCTGGCCGGACCGCGAATATCGAACTCGCCGATACGATCCGCGCAGAGGTCGGCGACCGGCCCGCGGACTGGCTTCCGATTTTTCAGCAAAGAAGGAGTTTGAGCTAATGGCTTCCTATCAAATTCACGGCGCGGCAATAGCCGCAGCGCTCATTCTCTCCGCCGGCACGGCAGCCGCGCAGGGAATCCCGGTGATCGACCGGACCGCGATCGCCAAGCACCTCGAGAGTATCGCCCAACTGAAAGCCCAGCTTGATGCGCTCAACCAGCAGATAGAGCAGGCGCAGCAGCTTTACAGCTCGCTCAACAAGATCACCGACATGGCGGATGTTGCCGGCGTCTTGAACGATCCTGCCGTCCGCAAGGCGCTGCCCGGGGACTTTAACGTCATCGAGGGACTGTTCAAGGGAAGCGGAACGGGCGTGCTCGGCGATACGGCCTCAAAGTTCCTTGAGGGGAATTCGACCTATCGGACCAGCGCAGATGACTTCTACGCGCAGGAGCTTTCGCGCATTCAGAACAAGAATGCCGGGCAGATGAGCCTGGCGCAGCATATCTACGATGCCGCGGCCAAGCGCGTCGATGGAATTGACCAACTGCGCGAGAAGATTTCGACGGCGGCTGACGCCAAGGACATTGCCGACCTTCAGGCGCGACTTCAGGCGGAGACAGCTTTCCTCCAGACCGATGTACTGCGCATGGAGGCCCTTCGGATGGTGCAGCAAGCCCAAGCACAGGTCGACGAGCAGCGCAAGGTGGAGGACTGGCGCCGGCGCATGGATGCAATGAAGGCTGCACTGCAATGAAGGGCCATATCGTTCTTCTCGCTGTCCTGTTGGTGAGCTGCTCCGAGCAAGCCGAACGGACCTACACTGTCGACGAACTCATCGCCGACGAGGCCCTGCTAGCCGAAATCATGGCGACGTGTGGCAACAACCCCGGTGAATTAGGCAATACCCCGAATTGCCAGAACGCGGCGGCCGCAGATTTCAAGGCTCGCTTTCGACGCATGCGAAAAGCGCTTGGAGGCTGAGGCATGTATCAGGTCTTCGCCTTCGTCGACGAGCAGTTCAAGGCACCGCTGGAGACCTTTATCTCCGACGGGACCTCGAACGTCTCCGAGTGGATCTCGGGCCCACTGACGGCAGCGGTCACCCTCTATGTGGTGCTCTATGGCTACCTTGTGCTTCGCGGGTCGGTCCAGGAGCCGATCCTTGACTTCGCCTATCGGGCGATCAAGCTCTCCATCATCGTCATGCTGGCGAAGAACGCCAACGAGTACCAAACCTATGTCGCTAACATCTTCTTCGAGGTGTTGCCGCGTGAGATATCGCAGGCACTGAATACCGGCGCGGCGCCGAGCGCCACAACGTTCGACAGTCTGCTCGACAAGGGACAGGATTCGGCCATCGATATCTGGTCCCGTGCCACTTGGTCGTCGAGTATTGTGTTGGGTATCGGTGGCGCAATGGTGATCGGCGCGAGCTTCACGGTAGCGGCGATCGGCTACGTTGTTTCGCTTTATGCCCGGCTGGCGCTCGCCATCGTGCTCGCGATCGGACCGGTCTTCGTGGCGCTCGCCATGTTCCAGGCGACGCGGCGCTTCACCGAGGCGTGGCTGGGACAGATTGTGAGCTTCGTGATCCTCCAGGTGCTCGTTGTCGCCGTCGGCTCACTGCTGATCACCTGCATTGATACGACCTTCACGGCAATTCAAGGATATAGCGACGTGCTGATGCGTCCAACCGCGCTCTGTGCCATCTGCCTCGCTGCCCTCTATGTCTTCTATCAGCTGCCGAACATCGCTTCGGCGCTTGCCGCCGGCGGCGCGTCGTTGACCTACGGCTACGGTGCTGCACGCGACGCCCACGAAAGCACGCTCGCCTGGGCGGCGTCCCATACCGCCCGTGCGGCCGGACGCGGTGCCCGGGCGGTTGCTCGAACATTCACGTCGAAAGGCTCGGGATCGTGACGCTTTTCGCACGAACAAGAAAAAGGGCACTTCAGGAATGATCAGAACATTTCCGCTGCTCTGCATGGCGGTCGCCTTAAGCGGCTGTGCGTCGCTGACGTATCCGCTCCCGAAATGCGACGGCTATTCGCGCCGCCCGCTTAATCGCGCCATGTGGCAGTGGGAAGACAATAGCTACCTCAAACAAAAACAGTCGGATGCGCGACCGGCGGCCTCTCAGTCCGTCGCCACCGCTTATGTCAATAAGGGCAGGGAGCCTCCCGCCTTCGCCCATCTCGGCATCGACGCCTCCTATCGTCCATGCGAGGGCTGACGCCATGGTCTCCGCGGACGAACTCAAGACATATTTCGAAAGGGCGCGGCGTTTCGACCAGGATCGCATGATACAGGTCGAGCGCTCGGCACGCATCGCCTGGTCCGTGGCCATCGTGGCCGGTATCCTTGCGGGCGCTTCCATATTTGCCGTCGCTGGCCTCACGCCGCTGAAAACGGTCGAGCCGTTTGTCGTGCGGGTCGACAATTCGACTGGCATCGTCGATGTCGTCTCGGCGCTGACGTCGACGGCCGGCACTTACGATGAGGCTGTGACCAAATACTTCGCCGCGAAATACGTCCGCGCCCGCGAAGGCTACGTCTGGAGCGAGGCGGAAGAGAATTTCCGCACAGTCGCGCTTCTCTCGACGCAGCCGGAGCAGGCTCGGTTTTCGGCGCTCTATCGCGGCAGCAATCCGGAGTCGCCACAGAACACCTACGGGCGCGGCGCCACCGCACGCATCAGCATCGCCTCGATCTCACTGATCAATCCGCATGTCGTATCTGTCCGCTACATGCGCACGATCACCCGCGGGGAAGAAGTACGGACAACACATTGGGTTGCGACGCTCACCTTCTCCTATGCAAATGCGCCGATGTCATCGACGGATCGGCTGGTGAATCCTCTCGGTTTTGCTGTCGGCGAATACCGAGCCGATCCGGAGGCCATCAACTGATGCGGGCTATTTTCGTCGCCACCCTCCTCCTTACGACCTCCGCCGCCACGGCGCTCGCCCTCGAAATCCCGCGTGGCGCATCGCAGGACAGCCGTGTCCGTTTCGTCGACTACCAGCCGTACAACATCACCCGGATTATCGGCTCTCTGCGGTCCTCGGTGCAGGTCGAGTTCGCGGCCGACGAGGAGATTGCCCATGTCGCGCTTGGCAACAGCGTCGCCTGGGAGGTCGCACCGGCCGGCAACATCCTGTTCCTCAAACCCCGGGAAAATCAGCCAGTCACCAATCTCTCTGTCGTCACCACACGGCGCGATGGCTCCACGCGCAGCTACCAGATGGAGCTGACGGTGCGAGACGGAACGGTGGAGGTCGGCCAGAATACCTATTTCTACGTCAAGTACCGCTATCCGGCCGACGAAGTTGAACGGCAGCGCCAGGCCGCGGCGGCGCGAGCGGTCGCCGCACAGGCGAAGGAGGCCGACAACGTGCTGGCCATTCATGAGACCTATGGGCCGCGGAATTGGCGCTACTCGGCGCAAGGCTCCCAAGCCCTGGAGCCGCAATCGGTCTACGACAATGGCAAGGTCACGACCTTTTCCTTCGTTGGCAATCAGGAAATGCCGGCCGTCTACATAGAGAACTCGGACGGCAGCGAGAGCCTTGTGCCCAAATCCGTAGATGGGAATCTCGTCCTGGTCCATGCGATTGGCCGGAAGTTCATCCTGCGGAGGGGACGGGACGTGCTCTGCGTCTTCAATGAGGCCTACGATCGGGCAGGTATCAACCCGGACACCAATACGACCTCGCCGTCGGTCGAGCGCATCGTTCGAACCGACGCCGACGTGACGCGATAGGAAGCGGTCATGGTTCATGAAGATGAAAGCCGGATACCGGGGGAACGCGCCGAAACGGTTTCCGGCGGGAAGATCGACAGCAATCCCGCCTTGAGGCGCGGCGCGGTTGCGCTGGCCGTTGTTACCTTTATCGCCTTCGCTCTGTGGTCGATGAGCGGCGAGAAGACTCCGACGGACACAACCAGAGCCGAGCGGGTTGTCATCCGGCAAACGGCAAATTTCGAGCCGGTCAAAGAAAAGGTAGAGCCGGCCCAAGCCGTGCCAGAAATGAGGCTGCCGACCCCTCTCGCGCCTGAGAAGGTGGAGGACGAAGATCCGCTGCTCGACTCGGCGCGCCGAGCTCCGGTCATGGCCTTCAGCGGTGGCCAGAAGAACACGACATCGCACCGTGAGACCGCGGGTCCCGCCATGTCGACGGACAGCAATTTCCTGCCGCTCGATGGAAACATGATCGACCAGAATGCGGCCAGTGCCGATGAACAGCGGTTCAACGGATTGCTACGGCCGACCAGGCTTGAAGGCTCGCGCGCCGGCACGCTCGGCAATCGAAACTTCATCGTTGCGATGGGAACCTCGATACCCTGTGTCCTGGAAACGGCCATGGCATCCGATCAGCCTGGCTTCACAAGCTGCGTGATCAACCGGGATGTCCTTTCGGACAATGGCCGGGTCGTGCTGCTGGAGAAAGGCACGCAAGTTGTCGGCGAATATCGGGGCGGCTTACAGCGAGGACAGAAGCGCCTCTTCGTGCTCTGGAGCCGTGCAAAAACCCCGAACGGCGTCATCGTCACCTTGGCCTCGCCGGCGACGGATGCGCTCGGCCGGGCCGGCGTCGACGGGTATGTCGACACCCACTGGTGGGAGCGGTTCGGGAGTGCGCTTCTCCTATCCATCGTCGGTGATGCCACGAGCTATGCCAACAGTCGCCTGCGGAACAGCGACGTAGACGCTGAGAACACCACAAACGCGGGCCAGCAGGCGGCAGCCATCGCTGTCGAGCAATCAATCAACATTCCTCCGACGCTCAACAAGCACCAAGGCGAGCTCGTCTCGATCTTCGTCGCACGTGATCTCGACTTTTCCGGTGTTTACGGATTGCGGGTGACCGAGCCGAAGAACAAGGTCTTTGACCGCGCGGTGCTGGGGGATTTCAGCCCGCGGTCGACGCTCGTGACGAAGTAGGGTAGGGGCGATGACGGAGGGTCCTGACGCTGCGGTCGTTCGTGAACTGCTGTCTCCGTTCGCGCCGTTCCTTGACGACTCCTCGCTCTACGAAGTGATCGTCAATAGGCCTGGGCAGGTGCTGACCGAAGGCTCCGGTGGATGGCGGACCCATGATCTGCCGGAGCTATCCTTCGAAAAGCTGATGCGTCTTGCCCGGGCCGTGGCCAGTTTTTCCCATCAATCCATCGATGAAACGCGGCCGATCCTGTCGGCAACACTGCCGGGGGATGAGCGAATCCAGATCGTCATCCCGCCTGCGACCGCTCGGAACACGGTCAGCATCACTATCCGAAAGCCATCATTGGTCACATTCACGCTCGATGACCTGGAGAAGGCTGGCTTGTTCGCTGATATGACGCCCGGTAGTCACGTGGCCGGTGCGACGGACCGGAAACTCATCGATCTGCATCAAAGGGGCGCGTGGGCCGAGTTCTTCCGCCAAGCGGTGCTGGCCCGAAAGAATATTGTGATCTCAGGGGCGACGGGGTCGGGGAAGACCACGCTCTCCAAGGCACTCATTCGTCATATTCCGGATGATGAGCGGGTCATCTCGATCGAAGACACGCCGGAACTCGTGATCCAGCAGCCGAACCACGTCCGGCTGTTCTATTCCAAGGGAGGCCAAGGGCTTGCGCGAGTCGGTGCGAAGGAACTCCTGGAATCCTGTCTGCGCATGCGGCCCGATCGAATCCTTCTACAGGAACTGCGCGATGGGACGGCTTTCTATTACATCCGCAACGTGAACTCTGGGCATCCCGGCTCGATCACGACGGTGCACGCCGACTCCGCGAAACTGGCGTTTGAACAGTTGACGCTACTCGTAAAGGAATCGGAGGGCGGTCAATACCTGGAGCGCACTGACATCCGCGAACTCCTGAAAATTGCAATTGACGTCGTCGTACAATGTAAGCGCATCGATGGGCAGTTTCGCGTGACCGAGATCTATTTCAGAGCCCACTGACGGACAGATGTTCAAGAACGGTGCTGAAAACCTCGACCCTATCTCTTTGGGTCGTCGTGCCGTGCATTGCCAAACCGCGTGCTGCGCCAGATAAACATTCAATGCTGGCCATTGATCTAAGGAATGTGCTTGAGGAGCTCTATAACGCTGGTGCCTATCGGGTGCCGGCAGACGAAATCTACTGGCCACCGGAACTGCATCCGGCGGTTTTCCGCGCCCTGAACATGCAATACATTACGCGAAGAGCAGTGGACGATGGCCGCGTCGAATTCTCGCTGACACGGGCCGGCTACGAGGCGATCGAGGCAGACGTACCTTGGTCCTATATCCTGCGCCGGCGACTGCGGGATTTCTTTCGTTTCGGAAAAGGCCGCTAAGCGGCCTCGCCAGAACGCAAAATTGCGTGGTGGTCTCGCGATCGGGGCCATTTAATGTGGGAAACGGCAAGCCATCTCTCAGGCAAACTCGTCGCCTCCCTGCTGAAGTGCGGAACGTTGATCGGGATCAAGGAATAGGCCGCCGTCGGTGCTAGGCTCTTTCCGGAAATCGGAAGAGGAGGATTCCATGTTTCGCAACATTCTCATACCCACCGACGGTTCGCCCCTGGCAACAATCGCGGTCGATGCAGGCATAACTTTTGCGAAGGAGGTCAGCGCAAAAGTGACCATCCTTGCGGTTACCGAACCATACCATCTCTTTTCGGTCGATCCCGAGCAGTTGTCGGGCACGCGCGACGAATATGAGGCGCTGGCCAGCAAGCATGCCGCGGAAATGCTGGCGGCTCTGGCGCGCAAGGCAGAGGCGGAAGGCGTGACATGCCAGACGGAGCAGGTCAGCAGCCACGAGGTCTACCGAGCAATCATCGACCAAGCGACACAGAAAGATGCCGATCTCATCATCATGGCATCGCATGGACGTGGTGGCGTCGGAAGCCTGATGCTCGGCAGCGTAGCTGCCAAGGTGCTGGCTCATTCGACGATACCGGTATTGATCTATCGCGCGAAGAAATGAGGCGACGTAGCTCTACGCGTCGTTATGTCCTGCGTGCGCCGGCAGCGCGCTGAAGGCGTATGACGGTACCGGATGAGGGGGACGCGCTTTTCCAACATAGCAACGGCCCGGCGATCTTCTGATCCCGGGCCGTTTGATCCTTGGGAGGATAAGGCGCCCCTCGAGGCGCTGGAATTGGTTAGCCGCGGCGCGTGTCCGGGAAGTTTGCCGGGTCGATGCCGAGAGTGCGCAGGTCGCTTGCCTTCGGGCGGCGGTGACCTTCGACAGCGGCGGCCGCAGCGCTGGCAGCGCCGAGAACTGCGAACGCACGGCCGATGAAACCCTTGTGGTAAGTTGTGGTAGCCATCTTCTTGCTCGCTTTCGTTTTCTCTCTGATGAGGAAAAGATGGGCTTTCACCGTTCTTTTTGCAATGCACAATCGGGCACCCCAGCCATGCAATGGAAGCAGGCCCGGTCGGCAGTCAAACCGACCGGGCCTGCGGATAGGCCCTGGGAGGAGGCGCTATTCAGAGCAATTCCACGAAAAGTTTGAAACGGTTTTCCGTTCGGAATTGCGTCGTTTCAACGATCTAGTCTTCGCTGGCCGCGAGCTGGGCGAGCACTTCGCCACGGCCGCGGGCCCTAAGGATCAGCGGTACGATCAGGGCGGCAGCCGCGATCACCAGCAGCACGGCGGCAATCGGCGACGTGAACAGCACCGTGATGTCTCCCTGGCTGATCGAAAGCGCCCGGCGCAGCTGCTGTTCGGCAAGCGGTCCGAGGATCAGTCCGACGACGACAGGGGCGATCGGATAGCCGAAGACACGCATGGCATAGCCGAGCAGGCCGAAGGCAAGCAGCATGCCGAGTTCGTAGACCGACGGATTGGCGCCGATGGTGCCGAGCGTCGCGAACAGGAGAATGCCGGCATAGAGCCAAGGTTTCGGGATCGTCAGCAGCTTCACCCAGAGCCCGATCAGCGGCAGGTTCAGCACCAGCAGCATGAAGTTGGCAATCAGCAGGCTGGCGATCAATCCCCAGACGAGCTGCGGGTTGGTGGCAAACAGCAGCGGGCCGGGCTGGAGACCGTATTGCTGGAAGCCGGCGAGCATGATCGCGGCCGTCGCGGTCGTCGGCAGGCCGAGCGTCAGCAAGGGCACGAGCGTGCCTGCGGCAGAGGCGTTGTTGGCCGCTTCCGGACCGGCGACACCCTCGATCGCGCCATTGCCGAACTCTTCCGGATGTTTGGTCAGACGCTTTTCCGTCGCATAGGACAGGAAGGTGCCGATCTCGGCGCCGCCGGCTGGCATAGCGCCGATCGGGAAGCCGATGACGGTGCCACGCAGCCAGGCCTTCCAGGAACGCGCCCAGTCGGCAGCGCTCATCCAGACTGACCCACGGACAGCCTCGACCTTGTCGGGCCCCTTGTCGCCCTGGGCGGCAATGAACAACGTTTCGCCGATGGCGAACATCGCGACGGCGAGCGTCGTCACTTCGATGCCGTCAAGCAGTTCCGGAACGCCGAACGAAAGGCGCGCCTGGCCGGTCAGTTGGTCGATGCCGACGACGGCAAGTGCCAGGCCGACGAACAGCGACGTGAGGCCGCGAAGGGTGGAGTCGCCGAAGGCCGAAGAAACGGTGACGAAAGCAAGAACCATCAGCGCGAAATATTCGCGGGGACCGAATACCAGGGCCAGTTTGACAATGTAAGGGGCGATGAAGGCGAGGCCGAGCGTGGCGATGAGGCCGGCGACGAAGGAGCCGATTGCGGCCGTTGCCAGAGCAGGACCACCGCGGCCGGCTCGGGCCATCTTGTTGCCCTCGAGCGCAGTGACGATCGAGGCACTTTCGCCGGGCGTGTTCAAGAGGATCGACGTGGTCGAGCCGCCATACATGCCGCCATAATATATGCCGGCAAACATGATCAGTGAACCGCCAGGGTCGAGCCGATAGGTAACGGGCAGCAGGAGCGCCACGGTCAGCGCCGGGCCGATGCCCGGCAGAACGCCGACGGCCGTGCCGAGCGTCACGCCGATCAGCGCATAGAGCAGGTTCATCGGCTGCGCAGCAACCAGCAATCCCTGCAGCAGGAAATCAAAAGTAGCCATGGTCGTCGGCCCTCTTAGAAGAACAGGCGTTCAAGCGGCCCTGCGGGCAGCGACAATTGCAAGAGCTTGGCGAAGACAACCCAGACGACGAAACAGAGCACGATGCCGACGGGGAGAGAGAGCCAGAGCCTGCGCTTGCCGAAACCGCGTGCGGTCAAGGCAAACAGAATGCCGGTGGCGATCGAAAAGCCCGCGACGTTGAGCAGGAGCATCTGGGCTGCAAGACCTGCGACGATCCAGATGACCGGGGCAACCTCCTGGCGCTCACGCTCGGGAAAATCGCCGCGGAGCGCTTCGAACACGGTCCAGATCGACAGGCCGAGAAGACACCAGGCGATCGCATAGGGGACCGTCGTCGGTCCGACCTGGGAATAACCGGCAGTACCGGTCAAGCGCGACACGTCCCAGAAAATGAGTCCAGCGATAGCGGCGAGAACCGCCGCGATGAAGAGCGCCGCCCGATCCGGGCGGCGCGTTGGAGTGGAAGGGTGATGCCCCTTGGTCATTTCACCAGTCCAATGTCCTTGAGAACACCTTCGGTTGCCGCAACGTCCTTCTCAAGCTGGGCGTTGAAGGCGTCACCGGCGAGGTAGCTGTCCTGCCAGCCCTTGGTCTTCAGCACTTCCTGCCAGCCAGCGGACTTGGCAAGCTTCTCGATATCGGCCGATACGGCCGCCTTCTGCTCGTCGGTCAGGCCCGGAGCAGCCGCGACCATGCGCCAGTTCTCGACGACGACGTCGACACCGGCCTCTTTCAGCGTCGGAGCGTCGACGCCCGCAATACGCTCGGGGCCCGAGACTGCGAGCAGACGAAGCGTGCCGGCCTTGATCTGCGATTCGAATTCGCCGTAGCCCGAAACGCCAGCCGTCACCTGGCTGCCGAGGATTGCTGCAAGCGCTTCGCCGCCGCCGGAGTAGGCGATGTAGTTGATCTTGGTCGGATCGACGCCGGCAGCCTTGGCGATCAGGCCAACGGCGATATGGTCGGTACCGCCGGCCGAGCCGCCTGCCCAGGAGACCGCGCCCGGATCCTTCTTCAGCGCTTCGACAAGATCGCCCATGGTCTTGATTTCGGAAGCAGCCGGTACGACGACGGCTTCATATTCGCCGGTGAGGCGGGCGATCGGCGTCACGTCCTTGAGGGTAACCGGAGACTTGTTGGTCAGGATCGCGCCGACCATGACGTATCCGCCGACGATCAGGGCGTTCGGGTTGCCCTTCTGCTGGCTTGCGAACTGGGCGAGACCGATGGTGCCGCCGGCGCCCGGTACGTTCTGAACCTGAACGTTGCCGGAAATGCCTTCCTGCTGCATGACCGTTTGCAGCGAGCGGGCCGTCTGGTCCCAGCCGCCGCCCGGGTTTGCCGGTGCAATGATGGTGTAGTCAGCGGCAAAGGCCGGCAGTGCCATGGCGCCGGCGAGAATCGTTGCGAGGAAAAAATGTTTCAAGGTCAGTCCTCCGTGAGGCGCGTTTTCACCGCGCACGTTGTTTCTGCGTGCGGACGGGAAGACGGCGACGGGTTCTTTCGACCCTTATCGCTTGACCGGATTGGTGGCTTCCTCCCAGTACGCAACCGGCAAACCCGCCTCCACGGGTGCCAGTGACCCTAAGGCACCATAGAAAGCTGACATTTAGCTGACATCAAGCCCCGAATGCGCTTTTCGAGGCATGGCGTTTACGAAATCTTAGGCTCGTGGCCCCGCCGGCGAGGGAAATGGCGTCGCTGCCAGTCTGGCTGGTCGGGTTCGCAGAGGTAGATCCACCGGGAAAGGGGCGAATCGAAACCTCGGAGCCGGCTCCACGGATGATGGTCGCGATATCGCGAGGACGACAAGCTGTGGTAGTGTCGCGCCCGCCACCCCGAAGACCTGTTCGAAAGGATGGAGCCATGACCAAGACAGCCAATTCCAATATCGCCAAGGCTACATCGAAGCGGCCCGCAAAAGAAAACGCTGCGCGGGCGAGTGTGTCAGCCAAAAACGAAGGCAAAAAAGAGGAGAAGGGACAGGCGCCCGCGGACCAGCCGAAATTGCTTTCAGGCGGTAATCCTCAGATCGCCAAGGGCTACGGCGATGCACCGGTCCAAGCCTATATTGCCGCCATGCCGGGCTGGAAGAGCGCGGTCGGACGCCGTCTCGACCAACTCGTCATGCGTGCCGTCCCGGAAGCGCAAAAGGCGGTGAAGTGGAATTCGCCGCTCTATGGGATGGAGGGCAACGGTTGGTTCCTCGGCATTCACTGCTTTGCCAAATATATCAAGGTCGCGTTTTACAACGGCGCGTCCCTGAGCCCGCCGCCGCCAGTCGAATCCAAGATCGCGAATGCGCGTTATTTCCATATCCACGAGAAGGACGAGATTGACGAGGCTCAATTCAGCGATTGGGTAAAACAAGCGAGCCGATTGCCCGGCGAACGCATGTGAGCGGAAAGCTAGGTGTTGCGCGAGCGAACCCTGCGTGCAACGTGTGGCACCGGAGAGGAGATGATGGGATGAAGAAGAAGACGAAGACGATAAAGACTGACGCCGCGGACGGAGAAGCGTCTGCCTCCGAACGAATCGATGCCAGGATCGCGGAACTGGATGACTGGCGGGGCGAGATGCTTGCCCGGGTTAGGAGACTGATCAAGGAAGCCGATCCTGAGGTCGTCGAGGAATGGAAATGGAGAGGTGTTCCGGTTTGGGAACATGCGGGGATCATCTGTACCGGCGAGAGCTACAAGTCCGTGGTCAAGATGACCTTCGCCAAGGGGGCGTCGCTCGAAGATCCGGCGGGTCTCTTCAATTCGAGCCTTGATGGCAATGTCCGGCGGGCAATCGATATTCATGAGGGCGAACAGTTCGACGAAGAGGCCTTGAAGGCTCTCATTCAAGCGGCTGTGGACCTGAACCTGTCGGTGCAGGCCGAGCGTAGCGGCCGGTCCCGGAAGAGGGCCTGAAAACTCAGATAAGGCGCGGCCGACTTGGCGCGCGCCTTGTTTTCAGTGGAGCCGCAGGACCTCGTTCCATTTGGCGATCAACCGCGAGCGTTTCACCTGATCAAGATAGACCATCAGCCCGGGGCTGACGGGAACGGGGCGCAATTGAGCGCCGAGCATCTCTTGCATCGTATTCGCGGTGTTCTCGCCGGCGACCTCGGGGCTGACGGCGGCAATCTGCAGTTCCCGCGCCATGATCGTCTGTCCTTCCTTGGACATGAAGAATTCGAGATAGCGCCGTCCAAGGTCTGGAGAGGCCGAGGCCTGTGGAACCAGGCCAATTCGCGACATCACCACCGTGTAGTCTTTGGGCAGAACGATCCCGACATCCGGATGCCGCGCTGCCCAGTCCGCCGCGTAGGAGCCCAGAATATTGTAGCCGAGCACGAAACGCCCGTCGGCGACACGCTCGAGAATGGCCTCACTGGTGGAGTAGAGCTTGACGCCGGCGGCACCCATGGCCTGAATCACGTTCCAGATATCGCCGAACTGCTCCTGGTCGCGCGACATGAACAGGAAGCCGACGCCGGAGCGCTCGATGTCGTAGGTTCCGATGCGCCCGAAGACGTTGGCACCCTGGCGCTTCAGATAATTGACGAATTCGGCCCGTGTCGACGGCGGTTTCTCCGTCGTGAAACTTGGCTTGTGATAGACGAAGACGGCCGGCTCGAAGGTCAGCGCATAGGCCGTGTTGCGCCAGTTCGCCCAGGCGGGCCAGCGGTCGCTCATCGGCAGGTCACTGCGCTGGGCGTAGCCGTCGTTGCTGAGCTTGACTTGCAGGTCCATGGCGGAAGAAAAGGCGAAGTCCGCCGTCTTCATGCCGGCGTCCGTTTCCTTGACGATGCGGTCGTAGATCTCGCCGGTCAGCATGTCCTCGTAGCGTACGGCCACATCCGGATTGGCCCTCTGGAAGCCGATGATCATCGGCCTGGCGAGAGGTTCATCGAGCGAGGAATAGACCACAAGCGTGCGTGCATCGGAGCTGCCGGAAAGAGCTGGAAATATGATCGGTGCCGCAAGCAGCAGCCGGGGGCAGAGGGCAAAAAAAAGAAGAGAAATCAAGAACCGCATGAATCCACAATGCCTCAGTGCGTCACCGTTCACAAGCAAGGCGTCGCCGGATAAGGTGGTGCAGGGAGTGACGATATTTGCGCATCTTGCTTGTTGAGGACAACCAGGACCTGGCCGAGGGTTTGTCTGCCATTTTGCGTGGCAGCGGCTACGCCGTCGACGTCGTCAGTGACGGGGCGTCGGCGCATGCGGTCGCTGCGGCTGAAACCTTCGATCTCGTCATTCTCGACCTCAACCTGCCGGAAATGGACGGGCTCGATGTGCTACGGGCAATGCGCGCCCGGCAGAACCGTGCGGCGGTGCTGATCCTTACTGCGCGGGGAGCGCCTGAGGAACGGATCAAGGGGCTCGATCTCGGCGCCGACGACTACATGATCAAGCCGTTCGACGTCGGGGAGCTCGAGGCGCGCGTGCGCGTGTTGCTGCGCCGGCAGGCGGGCCTCAGGGCATCCACGGTGAGCTATGGCAATGTTTCGCTTGATCTCAATACCCGCAGCTTCTCCTCAGGCGGCGCGCCGATCGAGATCCCTGCGCGCGAATTAGGCCTTCTCGAACTCCTGTTCATGCGGGCCGGCAAGGTGGTCGCCAAGGATGCGATCATGCAGTCGCTGACCGGCTTCGACGACGATTTGAGCCCCAATGCGATCGAGCAATATGTCAGCCGGCTGCGCAAGCGGTTGGCGCCGCATGGCCTCACCGTTCGCACCGCCCGCGGCATTGGCTACTACCTCGACAAGATGGCCGGGCCCGAATGAGAGCGACGGTCTACAGCCTCCGCCGGCGCCTACTTGGCTGGCTGCTGATTTCGACAGTCGTCATCGGCGTGATTGCGCTCATGGATACCTATCGGGAGGCGGTCACGACCGCCAACGTCGTCTCCGACCGCGTGCTCGCTGGCTCCGCCTTGGCGATCGCGGAGCGTGTGGTCGTGGCAGAGGACGGCTCGCTCGAGGTCGATATCCCCTATGTCGCCCTGGAGATGCTGACCTCTGCCGCACAGGATCGCGTTTTCTACAGGGTCGACGGCCCGCCCGGCCAGTTCATCACCGGCTACCAGACGCTTCCGTCGCTTGCCGAAGAACCTGGGACATCCACGACCTTCGCGGATGCGACCTTTCGTGGCGAACCGATCCGCATCGCCGCCCTTCGCCGTTCCGCCTCGACCGGCATCAATTCGGTGCCCTTCGTCGTCACCGTTGCCGAAACGACGATTGCGCGCCGGCAACTGGCGCAGACCATTCTGGTCCGATCGGCTCTTCGTCTCGGCATGATGATCGCCGGCGCCGCGGTTATCGTCTGGATCGCAGTCACATTTTCGCTGCGCCCGCTTTATCGGCTGGGAGACGCGATCGCCGAGCGTAATCCTGATGATCTGCACCCGATTGGTGAACGCGTGCCAAACGAAGTCCAGGGGCTCGTCGACACGGTCAATTCCTTCATGGGGCGGCTGCAATCGGCGCTCGATGCGCTGCGCAATTTCACCGGCAACGCCAGCCATCAATTGCGAACGCCGCTTGCGATCATTCGGACCCAGCTCGCCTTGGCTCAGCGTGCCGGGTCCTTCGAGGAGACGAAGAGTGCTGTGAAAAAGGCCGACGAAGCCGTCGCCAATGCTGAACGCATCCTGGGGCAATTGCTGCTGATGGCGAAAATCGACGCGGCGGGCAAGAACGAGGCGCGGATGCTGGAGCGTGTCGATCTTGTCGAACTCGCGCGCGAGATCACCGCGGAACACGTGCCGGCGGCTGGAGAGGCCGATATCGATCTCGGCTTCGACGGCGAAGGCGAAGCCTTCATTCGCGCCGAGCCGCTGCTGGTGGCCGAGATGCTCAAGAACCTGATCGGCAACGCCTTGCTCTATGCCGGCTCAGGTGCCGAAGTGACGACACGCGTTGTTGCAGACAGCGGATCCGTGTCGCTGGAGGTCGAGGATAATGGCCCGGGCATTCGGGCGGAGTTGCGCGAGAGAGTGTTGCGGCGCTTCGAGCGCGGAGGCAGCGAAGCGCCGGGTTCGGGGCTCGGCCTGCCGATCGTCGAGGAGATCGCGGATCTTTATGGGGCGACGACCAGTCTCAACGAAGGGGCGGACGGTCGCGGCCTGAAGGTGACCATCCGCTTTCCGGCGGGCTAGTTACAGGCCGGCGCTGCCGGCCCCTCCGGCGCCGCGACGGCGGGCCGGATGAGTAAAACCATCTGCAGGCGGTCAGATCGACACGCCAAATGGTTGCGGCATTTTCGATTAACTTGCTTAGCGGCCGCGCTGGCCGAAGAGAGAAGCTGTCTCGCGGGTCTGTACCCGCAGCATCGCGTTCCAGAGCTGAAGAACGAAACGCGGCTGAAACTGGCTCGCAAGCTTGCGCTGCGACAACATGATAGGTCTCCGATAGTTTTGGACAGCATGCATATAGTGCATCACAAAGGATCGTGCCAGAGCGCCCGCGCCGGGGCAGACCTGCGCGCCAAGCATATGTGGAAAGTGGTAGAAGAGGGGCGAAATACCTGACGTGAAAAACAAAATGCCGGGATGATTTTCATCATCCCGGCCAGTTGGCTTCACTGGGAGGAGAGTTTTTCTTTAGAGCTTCAGACCTTCTTGCGGTTTTTCTGTCGATAGACGTCGATGACGACGGCGGCGACGATGATCAGGCCCTTGACGATTTCCTGATAGTAGGCGTCGACGCGCAGGAAGGTGAAACCAGAGGTCATCACGCCGAGGATAATCGTGCCGATGACCGTGCCGGTGATCCGGCCCACACCGCCGGTCAGCGACGTTCCGCCGATGACGGTCGCGGCGATCGCGTCCAGTTCGTACATGACGCCCATGCCGGCCTGGGCCGTCTGAGCGCGGGCAGCGGTAACGACACCGGCGAGCCCCGCCAGCATGCCGGCAATGGCGTAGACCTTGATCAGGTGCGCTTCGACATTGATGCCCGAGACGCGCGCCGCCTGGACGTTGGCGCCGATTGCGTAGGTGAACTTGCCGTAACGGGTGTAGCGCAGTGCGATGTGGAAGATGATCGCGACGACCAGGAAGACGATGACGGGCCAGATGCCGGTGCCGATGAAGTTGAACTGCTCGGTGAGGCCCGAGACCGGCTGTCCCTTGGTGTACCACTTGGAAATGCCGCGTGCCGACACCATCATGCCGAGCGTGGCGATGAAAGGCGGGATCTTCGTGCGGGCGATGAGCTGGCCGTTGATGACGCCGGCGAGCAAGCCGATGCCGATCCCAAGGCCGATCGGAACGATCGCAGGCATGTCGGTGAGCGACGGATAGAGGGCCCGTGGCCAGGTTGATGCCTGAGCGACGCTTGCCGAGATCATCGCCGTCATGCCGACGACGGAGCCTGAGGAGAGATCGATGCCGCCGGTGATGATGACCTGGGTCACGCCGACGGCGATGATGCCGATCACCGAGACCTGCAGGATCATGATCGTCAGGCGCTGCGAATTCATGAGGAAGCTCTGGCCAACGAAGATCCAGCCGAGAACTTCATAGACGAGGGCGATGCCGATCAGCACCAGGAAGATGTTGAATTCGGGCGGCAGGCGGCGCTTTGCGCCAACGAGCGCCGTGCTCGTGCCCTGTGCGGCGACATTGGTATCCATTTTCATTCCTCCCTTTCGTCGGGTCGCTTCCCGCTCAGCTCGCGGCGAGCTCCATGACCTTGATCTGGGTTGCTTCCGCCCTGTCGAGGAAGCCGGTGACGCGGCCCTCGTGCATGACCATGATGCGGTCGCTCATGCCGAGCACCTCTGGCATTTCCGAAGAAATCATGATGACGGCGACACCGTTTCGCGCCAGCTCGGTGACGAGGCGGTGGATTTCCGCCTTGGCGCCCACATCGATGCCGCGTGTCGGCTCGTCGAGGATCAGGATGCGCGGATTGGTGAGCAGCCAGCGGCCGATCAGCACTTTCTGCTGGTTACCGCCGGAGAGGTTCTCGATGCGCTCCTGCAAGTTCGGCGTCTTAACGCGCAGCTTGCGGCTCATCTCTTCGCAAGCGACGGTGATCTGCTTCTCGGTGACGAAGCCGCCCTTAACGAAGCGATCCTGGAGCACGGCGATCTGCATGTTTTCGAGGATGTCGAGGATCAGAAGACAGCCCGTGTCCTTGCGGTCCTCGGTCAGGAACGCCATGCGGTTCTTGATAGCCGTGTTCGGGCTGTCGATCGAAAGCGCCTTGCCGTCGATCGCAATCGTGCCGGAACTCGCCGGTGTCACGCCAAAGAGCGTTTCGGCGACATTCGAGCGGCCGGAGCCGACGAGGCCGGCGATCCCGAGGATTTCCCCGGCGCGGACATCGAAGGAGACATCGCGGAAGACACCGTCGAGCGCCAGGTTCTTCACCGAAAGCACGACGTCGCCGATCGGCACTTCCTCTTTCGGGAACATCTGGGTGATCTCGCGGCCAACCATCATGCGAATGATGTCATCGCGGGTGACGTCGCTCGAGGCATGGGTGCCGATGAACTTGCCGTCGCGGAACACCGAGAACTCGTCGGCGATCTCGAAGAGCTCGTTCATCTTGTGGGTGATGTAGACAATACCGATGCCCTGTTCGCGCAGGTCGCGGATGATCTCGAACAGGTGCGCGACCTCACGCTCGGTCAGCGCCGAGGTCGGCTCGTCCATGATCAAGACGTCGGATTCGTAGGAAACCGCCTTGGCGATCTCGACCATCTGGCGGTTGGCGACTGACAGGTGGCGCACCTCGATCTCCGGATCAATCTTGATCTTCAGGCGATCGAAAAGTCGGGCCGTGATGCGGTTCATCTCGCCGTGATCGACGAAGCCGAAGCGGTTCTTCGGTTCGCGGCGGATCCAGATATTTTCCGCCACCGTCATGAACGGCATCAGGTTCAGTTCCTGATGGATCATGGCAATGCCGTTTTCGAGCGCGTCGAGCGGCGACTTTAGACGGATGTCGACGCCTTTCAGCCTGACTTCGCCCTTATCGGGCGTATAGATGCCGGCGAGGATTTTCATCAGCGTGGATTTGCCGGCGCCGTTTTCGCCCATCAGCGCATGGACCGTGCCGCGCTTGAGCTTGAACTCGACGTCGTCGAGGGCAACGACACCCGGGAATTCCTTGCGGATGCCTTCCGCCGAAAGAAGATATTCGGCCTTGGGCACGGCGCCGCTGGCGCGCACGGCTGCCATCGTTGTCGGACTGAGCGTCATTTAATTGCCTCCCCGTCATTTCCGGCTGTTGCCGAAAGGCCTCGTTGCTGGCGGGTCACCAGCCCATTTGTCGCAGGTCGCATCCAACGGGACGCGGACATCCGCAGCGGGACTTGCATTTGAACGAGAGCGCGGAAGTTTCCGCGCTCTCGTTTGAAGGCGATCAGTTCTTCGCCTGATACGTGTCGAGGTTTTCCTTGGTCACCAGCTCGAAGGGAATATAGACCTTCTTTTCGACCGGTTCGCCCTTGGCGAGCTTGAGTGCAGCGTCCACCGAACCCTTGCCCTGGCCGGCAGCGTTCTGGAACACGGTCACGTCGAGGTCGCCCGCAGCCATGGCCGCAAGTGCGTCCTGTGTCGCATCGATACCACCGATGACGACCGAGTCCATCGAGCGGCCAGCGGCCTTCAGCGCCTGGATCGCGCCGATCGCCATTTCGTCGTTGTTCGAAATGACGGCATCGAATTCAACGCCGGCCGACAGCCAGTTCGTCAGGAGGTCGGAGCCCTGGGTACGCGACCAGTTGGCAGTCTGCTCCTCGACGATCTCGATACCCTTGCACTGGTCGGTTGCCAGAACGTCGTGGATATCCTTGGTACGCATGCGGGCAGCCTGGTTGGAGAGTTCGCCCATCATCACGACGGCCTTGCCCTTGCCGTTGAGCATCTTGCAGATTTCCTGCGTCTGCAGCGTGCCGGATTCCTGTTCGTTCGAAGCGACGAAAGCCTGCTTCTCCGGCAGGGTGTCGACGTTGACCGGCTCGCGGTTGACATAGACGAGCGGAATGCCGGCGTCTGCCGCAATCTTCGACATGGCTGCTGTCGCGTCGGTATCGACCGGGTTGACGATGATGGCGCTGACACCGGCGGCGATGAAGTTCTGGATCTGGCTCTGCTGCTTCGAGACATCGTTCTGCGCGTCTTCGATCTGCAGCTCGACGCCGTCGAGGGTCTTTGCGTAGTCGGACATACCGTTGCGCAAGACCGTCAGGAAGTTGTCATCGAAAAGGGCCATCGATACGCCGATGGTCTCGGCATGCGCAACCGTCGACATCATCACTGCCAGCGCTGTGCCCAGCACGAATTTCTTCATAGTCTTTCTCCTCCACAATGGTGCCCGGCGACACCTTCTCCTTGCCGGGAGCGCAATCCTTGCCGGATTGCGCTCATTCACATTGAAAGCGCCACTCCCGTTACGCCTTCAAAGAAAAAACGGAACAAACGAACCAGTAAATTGCAATCACGGAATATGTATTCCATTTTTATGAGGCGCCGTCAAGACCTGTTGCGGCGCCCTCATCGTTTTCCCGTCGCCCGCGGCGACAGGTCAGATCCGGGCTCGAATGTGGTCCATGCTCTGCTTGATCGCAGCAGCGGGATCGGCAACGTCGTGAACTTCGGCGGCAAACGGCTCGAAGGAAAGCGGTCCTGCATAGCCTTCGGTACGCAGGCGCCGGATCTGTCCGACGTTGTCGAGAAGGTCGTCCTGGTCGACCAGAACGCGATGCGAGTCGCGCAGATCGGAAACGGCAATCCGGCCGTCGGTTACGCCGGAAATATGCACGAGCCCGGTCATCTCAGGATAGGTCGCGGGCTCGCCGGCAAGATGGTGGTGGAACGTGTCGTGCACCAGCCGGAAGGTCTTCTCGCCTCCGGTGGCCTTGATCGCCTCGACTGCCTCGGTCTTCGAGCGCAGCGAGCAGATTTCGAAGCCCAGCGGCTCGACGAGGCCGGCGATTCCGGCCGATTCGAGCATCGGTTTCAGTGCGGTAAGTGCTTCGCGAAGATTTGCCTGACGCTCGCCGTCCGCCTGGCCGGAGCCGTCGTTGACGGGAACGAGAACGAGGGCCTTGGCGCCGCAGTCGCGCGCATAGGCGATCAACTCTTCGGCCTCTTTCTGACGCGCCGAATTCCATTCGTTGAAGCGCTGCAGCGCGTTGATGGAGATGATCGTAATGCCGTTGCTGGCGGCGAGTGCCGCTACATCCTTGGCCGGTGTGCCGTCGATGATGGCATTGCCCGCAAGGTCGTTGCGGATTTCAACGGAGGTGATCCCTAGGGACTTTGCAAGTTCGAAGAAGGCGCCGAGCGAAAGGCCGGGCGTCGTCATATGATTGAGGGCGAAGGGCAGGGCTGTCACGGGAATGTCTCCTCCAGTGGGGATGGGTTGCGCGCTATAAATAGAACGTTCATTCCATTTACATCGTCGCGGACATTTCACCAACTGCTGGAGAACAGTCAAAGAGCATGGCGCTCAAACAGCTTGCATTGCTGCAATATTGTCTTTCGTCAATGATATAAATCTATCACGGTTCGCTAGATATTCTCGGGCGTGAAGAGGTCAAAGGGAAGGAATGTTTGCCCTGGGGCGCCCGTCGGACCTTTGTCGATCGCCTGGATCATCAGATTGATCGTTTCGCGTGCCAGGGCCGCGGTTGGGGTCGAAATCGCCAACGTGACGACGTCGTCTCCAAGGGCTGCTCGGGACTCCGGCGTCAGTTCGTTGACGACGGCGATGAGCTTGCCTTCCAGTTTTTCCTCGCGGATAGCCGAGATGGCGCCTTCCATGCCTCCGCCGCAGACGTAGAAGCCGATCAGATCCGGGTGGCGCTGCAAAAGGTTCAGCGTTGCTTCGTGCGTGATCTCGGCCGTGTCGAGGTTGACCATGGTATCAAGGACTTCGAAATCTGGCACATGCTCGCGGAAATAGGAGCGAAACCCGATCTCTCGAAGCTCGTGGCCGAGGAAGCGATGGCTGCCGACGAAGGCTGCCACCTTGCCGGGGCGTTTGGCCGCCTTGGCGATCATCCATGCGGCGGTTCGACCGACCTTGTGGTTGTTGAGCCCGACATAACCTTCACGCACGCCGGCGGCGAAGTCCGAAAGCAGCGAGAAGACCGGAATTCCGCGCTCCTTCAATTCCTCGATCGCGGCCGTGACAGCCGGGTAGTCGGGGGCGACGAGCGCAACTGCCTGGTTTCGCGCCGCGGCAGCGCGGAGCTTGTCGGTTATCGCCGTCGGCGTGGAATTTGCCACGAAGTCGATCTGCGCGAATACGCGCGCGTTCGACAGCGACAATGCGGCGTTCTCGATCTCCTTTGCAACCGCCTTGTAGAAGGACTGCTCCGGCTTCTGCAGCACGAAGGCAAGCTTGTATTGCGGCAGATCCTCGAAGACACGCTGGCGAATGAGGCCGACTGCGTGGTAGCCGATAGACTTGGCAGCCTCGTAGACACGGCGCGCCGTTTCCTCGCGCACGGGATGGCGGCCATTCAGGACGCGATCGACAGTCGCGACACTGACGCCGGCAGCCCGTGCGAGGTCGGCAATGGTCGGACGACTGCTCATCGCTTCCTCCTGATAGGTTTGCATCACGAATGATATGCAGTGAATGACATCATTTGAGAGAATATATCATTGCTGCATTGAGACCTAGCAAAAGTCAACCTATCGTCATTGCACGACATCGGACGCTCCTGGCCAAGCTGGCCGGATCGCAGGGAGGAGAGCAAATGGCGATGGTTCCAACGAAGCGAGATTACAGTCTCCTCGGGCGTGATGCCCAGGCGGCCGTCGCCAACGGCCTTTCGGCCGCGGAGTGGTATCACACGGAGATCCCGCGCAAGCAGATGAAGGAACTGATGAAGCGTGAGGATGGACCGGCCATTCGCGACACCGCGATCTGGCTCGGTTGCCTCGTTCTCTTCGGCGGGCTCGGCATCACCCTCTGGGGCAGCTGGTGGGCCATTCCGTGTTTCCTCGCCTATGGCGTCCTCTACGGCTCGGCCTCTGACAGTCGCTGGCACGAATGCGGGCATGGCACGGCGTTCAAGACGATGTGGATGAACAACGCCGTCTACCAGATCGCCTGCTTCATGATCATGCGCAACCCCGTCACCTGGCGCTGGAGCCACACGCGCCACCACACGGACACCGTCATCGTCGGCCGCGATCCTGAGATCGCCGTCATGCGGCCGCCGGATCTCCTGCGCCTCGTCTTGAACTTCTTCGGTATTCTCGATGTCTGGCATGCGGGCATCGACATGGTCCGCAACACGCTTGGCATCATCAGTGCCGAGGAAGCGACATTCATTCCGGAAATGGAGCAGCCGAAGGCGATCCTTGTTGCCCGCATCTGGTTTGCCATCTACGCGGTAACGATCGCGCTCTCGCTCTACCTCGGTTCGATCCTGCCGCTGATGCTGATCGGTCTGCCGCGGCTTTACGGGGCCTGGCACCATGTGCTGACCGGGCTGCTGCAGCATGGCGGTCTCGCCGACAACGTAACGGACCATCGGCTGAACAGCCGCACTGTCTACATGAACCCGGTCAGCCGCTTCGTCTATTGGAACATGAACTACCATGTGGAGCACCACATGTTCCCGATGGTGCCCTATCACGCGCTGCCGAAGCTTCACGCGATGATCAAGCACGATCTGCCGGCGCCGAACCCGTCGATGCTGCACGGCTATCGCGAGATGATCCCGGCCTTCCTGCGGCAGTTGCGCAACGAGGATTATTTCCTGAAGCGCGAACTGCCGGCGACGGCGAAGCCCTACCGCGAGGAGTTTCACAGCGACGCGATCGCGAATGCAGCCGAATAACCAATGAAATCAGGAAATGGGAGGAAATCATGAGCGGAAACTGGGTTGAAGTCTGCGCGGCGGACGAAATCGATGAAGAAGACGTCATCCGATTCGACCACGAAGGTCGCACCTTTGCGGTCTACCGGAGCCCGGACGACGAATATTTCGCGACCGACGGACTTTGCACGCACGAGCATATCCATCTGGCCGACGGCCTCGTGATGGACGACATCATCGAATGTCCGAAGCACAACGGTCGCTTCAACTACAAGACCGGCCAGGCCAAGGGCGCCCCGGTTTGCGTCAACCTGAAGACCTATCCGGTGAAGGTCGAGGCCGGAAGCGTGTTCATCGCGATCGCTTGATTGCGGCTTCAACGCGAAAAGTTCAGCAAGAGCGGGCAGGGAGGGTTGAAATGGGTGGAATCGTCATTGTCGGCGCCGGCGAATGCGGCGCGAGAGCTGCCTTTGCCCTGAGGGAGAAAGGCTGCAACGGGTCAATCACGTTGATCGGCGCCGAGCCGCATCTTCCCTACGAACGGCCGCCGCTTTCGAAGGACGGCGTCAAGGAACAGGTTCAACCGAAATATGTCGCCGATGCCGAACGCTACGCGACCGCAGGGATCGACGTTCTGACCGACAGTCCGGTTAAGGCAATCGACCGCGTCGCCAAGCGCGTCGAACTGGTCGACGGCGGCAGCATCCCCTATGATCGGCTCCTGCTGACGACCGGCGCCCGAGCGCGAACGATACCCGGAACCGATGATGCGTCTCGCCGCGTTCGCACGCTCAGAACGCATGCGGACGCCGAGGAGATCCGGCGCGAACTTCTGCCCGGGCGAAAGCTTGCCATCATCGGTGGCGGATTTATCGGGCTGGAGCTGGCGGCAACGGCGCGCCGGCTCGGGGTGGAGGTTGTCCTCATTGAAGGACTGCCACGCATCCTTTCGCGCGCCGTCCCCGCCGAGATCGCAACCGTCATCGCAGAGCGACACCGCGCGGAAGGCGTCGACATCCGTTGTGATATGAAAATCGATCGCATCGATGCGGATGACGCCGGCGTGCACATCCTGCTTGCGAACGGACAATCGGTCGACGCTGATCTCCTGGTCGTCGGCATTGGCGCGTCGCCGAATACCGAGTTGGCAGAAGCCGCGGGTCTCATGATCGACAATGGCATTGCGGTCGACGCGACGCTCAAGACTTCGGATCCCGATATCTTCGCGGCCGGCGATTGCTGCTCCTATCCGCTCTGTCACTATGGCGACCGGAGGGTGCGCCTTGAGGCCTGGCGCAATGCGCAGGACCAAGGAACGCTTGTTGCCGGCAATCTGCTGGGCGCGGACGAGCCGATCACCAGCGTACCGTGGTTCTGGTCCGACCAATATGACCTGACATTGCAGATTGCCGGACTTGCCGACGGAGCGGCCACAACCGTACGCCGCGACCTCGCCGGCGGCGCCTTCATCCTTTTCCATCTCGACGACGCCGGCCGCCTACTTGCCGCATCCGGTATTGGCTCAGGCAATGTTGTCGCGCGCGATATTCGTCTTGCGGAAATGTTGATTGCCGCCGGAAAACGGCCCGACCCTCGGGCGCTCGTTTCGCCGGAAACCAAACTCAAGGCGCTGCTTGCCGCTTAGTGCGAGCCTTGTCGCCCATCCTCACCTGTTTCACTGACTTCGGAGACTTCTCATGAAAAGCCGCCGCCCGACCGTTGCCGACCTCCTATCGATGAAGGGCAAACGCCAACTCACCATGCTGCGGGTGGAAACACTCGACGAAGCCGAAGCGGCGGAAGCTGCCGGTATCGACCTCGTCTCCGTACCGCCGGCACTGCTGGGGCCGCAGTTTCGGGAAGCAGCGCCAACCTGTTTTGCCTTTCCCGGTCTCGAATATGGCGACTACGTTTCGGCGGAAGAATACATCCGGGCGGCATTCAAAGCGCTGAAGGCCGGCGGTGATGCCGTCTATTGCGCTGCCGGTCTTTCGACCGTCCGGTGCATGCGGGAGGAGGGCATTCCAGTCTGCGGCCATGTCGGGCTCATCCCCTCCAAGGCCACATGGACCGGCGGGTTCCGGGCGGTTGGCAAGACCGCGGCGAGCGCGCTCGAGATCTGGCGGCAAGTCAAAGCACTCGAGGAAGCTGGAGCGTTCGCCGCCGAGATCGAGGTCGTGCCCGGCGACGTCGCATCGGCGATCAGTGCGCGAACCTCCATGCTGATGCTGTCGATGGGGGCGGGTTCGGGTTGCGACGCCCAATACCTGTTCGCCGATGACGTGCTCGGCAGCAACCGCGGCCACGTGCCGCGTCACGCCAAGACCTATCGCAACTTCGCCGCCGAATATGATCGACTTCAGCGGGACCGGATTGGCGCATTCACCGAATTTGCCGAAGACGTTCGATCCGGCGCCTATCCGGAAGAGCGGCATCTCGTTGGCATTGATCAAAGTGAGCTCAAAACGTTCCTGGCCGAACTGGAACGCAATTAGCGCCGGATGACTTGCCTCGGGGAGGGCGGTTGGTATAGTCCATCGGCATCTGAACCTCCCTTTCCGCAGCGGATTTCGATTTGAGCGCCCTTCTCCAGGACAGCCTTACCTTTGTTGCCTTGCTGGCTGTCATCTACGCGGCAACGGTGCTGGTCTATTTCATTCTGGGCTATGGCATCACATGGCTCAACAACCGCAACCCCGAACGCCGCATCCAGAAGGGGCGACGCGGCGAGAAGCGCAAGGCCGCCGAAATCCGCCAGAGCATGGCATCAATCCTCGTCACCTGCACGTCGGTCGCAATCGGTCTCTTCGTCCAGCACCAGGGCTGGACGTTCTTTTCGCCCTGGGATTTCAGCTGGTGGACGGCCGTGCCGCTCTTCCTGCTCTGCATGGTGCTCTTCGACGCCTGGTTCTATTGCGCCCACCGGCTGCTACACACCAAGGCTTTCTACAAGTATCACCTGCTCCACCACCGCAGCGTCGCGCCGACCGTCTGGAGCAACGATTCGATCGGCCTCGTGGATACGGCGTTGTCGCAGGGCTATTATGCCGTCATCACCTTCCTCGTGCCGTTCCCGCCGATCATTCTTTTGGCGCATCGGTTGTTCGACCAGATCAACGGCACCTTCGGCCACGCGGGCTTTGAATACTTTGCCTCGCGTACGGCACGCCATCCCTGGCCCATGCTTTGTACGACCTATCACGACCAGCACCACGCCGAGTTCAAATACAACTACGCCAACTATTTCTCGTTCTGGGACCGGGTGATGGGGACGATCGCGCCGAATTATGATCGGCGGGTGGAGTTGCTGGAAGGGGAGGCGCCAGCGCTCAATTTGCGAAAAGCGCCCAGCGTGACGGGAGCGGTTGAGACTTGAGGGGCTCGTTGAGGCCGCGGTATGGCGACAGGGCGCTCCTTAGGCAACGCGGCAGTATGTCGGTCGTAGCTGCGACCTGTCTGCTGACGCGCGAGTACTCTGGCTCCACTCTAGTCTTCTGGAACTGAACGCTTTGCCTGTTCATGGGAGGTTGAGCAATGGCAAATGCGACTGGCCGACCGACGGCACCATTGATTTTGAGCGAGGCGGAGCGGGAGTATTTGGAGCGGCAGGTGCGTAAGCATCGCGTTGCTCGCTCCATGTCAGAGCGGTGCCGGATCATTCTTCGCTGTGCCGACGGAATTGCGAGCAAGGTCGTTGCCGGCGAACTCGGCGTGCATGAACATACGGTTGGCAAATGGCGGCGGCGCTTTCTTAAAGATCGGCTCGATGGCCTGCTCGACGAAGTTCGCCCTGGCCGGCCCCGCACGATCGGCGATGATCAGATTGCTGCTGTGATCGAGCGCACGCTGCGTTCTACGCCCACGGATGCGACCCATTGGTCGATCCGCTCGATGGCAGGAGCCGCTGGTTTTTCGCACACGACGATCCGCCGGATATGGAACGCCTTCGGCCTGCAGCCCCATCGCAGTGAGACGTCAAGCAACTACGACGTGGCGTCCACACTTCGACTGTTCAACTCGAAGCCGACATCAAAAGCTTTATCGAGCGCCACAACGAAAACCCTAAGCCATATCGCTGGACCAAATCGGCAGACGACATTCTCGCATCCGTCAAGCGCTTCTGTCAGAAGGTCGACAACAGCTTATGACACGAATTTCGGATTCAGATGACTAGTATGGATGAGCAAACTCCAGCGATCGCGTTGCTACGGGCCGCGTTTTGTATGGACACGCGAGGTGGCGATGCTGCATCACAAAAGGGCCTCCGCGCCAACGATTTGTTCCGAAAGGCCTCAGCATCTTGTACGATTGAGCCATGCATGAGCGTTGGAGCGATACCTTGAAATCCGATCCCTGTTACAATCCGAACCTCTCATTCATCGCCGAAGAAGTCGTTTGCAAAGCCCATCCGAGAAATCTCGCCGAGGTGGAGAGTTTGAGCAGAGCGCGTGAACGGATGGCGCACTGGATTGAGCGGCGATTGCCTCAGCCACGGCTGCGAGAAGGGGCCTGCGGTCGCCCGAGGCGCCGCGTAAAGCGGATCATCGTGTTCGGGCGGATACCGAATCCGACGTTTGACTACTACCTTGCAGCGCGGCTGCAGGCACCTGAAATGCCGCCCTATCAGGTGGCAGATATTCGCGGCCAAGAAACACCGGATCTGGACGCTGACGGCGCTTTCGTCATCATATGTCGCTACGCATCTCCGTCCGCCCTTCGCTGGATTGACCACAACGAGGGGCGTCTCTCAGGTGTGGGCTTGTTCGTGGACGACGACATCCCTGCTGTCATAACAGGGAAGGATGCGGATTTTCTCTATCGGCTATTCCTTTGGTACCGCGCCCTTTGGCCGCTTGGCCGCCTGAACAGGCATTTGGATATCGTTTGGACCTCCACATCAAACCTCGCGTCTCGCCTGGGGCAGGCGAAGGCCGTTGTATTGCCGCCGGCCCCACCGAAATCGCTTTGGTCTAACACAGACGACGATGTTAAAACGTGTGATCCGGCGAATGGAGAGGTCTTGATCGCCTATCACGCGACCGGGGTACACGTGGAAGAACATCGTTTCCTCCGACCGATTATAGCGGAGGTTTTGCGTGAGCGCCCGCAAGCTCGGTTTGAGGTGTTTGCAGATCGACGTGCAGCAGTGATCTGGCGAGGACTTGATCGCGTACAAATCCGTGAGCCGATGCCGTGGCTGGAGTATCTGGGCGACGCAAATGCTCGGCGTATTGACATCATGCTCGTTCCGTTGGCGCCATCTCACGTCAACGATAGCCGATCGTCTACCAAGCGTATAGACGTTGCGCGCTACCAAGCAGCCGCCGTATTCTCTGAGGGAGAGGCTTACGGCTACTCGTGCAATGATGGAGAAATCCGGCTGCCGTACGTTGAGGACGACTGGCGAAGCACGCTATTTCAACTTATCGATGATTTCTCAGTGCGTGAGCGAGCGATGGCGGCAACTCGGCGGGCGGTGTTCCAAATGACGTCAGCCGCCGGCAAAGGGCTTGATGTCCTTAGAGATGATCGGTTGACCTGAAAGAACCTAGTCGCCTTGTTCTACTTATCGCGCGACGCCTATTCGCTGGAGATAGGATTAGATTAGATTGCACGCCGGCCACAATGCCTCTCGCAATAGATTTGCGCCTTTAGCAATTGGCTATTGGGGCTTTGAACTTAGGTCAACTATCCTTCCAAAACCCTGCTGCGTAGCACGCGCTCTGTCAAGAGCCCCAAGAAAAGTGCCCCCAAGCCAAATCCGATGATGTATGGCTTGCTGACAAGTCGGTCGCTATATGTCGGAAAATACGCCGTACGCATCCACTCAACGACGCCAGTCACAGGGTTATACGAAAGCGGTATGGCGATCTGATCAGGCAACTGCGAAACAACCAGCATTGTTCCCGACGACAAGTATATGAGAATCAAAGATAAAGCGTAGACCGTCACGAATGGTGGGAAAAATGTAACGATAACACCGACCAGTGTGCCAACTCCCACAGCAAGCAACAGCACTGACATGTACGCGAGCACAGCTTGCTCGATATCGAAGGGTATTGGATCCTCGCCGGTGAGCGTCAGAATAGTTAGCATAGTCGCCAGCGTAAGACAGGCGGCGATAATCTCAAGAAAAGCACGGCCAGCCATTATGTCGAACGGCTTCACAAGTGGGAACGCCAGCATCGGTCTATTCAGGATCATTGAATAAGACATAAACCGCGACACGTACATAAAGGCGAGTGTTGGAATCAATCCGGTGGCGAAGAAAACATTCAGGCTTTCTCCATACGGAGTGTTTCGCCCCGTAAGTCGCGCAATCAGCAAAAGTATCATCATATGAGCGAGTGGCCACATGACAACAACGAGGAATCCGAGGCCATGATTGAAAAACCGGGTACGCATATCCCGCAAGATCACCGCGCTCATGACACTCTTCTTGCGTTTCAGCGCGTCGATAATCGTCGGGTTGCCAGTTCGGCGATTGGTGGCCATTCCATGATCTCTCAGTTATGTGCTTTGTAGCTTGAATCGCACCTCAGCGTCTAACGAAGAGATACCCTCGCCGATGGCCGCGTTTCCCTTTCACAAATCATTACGCTGCTGTGTCCTTATGCTCTCAATGACACCTTCAGTTTCACCGTCGCGAAGAAGTCAAGGAAACCTTTGAGGTATTGTCTGTAACCTTCCTCAAAATTCCGAAGGCACTCAGATCTATGCAGCTTTCTAAAGTCACAATCTGTTTGAGTGTTAATGTCGGAACTGCGCACGTAGGGGATATGAAGGCACTCAGCTACCTCAAGCGTGCGCGAGTCGTGGGCAATCAAAGTCGCTGGGGTGCCAGCTAGGAGCGCGGCAACCGCGCCATGAAGGCGTGTGCCAACATAGAGGCTGCGCTGCGTCATGTGGGATATCCATTCATCAAGGTCAAAGAAGACCTTTGCTTTATTGCAGAGGTATTGATGCAATCTCTTTTCGTCTATTCCATAGGTTTTTGTGAGCAACTCCGTGGATTTCGACAATATATCGACGTTATTCAATCTGCGAAGAGAGAAGTACATATCGGCCAATTCCGATTGCAGAATTAGCTCAAGGTTCTGTTTCGCGGCCTGCCGATAAATATATAACTGGAAGCTGTCGGTGCCGTGAAACCCATGACGAGTGGCGCCAACCGATATAGCCTGCTGATCCGCAGGATTGTAAGTCCTCAGTTTAGGGGCGCTTTTACCGGCTAACAGTAACGAGGGGCAGCCAGTGACGGCTACGTTCTTAACCCCATAGTGCTCCAGGACCTCACCCGAAAAAGCGCCTCGCACAGAGACTGACGCAGATCGATCCGAGATCAGACTGATTAGTCTTTTTGTTCCTTCCTTCAAAACCGGCATCGACTGATCTAGGGGTGACTGCGCGCCGAGACCAACCGCTATAACCGGCAGCTTGGTCTTCTCGAGCCGTGCCGCAAGGCCAGCGAAATCCATGCCTGGGTTTAGCCAATTCGCAGCGGCTAGAATTATGCAATCTCGCTCTTCAATATCGGCTTCAGAGAAACCCAAGTGTCCGCGTGTCGCACCGGATACCCCCCTGAGTAGACTCTCACTGAATAGCATATTTCCAGTGTTATTTCCGTAGTTTGAAAACAATTGTTGCAGCGTTACACCACTCCCAACTTGTTGGGAGAAAATTCCAAGAACAATCGGTTTTTCAAACATATTACCATCCCAGTGGGCCAGGCGTACGCCCATGCCTTATTCTACACCCAGTCCTGCGGAAGCCGCCTACCTAGGTTCGTGAAGCATTTACGGTCTAAGTGCGAGCACACTGGTTACCAGAATGCTCATGACGCCAAGACAGGCTTACCCCCAACTTGTCATCAGTTGCGTTCTTCATAGCAATTTCGCCACCCTTGCAAGCGCCCTTTCACGAGAAGTCTGTTCTTTTTTTGCCTCTTGCTGAGCATGAGCTTGCTGATGCCATTCTCCGTAGCGAATTTCTGGTCGCGTGCATTTAATGCGGCAATCGTCGCCTGTTCATCGTCATGAAGGCGAATGCCAAACTCGCGAGCCCAGAACTCTCCTTCAGTCACGGCTGTCTTCAAGAGTGTTTCTTCATCAAAATCGTGTGAATGCAAGACGACAGCTTCGTCGACATACACTTTCTGGAATCCCGCTTTGAGAGCAAGCGAAGCCCAAACGTAATCTTCTCCCCACTCGATTTCAGGATAAGGAAGTTGCTTCCATACGTCTCTAGATATCGCTGAATTGTTGTCTGAATAGAAATTAGTCAGCATCCTCCAAGTCACACCACCGGGAGAGTAATTACTCGGCAGACCTTGGCTCAAATCGACCACGTCGGGCAGCAACGCCAAACCATCGAAATGCTGTTTCATATCTTGCGCGACAAACGGACCGTGAGTGGGGTAGGCTTCGTGGCGGCCCGTCACGCCGGCAACTCGGTTTCCGCGGTCGAAACCGCCAATCAACTTCGATAACCACTGTGGGTTCTTGGGTTGAGCGTCCTGCGTCAGAATTGCGACATACTCACCGTCCGTCATTGAGATGCCCAGATTTCGCGTTCTTCCGTGTTGAAAATGCTTCTTCTCGATCTGCTCGAATCGGACGCCTCGACCCGAAAATGCCCTGACCCTATCTTCTGTGTCATCGGATGATTGGCTATCAATAACAAGGACGTCAAAGTTAAAATCACATTCTTGCGTAACCACCTGTTCTAGGACGCGAGTAATCTCCTCACCGGCGTTGTAAGTAGGAATGAAGACTGAAACTTTGCGCTTCGAAACAATACTCGGCGCAGCCAGCGCAGGGAACCGCACTTCGTGATACCCCAGACTCAGTAACCGATCGTTCAAAGCCTTCTCCACCAGCCGGGCGCTGTGTTCCCACGAATTCTTCTTCACGAACTCCAACGCTCTGTTGCTTTGCGAGACGCGTTCGGCTGGATGATCTATAAGGCGCTCAAGGGCGTCCGCGATGCTATGGGGCAATGGTTGTGCGAACGTTACCTCATCGTTATGGAAAATTGCACGAGTGCTCGGCACATCTAGCTCAACCACTGGTAAGCCGCAGGCAGCCATTTCAAGCGGGATGAGCGAATAGTTGGTTGCCGAAAAAACCACCCCAATATCCGATGAACGGTAGAGATCTGCGAGCTTCTCATGATCCAAGATGCCGTGCTGGATGTGTGGAAAGTCGTACGGGACATTGAGGTTCTCTTCTCCGAAAAGATGAACCATAAATCGGCGGCCGCGGGTAGCCAACAGTTCCAGTGCCGCATACCCAAGCTGCACTGCCCGTCGCGGCGTGTAAGGGCGTGCGTACATGGCGATTTGGATTTCATTACCAGAAGCCCTGCGCAAAGTTGGGAAGTAGACGCTATGATCGGCGCACAGGTCCCACTGACGGGCCCACAGACCCCTCTTCACCATCATGTCGTACAACCATGCGCCAGCGCAAAGGGCCGAGAAGCCGAAGTCGTAAGTACTTTCCGCTACGAGCCGATTTTCGCCCGCGGGGTGGAAATCGGGCTCAAAGTCCTGGACGAAATAGAAGCGCTCTTTAAATTTCGTTGCTCTACTGACTGGAAACGCGGTCCAGCAGTCAGTCGCGATTATTACGTCGCCAGAGAGTTGCCGAATATCTTCGGGTAAATGCAATACATGGACATACGGACCAATCGGCGCATACCATTCGACAATTCTCTGCTTCGCGACCTCTGGATCGGGCATATTTGTTGCATTTTGTAGCCATATGGTCTGTTTGTGGCCGAACTGTTCAAGAAACTTGACCATACGGAAAATAGTCATGTGCCCGCCGGCGCCTTTGCCAAACCCGGGTATAATCCAATGTATATCAAGGGCCTTGCCGTTGAACGCCCTTGACAACGGCGCCAATTGTGAGCGTGGCCGGGCCGCAGCCTTTGGCGTGTCCCTCGGCCAAGAGTCTGTGACTGCACAATTCGGCTTATCTCGTCCGGGGGCAGGTAATGGGGTCCCCATGAGTTGCCGTCTTGAAGTCACGTATTGCCGGACAGAATAGCCCTGCGACCGCACCACCATGGGCAGAACGCGCTCAAGAGCATGAGCAAAAGTGCTATCGATCTGCCCAGCCTCTTCTTCGAACAAAGCCCAACTGTTGATCTTGTCGATCAGCTTCCGAAGCGTTTTGGTTCGATACCAACACATTGAACCCGCAGGAAACTCGTCTGGGAAGGCGTCGGCAAACTTGATGCCAAGAAGGCTAAGTGTGCCCCGGACTCGGTCAGTGTTTGGGTTCTCATCGATTGGTTTTTTGATTTGGAAGTAATTGCTTGGATAGAATGCGCCTAACGTTTCATCTTTCTCGAATTCACGCAAAACACTATTTACGAGTTCCGCCGTACCCAAAAGTTGGTCCAGCAAATAACGCCGCCAATTTGCACCCCAGCTTATGTGCGGACTGTGCTTGGTATGCAAATGCAGTACAAGGTCGTAATTTTGCCAAATGTCAGCTGTCCCGACAATAAACGGTGCGATGTCTCTTCCCGAGTTTGGAACCACTCTGACGTCGCTCGTTAGAGTCAGGCCGATTTTGCGGAGGTAGTTTTCTACAAAAAGTCTGTCTGGCTGGCTACAAACTGTGAATATCACATGGCTGCCGCCAGGTAAGTTTAGAAGTCCCTTGCAGATCTCGCCTATTAGATGTGGATAGAAGCAATGAACGTGAACACATATGGTCAACGTCGTCGAGTCCATCTCGGAAGTGAGATCTAGCTTCAGTAAATTCCGAGAATGCGTTGGGAGGTTCGGTCCCATCCCCGCCTTTACAAAATGTATTAGAGGGTTCTCTGATGAATTAGCTAAGTGGCTCTTGGCATAGAAATACGTGTCAAAAGTAGGGCTCGGATCTCTATTTTCTCTATGTCCGAAGGTCATAAAATGCGAAAATGGGTCAACGTTCGCGTCACGGACGTCGGGATACATTGACAGATAGAATTCGTGATCAAACAATGATCGGCATTGAGCCTCTGTCTGTGCATCTAGTGGTTGACGCTGAACTGTTTGCCGAACGACCCTATCTCCGCTGTCCGCTACTTGCGACGAAGCACCGGTTCTCCAGTCATAACTCCCGTACAGCATGAGGCAACAAGTTGCCGGATCGGACTTTGAGGCGTCGATCAACGGGTGCCGATCAAGGAACCCGGCCCTGTCAAATAGAGGGGAGGGTGCCCGGACTTCTTTCCAGCCGTACAAAACGTAGTGCAGCAAAGGGCAGTAGCGGCTTGCACTGACGTCCTTGTACATATCTAAATAAAACTTGGTATCAAAGAAGCGAGACGGTTCCGTCGTGCTCTTTCGCCAGTTTCTAAGATAATGCAGGGCTGCATCCTCATTATGCGGAACAGATGCATTGGATCTGTAGTAATCCTCGTCAAAGAGAATACTGTTACGAATTGCAGACGTGTGACTTTTCGTTTTTCCGCTAAACATATTCATCGGTGCTAAGTCCTGACGGTTCCTGAATAAGCTTCCAGGCCGGGTAGTTTAAAATTGTCGCGAGAGTCTATTAGAAGTATCCGGTGCTTACAGGATCGGTGGGTGATTCAGAGCTCACATGAAGCAAATATTTTCCGTACGAACTTTTTCCCAGCTGCAATGCGAGGCCTTCAAGTTGCTGCGCCGAAATGAAACCCATCTTGTAAGCGATTTCCTCAGGGCAGGAAATCTTAAAGCCTTGGCGCCGCTCAAGGGTTGCCACGAATTCACCAGCGTCGAGTAGGCTGTCCGGCGTACCAGTGTCTAGCCAAGCGTAGCCGCGTCCCATAAGTTCGACGTTAAGTTTATTGTTGTCTAGGTAGATCCGATTTGCGTCCGTGATTTCCAGTTCCCCGCGAGCCGATGGCTTGAGGTTAGCTGCGATATCGACGATTTCCTTATCGTAAAAGTATAACCCAGTAACAGCCCATGATGATTTCGGCTTTTCAGGTTTTTCTTCGATTGATATTGCTTTCATATTGCGATCGAATTCGACAACGCCATATCGTTCGGGATCCGTTACATGATATGCAAATACGGTTGCGCCGTCTGTCTTCTCCATCGCACTCTTAAAAAGTTCGGTAATTCCGTGCCCGTGGAAGATGTTGTCGCCCAAAATTAAGCACGACGGCTTGCTGCCGATGAAATCGGCGCCGATGATGTACGCCTGCGCTAGGCCTCCCGGGCTAGGTTGCTCGGCATAGGAAAGCTCAATACCCCATTGCGAGCCGTCGCCGAGAAGGCGCCTGAAATTGGGGAGATCTTGAGGGGTAGAGATGATGAGGATTTCCCGGATGCCGGCAAGCATCAGCGTCGACAGCGGGTAATAGATCATCGGCTTGTCGTAGACCGGCATCAATTGTTTCGACATGACAAGAGTCATAGGATGTAAACGAGTACCGCTGCCGCCGGCAAGAATTATTCCCTTCATACCGTACAATGCTCCATCGTTTGTTTTTCAAGCACAACCATGAGTTGCGAGCCGTTTAATAACCGCCATAGTGGAAGCCTGCCAATCCGGCAGGCGAACGCCGTGAATGTCTGCCAGACGTTCACAGGAGAGCCTTGAATTTGCCGGGCGGCGCGCCGGAGTAGGGTACTCGTTAGTCGATATGCGTCTTACCCGGCTTGTTGGTATACCGAGATCGTTAGCGACAGCAAAAATGTAGCTTGCGAAGTCAGCCCAACTCGCGGTGCCGCTGGCCGTCATGTGAAAGGTGCCTCGAAGTTCAGATGCGTCACTTGCAATCAGGTTCTGAACAACCGCTATCACTCCGTCCGCGATGTCCAACGCGGAGGTTGGGTTGCCATGTTGATCATCGACGACAGAAATTTCCTCGCGGTCCTGGGCCAGTCTAAGCATCGTCAGCAGAAAATTCCGGCTAAATGGACTATAGACCCAAGCGGTGCGCAGTACCGCATAGTTGTCCGTAGTGTCTGCGATAGCCTGTTCTCCGAGTAGCTTTGAGGCTCCATAAACGCTAACGGGACACGTCAGATCAGTTTCGGAATACGGGTCAGACTTACTCCCGTCAAAGACGTAATCAGTCGAAAGGTGAACCAGGGGTATTCTAAGCACAGAAGCTGCTTTCGCGATCTCTCGGGGAGCCTCACCATTGATCCGGAAAGCTGTTTTGACATCGCCCTCCGCCTTGTCCACAGCAGTATATGCCGCTGCGGAGACAATCGCGTTAGGTTTCAAATCGACCAGTTTCTTGGTCAGACCCGCCGGATCAGCGAGATCCAGTTCTGGTCTGCCAATCGTGACAAATTCCAATTCGCGTAGGTGCATCGCTCTCTCTATAATCGAACGAGCAACCTGTCCCTCGCAGCCGGTGACGATTACCTTCCGCATAGGCGCGCTCATGCTGTTCGTACAGCGCTTGCCTTGAGAAGTCCAAGGCGGTCGAGCGCGTAGCTCTTTTTTAAGGGCGCCCACCACCATTCGTTCTCGATATACCATCTCACCGTCTTTTCGATGCCACTATCGAAGTCCTCCTGAGCTTTCCAGCCCAACTCGGTTTCGAGCCTCGTCGCATCGATTGCGTATCGCGCATCGTGTCCCGGTCTGTCCTGCACAAATGTGATGAGATCGGAGTGCGGGGATTTGTTGGGCCTGTGGGCATCCATCAATTCGCAGATGCGCCTCACGACATCGATGTTTCGGCGCTCGTTACGCCCGCCAACGTTGTAAGTTTCTCCCGGTCTACCTCGTTCGGCAATGATGTCTAACGCTCGCGCGTGATCGTCCACATAAAGCCAGTCTCGAACATTACCACCGTCGCCGTAGACCGGCAGAGGGTGCCGTTCAAGAGCATTGAGAATCATCAAGGGAATTAGCTTCTCGGGAAAATGAAACGGTCCATAGTTGTTGGAGCAGTTCGACACAATGACTGGAAGGCCGTAAGTCCGTTCCCATGCCTTCGCAAGATGGTCGGAAGCAGCTTTTGAGGCTGAATACGGCGAACTTGGATCGTACGGTGTCTGCTCCGTGAAGAAGCCGTCTTGTCTCAGCGAGCCATAGACCTCATCGGTCGAAACGTGCAGAAACCGGAAGCTGGCCTTGTCATCCGGGCTCAACGATGACCAATACAACCGCGCGCACTCAAGCATGTTGAATGTTCCAAGAACATTCGTATCGATAAACTCCCGAGCGCCGGTGATAGATCGGTCGACGTGGCTTTCGGCTGCCAGATGCATCACGCGTGTCGGTCGGAAGGTCTCGAATGCCTGGGCGATTGCGCCTTGGTCGCAGATATCCGCGCGGAGAAAACGATGGCTAGGATTGTCGCTCACCGAAGCCAGCGATGTGAGCGTACCCGCGTAGGTCAGCTTGTCTACCGTTAGAACTTCATACCCTTTGTCGAGGACCAGATGCCGAACAAGCGCTGATCCAATAAAGCCTGCCCCACCCGTTACTAAGATCCGCATGCTGCCTTCCCCGTTCTAAATTGGTCAATCACCCGCTCGATTTCGAACGTGTTCAAATACAATCAGATTGTTTTCTAATGCTCGTGTTTCTAGTAGGAAAAATGTGGCACCAAAGCGGAGAGCGGTGGGAGCTTTCTATCTTTTTCTGACAGAACCGCGCGCTCTTCGTCGACCGGCCACTGAATGGCTAATCCTACATCGTTCCAGAGCAACCCTCGGTCGTGTTCCGGGCTGTAATATTCCGTTACCTTGTAGCTGATTTCGGTATTAGGCTCGAGCGTGCAGAAGCCGTGCGCAAACCCAGGTGGAATCCAAAGTTGCTGAGCGTTCTCCTGGCTGAGTTCGATCGCTACGTGTTGCCCGTATGTTGGCGAACCGCTGCGAATGTCGACGGCCACATCCAGAATTGCGCCCGCAATGCAACGTACAAGCTTGCCTTGTGCCTTAGGCGAGACCTGGAAATGGAGGCCTCGCACAGTGCCCCTATCCCGTGAAAGCGATTGATTGTCCTGCACGAACTGGAATGGTCCTACCATTTCCTCGAACAGGCCAAGTCGAAAGGTCTCCATAAAGAAGCCTCGCGCGTCGCCGAATTTCTGAGGCGATATCAATACCACGTCAGAAATTTTTGTTCGTTCGAACTTCATAAGTAACCTTCCGTCACATACTTTAAATGTCGTCCTCTATCAAGATTCAGCTGCCTGGCGCAACCCCATATTGAAACCACGTCCGCGGTCCAGGTAGTTGATTGAAGGGAACCACGCGTGGTTCAGATCTGTCATTGCTGTAACCCGGGTTCGTAGCGGGATCCGCAAAAGACGTTGTGGCGTGGAGTTCGCGAAGGTTCGCTTTTTCTCGATCGAAACGCTCCTTTCGATCTCCACTTAGGTCTGAGCCTCGGGAGACAGACTCGTGATGATAAAGGCAGGCAAACGGTGTCCATACGATTCTGTAGCCTGCTTTGTACGCTCGAACGCAGTAATCTACGTCGTTGTATGCAACAGCGAAATTTTCTTCGTCCCATTGTCCGACTGTTTCAGCGCACTCACGCGAAATCAGCATCACTGCTCCTGTTACACAGGTCATCGACGATCTGACATGCAATCGGTTCATTGGACCGCCGTAACTCTTGGCCTTATTGAGATACCAATGACCCGCAAGGCCACCGAAGCCGACAATGACTCCGGCGTGTTGTATACGCTGGCTTGGATACAAGAGTTTAGCTCCGACGATCCCAGTATCACTGTAGCGCAGACAGGATACCATCTCCTTCAGCCAACTCTCATCGATAACTTCGATATCGTTGTTTAGGAGCAAGAAGTGCTCGCCTTTGGCCAACCGCATCCCCTTGTTGATTGACCGGGAGAAATTGAATGGCTCGGAGCTGACGTGGGCCGAAAACGAGGCATATTTCGTCCGATACTCGTGGTAGAGATCGAGGACACGATGGTCGGTCGTTCCATTGTCAATCACGATGATCTCAACGTTCGGGTAGTCGGTACGGTGATACAAGTCGTCCAGCACCCTCCTCATAAGACTGTGAGAGTCCTTATTAGGTATAATGATGGAGATAAGGGGCATTTTCTCGTTGGGGTTGGCGAACTGGACTCTATGTAAGGTTGGCGTATTGGCTTCGCTCACCCCGACTTTTGCTGTGTGAGAAGAATATCTTTCCATCAGCGCCTTTCTAGCATTTTCCGTCGATTGTTCGATGAACTTCCGGGAGAATGTCTTGCCGGTTCGCCGCCACCAATACGCGGGATAAGGAAGATGGAAGATCTCTTTCTCAGGTATTCCCCGAAGATAGCGCAGCAGAAGGTCGTAGTCTTGTGAGCCTTCGAAACCACGGCGTAGAAGGCCGATTTCAACTAATCGTTGACGTCGATAGAACGAGAAATGATTAATGTAGTTCACGCCGGATAGTAGCACGGGATCGAACGCTGGTTTGAGCATTACCCCTATTGGCTTCAGCGCGTCGTCGACGACAAGCTCGTCCGTATAAAGAAACTGAGCTGATGGATTCGAGAGAAGGGCGCTATAGACGACTTTGAGGGCCTTTGGCGCGATCAGATCGTCGTGGTCAAGCAGTGCAATCCACGCGCCCCTTGCTGCTTCGATGCCAACGTTTGTCGTCCTCGCGATTCCTTGGTTTCTCTCGTTGAGGATCACCTTTACGTTGGCGCACGCGTGGGCTCTTAGCCAAGCCAGCGTATCAGGTGATGACGAACCGTCGTCGCTCAGCACAAGTTCAACGCCACTGATGTCTTGGGTGAGATAGGATTTCAGCAAATCGTTGAGGTAGCGTGCCGGGGCGTTGTAAACCGGAACGACAATACTTAGCCAAGGGATGGGAGATTCCGCAGGTGCCGGGGTGGCAGCGGCAATTGCCAGTTCTTCGGCGCGCTCCACATAGCGAGTCAATGTGGATTTCCGCTTTGCAAATGATGGTATGCGGATGCTCTGCCAATAACGCGGGATGTCTTCAAGCCGCTTCAAGGTTGCGAGCGGCCGGCTCCGCTGGAGCCGCTCGACGTACTCTTCGGCAGCATTCCGTGAATGAAAGCTCGCAATATCAAGGCAGAAAGTACATGGAGCGGTCGCGGGGTCGAGGCGTATTGAACAGATTGTGCCGAGAGAGCCTATATCGACAACAATAATGAATTCTTTGCCCGTTCCCATATCAACCGAAGATTCTTCACGAAAGCCGCGACCTCCGTTATAATATATCTTCGGATCAAGAAAAGAATCGTCACCTTTCAATGAAATCAAAAGATACCGTTGCCTAACTGGAGGGAACGAAATTACGAAGAACGGGTCGTCTCCTTCTGCCTGCCAATAATTCCCTTGAATGGAGTCTCCCGATTGGAGCTCGGAGAGATCGTTTTCTGCGCGGACTATCAATCGTCTCAACTTCAGTTCCTTAGGATTTTACATTGCGACAGTGTCTCCTGAAGAGAAGCACCAGCATATTATTGGTGTCTGCGCGATGGAATTATCGCAGGTCTACAACTCATTGATCTCTAAGAGAACGACGACATACACGCGTTTCCTGCAGATCTCTTGGTGATGTCGGACGATGTCATTTTTAGCCTGCCTCAAACGAAGTTTGCCGTGTTCGCGTTCCCGGAACGCTCAGCGGGAAGGCGCACCCTTCTTCTACAGCGAGACGGGCGTCTCCGGCAAATGGTATGGTGATAACGGGTTGTCGTGCGTCAGCAAGACGGTAAAACTGACTGTGTGAACTCCCACGTAAATCGAAGGGTCGGAGCCGCCGTTTGCAGTTTTAAATTGAAATCCGGAAAAACGATCAAGTCACCGTGTCCTCAATGGTGTAATATCATTAAATATAGTTTCAATTTATCTTATTCCGTATGATTGCGAGCAGCCCAAATGAAGCTACCCATCCAGCTATCGATGTGAATGTTACGCATAAGATCCAGAACAAGCGTCTAGGATATTGTGCGGCGTCGGGAAGGCTTGGGGGCAGGAACGGGTCTAGATACATAAGCTGTTGCTTGCTGATAAATTGTACCTGCTCAAAGGTTCGGATGCTCGATGCAAACTGCTGTTCCGCTAACTGTTTCTCAAACTGCAATCTCTGGAAATCAAGTGAGACCCCGGCGAGGTTTTTTTCAGTATCGGAGCTTCCCGCTATTTGCTCCTGAAGTTCTTTTATTTGCGCGTCCTTACTTTCGATCTCCCGCGCCAGAACACGCATATGTGGGGTATTCGGAGAAATGCTCTCGAGCTTCACTGCATATGTCTGCTCCAAGGCTATCTTTTCACTCTGCACAGACGTGAGCAGGTTGGTTAAAATCGCAGATGATCCTTCAACAGTGAGCACCCCGGATTTGTTTTGCTCTGCTAGCAGGCGCTCACGAACGTTTTGCAACGTTTCCGTGGATCGCTTCAGGTTGTCTTCCGCCGTTACAATCACGTCACGCCAAATCCTGTTGTTAAGATCGTTGATTGCCTTTTCCGACGAACTCACGACAGCGGTCAGAATACGCTGCGCGTCCGTTGCCGAGAATGCCCGGACCTTGACGGTAACAATTCCACTTGAGGGGCTTATCGACGTGCTTGTCATCTTGTTCCAGTATTCGAGAAGCTCCTCATAGGTAGCATCATTACCAAGACTCGATATCCAGTCGACAGAGGGGCCCCGATAAAGGCTACGTATGTTCAGTTGCTGCTCAAGCGCTTCAACCATCGCGCGGCTAGAAATGAAATTTGTAACTATCTGCGTATCCTGGATGATTTTCGCAGAAGGAAGCCCACTGACGCGGCCTAGCTGATCTTTTCCCAAGGCCGGAGTAGATGCACGTACAGTGAAGCGCGCCTCCGATTGGTACTGATCGGAGGCGATGAAGCCGTAGTAGGCGATAGCTGCCGCAGGTGGCACGATCAGCAGGGATACGGTATTTATGACGCGCAAAGACGCGAAAACTCTATCGACCAATCGCGGGCGCAGGCCTACGACTCTATAGAGGTCGCTGCGATTGGATGTAGAAAAGCGGAGCTTTCGGGCGGTCACGGCTAAGGCCTTGGCGGCCGACCGGCTCTTCTCCAGCGCGTTCGTCGAACGGTCTTCGTTTTCGAGCTTTCGCATCTTGTTCGTTGTTCCATGCCTCGGCGGCAACGTTACCGGTTGAGGCGATAGTAAGTTTCTATTGCCGCTTCAATTTTGTCGAAGACCAGAATCTGACCATCTACAAGGACCATACCCTTGTCACAGTAGACATTGATGGTCTGCATACTGTGGGAAATCATGATGATATCGGAATTCTTGCGTCTATTGTCGAATGCAGCCCTACAGCGCGCCTGAAATCGGGCATCACCCACAGCAGTGATTTCGTCCACGAGATAACAGTCAAACTCGATAGCCATAGACAGGCCAAACGCAAGTCTGGCCATCATACCTGAAGAGTAAGTGTGAACCGGAGCGTTTAAGTAGTCTCCAAGCTCGGCAAACTCTTCGACGAAGTTTGTGACACGCCGTACATCCTCCCCATAGACCCTGGCAACAAAGTTCAGGTTGTCTTTGCCGGTCATTTTCGGATGAAAGCCACCGGCGAAGCCGAGCGGCCAGGAGACGCGGACGTCCTTAAATATCCTTCCGGAATTTGGAAGCAGCGATCCGGCGATCATTTTCATTGTCGTGGATTTACCGGCCCCGTTTACACCGAGCAGTCCGTACGAATAGCCGGGTAGGAATTCAACATTGACTCGGTCGAGAATTACCTTTTTGTGCTGCTCGGTACGAAAGTGTTTGGAAACGTTCTGAAATCGGATCATGCTCATCTCCTAGAGGCGATGATCTTCGACTGATGCCCATATGAGGGCAATTGTCGTCCATCCGATTGTGAGTGCCAAGAGCACAAGCAGCGGTGTTGAAATTCGGTGGGGATACAGTGAGTCCTGTGGAACGCTCGGCTGAACAAAGACGACGATATAAAGTGCTTGCCGTACGGCTTGAGCTTGCGCAGTGTCAAGGTTCTGCCGCGCAATCTCGTACAAACTTTCCGCGACTCTACGATCCGTCTCGAGTTGCGAGAACCGAACGAAAGACTTGGCCAAATTTGCATTTGCGTTGTCGGCCCCCGTCATTTCCGCATGCAGTTTCTCAATTTGAGCCTCTACGCTCTGCTTGTTAAGTTTCAGTTGCTGATAGGCGGGGGAGTCTTCCACATTCGTTTGTTTAAGTACAAAGAGACGAGAATCAACCTCCAGCTTCCTCTGAAGCAGGCCCGCAAGTAGCTTTCCGGTTTCTGTTGCCTGTGACTCGGGACTGAGTAGCCTCGATGAATTTTGAAACTTATTTAAAGCTAGCAATGCAGCGCGGTAAAGCTCGCTTGTTCGTTCAACTTCTTTTCCAAAACGAGCCTCAACATCTTTTTGGGCTCGTTCGGATAATTCGTTAATGAGCGTTTCACTTTCACTAATAATTAGCTCTGCTAACCGGGTCGCATCTGCCGGCGTAAAAGCCCTAGTTCTAAGTGTAACAATGCCAGAAGGCCCGTCTATAGAAGTGTTTACCTGGTTGTCCCAATACTTCAATAGTTGTTCTTTTGTTCCTTCTCTGCTGAATCGCGAAAGGAAGTCCGTAGTGCTGCCGGAGAAGACGGACCTGTAATCTATTTTCTTTGATAGTCTCTCCAAAATTTCGGTGGAGTGAATGAAGCTGGTGACGATGTATGCGTCTTGAGACACGGGTCGTGTCGACATGACGCTGCTATCCACGTCGTCTTTAACCGCTTCGTCGGCTATTGAGCGAACCGCGAAACGTGCCTCTGCTATATACTGATCCGATGCGATGAATGCGTAATACAACGACGTCGCGAGAAACGGAACGATCACAAATGCCAAATAGCTTATAAATGCGTAAGGAGGGCGTCCCCCGCCTTTGGCGTTCGGCTCGCCGTCATGCGAGAATGCGTCCTCGACCTGGACCTCAACATCGACAACAACATCTGATATTCTCTGCAGCCGCTGCCGAAGACGCGGCGGTGCTAGTCGGGACATTGCAGCGATAGGGCCTAATAACGCGGACGACCGCGCTCGGTCTTTAACTTTTGTGTCTGGCATTCGGCTGGTTCTGGCGATTGTGTTTATTCCGAATGGCTGTTCTTTATTGCCGCCCGGACATAGTGGTCGAGGATCAAATCGTCCTCCAAATATAGTTCTGCAATTGGGAGCCCGCGCAACATATCCGCTAATCGTTCGATCATCGAGTAGCGCTCTGGTATCGGTATGTTGTCAGAATCGATATTCAGGAGTTCGCCCACCGCATGAGCAAACGGGATTGTGTCATTATTGTGCCCAATGATATCAAACCGCGAAAGGAGATCGATTGCGGATGCAATGTCGCGTCGAGTTGTTAGTTGTTCGGGATCGGTGCACGCGAACTGCCGTGTCGTCGGGGAGACCAGCACATTGCGGACTTTGGGTGGCGCTCTTTTCAGATGTTGTTTAATCGATTGGAGCTCGTCTAAGTCCATGCTCTCCAAGTATTGTACTGCCGGGGAAAGAGTAATTTTATCTCTTTCTCCGATGAAGCTTAGAGGGACGTTGGCCATCCTCTTCAAAATTGAAATCCGCGCGGCCATTTCGTAATAAGGGTCAGTCAGCAAGACGACCCCGGTGAATCCTTTATCGAAGAACTCCTGATAGTTTCTTGCGAGCAAGCGGCCGCTAATAAATATTGACTTGATCGCGTTTAGGTGAAACGCCTGCAAAGCTGTCTCATGGCCGAAACGCTCGACAGACTGTACCGAGTACTGGAACCTTCCCCCGATATATTGATCGAGCTTGACCAATGGCAAAAGCTGCGTCTCCAGCCGCAGAATCTTTTTATCCACTTGTTGAGGGCCGAGCGGGCGGCGATAAATGAGGAGACCGCTTTTCTGGTCTCGGATTGTTAGAGTCGAGCACGATCGAAGATCGGGAATATTTGACTTGTCCAGGCGAAACCCGACTAAACCGGTTTGGTGACGGCCAGATGCCACTACGGCCTGGCGCATCTGATCGCAGGAAAGTACGGCTATAGTGCCTGAGGCATCGGAAACGACAATCTGCGGTCGATCAGCAAATCCGTCTGGGATGAGATACCCCTCCACGACGTCACCACGGTCATTTTCGAGGTTAAAGAGCAAGTGCGGGCCCCTGGCTCACGTTAGCGACGTGCGAACAGTGAAAAGCATGGTCCGCCCTTGTGATCGGGCTGTTCATTATTGATGGTGATATTGTTGAAGCCCAATGCATTTAGAAGTTTCAAGATTTCGTCGCGGTGCATCCAAAAGTGCCTATCCTTCATTCCGCCGCAGAACGACTTATTTGCATTGGCCTGCAAATAGCCCCGCTCGTAGTAACGAAGCTTGAGATCTTTCACGACCCGCTCCTCTACCCGTCCTGTGAACGGCGTTCTTCTAACATCATGCGCCGGCATCGCCGCGTCGTCGAAAAAGTGAGTCCAGATGAAAAGGCTATCCGATCGGTCAGCAAGCCGGCAGAGAAACTCTGCCGGATCGGCCATGTGGTAGAGAACGCCAGAGGCTACCGCCAGATCATAGCGTTCATCATGGGTCTCGAGCCAGCGCAGGGCATCACCAAGATAGAAATGGGCGCGATCAAGATCGAGGATTTCTTTGGTCACCAGACAACGAAGGAAGCAGAGTTGATTTGCTTCAACTGCGTCGATTTTCGCTGGCCGCTTAATGTTAAGCATGTAGGTATGCATTGCTTCAAGCGGACCAATTTCGAGGACTGTTTTGTTTTCGATCGATCCGAACTGTTGCAACGCCCATGCAATACGGCCGTCTGCAAAGAGCGGATGCTGCCCGGCCCGCAATTTCAGACTTGAGGGAAATGCTGAATTCCAACCTTGTAAGGCGTCGATGGCGTTTTGATGCGAGGGAGCGGACTTGGTATATTGATCAAATACCGAATCTACTGTTTCGAGGTTTGTGTTTTTTTGTTTGAGTTTGCGCCAATATTTGAGCATGGAAATTCTCGTGTCGACGGATGATGGGACGCCTTATAGGAAATGAAGCGTGTAAACGCAAAGGCGAATGGCGCCCCCGGCGGGAGAGACGGCCGCGTCCAAGCATTTTCACGAACCTACGGAGCCAATCGGTCTTCGGGAGAGGGGCCGCGCAGGGAAAGCGGCAGGCTTTTTGGTTGCTGGCAAAACGTTGACACTTACGGTTGCGCTGCTGTAGAAGCCGCCATAATTTTGAAGCTGGTGGTTGGCTATGGTATTATCTTTCGACGCTATCAAAAGGACATTGAAGCTCAAGGGCTACGACGAAGGCTTGGACTCTCTATCGATCGATCGCGAGGGCTTTAAGGCCCTTATAAACACGATATTGGAGATTGCTCCTTTCAATGAGACTGAATACCTTTCGCTGCACCCGGATGTTAAGCAGGCTGTAGAAAAGGGTGATTTCGAATCAGGCAAGCAGCACTATTGTTTGTGCGGCTTCTACGAAAACCGTTTCCCCGGATATGGGGACTTTGACCCGCTGGAATATGCGAGGGCACATCCCGATCTGCATCCCCTCATTAACGAACAGAATTGGGCCGAACTGCTGAGGAACCACTTTCGCGACGCCGGATACAGAGAAGGCCGGAAAAGTGGTTCCAAGACTGCTTGAGTAAACTTGAAATGGTGGGTCGCAGTGTTGCTCGCGGAGCCCAACTGGGCGCGCGGCGTTCAAAAAACGATGACCAACTGTTGAGTTGGCGGGTCGCAATAAGATTTGAAGGATAGACGTGATCCACGGAATGCCAACATTTAATACCCGTGGCAACATGCATGCTGGTATTGACGGAACTTTGGATCGCACCGTCTGGAAACGTTGGATTCACATCGCTTTGGTCTCATCGACTTTACTCTGGAACGATTCCAAATCGATTTCGAGGTGAGGCAGGCGAAGTGCGACGAGGCGATTGTCGCGAAGCATCAGGTGGAACTTGCGGGAGAAGAATGGACAAATGAGGCGGAGTTCAACAGAAAGGTGCGGCGATGGCCGTGATCCTCAGGGACTGAAGCCGTGGACCGCCGGGCATTCCTGAAGGGGATGGCTCTTGGGGCGATATCGGCCGGAGCCTTTGCTCAGGAGCAAGGTTACCCGTCGCCGCCGATATCGAGCGAGCGAAAGGAGTGGTCTGTCCTGGACTTTTCTGGGCGGACATTTCGGTCTCGGTTGCAGAACGCTCTTAAAGAAAGCGCTGCCTCTGGCATTAATATCAGAATTCCAAGTGGCAAAGCCCTCGACCTCGATGCGCCTATCGAATTGAACGCCGACGACCCAGTGAGAGTTTCGCTGACGGGTGAGGGGATGGGCGCCACCCTTATTCGATGTGAGGGAGGTGGCATCAACATCCACGGCGGTCCCGGATCGCAGTACAGTTTTCGAGGACTTTCATTCATGCCTCAGCGCCCCGACGAGGGTACGGCATTAAGTATGTCCTGGAGCGAAGCGACCACCGGCAAGGGGTTTGCCCTCGAAGATGTTGGGTTTGGTGCAAGCCAAGAAGACAGGCGCAACTATTTCACGCGATGCTTAGAAGTCCGAAACAAGGGCAACGGGCAGATCATTGGATGTTGGTTTAACGGTAAGGCCGATGAAGATCCGCAGGGCGAAGGCGTTGTTCTCGCGGCGGCGAACGATGTCATCATGACGGCGACGTACATGTACAATCTTGGCGTTGGCTGCAGTTCGGATGGACCTACGAGCCTTGAAGGCTTCCGGATGCACGGCTGTTTTCTTGTACGCGTTGGCCGCGGGCTTCACTTCGCGGCCGAGCCAAAGGGCATTCCGCATATCGAGGTTGCCCTTTCGCACATCAACGCGAGCTACGAAGCGATCAACATCGAGGGATACAGTCAGGTTAACGTGGTGGACAATCTCATCTATGCGCGCAACGACATAGAGGTCGGCGACGAGCAGACCGATATTGTCCTGAAATATTGCCCGGCCGCGACCATCGCTCGGAATAAGTTCTTCAGCGGGATGGATCGACAGAAATACCATAAAACCGCGATCCGCATGATCGGGTCGGTACGAAACGGCCGGGTTTCCGAGAATCTGGCAAGCGAAAGAACGGTTTTTCTCGATGCCCGTGATGATGGTGTTAGCGGCGCCCAGGATCTTATTATCTCGAAAAACAAGGCGGAACGGGACTTGGAGGGAAACGAAACCGTTTCCACAATGTACCGCTTCTCAACAAGCGAACTGCATCGCCGCATTACCTGGGAGGGCTACGGCGACGAACTCGCTACGAGGGGAACGATAGAAGCCCCAATGGAAATACCGGCGGGCGTTTGGACGACTGTCCCATTCGTCGCTGAGCAAGCCGCAGCACGACTAGGGATAGATTTCGAACCAAGCACAGATAGCGGTGAGTTCACCACCCCAGCGGGTGTAACGCAGATCGAAGTCGTTGCTAGGATCCAGCTAAAGGAAACGGGAGAAGGACGGTGCGAAGCTAGGACCTTGCTCGATACCGGAACGGGTTATGAGGAGGTGGCGGTTTTCGCAGCGGATGGCCCAGAAGCCGATATCATGATGAACTCTGCTGTTTTGGCTGTCGCGATCGGGAGCCGCATCAGGGTGGAAGTCAGGGCGACTGCCGGTGGCGTTATCGTTCAAGCGCCAGCGATGACGCAACTCCTTTTGCGTCCGCGATAGGCGAAACGCTATTCAACTTTTTGGGTGGTTGCGCGCGGCAGGTCCGTTGCTAGTCATCTGAATCCGAAATTCGTGTCATAAGCTGTTGTCGACCTTCTGACTATTAGCCGCAAGCGCCTCGAGAAGTTGAAAACAAGAAGCAAAGCGGTCCCTTGAGGCATGCGACCACGTCGCGAGCGCTCAGGCTTGCCGCGAGTTATCGGCACCATAATCCGCCACCTCTACGCACGAGTTTCGACGCTGCTATAGTGCGTGACAATTCTGCTGTCGGAGCGGGCCGCCAAGCGATTGCTGCTTGCGTTATCGGAGAAGAAAAGTAAGGTTACAGCGTCTGTGAAGTCGAACGCTCAGACAGAAGGCTCCTTGCGCTCCTGAGGCAAAAGGGGCCTTTTTCGTGTCTAAGCCTTGGCCCCCTTCCAACTTCTGCATCGAGCCGACGTCTTTGCAATGCGAACTCGGGCGATTGACATTCCCTCTTATGCTCCCATAGCATTCGTTAATGCCGAGGGGCGCACCTGAGCGTGCTGAGATGGCGGTGAGCCAGACCCTTGAACCTGATCCGGATCATACCGGCGTAGGAACGGCAAGGGCCTATCTGGCACATCAGCCGCGTCTCTGCCGTTCATTTGGATCTCCGTCACTTGATTTTGGGAGATCGTTGGTGCCTGCACGTAGTTTAGAATGTCGCGAAGCGGAGTCCCGGAAGCCGAGCCGCCCAATGCCCGTGCTCGATCATTCGGTTTCCTCGCTGATTGTTAGAGCACGCTTGGGAACGGGCTCTTTCTTGGGTACCTGGATTGAGAGCGCATTCGGCCAGCTCCAACGCATCTCTATCTTCCAGCGGAGCCAGGCATGACCGCTATCGCTGTCACTATTGCAGGCTCGGATTCCGGTGGTGGTGCCGGCATCCAGGCGGATCTGAAGACGTTTTCGGCGCTGGGCATCTATGGTGCTAGCGTGATAACCGCTGTCACAGCGCAGAACACCCGTGGCGTCAGGGCGGTCGAGGATATCTCTCCGGCCGTCGTCACAGCCCAGATCGATGCCGTGTTTTCGGATCTCGCCGTTGGCGCGGTGAAGATTGGCATGGTGTCCCGCCAGGAGACCATTGCGGCGATCGCGTCCGGCTTGAAGCGGTATCAACAGATGGCAGTCATCGATCCGGTGATGGTCGCCACTTCAGGCGATGTTTTGTTGCACCGGGATGCGATCGCGACGCTCAAGGAGGAGTTGCTGCCGCTTGGCCTCATCGTGACGCCGAACCTGCCTGAAGCGGCGTTGTTGACAGGACGCGCGATTGCGGAGAACGAGGCGGAAATGGCGCGCCAGGCAGAGTTGCTCCTGAAGCTTGGTGCACGCGCCGTGCTGATGAAAGGCGGGCATGCGAAGGGCGACGAAGCGGTGGATATCCTCTTCAACGAGAACACCCCCTTGCGCCTGTCGCGCGCGCGGGTCGAAACCAGGAACGATCATGGCACCGGCTGCACGCTGTCAGCCGCAATCGCCGCCGGTCTTGCGCTTCGGCGGACGCTTGAGGACGTGGTTGTGGCCGCCAAGACTTATCTGCATGAGGCGCTTGTTGCCGGAGAGAACTTGTCGATCGGGCAGGGGCGCGGGCCGGTTCATCACTTCCATCAGTGGTGGGGGCCGAGCGGCGATTAATGCCATCCCCGAAGCCTTGTGTCGGTTTCCCCGTTCAAATTCAGCTTAAGAAGACCAGGTCATTCCATTGTAAGCATCCGGCGAAGGCCGCAGGCTGAGCTTTTGGATTTTTGTCGGCGTGATTTGCGATCCGCGGTTGCGGCCGGATGGCCGGTAGGCCGCGTGCATGTGCGCCGCTGGCGACGCGCTCTTCCAATTCCAAGGCAAGAGTTCCTCGATGCGATGCGCGGGATAACCGGCGATGCGGTGAAGTACGTCGGCGAGCCAGGTGCGGATTTCGGATTAACGGGACACCGGTTCCGGTAAATCGCGGACAGTCGTGGAATCGCTGTCCGCGAATTACCGAAACCCGCAAGCCAGGCTTGCGGATCGACGCCGTTCATCTTGGCCGAGACGATCAAGCTGTACATCGCGGCGGCGCGCTGGCCACCGCGGTCCGATTGCGTATTCCAGTGAAGTCGGCCGCTGATTCCGAAACGAAGTGAGCGTTGGTGCCTGCACGTAGTTTAGAATGTCGCGAAGCGGAGTCCCGGAAGCCGAGCCGCCCAATGCCCGTGCTCGATCATTCGGTTTCCTCGCTGATTGTTAGAGCACGCTTGGGAACGGGCTCTTTCTTGGGTACCTGGATTGAGAGCGCATTCGGCCAGCTCCAACGCATCTCTATCTTCCAGCGGAGCCAGGCATGACCGCTATCGCTGTCACTATTGCAGGCTCGGATTCCGGTGGTGGTGCCGGCATCCAGGCGGATCTGAAGACGTTTTCGGCGCTGGGCATCTATGGTGCTAGCGTGATAACCGCTGTCACAGCGCAGAACACCCGTGGCGTCAGGGCGGTCGAGGATATCTCTCCGGCCGTCGTCACAGCCCAGATCGATGCCGTGTTTTCGGATCTCGCCGTTGGCGCGGTGAAGATTGGCATGGTGTCCCGCCAGGAGACCATTGCGGCGATCGCGTCCGGCTTGAAGCGGTATCAACAGATGGCAGTCATCGATCCGGTGATGGTCGCCACTTCAGGCGATGTTTTGTTGCACCGGGATGCGATCGCGACGCTCAAGGAGGAGTTGCTGCCGCTTGGCCTCATCGTGACGCCGAACCTGCCTGAAGCGGCGTTGTTGACAGGACGCGCGATTGCGGAGAACGAGGCGGAAATGGCGCGCCAGGCAGAGTTGCTCCTGAAGCTTGGTGCACGCGCCGTGCTGATGAAAGGCGGGCATGCGAAGGGCGACGAAGCGGTGGATATCCTCTTCAACGAGAACACCCCCTTGCGCCTGTCGCGCGCGCGGGTCGAAACCAGGAACGATCATGGCACCGGCTGCACGCTGTCAGCCGCAATCGCCGCCGGTCTTGCGCTTCGGCGGACGCTTGAGGACGTGGTTGTGGCCGCCAAGACTTATCTGCATGAGGCGCTTGTTGCCGGAGAGAACTTGTCGATCGGGCAGGGGCGCGGGCCGGTTCATCACTTCCATCAGTGGTGGGGGCCGAGCGGCGATTAATGCCATCCCCGAAGCCTTGTGTCGGTTTCCCCGTTCAAATTCAGCTTAAGAAGACCAGGTCATTCCATTGTAAGCATCCGGCGAAGGCCGCAGGCTGAGCTTTTGGATTTTTGTCGGCGTGATTTGCGATCCGCGGTTGCGGCCGGATGGCCGGTAGGCCGCGTGCATGTGCGCCGCTGGCGACGCGCTCTTCCAATTCCAAGGCAAGAGTTCCTCGATGCGATGCGCGGGATAACCGGCGATGCGGTGAAGTACGTCGGCGAGCCAGGTGCGGATTTCGGATTAACGGGACACCGGTTCCGGTAAATCGCGGACAGTCGTGGAATCGCTGTCCGCGAATTACCGAAACCCGCAAGCCAGGCTTGCGGATCGACGCCGTTCATCTTGGCCGAGACGATCAAGCTGTACATCGCGGCGGCGCGCTGGCCACCGCGGTCCGATTGCGTATTCCAGTGAAGTCGGCCGCTGATTCCGAAACGAAGTGAGCGATGGGGTGGACGCTCCCACTCAACGGCATCTTCGTGCCAGAATGGT
>NZ_JABEKU010000002.1:184862-2073959 GCF_013283665.1 Ensifer sesbaniae | reverse complement strand
GTCAGTGATCGGGCTTATAGACCCACCCCCTCTCACACGTCAACAGACATTTTCACGGCCTCGATAGAATTCTTACAACACATTGAAAATAAAACAGAATTTCTATTCACAGGCATAAAGAGCAGATTTTCGCCCGGTCAAACGGGCAAAAATCCATGGACGTGGATGGATTAGCCGGCCTTTACCTCATCGTTGCCGCGCAGCAGCCGGATCAAGGCGGAAAAGTCCTCGCCACCATGACCGAGCGTCTCGAACATCGAATAGAGCTGCGCGGCCTGCGCGCCCATCGGCGTCGTCGCACCGCTGGCACTTGCCGCCTGCTGCGAAAGCTTCAGATCCTTCAGCATCAGGCTCGCGGCAAAGCCCGGCTTATAGTCGTTGTTGGCGGGCGAGGTCGGGACCGGACCCGGCACCGGGCAATAGGTCGTCAGCGACCAGCATTGCCCGGACGAGGTCGAGGCGACGTCGAACAGCGCTTGGTGCGACAGCCCCAGCCGTTCCGCGAGCACAAAGGCTTCGCAAACCCCTGCCATGGAAATGCCGAGGATCATGTTGTTGCAGATCTTTGCCGCCTGGCCGGCGCCGACCCCGCCGCAATGGACGATCTTCTTGCCCATGGCCTCGAGCAGCGGCTTGCCGCGGGCAAAGGCGTCATCGCTGCCGCCAACCATGAAGGTGAGCGTGCCGGCCGCAGCACCACCGGTTCCCCCGGAAACCGGCGCATCGAGAGATGGGCAACCGATCTTTTCCGCAAGGGCATGCGCCTTGCGGGCGCTGTCGACATCGATCGTCGAACTGTCGATCAGGAGCGTGCCCGGATCGACGAAGCCGAGAAGCTCATCCCAGACATAGAGAACATGGGTGCCGGCAGGCAGCATGGTGATCACGCACTCGGCGCCGCGCACCGCATGGGCGATCGAGCCGGCGACGGCGATCCCGGTCTTTGCCGCGGCATTGCGCGAGGCTTCCGACAGGTCGAAGCCGCTGACGGCGTGGCCCGCCTTCACCAGATTGGCGGCCATCGGTCCGCCCATGTTGCCGAGCCCGATAAAGGCGATCTTCGTCATGTTACTCCTCCTGCATTGAAACTCGGCCAAGCCGACATGCGCCCCATCCTCAGGCGCTAGAACAGCGGCGGGTGGTCCTTTCTGGCGAAACGCAAGAGCATCTCAGGCGTGACGTCGGCCAGCGCAACATTCCATTTTGGACTACGGTCCTTGTCGATCACCGCGGCACGCACGCCTTCGTAGAAGTCGTCGTTGGAAAGCATGCCGAGCGTCGCAGAATATTCCCGTTCGAGGCATTCGTTCAGCGACGCACTGCGACGGCCGGCGCGCAAAAGGTCGAGTGTAAGCTTCATGCTCAGGGCCGAACGGGAATAGAGCAGCGCCAGCGTTTCCTTCGCGAAATCGGAGCCGTCCGCCGCAAGCGCCGCCAGGATTTCCTCCACCGTATCGAAGGCGAAGCAGCGATCGATCAGTGCAAGATGGTGCTGAAGCGGCGTGGGCGGAGCTTCAGACGAATGCCTTGCAATCACCGCATCAACATCACCGCGCCCTGCCGTTGCCGGCAGCCTCGCAAGATCCGCGACGAGCACCTCCAGCTTGTGCGACGTAACGAAGCTGTCCGCAAGCCGGGCATGGATGGCATCCGCAGCGACGATATCCCGGCCGGTCAGCCCGAGATAGGTGCCGAATTCGCCGGGGGCTTTCGGCAGCAGCCAGGTCGCGCCCACGTCGGGGAAATAGCCGATCCCGGTCTCCGGCATCGCCAGCCGCGTGCGTTCGGTGACGATGCGGTGGCTGCCATGGGCGGAAATCCCGACACCGCCGCCCATGACGATACCATCCATGATCGCGATATACGGCTTGCGGTAGCCGGAGATGCGGCTGTTGACGATAAATTCCTCGCGCCAGAACTGCGCACCTTCCGCCGGCCGCTCGCGACCGCTCTCGTAGATCATGCGAATGTCGCCGCCGGCGCAAAGCCCGCGCTCGCCCTCGCCGGTCACGAGCACCGCCGCAACAGCCGGGTCGTTTTCGAATTCGGTCAGGGCCGCCGCGATCAGTCGGATCATCGGCACGTTGAGACTGTTCAGCGCCCGCGTTCGATTAAGCCGGATCCTGCCGATCGCTCCCTGCCGCTCGACGATGACTTCTGGCGCCTGCATGTCCATGAACGGTCCTTTCTGTTTCCGGCCTATTTCCGGCCGATGATGGAACGCGCAACAATGAGGCGCATGATCTCGTTGGTACCTTCGAGGATCTGGTGCACCCGCAGATCCCTGACAATCTTCTCGACGCCATAATCGGCGAGATAGCCGTAGCCGCCGTGAAGCTGTAGGGCGTCGTTTGCGACAGCGAAGCATCGGTCGGTGACGAAGCGTTTGGCCATCGCGCAAAGTTTAGTCGCTTCCGCGTCGCCGGCATCCAGCGCCGAAGCGGCACGCCACAGGAACGTCCGGGCGATTTCGAGATCGGTTGCCATGTCGGCCAGACGGAATTGCAGCGCCTGGAATTCGCCGATCGCCTTGCCGAAGGCACGGCGCTCCTGGACGTAAGCCAGCGCTTTCTCGAAGGCGGTCTGGGCGCCGCCGAGGGACGCGGCGGCGATGTTGAGACGGCCGCCATCGAGCCCACCCATCGCGATCTTGAAGCCATCGCCTTCCGCACCCAGACGGTTTTCCGCCGGCACGCGCACGCCATCGAGCATTACAGCGCGGGTGGGCTGGACGTGCCAGCCCATCTTCTTCTCATTGGCGCCGAACGTCAGGCCAGGGGCGTCCTTCTCGATGACGAAGGTGGAAATGCCCTTGGGGCCCTCCTCGCCGGTTCTGGCCATGATGACGTAGAGGCCGGATTCACCAGCCCCGGAGATGAACTGCTTCTGGCCGGTCAGCACATAGCTGTCGCCGTCCTTCACCGCCTTGGTCTTCAGGGCTGCCGCATCGGAGCCCGAGCCGGGCTCGGTCAGGCAGTAGCTTGCAAGCACTTCCATCGTCAAAAGCTTCGGCAGCAGCCGCTGCCGCTGTTCGTCCGTGCCGTAGCGGTCGATCATGCCGGCACACATGTTGTGGATCGAGACGAAGGAGGCGACGGCCGGGCAGCCGGTCGCAAGCGCCTCGATGATGATCGCGGCATCGAGCCGGGTCAGCCCCGTGCCGCCGACATCATCACGGACATAGATGCCGGCCATGCCGAGGGCCGCGGCACCGCGTAGTGTATCGACCGGAAAGTGCTTTTGCTGGTCCCAGTCGATTGCGTGAGGGGCGAGTTCGTCGCGGGCGAAATCGAGCGCCATCTGACGAATGGCCTCCTGCTCCTCCGACAAGCGAAAATCCATATGCACGTCCTCCCTGACCGCATACCTGCCGCAGGTTCTTTTAAACCTGCAGCACCTCAGAGTCCTACTGCGACCTTTGCGCGTCTCACAAGACGCGCGGCACTGTTGTAGGCGTAGGGGGCCTAGTTACACCAAACTTCGTACCGGCACAGATGCAACTTCTCACAGGTTCTGTTCAAAAATGAACAGACGCCCCAAATCAACTCTCGCTTAAACGATACGGCAGAGCGCCGCGTAAGTCATGATCCACGATCAGCCGGCGCTTCAAAGGCGGTACGGCGCGGCTCGCGCATTTCGTCCGCTCGCAGATGCGACAGGAAATGCCGATCGGATCGAAAGCGGCGCGGTTACCGAGATCCATGTCGTCGGCATAGACGAAGGCATCGGCGTAAGAGATCTCGCAGCCGAGCGCCAGCGCATAACGCGGCTGCGCGGCGCGGAAACCGCCACCCCCCTTGGTGATCTGGGTGGCGAGACAGAGGTAGCGAACTCCGTCAGGCGTCTCGGCCAGTTGCCGGATGATCCGGCCGGGCGCCTCGAACGCCTGGTGCACGTTCCAGAGCGGACAAGCCGCACCGAAACGGGCAAATTGCAGCTTCGCGGCACTGTGGCGCTTGGTGATGTTGCCGGCCCGGTCGATGCGGGCAAAGAAGATCGGTATACCCTTCTGTCCCGGCCGTTGCAGCGTCGAGAGGCGGTGGCAGACCTGTTCCAGCGACGCGCCAAAGCGGGCGGAGAGCAGCTCGATGTCGTGCCTCAAGTCACGGGCGGTCTTTGAAAAGGCCTGATAGGGCAGGATCAGGGCACCGGCGAAGTAGTTCTGCAGGCCGATGCGGCAGATCTCATAGGCCTCTTCGGTGCGAAAGCCGGCGCCGCCGGCCACCCGGTCGATCTCCTCGCGGGCATGAAGCTGAGCGATCTGCAACGCGATCTGGAAATCACGGGTCGCCGCCGGCGCATAGGGGTTGAGGGTGAGAAGCCGGGCCCGCGGATCGAAGCGACGGATCGCCTCGTCGCCGGCGGCGCCGCGAACGACCCGCACGCCATGGCGCTGCTCCAGATAGCTTGCAAGTGCGGCGTGATTGTCACCCTCACCGAGTCCGAGTTCCCCGGCGAGCCGCTCCGCAAGCATGTCGATCTCGTGAATGTAATTGTCGACGAAATGGAAGAAGTCGCGCACTTCCTCATAGGGCGTTGTTTCGACGAAGGGCCCGCCGCGGCCGATCGTGTCATCGATGCTTGCAAGCTGTTCGCTGTTGCGGCGATAGGCCTGGTGACAGGTGATTAGTGCATGCGCCAGCCCCGGCGCGTTCTGCGCGACGAGCTTCAGCTCCTGCAGGCTTGCCGAATAGGTCTCGAACAAGGGATCGCTGAGAGCCTCCGAGAGCGCCGAGAGCAGGCGATCGCCCTCGCCAGTCGAAAGCTCGGCAATATCGATCTGGAACTTTTCGGCCAGTGCCAGAAGCACGGCGGCCGAGACCGGCCGTTGGTTGTTTTCGATCTGGTTGAGATAGCTGGTGGAGATGCCGATGCGCTCGGCGAACTGACCTTGCGTCGCCCTGTTCGCCTCCCGCAGTTCCCTGACCTTGCGGCCGATATAAAGCTTGCCGATCGCCATGTTCGCAACTTTGCAATTTACGTTTCACAAAATTCTCTATTTCACATTTGCACATGAAGGGACGTTTTTCCATCCGACCTTCGACGCTATTGCGAAGCTCGAAGCGCCTCTGCACAATCGTTGAAAAAGCCGGGCAGTGAAAAAATCGGGAGGGCACCATGCGCGCCATACTAGAACAGGTCGAAGCCCGCAGGGCCGAAGCAAGAGCCGGCGGCGGCCAGCGGCGGATCGACGCCCAGCATGGCAAAGGCAAGCTGACGGCACGCGAACGCATCGAAGTGCTGCTCGATGAGGGCTCCTTCGAAGAATACGACATGTACGTCACCCACCGCTGCGTCGATTTTGGCATGGAGAGCCAAAAGGTCGCCGGCGATGGCGTCGTTACCGGCTGGGGCACGATCAATGGCCGTCAGGTCTATGTCTTCTCCCAGGACTTCACCGTGCTCGGCGGTTCGCTCTCCGAAACCCACGCGCAGAAGATCTGCAAGATCATGGATATGGCGGTCAGAAACGGCGCGCCGGTCATCGGCCTCAATGATTCAGGCGGCGCCCGTATCCAGGAAGGCGTTGCCTCGCTTGCCGGCTATGCCGAGGTCTTCCGCCGCAATGCCGAAGCCTCCGGCGTCATTCCGCAGATTTCGGTGATCATGGGCCCCTGTGCCGGCGGCGCGGTCTATTCGCCCGCCATGACCGACTTTATCTTCATGGTCCGTGACTCGTCCTACATGTTCGTGACCGGCCCCGATGTCGTGAAGACGGTGACGAACGAGATCGTCACGGCGGAAGAACTCGGCGGCGCACGCACGCACACCTCAAAGTCTTCGGTCGCCGACGGCGCCTATGAAAATGACATCGAAGCGCTCGAAGCGACGCGCCTGCTCTTCGACTTCCTGCCGCTCAACAATCGCGAGAAACCGCCGGTTCGTCCCTTCCACGACGACCCGTCGCGGCTCGAAATGCGTCTCGACAGCCTGATCCCCGATAGCGCCAGCAAGCCTTACGACATGAAGGAACTGATCCTGGCTCTTGCCGACGAGGGTGATTTCTTCGAACTTCAGCAGAGCTTCGCTAGGAACATCATCACCGGCTTCATCCGCATGGAAGGCCAGACGGTCGGCGTCGTCGCCAACCAGCCTACGGTGCTCGCCGGCTGCCTCGATATCGACAGTTCACGCAAGGCCGCCCGCTTCGTGCGCTTTTGCGATGCCTTCTCGATTCCGATCCTGACGCTCGTCGACGTGCCTGGCTTCCTGCCCGGCACGAGCCAGGAATATGGCGGCGTAATCAAGCACGGCGCCAAGCTGCTCTTCGCCTATAGCCAGGCGACCGTGCCGATGGTGACGCTGATCACTCGCAAGGCCTATGGCGGCGCCTATGACGTCATGGCCTCCAAGCACATCGGCGCCGACGTCAACTATGCCTGGCCGACCGCCGAGATCGCTGTGATGGGTGCCAAAGGCGCGACCGAAATCCTCTACCGTTCGGAACTCGGCGACGCCGAGAAGATCGCCGCGCGAACGAAGGGATATGAAGAACGCTTCGCCAACCCGTTCGTGGCGGCCGAACGCGGCTTCATCGACGAGGTGATCATGCCGCATTCGTCGCGGCGCCGCATCGCCCGCGCCTTCGCATCGCTACGCAACAAGCAGGTCGATGTTCGTTGGCGTAAGCACGATACGATCCCGCTCTGATGGAGGCGATGATGGAACGGGAGCCAGAGCGCGTCATGACGCCGGAAGAGGCCCGGCGCGACCATTGGCAGATGCTGCGTTACATGAGCGTCAACGCGCTGATCGGCGGGGCGATCGGGGCGCTGACGGCCGGGGTGCTCATCTGGCTCAACATCGGCGCCGTCGGTACCCATATCGCCCGCTCCACCAGCCCGGTTCTCGCGACCCTCATGGTCGTCGTGCCCTTCACTTTGCTCTTCGCAGGTGCTGCCGCGGCATCGTCGATCGCGCTTTTGCCCTATCGCCGCAAATTCAAACGCTGACGCGCCATGAAGGCTTTGAAAGAGAAACAAATGATCAAGAAAATCCTCATCGCCAACCGTGGTGAAATCGCCTGCCGCGTCATCAAGACCGCGAAGAAGCTCGGCATTGCGACGGTCGCTGTCTACTCCGACGCCGACCGCGACGCGATGCATGTGCGCATGGCGGATGAGACCGTGCATATCGGCCCCTCGCCGTCAGCTCAGTCCTATATCGTCATCGACAAGATCATCGACGCGATCCGCAAGACCGGCGCCGATGCCGTCCATCCTGGCTACGGTTTTCTATCCGAAAACGCCATCTTTGCCGACGCCTTGGAAAAGGAAGGGGTCGCCTTCATCGGTCCGCCGGTTGGCGCGATCCAGGCAATGGGCGACAAGATCACCTCCAAGAAGCTGGCCGCAGAAGCCGGCGTCTCGACGGTTCCGGGCCATATGGGCCTCATCGAGGATGCCGACGAGGCCGTTAGGATCGCCGCGTCGATTGGCTATCCCGTGATGATCAAGGCGTCCGCCGGCGGCGGCGGCAAGGGCATGCGCATCGCCTGGAACGACCAGGAGGCGCGCGAAGGCTTCCAGTCCTCGAAGAACGAGGCAAAGAACGCCTTCGGCGACGACCGCATCTTCATTGAAAAGTTCGTGACCGAACCGCGCCATATCGAGATCCAGGTGCTCGGCGACAAGCACGGCAACACGCTCTATCTCGGAGAGCGCGAGTGCTCGATCCAGCGGCGCAACCAGAAAGTCATCGAGGAGGCCCCCTCACCCTTCCTCGATGCCGAGACCCGCAAGGCCATGGGCGAACAGGCTGTCGCGCTCGCCAGGGCGGTCGGCTACCACTCGGCCGGCACCGTGGAATTCATCGTCGACGGCAAGCGCAACTTCTACTTCCTGGAGATGAACACCCGCCTGCAGGTGGAGCATCCGGTGACCGAGCTCATCACCGGGCTCGACCTCGTCGAGCAGATGATCCGTGTCGCCGCCGGCGAAAAGCTCGCTTTCGGCCAGGAGGACGTGAAGCTTAATGGCTGGGCTATCGAAAGCCGGCTCTATGCCGAAGACCCTTATCGCAACTTCCTGCCATCGATCGGCCGGCTGACGCGCTACCGTCCCCCCGTCGAGGGCGCGCGCGACAACGGCACGGTGACGCGCAACGACACCGGTGTCTTCGAGGGTGGCGAGATCTCGATGTTCTACGACCCGATGATCGCCAAACTCTGCACCTGGGCACCGGACCGGCCTATGGCGGTCGAGGCAATGGCCGACGCGCTCGACCAGTTTGAGGTGGAAGGCATCGGCCATAACCTGCCGTTCCTTGCAGCTGTCATGCAGCAACAGCGCTTCCGCGAGGGCCGGCTGACGACCGCCTATATCGCCGAGGAATTCGCCGACGGCTTCCATGGCGTTGCGGGCGACGAGCAGTCGCTGCGCAAGCTTGCTGCCGTCGCCGTCTCGATCAACCAGGTACTGCAGGAACGCGCCAGCCAGATCTCCGGCACGATCGGCAATCATCGCCGCGTCGTCGGCCATGATTGGGTGGTGAGCCTCGCCGATCGCGATCTCGCCGTAACTGCCGGCGCATCCGCCGACGGATCCTTTGTGAGCTTCGCCGATGGCACGTCGGTGACCATCGCCGGCGACTGGGCGCCCGGTCGTACGCTTGCCACCTTCAACATCGACAATGAGCCCATGAGCGTCAAAGTCGAGCTGGTCGGAACCGCCCTCCGGCTGCGCTGGCGCGGCATTGATGTCGTCACACATGTCAGGAGCCCGCGCGTTGCGGAACTCGCGCGGCTGATGCCGAAGAAATTGCCGCCGGACACCTCGCGCATGCTGCTCTGCCCGATGCCCGGCGTCATCACCTCGGTCTCGGTCAAGGCGGGGGATACCGTCGAGGCGGGGCAGGCGCTCGCGGTCGTCGAGGCAATGAAGATGGAGAACATCCTGCGCGCCGAAAAACGGGCCGTGGTCAAGCGCGTGGCGGTCGCCGCCGGCGCTAGCCTCGCCGTCGACGAACTGATCATGGAATTCGAATGATGGCGCTCGCCGTCGACGCCATCGTCCAGGAGAACATCCGATGACCGACAAGACCATCAAGGACTGGGAAGCGCTCGCCGAGCGTGAACTCAAGGCAGCGCCGGAAAGCCTCACCTGGCAGACGCCGGAGGGCATTGCGGTAAAGCCGCTCTACACGGCCGACGATCTCGCCAGCATCAATCATCTGAATTCGCTGCCGGGCTTCGAGCCATTCCTGCGCGGACCGCGCGCCACCATGTATGCCGGCCGCCCCTGGACGATCCGCCAATATGCGGGCTTCTCCACCGCCGAGGCCTCGAACGCCTTCTACCGCAAGAACCTCGCGGCGGGCCAGAAGGGTCTTTCGGTCGCCTTCGATCTTGCAACCCACCGCGGCTACGACAGCGATCATCCGCGCGTCGAGGGCGATGTCGGCAAGGCGGGTGTGGCGATCGACTCGGTCGAGGACATGAAGATCCTGTTCGACGGAATCCCGCTCGACGAAATGTCGGTGTCGATGACCATGAACGGCGCGGTCATCCCAATCCTCGCCTCCTTCATCGTTGCCGGCGAAGAACAGGGCGTTTCGCGCGACAAGCTTTCAGGCACCATCCAGAACGACATCCTGAAGGAGTTCATGGTCCGCAACACCTATATCTACCCACCCGAACCGTCGATGCGCATCGTCGCCGATATCATCGAATACACGGCCAAGGAGATGCCGAAGTTCAACTCGATCTCGATTTCCGGCTACCACATGCAGGAGGCCGGCGCGACGCTGGTGCAGGAGCTCGCCTTCACGCTCGCGGACGGACGTGAATATGTGCGCGCGGCGTTGGCGAAGGGTCTGAATGTCGATGACTTCGCCGGCCGGCTCTCCTTCTTCTTCGCAATCGGCATGAACTTCTTCATGGAGGCAGCGAAGCTGCGGGCAGCGCGTCTGCTCTGGACGCGGATCATGAAGGAGTTCGAGCCGAGGAAGCCGTCCTCGCTGATGCTGCGCACCCACTGCCAGACCTCCGGCGTCTCGCTGCAGGAGCAGGATCCCTACAACAACATCATCCGCACGGCCTTCGAGGCGATGTCGGCGGCCCTCGGCGGGACGCAATCACTGCACACCAACTCCTTCGACGAGGCGATTGCGCTGCCGACGGAGTTTTCTGCACGCATCGCCCGCAACACGCAGCTGATCCTGCAGCACGAGACCGGTGTCACCAAGGTGGTCGATCCGCTCGCCGGCTCCTATTACGTCGAAAGCCTGACCAACGAGCTCGCAGAAAAAGCCTGGCTACTGATCGAAGAGGTCGAGGCGATGGGCGGCATGACCCGCGCCGTCAATGCGGGCCTGCCGAAGCGGCTGATCGAAGAGGCGGCGACCCGTCGCCAGGCGGCGGTCGACAAGGGCGAGGAGATCATCGTCGGCGTCAACAAGTACCGCCTCGACAATGAGGAGCCGATCGACATCCTCGAGATCGACAACAGCGCCGTGCGAGCCGCGCAGATCCGCCGCATCGAGGAGACCAAGCGGCGACGCGACAGCATCAAGGTCGAGGAGACTCTAGGCGCCCTTTCCGAGGTGGCACGTACCGGCGAAGGCAATCTGCTTGCCGCCGCCGTTGAGGCGGCACGGGCGCGCGCGACCGTCGGCGAGATTTCCGACGCGATGCGCAGAGCTTTCGGCGACCACGCGGCAACGCCCAAGGTCGTCAGCAAGATCTACGGCAAGGCCTACGAGGGCGAGCCGGAACTCGACGTTCTCTCCGGACGTCTCGACGAGGTTTCGGCAAAACTTGGCCGCAGGCCGAAGATCATGGTTGCCAAGCTCGGCCAGGACGGGCATGACCGCGGCGCCAAGGTGATCGCGTCTGCCTTCGGCGACATCGGCTTCGACGTACTTGCGGGGCCGCTATTCCAGACGCCGGATGAGGCTGCGGACATGGCGCTGGCCAACAAGGTCAATGTCATCGGCGTCTCATCGCTTGCGGCCGGCCACAAGACCCTGATGCCGCAACTCGCGGAAGCCCTGAAGAAGCGCAGCGGCGAAGATGTCATCATCATCTGCGGCGGTGTCATCCCGCGCCAGGACTATGACTACCTGATGGACAACGGCGTTTCGGCCGTCTTCGGCCCGGGCACCAACGTGCTCGACGCGGCGCGCGCCGTGCTCGACCTGATCGAGGGCAAGCGCCGCAATATCTGACACGGAGGCGGAGGTCTCTGGCTCTCTGCTGTCTCGCGCGGTTGTTGTCGCCGGTCGGTGCAACTATGTTGTGTCGATGACGTCGATCGCCGAAGTGTTCGGCCCCTTCGCCCTCATGGGGCGCCTGCTTGGCCGCTTCTGGCCGCAACTCCTGTTGATCGGGACCTGCGGCTACATCGTGCATGATCCCTGATGCTTGGCGCTCAACTCGTTCCTCGCAGCTTCCCCCTGCATTGGCGCTTGCCTTCTTCTCGCGACGGACGACAATCGAGTGCAGCGGAAAGGGTGAAACCAGATACCGTTTCGCCCCGGTCCTCCGCTTCATCGGGAGGCCATTCATGCGAAAACTGCAATCGCAAGGGGTTCATCACATCACGCTCGTCGGCGCCGACCGGCAGACGTCGATCGATTTCTGGGAGGGGCTTCTCGGCATGCCCTTCATCTTCGAGCAGCCGAACCTCGACCGGGCAAGCGAAAGCCATCTCTATTTCGACCCGGGCGATGGCCGCCTGATCACCATCTTCACCGACGAGAACCGCAAGCCCGCCCCCGAGCGAACACCGACGGATATCGGCTGCGTGCACCACATCGCCTTCGCCGTCTCGCGCGCGACGTTCAACCAGGCGGTGGAGCGACTCGACGAGCGGAACATCCAGCACAGTGGCGTCAAGGATCGCGGCTTCATGGACTCGATCTACTTCGAGGATCCTTTGGGGCTGCTGATCGAACTTGCCTCCTATCGCTTCGAGCCGCCGCCGAGCCACAGCCATGCCGAGGTGCTGATGGAGGCACACAGGGTCAGGGTCGCACGCGGCGACTACAATATCGCCGAGGTGCACTTGGCCGATGCGATCGAGGCACTGACCGCGCGCGCCCGCCCGACGCTGTCGTCCGACCGGCAGCCGAAGGATCCGTATCGGTCGCGATAAATTCAGTCGCGCTCACCGCCTATCGTCCAACGCGCGCAACCGGCCGGAAAGGCAGCAATTGCGGTATCGCGACCAAAAGGGAGGAGTGACATGTCTGCAATCAAGCTCAACGTGATCAAGCCCAGCGTCAACAACATGACGGTGCGCGTCTTTTTGCGGGCAGCCAAACTCGATTTCAGCGAGCAAGACGTCTTTGGCCAGACCCGGACGGCCGAATATCTGGCGAAGGCTCCGTCGCATCTGACACCGATGATGGAGACTGCGGAGCTGCCCAAGGGTGCCCTGTGGGAGAGCTGCGCGATCATGCAGTATCTTTGCAACAAGCACGGGCTCGACGACTTCTATCCCAAGGATCCCGAGACCCGCGCCATGATCGATAGCGCCATGTTCTACCTTATCGGCACCTTCTATCCCTATCTCGCGCGGGCCACCTACCCGGCGCTGAACTTCCCGCTCTATCCGGGCGAAGTCGGTTGCAGCGATGCCGACGCGGAGACGAAGGAGAAGGCGCGACGGGCAGCCGTAGAGGCGCTTGCCGAACCGCTTGACGTCTTTCGGGCGTTCTATATCGGCGACAAGCCCTTCATCGGCGGATCCAAGCCGTCGATCGCCGACATCCGGCTCGCAGCAACCCTCGAGTTCCTGGCGGCAATCGACTACGCGCTTCCGGACTGGGCGAAGACCTACGTCGGCAACATGGAGAGGACGCTCGGTAATGCCTACACCGAACCGGCCACCGACGTGCGCGGTTACATCAGCTATGTGAAGGCCCAAGGTTAGGCGCATCCCCGCCTCGATCGGCGGTCATAGCACGGGTTCACTGGACGAGAAGCACGATACCGGTCGCGCTCAGGGCCACCGTCCAGAGGTGGTCAAAATTGATCCAGGCCGAGCGAAGTGCTGCCAGGCCAAGCCATTCGAAGACGGCAATCGCCATCGCCGCGACGACGGCCAGCATTGCCGCGCCATGAACGGCAACAGCGGCAAGCGCGACCGGCAGCGAGCCTGCGACCGCAAGGTCTCCGGCTCGATCCACGACGCAGAGACTGAGGACCGCCGGAACCAACATCAGGCCCGCCCCGTGACTCGTCGCCATCAGGAAGGACCAGAGGCCAAGTCCGGCCATGCCGGCACGCATGCCGACCCTCACCCGGTGCCGGTGTCCGCAAAACGCGCCGTACGCAGCGACGCTGAGAATGAGCAGTGCCGCGACGAGCCTGAAATGGTGCGGCTCCAACACCGCGCCGAACGTGACGACCACCGCCAGCGTGAGCGCAGCGGAGGCGGCATGACCGACAGCAATCGGAGCAAGCGACAACCACACGATCCGGCGGCTCTGGCGGTGAAGCCCGAGCGCCACCGCAAAGAGCCAACCCATCGCCGGATTGATGCCGTGAAAGGCGCCGAGACCGATAATCGAAAGCCATGGCCAGACGGTCGTCATTCGCCCTGAGAGGACCGCATGGTCGCCCCCCTCCCTATGGATAACAATAGGAATCGGACGAGCAGTCGCCGCCTTCGAGGCGAACCTGATGCGGGCGGTGGCCTTTCGGCCAGTCGACGAAAAAGTTCTCGTCGAAGGCGATGCCGCCACCGTCGGCGACATCGAGTTTGACCATCCATCCGTCGACACCATCAGGGTAGAATTGCGGATCGATGGCGCCATAGAGCGAATTGGTGAAATAGACCCGCTTGCCGTCACGGCTGATCTCCACCATCTGTGGGCCGCCGTTCAGCGCTCCGTTTACAGTCTTCGGATGGGAGGCACGCGAAACGATCCCGCCGATCCGCACCCGGCCCGTTTCCTTCGGCGCGAAGGGGTCGGAAACGTCGTATTGGATCATGTCGCCGGTGCCCCAGCAGGAGACGTAAAGGAAGCGGTCGTCCATCGAGAGATCGATATCGGTGACGAGCGGCGCGACTGCGCTGAAACCTTTCAGCACCGGCGGTAACAGATCCGGGTCCGCCGGTTCTGCCGGAATCTCGATCACCTTCTTCACGGCCCATCGCTCGCCGTCACGATACCAGGTCCAGATCGAGGCCGAGAGGTCCTTGAGGCTGATGACGCAGCCAACGAAGCCATAGGCCTTGGTCGGATCATGGGCCGGGCGCAGTTCGAAGACGAGCTGGTGCTCCTCGCCGAAATCGATCTCCTGCAGGTGCTTGCGCTTGTGCAGGTCCCAGAAATGTAAGCGGCGGCCATATTTCGAGCCGAGCAGCACCTCCGGAACCAGCCCGTTCTCGAACGTATCCGGCGTGCCCCATTCGCTGGTGATCATCGTGTCATGGCCGAGGTGCCACCAGAAATCATAGGCGAGTTTCTGCGGACCTCGATCCATTTCCCATTGCCCGAGCACGTCGAAGCTCCGATGGTCGAGCAGGAAGATGCCGCCGGGCGCATTGCCGTCGCGATCGGCGAGCGCATTGACGTAAATCCCCTCGGGTCCGCAGTGGGTCGTGTGCAGCCGCGAATAATTCGCCTTCTCAGCGATCTCCGAAGGCTCGATCACCCGGACGATCGTCGGATTGCGCGGATCCGGCCTGGTGTCGATGATGTGCAGACGCGAGGATCGCAAACCCGGCACCACCAGATACCGCCGCTCGACATGCGGATGGGGCGCATTGGGGCACAGGCACGAGGAGCAGGCATTCCAGCCGAAATGGTGCAACTCGTCGCCGACATTCGGCATCTCGACCTGGCCGACGATCTGCGAATAGCTTGAAGACGCCGGGTCGACGTCAACGACTGCAATCGCGTCCGGCCTTGTTCGCTCGGGATCGAACGCCGCCACATAGGCAAGCGTTTCCTTTGGAGCCTTGGCCGCCATGCGCGGTGATGGATAGAAGGAAGGATCGGGTCGCCACGTCGCCATTTCCATTCTCCCTGCGAGAATTCCCAATGCGTGGATCCTGATGCAGGTATCGGTGATGCGGCAAAAACACGTCGGAAATGCGACCTATCCGCCTTATTTCCTCGATCGAACGCTTGAAGCTGGGCGTGGCGTCGTCGCCGTGGGCAGTTGGCGGCGCTATCCTATGTCTCGATCCGCAGTTTCATCCGGTCCGCCGCAAAGCGGCTGCGGGAAAACTCAACCGGTATACCGTTGAGATCGGCATTGAGCGATTGCGCCTCGAGGACGATCGCACCCGGCGAAAGCTGCAGCATCGAAAGTTCCTCGGCGTCGGCATGGCGGGCGACGATCTCGGTCGAGGCGCGCACATAGTCATCCAGGCCATGGGCGGCGAAGGCCTTGGTGACGGAATGCAAGCGCTCGAACTCCTCGGCCATGCGCGGAAACCGATGCGCCGGATAGTAGCTCGATGACACCGAGAGCGGGCGGCCGTCGCCGCTGCTGACGGTCCTGAGTTCGATCACCGGATCACCGGGCCTGATGCCAAGTGCTGTCGCCACTTCGCCGGTTGCCGGCACTTCGGTATGCGCAATCAGTCTGGTTCCGATCTCCTTCACCTGATGGCCGAGGCCCTGTGAGAACCGCGTGCGCTTCGAGATCGGATAACTCACCCTTTCCTTGCGTTCGATGATCGTGCCGCGTCCCTGGACGGCCCGCACCAGCCCCTCTTCGGCAAGGGCCGCCAGCGCACTTCTGACCGTGTGCCGATTGACGCCAAACTCGCCGGCGAGCGCCGTTTCGGGCGGCACCATGCCGGTCGCGTCATAGTCGCCATTGCTGATGGCCAGGCGGATCCTGTCGGCGATCTGCCGCCAGAGAGCGACACCGGTCTGGCGTTCCACCACTTTTCGCATTGCCATGTCACAAGCCTGTCATTTGCCGACGTTATGGAAAAGTATAAGATGTACAGTTGTCTAGATCAATAGACATTTGAGGTGAAAATAATGGATGCGAAGCTGAAACAGGAAAGCCCGCCGGACCCGGCGCGCAAGAAAGCCATGGGGCTGCTCGCCCGCGCAACCTTCGACGAGCTCAATGCCGCCTGGGAAACACTGGCCGATAAGCCGGAGGTTCATCCGGTCCGCGGCCCGGAAACAGGTCTCGTCATGGTGCGCGGCCGGATCGGCGGCGGCGGAGATCCATTCAATCTTGGCGAGGCTACGGTCTCGCGCGCGACCATCCGGCTTTCGACCGGCGAGATCGGCCACGGGCAGATGCTCGGTACCGACAGGCAGCGCGCCCGCCTGGCGGCAATCTTCGACGCCCTTTCCCAGTGCGCTGGCAACAAGGCAGATGTCGCGTCCCTGCTTCGCCGCGTGGCCGAGCGGATCGCGCAGGAAGAACGCCGCAAGGCCGAAGAGACTGCGGCTACCCGCGTCGACTTTTTCACCATGGTCCGGGGAGACGACTGATGGCCAGCCAATCGCAGATCTACGCCGGCGCTTTCGCGGATCCGGTCTTTGCCGCCCAATCCGTCTTCCGCTGCCTGATGGACGGTTTCGCTCGTCCGGGCACGATCAAGCACCTCGAGACGACGGGCACCCCACCCGCTCCGCTCAGCGTCGCTGCCGGAGCGGTAGCGCTCACACTTTGCGATCATGACACGCCCATCTGGCTCACTTCGGCGCTCGGAAAATCGGCCGTTCCGCAATGGATCTCCTTCCACACGGGTGCCTCCGCCACCGTCAGCAAGACGGATGCCCGCTTCGCCTTCATCGAAAAAGGCGCCGCCTTCCCCGGTTTCGACCAGTTCTCGCTCGGCACGCAGGAATACCCGGATCGTTCAACGACGCTCGTCATCGAAGTCGAGGCGCTGACCGGCGGCCAAGTGCTCACCGCCAAGGGTCCCGGGATCAAGGGCGAGACGGAAATTGCCGTGAAGGGCCTGCCCGACGTCTTCCTCGAATTCTGGACGAGCAATCGCGCGATCTTCCCGCGCGGTGTCGATCTCGTGCTGACGGCCGGAGACAGGCTCGTCTGCCTGCCGCGCACAACCCGTCTTTCGCTCAAGGAGGCGTGACCCATGTATGTTGCCGTCAAGGGCGGGGAAGCCGCCATTGCCAATGCGCACCGCCTTCTCGCAGACCGCCGGCGCGGCGATCGCAACCTGCCTTCGATCACTATCGATCAGGTGGTCGAGCAGCTCGGCCTCGCCGTCGATCGCGTCATGGCAGAGGCCTCACTCTACGACCGCGCACTTGCGGCGCTCGCCGTGCGCCAGGCGCGTGGCGACATGATCGAGGCGATTTTCATCCTGCGCGCCTATCGCACGACGTTGCCGCGCTTCGGCTATTCCGAACCGGTCGATACCGCCAACATGAAGGTCGAACGCCGCGTATCTGCGACGTACAAGGATCTGCCCGGGGGCCAGTTGCTCGGGCCGACCTTCGACTACACGCACCGTCTGCTCGACCCGTCGCTGATCTCTGACGAGACCGTCGAGGAGCCGGCAGCCAAGGAGCCGGGCGAACACGTGATGCGCGTCTCCGATATTCTCGATGGTGAAGGCCTGATCGAAGGTGACGGTCAGATGCCTGAAGGCCATGTGATGGGCGACCTCACCCGAGAGCCGATGGAGTTTCCGATGGCCCGGGACCTCCGCCTACAGGCGCTCGCCCGCGGCGACGAGGGTTTCCTGCTGGCGCTCGCCTACTCCACACAGCGCGGCTACGGCCGCACCCATCCCTTCGTCGGCGAAATTCGCATCGGCGAAGTGGAGGTCGAACTCGATCTGCCTGAACTCGGTTTTGCCGTCTCGCTCGGAACGATCCGCGTGACCGAATGCCAGATGGTCAACCAGTTCAAGGGTTCGGCAAAGCAGCCGCCGCAGTTCACCCGCGGCTACGGCCTCGTCTTCGGCCAGAGCGAACGCAAGGCGATGTCGATGTCGCTGGTCGACCGGGCGCTGAGGACCGACGAGTTCAGCGAGGACATCGTCGCCCCGGCGCAAGACCAGGAATTCGTCATTTCGCACGCCGACAATGTCCAGGCGACTGGCTTCGTGGAGCACTTGAAGCTGCCGCACTATGTCGACTTCCAGGCCGAACTCGACCTCGTCCGCCGGATGCGCCGTGACTATGAGGCCATGAATTCCGGCGAGACGCCGAAGGAACGACAGGAGGCCGCGGAATGATCGGGCAAACCGCGGTGACGTGCGGTGGCCGCTCAGTCGCCGCCACCATCTCCACCGCCGCAATCGCCGCCACTGTCGCCGCCAAAGACGACGCCGGCATCGCCGGATCCATCGTTTTTGCGCCCTTTGGCATTCGGCTGACGCTGGGCGCTGCGAGCAACCCAGAACAAGGTCGCTACCGCCGCGACGCCAGTCACAACAACCCGGAAAACTATCTCGCTCAAATCCTGGCCCCATCCGCGGTCGACACACTCAAGGGTAATCAGCGATGAACGACCTTGCCACCTATAATTTCGCCTATCTGGACGAACAGACGAAGCGCATGATCCGCCGCGCGATCCTCAAGGCGATCGCCATTCCCGGTTATCAGGTGCCCTTCGCCTCGCGCGAAATGCCGATGCCCTATGGCTGGGGCACCGGCGGCGTCCAGGTCACCGCCTCGATCCTCGGTCCGAAGGACGTGCTGAAGGTCATCGATCAGGGCGCTGACGACACCACCAATGCGGTTTCGATCCGCGCCTTCTTCCAGAAGGTCGCCAATGTCGCGGTGACCACCCGCACGAAAGAGGCGACGATCATCCAGACGCGCCACCGCATTCCGGAGGAGAAGCTAACCGAAGGCCAGATCCTCGTCTACCAGGTGCCGATCCCGGAGCCTCTGCGCTTCCTCGAGCCGCGCGAGACCGAGACGCGCAAGATGCATGCACTCGAAGAATACGGACTGATGCATGTGAAGCTCTACGAGGACATCGCTCGCAACGGCCATATCGCGACGACCTATGCCTATCCGGTCAAGGTCGAAGGGCGCTATGTCATGGACCCGTCGCCGACGCCAAAATTCGACAATCCGAAGATGCACATGTCGGAAGCGCTGCAACTCTTCGGCGCCGGCCGCGAGAAGCGCATCTACGCCGTACCACCCTATACCGACGTGGTCAGCCTCGACTTCGACGACCATCCCTTCGAGATTCAGAGCTTCGACAAGCCCTGCGCGCTCTGCGGCGCCGAGGACGTCTATCTCGACGAGGTGATCCTCGACGACAAGGGCGGACGCATGTTCGTCTGCTCCGATACCGACCATTGCGAAGACCGCCGCGCCTGCGGCCATGCAGGTCACATGCTCGCCCACCAGGAGGCCGCAGAATGAGTACCCTCCCCCTTCTGAAAGTGAACGACGTCTCGAAGTTCTACGGGAGCCGCATCGGCTGCCGTAACGTCTCCTTCGAGCTTTATCCGGGTGAAGTGCTCGCCATCGTCGGCGAGTCCGGCTCGGGCAAGACGACGCTTTTGTCGTGCCTGTCGACCCGCTTGATGCCGACGTCCGGCATCGTCGAATACCACATGCGGGATGGCCAGTACCGCGACCTCGCCCGCATGGGAGAAGCCGAGCGCCGCTTCCTGATGCGCACCGACTGGGGCTTCGTGCACCAGAACCCGGCTGAAGGTCTGCGCATGACGGTTTCGGCTGGTGCCAATGTCGGCGAGCGGCTGATGGCCGTCGGTGACCGCCACTACGGCAACATCCGCGCCACCGCCAGCGACTGGCTGGAGCGGGTGGAGATCGGCGTCGACCGCATCGACGACCAGCCGCGCGCCTTTTCCGGCGGCATGCGCCAGCGCCTGCAGATCGCCCGCAATCTCGTCACCTCCCCGCGCCTCGTCTTCATGGACGAGCCGACTGGCGGCCTCGACGTCTCGGTCCAGGCGCGCCTGCTCGATCTGGTGCGTGGCCTGGTGCACGACCTTGGCTTGGCGGCGATCATCGTCACCCATGACCTCGCCGTCGCCCGCCTTCTCTCGCACCGCATGATGGTGATGAAGGACGGCGCCGTCATCGAGCAGGGCCTCACCGACCGTGTGCTCGACGATCCGCGCGAGCCCTATACCCAGCTCCTCGTTTCTTCCATCTTGCAGGTGTGACGCATGATCCCGAAAAGTGAAAATCGGTTTTCGGCCCAGATCATGCGCAAAGGAAAGTAAGAACCATGGCAACACCTCTCGTTGTTTCCGAAGTCGCGAAAAGTTTCACCATGCACTTACGTGACGGCGTTCGTCGGCCCGTCGTCGCCAACGTCTCCTTCTCGGTCAAGGCGGGCGAGTGCGTCGTTCTCGGCGGCCCGTCCGGCGTCGGCAAGAGCTCGATCCTGAAAATGCTCTACGGCAATTACGGCGTCGATGAAGGCCAGATCCTGATGGATCACGACGGCAAGCTCGTAAACCTCGCAACGGCCGAACCGCGCACGGTGCTCGAAGTCCGGCGCACGACGCTCGGCTATGTCAGCCAGTTTCTGCGCGTCGTGCCGCGCGTCTCGGCGCTGGACATCGTGGCGGAACCGCTACAAGCCCGCGGCACGCCTCTCGAGGAAGCGCGCGCCCATGCGGCCGAGCTTCTGAGCAAGCTCAACCTGCCGCGCGAACTCTGGAGCCTACCGCCGGCCACCTTCTCCGGCGGCGAGCAGCAGCGCGTCAATATCGCCCGCGGCTTCATCACCGACCACAAGATCCTGCTGCTCGACGAGCCGACAGCTTCGCTCGACGCGAAGAACCGGGCGGTCGTGGTCGAGATGATCGCCGAGAAGAAGGCCAAGGGCACGGCGCTGATCGGTATTTTCCATGACGAGGAAGTGCGCGACGCCGTTGCCGACCGCATCCTGGACGTTTCGCTGTTTTCGCCACGAAAGGCCGCCGCATGAGCCCGAAGCTTGGGCTCGAACCCTTCATCCATCCGACGGCGAGCGTCAACAATTCGACGCTCGGCCGCTACACCGAGGTGCAGGAGCGTTCCCGACTCGACGAGGTCGAGTTCGGCGATTACTCCTACATCATGCAGGACGGCTCGATCTGGTGCGCGACGATCGGCAAATTCGTCAACATCGCAGCCGCCGTCCGCATCAATGCCACCAATCACCCGACATGGCGAGCGACGCTGCACCACTTCACCTATCGCGCGCCGAACTATTGGGACGATACCGAACTCGACCACGACCTATTCGCCTGGCGCAGATCCAACCGAGTAACGATCGGTCATGACGTGTGGATCGGCCATGGCGCAACCATCTTGCCCGGCGTCACCGTCGGCAACGGCGCGGTCATCGGCGCCGGCGCTGTCGTCTCGAAGGATGTCGCGCCCTACACCATCGTCGGCGGCGTGCCGGCGAAGCTCATCCGCGCCCGCTTCAACGAGGGCATCGGCGAACGGTTGGACGCGCTTGCCTGGTGGGACTGGGACCACCAGCGCCTCCGCCGCGCTCTCGACGATTTCCGCGAGTTGACGGCTGAGGAGTTCCTGGTGCGGTATGCTTGAGCGGATGGCCAATCAGGCCGCCGAGCATAGGTTCGGCGCCCTTTCGGCCAGAGAGGACCAGCGATCTACGGCCCGTTCACCAACCTCAGGATGAGCTGGTGGATATTGCCGCCGTCCGTCAGTTCGACCTGATCGAAGTCGCGGCTGCGCTGGCGTTGGGCTTGCGAAAGCGCACCAAGGCGCGAGGTCATTTCGCCCCTGATCTTTCGGCACTTGGGATCGTCAGGGACAGTGAGCCCCAAGGTCGCGCCTTCTATCGCGTGTACCATCTCCTTGATGAAATCACCGTGCACGCGTTCGTGCTTGCGCACGCCATCGATGAAGATGTCCCAGTTCTCCCGCGTGCCCGCAGGCAGCGGCTTTGCCGGCTTTGGTAGCGTATAGGTGATGATCAGCTTCGGCTTGGCGGTGGTCAGCACGCAGGCGCCGGCCTGTTCCTCGTATTTCCGCGTCCAGGTCAGCTTGAAATTGGTATGGGCGATCGCCCTGCCGAGGCCGGCTTTCGGACCGCGCTCGCCGATCGAGGCGTAGAGTTCGGCGCCCGTCTGCCCCTCGATGCTATAGGGGGCTTCCTTCTCGACCGCCTGCCATTCGGCAGTGGCGGTCCGCGGCGCGGTCGCGAGGCAAATGGCAACGACGCCCAGGCAAAGGCTTTTGTTCAATCCGAACCCTCGACATTCGCTTTTACGGCGCAGAACGCCGGTCGGCCTTCCTTAAACGGGAATCGCCGGAGTTCAAATGAAAAGGCACCGCAGCTCGCTTCGAGTACGGTGCCCTTGTCGTTTTGTTCGGTCATGCCGGGCCCGTTGCGGGAGGAGTACAACTGGCCGACGATCCCGACCTTAGTTGACTGCCGTCAGCGTCATCGAGGTGCCGGTCGCGGCAAGGTTGAGGCCGATCTGCCCGGTCACGCTCACCGTCTGCAGATGGATCGAACCGGAGGTGCCGCCAACGAGGATGTTGGCACCGATGCCGGCGCCGACGGTCGCCTCAGCGGTTGCCCCCTGATAAAGACCACCGAGCGAGCCGCGGTGGTAGCCGGCGGTCGGAGCGAACACCGCCCAGATCAGGCGGCTTTGCGTCGTGAAGCCGACATCGACGCCCATCTTGCGGATGGCACCGGAGTAATGGTCGGACGCGTCGGCGCCCATCGTCGAACGGAAGACGCAATCCACTTCCTTGGCGGAACCCAGCACATAGCCGACGCCGCCGGCGATGTTGCAGTCGAGATAGCCGATCTTGACGCCGTTGCTGGTATCGGGCTCAGGCTCAGGTTGAACAGTCGCGAGATCGGCTGCGTTTGCGGCCATCGCGCCAGCGAGAACCAGAGACGCTGCGGATACCTTCACGGCAAAACTCTTTTTCATTCTTGTCTCCTTCTCGGAACGTCAGAAATGATTTGCAATGACCGGCGGCACACGAACTCGAGCACATAGCGCACGCTGCAGGAAATCGAAGCCGTAGCCCGGCTTCGGGCAATTCCGTGGCAGGCTGTCGTCGGCCGAGAAAATTGTTTGGGTTTCCCCAACAATGACCAGAGATTGTGTTAAAAAAGCCACGGCGCACCCGGCCCGGATTGTTTCCGCAAGAGTGGAGGACTGGGGGTGTCCAGAGATGAAGGTTCGACTCAAGAAAGGCGGCCATCACGCGCTGCAGATTGCGATCGGACGGCATTGCCGCCGCCCGATCCCGGCACTTAAAGCGTCAGGCCCTTGCGACTTGCGCCAGGAACCCGTCGGCAACACGCACCGTCAGCGCCAGCGACACGGCGCCCGCATCCGGATGGCCGATGCTTTTTTCGGCAAGTGGGCGTGCGCGGCCAAGCTTCGGCGTCAGGCCGGAGGTTGCCTCGGCCTCTTCGGTCGCTGCCCTTGCAGCAGCCTTCCACGCCTCGGTCAGACGCTTGCCACTGGCAAATTCACGCTCCAGGGTCTCGACAAACGGCACCAGCGCGTCGACGAGCGTCTTGTCGCCAACGCGCGCACGGCCGAGGCGGGTGACGCCATCGAGCGCACGGCGGGCGCCATCGACGATGGCGGCGTCCGAAGGCGCCGTCTCGTCGTCGAAGGCATTGCTCCACGAACGCAACAACAGACCCCAGATCGCGCCCGAGGTGCCCCCGGCGCGATCCGCCCAGGCATCACCCGCCACCGCCAGGACGCTTGCCGCTCCGGCGCCGGCCGCGACTGCCGTCTTTGCCGCCTCGGCGGCGGCGGCCGAACCACGGCGCATGCCCTGGCCATGGTCGCCATCGCCGGCGAAGGCGTCGATGCGGCCGAGTTCGTCTTCAGCCTGCTTCAACGCTTCGGCGATTTCATCAATCAGCCGGGCAATGCACTTGCCGCTTTCCCGGGATGCATCCGAGGCGGGTGCAAACGCAATCGCGCCGTCTTCGTCCTTGAGCTCATCGGTCGCGGGCTCGGCGGCGATGATCGTACCCTTGCGCAGCACCGGCGCATCGCAAGGAGCGCGCCAGTAGGTCTCAAGCTCGTCGTTCAGCCACATCAGCGTCAGCGAGCAGCCCTGCATGTCCAGGCTGGTGACGAACTCGCCGCATTCGGGATCGACGATTTCGAGGCCGGCCGCCTTCAGTTCCTTCTCGATCGCCACCCAGAGGACGAAGAGTTCTTCGTACTTCGTCGCACCGAGACCGTTCAGGAGCGGTGCGACCTTGCGGGCATCAGCCGGCCGCTCGGCCAAAAGCTTGCCGACGAGAAGCTTGGCGAATTCGCTCGCCGACACCATCTTTTCTTCGCTGATGCCCGGCTCGCCGTGTATGCCAAGGCCAAGCGCCATCTCGCCCTTCGCCACGGTGAAGAGCGGCGCCTTGGCGCCCGGAAGCGTGCAGCCGCCAAAGGCTACCCCGAAGGAAACGGTGCGGTCATTGGCAAGGCGGGTGATGCGCTCGACCTCGTCGAGGGCGAGGCCCGCTTCGGCGGCCGCGCCGGCGATCTTGAAGACGACGAGGTCACCGGCGATGCCGCGGCGCTTCTCGGGCGTTTCGGCGGATGCACTGGCGACGTCGTCCGTCACCGGCACGATGCGCACGTCGATGCCTTCGGCGCGCAGGCGTTCGGCTGCAACGCCGAAGTTCAGCACGTCGCCGGCATAGTTGCCGAAGCCGAGCAGGATACCACCGCCCTGATCGGCCTGGCGGCAGACACGGGCCACGGCCGCCGTCGAGGGCGAAGCGAAGACATCGCCGGCAACGGCCGCATCCGCCATGCCCGGACCGACATAGCCGGCAAAAGCGGGATAGTGCCCGGAGCCGCCGCCGATGACGACGGCGACCTTGCCCTTCGGCACCTTGGTCGAGCGAACGACGCCGCCCTTCACGAGACGGACGTTGCGCGCATAGATCGAACCGAAGCCGGCAAGCGCGGTCGTGGCGAACTCTTCCGGTGCGTCAAAGATGGTGGTCATCGCGTCTTCCCTTAGTCGCGAGGCAGAATGCGCCTCAGATAGTCCCGATTGGCCGCACTGACGGAGAGGCCGTCGCCGCCGTAGTGCTCGCAGAGGAACGGGCTGTTAAAGCCGTGGGCCAGCGCCATGCGGATGGCAGCACGGTAGTTGATCACACCGAACTCCAGCGGCGCCGGATGGGTGACGACCAGCCTCGATGTCTCGTCCTCGGTGCGGTAGTAGTTCTTGACGTGCCAGTATTTTGCGAATGGAGCGACCTTGGCCATCATCTGCTGCCAGTGCTCGACCGGGCGATGCAGACGCACGAGGTTGCCGAGGTCGGCGTTGATGCCGACATTGGCCATCCCGACATCGGTGATGAAGCGCACGGCACTGTCGGCCGAGCCGATATAGGTATCCTCGTACATCTCGAGCGCCAGCTCGATGCCGAGTTCCTCCGCATGGCGGCCGAGTTCACGAATGCGTTGAACCGCCTTCTGCCAGACGGCCGGGTCGTCGGGGTTCTTGACGCCATCGACCGTCCAGAACCAGAGCGCCTTCTTCTGTGCCTCGGTCAGCGGGCCGAAAAGGCCAAAGGATACGGAGCCCGCACCGATCGCCGCCGCGGTTTCGATGACGCGATGACTGTAGGCGAGATATTCGTCGCCATGCTCGGGGTCGATCACGCTGCGCCGCGAGGTCGAGATAGCCGGCATGATAAGGCCGAGGTCGCGGGCGAGGTTGACGAAGCTGTCGAGCCGCTCTGGCGAGAGATCGGCTAGGCGGATCCAGCTATCGGTCGGGTCGAGTTCGGTGAAGCCGGCGTCGACCACGTCGGCCAAGGTTTCGGCCCATTGCTCGACCGATTGCTCCTGCGCCGAACTGCCGTCGGCGAGCACGTTCGGATACTGGATCATCGCGGCCGCGATCGGCCAGGTTTTACGGGTCCATTTGCGCGCGTCCGGCATGGCTCTCCTCACGGTTAATTGGACTTTCTGGGACAGGGCGGCTCTGTCAAGCCGCCGCGCTGCCGTCACTATGCGAGGCCTCGGCATCTGCCTTGCGCTTACGCGCCAGGCAGATCAGTCCGAAGACGAGCGGCGACAGCAAGAGCGCAACGCCGAGCGCCATCAGAGAGGAGACCAGCGGGTTCGACCAGAAGATGTTCAGGCTGCCGCCGGAGAGCAGCATCGACTGGCGGAAGGCGTCTTCCGCCTTGTCGCCGAGCACCATGGCGAGAACCAGCGGCGCCAGCGGGTACTCGAGCTTCTTGAACACGTAGCCGAGCACGCCGAAGCCGATGACGAGGAAGATATCGGAAACCGAGTTTGCCACCTGGTAGGCGCCGGAGAAGATCACCGCGACGATAACCGGGCCGATGATCGCGAAGGGCACGCGCAGGATCGAGGCGTAGAGCGGCACGGTGGCAATCACCAGGAACACCGCAACGACGTTGCCGAGATACATCGAGGCAATCAGGCCCCAGACGAAATCCGGCCGCTCGGTAAAGAGCATCGGACCCGGGGTCAGACCCCAGATCATCAGGCCACCCATCATCACCGCAGCCGTCGCCGAACCCGGGACGCCGAGCGCCAGCATCGGCAGCAGCGCCGAGGTACCGGCGGAATGATCGGCGGTTTCCGGGGCCACGACGCCACGCGGATCGCCCTTGCCGAACTTCGACTTGTCGCGCGCCGAGCGGCGGGCAACGCCGTAGCTCATGAAGGAGGCGGCCGTCGGGCCGGCGGGCGTGATGCCCATCCATATGCCGATGATCGTCGAACGCAGGATCGTAAACCAGTAGCGCGGGATCTCGACCAGCGTGCGGCCGATCTCGACGAGCTTGACGCGCGCCTTGATACCCTCGAAGCGCAGTCCCTCCTCGGTCGTCAGCAAAAGCTCGCCGATACCGAAGAGGCCCATGACGGCGATCAGGAAGCTGACGCCCTTGATCAGGGTCGGGATGTCGAAGGTCAGCCTGAGATCGCCGGAAATCGTGTCCATGCCGACGGAAGCAAGCGCAAAGCCGAGCATCATCGAGACGAGCGTCTTGAAGGGCGATTGCGCGCCCATGGAGATGAAGCTTGCGAAGGCGAGGAAATAGACGGCGAAATATTCGGGCGACGAGAAGCGCAACGCAAAGTTTGCGACCCAGCCGGAGAGCAGCGTGATCATGACGACGCCGGCGAGCGCGCCGATACCGGCGGATACGAAGGCAAGCGTCAGAGCCCGGCTCGCTTGACCGGCTTTCGCCATCGGATAACCATCGAAGGTCGTCGCTACCGACGAGGGCTCACCAGGAATGTTGAAGAGGATCGACGTGGTCGATCCGCCAAAGAGTGCGCCCCAATACATGCAGGAGAGCAGGATGATGGCGGAGATCGGGTCCATCGAGAAGGTCAGCGGCAGCAACAGCGACACGCCGTTCGGCGCGCCGAGTCCCGGCAGTACGCCGACCAGAATGCCGAGCGTGACGCCGACCATCATCAGCAGGATGTGGTTCCAGCTGAGGATGTGGCCGAAGCCATCGATCAGAAGACCGATATTTTCCATGTCATTCCTCCCGGGGCTTAAAGCGCGATCTTTCAGATTTGCTCTTTGCGCTTTAAGTCTTTGATTTTCTGCATGTCGTTTTCGCAAAACCGCTGTGCACTTTTGCTCGACATGCCTTAGGCGTCGGGATCAGTAGATCCCGAACCAGGCCTCGACCGGTCCCTTGAGCAGCGGAACCTTGAAGCCGATCTCGAATACGACGAAGAAGAACAGTGAAACGGCGACGCCTGAAGGCAACGCGATCCACCATTTGTAACGCCCCTGGAAGAGCATCGTGCCGGCGATGTAGAGCGCCGTGCCGAGATAGAGGCCGAGCCAGGCGGAAACGCCGGCAAAGGCAATCAGCGGCAACAGGAACGACGCGACCACCTTGGCGCGCTGACCCTCGATGAAGATCTCGCCCGTGCCGCGATGCTTGAAGAAAGCGTGGATGCCGTTGGCGACGCTTCCGAGAAGGATCAGCAGGCCGACATAGAAGGGGAAATAACCGGCTTCCGGCCCGAATTCGGTCCATCCCGCACCGACATCGAGGGATCCGTAGCAGACCGCCGCGCCAAAGGCGCCGGTCAGCGCAGCAACGCCAAGCTCAACCGCGAAGCGGGAGACCCCATTCGCACCGTTCTCGCTCATGATCGTGACCTTTCAAAGCGGATGACGGGCGCCTCCGCATGTTTCCTGAATCGAGATCGATCTAAGGAATTATGCTGCAATTTTAAGTGCTACAGCGTCCATGGCGCGTCAGGCGTAACGCGCGGCGCTGCAGAGGCACCCGTCCCGATATCGCGCCTGTTAGTTGGCGAGCCAACCTTCGCGCTTCAGCACTTCGCCGACAGCCGCGCCATCCATCTCGATGGCGGCCTTGAAGTCGTCGCCGGCAATATAGGACGGTGACTGCGAGGTGTCGGCGAGGTACTTCGCCCATTCCGGCGTTTCCGAGACCTTGCGCATCAGGTCGGCGTAGAACTTGACCACATCCTGGTCAACGCCGGCCGGCAGCCAGACGGTGCGCGGCATGGAGTAGTTGTCGATGGCGATGCCCGATTCCTTGCAGGTCGGGATATCGCTCCAAGCCTTGTCGCCGGCGACCTTGGCGTCGTTCGAAAGCTTGACGCTCTTGAAGACGCAGAGCGGCTTGACCATGCCGGCTTGCCACTGGCCGAGGTTCTCGCTCGGATTGTTGACGTTGGCGTCGAGGTGCTCGCCGGCGAGTTGGACAGCCGCTTCTCCGCCGCTCTTGAACGGGATGTAGTTGATCGCAGCACCAGTCGCCTCGTTGATCATCGAGGTCAGGATCTGGTCGACGTCCTTCGACTGGCTGCCGCCAATCTTCAGGTCGCCTTCTTTCGCCTTCGCCGCAAAGTCGGCAGCGGTGTTGTAGGAGGCCTTGCCGTTCACCCAGAGAACGAACTCGTCGGAAGCAAGCGCCGCCACCGGCGTCAGGTCTTCGGTCTTGTAGGGAACCTTGGCGCGAACCGGCAGCAGGTAGGCGTTGTTGGTGCCGAATGCCAGCTTGTAGGCGTCGCCCTTGTTGGTCGCGGTATAGACGAAGCCTTCGGCGCCGCCGGCGCTGCCCTTGTTGGTGACGACCACCGGCGCCTTCATCAGCTCGTACTTGCCGATGATCGCCTGGATCGTGCGGGCGAAGATGTCGGTGCCGCCGCCCGGACCGGCGGTAACGACGAATTCAACCGGGCGATCGGGCTCGAAAGCGGCGGCCGGAGCGGCAAGGCCGAAGGCGGCTGCGATGATGCATGCGATGGAAACGGATTTCTTCATGTCTAGTCCTCCCGTTATTTGAGTTGCGGCGCAAGACCTCCTCCTGCGCCGTTATTGCCTGAAAGCGCGCGAAATCAGGCAGCGACTTCAAGCGCCGCCTTTTTCTTCGCCATGCGCACCGCAAGCAGCAACGCTTCGCGGCTGGCGCCGACATCGGCAATGCCCCTGCCGGCGATGTCGTAGGCTGTGCCATGGGCCGGCGTGCAGAGCGGGAACGGCAGGCCGCCCATCATGGTCACACCCTTGTCGAAGCCCATCAGCTTCATCGCGATCTGGCCCTGGTCGTGATACATGGTGAGGACGGCGTTGTAGCCCTCCTTCAGCGCCCGACCGAAAACGGTATCCGCCGGGAACGGACCCTCGACGTTGAAGCCGAGCGACTTCGCCATCTCGACCGCGGGCTCGATGATGTCGATTTCTTCCATGCCGAAGCTGCCGCCGTCGCCGGCATGCGGGTTGAGACCCGCGACGGCAATCCTTGCTTCGTCGTAACCCGCCTCCTTGAGGCAGGCCTGGGTCAGCTCGAGTTCGGCGATGATGCCATCGACCGAGAGATTGTCGGCCACGTCCTTGAGCGGGATGTGCGAGGTGACGCGGGCGTTCCAGACCTTTTCTAGGACGTTGAACTCGCGAACCTTGCCGGTGAAGCCGAGAACATCGGCAACGAAGCGGATTTCGTCGTCATAGCCCGGATAGGCGAAGCGCATGGCCTTCTTGTTAAAGGGCGTGAAGCAGACGGCATCGGCCTTTCCCGCATGCGCCAGCTCAAGCGCCGTGCGGAAGTTGCGTGTCGCAAAGGTGCCGCCAGCAAGCGTCGCCTCGCCGCGAACGACGTCGGAAGGATCGAGATGAGCGAGATCGACGAAAAAGTGACGCGACGTTCCGGCCTTGTTGAGATCTGCGAGCGTCGACGACTCGAGGTCGAGCGTCACGCCGGCAGCCTTGGCACCTTCATCCAAAATCCGGCGATCGCCGATGGCGATGATGTGCGCGGCTTCGCGGATGTCCGCAAGCGTCAGCAGCTTTGCGGTCAGTTCCGGGCTGATGCCCGCCGGATCGCCCATGGCGAGCGCAATGACAGGACGCGCGCCGTTACCGGCAGCACCGTTGGTCGTCATGTGAGATGTCCTCCGCTTCATTCTTCGGCTGCCGTCATACGTTATTCAAAATTCTGCATCAAGTGTTTTGTATTCTGTATGCAGCATTTTTTGTTGACGATAGAGGAGCCGGTCTCCATGCTTTGATGCGACAGCGCTGATTCAATCGGCGCGAACGGGAACAGGCGGCCGACGCCCAGCCGCCAGACGCAGAAGCAAGACCATGAACGAAATCACATCTCTTGAGAGACGGCCGGATGGCGGCCCAGGCCCGATCCGACGCACGGCCCTGCACGACACGCTGGTCAGCCACCTGCGCGACATGATCATCGAGGGCGACCTATCGCCCGGTACCCGCCTGCACGAAGGCCAACTCGGCGAGCAGCTCGGGGTGTCCCGCACGCCGCTGCGCGAAGCCATCAAATATCTCGCCAGCGAGGGTCTGGTGGAGCTCGTTCCGAGCCGCGGCGCCGTCGTCAAGCGCTTCAGCGCCAAGGACGTGCACGATATGCTGACGGTGCTACAGACGCTGGAGGAGCTTGCCGGCAAGCTCGCCTGCGAGGCTGCGAGCGATGCCGGTATTGCCGAAGTGCGCGCGCTCCATGACGAGATGGTCCGGCGCTACAAGGCCGGCGACCGGCTGCAATATTACAAGCTCAACCAACAGATCCATTCGGCCATCGTCCAGCTCGCGGCAAACGCCGCGCTGGCGGACATGCATGGGGTGCTGCAGACGCGGCTCAAACGCATCCGCTTCATCGGCCACGAGGGGCCCGAGAAGTGGGCGGCAGCCGTCGCCGAGCATGAGGAAATGATCGCGGCGCTCGAAGCCCGCGACAAGGCAAAGCTCTCCGAGGTCCTCGGTCGCCACCTGATGAACGCCTGGGAGCGCGTGCGCGACGCGGTGTAAGCATCGCGGCAGACCCGGCGCAAGCGAGCCCTCTGCGGGGCTCGTCCAGTTCACGCGCCCTCCATCAAAACTTCGAGTAGGCGTTCGTAACGGCCTTCGTGTTTCGCCTACGCGAAGGTTTTATTTTAGACGAGTTCGCAGCGCTACCTGGGTAGTCGTCGACGAAGCTGCGCACGGCGCTGGTTTGCAACTCCCCCGAACGTTACGCGCCGCACGGCACAACCTGTTTCCGGAATAAGACACACAGCTTGGAAAACAACTTCGAATATTCGAACGCTCTTGACTTTGACTCACTCGAAATTCACTGAATCCACGGTGGAGTGGAGACGGGAATTGAGATGGGGCGGCAAAGACTTGGGGTACTGCCTGCGATAGCAGCGATACTCTGTCCAAGCTTAGTATTCGCGGAACCGGTTAAGCGAACGCCGCCCGTCGCCGGGTCGGTAATCGCGCGCAAATCCGGCGAGGAAGTTCGTTTCGTCGATGTCTCGAACTGGCGCTTCGTCGACCTCGCGCAGGATCTGCTGTCTGGCGACGTCCTGCGCACCAATGCAACCGGGGCGCTCGCGGTTCTCTTCTCCGACCACACGCAAATCCGGCTCGGCCGCAATACGGCGCTGCGCGTCAAGCGCATGGGAGCCGGCGGCGACACGAGCCTCGAACTGCAGTCCGGCACGATCTGGGCGCGCGCCGAACGCGGCGGCCAGGGTCTCCAAATCGACACGCCTGCGGCAACGGCGGCCATTCGCGGCACGGACTGGACGTTGACCGTCGCTGGTGACACGACCTCACTGACCGTTCTCGAAGGCGTCGTGGAACTTAAGAACGCCTATGGTAGCGTGACGGTAAAGCAGGGCGAAGGTGCCGTGGCCGCGATTGGCAAGGCGCCAACCAAAATCGTGATCGTCACGCCGAAAGACCGCGAGCAGATGCTGTTCCATCTGTCGCTCCGTGATGCATTCGCCTTGATGCCGCCGACGCCGCTCAAGGTGCGTGACATGCGCCGCGAGCGCGAGCGGATCGAAGCGCAGCCTGAATCATCTCGCTCGGCCGAAGACTGGCTGACGATCGCCGAAATCTACCTGCGGTTCGACGGACGGACGAAGGCGTCAGCGGCACTGGAACGGGCCCGGCGGCTCGGTCTCAATCGATCGCAAAACGCACGCGCAGACCTCATCGAAGCACTCATTGCCGGTTCCGAGAACCGATATAGCGATGCGGCGCGGCTCTTTGAAAAGGCGGCCCCTGGGCTCGATGCCAAGCGCCGCTCAGTCGCCGCTTACGGCGGCTATTTTGCCCGCGCCCTGGCAGATCCGGATCGTATCGAGGAACCGCCGTCTCAGGCAGCGGGGGCCTATGGGGCTTTTGCCGCCGCCTGGACCGCGGGGTTCCGCACCGACATTCGCGCGGCGATTGAAACGATCAAGAAAGCGGAACGGCAATATCCGGATGACCCGTTCCTTCCGGCGGCGCGCGCGCAATTTGCCATGTTGCTTGACGATCGCGACGAAATCCGCGACGGCATCGAAAGGGCTCTTGCGAACGATCCCGACGATCCAACCGCGCTTGAGTCTCGTGCCAAGTATCGTTTGCTCATTGAAAATGATCGGCGCGGTGCGCTGGCGGATCTTGAGCGCGCTGTCGAAATCACGCCGGGCGACCCATCCATCTGGAACTGGATAGGCCTGGCGAAGAGCGATCGGGGCGACAATCGCGGCGCCGAAAGAGCGTTCAAGAAGGCAATCGAACTTGATCCGGCAGATCCGCTCTACCACGCCAATCTCTCGATCCTCTACCTCGACGAAAACCGGATGACGGAGGCGAAGGCTGAGATCGACGCCGCGCTCGCCGCCGACCCGTCCTTTGACATCACCCTGGTCGCCCGCGGGCGCTACCACATGCAGACCGGCGAACTGGACAAGGCCCTGAACGACCTGCTCGCCGGCTCGACCGCCAATCCCGCCTATTCCAATGCCCAATTGCTGCTGGCAGGCGCCTACTACGAAAAAGGCGACCGCATCCCCGCCGCGCAAGCACTCGACAATGCCGATCGCCTCGATCAGAACGATCCGGTCATCATGCAGATGCGAACCGCCATTGCGATCGACGAATACGATTCCGATGCTGCAATCCGCTATGCGCAGGAACTGATGCGGCGAACCCGGGCGCGCGGTGGCGAAAGTGCGCCGCTTGGCGCCAATCAGGACGCCGGCTCGACGCTCAATGATGCCTTCCGCCTTCAGGGGCTGAATGCCTGGGGCCAATACTACGGCGATGTGGTCTTCGATCCATTCACGGGATCGAGCTATGTCGACCAGGCGGTGCGCGGCAGCGTCAATCCGCTGTTCAATGACTACGATTTCGACGGCAGCCCGGTCGTCAACACCGCCAACCCGCAAAGCTTCTCCGCCTTCTTTCAAGGCTTGCTGATCGAACCCCATATGCTGGCGAGCCGCGAGCGCACTGCGAACATCGTCCAGCGACCGTTCTTCGAGGCAGCCCTCGGCGGCGGCATCATCGCCGACGACGATCACACGGGCTGGATCGGCGAAGCGGAGGTGCGCGGGCTCACCTTCTCGCCGTTCCCGATCAGCGTCTTTGGCAACCTCCATTGGGAGGAGCCACGCGATACGGTGGACCTTGGTCAGGGCCTGGCGATCGAACGTGAGACGCGCCTGCTCGGCGGCAACGGCTACCTGACGGCATCGCCCACCCCCGACGACCGGATCATCGCCTATGCCAACTACGGCAAGTTCGATGATGACAAGAGCATCCTCGACTATCCGTCCACGGGTTTCGACAACTTCGCTGATGACAAGGCTGACCGACTTTTGTCCGGCGTCGCCTGGAGCCACACCTTCGGCTATCGCAACATCGCCAATGCGGCCTTTTTCTTTTCTGACCAGGATGTCGTGGAAAACGAGAAAGTCAGCGGCTCCCGCGTAAGCTTCCCGGACCCCGCGACGAGCCGCAGCGAGGACAAGCAGAAAACATATATTGCTGCCATCAATCACCTCTATGGTGATGGTGATTTCACTTGGCGGTACGGGATCGAAGGCGGGGTCGTTCGCTCCAACAGTTCGTTCGACATCTTCGATCCGTTTGCGATGAGGGTCGGCAGCAACAACACCCCCTTCATCGGGTCCGGCTCGACATCTGTGACGCAGACTGTCGCGAAGGCCTATCTCGACACGATCTACGAAATCACGCCGGACCTGAAGGCGGAAGGCGCGCTGTTCGCCCGTTACATCGAAGACGCCAACGACAATGACGTGCGCCTGGAGCCGAAACTCGGCATCGCCTGGGCGCCGGCAGAAGGCCATTGGCTGCGGGCGGCCGCGATGCGCGACGGCTTGAATTTCGATGTCCCTACCCTTGCCCCGATCGGCGTCGTCGCCCTGCAGCCAAACCAGCTTCGCTTCGGCGCGGAAGGCTACACCGACACACTGGCATTCCGCTGGGACGCGGAATGGAACAACTGGCTGTTCACGGCGCTCGATTATCAGCATCAGGAAGTGCGCGAGCTCTCACTCAATGTCCCGCTCTCCACAATCGACTTGGACTACGCCAAGGTCGAGCTCGATCGGGTGGCTGCAACGGCAAACTTTGCGATCGGCCACGGCTTCGGTCTTTCCTTGACGGCTGCCCATACGGAGGCCGACGTCAAGGAGCACACCGCCAACCAGTTGGACGAACTTCTCTTCGTGCCGGAAAACACCGGCCAGGTGGCACTGACCTGGGTCAACACCGCCAACGTCAAAGCGACAATCGCTGCAAACTACATCGGCTCGCGGCCGGCAGGCGGGACGACGCTCGACGACTTCTGGACGCTCGACGCATCGCTGCAATGGGAACCATTTGACAAGCAGATCGAAGTCGACCTCGCGGCCTTCAATCTGCTTGACGAAGACTTCGAGCTCAGAAGCGGCATTCCCGGCTGGGGGCCGACGTTCAAGGGCACGGTCAAGGTGCGGTTCTGATCAAGGAGCACGTCGCCGTGCAGGCATCGGGCAGCCGATACGGACAGTTGGATGCGCGTGGCTTCGCACTGCGGCGGCTGAAGCTTCTGGGGCTTGCCGCCTTCGTCAGCATCGCGCTTTCGCTTGCGACCCTGACCAATGCCTGGCTGCTCAACGAATTGCGCAGCTTCGACTATCTGTCGACCGTCGGCACACCGCCGCTGCCCGACAACAGCCCCGTCGTCGTTGCCATCGACGAGCCATCGATGGCCGAGATCGGCCGGCAGTGGCCGTGGCCACGTGCCCTGCACGCCCGTCTCATCGAGGCGCTACGCAAGGCCGGTGCCCGTGCGATCGGAATGGACGTCATTTTTGCCGAGCCGTCTGCAGATCCCGCGCATGATGATGAGCTGGAAAATGCGCTTGGTACCGACGTCGTCCTCGCCGGCGACCAGACGCTGGTGGAAGCACCACAGGCCGATCAGTTCGTGCGCACCGAGCCACTTGCCCGCTTCACCGCCAGGGGTGCCGTAACCGGCATTGCCTCGGTCAATCTTGGCGGCGACGGCACGCTACGCTCTATCCCCGATTATCCGGACGGTTTTGCCGCCGCTCTCGCCGGGATCGCCGGCACGCGGAGGCAACCTCCCCCGACGGACGCGCTCATCCAGGTCTTCGGACCGGCGCGAACCTATCCGACCGTTTCCTATTACCAGGCGCTCGATCCAGACAATTTTCTGCCCGAGGGCACCTTTCGCGATCGTGTCGTGCTCGTCGGCCTCAGCTTGCAGAACGCACCTTCGATTGCCGATGGCGGCGCGGATGCTTTTGCAACGTCCGATACCGTCCATTCGAACAAGCTCGTTTCCGGCGTCGAGATGCAGGCAACGATCTACGACAATCTTGCGCACGACCTCTTCATCCAGCGGGCTCCACGACCCGTTGTGATTGCTGCGATCGCATTTGCGGCGATCCTGGCCGCTTTCGCCGTGCTCAGGACAACGGGGTGGCGCACGCTCGGTTACGCCACTGTCGCACTCAGTCTCATTGTTCTTTCAAGCTACGCGACGATGCGTCTTGGCCATGTCTTCCTCTCGCCTCTCGGCCCGGGGCTCGCCTTCCTTGCGGTGGCCGCCGGCCAGGCTGGGCTGGACTATGCCGACGAACGTCGACGGCGCCGCGAAATCACCCGGGCCTTTCAGCAGTACCTATCCCCTGCCCTTGTCGAACGACTGGCCAAGGACCCGTCGCATCTGAAGCTCGGCGGCGAGCGACGCACGCTTTCGATTCTCTTCTGCGACATCCGCGGTTTCACCACCATTGCCGAAGAGATGAAGGACGATCCGGAGCGATTGACGACGCTCGTCAACCGATTGCTGACGCCGCTGTCGGACGCGGTGCTGAAGCAGGGCGGTACTATCGATAAATATATCGGCGACTGCCTGATGGCCTTCTGGAATGCGCCGCTCGACGACCCCGACCATGCGGTCCATGCGGTGCGTGCAGCGCTCGACATGCTTGCGGCGCTCGCACGGGTCAACGAGGAGCTGGAGGCCGAGGCGAAGCGGGAGCGCGGGCCCGCGCAGACGCTGCGGATCGGCATCGGCATCAACACCGGCGAATGCGTCGTCGGCAACATGGGCTCGCATCAGCGCTTTGACTACTCCGCCCTCGGCGATGCGGTCAATCTCGCCTCGCGTCTCGAAGGAGCGTCCAAGGATTACGGTATCTCGCTGCTCCTCGGCGAGGAGACCGCGCGTCTCGTGGAAAAGACCTTCCCGATCGCGGAGCTCGACCGCATCACCGTCAAGGGACGCAGCACCGTGTCGCCTGTCTTCACCGTCGCGGTCGGCGCCAACAAGGAAGCGCTCGAGCGCCACCGGTCTTTCGTGCAAGCCAAGTATGACGGCGTGCTTCAGGCGCATGACGTGGTGTTCGACCAATTGCAGAAAGTCCTGCCGCCACTTGCGCGCTACTACGAGCGTGAGCGCAGCCGTCTCGATCCGCCGCGGCACGAACCGGGTTGAACCCAGGCTCAATGCAAGCCGCCGACTCCCAGCAGCCGCTCGACCGCACCGTGGTCCTTGGCGAGCGCCTCAGGTGTTCCTGTCCAGGCGATGCGGCCGCGCTCGAGCACGATCACGTGATCGGCAAAGTCGAGCGCGCTCTGGATGCGTTGTTCGACCAGCAGGATGGTCATGTCGCCGGTCTTTGCCAGTTCGGCGAAGGCCTTCATCAGTTCCTCGCAGATAACCGGCGCCAGGCCCTCCAGCGGTTCGTCGAGAAGCAGGATCGAAGGTCGCCCGAGAATCGAGCGCGCCGTCGACAGCATCTGCTGCTCGCCGCCGGATAGCTGACTGCCGAGATTGCGTCGCCGTTCATGGAGACGCGGGAACATGTCGTAGGCTTCCTGGATTGCGCTCTTGGGACGGTTCTTGAGCCCGACGAAAAGGTTCTCCTCGACGGTCAGTGTCGGAAAAACGCAACGCGCCTGCGGCACGAAACCAAGCCCCTGCATGGCGCGTGCGGCGCTCGGCAGCGCCGTCACGTCCGTGCCACCCATTCGGATGCGCCCGTCATATCGCCGCGTCTGGCCGGCAAGAGTGGCAAGCAGTGTCGTCTTGCCCATGCCGTTGCGGCCAAGAACGGCGAGGCGGGCGCCTGCCGGAACGGCGAAAGACACACCTTCGAGCACGCGCGTCGGGCCGTAGCCCGCGGACAGGTTTTCGACCTCAAGCGGCGTGGCTGGCATTGGCATAGCTCCCCAGATAGGCTTCCCGTACGCGCGGATCCTTCGTCACCTCCGACGGCGACCCGTCGAAGATGATCGCGCCCGCAGCCAGAACAATCACACGCTTGGCGAAGCGGAAGACGAGGTCCATGTCGTGCTCGATCATCAACACGGCGAGATCATCAGGCAGATCGGCCAGCGCCTGCTCGATGCGGCCAGTGTCGCTCTGCGGCACGCCGGCGGCGGGCTCGTCGAGGAGCAGCACCCTCGGTTTCAGCGCCAGTGCGACGGCAATCTCCAGCAGGCGCTGCTGGCCATAGGCAATCTCGCTCACCTTGCGGTGCATCAACTCCTTGAGGCCGAGCTTGGCGAGAAGCTCCTGGACCTCGGCCATGACATCGGACATGCCCCGAAAATTGCCGAAGAGGCGGCCAGCGCGGCCGCTTCGTTGCAGCACGGCCAGTGCAACGTGCTCGGCGGGTGTCATGTCGGCAAAGAGGCGGGTCACCTGGAACGAGCGGACGAGCCCCCGCCGCACGCGGCCGATCGCATCGACGCCGGTCACGGCTTCGCCACCGATGCGCACCTCGCCGGAGTCAGGCCGGAGGTTGCCGGTGACCAGGTTGACGAAGGTGGTCTTGCCGGCGCCGTTCGGGCCGATCAGCGCCACCCGGTCTCCCGGCGCCATGCTGAGGCTGACATCGTTGGTGACCGCAAGCCCGCCAAAGGCGCGCTTCAAGTTGCGGACTTCAAAGATCGGCTGCATCACTTGGCCTCCCGCCGACGGGTAACGAAACTGGCGACGGTACCGTAGATGCCCCTCGGCGCGAACAGCACGACGGCGATCAACAGCGCCCCGACCATCGTCAGCCAATGAAAGGGGTTTGCCGCCGAGACGACGTCCTCGAAGAACATGAAGACGACCGTCCCCGTCAGCGCGCCGAAAAGCGAGCCCGTACCGCCGAGCACCAGCATGACAAGGCTTTCGGCCGACATCGTGAAGGAAAGGCTGTCGAGACCGACGACCTGGGTCGTGATCGCGTTCAGCGCGCCGCCGACGCCGGCAACGGCGCCGGATATGACATACATCTTCGTCAGCGCGATCTTCGGCGAAGCACCCATGGAGCGGATGCGGATCGGATCCTCCTTGATGCCGCGGCACAGCATGCCGAAAGGCGAGCGCACAATCAGCCGCAACAAAACGAAGACGATCGCGAGCAACGCAACGCCGAAGACGTAAGCCGTGCGTCCCCATAGGTCGAACTCGTAGAGACCGAGGAGCGCCGTCGGTGCGATCCCGGAAAGGCCGTCGCTGCCGCCGGTCCAGGACGATGCCTTGTTGGCGAACTCATGAAAGAGATGAATGAGCGCGATCGACAGCACCAGTTGCGGCAGACCGTGGGCGCGCAGGATGACGACACCGCAGACGAGCCCGGCCGCCGCGCCAGCCACAATACCGAACGCCAGCATGGCAAGCGGATCGTTGATGCCGTAATGCGCCGAGGCGATGCCCGCCGCATAGGCGCCGGCGCCGAAGAGGGCGGCGTGACCGAGCGTCGCAACACCGCAATAGCCGGTGACGAGATCGAGCGACAGCACCAGAAGAGCTACCGCAATGATCCGGGTCAGAAGCGCCAGATTGTTGGGAAAGAGGAAATAGCCGATCAGCGCGACCAGCAGGATGATGCCCAGGCCAATGAGGTCTCCACCGCCGAAGCGCCGGCGCACGGGCGAGGCCGCAATCATGTCGTTCGTCGTCGTCATGGTCATCCCTTGGCCCTCCCGGCGAGCCCGCGCGGATAGATGCAGATGATCGCGATCACCGCCAGATAGAAGAAGAACTCGCCGAATTCCGGCATGAGGTAGCGGCCGGTCGTATCGATCGCGCCGAGCAGCAGGCAGGCGATCAGAGCGCCGGGGATCGAGCCGGCGCCGCCGACGGAGACGACGACGAGGAAGGTCACCATGTAGCGCAGCGCATAATAGGGTTCGACCGGAAGCAACTCGGCGCCGACGACCCCACCGAAAGCGGCGAGCCCAACGGCAACCGCAAAGCTCACGGCATAGACGATCTCCGTGCGCACCCCGAGGGCGGCAGCCATCGCCGCATTGTCGACCGAGGCGCGCAACTTCACGCCAAAGGCGGTCTTTTCGATCGCGTACCAGAGACCGGCGGCAACCGCGAGGCCGCAAAGGATCGCGAAAATGCGGTGCGTGGCAATCGCCCGGAAGCCAAGGTCGACCGATCCCTGCAATTCGCTTGGCAACGGCACGGTCTTCAGCGTCGGACCGAAAACGTAGTTGGCGATACCAATGATGCAGAAGGTGATGCCGATGGTCATCAGCACCTGGGTCAGTTCCGGCGCGCCGTAAATCCGCCGATAGAGCAGCCTTTCGATCGGAACAGCGATGGCGATGGTGCCAAAGATCGCAAGGAGGATGGCGAAGCCATAGGCAAGGCCGAGATCCCGCGCCGCATAGGAGGCGATGTAGCCACCGATCATGGCAAAGGCGCCATGCGCCAGGTTGACCACGCGCATGAGGCCCATGGTAACCGAAAGGCCGATGGAGATGACGAAGAGCACCATGCCATAGGCAAGGGCATCGATCGCAATGCTGAGGACGGTTTGCATGGGGCTATCCGTTGCCCTTTCTTCCAGTTTTTGCCGCGCCGGATTCGGGACGCATTATATGCGCGCACCACCATTCCTGCGCCAGCGCCTGTGACGTCGCGGTGCACGCGGCTCCGCTCACGGGCGCAGCCGATCTGCGCGTCCTCGGTGCTGGCGGGCGCTAGGCGCCCGCCCCAACCTGCCTACTTCAGCGCAGCGAGACCGGGGTCGCCCTGCTTCTCGAAGGTCTGGATTTCCTTGTTGTAGTAGGTGCCGTCATCGGCCTTGGCGACTTCGCGCAGATAGATGTTCTGGGTGATGTGGCGCGATTCCGGATCGATGGCGACCGGGCCGCGCGGACTCGTCCAGGAGAGACCCTTGACCGCATCGACGGCCTTGGCCGCGTCCTGCTCGCCACCGGTCGCCTCGATCATCTTGTAGATCACGTGCATGCCGTCATAGGCGCCAACCGAGGGGAAGGAGAGCTCGGCCGGATTGCCGATCGCCTTGCCGGCCGCTTCGACGAAGGCCTTGTTCTCCGGCGAGTCATGGGAGACCGCGTAGTGGAACGTCGTCTGGATGCCAAGCGCTGCCTCGCCGAGAGCCGGCAGGTCGGATTCCTGCGTCAGATCGCCGGGGGCAAAGAACTTGATGCCACCGTCCTTCAGGCCGTTCTCCTTGAAGGCCTTGACGAAACCGAGCGTCGTCGGGCCGGACGGCAGGAAGGCGAAGACGCCCTCGGCACCGGAATCCTTGATGCGCTGCATGATCGGCGAGAAATCATTGGTCGCGAGCGGCATGCGGATCGCCTCGACCACCTGGCCGCCGGCCGCTTCAAATCCCGCCTTGAAGGCGTTCTCGGCATCGACGCCCGGGCCGTAATCGCTGACGACGGAGATCACCTTGGTGACACCGGCGTCCTTGGCGACCTTGGCGATCGGCGTGGAGGTCTGCCAGGTAGTGAACGAAGTGCGCACGACGAGTGGGCTCTTGGTGACGATCGCAGAGGTCGCCGCATTCATGACGACGAGCGGCACGTTCGCCTGGGTAAGGAGCGGCGTTACCGCCATGGCATCCGGCGTGAAGTAGAAGCCGGCAAGATATTGCACGCCTTCCTTCACCACCAGTTCCTGCGCCAGCGCCTTGGACTGGGCGGGATCGGCCTGCGGCACGTCGCGATAGATGATCTCGATATCGTCGTCGCCGACCTTGCTGCCGTTCAGCGCCATATAGGCGTCGATGCCGGCCTTGAAATTCTTGCCCTGTAGCGCGAACGGACCGGAAAATGGCCCGACGACACCGATCTTGATCGTGTCGGCATAGGCCGCGCCGCTCATTGCCAAAGCCGCGACCGCAGCCAGAATCATCCGTTTCATGTTTCCTCCCTGAGATGCCGATCGCTCCCGAACCGACATCGTCCTCGCAAACCCCGTTGGATTTGATAGGCATCAACTTGCCATGCCAAACGGTGATGTAAAAATGAAATATGGGGCCAAAATCATAATCAGGAAGTTATGTATCCGGAAGGATCGGACAACCATCCGAAGCGTATTTAACGGTGATGCGTGCTACGTCAACGACAACCGAATGACGACCGCCGGCAGGGGGCCGAGACATGGGTAGCATAGACGAGGAAGCCCAAGCGGGGCCGTGCCGACGTGGAGACGCCCGCCGCCCCCGCCGGCCCACACGCCCCCATCGCGTCGCCCGATTTAATTCCGTCACAGTTGTTACTCCCGACATTTGATACGTGGTGCCAAACTCCCCTCGATGACGGCGCGACGACCTGCATCCCGGCGCTCCAGCCGCACGACGCAGGCTTCGTCTCAAACGAGGAGATTGAAAGCCATGACCAAGACAGTCGACAATGGGCAGGCAACCGACCAGCCAACCATGCAAAAGCCGGAGGTCGTCTCTGCGCAGGCCTGGGAAGCGGCACGCCAGAACCTGCTCGTAAAGGAAAAGGCCCACACGCGGGCTCGCGATGCGCTCGCCGCCGAGCGCCGGCGCATGCCGTGGATGGCGGTCACGAAGGAATATGTCTTCGAGGGCCCGGACGGCAAGGCGAGCCTCCTCGATCTCTTCGCCGGTCGGCACCAGTTGATCGTCTACCGCGCCTTTTATGAGCCGGGTGTCTATGGCTGGCCCGAGCACGCCTGTCGCGGTTGCTCGATGGTCGCCGATCAGGTTGCCCACCTTTCCCACCTCAACGCCCGCGACACCACCCTGGTCTTCGCTTCGCGGGCACCGCAGGCGGATATCGCCAGGCTGAAGGCGCGCATGGGCTGGACGATGCCCTGGTACACCATCACCGACAACTTCGACCTCGATTTCGGCGTCGACGAGTGGCACGGACACAACGTGTTCTTCCGCGACGGCGACCGGCTGTTCCGGACCTATTTCATCAACAACCGCGGCGACGAACAGATGGGCGGCACCTGGAACTATCTCGACATCACGCCGCTCGGCCGCCAGGAGGTCTGGGAGGACTCTCCCGAGGGCTATCCCCAAACCCCGACCTACAAGTGGTGGAACTGGAACGACAGCTACATCGAAGGCGCCGCGCCCGATCGGCGCTGGGTCGAAGTCTCGGACGCCGGCGAGGCAGCGATGCGAAGCCAGGACGCGAGCTCGGTGCGATGAGCGCCAGCCTCTCTGCCGGCGCGCGAGAACTTCACCGGACGGTAGCGCGGGGGGCGGCCGACGGGCTCGCCCTTGCGGCGTCGCCAACCTTCGCGCTCATGGCGATTTCGACTGGCGCATGGGGCACAGAGGTCGGGCAGATGTTGTGCGCCGGCGAGCCGGGCCCGCAGATCGGGGGGATGACCGTGATGTACCTCTTGATGAGCATCTTTCACCTCGCCCCATGGCTGCGGCTCCTTCACGCCACCAAGCCCGAGGCAGCCTAAAGCCGTCCGTATATCCGCCTGGCAATACACCATACCGGCCCTACTTGAAGGCAAAGCGGGGCCGGTCTTCGCGACACGCAAAAGGTGTGGAAACGACCGGAACCATATGTCCGTGATACCGGCGAATGGGCATGCTGTTGATTCTGAGAGGCTGTGACCTCTTGGGATTGAAGCAGGAAACGGCTTCCGCAGGTAAATCCGGCCGCCCGCGAACAGCATTGTCCGTAATGGTTGCCGGGCAATGCCGCGTGAGAACGGTTCCGGTGGAAATATTTGATCGAATCGGGAAAACGAACTTGAGTGTTGCAACATCCCAGCCGACGCCGACACGTTTCAAGCTACGCCTGGTGCCGTCACTGGTCGGCGCCCTCCTGAGCGTCGCCGCCCTTACGTCGTCGCTATACTATCTCGTTGGTCCGCAAAGCATTCCCGCGGAAGTCGCCGCGATCGATCTGTCGGGGACGCCGACAGATGCAGGCGCTTCCCCGAACAAACCGCCAAGCTTCGAGATTCTCTACAGCAACGGTGATCAGGGGCTGATGGTTTACGAAGGCTACGTCTATGTCGTGCGACTCGGCGACAAGTTACCGAACGGCCGGCGCATGATCGGTTTCCAAAAACGGGACGGAAACTGGAACGCAGTGACGCTTTGAGGCCATCTGCCGGCCCGGCGTTGTGGATGTTAACCGTTTGTTAACGCTCGCCTACGAGGCAGGGAGAACCCCCATTTAGCCACGGTTGCCACCCAGGGCGAACTGGCGCAACTCTTTGTTAAAGAGTCGTGAATCAGTGCTTTGGATGGTGCAGAATGATTAACAAGAAGCTACAGGATGAGCTGGTCGAACTCGACGAGAGCCCTGCGCTTGAGAGCCGCTCGGTGATGAGCGAGCGTGCGGTCCAGGGCATTCCCCTGGCGATCGAAGCCGTCATCGGGCGCGCCAAGCTGACAGTTTCCCAGATTTCAAAACTCCATCCTGAAGACACGATCCATCTCGACCGCAATTTCGGCGAACCGGTGGAACTCAAGGTCAACGGCATGATCATCGGCAGAGGCGAGATCGTCTATGACGAATCCAGCAACGCCGTCGGCATCAAGATCATCGAGACGTCGCCGATCGCACGACGCTAGATTCCTCGCCAGGATGCGCAGCTGACCAGCGAGAGAGATGGACGTCAGGCGGCGCACACGGCAGCGCCCGCCCGCCGGGAGATATCATCAGTCGAGTCGGTTTCTTCCTCGGCGTCCAGCCCCGCTTTGGACCCGAACCGAACCACATCTGGTGGCGAACGTCTAGACACGGCTTGCGGAAGGCAGGGAAACATAAGCCAGGAACGGGCACAACGCCGCCCTTGGCTTCGTGCCGCCGCAAGGCTATGTCCATGCCTATCGACACGATCCGGTACGGGAGGAGCCTCAGATGCTGATCGATGGAAAAGTCTTTATCGTGACCGGCGGCGGTTCGGGCCTTGGCGCAGCCGTCGCGCGGCGGCTGCATGGCGAAGGCGCCCGTGTGGTTCTTGCCGACGTCAACGCCGAGGCCGGCCAGAAAATGGCCGACGAGCTCGGCAGCAACGCCCTCTTCCACAAGACGGATGTCACCAGCGAGACGGATGCCGCCGCCGCCGTTGCAGCGGCCTTGGACCGCTTTGGTCATCTCCACGGGCTTGTAAACTGTGCCGGCATTGCACCCGGCGAGAAGGTGCTCGGCCGCGACGGGCCGCATCGGCTGGAGAGCTTTTCGCGCGCGGTCACGATCAACCTGATCGGCACCTTCAACATGCTGCGGCTTGCCTCCGAGGCGATCGAGCGAGAAGAGCCGGGCGACGACGGCGAGCGGGGCGTGATCGTCAACACCGCATCGGTCGCCGCCTTCGACGGCCAGATCGGCCAGGCGGCCTATGCTGCCTCCAAGGGCGGCGTCGTCTCGATGACGTTGCCGATCGCCCGCGAACTTGCCCGCCACGGCATTCGCGTCGTCGCCATCGCTCCGGGCATCTTTGAAACGCCGATGATGGCCGGCATGCCGCAGGAGGTACAGGATTCGCTCGGCAAGAGCGTTCCCTTCCCGCAGCGCCTCGGTAAACCCGACGAGTTTGCCGCACTCGTGCAGCATATCTGCGAGAACCGCATGCTGAACGGCGAAGTTATCCGCCTCGACGGCGCGCTGCGCATGGGCGCGCGCTGATAGGATCAGCTTCCGACGCCGCGCCTGCATTCAGCCGGCGCGGCGTCGTGCTCCTACCGCCGCCGATCAGGCGGCTTGATCCACCATTTTGACGACGTAGGCGCAGCGCCGAGCACCGGCGAGAATGTGCTCGGCGCGCTCGACCTCGACACCGGGGCCGAGCACCGCACGGAACACACTCAATTCCGCCCGGCAGAAGCCCTGGCAGCTCGTTGCGGCAGCGCAGATCGGACAGTGGTTCTCGACGAAGAGCAGCGTGCCGTCGCCAGGATCCTCGCAGGCCGCCATATAGCCTTCCCGCGATCGCAGCCGCACCAGTTCGTCCACCCGCTCGCGCAGGTCCTTCTTGTCCGTCATCGCTGCGCCATAGTTCTGCCGGGTCTCGTCCTCCCGCGCCGCGATCAGCCGCTCGATCGCCGCCTCGCCGAGCGTCTGGCGGATCGTCCTCAAGAGCTGGACGGTAAGCTCCGCATGGGTATCGGGAAACTCCGCATGGCCGGCGGCGGTCAGCCCCCAGAACTGCGAAGGGCGGCCGACGCCTTTCGCCTCCGACCACGATAGGACCAAACCATCCTCGGCAAGACGGACAAGCTGCTGTCGCACGGCCTCGCCGGTAATCGCCAGACGCTTTCCGAGTGCCGTCGCCGTCTGCGGGCCATGCAGCTTGAGCGCCAGCATGATGCGCTCGCCCGGCGTGCGGCCGCTGCTCCGCTCTGAATTTAACAAGGGATCGCTTGACATATTCCTGCACACAGATTTACAAAGAAGTCTCTTGCTAAATACACTCTCATCCAACCGCAGACAAGTGATCCCTCGAGAGTGTCCCGCCCGCAAAGGATTTGATCATGGCCTTCGAACTTCCCGCCCTTCCCTATGCACCCGGTGCGCTCGCTGAAAACGGCATGAGCGCCGAGACGATCGAGTTCCACCACGGCAAGCATCACCAGGCCTATGTCACGGCGCTGAACGGTTTCGTCGAGAAGGATGTATCGCTCGCCGACCTGTCGCTCGAAGAGATCATTCGCCACAGCCACGGCAAGGCGGAACTGGCGCCGGTCTTCAACAATGCCGGCCAGCATTGGAACCACATCCTGTTCTGGAAGAACCTTTCGCCCAAGGGCGGGCAGATCCCCGGTGCGCTCGAAAAGAAGCTCATCGAAGACTTCGGCAGCGTTCAAGGCTTCAAGGACGCCTTCAAGGCGGCCGCCACCAGCCAGTTCGGCTCCGGCTGGGCCTGGCTCGTGCTTGGCCCGGACGGTAAACTCAAGGTGACGAAGACCGCCAACGGCTCCAACCCTGTCGCCATCAACGAAGGCAAGGCTCTGCTCGGCCTCGATGTCTGGGAACACGCCTATTACATCGACTACCGCAACCGCCGGCCGGACTACGCGTCGAACTTCCTCGACAAGCTCGCCAACTACGAGTTTGCCGAAGCGGAATTGAAGTCCGCCTGACCGGCTGAGGATCGCCCTGAGCTGGAAGCAGCTCTACTGCATGTCTCCTTTGATCGTAGCCGGTTAAAGGACAAAGGCATGTGGCAATTCAAAGTGCTACAGCGACCTTTGCGCGTCGACGCGCGGCGCTGTGGGCAGCAAGTCAGAGAATTTGCGGCAGCCCTCTTGCCCCCGCCTGAGCCTGGCTTCCGCAAACCCCGTGGCGTCTCCCCGCCGCCACGGGCTATCCTCAGTTGGAACAAGACCCATGCGCCAGTCACCTCCGCTTTCCGTCGACATCGACGCCCACGCCGATCTGGCCGTGTCGAAACCGGAGTTCGCCGACACCCTGTCGCATCTCGCTGCCACCGTCTGCGTGGCAAGCGCCGGCAAGGGCGCCAATAGTCTTGGCCGGACCGTGACCGCCACCTTTTCACTGACCGCGAACCCGCCATCGATCGTCGTTTCGATCAAGGCTAACAGCCCGCTTGCCATGCGGATTGTCGCCGAGCAAGGTTTCTCGCTCGCCATGCTGGCCGAGGGGCAAGAATTGATCGCGGACGCCTTCGCCGGCAAGATTGAAGCGTCCAGGCGTTACCTCGTCGGCATCTGGGCTGACTGGCCGAGCGGACGGCCGAGGCTTCTCGGCGCTGCCGCCGCGCTCGACTGCCTGCTGAGCGCTTCGGTGCAGGTCGGCGACCACACGTTATTCGTAGGAACAATTGTCGCAACCGAGACTTCCACCCATGCCGGCCCCTTGATCTGGAGCCGCCGGCGGTATCAGTCTCTCAACGGGACGAGATCGTTGCCGGCTCAGCCGAGCAGCGGGCCCGCGACGTTGCACCCAAGCAAGCCTGCGGCCTGAACCGGCGATCGCGTAGGAGGAATGCCAGCAATGCGGCAAGCGCTCGAAAAGCTCTTAGAAACCGGCAAGGACGACGCCCTGCTGCGCTTCACGCTCGCCAGCATCTGCCTTCAGGAAGCGGACCTCGATACCGCGCTTGCCCATGTCGAGCGCGCAATCGCCTTCGACCGGGACTATTCCGCTGCGTGGAAACTGCGTGGTGCCATTCTACACAAGGTCGGCCGGTTCGAAGAGGCGCTCCAGGTCTGGCGCGAAGGCCGCGCCGTCGCCGAGCGGAAGGGCGATCTGCAGGCGGCAAGGGAGATCGGCGTTTTCCTCAAGCGCCTGGAACGCCAGTGCATCGCCGCCAACAGAAACGATTAGCCGGCCCACCTTCAAGGTGGGCGGTCCGGCAGAGATGCCGAGTTCCGCAGGACCACCTACAGCGCCGCGCGTCTTTTCAGACGTGCAAACGTCGCTGTAGGACTTTGATTTGCTGCATGTCTTTGTCCTTAAATCGAGGTCGATTAAGGAGACATGCAGGGGGTCAGCTCACTTGAAGACCGACGGCAACCAGAGCGACAGCGCCGGGATGTAGGTGACAGCCATCAGCACTGCGATGCTGGCGCCGAAGAACGGCCAGATCGTGCGCATCGCCTCGCGAATGGAAATTCCGCCGACGGCGCAGCCGACGAAGAGCACCGTGCCCACCGGCGGCGTGTTGAGCCCGATGCCGGCATTCAGGATCATCACCACCCCGAAATGCACCGGATCGATGCCGAACGCCTTGACGACCGGAAGCAGCACCGGCGTGCAGATGATCACCATCGGCGCCATGTCCATGAAGGTGCCGAGGAACAAGAGGATGATGTTGATGACGAGCAGCACGATGATCGGGTTCTCCGAAATCGCACCGATCGCGCCGATCATCAGCGCCTGCACCTGCAGGAAGGCCATCAGCCAGCCGAAGGATGCCGCCATGCCGATGACGAGGAGAACCATGGCGGTGGTGCGCACCGCCCCCATGACCGCTTCGACGAAGCCTGTCCAATCCAGTTCGCGATAAACCAGCATCGCGACGAGGAAGGCATAGAGCACGGCGATGCAGGAGCTTTCGGTGGCGGTGAACACGCCGGAGCGCACGCCGCCGAAGATGATGCCGATCAGGACGATGCCCGGAAACGAGGCGAGCAGATAGTAGAAGAGCCTGGAAAAACCCGGGAACGGCTCGGCCGGATAGCCTCTGCGCCTTGCGACGACATAGGCGGTCACCATCAGCGAAAGCGCAAGCAGCAGGCCGGGAATGATGCCGGCGGTGAAGAGATCGGCGACCGAGACATTGCCGCCGGCGGCGATCGAATAAAGGATCATGTTGTGCGATGGGGGGACCATCAGCGCGATGATGGCTGCGTTGACGGTAACGTTGACGGCGTAGTCACGGTCATAGCCGCGCTTTGCCATCTGCGGGATCATCAGGCCGCCGACGGCCGAAGCATCCGCGACTGCCGAGCCGGAGATGCCGCCGAAGAGCGTCGAGGCCACGATGTTGACCTGGCCAAGGCCGCCACGCAGATGCCCGACGAGGCCGGCGGCGAACTGGATCAGCCTGTTGGCGATGCCGCCGCGCACCATCAGGTCGCCGGCAAAGATGAAAAACGGGATCGCCATCATGGCAAAGACGTTCATGCCGGAATTCAACTGCTGGAACACCACCACCGGCGGCAGGCCGAGATAGAGCACGGTGGCGAAGGAAGCGATACCGAGGCAAAACGCGATCGGCGTGCCGATGAGCATCAGCAGGGTGAAGACCCCGAAGAGAATAGTGTAAGCCATTCAGGCCATCTCCTGCACGACGATATCGGCGGCGACATCGACACCCAGAACCAGATCAACGAAACGCTCGGCAGCGAAGAGGGCAATCATCACGCCGCCGACGATGAGCGGAAAAAAGTCGACCCCTCCCGGCCATCCAAGGACCGGAATAGTGGCGCTCCATGTGCCGATGCAAAGAAGCAGTCCGTAATAGGCCATGGATGCCCCGAAGATGACGATCAGGCCAAGGCTCGTCAGATCCATGGCAAGCTGGACCGAAGGCTTCATCACGTGGCGGATGACATCGAGGCCGAGATGCACGCTCTCGCGCACGCCGACCGCCGCGCCAAGCATGATGAACCAGGCCATCAGGTGGAGAGACAAGGGCTCCGACCAGCTTGGCGAGTCGTTCAGAACATAGCGGGCAAACACCTGCCAGCCGACGATCAGTGTCATGGCGACCATGCCGGTGCCGGCGATATAGAGCGACGCGCGGCTTAGCGCCCCGAGAAGCGGGCGTATCGCCCGCATGAAACGACGCATCTTTCTTCCTCCTCCGCGAAAGCAATCCTATGCACAGTTGCGAAGGCCGGTTCCTTTCCCGGGACCCGGCCTTTCATCTGCCGTCACTTGACCGCCTTCACCCGCTCGAGAAGGTCCTTGAGTTTCGGGTCGCTGACGAACTGGTCGTAGACCGGCGCCATTGCGGCGGCGAACTCCTCCTTGTTGACCTTGATGACGTTTGCGCCGGCGGCACGAACCTTCTCTTCCGAGACCTTCTCGCGCGCGCTCCAGAGTTCGCGCATCTTGCCAACGGAGTCCTTGGCCGCCTGACGAACCAGGGCCTGATCCTCGGGGGAAAGCTTGTCCCAGGTCATCTTGGAAATGACCAGGATTTCCGGATTGAGGGAATGTTCGGTGAGCGAATAGTTCTTGGCGACCTCGAAATGACGGGCGGATTCGTAGGACGGCCAATTGTTCTCGGCGCCATCGACGACACCGGTCTCGAGCGACGAATAGACCTCGCCCATCGGCATCGGCGTCGGGTTGGCACCGAAGGCCTGCATCATGGCGATCCAGAGATCGGACTGCTGCACCCGGATTTTCAGGCCCTTGAGGTCCGCCAGATTCTCGATCGGCTTTTTGGTGCTGTAGAAGGAACGCGCGCCGGAATCATAGAAGGCGAGACCGATCAGGCCGTGCGGCTCGAAGGCCGCCAGCACCTCGTCGCCGATCGGGCCGTCGACCGTCTTGTGCATGTGCTCGGTCGAGCGGAACAGGAACGGCATGCCAAGCACCATCGTCTCCTTGACGAGGTTGTTGAAGGGCGCGGCATTGACGCGGTTCATGTCGATGACACCGAAGCGCGTCTGCTCGATCGTGTCCTTCTCGCCGCCGAGCACGCCACTGTTCATGACCTCGACCTTGATCCGCCCGTTGCTACGCTCGGAAAGCAGTTGCCCCATGTATTTGACGGCCTCGACCGTCGGGTAGCCATCCGGGTGGATATCCGCCGAGCGCAGAGTGATTTCCTGCGCTTGCGCCGCTGTGCCAGCAAACGCCAGCCCCATGGCGACGCAAAGCATGCCTGCAGTTTTCCTCATGTTTTCTCCTCCTCTGATCGTGCTTCGGCCTCTCCGAAGGCCGGGTGTCTGCCCGTCCGGGCCGGCATGCAAAATCCTCTTGTCGTCAGGCCCGGCAGGGAGCCTCCCAGCTCCCATTGCGGACTGAAGTCACGCCACGGCGAAGGCCGGCAGCTTGAACAGGTGTTCCGGGTTCTCGACGAGGGCGAGATGCCGCGCCCGGTCGTCGGCAAGCCAGCCGAGCACCAGTTCCGCGAGCCGCGCGTCCTCGGGATAGTCTTCCGTCTTGCGGATCATGTTGTGCGGCCAGTTCGAGCCCCAGACGATGCGTTCCGGCGCATGTCTGGCGATCCGGCGCGAAAAGGCGGCCACGTCCTCGTACGGCCATCCCTGCCGCGAACTTTCGTAGACGCCGGCAAATTTGAACCAGACATTGCCGCGGTCGATCAGCTTCAGCAGCGCCGCGATCTCCGGCCCATCCGGATCGACGCCGGCGAAGAACTTGCCGTGGTGATCCAACACCCAGCGCGACCTGATGCGCTCCAACCGCGGCAGATGGTCGAGCAGCCTGTTGCCGTCGAATTGCACGGCAATCATCCAATCCGCCGCCTGTGCCCGCGCGTCCACTGCTTCCAGCGCGTCGAGCCCTACCGCGCCACCCGGCAAATCCATGATGCGTGCGCCGACAGCGCCGGTTTCGCTCAACGCGCGCATCTGCGCATCCGAAGTGTCCTCGTCGATGACGACGACGGCGTGCGCGGCGGCACCCATTGCTGCAACACAGGCAAGCGTGTTGGCATTGTCCCGCTGATGGGCATTGCCTTGGGTGATGATCACCCTGTCGATGCCGAGCCAGGCCATGACCTGGCGATAGGCCGCAGCATCCGGCAAAGGTTCAACAGGCAAAGGCGGACCGCCGGGAAGCGACGGGAAGCCTGGCAGATACATGTGCATCTGCGAATCGATGGCGCCCTTCGGCAGGCGCGGTTCGGGCGGGCGGCCGGTCAGGATGCGCTCGATCATCTTGCAGTCTCGGGCATCTTGAATTCGACGAGCGCATCGCGATTGATCTCGATGCCGAGCCCCGGGGCGTCCGGTATTGCGACGACGCCGTTGACGGCCTCGATCGGCGCCGTCAACACGGCCTGGCGGAACGGGTTCTCCGTCCGGTCGAACTCCAGGATCGGCTCGATCGGCTTCACCCGCACCGGATCCGGCGTCATCGCCGCCATGAATTGCAGCGCCGCGGCAATGTGAACGCCCGTGCCCCAGACATGGGGCACGATGCGAACGCCATGCAACGTCGCGAGGCTGGCGATCTTCACCATTTCGGAAAAACCGCCGCAACCGCACAGGTCCGGCTGCAGGATGTCGACGGCGCGGCTCTCGATCGCCGGCGACATGCCATAGCGCGTGTGCCAGGTCTCGCCGCCTGCGACGGGAATAGGCTGCCCTGCCCTGACCTCGCGATAGGCCGAGAGCTGCTCGGGCACGACCGGCTCCTCGAACCAATCGATGTCATAGTCCGCCGCAGCCTTGCCGAGGCGGATCGCTTCGGTGACGGTGTAGCCGTGGTTGGCGTCGATCATCAGCCGCATCTCGTCACCGATCGCCTCGCGCACCGCGCGGATGACGGAAAGGTCTTCCTCGATGCCGAAGCCGATCTTGATCTTGCAGGCGTGAAACCCCTGCGCCCGGCGCTCCGCCATCTCCATCGCGTTGTCAGACACACGGTCGACGCCGTCACGCTTGAAGCTGCCGGTCGCATAGGCGCGAACGCTCTCGCGCCAGCGACCGCCAAGCAGCATCGAGACGGAGGCGCCGTAGTGCTTGCCCTTGATGTCCCAGAGCGCGATGTCGATGCCGGACAGCGCCGTGATCGCGAGACCGCGCTGCCCCTGGTCGCGAAGCGCGTTATAGAGGACTGCCCAGAGCTTTTCGGTCTGGCGCGGATCCTGGCCGATCAGCCAGGGGGCATAGGCCGCGACCACGGCCGCGTTCGGCCGCGCCGGCCCAAGGCACTCGCCCCAGCCGATGCTGCCATCGTCGCATTCGATCTCCACCAGCACATGGGCGCGACGATCAAAGCGCATGGACGCGCTTTCGAAGGGCACGGCCAGCCGGTGCTCGAGGAGATGGGTGCGGACGGCGGTGATTTTCATCGGTTGCCCTCGCTGCGGTTCAATTCTTGCGCTTGTTCGCACCGATCAGGGCATCGAGCATCGCAACTTCGTCATCGGTGAGGTCTGTCAGCGGCGTGCGGACCGGACCGGCATTGAAGCCCTGCAGGCGCACACCGGCCTTGATCGCCGAAACCGCATAGCCCTTGCCCCGGTTGCGGATCGCCATGAACGGATAGAAGAAGTCCTTGAGGAGGCGCTCGCAGGTGGCGCGATCGCCGCCGCGAAGGGCGGCGTAAAATTCGTTGGCAAGGCCCGGCACGAAGTTGAAGACGGCCGAAGAATAGGTGGTGAAACCGGCGCCGAGATAGGCCTCGGCAAAGAGCTCGGCGGTCGGCATCCCGCCGAGATACATCAGGCGGTCACCCATCTTGGCCGTGACCTGACGCACGAGACCGATGTCGCCGGTGCCATCCTTGAAGCCGATCAGGTTCGGGCACGCGTCACAGAGCCTGGCCAGCGTGTCGGCCTGCAGCACCGAGTTGTCGCGGTTATAGACCATGACGCCGATGCCGACCGACTGGCAGACCTTCTTCACATGGGCGTAGAGCCCTTCCTGCGGCGCGTCGATCAGATAGTGCGGCAGAAGCAGGATACCATCCGCGCCAACGCGCTCGACCGACCGGGCGATATCGATGGCCATCTCCGTACCGTAACCGCAACCGGAAACGATCGCCGTGTCGCCTGCAACCTCCTTGGCGGCCTGGACGATGCCGGGAATTTCATCGGGCTTCAGCGAGAAGAATTCGCCGGTGCCGCCGGCAGCAAACAGCACCGGCGCCTTGTAGCCGGCCAGCCACTCGACATGCGCCCGATAGCTGTCCGGCGCGAAACGGCCCTCGGCATCAAAATGCGTCACCGGGAAAGAAAGCAGGCCTGATCCAAGAGCGGCCTTGATCTGCGCGGGGGTCATTTCGTGCGGGTCCTCCTCAAAACGCGATGCATCCTACTAAGCAAGTCACGGCATTCGTGTCAATAGGTCATAATACAAGTGATCATACAAGCAAAATTTCCGGCAATCGCGCTTGAAAGCAGGTCTTTCTATCGGCTCTCAGGGCATTCCTCAGCCCGACGCAGAGGCAACATTGACGCGGCTCGTCCATATTGCGTCAACCACATATTATGTGTTAGCCCCTATTGTATGACGGCATATGGCAATGCCGCAACACCGGCTGGCCTTCTGGAGGAAAGAGGAAATGGAACGGCTTCTGATCACCGGCGCGGCGGGGCAGCTCGGCCGCGTCATGCGCAAGAAACTTGCGCCGCTGGCGACCTTGATCCGACTTTCCGACCGGTCGCCGCTCGATCCGCCAAGCGAAAACGAAGAGTGCATTCAATGCGATCTCGCCGATGCCGCGGGCGTCCATGACCTGGTCGCCGGTTGCGACGCCATCCTGCATCTCGGCGGCATCTCGGTCGAGCGGCCGTTCTCCGAAATCCTCGACGGCAACATCCTCGGCCTCTACAATCTCTACGAGGCGGCCCGTGCGAACGGCAGACCACGCATTCTCTTCGCCAGCACCAACCACACGATCGGCTTTTACCCGCAAAACGAGCGGCTGGGTCCGAACGCGCCCTACCGCCCTGATGGGCTCTACGGCGTCTCGAAGTGTTTCGGTGAAGCGCTTGCCCGCATGTATTTCGAGAAGTTCGGGCAGGAGACGGCACTTGTCCGCATCGGTTCCTGCATGCCTGAACCGACCAACTACCGCATGCTCTCCACCTGGCTCTCGCATGACGACTTCGCCTCGATGATCGAAGCGGTGTTCCGCGTGCCGGTCCTTGGCTGCCCGGTCATCTGGGGCGCTTCCGCAAACGACGCCGGATGGTGGGACAACGCCCATGTTTCCTGGCTCGGCTGGCGACCGAAGGATAACGCGGAGGTTTTCCGCGAGAAGATTGCCGCAAACACGCCGAAACCGAGACCGGAGGATTCCCTGGCGCGGTTTCAGGGCGGCGCCTTTGTCGATGATCCGATTTTCAAGGACTAAGCGGATGTGCTTTGCCGCCCCATGGATTGCACTGCCGATCGCCAATGGCGTATCCAGAAGCCTTCGTTAAATTACGGAATTGGCCCCATGACCAATGCAACCGCATCCGAGACCGCCGCCCCTCCAGGCAAGACACTGGTGGCGAAGGTGACGGATGCACTCAGCAGCCAGATCGCCGGCGGCCATTACAAGCCGGGAGACCGCCTGCCGTCCGAGGCCCAACTGACCCAAGAGTTCGGCGTCAGCCGCACCGTGGTGCGTGAGGCGATTGCGGCACTCCGCTCCGGCGGACTGGTCGAGGCGAGACACGGCATTGGCGTCTTCGTGCTGGAGCCGACCCCGGTCGCTCCCTTGCCTTTCCATGGCGTCGACCTCGCGCGCGTCTCCTCGCTAATCGAAATGCTGGAGCTCAGAACCGCAGTCGAAGGCGATGCCGCCGCCCTCGCCGCCCTTCGCCGCTCGCCGGCGCAGGAGGAGAAGATCGTCGAAGCCTTCGACAGCTTCTGTGCGAGCGCCGCCGAGGGACGTCCAACCGCCGAAGCCGATTTCAGTTTCCATCTCGCGATTGCCCAGGCGACCAACAATCCGCGCTTCAGCGAGTTCCTGCAGATGTTGGGTCCGGCGCTTATTCCCCGCCGCGCGGTTTCCGAGAGTGGCGAGGAGACCGTACTGGCGTCGGCAGAGCTGAGCCGATTGATCTCTGAGCACGAGGCCATCCTCATCGCAATTCAGGATGGCGACGAGGAACAGGCGCGCAGCGCCATGCGCCAGCACCTCAAGAACAGCCAGGTGCGATATCGCTCGATGTTGCGCGCGGCCCGCTGAGCGGCCGGGCGGCGGCCGCGCTCAGGCACGACCAAGCCGGCGTATGTTGCTTGCAAGCTCGGCCGCCAGGCGAAGCGCTGCCGCCGTCGCACCGGCCATCTGCGGCATGATCAGCCATTCGAGCGTCCAGGCGGCACCGGAGCGTTCCTGCTCGTGGATCAACGCCTGGTGCATGCCGGAGAGCTGGGTCGCGTTGAAACGCGCCAAGGACACCAGAACCTCCGCCGCCACGGGGTTCTGCTTGTGCGGCATCGCCGAGGAACCACCGCCACCGGCAAGTTCGATCTCGTCACCCTGCTGCGCCATCAGCGCGATATCCTGGCCGAACTTACCCAGGCTGCCGGTCATCAGCGATAGCGCATTGGCAAAATCCGCCACTTCCGAGCGCTGACTGTGCCATTGCGGAAAATCGGCGAGTCCCAGTTCTTCCGCAAGCGTGGCGCGCACGTCATCTGCCCGGTCATCGAGTTTTTCGAGCGTTCCTGCAGCACCGCCGAACTGAACGGCGAAGAGGTCGCGGTCCATCGCTTCCAGCCGGTCCTTGTGGTCAAGCAGCGGCTCGATCCAGCTGCGCAGCCGGTCGGATACGGTGATCGGGATCGCCGCCTGCATCCGGGTCCGCCCCATCAGCGAACGCTCACCCCACTCGTTGTCGCACTCCTCGAGCACCGAAACGACATTGCCGAGGCGCACGGCGAAAAGCTCGGCGATCGCCTTCATGCGCAACATCAGGCTGGTATCGACGACATCCTGGCTGGTGGCGCCGTAATGCACATAGTCCGCAACCTCGCCACCGACGGCGGCGCGCAATTGCCGGACGAGTTCCGGCACAACCACCCCATCCACACCCATGGCGCGTTTGAGCGCGATGACATCGGGCGAGAAAGCGCGACAGGCCCCGGTGATCCGGTCGGCGGCGCTTGCCGGGATGATGCCGTGCACGGCTTCCGCCCGTGCAAGCGCCGCCTCGAAGGCGAGCATCGCACGGATATCGGCGGAGGCCGAAAACTCGGCGGCAACCGCCTCATCACCCAGGAGACCGGAAAGATAAGGATGGTCGAAGGCGGAATAGGTCATGGTTTCCCCGTTTCTGTTTGCCGAACGAAATGCCACCTGCTGCATGGCGCGCGCTATTCTTCGCCCCATGTCCAGGCGTGACATTCCTGTTCAGATGTCGAGGAACACCGTTTCCTTCTCACCTTGCAGGTGAATGTCAAAAACATAATTAGGCGCCGCTCCGGTCGCGACAAGCGTCGCAACACGATGGCGATGTTCTATTCGCGCAAGCAACGGATCGGCGGCATTGGCCTCGGCTTCTTCGGGAAAATACATGCGTGTGTGCAGCCCGACATTGATGCCGCGCGCAACGATCCAGAAGGTGATGTGCGGCGCCATCGGCCGGCCGTCCTTGAAAGGCACGCGCCCCGGCTTTACGGTCTCGAAGGTGAAGACACCGTCGTCCGCGGCGGTCGGACAGCGTCCCCAGCCGGTAAAATTCGGATCTGCCGAACCGCGCAGCTCGGTTGGCGAGTTATAGAGACCCACCGCATCCGCCTGCCAGATCTCGACGAGCGCGTCCTTCAGCGGCGTGCCCGCGCCATCAATCACGCGGCCAGTAATGGTGATACGCTCGCCAAGCGTCTGCTCGTTCACCATCCGTGCGCCGAGATCCGTTTCATAAACGCCGCCGATGCCGCAGAAGTTCGGGGTCAGGCCGATATGCACATAGGGGCCGGCCGTCTGTGACGGCGTTTCCTTGAGGTAGCCGAGTTGCTGAACCATCAGTTGCCCTCCAGCCGGTTCTCGAACAGCGTCGAGCGGCGTCCGCGCAGCACGATGTCGAACTTGTAGGCACGCGCGTCGAACGGGATCGTGTTCGCCCAGTCGAGCGGCGCGATCAATTGTTCGATCGCCTGGCGATCGGGAATCGTATTGACGATCGGACACTTCCAGATCATCGGGTCGCCCTCGAAGTACATCTGAGTAATCAGGCGCTGCGCGAAGCCGTGGCCGAAGACCGAGAAATGGATGTGGGCCGGACGCCAGTCGTTGACGCCGTTCGGCCAGGGATAGGGGCCAGGCTTGATCGTGCGGAAGGAATAAAAGCCCTCGTCGTCGGTGATCGTGCGGCCGCAGCCGCCGAAATTCGGGTCGAGCGGCGCAAGGTAGCTTTCCTTCTTATGGCGATAACGGCCACCGGCATTGGCCTGCCAGAATTCGAGCAGCGCCCCCGGCACTGCGCACCCGCGCTCGTCGAGCACGCGGCCATGCACGATGATGCGCTCGCCGATGGCGCTTTCCCCTGGCCTGGCGAAATTGTGGATCAAGTCGTTGTCGAGCTCGCCGATGACAGAATGGCCGAAGACCGGGCCGGTGATTTCCGAGATCGTACCGTCGAGCGACAGGAGTGCCTTTTGCGGCGAGCGCAAAACCGAGGTTTTGTAGCCCGGTGTCAGCGCCGGCGCGTGCCATTGGCGGTCACGCGGGAAAAAGGCGCCGGTCTCCGGCTTCCTGTTCGTTCTGTCAGGCATCATCTTCTCCCGTCAGGCAGCCTTGCCGCCATCGATCTCGGCAAAGACCTGCTTGGCGATCTTGATTGCGTGATTGGCCGCCGGCACGCCGGCATAAATCGCCACATGCAGCAGCGCTTCGCAGATATCCTCGCGGCTTGCGCCCGTATTACTCGTCGCCCGCACATGCATCGCCACCTCGTCATCCTGGCCGAGGGCTGCGAGCAGCGCGATCGTTACGATCGAGCGCTCGCGCTTCGTCCAAGTCGGACGCGACCAGACATGACCCCAGGCCGCTTCGGTGATCAGTTCCTGAAAGGGGCGGTCGAATTCGGTGGAAACCGACTGCGTCCGATCCACGTGATCGTCGCCGAGCACGGCCCGGCGCGTGGCCATGCCCTGGCGATAGCGATCGGAGGGCGCAGAGGCGTCATTCATGGGTCTTGTCTCCATGCATTGCGATTTCGAAGAAGGCGCGCAACACCGCGGTCAGCGCCTCCGGGTTTTCGACGCAGGGAATATGACCTGCATCGCGAATGACTTCGTATCGCGCACCGGGAATGAGGCGAGCTGTGGCGAGCACGACATCCGGCGGCGTCGAACCGTCCTGGTCGCCAACGACGCAGAGCGTCGGCACCGCGATGCGGGCGGCGGCCTCCGTGTAGTCGGCGTCGCGGATCGCGGCACAAGTGGCCAAGTATCCGGTCACCGGCTGGCGCACCAGCATGTTGCGATAGCCGGCATAGGCGGTGTTTTCGGGCCGGCGGAAGGCCGGCGTGAACCAGCGTTCGAGCACACTGTCGGCGATCCCTTCGATACCATGTTCCTCGATGGCGGCGATGCGCGCCGCCCACATCTCGGCGGTACCGATCTTGTGCGCCGTGTCACAGAGAACCAGCGCACGCACGAGATCGGGTCGGCGCTGGTAGAGCGACTGCGCAATCAGGCCGCCGACGGAGAGGCCGCAGACGATCGCCTGCTTGACCGAAAGCATGTCGAGCAGGCCGGCAAGGTCGTTGGCATGATCCTCGATCGCATAGGGCGTCGGCCCGATATCCGAAAGGCCATGGCCGCGCTTGTCATAGAGGACAATGGCATAGTCTCCGGCGAGCCGAACGACGACGTCGCGCCAGATGCGAAAATCCGTGCCGAGCGAATTGGCAAAAACCAGCACCGGCCGGTCGCCGGTCGCGCCGATCACCTGGCAGTGAATCGTGATGTCGTTGATGCGGGCAAATTGCACGGGCTCTCTCCTCCGTCACCAAATTGGATATTTAATCTGGTTAGGTAAAATGATATTTCATGGCCTTTCATTAACTTGAGGGTTATGAATTCCATGATCGACGCCCGGGTCAAGTTTCGCCATCTGCAGACTTTTGTCGAGGTCTCCCGGCAGAAGAGCGTGATGAAGGCGGCGGAACTGCTGCATGTCAGCCAGCCGGCCGTAACCAAGACGATCCGTGAGCTCGAAGAGGTGCTTGGCGTCGCGGTTTTCGAGCGTGATGGGCGCGGCATCAAGATAACACGTTACGGCGAGGTATTCCTGCGCCACGCCGGTGCGGCACTGACGGCGCTGCGGCAAGGGCTCGATTCCGTTTCGCAGGAGCGCGCTGGCGACGGAGTACCCGTCCGGGTCGGGGCGCTGCCGACGGTCTCGACACGGATCATGCCGCACGCCATGACGCTCTTCCTCAAAGAGGATACCGGTGCGCGCATCAAGATCGTCACCGGCGACAACGCCGTGCTTCTCGAACAGTTGCGCGTCGGCGATCTCGATCTCGTCGTCGGGCGACTTGCGGCACCGGACAAGATGACCGGCTTTTCCTTCGAGCATCTCTATTCGGAGCAGGTGGTCTTTGCCGTCCGAGCCGGGCATCCGTTGCTGTCCGGAACCCACTCCGCCTTTGTGCGGCTCGCCGATTTCCCGGTACTGATGCCGACACGCGCCTCGATCATCCGCCCCTTCGTCGAGCGCTTCCTCATCACCAATGGCATCGCCAACCTGCCGAACCAGATCGAGACCGTCTCCGATGCCTTCGGCCGCGCCTTCGTCCGGGCAAGCGACGCGATCTGGATCATCTCCGCCGGCGTCGTCGCGGCCGATGTCGACGACGGCACAATCGCGATCCTTCCGATCGATACCAGCGAAACGAAGGGGCCGGTTGGCCTTACCATGCGTGCCGACGCGGCGCCAACGCTCGCCCTCTCGCTGCTGATGCAGACCATTCGCGAAGCGGCGACGGCGGTCTCGGCCAAGCTCTAGCGGTCCGGCGGCGGCGGCTGCACCACGGAGGCGACAGCAGCGAGCCGTTTCCTGATCCAAGCGACGGGCCGACAAGCCCGCTTGCCATCATCTCGCGCCGGCAACCGCTCCGACATTCATTATACGGCTGCTGCTCCGCAACCCGGCGGCCTGCACCAGCGGATAGCCGGCGGCTGCGATATCGGAGTTGGTCCGGTGGAGATCGCGCACGAGATCAATGAATGGGGCGTTGTCTCTGGCGCCGGCCGCCGTGTCCGCATGCTCGCCGCCAAGACGCCGGCGCACAATCTCATCTTCAAGCTCGCGGAATCGGTCCTTTTGTGCCGCCAGCCGCGATGCAGCCGCAACATCCTTGAACGAGAGTGCCGCAGGCAGCAATGTCAACGAGACCACGATTACCTCCGAAAGCGCGTCGATCGACTCGCGCTCAGTTGATGCCGGAAGGTTTCGGGTGTGAGCGCGCGCCGCTGGATGACCGACACCGCGATCAATGCGTGCGAAGCTGCGCACGAGGGAGGAGTCAATGAAGTCGTCCCGGAGATCGTGTTCCGAAATCGCCTTCCGGCCGAGTATCTTTCCTATCTCAAGGGCGTCGAACGCACCGATAGCTACACGATCCGCTACCAGGGCGACGACATGGTCGACGTCTCGCGCTTCACCGAGTTTGTAGTCGGCTACAATGAAGCCCAATCATTGCCGCGCCGTCGAAAACGTGCGGTCGGCGAGCCGCGGCAGCATCAGCCGGAAGGCGACGCTGCGGGCGCTTTGGAACAGGATCAGTGCGATCCACAAGCCGTCATTGCCGAACACGGGCTGCAGGATCGCCCAGGCGGCAAAATAGATCGCCAGTGACGCGACCATCAGGTTTCGCATCTGTTTCGACCACGTAGCGCCGATATAGACGCCGTCCATCTGGAAGGCGACGATGCCGAAGATCGGGAGAGCTGCGACATAGGGCAGGTAAGTATGCGCAAGCGCGGACACGCTCTCCGTCGGGGCGGTGATGCCGATCACCCAGTCGCCGGCCGCAAGCAGTGATAGCGCGACGATCCCGGCAAAGATCAAGCCCCACATCGTGGTCAAGCCGACAGCCCGGTCGAAGGCCGGCCGGTAGCGCGCGCCGACGGCCCGGCCGGCCAGTTGCTCTGCCGCCGTTGCCACCCCGTCGAGAAAGGCGACACCGAAGAAATAGAACCGCAGCAGGATCGTATTGGCCGCGAGGATCTCGATGCCGAGCATGCCGCTCTGGCGGGTGAAGAAGGAGAGACCGATCAGAAGCGCGAAGGACCGGATCATCATGTCGCCGTTAACCGAGAAGGCGCGACGAAAGGCGGTAAGATCCGGCGGGTTCCAGGCGGTCCGGTCGGTCTTTGTCCAGATGAGATAGAGCCCCGCCAGCGCCGTGACAGCCTCCGCCACCAACGAAGCCGCCGCAACGCCCGCCACGCCCCAGCCAAGGACGAGGGCCCAATGGACACTCAAGCCGGCGTTCAATGCATTGAGCAGGGTTTGCAGGATCATGCCCCAGAGCGCATCGCCGCGCCCGATGATCCAGCCGAAGACCACGAAATTGAACAGAACGAAGGGCGCAGACCACACGCGCCAGGCGAAATAGGTGGCGGCCGCCTCGGCCATTTTCCCCTCTGCTCCCATGACGGCAAGACCGAGTGCGCCGATCGGCTTTTGAAGCAGAAGCAACGCCAACCCCGCCACCAGCGCGATGATGAGCCCGCTTGCGAGCATGCGCTGCTCTTCGCGTCGATCACCGGCGCCGAGCGCCTGGGCGGTAAAGCCCGTGGTCGCGCCGCGCAGGAAATTGAAAGTGACGAAGATGACGTCGAAGATGACGGTGGAAAGCGCCACGCCGCCGATCAGGGTCTCGTCACGCAGTTGGCCGATAACGCCGGTTGCGACGAGCCCGACCAGCGGGCTCGACAGATAGGCGACCATCATCGGCAGCGCGATGCGGAGCACGTCGCGATGCGCGATGTCGAAGGGGCGGATCGTCATCGCAGTATGGTGGCAGGGCGCGTGTTTCACTCAATCCAGCCGGTGTGGTTCGCCGAGCGTATGCATTAGGCGGTTGGCCCAGCCGAAGATCGCAACCGCATGGATGAGATCGAGGATCTGGAGGTCGTCGAGGCCTATCTCGCGCAGATGGTAGAACTGGTAGGCGCCGACATTGTCCGGGTGAGCCGTCAGGTCGACGCCGAAATTGAACAGCGCCTGCTCGAACTCCGGCAGGTTCGCGTCGAGGCCGCTGCCATAGATCTCGTCCACCACCTCCGGCCGCTTTTCGAGCTGGATGTAGCGCGCGGCATGGACCGAAGCGCAGTAGATACAGCGGTTGACGAAGGACGCGGCAAGCGCACCAATCTCGCGACCGCCGCGGGAGAGACCGCCCTCGCTATACATGATGTCGTTGAAGAGCGGCGTGCGCTCCTTCAAGGTTTCCGGCTCGTTGGCAAGAACCAGCACATAGTCCGAGATTTTCTTGTTGGAAGGCGTAATCTTCAGCGCGTCGAGCTGTTCGGCGGTCGCCGTATCGACATCGACCGGCTTGACATAGGGCTTCCAGTCGAGCGCTTCGACGGTGAATTCGTGCACGGCTTGAGACATGTCAGTTATCCCTCAGCATCTTGAGGCCAGCCACCACCAGCACCTGATAGTTCACGAAGGCGATAAGCCCGGCGAGTGTGACGATGTCCCGGTCGTCGAGGCCGGCTGCAAGAAGCTTTTCGATATGGGCGCGCGTCGCCTCCTTTGGTGAAAGCGTGACCAGGTCGACATGGGCGAGAATCGCCTGAAGGCGGGGATCTTCGGTGCCGTTGCCAGGATCGGCAATCGACGCCAACCCCGAGCCCTCCTCCTCGCGTTCGAGCAGCGCCCGGAAATGCGCGGCAAGTTCCTGCGACTTCCAGAGTGCCGCCATACGCGCGGCAAGTGCCGCCCTCAGCGCATAGGAGAAGTTGCGCGGCTCGGCGGGGCGAAGGGCTGCCTGATAGCTCGTCTGGCTCAAGTGTTTCAGTTTCGCCCGTTGCTCGCGCAGCGCCTGCAGATCGGGAAAGCGATCGAGCCCGAGCACGGTGTCGATCACGTCATTTGTCGATGGTGAGGTCATTGTTTTTCCAGTCCTCTGAAATGAGGTTCATGCCGTCTTCTGTGCCGGCCTCGGCGCATCCGCATCCACCCATTCGGTCCCGTCGAGCTCCGGCTTTTCGTAGGCGATCAGCGCTTCCCAATGGTAGTCGACGTCGCGAATGAAGAGCGAGGCGGCAACCCCGCGCGCCAGCCAGAGAGCGCCTTCGCTGATGGCGGGGATGTCGCCGCTGACCTTGCCGACGCTGACGGAGGCACCGTAGTTGAAGCAATGGATGTCCTTCAGCCAGGGTGCCGTTCCGGGCTCCTTCTCGGTGAAGGAGAAATCCGCGTTCAGCCAGGGGAAGCGCCCGAGTCCAGGGTTTTCTTCGCCCGGCGGCGGCGCATAGCGATCCTCCCAGCAGGCGATCCGGTCCTGATAGGGGGCAAGCTCGCTACGGCTCAGCGGATCGATCGAGAAACCGGTGCCGAGGATGACGAAATCAGTGCGGAAGATGCGACCGTTGGTGGTGGTGATCACGACCTCGCCGCTCTCCTCCTTCATCGAGCGGATGCCACAGCCGAAATGGAAGTAGGCGTTCGGATGCCGGCTGACACGCAGCGTCGAATTGTGCGGCGCCGGCGTCTGCTGCTTGGCCGCATAGTCCATCAGCCGCCAGCGCCATTCCGGAGAAATCTCGGCAAAGCCTGCGGTGACGCCATAGGAGCCGATGCCCATCAGCTTGTTGACGGTCGGCATTTCCTTGCGGCGGGCGAGAAGCCGCACCTCTCCTGCCCCCTGCTCCAGGGCCTCGGCCGCATTATCCACCGCCGAAGCGCCGACGCCGATGACGACGACACGCTTGCCCTTCAGACGAATGAAGTCGATGTCGTCGGCCGAATGCGCCCAGGACCTGTGCCGCTCCATTCCCTTGACGAAGTCGGGAATGGTCGGCTCGCCGAGCCCGTCGCGGCCGGTCGCCATCACCAGCTTGCGGGTGATGATCGCAGGCTTCGCGCCGCCGGCGATTTCAAGCTCCAGCAGACCGTCGGTGCGCGGCACGATGCGGGTGACATGGGTATCGTTTTCGACCGGAACATCCATGACCTCGCGATACCAGCGCAGGTAATCCATCCACATCGGCCGCGGGATACGGAACAGTTCGTCCCATTCCGCTTCGCCATTAAGTGCTGTGAACCAGGCGCGAAAGCTGAGCGAGGCAATGCCCAGCGCCGGGCCGAGAAGGATCTTCGGCGAGCGCAGCGTCTCCATGCGCGCATAGGTAACCCAGGGCCCCTCGAAACCCTTCGGCGCACGATCGACGATGCGCAGATTGGCAATGCCGGCGCGCGTAAGCGCATGCCAGGCAACGAGCCCGCACATACCGCCGCCGATCACCACCACGTCGCTCACGGCATCGCCCGCCGCCGTCGTCACAGGCTTCGACCAGTTGGCCGGCGGATAGTTGAGATAGCTCAGATCCTGCCTTACCCGCGCATTGAGCTCGGCAAGCCGCTGCTTGTGTTGACTGTCGGTCATCCCCGGTCTCCCATTCATTGCGCCAGCAGGACGGCGTCGCTGTCGCGCCAACCCACCCAGACGTCGTCTCCTTCGACATGTGAAAGTGCCACCGGGTCGATCTGCGCCAAGAGCGTGCTCCCGTTGTCGAGCGTGACGGTCAGCGACGTGTGGGCGCCCTTGAAGACGCGCTGGTTGATACGCGCCTTCAGCGACGGGCGATCTTCGGGCTTGCGCGACAGGCAGAAAACCGCCTCCGGACGCAGCGCCAGGGTGACATGGTGTCCCGGGATCGGCGCCGTGCCGTTCACGTCCGCGTTCACGACGTTGCCGCGCCACTGGACCGCGGCGATCCCGCCCGACACCGATACGACCGTGCTCTCGAGAAAATTGCTCTGGCCAATGAAGTTCGCGACGAAGCGGCTGCGTGGCCGGGCATAAAGCTCGTCCGGTCCGCCCATCTGCTCGATCCTGCCCTTGTTCATCACAACGATGACATCGGACATGGTGAGCGCCTCTTCCTGGTCATGGGTGACGAAGATGAAGGTCTTGCCGGTCTTCTTTTGGATCGATTTGAGCTCGATCTGCATCTGCTGGCGCAGCTTGGCGTCGAGCGCCGAAAGCGGCTCGTCGAGGAGCAGCACGTTCGGATCGGGCGCCAACGCCCGCATCAACGCTACGCGCTGGCGCTGTCCGCCGGAGAGCTGCGCCGGCATGCGCTCGGCATGGTCCTCAAGCGAGACAAGAGAGAGAAGCTCGGTGACCCGCCTGTGGATCGCGGCACTTTCCATGCCCTTCAGCTCCAGACCGAAGGCGATGTTGCGGCCGACCGTCAGGTGCGGGAAGAGCGCATAATCCTGGAAGACGATGTTGACGTTGCGCTTGTTCGGCGGCAGGTGCGAAATCGGCTTGCCTTCAAGGTAGATTTCCCCCGACGTCGGGCTGTCGAAACCGCCGAGCATGCGCAGCGTCGTCGACTTGCCGCAGCCTGAAGGGCCGAGCAGCGTGACGAACTGGCCCGGCGCGATCGAAAGATCGAGATCATCGACAGCGGTAAGCGCTCCATAGGACTTGTTGACGTTCTTGAAATGGACGACAGGTTGCATTCGCGTCAGCTCCTGGAACGGCGGGTGAAATGCTCGGCGTAAAGGCCGATGGCGGTGGTAACGACGAGCACGATGGTCGCCATGGCGTTGATTTCCGGCGACATGCCACCTTGCACCTTGGCGAAGATCAGCATGGGCAGCGTCGGCTGGTAGCCGCCGAGGAAGAAAGTGCGGACGAAGTCGTCGATGCTGGTCAGCACGCAGAAGATCATGCCGCCGAAGAGCGCCGGCATCAGATAGGGGATGGTGACGCGCAGGAAGGCGATGAAGGGGTCGGCCCCGAGATCGCGCGCCGCGTCCACCAAATTGGCAGGCATCGAACGCAGCCGCGTCAGAACCATGATGACGACAAAGGGGACGGCATGAACCGTATGCGCGAGGATGATTGCGAAGGTTCCGGTCGGAATGTCAACGGCACGGATGAAGATGCGCATCGAGATCGCGTTGATCAGCCCCGGCACGACGGCGGGCAGACAGGCAAGCGCGAAGATCACCGCCTTGCCCCAGATGTTTTCCGCCGACACGAGAAGCGCGATCCAGACGCCGATGATCGTCGCCGAGACCGTGGTGGCGAGCGCGATGCCGATCGAATAGAGCGAGGCTTCGAGGAACTGCTTGTCCTGGACCACCTTGCTATACCAGGAAAGCGTCCAGTTGCCGATCGGGAAGGCGATGAAGTTCGCGTCCTTGAAACTCATCGCCGTCATCAGCGCCAGCGGCAAGACCAGATAGACGGCGAAGATCCAGTAGGAGGCGCCGAGCGCGGATTTCGGAAGGTCATTGAAATAATTCCGCATCGGTCCGCCCTCACATCAGCCGGACGGAGCGACCGCCGACGACCCGCATGAACAGCCCGACGGTCGTCAGCGACACCACCAGCATGATCATCGAGAAGGCGGCACCTTCCGGCCATTTGTCGTTCGACCCGTGGAAGAGGGTCGCGATGACCTCGGGAAAGATCACCGCATTGGGGCCACCGAGCAGCAGCGGTGCTGCGAAGACGCCGACGGCCGTCAGGTAGACGAGGCTGCAGCCGGAGACGATGCCGTCCTTGGAAAGCGGCAGGATGACCCGGCGGAACCGCTGGAGGGGTCCGGCACCGAGGTCGGCGGCTGCATGGATCAGCGGCGTCGGGATCTTCTCGATCGCCGAATAGAGCGGCAGGAGCATGTAGAGCGCGAGCAGATAGATGACGCCGAAGCTCAGCGAGAAGAAGGTGTAGAGCATCGGGATCGGCCGGTCGATGAAGCCGAACTCGCGCAGGAGCACGTTCAGCGCCCCGCGGTTGGCAAGCAGCATGATGACGGAGAAGGTGCGGATCAGTTCACCGGCCCAGAAGGGTATGAGCAGCAACAACAGGGCCCGCATCCGGTTCTTCGGCTGCACCACCTTCGCCACGTAGTAGGCAACGGGGTAGACGATCACCAACGTCGAGATCGTCACCACAGCGGCAAAGATCAGGCTGCGGACGAAGGGCAGGAAATAGAGCCGGTCAGAAAAGAACAGCGCATAGTTCGCAAGCGTATATTCGCTGCTTTTGTCCGGCTGAGGTGGGTAGTTGGCAAGAAGGCTGATATTGGCCATCTGCAGGATCGGGCCGATATGCAGCATGGCGATCCAGACAAGTGGCACGCCGGCGAGCACGGCGAGACGCACGCGCCGGCTTTCGACGAGAAGTCCGATTGTATGGCGATAAAGCCCCGAACGCGCCGTCCTGCCGATCCAACCGGCATAGTGCGGCACCATCGACAAACCGACGGATGGCGGTTGTGTTGTCGTATCCAGCATTCTCTTTGTTCCCGGCTCTGGAAGAGTCCATTTTTTAAAGGCGACCGGCCGCAGCCGATCGCCCGGATTTCAGACGTCAGGCTGCCTTGATCTCGGCGGCGGCCTTGTCGATCATCTCGTTCTTCATGTCGCGGTTGACCGAACTGAAGAACTGGATGCGTTCGACCTGCTCGGGCGGCAGCGACAGCGCGGCGCGCTCCTTGTCGTCCAGCACCTTGTCGACGCCTTCGAAGGCCGACGAGAAGCCGGACTGGCGAGTCATCGCAGCGCCGATCTCCGGCGAAGACAGGATGGCGTCGAGGAAGGTGTAGGCCGCGTCCGCGTTCGGTGCGTTGTTGACGATGTTGAACGAATAGAGGAAGCCGAAAGTGCCTTCCTTCGGCACCGAGATCTCGATCGGATGTCCGTCCATGACGAGCTTGGCGGCCGGCCCGGACCAGGCCTGCGCCAGGTAGATGTCCTCGTTGACGAACATCTGCTGCAGCTCGGAGCCGGCATCGTAATACTTGCGAACCTTGTCCTTGTGCTGGATGAGGAAATCGCGGGCCTGGTTCGTCGCCGCCTGCGCGACATCCGGCTTGTCGCCATAGGTCACGTAGTCGCCGTCGTTGCCCTGGTAGCGCATGACGATCGAGAGGAAGTCGCTGACGATATAGGACGTCAGGTTCTTGTTCTCGTCATCGAACATGATGCTCCAGCTGTCGGAGGCCTTGGCGTATTCGGTGTTGCGCACGAGGCCCTCGAAGCCCGCAAGCAGCGGCACGCCGAAGGTCTTACCGCCGACGGTCAACTGCGGCGCGCCCTTGTAGGCGGCGGCGAGCTTGTCCCAGTTCTTCAGTCGCCCGGTGTCGAGCGTCGCCAAGAGGTTCGACTTCATGAACTGTGAGAGGCGATGTCCGGTCACGGTCACGATGTCGGTGGAGGGTGCGGCCCCCTCAGCGGTCAGGAGGTTGTACTGCTTTCCCTGGTCGTCGGTCAGCCGAATGCGCACCTCGATACCGGTATCCTTCTGGAACTGATCGATGAAGGACTGCGGTACGAACTTGTCATAGGTCGTGATGTTGACGACCTTGCTCTGTGCGAAAGCCGGGCGAAGGATCGAAGGCGCAGCAAGCACGCCAGCCCCAGCCGCCAGCAGCTTCATTGCCGATCGGCGGGTTGCGTCAAAATTGTTCATCTCGTTCTCCTCATTTAGCAGGCTCAATTTCCGTGTGAGCGTTTAGAGCTTTTGCTCCCCTTTATTCCGCTGCCGGGTTGTCCGGCAGCGCACCGATGCCGGCCTTCCTGCCGGCAAAGCTCCTTTCGGCGATACGCGCCATCTGCTTGGGATCGTGGACGCTAAGATCCGGTATCCGCTCCGAGGCGATCCGCGCTATCAGTTGAATGAGTTCCCGTACGCCGGCAGCGAGCGGGCGCGAACCGGCCGACAGGATCGCCCACAGGAAGGGGATCTCGACATCGAGCGGCCGAACGACGATCGGCGCCGATTGCAGGCCGTAGGCCGTCGCCGGCTCGATGATCGCCACGCCAAGGCCGAGTGATGCGATCTGCACGGCGTTGTTGGCCGCGTTCGTCGCGATGATCCGATTGGGCCGCACCCCGGCTGCATCGAGCGCTTCATCGACGCTATGGCGGAGCCGAAACGGATTGGACATCGTGACGAGCGTGCGCCCGGCAAGATCGGCGATCGAGATCACGTCCTTGGCAGCCAGCGGATCGTGCAGCGCAACTGCAGCCACGCAACGACCTTCGAAGAACCCTTGTACCTCCAGGCCGGGCTGGTCTGCCGGCAGCGAGGTCACGCAGAAATCCGCCGTGCGGGCGAACACCGACTGAACGGCAGCTTCTGCCGGCATGCTGCGGAGATTGATCGTGTGCGGCAGCAGATGCTCCGGCAGTTCTGCGAGCGCGATCGGGATGATGCCGCTCGCGAATGCCGGGGTCGCGGCAATCTCGATCGGCTCGGGCTCCTTGCCGGCGATCGCCTTGGCGCGGTTGCGCAGGTGCCCGATGCCGCTGACGAAACGCTCCGCATCTTCGTGAAAGGCAATGCCCTTGTCGGTCGGCGCGATCCTCGGGCCATTTCGCTCGAACAGCGCAAAGCCGAGCGACGTCTCCAGGTCCTGGATCAGGCGCGTCACCTGCGATTGCGAGCGGTCGAGCAGCCGTGCGGCACCGGTGATGCTGCCCGTCGACATAACGGCGAGAAAGGCCTCGAGATCGCGAACTTCCATAAGCTATCATGCGCTCCTTGCATTGTAGATATTCAATAGTGCATAAAACGCATTCTTAGTTCTAGTGACAAAAGACAATTTTTCTCAACGACCCGATCTGAGATCGACCGGCCCCGTGAGCCTTACCAGTCCATCACGACCTTGCCGGAATTGCCGGAGCGCATGGCCGCGAAACCGTCGCGGAACTCGTCGATCTTGATGCGGTGGGTGATGACCGGGGAAAGGTCGAGCCCGCCCTGGACGAAGGCGATCATCTTGTACCAGGTCTCGAACATCTCGCGGCCGTAGATGCCCTTGAGGTTCAGCATCTTGAAGATCACCTTGTTCCAGTCGATCTCGAAGCCGGCCGGCGCGATGCCGAGGATGGCGATCTTGCCGCCATTGTTCATCTTGTCGATCATGTCGCGGAAGGCCGGTGCCGCGCCGGACATTTCCAGCCCGACGTCGAAACCCTCGGTCATGCCGATCGCCTTCATCACGTCGGCAAGGTTTTCCTTCGACGCGTCGACGACGTAGTCGATGCCGACGCTTTTCGCGAGCGCCAGCCGTGTCGGGTTGATGTCGGTGATCACCACCTTGCGGGCGCCCGAGCGCTTGGCGACCAGCGCCCCCATGATGCCGATCGGCCCGGCGCCGGTCACGAGCACGTCCTCGCCGACGAGGTCGAAGGAAAGCGCCGTGTGCACGGCATTGCCGAACGGGTCGAAGATCGCGGCGATCTCATCGGGCACGTCGTCCGGGATCGGCACGACGTTGTATTCCGGCAGGCAAAGGAACTCGCCGAAGGAGCCCGGCCGGTTGACGCCGACGCCGAGCGTGTTGCGGCACAGATGCCCGCGGCCGGCGCGGCAGTTGCGGCACTTGCCGCAGACGATATGCCCCTCGCCCGAGACCCGTTCGCCGACATGGTACTTGGTGACGGCCGAGCCGACCTCGGCGATCTCGCCCATGAACTCGTGGCCGACGACCATCGGCACCGGTATCGTCTTCTGCGCCCACTGGTCCCAGTTCCAGATGTGCACGTCGGTGCCACAGATCGCCGATTTCTTGACCTTGATCAGCACGTCGTTCGGGCCGATCTCCGGCACCGGCACGCGCTCCATCCAGAGACCTTCTTCCGGCTTCGACTTGACCAGCGCCTTCATCATGTTCGTCATCAGTCTCTCCCCTCAGATCACCCCGAGCTCGCGGCCGACCTCTTCGAAGGCGGCGATTGCCCGGCGCACGTCGTTCTCGCTGTGCGCCGCCGACATCTGCGTGCGGATGCGCGCCTGCCCCTTGGGCACCACCGGGAAGGAGAAGCCGATGACATAGACGCCCTTCTTCAGCATGCGTGCCGCCATCTCCTGGGCGAGTGCCGCATCGCCGAGCATGACCGGGATGATCGGATGCCCCTCGCCGGCGAGCGTGAAGCCGAGCGTCGACATCTCGTTGCGGAACAGCGCCGCATTGGCATAGAGCCGCTCGCGCAGCGCATCGCCGTTCTCGATCAGGTCGAAGACCTTGAGCGAAGCTGCCGCGATCACCGGTGCCAGCGTGTTGGAGAACAGATAGGGGCGTGAACGCTGCCGGAGCCAGTCGACGATCTCGGCCTTCGCGGAGGTATAGCCGCCGGAGGCGCCGCCGAGCGCCTTGCCGAGCGTGCCGGTGATGATGTCGATCCGGCCCTCGACGCCGCAGTGCTCCGCCGAGCCGCGACCGTTCCTGCCGACGAAACCGACCGCATGGCTGTCGTCGACCATGACCATGGCGCCGTATTTGTCGGCGAGGTCGCAGACCCCTCTGAGATTGGCGATGATGCCGTCCATCGAGAACACGCCGTCGGTGGCGATCAGCTTGAAACGGCTGCCTTCGGCCTTCTTCAGTTCCTCCTCCAGCGCCGCCATGTCGTTGTTGGCATAGCGGAAACGCTTGGCCTTGGAGAGGCGCACGCCGTCGATGATCGAGGCATGGTTGAGCGCGTCGGAGATGATCGCGTCCTCTTCGCCGAGCAGCGTCTCGAACAGGCCACCATTGGCATCGAAACAGGAGGAATAGAGGATCGTATCTTCCATCCCGAGGAAGGAGGAGATGCGCGCCTCAAGTGCCTTATGCTCCTCCTGCGTGCCGCAGATGAAGCGCACGGACGCCATGCCGTAGCCGTAGCGGTCGAGCGCCTTCTTGCCGGCTTCGGCGAGTTCCTCGTTGTCGGCAAGGCCGAGATAGTTGTTGGCGCAGAAGTTGAGCACCCGGTCGCCCGAGGCGACCTCGATTTCGCCCGCCTGCTTCGACGTGATGACACGCTCGGACTTGTAGAGCCCGGCCGTCTTCAGGCCCTCGAGTTCGGAACGAAGATGAGACAGGAAGCGTTCGGTCATTCAGGCACGTCCCTCGGCTCGATCGGCAGCGGCAATGGGCGGAAAGCCGGTGCGACACAGGGCGTCGAGACCTTCGAGACCCAGTCGCTCGAGGCCCAGTTCGGGCAAGAGATCGTTCTCGCCTTCGAAGTCCCGGCCATACATGGCCGAGAAGATGCGGATGCCTGATTCATGCAGGATCGCCGGGCAGCCAGCGAGGCGCGCGAGCTGCGCCGTGACTACCAGGCCGAAGGGGACATCTTCCGTCACGTAGCGGCTGTCCGCTGTCGCAGGGCCGGTGCCGTTGTTTCCGGCCTGGTACATTTCCTGGTTCATCTGCGAGATGGTACTGACGGGCACATGGAACGACAGGTGGAAATGCTGGAAGATGTCGCGCACCTTCAGGTCCAGCTTCTCGGCTATGGCCAGGCGCTCGCGATCGAGCGTCTCCAGAAGGCGGCCGATATTGGGGGTGACGTTTTGCGCCTGCACCCAGCTTTCGCCGCGCTCCATGCGCGACATGTTGCCGAGCGCGATGCCGAGGTGGTTTTGCGGGTTCAGGTTCGAAAGGGCGATGGCCAGCAGGCCGCCGCGGTCGACGAAATGTTCGCCGAACAGCGCCGTGCAGACCGCATGCCCGCGCGCACTCTCCGATGTGGGAACGGTCGCCAGGTCGACCTGCTTGCGGATCGTATTTACGTGCACGACCGCCGGGCCGAGCTTCCGGCCGCTGACGATCGTCGTGCCCCAGGCAACGATCGGCACGGTGATACCGCGCGCCGCAAGCAGCGACGAAAGATAAAGCGCTCCGAACGAGGTATGCGAACTGAAGATCACGACCTGCCCGGCCGTCAGATGCGGTGCGATCGCATCCAGCACGAAGCGGTGGCCGTAGGCCGGCAGCGCGATGAGGACCGCATCCGCATCGATGACCAGATCTTCCGCGCCTTTCGCAACGGCCGGAAGGAAAGTGCCTTTGACGGCACCTTCGGCCGTCAGGCTTTCCCCCTCGGCAAGTGCCAGGGTTCCCGTGCCAGACGGCGACCAGAGCGTTGCCTTGTGTCCGAGCTTTTCCAGAAGGGCGGCAGTGCCAAAGGCAATAGAGCCAGCACCCGCAATACCTACACGCATGTCGTTTTCCATTTCATTTGATAGTCGCCGACGTGCGCCGTCGAGACGTCGTTTCCATGAAGCGTTGCGGGACGGATGAGCGTGGTCGCCTCCGAGGACCAGCCAACCCAGATGTCGTCGCGGCCGAGCCTTTCCACTTCGCTCGGACAAACGAGCGCGTTGAGTAGATGCCCCTCGCCGAATTCGACCTTGAGCGATGTATGGTTGCCCTTGAAAACGCGCTGGCGGATGCGCCCCTTCACCCGGTTGACGACACCCGGTTCGCCTGCCGAACATTGGATCGCTTCCGGCCGCAGCACGACGTAGATCGCGTCACAGGCCTTGGGCGACAGCGCGCCCGCGGACGCCTTGAAAGTCATGCCGTTCCATCGGATTTGCGCCTTCCGCCGTCAGCAGGTTGTGCTGTTTGCCCTGGTGGTCCGTCAGGCGGACGCGAACCTCAATGCCGCTGTCCTTCTGGAACTGCTCGATGAAATCCTGCGGCAGGAACTTGTCATAGGTGGTGATTTGAGAACCGAGCCCTCAGCGCGCGCCGATCGAATGATGTAGGGCGCGGCGAGCACCGTAGCGCCACCTGCGCCCAGCAGCTTGAGCGCGTTCCTGCGATTGATTTTCTGCCCGAATACCATTGTTCCTCCGCTCGCCTCCCAGCGTGACTTGATGGCGCCGGTGCGCGCATGCGCGCTCTTCCGGTCCTGTCGCCAATCGCGCAACCGGATCGATCCGGTTGCAGCCTGCCTATAGATAGGCGCAGCAAATTTGACCCGTCTAATTGTTTTTAAGCCTGCGCCCATTCCAAAAGGTTATAGCTAGACATCTAAGCCGGAACCGCGAAGGGCTATATTTTGCAGAGGCCTCGCGAGCTGGATTGTCAACCTCTGCGCGCAAAGCTAGGGTGAAGGCAGGTCGGCCCTGTGAGAAGTTATGGGATGAAGCGCGCACCGAACCTGCGACAAATCGAGGCTCTCAAAGCCGTGATCGAATGCGGCACTGTCAGCCGTGCCGCGGAAGTCCTGCATATCTCGCAGCCCGCGGTGAGCAAGCTCCTGGCGCATCTCGAAGAAGATACGGAACTTGAACTGTTCGATCGCATCAAGGGGCGGCTCATTCCTTCGGAGCATGGGATGCGGCTCTACAAGGAAATCGATCGAGTGTTTGCCGGCATCAAGCAGATCGAGCGTGCCGTCGACCTGATCCGGCGCGAGGAACTCGGGCAGATCTCGCTCGGCGTGATGCCGGCGCTTTCCGGCCTCTTCATCAGCCACACCAACAAGCGCTTTCTCGCCCGGCACGGCGATGCCTACATCTCGGTGGTGATCCGCAGTTCGCAGTTCATCGTCGAATGGCTTCTGTCCAAGCAGGTGGATATCGGCCTGATCAACCGCAATACGGACAACCCCTATATCGAGTGCGTTCCGCTCCGCGGCGGAGACCTCGTCTGCATCGCGCCGCGCGATCATCGCTTCGCTGCGAAACAGGAGATCGTGCCCGGCGACATCCACGGCGAACCCTATATCGGCTTTGCCGCGGACAACCGCATCCGGCAGAAGATCGAAAGCACACTCGATAGCTACGGCACCCGCCTGAACTACATCATGGACGCGACCCTTGCGCCGGCGGTGTGTGAAATGGTCGCCAATGGATTGGGGATCGCCATCGTCGATCCGGTATTCGCCTTTGGCCAGCGCGACCGGCTGACGATCAAACCCTTCCTCCCCAGCATCGCATCGGATCTCAGCCTCTGCTGGCTGCGCGATACGAGAAACCGTCACCTAGTCGACGCCTATGTCGAGGCGACCCGCGCCACGGTCCAGGATATGCGGCTGGCGATGGATGCAATCTGAGACTGCGCGCGGCTGCGGCTTTACAAGCTTCGGTCTGCAACCCAGATTGCTGTCCCGACAGAATTGGTGATCCATGCCGACCGCTCCCCTCCTCGTTGACGCATTTTCCGAAGCGCACATTCCCGAGATGCTCGATTGGTTTTCGAGCCTGGAAGCGCTGGTGCAATGGGGCGGCCCTGGTCTCTCCTTTCCACTGCAAGCCGCACACATCGAGGCGATGCTTGCGGGAACCAAAGCTGCCGAGCCTGAACGGTTGATGTTCGCCGGCCTGGTCGGCGGCAAGCTCGCCGGCCATGCACAGGTCGCGCTTGATTGGCAGAACGGTGTCGGCCGCCTCAGCCGGGTTGCCATTAACCCTGCCATGCGCGGTCGCGGCCTCGCCCGGCCGTTTCTGCGTGAGGTGACCGAGCGGTTCTTCGCCAACCGCTCTTTCGAGCGGCTGGAACTCAACGTCTACACCTTCAACGAGGCAGCGATCCGCACGTACCGTAGCCTCGGCTTTCGTGAGGAAGGCGTGCGGCGTTGCTCGGCCAAGGTCGGGGATGCCCGTTGGGACACAGCAATCTACGGACTGCTCAGGGGCGAATGGCTCGAGCGCGCCCTCTGCTCTCAGTAAGGCAATCCGACATAGTTCTCGGCCAGCACCGTCTCGGCGGCAACCGAGTGGGTGAGGTAGTCGAGCTCGGCTTCCTGGATCCGCTGGTCGAAATCGCCGGTGCCCGGGAAACGATGCAGCATGGTGGTCATCCACCAGGAGAACCGCACCGCCTTCCAGACACGCGCGAGCGCCCGTGCCGAATAGGCATCGATCCCTGCATTCGAGTGATCCTGATAATGCTCGAGCAGGCCTTCGAAGAGATAGTGCACGTCGCTGGCCGCGAGGTTCAGCCCTTTCGCCCCGGTCGGCGGCACGATATGGGCGGCATCCCCGACCAGGAACAGACGACCGAAGCGCATCGGCTCGGCGACGAAGGAGCGCAGCGGCGCGATCGACTTTTCGAAGGAAGGACCGGTCACCATCGCCTCGGCATGGTGCTGCGGCAGCCGCCGGCGCAACTCGTCCCAGAAACGTTCGTCGGACCAGTCCTCGATCCTTTCGCTCACGGAGCATTGAATGTAGTAGCGGCTGCGCGTCTGCGAGCGCATCGAGCAGAGTGCGAAACCGCGGGGATGGTTGGCGTAGATGAGTTCATGATCGACGGGCGGCACGTCGGCCAGAATGCCGAGCCAGCCGAAGGGATAGACTTTCTCGAAGGTACGGAGCGCCTTTTCGGGGACCGACTTGCGGCTGACGCCGTGAAAGCCGTCGCAGCCGGCAATGAAGTCGCAATCGATGCGCTGCGTCGTGCCATCCTTCTCGAAAGTGACGTAGGGCCGTTGGCCGTCGAAATCATGCGGCTCGACATGGCCGGCCTCATAGATGGTCGTCGCACCCGATCGCTCGCGATGTTCCATCAGGTCACGCGTCAGTTCCGTCTGGCCATAGACCATGACGCGCTTGCCGCCGGTCAGATGCTTGAGATCGATGCGGTGGTCGCGACCGTCGAAGGCAAGCGAGAAACCGTCGTGCGGAAGTCCCTCCTTGTGCATTCGTGCGCCTGCCCTGGCGCGATCCATCAAGCCGACCGTCCCCTCCTCCAGCACGCCGGCGCGCACGCGCCCAAGGATGTATTCCTTGCTGACGCGGTCGAGAATGACGTTGTCGATGCCGGCTTCCCTCAGCAATTGCCCAAGCAAGAGCCCGGATGGGCCCGACCCGATGATGACGACCTTGGTGCGCATGCTCTCCTCCAGAATTGTCTTTTGGCACAATTGTCTTTTGGCAAAATCTGCGCCGAGCGGACTTCGCTCTCAATGGACAAATCCGCCATGAAATTGCACAAATCGAACATGGCTTTGGGATACGTGAGATGAAGAGGACGGTTCCGACCTATGACCTCTATGGCGAAAGGATCGGCGAGCGGCCGGATTTCTGGCTGCATTGCGAGACGATTCCGTCACGCAGCAGCCTCTATCATTGGGAGATCGGGCTCCATCGCCACGAGAGCTTCTTCCAGATCTTGTACATTGCCGCCGGTTCCGGCGACGCCGTCTTTGGCGACGCGGTGCATGCCATAGAGCCTCCGGCCGTGATCATGGTTCCACCGGCGCTCAGCCACGGCTTCCGCTTCTCACGCGACATCGACGGCTTCGTCTTCACCATCCCGGCCTCGCATCTCAAGACATCTCCCGGCGAACGCAGCCGTCTCGGTGCATGGCTGGCCAGCCCGCATCTGACCCGGCTCGACGACCGCGAGGATGCGGCCTACATCGCAGCAACCCTCACCCGCCTGGCCAGGGAATGGGAAACCAACCGCAGCAATCGCGCCGACCTTTTGGATGCCTATCTGACCTCGGCCCTGACGCTGACGGCGCGTCTCGACGAGGCAAGCGACGAGCGGGACGATACGGCCGATAGCGAAAACGAACAGCGGGTCCAGCGCTTCCAGGCGCTCCTGCAGCAACACCACCGCTCGCACTGGCCAGCCGCAGCCTATGCCCGCGAACTTGGTCTGTCGCCGACCCATCTCAACCGCATCACGCGCGCCATCATCGGCCTCAGCGCCCACGAGATCATCTCGCGAAAGCTTGTCGGCGAGGCGCGGCGCGAGCTGGTCTTTACCCGCGCCAGCGTGCAGGAAATCAGCTTCCGCCTCGGCTTTGCCGATCCTGCCTATTTCTCCCGCTTCTTCCTGCGCCACACCGGCATGACGCCGCGTGCATGGCGGCTCGCCGAGCGGGAGAGACTTGGTGCGTAGTAACGCGACGCAGTTTCGTCGGGTTTCGCGTCACGGCGCCGGAACAGTCCAATCCTCGACGCGAAGGCCTGGCACCCGATCGAATTCGCGTCGGTTGTTTGTCACCAGTATCAGCCCCTGCGATCGCGCGTGGCCGGCAATCAATTGATCGTAAGGACCGATCGGCGTGCTGGTGCGCGCAAGCTCGGCGCGCAACTGGCCGCTGTGGCTCGCTGCTGCCTGATCATAGCTGAGGACCTCCAGACGTGCCGAAAGGCCTTCGATTACGGGCAGGTTCTGTTCAGGCATCGCCGATCTCTCCGCGCCATAGATCAATTCCATGAGCGTGATCGAGCTGATGCATAGTTGGCCGTGGTGCCTGTTGAACGCCTCTCGCACCGGCTGCGGCCGGTTCTTGACCGTAAAAATGCAGATATTGGTGTCGAGCATATATTTCAGCATCAGAGAGCCTCGCGCTCCTGGGGTGCCGGCTGCTCTCTCGCTGACATGAAATCGGCCGTTGCAGCCTGACCGTCGAACCAACTGTCCCACGACTCGCCGGCAGGCGTTATGATCCGCGCTCGCCCTACCGCAACAATATCGACACGTTTAACATCATCAGGCAGCGCGACGGCCTTGGGCAGCCGAACCGCCTGACTACGATTGCTCCGAAAAACGGCACCTTGTTCCGCCATAACCGCCTCCGGGATATACCTCGTGTATATCCAATATGATTGCCGCTTCGGGATATATCAAGAGTATACAGATTTCGCTGCCGCGCCCGCGCCGTTGCCGTAGCTGCCACGCGACCGGGCGACGGCAAAAAGACTTTTGCAACGACTCAAAACGGGAGCAGAATCAATGCTCGGGTCCGAGGGGGACCCGGAGGATATACGGAGGAAGACATGGCAGTACGCGATCCGTCGCCCTCGTTGTACAACGAGGATCTGGCACCGGCCGAGGAGCGCCGGTGGGGCGCTTTCAGCATCTTCAATGTGTGGACATCCGACGTACATAGCCTGTGGGGCTATTACCTCGCAGCGAGCCTGTTCCTGCTCTGCGGCAGCTTCATAAACTTCGTCATCGCGATCGGCATCGGGTCGCTGGTGATCTTCTTCCTGATGAGCCTCGTCGGCAATGCGGGCGTGCGCACCGGCGTGCCCTTCCCCGTGCTCGCCCGCGCCTCCTTCGGGACGTTCGGTGCCAACGTTCCGGCACTCGTACGCGCGGTCGTCGCCTGCTTCTGGTATGGCGCGCAGACGGCCGCCGCCTCAGGCGCGATCGTCGCGCTTCTCGTCCGCAACGAAAGTATGCTGGCGTTTCACCAGAACAGCCACATGCTCGGCCACTCGACGCTCGAGGTCATCTGCTATGTCGTCGTCTGGTCGCTGCAATTGCTGATCATCCAGCGCGGCATGGAGACCGTTCGAAAATTCCAGGACTGGGCCGGCCCCGCCGTCTGGGTGATGATGCTGATCCTCGCCGTCTATCTAATCGTCAAATCCGGAACCTTCTCCTTCGGCTCGGAAATCCCGCGCGATGTGCTCATCGAAAAGACCAAGGATGCGGGCGTACCCTGGGAGCCCGGCACCTTCCCGGCGCTTGCGGCGGTCGCTGCCACCTGGATCACCTATTTCGCCGCGCTCTATCTGAACTTCTGCGACTTCTCGCGCTATGCGACGGACGAGAAGACGCTGCGCAAGGGCAATCTCTGGGGCTTGCCGATCAACCTCCTCGCCTTCTGCCTGGTCGCGGGCGTGACGACGACGGCGGCCTTTGCCGTCTATGGCGAGGTGCTGCTGCATCCGGATCAGATCTCGGCGAAATTCGAAAGCTGGTTCCTGGCATTGCTCGCGGCCTTGACCTTTGCCGTGGCAACGCTCGGCATCAACGTCGTGGCGAATTTCGTATCGCCCGCCTTCGACTTCGCCAATGTCTTTCCGCGGCAGATCACCTTCAAGCGCGGCGGCTACATTGCGGCCCTGATCGCCCTCATCCTTTATCCCTTCGCGCCGTGGGAAACGGGAGCCGCGCATTTCGTCAACTTCATCGGTTCGACAATGGGGCCGATCTTCGGGGTGATGATGGTCGACTACTATCTGATCCGCAGAGCCCAGCTCAACGTCGAAGCGCTCTACCATGAGGATGGCGAATTCCGCTTCAAGAGCGGATGGCATAGCAACGCCTTTATCGCCTTTGCGTTCGGCGCCCTGTTTTCGTCGATCCTGCCGACATTCACGAATGTCCTTCCGGCCTGGTGGGGAACCTATGGCTGGTTCTTCGGTGTCGCGATCGGTGGGGCTATCTACTACGTACTGAGGATCGGCGCGCGCAAGCCGGCCTTTGCCTCCTAGCTGTCCAACGCCGTACCTAGCCGAACGACTGGGTACGGCATCCATGCGATCACGAGCCTCGGCTTGGGCAGCCGAGAATTGGGCGAACACCTTCCTCCGACATCGACCAGCGTCGCTTGTAGGGAGATGTAGCGTTCGAGCAGAGCCGACCATCACGACAGGGATCGTACAGATGCTGTGTGCTGCGTTGCGGATCGTTCGCAATCCACAGTCCTTTGTCGTCGGCATGGCCTGCACCCGCGCCGAACAGCATCATCCACATTGGCAAGACGACCAATCGCATCGACAACCGCGCTTGTTTGAAAACGTTGTTGCCGAACTTTGGGGGGAGCGGATTACGGGAGCATTGCGGAAGGCCGGAAGGATGGGCCGTCCATTCAGACGGCATCGAGCTCTTCTGGCGCTACCAGCCCGCGGGCCTGCAGTCGCTGATGGATCCGGAAAAGCCTTGGGAGGCGGCGAAGATATCAGTCGTCGGAATAGCGCTCCTCGCGCCACGGGTCGCCGCGCATGTGGTAGCCGTTCTTCTCCCAGAACCCTGCGGCGTCTCTGGCGCGAAAATCGATGCGCGTCAGCCATTTGGCGCTCTTCCACAAATAGAGGTGCGGAACTATGAGCCGCATCGGCCCGCCATGGGTGCGGCTGATCGGCTGCCCCTCCCAGTCCGTCGCCAGGATCGCATCCTCGGCGGCGAAGTCTTCGAGCGGCAGGTTGGTCGTATAGCCGTCATAGCTCGTGAGCATGACATGGCTCGCTTCGGGCTTCGGCATGACATGATCCAGCAGATCACGCGTCGCGACACCCTGCCAGCGGTTGTCATAGCGCGACCAGGTGGTGACGCAGTGCATGTCCGAGAGCCTGTCACTCTGCGGCAACGCCTTGAAGTCGGCCCAGGCGAGCGATAAGGGATGCTCGGCAAGGCCGGTGATTTCGAGCCGCCAGCTTTCCGTCGGAATGATCGGCTGCTGACCGAGGTCGAGCACCGGCCAATCCTTGACCAGATGCTGACCGGGCGGCAGGCGTTCGTCTTCCGGTCGGGCGATCCGTCCGGTCAGGAACTTGCCGTCCGCGGCCCAGCGCCGCTTCGTCGTCGTGAGCTTGGTTTCCGGCGGATGCGTGTCGTCGGTCATGAATCTCTACTCCCCAGCCCGGGTTCCTCGCCAAGTGAAAGTAAGAAGGGCGCAGCCGCGGAACGTCAAGCACAGGCGGGTAAAGTTGCTATCGCAGGACCACACGCAGGGCGGCCTGCGTTTCCTTGAGCAACGGCAGATAGCGCTCCACCATCTCCGCCGCAGCTACATGCGCGGCCGGTGCGCCGATGTTCAGCGCCGCGACAATCCGGCCGCGATCATTTTCAAGCGGCACGGCAATCGAACAAAGACCGAGTTCCAGTTCCTGATCGATAAGCGCGTAGCCTTGCTCGCGCACGCGGCGGAACTCGGCGATCAATTCCTCCGGATCGGTTTTCGTATAGGGCGTGTTTGCCTTGAGGTTCGAGCGCGAAAGGATCTCGCGCGCCTCTTGCTCCGGCAAAGCAGCGAGCCACACCCGCCCCATGGAGGCGCAATAGGCAGGCAGTCGCGAACCCGTCGTCAGGTTGATCGACATCACCCGCTTCTGCGAGGCCCGGGCGATATAGACGATTTCGGTGCCATCCAGCACCGAGGCCGAGGCGCTCTGCCCGGCGCGGTCCGAAAGCTGGTCGAGATAGGGCTGGATGATTGTCGGTAGCGGCGTTGCCGAAAGATAGGCATGGCCGAGCCTTAGGATCTTCGGCGTCAGCGCGAAAAACTTGCCGTCATAGTCCGCGTAGCCGAGTTCGGAGAGGGTCAGCAGCGAGCGACGCACCGTCGCCCGGTCGAGACCGGTGATCTTCGACGCCTCGGCGATCGACAGCTTCGGCCGTGTTTCATCAAAGGCTTCGATCACCGCCAGCCCTCTGGCAAAGCCGCTGACGAAATCGGTCTCTCGCATTGTCGCCTCCCAAATCACGACAGTGACTTTGTGCGATATACGAACAAAAGTCAAATAACGCACAAAATATTTGACCGCGCTTTCTGATCGGCGCTTATTGGCATGCGGAAGAGCAAGCCGCCTCGCCGCCGAAAAATTGCCGGGGCCGCAAACAGAAAAGCATCAGAGAGAGGAAACATGGCGAAGATCGTTTCGCTCGCCGAGGCCGTCGGCGACAATGTCAGGGATGGCGACACCGTCGCCATGGAAGGCTTCACCCATCTGATCCCCTATGCCGCGGGCCATGAGGTGATCCGCCAGGGCCGCAAGGATCTCTTTCTCGTGCGCATGACGCCGGACATTCTCTACGACCAGTTGATCGGCGTGGGCGCGGCGCGGGGCATGAAGTTTTCCTGGGGCGGCAATCCCGGCGTCGGCTCGCTGCACCGGTTCCGCGATGCCGTCGAAAACCAGTGGCCGCAACCGCTCGAAATCGAGGAGCACTCCCATGCGGCGATGGCCAATGCCTATGAGGCGGGCGCCGCCAACCTGCCCTTTGCGACGCTGCGCGGCTACATTGGCGCCGACCTGCCGAAGGTGAACCCCAACATCAAGTCGGTCACCTGCCCCTTCACCGGCGAAGTGCTGGCCGCCGTGCCGGCGATTCGCCCAGATGTCACGATCATCCATGCCCAGCGCGCCGACCGGAAGGGCAATGTGCTGATCGAAGGCATCGTCGGCGTGCAGAAGGAGGCGGTTCTCGCCGCTAGGCGCTCGATCGTCACGGTCGAGGAGATCGTTGACGAACTCAACCCGCCGTCGCCCAATTCGCTTGTTCTGCCGAGCTGGGCAATCACGGCTGTTGCCCATGTTCCGGGCGGCGCCTTCCCATCTTATGCGCACGGCTATTATCCGCGCTCCAACGCCTTCTACATCGGCTGGGACGAGATCGCCCGCGACCGCGACAGCTTCACCGCCTGGATCAAGGAAAATGTTTTGAACGCCAAGCCGGAAGACTTCGCCAAGCATGCCGGCAACAAGCCGGCAAAGGCGGCCTAAAGGGAGGATAAGATGAGCGACTTCACCCCCACCGAAATGATGACGATCGCCGCCGCCCGGGCCCTTTCCAACGACGACGTCTGCTTCGTCGGCATCGGCGCCCCATCGGCTGCCTGCAACGTCGCGCGGCTGACGCATGCGCCGGATATCACGCTGATCTACGAGAGCGGCACGGTCGGAACCAAGCCGGACGTGCTGCCGCTTTCGATCGGCGACGGCGAACTCTGCGATACAGCGCTTTTCACGGTCTCCGTGCCCGAGATGTTCCGCTATTGGCTGCAGGGCGGGCGCATCACCACCGGTTTCCTCGGCGGCGCCCAGATCGACAAATTCGCCAATCTCAACACCACGGTCGTCGGCCCCTACGATCACCCGAAGGTGCGACTTCCCGGCGGCGGCGGCGCCCCGGAAATCGCCTCCAATTGCGGCCGCATCTTCATCACCATGGCGCTGTCGAAGCGCGGCTTCGTCGAAAAACTGCCCTTCATCACCTCCATGGGCCATGGTGAAGGCGGCAATCATCGCGAACGGCTCGGCATGAAGACCAAGGGACCGACCCGGGTCATCACCGATCTCTGCATCCTGGAGCCGGATCCCGAGACCAAGGAACTGACCGTCGTTTCGGTCCACCCTGGCGTGACGCGCGAGCAGATCGTCGACAATTGCGGCTGGGCGATCAAGTTCGCCGAGCAGGTGATCGAAACGCCGGCGCCAACGGAACTGGAACTTGCGACCCTTCGCGATATCAATGCCCGCACCAAGAAGGCGCATCAGGGCGACAAGGAGGCTGCGTGATGGCCGAGGCATTCATCTGCGACTACGTGCGCACCCCGATTGGCCGCTTCGGCGGTTCGCTTTCCTCGGTACGGGCCGACGATCTCGGCGCGATCCCGCTTCGCGCCCTGATGGAGCGAAACGCCAATGTCGACTGGGACGCGGTCGACGACGTCATCTTCGGCTGCGCCAACCAGGCGGGCGAGGACAACCGCAACGTCGCGCGCATGTCGCTTCTGCTCGCCGGTCTGCCGGTCGGCGTGTCGGGCACGACGATCAACCGGCTCTGCGGCTCCGGCATGGATGCGGTGATTACCGCGGCCCGCGCGATCCGCTCGGGCGAAGCCGAACTGATGATCGCCGGCGGCGTCGAGAGCATGTCGCGCGCGCCCTTCGTGTTGCCAAAGGCCGACACCGCCTTCTCGCGCAACGCCGAGATCTACGACACGACGATCGGCTGGCGCTTCGTCAATCCTGTCATGAAGAAGCAATACGGCGTCGATTCCATGCCGGAGACCGGCGAAAATGTCGCCGAAGACTTCCGCGTGAGCCGCGAGGATCAGGACGCCTTTGCCGTCCGCAGCCAGGCGAAGGCGGCGGCGGCGCAGGCGAATGGACGACTGGCGAAGGAGATCGTTGCCGTGACGATCCCGCAGCGGAAGGGCGAGCCCGTCGTCGTCGATCGCGACGAACACCCGCGCGCAACCACGATGGAAGCGCTTGCCAAGCTCGGCACGCCCTTCAAGAAGGAAGGCGGCACAGTGACCGCCGGCAACGCCTCCGGTGTCAACGACGGCGCAACCGCCCTGATCATTGCATCGGAAGCGGCGGCGAAGAAGTATGGCCTGCGACCGATTGCCCGCATCCTCGGCGGCGCGACCGCCGGCGTTCCGCCGCGCATCATGGGTATCGGGCCAGCGCCGGCGTCGAAGAAACTGATGGCGCGCCTGGGCCTCAAGCAGGAGCAGTTCGAGGTCATCGAACTCAACGAAGCCTTCGCCTCGCAGGGGCTTGCCGTCCTGCGCGACCTCGGCATTGCCGACGACGATCCGCGTGTCAACCGCAACGGCGGCGCCATCGCACTCGGCCATCCGCTCGGCATGTCCGGCGCCCGCATCACCGGCACCGCCGCGCGCGAACTGCACGAAACCGGCGGGCGCTATTCGCTCTCGACCATGTGCATCGGCGTCGGCCAAGGCATCGCGGTGGCGCTGGAGCGCGTCTAGCGCTCCACGACACCGCGACGTAAGACCACGGTTTGGCATAGCGCCAATCTCGCTTGGACCGGGCCGGTCTCGGCCTCTCAATGGAGGCCGAGAAACTGCTTCAGTTCCGGTGTCTGCGGACGGGCGAAAACCTCTTCCGGCGGCCCCACCTCATGGACACGGCCCTGATGCATGAACACGACCCGCGAGCAGACGTCGCGAGCGAATTTCATCTCATGCGTCACCATCAGCAGCGTCATGCCTTCTGCGGCAAGCTCGCGCACGACGGCAAGCACCTCGGCGACCAGCTCCGGGTCAAGCGCCGAGGTGATCTCGTCGCAGAGCAGCGCGATCGGCTGCATGGCAAGCGCACGCGCGATGGCCACGCGCTGCTGCTGCCCGCCTGAAAGCTCATCGGGATAAGCGTCGAACTTGTGTGCAAGACCGACTCGTTCCAGCATCTTGCGAGCGATCGTCTCCGCCTCCGGCTTCGGCGTCTTCTTCACGACCATCTGCGACAGCATGACGTTGCCACCGACCGTCAGATGCGGAAAAAGATTGAACTGTTGAAAGATCATTCCGACCTTCAGTCGCAGTGCCTTCAGATGCACCTCGTCGTCGAGGAGCTGCGCACCGGCAACTGAGATCGAGCCTTTGTTGATCGTCTCGAGGCCATTGATGCAACGAAGCAGCGTCGATTTGCCAGAACCGCTCTTGCCGATGATGGCGATGACTTCGCCCGGCGCAACGTCAAGATCGATCCCCTTCAAAACTTCGTTCTCACCGTAACTCTTGCGGACTTCAGTGATTTCGATGAGCGACATTGAGCTTCCTTTCGAGGATCTGGCTGCTCTTCGACAGGGGCCAGCAGAGCGCGAAATAGATCAGGGCAACGAGGCCATAGACGGTGAAGGGCTGGAAGGTGGCATTGGTGACGACGGTGCCGGCCTTCGACAGTTCGACGAAGCCGATGATCGAGGTCAGCGCCGTGCCTTTGATGACCTGAACGGAAAACCCGACGGTTGGCGGAACCGCAACTTTCATCGCCTGCGGCAGGATGACGTAGCGCATCTGTTGCAGCCAGCCCATGCCGAGGCTGGCGGAAGCCTCCCATTGCCCCTTGGCAACCGCTTCGACACATCCGCGCCAAATCTCCCCGAGAAAGGCTGCGGTCCAAAGGATCAGCGCCAATCCGGCGGCAAGCCAAGCCGGCACGTCGACACCGAATAGGCCCAGCCCGAAGAAGGCGATGAAGAGTTGCATCAGCAGCGGCGTGCCCTGAAACAGCTCGATGTAATAGCGGGCGAGTGATCGCAGCGATTTGCGTTTGCTGATGCGCAGGAATAGCAAGCCAAGCCCGACGATGCCGCCGCCCAGGAACGAGACAAACGAGAGGACGATTGTCCACCGCGTCGCGAGCAGAAGGTTGCGCAAGATATCCCAAATGGTGAACTCGATCATCGCGCGGTCCTCCGTGGGAAAATGAACCCGCCGACGATCGCCAGCGCCTGGCGAAGCAGGATCGCCAGGACGAGGTAGATGATCGTGGACACGATGTAGGCCTCGAAGGCCCGGAAAGTCCGGGATTGAATGAAGTTGGCGGCGAAGGTGAGATCTTCGGCGGCGATCTGCGACACGACGGCCGAACCGAGCATGACGATGACGACTTGCGATGACAGGGCCGGCCAGATGCGCTGGAGCGACGGAACCAGCACGACGTGTCGAAATGTCTCGAAGCGAGTCATGGCGAGACTGGCGCCTGCCTCGAACTGCCCCCTTGGCGTCGCCTGGATGCCGGCGCGGATGATCTCGCAGCTATAGGCCCCGAGATTGACGATCATGGCGATATTGGCGGCTTGCAGTTCACTAAGCTGCAGTCCCAGGGACGGGAGGCCGAAGAAGATGAAGAAGAGCTGGATCAGGAACGGCGTGTTGCGGATCAGCTCGACATAGGCTGCGACCACCGGCTTGAGCCAGGCTGGACCCAGCGCCCTCGCCCAGGCACAGCAGATTCCGAGCGAAATACCGGCGACGGCGCCAACCGCGATCAGTTGGACGGTGATGCCTATCCCTTTGACGATCTGAGGATAATATTCGAGCAGCCAGCCAAATTCGAACTGGTAATTCAAGGCGTACCCCTGGTTTGACGAGTATCCGCCGGCGCCGTCCCGCCTGGAGCGCCCTGCTTTCAGTGTTTCCACCTGAAATCAGGATGCTCTAGCGGCGAGACGGCGCGGCTACGGTTGATCAGAGATCGGTCGGTAGGTCTGTGCCGAGCCACTTCTGCGCAATGGCGTTCAGCGAGCCGTCGGCCTTGGCGGCAGCGATAATGCCATTGACCTTTTCAAGAAGGGCAGGCTGCTCCTTGCCGAGCCCGATGTAGCAGGGCGAGTTCTTGATCAGGAACTTCAGCTCCGGCCGCTTCGGCGGGTTCTTGGCGAGAATGGCAGCGGCCACCACGTTGCCGGTCGCGACAGCCTCGACCTGCCCCGACAGGAAGGCGGAGATCGTACCGTTGTTGTCTTCATAACGCTTGATGACGGTATCTGCCGGCGCGATCTTGGTCAGCTCCAGGTCTTCGACCGCGCCGCGGGTGACGCCTACGACCTTGCCGGTGAGTTCCTCCGGCTTGGTGGCCGCGAATTCCGCGGGCGCGAACACGCCATTGAAGAAGGGTGCATAGGCGGCGGAGAAATCGATGACCTTCTCCCGATCCGGATTCTTGCCAAGGCTCGAGATCACCAGATCGACCTTGTTGGTCTGCAAGTAAGGAATCCGGTTCGCGCTCGTAACCGGCACGAGCTCAACCTTCACGCCGAGCTTGTCTGCGATCAGATTGGCCATGTCGACGTCATAGCCCATCGGCGCCATATCCGTACCGACACTGCCAAAAGGCGGGAAATCCTGGGGAACGGCAACCCGAATCGTGCCGCGCGACGTGATGTCGCCAAGCGCGTCGGCATGGGAAACCGAGCCGAAGCCGATGGTCGCGGCCATCGCCGCCATGGCGATGAACAGTCGTCTTGCGAGCATTGAGTCATTCTCCTTCTTGGGTTTGCGGTGTTTCGCTGCGTGACGCCCTCGACGGCGAAGTCACGGTCATTGGCGGAAGCGAGAGGGATCGCCGGAGATCGGCCAGAGGATCGGGATGCCTCGTCAGGTCCAGTCCGGTTTCCACCTCGTCCAGGTGCTCGACGGAGAGCGCGGCGGCTCTCGAAAAATCCCCCTGCTCCATCGCTTCAACGATACGGCAGTGCCCGAGGTGTGATTGCAGAGCGTGGAAATCCGACTGATAAAGCATCGAAATCAGAATGGTTCTGGCCGTGAGATCGCGAAGGATCTCGATGAGAACGGCGTTGTCCGCCAATTCGGCCACACGAATATGGAAGTCGCCCATCAGGCAGGTGAGGCGCTGGCGGTCGCCGGCTTCGATCGCTGCCCTTTCTTCGGCAAGATGGGCATGCAACCGTTCGCGGCCGCTCTCCGTCAGCGGCCGCATGCTGCGCAGCAGCCCAGCTTCGATAACGCGCCTGGCGTCGTAGACCATCGTCGCCTCTTCGGCTGATGGTTGCGCGACGAACCAGCCTCTCCGTGGGCTGACATGAACGATGCAGCGTGCCTCGAGGCGCATCATCGCTTCGCGCACCCGGGTCCGCGACACGCCGAAGAGAGCGGCCAATTGGTTCTCGCTGAGCCGCGTTCCGGGTTTTATGCGGCCCGAGAGGATGCCGGAGACGATGGATTTCTCGATCGGATTATGGACGGTCGGTGCAGCTCTATCTTGCATACAAGACAGGAATGCAAAGCCTGTGCCAATCTCATATAACCGCATTTTCAAAGGCTTGCGGGAGATGCAGCCTCAGCTTTGGCTCTTCAGGTGCATGCAGCTCGCTTTTTAGGCACCGCATTTCGAGCTGCGGTGCGTCGCTCTTGTTCTTTCGGAATAAATGACTCCTTCCGTGCACGCGCGCTCACAGCGCGCAGCTGGACCAATGCGCGCTGTGACAAGCGATATCGTTTGGAAACGGGCGCCTTCCCGCTTGCCGATTACTCCGACCAGATCGCGACATCGACGGGGCCAAGCTTGCGGCCGCCGACATGGAAGGTCGCGTTGGCAGGCGCCGGCACGTCCACGGCCGTCTTGCCGTAGTTGAAGGCGAAGGTGAGCTTGCCGCGGCGGGTGATGCGCAGGTCACCGAGGTCGGCCAGCGCCTCGACCGAGGCCCAGCCCAGCGCATCGCCGATCACCTTCTTCAGCAGTTCGCCGCGGGCGCCGGTTGCGAGATAGCGCGCCTTGTCGTTGCCGACGAGCGCCGGCGCGCCGTTGCGATAGTCGCCTTCAAAGGTCGCGAGCACGATCTCGCTCGTCCTGACGGTCTCGCGCCAGACGCCAGCCGGATAGGTCTCGTTGCCATAGAGCACGCTCTCGCCGTGAAATTCCGGCAGTGACTCGACCCGTGACACGCTGAGGTCGATCAGCGAGGCGAGCGGACCCGGCGGCAGGCCCTCCGGAATGTGCATATCCCTGGTCTTGCTGCCGCTGCGCGGACCGAACAGCACCCTGGCGCCCGACGCGGCAAGCTTCTGAACGAAAGCCTGATCGGGGATCACAAGGTCGGGCGCGAGCACAAGGCGGTAGCCTTCGAGGTCCGAATGCTGGCCGATGAAATCGACGTCGACGCCGAGGCGGGCAACGGTCGAGTACCAGTCGAGCGCGATTGCCGACGCCAGGTAGGTGCGTCCCTGCGGCAGCGCGCGTGTCGCCCAGCGCGAATTGTAATCGAGCAGGATCGCGACCTTGGCCTTCTGGCGGCGTTCCCCCTTGGGAAGCCGCTTCAACTCTTCTGCCACCTGCGCGACTTCGAGATAGCCCTGATCCGCCTCACTGTTTGGCAAGAGCAGTCCGGCATGGAATTGTTCCTGCGCAAACGGCACCTGGCGCCAGCGGAAATAAGAGACCATGTCGACGCCATGGGCATAGGCGAGCCAGGTCCACAGCCGCACCATGCCGTCGGCCGGCGACTGGTTGTGCGACGCCCAGTTCACCGGACCCGGTTGCTGCTCCATCACCCAGACGCGACCATTGCCGACGGCACGGTAGAGATCGTGGTTGAAGGCCGGCTGGTCCGGATCGCCGACGCGGAGGTAGCGGCCCTTGTCTTCCGACGACAGACGGCCGTTCAACAACCCGCCCATCGGATAGACGTCCCAGGACGCGATATCGATATCCTCGCCGACCTTGTAGTGGTCGAAGTCGGTATTCTGCGACATGAAGTTGTGCGTCACCGGACGGCCCGGCGAATGCTTGCGGATGATGTCGACCTGCGCCTTGTTGAAGCTTTTCACCTGGTCTGAAGAGAAGCGGATGTAATCGACGATATGGGTCGGGCTCGGCTCCTCCACGAGATTGTTCGGAAGATCGACCTCGTCGAAGCTCAGATAGTTCATCGCCCAGAAGGCCGTGCCCCAGGCGCGGTTCAGTTCCTCGACGGTGCCGTAGCGCTCAGCCAGCCACTCACGAAAGGCGCGCAGCGCCTCGTCGGAATAGCTGTAGATCGTGTCGTGGTCGCCGTACTCGTTGTCCGTCTGCCAGGCGTGCACGAAGGCATTCTTGCCGTAGCGCTCGGCCATGGCTTCGGAGATGCGCGCCGCCTCGATGCGATAGCGGCGACTGGAAAAGCAATAGTGACGACGAGCGCCGAACTTGCGCACCACACCCTTGGCGTCGACGGGCAGAATGTCGGGATAGCGATCGATCAGCCACTTCGGTGGCGCGGCGGTCGGCGTTCCCAAGATCACCTTGAGGCCGGCATTGCCGAGCACGTCGATGGCATCATCCAGCCACGCCCAATGGAACTCGCCCGGCCGCGGCTCAATCTTCGCCCAGGCGAATTCACCGATGCGCACCCAGGCAAGGCCGAGCTCGACCATGCGGCGGGCGTCCTCTTCCCATTTCTCGCGTGGCCACTGCTCCGGATAGTAGCAGACGCCGAGTTCCAGCATGTCCGTCTGCTGCTCTTTGGCGTTGAAGCGGTTCGATCTCGTCAAGGGCATGTGCACGGGTCGGTCCTTCGTCATTCTCTCGGCCGGTTGGGTCCGGCCTGGGGTTTGTCTGGCGCCCAAATATAAACGTTTATATTCTGAAGCATGAGTGAGCGGCCCTTCCGGACCACGGTTCCATCAACGGTTCGGATTCAAGCGATCGTCGCAGCGCTCGATCAGATCGGGCATCAGGAGCGTTTGCAGCGCCTCCGGCGGTTCACCTTCCATGCGCCTCAGGATGTAGGCGCCGAGCAGGCTGCTCGGTTCGCTGATCGGCAGGTAGTAGGTGGTGATCGGCGGCGCGAAATATTGGCTGACATTGAGATCGTCGGTGGCATTGATCACGGCGTCACGCCCATGCACCAGTCCGCGCTCATGGAAGCCCGAGAAGGCACCGAGCGCGGAGGCTTCGTTGGCGCAGATATAGGCGGTCGGCGCATCGCTGAGTTCCGACATCGTCAGCACGTTCTCCCGACCGAAGGCTGGCGTCAGCCGGCCATGGGCAACGAGCGCCGGATCATAGGGAAGCCCCGCCGCCTCCAGGGCGTGTTTGTAGGCTTCCAGCCGCGTGATACCGTAGCTCAGGTCCGAGAGCGGGTTGAGCAAAGCAATCCGGCGGTGGCCGCGCTCGATCAGCCGTGCCATCGACACCCGGATCATCTGCTCGTTGTCGGCATCGACATAGGCATGCGGTGCGTTGTGGATGCTGGTGCCGTAGGTGACGAAGGGGAAGTCCGCCGCCTGCATGGTGCGGATGCGCGGATCGTCGGCGCGCGTGCCTGAGATGATGATGCCGTCGGCCTTCTTCAATGACACGATCTGCTTGATGACCGCCTGGCTTTCTTCGAAATTCCGGACGGCATAGAGCGAGACGCGATAGGGGCTGTCTTCCAGCGCCCAGGAAATACCGCTCAAGAGCTGGGCGTATTCGACGCCTTCCCAATCGTTCTGCTTCGGGCCCGGCGCCGTCATGATCGCGGCGACCTGATAGGTCTTGCCGGTGCGCAGTTGCACGCCATGCATGTTCAGTTCATAGCCGACGCGTGTCGCCGCCGCGATCACGATCGCGCGCGTTTCCGGGCGAACCTGAGGCGAATGCTTCAGGGCCTTGGAAACGGTGGCGATGGAAAGCCCCGTCTCCTGCGCGATGGTCTTGATCGTCGGTCTCTGCATTGCGTCTCGACTCGTCACGGTTTGTTAGATCACGATTATGATAAGTTGGAGAGGGGTGTGTCGGAAAAACGCAACCACTTTTCGTCACCCCGCCCTCATGCTGAGCGATGCCGCCAGCACGAGATAGACTGCGGATGTCCAGGCGAATGCCCGATCGCGAAGGCCCTTCCCCGAGCGCGCATCGAAGTTTTCGGCCATACCGCTTTTGCTTGCAAGTGAACAGAACTTTTCCGCAACCGCATACGCAAGCTCAATCTTCCCTTGTCGGCGCAGACCATCCCAGAGAAGCAGCGTCGTCGGCGCCCAGATCGGCCCGCGCCAGTAGCCGTCGTCCTCGTAGAAGGAACTCTGCGGGCTCTCGGTCGCCGGTCCCCATTCGGTAATGAAGCCGCCGGCGACGAGACGAACCACGAGCTTTTCGCGCATGTCGGGTGTCAGTCGCGCGCCCAAGAGCAGTGGCATGAACTGGATGAGATTGTTTCCGGGCAAAACGCGCTCCGGGGCTTGCGCCAAGCGCGCGCCAAAAGTTTCGCCGGCCCACAGCCGCTCGAACAGCAGCGCCTGCAACTCGTCCGCTTTTTGCCGCCACATCGTCTGGCGTTCTGCGTCGTCCTCCAGCAGGTCCGCCAGCGTCTCGCAGGCAAGGATCAGGAAAACCGGCAGGTCCGGCGAAATCACCGGGCCGCCTTCGGCAAAGAAGGTCGCATTGTCCCAGCCGCTGTCATTGCCATGGAAATAGGACGGCAGGCTCTTCGCATCCTTGCGCCCATAGGTCAGCCAGTAATCGACCTGGCGGCCAACGGCATCACGCAGATAACACTTGCGCTCTGCCGTGAGGAAGCCTGGCTCGGCAGCCGCGATCAGCGACACCGCCCAGCCATGCACAGGCGGCTTGGTGAAAGCGTAGAGCACGTCGCGGTCGTTGATATAGTCCGGCAGCAGACCCGAGGCGTCCTGATGGTCGAAGATCGCCGCGAACTGGTCGAAGGCGAGGTCCTGATCGAAGGCGGCGACACCAAGGGCTGAGAAGGCGTTGTCCCAGCTCCAGATGTTGATCATGTGGTTCTTGGACATGTAGATCGCCGGCCGCGTCAGCGCGCCGCCCGCCGGCACGCCATTCGCCCAGAGCAGATAGCTCGCCAGCCGATGCGCCTCTTCCTGGCCGCGAACGCCCTTCGGAACGCGCGCGTACCATTCAGCAAACTCGGACGTTGCGCCGGACAGCGCCTCCGCGAAACGGCCGGGCCGATCGACAGGTGGCACGGTGCGGAAAAAGTCCACATTGCCCTCGAAGACGTCGGGCGCTGAAAAGGAAAAGGACACGTCTTCGGAATGATCGCGCTGCCAGGCGCCCGTGACCTTCAATTCCCCAGTGATCGCCCGAGGGATGAACTTGACGTTCTCGACCGCAGCAACGAGGCAATCCTCGCCCTTGGGCGTGCGGTAGACATAGTCGTAGCGCGAGCCCTCCAAATGGAAGCGGACGCCGGCCTGCTTGCCGGATATGTGCAGCCTTTCTCCTTCGCCGATGACGAAGCTGACCATACCCTCGCCGATGCGGGCGTCGAGCCGCTCCGGGGAAAGCACCGGCTCGGGCGTCGCGGTCTTGCCCTCCGCATCGAGAAATTCGACGCGGCAGAGGCGACCGAGCGAGGGCCGCTCGTCGCCACCGGCAACGTGGCGCAGATAAAGCGCCCGCTCGCCATCGCGGCCCGGTACCCGCATCATCGAGAGCGTCAGGAACCGGCCCCTACGGCTGAAGGGGACGTAGTTGATATCGAACAGCATGCCGCTATCCCTTCACCGACGAGCTGACCGCGCCATCCATGATGTAGCGCTGGGCGACGAAGAAGAGTGCCAGCGGCGGCAGGCAGAGGATGACGGTGATCGCGGCGATTGATGTCACGTCCACCTCGTGCAGGCCCTTGAACATGGAGAGGCCGAGCGTCAGCGTGTACTTCGATTGGTCGTTCAGGAAGATCAAAGGGCCGAGATAGTCGTTCCAGGCGTTCATGAAGTGGAAGGTGCCGACCAGCACCAGCGCCGGCATCATCAACGGCAGGTGGATGCGCCAGTAGATGTCGAAGGCATTGGCGCCGTCCATGCGCGCTGCCTCATCGATCTCCATCGGCACGGTCATGATGTACTGGCGCAGAAGAAAGACGAAGAAGGCGTCGGCAAAGTAGGCCGGCACGATCAACGGCTTCAGCGTGTTGATCCAGCCAAGAAGGTTGAACTCCATGTAGAGCGGGATCATCTTCACGTCCCACGGGATCATCATGGTGGCGAGCAGCAGGATGAACAGCGGGTCGCGGCCGGGGAAGCGGAAGCGGGCAAAGCCATAGGCGACGAGCGACGAGGATATGAGCTGGCCGATCGTCGACAGCACCACGACGATCACCGAGTTGGCGAGATAGGTGCCGAAGGGCTGCTTGTTCCAGGCGGCGGCAAAGTTTTCCCAATGCCATTCCGACGGCCAGAAGACCGGCGGAAACTGGTAGAGTTCGGCGGTGCTTTTGATCGCCGTCATGAAGGTCCAGTAGAACGGCGCAATGAACAGCGCCGAGAGCAGGATGAGCGCGGAATAGAGCACCGTCTTACGCATTGTGCTCTCCATCGTTCTGGCGGACTTCGCCTTCGTAATAGACCCAGGCGGCCGACCAGCGCATGACGGCGATGCTGAGCAGAAGGACGATGATGAACATCACCCAAGAGCCGGCGGCGGCGTAGCCCATGTCAAAGTATTTGAAGGCGTTGTCGTAGATATACATGGCGAAGAAATAGGTGGAGCCGAGCGGTCCGCCCTTGGTCAGAAGCAGCGCGATCGTCAGTTGCTGGAAGGCGGAGATGATCGAGGTGATAAAGGTGAAGAGCAGCATCGGCCCGAGCATCGGGAGCGTGATGAACAGCGTCTGCGCCCAGCCAGGAACGCCGGAAACCGTCGCCGCCTCATAGAGTTCCTTCGGGATCGCCTTGAGGCCGGTCAGGAGGATCAGCATCGTGCCGCCAAGCCCCCAGAGGCTGGCGATGATGATCGCGACGATCGCCAGGTTCGGATCGCCGAGCCAGTTCGGCCCCTTGATGCCGACGAAGGAGAGCATGAAGTTCAGGAGGCCGTATTCCTTGCTGTAGATCCAGCTCCAGATCGTCACGAGGGCCACGCCGGAAATGACGCTCGGCAGATAGAAAGCGGTGCGGAAGAAGCCGCTGGCGAAGGTGATATGGTGCAGCATCAGCGCCAGCAGGAACGACATGACGATGTTGAACGGCACGTAGATCGCTGCAAACTTCACCGTGATCCAGAGGCTCTCCCAAAACTGCGGGTCCTCGAAGAGCATGGAGCGGTAGTTGTCGAGGCCGACGAAGCTGCGCACGCCGACGACCGGCCAGTCGTAGAAACTCATCGTCAGTGAGAAGACGAGCGGGCCGAGCGTGAAGAACAGGAACCCGAGGATCCACGGGGAGATGAACAGGTAGGGCGCCGCATAGCGCGCGATGGCGGAGCGCTTGCGCCTTGCCACCTTTGGCTCTGCACCGGCATAGGTCATATCCATCTCCCCATACTCCCTTCGCTTACTTGATCAGACGCTTGGAGCGGTTGACCGCATCGTCGAGATGCTGCTTGGCGTTGCCCTGATCGATCATCGTTGCTTCAATTGCGCGGGCGAGATTGTCCTGGACCTTGCCCCAGTTGGCGTTCTTCAGGAACGCATGGATCTCGGTGTTCGAGGTGGCGAGAATGTCGAAGAAGGGCTTGTAGATTGGGTCCTTGATCATGCCCTTCTCTTCGGCGACGCTGGTGCGCACCGGCAGATCGTTGACGCGCATGGCGACGGCTTCGGGCGAGGAGAAGAACTTGACGAACTCCCAGGCGAGGTCCGGATGGGCCGCATCCTTGGCGATCGAGATCGCCGAAACGCCGAGCGCCGAATGGGCCGTCTTGTCGCCGAACCTCGGCAGTGGTGCCACGCCATACTTGATGCCCGACTGATCGATGCCGGACTTCGACCACATGGCGCTCTGGAACATGGCGATCTTGCCGCCCTTGAAGAGCGTGCTGCCTGATGTGTCGTCGCCGAGGTTCAGCGTGATCGCTTCCTGCTTTTTGGCCATGTCGGCGAACATGTCGAGCACCTGCGCGGCCGCATCGCTGTTCATGTAGCCGTCGATCTCTTTGCCGTCGTCGGAGATGTATTTGGTACCGTTCGACCAGAGGAACTGCTCGAAGTCGTAAGGATCCGGCTTGGCGTCGACGGCGAAGCCATAGACCTTGTTCGGCTCGTCGCGGAACTTGGCCGCCTTGGCGCGCAGATCGTCCCAGGTCCAGCCGTCCTTTGGCTCCTCAATGCCGGCCTTGGCGAACATGTCCTTGTTGTAGAAGACAACTTGCGTGGTGAAGCCCGACGGCATGCCGTAGGTCTTGCCCTCGACGCGCGTCGTATTCATCAGGCCCTTCGGGAAATCGTCCGGCTTGATCTCGGCCGCGTCCTTGGCGATCAGATCGTCCAGCGGCTTCAGCGACGTGTAGTATTGCGGGAAGTTCCACATATACATCACATCCGGCGGATTGCCGGCGCCGAAGGCGGCAATCAACTTCTGATCGTAGCCATCCGCGTAGGGCTCGACCTGGACCTTCACGCCCGGGTGCTTCTCCTCGAACTTCTTGGCGATATCCTGCTGGATCGCCAGGCTTTCGTCGGTATCCCAGGTTGCAAAACGCAGTACTTCTTCTGCCCGGGCTGTCGTGGTTCCGGCCATTGCCAGAACCATCAGCGAGCCGATGATCGACTTCCTGTTGAGCATGCTTCTCCTCCTCATTCGGGTCACGCGACCCGCTTTGCCTTTTCCTGATTGATGAGCGTCTGCGTCTCGACATCGAGCCGTCGCGCGACCGCCCGACCATCGCCGTCGAACAGATGGCAGTGCTCGGCCGGCAGGCGCAGATGCACGCGCTCGCGCGCCGAAACCGGGTGTGTGCCGCGCACGACGGCGGTCATGTCGCCGCCGTTTTGCAGGCTGATATGAACATGGCTTTCTGTTCCGAGCCGCTCGACCAGGCGCACGTCGCCGACGAGATGCCCCGCCTCAGCCGAAACCAGCTCGATCTTGTCCGGACGAATCCCGAGCGTCACCGACTTTGCCCCGGCAATCGGCGCGGCGTTAAGCATCTCGAGCGTCAGCGGATGGGCGAGACCACCGCCGGCAAGCGTCACGGATGCGTCGACCTGCCCGGTTACTTCTGTCGTCACGAAGTTCATGCGTGGCGAACCGATGAAGCCGGCAACGAACAGGTTGGCCGGTTGGTAGAAGAGTTCGAGTGGGGTGCCGAACTGGCTGACCTTGCCCTTGTCGAGCACCACGACACGATCGGAGAGCGTCATCGCCTCGACCTGATCGTGGGTGACGTAGATCATCGTGACGCCCAGGCGCTCGTGCAGGGCTGCAAGCTCGACGCGCATGGTGACGCGGAGACCCGCATCGAGGTTCGAGAGCGGCTCGTCGAGCAGGAAGAGTTTTGGTTCGCGCACGATCGCACGACCGATCGCCACGCGCTGGCGCTGGCCGCCGGATAGCTGGCGCGGCTTGCGGGCGAGCAGTTCCTTGATGCGCAGGATGTCGGCGGCATTCTCGACGCGGCGATCGATCTCGTCGCGCTTCATGCCGTTCAGCGCCAGACCGAAAGACAAGTTCTTGCGCACGTTCATATGCGGGTAGAGCGCATAGTTCTGGAAGACCATGGCGATGTCGCGCTTGGCCGACGCCACCTCGGTGATGTCGCGCTCGCCGAGGTGGATGGAGCCGCCATCCAGATCCTCGAGCCCGGCGATCGAGCGAAGCAGGGTGCTCTTGCCACAGCCCGACGGGCCGAGGAAGCAGACGAACTCGCCATCGGCGATATCGAGGTTGATACCCTTCAGGACTTCGAGCGAACCGAAGCCTTTGCGCAAATTTTCGATGCGGATCGCTGCCAACGGGCCCTCCCTGCCGGCCAGCGCTTAGCAGAGGCCAATGGCATGAGCTATGCGCGTTGTTAAACGTTTATATGAACGATAAAAACGTTTAACTTTCTTGTAAAGGAAAAAATCGCGTTGATCAGATTTTGCTGTCGAAGGTCAAAACGGCCGCCGAACGGCGACCGTTTGGTCATTCCTGTCAGGGCGTTAGACGCCCGAGCGTCTCATCCAAAGCGTTGAGGAAGTAATCGCAATCCTCGGCGCTGAAGGGCGCCGGCGGCTTTACCTTCAGCACATTGTGGTGCGGCCCCTCGCTGCTCAAGAGAATGTGGTGCCTGCGCTTCAACTCGGCGATGACGAAGTCCAGTTCGCGCGCGGCCGGCTCCAGCGTCTCGCGGTCGCGCACCAATTCGATGCCGTTGAAGAGGCCGTGGCCGCGGACGTCGCCGACGATCGCATGCTTTCCGGCAAGCGCCCGCGCGCCATCCATCAACCGGTCGCCGACCACACGGCAATGATGCATCAGCCGTTCGTCGCGGATGACGTCGAGCACCGCAAGGCCGATCTCGGCCGAAACCGGGTTGCCGCCGAAGGTGTTGAAATACTCCATGCCATTGGCAAACGAGGCGGCGATTACCTCCGTCGTCATGACGGCCGCCATCGGATGGCCATTGCCGATCGGTTTGCCCATGGTGACGATATCGGGCACCACGCCCTGCAGTTCATGCGCCCACATGTGGCTACCGACGCGGCCGAAGCCCACCTGCACCTCGTCGGCAAGGCAGAGGCCGCCGGCGGCGCGCACATGCGCATAGGCCTCGCGCAAATAGCCTTCCGGCAGCGTCAACTGCCCGCCGGTGCCAAGAATGCCCTCGCTGAAAAACAGCGCCGGGCGGCGGCCATCGGCGGCAAGCGCTGCCACCTGATTGCGGACGTCCTCAGCATATTTGCGGCCGGCATCCGCATCCCCGTAGCGATAGCGCCCGCGGTAGAGATCCGGCATCTCGGCGACCTTCACATGCGCCTTCTGCCCCTCCCCGCCCCTGCCGGCGAACTTGTAGGGGCTGACGTCGATCAGGCTCGACAGATGGCCGTGATAGGCGTGATCGACGGTGATGATGTCGCGGTTACCGGTATAGGCACGCGCCAGCCGGATCGCCAGGTCATTCGCCTCGCTGCCGGAATTGACGAAGAAGCAGACATTCAGCGGATCCGGAAACTGCGCGGCAAGCCTTCGGGAATATTCGACCAGACTATCGTGCAGGTAGCGTGAATTGGTGTTCAGCCGCTGCACCTGCGCCTGCGCGGCTTTGACGACGCGCGGGTGGCAATGGCCGACGTGACAGACATTGTTGACCATGTCGAGCCAGCGCGTCCCCTCCTCGTCGATAAGATGCGCGCCCTCGCCGCTGACGATCTTCAGCGGTGCTGCGCTATAGGCGATGCTCAGCGACCGGCCGATACGGCGATGGCGCTCTCGCACCAGGAACGCCTTGTCGCGCGCGACGATCACCGACACCGGCACCGAGAGACCAAGCACGACACTCGGGTCCGGGCTCACCTCGCGCCACACCTGCCATTGATCGCGCACGCCGACGCCATGCATGCGGCCGCCAAGGCCGAGATGGTCGGTGACGATCTGGAAATGCAGGTGCGGCGCCCAGTTGCCGTTCTCCGCGACCGTGCCGAAGGCGGCGAAGACCTCGCCCTTGGCGATCGATTGCCCCTCGCAGAGCTTGGCGACGCTTTCGCGCGACAGGTGACCGTAGAGCGTCCAGAAGTGCACGCCGCTGTCGACCTCATGTTCGAGCAACACGGTCGGCCCAAAGCCATAGGCGACAGCATCATCGTGAATGAAGGCAACCTTGCCGGCAAAAGGTGCGGAAACCGGCTCGCCCGCCGGGGCGAAAATATCGACGCCGAGATGCACCGACCGACGTGCGCCCTTCGCTGCCGTTTCGTAGGCCTCGCCCTGATAGATCCCGCGGTCCTCGCCATAGCGACCGATGCCGAAGGCGGCATGTTCGCTGCCGATCTCAGCCGCGATCCTGGCCTCGGCCTCCGCCGCATCGAGGCTTGCCCATTGCGCAGCCTCCGGACCGGAGGCGGAGAAATCGAGCACCGTCACTTTCGGCTTGCTGACCGAGGGCCGTATGATCGATGCGAAGTCATGGGCGTTCTTTTCCAGCCAGCGGACGACCGCGGCCGCCTGCGGGATCGGCGCAAAGCCACAGGCGTCGCGGATGCGCGCCACGGCGATCTTACGGTTCTCGCTCCGCAGGCGATTGAGTTCGCGCCAGACATCCTCCTGACTGACCAGCAGGTAGGTGTTCTCGGGGTTCTCGCGGATCTGCTTGGCCGCCATGCACATGCTGACAGCGTAACGGGTCAGCACCAGATCGAAAACCAGTTCGACTTCCGCTTCGCTCAAGCGATTGACCTGATGGTAAGCACCGGCGAGCGCTGCGATGGTCCCAACCGGATCGTCCGATCCGATCAGCGCATAGGCCGAGGCGACGGCGACTTCGATCACGCGCCAGGTCTCGACCATGTCGCCGAAATCGAGCAGGCCGCTGACCTGACCCGTCTCGTCGAGCAGCACGTTGTAGTCATTGGCGTCATTGTGAATGACCTGCATCGGGCAGGTCGTAAGGCGCGGCAGAACCGCCGAGGTGAAATGATCGAGGATCGCGTCGACTGCCGCACGCTTGTCGGTGCCATCGATCAGCTCGACGGGTTTGCGATGCATGTCGGCCCGGCCGATGTCCCAGGCATAGAGCCGCTTGGCGCCGGCGTGGGAAAAGTCTTCCAGGCTGCGATCAAGGCCTGCCAGCAGGTGCCCGAGGCTTTGCACGCTGGCTGCGCTACGCATCGGCGCCTTCGCCCAGATGTCACCGGGCAGCCAGGAGAGAAGCCGCGCCGTACGCGCGCCGCGAAGTTCGATCTTGCTGGTGACGGCTCCAGAGCGGTCGCGAAGGGCCCGGGAAATCGGCAGGTCCGACGCCTTGGCGGCGAGGTGCTCGAGCACCGCCACCTGCATATCGAGTTCATTCGCGTCGCCGGCTGCGTGCAGCTTCAGAAGGAACTCCTGGCCATCGGCAGCGGAGACGCGATAATTGAGATCGTGCTCACCCGGCAGCGGCGAGAGGCTTGTCTCGATGCCGTAGGTCTCGCTGAGCCAGCCGCGGATCGTTGCCAACTCCTGCTCGGTTCTCAAATCTCTGTCTGCCATTTTCACTGTTCCTGTCACCACGAAACCCGCCGTCCTTCATAGGCGCGGAAGCTGCCGCTATCAGTCAAAACCGTCTTGTCGATGATCGCCTTCAGTCCAGCCGCGCTCTCTGCGACCGAAACGACGGCCTCGCTGCCGCCCATATCGGTCTGCACCCAGCCGGGATGCAGCGAGACGACGGAGATCCCGTCGCTGTTCAGGTCCTGCGCAAGCTTGACCGTCGCCATGTTCAGCGCTGCCTTCGAACAGCGATAGGCATAGTCGCCGTCGTCATCGTCGAGCGTGCCCTCGGCAAGCGAGCCGGCGCGGCTGCTGATGTTGGCGACCACCCGGCGCTCGCCGGCGCGCAGGTTCGCAAGGAGCGCTCGCGTCACCAGCAGCGGCGCCAGCGCGTTCACCCGCATCACATCGAGAAAGCCTTTCGTATCGAGTGTCGCGAGGCCACCAATGTCGCCGCGTACGGCCGCGTTGTTGATCAGCACGTCGATCGCGACGCCCTGGAGCGCCCGTCCAAGCGCATCAATCGAGGCAGGATCGGTAACGTCGAGCGCCAACCGATCCCTTGCATCTGGAGGGACCGGCCCGCGCTGACACGCGATGACCCGCCAGCCGTCCGCGGTGTAGATCCGCGCCAGTTCGGCGCCGAGTCCGCGGGAGGTGCCTGTAATCAGCACCGTCTGAGGTCTAGCGGTGCTTGATGTCATATTTCCGCTCGATCATGTTAACGAGGCTTGCCGCCGCCAGCGTCAGGAAGATGTAGAAGATCGCCGCCGAGTTATAGGGTGCAAACGGCAGGAAGCTTGCCGACTGGAACTCGCGCATGCGCTGGGTGATATCGCGGATCGACAGGATCGACAGCAGCGACGTATCCTTGAGGATCGCGATCAGCTCGTTGCCGAGCGGCGGAATGATGATCCGGAAGGCCTGCGGCAATACGACGAGCCGCGCCGTCTGCCAGCGGTTGAGACCGATGCTGCGCGCCGCCTCGATCTGGCCAACCGGTATGGCGTTGATGCCCGAGCGGAAGATCTCGGCGAGATAGGCCGAATAGGCAAGCGCCATGGCGACAATACCGCGCATCAGGTTTGGCGGGTCGAGCACGCCTTGCGTCGCATCTTTCAGTGCACCGCTCAAAGGCAGGCCGACATAGAGCACGATCACCAGCATCGGGATGCCGCGGATCGTATCGACGATGAATTCCGATCCGATCGCCAGCGGATGGCGCTGATGCAGGTAGCCGCCAAAGCTCAAGAGGCCGAGAATGATGGCAAGCACGGCGATGGTGACGCCGGCGGCGCGATCGCCATCATTCAATGCTTCGCTTTTCCAGAGGACCGGCATGTTGGTTGGTGCGGAGGCCGCCGGCAGCAGGGCCGCGGATACACCTTCGCCCTTGGCGATCGAGGCGAGCGCCTCAGTCGGGCCGACGAAGGTGCGCACCGGCGTTTCCGTCTGCGGGGCGCCATCGTATTGGCCGAAGCGCACGGCGCTGATCAGCCCCGCCGGTGTGTTGGTGACGATGCCGACCTTGCCGTCCAGCGTGCCCGCCAGCACATAGGCGTCGCGCGGCTGCAGCAGGAACCAGCCCGAGGCGAGCGCCAGCACCAGCGTGGCAAGCGCGAAATAGAGGCTGGTTCTGGCCGTTGATCTGAGCTGCAGCAGCCCGACCCAGACGAGGCCCATCAGCGCCGCCAGGATATAGGCGGCGATAGCCGCGCGGATGGTGGTCGCGACCCCTGCTGCAAAGGCGATATGGGCGAAAAAGAAGACGAAGACGAGACCCGCGCCGTTGACGAGGCCGGTGGTCCAGCGGGCAAAACGCCGCGCCTTTCCGTCGGAAGAGGCATCGGAACGACTACTCAGGAAATGGAGACCAAGTCCGACCACAGTGACAGCGAAATAGCTCGGAAACAGCCAGGCCTCGACGCCGCGCACCACAAGGTCGGCCGCCTCGGTCAGTTGCCGGGGCGTCACACCCTTGACGATCAGCGTCGACTTGAACGGATCGACGCCGTTGGCGACGACGGAGGCAACGAAGGGATGGATGTTGTGGCCAACGACGAGCACTGCGGCCGCAGCGAGATTGAGGAGCGCCGCCAGATTGGCCAGGCGCGGACGCGGCGCCTTGGCGCGCGAAAAGATGAGCACGGCAATGCCCGAGCAGAATGCGATTGCCAGTGCCAGAAAACCGGGCACGACGACGGAGGAGCCGTTTTCCACGCCGAGGATCGCCTTGAGCGAGCGCTGGTAGTCGCCGGAGGAGATGAAGAGATAGATGATGAAAGGCAGCGCGGTCAGGATGATCAGATTGCTCGGACGCACGCTTCTCAGGAACGACATTCATTCCTCCGGGGGCATGGACAAACAGACGGAAGACCCGGAGCGCGATGCGCACTCCGGGTCCGATTGGCATTGCGCGCTTATTTCAGGCCCCAATACTTGTTGATGAGCTGGTCGAGCGTGCCGTCGTCCTTGATCATCTTCAGGCCTTCGTTGAAGGCCGCGACGTTTTCATCGCCCTTGCGGAAAACGAGGCCGAGCGGATCTGATTCGAGGTCCTTGATGGCAACGACGAGTTCGCCGGCGAATTCGCGTTCGTAGGCGGCAGCGTTGGCGCCGTTGATCACGACGCCGTCGACGTCCTTGTTCTTGAGCGCGATGATCGCGGCGCTGAAGGTATCATAGGCGGCAACATTCTCCTTGCCGACGACACTCTCGGCAACCTGCGCGTCCGTCGTGTTCGCTTGGGCGGAGAGCTTTCTGCCGGCGTCCTTGAAGCGGTCGAGGGTGATGCCCTGATCTTCAACCCGCATCAGCACGGCCTGGCTGTTGACGATATAGGGATCGGAGAAGTCCATCGCCTTCTTGCGTTCCTCGGTGATCGAGACGCCCGATGCGACGAGGTCGAAATTGCCCTGGTCGAGGGCCGCGAAGATGCCGTCCCAGCCGGTGGTGATGAATTCGGCCTGGCAGTTGATCTTGGCGCAGACGGCATTGACCACGTCGACGTCGAAGCCGACGACCTGTCCGGTTGTCGGATCAATGCTCTCCATTGGCGGCGAGGTCGTGTCGGAGCCGACCTTCAGAAGCTTACCGCCGAGATCGGCGGCGTGGGAAACGCTCGAAGCAAGGGCCGCAACGGCCAGGGCAATCATCAGTCTTTTCATGGTTCTCCTCCTTGGATGATCAACTTTAAAGGCGGCCGCCGAGATTGTCGGGCTGGCGCGCGATCAGTGTCGGCCTGAAGACCTGCCGCAACGCCTTGGGGTCCTCGCCCTCCATGCGCCGTAGCAGGAACTGTCCGAGCGTGCGGCCGAGCACTTCGATCGGCTGGTAGAAGGTGGTGATCGGCGGGGTGAAATAGGCGCTGACATTGATGTCGTCATAGGCGATGACGTCGACGTCGACGCCGACCTGGCGCCCGAGGCTGCCGAGGCCCGAAAGCACGCCGAGCGTGGTGGATTCGTTGATGCAGACGAAAGCGGTCGGGGCATCGTCCAACTGCAGGAAGGCGATCACCGTCTGCCGACCGAAATGGGTCGAGAGATCGCCTTCGGCGATCAGCTCCATCGGCGCATCGAGGCCCGCCTCGCGGAAGGCCCTGACGAATCCGTCCACCCTGTCGAGCGCATAGGAAAGCCGCCGCTCCGGGTTGACGAGCGCGATCCGCCTGTGGCCGCCGGCAATCAGCCGTGCGGTCGCCGCATGCGCCGCCCATTCGTTGTCGATGTCGACATGGGCGTAGACGAGATCCTTGCGGCAGCGTCCCATCGAAACGAAGGGGAAGTGCTCGGCAACGAGCAGATCGATCCGCGGATCTTCCGCGAGAATGCCGGAGAAGATGAGCCCGTCAGCCAGTCCCTGATCGACGATCCGGCGTGCGGCTTCGGCGCCGTCGGCGGCATCGCGGATGACGTGCACCGACATACGATAATCCGTACCTTCAAGCGCCTGACTGATGCCGCTCAAGGTCTGCGTATATTCGACGCCGTCCCATTCGTAGTCGCGCGCTGCGGTCACCGGCATCAGGACCGCCGCTTGGAAGCTCTTGCCGGTGCGAAGCGCCATGCCGCGCGCATTCGCCTGATAGCCGACTTCACGCGCCGCCTTGAAGATGAGGTCACGGGTCGCCGGGGCGACCACGGGAGATTCACGCAGCGCCTTCGAGATCGTGGCGATGGAATAGCCGGTCATCTCGGCCAAGGTCTTGATCGTCGGCGTCGGCGCGCGCTGCGCCCTGTGCATCTCAGTCGCCATGCACCCTCCCCAGGCGTCGGCCTTTCCTGGAGATTAGACGTAGCAGCCAATAAAAACGTTTTCAAGGAAAATAAAAACGTTTTTATTGAAACAAGGCATTTCGCGCCAGAACGCCCGCTGGACCAGCGGATAGATTGTGCTGCAATCAGTGAGTTGTTCAGCCTGCTCAGTGAGCGGTGTAGGCGCCGTCCACGAGATGAACGCTGCCGGTAATAAAGCTCGCCTGCTCCGACAGCAGGAAACAGATCAGGGCCGCAACCTCTTCTGGCGTACCGCGACGCCCCATCGGTTGCAGCGACATCATCCGCCTGCTGCTTGCGACGTCCGCATTGTCCGAGGACAGTGGCGTGTCGATCCAACCCGGCGCCACGGCATTGATGCGAATCCCTGCGCGGGCATACTCGATCGCGGCCGCCTTCGTCAGCCCGACCACTGCGTGCTTGGCGGCCGTGTAGGCGGCGGCAGTCGGCAGAGCAACCGAGCCGAGAATGGAAGCCGTATTGACGATAGCGCCCCCTCCGCACCCTGACATGGCCGCGAGCTCGTACTTCATACAGTAGAAAACGCCGTGCAGATTGACGTTCATCAATGCGTGCCAACCATCAATCGGGTAGTCGGCTGTCGCCTTGCGGACGCCCTCGACCCCGGCATTGTTGACCGCCAGATGTAAGCCGCCACAGGTCTGCAGGGCAAACGCCACCAGCTTCTCCACAGCGACCGCATCGGCAACGTCGACCGCGACGTTATGGGCCTTGCCCCCCTTCGAGCGGATATCCTCGGCGACCAGACGCACAGCGTCAGCATCGACATCGGCAGCGATCACTTCCGCCCCCTCTGCCGCGAGTTGCCGACACACGGCTGCGCCAATTCCGGAACCTGCGCCGGTTACGACCGCAACCTTGCCAGCGAAGCCTAGATTCATTCTATCATTCCTAACTGTCACGCTCCGACTAATCGAGCGCGCACGACATCGCAAGTCATTTCATGACCTTCATTTGGGAGGCAACAACTTTCCAGCTATCCGACCGAAATAACACGCAGAATGGCGATATTCTTTGAGGCAATTCATACCATAACGCCTCGGTCCTCCTAAAGAATATACAATCTTTTCAGTGATTTTCCCCACGGCGCAAGCAAAAAGCGACGACCGTTCAGGCATCTATCCTATCGCCGCTATTGGTTTGACTGATTGGAACTTGGCTGCAAAATATTGTCATGTTAAAAGCGAGTCGAGGGGACCATTTTTCTCAGCAGGTAAAGATGGACAATCACCGCATTACACGGAGAGCCCTGGTCATCGGCAGCCTTGCTCTGCTGACCGGGTGCAGTTCAAGCTGGCAGGGCGTTTCCCTTCCATCCTTGTACGGCGGAACCCCCGGCGTGGACCCTCGCTACCGACGACGGCACGTGCGCTTTGAAGGCGATGAGCCCGCGGGAACTATCCTCGTCGACACAACCCAGCGCTATCTCTATGCGATTGAAGATGGTGGTTGGGCGATGCGCTATGGCATTGGCGTCGGTGAAGAGGGGCTTACACTCAAGGGACGGGCCGTCGTCGGCCGAAAGGCCGAATGGCCATCATGGACGCCGACCGCAAGCATGATCCGACGCAAACCGGAACTGGCGCAATACGCTGGTGGCGTTTCCGGCGGCCCGCACAACCCGTTGGGGGCGTCAGCGTTGTACCTTTATCGCAATGGGCAGGATACCAAGTTCCGCCTCCACGGCACGAATGCGCCTTGGACCATTGGGCAGGCCGTTTCCAATGGCTGCATCCGACTGACGAATAATGATATCGTCGATCTTTATTCCCGAACGCCAATTGGAACTCCGGTATTGATCATTTGATGGCGTACTCTATCTGACTGCGGTATTGGGGTAAGGCCGACATGCTTTTGGCGCACTGTTTAAAATTCGGTAACGATAAACCGGATGACCAGTGTGCCCTTTCCGCACTAGGCCGAATCTTGAATTGCCACTAATACTATGAATGTTGCCTTCGAATACCCATTCCGACCAGAGAGGAAAGGACTTATTGATGAGCAGAATTCTAATCGTTACAGTTGCGTTGCTTTCGGTTGCCAGCCTCGCCGCCTGCGGGACCATCGGCAAAGGAAAAGGCAAGGCGCCGCCACCAGTGGCCGAAGAACCAGCGCCCGTTTACAAATAGTTACAGACCTTAGTTCGGGGAGGGCCTCACGGTCCTTCCCGCCCTATCTGATCGTGGCCGGCCCGGTCACACGTCGCAGCACGGGAGATCGGAACGCCCCCTAAAGTGGCAAATCCAAAGGCTCATCAGAATTCGGGAGATATGGCGCAGTAATGAAGCGTTCACGAGGTCGTATTTCGTTCGCTGTCTTGGCCGCATTGGCGGTTACGGCATGTCAATCGCAAGATAAGAGTCCTCAGCCACGGTTTGTCTCAAGCGTTGCGGGCAGCGCGACACAGCAGCGCGAACAGGGCTATTTCATCGAATTTCGCTCTCGTTATGCGCTCAGCTACGGCCACTCCTATGTGGTTTTCGGCCGCCTCAGCAAGTCGGGGGCAATGGTCAATCCGGAGGTTGCCGGACTTGCCCCGGCAACAAACGATACCGCTCCCTACGTTCTCGGCCATGTTCTGCCCGTCCCGGCTGAAACCGGCGCGAGCGACGGGGACCTGGAGGAACAGTACCGGTCTGCAAGTTGGCGCGTCATGTTGACCGAACCGGAGTATCGGGACGTCGTCGCCAAGATCCGAAAGCTCAAAGGCGAAGCCAAATTCTGGCATGCGTCGCTCTACAACTGCAATGCCTTTGTGGCCGACATCGCGCGCTCCATGGGCTACAAGACTCCCGGCATCTGGCTCAGACCGCAGCAATTCATTACAAGGCTTCGCGAAATGAACGGCGGTTGAATTTGACCTGCCCCAGCGCCGCGCGTCTTATCAGATGCCCAAAGAACGATTGCGCCGCCAACAGTTGCCCTTTATGCCCGTAAACGGCGATCGAAATCCGACCAAGCCATTGTGCCTCGCGACTGCAGCACCGGCACGTGTCAGGCGGGAGCGATCATGCCGTTTGTACTTGACAACCGCAGCGGCGTTCAGCACCGCAGCGGGAACTTAGGTGGTTCAACGTGAACATATCCGTCGCCTCCATCGGCGAAATCCTCTGGGTCATAGGCATTGTGGCTTGGTATGTTGTCCGCTACCCATTCGAGCGCCGCGCAAGGCGTGTACGGGTGATGAGCAGTCGGCGCTCACCAACCGATACTGTGGGCCTGGCCGCCGCCCTGCTGGGCCTTGCCATTGTGCCTGGGCTTTATGTTGCAACGGGAATCCCGAGATTTGCCGACTATCCCGCACTTCCATGGATGGTGGGCCTTGGCGCGCTCATCTTTGCCATGGCGCTGTGGACATTCCGTCGGACCCACAAGGCACTCGGCCGCAACTGGTCGATCTCGCTGGAGATTCGCGAAAAGCATCAGTTGATCAGCAATGGGCCCTACGCCCTCGTGCGCCACCCGATGTATACGAGTTTCCTGCTCATGGGAATCGGCCAGATGTTTTTGCTGTCAAACTGGGTGGTTGGGCTTGCGGGCATCCTCGGCTTCGCTTTGCTTTTTTTCTTGCGCGTGGGCAAGGAGGAGCGCCTGATGCTGGAATTCTTCGGTCCTGAATATCGCGCCTACATGGACAGGACGAAGCGGATAATACCCTATCTTTATTAGAGGTGGCATGATGCGGGGCCGACCGGTCAAGCTTTCTGCAGGACGACGCCTTGTCGGGGATCTCATGAGGTTTTCGATAGCCGTGCCGCGGGTTACGGTACAAAGGCAAATGAACATCCGCGCGCTGCAGAGCGCCAGGATCAGCCAGTCAGAACGCCCGTCATGGACGGTCCTCTTTCTCAAAGGTTATGGGCTTCTTTCGAGGGAGCTCCCGGAGTTTCGTCGGGCTTATGTCAAGCTGCCGAAAACGCAGCTCTATGAATACCCGGGAAGCATTGCGTCCATTGCGCATGAGCGCGAACACGAGGGTGAAAAGGTTGTGCTTCTCAGTACGATCAAAACGCCGGAGCGCCGGTCCATTCCCGAGTTGAGCGTCTTGCTCCAGGAGGCGCGATCACGTCCGGTGCTTGAGATCCGGGAGTTCCGACGCGCACTGAAGATTGCGCGGTTGCCGACGCCGCTGCGACGGCTGCTGATGTGGCTCAGTCTGAACATGGGACGTCAACGGGGTCATCGATTCGGCACCTTTCAGTTGTCTGTCTATTCCGGTCTCGGCGCCGAGTCGCTCAATCCGCTGACGCCGCTCACGACGCTCCTCAACTATGGACCGATCGGCGAGGACGGATCGGTCACTGTGCGCATTCACTATGATCATCGCGTCATGGACGGAGCCAACGTGGCGCGTGCCTTAGTTCGTTTCGAAGAAATACTGAACGGAGAGGTCGCTGAGGAAGTGGCGAGCCTGTCCGAAGTTGGAATCCCGCCAATTGCGGCGTCGGAGTCGTCGGCATGACGTCAGATCAAAAGCCACAGCCGGCAATCGTCGTCGTCGGAGCGTCCAGGGGCATAGGCAGAGCAATTGCCGAGCTTGCCGCACGGGACGGTTCACCCGTCGTCCTGATCGCGCGATCGATGGAAAACCTGCGAGCGGTGGAAACCACGATCGTGCAGGCGGGCGGCACGGCATTCGCCCTTGCGCTCGACCTCACCTCAGACGACGCAACGACGGACCTGGAAGAATTCCTGTCAAGCCGAGACCTCGTCTGCGACGTTCTCGTCAATAGTGCCGGCTACGGGTTGCGCGGCGGGGCGACTGCTTTGCCAATTGCTGACCAGATTGGAATGATCGACGTCAACATTCGCGCCCTGGCTGACCTGACATTGCGCCTGTTGCCTGGCATGGTGGCACGACGCCGTGGTGGCGTCATCAACCTGGCTTCGGTTGCCAGTTTCGTCCCCGGCCCGTACATGGCGATGTATTATGCAAGCAAGGCATTCGTGCACTCCTTTTCCGCAGCACTGCATCAGGAGACCCGAAAGGCGGGCGTAGCGGTGACCTGCGTTGCGCCGGGGCCGGTATCGACCGAATTCCTCGAAAAGTCTGGCGCCAATAGGGCTGCATTGTTCAAGGTTTTGCCAAAAGTCACTCCGGAATATGTGGCAATATGCGCCTGGCGAGGCTTCAAAGCACGCCGGCGGCTGGTCATTCCCGGCATTTCCGCGAAACTGGCGATCTTGACGGCGGGAATACTTCCCTCTGCGGCGTTATTGCCGCTGGTCGGCCGGCTGCAATTGCGCGGCAACGACCCCTGCCCTTGCGGATCCGGCAGGATGCTCAAGAACTGCTGCCGCGCAGGCCACCCCAAAAGCGGGACAGCCTCGGCTTGATCCGTCCGTGTGGACCGCGCAGACAAGCGCGTCGCTATCGCAATACCGTCGCGCACCTTTGCGCGACAGGCCGCCAACCGGATATCTAAGGTATAAGAAGAACAAAGAAGCGCTCCGTGTCGCCGCACTGCGGGAACACGGAGCGCTTCAAATCGACACCGGTTGCGGAAGGCGAACCCCAATCAATCCATGTCGTCGTTGTCGGGCGCACTCATGTGATCGCGGTTGCCGTAGATGATCTCGCGCTTGCCGACATGGTTGGCGGGACCGACGAGGCCTTCCTTTTCCATGCGTTCGACCAGCGAAGCGGCACGATTGTAGCCGACGCCGAGGCGGCGCTGAATGTAGGAAGTCGAGCACTTCTTGTCGCGCAGGACCACCTTGACCGCCTGGTCGTAGAGTTCGTTGCCGTCTTCGGAGGCAAGCGCGCTCTTGTCGAAAATGGGGGTCTCTTCCTGGGGCTCCTCTTCCTCCTCGTCGGCCGTGACGGTCTCGAGGTATTCCGGACGCCCTTGGGTCTTCAGATGCGCGACCACGTGTTCGACCTCCAGGTCGGAGACGAAGGGACCGTGGACGCGGGCGATGCGTCCACCGCCCTGCATGTGCAGCATGTCGCCTTGGCCGAGCAGTTGTTCGGCACCCTGTTCGCCGAGGATCGTGCGGCTGTCGATCTTCGAGGTGACCTGGAACGAGATGCGGGTCGGGAAGTTCGCCTTGATCGTGCCGGTGATGACGTCGACCGACGGACGCTGCGTCGCCATGATCAGGTGGATACCGGCGGCACGCGCCATCTGCGCCAGGCGCTGGATCGCGCCTTCGATCTCTTTGCCGGCGACCATCATCAGGTCGGCCATCTCGTCGACGATGACGACGATATAGGGCATCGGCGCCAGATCCATTTCCTGCTGCTCGAACAGCGGCTCGCCGGTGCCCTTCTCGAAGCCGGTCTGAACCGTGCACATCACGGGCTCACCCTTTTCGCGGGCGGCAGCGGCGCGCTGGTTGTAGCCGTCGATGTTGCGCACACCGAGCCTGGACATCTTCCGGTACCGGTCTTCCATCTCGCGCACGGCCCATTTCAGCGCCATCACGGCCTTTTTCGGGTCGGTAACGACGGGGGTGAGCAGGTGCGGGATGCCGTCATAGACGGAGAGCTCGAGCATCTTCGGATCGACCATGATCAGACGGCACTCTTCAGGCTTCAACCGGTAGAGCAGCGACAGGATCATCGTGTTGATCGCCACCGACTTGCCCGAGCCGGTGGTGCCGGCGACGAGCAGGTGCGGCATCTTCGCAAGCTCGGCGATGACAGGCTCACCGCCGATGGTCTTGCCGAGGCAGAGTGCCAGCTTGTAGCCAGTCTTGCGGAAATCGACGGATTCGATCAGCTCGCGGAAATAAACGGTCTCGCGGGTGGCGTTCGGCAGTTCGATGCCGATGACGTTGCGCCCGGGGACAACCGCGACGCGGGCCGAAAGCGCCGACATGGAGCGGGCGATATCGTCTGCGAGGTTGATGACGCGGGACGATTTCACACCGGGTGCCGGCTCGAATTCATAGAGGGTGACGACCGGGCCAGGGCGAACATGGATGATCTCCCCCTTGACGCCGAAGTCCTCTAGCACGCTTTCGAGCAGACCAGCATTCTGTTCGAGCTGCTCCTGGGTCATGAAGAAGCCCTGGCCGACTGGCGCTTCCTGCAACAAGTCTTCGGACGGGAACTCGTAGCTGTCGGCGCTCGAGGCGCGATCGGTGGTGCCAATGGGCGGCAAGGCACTCGGCGCACGCGTGACCTGGGCCGGCATGGTGATCGCCGCCTTGGAGGCGACCGGCGCCGGCTGCTCGATTTCGACCGGTTCGGCATCGATGATTTCCGGTTCGGTGGTAACGACGACCGCAGGTGTCTCGGCAATCGCAGCGGGGGCCGGAGCAATCGCCGTAAGGGGCTCGGCGGCGACAGCAGGCTGCAACGGAGCTGGAACATCCTCTGCCTTCGCGCCGCGGACATCGACGACGCGAAACAGCGAAGTGATCGCCGTCGGCGGCATGCGGCGGATTTCGACCGGACGCACCGGTGCAGACGGGACAGTAGCAACGGGAGGGGGCAACGGCGCAATCTGCACGGGCGCAGGGGTCTCGACGAAGGGCTTTGGGTGCGTGGCTTCCTCGGCAGCGATTTGGACATCATCGGCCGGGCCGAATTCGAAGAAAGCGAAGTCGGACAGGAAGCTCGAACGCACGGCGCTATGATCGGCAGCCGGGCTGGCCGGTTCTGGAGCGGGCGCGGGCTGAACTTCCGCGACAGGTTCGGAAACGACGATCGGCGTCGTGAGAACCGGCGCAAGCGAGACGCTGTCATCGGCCGGAGCCTCGGCGCGCTCGAGCATCGCCGGCTCGATCGTGTTCTGTGCCGCGGTCCAGGTCGGGAGCTGGTTGGTCAGCATGCGCAACAGTTCGGATGGGCTATAGGACGGCAGTGTGACCTCGGCCCGCGGCCCGGCGCCAACAGCAGGAGCGGATGCTTCCGTCTGCACCGGTTCGGCCGGTACCGTCACGGCGAGCTCGATTACTTCGGCAGAAGCTGGCACAGGCTCCACCACCACCTCGACGGTTGCCGCGTCGACTTCGGCCGCCGACGTTTCGCCGGTGGCGGTTTCGCGTTCCCCGACCTGCGGCGCGCGCCGCTTCATGAATTCGCGCTCCGGCGTACGGGTGAAGCGGACGTTCGGCGCCAGGAAGAAATGGCTCTCCCAGGTCGAATCGCCATAGTGGCCGGCAATCTCCGACAACGTCGGCAGCGGCTCGCTGGTCGTCGCGGTCACCTGTGCCGGCGCATAGGCCGAGCCCTGACCATAAAGGCGCGTCGCGCGGCCAAACGTTTCGGCCTGCTGGTTGGCCGGACGGCGGGGCGCCGCCGGCGCCTCGTACAACTGATAGGGGTCGGCGGTTTCCGCCTCATGGGTGGGCATACCGCTCAACGCATCGTCATGCGGACCATCGAAATAATCCGCCTGGTTTGCATCATGCAAAGCAGCCTGTGAGAAGTTTGTCCTGGGAATACGCATGGGTCCTGGAAGAGCTAGAGACATCGCCGCGGGGCCTTCTAAGCGATAGGAAATGAAGGTTAACAAGTCCCTTCCAACGCCCCGTATCGAGCCGACAGCCGGGGTCTATAGCCGCCTTCCCCGAGGCGAGAAACGTCCTCAACGCCCGGCGCCCCAATGGGCCCCGCGGCGTTCCGTCGCCGCGGTCACTGAGAAGAAAAATATTTCTGGAGGAAAGCCAAACTGGCGCATGGGGCCAGCGCATGTGGTGGCGCGCTATCAGTGCCACCGGGAAAACGAATCGGGCCGACGCGCAGTTGAATGGCGGGATTGCAGTCTCTCACCGCCTGCCTCCTTGCGCCGCTGAATTTCCCGAAACCGATCGCGGTTGCGATTGCCGATGGAAGCGGCCTACCCTGAAGAGAAGATCGTCGGGAGTGACGATGCCTTGCATGATCGCGCGGTCGAACCATCGACCCGACCATCCGACCAAGACGAGGGCTCAGGTGGCGTCCGCTGCCCGAGCCAGCTCGGTCAGCCGCTCCTGACAGATCGTCTCGACGAGGCGAAGGAGATGCTCGGTCCGCTCGAGAAGCCAGCTGAGCCCTTCCTCGGTGATCTCGAAGTGCTTGGAGTAGCGTGCCTTCACATAAGCTTCGTTCGAAATGTTGTACCAGGCGCTGAAGCGGTGCTGATCGCGCGGCCAGGCCTCGACGAGCCGCCGATCACGATCCTCGGCGAGACCGCGGAGAAATTTGAGGTTGTGCGACGGCGGGCTGTAGTTGGTAAGGGTGAGGAGCACGCAGGAATAGGCAGTCTCTACTGCTTGGTGCAAATTAAACGCTGCGTGATTTCGTTGCTTGTCAGAGATGGCGTATCGAGCCAACTGACAAAAGTAATTCGCGCTCGCATATTGTCTTTCGAAATGCTCGTTCGCCACCCTAAGCGCGTCGGCCGGCGAGAGTCGTTTCGGCTCGGCCAGCGGCCGGTCATCGAGTTCGTAGAGCACAATGCCCTCGCGCAGAATGTCGACGAAGATATACTGTCCGTCCGCAAGGAAGTTGTTCACCTCCCGGGCGCCATGGATGATCAGCCCAACCGGCGTCGAGACGCCCTTGTCCCAAATCAGACGGTCGGTCGCCTTGTCAGTATTGCGGTTCTGCGAGCTTCTTCGAATTGACGATGACGAGGATATCGTAATCCGAGCGATAGCCCTTCATCGTATGCGGTTCGTCAACAAAGGTGCCGCGGGCGTAGGAGCCGAAGAGGATGATCTTCAGGATCCGCCCACACTTCTTGAAGTCGGCCGAGCCACCCTCGAGCGTATCGGCAAACTCCTCGTGGATGATCTCCACAACGCGGGCAAGCTCGCGCTGCTTCTTCTCGGGCAGATGTTCGAGGCTCGCTTTCATATGCAACCGATAGGATAAAGACGACTCGTCGTCTACTACAGGAATTATGAGTAAGACACGCCTGCGATCGGTGGCCCAGGTCAGCGTCTCTTAAGCCTCCTCGACCGCGCGCAATTCAACCTTAAGCCAGCCGGAACATCGTGACCAAGCAAGCAGAACGTCTGGGTGCCGTAACGCCGCGGGCGCAAAATCGCGCCGCGCGCCCAGCTCGGTGCAATCGCAAGGGTAAAATGAACCTCCTGGAAGCGCCCACGCTGCGGCACAGCCGAGGGAAACATGAACACGCCGGAAGTCATCAACACCGGCTCGCGCCGATTGGGCGGGCAGCGACTTCGAGCTACTTTTGCACGCAGCGAATGGGGGCCGGATACTGCCCGACCAGTTCGTCAACGGTCAACAGCGTGACACCGACGGAATCTCAAATTAAATGCCAACCAAGAAAGAAACGGCCGCATTCTTATGGTTGGGTGCCAAACGACAGAATACCCGGCATGCAAGAAATGGGGCGATTTCGGTTTCGCCATCGGCAAAGGTCCGTCCAATGGCTCTTTTTGAGCATCGGCCGGATGGTATCGATCGGCCTCGATGACATTGGATTCATCTAAGAGTGCGACAAATCTTCCCTTTCCCATGCGTTCTTCGGGCCCACGTTGCGCCACCGCCGCATATCTACAGGAGGCAGCTCAGAGCCACTATTCCGTAGAATAGAGGTCTTCCTCTCTCGCATTCAACAATCCGGCCAACGTGCGCAGACCGCTATCGAGTTGGTCCATCGTAGGGGTCGCCAGCGCCAGTCTGACAGCATTTGGCGCATGGCCGGGCATGACCGCGAAGGTCGTGGAGGGAGTCAATGCGATATCGCGCCTGGCGGCAGCAACGACGAAACTTTGCGAACGCCAGTGGGGTGGCAGCGTGAGCCAAAGGTGGAAGCAGTTCCGGTTCGCCTGCACTTCGAAGCCAGAGAGGCGGTCGGCCGCGAGTTTCTGCCGGGAACGCGCGTCAAGCCGCTTCAACCTGACCAGCTCGGCAACGGTGCCATCGCCCATCATCCGCAGCGCTGCGGCGAAGGCAAGGCCCGACGTGGACCAGCCGCCGGAACGCACCGATGCCATCATGCTCTCACGCAAGCGCAGCGGCGGGACGATGAATCCGAGCGACAGGCCCGGCGCGACCCGCTTGGACAGGCTGTCGACGACGACGCACGATTCCGGCGCGAGCGCGGCGAGCGGCAGGTCGTCCTCGAGAAAACTGTAGACGCGATCCTCGATGACCGGGAGGTCGAGGGCTTCGACGACCCGGATCAGATCGCTTCGCCGCGCCGGAGACATCGTCGTGCCGAGCGGGTTCTGCGCCGCCGGCTGGACGTAAATCGCCGAGAGCCGGGCCTCCTGGTGCGCCTTCAGCACCGAGTCCGGCCGCACGCCGTCCTCGTCCATCGCTAGTGGCACCAGCATGATGCCCAACCGGACGGCAATCCCCTTGATGAAGGGATAGGTCAACGCCTCCACGCCGCATCGGCCGCCGGTCGGAACGAGGGCGGCGAGCGCCGCGCCAATGGCCTGCCGACCGTTGCCGGTAAAAACGAGCTGCTCGGTCGTTGGGGACCATCCGCCTCGTGACAGAAATTCGGCGGCCACGCTTCGCTCCGCGGCCGTTCCGGTGCTGGTTACCTGCCGCAACGCAACGTCGAGGGCCGCGAGCTTTTCCAAGCCCGCGAGGCTCCTCCCGATCAGCGCAGTCTGTTCGGGCAGAATTGGATAGTTGAATTCCAAGTCTATCCGGATGCCACGCGGTTCGCCGAGCGCCTCCGCGCCGCGCCGGGGCTCACCCGACACGAACGTGCCTCGGCCCACTTCCCCCACAACAAGGCCGCGACGCAGCAATTCCGAAAAGACACGGCTCGCCGTCGAGGCGGCAATCTTGTGCTCATAGGCAAAGCGGCGCTGCGGCGGCAGGCGGTCGCCCGGTTTGAGCGTGCCGTTCGCGATCTCTGCAGCGATGGCGTCGGCCAGCCTGATATAGTCGGAGTTCGACATTTATTGCTCCGAGTACAATGTTTCGATTGCACCGAGTATTATCTGCGATCATTCTTCTCCTATCAACCCATTTGTATTGAAAACGCAGACGCTCAGCGTCGCGGGCGTTAACGCGGAGCCATTGCCATGGAGCTGACCCTTGCGACCATTCTCGTTGCCTTTGCCGGCGTGTTTCTGATCAGCTTCATGCGCGGCGCATTTGGCGGCGGCTTCGCCATCATCGGCGTCCCGCTGCTGTCGATCGTGATGGATCCGGTTGCGGCCGGCGGTCTGCTCGCGCCGTTGTTCATCGCTATGGACGTCTACGCACTGCGTTACTGGAAGCCCTCAACCTGGTCGAAGCCGGACCTTGTGCTGCTTGTTCCCGGGCTGGTGACCGGTATCGGGATTGGTTATTTCGTGTTCCGAGCCCTCGATCATCGGGCCATCGCAATTTTGATGGCGGCGATTACTCTCGCCTTTGTCGGCCTCTGGCTGATCCGGGGCGCCGAGGTGACGCCTCATCCGCGTTCGGGGCCAAAGGCCGTTGCCGCCGGCTTCACCTCGGGGATCACCACCATGGTGGCCCACTCGGGCGGGCCGCCGCTGGCGATGTATCTGCTGCCGCTCGGCCTCAGCAAGGAAATCTATGCGGGAACCACGAGCCTGTTCTTTACCGTCGGCAACGCGACCAAGCTCGTGCCCTGGTTGCTCCTGGCGCAGCCATCGGCCGCGACTTGGAAACTGATGGTGCTGTGCCTCCTCACCATTCCGATCGGGGTGTGGTCGGGCTGGCGGCTGCACGGGGTGCTGGACCAGCGCCAGGTCTATCGCGCCTGTTACGGGCTTCTGGTCGTGACAGCGTTGAAATTGTTATGGGACGGCGTTTCTGGATACGTCGCCTGAATTCAGGCCGCCTGTGTCGCATCGTGCCTCATAATAATTATGCGTTTCGCCGACACACGCTCGTTTTGTCGGTACAATCGTCGATTGGCAGCCTGGCGGGAAGCGGGAAGCGGAGGTGCGCGACAGAGCAAATAGCCCTCCTTCTCGGAGAATCACTCAATCATTCCAGGGACTATGGATGACGGCTGGCGTGTTCGACGCAGTTCGATAAGGGACGAGGTCCTTTCGGAAATGCCCTCAGTCTTCATGTCGACGTGGAGCTGTGAAGCGGGACACGGAAGTGACGCGCTTCCACTTGATACATTATCCGATCTTCGTGGCCCAAAGGGCGAACATCACAGCAACAAGGCTTGCAAGGCTCTTGGAAGCACAGTTCTGTCCGGCCCGTAAGGCGCGTCCACGCTTAGGTCTGCAAACGACAGCATTGCGCCCTCAAGTCGGACACTGAGCAGAGCACGGTGGTATCCTAGAAGCGGACATGCATAGATGGCGCCGAGCTGCAGGTTTGCGCCACTTCCAGAGCTTACCTCGGAAGCTGCGATCGACGCGTTTCGACTCCCATGCCCTTGCTTGTCACACGGGGTCCAACGGTAGGCGCCGTCGTGTATGGTGGCGCCTGAAAAGACGCGCAAAGTTGTAGGTCCCTTGGGGATGTAGAATGAGCATTTCCTTCACAGCAAAGGAGCGCACCATGTCTTTCAACACGCAACGGCTCCAATTTCCCGGTCATTCCGGCGCAATCCTTGCCGCCCGCCTCGATCTGCCCAACGGGCCATTACGTGCCTACGCAATATTTGCCCATTGCTTCACCTGTTCCAAGGATCTGGCGTCGGCGCGCCGCGTTGCGGCCGAGCTTGCGCGCGAAGGCATCGCCGTCCTGCGGTTCGATTTCACGGGATTAGGATCGAGCGAGGGCGAATTCGCCTCGACAAACTTCTCGTCCAATGTCGCCGACCTGCTTTCGGCCGCCGACTATCTGCGCCAACACTATGAGGCACCGTCGTTGCTGATCGGCCACTCGCTCGGCGGTGCAGCGGTTCTCGCCGTCGCCGGGGACATTCCCGAAGTGCGCGCCGTGGCCACCATCGGCGCGCCGGCCGATGTCGGCCACGTGTTGAAGAACTTCGGAACGAGCCTTGAGGAGATCGAGAGGAGCGGCGAGGCAGATGTCGATCTTGCCGGGCGCACGTTCCTTATAAAAAAGCAATTCGTCGAAGACGCGCGCGGGCAGCGCATCAAGGATGCCGTTGCCAGCCTGAAAAAGCCGCTCCTCGTCCTTCACGCGCCGCTGGACCAGACGGTCGGGATCGAGAACGCCACCGAAATCTTCCTCGCGGCCAAGCATCCCAAGAGCTTCGTTTCGCTGGACAAGGCCGACCACCTGCTCACCGACCCTGAGGACGCAGCCTTCGCCGGCCGGATCATTTCGGGATGGCTGACGCGCTATCTCGCCGCCGACACGCCGCAGGGCACGCAGCCAATCGAACATGTCAGGGTGATGGAGACGGGCGAAGGCAAGTTCCAGAACGCGGTTCAGGCCGGCGGCCATCGGCTTTTCGCCGACGAACCCGAAACCGTGGGCGGTCTCGATTCCGGCCCGTCACCCTATGATTTCCTGTCGATCGCGCTTGGCGCCTGCACCTCGATGACGCTGCGCCTCTATGCCGAGCACAAGGGGCTCGCGCTCGGCCGCATCGGCGTCGACGTCTCACATGCCAAGATCCACGCCAAGGACTGCGAGGAATGCACAGAGTCGGAGCGCAGCGGCAGCGCCAGGATCGACCATTTCGAGCGCGTCATCTCCGTCGACGGCGAGGTATCGGAGGAGCTTCGCGGCAAGATCGTCGAAATTGCCGGCAAATGCCCGGTCCATCGCACGCTCGAAGCCGTGGCGAAGATAAAAACCGTCGTGAAATCAGGGCCCCGAATGACGGGGCGATAGCATGAACGGGCTCTTGAGCTGGCCATGTCCTCGCGTGTCTCAACGATTAGGCTCTGAATGGGAGCCGAAACGGCTGCAGGATATCTTGAGCGATTCTTGGATAACGAGGGCGATTCCGCTCTTTTCGCAGCATTGGCTTTTTGGCGCGCATTGCGTCGCTCAGCAACTTGCGCGCCAACTTCCGCCTTCCACCCAGCCCCCGCGGCTTCCTCCTTGGGAGGTTTTTCAACGCGGGCCGACGCAGGCCCAGCCGCCACCCTCACGCAGCGGCCCGCATCGAAAAACCTTCACCATTGCGGCCATCGTGTAGATCGAACTCTGATCCCAGAAGCGGCCGCTCCGCAGAGCCGGCAACATCAGCCTTGAAGTCAAGCCGTTGCGAAGGCAGCGAACGGTGAGGCGACTTTCTCCTCGTGGTCGCGCAGCCGTTCCAAATTCTCCGTCCGCGACGTATCATTCGGAGGCGCATTGGGCGCGATGCTTAGAATCGCAACCGCCCAAGCGACTACACAGGAGTCGGCCGATGACGAGCACACGAATTTCGCAGGGTGCCTGACATGGACACGCCTTCTCGCCCCAGAACCACCGGTGTGCGGCAATTCCTTGATCTTGAGCAGCAGCGCGATTGGATAGCGGGCAAGATCGACTTGCCGGACGCGGGCGACCGCTCAGGGTCCCTGGAACAGCGCTTCAAATATGTCGCTCGATTTGAGAAGCTACTTAGTCGCCCGCAAGCGGGGGAAGTGCTGGAGATTCTCGGGCTATACGGTCCAAACTGCATTCCCTTGCTGCGCAAGACCGAGCGCTACTACTGGTCGGTTTCCTGTCTGCCGTCGACCTCGGACAAGCCGCTCATACGCGTCAATGCGAGCTGGATGGAGCTTTTCACGCTCTATGCTCAAGGCGAGGATATCCGCGCCAGATTCATCGTGCATCTTTCGGATTTCACTACAGATCGTTCAGCAACGCCGAGCCGGGTGGACGAACCCTTTCTCGAGCAAAGCGTCGCGATGCCAGAGGACGTCAGTTATTTCTTCCCGCGTGGTGCGGACATTTTCGGCATCAATGTGCGCGGCTCTGTCTCGATCCGCAAACTCCTCGGGAGCCGCCGCGTGGTGCGCGCCATTCGCACGTTCAACCTGACGCACATGAACCGCGGGCGGAACGCCTATCAGGCGAGCCATTGCTACAGCGTGGCGGATTACATGCAGGCAGATTGAGGGGTTCTTTAACGCACGTCATCCTGGTGAACTCACCGTCGCCAGCGGCGGCCGCATCTCGCGAGGTCGAAAAGACAACTGAGGCACACTCGCGCTTGACCAGCTCGGCCGAACGCGAGCACCGACCTCGGCCGGTGTGCGCCCCCACGCCAGTCGTTGAGGTCGATTGGGTTTCGTCCCGAAAACGGCCAGTCAACCATTGCATAAGAAGGCAGCCTCAGGTCCGGAGCCCAGCGAAAGCTGTGTCGCAGTAAGTGGAACGTGTGGGCAATGTCGTCACGCTCGGCGGCTCGCAGTAGAGCGACCGTCGAACGCAATTCTTTGATAAGTCTTCGCCCCGTTCGTTTTTTAACGGTCGAGACCCCAAACGTCCGGGTTCCGTTTGAAGTACTCAGTCAGCATTTCGGTAAGCACACGCACTTTCCGCGTGGGATGCTGACCCGGCGGGCGGACGACATACGCCGCCCCCGGAGGGACCGGATAGCGTGTCATGATCGGGACCAGAGCGCCGGAGGCCACATATTCATATGTGATGCAATCGGGGAGCCAGGCGATGCCGAGACCTGCCGCCGCCGCAGCGGCAAGCGCCGTAGCGCTGTCGGCCTTGAACCTGCCCTGCGGCTGAACCGTGACGATCTTGTCGCCATCCATGAACTGCCAGGCTTCCGTTCCCTGCATGAGGGCCTGATGAGTGACGAGTTCGTCCAGGGTCTCAGGTGACCCGTGCGCTTTGATGTAATCCGGGCTGGCGACAAGCTTTCCATGGATCGGCCCGACGCGCTTCGCGATCAGGTTTGAGTCTTGGAGGTAGGCACCCCGAATCGCGCAATCAAAACCCTCTGCGATGAGATCGACGAAGCGATCGCTGTAGGAGGTATGGATGTGAAGCTGCGGGTGCTGGCGCGCCATGTCCGCAAGCACGGGAGCGAAGTGGGTCGGGCCGAACGTAAGCGGCATGGCAACCCTCAGGCGGCCGCGCAACTCACCGGTGGGGAGGATCGTTTCCTTGGCGGTGTCGATCTCGGCGCTGGCTCTGGCCGCATGGTCCCTGAACGTGATTCCCGCTTCCGTGAGCGCGGCGCCGCGGGTCGTTCGTGCAAGAAGCTGGACGCCAAGCTCCGCTTCGACCCGGAAGAGTCGCCGGCTGACGATCGATTTGGAGACGCCAAGCCGGCGCGCGGCGGCCGATACGCCCCCGGCATCGGCCACTGCGACGAATGTCTGTAGGTCTTCGATGTCCATTCCGGCGTTCCTTATTTCGCGACACAGCTTGCCCGACTATGGCACTACCGCACCACCAAAAGGAACAGCAAATTGCGTCCAGGCAACGTCGCCCGCTGGCGCATGTCTCCCGTGAACCGATCGCCGTCCATAGCGGCAGAGAAAGGAAGTCTTGATGACCCCTCGTAACGGCCTCGATTCGCTTCTTCGTCCCGAAGATTCGGTCCTCGTTCTGATCGATCACCAACCTTATCAACTCGCGAACCTGAACAGCCACGATCCGCATATGGTGGTCAACAACACGACCGCGCTGGCGAAGCTAGCAAAAGCCTTCAATGTTCCGACCATTCTCACCAGCGTGATCGCGGCGCGCGGTGGACTTCTCTTTAAGCAGATCACCGACGTATTTCCGGACCAGGAAGTCATCGATCGCACCTGGGTGAACACCTGGCAGGACGAGAATGTGGTGAACGTCGTCAAGGCGACCGGCCGCAAGCAACTGATCATCGCCGGCCTGTGGACCGAGGTCTGCGTCGCAATGCCTGTCATCCAGGCCGCCGGCGAAGGCTGGGACGTGACCGTGATCACCGACGCGTCGGGCGGGATTTCGAAGGAGTCTCACGAAGTTGCCATCCAGCGCATGGCCGCGGCCGGCGCGAACGTGATGACCGTGATGGCGCTCGCTGGCGAATGGCAACGCGATTGGGCGCGCACCGAGCATGTCGAGGAGCTGACCGATATTCTCATCCAGCACTTCGGCGGCAGCGGCATCGCGTATCTTTGGGAGCAGCAGCTTCTCAACACGCCGGTGCCGAGCGAAGGCTGACCCGGGCCGGCATGGCGAGCATTCCGGTGAGGGTCGGAATCGATCCGTTTGCCGGCCCTCGCCATCCTCACCTCACAGGACGCCATGTGATGTCAGCGATGAATGCTATGGCGCAGATGCTGGCCCCGGCCGATCCGGCAGCCGGTGAAGCCTGCCGCCGAAACGGCTCTGAAGACCTATCCCGGTTTCTCGCACGGGATGCTGACAGTGAACGCTGATGTGCTGAACGCCGACCTTCTGGAGTTCATCACGAACTGAAGTGGCTGCGGGGCGTGGCTCCCGGCCCCGTCCCGCAGTTCGAGTCGACGCTTGAAAAGGTGTGCGTGCGTCGGTGGAGCACAAGAACTCCATCTCGCACTACAGAAGCGCTGCGCTCATAGTGGCCTCACTGCGCGTTTGTCAGCTAATTTTATTACTGGGACCGAAACCAGACGGTCTGCCATCGGCCCCCTCACTGTTCTCTCGAGTTCTTCACGCGGCCAAGTTTGGTCAAAGGAGAACAAAAATGGGTGTTGCACAATATGATCCAAACGCACTGGGACGACCGGCTTGGAACGCGGGCCGAAAGGTCGGCGTCAAGTGGCCTTTAAAGCAGCGACAGATTTGGGCGATCCGCTTCTTCCTCGATCGGGAAAGACGCATGAGAGATCGCGCGCTGTTTGATCTCGCAATCGACAGTAAGCTCCGAGGCTGCGATCTTGTTAAGATAAAAATCGGAACCCTCGTCACAGGTCAAGAAATTCGAAGCCGCGCCATGGTCGTCCAGCAAAAGACCGGTCGTCCCGTACAGTTCGAGATCACGGCCGAAGTCAGGGCAAGCCTGCTTGCATGGCTTGAACGGAGAGGCGGAACAATTGACGACTACGCCTTTCCCAGTCGAGTTGATCATGCCGATCATCTCAGCACTCGCCAGTATGCCCGATTGGTCGATGAGTGGGTGACTGCAATTGGGCTAAGACGCGAAGACTACGGCACACACTCGCTTCGACGCACGAAGGCCGCGATGATCTACAAAGCGACGGGCAATCTTCGTGCAATCCAGATCCTGCTCGGACATACCAAGATCGAGAACACAGTCAGGTACCTTGGTGTGGACATCGAGGATGCGCTAGAACTAGCGGAGCATACAGAGATTTGACCGAGGGCGACCCCGCACTCCGCGGGGCCGCACCTATTGGGGAGAATGTTTCCGTTTTAGCAGTTCGATCGAGCGGCTGATCTCTGCTTAACTGTCGTCCGAAACAGCCATTGTCGATGGGGACATGATCCGACGCCACTGGCCGGGCGTCATGTTTTCCCACTCACGGAACGCACGATAGAACGAATTGGTGTCCTGGTATCCGAGCAGGAAGGCCACTTCCTCTATGTCAATCGAGGGATCGGAGAGAAGCTGGGAACCGAGTTCCTGTCTGGCTTCGGTCAGAAGAGCACGGAATGTCGTGCCTTCCGCGGTAATACGCCGCTGGAGGGTGCGCTCGCTCAGCCCCAGTTCGTGCGCCACGGCTCCAACGTCCGGGCGCCCACTGGCCATGGCGCGCTTCAATGCGCCTTTTACTAGGTCACCGAGTGTGGCCCGCGCCTCAATCTCACGCACTGCGTTTGCCAGCGCGGGGGTTAGCATCAGGAGCAGTTCGGGGTTGTGCCCAGGAAATGGCAGGTCGAGGTCCGGCGCATTCAGCACCATGCGATCACGTTTCGCCCCGAAATGGATCGGACAATCGAAGAAAATGCCGTGCTTGTCCGTTCCGGGATTTGGCCGCCGCAATTCCACCGAGATTGGCCGCAGGTGACGGCCAGTGCCGCGTCGGCCGAGTTCCAGCAAAAGGGCAAAGCTTGCGTCCACCGACAGCGGCGGCTCCGGTTCGGTGCCCCCAGGCCACTCGATCGTCACGGCCACTTTGCCGTCGCGCTCCTCGAAACAAAGGCGGTCAGGGCTGCACAGGCGGTTGAAGCGGGCGATCCGCGCCATGCCGTCCCGAAAGTCGGCAGCGTAGGACGCCACCAGAAATGCAAGCTTGTGATTGGCGGTGCTGGTCTCGCTCACCATCCTGATGCTGAAGGCGGGGTCCTCGGAGAGCGCCTCTATGGCATTCCAGATTGCGAAAAACTGTGTCGTGCTGATGACGGCGGAATTGTCGAGATGAAGCGTCGCAGGAAGCCTGGCATGTCGCAGGACCGCTGAAGGCCGCAGTCCCAGTTGTTCTAGCGATTGCCAGAATGGCCTCGGCAATTTGCATCGGTCAGAAGGCACTTTGGTCATGGCTATCTCTCTTTACTCCAGTTGGAGATCGCAGGTGGCGGAATGGCCTACGGCATGCCTTGCCCTGCGGCGGCATGACGCCATCGGCCAAATCACACCGCGGCAATTGCGCTTTTCAAGGCACATCTCGGGGCTAGCGCCCGGCGTACGGACGGCGCAAGTGCTACACACTGGCTGGCGTATACGGTAGCGCTTTTGGCGCTTTTCGCAAGTCCGTTGGCGCCGTCTGCTAGTGCGCGCACTGCGTTCTGTCCTTATCTTCTGCTCTTGTGGTGCCGGTGTTGAACACTGCACCCGGCAACAGCGAAATGTCGACCCGGCAGCCCTGCAACATCACAAGCAAGGGAGCCGATCCGGAACAGCCATCAATCAGGAGATTTGAACGTGACGCTCACATTTTACACCAATCCCAATTCCCGCGGCCGCATTGTACGCTGGATGCTGGAGGAAATCGGCCAGCCCTACGAGACGGTGGTCATCGATTACCAGAAGACCAGCGCATTCGACGCGTGGGGCGGGGCGGCTCTTGAACGACCGGTGTCTGGCGATCCCAATGACGAGCGAGTCCGCTTCTTCACGCAGGTCAATCCCATGGGCAAGGTGCCTGCGATCGTGCATGACGGCCACGCCGTGGCCGAAAGCGGCGCAATCATCGCCTATCTCGCAGAAACCTTTCCGCAAGCCGGTCTGGCGCCTACCGCGGAAGAGCGTGCCGATTATTATCGCTGGATGTTCTTCGCCGCCGGTCCGATCGAACAGGCCGTCACCAATCACCGCGCCAAATTCGTGCCAGCACCGGAGCAGGAGTTCTTCTTCGGCTACGGCAGCTATGAGCGGACGCTGGATGAACTGGAACGCGCGGTCCAGGCGCATCCTTTCATCGCAGGCGATCGATTCACAGCTGCAGACATCTATATCGGCTCGCATCTCGGCTGGGGCCTCGGCCTCCAGACCCTACCTCCGCGTCAGACGTTTCTCGACTATATCGGAAAACTGGTGAACAGGGACGCTTTCAAGCGGGGCGTGGCCAAGGACGAGGAATTGATAGCGCAAGCTGCGGCCCGTGCCGCATAGGCATGTCGCCTTCACGCCCGGGTTCGGAGAATACCGTCTCGAGCATAGCTGCGCCCGAGAGGCAGGCTGAAATATCCGGCAATACCGCGCCGCACGCATGAGACCACGCTTGAGCTACTCCTCCGGGCAACCGCATGCGTGCGCCTCAAGTGGCTCCGGATTTACTCCGGCCGTTGACACGTGGAGGGTTTGAAGCTGCACACGCGAGCGGCGACCCGGAGTCGGAGCATACCGTCAGCCTTACCCGTGTGAATGGCCCCTCTCCCTCAAGTTTACCTGACAGCGGACAGTCAGCAGTCGGCCCCAACTGAGACGCTCGGATTCGTGCCGACTAAGGATCCGTTCTTCCCGCTTACGGACGTTCAGATCAAAGGCGGTAACGCGAACACTCCATCCGCCTGCGATGATTGGAAGCCGGCAACATGCCGCTCAGTTCGGATCTCTCCGATCCCTCGCCTTGAAGCGTTTCGAACCGTAACCCGCAATTCGAAGGAGCTATTTGCGCTCCCACGATATGTTGGGCGTTGGCATCCTCGTCCATCCAAGATCCTATGAAAATGTCCGATATAATCGACAGACATTCGCGCTAATTTTGCTGACGCAGGCAAGCGTGTCGTTATAGGTTTCGGGTCGACGCCCTGGACATCGCGCACCAATAGGCCGATGCTGTTACTGGTCTGGAGACGCCCACAGATTACGTGGGCAAGGGTATATCGTGAGGGGCAACGAAACGGTTTCGTGAATTCGCCGAGGCTCCATATGGCGTTCACTATCGCATCGCCCGCCTTTAACAATGGCGGAACCATTCCCAGGCGCTACACCTGCGAAGGGCAAGGTATTTCCCCGCCTCTCGAATGGACAGACGTTCCGAACGGAACCAAAAGCCTTGTATTGATCGTCGACGACCCGGACGCACCGGATCCTGCTCATCCGAAGATGACATGGATACACTGGATTGTTTTCAATCTGCCCCCCGACCTGAAGGGGCTTGTGGAAGGGATTTCGCAACTGCCATCAGGCGCCCAGACAGCGAGGAATGGGTGGAACAGCAATGCGTATGGCGGCCCTTGTCCTCCGATCGGTGTGCACCGCTACTTCTTCAAGCTCTACGCACTCGATGACCGGCTCACCCTATCGGCGGCGGCTAGCAAGGACCAAATTGAAGCGCAAATGCGCGATCACGTCATTGCCGGAACCGAGCTGGTCGGCACCTATGGCAAAACAGGGAAGTGACCGATATGCGTCGACCGATGCACTCGACATACCTTGTCGCCGATTGATCTATTGGAAAATGCTGCCTCTATGATTTGATCCGTTATTGAAAACAAAGCTCCAAATCTGGAAGACATACATCGCTAACGCAACAGCCCGTGTCGTCGTTCCATGGGTGGTATGGGCCGGACAACACCTGTGACGATGAGTGGCGGCACCGCCGTATTCAATTCCCGGTGACACACGCTTTCCTCTGCATCACCAGAGAACACCTCCGAGGTCAGACCAGGCGCTGATCGCCATCTACGTGAAGCACCGTTCCTGGGATGAAACCATTGCGCATGCCGCAACCCTCCGCAGGCCCGGCGGTGCGATAGAAACTGCCTCCTGCCCCTCCTGCTACTGCATGTCTCCTTGAATCGACCTCGATTTAAGGACGAAGACATGCAGCAAATCAAAGTCCTACAGCGACCTTTGCGCGTCTGATAAGACGCGCGGCGCTGTAGCCTGTGGTTTGGGCTAGTACCCGGTCATCTCCAGGTAGCCCCTGCCACTGACGCTGCCGTCGAAGACGATCGGGCCTTCCCAATACGGTACCGACGTTGACATCCACGCATGATCGTTCAGAGGCTGGGTTGTGACGTCAAAGCCGCGACTGGGAATCCGGACATTCCAAGAAACAGGAATTTGGCGCCCTGCGACTTTCGCGGTTCGCACGGGAACGATCTTGAGAGCCGCCGCGGGCAAGGGATCCGGTCGCCCGTCGGCAGTGACCCAGGTGGCGGAGGTGTATCCCTCTCCTTCATCTCTGAGACGGAAGCCCATGAGCTTCTCGCCTGTATCGAGATGCAGCGAGAACCAATCCCAACCGATCTGGTCTTCCGCGAGCGGCTGTGACGACCACTCGCGGTCAAGCCAAGCCTTCCCCGTCACCTCTACATTGCCGGCCGGTAGCGAAAGCGAGCCGGTGACCGCATAGAATGGTTGCGAATAGTAGTAGCTGGCCTGTCCCTTCGCTGATTTCAGCGAATAGCCGTTGTCGCCCTGTGGCACCAGCGGACCGGTCGCCGAAAGGCGGAGTTCATAGCCGAATTCCTCTGCCGTCGCAGACAGGCTGAGGTCGGCCAATTGGTCCGCTCCCGGGGCGGCTTGTCCCTTCATCTGCCAGTCATCGATCCAGGCGGAAAACGGCTCCGCGACAACTCCAGCCTGCCCCACTCCCCCGCGGGACATACGTTCTGAGACGAAGTGGTCCTTTGAAGAGGTGACGGCTGCATGCCCCATCCAGAGCTGTGGGCTCGACCACTCTCTGGCCTCACCCGGAGCCAGCGCTGACCGGAAAAGGGTCCACTGCGCTCCGTATTGAGTTCCGTCAGGGGCCTCAAGATTGGCCGTCAGGTACCACCACTCGATCCGGAAGTCCGGATGTGGGCCGTGGTCGGCGGGGAAACGAAACAGCAGGCCGGGCCGTGGCACCGAAAATCCTTCCGCCGGCGAGCCGAGGTCACCAAAGCCCTCGGAGGCCGCATGGCTTCCGGACAAGCTGACCATGGTCGTCACCGCAAAAGCGATCGCAATCGATCTAACGCTCATTGGCGAATACCTTCAGAAGTTCCGATGGCGCGAGTCCTGTCAGTCGGCGAAGCGGAATCAACGCGGAAACGACCGCAGCGGCGAGTGCGACGAGTCCGAGCCTGATCCACTCGTAAGGAAAGATATACATAGGCAGACGCCAGCCGAAAGCTTCGACGTTCACCACCGCGAGAAGCACCCACGCCAGCGCCAGACCGAGGGGCAGAGCGGCAATAAATGTCGCCAGCCAGAGCACCAGCGTCCTTAGAACTTCAAGAAGAGCGAGATCGCGTCTCGTGACCCCCAGGGCCCACACGGGCGCAAGCTGCGGGAGGCGCATTTCCGAAAGCGTGAAGAGGCTCGAGAACATAGCCAATGCCGCAACCCCGAGCGTGAAAATGTTCAACGCGCCCGTAACCAGGAATGTGCGATCGAAGATCCGCCGTGACTGTTCCTTCAGTGCCGCTTGATCGACGACGTTACCGGGTGGTAGGCCGAATTCGTCCGAGAGCCTTGATCGTAGGTCCGCGACCTGATCAGGCTGGATCCGCAGACCGTAGCGCAGGCGCGAGACTTGCGGGTAGCGAGAGGTAAGGGCGTTTAATCCGGCGATGACCTGGCCCTTTGGGTTTCCGTAATCCGAATAGACCCCGACAACCGCCGCCCTCCAGTCACCCGCCAGTTCTAGCTGATCGCCGATGCGGAGCTGGTCCCGCCTCCAAAACTGTTCGTTGACCAGTACGCCTTGACCGGACGCCACCCGATCCCAGACGTCCGGCATGCCAATGATCAGGGGCCAGTGCTTCCTGTAGGTCGGATCGTCAACGACACCGAAGATCTGCATCGGTTGCCCCCGGATCTCGGCATCTACGCTGGAGATCGGCAACAACGAATCCACCTTCGTTGCAAGCCATGTCCTGAGCCTGTCTGCCTCGCCCTCATTCCGGGCCGCGACGTAAAGCTCGGCGGCGAGGCGTTGGTCGAGCCAGCCGACGAACGTGAGACGGAAGCTCGACACCATGGTTCCAACGCCGACGTTTGCCGCCAGCGCAAGAAGCAACGCCATGAGCGCAAGGGAAAGTCCGGGGAGTTGCTGCCGCGCATCCGCCCAGAACCACCTGACAAGCGCGCACGAAGACGTCCGCTGCATCACGGTGAAGAATCCAGAGAGCACGGTGGGGAGAAGCAGCGACGCCCCGAGCAGAAGGCAGCCAAGTATGGCAAAGCCCGCCGCGAGTCCTTCAGCCCACAGAAGAAGAGTTCCCGAAAGGGCTAGCAAAACGGCTGCGGCTAGTACCTGAAACCGCCGCCCCGCTTGCCACGATCGCCCCCAGGTCTGGGGCTGGGCCGCCGCGAGCAAAGGCACCCTCGTCAAGCGCAACATGCTCTGTGCCGACGAAACCAATGTTCCGGCCACCGCGATGGCAAAACCAGAAATCCACCACTCCGGACGCAGGGAAAGCGTGCCAGGCACGCTGGCTCCGTAGAGTCCTTCCAGGGTTGCGGCCACTCCGGGCAGCAACAGCGACGCGACCAGATATCCGATCGCGACGCCGACTGCCCCGGCGGAAAGCGCGAAAAAGACAAGCTCGGCGAGCAGCAGAACGGCAAGCGCACGCAACGAAACGCCGAGGCAGCGAAGCGTTCTGAAGGTCGGCCGCCGTTGCTCGAAGGCAAGACCGATCGTCGAATACACAATGAACAGCCCCACCGCGAAGGCGAGAAAACCGAAGGCCGTCAAATTGAGATGGAAACTCTCGGTTAGATGCTCGACGTCGGTTTCTGCATTCGGCTCGCGAACTGAGAGCGTTGGAACAACCTTCTCAAGTGGTTCCAGACCGGAACGTTGGTTTTCGGCGATCACAATCCGACTGAGTTCGCCCTCTCTTCTCAATAGCCTCTGGGCCATACCGATATCGATGAAGGCGGCGCCGTCCAGCATCCGATCCGAAATACGCAGCGCGAGGTCGGTCTGTCCGCGCAATTTCTCCGCTGTTGCGGGAGAGACGACCAACATGCCCGGCGGCGTGATGAAGGAAAGCAAGTCTCCGCCAATTCCCAGATCGACGGTGTTAGTCTGCGCGGGCATCGTCAGTGGCTCGATGCCGATCACCTTTAACCGGGTGACACCGAACCGATAGTCTCCCTCCAAAACTGGTGATACGTTCCAGCCCGCCCGCCTGAGCCGCACGAAGGCGGATTGAGGAATCGGGCTGCCGTTTGGAGAAACCAGGTTCGCCAATCCGTTCTGGTCGAGCACAGCCGCGGCGCGGCTGTAGCTCGCGCGGGCTTCTGCGTTGATCGCCTGCACTCCGGTCCACAGGGCCGTTGCCAGCGCCAGGCCGGACAAGAGAGTGCCGAGCTGCAGCGGTCGTCGTCGCCAGTGGGACAGAAGTGCCGTGGCTGCGGTCCACATCTTCATTCGATCTTCCCGGACCGCAAATGCAGCTGCCGGTCGAGCCTATCCGCCAGTCTTTGCGAGTGTGTCACCAGGAGCAGTGTCGATCCGGTTCCCTTCGACAGCGAGAGCATCAGTTCCAGGACAGCGTCTCCATTGGCCTCGTCCAGGTTTCCTGTGGGTTCGTCCGCCAGGACTAGGCCGGGACGCGCGGCAAGGGTTCGTCCGACCGCCACCCGCTGCTGTTGTCCGATGGAAAGCTGCTCAGGATATCTGGTCAGCAATGTCCCGATTCCGAGGCGGGCCACGAGTTCATTTTCCCACGGGGGATCATGGCGCCCCGCTAGCTTGGCATGGAACGCGATGTTCGCGGCCACGTCTAGTGACGGGACAAGATTGAACTGCTGAAATACGAGGCCGACTTCTGTTCGCCTGTAAGCAGCGCGTTCCCGGTCATTCAGCTTGGAGATGTCTCGGCCCCCGATCACGATCTCGCCTGAATCCGGACGGTCGAGACCGGCTACGAGATGCAGGAGGGTGCTCTTTCCGCTACCCGACTCCCCTGTCAGGGCAACGCTGTCTCCTTGGTCGAGATCGAGATTGACCCCTCTCAACACTTCGAGCCGCCCTTCGGCAGTCTCATAGGATTTTCTAACGTTGCGGAGAGCGATCACCATGGCGGCCAAGATCAGGACGATAGCACATATTTAATTCTCCACGGCCGCTTGGAAAGGCCGACAGTGCGGAGATGCGAATACTGACCGAGTCGTACGTCAGGTTCATCGCAAACGGCTCGTCTCCCGAAGGATACAAAACTGTTTTCGGCCGTCTTACCGCTTGTTCGGGGATGAGCTTGACCCCGGGGCCCGGACCGGGCTGATGCCCCACTTGAAAAGCCGACAATGTGTCATAGGGTGCCGCGGGAGTCCGGCGGTTGCGAACGTTGATACATCGTCAGCGCCCACTGCGTAAGAAATTCGTCCAGATACAAAATGTAAACGTCACCCTCGCTGCCCCTGACCTTGAAGTAGCGGTAATCGGCGCCATGCCACTGATCGAGGTTTTCGACCACATCGATCTGCCGGCCGTTGAGGTAAAATCGTCGGAGCTTCTTGACACCACCTTCGTCCACGAAGGTTTCGACCTGAACTTGCATGGCGCTCTCGCCGTTCTCTGGGCCGAAAGGCAATGAACCACGCCTTCTGCTAGCCGAGCGGGATCTTTCTTGGACAAATAGCTGAGGGTGGGCGAGAAGAAAGGGGTGCACGGCCCCCTCGCCTCGTGTCTTGGACGCCGTTCGACTGCTTGAGGCGCCTTCCACCTGTTTGCACAAGCTTACGTCGCACGCCGCGATTGGCATCGAACGGTGTGCCAACATCAGTTGCGGGAGGGGCCATTCCGCTTATCTCGCGAACGGTTCAGATTTGAAATAGAGCCTTGCGACGTCCGCTGATCGTGTCGATACCACGACCCGGCGAGTAAAGCCGGCGCGGCAAGATAAAGGATCGTGGCTATAGTCACGACACCCGTGAACCCGATATGCGTTGCAAGCAGTGCGGCGAGGATCGCGCTCAGCACCGACGCACAGCCATTGATCCCCCACGCCCAGGGAAGAAATTCCTCCGAGCATGCGCCGATGTGGCCGAGGCCGAGGGGGAACGGCATGCCCATGAAGACAGCGAGCGGCGCTATGAGGAGGAGCGCGATTGCGATCTTCGCGGCATCCGGAAGTATCAGCAGCCGTTCGAATATCACGGGCAGCGCGAGCAGGTAGCTCCCAGCCAGGAATGCGATCACCACGACAGCGAGGGTTATGCCGCGCACTGCCGATCCGCTTCCGACCGCCACCACCCAGCGTGCGGCCAGGGTGCTACCGAGACCTGCGAAGACAAGGAAACCCGCAAGCACAACAGCGACGGCGTAGAGCGGGTGGCCGAGGAACAGCACGAAGCGCTGGATGAAGGCGATCTCGATGAACAGGAAGGCTAGGCCCAAGGCAAAAAAATAAAGCCCGAAGCGCAGCCGGGGTACGGCACTCCCGAGCGCGCGCCGGCGAAGCCAGAGCGGCAGCAGGATCAGGACGGCACTTATGATCGCGGCCTGCACGAGCGTCGCCGCCAGGATCAGGTAGCCCCAGTCGAGCATCGCTGCCCCTCCTTGAGTGCGCAGCTTCAGGAGTTCGGGCAGGGCTTGCCAACGGAAAAAGTCGAAGAAATAGGGCTTATTGTCAGTGGCCGGCACGATGTTGAACTTGTAGCGCTCGGTGAAGTCGGCTCTCTCAGGGCCGATGAGAGCGAGGGCTCCCTCGTAGAGATATTCCTGGTCGAGTTGATTGTAGCGGTTCACGTCGCTCGCGGAGATGCCCGGCACCCAGGAGACATCAAAGAAATTCTCGGCCGCGAAGGCGCGAATGGCTGCGACGTCCTCACTGCTAAAGGACGACTTGGCGACGAGCAGGGTTGCGGTATTCCAGCTCCGGATCAGCGCCAGGTGCCGGCCGGGCTGGGACACGCCATCCGCGTCAAGCGCGGCGATAGCGGTGGCGAATAGCTTGAGGATGTCGCGCGGAGGCGCCCGTAGCCAGCGCGTGACGGCGACGATGCCATCTGGTTTCAGTACCGCCAGGTAATCCCGCAGTGCCTCCACGGTGTAGGTGTAGTTCTCATGCATGCTTTGTACCCCGGCCGCGGCCGCGCTGAAGGAGTCAAGGAGCGGCATCTGGATCAGGTCGTAACGCTCACCAGCGGACGCAGCGAAGGCGCGCGCCTCGGCTAGATGCAGATGCACGTGCGGAAGGCTGAAGATGCCGCCGATGAACTTCGCGAAACGATTGCGAGCCAGGTCGATCATCTGCGGGTTGATCTCTACAGCGTCCACGATGTTGGCTCCGGCGCGTAGCGCCAGCAGCACCTGCTCGCCGCCACCAGCACCGAGGACCAGCACGCGCGGCCGCGCAAGCATTCGGTACGGGAGCGCCGCCGTTGTCCGCTCGAGATAGGCGACGGTCGCCGGATCGCCGCTATAGGCGGTCATCGCCGTAATACCATCGCCATCGCTGAAGACGGCGAGTTGCGCGGGCGGCTCTTGGGTGTTGGCGAGGCTGAGGCCCGGCGCGTGCCGGAAAGGGACGCTCGGGCTTGCCACGACTGTCAGTAGTCCGAGCGGGCTTGATCGCTCTTCGACCATCTGCGCGCTTGGGACGTCGAGAGCCAGGCTTAGGCCCTTGTACTGCGACATGTGCGGTGCGGTGGCCGTAAAGGACGGTGGCAGCCACACCGCGACGACCGCGGCTGCAAGCCAAAGGCTGCCCGCGGCGAACCGCCGACGGCGAGCCATGCCTGTCGCGGCGAGGGCAGCCGCCGCAAATGCCAACGCCGCGATGTAGCGCAGTGCCACAGAGGGAAAGACCAGGAACAACAGTCCGATGATACCCAGTGCGCCGACCCCAGCGCCGACCAGGTCGAAGGCATAGACGCGTCCGATCTGGCCAGGATGGCGACTGAAGGCAAGGCCGATACAGGTTGCACCAAAAAAGAACGGCAGGATGAGCAGTGCATAGCTGGCAGCGAGCCAACCGAGCTGGCCCGGATTCCAGACGACCTCGAGCGCGTTGAACGGCAGGCGTTCAGCACCCGCGAAGCTGGCGACCGCAGTAATGCCGAACAGCGCTGCCGACGCTGCGAAGGCGGTCGAGTACCGTTTCACCAGAGGACGGCGGGCCAAGGCAACGAACGTACCGCTCGCACCAAAGCCCAGGAGGGCAATGCTTATGATCATATAGGCAATTTGATGCCATTGAATGATCGAAAAGAGCCGCATCAGCAGCACTTCGTAAGCAAGGGTTGCCGCTGATATCAGAGCAACCGGCAGTAGGCGCCCCGCTCTCATCGGGCCCTACCTCCCCTCAGTGGCACAAAGGCCACCGGCAGCAACTGCCGGGTCGTGATGCTTCCGTCCCGTCGCTTCTCGACCAACATGAGAAACTGGGTCGCGAAGGGGCCTCCCACAGGGACGACCATACGGCCTCCCTTGGCAAGCTGCTCGACCAGCGGCGGCGGGATGTGGCTGGCAGCGGCAGTTACGACGATACCGTCGAAAGGCGCGTGCGCAGCCCAACCATAGTAACCGTCGCCCACCTTCACCTCGACATTGTCGAAGCGGAGCTCCGCCAAGCGGGCGGCTGCCCTTTCGCCCAGCTCCGGTATGATCTCAATCGAGTAAACCTTCGCTGCGAGCGGCGACAAGACGGCTGCCTGATAACCCGAGCCAGTACCGATCTCGAGAACAACGTCACGAGGTCCGACGTTGATCAGGTCGGTCATCAGCGCGACGATGAAGGGTTGCGAAATGGTCTGGCCGTATCCGATCGGCAGTGGCCGATCTTGATAGGCCTCGCCGCGCTGCTCCTCGGGCACAAAAAGGTGGCGCGGCACCTTTCCCATCGCCTCCAACACAGCCGGATCGATGCCCTGGCCTTCGACCGCTGACGGCGCCGAGCGGGCGTGCGATTTGATCGTCTCGATCATCGCTGCACGCTCGCCAAGGCGATCCTGAGCGGGCGCGGATGTCGAAACCACGGCGGCAGCGCTTGCGAGAACCGCCGCCATCAACGCTTGGCATTGGGCTAGAGGACGCATGAACGTTCTCCCGGCTGTAACGCGAGAGTATAGTGGCGGCGGCATTTTGAACAAACCTCGCGCGGTCACTCTGCGCAAGGCTGCGATGTCACCTACGGTGTTCCGCTCGATACATTATGCGATTATTTTGGCCCATAAAGAGAAACGGCTGTACAGGCCTGATGTGGTCGCCCAAACCATACCAGGCGAAAACGCTGACACCCGCGCTGAAGTTCTATGTGGCAGTTTGCGACGTTGGCGACGGTGTGCTTGCGAACTGGGATGCTGTCTTCGCCAACTCGGCGAGGATCGAGGTGCCGAGCAACGTCAAGCATAACCAGCGCCAGACGGAACAGGGGAATGGCAGGTCACACCAAGCATGGCGCCGTTCTCGGCAGCGGAGAATGTCGCCTGACGACCACCGTTACAACTCCCCTGAGCCAATCGGTGTCCCGAGTCTATCGCTTGGCGACTAGCTTTTCGGCAGCCCGTCTGGCCTCAAGTACTTTCTCAGCGCCGCGATGCGAAAGATAGCGTTGGCGGCTCCGTAGCCGCGATAGCCGCGTCTTTCGACGATTTCAAAGAAAAAACCTTCTCCAAAGGTCGGGCTGTAGAGCTGGAAATATTCGCCGCCGTCATCGCGATCATAGAGAATGTTTTCGGACTTCAGCTGATCGATAAGCTCCGCATCGAGACCGAAGCGGGCTTCGACGTCGTCGTAGTAATTCGGCGAGATCGGCAGTGCGTTGAAGCCGTTTTTCCGCAATGCTTGCGCCGTCGCGAAGATATCTTCGGTGGTGAAAGCAAGGTGCTGTACGCCGGAGCCGAAGGTTTCGGCGATGAAGCGGCCAGCCAGCGTATTGCGGTTCTCCGTGCCGTTCAGCGTCAGACGCAGCGTGCCCGCGTCGTTTTCCACGACCTGGCTGCGCACGATGCCGGCCGGATCGATAATGTCGACCATGGGTGTTTTATGCGCATCCAGTAGCGATGTGTAGAAGAGCAGCCAGGTCAACATCTCCTCGTATTTGACGGTCTGAGCGATGTGATCGATGGTGGACAGTCCGGCCGGGATGACCGAGCCTTCGTCTCGCACCGGATCGAATTCGATCTCCCAGATCCTGGAGAGCTCGGATTTTTCGTCCAGGAAATAGATGAGGCCCCCGCCAACACCGTGGATCGCCGGGACCAGGAGTTCACCTGGGCCGACCGGCTGCTCGAAAGGTTCGGCGCCAAGCGCCCGCGCCCGTTCCACGGTCGCGGCCGCATCGTCCACCATGAGGCCGAAGGCATAGGCGGACGTGCCGTGTACCAGATAGGACGCGCTGGCGAAGCCTTCCCGCTCGGTATTGACGACCAGATTGATTGCGCCCTGGCGGTAGACTACCACCTGCTTCGTCCGGTGCTGTGCCGCCTTCTTGAAGCCGATGGAAACGAGCAGCGCTTCGAGCTCGCCTGCTTCTTCCTCGGAGGCACTGAACTCCACGAAGGCCACACCCTTGACATCAACGCGCGGAGGCATCTTTGGAACCGGCAACCGTATATCCGCTTCGGCGCGCCTGACCTGGTCCCCGAGATAGATCAGCGAGCGATATCCGTCGACGGCAATCGCATTGGCGTTGCCGCCACGAAATTGGTCATTGAAGATTTCGAGCGACAAATAGCCGTCATAGCCAGTTGCCGCCACCGCGCGGGTAAAGTCGGTCACCGGCAAGTCGCCCTCGCCCGGCATGTTGCGGAAGTGCCGGCTCCAGTAGAGCAGATCCATATCGATCAGCGGGGCATCGGCGAGCTGGACGATGAAAATCTTCTCCTTGGGAATCGAGCGGATCGAGTTGACTTCGATTTTGCGCGACAGCGTATGGAAGCTATCGAGGATCAGGCCAATGTTTGGATGATCGGCGCGCCGGACAATCTCCCAGGCGTCGCGATGATCGCTGATGTGGCGGCCCCAGGCGAGTGCCTCGTAGCCAACGCGCAGATCCCGCTTCGCGGCGCGTTCCCCGAGCTCGCGAAAGTCAGCGGCCGCCCGGTCAAGTCCACCCAGTGCCGCCGGCGACACATTGGAGCAGACGAGGACGAGGTCGGTACCAAGCTCCTGCATCAGGTCGAACTTGCGCTCCGCCCGGTCGAAAGTCCGTGTCCGAAGCGGCTCGGGCATGCCCTCGAAATCACGGAAGGGTTGGAACAGGCTGATCTCCAGACCGAAGTCACGCACCATCCGGCCAACTTCGCGTGGGCTCTCGTCGAAGGCGAGGAAATCGTTCTCGAAAATTTCGACACCGGCAAAGCCCGCTTTGGCGATGGCATGCAGCTTGTCCTTGAGATCGCCGCTGAGCGAAACCGTTGCTATCGAGGTCTTCATCGTTCATTCCTCGCTGGAGTTCTCGGCGTCAGCCGGTCATCGCCTTGAAATGGTTGAGCATCCGCGCCGCGTCCGGCTCGAGCCCTGTAAACAGGCGAAAGGCGCCGACCGCCTGGAAGACGGCCATTCCGCCGCCGTCGAGCGTGCGGCAGCCGCGTCGTCTGGCTTCCGCGAGCAGCGCCGTTTCGAGCGGGAAATAGACGATCTCGGCGACCCAATGGCGCGGATCGAGAAGGTCGCCGTCGAGCGGCAGCCCCGGATAATTCGCCATGCCCGTCGGCGTGGCGTGGATCAGCCCCGACGCCGATCGCATTGCAGCCGCGAGGTCCGTGCCGGCTGAGATGTCCGCTTCGGGGAACAGGGCGGTCAGCATCTCGGCAAGCGACTGCGCCCGATCCGGCTCGCGATCGAAAACAGCAAGGCGCTTCAAGCCGAGCGATAGCGCGGCGTAAGCGGTCGCGACGCCCGCGCCGCCTGCCCCGAGCTGCACGGCAAAGGAAAGGTCGGCATCCGGCAGCCCGCGCGTGAAACCTTCGGCAAAACCCCACCAATCGGTGTTGTGGCCATAACGCCGCCCACCCTTGAGCACGACGGTATTGACGGCGCCGAGCCGCTGCGCATCAGGTGCAAGCTCATCGAGATAGGCTATGACTGCCTGCTTGCACGGATGGGTGATGTTGAGGCCTGCAAACCCCTGCCGTTCAGCCTCGGCAAGCAGGCGCGGCAGGTCGTTTTCCGTCGCGTCGATTTCGCGAAGGTCGATCAGCTCGTACGCATAGCGAAGCCCCTGAGCTGCGCCTTCGGTCATGTGCATCGCCGGGGTCAGCGACGCTTGAATGCCCGCGCCGATCAGACCGGCCTTCAAGGGTCTTACAAGCGTTTCGGTCATGGTTTGCGTTTCCATCCTCAAAAGCCCGCAGCAACGGGCAGCCAGCCTCCGGCCCGCCGTGCCTTGCGGACGGGCCGGAGTTTTCGCCCTGTTACTGGCCCCGTGCGGCGCCGATCTCCTTGAACAGCGCCTGCACCGTCTCCGTGCCAATCTCGGCGCTAAACTTCTCGATCACCGGCTTGACGGCATCACGCAGCTTCTGCGTCTCCTCGGGGCTGAGTTCGCTGATTTCCATTCCGGTCTTGCGGATTTCCTCAAGGGCTGTGGCATCCGCTTCTCGCGACACCTTGCGCTGATAATCGCGCGCTTCGGTTGCAGCCGCCTGCAGGACGGTCTTTTCCTCGTCGTTCAGCCCATCCCAGAACTTCTTGCTGACGAGCACGATCTGCGGATTGTACTGGTGACGGGTCAACGTCATGTATTTCTGCACTTCATAGAACTTGGCGTTCAGGATGTTTGCGGCCGGGTTTTCCTGCCCATCGACCGTCCCGGTCTCAAGCGCGGTATAGAGTTCGGTATAGGGCAGCGGCACGGCGTTGGCGCCGAGCGTGTTGAAGAGCTCGATCGGGATCGGGGACTGGATCGTGCGGATCTTCAGACCCTTGATGTCCTCGAGCTTCGTCACTGGATGGCGATTGTTGGTGAGATTGCGGAAGCCGAGCTCCCAGTAGCCGAGACCGACGAGGCCGGTATCCGGCAGAAGCTTGAGGAGACTGTCGCCGAAGGCACCGTCCATCACCTTGTCCGCCTCCGCACCGCTGTCAAAGAGGAAGGGAAGGTCGACGGCGCCGAACTGCTTGACGTTGTTGGCAAGAATGCCGGCGTTAAGTACCGTCATCTCTATGACGCCGCCCTGCAGCGCCGAGACGGTCTGGACGTCACCACCGAGCGTGCCGCCCGGAAAGAGCTTCACCTCGATCTTGCCGCCGCTCTTGTCCTTCACGAGTTCGGCGAACTTCTCCATGCCCATTACCTGCGGGTGACCCTTGTTGTTGGCCGAAGCGAACTTGATGGTCTGGTCGCGTATTTCGGCAAGCGTCGGCCCTGCCGTCAGCAAAACGAGCGGCAAGGCAAGCCCTAGGGCCATTTTCGTCAGTTTCAACATGTTCTCCTCCCAGATTTGGCCGGTATTTCCGCCGGTCGTGTTGAAGCGTGCAATTTCTGTCAGTGCCCGAACCAGGTAACCGGAACGGTCACCAAGGCGGGGAACAGGACGAGCAGGAACAGGACGATCAGTTCGGCGACCAGGAAGGGCAACACGCCCTTCATCAGGTCTTCCATCGACAGTTTCGAGACGCCGCAGATAACGTTCAGAACCGTGCCGACCGGCGGTGTGATGAGGCCGATCGAATTGTTGATGATGAACAGCACGCCGAAATAGACCGGGTCGATGCCTGCCTGCTTGATGATGGGCATCAGAACCGGCGTCATCACGAGGATGGTCGGCGTCATATCCATCGCAGTGCCGACGAGCACGATGAGAACCATGATCGTCATCAAGAGAAGCGTCTGGTTGTCCATCAGGGGTTCGATCAACGAGGCAAGCGCGCCGGGGACGTCAGCAACGGTGATCAGCCAAGCGGAGACCGCGGCACAGGCGACCAGGAACATAACGACAGAGGTGATCTTTGCCGCCGACACGAAGACATGAAAGAGCTGCGCCGGCGGCAGTTCGCGATAGACAACCATGGCGACGAAGAGCGAGTAGACGGCAGCAATAACGCCGGCTTCGGTTGGCGTGAAGACCCCGAACTTAAGGCCAACGATGATGATGACGGGCAGCATGAGGGCCCAGATGCTATCGACGAGCGCCTTGAACCGCACTGCCCCGCTCTGCCTTGGCGGCAACTCGAACTGCTCCTTGCGGGCAACGATCAGCCAGGTGACGCAAAGGGCCACGGCTATCATCAGCCCCGGGAAAATACCGGCGAGAAAGAGCTTGGTAATCGAGACGCCGCCGACGACGCCATAGAGGATGAAGCCGATCGACGGCGGGATGATCGGTCCGATCACCGAGGCGGAGGCGAGCAACCCGCCGGCGCGCGCCGCGTCATGACCGCTCTTCAGCATCATCGGCAGAAGCAGCGCCCCGAGGGCAGCCGCGTCGGCGACGGCCGAGCCCGAGAGACTGGAAAGAATACAGGCGGCGAAGATCGCGACGAAACCAAGGCCGCCGCGGACATGGCCGACCATCGCCATTGCCAGCGCGACGATGCGGCGGGAAAGCCCTCCGGTGTTCATGACCTCGCCGGCGAGCAGGAAGAATGGCACGGCCATCAGCGGAAAGCTATCGGCACCGTTCAAGACGTTCTGTGCCACGATCTGTGCGTCGAAGAGACCTAGGTAGAGCATCAGCGCGACACCGCTGATAATGAGGGCGAAGGCTATCGGCACGCCGAGCGCCATGGGTCCGAGAAGTGCGCCGAGGAATATCGTAACGGTCATCACAAGATCCTCAGCGCTTGACGGAAACGGGGCCGAGCACCGGCTCGGGAAGATCGTCCAGCGCCATCTCGTCCTCGCTGTCGCGCACCAGTTCGGCTGTTGTCACATCGATACGGCCTGTGGCGATGGCGAAGGCGTCGGCAAGCAGGATCAGGAATGCAGGGACACCAAAGGCGAGACCGGCGCCGTAGAAGAAGCCCATCGAGAGCCCGGTCGCCGGCGCGCCGACGTGAAGATTAATCAGCGTCTGTGCCCAACTGCCGCTGATCATCAGCCAGGTCGCGAAAAGCATCAGCGCATAGCCCGAGAGCACCGCGATCCTTGCCGCAAGGGGCGGCAGTCGTTTGATGACTGTATCAACGCCAAGATGTCCGTGTTCGCGCATGGCGACGACGGCGCCGAGGAAGGTAACCCAGACGAAAAAGATGCGCGACAGCTCCTCCGAGACCGTGATGCCTTGGTTGAACGCATAACGCAGAACGACATTGCCGAAGACGAGCACAACCATGCCGGCGAGCAGCAGGGCAATCGCCACCTTCAGCGCGAAGAAATAGAAATCGATGATGCGGGTCATGCGCTCCTCCCAAAGCGGCGTGCCGTCTTGACGCCCGAGCGTCGCAGTGGCGACGATGGGCGGCGTCAGGGGCACGGTGCGAGCACGACCTCCTCCGGCCGTCTTCGCTCATTACAAAATGTACGAACTAGTACGTATGTCAAGTGGACTCTCTTGAAAGAGCCCGACAACCTCAATATGACTTCCAGGGGAGACGAAATGAGGAGGCCTGTGGCCCGCCTGTTTCGATTTGGTTTTATTGGGAAAATTTCGGCTGGTGAAAGATATCGGCTGATGTCGGGAGTGACGACGAAAGAATGGCAGGGCGGGCTGAGGCAAGTCGGAAGAACGATCCGGAACGAACCAAGGAAGACATCCTTGTCGTCGCCACGGAGGAGTTCTCGACGCATGGCCTCGCCGGCGGGCGCGTCGATGCGATCGCAGAACGGACCCGAACCTCCAAGCGCATGATCTATTACTATTTCGGAGGCAAGGAGGGACTTTACCTCTCCGTGCTAGAGCGCGCCTATCGCAAGATCCGCACGCTTGAGGAGGATCTGAAACTCGCTAGCCTTGCGCCGGAAGAAGCGTTGCGCACGCTGATCTCCAGTACCTTCGACCACGACGAGGCCAATCCCGATTTCGTGCGATTGGTCAGCATCGAAAACATCCACCACGCAGCACATATGCTTCGTTCCGAAGCCATCCGTGATCTGAATGTCTCAGTCATCGAGACGATCGCTGGCATTCTGGAGCGCGGTGTCGCTGAAGGCGTCTTCAAGCGAAAGGCCGACCCGATCGATGTGCACATGCTGATTAGCGCCTTCTGCTTTTTCCGCGTTTCGAACCGCTACACATTCGGCATGATCTTCCGCCGCGATCTCTCTGAGCCAGAGACGATTGGCAGGCATCGAACCATGATCGCCGATGCCGTTATCAGCTACCTGAAAAATGCAGACGGACCGATTTGACGACTGGTCGAGCGACGGTACTTAGGTCGGCTACGCCCGTGCGACGACAATGTTCCAAAGCCTGAGGTGAAATGGGGTGATTTCACACAGGTCACCCGGAGCAAGGCCGTCACCTTCCCGATCGCAAGCGCCGGCGAACTCGCCGACGTCTCGACGCTCCTGCTCTCGCCGCTTTTCCCGGTCGCGAAAGGTATTCGGCTTTTGGGTGTGTTGCTGTCATCGCTCGACAGTGCAACCATCGAAGACAAACATCAACTCGCGCTCACACTTTGAGCTTGTCCGGCCGCCCCCGGCAGGTTCGGTGGCGGCGGGGCGAGTACCACATGGCTGGTTGGCTGTGCCGAGGATGTCGCCCGCTCGCTGCGCAGGTACGAAGAACTGGGCATCACGCATTTCGTGCTTTACGCCCTATCTCCAGGAAATCAGGCGCCAGGGCAAGCAGTTGCTTCCGCTTCTGCGTGACAACAGTTTATCGGCATGACGGTAATCAGGTTCCGATGCGCCCCGAGCAAGCGCTAGCCAACGTCCAATTTTGGCGCCGGAGCGCTTCCTGGTGATTGTTCGTCGTCCCATTCTCTAGAAAACCGGGCCGCGAAGTAACACTTTCTAGAAATCATTCCTTACAACGGTTCGACAATGACGACAACGGTTACAGCTAAGGGGCAGATTACGATCCCCAAACCGGTGCGCGACCTCTTGGGTATAGTGCCTGGGAGCAAGGTTGATTTCCGCCGTGCACCGGATGGGAGCATAGTGCTCGTCCATGCCGCTAAGAAACAGCAACCCAGCCGCTTCGCACAGTTGCGGGGGCACGCCGGCAAAGGGCTGGATACGGACGCGATCATGGCCCTCACGCGTGGCGAACCGTGACATTCGTAGACACGAACGTTCTTCTCGACATCGTAACAGACGATCCGAAATGGGCCGATTGGTCCATAGCGCAACTCGAAAACGCAAGTCTTGAGGGGACACTGTGGATCAACGATATCGTCTATGCAGAACTCGCCGTTCGCTACGATCGAATCGAAGAAGTCGACGCGCTCCTTGATCAAGCCGGGTTAGAACTCGCGCCAGTCCCGCGGGAGGCTCTCTTTTTGGCAAGCAAGGTTTTCACACGTTATCGCAAAGTAGGGGAAACGAGAACTGGCGTTCTCCCGGATTTCTTTATAGGAGCCCGTGCGGCCGTCAGCGGGCTACCGTTGCTCACGCGTGATGTTGCTCGCTATCGAACCTATTTCCCCACATTGACATTGATTGCGCCGGACTTGCCGACCTAACCGCACCTGATTGAGACAGCGGTCGCACCGGGACGACGCTGCCAAGCGGTGGTGCGCCTTCGTTCCGGTGGATACATGGCCCTTATCAACCAAAGACAGCGACTGCTGATTTGACGATGATCCCACCAGCCGGACTTCTGCGCAGTTGACGGCCGGTCGCGGCGCGAAAGCTTTGCAGCAATTGCAGCGGACGGTCTAGGATCGACAGGACTCGAGTGGACGATACTGAGCGGCTTCTGGGGGGAACCTGGATCCACAGGCTTCATTGTAGTTGCTGTCCGTGCGAAGGCCGCGCTCACCATCGGCTGCAGTTCAACGAACCGGAACGACAATGTAGCCAATTTCCGTGTCGCAGTCGGCCGGGGATCTCCTTGCAAGGTACTCAGCGAGGGTGGAGTTTGTCAGGACGTTTCCCACCGTAGGCCCAGTCGAGCAATTCGACCGTGTGCAGTATCTGCATCGACGTACTTGAACCGATATGGGCAATGCAGCCGATGTTGCCGGTCGCGATGATATCTGCTTTTGTCGCCTCAAGATTGGCGACTTTGCGTAGTTTCAGCTTGCTTGCGATATCTGACTGCAAAATGTTGTAGGTACCGGCCGACCCGCAGCATAGATGCCCCTCTTTCGGATCGCGCACTGTGTATCCCGCTGCCGACAGGAGAAGCTTCGGCGCTGACGAGATCTTCTGACCATGCTGCATTGAGCATGCCGAGTGATAGGCTACAGCTATTCCTTTCGGCGGAAGCATGGGAAGTGCAAGCGTGGGGAGGTATTCCGTAACGTCCCGTGCCAAAGCAGACACAGTAGCGGCCCTTGCCGCGTACTGCGGATCGTGCCTCAGCATATGACCATAATCTTTGATCGTCGTCCCACAGCCGGAAGCAGTTATGATTATTGCGTCGAGCCCCTTTGTTTCTGTCTCGCTGAACCATGCGTCGACATTGGCTCTAGCGCTTTTCAGCGCTAGCTCCTCGCGTCCCATGTGGTGAACCAGCGCCCCGCAACACCCTTCCCGGTCGGGGACTACCACTTCAATCCCAAAACGCGTAAGCAATCGGATCGCAGCAGCGTTGATACCAGGGTCGAGAACCGGCTGGGCGCAGCCCGTCAGAATTGCCACCCGACCACGTTTGGTTCCTTGCGCCTGATGAGTTTGCGGTAACGAGTATGGTGATAGTGGTGTGACCCGCCTTGGGGCCAATTCAAGCATCGCTGCGATCGGTTTCAACGCCGGGAAACTTTTAGCAACCATTCGGAAGGGCCGGCCTACTCGCGCCAACTTCAGTGCCATGCGGAACCTCTTCGGATGCGGCAGGATTGAAACCAGCATCCCACGGATGACCCTGTCCATCAGCGGCCGACGATAGCTTTTTTCGATGTGGGCGCGCGCGTGATCGATTAGGTGCATGTAGTCGACACCGGATGGACAGGTCGTCGCACAGGAGAGGCAGGAGAGGCAGCGATCGAGATGGGTGACAACCGACTCGTCGGCGGGCCTGCCGTTCTCGAGCATGTCCTTGATGAGATAGATCCGCCCGCGGGGGCTGTCGAGCTCATTGCCAAGTGTGAGGTACGTCGGACATGTTGCGGTACAGAAACCGCAATGCACGCAACGCCGCAGTATCGACTCGGATTCGGCGGCGGCCGGATCCGCCAGTTGGGAGGCAGTAAAGTTAGTCTGCATCTGCAAGGCTCCGCGAACGCAAGAACGCGTTCTTCTCTTTCAATCGTCTCGATCAAGCCCGCGCTTGGAGCCGCCCATGATAGTTCTCTAAGGCAGCGCTAGTGCTTCCGATAGGGATCTTTCGGGACCATCGTGATCAACGTCATCCCATCTTTCCTGGATTCAGAATTCCGGCCGGATCAAAGCTCTCCTTGATCTTTCGCGAGAGCATGGAGACGCCGTCGCTACTCGGTTCGAACGAAGGCACCGCCCGGCGCGCCTCGGCACTGGCTCGCAGCAACGTCGCGTGTCCGCCGAACGCTTTGAGGTGCCCGCGAAGAACATCGGCATGGGGATCGCCTTCAGTTCTCAACCAAATCAGGCCCCCCTGCCAATCGTAGAATGCGTCGACATTCACCGTCTCGCGCAGCGCGGCAACCAGACGATGACCAGAATTAGGAGCCACCGATACCCGCCAGAGCGCCCTCGTGGACCCGTCGCAGAACGGCGATATGTCGCGAACCGTTCGCCAAAGCGTGACGCTGCGGTCGGGGTCCAGTCGTTCGGCCGGTCCGAATGCGCTCATCGCTCGTAGCAGTTTCACGGCACGTTCCTCCACCGACGATGCCGTCCCCTCAAGACGAAGAGCAGTCGTGGCGACGGGGTTCGCTTCTCCATTACAGCCGCCCCCCGCCCTCCCCAGCGGCAAATGCGCAGCCCCGGACACCTCCACTGACAGCGCCATTGCCTCGGCCATGGCCGATGTTGCTGCTGGCCCCTCGAGACCGCAAATGAGAACGGTCGTCTCAGTCACGGGGCGGGGCAAAACGCGGAACGTCACCTCGGTCAGCAGGCCCAGCGTGCCGTGCGACCCTGCCACCAGCTTCGTCACGTCAAGTCCAGTGACGTTCTTCATCACCCTTCCGCCTGCCCTGACGATCTGTCCCTTCCCATTGACGAAACGCGCGCCGAGGAGACTATCTCTCGCCGCCCCGGCGACGATCCGCCGTGGCCCCGATACGTTGGCGGCGAACACCCCGCCGATCGTCGGCTCACCTATCGTTCCCATCAGGGCCCGATGGTCCGCCGGCTCGAAAGCCAGCATCTGGTTCTTCGCCGCAAGCACCTCTTCTACCAGCGCTACCGGAGTACCTGCGCGCGCCGTCATGACCATTTCATGCGGGGTGTACGCGACGATGCCGGCAAGTTCGGATGATTGAAGCCGTGCTTCGGCTGCGACAGGATTGCCGTAGCCGCTGCGGGTGCCGTTCCCGCAAATGACCAAAGGTTCGCGGCGCGCAGCATGGGCGGCGATGACTGCCGAGGCCTCTTCCTCGGTTCTCGGAGCGAAGGTTTTCATGCGACGCCTCGCCCATCGAGCGGAAAAACCTTGGACGGATTCAAGATCCAGTCGGGATCGAACGCGGCGCGCACCGCCATCATCTGTTCAAGATCGGATTCCCCGTATTGATGCCGCATAAGATCCCGCTTTTCGATCCCCACGCCGTGCTCTCCGGTTAGGCACCCGCCCACGTCCACGCAGAGCTTCAGGATATCGTTTCCGGCGGCCTCCGCTTTCGCGGCCTCGACCGGATCGTTTGCGTTGAACAAGATCAGTGGGTGCATGTTGCCGTCGCCGGCATGGAAGACATTGGCGACACGCAGGCCGTAACTCGCGACAATCTCGCCAGTTCGACGCAGGACGTTCGAAAGTTCGCTCAAGGGCACGGTGCCATCCATGCAGATGTAGTCGGCGACCCGCCCGGTCGCGCCAAAGGCAGACTTGCGGCCTTTCCAGATCAGAGCCGCCTGTCGCGCCGACTGGCATTCTCGAACGACCTTGACGTCATGCCTGCGCGCTATATCGACGATAGCCGCGAGGATCGCGCTCATCTCCGTCGCGGAGCCTTCGACCTCGACGATGAGCAGCGCTTCGACGTCGAGCGGGTAGCCGGCTTGCGCGAATGCTTCGCAGATCTCGATCGCCTGCCTGTCCATGAATTCCATAGCGACGGGAATGATGCCGGCGCCTATGACATCTGCGACGCACGCGCCAGCAGCCTCAGAAGAACTGAATCCGAAGAGCACGGGACGCGCGCCTTCGGCCTTGGCTATCAATCGCACGGTAGCCTCGGTTACGATTCCGAGTTGACCCTCCGAACCGCAAATAATCCCAAGAAGATCGTAGCCGGCGGGATCGAGTGCTTTACCACCAACGTCGATTATCGTCCCGTCGAACAGCACCATTTTCACCCCGAGCAGATTATTAGTCGTCACGCCATATTTCAGGCAGTGGGCACCGCCCGAATTCATGCCGATGTTGCCGCCAATGGTGCACGCAAGCTGAGAGCTCGGGTCCGGCGCATAGAAGAAACCCTCGCCAGATACTGCTTCGGAAATGCAGAGGTTTGTAACGCCCGCCTGGACGGTGGCCGTCCTGTTGACCAGATCCACATCTAGAACGCGTACCATCTTCGAAAGTCCGATGACAACCGCGTCCTCTTGCGGAATCGCGCCACCGCAGAGCGAAGTGCCCGCCCCGCGCGGCACCACCGGAATGCCATTCGCGCTGCAGTATCTGAGAACTTCAGCCACCTGCTCGGTTGTTTCCGGAAGTGCGACAGCCAGGGGCATCCGCCGGTACGAGACAAAGGCATCAGTTTCGAAGGGCTTGAGGCCGCGTTCGTCAGTGATGAGGGCGTCCTCCGGTAGGAACGAGGCAAGGTCCGCGACAATCTCGCGGCGGCGGGCGAGAACAGCAGGGCGCGGTTCCAAGAAAACTATCTCTGAGTCCATATCGCTTCCGTTACTCCCAACTGTTGAGGTTCGACCTGGCCGCCATGGCCCCTGGAGCTCAGCTCGCTTCGGGCCCGCGCAGGCTGGCAAGAAAATGGTCGATCCCGGACTGTGCGCAGTCGCTGTCCTGGGCGGGCGTCCCGGAACTGACGCCGATGGCGCCGACCACGTCGCCGTCCACCACGACGGGAATCCCACCGGCCACCACCATGAGCCGTCCACCGATTGCGGAATTGATGCCGAAAGCCGGTTTACCGGGCTGACTTACCTCCCAGTAACTTTCGGTCGTGCGCTTGGCGCCTGCGGCAGTGAATGCCTTGTCCTGCGCGATGATCGTGCTGGTCACCTTCCCGCCGTCCATACGTTCGAACGCGATGAGCTGCCCCGACTCATCCGTCACCGCGATGCACATTGGCACCGCAATTTCGCGAGCACGTTCACGGGCGCCCTCGATGAGTATGCGGGCGTCGGGCAGACTTAACCTTCTGATCGTCAACAAAGCTGTAGCTCCTCTGGAATTCATCGATGCGCGACAAGCGCCAAGGTTTCTTCGCTCGGGCGGTCCGCAAGGAATGCCAGGGCTGCGGCCCCGACCAGCCCGGAATTTTGTCCAAGCGCAGCCCTAACGACGGTTACGTCCTTGAAGGCCGGCATCGCCCAGCGGGCAATGTATCCCTGAATCCCCGGTTTTAGGCGGTCGAACTCCTGGGAAAGACCTCCTCCCATGATCACAACGTCGGGACTAAAAATGTGGATCAGACTCACGAAACCGCGTCCCAAGATTTCGGCCTCCTCGTCAATTAGCAGGTTGGCGAGGAAGTCCCCGCCTCTTCCAGCCGTAAAGACGTCCCGGCTATCGATCGTGGTTCCATTTTTGCCGAGTCTAGTCTCGTGACTATCTGCCGCACGAGCGCGAGCCCGCTTGGTGAACGCCGTTCCGGAGCCGTATGCCTCAAAGCACCCTTTGTTGCCGCAGGGGCAAATCTCCCCATTTGGCATGACCGACATGTGCCCCACGTGGGCGGCCATGCCCTTCCTGCCGCGAAGCACTCGTCCATCTGCAATAATCCCGCCGCCAATGCCCGTGCTGACGGTGACATAAACCAGGTTGGCTAAGCCGCGCCCGGCCCCAAACTGCCATTCGCCGATTGCGGCGGCGATCCCATCATTCTCCAGGCAAACCGGAAATGCGAACTGGCGCTGAAGTTCGGCCTTCAGTGGGAAGTCCGCAAATCCGGAAAGCGTCGGGATATCCCTGGCAACCCCACTCACCGTATCGATCGGGCCGGGCGTGGAGACGCCGATACCTACGACTAGCGACGGCTTCGTTGTTGCCAGCAGGCTCTCGACCAATCCACTGATTTGCGAAAGGACCCGTTCAGGACCGGCGTGGGCCTCCGTCTGTTCCTCTATGCGCGCGACAATATTGCCCCGCTCATCGACGAGAGCCGCGCGGACCTGAGTCCCTCCCAAATCTATCCCAATGGCAACCTGATGCATTTCCGAACCGTGGGTTAGAGTGCGTGTAGCCACCCCATTCGCCCTTCAAGCGACGGAGCGTTGAAAGCCAGCGACCCAAGTACGACCGTCTCCGCGCCGGCCTGGCGAAGCAGGGGCACCGTGTGTTCGCGAATGCCGCCATCGGCAGCTAGGACGATGCGATGCGTTGCACCGCAATCGGCTATGATCTTGCTGGCTTGTTGCAGGCGGGGACCCGCCCTCTCGTCCAATCCTTGGCCCTTGACGCCAATCGCGGTCCCGAGGAGCGTGATGAAACTTAGTCGGGATGCGAATTTGGCCACACGCTCAACGGGCGTATCCACCTTAAGCACCATACCTGCGGCCACGTTCCGCCGATCCAGCAGGTCGAGCGCGGCGTCCGCCACGGCTTCGTTTTCGACATGGATGCTGATGAGATCGCTGCCCGCATCGACGAACTGCTCAACCTGAGGCAGAAGAATACTGTCCGCGACCATCAGATGAACATGGATCGGACGTGACGAAACTCTGCGCATGCCTGCGACGAGGTCGGGAAAGAACAACATAGCAGGCGCGAAATGGCCGTCGGCGACGTCGATGTGCAAAATGTCGGCGAAAGGCTCGACGCGGGCAATGTCGTCGCCCAGACGCACGAGGTCGGCCGACCACACTGAAAATTCGGCAATCAGCCGGTTCTTGGGAAGGTTGGCGATCCAATTCTTTTCAGGTCCAGTCATCTCTCAAGCTCTCTAGGAAACCGCCCAGTGCGAGGCGAAAATCGGCGACGTATCGCTCTCGGCTCTCGGCTTTCGGTGTGATTTCTACGAGGCGCGCTCCAGGTATCATTTGGGTGAGTGCAGACGCATGCGTGAGCGGATGGATAAGGTCCCTCTTGTGGCCGATTACCAGCGCCGGCACATCGAGACTGCGGACCTCATCTTCCGTCACACCCGGTCCATCGGCCGCGATCGCAGACAGAAGCGCCGCGGTCACTTCAATGGGAACACGCGTAAAGAACCCCTCGAGCGACGCCAGATTGTCCGGCGCCTCGTCGGCGAGGCTGCGTCCGTGGGCGCTGGCCAGAAAGGCCGCCCTCGCCTCTTGCTGCGGCATCGTTTTCAATAGCCGACCAACCTTGGCGTTGGGCGCCATGTTCGCTGGCGCCGCTTCGATCACCCAGGCCGGTCGGGCGATGACCAGCCCCTTGACGAGATCCGGGCGCTTGACGGCAAGGCGCAGCGAGATCGCCGCTCCCATCGAAATACCGCCGACCACCACCGGATCAGGGAAGTTCTGCTCGATGTAATCAGCAACGTCGTCGGTGAACGTGGCGATCGACAGGCTGTCGAGGGGCCCCGCCTGCGAGCGGCCGTGCCCACGGGCCTCGACCGTGATGCGGCGCAAGCCAGGCTTCGCCGGGAATGCTTCATCCGTTTGGCCTGCGTCGCCGCATAGACCATGTTGGAATATGATTGCCTGGCCTTCGCCAGCCGTATCGACATTCAACACGGTTCCATCGGCGGTCTTGAACGGAGGGATGGCCTTGGTCATCAGCCTGCTCCGTCCTGAAGGAGTTGCGTCAAGAATGATGCGACTCCTGAAGCTTCGCTGGCCGACAGACCGTGGGTGACGAGGCTGCCGTTGAAGCCGATGGCCTTCAGGCATCCCAGGTAGTGAGCGTAGTCGAGGACGCCTTTGCCTGCGGTGGCGAAAGTGCCGTCTGGATTGCGGTCTTTGGCATGTGCCATGACGATGCGATCCGCCAAACGGTCGACTGCCTGCGAGACGACCCTACGTTGTTGATCCAGGCTTGCCACTTCGAAAAGATTGGCGGGATCGAGCACGACCTTGATACGCGAGCTTTTCATCTCGTCGATCAGCAAGCGCGCCTTCTCGGCAGAATTCACGACGTTGGCCAGTTCCGGTTCGATCCCGAGATCGACGTCGTACCGTTCTGCGATACTAACAGCCGCTTCCATGGCCCCCAGCAGGTCGCGCCATGCCTCGGGCCTGCCATTGTCGGGATGCTCCTTCCACTGATCGAGCGGATCACGCGTGCCGGTGCAAAGCGTGATCAGACGCGTCTGCATCCCCGCGCAACGGCGCGCAAGCACCTCGAGCCTCTCATGGCCCGCCACACGCAAAGTTTGGTCCGGGTGGATCATGTTGTAGGTGCCGGACACCGCCACGATTTCCACACCGCAGGCCTTGGCCGCCTCGGCCACCGCCTGGGCCTGACCGTCTGAAATCTCGTCTGGCATTGAAGGAAGGCCGGAGCAGGCCATGTTGTACTGCGCCCCCGCAAAGCCTGCGGCGGCGACAGACTGGAGCACTGCGCGGGGATCAGTGCCGTCGAACGTCTTTGCGAAAATTCCAAGCTTCATCACACACCACCTGAAACGTCCGCCAGCGCGACGCGCTTCCCGGTCTCGGCCGACCGCGCGATCGCGACCATCGCCTGAACGGAGGCGACACCGTCGTCGATGTTCGCCCCTTCGAGAACCGTGCCGTCCAGAATGCTGCGCGCAAAGCCCTCCACCTGACGACGATAGAAGTGGCCGTCCGCGCCCAGCACGCGGTGGGTGGCGCCGTCCGCCTCGCGGAAGATGTCGACTTCACTCGATTTGTAGTACCAGGGATTGTACGTCTTACCGAGGATGCTGCCGTTCTTGCCGTAGATCTGGAAACCTTCATGCCAGTCCATACGCACTTGCACGGTCAGATCGAGATGGCCGAGCGTGTCGGAGGCGAATTCGACGTCTACGAACCAGCACCAGATACCCGATCGCTCCGAGAGGCGCGCATTTACGGCAACGATGTCGCCGGCGAAGTATCGGGCCGTATCAATCAGATGGCAGCCGTGGGCCAGCATGTAGTATCGACGAAGATCCGCCTTGGGGTTGGTGGACGGACGCTTGGCATTCGCACTGGTCACAATCAGCGGCTGAACGGCATCTGTCATCGGATAGCGGTGGGTGTTATCGCAATACCACGCCTTCAGCGCGATCATGTCGCCCATCTCGTCACGGATGAACGACTTGGCCGCCTGGAGCCCTGCGTCGAAGCGCTTCATATGCCCCACCTGGAACACCTTGCCCGACCTTTCGACGGCCGACTTCAGATCAAGGCACTCCTCCACGGTCACGCCGACGGGCTTCTCGCACAGCACATGTTTGCCCGCTTCCAACGCACGAATGGAGGCCGGAACATGGAACGCGTCTGCGGTTGCGATGATGACGGCGTCGAGTTCCGGATCGGCGAGCATCCGGTCATAGTCATTGTAGGATTTCTGAGCCCCATGGGTGATGACCATCCGCTCGCGCAGATCGTCCGCAACGTCGCAGATCGCGTATAGGTCGGCGTTAGCAGCTTTTGTACATGCCTCGAAGTGCGCCGCCTGGGCAATCTGCCCGGCTCCCAGTACTCCCACGCGAAGACGTCTTTCCTGTTTTGCTGGCATTGGTAGGTCCCTGAAACTGAGGTTTTAGTGGGCGACGCCGGTCGCGGCGTCGAAGACAACTGCTTTCGAAAGATCAAGCGCAAACGCCCGCTTTTCACCGGGGCAAATCGGCGTGCCCGTCGGCAGACGCGCCATGATCTCGCGCTCACCTGCGCGAAGGGCCACGAACACGTCCGGGCCAGTCGGCTCAATGACGTCGACATGAAGCGTAAGCGTCGGGTTGGCAGACGCTCCCTCCATCGCGAGCGAAAGCCATTCGGGCCGCAAGCCGAGAAGCACGTCGCTGCCAGGCGCCAATCGCGCCGTCACTGAAGAAGGCAACGGCAGGGTAACGTCCGTTCCCTTCAGGCTCAGGCGCGGTCCCGACGCGCCATCCACCACGGTTGCAGGTAGAAGGTTCATCGGCGGCGATCCCATGAACGTGGCGACGAAGACATTGGCGGGCCGGTCGTAGATGTTTTCGGGCGTACCGAATTGCTGGAGGACGCCGTCCTTCATTACTGCGATGCGCGTCGCCATCGTCATCGCCTCGATCTGGTCGTGCGTGACGTAGACAATGGTGGCTCCGAGCCGTTGATGGAGCCTCTTGATTTCGGTCCGCATCTCGACGCGGAGCTTGGCGTCGAGGTTGGAGAGCGGCTCGTCGAAGAGAAAGATTTTCGGCTCGCGTACCAACGCTCGTCCCATAGCGACGCGCTGACGCTGGCCACCGGAAAGTTGGCCGGGGCGGCGCTTAAGCAAATGGCTTATCTGGAGAAGGTCCGCAACCTTGCCTACCCGCTCGACGCGCTCGGCTTTCGGCATTTTGCTCATTTCTAGCGAGAAGCCGATGTTCTGTTCCACGGTCATTGCCGGATAGAGCGCGTAAGATTGGAACACCATGGCAATGTCGCGTTCCTTTGGCTCCAGACCGTCCACGGGCCTGCCGTCGATCGTGATAGTCCCGGACGTGTGTTCCTCCAGCCCGGCGATGATCGAGAGCAGGGTGGACTTTCCACATCCCGAGGGTCCGACAAGGACCAGGAACTCCCCATCTTCGATCGAGATCTTTATGTCCTTCAGAACGGCTAGGCTTCCGAAGCTTTTGGTGACGTGGCTGATGCCGAGATTGGCCATGAGCGTTATCCTTTGACTGCGCCGGCCATCAGGCCGCGAAGGAAGTAGCGGCCGGCAGCCACATAGATGACGATGGTTGGCAGGGCCGCGATCATCGCGGCCGCCATGTCCTCGTTGTAAGCCTTGGTCCCGGTCGAGGTATTGACGAGATTGTTGACGGCGACGGTCACCGGCTGATTGGAGCCGGCGGCAAAGGAGACGCCAAAGAGGAAGTCGTTCCAAACGCCAGTAAACTGCCAGATGATCGACACCATGACGATTGGCCACGATATAGGCAGCAGGATGCGGAAGAAGATCGCCCAAAAGCCCGCGCCGTCGACCCGAGCCGCCTTGAAGATTTCGGCTGGCACCGTCACGAAATAGTTGCGGAAGAACATGGTGGTGAAGCAAACGCCATACACGACGTGCACCAGCACAAGTCCCGGAATGGTGCCCGCGAGACCGAGCATGCCGAGCAACCCGGCCATCGGGATCAGCACGATCTGAAACGGAATGAAGCAGCCGAACAGGATCAGTCCGAAGAGTATGTTGTCTCCTTGGAACCGCCGGGTGGAAAATACGTAGCCATTCAGCGCGCCGAGACCGACCGATATCAGCGTCGCCGGGACGGCAATCAGGAACGAGTTGCCGAAGTAGCCCTTAAGACCGCCGCAGGCGATACTGATACATGCCGAACTCCATACGGACGCCCATGCTTCGATCGTAGGGGCCTGCGGTACGGAAAGAAGGGTTCCGCTGCGGATTTCGTCCATGCTCTTCAGCGAAGTCATGACCATCGAGGCCAGCGGCGCGAGAAACAAAGCGGCGAGCACGACCAAGCAGCCATAGACGAAGATGCGGCCCAACATCTTAGTGGGGTTCAGCGATCGTGGGCGCATGAGGGCCATCGCAAAGTTGCTGTCAGGCACGGCGGTCATCGCGCAGCTCCGAATAGAGATAGGGGACAATGATGGCGGCAAGGCTCGTCAGCATGACGGTCGCACTGGCCGCGCCCACGCCAAGTTCGTTGCGGGTGAAGGTCATCGAGTACATGAATGTCGAGGGCAGTTCCGTCGACACACCTGGCCCGCCCTTGGTAAGAGCCACGACGAGGTCATAGCTCTTGATGGCAAGATGGGCTTCGATAACGAACGCGGTCAGGAAAACGGGCCTAAGAGCCGGAATGACAATGCGCGTGTATACCTTATGAACAGGGGCGCCGTCGACGCGCGCTGCGCGCAGGATCTCCGTATCGACCCCGCGAAGACCTGCCAGGAACAGCGCCATGACGAAGCCGGTGACCTGCCATACGCCCGCGATGACAATCGTGTAGATAGCCCAGTCCGGTTCCACCAGCCATTGGAAGGTGAATGACTGCCAGCCGAGGCTGCGCACCATGTGCTCCAGACCCAGACCCGGATTGAGAAGCCATTGCCAGATCACCCCGGTGACCACAAAAGACAGCGCCATCGGATAGAGGAAGATCGCGCGGAACACGCCTTCCAACCGAATTTTCTGGTCAATTAGGACGGCGATGTAGAGGCCGAGACAGGTTGCAACCACGACATAGAGGCCGCCGAAGATCGCCATGTTTTCAACCGCGGTGATCCAACGTGGATTGTCGAACAGCCGTTCGTATTGCCGCAAGCCGACAAAATCGAACTTGGCGAACATCTTCGATCCAGTGAAGGAAAGAAGCGCGGTATACGCGATGAAGCCGTAAACGCAGATCGCGATCGCCGCCAACGATGGCGATAGGACGAACGCCGGCAGCGCGGCCTGTATACGTTTGGAAAGAGTCATTGCTTTCTGCCCGATTTCAGCGGCACCAGCCGCCTGGGCGACTGGTGCCGCGCAAGAGTTGGTCGCGGCTGTGGTGCGGCCAACCCCTGGGAGGATCTCTATCTGGCGGCGTTGATCGCAGTCACAAGCGCCGCGGCAGCATCCTTGGACGACATGTCGGAGTTGAAGTGCTGCGTGACGACGTCAAACATGGCGCGCTGGATGCCTGCCGGCTCGGCATGGCCATGTGCGAGCGAACCCAGAAGTCTACCGGATGACACGGCGCTCTTGAGATCGCCCATGGATTTCTTCGCGCAGGCGTCGAACTTATCGCCGGAAACGTCCGTTCGAGCCGGGATCGAGCCCTTCACCAGATTGAACGCTTCCTGGAAGCTCGGCGACATGACACTCGCCGCGAGCTTATGCTGGGCCGCCAGCTTGCTGTCTCCCACCGGGAACATGGCAAAAAAGTCGGTGTTGAACAGGAACGAACCTTCTGTGCCGGGCGCTGTGACGCAGAGGATATCCACGCCCGGCGTGAGGTTGGCTTTGACGATCTCGCCCTTCGCCCAATCGCCCATGAGCTGCATGGCAGCCTCGCCCTTGAGCACCATCGCGGTGGCAAGGTTCCAATCCCTTCCGGAGAAGTTAGGATCGACATACCCGCGGATCTTGCGCATCTGGTCAAAGACCTTGACCATCGTGTCGGACTTCAGTGCGGCATCGTCCAATTCCAGGATGGCCTTCTTGTAGAACTCCGGACCACCGATCCCGAGAACGACGTCGTCGAAGACCGTCGTGTCCTGCCACGGCTGCCCTCCGTGGGCGAGGGGAACGATGCCCTTTTCCTTGAGCTTGTCCGCGACCGCGTTGAATTCGTCCCAAGTCTTGGGTGGCTCCAGGCCGTTGTCCTTGAAGACCTTCGCGTTGATCCAGAGCCAGTTCGGGCGATGGATGTTCACCGGCACGGCCTGCCACTTGCCATCGTGCACGGCGAAGTTCTTGATCGCGTCAGGGACGACCGTGCCCCACCCTTCTTGATCGGCGACAGAAGTCAGATCGCCGAGGAGCCCCTCCTCCGACCATTCGTTGACCGCCATGCCGAGCAACTGCGCCGCGGTCGGTGGATTGCCGGAAGTCACCCGCGCCTTCAGGGCCGTGTTGGCCGCCTCGCCGCCGCCACCCGCGACTGGCATGTCCTGCCAGCCGACACCTTGCTTCTGAAGGTCATCCTTCAAGACGCCGACGGCGGCGGCTTCGCCGCCCGAGGTCCACCAGTGCAACACCTCGACGCTGTCCTGCGCGAGGGCGAAGCCGGACACCGAAGCGCTGAGCGCCGCGGCGATGGCCAGTGATGCGAAGGTCGATTTCATTTAGTTCCTCCCCTGGGCGGCCCCATGCCGCCTCTGCAAACAGACGGCTTCTCCTCTTCCGTTTGTTTGGATTGAAAACAAACATATTGACGCGAGCGTGTCAACTTGCTTCGATAGGCGGCGAACAAAAAAGTGAACAGAAAGACGCCGCGGCGGCGAGGCGGTCACAATTTTAGAAACCGCATAATCGGCGACAGCCGCGCCTGAAACGACTATATGCTTTCGCTCGAAAGGGGATCCCGCGCGGATTCGCTACCGGCCTTGCGGGCCCAACCTAGTCGGAGCACTTCATGTCCATGCCCAGCGCCGTCAGGCACATCAACGAAGTCAGGGTGCTCGATGTCGTCTTTCGGCAAGGCAAGGTCAGCCGCGCCAACATCGCCCGTGAACTTGGACTTACGCGGTCGACCGCCAGCAGCATTGTGGCGAGCCTCACCGAAGAAGGATTGCTTGTCGAAGACAATTCGGAAGACGACAAGAGCGCGGGCACCGGACGCCCCGGCACGTTCGTTCGTCTCAACTCCAACTACGGAGTTTTCATTGGCGCAGACATAGGCGTCGGTCGTCTTACGGTCGTCGCGCTCGACATGGAGGCGCGGGTCGTCGCTCAGTCGCAATCGAACTTCGATCTGGCTGACGCCGACCCCGAACGCATCATTCAGCAATTGGTGAAGACCGTAAAATCGCTCACCAAGAGCCTTTCGCAGACACATACGGTCCGAGGGCTGTGCCTGACGGCGCCCGGCGTCATTGATCGGACCGGAACGATCCTACGCGCTCCGATCCTTGGGTGGCGCCAGGAACCGATCCTGGACAAACTCGAGAAAGTGCTTCCCGAAGATCTGCCGCTTGCCGCGGAAAACGATGCCAATGCCTTCGCAATGGCGGAGATGTACCGCTCGAAGGACGAGAGCACCGATACCGAAATTTACATCTTTCTCGACGCCGGCGTCGGCGGCGCGATCGTCAACTCCGGACAATTGTTGCATGGGCAGGACGGTTATGCCGGAGAGCTTGGTCATATCATCCTTGGAGATGAAGGCTTCGTTGAGCTCGCGACCATTTCCGGATCCTTCGAGAGCTTCATAGGCCGTGAGGCGGTGCTCGCCCGCTATCGCTTTCATGGAGGATCGGCCGGCAACATCGATGAGTTCGCCAGCGCTGCCCGGCGACAAGAGCGTGCAGCTCTGTCGACGCTGACTGATTGGTCCTTTTACCTTGGCAGGGGTGTCGCCACCCTGACAAGCATCTTCAACCCGGCACGAATTGTGCTCGGTGGCCCCGTCGCGATGCTCTACGACCTGTGCCGGGACCAGGTCATGGCCAATGTTCGCCAGAATCTGCTGGACGAGCACCCGATCCCGGAGATCCGCCTGTCCAAGCTGGGCCCGGAAGGGCCCGCGATCGGAGGAGCCTCGATGCTGCACAAACGAATGCTTTCGGTCGATGAAGAGTTGATCTATCGACGTAACCGCCCTCCGGCGGGGCGCTGAGAACGGCTAGATGCGGGTCAAGCCGAGGCCCCCGCGAAGGATTTCGGGCCGGACGTGCTGATAGTTCGCAATTTGCTTGTGGGCGCCCTCAAAGTCGTGCTTGTGGGTCTCAGTCACAACCATGACTGTGCAACCGGCTGAAACTGCGGCGGCGATTCCGGCCTCCGCGTCCTCGAAAGCCAGACAGCGCGCAGGGTTCACGGCCAGCCGCTCGGCCGCGAGGATGAAACAATCCGGCGCCGGCTTTCCCCTCTGGACGTCCTCAGCCGTCACCAGGATGGTCGGCGCCGGCAATCCCGCCGCCTCCAGCCTTGTTCTTGCCAGGACCAATGGCGCCGATGTCACGACGGCCCACTTGCGCGGAGGCAGACTGTTGAGGAAGAGCGGCGCCCCCGGAACGGGTACCACCCCTTCGACCTCGGCGATTTCGGCCCGCGTGATGGCCGACGCCTCGGCCTCTGCGTCGACGTGAGGCAGCCCGAGAGACGCAATCGTTTCCGACGCCCTCCTCCCATGAATGGTTGGAAGATAGATGTCAGGATCAAGTCCGAACTTTCCGAACCAGGCCCCCCACACACGCTCCGCGGCGGCAATCGAATTGAGGATGGTGCCATCCATGTCGAACAGGAAGGCTTCGAAGGTATCGTCGAAAAAATGGTCGGACATGTATCAACGTTCGGATCAGGTTTTCTTCAGGCCATTGCTCCTCACTCGGGAGCGATGACTCCCTTGCGCAGAATGACCCCGCCATAGAAGCGTCGCTCCCCGGTGACGACGACCGTGTGGGCCGCCCGCACGCGATCCTTGAAGTTATCCGGCTCGACCGCGGTCAACTCGATCGTCTTTCCTTCGCTCTTTTCGAGAACGGCAGCGTAGTCCTTGAACACCGGTAGGATTTTTGCCGGGTCGTTTTCCGCGATCATGCGCCAGGCCACATGCTGCTCCTGCTCTTCGAGAGGAAACACTCCCATGATGGCTTCGAGGACGCGTGGGCCATCGACGCCATCGAGGCGGATGAGGCGGTCGTCTCCCCCGTCGCATGGAAAGTTGGCGTCGACGATCGCGATGTCATGGCGATGTCCCATTGCCCTCAGGGCGCAGAGCAGTTCGGGCGACAGAATGGGATCGATGTGCTTCAGCATTGGTTCTTCCTCCTCAGGGTTTATTTGCTTTTGCTTTATACAAATACAAATATGCTGTCAAACAACTTTGTACGTCGGTCATCTAAATTGCAGGAAGTTCGGGAAGGTCGAAAAGGCTTTCGCGCAAAAGCGCGGCCGCCCCGATGGCCGCACCGTCACCACCGAACTTCGCAACGGAAATCGGAGGTACTTCGAAGCCATGAACGAGATTTTCGGCCACCAATGCCTCCACTCTCGACGCGACCCTGGGATAGAGCACCGCAAGTGGACCGCCTAGGACGATCGTCTTGGGATCAAGAATGTGGATGAGGTTGAGAAAGCCAGTTGCAAGGGCCGACGCCCATTCGTCCAAGGCCTTGTCGAACTCCGGCGAGCTCCCAAGCGTCGCCAGACGCGCCAACCCTTCCGGAATCGGAGTTCCATGGTCGATAAAAGGCAAGAACTTCTGGTAGCCGGCGAGGATTTCGAAGGTGTGAGTTGCCGCCATCTGTGGCCGCGCGCCCATCACCATGTGCCCCACCTCCCCACCAAGCCCGTGCGCACCTTCAATGACACGGCCCTGTCGTAAGTGCGCACTGCCAATCCCCTGGGCAAGCAGCAATAGGAGCGCATCGCTCAAATCGCCCTCCCCGGCATCCGTGGCCACCGCGCTCGCGAGCGCGACAGCGTCATTGCAGATGTGGATCTTCTGCAAGGGCTGCATGGCTTCGGCCATTGCCGTGACAACATCGACGTCCCGCCAATTAAGCCATGGCGCCGAGATGATTTTTCCCTCCCGGACGATGCCGGGCACGGAGATGCAAACTCCCCTTACTCGCGAGGACCGCACCTTGGAAACTTCGATGAGTTCTTTCGGCAACGTGGCAAGAAGCTCGATCACCTGGCGGGGATCTTGGTAGCGATCCGCGATGGACACAATCCTTTTGGCCACGACACGCATCGAGAAGTCGACGAGAACCGCGTTGATCTCAGCCGAGGATATGTCCAGCCCGATGAAATATGCGCCCGTCGGATTGAGGGATACGAGAGCGCCCGGGCGCCCCGCACCGCTTACCTCTGCGCTCTCGTTGAGATCGATGACGAGCTTTTCGGCGAGGAGTTGCTTGATCGAATTGCCTACTGTAGCGCGCGTCACGTTCAACTCACGTGCAATGTCCGCGCGCGATAGTGACACGTCCCTGCGCAACACGCGCAGGCAACGGACCGCATTCATGTGTCGTAGCACACTGTTCGTCGTCAACATTCCTCCCAGGGACACCATATGTCAGTCAGGAGCTATCGTAGGATGTCGGCAGCGCATTCGAATCGCTGGCGACGACATATCTTGACGAACTATCAGATGCCCGAACGCAAGCAAAGGTTACCCTCCATGTGACGGACTCAAGCCACTGACCATCCACCGTCGACAAGCAGATTTGCACCGGTCACCATCGAGGCCGCTGGCGAGGCAAGATAGATCACTGCCCCAACAACGTCGTCGGTATCACCGATGCGGCCAAGTGGAATATGGCCCACCGTCCGACTGTAAAAATCCGGATCTGCAAGCACTGGCCGCGTCGAGTCCGTCCAAATAAAGGTCGGCGCGACCGTATTGACGGTGATCCTGTACTGGGCCCATTCGGCCGCGAGGCAACGGCTGAGGTGATTGATAGCGGCCTTGCTCATGCAATAGATCGCCTCACCGCGCAGCGTCACTGTACCCGCTTGCGAACTTATGTTCACGATCCGTCCGCTTTTCTTTTCGATCATATGGCGTGCGACGGCCTGGGTAACGAGGAAGGTGCCCTTGATGTTGACGTTCAGGATCTGGTCGATATCCTTCTCTTCAACAAGCTCCGCCAGATTGCCAGGCGCCACGCCAACATTATTCACGAGGATATCGATCGTCCCGAAGGTCGCCAACGCGGTGTCGACCGCTTGTGCGATCTGGCGGTTGTCGGAGATATCCATCGGGACCGCGAGGACGCGGCGGCCCGTGCTTTCCAGTTCCGCCACGAGATCCGCGACCGCCTCGACGTTACGCACGCCAATGATCACGTCGGCCCCGGCGGCTGCACACGCGAGCGCACAGGCTCGTCCGATGCCACGCGCGGCGCCAGTAACGAGCGCGACCTTGCCATCGAGACTGAAATTTGGAGCTTTGACTGTCATTTCGGAATTCCACTCGCTTCAATTGTCGCTGATTATGCGGTAGCGGCTGCGAACCTGGCTGGCTTGCGGCCGAGGATGATCATTTCGAGGGCATCGTCCTGCGTCAGTTCCTTCGTTGGGTAGGAGCCGACGAGCCGCCCGGACTTCATGACCGTAATCCGATCGGAGAGCTGGAAAACATCATGCATGTCGTGGCTTATCAGGAAAATCCCGAGTCCCTGCCGCTTCAGCTCTTGAATGAGCAGGCCGACATTCTTCGTCTCCTCGGGCCCCAATGCCGCGGTAGGTTCATCCATGATCAGAATGCGGGCATTGAAATGCAAGGCTCGCGCGATCGCAACCGCCTGTCGCTGTCCGCCCGACATCGAGCGGACGGAAGCGTTGAGCGATGGGATTCTCAAGCGCATGCGCTCGATCGTCTGCCGCGCGCCATGTTCCATCGCTTCCGTGTCGAGAAAGCCGAAGCGATCGGTCTGCTCGCGCCCAAGGAAGAGGTTGGAGACGGCGTCAAGGTTGTCGGCGAGCGCAAGCGTCTGATGAATCGTCTCGATCCCCAGTTCCTGAGCGTCATGCGGTGAGCGGATGTCGACCGACTTTCCGTCGATCAGGATTTGTCCGCTGTCCGCCGGGAAGACGCCCGAGAGCATCTTGATGAAGGTGGACTTTCCCGCGCCGTTGTGACCAAGCAAGGCCACGACCTCGCCCGGCATGAGTGAAACGCTAACATTCTCGACGGCGTGAACGCCTCCAAATGCCTTGTTGACGTTACGGGCCTCAAGCAAAGGGGTCGTCATGATGGCCTCCTTTCGCGCCACATCGTATCGATCCAGACAGCGACGACGAGGACGCCTGCAAGGACCATGCTTTGGGTGGGGCTTGGAATGCCAAGGAGGACCATGGCGCTTTGCAGACTCTGCATGATGAGAGCGCCGACGCATCCCCCAAGGATCGTCCCGGCGCCGCCGGCAAGCGAAGTTCCGCCGATGACGGCCGCGGCGATCACGTAAAGTTCCATCATCGTGCCTGCGCCGCTCGCCGCCGCATTGAGCCGCGCGGTCAGAACTATGGATGCAAGGCCCGAAAGCAGCCCCATCAGAGCGAATACCTTGAGGACCACGCGCTGGGTGTTGATGCCGGTTAGACGCGCACTTTGTGGGTCACCACCGACGGCAAACACGTGTCGTCCGAACCTGTGTCGTTTGGCGACAAGCGTCATCGCCGCCGTCACTGCGATGAGGATCAGGACGGGGAACGCCATCCCCATCGGTTCATCCGTGCCTGGCTTGTTGTAGCTGTTCACGATCGCGACGAAACCGAATGCGCAGGCACACCAGGCTGCAGCGGAGAAGTAATCAGATGCCTGAAGAGGCTTCTGGATTCCGAGCCGTCTCTTGCGCCGGTGTTTGCGCACCAGGCTTCCCACGACTATTCCTGCGACCACGAAGGCAAAGAGCCAACTCAACGGACCGCCGAGGACGCCATTCTGACCGCCCCCCAGAATTTGAAAAATCTCACTCAGGGGCGCGATGGTCGTCCCGTCGTTCAGTTCATAGGCCGCGTTCCGCAGAAAGAGCAGCCCTCCGAGCGTTACGACAAAGGAGGGTATCCGCGCGTAGGCCACCAGGGCGCCCTGAATAAGGCCGATGAACACGCCTCCGCCCAGTATCACCAGGCTGGCGATCCACCATGCATGGACGCTATCGGGGAGCCATACGCTTTGAACGAGGCCACCGAGAACGCCAAGAAAGCCAACTTGAGAACCGACCGACAGATCGATATGGCGGGTCACGATCACCAGGATCATGCCGGACGCCATGATGGCGACGACCGACACCTGAAGCGACAGATTGAACAGGTTGCGCGGCGACAGAAAAACTCCGCCGGTGAGAATGTTGGCACAAAGCCAGATCAAGGCGAGCACGCCGACCATCGCCATCAGGCGTGTGTCGGCGTGCCCTCCCCCGATCGCACGTAGCAAGCGGGGGAGGACCTTACTTGAACTGGACACGGGCTGGGACACCGTTGTCATTGCAAAACTCCTGGATGTCGCGGCCTATTCGCACGCCTTCGGCGGATTTTCGGCCACGCCGTTGCACAGCGCATCCTTCGAAATCCAGCCGGACTGCACGACGAGGTCGAGGTTGTCTCGCGTGATGGCGATCGGATCGAGGATAATGGCGGGTTGCGATGCTCCGGAGTCGGTAGTGCCCGGCGACACGCCGGTGACCGTGTCGATCTTGGCGCCCTTGATGATCTCGACAGCCGCCTTCGCTGCCACGGTTCCCAGCGCATTGGCGTCTTTCCACACGGTCATGGTTTGCTGCCCCTTGGCGATCCGGTTCAGCACGTTCTTGTCGCCGTCCTGTCCGGAGATGGCGACCTTTCCGAGAAGATTTTGACTTGCCAGCGCTGCGGCGACGCCGTTGGCGATGCTGTCGTTCATGGCGAGGACGGCGTCGACCTTGTTGTCGTTGGCAGTCAGCACCTGTTCCATGAGAGCCTGCGCGACGTCGGGCTTCCACTGCTCCACGTTCTGCTGTGCGACGAACTTGACGTCACCCTTGTCGACCGCACCTTGGACGGCCTGCATCTGGCCACTCTTGAAGACCTGCATGATCGTCTGCGCCGGATCACCATCCATGGCGACCCAGTTTCCCTTTGGCACGGCCTTGAGGAGCGCTTCGCCCATCACCCGGCCGACGGCGACGTTATCGAAGCTGGTGTAGAGCACGTCGCCCGTGTCGATTGGGGCGTCGTACGCTATGACGGTGATGTTTTCGCGTTTCGCCGACTCGATGACGGGGATAATCGCCTTCGCGTCCTGAGCGACGATAATCAGCACCTTCACGCCGCGGGCGATGAGACTTTCTATGTCGGCAGCCTGCTTCTGCGGGTCACCCTGCGCGTCGATCCCGACGTATTCTACCTCCGCCGCGTCGAAGACCGACTTCATCGCGGCTTCGTCGATCTTCCAGCGTTCGTCCTGAAAATAGCGCCAACTGACACCTACTGCATCCCGGGCAACGGCCGAGGACGCGCCAGTGATGAGTGCCAACGTGGCAACGCTAGCAGCAAGGATTCTCGAAAACTTCGACATTAGGCTCCTCCCTCTGAACGAGATTTGCGTGCGGCATCCCTACCGCACGTGTCAGCGCGACCTCCCGTCGCGCTATTTGTATTTGTTTAAAGCAGATACATATTAGAGTCAACAAGCCTTTTTTAGAGTCAACTCACGAGTGCTGAAAAGCCATCTTCGGCTTCGAGCTGGGCGCCTTACAGCCCGCAACACGGGGGCGCCCAATCGGAAACCTTTCTGCTCAACGGTCAGTTGTCCCTGCCCGCCAGAGGCCTATCTTCGCCTATTAAACGGATCCCGTATTTAGGGCCTGATATTGCCCTGCAGCCTAGAGTCACCCGACAGTTATGGCCAATCCCCTGAATGACGTCGGCTGCCCGCCGCACACCGGTTAACCGGTCGCAATTATCATTGGGGAGAAATGCAAACGACGATGTTTGACCGGGGCCTGCTGCCGATTTCGTCCCGATGATACATTATGCGATCTTTTTGGCCCAGAACGTGAAGATCCTCGCAACAATCCGTGCACGGGGCTCGTGAAGAACGGCTCACTTCGACTTCTTGCGGACATCCGGCTCCAAGTACCGAATGACAAAAAGGCACGGCAGGGCGGATGTTGATTTCTGCCTTACGTCGGCCTCAAGCAGTCACCCAGAAATTCGATGAAGCGTTGCGTCGTTGCCGAAGCAGGCGCGTATCGATGGCAGCGAAGACAGAGCGGCGACGATTTCATCCGCCAGAAGCGCGATGCCTAAGGTCGGTGTTGAGCCGGCGTTCTCATCATCGGATGCAAGGAGACGCGAAGAGCGAGCAGGCGGTTACATTACTCGGCGTCAGTTCAACTCGATACGCTCTCCCGTTGCCGCCGAGCGTTTTACCGCATCGACTACCCTCAAGGTCTCGAGCCCCTCACGCCCGCTGACAAGCGGCGGTTCGTCTCTGCGGATCACCTTGCAGAATTGCCTGATCTGCAGAACGAGCGGGTCCTCGTCGTCGACCTCGATACGCGTTTGGTCGAATGGTTCCCACCAACTCCGTTTACCAGGGTTGCGCCAGACCTCGAGCGACGGAACAGCCAGCGACCCGTGCGTTCCTCCGATCATGTAACAGGATTGCCCGGTTTTGGGGTAAGCCGGATTCTCTCCGCTTGTCATCTCCCAGCTCCACGGTGCGACCACCGCGTCCGAGACTGTCGCAGTTCCCAAAACTCCATTCTTGAACTCGATCAGGATCACAGCCGTTTCCTCAACTGCGTTGCCGCGCACCGCGCTGGACTCGCGTGCCTGAACCGCTGCCACGTCGCCGAAAAGGTAGCGCAGATTATCGACATCGTGGATGAGATTGAGGAAAACGGGCCCGCCACCGCGCTCACGACGCCACGAGATGTCGAAGTAATCGTCGGGCTTGAATAGCCAGAACATCGCATTGACGACAAGAACGCGGCCGAGCTTCCCGCTTTCGATGATTTCTTTTGCCTTCTGAGTCACCGGATTGTGTCGGCGGTGATGGCCGGTCAAAAGAGGAACACCTTTTGCCTCAGCCGCTGCGATCAGCTTTTCCCCGGATATAATGTCGTCGGCGATAGGCTTCTCGATGAGTGCGGGAATGCCGGCTTCAACGGCTTCTAACCCGTTCTGAACGTGAGCCGGGTTTGGCGTAGCCACGATGATCCCATCAGGTCGGTCTGCGGCAATCATGTCCGCAAAGCTTGCAAACCACTTCACGCCGGCTTCCTTGGCAATGGTCTCGCCAACCGGCGTGGGATCGACCACGGCACTGAGTTGCGCCGAGGGCTCGGTCAGGACGTGCTGAATATGGCGCTTACCGATGAGGCCTGCGCCAAGTACGGCCAGCTTAACCCGTTGGGTCATGATCACCTCAGCCCTTGCTCGCGGCCTTGATCATTGTCGCCGCGCGCCGGATGCCAAGCTGGTATCCTTCCGTTCCAAGGCCGCAGATCACGCCGTCCGCGCGGTGCGAAACGAACGAATGGTGTCGGAAGGTTTCGCGCTTGTGCACATTGGAGATGTGGATCTCGATCACAGGCCCTTCAAATGTGTTCAGAGCGTCGAGGATGGCGAGTGAGGTATGGGTGAAGGCTGCCGGATTGATGACGATACCCGCACCGTCCTCGCGCGCCTCATGAATCCAATCGATGATCTCGTATTCCCGGTTGCTCTGATGAAAGCGGATTTCATGGCCGAGTTCGGCTGCCAGCTTGCGACAGTCCGCCTCCACGTCTGCGAGCGTTTCGTGCCCGTAGATGTGCGGCTGGCGTTTGCCAAGCAGGTTGAGGTTTGGTCCATTGAGAACGTATATCAGGCTCATAGTATAGTGTCCTTCTTGAGCACGTTTTTCTGGTCAGACGAACGCGATTGCTTGAACAGCAAAATCAGGGTCCGACTCGTAGAGATCTGCGCGCAAGCCGAGCCTTCCCGCTTCGAGAGCAGGCGAGGCGATCGCCCGCGCGGCCTCGAGAACGGCAGTAAGAAGCTTCTGCTTGGTCTCTGCAGTACGACCCGGTGCCACCCTCAGGATGATTTGGATGAAATGGTTATCGACATGCTCATCGCCCACGCAGGAGTATGTCGCCTCCCGCGCAAGCGTGCGCACGGCGGACGGTTTCACAAGACCGCCATCGCGAACGCAGCGATGCACGGTCTGCGTCAGCCGGTCCATGGCTACATGCTCGCCTGCGCCCCGGCTATAATCGATGATGATATGCGGCATTTGGGATCTCCCCATCAAACCGACAGGCGGCACAAGTCCGTAAAGTGACGGGACATGCGCTCTGCGTCGGGTGTTATCCCGGTGAACAGCTCGAAAGCCGCTGCTGCCTGATAGACGGTCATGCCGCCGCCACGAAGGGTCCGGCAGCCTTTTCTTTCGGCGAGAGCAAGGAGCTCTGTGACGAGCGGCATATAGACGATGTCGGCGACCCAATGCCGTGGCAGAAGCCATTCCGGGTCGATCGGCAAACCAGGATGGCTTTTCATACCCGTCGGCGTCGCGTGGATAAGCCCATCGGCGGAACGCAGGGCGCCGCCGACATCCGTCGTGGCACGAGCGCAATCCCTTGAGAACCGATTGTTCAACTGCCCAGCCAAGGTTTCTGCCCGTTTCGAATCCTGGTCAAAGACCGATAATTTCTCAATACCGAGCTTGATTGCGGCATGCGCCACGGCGACACCGGCGCCGCCGGCGCCGAGCAGGACGGCATGCGCCTTCGCGACGTCAGAAAGGCCGTGCTGGAAATTCTCGTAGAAACCATACCAATCAGTGTTGTGGCCGATCCTCTCGCCGCCCCGAAACACCACGGTGTTGACCGCACCGAGCATCTCTGCATCCTCGGAAAGGCGATTGAGGTGGGCGATCACCGTCTGCTTGCAAGGATGTGTAATGTTGCTCCCGGCAAAACCGCGCCGCTCTTCCTCGTCGAGGAGGTCCGGCAGCGCCGAGGCGGGAAGGCCTCGTTCGGCGAAGTCAAGAAGTTCGTAATGGTAATCGAGGCCCTGGTGTCGAGCCTCCGTTTCGTGCAACGCCGGGGACTTTGACATTTGGATGTCGGCACCGATCAGTCCTACGAGGAATTTCTTGTCGCGCATTGGCATCGCTTTCGAACGTCAGTGGTGAGCCAGGATTTCGCCGAGAAAGGTTTTCGTGCGTTGGTGCTTGGGCGACTTGAAGAAGACTTCCGGTTCGGCCTCTTCGACGATCTCTCCGGAGGCCATGAAGATGACGCGATCAGCGACCTGGCGGGCAAACCCCATTTCGTGCGTGACACAGATCATCGTCATGCCGTCACGGGCGAGCCCGATCATGGTGTCGAGCACCTCCTTCACCATTTCAGGATCGAGGGCAGAGGTCGGTTCGTCGAACAGCATGACCTTCGGCTCCATGCAGAGCGCGCGAGCGATGGCAACGCGTTGCTGTTGTCCGCCGGATAGCTGCGCAGGATACTTTTCCGCCTGGTCAAGGATTCGAACCCGCTCGAGATATTTTCGAGCCAGTCGCTCTGCGTCAGTGTGGCTTGTGCCTCGAACACGCATCGGGGCGAGTGTACAGTTCTGAAGTACGGTCATGTGGGGGAAGAGATTGAAGCTCTGGAAGACCATTCCCACTTCGCGACGTATCGCATCGATGGATTTGGTGCTTCCGTCCAGTACCTGACCCTCGACGACGATCTTGCCTTCCTCGATCGTTTCGAGGGCATTGATGCAGCGGATTAACGTTGATTTCCCGGAGCCTGACGGCCCGCAGAGGACGATTTTTTCGCCTTTGCGGACCGACAGACTGATGGATTTCAAGGCATGGAAAGCGCCGTACCACTTCTGCACGTCCTCAAGGGAAATCAGCGTCGGTTGATCGTTTGCGGTATTGAGCACGGAACCCTCCATTTGGGCTTTAATTGACGGTGAACGGGATGTTCGGGATGGATTCCGGGAACTGCGGCAGATCGATCGCCATCCACTTCTTCGTGATGGCGGCCAGGTCACCATTGGCCTTGATCTTGTCGATGAAGGCGTTGACGGCTTCGTTCCAGTCCTTCTCGCCGAGACGGGTCCCGACGCCGTTGTAGGTCGTCAGAAAGTTAATCTTGCGCTCATAGGTGCCAGCACTCGCCCCATCCAGACGCTGACCATAGAACTGGTTGCCGCCAACCGCCTTTACCTGTCCGGAGATGAGAGCCTGGATGGTTGCGGCGTCGTCATCAAAGCGGCGGACCGTTGCGGTGGATCCGACGGCGTCCGTTACTGCCTTATCCTGCGAACTGGACTTCGGAACGCCGATCTCCCATCCCGCAATGTCTTCAGGTTTCGAAACCGTGTCGGACTTCGCGGCATAAAGCGAAATCGTGTTGGCGGCGTAGGGCTTGCTGTATTGAATTGATTTCGCGCGCTCTTCCGTCATCGCCATCGTTGCGAACAAGATGTCGACTTTGCCGGTCGTAAGCGCCGGAATTCGGTTGGCAACGGCGAGCGGCTGGAATTGAACCTTCACGCCTAATTCCTTGGCAAAAAGGTTGGCGACGTCAGCGTCGAAGCCGTCCTGCACGCCGCTTGTGTTGACGAACCCCCATGGCGCATTGTCGCCCTGGATGCCGACCACAAGCGTGCCCTTTGCCTTGATTTCCTCCACACTTGCCGCAGAGGCGGTGGCAGCGCCAACGGTTGCGAAGGCAACGGTTGCCAGTGCAAGTCCGAGAAAACTCCTACGATTGTTATGCATGCTTATTCTCCTCCTCAAGAGTTTTGCTTCGAGCGAAGCGGTTAGCGGGCAGCTTTCGCCATCCGTTTTTCGAGGCCACTTCCGGCATGGGAGAGCGGCCAGCAAATGATGAAGTAGATTGCGCCGACGATCCCGAAGACGAGCAGCGGGCGATAGGTCTGGTTTGATATGATCTGGCCGGCGCGAGTCAGTTCAATGAAGCCGACAATTGCTGCCAGCGACGTGCCCTTGATGAGCTGGACAAGGAAGCCGATCGTGGCCGGCATCGAGATTTTCAGGGCCTGCGGCAGGATGACGTCTTTCATCCGCGAAACATAATGCAGGCCGAGGGCGTTGGCCGCTTCCGTCTGGCCCTTCGGCACAGCCTCGATCGAGCCGCGCCAGATCTCTCCCAGGAAGGCGCTGGCATGAAGCGTGAAGGCGATTGCGACCGCGATCCACGCGTTGACCTCGATGCCCAACAGCGCAACGCCGTAATAGACAACGAAGAGCTGCATCAGAAGGGGCGTGCCCTGGAAGACGCCGATAAAGCCTGCGGTGATCCTCCGGGCGACTTTCGTCTTCGAGGTGCGCAACAGCGCGATCAGGATTCCGAATATCCCCCCGCCGATAAAGCCCACGATCGCGAGCAGCACGGTCCACTTCAAACCCTGCATCAAAAAGAAGAATTCATTTTCGCCGATGGGACCCATGATTGCCTCCTATCGCGTCGGGTAGTTGAAGTATTGGCGAGAAATGAGGGCAAAGAGGCCCATCATCAGGCTCGAGATAACCAGGTAGATAGCGGTCACCGTGAAATAGACTTCGAAGCTGCGGAAGGTGTCAGACTCGATGCGCTGAGCGGCCGAGGTCAGTTCGTAGGCGGCGATCGACGTGCAGACAGACGTTGTCAGTGTCAGCATGATGAACTGGCTTGTGAGCGAGGGATAAATCGCCCGCAGCGCCGGCTTGAGCACGATGAGCCGGAAGACGTCCGCCTTGTGCAGACCAAGTGCGAAACCTGCCTCGATCTGGCCGCGCGACACGCTCTCGACCCCGCCTCGAATGATCTCGATTGCGTACGCCCCACCATTGATGCCGAGGGCAATAATCGCCGTAACGGTCGGATTGAGGCGAATGCCCATGAGAGGAAGGGCAAAATATATGAAGAAGATCTGCACGAGGAATGGCGTATTACGCACGACCTCAACGAAGATGATCACGAGAGTGCGCGTGATCTCACTCTTGGAAGTCCTTGCAACAACGCCCAGGATTCCGATGACGAGCGCGAGGAACATCCCAGCCAACGCAAGGCCAAGCGTTCCAAGCGAACCCCATAGCAATTCCGGGGCGCGGTCGAGGACCGCACCGAAATCGAACGTATAGGACATGTAAGGCTTCCTCCCTCCGACCGGTCACGCCGGGTCGGCGCCGGATCAATGATCCGATTTCAAAATCCCTAGTGCGCTGTCGTGCAGATGTTTTAGATGTGCCTCCGGGTCCGCCGGCCCGACGAGCGGCACTTCAACCGAGATAGCAGCACCGGCTTCGGTTGCCGCCCAGAGGTCTTTCAACGGCAATTCGCCTTCTCCAGGAGCGAGCCTGCCGCTTCTCGCCTCGGCGATCATTGCTTCCGATGTTTTGGGCGCAGGCCCGCGGACGTCGCAAAGCTGGACGTGTTTCACCCTCCCTGCATTCGCGCGAAGCTCGTCGATCGAGGCGCCGTTTCGGAAGAAGTGAATCCCGTCAACGAGGGCACCGGCGTTCTCTGCTCCACAGGAATTCACGACCGCTACGCTGTCGTGAAAGGTTCTTACCGTCCGCCAGCCCATGTTTTCGATGTCGACTGACAGGCCATATCGCGCCGCGAGGGCGCAAAACTCAAAAAAGTTCGTGGCAAGACGGCCGCCGTCTCGATCATCGCCGCAAACACTCAGCCGGCGCGCCCCGATGTTCGCAGCGGCTGCCACAGTCGCCTCGTGGGAGGCCGCAACGAAGTTCTCGTCGATCACGAAGAACTCGATATCGAACACCTTGATGCCTTCGCCATTGGCAATTGTCTTGAACTCCTCGGCACTATGGCTGCCCACCGGCAACTCGTAGAAAGGGGCTCCGGGAAAGGCAGGGTGCAGGCGCAGACCTATCGACGCAAAACCCGCCCGAGCAGCCGTCACGGCGAATTGCTTGGGCGGCAGCGCGATGGATGAAAAATGCGCCACGCCCAGTTCGAGGCTCGGCCCTGGCGTCGCGACGACCATCACAAGATCCCCTTTGTCGCGAGGTGATTGCGCAGATTGGTTCCCGTGCGGTGGATATGCTGACGCAACATATCGCACGAATAGTCCAGATCCCGCGCGACGGCTCCCTGAGCAATCTCACTGTGCTCCTGGCTGACGTTGCGGTCACCCGACGTGCGGGTCAGAAACACCCGACGATAACGATCGTTGAGATTAAGAAGCAATCTGCAGAAATGGAGCAGGATCGGCTTCCCGCAGCCAGCTATGAGTGTCAGATGAAATTCGCGGTGAAGCTCTTCCCAGCGCTCCAGTGTCTCTGGCCGATCCGCGTCACGCTCGGTGCGGTTTAGGCGATGCAGCGCGCGCATGACGTTGCCCTCCCACTCCACATCGCCGAGCCGCATGGACTCGCGAAGCGCAAAGACTTCAAACTCTTCGCGCAGGGTGGTGACTTCTTCCAGATTGGCTAGGGAAATTGATGAAACGCGGTAGCCGCGATTGTCCTCGAACTCCACTAGGCCGTCCGATATCAGCCGCGCCAACCCTTCACGCAGCGGACTGAGGCTCACGTTGAACGTCTTGCGCGCCTTGTCGAGATTAATCTTGCTGCCGGCCTGAAGCTCGCCGGAGATGATCGCCTCGCGAAGTCGGGATGCAAGCTGGCTCCCAATTGTGTTTTTGCCGTCGTCGAGAAAGCCAGAAGACGATGGAGCATCTTCTGTCGTCGGAGCAAGAGCGCCGTCATCATTCGGTACCATCGTTCCTTCCAAGGCTCCCTTAACTAATTGTCGATGATCGATACAATAAACGATTATTGATGTCAACTTGCGCGCGCTAAATTCTGCAAAAAGCAAAACCTCAGCCTCCCTTGTGCGATTATTATGTAATTAAATCAAAGCACTTCACATCACTGTCTTTCTTCTCTCGGCTTATTGCTGTCGAACGAATGTCCCGCAGACTTGACAGATAATCGATTATTCTGGTAGTCGGAGAAATCGGGAGGTAGCCATATGGTGATCAAAACTGAAAGCGATCTGACGCCAGCCGTCCTCGCTGTGATGAATCGCACTGAAGAACCCCGCCTGCGGGAAATCCTCGTGGCGATGGTCACGCATCTTCATGCCTTCGTGCGCGAGGTTCGACTGACGGAGGTCGAGTTTCGGGAGGCGACAGCCATACTGAATGAGATCGGGAAGCTGCATACTGACCACCACAACGAGTTTGTGCTGATGGCCGGTTCTCTTGGCGTGTCTTCACTTGTTTGCCTGTTGAACAATGGCGACAGGGGACAGACTGAGACCTCCCAGTCGCTGTTGGGCCCATTCTGGCGCCTCAACTCTCCGCGAGTCGAAAATGGCGGGTCGATCATCCGATCCGAGACGCCGGGCACGCCCTTGTTCGTGCATGCCAGAGTCGTTGACCGCGACGGCAAGCCAATTGCCGGCGCCGAAGTGGATGTGTGGCATGCATCTCCCGTCGGTCTTTATGAAAACCAGGACCCGGACCAGGCCGAGATGAACTTGCGCGGCAAATTCACGACCGACGAGCAAGGTCGGTTCTGGTTCAGGACCGTCAAGATGGTCGGGTATCCGATACCGGTCGATGGCGTGGTCGGACGCCTGCTCAAAGCTCAGGGACGACATCCGTACCGACCAGCGCACCTGCACGCACTGATCTTCAAGCATGGATACAAGACGCTGATTTCCCAGGTCTTCGACCCTAGCGACCCGAACATCGACTCCGATGTTCAGTTCGGGGTCACGGCAGCGCTGACCGGCGACTTCATTCGTCATGAGGAGCCCCATCCGACCGAAGCAGATATTCCCGGTCCGTGGTTCTCGCTCGACTACACCTATGTCATGGAACCCGGCGAAGCCGTTTTGCCGCGTCCCCCAATCAAATAAATCACGATCAGCCGAGCAAACGATATGATTACCGAAGAAGAACGCCGGGCCGCGGCAGACGCGCTGCTCAAAGCTGAAATCGAGCGCAAGCCGATCATACAGCCTAGCGAGACCTACCCGAACCTCGAACTCGAGGACGCCTACCGGATCCAGGCCTTGTGGGCGGAGGCGAGGGTAGCCAAGGGCGCACGGATCGTCGGGCATAAGATTGGCCTGACGTCACGCGCAATGCAGATGGCTTCGAAGATGACGGAGCCGGACTACGGCTGCATTCTTGACGATGCGCTTTACAACGACGGAGCGCAGATCAGGGCTGACTTTTTTATCAAGCCGCGCCTCGAGGTTGAGCTGGCCTTTGTTATGGGTGAGGATCTCGTCGGGCCCGGCACCAAGATCTATGACGTCATGCGTGCGACCGAGTTCGTTGTCCCGGCGCTCGAGATTATCGACTACCGGACCGAAGTCCCTCGAGCGATCACCGATACCATTGCCGACAACGCGGCTTTCGGCGCCCTCGTCGTTGGCGGCCGTATAATTCGCCCGATGGACATTGATATCCGTTGGGTCGGAGCAACTCTTTCCAAGAACGGCATTATCGAGGAGTCGGGCGTGTCGGCGGCGATCATGGGACATCCGGCAGCCGGCATCGCGTGGCTGGTCAACAAACTTCATGCTGTGGGCGGTGGCCTGAAGAAGGGACAAATAGTCCTGGCCGGCTCCTTCACGCGTCCTGTCGACATCGCGAAGGGTGATGTCATTCAAGCCGACTATGGCCCTGTCGGCTCCATCGGCGTGTCGTTCGTGTGAGGTGCCAGATGGAACATCCTGTCAATCGGTTCAAGCGGAAGCTCCTTGCTGGTCAAAGTCAGATCGGGCTGTGGTGTGGCCTGCCGGGAAACTATGCCGCGGAAATCGTCGCGCCTTCAGGTTTCGACTGGCTCTTGTTCGACACGGAACATTCTCCAGGTGACGTTCTGACCGTCCTGCCACAATTGCAAGCGGTCGCACCATACGACGTTTCCCCAGTTGTCCGCCCGGCCATCAACGACACCGTTCTCATCAAACGTTTCCTGGATATTGGTGTTCAGACACTGCTCATTCCCTACGTTCAAAACGCGTTAGAGGCGAAAGCCGCAGTCGCGGCGGTGCGATATCCTCCGGATGGAATTCGTGGTGTTTCTGCCCTGACGCGCGCCACTCGTTTCGGCCGAGTTGCGAACTATGCGCAAAATGCGGAACGGGAAATTTGCCTGTTGCTGCAAGTTGAGACGCGGGAAGCACTCGGCAACCTCGAGTCGATTGCCTCGGTAGAGGGCGTGGATGGGGTATTCCTAGGACCGGCAGACCTGGCAGCGAGTTTCGGACACAGGGGCCAACCGAGCCACCCGGAAGTGGTCGATGCAATTGTCGACGCGATTGAACGCCTGAAAGCGTTGGGCATGCCTGCGGGCATTCTTACCCCGGATGAGAAGTTCGCGGCACGGTGCATCTCACTGGGAACACTATTTACTGCCGTTGGTGTCGATGTCGCTGTCCTGGCAAGGGGATCGGAAGCACTCGCGGCACGATTTGCATCGCAAGGAGCGTACCGCGATGCCGGAACGTGACGAACTCCTCACTGAAATCGCACCGATGGGAGTCATCAGAGCGGCGGTCAACATGTCGAATGCCGCACTTGTCCAACACGATCCAGTGACAGGCGATCTAACAGGGCCGAGCGCGCAGATCGCAATCGCACTTGCGGCAGAACTCGACTGCGGTTTGTCGCTGGTTCAATACGGATCGGCCGCTGACATTCTTGCGGCTGCCGAAGGCAACGAGTGGGACGTTGCGTTCATTGCTTCCGATCCGTCACGTGCCGACAGGTTCTCCTTCTCGCCCCCCTATACCACGGTGACCGCCAGCTTTCTGGTGTCAGACAGTAGCCCGCTAGGTAGCGTGGAGCATGTTGATGTCGAAGGGATGCGCATTGCCGCCGCCAGAACCGCTGCCTATACAAAGCAGCTTGAGCGACAGGTTAGAAATGCAATTGTCCTCCATACTGAAAATCCCGCCTCCGCTTTGGACATGCTTGTATCCTCCCGGTGCGATGCGGCGGCGGGCTTGACCGAGTCCCTGTCACGTTTCTGCGAAGAGAATTCAGGTTTCCGCGTTGTTGAGGGGACATTCTCGAAAGTGCCGCAGGCGATCGCTGTGCATCGGAGGTGCGTTCACGCTTCAACCTTCCTGTCGGAATTCATCCAACAGCATTGCAGTGCGGGTAAGCCGAACAACTGAAGCGGTTGGCGGGACACGGGAGGGAACCGTGCAGAGGGGACGCGACACGTCAAGTCCCAAATAGTTATGGAATCCTGTTCCCTCTCAAGCGTTCCCACTCGGAGGTTCATGCTTCGTTGAGCCTTGGCGTACGATGTCGAGCAACTCTTGTTCCGGAAGGTTGGCGGTGGCCGTGCGCTGGATCATGGGCGCGTGCTTCGTGGTGCTGGCGCGGCGCCGGATGGCGGCAAGAATGGCGACGGCCGCTTGGAATGGCTGGCGGATCGCCATGTCATCACTCGCCTACCATCCTCAAGTATCCCCGATGATTAGACGGGGATCGCGATGGTTTAAGCTGAAATTGGTTGCGGGGCACGACTGCGACCCTAAGCGAGGTCCCGCCGTCAGCCTTCGCGCTCGGATGCAAAGGCGGCATGGTGTTTGGCGAGGAGCGCGGCCACCTCGTCGATGAAAGCCGGATCGACGTCCGACGCAAATTCGATTCGGGCGTTCTTGCCGTCGCGCTTGAGCTTGGCGAAGACCCTTCCGCCGGCGTCGACCAGCGTCTCCGGCTTCACCGTTTCCGACTTCGGCTTGCGCGACAGCCGGGTGAAGAGAATCTGGAAGCGATGATCGCTTTCGGCTTCGAGGAAGCGGCGTGAGCGGCTTTCCTCCTGCGCGACCTGCACCGCAGCCTCGTCTTCGAGCAGCGCGCCAAACGCCATCCAGCGCTCGCGGCCGACCTTGGGCGCCGGGCCGATGGCGCGCGCGATCACCGGCGGCACGCCTTCGGCCACCTGGATCAGACGCGATAGCTCGCTCTTCTGCACGGCAAGCGCCTCGCCGATCACCTTGCGGTCAAAGCCGCGGTCGGCGAGCGCGGAAGCAAACATCGCCCGCTCGATGAAGGAGAGATTGCGCCGCTCGGCGTTCTCCTTGCCCTGGGCGAGCACCAGTTCGTCGTCGGTCAGCGGCCGGACAATCGCCTTGACCTTGATGCCGAGGCTACGGACGGCGTTGAGGCGCCGGTGGCCATAGGCCGTCTGGTAGCGCCCCTGCTTCTCCGGATGCGGTCGCACCAGGATCGGCGATTGCTGGCCGCTGTCGCGAATGCTGTCGGCGAGCGCCAGGAAATCCGGATCATCGGTCTCACCGTCGGTCAGCCGGTCCTCGATGAAGGAGGCATCGATCAGGTCCGGATCGAGTTCGACCACGCGCTCGCCCTGGTGCAAGGCTTCACGGAGCGCGCGCGCCTCTTCCGCTTCGCGGGTGATGGTGCCGAGTGAAAGGCCCATGGCCTTGATCGCGCCAGAGGCTGCCCGCGGCACTTCGGCGAGCGGCGCCTTGGCCGCCAATGGCTTGGCTGGCTGCGCGTTCGTTACAGCGGCGGGCTGCGTTTCGTCAGCCGGTGCGGCCGGGACCGATGCCGGCACGTTGCCGGAGAAAAGGGCGCGCAGTTCGTTCTTGCGGTTACCAGCCATGTCGATCAGCGCCCCCATGCCGCATGAATGAGTGCTTCTATCTCGCCGTTGACGGCGTTCAGCGATTCGACCGCGCGGTCGTAGGTGGCGCGCGTGAAATTCTCGCGCCCCACCTCGTATAGCGTCTGTTTCGTCAGGCCCGCATCGGAGACCGCGGTGGATTTCACCATGGCCGATGTCAAAACACGGTCGCCGAAGAGCGAGCGCATGAAGCCGACAATCTGCGCCTGCGGCCCGTCATTCGGTTCGAAGCGGGTGACGAGATAACGCAGGAAATCGAAATTCAGCTCGCCGCCGGCCTCACGCACGACGCTGAGGAGATCCGACGTCATATAGAGGAACTGGTTCATCGAGGCGACGTCGAGCATCTGCGGATGCACGGTGACGATGACGGATGTCGAAGCGCAGAGCGCCGAGAGCGTCAAGTAGCCGAGTTGCGGCGGGCAGTCGATGATGACGACGTCGTAGTCGTCGGCGACGCTGGCGAGTGCGGTCTGCACGCGGGCGAAGAACAGCGGGCCGGCGTCGCTGCCATTGTGGCGGGCGCTCAGTGCCTGCGGCGTCGTGTGCTCGAATTCCTGAAGTTCGAGGTTGCCGGGCACGAGGTCGAGACCATCGAAATAGGTCTTGCGAATGATGTCCTTCAGTGGCCGCGCTTCGGCGTCGTAGCGGATCGCGCCGTAGAGCGTGTCGTTGCCGGTGAGGTCGAGCTCCGGTTGGTAGCCGAAAAGCGCCGACAACGACGCCTGCGGGTCGAGATCGACGGCCAGCACCCTATGGCCGGTCATGGCCAGATATTGGGCGATATGCACCGACGAGGTGGTCTTGCCGGATCCGCCCTTGAAGTTGGTGACCGAGATGACCTGAAGATGCTCGCCCGCCTCCGCATCGCGCCATTTCAGGTAGCTGCGGGCCTTGGCGGCATTACCCTTGGCCAGCGCCTGTTCGGCCAGATGACGGCGCAGCGCATTGATGTCGGTGAGCGAATAGGAACGGCGACCACCGAGCCCCGTGTCCGGCTGTGGCCCTTCTCCGGCAAGCGAGAGCTGGCGCAGATAGCCGTCGGAGACGCCGATCAGCTTGGCCGCCTCGCCGGAGGTGAAGCTTCGTAGCGTCTTCATCGCGGTCGGCGGGAAAAGCCGCTCACGCATTGCCTTCAGCTGTTCGGAAAGGGCGCGCGCATCCGCGGCGATCGCTTCGTCTGCCGGACGGCGCGCCTGGGAGTGATCCGCGTCCTGCCTTGCCTGGGTTGCCGTCATATTCATTCCGCCATACTCCTTGCATGCACCTGACGGCCCGACGCGGCCGGAGAGCATTAACAGAGATTCCATTCAAATACGGCCATTCAGCACTTATTCGAAAAAGTCCGTAACAGACATGCCCGAGCCTATGATTCGCGTCAAGGCTTGGACCACGATCGGAGGCAACGACGAACGGCAGGCCGAAGATGCCAATCTCGCAAAGAAAAATGCCCGCGACGGCGGCGCGAGCGTTCGATAAAGCCGTCAAATCGGCCTTCAGAGCTTGGGGCCGATGTGAGACGGTATCGGACACTGATAGGGTTTATCCTTGGTTTTTTCACGCCACTCCGCCTTTGCGCGCGCCAGCAGGTCGGCATCAAGGATCAGATCGAGACCCGTCGCCGCCAATGATTTAGCCGCATGGGCGAAGGCCTTGTGCGCGGCCGGGCTCTTGCCCTGTGCGACGACCTGCGAGGTATGCGGCGCGGTTCCGATCGCCCAGGCGGGCGCCCAGCACTGTGCCGTCGGGGTGATCCAGCTCACATCGCCGACATCGGTCGAGCCGGCGCGGAAATGCGACTGCCCCTCGAAATCCCGGAGACCGAGATGCATGCCGGTCGAGCCGTCGAGACGGCTGTAGCGAAGACGTCGCCCTTGATCTGGTAAAGCCGGATGCTGCTCGAGATCGCCTCCGGCGTCAGCGTCTTCTGGATTTCCTTGGCAAATGCGATGTCGGTCTCGTCGAAGGGAACCGGGCCGAGCGTCACCATGTTCTGGTGGATCGCCGTTTCCAAGGCGATGTTGGGCAGGAGGTTCGTGGCTGCCCGCTCGAAGACGATCTCGACCTCGGTCTCGGTCATCATGGCGGCGCCCTTGGCGATCTTATCAATGCGAGCAGCGAGGGCCAGCGCCTCGGGCATCTGCGGCGCGCGAACGAGATAGAGCGCCTCGGCGCGCGCCTGGACGACGTTTGCCGCCTTGCCGCCGGCATCGGTGATCGCATAGTGCACGCGGCAATCCTGCGGCATGTGCTCGCGCAGGAAATTGACGCCGACATTCATCAGTTCCAACGCGTCGAGCGCGCTGCGGCCGAGATGCGCGCTATTCGACGCATGCGCCGAGACGCCCTTGAAGCGATAATAGATTTCGAGAACGGCGAGATTGTTGGTCGAGCGGACACCGTTGAAGGGCGCCGGGTGCCAGGTCAGCGCCGTATCGACATCGGCAAAGACGCCGGCGCGCGCCATGAAGGTCTTGCCGGAACCACCCTCCTCGCCGGGGCAGCCGTAATAGCGTATCGTGCCCGGCAGCCTGTTCTCTTTGAGGTAGCGGGCAAGCGCGACGGCGGCAAGCATCGAGCCGGTGCCGAGCAGATTGTGGCCGCAGCCATGGCCCGTACCGCCCTCGACCGCCGCCTGCGGTTCGGAGACGCCGGCAACCTGGCTCAAGCCGGCCAGCGCATCGAACTCGCCAAGGAAGGCGATCACCGGGCCACCGTCGCCGATCTCGCCGACAAAGGCGGTGGCTATTTCGGCGAGCCCGCGCGCCACGCGAAACCCGTGCTTCTCCAGCATGGCGATCTGGGCGGCAGCCGACTTCTCTTCATGAAAGCTCAGTTCCGCATGGCCCCAGATCGCGCTTGGGTCGATTTGCGAGCACGGCGCGAGCGCGGTGAACAGGTCGACTCCAAAAACATAAAAAAGCACGAAGGCGACATTCTACGGCTCTCCCAATTGCTGTCTGATGACGACCGCTTCGAAATCCCTGAGCTGGCGCGGGAGCATCTGAAACAGTTCCTTGAAACGGTGGAAGACAGTCCAAACGTGATCTCGCGGACATCGGCGTTTCCGACACGATGGATAAAGTAAAAGCCGTTCTGTCGAGTGTCTTTCTGACGAAAGCGGAAGTGTAATGCTGACCCCTATGACAATCGTGCCAAAGTGCACAAACGCGTTTCCGCTTACTGATTTCCCTCAACAATTTCAGCCGAAAATGTCGAAGTTAAAAGGCCTATCGATCAGCCAGGCGAGCACCATCGGGTCGTTCGATGTGCCAAATACAATAGCTAAAGCAAAGTATTATTCGCCGCGGGCGGGTCGATCAGCCCAAACGCTCACAGCTCGTGAACGGTGGCGACCTGTCGCTTCAGGCAGTCGATGAGCGCCTGAGCCGCGAGCGACAAGGGAACACCGGACGCAGTCGCAACGCCGAAATCCTGGGTCAGGTGCGGCGAGAATGGTCGGATCTCGATCGGCAGATGGCGATGCAAGTTGGCGAAGAAGCTGCTGATGATGGCAACGCCAAGGCCATAGGCCGCATAGGCGCATGCCGAACTGTTGCTGTGGGTCTCGATCTTGACCTTCTGCGGCACGCCCGCCTTGCGGAAGATCTCGTCGAGCATGACCCGTGTCGGCCGGCGGCGGCCAATCAGGATCAATGGCACGCCGCGCAGTTCCTTGGGCGTGAGGGTATTGTGTGCCGAAAGGGCATGTCCCTTTTCCATCACGCAGACGCTGACCCCGGTTGCGACCGGCTGCATCTCGATGCCGGCGCTCAGTTGCCCCTCATAGCGCAGGAAGCCGAAGTCGATGATGCGCTGTTCAACCAGACGGGCGATGGCCACGGTCGTATCGAAGAAGGTCTCGATCCGCACGCCGGGAAAATCCTTGGCGTAGTCGGAAAGCATCGCCGGAGCAAAGGTTTCGGACATGCTGTTCGGCAGACCGATGCGCACGACCTCGGGACCGACGGCGCCGCTGCGCAGATCTTGCGCCAGGTTGGTGAAGCGGTCGATACCCAAGAGGATGTGCTCGGCATCCTCGGCAAGTTTCATCGCCTCGGGTGTCGGTATCAACCGGCCCTTGTCGCGAGCAAACAGCGTCAGAGACAGGTCTTCCTCGAGCTGCTGCAGGAGCCGGCTGACGCCGGACTGGCTGAGCCCCATGGTCTTGGCGGCCGCGATCGTCGATCCGGTCGCCAGGAGCGTGCGCAACACTTCCAACTGTCGAAAATTCACGCCGCTTCGCCCCTCGAGCTACACCTTTTCCCGTGTTTACGGGGCGCTCCTTCAAGGAAGAGGGTGGGTTGAATGCGGTAAAATCGAACGGACGCTTCAACTTGAGGAGCGCGCGAACGCGCTCCTCGAAAAGCGTTTCGTCAGGCGTTGGCACGCACCGGATGATTGAAACGCTCGGCAAAGACCTCGATCGATCCGCTGCCGAAGTTGCGCAACTGGCGTCTGGTCAAGACAGACATGACCCTCGCCGCGGTCGACACCGTCATTTCATCGAGCGGACCTTCACCGCTCCAGGGTTTGTTCAGCCGATCCGTGACAATGCCGATGAGGTTCGCCGGCATGATGTCGGTGCAAGGTTTCATCCATTCGAAGACCTCGCTGATCGGAAGCAGCTTACCTTCGAACGCAACGAGCGGCTCGGGCATACCCGCGCCCCAGTCGTCATAGGCCTCCAGAGCATCGCGAAACAGGTTCTGCAGCGTGATGGGGGCGTGCCCTTCGTGTAGAGCAGGCAGGAAATTCGTCATTTGTGTCTCCTTCAGTGTTCAAGGCCGGGAAACGCGAATGGCCAATTCTGTCAGCATGTATTTGTGTTCGTGTCAGGTGGCCGATATTCTGTGGCCACGCGACTGGTCAAACTGCGGGCGATGACGCAATGCGCAAATCGGGCGATGGTTCCCTGTGCCGCAGACATTTTTGGCGGAAAGCCGGCACGCATGAACGCCGCGTGCCTCGACCTAGGTATCGTCTCATGGTCTCCCCCCGACTCGATATTAACGATCCAGCCCCGAAGGTAAACACCGGTCGCCATCGCGGCAGAAACGAAAATCTCAAATCGATAATTTCTATAGAATATACTATCTTACTCGGTCTTGCCAGATAATTCACTGATATGCACCTCAATCGATAGGGAGCAGTCACATGGGAACGATCTCGCGGCTTTCAGAGAAGACACGAGCCCCGGCGCACCGGATCGAGAGCGAGGAGGAAGCGCTGTCGATCGCCCGGGACTTGGCTGCGGAATTCGCCAAGAGCGCCAATGAGCGGGATACGGATCGCATCCTGCCCTTCGACGAACTCGATGCGCTGGCTCAATCCGGCCTGCTCGCGATCACCGTGCCGCCGGAATATGACGGCATCGACGTTTCCAATGCGGTTCTGGCGGAGATCACCGCCATCCTCTCGGAGGCAGATTCCTCGATCGGTCAGATCCCGCAGAACCATTTCTACATCCTGGAAGCGCTGCGCACCGACGGGACGGAGGAACAAAAGGCCTTCTTCTTCGGCCGGGCGCTGGCCGGCGACCGCTTCGGCAACGCCCTTTCCGAGCGCGGCACGAAAACCGTCGGCGACTATGCGACGCGGCTGACGCCCGATGGCCTCGGCTTCCGACTGAACGGCCGCAAGTATTATTCGACCGGCGTGCTGTTTGCCGAATGGATCGTCGTCTTCGCACTCGATCCGAATGAAAAGCTGACCATGGCCTTCGTGCCGCGCGGTGCGGAAGGCTTACAGATCATCGACGACTGGGATGGCTTCGGACAGCGCACGACCGGCAGCGGCACGACCGTGCTGCAAGATGTCCATGTCACCGCCGATGCGGTGGTGCGCCACCACCGCGGCTTCGAGCGACCGACGACGATCGGCTCCGTCGGCCAGATCATCCACGCCGGCATCGACCTCGGCATCGCCCGGGCGGCCTTTGCCGAAACCCTCGAGTTCGTACGCAACCATGCGCGGCCCTGGATGGACAGCGGCGTCGAGCGCGCAGCGGATGATCCCCTCACGATCGCCCGCATCGGCCAGCTCGCCATCCGCCTGGCGGCGGCGACAGCCACCGTCGAACGGGCGGGCAAGAAGGTCGATGTCGCGCAGATCAACGGCACCGAGGAAAGCGTCGTCGAGGCAACGCTTGCCGTTGCCGCGGCGAAGGTTCTGACCACCGAGATCGCTTTGGAAGCGAGCAATACGCTCTTCGAACTGTCGGGAACCGCCTCGACGAGGATCGGGCTCAACCTCGACCGGCATTGGCGCAACGCCCGCACCCACACGCTGCACGACCCGGTGCGCTGGAAGCATCACGTCGTCGGCAACTATCACCTGAACGGCGTCAAGCCGCCGAAGAACGGCGCGCTTTGATCCCATCGATAGCGCACAGGCGGCCCGAGGCGTGATCGGCACTTCGGGCAATGCCCAAACCTTGCCCGAAGGAGAGCTCCATGAGTCGCGAAATCCGGCTGAATGCCTTTGACATGAACTGCGTCGGCCATCAGTCGCCAGGGTTGTGGACCCACCCGCGAGACCAGTCCTGGCGCTACAAGGATCTCGACTATTGGGTCCATCTGGCGAAGACGCTCGAGCGCGGCAAATTCGACGGGCTGTTCATCGCCGACGTGCTCGGCGTTTATGATGTGCTGAACGGCAATGCCGAGGCGGCGCTTCGGCATTCCGCCCAGATCCCGGTCAACGACCCCTTACAGCTGGTGCCGACGATGGCCTATGAGACGGAACATCTGGGCTTCGGCCTGACGGCGTCGCTCTCCTTCGAACACCCTTACACCTTCGCCCGCCGCATCTCGACGCTCGACCATCTGACCAAAGGGCGCATCGGCTGGAACATCGTCACCTCCTACCTGAACAGCGGCGCACTCAACATTGGCCAGGCGCAGCAGACGCGCCATGACGACCGGTATGATCTAGCCGAGGAATATCTCGAGGTCTGCTACAAGCTCTGGGAGGGGAGTTGGGAAGACGGAGCGGTGGCGCGCGACCGCGCGACCGGCATCTTCACCCATCCCGAAAAGGTGCATCCGATCAACCATCGCGGGCGTCATTTCACGGTTCCGGGCATCCATTTGAGCGAGCCATCGCCGCAGCGCACGCCGGTGCTCTACCAGGCGGGCTCTTCGAGCAAAGGCAAAGACTTCGCCGGGGCACACGCCGAATGCATCTTCGTCGCGGCACCGTCGAAGGCGGTGCTGAAACGCTATGTCGCCAATGTTCGCGAGGCGGCAGAGCGCGCCGGCCGAAACCCGCGCGAAATCCTCGCCTTCAATCTGCAGACGGTGATCCTCGGCGAAACCGATGCCGAGGCGAAGAAGAAGTTCGACGAGTACCGCAAGCACGTTTCCTACGAAGGCGCTTTGGCGCTGATCTCCGGCTGGACGGGCATCGATTTCGGCCAGTTCGCTCAGAACGAACCCTTGCGCCATCGCTACACCAATGCGGTGCAATCCGCCGTCGAAACCTTCACGACCATCGATCCGGACCGGGTCTGGACCGTTCGCGAAATGGCCGACTGGGTGGGCATCGGCGGCTTCGGCCCCGTCTTCGTCGGCTCACCGGCGACGGTTGCCGACCTCATGCAGGAATGGGTCGAGGACACCGACGTCGACGGCTTCAACCTCGCCTATGCGGTGACGCCCGAAACTTTCGAGGATACGGTCGATCTGCTCGTGCCGGAACTGCAGAAGCGCGGCGTCTACAAGACCGATTATCGCCAGGGCACACTCAGGGAAAAGCTCTTCGGTGGCGGGCCAAGGCTGGTGGCGCCGCATCCGGGCGCCGGCTATCGGGATCTTGGGGCAACGAGAACAGCGATCGCAGCTTCGGCTTAAGGGCAAGGCTATCGTAGAGACGCCGCCGGGACTTGGTCCAGGCGGCGTTTTTCTTGCAGGCAAAGCTAATCGTGCCGGTGGGTAGGTTCAGCTATAGAGACTGACCGGCGGTATCCGCCCGTTCAGCGCGAAGTCGCCAACCTCGCGGGCCTTGTAGGCGACCGGGTCATGCAGCGTGTGGGTGCGGACATTGCGCCAGTAGCGATCGAAGCGATAGTACCCCGCCGTGGCCCGCGCGCCCATCAACTCGAAGACCTTCGTCGTCACGTCGAGCGAGACATGGGTCGAGTGAACCTTGGCCGCGTAGACCTCGATCGCGGCTTGGCCACGCGCCTCGGCCGTCACCGAGCGGCCCTGCGACAGCGCCGCTTCGACGAGGGCGGCCGCCGCATCGGCCAAGGCGATCGACGCCTTCAGATTTGCCTGCAATTCGCCAATCCGTTCGAGAATATAGGGATCATCGCTGGCGCGTTCGACGCCAGATGTGATCCAGGGGCGCGTCGTGCTACGCACATAGTCGAGGGCCGCGGCAAGCGCGCCTTCGGCCGTGCCAAGGTAGAAATTCACGAAGACGAGCTGGATCAGCGGCGTGTTGAATGTTGCCTGCACCGGGGGCGGATCGGAGGGATCGGCCAGCGGCAAGATGAAATCGCGCTCGTAGACGGGAAAATCGCGGAACTCGACACTGCCGCTGTCCGACAGGCGCTGGCCGATATTGTCCCAATCATCGTTGGCGACATAACCCGGCCGATCGGTCGGCACGACAAAGTTGGCGATCTTGCCGTCGATCGCAGCGTTGACGTTGATGCGGTCGGAGACATGGGCGCCGGTCGAAAAGGTCTTGCGGCCGTTCAGCACATAATGGCCACCACGCCGCTCCAATGTCAGGCTCGGATCGCGCGGGTTGACCGCGGCTCCCCAATAGAGCTGCCGCTCGACGGTCTCCGCCCCAAGCACCCAGGCCTGTTTGGGATCGGCAGCGGCCCAGTAGACATACTGGCTGTTGACGTAGTGATAGCCAAGCAATTGGCCGATCGAGCTTTCGCCACGCGCGATGATGCGCACCAGCCGAAGCCCGTCTACCCAGCTCAAGCCCGCACCGCCAACCTCCGGCGAATGCAGCGTGGTCAAAAGGCCGGCCTGGCGGAGTGCCTCGATCTCTTCACGCGGCGGTGCGCCGACGCGATCGAGCTCGGCGCCTCGGCGAGCGAAATCCTGCGATAGTGCCTCGGCGCGGACAAACAGCTCCCGCCGCTTTTCATCTTGTGCGTTGCTACTGCTGGCCGGTGTTTGTTCTCTGAGGAAATGTACGTTGCTCATCCGCCTCTCCTTGGCTGAGGCAGAATAATACAATTATTCTATAGACAATAACAGCAACGTGATTCCACACGGATGCGGCCACTGGAAATGTCCTACCGGCCGTTGACCGCTTCAGCCGGCCTCCGCATCGCGCAGCCCCACGATCTCAGAGGCATTGTCGTTGGCTGCAAACTGCTCCAGCGTCATGTTGTCGAGGATCGAGGCGATCGCGTCGCGGACATCGCTCATCGACTTGCGCACATGACAGTTCACCGGATCGGTGCAATCGTCGCAGGCTTCGAAGGCGGTGCGGCTGGCACAGCGGATCGGCGCGAGCGGCCCGTCCAGCGTGCGGATCACCTGGCCGATGCGAATGTCGGAGGCGGGTCGGGACAGCGAGTAGCCCCCGCCTGGACCCTTCTTCGAACGAAGGATGCCGGCATTGCGCAATTCGAGCAGGATCGCGTCCAAGAACTTCTTCGGAATATTGTTCCGCGTCGCGATCTCGGTGATGAAGGCGGTCTCTCCGGGCTCCAGTTGAGCCAGGTCGACAAGGGCCTTGAGCCCGTATTTTCCTTTTTTGGTCAACATGTGACTTCGCTTTCGTGAACAAGAAGGCCGCCACAAGTCCTTTCCTCGGGCATCCGCCGGAGGCAATGGGTTGTGACGGCCGCACTCTTTCGCTTAGGATGTGCTACACCCAAACCGCACCATTCTCAAGAAATTACGTAAGTTACTGCATAGATTTAGTGCGCTTTGTTGGCGCTTTCATGGCAAGGCGAGAATTTCACCGGGAAGACCGCTGGCGTGCAAGCTTATTCCGCAGGCAAGCAATCGCCAGAAGGCGAAATTTGCAGCCTCTATCGGAACGAAGAGGGAACGAGTAGCGCCGCACTTGAACCGCCAGCGCGTCGAGACCGCCGTCACCGATATCAACGAAAGCGATTACACCGTGAGATGACGCCGCGCTTCTGCCGTGTCCAGCGTCTCGGGCGGCCCCTCGTGAACCACGGCGCCGCGGTCCATGATATAAACGTGATCGGCAAGTTCCCGGCAAAAGTCGAGATATTGTTCGACAAGCAGGATTGCCATGCCGGTCGAGTCCCGGAGGTAGCGGATTGCCCGGCCGATATCCTTGATGATCGACGGCTGGATGCCCTCGGTCGGCTCGTCGAGCACCAGGATCTTCGGGCGCGTGACCAGCGCCCGGCCGATCGCCAGCTGTTGTTGCTGGCCACCGGAGAGATCCCCGCCGCGACGCCCGAGCATCGAGCGAAGAACCGGGAAGAGATTGAAGACGTCCTCCGGTATGGAGCGATCTGCGCGCTTCAACGGCGCGTAACCTGTTTCGAGGTTTTCCTTGACCGTCAGCAATGGAAATATCTCACGGCCCTGCGGCACGTAGCCGATGCCTTCCTTGGCGCGACGGTAAGGTGCCATGCCCGCGAGTGCCACGCCGTTGAAGCCGATCGCACCGGCGCTGACCGGATGCTGGCCGGTGACGGCGCGAAGCAGGCTCGACTTGCCGACACCGTTGCGCCCGAGCACGCAGGTGATCCTGCCCATCTCGGCGTTGATCGACACATTGCGCAGCGCCTGTGCGGCACCGTAGTGAAGATTGACGTTCTCGACGCTCAGCATGACGCGCCCTCCTCAAACAATTCCGGCATCGAAAGTCAGCGCCCGAGATAGTTCTCGATCACCTTCGGATCACTGCTGACGAAGTCGATCGAGCCTTCCGCCAACACCGTTCCTTCGGCAAGACAGGTAACCTTGACCCCCAATTCGCGGATAAAACCCATGTCGTGCTCAACAACGACGACGGATCGGGTCTTGGCGATCTCCTTGAGCAGAACGGCAGTCTCGGCCGTCTCCGCATCGGTCATGCCAGCGACCGGTTCGTCGACCAGCAGCAGTTCCGGCTCCTGAGCGAGCAGCATGCCGATCTCCAGCCATTGCTTCTGGCCGTGCGAAAGGTTGGCGGCGAGATCATCGCGGCGGGTCGCGAGCCGGATGGTCGTAAGGATTTCCTCGATGCGGATCATGTCCTCGGCCGTCAGACGATAGAAGAGCGTTGGAAATACCCCCCGATTCCGGTTGAGAGCAAGTTCGAGATTGTCCCACACCGTATGGCTTTCGAAGACGGTCGGCTTCTGGAACTTACGGCCGATGCCGAGCGATGCAATCTCCGCCTCGTCCTTCTTCGTCAGGTCGATCTCGCCCTTGAAGAAGACCTGCCCCTCGTCAGGCCGGGTCTTGCCGGTGATGATGTCCATCATCGTCGTCTTGCCGGCACCGTTCGGACCGATGATCGCCCGAAGTTCGCCGGGCTCGATGACGAAGGAGAGCCCGTTCAGCGCCTTGAAGCCGTCGAAGGAGACGGAGACGCCGTCGAGATAGAGAATGCTCGTCGGCTTGCTCTGGCCGATGGTCTGGTTCATGTCGCTTACTCCGCCGCCATGGGTTCAATCGCCAGATTGTCCGGCGCTTCGTTCGCGCGCGCCTTTCGTTCAGCGCGACGGCGAGCGAAATAGGCGCCGGCCGTACCGACGACACCCTTCGGCAGGAACAGGGTAACGAGCACGAAGAGACCGCCGAGCGCAAAGAGCCAGAACTCCGGAAATGCCGCCGTAAAGATGCTCTTCCCCCCGTTGACGAGGATGGCGCCGACGATCGGGCCGACCAGCGTGCCGCGCCCGCCAACCGCCGTCCAGATCACCACCTCGATCGAATTGCCGGGCTCGAACTCGCCGGGGTTGATGATGCCGACCTGCGGCACGTAAAGCGCGCCGGCGATGCCGGCCATCATCGCCGAGACGGTGAAGGCGAAGAGTTTGATGTGTTCAACCCGATAGCCGAGGAAGCGTGTCCGGCTCTCGGCGTCGCGCACCGCCACGAGCACCTTGCCGTATTTCGAGCGCACGATCGCAGCGGTGAGAATAAGGCAGAGCGCCAGCATCAGCGCCGAGGCGGCAAAGAGCACGGCGCGCGTGCCATCCGCCTGGATGTTGAAGCCGAGAATGTCCTTGAAGTCGGTCAGCCCGTTGTTGCCGCCGAAGCCCATGTCGTTGCGGAAGAAGGCGAGCAACAGCGCATAGGTCATCGCCTGAGTGATGATCGAGAGATAGACGCCGTTGACGCGCGAGCGGAAGGCGAACCAGCCAAAGACAAAAGCAAGCACACCCGGCACCAGCACGACCATCAGCGCGGCGAACCAGAACATGTCGAAGCCGTACCAGAACCAGGGCAGTTCCTTCCAGTTGAGGAACACCATGAAATCCGGCAGCAGCGGATTGCCATAGGAGCCGCGCGCACCGATCTGGCGCATGAGATACATACCCATGGCATAGCCGCCGAGCGCGAAGAAGGCAGCATGCCCCAGCGAAAGGATGCCGCAGAAGCCCCAGACGAGATCCAGCGCCAGTGCCAGCAGCGCATAGGTGAGATACTTGCCGAACAGCGACACCAGGTAGGTCGGCACGTGCAACGGATGGTTGGGCGCGGTCAAAAGGTTGAGCGCTGGAACGAGGAGCGCAAGGCCGAGGAGGATCGCCACGACAATGAGGATGCTGCGATCGAGCGATTTCATCAGAAACGAGGTGATCATGCTTCGACCGCCCTTCCCTTGAGCGCGAAGAGGCCGCGCGGTTTCTTCTGGATGAAGAGGATGATCAGAACCAGGACGAGGATCTTTCCAAGCACGGCGCCGGCATAGGGTTCCAGAAACTTGTTGAGGATGCCAAGCGAGAAGGCGCCGACGAGCGTGCCCCAGAGATTGCCGACACCGCCGAAGACGACGACCATGAAGCTGTCGATGATGTAGCCTTGGCCGAGATTGGGCGAGACATTGTCGATCTGCGAAAGCGCCACTCCCGCCATGCCGGCGATGCCGGAACCAAGCGCGAAGGTGAGTGCGTCGACGAAGGGCGTGCGGATGCCCATGGAGGACGCCATGCGCCGGTTCTGCGTGACGGCCCGCATGCGCAGGCCCATCGGCGTTTTCTTGAGCAGGAACAGAAGTGCCGCGAAAACCGTCAGCGCGAAGACGATGATCCACAGCCGGTTCCAGGTGATCGTCAGCCCGCCAAGATCGAAGGCACCAGCCATCCAGGATGGGTTGCCGACTTCGCGGTTCGTAGGCCCGAAGATCGAGCGCACCGCCTGCTGCAGGATCAGCGAAATTCCCCAGGTGGCAAGCAGCGTCTCGAGCGGGCGACCGTAGAGAAAGCGGATGACGCCGCGTTCGATCGCAAGGCCGACGGTGCCGGTCACCAGAAAGGCGAGCGGCAGCGCGATCGCCAGCGACCAGTCGAAAAGACCGGGATAAGAGTTGCGTATGACCTCCTGCACGAGGAAGGTCGTATAGGCGCCGAGCATGACCATCTCGCCATGGGCCATGTTGATGATGCCCATGACGCCGAAAGTGATGGCAAGCCCGATCGCCGCCAGCAACAGGACCGAGCCGAGCGACAGGGCGTACCAGACGTTCTGGCCGGCGTTCCAGAACGCCTGGGTCTGTTCGATGCGGGCAATTGCCGCTTCGATGTCGAGTTTGAGCGCAGCATCGGCATTTGCGAGTGCGGATGTCAGAACGGCAAGCCCGGTGCGTCCATTGCCCTTGGCGAGGAGTGTTATCGCCTGACGCTTTTCCTCGTCGCTTCGCTCTGACAGAAGAAGCGTGACGGCGCGTGCCTCGTCGAGAACCTTGCGAACAGTTGCATCCTTTTCGGTCGCAATCGCGGCCTCGATCGCGTCGAGCGCATCGGCGTTCGGCGTCTGCAGCATGGATTGCGCCGCCTTCAGCCGCGCGCTCGTGTCATCGCTGAAAAGGGTCAAGCCGCCAAGCGCGCTGCGCACGGCGCGACGCACGGCATTGTTGACTTTGACCTTCTGCATGGCCGCCTTCGGCGCTTGCCCAGCTTCCATTCCCGTCACTGGATCAATCAGCAGCAGGTCCGCGCCTTGCACTTTGACGAGGAAGACCTTGCCGTCGGACTTGCGCTGGTAGAGTTCTCCCTCGCCCAGCGCCTCGAGCACGGGAATGACCTTGGCGTCGCCTGTCTTGGCGAGCGACGAGATTCGCTCGTCCATATCCGAGAGTTTCGCGACGCCGAGCTGGTCGACCAGCGCGCCAAGGTCGTCCGCCGCACGGGAGCCTACCACATGGGTCGAAATCAACAGGCAGAGCGCAACAAACAGGATCTGCAGAATTCGGTACATTGCCCTCTCGCTCGGGTCTTGCGCGTCGCGTGGGCGACGGGCGCTTCGGTCGAGGTTTTCGCGTTAAGATCCCTCCGCCCGGCCGCATCACCGGACGAAGGGATGCTCGCCCCCGGATTTCGTCATGCAAGGATTGGCCGGGCGGACTGCCCGCCCGGTCTATGACTACGTGATGAAATCAGGAGCCTTTGCCGCCGCATTTGCCGGTGGCGACGTTGAAGTTGCCGCAGGACATCGGCGCGCGCCAATCGGAGATCAGGTCCTTCGAGTCGGGCAGATAGTCGGACCATTCGTCGCCGACGACGAGGCCGGGCGTTTCCCATACGGTCTCGAACTGGCCATCGCCCTGGATCTCGCCGATCAGCACCGGCTTGGTGATGTGGTGGTTCGGCATCATCGTCGAATAGCCGCCGGAAAGGTTCGGCACCGAGATGCCGATCATCGCGTCGAGCACGGCATCCGTATCGGTCGTGCCGGCCTTCTCCACGGCCTTCAGCCACATGTTGAAGCCGATATAGTGCGCCTCCATCGGGTCGTTGGTCACGCGCTTGTCGTTCTTGGTATAGGCCTTCCAGGTCTTGATGAACTCAGCATTGGTCGGCGTATCGACCGACTGGAAATAGTTCCAGGCCGCGAGATGCCCGACGAGCGGGCCTGTATCGAGGCCGGCGAGTTCCTCTTCGCCGACCGAGAAGGCGACGACCGGAATGTCTTCGGCCTTGACGCCCTGGTTCGCCAGTTCCTTGTAGAAGGGCACGTTGGCGTCGCCGTTGATGGTCGAGACGACTGCCGTCTTCTTGCCGGCCGAACCGAACTTCTTGATGTCGGAAACGATCGTCTGCCAGTCGGAATGGCCGAAAGGCGTGTAGTTGATCATGATGTCTTCAGGTTTCACGCCCTTGGAAATCAGATAGGCCTCGAGGATCTTATTGGTCGTGCGCGGATAGACGTAGTCGGTACCGGCGAGCACCCAGCGCTCGACGCTTTCGTTTTCCATCAGATAGTCGACGGCCGGGATTGCCTGCTGATTCGGCGCGGCCCCGGTGTAGAAGACGTTTCGCTGGCTTTCCTCGCCTTCGTACTGGACGGGATAGAAGAGGATCGAGTTGAGCTCCTCGAAGACCGGCAGAACCGACTTGCGCGACACCGAGGTCCAGCAACCGAAGACGGCCGAAACCTTGTCGACCGAGATCAGCTCGCGCGCCTTTTCGGCAAAGAGCGGCCAGTCGGACGCCGGGTCGACGACGACGGCTTCGAGCTTCTTGCCGAGCAGGCCGCCCTTCTTGTTCTGCTCGTCGATCAGCATCAGCATGGCATCTTTCAGCGTCGTCTCGGAGATCGCCATGGTGCCGGAGAGCGAATGCAGGATGCCGACCTTGATCGTGTCATCGGCGGCAAAGGCGCCGTTGAATGCCGTCGTCGACAGGACGGCTGCGAGGAATGCGCCGGTGACGCTTGCCCTGATAGTCATCTGATGGAACCCCTCTCGTTCTGGAGCAGCGCGGCTTTCGAGTTTTTTAGCCGTTGCTTGAGGGATCATCGGACAGTCACGCTGCACTGCACATACGTCATTCTACGTAGATGCCGGGGGCAAAGAGGAAGTGCCTGGCGATACGCGCCGCAGACGAGGCCACCCGTTCATTTCCTTCGATCCCGCCAACGCTTGACCTTGCCATCGTTGGAAACGCTAAACCAGACCGACCCACCCTCAGTGGACCTTTTGGCCTCGCCACACATTCGACGCGAATCGAACGGTAGCAAGGCTGATAGTTGGCAACTTTTGGTGACAGCTTTTAGCCGGTGGTCGTCCGCGGGCACGGGCAAGATATTCAAACCTCAGGGCCGACAAACATGACGTCCTCACTACACCCCCAATGGGATTTTGCCCGCGAGATACGCTCGATCTTTCTTCGCTTGGTCGCCTTTGCGATCCTTTTGGCAAACCTGCTGCTCGGCGGCAACGAGGGTGCCGAACGAGTGCATTCGATCGTGGTCGTCAGCTATCTGGTCATCAGCGTCGCTTCGGTGGCAATGGCGCGCTATCTGCCCGGGCGCTCGTGGCTGAAGACGGCGTTCGTCGTCCTTGACGCCCTGTTGGTCGCGCTGCTCCTTTACGCACACATCCTCGCCGGGCCGGTCAACGAAAACCACAATCTGACGACGACGAGCCTGGTCGTGGCGTTCATCCTGCTCGTCCATGTCGGCCTCAAGCTGGAAAGACGGCTCGTCCTTATTTTCTGCGGCATCGTGCTCACGTCCTGGGTGCGATGCTGGCAATTACGGCCGCAAGACATCCTACCGCGGGGGTGTTCCCGCTGCTCGCTCGTTCTTCAATCAGGATCTCGGCCTGACCGTCAGTTTCGGTTTCACCGCCTTCGCCATCTATCTTCTCGCGCCGGATCACGACCGGACGCGCAAGGAGGCCCTCAAGGCTGACCAGCGGCGCCTCAATCTCTCCCGCTTCTTCTCGCCGCTTGTGGTCTCGGGACTGCAGGAGCGTGGAGGCGCTCTTCGTCTGGAACGCCGGAATGCGGCAATCATGTTCGTTGATCTGCGCGATTTCACTCGATTCGCCGAGACCGCACCTGCTCCGGAACTCGCCTTTGTGCTGGCTGAGTATCGCCAGCTCGTCTCGCAGACGATTTTCGAGCATGGCGGCACCGTCGACAAATTCATTGGTGACGGCGTGATGGCGGTCTTCGGTCAGCCGAGGCCCATGGACGACGATGCAGATCGGGCAATGGCCTGCGCCCTCGATCTCGTCGACGCCCTGACCGACTGGAAAAATCACAACGCCCTCAACGGCCACCCCGCCCTCGATGCCGGCATCGGCCTGCATTACGGCAAGGTGGTCGGCGGCGTGCTGGACAGCGGTTGCCACAGCGAATTCACCGTCATTGGCGACGCGGTCAATGTCGCCCAGCGCCTGGAAAGCTTGACCAAATCGCTTGATGCACCGCTGGCGATATCGGCTGCGCTGATGACGCGCCTCATGACTCCGGTCCCGCCAGCCAACTGGATGGCGCAGAAGGACGTCACGCTTCCCGGACGCAGACTGCCTGTCGATGTCTGGTATCTGCCCCGCCACGCCGGCGGCCTGTCCGCCGCCGTAACCTCGCCTTACAAGACAGGCACCATACAAACAGCTCTCCAGAGATCGGCTTTCCAATCAACCGGCGCCGACGCCAGCACCGGATAGTCGACGCCCCGGACGGAGACTTTCGCCGGCTCGCTGCACTTCACCAGCGCACGGTGCTTTCCGGGATCATTGTACACGCTCCCATCGACAACCCGCCGGGAGGAGATCGAGATCAGCACATCGTAGTCGTACCCGGGCAGCAGTGCCGCGCGGTTGCCGGCAAGTGCAAGGCTAACGACCGTGTCGTCGCTGAAATGTTCCGCATGGAAGACCGCCAGCTCTCCCGCGATCGCGCTTGTGATGGATAGCCCTCCGACGACGAGGGCGATGACAGGGCGACGCATTCCGACCTCCCATGGTTCGGCCGCCAGGGCATCCTATCATCGATGGCGTAGCCCCGCACTCGGAATGCGCGCAATCGCGGGCCTTGCGCCAATTACCCGTCGACAAAACTGAGCTTGAAGCGTGTGGTGAAATCGCCGCCCCACCACATCGGGAAGTTGGTGCCCCACTTGTTGTTGTGGATGTTGAAGCGGACGCCGGCGGAATAGTCGGGCAGGCCCTTGCAAAAGGCCATGAACGGCCATGCCTGAGGCGCGACCAACGGCGTGTCGAGGTTCTCGACCATCAACTCCACGCCCGATTCCGGCCGCCCCCGCACGGCCGTGACCGCCTGCAATTGGGCGCCACCGGCGCGGGCAAAATTGTCGGTGTCGTGCCAGAGGCCCATTTTGCGCACGGTCCAGGCAGAGCGCCCCTCGGGCGTGAAAGACAGGAAGCTCGCCTCCGGCATACGGTTGGCATTCTTGCCGTAAAGTGTCAGCCGGACGTCGAGGCCGGTTGAGGTCGCGGAAAACTCCAGCGCAATATCAGCCGGGGCACCGCATTGCTCTACCGCCTCGGCCGGCATCGCTGCGACGATCGATGTGGCCGTCGTGCCTCGAAGCTCCGGTCGATAGGCTTGCGAGCGGGCCTCGGTGACGTGAGCAAGTCCGGGCTTGTCATGATCGAGCACAGCCCAGTCCATCCAATGAGTCAGATAGCTATCCATGTGCCGGCGGACATCGCCGGCATCATAGCTTTCATAGCGGTAGGCCATCAGCGATCCATTGGCGCCGCGGACCTTTCGGCCGTCGGGTGCAGTCAGCGCGGCGACGTCGCCCGTCCCCGGATCGAGATCGATGCTCCATCCGCCGACCTCAAGCCGCGTTGCGGCACCGGTGGGCACGGGTCGCGGCGCAACCGTGAGATCGGCAAGGGCTGCCTCGGCGCGGGCCGCATCCTCGACCTCCAGTTCCGCCACCGCCTGGTCGAGATAGGCGCGCTGCTCCCGCCACGAAGCCTCCGTGTACTGAAAGCGCGGATCGGCCCCTCGTGCCGCCTCGAAGGCAGGGCGCGCCCAGGCCTTTTCGTCGCGCAGGAAGGATTTGATATCGACGCCGCAGGTGTGTTCGACGACCAGCGTCAGCTTGCGCCCGAAAGCCTGACGGCTCGCCGTCATCTGCTCTTCCGTGAAGCGACCATAGAGCCGCTGCAACGCGAGATAGCGGGCTATCTTTTCCGGGTCCGTGCCGCTGCCATGGATCCAGCTATCGCCGAGTTCCTTCTCCACGACCGGAAAACGCGCGCGCGCGTCCCACATCAGCGCACCATAATCCTCAAGCGTCGCGGCACGCACGGTGGCGCCGGGCTCGTGCTTCAGAATATCGCGGTACGCCTCGGCCGTCTGCGACACGCTCTGCGGGCCGATATTGTCGCTCGTGTGGGCAAAGCTCAGACCGTCGGAAAGGCCTTGCGGGAAATAGGTCTCGCCATAGGAGCGCTGGTACATGACGACGATTTCCTCGCCGCCCGGCGCCCGCCAGCGGAAGACATCGGGAATTTCCGGCGGCGGCGAAGCCGAGTTCACGCCGATATGCAGGAAGCGTACGCCCGCTTCCGCAAGCAGCGGCACCATGCCGAGTGTATGGCCGGGCACGTCGGTCATCTTGGCGGCGGTCGTCGTCAAACCGAAGCGGCGGTCGAGCTCCTGGGCATAGGAGAGCCCGGCGTGGAAAAGCTCCGGCGACATCAGCTCCGTATGGGTCGTGAAGGGCAGCGCATGCCAGCGGATCAGACCGCGCTCGATCGCCTGTTCCAACCGCGCGACCTCTTCCTTCGAACGCGAATGCAGGTGGTCCCAGATCAGCCAGGCACCGGTCGTCCATATGAATTGCGGTTCGTGCGGATTCTCGTTGTAGAAATGCGCCCCGGTTTCGATCGCCTGCGGAATGAAGCGCTCGTGGTACTGCTGACGGATCTTTTCGGCGTGATCGGTGAAGCCGATGTCGAGATGAGTCTTGAAGACGACGTGAATGCGCTTTTCGATCATGTTCATTACCTTCAGCCGACGGTGCCCCGCACGATCAGGCGGGTGTTGAGTGTCTCGGTGAGCGGCTCGGCATCGGGTGCCCGAAGTCGCATGAGGATCAGGCGAACGAGCGCGCGCACCCGCTCTTCGAGGTCGATGCGCACGGTGGTGAGGTTGTAGCTCTTCCAGTGCGACTGGGGGATGTCGTCGAAGCCGACGACCTTGACGTCATCGGGCACGGAAAGGCCAAGTTCGTGGCGGAGCGCATCGATGGCACCGAAGGCGCCGACGTCGTTGGCCGCGAAGATCGCGTCGGCCCCCTCACCGATCCGAAAGAGATCGAGCGTCGCCTGATAGGCGGTGTCGTAGGTATAGTCGCCGGGAAGCACGATCGGCGCATCCATGCCGCGCTCGGCAAGCGTCTCCTTCAGCGTGCGCTCGCGCTCGGCATTGGCGAGCGATTGCGCCTTGCCGCCGAGATAGGCGATGCGGCGCGCGCCATAGCCCTGAAGCAGGGCCACGGCCTGCTCGATGCCGTTCTTCTGCCGGACAAGCAGCCGATCGTAGAGGGTGCCGGATGCCGCCCCCGCAAACTGCGCGACGTCGTCGTAGATCACATAGATCGGCACGGCGCGATCGAGAAAACCGCACAGCACGTCCGGCAGGATGTTCTCGGTGAAGGCGATTACCGAATCGGGATTGAAGCCGCGCATATAGGTAAGCAAGCGCGGGTCCATGCTGAAATCGGCCTTCACCTTGAAGAGAAGGGTCGCGAAACCTTCCGCCTGCAATGCCGTCGTCAGCGCGTCGATCTCCTGGCTTTCCCAAGGGCTGCAGACGTCGGGCACGATCATGCCGACAAGGTGCGAGCGGCCGGTGACGAGCGAACGCGCCGCCATGTCGGGCGTGTAGTTTAGTTCGCGCGCCACCTTGAGGATACGGTCGCGCTTCTCCGGCTTCAGCGAGGCGTTCGGGTTGAAGGCCCGGGATACGGCAACGCGGGAAACATTGGCTTCGCGCGCCACCTGGTCTGCGGTGGCTCGGGCGGCTTTCTTGTCGGCGCGATCGTTCATCTATCCGTCACAAAATGAAAACGTGTTCACCAGCAAAAGAGAACAACCTATCGATTTCGTCAAGCAGAATAGCAATTCTAGTCGTAATCGTAGAAAGAACAGATCGTCTATGTTGACAAAAATGAAAGCGTGTTCATTCTTGATCGTCGTCGGGACAGCGGACCTGGAGGAGGGCCGGACTGTCACAGCCAGACACTTTGGTCCGGAGTGGACCGCCGGGAGGAGAAAACATGCGTACCAGGTTTCATTCCCTGTTGCTCAGCGCGGCCGCAGCCATAGCCTTTGCGGCGCCGGCGAGCGCCACCGAACTCAACATCACCTGCCGATGCGTCGTCGGCGGCGTCAACAGCGGCATGGCAGAGTGGATCGAACAGAAGGTCATTCCAGCCTTCACCGAGAAGATGAAGGCCGAAGGCAAGGACGTCACCGTCAAGCTGACGCAGTTTGGCGGCGAAGACGAGCAGCTGACGCAGCAGCTCGCACTCGACTTCTCCACCGGCGCCGGCCCCGACGTCTCGGGCTTCGACGGCTTCCTCATCCCGAGCTTCGTTCAGGGCAACCTTCTCAAATCACTCGAGGAAGTGGCCGGTCCCGTCGTTGCGAAATGGGACGGCTGGCAGCACATTTCCGACGGCACCAAAGCTCTGATGAGCTACCAGGGCAAGCCCTACGGCATCGCGCTTGGCACCGACGCGCGCATGATCTTCGTGCGCAAGGACCTCTTCAAGTCCGCCGGGCTCGACGCCGACAAGTGGCAGCCGAAATCCTGGGAGGAGCTGCTCGAAGCCGCCCGCAAGATCAAGGCGGCGGCACCCGAAAGCTTCCCGCTGCAGCTCAATGCGGGAGTCTCGATGGGTGAGGCAACGACGATGCAGGGCTATTGGATGGCACTGCTCGGCACCGGCGAGCAGGTCACCGACGACAGCGGCAAATACATCGTTTCTAGCCAGGGCATTCTCGACACGCTAAAGCTCTACAAGACTATCTATGTCGATGAGAAGCTCGGCGACCAACGCGCGCAGTTGCTTGCTGACGGCCGCAACCGCACCTTCGCCAATTTCCGTGACGGCAAGACCGCAATGCTGGTCGAAGGCGACTGGTTCTACCGCTCCGTCACGGCACCCGGAGCCGAGTTTGCGGTGGCCGATCGCGACAATGTCATGACCTGGAAGAAGATGCCGGCAACAGCACCCGGCAAGGGGCTTCGCGGCCAGGACTTCGTCACCGTCTCGGGCGGCACCGGCTTCGTCATCAACCCGCATACCGATGCGCCTCAGGAATCCTGGGCATTGCTTTCCTTCATGAACAGTAAGGAGCAGCTCACGGCCTTCCAGGAGATCCAGCCGGCGATCCGCATCCGCGATGACGTAGCGATCCCGAATTCGCCGTTCCTGACGGAAACGGCGACGACACTGCTGCCGATCACCACGGCCCGGCCAAACGATGCCAACTACAACAAGATCTCGACCGAGATCCAGCGTATGACGGAAAGCGTCGTTTCCGGCGAGCTTTCGCCCGAGGATGCGATGGCCCAGTACAAGGCGGCGGTCATTGCCATCGTCGGCGAAGAAAACACCGTCAGCACGCTCTGAAAGCCGCGCGGGGTGAAAGCGGAAACTCATTCGGCTTCCTCATCCCGCCCCCATCCAGCGACCAGCGCGCCCGGCCCTCCAGCGGTCGGGTGACCGATCCGGAAAAAGGGCATGAAGAAATTCTCACTGCTTTCGACGCGCGCCGGCGCACTCTTCCTTGCGCCTGCGACGGCTCTCGTCGGGGTCTTCGTCATCATTCCTTTCTTCTGGGTGATCTTCGTCTCCTTCACCAATCGCACGCTGCTCGGCCGCACGGCGGTCGACCCTGATTTCGTCGGGCTGCAGAATTATTTCGCCCTCTTCAACCCCGCGACCTTCTTCACCCGCGGCCAGTTCGGCTTTTCACTGATCCTGACGATCCAGTTCGTGCTGCTTTCGGCGCTGATCGGCCAGGCGCTTCTCGGTCTGCTGCTCGCCTGGCTTAGCCAGTCAGTCACGCCGACGCTCAAATCCTTTCTGCAGACGGCCGTCATCGCCGCCTGGATCCTGCCGGAAGTGGTGATCGGCTTCGCCTGGTTCGCCTTTCTCGACTACGACAACGGCACCCTCAACATGATCCTGCGCGGCCTCGGCCTGCCGCCCGGCGACTGGCTGCTGCAGCAGCCCTTCTGGGTGATCGTGTTTTTCAACACCTGGCGGGGAGCGGCCTTCTCGATGATGCTGTTCAACTCGGCCTTCCAGTCGATCCCGCCGAGCTACTTTCAAGCTGCCGACGTTGCCGGCGCCACCTCCTGGCAGAAGCTGCGCGACATCGCGCTGCCGCTGATCCGCGGTCATGTCGTGACGGACCTGATCCTCATCACCATGTGGACCTTCAACGTCTTCACGCCGTTCCTGCTCACCCATGGCGGGCCGTCCTATCGCACCGAGATCCTCTCGATCTACACCTATCGCATCGCTTTCAAGGATTTCGAATTCGGCAAAGGCGCTGCCGTCGGCGTCGTCATCATGCTGATCAACCTGGCATTCGCGCTCGTCTATCTTCGCATAGCCCATAAGAAGCCGGTGGAGGCGGAATGATGCAGAAGAGGACGCAGAACATCTTCGTAAGGCGTACGGTCTTTGCGGCTGCCGCCACCTTCCTCGGCACGGTCTTCGCACTGCCGCTCGTCTGGTTCATCTTCGCCCCCTTCAATGCCCGAGCCGAACTCGGGCTTGCCATCCCTTCGCCCTTCACGCTGTCGAATTTCGCGACCGTCTTTGAGAACACCTTCGCCATGCAGGCGCTCTTGAACAGTCTCATACAGGCGGCAGGCGGCGTGGTGCTGGTCGGCGCGGCGGCGACGCTCGCGGCCTATGCGCTCTCGCGCTCGCCGATCCCGGGCAAAGGCGCCGTCACCTATATCCTGCTGCTCTTTTCGTCCGTGGTTTCAGGTTCGGCGGCAATGGTGCCGATTTTCCTGATCATCTCGGCGGCCGGGCTGATCGACACCCATCTCGCCGTCATCCTCGTCTTCGCCGGCGGGCTGTTACCGACGGCGATGTTCATCCTTCGCGACTTCATCGACGCCATCCCGCGCTCGTATGAGGAAAGCGCGATGGTCGCGGGTGCCTCGCCGCTGCAGGCTTTCTTCGATGTCGCGCTGCCGGTCATCCGGCCCGGCATCGTCGTGGTCGTCGTCTGGGCCTTCGTCAACATCTGGGGCAGCTTCCTCATCCCCTTCATCCTGCTGCGCAGCGACAAACTGATGCCGGCTTCCGTTGCCATCTATTCCTTCTATTCGGAAGCCGGCACGCCGATCGTCACGCTGCTTGCCGCCTATTCGCTGATCTATTCGCTGCCGGTCATCGCCCTCTATCTCTTCGTGAACTGGAAATTCGGTTTCCGGTTCTTCGGTGGCATCAAGTCGTAATCGGAAATCCGCCATGGCCTCTGTCGAATTCCAGAACGTCTCCAAGAGCTTCGGCGCTTTCGTCGCCGTTCCCGACATCAGCTTCCAGATCGCCGATGGCGAGTTCATCTGCCTACTCGGCCCTTCCGGCTGCGGCAAGACGACGAGCCTTCGCATGATCGCCGGCCTCGAAACGCCGACGTCGGGCCGGGTGATGATCGGCGGCCGCGACGTCACCTATCTGCATCCGAAGGACCGCGGCATTTCCATGGTCTTCCAGGATTATGCGCTCTATCCGCACATGAACATCGCCGACAACATCGCCTATCCCTTGAAGGTGCGCGGCGAGCAGGAAACCAAGCGCCACGCCCGGGCCAAGGAGGTGGCCGACGTGCTGAAGATCGGCGATCTCCTGAAACGCCTGCCGAGCCAGATTTCCGGCGGCCAGCAGCAGCGCACCTCGCTCGCCCGCGCGCTCGTCTATCCGAGCGAGGTCTACCTTTTCGACGAGCCGCTCTCGAACCTCGACGCCAAACTGCGCCTAGAAGCGCGCGGTTTCTTGAACCATCTGCAGCGCGACATGGGCATGACGGCGGTCTATGTCACCCACGACCAGGCCGAGGCCATGGCGCTCGCCACCCGCATCGCGGTCATGGACAAGGGCCGGATCGTGCAGTTTGCGCCGCCGATCGAGATCTATCGCCGGCCGGCGACCACCTTCGTCGCCAATTTCGTCGGCAACCCGCCGATGAACCTCGTTGCCGTCGAAGCATCCATCGGCGAAGGCGCGCTGCATCTCAGCGCTGACGGTCTTCAGGTCGCGCCGATCGAACTTAACGACGCCATCGCCAAAGCGGCAAAGGCCGGAAAGATGACGCTCGGCGTCCGACCAGAGCATTTGCGCGTCGCCGGTCCCACCGACCACAACATTCTTTCTGGCGAACTCTTCGCCAATGAGAACATGGGGCCGGAAAGCCTCGTCACCCTCGAGCGCGGCGACAATGGCCGCGTCACCGCGCGCATCTTTACCGACGACGAGATCAAAGTCGGTACCTCGGTGCACCTCGCCTTCGATGCCAGGCACGTCACCCTCTTCGACGACAGCGGCGCGCGCATTCCCGCGGCCGGCGAGCGCTGAGGCGGCCATGCAGGAATTCGCCGTGCGGATCACCCGCAAGCACCAGGCCGCCGATCCCTATTTCTATGTGCCCTTCGATGTGCCGGACGGCGTGACACGGATCGACGTGACGCTCAGCTATCCCAAGTCTGAGGGGTGCATCGTCGATCTCGGCGTGCTTGACCCGCGTGCCACGGACTATCCGACGGAGCGGGGCTTTCGCGGCTGGAGCGGCGGCGCACGCGACCGCTTCTTCGTCGCCATCGACGACGCCACACCCGGCTATATCCATGGCGCGATACCACCCGGACGATGGATGGTCATGCTGGGTCTCTACAAGATCCCTGACGACGGCGTCGAGGCATTGGTGACCGTAGACTATGACAGCAGCCCGCGCGCGATCGCACCGCAGCCGGCGCGACAGTTCCCGATACGCAAGGGACCCGGCTGGTATCGCGGCGACCTGCACTGCCACACCTTCCATTCGGATGCGGCAGGCTCGCCGGAACTGCTGCACGCGGCCGCGCGCCAGGCAGGGCTCGACTTCCTCGCGGTTGCCGACCACAACACGATCACCCAGCGACGCTATTTTCATCCGCACTCTTCTCCAGACCTCGTCTTCGTAAGTGCCATGGAAGTCACCACCGCCATCGGCCACGCCAATGTCTTTGGTGTCGACGACTGGATCGATTTCCGCATGACGAGACCCGAGCACGCCCATACGCTCGCGCGCCTGGTGCATGAGCGCGGCGGACTGCTTTCGATCAACCACGACAAGCCGACGATCCCCTGGGACTACGAGGTGCCGAAGATCGATTGCATGGAGGTCTGGCAATCCCACTGGCTTGCCTGGAACTGGGTGTCCTTGGAGCGCTACCAGCAGCGCCTCGCCTCAGGCCTGAAGATCTCCGCCATCGGCGGCAGCGACTTTCACCAGCCCGCCCGTTTGATGCCGGAAGGCCCCCTGGTCCTCGCCCGTCCGACGACAGTGCTTCATCTCGAGGAACTATCCGAAGAGGCCGTGCTCGGCGCCATGAAATCCGGCCGCGGCTATGTCACGGAGAGCCCAACGGGACCGCATCTGGAACTCACTGCCAATGGTGAGCCGATGGGATCGACCGTCGCCGGCCCCGTGGCAGCGGATGCGCAGGTTCGAGGCGCCAAAGGCGACAAGCTGATGTGGCTCGATGCCTCGGGCGTCATCGGTGACCAGGTGATCGAAGCCGACGACTGGACCGGCCAGTACGTCGGCGCGCCCGATCGCTTCCTGCGCACCGAGATCGTTGCAGCTGCAAGCCGCGGCGGGATCGTCGAGACATTCCGGGAGGCCCTTCGCGGCAAGGCCCTCCCCTGGCAGCTTTGCGAGGACGATCTCGTGAACCGTACGATCCGCCGCGCCATCAGCAACCCGATCTATTGCCGGCCCAGCTAACGGCACACTGCACTCAAGAACTTCCGGGCAGCCATCCGGTTCGGCACTTCGACAGCCAAAACCGGAGGGTCCGGTTTTTCCGTGCGGACCGTCACATTTCTCTGTTGCAGCAATTTTAAGCAGAAAACATCCGTGCTAAGAAAAAGTGCAGAAACTCCCTCGACGGCACGTTAGGAACCCCATGGCGGCACGCCAGCGCATCATTCCCATAAGGCGGGAGTACAATCGTTGGGTCGCCAACCAGACGCTTGAAGACTATGCGTTGCGCTTTACCGCCAAGAGCGCGCGGCGCTTTTCCTCCGAGCGCATCTCGCAGACCGCCATCGGCGCCATCTCCTTCCTGGCACTGGAAGCTATCGGCGGCGCCATCACCATGTCCTATGGCACCACCAATGCGATTGTCGCGATCCTGGTCGCAAGCCTAATGATCCTGACCGTGGGACTGCCGATCAGCCGCTACGCCATCCGTCACGGGGTCGACATCGATCTGCTCACCCGCGGCGCCAGCTTCGGCTATATCGGCTCGACGCTGACCTCGCTGATCTATGCGAGCTTCACCTTTATCCTCTTCGCGATCGAGGCCTCGATCATGTCGGGGGCGCTCGAACTGGCGCTCGGCATCCCCTTGTGGGTCGGTTACATCGTCAGCGCTGCCGTCGTCATCCCGCTCGTCACTCACGGTGTGCGGCTGATCAGCAAGTTCCAGCTTTTGACCCAGCCCTTCTGGATCGTGCTCAACATCCTGCCCTTCGTCTTCATCGCATTCGCCGATTGGGAGAAGGTCGGCTCTTGGCTTGCCTATTCCGGCATTCATCACGCTTCGGGCCCTCCCGGCACGTTTGCGCCGTTCGGTCTCGTCGAATTCGGTGCAGCGTCGGCCGTGATCTTCGCGCTAATGGCGCAGATCGGCGAGCAGGTCGACTTCCTGCGTTTCCTGCCGCCGGACGGGCAGCGCAAGCTGCATCATCGCATCGCCGTCTTCCTCGCCGGTTCCGGCTGGGTGATCGTCGGCGCGCCGAAGCTGCTTGCCGGGTCCTTCCTCGTCGTGCTGGCGCTTTCGAGCGGCGTGCCCTCGACCAGAGCCGCCGATCCGGCGCAGATGTACTACACCGCCTTCGGCTACATGATCCCGTCCGAAGCGGCTGCGCTGCTCTTGATGGTCGCCTTCGTCGTCGTGTCGCAGCTGAAAATCAACGTCATGAATGCCTATGCCGGCTCGCTTGCCTGGTCGAACTTCTTTTCGCGCCTGACCCACAGTCACCCGGGCCGCGTCGTCTGGCTGGTCTTCAATGTCGCCATCGCGCTTCTCCTGATGGAGCTCGGCATCTACCGGCTGCTTGAAGAAACGCTCGGCGTCTTCTCGATCATCGCCATGGCCTGGCTTTGCACGATTTCGGCCGATCTCTTCGTCAACAAGCCGCTCGGCCTTTCACCGCCGGGCATCGAGTTCAAGCGCGCCCATCTGTACGACATCAATCCGGTGGGGCTTGGCGCCATGGCGATCTCGGCGACGGTAGCTTTGACGGCGCATTTCGGCGCCTTCGGAGAGATCGCCGCTTCGCTGGCGCCTTATATCGCGCTCGTCGTCGCCTTCATCGCCTCTCCGCTAATTGCCTGGCTGACAGATGGCAAATTCTACCTCGCCCGCAAACCGCGCCGAAGCTGGGCAAACCAGAACGAAATCGCCTGCTCGATCTGCGAGCATCCGTTCGAGCCGGAGGACATGGCCTGGTGCCCGGCCTATGCTGCGCCGATCTGTTCGCTTTGCTGTTCGCTCGACAGCCGTTGCCATGACATGTGCAAGCCGAAGGCGCGCTTCAACGCCCAGGTCGCAGCCGTCGCCAACACCCTGCTTCCGCGCACCGTCACGGAAAAGCTCGCGACGCGCCTCGGCCGCTACGCGATCTCCGCGGTGCTCTCGATTGCCGGCATCGGCGTGATCCTGGCGATGATCGCGCACCAGACCGCCGGCGCGTCGCCAGAGACTGCCGCCGTCGTCGAACGCACCATCGCCGTCGTCTTCTTCGTCTTTGCCGTGCTCGCCGGCATTGTCTCCTGGTTCTATGTGCTCGCCCATGACAGCCGCGTCGTCGCGGAAGAAGAATCCTCGCGCCAGAACACCCTCCTTCTGAAAGAAATCGCCGCCCACAAGAAGACGGACGCGGCGCTGCAGCAGGCGAAGGAAACGGCGGAGGCGGCCAATCGTGCCAAGAGCCGCTACGTCGTCGGCCTCAGCCACGAACTCAGGACGCCGCTCAACGCCGTGCTTGGCTATGCCCAGGTGCTGGAGCGCGACGAGACCATTCCGCCGGCCCGACAGGGCGCGATCAAGGTGATCAAGCGCAGCGCCGATCATCTCTCCGGCCTGATCGACGGGCTACTGGATATCTCCAAGATCGAGGCCGGCAAGCTGCAGGTCTATTCCAACGAGATCAACATTCACGACTTCCTCGACCAGATAGTCGAGATGTTCCGACCGCAGGCGCAGGCCAAGGGCATCACCTTCGAGCACGAGCGCACCGCGAGCCTGCCGCGCTACGTGAAGACCGACGAGAAGCGTCTGCGCCAAATCCTCGTCAACCTTCTCTCCAACGCGCTGAAGTTCACCGAGCGCGGCGGCATCCGCCTGGAGGTCGCCTATCGAAGCCAGGTTGCGACCTTCATGATTGCCGATAGCGGCCGCGGCATTGCCGAGAAGGACCTGCCGCGCATTTTCGACCCCTTCCAGCGCGGCGAGGCCGAGCATCAAGGCAGCATGCCGGGCCTCGGCCTGGGGCTGACGATCACCAGGCTTCTGACGCAGACGCTCGGCGGCGAAATCGCCGTGACCAGTAAGCTCGGCGAAGGCACCAGCTTCCGCGTCCGGCTGATGCTTTCGGCGGTCGACCGCCCGGCGCTGGCAGCGCCCGTCCGGCGCATCACCTCCTATCTCGGCCCGCGGCGCACGATCGTCGTCGTCGACGATAATGCCGATCATCGCGCCCTGATGCGTGAAATCCTCCTGCCCATGGATTTCACGGTCTTCGCCGTTCCATCCGGGGGCGACTGCCTCTCTCTCCTTGAAGACGTCAGCCCGGACCTCTTCCTGATCGACATTTCGATGCCGGGCATGAACGGCTGGGAACTCGCGGGGCGGCTGCGCGAAACTGGACAAACGGCGCCGATCATCATGCTGTCGGCCAACATCGGAGACGGCTCGACCACCGGATCTTTCACCGGCCACGACGACACGCTCGCCAAGCCCTTCGTCGTCGGGCAACTCGTCGACAAGCTTGCGGTCCATCTTGGCCTGACCTGGATCCACGAAGGCGAAGAAAAGCTGCATACCGCCCCAGTTGCCCGGCCGATGACGCGCCCGCACCTCCACCACGTCCAGGAACTGATCCGCCTCGGCGAGATCGGCTACATCAGAGGCATCGAGGCCAAACTGACGGAGATTGCGATGGAGCCCGAACATCAATCCTTCGTCGAAGAAGCCCGTTCCTACGTGCAGGCCTTCGATCTCTCCGGCTACGACGCCTTCCTCAAGAACAGCACCCAAGAAGGAGGCGATGCTCGTGGCTGAGACCTACGACCGCCGGGACATCGTTCTGCTCGTCGACGATTCACCGGAAGCCCTCGGCTTCCTCACCGAGGCCCTGGAGCAATCGGGCTTTTCCGCGCTGATCGCCACGTCGGGCAACGCCGCGCTTTCGATCGCGGAGCGCATAACCCCCGACGTCATTCTGCTGGACGCCGTCATGCCCGGCATGGACGGCTTCGAGACCTGCCGACGCCTCAAGGCCAATGCCGCCGTCGGCCAGACACCGATACTGTTCATGACCGGATTGACGGAGACCGAGCATGTTGTTCGCGCCCTCGAGGCTGGCGGCGTCGACTATCTGACCAAGCCGATCAACATCGACGAACTCAGGGCGCGCATCCGCGTTCATCTGTCCAATGCGCGCTCGGCCCAGAGCGCGCGGGTCGCGCTCGATGCCGCCGGGCGCCACCTGCTGGCGGTTCGCGCCGATGGCAGTATCTGCTGGTCGACGCCCCAGGCGACCCGCCTCGTCAATGCCGCAACCGGCCGCGACGATGGATTGAGTACGGTCACGAAACGCATCGCGCACTGGATGGAAAACCGCGGTCGAGGAACGTCATCGCACGAGGATAGCTTCACGCTCGACCAGCCGGGCCAATCGGGTCTGCAGATATCCTATCTCGGCGGCATCGGTCCGAACGAATATCTCTTTCGCCTGACGGCCGAGAACCGACTGACGGACGATGAAATGCTCCGCCAACATTTCGCACTGACGCAACGGGAATCCGAGGTGTTGCTCTGGATCGCCAAGGGCAAGGCGAACCGCGACATCGGCGAGATCCTGGGCCTGAGCGCGCGTACGGTGACCAAGCATCTGGAACAGATCTATGTGAAGCTCGGAGTCGAGAACCGGGCGTCGGCCGCCGTCAAGGCCACACAGGTTCTGCACGGAATCTGAGACGAGGAACGGAACATCCGCCACGCTGACAGCGTTCGGCTAGTGATCCAGACGCCGACTATTGTACTATCGACACCGCTGAACGGAGGATTGCATCCATGCCTCGTTGGTTGTCGCTTGTTGTCATGGCCGCGCTCGCCCCTGGCGTTGCGCGCGCGGACGAGGGTGCATTCCTGAAGTCGTTGGGTGGTAGCTGGGCGGGCGTTGGCGTCGTTCGTATCCGGGCGAACATGTCCCCAATCAACGTTTCCTGCAGCTTCAACTCCGAGGCAACCGGTCTCGCGCTGTCAATGGCCGGTGTCTGCCGGGGGATGCTGCTGATCTCGCGCTCCATCGACGCAAAGCTGCGCTACACGGGTTCGACCTATAGCGGCTCCTATCTCGGCCCCCGCGGCGGGCGCGCCGGGCTCAATGGCCGTCGCCGCGGCGACGCGATCAACCTCACCATCCGTTGGGCCAGGGACGTCAACGGCGACCGCCGGGCCGATCTGACCGTGCGCAAGATCGGCACCAACGGAATGCAGTTGACGACGATTGACGTCGATCCTGCTTCGGGTAAGCACGTGGTGACGAGCGAGATAAACCTCAAACGACAATAGCGGAGGAATGCTACCCTCTCCGCGCGTGGCCATTAAGCGCAGTCAGGCCGCGGCCGCAGTGCGGGTATCGTAGTCGGCGGTCCATTGCAGCGACGGACGCGCGCCACAACGCTCGACCCATGCCTTGACGGCATTGCTGTCCGGTGTCGCTGCAGGATACCAGGCAAAGGGCGAATGCAGCAGCAGGTCTACGGCCGTGTAGTGGTCGCCCATCAGATAGGGGCTATCCTTCAGCGCGCTTTCAAGGCGCTCGGCCATCTGCTTCGGACCGCGGAAGGTGAAATCCAGATAGGGATGGGAAAGCCCCGCTGCCTGCATGATCAGGACGGGCTCGACCACGCCCGCATACCAGGCAAGCCAGCTCAGATACCGGCCGCGTTCCCGGTCGCCTGCAAGCGGCGCCAGCTTCTTTTCCGGGAAGAGATCGGTCAGATACTGGATGATCGCAATGCTTTCCCAAAGCACGACGCCATCATGCACAAGCAGCGGCACCTTGCCCTCCGGGTGCGGATTCTTCGGGTCCTTCCGACCACTGCCGTCTCCGCGGGTGATGTCGACGATCTCGATCTCCACCTTGTCGATGGCGTCGAGTTCGCGAAGCAGCGTGATGATGCGCGACGAGCGCGAGCGCGGGGCGTGAAACAGCGTCAGCATGATGAGGTTCCTTGGTTGCGTTTGCGGATGCGGGTCTTATACAGTCGCCCAACTGCCAGTTTTCGTCAGTAGGCTTCGTCTATCTTCCAAAGCCATGGCCCGTAGTGATCGTCTGTTCCGCCTGCTCCAAGCGCTTCGCACGTTGCCCTCTCCGGTAACGGCCGCTCGCCTTGCCGAGGAAACCGGGGTGTCGATGCGCTCGCTCTATCGCGACATCGACAGCCTGCGGGCCGCCGGCGCCGTGATCGACGGCGAACGCGGTTTCGGCTACCGGCTGACGGAGGACATCGCCTTGCCGCCGCAAACTTTCACGCGGCTCGAAATCGAGGCTCTGGTGCTGGGCCTCGCGGAAGTGCAGCACATGGGCGAGCCCGACCTCGCGGCGGCGGCAGCCGCGGTGCTTTCCAAGATAACGGCGACGTTGCCCGACAGGCTGCAGCGCCAGGCGCTCCATGCCGCGTCGCAGGTCTACCGCTTCGAACGCAGGGATCCGCCGGTGGCTGATGTCGGCCTTTTGCGCGAGGCCTGCTGGCAGGAGCGCGCCGTCGTCATCGGCTATGTGGATGCAAACCAGCAGCGAACGGACAGGGAGGTTTTGCCGCTCGCGATCGTCTATCTGGAACGGATGCTGGTGCTGCTCGCCTGGTGCTGCCTGCGCCAGGATTTCCGCAAGTTCCGCATCGACCGCATCGCCGATATCAGGATGACGGACGAGAGTTTCCGTCCGCGCCGGGTGCCGATGCTTCGAGAGTTCATCGCCTACTTGAACGGTGGCGCGCCTGACCGGCCGAAAATGAAACTGGCCGGCCAGTAAACCCAAACGACAACGCGGCCCGTGTTGCCACGAGCCGCGTCCGGACTGCATTTCGCAGTCATGCCTTGGGAGGCAAGCTTATTCGGCGGGCTGAAGCGCCGGCTGCGGAATGGCGACAGGCGCACGGCCGCCGAGCGTCGCGGCCATCTGCGCTTCGTCCAACTCACCTTCCCACTTCGCGACGACGATCGTGGCGACCGCATTGCCGACGAAATTGGTGAGCGCACGGCATTCCGACATGAAGCGGTCGATGCCGAGGATCAGCGCCATGCCGGCGACCGGCACGGCCGGCACGACCGAGAGCGTTGCGGCCAGCGTGATGAAGCCGGCGCCGGTGATGCCGGCGGCACCCTTGGAGCTCAGCATGGCGACGAGCAGCAGCAGTACCTGGTCGCCGAGCGACAGCTGGATATCCATTGCCTGGGCGATGAACAGCGCCGCCAGCGTCATGTAGATATTGGTGCCGTCGAGGTTGAAGGAATAGCCGGTCGGGATGACGAGACCGACGACCGAGCGCTTGCAGCCGGCCTTTTCCATCTTGCTCATCAGCCCCGGCAGTGCAGCCTCCGAGGAAGAGGTACCGAGCACCAGCAGCAGTTCTTCCTTGATGTAGCGGATGAGCGCGAGGATCGAGAAACCGTTGTAGCGAGCGACGGCGCCGAGAACCAGGAACACGAAGAGGAAGGACGTGAGATAGAACGTGCCGATCAGCATCGCCAGGTTGGCAATCGAGGCGACGCCGTATTTGCCGATGGTAAACGCCATGGCGCCGAAGGCGCCGATCGGGGCAGCCTTCATCAGGATGCCGACGAGCTTGAAGACCGGCAGCGTCAGCGCATGCAGGAAGTCGACGACCGGCTCGGCTTTCTTGCCGACCATCGCCAGCGCGAGACCGAAGAGAACGGAGATGAACAGCACCTGCAGGATGTCGCCTTCTGCAAAAGCACCGACCAGCGTCGTCGGGATGATGTTCATCAGGAAGCCGGTGATCGTCTGCTCATGCGCCTTCTCCGCATAGGTCGTCACGGCCTTGACGTCGAGCGAGGCGGGATCGATGTGCATGCCGGAGCCGGGCTGGACGACATTGGCGACGATCAGGCCAATGACCAGTGCCAGCGTCGAGAAAGTCAGGAAGTAGATCATCGCCTTGCCGGCGACGCGACCGACCTTGGCGAGATCGGTCATGCCGGCAATGCCGGTCGCAACCGTCAGGAAGATGACCGGCGCGATGATCATCTTGACGAGGCGGATGAAGGCGTCGCCGAGCGGCTTCAGCTCGGTGCCGAGCGACGGATAGAAATGGCCGAGCAGAATGCCGGCCGCGATCGCCGCCAGAACCTGGACGTAGAGATGCCGATAGAAAGGTGTCTTGCCGCGCGGTTCCGCGGATTGGTCGATAATCATGAGATCCTCCACTGGACCCAGTCCGGCGTCATGCCGGGCCTCCCGGGTCAATTTCCGATGCGCGACAGCTCGGGCTGTCATGAGGATGCCATTTGCAACAGACGTGCCAGTTCTCTGCGGATGGAGCCAAGCCGTTGAATCGATGGGAATGTTTTGTGTGTTCGGCCCCAAGCACGCGAACATTTGAGCGGATTTCCGCACAAGCCATCTGGAAATCTGGGCGGATAAATGCACAATCCACCCATGTCCAAACCCTCCGCCGCCCTCGTCGATCTGCAAGATCTCGATCAGCCCATGCGCCGTGCCTGGCTGTTGTTCGCTGGCCTCGCTCTGGCACTCGTCGTCGCCGGCCTTCTCGTTGCGGGCGAATATGGGCGCAAACAGGCGCTCGAAACGGTCGCCGCACAAAGTCGGATCGATGCCAATCTGAAGGCCTCGCTGTTGCGCGCCGTGCTCGAACGCCAGCGCGCCACGCCGCTGGTGCTTGCCGACGACGTCGAGGTGAAGTCGGCACTTTCGACCCGTGACGGCAGGGCGCTGCAACGGCTGAACGAAAAGCTGGAGGCGCTCTCCGCCAACACCGATGCCGCCGTCATCTACGTGATGGGCACCGACGGCGTCGCGCTTGCCGCCAGCAATTGGCAGGAGCCGACGAGTTTCGTCGGCAACGACTACGCGTTTCGCGAATATTTCCGTCTGGCGCTGCGCGACGGCAAGGCCGAGCATTTTGCCATGGGTACGGTCAGCAAACGGCCGGGCCTTTACATTTCGCGGCGGGTGGACAGCCCCGACGGCCCGATCGGCGTCGTCGTCGCCAAGCTGGAATTCGACGACGTCGAGGCGGAATGGCTCGCCTCCGGCAAACCCGTGTATGTCACCGACCGGCGCGGCATCGTGCTGATCACCAGCTTTCCATCCTGGCGCTTCATGACGACCAGAACCATCCCGCAAGATCGTCTCGCGGCCATCCGCGACAGCCTGCAATTCGGCGACGCCTCGCTACTGGCCCTGCCCTTCCGGGACGTCGAAGCGACCAGCGACGGTTCCAGCGAGTTGCGCGCCCTGCTGCCCGGCGACAGCGAGCGACGGTTCCTGCGCGTCGAAACTTTGGTTCCGACGACGAGCTGGCGGCTGGAGCAACTGGCGCCGCTGGACGGCGCGCTTGCTGCCGCGACCCGCGAGGCGCGCCTGATCGCGCTGGCGATCATCGTGCCGCTCCTCACTCTTGCCGCCTTCCTCCTGCGCCGGCGCCAGAGGCTCGCGCTGGTTTCCGCGAGGGAACGTGCCGCCCGTGACGAACTGGAGCGCCGCGTGGCGGAGCGTACCCGTGACTTGAGCCTTGCCCGCGACCATCTGGAAACGGAGATCGCCGACCACAGGCGCACCGGCGAGAAACTCCAGGCAGTTCAGCAGGAGCTGGTCCAGGCGAACCGGCTGGCGATCCTCGGCCAGGTGGCCGCCGGCGTCGCCCACGAGATCAACCAGCCGGTCGCCACCATCCGCGCCTATGCCGACAATGCCCGCACCTTCCTCGACCGCGGCCAGCAGGAAACGGCGGTGGAGAACCTCGCGAGCATCGCGGAACTCACCGAAAGGGTCGGCACCATCACCGACGAGCTCCGCAGCTTCGCCCGCAAGGGCCGCTTCGTGGCCGAGCCGACACCAATGCGCGAGGTGGTCGAAGGCGCGCTGATGCTCCTTCGCAGCCGCTTTGCCGGCCGCATGGATGCGATCGTCGTCGACCTGCCGGAAAACGGCCTCAGCGTGTTCGGCAGCCGTATCCGTCTTGAACAGGTCCTGATCAACCTCCTGCAGAACGCGCTCGAAGCGCTCGGCAATCGGACCGACGCCGAAATCCGCGTGCGTTGCGAGGACGGCCCCTCCGGCACCGTTTTGCTTGTCGTTGCCGACAACGGCCCGGGTATCCCGCAGCATATCCGCGAGGATCTGTTCACACCGTTCAACACCACCAAGGACGAAGGGCTCGGCCTCGGTCTTGCCATCTCCAAGGAGATCGTCGCCGACTATGGCGGCGAGATATCAGTCGAAACCAGCGACAGGGGCACCGTCTTCACGGTCCGCCTGAAAAGGGCCTGAGCGATGCAGCCGTCCGTTTACCTCATCGACGACGACAACGATCTGCGCAAGGCGATGAAGCAGACGCTGGAACTTGCGGGCCTTGCCGTCACCTCGCTTGCAAGTGCCGCCGAAGCGCTGGAGAAGCTCGACGCCGATTTCGACGGCATCGTCGTCAGCGATATCCGCATGCCGGGCATCGACGGCCTGGCGCTCCATCGCCGCATCGTCGCCTTCGATGCCGACCTGCCCGTGATCCTGGTGACCGGCCACGGCGATATCCCGATGGCGGTGCAGGCATTGCAGGACGGCGTCTATGACTTCATTCCCAAGCCCTTTGCCGCCGATCGGCTGGTGCAGAGCGTGCGGCGCGCGCTCGAAAAGCGCCGGCTCGTCATGGAGAACCGCGCGTTGAAACGGGCGGCGGAGGCGGCCGGCGATAGCCTGCCGCTGATCGGCCAGACACCGGTCATGGAGCGGCTGCGCCAGACGATCCGGCACATCGCCGACACGGATGTCGACGTGCTCGTCGCCGGCGAAACCGGCAGCGGCAAGGAAGTGGTCGCCACCCTGCTCCACAATTGGAGCCGGCGCCGCAACGGCAATTTCGTCGCGCTGAACTGCGGCGCCCTGCCGGAAACGGTGATCGAAAGCGAACTCTTCGGCCACGAACAGGGTGCCTTCACCGGCGCGCTGAAGAAGCGGGTTGGCCGGATCGAACATGCGAGCGGCGGCACCCTGTTCCTCGACGAGATCGAGGCAATGCCGCCGGCAACCCAGGTCAAGATGCTGCGTGTTCTTGAAGCGCGCGAGATTACACCCCTCGGCACCAATCAGGTCCGCCCTGTCGATATCCGCGTCATCGCCGCCGCCAAGATCGATCTGGGCGACCCGGTTGAGCGCGGTGACTTTCGCGAAGACCTCTACTTTCGATTGAACGTCGTGACGTTGTCGATCCCGCCGCTGCGCGAACGCCGTGACGACATCCCGCTGCTCTTCTCGCACTTCCTGACCCGGGCAGTCGAGCGCTTCAAGCGTGACATGCCCGTCATCTCACCGGCCGTGCAGCAGCACCTAATGACGCACCACTGGCCTGGCAATGTGCGCGAGCTTTCGCATTTTGCCGAACGCGTCGCGCTCGGCGTCGAAGGCCCGTTGGGGCAGCCCGTTGCCTCGGCCGAACAGTCCGGTTTCGCGCTGCCGGAGCGGCTCGAACGCTACGAGGCGGAGATCCTGAAGGAGGCGCTCCGAGCCCAGCGCGGCGACGTCAAGGCGACCATCGAAGCGCTCGGCATTCCGCGCAAGACCTTTTACGACAAGCTCCAGCGCCACGGCATCAACCGCGCCGACTATGCGGAGCGTGGAGGATCGGTGAAGGCCGACCGCTGAGTTCCACGGTAGACTCGATATACCCGCAGTACGCGCAATCGGATCGATAAGCGGATTAACGCTTGACGACCCGTGCCGTTCGATGGCTATCTCTTGGGCATTCACCAGGGGGGTCCCGCAAGGGGCTGAGATTCTGCTGGATGGCCGGCTCGCCGGCTGTGGCGCAGTGACCCGTTGAACCTGATCCAGTTCATACTGGCGTAGGGACGGTGCAGATATCGAAGCCAGGATTCCGTGCGTTCAGCACCTGGCGGCGCGTCTTTCATCCTTCCGGCATCAGAACTGGGTCTCCAATCGCAAACTTGGAGCCTCGTCATGAATATTGCCACAAAGCCCGCAGCCCTCTCGGTCACCCAAGGTCCGCTTCCGGCATCCCGAAAAGTTCACAAGGCCGGCATCCTGCATCCGGATCTCCGCGTGCCGATGCGTGAGATCGCGCTGCACCCGACCTCGGGCGAACCGCCGGTCACGGTCTATGATTCCTCCGGCGCCTATACCGCCGACGATGCCGAAATCCGCATCGAGGAAGGGTTGCCGCGGCTGCGCCGCAACTGGATCGTCGCCCGCGGCGATGTGGAAACCTACGAGGGGCGCACCGTCCGGCCAGAGGACAACGGCTTTGCCAGCGGCGACCGGCTGACGCCGACCTTCCCATTCCAGCATGCGCCGCTGAAGGCAGTGGCCGGCAAGGCGGTAACCCAGCTTGCCTATGCCCGCGCCGGCATCATCACGCCCGAAATGGAATTCGTGGCGATCCGAGAAAACCTCGGCCGCGATGCGGCGCGCGCGAAAGCGCGCGATGGCGAGAGCTTCGGCGCCCATATCCCCGACCATGTCACACCGGAATTCGTGCGCCAGGAAATCGCCAGCGGCCGGGCGATCCTGCCCGCCAACATCAACCATCCGGAATCCGAGCCGATGATCATCGGCCGGAACTTCCTGGTGAAGATCAACGCCAATATCGGCAACTCCGCCGTCACCTCGTCGATGGCCGAAGAGGTCGAAAAGATGGTCTGGGCGACCCGCTGGGGCGCCGACACGGTCATGGACCTTTCGACCGGCCGCAACATCCACAACATCCGCGAATGGATCATCCGCAATTCGCCGGTTCCGATCGGTACCGTGCCGCTCTATCAGGCGCTGGAAAAGGTCAACGGCATCGCCGAGGACCTGACCTGGGAGGTCTACCGCGACACGCTGATCGAGCAGGCCGAACAGGGCGTCGACTATTTCACCATCCATGCCGGCGTGCGGCTGCATTACATTCCGCTCACCGTCGACCGGGTGACCGGCATCGTCTCGCGCGGCGGCTCGATCATGGCCAAGTGGTGTCTGCATCATCACAAGGAGAGCTTCCTCTACGAGCATTTCGAGGAGATCTGCGACATCTGCCGCGCCTATGACGTCTCCTTCTCGCTCGGTGATGGCTTGCGCCCCGGCTCGATCGCCGACGCCAACGACGCGGCGCAATTCGCCGAACTGGAGACGCTCGGCGAACTCACGAGGATCGCCTGGGCCAAGGATTGTCAGGTGATGATCGAAGGCCCCGGTCACGTGCCGATGCACAAGATCAAGGAAAACATGGACAAGCAGCTCGCCGTCTGCGGCGAGGCGCCGTTCTACACGCTCGGACCGCTGACGACGGATATCGCTCCCGGCTACGACCACATCACCTCCGGCATCGGCGCCGCGATGATCGGCTGGTTCGGCACCGCCATGCTGTGCTACGTCACGCCGAAGGAGCATCTGGGCCTGCCGGACCGCAACGACGTCAAGGTGGGCGTCATCACCTACAAGATCGCCGCCCACGCCGCCGACCTCGCCAAGGGCCATCCCGCCGCGCAGGTGCGCGACGACGCGCTGTCACGCGCCCGCTTCGAGTTCCGCTGGGAAGACCAGTTCAACCTGTCGCTCGACCCGGAGACAGCCCGCAACTTCCACGACGAGACGCTGCCGAAGGAAGCGCACAAGGTGGCGCATTTCTGCTCCATGTGCGGCCCGAAGTTCTGCTCGATGCGGATCTCGCACGACATTCGGGCGGAAGCACAGAAGGAAGGGCTGGAGGCGATGGCCGCCAAGTATCGCGAAGGCGGCGACCTCTATATGCCGGTCGGCGAAGTCGAAGCTGGGAGTTAACGCGCAACACGTCGGGAGGGACGCCTCGCAGTCCCTTCCGACAGCAAGGCGGATGCTGGCCGTGGGCGACTAGCTTGCCCCTGTATCGGTTGAACGATATGTAAGCCTCACGCAAAAGTCGTCGCCAGCGAACCCGTCATTCACGCCAAGCTGCCGTCTGCTGTGGTGCTCTTGCAAGACGACGAAAAAACGCCGCTTACGAGGAGAATGACGTGAGGACACGCCTGCTGAGACTGACGGCCCTGTCGATAGGCGGCTTCGCGGCACTCGCTGGAGATCTGCCACGCCTCAACGACAGCGGAAGTCTTGCCGCGGGCTTTTCCTGGATTTCCGCCGCCCATGCGGACGACACCGATGGCGGCAGCGGGAATAGTGAAAATGGCGCTGATGGCAGCGACCAAGGTGGCGAAAACGTCGAGGGCGGCGGAAGCAACGGCGCAGAGGGTGGCGGCGATTGGGGCACCGGTAACGGCAGCGGCGTAGGCGGCGTGCCCGGTGGTACCGGCGCAGGCGGCGGAGGTACTGCCGTCATCGACAGCGATAGTCATAGCGAGCGCCACTCATCCTCGCGCGACTCACGGGATTACGGACCAAGCGGCAACGTATGGTACGGCGGCAGCAGTTTCCTCAACCTTTTCCGCCGGACACCGGAAAGGCGCTTCCAACATAGCCAGCCTGAATCGTCTGGCCGGCAGAAGACCGTTCACACGAAATGAGAGCCTTGAAGGCAGGTCAACTTCGTCGCAACGGAGGGGACCTGCGCTACTTCTCGAAACCAGACTCCGGATGTCCGTGTAGGCACGAGTTCTGACGCGCGAGAACCAGCTCAACTGGCGTCACGGCTTTGCATTCGAGAAATGTCTATCCCGATCACGACCTGCCGGAGTGCGGCGTCGGCGCTATGGATACAGAGCATCGTCTTTCTCGCCGCGTATGTTCCTAACGGCCTTTCCAGCCGCTGCCAACCATCCGTTCGACCACATCGAGCAGTACATTGGCGCCGGCGACGAGGTCGGCGGGTTCAGTGTGTTCCCGCGGATTGTGGCTGATACCCTCACGGCTCGGCACGAAGATCATTGCGGCTGGAGCGATGCGTGCGATCATCTGCGCATCATGACCGGCGCCGGAGGTCATGCGCCGGCTCTTCAGGTCGCGCGCCTTCGCCGATGCCTCAATCGCCGCGACAATGTGTTGGTCGAATGCGACCGGCTGGAACCGCGCCAGACGTTCGACGGAAATCTCTACGCCTTCCTCCCTGCCGACACGCGCGAGAAAATCCGAAAGCGCCGCTTCGAGTGCCTGCAGACGGTCCTCGTCCGGGTCGCGCAGGTCGACGGCGAAGACCGCGCGTGACGGGATGACGTTGATCGCGTTCGGTTCGAAGCGCATGGTGCCGATCGTCGCCACGCTCGGCGCATTCGAGCGATCGATCCACTCACGCAGGAACAGGCCGACACGGGCGGCGGCAAGTCCGGCGTCCCGGCGCATCGCCATCGGGGTGGTGCCGGCGTGATTTGCCACACCGTCGATGGTGACCCGCTGCCAGGAAATGCCCTGCAGGTTCTCGACTGCGCCGATCGCCATCCCCTCCCGCTCCAGCACCGGCCCCTGCTCGATATGGAGCTCGACATAGGCATGGGGCTTGAGAAACCCCGGCTCGACAGCGCCGGCATAGCCGATCCGCTCCAGTTCGTCGCTCAGCACCGAACCATCGGTGCCGACGGTTGCCAGTGCGGTCTCGACAGAAAGGCCCCCGGCATAGACGAGTGAGCCGAGCATATCGGGTGCAAAACGCACACCTTCCTCATTGGTGAAGGCTGCCACGACGATCGGCCGGGCCGGCGTCACGCCACGCTCCGTCAAGGTCTCAATCACTTCCAGCGCGGCAAGCACGCCATAGCAGCCGTCATAGATGCCGGCATTGATGACCGTGTCGATATGCGAGCCAAGCATGATGGGTTCTGCGTCAGCACTGCTCGCGTCGCGCCAGACGCCGAAGATGTTGCCGATCCGGTCGATCACGACGTCGAGCCCCGCAGCCTTTATCCAGGCGACGAGGCGGTCGCGGCCCGCCCTGTCGTTGTCGGACCCGGCCAGTCGCGTCAATTGGCCCTGAGGATCGCGACCGATTTCGCCAAGCTCGCGAATGCGCCCGGTCAGGCGCGCGGCGTCGATGGAATACAATGGCATCCTTGTCCTGCTTTCATGCCGTTTTCTGATCAGGGCCGGGTGTCCGCGGGCGCCAGTCGCTGCCGGACGATCTCGGCGTGGTAGCGCGCGCCGAAGATCAGGGCATCGTCGTTGAAGTCGTAACGCGGATTGTGCAGCGGCGCCGACGCCTCACCGTTACCGATGAAGACGAAGCAGCCCGGCACATGCTCAAGAAAGCGCGCGAAGTCTTCCGAACCGGTCATCGGCTCGGCCGCCGTTGCGAGGTTCTCGGAGCCGAACACGGAATCCGCCGCGGCAAAGGCGTGTCCGGTCAGCACCGGATCGTTGATGAGCGGCACGAACTCGCGTGTGTAGTTGACCTCGACTTCGCAGCCATAGGCGTCCGCCGTGCCCTTGGCGATCACGCGCATCTCCGCCTCGATCTTCGCGCTGACCTCCGGCCGGAAGCTGCGGGCATCACCGAGGATCCGGGCGTGGCCGGGCAAGGCATTGCGCGTGCCGTCCGTCAGCAGTTCCGTCACCGAAACGACGCCGATGTCCGTCGGTGACAGGCGGCGCGAGACGATCGTCTGCAGATTGACGACGGTGGCGCAGGCGGCAACAAGCGTCTCGTTGCCCCAATGCGGTCGCGCCGCATGTCCGCCAACCCCGGTCAGCACGATCTCGAAGTTGTCCTCTGCCGACATGATCGCGCCCGCGCGGGTTTCGAAACGGCCGACCGGCAGCCCCGGCATGTTGTGCAGGCCGTAGATCTCGTCAAAGGGGAAGCGTTCCATCAGGCCGTCGTTCAGCATCGCGAGCGCGCCCTTGCCCCACTCCTCCGCCGGCTGGAAGACGAAGCACACGCTTCCGTCGAATCCGCCGTCTTCGGCGAGCATCTTGGCAGCGCCCAGCAGCATCGCCGTGTGGCCGTCATGGCCGCAGGCGTGCATGGTGCCGGGCCGGGTCGAGCGATAGGACAGCTCTCCCTGCTCCGGAATGCGGAGTGCATCCATGTCGGCGCGAAGCGCGATTGCGCGATTGCCGTTGCCGCGCTTCAGCCGGCCAACGACGCCGGTGCCACCGACGCCTTCCACCACCTCGTCGAGCCCGAACTCCCGAAGCTTCGCCGCGACGAAGGATGACGTGCGCTGCTCCTCGAAACCGAACTCCGGATGCGCGTGCAGGTCCTGGCGCCAAGCCCTCATTTCCTCGACAAGCTGATCAAAATCCAGTTCCGCCATGGGTCACCCTCTTTCGTTCGAGTTGTTCGCAACCGCCTCGGGCGGCAATCCGACCAGGGCGGCATAACGCTCGGGGTCCGTCGCCCCCTCGGTATTGATGACGAAAACGCGCGACTGCGCCGTCAATCCGAGCGCTTCGCGCAGTGCCGGATCCCGGGCCACCGCCAGTAGCCCGGCCAGACCAACGCCACCGCTTTCACCGGAAACGATCGCCGGGTCGGCGCCGGCAGGGCGCGCCAGCCTGTTCATGACCGAAACGGCATCCTCTTCGGCGACGGTCATGAAGGCATCGGCCGCGCGCGACAGGATGCGCCAGGCAACGAGCGACGGCTCGTAACATTCGAGCATCGCCATGATCGTCGGTTCGCCATGCGCCACCTTGACGGGATGTCCGGCCTTGGCGCTTTCGTAAAGGCAGGCAGCCCGCGCCGGATCGACGACGACGAAACGCGGACGCTTCGCGCCATAGCGCAGCGCCAGATGTCCCGCCGTGGCGGCGGCAATACCACCGACGCCCGCCTGCACGAAGACATGGGTCGGCGGCCGATCCATTTGCCGAAGTGCTTCGCTGAGGAGCGCCGTGTAACCCTGCATCACCAGACCAGGGATATATTCGTAGCCCGGCCAGGACGTGTCGGAGACCACGGTCCAGCCGTGCGCCTCGCAGACCCGCGCGGCCTCCTCGACGGAATCGTCGTAGGTCCCGGCCACCCGAACGATCTCGGCGCCATAGTGGGCGATCGCTTCTATGCGCTTCTCGCTGACACCGGAATGCACGAAGATCACCGACTTCGCCCTGACGAGCCTGGCGCCCATGGCGACGGAGCGGCCGTGATTACCATCCGTGGCGCAGCCGAAGGTCATGCCGGCGGCAATCGCCCGGACCTCAGGCTGATCGAGATCATCGAGATCGAGGCTACGCCCGAGGCGCCGTTCCGCCTCCTCGATCACCAGGCGTATCACCGCGTAGGAGCCGCCAAGCGCCTTGAAGCTTCCAAGACCCAGGCGATGGCCCTCATCCTTGACGAAGACGCCGGCGACGCCGATCTCACTCGCCAAGGCAGGCAAAGCATGAAGCGGCGTTGGCCGATGATCCGCGCGCCGGGCAAGCTGCTGTTCGACCTTTTCGGCGGCCGCGAGCGACAGCATATCCGCATCTTCAGGCGCAAGATGATGGCCGAAATCGGCATGGGTATTGGCAAGGAACATGGTGCAATCTCCGTAGACCTGCGAAAATCTATTTCATTGCGAACGAGAAATGCGCTCTAAATGGCCAAAGCAAATGCAAGTTTGTAAAGTTGGACCGGCCAGAGGGCTGATGTCCCGCTCACGGCTCGCTGCGAACTCAGCAACCGACAGGCCCCGGATGACCTCCTCGAAAAAGCCCCAGATCGAACTCGACCGCTTCGATCTTGCGATCCTCGCCATCCTGCAGAAGGACAATTCGATACCCCAGCGCCAGATCGGCGAGGCGGTCAATCTGTCCGCTCCGGCCGTCCAGCGGCGGATCAAACGCATGGAGGAAACCGGCGTCATCCGCGCCAATGTCGCGCTGGTCGATCCCGCGAGCGTCAACCAGGCGCTGACGATCCTGGTGGAGGTGGAGGTCGAGAGTGAGCAGATCGCCCTGCTCGACGCGGCAAAGGCGGCGTTCACCGCCGCGCCCGAGGTGCAGCAATGCTACTATGTCACCGGCGACATCGATTTCATGCTCGTCGTGATCGTGCCGACAATGGCCGATTATGAAGCCTTCACGCGGCGGATGTTCTTCGGCAATCCGAACATCAAGCGCTTTCGCACTTTCGTGACGATGGACCCGGTCAAGGTCAGCCTGTCCGTGCCGATCGAAACGTCACGCTGAGCCACGCGGCGACTTCTCCGCGGGCACCTTTTCGCCGCTTCCGCATCGAGCGGCCGCCCGGCGCCGACCGCGCTTTACGAGAACGGCGACGCCCCTGAGGCTGAGCGAACTTGAGCGAGATCAATGCCTCGATATCCGATCGGCGGAGACTGACGGTTGAACATCTCTTTCAAAAAAGGAGAGACCACATGTTGATCAGAGAAATGACGCGGCAGGAATGTCTCGACCTTGTCGCTGAAAACCACATCGCCCGCCTGGGCTGTGCCCGAGATGGCCAGCCCTATGTCGTTCCCATCCAGTATGCCTTGGCCGCCAACCGGCTCTACAGCTTTTCCATGCCGGGGCAGAAGATCGACTGGATGCGCGACAATCCGCGTGTCTGCGTACAGATCGACACGACAGCGGACCGGCAGAATTGGCGAAGCGTCATCATCCACGGCCGCTTTCAGGAACTACCGGACACGAAGCAATGGCATCGCGAGCGCATGAACGCCTGGTCGTTGCTCGAACAGCGCGTCAACTGGTGGGAACCGGGCGGCCTGAAGCCCGGGAAACAGCCCGTTGCCGGTGCATCCCCGCATCTCTTCTTCGAAATCGAGATCGACGACGTAAGCGGACGAGCGGCCTCTGCCGGCTGATCGCCGCGGGCGCGCTGGCAAATGGCTGCGCGCCGCGCCCCGTCCCTGCCGGTCGGTGCCATAAGCATGGGGATCAATGCGCCATGAGCACGGGGATCACCGCGTTTTCGAGCATCGAGCGGGTGACCCCGCCAAAGACGCGCTCGCGCATTCTGGAATGTCCGTAGGCGCCCATGACGATCAGATCGGCCGCCACATCCGACGCAAACCGGTTGATCACGTCGTCAACCCTGTGTCCGCCGCTCGGCAGTCTCTCGACGGAGACGGAAACGCCGTGCCGGGCAAGGTAGCCGGCGATATCAGCGCCGGGTTCCTCGCCGTTCTTGCCATAGGCGGCACGAGGATCGACCATCGTAACGTAGACGGTCTCGGCTCCGGCCAACATTTCGAGCGCTTCACGCGCTGCGCGTGCAGCTTCCAGTCTGGAATTCCAGGCGAGCACCACGGTCCTCGGATCAAGCCGTGCGGGCTTGCCCTTGGGCATGATGAGGACCGGGCGAGCGGAACTGAACAACGTTCCATCGATGGTGCGTGAACGCAACTCCGGATCCAGCGTCAGGCCATCACCGACCAGCGTCAGGTCGGCGTAGCGGGCGCGCTCGCCGATCTCGTCATCGGCCCAGGCAGCCTCGGTGTATTTCGTCTCGACGCTGAACGAGATGCCTTCCTTGGTCAGAACATCGGTTGCTCTTGCCACGCAGGACTCGAGCTTGTCGACGTCGCGCTGCCGCTCGTTCAGCCAATCGACGGAGATGGCGGCGGCATAATCCCCGATCGGTGGAGATGCGGCGAGCTTGACGATCAACAGGGAGAGGTGGGCGTTTGCGGATGCACAGACTTGTGCTGCCGCACGCAGATGCTCTGCGGAATGATCGACGCCGACGACGGCGAGAATGGTCTTGTATGTCATCGCGTTTTCTCCTCGTGACCAGATCTTGGGTTTGGATCAGCGTAGTAGAACCCCGAGCGACGGCATTGATCCCCGTCAACAGAAATCGCGGACATGAGCGTATAATCCCGGCCACCATTTCCTGAGGCCGGAAATACAGCCATCAGGCGCTCCGGCGCGCGACGACCGGCACGTAATGCTCGAGTTCCGGCGCCGGAAAGTTGAGTGTCGCATTGATCTCCGCCGAGCGGTAGAGGCCCATCAGCATCTCGACGACGGCGAGTCCGTCCTCGAAGGTTTCGAGCGGCTTCCCTCCCTTGCGAAAGCACTCGACCATGTGGCGGTTCTCATCCGTATAGCCGTAGACGCCGGCTTCGTCCTCGAGCACCGGCATCAGACCCTGTTCGGCATTCTGCTTCTCGACGAGATCCTCGCCTTCGGAGCCCTTGACCTCGCGCGACATGAAGATCTTGAGGCCGGTGCTCAGCGAATTGTATTCAAGCGCATATTCCGGCCCGAGCAGTTCCAGCTGTATGCGCAGCCCGGCGCCGACATAGGCCCAGGAGGTGGTGGCCTCGATCATCAGCTCGTTGCCATCCTGGTCTTCGAGCGTCACCGTGGCACGGGCGAAATCCTCCGACGGCCGTTTGCGGTAGTCGACCTCGCTGCCGAAGCGCTTACGCAGCTGCTCGGCGTAGTTCGGTCGCGTCCATTTCAGGTTCGCGACCGTGCCGTTCACCGCCTTGATCTTCAGCGAATTGCGCGGTGCTCCGGGCGCCGTCAGCAGGTAGCGCGCCACCTCGACGCTGTGGCACATCATGTCCGAGAGCACGCCGCCGCCCTGCTTGTCGCCCTGCCAGAACCAGGGCTCGTGCGGACCGGAATGTTCCTCGGCCGCCCGCGCCAGATAGGGCCGACCCGTGGTGGAGGCGGCGCGCCGCCAGATGATCTCCTTGCCGCGCAGTACCGGCGTGCAGAACACCTGGTTTTCGAGGTAGCCATGGTTGAGGCCGGCATCCTCGGCAAGCGACAGCATCTCGCGCGCCTCGGCGACGGTGCGGGCGAGCGGCTTTTCGCAGGCAACGGCGAAGACCTTGCTGCGGCCCTCCTTGATTGCCTTGTGCAACGAACGCATCACGTCGAGGCGGGTGTAGTTGGGCGAAAGGATCCAGATCGCGTCGACGTCATCGGCCGTCAGCAGCACCTCCAGGCTTTCATGGGTGCGGCAGGTTCCGAGGCCGAGCGCGGCGACCTCCTTCGCAAACTTCTCCCGATTTTCCGGCTTGCGGCTGAAGACGCCGGTCACCTCGACGTTGCGCACGCCGATCATCGATTTCAGATGGAAATGGGCGATGAAACCCGACCCGACGAAACCCACGCGCAGCGTCTGTTTCGGTAGCTGTGTCATTCTTTTCTCCCGGGCTGTCTCGACGCAATTCCAGGAAAGTTGTGAAACGGGCTTCCGTCCGGAATTGCGTCATTTCAAAGAGTCAGATCATTTCCGCGGCGGCGCGGTACTGCCACGAATGTTGAGAGCGGTCGGCAGGACGATTGCCGGAGCGGCGACATCGTCGCCGGACATGATGTTGAGAAGCAGCGACATCGCGGTGCGGCCGATATCCGCGCGCGGCTGGCTGACCGTCGTCAGCGGCGGATAAAAGGCCTTGCTCAAGTAGAGGTCGTCGAAGCCGACGACGGACACATCGCCGGGCACGTCGCAGCCGAGACGGCGCAGCGCATGAATCGCGCCATAGGCCATCTCGTCGTTGGCGACAAAGATCGCCGTCGGCGGTTCCGGCAGATCGAAGAGCTCGGCCGCGCGCGCTTCGCCACTCTCCAGCAGGTAATCGCCACGGACTTCATAGCCATCAGGGATCGGCAGGCCGGCCGCCTGCATCGCCGCCCGGTAGCCATCGCGACGATGGGTCGCCATCACCTCCGGCAATGGCCCGGAGATGTGGGCGATGCGGCGGTGACCGAGCCCGATCAAATGTTCCACGGCGCTACGCGCCGCTGCGGCATTGTCGATCTGCACATGCGGAAAACCTGAGGTCTCGATCAGTTCCAGCGCGACCACGACGGGCAGATGTGAAAGACCGGCACTTTCGCCCGGTCGCGGCGCCGGCAGCTTGCCGGTCATCAAGATCATGCCGTCGGCATGGCCGTCGCGCAGCATGTTGAAATATTCAACCTCGCGATCCGGGTCGTTCTCGGTGTTGCCCATGAGAACGGCGTAGCCCGCCTCGCGCGCCGTCGCCTCAACACCCTTGAGGATCTCGAGATAGAAAGGGTTGCCGACGTCGCGGACGACGAGCAGCACCGACATCGACCGTCGGGTTCGCAAATTGCGGGCACTGACATTCGGCCGATAGTTGAGCTCGCGGGCAAGTTCGTGGATGCGTTTGCGCGTCTCGTCGGTCACCAGCGAAGAGCCGCTGAGCGCACGCGAAACGGTGGCGACCGAGACGCCGGCGCGCTCTGCGATGTCCTTGATCTTCGGCCGCTCGCTCATGCCCGCATCGCCCGCCCGCGGCCGTAGAACAGCATGAGAAACAACAGCGTCGCGCCGAACACCATCTGGCGGCCGGACTCGTCGATGTTGACCGTGGTCAGGATGCCCTGGAGGATGACGAGCAGCAACGCGCCCGCCATGGTGCCGGTGTAGCCGCCCTTGCCGCCGGCAAGCGAGGTGCCGCCGAAGACCACCGCTATGATCGAGGAAAGCATGTATTGCTCGCCGACATTGGCGAAAGAGGAGCCGGAATAACCGAGCAGGCAGAGCCCGGCGATCGCGGCAAACATGCCCGAGATCATGAAGAGGCCGATGCGCATGAGGCGGACCGGAACGCCGGCCATGTAGGCGGCATGTTCATTCGAGCCGATCGCATAGATGCGGTGGCCGAAGACGGTCCGGTTCAGCATGAGGGCCATGAACAGGCCGATGGCGATCCAGAGCCAGATGATGCCGGGAATGCCAAGCAGAAGCGGCTGGGTGACGAAGGCGGAGAGGCCGGGTGCCGCCCGACCTGAAGGAATGCCCTGGCGGATGACGACGAGCAGCCCCTGTAAAACGCCGAGCATGCCGAGCGTCATCACCAGCGGCGGGATGCGCAGAAGCGTGACGCCGAGGCCGTTCAGCAAGCCGAAAAAAGCACCCGCAGCAAGGCAGGCAAGCACTGCCGGCAGGATCCCGCCGTCGGCGCCATTCATGACGTTGCCGGCGATGATGGCGGAGAGCGAGACGACACCGCCTACGGAGAGATCGATGCCCTCGCGGCCGCCGAGGATGACGACGTTCTGGCCGGCCGCGACGATGCCGAGCAGCGAGGCGACGATCAGCAGGCGCAGGATCTGATCGGCCGAAGCGAAACCGGGAGACAGGCTTTCGCCGAGGACAAGCAGCACGACGATGAGGATGAGCGCTACGACCAACGGCTGTTTGAAAAAGGTGGTGATCGCTGTCATGCGTGTGCCCTCCGTCCGGCGAGCACACCTGCCATCAGCACCAGGAGGATGGCGAGGCCCTGGACGAAGTTCTGCCATTCCGACGGCGTGCCCATGAAGAAGACCAGCGAATTGACGAGGCCGATCGTCAGCGCACCCAGGATCGAGCCGACCACCGTTGTCCAGCCGCCGGCGAGCGCGCTGCCGCCAAGCACCACGGCGGCGACGCTGTAGAGCGTCATTTTGCCACCGACGAGCGGATCGCCGCTTGCGGTGTCGCCGGTCAGGCAGAATGCCGCGAGCGCCGAGAACAGCCCGCAGAGCAGGTAACCCTTGATGCGTACGGCAACGACGGGAAGCCCCGTCTGATAGGCCGCCTGCTGGTCGTCGCCGACTGCCAGGAGTTCGGTGACGATGCGCGTGCGCGACAGCAGAAAGAGCAGAACGGCGAGTGCCGTGAGCGCGTAGAACACGAAGGGGACGCCGAGAAGCCGCCCGCCATAGGTGCGCCAGAAGAGCGCCGGCGCCGGCGTGCCGGCGACCGGCATCACATAGAGCGCCAGACCGGTAAAGAAGATGCTGGTCGCAAAGGTCGCAACGATCGCCTGCAGCCGCAGCGCGGCAACGACGAGTCCGTTGACCAGGCCGCAGGCAAGCCCGATGAGGACGCCGAGCGCCAGCGCGAGCAGCACGGCGCCGGCGCCACCGCCCCAGCGCTCCATCAGCACGACGATGGCGACGTTGACCAGCGACAGCGTCGCGCCCGCGGAAAGATCGATGTCACCGGCGGAGACGACATAGGTCTGCGCAATCGCCAGCATGACCAGCGCCAGATAGGTGCTGAAAAGACCCGTCAGCGAGCGGAAGCTCAGGCTGTTTGGCGAAAAGATGCCGTTGAGCGCCAGAAGCGCGACAATGATGACGAGCGCCGGAAGGAAAGGGTAGCGCTCCAGCCAGGAGCGGAAGCCGCCTGCCCCGAAAGATCGAATGTCTGTCGTGGTCGATGTCATCACGCGGCCTCGTATGCAGCCTGGTAGAGATTGTAACGCGTGCGATCGTCGCCGGTCAGTTCGCGCGTCACCGAGCCGCCATTAAAGACAAGGATACGGTTGGCATTGCCGAGCAGCTCGGCATCCTCGGACGAATAGAGCAGAATACCAAGCCCCTCGGCCGCGAGCTGCCGGATCAGCGCGAAGAGATCGGCCTTTGCCGAAAGGTCGATGCCCTTGGTCGGATCGTCGAGCAGGAGCACGTCGGGCCGGTCGATCAGCCAGCGGGCGATGATCACCTTCTGCTGGTTGCCGCCGGAAAGCGAATTGATCGGATGGAAGAGGCTCGCAAATTTCGTGTGCATCGCCTCCAGCGCCGGCATTGCCTTGTTCCTGAGGCGAGAAGGCCGCGCGATCATCAGCCGGTCGCGAAGATAATGGATCGGGGTGACATTCTCGATGATCGGACGGCCGCGGATCACCCCGTCACGGCCGCGGTCACCCGAGACATAGGCGCAGCCGCGCCGGATGGCATCGCGCGGGCTTTTGGCGTCATAGCGCTCGCCGCCGATCGTCACCGCGCCCGACGTCACAGGGTTCGCGCCGAAAATCGCCCGCAGCAGCGCCGATTGACCCTGACCGTGCAGGCCGCCGAGGCCGAGGATCTCGCCGTGCGCGACCTCGAAGCTGACATCGCGAAAACCCTTACCTGAGAGATTCCGCACGGAGATTGCCGCCTTCGCCTGGGTTTCCACCACCGCTGGCGCGGCGGACCGCGCCGCCGGCATATCGCTGGCACCACCGACCATCAGCCGGATGACCGTTGCCGGGTCGATGTCGGAAAGCTTCAGTGTCTCGATGGTCTCGCCGTCGCGGATGATCGTCACGCGATCGCCGATCGCGGTGATTTCGTCCATGCGGTGCGAGATGAAAATGATGCCACGTCCTTGCGCCTTCAGGCCACGCAGGATTTCGAAGAAGCGATCGACCTGGGCGCGGTCAAGCGCCGAGGTCGGTTCGTCGAAGATCAGTATTGGCGCTTCGCTCGCGAGCGCCTTCATGATTTCGACCAGTTGCCGCTGGTCGGCCCGGAGATTGCCGACGAGCGCCTGCGCATGGAAGCCTTCGCCGGCAACCTGCGAGAACAGAGCGATGTAGCGCGCCGCCCGCGCCTTCAACGCCTGGCGGTCGATGAAGAGGCCGGCCTTCACCGGCAGCGCGGAGAGGCAGATGTTCTCCTCGACCGAACGACGGTTGGCCAGACTGAGCTCCTGATAGAAGACGCCGATGCCGGCAACGCGCGCGGCTTGCGGTCCGGAAATCGTCACCGGCTTGTCATTGATCAGGATCTGGCCGGCGTCAGGGCGAACGCTGCCGGCGATGATCTTGCAGAGCGTGCTCTTGCCGGAGCCGTTGGAGCCCATCAGCACATGCACTTCGCCGGCGGCGACCTCGAGGTCGCCGCGGCGTAGCGCCAGCGTTGCGCCGTAAGCCTTGCTCACGCCGTTCAATCTCAGTTTCGACATCGGCTGTCGTCCGTCATTTGGTTGCTTGCCGCATCGCCTTTCAGGCCGGCCTCGCGCGGGCTCAACTGCAGCTGATTTCATGCCCATCGCGGCCCTGCCCTCGGCAGTCGTCGGCGACGGTCGCCGGACAACTCCTATGAAGTTACCCGGCGGAACCAAGGCTTACTTGAACAGCGCCGTCGCGTCGTCGATCGAAAGTGCACTGGTGTAGGAGTAGTAACCGGGCTTGCCGTCGAGCTGCTTGGCGGCGTCTGCAAGGTTCTTGGAATCGATGAACGGGATCGGCAGATACATGGCGTTCTTGTACTGCCCCGCCGTTGCCGGTTCCTTCAACTCCTTGCCCTGCAGCATTAGCACCGCGACGTTGAGCGCGCTTGCCATCACACCCGGCGGGTTGACGGTCGCGCCGGAGTTCAGCTTGTCCTTCACCCAGAGATCGATGAAGTCCTTGCGGATTTCGCCGGTCGCGGCGATCTGACTGGTCTTGCCGGCATCCATGATCGACTTCCATGCACCGGCCGCCATGCCGTCCTGCACGACGACGCCGTTGATGTCAGGATAGGTCGCAAGGATGTTCTGCATGGCCTGCTGGCCCTGCGCCTGATCCCAGTTTGCATTGACCTCGTTGACGACCTGGATATCCGGATAGTCCTTGAAGACGCTCCTGTAGCCGGCGACGCGCATCTCGTTGGCCGGATGGCCGGCGACGCCGTTGATCGCAACCACCTTGCCCTTGCCGCCGAGCGTTTCGGCGAGCCACTTGGCACCGGCCGCACCCCAGGCCGTCTGGTCGATGCCGACATAAATCGCGTCCGGCGAGGAAACCTCGGCGTCCGTTGCGATCACCAAGATGCCGGCTTCCTTCGCCTGGGCAAAGATCGGATCGAAGGCCGTCGGGCTGTTGGGGTTGATGATGATGGCGTTAACGCCCTCCGCGATGAAGTTGCGCACATGCGCAATCTGCCCGGGCACGTCGACATTGGCGCTCTGGACGGAGACTTCGACGTCGACGCCCTTTTCCTTCCATTTCGCCGCGGCCTCCTTGGCCTCGTCGATCATCTGTGTACGCCATTCGCTGCCCACCCAACCGTTGGACAGGCCGATCTTGAAGGTCTCGGCATTGGCGAAAGAAGCGGAAATAGCAATGGTTGCGACAGCGCCAAGCGCTGCGGCGATAAATTTCTTCATAAGATCCTCCCAAATCTTGCGAATTCCATCAAGCCAGAAAATGTAATCGATTTCAATGGACTTTCACGGGCTTTTGTGAGGTGCGCCCCAACATTCCGGCAGCACCGGCGACAACCAGTGGAACGCATCGGAAGAACGGCTACGGGAGGTGCAATGCCCCTTGGCTCCCCCTTCCCGCTGTGCAACAGCAAAGACAGAGGCGGCGACGATTCGTCGTGACGCCAACTGGAATGAAATGCAGGATTTGAGCCATGACATAAAGGCGCTGCGGGGTGGATCCCGATTGCCGCCGGAGTGACGGCGCACCCGTTGCTCAAATCGCAACACTTCGTTGCTTGCGGGCCGACTAGCCGCAATTTGCCCTCACCCCCTACTGTGAAACCTGGGTAAAGAACAACAACTGGCTCCCAACCAGAGGAGAACATCATGACCGGGAAAACCGGAGCCGCCTCCGGCGCGCTCTATCTGCATCTCATTGTGCTGGCGATCGTCATCGTCTCCGAGCTGATCGGCATTCAACGCCTTCCGATCGGCATCGGCACCGTCATCTTCCTGCCGATTCTCTATGCCTTCGCGCTCGGCATCCTTTTCAATCCTGCCATTTTCAAGGCAAGCGCCAAGTTCCTGTCGCGCGATGCGGTCAAGCTTTCCGGAGCGATGATCACCGTTGCCATCATGCCGTTCATCGCCAAGTTCGGGACGACCGTCGGCCCGCAGATCTCGAAGATCATCGAGGCCGGCCCGGCGCTCGTGCTGCAGGAACTCGGCAATCTCGGCACGATCCTCATCGCCTTTCCGGTCGCCGTCTTTCTTCTCAGGATGGGTCGCGAAGCCGTCGGCGCGACCTATTCGATCGATCGCGAACCGAACCTCGCACTGATCGCCGACAAATACGGTCTCAACTCGCCGGAAGGCGCCGGCGCCATGGGCGTCTATGCCACCGGCACACTGATCGGCACCTTCGTATTCGCCATCATGCCGCCAATCGTCCACGGCCTCGGTGTCTTCGACGTGCGGGCGCTCGCCATGTCCTGCGGCGTCGGCTCCGGCTCGATGCTCGCCGCCTGCACCGGCGGGCTCGTCGCCGCTGTCCCTGACCAGAAGGACATCATCCTGGCGCTCGCCGCCGCCAGCAACATCCTGACCTATGCCACCGGCCTCTATGTCGGCATGTTCGTCGCGCTGCCCTTGACCGAGTGGCTCTACAACAAGGCTCGGCCGTCCGAGCGTCGCGCTCAAGCCTGATCGGGAGAGACAATCATGGCCAACCAGACCAACACCTCCGCCACCTACGCAGACGATCTCCCGCTTGCCGCCGAGGACGAGCGCAAGATCGACGTCATCGGCCATGCCGGCCTGCTTTTGATCGCCTGCGCCATCGGCCTCGTCGCCAACTGGGTCGGCACAGGCACCTCGCCGCTGACGGCGCTGCCGGGCATGGCAACGCTCTACGTCGCCTGCATTGTCGGCCTGGCGCTCGCCCGCTTCGTGCCCTTCTATCTGCCTGGAGTCGCCTGGGTGTCGCTGATCGCGATCCTCATCACCATCCCCGGCGTGCCGGGTGCTGCCTGGGTCAGCGAAAAGGTCGAACACCTCAACTTCCTTGCGCTGGCGACACCGGCGCTCGCCTATGGCGGCCTCGCCCTGACGGCGAGCGAGTTTGCGATCGCGCGCTGCTCGGGCTGGAAGATCGTCATCGTGGCGATCTGCGTGATGATCGGCACCTATATGGGTTCCGTCGTCGTCGCTGACCTGTTCCTGCGCCTTGGGCAGTAATCGAGACCATATTGATCGGCCGGACCACTTGGACCGGCCGGCCATTCCTCCATTCACAGGACGCATGCCATGAAACGCCACGACATCAGCCCCGAGCGCATCGAGGAAACGATCCGCTGGCGCCATCACCTGCATGCCTGTCCGGAGCTGGCCTTCGAGGAACGACAAACTGCGGCTTTCATCGCCGGCAAGCTCGCGGAATGGGGCATCCAGCTGAAGGACGGTTACGGCGGCACCGGACTCGTCGGCACATTGAAGCGTGGCGCCTCGAGCCGGGCCATCGCCATCCGCGCCGACATGGACGCACTGCCGATTGTCGAAGCGAGCGGCGTCGCCTATGCATCGCGAACTGCGGGAAAAATGCATGCCTGCGGCCATGACGGCCATGTGTCCATGCTGCTCGCGGCCGCCCGCCAGGCGAGCGAGATGGATTTTGACGGCACCGTGCACTTCATCTTCCAGCCGGCCGAGGAGGCCGAAGGCGGCGCGCGGGTCATGGTTGCCGACGGGCTCTTCCGTGACTTCCCCGCCGATGCCGTCTATGCGCTGCACAACTGGCCGGCGCTCGATGTCGGCTCGGTGGTCGCCCGCGACGATGCCATGATGGCCGCTTTCGGCGTCTTCGAGATCACGATTTCCGGCCGGGGCGCCCATGGCGCCATGCCGCATGAGGGCGCAGACCCGCTGGTCGCGGCCGCCCAGATCGTCACCGCATTGCAGACGATCGCCAGCCGCAATGTCTCGCCGCTCGAAGCGGCCGTCATCTCGGTGACGCAGATCCACGGCGGCGACGCCTGGAACGTGATCCCGGAGAAGGCGGTGATCCGCGGCACGACACGCTGGTTCGACAGGTCGGTCGGCGATACGCTGGAAAACCGCATGCGCTCGCTCGTCACGGCGCTCGCCGAGGGGCTCGGCTGCAACGCTGAGCTCGACTATCAGCGACGCTACCCAGCAACGATCAACGACGCCGCGGCTGCGGCCCTGGTGCGCTCCGTCGCAGCCAAGGACCCTGCGCTGACCGTCGTCGACGCGCCGCCGAGTATGGCGGCCGAGGACTTTGCCTTCATGCTCGACGAGCGCCCCGGCTGCTACCTGTGGCTCGGCGCCCGGCGCGAGGGCGCAAACCCGGGGCTGCATTCGCCGCACTATGATTTCAACGACGCGATTATCGGCCAGGGCGTCAATCTCTGGACGCGCCTGATCGCGACATCGCTTGGCCGTTGACCCCAAGGGGATTCCGTCGCATCCATGACCGCCATGGACGTACTCGACGCGAAGGCGCTCAGGATATTTATGGCGGTTGCGCGCATCGGCTCGATCCGGGGCGCAGCGGAGCATATGGGGCTTGCTCCGTCCGTCGTCAGTCGGCAGATCGCCGATACCGAGCGTGACATCGGCCTATCCCTCTTCGAGCGGACGGCCAGAGGCACGGTGCTCACCGATGCCGGCGAGCTGGTTCTCGAACATGGCAAGCGGGTGCTCGAGGACAACGGGCTGCTCGCCGAACAGCTCGATCAGATCCGCGGCGTGCAGCAGACCCGCATCCGCATTCGCTGCGGCGAAGGCTTCATGGCCGATCTGGTCGAAAACGGGCTTTCGTCGTTCGCGAAGGCGCATTCCTACGTGCGCTATATCGTCGAGCTCGGCAGCACCGAAGATGTCGTCGATGCCATCGCCAACAGCGACGCCGATATCGGCATCGCCTACACCCCCTTCACCGACCCGCGCATCCGGGCGCTGGCGATCGCCCGCCAACCGCTCTGCGTGATCGTGCCAACCGGCCACCCTTTGTCGGAGCGCAGCGACCTGAAACTCGCGGATTGCCTTACTTCGCCTTGCGCCCTGCTCGGCAAGGGCAACGGCGTGACGCAATTGGTGGCGCGGGTGGCGGCCGATGCTGGACTGGCGCTCGCCCCATTGCTCGAAACCCATTTTATCGAAGTGCTGCGCCGCTTCGTCGCCGCCGGACTCGGCGTCACCTTCTTGCCGCGTACGGCCGTTGCCAGCGAAATGGCGCGCGGCGCCATGCAGGCTCTCGACCTTGCCGACCCGCTGCTTCGCGAAGCAAGCGCTCATCTGATGGTGCGCGCGCACCGACGCCTGCCCCTGTCGGTCGAAAAGCTCGCGCAGCACCTCGCACGCGAGATGCAGTCCTTCCGCGACTGACCCGCCCCGCCCGTTGCCACGCCAGCAACACATTGTACCGGGCGCGCCGTCTACCCGCTCACCAGCCCGCATGCCACCTTCCCCGGATCATCAAAACCATATGGGGGTGCAGCGAACTATGACGGCGGAACGGACAAGTGTTGGCGTGGTGGGATTGGGCGCCATGGGGCTTGGCATGGCGACGGCGCTTGCCGCCAAGGGCTTCGCGGTCAAGGGATTCGACCTTTCAAAAGCACGGCGCGCCCTCGCGGTCGACGGTGGCGTCTCCCCCGTCGCCTCGCTCGACGAGGTCTTCGTCGATACCGACTTCATCGTCTTCTCACTGCCGACCGCCAAGGATGTCGCAGCGGTGGTGGAAGCCAATCTCGACGCGCTGAAGTCCGCGGGCCGACGCGTCGTCATCATCGACACCTCGACATCCGAACCGGACGTCTCACGCGATCTCGCAGCGGCCCTCGCCGACATCGGCCACGGCTTCATCGATGCACCTGTCTCCGGCGGACCGGCCGGTGCCGCAAGCGGCAAGCTGACGATAATGATCGGCGGCAGCGATGCGGATATTGCGGTTGCCGGCCCTGTGATCGATGCCATGTCGGCAAAAGCATTGCATGTGGGTGCGAGCGGTGCCGGCAACGTCGCCAAGCTTGTCAACAACCTGCTTGCCGCCGCCCATATGGTGACGACAGGCGAGGGCCTGAAGCTGGCGCTCGCCGCCGGACTCGATCCGGAAGCGGCATTGGATGTGCTGAACGCGGCTTCTGGAAAGTCGATGATAAGTGAGGTGCATTTTCCCACATGGGTGATGAACGGCCGCTTCGACAGCGGTTTCACCATGGGCCTGATGCGCAAGGATGTGCGGCTTGCGAGCGAACTTGCCGCGCGCACCGGCACCGACCTGCCGCTCTCGGGCGCCGTCGCGAAGCTCTGGGCCGAAAGCCCGCTCGACAATGCCGAGGACTTTACCCGCATGGGCACCTTCCGCCCCGTGGCCAACGACAACTGAGACAAAAGGGAACGATGATGAACGACATGACCATGCCCGCCAAGGCCGAACGCATCCGCGCCCTCTTCCACGGCTTTTTATCCGGCAGCGAGATCGGCAGCTATGTCGATGGCGCGCTGGTATCCGGCTCCGGCGACGAACAGAAGCTGACGGATCCGGCGACCGGCGAAATCTTCGCGACCTTCAAAGACGCCGGCACGGACGTCGTCGACGCCGCAATGCAGGCTGCGGCGCGCGCCCAGCGCGAATGGATTACCATGACCGCCTCGGCCCGTGGCCGGGTGATGAACGAAATCGCCCGCAAGATCCGCGAGCGCGCCGGCGAGATTGCTGAACTGGAAAGCCGCTCCGCCGGCCGGCCGATCCGCGATATCCGCGGCGAGGCGGTGCGGGTCGCCGAGATGTTTGAATATTACGCCGGCTGGTGCGACAAGCTGCACGGCGAGGTTATACCCGTGCCGACCTCGCACTTGAACTATACCCGCAACGAGCCCGTCGGCATTGTCGCGCAGATCACCCCCTGGAACGCGCCGCTCTTTACCGGCGGCTGGCAGATTGCCCCGGCGATCTGCGCCGGCAATGGCGTTGTCATCAAGCCTTCGGAACTGACGCCGCTCAGCACGCTGGTGCTCGGCGCGCTCTGCGAGGCAGGCGGCGCGCCGCGCGGCCTCGTCAACGTCATCGCCGGAAAGGGCGTGACGGCGGGTCAGGCGATGGTCGCGCATCCAAAGACGGCACTCGTCGTCTTCGTCGGCTCCGCGCTTGCAGGCTCGGCGATCGCGGCGGCGGCGGCAAAGAACGTCGTGCCCTGCATCCTCGAACTCGGCGGCAAGTCCGGCAACATCGTCTTTGCCGATGCCGATATCGACCGCGCCATCGTCGGCGCACAATCGGCAATCTTCTCCGGCGCCGGCCAGAGCTGTGTTGCCGGCTCACGTCTGCTCGTGCATCGCTCCGTGCACCAGCAATTCGTCGACCGCTACGTCCAGGCCGCCGAACGCATCCCGGTCGGCGATCCCTTTGCGGACACCACACAGATCGGCCCGATCAACAACGCCCGCCAATGGGCGAAGATCGAGGAAATGGTCCGCCAGGGTGTGGCCGAAGGGGCCAGCCTTGCAACCGGCGGCGCCAAGCCGGCTGCACTTCAATCCTCCGGCGGCTTCTATTTCGCGCCCACCATCCTCGACAACGTCAAGCCCGATATGACGATCGCCCGCGAGGAGGTCTTCGGTCCAGTCGTCGGCGTCTCGGTCTTCGATGACGAGGAGGAGGCGATCGCGCTTGCCAATGACAACCCCTATGGCCTTGCAGGCGCTGTCTGGACTGGCGATGTCGGACGCGCTCATCGGGTCGCATCCAAGGTGCGGGCCGGAACCTTCTGGATCAACGGCTATAAGACGATCAGTGTGATGTCGCCCTTCGGCGGCTTCGGCCGCTCCGGCTATGGCCGCTCCTCCGGGCGCGATGCGCTGATGGCCTATACTCAGACAAAGAGCGTCTGGGTCGAGACCGCCGAGAACCCGGCCGTCGTCTTCGGCTATTCACCGGAAGCCTGATCGATATCGACCTGCTGAAAACGATAACGGGCCGGCAATGGCCGGCCCGTTCGCATTCTTATCCCGACCCTCGATCAGGCAGCACGGCTCCAGCTCTCGCGGCCCGTCTGCGCTTCGAGCTTGAACTTCGCCAGCATGGCGCGAAGCTGCCGGCTTTCCTCGGCCAGCGTGCCGCTGGCCGCTGTCGTTTCCTCGACCATCGCCGCATTCTGCTGGGTCATCTGATCCATATGATTGACCGAGGTGTTGATCTCCTGCAGCGCGGTCGCCTGTTCGCGGGCGGCGGTCGCGATCGTGTTGACGTGGCCGCTGACATTGTTGACCAGCGTCTCGATTTCGAGCAGCGCCTCACCGGTGGAACGCACCAGCGTGACGCCGTTTTCGACCTCCGACGCCGAGCTGTGGATCAGCGTCTTGATCTCCTTGGCGGCGTTGGCCGAGCGCTGGGCCAGTTCCCGGACCTCTTGGGCGACGACCGCAAAGCCACGACCGGCCTCGCCGGCGCGCGCCGCCTCGACGCCGGCGTTCAGCGCCAGAAGGTTGGTCTGGAAGGCGATCTCGTCGATCACCGAGATGATCTGGTTGATGCGGTTGGAGGAATCCTCGATCCGGCCCATGGCATCGACTGCGCTGCGCACGATCGCTCCGGACCGGCCCGCACTTTCCTTGGTAGCACGCACCATCTCGTGCGCCTCGTTCGCCCGCTCGGACGCGGTACGCACGGTCGAGGTGATCTCGTCGAGCGCCGCGGCGGTCTCTTCGAGTGCTGCCGCCTGCTGCTCCGTGCGCTTCGACAGATCATTGGCGGCGGTGCTTAGCTCGGCTGAGTTATCGTTGATGGTGCTTGCGGCCGTGCGCACGTTCTGCATGGTCGAGCGCAAGGTCACCATCGTCTGGTTGACGTTCTTCTGCAGTTCGGCAAACGCGCCGTGAAACTCGCCGCGCATGTTCTGCGTCAGGTCGGCGTCAGCGAGTGCGGCGATGACGCGACGGACTTCATTGACCGTCTGGTCGACGCTTGAGACCAGCTCGTTGACGCTCGCCGCAAAGCGGTTGAGGTCGTCGTTTTCATAATCCTTGTTGATGCGGCCGGTGAAATCGCCGGCAACGGCCGAGGCGACGACGACGCTGATGTTCGATTGCAGGTCGCTGCTGCGGGCATGGAGTGCGGCTTCCTGCGCCTTCATTGCGCGCATGGCGATACCGTTCTTGCGGAAGACTTCGACGGCGCGGGCCATTTCGCCGATCTCGTCCTGGCGCGAGACATCCGTGCTGTTGCCGTCGAGCTTGCCGTCGGCAAGTTCGCTCATGGTCGCGGTAAGTTCGCGCACCGGCATGACGATGCCGCGGCGGGCAACGACGAGGCTGACGCCGACGCCGAAGAGAACGCAGGCCACGGCGGCGGCAGCAAGAATGCTCATCGCGACGGACGATGAGTTGAGCGCCTCGGCGCGGGCAGCGGCCAGTTCATCACCGGAGTAGGTGCTGTAGGACTTGACTGTCGCCGTCACTGTCTTCTGCGCTTCGAGCGCCTTGTCGAGTGCAGCCTTGACGGCCGCCTCGTCTGTGCCCTTCTCGGCGGCAACGGCGACCATCGCCCGGATCTCGTCGAAATAGCCGTTGAGGGTCATGCGGACATCGTTGAGCAGCTTGTCTTCGGCGTCGTCCGCGACCGCCTCGATCTTCGTCAGACGACCGAGCATTTCCTCGGCGCGCTTCTCGGTTTCCTGGCCGAAATCGGCAGCTTTTTCGGGGGTTGCGGCGAGCTGGTAGGTCATGCGGCTAATGGCGATGATGTCGACGCGCAGGTCCATCGCCTCGCGCGCCGCCTCTTCGCGCGCGCCGACATCGATGATCGTCGCGCCGAGGGAGGAAAGACCGCGCGCACCGGCAAGCGCGATCAGAATGGAAGATATGCCCATGACCACGACCACAAGGCCGACCTTGGTCAATATCGAGAGGTTCTTGAAGGTCACTGCCGTGACTCCTGTGATGTCGCGATCGCGTTGTTGGGAGGACATGGTCAGCCATACCGGCGGGAGGAGGACCGGCTGTTTGCTGCGCCCGAAAGGGAGGAACTGGGGGCGCGCACTGACCAATAAGTACTTAGTAATTTCGAATTTAAATTAGGGTTAAGGAAGCGACCGTGGCTTTTCGCAGGCGCAGCAAAACTGGCAGTGGGCCGGAACCAAACAAAAGCGGGCGGACGATTTCTCATCCGCCCGCAGACCGCCGCAGCAGTCTTGGGAGATCGTTATTCTCGATACTTACGGCCGGCCGTAGCCACCGCCGGTCGGCGTCACCACGGTGAAGGCTTCGCCGGCCTCGAGAATCGTGTGGGCGCAACCGGGCAATTCCTCCGTCCGGCCGTCATTGCGGCGCACGAGGTTGCGGCCAAGCTCGCCCGGGCCGCCGCCCTTGATGCCGAAGGGCGCTATGCGGCGATGGCCGGAGAGGATGGCGAAATCCAGCGTCTCGCGGGCGCGGATCGTGCGCTTCGTGCCATTGCCGGCATTCCATTGGCCCCGGCCGCCCGAACCGACGCGAATGTGGAAGTCTTCGAGCACGACCGGGAAGCGGGATTCGAGGATTTCCGGATCGGTGAGGCGCGAGTTGGTCATGTGGGTATGGACCGCGTCGGCGCCGTTATAGCCGGGACCGGCCGGCGCGCCCGAGCAGATGGTCTCGTAATACTGGTAGTTCTGGTTGCCGAAGGTGAGGTTGTTCATCGTGCCCTGGGCGGCCGCCTGGCTCTGGACCGCACCGAACAGGCAGTTGGTGACCGCCTGGCTGACCTCGACGTTACCGGCGACGACGGCGGCCGGATAGCGCGGCGTCAGCATCGTGCCCTCGGGGATGACTATGTGGATCGGACGCAGGCAGCCTGCATTCATCGGGATATCGGCCTCGACGAGCACGCGGAAGACATAGAGCACCGCCGCGCGGGTTACCGGCGCCGGCGCGTTGAAATTGTCACCGCGCTGCTCGGACGTGCCGGTGAAATCGACCGTTGCCTCGCGCTTGTCGCGGTCGACGGTGATCCTGACCACGATGCTGCAGCCCTGGTCCATCTCGTAGGAGAATTCGCCATCCGGCAACTGGTCGAGCACACGGCGCACGCTCTCGGCGGCATTGTCCTGGACGTGGCCCATGTAGGCCTCGACCACGTCTTCACCGAACTGGGCGATCATCTTCTTGAGTTCGGCGACGCCTTTCTCATTGGCCGCCACCTGCGCCTTCAGATCGTTGACGTTCTGCACGATGTTGCGCACCGGGTAGCGCGCGCCACTGAGAAGCGCTTCGAGCTCCGCCTCACAGAAGCGACCGGCATCGATGAGCTTGAAGTTGTCGATATAGACGCCCTCCTCCTCGATGTTGGTGGCAAGCGGCGACATCGAGCCCGGTGAGATGCCGCCGATGTCGGCATGATGGCCGCGGCTTGCGACCCAGAAACGGATCTCCTTGCCGGCGTCGTCGAAGACGGGCGTGCAGACGGTGAGGTCAGGCAGATGCGTGCCACCGTTATAGGGTGCGTTGATGAGGAACACGTCGCCTGGCCGGATCACCGGGTTCTCGCGGATCGCGGTCGCGACCGACGCATCCATGGAGCCGAGATGCACCGGCATATGCGGCGCGTTGGCGACGAGGTTGCCCCGGTTGTCGAAGACGGCGCAGGAGAAATCGAGCCGCTCCTTGATGTTCACGGAATAGGCGGTGTTCTGCAACGTCACGCCCATCTGCTCGGCGATCGACATGAAGAGGTTGTTGAAGATCTCCAGCATGACCGGATCGGCATGCGTGCCGATCGCACTCTGCTGCTTGAGAGCCTTCACGCGGGTGAGCACGATATGGTCCTTGGCCGTCAGTTCCGCCTGCCAGCCATCCTCCACGACGATGGTCTGGTTCGGCTCGATGATGATCGCCGGACCATCGAGCCGCTGGCCGGGCGCGATCTCCGCGCGCAGGAGGATCGGCGCATCGTGGAACTGGCCCTGCGAATAGAAGCGCGTGCGCCGCGCGATAGCCGGCGTTCCCTCGGTGACCGTGCCGCCTTCGCGCTCCATCTGGGCGGCGCCGCCGCCAACCGTCTCGACTTCGACGGCATCGATGACCAGCGCCTTGTTCTCAGCGACGAAGCCGAAGCGGCGCTTGTGCAGGATCTCGAACTCGGCGCGTAGACGGACGATGTCGTCATGATCAGGGAATGTCGCCTCGACGGCGAGCACCGTATCGGTGCCAGCGTAGCGGATATGGGCGCGCAAGTGTGTACGGATCGCGTCGCGGGGAATACCTTGCGCTTCGAGTTCGCCGAGGCATTCGACTTCCAGTTCGACACCAAGGGCGCCAAGCGCCGCCGGCGCCTCGTCATCGAGCGGGACGCCGAGCGCCTTCTGGCGCGTGGCGCGGATATCCGCAAGCCCCATGCCATAGGCCGAAAGCAGGCCGGACATCGGGTGTACGAGAATGCTCTTCATGCCGAGCTGATCGGCGACAAGGCAGGCATGCTGCCCGCCGGCGCCACCGAAGCAGCTCAGCGCATAGCGCGTCACGTCATAGCCGCGCTGTACGGAAATCTTCTTGATCGCCTCGACCATATTGGCAACCGCGATGCGGATGAAACCATCGGCTACATCCTCCGGGCTGCGACCATCGCCGATCTCGACCGCCATCGCCGCGAAACGGTCGCGCACGGTCTCGACGTCAAGGCGTTCGTCCTGGTTCGGGCCGAAAAGCGCCGGGAAAAACTCCGGCAGCAGCTTGCCGAGCATGACATTTGCATCGGTGACCGCGAGCGGGCCGCCGTTGCGGTAGCAGGCAGGACCGGGATTGGCACCGGCTGAATCGGGACCGACGCGGAAACGCTCGCCGTCGAAATGCAGTATCGAGCCGCCGCCGGCCGCCACCGTGTGGATCAGCATCATCGGCGCACGCACCCGCACACCGGCCACTTCGGTCTCAAACGCGCGCTCATATTCACCGTCGAAATGGGCGACGTCGGTCGAGGTCCCGCCCATATCGAAGCCGATGACACGATCGAAGCCTGCGGCTTCACCGGTCTTGGCAAGGCCGACCACGCCGCCCGCCGGGCCGGAGAGGATCGCATCCTTGCCCTGGAACATATCGGCCGCGGTCAGGCCGCCGGACGACATCATGAACATGACGCGCGCGCCGGTGCGCGCGACGTCGAGTTCGCTCGAAACCTGGGCGACGTACCGGCGAAGAACCGGAGAGAGATAGGCGTCGATCACAGTGGTGTCGCCGCGCCCGACATATTTGATCAGCGGCGAGACTTCGTGGCTGACGGAGACCTGTTCGAAGCCAAGCTCGCGCGCAAGCCGGGCGACGATCGCCTCATGCTCGGGATATTTGTAGGCATGCATGAAGACGATGGCGACGGCTTTGTAGCCCTTGCCCTTGAGGTCTTCGAGTGCCGCGCGCGCCTTTGCTTCATCGAGAGGCTGCTCGACAACGCCGTCGGCCAGCACGCGTTCGTCGAGCTCGACGATGTCCTGATAGAGCGCTTCCGGCTTGATGATTTCGGTCGCGAAGATCTTCTTGCGCTCCTGATAACCGATCTTCAGCGCATCGCGGAAACCCTTGGTGGTCACCAGCGCCAGCGGTTCGCCCTTGCGCTCGAGCAGCGCGTTGGTGGCGACCGTCGTTCCCATGCGCACTTCGCCGATGAGGCCGGTCGGGATCGCAGCGCCTGTCGCAAGGCCGAGATGCAGGCGAATGCCCTGAACGGCGGCGTCGCGATAGGCTTCCGGATTCTCCGAAAGCACCTTGCGCGCATGCAGCACCCCTTCAGGATCGCGACCGATGACATCGGTGAAGGTGCCGCCGCGGTCGATCCAGAAGTCCCAACTGCCGGTTTCGCGTGCGCTCATTGTCCATCCCTCTCGTTCGCGAGCCGCATTTTATCATTGCGCAAGCCCGGAAATTCATCAAAGCAGTTCGTTGACAAAATGTCGATAAAATGATGACATAAAATCGTCAAGATGAGGAAGAGCTGAATGACGAAGAAGTCGGAGGAGAGCTTCGAAGGTCGGGAATGGGCCGAAAATGCCCTGCCCGAACATCTAAAACCGGTCGCGGCCATCGGCCCAATCGTCTCTTCCGCACACCTTGCCGAAGGCGGCTCCCCCGGGCTCTCCGAAGTGGAATACGGGCTGATCCTCGCATCGCATGCCTTTCACCGCTGGATGATACGCTGCATGGCGGCCGCCGGCGTACCCGGTCTTTCCGCGATCGAAATCCTGATCCTGCACACGATCCGCCATCGCGATCGCGGCAAGAAGCTCGCCGACATCTGCCTGGTGCTCGATATCGAAGACACCCATGTCGCGACCTATGCCATCCGCAAGCTCGAAGCCGCCGGCCTGGTGACGACGGGCAAGGAAGGCAAGGAAAAGACCATCCGCATCACCGACAAGGGGGCAGAGGCCTGCACGCGCTACGCCCAGATCCGCGAGCGCCTGCTGGTTTCCTCCACCGCCAAAGCGCGTCCTTCTGAGGAGACGCTTTCCGAGATCGCCGCCGTCCTGCGTTTCATGTCGGGCGCCTATGAACAGTCCGCGCGCGCCGCGACCACATTGTAACGAGGAAGACCGCGTGACCGTCGATACGCCTGCACCACTGCTTGCCGTTGAGAAGCTTTCCGTCGCCTTCAACGGCAATCCGGTCGTGGAAGACCTGAGCTTCACGGTGACACCGGGACGCACGCTCGCGATCGTCGGCGAGTCCGGCTCCGGCAAGTCGGTAACGTCGCTCTCCATCATGCGGCTTGCCGACATGATGGGCGGCCAATTCCCGACGGGACGCATCCTGTTTTTCGGCAAGGACGGCGAGATCGACCTGACCGCCGCACCGCAGAAAACCATGCGCGCCATCCGCGGCAAGGAGATCGCAATGATCTTCCAGGAGCCTATGACGTCGCTGAACCCGGTCTTCACCATCGGCGACCAGGTCGCCGAAGTGCTGATGCTGCACGAGAAGATGACGAAGGCGGAAGCACTCGCCGAGACGCGCCGCCTGCTCGACATGGTGCGGCTTCCCGATTCCGCCGAACTGATCGGCCGCTATCCGCACCAGCTCTCCGGTGGCATGCGCCAGCGCGTCATGATCGCCATGGCGCTCGCCTGCCGGCCGAAGCTGCTGATCGCCGACGAGCCGACCACGGCACTCGACGTCACCATCCAGGCGCAGATCCTGACGATCATCCGAGACCTGCAAAAGGAGCTCGGCATGGCGGTGATCTTCATCACCCACGACATGGGTGTGGTCGCCGAGATGGCCGACGACGTCGTTGTCATGTGGAAGGGCCGCAAGGTCGAGGAAGGTCCGGTCGGCGAGATCTTCACCGCGCCCAAGCACCCCTATACCCAGACGCTGCTTTCCGCCGTGCCGAAGCTCGGCAGCATGGCGGGCGAGGAATTCCCGAAGCGCCTGCCGCTGACCGTCATGGTGGACGGCGAGCCGAAGCGCGTCGGCGACGTCCATATCCAGCGCACCGCCCGCTACGAAACCGCGCCGATCCTCTCGGTGCGCGATCTCGTGACCCGCTTTGATGTGCGCAAGAACCTCTTCGGCAAGGCGACGCACCGCGTGCATGCCATCGAAAACGTCAGCTTCGATATCTTCCCGGGCGAGACCCTGGCGCTCGTCGGTGAATCCGGCTCGGGCAAATCGACGATCGGCCGCACGATCCAGCAGCTCCAGGCCGCGACATCCGGCGAGATCCTCTTCGGCGGCCTCCCCGTTTCGGCGATGAGCTATGCGGAGCGGCAGCGATTGAAGCAGGAAATCCAGTACATCTTCCAGGATCCCTTCGCCTCGCTCGATCCGCGCAAGACCGTAGGCTTCTCGATCGCCGAGCCGATCCGTACCCATGGCCTGATCCTTGGCGAGAAGGACATCGAAAAGCGCGTTCACGAACTCTTGGAGCGCGTCGGCCTGACGGCGGCACACGCCAAGCGCTATCCGCACGAATTCTCCGGCGGCCAGCGTCAGCGCGTCTGCATCGCCCGCGCGCTCGCCTCGCGCCCCAAGCTGATCATCGCCGACGAGGCGCTTTCCGCCCTCGATGTCTCCATCCAGGCGCAGATCATCAACCTGTTCATGGAACTGCAGGAACAGGAAGGCCTCGCCTATCTCTTCATCAGCCATGACATGGCGGTGGTCGAACGCATGAGCCACCGCGTCGCCGTGCTCTATCTCGGCCAGGTGATGGAGTTCGGCAGCCGTGCCCAAGTGTTTGAAACGCCATCTCATCCCTATACGCGCCGGCTGCTTTCGGCCGTCCCCGTCGCCGAGCCCCGCAAGGGCCGCGAGCGCGCGATGCTGGAGGGCGAAATCCCGAGCCCTATCCGCCGTGTCGGCAACGAACCCGCGGTTCTGCCGCGCAAAGAAATCGCTCCTGGCCATTTCGTGGCCATGGACGCGTAAGCCGCCTTCTTTCCTAGAGAAGGCTGTCGAAACAGGAGTGAGTAAATGATCAACAAAAAGGGGATCCACGCCGCTTTCATCGCGCTCGCGATGGCCGGCAGTTTCATGACCGCAGCCCCAGCCTCTGCCGCCGGCACGCTGACGGTATCGTCGCCGCAGGACCCGGGAAGCTGGGACCCGGTCGACACCTTCCTCGTCAACTGGGCATCCGTCGCCACCAACATCTACGATGGCCTCACCTATCGCGGCCCGGATCTCAAGCTCGCGCCCGGCCTTGCCACGTCGTGGGAAGAGCTCGACGGCGGCAAGCGCCTGCGCTTCACGCTGCGCGAGGGCGTCAAGTTCCACAATGGCGAGCCCTTCAACGCCGAAGCGGTGAAGTTCACCTTTGACCGCCTGCTCGGCGAGGAAGGCTCGAAAGGCCCGCAGAAGTCCAACTATGCCGTGATCGAGAAGGTCGAGATCGTCGACGAGAAGACCGTGGATCTTGTTCTCAAGGCTCCAGACCCGGTGCTGCTCACCAAGCTTGCCGGCTATGGCGCGATGATCGTGCCGCCGAACTACATAAAGGAGAAGGGCGAGGACTATTTCAACGCCCATCCGGTCGGAACCGGCCCCTTCAAGTTCGTCTCCTATGAGCCGAAGGTCGGGATCAAGCTCGAAGCCTTTGCCGACCACTGGGGCGGCGCGCCCAAGCTTTCGAATCTCAACTACCGCTTCATCTCGGAGCCGGCGACCGCCGTTGCCGAACTGCAGGCCGGCCGCGTCGATCTCGTCATCCCGCCGACCATTCCGATCGGTATGATCCCGACCATCCAGGACGACGGCAACCTCGAAATCGTCACCAGCCCGGGCCCGACTGTCTACGCGCTGCGCTTCAACACGCGCGACGGCATCACCAAGGATCCGAAGGTCCGAAAGGCGCTGATCCTCGGCGTCGACCGCGATACGATCATCCAGTCGATTCTCGGCGGCCAGGCAGACCCGATCGCCAGCTTCCAGGGTAAGCTCTCCTTCGGCTTCGACCCGGCGATGAAGCCGCTGCCTTATGATCCGGAACAGGCCAAGGCGCTGCTGAAGGAAGCCGGCGTGGCACCCGGTGCCTCGGTGCAGATCGACGTTCGCGGTAACGACGCGACCTTCAACGAAGTGGTGCAGGCAATCGCGAGCTACCTGCAGCTCATCGGCATCAACGCGACGATCAAGCCTTACGAAACCAACGTTCTCCTGAACGACATCATCCCGGCCGGCAAGACCGGCGCGATGTTCCAGCAGTCCTGGGGCGGCTGGACGCTCGACTACGACAACACCGCCTATTCGATGTACCACTCCGGCGAAAAGTGGAACCCCTACGACAAGGACGCGGAACTCGACAAGCTGCTCGAATCCCAGCGTTCGATCACCGATCGTGCCAAGCGCGAGGAGATCCTCAAGCAGATCGCCAATTACGCCGCCGACCGCGCGCTCGAAATGCCGCTCTATAACCTCAACGCCATCTTCGGCGTGAGCAAGCGGGTCAAGAACTTCGCGCCGGTACCGGACAGCCGCCTGCGGCTGACGGACGTGACGGTCGAGTAAACAATCCGGTCCGCCGCTTTACCTGTGAGGCGGCGGACCACTTTTTAAAAGGGCGGGTCACTTGGCCGGATTTCTGATCAAACGTTTTCTGCAGGCGGTCTTCGTCGTGTTCGTCGTGACCCTGACCGTCTCCTATGCCATTCGGTTCACCGGTGACCCCGCACTGATGCTGGCGCAGGGCGCCGGCAGCGTCACCGAGGAAGACCTCGTGCGCATCCGCGAAGGGCTCGGCCTCAACCAGCCGTTCCTGGCGCAGTATTTTGACTTCATCAAAGGCCTGTTCACGCTCGATTTCGGCCGCTCGTTCCTCGGCGGCACGCCCGTTTCGCAGCTGATCGCCTCGGCCTTGCCAGCGACCATGCTGCTTGCCTTCGCCTCGCTGATCGTCTCGATCGCCATCTCCATTCCGCTCGGCATCCGTGCCGCCGTCGCCCGCGGCAAATGGGCCGATCAGACGATCCGTATCCTGTCGCTGATCGGGCTTTCCTTCCCGAACTTCTGGCTGGCGATCATGCTGGTGCTGCTCTTCTCGATCGTGCTCAAATGGCTGCCGCCGAGCGGCATGGACGGCTTCGCAAGCTTCATCATGCCGGCGCTGACCATGGGCATCATCCTGACGGCGACGAACGTGCGACTGGTGCGCACCGCCATGCTGGAAACGCTGCAGTCGCAATACATCATGGTCGCCCGCGCCAAGGGCCTCAGTGAGAGCAAGGTGCTCTACAAGCACGCATTGCGTAACTGCGCGATCCCGCTGATCACCTATTTCGGCCTGCAATTCGGCGGCCTGCTTGGCGGCATCGTCGTCGTCGAGCTCGTCTTCAACTGGCCGGGCATGGGCACGCTCGCCTTCGATGCGGTCGCTTCGCGCGACTACCCCGTGCTTCAAGCCGTCATTACCGTGCTTTCGCTGATGATCGTGTTCGTCAACCTCTTGGTCGACATCGCCTACGGGCTCGTCGATCCACGCATCCGGACGGAGTGAGCCGATGACCACCAAGGCCGCCAACGCCCGCTTCGCCCGTTTCCGCAACCTCGAATTCATCCTCGGCGCGTTTCTGACCGGCAGCATCTGCCTCGCCGTCATCTTCTCCGGCGTGCTCTTTCCGGGAGGTGTCGACAAGATCGACCTGATGGCGCGCCTCACCCCGCCCTTCGTCAACTGGGCGCATCCGCTCGGCACCGACCCGCTGGGGCGTGACGTGCTCGCCCGCGTGGTCGCCGGCGGCAAGATCTCGCTGCTCGTCGGTCTGACCTCGGTTGCCGGCGCCGTCGTCGTCGGCGTGATCATGGGGCTCGTCTCCGGCTACTATCGTGGCTTCTGGGACATGCTCGTCATGCGTTTCGCCGACGTGCAGCTCGCGCTGCCGTTCATCCTGCTTGCGATCACCTTCATCGCCATCGTCGGCGGCGGGCTTGCCAACACCATCATCCTCCTGATCGTGTCGCAATGGGTGCAATATGCCCGGCTCGTTCGCGGATCGGTGCTGTCGCTGCGCGAGCGCGAGTTCATCCAGTCGGCCCGTGCCATCGGCGTGCGCGACTACAAGATCCTCTTCCAGCATCTGTTGCCCAATCTGATCGGGCCGGTCATCGTGTTGATGACGCTCAACGTCGCCAACAACATCCTGCTCGAAAGCAGCCTCACTTTCCTCGGCCTCGGCGTCGACCCGCTGATCCCGAGTTGGGGCGGCATGCTTGCCGACGGCCGCACCTATCTGCAGAACGCCTGGTGGGTCAGCGTCTTTCCGGGCCTTGCGATCCTGCTCACCGTTCTCGGCCTCAATCTTCTCGGCGACTGGCTGCGCGACAGTCTCGACCCAACCGGCAGAACTTCACGATGACGACGATTTTCGAAGGCGCTTTCGAGCGCACGCTCGACACCCTTCTTAGCACCTATGGCAAGGAAGCGGCCCGCGGCACCAAGCTCGAAGCCTGGCTTTTCGACGATGCCGCCAGCCGCAAGGCCGCCGAACAGAAGCTCGCGAGCTTCGGCGTGAAGGCCAAGCTCCGCAGCGCCTACAAGCCGTTGCTGCATTTTTTCCTCGAGGAAGTCGATCGCACGACGCTCGCCCGTGTCGTCGTCAGCTATCCCCAGCATGAAGGCGCGCCGCAGAACCGCTTCCTGCTGGAAGCTTATCCGCTCGCAGCACTCGTTGGCGACGCGAAGATCCGCTTCGAGGCCGGCAGCAAGGCCGCCTTTACCTATGACGTCGCGCTGACCTTCCACGACGGGCGTCAGGAAAACCATACAGTCTTTGCCCCCAACCGCATTCACTCCGATTTCGTCGGCGAAACGCTATTGTCACCGACAGGCTGGGTCCGTCTCGATGAGGGCTGCGACAAATGCCGCGAATGCCATCTCGAGACCGACTATGAGCGTCTCTTTTCCGGAACCATGCGGGCGATCGCCGATCATGCCTGGGGCGAAAGCGAGCCCTATTTCGAAGAGCTCAACATCCGCGTGACCCTGCCAATCACCGACTTCCGCCTGCCCGTCGGCGAAGAGGTGGTAAGCCTTCGCGAGGCAATGCACGAGGATTTCTACTTCTCTCTGCTCGAAGTCTTCCAGAAGAAGTCCGGCCGGCCGCTCGGCGACCGCGGGCTGAAACCTGGGCAGATCGTGCCGGAGATCGTCTTCGGTGTCGGCAGGCCCACCGTCGTCGTCGAAGTACGGCCCCTGCAGGCAGGTGATGGCGAGGGCGAAACCCAGCCGATCGAAACCGCTGAAACGCCGCTCACGGTCGCCCAGATCCATGCCGAGCTCGCCGCGATCGCCGGGCAGCCGTTCGAAGCGCAATCGCGTGCCGGCCGGTCCGTCAAGGCCCGCTATCACAAGGGAAGTGATGCTGCTGTGATGATCAGCGGCGGTCAGCATCCAAACGAGACGACCGGCATCGTCGGCGCGCTTCGCGCCGCTCAGGTGCTCGCTGCCCGACCGGGCACGCATTTCACCATCTCGCCGCTCGAAAACCCCGACGGCTACGCCGTGCACCAGCGGCTGCGCGCGGACAACCCGCTGCACATGCACCATGCGGCCCGCTACACGGCGCTCGGCGACGACCTCGAATATCGCACCGGCACCGCGCTCAACGAGCGCGAAATCCGTAAAGAGGCCGAGCGCCTGACCGGTGCGCAGCTCCACGTCAATCTGCACGGCTATCCATCGCACGAGTGGACCCGTCCGCTGTCGGGTTACGTGCCCCGCGGCTTTGCCATGTGGACCCTGCCCAAGGGCTTCTTCCTGATCATGCGGCATCATGCCGAATGGGCGGCACGTGCGGAGCAGTTGATCGCGGAAGTCACCGTGAGGCTCGCCGCCGTCCCGGGTCTGCTCGCCTATAACGACGCCCAGATCGCGCTTTACGAGACCCATGCCGGCGAAACCGGCTTCCGCATCATCAATGGCTTCCCCTGCATGATCTCCGTCGACGACCGCCATACTGCGCCGCTGACGCTGATCACCGAATATCCGGATGAAACCATCTACGGTGATGCCTTCATCGCCGGCCACGACGCCCAGAAGGAAACGGTTCTCGCGGCCTACGAGGCGTTCCAGCGGATAATGGCTGTCGCCTAAACCCACGGAGCGACGGTATCCAACGCCGCCGCGCCAAAGCCCGGCCCTTGAATAGTCGCTGCCAGCGGCAAGCCGCCGCTGGCGACCTTAGCAATCCGACACCTTCGCGACCGGATACGGTAAAGCCGGAGGCGGCTGCCTTGCCGTGCCATTGCATGTGCCGCTACTGCATGTCTCCTTAAATCGACTTCGATTTAAGGACAAAGACATGCAGCAAATCAAAGTGCTACAGCGACCTTTGCGCGTCTCATAAGACGCGCGGCGCTGTAGAACCGGCACACGCTATGCACGCATGCGCCGCAACGTTGCTGCAATCCTTGTCGACCAGACGTGAGGCAACATTTATCGTGTTCGGAGAATTCAATGCGCCTGCTCCTTGTCGAGGACGAGCTGGAAATGGCGACCGCGCTCGGCGCCGCGCTCGGTCGCTACGACATGATCCTGGATCATGCGCCAACGCTCGACCATGCATTGGCTGCCCTGGCCAGTCGGGTGCATGACGGCATCATACTTGACCGGCAATTGCCCGATGGCGACGGGCTCTCGCTCATCCCACGCGTCCGTGCGCTGAAATCCGGAATTCCCGTGATCGTTCTGACCGCGCGCGGCGCGGTCGATGAACGTGTCCGTGGCCTCGACATGGGCGCCGACGATTATCTCGCCAAGCCCTTTGCCGTCGAAGAACTGTTGGCGCGCATTCGCGCCCTGATGCGGCGTTCGCCGGATATCGCCCCCATGACGGCGCGCATCGGCAAACTCGTCTTCGATTTCGACGGCAGGCAGGCGCAGGTGAACGGCCAGTTGCTCGACCTGCCCCGCCGAGAGCTGCTGGTGCTGGAAACGCTGGCGCGGCGGCAGGGCCGCACCGTGCAGCGCTCGACGTTGGAGGAGTCCGTCTACGGCTACGATGACGAGATCCAATCCAACTCACTCGACGCGCATGTCTCACGGCTGCGCCGCAAGCTTGCTGATTGCGGTGCCGGCGTGGAGATCCACAGCATCCGCGGCGTCGGCTATTTGCTGAGACCCTCGCCATGAGCACGTCATCCGTCAACTCGTTGAAGAAGCGCCTGATCTGGCAGATTCTCACCTTTCAGGTGCTCTTGTTGATGGCGGTCATGGCCGGCTTCACGGCGTTGTTGACCCGTGCCGATCTTGGCGGAAAATTCCTCGATGCCGATGCAGCTTCGGTCGCAGCCGGGGCGATCCGGCCGGAACCGGGCGGTGGACTGACGCTGGTCGAGACAGCGCAGTTGCTCGCCATGCGAGCCGAGTCCCCCGATTTCTGGTTCATCGCGAGAAACGAACGCGGCGACATAATCCGCAGCGGGCCCGTGCCTGATGCTTACCGCAGCATCGGCGAGCACCTGGATCGGATCGCCTTTGGCGATATACGGGACAGCGTCGAACCCTACACCCTCTCGTCGATCGTGCGCTCGGTCAGCACCGAAAGCGGCACCTACACGGTGCTTGCGGGCGGCGGTCGCCTGTGGAGCGCGTCCTTCGCCGTGTTCCTGCTGGCAAATCTGCTGCTGCTGCCGATTGTGCTGATCGTCGTGCTGATCCCGGTCTTCGCCATCCCGATCATCGTCAGGCGCGCCTTTGCCGGTCTCTCCGACATGGTCGACCAGGCCAGGAAGATCGATGTCGATCGCCGCGGCGCCCGCCTGTCGGATCACCACGTTCCGGCCGAGGTGCGACCGCTGGTCGAGGCTTTCAACGGCGCACTGCAGCGGCTCGATGAGGGATACGAGAGGCGACAGCGTTTCATCCTGGATGCGGCGCATGAACTCCGGACCCCGGTGGCGATCCTGCAGACGCGGCTGGAAAGCATGGATGCCGGGCCGCTCAGAAACCGGCTGCTGATCGATTCCAATCGCATCGCCGGGCTTGCCGAACAGCTTCTCGATCTCGAACGGATCGATCGCGATGACGCGGACTTCATCTCGCTTGACCTGGTATCGCTCTGCCGCGACGTCGCCGCGGATCTCGCTCCGCTGGCGCTTTCGGCCGGTTGCGACCTTTCCTTCGCGCCTGGCGTCGACCAGGTCCTCGTGCGCGGCGACGCCGGAGCCATCGGGCGCGCCGTCACCAACCTCGTGCGCAATGCCATCGAACATGCCGGCGGCCTCATAACCATTCGCGTCGAAAGCGGCGGCGTGATCGAAGTCACCGACGAGGGCCCCGGCATTCCCGAACGCGAGCGCGAGCGAATCTTCGAGCCGTTTCATCGCCTGCAGCCGCGTGATCACGGCGCTGGTCTCGGCCTGCATCTGGTGAGCGAGATCATTGGTCGCCACAAGGGTCATATTTCCGTCGTCGACGAGCCCTCCGGCGGCGCCTGCTTCCGCATCAACCTGCCTGCCGTGTAACCCAGGGTCGGCGCGGAAACGTAGTTAATACATAATTAATAGTAAAATCAGCATCTTAATTGATTTGCGCAATGTTGGCGCAATCCGTGAAGCCGACAAAGGACGTGCATCTTCCAAGCTTCGCGACCGCGCTACCCGGCACGAGACGCGAAACGGAAGACGGAAAGCGCCGCGAAGGGCGCCCTATCCAATCCACGGAGCAATATCATGCGGCATTCCAGCAAGTTTTCGATCTGGTCCAGTCTTACCCTGCTAGCCGTCCTCGGCGTCCAGCAGGCCCAGGCGGCCGACTTCCCCGCGACCGATTATCAGGATCCGCCAGCCTTTAGCTGGAGCGGCGCATATGTCGGTGCGCATGGCGGCCTCGGCTTTAGCGGCAGCCCTAACCCCTTCGCCGATCGCAACGGCGTCGCGCTCGGCGTCCAGGCCGGTTACAACTTGCAGGCCGGTCCTGGCATCGTCGGCGCCGAAATCGAGGGCTCCTATCTCGGCGACACCGAGCACAAGGTCAATGGCGGCAAGCTCAAGGAAAAATGGCGCGGCGCGATCAAGGCGAAGGCCGGTCTCACCTTCGACCAGACACTCGTCTACGGTACCGCCGGCTATGCGATGACCAATTACAAGAAGGGCGGCGACGTTCGTAACGATGTCGGCTTCAAGGGCGGCTATCTGCTCGGCGCCGGCATCGAACAGGCATTTGCCGGCGGTCTTTCGGCGAAGATCGAATACAACTACATCGCCACGCCGGATGTCCGCACCAGCACCGTTTCGGGTTCCAGCGAAAAGGACCTCAACAGCCACGTCATCAAGGCCGGCATCAACATGCGGTTCTGACGAGGCTGTTGGTGCGCGGTGGTGCCCCCGCTAAGCCGACGCTCTCTCCCGAAAGCAGATCTGCCTCTGAAGTGCCGGCAAACGGCAAAGCGCCACCCCGAAAGCCGGTTCACTCCGCCGCTTCCCTCACCGATGGCGCGGGTGTAGCCAGCCGGCGCCAAATCGGCGCCATGGCGGCGGCGATCTCGCCGTAGAGCGCGAAACGCCGGTCATAGTGTGCGCTGAGCGCGGCATTCGGCCGGTAGTGGCGCTCGGTTTGGACCATTGCCGCAGCACCGGCGGAGATGTCTGCGAAGAGGCCGATCCCGGCACCGGCCGCAATCGCGGCGCCCAACGCGCCGGTCTCCCGCGAGCGGGCAACTGTGACCGGCACGCCAAGCACGTCGGCAAAGATCTGCGGCCAGATGAGGCTACGCGATCCGCCACCCGAGAGCACCGCCTCATCGAAGCGCGCGCCGGCTGCACGCAGCGTCGCGATATGCTGGCGGTGGCCGAAGGCGACGCCTTCGAGCACGGCGCGGACCAGATTGCCCTTCGTGTGCCAGCCGGCAATACCGTAGAAGCCGGCACGCGCATTGCCGTCCTGCTGAGCGCCATAGAGAAATGGATGGTAGAGCGGATCGTTTGCCGCCGGCTCGACATCCGCCGCCAGTTGGCAGCAGAGGTCGAAGGGCGATCGGCCGTCGCTGGCATCGTGCGGAAAGAGTTCGCGCACCAGCCATTCGAGATTGGCAGCCGAAGTCGCGCTTGCCTCGATCGCCATATAACGCTTGTGATCGAAGGTCGACGACATGAAAAGCGGGCTCGATAGATCGGGCTGATCGATGATCACCTGGTTGATGCTCCAGGTGCCCGCGATGATGGAGGCCGCGCCAGTGCGGGTAACGCCGGAGCCGATCGCCGAGGCGACGACGTCGAAGAGACCGCCGACAACCGGCATACCCTCGGCGAGCCCGGTTTGCGCCGCTGCATCCTCGGTCACCCTGCCGACGATATCGGCGCTCTCGGCGAGGTTGGGCAAGAGGTCCATGCAGTCGCCAAGCCCGTAGGCCCTCATCAGCGCGTCGTCGTAGCGCCGGGCGGCAACGTCGATAAGCCCCGCACCACTCATATCGGAGACGTCGCTGACGCGGGCGCCGGTCAAACGATTGACGACGAAATCCTTGCAGAGAAACACCGTGCCGATCCTCGCAAAGAGCTCCGGCCGATGGCGCTTCAGCCAGGCAAGCAGCGTCGGCGTCTGTGATGGCCAGGGCCTCTGCCCGGCAACCGGGTAGGTGCGTTCGCCGACGCCTTCGGCCTGCCATTCCTCGACGAGGCCGGCGGCGCGGGTGTCGAGCGACTGGATGCCAAGCAACGGTTCGCCGTCGCGATCGAGGGCATAGAGGCCGTTGCCATGACCGGCGCAGCCGATGGCCACGATCTCGCTCGCCGGGATACCGGCGCGCTGGATGCAGGCGCGGATCACCACCTTTGCATGGCTCCAGAGCTCGCCAAGCCCTCGCTCCACGTGACCGGGTTTCGGCACATGGCTATGTCCCTCCTCCGCGGCCATCGCGATCTCGTTGCCGCGACGATCGAAGATCACAGCCTTGATCACGGTGTTTCCGGCATCGATCCCGAGCAGATACTCTCCCATAGGCGAACCCCTCCTAAGGTTCTCAATCCAGTTGCTGGAACGCTGCCGGTGTTCTCACAGCGGCAGCGTTCCTTTCGCGCCAAAGCATCCTTATACGTTCAACCGAATGCGCTTGCTCTAGTAGGCATCGCCGCTTCTGAAGCGCGAGCCCGATCGCCGATTTCAACCGCGCTGGTAGAGCGCGTAGGCCTCCTCGCCGCTTGCGTCCTCATGCACAATCGCCATCAGGCCGCGCACCACGGCGCTCGGATTGGCGTGCTGGTAGATGTTTCGGCCATAGACCATGCCCATTGCGCCTTGGCGCATCAAGGCCGAAGACTTGTCGAAGACGCTGCGCAGATCCTCCTTGCCGCCGCCACGCACCAGAACCGGGCAGCGGGCTGCCTCGACGACCCGGTGGAAATCTTCCGGATTGGTGGTCGGGTCCGCCTTCACGATATCCGCACCCATTTCGCGCGCGAGCCGGGTCAGCGTCACGATCTTCTCGGCATCGCCATCGACCATGTAACCGCCATGTTCGGTGACAGGCTGCATCACCAGAGGCTCGATCATCAGCGGCATGCCGTATTTCTCGCAATCGGCCCTGACCCGCGAGATGTTGGCGACACATTGCCGGAAGAGATCCGGCTCATCCGGCAGCATGAAGAGATTGACGACGACGCAGGCCGCGTCCATCGCCAGCGCGCCGATCAGCGGCTCAGCCTCGTTCTGCAACACCGCCCACATGTGCCGGTGGCGGATGCGGTTATAGGGATTGCCCATGTCGAGACGCATGACGAGCGCCGGCTTGTCCTTGCCGGGCACATCCTGCAGCAGGTCCGCCTGGCCGTAATTCATCTGGATCGCGTCCGGCGCGGCGGCGACCAGCGCCTTCACCACGGCGGACATATCCTCGAGGCCGTTGAGGAAGGACGGTTCGTTGCAGACGCCATGATCGATCGCCACATCGAGACAGCGCCCCCCACCAAAGAGACGGTTCATCCGGACCTTGCGGTTGTTTCGCATAATGCACTCCTTTGTTCGTTCCGTGCGGAAAGGGCTTCCTCGTCGACGCCATGGCGCTCGGCGAGAAGAGTAAGAAATCGCTTACGCTCCGCGGCAACCTGCACCGGCGGCCAGTGTTTTTCGGTCGCGAGCAAGGCGAGAACGGCGTCGGTCATATCGAGCGAAAGCTGTCCTGATATCGCCAGCGTCGTGCGGCGCAGCAGCAGGTCGTCGAGATGCTCAACCGCCTCGTTGTGGATCAGGAACTGCATCTCGCGTATTGAATAGTCAGGATGCGGCAGGGCGTGATCGGCACCGCCGGCGATGAAATTGGCGACCAGCGTCGAGTCGGTTCCGTAGCGCGTCAGCAGGACGTCGATCCGCGCCTGGCAAAGGCCGGTCGCCAAGGCGACATCGTGAATCCATGCGTCTCGATCCGATGGGAAATGCCTGCCACCGCCGATCGCGCGCTCGCCGGTCGACACGCGGCGCTGGCGCCCCAGGCGCTCCAGCGCGAGGTCGGCCGCCAACTCGCCGAAGGAGCGGAACGTCGTCCACTTGCCGCCGATCATACAGAGCACTGGCGCACCATCCTCAGCGCCACCCACGAACGTACAGAAATGGTCACGCGGGATGCGGCCGGTGAAACTGTCCTGACTCGCCGGCAGCGGGCGTACTCCGGCGAACTGGAACACCACCTCTTCCGGCTCGATCCTGATCGATGGAAGCACAAAGGCGAGCGATTGCAGGATGTAGTCGCGCTCGTCGCGCTCGCAGCGCACCGTCGAGGGATCATCGACACGGATGTCCGTCGAGCCCACCAGCACCTTGCCTAGATAGGGAAAGAGGATGCAGATGCGGCCGTCCTCGTTCTCGTAATAAATCATGTGACCGTCGAGCGCGTCCATGAGCTTGGGGTTGTCGATGATGAGGTGTGATCCCTTGGTACCGCCCATCAATGGCGCCGGCTTTGACGTCGCGGGAAACAGAGCGCCGTTGGCGATATCGATCCAACCGCCGGTGGCGTTGATGATGAGGCTGGGCTCGATCGGAGCAACGGCACCGGTAACGCCGTCCTTCAGTTCGTAGCGCCCGGGTGCTGAAAGGGTCAGCTCCGCATAGTTGACCGTGCGGGCATGGGTACCGGCGGCGAGCCCGTCCTTCAGCAGCTCGATACCGAGACGTTCCGGCTGGCTGACCCAGGCGTCGTAATAGGTGGCGGAGCTCTTGATCTGTGGATTGAGCGCCGGCCAACGGGCGAGCGTCGCGCGCCGCCCGCGAAAGGCATGCCGCGGCAGGAGCGCCCGCCTGCGCGTCAGGAAATCATAGATGCCGAGACCAAGTTTGACTGCGATCGCGCCGCGACGGCTCGGGCGGCGCGTCAGCCCGAGGAACCGCACGGCGCCATTCGCAAGCCCTGAAAAGATATCGAAGATTGGCACCGTCGTCGGCAACGGCGCCACATAGTGAGGCGCATTCTTGAGCAACCGGTCACGCTCGACGAGCGATTCGCGCACCAGGCTGAACTCGCCGTTTTCGAGATAGCGAAGCCCGCCATGCACCATGCGCGACAGAGCCGCGCTTGCGCCCGAGCAGTAGTCGTGCTTCTCGACGAGCAGCACGTTCACCCCCTGCAACGCCAGCTCGCGAAAAACGCTGAGGCCGTTGATGCCGCCGCCGAGGACGCACACGTCCACCTTCGGGCTCTTGGCGAGCCCGTTGAAAATCTCTTCACGGTTCATGATGGCAGTCCGTTAGCTGTCCATGTTTACGAGCGTCGCCGCTATGGCCGCGTCGATCCCTGCAAGGTCGTCAGGATCGAACCGGATCGTTCCGGCCCGGGCGTTGTCGAGCGCCTGGGCCGGATTGCGCGCGCCGCAAAGCGCGAAGGTCACGCCCGGCTGCGCCAGCGTCCAGGCAATGACGAGCTGGGCGACCGTCGCGCCATGCTTCTCGGCGATCGGCCGGACCGACTTGGCAAAGGCCGCCACCTTCTCACGATTGCCGACCGAGAACCGTGGATTGTCCCGCCGCTGGTCGTCGCCCGAGAAGACACGCTCCGGCCCGATGCTGCCGGAGAGAAGCCCGAGCGCCAGGGAGGAATAGCTGAGCGTCGCGACACCGCTGCGCCTGGTCAGCGGCAGCAGCTCCGTCTCGATCTCGCGATCGATCATGCTGAAGCGCTCCTGGATCGCATCGAGCCCGCTGCCGGCGATGTATTGCTCCAATTCGCCGCGGCCGACATTGCTGGCACCGATCGCCTTGATCTTGCCGGCCTGGCGCAGCTCTTCAAGCGCGGCAAACGTTTCCTCGATCGGCGTCGTCGGGTCCTGCCAATGGGTGATGTAGAGGTCGATATAGTCGGTGCCGAGCCGTTTCAGACTCTGTTCCACCTCATGGAGGATTGCGTCGCGGCCGAGGTAGCGATGCACCGGCCTGCCGTCCTGGTCGAAGAAGTGCCGACCTTTGTTCGTGTGCCAGACGAGCCCGCATTTGGTGGCGATCACCGCCTTGTCACGGCGGCCGGCCAATGCCTTGCCGACAATCTCTTCCGAGCGCCCGAGGCCATAAGCCGGCGCCGTGTCGATCAGCGTCACGCCGGCATCGAGCGAGGCCTGGATCGCGGCAATCGATTCCCGTTCGTCGGTACCGCCCCACATCCAGCCACCGATCGCCCAGGTGCCGAGCCCGACGGCCGACGCCTTCACGCCCGATCGGCCGATCTCGCGCATCAATTGGTCCCCGCTCATGCCAGAAGCCCCTTTTCGCTTGCCATGGCGAGCACGCGCTCGCCGGTCGCCTCGTCCGTCACCAGCGTGTCGAGGTGGTGCCCTCGCATGACACTGAGGATCGGCCCCGCCTTGTTCGGTCCGCTCGCCACGCCGATCTTCGTCGGGATCGAGGCAAACTCCTCGAGCGTCAGCGACACCAGCGACCGGTTGAGGCTGTAATCGCAGACCCGGCCCTTATCATCGAGCAGGTGAGCGAGCAGCTCACAGCTTGCGCCTGAACGTTCGATCGCCGCCCGGTCGGTGCTGGAAGACGGATGGAGGTCGTAGTAGCTCGAATCGTCGGAGAGGATCGAACCGATACCGACGACCGCGACCTTCGCTTCGCGCGCTCTTTTAAAGACGTCTGCCACTGAGCGCATGTTGATCAGCATCGCCCGTTCCGCTGCGCTGTCGGCAAAGAGCGGTGCATGGATCTGGTAGGACCGCCCGCCGAGCCGGTCGGCCATCAACGTCGAGACGTGGTTGACGTCGGTATAGTGCTTGCCCTGGACGCAGCCGGTCGCGGGGATGACCTCCACATCGAAGCGGCGTGGCGCCTGTAGCCCGGCAACGACGGCGCTGACGCCCTTGCCGCCGGTGATGCAGATGGTATCGCCGTCGCCGATCTCTTCGAGCAGCAATCGCGCCGCGGCCTCGCCGACCGCCTGGAGCGCGGTCTGCGGGTTGTCGGAAACGGTCGGCACGACGATCGCCCGACGGATGCCGCCGATCGCCAGCAATTGCTCCTCCATGTCGACCAGCGGTTCGATCGGCGACTTGATCCTGATCTCGACCAGGCCGAGCTGCCGGCCGCGCTTGATCAACCGATTGACGGTTGGCTGCGAGATGCCGAGGCGGTCGGCGATCTGCGACTGGGTCAGCCCCTCCAGGAAATGCAGGACGAGCGCCTGATGCATCTGCCTTGCGACGACAAGTTCCTCGCGTGCGTTTGAAACCGGGGTCAAAGTGGGTTTGGCAATCGGCATGTCAGGCGGCCTTCCGCTTATGAAGCAAGTGGTCGATGGAAACGGCGGCGAGCAGGATGCAGCCTTTGATCATGTCTTGCCAATAGACGGAGACGTCGAGCAGGATCAGCGAGCTGGTGACGACCGAAAGCAGCGCAATGCCGAGAATGGCGCCAAGGATGGTGCCCGAGCCACCGTTGAGCGAGGCGCCGCCGATGACCGCGGCGGCGATGATGTTGAGTTCCATGCCGACGCCGAAGGTCGGCGTCGCGGCACCGAAGCGCGACATGTAGATGACACCGGCGACACCCGCCAGCGTCGAGCACAGAACCGTCACCCAGAACTTCACCTGCTTCGTCTTGATGCCCGAGTACAATGCCGCCTTCTCGTTGCTGCCGGTATAGAACACCTTGCGGAAGGCGGTCGCCCGGCGCAGCAGGAAGTCGAAGAGCATGACGACGGCGACGAAGATCAGGATGACATAGGGGACGCCGTGGAAGGTGCCCTGCCCCACCGCCTTGAAGGACGCAGGCAGCGTGAAGAGCGACAGCGGCGTGCCCTTGGTGAAGACGAGGCAGAGACCGCGCACGATCACCATGCCGGCGAGCGACGTGATGAAGTGGTTAAGCCCGACGACGGTGACGAAGAAGCCCATGATCATGCCGATCAGGCTGCTGGCGAGGATGCCGACCAACGAGGCCGTCCAGGGATCGACGCCGGTAAGAAACAGCGAGCCTGCCAGCACCATGGCGAAGCAGACGACCGAGCCGACGGCAAGATCGATGCCGCCGACGATCAGAAGAATCGTCATGCCGACGACGACGATGCCTTCGACCGAAAAGCTCATCAGCATGGCGCGCAGGTTGCCGAAGGTGAGAAAATGCGGCGAGGCGAAGCTCATGACGATGCCGAGCGCCAGGATGATGGCGATCAGCCCGGCTTCGCGCATCGCGCCTATGCGTTTCCAGGCAGGCGCCTGCCTCTCGCTTACAATCATCGTATCAACAGCCATTTCCGCCTCCCCGGCTCTTTCCCTTCTTTCAGGCGACATTTTCCGTCCTGCCTATCGCGGTGCGATCCGTCGGCGTCACTCCGGACGCCAGGCGGATCACCGCCTCCTCGCTCATTTCCGTATCATCGAGCTCACCGGCGATCGCGCCTTCGCGCACGACCAGCACCCGGTCGCAGAGTCCGAGCAGTTCCGGCAGTTCGGACGAGATCACGATGATGCCGATGCCGGCTTCGGCGAGCTCGCGCAGCAGCCGGTGGATTTCGGATTTCGCGCCGACATCGATGCCGCGCGTCGGCTCGTCCATCAGGATGACCTGAGGCCGCACCGCAAGCTGCTTGGCGATCGCCACCTTCTGCTGATTGCCGCCTGACAGCGACGACACCGGCATGTCGATGCCACCCATGCGAACGCCGAGACGCCGGACGAAGTCGCGGGCAAGGTCGGCCTCCGCCCTGGCATTCAGCAATCCGAGCCGCCCGGTCAGCGTCTTCAGATCCAGAACGGAAATGTTCTGCGCGATCGACAGATCGACGAAGACGCCGGAACCCTTGCGATCCTCCGAGAGGTAGACGATGCCGGCATCGACGGCATCGCGGTAATTGGCGATGTGCTGCGGCGTTCCGCGCAATGCGATCTCGCCCTTCGACTTCGCCCTGAGACCGCAGATCGCCTCGGCGATCTCCGTGCGGCCGGAACCGATCAGGCCGCCAAGCCCAAGGATTTCGCCGCGACGAAGATCGAAGGACACGGTGTCGATGCGGTCGCCATCGCTGAGTTCCCGAACCGAAAGGATGGTCTCGTCCGAGCGTGTTTCCGGCGACTGTTTCGGCGGATAGAGCTGGCTGATCTCGCGGCCGACCATGCGGCGCACGATATCGTCAGGCGTCACGTCCGCAATCTTCTCGGTAACGACATGCCGGCCGTCGCGGAACACGGTGACCCGATCGCAGAGCGAAAAAATCTCTGCCATGCGGTGGCTGATATAGATAATGGAAATACCCGCGGCCTTGAGGTCGCGGATGATGCCGAAGAGCGCCTGCGCTTCCGCCTCCGTCAGCGCCGCCGTCGGCTCGTCGAGGATCAGCACACGGCAATCGAGCGTCAGCGCCTTGGCGATCTCGACCAACTGCTGGCTGGAAATGGTAAGAACGGCGACCTTGCGCCGGACGTCGATCGGCGCGAGCCGGTTCATCACGACCTGAGCCTCGCGCTCCAGCGCACCATAATTCATCAGCGGCGAGCGTCGGCGGTTGGTGGCGGCCATGAACATGTTTTCCGCCACCGTCGCATCGGGGCAAAGGGCAATTTCCTGGTGGACGAGGCCGATGCCGAACGCCTGGGCGGTCGCCGGTGAGGTGATCTTCACAGGTGCTCCATCAACGAGCACCTCGCCGTCGTTCGGCTGCAGCACGCCGGCGATGATGTTCATCAACGTCGATTTGCCGGCACCGTTTTCGCCGCAGAGCGCGTGGATCTCTCCTCGCTCCAACAGGAAATCCACCTCCGTCAACGCCTTCACCGCACCGAAATGCTTGGTGACGCGCCGGACCTCCAGAACCGGTTGTGCTGCCATGCCGTCCTCCACCCTGCATTCTTGGCTGCCCGGAGCGGGCCGGGCAGCCAATTCATATCCTTACTCGTCGATGCCCTTGGTGCCACGACGCTTCAGATACTTGTCCCAGTAGAAGTCGTCGGCATTGTCAGCGGTGACGATGGAAAGGCCATTGTCGACGAAGGGGATGCTCATCGGATTGAAGCCCGAGCGCTTGGCGTCGTTCATCGGGTCGATCAGATCCGGATGCTTGGCGAGCCAGAGCAGCATGAAACCCATATATCCCTGCATGCCCTGGTTCGGGTTGATCGAACCGAAGACTTCGCCGGCCTTGATCATGTCGAGGATGTTGGCGTTGACGTCGGCGCACATGACAAGCACCTTGCCGCCGCTTTCCTTGCTGGCCTGAGCCGCACCGATGGCGGAGTTGGCTTCCGGCATGAACACGGCGCCGAGGTTCGGATTGGCCTGGATGATGCTCATCAGACCCTGATAGGCCTTGTTCGGATCCTGGTTCGAGGCGGCGCGACCGACGAGCTTCATGTCGGGCCATTTCTCGGCCATGCGGCCGATGAAGGCGGCGATGCGCTTGTCGTGGTTGTCCTGGCCGGGGTTTTCGAGCACGGCAAATTCACCCTTGCCGCCCATCTTCTCGGCGATCGCATCGGCCGCATAGATGCCTTCGCGAGTATTATCCGAGGTGATGAAGGAGACACGCTTCGACAGCGGCGAGTCCGCCGCGAAGGTAACGACCGCCGTGCCCTGATCGATCGCCCGGTTGATCGGCTCGATGAACGGATCCGAGTTCATCGGATGCACCAGGATGCCGGCCGGGTTCTGGGCAAGCGCCTGGTCGAAGGTGGCGATCTGCTTGTTGACGTCGTATTCCGGCGTGCCGGTATATTCGGTCTCGCAGCCGAACTGCTGCCCGGCCTGCTTGAACATCTCATAGACGGGGAACCAGTATTCGACGCCCGATACCATGACGTTCATGACGTATTTTTCGCCGGGCTGGCAGCGAAACGGATTGGCCGTTTCGGCGCTCGCCGGCGCGGCCCAATATGACGTTGCAATGACCGCCAAAGCGGTCGTGCTGAAAAATTTGCGCACGCGTCCTCCTCGAGGCCGAAGCCCCTCCCAAAAAACCGATGGGCCGCCTGGTTGCGGCCACTGAATGATGAGTTTCGTCGGAACTCCTCCTCGACTTCCGACGATGGCGATTAAAGCCGTGGATTCAGCAACTGTCAATATAATTCACAGTATGAATAATAATTCTTGCACAATGCCTCGGGTCGCTTTCGCAAGACTTCAATCTGCTGTCATGGAGCGCAGCTACACAACGCCGATGGCAACCCTGCAACAGATCGCTTTCCAAGCCGGCTGCTCGCTGGCCACCGTCTCGCGCGTGCTGAACGGCGAAGGCCCGGTCAGCGACGAGATGGTGCGGCGAGTGCGCCGTGCGGCAGCTGAACTCGGCTATCGGCCGGTGCAGGCGGGACGCACCACGGTGCGAAACCAGCCTGTCGTCGGTGTCCTGGTGCCGAGCGTCACCAATCCTGTGTTTGCCGCCTCGCTTGGCGGCATCCAGCATCGTATGCAGGCGGCGAACCACGGGGTGCTGATCGCGCAATCCAACTACGACCCGGCGCTCGAGGCACGCGCAGTGCGCTCGCTGCTCGAGCAGCGCCCGACCGGCCTGATCCTGACGCTTTGCGATGCCCGCACCAGCGAGGCGCTTTCGGCGGCGCTACCCCCGACGGTACTTCTCAACAACCTGCCGGTCACCCGCTTTGCCGCCGCCGTCACCGTCGACAATTACCGGGCCGGTTTCGAGCTCACCCGCCACATTCTGGACCATGGCCATCGGCGCATCCTCGTCGTCTCGGGCCACTTCCGCTCGTCCGATCGGGCACGCCTGCGCTACGATGGCTATGTGGCCGCCATGCAGGAGGCAGGCGTTCCACCAATCGAGGCGGTCGAGATCCCCTTCGTCGATGGCTACGAGAACCTCGACCTCGGGACGGTCCTGACGCACCACCGCCCGACCGCGATCATCGCCTCCAACGATCTCCTGGCACTCGGCGTGATTGCGGCGCTCCGGCGCGAGCGCCTTTCCGTTCCCGATGACGTCTCTGTCGCGGGCTTCGACGGCATTGCGCTTGGACGACTGATGAGCCCGACGCTCACCACGATCGCCATGCCCGACGGCGACATGGGACTGGCCGCTGCGGCGTTACTGCTCGACATGGCTGAAAATGCCTCCGACTGCCGTCATCTCAACCTCGAGTGCCGGCTCTATGCCGGCGGGACGGTTCAACGCCTCGGCTGATCGACATGAGAACGCCGCCCGCAGAGTTTCCTCCGGGGCGGCGACAATCATCGTGTCAATCGAGATCAGCTGCGCGGCAGCAGGCTTTCGACTTCGGCCGCAGCCTCGTCCAGTGCTTCTTTCGGCGTCGCCGACTGCTCGACGATGCGCGACAGGTTCTCGACGATCGTCTGGGTGACCTTTACGCCGTTGCTGCCGGGGAAGGCATACCAGGGACGCATCCGCGGCATCTGCTCGAGGCCGGCGCGGAACAGCGGGTTTTCCTTGTAGAAGTTGGCGAGATACTCGGGCGACTTGGCGGCAAGCTCGTTGTTCGGCACGTAGCCGGTGCCCGGAACGACAACCGAGGCGCCATAGGGGCCGGCGGCGAACTTCGCGAACTTCCAGGCGGCTTCCTGCTTCTCGGCATCTCGCGTCAGGATGACGACGGCATTGCCGCCGGTCGGCAGCTTGCCCTTTGCCGGATCGATGAGCGGAATGTGGGCGGTGCGCAGATCGAACTTGCCGCCGACATTCTTGATCGTGTTGCGCAGCGCCCCGGTGGTCTGGAAGGCAAAGCCGACCTTGCCGGCAACGAAGGCCTGCTCGCCGGCCTGCTTGGTCAGAACCGGCAGGCCGCCTTCCTTCACCATGCGATCGAGCACTTCGACGGCCTTCTCACCCTCCGGACCGTTGAAGGCAACCTTGCTTTCGTCTGCGCTCAGCATCTCGCCGCCGGCGCCAAACAGCAGTGCCGAGAACATCCAGTCGTCGCCCTGCCAACGGAAGTCGATTCCCTCGTTGCCGTCGCCAAGCGCCTTGATCTTGCCGCCGAGCGCGATGACCTCGTCCCAGGTCTTCGGCGGATCTTCCGGGTCGCCGCCAGCTTTGCGCACCAGATCGGCGTTGTAATACATGATCGGGTTGGACGTGGCGAAGGCGAGGCCCACCTGCTTGCCACCGACCTGGGCGAGTTTCAGGATGTTTTCGGAAAAGCCCTGTTCGGCCATGTTGCGGTCCTTGGCGATGAACGGGCCGAGATCGACGGGAATGTCGCGCTCGTTCACCATGCGCAGACGGTTGAGACCGATGAAGGTGAGATCGGGCATCTCGGCCGTACCGGCCTGCCGCATGATCGTCTGGATGCCTTCCTCATAGGTCGCCGAAGGATTGGCGAAGGTGATCTTGATGTCTGGGTTTTCTTCCATGAACTTCTTCGAGATCGTGTCCATCACGTCCTTGAAGAAGCCCGGCATCGGATAATGGACCGTCAGCACAGTCTCGGCATGGGCCGGTGCGGCGAGCATCAGCGATGCGGCAGCCGCGGTGAGAAGCTGTCTCAGATGTTTCATGGATGCGCTCCTGGTTGGACCGTTCAGCCTTTGAGTCCGGTCATGGTGATGCCCTCGACGAAGCGTTTCTGCGCCAGCAGGAAAGCGGTCACGAGGGGAAGGGTGATGATGAGGGTGGCGGCCATCAGCGCGCCGTAGTCGTCGCCGGATTCGGCAGCGCGGAAATAGAGCAGGCCGAGCGGCGGGGTAGCGTAATCCTGGTTGGTGACGACGATCAGTGGCCAAAAGAGATCGTTCCAGTGCGCGACCACCGAGAAGATCGCGAAGGCGGTGATCGCGGGCCAGGCATTCGGCACGATGACCCGCGCTACGATGCCCGCTTCCGACATGCCATCGAGCCGAGCTGCATGGATCAGGTCGTCGGGCATGGCGCGGAAGAACTGCAGGAACAGGAAGATCGCGAAGACCGAGATCGAAAAGGGAGCCACCAGCGCGGTGTAGGTGTTCAGCACCGAGAGCTTGTCGAAGGCGACATAGATCGGCAGCGCGGTCGCATGGATCGGCACGAGCAGGCCGAGCATGACCAGCACCATCATGGTCCGTGCAGCGCGGAACTTCAGCTTCGCCATGGCATAGGCGCAGGGGATGGCGACGACGATCTGGATGACGAAGATCAGCGCGCAGACGATGACGCCGTTGAAAAGCAGGGTTGTCATCGAGACGCGCGACAGCGCCTTCGTGAAGTTCTCGACATAGGACCATTGCTGAGGGATGAGCGAGAGCGACGAGGAGAAGATCTCGCTCTGTGGCTTGCCGGCGGTCGAGACCATGAAGATGTAGGGTGCAAGGAAGAGCAAAGCGCCAAGCGACAGGACCGTCAGGCGGGCGATGCGGGCGACGGAGAAAGCGTTGCTGGTCATGCGTAATGCACCTTCCGGTCGAGCACGCGGTACTGCAGGAACATCAGGACGACGAGGATTGCGAGAAAGACGACGGTCATCGCCGAGGCATAACCGACGCGCAGATAGACGAAGCCTTCCTGGTAGATGGTGAAGAGCAGCACTTCCGACGCCTTGTTCGGACCACCTTCGGTTAGCGTCTTCACCGTTTCGAACACCTTCACTGCATTGATGATGCTGATGGTGGTCACGAACAGCGTCGTCGGCCCGAGCATCGGCCAGGTCACCAGCCGGAAGCGATCGAACCAGGTCTTGGCGCCGTCCACTTCTGCGGCGGCATAGAGCTCGCGCGGGATTGCGGTGAGGCCGGCGAGAAACAGCACCATGTTGAAGCCGACCGACTGCCAGGTGCCGATGATCGACAGGCCGTAGAGCACCGTGCCGGAGGCGCCGAGCCAGTTGGGACCGGCGATACCGAAGAGCGCAAGGAAGGTGTTGATCGGGCCGATCGTCGGATGGAAGAGGAACTGCCAGACGGTCGCCATGGCGACCAGTAGCGAGGCGACCGGAAGGAAATAGACCGTGCGGAACAAGGCCTTGCCCTTGGTCTCTGCCTCGATCAGCATGGCGATTGCCAGTGCCAGCACGATCGAAACCGGCGTGACGATCGCTGTGTAGACTGCGGTGTTCCAGAGCGAGCGTCGGAAGGTGCGATCCGTGAAGAGTTCGGCATAGTTCTCGAAGCCGACGAAGCGCCAGTTGCTGTAGCCAAGTTCGAAATCGGTGAAGCCGAGCACGATCACCGCCGCCGTCGGCAGCAAAATGAAGAGGAAGAGCAGCACGATCGCAGGCAATGCGAGCAGCCAGGCGATACGGGCTTCGCGTATCTCGGGCGCCGCGATCGCCGTCTCCAATGTCGAAACGCTAACCATCAATCTTCTCCAGCGCGGCAGCGGCAGCGACCGGTTCGGCCAGCAGCCGGACACCTTGCTGGTCGAAGAGCATCGTCCGCTCGGGCATGATCTCGACGTCAACCGGTTGGCCGATGGTCCAAGCTGCGGCTTCGGCAGGCGTCGCCTTCGATGTCATCACCTCGCCGATCGCATCGAGGCGGGCGTGGACGATGACTTCCGAGCCGAGAAACTCCATGCGCTCGACCCGTGCGCTCAACCGGCGGGCACTTGCCGGATTGAAGCGAACGAATTCCGGACGGATAGCGAGCTTCACCGATGCATCCGACACCTGTCCCCGGTTCGCCAGCAGCACTAGGTCGCCGAAGCGCACGAGGCCAGCGACATCGATGCGGGTTTCCAGCACGTTGATCTTCGGCTGACCGAGGAAACGGGCGACCTCGATATGCGAGGGATTGTCGTAGATCTCCTTGGGGGTCGCCAGTTGCAGCAAGTTGCCGCCGATCATCACCGCGACCCGGTCGGCCATCGACAGGGCTTCCGACTGGTCGTGGGTGACATAGAGCGTCGGCACGCCGGCGCGCCGATGCAGGTCGACAATCTCGCCGCGAGCATGCACACGCAGGTTGGCATCGAGATTGGAAAGTGGTTCGTCCATGAGGAAGACGGCCGGACGGCGCACCATGGCGCGGGCGAGTGCCACGCGCTGGCGCTGGCCGCCGGACATCTGGCCGGGCTTGCGATCGAGCAGATGATCGATCTTCAGCGCCAAGGCCATTTCCTTTACCTGGCGCTGGATGTCGGTGCGGATTTGCCTTTGCCCCGGCAGGAAATTGCCGATCCCAGGCAGGCGCTGCATTGCCGTCAGGCGTCGCATGGCGAGCGGCACGGCGATGTTCTGGCCGGCGGTCAGATGCGGATAGAGGGCGTAGGACTGAAAGACCATAGCAACGTTGCGATCGGCCGCCGCCATGCGGGCAACGTCACGGCCGCCGATGACGATCTCGCCGGTGTCGCCATGGTCGAGGCCGGCGACGATGCGCAAAAGCGTACTCTTGCCGCAACCGGACGGGCCGACGAGGGCGATGAACTCGCCCGCTTCCGCCTCCAGGCCGACGCTCTTCAATATGACATTGCCGCCATAGGACTTGGTGATGCCGCGAAGCGAAAGCACGCTCATTGCGCTGCCTCCACGTGAGGCTTCGTCTTCGCCGCTTGCGGATAGACCTCCTCAACGATCGGATCGAGCACGTGGCTCGTCAGCCCCGGAACGGCAACGATTTCGCTGGAAACGCTCGCATCGGTGAACGTGTGGACGACGGCGCCGACCAGCCGCTCGCCCGGCATCGGCCGTTCCAAAGTGTCGATGATGAAGGAGGTCGGCGGCGCCCAGACGAGCGCCGCTCCGGCATGTTCACCCGTCCACGCCCAGTGCAGATGACCGCTCGCATGCAGCGCCACGTCGGAACCTGCGATCAGGTCATAAAGACGCTGGCGCTGGCGGGGACGAACGCTCCAATAGCCGGTGTCGCCTTCCTGCGGCGCGTCGACGAAAAGCGGCTTGTGGGCGAAGATCGCCACCTTGCGCCGGTCGCGGCTTTGCAACTGCTCCTCGAGCCAGGTGAACTGCTTTTCCTCTTCCTCGTCCTCGAAGCCGAGCAGCAGGCTGTTGAGCCCGATCAGCCGCCAGCCTTCGTGATCGGAGACCCAATAATCCGGCCCTGCGAGCCCGCGCCAGCGGGCAAGCCGCTGTGCATCCACCGGCTGATGCGAACCCGGCAGGTGACCGACGTCATGATTGCCGGGCACGATCAATACCGGCATCGAGAGCTGGCCGATCAGCTCGAGCGAAAAGGTGATGTCGTCCTCGTGGTCGGCGCCGTCGATCGTCACGTCGCCGGTATGGATGACGAGATCGGGCGCCGTCGCCTCGATCCAGGCGCGAAGCGGCTCCCAGTTGTCGTTGAAATGGCTCTTCACCGGGCTGAGATGGGTATCGCTGATCTGGACGATCTTCATGGAAACGGCCTCCGACGATGGCTTCAGGGCGTGCGCGTCGGAGAGCTTTTATCTCCCCTCCGGCTGCGGTTGGCCGCAGTCTTTAGGGAGCTGCCATGTCAGTTTGGTAACAGCCGTTCTCAGTTGATTTTCAGTTTTTCCATGAAAGTTTCACCTTCGGGAGAAACAGGCGGTCGCGAAATCCGCCGGGAGCTCTTCCCTCGGAGGCTTGCGGCGCCTGCGCCCAAAAATTCATATTATTGTATACGATAATTTGCGCATATTGGCGACGAAAAGCTCAATTCATGAGCAGTCGCTCCGAAACAAGGATCTTCACCGGCGATGGCCGGAAAGGGCAAATACCCCATGAAAATATAGCCTTAGACGCGTCGATCGAAACTGGCACGATTGATGCTTCTCCTCTGTTGCAAGGAGAAAGCGTCATGTCGAAAGCCGCAGAGATCGATATCGTGTCCGTTTCCAAGATTTACGGCTCGACGACAGCCGTACATTCCATCAGCCTGAAAATCCCCGCCGGCAGCTATTGCTGCTTTCTTGGCCCATCGGGCTGCGGCAAGACCTCGACGCTGCGCATGATCGCCGGCCATGAAAGCATCTCGTCCGGCGACCTCAGGCTCGGCAATGTCGTCGTCACCGATTTTCCGCCGGCCAAGCGCAACACGGCGATGATGTTCCAGTCCTACGCTCTGTTCCCCCATCTCGACCTCGTCGACAACGTCGCCTTCAGCCTCAAGATGAAGGGGGTCGACCGTGACGCCCGCCGCGCCAAGGCGCTCGACATGTTGAAGCTGATGCAGATGGAGGCCTATGGTTCCAGGCGTCCAGCCCAGCTTTCCGGTGGCCAGCAGCAGCGCGTGGCGCTTGCCCGTGCGCTCATCACCGAGCCGGAGGCGCTGCTTCTCGACGAGCCGCTGTCGGCGCTCGACCCGTTCCTGAAGATCCGCATGCGGGCAGAGCTGAAAAAACTGCAGAAGACGCTCGGCATCACCTTCGTGCACGTCACCCACAGCCAGGAAGAGGCGATGGCGCTCGCCGATCTGATCGTGGTGATGAACAACGGCCGGATCGAGCAGGCGGCCGCACCGCGCATGGTGTTCGAGCGGCCGGCAACCGCCTTCGTTGCGCGCTTCATGGGCGACCACAACGTACTCTCGGGAAAGGTCCGGGCGATCACCGACAGCATCGTCGAAATGGAGACGGCGGAGGGTCAGGTCTTTGCGGTGCGCGACATCGCCCAGGAGATCGGCCGGCCGATAGACATCGGCATCCGCACCGATCGCGTGCGGCTCGATCCGCCGAGTGATAAGGGCCTCGGCTTCCAGGCCGTGGTTTCCAACATCGAATATCGCGGCGCGTCGGTGAAGCTGACTGCCATCGGCGCCGGCAGCGACGACTTCACGCTGATCGTCAGCGACAGCGACTATTTCAGGAAACCCGTGTCGGTCGGCGATGCGGTGTCCCTGAGCTGGACCCTGGAGGACGTCGTCCCCCTCGGCCGCCTTTCCGCATGAGCTACCAACGATCACAAAAGGGGAACTGCACATGACGACTGAAAACAAGACCGAAAAGCCTGGTGCCGGCCTGACACGCCGGTCACTGTTAAAGACCGGCGCTGCCGCCATCGGCGCGATCGCCGGGTCGGGCGCCATCACCGGCTTCCCGACGATCTGGGCCCAGAATCCGATCACGCTGCGCCAGTTCGGCACCGGCGTTTCCAACATCAACGCCATTGCCGAGAAGTGCAAGCAAGACCTCGGCATCACGCTGGAGATGACGGCGACAGATTCCGACGCCGCTGCCCAGCGGGCGGTGACCCAGCCAGACTCCTACGACATCGCCGACATCGAATACTGGATCGCCAAGAAGGTCTTCCCGGCCGGCGTAATGCAGCCAATGGACGTCAAGAAGATCAAGTACTTCGACAAGATCGTTCCACTGTTCATCGACGGCAAGCTGAAGCCCGAAAGCGTGGTCGCGCAAGGCACGGCGCCGCATACCGTCGGCTTCGTCGACGCGCAGGATTCCAAGACCTTTGCCAAGTCGCCGACCGACTGGATGACGCTGATCCCGACGATCTACAATGCCGACACGCTCGGCATTCGCCCTGATCTCGTCGGCCGCGAGATCACGACCTGGGCCGACATCATGGACCCCGCCTTCAAGGGCAAGACAGCGATCCTCAACATCCCCTCTATCGGCATCATGGATGCAGCGATGATCATGGAGGCCATGGGCAACATCAAATATGCCGACAAGGGCAACATGACCACGGACGAGATCGACAAGACGATCGACTTCCTGATCAAGGCCAAGCAGGACGGCCAGTTCCGCGCTTTCTGGAAGTCCTTCGACGAAAGCGTCAACCTGATGGCTTCGGGCGAAGTCGTCATCCAGTCCATGTGGTCGCCGGCGGTCGCCGCCGTCCGCTCCAAGGGCATCGCCTGCAAATACCAGCCGCTGAAGGAAGGCTACCGCGCCTGGGGTGGCGGACTCGGCCTTGCCGCCCATCTTCAGGGCGCCCAGCTCGACGCGGCCTATGAATACATCAACTGGTACCTGTCCGGCTGGGTCGGTGCCTATCTCAACCGCCAGGGCTACTATTCCGCCGCCATGGAGACCGCTAAGGGCTTCATGTCCGAGGACGAGTGGGGCTTCTGGGTCGAAGGCAAGCCCGCCAAGGGCGACATCCTGTCGCCGGAAGGCAAGGTGATGGAGAAGGCCGGTGCCGTGCGCGACGGCGGCTCCTTCGAGGAGCGCATGGGCAAGGTCGCTTGCTGGAACTCGGTGATGGACGAGGATCGCTACATGATCAAGCGCTGGAACGAGTTCATCGCTGCGTAGTCCCTAACGCTGGTGCCACCGCCCCGTCGGCAGCTTGCCCCTCACCCTAGTCCTGGACGTGCCAAAAGGGACGGCTGAGCCTCAAGTAAACGGTCAAGAGTGCGCGGGACTGCGCCACATATCCCTTCTCCCCGCAACCGGGGAGAAGGTGCCGGCAGGCGGATGAGGGGCAGCGCCACTCGAGACATGAAAGGAACGAAGATGGCTACGATCACGACGTCACAGTCAGGGCAGATCGAAACAGAGACGGCACCCCGCCGCCTTGTCATCCCGCACGGCCTTGCCTCCCACCTTCAGGCCACGCCGCTCCTCTTGATCCTCGGCTTCTTCTTCGTGCTGCCGATTCTCACCATCGTCGTCGTCAGCTTCTGGGATTATGACTTCGCGGGGCTCTATCCGGATTTCCTGACGATGAACTACGCCGATACGCTCGGCTCCTGGGTCACCTGGAAGACCTATCTCAACACCCTGAAGTTCACCGTCCTCGTCTGGGCGCTGACACTCTCAATCGGCTTCTGGGTGGCCTATTTCCTCGCCTTCCATGTCCGCACCACCACCATGCAAATGGTGCTGTTCCTCGTCTGCACCGTGCCGTTCCTGACCTCCAACATCATCCGCATGATCTCCTGGATCCCGGTTCTCGGCCGAAACGGCCTCGTCAATTCGACATTGATCGAGCTCGGCCTTATCCCGCAGCCGATCGAATGGCTGCTCTATTCCGATTTCGCTGTCGTGCTCGCCATGGTGCACCTCAATACGCTGTTCATGGTGACGCCAATCTTCAACACGCTGATGCGCATCGACCGTTCGCTGATCGAGGCGGCCCGCGACTGCGGCGCCTCCGGCGGCCAGATTCTCTGGAACGTCATCCTGCCGCTCGCCAAGCCGGGGATGGCCATCGGTTCGATCTTCGTCGTCACGCTCGTCATGGCGGATTTCTCGACCGTGCAGGTCATGTCCGGCGGCCAGAGCGCCTCCGTGGCACTGATGATGAAGAACCAGATGTCGCTGCTGCAATATCCGGCAGCCGCCGCCAATGCGGTGGTGCTGTTGATCGTCGTGCTATCGATGGTCGCCGCGATCCTGCGCGTCGTCGACATTCGTAAGGAGCTCTGACATGAGCAACGAAAGACGCGGCAAGGAATTCTACCTGCTCGCAGCCTTCTTTACCCTGTTCGTGCTGTTCCTCTACGGACCGCTTTCGGCAGTGCTGATCCTATCATTCCAGGGACCGGACGGCGGTCTGACCTTTCCGTTGAACGGCGTTTCACTGCACTGGTTCTACAATCTCTTCGAAAAACAGGCGGTCGGCGATTTCGGCGCCTCGTTCCGCCGTTCCTTCACGCTCGGCCTGATGGTGATGGCGGTCAATGTCGTGGTCGCGCTACTCGCCGGCCTTGCCTTCCGCCGGCGCTTCCGCGGCGCCACCGTGCTCTTCTATCTGACCGTCGCAAGCCTCGTCGTGCCGTCGATCATCATCTCGCTCGGTATCGGTGTCGTCTTCCAGCAGTTCGGCCTGAAGCCCGCCTGGTATTCCTCCGGCTTCGGCGCCCACCTCACCTGGACCCTGCCTTTCGGCGTGCTCATCATGTTTGCCGTCTTCAACCGGTTCTCACCGTCCTATGAGGAGGCGGCGCGCGATCTCGGAGCGACCTCGTGGCAGACCTTTCGCCACGTGCTCCTGCCGATGATCGCCCCGAGCCTCATCGGCGTCGGCCTCTTCGGCTTCACGCTTTCCTATGACGAGTTCGCTCGCACGCTGATGACCTCCGGCAGCTACAATACGCTGCCGCTCGAGATCTATGGCATGACCACAAATGTGACGACGCCGGTGCTCTATGCACTCGGCACGGTCACCACGCTTTTCTCCTTCACCATCATCCTCGTTGCGCTTGCGGTCATTGTGGCCTTGCGGCGCCGCCAGGCAGAGCTGAGCTAGGCCAGATGCGCATCCTGATCGTCAATCCCAATACCACCTCGTCGATGACGGCCAAGGCCGCCGCGGCGGCGCGGGCCGTCGCCGGCCCCGCCACGGAAATTCTCGCCCGCACATCGAAGTCCGGACCGGCCTCGATCGAGGGGCATTATGACGGCGCGGTCGCACTTCCGGGCCTGCTTACAGAAATTCGCGACGGGGAAGGGGCCGGCGCCGATGCTGCGGTCATTGCCTGCTTCGACGACACGGGCCTTGAAGCCGCCCGCGCGCTTGCCCGTATTCCAGTGGTCGGGCTCTGCGAGTCCGCCGTCGCGACCGCTGCCATGTTGGCGCAACGCTTCACCGTGGTCACGACGCTCGAACGTTCCCGCGTCCTGATCGAGAATCTCGTCCGGCACTACGGCATGGGCAGCCGGGCCAAGGTGCGCGCCGCCGATATTCCGGTGCTCGAACTGGAAGACAAGGCCTCGAACGCGCTTGCCAAACTGCGACGCGAGATCGAACTGGCGCTTACTCAAGACGGCGCCGAGGCGATCGTGCTCGGCTGCGCCGGCATGGCAGACCTTGCCCGGGACCTGCAAGCCGATTACGGCGTTCCGGTGATCGATGGCGTCTCCGCCGCCGTCAAGCAGGCGGAGGCGTTGGTGTCGCAAGGACTTATGACCAGCAAGCGCGGTTCCTACGCATCACCACTCAGCAAGACCTATTCAGGCTTCATGAGCGCACTTGCGCCGACCACGGCCTGAGGGGATGCCGACCTCGAATCATCCATCGCGATCGCGAGCAGCGCATTCGACGCGTCCGCCTCGGCAAGGATCCAGTCGCGAAAAGCCTGAATCTTCTTCTGCCGTCGGCTGCTTTGCGGATAGACCAGCCAATAGGCGCGACCGTCCCTGACCAGATGTTCGAATGGCCGAATGAGCCTGCCGCTCTTCAGTTCCTCCATCAGGAAGGTCGATACGGCAATGGCGATGCCGTGTTCCGCCAGGGTGGTCGCGACATCCATCGCCTGGACGTCGAAGATCAGCTCGGTGCCGTTGCTTTCCGGCGGCTCTACGCCGGTCTCGATCATCCATCGGCGCCACCAGTTGGCATTGCCGAAACGCCGGACGCGCAGCACGTCGCAGGGCTGCCTGAGCTGGTGCTTTTTCATGAAGGCCGGCGTGCAGACCGGCATGTAATCGATCGGGAACAGTGGAAATACGTCGTTGCCGGGCCAGTCGCCGTTGCCGCTGCGCACTGAAAGATCGATGGCGTCGCGCTTGAAATCGACCAGATCGGTCGACATGTGCACCCTTATACTGATGTTCGGCTGGGCGGTCTGGAACGAGGCGAGCCTGGGGCCGAGCCAGCTCGAAACGACGGTCGGAAGCACGGAAATGTGCAGGTGATGTTCGGTCTTGTCGGCAATCTCGGAGAAGGCCGAGCCCAGCAGGTCGATCGCCTCCGTCACCTTAGGCGCCAACTGCCGCCCGGAGGCCGTCAACCGCACCTCGCGCGGAAGCCGTACGAAGAGCGGCGTGCCGATGCGCTCCTCCAGCAGCCGGATCTGGTAGCTGACGGCAGCCTGAGTCATCCCGAGTTCCTCGGCCGCACGGGTGAAACTCAGGTGCCTGGCGGCGGCTTCGAAGGCGCGCACCGCACTCATGGGAGGAATCTTGCTCATGGCGCTGAGATAAGCATTCTTTATGCCAGCATGCGAGAAATCGCTTTGCGCGAAGCGGCAAAATTCCTCACTTTTCTCGCGAACACAACAGCAAAAACAAAGAGGATAGCAATGCTTAGCGCAGTGCGATCAGCGATCCGTCATGTCCTGAAGCGGGCCGGAAGCACCCTCAATCCGACCATCGCCATCGATACGTTCAGCGAATTGCAGTTGAAGGATATCGGCCTGACGCGGGACCACGAGACCATCCGGGCGCGCGTCGGCGATGTTGCCGATCCATGGCACTGGTCGAAGGAAGACCCGTCATCCGCGCCGAAGCCCTCGCCAAAAAGCGACCGCACCAACACGCGGCCCTCCGTGACGATCTCGCCGCGCGCGCAGCCCGGCGAAAACAGGGACGTCAGCATCTCGCTTTGCGACTGACAGATTGCCGGGACAAAACGTACCCGGATCTTCTGGTGCAGCACCCCGCGAGCGAGCGGATCGCACCACAGAGACCTTCGGCCTGAAACCTCGCAATGGCCGCGGCGGTGCCCCGCCAGACATTGGCGGAGCACGCCAGTTTGTAGCCGACAAGCCTCCCCGGTGGGTTCCGCTGCAGTCCGCCGTTTACGTCCCGTTATCCATATCGGGGAGAAATGACCCTCCGCACCGGATCTCCGACGTCGCGCACCTATTGACGCAGATTGGCGATGAGATACTATATCTAGTGTTTGAGGTTCTTCCGATTCGCAAGGATTGGGAGCTAAGACGGGAATACGGTGCGCCGGCGGCTTTCCGCCCGGCTATGCCGTAGCTGCCCCCGCAACTGTAGACGGCGAGCGACTGTCCGGAATTGGACCACTGAGGCATGAGGCCTCGGGAAGGTCGGGATGGAAGCGTAGACCCGTGAGCCAGGAGACCTGCCTCGAGCAACAAACGTCCACGGGCGGTTGAGTGCGGCAGGATGAGCCTGCCTGGTCGTCTCGACATCTCCCCGGCAGCCTGTCGAAAGCTTCGGGGTGAAGTCATGCCTGCGTCATCGAATTTCCATCACTCGCCAATCAAGAGGCGCGGATTCCCGCGCAGCTGAAGAAGAGGCGTGCCCGGGCTCCATACCCGAGCAAGCCACAGCCATGACAGCCCTGCATTTCGCCGGATCGCGGTCGCGTGTCCGCGCGCCTTCTCTTGCCCCTATCCAGCCGACCAAACGAGGAAGATATGAACGTCACCGTCTACAGCAAGCCCGCCTGCGTCCAATGCACCGCGACCTACCGGGCGCTCGATCGCCAGGGCGTCAGCTACGAGGTCATTGATATCTCGGCCGACCAGGACGCGCTCGAGACGGTCAAGGGCCTCGGCTACATGCAGCTCCCCGTCGTCGTCGCCGGCCCCGAACACTGGGCGGGTTTCCGCCCCGACAAGATCAGCGCGCTATCTTAGAGGAGAGAAGCGGTGGGGCTTATCGTCTATTTTTCCAGCCGCTCGGAAAACACCCATCGCTTCGTCGAAAAACTCGGGCTTCGCGCAAAGCGTATACCGCTCGCGGAAAGTAAGGATACACTTACAGTCACCGAACCCTATGTGCTGGTCGTGCCCACCTATTGCGGCGACGACGGCCGGGGCGCCGTGCCGAAACAGGTAGTCCGCTTCTTGAACGACGCGGTCAACCGCTCTCACCTCCGCGGCGTGATTGCCGCGGGCAACAGCAATTTCGGCGCGACCTACGGGGTCGCCGGCGACGTCATCTCGGCCAAGTGCAGCGTGCCTTATCTCTATCGTTTCGAGCTAATCGGAACGGACGAAGACGTCGCCAATGTCAAAAACGGGATGGAACGATTTTGGACGTCACAACACGCGAACACCCCCTGAAGGCGACGGAAGCGGCGCTGGACTATCATGCGCTGAACGCGATGCTGAACCTTTATGACGAAGAGGGCCGGATCCAGCTCGACAAGGACCGGCTGGCGGCGAAACAGTACTTCCTCCAGCACGTCAACCAGAACACGTTCTTCTTCCATAATCTCAGGGAAAAGCTCGATTATCTGGTGACCGAGGGCTATTACGAACAGGAGGTCCTGGACCAGTACTCCTTCAACTTCGTGCGCGACCTCTATGACCACGCCTATGCCAAGAAGTTCCGTTTTCCAACCTTCCTCGGCGCGTTCAAATATTACACATCCTATACGCTGAAAACCTTCGACGGAAAGCGCTACCTGGAGCGCTACGAGGACCGCATCTGCATGGTGGCGATGACGCTTGCGCGCGGCAACGAGCAGCTTGCCCGCGATCTGGTCGACGAGATCATTTCCGGCCGGTTCCAGCCGGCGACGCCGACTTTCCTCAATGCCGGCAAGAAGCAACGTGGAGAGCTGGTTTCCTGCTTCCTGCTGCGGATCGAGGACAATATGGAAAGCATCGGCCGTGCGATCAATTCGGCGCTGCAGCTTTCCAAGCGAGGCGGCGGCGTGGCGCTGTCGCTTACCAATATCAGAGAGATGGGCGCACCGATCAAGCAGATCGAGAACCAGTCGTCGGGCATCATCCCGATCATGAAGCTGCTCGAAGACTCGTTCTCCTACGCCAACCAGCTTGGCGCCCGCCAAGGCGCAGGCGCCGTCTATCTGCATGCCCACCACCCCGACATCATGCGCTTCCTCGACACCAAGCGCGAAAACGCCGACGAAAAGATCCGCATCAAGACGCTGTCCCTCGGCGTCGTGATCCCGGACATCACCTTTGAGCTCGCCCGCAACAACGAGGACATGTACCTCTTCTCGCCTTATGACGTTGAGCGCGTCTACGGCATGCCGCTGACCGAGATTTCGGTGACGGAGAAGTATCGCGAGATGGTCGAGGATGCGCGCATCCGCAAGAAGAAGATCAAGGCGCGCGAGTTCTTCCAGATCGTCGCCGAGATCCAGTTCGAGAGTGGTTATCCCTACATCATGTTCGAGGACACGGTGAACCGGGCAAACCCGGTCGCCGGGCGCATCACCATGAGTAATCTCTGCTCGGAAATCCTGCAGGTGAGCGAATCCAGCGAATTCAACGAGGACCTCTCCTACGCCCGCATGGGCAAGGACATTTCCTGCAACCTCGGCTCGCTGAACATCGCCGCGGCGATGGACTCACCAAATTTCGGCCACACGATCGAAACCTCGATCCGCGCCTTGACCGCCGTCTCCGAAATGAGCCACATCTCCTCAGTGCCCTCGATCGAGAAGGGCAACGACGACAGCCACGCGATCGGCCTCGGCCAGATGAACCTGCACGGCTATCTCGCCCGCGAGCACATCTTCTACGGCTCCGAGGAAGGCATCGATTTCACCAATATCTATTTCTACACGGTCACCTATCACGCCATCAAAGCCTCGAACCGATTGGCGATCGAGAAAGGCCAGAGCTTCAAAGGGTTCGAGAACTCGAAATATGCGTCGGGCGAATATTTCGACAAATACACCGAGGCTGAATGGCTGCCGGCAACAGAAAAGGTGAAAGGCCTCTTCGACAGAGCCGGCATCCCCATCCCGACGCAGGAAGATTGGTTCGAGCTGAAACGGGCGGTGATGGACGGCGGTCTCTACAACCAGAACCTTCAGGCGGTGCCGCCGACCGGCTCGATCTCCTACATCAATCACTCGACCTCCTCGATCCATCCGATCGTCTCGAAGATCGAGATCCGCAAGGAAGGCAAGATCGGCCGCGTCTATTATCCGGCCGCCTTCATGACCAACGACAACCTGAAATACTACCAGGACGCCTACGAGATCGGACCCGAGAAGATCATCGACACCTATGCAGCGGCGACCCAGCACGTCGACCAGGGGCTGTCGCTGACCCTTTTCTTCCGTGACACAGCAACGACGCGCGACATCAACCGCGCCCAGATCCACGCCTGGAAGAAAGGCATCAAGACCATCTACTACGTCCGCCTTCGGCAGATGGCACTCGAAGGCACACAGGTCCAGGGCTGCGTCTCCTGCACGCTCTAACGCCGTATCCCCGACAGCTGCCCAGACTGCCCTCACCCCAGCCCTCGCCCCGTTTGCGGAAACGTGCCTCGCCGTTGGCTCAGACCCGCGCGGTAGTCACTTCTCCCCGCGTGCGGGGAAAGGTGCCGGCAGGCGGATGAGGGGCTGATATCACCGAAAGGCTCAAGCAATGACCATGCACACCAAACCCGCAAGCCGCATCCGCGCGATCAACTGGAACCGCATCGAGGACGACAAGGACCTGGAAGTCTGGACCCGTCTCACCGGCAATTTCTGGCTGCCGGAGAAGGTGCCGCTCTCCAATGACATCCCCTCCTGGGCGACGCTGAAGCCGGAGGAGCAGAAGCTCACCATCCGCGTCTTCACCGGCCTCACGCTGCTCGATACGATCCAAAACGGCGTTGGCGCAGTCCGGTTGATGGAGGATGCCGTCACCCCACACGAAGAAGCAGTGCTTTCCAACATCTCCTTCATGGAGGCGGTGCACGCCCGCTCCTACTCCTCGATCTTTTCCACGCTCTGCCTGACCCCCGATGTCGACGATGCCTATCGCTGGTCGGAGGAAAACGAGTTCCTGCAGAAGAAATCGGCGCTGATCATGGGAGAGTACGCCTCCGGCGATCCCCTGAAGAAGAAGGTCGCAAGCGTCTTCCTCGAAAGCTTCCTGTTCTATTCCGGCTTCTATCTCCCGATGTACTGGTCGAGCCGGGCCAAGCTTACCAATACCGCCGACATGATCCGGCTGATCATCCGCGACGAAGCCGTGCACGGCTACTATATCGGCTACAAGTTCCAGCGCGCTCTGGAGCGGCTGAGCGACGAACTCCGGCAGGAGATCAAGGACTTCGCCTTCGACCTGCTTCTCGAACTCTACGACAACGAGGCAAGGTACACCGAAGCGCTTTATGACGGCGTCGGCCTCACCGAGGATGTGAAGAAGTTCCTGCACTACAATGCCAACAAGGCGCTGATGAACCTTGGCTACGAGGCACTGTTTCCGGCCGAGGCCTGCAAGGTGAACCCCGCCATTCTCTCGGCCCTTTCGCCGAACGCCGACGAGAACCACGACTTTTTCTCCGGCTCCGGCTCCTCTTACGTCATCGGCAAGGCGGTGGCGACCGAAGACGAGGACTGGGATTTCTGAGCGCGAATCCCGGAGCACCGGCCGACACATGGAGAGCCACCCGAGGACATGCTGTCTTCTGGTGGCTCTGCATGTCACCGAAGTGCGGTTATTCTGCCGCGACCACCCGGCTACGGCCGATCGTTGCCTGCGTCAGCAGGAAGGCGGCGAGTGCGCAGGCAGCGATGGCGCCGGCCATTGGCAGGGCCGTTCCGTCGAAGAAGAAGCTGGCGACCACCATGGCGACGGCGGCGGTGACGAAGTGCAGCGTGCCCATCAGCGCCGAGGCCGTGCCGGCGATTTCGCCATGGTCTTCAAGCGCCAGCACCGCGGAGGTCGGGATCACCAAGCCGAGCACGCCATAGCCGACGAACAGGAAGGCGGCCATCACAGGCAACTGGTCGAAGCCGAGGCTCATGACGACGAACATCGTAACCATGGTGAGCGCAAAGGCGCCGACGGCGAGGTGCATCACCCGCACCAGGCCAAAGCGCTCGCCGAACCAGCCGGTCGCCTGCGACACCGCGAAGAACGACACAGCGTTCATCGAGAAGGCGATGCTGTATTGCGTCGGTGTCAACCCATAGTGGTCGATCAGCACGAAGGGCGAGTTGGCGAGATAGACCAGAAACCCGGAAATACCGAGGCCGCCGATGAAGGTGAGCGTCAGGAAGTTGCGGTCGGAAAGCAGCAAGCGGTAGGCGGCAAGCGCACTTGTCACGCTGCTGTCGGCTCGGTCCTTTTTCGGGCGAGTCTCCTGCAATTGCGTCGACAGGAGGATCAGGCCGATGAAGGCGGCGATCATCACGGCATAAAAGACACCGCGCCAGCCGTAAAACTGGATCACGGCGCTGCCGGCGAGCGGGGCCAGGATCGGCGAGATGCTGAAGACCAGCATCAGCAACGACATCAGCCGCGCGGCTTGCACGCCGGTGTGCATGTCACGGACGACCGCACGCGGAATGACCATGCCGGCGGCGCCACCAATCCCTTGCAGGAAGCGGAAGGCGATCAGCGTTTCGATATCGCTTGCAAGCGCGCAGCCGATGCTGGCGACGGTGAAGAGGCCAATGCCGAGATAGAGCGGCGCCTTGCGGCCCCAGATATCGGAAAGAGGCCCATAGATGAGCTGCGAGATGGCAAAGGAAATGAAAAACGAGAGCAGGCTGAGCTGCACGACCCCGTTCTCTGCTGCCAGGTCTTTGCCGATCGACGGCAAGGCAGGCAGATACATGTCGATTGCGAAGGGTCCGATCGCCGAAATCAAACCGAGGACGATGGCCGTGCGAAGGAAGGACGCTGTCATGGCAATGATCTTTCAGAAATCGTGACAACGCTCCTGGCGCGAGGCCGGCATCGCTGCCGTCGGGATTGAAACGCGAAAAATGACGGTCGTGCCAGGATCAGACGTTTGGAGACGTATCCGCCGCTGACTGATAAGTCCAATATTTTGGACACGCGTGTAAAATTAGACACCGTTGTCTAAATCGTCAATGGGCTCTATCTTCAATCGATGAAAAAACATGACCTCGCCTCGACGGACGCCCACGTGCAAAAGGGACAGCTCGCGAAACGCGTCTCGATCCTGGAGGCGGCTGCCGACGTATTCTGCCGCGAGGGCTTTTCCGGTGCCAGCATCGACGAGATCGCCGCCGAAGCCGGCGTGTCGCGCCAGACGGTCTACAACCACTATCGCGAAAAAGAGACGCTGTTCATGGCAGTGATCCAGGACATCATGGATCGCACCAATGGCGTCCTCTTTTCGATCCTGGCGACCTTTCCGGAACGGGCCGACAATCTCGAAGAAGACCTTGCCGCTTTCGCGGTGCGGCTCAACAAGAGCTGCATCTGCAACCAGGACGCCAAGTTCATCCAGAAGCTGATCGCGACGGAAGGCCACCGCTATCCGCATCTCTTCCAGTTCTGGCGGGAACAGGGCCCGGGCAAGACGGATCGGGCGCTTGCGGCACTCTTTGCGCGGCTCGCCCACCTGGCGCCGCTCGAAATCGATGACTTCGACCTCGCGGCGCGGCAATTCATCGCGCTGATAAAGGCAGACCTGCAGATGGGCGGGCTTTTCGGCGAGGCCCCAAGTGACGCAGAACTTGAAGATAGCGCCCGCAAGGCGGTGCGGACCTTCCTGCGCGCCTATGGCCGCGAGCAGAAAACGGGCAGTCTCGAAGCTCAACATTGATTGGCGAGCGGTCGATCATCGCCGGGCCAGGTCGCACTCTTCGGCAGTCGCCAGCTCAGGCAACGGTCTCTTCCTGCTGTGCCGGCTGCTCCAGCACCCGTGCTACACAAGCTCGCCTCTGATCTGATCGATGTTGTCGACTGATGGTCCGACGCCGAGCACATCCTTGACCCATTCCCGGCACATAAGGACCGACGGTTGCCACGCTGATCCTATCTGGTGATGCGAAAACCGCTGACGCCCTCCGGCGCCTCGACGAATTCGGTAACGACCTTCGAGACCCATGCTGCCGGCGGTCCTTCATGCAGACGCTCGAGCATGCGGGTAACCGCCTCCTCCGAGCCGCTGATCAAGGCGGCGACCGAGCCGTCGGCTTCGTTACGGACCCACCCGACGAGACCGAGCTTCTGCGCCTCGTCGCGCGCCCAAACCCTGAAGCTAACGCCTTGCACCCGCCCGAGGATTCGGACCAACGCCGTCTTGTTGGTCTCATTCATGATCGCGTCTCCGTCATCGTCTCCCACGCTATCTGGCGCGAGGTGGGGGAAAGGCAAGCCATCCGCGCAACGAACCTGGAGGGAGCTCTTCCGACGACGGCCCGGCAGGCTGAACCGCAGAAAGGCGCGATAAACTCCCTCGTTATCAATTTTATTTTTTCTTCGCGTATTTTTCTGTTCAAGCTCGGGGAATCCTCCGACGGCGGCGGCGCATTCCCCGAGGACGAGCGCATTCTCTTGAGCGCCGAGATCATGCTGCGCCGTTCGGCGTAGGCCGATCCAGCAACAACCGGATTCGGTTTTCCGCCTGGGTTTCGACGTCTCGGAGGGACGGAGCCGAAGCGGGACAATATCGCCGCCGCGGTGTCCAGATAGCCATGCTCATGGTGGACGCGCAAAGGACTCTATCTCATGTTGCTCGCAAAACACCATCGTCTCATCAATGACGAAGCGCCTTAGTCCATCGTCGAGAAGTGCTTAATTTTGCTTCATGGTCACCCGCGCAAACTGAGGGCTTTCTCAAGCCTGAGAAAGGCGATACAAATCCTCGGATAATAGTTTCTGTGCGCCGAGTTTTCGTATCAATGTCTCGCTCCACTCAACGTCAAATCGCCCGGACCGTGCTCACCGAGCGCGGAATAGCACGCTTGGCGGAGCTTCGGAACGCTGGTGTGACAGCGGCAACCATGAGCCGGATGGAACGGGATGGCGAGGTGCTGCGGCTTGCTCGCGGTCTCTATCAACTTCCCGACGCCGAGCTCGATGCCAACCATAGTCTGGCAGAGATCGCCAAGCGCGTTCCGAAAGCCGTTGTGTGCCTTGTTTCAGCTCTCGCATTCCACGGCCTGACCGATCAGCTGCCGAGACACGTGTGGCTTGCCATAGGCCGCAAAGACTGGGCGCCGAAACCAGCTGGCACACCAATTCGCATCGTGCGTTTCACGGGAAGCCTACTCAACGAAAGCGTCGAAACCCATGTCATTGAAGGCGTTCCTGTGAAGGTCTTCGGGATTGCTAAAACAATTGCCGATTGCTTCCGCTATCGCAGCAAGATCGGCCTTTCTGTGGCGATCGAGGGGCTTCAGGAAGCGCTGCGGCAGCGCAAGGCCACGCCCGGCGACATTGCCAACCAGGCCGAACGTGGTGGTGTCGGCACCGTGATCCGTCCCTATCTCGAGGCACTGACCGCCAATGGCTAAGGAGATCAGAAATGTTGGCGCCTCGGTGCGGGCCCGCCTCCTGCAACTCTCCAACGCAAGCGGGCAAAGCTTTGACCTGGTTCTGACGCGTTTTGCCCTCGAGCGGTTGCTGTTCCGGCTCAGCCAGTCACCCCATGCGGATCGCTTTGTGCTGAAGGGCGCCATGCTGATGATGAGCTGGTTCGAGGATCCGCACCGCGGCACGCGCGACCTCGACCTTCTGGGCTTTGGCAGTCCCGAACCGGACCTGATGCTGGAGACATTTCGGGAAATCCTTGCGCAAAAGGTTGACGATGGCGTCATGTTCGATGCCGACACCCTGCGTGTGGATCGCATCCGTGAGGAGCTTGAATATGGTGGGCTCCGGCTACGGGCGGTCGCTTCGATCAGCGGCGCCCGGATCAACCTGAGGATCGACATCGGCTTTGGTGATGCGCTTGAGCCCGGGGCTGAGATGCTGGACTATCCTTCCATGCTGGATTTCCCGGCGCCACGGCTGCGGGCCTATGCGCGGGAGACGGTCATCGCCGAGAAGTTTATCATTGCCGAAAGCTGGCATCGTTCCTTCAGTCAGCTAAACAGGCCGGCGTTCGTAGTCGACGGCCCGCGAAGGAGCAATGCCAGAATGGGCACGGCGGCGATGGAAACTCCTGCCGCGCAGATGAAGAACGCCGAGTAACCGAAACGCTCGGCGATCCAGCCCGCACCAAGGCCGCCGGCCATGCTGATCAGGCTGTCCATGCACTGAAAAAGCGTGAAATCGACGCCCGCCTGGCGCGGGTCGGCCCAACCCATGAACTGCGCGTAGAGCGCCACGAAGCCAATCGCCATCACGCCGGAGGAACTGGCGACGGCAAGCGTCATCACGAGCGACCACGAGCCGTCGCCGGACGCGCCGACATGGGCAAAGGCGATGAGCATCGCCACCTGCATGAGCAGCGCACCGACGAGCACTGCGCCCGCACCGCGGAGCCGGACGAGCAGACCGCCGAAGAGTGCTCCGCCGAAGCCGACGAGCATGTTGCCGACGCCGTTGAGCATGCCGACGGAGGCGAGGTCGAAGCCGTAGTCGATGAGGAAGGGGCCGAGCATCGCGAGTCCCCATTTCTGCGCGGAGACATAAATCGCCGCAAGCAGCAGACCTTTGCGCACCTCTGGCCGGCGCAGCGCCGCTTTCAGCGACGGCACATGGCTGCGCGTTGCGCTCGTCAGCCGCGAACCCGGACCGAGCAGGAAGGGAAGGCCGAGCATCAGCACGACGGCCGCCATCGTCCAGACAGCGGGCGCCCAGCCGAGCCGGTCGACGAGGACGAGAAACAATCCCGCGCCGATCGCCGAGCCGACATAGGAACCACCGACCTGGGCGGCATTGCCCCAGCCGTGATGTTCTTCCGCGAGCGTCTCGACCGCATAACCATCGCAGGCGATGTCAACCGTGGACGTGAAAAGCGCAATGAACACCAAGCAGACGAGCACCGGCCCGAGCCGCTCCGGCCCCAGCAGGCCGACGAGCGCCAGCATGACAGCGCAGAGCGTGCCGCCGGTGAGGACGATGACGGCCGAGCGGTTGCGGCCGGCCGCCGGCAGGCGAAAACGCTCCACCAGCGGCGACCACAGAAACTTCAACGCCCAAGGCAGCACAGTCAGATAGACGAGGCCGATCTCGCCGAGCGGCACGCCTTGCGTCCTCAAGACTGCCGGCAGGCCGAGCATCGTCAGCCCGCCGATCACGCTCTGCGCCACATAGAGCCCGCCGACCGCGAAGAAGATCGCAGCCGGCGACGGCCTTGTTGACGGCTTGGCCTCAAGCACCATCAGAAGCGATAGCGCACGCTGGCGACGACCTTGCGGCCCTCGTCGAAGTAGCAGAAGCCGGTGGTGCAAAGCTGTTCGACCTCGTTGAAGAGATTGGTCGCATTGAGCTGCAGCCGCACGCCCTCGAAGTTCGGATTTGCGGCACCGAGGTCGTAACGCGCCGACGCGTCGACGAAGGTGCGTGCCTCGTTGTTGAGGACAGGCGTGTGCACGTTGTCGCCGAAGCTCGATCCGACATAACGAACACCGGCGCCGACGCCGAGCCCTTCGAGGGGGCCTGACTGCACCTCGTAGTCGGCCCAGAGCGAGAACATGTGGTAGGGCGAGGAGTTCAACTGATTGCCGAGCGTTTCGGCGGTCAGTTTGGTGATCTCGACGTCGTTGTAGGAATAGGAGGCGATGAAGTTCCAGCCATTGTCGAGTGACGCCGTGGCTTCGAGTTCGAAGCCGCGCGACCGGAGGTCGAGCTGGCGCAGAAGATTCAGGCCGGAAGAGGTCTCGTAGACGGTGGCGTTTTCCTGGTCGATGTTGAAGACGGCGGCAGTGATCGTCGCGTTCTGGCCGGGGATCTCATACTTGACGCCCGCCTCCCACTGCTTGCCGAGCGTCGGCATGGCCGCCGTGTTGGTGCCGCCGAGATTGATGATCACACCCGGATTGGAAACGAAGGCCGTGCCGTAGCTGACATAGGGCATCATGCCATTCGGCAGGACATAGCCAAGCGCCGCACGCGCCGTCGTTTCGCTGTCGTCGCGGTTGAAGCGGCTTCCGTCGACCGAATACTTGTTGTCCACCCAGTCGTGGCGCAGGCCTGCGGTCAGGCGCCAGGCGTCATATTCGATCTGGTCCTGGAGATAGATGCCGATGCCGCTCTGCGACTGTTTCTGGGTGGAGGTCAGCTTCGGCACATAGGTGAAATCGTCGGTGAAGAGATCCGGCCCGCTGCCCTGCTTCGACGTATATTTCATGTAGCTGTAGTCGATGCCGGCAATGAGCTGGTGCGCGGCGGCACCGGTGTCGAAGTCGAACTTCAGATAGGTGTCGCTGGCAACGCCGGTATTGTCCTCGACGGTCAGGCCCGGATACTTGGCGAACACCCATTCCTGCCGCGTCGAAATGTCGGAATAGCGCAGCTTGTGATAGAGCGTGACGCCGTCGCTGAGTTCGTGCTCCAGCTCGTAGCCGATGCGGCCCTGCTTCTGGGTAAAATCGTTGAAACGGGCGTCGCCGCCATAGGTCGGAATCGCGCCGATCGACTTGCCGTCAGGCCCATAGCGATTGAGGTAACCCCAGGTACCTCCGGTGGTCGAATCCATATATTCGCCGAGCAGGGTGAACTTGGTGCCCTCGTCCGGCTGCCAGGTGAAGGCGGGCGCGATAAACAGGCGATCGTCCTTGACCGCCTCGATCTCGGTGCGCCCGTCGCGTGCAAGTCCCGTCATGCGGTAAAGCATCGTGCCTTCGTCGTCGAGCGGCCCGGAAACGTCGAAGGCACCCTGGACCCGTCCATAGGAACCGTACTGCACCTCGACCTCGCGCAATGGGTCGCTGGTCGGGCGCTTGGAAACGATATCGACGATACCGCCGGAGCTGCTCGCGCCATAGATCGACGCCGCCGGACCGCGCAATGTGGCGATCGCCTCGACGCCATAGGGCTCCAGCCGGAAGAGGCCGTTGGGGCTAGCGATCTGCCTGAGGCCATCGCGGAAGATGCCGGTGAGCGTCAGGTCGATGCCACGCACCTTGAAGGCGTCGAAGCGCGGTTCGGCGCCGTATTGGCCGACGCGGGCGCCAGGCGTGTAGTTCAGCGCTTCTTTCAGGTTCTGTGGTTTGAGATCCTGCAACTGCTTCTGGCTGATCACCGACATCGACTGCGGCGTCTGCATCACCGACGTATCGGTCTTGGTGGCGATACGCGCCGATTTCGCGACATAGCCGTCGGTCTCGACGATGCCCTCGGCACCGGTGCGCTCGCCGGTGGCGGTGATCTTTTCGAGCTGCGTGGTGCCGTCCTTGACGACGGCACCAGTGGTGATGGACGCGTCCGACGGATCGAAGATCTGCACGGTCTTCTCGCCGACGATGCGATAGCGAAGCCCTGTCCCATCCAGAAGCGATGCAACCGCTGCTTCGGTCGCGATCGTGCCGCTGACGCCCCTGGTTTGCTTGCCGTTGGTGAGCGTACTCGGATAGAGCAGGCGCAGGTCCGCTTGCTGGCCAAGTTTCAGAATGCCCGCTTCGAGGGATCCGGCGGGGACGGAAAACGCGCTTTGGGCCGTTTTCGTCACCGGCGCCTGTGCCTGCACTGCGCCCGTGCAAGCAATCAAAGAGACGCCGGCAAGTGCCAAGCGTGCGAAAGTACGGCGCCGTGAACCACGGCCTTCAAGAATGCTCATCCAAAATCCCCTACTCAACTCCTGGAGCACCGACTGTTCCTTTTGGGGCGGCACTGCCACTGTTGACTAAGAGCGTCGGGAGCTCGATCTCCTGACGTCGTTTGGAAGATTTTCTGCCTAACGCGACTGCACGACGACCATGAGCCCGGACAGCCTCATCACACGCAGCGGCAGGCTCGTCTCCAGCACCCGCAGCGCGTCATCGGTGTCATGCAAATCGAAGATGCCGGAAACCTCCAACGCGCCCGCCGTCTCGTCGAGTAGCAGGATGCGGCCGCGACGGTAGCGCTCGAGCGTGGCCAGCACGTCACGCAGCGGCCGGCGCGAGAAGACGAGCTTGCCATCCCGCCAGGCGGTTCCGGCAGCAACGTCTGCCTTTGACAGGGAAAGCCGCCCCTGCCTGTCGATCGTTGCCGTCTCGCCGGCGCCGAGAACCGCTTTGTTGCCGGATGCCTCGACCTCGACGCGGCCTTCCTCCACCTGCACGTCGGCCGCCTGATCGGCGCTCACGGTGCCGACGGAATAGCGGGTTCCGAGCGCCGTCGCGCTGATGGAGCCGTCTTCGACCACGAACGGCTTGAACGGATTCTTCGCGACGGCGAAGAAGGCCTCCCCTCTAAGGAGCCGCACCGTTCTGCGGTTCTGCTCGTAGCGGACCACAAGGGCCGTGTCGGTGTTCAGATCGACTTCGGTCCCGTCTTCCAGAGTAATGCGCCTGACTTCGCCGACACCCGTATAGTAGTCGGCGCGCCAACGGTCGCCGTAGGGCGTCGTCAGCGACAGGATCGCGACGCCGGCCGCCAGACAGAGCCCGACGAAACCGCCGACCCGTCGCCGGCGCTGCGCGCGCAATTCGCCCAGCCTCCCTGCGGGAATGGGCACATCTCCCAAGTCGCTCCACAAGGCACGCAATTCGTCGTAAGCAACCCGATGATCGGGGTGCTCAGCCACCCAGCGGTCGAAGGCTTCGCGGTCGGCAACCGTCGCATCCTCGGACTGCAGCTTCGCGACCCATGTCGCTGCCGCTTCCAGGATGCCGTCATCGATTGTCTGGCGATTGCCGCTCATTCATGCCTTCCGGTCGAACTGAAATGCCGCTTGGCGATCCGCTCCTGGAATCGCTCCCATCATCTTAGAGTTGAAAGGGCGGTTCTTCCTGACGTCCGCTCAGAAAATAATCTCGGCGCGCATTTTCCGGCATTCGAGAAGCGCGCGGATGATGTGTTTTTCCACCATGTTCCTGGAGATGCCAAGCTCGCTGGCGATCGCGCCGTTGCTCAACCCGTGCAGGCGACTGAGGATGAAGACCTGCTGGCAGCGGTTGGGAAGCCCCTCGATGGTGCGGGCCATGATCAGGAGGCACTGGCGCGCATTGACGATCCTGTCCTGGATCGGCCGGTCTTCGGCGGCGCATTCCAGTCCTTCGCTGTCTTCCACGAACATCGCTCGTTCGCGCGCGGCTCGCTCGGACGCCACGCGCGCGACGGAACGGGCAACCTGAAACAGATAGGCTTGGGGATTCTCGATCAGGGTGGAGCGTGACGCCTCCAGCATGCGCATGAAGGTTTCCTGCGTGGCATCGACGGCGTCTTCGCGATTCCCGAGGCGCCGGCTGAAGAAGCGACGAATCCGGCTCTCTTCTCGCTCGTGGAGCCCCTGCACCATCGCATCGGTCATCAATCTGTCTCTCCAGCGCACGGCGTTGGCACCACAAGCGCGCAAGGTCCGGCGCTATCGTTTATCTTGAATACGTTACTCATGTTTTATAAGCGAAGCGGAGACGCGCTGCAATGTGCGGACCTGCGGCACGAAGAACCGAAACCGCAACGGGGCCGGTGAAGCCCCATATTGGAAAAGAACTGTTGCACGGAGGCCACGGCAGCCGACGATGGCGTAAGCGCGACCGCCGATGTCAGGTGCGTCGCGTGCTCGCCGGCACGTTCCCCAGGGAAGTCAGTTCCGAGGCAATGCGATCGATCAACAGCCGCACGCGTCGCGGCTGTACGCTTGCCGGCGGATAGACGATCTGCAGTCCTGTTTCTCCGGACGCGAATTTCGCAAGCAACTCGACGAGTGCGCCAGAGGCAAGGTCCTCCGCAATATCCCAGACGGATTTCAGCGCGATGCCGTGGCCGGCACGGCACCATTCGGCCACCAATCCGCCGTCATTGGCAACGCGTCTGCCGCGCACCATGACCTTGTGTGGCTTGCCATCGACCTGAAAGGCCCATTCACGATCGAGATTGGCACCGAAACGCATGACGATGCAGTCGTGACGGGAGAGATCGTCCGGATGTTGCGGCCTGCCCATCACTTCAAGATAGGCAGGCGCCGCGCATACGGCGCGGCGGTTCTCGCCGAGCGTGCGCGACCGAAGCGCGCTATCGGCCAGAACACCATGGCGAATGGCGAAGTCCATGCCCTGTCCGACGAGATCGACGTAGCCATCGGTGAGGTTGAGATCCACCGTCACATCAGGGTGTTCGGCAAGAAAGCGATCGAGGATCGGCACGATGTAGCGCCGGCCCATATCCTCGGGCGCACTCAGGCGGATCGGTCCGGAAATGGTCCGGGTTCCCGATCGGATGCCGGCCTCCAGTTCTCCGGCCTCCGCCAGCAGGCGACGGGCGCCGTCCACCAGAATGCGCCCCTCTTCCGTCAGGCTGATCGCCCGCGTCGTCCGCTTCAGCAGGGCTGCGCCATAGTGCGCTTCGAGTGCGGCCAACCGCTCGGAAACGGAGGCGGGCGACAACCCCTTCTCGCGCCCGGCGGCGGAAAGCCCACCCTTTTCGACAATCAGGAGAAACAGGGCGAGGTTGTCGAGCAGCATCTTTCGCTTTCTCCGAAATATGATTTTGGAACTAAGCCAATTATCCGGATGCACCGCAATAGCTAAATTCCCTATCGAAAAGGAGGCGCGACATGCAGCTCGACCACGTCACAATCCGCACAGGCGACATCGACGCAACGCGCGCGTTCTTCGAAACGGTCTTCGATCTCACCATCGGCGAGCGTCCGTCGGCCATCCGGCGCATCCCCGGCTTCTGGCTCTACGCCGAGGGTAGGCCGCTCGTTCATATCATCGGCAGCTACGGCAACGGTTATGACCGTGCGGCCGAGGCGATCGACCATGTCGGCTTCCGGCTCGACAACTACGCCGCCTTTCGCGCCCACCGGCTTGCGTTTCCCTATTCGACGATGGATCTCGCCGAGATCGGCGAACGCCGACTGTTCATGCGCGCGCCCGGCGGTCCGCTGCTCGAAGCCGTCTTTTGCGCACCCGTTCCCATGGAGAATGACCGTGACATTCAATGACAACACCGTCTCCGTCGTCATCGGTGGCACCAGCGGCATCGGCGCCGCCGTCGCCAGCGCGCTGATGCAGCGTCCCGGCCGGGTCGAGATCGCCAGCCGCGCCACCGGCCTCGACATTGCCGACAGCACAGCGGTCGCCGCGTACTTCCACAAGCTCGGTCCGATCGACCACCTGATCGTCACCGCCGGTTCCGCCGCTCCGGGTGGCAAGATCAGCGATATCGACTTGAACGCCGCCAAGGCGGCCTTCGACGTCAAGTTCTGGGGTTCGGTCGTGCTCGCCCGCGAAGCGGCCCGCTACATGCGTGCCGGCGGCACCATTACCTTCACCTCCGGGTTCCTCGCCCGCCGGACAGTGCCCGGCACCTTCGTCAAGACGGCGATAAATGCCGCCCTCGAAGCCACGGCGAAGGTGCTGGCCAAGGAACTGGCACCGCTGCGCGTCAACGTCGTCAGCCCCGGGCTGACGCAGACGGAGGCCTATGCCGGCATGGCCGGCGAGGCGCGCGACGCAATGTTTGACCGCGCCGCCGCAACCTTGCCCGCCGGCCGCTTCGGGCAGCCCGAAGATATCGCCAGCGGCTATCTCTTCGCCATCGATAATCCCTTCGTCACCGGATCAGTGATCGATATCGAAGGCGGCGCCCTCGTCAGTTGACTGAGAACGCCCGAAGGCTTTGCTCGCCGCATGCACGACGCCTATTCTAGTCGGATCATCGTCGCCAGCCGTGACGGCCGAGAGAATTCGCAAAAGCAGACCGTTTACCCACTATAAGGAGCAAACCATGAAAGCCGTCGCCCTCACCCGTTATCTTCCGGTTTCCGACCCGGAGAGCTTCCTCGACGTCACCTTGCCGAAGCCGGTGCCCGCGGGGCGCGATATACTGGTCGCCGTCAACGCCGTCGCCGTCAATCCGGTGGATGTCAAGATGCGGGCGCCGAAGGACAAGATCGAGGAGACGCCACGCGTCCTCGGCTGGGATGCGAGCGGCGTGGTCGAGGCGGTCGGTCCCGGCGTGACGCTGTTCCGGCCCGGCGACGAGGTCTACTACGCCGGCGACCTGACGCGGCCTGGGACCAACCAGCAATACCACCTCGTCGACGAGCGCATCGTCGGACCCAAGCCGAAGAGCCTTTCATTTGCCGAAGCGGCGGCCCTGCCGCTGACGACGATCACCGCTTACGAAGCCTTCTTTGATCGCCTGGGGATCGACCGGGACGGCGCCGACCGCGGCCAGTCGATCCTGATCGTCGGCGGTGCCGGCGGCGTCGGCTCGATCGGCATCCAGCTTGCCAAGCGCGCCGGTCTCACCGTTATCGCCACGGCCTCGCGACAGGAAACCATCGCCTGGGTGAAAGAGCTCGGCGCCGACCATGTCGTGAGCCATCGCGAGCCGCTGGTCGAACAGGTCCGCGCGCTCGGTTTCAACCATGTCGACCACATCGCCATTTTCAACGACATGCGCCACTGGGACGCCGCCGTCGAACTGATCCGCCCTCAAGGCGGCATCGTCTCGATCGACAACACCGATGTGCCGATGCCGATGGCCGGCATGAAGACCAAGGCGGCCAGCCTCCACTGGGAGTTCATGTTCGCCCGGCCGATGCACCAGACGCCCGACATGATCGAGCAGCACCGGCTGTTGTCCTTCGTCGCCGACGAGATCGATGCAGGCCGGCTGAAGACGACGCTTGCCGAAGTGCTGTCCCCAATCAATGCCGCGAACCTGCGCGAAGCGCATCGGCGCATCGAGACAGGGGCTGCCAAGGGCAAGATCGTCATCGAAGGCTTTGGCGACTGATGCCCGAGAGGCTGTGGTCGTCACCGCCGAACGGCGCTGCCGGCCTGATTAAGCGAAATCGCTCGCCGCGACATAGATTGCGGCGAGCGCCTCGAAACCGACCTGATCTTCGGCATCAAACCGGCCAGGGCTCGGGCTGTCGAGGTCGAGCACGCCCAGCAACTTCCCGTCCTTGACCAGCGGCACGACGAGCTCCGAGCGTGACGCCGCATCGCAAGCAATATGCCCGGCAAAGGCATGGACGTCCGGGACCAGCATCGTCCGCCGTTGCGCGGCGGCGGCGCCGCAGACGCCTCTACCAACGGGTATCCGCACGCAGGCGACCTTCCCCTGGAACGGCCCGAGCACGAGCTCGTCGTTCGAGCGCAGAAAATAGAAGCCAGCCCAGTTCAGATTCGGCACCAGATCGAAAACAAGCGCCGAGAGGTTGGCGGCATTGGCGATGAAGTCGCGCTCGTCGTGCAGCAGGCCACCGAGCTGGCCGGCGAGTTCACGATAGAATTCGGGCTTGTCGCCGGTTTCGATTGTCTTCGAGGCAAACACGGTCCTACCTTTCAAATCTCGGCATCACGCCGCTTGGTCGCTCAATGATCATGGCGGCTCGCCAACGGCGGATCGCGGCATTGCGACCATTGGCGCAGCAATATCACCATCCCAGGAGACAGCAAAACTGCGATTCAGGCGATATTTCTTAAAGCGATATATCGATACAGCCTGCCCCAGGTTCTCAGCCATCCGTTTCCGGATCGCCCTTCACCGCCGTGATGATTTCGCCGAGCACCAGATGCAGCGCATCGCGGTAGCCATTACGGGCCGAAGGCCCGCTCTCGGCCGATGTCATGACGACGGTCAGATCGAGGCTCGGCACGATGTAGAGCATCTGGCCGCCATAACCCCAGGCGAAATGCACGTCTTCACCGGCAATTCGGCGCTCAAACCAACCATAGCCGTAGGAGTCTCCGGAAAAACGCGAACTGGTGCGATGCTGCCAGGACGTTTCGATCCATGCCGGAGACACGACCTGCGCGCCCGAAGCCGTGCGGCCGCCGTTGCGGTAGAGTTCGCCGAAGGCAAGAAGCGAGCGGGCACTCATCGCCATCTGGTTGCCGCCGAGATAGATCCCCTGCGGGTCGCGATCCCAGGCCCCGATGCGGAAACCTTCGAGCGGCCCAAACCAGTCGCGCGCCAACGTGAGGGTCGACTTGCCGCTCACTTTCGTCAAGATCGCGGAAAGAAGATGGGTCGAGGCGGTCGAATAGAGCATCTCCCCGCCCGGATCGTCATCGAACGGCTGCGCGAGCGCCGTGCGCACCCAGTTGCGGCTGGCGACCCAACGGCCGTAGCTCGGCCCCGAAAGACGGCCAAGCCCGGCCTGCATTGATAGGAGGTTGCCGATAGTGATGTCATTGATGCGTGGGTCCGGCGAAGCGGGAAGTTCCGCCTTCAGGATCGGCGCGATCTTCTGGTCCGGACCTTCCAGCAGCCCCTTGTCGATGGCGATGCCGACAAGCGCCGAGATGATCGATTTCGACGCCGACTTTATGTTCGTGGCATCCGTCACCCGGTTGCCGCGATAGCCGCGTTCCGCCAGGATCTCGCCGTCGCGGGCGACGATCACGGTCTTCAGTGGTTCGAGTTCTGTGCGCGATGCCAATTCTTTGAGGAGAGCCGAAACCGGCGCCTGCACCTCGGCAGCAGCCGGCAGGGTGAAGAGCGCCCAGAAGACGAGCGTCGGGGCCAAGAGTGCCCGGGCGAAGACGGCGGCGGCAAATCTGATCATGGATCAGCATCTAAGACCGCCCCGCGCCCGCGTCATCCGCCGCGACGCCATTTCACGGTGATTTGAAATCCGGGTGACCGCCGGGCCGCCGACTTCAGTCCGCCGGCTGCCTTGCAAAGGCCTCCACGAAGCGCCGCAAACTTTGTTCGACGAATTCCGTGACCGGTGCTTGCGGGTCGAAACTCCACCAGAGCAGCGACCCCTGCCATTGCGACGCCATCAGCAGCCCTAATCCTGGAGCCGCTGCGGGCAATCCCGAAAGACACTCGTCAAGCACACCCGAAAGCACGTCGCGCCATTTGGCGCCCCGCGCGCGGAGCTTCGGATCGCGTAGGTCTTCGCGAAGAATCCGGAGATCGTCGGCATAGGATTCGATGGCGCCATAGTCGCCGGAAAGGCCGACGAGCAACGTAATGGCGCCCTCCGGTGTGCGAGGGACCGTCGCCACCAGTTCCGCCGTCTGCCGGTCGAGACCGTCCCAGGCCTGCGTCAGCGCACTCTGGATCAGTCGCGCCTTGTTTTCGAAACGCTGCACCAGCGTGGCACCGGAAAGCCCTGTCCTGGCAGCGAGCGCCGCAAAGGTCAGTCCATCCGGACCTTCGGCCCGCATCAACGCGAATGCAGCGGCCAGCACCTCCTCGTCGGGCATCGTTTTCGGGCGGGGCATCTTGACTCTCATTTATAACCGAACAATCATTTATATATAACATAGCCGAAAGAGAACGCCAGACGGCAACCGGCCCAAAGGAGGAAAACATGTCTCTCGCAGGAAAAATCGCGCTCGTCGCCGGCGCGACACGAGGCGGCGGGCGGGGCATCGCCGCCGAACTCGGCGCCGCCGGTGCCACCGTGTACGTGACAGGGCGAACCACGCGGCAGCAACAATCCGACTACGGGCGGCCCGAGACGATTGAAGAGACGGCTGAGATCGTGACCAGTCTGGGCGGCCAGGGGATTTCCGTTCAGGTCGATCATTTGCAGCCGGCACAGGTAAAGGCACTCGTTGATCGCATCCGCGACGAACAGGGACGGCTGGACATCCTGGTCAACGATGTCTGGGGCGGTGAATTGCTGTTCGAATGGAACAAGCCGGTCTGGGAGCACAATCTGGAAAATGGCCTGAAGCTGCTGCGCCTCGGCGTCGACACCCACCTCATCACCGCCCACTACGCGCTGCCGCTGATGATCGAAAGGCCGGGCGGCCTGCTGGTCGAGGTGACCGACGGCACCGCCGAGTACAATGCCGAGAACTATCGATTGTCGCCCTTCTACGATCTTGCCAAGGTTTCGGCCAATCGCATGGCCTGGGCCCACGCCAAGGATCTTGCCCCGCATGGCGCGACTTCGGTTTCAATTACCCCGGGCTGGATGCGCTCGGAGATGATGCTCGAGCACTACGGGGTCAGCGAGAACAACTGGCGTGATGCCACGAAGAGCCAGCCGCATTTCGTGATCTCGGAGACGCCACGCTTCGTCGGCCGCGCCGTCGCTGCACTCGCGGCAGATCCGGAGAAGGCCCGCTGGAACGGCCAGTCGCTTTCGAGCGGCGGGCTGGCTCAGGTTTACGGCTTCACCGATCTCGATGGCTCGCGGCCCGATTGCTGGCGCTACATGCGCGAAGTGATGGAGGCCAACAGGCCAGCCGATGCCACCGGATATCGCTGAGCGAACGAGGTGCCGCTCGCGAAAGAAACGCGATCGATCACGATGGCCGTCCAGCAAACTTGAAACGGCGCGCCGCCTCCTATAGTCGGAGTTCCAGGCAAACCCAGCGCGCCGCCGCTCCTCATGCGAAGGCGGCGCTATCGAGTGTTACTGAAGATGGCATCGCGGGATCGTTATTCGAGAAAGCTGGAATGCGCAAAATGCGGAGCCTCCGGCTTCGCTGAAGCGTCTGAGAACGACAGTGCCAAGAGCGGCAATCGTGGCTTTCTCATCGACGTCATGCCGAAAGGCTTTTCGACCGAACGCACCTCTCCCGATCCCGCCAAGCACATGGTCCGTTGTCGCTGCGGCAACGTCTTCGCCTTCAAACAGAAGACCGTCTACGCCCCCGGCAGCGAACCGCGGGACTGACGCGCCATCGCAATCCGGCCGCCGGCGTTGAGAAAAAATTCACCATCTTGTCTCAACATCGACCCAATCAGCGGGCAGCTAAGGCGGCGCGCGTTCAAGTTTTGTTGATCGCGGACCCCTGCGGCAAAGGCTTGCGGCCAGAGCTGCCACCGCTTAATCGCTGAAGTTGAAGCCGAGCCGACACGCGTTGTTTTGCGAATGACCGGCACCCGTACCGCCGGAAAGACGCTTGCGGCGAGAGTATTTCCAGGAGCCCGCATGCGGCGCGAGACAACAAAGAGCCTTTCTTCCGAAACACCCCAGATGGCCAAGTTTTTCGCGCAGATGCACCGCATGCGGCATGCGCTGGCGATCGGAGCGATGGCGGTTGTTCTGTCAGGCTGTACGGCGCTCGATGTCGACGACGTGCGCGAACCGCCGCCGATCCCCGCCAAGCTCATTGCCGCCATGGCCAAGAACGGCAGCAAGCCGGAAAGCCCGGTTCTGGTTCGCATCTTCAAGCAGGAAAGCGAGCTGGAGGTCTGGAAACAGAACAAGCAGGGGCAATATACGCTTCTGAAGACCTACCCCATGTGCCGCTGGTCGGGAAAACTCGGGCCGAAGACGAAGGTCGGCGACCGCCAGGCGCCGGAAGGCTTTTACCATGTTTCCGCCGGCATGCTGAATCCGAAGTCGCAATATTTCCTGTCCTTCAATCTCGGCTACCCGAACCGGCTGGAGTCGGCGCTCGGCTATACCGGCGAAGCGCTGATGGTGCACGGCGCCTGTTCGTCGTCGGGCTGCTACGCCCTAACAGATCAGGGCGTCGGCGAGATCTACTCCGTGGTCCAGCGTGCCCTTGCCGGTGGCCAGGGCACCTTCCAGGTGCAGGCCTATCCCTTCCGCATGACGGCTGAAAACATGGCCAAGCACCGCGGCGATCCGAATTTCGATTTCTGGAAGAACATCAAGCAGGGCTACGACATCTTCGAAACGACGAAGCGCCAGCCGAAGGTTTCCGCCTGCGGTCGCCGCTATGTCTTCAACACCGAGTTCGCGGACGGCGAGCCTTCCGATCCGCTCGCCGCCTGCCCGCCCGCGGTATCGACACCTGACGCCGGGCTCGTTGCGAAGCTGCAATCGGAAGACGTGAAGCTCGCGAGCCTGATGGCAAGCGAGACGCCGGCCCCGCTCAACGCCTATGTCGACGGTGGCATGCATCCGAGCTTCCGGGCGCTTCTCGAGAAAAACGGTGCTGAAAAGCTGGCCGCGAAGATCTCGGCAACTAAGTATCCTATCAGCCGACCCGAAGCGGCGCTGGCGGATCCCTACGCCGGCCTGTAATCGTTCGTCGGCTGGCGACGCACAAATGACTTAAAAGGTCGGTTGCATCGCCAGAAGCGAATACAGGACCATCGAGGGTTCCATGCCTGAAAGAGAGATCCGCCGCCGCACCTTCCTGCAACTCTCCGCGGGGATCGCGGCTGCCGGTCTAGCGGGTTGCGCTTCGACCCGGCCGACGGTGACGCGCACCTATGCTCCGGAGCCGGTCCCGGAAGCGAACGCGTTCCTTGCGGACATGTACGGCGAGAAGCCGAACGAACTTTATCCGCTGCCGGCCATTCCCTACGAGAAGATCGATCCTCGCTTTTACCGCCAGATGGTCGCCGATCCGACCGGCGAAAAGCCGGGCACGCTGGTGGTCGACGTCGGCAGCCACTTTCTCTACCGGGTCTACGAGAACGGCCAGGCGATGCGCTACGGCGTCGGCCTCGGGCGCGCCGGCTTCGCCTGGGCCGGCCGCGGCGTCATCCAGTACAAGCGCGAATGGCCACGCTGGAAGCCGCCGAACGAAATGGTGGCCCGCCAGCCCGAGTTGCAGCAGTTCAGCATCGAGGCGGGCGGCATGGATCCCGGCCTGAAGAACCCGCTCGGTGCCCGCGCCATGTACATCTTCCAGAACGGCGAGGACACGCTCTATCGCATCCATGGCTCGCCGGAATGGTGGACCATCGGCAAATCCGTGTCGTCGGGCTGCGTGCGCATGATCAACCAGGACGTGGTTGACCTTTACAATCGTGTGCCGAACGGCACGCCGATCGTCGTCACCGACCTGACCGGCGGCGGCATGGTACAATCGCAGCCGATGCCGGAGTCACAGCCACTTCCGGACCAGCAGCCGTTGCCTGAGCCGTCGGACTATATGCAGATGGGCCCGGACGGACTGCCGCCTCCGCAGCCCCTGTAAGGCGGCGCGTCCGGTTCAAGGCGGTAGCGCGCTACAGAACGAGAAGCGGCGTCTTGCCCCTCACCCGATCGTAGAGATCGATCGCGTCCTGCTGCAGCATGCGTACGCAGCCGGCGGACGCGTTCTTGCCGATCGAGCGCCACTGCGGCGAGCCATGAATGCGGTAAAGTGTGTCCTGACCGTTCTGGAAGATGTACATGGCGCGGGCGCCGAGCGGATTGTCGAGGCCCGGATCCATGCCGCCGGCTTCGATGCCGTATTTCTTGAGGTGCGGTTGGCGCGCGATCATGTCGTCAGGCACGGTCCAGCGCGGCCATTTCCGCTTCCATTGGACCACGGCGCGCCCCTTCCAGGCGCGGCCCGCCGCGCCGAGACCGACGCCGTAGCGGATCGCACGACCGCCCGGCAGCACCCAGTACAGGAACATCCTCTGGGTATCGACGACGATGGAATAGGGCGGCTCGCTGGTCACGTAAGCCACCTCCTGGCGCAGGAATTCCGGTTTGATCTCACCGTACTGGATGCCGGGAACGTCGTAGCCCTCGTCCTTCACCGGTGCGTAGGCCTTTGCATAATCAAAGGTCTTCGTCGGTCCGACCGCTGAACCCGATGCCTCCCCCGGCGGATTGCCGTTTCCGGCGATCGGTTCGATCAGCTTCGGCTTCGGTTCGGGTTTCGGGATCTGCGTGCAGGCGCTCAAGACGGAACTGGCGATCACCGCGAGCAGCGACCGGCGGGACAAATTCATCGACACTTTTTTCTATTCCAGGTTGGGATTTCAATTGGAAATTTTTCCGAGGAGAGGCCCAGGCTCTTGGGCCGAACCGTGACCGAAATGTGGTGAAAATCATTCTTTGGCGTGGATCGCCACCGCCGAAGGCACTCGCATTCGGAGTGTTGCAGAATTCCCGCGCCGCCACGGTTGCCCGTTCTATCCGATCGCCAGATGACGCTTTGTCGGATCTGGAATGACGACGATGGTGCTGCCGTCCCGCACCTGGTCGTAGAGATAGACGACGTCCTGATTGAGCAGACGAATGCAGCCGGACGAAACCGCCTTGCCGATTGAATGCGCCTCGGGACTGCCGTGGATGCGGTAGAGCGTATCCTTGCCGTCCTTGTGGATGTAGAGGGCACGCGCACCGAGCGGGTTCTTCAGGCCCGGGGGCATGCCGCCATTGGCGATGCTGTAGGGAGCGAGCTTCGGCTGGCGCGCCACCATCTCGTCGGGCGGTGTCCAGCGCGGCCATTGGCGCTTGTAGGCAACGACCGCGCGCCCCGACCAGGCGAACCCCTCGCGGCCGACGCCGATGCCGTAGCGCATTGCCCGTCGGCCGGGCAGCACGTGATAGAGATACTTCGCCGGCGTATCGACGATCAGCGTGCCGGGCCGCTCATCGGTCGGATAATCCACCTCCTGCCGCCAGAACTTCGGATCGACCTCGGCGACCTTGACTTCGGGAATCGGGAACTCTTCGTCCGGCATCGCATAGTACATCGGCGGCACGACCGATCCCGTCGTTGCCGGTACCGTTGCCGCCGCCGGGATCAGTACAGGCGTCGGGCCTGCGGTCGCACAGCCGGTGACAAACAGGGAGGCTGTGCCGACGAAAAGGCTGCGGCGGGTGAGCGTGATGCCGGTCTTGTGATCGGCCATGGATGAAGAGGGCTCGTTTGATTCGGTCATATCGGGCATTCAACGATTCGATTGTTGCAATGCCGCTTCACAGGGAAGGCCTACCTTAAGGCTGCCTTAAGGGAGCGCCTTAAAAGTTCGGCTCTCAAGAATGTGAGGAATAGCAATGCGAGTCCTGATCGTCGAAGACGACGATATCCTCAGAGACGGCTTGAAGGTGGGCCTGGCGCTGGCCGGCTTCACCACCGATGCCGTCGGCACCTGCGACGCGGCAGCAACCGCGCTCGCCGCCAACGGCTTCGACGCGATCGTGCTCGACCTGATGCTGCCAGACGGCTCAGGCATGGATATCCTCAAGGACTTGCGCTCCGGTCAGAATGACACTCCAGTGCTGCTGCTGACCGCCCGTGACACGGTTCGCGATCGGGTAGCCGGCCTCGACACCGGGGCCGATGACTACCTGGGAAAACCGTTCGACCTCGACGAGGTGGCAGCTCGGCTGCGGGCGTTGTCCCGGCGGTCTACGGGCCGCGCAACGGCTGCGCTCGAATGGGCGAGCTTGCGGCTCGATCCCGCTCGACGGTCGGTCGAACAGGCGGGCAGGCCGGTGCAGCTATCCCGGCGCGAATACTCCATCCTACATACGCTGATGGCACATCCCGGCCTCATCTTCTCGAAGACCAAGCTGGAAGACAGGCTCTACGGCTGGCAGGAGGAAATCGAAAGCAACGCCGTCGAGGTCCATATCCATCATTTGCGTAGCAAGCTCGGGCCCGGCCTGATCGAAACCGTCAGGGGCATCGGCTATCGCTTGGGCGGGGCCGGCTGATGCGGTCACTGCGCACGCGCCTCTTCGCCATCCTGCTGGTCACGACGGGCCTTCTCTGGCTTTCGGCCACGGTCTGGATCTTTCTCAGCACCCGCGCCGAAGTCGAGCGGGTGCTCGACGCACGGCTGATGGAGGCCGCGCGCATGGTGAATTCGCTGATTGTCAGCCCCGACATGTTGAAGGAAGAAGGCGACGCTGACGCCAACCGCCTGATACAAAGCGCGACCAAGATCCCGCTGCTCGAGCATCCGCACTACGATCGCCAACTCTCCTGTCAAATCTGGTCGCTGGACGGCACACTGATCGGCAAGTCCGACAGCGCTCCCGACACGACCCTTGCGCCACACGCGACGGGCTTCTCGGAAACCGTCATCAACGGTGAGACCTGGCGGGTCTTCGCGGTTGAGAACGCCAGCCTCGGCGTGCGCGTCCTCGTCGGCGACAACCTGCGTATCCGCGACCGGTTGGTCAACGATATGGTCAAGGGATTGCTGCTGCCGGCCCTGCTGATCATCCCGTTGCTCGCCGTCTTGATCTGGCTCAGCGTCGGGCGCGGTTTGGCACCGCTCAGGAAACTCGCCGGCGATCTCGCAGCGCGCGAGGCCTCCGATCTGCACGCGATCGAAGACCTCGGCACGACGCGCGAAATCAGCCCGGTTCTGAAATCCCTGAATGGTCTCTTCGCCCGTGTCGCCGGCGCCCGCGAGCGCGAACAGAACTTCATCGCCTTTGCCGCGCACGAGTTACGCACGCCCCTGGCCGGCCTGAAGACGCAAGCCCAGGTCGCGCTCGCGAGCGACGATGGCGAAATCCGCGAAAAGGCGCTCGGCCAGATCGTCGCCGGGGTCGACCGCACCGGAAAGCTGGTGCGACAATTGCTGGACATCGCTTCGGTTGGGGCCTCAGAGAGCGCCGAACCGGCAGCCGACTGCGATGTCGGTGAAATGCTGACGGCCCTTCGGACTGAACTCGTCGGCCAGGCTCACAGGGTCGATGTCGCCATCGACGCGCAGCTGTTCGGTCTCAGGATCGGCATGGATCCGAACCTCTTCCGGCTGGTGGCACGCAACCTCCTGGAAAACGCCCTCAACCATTCGCCGCCGGGCGCAACGGTCTCCTGCAGTTGCAAGATGGAGGTGGACCGCCTCGTCTTCGCGATCGAAGACATGGGACCCGGCATTCCCGACGAGGAGATGCCGCATGTTACCGAGCGCTTCTTCCGTGGCCGCTTCAAGACGGCGGTCGGCAGCGGCCTCGGCTTGAGCATCGTCGAACAGGCGCTGGATCGCACCGGCGCGGAACTCGAACTCCGCAATTGCCAAAGCGGCGGCCTGTCAGCGCGCATCGTGCTGCCGCCGAGCCTCGTGCGGTGAGCTTGCGCCAGAGCCGGACGTGCGGCTTTGCACAACTGTCTGCCGTTCCGCAATTCCCGCGGAAAACCGTTTCACCCTTCGCGACGCCGCCAGGACTCCCGGCAACTCAAACTAGCTCGAAAGAAGGCGTTGACCTCACGACCAGGCGTGACACGCTCAGGCGTGGGTCACTTCGGTCATCCGCGAGGACCATACTCCGGGTGGCGCGAGCCGAGAGGAGACGAGTCATGGCAGGGAACGGTAGCTACAACGGAACGTGCTTCTGTGGCGCAGTCGAGATCGAAGTGAGCGGCGACCCGACCGCCATGGGCTTTTGTCACTGCAGTTCGTGCCGGACGTGGTCGGCGGGGCCGGTGAACGCCTTCACGCTCTGGCCGCCGGAGAAAGTCCGGATCGTCAAGGGCGCCGATAATTTCGTCGGCTATCAGAAGACCGCGACGAGCGTGCGCAAATGGTGCAAAGTCTGCGGCGGTCATCTCATGACCGAGCATCCGCTGTGGGGCGTGACGGACGTCTCTGCTGCCGTCATCCCGGCATTGCCGTTCAAGCCCGCGCTCCACGTCAACTATCAGGAGACCGTGCTGCCAATGAAGGACGGCTTGCCCAAATATCGCGATTTCCCACCAGCTTTCGGCGGCACCGGGGAATTGATCGGGGAATGAGTCAGGCCGCGGCCGGAGCGGCGTTCTGCAGGTAGTGCTGCAGGGCGGTGCGGGTGTTGACGAACAGGCGATCGGGGCCGAGCTGATCGGCAAAACCGGAAGCCCGCACATAGGCGAGCACGTCCGGGTTCAGCTCGGCCAGCCAGACGGTAACCCCGTGTTCGCTGATGCGGCGCTCGCCTTCCATCATCATCTGCAGCGCGGAATACTCGATATCGAAGACGCGGCTCATGTCGAGCACGAGAATCCTGGGCTTGTGCTTGGCGACCAGCATCTGCGCCTGGTCTGCCACCTGCTGGGCATTGGCAAAGAACAGGCGTCCCTCCGGCCGAATAATCAGCAAGCCTTCAAAGGTCTCGTCGTCTGGATGATCCGGTGACAGCGGCCGGAGCCGATCGGTGCCACGCTTGCGGCCAACGACATGCACCTTCGGTGCCGAAGCCTGGCGGGCCAGCCCGATGAACGACAGGATGATCGCGATGATGATGCCTTGGAGCGTGCCGAAGAACAGCACGCCGAGGAAGGCCGCAAGCGCCCATCGAAACTCCATCCGCCTGACCTTGCGCACCGACCAGAAATCCGCCGGCTTGATGAGGCCGACCGAGTAAACGATGACGATCGCCGCGAGGACGGCCTGCGGCAACAGGCCGAGCAAAGGCGCCAGGACGAGCATGGTCGCCGCCGCGGCCGCAGCAGTGACCAGCGACGCCACTTGCGAATGCCCGCCGACGGCGCGCACGACGGCGGTTTGCGATGTGCCGCCACCGGCGCTCATAGCGCCGAACAAGGCACCGGCGAGGTTTGCGGCGCCCGTCGCCAGCAGCTCGCGGTTCGCCCTGATCGGCGGGTCGGAGGGAGCGGCAAATGCACGCCCGGCGGCGATGGTCTCGGTGAAGCTCATCAGCGCAATCCCCAGAGCACCGGGCAGAAGCTCTCGGGCGAGACCGAGGCTAGGCAGGGTGATCGACGGCAGCGACTGCGGAATGAAGCCGACGATGGAGACGCCGAGTGCCTCGAGACCGGCAAGCCAGGAAAGCGCAATACCCGCCGCCACGGCCAGAAGCGGCGCCGGCGAATGCGGCCAGAGCCGCTCCATCGCCAGCAGCGCCACCAGGGCGGCAGCCGCAATCGCCAAGGTGAGCGTCGAGGTTTCCGGCAAGTGGCCGACGATGCTGACGATATCCCGGAAGAAGCCTTCCTTGGTGATGTGAAGGCCAAGCAGCTTCGGCACCTGGTCGAGCACTATGACGAGGCCGATGCCGGCCTTGAAGCCGATCAGGACCGGCGAGGAGATGAAATTGGCGACGAAGCCGAAGCGGAGAACGGAAGCGAGGATAAGAATCCCGCCGGTCATCGCCGTCAGCGTCGCGGTTGCCGTTATCAGCCTGCCGGGATCGCCATCGGGGACGGCAAGCCCGAGCTGCGTTCCGGCGAGGATCGCAAGGGTGGTCGTCGACGAGACGCTCAGGACCCGGGAGGTGCCGAGAAGCGCGTAGACGATCATCGGCACGAAGGCGGTGTAGAGACCGACACTGACAGGCAGACCGGCGACCGTGGCATAGGCCATCGCCTTCGGCAGAACCACGGCAGCGGCCGTGAGACCTGCAATCACATCGAGCCGTAAACCCGTGGTGAAACCGCGACCGTCGCCGACAGGCGAATGCTCGTTCGATGCCATCCGGACCGCCCTCTGACAGAAGCTTTCATGAAGTAATTCTAAAGCGATAGCACTGGGTAAAAACCGTTGCAAGGAGCGCCGCGGCCGGAGATCGAACGTCGGTTCCCGTCTCTCAACGCAGCCGCTGGCAGGCTGCTCGACTTGCGGCTATCTTGACGGTGGCGGATGCGGAGCCGAGCGGGAATCCCGGCGACAGACGCGAAACGGGATCGTTGGCATGGCGGGCTTCCAGTCCCGCGAAAGGGAGGATTGCGTGGCGGCATCTCATCGCAGGAGCCATTCGAAAAGAATGCGGCGCCTGTTCTTCTCGAATCTTTACCAGCAGCTTCAGGTGCTGTGGCCGATCTTCTCCGCGATCCTGATCGTGATGACCGGATCCGGTGTCATCATCGGCCAGATCGAGGACTGGCGGCTCGATGAGGCTCTCTATTTCACCTTCGTCACCGGGCTGACGATCGGCTACGGCGACATCACGCCGAAATACCTGACCGCACGGGTGCTGGCTCTGGTGATCGGTTTTTCCGGCATCGTCCTGACGGGCCTCGTCGCGGCCATCAGCGTGCAGGCGTTGAATGCAACCAGCAGGAATGAATCGGACGATCGCTGAGGAGAGCGGATGCCAGCGTGCCCGCTCTCCCGCTGCAAGCCTGCCGCGGCTCAGCCGGCCACGAAGCGCCCCTCGGACACGATCTCGGAGAGGGCCTTGCGCGGGCTCGGCTGTTCGCGCTGCTTCAGGGCCTCCGGCAACAGTGCCTTGTCGCCCTGACGGCCGATCGCGGCGGCGGCCTCGATCCGGAAGTTTTCGGGCACTTCGAGTTCGGCCCGCGCGCGATCATAGTCGATGCCGGCCATACCGTGCGCCTGCCAGCCGGAATGGGCCGCCTGCAGGGCGAGCGCACCCCAGGCCGCGCCCGCATCGAAGGAATGGGTGTAGGAGGGCACCTCTTCGCTGGCGCCCGGCGGCAACAGCGACGTCTTCGACAGCACGAAAATGAGGGCCGAGGCTTCCTTTGCCCAACTGCGGTTGAACTCGTTCAGAAGGCCGAGCAGCTTCTCCCAGTCCCGTCCGCCGCGGCGAGCATAGACGAAATGCCAGGGCTGGGCATTGTAGGCGGATGGCGCCCAGCGGGCGGCCTCCAGGATTTCGAACAGCGCGGCCTCGGAAATCTCTTCGCCCGAATAGGCCCGCGGCGACCAGCGTTCGAGGAACAGCGGATTGATCGCGTGGTCCGCGACACGTGAATTCACATGCAATGTCATGGGGATGGTCCATTCATCGGCGACGCGCTGCCGCCGTTCGGGTTGGTCATTGGCGGCCGAAGCTTTCGTATCGATCGCAACGACTCCTCAAGGTCGAGATCTCATCGGAGAGTTCGGCGATACGGTTCCTGAGCTCATTGGCCGTTCCGTCCTCGATATCGTCGAAACCGAAACAGTCCCGCGCCTCGTGCAGTTCCAGCCGGCCCTGCAAGACCTCGCGGATTGCGCTCAAGCGCTCATATTGCCGCAGCATACTCATCTCAGACCTCGTTTCAGCAGTCGCCGCAACTCGCGCCGACCGGAGAGCGTTTCTGCCCGGCCCAATTCCTGACCGAGCTTCTCCGAGATTATCCACACAAATGGTAGATTAAAGGAAATCTGACCCAAAGAGCGGGCGAGACGTGAAAAAACTGCACCGCCTTTGGTTCATGCCGCAGGCGCAAGCGGCGGGGAGATGGATGGGTTTGCCGGCAACGCTGTCGCACCCTGCGGCATGGGTGGGACCTGGGCGATGGGAGGCTCGCCCAGGTCGGGAGACGTCAAGCGGTGGGCAGGTCCTTCGCGTCGGGGCGGTTGCCATCGAGGAAGCCCATGTCCCGCTTCAGATGATCCGACAGGTCCCTGACGTCGACGACATCAAGCACCGGGCGCTTCCGGGCGAACAGAAACGCCAGCCAGGAGCCCGCGGAAAAATCGTTTGTCGACGAAAAACTACGTACTTGAATGGTTGTCATAGCCATCATCCTCTTCATCAATCCGTCTAATGGACGGACCTTGAAAATGGTTATGAACCACATCACCTTCCAATCGAATTTCGCTCACCATACATAAGGCCATTTGATGCATAAGACACTTCCGCTCCCGCCATTGACGGCGATACGCGTCTTCGAGGCGGTTGCCCGGCATGGAAGCTTCACCAAGGCCGCAACCGAGCTCGGCATGACCCAGGCGGCGGTGAGCTATCAGATCAAGGTTCTCGAGGATCGTGTCGGCGCGCCTCTGTTTTTGCGCCGGCCGCGCCAGATCGCCCTGACCGAAGTGGGGCAACGGCTCGCACCCGCCGTGACGCAAGCCTTCGAGCAGCTCAGCGAAGCCTACGTGACGGCGCGCGGCGGTGCCCAGGGAACGCTGGTGATCAGCACGATCGCCACCTTCGCCTCCAACTGGCTGGCACGGCGCCTTGGCTCCTTCCAGATCGCCCACCCCTCGCTTGCCGTCCGCCTTCAAACCGAGCCCCACCTGGTCGACTTCAGCCGCGAAGAGGTCGATATCGGTATTCGCTCAGGCGGCGGCGACTGGCCGGGGCTTGCGGCACACCGGCTCATCAACGCCGATTTCACCCCCATGCTCAGCCCGAGCCTCGCCGCAAGCATCGGCGGGGTGAAAGAGCCGGCCGATCTCCTGCGTCTGCCGCTGCTCGATCCGGGCGACCCCTGGTGGGCCAAGTGGTTCATGGCCGCAAATGTGCCGGCCGAGGGCCTCTCGAGCCGTCCGGGCGCAAGCATGGGCGCACAGGTCTATGAGGGCAACGCCGCGACGGCCGGCCAGGGCGTCGCAATCCTGACGCCCGCCTTCTTTGCCGCGGAATTAGCCGATGGGCGCCTCGTCCAGCCCTTCGATCTCCTCTGTAACGACGACCAGGCCTACTGGCTGGTCTACCCGGAAACGCGGCGCAATTCGTCGAAGATCAGCGCCTTCCGTCAATGGATCCTGGGCGAGCTCGCAGCGTGAGCCCAACATTTTTGCCTCGTTCCGGAACTCTCGGGCATGCCCGGGAGTTGCATTCCCGAAGCGCCCATAACGAGGGTCACGGGAGCGATCATGCAACGCGCGCCGACGGAACAGTTCCGTTCAGCCACTGAGAACGCCTGGTGGACTGTCCATCGCGGCGATGGACCGATCGTCGGCACCGCGATCCACAATGGGCATGCCATGCGCAGCGACGCCCGGGCGCTGGTGGCCCTGACGGACGAGCAAAGGCTGCGCGAAGAGGACCCATTCACCGAGTTTATCATCCGGGATCTCGCCAACCGCATTGTCGTCCATCGATCCCGCTTTGAGGTCGACATCAACCGTGCCCGTCCCGGCGCGGTCTATCTCCAGCCGGCTCAGGCTTGGGGCCTTTCCGTCTGGCGGGAGCCGCCGTCGGCGGAGCTGATCGAGGCCTCCCTTGCCCTCCATGACGAATACTATGCCATGCTGCGGTCGATGCTGACGGCAATCGAGCGCCGCCATCAGCGATTCATCGTTCTTGACGTGCACAGTTACAACCATCGACGCCAGGGGCCGGAGGCCGAACCGGCCGATATCGCCGAAACACCCGAGGTCAATATCGGAACCTCGTCCATGGACCGGGTCAAATGGGCCGGCGTCATCGACACGCTGATATCAACCGTCAGCGCCACCACGGTCGCGGGCCGGCCGGTGGATGTGCGCGAGAACATCGCCTTCCAGGGGCGCGGGGAACAGACGCGCTTCATCCACGAGCACTTTCCCGATACCGGTTGCGCGATCGCGATCGAGTTCAAGAAAACCTTCATGGACGAGTGGACTGGCAAGCCGGATCTCGAAGCGCTGCGGTCGCTGCGCACACTGGTCGGATCGCTCGCTCCGGTCCTGACCGAGGCGCTCGCGAGGCAGCGATGACGGACCGGACACCCATGCTCGCCGGTCCTGGATCGGAGTGGCTTGATGAAGCCATTGTCCGACTGAAGAGTGGCCGTGCCGTGCGACGGGACTTCGGCGAGGGTGGACGGCTGCACATCGACCGCCTGCTTCCCTTCCTCTGCGTTCATATCACCGCCGAGCACCAGCAGCCGGTCGCGCGCGACATCGCCCAGGCGAATGCCGCCTATCTGCTGGCGCCGAGCGTCGATATCGCCGCCGCCGTCATCGAACGGGTCGGCCGCGTGATCGAAGAACGACTGGGCATGTTCATCGTTCTCGAATTTGCGGAACTCGAAAGCGACGATCCGCCCGCCAAGGACGCGCCTTTCCTGCCGCCGTTCCTGATCGAGGTTGTCGCCGGGACGACCGGCGCCGAGCAGGTTGCCGCGAAAGCACTGATCGAGACAGCTGCAACGATCGAAGGAAAGTTCCGAACGCCACATGTGACGCTCGTCGAGCGAAACCCGGATGCGACCGCGCGGCGGAAATCCCTGGCGATCGACTATCCTCATCTCACCGTACGCTTCGCGCCGATCTATTGCGAGCCCGGCACCCGCCGCATCTATCCGCAATTGCGCGAGCGGCTGGTCGCAAGCGTCTTCGATGCCGGCCTTCGGGCCATCACAGCCTTCGCCCGCGCCAGGTCTGACGACTTCCGGATACCGACGCACCGTGCCCTTGGCCGGAAGGCCTTCGTCGATGCGGTCGTGCGCGCCGATCGCGGCATGGACGACATCGCCTCCAGCTTCGATTTCCTGCTCGCGGTAACGCCGATCAACGCCGAGGCCGCCTGGGCTGAGTTCGCGTCGAGCGGCTTTTCGCGAAGTCCCCGCCTCTACTATCGCCCGCTGACGCTGCAGATCGAAACGGCCAAGCGCAAACTCTTCACCCTCAATTTCGAGCATCTCGAAGATCCGCTGCTCTACGCCCTCTATCGCGAAAAGCAGCAGGAAGTCGATCTCCAACTCTCGATGATTTCCGCCCGCGAGACCCGCAAATTCGTTGAACTCGGTCGCGCCCTCTACGGCCCGGTCGAAGACGAGCTTCTCGACGCCGCTTCCGACGTCCTTGCGGAAACCGCCACCGATGGCAACACGTCGCCGACATCCGACAACAAGCGCGGCTGCGACTACATAAGGGAGCGTGGGCAGGCGATGATATCAGCCTATCGGCGCCAATCGCCCGATTTCACCGCGTCCGTCGAAATTCGCGACGATCTGCCCGCCGGCCTGCTCGTTTCGCGTGGCCAATTGCTGATCGCCCGAAGCTCGGCACTCGACGCCGACCGCGTCGAGGCGCTGCTCAATCATGAGGTGGGCGTGCACCTGCTGACCTACTTCAACGGCTCGGCACAGGGTCTCAGGATTCTGCGCTCGGGCCTTGCAGGTTACGAGGGCATGCAGGAAGGGCTCGCCGTTTTCGCCGAATACTTGAGCGCCGGCATGACCGCAGATCGGCTGCGGGTGCTTGCGGCGAGAGTTGTCGGCTGCGCTGCCCTGCTCGACGGCGCCGAGTTTCCGGAAACCTACCGGATGCTCGTCGATGACCACGGTTTCGGGACCGCCGAGGCCTTCAACATTACGCTTCGCATCTATCGCGGCGGCGGACTGGTCAAGGACGCGATCTACATGCGCGGCCTGCTGCAGCTTCTCGACCACCTCGCCGACGGCGGCAGTCTCGAACCCTTCTGGATGGGCAAGATCGCCGCGTCGCATTTCGGTGCAATCCAGGAACTCAATTTGCGCGGCCTCCTTGGTGCCGCGGCCATTCGCCCTATTTTTCTCGATGACGTCAAAGCGCGCGACCGGCTTCAAAGAGCCGAGAGGGGAATGACCCCGCTCGACATGGTCGCAGACTAGAGCGCCGTGCGTTCCGATGAACGCACTGAGATCGCAGCATATGTCGGAGTCGGACCACTAGGAAACCGGATGCGCATCGCCTTTTTCGTCAACTCGATCGAGGGTGAAGAGACGTTTTACGCGACGACGTCGCTGGCGCTTGCAGCGCTCGCCCGCGGCCACGAGATTGCCTACATCACGCCCGGCGATTTCACCCTGAGGCCCGATGGCCGGCTGACGATCCACGCCCTGAAACTCGGTTCGGCGAAGCCGCCCAAGGCCGAGGCCTTCATCGCCGCATTGCGAAGCGGCGCCACACAGCACGATATCCTGGACATTGCCGAAATCCAGGTTCTGTTTCTCAGAAGCGATCCGTCGGAAGACACCGGCCCTCGCTCCTGGGCCGCCCACTCCGGCGTGATCTTCGGACGGCTTGCAGCCGAACGCGGGACAATTGTCGTCAACGACCCCGACGGCCTGGCACGAGCGCAGAACAAGCTCTATCTTCAGGGCTTCCCCGAAATCGTTCGGCCGACCACACTGATCTCAAAGCACATCGAGGAGATAAAGGCTTTTGTCGACGAGCACCCCGGGGGCGTCATCCTCAAGCCGTTGCAAGGCTCCGGCGGCAAGAACGTCTTCAAGGTCAGTTCCAGCCACGAGACGAACCTCAATCAGATCTTCGAGGCGGTCTCCGAGATGGGCTATGTGATCGCGCAGGAATATCTGCCGGCAGCGACCGAAGGAGACGTCAGGCTGTTCCTGATGAACGGCCGGCCGCTCAAACGCGGCGATACCTATGCCGCGGTTCGGCGCGTCCCGGCGGACGGCGAGCTGCGGTCCAACATGCATGTCAACGGCAGGCCGATCGCCGCGGTGATAACGCCCGAAATGCTCGCCGTCGCCGAACAGATGCGTCCCAAGCTGGTGCGCGACGGCATGTTCCTTGTCGGGCTCGACGTGGTCGGCGACAAGCTCGTCGAGGTGAATGTCTTTACCCCCGGGGCCCTGCCCGAGATCGCCGAGCTTACCTCGATCGATTTCAGTGAGGATATCGTGGCGGCGCTTGAACAGAAGCTCGACATCAAGCGGGCCAACGGCGGCACCCTTTCCAATCGCGAGCTTGCTACCCTCTGACCTGCAGTCAGTGCCCGCGGCAGTTCCACCTGCCCGGCGATCGGGGAAATCCTGCCTTTCGCACTGTCAAAACCCCGCTCGCGCGGTATAAGCGCCGCGCAGCCCGGGCATCTTCGTGCTCCCAAACAAAGATCACCGGCTGTCGCCGGCGCGTCCAATTGGACGCCCTCCCAAGGCCCAAGCTCCGGCGTCAACGACATCATGAGGTTAAACCATTGGCAGGTATCATCACCAAGGGCTCTGAGCCCGCGCGCGCGGTCTCATCCGCGTCATCGGACGCCACGGGCTATCGATTTGCCCTCTTCGCACTCACCTCACTGTTCTTCATGTGGGGCTTCATCACGTGCCTGAACGACATTCTGATCCCGCATCTGAAGAACGTCTTCTCGCTCAACTACACGCAGTCGATGCTGATCCAGTTCTGCTTTTTTGGCGCCTATTTCATCGTCTCGCTTCCTGCCGGCGCGCTGGTCAAGCGCATCAGCTACAAATGGGGGATCGTGCTCGGTCTCGTCATCGCCGCGGTCGGCTGCGCGCTCTTCGTACCGGCGGCAAGTTATCGCATCTATGCGCTGTTCCTCGGCGCTCTCTTCGTGCTGGCGAGCGGCATCACGCTGCTGCAGGTCTCGGCCAACCCCTATGTGACCGTGCTTGGTCCGCCGGACACGGCCGCAAGCCGCCTGACGCTGACCCAGGCCTTCAACTCCCTCGGCACCACGCTCGCCCCGATGTTCGGCGCGACGCTGATCCTGTCGGCTGCGGTCGTCGCGACTGCCGATCCGACGCCAGAGCAACTTGATGCTCTAAGGCTCGCGGAAGCGAGCGCGGTCAAGCTGCCCTATCTGCTCCTTGCCGCCGCCTTCCTGCTGCTTGCGGCGCTTTTCGCCGCCCTGAAGCTGCCGACCGTCGAAGTGCATGACGAGATCGAGCCGATCACCGACGCCAAGTCGGCCTGGCACTATCGGCACCTGGTTCTCGGTGCGATCGGCATCTTCGTCTATGTCGGCGCGGAAGTCAGCATCGGCAGCTTCCTCGTCAACTTCCTGAATCAGCCCGACATTGCCGGCCTCTCCGAAGCCGACGCCGCCCACTATGTGATGTATTTCTGGGGCGGAGCGATGATCGGCCGGTTCATCGGCGCGGTTGCGATGCGCTTCGTCGACGACGGCAAGGCGCTCGCCTTCAACGCGGTCGCAGCGATCATGTTGCTGCTCCTCACCGTCTTTGCCGGCGGCCGCGTTGCCATGTGGTCGGTCCTGGCGATCGGGTTCTTCAACTCGATCATGTTCCCGGCGATCTTCAGCCTGGCGCTCTACGGTCTCGGGAAATACACGAGCCAGGGCTCGGGCATCCTGTGCCTGGCGATCGTCGGCGGCGCGCTCCTGCCGCTGATCCAGGGCGGACTTGCCGACACGCTCGGCATCCATCTCGCCTTCCTGATGCCCGTCGCCTGCTATGCCTATATCGCCTTCTACGGCTTGAAGGGGCACAGGCCGACCTGATTACGAAAATCCGCACTTCGCCGCCGCGGCGGCGAAGTGCCTCATGCCGGAACAGCGCCTACAGCGACTCGTCGACGATGACGACAGGACGCCCCATCGAGCAAGCCTCGACACGCGCCTCGACGCGGTAGACGGAGCGCAGCATGTCCGCGGTGATGACCTCATGGGTCGGACCGCTCGCGAGCACCGAACCGCCGCCGATGACGATCGTGTCGTCGCAATAGCGCAGCGCATGGTTCAGATCGTGCAGCGCGATCAGCACCGCCATTCCCGATTGCGCCGACAGGCGTTTCATGAAGCCGAGCACCTCGATCTGGCGGAAGAGATCGAGCGCCGAGGTCGGCTCGTCCATCAACAGCACTTCGGGCTTACGCACCAGGGCCTGGGCAATGGAGACGAGCTGGCGCTGGCCGCCGGAGAGCTCGCCGAGGCCGCGAAAAGCGAGATCGGCGATCCGCAGTTCTGAAAGCACCCGATCGATCTCCGAGAGCTCGCTGTCCTTCACCTTCCAGCCGGAGCCCTGCTTGGCCGACAAGAGCACCGATTCATAGACTGTGAGCACGGCATTGGCGCCGGTATCCTGCGGCATGTAGCAGATGCCCTCGGTCCCCTTGGCGGTGTCGGACAGATGGACGGTTCCGGGCCCGGACGTCAGGCTTGCTATGCGCTTGAACAGCGTCGACTTGCCGGCCGCATTCGGACCGATCACCGCCGTCAGGCCGCCGCCTCTGAGCACGCCGGTATTGACGTCGGACAGCACGGTTCGCCGGCCATAGGTCGCGCCGACTTTTTCCAGCGTCAGGCTTACCATGCGCGCCTCCTATTGGTGAAAATCAGCACGAAGAAGAAGGGCACCCCGACGAGTGCGGTGATGACGCCGATCGGCAGCACGGCACCCGGGATCAGCATCTTGCTGACGACGGAGGTGACCGAGAGCAAGAGTGCCCCGCACAAAACCGAGGCGGGAAGGAAGAAGCGCTGATCTTCTCCGACCAGCATCCGGGCGATGTGCGGCGCGACGAGGCCGACGAAGCCGATCGTGCCGACGAAGGAAACCGGAATCGCCGCAAGCAGGCTCACCGTCATCATCGCTTCGAGCCTTAGCCGGCGAACATTGATGCCGAAACTCGCCGCCTTGTCGTCGCCGAGCCGAAGCGCCGTCAGCGCCCAGGCGTGCCGTGCGAAGAGCGGCAGAGCGAAAAGCAGCACGGCACCGGTGATCCAGACCTTCGGCCAGGTTGCCTTGGTGAGGCTGCCCATCGTCCAGAACACGACAGCGGCCAGCGCCTGTTCGGAGGCGAGATATTCGAGCAGCGACAACGCGGCATTGAAGGTGAAGACGAGCGCGATGCCGAGCAGCACGATCGTTTCCACCGTGACGCCGCGCATGGTGGAGGCGAAATGGATGAAGAGTGCTGCCAGCATCGCCATCAGGAAGGCGTTGATCGGCACCATGTATTGAACCGCGACCGGAAAGACCGCGACGCCGGCAACGAGGCCGAGGGCCGCGCCAAACCCGGCAGCGGCGGAAATGCCGAGCGTGAACGGACTTGCGAGCGGATTGGCGAGGATCGTCTGCATCTGCGCGCCCGCGACCGACAGCGAGGCGCCCACCGTCACCGCCATCAGCGCGATCGGCATGCGGATGTCCCAGATGACCACGCGAAGCTGGTCGCTCACCGTGTCAGGCCGAAACAGCGCCGTCAGCACGTCGGCGAGCGGATAGTTTGCAGGTCCGAGGGCCATGTCGACTGCGACCGATGCAAAGAGCGCGCCGATGAGACAGAAGATCAGCACCAGACGGCGCAGAACGAGGGCGCGGTAGCGCCCTCGTCCCTCAATGCCGGAAATATGGTCGGTCATGGCAACCATCATTCACCCCCTGTCGCAAGCGAGATGAAGTAACCCGGGCGATAGATCACCGGCAGGAACTTCTCATGAAACTCGCGGAAGGTCCGATCCGGATCGATGTCGGCGAAAAGTTCCGGGTGGAACCACTTGGCGAATTGCTGGATCGGCACGAACTCGTAGGGCGCACCATAGAACTGGTGCCAGACCGCATGCACGTTGCCCTCCTTCACCGCCTTCAAGCCGGGAAAGCCCGGGCGCTGCATCAGGCCGCGCAGCCGCGTCTCAGCCGCTGCTGCATCGGCACCGCGGCCGACGCTGACGAACTGGTTGAGATCGGATTCGGCCGACCAGTTGCTGCCGGTGATGATGACATGGTCCGGATCGCTGACGATGAGTTGCTCGGGATTGAGGTCCCCGAAGGTGCCCTTGATGACGTCCGAACCGATATTGTGGCCGCCGGCCTTTTCCACCATCTCGCCGAAATTGGCCGGACCGAAGGTTCGGCAGCAGGCGAATTCGCCGGTGATGCCGGGCGAGCGTTCGATGAACACTTTCGGACGCGCAACCGCCCCGGCCTTGGCCAGCCGGTCGGTCACCAGCGCGATCTGGGCGTTGCGGTATTCGATGAATTCGCGCGCCCTTGCTTCGGCGCCAAAGAGCTGGCCGAGGATTTCGACGGATTTCTCGCTGTTGGCCGCCGGATCGACGCGGAAATCAACATAGACGACGGCAATGCCGGCAGCCGCGGCCTTTTCGATGAAGCCAGATTCCTCGACTGCATCTCGCGCTTCGAGGTTCAGCGTCAACACGTCAGGCTTGAGCGCAATAGCCGCTTCGAGGCTGAAATCCCCCGTCGGGATATAGCCGAAGCGCGGCAGCTTCTCGATCTCGGGGAACCGCTCGACATAGGCGGCGTAGGAATCCGGATCCTTCTTGATGAGATCGTCGCGCCAACCAACGATCGTATCGAAGACCTGCACCCCCTTCAGCGCCGCGGCGATGTGAATCTGTCGCGCCTCGCCAAGCAGTATCCGTTTGGCGGGCAGCGCCATTTCGACCCGACGGCCGGTGACGTCGACGATTTCCGCAGCGCCGGCCGGCAGAGCCGCCAACACGACCGCCGCAATCATCGCGGACGCGATTTTCCTGAAGATCGACATTCTCATACCTTTCGATCGCGGCGCCGGCGGCCTCCCGTTCCGCTAGCCGCCGATGCAGTTACTTGCTGGTCGTCAGCGAAACGAAGTAGCCACCCTTGTAAGGAAGCGGCAGGAAACGCTCGTGCAACTCCCTGAACGTCGCCTCCGGGTCGAGATCGGCAAAGAGGTCGGGATGCAGCCACTTGGCGATCTGCTGGATCGCGACGAACTGGTAGGGGTTGTTGTAGAACTGGTGCCAGATGGCATGGACCTGGCCGTCCTTGACCGCCTGCACGCCGGTAAAGGCCGGGCGCTTGGTGAGGTTTTCGAGCTTGCGGACGGCTTCCTTTTCATCGGCACCGTAGCCGACGCCGACCCAGGCCCCCCCCGGCACATAACCCTGCCAGTTGCCGCCGGTGATGATGATCTGCTCCGGATTTGCGGCGATGATCTGCTCCGGATTGACCGTGCCGAATGTGCCGGGAATGATGTTCTTCGCCATGTTCACGCCGCCGGCGAATTCGACCATCTTGCCGAAATTCTCGTTGCCGAAGGACATGCAGCAATCCTCGGAGTAACCGCCGGCGCGCTCGACGAAGACGAGCGGCTTCTTCGGATTGGCCTTCGCCAGCACGTCGGTCACCTTGGCGATGTTCTCGGCGCGGAACGTGATGAACTCTTCGGCCTTTTCCTCCTTGCCGAGAAGCTTGCCCATCACACGCATGCTCGGCTCGGTGTTTTCCATGGGCTTTTCGCGGAAGTCGACATAGACGAGCGGGATGCCGACCTTGGCGAGCTTTTCGATGTAGCCGGCCTCTTCCGTCGCCGTCTTGGCATCGACATTCATCAGGACGACATCGGGCTTCAGCGCCACCGCCTGCTCGATGTCGAAGGTCCCGTCCTTCATGCCGCCGAAGGTCGGCAGCTTGGCGATGTCAGGGTATTTCGCGAGATAGGCGGCGTAGCTTTCAGGATCCGCCTTCGCCAGGTCGTCGCGCCAGCCGACGACGCGCTTGAGCGGCTCATCGCGGTCGAGGGCGCCGAGGAAATAGATCTGGCGCCCTTCACCGAGGATGACGTGCTCGACCGGTACATTGACCTCGACGTCGCGACCGGTGACATCTCTCAACGTCACGACATCAGCGAAGGCTGCCGTTGAAAAAAGCACGCAAAAGCCCGTGGCGGCCGCGGCCACCCTGTTGAAAAACTGCATTGTTTTCTGCTCCGCTGGGAAAATCGACGCGATCTAATGTTTCATGACTTTATTAGTCAACATTTATCTTTTAGAACGCCTCCAAACAAGGGCGAGCGGTATCGATATGAGCGATGTAACGGATCGGCAGAACTACAACCTGCGGGATGAAATCAAGGCCTACTGGTCGGAACGCGCCGCGACCTTCGATCTGTCGCCAGGACATGAGGTCTTCTCGGAGGACGAGCGCGCGGCCTGGCACAGGCTGTTTCTACGCCATCTCGGACCGGGGTCCGGCCGCAGCGCGTTGGATCTTGCAAGCGGCACCGGCGTCATTTCGCACCTGCTCGATGATCTCGGCTTCAAGGTGCAGGGCCTGGACTGGGCCGAGCCGATGCTCGAACGCGCCCGTGAAAAGGCCCGCAAGCGGGGTCGTTCCATCCGTTTTGGTCTGGGTGACGCCGAAAACACCATGGAACCCGATGACCACTACGATGTCGTCGTAAACCGGCATCTCGTCTGGACGCTCGTCGATCCGGCCGCAGCCTTCACGGAGTGGCTTCGCGTTCTCAAACCGGGCGGAACCCTGCTGATCGTCGATGGCGACTTTGTGAATACCAGCGGGCTCGAGCGGTTGTTCTCGAAGCTCAGTGCCTGGGGACAACAACTCGGCGTGTTCAAGTCGGAAACGCCGAGCGGCTCATCACAGATGATGGCGACGCATCGCAGCATCCTCTCGCGCGTTCACTTCTCTGAAGGTGCGCGCGCCGAGGCCGTCGTCGTTCTTCTGCAGAGGGCCGGATTTGTCGATATCGAGGTCGATACCGATCTTGGCGAGATCCATCGCACCCAGGCGAGGAACTGGAATGTCTTCAAAGGTCTGGCGCGGCAGTCACAGCACCGCTACGCCATTCGCGCCGCAAAACCGTAGTTGTTCCGTCAGTCCGTAGGGGCATCCGAGATCTAGCCGCCGACGCGTTCGGCGAGACGCCGCAGGCCTGGAATGTCCTTGAGCGTCAGCTTCTGCCGGCCGCCCTGGACGAGGCCCTGGCCTTCCCAGGCGCTGAGGATGCGCGAGACCGTATGCAGCGTCGTTCCCGTCATCTCGGCGATATCCTGGCGCGAGATCGGGAAATCGATGCGGATACCGCCACCATCGGGCTTGCCGGCCTGCTCGGCCAGCCGCAGCACCGTGTGGGCGACGCGGCGCTCGACCTCTTCCGTCGACATTTCGCGGATGCGGGTATGCGCCTCGTCGAGACGCTGGCCGATCGTATGCATGGCGTTGACGGCAAGGTGGGGGTTCTTCTCGACGAAAACGTTCCAGAGCTCCGTCGGCCAGGCGAGAACGAGGCTCTCGATTGCTGCCGTCGCGGTTCCCGGGTAGTCGCTGCGCTGGAGCGCACGGGCAAAGCCGAAAAGATCGCCGGGATTGACGACCCGGACGATGATCTGCTGCCCATCCTTGGTGACCTGGGTCACCTTCAGCCGACCGTGCAGCAGCAGGAAGAAGAAATCGGCTGTCGCACCTTGTTCGAACACCGCTTCGTTCTGCGGAACGCGCCGCACCGTGGCGCGCGTCAGCAGCGAATCCAGTTCCGGATCGCTCATCTTCTGGAACAGAGGGAGCGATTTGACGAGTGTGCGATCAAGTGCAGCCACTTTGGCCCTATATCCTGCCGTTTGAGTTGCCCTGATGTAGCACAGCCCAGGACCCTGCAAAAGGACCAGAGCGCCGCACGACCGGTCAGACGCACAAAGGTCGCGGCAGCACCTCGAATACCACATGTTCTTGCCCCTGGACCGGCGGCGATCCAGGGGCAAAAGCATGTATTGGATCCATGCCGGCTGAGGCGCGAGGACTTGGCGGCTCTACCGGCCGCGCCGTGTCACCCAGCGCCCTGGAGCCGGCGTTCGAAGGCATAGAGCAAGGCCGAATACCAGCGACCGTCGCGCACCAGCCGAAAGCCGAGATTATCCGGCGGTACGCCGACGGCGCAGCCGCCGCTTTTCGGGTCACGGATAAAGAAGCTCATCGACGCCCGGTGCTTGCCGTTGACGACGAAGATGCCACAGGCAGGAGACTCCTTCAGCACCTCGCCGTCTTCGCCGATGGTGACGCGGCGGTGGCAGGTCTCGGTCCATTCCCAGACATTGCCGTCCAGGTCTGCAACCCCATACTCGTTTTCGCCGAAAGCGCCCGATGGCTGCGGCATCGGGTTCTCTGCGCGCTGCCGGCTCGCTTCGCGCTCGTAGTCCGCCAGCCAGCGCAGCGCCGGATTGTCCTTGGTGCCGTCGATCCCGAGCGCATCGTCTGGAAACTTGGAACCGGCGGCAAAGGCCCACTGCTGGTCGGTCGGAAGGCGCCAGACCACACCGGTCTTCTTCGTCAACCACGCCGCATATTCAGTCGCATCGGTATAGTTGACCCCGGTCATCGGCACACCCGGCAGGCCCGCGCCATGCCCGCCTTCCGGCTGCTGGCAGGCGCCGTCGGCAACGCAGCGTTCATAGTCCTGACGCGTCACCTGGTATTTCATGATCTCGAGCGGCTCCTTAAGCGCTGCGACGACGATGGGCGCATCGACGGCAAAACCGTTCTTCAGGAAGTGTCCCTCTGCCCGATAGCTCATTTCACGCGGCGCGATCGTCACGGTCACCGGTGCCTTGACCGACAGGTCGACGCCGTCCTTGAGATCGTCGAACAGCCCCACCTTCGCCGAAAGCCCGCCGCCGATGGCGACCAGAAGAACGGCCGGCGCTGCGAGCGACAGGAGCGAAACCGCAGATTTCTTTTTGCTGGGCATGGGAGGTCTCCGGGGAAACGGCACGCGCTGGCAGGCGCGTGCCCTTGGCGTGTGGGGTCGCTGAGACCGCGGCCCCACGGTTACCTTGCTTCAGGCTACATCGACGCCGGCTTGACGACCGAAGTCATGAGGTCGTCGTTCCATTCGCCGGTGACCTTGAAGTGGCCAGCAGCACCCAGTTCGAACGCTTCGATCAGGTTGTGGTTGACATAGGCGTACACACCCGGCTGGCGGAAGGTGTAGAAGGCAGCGCCCGCGGTTCCGCCCGGAATGAGCCAGGTTTCCTGGTCGAGGTCCGGCGGATTGCGGAACTTGCCGGTTGCCCAGACATAGTCACCATGTCCGCCGATCAAGTGCGGCCGCGTATCGCGGTTGGCCTGCGAATGGACGACGAGCACGCGCTCGCCCACGGCCGCGGTCAGGGCATTGTCGCCGGTCAGCGCGCCGACCGCGCCGTTGAAGACGATGTGGGTCGGGGTCAGCGTGCGCATCGCCTTCACCGCATCTTCATAGGCTTCGCCGGGGGTCTCGTATTTCTTGTAGTTCCCCGCCTCGTCCTTCGGCACGTAGAAGTCCTGTTCGCCGACATAGTAGACCTTGTCATAGGTCAGCGGCTGGCCCTTCTCGTCCTTCAGGCCTTCACGCGGTAGCACCATGATGGCGCCGTTCATGCCCGATGTGACGTGCCAGGGCACCATGCCTTCAGGCGCGCAATGGTAGACGAAGACGCCGGGCTTGGTGGCCTTGAAGCGAAGCGTCGTCTCCTCGCCCGGGTTGACCTGGGTCAGCGCGCCACCGCCCAGAGCGCCGGTCGCGGCGTGGAAGTCGATGTTGTGCAGCAACGTGTTGGTCGCCGGGTTGATCAGCCGCAGTTCGACATAGTCGTTTTCATGCACGACCATCAGCGGGCCCGGCACCGAGCCATTGAAGGTCATCGCGTGGATCTCGGTGCCCTCACGGTCGATCACCAGCTTCTTTTCCTCGATCGTCATGGTGAATTCGACGACGCGGGGTCCGGTCTTGGCGACCTGCTCGTGGGCATGCACGAAAGGCGGCTTGACGAGATCGACCTTCACGCGCGGCAGGGTCGAGATGTCGACGGGGGCAGCACCCGCTGCCGTGGCGGCACCGGCCGCCTTAGCCTGCGCGGTATGGAGAAGCGGCGCAACCGCGCCCGCCAGGGCAGCACCGGCAAGCATAGTCCGGCGGGTCATCTGAAGTTGTTCAGTCATCTTGCTCTCCTTCGACGCACTCCAGCGGCCGGAATTGGCCTTCTGCGAAACGCGCCTGTATTCAACGAGTTAGGGTGGGCGACGCCGACTTGGGCAGCCTCACCTCCGGTCTCGACCACCGGTCCCCCAGCAGTCACAAGAAAAGTAGAACCGGAGACGAATCGCGTCTTTGTCTTGGAACAAATCCTTTCGCGGAGATCGCTTTTCTTTGCCGCCGCATGAACGCACATGGCGGAGCCGGGTAACAATACTTGCGTTTTCGCAAAGAGCGGCTCCGAAGCCATTGATAGATCAAGCCTCATCCGCAAGCACGCACGACAAGGACGATGATCATGTTGGACAGACTCATAAGACCGAAACCGAGCGGCGGCATTCCGCGCGGGCTCTCGACCACCGGCCCGGTACTCTTCTCCTACGGTTTCCGGCCGTTCTTTCTGGGCGCCACCCTTTGGGCGATCGGCGCCATGGCACTCTGGATCTCCGCATTGATTCTCGGGGTCGACCTTGCCGGCAACTACGGCGCCGCGCATTGGCACGCTCACGAAATGCTGTTCGGTTTCTCCTCCGCCGTGCTCGGCGGCTTCCTGCTGACGGCGATCCCGAACTGGACCGGCAGGCTTCCGGTTTCCGGGCGCCCGCTCGCCGCCCTCTTCGGGCTCTGGATCGTCGGTCGGGCCGCGCTGCTTTCGAGCGGTGTCATCGGTCTGCCCGTCGCCGCAGGTATCGAAGCGCTGTTCCTGCCGGTCCTCCTGCTGATCTGCGCGCGCGAGGTGATCGTCGGCCGGAAGTGGAAGGACCTGAAGGTCATCGGCGGGCTGGTGCTCCTGTCCACCGCCAACATCTGGTTCCATCTTTCGGTTCTCAGCGACCTCGACGTCGATGCCGCAGCGCGGCTGGCGATCGGCGCCTACACTATGCTGATCATGATCGTCGGCGGGCGCATCGTGCCGAGCTTCACGCGCAACTGGCTGAACAAGGTCGGGCGCACCGATTTCCCGGTGCCCTATAACCGCTTCGACACGGCGGCGATCCTGATCGGCATCGCGGCGCTTGCCGCCTGGACCTTCGCACCTGTTCACATCGTCACCGGGGCGATCGCGCTCGTCGCCTGCGCCTTCCATACGGTGCGGCTGTTCCGCTGGCGCGGACTGGCGACCTGGCCAGAAAAGCTGCTCTTCGTGCTGCACGCGGCCTATGCCTTCGTGCCGCTCGGCTTCCTCGCGATATCAGCCGGTGCGATCGAACTCCTGAGCGAATACCCGGTCATGCATGTGCTGACCGTCGGCGTCGTCGCGTCGATGATGCTCGCCGTCATGACCCGCGCCAGCCGCGGCCACACCGGCAGGCAGCTGGTCGGCTCGGCGCTCACCAACGCCTCCTATGTCGCGATCATGACCGCAGCGCTGATCCGGCCGCTGGCGGAGGTGCTGCCCGCGCACTACCAACACCTGGTCGCGCTTTCGGGTGCGTTGTGGATCGCCGCTTTCGCTCTGTTCACGCTCGAATACGGGCCGATGCTGGTGCGCGAACGCCGCTCGCCGCGCGCCTCATCCTGACGGCGCGTTTCGAACCCAAAGCAAAAGGCGCCGGATCAGCGGCGCTTTTTTTTGCAAGACCACTTTCAGAAGATGCTGCCCTTCGTGAATTCGACCGCGCCGTCAGCCATCATCTCAGGCGTCCATGGAGGCTCGTAGGTCAGGCGCACTTCGGCGTACTCGACACCCGGCACATACCAGACGCAGTTCTGAACCGCCTCCTTGAGGAAGGCCGTCGCCGGGCAGCCCTTGATCGTCGTCGTCATGGTGACGCGGGCGATCCCGCCTTCCTGAACGTCGATGTCATAGATCAGGCCGAGATCGACGACATTCTTGCCCATTTCGGGATCGATGATGATGCGCAGCGCATCGCGAATCTTCGCTTCGAGATCTAGGGTTTCAGGCGCCGACATGGGTACGCCCTCCGCCGATGCGAATGAGGATCCGGTAGGTCTCGCCGGTCGCGTCGAAATTGCCGGCCCATTTGTGCCCGCGCTTGGCGAGCTCCGGATAGAGGAACAGCGGTTCGCGCGCGAGCAAGGCGAAGAGCACTTCGCCCTCCGTCATTTTCTCGGCCGTCGCCAGAATGCGCACCATCGGCTCGGGCGGATCGAGATCGGTCAGGTCGAGCTGGCGGCTCGGATCCGGCCAGGTATCGAGATCCGTTTCGCCGGCCGAAAGCCGGATCTCGTCGACCTCTCCTTCGGGCGTGAACAAAACCTCCCAGTCGCCATTGTCGAGCGGGCGATCCTGATGCGTGAAACCGCGACCGGCCATGACGCTGAAGAGCGGAACGGGCCTGAAGGTGGCAATCAGCTTCAGCGCCTGGCCTGGCGCCAGGCTGTCGACAGCATTCATGATGGCCTGAAACGGATCGCTGCCGCCGCGCAACAGCGGTCGAACGTCGAGTTCAAAGGGATCTTGGCTCATGGGAACCTCCGTGAGGAATGGATGGCAGAAACAGGCCCGGTCGAACAAGTCCATCAGGCAATCGAAGTTCGGCCGGAACATTGATCAGTCGGCGTGTTCGCACGAACTCCATGATGAGAGCATTGATGGCAATCAATTGGCCGAAGCTCGCAAAGCGAAACAGGATCGCGCTACCGATCAGCAGGGCCAGCGTCCCGACCGCAACCGTCAGATAATAGAGCCGAAACCAGCGAAGTGCCGCGGCCTCGACGACGAGTTCCTGGACCCGCGGCGTCGGCATACGCCCAAGTGCCGGCCCATAGCATTCGAGCCAGGTCATGAACGGTACGATCTTGTAAAGCTGGGCGAGACCCATGCCGGTCAGCCAGCCGAAGGTGACGAGATAGATGACGGCGCCCGAACCGGTGTCGAGCCGGCCGGCCGCCAACAGGGCGACGAACAGCACGGTCGCGGCGATCAGGGATGCGAAGGCACCGATGCTGGCGCGACTGTTGAGCTCGATCGCCTTACGCCGGCGCTCCCGATAGATGCGCAGGATATCGCCGACATAGATCGCCACGACTGCAGCGCCGGAAGCGACGGCAAGGATGAGAAGCGGCACACGGCCGAATGCGCCCACGAGAACGACAGGGACCGCTGCGGCCAGAAGGCCGAGACAAAGCGTACCGAGCACGAAGACGAGCCGGCTGCTTGCGCGTTCCTTGTCCGGCGAAAGCATGAACATGGTCAAAAGCCGGTAGCTGACGCCCATGGTGGTGAAGCTCAACCAGCCACAAAGGCCCAGGGAGGCATGAAGCGAAAGCCCGTCGATCGTCAGGTCGATCGCGCCTTCCGCATCGATCAATCCCGAGAGCACGCCGGCATAGACGCCGCCGAGCAGCATCGTGGCGAGGAGCGCAGCGAGACCGACCGCGACAAAGCGGGCGGGAAGCGGCAGCGGGCGCGCATGCCAGAGTGTCGCCGCGAAGGCGAAGCCAGGCACTGAGAACCCGACGATCGAGAAGGCGCCTCCGAGAGGAAGCAGCGTCACCGGAAGATCGATCGTGCCCGAAAGGCTGACGAAGCCGAGCGTCAGGCTGGCGATGCCGACAATGAGCAACAGGAGTGCCGGCAGGGCAACGCTCGGAAAGGACAACGGCCGGCCGACGAGAACCGGCACGAATTGTAGCAACGCACCGGTCATCAGCAGGCTCAACCAGCCCAGGACGACGATATGGACGAGCGCCAGCGTTTCCGGCGCCTCAAGGGCCGAGACCGGGTGGCCGTAGCCGAGAACCATCATGATCTCGCCAAGGACGAGAAAGATCAGCGCGGCCGCGAAATAGGACATGGTCCAGCGGGACAGCGTGGCTGCGAACATGGCGGTTCATCCCCTAGATCACGATGGGTTTTGGCCGAGCCGATCAAAAACCAATAAACGTGATCGATTCTCGTAAGTTAGAGCGGGATGTGCGCGGAAGTCCGCACAGACTTTTCTTCATCCCGCTCTCGAGGCGCACCGAGGGGCTCAGTGCCCGCCGCAGCAGCAATCGCAGCCGGAGGATTGTTGCCGGCCGATTTCGACACGCCAGACATCAGGTCCTTGCTCGAGATATTCCCAGGTGAACTCGCCCGGATAACGCGTCTCCAACTGGTAGTGCAGCGGACGCGGATCATGATCGTTGATGATGATGAAGGCGCCGCCCTCGGCAAGCGCGTTCAACATGCCGAAGATTTTGGGATGGCGCTCCACCGGCGGGATCGTCCGCACGTCGATGAAGGGCTTGTCGGTCTCTGCAATGCTCATGGTCATCCGCTCTAGTCGCCGTCGTTGCTTGATGATCCGGGAAACGCCGGCGCGCACGCCCCGGATTTCCGCAACCTAACGACGGCCGGACCGCGACATTTTGTCGAAGCGCAAACAAATCCCGGTTTGCCCGAGACCACCCCCGTCCTTGACTTTTCGCAAAGAGTTGCCGGGCCGCGCAGCCTAGAAAGATGCATCCATCGCCACCCAGATGAGGACGAAATGTTAGCTTCCGCGCTCCTGAAATACGGTGAAATGCGCCTGCCGCGCTACACGAGTTACCCGACCGCGCCACGCTTTGCCGCATCTGTCGACGAGCAGACCTATGGCGACTGGCTGAAAGCGATCCCCGGCGGGCAGGACGTGTCGCTCTATCTGCACATCCCTTTCTGTCGATCGATGTGCTGGTATTGCGGCTGCCACACGACGATCACCAAGAAGGACGATCCGATCCTCGATTATCTCGACGTGCTCCGAGACGAGATCCGCATGGTCGCCGATACCGTCGGACGCCCCTTGCCGGTGGCGGAAGTGCACTTCGGCGGCGGTACGCCGACGATCATCGAGCCGCACGAATTCCTGGCGCTGATGACGTTGATGCGCGAACGCTTCGCTCTCACTCCGTCGACCAACGTCGCCGTCGAGATCGATCCGCGCCGGCTGACGCTCGCCATGGCCGAGGCGCTCGGCGAAGGTGGCGTGCGGCGCGCAAGCCTCGGCGTGCAGAGCTTCGATCCCGTCGTGCAGAAGGCGATCAATCGCATTCAGAGCGAGAAGCAGACGGCCGAGGCCGTCGATCATCTGCGTGGGGCGGGCATTGGCGGGATCAATTTCGACCTGATCTACGGCCTGCCGCATCAGACAATTCGCTCCTGCATCGAGACGGTCGAAGCGGCCGTGGCGATGTATCCGGAACGGTTCGCCGTCTTCGGCTACGCCCATGTGCCAAGCTTTAAGAAACACCAGCGCATGATCGACGAGAAGGCACTGCCGGACAGTAGCGCCCGCGCCGAACAGGCGATGGCGATCAGTGAGGCGCTCGTCAAGGCCGGCTACCGGCAGATCGGCCTCGATCATTTTGCCTTGCCTGATGACGATCTCGTCACCGCCCAGGCAGCCGGACGGCTTCGCCGCAACTTCCAGGGCTATACGACCGACAATTGCGAGACGCTGATCGGTTTCGGCGCCTCGGCAATCGGCCGCTCGCGCGACGGTTATGTCCAGAACGAGGTACCGCCGGGTGTTTACGCAAGCCGCATCGCCTCGGGCCGGCTCGCGACCACGAAGGGTTACCGGCTGACCGACGAGGACAGGCTGCGTGCCGTGATCATTGAACGGTTGATGTGCGATTTCAGCGCGGATATTTCCGCAATCGCCGCGACGCACGGCCGGGACTGGCAGTCGCTCATCGAAGGCAACGGCAAATTGACTGAACTGCAACAGGACGGTGTGATCGATATCGCTGATGGCGTCATCACGGTCAGGCCCGAGCACCGCTTCGTCATCCGCGCGGTGGCGGCGGCCTTCGATGCCTATATCGATGAGTCTCAGCGAGTGCACAGCAAGGCGGCGTGAAGGCATAATCGGATAGGCCCAAAGAGCCCTGGCGCCATCCAAGACCTCCCTCACTCCTGTGCTTGTCACAGGAGTCCAGTCAGCCCAAGTCCTTGGGCTGAAGAGTCTTTCGACCCGACGGCCGTCGGGTCGCACATCACCGCCACAATGGCGAGGATGACGGAGAGGGTACGCCTCTCTCGTCACACAGTCATGTGCAAGTAGCAAGGGCCCGACGGTTTCCCCAGCCACTAACGTAAATGTGGAATCGCTAAAATTGTACGGTTCCACATTTCTTAGCCATGACCGCTGACGGCCGATACTGTTGAAAAACTACGCTCAGTGTTTATCGTCGTTGCTCGCGAGGGGGAGAGCACGATTGCGAGCGATGCCGATGCTTCGAATAATCCTTCTGATTGGTGTCATATCGTCGATCATCGTAGTTGGAGGTGGATACCTGATTTTGTTCCCACCTCTTCCATTGCTACCAGAGATCGCAAGGGGGCTACCTAGTAGATTTTCCGACGGTGAGAGGGAGTTTCAAAGAAGAGTTACCGTCAAGTTCTCGGGGGCAACCACTGAAACAGAGCTTGTGACGTCCCTGGAAAAGGAAGGCTTCACGGTCGATTCTGCAGGTCGACGAGCCGTGTTTGAAAAGGCGGGGTTACCTTGCAGGCTGAGTTGGCGGATTTTCTGGGAGGCTGACGGTGGTTCAGTGTCTAACCTGAAAGCCGAGTATGGCGGAATTTGCCTTTAGACTGGTTAGGCAGTGCCGATCCCGCAATTTCTCGAGCTGGGCGATTATTCGAAGTACAGGACGTCTTCGAAGCGGATCGCGCCCTTGGCCAAGCCCAGACACATGGCTGGGGTGTTGCGGTCCTTGCCCTTGGCGATGAAGTTGAAGTAGGTGCGGAAGATCACCAGGCACTTCTCGACCATGTCCGGCGAGTAGAAGCCATTTACGTTAGTGGCTGGGGCGGTTGCCGGGCCTTTTGTTTCCTGACCGGGTCCGCCTCACCCCACCAGATTGCGATAGATCCCCGGCAATGCCGCCGGCAGGCGGGAGATGTTGCCGACCACGGCGTAGCCGTTCTGGCCGAACATGGCGGGCACATAGGACTTCGCCTCGCGGTCGACCGTGACGGCGAAGGTGTTGATGCCGCTCCGACGCGCCTCCGTGACCGCGCGGCGGCTGTCTTCAAGCGCGAAGCGTCCCTCATAATGGTCGATGTCGTTGGGCTTGCCGTCGGTCAGTACCAGGAGAAGCTTCTTGCGGTTCGGTTGCCGCCGCAGCTCGGCCGAGGCATGGCGGATGGCCGCACCGATGCGGGTGTAATAGCCGGGCTTCAGCGCGGCAATGCGCGCCTCGACCAGCGGTCCCATCGCCTCGTTGAAGGCTTTGACCGTTTCGACCCGCACCCAGTCGCGCCGTCGCGACGTGAAGGTCAGGATCGAGTGGTTGTCACCGCAAGCGGAAAGCCCGTGCGCCAGGATGAGCAGGGCGTCTTTCTCCACGTCGAGCACCCGCCGGTTGTCGGACCAGGAGTCAGTCGACAGCGACACGTCGACGAGGATCGTCACCGCCAGATCGTGCATCTGCGGCCGACTCATCAAGTGGATGCGATCGCTACCCTGGCCGCCGGCGGCGAGTTCGGTGCAGGCACGCACGACCGCGTCGAGATCGAGATCGGCGCCGTCCAGCTGGGCGCGCAGCATCTCATGCCGCGGACGCAGCACTTCGAACTGGCGTCGCACGCGGCGTATCAGGCTCTTGCTTTCATCCGTGAGTTCAGGGCGCTCTTCGTGGCCGGAGGCCGCCATCGCCAGCACGCGGCAATGGTCTTTGAGATATTGGCCTGTCCGGTAGTTCCATTCGGGATAGGTGAGCTCGGCCATCAGCGGCGTCGGATCGACCGCTTCCGGCGGCAGGTCGAGATCGAAGCGGAAGCGCGCCGAGGGCCGCCCCTTGCGCTCGCCGAGCGTCATGTCGTCGAGTTCCTGGGCAGCCTTGCTGTCGTGGTCGTCGCTGTCATCGCCGGGGCGGTCGACATTGACCATCTCGGCCATGGCCAGGATCTTCTCGAAGCGGTTAAGAATGAAGGGGCTACGCTCGCCCTTGCGGTTTTCCGGGTTTTCGCGAACGGCGACATGGCGTTCGACTTCGGTAACCGCGGCCTGAGTACCCGGCGTCGCGGCGACATCCTCGTCGCGCGTGGTCGTGGTTTCCGCCCGACCCAGCGTGTCCGGCCAGAGCGGCATCGGCAGCATCGGCAAATAGCCGGGCGGCGCGCGATGCGGGAAAATCACCGGCAGCGTCGCATCCGCCTGACCCGCAGCCTTGCGCAGGAGGCGCAGGATATGGTTTTCGAGATGTTGTTCGGTCGCCGGCAACGCGCCCCGCTGCCGCTCGGCAAGCGTCGCTTCCGCCAGGCGCCGATAGCGCCGCCGAAGTCCCGGAAACCGCTGGAACACCTCCTCGACAGTCTCCTGGGCGCGCGACACGAGCGCCAGGTCGCGGCGGAGCGGATCGGTTTCACTGACGGGGTCGACCGGCATCGTTGCCATGAAGGCAACCAGCCAGTGATAGAGATCCCGGTTGAGGTCCTTCGTCGGAAAGATATCGATCTCGCCAGGCAGCATCAGCGACGCGTGGTCGCGCGCCGGCTGCACGAGCTTCTCTTCGCCGAGCCCCATGCGCTGCCGCCACCGCAATCGATGGGTAGAGGTTCGACCACGGGCCGGCACAATCTGCACCGCCGCCTCGCCGCCATGTCCGCGAAAGGACACGCCGAGCACCGGCATCATGTCGGTGAGCTTCATCGCTTCTTCCGGATAGCGCCGCCACGTTCTGGTGTTGCCGACGAAACGGTGCCATGCCCGCCCGACGGTTTCTTCGAGCTCGAGGAAATCAAGCATGGCTCACCTCAGGCGATCAGGGAGCCGGCTACTTCGAGAAGTGCTGCGCGCACATCCGGCTCATCGGTGAGCGGCTCGATCATCGCGGCCCGCACCGCGTCCTTGACCGGCATGCCGGCATCGATCAGCGAGGCGCAGTAGACGAGCAGCCGGGTCGACACGCCTTCTTCCAGGTCATGCCCCTTGAGGGCGCGCAGCCGATGCGCGAGATTGACGAGCGGCGCCACCTGGCTTTCCAGCAATCCACTTTCCTGGGAAACGACCGCGATCTCCTGGTTCTTCGGCAGGAAATCGAATTCGATCGCCACGAAGCGCTGCCTGGTGCTGGGCTTAAGGCTCTTCAGCAGGTTCTGGTAGCCGGGATTGTAGGAGACGATCAGCATGAAGCTCGAGGGGGCTTCGAGCAGTTCGCCGGTGCGTTCGAGCGGCAACATGCGGCGATCGTCGGTCAGCGGATGCAGGACGACGGCGACATCCTTGCGAGCCTCGACGATCTCGTCGAGATAGCAAACGCCGCCGTCGCGCACGGCGCGGGTCAGGGGGCCGTCGACCCAGACGGTGTCGCCACCCTTCAGCAGATAGCGACCAGTGAGGTCAGCGGCGGCAAGATCGTCATGGCAGGACACGGTCGAAAGCGGCAGGCCGAGCTTCGCTGCCATGTGGCTGACGAAGCGAGTCTTGCCGCAACCGGTCGGTCCCTTGAGGAGCAGCGGCAACTGCCGCACCCAGGCGCTTTCGAACAGCGTGCATTCATTGCCGGCGGGACTATAGGCGGGGATATCGAGCGCCGCGCGACTGATGGCGGTTTGGACAGGGCTCATGGCAGGTCTCCATGCTGAAAATTCTTGGGGGGTGCCGGCGCGGGGAACCGCGCCGGCTGATGGGTCATTCGGCGGGCTGGACGACGCCGCTGAGTTTCTCGCTGCGCTCCCGGCCGGGCACGAGAACCGCCCAGATGAACATCAGCGCCGAGATCAGGACGACGGCACCGGAGCCGAGGCGGATCCAGTAGAACAGCGCAAGCTGATCCTGAACGTCCATGTAGCTTTCGCCGAGCACGCGCTGCAGGTGCGCCTGGAGAACGCCGGCGAAGGTGAGCGCGAAGGTCATGACCGACATGGCGGTGCACATGATCCAGAAGCTTGTGATCGACAGCCACTGGTTATAGGGGGCGCGGCCGCGGATCTCCGGGATGGCATAGGCCATGACTGCGAGGTTCAGCATCACATAGGCGCCGAAGAAGGCGAGGTGTCCGTGGGCCGCGGTCACCTGGGTACCGTGGGTGTAGTAGTTGACCGAAGACAGCGTGTGCAGGAAACCCCAGACGCCGGCACCGAAGAAGGCCATGACCGAGCAGCCGATCGACCAGAGGAGGGCGGCACGGTTCGGATGCTTGCGGCCGGCCTTCCAGGTCATCACGAAGGTGAAGATCACCATGGTGAAGAAGGGTGCGACTTCCAGCGTCGAGAACAACGAACCGATCCACTGCCAGTAACCCGGCGCACCGATCCAGTAGTAATGGTGGCCCGTGCCGAGAATGCCGGAGAAGAGCGCCAGGCCGACGATGACATAGAGCCACTTTTCGACGACTTCGCGGTCGATTCCGTTGAGCTTGATCATCAGGAAGGCGAGCACCGATGCCATGATCAGTTCCCAGACGCCTTCGACCCAGAGGTGGACGACGTACCACCAGTACATCTTATCGAGCGCGAGGTTGATCGGGTTGTAGAAGGCGAAGAGGAAGAAGATCGCGACACCCCAAAGCCCGAAGATCAGGATGTTGGTAACCGTGGTCTTGCGGCCTTTCAGCACCGTCAGCGTGATGTTGTAGAGGAACATCAGCGCGACGATGACGATGCCGACCTTGATCGCGAAGGGCTGTTCGAGGAATTCGCGACCCTCGTGGATATGCATGAGATAGCCGACGACGGCGACGGCCGCGGCGATCAGGAAGATCCAGAACTGCGCGATGGCGATCTTCGTGCTGTAGAGTTCGGTTTCCGCTTCTTCGGGCAGCAGGTAATAGGTAGCACCCATGAAGCCCATGAGCAGCCAGACGATCAGTGCGTTGGTATGGACCATGCGCACGATGTTGAAGGGCAGGAGCTCGGAGAGCGTGTTGGGCAGGACGTAGATGGTGCCGGCAAGCACGCCGAACAGCACCTGGGCGAGGAAGAGGCCGAGCGCTCCATAGAAATAGAGCATCGCGACCTTCTGGGTTTGGTATTTCATGGCGTCACACTCCAATTGCTCTATTTAGCCGGCCTCGTTCGGCGGCCAACTCTGGGTCTTGATGCGGCTCGTCCATTCCAGGAAGTCGGCGAGGTCGTTGAGTTCCTGTTCGCTGAGGTTGAACTGCGGCATCTGCCGCCGCCCTTCGATGCCGGTCGGCTGGGCGGCCATCCACGCCTTCAGCGTTTCGCGGGCGCCGTCCGGATCGGCCTCGCCGCCGAAGCGCTTCCAGACATTGCCCAGCTCGGGTGCGAAATAGGCGCCCTCGCCCAGCAATGTGTGGCAGTTGATACAGGAGTTCTTTTCCCAGACGTGTTTGCCGCGCGCGACCGAGTCGGTCAGCGTCGTTTCGTCCGTCGAGGTCGTCCGCATGTAGTAGTGGCTGTGGGCAGTCAGCCCGACGAAGATTGCGAAGAAAAAGAAGGACCCGCCGTAAAAGACGTTACGGGCCCCGGTTTTGGTGAGGCGTTCTGCCATCACGTGGTCCTTTCGATTTCAGATGGCCGCAAAGCGCGCGGCCGGCTGATCTGATCCCCTCCCCGTGTGGCGTCGGCAACAATCGGGGCGACCCCATGTCTAGGGAAATCGGCAGCGGCTTCTTTGCGTTTCGGCAAACAAGTCGGCGGGTGACCTCAGGTGAGGAGAACGGCGCTCAGCACCAGCTTCGCCGCAGCGAGCAGGACCAGTGCTGCGGGCCAGATCAGAAGACCGAGACGGAGAGCAGACGGCGCATGGCTGAGCCCCATGAAATCGAGCGCGACGACCCGGCTCTTGACGATGGCGAGCCCGAGCAGGACGGCGATGACGATCACCGTCGGCCCGGCAACCGCCATCAGCGCCATGCTCGAGATCACGATCGCGGCGAGCACGAGCCAGGTGTTGAACAATTGTTTTGGATTGCGGTCGGTCATGGAACTTACACGAGATAGACGAGCGGAAACATCACGATCCAGACGAGATCGATCACGTGCCAGAGCGTAGTGATGAGCGCGACATTGCCGGGAGCCGGCCGCCAGGCGACGATGAGCAGCACGAGGGCGCCGAAGACCACGTGCAGCAGGTGAAAGCCGGTAACGAGGAAATAGAGTTCGAAGAAGGAGCCGAATGCGGGATCTCCGGCGACACCGGCTTCCGCGCTGTATTCGAAGAGCTTGATCGCGACGAAGGCAAAGCCGAAGAGCGCGGCATTCACCAGCGCCCGCCGACGCTGCCCGAGCGAGGCCCGAGGCCTTGTCGCCAGGGCCGCCTGCCAGCCGCTGGTCAGGAGAACGAGCGTGTTGATACCGGCAAGCAGCGGATCGAGATGCGAACGAGCGACCGCAAATGCGTCCGGCTGGATGAGGCCGACAACCAGAAAGCCGACGAGCAGGATGCCGAAGGCAGCAAGTTCGCTCCAGACGAGCACCCAGAGCAGCAGGGTGTCCGTGGTGTCCTCTTCCGCCGCTGCGGCAATCGGATAACTGCGGGCATCCATGTCAGCGCCTCCGTCAGGTCTCAATGGGTTGGAGCGGGAAGCGGCCGGAAAACAGCACACGTTTTTCATCCCGCCTCAAAAACTCGAGGCTTGAGCTAGGCGCGGGCGCACACCCTGTCTTTGCGATTGAGCAAAGAAGGCGGCAGGGTGCGGGGCTATTGGCGGTGACAAAGGAGCCCTCCGATGACAGACGCACAGATCGGCCTTTCCGTCGCCACCCCCATCATCATCGTCTTCGCCCTCGTGCTCTATCGCATGGGCGTGCTGCAGCGCGGCGCGACGCTGTCGGCGATCCTCTCCTCCGTCGCGATCGCCATCGTTCTCTTTCTCGACCGCTGAGCGGCAGCGTCGCCCACGCCAACGGATGTCGGAGACCGGTGGAGCAACCTCCCTTCGTGGCGGGCGGTGCCGATTGAAGCGACCTTTCGACACTGCTAAAATTCGCTTCTTCCGCATCCAAACAGGAGCGGGTCCCGTGAGCGAAGCAGGCGCGGGGCGATACTACCATTCGCGCCGCAGACAAAGTCGGTCAGGGCTTGCCTCCTCGAGAGGACGATCACCGCTTCGAGGCGCTGAGCGGAAGAAATACCCTCTTACAAATGCGACCGTTCAAGGGGAGGATTGGAGGGATGATCGACCAATGGCTATTCAAAAGCGAGACCTACGACAACTGCAATTGCGCTATGAATTGCGGCTGCCAGTTCAACCTGCCGAGCACACACGGCTACTGTCAGTCGGCCTTCGTCGGCAACCTGGTAGAGGGCTACTACGGTGATACGCCGATCGCGGGCCTGAACTGGGCGGCAATCTACAAGTGGCCCGGAGAAATCAAGGACGGAAATGGCCGGCGCCAGATCGTTATCGACGAGCGCGCAAACCAAGCTCAACGGATCGCGCTTGAAGCGATCATCTCCGGCGACGCCGGCGAACCCTTGAGCAATCTCTTCTCCGTATTCGCGTCCACATGCTCCGAATTTTGCAAGACATTGTTCCTGTCGATTCAGCTTGAGGCGGACTTGGAGCTCAGAACCGCCAGGGTAGAGATACCCGGCGTCATGGTGAGCCGCGGCAGGCCGAAGATCAACGAGTTTACCGGCCAGCCGTTCCACATTGCGATGGCGCGTCCGAGCGGCAGTTTCGAATTTACCTACGCAGAAATCGGGCTGGGTACGACCTCGGTCACCGGGGATATGGAGATGGCCTACGAAAATTCGTGGGCGCATTTTTGTGTCCACCACTTCAATCAGGATGGTTTGGTCCGCGAGCGATCGAGGCTCACCGCATGGCTCGAGCGCATGGACCCGCGTTCGTGATGCGATAAATCCGGCAATCGTCATGCGCTCACGACCGACCGCGGGGGTCCATTGATCGCAGCCGATCAATGGAGGCCGGGACATGCAGCAATTTCAAAACTCTACGGCGACCTTTGCGCGTCTTGCAGGGCGCGGAGCGCTGTAGTCCCGAGCGGCGAAGGGTCGCGCCGCAGACTTTGAGAAATGTCAAAGATGGCCGCCTTCAGTGGGTGTAGTTGAGGCATCAATACCTAATGGAGCAGGTTCTATGCAGCAGCGATTTTCGGGACAACAGGAGCTGGGACAGGCTTACCGCGGACTTCTCGACCTATGCGACCGGCTCGAATCGCTCGCCGATTCGATCCCGCATCGTATCGACGCCGCGAGTTGCCGCATGATCATGACGGAACTGCCGGAAAAGCTCAGGCGGGTCCATGCGCTGGAGGAAATGATCCTGTTTCCCGCAGTCGAAGACCAGCGGGCTGGCGAAGATCGCGACGCCTTGATCGCGCGGCTGCGCGCCGAGCATGACCAGGACGATCGGGCCGCCATCGAACTGGTGCGCGTGCTGAGAGCAGTTCTCGACAACAGGGCATCGGTCAATTGGGACGCGATCGGCTATATGTTACGGGGGTTTTTCGAAACCGTTCGCCGCCATGTAGCAACGGAGCGCCTGCTTCTATGGCGCCACGCGTGAGTCGATCGACATGACCTATTTTCTCCTCGCCTTCGCCGTCTTCCTCCTGCTCCATCTCGTGCCGGCCTGGCCGGCGCTTCGCCAGGGCCTGATCGACCGGCTCGGCCGCTCGACCTATTTCGCGGTCTATTCGCTGCTCTCCGTGCTCGCCCTCGGCTTCGTCTTTCACGCGGCGCTGCAGCTCGATTTCATCCCACTCTGGGAACCGACCGCCTGGCAGGCCTGGGTGACCTTCGTTCTGGCGCCGCTGGGGATCTTTCTCGTGCTGGCCGGCCTCTTCAGCGAGAACGCGCTGTCGATTTCGATCTACCAGGGAAACGAACGGCCCGGTGCCATCCTGACGATCACCCGCCATCCGGTGCTGTGGGGCTTCCTGCTCTGGGCCGCCGGCCATATCGTACCGAATGGCGACCTGCGCTCGCTCGTGCTCTTCGGCGGCTTCGCGCTCTTTTCCGTCGGCGGTTTCTTCATGCTCGAAAGGCGCGCCCGCCGGCGCCTCGGTGCCGGCTGGCGAGCTGCCTCGAAGGGAACATCGGTCTGGCCCTTTGCAGCGATCATCCGGGGCAAAACCCGTTTGCGCGCCGACCCCGTCATGATCATCGCCGCCTTTGCGACCGTCGCGATTGCCGTCTGGCTGCTGCTCGGCGGGCACGATGTCCTCTTCGGAGCCGACCCCCTGCTCCAGGCATTCGCCTTCGACTAGCCTTGGTCTTCTCCTTGCCAGGCCTTTGCCAATGGCGTGATCGGCAACGCCAGGAGATCGATCGCGCGAGCCGCCAGATGGTCGACGATGGCTTCAACGGTTTCGGGGCGATGGTAGAAGGCCGGCACCGGCGGCATGACGATCGCCCCCATTTCGGTGATGGCGCACATGTTGCGCATATGGCCGAGATGCAGCGGCGTCTCGCGCGCCATCAGTATCAGCCTGCGCCGCTCCTTCAAATGCACGTCGGCCGCACGAACCACGAGATTGTCGGCCATGCCACTGGCGATCGCCGCAAGCGTGCGCATGGAGCATGGCGCGACGATCATGCCTGCCGTCGAAAACGACCCGCTAGCAATCGCCGCGCCGATGTCTGCGTGGTCATAGGTTCGCGCGGCCTTACGTAACAAGGACGGAAGCGCTTCCGCGCCGACCTCGTGCGCGAGCGTGCGGTGCGCCGCGGGCGACAGGATGAGATGCAGTTCGGCATCTTCGATTTCGCTGAGCCGCTCGGCGATACGCACGGCGATCGCAGCGCCGGAGGCGCCGGTCACGCCGAGTACGATCTTCATCCTGTTCATCGCGTCAGGCCTCCAAGCCCGAGATCCGCCCAGATCGCATCGACCTGACTGACGATCCCCGGCGACATATCCAGAACACGCCCCCATTCACGATCGGTTTCGCTACCGATCTTGTTGGTGGCGTCGAGCCCGAGTTTACCGCCGAGACCCGAGCGCGGCGAGGCGAAGTCGAGATAGTCGATCGGAGTGCCCTCGATCACCGTTACGTCGCGGCTGGCATCGAACCGTGTCGCAAGCGCCCACATCACGTCGGACCAGTTGCGCACGTCGATATCCGGGTCGACGGCGATGATCAGCTTGGTGTAGCTGAATTGCGGCAGCATCGACCAAAGCCCCATCATCACGCGCCTGGCCTGCCCCGGATAGCGCTTGTCGATCGAAACGACCATCGCCCGGTAGGAGCAGGCTTCGGGCGGCAGCCAGAGATCGGATATCTCCGGAAACTGTTTGCGGACCAGCGGTACGAACAGCCTGTTCATCGCTTCACCGAGCCGCGAAGGCTCGTCCGGTGGCCGGCCGGTATAGGTCGAGAGATAGAGCGGGTTGCGGCGCATGGTGATTGCCGACAGGCGCATGACCGGGAATGGCTCGATTGAATTGTAATAGCCGGTGTGGTCGCCATAGGGGCCCTCCTGCGCCGTTTCGACTGCCGAAACGGTGCCCTCCAGCACGATCTCGGCATTGGCTGGCACCAAAAGAGGCACGGTCTTCGCCGTGACGAGCGGCGTCCTGCCCCTCCTGAGCAATCCCGAGAAATTCAGTTCGCTCAATCCGTCCGGCAGCGGCATGACGGCGGCAAGGATCGTCGCCGGGTCAGCGCCGATGACGACCGCGATCGGCATGTCCTGACCCAAGCGTTGCCACAGGCGATGGTGGCGAGCGCCGCCGCGGTGGGCGAGCCAGCGCATGATCACGCGATCAGGGCCTAGCACCTGCATGCGGTAGATGCCGACATTGACATCCAGCGGGTCATCCGGCGCACGCGTGATCACCAGCGGCCAGGTGATGAGCGGCGCCGGCTCGCCGGGCCAGCACCATTGAACCGGCAGGCGGCCGAGGTCGATTTCCCGACCGCGCCACACGATTTCCTGGCAAAGCGCACGCGCCACTTTTCGCGGCCGCATATACATCGCCGATCTCAGCAGCGGCAGCCTGTCCCAGGCATCGCGCAGCGATTGCGGCGCTCGTGGATCGCGCAGTTCCGCCAAGGCGCCGGCCAGCGTATCGAGTCCTCCCGGCATCAGGCCGAAACCACGTTCGATCCGGCGTTCCGACCCAAAAAGATTAGCAAGAAGCGGGATCGGCTGCACGGCACCAGAGGCATCGACCGGTTGCTCGAAAAGAAGCGCGGGCCCGTCGGCCGCGAGCACGCGGCGGTGGATCTCGGTCACCTCGTGCACCAGCGAAACGGGTCGCGAGATGCGCTTCAGGTCGCCTTCACGCTCAAGCGTATCGACAAAATCCCGAAGCGTTGCGAAGCCCTGAGATGGGCGAAAGGTCCTGTTCATGGAGCCTGTTTGTGGCGGCGAATGGCCCTTGTCTTTGATGTGGCGCAAACAACCGCGGGCGGCGGGCGTCTAACATGCGCATCACCTTCCGATTCCGTCGCTCCGCAGGCCGCCCCACAGGTAGTAAATGACCCTTCCGCTCGCGATCACCGCACCCCTGAGCTTCGTTCCCCTCGTCGCCATCGAAAGCGTGGTGCAACGGGTCTTTGCCCGCGTGATCGCGGCCCATCCCGGCCTCTTCGATCGCCTCGCCGACCATGCCGCCAAGCGCTACGCCTTCCTGCCGTCTGATCTGCCGATCGGCTTTCTGGTCGAGCCGTCGGTGCGGCGTATCTCCGTCCATCGCAAGGAGCGCGCGCCCGCGTCAGACGCCCGCATGGAAGGCGAATTCGTCCTGCTGCTGGCGTTGCTCGAAGGGCGCATCGATGGCGACGCCGTCTTCTTCTCCCGTGATCTCACGGTCAGCGGCGACATGGAGGCGATGCTGGCGCTACGCAACGCCCTCGACGATTGCGAAATAGATCTTCCAAACGATCTCGCGCGCATGAGCGGGCCGCTCGCGCCACTCGTACGCCGCGCCGGGGAGGAGATCCGTGAACGCGCACTTGGCCGCGTTCTCAAGGAGGAGACTTCCCAATGGAACTGATCTGCCCAGCCGGCACGCCGGCCGCCTTCCGCGAAGCCGTCGATGCCGGCGCCGACGCCGTCTATTGCGGCTTTCGCGATGAGACAAACGCCCGCAATTTTCCCGGATTGAACTTTTCGCGAGAGGAACTCCGAACGGCCATTGCCTATGCCAAGCAGCGCAAGGTGATGACCTTCATTGCGATCAATACCTTCATGCGCGCCGGCCAGGAGACACTTTGGCACCAGGCAGTTGACGACGCCGTGGCACTCGGTGCCGATGCCGTCATCCTCGCCGACTTCGGCCTGATGGCCTACACGGTCGAGCGCCATCCGCAGCAGCGGCTGCATGTCTCGGTGCAGGCCTCCGCCTCCAATGCCGATGCCGTGCGGTTCCTCGTCGAGGCTTTCGCGGCAAAACGCGTCGTGTTGCCGCGCACACTGACGATCGCCGACATCGCCCGCCTTGCCAATCAGATCGATTGCGAGATCGAGGTTTTCGCCTTTGGCGGGCTCTGCGTGATGGCCGAGGGGCGCTGTTCGCTCTCGTCCTACGCCACAGGCAAGTCGCCCAACATGCACGGCGTCTGTTCGCCCGCCAGCCACGTGCGCTACCGCCAGGACGGGCGCGAACTCGTCTCCGAGCTCGGCGACTACACGATCAACCGCTTCCCGGCCGGCGAGGCCGCGGGCTATCCGACGCTCTGCAAGGGGCGCTTCGACATTGCCGAGGAACGCGGCTACGCCTTCGAGGATCCGGTCTCGCTTGACGTCATGGACCATATCGATGCGCTGCGCAGCGCCGGCGTCAGCGCACTGAAGATCGAAGGGCGGCAGCGCGGCAAGGCTTATGTTGCCGAGGTCGTCTCGGTCATGCGGCGGGCGCTGACCGCCGGCGCCGCCGAACGGCCCGCGCTTGTATCGCGGCTGAAAGCTCTGAGCGAAGGCCAAAAGACGACAACAGGCGCCTATGAGAAGCGCTGGAGGTAACCGGCCCATGACCACGTCCGTCAGCCCATCCAAACCGGCCTTGAGCCTCGGCCCGATCTATTATCTCTGGGACGGCCCCAAGTGGCGCGACTTCTACTTCCGCATTGCCGACGAGGCGCCGATCGCCCAGGTAACGATCGGCGAGGCCGTCTGCTCGAAGCGACTACATTTCATCGAACCGCAACTCGGCGATGTCATCGAACGGCTGGAAAGCGCCGGCAAAAAGGTGAGCCTCGCCTCGCTGGCGCTCGTGACGCTGGAGCGAGAGAGCCAGCTTGTGCGCGGACTGGTGCGTGACAGCGCCCATCCGATCGAGGCCAACGACCTATCCGCCCTGCACCTGCTTGCCGGCAAGCCGCATTCGATCGGACCGCTGGTCAACGTCTACAACGGCGCCACGGCAAGGCTGCTGGCATCGCGGGGGGCGAGGAGCATCTGTTTGCCGCCGGAGCTGCCGATGGCATCGGTGCGAGGCATCATTCAGGACAATCCGGGCGTCGCTTTCGAGGTCTTCGCCTTCGGCCGCGTACCCTTGGCGATCTCGGCGCGCTGCGCCCATGCCCGTTCCAAGGGCCTGATCAAGGATAATTGCCAGTTCATCTGTGGCCAAGACACGGATGGCCTGACCGTCGAGACGCTCGACCGCCAGCCTTTCCTGGCCCTCAATGGTGTGCAGACCATGTCGCACACCTGCCAGACGCTGATGCAGGAACTCCTCGAACTGGCCGCCGCCGGCGTCTCCCGGATCCGGTTGTCGCCACAGGATTGCGACATGGTCGCCGTCGCCGAAATCTACGACGACGCGATTGCCGGCCGGCGTACCATCGGTGAAAGCCTGGCACGGCTCGAATCCGTCTATCCGGGCATCCCATTTTCCAACGGCTTCCACCACGGCCAGACGGGAGCGGCCTGGGTCAAGGTGCCTATATCCGCGGAGTTCCCGGTTGCATGAGCCACGGGCCGAGTGCAATCGCGGTGCGCGACGACGAAACAGCGATGCCGGCTTCAGTCACATTGCTTCGTCCCAATGGCTGGCGGGCGGCAGCACGCCCTTGGTGAACAGGAAACAGCCATAGGCGCGAGCTTCACCGGTCACGATGACGCAATAGGCCCGCTTTGCCTCCTCGTAGAAGGCGAAGCGCTCGATCGCATACATCTTCGGTGCGTCGCCGTCTGCACGCGTGATTTCGGCCTGCACCTCGCGTTGGACATCCGGCAACTCGCCTGCCTTGATTTCAGCCGCCATCCTTGCTGCTGAGGGCTGCAGCGGGGTATCGAGCGGCATGACCGAAAGCACGGCCCTCGCCGCGCGCGCCGCCGAGACATTGGCAATGTGCAGCGGCAAACCGAGCCGGGTGTGGCGGGCAATCGTGTCGGCCGGAAAGTTCGCATCGACGAGCGCGATCCGGTCTCCGTGGCCCATCGAGCGCAGCGCGTGCAGCACGTCCGCGTTCAGCGCCGGGTCGATGTTCTTGAGCATCAGCGTATCCTTTTCTCAGCTTGTTTTCAGCTTGTTTCCGCCCGGAGATCCGGGCGCGAGACGGCGCCGCGTGCGAGCCTCGTCGGCCCACCGCGCGCGTGATCGTTTGTCGTCGTTGGAGCGGGCGGCAGGCCGCCGACACCTTGCCCGCGTCTCAGACGCCGGTCAGCCGCTCGCGATACTTGTCGATGATGACGGCGAGGATGATGACAACGCCGGTGATCATCTGGCGCATGAAGTCGCTGAGCCCGAACAGGATCAGGCCGTTGGCCAGGACCCCGGTGATGCAGGCGCCGAGCAACGTGCCGATCACCGTGCCGCGGCCGCCGTTGAGGCTCGTTCCGCCGATGATGACGGCCGCGATCGCATTCAACTCAAAGCCGATGCCGATGATCGGGCTCGCGATGTTGAGGCGCGCCATGTAGACCATCGCGGCGATGCCCACCAGGGCGCCGGCGATGGTGAAGGCCGCCACCTTGTAGAACATCAGCGAATGACCGGCGAGACGCACGGCCTCCTCGTTGTTGCCGATGCCGTAGAGCAGCCGGCCGAACACTGTCTTCGACAGCACGAACCAGGCGATCGCGACAAGCACGAGCGCGATCAGAAAGACCACGGGAACGCCGAAGATCATCTGCGAGCCGAAGGCGTTGAAGCTCGGCGGAAAGGAGTAGATCGTCCGCGCATCCGTGACCTGCAGCGCCGCGCCGCGCGCGATATTCAGCATGCCGAGCGTGACGATGAACGAGGGCAGCCCCCAGAAGGCGCTGATCCAACCATTGAGGAAACCGCAGACGACACCGGTGCCGATGGCCGCAAGCGTCGCGAGCGCCACCGCCTGGAACACCGAGAGATCGGGGATCGTCAGAACCGTGCCGCCGACGACGGCGCAGAAGGCGAGCATCGAGCCGACGGAGAGATCGATGCCGCCGATCAGGATGACGAAGGTCATGCCGACAGCGAGGATCAGGTTGATGGTGATCTGCGTCAGGATGTTGGAGATATTGTTGGGCGTCAGGAAGTGCTCGGTGCTGACCGAGAAGAAGACGATCAGCAGCAGCAGCGCCAGACCGATGCCGGCGTCGCGCAGAAGCACTTTTGGCGACCAGCCCGCCAGCCGGCGCGTGTCGTCGGTTTCGGTCACTTGGGTCTTTTCGAGTGCTTGCATCTCAGTGCCTCCCCTGTTGCTGTTCGCCCTGGTAGGCGTATTGCAGAATCCGTTCTTCGGAGAATTCCGGCCGCGACAGTTCGCCGACGACGCGGTGCTGCGACATCACGAGAATGCGGTCCGACAGCGTCATCAATTCCGGCAGCTCGGACGAGACGATCAGCAGCGCCAGACCGCGTTCGGCGAACTGGCGGATCAGCGCATAGATCTCGGCCTTTGCGCCAACGTCGACGCCCCGGGTCGGCTCGTCGAGCAGCAGCACCTTCGGGTTGCGCGCCAGCCATTTGGCGAGCACCACCTTTTGCTGGTTGCCGCCCGAAAGCGTCGCGGCATTCTTGCCAGGGCCGCCATATTTCAGCTTCAGCTCGGCGCCGAGCCTCTGCGTCACCGCGATCTCCGCCTTCGCGTCGAGGATGCCCGCACGCGACACGTCCGCAAGGGAGGCGAGCGTGACATTGGCCGCAATCGGCATATTGAGGATCAACCCCTCCTCCTTGCGGTCCTCGGTGACGAAACCGATGCCGGCATTGATCGCCTCGCGCGGCGAGCGGAAGGAAATGGGCGCACCTTCGAGGCGAAGCTCGCCGGAGAGTGGCAGTTCCGCCGCCGCGATCGCACGCAGCAGCTCGGTGCGCCCCGAACCGACGAGGCCGGCGATCCCGAGGATTTCGCCCCTATGCAACCGAAGTGAGATGCCGTGAGCATGGGGCGATTGCAGATGGCGGAAGTTGACGAGCGACAGCGCTTCTTCCGGCCGGGCAAGCGAGACAATCTCGCTTGCCATCTGCTGTTGCAGCTTCCTGCCGACCATGGCGCGCACCAGCTCGTCCTGGCTGGTGGCGGCAATCGACCGCGAAAACACCGTCTCGCCATTGCGCAACACCGTCACCCGATCGCAGATACGGAAGACCTCGTCGAGGTGATGCGACACGAAGATGATCGAAACGCCGCGGCTGCGAAGGTCGTTTATGATCGCGAACAGCCGCTCGGTCTCGCGCGCTGTCAGCGTTGCCGTCGGCTCGTCGAGGATGAGGATGCGGCTTTCCGTCATCAGCGCGCGCGCCACCTCGACGAGCTGGCGATGAGCGATGCCAAGCCGCTCGACCGGCCAGTGCACGTCGATATCGCTGAGCCCGATGGCGTCAAGCGCGGCCCGTGCACCGGCATGCATCTCCTGCCGCTTGACGATGCCGAGCGCATTGCGCGGCAGATGTTCGATGAAGATATTCTCCGCCACCGACAGATAGGGCAGCAGGTTGAACTCCTGGTGCACCACCTGAAGGCCGTTGACCTTGGCCTCGCGCGGCGTGGTCGGCATATAAGGCCGGCCGGCAAGGTTGATTGCGCCCTCGTCCGGACGAACGATGCCGCAGAGAACCTTGATCAGGGTCGATTTGCCGGCGCCGTTCTCGCCGATGAGTCCATGCACTTCGCCCGGCTGAATGGACAGGCTGACGCCGTTCAGCGCCCTGGTGCCGCCGAAGGACTTTTTGACATCATGCAACTCCAGAACGGGCGGCGTTGAAACGCCGGCCGCCTGCGCGCGCACGGTTTCCGCGTTGATCATGATCTAGCCCTTTGAAACGTAGCAGTGCGAGCCGGAAGCCGTTCGCTACCCTGTGGACTGCTGCCTCTGCCTACAGCGCCGCGCGTCTCATTGGACGGGCAAGGTCGCTGTAGCACTTTGAAATGCTGCATGTTGTTCCTTAAATCGGATCAGATTTAAGGAACATACAGTAGCCGCACCGGGCATCGCCCGGCGCGGTTCGAAGCGGTGTTGGGCTATTTCACGTTGTCCTTGGTCACGAGCTCGATATCGGTCTTGACCCAGCCTTCGAGCTTGGGGCCGCCGGCAACGACTTCGAGCGCCTTATCGATCGCGTTCGCGGCCATCTGCGAACCGAACTGGTCAACCGTAGCCAGCAACTTGCCGTCCTTCAGCATGGGAGCAACCGCCGGCACGTTGTCGAAGCCGACGACCTTGATGTCGTTACGGCCGGCCGCATCAAGCGCCTTGACCACACCGATCGCCATGGAATCGTTGGCGGCGAGAACGCCCTGGATATCGGGATGGGCGGTCAGCATGGTGGAGAAGACGGCGTTCGCCTCCTCGGTTTCCCAGTGCGCCGTTCTGGAGTCGAGAAGATCGAGCTTGCCGGCGGCAATCGCGTCTTCAAAACCGAGCTTGCGCTGCGCCGCATTGTCGGCGCCGGGGTTGCCTTCGAGGATCACGACCTTTGCGCCGGCGCCGAGATCCTTGGCAAGCGCATCGCCGACCATCTTGGCGCCGCCGCGATTGTCGGGCCCGACAAAGGCGAGATCGATGCCCGCATCCTTCTTCGCCTGCTCGTCGAGCGAGACGTCGAAATTGACGACGACAATGCCGGCGTCCATTGCCTTCTTCAGTGGCGCAACCATGGCGCGGGAGTCGGCAGGCGCAATGACGATCGCATCGACACCCTGGGTGATGAAGTTCTCGACGCCGTTCAGCTGGCTTTCGAAATCGGTCTCGTTCTGCATGCCGATCGCTTTGAGCTCATAGTCGCCGCGCTTCTTCGCATGTGCTTCGGCGCCTTCGAGCATGTTCTTGAAGAAGTCGTTGGCAAGCGACTTCATGACGAGGCCGACAACGGGCTTGTCGGCGGCCACGGCGATCGTCGGCAGCGCAGTGGCAACGGTGAGCGCGACGATGGATGCGAATCGTGAAAATTTCATGGGTTCTTCCTCCGGTGAAAAGATGGTCCTCCAACCATCGATGAAACGTTTCATCACGCGGGCAAGCGTGAGGTGCTTCGGTCGCTAGAAGAACGAAACACATCGTGACTGTCAATATGAAACGTTTCATCATTGTGAATTTTGTGCTGGAAGCCGCTACCGGTTCGCGGCATTCTCTGATTTAAGAGGAAATCAGCTGCCCGTCGGCCAGGACGCGAGTAATGCTGTAAGACTTTGATCCGCTGCATAATTTTCTATCTGCAGCCGATCCAACGCACGACACCGGGAGCGATCGTTTGAACCCGACGATAAAGGATGTTGCCCAGCGTGCCGGCGTCTCCGTCGGCACCGTTTCGCGCGTGCTCGCCAAGAACAAGACTGTCAGCGAGGACATTCGAGCCAAGGTGGAAGCGACAATCGAGGCGATCGGCTACCGGCCCAACATCCTCGGGCGGAGTCTCCGGCTCAACAAGACCGACATCATCGGCCTCGTCGTCCCTGATATCACCAACCCCTTCTTCGCCGAACTTGCCAAACACGTCGAGATGCTCGCGTCTGCTGAGGGCTATTCGGTTCTGCTGGCCAACACCCATGACGACCCGGAAGCGGAGAAGCAGCAGATTGAGACACTGCTCGGGCGCCTGCCGGCCGGCCTGATCCTCGTCCCCGTCAGCAACAGCCTCGTTGACGGCCTGATTTCGGGCACGCGGACGGTCACGATCGACCGGCCCTTGAGCGGGCACGCGCTTGTCGCGGTCGACAACCGGGAGGGCGGCTATCTCGCCGCCGACCATCTACTGGCCCTTGGTCATCGGCGCATCGGCTATATCAGCGGGCCGAACTCGACCGACGTCTCGGCCGAACGCCGTGAAGGCTTTCTGCGACGCCTCGACGAGTTTCGGGAGACGAATCCCGGTGAGTATGTCGCGCCGCAAGTCGTCGAAGGTCACTTCGACTATCGCTCGGGCGAGGAGCTTGGTAAGAAGCTGCTGACGCAAGCAGACGCAACCCGCCCGACGGCGATCGCCACCGCCAGCGACCAGCAGGCGATTGGCCTTCTACGTGCCGCCGGCGACATGGGCCTGCGCGTGCCGACAGACCTTTCGATCGTCGGCTTCGATGATATTCCGCTCGCCTCGCTGGTGCTGCCGCGCCTGACGACCATCCGCCAGCCGATCGCCGAGATCACCCGGCTGGCACTCGAGGGCGTGCTCGGCAGCCACGCGCTGCAAGAAGAATACAAGCTGCGGCCCGTGCTTATCGAGCGCGGATCCTGCGCGGCACCACCCGTCCCCTGAGGCAAGGCGAGACGGGATGAGGAAAAGTGTGAAACGGTCTTCCTGGAATTGCGCTAGAAACCAAGCACGACCGCACCTCCAGTGAGCCCGGCGCCCGCCGCCGTCAACAGCAGTTTCTCGCCGCGAGCGAACGGCTTTACCTCGTGCGCCAGCGACAGCGAGAGCGGGATCGTGGCGGCGGAAGAGTTGCCATAGTCCGCAATGGTGCGCACCGTTCTTGCCGGTTCGATGGCAAGGCGATCGCAGACGACGTCGAAGATCCGGGCATTGGCCTGGTGCGGCACGAAGCGGCTGATCTCCTCTGGACTGCAGCCGGCGGCATCCAGGGCGCGCTTGGCACAGGACGCCATCATCTCCACCGCCCGGGCGAACATCTCCCGCCCGTCACGCATCGTCATCAGGAAATCCTCGGGCGGCATACCCGGCGAGAACGGTTGGCTGCTGCCGCCGGCGGCGATGGAGATCAGGTCGTAACGGCTGCCGTCGGCGGCAAGATCAACACCAAGCAAGCCGGTCTGCGGATCATCGGAAGGCGTAACGACGACGGCACCGGCCGCGTCGGCAAAGAGAACGGCGCTTGCCCTTTCCGCCGGATTGATGCGCCGGCTCAAAATGTTGGCCGCCACCACCAGCACAGGCTTTCCCTGCGAACGGACGAAGCCGTCGGCGAGTGTCAAAGCGTAGAGGAAGCCCGAGCATGCCCCGGCCAGATCGATCGCGCCCGAACGGCCCAGCCCGAGCCGATGGGCAAGAAGCGGCGCCGAAGGTGGCAGGAGATGATCGGGCGTCGAGGTCGCGAGCAGGGTCAGGGCCACGTCGCCCTTGGGCAAACCAGCGTCACTGAGCGCCGCGGCCCCGGCTGCCGCTGCCAGACCCGTCAGCGTATCGCCGTCCTCGACCCAACGCCGCTCGCGAATGCCAGTACGGCGCTCGATCCAACCGGGATCGAGACCGAGCTGTGTTTCGATCTCGGCGTTTTCAACACGCCGCGCCGGCACCGCATGGCCGAAACCGACAAGACGGGATGAGCGCGCGACCCTCACAGCCGCCCAGCCGCGAAAAGTGAAGCCGCCTCGTCGATCGCTCCATAGGCCCGGTCGAGCTCCTCGGAAGTGACGCAATAGGGCGGCATCAGATAGATGACGTTGCCCAGCGGGCGGATCAGCAGACGGCGCTCGCGGAAGAACGCCTTGAGCCGCGGGCCGGCCTCGGAGAGATAACCGGCGGCTGGAACCTTGAGATCAAGGGCGGCAATCGTACCAAGCTGGCGGGTACCGCTGAAGCGGGGATCTTCGGCAAAGCGCGCGACATGCCGACGCTGCTGCTCCGTCAACGCGTCGATGCGTTCCCGCACAGGCTCCTCTTTCCAGACGGCGAGATTGGCGACGGCTGCAGCGCAGGCGATAGGATTGGCCGTATAGGAACTCGAATGGAAGAAGGTCTTGCGTCGATCCGTCGAGAGATGTGCCTCGAAGATCTCAGCCGTTGAGAGCGTCGCCGCCAGCGGCAACGCGCCACCGGTCAGCCCCTTCGAGGTGCAAAGGATGTCGGGCGTGATGCCAGCCTGCTCGCAAGCGAACAGGCTGCCCGTCCTTCCCCATCCCGTCATCACCTCGTCGGCGATCAACAGGCTGCCGTGCCGTTCGGCGATCCCTTTCAACTCGGAAAGGACCGAAGCCGGGTAGGTCCTCATGCCGCCCGCACCGAGAAGCAGCGGTTCGATCAACAGGGCCGCGACCTCGCCGGAGGCGCAGGCCGCCTCGAAGGCATCCAGCGTCGTCTGCTCTTTGCCCGGCTCCGGAAACGGCAGCCGATCGACGGCGAAGAGCAGCGGTGCGTAAGGCGCATTGAAGACGCCCCTTTCTCCCGCCGACATCGTGCCGATCGTGTCGCCGTGATAGCCGTTTTCGAGAACGCAGATACGGTTCCGTGGTCGGCCGAGATTGTGGAAGAAACCAAGTGCCATCTTCAGTGCGACTTCGACCGCGGTCGAGCCGCTGTCGGAATAGAACACATGGGCGAGCCCAGATGGCGCAATCTCGATCAGCCTGCTCGCCAGTTCTTCTGCCGGCGCATGGGTATACTCAGCAAAGATGAGCTGATCGTAGGTTTGCGAGGCCGCGCGGATTGCTTCCATGATGGCGGGATGCCGGTGGCCGTGGGTGATGACCCACCAGGACGAGATCGCATCGAGGATCGCCGCCCCGTCTTCATCGATGAGATAGGCGCCCTCGGTCCGGACGACGCGTCGCATCGCCGGCTCCAGTGCATGCTGGGTGAAGGGGTGCCAGACCGGAGATCGTCTCATGCCGTCACCTCATGGAAGCAGTCGATGTCGAAGTTTTCGCGAAAGGCCTGTCGCAGGCGATCCGGGGTCAACGGATCGAGCCGCGGCAGCCGGCCGAGCCGCCGAACCTTTCCCAGTTCCGCAATGATCGCCTCGCTGTCCGCCTGTTCGTCGCCGATGAAGGCGACGCCCAGGAGCGGGATTGCACGGCGACGCAGTGCCTCGAGCGACAACAAGGTGTGATTGATCGTGCCGAGCCCGGTGCGGGCACAGAGGATCACCGGGATCTGCCAGCGCGCAAACACGTCGGCGAAGACCACCCGCTCGGTGAGCGGCACGAGGAGCCCACCGGCCCCTTCGATCACCAGCGGTCGGTTCACTGCCGGCGGCGAGAGGCTGTCAGGCACGATCGTCACGCCATCGATCCGTGCCGACAGGTGTGGCGAGGCCGGAGTCATGAGCCGATAGACCTCGGGCAGAATCCGTTCGGGTGGAACCCTGCCGAGCCGTGCTACGGCCTCGCTGTCGGTCTCCCCGTCGAGCCCCGACTGTACTGGCTTCCAGTAGCTGCCGGAAAGCGCATCGGTCAGCGCCGCAGAGAATATCGTCTTGCCGATGCCGGTGTCCGTGCCGGTGACGACGAAACGGGGCATCATGGCCGCTCCTGCGCCATTGCGGCCGTCAAGCGCTCCAGCATATTCGCGATCGTCGGACGGTCGACGTTCAGCGTAATCGCGATCCGGAGCCGCGCGGTCCCCTCTGGGACGGTCGGCGGACGGATGGCCCTGATGTCGAAGCCTTCTTTGCGCATGCGCGCGGCAATTCGTACGGCGCAACCGTTGTCGCCGACCGGGACCGGAAGGATCTGCGAGCCACTACCCTCGATGCCGAGGGTGTCAGTGAATGCTCGATTGGCGAAGGTCCGGAGATCATCGAACTCCGCCCGGCGCCGAGGCTCATCCACGAGCGTCACCAGAGCCTCGCGGACGGCGGCGGCAGTGAGCGGCGAAGGCGCCGTCGAATAGATGAAGTTGCGGGCGCGATTGACGAGGTAGTCGCACAGCACCGCATTTGCATTGATCAGCGCACCGGAGACGCCAAGCGCCTTGCCGCAGGTGTGGAGCACGACGAGATTTTGTCGGCCTTCCAATTCCGCGGCCAAACCGCGGCCGTCCGGTCCAAAAACACCGGTCGCATGCGCTTCGTCGACGACCAGAAATCCATCATACCGCGCGGCAAGTGCCGCAAGATCCGCAAGCGGCGCCCGGTCGCCATCCATCGAATAGAGGCTTTCGACGGCGATCCAGGGATGCCCCATGCCGCCGCGCTGGCGCCAGATACCGATCGCATCGGCGAAGGCATCGACGTCGTTGTGCTTGACCGCGACCGCACCGGCCCTGCTTGCGGCGATACCCTCATGGGCACTCGCGTGGATCAAGGCGTCGTGGACGATGATGTCGTCGCGCTGTGGGAGCGTCGAAAACAAGGCGGCATTGGCCGCATAGCCGCTGGCGAAGAAGAGCGCCCTCTCCGCGCCAAAGAAGGCGGCTGCCTCTGCCTCCAGCGCCGCGTGTTCCGCATGGTTGCCGCGCAGGAGCCGCGAGCCGCCAGACCCGACCGGCACGCCGCGCTCGATCGCAGCGGTGATCGCGGCCTTCAACCGCGGCGACCCGGCAAGCGCCAGATAGTCGTTGGAGGTGAAGTCGATGCCACCCCCGGCGACAAGTTCACGCCGGCGCCCCTTGCGTTCGAGGCCGTGTAGCGTCTTCGCGTGGCAGGTGACGAGGCTCGCGGTCATTCGGCAGCGCCCTCTTTTGCGGCAAGCGCCATCGGCTCCAACCCGAGGCGGCGGAAGAGGCCCGCATCATGGTCCTCGCCCGGGTTGTCGGCGGTCAGCAGCGTCTCGCCGACGAAGATCGAATTGGCGCCGGCGAAGAAACAGAGCGCCTGCATCTCGTCGCTCATGTCGGTGCGGCCGGCCGAGAGGCGCACATGGGACTTAGGCATCATTATGCGCGCGAGCGCGATGGTGCGGACGAAATCGATCGGGTCGACCGGCGCTGCATCGCCAAGTTTCGAGCCGGGGATGGGGATCAGCATGTTGATCGGCACGCTTTCAGGCGGCACCGGCAGGTTGGCGAGCGTCACCAGCATCGAGACCCGGTCGTCAACGGTTTCGCCCATGCCGAGGATGCCGCCGGCACAAACCTTGATGCCGGCGTCGCGGACATTGGCGAGCGTCTCCAGGCGATCGGCGAAGGTGCGGGTGGTGATGATCTCGCTGTAGAACCGCTCCGACGTATCGACATTGTGGTTGTAGTAGTCGAGCCCGGCGTCCGCGAGACGCTCGGACTGGGCGGGTGTCAGCATTCCGAGCGTCATGCAGGTCTCCATGCCGAGTGCCCTGACGCCGCTGATCATGGCGACAATCGCCTCCATGTCGCGCTCCTTCGGACTGCGCCAGGCGGCGCCCATGCAATAGCGCGTCGCGCCACCGTCTTTTGCCTTCCGCGCTTCAGCGAGAACGCGCTCGACCTCCATCAATTTCGACGCCTTGAGCCCGGTCGGGTAATGTGCCGACTGGCTGCAATAACCGCAATCTTCGGCACAGCCCCCGGTCTTGATCGAGAGCAGTCGGCTCATCTGGACGGCGTTGGGATCGAAATGGGAGCGATGGATGGAATGGGCGCGAAACAGCAGGTCGTTGAACGGCAGTTGATAGATTTCTTGCGCTTCGGCGAGATCCCACCGGTTTTCGGTGGTTTCGACGGTGTTCGAAGTCGGCTCGATCGATATGTTTGCATCCAGCACTGCTGCTCACTCCCTCTGGCTTCGCGAAGCAATATAGATAGATTCTGATATTATCTATAATTTCTTCTCATTCTTGAGCAAGCAACCACCCCTCGGAAAAACCGACGGAAATATTCAACCAGTGGGCGCAGAATGCAACTCGATTAGGGCCAGCAGAAATAGCGGAGGATGCCGGAACGCACTGCAAATGCTTAACGATGGCGGCACCCGACGAAATGCAGCGATCAGCGAGTGATATCCGATTTGAATGATCGCTTTTGCGGCTTGCAGCGTTTCCGAACCGGGCGATTGCTCGCCCGGCAAGCCGCAAGTGACAACTCGCTGCGCACGCGTCATCTCTCGGCGGCAATTTTATAGATTATTTTTTCAGCCGGGATTCTACCCATCGTGTAGAAGACGGCAGGCCTTGACAAGGACCGACACTGCCGGTCAGTTTAACGCATTCACCAGGGGTGTCCCGGCAAGGGGCTGAGATTCTGCTAGGCGGTTTGCGCAGCGCAGTGACCCGTTGAACCTGATCCAGTTCATACTGGCGTAGGGACGGTGCAGACATCGCTGCCGCAATCGTCGCGTTCGCGCGTACAGACTTCGGCAAGGCGTCCTTCCCTCCCTTCCGGTCGAACTGGGTCTCCAATAATGGAGCCTCGGCAATGCGTATCTTCACCGCGACTTTTCCCATCACACGTCCCGCTGGCCGCGGCTGGGCGCATTGACCATGCGCGCCCTCATCAAAGGCGCCGGCGTCGTCGGACTGGCCTTCGCCCATGAATTGACCGCCCGAGGCGTCGAAGTGACGGTTGCGGAGCGGCAGCCAGACTTCGGCGGGGCCGCATCCTGGTTTGCCGGCGGTATGCTTGCGCCCTGGTGCGAGCGCGAGAGCGCCGAGGAACCGGTGCTGACACGCGGCATAGCCGCCATCGATTGGTGGGATCGGGCGCTTCCCGGAGAGGTATCGCGCAACGGCACCCTCGTCGTCGCCCCGCCACGCGACGCCGGCGAACTCAAACGCTTCGCTTCACGCACCTCCGGCTTCGAGTGGCTCGATGCCGAGGCGGTCACAGCGCTGGAGCCGGCGCTTGCCGGGCGCTTCCGGGAGGCGTTGTTTTTTCCGGGCGAGGCGCATCTCGACCCGCGCCGAGCGCTTTCCTTGCTAAGGCAAAAGCTTGTCGAAAGCGGTGTCGCCCTCATCGGCGAGACGGATAGCGATGGCGGCTACGATCTGATCGCCGATTGCCGTGGCGCCGCAAGAATCAGCAGCACCGCCGGACTGCGTGGGGTACGTGGCGAGATGCTCTACCTGCAAAGCGATGAAGTGGAATTGTCGCGGCCAGTCCGTCTCATCCACCCGCGCATCCCACTCTACATCGTGCCGCGCGGCAACGGCCTCTTCATGTGCGGGGCGACCATGATCGAATCCGATGATGGCGGTCCGATCACTGTCCGCTCCCTGATGGAGTTGCTGAATGCCGCCTATGCGCTGCACCCTGCCTTCGGCGAGGCGCGCCTTCTCGAAACCGGCACCGGCGTCCGACCGGCCTTTGCAGACAACCTGCCGCACATCAATCGCGCCGGAAACACCATCGCGCTCAACGGGCTTTACCGTCATGGCTTCCTGCTTTCGCCGGCCTTGGCCGAGGAAGCGGCGGACCTTGCGCTTGCCTGGAACCTGAAGGGAGACGCCGCATGAAATTGATTGTCAACGGCGAGGAGCATGACCTCGCAGTCACGACCCTTGCCGAGCTTCTGGCGACACTCGACTTCGAAGGGGATTGGCTTGCTACCGCCGTCAATGGCGAGCTGGTGCACCGGGCCGACCGTTCGGCCCATTCCCTCAACGATCGCGACCGGATCGAAATTCTCTCGCCGATGAAAGGAGGCTGAGCCATGCTGACGCTTTACGGACAGGAACTGCGTTCCCGCCTGCTTCTGGGCACCGCCCGCTACCCCTCGCCTGCCTCCCTCGAAGACGCGGTTCGTTCGTCGGCAACGGAGGTCGTCACGGTCTCGCTTCGTCGCGAAACCGCCGGCGGAAAACAAGGCGGCGGCTTCTTCGAACTGATCCGCGCGCTCGGCGTGCGCGTGCTGCCGAACACCGCCGGTTGCCACTCGGTGTCGGAGGCGGTGCTGACCGCGAAGATGGCGCGCGAGGTCTTCGACACGAACTGGATCAAGCTCGAAGTCATCGGCCATCAGGATACGCTGCAGCCCGATGTCTTCGGGTTGGTCGAGGCGGCACGCATCCTCTCAGCCGAAGGTTTCGAGGTCTTCCCCTATACGACCGACGACCTGGTGGTCGGCGAGCACCTCGTCGAAGCCGGATGCAGGGTGCTGATGCCCTGGTGCGCGCCGATCGGCAGCGCCAAGGGGCCACAGAACATCTCCGCCTTGAGAGCCATGCGTGCCCATTTTCCGGATATGCCGCTGATCGTCGATGCCGGCATTGGCCGCCCGTCGCACGCAACGGCGGTGATGGAGCTTGGCTTCGATGCGGTGCTGCTCAATACCGCCGTCGCCGGAGCGGCGAAGCCGGCCCTCATGGCGTCGGCCTTCGCCCGGGCGATCGATGCCGGACGCGATGCCCTCGAGGCAGGCATGCTCGAACCGCGCGATTTTGCCGTACCCTCCACGCCCGTCATCGGAAAGGCGGTGTTCGCGTGAAGCTCGATCCCTTCTACCTCATCGTCGACAGCGCGGCATGGATCGAGCGGCTGGTACCGCTCGGCGTCAAGCTGGTGCAGCTTCGCGTCAAGGATCGTCCGGATGCAGAGCTTCGCGACGAGATCCGCGCGGCCAAGGCGATCTGTGACCGCCATGGTTGCCAGCTCGTCGTCAACGACTACTGGCGCCTCGCAATCGAAGAGGGCTGCGATTTCATCCATCTCGGCCAGGAAGATCTCGCCGACGCTGATCTCGCCGCGATCCGCGCCGCTGGCCTGAAACTCGGCCTCAGCACCCATGACGAGGCCGAACTGGAGACGGCCCTTGCCGCCAGGCCCGACTACGTCGCGCTCGGGCCGATCTATCCGACGATCCTCAAGCAGATGAAATGGGATCCGCAAGGGCTGCCGCGCCTCTCCGCCTGGCGGGAGCGCGTCACGCCGCTGCCACTCATTGCGATCGGCGGGCTCAATACCGACCGGATTGCCGGCGTCTTCGAGCATGGCGCCGACAGTGCCGCGGTCGTCACCGACATCACGCTGAATGCCGATCCCGAAGGGCGGACGCGCGAATGGATTGCACGTACGGCGCGGTGGCGTTGAGCCTCCCTGACATCGCAGGTGCTACGACCTCATCTCAGGCGATCGCCAGATCTGCGAGCCAGGTGCTATCGAGGCCGCGCTTGCGGCAATAGGCCATAAGCCGGTCGCGCGTTTTGCCTGGCCGATCGAGACAGAGAAAGCGGGAAGCGTTCCTCCAGAGGATGTTCTGCTGATGCTCGTCGCTGACGCTGGCGAGCGTCAGCTGCTCGGCGATCCGCGAAACATAGGCATTGTAATCCTTCTCGAGCGCCATCATCGACCAGTCGGTCCCGAACATCAGATGGCGGGCGTCGGGATCGTAGGCGGCCAGCCATTTGTCCAGCAACTGACGGATCTCTGCGTGAAGAGTTTTGTCGTCGCTGCTGACCAGCTCACTGAGATAGCTTAAATCCGCAAAGAGGTTCGGGCGGCGTTCGTGGTCGATCGTTCTGCCGATGATCTCCTCCCAGCTCGGCGGCCCGGAAAACTTGTCCTGGGGACAAGAGACCATGACGCCCGTCGGTGCCCCGGGGCGCAGGATTTCGTCAAAGGCACCGAAATGCGCCAGGTTGATCCGCAGCTTGTCGTATTGGTTCGTATCGAGCAGTTTCTTCCAATAGGCGGGGCTTGCCAGATTGCCGTAGCCACAGCCGGCGCCGATGCTGTTTTCCGCATGCGCCATGATCGGCACGTCGTTGTCGCGGCACCAGACATAAAGGCGCTTCAGCGCCGCATCGATCGCCGGGTTTGCATTGCCCCATGCCTTGAAGCCCATCGGTGGATAGATCTTCACGCCGATGAAGCCTTTTTCCATGATCGCATACTGGACATTTGCCAGGGATGAGCCTGGCCTTTGCGTTTCCCGGTGCGGATCGAAGCCAACGAAGCTATGCATCCGGATGCCGTGCTTCCTGGTGACGATCTGCTGGACCTCGTCCATGACGTCGATCTGGTCGCGCTGCGGCGATGATGTCCCGTGAAGCGACTTGTCGAAGTCCAGAATGCTCGGCGTGATCAGCGAAAGCCGGCATTTGGACGCGAAGATCTTGACATAGGCTTCCGCCAGATTTTCCCGGTAGTCCTGCATCAGCCGGACGAAGGAAAGATAGGTTCCGATCTGGTCGTGCGCCTTTGCGTTGTTGGCTAGGGTATCGACCTCCTCGTCACTCATGCCGCCGCCGGAACGGCGCTGGTCCAAACGCCTCTGGAATGTTTGCGGCACATTGGACGTACCGCCAAGCTGGCGCAACAGACCGTCATAATCAGGGGATTCACCAAAGCTGCGCCTCGAGAACGTCGAGCGTTGCTCGTTGGCACGCGCGACCAGATCTCTTATCGCGACGCGCAATTGCTCATCCTTGCGCCGGGCGAGTTCGGTGTCTGAAAGACGCCGCTCCCTTTTTCTCAGAACGGCAAGTTCATGCCTGGCTTTGGGCGCGACGTCGCCAAGGGCGGTAACGAGAAAGACCACCAAGGCATTTTCCAGCCCCTTCGCCTCCTGCGCGTTTGAAGAGAGCCGCTTCTCCGGTATCTTCTCCCGCAGCGCCACATAGCGAACCAGACCGTCCACCGGCACATCGGCCGCATTGAAGAAATGGCAATGGACGTCGATGATCGGGTGACTGAGACTGCAGGCGCCGGGCGAAGGCAGATGCCGGCATCCGGAAAGCACATTTGCAAGCACGCCCGCCGAAACCAGCCGCAAGAAATCGCGGCGCGTCACGGCGGCAACCGGACCAGCCCAGTCGACCCCCATCGTCCCCTCCTGTTGCGAGACCCCCTCGAACAATCGGGCAAACATTACTCCGTCCTGCCACCTCGCGAAATAGGTATTTACTTGCCGTTACTGGAAAGTCGAAGATCAGCGCGGGTCGCCTTTCAGTCAGACAGGAGGCGTGTTACTCTAAAATCTTGGGGAGAATTTTGCGTGGTTGGTGGCGCCGGCAAATATGAGTTCCAACGTTACCTGTCCGGAGCCCTGGTCCAATGGTCCTCCCCGGCAGCAACGGAATCGGCTGCCCCGGCACGCGAAGACTTCCTCGGCTCGCTGCTTTTCGCCGACATTTCCGGCTTTACGCGCCTGACTGCCAAATGGTCCGAAAGTGACCGCGCCGCCGGCGCCGAACGCGTCAGCCTGCTTCTGAACACCTTCATGGGCGAGCTCATCAGCCATATCGAGGAGCATGGCGGCACGGTCTTGAGTTTCGCCGGCGACAGCCTGATTGCCGGCTGGCGGGCCTCCTCCGCCGAAGAGCTTGAACAGACGGCCTGGCGCAGCTGTTATTGCGCCGAACGGATCCGCGAGAAAATCGGCGGGCCGGGCAATCTCGAAGATGGCCTTCAGCTGCGCATCGCCGTCGGCGCCGGCGTCATCACCCTGCTGCATCTGCTGCCACGCGCAGACCAGCGTTGGCTGATCGTCGGAGGCGACTGCCTGGCCCAGGCCGATCATGGCGGCGAATTGAGCGACGCCGGCGAGATTCTCGTTTCCGATGCCGTGTGGCAGCTGATCGGCAAGCGGGCCAAGGGCGGGCTGAACCGCGAAGGAACAGCGCGCCTCGATAGCATCGAGCCCTGCTCGACCACGAAGGAAGCGCCCCGTACCCAGCCGGGCGCCGCATCCGAGCGGCTCGAGGCCTATCTCCCCCTGTCGCTGCGCAGCCGCCTGCTCTCACCGCTTTCGGAATGGCTCGCGGACCTCAGGACCGTGACCGCGCTTTTCGTGCATATCGTCGGCCGCGACCTAGATACGGATCTCGACCGATTGAACAAGCTCGTGGCGCGCTCGATCGCAGTCGTCGGCCGCACCGGCGGAGAGATCCTGCACACGGCGCTCCATTCAGGCGGGCTTGAGGTCTTCGCCGTCTTCGGCCTGCCCGGCAAGAAGCACGCCGACAATGCGCGCCGAGCGATCATCGCTGCCCTGCGCCTGTCGAACGAACTCGATGAACCGGATCTCGGCCTGTCGGCGGGCATCTCGACCGGCGAGAGCTTCTGCGGCGCACTCGGCACGATCCATCGCGCCGACTACACCGTGGTCGGCACTGCCGTGAACATGGCCTCCCGGCTGGCGAGCGTCGCCGCAGGCCGCATTCTCGTCGACCAGGCAACGGCGAAGGAAACCGCCGGCCAGATTGCTTTTTCCGGTCCCTGGACACTTGCCGTGCCCGGCATGCGCGGTGGCGTGGTCGCGTTTGCGCCGATTGCCGAGACCGTCGCGACGATCGACACCAAATCCCCCGTTCTTTTCAACCGGGCCGCCGAACTCGCGGCACTCAACGCCTATGTGGAGCGCGCGGGCCGAGGACAGGCCGGGGTGATGATCGTCAAGGGCGATTCCGGCGTCGGCAAATCGGCGCTGCTTCGCGCCTTCGTCGAAACCTGCCGTGACCATGGAAGCCAGGTTCTGGTCGGCCATGCCGACGATATCGAGAGTGACGTGCCTTACTTCGCCTGGCGTGGGGTGATCCGCGACCTGCTTGGCATCGGCGACCTTCGCGGCGCCAATGCCTCGGATCAGGTGATGCAGTTCTTCGCCCACCGACCCGAACTCGCTCATCTGGCGCCGCTGCTGAACGATGCCATCAACCTCACTTTGACCGACACGGCCGAGACCCGGGCGATGTCGGGCGACGGGCGGTCCCACCGCCTGCGTGAATTGCTGCGCGATCTCATGACCGACAGCCTCTCCTGGGGGCGTGGTCTCGTCGTGCTCGAAGACGTCCATTGGCTGGACGAAGCATCCGGCCAGTTGCTCGGACGCCTGGTTTCCGGACCGGCACCGATCCCGGTCGTCGTTTCAACCCGTACGGCCAGGACACAGCAAGACCTGACGCGATGGACCGGACAACACCACAATGGTGCGCAGACACTCGATCTCCTGCCGCTCGATCTCGAGGGCACGATTTCACTCGTACGCGCGTCGATCGGCAGCAGTTCCCCGGCAGACGGCTTTTGCGAAGCGGTGTATGCGCAGTCGGCCGGAAACCCGCTGCTCATACACGAAATCTGCCGCATGATCGGCGAACGGCGATTGCCGAAGGCCGCAGAGACCCAGGCGTCCCTGTCACTCCCCGAAACCCATTCGAACGAAGCAACCTTGCTCAATACGGCCAAGGTCACGGTGATCGCCCGAACCGACCAGCTTCCGGCCGAGCTCCAGGCTCTCCTAAAGATCGCAAGCGCCATGGGCGCGACCTTTTCCGCCGCGGAACTCCGGGCGCTTCCGCCGATCAGGAAGTCCGCCCTGGACATCGAGGCAAGCATCGAACGGCTGCAAGCGGCCCATCTGATCAAACCCATGGATGACCGCCCGGGACGTTTCACATTCAGCCACGCCGTCATCCGTCAGGCCATCTACGACAGCATGCTTTCGGAACAGCGACGTGAGGCACATCGTGCGATCGCGCAAGCGATGGAGGAAAGCAGACAGCCCGACAATGCGGAAAGCCTGCCGCGCATCTTGAGCCATTGGGAGCGCGCCGGCGAGGCCACACTTGCGTTCAACTATCTGGACCGCGTCGCCGAACTGCGCTTGCGCCAGTTCGACAATGCCGCCGTCGTCGACCTGGTCGAGCGCTTTTTCAAGACTGGGCGCGATCTCTCGATCTCGATCACGCCGGCACGGCGGGCGGCCGCCTGTTTCCTGCTTGGCGAAGCCAATCTCAATCTCGGCCGCGCCGAAGCTGCGCGGCATGCCTATGAGGAGGGTCTGCGGCTGTCCGGCCTGCCGCTTCCGCGCACTTCGGTCGGCCTCGCACTGCATCTGGTTCTCGATCTTGCAGAACAGGTGTGGCGCCGCGTGACCCATGGGGACAAGGACTGGATCCTGGAACGGGAGATCTCGCGATCACCATCTGATCCTTTCCATCTCGCAGCAAAGGCGCATGAGGACCTGACGCGGATCTACTACTTCACCAGCGAGAAGCTGCGGCTGATCCATGCGACGCTTCGTGCGACGAACCTTGCCGAAAGAAACAAATATGTCTCGCCAACGACCGCGACCAATTATGCAAGCCTCGGCGCCATATGCGGCGTCATCCCGCTGCACAAGCAGGCCGAGCACTACAGCCGCTTGGCCGCCGCCCTTTCGGAGCGCGTCGACCAGTTGGGAACGCGCGTGCGTGTCGACCTCCTGTCGGGCATGTACCAGATTGGCATCGGCCATTGGCGCGAAGGCAAGCGGGCGTTCGAGGCTGGCCTCAACAATGCCGCGACCATCGGTGATTTGAGGCGGTGGTGCGAAGTGGCCGTTGGCCTCGAGACGATTTCCGGTCCCTGGCTGCTGACCTCGGCTTTCGAAGGCATTGCCCCATGGGAGATCCTGGTTCAGCGGATCTGCGAAGAGGGCCGCAGGCGCGGCGACATCCAGGTGCTTGGCTGCGGCCTGCTTGGCCGTCTCAGGGGGCACGCGGCCCTTGGCCGATGGTCTGCCATCGACGCCGATCTCGATGAGCTCAAGCAGATCATCACCACAAGGGCCGACGGACTGGAACTCGTACATTGCATCGAGGGCGCGTCTCTTCTGGCCGAAGCCGCCCGACGGCAGGGCGACACGGGCGCAGCAAGGACCTGGTTCGAGCGCGCGTTCTCCTGGTGCCAGACGCTCAATCCGGCAATGAAGACGCGAACTCTGCCGGCACTTGCCCGCCTGTTCGACGTGGCGAGCGATCCGGACGGTGGCGACCCGGCTGCGGCGCAGCTTGTCCTCAGAAAGCTCGAGCGCTTCGCGCGCGTCTATCCTATCGGTCGCCCGGCGGCAGCGCTCGGCGAGGCGACCCTGTACCTTCATCGCGGCCGGCAGCGCCGCGCCGAGCGCGTGGCGCGATACGCCTTCGCGGAGGCGATCCGGCTGGAGATGCCGGCCGTAGCGCTCGCTTCGTTGCACCACCCGGCTGGACCGAAGGATGCGGCGGCCTGGCAGGCATTGGAGACAATGTTTGTCGTCCGGCAAAACACCTGGAGCGAGGTCCTCCAACTCGATCATGCCGAGTTCCAGACCCATCTTCCGATCGTTGCGTTCGAGGGAGGCCAAGCGTGACCCAGTTTCGAGTGCCCCGCGTCCTGATCGTGCTTGCCCATTTCGACGAGACCAGAAATCCGCAAGGTCGCCCCGATTTCATCCCGCAGGGGACCGGCCACCTGTTTCTGGCCGGCGCCTTTGCCCGCAATCGCGTGCACCTTCGCGCCTACAGCGAATTTCACGACGGGCCGCTCGTCGACGAAACGGCTTTTGCGGAACTGGACATGCTGGTGCTGACGGGAGTCACCGCCGCCTTCGACCGGATGCGCCACCTGACCGCCTATGCCCGCACGAAATCGCCAGGCTGCGTCATCGTCGCCGGTGGACCGGTCGTCCGCAATCTGCCGGTTTCGAGCGCCGAAACCTTCGACTACGCCTGCGAAGGCGACGTCGAGGAGATGCAGGCCGTGATTAAGGAGGTCTTCGGGGAATGGGCGGTCTCCGAAACGATCCTGCCACGCTTCGACCTCGCCAATTGGGGCGGTCCGGTCAGTTACGTCGAGACGAGTCGCTACTGCAATTTCAAGTGCAGTTTCTGCGCGCTCACCGCGGAAGGCCGCCGCTACCACGGCTACGATCTCGGCTACATCGAAGCACAACTTCGCAATGCCCCGCCCAAGAAATACGTGCTGTTCATCGACAACAATTTCTACGGCAACAGCAAGGACGCCTTCCATGCTAAGCTCGGGCTGATCCGGTCGCTTTGGCGCGAGGGTCTGTTTCAGGGTTGGTTCGCGCTCGTCACCGGAGATTTCTTCCGAGACCCCGACAATCTCGAAGCGGTGCGCGCGGCCGGCTGTCTCGGGCTCTTCAGTGGCGTCGAGACGCTGAACGAAGCGCAGTTGAAGCGCTATCAGAAGAAGCAGAACCTGGTGGTGCCGCAACTGGAAGCCATTCAGACCTGTCTCAAAGCCGGCGTCGCCTTCCAATACGGACTGATGTTCGATCCGGCAGCGCAGACGATGCAGGCGATGCAGGACGAACTGGCCTTCATCACCGGCGAGAGCAGAATGCCATTGCCGGCCTTCCTGAGCCTGACGATCCCGCTGCTGGGCACGCCGCTCTTTGACGAATGCGCTGCAGAGGGTCGCTTCCTCCCGTCTGCCAAGCTGCGCGACATGGATGGGTTCACATTGATGACGCGCCCCCTCGACAACCTTGACGATGTCGCCCTGTTTGCCCGCAAGCTGTCGCGCCTTGACGGCAATCGCGCCCAAATCCTGCGCCATTGCCTCGGCTTCTACCGCAATTACCGCCGCTCGCTTTCGGGCCGGCAGATGATCCACCTGCTTGCCAACAGCCTGCGCCTGGCGCTTCCCTCGGTCATGCATCGCCATGGTCTCCCGATACGCTCGGGGAGCGACGACAATCTCACCTATGTCACGACGACGCAGCCGCTGGGACCACTCTACACGCCGGCCTTCCGGCTCGGCGAAGGCTTCCGCTCGCATTTTGCTCCGACGATGGTCACCGACGCCTCGGGCGCGCTTGACGAGACCATTGCCCGCAATCTCGAATTCCGCGCCGGTCAGCGGCGGCGGGCCGGCACCGGCATGGAACACGCCCCTGGCTGAAAACACTCCAGCGACTGCGTCAATGTGCCCTCATCGCTGCAACCTCCAGTGCACGAAGTTGGGTCGGGTTGGTAAGATTGGATTCAATCTTTTTGGGTAAGCTTCGGTTAGCTATTCACACCTGTCGGCCGGCGATTGCCGTCGACCTTGTCCTGCGTACGGGTGCCCATGCGTCTTTCAGCTGCGACCGCAATCATTTTTGCCGGCCTTGTTTCTGGCTGCTCTTCCAGTTCGAGCCTGGACACCATCGCACCGCGGCCCTCGCGTGAAACGACCAGTTCCGTCGTGCTTTCGGCCGCACCGGTACCGGCCGCCAATGTCGGCGCAAGAGCAGCCGAGGTAACGCCACCGCAGACCATCCAGTCCGCACCGCCGCAGGAGATGCTTGCCTGGGCCGGCCCGGTTCCGGAGCCCAAAGCCTTTGCGCCGGCGGCCAATACGACGACGACAACGGCGACAATGGACATGCCCGTTCCGGGCGCTCGGCCGGTGGCCTTCGTAGCCCCCGCCAATCCGGTCACACAGGCGATGCCGCAGGGGCGCTCGCGCATCTACGGCCACCGTTTCCGCGATGCCAAGCCGATCAATTTCGGCCGCGCCAAAAATCCGCGCAAGATGGCCGTTCACGGCGTCGACGTTTCGCGCTGGCAGGGTGAGATCGACTGGCCGAAGCTGCGCACCCAGGGCGCGAATTTCGCGTTCATCAAAGCGACGGACGGCGGCGACCATCTCGACCCGATGTTCAAGAAGAACTGGCGCGCCGCCAAGGCGGCCGGCCTGCGGCGCGGCGCCTATCATTTCTTCTACTGGTGTCGCACCGCCGGCGAGCAGGCCGACTGGTTCATCCGCAACGTTCCGCGCGAGCCCGGCGCGCTGCCGCCCGTGATCGACGTCGAATACAACGGCGAATCCAGCTGCAAGCGGCGCCTGTCGCCAGAGCGCGTGCGCGAGAAGATGCAGGTCTTCATGGACAAGCTCGAGGCGTATTACGGCCAGCGCCCGATCATTTACACGGCACCGGATTTCTATAAGGACAACCTGCAGGGCGCGTTCCAGAACTATCCCTTCTGGCTGCGCGCGGTGGCCCAGCATCCATCCAAGGTCTACCCGAACCGCAAATGGCTGTTCTGGCAATACTCGGGCTCCGGCCTCTCGCACGGCGTCGACGGTAAGATCGACCTCAACGTCTTCCATGGCAACGAGGACGAGTGGCAAGACTGGCTGGAGGCACGGGCGAGCTGAGCGCAGCAACGGGCTTCGAATAGCTCCGCTACGGCATGTTTCCTCAGATCGTCGCCGGTCCAAGAATTAAAACTTGCGGCAATTCAACGTGACCCTTGCGCGTCTGATAGGACGCACGGCGCTCGTTGTTCCTTCACCGCCCCTCTTCGCGGTCCAGAAAGAGCAGCGTGCCGCCGAGTTCGGAGATGACGATCTGCCTGTTGTCCCACACGAGGACGGAGACCGGTCGCGTCAGCCCGTCGACCACCGTCTCCCGGCTGCCCGTCGCATTATCGAACAACAGCAACCGGCCGCTGTTTGCTCGGAACCCCTGCTGCTGGTCGTATAGGCCGTGTTCAAGGATGAGCATCCGTCCCTTTTCGTCGAAGGCAAGAGCGACCGGTGCATTCAGGCCATCGACCTCCGGCCGCGGCTCCGCGCCCTTGCTTTTCTCGGGAATTGAAACGACCTTTCCGGCACCGGCGAGGAAAGGAAAGCCGCCGAAAAGCGCAACATAAAGACGCCCCTGGCGAAGCGTGATCCCGGTCGGCACGGCATCGACCTCGTAGCTCCCTTTGTTGAACTCCGTCGGGGAAAGCGTCTCCAGAGCGGTCGCCTGTTGACGAAGGCGGCGAAAGCTCATGAGCGTCTGCTTGCGACCGTCGGCTCCGAGACGCTCGACGCTGTTGCGCGCCGAATCGACGACGTAATAGGCATCCGCGGCGGCGACGAGGTCGAAAGGATTCCAGAAGTCGGCGTTGATGACACGGCGACGACCAGCACTGTCGATCGCAATGAGGGCATGGTCATAGGGCCCGGCATCCACATCCGCCGGCGTCCATCCTTGAGCGACGACCAGCTTGTCGCCGGCGCGAAGCACCCGATAGGGCCCGGTCGGATCGCCGATCACGTCGAGACCATGGGGAAAGACTGGACCGAACGCTTCGAAATCGCCCGCGGGCATCCGCCGATAGAGCCGGCCATTGGCAAGATCGGTAACGAGCAGAGCCTCGCCGTCGCGGGAAAGGCCGCCGAAGGCAGCACCGGCCTTGCTGAAGCTTTCAAGCCGGTAGCCCGGCGCGACCGCCGGCTCGGCAGCGGTACCTGCTGCGAGAAGCAAGAAGGCGACGAGGATCGTCATCTGCCGGAACGGACGCATCGGAAACCGCCATTCCCCGAGAACCGGAAGTTGGGATCATAGGCCAACCGATAGGTTGTGGTAAGATGTGTGGGATCACTGTTCCAGGCCCCGCCGCGCAGCACGCGATACGATTTGGCGCCGCTGCTCGCGGCCGTGGCGGCATAGGGGGCATAGAGATCGCTCGTCCATTCCCAGACATTGCCGACGAGGTTGAGTACCCCTTCGCCGCTTGCGCCATCGGCAAAGGACAGGGCGGGGGCGGTCATCGGATAGCCGTCGCGCTCGTCGCCAGCGCAGCAATGCGCGGCGCCGGCATTGGCGCGGCGACCATCCGCGGGCGCAGTACCCCATGGAAACGCCTGCCCCTCGGTCCCGCGCGCCGCCCTCTCGTACTGCTGTTCCGAAGGGAGAGTGAGGCCATAATGAAGACAAAAGGCATCGGCGTCTCCCCAGCTTACGCCGACCACCGGATGATCGTCCAAGCCGAGAATCGGGTGCCCGACGTAGAAAGCTGGACGATGCCCCGTCGCGTCAGCGAAAGCTCGATATTGCCGGTTGGTGATTTCGGTGCGGTTGATGGCAAATGCGTGGCCCAACACCAGGCGGCGCGGACGTTCGTTATCCGGGCCGTCATCACGGCCGAACACGAAAGTGCCGGCGGGAATGTCGATGAGCGGATTGCCGGCGATCGGACCCTCATCGGCGGTGGCCGCCCCCGCCACAAAAAACGTGAGCGCGATTGCCACAGCCGTCATCCGGAGATCAGAAGTCGACACGACGCTGAGACTCGCCATCGAACAGAAACACCTGGTCGGCCGCGACCTTGATTCCGATCGGCTGATCGATCTGGCCGGCGAAATTCTTGTCTGCCCGTAGGGTCAGCAACTGGGCGCCGAGCCTGAGGCTGACGAGCGTGTTCTCGCCGGTGAGCTCGACCGAATAGATTGGGGCGACCAGATTGGCATCGCTCCCCCCGACTCCTGTCGCATGGATATCTTCTGGGCGAACGCCGAGAACCGCGCGGGGAACGCTCGCCTGGCCGAGCCCGCCCACCCTCAGCCCAGCGCTCGTGAAGATGCCGTCCCGCGCCTCGCCTGGAATGAGGTTCATCGGCGGCGAGCCGATGAAGCCGGCGACGAAAAGCGTGCGCGGATCGCTGTAGATTTCCCGCGGCGTACCCAGCTGCTCGATCACCCCCCTGTTCATGACCGCCACCCGATGCGCCAGCGTCATCGCCTCGATCTGGTCGTGCGTGACGTAGATCGTCGTGACCTGGAGCTCGTGCTGGAGATGTTTCAGCTCCGAGCGCATCTGGGTGCGCAGCTTTGCGTCGAGATTGGAGAGCGGCTCGTCCATGAGAAAGACGCGCGGCGTGCGCACGATCGCGCGGGCAAGCGCGACGCGCTGGCGCTGACCGCCCGAAAGTTCCCTTGGCAGGCGCGACAGCATGGTCTCGAGTTCCACCCGACGCGCGACTTCGGCGACGCGCCGTTTGCTTTCCTCGGGTGGCACTTTGCGGATCTTGAGAGGGTAGCCGATGTTCTGCTCGACCGTCAGGTGCGGGTAGAGCGCATAGGACTGGAAGACCATCGCGACGTCGCGATACTTCGGCAGGACGCCATTAATGCGTTCCGCATCGATGTAGATATCGCCGGAGGTCGCCTCCTCGAGGCCAGCGACCATGCGCATCGTCGTGGTTTTGCCGCAACCGGAGGGGCCAAGCAGGACGAGAAACTCCTTGTCCCGGACCTCCAGGTTGAAGTCGGCCACCGCGACGAATTCGCCGAATTTCTTGGAGACGTTGTTGAACGTCACGGACGCCATGGCCTCACCCCTTGACCGCCCCGAGAGACAACCCCCGGACCAGATGCTTCTGAACGATGAACGCGAAGATGACGATCGGCACGCAGGCCATGAACCCGGCGGCGCTGATTTCTCCCCAATAGGTTTTATACTGCGTCACCCGCCCGGCAATGCCGATCGGCAGCGTCTGCGATTGCTCGGTGAGCGTGATGATCAGGGAAAGCAAAAACTCGTTCCAGGAGATGATCAGGCAGAAAATGGCGGTGGCCGCAAGCCCTGGGCGCGCCAGCGGCAAGGCGACATGCAGGAAGGCGCCCCATTGCGTGTCGCCGTCGACGATCGCCGCCTCTTCCAATTCGACGGGCAGGTCCTGGAAATAGCTCTTCATCATCCAGGTGGCGAACGGCAGGTTGAAGGCAGTGTAGGCGATGATGAGCGCCGACTTGGTGTTGAGCATGTCGAAGGAGTTGAAGAACAGATAGAGCGGGATGATGCTGACGATCGGCGGCATCATCCGTGTCGAAAGAATCCAGAACGAGATCTGCTTGCGCCATTGCCAGGGATAGCTGAATCGCGCCAAGGCATAGCCAGCCATCGTGCCGAAGCCGACGGAAATGATCGTGGTTCCAACCGCGACGAGCAAGCTGTTCAGCGCGTAGCGCAGGAACGGGCGCTGGACGAACGCCTCGTGGTAGTGCTTCAAGGTCGGGTTGCGCGGCAGCCATTCGGGCGGCACGGCGAAGATGTCGATGTCGTACTTGAACGAATTCACCGCGATCCAATAGACGGGAAACAACGTCAGGATCAGGGCGACGAGGATCGTCAGATAGGCGGTCAGGTGGAGAAGCATTTCGCTGCCACGGCTGCGTGTTCTTATCGTCGCCATCGTCGCCTCACTCCGCCAGCCGCATGCGCTTCATGAACCAGGTGCTCAGCACGATCGTCACGAACAGCACGAAGAGAGAGATCGCCGCCGCGTAGCCGGGATCGGCGAAGCGGTAGGCGACCTGATAGATGTATAGGCTCAGAACCTTCGTTCGATCCGCCGGACCTCCCCCCGTCAGGATGAAGACCAGATCGAAAAGGCGCAGGGCATCCATGACGCGCAGGAGCACGGCAATCGCGATGACCGGTTTCAGGAAGGGCAGCGTCAGATCCCAGAACTGCCGCCAGGACGAGGCGCCGTCCAGCGCCGCCGCCTCGTAGGGCTCGATCGGCAGGCTTGCCAGCCCCGCCAACATTAAGAGGAATATGAATGGCGTCCACTGCCAGACATCGGCGACGATGATTGAAAACATCGCCAAATTCACGTCGCCCGCCCAGGCCTGCAATGGAAGGCCGAGACGGAACATGATCTCGTTCAGGACGCCAAACTGTGGCTCATAGATGATCTTCCAGGTGATCGCGACGGCGATCGGCGGCAGCATCATCGGGATCATCAGGACGGTTTTCAGAAAGGTCAGCCGGCGGATGAACCTATCGAGCAGCAGCGCCAGGCCCAGTCCGAGCAAGAATTCAAACGTCACCGCCACGATCGTGAACACCGCAGTGTTGCGCAGCGCGACGTGAAACTGTGCGTCGGTCAACAGCCGCGCGAAATTGCCTGAGCCGACGAATTCCCAGGGCAGGTCGGGATTGGGGCTGATCCTGTGGACCGCCGCATAAAACATGTAGAAGCTGGGGAATATCGTCAGTGCCAGAAGGACAATCATCGTCGGCGCGAGCATCAGGTAGCGCAGGTGACGCTCGGTCCAATGCTCAAGCACGCCACCGGGTCTGGGCGACGCCGCCGGCATGCCTTTGTCGGGCCTCAACATTGGCTCCTCCCGCAGGCGCGACTGCATGTGTCCGTAGCCGATTCAAGGATGCAAACATGCAGCAATTCAAAATGCGACGGCGACCGTTGCGTCTCTGGTAAGACGTTGAGCGCTTTCGCTACTGACGTCGGATGCGACCCCACCGGTCGGTTCCGGTGCGGCCGCGAGAGTAGAGCCTGTGGCCCCACCGATATAGGCGTCCGCCTATTTAAGGCCGGTGATTTCTTCGACCGCTATCTGTGAGTTCTTCAGCGCCTCCTCCGGCGTGATCGTGCCCGCGACTGCCTTGGAAAGCTCGATCCCGAAGGCATTTTCGATCTCCGGCCACTTCGGATGACGCGGCCGTGGCGTCGAGGCCTGGATCGCCTCCATCAGCACGGGGTAATGGCGGAATTTCTCCTGCTTGGTCAGTTCCGGGTCGGTGAAGACCGAGGTGCGGACCGGCGGATTGCCGCGCTCGGCGGAGATCTTGATCTGCTCGGGCGAGGTCGCCCAGATCATAAAGTCGAAAGCCTCCTGCTTGTTCTTGGAGGCCGACATGATGCCCATGGTCCAATGGCCGATTTCGGAGCTGCCCGGTTTCGTGCCCGCCGGAATCGGACTGTAGGATATCTTGCCGACCATTTTCGATTGGCTCGGATCCTCGAAGGTCGCAACCCAGTTCGGCCAGTTGATTGACGACGCTGCGGTGCCGGCGGCAAGCGCAGTGCCAACCTCGTTGGCGTTGTAGCTCTCGATCCCCTTTGGAGAAACGTCGCGGAGCGCCATGAATGTCTTCATCGCGGCCGCGCCTTCCGGCGTATCGATCGTCACCTTCGTACGATCCTCGTTGAACATATTGGCGCCGTAGGACCAGAAGATCGGCATGAAATCGGCGACGACCGGGTTACCCTGTCCGCCACGGAAAACATAACCGAAATAGCGACCGCCGCCTTCCTTGGTCAGGGCCTGGCTTGCCTTCAATACGTCGTCCCAGGTCTTGGGGGCGTCAACACCGGCTTCCTTGTATTTCGCGGCGTCGTAGAAGAACATCTGCGCGTTTCCCACATAGGGCAGGCAGACGTAGGGACCCGTATTGTACGGGTTGCGGCATATTGCCAGCGACTTCGAAAGGAAATCGGTGTCCGGCCCCTCCAAGCCCGCCTGCTTGAAGAACGGCGTCAGGTCCTCCAGATGTCCGTTCTCGGCGAAAAACGGAATCCATGGGTCATCCATCAGGATGATGTCGAACACGCCGGATTTGGTCGCTCCTGCATTGGCGCCCTGCTCAAACACATTGGCATAAGGCGCCTGCACGATCTCCACCTTCGTACCCTTCATTTTCGAGTAGTCGGCGGCAGCAGCCCTTAGGCCGTCACCTTCACTGCTCGACGGCACGAGGATTGTGAAATCGGCCCAGGCGACCCCGTTGATCGCAAGCGCAGACGCCGCGGCAGCCAAAACGAGAAACAGTTTGCGAACCATTGTACACCTCCCAATCCGAGTTGTTGGTCAAAGGCCACTTCGCAATGGACCCGACCTTGCCCGGCATGGTGGAGACGCTGCCTCGACATCCACAAACGATTGAACAGCAAGATGAAATGGAGGCCGGCATCTCCTTAGCCGGCTGTTGCTCCCGCGATGAGTTTATCACATCAAAAGGCTTATTCAGAGAGGTTGCATTAGTATTTACTGTTATTGAGATTGCGCGAGCGCCTCCGAAAAGGCGCTGATACGCCCATCCGTCGTTCCCCGCCTGATGCGGTCCAGGAACCGCTGGTATCCGGGATGCTCGATGAGCAACCGCCGGCCGAGGCTCGACAGCAAATCGACATCCTCCGCATCCAATGCCAGCCTGTTGTGGAGCTTCATGATCCGCCGCGCCACCGGCGGGTCGACGATATCGGTCAAGGCCAGCCGGATGACATCGACATCAAGATCGCCGCAGCCCCGCCTTGCGCCATCCATACCGCAACGCCATTTCACAAATTTGTTGCGCCAGGCGGGCAGGTGGTCGTGCAGGGCATCGAAGCTTTGGAGGTTGGGGATGTTGATCATCGCGTCGATGGCCGCGACGATCGCATCCGGCGCCTTGGGGCTGTCCACGGTTTGCGACAGATCCCCTCCGACCCGGGTCGAGGCATCGACGACGATGACGATCAGGTGCCTGAGGCGCAGGGCCCGTTCCTCTGGAATGGGTTCGGGCGCCGACCGCCCCATCAGATGCAGTAGGCTCTGCGTTCCGACGCCATCGACCAGACCACCGTCGTAGAGCTTGAGATAGTTGAGATCCTTCGCCGTTTCGTAGCGCCTGAGTGAATCGGCGTATTCGCGCGCGACGAGCGAGCTTGGCGGCTGCGATTGCGCCGCCTGCGCGCGCACTTCCGGCAAGGCCTCGCAACCGGTCCGGAAGTTCCTTAAGGTCAGAGGCGCAAACACCACCGGGACTGCGGTCGAGGCCGCGACGGCATAGGCGAGCGGATAGTCGTCGTAACTGCTGCAAATGGCGGTGAAGGACGCTCGATCGAAGATGAACGGCGCGCGGTTATAGAGGTCGGTCGCATGGATCACCAGGCGCGGGTGGCCCGGTCGTGCAACGGTGCCGAGTGTCGCTCCCTTGAACAGGTTCGCATCGAGCCACGCAGGAAAGCCGGTTAGATCGTTCACCCCGCCGCGATAGCCGCGCAGGATATTCGCCGGCGAAAACGACATCCTGAGCGAGGCCTCGACATCGCGCCCGAGGAAACGCTTGCGAAAATCTTCAAGGCCCGAACGGCCGTAGAGGGCGAAATAGGAGGCAAGCACCGCGCCGCCGGAAACACCGGCGACGACAGCGACATCATCCGTAAGACGACGCCCCCTTGCGGCCGGTGATGCCTCTTCCGCCAGCGCCGACAACACGCCGTAGCCGAAGGCGGCAGAGCGCGCACCGCCTCCGGAAAAGGCAAGGACGATACCGGTGTCGCCGGCATCCGAGGTTGGCTGCTGCCGGGGCACTGCTCCGGTCGTCAGTTCGAGCCGCCTGTTGGTCGGCGTCACATCCGGGCCGGTGCAGCCCGCCGCAGCAAGTGCAAGCACCAGCGTTCCATGCCGCAGAAGCCACCTTGTGTGCGCAACCACAACCTGCCGCACGGTGTGGCGGCCAGCAGCCCCTTCTCCTTTCTCCTTGATTGAATGTCGCTTTCGATTGCTGACCTTCATGCGTCCTGATCCAGGTTGGTTTTGCCCGCGAAAATTGACGTTCGCGAGCAATTGCCGCCCAGCCTAAGGATCTACATTGAGACAGCATGTCATGGACGGCATTCGCAACGAAAGATTGTACGGCAGCAGCGATCGGGATTACTTTGCGGCGGGATGACAGGTTCCCTCAATGAAGCGCCGTTAGGGTCGCGCGCGTAAGCACATTGTACGAGGTAAAGCGCATTCATGCGGGTCTTGCTGGTCGAGGATGAGAAGGAACTCGCGGGAGCGCTCAGGGCCGCCTTGAGCCATCACCGGATGGTCGCCGACCACGCGCGCGACCTCACTGAGGCCGCCTTGATCCTGAACGATGCAGTCTACGACGTGGTCGTGCTGGACCGCAAGCTGCCCGATGGTGACGGGCTCTCGCTCATTCCCGTGATCCGGTCGCGCGGCAACAATGTGCCGGTGCTGGTGCTGACCGCGCTCGACGATCTCGCGGATCGGGTTGCCGGCCTCGATGGCGGCGCAGACGACTATATCGGCAAGCCCTTCGCCTTCGAGGAACTGCTGGCGCGGCTGCGGGCGCTGGCGCGGCGTCCCGTGCCCGTGCAGTCCGATATTGTCACTGTCGGGCGTCTCTCCTTCGACCTTGCGCACTGCGAGGCAAGTATCGCCGGGGCGCCGCTGAAGATGCCGCGGCGCGAACTTCTGGTGCTCGAGACGCTGACCCGGCGCATGGGCCGGATGGTGCTGCGCGCAGCGCTGATGGAAGCCGTCTTCGGCCTCGATGACGACATCCAGTCGAACGCGCTCGACACCCATATCTCGCGCGTTCGCCGCAAGCTTGCAGACGCGGATGCCGGAGTGATCATCAACGGCATTCGCGGCGTGGGCTATCTCCTCAGAGAAGATTCATGAGCGGCAGAGCCCCGCATTCGTTCAAATGGCGCCTCGTGGGCTGGCTGGTGCTGTTCGAAACGGTCGCCACGCTGGTTGTGATCGCCATTGCCGTCGGCCTGCTCTGGGTGACCGGCTACCTCATCGACGGCTACGAGAACGGCAATGTCGACGTGTTGAAGGATGCGATCACTCGCAACGCCGAGGGTAAGCTCGTCCTTCAGGAAACGCCTGACCTGATCCGGCTGCGCCGGCGGGTAGCAAACATCTGGTTCATCGTACGCGACAAGCAAGGACACAGCCTCGCCGAGGGCAAGGTGCCCGAAGCCTTCGTCTTTGCGATCGCCGGCCTCGAGCACATGAACGACGGCCGTTTCAGGCTTTCCCCGGACAAGAACGCGCGCCCCGAAGCCGTCGTCAAATGGCTTGAGTCGCCAGCGGGTAGCGTCCAGATCTTCAGCGGCACCGAGGGGGAACTGACCTTCGGCCGCCTGCTGCTCAGCACGACCGGCGCCTTCCTCACCATCTTCGTGCCGATGTTGTTGCTGCTCGCCTTTGCGACCGTGGTGGTCACGCCGGTCGTCGTACGGCGAATGTTGTCGGGCCTCTCCCATGCGGCCTCGCATGCGGCGCATATCGAATACGACCGGCGCGGCATCCAGATGCCGGTCGTAGGCGTTCCCTCGGAATTCCTGCCGCTGGTGAGGGCCGTCAACGATGCGCTCGAACGCCTCGACGAGGGCTATACGAGGCACAAGCGTTTCCTGGCACAAGCCGCCCATGAACTGCGCACACCGGTTGCCATCCTTGGTGCCCGCATCGCCTCGCTGCCACCGGGACCGGACAAGACCCGCCTCAACGAGGACGTGACGCGCCTTTCGATCCTGGCAGGTCAGCTTCTCGACCTCGAACGGCTCGATGCCCAGAAGGACGAATTCAGGCCCGTCGATCTCGCGGCCCTTGCCGAACGGGTGATCGTTGCACTCGCACCGCTTGCCTTTGGCGCCGGCTACGAGATGACCTTCGAGGCGGATCCACGCCCCGTCGTGGTGACAGGGGACGAAGCATCTTTGGAGCGGGCGCTCACCAATCTCGTGCAGAACGCCATCGACCATGGCGGCCGACGGGGCACGATTACGGTCAAGGTCGACCCGCAAGGCGCGATCGATGTGTGCGACGACGGCGACGGCATCCCGCGCAGCGAAACGGACCGGATCTTCGAGCCATTCCAGCGGCTTCGCAAGGACGGCAAGGGGGCGGGCCTGGGCCTCAACCTGGTGCAGAAGATCGTCCAGTTGCACGGCGGCTATGTCGACGTCGCCCGCTCGCCGTCCGGCGGCGCCTGCATGCGCATCGTGCTGCCGCGGGAGGCGACGACTTCGGCTTGAAAAGAGCAAGCCCCGGAACCTGCTGCCTGTTTTGCCCTTGAATCGGCTAGGACATAGGGAGAAGACATGAGGTTCCGGGGCTCGACGCGACCTGACCGGGAGAAAATGTCAGGCCGCCTGGACCTTCTTCGACACCCGCGCCCATTCCGGGATCCAGTCACGATGGGCTGTGAGCAGATCGTCGACGAGCGACCAGATCTGGTCGAGGTCGAGCTCGGCCGCCGTGTGCGGATCCATCATCGCGGCATGGTAGAGATGCTCGCGGTTTTCGGTCATCAGCGCCTGCACCGTCAGCTCCTGGACGTTGATGTTGGTGCGGATCAGCGCCGTGAGCTGCGGCGGCAGATCGCCGATGAAAGTCGGCTGGATGCCGGATGCGTCGACCAGGCAGGGAACCTCCGCGGCGCAGTTTTCCGGCAGCGAGGTGATGCAGCCATTGTTGCGGAGGTTGCCGTAGATGACAGAGGGCTCGCCCGTCCAGACCGAGTTCATGATCGACGAGGCGTATTCATGGCTTTCGGCCACTTCGATCGTCTCGGCCTCCTTGAAGGCGGCCGCCTGCCCCTTCCAGCGCTCGATCTGCTCGACGCAGCGTTTCGGATATTCGTCGAGTGGAATGCCGAACTTCTCGATGAGGTCGGGCCGGCCGTCCTTGATGAAATACGGGGTGTACTCGGCGAAGTGCTCCGAGCTTTCGGTGACGAAATAGCCGAGTCTCGTCAGCATTTCGTAGCGGACCTTGTTCGGGCAGCGCGGATTCCAGTGGCTGGGTTTCGGGAAACGGCCCTCGCGGTAGCCGCGCACGAGATCCGGATAGAGGTCGCGGTAGCTGCCGTCTGACTGCTTGTGCTCGAATTTGAGGAAGAAGGCCATATGGTTGATGCCGGCGGCGCGGTAGCGAATCTCCGAAACCGGGATATCGAGATCGCGCGAAAGCTCGTAGGCCGTGCCCTGGACTGAGTGGCAGAGACCCACCTGACGGATCATCGGATATTTCTCGGCGATCGCCCAGGTGTTGATCGCCATCGGGTTGACGTATTGCAGGAGGATGGCGTTGGGGCAGACCTCGAGCATGTCCTCGCAGATCTTCCAGAGATGCGGCACGGTGCGAAGCCCGCGCATGATGCCGCCGACGCCGAGCGTATCGGCGATCGTCTGGCGCAGACCATATTTCTTCGGCACCTCGAAATCGGTGACGGTGCAGGGCTCGTAGCCGCCGATCTGGAAGGCGACGACGACGAAATCGGCACCCTCCAGCGCCTTCTTTTGGTTGGAATGGGTCTCGATATCAGCCTTGACGCCGAGCGTGCGCACCAGCTTGCCGGCGACGATCTCGCTTTCGCCCAGGCGCTCAGGGTTGACATCCATCAGCGCGATGGTCGCGGCCGACAGCGCCGGGCGCTGCAGCACGTCGCCGATGATGTTCTTCATGAAGACGGTGGAGCCGGCGCCGATAAAGGTGATCTTAGGTTGTCTGGTCATGGATTGCCTCTGCTTTCTGGTGTCATGCGGCCACATCGAAGGCGGCTTTCACAAGCCGTTCGGTGTAGGCGGTCTTGGGATTGGACAGGATTTCGCTCACCGGCCCCTCCTCCACTATCCTGCCGTGTTGCATCACCACGACCCGGTGGCAGAGCGCGCGCACGACCTTGAGGTCATGGGAGATGAAGAGATAGCTGAGGCCCCGCTCGTCCTGCAGCTTGCGCAGCAGTTCGATGATCTGGGCCTGAACGGAGAGATCGAGCGCCGAGGTGGGCTCGTCGAGCAGGATGAATTCCGGCTCGAGCGCGATGGCGCGGGCGATCGCTATGCGCTGGCGCTGGCCGCCCGAGAACTCATGCGGGAAGCGTGACAGGATGTTGCCCGGCATTCCGGCCGCTGTCAGCGCATCCACCACCCGGTCGAGCCGTTCCTTGCGATTGGCACCAATGCCGTTGACGACCAGCCCCTCCTCGATGATCTGGCCGATCGACATGCGCGGATTGAGCGAGGCGAAGGGGTCCTGGAAGACGATCTGGATGCGCGAACGCAGCGGCCGCATTGCGGTGCGGTCCTTGTTGTGGATCGGGATGCCGTCGAAAAAGATCTCGCCTCCATCGGCATTGAGCAGTCGGATCAGAGCCTGGCCGAAGGTCGTCTTGCCCGAACCGGATTCGCCGACGAGCCCGAGCGTCTCATGCTTGTGCAGATTGAGGCTGAGCTTGTCGACCGCGACCAGCTCGGAAAACTGCGAACGGAACAGGCCGCCCTTCTTCAGCATGAAGGAGACCTTCACATCCCGCCCGTCAAGGACGATCGGCGCATTGTCCGGTAGCGGATTGGCGGCGCCCGAGGGCTCCGACGAAAGCAGCCGCCTGGTATAGGGGTGCAAGGGGTTGGCGAAGAGCGCCGCTGTCGTGTTGTGCTCCTTCACCTCGCCATATTGCATGACATAGACATAGTCCGAGAACTGGCGCACGACCGTCAGGTCGTGGGTGATCAGGATCACTGCCATGCCGAGCTCGCGCTGCAGGTCGCGGATCAGATTGAGGATCTGCGCCTGGACGGTCACGTCGAGCGCCGTCGTCGGCTCGTCGGCGATCAGCACGTCCGGGTCGTTGGCGAGCGCCATGGCGATCATCACGCGCTGCCGCTGGCCGCCGGAGAGCTGGTGCGGATACTGGTTGAGCCGCAGCTCGGGATCGGGGATCTTCACATGGCGCAGCAGTTCGAGCGCGCGTTCGGTCGCTGCGCGGCGGCTGATCCTGCGGTGGGCCCGGATCGCCTCGACGATCTGCGCGCCGACCGTATAGACGGGATTGAGCGAGCTCATCGGCTCCTGGAAGATCATCGCCAGCCGATCGCCGCGCAGAGCCCGCCGCTCGCGCGGCGAGAACTTGAGCACATCCTTGCCGTCATATTCGATACGCGATTGCCGGGCAATCGTTGCGCGCTTCGACAGAAGCCCCATGACGCTGCGCGCCGTCACCGATTTGCCCGAGCCGGACTCGCCGACGATGGCGATGGTCTCACCGCGATAGAGCTGGAAGGACACGTCCTTCACCGCCTCCACCGTGCCATGTTCGACCTTGAAGCGGACAGCGACATTGCGCGCGTCGATGATCGGTCGGCCATTCCGTTCCAAAAGGTCCTTTCTCTCGGCGGGAGCAGCGGAGAGGATGTCGATAGTTTCTGTCATGAGCATCCTCCTCAATAGGGGTCGATGGCATCGCGCAGGCCGTCGCCAAGGGCATTAAAGGCGAAGACTGTGACAAGCACGAAGGCGACGGGCGACAGGATCCAGGGATAGGACCCGATGACGGAATAGGTGGACGTGTCCTGCAGCATCAGCCCCCAGGAAATCAGCGGCGGCTTGACCGCAAAGCCCAGGAACCCAAGGAAGGATTCGAGCAGCACCACCTGCGGGATCGAGAGCGTGACCGCGACGATCACGTGACTCATCACGTTCGGCAGGATGTGCTGGAAGATGATGCGCCGGTCGCTGGCGCCGACGGCAATCGCCGCCCGCACATAGTCGATGCGGGCAAGCGCCAGCGTCTTGCCACGCACCTCGCGTGACATCTGCGCCCATCCGAGCGCCGACATGACGATGATGACGAAGGCGAGGAAGACATTGGTCGGCGCCGTCACCGGGATCAACGAGGTCAATGCCAGGTAGAGCGGCAGTTGCGGGAAGGCGAGCACCAGCTCGACGAAGCGCTGCGTCCAGACATCGAAGCGGCCGCCGAAATAGCCGGACGCCATGCCGACCGTCGTGCCGACGACGGTGACGATCGAGACGACGACGAGGGCGATCATCAGCGAGATGCGTGATCCGACGAGAATGCGCGACAGGATGTCCCGGCCGAACTTGTCTGTGCCGAGCAGATGCACCGGCGAACCGTCGACCGCGCCGAACAAATGCCGTTCGGACGGAATCAGGCCGAAGAGCCGGTAGGGCGCCCCTTTGACGAAGAAACCGAGGATCTGCGGATTATCGTAATCAGGGCCGATGATCGGCTGGAACGTGATCGGGTCAAGCTCTGCACCCTCGGTCAAAGGGTAGCTGCGCGGCGGCAGGACGAAATTCCCGTCCTTGTCGGTGAAGCTGATCGCCTGCGGCGGCGCAAAGGCGACGCCCGTGGCCTTCGGATCGACCGGCGACAGGAAGTCGGCGAATACCGCCATGAAGATCAGCAGGCCGACGAGAACCAGGCCGAGCATGCCGGTCCAGGAACGCTTCAGGCGGCGCCAGACGAGCGCCTGGTAGCTTTCGTTGTGATGCTCCTGCTTGGGTTCGACGGTGAACGGAAGGGCTGTCTCAATCTCGACGGTCATGCGTGGGCTCCCCCCAGACGCACGCGCGGATCGAGCGCGGCCAGCAGCATGTCGGCGATGATGTTGCCGAGGATGAGGGTTGCCGAAAGCACCAGCATGAAGGTGGCGGTGACATAGACGTCGCCTACCCACATGGAGCCGACGATAGCAGGGCCGACGGTCGGCAGCGCGAAGATGATCGCCGTCTCGATCTCGCCCGTCAGCATGTAGGGCAGCACCACACCCTGGTACATGATCAGCGGGTGCAGCGCGTTGGGCACGGCATGGCGCATGACCACCGCACCTTCGCTCAAGCCCTTCGCTCGAGCGGTCTCGACATATTGGGCGTTCAGCGTGTCGAGCAGATTGCCGCGCATCACCCGCATATTGTAGGCGAGGCCGCCGAAAGTGGCGATTGCAACGACCGGCCAGACATGCTTGACGAGGTCGACGAACTTGTCAAAGGACCAGGGCGCGCCGCCGTAGCGGGCCGAGTGGAAGCTGTTGATCTCGCTGACATTGAAATGGAAGACGAGGACATAGACGATGATCAGCGCCATCAGGAAGCGCGGCACCGTCATGCCGAGGAAGGACACGGTCGAAAGCAGGCTGTCGATCCAGGAATATTGCCGGGTTGCGGCGATGATGCCGAAGGAAATGCCGATGACGGACGCGAGGATGTGGCAGACGAGCGCCAGGGCCAGCGTGCGCGGCAGGCGTTCGCCAACGACGTCGGCAACCGGCTTGTTGTAATAGAGGCTGTGTCCGAAATCGCCGCGCGTCAGGATGCCGGTCATCCAGTTGGCGTATTGCACCGCCAGCGGCTTATCGAGGCCATGTTCCTTGCGATAGGCCTGCGCTTGGGCTTCCGCTTCCTCGTAGGAAGCGCCACCCTGGTTGATGAGCTGCGAGCGGATGTAATCGCTGTAGTCACCGGGCGGCGCCTGGATGATGGCGAAGGTCGCCACGCTCAGGACCAAAAGCACCGGAATGGCAGAGGCGAGGCGGACAAGCAGAAACCTGAACATGCCGTTTCCTTCTGTCGGCTGGGGTGATGGAGCGCTCCTCCGGCCTGCAGCCGGAGGAGCGGCTTGGCTTTAGTTGCTGAGGCCTTTCTCGCCGGGCTTGCCCGGAAGTTGTTCAGCAAAGAGCTCGAAGTCACCCTGCTTGTCGGCGGGCACGAAGAGGCGTTCACGCATGATCGTGTCCTCGGCCCAGTTGAACATGAAGATCGGCGCTCCGGTCGGTACGTTGGCGAAGCGCTTGTTGATGATCAGTGCGCCCGGATATTCGGTAAGGCCCACCGTATCGAGATGCGTCGTCGCGACCTTCTGATACTGCTTCATCAGGTCCGCGCGCTCGGCATTGTCATTGCTGGCAATGAACTTGTTGATGATGTCGACGAGTTCCTGTTCAAACGGCATCAGGTCGAGCTGGCCGCCCTCCGGTGCGCGGTGGTGCCAGCTTGTGCGCGGTCCGGCCGCCGCAAGCTGCGGCGTGTTCTGCACGACCGAGGCATATTCCGCCGCATTACGATGAACCATCCAGTCGAACTTGCCGGCATAGTTGGCGGCATCGCGCTGCTTGCCGTCAAGCGAGTTCAGCACGACGCGAAGGCCGATCTTCTCCATCTGGCCGATCAGGCCTTCCGCGAGGTTGCGGTCGGTGTTGTAGCTGTTATCGATCAGAAGCACGATCTCGACATCGCGCCCGCCGGCGGTACCGGCCGGGAAATTGACGAAGCCATTGCCGTCGGTGTCCTTGAGCCCCGCCTTTTCGATCAGTGCCTTCGCGCCGTTAAGGTCGTAGGGATAATAGACCGTCGACTGCCGGTCGTAGAAGCTCGTGCCGGAGGAAAGACCACCCGGATAGATCGCCGTAAACGGTCCCTTGACCAGCGCTTCGCCGAGCTTCTTGCGGTCGACGGCCATGGTCACCGCCTTGCGGAAATCCTCGTTGCGGTTGAGCTCGCGCACGGCCTGGGCGCGTTCGTCCGGCTCGCCCCAGCCATTGGCAGAGAAGTTCATGTGCAGATTGTAGCCGATGAGCCGCGGGCCGAAGGCAAGCCGCGCGGGTGCCGTATCCTGGGCGGCACGCTTCAGCGACTCGACGAAGTTTTCCGGCTGCTCGAGGTTGGAAAGATCGGCGGAGCCGGCGATCGCCTGAACGTCGCGGTCGGCCCAGGTCGAGAGCTTGTAGTGCAGCTCGTTGATATAGGGGAGCTGGTTGCCGGCTTCATCGACCTTCCAGTAGTACGGGTTACGGCGCAGCACGATGATATCGTCGGGACGATAGGCGACCGGCACCCAGGCGCCCATGACGGGAATGTTCATATATTCCGGCGGGAAGGCGTTCTTGTACTGGTCGTAGGTCGTACCCGCATATTTCGGATGCTTGGCCTTGAGGATATGCGACGGGCCGGGGCAGAAGGTACCATAGGCCATGGCATAAAGGTGCTGGCGCGGGAAGGCCTCCTTGAATGTCCATTCGACCGTATACTGATCGACCTTCCTCAGGGTCGTGCCGACGCCGAAGGTCTCAGGCGTCGCACCGTTCAGTGGCGTCACGCTCGGATCGAGAACGTTGTCCTCCCAATAGAACATCACGTCGTCGGCGTCGAAGAGGTCGCCGTCGGACCACTTGGCGCCTTCGACCAGATGCATCGTCAGTTTGTGGCCATCGGCGGACCATTCCCAGCTCTTGGCAAGGTTCGGCAGCGGCTCGATGTCCTTGGCTTCCACCTGGAAGAGCGGCGCCGTGCGGGTCAGGCATTCGGACATGCCGATGTCGATGCCGCCCCAGCCCTGGCTCTGGCCGGCCGAGTAGTTCCAGCCTTCCGGCCGTCCGCCGATGACGTGACGCAGCGTATCGCCATAGACGCCGACGCCGTCGGGCATGTTGCCGGTCTTGAAGACCATCGGCTCCTTCGGAAGACGCTCGGCCACCGGCGGCAGCTTGCCGGTCTTGACGTATTTCTCGGTGACCCAGGCGGGTTCCTTATATTCCGGCAGCGCCTTGAACTCGGCGATCGAGTCGCGCGGCACATAGGTGATCTTGCCCTGGGCCGGAAATGGCGGCTGCTCGGGCACGACGGTTGGTTCGGACGCCGCCGCCTGAAGCGCGAAGGTCGAGATACCGACGAGCAGCAGGCTCGCCATCTTCGTCAGTCTGTGGCTGGTCATTGGCTCAGATTCTCCCTCTTTCGCCGCGCCGGAGCGCGGCCTCCTCCTTAGAAAGTCTGCAGTCGCGCAGCACGGGCCCGCGTCTCCTCACGCGGACACGTGCTGCAATCGATCAGCCCGCTGCGCGGGCCCGCCGCTCGGCGCGCAACTCGTCGAGTGAGCGGACCTGGCGGCGTGCGGCACCGCTCCACTCACGCGTCTTGACCGTGGCGCGGCTCAGGCGCTCCCTGGCGCCATCGATCGCATGGGCGTATTGCGGCAGCCACTCAGCCTGCGCGACGATCATCTCGTCGACCATCTGCCAGACCTCCTCCGGCGTGCAGATGGCGCCGACCAAGGGGTCGTGCAGCATTGCCAGCTTCAAGAGGTCGAGGTCGCCGGTGATGGCCGCATGCACCGACATGCGCTGGACATTGATCGAGGATAGGCAGGTGGCGGCACAGGCTTCGGGCAGCGTGATGCCGGAGACCATGTTGATGCCGAAGCGGTCGACGAAACCGGGGGATTCGATGATCGCATCCGCGGGCAGATTGGTGATGACGCCAGTGTTCTTGACGTTGAAGTGACCGCGGTAGACCCGGCCCGTTTCCAGCGCCTCCAGGATATGGCTCGCATGCTCGTTCGAGCGCTTCTTCGGGTCGAGCGGCAGACCGGCTGCCTCCAGAAACTGCGGAAACTCGGTCTCGAACCAGTTGCGCGTTTCGGTCGAATACCGGAGGTAGCCGCCGGTTTCGCCGTGGATCCAATCCGACATGTCGATCCAGCGGGTGATTTCCTCCGGGCGCTTGCGATACCAGGGAAGATATTCGGAGAGATGACCGTTGCTCTCGGTCGAATAGACACCGAAGCGCTTCAACACGTCGATCCGGAGCTTTTCCTGTTTGGAGAACACCGGGTGCGCCTCGAAGGCGGCGACCAGTTCGTCCTTGCCGATCTTGCGGCCCTTGAGCCTGACATCGACGAACCAGGTCTGGTGGTTGATGCCGGAGCAGATGTAATCGAGCTCGCCCTCGCCGGCGCCGAGGATTTCGGCGATCTGCTCGCCGCCATGCTGGACGCCGTGGCAAAGACCGACCGTGTCGACCTTGCCGTATTCGATCGCCGCCCAGGTGTTCATCGCCATCGGGTTGGCATAGTTCAGGAACTTGGCACCCGGTTCGGCGACGGCACGAATGTCCTTGCAGAAATCGAGAATGACCGGGATGTTGCGTTGGCCATAGAGGATGCCGCCGGCGCAGATCGTGTCGCCGACGCACTGGTCGACACCGTATTTGAGCGGGATGCGGATATCGTCGGCATAGGCTTCGAGGCCGCCGACGCGAACGCAGCTGATGATGTAACGCGAACCTTCCAGCGCTTTCAGCCGATCGGTCGTCGCCGTTACCTTCGTCGGCAGGCGGTTGACCTCGACGATCCGGTCGAGGATCGCCTTGATCATCTCCAGATTGCGGTCGCTGAGATCGGTGAGCGCGACTTCGATGTCGGTGAGCTCCGGCACGGCGAGAATGTCGGTGAAGAGCTTCTTGGTGAAGCCGATGCTGCCGGCGCCGATGATGGCGATCTTGAAACTTGCCATGCTCTTTTCACTCCTCCTGGACTGCGCCACTTCTTGAGAAGGGTAAAATCAATTCACGAATTTGCCCCGCTACTACGCGCAACTTCCGCGCGGTTCCAGCTTTTGGCTCGGCCGAAAGCGCCGGCCGTTGCGCGATTGGTCGGTCATTATGTTTATAATTGCCGACCCCGCCAGAGCGGTATTGTGCTTTTATGGGTAATTTCATGCTGCAAGATTTGATCAATAACGGCCCGGTCATGCGGACCGTTTCGCTGCCGCGGGGACGCCAGAGCCTGCACACAATGCCGACCAGCACCGGCTACGAAATCCGCACCAACGCCACCTATGACTGGGATGGAAGAAAGCGCGGCAACACACCCTTCACCGTGCTGCAGCACACGATCGCCGGCGCCGGAAACCTGCGCTACGAGAACCGCAGCTATCGGGTGCGCGAGGGCGAGACGCTGCTCTTGCTCGTGCCGCACAATCATCGCTACTGGCTGGAAGACGGCGGGCGATGGGAATTCTTCTGGATATCGATGAACGGCGACGAGGCCTTGCGCATTCACCGCGCCATCCTCGCCGTAACCGGCCCGGTCCTGAAGCTGCAGCCGGAAACCATCGAGCATCTCGCCGATTGCAGCCTGCGGCTCATCCGCGGCGGCGAGACGCCGGGGCGCGCTTCCGCGATTGCGTACGAGGCAGCGATGGCGCTCTATGACGACGTCTTCGGCTCGCATCCATTGTTCAGCCATGAGCATCGGACGATGCACCGGGTCGTCGATCACATCATGAACAATCTGGGAAAGCCCCTGCCGGTCGAGGAGCTGGCGCGTGTCTCGGGCTTGAGCCGCGCGCATTTCTCACGCGTCTTCTCCGCCAGCGAAGGCATGGCGCCGGCCGAATATGTCTTGCAGAAGCGCTTGCAGCGCGCCGTGAAGCTCTTGACCAAGACGGCGAGCCTGCCGGTCAAGGAAGTGGCCATCCTCTCGGGATTCGAAGATCCCAATTACTTCGCAAAGGTCTTCCGTCGTTCCTTCGGCTTGAGTCCGACCGAATTCCGCACGACCGGCATGTATGCAAGCGTGCCGGCGGGCTCGGTGGGGGCCCCGCCCGTGGACACGAACCAACAGCCGGACCGGGCGAGGCCGGCATAGCCACTTCGGTGCTAATCGCATCTGGGAGCCGAATGCCAGCCCCGGCGCTTTGAGCGCGAGCAGCGTCGCTCACGCGGCAAGGACGTCCTCGATATGGATCGTGCGAGATCTCCTGCGGCAAACGCTCCCCATCGGGTAAAAGCTGCTACGGAGGGGACTATTCAGATGCGCCGAGTGATCCGGGCCCCCCAGAACAGGCTCGAGAAGAAGCGCTGCGGCTTTTCGAACCCCGCGGCGATCAAGAGGGCCGCCACGGCGTCCTCGGATTCCGGTGGGTCGGCACCTTGCAGGATCTTCCCGAGCTTGGACTTGATCTCGTCTCCACTCGCGCCGTTCATGCGCCAGCGCTCCGCCCAAGCCGCCATCATCAGAGGTTGCGAGGCATATGCGTAGTGGTTTCCCGCTAGGATCAATGGCGCTCCGCTCTTGAGCCGCGTGGCGATGTCGCGAAGGATCGACTGCTTGGCGTCCTGACCGGGAAGGTGATGGAATACGATGGCGATGGCGAAGGTCCCACGCATATCCTTTTCCGGGTCTTGGGCGGCCCCTTGCAGCGAAGCGGCCTTGCCATTCTTGCGGCCGCCAAGATCGACTTTGGCGGAGCGGCCAATCCGCTCGTTGGCGCGCTGCCTGAAGAGCTGGTCTTCTCATTGGAAGAGCAACCACAGATGCGCGGATTGGCCGACATCTTGGTCGCCGAGGTAGAGAACAGCCGATGTGGCGGAGGGACCGTCCAGGACCACATCCGTGAGATCATTGTCGTACTGGCCGTCCGGCGAGCGATTGACCAGGCAACAGTCAATGCGGGCCTATTGGCTGGGCTTGCCCATCCGACACTTTATCCTTGCCTGGTCGCTGTGCATGACGACCCGGCGCGACAATGGCGCACTGACGTCCTTGCTCGGCTTGCAGCTCGCGAGAACGCGGCGGCGCTGCCAAATCCCACCCGTGCCGCCGCCGTTTTCACGCTGCTGCCTGCTTCGAGACGGCTCGCCCCAATGCCAGGCGCCATGCGGTCAGATATGCCGTCGGCATCATACCCACCACATTCGTGAAGAGGGTGACGAAATGGCTGCGGTGGCTTACAAACTCGGCATAATCCCCGTCGAAATCGGACGTTGGGTTTATCCCACTGGGTGAGCTAGACTGCGACAACACATATGAAGCGGTGCGAAGCGTCATGAGACAGAATGGGACATACTCCAACGCATCTACAACCGTCGCTTTCGTCGACCTGGCCGGGTTCAGCGCAATTGCCGACGTCTATGGCGATGCTTCTGCAATTTACATACTCGAACTTTTCGAGAACATGGTTCGCACTTCTCTTAGAGATTACCAGCCGCCGCTCAAATGGATTGGCGACGAGGCGATGCTCGCCTTTCCGGATCCAGACCTGGCAATTCAGGCACTTGGCACGTTGTTGCAGGCATGCCGGAAGGATTCGCGGTTGCCGCTGACGCGGGCTGGCGTAAATCACGGACCGGTCATTCGCAGGGATGACGACATTTTCGGCTCGACGGTCAATGTTGCAGCCCGTGTTGCCGCTCTCGCCTCCCCCGGCCAGTTACTCGCGACGCGCCCGATCGCCGAGGCCGCTCAAGCAAGAGGCGTCATGGTCAAGAACCTCGGTCCTAAGGCATTGCGCTCCGTGGCAAGCGAAGTTGAACTGTTTGAGATCGAGCTTGCACCGTCGGCCGACCCGGGATGGGTCGATCCGGTTTGTAAAATGCATGCGCCCTATTCAGCTTACAAGCGCGCAGTTCGTGAAGGCCTCTGGTTCTGCTCACCGCTCTGCGAGGAGGCGTATAGAAAATCACCCCAGACATACGCGCTCAAGCTGAAGATCGCCAAGGAACCATGATGACTGAGCCTTTGCATGCTTTCGGCCAATCGCATCGCTGAAGCGCTCGAACAGGTTGCACCACGCTGAACCGTAGTCTGCTTTCGGCGTTCTCGTGCGGCTGCGTCTTGACCGCCTACCGGCGGCAGTGAAATGATCGGCCAGTTCCTGGTGAGGTGTGCGACATGGCTGGGTTCGTGGCAACAAACCCCGAAGCCTATGAAGCGTATGTTGGGCGGGGCAGTCAGCATCTCGCGCCTGCCTTCGTGCGCTTTGCCGGTGTTTCAGCCAACGAACGCGTTCTGGACGTCGGCTGTGGCACGGGACATTTGACGCGTGCAATCGCGGCGGCGAACGCACGCGCAACCGGCATCGATTTGTCACTGCCCTATGTCGATTTCGCGCGACGCGCGACTGCCGACAAGACGGTCACCTTTGACGTTGGTGATGCCTTGGATCTGCCCTACACGGATGGCGTTTTTGAACGCGCCTTGTCTATGCTCGCTCTGGATTTGATTCCGGACGCGACCCGAGGCTTACGCGAACTCCGGCGGGTCACGCGGCCGGCTGGCACCGTAGCGGTGGTTGTCAACAACTTCCGCTGTGGCTGGACGCCGTTCAGCTTGGTTTGGGACGCGGCGGCGGTGCTCGATCCTGATGGCGCGGCGATGCGCGACGAAATGGTATCCAAGCCACTGGGTTGGCATGGCGGGCTCGCAGGACTGTTCGGTGCCGTTGGTTTCGCGAATGTGGTGGAAGAACAACTCGGCGCGATGTTCGAGTATCGGTCGTTCGGAGACTATTGGTCCGGCTTTCTCACGGGTCAGGGAAAGACCGGTAGCTATGTCACTAACCTCCAAGACGCGCACCGCAGCGAATTAGAGCGCCATGTCAAAGCCGCGTATCTTTGTGGAATGGCCGACGGCCCACGCTCCTTTGCCACCTTGTTCTGGGCCGTGCGCGGTGAGGTCCAAACCCGGCAGTAGACGCTAAACTTCGAGGCAAGTTTTGGACGCCATCCCGAGAGAAAGGAGTGTCCCACGGTATCCGCGGAAATCGCCAGGGACAACTCGAATGGCTACGCGCACGACTCTCCGGACAACGCGCACGGTCGTCTTGCGTTGGGTTTCATCACGCGGCATGCGGCAAGGGTCCCAAACGCTGGCGATTACCCGGCCAGTTGTTGGGGAAAAGCCTGCACTCTCGGAAAGACCAAACCGAGATCGGCGTGCATTGCTTGGGCAATGACGCGAAAATCGCGCTCACTGACGGCAAGATGACCGAAACGGAGCTTCTGGTCCCAGTTGCGGTTGCCTTCGGCAAATTCCAGGCTGTCCAGCCATGGGCGAACCGGAGCTTCTATGCCGTCGGCCCAGTCGATGTCGTCGTGGTGCGGGGCAAAACCGCTCATGCCGAAGAAATAGGGCAGGCGCTCCCTGACCACACCAATGGCGGTAAAGCACGGGTGGGGGCCGCGCCCGTGGAACGCCGCGTTGGGTGCGTAGCCGACAAAACCGTCGCCCGCCTTCATCCGCGTCAACGATTGAACCTTGCCGTAGCCAAATTGCGAGAAGCCGCCTTGCGACGCATGCTGCCCGTCATCGCCAGGAACCACGCCGATCCAGAAGTTGCGCTCGCCCGGCCTGCTTCCTACGCCCACCTCAAACATGTCACGCGCCGACATCGGTCATCCCTCTATCTCTGATCATGGGAACACTTTACGCGCGACCCCTGCCAGATTCTGTCAGCATTGCCGCAGCCGCCTCCATACCATTTGCTTGGACTCAAACCTTGTCGAAGGTGCGCGCAAACTCTTAGCCGACAAGAGCGACGGCGCCTTAATTGGATAAACTAATCATTTTGTTAAAGGGCGAGATCGAGGTGCAGGAAGACGATGGCGTAAGAAAGGCTGTAAAACAAAAGCGCCCGCAGGAGATGCAGGCGCTTGGGCAATTTAGTCAGTCTTGTGGATCGCCTTAGCGGGCGAAGGCCGTGCGTGCGACGCGGTCGATGTCGGCGCGTTCGATGCCGAGGTCCCGGAGTTCCCGGTTGGACATGCGGCCCAGTTCGGTGACCGTCTGACGATACTTGCGCCAGTTGTTAAAAGAGCGTGCGATATTCATCTTGATCCCCCTTTCAATGGGCTTCGAAGCCTGGCAGCCAGTCCGTGGCGCCTCGTCTCGCTTCGATGAACACCTTATAGCTCAGGGCCCTTGGTAAGTTGTAGCGCTCAAAAGTCAGCGCTCCCATGTGGGAAATGCATGGGTCGATACGACGGCTGCAGAGCGGCCCTTCTGCTCGCATGAGATCAGCAATGCCGCAACGCTATCCGGACGGCCCTGATCACGCCGGCGGGTAACCTTGAACAGGTTGCCAGCGGGCAAAGCACCGCGTCTGAATATGTCAGCCTCGCACAATCGTCGACACGGAAGCTGTTGATCCCCACGACGGAGACAAGTATTTCTTTTGTCGACAAAGGATTCTGAGATGACCGATATCGACACCGACAACAGCCCCATCCCCGAACGCAAGCGCGGTTCCGGCGTGAAAATGGTCTACGACCTCCTGCGCGACGAGATCCTCGACCTTGTGCTGCCGCCTGGCAGCCCGATCGACGAGGTGCAACTCGCCGAACGGCTGAAGATGTCACGCACGCCGATCCGCGAGGCGCTGGTGCGGCTTGCCGGCGAGGGACTGATCGACACATTGCCGAACCGTTCGACGATGGTGGCCAACATCGACTTCCTCAATCTCAATCCGTTCTTCGACGCGCTGGTGCTGATGTACCGGGTCACAACAAGGCTTGCGGCGCAAAACCATCGCCCGGAAGACCTTCCGATCATTCGCGGCTTCCACGAGGATTATGCGGCGGCCGTTCAATCGCGCGACGCGCTGGCGATGATCGCCACCAATGCCGCTTTCCATGCGGCGATCGCCGAGGCCGGCCGCAATCCCTATTTCACCAGCCTGTTCCGCCGGCTGCTCGACGAGGGGCGGCGGATCCTGCGTCTCTATTACCAGTCCTACGAGGAGCAGTTCCCGCAGCGCTTCGTCGACGAGCACGCGGAAATCATCGCCGCGATCACAGCGCGCGACGTTGAGGCGGCGGACCGTCTCGGCAAGGCGCATGCCGAGCAGATCGTCGAGCAGGTGCAAAAGCTTTTTGCCCGCAACAACAAGCTCGATATTGCATTGTAGGAGCCTTTGTATTTTTCTTGTCGACAAATAAAATACAAACAGCTATTGTCTAGATCAAAGGCAAGGGCGCGCGTGCACCGTTGCCCGAAGCCAAAGCCGAGAGGAGTTTCAGATGAAGGCTCAGATTTTCACCGGCGTCATCCCGGCGCTGATGACCCCCTGCAAGGAAGACCGCACCCCCGACTTCGACGCGCTGGTGCGCAAGGGCAAGGAGCTGATTGCTCAGGGCATGTCCGCCGTCGTCTATTGCGGCTCGATGGGTGATTGGCCGCTCCTGACCGACGCGCAGCGCATGGAAGGCGTCGAACGCCTGGTCAAGGCCGGCATCCCGGTCATCGTCGGCACCGGCGCCGTCAACACCGCCTCGGCCGTTGCCCATGCGGCGCACGCCCAGAAGGTCGGCGCGAAGGGCCTGATGGTCATCCCGCGCGTGCTGTCGCGTGGATCGGTCGTCGCCGCCCAGAAGAACCATTTCAAGGCCATTCTGTCGGCCGCTCCGGACCTGCCGGCTGTCATCTACAACAGCCCCTATTACGGTTTCGCCACCCGCGCCGACCTGTTCTTCGCACTGCGTGCCGAACATCCGAACCTCGTCGGCTTCAAGGAATTCGGTGGAGCCGCCGACATGCGCTATGCGGCCGAGAACATCACCAGCCGTGACGATGGCGTCTCGCTGATGATCGGTGTCGACACCGCGGTCTTCCACGGCTTCGTCAACTGCGGTGCGACCGGCGCCATCACCGGCATCGGCTGCGTGCTGCCGAAGGAAGTCCTCCACATGTGCAACCTGGCGCAGGCGGCCGCCGAAGGCGACGTCGACGCCCGCCAGCGGGCGCTGGAGCTGGAGCAGGCACTCGCCGTACTCTCCTCCTTCGACGAAGGTCCGGACCTCGTTCTCTACTTCAAGCACATGATGGTGCTGAAGGGCGACAAGGAATACACGCTGCACTTCAACGAAAGCGACGTGCTTTCGGAAAGCCAGCGCGGCTACGTCGAGACCCAGTTCAAGCTGTTCAACACCTGGTACGCCCAGTGGAGCAAGCTCCCGGGCGCCGTCCAGAAGTACAAGGCCTGATCGCCCGTATCGGCCACAAAGAAAAGGCCCCCGTGATGAACTGACCCCATAAAGTTGGACGGTTCATAGGCTGGGATGATTTAAGGGCTGGGTCCTGTATTGTACAGGGCTCAGCCCTTTGAGTTTCAGTCTGATGCGGTGATGATTGTAGTAGTGGATGTAGTCTGCGATGCCGTCTTGCAGGCTGTCGATGCTTTCGAAGCGCGTGGGATGGAAGAATTCGGATTTGAGAGTGGCGAAGAAGCTTTCCATGGCCGCGTTGTCGAGACAGTTGCCTTTGCGTGACATGCTCTGATCGATGTTGCGCGCCCGAAGCATGCGCTGCCAGGTCGGCATCTGGTAATGCCATCCCTGGTCGGAATGCAGGATCGGCCGTTCATCGGCCTGCAAGCGGCGCAGAGCCTTGCTGAGCATGCGCTCGACCAGTTTGAACACAGGTCGTCTGGCGGTTTCATAGGCGATGATTTCGCCGTTGTGGAGGTCCATGACCGGCGACAGATAAAGCTTCTCGCCCGCCACGTTGAACTCCGTCACATCGGTCACCCATTTCTGGTTCATGCGCTCGGCGGTGAACTGCCGTTGGATGCGATCGGGCGCCACGTGTCCGGCCTGGCCCTTATAGGAGCGGTATTTCTTCGGCCGGACCAAGGACTTCAGGCCGAGCTCGACCATCAGCCGCTGAACCCTCTTGTGGTTGACCGTCTCGCCCAATCCGCGCAACGCCGCGGTCACCCGGCGATAGCCATAGCGGCCCTTGTGTGCCGCGAAGATCGATCGGATCCGCTCCTTGAGCGCGGTCTTCCGGTCTGGCCGGGCGAGCGCCCGCTGCTGATAGTAAAAGGTGCTGCGCGCCAGGCCGGAAAGCTTGAGCAACCCGTCGAGCGGATAGAATGGCCTTAACGCTTGGACGACTTGCGCTTTTTCGGCGCCTGTTCCCGCGTTAAGGCCTCCAGTTTTTTTAGGTAGGCGTTCTCCATGCGCAGATAGTTCAGCTCCGCCAACAGCTCCTCACGGGCTCTTGGTTTCATCGCTCTGCGAAGCATCCGTTCCACTGGCTTTGACGGGTGGCTTTGGCATGGATGGCGGCCTTCCTCTCCGGCGCGGGGCCAAGGCTTCGATACCGCCGCGTTCATATCGCCTTTCCCAATCCGAAAGGCAGCTGGCATTGCGGATGCCGAAGATCGCCGCTGCCTGCCGGCGGGACAGCCCATCCTCCCACATCCGTTGCAGAATTGACAGCTTGAGCGCGGCGTCATAGGGGCTGAATTTCTTCTCCAATCCCGCCAAACCATGCGCCGCATGAGCCGCAACCCATTTGCGCACCGTCGCATGATCGATGCCGAACTGCGCCGCAACGCTCCTGTAGCCGCGATCACCGCGCAGACAAAACTCCACGACCGACTGCTTGAAAGCCATGCTGTGCTTGGACATGCAAAACCCCCGAAGGTTGATGTCCAACTTTCGGGGGTCAGTTCATGATGAGAGGGCCTTTTTCGTTTGGCGGTTTCGCCATCCCGAAGGACTGCGGCGGGTGAGCCGCCGCTTACGCGACGGCGTCGAGCCCGAGCGAGAGAAGCCGGTCGAGCTGCTCCATCTCGGCCGTGTTGAGCACGACACCTTCGGCCTCCGACTTGGCGCGCGCGACGAAGCGGCGCTGCGACGGAAGGCGGGCACCCTGACCGACGATCGCCTCGAATAGAACCTCGGCGCGGGCAAACGGATTGCCCGGCCGGCCGGCTGCGAATTTTTCCGGCGAAAAAGCAACGATCAGCTCGCCATGGAAGGGTGCCAGCGTCGTGGTACCGAGATAGTCGAGCACTTCCGGGCTCGTCAGGTCGCCGATCATGATGCCGGCGAGGAGCTCGATCATCGTGCCGATCGCCGAGCCCTTGTGGCCGCCGAAGGGCAGCATGGCGCCGGCGAGCGCTGCTTCCGGATCCGTCGTCGGATTACCGTCGGCATCGATCGCCCAGCCCTCCGGCAAAGGCTTGCCGGCGCGGCGGTGCAACTCGATCTCGCCGCGCGCGGCAACCGAAGTCGCGAAGTCGAAGACATAGGGCGGCTGGTTTTTTCGCGGCCAGCCGAAAGCGAAGGGGTTGGTGCCGAGCAGCGGCTTGTTGCCGCCGGTCGGTGCAACGGTCGCGTAGCTCGGGCACATGACGAGGCCGGCAAGCCCTTCTCCCGTCAGCCCCTCGACTTCGGGCCAGAGCGCGGAGAAATGGGTGCAATCATTGATGACGAGCGCGGCAAGACCGAGCGAGCGGGCACGTTCGGCAAGGACGGGCAGGCCGAGTTCGAAAGCCGGGTTGGCGAAACCGCCCTTGGCATTGACCTTGACGATCGCGGAATCCTCCTGCGCATCAAGTTCCGGCACGGCATCCGGCTTCACCTTGCCGGCCTTGACGGTGCGAAGCGCTCCTTCGATGCGGTAGATGCCATGCGATTTACAGGCATCACGCTCGCCGGCGACGATCACGCGGGCAAGCGCGCCGGCCTGGACGGCGTTGAGCCCCGCCTTCAGGAAGATCGCCTCGACGCGCTCGAAAAGCGTTGCGATCGTCAGGGTGTTGGTTTCGCTCATCTCTCTCCCTCTCAAATGCTGCGCCTGATCCGGATGAGCCAGTCAGGCGATTGATGTTCTGCATACATATAGTATACAAACATCCCACGAGTGCAATTCAGCCATGATCCCCTCTGCCACAAAAGGCAATCCGGGATCGAAAGAAAGGATCCGCAGATGGCCTTCACCCCCAAAGGAAAACACCTGGTCGCCGGCGAATGGCTCGACGGAGCGGGCACCTTCGCCTCGGCGCCCGCGCACGGTCCGGTCCATCAGTTTGCCACCGGCACCGTCGCACTGGTCAACCGCGCCGCCGAGGCCGCCGAAGAAGCCTTCCTGAGCTACGGCTATTCGACCCGGGCTGAACGCGCCGCCTTCCTGCGTACGATTGCCGATGAGATCGAGGCGCGCGCCGAGGCCATCACCGAGATCGGCAGCCAGGAAACCGGCCTGCCCGAAGCCCGCCTGCAGGGCGAACGCGGCCGCACCACCGGCCAGCTCCGCCTTTTCGCCGACCACATCGAGAAGGGCGAGTATCTCGACCGCCGTTTCGATGCGGCTCTGCCCGAGCGTCAGCCAGCGCCGCGCCCGGAGATCCGGCTCATCCAGCGGCCGATCGGTCCCGTCGCCGTCTTCGGCGCCTCGAACTTCCCGCTCGCCTTCTCGACGGCCGGCGGTGATACCGCTGCCGCCCTTGCCGCCGGCTGCCCCGTGGTCGTCAAGGGCCATTCGGCGCATCCGGGCACCGGCGAGATCGTTGCACAGGCCGTCGAAGCCGCGATCCGCAAGACCGGCATGCACCCGGGCGTGTTTTCGCTGATCCAGGGCGGCAACCGCCAAGTCGGCGAAGCGCTGGTGCAGCATCCGCTGATCAAGGCCGTCGGCTTCACCGGTTCGCTGGCCGGTGGCCGCGCCCTGTTCGACCTTTGCGCCGCGCGTCCCGAGCCGATCCCGTTCTTCGGTGAGCTCGGCTCGGTCAATCCGATGTTCCTGCTGCCGGAAGCGCTGAAGGCACGGGCGGAAACGCTCGGCCAGGGCTGGGCCGGCTCGCTGACCATGGGCGCCGGCCAGTTCTGCACCAATCCCGGCATCGCCGTCGTCGTCGACGGCGCTGACGCCGATCGCTTCACCACCGCCGCCGTCGAAGCTCTCGGCAAGGTGGCGCCGCAGACGATGCTGACCGATGGCATCGCCAAGGCCTATCACGACGGACAGGCGCGCTTTGAAAGCCGTAACACCGTGAAGCCGCTGCTGACCACCGAATCCTCCGGCCGATCCGCTTCGCCGAATCTCTTCGAGACTTCAGGCGAACAATTCCTCGCCGACCACGCGCTCGGCGAAGAAGTCTTCGGACCGCTCGCCCTCGTCGTCCGCGTCGGCTCGACGGGCGAGATGGAGCAGCTTGCCCGCGGCTTCCAGGGCCAGCTGACCACGACGATCCACATGGATCCGGCCGACCTCGAGACCGCCCGCCGTCTGCGTCCGATCCTCGAGCGCAAGGCCGGCCGCGTGCTGGTCAACGGCTTCCCGACCGGCGTCGAGGTGGTGGATTCCATGGTGCATGGCGGGCCCTACCCGGCCTCGACCAACTTCGGCGCGACGAGCGTCGGCACGATGTCGATCCGCCGCTTCCTGCGTCCCGTTTCCTACCAGAACATGCCGGAAGCCCTGCTGCCCGAGGATTTCCAGGGCTAATGCCGGATGCGGAAAAGTGCGCGCGCCTTTGCGCTCACATCCGCTTCCGCTGGTGAACCGCGACAGATCGCTGCGCAAGGAACCCATTTGGCGAAACAAATGGGAACCTTGCGCACATCCTGCGTTATGAAATTATTCTTTTTGTATACTAATTGTATTTTTCTATTGATTTGTGCTCTCTAAAACGAAATAGTGGCTCAGCCTCTACGGCATTCATTTCAGGGAGAGAGAGAATGAAGACTTCGGTGCTCGCGCTCGGCCTCGTTGCGGCCGCAGCTCTGACCAGCCAGGCCCATGCCGACAAGCTGGATGACGTCATCGGCTCGGGAACGCTGCGTTGCGCAGTCGTGCTCGACTTCCCGCCGATGGGTTCTCGCGACGAGAACAACAACCCGATCGGCTTTGACGTCGACTACTGCAACGATCTGGCCAAGGCACTCGGCGTCACAGCCGAAATCGTCGAGACCCCGTTCCCGGAGCGCATTCCCGCTCTGATGTCGGGCCGTGTCGACGTCGGCGTTGCCTCGACCTCGGACACGCTTGAGCGTGCCAAGACGGTCGGCATGACGGTCCCCTACTTCGCCTTCGAAATGGCCGTGACCGCCAACGACAAGTCCGGCGTCAAGTCCTTCGAAGACATGAAGGGCAAGGTCGTCGGCGCCACCGCCGGCACCTTCGAAGCGATCGCGCTCGAAAAGCAGGTCAAGGAATGGGGCGCCGGTGAGTTCCGTCCGTACCAGACCCAGGCCGACGTGTTCCTCGCTCTCAGCCAGGGCCAGATCGACGCCACGGTTTCGACCTCGACGGTTGCCCAGGCCAACGTCAAGGGCGGCAAGTTCGCCGGTATCTCCGTCGTCGGCAAGGCTCCGTTCGACACCGACTACGTCGCGCTCTTCACCAACCGCGAAGAATACGGCTTCATCAACTTCCTCAACCTCTTCATCAACCAGCAGGTCCGCACCGGCCGCTACGCAGAACTCTACGAAAAGTGGGTCGGCGGCGAGCTCCCGGACCTTACGGCCAAAGGCGTTTACCGCTAATCCGGCCGTCCATCTGGCGGCGCGAAGTGTAGCTTCGCGCCGCTATTCGTTTCCGCAGAGGTGAGACGAACAATGTTCAGTTATACCTTCCATTGGAACCAGGCGCTGAAGGCTCTGCCGCAGATGCTCGATGGAGCGTTGGTCACCTTGCAGGTGGCTCTGCTCTCGATGGTCATCGGCCTGGCACTGGCGCTGGCGCTAACAGCCTGCCGCCTGTCCGGAAATCGCATCCTCGGTAGTTTTGCGACCGCCTGGGTCGAGATCGCCCGCAACACGCCGGCGCTGTTCCAGATCTACATGGCCCATTTCGGCCTCGGCAATTTCGGCATCCACCTGAGCCCCTATACGGCGCTGCTCGCCGGGATCGCCTTCAACAATGCCGGCTACCTCGCCGAGAATTTCCGCGGCGCCCTCAAGGCCATTCCCGACACCCAGACGCGCGCCGGCCGTTCGCTCGGCATGACCTCGGTCCAGGCCTTCCGCTACATCGTGCTGCCGCAGATGCTGCGCATCGCCTTCCTGCCCGTTACCAACCAGATGGTCTGGGCGATCCTGATGACATCGCTCGGCGTTACCGTCGGCATGAACACCGACCTCGCGGGCATCACGCAGGAGCTGAACGCCCGCTCGTTCCGCACCTTCGAATTCTTCGCCATCGCCGCAGTGATCTACTATGTCATCGCCAAGGCCGTGACGCTGGCGGCGCGTGCGCTCGCCGCGCGCATGTTCCGCTACTAAGGAGAGGTGAGAGATGTTCAATACCGCCCTCACCCTAAGTGACCTCGGCTTCCTCCTGCAGGGCGCTTTGATGACGCTCGCAGTGACGGCCGTCTCGGTTACCGCCGGCACGATCCTCGGCGTCATCTTCGGCGTCGTGCGCAACCAGGTCGGCCCCTATTGGGCCGTGCCGTTGACCTTCGTGCTCGACGTCTTCCGCTCGGTACCGCTGCTCATCCAGCTGGTACTCGGCAACGCCTTCCAGTCGATCGCCAAGCTTGGCTGGCCTCCGTTCACGACCTCCTGCGTGGTGCTGTCGCTCTATACGGCCGCCTATTGCACCGAGATCGTGCGCGGCGGCATCTCGTCGGTACCGCCGACGACGCGCCGCGCTGCCCGGTCGCTCGGCATGACCTGGTGGCAAGACATGCGCTATATCGTGGCGCCGCTTGCCACCCGCGTTTCGCTGCCGTCCTGGATCGGCCTGACGCTCGGCGTCATGAAGGACTCGGCACTCGTCCTCTGGCTCGGCCTGATCGAGTTGCTGCGCGCCTCTCAGGTGCTCGTCACACGCCTGCAGGAACCGCTGCTGATCCTGATGATCTGCGGCGCCATCTACTTCCTCATCAGCTTCCCAATCGCCCGGCTCGGCGGTTACCTTGAAAAACGGTGGTCCAATGATTGAGATCCAAAACGTCCGCAAATCCTTCGGTTCGCTGGAGGTTCTCAAAGGTATCGACCTCACCGTCAACAAGGGTGAAGTCGTCACCGTCATCGGCGGCTCCGGCTCCGGCAAGTCGACGCTGCTCACCTGCATCAACGGCCTCGAGCCGATCGATGCCGGCCGCATTCTGGTTGATGGCACCGAGGTCCACGCCAAGTCGACCGACCTCAACAAGCTCAGGGCCAAAGTCGGCATCGTCTTCCAGCAATGGAACGCCTTCCCGCACCTGACCGTGCTCGAAAACGTCATGCTGGCGCCGCGCAAGGTGCTCGGACTCTCCAAGGAGAAAGCCGAGGAGATCGCCGTCAAGCAGCTTACCCATGTCGGCCTCGGCGAAAAGCTTTCGGTTTACCCGACCCGCATGTCGGGCGGCCAGCAGCAGCGCATGGCAATTGCCCGCGCACTCGCCATGTCGCCGGAATACATGCTGTTCGACGAAGTGACCTCGGCGCTCGACCCGCAGCTCGTCGGCGAAGTGCTCGACACGCTGCGCATGCTTGCCTCCGAAGGCATGACGATGATCTGCGTCACCCATGAAATGAAATTCGCCCGCGAAGTTTCCGATCGTGTCGCCTTTTTCCACAAGGGCGTGATGGCGGAAATCGCGGCACCCGAAGCGCTCTTCGGCGCGCCGAAGGATCCGGAGCTCAAGAAGTTCCTGGCAGCAACGCACTGAGCCGATCATGAAGGATGCAGTTCAGCCTGACGTCATCGTCATCGGCGCCGGCGTTGTCGGCCTTTCTGCGGCGATCGCCGCCCAGGCACGGGGGCTTTCCGTCACCGTGCTCGACCGGGAAGGCCCGGCCGCCGGAGCTTCGGCCGGCAATGCCGGGGCCTTCGCCTTCACCGACATCCTGCCGCTTGCTTCGCCCGGCATCCTCAAGAAGGCGCCGAAGTGGCTGCTCGACCCGCTTGGGCCTTTGAGCGTCCCCCCGGCCTATGCGGCGCAGATCGCCCCATGGATGTTCCGCTTCTGGCGCGCCTGCTCGCCAAGCCGCGTCGCCCATTCGACGACCGCGCAGACGGCGATGATGGACCTCTCCAAGGCGGAGCTCGAACCTTTCCTCACCGCAACCGGCACGTTGCCGATGCTGCGCAAGGAAGGCAATCTCCAGGTCTATGAAAGCGAAGCCGAACTGAAGGCCTCGCTTCCCGGCTGGAAGGCCCGGGCCGAGCACGGCATCGAATTCCGTCATATGGGTGCGGCCGAAATGGCCGAGATCCAGCCCGGTCTGGCGCCGCGCTTCACTCACGGCACATTCACCCCAGGCTGGTACTCGATCGCCGATCCGAAGCTCTATACGCTGGCGCTTGCCGACCATTTCCGCGCCAAGGGCGGCACCATCGAGCGTGCCGACGTTGCGGCATTGAAGCCGGTCGATGGCGGCGTGGAGCTGACGGCGGACGGCAAGACGCGGCGTGCGGACCAGGTCGTGCTCTCGGCCGGCGCCTTCTCGCACCAGATCGCCCGCACGCTCGGCGAACGCATCCCGCTGGAAACGGAACGTGGCTACAACACCACGCTTCCGCAGGATGCCTTTGACCTGCGCACGCAGGTCACTTTCGGCGGTCACGGCTTCGTCGTCACGCGGCTTTCAACCGGCATCCGCGTCGGCGGCGCGGTCGAACTCGGCGGTCTGAAGCTGCCGCCGAACTACCGCCGTTCGCAAGCGATGCTGAAGAAGGCTGAGACCTTCCTGCCCGGCTTCAAGAGCGAAGGCGGCGTACAATGGATGGGCTTCCGTCCGTCGCTGCCCGACAGCCTGCCGGCGATCGGCCGCTCCCGCGCCACGGGCCGCGTCGTCTACGCCTTCGGCCACGGCCATCTCGGGCTGACACAGTCGGCGGGAACTGCCCGGCTCGTCGCCGACCTCTTGACCGGCCAGCGTCCGGCGATCGATATCCAATCCTTCTCGCCTCAAAGGTTCTGACAGAGCATCGACCATGGCCAACCACACTTTCTCCTGCATCGACGGCCACACCTGCGGCAATCCGGTCCGCCTCGTATCCGGCGGTGGACCGCGGCTCGAAGGGGCCAACATGCTGGAGAAGCGGGCGCATTTTCTACGCGAGTTCGACTGGATCCGCACTGGTCTGATGTTTGAGCCGCGCGGCCACGACATGATGTCCGGCTCGATCCTCTATCCGCCGACGCGCGCCGATTGCGATGTGGCCGTGCTCTTCATCGAAACCTCCGGCTGCCTGCCGATGTGCGGCCACGGCACGATCGGCACCATTACCATGGCGATCGAGAATGGCCTCGTCACCCCGCGCGAGCCCGGCAAGCTTTCGATCGACGCCCCGGCCGGCAAGGTCGACATCACCTATCGCCAGGAGGGCCGCTTCGTCGAGGAGGTGCGCCTCACCAACGTGCCCGGCTTCCTCTATGCCGAGGGGCTGACGGCGGACGTCGAGGGCCTCGGCGAGATCGTCGTCGATGTCGCCTATGGCGGCAATTTCTACGCCATCGTCGAGCCGCAGAAGAACTTCCGCGACATGGCCGACCATACGGCCGGCGAACTCGTCGGCTGGAGCCCGAAGCTGCGCGCGGCGTTGAACGCCAAATACGAGTTCGTCCATCCGGAGCACCCCGAGATCCAGGGCCTCAGCCACATCCAGTGGACCGGCAAGCCGACCAAGGCCGAGGCGCACGCGCGCAACGCCGTTTTCTACGGCGAAAAGGCGATCGACCGTTCGCCCTGCGGCACCGGCACCTCGGCACGCATGGCCCAGCTCGCCGCTAAGGGCAAGCTTGGGGTCGGCGACGAATTCGTGCATGAATCGATCATCGGCTCGCTGTTCAAGGGCCGCGTCGAAGCAGCGACCAAGGTCGCCGGCCGCGATGCCATCATTCCTTCGATCGCCGGCTGGGCCCGCTTGACCGGCATCAACACGATTTTCATCGATGACCGCGACCCCTTCGCCCATGGATTTGTCGTCAAATGACCCGATCGATCGCCGCCCGCAGCATTCTTACCGGCTCCGCCGATGGCCCTGTTATCGCCACCGAGGAGGCGCTGAGCTTCTGGGGTGGCGTTGACCCCGCTACGGGCCGGGTGATCGATGTACACCATCCGCTGCATGGCCTCTGTCTCACCGGCGGCATCCTGATGATGCCGTCGAGCCGCGGCTCCTGCACCGGTTCGGGCGTTCTGCTCGACATGGCGCTGACCGGCCGTGCACCCGCCGCGCTGGTGTTTTGCGAAGCCGAGGACGTGTTGACGCTCGGGGCGCTAATTGCGGCTGAGATGTTCGGCAAATCCTTGCCGGTGCTCAGGGTTTCGCGCGAAGCCTTCAAGGCGCTGTTTGAGGCAAAGTCGGCGCGCATTAGCGATACGACGATCGTGGCCGACGGCCTGACGATCCCGGTCGAACCGCCGGCGACGGCCGCACTCGATTTCACCGAGAACGATCGCGCCATGCTCGAAGGCCGCGACGGCATCGCAGTGCAACAGGCGATGCACATCATCTCGGCCATGGCCGCCCAGCAGGGTGCGGAAAAGCTCGTGGACGTGGTGCAAGGCCACATCGACGGCTGCATCTATGCGAGCCCCGCGAACCTCACCTTCGCCGAGAAGATGGCAGACATGGGCGCCAAGGTTCGTGTGCCGACGACGATGAACGCGATTTCGGTCGACCGCGCCAATTGGCAGGCGCAGGGCGTGCCGGAGAGCTTCGGCGATCCGGCCGCAAGGCTTGCCGACGCCTATGTGCGCATGGGTTGCCGCCCGACCTTCACCTGCTCGCCCTACCTGCTCGACAGCGCGCCGAAGGCGGGCGAAGCCATTGCCTGGGCCGAGTCCAACGCCGTCATCTTCGCCAACACGGTGCTTGGCGCACGCACGGCAAAGCATCCTGACTTCCTCGATCTCTGCATTGCGCTCACGGGACGCGCACCACTGTCCGGCGTCTATCTCGACGAACACCGCAAGGCGAAGCGCATCATCGACGTGGAGCTTCCCGAGAACATCGACGATGCCTTCTGGCCGCTGATCGGTTATCTCGCCGGCCGCGGCGCGCCCGATCGCATCCCGGTTCTGCGTGGTCTTGCTTCCGCACGGCCCTCCCGAGACGACCTCAAAGCGCTCTGCGCCGCTTTCGGCACGACGTCCGCAGCACCCATGCTGCATGTGGAAGGCGTCACGCCTGAAGCCGAGGGGGCCGCCGCCGAAGATGCCGACCGCACGGAGATCACGCGCGCCGACATGGCCGAAGCCTGGGTGCATTTCAACGAAGGCCCTGCCGAAGTCGAGCTCGTCGCCATCGGCAGCCCGCACGCTTCGCTCGAGGAATGCCGCGCACTGGCCGAAGCCTTCGACGGTCGGAAGCGGCACAGTGATGTCGCCGTCATCGTGACGGCCGGACGCGACGCGATCGCCGAGGCGAAGGAAGAAGGGTTGCTCTCGCGCCTTGAAGCAAGCGGCATTCAGGTGCTGCCCGATCTCTGCTGGTGTTCGATCTCCGAACCGGTCTTCCCGACGACGACCCGGGCGCTGATGACCAATTCCGGCAAATATGCCCATTACGGACCCGGCCTTTCCGGCCGCGCGGTTCGCTTCGGCAGTCTTGGCGATTGCGTCGAGGCGGCGCTGACGGGTCAGGTGCCGGCGCGACTGCCGGCCTGGCTGTCCTGACGACTTTGCCGCGGGCTTACTGCATGTTTCTTTAGATCGTAGCCGATTGAAAGACAAAACATGCCGCAATTCAAAGTGCTACGGCGACCTTTGCGCGTCTGATAAGAGGCGCGGCGCTGTAGGCGCTCGCCGCCCACCGCTCCGTGCAGCTGCTGTGCTCGGTGCCGGCGCCTGTCGCATCGAGACCCATGCACAGTGCCCCCTAAGCACTTGCGGAATCACCACTCCGTCGCGACTCCTGGCCGAAGAAGAAGAAGAAAAAGCACTCCGCCGGCGCGATCCGGATCAGGATTTCGTGAGCCTGCGGTCAATCCATGAAATCAACCCCTTCGAGAATCAGAAGAAAGCGAGTAATCTGAGGGAACATTGCGCATGGGACGCCGTTTATTCGAATGAGCGAGCCGATAAGCAGCGATCCCCGTCTCAGCCAGCGGCCGCGGGAGAGCATGATGCAAAAGAGCGAATGCGATGTCTTCGATCTCTTCTCGGAGATCTATACGAGTGCAGCGCAAGAAGAAATCAGCCTTCAAGAATATCTTCTCGCATGTCGCGACGACAAAAGCATGTATGCCACCGCGCAGGAGCGGATGGTCACTGCCATCGGCGATCCGACCCTGATCGACACCAGCGCGGACGAACGTCTCGGCCGTATCTTTTCAAACCGTACCGTCAAGATCTATCCATCCTTTGCCGACTTCTACGGCATGGAGGATACGATCGAACGGATCGTCGGTTACTTCCGCTACGCCGCCCAGGGGCTCGAGGAGCGCAAGCAGATCCTCTACCTGCTCGGGCCGGTCGGCGGCGGTAAGTCGTCGCTCGCCGAACGTCTCAAGAAACTGATGGAACAGCAGCCGATCTACACGCTCGCAGTCGGCGGCAAGATCAGCCCGGTCTTCGAATCGCCGCTCGGTCTCTTCCATCCCGACCGCATGGCCGATCTCCTCGAAGACAAATACGGCATCGCACGGCGTCGTCTCACCGGCCTAATTTCTCCCTGGGCAACGAAACGGCTCGACGAGGTCGACGGCGACATCTCCAAGTTCAGCGTCGTCAAGCTGATGCCCTCGCGCCTGCGCCAGATCTGCATCGCCAAGACCGAACCGGGTGACGAAAACAACCAGGACGTTTCCTCGCTGGTCGGCAAGGTGGATATCCGCCAGCTCGAAAACTATAGCCAGGCAGACCCCGACGCCTACTCCTACAGCGGCGGTCTCAACCGCACGACGCAAGGGTTGCTCGAATTCGTCGAAATGTTCAAGGCGCCGATCAAGGTCCTGCACCCATTGCTGACGGCGACCCAGGAAGGCAACTACAACGGCACTGAAAGCTTCGGAGGTTTCCCCTATCAGGGCATCGTCGTTGCGCATTCCAACGAGTCGGAATGGCTGCAGTTCAAGAACAACAAGAACAACGAGGCCTTCCTCGACCGCATCCTGGTGGTCAAGGTTCCCTACTGCCTGCGCGTCACCGAAGAACGGCAGATCTATGAGAAGCTGCTGCGCGAAAGCGAGCTCACCAAGAGCCCCTGCGCACCGGAAGTTCTCGAATGCCTCAGCCGCTTCACCGTATCGACCCGTCTTGCCCGCCACGAGAACTCGCCGCTCTACACCAAGATGCGCGTCTATGACGGCGAGAACCTGAAGGACACCGATCCCAAGGCGAAGTCCGTTCAGGAATATCGCGACGCCGCCGGTGTCGACGAGGGCATGACCGGCATCAGCACGCGCTTTGCTTTCAAGGTGTTGTCCGAGACCTTCAACTACGACACCAAGGAGGTCGCGGCCGATCCCGTGCACCTCATGTATATCCTGGAACAGGCGATCCGCCGCGAACAGTTCCCGAAAGAGACCGAAGCAAGCTATCTCGACTTCATCAAGTCCGAGCTTGCCACCCGTTACGCCGAATTCATCGGTCACGAGATCCAGAAGGCCTATCTCGAATCCTACAGCGAATACGGCCAGAACCTGTTCGACCGCTACATCGCCTATGCCGACGCATGGCTCGAGGACCAGGATTTCAAGGATCCCGACACCGGGCAGATCCTTAATCGCGAGATCCTCGACAGCGAACTGTCGCAGATCGAGAAACCGGCCGGCATCGCCAATCCCAAGGATTTCCGCAACGAGGTCGTGAAGTTCACCCTGCGCGCCCGCGCCAAGAATCATGGGCGCAACCCCTCCTGGACGAGCTACGAGAAGCTTCGCGACGTGATCGAGAAGCGCATGTTCGGCCAGGTCGAAGACCTGCTGCCGGTCATCAGCTTCGGCTCGAAGAAGGACAGCTCTACCGAGAAGCAGCATGCCGAATTCGTCCAGCGCATGACCGAGCGCGGCTACACCGAGCGTCAGGTCCGGCGGCTGGTCGATTGGTACATGCGGGTCAACAAGGCGGGCTGACGATGCCGAAGCAGGGGATTGGTATATGCCGAATTTCATCGACCGGCGGCTCAATCCGAAGGACAAGAGCCTCGGCAACCGACAGCGATTTCTGAAACGGGCCCGCGAAGAACTCAAGCGGGTCATCAAGGAACAGGTCAAAGCCGACAGGATCATCGACGTCGATGCCGCCCATGGCGTGCCGATGCCGACGGATGGCGCCAATGAGCCGACGTTCCAGCCGGCCCGGGGCAGCGGCGAACGCAATTATGTGCTTCCCGGCAACAAGCAGTTTTCGGCAGGCGACCGCCTGCCGAAGCCGGAAGCAGGTGGGGGCGGAGGCGGCCGGGGGCGCCCCGGGACCGGAGAAAGCGAAGACGACTTCCAGTTCGTCCTTTCACGCGAAGAGGTGCTCGATCTTTTCTTCGAGGATCTGGAACTGCCCGACATGGTCAAGCTCAGCCTCAAGGAAACGGTGTTGTTCAAACCGCGTCGCGCAGGCTTCGCCACCGCGGGCACGCCGACCAACATCAATGTCGGGCGGACCATGCGCAACAGCTTCGGTCGACGCCTGGCGCTGCATCGACCGAAAGAAACGGAGCTGACCGCCATCGCGGAGGAGATCGCGCGACTGGAGGCGACGCCGGAGCTTTCACCGAAAGACCGCCAGAGGCTCAGCGAGCTTCGCAGCGAACTGAACAGGATCGAGCGCAGGCGACGTCGCATTCCCTATGTCGACCCCGTCGATATCCGCTTCAACCGCTTCGAAGCGCAACCGCTGCCGAACGCCAATGCGGTCATGTTCTGCCTGATGGACGTCTCGGCCTCGATGGGCGAACGCGAGAAGGACCTCGCCAAGCGCTTCTTCGTGCTTCTGCACCTGTTCCTGAAGCGGCGTTACGAACGGATCGACATCGTCTTCATCCGCCACACGGACGAAGCCCGCGAGGTTGACGAGGAGACGTTCTTCTACAGTACCCAGAGCGGCGGCACGGTCGTGTCGACCGCGCTCGAGGAGATGATCAGGGTCATCGAGGAACGCTATCCCTCGCAGATCTGGAACATCTATGCCGCGCAGGCCTCGGACGGCGACAACATCATCGGTGATTCCGAGCATTGCGCCGCGCTGCTCCGGGAGAAGCTGACGAAGCTCTGCCAGTATTACGCCTATGTCGAGATCATCGACGAGCGCGAGACGGAAATCTTCGGATCGACGGACAACGGCACCGCGCTCTGGCGCGCCTATCGCACGGTGGATGGCGAAAAGGCGAATTTCCAAATGACCCGGATCGCCAAGCCCGCCGACATCTACCCGGTCTTCCGCAGGCTCTTTGCCCGGCAGCCGGCCACACGTACCCGGAAATGAGGGAAGACCGGATGGCTCGACGTGCGACTTCAGGTCTCCTGTTCCAGGGCTCGGACTGGAATTTCGTGACGCTTTCCCGTGCCTATGACGCGATCGAGCAAGTCGCGCTCGAGGAAATGGGCCTCAACGTCTACCCGAACCAGTTGGAGATCATCACCTCCGAGCAAATGCTCGACGCCTATTCCTCGGTCGGCATGCCGCTCATGTACCAGCACTGGTCTTTCGGCAAGCGCTTCGCCTATGAGGAACACCACTACCGTAAGGGCCACCGCGGCCTTGCCTATGAGCTGGTGATCAATTCCAATCCCTGCATCACCTATCTCATGGAAGAGAATACGATGGCGATGCAGGCGCTGGTCACGGCGCACGCAGCCTTCGGCCACAATCATTTCTTCAAGAACAACTACCTCTTCCGCCAGTGGACCGATGCCGGAGCCATTCTGAGCTACATGGATTTCGCCAAGAAATACGTGGCCAAATGCGAGGAACGGCACGGAACCGCCGCGGTCGAGGCGATCCTCGATTCCGCCCACGCGCTGATGGACCAGGGCGTCTTCCGCTATCGCCGGCCGCCGCGGCTCTCCTCCGAAAAGGTTCGGGAACGGGCGCGGGAACGGTTGGAATATGAGGAACAGACCTACAGCGATCTCTGGCGAACGCTGCCGCAGACGGCCGAGAGCCGTGACCCGGCCGACGCCGAGCGGGACGCTTCCGAGCGCAAGAAAGTGCTGAACCTGCCGGAAGAGAATCTGCTCTATTTTCTCGAGAAGCACAGCTTGATCCTGGAACCGTGGCAGCGGGAGCTGCTCCGGATCGTCCGGGTCATCGCGCAATATTTCTACCCGCAGCGCCAGACGAAGGTCATGAACGAAGGCTGCGCCACCTTCGTGCACTACACCATCATCAACCGGCTCTACGACCAGGGCCGGATTGGCGAGGGCCACATGCTGGAACTCCTGCAGAGCCACTCCAACGTCGTCTTCCAGCCGGATTTCGACGACCGGCGTTATCCCGGCATCAATCCCTATGCGCTCGGCTTTGCAATGATGCAGGACATCCAGCGGATCGCCACCGAGCCGACGGACGAGGACCGCGATTGGTTCCCTTCCATTGCCGGCAACGGCGACTGGATGGAGACGCTGCGCGACGCCTGGGCCAACCACCGCGACGAATCCTTCATCCTGCAATATCTGAGCCCGGCGGTGATACGCAAATTCCGGCTGTTCCACCTCGCAGACCGTGCGTCTGACCGTTTTGTCGAGGTCGCTTCGATCCACAACGAACGCGGCTATTCGGCCGTTCGCTCTGTCCTCGCCAACAGTTACGACGTCGGCGCCAACCAGCCCGATATCCAGGTGATGGACGTCGATCTCCTCGGCGACCGACATCTTCGATTGCAGCACAATGTGAAGAGCGGAATCGTGCTCGAAGAAGGCAGTCGCGACGCGACGCTGCGCCATGTGCGCCACCTCTGGGGCTACGAAGTCAGCCTCGCCGGCGTCGACCCGCAAACGGGGCGCATAGTGTACGAATGTTCGACGGCAAAAAGCGCCTGAGCAAGACGCGAACGGCTTCTCGCCGTTGGCGCCGGCCAAGGCGCCCTGGAGGATCAAAACGGGCATCACAAGAATTCAGGGCAGGCATTAGAATTATTTGGTCTTATAACGATCTCGATGGCTTGCGTGCTACCCAGCACGGTGAAACTGCTCCGCGAGGCGCTGTAGGAAGAACAGATCTTCGGTTTCAGCCAGCGAGCACCTCTTGTGCCGGAGGCGATGGCAAGGCCACTGCCTCCTGCGCCGCCGCGGCAGATAGCCACTCGCCAAACGCCTCCATCGCCGGCGTGATGGGCCGTGATTTCAGCCGTGTCAGCCAGTAGCTTCCCATCGAGGTGTGAACGTCGAACGGCTGTCGGATGGTGCCGTTCGACAACAGCCGCGAGAACATCAGCGGCGGTGCGAGCGCGACGCCGATCCCCTGGGCCGCCGCCTCCATCATCGCCAGCGAACTATCGAAGACGATGCCTTTTAGCAGCGGCGCCGGATAGGCAATGCCGGCCGCGTCGAACCAGTTCACCCATTCATCGGCGCGGTAGGACCTGAGCAGCGTTTCGTTCAGGAGATCGGAGGGCGTCTTCAGCCGATCGCCGATCTCAGGAATACAGAGCACGGAAAGCGGCGCGTCGAACAGCCGGGTCGCCTCGATATTATGCCAGGAGCCGCCGCCGAAGCGGATGGCGAAATCCAGGCCTTCCGCCGCCATGTCGACCCGATTGTTATTGGTCGAAAGCCGAACATCGATGAACGGATATTTGGCCTGGAAGTCGGCAAGCCGCGGCAACAGCCAGCCGACGGCAAAGGTGCCGACGGCACCGATCATCAGCACCTCCCGGATATGGCCGGCCTCGAAGCGCTCGAGCATATCCGCCATCCGGTCGAACGAATCGCGCAGCACCGGCAGCAATGCCTCGCCCTCTGCCGTGATCATCAGTCCGCGCGGCAACCGCTTGAACAACGTCACGTTCAGTCGGCTTTCGAGCAGCTTGACCTGATGGCTCACCGCGGCTTGCGTCACGCAGAGTTCGATCGCCGCGCGGGTGAAGCTTAGATGCCGCGCCGATGCCTCGAAGGCGCGCAGCGCATTGAGCGGAAGATATGGCCTGACCATGAATGCCCTAACTCATCTAATGGGTCTCGCAAATAAACGTGGTTTGTTGCTCCGGCACAATCCCTTTACGGTGAACTTCATCGGCTGACACCGCTGTCGCTCGGCAGCATCAGCTCGGGAAGGTGCGGCCGACCACGCCGCTTACGGGGATCGATCCCATGCGTCGTTTTACCTGGCCATAGCCCACCCGCATCGCTCGGCAGTCGGCATCTCGGATGCCGGCGAAGCCGTTCCAGATAGGCTGCGCGCCGCACGGGCATCCGTGCGGGCCAGGCTTTCCTTTTGCCCCAAAGGTCCGTTCCGCCCTTATGAAGTTCATCGCAAGTCTGCTTGGCACATCCCTCAATCTCGCGACCATCGTCGCGCTCGCGGCGGCCGCGATCGTCGCGGCGCTGACGCGACACCTGCCCGATCACCGCACGCTCGCGAACTGGGAACCCGCGGTCACCACCCGCCTCTATGCGGGCGACGGTACGATGGTCGGAGAACTCGCGCGCGAACGCCGGCTTTTCCTGCCGATCGGCGCGATTCCCGCGCGTATCCGCCAGGCATTCCTTTCGGCCGAGGATAAGAATTTCTACCTCCATCCCGGTATCGACGTTGCGAGCATCGCCACGGCGCTCCTGTCCAATCTTGCCAATTACGGTTCCGGCCGGCGCATGATCGGCGGCTCGACGATCACGCAGCAGATCGCCAAGAATTTCCTCCTGTCTTCGGACCGCACGGTTGAACGCAAGCTGCGCGAAGCGATCCTCTCGCTGCGGATCGACCAGACCTACTCCAAGGACCGCATTCTCGAGCTCTATCTCAACGACATCTATCTTGGGCGCGGCGCCTACGGCGTGGCACAGGCCGCACTCACCTATTTCGACAAGCCGGTAAGCGAACTCTCGGTTTCGGAGGCAGCCTTCCTCGCAGCCCTGCCGAAAGCACCCAACAACTACGATCCCGATCGCCATACGGAACGCGCAATGGGCCGCCGCAACTGGGTCATCGACCAGATGCGTCAGAACGGTGTCATCGATGCCATGACTGCCGCCAGGGCATCCGCCGCCCCGCTCGGCGTCCAGCAACGCCGGCCTTCGTCCGCGATCGCAAGTTCCGACTATTTCACCGAAGAGGTCCGCCGCCAGCTCAATGGCCAATATGGTGAGGCCGCCCTTTACACCGCCGGCTTTTCGGTGCGCACGACGCTCGACCCGCGATTGCAGGAGGCTGCGATGAAGGCACTGCGCAGGGGGCTCATCGCCTATGACCAGGCGAAAGGCTACCGCGGCCCGGTCGCCAGGCTTCTCGCAACCGAGGACTGGGCTTCCGCGCTCATCAAGCTCCGGCCGCTTTCCGACGTACCGGAGTGGCGGCTGGGCATGGTCCTTGCCGCAGGGAAGGCGGACGCGGAAATCGGACTCCGTCCCGAGGCCGCACCGTCAAACGGGACCACCGCGGCAGAAACGGTCCGTCTCGACCACCAGGGCGTCGCCTGGGCGCTCTGCCGCTCGATCAAGACAAAACGGAACTGTGCTGCAGGGATTGACGGCGTCCTTTCGCCCGGTGACGTCGTCTATGTCGAGAACCAGGAGGACGGCTATATCCTGCGGCAGCCGCCGCTCGTTCAGGGTGCGCTCGTGTCCATGGATCCGAACACCGGCCGCGTGCTCGCGGTCGCCGGCGGCTTTTCCTATGCCCAGTCGGAGTTCAACCGCGCGATCCAGGCCTATCGCCAGCCGGGATCGTCGTTCAAGCCCTTCGTCTATGCCGCGGCACTGGACAACGGCCATGCGCCGACGGCGCTGGTGATGGACGCGCCGATCGCGCTTGCCGACGGCGCCGGCAGGACATGGAAGCCGAAGAACTATGACGGTCGCTTCAGCGGTCCTTCGACCATGCGCGTGGGGCTGGAAAACAGCCGCAACCTGATGACGGTACGCCTCGCCCGCCATCTCGGCATGGATCTCGTGGCGGACTATGGCAAGCGCTTCGGCATCTATGACGATCTGAAACCATACCTGCCGATGGCACTCGGCGCCGGCGAGACGACGCTCTTGCGGCTGGTCTCCGCCTATGCCGTCATCGCCAATGGCGGCAAGGCCGTCACTCCCTCGATGGTCGACCGCATCCAGGACCGCTACGGCCGCACGATCTTTCGCCACGACCAGCGTCGCTGCGACGACTGCAACGCCTCCGACTGGAGCGGTCAGGAAGAGCCCGCCCCGGTCGATGATCGCGACTACGTGCTCGATCCAATGACGGCCTACCAGGTGACCTCGATGCTGCGCGGCGTCGTCGAGCGGGGGACGGCCAGGAATGTCGGCACCCTCGGCGTACCGATTGCCGGCAAGACCGGCACCACCAACGACGAAAAGGATGTCTGGTTCGTCGGCTTCACCCCGAACATCGTGACGGGTGTATTCCTCGGCTACGACACGCCGAAGCCCATGGGCTACGGCGAAACCGGCGGCGGCCTCGCCGCACCTATCTTCATCGATTTCATGAAGGTGGCGCTGCAGGGACGTCCGGCGGCAGATTTCCATGCGCCAGCAGGCATGACGGTCGAGGCAATCGACAGGAAGAGCGGCCAACCGGTGCCTGAGGGCACGCCCGGGGCCATTCTCGAAGCGTTTAAGCCAGGAACTGCACCCTGCGCCGGCGGTTGCCCCGTCATCGACGGTTTCCAGACGGCGAGCACGTCGGCAACCGCCGGCGCCGATCTCTCGCCGGAACTGCGTGAAAAGCTTCTCACCAACGGCAACGGGCTCTACTGACATGACACGCCAGGTTCAGCTCCGCCCGGATCGTCGCGGCCGATTGCTCTTCGTCATCGGCGCTTTCGCGCTCGTCTTCGGGCTCATGCTGGCGCGCCTGGTCCAGCTTGGCGTCGCAGACTACGAGCGAACCGGCTACATTCCGCCGCCACCCAGCCTCGGGCGTCCATCTATCCTCGATCGAAACGGCAATCTTCTGGCGATCGACGTGCCGAGTTCCGGGCTCTATGCCGAACCGCGGCTGATCGTCGATGTCGACGAGGCCGTCGAGAAGCTGACCGCGATCTTCCCCGACATCGACGGGCGTGACCTCTATCGACGGCTGAAGAGCGGCGCGGCCTTCGCCTGGATCAAGCGTCAGGTAACGCCTGCGGAGGAACAGGCGGTCTGGAACGCCGGCATTCCGGCCATCGGCTTCCAGCGCGAGAAGCAGCGCTTCTATCCCAACGGCTCGCTCGCCGCCCACGTGCTCGGCACCGTCGATATCGACAATATCGGCATCGCCGGCATCGAGCGCTGGATCGAGGGACAGGGGCTGGAGGTCTTGCGCCAGAGCGGCATGGATCTCTCCCACCGCAACCTCGAGCCGGTGAGCCTCACACTCGACATCCGCATCCAGCATGCGCTCGAGACCGAGCTTCGCAAGGCGATCGTCAAGTTCAGCGCCAAGGCGGGAGCCGGCCTGGTGCTCGATGTCAGCAATGGCGAGATCCTGGCGCTCGTTTCCTACCCGGACTTCGACCCGAACCTGCCGGTCGACGCGCTGAAACCCGACCGCATCAACCGCATCGCCGCCGCTACCTTCGAGATGGGCTCGACCTTCAAGGCACTGACGACGGCAATGGCGCTCGATTCCGGCAAGTTCACCCTCCGCTCCGTCGTCGACGCCAGCAAGCCGCTGGCCTTCGGCCGCTTCCGCATCAACGACTACCGCGGCCAGTACCGGCCGCTGACGCTGCCGGAAGCCTTTATCTACTCGTCAAACATCTCGATGGCGAAGATGGCGATCGCGATCGGTCCCGAAAATCTGCGCAGGTTCCTGAGGCGCTTCGGCCAGATGTCGCGGCTGACGACGGAACTACCGGAAAGCGCCCATCCGCAACTGCCGCGGCGCTGGGGAGAGATCGATACGGCGACCGCCTCCTACGGCCACGGCATCGCCGTCACGCCGCTGCAGGCGAGCATCGCGGTTGCGGCGCTCGTCAATGGCGGTCGTCTCATAAGACCGACGCTGATCAAGGGTGCACCGCTCGAAGATCGCGTGCTTACCCGCGACTTGATCAAGCCGGAAACCGGCGAGGCGCTACGCTACCTGCTGCGGCTCAACGCCAAGACCGGATCGGCGAAGAAGGCGGAGGTCAAAGGCTATTTCATGGGCGGCAAGACCGGCACGGCGGAGAAGGTGATCGGCGGCCGCTACTCGAAGGAGCTCAACATCACATCCTTCATGGGCATCGTTCCAGTGGACAAGCCGCGCTATCTGCTCCTGACCCTGCTGGATGAACCCAAGGGTTTGCCAGAGACCCACGGTTTCCGCACGTCAGGATGGAATGCGGTACCGCTTGGCGGCGCCGTCTTCGAGCGCATCCTGCCGATGCTTGCCGTTGATGCCCGATTTCGAGATCGCCGATGTCGGCTTTCCCGGGATCAGCAGCCAAGGGGTCTTCGGTTCCCAGCTCTTTCCGTCATCGGCTGGCGAGGGCGGGCGCGACAGTTCTTCGATCGACGGCGCGCTTTGATGCGCCATCCCGGAATGCCGCAACGCCCCCGCATTTTCAGCGAGGGCGTGCGCAAATGCATACAAAGGTTAGCTGATGCTTACCTTTCGATCATGCGATTCCAGCGCTTGTTCCATTCCTGCCGATTCTGGTTGATCGCGTCCCAATCGAGAACCTTGGCGGTCTGCATGTTGGCCTTGAAGGTTGCAAGCTTCTCGTTCGCCGCATCCGTGCCGGCCTTGGCATTGATGTTCGACGGGATGATGTTGCCGTGGTCGAGCGCCAGGCTCTGCGCCTCGGGCGAAAGCAGGTAGTGAGCGAGCTTCTGGCTGAGTTCCGGTTCGCTGTTTTTGGCGATCACGCATTCGGTGACGGCGAGCACCACGGAACCTTCCTTGGGCTGCGCGTATTCGACCGGGATGCCCTTGTCCTTCAGGTTGTTGACGGCCGTCGGGGTCAACGGGAAGATTGCGGCCTCGCCGGTTTGCACCATCTCCGAGATCTTGGCCGAGCTCGGGATGAACTCGATGACGTTCTTGCCGATCGTGTCGGAGAACTTTTCGAAACCGGGTTCGACGTTGGTCTCGTCACCGCCCTGGATGCGGTTGAACATCAGGAAAGCGTGCAGCCCGAAGCTCGATGCGGAAGCCGACTGAAAGACGACGGCATTTTCGAACTTCGGATCGGCCATGTCCATCCACGAGGTCGGCGCCGGCCAACCCTTCTCGTCGAAGAGCTTCTTGTTGTAGGCGAGCCCGGTCATGCCCATGTCGACGCCCACGGCCATGTCGTCCTTCAGGCGAGCGGCCGGCTGAATCTGGTCGAGCACCGGATCGGCATCGATCTTCTGGCAGAGGCCTCCGCCGATCGCGCGTACCATCACGCCATCGTCGAGCAACATGACATGCATCTGCGGATTGTCCTTGGCGGCGGTTGCCTTGGCGAGAATATCGGCCGAGGTGCCGGGCACGACGACGACCTTGACGTCGTTCGCCTTCTCGAACGGCGGCAGCACGTGTTCGGTATAGGCGCGCTCGAAGTTGCCGCCGTTCATGCCGATGTAGAGCGTCTTGGTTTCTGCCGACGCGGCGTTCTGCTGCAGGACGAAGGCCAGAGCCGCGAGCGCGGTGGTTTTGGTAAGCCGTTGGTCGATCATGGTATTCCCCTTTCTGTTTACAACGAGGCTGCAGTCTCGGCCGTCACCTTGCGGAAGCGGCCAATGGAAAAGGCTTCAATGGGCGTGGTACTCCGCCCCTCGGTGACGAGCTCCGAAAGCACCGCGCCGACGGCCGGCGCGGTCTGGAATCCGGCGCCGCAGAAGCCGAAGGCGTGGAAGAGGCCTGATGTCGTTTCGCTCGGGCCGATCACCGGGTTGCCGTCGGGCATCTCGGCCTCGGTGCCGGACCAGAAGCGGATGACCTGGGCATGGGCGAGATGCGGAAAGAGCGCGATGGCGCGCTGCATGACCGAGGAGGCCGCGGTCACCGACGGGCGTGAATAATCGGGGTCGGCCAGCGGCAGGCCGCGGCCGCCGCCCATGACATAGTTGCCGCGTGCCACCTGCCGGCCGTAGAAGCTGCCGCCTTGCTCGCCCATGCTGACAGGCAGGCGCAGCGGCAGCGGCTCGGTCACCACCATCGACGGGTAGATGCGTATGAGCGGCACCGCTTCGCCGAACTGCGCCGCGAAACGATCGGACCAGGCACCGGCGCTGTTGACCAGTTGCCGGCAGCGGATCTCGACGCCGTCGCCGGCGAGGATCCCGAAGCCGTTGCCGGTCGCCACGACGTCACGCACCGGCGTTAATTCCAGCACTGCCACGCCAGCGCGCTCAGCGGCCCGGGCGAAGGCGGGCGCAACGAGACGCGGATTGGCATGGCCGTCCTCGGGGCAGAGCGACGCGCCAACCGCCTTCGCCGAAAGCCAGGGAAATCGGCGCTCCAACGCCGAACCAGCGATGAGTTCGAGGCCAAGGCCATAGTCCCTGACCGTCTCGGCATAGGCTTCGAGCTTGGCGAAATCCTTCTCGGTGCGGGCAAGCTTCAGATGGCCGCAGCGCATATATTCGGCATCGATGCCGATCATCGCCTTCAGTTGCGGCCAGATGCGGTGCGCTCGCTGCGAAAGCGGCAATTGCTCGGGAGGGCGACCCTGCCGCCGTACGCCGCCATAGTTCACGCCGCTGGCCTGGGCGCCGCAATAGCCCTTGTCGATGAGCGCGACGGAAAGCCCGGCCTTGCGTATCGCGAGCGCTGCGGAGCTGCCGACCAGCCCGCCGCCGATGATCGCGACGTCTATGGAGATACGCCGGCTCATGAGCACCCCTCCGTTTCAAGGCCAGCGCTGAAGCCGAGCGGGATCGGCTTGACCGGCGCCTGCGCGCGTAGACGGCCGACCTTATCTGCGGCGGTACCGCAGGTGCCGCTCAAGAGTTCGGCCGCAGCAGCAGAGCACATCCGCCCTTGGCAGCGGCCCATGCCGACACGGCTCAGCGCCTTCAGGCGATTGATCTCGGTGACGGCCCCGCTCGCAATGGCGTGGCGTCCTTCGGCAATGGTGATCTCCTCACACCGGCAGAGCGTCGTTTCGTCCGGTACGGTTTCAAACCAATCGTCCGGGAAGGGAAAGGCGCTTTCGAGGATATCGCGCTGACGCAGGATCGCGTCGCGCGCCGTTACCAGGCGCGGCGCATCCGCCGCCGATGCTTGCCCCCTATCCTCGAGAAGGGCCATCGCCGCGAGTTCGCCCGAAATCTCTGCCGCATCGGCGCCGGCAATGCCGCTGCCGTCACCGGCGACATAGACATCCGGCCGGCTGGTGCGGCCCAGAGCGTCGCGTTCCGGCAGCCAGGTGCGGTCACGCTCGTCGAAGCGGAAACGGCAACCGGCAAGATCGGCAAGTTGGGTTTCCGGACGGAGCGCAAAACCATAGGCGAGCGCGTCGCAGGAGATCGTCTCGCTCGCCACGCCCATGAGCGTCCGCCGGCGGAAACGCAGTCCCTCGACTTGGCCCTTGCCGAGAACCATCTCGGGCCTCACGCCGTAATGGATCCTCACACCGGCAAGCTGGAGTTGCAGCCCGTAGAAGAGACCGAGCCCGACGATCCGGGATGCCCGAACGGCGAGCGGCAGCAGGTGCCGCTTCGATGTGAAGGGCGCGGTATCGAGGACCGCTTCGACGCGTGCGCCGGCTTTCATGTATTGCCAGGCGACGAGATAGAGCAGCGGCCCGGAGCCCATGAAGACGACGCGATCGCCAATCGTGCAGCCCTGCGCCTTCAATGCCGTCTGCGAGGCGCCGAGCGTATAGACGCCTGATGTCGTCCAGCCCGGGAACGGCAGCACGCGATCGGTCGCCCCCGTGCAGAGGAGCAGTTGCGAGAAGCCGATCTGGCGATGACCGCCGGCCGAGAGAACATCGAGCTGATTGCCACGCTCAGGCGGGGAAACATTCCAGACGAGCGTTTCGGGCCGGTAGTCAATTTCGGGCAGCAGCGCCTCGAAGCTCTCGTGGAGCTTTCTTGCTTTGCCGGCTTCCGAACCATAACGGCTGCGATAGGAACGCCCATCCTCGATCAGCGGGCGGCGATAGATCTGGCCGCCGGCGCGCTGGCCTTCGTCGAGCACGATCGGCCTGAGGCCAGCGCGGACGAGGCGCCCAGCGGCACGAATGCCCGCCGGTCCGGCGCCAACGATGACCGGTTGCAGCAGCTCACTCATGGGCCGCCTCCGCCATCTCGCCGGGATCGGTGATGAAGGCCATGCCCGGCCGCAGGGCCGTGCTGCAGGCCCTGACGCGGCTGCCATCCGCCAACATGACGTAACAATCCTGGCAGGCGCCGATCAGGCAGAAGCCCGCCCGGTCCTCGCCGGTGAATTCGCTCGTTCTCAGGCGGCCGCTGACCGAGAGGATTGCGGTCAGCACCGTGTCGCCGCGGCGGCCGGTTTCGGGCGCTCCGTTGAGCACGAAGGGCACGGGTGTCTCGTCCAGGCGGTAGCGCCGCCGAAGCAACGGATGCATCGACATCAGATTTCAGCCCTTGCCCACCAGAAGCCGGTCGAGGCCGAACAGCCGATCGAGAACGATCATCGTGACGGTGGCAAGCGCGATCATCAGCGTCGAGACGGCCGCCATCATCGGATCGATGGATTCGCTGGCGTACATATACATGCGCACCGGCAAGGTGACGGTCGACGGCGAGGTGACGAAGATCGACATGGTCAGCTCGTCGAAGCTGTTGATGAAGGCGAGCAGCCAGCCGCCACTGATCCCCGGCAGCATCAGCGGCATGGTGATCCGGCGAAATACCGTCCACTCCGCAGCTCCGAGCGTGCGCGCCGCATTCTCGGCGTTGCGGTCCATGCTGGTCAGCGACGCGAGGATCAGGCGCAGCGTATAGGGCGTCACGACGATCGCGTGGGTGGCGACCAGCCAGCCGAAGGAACCGCCCATGCCCATCAGCGAGAAGAGACGCAGGAAGGCGACGCCGAGAACCAGGTGCGGGATGATCAGCGGCGACAGGAACAGGGCATTGAGCGCTTCACGGCCGCGGAACTCGTAGCGGGTGATCGCCAGTGCCGCCGGCACGGCAAAGAGCGTCGAGATCGTCGCCGCAAGCAGGGCGAGCCGGACGCTGTTGCCGAAGGACGACATGAAGTCGCCGTGATGGAAAACCGCCCCGAACCAGCGCAGCGAGAGCCCATTCCAGGGCATCGCCAGCGTGTTTTCCGGCGTGAAGGCCACGAGGCAGACCACAACCATCGGCGCCAGCATGAAGACGACGACGAGGCTATGGAAAGCGAGAGCGATGGGTCCGTTTCTCTGCATGGCTTCAACCCAGCTTGCGCTTTGCCTGCCGCTCGATGAGGCGGTTATAGGCAAGCATGATCACGAGATTGGCGACGAGCACGATGATCGCGATGGTCGCCCCGAGCGGCCAGTTCAGCTCGATCAGGAATTCGTCGTAGACGAGCGTCGCCGCCATCTTCAGCCGCCGGCCACCAAGCAGACCGGGAATGGCGAAGGAGCTTGCCGATAGCGCAAAGACGATCAGGCTGCCCGAGAGGATGCCGAGTGCTGCCTGCGGGAAGACGATGCGGCGCAGGGCCGTGAAACGCGAGGCGCCAAGGGTGAGTGCTGCCGCCTCGACGGTCGGGTCGAGCTTCTGCAGCACCGTCCAGACGGGGATTACCATGAATGGCAGCATGATATGCACGAGGCCGATGACGATCGCCGTCTCCGTATAGAGCAGCTGGACCGGATCGAGGCCGACGATCGCGAGCGCGCCGTTCACGAAGCCGTTCTTGCCGAGCAGCATGCTCCAGCCGAAGGTGCGCACCACGACGGAGACGAGCAGCGGACCGATGACCACCAAGAGGAAGATCGACCGCCACGGCTTGCGCATGTTCGAGAGAACATAGGCCTCCGGCACGCCGATCAGCACGGTGATGACCGTTGTCAGCAGCGCCAGGCGCAGCGTCCGCCAGAAGGTCGAGAGATAATATTCGTCCTGCAGCACCGTCAGGTAGTTGGCGAAGGTAAAGTCGCCCTGGATGCCGGCCGTATAATCGTAACTGTTGAAGGAAAGAATGATCGTCAACAGCAGCGGCAACAGCACGAGGCCGATGAAGAACAGGGTCGCCGGTCCGGAAAGGGCAAAGGGTGCCAGCAGACGCGGCTTGATGGCGGAGGTCTGAGCGCCCATCATCTGGCGGCTCCCGCCAGAACACGACAATCGCCGTTCTGCCAGGCGAGCCCGACGCTTTCACCTTCCATCGGCGGCGGCGCGCCGATATTGGGAACCGCGACAGCGAGAACGCCCGCCGGAGTCTCGGCGCTCACCAGCCATTGGCTGCCCATGAAATAGCGGGTCGTCACCTTGCCCTGGATCTGGCCCTCGCCGGGCACGGTCAGCCGCAGCTTTTCCGGGCGGATGAAGACCGAGACCTTGCCTTCCGGCTCACGGCGATCGGTGTTGAAGCGGATCGGCGTGTTGTCGATGCTGATCGACGCACCCTTGCCGTTGAAGGCTGACGTCGCGCGCAGGAAGTTCGACTTGCCGACGAAGGACGAGATGAAGTCGTTGCGCGGATGTTCGTAGAGTTCGTAGGGCGTGTCGACCTGGGTGATGCGTCCCTGTTCCATGACGACGACGCGGTCGCTGATCGACAGCGCTTCCGCCTGGTCATGGGTCACCATGATCGTGGTGATGCCGACGGTCTGCTGGATGCGGCGCAGTTCGAACTGCATCTCCTCGCGAAGCTGCGCGTCGAGGTTCGACAACGGCTCGTCGAGCAGCAGCACCGGCGGATTGATGACGAGGGCACGGGCGATCGCAACGCGCTGGCGCTGGCCGCCCGACATCTCGCGCGGATAACGATCCGCCAGCGCCGACAGATGGACGAGCGCCAGGATCTCCTTGATGCGCTTGTCGCGCTCCGCCTTCGCGACCTTGCGCATTTCCAGGCCGAACGAGACGTTCTGGGCGACCGTCATGTGTGGGAAAAGCGCGTAGCTCTGGAAGACAACACCGAGCTCGCGTTGCGGCGGCGGCAGATGGGTGATGTCGCGGCCGCCCATGGTGATTGCGCCGGCCGAGGGACGAACGAGCCCGGTGATCATCTGCAGGGTCGTCGTCTTGCCGCAGCCGGAAGGCCCGAGCAGCGAGATGAACTCGCCCTTTTCGACTGCCAGGTCGAAATCGTGAACGGCCGCAACCGATCCATAGAACTTGGAGACCTTTTCGAGGTTCAGGAAACTCATGCTCACTCTCCCAGGGTCGCTGCCCCAGGGATCGCCTGCCCCGTTTTTCTTGTCGGCGATCCCGGCGGCGACGATACGTCGTCAACCATCAAACCTCGCTTCAGGCGACGCGGTCCGGCGAAGACACGGCTTAGCGTTCGCGATAGCCGGATCGGCTATCCACGTTGTCCACGCTCACCCCTGAGTAAGGCTTGTGAATTAACTCCAGGAAATTGACGAAAAACACAAATGCAATTTTCTATTTCGGAATCTTTTGTTAAAAAAGTCCAATATATGGAATCCTTTTATGTCAATTTCGAAAGAAGCACGCAAATGTCGGAATTAGAGAATGCCGGAAGCTCCAGCCTCTCCAAGGCGATCCACATCCTGAAAGACCTCGCGGAGAACGCGAGCGAAGGTGTGCGGGTGATCGATCTCGCGCGCAGGCTGAATCTCACCCAGCCGTCGGCGCATCGATTGTTGAAGAGCCTGATTGCCGAAGGCCTTGTCGAGCAGATGCCGGAAGGAAAATCCTATCGCCTGTCGCTGGAGTTCTTCTCGATCGCATCGCAGGCACGCAGACGAGAAGGCATCCTCGACATCGCCAGGCCGTCGCTGTTGAGGCTATCCGCCACGTTCAACGACACCGTCTTCCTGCTGGTGCGCAGCAACTTCGATGCGATATGCCTCGACCGGGTCGAAGGCCCCTTCCCGATCCGTTCCTTTACCGGCGACATCGGCGGCAAGGTGCCGCTCGGCATCGGCCAAGGCAGCATCGCCATCCTTGCCCATCTGCCGGAGGAGGAGCGCGAGGCGATCATCAAGTTCAACATGCCGCGCATCATGGACCGGGCCGCGATCGACGAGGTGGACCTGCGCATCAAGATCGAGGAGGTGCGACGCATCGGTGCTGCGCAGATGAATTTCGAGATGATCGAGGGCATGGCGGGTCTCGGCGTCCCCGTGCTCGACCGCAACGGCATCGCGGTCGCCTCGTTAAGCATCGGCACGCTGGCGTCGCGCCTGACGGAAACGCGAAGCGGCACCATCACCGATCTCTTGAAAGCCGAAGCGCAGGCGATCAGCAGCAAGCTCAACCCCTTCGACCCGACACTGCGCTACCCGGCTTCGGCACTGCGCGGGGCACCAAAGGGCTGATGTCTCCGGCGCACTTCCGGATAAGCCTGAATCGATATTCCGTTCGGAATTGCTTACTTTCGTCGCGAAAGCAGCTAACCGCGGTCGAGCTTCCGCTCACGCCTCCAGAAAGGCGCGGGCGAAGCCCGGCTCGGTCACCTCGATCGATCCGTCCGGGAGCTTGAGGAAACGCTCGATTGCGGTGCCATAGGTCCGCATCCAGCCGTCGAGCATCGTCGCCGCGCCGTCGAGGTCGCCGGCCTCGTAGCGCTGCAACGCCCTGTGCATCACCTTGGCGACACTCAGCCGCAGCTCCAGTAACATCAGCGCCGCGGCTTCCGGATCGGGCGCATCCAGCGTTCCGGCTTCATGCCCGCGCCGCAACATCTGCGTTACGAGCGGCAGGCTGACATCCTGCAGTGCCTCGTCGATACGATGGTAGAGAACGACGTTTTCAGGCTTGAACAAGGCGTTGAAAGTGTTCTTCAGCTGCGGCGCCATTTCAACCTTCATCCGCCGCGAGCCGGCGAAAAGCACGTTCAACTGCCCGACCGCATCGAGCGACGGGTCCTCGGCAAGCGGCTGCAATTCCTGCAGGTTCCGCCGCGCCATCCGGGTCGCGACCGCCTCCAGCAGCGCCTCCTTCGAGACGAAATAGTGGTAGAAGGCACCCTTGGAGACATTGGCTTCGCGGATGACGTCGTTGACCGTCGTGTTCTCGTAGCCATGCTGGAAGAACAGCCGCTCGGCGCAATCGATCAGCTCGTTCGATCGGACTTCCGGCGATTTCTTCGTTCTGACCATAAGCTCTCCCAGAACGGCGGCTTGGCACGGGGCTCACGGCACGGTTCACGACGCTCCCGACGGCAAGGGTGATACGCATCCTTGAAACAAACCGACCGTCGGTCTATTTATACCGAACCGACTGGACGCATTCAAGGAGAGTCTCGTGCGGATGGCTCGTTATGCAATCGGAGCGGCGGTTATCGTCGCCATCGGCGCGGCCGGCTCCTGGTATCTGTTTCGTCCCACACCTGTTTCCACAATCGCCCCGAAGCGTGGCGACGCGGCGGAGATCATCTATGCGGATGGCGTCGTAGAGCCGCGCACCTGGGCGAAGGTCACTCCAACGGTCTCCGAACGGATCGTCGAACAATGCAATTGCGAAGGCGAACGCGTCGCCAAGGGCGATGTGCTCGCCCGCCTCGACGACACCGAGGCGCGGGCAGCACTCGGCGAACTCCAGGCACGGTTGACGCTGGCGCAGGAGGAGTATCGGCGGAAGCTGGCACTCTCCGAGCGGAGTACGATCAGCGAACAGGAAGTCGACCGGGCACGCAGCGAACTCGGCCAGCTCGAAGCCCTCGTCGCCGGCCGTCAGGCGCGGCTCGCGACCTATGTGCTGAGAGCGCCGAGCGCCGGTCAGGTACTCAGGCAGGACGGCGAGATCGGCGAGGTCGCAGATCTCGGCACGGTGCTCTTCTGGGTCGGGGAACCGAAGCCGCTGATCGTGACGGCCGACGTCAACGAAGAGGACATTCCGCGCGTCGAAGTCGGTCAGCGCGCGCTGTTGCGATCGGATGCCTTCCCCGACCGAAGGCTGGAGGCGACCGTCGACAGCATCACTCCCAAGGGCGACCCGGTGACGAAGACCTATCGCGTCCGCTTCCGCCTCCCTGATGACACACCGCTTCGGATCGGCATGTCGACCGACGTCAACATTATCGTGCGGGTAGCGCATGACGCCTTGATCATCCCGACCGTAGCGCTGGAAGGGACGAAGGCCGTGGTGATCGACGGCAATCGTGCCAGGATCCGCGACTTGAAAACCGGCATACGCGGCGCGGGCGGCGTCGAGATCCTCTCGGGACTGGAGGACGGCGCGCGCGTCGTCTCGCCCTTCCCGACCGGCCTTGCCGATAACACGCGCGTCAGGGCCACGCCTGCCCCAGGGAACTGAGTTCGCCATGCGCCTCATCTTCGACATCGCACTGACCCACATCTCCGGCCGGGGCCGGCAGACGATCGTTGCGATGCTGGGCGTTGCGGTCGGCGTCGGCTTTTCCATCGCGATGGCGGCCCTGATGCAGGGCGGCCAGGACGATTTCGTCCGCCAGCTCGTCGACACCATGCCGCATGTCCAGGTGACCGACGAGCAGCGCACCGCGCGGCGGCAACCAGCGGAGGACTTTTTCGATGCCGCCGCCATTTCCGGACTGAGACCACGCGACGACCGCCGCGGCATCATCAATCCCACCGCGGCGCTTTCCTGGCTTGACGGCTGGATCCCGGGCCGTTTTGCCGCGACCCTCAAGGCGCAGGGCGTCGTTCGCTATTCCGGTCAGGAGGTCGGCGCCGCCGTCATCGGCATCGATCCGCAGGCAGAGCCTCGCGTCTCGCCGATCATTGGGGACTTCAAGGCCGGCAGCTTCGCCGCCCTTGCCGCAGGCGGCAACAATGTGGTGATCGGCGATACCATGGCCCGCCGCCTCGGCGCCGGGCTTGGAGATACGATCACTGCGGTCTCCTCGGAGGGGCTGACCCGCCGCTTCAAGATCGTCGGCCTCTTCCACACGGGAACCACTGCACGCGACGAAGGCGAGGCCTATGTGCTGCAGAAGAACGCGCAGATCCTCTCGGCCCGGCCGAACGCGATCAACGAGATCAACATCAAGCTGAACGATCCGAACGCAGCACCCCCGGTAGCGCGCCGCATCGAGGCCGAGCTCGGCTACAAGGCAGTCGCCTGGCAGGAGGCGAACGAGTCGATCCTGGAGGCGCTCGTCGTGCGCAATGTCATCATGTACACGGTCGTTGCGGCGATCATGCTGGTGGCGGGCTTCGGTATCTTCAACATCATCTCGACGATCACGCATGAAAAGGCACGTGACATCGCCATCATGAAATCGCTCGGCTTCACCGAGACGGACATGCGCATCCTGTTCGTGCTTGAAGGCGTGGCAATCGCCACGGCCGGCACGCTCATCGGCTGGGCGCTCGGCCTTGCGATGGTCTATGCGCTGTCGCTCGTCCGCTTCGAGTTATCGGCGACCGGCCAGGAAATGACACGGCTGCCGATCGCCTGGAGCACGCTTCATTATGCCATCGCCTCCGCCTTCGCGCTCGGCTCGGCCGCCGTCGCCGGTTATCTGCCGGCAAGGCGAGCCGCCCGCGCCAACCCCGTCGACATCATCAGGGGCGCGACATGAGCACGCTCGTCGAAGCAAAGGGCCTCACACGCATCCTCGAGGAGACGGTCCCGGTCACCTTGGTCAAGGATGTATCGCTCGTTATCGGCGAGCGCGAGTTCGTCGCCGTCACTGGACCTTCCGGCTCCGGCAAATCGTCGCTGCTTTACCTGCTCGGCCTGCTTGACCGGCCGACCCGCGGCACGCTCACCATTCGCGACCGGGACACGGACCTGATGGATGAGCACGAACGAGCCGCTACACGCCTTGCCAATATCGGCTTCGTCTTTCAGTTCCACTTCCTGCTGCCGGAATTCACCGCCCGAGAGAATGTCGAGATCCCCATGCGCAGGCTCGGCCGTCTTGGCCGGGACGAGATGCGCGAGAGGGCAAGCGAACTGCTTGCGGCACTCGGCCTTGCCGATCATCTCGACAAACGGCCAGACCAGCTCTCCGGCGGCCAGCGACAGCGCGTGGCCGTGGCCCGCGCGCTGGCCAACAATCCGCCACTGATCCTCGCCGACGAACCAACCGGCAGCCTCGACAGCAAGAGCTCTGAACAGGTGTTCCAGATCCTGGAAAGGCTGGTGCGCGAGCAGGGAAAGACCGTGGTGGCAGTCACCCACGATCTCGACATGGCTTCGCGCATGGATCGGCGCGTTGATCTCATCGATGGACGCCTGACCACGGAGACGGAGAAGGCAACGACCAGGGGCGACAGCGAGGCCCCGGAAACCTGACGCCAGCGAAATCTCAGCCGAGGCCGAAGACGACGTCGCTTTCCGTCAGAACCGAAAGCGAAACGTCCTCGATCAGAATGCCCTCGGCATCGGAACCGTTGAAGGCGACGAACACGCCGTCTGCCGTATCATGTGCGGCGGCGAGAAAATCGGCATAGCTGTGAATGCCCGTGGCATCCTGGGCTTCCTCGGAAAAGGCGATCCGGTCGCCCTGCCAGCGGGCGAAGTCGACGACGCGATCGAGGCCTGCCTGGCCGGAGGTTTCCGACGACCAGAAAAACGTGTCGGCGCCGCTGCCTCCTGTCAGCCAATCGGCGCCGTTGCCGCCGCTCAGAAGGTCATTGTGCGCACCGCCGTCGAGGATATCCGCACCGTCACCGCCGAATAGCTGGTCGTTTTCCGTTGCGCCGTATAGCGCGTCGTTTCCGCCGCGCCCGTCGAGGATATCGTTGCCGCCCAGCGAATTGAAAGTGTCGTTGTCGTCGGCGCCGCGCAACACGTCGGCATAACGCCCGGTCGTGATGTTGAAATATTCGACATTGGCGAAGGTCAGTCCGGTATGGGTCACACCGCGCGCCGCATCGAAATCCGTCGCTTCACGCAAGCCGCCATAATTGAGGGACAACAGATCCCGCCCTTCACCGCCGTCGGCGTCACCGAGGTAACGGGCATTGATGGTGTCGTTGCCCGCGCCGCCGCGCAGGATCGACGCGACGCCAAGGCTGCCGCTGCCGGGAACGCTGTCCTGCAGCCAGTCGTCACCGGAGCCGCCATCGAGCACGTCGCTGCCGCCGTCATTGGCGAGCCTATCCCGGCCATCACCGCCAAAAGCCACGTCATCGCCGGCGCCCGTCTCGATCATGTCGTCGCCGGCGCCGGCATCGATGGTGTCGTTTCCCTCCGCGCCATCGAACTGGTCGCGTCCGGCGCCTCCTTCGAGATGATCGTTTCCGGCGCCGGCATCAACCCAGAGAGAGCCGAGATCACCCGCGATGACTCGGTCATTGCCGCTGCCGAGCGCAAGGCTCACCTGCTCAAAGCCGCGCAGCACGGTGCCGGTCGAAACCTTGCCGGCAGCGAAATCGACGGTGAGGTCGCTCGTGCGCTCCATCTCGCTGATAGCGAGCCAGTCCTCGCCGGCACCGCCATCGATCTCGGCGGAGTAGAGTGTGGAGATGATCCCATCGCTGCCGTCGCCGCCAAAAAGACGGTTGGCACCGGACCCGTCGGTGATCATGTCGTCGCCGGCGCCGGCATCGACGACATCGTTGCCACCGGCTGTCTTGATGACGTCGCCAAGCGCGCTCCCCATAACACGGTCGCTTCCGCGCCCGGTCATCAGCTCAACCCGCTCGACATCCTGATGCTGGACGAAGAGGTGCAGCTCCGCCGGCGTCCCGTCTCCAATGATGCCGTGACCATTCTCCAGGTTGAACACGACCGGAGCAGCCGATCCCGAAAGATCGACGACCAACGTATCGTCTCCGGTCCCCCCGAAGACGGTGCTGCCCGTCCCGACAAGCACGAAGCGGTCAGTTCCATCGCCGCCGTCGAGACGATCGTGACCACCCGTATTGGTGATGATGTCGTGTCCCGCGCCCGCATTGACGACGTCGTTGCCGGCACCGGTCGAGATCCGATCGCCTCCGTCAGTCCCAATGATCCTGTCGTCACCGCTGCCGGCGAAGAGCCGCAGCCACTCGATATCGTGAAAGAAGATGTGCCGGTTGGCGGCGTTCGGGTCGCCGACATAGCCATGGCCGCCCGCGCCGTTGAAGACCATCCGGTCGGCGCTTTGCGGGAAGTCGACGACGAGAGCGTCATAGCCCGTGCCTCCCGTAACCGCGCCGCCGGTCCCGGCGAGAGTGATCTGGTCATCACCGGCGCCGCCGTGGATCCGATCGTAACCGCTCGAGCTCGTCAGGATGTCGCTTTCAGTTCCACCATCGACAAAATCGTCGCCGCCGCCGCCATCGATCGTATCGATACCGGGAAGACCCCAAATGTAGTCGGTTTCCTCCGAACCTTTCAAAACATCGTCTGAGTACGAGCCTGCGATCTTTGCCATATCGCCATCCTCTTGGACCGATTTATATTATATCAATACCCGCGCTATCATGAACAAATTTAACCGGAACAGAATGTATTCGAATAACAATTCAAAGCAACATTAAATAAATTTTCCGCATACCGGATAATTTAATTTGAAATGTATATTAGCTGCCGCAGAAACAATACTTCGATCCTGATTTGGCCGCGACCGTCGGATGGAACCGCAAAAGGGCAGCGCGTGAACGCTGCCCCCCCAGGAGAGAGGTTGTTGCGGCGCGGGTCAGTTGACGATCTGCACCACTGTTCTCGACTGCGGTTCCACGATCACCCGCTGGTGGTTGACGACCGCATAGGCGTAGCGCGGGTTTTTAGGAACCGGCGTCAGGACGACGGCCGGCGGGATCGGTTTACCGACCACGATCCGCTCCCGCACGACGACAGACGGCGGAGCCGGCTGCTGCGCGACATAGGTGACCACTTCCGGCGGCGGAGGCGTCAGCGCTCCACCAAGCGCGCCACCCACCACGGCGCCGACACCGGCACCGATCGGGCCACCGACGACAGCACCCGCTGCCGCACCCCCGGCCATGCCTGCGGCCGTACCGGCTTCCCTATTAGTGTCGTGAGCAAAGGCGGAGCCTGCCATTAGAGCAGCAACAGCCGCCGTGATTACAAGCTTCTTCATGATCTCATCCTTTCGTTCGATCACCAACTCAACGAAGCGGCTAATAAATTGTTCCATATTTGCCGTTCCTGCTTTCGCATCACGCTTGATAACTTTCGTTAATAATTGCAGGAATTCTCGGAACAGATGTGACATATGCCTTTCGTGTACCAGCAATTTGAGACAGATACTTCTTACAAGCAATGACCTTACTCTGAATCCTCGACCATCGCGCGTGGATCCACTTCAAAGCGCCGGCCGCCGTTGGGCCGCGAGAAGCGGGTTTCCGCCGCTCGGGATGCGCGTTGTTGCGCCAAGCGTGTCGCGCAAGAGTGCGCAGCGGTTCGCAATTAACGCAATATCAGGGACGTAGGGCAAAAGGAGCGAACCTGAACGATCCCGACGCGCCTTGGTCGCGGGGCAACTTGCCAAGAAGCAGTTTGCTTCTTTCCCTGTTTCCGCAGCGCGAGCATTTGAGCGTTTGACCAATGGTCTGAGGCGAATGCCCCATCCGCATGTGCTGGCAACCAGCCGACGATCAACCTGCCCCTGATGCCGGCACTTTCCGCATTTTGCCACGAGCACATACCATTCCGGCAGCAGTTCCAGTGTCGAGCCGTAATCGGCAGCATTTTCGCGCGGCATCAGATCGATACTTCGACGATGCCTCCTAATCAGTCCTTTCGAAGCTTCGTCCGATCCCTATTGCGCGGGCGGTCGCGATTTATGGACGGCTACGGCCGCCGGCATCCCGGCCAACGCGCTGGCATGGCCGCAGAGAGCAGCCTGTGCAAGCGTCCGGTTTCAAGGGTGACGCAGAACTGTCTGAACGACGGCAATGGGGTCGAAAGCTACCCGCTCCTGATCTGTCAATGAACAGCCGCCGCTTGAACGGATCCTGATTGACGAAACCATTCCAGCACTGGAACGCGATCCATTTGCATCTATCGCTGGCGAATTTGCGCAGTTAGATGAGCGCCGGAAGGAATTGGAGGCAAAACTGATGGCCTGGTATCGAAATAACGAATGCTGCCGTCGTCTTGCAAAAATCCCGGGTGTCGGGCCGATCGGCGCGGTAATCTTGGTGATGAAAGCGCCGGCGCCGGAGTGGTTTGCGTCGGGAAGGCAATTTGCCGCCTGGATGGGGCTGACGCCCGGGACCGTTCGACTGCGGATAAGGTCAGGCTTGGTGTCATTACAAGGGCCGGCGATGAGGCATTGCGTAAGACACTGGTTGTGGGCGCGACCGCGGTTTTGCAGCACCTGCGTGCGGGACGCGGAAGGAACGCTACACCGTGGCTTGTCGAATTGCTCAAGCGCAAGTCCCCCAAGCTCATGGCTATCGCACTGGCCAACAAGATCGCCCGGATTTCCTGGGAGATGATGGTGACCGGCGCAACCTATCGCCAAAACGCTGAGCCGCCAAAGTTGGCAAGTGCGGCTTAAGAAATCAGGCAACTACGGCAAGCTGGAAGCTACCGCGTTGATCTGATGCGTGAACTTGCAGAAACGAGCAGATGGTGTGCTCGATCGATCCGAGACGTGGGACACTCGTTGCGGACAGTGGCTTTTGAAGTCGAGCTTCTGTTTGGAATCCATGTCGCGGAACCCATCTTGGCCAGCCTTCATGTGCGAGCGCAGCAACAGGCCGGACATATGAACGCAAGCGATCCGATCAAAACCACCATAAGAGTTTCTTGCAAGGAGGGGGCCGTCTGCTCTACGGGGTCTGTTGAGGACCGGTTGGCCAATCTTTTAGAGGCGCAGTCACCTTGCGGCACGACTATTATGAATAGACGCGACACGATAAACGGCTCCGTCCGTCCCCCTCCATTGTTCGTTGCTTGGGTAACACCCGTTTGAAGCGATCGTGCAGATAGGACCTGTCCACACTATCCTCTGACCCACGAACACGGGCTCCGGCGTGGTGACCCATACGAAGGCGACAAATGCCGCTTTCCGGAATTTCGGGGTAGGAACTGGGGCTCAAAAGTGCGAGTGTGGAATCGGAGAAGAAATCGAGAATGCGCTGAGGGGGAATTTGCACTTGCGGACGCGCAGGCCGGATAAACGGCCGCAGTTGACGCCAGTATCGTCAATGCGCAGTTTTTGGGGGTTGATGGCTGCTTATTGGTTTTCCGAGAAGTGGCAAGAAGCTTGGGGACTGGCGGCCATGATCGTGCTGCTGACGGCGTTGTCAGCGATGGCCAGTGTCTGGTTCGCCGAGGCATCGGGAGAGTTATTTAGCGCGATTTCTTTCCTTCACCATCCCAAAAACCCGTCCACGCTTCAATCGCTCCTGGCGAGCGCCGGTGCGCTGGTCGGGATTGTCGTCCTGAAGGAAGTTGGCTTCATCGCAGTCCGCCATTTCTCCTCAACCAGCCTTCACCGAAGATGGCGTGCCTGGCTCGATGAGCGTTTCAACGAAGCGTTGCTCGACCGCAATCACACGCACTTTCATCTCCAACAGGGAGCCACAGAAGCTATACCATCGGCCGCATCGGTGCCGGACAATGTCGATCAGCGTATTCAAGAGTCAATCAAGGGTATGACCGGCGGCGCCATCGGACTTGCCATGGGGGTGGCCGGGGTCGTTCTGTCGCTCTATTTCGTGGGCGGCAAAATTATTGCCACTTCCACCGAAATCAGTGGACTAGAGTTTCTGGGCAGTTACGCCAGTGCACTCTTAACAATCGCCGTAGTCTCTGCGTACGTGCCTCTTAACACTTTCCTGGCCATAAAGCTTGGCGCGATCCAACAGAAATTGGACGTGAGAATGCAGTGGGCCGAGGGTAGCTACCGTCATGCGCTCGCTACCTTCATCAACCGCGGCTTCCATATCGCAGCCGCTGATGGCGAGGAATCCCAAAACCGGGTCCACAGACGGCGATATCGCAACATCGATCGGACATGGGCGAGCCTGAATATTCTTAGCTCTGCCTATATGGGTTTCGAACTGGTTTACGATTTCTTCGCTTCACGCATCGTCGCCTACGCACCTGGTCTCTTGCCCTACGCGCAAAGCAAAATCACTCTGCAGTCGTACATTACCGGAGCGGAGCTCGCCAACGCGGTCATCAGAGACTGTTCGTGGTTCATTCACGTCATGCCCGACATAGCAAGGCTGCGAGCAAACGCTGCGCGTATAACTGAACTCGCGCATGCGATCGAGGACGCGCAGGATCCTCGTGCATTCCACGCACGCACCGGGCGCTCCGAGTTGCGGTACGTGCGACACGATCGGCGCTTGGGCGTGGTCCTGAACAATATCGAACTGATGCATCCGGGTGACGACGAGCCCTTTCTTTCAACGGGACGTCTTCGTATCGGACCAGGTGAATGGACCTTGCTTGTAGGAGAGTCCGGATGCGGCAAGTCTTCGCTACTGAAAGCAATCAACGGACTTTGGCCGCATGGAAGTGGGACAATTGGTCTGCCTCGGAATGTGCGGCTTCTCTATGCTGCACAGGAGGTCAAACTCCAACCAACGCCGCTGAAGGAATTGATCTGCCTCCCGGATCCTCCAGAATCTTACTCCGACGCCGAAGTTGCAACGGCGCTGTCTAGGGCCGGGCTTGATGATCTCATCTGTGATCTTGCAAAGGAGGGCCGCGACGATCAAACGTGGGATCAAGCTCTTTCCGGCGGACAAAAGCAGAAGCTCATCTTGGCGAGAATTCTTTTGCTGCGTCCCCAAATATTACTTTTAGACGAGCCAACCAGTTCCCTGGACATTCCATCTCGAATAGCCCTTTACGGCGCAATCCGCACCCAATGTGCCGACGCGACCGTAATCAGCGTGATGCACACAGTCGCGCCGCCTAAATCGTCAACCGGCGGCGAATTCTTCGACAGTGTCTTGTCGATCAAAGATCGATTGGTCACGAAAACCCCCGTCGCAACGTTTACGGGCCCGCTTGTTAGTGCCGAGCGGGCGAAACAATCTTCCGAAACGCCCCCAGTCGACTAACCTCACTGCCCCAGATAGCCAAGGCGTTTTGGTTGAGCCTCCCGTTTCGACGATAGCGCAGAGGGAGCCGATGCTAAAACGGGCGGGAATCGACTGCATGATATTCGCTGCAGGCAGGTGCAGCCCGGCGATCCGATCTCGCAGAGCATTTTGATATGATCGCCCTAGCACTTGTCGAACATTGATGTCGAATAGGCACCCCAAAATGGGACTGGGAGCTGATCGATCTCGCAAACAAGGGGTCCGGTGTTGCCAATCGTGCCAGTTCGCGCCACTCTGAGTTTCGTCTGGCTAATTACAAAGTATTTGCTAGTTGGTTATCTGGCGAATTTCGGACGAAAGTCAGAACTCGCACCTGAACCGGGGGCCAAACCATGAATAGCATGAGAGACCGCCAAGAAGGCTTCGAAAAGAAGTTCGCGATGGACGAGGAATCGAAGTTCCGGGCCATGGCACGCCGCAACAAACTCTTCGGTCTATGGGCCGCTGAACAGCTCGGCAAAGCCGGCGCGGACGCCGACGCCTATGCGAATGACGTGGTGCGCGCGGACTTCGAGGAAGCCGGAGACAACGACGTATTCCGAAAAGTACGCGCCGATTTCGACGCAGCTGGCGTCGACAAGTCCGATCATCAAATTCGCGGCGTTATGGACGAACTATTGGCGACCGCCGTCGACCAGATCAGGAACGCGTGAATACTATTGGCTACGACAGAATGCCAACCCTGAGGAAACACGTGAACCGCGATTTACCGACGATGCGGTTTGCCTTGCTTCAACCGTGACAAGCATCAGGTGACAGTGCGGCAGTCGGAGATGTCTGCGGGCATGTCTCGCTGAGTATCGAGCCATAGAGTAATCGGCGGTTCTGGCGGTGCAGGAAACCCGATGAGAACGACATTTACGAAATAGCCCTCCTCAAGAATCTGACAAAGCCTCGCCCGGGTTCCAATCATCCCGTTAGCGCTGCAGCTTGGTACCGCGAGACGGCTACCCGTACCGCGATCCCTCGATCGCGCTGAGCGGCAGGATGATCGAGAGCCGCGGCAGTCGCACGCCATTCGGCGCGATCGCCACGAGCCCATCGCTTCCATTACAAGGCTGCGGACGAACACCTGCCGTAAAACTCGCGGCGAAGACCGGGCTTGAACTCGACGTCTCTCAGGTGGCCTGCTACGCCACCTACAGGGCCGAACCGCTCATGCTGGTGGACGTGGCGGCCAACCTCCCAGGGAAACGCCCTGATATCGACGTCGGGAGTTCTGAAGGAACATTGCGTGCCAATGCCGGTTTATTAGATGTCGGTGATCATGATGCGGGGTCATCGGCGGGCTCTGATCTCCCCTTCCCCCACTGGAGCCCGGATAACGCACTTGGCCCCGTTGTCGCCTTTCGGGGCCGTTTTCTTAGGCGAACGAGCATCCTCCAATAGGAACAACTCCGCATAAAACGAGTTGGAATTCCATAGGAGTTCCAGCGATGATTCTGATCCCACCAGAACTTGACTGCCGAGGTGGCGAGGGTTCGGATGCCTCGGGTCTGATCGCCTCCATTAAGGACGCGTTGGCGGCGGAAGCACCCTTTGACACGACTAACCTTTGCTTCAGGGTGCTTGGAAACGGCGTCGTTATTGAAGGAATGGTCAACGCCCCCGGCGGCGACGAGTTCATCCGGCGCGTCGCGGAGGACATCGCAGGATCTGACCGCGTTCTGGTGCGCGTCGGCTGCCCACGTTCCACCCAATAACTACGGAGCGCAAAACTCGCTCGGATCACCAATCTGGGCCTATACCCCGAAATCTAACGTAGCGAATCCGACATCAGCGGCTTTCTGGCGCGGTGCCTTACAACTTCTGGATCCTCGCTATGCGAGGAAGGCAGGGATGCCAAAAAGCAATAAGCGCCTGACGAGGCCGAGCGAAATTTCGGATTTCGTAGCTGTGATGATCGCTGCTAGCTTGCGACATCTGCGCCGTCGGCCATCATATGTCCGTTGATGGCGCGATGGTCCGAACCAGTCAAAAGAGCCAGAAAGTATGGACTTATTTCAGGAGACGCTAATTCCCTTAAGACCAATGCGCGAAAGATGACGAAAATGTCAGCAAGATATCTAACTCTTCGGTCGGACGGCGCGGTCTGGGAGACTGAGCTGAGCCAGGAAATCGCCGCGGCGCTCGCTACGCTTCCGGATGACCCCTCGCTTTACTTTGATCTCGGCGAAGCTCACCTGTTCATTCCGCTCGACCAGCTCGTTAACGCGCGTATGCGTGAAAGAGGCATCGTCAATGCAAACCGGCATATGCAGACAGCGTCGAAATGCAATCAGGGGAAACGGAAACCGCTCACCGTTCGTGCCTTGGGGAACGGACTCTGGCTCGTGGTGGACGGCAATTCGACTTTGATCAACGCTCGTCACTCAAATTGGCGGGCGGTACCCTGCAACACTGGATGACCAGACACCTTTGGGACCTCTTGTCCGCCGTGGAAGGACACACGGTCGTGCCAAGCAAGCGTGCAATCGATGAAGTCGTCGAGCGTCACCGCGCAGGCCTTGCACCCGCGCCGGGACGTGATCGGTGAACCGAGAAGCTCGCGAGCTTTTGCTCACCGCCGCCGACTGCAACCGAAAACATTCCAGTCATACATTATCCAACTGCCAACGCACACAACGAGGGCAGCGGTTCACAGTGCGATGGTTTGCGGATGAGTTTCGGTTCACGCTGATGCAGCGAGCGTCAAAGCCCCACATTCTCGGGCCACGCGAAGACGATATTTGGGGAGCGCCAGATCGGACCGTGATCCGTATATTCGCCGATCCGCTTGCCACCAAGTGCTTCGTAGAAAGCCATGGCAGGCACGTTGCCATCGACCACGCCCAGGCCGACTCCGGGGAACCCTCTCTCCCGTAAATGCGAAGCAAGCTTTGAGAGCAAGAGGCGGCCGATGCCTTGGCGTTTGAGGTCCGGATCGACGTAGAGGTTCTTGATCTCGCCCAAGTCACCAAAGATTTCAGCTGAGGGTGCGCCGGCAGCGCCGATCGCGACCAGCATTCCCTCCAATTCGGCGAGAAGCACGATCTGGTCGGGATTATTCGCTGAGAGCGTTTCGCGCCAGGTGTTGCGACGACGGTTTTCATCAAGCGCGGCGTAAATCTCGGCTGGAGCAAGCTCGCGGTAGGTTTGTCGCCAGACCCGCACGTGGAAATGCGCGATTGCGTCCGCATCGGCCTGGATCGCATGCCGTATTGTCACCTTTTCCATCGTGCGCTTCCCTATTCCACCTGCGTCATCAGCCAACGCTGGAACGCCTTCAACGCAGAAGAAGGCTTGCGGTCCGTTGGAGTGGTGAACCAGTAGGCGACCTTGGATACATATCCAATTCCGCCAGGATTGACGAGGCTTCCGGCCCTCAGTTCCTCCTCGACGAGCTGCGGCGGAACGAGGGCCATACCCTGCCCAGAGATAGCGGCACGCAGCACCAGCGTATAATAGTCAAATCGCATGACGCCCTGTGGCTCAAGCTCCGGTGTCCCATGCTCCGCAACAAGGTCGATCCAGCGCAACGGGGTACCCGGATGTTCGATGATGATACCGCGCGCGGCATCCTCGATAGTTTCACAGGAGCCGAAGCGCGCGAGGTAAGCGGGTGCGCACACGAGCCGGACATCTTCGCCGAAAAGGTAGATCGAGTGTTCGTTCGCGAACGGTCCACGGCCGAAGCGGAACACTGCGTCCGGCTGAACCGCGGGATTGTCGGTCGCGAAAGTGGTATACTGGACGTCGATATCCGGGTGCTTCTGATTGAAATCTGAAAAGCGTGGCAAAAGCCAGCGATCGCCAAGGATGGGCAGCACCTTTAGCCTGAGCGTATGGGAATCCGGCTGCAGGCTCGCCGCCCTGAAAGCGGCCTCCTCCATCGCCTTGATCGCCACCTGTGCCTGTTCAAGATAAATCCGCCCGAGGTCCGTCGGCACCATGCCCGACGGCTTTCGCATGAACATCTGCGCACCGAGAAGGTTTTCCAGGGTCAGCAGCTGCTTACTGACGGCGCTTTGCGAAAGGTTGATGCTGTCGGCAGCCGCTGTCGTAGAGCCTCGCTCCGCAATCGCCAGCACTACGCGAAGGGCGGTCATCGAAGGCAGCGGCACTGAGGTATGAACCAAGAACATTCTCCGGCAAGGGGGCTAGTCGGTTTCGTCATAACGCTATCGCTTTTTCGCGTTTGTGCAAGCGGTCTCTAAAAGGCAACCTTTGCTCGGGAACTTACTTACCGAGGAGACCAGCATGACAGAACAAGCGACGTCGCTTTGGGGAGGCCGCTTTTCCAGCGGTCCATCTCCGGAACTCGCCGCGCTTTCGCGAAGCAATCCAAGTTTCTTCCGCCTGTCCCCTGAAGACATCGCCGGGTCTCGCGCCCATGCGCGTGAACTCGCACGCGCTGGCGTGCTGAGCGAGGACGAACTGCCGCGGATGCTGCAAACGCTCGATACGATCGCGGCCGATGTCGCAGCCGGCCGCGAGAAGCCAAAAGCCTCGGATGAGGACCTACACACCTTCCATGAGCGCTTGCTGATCGAACGGCTCGGAGCCCTCGGCGGCAAGCTGCGCGCCGGCCGCTCGCGCAACGACCAGACCGCTAACAATACGCGCCTTTACCTTCGCCGCACGGCGCGTCGACTGGTGAAGCTGGTCCTTACGGTGCAGGACGCACTCGCCACGCAGTCGAAAGCGCATATCGAAACGGTCATGCCGGGCTTCACCCATCTTCAGCCGGCTCAGCCGATATCGCTCGGCCATCACCTGATGGCCCACGCGCAGTCACTCAGCCGCGACATCGAGCGCTTCATCGACTGGGACCGTCGCTTCGACCGTTCGCCGCTCGGCGCCGCTGCGCTCGCCGGTTCGGCTTTCGCCCGCGACACCGAAAGCTCTTCGCGCGATCTCGGCTACGCCCGTCCCTGCGAGAATTCCATTGATGCCGTCGCGAGCCGCGACGTGGTCTCGGAGTTCCTGTTCGTCACGGCGATGTTGGGTGTGAACCTTTCGCGCCTATCAGAGGAGATTTGCATCTGGGCCTCGCGCCAGTTCGCCTGGGTGAGGCTGCACGATTCGTACTCGACCGGCTCGTCAATCATGCCGCAGAAGAAGAATCCCGATATCGCCGAGCTAACGCGTGGCATGTCCGGCACGATGATCGGCAATCTTGCCGGCATGCTCGCCACACTCAAGGCGATGCCGCTCGCTTACAACCGCGACCTAGCCGAGGACAAGCGCGCCCTTTTCGAGACGATAGATCTTCTCGACCTGATCCTGCCCGCTTTCGCCGGCATGGTCGCGACGTTGACCTTCGACACCGAGCGCATGACGGCCGATGCGCCACGCGGCTTCACGCTAGCGACCGAAGTGGCGGACTGGCTGGTGCGGCAGGGTATTCCCTTCTCGCATGCCCACGAGATCTCCGGCGCGACTGTGCGCTATTGCGAAGAGCGCGGCATGGACCTTGACGGGCTGACAGAGACCGACCTGCCGAACATCGACGAGGCGTTGACCCCGGCTGTGCTTAAGGTGATCGACCCAGCCCGGGCGCTCGCCGAACGTTTCGGCCAGGGGGGAACCGCTCCCGCCCGCGTGCGCGAGCAGATTGCGGCCTTCGCCGAGACCTGCAAAAAGCAGCGTGCCTGGGCCGAACAAAACCTCTCGGGTATTGCCCTTCTCCCCTTAACGGGAGCGGAATCATGACCGACACGCCCCTTCCCCATTCCAGCCGCGATGCCCATGATATCGCCCATCTCCAACTCGTCCCGCGCAAGCATGTGGGACGCAAGGTCTTCGCCGCCATCGTGCTCTTCCTGGTGGCGCTCCTGATCCGCGCCTTCGTCGTCGGCCAGATCGAATGGCCGGTCGTCGGCCAGTTCCTGTTCGCCCCGGTGATCATCCAGGGCATCTGGAATACGCTGCTGATGACGGTCGCGGCGATGTCGCTCGGCATCGCGCTCGGCGTCCTCATCGCGATCATGCGCATTTCCGGCAACCCGGTGCTCGAATACATCGCGCTCGTCTATGTCTGGATCTTTCGTGGCGCGCCGGCGCTCCTGCAGCTGTTGCTCTGGTTCAACCTCGCGCTGATCTTCCCGACGATGGGCATTCCGGGCCTCTTCGAATTCAACACCGTCGAGGTCATGACGCCCTTCATTGCCGCCATGCTCGGCCTCGGCATTCAGCAGGGCGCTTATACCTCGGAAGTCGTGCGAAGCGGCCTCTTGTCCGTGGACGCCGGCCAGTACGAAGCCGCTCGGACGATCGGCATGACGGGAATGCAGACGCTGCGCCGCATCGTGCTGCCGCAAGCCATGCGCGTGATGGTTCCGCCTGTTGGCAACGAGGTGATCAGCATGGTCAAGCTCACCTCGCTCGCCTCGGTGATCCAGTATTCGGAGATCCTGCACAATGCGCAGGTGATCTACTACGCCAACACTCGCGTGCTGGAGCTGCTGATGGTCGCAAGCTTCTGGTATCTCGCGATCGTCACCGTCCTATCCCTGATCCAATCCCGGATCGAACGCTACTACGCCCGCGGCACCCGCGGTCGCACGACGATCTGAAGGGGGCGCACATGACAAGCGAAATCCTGGTCAAGGCGGTTGACGTCTGCAAGAGGTTCGGCACATTCAAGGCACTCCATGAGGTGGGTCTGGAAGTGCGCAAGGGCGAGGTGAGCTGCATCATCGGCCCTTCGGGCTCCGGCAAGAGCACATTGCTGCGCTGCATCAACCTTCTGGAACGCATCGACTCTGGTGCGATCTGGGCCAATGGCGAGCTCATTGGCTACCGCCGGGACGGCAACAAGCTCTATGAGCTGAGCGACGTGGAAATCGCCCGCCAGCGCCGCAGCATCGGCATGGTCTTCCAGCGCTTCAACCTGTTCCCGCACAAGACGGCGCTGGAAAACGTGATCGAAGGGCCGGTCCAGGTTCTGGGCGAAAGCGCTAAGGCAGCGCGTGAACACGCGATGGAACTCCTGAAACGCGTCGGCCTCGCCGACAAGGCCGGCAACTATCCCGCGGAGCTTTCCGGCGGCCAGCAGCAGCGGGTCGCCATCGCCCGCGCGATGGGCATGCGCCCCTCGCTCATCCTGTTCGACGAGCCGACCTCCGCACTCGACCCCGAACTGGTGGCCGAAGTGCTCGATGTGATGAACGATCTCGCCGCCTCCGGCATGACGATGATCGTCGTCACCCATGAAATGGGCTTTGCCCGCAACGTCAGCAATACCGTCGCCTTCATGGACGGCGGACGGCTGATTGAGCACGGCCCTTCGGCGCGGGTCCTGACCCAACCCGACAACCCCCGCACCGCCGATTTCCTCAAGGCAGTGCAACGATAACCGCAAAAAACCGACAGGATGGGAACTAAGATGAAAAAAGCAATTCTGGCCGCCTCGACGTGCCTGTTCGCCTTTACCGCTCACGCACAGGATCTGCCGGAGAAATACAAATCCGCGGGCAAGCTTGTGGTGGCGAACACGCCGAATTATCCGCCGATGGAATATCGCGACCCGGCGACGAACGAACTGATGGGCGTCGACATCGAGCTTGGCAAGGCGCTGGCCAAGCAGCTCGGCACCGAGATCGAATGGTCCGAGATCGGCTTCGAACAAATGGTGTCTTCGCTGAACACCGGCCGCGCCGACCTTGTCTTGAGCGGCATGAGCGACCTGCCCAAACGGCGCGAGACCATGGACTTTGTCGACTATATGAGTTCCGGCGCGCAGTTTTATACCTCGGCCAAACGCAAGGATGAATTCAAGGAACTCACCGACTTCTGTGGCAAGACCGTTGGCATGAGCCGTCGCACCTCCTTCCCGGATGAGGCCAAGAAGTGGAGCACCGCCAATTGCGAAGCCAACGGCAAGCCGGCGCTTGTTATCGTCGGTACGGAAGGCTCGGCCGATGCCCGCGCCCAGTTGAAGCAGGGTCGCCTCGACGGCGCGGTCCAGGGGTCGGAAACCCTGCCCTACCTGCTGCAGCTTGAAAAGGACACCTACGCCATCGTCGGCGAGCCCTTTACCGAAGTTTATCAAGGCATCGGCTTCTCCAAGCAGACGCCCGAGCTGCGCGACGCGATTGCCGGCGCCCTGAAGGCCGTCATGGCTTCCGGCGAATATAAGACGATCTTCGAAAAATATGGTCTCGCCGCCAGCACACTCGACGGCGTGATGATCAACGGCGAAGCCGCAGAATAATCGCGGGGACGGCCCGGCGGGTCTGTCGGGCCCTCCCCTCGCCTCTCAAACGAGGACATCATGACACCTGATGCAGTCCAGAGCGGCCTGCAAGCGCTGCCGCATGTCGAAGCGCTTGCCGATTTTTGCGCCCGCCTTGTCCCTGCCGATCTGCCGGACAGGGTCGCCACCCGCACCAAATCCCACCTTCTGGATACGGTCGGCGCCGCGCTCGCCGGCACCCGCTCCGTCGAATTCCGCAAGGTACGTGCGCTTGCCGCACCGGGAGGAACGGTACCGCTTCTGGCCTCGCCGCAGCGGACCGGTCCGCGCGATGCGGCGCTCGCCAACGGCGTTGCCGCCCATGTCTTCGAACTCGACGATTCCGGAGGCTGCGACCATACGGGCGCCGTCATCCTGCCCGCGCTGATAGCGGCTCTGTCCTCTTGCCATGAGCCGGTCTCGGGCGGCGACCTGCTCTGCGCGCTGACGGCGGGCTACGAGGTCGGCCGCCGTGTGCTGGACGCCTCGGGCGGCTACGGCGTGCACAACGGCGCAGGCTGGCATTCGACTGGTACCTGCGGCACGCTCGCCGCCGCGGCGGCGGTCGCTCGGTTGCGCGGCTATGACAGCGCCCTATTTCGCCACGCCCTGACGTTGGCCACCAGCTTTTCCTCCGGCCTCTGGGCCTTCAATCACGACGGTAGCCAGGCGAAGAAAGTCCATGCCGGCCGGGCCGCCGAAGGCGGACTGCTCGCCACCGATCTCGCCGCCGCCGGCTTTTCCGGGCCCTCGCAGGTCTTCGAGGACGTCTGGGGCGGCTTCTTCCGCACCTATGTCCGGGATGCCGGCCAGCCGACCGAACTCTCCGCCGGGCTTGGAACGAACTGGAAGGTCGAACGGGCCTCGCTCAAACCTTACGCCGCCTGCCGCGGCGCGCATTCCGCCATCGACGCGGTCGGAGACATCCTCTCCGAGACCGGCCGCACTGCCGCCGACATCGCGAGGATCGATCTTCGCCTCAGCTCCTTCCTGATGGACATGTGCGGCCGGGTGCGACTGGAAACGCTTGCGGGCGCGCAAATGAGCCTCGGCTATGCGCTAGCGGCGCTCGTCGTCTTCGGTCGCGTCGACCTCGAACAGTATTCCGCCGCTGCCCGCAGAGATTCGCGCCTCGCCGTTGCTCTCGACCGCATCCGCTTCCATCCCGATCCGCATATACCGCAAATGGCCGAGCCGGAGGTGACCGTCACTTTCACTGATGGCGAAACCAGGACGGCGATGGTGCCGCGCGCCACCGGCTCCAGCGAGCGGCCAATGAGCGACGTCGCCATCCGCGCCAAGTTCGACAGCCTCGCGTCGATGGCCCTGCCGGCAGCGCGCGTCGCTGTTCTCGCCGATTTCGTCGGCGCGCTGGAAGGATGGGCGGACTGCCGGGGCCTACCCGAACTGTTGGTCTCGGACGAACCCGAAGCGCCGTTCTTTATCTGAGAAGGAAATTTCATGACCTATGATCTCAGCCCCCGCCCGCTCAATCCGGCGCCGCCAGCCCCCATCTTTGACTGGCCGCACGGCAAGAAAAGCGCTCTGTTCATCGGCTTCGACGTCGACGCCGAGACTGCCTGGATCGGCAACAATCACGCCAATGTCGACCGGATGGTGACGACCTCGCTGGGCGGCTACGACGCCCGGGTCGGGATAGCAAAGATCCTCGAACTGCTGGACATGCTGAACCTCAAGGCAACCTTCTTCATTCCCGGCTGGACTGCCGAGGCCCATACCGCCGCGTGTGAACCGATTGTCACTGCCGGGCACGAGATCGCCCATCACGGCTACCTGCACAAATGTCCGGATCGCAACAAGCTCGACGATGCAAAAGAGGAGATCGACCGCGGCATCGAAGCGCTGAAGTCCCGGCTCGGAGTGACGCCCATCGGCTACCGTGCGCCATCCGGCGAGAATTTCCCGGAACTGCTCGCCTATCTCGCCGAACGCGGTCTGCGCTATTCGAGCTCTTTTCGCGACGATATTCGCCCCTACCGCCATCACCTCGCCGATGGCCGGCCCGGTCTGGTTGAAATCCCCGTTAATTATGCGTTTGACGACTGGAATTTCGGCATGACGGGTCGGCTGGATGCGCGCCCGCTCTTCGGGCGGGACGCTATCCTACCCATCTGGCGCGAGGAGTTTGCCGGAACCCACGAGTGGGGCGGGGTGAGCACGCTTGTCCTGCATCCGCAGGTTTCCGGCCGGCCGATGCGGTGGCGAATTCTGCGCGACTTCCTCAGCGAGATCGCCGCGCGTGACGACGTTTGGATCGCCACCGGCGCGGAAATCCTCACGCACTACGAGACCGAAACCGAAGCAACATAGAATGTCGCTCGCCCGCCGAACCCGCGCGAGTGGACTTCAACCCACGGCAAAAGCGACGTTTACAATATCGCGATCGTTCCTGGGCGCTTTCGAAGCGGAGATCATCTTCTACCGCTCAGTTTCTCTTCCTCGAGTCCGTCGAAATCGTCGAATGCATCCGTGACGGCCGCCTGGCGGCAATGGCTATTCAGTTACCCTGTGAGGACGACTCTTTTTCGCCGCGATTAGCCGTGAAGGAACACACCGTATGTGCGACGCGCCAATGCCACGGCAGCCGCCAATGATCGTGGCTCCGCTCTCCATCCAACCGCAGGCGAAGCGAGAATAATTGTCGGCAGAGAGGTCGTGCCGGGTCCAATGCAATGTTTCGTTCGCCGCCCCCTCCTCCTCGGAAGCGAAAGCGTTCGCATGAACCCCTGTTCCACAGGATGATCGCGTTGACGACGAGGTTGAGGCCCGAGGCCGGTAGGCCATGGTTTCAGCGGCGCGATTCGCAACTCGCCCAGCTGGTGGAGAAAGACCGCGCGGGCAAGGGTATGACGGCTTTCGCCTTTGTTGAGGCATCCAGATAGTCGCAACAGAGGCCGGACAGAGGTCAGCACCCGACTACGCGCAATTACGGTGCCTGGAAAAATCCCCTCGCACTTGCGGGGGTTTCCACAGATGTCCAGTGGCAGGTCACCGCCCCTCGAAGCTATGAAGTGAACCCAGGATCGCAGACAGTCCGTGGTCGGAAAACTCCAATCAAAAACGGTCCAGTTTTTGGGGATCCGAGTATTCTCGCCTTGTCAAAATCAAATGCCAGAGCGCCAAGACCACGTCGCATTTGATACATGCAGAGGCGCGAAGCGGGCGCCGCTTTTGCAGCCTCCACTATATGTAGGCATGAACTTTTGCGTATGAGTTTTTCCATTAAGCGGGCAGCGCCTAGACACTGCCGACGCGAACTGTCGCGACAAATGAAAAAATTGACGGCTCTCTCAAGGTGCCGCGCGAAAATACCGAGGAAACCCCATGGCAGTAACGACGCCCTCAAGTGAGGAGCGCCGACGCGTGAACGTGCATGCATATTGTGTCCACAACTCACTCATGAAGGGGAACAAAATAAATGAGCCTGATTATTAGTGCTGCCTATCTTGTTGTTTTACTTAGTGCCGTTTTCGTGATTTTTCGCTGGGGAAACGTCAACTGCCTAGGGCCAACACCGGTCAATACATTTACACTTGTTTCACTTCTATTTACCGCAGGCCTGGACATGGGTCTGGTGATGTTACCGTTGACAGAGTTTCCAATGTATGCCGGTGAAGAGGCATACGGTTTTGCCAATCCGCTTTCCATCGAGTTCGGGATGTGGGGGCCTCTTGTCTGGATGATGTATTTTCTCTCGACCTTCTATTTCGTTATACTGGAGCCGAAGCTAAAGATCTTTGAAACCCCTTCGGTGAAGTGGGTGTACAACCTTACAATCATCGCGACATGCGCTTTCACCTGCTATCTCTTTCTCACAGCGCTTCCGAGCTACATCCCTGCGCTGCCGGTATGGGCCCGCTGGCTGCTGGCCATTGCCGTGATCATGATTTCGGTTCATTCGAGTTCGGACGTTAACTTCATGAAATGGCTGGCAATCCTGTCAACCTGGATGTTTGGGATTCTGATGTTCGTAGCACTGGTTGCTGTTGCCTACTTCCACAGCGAAACGGGGCTCTCCGCCTTTGGGGCAAATCTGCTACAACTGTCCGAGTATTTCACCAATCTGCATCGTTTCGTTAGCCCGATTAGCTCGTACCACGAGTTCTACCTTTTCTGGTGGTTCTCCTGGAGCATCATGATCGGCCAGTTCGTATCGGGGTTCGTCGGAGGGTTGCGGGCCTGGAAGCTTGCCGGAGCGATGGTCATCCTGCCGGCAATACCACTCGGCATCTGGTTCTGCGTACTTTACATCTACTTCGACCGGCGCATCGCGATTCCAGATTGGCTGAACTGGTTCATGGTCATGGTCGGCGTCATCTTTGTCGTCAATTCACTGGATTCGCTGATCCGGTTGTACAGCCGCAATCTGAACTGGGGTGTCGAGCGATTGGGTCGCCAACGCTATTACCTGCTGCATTTCTTCATTCAGGTTGTTTTGGTTTTAGCATACCAGTTCACGCCTTTCCGTATTGAATGGGTCGGGGTGGTGGTCATCGGCCTCTACGCCTTGATCTATGCCGCGATGGGCATGCGCAGCCATCATGTTCGCGACGCGATCGGAAGCTCGCGTACTTCCCGGCCGATCCAAGCAACGCCAAACGTATAACGACATTTAACGGATAGGTGCTGTCACGTTTGAAGCGTTGACGCACGAAGCCATTTGCCGTTTTTCAGGCGGTTCGTATCGCTACGGCCGTTTATTCTGCGATGGCCTGAAGACGGTGGGCTCGAATGTAATGTGCGGGACGGCTGGAAAGGGAGGGAAGGAAAAGATTGCGGACAGGCGAATAGATCGAAACGAACCGCTGCGGCGATGCGATCGACCGGAAGCCTTGCCGTGTTCGCTCCCGCTTCCGAAACGGCAAGTGCGAATTTTCGGCCCGGCCATTCAGGCCTTTATGGGAGCGGTGCTCGACCTCCGGCATTCCTGGCGTCTCGCGGCCCCATAGGAGCGCAACTTGTCAGTGATCATACGCTTCGGCATCATACCCTGTTTCTTCAGCAGCCGGGTCAGCAATCGCTTGGCGACCTTGGTGTTGCGGCGGGTCTGGACGATCTCGTCAAGAACGTAACCGTCCTGATCAACCGCTCGCCACGGACCGCGCCGCGATCATTGATGTCATCACTGACATAGCGGCTGGCGCCGATCGGCATCAATGGGACCGCGTGCGCGCCGCGTTCGCCGATACGGTCACGCTGGACTACACCAGCCTGTGGGGCGGCGCGCCGTCCACGTTATCTGCCGAGGATGTCGTCGAACAGTGGTCGGGCCTTCTCCCCGGTTTCGACACCACGCAGCACCTCGTTACCAATCACGCCATATCGACCACCGCAGCCGATGCGGCTGTCGCCGAAGCGGACTTCCAAGCCGCTCACCGGCTGGGCGGGGAAATGTGGATCCTGATGGGGCGCTATCACTACGATCTGGTAAAGCGCGACGGCAGCTGGCGGATCACACGGCTGGTGATGACCTGGACCCACGAGAGCGGCGACAGGGGGCTAGTCGAGAAAGCCGTGACCCGAGCCAGCCGCCTCGAATGAACGAGGCCCTGCAAGGCGCTGAACGGGTGCGGTCCGGCTGTCCGTATCTCCGCATTTCCCCGTATGTCGGTCCAGACGAGCGGGTTTTGGGGGTGGCCAGCAAGACCGACCCCAGATCGAAATGTCACTGTCCGACGACGACGTGATGGGCGCCATGGGGAACAGGAACGCGGCCGAGCCTTTCGAGCGCGGGGCGTTCGCCGCGTACCACGCGAAAAACTTCGAGACCCGCACCGCTGTCAGCATCCGCGCCAGCATGGCCCTCGAAAACAGTAGCGAGGAAATGGTCGCCGGTCAGGTCGAAGCTGCCGCCCTCCGGCAGAACGCCGTTGACCGGATAGTCGGCGACCTTGGCGATGGAGCCCGTCTCCGGCTCGAAGGTGAGCAGGGTAACACTTGCCTCGCGTTGGAAACGCGGCGATTCCTGAAGGAAGGGCGTGCCACGCATGTTGACCGTGGCAACCAGGCGTCCATCGGGGCTGATCGCAATGCCCTCCGCAGAAACATCGGTCTCGGCACCGCTGATCCTTTCGTGCCGCGCATCACCGTTCTGGGCTTGCGGATCGGCGATGCGAATGACGCTGATCGATGAAGGCGTCTGCGGAAGCCGCCCCTCAAGGTCGGAAGCGGTGAAGTCCCGACCCCAGTCGGACGTCAGATAGTAGCGGCCATCCGGGGTGAAGCGACCGACGAATGGATCCCGCCCGACCTCGACGATGTTGCCCCAAGATCGCACGCTGAGAGCTCCGTTTTGCTCCGTCACCGCAAAGAACGCGACCCGGTTCTGCGTGTTTATGTTGACGGCTAGAAAGCGACCGCTCGGATGCCATTGGACATTCGTCGCCGTAATGCCGCCGCGCGGTCCGGAAGACGAGCCCTCCACGCCGAGATCGCCCAGGCTGAACCGCGCGACTTCCCCGAACCTGCCGTCGGCGACGGCAGCGATCTGAAGATAGCTCGCGTCCGGGGTATTCGAGACGACCGCCACCCTGTCACCTTGTGGGCCGACGGAGAGCGCCTCAGGGAACGGGGCGATCTCAATCGTATCCGCGATCACCGGATTTGCCTTGTCGCTGAGGTCGACCGCGAAGAGCCGGTTCCCCGGCGAGAGGTCCCGCACCGTCTCTCCACCGGCCGGCCGTTCACCGAGCCGCTCCACCACGAAAGCGGTCGCGCCGTCCGGCGTGAGCGCGATGACTTCCGGCGCCGCAGTGACGGAATTCGACACGTTGAGCGAGGCGGTGCGCACCGTACCATCCTCGATCGTCAGAATGGTAAGTCTGTCGCGCAGACCAGCCCCCGCAGGTGCGAGCCGGCCCATCGCGTAGGTTTGGGCAACGAACTCGCCATCCGAGATCACCGCGATCGTGCCGGCGGAAAGCTCTGGTAGGAAACCCGGTAGGTCTGTTGTCGCAGATACCCCGGTGGTGCTGCTTATCAACGCCGCAACACAGGCGGCTCCAAGGATAATTCGCATTTCTGATCCCTTCGGCTATTCATCGTGCTGTCGACGTGCTTGTCAGGGGCGATCATCGCTGCGATCTTCATAAGAATCCAATCGGAATATCACCACCTGTGATAAGGACTTTGCATCAATAATGGACATTCGATCGCTCGCCTGCTTCGTCTCCATCGCCGAGACCCTAAGCTTCCGTCGCTCCGCCGAGCGGCTTAACATCACGCAGCCAGCCCTCAGCCAGCGCATCCGTGCGCTCGAAGCGGAGATCGCCGTTCGCCTTCTCGAACGTGATCGCCGGCATGTGGGCCTCACGCCGTCGGGCGCCGCCTTCCTGGAGCCGGCGCGCGCTGCCGTCGCGAACGCGAATCTCGCGAAGCTTCAGGCAAAGCGGGCGGCAGACGGTGAAGTCGGAGTCCTACGGCTCGGCTTCACAGTGATTGCATTCTACAGCGTGCTGCCCGAGGCGGTGCGCGCCTACAGGGCTCGCTACCCTCAGGTGGCCGTAGAGCTCACGGAAATGGTCTCACCGCTGCTCGAGAGAGCGCTGGAGGAAGGCAGCCTCGATTTGGGCGTGCTTCATCCGCCACTGGAGGCGAGAAATCTCGGCAAGTGTGCCTTGCCGGATCAGCAACTCGTCCTTGCATTGCCGCAGGCGCATCCCCTCGCTTCATGCGAGCGCATCTCGGCTAAGGATCTGGCGGGGCAGCCCTTCCTCCTCCCGCCGCGGTCTGTCGGGCCACGCATCTACGATCGTTTGATCGCCTATTTTCAGAAACAGGGGATCAACCCGAGGGTGGTCCAGGAGGTGACGCCAATGACAACGCTTACGGCCTTCGTGTCGGCCGGCGAAGGCCTGGGCTTCGTCACCGAAGGAATAGCCGCGGTTCCACGGCCCGGTGTTGTCTTCCGTCCCCTCTCGCCCGCGCCTCCCTCGCTCCCGATGGCCGTCGCCTGGCGCGGGAAAATGCTCCCCTCAGTCGGCCGCCGCTTCCTGGATGTTTTCGAGGACGTCCTGGGCGCATCGGCCGCGAAGCCGCTCGAGGCCTGATATCCGGCGATCGGCGTTTGCCGAACGGCGCACTGGCGACCGACGATGTCACCTTGGTCGCTACCAGGCCTCTGCCGATGAAGGAGGTGCCGACACATGGGGTTCGAGCACCTGGCTTGTGGCCATCGTGTGTGCCGGCCGTCGGCGAAATCTATAGACGGCCGCGGGCGGAACGTTCGCCCACGTGCCACCAATCTGGGTCGCTTTAAGCCCAAGCCGATCCAAGAGCGGACTCGACACCGGGCATCTTGGGCCATAGGTGAACTGGTAGAACGCGCCGTTGGGCCGAAGGTGACCGAACGCTCCTTCCAAAATTCTGATGACCTCGCGTGCTGACATCGAAAGGAGCGGCAAGCCGCTAACGACCGCGCCGGCACCGCGCTGGCCGAACAGCTCGATATGGCGGAGCTGAGTCGCATTCATGCGGAGCGTATAAGCCTGGGGAAAGCGGAGTTGGAGAAGTTGGGCGAAATCGAAACTGGACTCGACGAGCGCAAGTTGATCCTCGGGAACACCGCGGGCGATAAGCGCGCGGGTAAATACGCCGGTCCCCGCGCCAAGCTCGATGACCGGCCCCGTCGCGGCTGAGATTTCCCTGGTCATCACGTCCGCCAGGGCCATCCCTGAGGGTATGACCGCGGCGACGCGAAGCGGATCAGATAGCCAGGCGCGGAAGAACCTGACAAGATCGCTCAGGGGATCGGCGTCCGGCTTTTGGGCCTCACTGGTCACCGGCTGACATCCTCTCGATTGCTGCCCGTCCGGCGCGCCGCCGCCAGCGAGTCCAGATCACGAGTGCGACACCCTCTGAAACCAGCAGCAGCACCAACACACTCAGTGCCAGAGCAGAGGCATTGGCGGCATCAACCACGGTGGAGGTTGCAAAACCCAATCCGATGAACACGCTGTTCCAGAGTGCAACGCCGCAGGCGGAACCCGTCACAAAAACGGCTGTCTTCACACGCAGGAGCCCGGCCAGCCCGGGAGCAAGCAGCCTGACGGTCGGGACGAGTTGTGCGGCGAACGTAAACATTGTCCGGTTGTCGTGCAGAATCGCCGTCCAGCGCTCGATGCCTGCATTCGACACGCCGAAGAGACCGCCAGTCCGGCAGAGAAGCGCCCGTGATCGCGATTCTCCAAGTGCCTTCGCCAGCAGATAACAGACGACACAGCCCACAACGCCGCCGGTGATTGAGGTGGTAAGAGCAACAGGGAGCGACCAAGTGCCTTCCGCCGTGGCGATGCCCACGGCGACAAGAAGGCCGTACGAGGGCAGCACAGGTACGAAACGTTCAGCGAGGGCGATGCCGAATAGCCCCGCTACCCCGTACGTCGCGACCCAGGTCATGACGTCGCCGATCGGATCGATATCCATGGGTGTGCCCTCGCAGTCAGTTTGCCAACGTTTGCGTAGACGAGGGCTTTACCGGCAGATCGATCCTCGACACCGCCGAGCCAAACAGCGTTCCGATGAAAAGCTCCCCGTTCCAAAAGATCGCATTGGCTGGCGCGGCCGCTTCACCCGTTCCGCCGTGGAGTTCCTGCAGAACCTCGCCTGTCCGGTCGTCGATGACGGCGACAAATCCGTTCGGAGCATTGCGTGTGAAGAAGGAATTCGGCAGCCGCGACATGACGTGCCGCATGAACCAGCTTGGCAGGACGCTTTCATCGAGCACGGGGGTGCGGTGATAGGCGGCAAGCAGCATCCTGCCGTCGCCGAGCCCGGTCAGGCCGTCGGCCAAGCCTTGCAGATTGTCGATCAACGTTTCACGCTCGCCGGCACGAGGGGCGTCGAGCCAAATGCGCGACAGCCGGTACCGATTGGTCTCCGCCACGATGATCGACTGTCCGTCCCGGCTGATGGCGATGCCGTTGGGGAAATAGAGCCCCTCCGCGAGCACGGAAGCGGCCCCGCTGCGGGTATCGAAGCGGATTACTCTGCCGAATGGACGCCCCTCCAGAAGGTCGGGCACGCCGTAGGTGCCTTGAACGCCGATGGTGGAGACGTTGTAGCGGCTGCTCGCATCCGAAAAATAGATGATCCCGTCCGTATCGATGGCGAGGTCGTTGGCGAAGAGGATTGGCGTGCCATCGACCTCGGTCAGCAGGCTTGTGACCTCACCCCCGGGCGAAACCGCCTGCAGCCCGATGCCGTGATTGGCCACGTAGAGAACGTCATCGGCGCCGACCACCAATCCCAACGGGCGTCCGCCGACCTCGGCAAACCGCTCGAAGCGCGGCCTCTCGGCGTTGAGGTCTGCACGCCAGATCGTCCCATCGACGGTCCCGGCGAAGATGCGGCCCCGTCCGTCGATGGCGACGTCTTCCGGTCCGCACAGAGTCTCGCCACCGACCGGGCGCGCTTCGCGCAATGCGGTGTTGCGTGTGTTCTGCGACTGCGCGCCCGGTGTCCATGTTGCCGGTGTGAAATCCGACGACTGGACCATGATGGCGAACGCCAGGATGAGAAGAACGGCAGCCATCGCTGTTACTATGGCAGAGCGTCGAAGAATGACCTGTAGTTTCATGCCGAACGACCCGATTTGCACGACGATACAAACAAGGTATATCGTTCGGTTGTGCTCGATAATTCAGCCATTATTGCACAAGCTGATCACAGGAGCTTCACAATCACGGCGTCAAAGGGTTGACGGACAACAGCCGGCGAGCGTGAGAAGGCAATGCGAAGGCCAGGTGATGCTGAGGCGAACGGAGACTGATGCAGTTGCGGCGTTCATAAGGGTGGCGGACCGCAGGAGTTTTCGCGCCGCCGCAGCCGATCTCGGCGTCTCACCCTCAGCCGTCAGCCAGATGATCAAGGCGCTTGAATCCAGTCTCGGTACCGCACTGCTATCCAGGACCACGCGGAGTGTCGGACTTACCGAGGCGGGGATGCTGTTTCTGGAGCAGGCGCGCCCGGCGCTCGAGAACCTCGAAGCCTGCTTCACGGCATTGAAGATCTACAGCGGTCGCCCATCAGGAACCCTGCGGCTCAATGCATCCCGGGGCGTCATTCCGTTCCTTCTCGATCCGATGCGCGAATTCTGTGAAGTCTTTCCGGACATCGAGGTTGAGCTCTTTGCCGAAGATGGGCTGTCGGACATCGTCGCCAACGGCTTCGACGCAGGTATCCGGCTCGGAGAACGACTACAGCCCGACATGGTGGCCGTGCGGCTGTCGCCGTCCTTCCCGTTCATTGTCGCCGGTTCGCCTGACTATTTCGCTGAGTTTCCGAAACCTGAACGACCGGAGGATCTTGCCTGCCATCGCTGCATCCGGTTCCGCCTCAGCAGTTCCGGAAAGATCGTCAACTGGACGTTTCGGGACGGAAAGCGGACCTACGAAGTCACAGTGAAAGGCCCGATGATCCTGAACGACACTCCGGTCATGGTGGCGGCCGCGCTCAAGGGACTTGGCCTGATCTACGTGCCGGAGCCGGTCGTTCACGAGCCTCTCGCCTCGGGGCGGCTGATTGGCGTCCTGAACGATCACGCGATGGAGTCACCCGGTCTCTTTCTCTACTATCCGAAGCGAAACTCGCTGCTGCCCAAGCTGCGAGCCTTGGTGGAGTTCGCTCGTGCCCGGGCGCAGGACCCCGAGCGCGAGGCCTTTATGTCGAGGATGCCCTAGGCGTCCACAAACTGCCGGTCACGGTTCGTGGCGCGTAAGCGTTTCACTCACTTCAAGTAGCGTGCGCCGCATCCAGCCATGACCCGGGTCGCTGTCGTTCCGCCGGTGCCAGAGCATCGTCTCCTCATATCCGGAATAGTCGAACGGCACTGGGAAAGATCGTACCCCAGGCCAGCTGGCGAGATTAACCAGATTGGCCGACAAGGTGCAGATCATGTCGGTGCGCGCAATGATTGCTGGCACGGCCAGTGCATAGGGCAGACTCATCACGACGTTGCGCTTTAGGCCTCGATCGTCCAGCATGCGATCGACATAGCCCTTGAGGTCGCCGACATGGGTCACCAACAAGTGCGGATATTTCAGATAGAGATCCAGCGTCAGCTCATCGACAATCTCGGGGTGAGAAGCCGACACGAGCGAAACCCAGTCGACGTGAAAGAGGGAAACCCGCTTTATGCTGGTCGGAGCGTCCGGCAGTATCGTAATCGCGAGATCAACGGATCCCTTCTCGAGCTGGTCGATCACGTCCTGGCGATGAAGACTTCGGATAACGATAGACGTCCTTGGCGCAACCTGCCGTAGGGTAGCCATAAGGCGCGGAGCCAGGGTGGCCGCAACGTGATCCGTCGTCGCAATCCTGAATACGCGCTGCGAACGGTCAGGTGAAAACTGCCCAAGGCCACCCAACGCGTCCTCTATCTGCCGCAGCGCCGCGCGGATCGGATCGGCAAGGTCCAAAGCCTTTTCCGTTGGACGAACCCCATCTGCGCTGCGGACGAACAGATCGTCGGCAAAGAGTTGCCGCAGATGCGCCAGACGCTTGCTCATGGCGGGTTGGCTGAGGCCTATGCGCGCCGCCGCGGCGCTCACGCTACCCTCGCCGAGCAGGGCGTCGAAGGCGACGAGCAGGTTCAGATCGACTGCGGCGAGGTTCATTGTAGATTTTCCCTGGGCAGAGCAGATATTACCTTGGGAAATATCGGAATGTCCAATATCGATTGGACGATTAGCGGCGGCAATGAGAGGAAGGGAGGTCAAGAACAAACGGAGCTGTATTTCATGCGAACATGTTCACGCATCGCCGTACTGGCGATGGTACTGGTGCCGGTCCTTGCACTTGCGGAGACATCAGAGACTGGAGCCGAGACGATCGTCGTCCTCTCCGATACCGACATGGTCCCGACCGTCTATGAGACCGGTGAACTTGGGCCTCCAGATTCTCGCCACCGGGACACGCTGTCCATCATCAGATCACCATTGAGCGAGGCGTCGCTGGTGACGCAGCTGGAAATATCGAACTCTACCTACGGCCCACCGGGCGCTCTCGATCTTTCGCCAGATGGCCGCTTTGCGTTCGTGGCGGAGACCTTCGGCCAACGGCCCGCGGGCGCGACACGCCTCGATGAACTGCCGCAAGGCGACGCGATCCGCTCGGTGAGGCTTGACGGCGATAGCCCGACGGTCGTGGACAGCGTGCGAATCGGCACACAGCCACAGGCTATCGAGGTCAGTCCTTCCGGTGACCTGATCGTCGCGATCACGGTCGATGCTGACCGGGAACTTTCCTTCGTTTCAAACAATGACGGCCACTTCGGGCTGGTCACCAGCTTCGGCCTCGACCTCGAACCATCAACTGGCTTCATTCCTCTGAAGTCGAGCTGGGTGCAGTGGCACCCGAGCGGTCGGTACATCGCGGTCAACCTCGTCGATCGCAACCAGGTTGCCTTCTACGAGGTCGTCCGCAATCAAGCCGGAGCGGTGTCCGATATCCGTCCCTGGGGCAACCGCGTGCAAACGAACAAGTTTCCCTTCGTCGGCCGGTTCTCGCCGGATGGTCGCTACTATGTCACCTCCGACCTGCAGTGGGGCACCGACACCGAGGGGTTCTACGGCGTGCGAGAGGGAATTCTGACGACCGTCCGGCTCGCCGATGTCGGCGCGTCCGGCGACAAAGCACGGCATACTGTGCCCCACATCATTGTCGGAGGATGGGGAGCCGAGACGATCGCCTTCAGCCCTGACGGCCGCTTCCTGGTCACGTGCAATCTGCGTGGAACCGGAAAGCCGGACGGATCGCGCGACTGGACCGAGCAGGCTTCACTCAGCCTCTACGAGCTGGAAAGCCAAACCGGCCGGCTGACACTTCATGGCGAATGGCCGGTCGCAGGGGTTCTTCCCCAAGGCCTGGCCTTCGATCGCGGCGGTCGCCACGTCTTCGTTGGCGTCAATCGGTATAGAAACCACAGCGCGTCGCCCGGCGGGGCGGTCGAAGTGTGGCGGATCATCTCCGAGGCCCGGCCGTCTCTCGCTGCGACGCAGGAACGCTTCAGGCTTCCGGCAGGTGTACATACGATAGTTGCGCAATGACCTTGACTGATCACTTTGCCACTTGTTGTCAGCTCTGTGCCGACCGAAAGCAGCGTGAGCTACGTCTGCGATCGTCCTTCCTGACTCGGTCTGGAAGAATCCGTGGCTGACGCGTGCGGTTTCTTCTTCGGCGCGGCGGCGCTGTTTCTTGGGATCAATGGCAGGCGCGCCATCACGGGCCGGCAAGTCGCCAAGCTGTCCCAAAAGGGCCGGTTGAAGATTTCGGTCGCAGTCTCGGTTCCTCTCATCGCCAAGGTCGAGGTCAGCTATCAGTGCGATTTCAATGCCAAAGCCGACAACGACAACGAGCCGAAGTGAGAAGCGCGCAAAAGGAACACGCACCATTCGTGATGAATGGTGTGTGTTCGGGCGTTTTCCAGCAGCGCCGGAAGCGGCCGTTCCTCAAGCAACGGAGCAGACGAAGGCAACCCGCGCCCGCCTTGTCCATGTCCGTGTCCATGTCCGGTTGTCCACGGCGCTGTGCTTCATCGAGCAAGGCTAGGTGCTTTTGTTCCAGTATCGTCATGCGGCGACGTATAATATGCTGCCTAATGTCGCGGAAATCCCGAATTTGGTTCGAGTTATGCGCCTGACTTCTGCGACATCCATCGTCGTCAGAGCCGCAATCCCATGAGTGATCGTCTCTTCGATCACCGGGCAGAACCGTCGAGCCGCAGGGAAAGCTGCACGCCGCCGCGCTTCAGCCGCGGCAGAGGCGGCGTCATGTCGATGCGCCCAAAGGTGCGCTTGCGCCACTCGGCTTCGCGTTCCCGCTTCTTCCGGGCGGCTGCGACGGCAGCCATGGCGCGTTCGATCACTTCTTCGGTATGGGTCATGGTTTCTGTCCGGTTCATGGGAAACCTCCATTTGTTCACGTTATGTTCTTATTTTGACACTCCAATGTCAACTCCCTTCACGCAACCGGCCGAATCGCAATCGCCGGGGGTCGACGATTCACGCTCCCCTCAGCGGCCGGCAGACAATCAACCCTCCATCGCCAAGGCACCGACGACCAAAAGATATGCCTCTTCCAAGAGGTCGATTTCCCTTGTTTTTCAACGTCGGCGGGCTCGTCGCGGGACCTGCGTCATTAACCTTCGCATTGCCGAATTAACCATTTGTTAACCATTTCGTCGGTACACCGAAGCAACGGAAAATTTACCAAGATGAACGACGTGTTAACTGAATCCCGGCCGATCCGCCTCAAGGGGCGCTCCTTCCTTGCTCTAGCGCTAACCCCCGAGTTGCCTCTCGAGGACTGGCTCACCCGGCTCGACGATCTGGCATCCCGCTCCGCCGGGTTTTTCCTGCGGCGGCCGGTCGTGCTCGATGTCGAGGGACTCGACATCGATCGTTCACAGTTGCGCGAACTCGTCGATCAACTGGGCAAACGCAACGTCCGGATCATGGGCATCGAAGGCGCACGCCAGTCGTTGCTCGGCGCCGATCTTCCGCCGGCGATGAATGACGGGCGTCCGGCAGCCGACTACGAAGCGAAGATGGCGGAGCAGGCCGAAAGGGCGGCCGAGGCCCCGGAGACGGCAACGCAGGCCGTCATCACGGCCGAGCCGCTTGCCGCCAAGGCAACGCCTTCGATCGTCGTCACCCAGCCGGTACGCTCCGGCCAATCGCTGTTCTTCCCCGAAGGCGACGTGACGATCGTCGGCTCGGTCGCCTCCGGCGCAGAGGTCGTGGCCGGCGGCTCGATCCACATCTACGGCGCGCTGCGCGGCCGGGCGATGGCCGGCACCACGGGCAATGCATCTGCGCGGATTTTCTGCCGCAAGCTCGAAGCGGAACTGATTGCGATCGACGGCTTTTACAAGACGGCCGACGAGATGGAGCCAAACCTGCGCGGCAAGGCTGTGCAGATCTGGCTCGACGGCGAAGCGCTCAAGGCGGGAACTCTCGGCTAGGGCGAGACGAGGACGAGTGCGGGCGGCCGCCGCCCGCATCCCGCTGATGATTTCGGTCGATCCGGCCCAAATCATAAGGACGCAGGCGAAGGCGAATTCTAGATACTTGGAGAGACGAATGGGCAAGGTAGTCGTGGTTACATCGGGCAAAGGCGGCGTCGGCAAGACGACGTCCAGCGCCGCATTGGGCGCCGCCCTCGCGCAGAATGGCGAGAAGGTTGTCGTCGTGGACTTTGACGTCGGTCTTCGCAATCTCGACCTGGTCATGGGCGCGGAACGGCGCGTCGTCTATGATCTGGTCAACGTGATCCAGGGCGAGGCCAAGCTGTCGCAGGCACTGATCCGCGACAAGCGCCTGGAGACGCTCTACCTGCTGCCGGCCTCCCAGACCCGCGACAAGGACAATCTGACGCCGGAAGGTGTTGAGAAGGTCATCGCCGCCCTTCAGAGCGCCTTCGACTGGGTTATCTGCGACAGCCCCGCCGGCATCGAGCGTGGCGCGACGCTGGCCATGCGCCATGCGGATATCGCCATCGTCGTAACCAACCCGGAAGTCTCGTCGGTGCGCGATTCCGATCGCATCATCGGCCTGCTCGATTCCAAGACGCTCAAGGCCGAGAACGGCGAGCGCATGGAAAAGCACCTGCTGCTCACCCGCTACGACCCCATTCGGGCCGAGCGCGGCGACATGCTGAAGGTCGACGACGTCTTGGAAATCCTGTCGATCCCGCTGATGGGCATCATCCCGGAAAGCGCTGACGTGCTGCGCGCCTCCAACGTCGGCTCGCCGGTCACGCTCGCAGACAACCGCTCAGCCCCGGCGCTGGCCTATTTCGACGCTGCACGCCGGCTCAAGGGCGAAGCCCTGCCGATCACCATTCCCGGTGAAAAGCGCAGCTTCCTCGGCAAAATCTTCGGAAGGAAGGCGGCATGAACCCGTTCCGTTTCTTCTCCCGCTCCCAGTCAGCTCCAGCCGCCCGCGAACGGCTGCAGGTGCTGCTGGCCCACGAGCGCGCATCTGCCGGCGATTCCGATCTCGTCACCAAGCTGCGTGACGAAATCCTCCAGGCGATCTCCAAGCACATGCAGATCGACGACGAAAAGGTCCGCGTGACGATGGAGCGCGGCGCCCAGGTCTCGACGCTCGCAGTCGATATCGAGATCCCCTTCGACGCCAAGAAGGCGGCCTGACGGCCGCCTGCTGCGTTTCGCCGAGGACGGTCGCCCGTTTGCGACCGTCCTCGATTTCGACGATTTCCGTGACCGTCTCACCGTAGAGCACGCCCGCTCAGGCCGCCTGTTGCGGCAGAGGCCCGACATAGACGGAGCGCGGCCGGATGAGCCGGCCTTCGAGTGCCTGCTCGCGCGCATGGGCGACCCAGCCGACGGTGCGGCCGATCGCAAAAACGCCGGTAAAAGCCTCGCGCGGGAAATTCAGCGCATCGAGCAGAAGCGCGGTATAGAACTCCACATTGACGTCGAGCGGACGGTCGGGCTTGCGCACCTTCAAGATCGCGAGCGCCGACTGTTCGACCGCTTCGGCCAGTTGAATACGATCGCGGTTCGCCGGGTCGGCGGCGATCAGTTGCCTCAAAGCGCCTTTCAGCGCGTCGGCACGGGGGTCGCGGACACGATAGACACGATGGCCAAAGCCCATCAGCCGCTCGCCGCGGTCGAGCGCACGGGTGAGCCAGGTTTCCGCATTCTCCGGTGTTCCGATCGCATCAAGCATGTCCAGCACCGGACCCGGCGCACCGCCGTGAAGCGGCCCCTTGAGAGCGCTGATTGCAGCGAGCACCGAAGATGTGAGACCGGCTTTCGTGGACGCGACCACACGCGAGGCAAAGGTGGAGGCGTTGAGGCCGTGGTCCGAAATCGTCACCAGATAGGCATCGAGCGCCGCCACTTCCTGCCTCATCGGCACCTTGGCGCCGAGCATCGCCAGGATATCGGCGGCATGGGAAAGCGCCGGCCGCGGCGCAACCGGGCTTTCACCTCTCTTCAGGCGCAGCGCAGCGGTCAGGAAAACGGCCGGAGCGGCAAGCAGGCGCAGCGCCGTATCGAGATCATCACCATCCGGAAGCCTGGCGATCAGCGCGCGCATGATGTCGACTGGCGGCAGTTCCAGCAGCGCGTCGTCGATTGCGCCGACATGGGCAAACACCTCTTGACGCTTCTGCCCGAGGCCCCGGGCAAGCTCGGTTCGATCCGGAGCAGCCCCCACCAAGCCGTCGACCAGCAGGGCCACGACATCTTCATAGCTTGCGTAACCGACCAGGTGATCGAGCGATACGCCGCGGATGATCAATTCGCCGGCCTCACCGTCGACATGGGAAAGCTGCGTCTCGGCGGCGACGACGTCTTCAAGTCCGTTCTTCATCATCAGTTTCTCCTTTACGCGAAGGATGATCCGACCTAGACCTATTGACGTCAATCTTGATGCAATTGATCAATATGAAGACACTCTGGTTCACCGCCGAAGAGGCGCTCGCCCGGCTCGGCAGCAAGCGGCAGACGCTTTATGCCAATGTCAGTCGCGGGCGCATTCGCGCCAAGCCCGACCCGACTGATCCGCGCCGCAGCCTCTACCAGGCAGACGACGTGCACCGGTTGGCCGAACGCCATGCCGGGCGGCGGCAGGCGGCGGTCGTCGCCGCCGAAGCGATCCGCTGGGGCGAACCGGTTCTGCAGACAACAATCTCCAGCATCGCTGGCGGACGGTTATTCTATCGCGGCCGCGATGCGGTCGAACTCTCCGGCGACGCTACATTGGAGGAAATTGCCACGCTGCTTTGGCAATCATCCGAGACAGTGACCGTTCCCGCCGGTGGCCATGGTGGCAGCCAATCGCGCCTGGCCGCAACATTCGGACGCCTGGCTGCACGGATCGAGAGCGACCTGCCGGCACTCGGGAGACGGCCGGCGATACTGAAGGCCGAAGCCGCCGAGGTGCTTGCGACCGCCGCGGCTGGGCTGGCGCCGTCACGAGAACCAGTGCCGCTGCACCAGCGGCTGGCACTGGGCTGGGGGCGGCCGGAGGTGGCGGAGCCGATCCGCAAATGCCTGGTGCTGACCGCGGAGCACGAGCTCAATGTTTCGGCCTTCGCGGCCCGGGTCACGGCCTCCTCGGGTGCTGCGCTTTCCGCCGCCACTCTATCGGGGCTTGCCACGCTGACCGGGCCGAGACATGGCGGCGCCTGGCTCAGCGTCACGCGCCTGGCCGAACAGGCGGCGGCGAGCGGCGTCCGCGAGGCGATCCGGGGAATGCTCTCCACGGAGGGCGTGGTCAGAGCCTTCGGCCATCGGCTCTATCCCGATGGCGATCCGCGCGCCAAGGCGATCATGGCGAGCTTCGAGGTGCCGGCGCTCTACAGCGCGTTAGCCGAAGCCGGTGAAGAACTGCTCGGAGAGCCCGCCAATCTCGACTTTTCGCTGGCGGCGCTGGCGGCGACATACGACCTTCCGCTAGACGCGCCCCTCGTTATTTTCGCGCTTGCGCGCACCGTCGGCTGGCTCGCCCACGCGATGGAACAAGTGGAGAGCGGTGAATTGATCCGCCCGCGCGCGCACTACGCCGGCCAGGATCGCTGAAAGCAAGCATACAAGTCCGGCATGGAGTAAGTCGCACGCCATTCGCATAAAGGAATTCGTAATACAGGCGCAGATCGACTTTCATTACATAAAGTTAATGGACGCCAACCCCGGATAAACTTCGAGGTAATATTACACGATATTAACGTGACGACGCCCCACGGCAGCATTACCTTCGAGCCGAGGCTGAATATTGCCGGCGGCCGCTTCGGCCGTGACGCGACAATAGGAGACGGCCTCGCAGGGAAGCTCCTCCCGCTTCCCGAGTTGAAGGAGAAGCAGATATGCGCTCGCCTCTCAAGACTACCGCCATTGCAACCCTTTCCCTCGTCGTTTTCGCCGGTGGAGCCTTTGCGGCCGATCACCACGACTTCGGTCGCGACAACGACAAGGGCGCCTATACCGGTGATTATTATCAGGGCATTTTCGGCCAGGACGACATGACGGCCCCGGCCATGCCGGCCCACCGCGTACCCGCTCACATGGCGTCGTCGCGGCTCGACCGCGTCCTGCACGAACTCAAGGTCGACAATCATCGGATCCATGCCGATCGCGAACAGGGCAAGCTGACCGCGGCAAATTACAGGAAGCTCGAGCGCGAAGACGGTACAGTTCGCGCCCAGGCGATCAGGACCGCCGCCGCCCATCACGGCATGCTGCCGACGCAATCCTATGCGCGGCTACAGAACGAAGTTCGGCACCTCGACCGCGACATTGCCCGAATGGCCTGATCGGCCGGCAGACCCGGCTCACCCGGCTTGCGGGTGAGCGCATGTACGGCGCCGGGTTCGCTCCTCGAGCCCGGTCCCTCAGCAATCAACACAAGTCTTGAACGAAGCCGATCGAAGCAATGAGCCGTGTTCAGGTCCATTATAGGCACCCGGTGGGGATCGCTCGGCTTTGGCAGCGAAAGGAACAAGATCATGTCAAACATTGTGAGAAGATATCGTGCTGCCGCCCTCCTCGGCGCAGCCGTCATCATCGCGCCCTTGTCCGTGGCAACCTTCGCGGGCCGTGACGTGGCTGCGGCCACCGCGCCCGGCTCCGCGGTTGCCGTACCGGTGACATCCGGTGGCTCCTTCGCCCCGATCGTTTCGGCGGACAAGCCGGCGGTCGTCACCATCACGACCGTGATCAGGGCCGACAACGACGAAACGTCACAACTCGGCGGAGACTTGCCCTTCGACGATCAGTTTCGCCAATTCTTCCGCGACCAGGGCATTCCGCTGCCGGACCAGGCGCCTGAGCGGCGCCCGACTCAACGGGCCGAAGCGCTCGGCTCTGGTTTTATCGTAACGTCCGATGGCTACATCGTCACCAACAACCACGTCATCGACAAGGCGTCGAGCATCACGGTGACCCTCGACGACGGCACGCAGGTGCCTGCCAAGCTTGTCGGCGCCGATCCAAAAAACGATCTCGCTGTGTTGAAGATCAAACCGACGAAACCGCTCGCCACCGTCGCCTGGGGCGATTCCGACGCCTTACGGGTCGGCGACCAGGTGCTGGCGATCGGCAATCCGTTCGGTATCGGCACGACCGTGACGGCCGGCATCGTTTCGGCGCGTGGCCGCGATCTCAACAGCGGCCCCTATGACGACTTCATCCAGATCGACGCGCCGATCAACCGCGGCAATTCCGGCGGACCGCTGGTCGACGCCGAAGGCCGCGTGGTCGGCATCAACACCGCCATCTATTCGCCTAACGGCGGCAGCGTCGGCGTCGGCTTTGCCATCCCCTCCGATCAGGCCCAGAAGGTCGTCGCCGAACTGATGAAGGACGGCTGGATCCAGCACGGCTTCATCGGCGTCGAAATTCAACCGGTGACCACTGACATCGCCGATGCGATCGGCCTCCACCGGGCAGAAGGCGCGCTGGTCGCCGGTGTCAACGGCGGAACGCCTGCCGCCAAGGCGGGCCTCAGGGCCGGTGACATCATCACCGCCTTCGGCGGCAGCCCTGTCAAGTCACCGCGCGATCTCTCGCGCATGGTTGCCGACCTCACGCCCGGCACGTCGAAGAGCATGAGCGTCTGGCGTGCCGGCAAGACCAAGGATCTCTCGATCACCGTCGGCCGCAACGCTGGAGACCGGCAGTAACCGCCTGCAGATCTCTGGCACACGTCAACGCAAGCTCCGTCGCCTTGTTCGCTCGGCCGCACCCGCGGCCGGGCCTATCGCTGGAGATTGTGAACGGCTGACGACAAGCCAGATTACCCCCTTCTTGCCGCTACAAGCGCTTACAAAAGTCCCATCTGCGCGACACACCGCGAATACACGCCTCCATAGAAATAAGCATGTTTCCAGCGCCCCGACGCAACCAACGCTCTGATGGAGGAATTCATGAAAACCACCCGCATCTTCGCCGCCGCATTACTGATCGCCTGTAGCGTGACGACGCTTCGCCTGGCACAGGCCCAGCAGATGCAGGGCATTCAGCGCACGGATCTGATCAAGAACGAGATCAGCGTGCCCGGACATGAAGCCGTGCAGGTCCGCGTCGACATCGAGCCGGGCACAACCTCGATCAAGCATTCGCATCCAGGCGAAGAAATCGCCTATGTGCTCGAAGGTTCGCTGGAATACCAGCTCGAGGGCCGGGCACCGGTGACGCTTCAGGCGGGCCAGGCGTTGTTCATTCCAGCTGGCGTTGCCCATGTGGCGAAGAACGTCGGCACCACCAAGGCGTCTGAACTCGCGACCTACATCGTCACCAAGGACGCGCCGCTTCTTGTTCCCGTCAAGTAGACGATGCGTTGATCGGCGTGGCGCCGTGCGAATGCGCCTTCAGGCGTGAAGGAATTCGAGCAGCGCCGCGTTGAACATGGACGCGGACTCGATGTTGACGATATGGCGGCCCGGCAGCGACAGGTGCCGGCCCCGCTGCACGCGCGTGGCGATATCTTCGAGGTCCGCCGGGGGGCATACCGGATCCCCCTCGCCGGAAATCGCCAGCAAGGGATTGGCGATATTTGCGATTTCTTCCTGCAAATCCGCAGCCGCCAGCGCGGTGCAGCCGCCGATGTAACCTTCCGTCGAGGTGGCGTCGAAGCTCTCGATGATGCGATCGACGACATCACCATGGCTGGCTGCGTATGTCGGACTGAACCAGCGCTCGGCCGTGGCGGCGGTCAAGCCCTCAAGGCCGCTCGCCCTGACGGCGTCGATGCGCGCGGCCCAGCCCTCGGGCGTGCCGATGCGGGCCGCCGTCGCACAGAGTACGATCTTGTTCAGCCGCTTACCCGCGTGCGCGCCGAGCCATTGTCCTGTCATCCCGCCGATCGACAGGCCGCAGAAATGCGCCTTTTCGATCTCCAAGGCGTCCAGAAGGGCCAGCACGTCATGGCCGAGATCGGCGAGCCCATAGGGTGGCGGCGGCGCCGAGGAACGACCATGGCCCCGGCGATCGTAACGCAGCACACGGAAATGCGGTGAAAGCGCCTCGATCTGGGCGTCCCACATCGAAAGGTCGGTGCCGAGCGAGTTGCAGAAGAGCAGCCATGGGGCGCTGCTCTTCTGATCACCGTCGATGCGGTAATGAAGGCGATGGCTGGGTAACTCGAGATAGGCCATGAGACAGGAACTCCGATCGGGAAAGCCGCCAGCGATGGCGGCTCGATGTTGCTGGCGACACCACGGCTCGGGTGCCTTATGCGCGCTGCACACGTAGATAGCGACATAACGCACTCATGGGGTGGCGGCCGGACCCTTCGTGATCCGGCTACCATTGCTGCCGGCTATGCGGTCGCCAGTTGGCCGACCTCGACGCGGCGGGCATTGCTGATCGCAAACACCAGCATGGCGAGCGCCGAGATCGCCGCCGGGACGGCAAAGATCAGGAAGTTCTGCTGCAGCGGAAACTCCTGCGCCAACAGTACGCCGCCGAGCGTCGGCCCAACGATCGCGCCGATACGACCGACACCGGACGCCCAGCCCAGCCCCGTCGAGCGTATCGAGAGATTGTAGAGTTGCGCCACGCTGGCATAGAGCAGGATCTGCGTGCCGATCGTGGTGGCGCCGGCGACGAACACCATCAGGAACAGGAACACCACCGGCGGGTTGAAGCCGATTAGCGCGATCGACAGCGCTGCCGCGACGAAGAAGCCGACCACCACCTTCGGCAGGCCGAAGCGGTCGCCGAGCCAGCCGCCGGCAATGGCTCCTATCATGCCGCCGAAATTGAGCGAGAACAGACTGAGCAAGCTCGCCTTCTCGGCATAGCCGGCTTCCTGCAGCACCTTCGGCAGCCAGGAGGAGAGCAGGTAGACGAGCAGCAGGCAGCAGAAGAACGCGATCCAGAGCATGAGGGTGCGCAGTGTCCGCTGGTGGCGAAAGAGTTCCAGAACCGATGCCGAAGCACCCTTCGTTTCCGAGAAGACCAGCCTGTCGGCGGCACCAAGACGCGCGTTCGGGTCGATCTTGGCATAGATACGCTTCGCCTCCTCCTGCTTGCCCTGCCGGATGAGGAAGCCGAGTGATTCCGGCAGCCTCCAGAGAATGACGGGCAAGAGCAGCAGCGGCACCGCCGCGATGAAGAACATCGGCTTCCAGCCATAGGACGGGATGAGACCGATACCAAGGCTGGCTGCCACCATGCCGCCGACCGAATAGCCGGAGAACATCAGCGCCACCAGGGTGCCGCGAAGGCGCTTCGGCGCATATTCGTTCATCAGCGCCACCGCGTTGGGCATCAACCCGCCGCAGCCGAGACCGGCAAAAAAGCGGAAGATCTTGAATTGCTCCGGCGAATTGGCAAAGCCGGTCAGAAGCGTCGAGACCGTAAACAGCAGGAAGCTGATGGCGATCCCCTTCCTGCGGCCAATCCGGTCGGCAAGTGGGCCGAAGATCAGGGCGCCGAACATCATGCCGAAGAGCGCCCAGGCCTGCAGCGCGCCGGCCTGTGGCTTGCTTAAGTCCCATTCCGCAATCAGCGTCGGCAGCACGGTGCCGGCGACGAAGACGTCGTAACCGTCGACGATCAAGAGCAGCGCCGAGAGCGCCACCACCATCCACTGGAAGCCCCCGAGAGGGCTCCCGTCTATTGCCTCATTCACATCGATCGTGCGCATCGTCTCCTCCCCAGGTGTTTGCGCGTTTAAACAAGGAACCGTCAGCCGAGATCGCCGCCGGCGACCGGCAGCACATTGCCGGTGATGTAGGAGGCCTCGTCCGAGGCCAGGAACAGAATGGGCGCCGCTTGCTCCTCGATGCTGCCGTAGCGCTTCATGAAGCTCGACTGCTTTACCTGGGCAAAGACGTCCCCCATCCAGGACTTCTCGGCTTCGCTGTCACCCTCCGCATTGCGCGGGATGCGGCGCGGCGGCGCCTCTGTCCCACCCGGCGCTGTTGCGACGACCCGGATGTTGCGCTCCGCAAGCTCCATCGCCAGCGACTGGGTGATGGCATTGACGCCGCCCTTCGCCGCCGAATAGGGCACACGATGAATGCCGCGCGTGGCGTTTGAGGACACATTGACAATGGTGCCGCCGCCACGAGCGAAGAGATGCGGCAGCACGGCATGGCAGCAATAAAGCGTGGGCATCAGCGAACGGCGAATCTCCGCGTCGATCTGCGCCGGCTCGAATTCCTCGAAGGGACGCATACGGATCGCACCGCCGACATTGTTGATCAGGATGTCGATGCCGCCGAACCTTTCGGCAGCAAAGCGCATCGCCGCTGCCGCCCCCTCATGGGTTTCGAGATCGGCTTCGAAGGCGGTCGCCCGCTCACTGTCCGCCTCCGCCGCCACCTCGGCGACGAAATCGGCGCGGTCGACGAACAGCACCTTGCCGCCTTCCGCCGCGGCCCGCAGCGCCACGGCACGGCCGATGCCCTGGGCGGCACCGGTCACCACGATTACTTTGCCGGCGAAACGGTCGGCAAAGAGGACCGTTTTCATGCTGCCTCCTTCGCCACGACATTCGGCGTGAACTTCTCGTAGTGGAAGCTGTTGGGCGTAATGCCACTCTCGTCGAAGTGCTTGCGCACCGCGTCGACCATCGGCGGCGGACCGCAGAGATAGACGTCGACATGACCACCGTTGAGCAGCTCTTCCGGCATATGCTGGGTGACCCACCCCTTGCGCGGATGGCTGGAGGCGGCGTCCGCGACGACGGTCGCGTAAGTGAAGTTGGGAAGTAGTTTGGCGTAGGCCTCGATCTCGTCGACCAGCACCAGGTCCAGATCGCGGGTGACGCCGTAGATGAGATGGACCTTCTGCTCGGCGTTTGTGCGGGCGAGTTGTTCAAGCATCGACAGGAACGGCGCAAGGCCGGTGCCGCCAGCCAGAAACAGGAGGGGGCGATGGACCTCGCGCAGATAGAAGCTGCCGAGCGGGCCGGTCAGGTTGAGTTTCGCGCCGACTTCGGCACGCTCCAGCCACGTGCTCATCACCCCGCCCGGGATCTTCTTGATCAGGAAGCAGATGCGCTGTTCACCGGGCGCCGACGAGAAGGAATAGGAACGGCTTTGGCCGCTGCCGGGCACGTCGATATTGACATACTGCCCGGGCAGAAAGGCCGGCGCCGCAGCACCTTCGATATCCAGTTCGAGCACGATCGCCGCATCATTGTGTGGCGTGACACGCGCGACTGTTGCCGCGAACTTCTGCTGTCCGGTCTTGCAGGCGGCCGACGTCGTCGGCACCGCGATTACGCAATCGCTCGACGGCTTCATCTGACAGGTGAGCACCAATCCGCTCTGAGCCTCGTCCGCCGTCAGCGCATCGTCGATAAAGTCGTCGCCGAGGTCATAAGCGCCGCTTTCGGCGCGGCACTTGCAGGTGCCGCATACACCGTCGGAACAGTCCATCGGCAGGTTGATCTTGTTGCGGAAGGCGGCGTCGAGCACCTTCTCATCGTCCCTGCATTCGACGAAGCGAGTGACGCCGTCCTCAAAATTCAAAGCGATCCTGTAGCTGGCCATGGTTGCTCCTCCCATTCCTGTCTTGTCAGGCGCCGACCGTCAGATGTGGTAGACGTCGATGACCTGGCGGATGTAGTCGTTCTTCAGCACGATTTTCTTCCGCGAAATCACGAGCTCACCGCCGCTCTTGCGCAGCGTGACGAACATGGTCCCGAAGAAATGGTCGGTGACCTTGTAGCGGTGGTTGAGCGTGTGGAAGTTGTAGCGGAAGTCCGCCTCCTCACCGCGATCAGCCACCCGTTCGACATTGGTGACGTTGTGACTGGTGCGCGGCTCCGGCGTGGATGCACCGGAACGTTCGGTCTTGATGCGGAAGACGCGATCTTCCAGGCCGTCGCGGCTCGGATAATAGATCAGCGAGATCTCTGACTGCGGATCCTCGGTCAGTTGATCGTCGTCGTCCCAGGCGGGCATCCAGTAGCTGACGTCGGGCGCATAGCAGGTCAGCCATTCGTCCCATTGGCGATCGTCGAGCAGGCGCGCTTCGCGGTAGAGAAAGGCGCAAGCGGCTTCAAAGGAGATGCTCATGCGACCGCTCCCTTCCTTTCAGAGGCAAGCGCTGCGCGCATCACCTTCACCCAATACTCGTGCTGGCGGACAAAGAGGCCTTCGTCCTCGCTGCGCTCGCCCGAAAGCAGCGGCTCGATACCCATGCGCCTGGCATTCTCGTCCGGGCCATCGATCCAGAGCGGGGCACCGCGCGACAGGTCGTTCCAGAGCGCGGTGATGCCGGCATAGCCTTGCTGGCAGGCGCGGAACTCTTCGAGATCGTCCGCTGTGCCCATGCCGGAGACGTTGAAGAAATCCTCATATTGGCGGATGCGCAGTGTGCGATCGGCAGTGCTTTCGCCCTTCGGCGCGAAGCAGAAGATGCTGATCTCGGTCTTGTCGACACTGATCGGGCGGGTCACGCGGATCTGCGTGCTGAACTGATCCATCAGGAACACATTCGGATAGAGGCAGAGGTTGCGTGTCTGGTTGACGATGAAATCCGCCTGGACCTCGCCGACCCGCGCCTTGATCTCCTCGCGATGGCTGAAGATCGGCCGAACCTCCGGGTTCATAGTGTTGGTCCAGAGCAGGATGTGGCCATTGTCGAAGCCATAGACGCCGGCGATCGAGCGGCTCCAGCTGCTGGCGTCGACCGCCTTGGTGCCCTCTTCGTTGCGACGGCCCATCGTGGCGGCATAGTTCCAGTGCACGGAGCTGACGTGATAACCGTCGCAGCCGTTCTCCATCTGCAGCTTCCAGTTCCCGTCGTAGATGTAGGAGGAATTGCCGCGCAGCACTTCGAGCCCGTCGGGCGCCTGGTCGACGATCTGGTCGATGATGACCTTGGTTTCGCCGAGATAGTCTTCGAGCGACGAGACGTCCGGGTTCAGGCTGCCGAACAGGAAGCCGCGGTAGCTCTCGAAACGGGCGACGCGCTTCAGGTCGTGCGAGCCGTCTTTCGCGAATTGCGGCGGATATTGCGTCGTCTTCTCGTCCTTCACCTTCAAGAGCTTACCGGCGTTGGAGAAGGTCCAGCCGTGGAAGGGACAGGTGAAGCTGCCCTTGTTGCCGTGCTTGCGCCGACAGAGCATCGCGCCGCGGTGGGCACAGGCATTGATGACCGCGTGTAGCTCGCCTGTCTTGTCACGGGTGACGACGACAGGCTGCCGGCCGATATAGGTGGTGTAATAGTCGTTGTTCTCGGGGATCTGGCTCTCGTGGGCGAGGTAGACCCAGTTGCTTTCGAAGATGTGCTTCATCTCCAGTTCGAAGAGATCTTCGTTGGTGAAGATGTCGCGACGGCAGCGGAACGTGCCTGCCTCATGATCATCCTCGACCGCGGTCGCGAGCAGGTTGTCGAGGGCCTCAGCTTTATCGATAATCGCAGACATGGTTCTTCTCCCGCAAACGGCTGACCCGTGTTCGGCTCGGCGATTGCAACAATGTCGGTGTCGGGGGCGGCGGCTCATTTGGCCGCCGCTGGAAAGGATCAGGCGGCAGCGCGCTTGCGCTGCTCGTTGATCTGGTTGTCGACGCCATTCACCAAGGCGGTGAGATGGATGTCGAATTCGATCTCGGCAAACGGGCCGGAGAGATTGTTGGCCTTGATGCTCGCCTCGTCGGTCCGCTCGGTAACATCAGGCACCAGGCCGTCACGCGTCGCATAGGCGAAATCGTCATTGACCAGCGGGTCGCCGGCGATGTTGATCTGGGTCGTGAGCTTCCGGTGGCCGTCGGCGCTGATGAAGAAGTGGATATGGGCCGGGCGCTGGCCATGGCGTCCAAGCGCCGAGAGCAACTGTTCGGTCGGGCTTCCTGGAGGGACGCCGTAACCATGGGGCACGATGCTCTGGAATTTGTAACAGCCCTTGGTATCGGTCACGATCGTGCGGCGCATGTTGAACGGTGATTGCAGGCCGGTCGGGTCGAAGTGGGAATAGAAGCCGCGGGTGTCGCAGTGCCAGACTTCGACGGTCGCGCCCTGGAGAGGCTTGCCGTCAGCACCATAGACGGTGCCGTGCATGATCAGCGTCTTGCCATTGGTGTCGCGGCCATCATCAAGGCGGGCGAAACCTTCCGAAGCCGGTGCGCCGGCGACATAAAGCGGCCCTTCGATGGTGCGTGGCGTCGGGTTCTTGATGCCGAGCTCCTCGTCGATCGCGTCGAGACGTTCGTCGAGGAAGTGGTCGAGGCCGAGGCCGGGCGAAATCAGGCCGGCCTGACCGGCAGCACCGATCTCGTTCAACCAGGCAATGCCAGTCCAATATTCGTCCGGAGTGATGTCGAGATCGTCGATCGCCTTGAACAGGTCGGACATCAGCCGGTGCACGATCTCTTTGACGCGCGGGTTGCCGCCGTCCTTGTCGAGGCCGCTCAAGACCTTCAGGAAGTCCTGGGTCTCCGGCTTGTCGAAAATCTTCACGCTCATATCAATTCCTCCACTTGGATCAGTTTGAAAGCGGGTGCCGTCTGCCAACCTCCCGGCGACGGCTGAACGAATTCTAGGTATCGTCCTCGCGGATCGATGAAGGATGCCGAAGAAGCGGCGTCACCGCGATCTCCATGAATTTGAAGAGCGGCAGGCCGGAGAGGACCTCGTGCAGCTCGGCATTGTCCCTGACGTCGAAAACACTATAGTTCGCGTACTCACCGGCGATCCGCCAGATGTGCCGCCACTTGCCGTTCCGCTGCAGCTCCTGCGAATAGGCCTTTTCCCGGGCGATAATTTCGGCCGCCTGTTCGGCGGGGAAATCATGGGGAATGCAGACGTCCATTCTGACGTGAAACAGCATGACCTGCTCCTCACTTTGCAACGCTGATCGTCTTGCGCAGTCCGTCGCGCGCAAAGAACTTCAGGCGGTCTTCGTCGAGTTCGATCCCGAGACCCGGTCCATCCGGCACCGTCAGTTCGAAATCGCTGTAATCGAGCGGCGTCGCCAAAATTTCCTCGGTCAAGAGCAGCGGGCCGAAAAGCTCCGTGCCCCATTGCAGATTGGCGAAGGTGGAAAACACATGGGCTGACGCCGCCGTGCCGACGCCACCTTCCAGCATCGTGCCGCCATAGAGCTCGATGCCGGCGGCATCGGCGATCGCCGCGACACGCTGGGCATTGAAGAGGCCACCGCTCTGCTCGATCTTGACGGCAAAAACGTCGGCGCCTTTGCTCTTCGCTATCTCGAAGGCAGATTCCGGACCGGTGAGCGACTCGTCCGCCATCAGCGCCACCGGGAAACGACGGACCAGGCGCTTGAGCGCCGCCGTCGAAGCGACCGGCTGTTCGATCAGTTCACAGCCGGCCTCCGCCAGCGCCGCCATGCCGTAGGCCGCCTCGAATTCGCTCCAGGCCATGTTGACGTCGACACGCACAGCGCCGCGGTCACCCAGCGCCTGCTTGATCGCTGCCACATGGGCGATATCGTCCTTCAAAGGCCTGGCGCCGATCTTCAATTTGAAGATCCGATGGCGGCGAAGGTCGAGCATCGTCTCGGCCTCGGCAATGTCTTTCGCGGTATCGCCGGAGGCAAGCGTCCAGGCGACCGGCAGCCGCTTGCGCAATGCCCCACCAAGCAGTTCGCTGATCGGCAGGCCAAGACGCTTGCCATGGGCGTCGAGCAGGGCGGTTTCCACCGCGCTCTTGGCGAAGCGATTTTCCTTCACCGCCTTGCCAATCCGCATCATCAGAGCGCGGACATGGCTCGCGTCCTCGCCGATCATGACAGGCGCGAAATAGGTATCGATGGCAAGCTTCATCGTTTCCGGGCTCTCGCCCCCATAGGCAAGACCGCCGATCGTCGTGCCCTCGCCGATGCCAACCGTGCCGTCGCTGCAGTGCACCTTCACCAGCATCAGCGTCTGGCCGGTCATGGTCGCAACGGAGAGCTTGTGCGGCCGGATGGTCGGCAGGTCGACCAGCATCGTTTCGACCCGTTCGACAACGGGGGAAAGGGCTGCGGTCGGAGCAATGGGGGCAAGGATCTTGTTCATGGCGTGACTGTGCGCCGCGGACCCGGCGGCGTCCAACACCAATTAGGTTCGCTATGATACCTTTATGATATAGTATGGCAAAGATTGCGGGTATTCAGGCAGTTGCCGCATTGCAACATACCGCAATAGTAGGAGAATATCGGGAGCTAGACCATGGATCTGCGCCAGCTTCGCTATTTCGTCGCCGTCGCCCGTGAGCGCAATTTCACGCGCGCCGCCGAGCAGTTGCACATCGCCCAGCCCCCGCTCAGCCGGCAAATCCAGCTTTTGGAAGAAGAGCTGGGTGTCCCGCTGATCATCCGCAAGAGCCGCCCGGTGCGGCTGACTGAGGCCGGCCGGTTGTTCTACGAACAGTCGCTGCAGGTTCTGGGGCGAGTCGAGCAGATGGTTGAGGCCACGCGCCGCGTTGGCCTCAACCAGAACCGCGTCCTGTCCATCGGCTTCGTCGCCTCCACGCTCTATGGCGGATTGCCGACGCTCGTGCGCAAGCTGCGCCAGAACGCGCCCGAGCTCGACATACGGTTGCTCGAGATGGTGTCGGTGCAGCAGATCGCGGCGTTGAAGGAAGGACGGATCGATGTCGGCTTCGGCCGGCTTCACCACAACGATCCCAACGTCGTCGGCATCCTCATGCGTGAGGAACGCCTCGCCTTGGCGATACCCCAGGGCACGCCGCTGGCTGAGGAAACGTCGCCCCTGCCCTTAAGTGCGCTTGGTGGCCAGACGCTGATCGTCTATCCGAAGGAGCCGCGCCCGAGCTATGCCGACCACGTGCTAAGCCTGCTTCACGCCCACGATGTGCGCCCGGCGGAGGTGCATGAAGTGCGCGAGATCCAGAGCGCCCTTGGTCTTGTCGCCTCGGAAGCGGGTCTTTGCATTGTCCCCTCCTCGGCGCGCCAGGTGCGCTCGGATCTCCACTACCGCATGATCGAGGGGGAACGCGCGACCTCGCCTGTCATCCTCAACCACCGGGTCGGCGACAATTCGCGCCACATCGAGCTGATCAAGCAGCTGATCGAGGAAATGTATGCGGAAAACCCGCCCTGGCTCGGCCTTGAGCACAATCTCCCCTTCCGGCCTTCGTTCGTTACGTGATGAGGGCCGGCATTCGCACGTCGGGCATCCTGTTGCCCGAGGCGTCTGTGCTCTCACCCCATAGCTGCCGTACCATTTGCCGAAGCGCGAGCGCTTCGGCCCACCGGTCCGTGGAGTCTTCGCCGTCCGCCCTGGTGATCGCATAGGGCCTGGGACCAAGCTCGCAGGTCATGACCAGTTCGGCATCGGCAGAAGCACGGGTTCGCCAATTGGCGAAACCATAGCTCCACCAGCCGCAGAAGAGATCGACCCAGGGGCGATGGTGCGGAAAGGAAATCTCGACCTGAATCTGTTGGCACGAACCGATACGGCCGTGAAAGGCCTCGGCGTTGTCGAGGATGCGCCGGATCTGCGCGTGGCTTTCCTCTTCGACCGGGAAGGCAAATTCGCGACCAACCAGATAGTGCGAGAGGTCGGCGAGAAGCGGCAGATCGGGTCGATGCTCGAGGAGATCGAGCGTGAACAACAGGTCGCTGGTGATCCGGTGGCGGTGGGTCTCGATATAGACGGGAACGCCTGTCTCCTCTGCGAGCCGCATCCATCCGTCGAGAAGCGGCAGACAGTCCTCGATCCGGCGCGGACGGACATCCGCCTGCAGATCGATGTGGCTGACGGGAAAATCCGTCGCCAGTTCGAGCGTCAGCCGCAGGTCCTCGACAGTCCGTGGAAAGCAGACGCCCTCGATCTTCAGGCCGGTGCCCCGGATCGCTTCGTTAAGGCGAACGACGTCGCGACGGCTGGTGTAGTGCGCGCTGATGCCGTCGAACCCGGCCGCGACGATATCAGCGATGTTTTCTTCGAGGCTGCGCTCGTAGCCGTCGGCATGCCGACGTTCCATCGCCCAGAGTGATTGAAAGACAAGCAGCGTCTGCATCAGGCCGCCCGCGCGCTCTTGAGCAGTGCCTTGAGGTTCACGCTCGTGTCGGCGAGTGCAGCGGGGTCAGGGCTGACGCCGGCGGCAATCAGCATCTCCGCCAGCTTGATATCCTTGGCGAGACTATTGCCGAGACCGAGGCCTGCGGCCGCGACGAGACGCCCGCCATCCAGGTAGAATTCGAGTTCGCCGCCGTCGAGCCGGCGCGTAACGCTCTGATGGTCTGGATGCGGCAAGCCCGCTACCTGGAGGCCGAGATCGTACTGATCGGACCAGAACCAGGGGATGGCCATGAGTGTTTCTTTGCCGCCGGCTAAGTTCCGAGCCGCCGTCTCCGCCTGGCTGCGCGCATTGCGCCAGCTTTCAAATCGCACATGCCCTCCACCCGGCTGAGCAACGGCCGCGCAGTCGCCAGCCGCATAAATATTCGGGTCGCTGGTCCGCAGATGACCGTCCGTCAGAATGCCGTTTCCTGTCGCAAGCCCCGCCGCCTCGGCGAGCGCGATATCCGGCTGAACGCCAATGGCTGCGACAACGATATCGGCCGGCACCGCAATGCCATCGGCGAGAACAATCGCATCGTCAGTGATTTCGGCGATACTCTGCCCGAGATGAAAAACAACGCCTTCATCCTGATGGCGGGCGTGGAGTCTTGTGGCGAAGCGCGGAGGAACGGCGCGGCCGAGCGGCTTCGGCGCCATTTCGATGACGCTGACGGCGATCCCTTTGCCGCGCAGCACGGCCGCAAGCTCCAAGCCGATCAGACCGCCGCCAATGATCGCAACCATTTTGCCGGCTTCGGCACGGGCGAAGATCGCCGCCGCATCGGCATAGGTGCGAAAATCGAGCGCGCGCTCGGCCCCCGGGCAATTGAGCCGTCGCGGGCGGGCGCCGGTGGCGAGCAGCAACTTGTCATAGGCGAGCGTCCGTCCATCGCTCAAAGCGACGGACCGGGCATCCGCGTCGATCCTCAAGGCGGATACGCCCTGAAGATAGTCGATCCCGACGGACTCCAGCGCGTCGCCCCTGCAGATCGGCTTCATCTGCACCGCACCATCCAATGGCTTCGAGAGCGGCGGGCGCTCATAGGGCAGATGCGGTTCCGCGCCGACCAGCGTGACGCTGCCGGAAAACCCTGTTTCCCGCAGCGCAAAGGCCGCACGGGTGCCGGACTCCCCGGCGCCAATGATAACGATGCCGTCCATAACTTGCTCCGTAGATCGTAAGTTGGAGCGGGATGCGGGCGGAAAACCGCGCGCACGTTTCCTCATCCCGCTCAGGAAAAAGTGGCCGGCGCAGGCAGGAGAAATGCGCCGGCGCGCAGCAGGGTCTGGAAATTGTTGTCGAAGCTCTGCATCGAGACGCCGATTGTCTCCGCCGAGGCAGCACTTCCCAGCAAGGCGGCAAGCGCTGCCGCCAGGTACATGGATTTCATCATATCCTCCCAATGGGTGCCGGATCACCCGATCGCATTCCGGAAGGCCCGGCGGGCCCGATCAATCGCGGCGCACGGCAGCGCCGAAGGCGGCTCTAGCCGAGCGCCACGCGGACCTCTCCGTCGACGATTTCGGCGGGGTAGGTCTTGAGGTTTTCGCAGGCGGGAAGCCTGAGAGCCTCGCCGGTGCGGTAGTCGAAGGCGCCGGAATGCTTGGGACATTCCACCTCGAAGTCCATAACCAGCCCATCGGCGAGATGGATCGCCTCATGGGTGCAGAGACCGGCAGTGCAATAGACGCTGTCGTCCGGGCCGCGGTAGACCGCATAGGTGCGGCCCGCATGGTCGAAGCGGATCGCGCCTTCCTGTTCGATGTCCTCAAGCTTGCAGGCTGGTACCCAGGTGATCATGTTGCTCATTTGGCTGCCTCCCCGATCGTGTTGCGTGCCTTGCGGGCTGCGAGTTTTTCCTTGCGTTTGCGGTAGCGTTCCTGCATCCGCGCCTCGCCCTCGGCCGAGCCGTCGTGCCAGGTGCCGAACCAGCGATCGAGCGGTATGAGCGCGTCGCCGTAGTTCACCTCGAAATACTTGTGGTGCAGGTAATGGGCATAGGCGTGGCTATCGACGAGGGTCTTTTCGCCGACCTCGACCTTGTCGAAGCCGACGTGGCCGGGAATGGCGCCGAAGCCCGCATAGTGAAGCTGATAGAGCATCAGGATCGGGTTGGACGGCAGGATCAGATGATACAAGGCCGTTGCGAAGTAGAGCAGGTGCTCGACCGGATGCATCGACAGCGACGACCACGGCGACGGATTCACCGAATTGTGGTGGACCGAATGCACCCACTTGTAGAGGAACGGCGTGTGGATGAGCCGGTGGATGCAGAAGAAGTGGAACTCGTGGATCACGGGCACGACGAGCGCGACCGCGGCGAGCGCCCAGGGATTTTCCGCGAAGCTCAGCCATGGCGCATAACCATTGGCATAGGCCCAGAGCATGGCGACCTCGACGGCAGTCCAGATGGTCACGCCCGAAAGGAAGGTGCGCAGGATGTTGTCGAGGTTCTGGCTCTCGAACCAGAAGGCCTTGCTCTTCTGCTCGGCCGGGAATTTGCCATTGTACTTGAAGCGGTTTTCCTGCCGCTTCAGCACATAGAGATGCAGTTCGAAAGCGCCATAAAACAGGAACACGCAGACGGCGTTCACCGCGTAAAGCCAGGCGATCCAGCCGATGCCAAGCGTCTGCATCGCTCCCATCGGCGGAATCACCCAGGCCCAATAGGCGACCGCCGAAACGGCGAAGATGGCATTCCACGGAAAGAAATAGTGCGGCAGCCACTTGATCAGGGCCACGAGCCTGGGTGGAAAGGCAAACAGCGGCGCCGTCTCGATCGGCTGGTTCGGCGCCCAGTCGCCGCGCTTGTTGCGCGTTCCATACTTCAGATCATCCATGACGCTCTCCTCCCGGCGGATCGCCTGCGCTCCGCACAATTTCACTGATGGAAGGGGCGCCTTCAGCGCTTTTGCCGGTTCCGGTTCGCCGCTGGAGCCCGGCCTCCTTCTTGACAAAAATCTAGCAGGAGGCGGCCTGAACGACGAAGCCTTCTTTGATCAAATCAGATCAAAGGCTTTCGGCCGTGACAGTGATGAAGCGAATGGGCGCCCTGTCGGGTTCCATTTCGGTAAGGCCGATTCGGCGGAGGACAATATCAAGGGCGCGACGGGCCTGAGCTTCAGGTGCCTGGTCGAGCACGACGTCCATGACGCCGTCGCTAAGAGCGTTGCGCGTATAGTCGGTGAGCTCGTGGCCGACGAAAAAGATCTCCCTGCCGCGCGGATGCCGGCGAAGCACATCGATCAGGGCCGCGTTGGCCCCGCCCGCATTATAGAGCCCGGCCATATCAGGATAGATCTCGAGCGCCGATCGCAGCGCTTCGGCGCCGTAGAGTTCTTCGTCGCGGGTGAAGCCCAGCCACTCGAACCGACGTTCGCCTGGGTGTTCGCGGAAATAATCCGAAAAGCCGCTGATACGATCGCGATGGACCTGATAGATCGGATGGCAGAGGGCAACGACCGGGCCGGCCCGACGCGCCATGCGGGCGATGAAGAGGGCCGCCGTTCTTCCGGCGGCGTGGTTGTCGATCCCGACGAACTCTCCGAGCGTCTCGGATGCCCGCGTGACGACATGGACCACCGGCACACCGCGCGCGACGACCGCTTCGACCGCGGCGCTGATCAGCGGGCTGTTGGGCACTGCAAGGATCAGGCCGGCACGCGGCACCTCGCTCGACAGAATTCGCCCAGCAATCTCCTCCGGTTTCATTTCCTCGGCGAAGCTGCGCTGGACGACGACGAGCGGATCGAGCGTCTCGGCAATTCGCTGGAACGCCTGGGACAGCCGCCGATAGAACGTGGTTTCGGGCCGCACCATTAGCACATCTATGCGCAGCAGCCCGCGATGGGTATCGGGAAGCGTGCGCGGGTAATTCAGCGTGCGGGCGGCGACGACGACCTTTTCGACCAGATCCGGGCGAACGCCGCCGCGCCCGTTCAGGACCCGCTCGACCGTCGCGGTTCCGACGCCTGCCAACTTGGCGATATCGCGATAGTTCGGTTTGCTCACCCCAACATCCCTCGCCTGGATTTCCGATGCATCTCCACAGCGCCATAGCATGCGGCACGGCCCGTTCGACAGCGTGCGCGCCGCAATTGCTGCGTCAGCCTCGCCGCTTACCGCCGATGGCCTATATCAACTGGATGCCCAAGAACCACAGAGGCTTCCATGACTTATGAATTGTACTACTGGAACGGCATTCAGGGCCGTGGCGAATTCGTACGACTGGCGCTCGAAGATGCCGACGCGGCTTACGTCGATGTCACACGCGTCGCTGACCGCGGCACCGGCGAGATGATGAGGCTCATGGGAAGTACCACCGCAGCACACATCCCTTTCGCGCCGCCGTTCCTAAGAGACGGCGACCAGATCATTTCCCATGTGGCGAACATCCTCCTCTACCTCGGTCCCAAGCTCGGCCTTGCACCAAAGGAGGAGGCGCTGCGCTGGTACGCCAACGGCCTGCAGCTCACCATCACCGATTTCGTCGCCGAAGTGCATGACACACACCACCCGATTGCAACGTCGAAATACTACGAAGACCAGAAGGAAGAGGCGAAGGCCCGCGCATCCGAATTCGTCACGAACCGCATCCCGAAGTTTCTCGGCTATTTCGAGCGCGTTCTTGCGCAGAACCCTGAGGGCGGCGGTCACGCCGTTGGCAGCGCCGTTAGCTATGTCGATCTCTCGCTGTTCCAGGTGATCGAAGGACTGCGCTATGCTTTTCCCAGGGCGATGCGGCACTATGAGCACCTGTACCCCAACCTCTTGAAGCTGCATGCCTGGGTCAAGGCAAGACCAAGGCTTGGCGCCTATCTCGCTTCGCCGCGACGGCTGGCCTTCAACGAGGACGGCATCTTCCGTCGCTATCGCGAGCTGGATATCGAGCCCTAAGCGAACCGGCCGCCCTCCGCCGTTGCGCCGCGTGAGGGAAGTCGGTCGTTTCGAGGTGATCTCGTCGCCTCAGGCAGCGGCAAGAGCGCGCGCTACTCGATGTAATTCCAGGGAATGAAGCGATAGAGCGTTTCATCCCTGGCCACGTGGCCGATGCCGGGAAACGGCAGGTGCGCGCCGGCGACGAGGTAACGGCCATCCGCCGCATCTGCAAGTGCCATGGCACGGGTCGCGACCGCCGCAGCGCCGTCGACGTCGAAGGTAACGAAGACGTCGGGTGCATCGAACTGGATGTGGTCGCCGTGGATCACGTCACCCCAAAAGACGAGGCGTTGACCGTCATCGGATTTCAACACGATCGATGAATGTCCGGGCGTATGCCCGGCCCTGAGGATCGAACCGATGTTCGGCAAAACGTCGGCGTTGTCGGCGAAACGCTTCACCTTTCCGGCGGCGATATAGGGGGCGAGAGCATCGTGGGCACGCTGGAAGTCGGTCTTCTGTGCCTCGGTCATCGACGTCACGCCTTCGCGCTCGATCCAGAACCGATATTCGCGATCGGCGAGATGGATCTCGGCATTCGGATATTGCGGCTTGCCATCGACGGTGAGGCCGCCCGAATGATCGGCGTGCACATGCGTCAGGATCACGGCGTCGACCTGCTCGGCTGCGTAGCCGGAGGCCGTCATGTGGCGAAGGAGCTTGCCGGCAGCGGCGCCGAGCAGCGCGCCCGACCCCGCGTCGATCAGCACCAGGCGTTCGCCGTCGTTCACCAGATAGGCATTGATCGACAGATGCGGCTCCTTGCCGAGAAAGTTGTCGTCGAGCTTGCGCTGCAGGTCGTCCACCGGTTCGTTCTGATAGATCGTCGCCATAGGCAGCGCCAGCGTGCCGTCCGACAGCGCAGTGACTTCATATTTTCCGAAGCGGAAGCGGTAGAAACCGGCATTGGCAACGGTCGAGAACGGCGCGGCGGAAAAGGCCAGGCGCGGCGCGAGCGGCAACAGGGCGGTGGCGGCGAGAAAACCCAAAGCTTGTCTGCGGGTGGTCATGATCGGCTCCTTCGATTGAATGCGATGAAGCTATCAATTCAACCCTTCGTCGATTATCCTTCGATCATGGAAGTGATTGTTCCGGAAACGCATGAAATCCCCCCAGTCTCCCGATCTCAATAGCCTCAGGATCTTCCTGGAGGTCGCCCGCACCGAGAGTTTTTCCGCCGCCGCGCTTCGCCTGCACCTTCCACCGAGCACGGTCAGCCGACGCCTGCTGGAGCTAGAGACCGTGCTCGGCGTCGCATTGTTGTTGCGCTCGACGCGCCGCGTCTCCTTGACCGAAGCCGGCAAACAGCTGCTGGAGTCGATTGGTGGAGCAGTGGAATTGATCGATCGTGGCATTGCCAGTTTCCGCCCCGCCGACGGAACGGCCCGCGGGCGGCTGCGGGTCGCAACATCGGTGGCTTTCGCGCGCACTTACCTGCCACCGATCCTCAAGCTCTACGCAGATCTCTGCCCCGAAGTTCAGGTCGACCTGCAGACGACCCATCACAATGTCGACCTGATTGGCGAAAGCGTCGACGTGGCGCTGAGAATGGGCGAGCCGGTCGACAGCGAGATGATCTACCGAAAGATCGGAACGATCGAGCAGCGCCTCTATGCCGCCCCGACCTACTGCACCGGGGTGACCCTGTCGTCACCCGAGGATCTGATGGGGGTCGCCCTGGTGGCGCATCGGACGCGCATGCGGCGCGAACTCGCCCACTGGCTGCTGTCGGATGGCAACCGGCACTTCACATTGGAGCGGCCACCATCCATCGTGGTCGACGATCCGGCCATTGGAGAGCGCCTGATCGCCGAGGGCCTCGGCATCGGTCTGCTCAGTGATGCGCTCGCCGCAGACGGGGTCGCCACGGGGCGGCTGGTTCCGGTTCTTGCCGAATGGTCGGGACCGCCCACGACCCTTTACTACCTCTATCATCAGCAACTGGGCGATCTGCCGAAAGTGGCGCAGTTCCTGAAGGCAGTGCGCGAGACGTTCCGTGTTCGGGCTGATTAAGGGCCGCCGGGCCTCAAGAACGACGAGCGTGCCACGACACCTCGGCAACCCATGAGACGGACGGGCAAGGTGACTACAATTCCTCGATCCTATCCACCCGATCGGGATCGAAGGCCAGGCGGCCCTTGATTTCGGCCACCGCCGCATGCGGGTTTTCGTAGGTCCAGACGGCATTTCTCGACCGCTCGCCACCGATCGGGATGCTGGTAATAGGAGGCGTCGCCTTTGTAAGGGCAATGCGACGCATGATCCGTGCGCTGAAGCAAGGACATATCGACATCCTCACGCGGAATGTATTGAAGCGGCGGGTAGGACGCCTAGCGCAACGTCAATGCGTCGCGGGTGTCGGCAACGACGCGTCCATCGAGCTTGACGACGACGCGCGCCGTGTTTCGATCAATACTGATCGGATGATCTGGGCCGGGAATCTTGATCGGTTTGTCGGACATAGTCGCCGCCTTTGAAACATTGGTAATCTCTAGATGGTTGCCTTGCCCGCGAATTCCAACCAATCGGGCCAAAAGTACCTGCCGAGCCTGGTCAAGGACAGCGGAACATACCGGATTCCTAGGCCCTCACCGCGGTTCGTCCTCAGCTATCCGCCGCCGGAGAACTGATCGCCGTGGTCGGCTGTGCCGCGCCGGCGGGTGGATTGCTCTTGTCGAGCAGCTTGCGCACCTCCATCACGCCCTTGGCCGTATCCGACCAGCTATGTCTCCAGACGAGAAGTCCTACCGAGCCGACGATGGCGACGAGAAACGCGATCGGACCCAGGAACCAGAGAGCCGCGGCAACTGTGAAGTAGTACGAGCGAACGCCCTGGCTGAAGGAGCGAAGCGCCGGATTGATCATCAGCGACAGGGCCTGGGTCCAGGCAGTGATGTCTCGGACTTCATCGCGCGACGGGCTGGCTCCGATCGCCGCGAGACAATAGTTGATCTGCCGCACGGCCCAGATGAACTCGGAAAGCCCTCGCAGCAATGTCGCCATGACGAGCAGCACCTTGGATTGAAACAGCCACAGCGGCTCGATTGGGGCGAAGATCGCGATGATCCCCGCCTGAAGGCCGATCGTCGGCTGGATGAAAAGCGCACTGCTCATGGCGACGATGACGATAAGGTTGGCCGAACCGAAGAACGAGGCCGAGTTGATCGTGTGGCCGAGGATGGCCGCATCGCCGATGAAATTGGTGTCTCGTGTCAGAACCTCGCGCATCCAGGCCTGCCTCACACGCACCATGTCCAGCATCAGGCTGTCAGTCCGGCGCGGCCAGCCAAGAGCCATCATCGGCTCCAATCCCACCCAGGTCGCGAGAAACAGAATAATCGCAATCCAATCAAGCATCTGCACGGCCCAGCCTCCCATCACAGCTATTCCTAATAGAAGCCGCGACGCGTGACTCGTCAACGCGTCGGCGTAATCGGGATTTGCCGGAGCCGAGGTCGTGGCCTCGGGGATTGAGCATCCTGGCGACTTACATTCCATCAACGGATTGACACGACCTGTATCCTGGATACAATTTGCTTCGACTGTGGGAGGGATCGATGAACCAATCCTTCGAATGGCGAAGCCAATCGCGCCTACTCGACGAAGTGGCGCAAGCGCTTCGCGAACGCATCTATGCCGGCGTCTACGCCCCCGGAGCGACGCTCCGCCAGGAGCGGATCGCTGCCGAATTCGGCATCAGCCGAACGCCGCTGCGCGAAGCCCTGCGGGTGCTGGAGCGCGACGGGCTCGTGGTCAATAAGCCGGGCAGCGGCGTCAGGGTCGCGACTGCCGACCTGCCGAAACTTCTCGACGCCTATGCTGTGCGCGAGGCAATGGACGGTGTCGCGGCACGCAACGCCGCCGAGCGCGCGACACCGGCCGAAATCAAGGATCTCGCAAAGCAGGTTGAGCGACAGCGCAAGATCGTCGAGAACTGGGATCCCGGTGCCTACACCCAATCCAACGTCCTTTTTCACGAGGCAATCGTCGCCGCCTCACGCAATGCATCGCTGGCACCGCTCGGCCCGCTTCTGCGCATGACCTCGCAGGTCTTTGCGCCGGCCTTTTCGCTTTCGAGCGAACGCGCCAGCGCGGCCGTCGCCGAACACGAGCTGATCGTCGAGGCGATCGCGGCACGGAACCTCGACGAGGCCGAGAAGCTGGCGCGCGCGCATATCCACGCGACCGCAACGAGATTGAAAGCGCTCCTCGACGAGCGCGAGACTGACAACGAGGCATGATCGTGAAGACCTACGGCAATTTCATCGCGAACAAATGGCAGGATGCATCGGGTGGAGAGTTCATCGCCGTCAGAGACCCTTCCAACGGCCAGGAATTCGCGCGCATTGCCCGGGGCACCCGGGACGACATCGATCTCGCCGTGCGGTCTGCACGCGCGGCGCTCTCCGGCGACTGGGGGCGCATGACGCCCACGGAGCGCGGGCGGGTGCTGAGCCGGATTTCGGCAGCAGTGCTGCGCAACATTGATCTGCTGACGGAGCTCGAGGCGCGCGATGTCGGCAAGCCGCTGACGCAGGCGCGCGCCGACGTCGTGGCGCTCGCCCGTTATCTCGAATTCTATGGCGGCGCCGCCGACAAGGTGCATGGCGACACGATCCCCTACCAGAACGGCTTCACCGTCTTGACGGTCTATGAACCGCACGGGGTTACCGGCCATATCATCCCCTGGAACTACCCGATGCAGATCCTCGGCCGTAGCCTGGGTGCCGCGCTTGCGATGGGCAATGCGGCGGTGGTCAAGCCGGCGGAAGAAGCCTGCCTCACCATTCTGGAATTTGCCCGCATCGCCGAAGAAGAAGGCCTGCCCGCGGGCGCGCTGAACATCGTCACCGGCTTCGGCGCGGAGGCCGGTGCGGCCCTTTCCGAACATCCTGACGTCAACCACATATCGTTCACCGGTTCTGTCCGCACCGGCGAGATGGTGCAGGCGGCAGCCGCGAAGAATGCGGTGCCGGTGACACTGGAACTCGGTGGCAAGTCGGCGCAGATCGTCTTTGCCGATGCCGATCTCGATCGCGCCATTCCCTTCCTCGTCAATGCCGGCATTCAGAACGCCGGCCAGACCTGCTCGGCCTCGTCGCGCATTCTCGTTGAGCGGTCGGTCTACGAGGAGGTGGTCGCGCGCATGAGCGAGAGATATCGTGCGCTCAAGGTCGGCCCGGCCGGCGCCGATTTCTCGGTCGGTCCGGTCGTCTCGCAGCGGCAGAAGGCGATCATCGAGAGCTTCCTTGCCGACGCTGCAAAGGATGGCCTGAAGATCGCAGCTCAAGGCGAGATCGTCGCTGACGCACCCGCCGAGGGCGCCTATGTCGCCCCCACGCTTCTGCGCGACGTGCCGCACGAACACCGCACGGTGCAGGAAGAGATCTTCGGACCGGTGCAGGTGATCATGCCCTTCGACGGCGAAGAGGAGGCAATCCGCCTTGCCAACGGCACCGCCTACGGCCTCGTCTGCGGCGTCTGGACCAATGACGGCGGACGGCAGTTGCGCATGGCGCGCGCCGTGCACGCCGGCCAGGTGTTCATCAACAATTATGGCGCGGGCGGCGGCGTCGAGCTGCCCTTCGGCGGCGTGAAGAAATCGGGCCATGGCCGCGAAAAGGGTTTTGAGGCCCTCTACGGCTTTGCCAGCATGAAAACCATTTCCGTCTACCACGGCTAGAGCCAGGAACCGTGGGCGTTTTCCGCCCACATCCCGCTCTAATTTCTGATCCAAGTTTGCCCCGGGAGGAACACGTGTCACTAGAAGGTAAAGTCGCTCTCATCACCGGCGCGGGTTCGGGCTTCGGTGAGGGCATTGCGAAACGCTTCGTCGCAGGCGGCGCCAAGGTCATTGTCGTCGACCGCGATGCCGTCGGCGCTGAGCGCGTTGCCAAGGAACTCGGCGACAACGTCATTGCCGTCGTTGCCGATATCGCCAAGCAGACCGATGTCGAAGCCGCCGTCGCGGCCGGTATCGAGTCGTTCGGCCGCGTCGATATCCTGATCAACAATGCCGGCATCGGCCACAAGCCGCAAAACGCCGAACTGGTCGAGCCTGATGAGTTCGATCGCATCCTCGGCGTCAACGTGCGCGGCGTTTACCTGATGACCCGGGCGCTGCTGCCGCACATGAAGGAAAATAAGGCCGGCGTCATCGTCAACATCGCGTCCACCGGCGCCAACCGGCCGCGACCGAATCTGGCCTGGTACAATGCGACCAAGGGCTGGGTGGTCTCCGCCACCAAGGCACTGGCGATCGAACTTGCGCCGTTCAACATCCGCGTGGTGGCGCTCAATCCGGTCGCCGGCGAGACGCCGCTGCTTTCGACCTTCATGGGAGAAGACACCGAGGAAATCCGCAAGAAGTTCCGCGATTCCATTCCGCTCGGACGCCTGCTGAAGCCCGAGGATCTCGCCGAGGCCGCCGCCTTCGTCGCCTCGCCGCAGGCCTCGATGATCACCGGCGTCGCACTGGATGTGGACGGCGGACGCTCGATCTAAGTAACTGGGACCATAAACAACGAAACCGCAAAGCGGGGGAACCATGATGAACTTGACGAAATGGGCACTTGCCTCGTGCTTCATCGCCGCGTCGCTGACGACGGCGATGGCCAAGGACACAATCACCGTCGGCCAGGTGCTGGAGCCGCCGGGCCTCGACCCGACCGCCGGTGCCGCAGCACCGATCCGCTACATCACCTACGGCAACCTCTTCGAGGGCTTGGTGCGCGTGGTGGAAGACGGCACGGTGAAGCCGCTGCTCGCCGAAAGCTGGACCGTCTCCGGGGACCAGAAGACCTACAGCTTCAAGCTTCGCCAGGGCGTCAAGTTCCACGACGGCACGCCGTTCGACTGCTCGGTCGTCAAGTTCTCCTATGAACGCGCGGTTGCGGCGGACTCCACCAATGCGCAGAAGGGCCTGTTCGAGCCGATCGAAAAGACCGAATGCCCGGATCCAGCCACCGCCGTCGTGACGCTGAAGCGCCCGGCGTCGAATTTCCTCTTCAACATGGCCTGGGGCGACGCGGTGATGATCGCGCCTTCATCCGCCGCCGACAACAAGACCAAGCCTGTCGGCACCGGTCCGTTCAAGTTCAAGGAATGGGCAAAGGGCGACAAGGTCGTACTCGAAAAGAACGCCGACTACTGGGGCGAACCGGCCAAGCTCAGCGAAGTGACCTTCAAGTTCATCAGCGATCCTTCGGCCGCTGCCGCCGCCGTTCTCGCTGGCAATGTCGATGCCTTCCCAATGTTCCAGGCAGCGGAACTCGTGAGCCAGTTCCAGAGCGATCCGAACCTCCAGGTCGAGGTCGGCAGTACCTCGGGCAAGGTGGTCCTCGCTCTCAACAATGCAAGGAAGCCGTTCGACGACGTGCGTGTCCGTCAGGCGCTCGCTTATGCAATCGACCGCAAGGCGCTGGTCGAAGGCACCTATTCCGGCTTCGGCACGACGATCGGCTCGCACTATTCGCCGGTCGAACCCGGTTACGTCGATCTGAACGAGACCTACCCCTACGACCCCGGCAAGGCGCAGCAATTGCTGCAGGAAGCGGGCGTCCAAGGTCTCGAGATCACCATCATGCTGCCGCCGCCGGCCTATGCCCGCCGCGGCGGCGAGATCATCGCGGCCATGCTCAGCGAAGTCGGCGTCAAGGTGAACCTCGTCCCGATCGAGTTCGCGCAGTGGCTGGACCAGGTGTTCAAGAACTCGGACTTCGACGCGACGATCATCGCCCATGCCGAGGCCCGCGACCTCGATATCTATGCCCGCGACAAATACTACTTCAACTACCAGAACCCGGAATACAAGGCGCTCTACAAGTCCTACACGCTCGCCTCGACCGAAACCGAACAGATGGACCTCAGCGGCCAGCTCCAGCGCAAGCTGGCAGCCGACGAACCGAACGTCTTCCTCTATGCGCTGCCGAAGATCGGCGTCTGGAACAAGAAGGTAAAGGGGCTTTGGAAGAACATGCCGGTGCCAGCCGACGATCAGACCCAGACCCATTGGGAAAACTGATCGACTTTCAATGAGCGGGATGCGGGCAGAAACCCGCACCCCGCCCCGGCATCCCGCCCTTCCCGTCGGGAAGGGTGGCTGCAGATATGCCGTTGACCGCCGCACCCGGCGCCGGTCAACGCTCGCTCTTTCCGGGAGGTTGATGTGATTTCCTTCATTGGCGGTCGCCTCGTGTCGCTGGTTTTGACGACATTGGTCGCCTCAGTCATCGTCTTTCTGCTGATGCAGGTATTGCCCGGCGACCCGGCGGTGCTGATGCTCGGCATGAACGCGGACCCGGACGCGATTGCGGCGCTGCACAGACAACTGGGCCTCGATCAGCCGATCTGGATCCGCTACCTCCACTGGATCGGCGGCTTCGTTGTCGGCGATTTCGGCATGAGCCTCACCTATTCCGTGCCGATCCGCGACTTGCTCGGTCCGCGCATCCTGGTAACGCTGCCGCTGGCTTTGCTCTCGATGGCGATCTCCGTGGTCGTCGCCATCGCCATCGGCGTCTATGCCGCCGCCAATCGCGGCAAGGCCGGAGACACGGTGGTCATGGGCATCGCCCAGGTTGGCGTCGCCATTCCGAATTTCTGGCTGGCGCTGCTCTTCATCCTGCTCTTCGCGCTGAAGCTTGCCTGGTTTCCGGCCTCCGGCTTTGCCGGTTGGGATGGCGGCATCTGGAACGGCCTGCATTCGCTGATCCTGCCGGCCTTCGCGCTCGGCCTGCCGCTTGCCGCCATTCTCGGGCGCGTCACGCGCTCGGCCGTCATCGAGACGCTCGGCGAGGATTTCATCCGCACCGCCCGCGCCAAGGGGCTCAGCCGGTCCGGCGCGCTGTGGACGCATGCGGTTCCGAACGCGCTGATCCCGGTCGTCACGATCATCGGCCTGCAGTTTTCCTTCCTGCTTGCAGGCACCATCATCATCGAGAACGTCTTCAACCTGCCGGGTATCGGCCGCCTGGTCTTCCAGGCGATCGCTCAGCGCGACCTGGTGACGGTGCAGACGCTGGTGACGCTGCTCGCGGCTTCCGTCATCACCATCAATTTCCTCGTCGATCTGGTTTACGGCTATCTGGATCCGCGGCTGTCGCGAGGAGGCCACTGATGTCCAATCCCGCAGTCGCTTCTGAACAAGGCATCGTCTCCAAGCTCATCGGCAGCAGGAACCTGACGATCGGCGCCACCGTCACCGTCATCCTCCTGGCAATGGCGATCGTCTCCTATGTCTGGACGCCCTATTCGCCGACCGGGATGAACTTCCGCGACAAGCTGCAGGGGCCTAGTCTTGCCCATTGGTTCGGCACCGACAATTTCGGCCGCGACATCCTGTCGATGATCATGGTGGGCGCACGCAACTCGATCAGCGTTTCGATCGTCGCGGTTCTGGTCGGTGCCGGCATCGGCGTACCGCTCGGCGCCTGGGCTGCCGCGCGCGGCGGCTTTGTCGATGGCCTCGTCATGCGCATGAGCGACCTTGCCTTCGCCTTTCCGGCGCTTCTGACCGCCGTCATCATCACCGCCATCTTCGGCCCCGGTGCAACGAATGCGATGATCGCGATCGGCATCTTCAATATCCCGGTCTTTGCCCGCGTCACCCGTGGCGCCTCGATGGGGCTCTGGAAGCGCGAATATGTGCAGGCGGCGCGCTGCGCCGGCCGCGGCGACGTGGCGATCACCCTTTTGCACATCCTGCCCAACATCAACCACGTGCTGCTCGTCCAGGTGACGATCCAGTTCGCCTTGGCGATCGTCGCCGAGGCCGGTCTCTCCTATGTTGGGCTCGGCACGCAGCCGCCGATGCCGAGCTGGGGCAAGATGCTGAACGACGCCCAGACCTTCATCTACCAGGCGCCCTGGCTCGCGATCTTCCCGGGGCTGGCGATCACCTTTGCCGTGCTCGGCCTCAACCTGTTAGGCGATGGCCTGCGCGACATTCTCGACCCGCGCGTGAGGCGGCAACGATGACGAAACCCTTGCTTAGAATGACCGGCATGTCGGTCGAACTCACGGCGGGCACGAGCCAGGTCGATATCGTCTGCGACATCGATCTTGAGCTCAAACGTGGCGAGCGCCTCGGCATCGTCGGCGAATCGGGCAGCGGCAAGTCTATGACCGCACTCGCCGTGATGGGTCTGCTGCCGCAGCGCATGCGAGTGCGGGGCGAACTTTCTTTCGACGGCCGCAATCTCGCCGGCCTGTCGGAAGCCGACTATTGCGACTATCGCGGCCGGCGCATGGCGATGATCTTCCAGGAGCCGATGACAGCGCTCAACCCGGTGAAATCGATCGGCGCGCAGATTGCCGAGGGACGGCGGCTTCACCTCGGCGAAACCAGGGCCGATGCTGAAAAGCGGGCCCGTGCGCTTCTCGACCGGGTCGGCCTGCCGGCGCCGCGCTTCGATCTGGACCTCTACCCGCATCAGCTCTCCGGTGGCCAGCGGCAGCGCGTGATGATCGCCATGGCGATCGCCTGCGAACCGGACCTCTTGATTGCCGACGAGCCGACGACCGCGCTCGACGTCACCGTGCAGGCGCAGATCCTCGACCTGCTGGACGAACTGGTTGAAGACACCGGCACCGCGCTGATGCTGATCACCCACGATCTCGGCGTCGTCTCCGAGATGACCGACCGCATCGCGGTCATGTATGCCGGGCGCATCATCGAAACCGGGCGGACCGACGATGTCTTCGCCCGCATGGCACATCCCTATGCCCGCGGCCTCTTTGCCGCCTCACCACATGGCGCGGCCCTTGCGCCACGCCAAGCGGGCGAAGGACGTCCGCGACTGAACGCTATCCCCGGCATCGTTCCCGATCCTTTCGGTCGGCCGCCTCACTGTTCCTTTGCCGAGCGCTGCGCTTACGTTCAGCCGGATTGCCGGCGGGCGATCCCGGCACTGGATCTGATCAACACCGATGAAAATGTCGAGCATCGCGCCGCCTGCTTTCATCCGCGCGAAAGGATGGTGGCACCGTGAGCGAGGTTATTCTCAAAACCACTGATCTCGTGCGTGAATACGATCTGCCGCGCCCTTCGATCTTCTCGAAACAAAGCCGCCTGCGGGTGCTGCATAGCGTGAGCATCGAACTCCAAGCCGGCCGGAGCCTCGGCATCGTCGGCGAAAGCGGCTCCGGCAAATCGACGCTGGCACGCGCGGTTATGGGACTGGAGCGGCCGCAATCGGGTGAGGTGAATATTGCCGGCAAGGACATCTATGCGCTCGACCGCGCCGGACTGCGCGAAGCGCGCAAGGGCTTTCAGGCGATTTTCCAGGATCCGTACGGTTCGCTTGATCCGCGCCATACGGTCCGCACGATCATCTCCGAGCCGATCGTTTCGTTGGAACGCGGCACCAGCACGGCGGAGCGCAACAAGCGCATCGCCGAGGTGCTGGAAGCTGTCGGCCTGCCGCTTGCATCCGCCGACAAGTTCCCGCACGAGTTTTCCGGCGGCCAGCGCCAGCGCATCGCCATAGCCCGCGCGCTCATTACCCGGCCGGCGCTGATCGTCGCCGACGAGCCCGTTTCGGCGCTCGACGTCTCGATCCAGGCGCAGGTCCTGAACCTGATGATGGACCTGCAGGAGAAGCTCGGCCTCTCCTATCTCTTCATCAGCCACGATCTCGGCGTGGTGCGCGCCATCACCGATCGGGTCGCGGTCATGCATCTCGGCCGGATCGTCGAGGAGGGACCGACGGCTGAGGTCTTCGACAATCCGCGCCATCCTTACACCCAGGCGCTGGTCGCCGCCGTGCCGAAACCGTTTTCCGGCCGTCGCAAGCGGATTCGCTCTGATGCACCGCCGCAAACGCCCGTCCATACCGCAACGACCGCAGCCGGCTGCGCCTATGCCGCCGTCTGTCCGATGAGGCAGGAGATCTGCCGGACCCGAACGCCTGAGGCCAAGCCGGTATCGCCGGCCTGGTCCGCCCGCTGCCATTTCGCCTAGGAATTGATCCCATGTCCGAACTTGCCGATTTCTCCGCCGTCGATCTTGTCGAGGCCTACCGCTCGAAAAAGCTCTCCCCTGTCGATGTCACCGAAGCCGTCATCGCCCGCATCGACGCCTCGGAACCTAAACTGAACGCGCTTTGGGCCTATGACCCGGCCGAAGCGCGCAAGGCCGCAAAGGCCTCGGAAGAACGCTGGGCGAAAGGCGCTCCTCTGGGCGCGATCGATGGCGTGCCCGTGACGATCAAGGAGAACATCGCAACCAAGGGGACAGCGGTCCCGCTCGGCTGCGCCGCCGTGACGCTCACACCGGCCGCCGCTGACGCGCCGCCGGCCGCACGCACCCGAGAGGCGGGCGGCATTCTGCTCGCCAAGACCACCATGCCCGACTACGGCATGCTTTCCTCCGGCCTTTCCAGCTTCCACAAACTTGCCCGCAACCCGTGGAATCTTTCGGCCAATCCCGGTGGCTCCAGCGCTGGCGCCGCAGCGGCAGCCGCCGCGGGCTATGGTCCCCTACATATCGGCACTGATATCGGCGGCTCGGTCCGCCTGCCGGCCGGCTGGTGCGGCATCGTCGGCCTGAAACCTTCGGCGGGGCGGATCCCGATCAATCCACCCTTCATCGGCCGCGTCGCGGGGCCGATGACCCGGACGGTCGCCGACACCGCGCTCTACATGTCCGTGCTCTCAAAACCCGATGCCCGCGACACGATGGCTCTGCCCTATGCGGAACTCCCGTGGCTCGACCTCGATTGCGACGTGAGGGGCCTGAAGATCGGTCTCTGGCTCGACGCCGGCTTTGGCCAGTCTGTTACCGAGGAAACGGAACAGGCGATCAGCCAGGCGGCGAAGCTTTTCGCCGATGCCGGTGCGATCATCGAACCGGTCGGCCCGTTCCTCACCCGCGAGATGATCGACGGCCTCGACCGCTTCTGGCGGGCGCGCGGCTGGGAGGACGTGTCGCGCCTTTCGCCGGAAAAACAGGCGCAGATCCTGCCCTACATCTTCGACTGGATCAAAACGGCCGAGAATTTCTCCGGTCGCGAGGTCTATACCGGCTTCGCCCAGATCGAGGCCATGCGCAATGCGCTGCACGCAGCCCTTAACGGCTTCGATTTCATCCTGTCGCCGACCGCACCGACGGCGTCCTATCCGGCCGAATGGGCCTCGCCGATCAACGACCCGCAAAAACCGTTCGAGCATATCGCCTTCACCGTCGCCGCCAACATGGGCGGGCAACCGGCGATTTCGATCAATTGCGGCTATACTTCGGGCGGCCTGCCGATCGGTCTGCAGATCATCGGTCAGTCCTTCGACGACATCGGTGTGCTGCGTCTCGCACGCGCCTTTGAAACCATGCGCCCTGAGCAGCGGCCTTGGCCGAAGGTCGCATGATGAGCCACACGATGCGCTACACCATCGAGAGCGGCGACCTGGAAAACATCGTCTCCCGCCTGCTCGACATCGTTCGCCGGCTCGGCGTCAGCGTTTCCAAGCTTGCCATAGAGGTGGATGGAGGCAAGGCGAACCTCGAAATCGCCATGTCCTCGGCTTCGCACGCCGTAGCCAACACCCTCAGGGAGCGCATCGCGCAAATCGAGGGCGCTCGACCGCTGCCGGGCGTCGAGCATGGCGCCGCCACCTCGTAACCAGGCGCAGCTTTCAACCAACCCCTGCGGCAACGCCGCTCACAATCAGACGAAAACGACAGGAGTGCCGAAATGGCTCGCAAACTTTTCATCCTTCCCGGCGACGGCATCGGCCCGGAAGCCATGGCGGAAGTCCGCAAGATCATCGCCTACATGAATGCCGAGCTTGGCGCCGGCTTCGTGACGGACGAGGGCCTGGTCGGCGGTTCGGCCTATGACGCCCACGGCCAGGCGATCTCGGAGGCGGACATGGCAAAGGCGCTGGCCGCCGATGCGGTGCTGTTCGGCGCCGTCGGCGGCCCGAAGTGGGATGCGGTGCCCTATGAGGTCCGCCCGGAAGCCGGTCTGCTGCGCCTGCGCAAGGACCTCGAGCTCTTCGCCAACCTGCGGCCGGCGATCTGCTATCCGGCGCTCGCCAGCGCCTCGTCGCTGAAGCCCGAGCTCGTCGAAGGCCTCGACATCCTGATCGTGCGCGAGCTGACCGGCGGCGTCTATTTCGGCGAGCCGAAGGAGATCATCGATCTCGGCAACGGCCAGAAGCGCGGCATCGACACCCAGGTCTACGACACCTACGAGATCGAGCGCATCGCCGGCGTCGCCTTCGAGCTTGCCCGCACGCGGCAGAACCGCGTCTGCTCGATGGAGAAGCGCAACGTCATGAAGTCGGGTGTGCTGTGGAACCAGGTGGTGACCGAGACGCACAAGGCGAAATACGCCGACGTCCAGCTCGAGCACATGCTGGCGGATGCCGGCGGCATGCAGCTGGTGCGCCAGCCGAAGCAGTTCGACGTCATCGTCACCGACAATCTGTTCGGCGACATGCTGTCGGACGTGGCGGCGATGCTGACCGGCTCGCTCGGCATGCTGCCGTCGGCCTCGCTCGGCGCCCCGGATGCGGTCAGCGGCAAGCGCAAGGCGCTCTACGAGCCGGTGCATGGTTCGGCCCCGGACATCGCCGGCAAGGGCATTGCCAACCCGATCGCGATGATCGCCTCCTTCGCCATGTGCCTGCGCTACTCCTTCAACCTGGTGAAGGACGCCGACAATCTGGAGAAGGCGATCGCCAACGTGCTCGACCAGGGCATCCGCACCGGCGACATCATGGCCGAAGGTGCGAAGAAGGTCGGCACGACAGAGATGGGCGACGCCATCCTTTCCGAGTTCAAGGCGCTGTCGGCCTGATCAGCGGACGATGCCGCAGGGCGTGGCGTCGGCCCGACGCGCCACCCGACAAACAGACACCTCCGGAGCGCATCCGGAGGTGTCTTGCGTTTGACGCATTGAGCGACAGTATCGCGTCAGATCGTGATGCCGCCGTCGATGTTGATCGCCTGGCCGGTGATGAAGGCAGCCTCGTCGGAGGCGAGAAAGGCGCAGACGGCAGCGACCTCCTCCACCGTGCCGAAACGCCCGGCCGGCTGTCGGCTGATGAAGGACCGGTAAGCCTCGTCCCGGCTTCCGAGTTTCTCGCCAAGTTCGCCGATGCGTTCCTCCAGCGAGGGCGATGCGACCGTTCCGGGGCAGACCGAGTTACAGCGAATGCCCAGGGACACGTAGTCGGCGGCGACTGCCTTGGTCAGCCCGATGACGCCGCCCTTGGCGGCGCCGTAAGCGGCGCGCCGCGGAAAGCCCTTGATCGAGGAGGCGACCGATCCGATGGTGATGATGCTGCCGCCATCAGCCTTCATCTTCGGGACCGCGCCGGCGATGACGTTATAGGCGCTGTCGAGGGTGATGTTTACCGAGCGGCGCCAGTCGGCAGCCGAGCATTCCTCGATCGTGCCCTGATGCACGTAACCGACGGCATGCACCAGGATATCGATCCGTGCGAAGGCCTCGAAATAGGCGGCGACCGCCGCGTGATCGGTCGCATCGAGCCGCGTCGTCGCGGCGCCGTCAAGGGTGGCGAGCAGGTCGGCATTGATGTCGCTGGCGTGAACCTCGGCGCCCTCCGATATCAGCCGCTCGGCGACGGCACGGCCGATGCCCTGGCCGGCCGCCGTGACCACGGCCACGCGTCCGGCCAAACGTTCCGTCTTTCCATTCATGGCGAGACCCCTTTTGTAAGCCTAGAGTGACTGAACGATCTGGCGCTGGCGGCCGAGCCGGTCGATGCCGAGTTCCACCACGTCGCCGGGTTTCAGATAGCGCGGCGGCTTCTTGCCCATGCCGACGCCTGGCGGTGTGCCGGTGCAGATGAGATCGCCGGGCTCAAGCACGCAGAACTCGCTCATGTAGGAGACGATGGTCGCGACATCGAAGATCATGCGCGCGGTCGTGCCCGCCTGCATGCGTTCGCCGTTGACGTCGAGCCACATCGAAAGCGCCTGCGGATCCGGCACCTCGTCACGGGTGACGAGCCACGGACCCGTCGGGCAGAAGTTTGGGAAGCTCTTGCCCTTCACCCATTGGCCGCCGCGCTCCATCTGCCAGGCGCGTTCCGAGACATCGTTGACAACCGTGTAGCCGAAGACATGGTCCATCGCCTCGCTACGCGAAACATTCAACGCCCGCTTGCCGATGACGATGCCGAGCTCGACCTCCCAGTCGAGCTTGGCCATCGTCCTCGAATAGAGGATTGGATCGTTCGGACCGCAATAGGTGCCGGCCGCCTTGTTGAAGAGGATTGGTTCAGCAGGCACCGGCAGCCCGGCTTCAGCAGCATGGTCCGAATAGTTGAGGCCGATGCACCAAATGTTGCGCGGTTGCTTGATGGGGGCGCCGATACGCGTCGACAAGACCGCAACCTCGGGAAGTGCGTCGAAATCGGCGTCTGCCAGCTGCGCGCTTACAGTTCCAATCGTTTCGGGCGTGACGTCCCCGATCAACGAGGATACGTCCCATGCTTTGCCGTTCTCGTCGAGCATGCACGGTTTTTCGCGACCGATGTCGCCTATCCGGACCAATTTCATACTGTTGTCCTATTGTTCTTTTTAGACCACCAGGTGTTGTGCAGCGGAGCGCCGGCCACGAACGCGCTGGCACCGAGCTGCTCCTGGATTCGAATGCACTCATTCCACTTGGCCATCCGCTCCGAGCGCGTGAATGAACCAACCTTCAGCTGGCCGGCGCCGAGCCCTATGGCGAGATGACTGATGGATATGTCCTCCGTTTCTCCCGAGCGTGCCGACACGACCGATCGCCAACCGGCCCTTTCGGCGGTGAGATAGGTTTCCACGGCTTCCGTGACTGTTCCTACCTGATTGACCTTGATCAGTACGGCATTACAGGCGCCATTGCTGGCTGCATCGCGGACGAGAGCCGCGTTTGTCACGAGATAGTCGTCGCCGATTATTTGGACACGCCCCCCGAAACGGGTCGTAAATGCGGCCATGCCTTCGATATCGTCCTCGGCCAGAGGGTCTTCGATCGACGCGATCGGGTAGGTATCGAGCCATCGGCCCAGCTGGTCGATCATCTCGCCCGAATCCAGTTCGCGATTTTCCAGCGCCAATTTGTAGCGGCCACCTCGTCCGAACTCCGAGGCAGCAACGTCAAGCGAGATGACGACCCGGTCGCCCGGTGTCTCGCCCGCTTTCACGATAGCGTCGCATAACGTCTCGAGCGCCTCTTCGTTGCTATCGAAAGCGGGCCACCATCCGCCCTCGTCCGCCACCCCCGCAAGCCGGCCTCTGCTCGCCATAAGATCGCCGGCGGCGAAGTAAACGGCATTGGTGATCTCCATGACCTCTTCGAAACTCGAGGCGCCCGGAACCATGATCATGAAGTCCTGCACGTCCACGCGCCTGCCTGCGTGAGCCCCTCCACCGAATATCTGGATCTCGGGCAGAGGGATGGACGGCTGCCGGCCATATGCGCTGGCAACACGGCGCCATAACGGCTCACGGGCGGCCGCAGCAGCGGCGTGCAATACCGCAAGTGACACGGCGACTGTGGCGTTGCCGCCGAGAACCGCCTTTGACGGCGACGGGTCGAGCGCGCAGAGGGCAGCGTCTGCTCCCGATTGATCGAAGACGTCCCTTCCGATCAGCGCCCTCGCAATCGGCCCGTCGATATTTGCCACGGCCTTTGCAACGCCCTTCCCGCACAAGCTGCTGCCGCCATCACGCAAGTCAGTTGCTTCGCGGGTTCCTCTCGAAGCGCCGGCCGGTGCGATCGCGCGGCCTTGCGCTCCGCTGGCAAGCGTAATTTCGGCCTCGACGGTCGGGTTTCCCCGCGAGTCCCAAACGCGCCGGCCCTTGATCCCGGCGATTTGCGTGTCGTTCATTTGCAGAGTTCCTCGGCCCAGGCTCGCGTTACATCGGCCAGGGTGGCTGGGGGTGACTGGATCAGGTTACGGGCAAATTGGCGGACGAAGTCCTTGTCTGTGCTTGTTGTGATGTATTCGACCGGCGACTTTCCGTCGACGCGCGCCAGAAGAAGAGCCGGCAAGAGCCTCGCAGCCCGGGCCTCAAGCGCAATTGCCGGCTCCCAGGTCACTCCCGTGAGATATGATTTCACGAGAGCCTCGAAACTGTGCAGAAGCTCCGCCGCATCCTGCCGTCGCCAGATACACTTCAGCAGCAGGTGATTGAGACAGAAGGCAAGATCGAAGCATGGATCGCCATACCAAGCACATTCTGCATCGAGGATGATCGGACCATCCTGGCCAATCAGAATGTTCTTTGGGCTGACGTCCCCGTGAACAAGTGCGGTCTTCGTGTTCATCACGTCCCGCGACAGTGCAAGAAGCGGTGCAGCAAGATCAGGATGCACCTGCGCCGTCGCTTCAAGATAGGGCTCAAGGCGGATCGAGTGAAAGACCTCGTCATTGGCGAACCGGCGGCCGATATCTTGCGAGTGCGCGGTCGCCGCATGGATCGCCGCAACAACGCCCCCCAGACGACGCGCGAACGTCACATCGACGCGCCCATTACGCAGTTCCTCCTTCCAGACGGGATTTTCGGAAGGATTGAAGTAGGTCATGGCGAATGCACCGAGCGACGGATCATGTGCAAGAATGCGCGGAACGGCATTCGGAGCGACCTTTGCGGCCTCGAGCATCCATTCGACCTCGCTGGCGTTTCGCGTCACCGGCGCTTTCCAGTCCTGGGCTACGCGCAGGCTCGCCAGCGCCTTCTTGACGACGAAACTCGTTTCATTCGTCGTGACCTTCCAAATGTCCGATGCGACGCCGCCGGTCAGCGGCTCAATCGCCCACGCCTGCTTATCCTGGACCTGCCCGGACCTGTGAAGGAATTCAAGAATGGCGGGATCCACATTTCCGGCCCCGAGAATGCATGCAAGACTAGACATGACTTGCCCCAATGAAAAATGCTGACCAGCTAGGCATTAGTCGGCCAGCAGTGATGCGACTAAACTTGCCGAACTGCAGCTAGGCTTGTTGTGGCCGCGTGCCCGGCAGGATTGCTGATAGGAGCGACTTCGACGGAAAGTCGGTAGTGGGTGATGAAGATCTGACCCGGCTCGAACGCAATCGCCGTGGCAACGCCCGATAATGCCAGCGGGTTAGCCGCCGTGCAGACCGCCGGTCCGAGATCGAAAGCAGAGGCGATGGGCTCGAGGCCGAGCGCCACGTGCCGCCCGTTCCAGGGATAGGCCTTGCGGCCGCGATTGCTGAACCAGAGTAGCAGGCTCGGAAAGTGATCCTTCTGCCAGGTGAGCCGCGCGCGAAACCCCTCGTCGCGATAGTGGAGCGCCAGGCTGCCGTCGACACCGCAGAGCTGCAGCAGATCCTCGGTTTCTTCGGTGAGCGGCACCTGCGAGGCGTCGATTGTCGCACCGCTACGGGTCTCGACTTTGCCAAGCGATGGCCATTGCCGATCGAGCGAGAACAAGGCCGCGCCCGGTTCGACGTCGCCGGGAAAACTCAAGACGCGATCATAGGCACCGGGTTCGATAGTGACCGAACCCGGGCGGCTCGGCAGCCGGAACGTCGGATGCAGGCCGATCGGCAGCCGGCATGGCCGCCGCGCCTCGATTTCCAGGGTGATGTCGATGGCGGCCGCGCTTGGATCCGGCATAATCCTCCGCCGCAAAAGGCCGATCGGATGGTCCTCCGGATACCGGCATTCCATGGTGATCTGACGGTCGTCGCAAGCGCTCCAATCCCAATGAGCATTGGCGCTATGGCCATGGGGCACGCCGGCGCCATCGAAACTTTCTCCTGTCGCAGACCAGCCTGCGGGAAGCGCCCGGTCGGCGTCGCTGCCGAAGGGGACGCAGGGCCATTCGCCGCGCAATTCTTGCAGGATTTCGGGCAGCGTGTCGCGCTCGGGATCACTACCCCAAGGTGCCACATGCAAGGGACTGACGTGCCGCCCGTCCGGCAGCAAAAACAGCACGGGGCCGAGCATGCCGCCGAGCGACTGCACCGAAAGGCAGCCATGCGCCCAGGCAAGCGCGCGTCGTGTCGTCACCGCACTCACCTGGTTGCCACTCCAAACCGGTTTTCCGGAAGGCCGGGAACTTCGACGCGCATGGCATAAAGGCTGCCGGCGAGGCGTTCACCGGGGCCGGAAAGAATGCTGGCGGTGGTGATATAGAGCGTCTTCAGATCGGCACCACCGAAGGTGCAGGTGGTGATGTTGGTCACCGGCACGTCGATTACTTCGGCAAGACGGCCATCGGGTGCGATCCGGGCAATGCAGCTTCCGCCGAAACGGCAGTTCCAGAGAAAGCCTTCGCTGTCGATCGTCGAGCCATCGGGCGAGCCGCGATCGAATCCGGTGAAGAAATGCCGTTCGCCTGAAATCGCCCCCTCGGCCGCGTCATAGTCGAAGGCATAGATCTCGTTTGCCAGCGTGTCGGCGAAGTAGAAGGTGCGCTGGTCCGGGCTCCAGCAGAGCGTGTTGGAGATGCCGAGCCCCTGGCGCCATTCGGTGACAGTCCCGTCAGGCGCGATGCGAAAGAGAATGCCCTCGCCCGGGCCCGCTTCGCCGAGCTCGCCATCGGGCAGGACATTGTTCTTCATCGAACCGACCCAGAAGTTTCCGGCGGGATCGGTGCGGCCATCATTGAGCCGTACCCGCGGCGCGCCGGGTAGGCGGAAGCCGTGATCTTCGCGCCGATCGGTCTCCGGCCACCACCAGAGGAGTTTCGAACCGAGAGCAACGAGCAGGCGGCCGGCTTCATTTGTCAGCGAGATCGCCACCACCGGTTCGTCGAACAACCAGGTTCTGACCGCTTGAGTTGCCTCGTCGTAGCGATGCACGAGGAACCGGTTGATGTCCGTCCAGTAGACAGCCGCCTCGTCCGCGGACCAGACGGCGCCCTCACCGCAGCGGTCGCCGACGGGCGCGACACAGATAAGCTCGGGTGCCATCGCTGCCTCCTATTCCGCCGCCATGCTTGCAGGGATCGAGCGCGATGGCCCGAGCGCTTCGGCGTTCTGCACCAGCGCCTTCATGTAGCCGAGCGCAAAAGCCTTGCCCGCATGCCAGGAGGCACCGCAGGTCATGGCCGGCGTGTGGTCGGGGATCATCACGCCCCGGTAGTTCTCGTCGCGCAGGATGCGGATGATCTCGGCCATGTCGATATCGCCCTCATCGACGAAGGTCTCGACATAGCGCGGCATCTTTCCGCGCACGTTGCGGAAATGGATGTAGCCGATGCGGCCGGAGCGGGCAAAGCGGCGGACATGGTCGTAGATATCGCCGCCCGGCATCTCCTGCAGCGAGCCGAGGCAGAGTTCCAGGCCGTTCGAGGGCGAGTCGACGATCGCCATCAGCCGATCGTATTTCTCCGGTCGGTTGACGAGCCGCGCCGTGCCGCGCAGTTCCTCCGCCGGCGGATCGTCAGGGTGAGCGCCAAGTACGACGCCCGCCTCTTCGGCGACCGGTACAACCGCCTTCAGGAAGTGGCTGAGGCGGTCCCAAAGCTCCGCCGAGCTGACGGAAACCGGGGCGACACCGGGGATGCCGCGGCGGTACCGCATGTTCCACACCATGCCGTCCGGGATCGGCGCATCCGGGCTCGGCGCGATGCTGTTTTCGACGCCAAAGCCGACGGATTCGGCGCCACCGCGGGCATAGGGGCCACGGGTCCAGCCATAGACGCCGGCGAGCGAGAAATTGTAGCCGATGCAGGGAATGCCGGCGCGGCCGGCGTCGCGGATGAGCTGCTTCAGCCCCTCGATCTGCTGCGCGCGCTCAGGCCCGTCCAGGAGCACATCATGCCAGAAGCGCGGCGAAAAGTTCTCGATCGCCGCCACCTCCAGGCCGCCGGCGCGCACGTCCTTCACCAGCGCCGACAACTCATCGTAAGTCCAGAGCCGATCGCTGGAGCAATCGCCCCAGCCGCCCTGATCACCGCTGTCGATCTTCGGATCCTTGCCCGCGAAATAGTTGGTCAGGTGCGCGACGACATGGGTCGCGCCTGCCTGCAAGGCAAACTGAAAGTTATCCGGAGTGAGTTGCTCCCGGTAGAGCCCAAGGCCGATCTTCATTTGTCGATTCCTCGTGTGATTACTTGACGCCGATGCCAGCGGTGAGGCCGCCGTCAATGCGGAAATCCGAGCCGGTGACGAAGGCGGCGCGCTCGGAGGCGAGGTAGGCGACCAGTTCGGCCACCTCCTCTGGTTCGCCAATGCGGCCGATCGGGTGCGCGGCACCGAAGCGAGCAAAGGCTTCCGCCTCGCTGACGCCCTCGCCGCCATAGGTGCGGGCCGCAAGCGAAAGCAAAGGCGTGCGCACCGACCCGGGGCTGACCGAGTTCACCCGGACCTTGGCCGCGGCGTGATCGAGCGCCATGGCGCGCGTCAGCGCGTGGATCGCCCCCTTGGAGGCGACATAGGCGGCAACGTTTTGCTGGCAGGCGTGCCCCTGCACCGAAGAAATGTTGACGATCGCGCCGCCGCCACGCTTGACCATTTCGGGAATGCCGAAGCGGCCGGTCAGATAGATCGAACCGACATTGACCGAGAGGCAGCGCGCAAAGCTCTCGGCGCTGGTATCGACTACCGTGCCATAGGGATGGACGGCCGCGGCATTGACGATGATATCAAGGCCGCCGTGGCGCAGCACTGCCTCACGGACGGCCGCCTCCACCTCCGCCTCGACCGAGACATCCGTCAGCCGCGTCGACATCGGCAGATTGCGCTCGCTGGCGATCTTGTCGAACCTCTCGTTGGTGGCAAGGTCATTGCCACACGCGAGCACGATGGCACCTGACGAGGCAAGGCGGATCGCCGAGGCGAGGCCGATACCGGACGTGCCGGTGACGAGTGCGATTTTTCCTTTGAATTCAGTCATGATTGTCTCCGCGATGGATCGCGATGATTTGGATCGCGGGCGACCCAAGATCATCAGCGTGATCGATTTTCATGAGGGCCGCGGGATGCGAGCATCCCGCGCCGGTCTCAGCGCACCCGTTCCAGAACCTGGTTCAGGAGCACGGCGCCGAGAATGATCCCGCCGCGCACGACGTATTGCCAATATTCGCTGACATTCATCAGCGTCATGCCGTTGGAAATGCAACCGAGGAACAGGACCCCGATCAGCGTGCCCCAAATACGGCCCTTGCCACCAAAGAGCGAGGTGCCGCCGATGATCACGGCCGCGATGACGTCGAGCTCCATGCCCGTTGCCGTCGTCCCGGTTCCGGCGCCGATCTGCGAGGCAATCAGCGTGCCGGAGACGGCGGTGAGCGCGCCAGTGAGCCCCAGTGTCAGCGCCTTTACCTTCCAGATGTCGATGCCGGAGAGGCGGGCTGCCTCCATGTTGCCGCCGACGGCATAAACCTCGCGGCCGAAGCTCGTATACTTCATCAGGAAATGCATGCCGGCAAAGGTGAGCGCAAAGATATAGACCGGGAACGGAATGCCGAAGAGGTAGCCGCCGCCGAGGAAATCGAAGCCGAGCGGGAAGGACGACATCGGGAAGCCGCCGGTGATGAGATTGGCGACCCCGCGGAGCGCCGCAAAAAGCGCAAGCGTGGTGATGAAGGTCGGCACGTTGAACCATTGCCGGAAACGGCCAGTGAGATAGCCGAGCATGAAACCGAGCAGCAGCGCCACGGCAAAACCGACCGTGACCGCGCCCCAATCGCCGAGCGCATCGGTGAAGCGGTCGGCAAACCAGGCAACGATGCAGCCGGCAAGTGCTGCGCCCGCCCCGACCGAAAGGTCGATCTCGCCGCTGATGATGACCGCCGTCATGCCGAAGGCGATGATGCCGAGCATCGAGACCGTGCGCAGCACGTTCAAGACGTTGCTGGTCGAGGCAAAGCCGGGCGCGACCAGGATCAGGAAGATCATCAGCGCCGCGAGAATGATCTCCATCGGATAGGTCTTGAGGAACTTGAGCGGCGTTTTCTGTCCGCCGGCCTCGGTCGTTTGGCTCACAAGTGTCATCGCTTGGCCCCTTCCATGCACAGGCCGTAGAGTTCGGTAAGATCGGTTCTCGTCGGATCCACTTCGGCGACAACGGCGCCGTGGTGCATCACCAGGATGCGATCGGCGACTTCGAGGACCTCCTCGAGTTCCGTCGATACGAAGATGCTGGAAAGGCCGTCGGCCGCCTTCTGCCAGATGATGTCGAAGATCTGGCGCTTGGCCTGAACGTCGACGCCGCGGCTCGGTTCATCGAAGAACATCACCGAGGGCTGCCGGTTCAGCCATTTGCCGATCACCACCTTCTGCTGGTTGCCGCCGGAAAGCGACGACACCGGCAGTTCCGGGTCGCCGCACTTGATATGCAGATCGGCGATCTGGCGGCGCACATGCGGTTGTTCGCGCCGACGCGAGATGAAGCCCCTGTTGGAGATCGGGCCGAGGCTCGCCATGCAGAGGTTGTCGGCGGTCGAGCGCGACTGCACGAGCCCGACCTCCTTGCGGTTTTCCGGCGTGTAGCCAAGCCCCGCCTTGCGCATATCGCGCGGGCTTGCGCCGGTCATGATGCGGCCATCGAGCCTGACGGAACCGCCGTCGATCCGGTCTGCGCCGAAAATCGCCCGCATCAGTTCCGTGCGCCCGGCGCCAAGCAGGCCGGCGATGCCGAGGATTTCGCCGGGATAGAGGTCGAAGGAGACGTCGTGGAAATGCCCTGACCGGCTGAGTTCGCGCACTTCGAGCACCGGCTTGGTGCGATCGAGCTCGCGCCGCGGCGGACGCGTGGCACGCGCCGCATCGCCGAACATCATTCCGACGATCGCCGAAGGCGTCGTCTCTTTCATCGCGACCGAGCCGATATAGTGGCCGTCGCGGATCACCGTACAGGTGTCAGCGATCTCGAAGAGTTCGCTCATGCGGTGGGTGATGTAGATCATCGTCACGCGGCGGGCGCGCAAGCGTTCGATCAGCGCAAAGAGCTGCTTGACCTCGCGGGTGGCGAGCGCCGAGGTCGGCTCGTCGAGCAGCAGGATCGACGGGTTGAAGGACATCGCCTTGACGATCTCCACCACCTGCTGCTGGCCGACGCTGAGGGCGGAGACCGGCTGGCGGGAATCGAGCGCAAGTCCCATGTCGGCGAGCAGTTCGCCGGCGCGCCGGTGCAGGCCCGTCCAGTCGACGACGCTGAAACCGGCGCGCCGCCGATGCGGCAGCCGGCCGAGAAAGATGTTCTCGCCGACCGAAAGTTCCGGCACCAGCGAGAGCTCCTGATGCACGGTGACGATGCCGGCGGCGAAGGCGTCATGCGGCGAGGTGAAGTGGCGGTCCTCGCCGTTAACGCTGATCGTGCCGGATGTCGGTTCGGTGACGCCAGCGAGAAGCTTGACTAGCGTCGACTTGCCCGAGCCGTTCTTGCCCATCAGGGCATGCACCTTCCCGGGCGCGAAGCTGTGGGTGAATTCGCAAAGGGCGACGGTCGGGCCATAACGCTTGGTCACGGCCCGAAAGTCCAGCCGTCCCTGCACCCCTTGCAACGCGGCTGACCTTGGTTGCGGATAGCTCATGCGGATTTCCTGCTGTGCGCGGTGAAGGAGCGATGGGACAATGCTCCCGCCGCCCAGTTCACTTTCGGGCCCTTACTTCAAGGCTTTGAGGCCTTCTTTGTAGGCAGCGACGCCTTCCGCGTCGGCGCGGGTCAGAGGCAGAACCGGAACGTTGACCTTCGTCTCGATCTTCTTGCCGTCGAGCAGGTTCTGCGCGGCTTCGATCGCCTGCTTGCCAACCTCGAGCGGCTGCTGCGCCGTCGTTGCCTGCAGCACGTTGTCCGAATTCAGGAGCATGTTGGCGAGTTGCTCGGAACCGTCGGTGCCGAAGACGAAAACCTTGCCCTCGAGGCCTGCCTTCTTCACCGCCTGAACGGCGCCGATCGTGCCGCCTTCGTTGGCGGCATAGATCACTCGGATATCGGGATTGGCCGTCAGCATGTCGCTTGCAACTGCCAGCGCCTTCTCGGCAAGCCAGGCATCCTGCTGGGCGACGATGTCCACCTGATCTTTGACGACGCTCAGGAACCCATCGACGCGGGCATTCGACTGCTCAGGCAGCAGCGCCTTGAAGGCCAGCGTGCCGATCTTCACCTTCTCGCCGTTGCCGAGCGTCTTTAGGAAATCGGTCGCGGCCTTGCCGGTACCGATGCCGATATCGCGATCCGAGCTCATCACGGTGGCCTGGGCGACGTCGCCGTTGGCCGAGGTGCCGTAGGTCACCACCGTGATGCCGGCGTCGCGCGCCTTTTTCAGCGCAGGCACCGAAGCGTCGGCCGAAAGCGGCGCCACGACGATCGAGTTCACGCCGCGGGCGATATAGGTGTCGATCAGCTGGGCTTCCTTCTCCAGCTTGCTGTCGCTGTTGCCGGCAAGGAGCTCGTCTCCGGCAGCTTCCGCTGCCTTCTCCATGCCGATCTGAATGCCGCGGAAATACTGGTCCTGCTGAAAGACGATGCCGGCGATCGCCTTGCCGCCGGCGAAGGCCGCGCCCGGCGCAAAGCTGACAGAGGCAAGTAGCGCGGCAAGCGCCAGACGTTTCATGTTGCTCATATTGGTTCTCCTCCCAAGTGCCCTGTTCGTGCCGCCGGACCAACGGGCGAGTGGATCCGGCAAACGGCTGCCCGCACCGCCAAGGCGGTGTGGCTCAAAACTCCCATATGCTCATCGCGGTTACTGGCCGCCTGGCGCGGCATCGACGAACCGGATGCCGAACTCCAAATGGCGGCTCATCAGGTAGACGTAGGCGATGCGATCACGAGCCTTCAGCGCCCGGATGATTTCGGCGTGCGCCTCGAAGGTTTCCGCATGCACCGTGCGCTCTGCCTTGCCGAGCCGCATGACCTCCTCGATCACCGAGCGCAGCATGTGGTAGGCGGCCAGCGTCGTGCGGTTGCCTGAGAGCTCGACGATCGCCGAATGAAACTCGTAATCGCAGCGCGCCGCATCCTCGACGGTCTCGGCCTCCAGGATCCGCGCATTGATCGCGTCCAGCCGCTCTAAGTCGTCATCCCCAGCCGTCAGGATGATATGCTCGCCGACACCGGTCTCGATGATGCGCCGGAAACCCTGCAGGTCGCGAAAAGAGTCCGGTGAAATTCCGTTGTGGAAGGCGAAAAGCCGGCGGATGGCCTCGCCGTGTCCGCCGCTGATGACGGCGCCGACCTTCGGCCGGGTCTCGACCATGCCATAGGCGCGCAGCACCTGCAGCGCCTCGCGCACGGTATTGCGTCCGGCCTGGAACTGCTCACCGAGGTCGCGCTCGGTCGGCAGCGCATCGCCGATGCCGAGACCGCGCTCGGAGATCATGTCGCGGATCTGCTCGACGAGGCGATCGACGGCCGAAGTCCTACCCGGCTCCACGGCCTCTACGCCCGACAATGCATCTTCCCGTACCGAACTGCTCACCACCATCCTCCCTGCGATGCTTTATTTGTTGGTCCAGATTGCGCCGGCAGTCAAGCGCAAACTCGAAAATTCCGTGTCGCATCCATGATTTTCATGCTAAATGCCCGTATTCAGGCTTGAATTGTTGGACCAATCGGACATTATTGACTGGCGTGGTCCAACAATAGGCGACCGGAAACGGGCAGGAGAATTTGCATGAGACTGATGGAAGAGTGCTTTCGCTGGTATGGGCCAAACGATCCGGTGCCGCTCAGCCATATCCGGCAGGCAGGCGCGACAGGGATCGTCTCGGCGCTGCACCACATCTACGACGGCTCGCCGTGGCCCGACGAAGCGATCCTGGCGCAAAAGGCGCTGATCGAAGCCGCGGGCATGCGCTGGAGCGTCGTCGAGAGCATTCCGGTGCACAATTCGATCAAGCTCGCGACCGCCGACAGCGCTCGCTACATCGGCTGGTACAAGGACACGCTTCGCGCCCTGGCGCGGGCGGGCATAAGCATCGTCTGCTACAACTTCATGCCGGTGGTCGACTGGACGCGCACCGAGCTGATGCAGCCCTTGGCGAATGGCGGCTTTGCGCTTCGCTTCGATGCGGTCGACTTTGCCGCCTATGACCTCTTCGTGTTGAAGCGCCCACATGTCGAAGACAGCTACTCCGAGAGGCAGATTTTCCTCGCGCGCCAGCGGCTCGATGAGATGGACCAGGCAAAGATCGACCGGATCGAGCGCAATCTCATTGCCGGCCTGCCGGCAACCGAGCGCCAGTTCAACCGGGCAAGCTTTCTGGCCGCCCTTGCCGAATATGACGGCGTGACGGCCGACGATCTGCATGCCAACCTGGCGCGCTTCCTCGGGGAGATCGTACCGGTCGCCGAAGACGTCGGTATCCGGCTTTGCATTCACCCCGATGATCCGGCCTTTTCGCTCTACGGCCTGCCGCGCATCGTCTCGACGGCAGCCGATGTCAGGCGCATCCTCGCCGCTGTCGACAGCCCGGCCAACGGCATCACTTTCTGCACCGGCTCCTACGGCACCCGCGCCGACAACGACCTGCCGGCCATGGTGCGCGAATTCGGCCCGCGCATTCATTTCGCCCATCTGCGCAACGTCCAACGCGAGGAGGACGGCTCGTTCTACGAGGCGGACCATCTCGGCGGATCGAGCGATATGCCGGCGGTGATCTTCGCGCTGATGCAGGAACAGGAACGTCGTGCGCGCGATGGCAGCGCCGACTGGCAGATCCCGCTTCGGCCAGACCACGGACATCTGCTGGCCGACGATATCGGCAAGGAGCGGATCAATCCCGGCTATTCGCTGATCGGTCGACTGAAGGGCCTCGCGGAAATCAGAGGCGTCATGCAGGGCATCGCGACCGCCATGGCGCACAAGGCTTGAGGGAAGAAATGAACCATTTTGAAGACGATGCCGAACTGTTTGCCGCCATGCGCAGCCGGCTGTTTACCGCTGTGGTCGGCGACATTCTCGATACGATGGGCCTGCAGCACCAGTTCCTGCCGCCGCAGATCCGGGCATTGCGTGATGACATGGTTGCCATCGGGCGGGCGATGCCGGTGCTCGAGGCCGATTTCTTCGCGGCCGCCGAGGCGAGCGGAAACTCGGCGTTCAGCGCCAAGCCGTTCGGCCTGATGTTCCACGCGCTCGATAGCCTGAAGCCCAACGAGATCTATGTCTGCTCCGGCTCCTCACCGCGTTATGCCGTCTGGGGCGAGTTGATGTCGACGCGGGCGCTGAAGCTGAAGGCAGCGGGTGCGATCTGCGACGGTTATTGCCGCGACAGCGCCTGCATTCTTGCGCTTGATTTCCCGACCTTCTGCTACGGATCCTATGCACAGGACCAGGGCCCGCGTGGCAAGGTCGTCGACTACGGCATTCCGATCGAGATCGGCGGCATCCGTATCCGGCCGGGCGACATTCTCTTCGGCGACCGCGACGGCGTGCTCGTCATTCCGCGCGAGGCGGAACGGGAGGCAATCGCGCTAGCCCTGGAAAAGGCCGAAACCGAAAACAAGGTTCGCCTCGCGATCGAGGCCGGCATGAGCACCGTCGAGGCGTTCGAACGTTTCGGCGTCATGTAATGTGTGTGGGGCGCCGGGAGAGCCGGCGCCTCATTTTAACCGGCTGAGGTCCACGGGGCGATTGTTGATGATCGCTTCCATCGAGAAGAAGCCAGTGACGGTTGCGAGGTCGAAATTGGTGATCAGCTTCTGGTAAAAGCTGTCGTAGCCGCGCATGCCCCTGGTCACCACCTTGATCAGATAGTCCCAATCACCCCCGATCCGATAGAAGTCGATCACCTCCGGCAGCTTCTCGACATGTTGCCGGAAACCGTCGCTCCACTCCTTGGAGTGATGACGGGTGCGGATCATCACGAACACGGTGAGATCCAACCCTAGCGCACTCAGATCTATGTCTGCGTGCGAGCCGCGGATCAGTCCGATCGACTGCAGACGCTGAAGGCGCCGCCAGCACGCATTCTGTGACAAGCCGACCTTTTCAGCCAAGTCGCGCTGAGAGAGCGACGAATCTTTTTGCAATGCGGCAAGGATGTTCAGATCGAAGCCATCGATTTTGAATGAAGATTCGATCATCTGACACAATCCATGGCCAAAATTGCAGAAAATAGGTGAATTTTTCGACCGTGGACGAGATTACAATAGCTGTCAATGTTCGCTCCGAGGAGTCAGCGAGATGATCGTACCTGCCGTCCACCGCCAGCCCTCAGAGGCACTTACGCCCCTTACCCGTTTCCGCCAGGCTTTGAATGGCCCGGACGTGGTTGCCGACCTCCGCGACGGTCTCGTCGGTGCCAAGACGAAGATTGCCGGTCCCTACGGCATGAAGGACCTGGTCTATGCGGACTATGTCGCCTCGGGCCGCGCCTTGCGTGTGATCGAAGACTTCGTGCTCGAAGAGGTGCTGCCCTATTACGCCAACAGCCACACGGAGGCCTCCTATTGCGGAGGCTTCATGACCCGGATGCGCCGGGAAGCGCGCACGCTGATCGGCGAATTCTGCGGTGCGACGGCGGAACACGCGGTCATCTTTACCGGGTCCGGCGCGACCTCGGGCATCAACCGCCTGGTCAAGCTGTTCGGCGTCACCGAAGCTGTTGCGGCCGGGAAAAATGTTCGGGTTATCATCGGCCCCTACGAGCATCACTCCAACATCCTGCCCTGGCGCGAAAGCGGTGCCGAGATCATCGAACTGGCCGAATGCTCGGCGGGGGGGCCGGAGCTTGCTGAACTTGCCGAAGCGCTCAACGCCGGTTCGCCTGAGCTGACGGTCTGCACCCTCTCGGCCGGATCGAACATCACCGGGATCACCAGCGATGTCGTCACGATCACCCGGATGGTCAAGGCTGCCGGCGCGAAGATGATCTGGGACTATGCCGGCGCCGGCCCTTACATTCCGGTCTCGATGTCGCCAGCCGCCGGTGCCGAGATCGACGCCGTCGTCATCTCGCCGCACAAGTTCATCGGCGGCCCGGGTGCCTCCGGCATTCTGATTGTCCGCCGCGACGGCGTCGCCACGAACAATCCGACCTGGCCGGGCGGCGGCACGGTCAAGTTCGTTTCGCCCGATACGCACGACTACAGCGCCAGCCTCGAGGCACGCGAAGAAGCCGGAACGCCGAACGTCGTCGGCGACATCCGCGCCGCACTCGCCTTCATCGTCAAACATGCGATCGGGCTTGAGGAGATCGAGAGGCGCAACCGCGCGCTGACCAGGCGGGCGTTTGCCGCCTGGAAGGCCGTACCGCAACTGGAGCTGCTCGGTCTTCAAGAGCCGGATCGCCTGCCGATCTTTTCCTTCCGCATCAGGAACGGCAAGGGCGGCTATGTCCACCAGCAGCTCGTCACCCGCATGCTCAGCGACCGCTTCGGCATTCAGGCGCGCGGCGGCTGTGCCTGTGCCGGGCCTTACGTTCACCGGCTGCTGTCGATCGATGCGGCGCATTCCGAGCAAATCCGCCAGGCGATCCTCGCCGGCGAGGAGATCGAGAAGCCCGGCTTCACGCGCCTGAACTTCAGCGTCCTGCTGTCGGACGAAAAGGTGAAGTACATCCTCGACTGCGTAACGCAACTCGCGGCGGACGCACCCGCCTTCGAAGCCGACTACGATTTCGACCCCGCCCGCGCGATCTTCTTCCCGTGCGCCACGGCTGAAGAGGCCCTCGCCTATGCATAAGCCCGATGTTACCGGCTTCTACGATTCCCGCACCGGCAGCATACAGTATGTCGTCGCCGATCCGGCGACCGGTAAATGCGCGATCATCGATCCAGTGCTCGATTTCGACGAGAAGTCGGGCTCGACCGCCACGCGGAATGCCGACGCGATCCTCGACCAGATCGCCGCCAAGGGCCTGACGGTCGAGTGGATCCTCGACACCCATCCCCATGCGGACCATTTTTCGGCAGCGCGCTACCTGAAGAGCCGGACCGGCGCACCGACGGCGATCGGCGAACACGTCAAAGGCGTGCAGCGGATCTGGAAGGAGATCTACAACTGGCCGGATTTTGCTTGCGACGGCTCGCAATGGGACCGGCTGTTTGTCGACGGCGAGACATTCCGGATCGGCGAACTCAAGGCCCGAGTCATGCATTCGCCCGGCCATACGCTGGCATCGATCAACTATGTAATCGGCGACGCAGCCTTCATCCATGACACGCTGTTCATGCCCGACAGCGGCTCGGCCCGCGCCGATTTTCCGGGCGGCAGTGCGAGGGACCTCTGGCGTTCGATCCAGGCGATCCTGGCGTTGCCGGACGAGACACGCCTATTCACCGGCCACGACTATTGCCACGGCGGCCGCGAGGCACGCTGGGAAAGCACGGTGGCGGAGCAGAAGGCCACAAACCCGCATGTCACCGGCAAGACTGAGGCGGACTACATCAGCCTGCGCGAGGCGCGCGACGGGACCTTGCCGATGCCGAAGCTCATTCTGCATGCGCTCCAGGTGAACGTTCGTGGCGGCGAACTGCCGGCCGCCGAAGACAACGGCCGGCGCTACCTGAAGATACCGCTCGACGCCCTTCCCGGTGCGGTGTGGGGGTAGCGGCATCGTGGCGGACCCCTTCCAGCAAATGTTGCTTGCGATCGGCTCCGGTTCGCTCACCGGCTTCACGCTCGGCCTGATCGGCGGCGGCGGCTCGATCCTTGCGACTCCGCTGCTGATCTATGTCGTCGGCATCCGCGACGTGCATACGGCGCTCGGCACCGGTGCGCTCGCCGTTTCCGCCAACGCCTACCTCAACCTTATCAGCCATGCGCTTCGCGGCCATCTCTGGTGGCGCTGTGCTTTGATCTTCACCGTCGCCGGCTCGCTCGGCGCCTATCTCGGCTCCAGCCTCGGCAAGCTGGTCGATGGACAGCGACTGCTATTTCTCTTCGGCCTCGTGATGATGTTCGTCAGCTTCGCCATGCGAAGGGCGAAGAGCCAGGCGGCCAGCACGCCGCAATCGCTCTCGGCGCTCACCCATGGCAAGACCGGCCTGACCGCCCTGCTGACCGGCACCTGTTCCGGCTTCTTCGGCATCGGCGGCGGCTTCCTCATCGTTCCCGGACTGCTGCTTGCGACCGGCATGCCGCTCATAAACGCGGTCGGCACCTCGCTTCTCGCCGTCGGCACCTTCGGCCTGACGACGGCGATCAACTATGCATCCTCAGGCCTGGTGGATTGGCGCATCGCCGGCTATTTCATCGCCGGCGGCATTGCGGGCGGGATTTTCGGCACGATCGTCTCCACCCGGCTTTCGACCCACCGCGATGTCCTGACCCAGATCTTCCGCGGCATCATTTTTTCCGTCAGCCTCTACGTTCTCTGGCGCAGCTACATAGCGCCGTGACCCCATCCCTCGGCCTTTAGCCGGCGACCCTTGACCGCAACGCGCGCTTGGATGCTATCACTGAGGACGCTTGGGATCGGAATTGCGTTCCTCTTTCGGTAAGAGCATCGCGACGGTCAACCGAGCCTGAAATGGAGGGGCTGACCATGTTCGATCTGATCATCCGCAACGCCAACCTTGCGGACGGACGCCAGGACTTCGATCTGAGCGTCAGCAACGGAAAGACCGCGATCGAGAAGACCCTTACCGCCACCGACGGCGAGAGATCGACGCAAGCGGCCGCTTGCTCAGCCCGCGTACTGCGATCCGCATTTTCACGATGCGACGCTGTCGCTCGGCCTTCCGCGAATGAACGTCTCCGGCACGCTGCTCGAAGGCTTCGCGCTTTGGGGCGAACTGCGCCCCGCCTGACGAAGGCGGCTGCTGGTCGCAAGGGGCGCTGCGCTATTGCGACCTCGCCGTCAGCCAGGGCCTTCTCCAAATTCGCAGTCACGTGGACACTTCGCGCATGTCGTCGAGCAGCGTGAACTTCAGCCCCTTTGCCTTCACTGTTTCGATCAGGCCGCGCCAGCCTGTGACGTCCTTGCCGAGCAGTATCCGATTGTAGAGGATGCCGACCGAATCGAAGGCATAGGGCAGACGGGCGAACGGGAGGTAGCAAATGGACCAGAAGAGTTTCAGTGAGTGGTCACTAAAGGCCGCGAAATGGGGTGCAGACTATCGTGCATCGCTGCGCGACCGGCCGGTGCGCGCAAGGACGGCACCCGGTGCGATTGCCGCGCAGATACCATCGCGGCCGCCGCAAACGGGCGAGGACATGCAGGCGATCTTCGAGGATTTCGAGAAGATCATCCTGCCGGGCATGACCCACTGGCAGCATCCGCGTTTCTTCGCCTATTTCCCGGCGAATGCGGCGCCGGTTTCCGTCGTTGCCGAATATCTCGTGACGGCCATGGCGGCGCAGTGCATGCTCTGGCAGACCTCACCGGCAGCGACCGAACTTGAGACAAAAGTGCTCGACTGGCTGCGCCAGGCAATCGGCCTACCGGAAGGCTTCTCCGGCGTGATCCAGGACTCTGCCTCCTCGGCGACACTTTCGGCCGTGCTCGTGATGCGCGAGCGCGCGCTTGGCTGGCAGGGCAACAAGAAGGGGCTGGCAAGCCAGCCGCAGCTTCGCATCTATTCCTCCGATCAGGTGCATACCTCGATAGACCGGGCGATCTGGGTCTCTGGCATTGGCGAGGAAAACCTGGTGCGCATCCCAGCCAAGGGTCCAAGGCGGGCCATGGACTGCCAGGCGCTCGAAGCTGCCATTCTTCGGGACAAGGCGGCGGGACTGCTGCCGGCCGGCGTGATCGCCTGCACCGGTGGCACCAGCACGGGCGCCTGCGATGATATCGCCGAGGTGGTACGGGTCGCGCACGCCCATGGTCTCTACGTCCATGTCGACGCCGCCTGGGCCGGTGCCGCGATGATCTGCGAGGAATTCCGACAGCTTTGGGCCGGCGTCGATAAGGCGGATTCGATCGTCTTCAACCCGCACAAATGGCTCGGCGCCCAGTTCGATTGCTCGGCGCATTTCATTCGCAGCCCGGACGACCTGGTCAAGACGCTGGCGATCCAGCCGGAATTCCTGAAAACCCACGGCTACGACGGCATCATCAACTATTCCGAATGGACGATCCCGCTCGGCCGGCGCTTCCGCGCGCTAAAACTGTGGTTCCTGTTGCGCTTCCACGGCCTTGAAGGGCTGCAGACGATGATCCGTAACCATGTGCGCTGGTCTGAACAGCTGGCGGAGCGGCTTGCGGGACACAAGGATTTCGAGATCGTGACACAGCCGATATTGTCGCTGTTTTCGTTCCGCCACCGCAATGAAGGGGATCCGGACGCCCACAACATCGCGCTCGTCAACGCGATCAACGACGACGGCCGCATCTACCTGACCCAGACCCGTGTCGACGGTCGCGTCGCGATCCGCTTCCAGGCGGGTCAGTTCGACATGACGGAGGAGGATGCCGAGACCGCTTTCGAAGTCATCATCGAAGTCGCCGCTGCGCTGAGCAAGCATCAGAAGTAGACGGAAGCCAACCGATGAACCATCCCCGTTTTGTGCATTTCTCGGCCGGCGATCGAGACGGGTGCTTTTGCCCGTATTGCCGATGACGCAAGCGGAATGGTCGCCGACCTTTCTCTCGATGTCTCCGCTAAGTGCGAAAAGCGGTCGAAGCGGCCTTGCTTCGGATCCAGTCGCACGGAAAGGCGGCCGGAGTCCTGACCTCTGATCAGGCGCTCGCCAGCGACGTCAGTCTGCTGGTCGGTGCAACCGCCCGTCTGCCTGCAGCGTTCAAGGGAGCCAGAGACGAGACCGATACGACGGCCGGCGAGACCTACTGACCGGTAATGCCTGCGTCGTGGCCCGATGGGGCAGATCGGGCCACGACCGCCCGCATACGTTGGGCGGTCCCGGACTTTCCCTCGTCTCGGTCTGGGGGTATAGCGGTCTGACGCCCACCTTCATTGGATCCCGCCATGACCGATACCGTTCTCGACCGCTTCCTTCGTTACGTCGTCATTGACACCCAGTCCGACGCCAGGTCGAAGACCCAGCCTTCCACGGAGAAGCAGAAGAACCTCGGTCGCGTGCTTGTCGAGGAACTGCTGGCAATCGGGCTTGCCGATGCCCATCTCGACGAAAACGGCTATGTCTACGCCACGATCCCTTCGAATGTGGACAAGCCGGTGCCGGTCATCTGCTGGTGCTCGCACATGGACACCGCGCCCGATTTCACCGGCACGAACGTCAAGCCGCAGATCGTCAGCAACTACCAGGGTGGCGATATCCAGCTCAAGGGCGACCCGCAACAGGTGATCCGCGTTAGCGACCATCCGGTCCTGAACAATCAGATCGGCAATGACATCATCACGACAGATGGTACGACGCTGCTCGGTGCCGACGACAAGGCCGGCCTTGCCGAAATCGTCACGGCCGCGCAGATCCTCGTCGACAATCCCGATATCAAGCACGGCACGATCAAGCTGCTCTTCACCACCGATGAGGAGATCGGTCGCGGCGTCGACAAGGTCGACCTGAAGAAGCTCGGCGCTGAGTTCTGCTATACGGTCGATGGCGAAACGGCCGGCCATATCGAGGATGAAACCTTCTCCGCCGATGGCGTCGAGATCGTCATTCACGGCGTCGCCATTCATCCGGGCTTTGCCAAGGACAGGATGGAGAATGCCATCAAGATCGCCGGCGCGATCATTAGCCGGCTACCGCATGACGTGTCGCCGGAAGGCACGGAAGGCCGCGATGGGTTCGTGCACCCGACGAGTGTCACAGGCTCCATGGACAAGGCCCGGCTCGGTTTCATCGTACGCGATTTCGATGAAGCCGGACTTGCCCAAAAAGAAGCGATGCTCGAAGCAATCGTCAAGGACGTGATGAGCGCCTATCCCGGCTCCAGCTACAGCTTCGAGGTCGAGGAGCAGTATCGCAACATGAAGGCTGTTCTCGACCGCCATCCGGAAATCGTCGAGAACGCGATCGAGGCAATCCGGCGCGCCGGCATGCAGCCTGTACGCGGCAGCATCCGCGGTGGCACCGATGGTTCGCGGCTCTCCTTCCTGGGGCTGCCTTCGGCCAACCTCTTTGCAGGCGGCCATGCCTTCCACTCGCCGCTCGAGTGGGTCAGCCGGCAGGACATGGAGAGGAGCGTCAAGACGCTCGTTGAACTGGCAAAGATCTGGGCGGAGCGCGCTTAAGGCAAATATTCTGCGAGGGAGACGAGCGATCGGCACGGCACGAACAGGGGCTGGGCAATGAGCACGACGCGACGCACCAGGCGCGCGCCGGCCAGGCCCGCTTCGCTCGCAGCCAATCCGCCGACGTTCGAGCACATCGTCACCAACGTCAACGAGACGTTTCTCTGGCGTCTCGATGACTACCCCTGGGAGCGAAACGTCTGGAATTTCCATCCGGAGATCGAGATCCATCTCATCCGGAAGGCCTCGGGCCTCGCCTTCGTCGGCGATCACATCGGCCAGTTCGGGCCGGGTTATCTCACGGTCATCGGCAGCAACCTGCCGCATGACTGGGTAACGGCCACCGAACCCGACGAGATCATCGAAGGGCGCGACATCGTCATCCAGTTTCATCCGGATCGCATGCGCGCGATCACCGATGCCCTGCCGGAGTTTGCCGAACTCGAGGCCTTCTTCTCCCGCGCTGAACGCGGTCTGGTTTTTCATCGAGAGACCCGTGCAAATGGCGCCGAGCTGATCGAGCGCATGGGCGATCTCAAGGGGCTCTCACGCTTCTCGCTGTTCATCCAGCTCCTCGATCTTCTCGTCAACACCGACGAGTTCGAGCTGCTCTCTTCGCCGGAATTCGCACCGGAGTTGGAGGCGCAGTCGCTCGACGTACTGCGCGGCGCACTCGCCTTCATCTACGAAAACATCGCCACCGACATCCACCTTGCCGACCTCGCCAAGCGTGCCGGGATGAGCGAGACGGCGTTTTCCCGCTTCTTCAAGAAGAACACCGGCAACACCTTTACCGACCACGTCAACAAGCTGCGCATATGGCGGGCCTGCAAGCTGCTTGCCGAAACCGACATGCCGATCACCGACATCTGCTTCGAGGTCGGCTACCTCAACATCTCGAACTTCAACCGCACCTTCCTGCGTCAGCACAAGATGACGCCATCGGCCTATCGGCGGCTCACGGGACAACGCCGACCGGCACGCCTCTAGATCCCTTCCGTGACAGCGAAACGATGAATCCTTGCATTTGTTGCACCGCAAAGAGATAGATCGAGCCAAAATATCGCATCAAAGTATAGAATCGGCGCATCGCGCACGCTAGTTCGACACGTCATAGCGCCTATCATCGGGACCAGCGAAACGGTTCGCTATCGGGAAAACGCGTCGGATCTGAGGAGTTTCCAGCGCGCATCGCAGACCTTGGGGAGGTCCTTCACATGACAAAAGCCAAGACGCTCGTTTCGAGCATCGCCTTCGCATGCCTTCTTTCCACCGGGCTCACGACGCTGGCGGTCGCTGCCGAATGCTCCGGCACGATCAAGGTGCTCGCCCAGCCGCGTGACGGCCTGACGCTGCTCGAAGACTACAAGTCCGAATTCGAGAAGCTCTCCGGCGGCGCTTCCTTCGAGATCGATTATCTCAACGAAAATGACCGGCGCGCCAAGACCAAAGCCGACGCCTCGACCATCGGCAAATATAACGTCTATTACATCGACGAAGCCAATGTGGCGCTCTTTGCGTCCGCCGGCTGGGTCGCGCCGCTGATGGACTACTATCCTGCAGAGTACGACTACGCCGATTTTGATCCCGGCCGCCAGAAGGTCGCGACCTATGACGGCAAGGTCTGGTTTGCGCCAATCACCGGCGGCGGCGACCTCATGGTCTATCGCAAGGACCTGCTCGAAGCAGCCGGCATCGCGCCGCCGAAGACGCTCGACGAATATATCGCGGCCGTAAAGAAGCTCAACCAGCCCGACCAGGGCATCTATGGCACCGCACTTCGCGGTCAGCGTGGCTCGGGCGCCAATGTCTGGCGCTGGATGCCGCTCTTCAAAGGGTTTGGCGGCAACTGGTTCGACGGCAAGACGCCCGTCTTCGATGGCGAGCAGGCGGTCAAGGCGACCGAAACCTATCTCGAACTGTTCAAGTATTCGGCACCGGGCAGCCAGACCGGCGGCTGGGATGAGGCGGTCGGCGCCTTCACTTCGGGACAGGTGGCGATGCTGATCGAATCCACCCCGCTCGTCGGCATGGCGATCGACCCGAAGTCCTCGAAGGTCGCCGGCAAGGTCGGCTACCTGCCGCCCCCGGCACCGCTGACGGGCGGCGGCTATGGCCATGGCCTGGCAATCGGTACCAAGGCCAACAAGGATGAGGCCTCCAAGGCTTGCGCCGGTCTCTTCATCGCCTGGGCGACCTCCAAGGAAAACGAGACGCGCCGGCTCGAAGCCAACCAGTTCAGCGAACTCAACCGCACCAGCATCATGACCGCCCCAAAATTCGCCGAGCTCTATGGTCCCGATCTCGGCCAGGCGCTTGCCGACACCGGCAAGGTCACTGCCGTCAACTTCTGGCAGAGCCCGCAATGGCCTGATCTCGGCGACCGCTGGGGCATCATCCTCGAAGAGCTGATCACCGGCACGCGCACCGACATCAAGGAAGGTCTCGACGAACTCGACGGCTTTGCCAAGGACCTGGTCGCCCGCAGCCAATAAGCCGCTTCCTCCCAAGGGAGCCACCGGCTGGCGCAAGTCGCGCCGGTGGCCCCGCACCATCGGGAGCGCGTCGCGCTTAGCCGTAGGACAGATCACATGAAGCAGAAAAACAGCCTGCCGGCGGTATTCCTCACCCCGGCGATCGGGATCCTTGCCGTTCTGGCTCTCGTGCCGACGGCCTATGCGATCTACATATCCTTCCAGAACCGGGAGCTCAGCCGTCCCGACGGCAGCTTCGTCGGCTTCGCCAACTACGCCGACCTCTTCTCGGATCGGCGCTTCATCAACGCGATTGGCGTCTCGCTGACCTGGGAGGCGGTAACAGTCGGCATGACCCTGCTCATCGCCGTCGGCCTCGGCATCCTGCTGTTCGAATGCGTCTCGCCGCGCATGCGCAACCTGCTGGCGCTGTTGTTTCTGGTGCCGGTGATCCTGCCGCGCGTTTCCGCCGCCTTCGTCTGGAAGTTTGCCTTCCATCCGCTCTACGGCATCGCCACCTATCCCTACAAGGCGATAACCGGCGAGCCGCTCGACCTGCTCTCCAATCCGGCGACGGCGCTTGCCACTGTGGCGCTGGTGGACGTGTGGCAATGGGGCCTGTTCTTCGCCGTCATCGTACTGAAGCTCCTGGAAACCCTGCCGCCGCAGCCTTTCGAGGCAGCGCGGCTCGACCATGCCCGCACCTTCGAAATCTACGCCTTCATCGCGCTGCCGATGCTGAAGGCGCCGCTGATCTCGCTCGCCTTCGTCAAGATGATCGAGTCGTTGCGCGCCTTCGATCTGATCTATGTGATGACTCGCGGCGGACCCGGCATCGCGACCGAGACGCTCGACATGTACGCCTTCTCGCAAGGTTTCATCGAGTCCGGCCGCATCTCCTATGCCTCCAGCATGGCTGTTCTGATGATGATCGCTACCACGATCGCGTTCACCTTCATTTGGAAGAGGGTTCAGTGATGACCGCCCGCACCCTTGGCCGCGTCATTGGCCGGCTGATCCTCGGCCTCGCAGCCTTCTCTGCCGTGTTTCCAATGTTCTGGACGACGCTCAACGCCTTCAAGAACCGCGTCGACATCGTCACACCGACGCCGCTTTTCATCTTCGAGCCGACACTCGACAATTTCGCCTACGTTCTCGGGCGCGAAAGCGTCTTTGCCGGTCTCGTCAATTCGCTGCTGATATCGGGCACTTCGGTGCTGATCGGCGCGATCCTCGGGCTTCCGGCGGCCTATGCGATCGCGCGCTATCCGAACCGCTGGTCGCGCGACATCCAGTTCTTCGTTCTGTCGCTGCGCTTCCTGCCGCCGGTGGCGATCGCCATTCCCCTGATGGTGATCTGGCTCGACTTCGGGCTTTACGACACGCGTCTGTCGATGATCGTCACCTATTCGCTGCTGACGCTCGCGACCATCATCTGGCTGAGCGTTCCGGCCTTTGCCCGCGTGCCGAAGGAGGTCGAGGAGGCCGCGCGTGTCGATGGCTATGGCCCCTATGCGGTCTTCTTCCGGGTCGCGCTGCCGATCGCGCTCCGCTCGCTGATCGGTGCCGTCGCCTTTGCCTTCGTGCTCGTCTGGAACGAGTTCCTGATCGCACTGATGCTGACGACGTCCGACGCCAAGACGCTGCCGATCGTCGCCTCGGAACTGACGCAGCTCGGTCGCGACGTGCCCTGGGGCATCCTCAATGCTTCCGTCGTGCTGCTCTCCATCCCGCCCCTGCTCTTCATCGGGGTCTTAAGCGGCATGCTCAACAGCGCCTTCAAGCGCAAGACCCAATGAAAACCGAGACACGGTGAAAACAAGGAAATCCCACATGCAAGCATTGGTCCTCGAGCAAAAAGGCAAGCTCGCGATCAGGGAGATCGATCTCCCTCTGGAGCTCGGCCCCGATGACGTCAAGATCGCCATCCACACGGTCGGCGTCTGCGGCAGCGACGTGCATTATTACACCCATGGTGCCATCGGCCCTTATGTGGTGCGCGAGCCGATGGTGCTCGGCCATGAGGCGGCCGGCACCGTCGTCGCCGTCGGCAGTAATGTCGAAACGCTCGAAGTCGGCGATCGGGTCTGCATGGAACCGGGCATTCCCGATCTGGCGTCGCGCGCCGCCAAGCTCGGCATCTACAACGTCGACCCAAAGGTGCGCTTCTGGGCGACACCGCCGGTCCATGGCGTACTCGCCCCTTTCGCCGTGCACCCCGCCGCCTTCACCTACAAGCTCCCTGACAACGTCTCCTTTGCCGAGGGCGCCATGGTCGAACCCTTCGCGATCGGCATGCAGGCAGCCGCCCGCGCGCGCATTGCGCCCGGCGACGTCGCCGCCGTCATCGGTTGCGGTCCGATCGGCATCATGGTGGCGCTCGCTGCCCTTGCCGGTGGCTGCAGCCGCGTCTTCATCTCCGATTTCAGCGCCGAGAAACTGGCGATTGCCGCGCAATATCCTGGCATCACGCCGGTCAACATCGCCGGGGGCTCCTTTGCCGATGTGATTGCCGCCGAGACCGGCGGCTGGGGGGCCGATGTCGTCTTCGAAGCGAGCGGCAGCGCGAAGGCGTTCTCAGGGATCTTCGATCTGGTCCGACCGGGCGGCGCCATCGTACTGGTCGGCTTGCCGGTGGAAGCCGTGCAATTCGACGTGCCGGGGGCGATCTCGAAGGAAGTCCGCATCGAGACGGTGTTTCGCTACGCCAACATCTTCGATCGGGCTCTGCAACTGATCGCCTCCGGCAAGGTCGACCTGAAACCGCTGATCACAGACACATTCCGGTTCGAAGACAGCATCAAGGCCTTCGAACGCGCCGCCTCGGCGCGGCCGACCGATATCAAGCTGCAGATCCTCATGGACAGCGGGAAGGATTGAGCCATGGCGCATATCGTCTGCTCCAATGTCGACAAGCAATACGGTGCCGTCGACGTCATCAAGGGCTTCAACCTCGATGTGGCCGATCACGAATTCATCGTGTTCCTCGGGCCTTCCGGCTGTGGCAAATCCACGTTGCTGCGCATGATCGCCGGCCTTGAGGACATCTCCGGCGGCACCGTGTCGATCGGCGGTCGGACGGTCAACGACCTGCCGCCGCGCGACCGCGGGGTCGCCATGGTCTTCCAGAACTATGCGCTCTATCCGCATATGACGATCTACGACAATATCGCCTTCGGGCTGAAACGCATGAAGGTGCCGAAGGCGGAGATCGACACGCGCATTCGCGCCGTATCCGCAACGCTGGGGCTCGAGCCCTATCTTGCGCGCAAGCCGACCGAGTTGTCGGGCGGTCAACAGCAACGGGTGGCGATCGCTCGTGCCATGATCAAGACGCCGCGGGTCTTCCTCTTCGACGAGCCGCTTTCCAATCTCGATGCCAAGCTCCGCAACCATATGCGCGTCGAGATCGCGCGGCTGCACCAGAAGCTGAAGACCACGACGATCTACGTGACGCACGACCAACTGGAAGCGATGACGCTTGCCGACCGGATCGTGCTGATGAAAGGCGGCGCGATCGAACAGGTCGGGACGCCCGCCGAAATCTACGAGCGGCCTCGCACCCTTTTCGTCGCCGGCTTCATCGGTACGCCGAACATGAACTTCATCGACGTCACCGCCGAGAGGACCGAAGGCGGGTGGTTGCTGCGCAGCGCCGGTGGCAGCTTCTCGATTTCGGATGGAAAATTCGGCCTGCGCCATGGCCAGTCGCTGGTGCTCGGCATCCGGCCGGCCGATCTGACGATCGCGCAGACAGGGCCCAATCTCATCTCGGGCATCGCCGATCTCGTCGAATTTCACGGCAACGACGCGCTGGTGACCTTCCTCTTTGCCGGCAAGGAAATCGGCGCGCTGGTCAGGGCCAGCACCTGCCCAAAGCCAGGTGACGCCGTCGCTTTCGCGGTCGAACCCGAAGGGCTGCATCTCTTTGACAGGGAAAGCGGCATCACCCTGCTGAAATCCTGAGATGTCTCTATCAGCTCGGATTGACGAACGAGGCGGCCGGGCGCGGTCCGGCCGTCATCAGCGTGAAATCGAAGGGCGCTCGGACGTCGGCATCGAGCACATATTGCCGGTGAACCCGAAGGAAATCGCGCTTGATCCTGCGATAGCGCTCCGGTGAAAGCATGTGCTTTAACCGGATGAAGACGATCGGCGGCTGGGGTGCATCATGGTGGCCGGCGAGTGCCACGACCTGGCATCTGTAAAAATTGATCGCATCGGTCAGGCATTGAACGTCGAACCAGAAGATCTCCTTCATACGGGCGATGGCGCCGACGCGTGCCCGCAAGACCTCGGCCGAGCGAAGCAGCGCACATTGCAGAATCGCGCCGCCTAGGGTGACGAAGGTGATGCGTTTTCCCGCAAACAGGCTGGGCTCTCGTTCCACCAAAATGCCGATCACCTGGGTGGCGATGCTGGAGCCCATGCTGTGGGAGCTGATGACATATTCGTCGGCGGGCTCGGCAAGAGCAGCCCGTACGGACGCCAAGCTATCTTCAACCCATTGCTTGAAATAGGGTTTCTCCAGACTGGCGACAGCGACCGCCAGTTCCCAATCGGAAAAAAGGTGCAGCGTGTGCCATCTGTCCGACCAGGGAAGAAGGAGCCGGGAGAAGACCACATATGCGACGATTGCGCTTAAGATCAGATGCGATGTGTCAAGTCCGAGCCAGTAGGGCGCGGTGCCGATCAGCACGCTCAGAGCGAGGCCGATTGCCACCAGCAGGAATGGAAAGAGGAAGAACAGACCGAAGCGCCACGCATGTTTGAAGTAGGACAAGGCGCCACCTTCCCAGACGATCCGCGCAGCACTCAAATACCCCGAAACCATTCTGTGCAGCGTCGGCCGGCCGTTCAGGCTTTTGACGATTTCGTCGTGATCGAAGACGTAGACGCGGCTCATCGTTCGCCAATCGGCGCCTTGACTGTCCACGTCGAAGTAGCGGCTCGGCCCTTCGATCTGCACCGGTCCCACCTGGACCTCGAAATCGTGAAGGGTGGCAGTCTTCACCGCCGATCGCTTGTAGCGCGCTTGATGTTTGACGGCGTCCAAGGGCTCAAAGCCTGGAAAGTGCAGCACAATTCGTTTCGTGACGTGCCCGGAGGGTCTGTCGAATGACAAGTGGATGATCTTTCAATAGGCGCAAAACGCCCGCTCCCGCTTCCCCGATAGGAAGCGGGAGCGGGCGCTCGGTGAACGCCGGGTGGCCCCAGCCTGCCGGAGAGGTCAACAATCTCGGTGTCGAGAATATGGCCGAGGGAAACGATCCAACGGTGGGAACAGAATTTTTTCTGACGCGGTTGGCCCAAGGCGCGCCCTCAGCAATGCCAGCGATCTTGCAGCCCCAAGCGTCGTCCGGTGCACCAGCCCTTATGTTTCCCTTATTCGCCTGGCCGATCTCCCCAAACGATTTCCTACCTGCGTTCGCGCTAACAGGAGATCGCGAGCAAATGCCGCATAGTGTCATGGATGGCTTCGCCTTCATGGCGCCGCTTTTCGATGGCTTCAGACGCGCCGTGCCGCCCGGAACCATCGGAGCCCTCGCCACGTTCCACCTTTACAGAAATCGGCCTGGTTTTGGTTGGCGGGTATCCGTCGTAGCGCCGGGCCGCGAAAGCAGAAGAGAGCGCAGCCTCCGCCACCACCGGCCTCTCCCCCCGGTCTCGCGAGGCGCCTCACAACGAGCAAGACAATGAAATTCAGGGATGGGTTCAAACTCACCTCCAAGGCGAACCGACGCTTGCCGACGGAATACTTCGTCCTGGCAGATGTCGCGTTCGAAGGCGCCGTCATCGGTTACCTCGCCGGCCGCCCCATCCGCGAAGCCGTGAGCGATCGCGACGGCCTACGCTACCGTTTCGTCGGCGTTGCGCCGCGTCTGCCTGGCGGCGGTTTCGACGTGCTGGCCCTTCGCTCCGGCGAATGGATCGTGTTGCCCGGTCTCGTCTACGCGACGGATGCGAAAGAGAGTGCCACGCCGAACGAAGCGGACCGCGCCGCCTGACAGCGGCCTACCGGCTTACGGTCCATAGCCGCACGATCCAAGGCGTCGATTAGCTCAATGTCTCAGCGATTTTCGTCTCGCAGAGCCGAATATGGCACCGCTCTCCTGGCGGCGAACTTCGATGGCCCCGCCAAGCCACGCAATGTCCCTGTAATCTTGCGGCCTTAGCACCCGGTCTCTCGCTGCACCACTGCGGACTCGCGACCGATCAGAGGCAGCGGCAAGTCAATGAACGACCGCAGGCCTTGTGCGTCCGGGTGGCGCCTGATGCCACGGGTAAACCGGGATCCGTCATGTTCTTCGCCAATGGGCGTCGCGCCCTCGCATGCCTCGCCGCCGCCATTTTCCTGGCCGGTTGCGCTTCCGACACGATGAAAACCTACATCGGCCAGCCGGTCGAATCCGTCATCATCGACTACGGCCCGCCGACGAACATTCTCAATCTCGGCTGGAACGAGCGAGCCTATCAGTGGCGCAAGATCTCGACGAATGTCGTCTCCGGCACGTCGAGCGGTGAAATCAGAGACACCCGGCGTGGAATGCGCTACGAGGAGTACACGACGCCGGGCTATGTCGAGGAACAGGAATGCTTCTACACGTTCTATGCCCGGATGCAGCAGGGCCGTTGGTACATTACCAATTTCCGCCAGCCGAAGCTGGAATGCGAGTGACGGCTTCGGCCCCTTTCGGCAAGCTGCACGGGACTAGCTGTAACTATTTGAATTTATGCATGTTTTTATTGATTTGTCTGCTCAGGAATACCTGTAATCGGGAGAAATTGCATGCGCATCCTGCTGCTGGAAGACGAGCCGGAAATGGCCTCGGCCCTGAAGGCGGCGCTGGAGCGGCGTCAGGTGATCGTCGATCACGTCTCGACGCTGGCCGATGCCGAAGCCGTCGCCGAGCTCTGGCCTTATGACGTTGTCGTGCTCGATCGCCGGTTGCCGGATGGCGAGGGGCTTGACCTCATTCCGAAACTGCGCAGCCTCGGGGTAGCGGCGCCCATATTGATGCTGACCGCATTGGGGTCGATCAACGATCGGGTCGCCGGGCTCGATGCCGGCGCCGACGACTATCTTTCCAAGCCATTTGCCGTTGAAGAACTCATGGCGCGCTTGCGGGCGCTCGCCCGCCGCCCGGTCTCACTGAATGCTGAGCAAACCAAGGTTGGACGCCTGATCTACGACTTCCACCACCGCGAAGCGGCCGTCGACGACAAGCCGCTCGATCTCTTGCGCAGAGAGCGCCTTGCGCTCGAGGCCTTGATGCGTCGGCCGGGTCGCACGGTGCTCAGGGCGACGCTCGAAGAATCGGTCTACGCCATGGAAGACGAGATCGGATCCAATGCGCTCGATTCGCATCTGTCGCGCCTGCGCCGAAAGCTCGATGATGTCGGTGCCGGGGTCGAGATCAGAGCCATCCGCAACCTCGGCTATCTCTTGCGCGCAACGACATGACCAAGGCTCGGCCCCGCTCGCTGCAATGGGTGCTCGTGCGCCGCCTCATCCTGCTGCAGGCCGCGACTTTGTTTGTCTTTATCGGACTGCTTTTTCTGGCCATGTTCATCGCCCAGCCGCGCCTTCTCGTCGACAACGAAGCGGCGGTGGATGTTCTCGAGCGCGCGGTCGGGCGCGATGCGAGCGGCGCCTTGATCGTCCGTGAGACCGAAGACCTTCGTCAGCTGCGGCAGTCCCACCCCAATCTATGGTTCATCATCCGCGACGATGCCGGTCAGGTTCTGCGACAGGGAAACGTTCCTCCTCCCTATGACGAAAGCGGTGGCGACCTGCTGCGACGCGTGGAGGGCGCGAAGCTGCTTTTCGATGAGGGCGGAACGCTGCCGGACGCGGTCCTCCACAACGCCGACACCGACGCCGGCCGCGTCCAGATCATCGCCTCGACCGTTTCCTCGCGACGCGACAATGGACCGCTGGACGTGCAGATCAGCATCGATGTCGACATGGCGCGCGACCTCGACGGCACGACGACCTGGACCGAGGTCGTTCCGATGATCGCACTGCTTATTCTGTGCTTTCTGCTGCCGATCGTTCTGGTCATGGGCGTGACCACGCTGGTCACGGCGCCGGCGGTCGTTCGGCGTTCCTTGGCGAGCCTCATACTGACGGCTGATCAGGCCGGCCGCATCGACATCGACAATCGAGCGGTCCAGCTTGAGACCGAACAGGTACCGACCGAGATCGCACCTTTGGTGCACGCCTTCAACAAGGCACTGGCACGGCTGGGCGAGGGATACGAGCAGCGCAACCGTTTCCTCACCGATGCGGCACACGAATTGCGCACCCCGATTGCGATTCTCAGGACCCGAGCCGAACTTCTCCAGGAGGCTCCGGAAAGCACCCGTCTGCGGCTGGATATCGAACGTCTGTCCCACCTCGCCCAACAGCTCCTCGACCGACAGGTGCTCGAGCATGCCGGTGGCGCGCTCGAGGTGGTGGACCTCGTTGCACTCGCAAGAACCATCGCTGCAGACTTCGCGCCTCTAGCGTTCGAAGCCGGCTATGAACTGGCGTTCGAAACCGAGGTGCCGACGGCGCGGGTCAGCGCCCGGCCACGCCAGATCGAACAGGCTGTCACCAATCTCCTGCGCAACGCCATCGAACATGGCGGCGGCACCGGTACGATCACCGTGCTGGTCAATGCCGAGGGCGGCCTTGAAATCCAGGACGAGGGGCCTGGGATTCCTGTCGAGGAGCGCGAACGCGTTTTCGAACCTTTCTATCGCTTGCGTCCACGGTCCACCGGTGCCGGCCTGGGGCTCAATCTGGCACGGGAGATCGCCCGCCTGCATGGTGGCCGCATCGATATTCTTGCCGGCCCGTGGCGGGGCGCCCGCGTACGGCTGCAACTGCCGCTTCTCGACGGAGGCCGCCCGGTGCAGCAATCGGCACCGGCATCCGTGTGATGACGGCCCTACGCGCCGCGCGTCCATCACACGCACAAAGGTCGCCGTAGAGCTTTGAATTGCAGCATGCCTTTCTTCTTTAATCAGCGACGCTCAAAGGAAGCATGCGGTAGCAATCGCCTCTCCTCAAAAGCTTTCCGCCTCCCCCTTATCAAGGCGCCACTGATGCTCCACATTTGCAGCGATACATCGCAAACGTTCGCCGGAAGAGCGGCTGAGCGTTCGACCAGAATGGAGAATTGCCAATGCAGATGTCTTCGCGGGTTCCCTCCCCTTCGCTTGAGGACGGAAACTGGCCGACTCGACGCCGAAGCGTGCTCGACTGGCTGATCATCGAAACGCGCAACGAACGGTTTATCGACAACATCCTCGTTGAAATGTGCGAGCGGCTCCAGGCGGCAGGTGTCCCGGTTGCGCGAGCGACCCTGCATTTCCGGATCAATCATCCGCAGTGGCTCGGTGCCCGCATTCTTTGGCGCAAGGGCCTGGCGGAGGCTGAGATCGACCTCTACGACTATGGGACCCAAAACACCGCGCTCTATCTCAACAGTCCGCTCTATGTGATCAACAACGGCGGCGCCGAGGTTCGCACGAACCTTCAAGCCCTGCCGGAAGAGCACGCTCAGAACTCGCTTTATGTCGACCTGAAGGCCGAAGGGCTGACGGAATATATTGCCTGGCCGCTCGAACACACGCTCGGCAAACGCCACGTTGTGACCTTCACCACCGACCGAAAGGGCGGCTTCGAGGATGAGCACGTCGCTTTTCTCTCGGATCTTCTGCCCGCCTTGGCGCTGGTCAGCGAAATCCGGCTGAAGAACCGGTTCGTGCGCACGCTGCTCGAAACCTATGTCGGCCCGCATGCCAGCGAGCAGATTCTCGCCGGCGCCACGACGCGCGGTAGCGGTGTCACGGTCGGCGCCGCGATCCTGATTTGCGACTTGCGCAATTTCACGAAACTCTCCGATCTGTGGCCGCGTGACGACGTGATCGATCTGCTCAATGCCTATTTCGATGCGATGTCGGAACCGATCGAGCGGCACGGGGGCGAGATCCTCAAATTCATGGGCGATGGCCTGTTGGCAATCTTTCCGCTCAGCAATGCCAATGCCGCCGAAAATCTGCTGCAGGCAATCCGTGAGGCGGAAGCAGCAATCGCCCTTCTCAACAAGGACAACCTCGAAAAGGGCCGTGAACCCCTTGGCTACGGGATCGGCGTCCATGTCGGGGATGTCATGTACGGCAATATCGGTTCGCGCCACAGGCTGGACTTCACGGTGATCGGCCCCGCCGTCAACATCGCCTCGCGGCTGGAGAGCCTGACCAAGGAAACAAAGCGGCCGGTGCTTCTGTCGCGGGCGTTCGTGGAACTGGCAGGCTGCGCGTCCAGCATGGAGCATCTGGGTTCCTATCCGGTCAGAGGGATTGGCGAACCGATCGAGGTCTTCGCCTTTTCCGGCAATGGCCCGGCACCGGTTCTGCGCGCGGTCGGAGAATAGTGGTTGTCCGCGGACAACTGGCGGGACGCCAGCCGGATAGAAGAGCGTTAGCCGGCTATCCGATTTGGCTCGGCGCGAACTGGGCAACGAGTTCGTGGCGGTCGCCAGGATAAGTCAACCGCACATGCGTGACCGGCGCACGTCCGCTCCAGGTGCGGCGCTCGATGACCAGGCAGGCAGTGCCGGTCGAAATGTCGAGCGCTTGCGCTGCCATTTTGTTCGCCGCGACGGCGCGAATGCGGTGTTCGGCCGTGCTCCACGGCACCTTGCCAAGCAGCCATGAACCGGGGGCTGCGGCCTGAAACAACTCCGCCTCCGCCTCCGGCACCGCCGCAAGGCTGATCAGGCGTTCTTCGAAACAAAAAGGACGACCGCCAGCAAAGTGCCGGCACGTTACCTCCAGCAGTCGCGCCGATGCCGGAAGATCCAGGCGTTCGACGTCCCGGCCTTCCACCTTGCGGATCTTTCGCTCGTCCAGTCGAAAACTGTAATCGAGACCCAGCGATTGGACCTCGAGCTTGACGTCGTGGATTTCCATGACCGCCGACTGCACCTGGGGAAAGGTGACGTAACTGCCCGACTTGCGACGCCGCTCGATCAAGCCGCGCTTGACCAGTTCGGTCAGCGCCTTATTCACAGTCATCCGCGAGCAATCATATTGTTCCGTCAGCTCGTGTTCGAATGGGATGCGATGGCCCGGCGGCCATTCGCCGGAGAGGATGCGTCCTTCCACGTCCCCGAGGATACGCTGATGCAAAGACAAGGGTTGCCCTTGAGTGTCGACGGCATCGTCGGGCTGATCGTTCGAAACGGTTCGGTCTTGCTTGGTGTCCATGAGACCGAACTTAATCATTTCCAGGCGGCGAAACAGCCCTTCTCTCGCTGTTTCGTGCTTTTTCACCATAGCGACGGATATCCCCGGCGCACTGTTGACAGCTGTCAACATCCCGAGGAGGCAAGCGCCAACACCGGATGGTCAATAGAGGAGATGCCAGGGGGTCAAAAATGCACGCGCCCATTCCTGATTGCGATCAGACTCTTCGCAGTCAGCCTTCTCGACCGGTGCCGGCCCAACTTCGACTGTCGACTGCCGGGTCGCCTTCGGTGGCGGCGGTGCCAGATAACCAAGGGTCATTCCACCAAGATAGAACATAGCGAACCTTCTCGCGTCTCGTCTCCGATGAAAGCAATGGTGACACAATCAGCTCATCTGTCAATAGTCTATAAATTCTATACTCTTTTAGATCTTCTCGCGCCGGCCGAGAAATGGCGCCGCCAGCCCTGACACCTCGCAACATGAAAACGCCAGTTGTCCGCGGACAACTGACCCAGAAACGGGCGTTCATTTGCCGGCAAAATAGGGCGTTGGGTATAATTCGCTATGCATTTGTAAAACCGAACCGAATCGGAGCATAGTGCAGCTGCGCAGATTGTTGCGATATGACGGTTTTTGCGCAGTTTTTGGGGAACTCAATGTTGCAACAGAAAATTCAAGGTCACGACGTACAGGAGCATCTGCCGACGCTTCTGGCTGCCGACGCTTTGGAACTGGCGCATCAGCTGCAGCAGCATCAAAAGAAGATCTTCCCTCCGCAAGCTCAAAAGGCCATGCGCCTCTTTAGTCCTGCCGAAGCAGCCGCCTTCATTGGAATCGGTGAAGGCTATCTAAGGCAGGTCGCCTCAGAGGGCCACGGGCCTGCTCCCTTGTCAAACGGTCGGCGCATGTACGCCGTTGAGGACATCGAACGCATCCGCCGCGTTCTCGACGAAGGCGGAAAATCCGGGAAATATATCCCACACCGCCGCGGCGACGAGAAGCTGCAGGTGCTTTCGGTCATGAATTTCAAGGGTGGGTCGGCGAAGACGACGACATCTGCCCACCTTGCCCAATATCTGGCGCTGCGCGGCTATCGGACGCTTGCGATCGACCTCGATCCACAGGCCTCGCTCTCCGCCCTCTTCGGCCACCAGCCGGAACTGGACGTTGGCGAAGGAGAAACGCTTTACGGCGCGATCCGCTACGACGAGCCGCGGCCGATTGCCGACATCGTGCGCTCGACCTACACCACCAACCTTCACCTCATTCCCGGCAATCTCGAGCTCATGGAATTCGAGCACGAGACCCCGAAGGCAATGATGATGGGGGGTGCTGCCGAGACTCTTTTCTTCGCGCGCATCGGCGACGTATTGTCGGAAATCGAGAGTTTCTACGATATCGTCGTCATCGATTGCCCGCCGCAGCTCGGCTTTTTGACCATGTCGGCTCTCTGCGCCGCGACATCCGTACTGATAACGGTGCATCCACAGATGCTCGACGTCATGTCCATGTCGCAGTTCCTGTCGATGACGAGCGAGTTGATGAGCGTCGTCGAGAAGGCCGGTGGTCGCACCAGTTACGACTGGATGCGCTATCTCGGCACACGTTTCGAGCCGAATGACGGTCCACAAAGCCAGATGACCGGTTTCATGCGCGCCATTTTCGGCAATCGCATGCTGCAGAACGCTATGGTGAAATCGACGGCCATTTCCGATGCCGGCGTGACGAAGCAGACACTTTACGAAGTCGAGCGCTCGCAATTCGTCCGTGGCACCTACGATCGCGCCATGGATTCGCTGAACCAAGTCAATGGCGAGATCGAAGAGCTGATCCGCCAGGTTTGGGGGAGGAAGTAATCGATGGCCCGCAAAAATCTGATCGGAATTACCGCTGACCAAGCCGAAAACGATGCCGACGCGGCTCTGGAACGCCTGGTCGCAGCGCGACCTATCGCCGGCCTGAGCGTCGGCGTCCGGCCTACAAGCGCTGTCGGCGGCATCACCCGGTCGCTGTCGAACATCACTCAGAAAGTTGAGCGCGCCCAGGAGTTGGAGCGCCAACTTGCCGAAGGACTTGTCGTCGTCGATCTGGACCCCGCGCTCATCGACGCCTCTTTCATCGTTGACCGCCTTGAGATCACTGCGGATGCACAATCCGCGCTCGCGGAGCAAATCCGCGAACACGGACAACAGGTTCCGATCCTCGTGCGGCCGCACCCTGACGCCGATGGGCGATACCAGGTTGCCTATGGCCATCGCCGGCTGGCAGCGGCTCGCGAGCTCGGTAAAAAGGTTCGCGCGGTTGTCCGCGATCTCAGCGACGAACAGCTGGTCGTCTCTCAAGGGCAGGAGAACAACACTCGCACGGATCTGTCCTTCATCGAACGGGCGCTGTTTGCCACGCGGCTTGAGGATCGCGGTTTCTCCCGCGAGATCATCATGTCTTCGCTTGGTGTCGACAAGGCGGCACTGTCGAAGATGATTTCCATCATTCGTCGGCTACCGATCTCGCTGATCGAGGCTGTCGGGCCGGCACCGGCGATCGGCCGACGTCGTTGGTTCGATCTCGCCGAGCTGCTGGCCCAAGATGGGAAGAGCGAGGCTGCGAACGTCTTCGTGAAGGACAAACAATTCCAGGCGGCAGGAAGTGATCAGCGTTTTGATGCGCTTTGTGCCTTCCTGAACACCTCCAAGGCGCGCGCCAGAGCCATCTCGTGGGTGGCGCCCGACGATACAACCCCGGTCCGGATCCGTGAAACAGACGGCGAAACCACGCTGTCTTTCAACAGGAGACAGGCGCCGGGCTTTGCTGATTTCGTGAGGCAGAGGCTCAAATCTCTGTACCTCGAATACCAAGAGGAAACAGGAGACTAAACAGAGCAAAAGAAAAAGGCTTCCGAACGACTAGCGCTGCGGAAACCCTTCTCTCGTGTAGCAACTAGAGAATCCCATTTCCGCGAATCGGTGTCAAGAGTTTTCAACGTCGTTTCGGCGAACGGATTTCTTTTGCCTTGAAAAAGGTGAAGACGAATGGATTGTGGGATTGTCACGACGCCCTTCGGGCGGCGGGCGATGTCGCTTGGAATGTTGGCACGCCAGCTTTCCAGCGCTTCGGCCGTTAACGAAGGCAAGGTCGACAAATGGAAATTGTTTCGAACGGTCTGCGCCGCCAAGTCGAGCCTTGGGGTTTCCGATCGTTCTCTTGCCGTCTTGAACGCCTTGCTGTCGTTCTACCCGAAGACGGAACTTGCGGCGGCCGACGGCCTCGTCGTGTTTCCGTCCAACGCTCAGCTTTCGCTGAGAACGCACGGCATGGCCGAGACGACGCTCAGGCGGCATCTCGCCACCCTGATCGAGGCCGGCCTTATTCTCCGGCGCGACAGCCCCAACGGCAAACGCTACGCTCGACGCGACCGTCAAGGCGCAATCGGCCAGGCATTCGGGTTCGACCTTGCTCCGTTGCTCGCCCGTATGGCCGAGTTCGAAGCGGAGGCTGCGCGTCTCGAAGCCGATCGGCGGTATCTTCAGGTGATGCGTGAACGCGTGAGCCTCAGCCGCCGCGACGTTGCGAAGCTGGTCGATCTACTGCGCTCCTCTGACCTCGCCTATGCAGAGCAGGCGGAGATCCACTGCCAGGCCATCTATATGTCTCTCTCGCGCAAGCCCTCCATCGCTGAAATCGAACGCGTCCTTCCCGTTCTCGCCCAACTGCAGGACGAGCTGACTAATCGTCTGGAAAACCTACTAAAAACACAAAATACGGCTGCCAATGAACGCCAAAATGAGCGGCACATACAGAATTCAGAATCCGATTATCTTTCTGAATCTGAACCGGCTGATGAAAGACTTGGGGTGAAATTGTCGTGCAAGCCTTCAGCAGATGTGCCGGAACTCAGCCACGATATGGGTAAACTCGCAAAGGTCGAAACATCTGCGGTGCAAAAGTCCCATCAGCATCGCGGGGAAACCTCTTCCCTGAACCGCTCAGTACCCCTGCCTCTCGTTTTGAGAGCCTGCCCGCAGATCCGCGACTACGGCCCATCCGGTCGTATCGACAATTGGCGCGATCTTCTGACGGCCGCAACTGTGGTCAAAAACATGCTTGCGATCAGCCCTGATGCCTACGACGAAGCCTGCGCTACACTCGGTCCAGAAACGACGGCCACCGTGCTTGCCTGCCTTCTTGAACGCGCGGAGCACATTCGCTCAGTGGGTGCCTATCTGCGGGATCTGACGCGCCGGGCGAAGACCCAGTCGTTTGCTGTCTCCGCAATGTTGGCGGCGCGCCTACGCGCCCAGACGTCGGTTGCTGCAATGGATGGATAATCGCCCCGCTCAGAATGGAAGGCGATCGTCCGGGAGCCGGTGCTCCTTCGATAGTCGGCAGCGAGATCTTGTATAAGGCGAGCAAATGCAGGAAACTTGCTTGAAGGGATTCGTTGATATCTTTGGGATAATCTAACGCTCGGGATTCAAATCAGCCTTCCGCCATCTCCAAGAAAAGATTGATGTTTTCATCCGTTACGGAAGGAAAACGACTGATTTCTTCCGTCGCGCGGACGGCCATTGGAGCCTCATGTTGTGCGCCTGCGAATGTGAGAACGGCTGCCTCTCAGCGACGCGGGATAGCGGAGCGCAAGATCAGGTCTATTGCCCAGGTTTTGCACGCTCGTGGGCCCGAGAACGAAGAAGATACTCAGTCTTCGGGCTGAAGGCGGCTCTTATGTTGACAGCTGTCAACCGCATGAGGCGATAGGTTTTATTCTGAGCTAGAAGGATAAGACCCAAGTCCGGCCAAGAAATGTACTTGTCCGAAACCAACTTTAAGCCCTGCCCTTCCCTCTTGGCGAAACGTGCATGCCGGCAACACCGAGAGCTTCCGGCTATCGTGTTGAAGCATCAAGCAACCGAGGACCTTCAGTCGATGTCACATGTCATTGTTATCAACGGACCGGCCGGGGTCGGGGAGACAACGGTGAGCCGGGTTCTTGCAAGGCGCCATCCCGGTGCGATCAACATCGCCGGTGACGCTTTGCGCCATTTTGCCCCTGAAAACGTTCGACATTCCTTGAGACCTGGTTCTACCTACCGGGCCAGCGCTGCACTCGCCACTGCCTATCTGACAATGGGAGCTTCCAAGGTTCCCTTCGAATACGTTTTCGACGATGCCGAAAAGCTTGATCTGTTCTGCAGCGGACTACCCGATAAGGCACCCGTCTCTGTTTTCACGCTTTGGGCGCCGATCGATCGCGTCATTGATCGGGAAGCAAACCGCATTGAGCGCGAGCGATTGGGGGATATGGTGTTGCGGATATGCCAGGCGATCGAACGCAACCTGCATCTGCTTGGGCAGGTCGTTCCAAATACAGAGACGCCGGAGTTGACCGCTCAGACGATCAGCGAAGCAATTGCCAATCCTGCATATATCTGGCTGCGTCCGGCCCGGGGAAACTAACTTGTCTGATGGTCTATCAGACCGGCCCCCTGATGCCTTCGCGGCGCGTCTCCAAGTGGCAACCTGGCTCGTGATGACATGCGTTGACAGCTGTCAACAATCGACACGCATCGAATTCTCAGGCTGATGAACTCAGTCCCGAAGATTTGCCCTGCGAGTTTGTCGGATACCATTCCCTTCACCGGCACCTTTGGCAATGCCGCGTTTGGACGACCTGACACCGAAGGCATCGCGTCTGTGACGGAAATGATTATCGTGTTACGTTCCGTTTCTTCGGCAACATCCTTAGTTTGAAATGCGATACCAGGTTCCCGATCCATATCATCCAGCGCTGCTTCCACTCCTGATTTCGGCGGAAGACGCCTTGGCGCGACTGGACGAACGTGCAAACCGCCATGTGGTCGAAGACGGATTTCGTGAGCGTGGTCACTTCTTCGACGCAGCGGCCGCCCTTTGGGTGGCTGGCGAACTCGTCCATGTCGAAGACCTGGTGTTGCACGATGCCCATATGGATGCGCGCGCTCCCACGCATGAACTGACGATAGCGCATTCGGTTCTTCGGGCGCGGCGGCGTATCTGGCTGGCCGATCCGGCCTGGGCTCTTTCGCTGCCGGGCCTGGCTACCCTTCGAGGGGAACAGGGGAACGTCCGCAACGCAGGCGATCTGCTCGCAGCTGCGCCATCCGAGCCGCCATCGACCTTAGAGGACAGCGCTCAGCTTGAGGAGGAAGAGGAGGCAAATCCGATGGCCGCCGAATTTGCGGCCATCGATGCGGCAATCGCCCGTTCGCAGCAACTGCTCGAAGCGCACGACATGGACGCGCTTGAAATCGCCGAACGGGCGGCCCGTGTGACCACACAGGAGCCTGTCGGGCAGTTGGGCCTGCTCTTTGACGAGGAATGGGACGAGGATGCACGTATTGACGAATGGCGCCATGCCGTCGCGAGCGCGGATCAGCTACCGGCCAGTCTCGGCGCTGCGCTTCTCTTCGACGCCTGGGACCGGATCGAGCCGCTGCGTCGGCAACACTGGTTGGGCTCGCTGCTCGTTAGCGCCTATCTGAGATCGCGCGGCAAGGTTACCTCGCATCTTCTCACCTTCAATACTGGGCAGAAAGCGGTTCGTCATGAGCGGCGCCGCGCACAGGATCCGGTGACACGGTGGAGTGCATTCCTCGAAGCGATGACGGCAACCGCGGATCTGGGCCTGAAAGAGCTCGACCGATTGTCGCTCGCCAAGACCCAGATGGAGATGCGTATCCGCGATCGCCGTTCCAACAGCAGCCTGCCCGCGTTGATCGAGCTTGTCCTGTCCCGTCCGATCGTTTCTGCTGCGCTCGTCGCCCAGCATGCCGGGGTGACGCCTCGCGGTGCGTTGAACCTTATACGTGAACTCGGCATCCGCGAAATGACCGGCCGCGGACGCTACCGCGGCTGGGGGGTGCTTTAGCTTCAGGGTGGCGCTCACGTCGCCAAGGGGCATCGCTAAGGTGAGGTGCCTTGATGTCAGCCCATGGTGATCAGGATCAACACCACAAAGACCGCGGGCACGAGAACCAGCGCCGGAATGATAATCGCCGGGTAGCCGAAGGTGGCGATCGCGAGCAACCAGATCAGTGCGCAGTTGATCAGAAACAGCACTTTTGCCGTCTGCGATCCCTGCACCGCTTCCTTCAGCATCCAGCCAAATATCGGCACGTTGTAAACTAGCCTTGCAATCATTCTTCTTCCTTTCCTGGAGGCAGTCCGGGTGGGGGTGGCCTGTTGAGAGACGTTCAGCTCGGGGGACGTCCGCTTCCTGCCAACCGCTGGCGCGTAAAGCCGGCGGCGGCTTCGAGCCGTTCCGGGTCGAGCAAACGCATGGTTTTTGGATGGCTGAAATCAATCAGCCCTTCCCGCTTGAAGCGATTGAGACAGCGACTGACAGTCTCGACCGTAAGGCCGAGCCAGTCGGCAAGGTCCGCCCGCGTGAGGTGCAGGTGAAAGCTCAGTCGGGCCGGATTGCCATTGCGACCGCTGTGACTGAAGATGCGCGACAGTTCGACCAATGCACTTGCCACCTTTTCGCTCGCGGTCTTGCGACCAAGCAGGGTGGCGTGTGCCTGCAGTCGATGCAGTGTCGTTTTCAACTCGCCGGCGATCGCCGAATTGTTCGCGAGAAGTTCGGCATCTCCCAGAGCCTCGATGCGCGCGATGCTCAGCGTTTCGGCCGTGGCAATGTTGCGTCCATCTATGGTGAAGCCGAAGAGCCGACCTGGGCCGAGCACATCGGTGATCTGTCTGCGACCGTCGTCGAGCAGCTGGGAGAGAACGATGCAACCGTCGAGCACGCGAAAGAGCGAGCGGTTGCGGCCACCTTCAAAAAGCAGCGTGAAGTTTTCACCGACCACACGGCTGCGGGCGGGCAAACGCGCCGGCCTCGTCAGGGACGCGAGGGGAGGAGCCGCAGCAGAGGCGACAGCGAATTGGGTTTCGGGCATGGGAGATGATGTCCGCATTGCGGATGCAAGGAGGCATGGCGCCTTGTTGCCATCCGACATCGAAGGAGGAGGGTTGACAGCTGTCAACGCAGTTTCAAAGCCGGGTAGCGGCTTCGGGTGGTCCACGTGGGCTGGAGTTCGGAAAATGAACGCAGGTCGCAGGCGGCGCGGCGGTCACCGTAACGGCGGGCGAGAGGCTTCCTTGCAGGCGCTCCCCGACAGTGTCGCCTGGCTGCGCCAACAAGGCCCAAAAGAACCGGCAGGCGCTGCAGACATGTTTGGGGGCCGGCTTTTCCTTCCCATTCTCGTCAATGCCGGTTTGGCAGAAGTCCGGCGATGAGCCGTCAGGAAGGGTGTAGCGCGCATATTCGACCGCGGGCAGCGGAGCGGCGAGGGCCGGGCCGAGATGAGCGAAACCGAGCAGGCAAAGGGCCATGGCGCACAGAATGCGCAAGGCTCTGTCCCATCTTGATTTCGTGCGACATGTCATCGCTCAGGCTCGTCCTCGCGTCTCTCGATGAGTCAGAAATAGGCGAGAGGATTGACAAAGCTCAATGTGGCAAACCGCGCAGGGGCAGAATGCCGCATGGCAGTAAAATGCCGCGCCACCGTGTGGAGGGGCGGCATTTTAAGTTATTGATTAGTATTGATAATGCCGTAAAAACGGCTGGCAGAGATCAATCCTCCTCGACAAAAACCTCCTGGCGCTTGGCCTTTACGCTCGGAAGGAACACGACGACAAGCACGAGCGCTGCGATCAGGAGCAGGATGGCGCTGATCGGGCGGGTCACGAAGGTCGTGGGATCACCACGCGACAGGATCATGGCGCGGCGAAGGTTCTCCTCGAGCAGCGGTCCGAGCACGAAGCCAAGCAACAGCGGTGCCGGCTCGCAGCGCAGCTTCAACAGCAGGTAGCCGACCAGGCCGAAGAAGGCGACGGCATAGAGGTCGTAGACGTTGGAGTTGACGCTGTAGACCCCGATCGAGCAGAACGCCATGATGATCGGGAACAGGACGTAATAGGGGATCTTGAGCAGCTTCACCCAAAGCCCGATCAGCGGCAGGTTGAGGACCACCAGCATCAGATTGCCGATCCACATCGAGGCGATGATGCCCCAGAACAGTGCGGGCTGCTCGGTGGCGACGTTCGGGCCGGGCACGATGCCCTGGATGATCATCGCGCCGATCATCAGCGCCATGACCGGGTTGGCGGGAATACCGAGGGTCAGGAGCGGGATGAACGAGGTCTGTGCGCCGGCATTGTTGGCGCTTTCCGGACCGGCGACACCGGCGATGGCCCCATGCCCGAATTCCTCGGGTCGGTCCGAGACGCGCTTTTCCACCGTATAGGAGGCGAAGGCGGCAAGGATCGCGCCGCCGCCCGGCAGAATGCCAAGCGCCGAGCCAATGATCGTGCCACGCACGACCGGTGCAAACATGCGCTTGAAATCATCCCGCGTCGGCATCAGGTCGGTGACCTTGGCCATCAGCACTTCACGGGTGCGTTCATTCTCCAGGTTGCGCAGGATCTCGGCAATGCCGAAGACACCAACGGCAAGCGCCACGAAATTCAGGCCATCGGCGTATTCGCGGATGCCGAGGGTGAAGCGCGGCGTGCCGGAATAGATATCGGTGCCGACCAGCCCGAGCAGCAGGCCGAGCGCCACCATCGCCAAGGCCTTGACGATCGACCCGTGGGCAAGCGCGACCGAGGAAACGAGGCCGACGATCATCAGCGAGAAATACTCGGCAGCGCCGAATTGCAGCGCGATCTCGGTTAGCGGCGGCGCGAAGACCGCAACGAGGAAGGTCGAAACGGTGCCGGCGAAGAACGAGCCGAGAGCGGCAATTGCAAGCGCTGCGCCGGCGCGCCCCTTGCGGGCCATCTGGTAGCCGTCGATTGCAGTGACTGCCGAGGAGGATTCGCCGGGCATGTTGATCAGGATCGCCGTGGTCGAGCCGCCATATTGGGCGCCGTAGTAGATGCCGGCGAGCATGATCAGCGACGAGACTGGCTCAAGCTGGAAGGTGATTGGCAGCAGCATGGCAATGGTCGCCGTGGCGCCGATACCTGGAAGCACACCGATCAAGGTGCCGAGCAAAACGCCGATCAGGCAGAAGAGCAGATTGGCAGGGGAGGCGGCGGTTGCGAAGCCGAGCGCAAGATTACTGAAGAGTTCCATCGCGCGTCTCCTAGAATTGAACCCAGGGGCCGAAGCGCTGGAAGGGCAGGCCGAGGCCATAGCTGAACACCGCCACGGAGAAGGCCGTCAGCGCCAGAGAAAGCGCCACTGCCATGAGCGGCTTCATCCGGCCCGAAGCGAAGCAGGCGATCAACGCCGTGAAGAATAGCGACGGCACGAACCCGAGGCCCCGGACCGTCAGGCCGAAGAAGATGGGGGCGGGCAGGATGAAGGCCATGCCGCGCAGCGCGATCGGGCCCATGGGCTCGCCTTGGACGCGAGCCGACTGCACGAGAATCACGATGCCGAGCAGCGTCAGAATAACCGCGAGCATGAGCGGGAAATAGCCGGGACCCATGCGAAAGGCGGTGCCAAGCTCGAGGTTGAAGGCCTGCCAGGTGAAAAACAGCCCGACCGCCGTCAATATCCCGCCGCAGAGCGCATTGGTGGTATCGAAGGAGAGTGATTTCATCGTATCCCCATTTGTTCTAGCAGGGCAGCCGGCCGAGGCTTTTCTTACGGCCTCCCGCATTGGCATTGCCGGCGTAATGCCGGGTTCGCGCATTGGGCGGCGGAAGGTTGACAGCTGTCAACGGCAGTTGACGGTGTTTGACCCCTCCGGGCACCGTCGCGGCATCCCAATGTCAGAAGCACCGCGCTTCCGGGCGAACCGGCGCGCGGCGCGACGAGCGGCGGTCAGTCGGCGTATTGGCCGGCAGCTTCGATCACCGGCTTCCAGCGGGCGATCTCGCTCTCGAGCTTCGCCTTCAGCGCGGCTGGGGTCGCATCAGCGTCCGATGAGGGTTCTGTGCCGAGCTCGCCGAAGCGGGCGACAACGTTCGGATCCTTGAGCGCGACCTGCAGCGACTTCGACAGGCGTTCGGTCACTTCCGCTGGCGTGCCCTTCGGGGCGTAGATGCCGTGCCAGATGCCGACCTGAAGGTTCGGCAGGCCGGCTTCCGTCGTCGTCGGCAGATCGGGGAAGACCTTGAGGCGCTGCGGTGAGGTGACCGCATAGGCCTTGATCGTGCCGCCCTGAATCTGCTTCGTGGTGTTGGTCGTCTGGTCGCACATGATGTCGACCTGACCGCCGAGAAGATCGGTCATCGCCGGGCCCGTTCCCTTGTAAGGCACGGTGGTCAGCTGTGTCTCGATGGCGCTCATGAACATCATGCCGCAAAGATGCGAGGCAGCGCCGATACCGGCATTGGCGACCGTCACCGTATCCTTGTTCGCCTTGACGTAGTCGACGAGACCCTTGAGGTCGGTCGGCTCGAGATCCTTGCGCGCGACGATGGTCATCGGCACTTCGGTCACGAGGCCGACATACTCAAAGGAATTCAGCGTGTCGTAGGCAAGCTTGCGGTAAAGCGTGGCGCTGGTCGCCATGCCGATATGGTGCAGCAGCACCGTGTAGCCATCGGGATCGGCCTGGGCGACACGCCCGGCGCCGAGCGTGCCGCCGGCGCCGCCGACGTTCTCGACGATGATCTGCTGGCCGAGATCCTTGGACATGGATTCGGCCACGAGACGCGCGACGGTATCCGTCGGGCCGCCGGCGGAGAAGGGCACGACCATGGTGATCGAACGTTCGGGGTAGGTCTGCGCTTTGGCGGAAACGGCGAAAAGCGAAAGGGCGGCGACAGCGCCGAGCAGGGCATTCAGGGTCTTCATCTCTTCCTCCCGGATGAAATATCGGCCAGCCGGCAAGGTTTCCTCCCGCGCCGGATCTGGGTACCCCAATTTGCAAACGCAATCATAGCATAGACAACGGCTTAGCGGGGCGACGGCACGTATTTGTCGGGCCCAGGCTTTGATTTGGGTGGATTTGGAAACATGTGGCCGATCGCATGGGTGGATTTCCACCCATTACAGGCCCATTGCAATTTCAAGCAGAGATCCTGTGTCGAGTTTTGACAGCTTCACCTGCCATGTCGAACCTTTGCTGGTTGCGCTACGTCTTCTCCAAACTGCCGCAGCCACCCGACGATCCGGAGATCGACGACCTGCCGCCGCGACAAAACTCAGCCAACCTGAATTGCGCTTCAAGCTGGTTACTGCGTGCAATCAAACGCGCGGTTGAGTGCGTGTTGTAATCGCCAGCACCCACGACAGACCGGAAGCCGTGGGATGTTCGGGGAGGGAGGCGCAATGAGCCAGCCGACGGACGGACGTCATCTGCTCATGAGCGGAAAAGTGGCTCACGGTCGGTTGCGAGCTGCCACTCCAGATGCTCGGACATGAAGGGACTTGGGTCAGATCGCCGACCTTGCCGACGCGATCGGCGCAGGATTCATGGGAAGTGCGCAAGGTCAGAAGCGTGTCTTACTCATAATTCCTGTAGTAGACGACGAGTCGTCTTTATCCTATCGGTTGAGTATGAGAACGAGCCTCGAACATCTTCCCGAGAAGAAGCAGCGCGAGCTTGCCCGCGTCGTGGAGATCGTCCACGAGGAGTTTGCCGATGCGCTCGAGGGTGGCTCGGCCGACTTCAAGAAGCGCGGGCGGATCCTGAAGATCATCCTGTTCGGCTCCTACGCCCGCGGCACCTTTGTTGACGAACCGCATACGATGAAGGGCTATCGCTCGGATTACGATATCCTCGTCATCGTCAATTCGAAGAAGCTCGCAGAACCGCAATACTGACAAGGCGACCGACCGTCTGATTTGGGACAAGGGCGTCTCGACGCCGGTTGGGCTGATTGTCCATGGCGCCCGCGAGGTGAACAACTTCCTGGCCGACGGCCAATATTTCTTCGTCGATATTCTGCGCGAGGGCATCGTGCTCTACGAACTCGACGACCGACCTCTGGCCGAGCCGAAACGGCTCTCGCCGGCCGACGCGCTCAGGGTGGCGAAGGAGCATTTCGACGACAAGTTTCCGTCAGCGCTTAGCTTTCTGGACACAGCCCAATATCTCGTTGGGAAGAATCAGTTGAGGCATTCGGCCTTTGAGTTGCATCAATCAATAGAAACTGCCTATTCCTGCATGCTCCTCACCCTTACCAACTACAGCCCACCTTCGCACAACCTCAAATTTCTCCGCGGTCTCGCCGAGGACCGTGATCAGCGGCTCATCGAGGCCTGGCCGCGGGATCAGCATCGCTTCAGCGCCTGGTACAACATTCTCAACGAAGCCTATGTGAAGGCACGCTATTCGAAGCACTTCGAGATCACCGAAGAAGCGCTTGCCTGGCTTCTCGAACGGACAGAGCATCTCCACCGACTTGTGGAGACGATTTGTGCGGAGCGGCTGACCGAACTGGCTCGAGCAGCGGCCACGACCTAACTCTTCGCCTCGCTTGCGCAAGTCAGCGCTTCGTGTCCGCAATGGTGCGACAGCCTCGCATACTGCCGGCGCGATTGCCGGGCCATGGAGTTCTTCGTCATTTGAGGTGCATCGCGGTGGGAGGCCAGCACTATGCCCTCTCATTGGAAACGGCGTTGTTAGCCGATTATCCGGGCTGCTCGTACGTTCTTTTGTTGTCGGTTTTGCTCTTGCGCGGACTGAGCCGACTGGACTGCTTATCCGAGCGGCGTCACGTGATAGCGAAAACGATCGCGAATATGACGGTGGAAGAACCGGCCTTTAGAGAAGACGCGTCGGAAAGCCTCGTATGTCTCTGGCGGGACGTTTTCATAGTCGTATCGGTTCTGTGTCGTTACTAGCCAGATTGAAAGTTTTCGCGTCTGCGGATCGTAGTCGGCCCGCCTGATGAGATTGGAAGGCATTAGGAACCTCCGTGAAAAAGCAAGTGGTTCTCGTTTGATATCTAGTTCGGAGTCGTAAGCTTTCGATGTTGGGCCCCCACAACTTTGCGATAGGGTGTTCACCAATGCCGCCCATGCCCAGTTCGGAAGCTGCCAGACTGACGGTCTTCTTCCAAATGCTGGGCTTGAGGCGATCTAGGTGTGCAACCGTGACGCTCTACCCCGCTGGGTTCTACGTCCTTGTAATAGCGTGCCGCCTGCGCGACACGCTTATGCCGTGACCACTGCATGGCCTCGGGAGGGGAATGGGAATGCCGCGGATGCCGGCCTCAGTCAGATAGCCCGCCGCAATCCATGCGCCGAAAACAATGCCGGATCGAGACTGCCTGTTTGCGGCGGCGTTTCAGGATCAGATTGACCGATCGCGGCGTCAGCGCCCGCCGGTCGATGTTGTCCCAGGAGCGCATGTTCGTCGTCGTCGCTGGCGGTCGTCTTCGTTCGGCCCAGGCGGATGGAGAGGCTGGGGAGGAGAGGGGAGTCTTGATCGGCGGGACGGACGGGCTCTTCGTCGGTGAGGTCCTCGATGCGCAGTGCTGCCAGTTCGGACTGTCGACGCCGCCGGAGGCGACTGCGACCAGAAGCAGAGCCCGATCGCGCACGTCCACCAGGCGCTCGCCAGTCAGGCCAGCAACAATTGAGCCAGAACATCGGCTGTAACCGACTTTGCTCTTGCGCTGTCGTGGTCGCGCGCTGGCGCGAACGGCAAGGCGCAGGGCGGACTTGAGCAGCCCGAAGCAACCGACGAGCGCGCAGGCCCTTTTCTACCTCCGCCGGCATGCCGTGGGTCGGATCCTCGGCGCGCTTCACCGGATCCCAGAGTTGGTAGGCGACGAATTTGAGCAGCAGGATCGGGCGCGGGCCAAGAGAGGGGAGTGCCAGTGGCGAGTTGGCGAAGCCTAGGTCATCCTTTCTTGCCAACGTTTGGGTAGGGAGCATGGAAAGCCGCGGTACGTTGAGACCGTTCGCGGTATCAAGGTGTTGATGTTAGCCTGTCCGGCCGCTTAAACCTTCATAGGCGACGAAGCCACATCGGCCTTTCGGAGATCGGAGCAATATTTATGAGCCGCCAACTTTCTCTCCCACGCGACCGAATTTCCGTGCTTCTGCTGGAAGGCATTAGCCAGACCGCGGTGGACTACTTTTCGTCGTCCGGCTACACCAACCTCATTCATTTGCCGAAGGCGCTCGACGACAAGGATCTTAGGCGCCACATCGCCGACGCGCATATCATCGGCATTCGTTCCCGCACGCAGCTGACGGACGAGATCTTCGAATCCGCCAAGAAACTGATCGCCGTTGGCTGTTTTTCCGTCGGTACGAACCAAGTCGATCTGGATGCAGCGCGGCGGCGCGGCATTCCAGTGTTCAATGCACCTTATTCAAACACGCGATCGGTGGCCGAGCTTGTGATCGGCGAGATTATCATGCTGACAAGGCAGATCTTTCCGCGCTCGGCTTCCGCGCATCAAGGTGGGTGGGAGAAGTCCGCTGTCGGCAGCCGGGAGGTCCGCGGCAAAACGCTCGGCATTGTCGGCTACGGCAATATCGGATCACAGCTCAGCGCGCTTGCCGAAAGCATGGGCATGATCGTGCGTTACTTCGATCTTTCCGAGCGGCTGCGCCGGGGCAATTCGGAGTCGATGGCTTCGCTCGGCGACCTTCTCGAAATTTCTGACTATGTGACAATGCACGTTCCCGAAACACCTTCGACTCATAACATGATCACCGAGACCGAATTGCGCCGCATGAAAAAGGGCGCCATCTTCATCAATAATTCTCGCGGCACGGTGGTCGATCTCGATGCGCTTGCGAAAGTCCTGAAAGACGGGCATCTAGCGGGTGCGGCCGTCGACGTCTTCCCCAAGGAGCCAGCATCGAACAACGAGCGTTTTGAGACGCCGTTGCAAGGCTTGAACAATGTCATTCTGACGCCGCATATCGGCGGCTCCACTGAGGAAGCCCAAGAGCGCATCGGCGGGGAGGTTTCAAGGAAGCTGGTCGAGTATTCCGACATCGGCTCAACGATGGGCGCCGTCAACTTTCCGCAGGTACAGCTGCCCGAACGACCGAACGGCACGCGTTTCATTCACGTGCATGAAAACCGCCCCGGCATGCTCATCCAACTCAACGAGATCTTCTCGTCGCGCGGGCTAAACATCATGGCTGAGTTCCTTCAGACGCATGGCGACACGGGCTATGTGGTGGTCGAGGCCGAAGGAATTTCCGCAAATGCCGAGGAGATTCTTCAGTCCCTACGCGAAATTCCTGGAACGATACGAACGCGATTACTCTACTGACAGCTGACCGGAGCTCAGCGCACCAGCGAATGAGCACCTTTGGTTTGATGCCATCGCTGAGCTCGTAGGCCTGGTGGAGCCGCGTGCGGTCGCAACTGCCCCGCCGTTCCTGCATGGGTGGGCTTCGTCCACAAGGTCCCGGACGGAGGAGGGCTGCCATTTCTTGCCGCCGCGCACGGGTCGTTCTCCCATCTGGTCCAGTTGCGCGGGAACCCGGGACCTTCCTTGATCTGAGCCTCGTCGAGCCAGTATCTCAGTGCCGATACCGGCCGGCCGATCAGGATCACACGCCCGTCCTCGTCGCTTGTCGTCGTCTTTGTGCGGCCGAGGCGGCTCGAAAGGCAGGGAAGGGGCGGGAAGGCCATATCGTTCGGATCGGCACGAACGGGATCTTCGTCGACGAGATCCTCGACCCGCAATGCCGCGACTTCGGATCGCCGCCGCCCGCCAGACGCGAAAGCGGCCAGAAGCAGGGCCCGGTCGCGCAGATCGACCAGCCGCTCGCCACCGCAAGCCTGCAGCAGCTTTGGCCAGGATGTCGCACCGTGACCGCCTTCTTGCTTTCTCGTTGTCGTGGTCGCGCGCTCGCGCGCACTGCGAGCCGCAACGCGGATTTGAGCGAGGGGCCGTCGAAGCACCCTTGTAAGCCCCGCCAACGGGTCAGGTTCGACCAGCTCGTCAGCCGTCGGCGCATCGTGTTGGGAGCATGGGGGCTTTTTGCTCCCAGCAGGCGACGATCGCGCAACCCGGCCTCCACGTCCGCGGCATGCTGTGGTCCGGATCCTCGCGCGCTTGACCGGGTCCCAGAGATGATGGGCGACGAACTTCAGCAGTAGACTTTCCGGGGCCGGCCAGGGGAGGGGAAACCCAGTAGCGAGGTTGCACCAGCCTTCGAGATAGCCAAGGTCTGACGCAAGCGCCCGCAGCGTATTGCCTCCCATGCCCTCGCCGGCGAGATGCTTAAGCGTAGCGACGTCTTCATCGGTGAGAAGGGCTGAAGCTGGTCGCGCCGATCGAAGGGCAGGATGGCGTCCAGAGCGCCGAGTTCTTCAGCGCCGAAACATCCGCGGGCGCTTTTGCTGGGTCGGTTCGAGCTGCCATGAACAATTCCTCACGCCGCATCGATGTCGGTTTGCGAAAAATCGTTACCCTTGTAGAGGAGCGGTTCTCCGGACAGCGCGGCAAGAGCATAGGAAAAACAATCGCCGTAGTTGAGGCTGGCCGGATGACGGCCCTTGCCATAGCGCCGCCAAGCGCGCCGCGCACGATCGGCATGTTCGGCTGTAACCGGCACGATTTCGACTTCTGCCTTGTAAAGCCAGAGGTCGAGGTCGGCGCCTGCGGCTTCCCCAAGTCGAGTTTCGATCACCAAGGCTGCCTCAAGAACGGTCGCTGCGGAGATGAGCCTTACGGGGTCGTCTGCGATGCGCTCGCGGAAAGTGGCCGCTTCCGGCTCATTGAAGGCGATGGCGGCAAGAACGGATGTATCGATGACCATCAGGATGGCAGTCCGTTCTCGTCGTAGCCGAGAATCTCGTCGGCGGTTCGGCCGTCGAGTACAGGTCGGTCGTTCCAGCGTCGCTGAATCGCTTCGAGATCCTCGAGAAGAGCGGCTTTGCGCATGTCAGAGCCAAGGCGTCGCAGGCGCTCTTCGAGCGCGCGCTTAGTTGCCAGTGTAATGCTTTCGCCGGTCCGTTCGGCAAGAGTGCGGGCCAGCTGTTCGGTGTCGTGGTCTTTGATGCTCAGCGCCATACTGTCGTCCAAGGTTCCTAATTGTCTAGATTATACCTTTGTAACATAGTCGCGGGCCGCGGGCAATGCGAGGGATTGGGCCTGCTTATCAGCGCGACTGCTTCCATACTCATCAATATCGATACTTGAAAACTATCGATAGTAATATCATTTGCGAAACGGCGTCTGGATGACGGAAGTAAATTGTGATTTGATTTCTGTTTGCAAGAATTTCGACGATAATTCATATGGTTAATTGTTTATGAAATCTGTATGGGAAGCCTTGGAGGCATTGTGGGCTCAGCGGCGGGCATGAGGTGCTGCCCCGCGCGCATCTTCGTCTGCCGCTGTACATTGTAGAAACCCGATGCGAGTTTGGGTGCTTCGGGAACGAGCGGGGATAGGGGCCATCATGCGCGTATTCGGCATTGATTTCACCAGTGCGCCGCGGCGACGCAAGCCGATCACCTGCGTTGACTGTGAACTCGAGGATGACCTGTTGATCGTCCGGAGCCTGATCGAGTGGGCGGACTTTGAGGGGTTTGAGGGCGCTCTGCAGGAACCAGGTCCCTGGATTGCCGGCATCGACTTCCCGTTCGGGCAAGCAAGCCGATTCATCGAAACCATCGGTTGGCCGAAGCGCTGGGCCGACTATGTCGCATACGCACACGGTCTTGGACGGGCTAATTTCCGCGCGGCGCTCGATGGGTATCGTACAACGCGACTGAAGGGTGACAAGGAGCATCGTCGCCGCACCGACATTGCTGCCGGCTCGATCAGTCCGCAGAAGCTGTTCGGAGTGCCGGTCGGCCTGATGTTCTATGAAGGCGCGGCCCGAGTCTTGCGGTCGGGTGCAACAGTGCCCTCTCTGTTGACGGGTGATCCGCATCGTGTTGTCGTCGAAGCCTACCCGGGTGTCTTGGCACGCCAGATTATTGGTCGACGAAGCTATAAGCAGGACACGCGCAGCAAGCAGACGGCGGAGCACGCTCAAGCCCGTCGCGACATCCTTGTCGCCTTGCGCGACGGAATCCTGTCATCAACCCACGGCATCTTCGTGGACGCGCCGGACAGCCTATGCGAGGATCCAGGCGCCGACAGGCTGGACGCCCTGTTGTGCGCGGTGCAAGCCGCTTGGTCCTGGCGGCGTCGTTTTGACGGTTTTGGCGCGCCCTCCGATGGCGATCCCAACGAGGGCTGGATCGCCGATCCGACGCTTTCGGGCTATACGGCTCCCACACACTTCATTTGAGGAGCAGGCTGCCGGGGCACCCTCGACGTGACGGCGCAGGCGGCGCGGCGGACTGTTGGCGAACTCGGCTGCAGGGGATGTCGGGGAGGGGAGGTTTCGGGTATGAGGCGTGATATGACCGCACCACCACGTTCGGGACGTGGGGGTCGCGCGTTCGAATCGCGCCACTCCGACCAGCCGGTAAAGCCTTGTTTCATAGTCGGCATCAACGCGCTTTTCTCTCATGGAAAGTTCTTGCGCCTAACGAAATACCTAACGATACGTTGTCCTAGTCGTCTGGGTTCGTCGTCTTGCCCGCATGCATCGGCTGACGTCAGCGGCAAGAGGTAAAGGCGAAAGGATATGGCCAGGGGAGCCCATCGCGTTTTTCAAGCCCGTCTATGTTTTTGGGAGCAAGCCGACCAAGGCAACTTTTGGTTTGAAAGTCAGAAATGGCCATGCCACTTATATGGGGATGGTACTTCCAAGGACCCGGACATGGCTAAGAACACTGGAGATTCATATAGAAAAGGCGCTGTTAAAGAGCGTGTTCAAATCCAAAATCCCGTGACGGGTCGTTGGGTAAAAGTCGACACTTCTACAGGTCGCATCATCGAACAAAAGAAGACGCCCGGCCCCTATAAAGGGGTCGTCGACGCTACAAGGAAAAAGTAATGCCGCTGGTCTTCTCTCCACTGTCTGAAGCAGTGCTTGACCAGCCACCGAAAAAACTCCTACCGAAGCATGCATTTATTATGAGGCAGCTCGGTACCCCTCCGGAAATCGATATAGCTATCAACGCGGCGGTCATCGACGGACTCCAGCAGCGCGGCTATGTGGGAACTGATGCAACCACCACAACCGGCGGAAAAGATTACCTAGAACGCATACTCGGCCTCATTCGCGCTACCGGTTTCACCGTTGCGATTTTTTCAGAGCAAACGCGCATTACGGCGATGGCAAATATCGCTTTGGAATTAGGCTTTGCTGCCATGTGCGGAAAGCCGCTTATCATCGTGAAGTCTAAGGAAGGCACCGCGCCGTCTGATCTCAAGAGAACTGACTGGATTGAATACGACCCAGAAAATGTCCCAGCCTTTAACATTAGTTTTTCGAGGGCCTTGGACGAGTTGGCGACGTTCCATCAGTTCGAGAAGCACCTTTTGCAGGTAGCACTTGAGGCTCGTTCGACGGATTGTGCCATTGCGCTGGAACGGTGCAATAAAGGATTTCTGCTCACCGGCGACGACGAATTCATAGCGGGTGCGGAAGCCGTGTTAGAGAAGGTAAACGGGATCGGCGACGACCTAGCGATTGGGGACCTGGAACGGCTCAGATCAGAGATTAAGACGTTCATTCGGCAGGCTCGAAGCGCCCATGGCGGGGCAAACGTTGAAGCTGTGGCCGCAGCCGCAGGCGGATGACGCCATGGGTGACACGGGAGGACACTTCGTCTCTGCCAAAAAGCGCATCCCCTAATCAAATCTCCTTGTTCAAGCGGAGAATTACCTGAATGAGGCTGAAGAGCCGATGGAAAAGGTAGTCGATGTGTTCACCCTTCGCGACCTGTTCCTTTCCCTTCTCCGAGTGGCGTATTTGCATGTGATTCCCGATCCAGCTGAGTTCACGGGCCTCTCTCTCCAATGCTTCCCGGAGTATTGGGGAGGATGCACCCGCAGTGGCATCGAGGAGGGCGATAGCCTGTGACTTTTTGTCGGAACCGGTGCCCAGCGTCTTTAGTCGCTCCCATGCGTCCCAAAGCTTCTCCAGTGCTTCTCTTCGTATTTCCTCGCCTGGATCGCCAATCTTGGAACGCGCTGTCTCCAGCATGCGATTAAGCTCAGAATCGCGGGTGTGAAAATATGCTGACGCAAGCGCCTCACGCAGCACTGGAGGGACAAGACGTTCAATGCTGCCATCCTCCTTGAGTTCGTAGGCAAGGCCATTGCGTCGGAAAATCCGATTAATATCTGTTCGGAAGTCTTCGCGGCCCTCCTCGACTTCGAACCGCAGATGATAGTGTTGAAAGTATGGATGATAACTTTGGTGGATCGGCTTTCCGACGCACCGCCAGCAAAACTGGATCATATCAAGGGCATCCAGCGTTCGTGGCATGTCTTCTCCGTGGTACCACGGCGGCAATACACGTACTTGAAGGTCTGGAATTTCTGCCCGCATCGCTTGCCAAAGGGCATCCGCGTCAGTGCCTATGGGCCCCCGCCTATCTTCACACGAAAGAGCGTAGGTCGCGCCAAACGAGCCATCATCTATTCGGGCAGTGATAAGCGCCTTAATGCCGCCCCACACCCCTTCACCTACTTCCTCCTTGTCCCGAGGCAGATCACCTTCTTCCTTTTCGCTGAAATACGTCATGGGCCACCCTAATTATCAACGCAGCGGGTCAAGGAATTGTACCGCAGCCTGTCCTCTGTCAGCCATTGAAGCCATAGTAGCCAAGGAGCGCCGTCTCCAGAAGAGAGCCACCAGATTCCAACCAGAGGAGCCCGGAAACAAGTGCTTTTGGCCCCGGCCGACTGGTTTCGAGTGGACCACTGTTGAGGACCAACGTCCAGAAATGTCAACAATTGGAGGATTTCAATAGCTACCCTTTGTGGTCACTCCGCAAAAATGGCTAGAATACACGTGTCATGCGTTATTAACACACAACCGCTTGACGGCGCAAAGTGTGTGAGATACACACGTTGTGAAGTTGATGGCCGGGGCAACAATGACCAACATTAAAAAATTGAGAGAAGATCGCGGCGTGTCGCAACAGCAAGTGGCCGACGAGCTAGGCACCACTCAGCAAACGGTTGCGAGATGGGAAGCAGGAAAAGTCGATCCTCCTATTGCAGCCCTTATTCGGCTTGCCACTTTCTTCGAAACCACGGTGGACGACGTGCTCGGTGTGGTCACCCGAAACCCGCCTTGGAGTGTTGATGAGCTTACTCTTGCGCTCGAACTCTATTTTACCAACCCTGCCTCACCGCCTAGCAAAGGAAGCGCAGAGGTAGTTGGACTCTCGGCGATTCTGAACCAGCTTGCGGCTTGGTTGGGTACGGAGCGAGCGGCGACGTTCAGAAACCCGAACGGTGTGTATATGAAAATGATGAACTTTCGCCGTTTCGACCCTCAATTTGCCGCTGAGGGAAAGGTCGGCCTGTCCCGAGGGAACCATCTGGAGGAGGTCGTTTGGAAGCTATATGGCAACGATCGTGAGCGTCTGTCGGTTGTTGCCGAGGCGATCAAGGCTGCGGTGAGGCTTCCTTTGGACGCTGACCTTGATCACGATAATGATGCGGAGATCACTGAGGCCGAAGAAGGCCGCGTTCTAACCCGTCTTCATCGCGTTCGCGAGCGGAGTCGCAAGCTTGTGGAACAACGGAAAGCGCAAGCAATGAGAGATGGTCACGGAATTCGATGTGAAGTCTGTGACTTTGACTATGGTGAGAAGTATGGAGAAAGAGGTCAAGGCTATATCGAAGTGCACCACACTAAGCCGCTTCATACTCTGGCCGTAGAGACTAAGACCCAACTCGAAGACCTAGCGCTCGTCTGCGCCGACTGTCACCGGATGATTCACACAAAGCGGCCGTGGCTCACGCTCGACGAGCTTCGGGAGGTCGTCCTCAAAAGCCGCTAAGCGTGAGCGCGCAGCTGCGTCCTTACAAAAGCTGTTCTCGGCTACCAATCAAGGGCGCAGTGGGCTTGCGTTGCTACTTGAGCGAGTTATTAAGGACGAGGGGAACAAGCAACATCGCTGCTCGAACGGTAGAGTTGATCTCCGACACGCAAGGCTTTCGCTACAAAGTTCTCCGGCGGGCTATTCGGGTTCGGCCGCCGGCTCATTGAGTTCCTCTGAGATCATCATTGATGGGTCTACGCTCAGCAGTTCTTCCATTGCCTCTTCAGACAGCTTAAGCGTGAATTGAAGCCAAGCTGCATCTTTATCCCGATCGGGTTTTGAGGCGATTTTGATGGTGGTCGAGAGGGGACCTTTTTCCTTGGTCGCCGCGCCTTTGATGAGGAACCCATTGATCATTTGATCTTCATTTTTTTCTCGCAAGAAATCCGAAAGCTTGGCCGCATCTTCAGGTGTAAGAGTAGCGGGATCAACTTCTCTTAGCTTCTCAACAAGAGTATGTATGAAAGAGCGGCGGAGAAGTACACGATGTCCTTTTTGCAAGTCTCCGCGCTCAGGCAAGACTGTGGCGATTGAGCTCCCAGGCATATCTAGGATCTGTGTCGCAGTTCCATTGCCATTCTTGACACGAAGGTGCACCGTGATTTCAGCGTCAACGCCCATAGTCGGCGCGACACTGAGCCCTAGGCGAGCAAGGTCAGTCAAAGCTAAACGCTGTACCTCCTGAGCGTAAAGCGGACGAAGTGTTCCAAGATATTCAACTCCCTTAAGGACGCCTAGAGACCCCGACCCGGATACTGGAAACGTGTGAAGCGCCTTCGGATTCCATTTTAGGCTGTACGGTTTCTTCTTGTAAAAAATGAACTGATCCGCGGACGCGTTCTCTTGGTCAAAAGGACGAAGCTCGCCGTCCATGGTAAGCAGGCGCTTCACCTTTGGCCCAGTGCCGCGGGGAACCAAATCGCAATCCGGCGTTATTACGACCATTACTTTTTTCTCGCTCGGCTTGATGAACATGTCACCAAGCCGACGCCGGGCACCATCGACTTGAGGCCGTTCATCAACTCGCACTCGATGGAACAACCGAGCGATTGGAACGGAGGGGCCGTCAAAGGCCCCCTCGATCCCTTTGCTCAGCTTCGAGTCATCAATCCTGGTGAAAGACTCGCTCGACCAGTTCACAGTCTCAGCTACAACCCCGCGAAGATTTTCGCCGAATAACCACTCAAGATATTCGCCCATTTTCTCGCCCTCGGTCGCTAGCCTGAACCGGAACAGGTATGCAAAATCCTTCGGTTCCAAACTGCCTATCTGCTTGAGCACTTCCCTCAAAGCACTCTCTGCTCCGGATCTCCATTCCTTTAGAGCTCGGTGGACCACCTGGCCGAATACGTAGCCTTGGCTAGTGTCGAGAAGCGTGTCTGCTGCCTCGTTGTTGATCGTCAGATCGTTCCCGTTGAAACCTACCCAGCCTTTCCGTAAGAACCGGAAGCGAAGCGCGATAACGTTCTCGCCCAATGATTCAACGTCCTGCCGAAAGCTCTGAGCTTTATCCTTAACTTCCTCGGAAGACATCAGAACGACCGCAGGGTCTTCTTCCGGCTTTGTTTTCAAGAGTCGATTGAGCAACTGAATCGACGCCTTCCGCGCCTTTGTTTTGACTGCCGGCTTAAGGGCCTCACCAGTCGCGTCGGGACTTAAATAGTAGTCAAGGAAGACGATCTGCGGTTTAAACTGAACGAAGCGTTCTTCGCCGTCTTCGAGGCCGGATAATTCGATCGCAACATTCTCCCCGCACTTGCGAAGCAACGCGATAAGTGGATCCAACAACGCCAGAGTTAGACCTTTGCGTGTCTCGAAGCGCTTGCCAGGATCAAAGCGCGGATCTCTAGTTTCGACAAACTTTGCGTAAAGCGCACGCATTGTGCTGGCCACCGCTTCCGACCCCACATCGTTTCGGTCAATCGCGTCAGTGGTGTCGGCAAGATCTGCGTCATTGACGCCCGCATCCTTACAGGCCTCCTGGCCGTCGATACTGCCCATAAATTCCAGCAGCTCGCCCGAAATCTCATCGAACTCCGGCATGTCGTAGACATCGTCGATCAGTAGGACCCTCTGAATCTGATTCTCAGAGAACGCTTCTACAATTCGCTTTTCATGTCCCATGATATTTCCCTAGCCCATGTCCAGGACAAACATGTTCACGCGCCCACTTCGGATGCGTCCAACTGTCGAATCCATATACAACTTCCATTTGTGATATTCTGCGAGCTCGCGCGAAATGTACAAGCCCAGTCCACGACCCTGTCCTGTGGGTTTGGAAGTAACGAAGGGCTGAAATATTCGCTCCCGTCGATCTTCGGTCACACCGGGACCATTGTCCTCTATCGTTAGACTTTTCTCGTTCTCATCGAGAACGACGGTTATTTGGGGAGCGAAGCGGTCTTGGTACTTTTTTTGCTGTTTCAGCCAATAGGCTGAGTTTACAATCATATTCTCGAGGATTTGAATGACCATTCCTCTGACCGCATTTACCATGAATGGACGTTCTGGACGGCTGAACCGTACCGTGATGCCGTGTCGGTCAAATTCCTTCGCGTGATTGGACAACACGTCGTCAACCAGATCCGCAAGATTGAATTTGCTTTTTGACTGCCGCTTTTCGCCGGTTAGCTCGTCAAACGCTGCAATTCTTTTATGAAGGGTCTTAAGCTGTTCTCGGAGCGAGTCGATTGTTGATTGCCGCAAACTTCCGGCCGACAGCAGATCCATCGTATGGCCGACCGCTCGCTCAAGTTCATGGAAGATGAACTCAGTCATCAATCCGATACCGGCTAGGTAGACAAATTTCTCACGTTCCTCTTCAGCCTCAGCGATCACCTTCTCAATCCGCTCAACTAGCGTGGCCGACTGCGTCGTGAGCTGCGAAACACTCTTGCTCAGATCTGCAATCTCAGCCTTTCCATTTTCTCCGACAATTCTCCGAATTCGCTCAAGAGCATTGTTGACGCGTTCCCGACTGGCTGACACGAGTTTCGTATCTTCGTCCGCAGCCCGCCGTTCGATCAGTTCGATTTCATCGGCTTCGTTGATGAGCCCACGCATCTCAGAATGCACGACCCACAGAAGGATTTTTCGCAATGCATCTGCTGCGTCGGATTGGATTAGACCCTCCCGGTTGGTCTGCTCACTCAAAGCAGTGTGGGAAGTTTCAAGCAGGACGCGGCCAATCACTTGCTGCCGATTCAGCTTGAAGCCTGAAGATCCGAAGGCATTTTCATCCAAATCCAGCCAATCATTCGACGGGTCCCCGTACGGCAGAATGCGAAAGCCGTAGCGGTAAAGCATAGGCCCGCCGCTCCAATGCGATATTTCTCTCCGTGTATCTTGCATTTTCTCGGTGAGACCGGCCACCGCCTGAACTACCCGGCGATTGAACCAATAGATATCGCATGTGAATCGGCCGAGTGCTTCGAAGGCCGACCGGCGAACAGGGACTAATCGAAAGGCTGCATGTCCCCGCTTAGCGCGCCGCTTTACGGCTTCCTGAGCGAGCGAGTAAACGCCAGCTCCTCTCTCGTCAATGCGAATGCTCCTGTGCCTAAATCTGTAGTCGACAAAGCCGGTTACGACCGGCTCACCATCGATCATATCGAATTCTACGTGGCAGTAGGCGTGCGCGGAATCGAGTAGCTCACGGGGAATAGACGGAATGCTAATCCGTTGGCCATTGAAACGGGCGGTTAATAGTTTGTTTGCTGCGCCAGGCTCGAACGGATCGACCATGCGAGCGATGCGGCCCTGCAGAATGTCAGTGAAGCGAACTAGTGTCCAATCACTCTGCAGCGCTGAGATCAAGATCGTCGTACCGCTCTCGGATGGAGCTTCTTTACGTTCCCAGACAATTGGGTCAACGTTGATCTCTTCGATCGTTTTTTTGCTATCGTGAGAAAATAACGACCAGTCAATATCAAGAAAATTCCAATGGACTTCGCCAGATTTTGATGTTTTGACGCGGAGCCGATCACCAAGCCTCATTGCAGATAGACGGCCAATACCTTTATCTCCCAGATTTCGCGCCCCTGCCAAATTCTCAGTTCTTCGCGACCGAGTTCCTACTCGAAGAAATATATTCTTCAGATCATGCAAGGACATGCCACTTCCGGTATCTCGAACTTCAATAGTGTTCAGTTCTTGATAGCTGGAACGAAGGGAGTGGCAGAATTCATCCGCTGTACGCGCTTCACGGAGCGATTCAATCATCGCCTTCGCGCCATCGTTCTCAATATCGAGGACACAACTTTGCACGAAAGCAAGAGTCTCCTCGATCGATTTTCCTTCTTCTGTGATGCGGGCGATCGCTTCCTTGAAATCAGAGTAGGTCAGCTGAACGTTGATGAGGATCTCGACGCGTGGAGACAGGGCATCTACTGAGTTCTTGATCAGCTCATAGATGGCAACCTCGTCGGAACTTATCAGCTCCTTGCCTAACTCTAGGAGCGTTCTCGCCTCAAATGTAAAACTCACCGAACCAACTTCTCTCAATTTTGCGTAACAAGTCGCCCTTCCGCCGCTGCGGAAGCTTCTGGATCGTAGTCTATGGAGCATAACCCGTGGTTAAAGTCCGTCATTCCGAACTCTTCCGATGTCTTGTCCCTGAGATAGCTCGATGGCTTCGACGACCTCAGAGACAAACTTCTCAGATGCGAACGGAACTTGCGCGTAAATCAACCCTTGCTCACCTTCCGCTCGGACAATCATATGGCCCTTACCCAACAGTCTTTCGGCTCCACGCTCTCCGAGTGCAATCTCGGAGGTGCCCTCGGAGTCGACGCGCAGTATCAATCGGTTTCCAAGCTGAGAACGCAGTTGCATAGGCATCACATTCGCCTCAGGTCGCTGAGCCGCGAAGATTAGATGGATGCCTGCCGCACGGGCTTTAACCCCGAGCCGCCCAACAGTCGAGGCGACGGCTGCGCGGTAGTCATCCGTCAGCATCCATTCCGCAAACTCGTCATGAATGACCCAGTAGGTGGGCAGCACCTCAGCGGGCGCAGCTTTGGAGTTATAGGCAGTGATGTTAGCGACCCGCGCTTCTTTGAAGAGCCGGTAGCGCCGGTCCATCTCCAAAACCATACGTTCCAACTGGTCGACGGCAGTCTCTTGCTGGTCGATAATCCCGCCCTCCAGATGTGGGAGCGCTTCAAAGGCGAAATAGTCGACGCCCTGTTTCGGATCGATCAGCACGATCTTCGCGTGAAGTGGATCATTTGTTGCTGCAATCCCCAATATGATCGATTGCATTAGCACTGATTTTCCAGAGCCTGTGCTGCCGGCGATCAACGTATGGGGCGCGTGCCGTTGGCTAGGGGAAAGCACGAAAAGTTCGTTGTCATCCTCCCGCACTCCGATCACTAGGTTCTGGTTCCCAGTCGATGAAACTGTCGGCTTCCATCGGCTCCAAAGACTTTGGATATCCACCACCTGCCGTTGGGTGCGTGCGACATAGATTGCGATAGCACCTGGCTCTGGCCTCACGGAGATGACGTCGAGGCGATGTGTCGTCAGAAGCTCGGACCGACGCTTGAGAACCTGTTCGACGGTCAAATTTGCGCTTCCGCTGAAACGCAGGATCGCAGAATTCGGTGTCAGCTTCTGGTCAATCAGTTTCGCTTGTAGACCAAGCTGTTGAAGGGCGCTACGAGCCATCATAGCGGTGTTTGCCAACCACTCTTCATCGGCCGCCGTTTGTTTCGGGCCGGTGTCAAGGTGCCGGTCGACGATTTCTGCCACACTGCTCACCGGAGAGATAATATTGGTCACTTCTGGTTCAAGCGGATTCTCTTCACCGGGCTTTTCAGCGGGTGGTGGAGGGGCGGGCTGGCGGTCATCGCTTGCAGCGACACGTTCGGACGTTGCTCTTCTTAGGGTGCCCGGCGCATCCGATCTTGGATTGATGGTCTGGCCGGGCGTATGCGGCGCGGGCACCTTGCCGTAAATAGGGTCGATCGAGGTTAGAAGCGTATCAACGGTTTCATTCGCTATGTAGGCCATGATCAGAGCCTTGAGCTCTGATCGACCGAAGATCATCTGTCGACTAGCGGGCGCGCCGCTTACTTCGCTGAAATCTGTAACCGTGGAACCATCTAGAGCGGTCGGAACGAAGACATGACTTAGACCGACCACCTCGATCTGGGCGAGGCCATCTCTTATCCGGCGGCGCCAGTCCACTAGAGGGACATTGCTGGCGGCCGGGATTTGAATGCCGTCTAGCAGAAGATCACCCAAACGAGACAGCCATGACTCGCGATCGAGGCGATCGGGCTCAGACATGGCATCAATGATGCGGCGCATTGTGTCGCGGAGCTGCTTTTCCGATTCCTTGCGCTTCGATGGGAAGGAGACAGCATCGACATACTTCGCTTCTGTCACGATGATCCGCAAAGTCAATTGCCCACTGGTATCGATCGAGGGAGACAATGCAAGAATGTCGGCCTGTGTCTCCTCGCGGGCCCCAAGCCAACTTGCGTAGTCGTCAAGGAAATACCACCCGACAAGGCGGTCGGTCCCGAGAGACTGCCGGGCGAGGAACCGGCTCAAGACGACGCCAATGAGTTCACCGGCTGCTTCACCGCGTTTTGCAGCTCGCAACACAATGTCGCCCGAAATATCATTCGCGTCACCGATAAAGCGGTCCGCGAGTGCATCGATGTCCTCAGGCGAAAGATCGAGCTGTAGTTCCTCGAGCCGCCGGCGTACCATCGCGCGAAGGAGGGTGAGTGGGGCACGAGACGAAATCACGACGTTCCGGCCCTGTGTAGCGGACTGCTTATACCGAATGACGCGCACGCTCTGGTTCTGCAATTGGCGACGATCAAGCAATTCGTCGAAGTTGACGACCCATGCGCCCAAATCATGCGTTTCTTCGAAAATGCGGGCTGTGCGGTCGTCTCTGAAATCGAGCTGTCGGACAGGAAGCAGTCGTTTTCCGTCTTGTACATCCTCGTCATTTTTCAGGAACGCTGTGGTTGCAGACAGGAATGCCCAGCCTTCGTGACTTTGCACGGGTGAGCACAAGTAAACGCTCGATTTCAAGTCATCCATCGCGCCGGGGCGTCGGCGCGACCATCGCGCCGGCAACAGCGTCGCGAGATCAGCCGGATCAGCAGATTCCCGATACCATTCGACCGACGCATGTCGAGAAATAACGTCCTGACTGAAAACGATATCGTACGGCCGCCCGTCACGCGGATCTGGCGGCGGAGCCTGATCCGCGATGACACTTATGCGTAGTCTGGCCATGAAATCTTGCGTGATTTCGGAAGCCGCCAGTACCTCAGCGGAGCCGCTGGTACTTGTCAGAATTGATCGATAGATATCGCGAAGCCGAGTCCCGTCCGTGTGACGCAACATCACCTGACACCTGATGTCCTCGTCGTCGTTCAGTTCGCCTAGCCCGTCGACCAACTGCTGAGGAAGACGAGCTGAATCGCAATTATAGAGAACAAGCGACATATTCGCCCGTTCATGAGGATGCAGGTTTAAGTAGCGCTGCGTCAGATCAAGGAGGCAGTTCGTCCCGGCCTTTGCGTCGTCGTTTGTTTCTCCTCCTTCCGCTCCATCGAGCACAGGTCGTTCGTGAAGCGAATAGTCGCCTTGATAATCCGCCAGCGAGAGGAGCTCCGGTTTGCGGCCGCTCCATGAGACAACCACCTCCGGATAGAAGACGTGCCGCATATCTTCAGCAAGATCTCTGAAGAATAGCTTCGTATCGCCATCGAGGCCCGCGGGCCGGTCGACAATTTTGCGCACCACCTCTCGAACGAGATGAGCTTTCCGCCAGATAGCCGCGAGTCGTAGAGGGTGCCACGGCGCAACAATCGCGGCAGCGGCTCCGTCGCCAACTGGGGCCTGACCCAGCTCCAGGAGGGGGCGCAACAGCATGTCCTTGTTGCGATCGCCAGGGGCTAGGATCCGGACAAGATCAAGTAGCTCTGCATAGCTCGCAGCCTGATCGCGACACGCGGGATTAGATGCGCCCTCGATCCGAAATGACCTGATCGCGGTCTGATATCGCTCGCAGAATGACTCGAAACTTGCAGAGAGCGTCGTCGAAACGGCCGCGTCGATAAGATCCTGCTCGATCGCAGCCTTGAGATTGGCTTGCCAGATCAGACGCAAGTCACGGTCGCGTCTATAGGTTGGGACGAGCGATCCCCGATCCCGGTCATAAGCAGGGACCAGTGTCCTTACGTCTGAAAGGTCAATCGCACCGGGCCGACGGCCGGCCATTCCGGGTTCTCGGCCACATCGAAGCGCCACAAAGGCGTTGTCGCATAAGCGGTCCCAATCGTCTGTCAATTGCGACGAGATAACATCGGGTCGATACTTCCAAATGAGCTGCGCGGAGGCGACGGAGGTCCCGCCTTCGAAATCGGTGGTTTCGAGTTCCAATTGGAACCGTAACTGCAGCGCTGCCTTAGCAGTTGATCGATTGATCGCGGACTTGTCCTTGGCATCCTGCCACCCCCGTAACACGGTGGGATAGTCCATCAACGAGCCAAACTCGATTGCCACGTTCGTGCCCAGCAGCTTCTGCAGACCAGCATATCTGAGCGAGAAGAAAAGGCCGGCCTCCGTATTCAAGCTGCGGAGATCCCGCTTAGTCAGAGAGTCACACCGGATGGTTAACCTTCGCTCCACACCAACCGCTGCACGGGCGTTCAGCGTGTCCATCACCATCGCTAATCCTGATAGGAAATCCTCGGTTTCCAGCGGCCGCCCATAGATGAACTTGTCCCAGGAAGACTTAAGCTTGCGGTCTTCTCTAATTTCGTCACGGTGGCGTTCGTAGAAATCAATATCTTCAGGTTCTGGGCTGGCAGTCGTCTTTCTTCGTGCCAGAAGCTCCAGATGCTCCTCGTCGTCCTTTGATAGCAGGTCCTCGGGCCCCTCCGAATAGAAGCGTTGAGTATCTTGGCCAAGGTTGGTCTTTTCTCTAGCCAAACCTTCAAAGAGCGGCTTCACGTGCTCCCAAAGGCAGTTCGCCAAGGCCTCAGAGCCGGAATTCCAAGCAGGTCGGCTTTCGATGAAAAGCTCGACCACGGGGTGAACGATTTCAGGAATTACATCTCGTGCCTTTTCGAAGGCATCGCGCAGTTCGGACTCCGAGATGACGATTTGGTTCGGGTTTTGCTTGAGCAGATAGGGGTGGCGCTTACGGCGCAACCCGATGTATTCGCGTTTCCAAACCGATGCATGACGGCGGGACTTGTCCTTGATCCCGGCAAAGGCCGCCGGATCACGGGGAAGCTGAAGCGCTGGGAGCGCGTAACCAAGTGCTTCGATGATCGGGTAACCTTCGTCAATCACTGACTCTCGGGTCGCCACAATGTAGCGGGCGAAACGCTCAAGCGCCACAGAGCCCACTTGGCTCAGTCCCGCAAGAGACCGCTCCCACCAAGCCTTCGCATCATCAGTTAGAGCCAGCCCCGCACTTGCAGCAGATACCCATGCGGGCAACCGCTCGATCAGCTGAGCGGCTCCAATAGGCGTGACCTCATGAAGGGACATATCTTCGGCCTGTCCCTCATCCGCACTCGCGTTTGTAATGAGAAAGGCCGCTTTCTCACAATCCGCGCTCCGATAGAACGTCGCATTGCGGTCAGTTAAGATATCCTCAGGTAATGCGTGCCCGTCGAAAAGAGTACGGGGTAGCTTGATGTCGACGCGCTCGCCTAAGAAAACGTCGGCCAGCACAGCGCGTGTGACGGCAAGTGTCTGCGGAATGCTCAGACCGTCTAACAGGAATCTGGCAGTGCCGGCGGCCTCTCCACCTACATCTCCCAACTCCTCCTTGAGGATCGAGCACGCGACTTTTCCAATCAGTTCGTGGATATCCATTCTGTCGTCACATCCTGACCGAAAGCGGGTTTTCGACGTAAGCGCATGCGTCAGAAAGACGTCGCAACATACCAAGCGTTCTCAGCCGTCGCTCGAGGCGGGCTGAGTTCATTTGGAAGGATTTTCGATCAAACTCATCGTCAGACAGCACCTGCACCGCCTCGCGTTCACCGATAACGAGACCGTACCTGCGATAAAGGAGGTCCAGGAACTCGCTGTAATCCATGCGAGTTTCGACATTCGCTAGTATTAGCGACTTCAGCAGTGCGTCCGTCGGTGCATAGCGCAGCTGACTTGTCCCTCGCCGAGATACCAGTCCGGCGCCGGCGCCGTATGAGCGATGAACAGCGGCCACATGCTTACGATGCCGCGCCTGGGCGGCTCTTTTGAGATCGGCTAAGAGCTCGGCTTCGTCAGGCTGTCCGCTGTAATCGTCTTCCTCCGGCCATCGGACGCGGTCGACAAGCAAACGTCTGCAATCTGGGAACGGCGTTTCGCCAAGACGTCGGCGTTCCCACTCTTCGCTCCTGCCAATCGCGTCGATATAGGCATCGACCGCTCGCGAAGGTAGCGTGTCGTTGAGCTGGAAATTCGAAATGGACAGTTCGCGGATCGGGGTCCGTTTGGGTGCGATAATCTCACAAATAAAGTGAGGTTTCGGAGAGAAGCAATGGACCGCTGCGACGACCAGCTGGTAACGCAGCAGGTGCAACGCCGTGAGCGCCGCTAAGTGGGGGTAGGTGTCAAAACGGGGAAGGGGGCCACGTAGAAGGGACAGCCAATCCTGCGCCAGATCATCAAACGTCTCGTGTCGAGCATAGGGCAGGTAGCTGTTGCCACGCGTTGACCGGTCTTCGTCGTAGTCGGGTTCCATCAGTTGTAGGAGACGATCGCAAGGATCTCCATCCAGCATTTTTGCGATCTCTGGCGCCAGTTCAGCCGCACGCGACGAGCGGCAGAGCATCTGATAAACGAGCTCCCCTGGAAGGCCAAAGTTAATGTACTCGCGAGACGCCGTCAGGCTCAGATCTTCGTATAGCGCATGTCGCCCAAACGGGAACACGAAGCGTGACGACCAACGTTTGTTCGGCCCATTCTCGATAGTGGTGCCGCGCAACATGGACACCAGCGCCACGAAATCCGAGAACGAGTTGAACCGCTTGCGCAAGTAGGAGAAATCTCGAAGTGGAACGCCTTGTGCGCGGGTGGCCATCGCCGCCAACCATTTGTCCCAGGAAGCGCTGTCGGCAAGGTTCTCATCGGCGATCCGTAGCATCGGCTCATTGTTATAGAGGATGTTTCGGATATACATTCGCTGCGCCGGCTTAAAACGGAGCGGATACAGCTTTCCTTGGTCGTCAAGAAGGGACCGGTCCCTATCCTTTGCCTCAGCGACACCTAGGAACTCTAGGAAAATCAACCAAGGCGTTGTCGCGTCCCATAGGCGATGGCCCCAGATCTGTTCATCGATCCACATATCATTTTGCGGATGATCGTTTCGCGGAGGCGGCGGTAGGGTCTCAAGCACAATTCACCTCGATCACATCATCCACAGGTTCGCCTTCGCCATTGAGGCCAAGGATTCTGAAGCTGAGGTCAGTCGTTTCCGCCGGGGGGCGAGACCGGGAGAATGCAGCCAGAATGGCGCTTTTGAACGCGAGGATGTCCTCGTGACATTCCTTGGAGAAGCTGCCCGGCAGTGCGCCGCCGGCAACTCGCATGAGGAACTCATAGCGAACGAGGTTTAGTTTCAAGCTTGCTTCGATCCCATCGTCAATTTGGACGACTAGAGTCGGTAACGTCCCATTCCGGAGCTCGATGCGTTCGTAGCGCCGAGGGACAACGCTTATGCGTTCGATTAGGATTTGGCTGAGGCCTGCGGCCGAACCTGATAGTCCGGCCGCGATCAAAAGCTCTCGGTCGGTTGTCACCAGCATCCCCGTGAAGATCCTGTTCAGACCATTCACCAGACGTGCGGTTATGGCTCGGCTTGCTTTTCCAGTATCTTGCAGAGGCGCAACCACGTCTCGCAGAAATTCGCCCGCGTGGCGAAACACTGTGAGATCCCACAGCCTCAAATCGTCCGATTGGTCATCGCGGATCTGAAAGAAAATGGCGCGCCGTTGCGCCTGAAGGCTGGTCAAGAATGGATGTTCGCCTTCCTGCGTAGCGTCAGGACGCTCAAGATAGTCATTACGCAGCGCAGAAAGTTCATCTAGGGCTTGGGAAGAAAACGCCCCCTCTACCAAGCTTTCATAGTAGGGGCGCAGCGTTTCATCCGACGCACCAAATACAAGAATATTGTCGATCCTGTTCGTTGTCTCATCCCCGATGCCAAAGCGGTTCAGGAACTCGAAAATCTCCAAGCTTTCGCGCCGAGCGGGTGTCAGGTTCGCGCCGAAAAGATTTTGATGGATGTCCGCCAGATGAGCCCGTCCGGCGCGGATGAACGGCCGGATATCGGTCGGCGACATCAGCCGATCTTTTGCTGCTGGATGACCAAGCAACATATTTGCGATCAATAAGAGCACTCGCCGGATCGGCGTGTGAAGCTCATTCAAATCCATCAATTCAAACAACTGCCGCAAGCGCGACTTGAATTGTGGGGACGATAGAACTTCATAGTTACGCCGGATTGGGCACGCCTCAGAAAAGAAACCCTCCGTCTCTGCCTCATCATAGGCCGCCGCCCAACCCGGATGGGCGACGATGGCCTCCAGCGTCAAATCGATGATGTTCGCGCAAGAGACAGCGCTCAGGTTGAAAAAAGCGACGCCACCCTGGCTGGCCGGCTTCCCTTCGACCAGGCATGTCTCGAGGAGATCGTAGCTTTCCTTCGAAAGCGGAACCTCTGCGGCCCTCCGCCATGTGTCGAGAAGTTGCCCGTCGTTTGCTGCAACGACGAATATCCAATCTGGGTCAGGCGAAAAGAAGCTTCGGTTGACCTCCGCGAGCAGAGCATTCTTACCCTCCCAGATCCCATAAGTTCCCTGGGCAGGGAGGGCCGTCAGGTCACGAATGATGCCGACAGTTCGAACGCGACCGGCTATTTCCGAAGAGATCTCCTGATAGATCTCGTTGGCAGTCCACTCGTCAGAGCTTCCGCCCAGTTCGGTCCACAGGCGGCCACAGAGCCGGCTCTTTCCGTCGCCCGCCGTTCCAGTCAAAATAATGGAGCGAGCTCGTTCCGCCGATTTCGAGACAGCCGCAAAAAGATCCACCTCAAGCGGATGCGCGAAATCTAAAGCCTCGACATCGTATCGCCGGGCAGAGCGGCGGATCTGCTCGTCGTACATATTGTCATTTCTTGAGATCGGTCCGTACTGTCGTAAGAAGCGAACCCATCGGCCCCCCAGCCCACTCATCCTCTCGCCCTCGAAACCCCTTCGCTGTTCGATATCCGACCGACCCCTTTCGATCGCTAATCTACAACTACATCTTTATATTGAGCATACAAGGCAACCGTCGCGCAAATGGCTATCGTCTTCAACCTCCAAACCACCGAGGGTTTCGACGAGTGACAACGATTTCCTATTGGCCCTCTTCTTCGCTTGAGCCTTTTCCCAATCTGATTTGATCTTTGCGACGCGCTCCGGCTTTGCGAGGTCACGCAAGGGTTCATTCTGGCACCAGAAAAACTGCTCACCAAACTGAACTGCACGCTCCTCATATTCCATTGCGAGGTCGAAATACGTCGGATGGGTTTCCAACAGACGCACCCATTCGATCTTCTGCTGATAGAAGCAGAAATAGCATCCTGACCGGGACCGGCCCCAATCCATATATGGTGGCAGACCCAGCCCGGAGTCTTCCAAGATCGCTATTATGTCTGCCCGTACCAAGCCGTCGTCTTGAAATGGGTAAACGGCTAAGATGTTAGGTTTGGTGCTGATGTAACCGGTTCTGTTTTCGTCCGCACGAAGGCCAACGTAGTTGATGACTGGCCCGTCACCGACATAAGCTTCGAACGGCTTAAGCTTTAGCATCTTGGTGCACCACCTGCGGTGGTTCGACGGGAGCATCCCGCGATAAACGGTCAGCCAGTGATCAAAGCTGTCTGTCGGGGTGGTGCGAACGATCGGCTTGCCCAGAATTGCTTCCAGACGCCCGATATAGTCGTACGTTTCCGGAAGCTCTTTGTCCGTATCGTGGAAAATGTATTCAATTTCCGGAACGCGGTCGCGAAGGTATATAGCGAGCGCCGCGCTATCTTTGCCTCCGGAAAGGCTCAAGATATGTCGCGGCTGCTCCGACCCGAACGATGAAAAAATCTGAGATGCATAGTCAGTTGTCATTCTGCGTCCTCACACCTGCTGCGCCAGAGCCTTTTTCCTCTGTGAAAGTTTCCCTGGTGCGGGCTAGCTCTTGCCAGAGGAGGCTGGCAAGAACTTGAATTCGTTGCGCGTCACCCTGTGGCAACCATTCCGTGAAGGTTTCCATTTTTTTCTGGTCCGCAGCGTCAAGATCGACCGGATGAAGGACACGAACGAGGTCTCTTCCGTCACCGCGCGTTAGATTCAGACGTATCGCTTCCGTATTTGGGCGGTCCTCCGACGTGGAGAATGCTGTACTCTCGACCTTCGCAAAAAGCTCAGCCAATGCAGCAATCTCTTCGATGAACCTGGCTTCGTCCCCAGGCATCCAGCGGGCAGGAGGCTTCGCCACCACAAAACTTGCCAGCGACTCCGCCCAAGCTTCGTCATGCAGGGCGGGATCCCGTAGTCGAAGCGCAAACGCGCGGAGACGCGGTTCGCGGGCGGCGAGTGACACGCGAGCACCTCGAGACGCCAACGCGACACGATCGAATTTTTCTGGGTCCTGACCGGCCGCTTCGCACGTTCTTTTCACGATGCGGGCTATGAGTTCTGCATAGGTGTTCTGAAGTTCTTGAACCGCATCTGTAAAGCGGCTGATGAACTCTTCAACGGAACTCTCATCGGCTTCATCAATGCGAAAGATCGGAAGGCCGCAGGCGTTGGGCAGGTCCGCAAACAAAAGCGTCGCCGGTTCGCGCGCAGATAGGAGTACGTCGCGCACGGCGAGTGTCGTCGGCGACAAGCCTTTTGACTTTCGGGTGTATTCAGGGAGTTTTGCCGCAAACTGGCAGAGCTCAGTCACGACGTCTAGCAGAACCGGTTGGCGGCCCTCGATGCCCGATGCAAAGAGGTTTGCGAGGCGGGTAAATACGTGCGAGCGCACACCTTCGACACTGCAATGCTGAATATCGAAGGTTTGTGGCGCCTTGATCAGGCGCAGGAATTCCATAGCGCCGAATCTCGGAAGGAAGGTGCCGTTTTCGTAGAGAGCGAGCTCATGGCCATGCACTTTGACCACTACTGCCAACAGAATTGGAGCCAATCCATCACGCACACCATATGGCCGATTTGATAGTCGGCTAAAGATGTCGGTGATAGCAATCCTGCAACCTTTGCCAGCCCTCACCATTCTGACGATTTCGGCCAAGCTTGGTTCAAGATGTAGCGGATCATTCGAGGCTTGGGGAATCCGCAACGTGAAGGTCTCGCCATCCGCCACATGCAGTGCACCCTTCTGAAGTACTGAAAGGTACATCGATTTTTCAGGCGGGGACTTGCGCTCGTCCATCCCAAGGAATGGCAGCTCCGGTGCCTTGAACAGGCCCTCGATCAAACGCATCCGCGCAGAGGCCGCGGCACTGCTGAGGACATTGCGATTTACAAGCTCGTTCGTGACCTTCGGGCTCAGCGGATAGAGATCAGTGCAGAGCTGAGAAACGATCCTTGGTAGGTTGCCGGTCGCGTCAAAATTTTTACCTCCATAGATCCATTCCATGCCCCTCTTGGCATCAATCCTGGTCAACTCGGTGAACTGCGCAACCAGTGCCTGGCGCGACCGCGCGACCTGACGTTTGACCTCAGCGGATGCGAAATCGTCGCTTGATAAGTCAGGTGTGTTCGCCTCGACCCAACGCCAAACCAGCACGTCGCGGAGGTAGGAGGCGAGTTGCCAGACAGGGGGCGGCACGGCGACCAATATAGCAGGATTTTCAGCCACAACGGGGATGCCGGCGATATCCCGTGCAACCTGCTGCTGATCTTTTCGGTCAGCAAGCGCCACAACGATGAGACCATCTGCGTTTGTTGGCTTGCTGGTTGCCTTGCCGACGTCTTCAGTGGTGGCGTATCTCAGCTCAAAATACCGCATTGTTCCGGTTTCGAGATAATGGCGACGCGCAAGTACCATCTCGCCATCCAAGATCACAGAGAGAGCCGGCGCAACGGCTTCGACCTCGCCAACCGCTCGCCTGGCGGCATTCACGGATGCCGTTAAATTGATACTTGAGCTCGGCCAAAGGCGGAACGCCCCTGAACCACCGCGCTCGAACAAGAGGCCGTCCCGAACAAGATTGTCGATAGCTGCGCCCACAGCGCCGGATTCTGACAAACAAGCGTCGATTGTCTTGATTGTCGGAAGCAAGTCGTCGGAGTCGAGCAAGTTGAGCAGCCCTACCGTCTTCAGGACCTTCAGTTCAACAGGGTCGATTCCAACACAGTTGTCGATCGTCGCCACGATGCGAAGCCACTGGTTCTGAAAGTTTCCCGCCGACACGCGATGTCCAAATGACGCGCGGACGTAGTCGTAGAAGCGCGCGGCATCGAACCAGCCTTCACCAACCTCCGTCGAGGCTGAGAATGCCTGCAGCGCCATTGGCTCGCTCGAAAGGAGAAAGCCGAACAAAGATCGTTCACTCTGGCCGAAATGCGAAAAGAACCTGACCATCATCGGAAGAAGAGCAGGATGCAATGGATAGAACCGGGCCGGGTCAATAGCGAATCCGCGTCCGCCGAGCCAGCCAACCTGACCCGCCTTCTCAAGAGCTGAGTTCGCTTGATTTCTTACGAGAGCCGGGAGGGCGCCTTCATCCACACCAAGCGCCCCGGCGACCAGAGCCGCGGAATGAACCAGCGGCTGATCGAACACGATCTCCTCAAAACGTCCAGCGACTTTGTCCCACTCATGGCGAAGCGCGAGCGGGAGGCGTTCGGCATAAGCCTGGAAGCCCTGATGCAGAATACCGACAAGCAAGAAGGGGCTGGCGTTGCTACGAGCCGCCATCTCGGCCAGTCGCTGCAGCGCGAAGACATCTTCCTGATCGGGATTCAATGCCGCATGCTCGAGGAGTTTTCCCAACTCATCGATGATCAGCAGCAATCCGACGTCTCGGTTGGCGGTTCGCTTGGTCATCAGAGATATAAGCTGTTCCAGCGAGCGGACGCAGCCGGTTGTTTCACAAGCTTCCAACGCCGCTTCAACCTGCGCATCAAGCAAGTCGGCGCAGGCTGAGTGAATGACGGCCTCTCGAATCGCGCGAGCGACGGCACTTGGGATACTTTCTCGGCTTCCTGTAACCAGGATCGGCAGGAAGCGTCGATCATCGTTATCCGCGCGCCAACCTATTGCCTCGGCGACGCGTTTGGAGTCTTTCCCCGACGGATCGGCCAAGAGTCGAGCCAACACCAGCGCCATGGACGACTTTCCGACGCCATAGTCGCCTGTGATACGCCAAGCCCGACGCTTCGAGCCCCGGCGGACGCTCGAGAGGATCTGGTGCAGCGCGTCGGCCATGGGCGGCGTGACAATGTAATTCTCGAGCGCAGATGCGTCCAAGAAGTCTTTTTCCAGTTGGACTGATCGAAGGAATCGACCAGGGATCGAGAAAATTTCGGTGATTGTCGCAGCGCCCGGCTCAGCCATCGATGTTTGCCTCGTTCGCATAAATTGTCCGCGCGTCGGCCTTGATCGGGGCTTCGCGCGTCAACAGCCCCTGAATGGCTGATGGGCGATAGGTGAAGCCGTGTCGGCCGTCGAGAGAAAGGCTCTCAAGCCGAGCACGAACGTCTTCTTCTGGGAGTTTGAATGACTGCCCGGGCGCACCTGCCGCAGAGAGAAGGTGTCGAACAGGGATTGTCTTTTCACCGGGCGCTGTTCGTTCCCAATAATCAAGAACAGCGTAAGCAAAGAGATCATTGGTGATATCCGCCTTGGGCTCCTTCCGGAAGGCGTACACAGCCTCCCAACGTCCACCTTCGCCACGGCGTTCACCGGTCTGTTGCAAGAGGCGCAACTCGACAAGTGGGCCATCCAGAGAGTCCTCTATCCCCGCTCTCGAGCCGCGTGCTGGGAGATAGGTGTGCAAGAAGACGTCCAGGTGCTGGCTCAGGGTAATTTCGGAATGGGAATGCCCTAGGCGCTGAGATTGCCGGGCGAATGCTGTGAGCGCCTCAGACCGAGAAAACTCAGCGTACGGCCACGCGCCCAGCAAGTAGTACCACGCGAAAATAGCTGGGGTCGCAGACGAGGAGAGGTTCCAGTGTAGAAGCCATAGTGTTCTGCTGTCTTCCAGATACGGGTCGAAGCCGTTCTCTCCAAATATAACGTGTCCGAGCCCCGAAATCTCGTGCGTGCGGTCAGTGGTGGGATGGGCGATACCCATCGCGTCAACCCAGAAACGCAGCGCACGAACCATGTTCTTGCCGATGCCAAGCTCAACCATCGCAGCATCTTCGTTGTAGAAGATGCTGGAGTCTCCAACGATTGCTCGGTACGCCTTCGGCAGCCACGCGTAGCGGCATGCAAAGGTTTCGTGCCCCGAAAACCGATAGCCTGGCTGACCCTCGGTGGCGGATATGTCAAACATCGATGACCCCGGATAATGAATTACGAACATCGTTGATGGCGCTTGCTATTTCGATGGCAGCACGCTCAACGTCGTCAGCTGTCGTTGTGCGGCCCAATCCGATCCGCAGGCAGCTTTCGATTTGAGAATTGGGCAATCCCATCGCCCTGAGCACGTGCGATGGCTCCTGCGCTCCAGTATTGCAAGCTGAGCCAGTCGAAATTGACACCTTGCCCCGAAGACGGCTCAAAACCACATCGTTGGGCGCCCCAGGTGCTGAAACGTGAAGGTTATGAGGCAGGCGGTTCACTTCGTCCCCATTCACTATCAGGCCGGGAACCAGTTCACATAAGCGATCTTGCAACGAATCCCTCAGCTTCGAGAGTCGGACAGTTTCTGCCTCTCCTTCAAGCTCCATGAGCTCGCATGCGAAACCTAACGCGGCGATACCGCTAACGTTGGGCGTGGGATGATGCGCTCCTTGGAGGCCAAATACCGACGAATGATCAAAAATCGGAGAGATGAGCGCGCCTGTTCCCTTGGGGCCGTAGATCTTATGACCGCTCAATATGACATAGGACGCGCCAAGTTCTCCTAGGTTCAAAGGCAGACGCCCGATTGCTTGGGTGGCGTCAACCAGCGTATCTGCACCGTGTACGTTCGCTTTGCGAACGATTGTGTCGATGGGATAAACAGTCCCTACCTCGTTGTTGGCGGACATAACGCAAACGAGGTCGACACCTTCCTTCAGGATGCGCCGATAGCTCTCCAAGTCGAGTTGAGCTTTGGCATCGATCTCGATCCACGATGTATGAGCCAATCCTAAGCGCTCGGCACGCAAGGCAGTATCGATGACAGCCTTGTGCTCCGCACGGCTTATCGCAATTCGGAGTGGCCCACGATGGTTCGAGATTGAATGGGCAATCGCGAGCTGGATCGCCTCAGTGGAACCGGAGGTGAAGGAAACGTCGTCGGGCTCCGCTCGCAACAGCTGCGCGACCCTGTCTTTCGACTGCGCGACGGCGGACGCTGCACGCTCACCATGGATGTTTTCAACGCCGTTCGCATTCCCGAACTCTTCGACCATCATGCGAACCGCGACCTCAGCCACCCGAGGATCAACAGGGGTAGTTGCATGGTGATCAAAGTAAAGCCCGGTACCCTTGGGTCGCAGTGGCAAATTTTGCACTAAAGCGTGTTCATTCATCGAAGGTGGCCCTAATTGAGCCAGGACCCGCATCGGACGGGGTTCGGACCTTAATTTCAACGTCGCAACCTAGCTGCACCAGCCAGCGCAAAAGCTGGTCAGTGCTTGCGATATCGCTACGCCCAGACAAAACCTTTGAAAGTGTCGGTTGATCGGTTGAGCAAAGCTTGGCGGTTCGAGTTTGGCTTAGGCCAGTATCCGCCATAACACGGGCTAGGATGCCTCGAAGGTCTGTGCGGACGACCGGTGCCACATCTGGCGTAGAGAGAAGAACGGCATTTGTGGCAGAATTCCTCATGCTCGGCCCTAGGTTGATTCGCTTATTTTGATTATGGAAAATTTTCCATAGGAACCGCAAGCTGAGTTCGGTCGTGTGGCAATGCAGCTCACAACTATTTGTGAGTCACCTCGGGGTGGTAACTAAACAATTGAGAGTTGAATAGGGGGATGAATGGCGAAGGATCGATTTCACTCGTACCACGACCTTGCAGCGGTTTATGTTCGTGGCAAGCACTTTAACGTGGAAACCAGAATGGGGTCGAACCCATCCGTGCTGATCATGGCTCCGCACGGCGGCAAGATCGAGGTTCGCACCGCAGAAATCGCTCGGGCTACGGCGGCACAAGACTACTCTTGTTACCTATTCGAGGCCAACCTTGCCGCGAACAACAGAGTAGAAATGCATATCGCGTCTGAGCACTACGACGTGCCAGAGGCCTTGACCGCGTTACAATCCGCTGAGGTCGTGGTCGCGCTCCATGGCCGGCGAGATGATGATGACCCTGAGAGGACTTGGATGGGCGGGCTGGATCGTAAACTATCAGAGCATATCGGTGGTGCACTTCATGAAGCGGGATTTCCTGTTCTCTTCGATCCACCAAAGTTCAGGGGCATTCACCGCGATAATATTTGCAACCGGGGCGTCACAAAGGCTGGTGTCCAGCTTGAGATCCCGTTGTCCCTTCGCGAGGAATTCCGGACTGCTCCCACACGCGAACAAGCATTTGTGCGTTGCTTGAGAGCCGCCATCGCCTCCTACCGGGTGCGCGCAGACTAAGTAGGTGCTGCTGGGGCAATATTGAATGAAAATTCCGCGCTTTCAAATACGCGGCTTTGCACGTCGAAGAACCGCTGAACGAAAAAATCGTACAGTCGTTCGTAGCTTGCGGTGTTCACAGCTCGTGGCGATGTGCAGGCTGAAGAGACAATGCTTTCTAGGCTGCCCGAGTGAAGATACTGGGAATCCAAGACTTCAGTATCCTCGATCATTTCATTTTTCCCTTTCGCCGCAGGGTAGCGCGAGCGCCATATCGTGTAGATTGTGAGGGCCCGAAGTACTGCACGATCGTCGCTCGAAATCGTCAACCCAGCTTGGTCAACGAGTTTCAGCAGGTTATGCGTAAGCGGTACCTTTTCCCCAAGGCCGAGTAATGTGCCCTTTATCAAAACCTCAAGGGAAAAGCCGGCAAGCAATGCGAAAGCATCGAAATGCTCTCCAAAGGGTTCTCCTCCAAGTGCAAGCGCCGACCCGCGCATACTCTTTGACTTAGCGAGGTAATAAAGAAGCCCACCACTATAACGGCCATGCGGATCATCGATAGCTATTCGCCGACTAGTGCCGGTAACCGCCGAGAGCTTTTGGTCAAAGGTCGCGGTCATGTTTCCTCCATCGCTCAGACGTTGTCCGTAAACTGCGGAATGAGATATGCAATGACAAGGCACCCGTGGCCTCAAAAGATAGCCCGCTCCCAAGAGCAATGTGCTTGCTTCTCGTCTATATAGTGGTTCGAACCTCTAAGGGAGCCCCACGAATGCCTATCAAAGACTGCCGTGATGGTTGATCAAAAGACCATCCAATATTACGACCGAGAGGCCTCTCGGTACGCTGCGGCGACCGCCAAACATTCGATGAATGAGCCGATTGGTCGCTTTACCGCTTTGCTGCCAGGCGGTGCGTTGATCCTAGATTTGGGGTGCGGCGGCGGACGTGATCTTACGGCTTTCTCGCGGCGCGCCTTCGACGCTGTGGGTTTGGATGCTGCATTCGAGCTAGCAAAAATTGCCCGCATGACTTCCGGATGCCCCGTCACAGTCGGTGATATACTCGACTTGCCGTTTAAAGAAAATTCATTCGATGCGGTTTGGGCCTCGGCATCACTTCTACATTTACGGCGGAAAGATATAGACAGCGCGTTGGCGGCGATAAGAAATACATTAGTCGGTGGTGGTTTGTTCTTTAGCTCGATGAAGATGGGTGATGGCGAAAATCGAACCGATGACAGCCGATTCTTTACCTATTTTATGCCATCTGAATGGGAGGAGCGCTTGGCACGCGCTGGTTTCGAGCTGATCGAGAGCCAGTACGACCCGATTGTTTCGTTGAACACGGACGATCGCTGGATGAACACGATAGCGCGATCTATTAAGTAGGACCGTCGCCTTGAAAAAATTTGTACTTGCCTTTGTTTGGGCGTTTCTCTCTGGCCCGGTTTGGGCGCAGTCGTCGTCAGGCAATCAAGGGGAGCAAGTTATCCCCCAAACGCTGAATGTCCGGGTGGAGCAGGCCGAACCGTTTAGGACCGAGAAAGAAGACAAACCTGCCCTGGTCGCCATTCTAACTGGTCCATTTGGAGGCGGAATTGCCGGCGCGCTAGCAGCCGGCGCCGGCGTACTCATTGCGCATCTCACCGGTCGCTCCACCTTGAGACAGAAGTCGAACGAGGCGGAAATGAAGGAAATTCAAGAGCGCTTAAATTCGTTCTATGGCCCGTTCAAAATTAGATCCGTAGAGAACAAGTTAATTGCCAATGAATTTCGCCAGAAGCAAGGCGGTTCTGACTTCAGAACGTTGATTGCTCTTTTGGATCCTCAATGGAAGACAAGCCTTTCCAATGCGGATCAAAATCTTCTTAAGAAAATGATTGATAATGGTGTCACGTTAAGGGGCCTTATTCAGGAAAAGTCCGGCCATGTTTATGGGCCACTGATGCCCAGGTTAGCCGAAGCTGCGACGCATTTCACGATGCTCGAGATGGCGTACAATGATCAGTTGGACAACACTCCTCCCCGCTTCAGCACTTACGTCTACCCGCGGGAGTTGGATGAAAAAATTGATGAGGAGATCGAGTACCTGAACGCTCGTCTTGATCTCTTGCTTCGTTATCCTGGTAAGCAGCATCCGAGCGGACGCTACCAACAGACGGAGTCTGCGCCATCAAATGCGTATATAGTTGCAGGCCTTGTCGCAGTTGGGTTGCTAATGCTGCCAACGGCCTGGTCCCTTGGTGGGCAGTCTCTACTGACCATGCCGTTTGGCCTCACGAGTGCAATTACCGCCGGCGCGACGGCAATCTTGTCCGCAGCCCTGTGGATGAGGGCTGCGAGGAACAGCGATGACAAAGCGGCGAATTATGCGGCAGCGGGCATGAGTGGTGCAACAGCGATATTTACGATTGCTGCGATTGCTCTGCCTCCCGAACTTGCAGTGCAGCAACCATGGATTAGCTCCAATTGGTCTCAGGTGGGTTACGCCTTCGGGATGACTCTGACTGCGGCGACAGTGTTTTCTGCGTGGCGTCGGAGGTAGCATGCAGCCTCCGGCTATCGTCTTAAGCTTGTATGGTGCCGATTGTGGTAATCTAGAAAACGTGGATCGAGTTCGTGGCCAGCGACTATTCTTATTTGATCAGGATCGAGCGGTCGCGCGAAGTAGTCGAGCTCTACATGATGGTTGGGGCACACGCAGATGATGTTTCCCTCTATGTCCGGACCATCATGAGGCGAGCCTAGGGGCTGAATGTGGTGAGCCTCCGCATATCGCTCGCCATTCGCCAAAAGGATCGTCTTTCCGCAAAGCTGGCAGGCGAAGTTGTGCTTCTCCTTGATCAACCGAGCGAGTTGCGTATCGCGGAGAATTCGAGAGACCTTGGTGTCAACGCGAGTTGGTTGCGAAATATCATTCGCTGGGGGTGTCGCCCGAGGCGCAGACAGCTCCGCATCAAGATATGGTCGCCAGTTGAACCTTTTGGATAGGGCAACTTGGTTTTCCCACCAGGTAAAGTCCATTTCGTCTTTGCCGTAGACTTCGAAGTAGCCCTTGCCAGGTCCAAGGGTGTCTTGACGTATTACGAGGCCAGTAATTGCGGGTAAGTCTTCATCCTTCGCGAAGACGGCTACATCGCCTAATCCCTGGTACTCGAGATCCTGAGGAGTGCCCGGAAACCCAAGGAGCGCATGGGCCTTGCCATAGCTTATGTACGTTCTGGGATCACCAGGCCGAACGTTTGGGAGAAGATCTACAAGTAGGCGCAAGACTGCCGTACCCTGCTTACCGAGCTTCGTCATCTCTTTTCTCGTCAGTTAAGTTGACAATCGCGACCATCTTCAAGGGAGTCTGCAATGGTCTCCAGAAGGACTACAGCTAAACACACACTTGTCTGGTGGACGGAACGAATATCGGCCGTTCGGTTCCCTTCAAGCCGAGACTAACCCTTTCTCAACGCTAGCGATGTTTCAGTGAGGCAACGCATGGCCAGTTGAAACTCAAGCTGCCGTCCTGAGTGGCGTATTCGATGACGCCAATGTAAAAGCCCGCAAGAATGGATATGGCGAGTTGTCCCATACCCGCAGGAGCGACCAGGAATTTACGATACGAGCGGCCGCGGACCTTTTCATAGAACAGCAACTGTCCGAGTGCTTTCAGGTAGTCACCGGACCCCTGCCCAGTTTTGATTTCAAACAGCATGGGGTCTGTGGTGCATACAGTGCACAGGTCAGGTGCCAGGCCCGCCGTTCGGGTGTTTACTACCTTCAACCCTTTTGCCTGAAGGTGCTCGACCAAAGCCGCGAAGACATCAGCATGCCTTCGTGTAACGGTGATTTCATCTTTCGCAGGGATCGCATACGCTCCCATAGCTTCATGCATCAGCTTCTCAGCTCTAACGGCCTCCTCCTCCTCCGCTAGAATCTCCGGATCAATGCCAAGGAAATTCAGTACCTCGTGCTTGATATGGTCGAGCGAGACCGACGCATGGCCTCGGAAAACGAGGCCTTGGCGTATCTGGCTAGGGAGGTCCAATCTCTTGACGGTCTTCAGTTTGCGGATTTCGCGCCTGATGGCGGTATCGTCTTTTACCTTGTGGGCCAGATAAGTCGGCTCTCCGGTCACACGTAGGAAATGAGCGTCGCCAAAGTGTGGGACGATAACGATATCCCCGACTTTTACTTCTTGAGTAAACCGCCACACCTGGTTCGTCCCGTAAGTGATCCGGTTTTTTGCGGTTAGCTGGGGATAAAGAGCGGTCAGCTTCTGTCGGATTTCCTCTTTCGATACTGAGGGACTCAATGCCGTTTGTTCATCAAGGTCGCTCCAACCGATCGCTATTTGGTTGTCTTTAAGAAGCTGAGAAACCCGGTCGATTCCACTTGGTGCGAGGCGGTAGGCATAAACATTGGGCATAGAAGATCCACCGTTTGACAGCGGGAACAGTGACAGCAGATTACTAAAGAAGCTTTTCTGGCTACATGTGGCGTTCTCCCGCCGAGGTCAACGTAGCGGGGATATCGCCGGGTCGGGATCGCCAAACTCGAACTCAATCCAGTCATCGCTGTGGTTCTCATCAGTCTTTATCACAGTCACGGCGACGGGAAGCCGGCCCTCGGTTAGGTTCCGGAGGAAGGCGCTTTGCGGTGAGTCAGACTGAGCTGCCTCGCCGAATTGAGTGGCGCCGTCGCCCAGTGTGCGAAGGCCGGCGAGAACTTCTGTTAGTTCCCTGGAGCTGATGCGGATCCTTCTTTGACTCATCTTGCCTCCTCCATGATGACCAAGGGGATATTGTGCTTCTCGGGCGCGTAGTGCCCCGTTGACTGGCATTGCGACCGGTTTAGGCAATTCTGAGAGCATCGCAGTGAAAATTGCTTGGATCTGAGGTTCGACTGCGCATCCTGAGCGAACTACAAGAATCGGGAACGTCCGCCGGTCTGCCGCCCATCCGTGAAGCCTCCTTTCGCGAACCGTTAACATCAAAACGAAGTCGACTGACGAATATTGGCGAAGAAACTCTCGAGCGATCGCCGCTGCCGAGACAGCCTCCCAGTTGTGCTGGCGGTCGACAAGCGCAGCGCAGTCGCCGTCGCCGACGATCACGCCGGTGACACCAGCGGCGCCTCGAAGCTGCGCCGCTTTGGCCCTCAACGCATTGTAAAGGGGATTTCGGTCCTTAATTGTTGGGATGTTATAGGTGGCAAAGCCGCCGGAGTTGTACTGAGATCCTGCGGTATCGATTGTAATATCAAGTCCGACTTCTTCATCGTCAATCGCGATCCGCAGCACTTTTTTGCCTGCGGATATTTGATCGCGCAGTTGTGGCAATAGCCGTTCTTGAACAAAGACCTCAAGCTGCTTGCGTGGCGGCAGCCGGAGGACGGTCCGGACGCCTCGCGCACTTCGATTGCGCTTTGACTTCACTTGTACATCCAAGCCACCAAGCGGCAGCCCTAGCTTGTTCTGCGTTTTTTCGAGCAATTCGCTCAGCTCAGAGTACGGATTTTCGGCGTCGAGCCCCTCATCCGACACCGTCGTTATGTCAGCGGTAAACCGAACGATCAGGCTCTCGAAAGTTATGTCCGGACGACGCCCGGAGGGGAGTTGATCTTCGTTCAAAAGCTTACCACACTTGGTAAGCGCATGAAGGACAACGACCTCCCACATTGCTGCAAGCCGATCCTTACCGGGTCGATTAAGGCGCGCGCATAATTGGTCAACTGCGCCATCTGGTATGGTTTCGCGGAGCTCGTCTAACCGTCGCTGCAAGGCTCGCCTCGCGAAAATCATAGTCTAGGTCTCAATGCGGGTGTTGAAGGATCGCACCCGCGAATCGCGGTGTGGGGGAGATTGCTTTTTTGAAATCGGATACTGACGACGGCAATGGTTGCGAGAAACGCCTCACTGTATAGCCTTGAGGCAGCAAAGATGTTTTCGACTTTTGGTTCAAAAATTGCCCCCTTCGGTTTCGAGGGGTGAACCCCCCCGTTTCATGCCGAATGATATAATCGCTGAAGGGAGGTGGTGCTGCGAACAACACCGACCTTTGCCGATAGTGCATGCCCCTCTCCACATCTCCCGCCTAGATAGTAGAACGCGTGGACGACCCGCGAAAAGTCACCCAAAGGCATTAGATCTCCCACGAGGCCGAACTCGAATCCCAATGCTACTCGCGCGGCGGTGATTTACGGCGCCGCTGCACGGCGTGTTGCTAGGTTGTTCACCTTCTGGGCCAAAATGATCGCATAATGTATCGACCGGAACTGTGTCGAAGCTAGGAACGCGCCGACTGAAAGGCTCGCCTGACTCTCCCTTGCGTATGATTTCATACAGGCCGGAGCCGGTCTTGCTGAACTTGCGGTGGCCTTTTTTAACCGGTCACGCGCCCGCGGTGGGAGCGGGTTACGCTCGCCTTCATCGAAGCGGACTGCAAGGCCGCTGCTCTCGATCCCTGGTGCGACTCACGCTCTTTTCGCGTGAAGGCTGTTCCTTGGTCCAGCGAGTGTAGCGCGTTCCACCAGGCGAACACCCAGATTGACCCGGCGTACGTTGATTTCGGGATCGTTGATCCGCTCCAGTAGGAGCTGGATGCCGGCCCGACCAAGCTCGGCACGGTCAATTCGCATTGTTGTCAGCGGGGGGCGGCTGTGCCGGGCGATCGCGATGTCATCGACACCAATAATCGAGAAGTCTCCCGGAACCGAATGGCTGCTTGCCTCGAGCGCCTGCATGACGTTGATCGCGATCAGGTCCGTGCTGCAGAAGAAAGCGGTCGTGTCGCTGAAGCGTCCCTGCTGCAGCGCTTGCCGTACGGCCGGGGTCGTGTCGGGCTCCTGCAGGCCAAGGCGGCCGAGATCGAAGAGGTGCTTATCTTCGTCGAAGGCGATGCCGGCTTCTTCCAGCGCGACGCGGAAACCTTCGAGGCGGCGGCGCAGCGACAGCCGATGCGGGATCGTCACGTGCACGATCTCGCGGTGGCCGGCCGATAGCAGCCTTTGTGCGGCGAGCCAGCCGGCAGACCAGTTGTCGGGCAGCACGCAAGAGAGCCGCATCGTCCGGTCCATGCCGTTGATGATGACGGCGGGAATACCGCTTTCGACGATCCTGTCGATCATGACCGGATGATCCATGCCAAGCATGATCAGGGCGCCCGGGCGGAGGTCACGCAGGATGTCGGCAATCTCGCCAATTGCGATCTCTGCGTCGAGAGAAACGAGCCTGACGTCAATCCGCAGCGAATTTGTGCCTGCCTCCGAAAGGACGCCTTGGATGACGTCTTCATAGAAAGCTGAACTCGCATAAAACTGCGCCGGCATCACCAACACCGTGCTTTCGACACCGGCGCGGATCAGGGAGCGGGCGGCGCGGACCTGATAGCCCAGCCGCTCCGCATGGTCGAGAATCTTGCGCCGGCTTTCGTCACCGACGCCGCCGCGATTGTTGAGCACCTTCGATACGGATGCGACCGAAACGCCGGCGGCGTCGGCGATGTCCTTGAGGGTCGGGGCATTCGATTCGTCATCCATATCGACGAGTGTCCTATCGTGCCGAAGTGGGCGAGAGTGATCGCGGCTGCATGGTCATGATCGTCCACTACCAGAAGAAGCGCGTATGCCCAAGCGAGCGCATCAATGCCTCCATGAAATAGTAGTCGCCGTAAGGCAGCATGGCGTCGGAGTAGCCGGCGCTGGCATGGGCGGCCCCATGGGCGAGCAAGCCCTCGGCCTTGGGATCGCCCGTCAGGTCGCAACTGTCGAGCAGGCCGCCGATCAGGCGATCGCCGAAGCCGTGCCAGCGTGACGCCTCCTCCGGTTCGCAGAGACCTGCGAGAATGAAGACCCCGGCGGCCATGATTGCGCCGGCCGAGCTGTCGCGCGGCGCGGTCTTGGCGTTGGGGACGGAATAGTCCCAGACAGGAACGTCGTCATCAGCCATGAGCGCTTCCGCCTTTGCCGCCAAGCGCCTGGCCGCGTCGAGGAAGGCTAGGTTGCCGGTCGTCGCAGCACATTGCGCGTAGCCATGGATCAGCCAGGCCTGGCCCCGCGACCAGCAGGAATCGTCCGCATAGCCCTGATGAGTTTCTCCGCGCAGCGGCTTGCCGCTGGCCGGGTCGAACAGAAACGTGTGGAAGCTCGTATCGTCAGCACGAACAAGGTGTTTCAGCGTCGTCGTGGCGTGGCCATTGGCGGCCTCGGCAAAATCGCCGCGACCCGTCTCGCGATGCGCCCAATGCAGCAGCGCGAGGTTTTGCATTGTATCGACGATGACGCGTCCATTGGCGAATTCGGAGCGAATGCCGCCATGAATCGAGCGGGCATTCCAGGCCTGGATGTACTGCGCGTCCGGCCGGTAGCGCTCAAGCAGCCGGGAAGCGGCCTCAAGAGCGAGCTCGCGGGCCTCCAGGTCGGCGGTCAGCAGCCACTCCGCGACGCAGCTCAGCGAAAACTGGAAGCCAAGATCGTGGTCTTGGGCGTCGCGATGGCGCAAGATGTCGCGGAACACGGCGCGTCGGGCACGGGCGGCGTTCAAGAAGCAGGATTCGCCGGTGAGCTCTAGCGCCAGCCAGAGCTGGCCGGCGTGGAAGCTCACGACCCAGTCATAAGGTCCGCAATAGCTCCACGTCTGGTCCGGCAGGCCGATTTTTGGATTGCGCAGACCGATGGTCGGCATGGTCTGGCGCAATTTGGCAACGCAGCGTTCCAGGGCTTGCTGGTGACGTTCGCGACTGGGGCGATTGCCAACCATTTCGACCGCGTTGAAGTAGCTGTTTCGTTCGATGCGCATGATGAGCCTCACGTTGGTTTCGTGAAGTTTTCGCACGATTACGATATTTTCGTCAATCACGAAACTTTCTATTGACGGGAAAATTTCTAAACGGTAGGAGTCGGATGCTCGGGAGGAGCCGGGCATCGTTGGAGAGGGTACCATGTCCACATTACGGACAACTGAAAGGCCGGCTGCTGGTGGCCGGTTCAGGTTCGGCGACAGTTTAGCCGGCTACGGCTTTCTGGCGCCGTGGCTTGTCGGCTTTTTTCTACTGACGCTCGGCCCCGCGATCGCCTCGTTCTATTTATCTTTGACCGACTACAGCGGCCTTGGTGCCGCAAATTGGGTTGGCGCGGAAAACTATGTGCGCATCGCCACCGACGATCCGCGCTTCTGGACCGCCATGAACGTGACCTTTACGTTCGTGCTCCTGTCCGTACCCCTGAAGCTCATCTTTGCGCTCGCTGTTGCGGTGGCGTTGAACCGGGGGCTCGCAGGCCTGTCGTTCTTTCGTGCGATCTTCTATTTGCCGTCGCTGGTCGGCGGCAGCGTCGCCGTCGCAGTGCTGTGGCGGCAGGTGTTTGCCGGAGACGGCCTGCTCAATCAGGCACTCAACGCGCTCTTCGGCTTCGAAGGGCCAAGCTGGATCTCGAACCCTTCGACGTCGCTCTATACACTCGTTCTGCTGGCGGTCTGGCAGTTCGGATCGTCGATGATCATCTTTCTTGCCGGTCTGCGTCAGATTCCGCAGGACATGTACGAGGCGGCAAGCATCGACGGTGCCAGCAAGGCACGGCAGTTCTTAAAGATCACCTTGCCGCTGCTGACCCCGGTGATCTTCTTCAATGCCGTCATCCTGACTATCGATGCCTTCAAGGCGTTCACCTCGGCCTTCGTCATCAGCGACGGAACCGGCGGCCCGATCGACTCCACGCTGTTCTACACGCTCTATCTCTACCAGGAGGCCTTCACCAATTTCCGCTTCGGCTATGCCTCGGCGCTGGCCTGGGTCCTGGTGCTCATCATCGCCTTCTTCACCGCCATGTCATTCCTGACGGCCAGGTTCTGGGTTCACTACGATGACTGATGCCGCTCTTTCGACGACCACCATCGCACCGCGCACCGATACCGGCGAGCCCAGCGTATCGCCGTGGAAACGCGCCCTGCTTTACGCCCTGCTGCTCGCGGTCAGCTTCCTGATGCTGTACCCGTTGCTCTGGATGGTCGCGAGTTCGTTCAAACCGGACAGCGAAATCTTCACCTCTACAGGGCTGGTCCCGGCCGATCTTACGGTCGATGCCTATCGTCGCGGCTGGAGCGGCCTCAGCATCGGCTTCGGCTGGATGTTCTTCAACTCGCTGGTGATCTCGTTGCTGGTGGTCATCGGCAACCTCTTTTCCTGCTCGATGGCCGCCTACGCCTTCACGCGCCTGCGCTTCAAGGGACGCGGATTCTGGTTCACGCTGATGCTCGGCACCTTGATGATGCCGCAGCATGCGGTGCTGATCCCGCAATACGTCATGTTCCTCAAGCTTGGCTGGGTGAACTCCATCCTGCCGCTCGTGGTGCCGAAGTTCCTCGCGATCGACGCCTTCTTCATCTTCCTGATGGTGCAGTTCTTCCGCGGCATTCCGCGTGAACTGGACGAGGCGGCGATCATGGACGGTTGCGGACCGCTGCGCATCTTCCTGAAGGTGATCCTGCCGCTCTCCACGCCCGTTCTGGCAACGGCGGCAGTCTTCTCGTTCATCTGGACCTGGGACGACTTCTTTGCGCCGCTGATCTACCTGAACGACATCGAGAAATACACCGCCCAGCTCGGCCTGCGCACTTTCGTCGACTCCACAGGGACGTCGGACTGGGGCTCGCTCTTCGCCATGTCGACGCTGACGGTGTTGCCAGTCTTCATTCTCTTCATCCTGTTCCAGCGCTTGCTGATCGAAGGCATCGCGACAACCGGCATGAAGCGCTGACACAAACTTGAAATCGAGAGATAGGGACGGAAGAGATGACGACGCTGGCTTTGAACAAGATCAAGAAGAGCTTTGGCAATCTCGACATCATCCGTGGCGTCGATCTGGCGATCGGCTCCGGAGAGTTCGTGGTTTTCGTCGGCCCGTCGGGCTGCGGCAAGTCGACGCTTCTGCGCATGATCGCGGGGCTCGAACCGATCAGCGGCGGCGAGCTTTCGATCGGCGGCGAGCGCATGAACGAAAGGGCGGCGAGCGAGCGGGGCATCGCCATGGTCTTCCAGTCCTACGCGCTCTACCCGCATATGAGCGTCTACAAGAACATGTCCTTCGGCCTCGAAACGGCAAAGATGCCGAAGCCGGAGATCGACAAGCGGGTGCGCAAGGCGGCCGACATCCTGCAGATCACCCATCTGCTCGAGCGCAAGCCGAAGCAGCTCTCCGGCGGCCAGCGGCAGCGCGTGGCGATCGGCCGGGCGATCGTGCGCGACCCCAAGATCTTTCTGTTCGACGAGCCGCTCTCCAACCTCGATGCGGAACTGAGGGTCCAGACGCGCGTCGAGATCGCCAAGCTGCACAAGGATATCGGCGCGACGATGATTTACGTCACCCATGACCAGGTCGAGGCGATGACGCTTGCCGATCGCATCGTCGTCCTGCGTGCCGGCGTCATCGAGCAGCACGGCACGCCGCTCGAGATCTACAACCGGCCGGCCAACCGTTTCGTCGCTGGCTTCATCGGCTCGCCCAAGATGAATTTTCTCGATGTCGTCGCGAGCGACGTCCGCGACGACGGCGTTTCGATCGACCTTGCCGGCAGAAAAGCCCGGCTGCCGATCGAGGCGCGTGTCGTTGATGGCGCGAAGCTCAGCCTCGGCCTGCGTCCGGAACATATCGGAACGGATGAAACCGGCGGGCTCGACCTCGGCGCGCTGACGGTCGTGCACGTCGAGCATCTCGGCGGCCAGACCGTCGTCTACGGCCGGCTCGTCGACGGGCAGTCGCTGACGGTTGCTCTCGATGGCCAGCGCGCAATCAGTGCCGGCTCGACACTGGCGGTCCGGATCGCTGCGGAGAACTGCCACCTGTTCGACGAGGCCGGCGACCGCATCGGCAAATGATCGCGGAACGGGATTTGAAAACACAATCATGGAGGAGGAGAACATGATCAACAGACGCCATTTCTTGCGCAACGCGGCCCTGTTCGGCGCCGGCGCCACGCTCGCGACAATGCCGGCCTTCCGCGCCTTTGCTGAGGATTCGATGCGCCTTTATTGGTGGGGCACACCCAGCCGCGCCGAGCGCACGCTGGGTGCCGCCAAGCTTTTTGAAGCCGCGCACTCCGGCGTGAAGATCGTCGGCGAGGTGGGTGGCAGCGACTACTGGGCGAAACTGACGACGATGATTGCCGGCGGGAACGCGCCTGACATCTTCCAGCTCGAACCGAGCCGCTTTGCCGACTATAGCCGCCGCGCCACCAACCTGCCGCTCAACGACTATCTCGGCAAGGTGATCCGCACGGAGAAGCTGGTGCCGGGCGTACTCGACCTTGGAACGGTCGACGGCAAGGTCACCGGCATGCCGCTGTCGCTGAACGCCTTTGCCATGATCTACGACGCCGATGCCGTGGCAAAGGCCGGGCTTACGCCGCCTTCGGCCAAAACCACCTGGGACGACTTCGCCAAGTTCTCGATCGACCTCACCAAGGCGATGGGCAAGAAGAATGTCTGGGCGGTCGGAAACGCGTCGCGCTACACCTACGCCTTCGAGGCGTTCCTGCATCAACGCGGCAAGAAGCTCTACAACGAGGCCGGAAAGCTTGGCTACGAGGCGAGCGACGCCGCCGATTGGTTCGGCTATTGGGAAAGCCTCACCAAGAACGGCGGCTGCGTCTCCGCCGAGATCCAGGCGCTCGATAAAGTGCTGGTCGACAGCAACCCGCTGGCGACCGGCAACGCGGCCATCGCGATTGCCTTCTCCAACCAGCTCCCGGCCTTCCAGAAGATCTCCAAGAGCACGCTCGACATCACGTCGCTGCCGGTCAGCAGCGCCGGTGGTCCCTCTGGTCTCTTCTATCGCCCCGGCTTGCACTGGTCGATCGCAAGCACCGCGAAGAACCCGGAACTTGCAGCACGGTTCATCGACTTCTTCGTCAACGATCTGGAAGCCGGCAAGATCCTTCAGGTCGAGCGCGGCGTGCCCGTGAACACCGACGTGCAGACTGCCGTTCTTCCTTCAATCGACGCGACGGCGAAAAAGACCGTCGACTATGTCAACGGCATCGCCGACCGCGTCGGACCCTATCCGCCCGCCGTGCCGCTCGGCGCCGGTGAGCTTGACGAGCGCGTCTTCCGGCCACTCGCCGACAAGGTTGCCTTTGGCCAGCTGACACCGGCGGAAGCGGGCAACGAACTCGTTTCGTCCGCCGACCGCATTCTCAAGGCCTGAGCATCTGCTCCACTTAGCCGAGCTGCGCGGGAAAATCATACTTCCCGCGCGGCAATGTTCGAACGGAAGCCTTTCGCATGACCGACACGATCTTCCCCGAAACCCTGTTCAGGCCGTGGGCGGGCAATCCGCTGAAAAGCCGCGCCGATGTCGAGGCCGCGCTCAGAGTGCTGGTGGAGCCGGTCGAGAAGTACCGGTCTCCCGGTGGCGCGCGTATTCGGCTGGACGCGCATGCGGCGCACTTCGACCAGGAGTCCGCCGACATGGAGGGCTATTCCCGCCTGCTTTGGGGCCTGGCGCCGGCTCAAGTCGGCGGCGCGACTTGGATCGACTGGACGCCGATCGCACGCGGTCTTGCCAATGGCTGCGATCCGGCGCATCCGGAATATTGGGGCGACCCTTTCGACCGCAGCCAGCGGCTGGTGGAGCTGGCGGCGATCGGCTTTGCACTGAGGCTGGTGCCGGACAAGCTGTGGGCGCCCCTGTCGGAGGCCGAACGGCGCAATGTTGCGGCCTACCTGCTGAAAGGTCACGCCTGCGAATACAGCGACAACAACTGGAAGTTCTTTCGGTTGCTTGTCAGCACGGGGTTGAAACACGTCGGCGTCGACTGTGATCGTCGGCTCGACGAGCAGTACCGGCGGGAGCTCGACGGCTTTTATCTCGGCGACGGCTGGTATCACGATGGCGATACGCGCCGCGCCGACCACTACATCCCCTTTGCCTTCCACTTCTACGGACTGATCCTCGCGGCGCTCGACGGCGCCGACTGGACGGACAGGTATCGCGAGCGGGCGCGATTGATCGCCGGCGACATGACGAGATGGTTTGCCGATGGCGGGCCGGCGCTCTGCTTCGGGCGTTCGATGACCTATCGCTTTGCCATTGCCGGCTTTTTCGGCGCCATGGCGCTCGTCGACGAAGACGCGATCCCCTTCGGCGAACAGAAGGGATATTTCCTGCGTCATCTGCGCTGGTGGGGGAAACAGCCCTTCGCCGCGCGCGACGGCGTGATGCCCGTCGGCTACGCCTATCCCAGCCTGATCATGTCGGAGCCCTATAATTCCGCGCAATCGCCCTATTGGGCGCTGAAGGCCTTCCTTCCGCTGATGCTGCCCGAGGACCATCCGTTCTGGGCGAGCGACGAGGAGATCTCTCCACCGCGACCGGCCGTCTCTGTCCAGCGTCACATTGGTTTCCTGATCGCCAACCCGCCGGGTGATGCGATTGCGCTCTCCTGCGGCCAGCACACGAGCGCAGAGAACACCTTCATCCGCTTCGCGCCGGAGAAATACGCGAAGTTCGCCTATTCGGCACGCTACGGCTTCAGCATCGAAAACGATCTCTGGCGGTTCGACAATTCCGTGCTCGAATCGATGATCGGCTTCAGCGACGATGGCGTGCATTTCCGCGTGCGCGAGACCAACGAAGAAGCGCTGATCGCCGACGGCGTTCTTTATGCGCTCTGGCGACCCTATGCCGATGTCTCGGTTGAGACCTGGCTTTACTGGGACGGTGATTTTCAGGTCCGGCTCCATCGCATCGACACGCCGCGGCCACTTCAGACCATCGAAGGTGGTTTTGCGATCGGGCGGGATGCCGGCGAAATCCGGGAGCAGGACGCCGGCCGCGCCATTGTCACCACGGCGGCCGACCTGTCGGCCATCATCGATCTCGGCTCGTCGGTTGGGCGCCAGGGGCGGTGCCACACCGCGGCCCCCAACACCAATTTGATTTCCGCAAAGACCGTGGTTCCGCAACTGCTCGGCAATATTCCTGCCGGCATCAGCATTCTGGCTGTGGCGGTTCTCGCGCAGGCCGAGCCGAACGATGGCAAGAGGATACTTGCCCGCTTACCCGCAGCACCCGATCTCGAGGCGCTCCGACAGCTCGTTTTGGAGCGGGGAACCCCCGTAACGCTGATGCGCGGCGTGCCTTTCTGACGTCAACCGATCCTCCCGCAACGACCGAAAGACCTGATATGACGATCACCGATTTCTCGTCCCGCCATGCCATCGATCCGCTCGCCGCTGCTGCGATGGGGACGGACGAACTGCGCCACAACTTCCACATCTCCGGTCTCTTCGAGAGCGATCGCGTCAACCTCACCTACACCCACTACGACCGCATGGTGATTGGCGGGGCGATGCCGGTCGAGACCGAGTTGACGCTCGAAGCGATCAAGCCGATGGGCACGAGGACGTTTCTCGAGCGTCGCGAGTTGATCGCCGTCAACATCGGCGGGCCGGGACGTGCCATCGTTTCTGGCAAGAGCCATCCGCTCGCTGCGCGTGACATGATCTATGTCGGCATGGGTTCGCACGTGACGTTGGTATCCGATGATCGGACGGTTCCGGCAAAGTTCTACCTATTGTCGGCCCCGGCGCACCGGACCTTTCCGACGGCGCTCCTGACGATTGCCGGGGCCAAGCGCCTTGATCTCGGCAGCCTGGAGACGTCGAACGAGCGCTCGATCTTCCAGTTCACCAACGGGATCGAGACCTGCCAGCTGGTCGTCGGCATGACGGAACTGAAAAAGGGGTCGGTGTGGAACACCATGCCGGCGCACATCCATGACCGGCGCATGGAAGTTTATCTCTACTTCGATCTCCCAGAGCCGGCGCGGGTCTTCCATTTCCTCGGCGAGCCCTCCGAGACGCGCCATATCGTCATGGCCAACGAGGAGGCCGTGCTCTCGCCGGTCTGGTCGATCCACTCCGGATGCGGCACTTCCAACTACGCCTTCATCTGGGCAATGGCCGGCGACAATGTCGATTACACCGACGCCGACCCGGTGCCGATGGAGACGCTGCGATGAGCGATCTCTCCGCCTTCAGCCTCAACGGAAAGCGTGTGCTCGTCACTGGCGCCAACACCGGGATCGGCCAGGGCATAGCGGTTTCGATCGGCCGGGCCGGCGGCGAGGTGGTGGCGGTCGGGCGCTCGTCGATGGCCGAGACGGTGGAAAAGGTCGAACTGGCCGGCGGCCGGATCGTGCCGTTCGCCTGCGATCTCGCGGATGGGGATGCGGTCAAAGGGTTGATCGACCGTGTCTCGGAGGAATGCGGTCCGCTGGACGGATTGGTCAACAATGCCGGCATCATTCGTCGCGCCGCCTCGGTCGAGCTCTCGGAAGCGGACTGGGACGAGGTGATCGACCTCAACTTGAAGGTGGCCTTCCTTCTGAGCCAGGCCTATGGCCGTAGACTGCTTGACGAGAAGCGGACAGGGCGGATCGTCAACATCGCCTCGCTGCTGTCGTTCCAGGGTGGCATTCGTGTTGCCTCCTACACGGCATCAAAGCATGGCGTGCTCGGTATCACCCGCATCCTCGCCAACGAATGGGCAAGTCAAGGTATCAACGTCAACGCCATCGCGCCCGGCTATATCATGTCCAACAACACCGATGCGTTGCGCTCGGACACCGATCGCAACGCCGCGATCCTTGACCGCATCCCAGCAGGCCGTTGGGGCACGCCAGACGATATCGGCGACGCCGCCGTTTTCCTGCTTGCGCCGGCGTCGAGCTATATGCACGGCGCGGTCATCCCAGTTGATGGCGGCTGGTTGGCGCGGTAGCGGAAACGACCTGGCGCGGATGGGAGGCGCTCAGAGATTGCTGATAGTGCGGATACTGGTGGTATCGAGCCTCGTCTGGGGATGGAGCGAACGGCAAACGTAACGGATTTCCGCCTCAGAACCGTTGATGCGGCAATGAGTGATGTGCACAGCTTCCTCAATCACGATACCGCCACATCGTGACGCCGAGCGGCATGTTTCGGCGAACCACACCTTGTCCGCCGAATACGTGCTGGGTTGGCCAAACCTGTACGCTGCCGTTCTTAAAAACGGGGTGGGTTGAGCGGATACGAGCCGCGAAACGTGTCTGTGGATCAATATGCCGCTTGAACAGACGGGTATCTGGTTTGCGATTGACGGCCGCAATAAACACATTGCGTTGCCAAGTGGGCAAGCTGAACATCCTCGTGCCGGGCGTCCCTGTGACGATACGGCTTGGAAACCTCGCCCATACGGCTCTGTTGCAAGAATTCCGGTTGGTTGGAGAGGTGCTGTTTTCTCGGCCGTCAAGGGGCCTGACATTCGAGATTCGCAGCGAGCAGTGACGTTTGGCACTTAACTGTGAGAATGCGGCCGTTTCTTTCTTGGTTGGCATTTAATTTGAGATTCCTTGGGCTGAGAATCTCAAATTAAGTGTAACTGCGAAGACCTCCGCGACTGGTGCCCGCCCCATCACTTCTATCGCGTTACAGAAGTGGGCCACGCAGCAGGGAAAGCATCGCCTCGGCTCGTCGACACGCCTCATCCCGAAGCGCTTCGTCAATCTCGTCGGGCAATGGATCGTTCATGCAGAAACACCGTCTATTTCGTCGGCGATTGAATCTCACATTACGTGCCAAAATCAACGGCGCAATCTCAAATTAACTGCCAAGTCTCAAATTAAGTGCCAAGCTATCTTATTGAAATTGTTGTTGTCGGAGTCTGGCGGTTAAATGCAAAACGACAAGAAACTTCGGTGGCATTTCTTCAGCTGTCATCCAGTGCCTCTTAAGATCTAATAGTGCTTGGGTCTGCGAACACGGCATGGGACCGTACTTCGCATGCAGGCATTTGGTGCCGTCGTCGTTCTGGTGGATATTTCGTCTTTGGGCTCGTTCATCATCGGGCTCCTTTCCAGAGAGAAAGCGAACCGACGATGGCGCGCAAGGTTCCGGCGATTTTCTGACTACTTTTGAGTTCAGTCGGCTGCTGTCCTTTCTTGCCTATCAAGACTTCCACGCAACGTCGCACGACGGGCGGTTCTTGGATGCGTGAATTTGACGGGCTGCGGCGCTTCCGCCGACAGCGCCTCCCGGACGGCCTCAGTGATCGCAAAGACGACAAAGTCGGCCTGCGTTTCCTCGACAAGAAGCTCGTTTTTCTCGGTGTCCCGTTGCTGCAAGTCCTGCCAGAGCACGATCCCGACCCGCGCTGCGGGCGCCAGTCGCTTGAGCCGGCGGACAAGGAATTTGGCGTGACGCATGGATTGCCGGTCGAGAACCGTCAGTACGATGGCGTGTCGCCCCTCGACCGGCAGGTCCTTGATTTTTCGCGGGCTCAGGCCCTCGTGGCTGGAGTAACTCACGTCGGCGCCTTGCACCCGCAGCACCTGGTGGAGCATCATCGCCGTGACGTCATCGAGCGCATTTCGCCCGCCAAGGCAAAGCACGGATCGCCCTTCACCAGATGGGAGGTCGTAATCGTTCACCTGAGCATCGTCGTTGCTATCGGGATCTTCGTTTTCGTCTTCGTCTTCCTCTTCAAGGGCGATCTCCTCGAGGTTGGCAACAAGTGTGCCCGCACTTTCGGCAACTTTCGCTCTCTGTTCTTCTGTCAATGCGCCGCGCATACGATCAGTTTCAGCCAAAAGCAGCGCAGGGATGGCGACCGTGTCGTAAAACTCGACGAGATAGATTTCGTCGAGCATCTCCTCCGCATTGTCCGTTGCCTCGTCCGGATCTCCCGCCAGCAATCGCTGGTAAAGGCGCTCCTTGGGATTGAGTACCGGCTCATTGCCCAACAGAATTTCGAGAAACTCGAACTGGCGGACATGCCGGCCGAGCACAACCAGGCAGACGGTGAGCGGGGTTGACATCACCAGTCCGACCGGCCCCCAGAGCCAGGCCCAGAAGATGGCGGCAACAATGATCGCAAGCGGTGACAGACCGGTGCGGGACCCATATAGCCACGGCTCGACCAGATTGTTGCTGACAAGTTCAAGGGCAACAAACAGCCCAAGGGTCAGAACGACCAAGCTCCATCCGGGTGCTGCCGCGAATGCCAGGAAAAGGGGTAGAGCAGCAGCAATCACCGGCCCGATATAGGGCACGAAGCGCAGTACGATCGCGAGCATGCCCCATAAAATCGCGTTTGGAATCCCTAGAAACCAAAGTCCGATCGCAAGCGGCACCCCATAAGTGATGTTGACGACAAGTTGCATGAGCAAATACTGGCCCACACGAGCGCCCGCATCCTGGAGCGCCTCGGTGGTTCGATGAAGATCGCCGTAACCGACCAAGCGGATGAACCGGTCACGCAGATCCTCGCGCTCAAGCAGCATGAAGATGACAACGACGGTAACGAGGCCAGCGGTTGCCAAGGGACCAAGGAGCGGATTGATCACGCTCATCAGGATTTCGATCGGGCGCTGCGGCGAAAATATCTCGACCAGAAGCGGCTTCGGTTCAGGAACGGTTGCGGGCGACACAGCCAAATCTTCTTCAGGTCGGCTGAGCTCAACGCTGATCCGCTCCATCACCCGGCTCAGTCGATCGATTATTTGGCTCTCCGATCCGGCCTCTTTGAGAGAGCGGACCTTCTCAACAATGTTCGACTGGTATCTCGGCACATCTCGCGCGACCTCGCTGATTTGCAGCGCGACGATGACGCCAAATGCAGTGAGGAACAGGAAAGCCGTCGTCACGGTTCCGACAACCGCGACCGAGCGAGGGCAGCCGGTGCGCCGTAGCCTTGAGACGCCAGGCGCGAGAGCGAATGTCAGGAGGATAGCGATCGCCAAGGGCAAGAACACGTCGCGGGCAAAGTAGAGCACCGCCACGGTTACAGCACTTGCTACAAGGGTTGGCAGCTTCGAGGTCTCCGCGGTCGCACGCGACAAGGTCAGCGGGTGCAACTCGGCCATTTCAACAGGTTCTTTTCCGATCTTGCGCGAAAATCTCAGCATCGAACCTCCCGTGACCTTTTCAGCTATGCCCCATTCTGGTCTCCAATTGCGAACCCGAGCCGGCCAGGTGGTTCTCAACAGCGACAGGTAAGCGTCATCAATTTATCGGTACTGTCGATCAGGATGACAAACCGAACTGATAATATTAGAACGGACGCACAAATAAGCTAGACGACGGGTCCCGATGGCAAGAGCTAACCGGATCCAAACAACGGGGGATGTCAGACGCTTATCCCGCCGTCTGCATTCCCTAGCGTCCGTTTCGCACGACCGCAACAAACGAGGGTGCGCCGAACGCCAAGCCTGACCTCTAACTGCACAAATTCGTCAGCGAGAGATGCGAATAGATCGCGTGCCAGGGCTGGAATGGTTTCGTCAATCATGGTTCTTTCAAGCAGTGGCGAGATATGAGTCAGTCCAAACTCAGCCGCATGGCCGCGAATCGTATTGGCAAGCTGCGTTTGTGCAGCAACAACGCGCTCGCGCATGCCCACTAGCATCAGCACGGCTTGCTGATACGCCGATTTCCTTGGAACGAACCGCATTGTTGGGCGGCTCATCGCCTCGCATAGTGCCTCCGCATCGGCTGCATCATTTTTGCCGCGTTTGACATAAGGCTTCACGAGCTGCGGGGTCTCTGTTGAGCGTACCGGCCGACGTCTGCAACAACAAGTGCCACCAGCCGGTGCGGCTCGATGCGTTTCAGGGGCCCCACTAATGAAGGAAAAGGGCCGGATCCATGAAGTAGCGCGTCGCCTCTGGTATCCCAGAAGCGGCGGATGCAAGCGCCCCTGTTCGCGAGAATCCGCAAAAAGCCCTATCTTTTGAGCGTAGCGCGGCGTGATTTTCGAAGTATGTTTCGCAACGTTGGGTAGATAGACAGGAGACAGCAATGTTTCGGACTTTTAAGTCATCTGAAGCGTTTCTTCCGGAAGAGCCGCTACCACTGGAAGTAGGCTCGAATTTTACGTCTGACGACGCCGGCAAAACCGAGGGATCTGCGAACGGGCCGCCGCTATTACCGGGGGCTGGTTTGCTGGCAATCAATGGCGCCACCAACTTGCAATCGACAATTGTTGGAGAGGGCGACGCCTTCGCCAGCACCATATATGTCATCAACAAGCCGGCGATATCGCACTATCGATACTCGGTTTACGTGCAGGCAAGGGGACCATCGATTTTCCGATATTTTCGGCTCTATTTTACGGACGAGACGGGCGATACCTATAAGCTTAAAATATGGAAGGACGACCTCCGCTGGCACTTTGTGAATTACAACTCGGACGCACCGGGTATCATTGCGGTCAACTGGGACGGTGAGTGAGGCTCAACTCGTGCTGTAGCCAGGGCGGTGCGGTCACGTTTGCTGCTGACGGGCGTGCTTGCCCTTTTCTGCATGCCGCCAAGAAATCGTCACTTCGTTGGACGAACCCCGAAGGGGATCATTGGACGGCGCCACCGCCCCGTCGGCGTCACTCCGGAAAAATCTAAAAAAGCACGGGCCGCCAAGCGCATCGAGTTCGCTTCCAATCGTTCGATTGGAAGCGAACCGTCCGAATTTCACAGGCAAAGTGGGGCAGAACCGTTTGCCGGGGTTTTCTGCCAGCTGGTTCGCATCTGCCGGACCTTGCCGACCACGGCTGCTCTGATGGCAAGCCTGGCGGGTTCGTCAGCCGCATGCACGAGGAGGATAGAGGCAAGAGCGCATTCGGAGACACGCCTACGAAATCTGGTAGCACGAGGTAGGACCTGACGTAGGGCATGAGCGCCACTGGCACGAAGCGGAAAAGCAGCTCGATGAAGAAGAAGGAGGAAAAGGTGCCGCGCCACCTTTTTGTGCCCGAGGAGCAGCGCGGCGAGGCCTATCAAGATCGGCCACTGCCGATCGGATACGGCCAGACCATTTCGCAACCCTTCATCGTCGCGCTGATGACCGACCTGATCAACGTCGGACCTCGTGACGTTGTTCTCGAGATCGGTACTGGCTCGGGTTATCAGGCAGCCGTCTTGTCGCCGCTCGCAGCGAAGGTTTACTCGATTGAGATCATACCGGAGCTGGGCGAAAGGGCAGCCGCCCGCTTGGCGGAGCTCCGCTTCGACAATGTCGAGGTGAAGGTGGGCGACGGTTACTATGGTTGGGCTGCGCACGCGCCTTTCGACGGTATCGGGGTCTTCCTCAATTTCTGTGGTTAACAGAGTGTTAGCGCCTCGACTGCTATCTGCGGGGATGCGAGCGCAATTGAAATGGTCACCCGGCCCAGGGGTCAAGGTTCTGGAGCGCCTGTTGAAGGTGTGGCGCGAAGTCGAAAACATTCAACCCGACGAGCCGCCTCCGGAGACGGATGTTTCAGAACCCGTCCGCGATCCTGATACGGGCCATATGATCTCATCTGTGGTGGCCGCAGCTTTGTGCATAAAACCGCGCGGCCTGCTGACAGATCGTCAGGCCAGAAAGGTCAATGCATTGAAGCAGGGCTCTCGAGCGTTCGCCATAATGCGTGGCTTGGCCATGCGCTTCAACGGCATCTTGCGCAGCAGGAGCCCGGACGCGCTGGATGAATGGATCGACGATGCCATCGACACCGAGCTCACGGCAATCATGCGTTTCGCCAGCGTTTTGCGCCGGGATATTGATGCCGTCAAAAATGCAATCGAACTCCCGTGGAGCAACGGTCAAGCCGAAGGGCAGATCAACCGCCTCAAGATGCTGAAGCGTGCAATGTACGGTCGCGCCGGCCCAGCACTGAAGAGGGCGAGAAAGCTGCCGCTGAATCACAGAAATTGAGGATGAACCCGGTTAAATGCAAAACGACAAACCCGATCTTCGGTGGTGGTCGCCACCATCTTCTTCGCGACGCAAGGAACGAGCTCTTCCAGTTCGGCCCACGTGGGACCAAGATCGAGAAATTTGTCCATCAGAGAGCCACTCCAACGCGTCTGAAGCACATGAACAGGTGTTGGGGGTATCCGGCTCAAAGCGGTCCGGTGGGAGCAGATGGGTTCCTCGGCACGTCATGCGAGCCTCGCGTAGTAGTCCGCAGTGCCTGCGCTTCTTTGGTGAGAGCGCAGGCCGATTGCGGGCACGCGTGGTCTGCCGGCGGTAGGCATTGTTACGGCGTCGTGAAGACACCCAAATTGACAAGCTGGACGCGTCTGTTACTCGCTGAATCGCCCTTTGAGCCATCGATCGGGAAGTACTCGCCGACACCAATGGCATAGAGCCGTTCAGGGGCGACCGCGAATGTCGTTGAGAGAATTTCCGTGATGGCCACGGCCCGTCTTTCGCTGAGTTCCAGATTATGCTTGTCACTGCCTGTTGAGCTCGAGTGCCCGACAATCAGAAACTTGTAGGCCCAGAGATTCGGATGATGAAGCGCATCGGCGAGCAGGCCCAGAGTCCTGTAGGATTCCGGCTTGATCATCACCGAATCGTTCTCGAAGTCGATCTCGACGACCATTTGCGGGAGCTTGGCGATCTTTCCCCAGTTCGGAAGCGACGCCATCGCCACTCCGCCGCCCTCTATGGCTTCCTGGCGCAGAATTGCGATGTCGATCAACGGAGCCGCCTCAACGAGCTTGCCAAGTCCTGAGACGATCCGTTGTTGGGAGACCTCCTGGGCGGCTGCAAAGTCCGGTGCGCTCGATGCCGCGAGTAAAAGAGTGAGGAGTAGGTTACGGAGCCTGGTCATTTGCTTATCTCCAGCCGGCATCGGTTATCGCCTGATTACACGGTTTGCCTACGCGCTTTTCGGCTTTGATGAGACATGCGAGACGGTAGCCGTCGCCTTTCACGCTTGAACAGAGTTGCGCGACATCGTGTTTGCAGACATTCGCGTATGCGGCCTGGGCCTGCTCCCGCTGGCTGATCGAGGTGAGCACAGTCGTGATCGATCCGACGCAGACCGGTGAGATTTTTGCTGCGTTTTTCTGGAGGCAATCGGCGACCCGCCCGTTGCCGAGATTGAGGCCGTGGCAGAGCTTTTTGATGTCGCCGCCGCAATCCTGCGCCAGCCTCGTGACGGCGTCGGCGTAGCTAAGTGTTTCTGCGCGCGTCGCGCCCGCTAACGCGAGCCCGATGAACAGTGCCGTTGCTATGGTATTTCTTGTCTTCAAAGCTTCGTCTCCTTCAGATTTGTGGTCGCTCGATTTGTTTGGAAAGGGGGTCGGTGGGTTTGAGCGGCTCCGCTTAGAACCGCACTGAGAGCCCCAGCATCGGACCCTGCTGAGTGACGTTGAACACGAAACCGTCATTGCTGTAGTCCACGCCCAACGCGCGGTAGCCGGCAATGGCCGATATCGAATTGTTGAACCTATAACCAATTGCCGCCGCCACGTCCCAATCGAGGTCAGCGCCACCAGCACCGACAAGACCCCAGCCCGTCAGGTAGAGTTCGGGCGTGAGAGAATAGGTGCCGCGGAAACCCGCCAGACCGTCTACCCAAGTTGCCTGATCGCTTCTGCTGCGCCCATCGAGAATGCCGCCATGGAACGAAAGCTCGCTTTCGACGGACCATACGCGCAGGCCGGCGACCACGTCGAACCGCGCTGTATCGTTGTCGATGACGGAGTATCCCGCGCCGAGCAGCCCGGCAAAGGTCTCCGATGTGAGTTCGACGTCTGTCGCAACAATGCCTCGTGGTGTCCCCGACTGCCCCGAAATCTTGGTATACATGGCATCGGCGAAGATGCTGTAGGGGCCGTTGCGCGCTTCGCCGATCGCCATCGCACCGAACTCAAGGTGGTCGAAGATGTCACGGAAGCTGGCATTGACATCGACTGCGGGCAGCCCGAACTGCTCAAGGTCACCCGACAAACCGGCCGCCCAGAAATATGGGGCGAAGGAAAATGTCCATCCGCCTTCGGTGGTCTTCTGCTGCACTTCCGGCGTCATCGGGGAATAGATTTCGGTGGCCTGCGCCGTACCCGCAACAAGGCAAGTTCCGATTGCCGCTAGTCATCTGGAACTGAAGTTCATTACATTGTACGCTTTGCCTGTTCATGGGAGGTTGAGCAATGGCAAATGCGACTGGCCGACCGACGGCACCATTGATTTTGAGCGAGGCGGAGCGGGAGTATTTGGAGCGGCAGGTGCGTAAGCATCGCGTTGCTCGCTCCATGTCAGAGCGGTGCCGGATCATTCTTCGCTGTGCCGACGGAATTGCGAGCAAGGTCGTTGCCGGCGAACTCGGCGTGCATGAACATACGGTTGGCAAATGGCGGCGGCGCTTTCTTAAAGATCGGCTCGATGGCCTGCTCGACGAAGTTCGCCCTGGCCGGCCCCGCACGATCGGCGATGATCAGATTGCTGCTGTGATCGAGCGCACGCTGCGTTCTACGCCCACGGATGCGACCCATTGGTCGATCCGCTCGATGGCAGGAGCCGCTGGTTTTTCGCACACGACGATCCGCCGGATATGGAACGCCTTCGGCCTGCAGCCCCATCGCACTGAGACGTTCAAGCTGTCCAGCGATCCCTTGTTCGTCGATAAGGTCCGCGACATCGTCGGTCTTTATCTGTCGCCTCCCAATCGGGCGCTGGTTCTCAGCGTGGACGAGAAGAGCCAAATCCAGGCGCTCGATCGCGAGCAGCCAGTGCTGCCGATGATGCCTGGCATGCCTGAACGGCGTACCCATTCTTATGTTCGGCACGGCACGACGACATTGTTTGCAGCACTCGATGTCGCCTCCGGCTTTGTCATCGGCAAATGCTACAAGCGGCATCGGGCCACCGAGTTCCTGGACTTCCTGAAGCAGATCGATGCGAACGTGCCGCCCGATTTGGACGTGCATATCGTGATGGACAACTATGCAACGCATAAAACTGCATCGATCAAGAACTGGCTGATGCGGCGGCCACGCTACCACGTGCACTTTACGCCAACCTCGGCCTCCTGGATCAACCAGGTCGAACGCTGGTTTGCGGAATTGACCCGCAAGCAACTACGACGTGGCGTCCATACTTCGACAGCTCAACTCGAAGCCGACATCAAAAGCTTCATCGAGCGCCACAACAAAAACCCCAAGCCATATCGCTGGACCAAATCCGCAGACGACATTCTCGCATCCGTCAAGCGCTTCTGTCAGAAGGTCGACAACAGCTTATGACACGAATTTCGGATTCAGATGACTAGAGTACGAACGATGCGAATCCTCATGTTGTCTCCCTGTAATGCTCGCTGTGGCGAGCAATCGCTGTTGTAGGCATTTCGTTCAGCCAATGGCGGCCCGCGGCTTGGTCCTGTGTACTCGGAGCGATTGGCTATCGGCTGCAGGTTCCTGATCTCGGCTCCCTGCAGGCATTGCCGGCGGTGTTCGAATTCGCGTTGCCGGATGGTCCGACGAGCGCCTCCACGTGATGAACATAATTTTGCCGTGTGTTTTGATCGACAATCGCCGCCGGGGCGGCAACGACCAGGCCCGCAGCTGTGCCGACCGAGTGCGCGGCCCCAGCAGTGGCCGCCACAATATGGTCGCCAAGCCCCAACCGGCTGTCGGTTAAGGTTTGACCGCTCGACAGCCGGCGGCCGATCAATTGTACGATTTCAGGCGACTCTGCGAACTTTGTATGGTGGAGGCTATCACCTTCCTTGAGTTGGGTCAGATCGACGACGGTGATTTCATTCACCGCCAGTTCTTCCTTGTAGGGCGATTGTTCCGGGTCTATTGCGCCCAAGCGCGAGACGTTTCCCCACACGCGGCGCGAAACGGCGAGCGCACGATCGTCACGAGAGACGAATAGCGTAAAGCGCGGCCGTTGCTGGCCCATATCCGCGATCTGCGAACGGAATACATCGACGTCTACGTCAGGCGCCGCCAACATGACATTCTTGAACTTGGCCGGCAGCCCATCGTTGCGGATCGCCATTTGCCGCAACGATTCCAGTGCCAGCCAGTTGCCCATGGAATGGGCGAGAACAGACACTTCCTTGACCTGAGGGTCGGCTGCCAGGTACTGGAACAGCCGCTCAACCGCGTTGCGCGTATAGTTGGTGCTTTCGCGATCGTAACCATAGGCCAGCAGGCTTCCGCGCGACGGCCATGTGGCGAGTACCGGCACGCTACGTGCGCCGGAATCGTGCACGATCTGCGCAAAACGGAAGACGGCGTCCTCGAAGTGGTTATTAAAGCCGTGAATGAAAACTAGAACACTGCCGTCCGGGCTTTTGCGCACATGGCTATTCAACCACTTTTCAGCCGTTTCGCGGTCGATTTCGTCAGCCTTGAGCGCTGCAAAATCGGCTGCTGGATCTGGCGGAAGCTTGCGCGGCCAGGCAACCTCGCCTGCCTTGCGCGCGGAGTCAGGCGGTATTGAAACGGTGATGTCAGCGAATGTCGGGTTGAAAGCACGTTCGCCGCTGAACATCTCTCCGGGGTTTTCCGAGCGACCTCGAGTCGTGGTGACCAGCATCTCGACTTGGGTGGCCGACGGAATGGCTCCCACAGGTTCAAGCACGCCGGTCGGGCGGCTCGCACAAGCCGCGAGCAGCGTCAAACCCAAGAGGACGCATGTCGAAAGCGACCAGGAGAATGCGCCGGTTTTGGCGTTCCGGTCGTGAGCAGACTGAAATTGCACCAACGATCCCCTCAATGTCCGCATCAAGGAGTTCGCCGACCGACCGCTACTCCTCTTCATGTAAATCCTACCTACAAGGGAAGCAGGCGACGAACTTATCATTTGACGCCACGCCCGGTCTAAGCGACTTATCTCTCGGGTCCCGACTGCAGATGTTAATCGATCGGTTCGAACTCGCCCGGCCGCCAGGTCTTATCGAACCAGGGCTCGAGTGGCCCATAAAGCCGCAGAAGCGTGTACCATCCCTTGCCGGCGATGGTTTGAATCCAGTTTGCCTCCTTGCCTTCGGGTGCCTTCGGACCGAAATAGAGCTCGACCGAGCCGTCGGGATTCTCGATCAGCTTGTCCCGCTTGTTGTTTTTGCTTGGGAAGGTCTGGCCGGTTTGGAGTTCCGAGCGCGTCTGCGGATCGTAGACCACTACGGACCAGAAATCCTTGGCCGGTGGATTGGCGGGAATGCGAAGCTTGTATGTCTTTGCGCCATCCAGATAGTCGCCGTTTCGGTCGGTCGCAGCATATGCATACTGGGAACCAGCGCCGATCATTTTCTCCACCATGGCAGGTGTGTTGACCGTCGCCTGGTAGAAGAAGAGGGTTCTGGCGTCGAGATAACGGCCACCCTTGCCGCCGTCCCGAAGCCATTCATAGCTTCCCCCAACGAAGGCCGCGCCCCATGCGCTGTTCGGGTAGAGATGGAAACCGTCAAGACGGGGTCGGAAAATCAGCGCGCGGGCGGTTGCGTTGCCGACAGCGACTGCCTCGGTCAACAGTTTCTTCATCCGCGCATCCGGGGCGAAGGGCTTGCCCTTTTCAATGCCGATAGCGGCAAACAGGCCGAGCAGTTCGGGATCGAGCATAGACGTCGGTTCCCGATTGATGACCGTGTGGAGCTCTTCGTAGAACGCGTAATTGTTGGCATGAATGGTATTCCAGGATTTACGCGATCCGCTGATGAACTCCATTTCCGGCGGGTTATCACGCTTACTGAGCGGATAGACCTTCAGCCCGCTCTTGAAGGAAGCGACTGCCGCGTCGGGCTTTCCATCGACCAGAAAGCCACGCAGGATCAGCCAATTTACATAGCTCGTAGACTTGGAAACGAAGTACGTTTCACCCTCGACCTCCGCCTCCATGCCGCCGACCGGCGGATTGAGATCTCCCTGGTAGTCGGGCGGCAGGATCAGATACTTGCCGCCCTTGCCGCGGTCGGGGCCCGGCCCGCCCATGTCGGTCACAAAGCGAAAATAGGCATCGTTGACCGTGCCGGGACCAGACCCGGCAGGAATCTCCACAACCGTCGGCCCGTCTTTCCACAAGTCGAGAACAACGCTGCCATAGACAGTGTCGGTGTTGCCGGTGAGGAACAGCGGCGCCGAGTCCATCAGCTGGTCAAGAAGGATTGCCTTATATGATGTGTCCGCGCCCAACTCCAGATGCCCGAGCCGAATGCCTTCGACGGATGTGGCGGGGATGCCGTTGAGGAACGTCTCGACGCCGCGCATGAGGTCGAGATTGTCATAGAGCCTATCGACAGTTGCTTCATCCGGCATCCCATCAAAGAACCTCAGCGTACCCAACCTTGTTTCCACCTTGTCGGGGGTCATAATCTTTTCGGGGATTTTATGGTTGTAGCCCGGGGTTTTTACCTCGCCGGCCGCAGTCAGCGTCGTTGCAAGCAAACCGGCCGCGGCCAACACCGCAGGACGAAGCATTTCAGATAACATGTTTGCCCTCTCCTGGACTTTCTAGCTGATACGACCACCTGCGTTGCAGGAAAGCCTCCCGACGATCCGACAACCAAACCGAAGCGTTCGTTGCGGGAGACTAGCTGTGCCTCCCCTTGCCAATCTTACCATTTCCCGCCAAATCGCAGACGCATCCCGGGAACGCACAGTTGCAACAACCTACCACTTATGATTGCTTTGCAAAGCGCGAATATTTGACCATCCGCTCCGGGGCCGATGAGACTGGCGTGAAAGGATAAGACCCGGTTTCGTTTCCGTAGCATCTTCAGGACGAGGTCTCGGGTGCTTGCTTCGGATGCGCTCCGCGTCTGTGGCTTGGGGGGCACTCGGTAAGTTGGCCGCATATTGAAGGGAGGCTGATCTATGCAGGCGTATGTACCGTCTACATCGAATTGCAGATATTGCTTGCCAATTCTACCGGCGGTCGAATATGTGAAAATTATCCATTTCACGCCAATCCCGTATTCAGGAACCATTTCAGATCGCCGCGATTCCCGTGATCTCGAGCCACGTCTTGCAAGGCCTACCCGCGTTTATTCGAAGCGAACTTGGGGAGCGAGCGTTGTTGCGCGCCAATCGCGCCGCGGGCTTCGACGTGGAATTGATCGAGGACCGCAATGTCTACATTCCCCAGCAATCTGTGGTCGGGTTCGTCGAAGCCATGGCGAGGGCAGTGGGCGACACAAACCTCGGTCTCCTGCTCGTGCCGAATATGGATGTTTCCGCGTATGGCAGCTTCGGTCGCTTCATAACCGAGGCAGACACGCTCGGCGACGCGATCAAACGAGGTATCGTGGCGCTGCAGTATCACAGCAGTTTTGACAATCTGACTGTCACCACCACGAAGGAGGAACTGCGCTTTGGCTATAAATTCGCTTTGGCTGGGTCTCGGGGGTATGAGTCGGTCGCATGTGCCGCTGCTGGCGAACTGCTAAGCTTCTTCAAGGCATATCTGCCTGACCATTGGCACCCACTTCGCGTCGAACTTGACATCCCGACTCCAGCCCATACCTCGCTTTTTGAGGACGTATTCAAATGCCCGGTGATATTCAATGCGCCAGCAGTGGCGGTCGTCGTTGAGCGGCATAGGTTGATGGCTGCGTCGCGACGAACATCTCGGTCGATTGTGACCCTCGAGGATGTGGCTCGCGATCGTCCTGGAGGTGCACCTCGGAATTTGCTGGAAATCGCCACTGCACAGATTCGCGCCCAACTGCTGGCGGGCGATGTGTCGATCGAGGAGGCAGCGCGAACAATGAACACGAGCGTTCGGACACTGCAGCGTGAACTTCGAGTGGTAGGCGCCGACTTCCGAAGCCTGACCAGCGCGGTGAGAATGCAACGTGCGACAGAAATGTTGCGCGATGGAACCGTGTCGATCACCAACATTTCCGAGGATCTTGGCTACTCCTCTCCCGCCGGCTTCACCCGAGCTTTTCGAAAAGCGACCGGATTTGGGCCTCGCGAGTTTCGCGTCAAGGAAAACCTATCTGCTGCCGATACCGACGGCGACCCCCCAGAACGAACGGGCGAGCTGTAGCCGAACCTCGCTAAGGCAATTGCTCCAGAGACTCCACGTGGGATTTTCAAGCTGGCGAGGCGGTGCCCGGCGAAGTCGTCTTACCCGGAGCCTGCCGCGCCGCGAACGTCGCTGCCACTGTCTCCTTGTCGTCTCCGCTGACTTGAACCATCGGTTGAGCAAAGTCGATTCCATTTTCATGGAAAGCCTGCATGACCATTGCGTAAGCATTGCGACGGATCATTGTCTGTTGCCCCGGCTTGCAGGTGAAGGCGATGCCAAGCTCAATTCCATATTCACCGATCTGCTCGACGCCCTTCAGTTTGAGCGGCTCGATGAAGAGCGAACCGAGTTCCGGATCGGCCTGCAATTGCGCGCCGATCTCCTTGATGAGCTTGCGGACTTTGTCAACATCAGTTTTGAAAGGGACACGAATGCGGAACTTGTCGACAGTCCAGTCGCGGCTGGCATTCTTAATCGCGCCAAGCGAACCGAAAGGTACGGTAAAGATTGGCCCGCGGTGGTGCCGCAGCCTCACGGAACGCAGGCTGAAGGATTCCACGACGCCCGTATAACTTCCTGCTTCGATGTATTCCCCGACCCGAAACGCGTCGTCCAGCAGGTAGAAAACGCCGCTGACGACGTCCCTGACCAAGGTCTGCGAGCCGAATCCAATTGCAACGCCGACGACGCCCGCCCCAGCGACCAGCGGGCCGATTTTGACGCCCATCTCCGAAAGAATTGTGAGCACCGCGACACAGAGAAGTGCCGCTGCCAGGGCGTTGCGGAAAACGGGCAGCAAAGTGCGAAGCCGGCTTTCTTGGGCGAGTGCGTTTGAGGGAGAGGTTCCCTCATCACCGACGTCGCGCAGCTTGCGGGTGATGTAGGCTTTTGCCAATTGCCAGACGAGGTCAATGATTAGCAGGATGACGACGCTGTTGAATGCGCCGGCAATGATCGTCCGGATCAATGTTACTTCTCCGGAAGCAAAAGGGAAATTGTTTCGCCAAACGAAGGCGACCCAATCGACCGCTGCAATCAGGATAATAGCGCGCGTTCCGCGGACGAGCAGGACCGCCTTCGGGTCCGATGGGTCTCGCTCATTTGAGCGAGAGGGCGAGAATGAAAGCATCAGGCTGTCGGCAATCGACAAAGCGCGCGGCACGAGGACAATCATGACACCGAGCCAGAATAGAGCCATGAAGTCGCCGCACCAGAGCAGCCAGAGCACAATTGCGCCGGAGATGCCCATAGCGCGAGAGATCCGGTCTCGCCACGATCTGACATCGCTGGAGCGCTCACGCCAGATCATCGCCATTGCCAGAACAACAATTGGGATGGACAGTCCGATAGTGAGGGCTGACTGGACGTCGGCTGCAACACCAAGGCGTTCGCTTACAGCCGAGAATGCCATCGTCGCTGCCAGCAATGCGACGAATATCCGGACCCGCAAATAAGAGCGGGCCGACATTATGGACGCGGCGAGCGCGATGCGGCAGAGCGCGGTCGCGAGCTTGTAGGCGATCAATGCGAGGAGCGAGTACAGAACGACCACACGCACGAGTGGCGGCCAGGCGAACAGGAGAAAAAGGATCGCGACGATCGCCGTGAATATCGAGAGCGTCAGAAACTCCGCGTAGGTCTGCCTCAAGAGTGGGTTGGGGAAGGGCACAGCGGGCACTGAATGGCGAAAAATCCATTCGATGCCAAAAGCTATGCCGGCGATGATTGCCAACACGAGCGCCGCTGGCATGACGCCGTTGCTCCGTGCGTCCTGCCAAACCGTAGACCCGACGCGCGAAAGCTCATCGCTGACGCGTGGCACCGCGGAAAAAAATGCGTTGAAACGGGCGCGCAAGAGCGCCTCACGTTCCTCAATGAACCACACTGCCTCATTGTCGCGGGACTCGGAAGCGGCGGCTTGCTTCTGCTCCAGCCAGACCCTCACATCCTCATCCTCAAGCAGACGCAGCAGTTCGGCCACCTTGGACGGCTGAGCAATTGGGGGCACAGGCGTTTGCGCCTGCAGGTGCGTAAGCCCACAAAGGCAGAGGAACAGACTGCATAGCAAAGTCCGAAGGATGTACATAAAAGCCCGGTCCACTGGATCAAATCCCCTTTGTCAAATTATTGGTCTCCAAAAACCAATGACAGGACCGAAGCTGATGTAATTTGATTAATCTTCACTGAGGACCGATCGCACCATGCTCAACAAGAGACGTGGATGCCGAGACTTCGTGTTTGCAGCCGCCAGGAACCGGACCCGCGGCGGCTGCATGCAGGCTGGTGGAATTAGCTCACCTTCTTTACCGGCGGTATCGTCCAAGAACCGTCAATGATGGAGGGATTGCTCTCGTTGGGCCAGTAGAGGCGCATCATGAGAATGAACTTCCCCTTGGGTGCTGGAAGCCAGTTCGACTCCTTATCTGCCCCGGGCGATTCATTCTGAATGAACAAATCGATCGAACCGTCGGGATTTGCCTTCAGGTCCTGCCGTGCACTAATCGAATAGCGATTGAGCGGATTGTCGACGAAAAAGTATCCCGCGTCATACATAGTCAAGGACCAGAAACCCGAAACGGGCGGCGTCTGGCCTTTCTTGAAAGTCATCACGTATTTCTCGGAACCGTTATAGGCCCGTTTGATCAGACCGCCGCCGGACTTCATCGACGTCGGGTAGACCGCATCCTGCGGCCGGTTTGCCCCAAGGCCGATCGCGGTGACCAAGGCTCGCTGGATGTAGTTGGTGCCATAGATGCCAGTCTTGGTCGTGAAACCCCAGCCATCGATATCCTGCACGTCGCCATCGCTGAGCTTGAAGTGCATCATGATGCGCGCGAAGGCGACCTGGGGCACGCGCTTGGCAAACGCCGGTTCGAACTTGCTTTTATCGAAGTCCTGACCCGGGACAATGCCAAGCTCGGCGAGCTTGGCAATCATCGGTGCATCCGCCTCACTCGGTGGGTTGCGTTTCAGAAGCTCGGCAAAGAGGGTGAAGTACTCGATGGCATCCATGCCATTGACCTGCTCGCGAACGGCAGTCTCCATATCGATGGTCGGATCGACCTTGCCTTTGGGTGCTGTCCAGTCCTTGCCCCATGCACTCAAGGGATAGAGCTTCACTTCGTCCTGGAGCTTATGAACTTCGGCGTAGTCCTCCTGGGTACCCGTGCAATAGATGCGTCCAAGCAGCCAAACGATGCTCGTCGGAGATTTGTATTGGGTCACGCCGTCGGGAAGTGTGCCTTCCCAGCCGGGTCCTGTTACCACGAATGTCTGGGCCTCGGTGCCCGTCGTGCGCTTTCCAGGAACGTCGAAAACGGTCGTCCAGCCATCCAGCATTGGGAACAGGGCGTAACGATCCTTGAGGTCGGGCAGGGTGATGACCCAGGGCTCATCGCCCACGTCGAAGAACGCGGTCGTATAAAGGGTATCTGCGTTCGGTGCGGTCACATCCCGAAACTTGGCGTCCGGATACTGACGCAGCTTGATCAGATGCCCCATGGGGCCACGGGTTCCTTCAGGTTCCGCGACGTTGGTAATCACGCGCCGGGTCAGTTCCATTGTCACCAGTGGATAGGCATAAGTGTACGCCTCGACGGCGAGCGCGAATTCGTCGAGCCCTTCCGGCAGATCCGCCACCAACCCGTCGGCGGCAGCACCAGGTCTTGCGAGAGAACCTGCCGCCAACACTCCAAGACCGGCGGCCGTCAAGTCACGACGCGTAATATCCATTCTATTCCTCCATCGAAAAATCGAGTTGCGACGTAATGCTCTGAGTTTAGTCAATGTAAACGACGACGTAGCGCCCGCCGTACGGCTGGTAGTAGACCCCGCCGCAGCGCCACACGACCGTGCCATTGACACTCGTTCTAACGCAGCCGGTGGGCAGTGCGGCAACATACACCGTGGAGCGGCGGATCACTCGGCGCGTGGTGCGGCGAGCGACACCCGCAACACTTCCAGGTGTCAACGGCCGTCCCACGACCGCCTGCGCCTCGGGCACGAACGAGCCGAACGGCGCGGGAGCGAGAGCGTCTGCCGCGAGCATGGCAAAACCGGCGATGGCAAGTGAAAGGATCTTTCCGTGCAGCGTGTGCGTCCTCATTGCACCGTCTCCAGCGAAAGCTCGCCGGTGACATCGGCGTGGACGTGTTCGAGCTTCTTGGCAGCCGGAGGCGGCGCAAATTTAAACTGCGCGGCTACGATCCCATCCGACCTCCAGTTGGTGAGCCGCAGCGAATATTGGGGTGCTCCGGTGGTCCATTTGGTCGTGATGACGTATTTGAGCGGCAATGGTCTGCTGCCCCTGCTGATCCAGATCTGCCAGTCCACAATGTCGGTCCTGAAGGCGAGATGGTCGCATTCCACCCCATTGACGAAGGCCGATCCGACAACGGTTCCTTCCGTCACGCCGTCAGTGAGGACCGCATAGGGCTCGCCTGCCAGAAAATCGGCTCCGGGAGCGTCAAGTCCGGTGGCGGCGCGAAGCTCCTCGGCCGCGTCTTCAACGCGTCGTCCGGGGCTCTGAAGCTGTGCGTAAACGTTCAGCACTTTGTCGTGCAGTGATATCGTCTCGCCATCAAATATCACGTCCGCCTGGGCAAAGGGGCCCATGCGCTTCATTCGAAAACCTCGTTCGCGATCGACGGCGATGGAACCGGAGGCGCTGTACTGGATTTTCTGACCTTGCAGATTGACGACTTCCTGATCCACGTCGTAGTCGACACTGAGGGTCGGCGCCGACTTGAGAGTTTCGCTCATCGCGACCAGGATCCGATGCGCCTCAGGCTCGATTCCGTCTTGCGCCGATACCGGCCAGGCCACCATGCAACCAGCGGCCACCAACATTGCGGTAAACTGGCGCCGCCAAGCTGCGCCGGGTAATCTCAGTCCGCCATCCATTCGCTCACCCACAGGCTTGTTGATTTGCTTGCCGGCCGGATCTCGCAACGGTTCTGGCTGATCTTGTGCGAAGGCATCCCGGCTTAGGGATTACTGCTGTATTAGCCGCGTGTGATCTTACCATTTCACGCCAAGTTGCAACTTTAATGTTACATGCGCCCGTGAGGGGAATCTGGTCAAAGATCGTATGCCGACGCGAACACTTCAGTGAGGTCCAAAACCCGCGATCGATTTTGAGGACTTGCCTAGACCCCTCGGCATCGCAGTGACGGCTTCGGCTGCTCCGCAAAGGGGTTCACGCAGCGACATCGCCTTTGACTTGGGATACAGCGACGCCGCCCACCCCGGTGGGCCGCGCATTGTCGAATCCTCGCCGGAGGACTTTCTCCGGCATGGCTTCGGGACCGCTCCCAAGTTCACTGCGTTTATCGCTTCGAAGGGGACGGCGAACTTGGGCTTCGCGATCTCCATCCCTATTTTCTGCAGTCGTCGAGGACGCCCTGGCTCTCTCCTTGATGCATTCTTTGTCGAACCAGGGCCTGATCAAGAACTTGTAGCCCGCGGTCTGGCTAGTTCGGCAATGGAGCACTGCGTTCAGCGAGGTGGCCTCTACGCAGAGGTTTACCGACGCAACTCGAATATCGAAAGTTCCTTACTCGAGGAAATCTTACAAGACCTTCAAAAACGCAATCCTGAGATCCACGTCGTAACGTCGTAAGGGAACATAAGATTGGGAAAAGAGCTATCCCGAGGCTGTCGACGCAAGCTTGGGATAGCGGCTCTGTTGCAAATTTCCCTTTTGGTTGTGATGGCCGTTGTGCGGGACGTCGCTTAGCTGGCGGCCTCGCGGTTTTCGAAATTCTGAGCGAGCAGTGCTACAGGCTCCGTCAGCGCACTCGGTCCCATGCCGAAAGCACGTTCAACGATGCGTGCTTCTCCATGGAGGTCGCCCGTCAGGTTGAAAATCGCGGCCTGTCCTTTGCGCAAAGCACGCATGACCTCGAAGCCTTTGATCGTCGCATAGCCGTTTTCAGCGTCTTGAACCCTCTCACCGGTTTGATCAGTTGCTTCAGCTTGCGTGTGCCCGCTTCCTGACGGCGAAGACGTTTGCAGAGTCCAAGTCCGACGAGAAGTATGCCGCTACCCGTGCCTTTTACGAGTCTGTCGGCTTTCTACCCCTCGAGGAGTTCTCGACACTTTGGGGCTCCAGCAAATGCCCCAGGAAGGCGCCAACCTCCAAGCGGCTGCACAGCTTTAACTTCTGCAACGGATACTCCGATACTCCTCAAAAAAGCGCTCGTGGGCATCGAAAGAATTCAGGTGGTTCTTCCGGAGACGGTAACCGCGCGTAAGCACTGAAGGCACATCGCACACAAGGGCGCCCGAGAATTTTTTTGATATCCGTTCATGATGTCGAGTCTTGCCGAGCGCGACGGGGCATTCCGGCCGCCGACCGGCCGCGGCGATGAGTTCGCCCGTGGTTCGCCGGCCAGCCCGGATTCTCGCGAGCGGCCGGCGGCGGGTGTCAGGGTGAGGGATATGTTCACCCCCGATCTTCATATCGATACGCTGAAGATCAAGAGCGGGAATTTTCACTAGTCTGCTGTTGATCGTTGCAAGTCGCAGAGCTTTCGGTTCCCTTTGACCTGCCACGACGATCTCGTCAGCGCCGACGACAAGACGAAGCTTCTGCGCCGAGCGGCAGAAGCGCACGACACCTTTGTCGAAACGAAACGTTTCTGGCGGTAAGGTCGCACGGTCCTCGAACGTCGTGCATACCCGCCGTGCGCAGCAGGGGAGGGGCTTTCCAAAGCCCGGACGCTCTGGTGAGGTTGACCGCCACTAAAGGAGCAGCGGCTCCGTGGCTCTTTCCGCCGGCAACACCGTCATCGCGTCGTTGGGACAGGGACGCTGCAGTGCCTTCGCTTGTTCCCAGTCTGCCGTCATCCAGAGCTCGATGTCAGCCTCGCTCGTCAGCAGAACCGGCGCAGGTGAGGAAGCCGAACAGCTCGTGCTCGCCCGCACGTGGGTTCTTCGCCGATCCGCGCTCACCTTTCCATGTCGTCCAGATCCCGGCGAAAAAGGCGAGGGGCTGGCCGTGGTCGATCACGAACTGGCGCTCGGTCTTCTTCGGTTTCGTGTCTTCCCACTCGATGAATGTCGTCCATGGCACCAGGCAGCGGCTCTGCACGCCGAGCTAGCGGCGCCAATGCGGCGAATCCGTCTTGCGGATGTTGGTCACTCCATAATCGGGCTTCCCCTTTGAGGGCATGCCCCATGTGAGGTTTGCGATCTCGCGCTCCCCGTCCGCGGTGTTCCGAACGACAGGCGCGACCCGATCGGGATAAGCCTCCTGCGACCGGTTCGCCCGGTTCGTGATATCGCGCGTCGCCTTCGATCGGCGCCACAGTTCGTCAAAGAGCACTTCGATCGTGTACTTGCTGCACATGCGTCCCCTCAAGCGTTGCGATTGATCCTGCCAAGTCTCAGGCCGTTTCCTTCACGGTTTTCACATTGGGAGCAGACGAGATGAGGGCGGAGAATGGCTATCGGCGTGTCGGCGCCCTACTTCTTCGCGAGCTGCCATCGGTCAAGCCAGTTGGTGTAGCCGCATTGCGCGCGCCGGTGCCCTCCAGTTCTGTTTCCGTGAAGAAAGTCTCTTCTGGTTTTTTGGCGGGGCAATTCTGTCGCTCATCGGATCGCTTTTGGCATTTCTTATCGAGATGCTTATTGCGGGGCGAAGCATGTTGCGCCAGATGCGAACGGATGACAACAACGCGATTGACTTTGCGAAGCATATCCGCTCCTGGCAAGCCGAACGCTCCGGCAGGTCGGCGCGATAATGGCGGGGGAACCATAACGCTTACGACCAAGCGAGCCGCTGGTGTCACAACCGCCTTGGTTTCCATGTCCATTTGCCGCCGTCGTGGCACTCCAATACCGCCTCATATAGATCACGGTTGTCGGGTCGCTCGCTATTACTGACGCAGGCAATCGACTTTTCCGAGAAGAGGGCCAGCACTTTATCGAACAGTTTCTGTCCGAGCGTTGTCTCAATCCGGTCGAGAAAAACAAACTGTGGTCTGGCCAGGAGGACTTTGGCGATTGCCAAGAGTTGCTGGTCGCCCAGAGACATTTCTCGGATGTCTTCTTTGTCCAGTGCGCTGGCATCGTCGGCCAAGTCCTCCAATCCAGTTTCTCGCAGCACCTGACGAAGTTTGGAATCGGATACTTCGCTGAGTTCGCCCGAAGGAAGCAACACTTGCCGCAGCGAGCCAGGAGGTAAGTAGGGTCGCTGCGGGAGAAACATGAGGTCCTTCGGGCCAGGCCGAATAATTCGACCGGCGCCGGCCACTGGAATTCCAGCAGCCGCCCTGAACAGGGTTGCTCCCACGGCAGGGCTGGCTCCCGTCACCAGCACACGGCTAGTCGCGGGAATGGATATCGAGAGATCGTTGACGAGAGGTGATCCATCAGGTGCACGCAGGGTCGCTTGCTCAAATGCGAACCGTCCCTCATGCTCTTTGAGTTCAATGCAGGCAGTGCCGCTTGTGTGCGATCTTTCTATGGCCTCCAGCAATGAACTCAAGCGAGAGACGACGGCGGCAAAGTTCGAGATCGAATTGAACTGCCGAATGATCAACGAAAATGCACCGACGAGCATGGCAAAGGCTGCACCCGCTTGGGTGATGACGCCAAACTCGATTTCCCCTCTCATGAACGTGGGTGCTATGATGAGGTCCGGAATGATTTGGATCATCCAGTTGTAGCCATTGGTAAAGAAGCCCAGGTTGCGGTTGACAGCGATGATACTGCGAATGGTGGCGACCAGGTCGTCAAAGCGATGCAGGAGGCGAGTTTGTTGTTGCTCCTCGCTACGCGTTACCAGAACGGATTCGGCATTTTCCCGGACGTGGATCAGGCTTGATCGAAAACTGGCCTCCTTGTCGAGCCGGTTGTAGTTCAAGTCGATGAGTGGTCGTCCCAGCACAATCGTTATATAGGAGCCGCAGGCCGCGTAGAGGACCGCGACGACAAACAAAACGGGGCTTATGGACCAAAGCACGCCGGAGAAACTCACCACAGTCAGCCCAGCGCTGAACAGCATGATGACATAAGAAAGTGTGGTGACAGTGAAGGCGCGGATATCCTCTGCGATGCGTTGATCCGGATGAGCGAGCTTTCCTGAAATATCGAGGCGATAGTAAGTTCCGTCCTCGAGGTAGAGATTTACCGCGCGACGGGTGAGGAACTCGCGCCACAGCAACGCCAGTTGTTCCTCGGCGTAACGAGCGATCACCCCGACGACGGTAAGGGTTGCAAAAACGCAAATATAGAAAATAGCTTGTCGGACGAATTCGTCGGTCTGGCGCTCGGCGATCGCGGTCATAAAGTTTCGGCCGACATAGTTGTTGACGACGTTGAGACCGTTCAACCCGCACAACAACAACACGAGCCCGGCAAACAACAATTTAGCCCGTCCGCCGACCTCAGAGGCCAACAAAATTCGCAAGGATCGTAAGAAACGCGCCGCGGTGACTTTAAGCGGCACTTGCTGGTTATCCATCTAAGTGTCCTTCGCAAACACGCTGGTTGCGAGGATGCAGCTCTAGATGCCAGGTGCCGGCCCTCCAACCATGACGACTAACTTCCGGTTTTCCCGCGAACCACAGGCCCTCAGGACGGCTGCCTATCCGTATCGCCGACTGTTGTTGACCTGTTTGGCGACGATTTCTCTGATGATGGTCAGGGTTTCCTTGGCCGCTTCCTTGGGGGCGAGCGCGGTATCCGCGACATTGCTGACTAGCCGCGTAACATCGTGATCGATACCTTTCTCTGACCACCGCTTGCCTTTAGCGACGGTGATGTAGACCGAGAAAGCATGGTGCATGGTGCCGGGCCGCTCTCCGATTATGTGAAGTATCCCTCTCAGGCTGTCTGGGTCCGATTTCTCGAACAGCATCTCGCCGATTCGATAGCCGGCCCGCACTCTGCCGCCCGTCACGAGGATGTTCTTGTCGCTGACTGTGACGCCGGCGTCGCCAAGCAACCGGCGCATCTCCTCAAGGTACGGGGAGAGATGGCCATCATCCATAATGGCCTTGGCGTTCAGACCGTCCGAGATGACGATCTGGCCCTTGGGCATATCACTTCCCCAGGAGGCTCTAAGCCTTTCGATTTCGGCAATCGCTTCCCGGTTCAGTGTCTCGCCGGTAGTCGGGTGGGCTATGTAGTCGTTTCGGTCCTTGGACAGGGTACGAACCGGCACGACGTTGGGGACGGCCGCGATAAACTCCGGCGTGAGCTCGGCCCAGAGAGACTGTTTGGCATCATCATACAGGCCCCTGACTTTCGTCGCCAGCGCAGGGTTGAGATCCCAGATCTTGTCTCCGTGTCCCGTTGCCAGGTCGACGCCTCTCGCTTCGACCTCCATCATCTGCTGCCTGCCTTCGGCGTAGACTGCTTTCTTGGCCCGCTTGTCACCCTTGGCGAGGCGGTACTGGTAGTAGACCCAGAGGGGATCTCCGTAGTGTGACGTGTAGCTGTTGTCCTTGCCGACGATCCCGATGCGTTTGTAGAAGTCCCACATGGCATCGTTGACCTTGAAGCCGAATTTCTCCCTCACGCGCACGTGGTCCTGAAACGCGGTCGTGAGATAGCTCAACATCGGGTCGTTCTTGGTGGGCAGGGCAATCAGGTATGCCGGATTGGCGGGCATGATCTGGTCTTGACACCAATCGAGATCGTCCAGGCTGACCGTCATGTGCAAGGTGGTGCAGATATCGAGGCCGATCGTAAGTCCGTGGAGCTTGCCCATGACCATGTCTTCGAGGCAGCACCGCACAAGCTGGTCGCGGCTCTTGAAGACCTCTGGTCCGATGAAGCCGGCCACATCGTTGACATGCAGCCACGCACCCTGGGGCTGCACCTTCGCAAGCTCGATACCGACCGCCCTGCTGAAGCCGTACTTTCGCGACTCCAGCACCATCATGTCGACGCCGTTGGCCACGCCGTTGGTGAATTCCGAGCCCTGTCCGGTTTCGAAGTAAAGGCCATACCGTTCCCCTGCCTTCCCGCGGGCATACTTCAGGATCTTCTCGTTGGTGATGTCGAAAATCTTGTTGCAGTCATCCGTACCTGCAAGGCTCTGGAACATCGTAGAAACCGTGCCAGGGAAACGCTCACTCACCTCGCCTTGGACGTCGATGTGCGCAAGCACGCACCAGGGAACGACGTCGTTCAGCTTGAAGGTATCGACGACGTCCTTCAGGGCACGCTCAACCGTAGCGACGCTGTCCACCGTACTGTCGACGGGGTTGGTGCCGATGACGATGTCGCCGGTTGCGTAAGAGAATGCATCAAAGACCTGCCACATGATGTCATCGGGGTGATCGGTCGGCGAATTCGGCTGGATACGTGCGCCCATGTATCCTTTGGCGCCCAGCTTGGTGCCGGGCATAACGTTGAAAATCTTTTGGCTGACGGCGATCAGTTCTTCGTTGCTCATGAGCTTCGGCACGCAGCCGATGGTGTCGCTGCTCAGGCCATTCATGATCCCTTTGATCTCTTCTTCCGATTTGGTCAGAAGAAATTCCTTCAGCTGGCTCATGGTCCAGTCTTTCGTCCTTTCAAACTGGGCCTGATCAGTCGTCTGCCATATGAGGCGCTGCAGATCGTCCTCGAATAGCGGACGCTGGTGCAGATCCTTGATTTTCGTGTTTGCCAGAAGGGCTCGAGCGTTGCGTCGGGTCGCATCGTCGGCAGCGCCTACTCCGATTGCCTGATCGCCCTCCTTGAAGTCGTTTGCCGCACCAATAACCTGCTGGTATGTTTTCTGATCGAAGCTGCCTTTAACCCTGCTGACATAGGTAAACACGTCCTCGTCTTGTGCGATTTCCTTGATAGTGAGGACCTCTCCAGCCAGCGCTGCTATCGCCCGGTGACTGTAGCTTGCGAGCGCGGCGGTCCCTGCCATTACGATCAGATCTCTTCTGGATAGCCCGGCATGCTGGTTGGAGAAGAAGCCCTTGTTCATGGGTGTTTCCTTTCTGCAGATGTCGATACCGGCCTTAGCTGCTCAGAGCCAACCGCCGGAGAAACCGGCTCGTCTCAGTCCCACCACCAGCGGCGCGCACCGGCGCATGATGTTCCACAGCAGGCCGGTTCGGTAGTTCTCGATCATCAGGACCACCGGGCCCTGGTCGATGCCGAAGTGATAGGGGCTGACCCACCAGCCGGATTCGCTTCCCTCCACCGGAAAGCTTCGGTTGAAGGAGGGTTTGAAGCCGTAAAGCCTGGTCATGCCCAGGTCCATGCGGGCAAAGTTCCGGACCGTCGGGATGACGATCTCCGGCGCGAAGGGCAGCGAGGCGACGACGGCCCAGGGCGACACGGTCCCATCATCCGGGCCGAAGGGCGCACCGCGGGCAAGGTAATCGAAGAACTCCCTTTCGCTGCCGTTCACGGTGCGCTTGGTCCAGCCGGGTCCGTCGCTCGCCGTGAACCCCCAGCAATGCTCGCCGTAGCCGACGAAACTCAGCGGGTTGCGGATGGCATATTGCTGCTGGACGAAGGTCGCGTGCCGGCTGTTCTGGAAGTAGTCGCTGTTGTGCTCGCGCATGAAGGCGTCACGGATACCGCGGAAATCGATCCACATATGTGACAGCTGGTGCGTGAAGAGTGGGCCCGAATAGAGGAGCTCGCGACCATAGAGGTTCCGCCAGTCGTAGCTTTCGGTATAGGCGGTGTAGGCTTCCGCCGGCAGCGGATGGGTGGGGGAACCGAGGCCCAGGATGTAGAGAAGCAGGCCCTCGTCGTAACCGCGCCAGCGATAGGGAATGAAGCCGCTTTCCGGCCGCCAGCCATGCGTCAGCGTAAGTCCGTGATCGCAGGCCCAGTTCCAGTCGGCCCGTTCATAGAGCGCATTTGCCGAGCGGCGGATTTCGACTTCGTCCGCCGCATCGCCATCAAAATAAGCGGCGACCGTCAGCGCACCAGCAAAAAGGAAGGCGGAGTCGATCGTCGACAATTCGCATTCCCAAACGCGCCTGCCGGTCTCGATATCAAGGAAGTGATAGAAGAAGCCCTTGTAGCCCGAGGCGTCCGGCTCCGGCCCCTGCGGGCATTGCAGCAGAAACTGCAGCCGTCGACGCGCGATCTTCGCGGCGAACTTGCGAATGACGATGCCCCGCTCGACCAGCACGGGGATCGTCGCAAGCGCCATGCCGATCGCCGCGATACTTGCGGGCGCATCTTCCTGAGTCTTGTCGCGCACGAGCCCGTTATCGGGATTGGTGCAATGCAGGTAGTAGAGCAGGGTCGTGAACTGCAGCCGGGCAAGGTCCTGCTCGGTCGGCATCCGGTTCAGTTCGGGATCTGTCGACAGCAATTCCGGCATGGCTAACCAATCACGAGACGGATATTATGATCTCGTCCGTCGTCCACGAGTGGAACGCTCTGATGAGCGACCTTTCCGTCAACACTTAGCGAATAGTGGGTCCGTTCGAGTCTGTGATCTCGGCTCACCTTGATATGGTAAGTTGATCTCCCATATCGAAAATCAACATCGTATCCCGGCCATTGTTTGGGGATTGTAGGCTCGACAACAAGCCGACGTCCCTCGCGGCGAATGCCAAGGATGGCTTCAAGCCCAACCCTATAAAGCCAGCCCGCCGATCCCGTGTACCAGGTCCAGCCCCCGCGACCAGTATGAGGAGCGGCGCCATAGACGTCGGCGCTGACAACATAGGGTTCCACCATGTAGCGGTCGGTGTCTTTGGGCGACACGGCGTGATTGATGGGATTGAGCATACTCCAGAGCTGGAATGCTCGATCGCCATCTCCCATCAATGCGGTCGCCAGCGCCACCCAGGTGGCCGCGTGGGTGTACTGGCCGCCATTTTCTCGAATTCCGGGCACGTAGCCCTTTATGTAACCCGGTTGCAGAGAGCCTTTGTCGAACGGCGGATCGAAAAGCTGGATCAAACCGTTATCGGTCCGAACAAGTCGTTCCCAAACTGCGTGCATTGCCATGGCGGCCCGCTCGGAATCTGCAGCACCTGAGATGACCGCCCAGGCCTGCGGAATAGCGTCAATCTGGCACTCATCGTTCAAATGGGACCCTAGGGGCGTACCATCGTCGAAGTAGGCGCGGCGATACCAGGAACCGTCCCAGGCATGGGTTTCCAGCGACACGCGTAAGGCCTCTGCGTTGCCGATACACCAAGCGGCGCGTTCGTCATCTCCCATCTTCGAAGCAATGCCGGCAAAAGACTTGAGCACGGTCAAAAAGAACCATCCATTCCAGACGCTTTCGCCTTTGCCCTCCGCGCCGACCCGATTCATACCGTCGTTCCAGTCGCCCGTTCCCATAAGCGGGAGCCCATGAGTTCCCAGGCGCAGACCCTGATCGAGCGCCCGGCAGCAATGCTCGTAGATGGTCCATTGTTCCTCACTGACTGCGGGGACCTCGTAGCGTTCCTCCTCATCGTCAGTCAAAGGTGGCGACACAATGAAGGGTACCTGCTCGTTGAGGAGTTCGTAGTCTCCTGAGACCGAGACATAGTGCTCGACCACGTATGGCAGAAAGTAGAGGTCGTCCGTCATGCGGGTACGCACCCCGGCGCCCGTAGGCGGGTGCCACCAGTGTTGCACGTCTCCTTCCGTAAATTGGTGCGATGCGGCCCGCAGAATGTGCTCACGCGCTTCCTCGGGCGCACAATGGACAAGAGCTGCGACGTCTTGAAGCTGGTCGCGAAACCCATACGCGCCGCCTGATTGGTAGAAGCCCGTTCGCGCCCAGAGACGGCAGGCCAACACCTGGTAGAGCAACCAGCGGTTTATCATCAGGTCGAAGGCCATGTCGGGCGTTCGAACCGTGACGGAACTCAGCAGTTGATCCCAACGTTGTGAAACGGCTGAAAGCGAACTCTTGGAGCCCTTCGAATTGGCATGTTCGCGGATGAGCCTGCGCATTTCCTCGCGGCTCTCGGCCTGGCCAAGCACGAATACCAGCTCGACGGTCTGCGCCGCAGGGATTGAAACGCTGACCATGAGGGCTGCGCAAGGGTCTAGATGAGGGCCAGAATGCCCGCCGAGATCAAGGCCTTTCAATCCCAACGGCTGGGCGATAGAGCCGTTTCTGCCGAGGAACGCGCTGCGATCGCATGTGAACGATCGGATAGGCGCGCTTGAGGCCGCGAATGCGAGGGTTTTGGGAAGGCCATCTTCCCAGATGTTGTGGGCAACGATGGCACCGATCTCAGCGTCAAATTCGCATTCGACCCGAGCGGATGCACTTTCGCGTAGGGTGCCGAGGACCCATTCGAGAAAGTATGTCGCAGTTAAATTTCGCGTCTTGTTGCCGTCGTTGCGGATAGCAAGGCGGATGACCTTGATGCTTCCTGAAGACGGGACGTGCACAGCCATCTCCTGGTGCAGGGTTCCGTGGCGGCTCTCGTAGCAGCTGTAGCCGTGGCCGTGCCTGGTCTTGGTCGCCAAGGTATGCCCTAGCGGCAAGGGCGTCGGGGTCCACACTTCCGCGGTCTGCTCGTCACGCAAATAGACAACTTCACTGGGAGCATCTGAAACCGGGTCATTTGACCAGGGTGTGAGTCTATTCAGCTGGCTATTGCCCGCCCAGGTGTACCCAAGGCCGCTATCGCTTGTCAGGCAGCCAAACATCCCATTGGTAAGGACGTTGCACCACGGCGTTGGAGGCGCATCGGCTGCGATTACGTATTCGCGTCCGTCTTTCGTGAAGCCGCCTCGGCCATTCCAAAAAAGCAGACTCTCTGGCGATATGGCCTGACGCTCACTTTGTGCGGCGGGGATGTTTGGCTTGGCCTCTTTCAACGCTGAAGACGTGGGTGCTGATATTGACGAAAGCTGGCCTGTCAGAGGGCCACGACCACAGCAAAGAATCAGGCGCGCGGCGGCGGTGATCGCGCTTGTAACGCCCTCCGAAACATTTTCGTTCTTTGGAAAGTGAACGCCTCCTGCTTGGCCCAGAACTCGCTCCACATGGGCGGCCGCCTTGCCGCTCAACTGTAAGCTTTCGCTGGAATCTCTTTCATCCAGGACGACGAGATCGAAGGGAAATCCACGATTAACAATGAATGCGTGGGCAATTATCACTTCGTCGACGAGGGCATCGGCTGTTTCGTCGATATGCAACAGCAGAATTGGGACTGTACCCGACAGTCCAACCGCTCCCAAGTCGCTACGCTTTGCCCGCCTTATGTCGGTCGCGCCAGTCTCTCGGGAGCTTGGAATAGAAAAAGCTAAGTGCGCTGCGAGCCGATTGTAAATGGCCAACTCTTGAAGCGATGGAAAAGGGGATGCTCCATTGTTTTTCTTGGCGTCCAGCAACGATTGGTGCGCTGCGTCTATATCGGTGAACCGTTTGGCGATCGCCGCAGCGCCAACATCGCTGTCGGCAGCGCCCGTTACAAACGCGATCTGCTGTATCGCAGAGGGTTCCAGATGGACTTTACGGCGCAGGCTGAAGATGGGATCGAGCACAGGGCCTGTCGCGCCTGACAGGCGGCTCCCAGGCGCAAGCGCGATGGGGTTTTCTGGTGTTCGACGCCGCCCGAGAAAGGTGTAGCGGTCCGTTTCATACTCTACTGGCTGCGCCGGCTCGCGTGATGCGGACACGTGCAGCGCCCAAATGGGTCGCTCCGATGCGCTGCGTGGCCGGCGTCGCGCGAACAAGGCGGTCGTATCCGCGTCGAACCAGGTTTCGATGAAAAGCTTAGCAAAGGCGGGGTGTGCGCTGTCTGCGCTCCGCCCACTCAAGCAGACCTCGCTGTAGCTTGTCAGCTCCAGTTTTCTTGCTTTCGTCCCCCTGTTGCGGAGGTTCAGCAACCGCACCTCGGCATCGCAATCCGGCGCGACACAGACCTCCCAATGAATGTCGATGTCATCGAGAAAGCAGCGATACTCGGCCCAATTTCCGTGAAATCGGTGCTCGTAGGTCGCATCAGCATGGCAGATCGGTTGCCTGCCGATCGTCCAGACCTCGCCGCTCTCAAGGTCGCGAACATAACAAAACTGGCCCCAGCAATCGCGTGTGCCGTCTTCACGCCAACGCAAGATATCGAGGCCGCGCCAGTTTCCGTAGCCGGCGCCGGCCTCCGTCAGAAGCACGTTGTAGTGGCCGTTCGAGAGCAAGGTCGTGTCAGGAGGCACGCCTGCTAGGCGCGTTGCAGTGACGTCGATCGTGCCAACTGGCCTGGCCATCGAACCAATCCTTCATTGGGCCTTAGACGTTATCGCCTTCCGTCGAGGTCGTCGGCTTCGCCTGCTGCGCATCCTTGACGCCCCATTTCCAGCCACTGATCGACGGCATGTCGTCGCCATGCTTCTCGATATATTCCCGATGCTCGATCAGCTTGGCTTGTATCGCCTGCTTGAAGTAGGCGGCGCGGGCGCCGAGTTGCGGCAGGCGGTCGATGACGTCGCCAGCGAGATGGAAACGATCGAGCTCGTTCAGCACCACCATGTCGAAAGGCGTCGTCGTCGTGCCTTCCTCCTTGTAACCGCGCACATGCAGGTTGTCGTGGTTGGTACGGCGGTAGGTGAGGCGATGGATCAGCCACGGATAGCCATGGAAGGCAAAGATGATCGGCTTGTCCCTGGTGAAGATGCCATCGAAATCGCGGTCGGAGAGGCCATGGGGGTGCTCTTCCGCCGGCTGCAGCTTCATCAGATTGACGACGTTGACGACCCGGACCTTCACTTCGGGAAGATGCTCTCGCAGCAATTGGACCGCGGCCAGCGTTTCGAGCGTCGGAACGTCGCCGCAGCAGGCCATGACGACGTCCGGCTCGCTGTTGGCATCGTTGCTGGCCCAATCCCATATGCTGACGCCCATGCTGCAATGGCGCACGGCCTGCTCCATCGTCAGCCATTGCGGCCCCGGTTGCTTGCCGGCGACGACGACATTGATGTAGTTGCGGCTGCGCAGGCAGTGGTCGGTGACGGAGAGCAGCGTGTTGGCATCCGGCGGCAGGTAGACGCGGATGACGTCGGCCTTCTTGTTGACGACGTGATCGATGAAGCCCGGATCCTGATGGCTGAAGCCGTTGTGGTCCTGCCGCCAGACATGGGAACTCAAGAAGTAGTTCAGCGACGCGACGGGCCGGCGCCAGGGAATCTCGTTGCAGACCTTCAGCCACTTGGCATGCTGGTTGAACATCGAATCGATGATGTGAATGAAGGCTTCGTAGCAGGAGAAGAAGCCGTGGCGGCCGGTCAAGAGATAGCCTTCGAGCCAGCCCTGGCACTGGTGTTCGCTTAAGACCTCCATGATGCGGCCATCCGGTGAGAGGTGATCGTCCTCCGGATAGATCTCGGCCATGTAGCAGCGATTGGTGACCTCCAGCACGTCCTGCCAGCGGTTGGAATTGTTTTCGTCCGGGCTGAACAGACGGAAGTTCCTGGAGTCCATGTTGGACTTCATGACGTCGCGCAGGAACTTGCCCATGACACGGGCGGCCTCCACGGTCGTCGCACCCGGACGCGGAACGTCGACGGCATAATTCCGGAACGCCGGCATCTTCAGGTCGCGCAGCAGCAGGCCGCCATTGGCGTGCGGATTGTCGCTCATGCGGCGATGCCCCGTCGGCGCCAGCGCTGCGATTTCGGGCTTCAACCGGCCCTCGTCGCTGAAAAGCTCCTCGGGGCGATAGCTCTTCATCCACTGCTCGAGGATGCGGATGTGCTCGGGCTTGTCCATTTCGCCCATCGGCACCTGGTGCGAGCGCCAGTAATCCTCGCATTTCTTGCCGTCGATCTCCTTCGGGCAGGTCCAGCCCTTGGGCGTGCGGAAGATGATCATCGGCCAGGCCGGCCGCTTCAGGTTGCCCCTCACGCGGGCGTCGTCCCAGATCTGCCGGATCTCGGCCATGGCCGTATCGAGCACGCCGGCCAGTTGCTGGTGCACGCTTTCCGGATCATGCCCTTCGACGAAATAGGGCTTGTAGCCCATGCCCTCGAAGAACTTCTGCAACTCGTCACGCGGGATGCGGGCGAGGAAGCACGGGTTGGCGATCTTGTAGCCGTTCAAATGCAGGATCGGCAGGACGCAGCCGTCGCGGGCGGGGTTCAGGAACTTGTTGCTTTGCCAACCGGTGGCAAGCGGCCCGGTCTCGGCCTCGCCATCGCCGACAATGCAGGCGACGACGAGGTCCGGGTTGTCGAAGGCCGCGCCATAGGCGTGGCTCAGCGCATAGCCGAGCTCGCCGCCTTCATGGATGCTGCCGGGCGTTTCCGGCGCCACGTGGCTCGGTATGCCGCCCGGAAAGCTGAACTGCTTGAAGAGCCGCTGCATGCCCTCGGCGTCTTCGCCGATATCCGGATAGAACTCGCTATAGGTGCCTTCGAGATAGGCATGCGCCACCAGCGACGGTCCGCCGTGCCCCGGCCCGATGATATAGATCATGTTGAGATCGTCGCGCTTGATCACGCGGTTGAGATGCACATAGAGCATGTTGAGGCCGGGCGAGGTGCCCCAATGGCCGAGCAGGCGTGGCTTGATGTGTTCGCGTTTCAGCGGCTCGCGCAGCAGCGGATTGTCGAGCAGATAGATCTGGCCGACGGAAAGGTAGTTGGAGGCTCGCCAATAGGCGTCCATCAGACGGAGTTCGTCGTCTGTCAGCGGGACTGCTGAGCTTGCGGATGCTAATTCAGGTGAAATCATCTGAGCGTCCTTATCAGGCGATGGAAATGCCATCAGATTGTCATCGTGCACACTGGTGAACTAGTGAAGTCGCATGACGATGCGACCGTCGATCTTGCCCGCCTCCATCCGCTCGAAAATGTCATTGATGTTCTCGAGGCGATCCCAGGAAAAATGCGGTTTCACCTTTCCTTCGGCCGCAAAGGTCAACGATTCCTCCAGATCCTGTCGCGTACCGACGATCGATCCCCGCACGGTGATGCGTTTGAGGACTGTTTCGAAGACAGGCAGGGACATCATGCCCGGAGGCAGGCCGACGAGCGCCATGGTCCCCTTCGACCGCATGAACCCGAAAGCCTGTTCCATTGCAGCGGGAGAAACAGCGGTCACAAGGACCCCATGAACGCCGCCGTTGGTTGCCTTCGTTACCTGCTCGACAGCATCTTTCGCCTTGCCATTGACTGCGATGTCGGCGCCGAGCTGCTTGGCCAGCGCCAGTTTTTCCTCGAATATGTCCGCGGCGACGACATTCATGCCCATCGCCTTGGCATACTGCACGGCCATATGGCCGAGGCCACCGACGCCTGAGATCGCCACCCACTCCCCGGGGCGAACTTCCGTCTCCTTCAGTCCCTTGTATACGGTGACTCCCGCGCAAAGGACCGGCGCAGCTGCACCGAACTCCAGTTTATCTGGAACGGCGCCGACAAAATCCGGGTCCGCCAGTCCGAACTCCGCGAAGGTTCCGTTGACGGAGTATCCTGTATTGGCCTGCGAAGCGCACAGTGTTTCCCAACCGGTTCGGCAATAGGGGCAGTAGCCGCAGGCGGTGTGCAGCCAAGGCACCCCGACCCTGTCGCCCTCCTTTACCCTTTTCACGCCGGCTCCGACCGCTGAAACGAAGCCAACGCCCTCATGTCCGGGTACAAAAGGCGGCGACGGCTTTACCGGCCAGTCGCCATTGGCGGCGTGGAGATCAGTGTGGCACACGCCCGTCGCCTCGTACTTGACCAGTATCTGTCCTGGTCCGGGTGTCGGAACGGCCATTTCTTCAATGGTGAGCGGAGCGCGGAACTGTCGAACGACAGCCGCTTTCATCGTCTTTGCCATTTCCATGCTCCTCCAGCTTGTATGACTTCGACGCATTTCGTGGGCAGTGATGTCAGTCAGGATATGGCTCAGAGTAATGCTCGACCACGCCTCTTACGCCACGGACGTTCTCGGCGAGAATTCGTGCGGCTCTCCGGCATTCAACTGTTTCAACATTTCCCCAGAAGTGAACGATGCCATCGGTCACGGCGACTTTCACATCGAGTCCTTCAAGACCTGTGTTTTCTGCGAGACGAACGAGGATACTGCGGCGGATGGCTTCGTCACCATATGCTGTTTCATCCCGGTTTGCGGATAAAATTGCCTTCAACAGGTCAGCTCGACTAACGATACCGACCATCATCCCATCTCTAAGGACAGGAATGCGTTTGATGCCACGCTCCTGCATGAGCGCCGAGACGCGCGCCACGGAGGCATTTTCATCGATTGTCACTGGATTGGCGGTCATGGCGTCGCCGACCCGCCACGAAGACCGCCGCACATAGGCGTTAGCTCTCTCGTCGGCGCCGCGTGTTGCGTCTAGCTTCGGAATGGCGCCGCCGAGCTCGCTGCGGCGGATCAGATCGCCTTCACTTATCAGCCCCACCAGATGCCCGTTATCGTCCACGACGGGCAGGCCGCTGACGTGATTGTCGACCATAATTCGGGCTGCATGTCTGACACTATGGTCAGGCGAAAGCTTGACGATCGTTGTCGTCATCACATCTTTGACGCGCATTTTTGATCCACCTCCCAATGGATCTCGGTACCGCCATCAGTAACTTAACGTAAACCTCTCGCGGTCGATCGACAATAAAAGTTTCCCACTCTTCTGGTTGCGCGGCTTAGCGGTCTTTTTCAGAACCTCCAGTGAAGTCTCCATTGTCAGTCTGCAGTGACATTCCATTTGTCGTCGGGATCGAAACGATCGATGAACGGCACGATCTCTTCGGTACTTGGCCCGAGATCGCGTTCGTAGACGATGCCCTGCTGAGGGCATAGCGCTGGTTTCCCGCTTGTATGGGGCAATTCTTGTCAAGCCTGATCTACAATCATTTCCCATCTCCCTGTTCGGCCGGCTGGCGACCATCTCCTCGTCCCGACCTGAATCTCTGCCGCCGCCCATGCGCAGTGACGGTCAAGGATGGGCCCGATAGGGCCCACCGCCTTGCGGCTTGTCCTTGACGGTCATGAGCAGGGTGGCCGGCTGTTCCGGGTCGGGCCGCTTCGGTGCAAAGCAAGACCGACGACAGTTCCGAGGGGAGCTCGCCATCAGCCAGCGCTGGGGTCGCGCCTGGCAGGCTTGTATTCGGTTGATCGGTGCGGGACACAACCATGATGCAGGCATTCGCATCGGCGGCGAAGCTCCGGGCGGCGGGCCCATTCTAAACAACGGCTTCCGGCCCAACGGGAAACGCGGGTCACCGCCACCTCGGATCGTCATCGGCGGACCCTGCGACGGAGCCGCCAATTTGTTTGGGCGTGGTGCGAGGTCCTTCCGCGTGCATCACGCCGGACGCAACACTACACCCTCGGGCACCTCGCCCGTGGTGACAAGGTGCCACAGGGCGATCAGCAGCTTGCGGGCGAGCGCCACGATCATCGTCTTCCGTGTGCCGCTGCGGCCGTCGCTCGTGCGCGCCTGGAACCATTGCGCAAGCGCACTGTCTTTCTGGAAGCGGAGAAAGCGCCACGCCAACTGGATCATGCCGCATCGCACGCGGCCGTTGCCGGTGCGTGACAATCCCTTCTCGCGCCGGCGTTTGCCGCTCTCGTCCGGCGCCCCGGTAAGGCCGGCGTAGCGTGCCACGGCACGCCGATCGCGCAGCTTGCGCGACAGGATCTCGTGGACCAGCATGTCAGCGGTCTCGACGCCGATGCCGATCACCTTCGCGAGCAAGCGCACCATTGCCGGCGGATGGTCTTCTGCCTCTGCCGGCGCCGCCTCCAGCAGGCGCAGGCGTTCCCGCTCGATGGCGCGGATATGCTCGCGCACGAGCCGCAGCCGCTCAAGCAAGCGGCGCAGCTCAGCGCGCGTGTTGTTCGGCAACACCATGCCCTCCGGCGTGCGGACGGCCTCGAGCCTGTCCACGGCCTTGCGCAAGGCCGGCTTGAAGGTGCGAATGCCGAAGCGAGCGAGGATCGCCTTGAAGCGATTGATGATGCGCGTGTTCTCAGCGACCAGGCTGTCGCGCTCGCGGCTCGGCCGCCGCGCGTCCTCCTCCTCGACCGCCGGGATTGCCGCCATCGTGCAATGACGCTTCTCGCCGCGCAGCCAGCCGAGAAAGGCGCGCATTAGCAGTTCTGTGTCGAGGCGATCGGTTTTGGCGCGCCGGTGCTCGCGGGAGACGGCAACGCTGGCGGGATGCATCACATAGGCCTCAATGCCACGCACCTGGAGCCAGCGCAGCCAGAAGCCGTCGCGGCCCGCCTCATAGGCGATGGCGATGCGCTCGATACGATGGCCGATGTGGCCGGCTTCGTCGCGCCAACGCTGCAGCAGTTTCAACAATGCCGTCTCATCGGCGTCGATCTTCTTCAGCGGCTGCCGTTGCAGCCCGGGAACGAGCGCGGCAATCAGCCACGTTGCCTGGCTCATTTCGATGACTGCGATCAACGTGCTATCCTCATTGAGAGCGGTGAGGGACCGGTTTGCGTCAAAAGATTGCGACATGGGGGCACCTCCAGAACGTGGTTCTTAGCAGCGCCAAAGGTGCCACATCTTCGCCGCCCGCCCCATAGCATCTATACAACGCCAAGATGGAACGAACCATGCACGCGGTCATGCTGCTCGGTTGGCAAAAACGGAAATGGCGAACTCGTCTCACCGGTACCAAAATGGCACGCCTGCGCGGACGCGCAATTCGAGGCGAGCGTTGTCGGGCGGGCATGCCGCACGGCCATTGGAAAACAACGACATTCACCGGCGCGCTCCGCCTCACGGGCATGACCGCACCCTTCGTCTACGATGGAGCGATGAACGGCAATGTCTTCCTGGCCTATGTCGAGCAAGTGCTCTCGCCGACCCTTCAGACCGGCGACGTCGTCGTGATGGACAACCTGCCGGCCCACAAGGCAGCCGGGGTGCGCGAAGCCATCGAGCGCGCCGGCGCCAAACTCATGTTCCTGCCGCCCTATAGTCCCGACTTTAACCCCATCGAAAACGCATTCTCGATTTTGAAAGCCATGTTGCGGGCAAGAGCGGAGCGAAAGATTGATGCGCTATGGGACGCAGTCGGCGCCTTGCTACCCCGATTCACTCCTGGAGAATGCGCCAACTACTTCAGAGCTGCAGGATATGACCCGGATTGAACAGGATCTGCTCTAACAGTTCGCGCGCACCCCAGAAAAGTTACCAGTCTCGCGAAATGCGGCCAGTTGGCTGCACGTTCCCTGCCGCCCCAATCCGTACATTAGGAATAGATAATGTTATGACGACTAAGAAGTCGTTAAAGGCGAACGGGTGTAGTAGCTGATTCAATCATTCCGCGAGAATAAGCCTGGTAAGCAGGGATGATTGGCATGGCGCGCGAGAGTTCCTCGGACTGCCTCAGCGACGAGGTGAGCGAAACGCGTGTTCATACCTCGCCGAACCGTTTGGCTCTCATCCGGTTGTTCAAGATCGAGGCGCGATCCCTGGATGCGACCAGAGAGGTCCGAAAGGGCTACTTCATCATAGCCTGACGGGACCTTCTGCCTGTTTGTGACGGGAAGGGTGTTCAGGCTTGCAGGGCGGCGGGAGGAGTTCGAAGCAGTTCAACCAAGAGGCAGTGGCGTGCCGTCGGGGTGAGCCTCTGCTCGAGGTAGAGGCTCTGGGGTCGGGGCGACCACAAGGGCTGTGCTGCAGTCGCATCCTCGATGCTACACCGGAACTATCGACGCACATCTGGTCCATTCAGGGCCAAGCCGACCCCGCCGGATCGGGGTCGGTGCGATGATCGTCACCCGCCCGGAGTAAGCGTTCGATAAGCGTCGTACGATGACGACGCTTCAGGCCGTCGGCGGTCGTGAAAGCGCTCCCGGTCCGGGATCAATTGGCTCCCCAACCTGCCGTTCGCGTCAGCCGTTCAGCGCGTCCTTGAGAGCTTTGGCCGGCGCGAAGGTCAACTTCTTCGCAGCAGCAACCTTGATGGTCGCACCGGTTGCCGGGTTGCGCGCCTCGCGCTCTGGCGTATCCTTGAGTTTAAACTTTCCGAAGCCCGGGATCGATGTTTCGGCGCCAGCCGTGGCGGCGGCAGTCACGGCAGCGAAGACCGCTTCGACAACCGCCCTGCTCTGGACTTTAGTCAAGCCATGTTCGATCGCGATCTTTTCTGCAATCTCATTGGTTGTTGTCATTGTTTTCCCCTCTTGATGACGCGGGAATTCTCATCCGGCGGGATCCCTTTTGTCATCTGGCGTTCCAGCGTGCACGGCCCAAATACCGACGATTTCCACAGCGCAATCGTGGCCTTTCGTCGAAAGCCGTTCCATTGGGCCTTGGGTCCATGCCTGTTGGATAAGGCGCTCTGGTCATCCGACGCTGCAGGGGAGCGCCCGCCAGTTCGAATGTCGGGCGTTGAGCAATGTCGAATTCCCATCGACCACGAGCCATAGCTCCTTGCCGAGCGCGCGAACGGTGAGCGGTTTTCGTTTCTCCTGACGGCCCTTGGCCGCCGCCAGCATATGGCGGTTTGCATTGACGATCCCTCTTTCGCGCGCACGCGCGTTCACCAACTGCTCGAGCGGAATAAGCAGGTGTTCTTCGCCAAGATCGAAGTAAAGCGAAGGGTCATCCGGAAGCCTCGTGAGCGCTGCGGCGATTTCCTGGTTCAATGCAAATTTGCCAATGGCGCCGCCAGGCTGGAGCGTGAGAAACTTTGGCGACATTTCTTCAACTGTCATGCAGTGCCTCCTAGAATAGTGCTTGGGTCCGCGCGATGCCCGCTTCGCAGGCGATCCACGGTTCAAACGGTCTGGAACACGGCCGCCAATCGCCACGGGACCGTACTTCGCATGCGGGCATTTGGTGCCTTCGTCGTTCTGGGTTGCTGGCTATTTTATGTCGAAACGCACTGTCGGGCTGTGCTGACAAGCCCCGATGATTGCGGTGACTGGTTTGAGATGGACGCCAACTTCGCACCAAGGTGTTTCGCTTGCTGCTCGGTTAATCTGAACCGCAGTGACGACACGTCGGTTCGACTCGGATCGACGCTGAATTCGATCCTCAAGAAGACGTCGCCACTCGCATCTGCAGTGACGGCCTCAGCTTTCCAATCGATGACGGCAGATGCCCGAATATTGCCTTTTCCGTCTGTGCTCCAATCTTTTCTATGCAAGCTGACTCCCCTCTAAGCTGCGCAATCTGCCGGCAGAAATACCTCCTGAGCGCGCGTACCTCGGGGCTCCATCCAGGATCGCGCGCCGAGCGAATAGGTGCATACCAATTTAGCTATACTGGTTAATCGCTTGCTTGGCATTTAAATTTTCTAATCAGCTAATAGAGCTGCGTTCTTCGTGCGGATCAGCTGTATCCATGTTCTTGAAGCTTATTGCGGCGCCAGAAAAAATCTGCGTCCCCTTCCAGTCGATTGCGCGCCAGAGTGGAGCAATTGGAAGCAGCATCGATTTGCGAATGAACGGGCGATGCGCGACCGCACGGGCATCAGCCGTGATGGGCTGATCCTGCTCGCCGCTCCTGGCGTTTTGATCGCCACAACGGGGCTATCGCCCGGTGAGCGGGTGGGATATCGATCAGAGACGCGACCCGCGTCATACTCAAGGTCGTTTCTGTCCGCATCAGTGCACTCGCTACCAACGAATGGAATGGAAATGCCGCACATCGCCGTAAAGATGTTCCCCGGCCGCACCGAGGAGCAGAAGCAGGACTTCGCCGCGAGGGTAGCAGCCTCGCCCGTCGCCAGTTCATCCCATCGCGATAATATGGCGTCCCGTGTCTCGAAACGTCTAAATTCCCGCATCTCGGCTCGCTTGAGTGTCCCAAATGTCTCAAATCCGCAATCGGCACCGAGAACTTCCGAAGGGTCCAAAAGATAGGTCATATCCGTTTTGGAGAGGCCGAAAAGGTCGCGAGCGACGAGGACGTCGAGCTCGGCAACCAGTTTGCGACGCTTTGTGGGGTTCGTCTCGGGTGAGAAACGTCTGACATCGAGGCCAACCAATTCTGCACAGCTACGCCAGAAATCAGCCATTTCCGAACCGGCGGCAGTTAGAAGAAGGGCTCGTTGGGCGATCGCCGTCTCGACGCGTTCACCTCCGAAGTAACGGGGAGGGGAAGGCTGTCTACGATGTTGAATGCCATCTTCAGCGAGATTTTCTTGCGGACGAGGAAATCCATGCAAATCGAGTTTATCACCCCCAGAAGCAACATGTGCGATTCCGGTCGTCGATCGGAGAGTTCAAGTGTCGGCACCTTGTCCCCACAAACAACCATTGGCGGGATCGGTTTTGCGCCGGAATGGACGAAGGACTTGCCGAACCGCAACTTTGAGCTCCGACCCGTGCGCGGCGTCGATCTCAAGATCGGGCTTGGTGTTGCCTGGAATAAGGAGGATCCAACGGTGTCACGGGACGACATCATCGACATCGCCCGGTCGCTAGCGCGACCGGCCAGGTGAGGTGCGGGGGGGCATTGGCGATAGAGCGAGGCGGCGTTAAGTTCAATGAAGGTGTTCCATCTCATCGCCCGAAACGGCTTGTTGGCACACCGTGGGCGCCCGGCTGCAGCGCGAAGACCGCACCTTCATGTGGGTTGCGGGCAAGATACTCGTCGCTCATCGTGAAGCGCGCCGACGTAACAAACAGAGTCTCGAACTGCGAACCGCCAAAGGCGCAGCTGGTCGGCCATGAACACGGTAGGTCGACAACGCGATCTATCCTACCATCAGGTGCACATCGGATCACGCAGCCGCCGCCGGCGACGCGGCAATTCCAAATGAAGCCTTCAGCATCCACGCAGGAGCCGTCCGGCAGCCCTCGCTCAAAACCCGAAAGAATCGTTTGCCTGTCGTTCAACACTATGGGGTCGGCGCCGAGTGCATAACTGTAGACCGCGTTGTCTTCGGTATCTGCCGTGATCAGCCGCCCGCCGTCGATCCAGATCAGGGTATTGGTGATACCAAACCGATCCTCGGAAACCGGACGTAATTTTCCTCGCGCGTAGCGGTAGAGCCTTCCGGACTTTCCCGACATCGCGATCGGCGTGCCATTGGCGGCGATGTTGTCTTGCATCGTGCCTACCCAGAAGGCCCCATCCGGTGCAACGACGCCTTCGTTCAACCGGTTGCCCGGCACTTCGGGCTCGACTTCCGCCACGGGACGAAGCTCGCCTCCAAACTCCCATAAGGCGATGGATTTCCGCAATCCGACAATAGCGCCGCCGTCGTCGCGAAGGCCAATTGACGTGACGAGGTCCGGGAAACTCCACTTTTCATGGTTGCCGGTGCTCGGGCAGAGCCGGTGGATCGATTTTCCGACGATGTCGACCCAGCAAAGCTTGTGCGTTCGATCATCCCAGACCGCACTCTCGCCAACTATGTTTTCCGCCGCGAATGCCACGTCAACTTGGATTTTCATAAGCCCTCCGAGCTCTTCGCAAATTGGTTCTTGACACACAGCTTATCCATAAACTATGACTCAGTTCAATTCAACCTGTCCGACAGGTTTTATCAAACTGGGAGACGAAAATGAGTTTAGCTCCAGTCGAAGAAGAACAGTTTGCAGGAGGCAATCTCGTCAGTACCGCTATCGGTGCCATCACCCAGCACATCCGCACGAACGAGCTGGGTCCGGGAGATCGACTGCCGAGCGAGGCCACCTTGTCGAAGGAGCTAAGCGTGTCGCGGTCGGTCGTTCGTGAGGCTTTCAGGTCGCTTGCCACGATGCGGCTGATTGATCTCAATGTCGGAAAGCGTGCCACTGTGGCCCAACTCGACCACGGCGCAATGTCCCTGATGATCGAGCACGGCGTGCACACGGCCCAGATCAACATCAATCAGGTTTACGACGTTCGCCGAACCATAGAGATGCGAACTTCGACGCTGGCTGCACTTCGCCGAACCGACGCGGAAGCGCGCATCATCCTCGACCATGCGAGAGCGATGGAGACCAATTTTGCGGATGCGGACAAGGTCATGGAGAGCGATCTCGCTTTTCACCTGGAGATCGCTCGCGCCTCCAAGAACCCGATCTTCTCGATAATCGTCGGCGCGTTCCAGGGTGTCTCCCGGCAGACCTGGCCGATCGGGTGGCGCAGCCGCGCGTCCGACGCCGAGCGGCACGCCATGAACCGGATACATATCGACTTGGCCGAGGCAATCCTTGCTGGCGACCCGCAAGCCGCCAGCCAGCTCATGGCCCGCCATTTCGATGAAAGCGCAAAAGCGCTGCTCGCGGCTGGAATCGCATAGGGAAAACCTGATGAAAATTACGAAACTTGAGACGGTCCGCATCGCGGAACGGCCGAACCTGCTTTGGTTGCTGGTCCACACCGACGAGGGGTTGACGGGGCTCGGAGAAACCTTCTTCGGCGCAGAAACCGTCGAGACCTACATTCACGAATACGTCGCCCCTCGTGTAATCGGGCGAAACCCGCTGCAGATCGATCTGCTGGCATCTGACCTGGTCGGTTATCTCGGATTTCGCTCGTCCGGCGCAGAGGTGCGTGGGAATTCGGCGTTCGACATTGCGCTTTGGGATATTTTTGGAAAGGCGACGGGTCAGCCGATCGCGCAGCTGCTCGGCGGCTTCAGCCGCAACGAAATCCGCACCTACAACACCTGTGCGGGTACGGAGTACATCAAGAAGGCAACCGGTCAGACGACCGCAAACTACGATCTGTCGTCCGCCGGCGTCCGCAACTACGACGACCTCAACGGCTTCCTGCATCGCGCCGACGAACTGGCACTGTCCCTCTTGGAAGAGGGTATTACGGCGATGAAGATTTGGCCGTTTGATATCGCGGCGGAAAAGTCGCGTGGTCAGTATATTTCGATGCCCGACTTGAAATCGGCGCTGGTGCCATTCCAGAAGATCCGCGACGCCGTTGGCGATCGCATGGACATCATGGTCGAGTTCCACTCGATGTGGCAGCTCTTGCCGGCAATGCAGATTGCCAAGGCGCTCGCACCCTATCAAACGTTCTGGCACGAGGATCCCATCAAGATGGATAGCCTCTCGAGCCTCAAGCGCTATGCAGCCGTCTCGCCTGCGCCGATCTCGGCGTCGGAAACATTGGGTTCGAGGTGGGCTTTCCGCGACCTCCTGGAGACCGACGCCGCTGGCGTCGTCATGCTGGATATCAGCTGGTGTGGCGGGTTGTCGGAGGCGCGCAAGATCGCGGCGATGGCGGAGGCGTGGCACCTCCCGGTTGCCCCCCACGATTGTACCGGTCCCGTCGTTCTTTGCGCATCGACGCATCTGTCGCTGAACGCGCCCAACGCGCTCGTCCAGGAGAGCGTTCGGGCCTTCTACAAGACCTGGTATCGCGACCTCGTTACGGCGCTCCCGGAAGTCCGAAACGGGATGATCACGGTTCCACCAGGGGCCGGCCTCGGCATGGAGCTTAATCCCGACCTCGAAAAGGCATTCACGGTGTCCCGTCGCACTTCGAGCGGGGGCTAAGGCCGGGTTCTTTCGCAATTCTGCAGCTTAAGGAGGAGCAAGCATGCGAACTTTATTGATACGGAGTGCATTGGGGTTGGCGCTTTTGGGTTCGACCGCGCTCGGCGCATCGGCGGAACCGCTGAAGATCGTCTTCACACATCACTCGTCGGCGTCGAACACGTTCTGGCAGGCGGTCAAAAAGGGTTACGACGACGCCTGCGAAAAGATCGGCGCAAGTTGCCAGATGGTGTTTACCCAGACCGAGGGTTCCGTTGAACAACAGCTCTCGAATATGGAGACCGCGTTGGCAAGCAAGCCTGACGCCCTTCTGACGTCCACCGTCGATGACAAGGCGTTTGACGACGTCATCGCTCGGGCCGCCAAGGACGGCGTCGAGGTCATCGGCGTCAACGTCGACGACAGCGAGGGGGCGAAAGGAAACGCGCGGGTCGCTTTCGTCGGTCAGGGTTTCCGACGCGCCGGGTACTCGCTTGGAAAGGCCATGTCGGAGAATTTTCCCAAGGAGGGACCGATCAAAGTGTTGGTCGGGATTTCCGCGCCCGGCCAGAACTGGTCCGAGGCCCGCGGTCAGGGTGTCATGGATTTCCTCGCGGAATTCAAGGCCGCGAACCCCGGTCGAGAAGTGTCCTGGGAACGGATCGACAGCGGCACGGACCTTGCCGTGACATCAGACCGTGTCGGCGCCTACCTTAATGCGCACCCCGACACCACCGCCTATTTCGATACCGGATTCTGGCATGCCGCGGTGGCAAGAGTTCTGAAGGATCGTGGGGTCGCGCCTGGTCAGGTGCTTCTGGGCGGCTTCGATCTGGTGCCCGAAGTCGTGCAGCAAATGCAGACGGGCTACGTTCAGGTCCAGGTCGATCAGCAGCCATACATGCAGGGCTTCATGCCTGTCATGCAGGTCTATCTCGCCAAGAATTTTGGCCTCGCCCCGGCTGACATCGATACGGGGCAGGGGATCGTCCGTCCAGCCGATGCCGACAACATTATGGACCTTTCAGCACAGGGCCTCCGGTAGACGCGCTTCTTCGAAATCGGATGGTTTTCGCAGAAAGAGGCTGATGATGAAGCATGTGCTTTGCGCGTCGAACACGGCGCGCAAAGCACTGAATTTGGCCGGCAGGCCCGCGAAACGCGCCGCCCTGCCGCACGGGAGTGCATGCGATGAAAAGAATGCTGAAAATCTACATGGAGAAGCCGGAGCTCGCGGCGCTCCTTCTACTATTGCTGCTCGTAGTTCTCTTCCAGCTCCGGTCTGGAGGCGTCTTCTTGAGCTTTGATAACCTGCGAGGCTTCTTTGGGATACTCCCGGAGATGGCACTGGTTGCGATCGGTGTCACTGTTTTGATGATCTGCGGAGAATTCGATCTTTCTGTCGGCGCCGTTTTCGCGCTGATGCCGATGACGATGGCCGTCTTGATGGCCACGGGGGTCTCGTTCCCGATGGCACTAGTCGCGGGCCTTCTCGTTTGTGTGGCGATCGGACTGCTGAACGGCTATCTGACCATTCGTTTTGCGATCCCAAGCTTCATAACCACGCTTGGCATGATGTTCGTCGCCAGATCTCTTACGGTCGTGATCTCCGGCGGCTTTCCGCCTCTGTTGCCAACTGATCTTCCCACTTGGCTCTTCACCAGTTTTGTTGGGCCTGGCCAATTGCTGCGCATGTCGTTCCTTTGGTTTCTGGCCATTGCTGTTCTCGTATCGCTGCTTCTGAGCCGTACGAACTTTGGAAACTGGATCAGAGCAACCGGTGGCTTTCTGCCAGCGGCCGACGCCCTCGGCATTCCGACAGCACGCGTCAAGATCGCCTGCTTCATTCTTTGCTCGGTACTGAGTGGCTTTGCCGGGCTTATTCAGGTGCTTCGCCTCGGGTCGCCGCTGCCTTCGATCGGCGAAGGCATGGAACTCCAAGCGGTTGCCGCAGCCGTCATTGGTGGCACCGCCCTGAACGGCGGCGTTGGAGCGGTCTTCGGCGGCATCATTGGTGTCATCCTCATCCGCGTGATCGATAACGGCCTCATCCTCAGCCAGGTCGACGCCAATTGGTTCAAGTTTGCGATCGGGTCGCTGACGATCTTTGCTGTCGTCGCCAACTCCTGGCTTCGCAAGCGGGCAAAATCGATCAAGGTGGAGGTTTAAGCCATGAACGGTCCAATTGTATCCGTCCGGAACCTGCACAAATGGTATTCAGGCGTCCATGCTCTTAAGGGCGTCTCGGTCGATTTCGCTCGCAACGAGGCAGTCGGTCTGATTGGTGACAACGGCGCAGGCAAATCGACACTCATCAACATCCTTTCCGGCGTCCAGAAACAGGACGAGGGCAGTATCTTCGTCGAGGGAAAAGAGGCTGCGATATCGAGCCCGCGCGACTCCATGCGGCTCGGGATCGAGACCATCTATCAGTACAACTCTATGGTCCCGACCATGTCTATCGCGCGGAACCTGTTCATTGGTCGCGAGCCGATCAAATACTCCCTCTTCGGCTTCGGCGTTCTGGATTTGCGCAAGATGCGCGAGGAAAGCGTCCAGGCCATCGCGGACGTCGACCTTCATCTGCGCTCGCCTGACGCCTTGGTCGGCGAACTCTCAGGCGGGCAACGACAGGGGGTCGCGATCGCCCGTGCCATGCATTTCAAGTCGAAGGTGATGATCCTCGACGAACCGACGAACCACCTGTCGGTCAAGGAAACGAACAAGGTCATAGGTTTCGTTCGTTCGTTGAAGGAACAGAATGTTACCGGCATCTTCATCAGTCATAATATGCATCACGTCTTCGAATCCTGTGATCGCGTGGTCGCCATGGCGCGTGGGCAGATTGTGCTCGACAAGCGTGTCAGCGAGACGTCGATCGACGAAGTCCAGTCCGTACTTTGAGGGGAACGCAGATGAAACCACTTCAGGGAAAAGTGGCGCTTGTCACGGGCGGCCTTGGCACACTTGGTCGAGCGCAGGCCCGAAAACTCACAGCGGAAGGCGCCACTGTCATCGTACTCGACCGTCCTGGCCTCCAGGTAGATCTGACGGAAAATCTCGGCGAAAACGCGCGCTTTCTCGGATGCGATCTGAATGACCTCGCGAAAACCGAGGATCTCATCCGGCAGGAGGCCGAAACCTCAGGCGGTATCGATATCCTGATCAACAACGCCGCGCTCATAATCAACAAGCCGTTCCAAGAGTTCAGTCTGGCGGAGTACGAGGACCAGATCCGCGTCAATTCGTCGGCGGCATTTGCGGCTGTTCGAGCCTGTGCCGACCTGATGAAACGCAAAGGACGCGGCAAGATCCTCAACTTTGCTTCCATTACGCTCAATGGCCAATGGGACGGCTATGTGCCCTATGTCGCATCGAAGGGCGCAATGATCGGTCTGACGAAATCCTTGGCCCGTGAACTCGGACCATTCGGGATCAACGTCAACGCGATTTCGCCCGGAGCGGTGGTTTCTGAAGCAGAGAACCGGGTATTTGCCGATCGGCTGCAGGAATACAACGATTGGGTCCTCGAGCGGCAATGCCTGAAATCACGTGTTAAGCCCGAGGACGTCGCGGAACTCGTTTACTTCCTCGTCTCATCCGCTTCGGACATGATTGCTGGACAGAATTTCGCCATCGACGGCGGTTGGTAGATGGTTGTCGAGCGGATCAATGTCGAGAACTGCAAGGCGCACTTGCAGCTGATCCCGGCACTTGGTGGCGGCATTGCACAGCTTGACGTACGACATCCGTCAGGCGAGTGGCTTCCTGTGTTGAGACCGTGGAACGGCCGAATGGAAGATGGCCCCTTCGAACTGGGGTCTAATGTGCTTGTTCCATTCTCCAACCGCATTTCACGCGGCGGATTTGAACATGACGGTGCGTTTCATCCCATTCCACCTAACCTCGCCGGCGAGCCATTCCCCATTCACGGGGACGGCTTTCAGCGGGGCTGGCGATTGGTTGCTCGCAGCGGCGAGACCGTCGAACTGGAATGCGATGGGGCGATCGGTCCGTTTCACTATCGGGCAAGGCAGGTCTTCACTCTTGGGCCCGAAAAACTCGACATAAAGCTCACGGTTCAAAACATCTCGGGACGGTCACTACCCTTCGGCATCGGATTCCACCCGTGGTTTCCGCGAAATGCGGGCACTCGGCTGCAATTTCTCGCCGAGGAGGTCTGGCTGGAGGACAATGAACACTTGCCGACAGGTCGTCGAAAGCTATGCGAAATTCCAGACTGGAATTTTAGCGACGGGCGGGCGTTGCCCGACCGGTGGATCAACAACGCCTTCGGCGGGTGGGCTGGAGAGGCGGTCATCATGCAGGGAAAGGGGGCGGTCTCCGTCAGGATCTTGGCCTCCGATAATCTCGGCTATGCGCTGCTCTATTCGCCAGATGCGAAGGCGGACTTCTTTTGTTTTGAGCCGGTTTCCCACCCGGTGGACGCACATAACCTCGTGGGGCGGCCAGGCCTGAAGATACTTGAAGACCGCCATGAGATGACTGGTTCAATGACTTTGGAATGGGAAGAGGCATATGGAACTCGATAAGAGTGGCACTTTCGTTGGTCGTGTTTGGTTGTCTGAGGAGAAGGGGCCCGTCCTGGTGACAGTCAGTGCCGGCGTGGTGTTCGACATCACCACAAGAGAAGCGCCAACCATGCGTGATCTCTTGGAGATGGACGATCCTGTCGGGTTCGTCCGGGAACGACAGGGAAGGGCGATCTGCGCGCTAGACGAGGTTCTCTCGGGAACACCGAGGGGCTCCGAGGCGGCCCGGCTACTCGCACCATGTGACCTTCAGGCCATCAAAGCCTGCGGCGTGACATTCGCCCGCTCGATGCTCGAACGGGTGATCGAGGAGCGTGCCGCGGGGAACCCTGACCTCGCCTCTAAAATCCGCGAACGCGTGACGGTGCTGGTTGGCGACAGCCTGCGCGACCTCAAGGCCGGCTCCGCGGAGGCGGCCAACGTCAAGGAGGCCCTGATCGAGGAGGGCGTCTGGTCGCAATACCTCGAAGTTGGAATCGGTCCTGATGCCGAAGTCTTCACCAAAGGGCAGGTCATGTCGGCGGTTGGGTATGGAGACGAGGTAGGGCTGCACCCGATATCGAGATGGAACAACCCGGAACCGGAGGTTGTGCTCGCTGTGGACAGCAAGGGCCGGGTAAAGGGGGCGACGCTCGGCAACGATGTGAACTTACGCGACGTTGAAGGGCGCTCGGCGCTGTTGCTTGGCAAAGCCAAGGACAATAATGCCTCCTGCGCGCTCGGGCCATTCATTCGACTGTTCGATGAGAGCTATTCGATCGACGACGTGCGCAATGCCGACCTCGATCTGCGACTAGAAGGCGAGGATGGCTATGTGCTGATGGGCAGGAGCTCGATGAAGGAGATCAGTCGCGATCCACTCGATCTGGTATCGCAGACCATCGGCGGCCATCACCAGTATCCCGATGGCTTTATGTTGTTCATGGGCACGCTGTTTGCGCCCGTCGAAGACCGTGATGTCCCGGGTCAGGGATTTACGCACAAGCTCGGGGATGTCGTGACAATCTCAAACGCCCAGCTGGGATCCCTGGTCAACACGGTGCGATTGTCAACAGAGTGCAGTCCCTGGACTTTTGGCGCATCGCACCTGATGCGCAATCTCGCGGCGCGTCAGCTGATCTGAATGGAACCGACCATGACATTGCACCAGAACCTGATTGCCGGCGAATGGGTCGGTGGTGACGGGGTTGCCAACATCAACCCGTCGAACACCAATGACGTGGTGGGCGAATATGCCCGCGCCTCGGCTGACGATGCGCGGGCAGCGATCGCGGCGGCCAAGGCGGCGTTTCCCGCCTGGTCGCGCTCCGGCATCCTCGAGCGCCATGCGATCCTGAGGAAGACCGCCGACGAGATCCTCGCCCGCAAGGACGAGCTCGGAAAGCTTCTGTCGCGCGAGGAAGGCAAGACGCTGGTCGAAGGCATCGGCGAGACCGTGCGCGCCGGCCAGATCTTCGACTTCTTCGCCGGCGAGTGCCTGCGCCTGGCAGGCGAAGTCCTGCCGTCCGCCCGGCCCAATATCGGCGTCGAGATCACCCGCGAGCCGGTCGGCGTCGTCGGCATCATCACGCCCTGGAACTTCCCGATCGCCATTCCCGCCTGGAAGATCGCCCCGGCGCTCTGCTACGGCAACACCGTCGTCTTCAAGCCGGCCGAGTTGGTGCCCGGCAGTTCCTGGGCGATCGTCGACATCCTCCATCGCGCCGGCCTGCCGAAGGGGGTCTTGAACCTCGTCATGGGCAAGGGCTCGGTCGTCGGCCAGGCGATGCTCGACAGCCCCGATATCAGCGCCATCACCTTCACCGGCTCGGTCGGCACCGGCAAGCGGGTCGCTGCCGCCTCCGTCGAGCACAATCGCAAGTACCAGCTGGAGATGGGCGGCAAGAACCCCTTCGTCGTGCTCGACGACGCCGATCTGTCGGTGGCGGTCGAGGCGGCGGTCAATTCCGCCTTCTTCTCCACCGGCCAGCGCTGCACCGCGTCCTCGCGCATCATCGTCACCGAAGGCATTCACGATCGTTTCGTGGCGGCGATGGGCGAACGGATGAAGGGGCTGACGATCGACGATGCGTTGAAGGCCGGCACCCATATCGGCCCGGTGGTCGACGAGAGCCAGCTCAACCAGGACACCGACTACATCGCCATCGGCAAGCAGGAAGGCGCGAAGCTGGCCTTCGGCGGCGAGCTTCTGAAGCGCGACACGCCCGGCTTCTATTTGCAGCCGGCGCTGTTCACCGAGGCGACGAACGCGATGCGGATCAGCCGGGAAGAGATCTTTGGGCCGGTCGCCGCCGTCATCCGCGTCAGGGATTACGACGAAGCGCTCGCCGTTGCCAACGACACGCCCTTCGGCCTGTCCTCCGGCATCGCCACCACCAGCCTCAAGCATGCGACCCATTTCAAGCGCAACGCCGAAGCCGGCATGGTGATGGTCAACCTGCCGACCGCCGGCGTCGACTTCCACGTGCCCTTCGGCGGCCGCAAGGGCTCGTCCTACGGCTCGCGCGAGCAGGGACGCTATGCCGCCGAGTTCTACACCACCGTCAAGACGGCCTACACGCTGGCCTGAACTGCGTTGAAACATTCGGAATTCGGCCCTCATCCCAGTCAGTCAAGGAATGTTCGATTCCCTTCAAACGAGAAGCAGTGGCCAGTATTCGCACCCAATGAAAAAACGCCTTGGCATCTGGTTGCAGCCCCCACGACCCCCCCCCAAAAAAATACTCCGGGGCTCTACTTCCGGATCGATGGTCTCCAAGAAGCTTGACGCGAATCCCGGCAATCGAGCGCGGCCGCTTCATCTGGCCGGCGACGGAGGGTGGCGCGATCGCGCTGACGCCCGGCCAGATGTCCTATCTGCTGGAGGGGATCGATTGGCGAAACCCGCAGCAGAGCTGGCGTCCGACCAGCGCCGGGCAGGTCGTCCCGGAGGAAACCGATGTCACCGTCTGGGGCATGGCGGTCCGATATGACGAGACCTATGATGCCTTCAAGGTCGGTGGCGCAATTGCCTTTTCGAGGCCAGGCGACGGCAATTCGATCTACGACGCGTCCCTTTCCGTGTTGCATCTGGATACCGGCCTCAGCCTCACCCTTGCGGCGGGCTATTCGGATAAGGAAACGGTCGATGGGCGCTACGGTTATGTGAAAGTCGGTTATCAGGCCGATATTTTCGACGTCGGCAAGACAGCGTTCTCCGTTGATGCCTATTTCGGCAAGGACATTGCGGGAAGGGGCAGCAAAAGCGATTCCTTCGGGGCGCAGATTGTCCAGAACCTCGACTATCTGCAGACGGAACTTTATCTCGGCGCCCGCACCTACTCGCTTGAGCAGGAAACCGCTGATCTCCAGGACAGTTTCGCTGTTCTCGGCGGTGCCAGAATTAAGTTCTGAGCGGTTGCCGCCAGAGCAGAGCGAAGCTTGGTTCTGCGAATGTTCCAGTTTTGTGCTTCTGGGATCGCATAATGTATTATCGGGAATGGTATTATCGGGAATGTAGCGAGCCTGGGTATTCTCCAGGCTGCTCGAAAGCAGGGCCGATGCGACCGTATCACAGGCTGGAATAAGCGCGATGACGCTGGCATCAGCGACGGTGGATGGCAACACCCACCCGGTCGGTTTCGCCTGGGGGAGCCGCGGCGGTCGGGACGGGAATAGCGCTGAGCGCAATGAGACGATGGGGCAGGCTTGTGCCTGCAAGGGGGAGGCGCGCCTAAGCTCTTGCTGCGACCAGGGTGGCCAGCGGCGGAATGGTCTGCCCTCGAGGCCGAGGCGGTCGCCGAGATAACGCCAGAACGATAGGCCGAGTTTCCGGCATGTCTTCATCAGCCCGAGCATGGTGTCACGCGCCACGGGTGCCGGCTCATCGTGCCCCCGGGAAATCTTGCGTTTGGTGACGAAGCTGCGCAGGTCGTCTTCCGACACATTAGTGTGAAGCGGGATGTCAGGCCGTTCCAGTACCTTGAGCAGTTCGTCCTTCCGGCGAGAAAGACGTACCAGAAGCTTGTCGAGGTCCTCATAACCGGTGCGCAGCGAGAAGATGCGACCGAAGCTTTTGTGAAATGCGGCGGCAAGGCCGAGTGGGTGCTTTCGTTTGACGCTCTTCAGTGCCCGTTAGAACCGCCACACGAGCGCACCGTCTCGACCAGACGCACTTGCCGCGGCGTGGCCGGCATCAGCTTCTGCAGCAGCCGCTCGGCGTGCACCCAACACAGGGTATGGTTGCCGAACCGGCACTGGCCGGCATCGTCAGAGAGACGATCACCGTGTCGCCGAGAAGACCATGATGGCGGATGGAGCCCCAGACGCCTGCTTCTGCGATCACACGGACCGCCTGCCTGTCGAAAATGTCGATGCCTTTGCTCGCCAGATATTCGAGAAATGGCACCTGATTGCAAAAGCGTCGTGATTCGTGGCCGCGGATTTTGGCCACCAGCGCCGGATCCGCGTGGCGGCCGTCCAGATAGCCAAACACCGCACTGGCACGCCCGGGTGTTCTAGAATTAGCGCTCGTCGACTATTGCTGGTCGCAAACTGCTTAAGTTGCCGACAATGCCGCACTGCGCGAATGGAATCGCGAGTGCCGTCAACCTCCTACCATGTCTTCAGCTCGTAGCACATTAGAACATCTGACCTAGTGGTCCTCGTGCGCAAAGTCGAGCTATCTGATGCGTCGCTGTCCATCTCTCGGACAAAGTTCAAGTGAAGGAGAGTTGTATGTTACCGCCCGCCGGGGCTGGCGGACCCGCTCCACAGTGCGTTCGGGATAGCCGTTCTGGATGTGGTATCTGAAGATACTTGCCTCGCTCCTGATGGCGATGATGGCTTCCGGGGACCCAACGTTTTCAGCGGACGGCCTTTACCGCGCGCTGTGATCGGCCTCGGCCGACTTTGTTTGCAATTCGATACGCGATTTAAATGCATTGTATCTTCCTTCAGTTGCTTTCTCCTTAGCCCAGACGTTTGTCACCTCGGCGACTCCGCCGCTCGGACAAAACCACCTGAATTCGACACGACAGAGTTTGCATGAAGCACATCGCCGTTCCCACCGATAGATTCCTGGACGGTAGATTTCGTGCGACGACCCTGCGCATGGCCTTGATCTATGCGGCCGCCGAGTTGCTGATCACTAGTCCGATCTGGCTGACAATCGGTGACAATCCGCTGAAGCCGTTTCTTGGGAAGCTTGTCCTTGGAGCGGCTTTTATCGTTCTGGCCATTCTGTTTGCGCAGCTGCTGAGCCGAATGAGAGATCAACGCTACGCCACGCAGGTTCTCGCATGTCTGCTGTTTTCCCTGGTCAGTTCGCTGGGTATGTCCCTGCTGGACTCTCACCTCTATGCGCTGATCATGTCGCCCGTTGTCGTGCCGTTTAACATCATGGATTACGGCTATGCGGTCTGTTATCGCATGTCGATCTTCTTCGGCTGGTCGTTCCTCTTCGTGGCGCTGCTCAAACACATGGACGTGCGCGATCGGGATCTGAAACTGATTGCCTCGCGTGAAGAGGCGCTCGCCGCCCAGATGCGCGCTTTGCAGTATCAGATAAATCCGCATTTCCTCTTCAACACGCTCAACTCAATCACTGGCGTGGTCGAGGAGGGGGCATCGCAACGGGCTGAGCGGATGATCATGTCGCTCTCGGCCTTTCTGCGGTCGACGCTGCAACTCGATCCGATGCGCGAATTGCCGCTTGCAGACGAGCTGGTCTTGCAGAAAGAGTATCTCGATATCGAGAAAGAGCGGTTTTCGGATCGAATGATTGTCCGGATCGACATCCCTCCCGAGCTTGAGAGCGCGATGGTTCCAAGTCTGATCCTGCAGCCGTTGGTCGAAAATGCGGTAAAGCACGGCGTCGGCGGTTCTGCCGACGAGGTCGAAATTCACATCCGTGCGGGCTGGGTCGGTGAGACGCTCTATCTGTCGGTCGAAAACGACGTTGCCGCATCGGCCGCCTCCGGCAAGACCGGCAACAGCCTCGGCATTGGCCTTGCCAATGTCGCCCATCGGATCAAAACGCATTTTCCAGAGGGCGCATCGTTGACCGCCGGTTATATTGAGCCGACGCGCTATCGCGTATCTCTGAAGATGCCCCTGAGAATCAAACGAGCCGAGCACTGACACGTCGTGCGGCCACGCGCCGAACTGATGCGGTGGCGCGGCGCTCGGAGTTCCAATTATAGCGTTCCCCTGACGGAGCAGGGGGAGTGGCGATGTCTTGCATCTGAAGAAGATGCTTCGACGTATCCATACCAATTTCGAGCGATGGGACGGTTCCTTTGCCAAAAAACTCCCTGATCTGACATTTGCAGATTGCGACCCCGGATCGGAGGCCGTCCACACCAACACTTGGAAATAGAATGTACCCCCTTTACAAAAGATGGTGTAACGGGCGGATCCGGCCCGGCAGGTTTGAAGGGCCGGTGGTCGTCCCTCACAATGATGGTGTCGCGGAGTCAGGAGTGGCCTGCTCCATAGCAGCACGGAGAGACGACCATGAAGCAGTATGCCGGCATCGACGTATCACTGGAGTACTCAAGTGTGTGCGTGGTGGATGCGGATGGCCGCATTGTGCGGGAAGCAAAGATCCTCAGCGAACCCGATGCGCTGATCGCCTGGTTCGGCGCGCACGGCGTGGCGATGGATTTCTTTCCCAGGCAGATAGTAGAGTTCATCTGGCGGTGTTTCCAAATGTCCTGGACGTGTCGCCCCCGAACGGTCGATCTTCAAAGGCGGTGTAGCCAAGACAGCCATGAGTTGCGTTTGTGTGAACACTTAATGGCGTCTGCGAGAAAATACATCCCGGCCGCCACTGGCCGTTTCGCGCGGGGCTGGATACTGAGGGCGAACAAATAAGGAACGACCAATGGAGTATTGGGATCAGGTTGAACGAATTCTTCGCGCCAGTTCATTTGTAGAGCTCGTTCGCGAATCGAAGGCTTGGGCGACTTCCACTGGTTTTGGTCATCAAGCCTACGCCGTTAAATTTAAGGATCTGCATGGGCGTGATCGCTCTGATTTTCTTACCTTCAGCGATTTCACTTTCCGAATGGGCCCCGACAAGATGATTGGTAAGCAGGCGGGCCAAATCCTGCGCCGGGCTGGAGAGTATGGGTTGCGGGCCGGAATCACCGTGCCGATCTCGTCTCCGGGCGTTAGTTGGGCTTTTATGACGTTCACGACCGATGCCACGTTTGATCTGCGCGATCTGTTTTGCACGATCGCGCCGATGACATACGTTGCCAGTTGCCTCCATGTCTCCGCCCGGCGCCTACAGGGTTGTGATGAAGCCACACCTCGTTTGACCGAACGAGAAAGGGAGGTCTTACGGTGGGCCGCGCTCGGAAAGACATCGTGGGACATTTCCGCGATACTCTCCGTCAGTGAAAGGACCGTCAATTTTCATCTGCAAGGGGCTGCTCGCAAGCTGGAAGTGAATGGGCGGCAGGCTGCCTGCACACGAGCGATTGCTCTCGGTCTCATCACGCTTTAGGCCCTGCACCCCTGTCAAAGTTGACAGCTTCTTTTCCCTAGGCTTCGCCGTCAGAATGCATCCGCCACGCGTTTATCGATGGAGGAAAAGATGAACTACGATTCAATTACTGCAGAAGCTTCCGGCCTGAGAGAACTCAACGAGAAGGAACTCGATGCGGTTAGCGGCGGCCTTTACTTCGAGATGGGCGAGTTCCGCTTCGCTACTGGCTCTTATGGTGCTATTGCCACGTGGGGCGGTGGGCATGTCAACGGCGGCTTGACAGTTGGATACAGCAGCAGCACGCACCAGTTTTATTTCAATCAGTGACTGCCGCTGCGTTCAGTCTTCAGATTAATCCTGGTCGGCCCGTCGCAATGCGCGTCGGGCTGCGCCCCGGAGCGGGGCCGCCTAGCTATCCCGAGGGGCTGATGGAACTAACTGCTCTCTTTCGACCAGAGTCTTTCAACGCGCTTGACCGGGTCGCCCGACTAACGACCAGGGGCGGCTCTCTCTCGCTGCGGTATCTATGGTCGCATTGATGTTCGTGGCTTTGCGGTCCTTCTGATGATTTACGCGCAGTATACGCGCCGCGTGAAGGTTGCGGGCGTCGTTCTGCCCGTGGGGGGCGTAACGGGGCCGTGCGCACCTTGCCGATGACGCGGATCATCGTTGCACATCGACCGAGCACCCTCAAGATGGCCGATCGCATCATTCGTCTCCTGCGGCCGAGTGCACCCTGCCGGCGATTGAAAGCTCAGGCGCGTTGACAGCGGATGAGGGCGCCGATCGCCATGCCACGGAGAAGATCCAATGAAACGTCTTGTATTGGCCACCAGTCTGATGCTCGTTGTGCAATCGTCGCCAGCTCGTTCAGAGCCTCTCGTGCGGTGGGACTGGAATGATAAGGGATTCTGGATCTATGCGATCAACCCGGACGACCGAAGCTGGAACTGCGCGGCCGAGTACGCCGTCAACTACGCTGGCGATGTGCGGCGAAACACAGCGAGCTTCACTTTGCCACCCAAGTTCAAAGGCGTGATGTCCGTGGTGAAGATGGATTATCCGGCATCACAGTGGTCCTTCGAGCCAGGAGGAGTGCAATGGTGCAATTGAAAGCTCCGCGCGCTCACAGTTTTCGTCGACAATGAACGGCAGCCGTGACTGCCCTAATGGCGGCGGGGGGCGAAACCGTCTTGTTCGCTCATATGAGCCCATTATAAATAATGCCGCTCTCAAGGCTGTCGAGCGCGGGCCAAGATGCGGTTGATCGCCTCTTCGTAATTGAAGCCGGACGCGACAAAGGCGTCCTTGGACATTCGGTCTCAAGTGAGGCGGAACGAAGAGATTCCTGACGGCTGAAAAGACCGAGGTGAAACGCTGCAAACCGCCGACGGATCGGAAGCCCTGCATCATCCGCTCTCGTTTTCGAAATGGCCCGTGAGAATTTCCGCGAGATTGTTCGGGCCCTTGTGCGATCGATGTTCGATGCAGGGCGTCGCATCCCTTCTTGCCGCCCCGTATGAGCGCAACTTATCGGTGACGACGCGCTTCGGCGAAAGGCCCTGCTTCCTCAGCAGCCTGACCAGCACTGGCTTGGCAGCCTTGGTATCGCGGCGGGCCTGGACGATCTCGTCGAGAATGTAACCGTCCTGGTCAACGGCGCGCCAAAGCCAATGTTTTCGGCCACCGATGGAAATCACCACCTCATCCAGATGCATCAAGCAAGCATTTTCGATGCTCTCTTTAGGCCTCGTCGCGAATGTTCGGGAAACGACCGTTTTCCGAACACGACCAGCGACGACACTAGACCGTTTGTGCTAGTGGCGTTGCCGGCATCATTTCGATTCATTGGCGCCGGCCGTTTCGGCTGGGGCCAGCTATATTCCGGGCGGACGAAGACGGGCGGGCAGCCCGTGGCGGACTCGTCTCGCTTGCAAAAAACGGTGGTTCGCATGAATGAAGCGGCGATGGCGTGGCAGGACAGAGTATTTGGTAGCTTCGCGTACGTGCTCCGCAGTCGTGGCGACGACGCTGAGCGCGGGCAGGCGTTGGTCCGCTTGGTTCTCGTGCCTCTGTTGTGCCTCTACGTGGTACCGAAACTGCTGGGCGGCGAAGATCGCGCCGAGACTTGGCTCAAGCTCACCGTGGCATATTTGATCGCGTATATACCGGTGTCTGTGCTGTTGTACCGGGACATTCTCCAACGGCCGGGGCAGTTCCACGGCCGCCGGCTATTCGGCATGGCGAACGATTACCTCGGCATGTTGCTGGCCTTGGCGATGGGCGGCGCCGCGACCCTGCCGGTCTACGCGGCTCTGCTATGGGTGACTTTGGCAAACGGACTGCGCTTCGGCCCGCGTTACCTCATCGGCGCAACGGCGGCGGCATTCGGAGTCCTCGGGTTGACAAGCTATTTCAATAATTACTGGCGCGAAAACCCGGACATGGTGCTGACGCTCGTCCTCACGACGATGATTGTTCCGGCATATGTCCTTACGCTCATCACGCAAATTCAGAAGGCCTACCACGCGGCTATGGAGGCCAACCTCGCCAAATCAAGGTTCTTGGCGCAGGCTAGCCATGATCTACGGCAGCCAATTCACGCAATCAGTCTATTCACGTCCTGCCTGCGTGACGCTGGCCTTGGGCCCCGCGAAGTGCAGATGGTCGACAACATCGACCGCTCTTTGGAGAGCGTGTCGCGGCTCTTCAAATCACTGCTGGACGTCTCGACGCTGGACAGTGGCAGGGTGACACCGAAGATCGAACCGTTTGCCGTCCAGCAGATCGTCGACGACGTCGTGCGTCAGAATTCTCAGGCCGCGGAGCGCGCCGGCGGGGAACTCCGCGTGGTCCGGTCGTCGGCCTGGGTCCAAAGCGACCCCAGCCTGTTGACGACGATGCTGCAGAACGTGATCAACAACGCGATCAAATATGCGCCTGGTCGGCCGGTCGTCATCGGTTGTAGGCGAAATGGCCAGACGCTTGCGGTCGAGGTCTTCGACCGTGGTCCTGGGGTTGCTGCCGAGCATCAGCCGCACTTGTTTGAAGAGTTTTACCAGGTTCGGGAGCGGGGTGATCGCGACATTGAAGGGGTGGGGCTGGGGCTTCCGATCGTGAAGAGGCTGGCCGCGCTGCTTGGTCACACCGTCGTCCTTGAATCGAGGCCTGGCCACGGAACCCGCGTAACCTTGGCCGGGCTTCCGACGGTCGAACCGCAGTTTGCGGAACGTGAGCGGGTGGCGCAGCAGCGGCCGGTCTCCGCAATGGACGGTCTGCGAGTGCTGCTGGTCGAGGATGACGACGCCGTTCTGCTCGCGACTGCGAGCCTGCTGGAGAGCTGGGGCTGCGAGGTCGACAAGTCGACCGTAATTCCAGAAACATTCGAGGACTGCGATCTGCTCATCACTGACTACGACTTGGGAGGAGGAGTGACCGGAAAAGAATGCATCGAGGTCGTGCGAGGTGTGCAGCAGTGGAATATTCCCGTGGTGGTTATGAGCGGGCACGACGCAGATCGCGTCCGTGACGAGCTGGGAGATCCCGATATTCCACTGCTTACAAAGCCCGTGCGTCCGGCTGAGCTACGGTCAGTGGTTCTTGCCAGTGCACTCGATTTGAGGGAGTGACGGGCAATTCCGGTTCGCTGCGCCCGGCCGCAGCGGGATTTGTGCATTCAGGCATATTGGCATCACGCCGGTTTTACGTCGGCCAGCGTATCGGCAACTTGCGGACAGGCACGTTCGCAACACGTGGGCGTCCCTGAGATCCGCGACGGTTGTTTCATTACGCAATGGAGACTGTCATATTGAAATCAGGATCGATGGCGATCGCGTCGTTGGACGGCGTCTCTGCCGCCATCGCAGGCGTCGGCATGGAACGGACGCAGACGGCGAATGCCGGTCCGGCCAGCATGTGGGCGGCAAACGAAGTCCACGCGCTCTACGATCCCGCCAAGCGGCATGTACTGGTGGACGTGAACGACAAGTTCAGCATCAAGAGCCGCACCGAGGGCGATGGCCACTGCATGCACTCGCTGTGCTCGATGGTGCCGGGGCGAAGATCGGCGCCTGCGCGAACGCAGCCAAGCTCAAGGACGGCGAGCGGCGCACGACGTGGCTCGATGTGCAGTACGGCAAGCCGGACGCGGACGGCAACACCGCCTTCACCATCCGCCGCACGCTCGATTTCAACAAGCATGAGCGCGTCTATCGCTTCACGGCGGGCGATGGGGCGCATGCGACGCTGGAACCCGGCGTGAGCGTCAGCCTCAAGGACGGCGTGCTCGTCTACGAGCAGACCGCCGGTCCCATCGGCGCATCGGGCGCCACGAAGGCGACGCGCGTGAGCTACAAGCTCGCGGACGGCTTCGACGACATGGCGGCGGCAGTCGAGCTCGACCGGCAGGCCTGGACGGTCTCGACCACGCGGCCGAGTGCTGCCAGCACGCCGCTCTACAGCGTCAACAACGTCGCGGTGCTGCCACACGTTGCCGGCACTAAAGGCGTGGCGCGCGAACGCGCGGTGATCGCCGATCCGCTGCGCGGGCCGGGCATCGGCGCCGCCGCCGATCCGGCGGTATTGAAAGTTTCGGGTGGCGCTTCTAAGTCCGTGGGGGACCTGCAGGTGCAGGACGAGGCGGCGAAGCTGCTTGCATCTCGATCTCGTGCTCGTTCGACTTCCAGTGCACGACGCAGGGACCGGGCTGCATCTGCCACGATCTCGATGGCCCCGGCCCGCTGATCGGCGTCTGCCAGGTGTAATCGCAAGCGGCAGTGAGTGAGCACGATGCTTCGGGCCGGGGGCGGAACAGGGAGGTTTTGTTTGTCCATCCGTTTATTGCCGGGCGACAACGCCCCCGGCTTGAAGTTTGGGCAGGTTTTCAACAGGGCGGATTTAGGCCCGGTCGTTTTTGACCGGCCCAGCGTTTTAGTGCTGTGGAATGCCGGCTGTGTCGGCTGCTTACCGGCGGTCGGCGACCTTGCTGAGTTCGCCGAACCCCTCGGGGTGCCGGTCTATGGCGTTGCCGTCCTGGTGCGCGATGTAGCGGCCACTGCGGCCGCAGCCGCGCGGGGCACCGACAAAGCGGTGCTGGCGCTGGAGGAGCGGCCGGATACCGGGTCAGGGCTGTCGCGAGGTGCAGTGACGCGCGAGTGGCTTGAAGCCAGCGGCCGCGATGGCGTTCCTTCGACTTATGTGATCGACGGCGCCGGCGTGCTTGCCTGGATAGGTGATCCCGAGGACGCAAAACCCGTCATCGGCGCCGTCCTGGACGGCACCTGGGATTTCGCGGCTGCGCGGGCGGCCTGGCGGGAAGCGATCAGCGATGACGCCTGGGTGCGTAAGCACACTTTGCGCGAGGTCATGGACGCGCTCACGGCCGGCCGAATGGCGGACGCGGCTGAGGCTATCGCCGAGGCCGAGCGCGCATCGCCGGCGATTGCGACCGATGAGCAATTCGCCTGCATCAAGCTCGACGTGCTTGCCCGGGCCGGCGACCGGGAGCTCGAGGCGGCCGCGCACTACGTTGCGGCCGCGCAGCTATTTCGCGGGGATGCGGCGGTGCAGACGAAACTGGCCGTGACCGCCCTGCACACCATGCCCGGAAATTTGGCCGTGGCGCGGGCGGCGCGGCAGTGCTTGGGCGAGGTCGTCGCGGCCGAGGACTGGGAAGGGAGGCCGGCCGATATGCAACTAGCCGCTACCGTCTTGCTCGGGAATGCGGAGGTTCAACTAGGTCTGCAGGACGACGCGGACGCGACGTTAGTGAAAGCATCGCAGCTCGCGGAAACGCTTGAGCTGTCGGAGCGGACCCGAAAGTGGGGCCGCTCCGAAATCGAGCGGCTTTCGTCGTAAAGGCGGCGATTATTCGCCGGCGGCCGCAACGACGCGGCACATGCCTTGGCGGATGTAGTCCTTGCCGGCAACCTGGCCCTGCTGGACGGTGAAAACCGCGTCCACACGCGATCCCTTGCCGCTGCGGCGGACCACGACGCGAAGCGTCTGCGGCCGACCAGTGCCGGTCGTTTCCTGCAATGCAGAGATCGCGCCGAGCTGGTGGTCGACGTCGATGCCGTGGAATCCTTCGGCGGCCACGGCCGCGGCGAGCTGTGCGAGCGCGGTTTTCGGCGCGACCTTCGGGAACGTTTGCGAGCTGCGGAACGTCATGGCGGAGAGCATAGGCACGCCCTCCACCTTGAAATTGCTCGCACAGGTGCCGGCAAGCGCAGGCGAGGCAGCTACGCCCGTCAGCGCGACCGCGGCTGCGGCCGCGATAAGTAGTGGTTTCATTGGTAGATCCTTCTGTAGTGACGGGCACACCGCGCGCCCGGTTTCTGATGGGGAATGCCGTCAGAGGATTCCCTCGGAAACGCCCTTGGTCACGGCTGCAGCGCGGGTGGTCACGCCAAGGCTTCGAAACATCGCCGAGACGTGGAGGCGAACCGTGAAGGGCGAAAGGCCGAGGTCCTGGGCGATTTCCTTGTTTGTCTTCCCCTGGGCGATGAGCTGCAGGACTTCGAGCTGTCTTTCGCTGAGCGTGGTCGACATGCCGCCCGCCGGCGCCCGGCCAGCCGCCGGAGACGGAGTGACTATTTCGCCCGCACGGACCGCGGCGATGGCCGCGGCGATCTGGTGCGGTGGCGCCGATTTGCAGATGAAGCCGTTTACGCCTGCCGCCATGACGGCGTCGATCGTTGCCGTGTCGTCGGACATGGTCACAACGACGATCGCCGCCCGCCGGAATTCTCGTCGCAGCGCTGGCAGCTCGGACTTGATGCTCTTGCGCGAGAAGAAGAGATCGAGGACGAAAAGGCTCGGCGGGGAGGGGAGCGACCTGGCCAACGCAAGGGCATCCGAGAACGCGTCGAAGGTGTGGACAGCGGCAGTAGGATTTTGAGACTGAATAAGAGAGCCGAGCCCGTCGCGAAATACTGGGTGGTCGTCGGCGACAAGTATCGTTTCAGCTTCATCCAACGCTGCATCCTCTCTCGGGAATTTTCTCAGCTGTAGTAACAAACGGAGTGTGCGGGCGCCACTAGTACAACCGTGCTAGTGGCCAAAGTAGCCGTTCGTCGAATAGAAGGGTATTGCTGTCGTGTTCGCTTGACCGTTGCTGCACGTCATGGTTGCGGTAGACCCGCGTTCCGATCTGCGCTCCGTATCAGCTTTGTCTCACGCCCTTAGCGCCATGCAATATTTTGACGATATCGACAGGGCACTGCGTGCCACGACCTTGGGCGATCTGACGGCAATTGCCTCCATTGTCTCGGCCCGGCATGGCTTCAATCACGCGGCCTATGCGGTGCGACTTCGCGGCCAGCCGGGCTCCGATCGGCGAAACTATTACAACTTCAGCGATTTCGCGCCGGAATGGGGAAAGACATACGACATCCTCGGCAACGACCGGATTGCCGAACGTGACGCCCGTGTCCTGCATGTGCGGGCCGGCATGCCCTCAACGGCCTGGAATGTCGAAGGACGTGTCGGTTTCACCGAAACGACCATAGGGCAACTGGCAAGCTCGATCCTGCGCAGTGCCGGCGAGCATGGAATTACCTCGGGCATCACCGTCCCGATCGGCGCGCCTGGCGTGAACTGGTCGTTCATGACCTTCACGACCGACGGAACGAAAGACCTCCGCGATCTGCTGCCGACACTGCCATCGCTGACCTATTTCGCAAGCTGCCTGCACGTCGCCATGGCACGGTTGCAGCGCTGGGACGACAAAAGGCCCGACCTGTCGGAGCGCGAGCTCGAGGTTCTGCATTGGGCGGCGGTCGGGAAATCGTCCTGGGAAATTTCGATGATCCTCGGGATCAGCGAGAGGACAGTGAATTTCCATCTTTATCAGGCTGCGCACAAGCTCAACGTTAGGGGCCGCAGAGCCGCTTGTGCGCGCGCAACGGCGCTAGGCCTTATTCATCCGTAAGATGAAACTCTGCCGCAGTTCGTTTCCCGCTGTCAATTTTGACAGTAGCTTAGTCTTTGACCAGCTGTTAGCCGTTGGTTGCAGGCGCCTTGTCGTGCTTCAATCGCAACCACGGGGATGGCAAGTGAGTTCATTGTCCAGGCCTTTGGCCAAACCCCTTGCGTTGGCCGGCGCCATCTTGCTGACCGCATCGCCCGCTTCGATTGCACTGACAATCGCCGGTGTTTCGCGGGCAGCGGATGCCCACTCGATGCTCGTTCCGGTAGCGATTGAAAAGCCCTTGGCGCGCCATACGGCTTCGGGTGGGGCCGAAGTTGCTGGCAAGGTCGCATTGGTCCGGTGCGTGACGTTCTTCGGAATGATGGTTGTTTCCTGGAGCATGTCGCTCGTGATTTTCTCCGAGTCGTCCCGCTGCCGTGGCGAAAGTGCGAAGCACGCTTAGCGATGCTCGAAACGCTCTTCGCATTAGGAAACTGGTGACCATCAATTGGAGTGCCTCATGACGCTCTTGATCAAACGACGCCAATACCTGGGCGCTGTCTTGGCCGGATGCGTTGCGGTTCAAGTGGGGGCCGGGTACGCTCAGACTGAGCGTTGGCAAGAGGCCGCGATGGCAAGGGCACGCGCGCTGCATTTGGAAACTAGGCCGCCAAATTGCTCGTCGGAAGATGGCGCCCCCCTGCATGATGCGGTAGTCTATCCTTTGAGGATCGGCGAGGAGACTGCATCGCGATTGGCGCTGCTGGTGCAGTTCCCCTGCCGCCACGGCGACAATCGGAGCTATGTCTTTATCATCGCCGACCAGCACGGGGTAGCATTGCCGGTGACCTTTCCGGCGCCGATGATCGATATCCGCTACATAGGCGAAAATGAGAAAGGTCCGGTCGAATCGATTACCATAAAGAAGACGATCGATAAGCGCGATGTGATGAATGCGCGATACGATCCCGATACCCGAACTATGGAAGAAGCCAACAAATGGCCAGGCCGGGGTGGCGCCAATTCACTCACTCGGTGGGTCTTCCGGGACGGAAAGTTTCAGATCACGTATTTTGCGGTCGACGCAACCTATGACGGCGAGGATAATCCGCAGGCGCTGATTGAGCGGGATATTTGGTAACAGTCCCTTTCGTCCCCCTGGAACGAACGGCTTAACCTTCTCCCATCGACGTATTTCTCTCGGCCTTTGTAGACGCATGAGACTGTTCGGCTGGCGCACATCCTATTGACGGGCGATTATCTCTGGCCCATCGAGGCAAACTCTTAGGGTGTCGTTTCGCCCTGAGCCGGAACCGGCCCCAGTTCGTGTTCGGCGACCGCGACCACTTTTCCTACGCGCTCCGCGAGGCGCTGACGGAGCAGGAGCGACGGGCGGCATGACACCGAACAACCAGGGGATGACGACCGCACGACCGAAGCTTGATGATGTGGCGTTCGAGGCGTTCATCAGGGCACGTCGTCCGGCATCGCCAATCTGGTCAATGAGCGGTCTCGATGGCTATCTCACGGCTCTCATCATCGGCCCAAAGTTCATCGACCCACGTCAGTGGATCCCGGAGCTAACCGGCCCAGAGGCCCTGAATATGCCGATGGAAACAACCTCACATCGGGCCGTGCAGACGATCGTTGCGGAATATAACCGCATCTCGGCCAGCCTTTCCGAAACACCGAAAGACCACCGGCCCAAGTTCACCAGCATCGATGATCAGACCTTTGATCCATTCGATTGGGACCTCTGCTTTCTGCTAGGAACAAGGTACGCGCCGAGGCTTTGGCAGCCGGCCCTTCAAGGTCATGCCGGGACTGGCGATAACATCGCGCCCATCCGCAAGCTCGGCGAGGCAAAACGGAAAGCAACCCACTACGATGCTGCTGAGGTCGCCGAAGCACTCGTCAATATCCGAACCTACTTTATGCCGAAGCGGGCAAAGCAGAAGTTCTGACCGAGAGCCAGAAACCTATTTAGTCAATCACGAAAGCCGTGGGCCATTCGTTACGCTCATTATCGATCGTCCCGTCATAGAATGTCCGCCATGAAATCCCCATCGGTAAATGCTCTCACTTGCTTGACGTCTTCTGTTTTCGCCGGTTGCACGAGGCCTTGGAAAGCGATTAGCCAGGGCAGCAAGCAGCGATTTGAGCTCCGCTTCACATTTCAATCCTTGCACAATCGACCCTTCGTTCCCGTGCTCCTGCGTTAGAAGCGCGAAACTGCGGCTCATGATCCAGCCACTGACACCTGGGTCTTAAGGTATTGTTTCGCCCCCTCCAGCAAACGATCCCTACTGTGCGGGCGGCAATTCGAGGCCGTTTGGCAGTGAGATCCAGATGACGGTTTGCGCCTCAGGGGAATGGCGCGAAAGGTGGCCCTTGCCATGCGTGTCCTCCACCAACACGAAACTACCTGCCGGAACGTGGCGCACCTCTCCGTCGCTCGTCTCGTAATCCACCGAACCATCCAGCCGGACCGTCAACACGGGCTCCGGGACCTTATGCCAAGCAACCTCGCGCATGCCCCGGGATGTGGGTGAAGCGGACGCGGGACGTCCGAAAACTGCGATGCCTTCATCGTCTTCCGTTCCTTTCCCAGCCAGGAATAGACACCGGAAAACTCTAGCCAAAACTGGTCCAGTTTTGGAGGGTTCATATCACATGTCGGCCCGGTCGGAAATCATCCGGAACAATGGCCAAGAGCCCCGATTATCGTGCGATTGTCCGGGCGTCAGAACGAGGCCGGGCGGCTGCCGCCCTGTCATAATTGACAGTAGCCCCCCGCTCCAAAGCAATAATATAGTCCATTTCGCGCATTTCGTCTGTGAAACGCGTGAAATTTGACCGAATCTTGGGAGACAATCAATGACAAACGAAATTCAGGGTAGCAGTACATCTGACCAAGACGTGATTTTTGAACTGGATACCTTCGAAACGGAGGGCGTGGCTGGGGGTGTCGTTGCGGCCATCGCTCTTGGCCTGGTTATCACGCACGTCCCGGAAATCACCGCCTTTTTTGATGGGTTCTTCGAGGCTCTGTAAACAAGTTTAGGTCTGGCTTCGAGCCGGTTTAAGGAGATAAATGTTATGCGTGAACTTAATGAATTAGAGATCGACATGATTTCAGGTGGTGCTGATGAGTCGAACGCCTTTTATCGTCTCGGTGCAAATTTCGCACATGGCTACAACTGGGCGGTCACAAAGACTAGCGATTTCTTCGAGTGGCTGTCACTCTAAATCAATGTGAACGTCGCAATCATGGCGTCTCGCAAATGTGATTTTTAGTTCACAGCGAGACGTCCTCAGATTGCCCACTGTTAATGGCCGTTGAGTGGTTCTTTGGGCGTGGTCATCGCGGATGATACTTTCAATCGACAGATGGCTGATACAGGACGCCGAAGGTTTACTGTTCAAATGCGGCAGAGCGAATTGTCGGCGGTCCTTGTAACGTCATCTGACCGGGAGTGCGGATGAGCGGCGGCCAGGACGTAACGTGCGACGCCCGGATGCGACATCCGCAAGAATTTGAACGCGATTCCGGGGGCGTTTTGCGAAAATCCGGGGATATTGGCAATTTCATTCCCAGGATCCAGTTTGTCGGCCGGGCAGTTTCCAACAAATCCGCGATAGGATTTTTACGGTTTGATCATTAAATGACTGCTCCTGACACGGTGGAGAACATCAAGGCTGCGCCCTCAAGACCGCCTACCGTTCCGCTCTTCCGACCAGAAGTTCAGGCGGCCCGTTCCATGGCGTGGCTCGGCTCCCCGCAGCTTCCTCGCAGCATTTCGCTGTCCATGTTTGCTACGGGCGCAGTCGTCATTGCAATCTTGCTTCTCGCCTTTCTCGCTTTTGGCGAGTATACGCGCCGGGTACGCGTACAAGGCATCGTTCTTCCTACGGAGGGGGTGACTCGCGTTCTGTCGCCGGCAGCGGGGTGGATACGCAGCATGCCGGTCAAGGAAGGAGCGGTCGTCCGTCAGGGCGATGTTCTTTATGTAATGAGTCTTGACAGCATGAGCATGACCTCGCGCGGCGGCACGCAACTGGCGGTTATAGACCTCCTAAGGCAGCGCCGGGCCGAAATGCAGGCTGATCTAGAGCGCCGCAGCAGCATTGACGCCGGAAAGAAGCAGAATCTTCGCGAGCAGGAGCAAAACCTTGCCATTGAGCTTGCCCAAGCGGATGCTCAGATTCGCTTGGCGCGGGAGAGCGCTAATACGCTGCGTAAATGGATGGAACAACAGCGGGAAAACCTGGAGCGCGGCATCGCGACAAGGCAGCAGATAGAGAGCCGTCAACAAAGCTACATGAATCAGGAAAGCCAGTTGGAGGCGCTCAAGCGCGAGCGCATCCAGATCAATTCCAAACTGTCGGACGTGCGTAATCAACTCCTAACCTTCGATGTCCAGTCGGCTTCTGATAGCGGCCAGTTGCGACAACAGATCATTGATATCAATCGGCAGATTTCTGAGGGCGAGGCCAAACGCGAGATCACGATCACGGCACCTAGGTCAGGCAGGGTCACAGGTGTCATCAGCCAGGCTGGCCAGATGCTAACGGCCGGCGTGCCGATGTTGACGATCCTTCCGAATGAAGCTCCACTTGAAGTACAGCTTCTTGCCCCCAGCGATGCTATCGGATTCGTCCGCGCAGGTGATCGTGTTTTGCTGCGCTACGAAGCTTTCCCATATCAACGCTTCGGGCAGTTCCCCGGAACTGTATCTCTGATTTCGCGGGCCACTTTGCGGCCGGAGGAAGTGCAATTGTTGACCGGCGGAGCAGACGAGCGTCAGACGAAATCAGTGTATCGTATTACTGTGCGTCCGGATCAGGATTACGTACTCGCGTACAACAGGAAGGAGCCTCTGCAAGTCGGGATGCAGCTTGAGGCGCATATTTTGGCGGATAGTCGCCCGCTCTACCAATGGGTGCTCGATCCACTGTACAGTTTGCGTGGCCGTATGTTTGAAGATGCTGCGAAGGGTCTATGATGCAACTGCGCGACCATGCCGGTCTCCTTGACATCCTGTCTGATCGTCTACGGTCAAAGACACCCGTCGCGATCCAGTCCGAGAGTGCCGAATGCGGGCTTGCCTGTTTGACTATGATAAGTGGTCATTATGGTCATCGGGTCGATCTTGTTACCATGCGCCGACGCTTTTCAACCTCACTCAAGGGGATGAGTCTGCGCGACTTGATCGGAATCGCAAGCGAGATGAAGCTTACGGCACGTGCTCTGCGACTTGATCTCAATAACCTCTCGCGTCTGCGCTTGCCTTGCATTTTACATTGGAATCATAATCATTTTGTGGTTCTGACACGGGTCGGACGCAAGAGTATCACCGTACATGATCCTGCTATCGGGCGGCGGAAGCTCTCATTGGCGGATGTGTCAAAAAGCTTCACCGGCGTCGCGCTGGAAGCGTGGCCAAACGAGCATTTCGAAACACGCGATGAGCGCGAGGGCATCAGTCTGATCGATCTTGTGGGTCGGACCGCTGGCATTAAATCGGTGGCAGTGCAGGTGCTGGCGATCTCCATTCTTCTGGAACTGGTCACGGTCGCCATGCCGATCGGGTTCCAACTCGTCATCGATGAAATCGTTGTCGCCGCTGATTATGATCTATTGACCGTGATTGCTCTCGGGTTGGGTGGACTTTTGCTCATTCAGGTATTGACGAAATTCGTCCGATCCTGGGCCACCATGCTATTCGGCGGTCAATTGGTATTGCAATGGAAAGTCAGCCTATTCGACCAACTCATGCGGCTACCAATGGAATTCTTCGAAAAGCGTCATGTCGGCGACATCGTCTCGCGATTTGGATCGCTTGATGCCATCCAGCGAACAGTGACAACGAAGGCCATCACCATTCTGGTCGATGGTGCTCTGTCGATCGTGTTACTGGCGATGATGGTGATTTATGGCGGCTGGCTGGCGGTGCTCGCGATCGTCACGATGCTTCTCTACGCGGCCTTGCGTCTTGGCGCCTATTTGCCCTACCGATCGATGTCGGAAGAAGCGATAAAGTGTGAAGCCCAGGAAAGTTCGCACTTCATCGAAAGTGTGCGCGGCATGGCCAGCATCAAGGCGCTCAACTTTGAGCAGCGCCGCCGCGGAGTGTGGGTCAACTACCTGGTTGATCACGTCGGCGCTCGGCTGCGCGTCGAAAGATTTGATATTTTCTTTGGCTCTGCTAGCCAGATACTATTTGGTGTTGATCGTATCCTGATGATCTATCTTGGTGCTCATGCAATCCTGAGCGGAAATCTGTCCGTCGGCATGCTCATCGCGTTTCTTGCTTACAAGGATCAGTTCGCAAGTCGGATCAACAGTTCCATCGATACGGCCTTGGAGCTACGGATGCTGTCCCTGCATGGCGAACGTGTCGCCGACATCGCGCATGCGGAACCTGAGAGGGGAGCCGACCAGAAACCGTCCGTCGTGACGAACACTGCCCGAAGGGGACCTAGTTCCCTTATTGTGCAAAACCTCCGGTTCCGTTATGCAGAAAACGAACCAGATATTTTCAAGGATCTCAGCTTCGAAATTCTCCCCGGTGAATGCATCGGCGTCACGGGTCCGTCTGGCGCGGGCAAATCGACGCTGCTGAAGATCATGGCTGGATTGGCCAGCCCTATGGAGGGACATGTCGCGGTCGATGGTGTGCCAATTTCGGTGATGGGACTGCATGCCTACCGGAACAGGGTCGGATGCGTGCTTCAGGATGATCGCCTGTTTGCCGGGTCGATTGCCGAAAACATTTCAACCTTCGATCCCAATGCGGACCCAGAATGGATATTGGCCTGCGCCGAAATGGCGGCAATCCGCGACGAAATCCTTGAGATGCCAATGGCGTTTGAAACACTCGTTGGTGACATGGGTAGCTCCCTTTCCGGAGGGCAGAGGCAGCGCATTGTGATGGCACGAGCAATTTACCGCCGGCCTGGAATCCTGCTTCTGGATGAAGCAACAAGCCAGCTTGATTCTGAAAATGAAGACCGCATCAACGACGCGATCGGCAAACTCCCGATGACCCGGGTGATCATTGCTCACCGCCCTTCAAGCCTGGCAATCGCCAACCGGGTCCTTTATCTCGACAAGCAGTCAGCAAGGGTTCGTGCTGGCGCTCTCACACACGATGCGCGAGAGCTTCACGGTTAGCGTTTACATACCGGGACGGTTCTTGCAGGAAGTCATAGGCGCACCGCCTGCGGCTCGACGAAAGCATGGAAGGCTAAGCCACAAGCGGTCGAGGCGTCCGATGCGGGGATACGTCGCGCGATCAAGCGTAAGCGCGCATTTCGCTGCGCGTTATAAGGGGGCTTGAGCCGGCGGTCAGGCAGGCTGCTTTGTGAAGTTGAATGGTAGCAGGTCGTCGATGTCGGCGTTGTCGGGACGCTGCGGCAGTTCGGTGAGGACGTGGCGCAACCACGCGAATGGTTCGACGCCACAGGCGCGACAGGTCAACATCAGGCTCACATGGGGATAATCGGTGTCAAGCTGATTATTGCATCTCGACATACCTCAAAGATTTCGGTTCCAGGCTCGGGCTCAATACTGCGCGACACGGCTTATTTCGCAAAGCCTGATCAAACTCACATACGGTCGCCGACAATTGCGGCTGCACCAATATCCCGCTTTCGGCGGGCTGAGCCCGGGAGGACGAGACCATTCTATAGAGCGGCATTTTAGCCAAGCCTGATGTCGGTTCGTCACCCGGATCCGCCAGGGTTCATGAGGCCCAGGTAGATTCAGAAAGATTGAAGTGCAGGGATTTATAGGGTTTTCATAACAGCGCCCTCGATCGCGACCCCAGAGTTCACGTATTTCCAAAGTGCTACCAACAGTTTGCGTGCCAGCGCAACGATGGTCGTTTTCTTCATGCGCCCGCCATTACGTTCAACGCGCGCCCTGAACCATTTTGCCAGTGCCGAACCCGGCTGGTGCCGCAACCATAGCCAGGATAGCTGGATCAACGTCGACCGCAGTCCCGGATTGCCCGCCTTCGACACTCCTTGTTCCCGATTGACCGAGCCACTTTGCCAAGGCGTTGGCGCAAGACCGGCATAGGCGGCCACCTGACGACGGTTATCAAAATGCCGGAACAGTCCCTCCGACCAGAGGAGGTTTGCAAACTCTGCGCCAATCCCTTTGATCCCGAGCAGCATCGTGACAGGCGATGGTTTCGTGCTATCCGTGGTCTGCGCGGCGATAAGCGCATCGCGCTCATCTTCGATGGTTCGGATCTGACTGACGACCAGTTCTAACCGGTCCAGTTCCCGGCTGATCTGTGCCTTCATGTGCCGCGGCAGTATCTGTCCATCTCCCGTTCGCAACTCTTCGAGTTGCTGGCGCCGGTTTTTATGAAGGGGTTCGTAATCGGCAATACCCTGCGAGAACAACAGGCCCTTGATGCGGTTGACGTGCGCGACACGCTCAACCATCAACGCTTTGCGCTCTCGGCCGATCCGTCGTCGGTCTTCATCCTCGTGAGCGACACCCCGCACCATTGAACACACACGGGGCTCACCTCTCTTGAACGCCAACAAAACCCGCAGCAGCGCCTCGCCATCGACGCGATCGGTCTTCACCCGCCGCCGTTTGCGTGGTGTCGCGATCGACGCCGCATCCACGATATGGCTCTCGATGCCTTCTTTCACGAGCACCCGGTGGATCCAGAAGCCATCAAGACCCGCCTCCTGGATCGTGATGATCGGCCAGTCCTGCCCTGTCCTGGCGCGGCTCCTTTCCTGCAGCTTCGAGAACAGATCGAACAGCTTGCCAGTGTTGCCGGCTGCAATGGCATATTTCGACATCCTCTCGCCGCTCCCCGGCAACAACGTTGTGATCAGCCAGGTTGAACGAGAGAGTTCCATCGAGACAAAAATGGCGGCCAGATTGGTCTGGATAGCGGCGGCGGATTTTTGGGTTCTGAACATGGGACCTCAGAATGAACGGTTGCTGGTACGACCACTCATTCTGCAAAAACGCTGGCCGTCATCCAACCCATGGGATCTATAGGTGACGGCGCTGGCCTTGGCTCCATCGACGGTGTCGCTGAACAACCACGATTTTCGGCCGGTGGCAAAAATTCTAATGTGAGCGTCCGGTGAGCGGATTTTGCTGAACGAGCCAGTTAGGCGATGTTCTGGCATTAGAACCAGCATTAGTGCTGACACTAATTCCAGATCTGAGAGGTTGGCATGGCCCGCATGGAGATCATTTCCGGCGTCGAGCGTAGGCGGCGATGGTCGAAAGAAACTAAGCTGAAGATATTGGCGGAAGCTGACCAGCGCCCGTTACAGAAGATCGCATAGTGTATCGTCAGGAACTACGATTGCGTGCGATCTGCGTACCCGCGCGCAATAATGATCGACGGGATGCACCATCATCTCGCGAACTCCAGTGGCAAGTTCGGTGTTCCTCGCTAGCATTTCAGGGGTGCGGTCGAGTATCGTGTGAGTGGGAACTAGTCGACGACCGACGCTACCGCGTTCTCTACGATCGAATGGCATCGAGGACGGTTTGGATCAGTCGGCCGGACGGCACGCTGCGAGGTCTGAGCAGGCCGATTTCGCGGCATGGTGCATTGCGCAGCGGCAGCCGGGCAACGCGCAGGTTGTCGAACAGGGATGAACGCCAGTCGGGCATCAGAGATACGCCCAGCCCCGCTTCAACCATCACCGATATGGCTTCGAGCGAGTCGAGTTCCAGCCATTCCCGCGGAAGAACCCGCTGGGATTGAAGATAGGTATCCGCGAGCCGGCCACCCCAATTGCTTCTGTCGTATCGAATGAACGGTTGCTCGCGAAGCAAGTGGTCGGCGGGGACGTTCGCGAGGTCGCGCGGCGCCAGAAGGACGAACGGCTCCGATCGGATCAGTTCCCAGTGTAAGGTCTTCGGTATGGGGAAAGGCGGTTTGACGAGGATTGCCGCGTCAATCTTTTCCTCGAGCAGGCTGTTATAGAGTTCTGCCGACGTTCCCGGCAGCAGGAAGATGTCGACGCCCGGTGTCTTGTCGAACACGCTTCGCAAAGCGTTCGGAAGCAGGCCCGTCAGTGCCGTCGAGATGGCGCCAAGCCGCAACTCTCCGAATGCCTGGCCGTCGTGCGCCAGCCCTTTCAACTGCCTGACTTCCGATAGAACACGTAGGCTCTTCTCCAGGATCGCAACCCCGGCTTCCGTTGGCTTCACTCGCCGACCTGATCGCGCGAGAAGGGGCAGCCCGATCTCGTCTTCCAGCGCCTGGATACGTTGTGCGATTGCGGCCGGCGTCACGCCCAGGCGGCGCGACGCCTCGGCCAGAGAACCGTGTTGGACGACGGTCAGGAAGGTTTCGAGAAAGCGGGTTTCCATCGTTAGTTTTACTATCGTCTGAAGGAAGAAAAAGGAAGGTTTTTCTTGCGTTTTCGCCTTGTCATAGTGGCCGAAAGCGAAGGAGGAAAAGTTGGATCTTCAGTTGAACAGCAAGACGGCGCTTGTCTTCGGCGCCGGCGGCGGGCTTGGTGGCGCAATCGCAAGGTCGCTTGCGGCGGAGGGCGTTTCCGTCATCGTCGCCGACATCCACGGAGAAAGCGCCAAAGCGACCGCGGATGCAATCACAGGAGCAGGCGGCAAGGCCATTCCGCTGGCTTGGGATATCAGCGACCTGTCCCTGATTGGCCAGAAGCTCGATGCCATCAAGAGCGCGTTCGGCCCGGTCGATATCCTGATCAACAACACCGGCGGGCCGCCGCCGACGCCGGCCGCAGGACAGTCGCCTGACGATTGGTCGAAATACTTTGATCTCATGGTTCGCTCGGTGATCGCGGTCACCGATGCGGTGCTTCCCGGTATGCGCGAGCGCGAATGGGGGCGCATTATTACCTCCACGTCTTCCGGCGTCGTCGCGCCGATTGCAAATCTCGGGATATCGAACAGCCTGCGCCTGGCGTTGGTGGGCTGGTCAAAAACCTTGGCGCGCGAGGTCGGGCGCGACGGTATCACTGCAAACATCGTGCTGCCCGGGCGTATTGCCACGGGGCGCATCGTGTTTCTGGACGAGCAGAAGGCGAAGCGCGAGAACCGACCGGTCGCCGATGTCACGGCTGAAAGCACCGGGTCGATCCCGGTCGGCCGCTACGGTGATCCGAAGGAATACGGCGACACCGTCACGTTCCTTGCGAGCCCCCGCGCTTCCTATATCACCGGCTCCGTCATCCGCGTCGATGGCGGTCTGATCAACAGCATCTGATTTAGGTGAGGTTTCTCATGTCACTTGAACCCCATGTCGTTGAAATCCTGAAGGGCGTGTCCACCGCGACGGTCACGACGGTTCTCCTGAAAAAAGGGCTTCGCAACGTCTGGATGCGCGGCACGAAGCCTCTTAGACCCGGCCAGGGACGGGTTGTCGGCATGGCATTCACGCTGCGCTTCATCCCTGCTCGCGAGGACCTTGCCACGCCGGCGAGCTGGGCCTCGCCGATCTCCACCCGGGCGGCGATCGAAGCGATGCCGGAAGGGTGCGTCGCCGTCGCCGATGCGATGGGCGTCAGTGATGCCGGTATCTTCGGCGACATCCTGTGTGCCCGAATGGCGAAACGCAAAGTCGCCGGCCTCGTCACCGACGGCGCCATGCGTGACGGCGAGGGCGTGCTGGCGAGCGGGATGAAGGTGTGGTGCAATGGCATCGCAGCACCGCCTTCCGTCGCGAGTCTGACCTTCGTCGGGTGGCAGGAGCCGATCAACTGCGGCGGCGTTGCCGTTCTTCCTGATGACATCGTCGTGGTCGACGACGACGGAGCGGTCCTCATCCCGTCGGCATTCCTCGAACAGGTGCTCGCCGAGGCGCCCGAACAGGAGCGCATGGAGGCCTGGATCATGAACGAAGTGGACCGGGGCGTGCCGCTTCCCGGTCTTTACCCGATGAATGCAGAAACGAAGGCCCGATATGAGGCCTGGAAGGACAGCCAGAAATGACGTTCAGTACGCAGTCCAAGGGCGTCTACGCCATCGCAACCACGCCATTTCACGACGATGGTTCGATCGATTTCAATTCGATCGACAAACTCACGGACTTTTATGAGGAGAGCGGCTGCACCGGCGTCACGATCCTCGGGATCATGGGCGAGGCCCCGAAGCTCGAGCCGGAGGAAAGCCGTGCCATCGTTAAGCGCGTGGTCTCCCGATCAAAGATCCCGGTGATTGTCGGGGTCTCCGCTCCAGGGTTCGCCAGCATGCGCTCGTTGGCACGTGTCTCGATGCAGATGGGTGCTGCCGGAGTAATGATCGCTCCGCCCCCCGCATTGCGTACCGATGACCAGATCGTCAACTATTTCGCCGGTGCGGTGGAAGCCGTCGGCGAAGACGTGCCGTGGGTTCTGCAGGATTATCCGCTGACCCTCACGGTCGTCATGACGCCTGGCGTGATCGCGAAGATCATCACCAATCATCCGTCCTGCCTGATGCTGAAGCACGAGGACTGGCCCGGTCTTGAGAAAATATCGAAGTTGCGCGCCATGCAGAAGGCGGGCGAACTTCGCGAATTTTCCATCCTGTGCGGCAACGGCGGCCTGTTCCTCGACTTCGAGCCGGAGCGTGGTGCCGATGGTGCCATGACCGGCTATGGCTTTCCGGACATGCTCACCGAACTGATGGAGCTTTCTGCGGCCGGGAAGAGGGATGAAGCGCACGATCTCTTCGACGCGCACCTGCCGTTGATCCGTTACGAGCAGCAGTTCGGGATTGGCCTTGCCATTCGCAAGCACGTTCTGAAGCGTCGCGGCGTTATCGCCACCGACGCGCAACGCAAGCCAGCCCAGATGCTGACGCCGACAGCGCGGTCGGAAGTGGACTATCTGCTTGCCCGTCTCGCGAAGCACGACAAGCGAGCTGCTTTCTAGGCTTCTTCTCCCTGGGGCCCCCGTCTCTGGTCTGGAGCGGCGGACGGGTTTGCAAGGTCGTCCCCGTTCTGCGACTTGTCATTGCGGTCTGTGCTCGCGCTGCGCGCCTGATACTCTGACCTTGCCGATTGTCGATACACCTGTTGCAGAACGAGGTTTGACGATGCAGGGCCAGGAAACTTTCCTTGAAAGAACGTTGCGTGTCGGTGTGATCGTTGTGATCGCGATCCTGCTTGCGGTGATCCAGTACGTAGTGTCTTCGCGAGGCCTCTATCCCGTTCTCTGAGAGAAAATCTCGACCTCCTGAGTTGGCGGCCTGGGCAACTATCCTTGCGGACCTGATCTGTATATCGAAACAGCCCCGCCGCCCAACACCGAGATGGATGTTGGACGCCGGGGCTTGCCTCACATTTAAGCGAGCGTATAGGCCGTCTTGACGGTGGTGTAGAACTCGGCGGCGTAGCGTCCCTGCTCGCGCGAGCCGTAGGACGATCCCTTGCGGCCGCCGAAGGGCACGTGGAAGTCGACGCCGGCGGTCGGCAGGTTGACCATCACCATGCCGGCTTCGGCGTTGCGCTTGAAATGGGTCGCATGCTTGAGGCTGGTGGTGGCGATGCCGGAGGACAGGCCGAAGGGCGTGTCGTTGGCAACGGCGAGCGCTTCGTCGTAATCCCTGACGCGGATGACGGCGGCGACCGGCCCAAAGATCTCTTCCCGGCTGATCCGCATCGCGTTCGTCGCCTCGGTGAACAGCGCCGGCTGCAAATAGAAGCCGGGCGTGTCGCGCTTCAGAAGCTCGCCGCCGAAGGCCAGCTTCGCGCCTTCCTGCTTGCCGATGGCGATGTAGTCGGTGTCCTGGTTGAGCTGGCTCTCGTCGACCACCGGGCCGATATGGGTGCCGGCCTTCAACGCATCGTCGATCGTCAGCCCCTTCATCCGTTCGCCCATCGCCGCCACGAAACGATCGTGAATGCCTTCGGTGACGATGATGCGCGAGGACGCGGTGCAGCGCTGGCCGGTGGAGAAGAAGGCGGAATTGACCGCCGCCTCGACCGCCACCGACAGATCGGCGTCGTCGAGCACGACGAAGGGGTTCTTGCCGCCCATCTCCAGCTGGTACTTGCGATTGTGCTCGACGGAGGCGGCAGCGACCCGCTTGCCGGTGCCGACCGAGCCGGTGAAGGTGATGGCGCTGATATCGGGGCTGTCGAGCATCGCCTGGCCGACGACCGAGCCCTTGCCCATGACGAGGTTCAAGACCCCCTTCGGCAGGCCGGCGCGATGGAGGATGTCGACGATCGCCCAGGAACTGCCGGGCACCAACTCGGCCGGCTTGAAGACGACGGTGTTGCCGTAGCAGAGCGCCGGGGCGATCTTCCAGGCGGGAATGGCGATCGGGAAGTTCCAGGGCGTGATGATGCCGACGACGCCGACCGGCTCGCGGGTGATCTCGACGCCGATATTGGGCCGGGCGGACGGCAGGACTTCGCCTGCCAGGCGCAGGCACTCGCCGGCGAAGAAGTCGAAGATCTGGCCGGCGCGCACGGTCTCGCCGATGCCTTCGACCAGCGTCTTGCCTTCCTCGCGCGACAGAAGCTTTCCGAGCTCGTCCTTGCGGGCGAGGATCTCGTCGGCGGTCTTCCTCAGGATCGCATGGCGCTCGAGGATGCCGGAGCGCGACCAGGCGGGAAACGCCGCCTTGGCCGCCGCGATCGCTGCCCGCGCATCGTCGGCCGAGGCGCGGGCATATTCGCCCACCACGTCATTGGTGTTCGACGGGTTGATGCTGCGGAACGCTTCGCTACCGGCGATCCACTCCCCATCGATCAGGTTTTTCTGCACCATATCTATCCTCCGCGGCGCTCAGACTTTGACTATGTCTTCGCTTATCGGACGCAGTCGAGCTCGCACAAAGAACAATCTTTAGACCTCACCATTGCCAAAACGGCAAACCCCGGCACGCCTCGTGGGTGTTGCCATATCGGCAACGCGAACCGCTAAAAATTGTGCTTTATGAGATGCCAAATTCCATCATCATCGATCCCATAACAAGCAAGGGGAACGATATGTCTCGTTTTATGATGAACCGCCGAGGTTTCCTTTCGAATGCAGCCGCCGTGGGCGCGATCGCTGCGACCCATAGCCTTATCAATGTTTCGCCCGGCCTGGCTGGCGATTCCACGACGATTCGGATGCAGCTCGGTTGGCTGCCTTCCAACGGGCTTCTCGGAGAACTCGTTGCCCGCAAGAAGGGCTATTACGCCGAGAAGGGCATCGAGCTCGAAATCGTGCCTGGCGGACCGAATGTCGATGGCGTGGCGGGCGTTGCCGTCGGCCAGTCGACCATCGGTCAGATCTCATCCAGCCCGTCGGTGATGCTCGCCCGTTCGGCCGGCGCGCCGATCAAGGCATTCGCGGCCGGCTACCAGAAACATCCCTTCGCCTATTTCTCCCGCAAGGCAAACCCGATCGCCAAGCCGCAGGACATGATCGGTAAGACGATCGCCGCGATCCCGACTTCGGTCATTCTGCTGCGGGCGCTTCTTGCCAAGAACGGGATATCGGAAGACCAGGTCAAGATCGTCAACATGGGCTCGGACATGAACCAGCTCGTAACCGGCCAGGCCGATGCGGTCTGTGGCTGGCTGACGAACGTCAACGCCCTGAAGGTGCTGGGCGACGACCGGGTTGATCTGACCCTCTGGGATGGCGGCATCCGCCTTTATGCCAACGTCTACTATACCACCGACGACCAGTTGCAAAATCACGCGGACCAGCTTGCGGCGTTCGTATCCGGCTCGGCTCGCGGATGGGGCTATGCGCGCGATCATCACGAAGAGGCCGTCGATATCCTGCTCGAATCCTATCCGAACCTAGACAAGGCGAGCGAACTCGAAGCGATCGGGCCGCTGATGAAGTTCGTATTCAACGAAACCACAGCGACCGAGGGCTGGGGTGGCATGGACCGGGCAAACTGGGAAGAGCAGATCAAGACCTATGCGGACCTCGGCCAGTTCACCGGCTTCGTCCCGAATGCGAACGACGTCTACACGATGGCGATCCTGGATGCGACAGCCGACGTCCGCAAGAGCGTAGGATAAGTCAATGCTGGAAACGCTGAATAGATCCGGCCAGGATTCGGTCGGTAACTCCGCAGTGTCGGTGAAGAACCTTCATATTCGCTTCGGCGCAGATGATTCCGGCTTCACCGCGCTCTCCGACGTTTCGGTCGAGATCCCGGCCGGCTCGCTTGTGACCATGCTTGGTCCGTCCGGCTGCGGTAAGTCCACCTTGTTGCGAACTGTCGCGGATCTCGTCCACATCACCGACGGTTCGGTGTCGGTGCATGGCCAGACGCCACGCAAGGCGCGCGAGGGACGCGACTTCGCCTTCGTCTTCCAGGAAGCGACGCTGCTGCCGTGGCGCAATGTGATCGACAACGTGCGTCTCCCCCTGCTGGTGGGGAAACGCGAGGCGGGCGCGACATATGCCGATCCGGAAGAGCTTCTGGCGCTCGTGGGGCTCAAGGGACGCGAGAAGTCGATGCCGCACGAATTGTCGGGCGGCCAGCGTCAGCGCGTGGCGATCGCCCGGGCGCTGGTGACCCGCCCCCGCATCCTGCTGATGGACGAGCCCTTCGGCGCGCTCGACGAGATCACCCGCGACAAGCTGAACGAAGAACTGCTGCGCCTGTGGCAGGAAACCGGGACGACGATCCTCTTCGTCACCCATTCGATCCCCGAGGCGGTCTTTCTCGGTCAACACGTGCTGATGCTCGCCGCCCATCCCGGCCGCGTCAAAGAGTTCATGAAGGTCGACTTGCCCTATCCGCGATCCCTGGCGATGCGCGACACGGTCGAGTTCATCCAGGTGACCGCCCACCTGCGCAAACTTTTGGGAGAATGCTGATGGCGAATGCCCTTCCTTCACAGGCGGAAGGCCGCGCCTTGACCGACGGCAACCGCTTCCGAATGCTCGATACGGCTGCCGGCGCGGTCCTGCGGCATCTACCGGCAACACTCGCGATCCTTGGCTGCATCCTCTTGTGGCAACTGGTTGTCTGGGGCTTTTCCGTACCGACATTTATGGCGCCGGGGCCGGTCGACGTTATCAAGGCTTTTGGCGAAAATGCCGGCGTCTTGTGGACGAACTTCTGGCCGACGCTCATGGAAGCCGTTCTCGGCTTCATCTTCGGCAATGTCATTGCCGTCCTTCTGGCGGTCTGGTTCGTGTATAGCCCGCTCGCGGAGCGAGCCTTCTATCCGATCGCCGTCATCATCAAGTCGATCCCGATCATCGCGCTTGCGCCGATCCTGGTGCTCCTCGTCGGTAACGGCATCGCGCCGAAGATCATCATCGCCGGCCTGATCTGCTTCTTCCCGACGCTGGTCAACATGGTGCAGGGACTGAAGTCGGCGAGCCCCGCAATGCTCGATCTGATGCGGATTCTGTCTGCCAGCAATTCCGAGATCTTCTGGAAGGTTCGCCTGCCGGGCTCGCTGCCTTTCCTGTTCGCCGCGCTCAAGATTGCGGCAACCAGCAGCGTGATGGGCGCAATCGTCGCCGAATGGATCGGCTCCAGCTACGGTCTCGGTGCGCTCATCATCGAGGCGACCTACAATTTCCGCTCGCCGCTGCTCTATGCGACGGTGGTGATTGCGGCCTCGCTTGCCGTGGTTCTCTTCTTCGCCGTCTCCTACGCGGAATCGAAGATCGTCCGCTGGAAACCGACGACGGACCACTGATCCCAAACGCCTTTGCTGCCGGACCTGGATATCCGGGTCCGGTCAACCGACGAAGTCACTGGCTGTGAGCTCCCTCACATTTCGCCGGACACTTTCCCTATGGAGGAAACGATTATGGAAACCATCAGAGAACGCCTGCGCAATGCCCGGATCGTCGACCGCTCGGACGTGGTCGTCGTCGGCGGCGGACCGGCCGGGATCTCCGCCGCGGTTTCGGCAGCCCGCACCGGGGCCAGCGTCACGTTGCTCGAACGCTATCCCTATGTCGGCGGGCTTGCCGCAGGCGGCATGGTTCTGGTGCTCGACGACATGGTCAACGGCGTCGAGATCACCGTGCGCGGCATCTGCATGGAAATGATCGAGCGGATGAAGACGCTCGGTCTCTGCGTCACGCCGACGGACGGCGACCGCCAGCTCGACATTCGCGACACGCCGGAAGCCTGGCGTCGTTGGGCGCGCTGGGGCCTGTTCGACTTCCACACGCCGTCTGCACCGCATCCGATCTGCTATGCTGCGGCCTTTGATCCGGACGCTTTCAAGCACGTCTCCTACGACATCCTTCGCGAATCCGGCGTGAAGCTCAGGACGCACAGCTGGTTCTCCTCGGCGATCGTCGAGAACGGCACGATCAAGGGTGTGGTTTGCCAGACGAAATCCGGCCGCGAGGCCATCATGGGCGACGTCGTCATCGACGCCTCGGGCGACCTCGACGTTGCGGCCGATGCCGGCGCCCAGCATACGGACGGCAATTTCATTCTGACGACGGTTTCTCGCTGGGGCGGCATCGACACTGAAGCCGCCGAGCGCTTTGAATTCGAGGAACCCGAAAAGTTCAAGGCAATCGATCACGAGGCCAAGCGCCTGATCGGTGGCTGCTGGTCGTTCTGGTGGTTGAAGACCCCGCTGCCGGGCGTCATCTGGCTCAACTGCCCGCACATGCCGAAGCTCTCCGGCCTCCGTGTCGAAGACTTAACCTATGCGGAACTCGAGGGCCGTGGCCGCATTGCCCGCCTGCTCGACTTCGCCCGCGCCAACCTGCCGGGCTTCGAAAATGCCCATGTGATCGACTTTGCGCCGCAGACGGGCGTGCGCCAGTCGCGACTGCTCCAGGGCGAATATGTCGTCACGAAGGACGACGTGATGAACCGCCAGCACTTCACCGACACGGTGTGCCGTGGCCGCGACTACTACACGCCCTATAGGGCCATGCTGCCCAAGGAGGTCGATCAGTTGATCGTCGCAGGCCGGCATTATTCCGCGACCATCCAGGCGCAGAAGTCGAGCCGCGAGATCCCGCCATGCATGGCGATGGGCGAGGCGGCCGGTGTTGCCGCCACCGTCGCGCTCAATGCCGGCGTCAAGGTGCGAGACGCCGATGTCAAGGCGATCCAGAAGCAGCTGCGGGCGCAGGGCGCCGATCCCGGCGACGTACCATCCGAAAATGCAACCTATTTGGAGGCCGCAGAATGACGTCTCTTCCTCTCGACGGTATCCGCGTCGTCGACTTCACCCAGGTCATGCTTGGCCCGTGCTGCACGCAGATGCTGGCCGACTACGGCGCCGAGGTCATCAAGGTCGAAAAGGCCAAGATAGGCGACCTCTCGCGCTGGTCGCTGGGCTCGGATCCGGATGGCCTCAACAATCCGGTGTTCTCGTCGCTCAACCGCAACAAGAAGAGTCTGGCGCTCGACCTCAAGCAGGAGGAGGCGCGAGCCGCCGTCCGCGCGTTGATCGACACGGCCGACGTGGTCGTCAACAATTTCCGTCCTGACGTCATGGAGCGCATGGGCTTCGGCTATGATGAGCTGAAGCGGACAAACCCACGGCTGATCTACGCTGTCGGCACAGGCTTCGGCCTTGAGGGTCCCTACCGGCACAAGGGCGGGCAGGACATCCTGGCGCAGGCGCTTTCCGGCGTCATGCGGCGCAAGTCCGATGCCAGCCATCCGCTGTCGATCTATGCGACGCCGCTTGCCGACTACTCGGCCGGCATGCACCTGGTGCAGGGCATTCTGCTGGCATTGCTGCATCGCGAGAAGACCGGGCACGGCCAGCAGGTGGCGGTCAGTCTCTACAGCTCGATGCTCGCGATGCAGATGCAGGAGGGCACGACACATATGATGCGGGAGAAAGACCTGAACTGGGGCGCTTTCCCGCTGACGGGCGTGTTCGAAACCACCGACGGCGCCATCGTCATGGTCGGGGCTTTCAAGCAGAACCCGCTGCGCGACATCTGCACTGCGCTCGAGATCGAGGACCTGTCCCCCCAACCGCAATTTGCCGACTTCGACGCGCAGATGCAGCGCCGCCCGGAATTGCAGCAAATCTTCCGCGAGGCGTTCGCAAAGAACAGCAGCGCCCATTGGCTCGGCCGCTTGGAACAGGTGGATATTCTCTGCGCACCGGTACGCTCGCTTTCCGAAGCACTCGACGACGAACAGACGACGATCAACGGCATGATCCTGGACGCGGGAGAGACGAAGGCCGGTCCGATCCGGCTGGTTGGTTCGCCTATCGACATGTCGGCGGCGACCGTGACGGTTCGCATCGCGCCGCCGAAGCTCGGCGAGCACAATGACGAGATCCTCGCGGGGCTTTCGGTTCGTCAGGGAGATGCGGCATGAGCGTCACCTTCGTCGTAGAGGATCGCGTCGCGAGCGTCACCCTCAACCGTCCGGAGCGGATGAACGCCGTGGACGTGGCTACCGAACGCGAACTGGAGGCGGTCTGGGAAGAGATCGAAGCGCGCGACGACATCAGTTGCGTCGTCTTGACGGGCGCCGGCCAACGGGCGTTCTGCGCCGGGGCGGATCTGAAGGGGGCTGAAAAGACCGGCCTTGATTACTGGACCGAAAGCCGGCCGAACGGCTTTGGAGGACTGGCCTTTCGCCGCTCTCTGGATGTTCCCGTCATCGCGAGGGTCAATGGCTATGCGCTCGGTGGTGGGTTCGAGATGGTTCTCGGCTGCGATATCGTCATAGCTTCGACGGAGGCGGCCTTCGGCCTCCCCGAGGCTCGCGTCGGGCGCCTGCCGCTCGATGGCGGTATGGTGCTTCTCCAGCGCAGGATCCCGCACAACCTTGCCATGGGTGTGCTGTTGACCGGTCGGCGGTTCTCCGCAGCCGAGATGCACGCCTTCGGTATTGTCAACGAACTTGCCGAACCGGGCGAGCTCGATTCTGCCGTCTCCCGCTGGGTGAAGGAAATCGTCGCCTGTGCGCCGCTCTCGCTGCGCGCCATCAAGCAGACGGTCAATCGCACTGGGCATCTGTCTCCGGCGGAGGCCCAGGGATTGCGTACGCCTGCGCTCGTGAGAGCGCTGAACAGCGAGGATGCCCTGGAAGGCGTCCGCGCCTTTCAGGAGAAGCGTGCGCCCGTTTGGAGGGGACGGTGAGCGTGTTATAGGTCGGGGCCTAGGGGAGGAGGGGTCCAATCGAATGCACGCCAGTATCCTGAAATACTTCGTCTCGGTCGCGCGGTCCGGGTCCATCCGCAAGGCCTCCGAGGAGCTTCACGTCGCATCCTCGGCGGTCAGCCGGCAGATCAAGAAACTGGAGGATGAGCTCGGGATCGCGCTTTTCGAGCGGCTCTCGAACGGCCTGAGGTTGACCGTCGCCGGGGAAAACGTGCTGCGCCACGCCCGGGTGACGCTCGAGAATTTCGAACTGCTGCGCAGCGACCTCGGCGCCCTGCAGGGGAAGAAGACCGGTCGCGTGCAGATGTCCTGTCTCGACAGCCTGGCCATCCAGTTCCTGCCGGACATGGTCAACGCGTTCCACCGCATCCATCCCGGCGTGAGTTTTCACATCCACACCGCCGGTCACGGCAACATCAGCAGCCTGGTCGCCGAAGGCGATGTCGACATGGGTCTGACCTTCGATCTGGCCCGGCCTGATGATACCGAGATGCTCTTTCGCGTGCCGATGCCGCTGATGGCCTTCGTCGGACGGGACCACCCGCTGGCCAAGCTGCGGGAGGTGTCGCTCGCCGAATGCGCCCAATACGACCTTCTTCTGCAACTGGATACACAACCGATCCGCTCGCTGATCGAGATCGAGCTTTCGGTCTTCGAACGGACTGGCCGGCCCTTTGTGCTCTCGAACAGCCAGATGATGCTTAAACCTTTCATCCTGTCCGGTCAGGGCGTGGCTTTCTTCACGCCGATCGGTTTCCTCGCCGAGATCAGATCGGGCGATCTCGTCGCCATACCGCTTTCCGGCTCGCGCCTTCAGAACCTGCATGTCGGGATTCTGGTGCAGCGACGCCGGCAGCGCACGCACGCGGCTGAGGCCGTCATCGAATTCGTTGGCGCGGAACTGCAGAGGTTCAGCGACCAGATCATGGAGTCGATCCATCCGTGAATACAGCATCCGTTCCCGGGCGACTTCTCTTGCGACCGGGCCACGAGGCCGCAGGGCGCGCGCAAAATCTGTTGGATCATTTGCCTGGGGGCGCCTCATGGACGACGATCCCGGCCGGTGCTCTGCTTATGCCGCCGCCCGTCAACGCCCATGACCATGGTTATGGCATCCGCACGCTCGATTTTGGCAACGCGGACGATGCCCTGGAAGTGTGGATCCCGGGACTTCGGCTTCGACCGCGAACCGAGCCCTATCTGGAAGCGCTGGTGGCCTTCTCAAGACTGGCGCAAAGGGGCGTCGGCGCCACCATGCATTGCCACAATTCTCTCAATGTCGACCGCCTCGTCGACGAGGCCGGCGCCGTGATGCGTGCGGCGCGCGACGTGGGCATAAGGCTTGCGATTTCCTGTCCGCTTCTCGACCATGATCCGTGGGCCTATGACGGCGGGCCTGAGCGATTGCGACCGTACCTCGCTCCGGCAGACTGGGACGAACTGAGTGTCTCGATACCCAGATATGCGCCACCCTCGGTGCAGATTACGGCGGCCGACGCCGTCGCTGCAGCCAATACCAGCCCATTGATCGATGTCCAGTATGGGCCGATCGGGCCGCAATGGTGCTCCAATGTACTGCTCGAAGCGATCGCCGAGGCCTCTCAGGCAACGGACCGGCGCATTCACATGCATCTCCTCGAAAGCCCCAGGCAGAGGCAGTGGCTGGATCGGCGCTTTCCGCAAGGGGTCGTCCGGTTTCTCGACGAGATCGGCTTCCTCTCGCCCCGCCTCGCCGTTGCCCATGGCGTCCAACTGCGGCCGGATGAGCTGGAGCTGCTGGCAGCAAGGGGCGTGCAGCTCGTGTCGAACCCGTCGGCGAACTTGCGGCTGCGTTCAGGCGTGGCACCGGTCGCCGCCATGCCGGCAAACGGTCCTCTCTTCGCTTTCGGTCTCGACGGGACAGGATTTGACGACGACCAGGATCTCTGGCGCGAATTGCGGCTCGCCCATCTGCTCCATGGCGGCCGCGGCTTGTCGCGGACCTTTACGGCAGGACGCGTTTTCGATGCCGCGATCCATGTCGGTGCCAAGGTTGTGAACGCGCCGGCGAACGAAGACTTGGTGCTCGTGGATTACGCTGCGCTGATTGCCGACAGCTTGATTGACGATCTGGATGAAGCGGAGGTTCTGCTCACCCGGATGACCGCCGCGCATGCGAAGGCGCTTTATGTAGCGGGACAGGAGGTCATGTGCGATGGGCGGCTGACCCGGGTTGATTTCGAGGCTGCCCGGGCCGAACTGCTGCAGCAGGCGCGTGCGGACCTTTCGCGGCTGACCGCCGAGCGCGGGCGCGTGACCAAACTGGCCGCCGCGACACGGGCCTATTATTCCGACTGGTGAGTGAGGGCAGCAAGCAAGTCGACGTATCCGTCGCATGCGAGCCGCCACTTGAAGGTTCGGTCTCTCAGTTTGGCGATCGGTTCGGAGTTGGCCGAACGCGAGCTGCCCTTCGCAGATCAGCACCTGCTACGCGATCACTGCCGCCTTCTCGAAGGCCGCAACGAACGGATGGTCCAGCTCCGTGGAGCACTCCTTGCTCCAGCCGCCTGGCGAGCCCAGCCCGGTGACGTCGGATCCGAAGAACTCCTTGTTCACAGCGATGAAATGGCGTTGTCCGTGCGATATCTCCTGATCCCAGACGATGGCATCGACGGGACAGATCGAGAGACAGAGGCCGCAATTGATGCACTCGTCCGGGTGGATGTAGAAGGTGCGCCCACCCTCGTAGATGCAGTCCACAGGGCAGGCGGCGGTACATTCGCCATCCTTCACGTCGATGCAGGGTTCGGTAATGACATAGGCCATCTTGCGGATCTCTGGAGGGTTGCTTGCACGGCCAATTATTCAGAGTTTCCCTTGCCGAAGAAGCACAGATATTCGCAAGGTCGATTGCCAAAAAGGCAACGTCCAATGCTTTTTCGATCTTGCTTGCTGCGGTCACGTCGCAAAATTCTGCGGTGACGCAAACCTTGAATGAGCCGGATCGCCCGGACCTACGCGCGCTGTGCGGACAGGAATCGCGCAAGCGGCTTTGTTCGCCTGTCCGGCTCAGGGCTGCCGGAGGATGCCCCTCAGGATCGTCTCGGTGATCGTGGTCGCCGCCTTTTCATAGGAGACCGGTAACGTCTCTGGGGTCAGGCGGCACGCAGGAGCGGTGGCTTGGGTTTGAATATCGAAGGCATGTTCGCTTCTGGCTGTCGGAACGGTGTCCTCAAACGATCGCGCAGTTCGCCGTTCAGTGCGGCCGTCCGGACCTCCATGAGCATGTGCGCGCCGTGGTGCGACCATCGCATCTGCTGTTTCGAGCGCGTTGGATGCGGACGACCTCGCTGCAGTCGAAACATCCACGATGGATCCTGGACTTGACCATCTCAATGCCGAATTGACGAAGGACAAGAATGCTGCCGACTGAGCCAAAGGTCGGCTGGGTCTTCCGGTATTCCTATCTTTGGCACTGGCAGCATTTGGAGGGACGAGAAGAGGGTGACAAGGATCGCCCGGCGCTCGTTCTTGCCATCGTTGCCACCTTGGAAGATGGAACGCCGGTGGTCCGCGTCCTTCCGATCACGCATACGCCGCCCTCCGATCCAGCCGAGGCAGTCGAGATCCCGCCGGCGACAAAACGTCGTTTGGGACTGGATGACGAACGCTCCTGGATTGTCTTGACGGAAAGCAACCGCTTTGCCTGGCCAGGGCCGGACGTCCGGCCGCTCGACACGGATAGCGGCTACCACGGCCCGTTGCCTCCGGCCCTGTTTGAAGAGGTGAAGCGTCGCTTTGTCGGGCTGGCGCGCAGCCAGAGACATCAGGCGACCCCGCTCCTAAACGCGATTTGTTCCGGCGATCTCTGCAAAATGGCGCATCGCATGGCGTTCCGGAAAAGACGGGAACCCATCCCTGCATCATGCGGTTCGCCAGCATCTTGCGCCGGGATATTGATGCCGTAGAAAATGCATCGAACTCCCGTGAAGCAACGGTCAAGCCGAAGGGCGGATCAACCCTGTACAAAGGCTTGTTGCGCGTATGTTTACGCTCTGGGCCAAAATGATCGCACAATGTATCAACTGCAACTGGAGACTGGCTGTGGGCCAGACGCAAAAAAATGGCCAGCGTAATCAAATAGGCTTCTTCGCCCTTGAAACAAGGCGAGCGCGACCTAAGGTTGCCAAACGCTTGAGAAATTGCCAGTGGCGCGACGCAACGCCAGATCCAGGCGGCGAGCCGAAGAGCGCAAGGACACATTGTTCCGTCAGAGAACAGCAAACCACCCTTGAGGCATTTCGAAGCTTAGCCCCGGTCGAGCCGCGCGACCTCGTCGGCTTGTGGAAAGGGCGCGGCATAGCGGCGGGGCATCCGTTCGACGGCGTGCTCGAAAATCTCGGCTGGTTCGGCAAGCGATTTACGCCCGATATGCGCGCGGACGCGCTTCTGTTTCGCGCAAGTGAGCGGCGCGTGGTCGCCGTCGATCCAAAGTGGATACCGCTCAGCCTGGCGCTTCGCTTCCATACGCTCGGCCGGACGCACGCCGCGCGAAACTTGTTCTGCTATCTTCAGCGCCGGCTGCAGGCGCGGGGGCCGGTCGCTTCCCTGAAGACCATGATATTCGTCGGTGTCGAGAGTGCGGCCATGGTCTACGACCACCAGCCGATCGTCGATCATTTCCGCCGGATCGACGAGCACCGAGTCACGGGTGCGATGACAGTCGCCGGCGACGAGCGGGTCTATTTCTTCGAACTCGAGCGCGTCAACGAATCTTGAAATCTGGATGGTGAAATATCATCTGTCGGCCATCACCCGTTTCGATGCCGCTTTGCCGAGCAGCTTGGCTGCCGCGACGGTCGTCCGGGTCGGACAGGGCGCTCCCCGCAACGGGTTGAGCGCCCTGTCTTTTTTCAGCAGGCCGGTTTGGTCCAAGGCGAGGCGGATTTGCCGGCGCCGCCTTGCAGGCCAATAACGTGCGTCTCCGCCGCCGTGCAGAATGGCGCTTGAACGGCTGGTCTTCGCCGGTACGAGCTTAAAGCGACCGGATTTATGCCGGCTCCTATTTCTTCGGAAACAGGAAGGTGACGGCTAAGCGTACGCCGAAGCCGTCGGAGCGACGGGGCTGGAATGTCATCGGCCCAGCGGTAACGGTGGACGAAGCGCTGGCGCTGTTGGAAGAACAACTGCCATCTGTCACTATTCTCGACGTGACACTGAAGGACGGTATAGTGACCCCGGTTGGCAGAGGCACTTCGGGCAAGCAATATGTACCCTTTGTCATAGCCAGTGCGTATAAGACACCCGCGGAGGTCGGCGGATACGTCCTGGCGGGGGGCTCCCAATGTTGGTAAGCCCACAGACGCGCGCGATCTGCTCAGCGCTCTCGAACAGGTCGGTTAACCATGGGTCCTGCCCAGTTAACTTTATGGCCCACCCGTTTGAAGGCGGCCGACTCACAGTTTCGGCCATGCAGGAGGCGCGGCCTAGGGAAAGACCCCTCGCGCGGGTGGGCAAGGGGCCCAACAGCCGCGCCGTCGGTCATCTGCTGGTACCGGAGGCGCGAACCCCTACGGAGAGGAGAGAGTATATCGCCGTCAGATGAAGGAATGCTTGTCGCCTCGCGCGCAACGGGACAGAAAGAGTTGCTGTGGTCAGATTGGCCGCTATGGTGACGAGCCTTGTTACGACGCATCCACTCATTGCAGCGGAACTTCTTCGGTGTGAACCGGGCCGGCAAGGGCGGCTACGTCCGTTCCTGCACGGTAAGGACGGTTTCGGGCTCGACCTCTCCAACACGCATCGACGCCATGTTGGCGCAGTCGACTCTGAAACATCATTGACCTCTATGCGTTTTATGACGAGACCGGCCAATAGAGGTTTCAAATGTCCATCCATATGAGAGATATCGACGAGGCGGTGCTCGGATTGTTCCAGTGGCACCATGCCGAGGACGAGCCCGAGTTGAATGACGATCAGCGTTTGCTTATTGAGGCTTATCGTTCTGGTCAGGTGCCTGAGGCGGCCTGGCGGGAGCACCTAGAGCACGACCCGCAGCTTGCACGATATTGGCGCGCGAATCCGCGGGACTAGTCATCTACCCGGATTGCGTTCGTAACAGGTTGCCGGCTAATTTGCGGCGTCTGCGAATTCGAACGCTCAGACAGAAGGCTCCAGATCATCCTCGTGGGATACTGGGGCCTTTTTCGACCTCAGATCGCCTCGCTCACGACTTGGGCTACAATCGACACCAACAAGGCCGCCAGTGCGACGGCCGTTCCAAATCGAATGATCTTCATCCGGCGCCCTGATTGATTTTTGTTATCTGACCAGACGAATGGCACCGGGGTTGTTGATGGTGTTGTTCGCGAGCGTCGCCTTGCAATCCAGCTTGAAGCTGCTGTTGCCGATCATGGTGATCTCCTGCGCGACGATGCGCACGCATTCGCCGCCGGTGGAGCCACTGCCGGCATACTGGATCTCGCGTGATGCCGGCATGTAGATGATGCCCGCAAGCGACGAGGCGCTGTTGCCGTTGATCGTCGCGGTCGCCGTATTGTTCCGGGCGGCGACGATCGCGAAACCTGCCCAGTCCCCCGTCAGGGATGGCGTGATGATGAAGGTCGAGCCGCCGTGAATGTCGAGTTGGGCGCCGTTCATCAGGAAGAACGTGACCCCCTCACCCGTGAAGCAGAAACTCCTCTTTGCCGAAGTCCTTCGCGGCACGCGGTTCGGCAACGCCTTCTCGGAATTCGGCTCCAAGCGCGCCGTCGATTTCGAGACCAAATTCGTCGATGCAGGCGATCATGTCATCGTCAACGGTCGGAAGTTCTATTCGTCCGGAGCCCTCCTTGCTCATCTGGTGCCGATCGTCGCACTCGACGATGAGGGACGCGCCTGGTACGCGATTGCCGAACGTGATGCCCCGGGTCTGACTGTCGTTGATGACTGGTCTTCCTTCGGCCAGCGCACGACACTTTCCGGCACGGTCATTCTCGACAACGTCAAGGTGCCGAAGTCGCACCTCGTTCCAGGGTACAAGGGCTATGAAGTTCCGACGGCCGACGGTGCAATCTTTCAGATCATCCAGGTGGCGGTGGATACCGGCATTGCCCAGGCCGCGATCGATGAGACAGTCTCGTTCGTCCGAACCAAGAGCCGCGCCTGGGTGGACAGCGGTCTCGAAAACGCCTGGGATGATCCCTACACCATCCAGGCGATCGGGGATCTGACGCTGAGGCTTCCACGCGGCGCAGGCACTGCTTGAAAAAGCCGGATATGCGATCGACCGTGCGGTGGCAAACCCGACGATCGAGACGGTGGCGCAATCCCAGATCACGACTGCGGAAGCCAAGATCCTCTCGACGGAAATCGCTATCGCTGCCACCAACAAGCTTTTCGAACTGGCCGGTACGCGCTCGACGCTGGCCGAGCACAATCTTGACCGACATTGGCGCAATGCCCGGACGCACACGCTCCATGACCCGGTGCGCTGGAAATACGCCATTCTTGGCAAGTACTTCCTGAACGGGGAGAACCCGCCCCTTCACGCCTGGAGTTGAACGCAAAGGCTGGAGCGCGCCCCATCGGACGCACTCCAGCTTCACGCCTGCCGCGCTGGCATGAGCGTTCTTTTCTACAAATTGCTCAGGAAAGAGTGGCGGATTTCTTTAATCCACAAAGTTTATAGATTATTGAGCCAAATTGGAGGATCCACATGTCCACACTTCGGCTTGTAAGTCTCACAGGCAGTTTCAATCGCCCATCCAGAGATGTTGGGCCGTCGTTATTAGCCTGCATGCAGGTGCGCGCGGCTTGGCTGGTTCATCGGAGTTGGTTCGTAGCTTCACTTGGCGGATCGGCGACGTGGATGAAGTGCCTCATATCGCCAACGCAACGCACGCCGAAAATCGGTCTTTTCTCTGGCGGCGTTGGCCACGCTCGTCAGTTAACGCTTGCTGCCACGATAAATGAATGGTGATACCGACGGAGCCTGCTGCTCGAGAATGTGATCGACGGCAGGTCGGGCAGGCGCGTGGCGGCAGACCGGGTCGGTGGCGGTGGGGTCGGCGGCGAGGGTCATGGCCTGGCAGCGGCAGCCTCCGTGATCATGATCGCGACGGGCGCAGCTCCGGCAAGGCTCCTGCATCCAGGCATGGCCGCGAAACGCGTTAAAGGCCGCTCCGTCATACCAGATCGCCGAAAGGGGTTTTTCGGTGACCCGGTCGAAGACGACGCCGGGAATCGTCGCGGCGGCATGGCAGGGCAGGACCGTGCCATCGGGCGCGACATTGATGCCGGTCGAGCCCCAGCCGCCCATGCAGGCCTTGGGATAATCCGCGTAATAATCCGGTGGGACGAAGTCGATCATCATCCGGCCGGCATAGGCGAGTCGGGCTTCGGCCACCGCGTCCTTTGCCTGCACTACTTGGGCGCGGGTCGGCAGAAGCGCATCGCGGTTGACAAGCGCCCAGCCATAGAACTGGACGCAGGCGACCTCGATACGCCGCGCGCCGAGATTGGCAGCGAAATCGATCGCTGTCCTGACATCATCGATCGTGTGCCGGTGCATGACGGCATTGACCGTCAGCGGAATGCCACGCCAAAGGACCTCTTCTGCCAAAGCAAGCTTGCGCGCGAAGCTTCCCCTGTAGCCGCCGATCCAGTCGGCCTTGTCGGCGGTCGTCGCCTGCAGTGACAGCTGGAGATGGTCGAGCCCGGCGGTTTCCAGGGCATTGAGACGCGTCGGCGTCAGCCCGATGCCCGATGTGATGAGGTTGACATAGAGGCCGGCGTCCCGCGCCGCCTTCACCAAAATTTCGAGATCGCGCCGCGATGCCGGCTCGCCGCCGGACAAGTGCAATTGCAGCACGCCGAGCTTGGCAGCTTGGCGAAACACATCGATCCAGCCTTCAGTCGTCAGTTCCCGCGTCCGTTCCGTCAGCTCCAGCGGGTTGGAGCAATAGGAGCAGGACAGGGGGCAGCGATGCGTCAGCTCCGCAAGCATGGCGATCGGTGGGGCAGGGCGGTCCGTCATTGATAATCCACCAATCGCTGGCCGGCGAGGCCGTCGAGGAAATCGCGAACGTCGGATGCGACGTCTGCCTTCGGTGCGCCGTAGCGCTCCGCGAGACGGCTGGAGATCGCGCCGAGCGTGGAGCGGCCATCGACCTCCCGAAGGATGGCAGCACCGATATCGTCGAGCAGCAGCGCCCGCTCCGGGACGAGCAGCACCATTGTGTCGCGGACGCGGTCATGATGCAGGCGCGTTCCGCGCGGCAGAAGGGGAACGGGATCGGTCGTCATGGGCGGATTGTCCGTTGCGCCTCGCCGGGCCGCCAGGCGCCGGGCGGGATGTGACCATCGACATAGCTGCTCCACAGCGCGTCGAGTTGCGCCCACAGGACATCCGTCTTGAATGTCAGCGCCGCGATAGCCGCCTCCTGCTCGGTGCGGGTTACGGCGTGGGTCAAGACCCAATCGAGTGTGAAACGTACGTCCTTCGGCGCCTCGTTCAGGCGGTGGCGGAAATAGGCGATCGTGTCGCGATCGGCAAAATCATAATGTTCCAGCAGGCCGGAAATTCGCTGCGTGTGGATCGCCGGCGCAAACATCTCGGTGAGCGAGCTTGCCATCGCGGCGATGAGCGGCTCGTCGCGCACGAAGCGGATATAAGCGTCGACGATGAAACGCGTGGCCGGCATCACGCCGCGGCCGGAGGCGACATAGGCGGGATCCAGCCCGACGCCCTCGGCCAGTCTGAGCCAGCGTCGGATCCCGCCGCCGTCTTCGGTGCCGCCGTCATGATCCTCGATGCGGGAGCGCCAGATGCGCCGCAGATCCGGATCAGGGCAGCGCGACAGGAGCGCGGCATCCTTCATGGGAATGGAGCACTGATACTGCCAGCGATTGATCACCCAGGCCTGGACCTCATCTATCGTGCAAGCTCCGCCGTGTAGTCTGTCATGGAAGCGGTGCTTGTCGTGATAGCGCTCCTCGCCGACACGGCGCAGCCGCGCCTCGAATTCCGCGCGGCTCAGGGGCCAGTCTTCCTGTTTCGGGGTCAGGTTCAAAGGACGATCTCCATGCCATCGTTGGCGATTTCCCATCCGGCGGCCATGATCGTTGCGCGGGCCTCGCTGTCGGGCATCAATGCCGGATTTGTATTGTTCACGTGCGTATAGATGCGCCGACCTTGCAGCGGGCCGAGGCGCGCGAGCGAACCGGCGGGCCCGCGCATCGCCACATGCCCCATGCGCACGCCGGTCTTGGCGCCGGTGCCAGAGAGCGGCATGTCATCGTCGCTCCAGACCGTGCCGTCGAACAGCACCACGGCCGCCTGCGAGAGGTGATCCACGAGCCAGTCGGGGAGGGCGGCGCAGCCTGGAACATAGTGGGCTTCGCGTCCGCCGGCTTGCAGGCGCAGCCCCACGGTCTGTTCGCCCATCGCCTCCAATTCCGGCGTTTCGCCTTCCAGGTAGAGAGGGGTCTTTCCCGGAACGGCATAGGCGGTGACCATCAGGCCCGGTAGCGGGCTGAAGGGATGGTCCAGAAATACGGTCTCCCGCCGCACCAGGACCGGATCGAGCACGCCGAACACCGTGTTTTCGGACAAAACCTGATGCGTTGCGTCGGTGGCGTAGAGGGTGAAGCCGGTCTTTTCCCTCAAGGTCAGCAGGCCCGCGATGTGATCGACATCGCCATTGGTCAGCACTACGGCCTTCACCGGACTGCCGCGAAGGCTGGTCGGGTGTAGCGCCGGCCAGGTGGCGAGCTGCTGACGCAGATCCGGCGACGCATTGAGCAAGGCCCAGGTCGAGCCATCGACGCTGACGGCCAATGTGCTCTGCGTCATCGGAGCGATCAGCCCCCGCCGTGCGGCGGAGCATTGGGTGCAGCCGCAGTTCCATTGGGGCAGGCCGCCACCGGCGCCTGCCCCGAGTATGACGATACGCATTGTTCCGGTTCAGAACGGATGGTCCGGACGCGGTTCATCTTCCGACGGGCCATACATGTTGATTTCCATGCCGCAGGCGATGTTTTTGATAACGGGTTTCTTCCAAGCCATAGCTTTTCTCCTCCAACTGTGAACGGCCACGGTGTCAGCTTGCGCTTCTTGCAGGTGTCTCGACAATGCGACCAAGGTCTCGGTGTTCACGGAGCAGTTGGGTTGAGCTGCCCGGCAACCGAGGTCTTGCGCCTATTTCGCGGTTGCCAGGGTCTCAAAAGCGGCCTTGATGCGCTCGCCCGCCTTGGCGGGGAGCTTGACCGCCTTGGCAGCGTCGGCATTCGGCGAACCATCGCCGACGCGGATAAGGGCCACCATGCCCATGCTGAAATGCGGTGAGCATTTAACGCCATAATAGCCCGGCTCGGTGACACTCAGGACATATTCCTCGTTCACCTTGCTCTTGAAGGGTTTTACGCCGTCCGGAAGCATGCCCTTGATGCCCTCGACATTGTGGCTCTTGTCGGTGGGGATGAAGTGAACGGTATCGCCGGGTTGCGCGGCCACAGCGGCGGGTTCGAAGACCATGTTGCCGCTCTCGCCCTTGTTCATCATCTTGATCATGTGCTCGGCGGCATCAGCGGTGCCGCTTGCAAGGATCACCAGGGCTGCCGAAGCCAGAAATTTCTTCATGTCCATCTCCTCCAGTTCAGGTGGAAGGGATGTCCCATGGGGCGGCTGGTGTCGCAATGCGACCTTGGTGGCGGACGAGAGCGTTAGCTGGCGTGGAGCACGAAGGCTTCCAGCGCATCAGCGGCGATCGGCTTGTACAGGATCTCGATTCCAGCGGCTTCGGCGGCCATGCGCGTCTGCGGTTTGCGGTCGGCGGTCAGGATGCGGGTTGGGCGCTCGCCATATTCGGCATGCAGCGCTTCCACCGTTTCGATGCCGGTAAACGCGCCGTCGAGCTGCTGGTCGACGAGATAGAGGTCGGGCACGATGCCGATCTCCTCCAGGAGCGAGAGCGCTTCCTCGCCGCTGCCCGCTTCCAAGACACTGACGCCGCGTCGCTCCAGCAACAGTGCGATCGCCCGGCGCAGGTCCACGTCGTTTTCGACGAGAAGGGCGATCCGGTCGCTGTTTCCGCCCGGTTCCTCCGGGATGACCGGCGCTACTTCGCCGTAGTTCGGACAGGCATGCTGCGCCACCGGCTTCAGTTCAACGGAAAAACACGTGCCGCGCCCGAGGTCCGAGCGCAGCACAAGCCTATGACCGAGCAGGGCGCAGGCTCTTTCTACAATGGCAAGGCCGAGCCCCATCCCCTCGGAGGCCGAGGCGGAACCCTGGACGCGATGGAACTCGCGAAAGATCGACTGTTGCTGGTCCGCCGCGATGCCAGGTCCTGTGTCATGGACCTCTATTCGCACCTGCCCGTTCGAGCGGCGTGGGCCGACGAGGACACGGCCGCTCGCGGTGTAGCGAATGGCGTTGCTGATGAGGTTCTGCAGGATGCGGCGCAGATAGGTCGAGTCGCTCAAAACGGTGAGTTCGCAGGGGAGGATATTAAGTCGCAGGCCCTTGCGGGCGGCAACGGGGGCGAATTCGTCGGTGAGTTGCTTCAGGAGCAGGGAGAGCGGCACTGGACCGACATCCATCGCAGCACCACCCGCTTCCAATCGCGAAATGTCGAGCAGTGCCCCGAGGATACCCTCGACGCTCACAAGCGCATTGTGCGCCTTTTCCAGCGTTCCCCGCATCGGCGTCGCGTCCGCGTCATCCCTTGCAGCAGCTACGAAGAGCTTGGCGGCGGAAAGTGGTTGCAGCAGATCGTGACTCGCGGCCGCAACGAAGCGGACGCGAGCGGAGTTGGCGCGTTCGGCTTCGGCAAGGGCGGCAGCAAGATCACCGGTCCGAGCGGCGACCCGCGCCTCCAACGAAGTGTTGGCGCGGATCATTGCGTGGATTGCGTGCCGCTCGCGCGTTACGTCGGCAAAGGACATGACGAAACCACGGCCCGGCATTTCCTGGGCGAAGACGTCAAGGATGATGCCAGATGCGTGCGTGATCTCGAAGGAGAGCGGTCCGCGCTGCAAATCCCCGTCAATCCATTGGCGCAGCGCGGCACCGGAAAAGCCGTCGCCGAGGGTAATGGCCTGGTTGATATGGTTTGCCAGCAGCTCGAACGGGACGCCCAGCCGCAGGAGGCGCGGTGGAATATCCAGCAATTGCGCGATCCGGCTGTTCCAGCCGACGAGGCGGCGGTTGGCGTCGAAGATGCCGACGCCCTGATTGATGTGCTCAAGGGTGGCGCGGATCATGCGGGCCTGGTTGTCGAGTAGCTTGCCGCGTTCCGAACGCTCCATGCGGATGAGGTCGGTAATATCTGTCTGGAGGATGACGGTGCCTCCATCAGCGGTGCGCTGCTCGCTGACCTGGAGCCAGCGGTCGCCGGAAAGTCCGACATTGAAGACCTGCCGTGCCCGGTGCAGCCGCATGCGCTCGGCCGCCCAGCTCTTCGGCGTCACGCCCCGCGGCAGCGCGAGTTTCACAGAGCGGCTGACCGTTTCAACATAATCTGCAAACGTGATACCTGGCGACAGTTTCGGGCGCACATCCGCAAGATCGCGGCAGAAACGCGAATTGCACAGCACGAGGACTTCTGCCGGATCGAAGAGTGCGAAGCCTTCCTCGATCGCCTCGATGGCCTGCGACAGGTCGCGGCGCGCGCGCTCGGCCGCGCTGTTAGCCTCGTTGAGCAGCTTCAGCGTCGCTTCGAGGTCGCGCGTTCGCTGGCGGACCCGCTCCTCCAGCATGGCCGCGCGGCGGAACTGTTCGAAGGCGGCGCTCCGATCGCCGGTGTTCTGCTCGACATGACGCATTAGAGCGTCGGCGATGACGAGCATCTTTTCGAGGTTGCGGGCCTCGCCATCGGCAGGATCGAACAGGCCATCGGAAAGGCGATCGTTCATGGGGCATTTTCCGAAAAGACGGTGCCGGGCGGGTAGAAGGCAAAGCCTGTCATCGTATGGTTGATATGCATGGGACCGATCTGCTCACCATAGGTGGAAAAGCCGATGACGCCATGCTGGCTTAAGAGTTCCGAGACGGGGCCGATCATCTGCCGTTCTTGCGCTTCTATGCGGCGCAGGATGCAGTCGAAGGCTAACACGGCAACGGGATTGGCCGGTTGCTTGAGCGCCTTCAGTTCCGCCGAGAGGTGCCCGACGAGGTCGTGCGGCTCGGCGATGGTCAGTACCATGCCTTCGTCGATTGCAGAGAAGAACAGAAGTTCGCCCGATGGCAGGACGCGCTGGATGGCGCGAACGTGGTGACGTTCGCCCATGCGCACGGTGAGCGGATGAATGGCGAAGGTCAGCGTATTGACGCTTTCCGGCTGCATGCCGATGAGGCGGGCATATTCCTTTACCGCCGGTTCGGCATTGATGCGCCGCACGATCCGGGCCTGCGGATCCGCATCCGTCACGACCATGCGCCGTTCGGTCGGCTTGATGTGGTCCATCTTGAACGGACGCAGCGGACAGGCGCCCCGCATGATGGAGATGACGGCGGCATTGGCGAGCAGTTGCTTGCCATCAAAGACCAGCGTTTCGCGGAAACGCGTGCCGTCGCCCGCCGAGCCGCCAATCAGCGGCATCGCGCCGGTCGCCGCTGCCAGCGCGGAGGCAAGCTCATCCTCCCGCGCCGAAAGCCCGTCGACAAACAGGAGGGCGAACTCTTCCGGCAGGTGGCCATGGTCGCGGGCCAGAGCCTGACGGATGTGCAGCAGCGTGTCGGAAAGGTCGCTTGCCACGAGTTTCGAGAGGTCGGGGACTAGCAAGGTCTCGGCGGCGAAGTGGCGGGCATGGAAACCGACGGCGACAATGCTTTCTTCGTCATAACCATCGCCGGAAATCTCGCCCGCGGTGGTGCAGCCGGCAATCTTCGCGCCCTTCCAGACCCTTCGGGCCTCGGTAACGGCGGACGATACATCCGCCTCGGGCGACACGAAGAGCAGCACGAGTGAAAAGGGGCCGGGGCCGAGGCTTTTCGCCAGGTGCTCGACAGGGCAGGTCTCGTGCGCGGAAACGAGCGCACGCGATACGTAATGTTCGTCCACGGGCGATGGCCTCCTCCGCCGTTCCCCCGTCCTCTATTTTAAACCATTCGGCGCGCCTCGGCGCCAGCGTGGAATGCGATTCTTAGCCGATGGTCTTAGAGCCTCAAGCGTCCGTGATCATCGTGTTGAAACTTGCCTCTTGCGCGAAGAGCACAGCCTGCATGCGCGTCTGGACACCGAGCTTGCGCATGATCGCGGTAACATGCGCCTTCACCGTCGTCTCGGCGATCGAAAGCTCGTAGGCGATCTGCTTGTTCATGCGCCCGGCGCAGACGAGTTGCAAGATACGCGCCTGTTGCCGCGTCAAGAGCGCCAGCCGCTTGACCGCTTCCTCTGACAGACTCGGCGGGACGGATCCCTCAAGCGTGAGATGGCTGGCGTGGATTTCGCCACGCGCGATGACCGAGAATGCCTCGCGGAACTCTTCGCGCGATGCGTGCTTCGGCACAAAAGCATTGACGCCGGCTTTCAGCGCGGCGCGCACGATGCGCACCTCGTCCAAGGACGAGACGACGACGATCGGCGTTTCCGGAGCAGCTTGGCGCAGGCGCACCACGCCGTCGAGCCCGTTGACGTCGGGAAGGTTGAGATCGAGCACCACGACATCGGGCAGCGGACACGTGGCAAGTCGCGTGAGCGCGGCCTCCAGCGTGCCGACGGCCTGAACGTCCGGAATACCGACCGGCCCTGTCAGTGTCATCGCCAGCGCGTCGCAGAAAAGGGGGTGATCGTCAACGATCAGCGCCGATGTCAGCTTACGCACAGGCTTTTGCGGTATAAGAACTGGCAACATGCGAAATTCCCGATAGGGCTGGCGATAGCTTAGCATTGAATTCGTCCGTCTTCATCGGCCTATTGGCCAGAGCAAAAGCAGCAAAGCCGGGCGTTTTCGCCCGGCTCCAAATTTCAGTTCAGCGAAGCCAGCTGTTTTGGCAGGCGGAAGGTCCAGACCATGCCGCCTTGATTAAGATAATTGACTTTCTTGGCGACTTCCCCACCCCAGAGCGGAACGGCGCCGCCCCAGCCGGAGATGATCGAGACATATTGCTCGCCGTCCTGTTCCCAGGTCACCGGCTGGCCGACGATGCCCGAGCCCGTCTGAAACTTCCAAAGTTCCTCGCCCGTCTCGTTGTTCAGCGCGATGAAATCACCTTCCGGCGTGCCGAAGAAGACGAGGCCACCGGCCGTGGTCATCGCGCCGCCCCAGAGTGGAGCGCCGTTCTTGTACACCCACTTGATCTCGCCGGTGTTTGGATCGATCGCCTTCAGGCTGCCGATATGGTCCTCGAAGAGCGGCTTGATTGTGAAGCCGGCGCCGAGATAGGCAGCCCCCTTCTTGTAGCTGATCGGCTCGTTCCAGATGTCCATGCCCCATTCGTTTGAGGGCACGTAGAACAGGCCCGTCTTCGGGCTATAGGCCATCGGCATCCAGTTCTTGCCGCCGAGGAACGAGGGCACGGCAAAGACCTGCTGGCCTTTGGCGCCGTCCGCCGCCGCAGCGGCATCGCCCGGACGGTTGTCCTCGTTGTAGATCGGGCGGCCGGTCTCGTCGATGCCCTTCGCCCAGGAAATGTTCTTCACGAAGGGATGGGCTGAGACGAATTTGCCGTCCTCGCGGTTCAGCACGTAGAAGAAGCCGTTGCGGTCGGCGGTGGCGAAGCGCTTGTTTCCGTCCTTGTCGACGAAGGGAACGACCTCGTTCACACCGTCGAAGTCCCAGCCTTCACGGGGCGTCGTCTGGAAGTGCCATTTGATCTCGCCGTTTTCCGGATCAATGCCGAGGCGCGAGGCGGCATAGAGATTGTCGCCCTTGTTTCCTTCGACAGGCTTGCCGGCATTGCGCAGGTGGCTGTTCCAGGGCGAGGGATTGCCTGTGCCGAAGACGAGCGTCTTGGTGTCCTCGTCATAGGAGCCGCCGAGCCAGGTTGCTCCGCCGCCGGTCTTCCACATGTCGCCTGGCCAGGTCGCGTTCAGCGTCCCGGTCATCGTGCTTTCCTTGCCTTTGAAGGTGCCCATGTGACCTTCAATCACGGGGCGGGTCCAGATGAGCTCGCCGGTCTCGGCATTGCGTGCCTGCACCTCGCCGACGATGCCGAACTCGCCTCCGGAATTGCCGGTCACAACGAGACCGTTCACAATCAGCGGTGCTGCGGTGTAGCTATAGCCCTCCTTGTAGTTGGCGAGCTTCTTGCTCCAGACGACATCACCGGTCTTGCGGTTCAGCGCGACAAGGCGCGCATCGAGTGTGCCGAAATAGATGTTGTCGCCGTAAATGGCAGCGCCGCGATTGACCACGTCGCAGCAGGGTAGGATGCCCTCCGGCAGCCGGGCGTCGTATTGCCAGACTTCCTTGCCGGTCTTGACGTCGATGGCATAGAGACGGCTATAGGAGCCGGTAATGTACATGATGCCGTCATAGATGATCGGCTGGCTTTCCTGGCCGCGCTGCTTTTCGCCGCCAAGCGAGAAGGCCCAGGCGGGCATCAGGTTCTTGACGTTCTTGGTGTTCAGCGTCTCCATCGGCGAAAAGCGCTGCAGGTTGCGCCCCATGCCGTTGGTCAGGACGTCGCCGACGGTTTCGGCGTCCTTGGCAAGATCTTGTTCGGTCACGCCGGCATAAGCGGCGCTTGAACAGGTGAGGGCCGCGATCGCGGCCAGAACGAGTTTCCTCATGGCATCCTCCCACTCCACGCCCGCAGCAGCACGCGGGCTCCACGATTGGGATCATCGGCGCAGTTGCGGAACGACTGAATTGTACCTTGGTCGTAAAATGCCGGTTTCGCCGAGGGTCGCACGGGTTCGACCCCTGTCAATAGGTCGTATATCGGCGCCAAGGAGGAGCGGTTAGCCTCATCCGATCAGGGAGGAGGAGCCCATGAGAATCCTGAAATCGCTCGCCAGCGCCGCAGCCGCAGCGCTTCTATCCTTTGCGCCGGCGCTGGCCGAAACGCCGGTGGTGCGCGCCGCGCTGCAGCTTTCCGGCACGGTCAACTGGGAAGCTGACACGATCCGCCACTACCGTTTCGACGAAGCGAACGGCTTTTCCCTTGAGGTGAGCGACGTCGCCGGTGCGCCGGCGGCACAGATCGCGCTCGTTGCCGGCCAGGTCGACATGATCGTCTCCGACTGGCTCTGGGTGGCGCGCGAGCGCGCCGCTGGCCGTGATCTCGTCTTCATTCCCTATTCCCGTGCTGTCGGTGGCCTGATGGTGCCGGCCAACGGCGCGGCCAAGGCGTTGGGAGACCTCAAGGGGCAGAAGATCGGTGTTGCCGGCAGCCCGATCGATAAGAGCTGGCTGATCCTGCGCGCCTATGCGCAGAAGGTGGAGGGGTTTGATCTCGCCGGCTCGACGGAGCAGGTTTTTGCCGCACCGCCGCTGGTCTACAAGGCGGCGCTTGATGGCGAGGTGCAGGCCGCCCTGAACTTCTGGAACTTCGGGGCCCGAATGCAGGCGGCGGGCATGCGTCCGCTGCTGACCATCGACCAGGCCACAAAAGCCTTGGGGCTTGATCCGGAAACGCCGCTCGTCGGCTATGTCGTGCGCGGCGAGTTGCTGAAGACACATCCTGGTCTTGGCGAAGCGATTGCGGCGGCGTCCCGTGCCGCCAAGGAAAAGCTCGCCTCCGATCCTGCCGGCTTTGAGCGCATTCGCTCGATGATGAAGGCGGCGAACGATGTGGAATTCGAGGCGCTGAAGGCCGGCTTTCTGGCCGGAACACCGAAAACAGGCGCGGTCGATGAACAGGCGGCTGCCCGGATGCTCGCTCTCATGACGGAGCTTGGCGGCGCCGATCTCGTCGGGGACCTGAAGGAACTTCCCGATGGCGTTTTCCTTCATCCCGGCAGCTGAGCCGGTTCTCCGACTTGATCTCGAACGCGGCGGGCCGGGCCATTTGCTCGGCCGGATGGTGCTTTCGCTGCTTCCGGGTGAAACGGTAGCGCTGACCGGCCCGTCCGGCGTCGGCAAGACCTCGCTGCTGCGCATCATCGCCGGTCTCGACCGCGCCTTTGACGGCCGGTGTGAAACGAGCGAACGGATCGCCATGGTCTTTCAGGAGCCCGTGCTCTTGCCCTGGCGCACGGCCATCCAGAATCTCACCATCGTCGGGCGTATTGGCGAAAAGGAGGCGTGGCACTGGCTGGAGGATGTGGGGTTGGCGGGGCTTGGCGATCGTTTTCCCGGTATGCTCTCCCTCGGCCAGCAGCGGCGGCTGTCGCTTGCCCGCGCTTTCGCCTGCGCGCCTGACCTGCTTCTCATGGACGAGCCTTTCGTCAGCCTCGATCCGGCTCTGGCATCGGAAATGATGGCCCTGTTCGAACGCCTGATCGAAGCACGCCCCTGTGCGACCTTGCTCGTTACGCATGTGCGGGCCGAGGCCGAGCGGTTGGCCGGACGCGTCCTGCGGCTTGAGGGGCGGCCCGCGCGGCTCGTCGAGGACCGCCAGAAGGCCGGCGCATATTTCCAGTTGCCAGTATCGGGCGTCACGATGTCGAGATCGTAGCCGGTCTCGTTGACACGCCGTGCGGTTGGAAGACTGCTCTTCGCTGCCTCATCGACGAACCGGCGGCCGAGCGCCTGGTGTTCGACGAAACCACGCCCCGCGCATCAGGTTGAGCCCGCAGTTGAGCTCGCCAATGGGCGCCGGCCTCCGCAGCGCGACGGTCCCAGTCGGCGGCGGCGTCCGGGTCTTCGTGGTTGCCAAGGCCGTTGTCGTCGAGCTGGACATCTAGGTCATCGCCCCCGTCCAACCGGCGGCGGCGCAGCTACTTCATCACACAGCGTCAGCTCCTCGGGTTTGAGCGTGCCGCCGCCCTCCGTATCCGTTTGGGCAGCTAGCGCGGCATTGGCGGGAAACAGCAGGCTGGCGGCGAGAGTGACGAGGCGCACGGCGTTTTTTCTGTTCAGGCTTTTCGCGCGGTGAGGCCACGGGCAGGGTCGTAACCCCAGATGGCAACGAGGCCGAAGATGACGAAGGCGGCGAGCGTGACGGCGAGCGCCGTGAGGTTGCCCTTGGCATAGAGGGCAAAGCGGATCAGCTCGACGGCATGGGTGAAGGGATTGAGCGCGCAGAGATCCCTGAGGTGCGGCGAGGCCTCGGCCATCTTCCACAGCGGGTAGAGGGCGGAGGACAGAAAAAACATCGGGAAGATGACGAAGTTCATGACGCCAGCGAAGTTTTCGAGTCGTCGGATGAAGGAGGACAGCAGCAGGCCGAGCGCGCCGAGCATCATTGCGGCGGTTAGGATCGCCGGGGCAGCGGCGAGATAGCCGAACCAGGGGAAGCGAATGCCATAGAGTGCTGCGATGGCGAGGAAGGCGTAGGCCTGCACAACGGCCATCAGGCTACCTGCCAGCAGCCGGCAGAACAGCAGCCACCAGCGCGGTAGCGGTGCTGTTAGCAGCAAGCGCATCGAGCCCATTTCCCTGTCGTAGACGAGACTGAGCGAGGATTGCATACCATTGAACAGCAGGATCATGCCGACCAGCCCCGGCACGATATAGATCTCATAGGTAATATAGGTCTGGTAGGGCGGCGTGATCGCAAGACCGAGGGCTGCGCGAAAGCCTGCGGCGAAGACGAAAAGCCAGACCAGCGGCCGCACCAGCGCCGCGACGAGCCGCCCGCGCTGGCCGATGAAGCGCAGCGCCTCGCGGTGAAGGATCGCCCGCAGCGCGACAAGGGAATGCGAGTGAAGGAAACCGCCCGTTTCTTCTTCGATTGACGGGAAAGCCTCGACCGTCATGCCCGTTCTCCTGTCAGAGCAAGGAAGCGGCTGGTGAGATCGCCGCCGGCGATGTCGCCGGCCTCGCCATCGGCGAGTACCTGGCCGCGATGGAGAATAATGAGGCGATCCTTCGCCCGAACCTCGTCCACCAGATGGGTCGCCCAGAGCACGGTCAGTCCCTGTGAGGCGAGATCATGCACATGCGCGGTGATCGCCGCGCGCGAAGCGGCGTCCAGTCCAACCGTTGGCTCGTCGAGCAGCAGCACCTTCGGCCGGTGAAGGAGGGCGCGGGCGATCTCCATGCGCCGGCGGTGGCCGCCGTTGAGTTTCGAGGCTTTTTCCCCGGCACGTTCTGCCATACCGAGCCGGTCGAGTGCGGCCATGGCGCGTGTCTCTGCTTCACGCCCCGAAAGACCGTGCAGGGCGGCGAAGTACAGGAGGTTGCGCTTGACGGTGAGATCGGGATCGAGCGTCGAGGTCTGAAAGACGACGCCCATCCGGGCGAGCGCTGCGCGCGGTTCTCGCGCCAAGTCATGCCCCGCGACGGCAATACGGCCGCTGTGCGGCGTGAAGAGTCGTGTCAGCATGCCGAACAGCGTCGATTTTCCCGCACCATTCGGTCCAAGCAGGGCGCAGAAGCGGCCGGGTTCAACGGCAAAGGAAACATTGTCGAGCGCGCGGCGCGTTCCCCAATCATGGTTGATACCTTCGACCCTCAAACCGCCCATGGTGCCTCACTCTATGGTGATCTCGACCTGTTGTGTCTGGCCTGTGCTGCCCGGAATTTTCAGCTGGTAGCTGCCCGGCTTGATCGCGATGAAGCTGATTTCCGCTTCGCCGGCCTCGTCGAACTCGATGGAATCGACGCCGAGCGGGCGGATCTCGATGCCTTCGACGACGATCTCGTTGAGCCAGATGGCGCGGAAGAAGCCGGCGCCTTCCAGCGCCAGTTCCTGGCTGCCATCGGCCTCGATCTTCAGCGTGTAGTATCTGCCGGATTTCAGGGTCATCGGCCTTTGGGCGATCGGCTGGCCAGCCGAGAGCGTGAGGCCGGGCAGCGTCTCGCGGTTGGATTTTGACAGAAGGCCGGCAAGACCGATCATGGCCTCCGGCTTGGCGTCGTCATCGTTGGCGACCGCGGCGAACGGGACGGCAGCGAGCAGCATGGTGGCGAAAATTGCTTTTTTCATCCCGCCCTGCCTCTCAAGTCATGGCCGGGTCGCCGCGCCCCAAGGGAAGCGGCCGACTCTGATGGATTTCAAGGGCTCCAGCGTCGCGACATCAATGACGGTCACGTCGCCGGAGACGCCGTTGGTGGTGAAAAGCTGCGTGTGATCCGGCGAGAAGGCGAGGTGCCAAACACGGCGGCCGACGAGCACGTATTTCTCGACCGCAAAGGTTTCGCCATTGATGACGGCCACATGGTTGGCCGGGCCGAGTGCGACAAAGGCCGTCTTGCCGTCGGCGGTGAATTCGAAGCCGACGGGCTGGATAAGGTCGGCGTTCACGCCCGCGATCTCGAAGCGGATCTTTACCTTCTCGGTTTGCGTCGCGACATCGAAGATGGTGATCGTGCCGCCGATTTCCGAGGAAACCCAGAGCTCCGTGCCGCCCTTGGCGAATTCGGCATGGCGCGGGCGGGAATCGACCAGCGTGTTGGCGAAGATCGTTTTCTTCTCCGTATCGATCCAGTGCGCCATGTTCGTCGTTTCCGAAGTGGTGATGACGATCTTGCCGTCCGGCGAGATCGCCATGCCCTCGGGCTCGATGCCAACATTGATCTGGCCGACCACCTGCCGTGTGTCGACATCGACCACGGTCGTCACCGCATCGTCCTCGTTGGCGATCCAGAGGTGCTTGTCGTCGGGCGCGAGAATGAACTGTTCCGGGTCCTCGCCGGAGGGCAGGTCGTGCAGGATTTCGCCGGTCGCCGGGTCCATCACCTGCACGGTGTCACTGTCGGAGGCGCAGATATAGACGCGGCTGTGGTCGGAATTGAAGGTAATGCCGCGCGGCCGCTCGCCGGTCTTGATCGTGCGCACGACCTCGAGCTTGGCCGTGTCGATGACGGAGATCGTGTCGTCCTTCTCGTTCGTCACCCAGATTTCACCGGACGGATCCGATGCGGTCGCGGCGAGAAGGGGGGCGAGCAGCAGGAGCGGAAAACTCATCTCATTCTCCAAAGGCGGTGCAGGCGCTTTCGGGCTTGTCGAGGCCCAGCGTGTCCATGTCATTGGTCTGATGCAGATAACCGTCGAGTGGTGTCAGCTCGACGAGCGCGCGAGAATTGACGACCGCCATCGGCTGTCGCAACTGGCCGTTCCAACTGCGGTAGCTGAGGCTGCGGCCCTTGAAGCCGTCGAGGGCGAACTTGTCCGAGAGGATGAAGGCGCGCAGCACTGCCGGATCGGCGGAGTTGGTGCGCGTGACCGCCTCGCCAATGGTCCTGAGCGCCGCCCAGGCGGCATAGTCGCGTGAGTTCATCTCGCGGCCCGTGGTGTTCTCGAAACGGTTCTGCAGCTGTACGGCAGCCCATTGCTCCAAGACTGGAGCCCAACCTTCGCCACGGAGCCCATCCGCACCGGCTACCGGGCGCGGCAGCCAGGTATTGTCCTGCACATAGCGGGCGAAATCGTCGGATTCATCGGCGATCAGCAGCACGTCGTAATCTGGAAAGTCCTGCGTGAAGAGCGGGATTTCCTGGCCGGCGGCGCGGCGTAGATCCGTGTCGAAGGTCCAGTTCTTGGAAGCGAGGATATCCACCCCGAACTTTTGCGCGGAGGCGCGCAGCGTTTCGGCGTAGGCCGTGTCTTCCGGCTTCGGCCCGACGATCAGCACCGTGCGGGTCCAGCGCCGGGCCTTCAGCACCTGCATCAAGGCATCGGTGCGCATCGCATCTTCCGCCATCGTGTGCAGCAGGTTCGAGCGGCAATCCATATCGCGCAGCCGCCGTGCACCGGAGGCGATGTCGAAGAGCAGGGCGTTCTTCGCTTCAGGCAGATCTGCGACGGCGAGCATGTCTTCGGGCGTGGCTTCGAGGAACAGGATTTTCGAGGTGGCAAGTGCCTTTCGCGCTGCGCTGGGGAAGTCGCCGCCGGCTTCGACCGAGACGACGGCAAGGCTGTAGTTCTGGCCTAGAAAGCTGCCAGTTGTTTTCGTGTCCGTCAGCGCCACTTCAGCACCGGCGATGCCGCGATCCGGCGGGATCGAATCGAGATTGGAGAGCACCGGCGGCGTCTCCACGACCTGCCGGAGATAGGTCATCGGTATGGCGATCTCTGCCGCGGCCGACGACGCGAAGCAGACGATCGCGACCGCGAGGCAAAGCCTCCTACGGCACGCTGCAAGACTTGCCGACATCTCACGTCCTCCCGGCAAAGAGCATGGCGGAATGGCGCACACGCCGAAATACGACCTTGGTGCCATGGGGCGGGGCGACCTAGGTCGCATATCGGCGGCGACTGGTGTGCCGTAGAAAATAATCCGTGTGAAATGCAAGGGAGGGACCGCATGTCGGCCAACATCATTCGCGGCGGGATTGCCGCAGCCATCCTTCTGGCAACGACGGGCCTGGTGATCGCCCATGGCGACGTGTCGCCGCAACCGGTTAACACGGACGCGCTGCCGGACGTGGGCGAGGAGTGGCAGACCGAAAATCCCTATCGCGAGGCGAAGGCTGGTCACGAAGTCTGGCTAAAGGCGGTCGAAATCGGTGCCTCGGGCTTCAACCAGAATTGCGCCCGCTGTCATGGTCTGGGCGCCGTCTCCGGTGGTCTTGCACCCGACCTGCGCTTCCTCGAGGCGGAAGAGGCGGGTGACGAGTGGTTCATCGAGCGCTTCCGCCACGGATACACGCAGGACGGCACGACCAAGATGCCGGCCTTCGGCGACATTCTCGGTCAGAAGGCCGCGTGGGCGATCCGCACCTACGTGGAAACACGCCCGGAGGATGGTGCACTTGATGACCATGCTAAACGCCTGCACGAAATCCGCGACGAACTCGGCTCCGGTAAGGTCGCCGACACCGCCGCTTTGAAACAGGAACTCGAGACGATTGCTACCGCCGTGAAGACGGCCTCCGGCGCGCCGGTCGCCGACAGCGTCACCTATGAGGCGGCGCGCATACTCTCGGACAAGCCGGAAAGCTGGAAGAAGGCGGCGGAAGTTCTGACCGTCGGCCTTTCAGCCACGCAGTAAGAGCCGCCATGCGCCGCGCCTTTCTAGCCTGTCTCGTAAGCGTCGCCCTCCCGGGCGGCGCTTTTGCGCGTTGCGAAGGCTACAAGCCCCAGCCCAAGCCGCAGAACACCTTCGCGCAGGATGTCGGCCGGGATTTCGACCGAATCATCGACGAGGGCTGGATCGAGTTCGCCGTCTACGAGGACTATGCGCCCTGGTCCTATGAGGAAAAGGGTAAGCTGGCCGGCGTGGATATCGAGATCGGTCGCCTGATCGCCAAGGCCCTCGGCGTCGAGCCGAAGTTCCGGCTGGTTGCATCTGGTGAAAACCTGGAAGCCGACCTGCACAACTATGTCTGGAAGGGTGCCGCCGTCGGCGGGCGGGTGAGCGACGTCATGCTGCATGTGCCCTATGACAGTGCGCTCGTCTGCCGCATCGAACAAGTCACCTTCACCGGCCAATACGCCACCGAAAACGTTGCGATCGCCTATCGCGCGGCCGATTACGAAGACCAGGCGCCGACACCACCTTTCTTCCGGTTCGATCCCGTTGCCGTCGAGAACGACTCGATTGCCGATTTCTACCTGACGTCGCTGATCGGCCCGGTCGACAAGATCCATCGTTATCGTTCGACCACCGCTGCCATGGATGGGCTGGCGAAGCGCGAGACCAAGGCCGCGATGGGACCGCGCGCCGAGCTGGAGGCGGGTGCGTCCCGTCATCCGGATGACGGGTTGAAAGTTCATTCCCCGACGCTCGTCGGTTTCGGTCGAGGAAGTTGGACTCTCGGCGTCGGCGTCAATTTTCAGCACAAGGATCTCGGTTACGCCCTCGACGAGGCGATCGAAAGGGCCCTGGCCGATGGTGAAATTGCCCGCATCTTCGAAGGGCATGGCCTGACCTTCACCCCCCCGCAGCGCTAGTTCCAAACGGTCGAGACGTCTCCGGCGAGATCGACCGCCGTTACGCGGGTGATGGAGCGGGACTGGTGTAGCACGGCACGGATTTGTTCGGCCGACATTAGGCAGAAGGCGGTCGAAAAGCCGTCTGCCATGGCGGCACTGTCCCCCTCCACCGAGATCGTTGACCAGCATGGACGCTCGCCCCTTGGGCCGAGAATATGGAATGCGTTGCCGATCCGCATGGCGGAGGGACTGGAGGTGGCGATGGCGTTGCCGGCAAGGCGGCGGACGGCGATCTCGCCGAGGTGAGGGTCTTCCACCGCGACGCTGAATGGTCCGCCGATTGCGGCAAATTCCCCCATTTCGACGATGGCCTGGCCGTAGCCCGCCTCTCGCAGCAACTCGCGCACGCGGTCCGCCGCATAGCCCTGCGCGATGCCGTTGAAGGTCAAGGCCTGGCCTCTGCCGAGCCGGACGGGCGATCCAATCTGTACCCTGTCCCAGCCAATTGTCACCTTTGCCTCCGTGCTGTCGCGCCCCTCGGCAAGCGCCCGCCAGAGCGGCTGCACCGTCGGGTCGAAACACCCGCCGGTCTCCTTGTAGAGGTGATCGGCGAGGCCGAACAGATCGATGAGGGCAGGGGGCGGATCGTCGAGATGGCCGGTGGCATTGAGCCGGCTAAGGGCAGAGTCGGGTTTGAACAGGCTCGCCGAGCCTTCGATCTCGGCGATCGTTTCTCCGATCCTGCGGGTCACTTCCTCTGAAATACCATGCGGGCCACGCAGATCGACGCGAACCGTGCCGCCGAACATGTCCGCCTGCCAGGTCGTCATCTCGCACCGGGCGGAACCAGCAAAGGCTACGGCCGCGGCGATGAAGATAAAACGCCGTCGTTTCATGCCCGTATTCCCATTGATATCGGTGCCCGCTTGCGTGCCGCGAGCACTAGCGGCACGCATTGCGCCTTGTCGTCATGGATCGATACGCAGTCGAGGCACTGGAAGCACTGCGAATAGGCGATCTCGCCGGTCTTTTCGATGGCGCCATAGTGGCAGCGCACGCGGCACAGCTGGCAGGGCAAACCGCATTCCACGCGCCGCGGTATCCATTTGCGCATGCGCAACAGGCCGCCCAGCGCCATCAATGCGCCCAGCGGACACAGATAGCGGCAGAAACCCTTGAAGGTGACCATGGCAAGCAGCAGCCAGAAGGCGGCATAAGCGATATAGTACCATTCGCGCTTAAAGAGCGTGGTGATGGCCGTTTTGAAGGGCTCGATCTCGGCCGCCGTTTCGGCCTTTTCTGGCGCGAGAACGGCGACGGCGATCAGGCCCGCGAGTGATAGCCAGGTGCCGGCTTTCAGTCGCTCGTCCCAGATTGGCGGCGGTTTCCATTGTGGCAGCCGTAGCAGGCGGCCGGCGTGATGGGCGAATTCCTGCATGGCACCGAAGGGGCAAAGCCAGCCGCAGAACAACCCGCGCCCGAAGAGCACGAAGCCGGCGATGGCTGCCCCCCAGATCATGAGAGAGAAGGGATCGTAGAGGAGGACGGCAAGATTGCCGCCGCCGCTGATCGTGCGGAGCACGGCCAGCGGTGTCACGATCGACAACTGACCCTGGCCCCACCAGCCAACGAAACCGATGACACCGGCAAGGAAGCCAAGCCGCGCGGGGCGCAGAACCGTCGGCGTTGACAGCCTGCGCATACCGGGGCCGACGGCGGCGAGCAGCCCGGTCAATAACAATCCGAATACCGCTAAGTCCCATTTGCGGGCGACCATAGCCTCTCGCCACGGGGGCATCGCGGCACCGATGTCGGGACGAATGAAGAACTTCTGGTCAGCTTTTAGCACCAGTGGAAAATGCACGGAACCCAGCTCCGGCTTCAGCATGCCATGTGTCCGCACGGCTTGGGCGGACAGCGTCCACTCCCGCGTCGGATCGAAGCCGAGGCGGCGGTCGACGCGCAGCAGCATGGTCGTCCCCTGGGGCACGCCGTCCCGTGCTTCCACCATCATGTCGGCATCGCGCAGCGCCACGGGCAGGCCGTCTTGCTCCGCCGAAAGCCGGTCCGGCGCTGTATTGCGCACGAAATCCGCCGAGACCAGGCCGTGACGGCCCGCATCGATGACGAGGATGGGCTCGTCATCCGGCGACATGCGCAGCAGGCGCTGAAGATCGGCGAAACTCTCTTCGCTAAGGACAGCCCGGGCAACGGCCGGTGGGCCGATATCCATGGCCCAGAGATCGAGATAAAGGCCTTCGGGATTGCCGGCGGCTTCGGGATCGTCATGCGCCCAGATCGTCGCCTTGAAGGCTGCGTCGAGTTTCGCGTTTGTGATCTTGAGGTTCCGGGCGTAGCCGCGTGCGATGAGCGTCGCCCAGTCGAGCTTCTCGTCGATGGCTGCATCGGGGCGGACCGGCGGGCCGCCTGCGATGCCCTGCATCTTTTCGCGCGCCACGGCGAGCGTCGCGGCGAGGATCGACTCGTGGGCGATCCGCACGGAGGCCGTCGCTTTCGTCACGCCGTCGAGATAGACGAGGTCCGAGCCGTTGCCGGCGTCGCCATAGGGTGTGCCGATGACCAGCGACTCGCGGATCGAATGACCGCGATATTGTTCAAGGAAAGCACGCAGCGGCGCTTCTCCAAGGCCGGAAACGAAGATCGGCTCGTTGTGCGAGATAAGCCGGACATCGAGAAAGCGGCCATCGCGATCGATCGTCACGAGCATGTCGATCGGCGCGCCGGAAAAGCCGGGCAACGGCGCGAGTGGTCCGGTTTCGAAGACATAGCCTGCATCCGCCCCGCCGGAATTGAGCAGTGTCCAGACGCCGTTGTTATTCACCGGCTCGCCAAGCGCATAGGGCGGCACGATCATGCCGGCTAGCGCTTCGCGATCGAGCGGGGCCGCGAAAGAGCTGCGGCCGAAGTGCATGAGGCTGAGAATGAGAATGCCACGCAGCGCGACACGCCGCACCAGCCCTTTCTTCATGACCAGATCCTCCCGGTCCGATTCCTATGCGCCTGCGAAAACACCGCCATACGACCAAGGTCGCGGATCGGCTGAAGGCCCGACGGGCTATAGTCATGACGGGAGAATTGGCTGAGATGCGCACCGAAGACCGCCCGTCGGGCACCGTGTACATTTTATCGCTTGGGCTATTCGGCCTGTTCTGGGCGGCGCTTGCCGGCCTGAAGGCGGATCCGACCGTCCTGCCCGGGCCGGACGATGTTGCGCGCGTGTTCTGCTTGGAGGCCGCTTCGGGACGCCTACCGCGCGAACTCCTGGCGACACTGCTGCGCGTCACCACTGCCTTCGTGCTCGCCATGACGGTTGGCAGCCTGCTCGGTTATCTGCTTGGCCGCTACCGGGCGTTTGACCGCTGGGCGGACCCGTGGGTGACGATCTTCATGAACCTGCCGGCGCTAGTGCTGATCGTGCTCTGCTACCTCTGGATCGGCCTTAACGAACCTGCAGCGATCGTCGCCGTGACGCTGAACAAGACGGCGATGGTGATGATCACCGTCCGTCAGGGCGTGCGTGCCTTCGCTCCGGCGCTGGAGGATCTCGCAACCGTTTCCCGCCTTTCCCGCCGCGACCGGCTGCGCCATCTCGTTTTGCCGCAACTCGCCCCCTGGCTCGCTGTCGCGGCGCGCAACGGAATCGCGGTGATCTGGAAGATCGTGCTCGTCGTCGAATTCCTCGGTCGCTCGAATGGCATAGGTTTTCGCGTCCACCTCTATTTCCAACAATTCGAGACCACCCATGTTCTCGTTTACTCCCTTGCTTTCGTCGCGGTCATGTTAGTCGTCGAGCACTTTGTCATCCAGCGCTGGGAAGCACATTCCGTCCGCTGGAAACGGGCGCTCAAAAACGGCTGACGCAGGCTTATAGCGACCTCTGGTGTTCGCGCGACGCAATGACATGTGGTCGGTTCACATCCCTTCAAGGCGAGACGCTGGGACGTTGGCCCAAAGCGGCCATCTCGCGTGGAAGACGAGAACGCAAGAAAGCGGCGCTACGCAGAGATTAAGACGATTGCGGATCTCCGCCTTGTTGATCTCCGCGAGGACCACGCAATCAGGATGGGAGTGTCGACGGATGTCGCGAAATCCTCCCGCGAAACCCTCGCGCGGACGTGGTCGCTTTCCATGAGCACCGATCCGTGCCGGACGGCATCATCTATCCATCCCGCCTGAATGGGCGTATGAATCTCGCGATCTTCGATCGCGTCATATCGAAATTGTCGGCGGTACGCGTCGTACCTTTGATCGGAGCACCAAGCCTTGAAGCGCAGAGAGACGAGCTCAACAAGGACCGATGGCGGTACGCGTAACTTTGCGGACGGGTATGATTACCTCCGATCAGTGATCGGTACTGATCCCCCGGCAAAATTCAGCAGTGAATCGATATCCCAAACTCGTTAAAGCACAACTTTTAATCGATGCGGCAAACTTAAAATTCTGCCTTCATTGCGCCTTTGGAACAAACCCCACAGCAAATCCGAACAGTCGGCCAATTTTCACTAAAGTTTCGAGCGTTGGGTTCGCCGCCCCGGCTTCAATTTCTGCGACTTGACGTCTTGTGAGCGCTAATGCTTTGGCAAACTCCTCCTGCGTCATGCCGAACCCTTTGCGGATCTCCGCCACAGCACCGGGCAGCCTCAGGTCACCGGTTCGAGCACGCTCGGCCAGTGTTCGCCGGTTTTCAAGAATCTCCTCTTTCGTCGGCTTCTTCCATCGAGCCATTTAGCAGTCCTTGGCCATCAGTGGCACGCCGCCAGAACGCTGTCTGCGATCGCGATGCCGCGTCCCATCGCATGGTCCAGAATATCCGGAGACGCTCCCATCTCTTTCGCCATGGCCGGAGCCTGGCGCAGATGTTCAGCAAATTCGGTAAGCGTAGTTGCGAGCGCTTTCTGCTCAGCAGGATCAGGCATCAGTTCACCGCAAATGTGCTTCCAATCGGGAAGATGATCACGACCACCGTCACGCATCATGGCCCAACGGGTGGAGCGAACAATCCCCTCTTTGGCGAGCCGCATTGGCGCAAAATCAAAGAGCGGAGACAGGCGGATCGTGCCGTTCTGGTGCTTGCTGAGTGCGGAATTCCGACCGTGATTGTCGGGATTACCGAGCGCCAGGTTGGCGATATCTCGCTTCAGGTATTCCACAATATCCGCGAAGGGATCAGCCGAGTATTGGCGCAGAACATCAAGATACGCCTCGTGCGTGCCAACATGGCCGAAATCGGCGACACCGATCGCCGACACGAGGCTTTCCTGGCCGAGGCGGATGCTTCCGCCGCCATCTCTCTTCTTCCGGTCGAAACGGGGAATGATCAGAACGCCTTCGGCGTAGGTCGAAGGTTCGCTGACATTCAGACCGATCTCTTGAGCGATCCGCGAATAGAGGGCTTCGCCTTCGAGAATCAGGCGGTCCACAGGCTCGTAGCTGCGTACCAGTTTGACGATGACGTGGCGTACGGCCTCATCATCAGTCACGAAGCTGTCGGGATAGTAGAGCCCATCATTCGCCTGTGTCATTGAGACCTTCGGCCATTCGCCTTGCAGGCCGCTTGAGCCGGATGCGAGCATTCCAAAGCGATCGGCGACTTCCATGAAGCGATCAGACCGCTCAAGAATTTCCGCTTCTGTCACCCCTTCGCGCTCAACACCGCGCAGCCGTTCCGCTTCGGCATCTGCAGCTTCTTTGATGCGGATATTGCCTATGCCGCCCGTTGCCGATCGCAGAAGTAGCTGCAGATCGGAAGCGCGCGAGCTTTCAGCAACGCCGAGGTGATCGGCAAGCTTTCGCCTTGCATGCCCCTGGGGCATAAGATCCAAGAGGAAGGGCGGCCAACTGCGGCTATATCGATTCTCGAGATCAACGGGATAACGGACTGACAAGGCGCGATGATCGCGGACAGTTTTCCCGGCGGCGAATTCCGCCGACGCCACGGTGACGAAATAGTCGAGATCGTAATCGACGATGGACGCGCCCTGAAAACCGGCCGCATCGTCCTTGAGTTCTAGCGTCGCAGCGTGATGCCACTCGCCATTAAAATGGGCTTGGAGCGTTAGGCGCATTAATTGACCCCTTCAATGGTTCAAATAATGCATCTTTGGAAGTTATTCAACCCACCACAGTGGGTTGAATAACTGCTGTCAGAACTGCCAGCTACCGAAACGGCTATGGAAGCTTCTGATCCGGCTGACCATCTTCCGGCCACGCAACGCACTCAAGTTGCGACCTTAATTTTACATGCAGCCGTGAGCGGAATCCGAACCCGCGGTCGATTTTGAGGACTTGCCTAGACCATCGGCATCGCAGTGACGCCTTCGGCTGCTCCGCAAAGGGGTTCACGCGGCGACATCGCCTTTGACGTGGGATACAGCGACAGCGCGCACCCCGAGTTCAGTCAATGTTCGCGTTCTGTGCGTCTGGGATCGCATAATGTATCGACTGGAAGGCGCCGTTTTGCGCAGGCTCCGGTTACGCCGCTCTATCGATTTCTGGGATCAACTCCAGTTCGCCATGAAGCGCTATTTCCTCTGTCTTGAGGTTGAAGCTGGTCTGCATGTTCATCCAAAATTCCGGCGTTGTGCGGAAGTACTTTGCAAGGCGCAGGGCGGTATCCGTGGTTATCGGTGTTTGCTCGGCCGCGATGCGTTCTATGCGGGTGCGAGGAACATGGAGCTTTTTCGCCAATGCACCGGCACTCATGTTCAGAGGACGCAGGTACTCCTCGCGGAGGATTTCGCCAGGATGGATCGGCGGAAGGATATGGGTCATCTCAAGCTCCCTGTCTGCCACGCTTGGCCTTCAATGGTAGTCAACTATTTCAACGTCCTCGATACCGGCATCAGTCCATGCAAAGCATATCCGCCACTGATCATTGATCCGGATTGAATGTTGGCCTTCTCTATTCCCCTTAAGCGCTTCTAGTCGATTGCCGGGAGGAGAGCGCAGGTCCTCAAGAGCTGCAGCGCTGTTCAGGATTGTCAGTTTGCGGACGGCCGACCTCACGATGTCTGAGGGAAAACCTTTTGGCGGTTTGCCGCGGGCAACGGCTTCGGTTCTCGCATCCTTAAATGACCTGATCACGCCTGGCTCTTAATGTTTGTATCATATGGTGATACAGGTTGAAGTCAACCAATATGTATCATTGCACGATACAGATTCGCAATCGCGTTCCTGTTTACGCGATCTCAACGTGGTCGATCTCCGGTTCAGATCCCTTCAAGGCGGAGATGTGTGCCGGACCAGATGCGAACCAAATACGACATCGGGGTCATCGCAAAAATTCCCGGTCGCGCTCCGCACCACCACTATCTCCCGTGCGCTGACTACGGGCTTCGGTTGTGGTATTTTAGAAATACATCAAATAAAGTTTCGAATTGGGGGAGCCATGGATCGTGGGCTTGCCGCAATCTTGGCCGCGGATGTCGTCGGCTAGTCCAAGCTCATGGAGCGCGATGAACAAGGCACTTATGAGAGGCTGGTTGCAGGCCGCAAGGAATTGTTCGAGACTGAAATCGCCCGTCACCACGGCCGCATTTTCAAGCCAATGGGCGACGGACTTTTGGCAGAGTTCTCGAGTGTCGTCGATGCTGTGGAATGTGCTGTTGCCCTGCAGCAGGGGCTCAGGTCGGGACGAGGAGATGGTCGCCAGCTGGCCGAACAAGGAGATGGGAAATGATTGTAGATCAGGCTTGACAAGAATTGCCCCATACAAGCGGGAAACCAACGCCATGCCCTCAAAAGGTCCCCCTCCGATGCCAAAACTCACCTGTCGAACATCAACCCGGTCCAAAATGTCGACCAGCTCGTGGCGCCGAGTCCATCTTCCAAGGCCCTGAAACCGCGAAACTCAGTACCGCGGTCAAAGGTGAAGCTCTGACGGGCAAAGGCCGGCAGCGGTGAAAAGGCATCGACGATCTTGTCGATGAGCGGCTGTGGGTGGCGGCTGCCATTCTTGATCATCACTGTGTAGCGGCTCTTGCGCTCGACTAGCGAGAGGGCATAGCGCTGTTTCCCGAGCTAGCACTTCTGCGCTATCCAGATCCAATCTCTTACTCGCGGTGTCGATTTGTTGCGGTCGGGCAGATGACGTATCTTATTGCCCCGGTACGCAATCAGCTGATCAATCGTTGTCAAGGGAGATATCGATGGCTAGAGGCTCGCTTCAGATACATGCGAAAAGTCGGGAATTGCCGGCCGGCGGCGGGCCATTCCAGCTTCACAACCTGACGGTCGGCATCTTTCTTGTCGACCAGAACCATCATCGCCTTGCTGTAGGCACCGACATTACGTCATGCATACCGCTCCGTGCAGGCGAGGGATGGATTCTGCCGGCGCGGGCGAGCGGTATATGCGAGTTCGATGAGACCCTATCCTATCTCACGTTGGAGTTCCCGGACGACCTGCTGCGCGAGACAGGATGGGACCAGCCCGACTTCACGCCTCTCGTCGGGGGGCTCGATCCGCTGCTCGTCCAGATGGTGAAGAACGCTGTCGCCACGACCGAGACGTCGGACTCGCTCTATCGGCAGACCATGAGCATTTCGGCGGCAGCTCATCTGACCCACGTGTTGTCGCCGCGACATGTCCCAGCTATTTCGATCGACGACAGGCGTCTACGGAAGGCCATTGCCTACATCCATGACAACCTCATGGGAGAGTTGTCCCTCCACGCGATGGCGTCCGAAGCGGCGGACCTTGGGGCCGCTCCGGCCCAAGGCCCCCATCGACAAACTGGCCAAGTGAGACGCCGCTGGTCGGGCCGTCGAGTTAGGCAGGGAACGGCCTCAAGCGATGGGTTCAGCAAGTCTTTCATTTCCCCCGAGAGGGCGACGGGCCCGCGTGAAGACGAAACAAGCGCGCGGATGATGTCGCAGGAGATTATGTAGCAGGAGCGGTGGCAATCAGTGTTTTCCAGATAGGGTCGGGTTGTTCAAGCTCAACCTGATGGAAAGATCCCGATGACCGACGAGATGTCGCGGCGGGCCAGTCGGCGGCCGGTGCCTTCTTCCTGCAGGCCTGTCCGCTTCGCCAATCCCGGAACGCCTGGCGGACTGATCGGCATACCGGACGGCGAGCAGATCGTCCGCAGAGCGGCAAAGCTATCGATCGACTTTCAGTAGCTCTTTCCTGCGACGGCGCGGACGACATCGATGAACGCTCCCGTCACAGGCCGTAACCGGTCGCTTCGGTAAACGATCGAGGTATCTATCGAGAGGTTCGATCCCGAAATGGGCCTGTACACGACCCCGTCGCGCTTCAGGTTCTCGAGACATTTCGGGAGGAGCGAAACGCCAAGGCCGACCGAAACGAGGCCGATGATCGTCTGCTTCGGCGTGGCCTCCCGGACGATTCTGGGACTGAAGCCAGAGCTTTGGCAAAGTCCGATTATCTGGTCATATAGAGTAGCATTGATGCTGCGAGGGAACTGGATCAGTGGTTCATCTGCAAGCTCTGCCAGCGGGATCTCAGCCTGAGACGCAAGTCTATGCTGCTGTGGCACCGCAATCACCAGAGGCTCGACAAGGATTGTTTCGATCACCAGGTGCTTGCCGCTGACTGGTGGATGAATGAAGCCGACATCCAGCCGGCCCTCGCTTACGCCGCGAACTTGATCCGGAATGCGGAGATCGGAGAGTTCAAGTGTTACATCCGGGTATGATCGGGTGAAGCGATCGACGATCGTGGGAATCACGCTATAGATCGCCGCATCGATGAAGCCGACGGAGAGATGTCCCGTCTCGCCGCGCTCGGTCTTCCGGACAAGTTCGGTGGCGGTTTCCGTCTGCCGCAGCAGGCTGCGTGCTTCCTCCAAAAGAACCGAGCCTGCCGCCGTCAGCTCGACCTTGCGTTTCGTCCTCTCAAGCAGTGCTACGCCGAGTTCACGCTCTAGCCGCTGGATCTGCTTGGTGAGTGGAGGCTGGGAGATGTTGAGCCTCTTTGCGGCACGGCCAAAATGCAGTTCCTCTGCGACGGCCACGAAGGATTGAAGCAGTCTGTGCTCCATTAGAGTTTCCGTTCCGGTATCACAGGCGGATGAAACAATATTGGACGGAATATATCTCCTCCAGCATCATGCGCAAAGGATGCTTCGCAGGGAGATAACATGAGCGATCAGAAGTTCTCGCGGCGGCAGATGCTGCAGGCACCTCTCGTCGGCGCAACCATTGTCGCGGCCTCACAATCCGGCTTCGCTTGCGAAGCCGTCGCGCAGCCGCAGCCGTCAAACTCGCCTGCCCCCGCTGGCGCCTATGCGCACAACGTCGAGGCGGTCGGCTACACCGACATGGAACACCGTCCGGCTTTCAAGATGGCTATCCGCGAGGTGAGAGGCCGGTGGCATCTCTATACGGGCCATTTCTGGGACTCCGGCTGGAGCATCGTTGACGTGACCGATCCTGCCAAACCGCAGGTGGCGAAGTTCATCTCGTACCCGACACCGAACACGTGGACGCTGCAGATCGATCTGTCGGGCGACACAATGGTGACGGCTCTGGAAAAGCCGTTCGCGAATTTCGGCGGCGAACCAGACGCTCCCTTTGATGAAGGCCTTCTCGTCTGGGACATCGCCGATCCGCTGAACCCGCAATTGCTGTCGCACTTCAAGACCGGCGCAAACGGCACCCACCGCAATCTCTATCCAGGCGGACGCTATGTTCACGTTGCCGCGTCCATGCCGGGTTATCGCGGTAACATCTACCTCATTCTAGATATTTCGGATCGCGCCAATCCGCGTGAAGCGGGACGCTGGTGGGTGCCGGGGCAGCACGAGGCAGGAGGTGAGAGCTTCTCCGATGCGCTGCTGACAAGTATCTCACGTTCAAGAGAGCGAGCGGAACCGATGCGGTTTCAGGCGCAATGCATATGCGGCGCATTTTGCTCCGGCGAGGACGTCTCACTGCACGGGCCCGCTTACGTCGTGGGAAACCACGTCTATCTGCCCTATGGGGCGGCCGGCATGATCGTGCTCGATATAAGCGATGTATCGCGGCCACGGAAGATCGGCGGACTAAGCTTCAGCCCACCGTTTCATTCCCGCTTCGGCGTGCACGGGGTCCTGCCGGTTCCGGAGCAGGGCATCGCTTTCGCAAATTCAGAGAATGTGACCTATGGGCAGGGCGCTGCCCATCACGCCTCGATCATCGACATATCGGACCCCAGCGAGCCTTTCCTGCTGTCGTTGCTCCCGGAGCCTGTGCCCCCGGCCGAGGCTCCTTACGCTGATTTCACGACGCGAGGCGGATGGCGCGGCCCGCACAACATCAACCATCATCAGCATCATTCGGATGTCGAAAAGCAAGGAGACCTCTTCTACATAGCCCATTTCAATGCGGGGCTGCGGATCTATGACGTCTCCAACAGACGCCTCCCGCGGGAAGTGGGCTATTTCATTCCGCCCGAGCCGGTGCGCCGTTACGGTCCAATACCGGAGGACAAGCTGGTCCTTCAGACGGAGGATGTCGTCGTTGACCGGCGAGGCTTCATCTACATTAGCGACAAGAACCAGGGCATCTGGGTCCTGCGCTACATCGGCGAGCGGCCGCAGGCGCGCCGCGCATGAGCGTCGGACTCATTGCAGTACGGCTGTTACTGCCGGAGCGGATCGCGAGGAAGCCATCCGCGACACTCGCCCGCCGTCCCCCTGTGGCGTTTCGAAGCGATTCGAACCAGACGACCACGTCCTCAATGTAATGGGGCCTCCCGACGGTAAGATCTCCGGCACATATCAGGTCCTGTCACGACCAAGCTTTGTGCCCTGGCTGTCTGCTTCTGCTCGACAGGGATCTGACCGTCTCCAGAAACGCGCCCGGCGCCCGGCGGACGCCGCGCGGCTTCCATACTATCGCGAGATCCCAGGTTAGGTCGTCCGGCATTCCCTCCAACGGCACCATAGCCACACCCTCCACCTGCATGGAGCGCGCCCCTTCCGGTACGAAGGCCACTCCCATATCGGCCGCGACAAGGCTCAGGATCGTATGCATCTGGCGGGCCTCCTGGCGCACGCGTGGCACGAAGCCGGCCTTCCGGCAGGCGCTCATTAACTGACTGTGGAGCGATGGTCCTTGCACATGCGGAAAGAGTACGAAGGACTCGTGCGAGAGTTCAGCCAAGCCGACCGGTTTCCCCGTCGCCAAGCGGCTCGTACGCGGCACTGCGAGGCAAAAGCGGTCGCGATCGATCACTTCGACCTCTAGCCCTGATTCCGTCTTCAGGGGCGGCGTAACAAACCCCACGTCGACCGTGCCCTCCAGCAATCCCTGGAGTTGTGCGTCGGTTGATCGTTCATCCAAGCGGACCTCGACCATCGGAAAGCGTTCGCGATGGGCGCGGAGCGCGGCGGGAAGAACGCGGTAGAGCGCCGCGCTCGTAAAGGTCACCGTGATTTCGGCCAGATCTTCCGATGCGGCCCGTCGCGCCATTCGTATGCTGTCGTCGGCCTGCTGTAGCGTGCGGCGCGCCTCATTCAGGAATACATGGCCTGCAGGGGTCAGTTCAACCCGCCGTTGCGTCCGGACGAAGAGCTGAAAACCGAGTGCGGTTTCAAGGCGTTTGATCGACTGCGAGAGTGGCGGCTGGGCCATGTGAAGACGGCTGGCGGCCCTGCCGAAGTGAAGCTCCTCGGCAACGGCCACGAAGTGGCGCATGTGATGCAGGTCGACCATCATATCAATATCGTCTCAATAAACTGCCAATTGATATTGGAAGAAACCGCACAGAGGTGCCAAGTCAAGAGCCTGACAGCAGCAGAAAGGAGGTTCTAATGCGCTCGCAGCCAATAACTCCGCGTCTGAGCAGGGCGGTCCTCATCGGGGCTATTCTTCTTGGCGGTACCGCTCATGCAGCGATAATGCGCCAAGACTTTACCGTGACCAGCGATCCGGGCGTTGAACTGGCGGTCCGTGAGGTAAGCGATGACAAGCTTCAGCCAGGCAGACTGCCGGTTGTGCTGGTCCACGGCGCGCGCGTGCCCGGCGTTGCTTCCTTTGATCTTCCGGTGGAGGGAGGCTCTCTCGCAGCCGACTTGGTTCGCGCCGGGCATCACGTCTTCATCATTGATGTGCGCGGCTACGGTGGCTCAAGGAGGGGCGGGCAAGACGGAAGCCAAGATGGCCAACCGCTCGTACGCTCCGACGAAGTGGTTCGCGACATCGCCGCCGTAGTCGACGCCATACAGGCGAGGACAGGGCGGTCGCAAGTTGCAATCCTGGGCTGGGCCACCGGCGGTCATTGGGCGGGCATGTATTCCAGCCAGAACCCGGACGAGGTGAGCCATCTGGTGATCTACAACAGCCTCTACGGTGCGCACTCCGGTCACAAGACCCTGGGGCCAGGCTCTGACATGGCCGATCCGAATAAGCCCGACGAGTTCCACGTCAAGCGCTTCGGGGCTTACCGCCTGAACACGGCCGCCTCCTTGCTGCCATCGTGGGACCGCTCGATTCCGGTCGAGGACAAGGCCACCTGGCGCGATCCGAGGGTGGCGGAGGCCTATCAAGCTGCGGCGCTTGCCTCTGATCCGACCTCAGCCAGCCGCAACCCACCTTCGTTCCGAGCTCCGTCGGGCGCCATGGCCGACTCATTTGAACTTGCTTCGGGGCGCAAACTTTGGGATGCCGGTCCGATCACTGCGCGTGTGCTGGTGATCCGCTCGGAAAATGATTTCTGGAGCCGACCGGAGGACGTCACGACGCTGGCTCAGGACTTGAGACGGGCTGCAAGCGTGCGCACGGTCACAATCCCCAGGGCAACGCATTACGTTCATCTCGACAGGCCGGAGCGCGGGCGCAGCAGGCTCATCGCCGAGGTGACCCGGACGCTCGCGCAGCCCGCCGACGTAAAACCGATTGACTGAGAACGGATCATGGAGCCCATGCTCGTCTATCTGGAGAGCCGTTCTCCCAGCGTCTGGATGTGCGTATAGGCCGCATTGCGAGCACCGCCGTATCATCGAACGGTCGCATGACGGCCCCGGTCGAACCGTATCTGGCGGTTATCCAGCGCAAGCCCGGTGCTCTGCGCGACGGCGCTCCCTTCACAGAACTGCCCGAAGCTTTCAAGCAGTTGCAGCAGCATCTGCTCAGGAAGCCCGGAGGCGACCGGGAGATGGTCGAGAGCCTGGTTCTCGTTCTGCAACATGGCGAGCAGGCCGTGCTGGCCGCAGTGGAGATGGCACTCGAGGTCGGCGTCACCACCAAGGTCCACATCCTCAATGTGCTGCACAGGCTAGTCGATGGCAGGCCGCTCCCGACACCTGTCGCGGATGCACCGCAGGCGCTGAGCCTGGCCAAGCCAAGGAGCCGCAGGCTAATGTCGAGCGCTACGATGCACTGCGCCAGGCTCGGGAGGCGCGCCAAGCGTCATGATCCCGCCATCGTCATCATGCTCAGGCCTGAAGATGCACGGCATGGCGCAGGCCGTCGCCGAACTGACCGAGCAGGCATCTCCCGCCTGCGAAGCCGCCACCCTGGTCCTGTCGCAACTCCTGAAGGCCGAGATGGAGCGGGAGGTCAGGTCCGTCGCCTATCAGCTCAAGGCAGCCCCCTTCCAGGTCTACCGCGATCTGGCTGGCTTCGACTTCGCCAGCAGTGAGATCAGCGAGGCCCTCGTGCTCCAGCTCCATCGCTGTGAGTTCATGGCGGATGCCAACAACGTCGTGCTTGTCGGAGGTCCAGGCTGCGCGACGATCAGGATGAGAGTCTCACCTTGATTGTCGCCGCGCAGAACATCAGGTTTGTTCCAGAATATAACTCCTGTACAAACAATTACTTAGGCGACTTTCGCGTCGCACTGACCTTGAATTTGCCAAAGCCCGTGATCTGGCCCGGGGCGTAGAGTGAGAGTTGCGCTCTGCTCCTCTCAACGTGGCGATGGGCCTCCGACGTGAGGGAGGGACCAGAGATCATGGGCGCGCCGAGAGGTATCCGCCGGCAGATCTTATCGTTGGGACGGCGATTGCATCGATCAAAAAATGGGGCCGGACGTTCTCTGCGCCGATAGGGTCATCTCGTTTTTCAACCAGCCGACAAGAGCTTCTATCGCTGGAAGTTTCTTCGAGAGCGGGTCGAAGGCTGCCCAGTACGCTGCTTTCTGTGAGCTCAAGGACGCTGACAAGGGCCTGACCAGCCGCCCCGTCCGAATATGCTCCCGAACAAGAAGGCCTCGCCCCATGGCGACACCCTGACCATCAAGAGCAGCTTGCAATACAATGTTGTAGTCGGTCAGGCGGGTCTGTTTGGCCTTCTCAAGTGGAAATCCGGCTGCCTCCGACCACAGCTGCCACTCGAGGCCGCTCTTGGCCTGCAATATCTCGTGGTTGAGAAGGTCCAGGGGGGATTGAAACTGGGAGCCGTCTCCGTACAGCGCCGGGCTCAACACCGGAGACAAATCTTCGTTTGCGAGGTGCACACAGGACTGCTTGCTCGCGCCAAAATCGCCAAATCGAATCGCGATATCCGCTTCTCCGCGCCCTACATCGACAATACGCAGGGTCGGATCCAATTCGAGTTCGATCGCTGGATGGCTCTTGAGGAAACCGCCAAGTCTGTTGATCAGCCAGTTCGCGGCGAAGGAGGGGAGCAAGCTCACACGCAATCTGGTCTGCCCGGATTGCGAGCGTACCCTCGCGGTGCCCTCCGACAGCACAGTGAAGGCCTCGTCAACGGTGGCAAGAAACATCGTGCCTGCCTCGGTCAGCTCTATGCTCTTACTCTTGCGACGAAAGAGCGGAGTACCCAGAGCACTCTCGAGCTGCTTGATGTGGTGGCTCACCGCGCTTTGCGTAATCAGCAGTTCCTCGCCGGCCAATCGGAAGCTCCCTCGGTTCGCTACCACTTGAAAGACCCTGGCCGCGGAAAGGGGTGGGAGAAATGGGGAACTACGCAACTTGCCGATGCCTCGCGGATGAATGGCGGCTGACATTAACGAATTCGATCACAGGGCACAAAGCTTTGAATTGGTGGGCTCCTCGGATTTCTTCCATGAAGCAAGAAGAAAAGGAGAAAGCAATGACGATATCTATCCGTGACAAACTGGCTACTCTTGGCCTGGAACTCCCCGCACCGACTTCTCCGGCTGCGAACTACATTTCGGTGGTCCGCACGGGCAACCTCTTGTTCATATCAGGTCAGATCAGCAAGGCGCCAGATGGTGAGATTATTGCAGGCACCCTGGGTGCGGACATATCCCACGAGCAGGGGGTGCAAGCGGCGCTTATCGCAGCCCTTAACCTTCTCGGACTGATCGCCGCCAAAACAGACGGTTCGCTTTCGTCTGTCCGTCGCATCGTGAAGCTCGGCGTGTTCGTCACGGCAACGAGCGAGTTCAAGGATCAGTCGAAGATTGCAAACGGTGCCTCCGACCTTATGGTTGCGGTGTTCGGCGAAGCCGGGCAGCACACCAGAGCAGCCATTGGTGTCAGTTCGCTTCCCTCGGGGGCAGCCGTCGAGATCGATGCGGTCGTGGAACTGGAGGAGACCAGATGCTGACCGATGCAAAAATCGACAGCCTGCGCAACGACACACCCGGCTGCGCCGAGCGAAGGCACTTCAATCACGCCGGAGCTTCGCTCCCACCGAGGCGGGTCACCGAAGCAATTATCGGACACTTGATGCTGGAATCGAGGCGAGGTCCGATGGAAGCTGCCGCACTGGTTGCGGACGAGCTCGCGATGCTTCGTACCAACGCTGCCAAGTTCATCGGCGCCGACGAAGGCGAGGTTGCGTTCGGTGGATCGGGGTCTGCCCTTTGGGGGAGCGTGTTTGCTGCGTTGCCACAGCTGAGGTCGGGCGAGCGCATTCTAATTGGCCGACAGGAATGGGGCGGTAATGTCGCATCGATGCAGCGTGCGGCAAGCCATGCCGGGGCAAGCATCGAGATCATTCCCTGCATGGACGACGGCAGTGTCGATGCGAACGCTCTTTCGGCAATGATCGACGACAACGTGCGCCTCATCTCGCTTACATGGCTTCCTGCCAACGGGGGACTGATAAACGACGCCGAAGCCATCGGGCGGGTCGCCAACGCGGCTCGCATCCCATACTTCGTGGATGCCGGGCAGGCACTTGGTCAGCTCCCTATCGATGTGTCGAGGATAGGTTGCGATGTTCTCAAGGCGGCCGGCAGGAAATACGTTAGAGGGCCGCGCGGAACGGCTCTCGTCTACGTTCGCTCCAAGTTCCTTGAGAAGCTCGATCCCGGTTTCGTTGATGTGAGCTCCGGCCCTCTCGTGAATGGAAAAGTCGAGCTGAGGAAAGACGCTCGTCTATTCGAAACGTCCGAAGCGCCTATATCACTACTCCTGGGGCTCGGCGAGGCGATCGCGCTGGCTTCGGAGTTGGGTGTCGAGGCGATCCAAGCCCGCATCGCCCTACTGGCAACCCGGCTTCGCGAAGGGTTGAAACGTATTCCAGGAGTCGAGATGCGCGACCTCGGTACGAAACAGTCGGGCCTTGTATCTTTTGCCGTGGCGGGAATTTCGGCATCGGTTGTGAGAAGCAAGCTAGCTGCCAAAAGCATCTCAATCGGGGCAAACGGCATACCCTACACGCCCTTCGACATGACGGCGCGCGGACTACAGGAAATAGCCCGAGCCTCGGTCAGTTACTTCAATACCGCGGGGGAGGTCGATGGCCTCGTCTATGCGGTTGAACAAATCGCAAAAGATGCAATCCAATAGAAGGACGGAACTGCGATGGATTTGGGAATAAGGGGCAAGCGTGCGATCGTCTGCGCGAGTTCAAAAGGGCTGGGCAGAGGCGTGGCGCAGAAACTTGCGGAGGCGGGCGTGATCGTTACCCTGAACGGTCGTAGCCGGGACACGCTGGAGGCCACCGCGAGGGAGCTTCGGGAATTGGCAGACGCCGAAGTCTATGCCGTGGTCGCCGACGTAACGACCGTAGAAGGACGGCAAGAGCTTCTCGAAGCGGAACCGAAAGCCGACATCCTCGTCACCAATGCAGGGGGACCGCCGCCTGGGCTGTGGTCTGATTGGGAGACGAATGAATGGTTGAACGCACTGAACGCCAACATGCTGACCCCAATCTTGCTGATGAAAGCGGTTCTGCCCGGCATGATCGATAGGAGCTGGGGGCGCGTCGTCAACATCACCTCCGCGTCAGTAAAGTCACCGATCCCGGAGTTGGGCCTGTCCAACGCATCGCGCAGCGGACTGACCGGTTTCGTGGCAGGGACGGCGAGGCAAGTCGCGAAACATGGCGTAACGATCAACAACCTCCTACCAGGGGCGCATGAGACTGATCGTGTAGCCGTGCTTCTCCAGCGAAGGGCAGAAATGAAGGGCATCTCAATCGACCAGGCGCGGCAGGAGGCGCATGCGGAGAATCCGACCGGGCGCTTCGGCACGATTGAGGAGTTCGGCGCTACCGCGGCATTTCTTTGCAGCCAGTACGCAGGCTACATTGTCGGCCAGAATATCCTGCTCGACGGTGGCGCTTTCAGGTCGACGCTTGCTTGAGTTCCAACGTCTCGCGGCATGCGGCCCATTTCGCTAACTGCAATTCATGCTCGCAGACAGACGACATAATGGATGGAACCCGAACGGGAACGACACTCACTCAGAGGTCGTTCCCGTGCGGCGTCCAGATGGACTTTCCTTTGTAGCATCAGCTGTCCGGTGATCCGCACCTGACCCGACTATTCTTTTTGAGCGACCGCCTCACGCAGGCCCTGCGGGCAGAAAAAACAAGGTCGTTGGCGTCCGCGCCTGCATTTCCTATCGACCACGGGGTCGCCATTGCCATCATAGATCAGGTTCAACTTGTAGGCGAGGCAGGTGGGAGCCTTGCCCCTGTACACCGCCGCCTTCACGAGTCCGATATCTGATCTATTCAATGAGTTCCTGGCTGGGCGCTGCGCGCAGTTCCATTCTTCGGAAAGAATGGCGACGCCCGCTCAGTATGTATATCAACGAAGCAACTAAAAGTTCCCCAATCAGGGCAGATTCCTCCGCCCGACGAGCGTAGCGTCCGCCGCTGAGCAGGGTTTATGCCAAGCTTTAGCGGAGCTCCTCGATCAGTTCGGGATGGTCATCGAGGAGCCGCAGCAATTGGCTGGTTGGGCCGCTCGGCTCGACCAGGCCTCGCTCGTACTTGTCGAAGGCATTCTCGCCAACTTTGAGAAGGCCGCCCGCCTCGCGCTGAGATAGTTTCAGCTTCTTGCGCACGCGTCGTATGGTGGCGGGCGAGGGAATGCCTTCGACTTCTTCTTTCAACGCCCTAATCGCCGCGTCGGTAACGGCCATATCATCGTCGACGTGGATCCCCTCATCACCATTTTCCGGGTAATACCCCGGAAGCTCGACGGTCTTGCTGGTGCCCTTGTAGGTAACGAGGAAGGGTCGTACCCCCCGGCGCAGCGTTTCGCCGGTTTCCGGAAACACCATCGTTTCGGGCAGATCTCTTTTTGCTTACTGCCATGCTCATTTCTCCTTGAAAGACATGACCACGAACTCGGTGATAACGTCTGCCTGAAACTTCACGTAAAGAAGCATGCCGCGTGCTGGCACGTGATAAACGTCTTGCCACACGCGGTGATCGGCAAAGGTCGTCATCGACTTATAAAACATCCGCCGATCCATCCCGGCGATCGTTTCCACCACGCCCGCGCGATCGAAGCCAATGCCATGGCGTCCCGGAGCGCGGAAGAGGTCATTGCGAGCGTCTCGGTCGACCCGAGCGCTACCTTGATCGCCTCGAGATCGTAGGTCGGCCGTGCTTTCTCCATGCCTTTATATGCCACCCTAATGGTGGTGCGTTTCGGGACGACATCCGTTGCTTTCTTCCGGACCATATTTAATTTCTTGGTGACGTTGGCGTCTTGTAAATTTCCGTAAAGTACGTATTTTACGGAAAAATGGAGGTGCATGATGACATCCACCGTCACCGCCGCTGCGGTCTCCAAGAACTTTGGAGCCTACCAGGACGCAGCCATGCGCGAGCCGTTGATTATCACCAAGAACGGCCGACCGCGCACGGTTTTGATCGCCTATGAGGACTATCTTCGCTTGATGCGGCGCGAGCGCCGAGTCGAACTGACGAGCGCGTTGGATGCGGACGACCTCGCTGCAGTCGAAACATCCACGATGGATCCTGGACTTGACCATCTCAATGCCGAATTGACGAAGGACAAGAATGCTGCCGACTGAGCCAAAGGTCGGCTGGGTCTTCCGGTATTCCTATCTTTGGCACTGGCAGCATTTGGAGGGACGAGAAGAGGGTGACAAGGATCGCCCGGCGCTCGTTCTTGCCATCGTTGCCACCTTGGAAGATGGAACGCCGGTGGTCCGCGTCCTTCCGATCACGCATACGCCGCCCTCCGATCCAGCCGAGGCAGTCGAGATCCCGCCGGCGACAAAACGTCGTTTGGGACTGGATGACGAACGCTCCTGGATTGTCTTGACGGAAAGCAACCGCTTTGCCTGGCCAGGGCCGGACGTCCGGCCGCTCGACACGGATAGCGGCTACCACGGCCCGTTGCCTCCGGCCCTGTTTGAAGAGGTGAAGCGTCGCTTTGTCGGGCTGGCGCGCAGCCAGAGACATCAGGCGACCCCGCTCCTAAACGCGATTTGTTCCGGCGATCTCTGCAAAATGGCGCATCGCATGGCGTTCCGGAAAAGACGGGAACCCATCCCTGCATCATGCGGTTCGCCAGCATCTTGCGCCGGGATATTGATGCCGTAGAAAATGCATCGAACTCCCGTGAAGCAACGGTCAAGCCGAAGGGCGGATCAACCCTGTACAAAGGCTTGTTGCGCGTATGTTTACGCTCTGGGCCAAATTGATCGCATAATGTATCACCGGGAACTGGAGTTCAGCGGGCCGCATTGGGTTATGAAGTGTCTTGTTTATCTCGAATTGCCGTGGATCGAGGCGGCGCATAAGCCGGGATAATCGCCAACATAGTCTAGGGCGTGCGTGTAAGGTCGCCATGCATGTATCGGCATGGACGGACGGCCGCTAAGGGTCCCGCAAGTCACTCCAGGCCGATCCAGACGAATCCGTCCCGTTGTCGGCAAGGATAAATGGCTAACCTGGCGCGGTTTTTCGAAATATCACCCGCGTATTCATATCCAGGCGCAGTACCGTCCTCCTGCAACTGCGCCCACTGCCTGATTTCACCAGTGAGCAGATCAAAACAGCTCTGATGCCATCGGCAGACCAGGCCAAGATCGCTGGTGATGGTGCTTTCGGTGTGTGGGAGTTGCAGCCCCTCAGTCTGGGCTGGACTGCGGCGCTCGTACAGCGGCAGATGGAGATGCGGGCAGGCGTTGTTGAAGGCGCAATAACCCTCCGCTCCGCGAACGACCACGATGTCGAAGTCTTCGAAATCGAGAATCCGTCGTTCGTGGGGTTGAAGTTCATCTTCAGCAAGAGCGCGAACCCATCTTCTGCCACCCTGCCGGATGGTTTCGCGACGAGGTATGGCGTTGAGTTCCGCGTTGATTTCAGGCTTCAGTCCGACGACCTCGAACAGCGTCGTACGCTCCCCGGTGCCGCGGAGGCGTACTCGTAGGAAATCGGCGACCTCCAACTTGTCGGCGATCTCGTCGCGGAGCGACTGGGATACCAGGAGACGTGTACCAGCCTCCTTGTTGGCAGCCTCGATCCGGCTTGCCACATTGACCACGTCACCGACGGCAGTCAGACGCCCGTGTCGTGCAAAACCCAATGTTCCGATGACGGCCTCGCCGTAGTTGAGGCCGATGCGAATATCGAAATCGATGCCGTACATCGAGGCGAAGAAAGGCTTAAGACGATCGACCGTGCCAAGCGTCTGGAGTGCTGCATTGACGGCGCGCAGCGGAGCATCAGGCTGGTCGTTCATTCCGAATACGGCCATTAGCCCGTCACCGATTAAATTGTCGATGAAACCGCCGTTCTGCTCGATGATGTCGCCGACCTGCGCGAAATAGCGATTGAGCAGATACATCACGTCATATGGAGAAAGCGCTTCCGACAGTGCCGTGAAATCGGCGATGTCGCTGAAGAACACCGCAACGTGCTTGGCCTCGCCGGACCGTGTCGCGGCAGAGGCGCCAAGTTGGCTGGTGATCATCATGTCGGTTTCGTCCAAGACCAGACGCCGGACGCGAAGGTCGCCTTCCGGTTTAAGCTGGCAAGCCAGCCGAACCTCGTTCGTCAACCTCAACCGGTCCGCCATCGAAGCCTCAGCGGCATTCCGATTTGGGCAGGCCTCCAGCCCAAAGAGGATCCACACGCGGCAGGTCGAGCATTTCGCCCGGCCGCCGCATGCATGTGCAAACGGCACGCCGGACCTCAGAGCCGCCTCGAGCAAGGTCTCGTCGGCGGCCACGTTAAAATCCATCTGATCGGGTAGGGCGGTTACTCTGGTCATGTCCGAACACGGCTCCGCCGGTCGGAAAAGATTCTAACACCAATAGTGCTGGCAATCGAATCTTGCGCGAGCCGGGCGCCCGCGACCGGTGCTCTTCACGAAGGTACCGCCGCATCTGCCGCCAGGAGATCATCCCGGCCGAATGAGGTTGAGAGAAACAGTGTGCGCTGACTTTCCAATCGCGCCTTTGCCAGACCGGAAAAGTCCTCAAGCGCATTGGCGTAGCGACAGAGCCGAAGTCCTCTGAAGTCCCGTCATGTTTTCCTGGCGACCGAGCTCTGATCGATAAGAACGTGGTCAAACAACGCGACCAGCCCCGCATATTCGTCTGACTAGCGCGTCCCACGGCTCTCGGGTACGCCGTAGCACCGGATGACGGGTAGGTACAGTGTTCGTTCTCTTTCTGTGCCGCCAGGATCGCGTAATGTATCGGCTGGAATGCCGACTGCGCCGGGGGCTCTTCCGTTCGGCAAGGAGCGCCCAAGCGTTGCTCGACTTGTTATTTCATTCTCTCATGCTATATGTAGGTAATTACCTACATGGAGGTGCCCCGTGAGCATCACGACCCTTTCCAGCAGAGAACTGAATCATGACGTCAGCAGTGCCAAGAAGGCGGCAAAAAGCGGTCCAGTTATCATCACCGACCGCGGCAAGCCTTCGCATGTCCTTATGACCTATGATGAATTCGAACGCTTGAGCGGCAAGCACCGCAGTCTTGTCGAGGCTCTCGCTATGCCAGGTCTCTCGGCCATCGATTTCGAGCCGCATCGCGTTGACATCAGACTCCGCGAAGTGGATTTGTCTTGAAGTACCTGCTCGATACCAATGTCATTTCGGAACTACGCAAAGTCGGTGACGACAAAGCTGATGCCAATGTTGTAGCGTGGATAGGAGCAGAAGATGCGGCTCGCTTCTTTATCTCAGCCATCACGATTCTTGAATTGGAACGAGGAGTGCTTGGCGTGCAGCGCCGGGATGCGGCACAGGGCGCTCGGCTGCGTTCTTGGCTCGACGGCCAAGTCCGACCAGAGTTCGCAGGTCGTATCCTAACGGTTGACGATACGGTTGCGACACGTTGCGCGCACCTGCATGTTCCCGATCGACGCAACGAAGCAGACGCGTTGATTGCCGCGACAGCTTTGGTCCACGACATGATTGTCGTGACACGCAATGTCAAGGATTTCGATGGTACTGGTGTCGTTGTGGTCGATCCATGGCAAGGCTGATGATTGTCTCTTCAGCGGGCCCAATTAGTCCTCCTGATTTCAATCCGCACTCGGTTTGTTCAGCCTTTAAACTGACAATTGGTGCATGGCGCCAGTCTATAGGCTGATGTATGCCCGTTGAAAATCAACCTACAGCTTGAGCTCTATTATGCTCGCGAAGCAGGAACCGAGGTCGCCCTCGGATTTATCGACGCACTTCAAGCGGCGTACGCATTGATCGCACGCCATTCGGAGGCCGGATCGTTGCGGTGTGCATACGAATTGTGATTGCCTGACTTACGGAGTGTCTCTGTGAAGCGATATCCCGATCTCGTTTTCTATCGCGACCAGCAGATCATGTCGATGTGTGGCGCATGCTACATGCCAATCAAGACATTCCGCAAGGGATGCTGAAGCCGCACAATCACTGACCGCTCGGACATTCCCGCCGAAGCTACTGGTGGGCCCGTGGTTCGTATCCACTCAAGGCGACGGATGCACAGGTCTCCCGGAGGGCGGCGGTCGCATCGGCAATGCGGCCCGTCTTCGTAATTCGGTTTCACTGGCGAGCGAACAACATGCCGGATTCCATTAACCGACCAACCAGCACCTACGTCCGCTTTTGGCATATGACGATGCTGGACAACGTGGGCCGTCGATCAAAAGTTCGCTCATCAGATCGTTCCGTCCGACGAAGATCCCCAGTCCGGAAAGCTGTGCGAGCTGAAATTGCTGGGGTCCTACGAGCCCGAACACATTCATTCCGGCAATCCGATCATGCGATAGCCTTCGACGAAGCGCTGGACCGTCTCCACGTCGCGGGCGGGTTGTGCCGCGGCCCAGTGCGCAATCGTGAAATTCGGGGTCATCGCCACGCAGGTAGTGTTGTTTCTCCGCGTGTCGGCGGTTATCTTGCGATTTTGAGCCGTGCAAGTTTGTCTGATAAAACCTTGGCGGCGCGCACAATGCAGCCTTTGCTAAGATCGAATTTGATGACTTCCGTTGTCTTGGCCTTGGTGCGGATGTCGTCACGCATGATGTCCTCAGTGATCGTGCTAGAAACTGTCAGGACGTTGTCTGCGTATTCTCCCCTGGCTTGCGCGACTATCGAGCCGGCCACGTTATCCGCAACACTTGAGCATTTCACTTTTTCGAGGTGGCTTTGCCCAATCGTGAACAGCGCACTAACGATCGAGAACCGGGCGTCGATGTTACAGCCAGTAGAGAAATAGCCAATGCTCCACAGTGTCTCGCCTCCAACGTTTAGTTGCCGAAGTCCCGAGTGCCCGCGCCAACCGGCGACATTGGAATGAACAGTCGTCACGGACTTGTTAAGGACACATTGTGTCTATAGGTACACCGTCATCGATCTTTGCTTGTTGAGCTTTGTTTTCTCGCCTTTCGCGTCCAAGCCGACCTTTCCTTTCAAAATCGATCTATCTGCCTCGGCTGTCATCTCTTTGGCCGGGTGACCCAATCATGATTTTGAAAAGGAACTGTCATGAACACTGGAACTGTAAAATTTTTCAATAGCATCAAGGGCTTCGGCTTCATCGCTCTCGAGAACGGCGGATCGGACGTATTCGTTCACGCGTCTGCAGTTGAGCGGGCCGGCTTGGGTTCGCTTGTCGAAGGGCAAAAGGTTAGCTTTGACATCGTTCGGGATGCACGTTCCGGCAAGAATGCAGCCGATAACCTCGTAGCCGCCTAAAGAGCTCGCTTCTGGCCACCGCCACGGATGTACTTGCAGTGGCCATCGAGGCGCTATGTAAAGGTCGGGTTCGCCCGGCCTTTTTTATTGGCAAAGATCGAATACGGATTGGCCTATAAATCATGAGTGCCCCAATGCCAGGGCAGTTGTGGCGGATCTTTCGCCGTACGAACGAATACGGTTGCTATTCTAACGGCAAAGGTGCAGTGTCCAGCCTTCAGTAGCAGATGAAACGGGCGCTACTGCTTGAGGGCTCGATACCCTGGCCCCAAGCAAGGGAACGCCATGTCTTTCCCCGCACGCCACATTTCTCCTTCCGAACGAGCAAAGATACAATGGGTCCTGGACGATGCTGGTTACGGCGCCGACCTTCTTGTCCAAGATCCGGGGCTTTTTGAGACTGCTTCGTTGCTGGTAACTAGGCTGATGCTCGAGGGAGTTCAGTCGCGCTCGCGTCTAGCAGCGCGGCTCGAATGCCGGTTCGGGCGAGCCGGGAAGCACAGGCAGCCACCGGGTTTTCGCTTGGGGCGCTACGCAATTCAAGGGTTGCCTGTAGAGCTGCAACACCTCGCGAAGTGAGCGACATCGTGCATGGTACGGAAGCGGCGTTCCTGCGAAGGAGCAGCCGCAATGGTTTCCCGTTCCCGTAACAACTTAAAACCTCAATTGGAGAGATTAATTGATGCGCCAGCTATCCTATGTTGCGTTGGCTCTTCAAATGAGCGTGTTTCTATCTGGAACGCTGTTCGTCTCCGGCGCTTATGGCCAAGGAACGCTGCCGGTGCCTGCGAATGCCGAAGCAAATCGCCATGGCTCAGGGTGGGAGTGTAATCGTGGCTTCAGAAAAGAAGCCGATTCCTGTGTTGCCGTGACGGCTCCCGACCATGGCTTCCTGACAAACGAGTCCTATGGCAAGGGCTGGGAATGTCACTACGGCTTTGCCCAAAGGGGCGACCAGTGCCTTGCCGTTGAGGTGCCTGCCAACGCCTATCTTGATCCGTATTCTGGCGACCGTTGGCGATGCATGCGCGGGTATCGCCGAAATGACACTGGATGCGACCTTATCGAGGTGCCGGATAATGCGTTTCTGACGGATTCAAGCTATAGCGAGGGGTGGGAATGTGAACGTGGTTACCAGGTTGTCGGTGGCAAATGCGTCGCATTGAACGTTCCTGAGCATGCCTATCTGACAACCAGCGGCAATGAATGGCTATGCGACCGCGGTTTTGAAGTGAAGGACCAGGCCTGTGTTGCCGTAAAGGTTCCCCAAAACGCAAGCTTCGCGGACACTACCTACGGGCAGAAGTGGAAATGTGACCGCGGCTTTGAAGCAAAGGGATCCGCATGCTCAGAAATCAAGCTTCCTGAAAACGCACATCTCGATCGTTCCGGTAACGGCTGGGAATGCAACCGGCCGTATCAGTTCCAGAACGGGCGCTGCCGTATGGAGTGATCACACTTCGCAGTCGTCGATGTTTCCATCGGGCCGCCCAGATATTGTTGGCATTCGACCGCGAGCCATGGTTTAGCCGACCGCACAAGCGCGGTTCGCCTCCCGTCCTTGATCGGTCAGATGCGGCATGGCGGGGCGGGCATCGGCGTTGCCCTGAGGCGGTCTGAAAACCCAGACAAGGATAACCGATAGGGCGACCATAAGCAGGCAGAAGACCAAACGCGATGACATTGCGGCCCTCGTTCATCTGAGACCATTCCGATTGGGAGTCATGGGCTTGTGCAACAAAACGCGCGAGCGCTTTTGCAACGTCTCGGCAGCCGTCCGGTTCAAGACCGCCGATTGATTGCAGCAGCAAGGGTAGAAAACGGCCGGCGTCCTACCCCAGTTCAGCCAATGCCGCAGCTGGAGTCAATTGACGAAACGAGGGCTGATATTTGTAAGCAACACCACGACCTTGTCTTCGATCGCCTGGCATTTGTCGGCGTATTCGGCTTTTAGCGGTTCATCCGACATTGCATGCTCACTCAACTCGTCGCGAGTGACTACAGCTATGCCGTAGGCTTCGATCAGAGTGCTCAACGCCAGGAATCGGAGTTCTGAAAGTTGTTTGCGGTGTCGTGGCAGCCGCATCATGAGGCGTGCTCGGCCAATTTTTTCAAAGTCCAATGGCTGTCGCCTCTCAGATCCAGGACGTCATTGTCCTCTATAAATTTGTTGGCAGCAATTTCAATATGAGCGTGCAGACCAATGTCGGGGACCGGATCGACCGGTTCAAAGTTGCGCCAATAGCGGCTGCGCAAAAGGATACGGGTCCATGCTGGGCCCAACGAGGCAGGACAGCCGGTAAGTTGATTGGCTCGATTTGGCTCGTATTTCAGCCGCGGACAGAACTTCACGATGGCGGGCATGAAGCAAAGCGTCTCACCGTCGCAACATCTTCAGCGTTTGGCCGAAAGGTTGGGCATCGACGCGCGCGTCCCCGCACGACAGAATGCCATCGAGCTTGGCGATCTGTTCGCACTTTGCGATCCCTGCGGGACATTTCGGAATCTACCGTGGTGGCCATTTCACGGCCTTTTATCCGGCACGCCACACTGCACGCTCTGGCTAGCGTTTGCCTAACCTCGTTCGTCCTGCTGCCCTAATTGAAAGAGATGAGTCAGACGAAAGACCGATGAGCCCAGCGCCTATGGCGGCTTCAAGGGTCTGGCTGTAATCGTCTCCGGCCAGTCCATGTTTCTTGGAATGATTTTCAGCAGCCCCGCGTGAGACGGATGGCGACACCCCATATCGAACACTGTGGAAGGCACTCAGAATAATAAGAAGTTTTTCGTCCAAGCTTTTCATTGTCTACCTTCAATCTGTCTGTTGATGAGAGGGGAATGACCACTGGAGGCGAGCATTGAACCCATCGACGGTCGCCCGCGTGCTGCCTTTCCTTGGCTGTGCAGAATGTTACCAGCGCTATCACGCAGGCGTAGGCAAAGCTGATCGTGCTGCAGTTTGATGCGCTTCGGCTTCTCGAAATGATAGCAGTCGATGTGAGGCCTCGTCCCAAAGGACGAGTTTCACCAAGCTCAGGCTCTCCCCGATGGTGATGCGGCCCAATTCTCCCAGTTCAGGATAATCACGCAGAACCTCAGGAAGTCTGTAGAAGGGAATGCGGCTTGACAAGTGGTGGACATGGTGCGCGCCGATATTGCCGGTGATCCAGCGCAAGGGCCGCGGCAGATCGTAGTGCGAGGCGCCATGCATGGCCGCGTATTGGAACGTCCATTCGGGAGGTCTCGACCAGTGAGTGTCTTCGAACTGGTGCTGGACATAGAACAACCAAATACCTGCAGCCCCAGCAAGAAGCACAATCGGCAGATGGATCAGGAGAAACGGCACGGCGCCAACTGCCCAGACAAGAACACCGGTGAGTGCGGCAATGGCGACATTCGTTGCCATGGTGGAGACCCATGGCAGGGCGCCGGAGCGCATCATTCCGAACGGCAGCCTCTGCTTGAACAGAAAGAGCCAGGCGGGACCGATGCCGAACATGACGACGGGGTGCCGGTAAAGGCGGTATACGAGCCGCCCTCTGCGCGTGAGAGCTCCGTATTCGGCGACGGTGAGTGTCGTAATGTCACCGACACCCCGCTCGTCGAGGTTGCCTGCCGAAGCGTGGTGTTCGGCGTGGGCGCGGCGCCAATAGTCATAGGGTGTTAGCGTCAGCACGCCGATCATCCGGCCCGTCCAGTCATCCAGGCTGCGTCGGCCGAAAAAGGAACCATGGCCGCAGTCATGTTGCAGCATGAACAAGCGCAGGAGAAATCCCGCCGCAGGGACGATTAGGGCCATGCCGAGCCAGTAACCGAAGTGCATGGAGGCCCACGCCCCCGCCCACAGCAGAATGAAAGGCACAAGGGTCACCGTCAGTTCGAATGTGCTGCGGCCAATATGCGGCTGTCGATAGGCGGATAGGATCTTCAGCCAGGCTTTTTCGCGATCGGCGGTTGTTTCCGCGCGGCGGTCGGAAAGCTGGCTGAGTCTAGTTTTCTTCAAAGCGTCTTCCTAGTTGATGGTTTGACACGCTCACCTTCGGCCATTGCTACGGCATCAGGCAATGTGGGGATTTTGGGCTGACATCTCGCTCAAGTTCGAAACCATCTTTTGGCCTTCGACGAGATCACTGATCTCAGCGCGATCGCCTGCGGAACTATGGGTAGACGCGTCGGCGCCGCCCTTGTCAGATTAGACGGAGCCAAGTCCTTATCGGATGCATTTAACTGTGCCGGTGATCATGACGAGCCCTTCCGTAGCAATACTGAGAACCCCCGCGCGAAACAGGGGCCCGATAGCGATTTTGAAAGGAAGGTTCGTTCAAAGCGCGACGCCAATCGCGCAATAACCAAAGCTAGCAAGCAAATTCGATAGATCGTTCTATCGGCATCTTCACCCAGGCGTCAATCGGCAGTTTGAACGTGCTCTCTGCAACATGTTGTGTTGAAGGGTGGGAAGTTCTGCCCTTTGTGTGGCCAGAGCGCGACCAAGACGGCTCGCATGCCCGTCTCGACATTAGACTAAACTGGCCAGACCGGAAAGCTGCAATAAAAAGAAAAATAAATCGACGAAAAACCCGCCATTTCAGGCTGTTGAAGAGGATCTTCATGAGGTTGGAATTAATATTATCGTTGAGTTTCAAAAAATACCGTCTATATATCGGTTCATCGAATATTGCTTGTGAACTTTGACATGGCGCTTTGGCGCGGCCAGATATCCTTTTAAATATCGATCATCGTCAGAGAAATATTTCTGTCAAACTCCGCGATTGAAAGGAAATCATCATGACTTCAGGCGCAGTAAAGTGGTTTAACAGCACCAAGGGCTTCGGGTTCATTCAACCGGATGACGGCAGCACCGACGTGTTCGTCCATATCTCGGCGATTGAACGCGCCGGCCTGCGCTCGCTCACCGACGGTCAGAAGGTGACGTTCGACGTCGTCGCCGATCGCAAATCGGGCAAGAGCTCGGCCGACAATCTCAGGGCCGAATAGTTTGTCATTCGCCCTCCTCTGACCACGGATGTACTGGCAGGGAGGCACATGAATGACGGGAAGAGGTCGGGGGAATAACCCGACCTTTTTGCGTCCTAGGACCCTTCGTTTTCAGGAGATTGCCATGCGCTCTGTGGCCTAAGAGATTGGCAACAAGGTCACACTGAGGGCGAGTGCCACGCAGTCGGTCTTGAGCAGCCGCGTCGGCCAGATCGTCGGCCTGTTGCCGGCAGATCGTGGCGAGGCCCGCTATCGCGTACAGGTGGAGGGCGAGACGTTCGAACGATGCGTACTGGCGACCGACATCGAACACGCCGAGACCGCGACTGACGACGCCCCCAAGAGCGACCGCCACCGGGCCGTGGCTCAAGCCATTGAGCGCCAAGCGCGGCAGATGAGCACGCAGGCCCTGGCCTTCCGCGACCAAGACAGGAGAACATTTTTGCAAGTACTTGTCAGAGACAACAATATCGACCAGGCTTTGCGGATTCTGAAGAAGAAGATGCAGCGCGAGGGCCTGTTTCGTGAATTCAAGGCGCGCAGCAGCTACGAGAAACCCTCGCAAGAGCGTGTGCGCGAAAAGGCAGAAGCGGTGAGGCGTCAACGCAAAGCTGCAGCGCAAGAAGCTCCAGCGCGAGGGCCTGCTGCCGGCGCCGAAGAAAGCGGCGCGACCGCGCTGAGCTTTCGGTGCGGCAAGCACCGGCCGCGTCAGGAGATAGGCCATGACGCCAGACCCCAACGCCACATATCGCCCGCGAAAAGAAGACCGAGAAGCTCAAGGCGCAGCGCCTTGAGCGCGCCGCTTCCGAAGCCGTTGTAGAGGCGCCCGCAAGCAAGCGGGCCCGTAGATCACGTCGTCCGTGATTGCCGCCGATACCGAACGCGAACACGACTTCCCCGTCAACAGGAGGGGGCTTCATGTCATCCGTACACCGGAATTTCTTGGCTCCCTCCGACCTGGCAATGTTGGATGGCGTATTGCAACGCGCCGGGTTTCATCAGCGCGTTGAGATCGATGATCAGGATCACCTTCGTCTTGCCGCTGGCCTCCTTGTCGGGCGGTCTAAGGCCGGCGTAACCGCGGCAGAGACCTTGCTTGCCGAACTGCAGAGCCGGAATGGGTTGCGCACCCCGCGGCAGGTTGAAACCGCAAATCTCGAACGGTGGGAGAATGACGGCGGAGCGCCGCAAAGAGCCAGCGCGATCACGCGCTATACCGGCGCCCGACGCCCTCTTGGCCTTCCCTGCGCAGCTTCTGAGCCGACATTGCCCTCCACTACCCCGACCTCCGGACCGGCCGCTTGCCGGACTGCGAGGACGAACCTTTATCCGACTGCACGCTCCGTTGCCCTCGGTGCGATGGCGAAGTCGAGGCCAGCTTCCAGCGTGGCGGCATCCTTGGCGATCGGCGCGCCGGCGATCGAAAAGATGCTGGAACCGGTGAAGCCCTGGGAGACCGTGGGCGTGGTGCCAGCCGACCATGGCACGGATGCCCAGTGTCGTGAATGTGACAAGCCGCAGCAGTTCTGCGCGGAGCTCACCGCAAAAGCGGGTGTATCGCGGCCGCGCGTCCAGTGGGCCGCCTATTCGCTCATCAGCCGTAGCTTTGTCACGTCCAATACCTCGATCGCGCGTGCGCTTCTGAGTCGAATTACCCCCATGCAGCGCAGCTTAGAGAAGCTCCGCGAGACGGTTTCGATCGTCATGCCAAGATAGTCGCCGATATCTGTTCGGGTCATTAAAAGGTCGATTGTGCCGTCCTCGCCTTGACGCTCGTAAAGATCGACGAGGAAAACGGCCACTTTTTCAAGCGCGCTTTGCTTTCCGACGACCAGAAGATGTTCCTGCGCCCGCACCATGCTCTCCAGCGCCAGCGCCATCAATTCGGAGGAACCGCGGCCTTTTTCTTCGATGGCGATGGTGGTCAGACCCGTGGGTACGATGCTTTCAGCAAAAAAGCTGCGCATGGTCCGCGCTTCGAAACCGAAGGTCTCTCCGGCAACGTAAAACGCGACCACCTGCCTGCGGCCGTCGGTGAGGAGGCGGAAGATCCGAACAGCCCCATATTCGATCCGATAGAGCGCACCCGCCAGTTCGCCCTGGGCGTAGATTTCGGTTTCTGGCTCGTAGAATGAGATCGCGCGAGGCCGAGCGAATGCACGACCATCAAGGCCGGCGGGGTTCAAGCTGAAGGAGGCGATGGAAGCGGTAGAAACGTGCATGGGACCGACCCTTTGTTGACGGTCAAATCATGACGAAGCATGGCCGCGTGCGAAATTCGGTCGTTCCACTACGTGTTATTACGTAGTGCAGTCAGGGCCGCGATGACATCAGAGCCGGAGAGAGGTTTGTGAAGGACGAGAATGTTTTGAGGTCTCACCTGGTCGATGTCTTCATCTGCAAGCAATATGACTCTTTTGCCGGCCGCCAGCGCCAAACATGCTTCGATGTCCATCATCGGAAGAGAGCCGTCAAGGACCAGGATTTCGGCCACGGAGCTTCGCTCTTTTGCTGCTGTCCATGACCCGAATTGCTCGACCTGATATCCATGCGCCTCCATCGCGAAGGCTAAAGAGCGGAGCAAGGCTTCGTCTTTCGCAATCGTGACGACAGGGGGCGGACTGGACACTGCGGTTCCGTGGGCTTGAGGCGCGATAATTCCTCAAAATTCGCACAGACGGGCAGGCCGGGCTTTGTTCCAGATCAAGACGATGCCGCGATTAGTCTGCGGCTTCTGCTGCGAGTGACATCCTTACAAGTTCTGGGAGGCTGCGGGCCTGCATCTTCGCCATGACGTTAGCCCGGTGAACTTCAACGGTGCGCGGGCTAATGTCGAGAGCAAACGCAATCGCCTTGTTCGGCTGTCCGGCGACGACCGCGGTCAGAACCTGACGCTCGCGGTCGCTGAGGGTGCTGATGCGCGCCCGAATGTCTTCAGCACTCTCGATTGGCGACGCCGCATCGCTCAGCCGCTCAGAGGCGCGTCGGATCGCTTCAACAATGGTGTTGTCGTCAAAGGGCTTTTCAATGAAATCGACGGCTCCTGCTTTCATCGCTTCCACGGCCATCGGCACATCCCCGTGCCCAGTTATCATGATCGACGGGATCGTTGTCTTGAGGGCGGCCAGTCGGCGAATGAGGTCCAGTCCGCTAAGATCGGGCATGCGCATGTCGGTGATAAGCACGGCTTGCCTAAGATTTGGAGCAACGGAAAGGAACGCGGTGGCGGACTCGTGCATGCGGACCCCCAGTCCGTGCATCGTCAGCATAAACGCGAGTGATTTCCTGACCGCCTCCTCGTCATCGACAATGTGCACGGTGAAGTCGTCAATCGGCATTTTCTTCCTCGTTGTATTGCGGCAGGGTGAAGCTGAAACGCGCGCCGCCCAAGCTCCCGGGGGACACGGTTAGATCGCCGCCGTGCGCCTCGACGATGCGCTTGGAGATCGACAACCCAATACCCATTCCGCCAGCCTTGGTCGTTGTGAACGGCTTAAACAGGTCGGCGGCAATTTCCTCAGGTATGCCGACGCCGGAGTCTTCGACAGCGATCATCACCTCGGTAGTTGCCAAGCGTCGAATGGTGACCAAAAGTTCCTTCTTGGGCGAATTTTTCATCGCCTCTACGGCGTTGCGCATGAGGTTTGTCAGCACTTGCTGTATCTGGATTCGGTCGACCAGGACCTGGTCTGCGCCGGATTCGAAGTCGAATACCGTACGCACCCCTTTCTCGCGCGACCCGACCAATGCAAGCGCGCCGGCCTCTTCCACCAGTTGCCGCAGGTTGTGGGGAGACTTATCCGTCTCGCCCTTGGTGACGAATTCCCGCAAGTGTTTGATGATCTGTCCCGCACGCAGGCTCTGCTTGCCGGCTTCCATAAGGGCATCGCGTATCTGGATGTCGCGCGGGCTTTCGGCTTGCTGAAGCAGCCGTCCGCAGCCGTGGACATAATTGGCTATAGCGGAGAGTGGCTGGTTCAATTCGTGGGCGAGCGTCGACGCCATTTCGCCCATTTCGTTGAGGCGGGCAAGGCGAGCCAGTTCGGTCTGAACCTCTTGCAGGCGAGCGGCCGATTCTTCGCGCTCGGTCAGGTCGCGTACAAAACCCGTGAAAAATCTTCGACCCCCGGATCGCATCTCCCCAACGGCAAGTTTCATGGGAAAGGTCGATCCGTCCTTTCGTTGACCGACGACCACACGGTCGGTTCCGATAATGCGCTTCTCGCCCGTAGAGAGGTACCGCTCGAGATAGCCGTCGTGTTCCTTGCGATAGGGTTGCGGCATCAGCATCCGCAGGTTCTGGCCGATCACCTCATCTTCGGCGTAGCCAAACTGTCTGACCGCCGCGGCGTTGAACGACACGATTGTACCGTCCTGCTCGCTGACGATGGTAGCGTCGAGAACAGTGTCCAGGATCGAGCGGAGGTGCGCCTCTCTTGTACTCAGGGCCTCGTCAGCAGTTGTTAGGTCATGTTGAGCGCGTCGGAGCAATTCTCCCAAGAAGGAAATTGCAACCCCCACGGCGGTGAACACGACCAATTCAGGTATCTGGACGCCGCCAGGAGTAAGTGACCTCAGATAGACTGCCGAACCGATAGAAGCGATGACAGCAAGCATTCCGGGACCGATACCCCCGATAGCGGCTGCAAGGAGGACGGGGGGCACGAAAAGAATGTAGATTGCCCGATCGTCCAGAACACCCATGAGGAAATAGCGAAGGACAAAGGCAATCAGAACAGTGGTCGCGGCAAAGCCGTAAGCTTCGGCGGGTGATGAAGTTCGGCGGAGCACGCAATCCGAAATGGTGCGCATTAAGCCGTTCCGACCAGTGAGCATCATCTCTTCTTCCGCGCTTCCCCATTGCAACCGAATTGACGTTTATCATTCTGATAACGCTGTTGTCACATGGAAAGCCGCACCCCTCTTTTGGCCGAAAGGGGGCGGCGTGATTGTTTGAGAGAGCAAGACGAAATCCGATTGGGCGATCTCGTTAGCGGAGCAGTTTTGTGCTCCGCTGACCGGCGTGCCGCGTCGTGGCCGAGAATGTCAGAAGCTCCTTTGTGGGGGCGCAAAGTGCTGTACGTTGTTCCGTGTAGAGACGTGTTGGGCAACGAGGGCGTGATAGCAATGAATCTCGAAGACCTCTACCGCTTGTTGCGGAAATGGCCACCCGGAAGCCCAGGGCATTATCGACACGGTTCCCGATCCCCTGCCCCTGCTTGATCAGAACCTGGGCGTCTGCACCGCCAGCCGCGCTTTTTTTTACCTTGAAAGCACGTTCAATGAGTGAGGTCAGGACCTACTCATTGTCTGCAGATCCATCTTGAGCGTCCTGATCATCCCCGCGGCGTCGCCCGTTGAATTCCTCGGCGAACCTTGCTGGGTTAGTCGGGTGAGCTGTTCTAATCGGCTACCACCCCAACGTCGACGGGATCTACGGTGTCGACTCATAAACTTTGGCACCATATTCTTGTTGCGACGAGCTTTACGGCGGCGAGGTAGTTTTCCGGGCGCTTGCCATATCGGGTTGCGATGCCCCGGAACTGCTTGATCCTGTTGAAGAACCGTTCCACGAGATTGCGTTGCCGATAGACAGCCCAGCGCGAAAACACGAAAGAGCCCTTGCGATTACTCTTCGGCGGGATGTTGGCCCGGGCCTTTCGCTCGGCGGCCTTGGCCCGAATGGCATTCGTGTCATAACCCTTGTCGGCCAGCAGGATGTCCCCCTCGCCAAGCTCATCCGTCAGCGCGTCGGCTTCGGCACCATCGGCGATCTGTCCACCAATCAGACGCAGATTGACCGGGCGACCTTCGGCATCGACGAGCGCGTGGATTTTGCTCGTAAGCCCGCCGCGGGAACGTCCCATGTCACCATCGTCTCCATCCCTTTTTTCCCGTGGCCGCGTGCTGGTGAACGCGGACACAGGTCGAGTCGATCATGACGATGTCGCCATCGTAGGCCTTGGACACCGCTTCAAGAAGCCGATCCCATACCCCGGCTTTGCGCCAGCGGACGAAGCGGTTGTAACAGGTCGTCGGCGGGCCATAGCGTTCCGGAACCTCCGCCCAAGGCGAGCCGGTTCGAAACCGCCAGAGGATGCCATTCAGTACCCGCCGATCATCAACGCGGGCGACGCCGCGTGGCTTGTTGGGCAACAGCGGCGATATGATCGACCATTCGTGGTCAGTCAGTTCGTAGCGACGACGCGTCATCAAATGCTTCCCTATTTCGAAGCCTTGAATCACGGCGGCTGATAAATGCCAAGAAAAAGAACTCCACCGTGTTCTGCCGCTTGAGACCAATGAAGCGAGGATCTGGGTGCCCGAGAATGCCAGCCATCGCGGACTGTCGAGGAAATGGTGTCGCGCTGCGCACCCAAAAGCGTACCCGATCCTCACGATCGAATTTGCCGAGATGACGATTTGCTGCGCGTTCTCGCCCTACCGACGGCGATTGCGGGAATCTACGGCATGAACTTCAAAAACATGCCGGAGTTGGAGACACGGTACGGCTATTTTGCAGTGCTCGGAACGATCGCTCTGCTTCTTCTTTACCGCTTCAAGGGCCGGCTGGATCTGACTCGGGCCGGGAGAACGCGCTTTGGCGCGGACAAAGGCCCATGCTGCCGATTGCCTGTTTTTTGCGCTCCGGAATCATTGGGTGAAACGTGGGCAGCCGACGCGCATCAGAACGCGGATGCAAAGGTTAGTCGTCTCGAAGGGTGCTTCCGCCGCCAACGCGTCCTTAATGGAGGCGATCAGATCCGAGGCATCCGAACCCTCGCCACCTCGGCAGTCAAGTTCTCGTGGGATCAGAATCATCGCTGGAGCTCCTATGGAATTCCAGCTCGTTTTATGCCGAGTTGTTCCTATTGGAGCATGCTCGGTCGCCCAAGAAAACGGCCCCGAAAGGCGACGGGGCCAAGAGTGCGTTATCCGGGCTCCAGTGGGAAGGGGAGATCAGAGCCGCGCCGATGATCCCGCGAGTTAAGGCTCGCAAGCTTCTCGGTTCACTGATCACCTCCCGGCGCGGGTGCAAGGCCAGAAGGGTGCATGACCTCATCGAGACTGCGCGAGGAATTTGACGACGTCGGCCTGCAAGTCGAGACAGATTTGCTGGTATTCGTCTACTAGATCCTCCCGTCGCGGGACCTCTCGTAGGAGGCTGTCCAGCTTCGAGGAGGCCAGTGCGTAAGACTCAAAGAGATCAAAGAGGCGCTGGTCTCTGGTTTCGCGGAGTTGCTGGCGATGCCGTGGCAGAGCCATCGCCAAGCGAGCCCGACCTAAGTGCATCAATCCCATGCTGCTCCCCTATGCTGCCACCTGCTTCGTGTAACTCTCTTGAAATGTGGGATCGACGGAGGAGCCACCCGCATACGGTTTCCCTGCTTCTGTTATCGCGAGCTGACCACGGCAGGCTTCGGAAGGACGATGGTAGCCGGATGGTCGGTGTCGTGCGACAAGGCGCCACCGATCATTAGGTAAGCAGCAATCACCGACATCGAAAGAAGCAACACAACGATCGAAAGCCCGGTCGTAAATTTCCGCTCTGGTGCTCTGTAGTTGTGTTGTTGGTAGCTAGACAATCCTCAATCCTCCTGCAGGCAACGGCGTCAGAACTCGTCCAATGCGGACTGAAAAGCGATGTTCCGACGCCGTTGCGCCCAAGGCAGCTAAGGGCCGAATTGCCCTGGGCTTAGACGAAATTAACGCGACGCTTTCGCGCGACAACGAACGTCAGACCTTTGCGACCGGCGTATGGGACTGAAGGCCCACGGAGGAACCTTTTCTGACGCCCTAGGTTTGATTCCGCCTTCGACGCTCACCCGCAATCGAGGGCCTTCTAGGCCCCACCCTGCCCATCAATATCCCTGCTATATGGCGCCTAGCGAGAATTGTCGTAGTTCAACTCTTCGACCGTTTACCTCAACTGCGGTCACCTCAACGGCCCCGGTCTGGGCGGGGCCGATCCTTACCCAAGAGAAATGCGCTACGAGCCACGTCATCGCGTGGGGAGCGATTGCAGCCCCCGGCATGCCTTGGCCGGCTCCGCATTGAGGCGTCCGAGCGGTGTTGATCTAAAGAGTGCAACCCCAGCCACATGGCGGTTTCGAACAGCGCGCCCTTCATCGGACATTCCTTTGCGGAACCGATCCGTCAGATGCCGAGCCAGGCGATCGGCCCGCTTTCCATGACGCGGAATGCTGCAACAGATGCACATACGGTCGATAGTGCGCTGAGCATATCAAGGTCGTCGGGGCTGATCGGGCTGTTCATTCCATCGGCAATTTCCTGCGCTGACTCCTCGCTGCCCTGCTCCGGTGTATCTGCGTCTGTGCCTGACACCGATCTTTTGTCGAAGCCGATTATGTACTTCAGGGCGCCGCTGTCGCGAATGCCCTTCTGGTAGCTACTGATTAGCTGCCTTGCGATCGTGCGTGCTGTCTCACAATCGCGTGGCAGATCGGGCACGGAGGAACCATTCGATTCGGCGACTGGCGGCAGCGAGTACATTGCACCTGCCCCCGATGGGCATTCAAACACTCCGGGCCTGTTGGTGAACCGGGCATAGGCGTCTGCCATGAAGCCCGCGGACCGTTCGTCTCGGGGCATGGCGGATCTTGTCCTCGCGTCCCTGCAAAGCTTCGTAGAGTGGAACATTGGTATCGGCTGGCACGCCGAAGATCGTCTCGACGCCGTAGCCGATCAATATCTCTACCATATCAGCGCCGCGCATTTCATCTCTCCTGCTGTGCATAGGTACACGCGAGGTTAGAATTGGTTTTCGGTATGTACCCACGCATTGCCAGATCAGCACTGTTCCTGCCTGCGATACGTCGGTCCTTCCCAACGTACCGAGGGACCTGCGCTCGTCTATATCGGACGCTGGAGGCGCTCGTTCTGGTTCTGTGCTCAAAATTTCATAATGTATCGAACGGAACGGGGTGGCGGTCCGTTCTGCCTCGACGCCTAATGGACGTTGGCGGGCGGGCGTCCGGCTATCCCCCCGGGATTCCAGTACTTTGGCCAGGATCACGGATCGCAGTTCGGCCGGTCTCACCGGCTTCGAAAGCCTTAGCACTTCATACCTACGAAAGCCGGCAGCTGTCGCCTTCGTTCGACTTCGGGCTCGCCCGTCCGTTGAGTTGCATCCTTGAGAACTTCTTGCCCTGGAGGTCGGTTGACTCGCAATGCGAAAAGGAACAAATAGAGAACGCATCAACAGGAAGCATTAACGCATAGCCCAGGGAGTTGTTCCTTCCAAAATGCCCCGTCCGGTCGACAATGCGGTCGTCTCCAAACTTCGCGAGCGCATTCAGCGCCTCGAAGGCACAAGCGGCCGCGGGCGACAGGTCCTGCCATTTGGCGTTACCGAAATCGACAGGCGCTTGCCCGGAGGAGGGCTCGCATTGGGCGCGCTTCATGAGGTCGCCGGCGGCGGCAACGGTGCCATCGACGGTGCCGCTGCCGCACTCTTTTGCGCGGGCATCGCTGCACGCTCGAAGGGCAAGGTGCTCTGGTGCGTGACGCGGCCGGATCTCTTTGCGCCGGCACTGGCTCAAGCGGGCCTGTCACCGGGCCGCGTCATCTATGTGGAAGCCGGAGACGAAAAGGCGCTTCTCGCCTGCATGGAGGAAGGTTTGCGTCACGGCGGGCTTGGCGTCGTCGTTGGCGAACTGGCGCGCCTTCCGATGACGGCCTCGCGCCGACTGCAGCTTGCGGCTAAACGCTCGGGCACGATCGGGATCGCGATCCGCCGTTGGCGAAGGCAGGCCGAGGCGTCGGATTTCGGGCAGCCGACCGCGTCGACGACACGCTGGCGGGTTTCCGTCCTGCCCTCTGCGCCGTTACCCGTTCCCGGTGTCGGCCGCGCACGCTGGCTCGTCGAGCTCATCCGTTGTCGCGCCGGTGAAAGCGCAGATTTCGAAGTGGAGGCCCCCGATGCCAAGGGTCGTATCGCTCTTCCTTCCGACCTGGTCCACGGATCGCCTGAGGAGGAAGCTCGCCGACACCGCGCCGCCGGCTGACGCTCCCCTTGTCCTCATTGGCCGCCGCGAGCGCCGACGGGTGGTCATGGCGGCAAACGCTGCGGCGCTTGCCGCGGGACTGAGGATCGGCATGCCGGCGACGAAGGCGCAGGCGCTCGTGACCGATCTCGTCGTTATGGATTCAGATCCCGTTGCCGATGCCGAAGCGCTCGAGCGCCTGGCGCTCTGGGCGCTGCAGCGCTACGCGCCGATCGTTGCCGCTGATCCACCCGACGGACTGGTGATCGATACGACCGGCGCCGATCACCTGCACGGCGGCGAGGAACTGATGCTGTCTGGCATGGTCAATCGCTTCCATGGCTCAGGCATCGCCGCGCGGGCTGCGATTGCCGACACCTGGGGTGCTGCTCATGCTGGTGCCCGCTTCCTGGCTCAGCCGACGATTGCCATTGCGCCTGGCGCGCAAGGAGAGCTCATTGCAAACCTGCCGATCGCGGCACTCAGGCTCGATCCGTCGATTGTCCATGGTCTTCGCGTTCTCGGCTTCAACACGATCGGCGACCTCGCCCGTCAGCCGCGCGCACCGCTTGCGTTGCGGTTCGGACCGGAACTTGGACGGCGCCTCGATCAGGCAATCGGCCGCATCGCTGAACCGATCGACCCGATACGCACGCCCGAGCTTATTGAAGTTCGCCGCTCGTTTGGCGAGCCGATCGCTGCCGCCGAAACGATCGCGCGCTACACGGCCAAGCTCGTGGCTAAGCTCTGTCGGCTGCTCGAGGAGAAAGGCCTTGGCGCGCGCCGTGTCGATCTTCTGTTTCACCGCGTCGACAACTCCTATCAGGCGATCCGGGCTGGAACCGCGACCCCGGTCCGCGACATCAAGCGCTTGACGCGGCTCTTAACCGATCGCATCGAAACCATCGATCCGGGGTTCGGGATCGAGATCATGTCGCTGACAGCAAGCCACGCCGAGCCGCTCACCGCCACCCAGGTGATTTCGTCGCTGGTGGAGGAACCGGAAGCCGATGTCTCCGGTCTGATCGACATTCTCGGCAACCGGATCGGCCAGCGCCGGCTCTTCCGCTTCGCGCCGGTCGCAAGCGATGTGCCTGAGCGTTCGATTGCCCGCATTGCCCCATTGACACCCGATGGAGGCGAGACCTGGCCCGGTCACTGGCCGCGGCCGACGCGCCTTCTTCTCCACCCGGAGCCGATCGAAACCATGGCGCTCCTACCCGACCATCCACCGGTCAGCTTCACCTGGCGCGGCGTCCGGCGGCGCGTGCGGCGCGCCGATGGGCCGGAGCGGGTCTTTGGCGAATGGTGGAAGCGCGATGCCGAGCTCGTGGCAGTCCGAGACTATTTCCAGGTCGAGGATGACGCCGGCGCGCGCTACTGGATCTTCCGGTCCGGCGACGGCGAACATGGCGAGACCGGCAGCCACCGCTGGTTCCTGCACGGGATATTCGGATGACGACGCCGCGCTATGCCGAACTGCAGGTGACCTCGCACTTCTCATTTCTGCGCGGAGCCTCCTCCTGCGAGGAACTGTTTCATCGCGCCGCAGAAATCGGCATCGAAGCACTGGCGATCGTCGACCGCAACAGTTTGGCCGGCATCGTCAGGGCACATCAGGCTGCAAAAGATACCGGCGTGCGGCTGATCGTCGGCTGCAGGCTGGATCTCGATGACGATCTCTCGGTGCTGGTCTATCCGACGGATCGGCCGGCCTATGCTCGCCTTTGCCGATTGCTGTCGCTCGGAAAGAGGCGCGCCGGCAAGGCGAAATGCCGGCTCGGCTGGACCGATCTCATTGCCCATGGTGAGGGCCTGATCGCCGTTCTCATTCCGGGTGAGGCCGATGACAGGTTGGCGCATCAGCTTCGACGTCTACGGGAAGCCTTTGGCGACCGCAGCTATCTGGCGATGACGCTGAGGCGCCGGCCGAATGATCAGTTGCGGCTCCATCCGCTCGCAAACATGGCGGCTGCCCTGGGGGTCACGACAGTCGTCACCAACGATGTTCTGTTTCATGTGCCGGAGCGACGTATTCTCCAGGACGTTGTCACCTGCATCCGTTACAACATCACCATCGACGAAGCCGGGTTTAGGCGCGAGCGCCACGCCGATCGCCATCTGAAGCCGCCGGAGGAAATGGTGCGGCTTTTTTCGCGCTACCCGGAAGCACTCGGCCGCACGATCGAGATCATGGAGCGATGCCGCTTCTCGCTGGATGAGCTTGCCTATCAGTACCCGGAGGAACGCTCCAATCCGGAACTGACGGCACAGCAGACACTGGAGCAACTGACCTGGGAGGGCGCTGCCTGGCGCTATCCCGAGGGGTTGCCAGACAAGGTCAGGCGGAACCTCCAACACGAACTGAGGCTGATCGAGAAGCTTCAATACGCGCCCTACTTCCTGACTGTGAATGCGATCGTTCGCTTCGCGCGCTCGAGGGACATTCTCTGCCAGGGCAGGGGGTCGGCCGCCAATTCGTCGGTCTGCTATGTGCTCGGCATCACCTCGATCGACCCGGACACGAACGATCTCCTTTTCGAACGGTTCGTCTCTGAGGAGCGGCGCGAACCGCCCGACATCGATGTCGACTTCGAACACGAGCGCCGCGAGATCGTCATGCAATGGGTGTTCGACACCTATGGCCGCGATCACGCAGCACTTTGTTCGACCGTCATCCGCTACCGTTCGAAAGGTGCCATTCGCGACGTCGGCAAGGCGCTTGGCCTGCCGGAGGACATGACGAAGATGCTCTCATCCCAGATCTGGGGATGGGGCGAGGATGTCGACGAGAAACATGCCGAGGAACTGAACCTCAACCTTGGTGATAGGCGGCTGCGCCTGACGCTGGAGCTTGCCCGCCAATTGATGGGCGCGCCGCGCCACCTGTCGCAGCATCCGGGCGGTTTCGTCCTGACGAATGATCGTCTCGACGAACTCGTGCCGATCGAGCCTGCAGCAATGGCCGACCGTCAGGTCATCGAATGGGATAAGGACGACATCGACATCCTGAAGTTCATGAAGGTCGATTGCCTGGCGCTCGGCATGCTCTCCTGCATGAAGCGCGGCTTCAATCTGCTTTCCGAGCATAAGGGGATCAATATCGACCTCGCCAGCATTCCAGCGGAAGATCCGCGCACCTATGCGATGATCCGGCGGGCCGACACGCTCGGTACCTTCCAGATCGAAAGCCGCGCGCAAATGTCGATGCTGCCCAGGATCAAGCCGCGCACCTTCTACGACCTCGTGATCGAAGTGGCGATCGTGCGTCCCGGCCCGATCCAGGGCGACATGGTCCATCCGTATCTGCGCCGCCGTGAGGGAAAGGAGGCGGTGGTCTATCCGAAGCCAGAACTGGAGCAGGTGCTCGGCAAGACCCTCGGCGTGCCACTCTTCCAGGAACAGGCGATGCGGGTCGCGATCGAATGTGCCGGCTTCACGCCGGGCGAGGCCGATCAGCTTCGGCGTGCCATGGCGACCTTCAAGCATACCGGCGGCGTTTCGAAGTTCGGCAAGAAGCTGATCGCCGGCATGGTCGCGAACGGCTACGAGCCGGAATTTGCCGAAAAGACCTTCCGGCAGCTGGAAGGCTTCGGCAGCTATGGCTTTCCCGAAAGCCACGCTGCTTCCTTTGCGTTGATCGCCTATGCCTCGTCCTGGCTGAAGTGCTGGCATCCGGATGTCTTTTGCGCGGCCCTTCTCAACGCTCAGCCGATGGGTTTTTACGCCCCGGCCCAGATCGTCCGCGACGCGCGCGAGCACGGAGTCGAGGTCCGGCCGGTCTGCGTCAATACCAGTCGCTGGGACTGCACGCTCGAGCCGACCGATGACGAGCGCCGGTTTGCCGTTCGCCTCGGTCTTCGTATGGTCAAAGGACTTGCGAATGCTGACGCGGCCGGGATCATTGCGGTGCGTGCGGAGCGCGCCTTCGCGACCGTCAACGATCTCTGGCGCCGGGCCGGCGTCCCAGCCGCCTCGCTGGTCGAACTTGCCGAAGCCGATGCCTTCAGGGCTTCGCTGCGTCTTGCGCGGCGCGAAGCGCTTTGGGAGATCAAGGCGCTGCGCGACGAACCTCTACCTCTGTTTGCGGCCGCGTCGGAGCGCGAGAACCGGACGATGGCCGAGCTCGACGAGCCGTCGGTGGCGCTGAGGCCCATGACATCGGGCGGTGAGGTCGTCGAGGACTACGGACATGTTGGATTGACGCTGCGCAGCCATCCGCTCTCGTTCCTGCGTGCGGATCTGACGAAGCGCCGCATCGTCACCTGCCGGGATGCGATGCAGGCGCGCGATGGCAGATGGCTGGAGGCGGTCGGCCTCGTGCTCGTTCGTCAGCGACCAGGTTCCGCCAAGGGCGTCATGTTCGTCACCATCGAGGACGAAACCGGCATCGCCAATCTCGTCGTCTGGGCAAAGACCGTCGAGAAGTACCGCCGCGTCGTCTTGGGTGCCGGCATGCTCGGCATCTATGGCCGGATCCAGCGGGAAGGCGAGGTGGTCCACCTGGTTGCCCATCGGCTGACCGATCTGTCAGGCGAGCTTGCCAGCGTCAGTGACCGCGATGACAGTTTCCCGCTGCCACACGGGCGCGGCGACGAGTTCCACCATGGCGCGCAGGCACCCGATCCGCGCGGGCTGCCGAAAAGGCCGCGGCCACGTGACATCGTTGATCCCTATTTGCATCTCGATGCGATCAAGGTGAAAACGCGGGATTTCAGGTGAGGGGAAGGTGGATCCCTTTCGAGGCGTTTGCTATCGCTTCAAGAGCGGCATTTGTTAGCCCGCTTTCGGCCCAGGTATGACTTCCTTCGACGCCACTACTTTGTGCCACAACGCGCGCGCCCGACAAGCCATGCGCGGTTCTGATGCCGGAGACGAGCCAAGAATTCAGCGTCGCTCATGAGACAGCCTCACACAACATCGGCCTGGATCGTCGATGTCTCGATGCGGGTGTCACGCACGATTATTGACTCTGTTCTCCGCCCATTGGAAAAAGGCCCACAGTTGGAGAGGAAAACAACTCATGGCAGACGAGAACAATACGAATGACAATACAGACGCTCTGGAAGCGACTCCGCCGGCAGAGATAGAGCCGCCGAAGAAGCGGCGGGGGCCGCGGCCGAAGAATATAGTCTCGGCAGCAACGGCTGAAACACCGGAGGCAGTTGCCGCACAGCCCGTGAGGGGACGCAGGAAGCGTGCAGACAAGCCGGCAGATGCGATGGTCTCGGCAAAGACGCAGACCGGTTCGAAGGGCAAGGCAAAGAATGTCGCCAAGGGCACCCGAAAAACCCGTGTGGCAAAACAGACGATAGAGACGCCCGCTTCAGCTCCGATCCTCGACGACATCGCGGATCTTCTTCAGCTCGAAGAAGAGAATGCGCGGCTTCGCAAGGCTCTGGCTGAAAAGCTGCGGGCAGAGAACGCTGATCTGCGCAAGCGGCTTGGTCTTGCTTGATCATTCAGTGAAGGGCTGATCGGCTTGCGCGATCGGCCCTCGTCATCGCATTCTTGCTCGACTTGCCTATAGGCTGCTGCAACGGATGCAGGTGCGGGCTCGGGGTGACGGCGCACTATGAAATCACCGTGGAAATATTTGGTGCAACTGGCGTCTCTCGGGCGAACGGTCAAGGAGCCAGACAGCTCGCGAGAAAGCGAGACCGCGAAGCCGAACGCGCCCCCAGCTCATATATCAGCACTGTCCGTTCGGACCAGCGACGTTGCAGAGCCAATAGTTGCAGCCTCGAACGATGCGGTTAGCAACCTCGATACCGCAGCCACGCCTACCGCTATTGCCGAGGTTGCCGGCGGTGAAAGCGCGGCCGTTGCGACGGTCGATCGGTCAACTACCGACGATCACGCGGTGCTTCCGGAACGAGCATATCCAGCCCAACCTTTGCCGGTGAAAAGGCGTAGGCGCGGCGCAAAATCGAAAGTCAAGAATGTTGCGGTGACCGATGCTGTCGAATATGGAGGCGGACGCTCCAGTGTTGCGCAGCCGCCGATGACCTTCTTCGACGAGCTTGCTGGACTGGATGCCGAAATCAGGCAATTGAGACGCCAACTGGCGGAAAAGTTGCTTTTGCAGAACGCGCAGCTCAAGCAAATGCTAGAGCGGTATGACGCATCGTGAGCAGTTTCGCGCTCTTGACTATTGGATATCTATGAGACCACAGCAGCGAAAGTTCATCGTCGAAGTTAAGTCGGCACGCCGGCGTTCGACGATCAGGCCAACATCCATCTGGGGCGATACGGATCTTAAGGAACTCGTGCGCAAGGCTGAGGCCGAGGCTCCACATCTGTTCGACCCGGCTGAGGGACCGAACGAGCTTTCTCCGACGCAAAGTGTAGAGATACGCGCGAACGAAAGCACCAGCACGAGCGACACCACACAAATCGCGGATCTCGTGGCCCTTACAGAAGTTTCCGCCGGGGTCGAGGAAGCTGCCATTTCGCCGCTGGAAACGGACAGCCCGAAGATAGCGCCGCCGACACCGCCGAAGCGCCGTCGCAGCAAGCGCAACATCATTCGAGATGGTCGCGCGGCGACAATTGCTGCTACCGAAGCCGGAGCCTTTGCCAACGACCTTGTCGCTCTCGAGGAAGAGAACCGGCGGCTGAAGGGACTGCTGGCACATCGGCTTCAGCAAGAGAACATCCAGCTTCGAAAGATGCTTGAGCGGTTTGAAGTAAAATAGACGGGTCGACTGCGCGTTTTCCGCGCGGGAACCGCACCGGATCCGGATCGCGGCCAGTCGATATCCGGTCCGCGCATGGCGTTGCAGGCTGCCAGTCATCGCGCAGAAGCGTCTTCTTGAAACACAAGAGGAGTCCGCCTAGCTTATTGCGCGTGTGCACGACGCTTGGGATCTCCATTCCAGCTATCCGACGAAATTCTTCGCGTGCTTATGTGGGCGCACCGCCTAGTCTTGGTACAGATCGCTTTTGTGCGAAGAATGGCGGCGCTGCTGAGGCGCGGCGGGCAACAACGGTGGGCAGCGCCTGTAGTGCTACCAGCGGGGCATTCTGCGTTCAGTCGCCGCCAACCGACAAATCCCCATCGCCACTTCCAGTGACCTTTCGAATGCCAGTACTGGCAGAAACTCATAACGCGAATGAAAATTGTAGGCGCCGGTAAAGAGGTTCGGCATCGGAATACCGCGGGCCGAAAGCACCGCGCCATCGGTGCCACCGCGCATCGGGATCAGTTTCTTTTCGATCCCGAGAATGGGTATAAAACCGCGAAGCTTTATTTATTCAAACCACTAAAAGGGACCATAGGAGTGATTGTTGGGTGCCGAACGCGCTCGATGGTCGCGCTCTCGCTCGGCTGTCATTAGCGACCGCAGTTATCGCATCAATGGGAAGTGCCGGTCCGCTTTCCCTTAAGAAACGAGCCTCTGTCAGTGCAGAGGCTCAATTGCCGACACTCTGGTTGATCTCCATGCAGGGGGCAGGTTGATGAGCCGAAACTGGCATACCCGGCGATGGTGCACAAAGGATAAGGGTGGCAACATAGTCCCTTCGGATTAATGGCTGAGCATTTGGAATCCTTGAAGAAAAAGCCCTGCCAAATGAGGCAGGGCGAGAGCCGCGCCCAGATGGCTCGCTGGACGCTGGGAAGTCTGCAAAGACTATTGGAAGAAGCTACCGAAGGGACGGGTAAAGGGGGAAGGCTGTTTTCGCGATTCCGGTACGGTTGAACAAAAAAATATCAGGCACACTCACGGCGGTCACTTCAAGCATGCGTCCCGTCTCGACGAATTCGTAATGTTGATCCAGGCTTATCCGGCCCGAAATCGCCGTTTTGCCCGCAAGTTCAAGCGGAAGCACTCTGCGGACTACAAACGTAACGATCCGCGCCTTTTGGATCCCGATGAGGTGCCGCTTCAACATTCCTTTAGAAGGGGAAGCGTGCTCAAATGGGTGTCCACCGTTGCCACGACCTCTTTGCTCAGCACCAAGTTGCTTTTTTCCTTGTGCCAGACATCACGGAACGACGCGACCGTCTGCTTCGCCGTATCCAGCACCAGCTTTTCGGGAAGTCTGGCTTTAGCTGCCAGATAAGAAAACTCTTCGAGCGTCAGTTCAGCCATTACGTTGGTGCGGGCATATTTCAGGGCGGCCGTCGTGCTTGGTAGATAAGGAATTGTAGAAAGCAGGTCGTAGGCCGGAGCGATCTTCGGCGTTTTCCGGTCATAATAGATCAATGACCAGTTCTTCAGGTGCATGTCATCGTTGCCGATGAGTGTTGAAAAAACTAGCCGCCGGATAAACTCCGCGATGTCGTCCTGACTGGTCTCAATACCGAGCACGTTCGCTATATTGCGATAACTGGCATCATCGTATTTCTGGTGTGGATAGCGCCCGAACACTTGCGCGAAATCTTCGACGTGGATCGCCCCGGCTTCGCTGCGGTCGAACCTCTCAATCGCGAATGCCTTCTCGCCACGCAGGCGACCCAAACCGTGAGGAAGGCCCTCGATCGCGTCGAGATCGACAAGGGTGATGTTTGGGACATCAATTCCGATCGTCCGCGCGATTGTCATGAACGAGAATTCGTTTTCCGGCACCCCTTCGAACCGGTCGGCTGGAAGCTTCACGATCCACGAACCCCCAATACCTTTCGCGGGTATGGCCAGACCGCCATTCTTGCCCTTGTTGCGAAGGGCCGAAAACTTGAGCTGCACTCCGGCCAGAGAGAACCTCAGAGCTTGCTGTTGACCTACGGCTTTTTCCCGCGCTGAATTTTCCGCTTCATCCGGCAGGGCATCGCCGTCGACCGGCACGGCGGTGATGGCGCCAGGCAAATCCTGACCTAGCGCCCAAAGCAGATAGGCCTCGCGCATCGGTTTCACGCCCGCCTGACGGGCTAGGTAGTCCCGTAGCGTTCCCTCGGGCAGAAGATTGGAAAAGAACGGGAGCAGATTGGGGCCGGTTGCCGGAAAATTGGTGCGCAGTCCGCCGACCGCATTCTTGAACGAAAGGCTGAGCGTGTCTCGATCCGTCGCTTCGATATAGTCCGTTTCGAATGAGAAAATCGAACGATCACCTGGGAGTAGGCTGAGCGTCCCAATCCTTTTGCCATGCAAAAGGATGCTGAGTGCCGTCGTTTCACTCATCGTCATGATCCAAAGAGTACGCGGGAAGATCCAGTGGGTCCCTCTGGGCTGCGCGTTGGGCCAAGTCGCTATGGAGGCTTTTGAGATCGCCGGCGGAACGGGCGAGCTTCTCGACTTGAGGGGCTGTCGGGTCTTTTGCCAAGGCCGCGTCCCAAGTGATATTTGATGGATCAAGGGGAGCGGTGATTTTCCTGATCTGCTCCAACGTCTGTTGCAGTCGTAAAAACGCGTCGGTTCCGAAGTGCAATGTCCTCAAGCCCTGGAGGTGCTGGTTTATGGTCTTTAAGTGGTCATGAAGTTTGTCGGGGAGCTTTGGAGCCTGTCCCAAGCGATCGAGGAGGGTAAGAGTTTTACGAATTTCGTTTAACGCCGCAGCTGTCTCGTCCTGCGGAAATGCCCGAACGATGCTGTCGACGGCCGGGAGGGCCTTCTTCGGGACGAGCTTCACCTCCAAATCGAGAGCGCGTGCGATCTGGACGAGGCTTGATAGCTTGATATCCACATCGCCCTTTTCGATTTTTGAGATGTGGCTTTGGGGGACGCCAACACGATGGCCAAGCTCAGATTGACTGAGGCCCTTTTCCGTTCTCACACGCTTTATCGCCTTTATCGTCTCTTCATCAGCTCTCATGATATGCTGCCGTATATAATTGGATCTTATTTATATGCTCGCGTATATTTATATTCAAGGTCGAATGTTTTGAATCTATATGTTTTAACATATATCGAGTCATAAATCATATGCTTACACATATGAGCCGCCCGATCCACCATCAGCGCGCCACATGCGTGTGGCTGCCCTAACACGCCGCGCAACCTTAATAATTGGTCACGCTACAGGCGCGCTCCCGGGCAAAGGAATGGTGGCTCTAAGCGGTGCACCATGATCAGTTCGTGAACCTCGGAGTCGCGGCCCAAAAAAGCGTTTGGAATTCGACCCGCGCCGCCGATGCCACGCCGGCCTCAACAAAGGCGAGCAGCGCCATGCCCTGGCGCAGGCCATCCATACGTTCCGACAGGGGCGCGTCATCGACCGCAGCCACGAGGCCCAGCAATGCCGGGCGTCGGGCTTGAACCTCGTCACCGCAGCAATGTTTATTGGAACTCGCTCTATATGGTCGACACCACGACGCACCCGGACCCGACTCCTAGCTGTGGTGGATCGAGATTATCGGCGAAATTTTCGGCTCACCCTATCTGAGGCTCTGTGACGGCCGCGCCTTCCTCGCACGGGCGGCTCCCTTTCGCCGGGCGCCTTGGGCTGCCCGAACCGCTGCAGAAGCCCAGTCGCGAAGCAGTTCGGGGTCGTCGAGAATTTCGTCTGGGACAGTGCAATAGCTTGGGACCGTTACGATTTTCCCGGCGCCGGCATACCCAAATGCCGTGGCGCCCACAGCATCAAATCGAGCACGGCTCGTTTCGTCACCCGCAGATAGAAGGATCCTTTCATGTCATGGTCTGCGCACGAATAACAATTCCGCCCTGCGACATGCGACGTCCACCACCGAGTCCAGTGCCGCGCGTGCCGCCTGTGATAAGAACGCTTTTCCCAAAAAATGTCATGAACTTCGTTCAGCAGCACTGGTAGTGGTGTGATTTGGGAAGAGTCGCCATCGCGAATACCGCGATATGGTTTTAAGCCTTTTTGTACGCCGCTGCTATGCGCCGCGCCTCAAAACCTAAATCGACCGCCGTTACTCAGCCGTGGCGTCTGCCTGCTGCTGTCCTGCAATTCTGTTAGTGAGGTATTCGACCCATCTTGGATTCCGTCAAAAGAGGATCTTTCCTCCGTGTGTCTTGGTGCGTTCGCGGACGTCTTTGCCAATGTCGGCGGTGGCTTCCTGTGCGTTCCCACGCCCATGACGATGCTCTTGTCTTGCTAGGAGATATCGATGGCTAGAGGCTCGCTTCAGATACATGCGAAAAGTCGGGAATTGCCGGCCGGCGGCGGGCCATTCCAGCTTCACAACCTGACGGTCGGCATCTTTCTTGTCGACCAGAACCATCATCGCCTTGCTGTAGGCACCGACATTACGTCATGCATACCGCTCCGTGCAGGCGAGGGATGGATTCTGCCGGCGCGGGCGAGCGGTATATGCGAGTTCGATGAGACCCTATCCTATCTCACGTTGGAGTTCCCGGACGACCTGCTGCGCGAGACAGGATGGGACCAGCCCGACTTCACGCCTCTCGTCGGGGGGCTCGATCCGCTGCTCGTCCAGATGGTGAAGAACGCTGTCGCCACGACCGAGACGTCGGACTCGCTCTATCGGCAGACCATGAGCATTTCGGCGGCAGCTCATCTGACCCACGTGTTGTCGCCGCGACATGTCCCAGCTATTTCGATCGACGACAGGCGTCTACGGAAGGCCATTGCCTACATCCATGACAACCTCATGGGAGAGTTGTCCCTCCACGCGATGGCGTCCGAAGCGGCCATGAGCCGGTATCATTTCGTTCGTGCATTCGGAAAGGCATTGGGCAAGTCGCCTCTGCAATACGTCATCGAGCAGCGCATGGAACGTGCGAAGCTACTTCTGCGCACGACGAACACGTCGGTTGCCGGCGTGGCATTCAGCGTCGGCTATGAGGATCCATCGCGGTTCGGACGCCACTTCCGACGGCACACCGGTTTGGCGCCAGGCGCTTTCCGGCGCGCGCATTAGCCTCGTACACGCTTCCGAACTCCAAAACGGCAAGATTCACTCATCGATTGCCAAGATTTGCTCCGGCGCGGCCCGGCGCGCGATGCAACTCTCTCCTGGCCAACAGCAACCTGCTTTTTGCACGGAGAGAATGAATGAGAGTTCTTGCACCTTCCTTGGGACTGGCAGCATTGATGAGTTCGGTGGCCTTTGCCGCGGACATTCAGACCCGACAGATCTCGTTCGAAAACGCCGGGGCCACGCTTGTCGGCACGCTCTATCTGCCAACCGATCACGAGCCCGGCGAAAGCCACCCCGGCGTCGTCGTCACTGGCGCCTGGACGTCTGTCAAGGAACAGATGTCTGGCCTCTACGCCCGCGAAATGGCCAGTCGGGGCTTCACGGCGCTGGCATTCGACTTCCGGGGCTGGGGAAGCTCGGGCGGACATATCCGTTTCAAGGAAGATCCGGCTGCGAAGACGTCCGACATCGTCGCTGCCGCGAGTTTCATGACCACATTGCCCGAGGTCGACGGTTCGGCAGTCTTCGGTCTCAGCATCTGCGCCTCCGCCGGCTACATGACGGCTGCTGCCACCGGCAATACGGCATTCGACGGCATCGTTCTCGTTGCCCCCTGGCTGCACAATGCGGCTATCGTTGAAGAGGTCTATGGCGGCGGCGCGGGCGTGGCCGCCCTGATTGCGACGTCGCGACAGGCCGAATTGTCGGAACAGGCCGGTCAGCCGCAGGTCATCACGGCCGCGAGCGCGACGGATCGCGACGCCCTCATGTACCAGGTCCCGTACTACACCGAGGAGAACCGAGGCCTCGTTCCGGAATACGACAACCGCTTCAATCTCGCCTCCTGGGAACCGTGGCTGATCTACGATTCGGTCGCTCTCGCAATCGGGCTCGACAAGCCGCTGCTGCTCGTCCACTCGAACGCTGCCGCGGTCCCGCAGGGCGCACGGCAGTTCCTCGAAAACGTCGAGGGCATGGCGGACGAACTCTGGCTCGATGACATCACGCAATTCGAGTTCTACGACCGGCCCGACGTGGTTGAGATCGCCGCCGATGCCGCATCCAGGCATTTTTCCGGCATCAGGGCCGGTCGCTGAAGCGGCGGCCTACTCTCGCGCCGCAGGAGAGAACAGATGAAGGCAATCGCACTTGCCGCGGCTATCGCCGCAACGACCTGTACATCGATCGCTATGGCCCAGACACCGACTCTTGAGGACCGCGCCGCGATCATTGATGTCATCACTGACATAGCGGCTGGCGCCGATCGGCATCAATGGGACCGCGTGCGCGCCGCGTTCGCCGATACGGTCACGCTGGACTACACCAGCCTGTGGGGCGGCGCGCCGTCCACGTTATCTGCCGAGGATGTCGTCGAACAGTGGTCGGGCCTTCTCCCCGGTTTCGACACCACGCAGCACCTCGTTACCAATCACGCCATATCGACCACCGCAGCCGATGCGGCTGTCGCCGAAGCGGACTTCCAAGCCGCTCACCGGCTGGGCGGGGAAATGTGGATCCTGATGGGGCGCTATCACTACGATCTGGTAAAGCGCGACGGCAGCTGGCGGATCACACGGCTGGTGATGACCTGGACCCACGAGAGCGGCGACAGGGGGCTAGTCGAGAAAGCCGTGACCCGAGCCAGCCGCCTCGAATGAACGAGGCCCTGCAAGGCGCTGAACGGGTGCGGTCCGGCTGTCCGTATCTCCGCATTTCCCCGTATGTCGGTCCAGACGAGCGGGTTTTGGGGGTGGCCAGCAAGACCGACCCCAGATCGAAATGTCACTGTCCGACGACGACGTGATGGGCGCCATGGGGAACAGGAACGCGGCCGAGCCTTTCGAGCGCGGGGCGTTCGCCGCGTACCACGCGAAAAACTTCGAGACCCGCACCGCTGTCAGCATCCGCGCCAGCATGGCCCTCGAAAACAGTAGCGAGGAAATGGTCGCCGGTCAGGTCGAAGCTGCCGCCCTCCGGCAGAACGCCGTTGACCGGATAGTCGGCGACCTTGGCGATGGAGCCCGTCTCCGGCTCGAAGGTGAGCAGGGTAACACTTGCCTCGCGTTGGAAACGCGGCGATTCCTGAAGGAAGGGCGTGCCACGCATGTTGACCGTGGCAACCAGGCGTCCATCGGGGCTGATCGCAATGCCCTCCGCAGAAACATCGGTCTCGGCACCGCTGATCCTTTCGTGCCGCGCATCACCGTTCTGGGCTTGCGGATCGGCGATGCGAATGACGCTGATCGATGAAGGCGTCTGCGGAAGCCGCCCCTCAAGGTCGGAAGCGGTGAAGTCCCGACCCCAGTCGGACGTCAGATAGTAGCGGCCATCCGGGGTGAAGCGACCGACGAATGGATCCCGCCCGACCTCGACGATGTTGCCCCAAGATCGCACGCTGAGAGCTCCGTTTTGCTCCGTCACCGCAAAGAACGCGACCCGGTTCTGCGTGTTTATGTTGACGGCTAGAAAGCGACCGCTCGGATGCCATTGGACATTCGTCGCCGTAATGCCGCCGCGCGGTCCGGAAGACGAGCCCTCCACGCCGAGATCGCCCAGGCTGAACCGCGCGACTTCCCCGAACCTGCCGTCGGCGACGGCAGCGATCTGAAGATAGCTCGCGTCCGGGGTATTCGAGACGACCGCCACCCTGTCACCTTGTGGGCCGACGGAGAGCGCCTCAGGGAACGGGGCGATCTCAATCGTATCCGCGATCACCGGATTTGCCTTGTCGCTGAGGTCGACCGCGAAGAGCCGGTTCCCCGGCGAGAGGTCCCGCACCGTCTCTCCACCGGCCGGCCGTTCACCGAGCCGCTCCACCACGAAAGCGGTCGCGCCGTCCGGCGTGAGCGCGATGACTTCCGGCGCCGCAGTGACGGAATTCGACACGTTGAGCGAGGCGGTGCGCACCGTACCATCCTCGATCGTCAGAATGGTAAGTCTGTCGCGCAGACCAGCCCCCGCAGGTGCGAGCCGGCCCATCGCGTAGGTTTGGGCAACGGAAGCCAGAGCACCCTTCAGGACGAGGGGCTCGGCCGAAGCTGGCTATCCTTCAACCAGAGCGCAATGTTCGGTCCTAGTCATGAGAGCAATCCGAGACCATGCTTTTGCACTATCGAGAGCAGCTTCAATGCTGGGCCGCTCGGCCGCTTCGCGCCGGTTTCCCACTTTTGCACTGTGGATTCACTGGTGTTCAGGTAGCGCGCGAAGACTGGCTGGCTGACATGATTGTTCTCGCGCAGCGCCTTGATCTCACCCGGCGTCAGCTCCTGCGGGACGGACAGGCAAGTCTCGTCGAAGGTCTTCATGGTTTCCTTGTCGATGGTGCCTGCCGCATACATGTCTTCGACGGCGCTATGGATCGCCTCAAAGGCATCGCTCTTGAACTTGCGCTTGGTCGTCATTGCAAATCTCCAGTAGGGCGCCGGTCCCGATTTCGGCATCAAGCTCGGCCTGCGTCTTGCGCCGATAGAGTTCGGCGAGCTTCCGGAAAGCCAGGAACTCGTCGTCATCGATGTTTGCGCGGTCCTTCTTCGCGAACAGATAGGCGAACACCCAGTACTCACCGGCTTTCGCCAGAACGATCGAACGATGCATGTTATGTTGAGCCGCTTCTTGAACACGCCGCCACCGAGATCGTCAGCCTGTCCGCGTGCGACTTGCTCAATCGCCTTGCAAGGGCCTTGTCGGAGATCCACGCTTTCTTCGCTGCCTTGGAAAACCACGCCGTTTTGAAAGTTCGTTCTGACATCACTTCATATAGCACTAGGTGCTACGCCTATCAAGTTGTCGGGAAAATTTGCGGGGACTACGCTGCTTCCCATACCGTCCTGGGGCAAGAAGCGACCGCACGCTACGCTATCGACCCGGCCAGGCTGGCAACCTGACGTCTCAGAATAGTTAGGATTTCCCGGAAAGAAAAAGTCACTCGCTGCAGTGGGCGCCTTTTGAAGTTGACCGGTCGCTTGTTTTGGGATGCCAGCGATCTCGTCATCATGGCTCCTGTTGTAGGCGTTGCAGACCAACTCTGGGACCGCTGCGTTTCGCTGTTGAGCTAACAGCTTTGGGGTCGCCGGTGCCTAACAATAAGCGATTGTCGAGCGCAACAACGACCGTCGTGCCGGCATAAGAGCCCGATTAAAAATGGCCACGTACGACCGGCCACTCCGACCGCAGGATACCAGTAGACAGATGCAACCAATTTGGTGCCGTCAAACGAGAAGAACGCGAAATGATGGCGGTTAGGATCAACCAGAGGTAAACATATGGCAGTAACCGCGAAACCAGCCAATCAACATCAAGGGGGGGAACGATCAATGAGCATTGCAAAAGGGGGCCGCATTCTTGGCAAACTGTTCGGGTGCCTTGTTCTGTTCGCTGCCCACGAGTCTTTCGCCGAGGCGCTGGTGGATCCCGACGTTATGGCGGTCGTGGAAGGCGGGTACTGGAGAGAAGACGGCATTGGCGAAGGCAGCTATCGCATCATCGTTGTAAGCCAGGGTTTCGAACACGTTTCGTCGCGCGTCGTGGCGGAATGGAAGCTAGCGGGGAGCGAGAAAGGCCGGGCCCGGATTGTTCATTCCGTGGAACTCGTCAAAGGCGGGGTCTACAGCGTTGGCGCGCCCGAGATTGAATTTTCCGGAGATGGAGCACGAGTTGAGGTTGGGGGTACCGCGACTTTTTCGCCAGGCACGACAGTTGTTTGCCATTTTGCGCTTGCTCCTGGAGGGAAAGTCGACGTGCTCAAAGCGTGTGGCGAATAGCAGCGTCGTACTTGTGCTGGGTCGGGAGCCTTTCAGCGCGGTAAGAAGCGGCTGAACGACAACGCCACCATTCGTTATGCGTTGCCTCCGATCGTGGCCGCGCCTGAGACGTGACGCAACACCCCTTTGACGCCCTGGGCGATCGAGCGTTTTGATCTCGACGCCACACCCGGAACTCCGTTCGGCTTGTTTTTAGTGCCGTTGTAGGAAACATAGAAGATGCATACTCCGACGGCCCGTGTCTCGGAGCGCATGCTGCCCTACGCCCTGGGACGTCATCACACTGCTAGTCCCAGACGGAACGTCCGGGTTTTCGACGGAAACCTTGAAGCTTGGTTTCCAGTTGCGAATGGTTCGCGCGACGATTGTGCCACGTTTGTTCCCGTTCTGTGCCAACGTGCGCTGATCATGACCGATGCGCCCAATCGCGCATTCCGATGGGATCTTCCGCGGTTGCTCGACGAGCCTGTTCCAAGCGCGGCAGCATTGATCGACGATGTCGTCGTAGTCCTTGAAGACGCGGTTCGACAACCAGTTGTCCCTCATGAACTGCCAGAGGTTCTCGACCGGGTTCAATTCCGGCCACCGCGGCGGCAGAAACATCAAGGTGATGTTGTCCGGCACCTTCAGCTTCGGCGTGACGTGCCATCCGGCTTGGTCGAGAATGAGCACGGCATGTGCTCCGGGATCGACGGCGTTGCTGACAAGGTGTTCCTGCATCGCCTCTGTCGCAATAGGGAAGGACGAGACCAGCACCCTTGCCCTTCTTCGGGCAGATCGCGCCGAAGATGTCGGCCCACATCGTGCGCTGATCATGCGGTGATATCCGGAATTCCTCAAACAGCCACTGAACGGGGTCCTTGCGCCGCCAACGCACCGTGCACAGCGGGAATCGGCCGCTTTCAACGGTTTTCGCCAGCGCCTGCCGTTGCGCGTCGTTCAGCTTCGCGGGTCCACCCGGTGCTTTTCCGTTGATCAGTCCATCGGGACCGCGCTCGTTAAACCGCACGACCCAGTCGAGGACGATCTGCACCGTCCCGCTGCCGAGGCGAGCGGCCTCTGAACGAGAGCCGCCGTCGTAGATCGACGCCAGCGCAAGCAAGCGACGGGCTTGATCGGCATCCCTCGTTTGCCGAGCCAACCGCCGGAGCGCCAACCCATCATAATCCTGTCGCAAAGAGATATCGCTGAACCCACCGCAAACCTCCTGTTTGCAGCATCGATTCGGATTCGAAGCCCAAAAGGAATCGGGAGGGTTCTGTGAGGTCGCGCAGGGATGGGCTGGCGAACTGGCGCCGGGCGCGACCTCATTGAAGCCGGATTGAACTCGCCCGCTGACGCTGGCACGGCGCTATGGATTTAGTGCTACGGCGTTTGATCGTGGCGCGCCGGTATTGATGGCGCGCGCCGCTGCGGCGGGGGCAATGCCGCGGTGCGGTGGCGTCCGGCGCTGGTGTTGCGGGGAACACCGGGGTCTTGAGCGCGGCTTTGGCAGCGCCAGAACCGCAGCGAGATGACACAGGAGCTCAGATCGGCATCGCACCGACCTGGGCCGGTACGGCAAGGCTGTCGGGACCGGCGGCAGGCACTCATGACATGTCGGGCCATGCCCGCGCCCGCCGCAGCCTGGCGGTGATGCGCAGGATGCCGCCGCAGCAGGGACAGACGGTCGGATCGAAGCGGGCGCGCTGGTGCCCGGGCTGCCCGCCTTCGGCCCGGCGGCGTTGCGGTGGGGCACCGGCCAGCAGTCGGCTGATGACGGCGAGGCGGGCGCGGCGGATGCCGTTGGCGGGGAAGTCGTAGTGGCGGATGCGGTGGAAGCCGACGGGCAGGCTGGAGCAGGAAACGGCGGATGAACTCGTGCGGCGCCAGCGTCATCGAGCGCGGTGCGTTGCCGTGGAGGTAATCGCGATCGCGCGTGGCACCCTGGCATTTGGGGCAATGGCGGTTGCGGCACGAGTTGTAGGCAACGCTGCTCAAGGCGCAATCGTCGCAGGTCTCGACATGGCCGCCGAGCGCCGCAGTCCGGCACAGCTCGATCGCCGCCATGACGCGGCGCTCTCCCCGGCCGAGATGACCGTCATGGGTAGGACGATAAGCGGGGGCCATGGCGGCGGAAGATGTCCGCCACCTCCAGCGCCGGTCGCATAGCGCGATCTCAGGCCGGCGGCACGACCTCCAGGCGCAGCCGATCAAGCGGGCTCTCGGTCCGGGCGATCGTCGTTGTCGCCACCTGCGTGTAGCGCGCCGTCGTCGACAGGTGGGTGTGTCCGAGCAGCACCTGGATGATGCGGATATCGACGCCGCTCTCGAGCAGATGGGTGGCAAAGCTGTGCCGCAGCGTGTGCACGCTGACCCGCTTGGTCAATCCCGCCGCCTTGGTCGCCGAACGGCAGGCGGCATACAGCACCTGCGCATCGATCGGCTTGTCGCCGCGTCCGGGAAACAGCCAGTTCCTCGGGCGTGCCAGCCGCCAATAGGTGCGTAGGATGGCAAGCAACTGCGGCGACAGCATCACCGTGCGATCCTTGGCGCCCTTGCCGTGACGGACCTGAATCACCATGCGCTGGCTGTCGATGTCGGCGACCTTCAGGCTCACCGTCTCCGAGGCACGCAGTCCAGCGGGATAGGCGGTCGTCAGCGCCGTGCGTGCCTTCAACGACGGCACCGCCTCGAGAAAGCGCACGACCTCGTCGGCGCTCAAGATCGCCGGCAGCTTGCGGGGCGTGCGCGCATAGGCAATCCGCTCGGGGATCTCCGCCCGGTCCAGCGTCACGCCGTAAAAGAAGCGCAAGGCGCAGACCGTCTGGTTGAGTGCCGGCCAGGAGATGCCCTGCGACACCAGGTACACCTGGAAGCGCGCACATCCTCCAAACCCAGCCGATCGGGGGAGCGGTCGAAATAACGGCTGAACTTTGTTACGGCATGCAGGTAGGATCGTTGCGTGGCCGGCGACAGGTTGCGGAGTGTCATGTCGTCGATCATGCGGCGGCGCAGCGGGCTCACCGCTGCCGGAGCGTCGGTCATCGGTCGGTCTCCTGGTCAGGGGTTGGTTCTCAACACCCCAACATCCCATCAGGAGACCGCGCCTCCAAACCCGACCTCTCCCGCATCAGCGGGTTAGTTCAATCCCACGAGAGTCAGACATTGCGCTCGTTGTATAATGTATCCACTGGAAACCGTGGCGCCGGGCAACGATGCTCACCGTCGCATCCGCCTCGTAGGTCTCTTGAATAATGGCCAGCTTCTCCGCCGTGCTCCAACGCCGTCGCCGTTCCGGACCCGAAAGGACTTCCATCTTAAAATTGCTACTAGTCATCTTATCAACATTACTCCTACCCACTTAGCTAAGTAAGGGAGCATGTCCGTGCCTTTCGGGGGCTAATTCAACCTCTTCACCGTCATTGCGGGGACCAGCGGATTTGGATCAAACATCAAACCAAAAGAGAATACTCAAACGGCACATGAAGCGGAATCTCGAAAAGCCTTCCGTCAGGCGTTGCATGCTGGTCATATCCGTAGTCGGCGACCCATAGGCTCATCTTGCTTGGATCGTCGCTGGACGGCGCGAGCTCGACGCCCTTGGGATAGAGGCCCCTGCCGTCATTATACGGATTTGGTCGCTTCGCCAGGTCTGTGATCGTCTCCAGGATCTGCCCGGTGTCGGCGCTCACCTTGAACACATTCTGGCTGAAGAAGCCAACGACGTAGAAGACGTTGTTCTGGACGTCGTAGGCGATGCCTTCCGGATTGGTGATCGGGTCGGGGAGCTCGATCTTTCTGACCAAATCGCCCGCCTGCGTGACCTCATAGATCGAGTGGGTCAGCTCTCCGGCGATATAGAGATTGCCGGTCCGAGGATTGATCGTGACGTCTTCCGTGTCGATGACCGTACTGTCGAGACCAACGGTCGAAAAACTTCTAATCGGTGTTGGATGTAAAGGATCCGTAGCATCTAGGACCAGGACCTTCTTCTTATCGTCATCGGTGACAAACATCAGGTGCTGCCCGGTGTTCGGATCAACGCCGAAGGCCACGCCTGTGGGTTCTTTGGTGAAGGACGCCAGGCTAATCGTCGCGAGACGTTCACCCCTGGTGTTGAGCTCGAACATATTATCGTTCGAGAAATAGGGAGACTCATCGGCTTCAGAGTCGACAAGAAAAAGGGTCCCCGTAAACGGATTCCAGCCCAGCCCCGCCGGATCGCCGCTTGGGTAGATATTGGTCGCCCATTCGTGCGTGTCGCTGACGTGAATGCTGACGGTTGCGGTGTTGCTCGTGGCAATCCCGTCGCTTGCGGCATATTTGAAGCTGTCGCTGCCTGTATAGTTGGTGTTCGGGGTGTAGGTGAACGAGCCGTCCGCATTGAGCGCCAACGTCCCATGGGAGGGACCGGAAACAAGAACCGGATGCAACGGATCACCATCGACATCCTTGTCATCGCCCAGGACGCCCTTGCGCACCGGAATTGTGATGCTCGTATCCATGCTCCAGTTGTAGCTATCCCCCCCGGCGGTGGGCGCGTCGTTGGTGCCGGTGACGGTGACCGTCAGGGTCGTGGTGGACGAGGCGCCGTGGTTGTCCTCGTTGGTGTAGCTGAACACGTCAGTTGCCGTCTGGCCGTCACGGAGCGCCTGCACCGATGGGTTCAGGTTGTCGAGGGTGTAGGTGAAGGCGCCATCGGCGCTGAGCGACAGCGTGCCATATGCGCCTGCTATGGCGGCCCCAACGTTCGCCGCCGCGCCGTTGACTGCCGAAACCACGTGCGTGTCGCCAGAATCCGGATCGGTGTCGTTGGTCAGAACGTTGCCGACCACCGGATTGGGGAAGCCGACATTGTTCGTGTCTTCCTTGACGGATGCTGCATCAGCCACCGCGACGGGCGGGGCCGATGTGACACTGACGCTCACGGTTCCCGTCGCAATACCACCGTTGCCGTCCGAAATCTCGTACATGAACGACGCTTGTCCGGCGAAGTCCTGATCGGGAACATAGGTGATCGTACCGTTATCGAGGCTCACCGTCCCATGGATATCGCTGTCGCCGGAAACAGCCGTCACAACCAAGGCATCCTTATCGAGATCGGTGTCGTTGGTGAGCAAATCTGCGGCTGCAAAAACAAGCGCCGTGTTGACACCGGTCGACAGGGCATCGTTCCCGGCAACGGGCGCATCGTTGGTGCCGGTTACGGTGACCGTCAGGGTCGCGGTGGACGAGGCGCCGTGGTTATCCGTATTTGTGTAGCTGAACACATCAGTTGCTGTCTGGCCCTCAGCGAGAGCCTGCACCGACGGCTGTGAGTTATCGAGGGTATAGGTGAAACTGCCGTCGCCGTTGAGCCGCAGCGAGCCATATATGCCCTGGAGGGCGAGCCCGACATTTGCTGCCAGGCCGTTGACTGCTGAGACCGTGTGCCCATCGCCGGAATCCGGGTCGGTGTCGTTGGTAAGGACGTTGCCGCTAGCTGGATTGGGAGACGCCGCGTCATTGGTATTTTCTTTCACCACGGCACCATCGGCCACCGCAACCGGCGCGTCGTTGGTGCCTATGACGGAGATCTTCACCGTCGTGATGGACGAGGCACCATGGTTGTCCAAATTTGTGTAGGTGAAGACGTCCGTTACCGTCTGGCCGTCAGTAAGCGCCTGCACTGACGTCTTCGAGTTGTCGAGGATATAGGTGAAGCTGCCATTGCTGTTCAGCCGCAACGTGCCATAGGTACCCTGAACGCCGGCCCCAACATTCGCTGCCAAACCGTTGACCGCAGATACCGTGTGGGTGTCGGCGAGATCCACGTCGGTGTCATTGGCAAGCACATTGCCGCTCACCGGGTTGGGGAAGGCTGCATTGTTGGTGTCCTCCGTGACCGAGAAGGAATCGGCCACTGCGAGCGGTCCATCGTTTACGCCGGTGACGGTCAGCGTGAGCGTTGTGCTCATGGTCTTCTTGCTTGCGTCGACGGCGGTATAAGTGAAAACGTCCGTGCCCGTTTGCCCTTCAGCAAGGCTTTCGGCCTTCGGCGTATTGGCGGTGTAGCTGTACCTGCCATCGGGCCAAATCGTCAGATAGCCGTAAGTCCCTTGAATCGTTGTGCCGCCCGAGGCCACGTTAAACGAACTGCCTGCGAACTTCGTCTTGGTAACCTGGATGAGGCCGGTATCGTTTGAGAGCACATTCCCCGTTCGGCTGGCGTCCTCAAGAATGGAAACTGTGTCGGACAATGCCTTCGAGGTACTTTTGGCCATGTTAACCCCCCATGACGAGAACAGGCGGACACGCGCAGCCGTCCGCCTGTTCCGCGCGTAATTCGGTTGTCAGATTGGATAGAATTGAAGCCTGCCGTGATCCCTGTCCGATACGGCGGGGTCATGCAGCAAGTTCACGTACTCTTTCGTGAATCGGTGTTGGACGTAAGCTCGCGATCCGTCCGCAAGATCTTTTCGGCAAGCTACCGCACGTGAGGTGAGTGCCAACTCATCCCTTTGCACCAGCGGTGTCGTATCCCTTAATAAAGAAACAACTAAAACGTCTATCGCTCCAGCCTTCTGAAAATACCAGCTCGGCGCGCCCCGAACAAGGTCCGGTCTGAACCTGCCGTTTTACCGTTCGACGGTCTGCCCGGAGGTAAGCACAGTATGGGCCGATCCGACGATAAGGCAACCGACCGTGACCGCCTGAGGTAGAGCCGCTGGGTTCCAGGGGACGCAGCGACCAGAACCGTCCTGAAGGGTAAGCGCGAACGGTTCTGGGTTCGGCCAGACGCGCTGTGTGGATGATGCGCGATAGGCACTGCGAATTATGCGCCCTTTGGGTTCGTCAACAATCTCCCTAGGACTTATGCGCTCGCCTATGGGACCCAAGTCGGATAGCGGGGAACACTTTTCTCTCGGCGCGTTAACTCGCCTCGGATCTGGATGCATTCGTCGCCGCCGGAGGCGGTCACCAACCTTCAATTACGACGCGAGCGCTCTGAAGCAAAGGGTTCCTCTGTCAAACGGTGTTTCCGCCGCCTTTGTTCTCTTCCTGTCGCAAGGTTAGTGGGAGTAACCGGGCCGTAGGCCGACCGGAGGTTGCCGAGACCGAAAGCCAAAGGCAAACGGATTTTGTTGCGGGGAGAGACACCAGGCACTCTCAGGATCATCACCGAGGTGAGCGAGGTTGCATCTCGTCGGATCGCAGGGGCGTTGCTGCCACCCTCCAGGTTGATAGTCGCGCTTTAGCGGAGCCGATTCAATCTGCTCGGCTATCGATAGCCCCCGAAAATAGGGGGAACCTTTTTCAGTCCTTAACGTTCGGGTGACGGGGCAATGTCGCATGAGGGGAAAATGGAAACCGTAACTTTACTTCTGGTTGAGGACGAGGCGCTGCTGCTCTTGGAATTCGAGCAAGCGCTGGCGAACGCCGGCTTCGATATTGTAACGGCAACCGATGCACGGGACGCCATGCGGATCTTAAACGCCCCGACCCCACCAATCGATGGCGTTGTCACTGACATCCGGCTAGGTGCTCCACCTGACGGGTGGGATATCGCACGCACCGCGCGAGAAATCGACCCACAGATTCCCGTCGTTTATGTCAGCGGCGACAGCGCTCGTGATTGGGCCTCGAAGGGTGTCCCGAACAGCGTTATGCTTGAGAAACCCTTCGCCATGGCTCAGCTCGTGACGGCGATCTCGCAACTCCTAAACGACACGAGCACCAGTCAGCCGTTGGTCGACTGAGAATGTCGCGTCCGCGCTGTCAACTCCCCGATTGCGCCCAAGTCCGACGCGTGTCGGCAGTGCTTTGCGTTCCGCACGCGCCGTTTGTGCGGGCTCAGGTAAGTTGCTATCGTGTAAACGGCTCGGATCTCTACGATGGGGTTGGCCGGAGACTGCGATGGAGATCGAAATGAAAACCGGTAACGGGCACACGGTCGATCGCGATATGCAGTCACTACCAACCAATGCTCCAAAAGCACTATCCGAGCAGTGTCAACTGCTCGGGACCGGCGATTACCCTGCCGAAGAGATCCTTAAAGCTCTGCCGGTGGCCGTCTACACGACGGATGCGGACGGGCGGATCACTTTTTTCAATGAAGCGGCCGTATCGCTTTGGGGTGTTCGCCCAGAACTCGGCAAAACCGAATTCTGCGGCTCCTGGAAACTCTATTGGCCCGATGGTACGCCATTGCCGCATGACGAGTGTCCAATGGCTCTGACCCTGCAGCAGAGATTGCCTGTGCGCGGATATCAAGTGTTGGCGGAGCGGCCAGACGGTACCCGGGTGGCGTTCATCCCTTACCCTACGCCGCTGTTTGACCGCACCGGTGCGTTCGTCGGCGCGGTGAACCTTTTGATGGACATCAGCGAGCTCAAAGCGCCCGAGCAGCGCAACCACGAGAGCGGAACGAAGTTCCGCTCTCTTTTCGAAAACGTTGGTGCGGCTGTCTGGGAGCGAGACTTTTTGCGTGTCGTCGACCTGCTGGACAGCTTGCAGGCTGAGGGGGTGAAGGATTTACGAAGCCATCTGGCGGCACATCCAGACGTGCTGCAAGAAGCAATCACGCGCGTCCGGATCCTTGACGTCAACCCATTCGCAGTTGAACTGTTTGAAGCGACCAGGAAGGAAGAGTTGCTTCGATCTTTCCTGCCGGAAACGTCGGCGATCTTCCTCGAGGAATTGGTGACCATCTGGGAAGGCGGACGGCGGTTCGGCAGCGACACCGTAGTGCGCACTCTTTCCGGGCGACGGATCGACGTCGTCTTCACAATCGTTTTCGATGGTCCGGGCTGCGAACGCGCCTATGTCTCCATTCTCGACATCTCAAAGCGCAAGGTGAGCGACCGCCGGCTTGAGGCGGTCGACAAGATCGCCAAGGCGATCGCGAGTAAGAATCTGGATCATATCGTTCAGACGGTCACCGACGCCGCGACTGAACTCACCGGGGCCAAGTTCGGTGCTTTCTTCTATAATCGCACCGATCCCGACGGTGAGCGATACACGCGCTATACCCTGTCAGGCGGGCCACGAGCGGCTTTCGAGAACTTCCAACTACCGCGCAATACGGCCGTCTTCGACCCAACCTTTCGCGGCCTTAGCGTTGTCCGTTCGGCGGATATCCGAGCCGACCCGCGCTATGGAAAGTCGGCTCCTTATTACGGGATACCGAAGGGGCACCCGCCAGTGGTCAGCTATCTGGCCGTTCCAGTCATTTCGCATTCGGGCGAGGTACATGGCGGCCTTTTCTTCGGCCACGACCAACCGGACGTCTTCACCACCGAAGCCGAGGAGACGGTCATCTCGATCGCAACCCATGCCGCTGTCGCAATCGACAACGCTCAGCTGTTCAAAGCGGCGGAGCGTGAAGTCTCTGAACGGCTCCAAGCCGACCGAGCAGCTCAGCAACTCGCCGCCATCGTCGAGTCGTCGGAAGACGCGATCCTGTCGATGGACCCCAATGGTGTAATCGCCAGCTGGAATGCTGGAGCTGTGCGGCTGTACGGCTACACCGCCGAGGAGGCGATTGGACGTCCAGTTACACTGCTGATCCCTGAGGACCATCTTGGCGAGGAGCATCACATCCTGGCGCAAATCCGTGCTGGTGATCCCGTCGACCATTTCGAAACGGTAAGGCGTCGCAAGGACGGCACCCTGATCCCGGTCTCGCTTCGAATTTCACCGATCCGCGACAATGGTGGGGTCATCATCGGCGCTTCGAAGATCGCGCGCGACATCAGCGAACGCAAGCAGGCCGAGCAACAGAAAGACCTGCTCATCCGCGAAATGGCCCACCGGATGAAGAACCTGTTCACCGTATCGAGCAGTGTGGTAACGCTCAGTGCGAGATCCGCGAGTTCTGCGGATGAGCTCGCTACGGCCGTCGGCGCGCGGCTGGCTTCCTTAGCGCGAGCGCACGCGCTCACTCTCCCGCGATTGGGTGGCGCAGAAACCGGGGAGGGTAGCGCAACGCTGCAGGAGCTGCTGGGCACATTGTTGTCACCCTACGCTGGCGAAACAGATCAGGGAAATCGAGTGACGATCCGGGGATGTGACCTTTCCGTGTCACGCTCGGCCATAACGGGTCTTGCGCTTGTCGTGCACGAGTTGGCAACGAACGCTGCCAAATATGGAGCGTTGTCAGCCGACAGTGGCCGACTCGATATCGAATGTACCGACCGTGGGGAAACGCTGGAACTGGTCTGGACGGAGCGAGGAGGGCCGGCTGTCGTGAAGACGGAGACAGAGGGTTTCGGGACGAAACTTGGCAAGCTCACTCTAGAGAAACAATTCCGCGGAGAGATCAACCGCATTTGGGACCCGGAGGGGCTCGTCGTTCGACTGATTGTTCCGAAAGATCGGTTGCAGCAAGAATAGGGCCATCTGTCGTGACAGGTGCAATGTGCCACGGTCCCGTACCGGCACGGGATGTGCCATCGTTGGTCGCGAGCATAATGACGAGCAACGACTGACTGAACTAGTTTTTGCAGGAGCGATTGCATCGATGCACCACCAACGAGAGCGATCCTTCCATCATCGACGATTCCTGGATGACACCGCCCGTGAAGAAGGTGAGCTGACCCGGCAGGACTAGAACCTGCATGAGGCTTCGGGCTTTTGGGAGATTGGTCACGTCAGGCTGGGAGAGTTGGCGGGGTCACCGATCCGCTCGCTCTGCCATAATGCCAATGCTTCCAGGTCATTCGATTGCCACTCTCTGAGTCGCTTCTCCGCTTTCGTCGAGATCGACAGCGTTGCTGAGCGGGGCGGCCGCGATTGCTTTAATTTGTTGAGCGAGAGCCGAAAGCTTCTGAGCAATGTCCTGCAGCTCGGACGGTGAGTTTGTGCCCGCGCGGGTGCCCTTTACGCCATGTTTGTCCACGTTCTCGTCCCTTGCGATTGGACTTGGGTGCTCAGTATATTTCCAACTTTCGGCTCGGTGCTGGCGGTGACGAAATAGCGGCCGCCGGCATCGCCCCTACCACCGCGACCGCATCGGGCCACAACAAGCTCGAAGCTTCGCGCTGAATTGGGTTCGGCGCTACGAACATGGGCCGTATCGATGCTGATGACAAACTCTTTGCGTCGATCACCAGGAAGCGGGCATTTCGAGTTGATGCCGCTCCTCCATTTTCCTTGTCGCGAGCCATTCTTCATTTGCAACCTGGTCGTCGACTCGCTCGCCGACCCTGATGTACGCTTGGGCACGGTCGCGTGCGTCTCGGTTGTCTCAACAGGAAGAAACTTGGTGAGTACATTCGCTGCCTGCCTGTAGGACATAACGCTTCCCAGCCGTGCCGTCGGTTCCATCAGCTCAGGCGTCGCCCGATCGGGGCAGATTTCCTTCAGTGGCGCGAACGCACCCACCATGCCTGGATAGCAATCGCTGCACACCATCCAGCGGGGATTGCGAATCCTCCCTGTGCCAAAGACGGTTCTGATGCGGAGTTCGTGCGCACCCCAGAAAAATTACCGGTCTCCCGCTGCGGCCCGTCGCCTTCGTGCGGAAGACGGCCTCGTTGGCATCGGAACCGGAATGGCCGAACCAGACCTTGTTGTCGCCCGACCCCGGAAAGGCGGCGAGCAGTTTTTCCGCAAGCGCCGTTGCCGGTCCGTTGGCGGCGGAGAGAACGCTGGCACCGGCGGGATTTGCCGCAGCACCGGAGATCGCCTCGACAAGCGCCGAGTGACCATAGCCGAGGCTTGCCGCGCCCCAGGCGCCGGAGAGGTCGATCAATTCACGGCCGTTCTCCTCCACAACCCGTGCGCCGCGCCCGCCGGCAATGGCGAGCGGGAAGAAGCGCAGCTTCTGCAGGGTGGCGATCGCCGCCCTGTCTCTTTCGTAGAGCCCAGTCACCGAACTTCCCCGATGCTCGCCTTCAGACAGCGGGTGAGCCGCTCGCCCCAAGCGGCGACGCCCGCATCCGTGTCGATCAGGTCATGGCGAACTTCGACCAGAACGCCGGGAAGTCCGCGCGCATCCGCGTGAACCGGCACGGTATAATCCTCGTCGGGATGGATGTTGTAGGGCTCGTTGTCGCCGATCGTCAGTTGGGGCTCGCTTGCGAGCTCGCGGATCAGCGAGCCGGCAAAGTCGACCGCATCGCGATAGAGGATGCCGGCCTGCCAGGGACGCGGCTTGCCGAAATAGACTGGGGTGAAGCTGTGGATGCCGACGACGAAGGGTCGCTTGCCCTGGCCTTCCAGCCGGTCGAGGCGGCGGCTGACGGCGTCAGCGAAAGGCCGAAACAGCGTATCGATCCGCTGCTGCCGTTCTTCCTCGCTCAGGCCTCGATTGGCCGGGATCTCCGTTGTCTCGCTGATCTCGGGGATCATCGAGGGTGCAGAAAACGGTCGGTTGCAGTCAATCACCAGCCTTGAATAGTTGGTGAAGAACAGCGGCGCGTCGAGGCTGAAGCTCAGGTGCTGAGCCAGGGCCATGGCGCCGATGTCCCAGGCGATGTGGCGCTGGCGCTCGTGCAGCGGCAGCCCCATGTCGCCGAGCGCGCGCGGCATCCGGTTCGAGGCGTGCTCGCACAGAAGCAGGATCGGCGAGGTACCGTCCGGATTGAAGACCGCATAGGGCGGCAGTTCGTCGATCGCCAGCAGCGGCGCGCTCGGGTCGTGTCGCGCGCCGCGTTCGGGACTCTTGATGGCCGTTGTCGAGGTCATGATGCCCGTCCGTCAATCAGTAGACCGCCGCGTAGCGGGCGCACAGTTCTTCGGGGGAGAGGCCTTCGACGATCTCGATCTCCTTGCGCTTCATCGCCATGTAGCAGGCAAGGAAATCGCTCGAAAACCAGCCGGTGACGACGGGATCGGCGGCCAGCGTGTCGAGCGCTTCCGGCAGGCTTGCAGGCAGGCGGCGAATGCCGAGCTTCTTCTGCTCTTCCTCCGAGAAATCGGAGGGGTCGGAGTTGATCAAGGGCGGCTGTTCGAGCCCGGCCCTGATGCCTTCGAGGCCGGCCTTCAAAAGCACCGCCAGCGACAGATGCGGGCTGGCGCAGGCGTCGGCGGCGCGATACTCCATGTTGAACTGCTTGGCCGGATTGCTGCCGGGCAGGTCCAGCGTCGGGCAAATGCGGAGCGTCGCCTCGCGGTTCTTTTCGCCGAGGCAGGTGTAAGCGGCGCTCCAATGGTGCGGTACGAGCCGCATGTAGGAGAGCACCGAAGTTTGAGAAAAGGTCCGGTGGCCAGTTCCTTCTCGCGCCTTGTTCCACCAATGCGTCGCGCCTATCCATAGGTCGGGCCGCCGGCGGGCCAGGCGAGGCTAGGTTGGGGGAGTGAATTCCGGCAACCGGGTAATGGCTTTAGCGCGTTGACGCCTCCGTCGGCGCGAGCCGCCGGTCGGCCCTGCTGCCAATCAATGGTAGGCCCGAGCTCGGAAGAGATCGGGCCTTTCGGCGATGTGAGAAGTCGAGTTCCGCCGCTACGGCATCATAGTGCGATAACGCTCAAGTTCGCGCTTGACCTGATCCGGCGTGTAGGGGTCTGCATTTTCGTCAAACTGGGACCAGCCCTCTTGGGCATAAATGCGCCTGCGGGCGGAAAGATCAACGCGGTCTCGTTGTTGCAAAATGGCTTCTGCTTTGAGTGCCAGGCTGTCGTCTACCCTTGCCGTTACCAACGTGCCTCCGCGGCGAACGCCCTCGGCATAAACATGGGCGTCGTCTTCCTTGACTCCGGAGTCCGTCAGCGCGCCGATGATGCCTCCCGCCGCGCCGCCAGCGACCGCACCAGCCGCAGCGCCAGCAGCGGTGGATGCGAGCCATCCGGCGGCGACGACGGGTCCCACTCCGGGAATGGCCATGAGGCCGAGCCCTGTGAGAAGCCCGACCACGCCACCGCCAGCAGCCCCAAGTCCAGCGCCAGCGCCGGCACCTTCGGCTGCGCCAGAGCTATCGGCTGAGTACCGATCACCCGCGTTGTTGGCGACAATGCTGATATCATCGGACGGCACGCCAGCCGCTTCCAGATCGCTCACGGCGTTGCGAGCTGCGTTATAATCGTCAAAGAGACCTGTCACGGTTCTCATATTCATTCTCCCTTGGTTTAGAGGAACGAGGGCTTATTGGGCTGTTACGTTGCCCTGGTAATCCAGTGCGACGGAAACGGATTTGCCGTCCTTCATTGCAATCGCCTGCCACACACCCTTGTCGTCGAGCTTCAGTCCACTGACATCGGTGTATCCGGCTTCTTCAATCCGTTTCTTGGCTTGGGCTTCCGTAAAGCTGTTAGCGCCCGCAACGGGCGCGGTCGGATTCTGTGAGTCGGGTGTTGCAATCGCTGGTGTGTTTCCCTGCGGAGAAGGTGTCGTCTGCGCGAGCGACGCCGTGGCCACAGCGCTCATCAGCGCTGCCGCAATAATGGTCCTGTTTTTCATGTCGTTACCTCTACCGAAGATCGGGTTTAATCCCGACCCGCCCAACCACTCGGGCGCGATTTGGTTCCGTTCCGCCTTTCACGCCGTCGGCAGCACGGCGCCGCCTTCGGGTTTCGACGAGCGCCTGGTTCGTGGTAATCGGTAGACCCTGCCTTTTCGCCGGCGGTCATGTTGTTCGCGTGCTTCCAAACTGGCGGGAAGCAATCCGACCGTGCACCTTTTGGTTCAAGCCCGTCAGCATCTTTGGCTTGTTCTCGATGACGAGTACGGCAGTTCACTTGTGTTGCACATACCGCCCAGCCACTCACGCCATTTCCGGTGGTGCGTGGTTGAGAAAAAGTGGCGAACCGCGGTGAAACCTGCATCACTCGTGATCGCGATCGCGGCAAGCATCGCCGCGGTACTCAGGAGCGCCGAGGGCGTAGTCGGCCGTGGGGTTATTGCGATTATAAGCGGGCGGTCAATCATGAAGGAATTCACCGCGCCCTTGCTCAAGACTAGCGGTTGGGAGGCAGAATGGCAGCAGCCGGTCGTGGGTGTTGCGGACTTTTGATCGGCTGGCGTATTTGCGTTCGTCAACGCAACTTTGATCGAGGCGCTTGCCCTGCCAGAGCGAGCTTTCGCAGCATCTCCAGCAATCGTAACGAGGACAGGGAACTGCGCTGTATCAACCAGGTTCTTACCTCGGTTCAATCGTTCCTAGGTAGAGCGCATGAAATCCGAGAGGTGGATCCATCTTTGTGTCGATATGCAGCGCATGTTCGAGGAGGAAACACCCTGGCAGGCGAAGTGGATGGGAAAGATCGCCGATCAGGTGATCGAGGTTGCCACCCGGTTTCCGGAACGCACGATTTTTACTCGCTTCGTCCCGCCGCATTCATCTGAAGAGATGCCGGGAATGTGGCGCCAGTACTACGAAAAGTGGCCGATGATGACCGCGACCCGGATGGATCCGGGCCTGATTGATCTGATCCACCCACTGCATCTGCTTGTGCCGCCCGCTCGCATTCTCGACAAGCGTACCTATTCACCTTGGATGAGCGGAAGGTTGGAAAGTGTGCTGACGCATCAGAACATCGAAACAGTCATCATCACCGGTGGCGAGACTGACGTCTGTGTCATGGCCACGGTCTTGGGTGCGATCGATCTCGGTTATAAAGTAATCCTTTTGAAGGACAGCGTTTACAGCTCGCTCGATGAAACACACGATGCTTCGCTTCAGCTTCTCGGCAATCGCTTCTCAGTTCAACTCGAGTTCGCAACTGCTGAGGAATGGCTGGCTGCGACACCTGGGCGGTGACAGAGCGGGACGTGGCCGGGCGAAACCCACCGCCCAAATTGTAGCCAAGCTCGTTTACTGGAGCAGGTCTTTAAGTCGATCGGCAAAACGGCATGTGGCGAAAAATGCGACGCCATCGAGGGTCTGATCAAGGAGGCAGACGGGTTGATGAAAGAGGCTGAAGGGACCGCGTTCCAGCCGGTCTTCTGGCCGCTTGCCAAGCTGTCGCGCACTACGAGATCGCCCGCTATGGTTCGCTTCGTGAATGGCTAAAGACCTAAAGACCTCGGCCATGGTGAGGCGCACAAGCTCCGGCAGGCAGATCGGCAAAACTGGTTGTCAGAACGATTACAAGTTGGAAGCCAAGCAACGCTTGGACGCCGGGCAGTATGACTCGCGCTTCAGTCAACACGTAGTTGATCTTTGCGGCGCTCGACGTTTTCTCGTTCGAAGTTGACACGGCTACATCTCCCTCCGGGTTCCTAAGCACCCATGGTCCGTACCAGAGGCCAATAGCGGCGAGGCCTCCGATAAAACCCATTACCGCCCCGGTGGGCGATCCAAGACTCAGGTTCCCGGCAACATAAAGGTCAAGGCTGAGCGCAAGGGCAAACGGCGCAAGTGTGATCATAGCAATTTGAGTTACAAAACGGTTGAAAGCCGGCGTGGCTTCCCCTCGCTCCACTATCCGATGGCGAGCGCTCGGCGTGATCAGCAGTGCGACGACGAGTAAAGGACAACGATCTCCGTCGCCTTTTCAGGCGGAATCGCGAAAACCCGTCCTGGAATGGCGCATGCAACTGAAATCCGAGCAGAATTTTGGGCACCCAGCATTAACATCCGGGATTCATCGAGAGCTATTTTCGTCTTTTCGGCAAGAGACATGTGACGCCCGACCGACATCAAGTTTTCCATCACCTTCCACTGCTACACCGGGAGCCCTCGTCTTCGGGGCGACCGTGCCATCTGACCTATAATGCGCAGTTCTGCCGAAGGGTCGCTGTTGAACTACGCAAATTCCCTAGATGGGGGCCGCTCGAGTAGCTCCGTCTTGCTCGTCAGCTTCCGCTTCGAGCCGCTCGACGGTGGCCGCGATGTGCTCCGGCTGTTCGTGCTCGAGGCCGACTACCTCGTTCCGGGGCTCATGCATTGACACGATGATTTCGTCGAGCTTGGCTTGGATTGCTGCCGTATCGCGGTAGCCTTGGATCAAAACGATGCTGGTGATCACGATCGCTGCGACCGACAGAGCATAGGTGATGACGTTTGTGAAGCCGAAGGGCACCAGTGCAGTGCAGCCAGCCATCGCCAGGATCACGAAGTAAAAGCCGGGAGGACGAGACAGAAAATCAGCCATTCGAAAAAGATAGTGATTCACCACCAGTTCTCCGTAACTCGCGCCAAGGCAGATATTGTTCGCATCCAGTCCATAAGCACAGTTTCAATCACCCTTGGTCTTGCCCACATCCGATGGTTTGCCGCGGTGCGGGTCCCTCAGGTTCTCACCAACGGAACGTGGATAGTTGGGTACCGCTTGCCCTCGCCATTTTCGGCTGGAGAGCCTTTCGCCCGTCCTGGATCTCTGCGGCGAGATTATCAAGGTATTCGAGCGCTTCGTGAGTCGCGATCAAAGACGTCATACTGTCGTCCCTGCCGGCACGTGTCAGATCGTTTCTGGCTTCCTCCAGGACGGCATGGATGAATCGGTTGGGATCCTGGCTGTGATCTGCCGCCCACCGCAACAATTCGCATACCAGCCTTTCGTTAACGCGCATTGCCGTGACGGCATGGCTCAACATGAGGTTAATCTTCTGGGCCTTCTCAGTTTTGATCCTGCGAGCCATTGGTGCCTTCCTGTTCTGTTTCTGCGCATGTCTGCCGACCGGTCCAAAGTCCAAGGGCGATGCAAAGTCGCGTGGCCAGTTCCGCTCACTCAAGTTTCCTCACTCCCCATACAATGACCGGCGCTTTCAAGGTCTTGCAAGCTGATCGGGGAGGGGCGTCATCATAGCGACCACGTTGTCGATGGCTCATGTCCCGGTATCGGGAGGTTCGGCGCGCCCTGTCGGAATAGAGCTGCTAGTGGCGGAAACCGGGTCACTGGCAGGGAACGAACTCTCCAGACCTTCGTCAAGCTGCTCTTCAAGCGTGCCGGTATCCTTCGCGCTACGAGCACTTCGCAAAGATTCAACCGCCGGAGATCCCCCCGCATCAGACGCGGTGGCAATTTCGGCGTTTCCCTTTTCGAAGGCGGCCACCTGCACCATCATGGCCTTCGCCTTTGCCACAGCCTTATCGACGCCAAGATCGCTCGAGCTTTGCAGACGAACGGAAATCACATCACCGCCTTCCGCGACCCATTCGACGGTCATTACGCCACCTGGATCAGATAACACCTGTTGCCCGACTATGTTCATGGCTGCTGCCTCCATTGACGACCAACCTAGAACCCGCTGCAAAATCGGTTGTTCCAAGATGGCAGGGCGAAAACGGATGGCCGCCGGATCAGAGGCCATCCATTACACGCTCCGAACGAATCCCAGATCGCTTGCGGGGGCACCAACATCAGCAGATTGAGATTGTTCTCGACAGTCCGGAATTCGCCTAGCCCGCCTATCTTGTTTCGTCAGCAGAGGTTGACGAGTCGATGTTGGATAGCATTCGCGCAGGACTGGGTGGCCGCATTTAATGCCGGCCGCTGAAGCGAAGCGGAATTTATTCTGGCACTTCATGGATAGGAGTCGCCGGGCTCCGTCCTGGTGCCTGCTCGGGCACTCAGCAAGACTGTGACCACGAGTTCGCGAACTTGCCTGCTTATACTGGGCGGGCCGCTGGCAAAAAGCACGGTGGTGCGCGTACCGGTGTCCAATGCCGGACATGCGTTCTACATGCTGCTGCTCACTTATACCTCCTGGGTTTTGCGTCCAGACCGAGCATTGCACGGCAGCGAACATTGCGCGCGCCCAAACTTTTTGGCCGTACCAACGTTTTACCTCCTCAATCAAAGGAGGTTCCAATGAAATCCGAAACTGGTCACAAGCAGCGCGAAATCCAGAAGCAGGTGGAAGAGGCCGACAAAAAGCGAAAGCCGAAGAGTTCGGGAGCCATGCAGGCGGGCGCTCGCCGTTATCCAGAGCCACCGTTTGCAAAGGTTCATCAGGACAAGCCAGGCTCAGAGGCCGATCTTCCTCTCGCGCCCATGTGTGACGCCCCGTTTTACAAGGGCTCAGACAAGCTGAAGGACAAGGTAGCACTTATCACTGGGGGCGACTCCGGCATTGGTCGGTCGGTGGCGATACTCTTCGCTCGTGAAGGGGCAGACGTCGCAATCGTGCATCTCGCCGAAACTCAGGACGCAGATGACACCAGGGTTGCTGTTGAGAAGGAGGGACGCAAGTGCCTTGTGATCAGAGGCGACGTCAAGGACGCGAGCTTTTGCCGAAGTGCAGTGGAAAAGACGGTGATGCAGCTTGGCCGCCTCGACATCCTCGTCAACAACGCCGCCTTCCAGCTTCACACGCAGGACATCGAGGACCTTACCGACGAGCACTTTGACGAAACGCTGAAAACAAACCTCTATGGATACTTCTACATGGCAAAGGCCGCTATTCCTCATTTGAGGAACGGCTCGGCAATCATCAACACAGGGTCTGTCACGGGCCTCACTGGCTCGAAGGAGCTTCTCGACTACTCCATGACCAAGGGCGGCATTCATGCCTTCACTCGTGCTCTTTCGGGACATCTCGTGCCTAAAGGTATTCGCGTGAACGCCGTTGCTCCTGGCCCGGTCTGGACACCGCTCAATCCTTCGGACAAAGAGGCTGAAGATGTCGAGAAGTTCGGCTCCGATACGCCAATGAAGCGTGCTGCACAGCCGGAGGAAATTGCTCCGGCCTACGTCTTTCTCGCCTCTTCGCAGATGTCGAGCTACATCACCGGCGAGATTCTCCCGATCGTCGGCGGTTACTGATGTCTTCTTGGGATGTCTTTCCACACGAGTTTTCGACTTGATGAAACATGCGAGGGAGCGGCTGCTGCGTCAGGAACTAACTCGGCATCAGGGCCGTTTCGATAGACCGAAGCTAGCAAGTTCAACGAGGCACGCATTATGGCGCCCCGCTCATCCTGGAAAGGCTACCTGAAACTGTCGCTCGTCACCTGCCCGGTGGCGATGACGCCAGCGACCACTGAGAATGAAAAGGTTCGTTTTCACACGCTTAACCGGAAGACCAACAATCGCGTTGTCAGCCAGTACGTCGATGCGGTTAGCGGAAAACCTGTCAACGAAGATGACGAAGTCAAAGGCTACCAACGTGGCGAGGACGATTTCGTGCTTTTGGAGGACGACGAGCTCGAGGCCGTCGGGCTGGAAAGCACACGTACCATCGACATCGATATGTTCGTAGAGGCCGACAGCATTCGTTGGATCTGGTACGACAAGCCTCACTATCTCGTTCCCGACGACCCTGTCGGTGAAGAGGCCTTCTCGGTGATCCGCGATGCGATGGCCTCAACAGGCACAGTCGGGATCTCTAGGCTCGTCCTGTATCGCCGCGAGCGCGCTGTGATGCTCGAGCCGAGAGGCAAGGGGATTATTCTTTGGACGCTCCGATATGGCGACGAGGTCAGGCAACCGGAAGAGTTCTTCCGCAACATCGATGACGGCGAAAACGATCCTGAACTAATGCGGCTGGTGACGACGCTAATCGAAGAACGCAGCAAGCCGTGGCACCCCGACATGGTGAGTGATCCCGTCCAAGCCCGTCTCCTAGAGATCATCTCCGCCAAGAAGAAGGGCCGCAAACGGCCGGCAAAGGCAAAGGCAGAAGAGGACCATCCGAGCAACGTGGTCGATATCATGGACGTGCTTCGCAAGAGCATCAGCTCGGAAAAGACGAAAAAGACGAAAGGTCAGTAGGAGATCACGGAGATCCGTCGGGCTCCGAGACTCGATACTTGAAGCGGTCGCGGATACGCGCGTTGAAGAAGCGGCCCTTCGAGAAGGCCCTTCTGAACGCGGCATAGATCTCGACAGGTACATCCTCGTAATCGTACCGCTTGTCGTTGGTCAGAAGCCAAACTGAGAGCGTCCGCGTCTCGGGATCGTAGTCTGTTTTCTTTATCAGATGCGACGGCATTTGCTTCACCGATCGCTTACCCGCGTCCCGCGGTCAGGTAGCTTTTCTTCGTCTGATCTTCGGCTGCGTCAGTTGAACGGCAGCCGCGCGAAAATCCCCCCACGGGTCGGTGCTCAACGATGCAAGCCGCGCCGGTGTGTTCTCCACCGTGAAGTAGGCCGGTCCGATGCCGGGTGTCAGTTCATCCCAGGAGAGCGGCATCGATACGGCAGCCCCCGGTCGCGCTCTCGTCGAATAGGCTGCAACGGCGGTCGCTCCGCGTTGATTTCTGAGATAGTCGACCAGGATTTTGCCGCGGCGCTTCGATTTGGTGATCGTCGACACGAAGCGATCGGGGGCGTCGGAGGCCATCGCGTCGGCAATCGACTTGGTGAAGGCTTTGATCAAGGGCCATTCTGCCTTTAGCTTAAGCGGGGCAACCACGTGAAGCCCCTTGCCGCCGGATGTCTTGACGAAGGGCACAAGACCGGCCGCCTTGAGCCGGTCTGCCGTCTCGAAAGCGGCCTCGATAACGGCTTCGAATGGCACGTCTTCGCCAGGATCAAGGTCCATGATGATTGTGTCCGGCCTTTCCCAGTCGGCCACCGTCGAACCCCAAGGGTGGATTTCGAGAACGGCCGACTGGACGAGCGCGGTCAGACCATCGAGGTCTCGAATGCTTAAGAGCTGTTCGTCGGATGGCTCCTTCGGATCATTGACTAGCACGATGTTGGCGTTCAGGCCCTTCCAAGCATGTTTTTGGAAAAACTGCTCGCCGGCAATTCCGGTCGGACATCGGACCAACGCCAGGGGTCGCCCGACGATGTGCGGCGCAATGAAGCGCCAGATCTCGGCATAGTAATCGGCGAGACCCTCTTTCGTCACCCCCTCATCCGGCCAGTAGAGCCGGTCCGGATGCGTGAGCGTGACGGTTCGGCGCTGAAGTTTGGGCTGAGCAGTCCCAAACTTGGTCGCCTCCCGCACGATGTCACGGGCAAGCTTGTCTTCTCGCACACCCCTGAATGACGCGTGGCGCAGATGTCCGTCGGCGGTCCAGGCCCTGAACTCGATCTCGGCGACGATCTCGGGCCTTACATACCGGACTTGGCGCGCGTCGTCCGCGCTAAGCCGCGCTCCAAACGGGCTTTCCGTCGTCCTCAATCGCTCAAGCCTTTTGAATAGGTCCTCGGCAAACGCCGCAGTGAACCCCGTGCCAACACGGCCGACATGATAAAGCTTGCCGCCATCGTAGACACCGAGCACCAGCGAGCCGATCGCCTTTCGCGATATTGTCGAGGGCACGTAGCCGGCCACCACGAACTCCTGGCGTGCCGAGCACTTGGATTTCACCCAGCTTTTGTTCCGGCCCGTTCGATAAGGCGCGTCGCGCAGCTTCGAGACGACACCTTCAAGGCTCAGTCTGCAGGCGTGACGCAGCACCAGCTTGCCTTCCTCCTCGAAATGACTGCTGAAACGGATGATCCCGTCGCTTTCGCCGATCATCTGGCCAAGCAGCTCTTTGCGTTTGAACAGGGGCAGGGTACGCAGATCGTAACCATCGAGATGAAGCAGGTCGAACACGTAAAACCGAAAGCGATCGCTGCGGCCTTCGCTCAAGTCCGCTTGCAAGGCTGAGAAGTCTGACGCGCCGGAACCGGTTTCGACGACAACCTCACCGTCGAACAGCACCTTTGCGACTGGCAATGCCTGTAATGCCGAGACCAGCGCCTTTCCGAATTTCTTCGTCCAGTCGAGCCCGCCGCGGGTGAGAAGCCTGACGCGGCCGGCTTCGATCCGCGCCTGCAGCCTGTAGCCATCGAACTTGATTTCGTGGAGCCAGCGTTCACCGGCCGGAGCGGATGAGACAAGCGTGGCCAATGCGGGCTCGACGAAATCCGGCAACGGGGCGGGCTTGGCACCCTTGATCCTGGCGGGATCGGGAAGGTTGGCAGCGGCTTGGCGCTCCTCTTCTCGCGACGCGGTCTTTGTCGTGGCGCGGGCCTTCTTACGTATCCTGCCGGTCTTCGATGACCAGCCCGGCTCTTCGCCGGCCAGATCCTTGATTTCGCGACCGGTCAGAACCGACTCCGGTCGCTCCTCGAGAATGTCGGGATCATGCTCTGAGCGCGCCGCCTCGTCGTCCCCCTTGATCAGCAGCCAGTTTTCCCGTTTCTCGCGCGGCTTCCCGGCCATCCGAACCAAATGCCATCGCCCGCCAAGCTTTTCGCCGTTAAGTTCGAAGTCAAGATGCCCCTTGGAGTAACCTCGATGCGCATCGCCGATCGGCGACCAGGTGCCGCGATCCCAAAGGATCACGGTTCCGCCGCCATATTCACCCTTCGGGATCGTACCCTCGAAATCTCCATATTCGAGAGGATGGTCCTCGACGTGAACGGCCAGGCGTTTCTCACCGGGAACGAGGCTCGGACCCTTGGTGACCGCCCAGCTTTTCAGAACCCCGTCCATCTCCAGCCGGAAGTCGTAGTGGAGGCGTGTGGCGTCGTGCTTCTGGACAACGAAGCTGTTGCCCGAGCGGCGCGCCTTGCGGCCCTTCGGTTCAGGAGTCGTCCCGAAATTGCGCTTCTGTCGATAGACCTCGAGAGCCATGGCTCAGCTCGCCTTGCGCCGCGATGAAGCTTCCTTCGGCTTCGCCGCGCGGCCCGCTTTCTTCTTGGTTTGGGTGGCCGCCTTGGCTTTCTTGGCCTGGACGCCGGCGCTCTGCCGCAATGCCTCCATCAGATCCACGACCTTTTCGCGCTTCGGCTCCTGGCGCGGCTCGATCTTCTTGCCCTCGAGTTTCGCCTTGACCAGCTCGGCAAGCGCCTCCTCGTAACGATCGTAGAACTTTGCCGGATCGAACTTGCCTCGCTTCGTCTTGATGATGTGCTCGGCAAGCTCCAGCATCTCCCCCTCGATCTTCAGGTGCGGCACTTCATCGAACGCGTCTTCGGCCGAGCGAACCTCGTAATCGAAGTTCAATGTCGTCGCGATTAGCCCGTCCTCGTACGCGCGGATCAGAAGCGTGCGCACACGCCGAAACAACACAGCTCGAGCAATGGCGGCGACTTTCTTCTTTCGCATGCCTTCGCGAACCAGAGTGAAGGCGTCTTCTGCGTGACTCTTGGTGGGAGCGAGATAGTAGGGCTTGTCGAAGTAAACGTCATCGATATCACCGCAGGCGATGAAAGCGGAGACTGACAAGGTCTTGTCGCTTTCCGGGACGGCCGCGGCGATCTCGTCGGGCTCAAGCACGACGTAATCGCCAGATCCGACCTCATACCCCTTGACCTGATCATCCTTTTCGACCGGCTTTCCCGTTTCACTGTCGACGAATTGTCGGTAAACGCGATGGCCGGTCGCACGGTTGATGGTATGGAAGGCAATTCGTCCCGAGGTCGATGCTGCTGTGTAAAGCGCCACCGGACAGCTCACTTCTGCGACTTTCAGGTAGCCCTTCCAATTAGCTCTCGGCGCCACAATGCGGCCTCACTCTCGCAAAAAATGCGCGGTATAGCGCGCGCAACATCCTCGATGATCGGGAACGTCGATGCAAAAGGGTTTGTTCCGCTCGTAAACGTGATGTCGCGCGGCGGGTAACAAAGCGGGAACAGACCTTAGCCAGCTTAACTCATTAGATTCATGGTGTAGCTCCATCGGGCGCTACATCTTTCCCGCATCTTAGGAGCCAACTGGATACGCACCTTGCCCCATCGGTGAGCGGGGCGTTTTCATTGAGCTCCTTAGCAGCCCGTTATATCCCGTCCTTCACTGGGGTTGGCGTCTTTCTTGGTGAGACCGGGCGGGCAATCTTTGTTCGGGACCTCGTCCTGCGCTTCCCCGGCGGCGCTGTTGTCATTGCTCTTCACACTGCCAGTGGTCTCGTCGGAATACGACTTGTTCTCCTGTTGCTCCACCTTGCAATTGGGGCTACCCGGCTTGCATTTTTCCGTATTCATCGAAAGCTGGTCCCCGGTGGCGCTCGTTCCGATCTGCGCGGAGGCAGTCAGGCTGGCCGCCGAGAAAAGAGCTGCCGCTAAGACAGCGGATACGAGTTTCATGTCTAAACTCCATTTGTTGTTTCCAAGCGGTCTCTTGCGCTTGGCCAATCCAACGAACCTCTCGCTTCCGGAAATGTTCCCCTTCGGACTAGGCTGCGCATGGAGCGTGCCGCGAGAGCTGTCTCCAGTAGCCAACCTTGCCACTGTGCCTGGAGCGGCCCGACGAGCCCGCCCGACCAGCCGCGCACGACGGCTCCCCAAAGCGCGGCCAATGCATGAAATGCCGCCAGACCATCTTATCGAACGCGTCCAGACCTTTCGCCACCTCCTCATCCGACAGCGCCAATATTCCTTCAGCATGTGGATGCGAGCGCACCGCGCCCTTCCCGAAGATCATCAGATTGCGCGTGAGGATAATCGCACCCTCGACCGTGATGCCGATCGGGCCCATCTGAGCTGGAGGTAATTCCTGTTGATGATCGCCTTGCCGCGGTGGATGTCCATCGCCATTGCAACGCAATCGCGCATCCGCTCAGTTGCATGGAGCTTCATGACGGCCGAAATCACTGACGACCGGTGCCCTCGTCGAGAGCGGCGACGCTGAGCCGCCTTGTGGCATCGATCAGGTAAATGTTTGCGGCGACGTCGGCAAGCGTCTTCCGAATGCCCTCGAAAAATACTGATCGGCATATCGAACTGAGGTCCTGGCCCGCGTATAGGCGCCGGTGGCGCGCGAATGGCCGAACCAAATCCGTCGTCGAGAGTTTGAGCTTCACGGTGTGTGAACGCAGGAGGATACTCGATGGACTGGAACCGCGTCGAAGGAAACTGGAAGCAGGTCAAAGGCAAAATCAAGGAGCAGTGGGGTCTGCTTACCGACGACGACCTCGACCAAATCGCCGGCAATCGCGAACAGCTCGAAGGCAAGATTCAGGAGCGCTATGGCATCGAGAAGGACCGCATTCGGCGCGACATCGATGATTGGTACGAGCGCCAGACCTGGAATTGGTAAATTCCGGCGTCGCCTACTCAAAGGAACCCCGCTTCGGCGGGGTTTCTTGGTGTGGGCCCAGCAGTTTCTGTTGCAGCGCATCGGGTCGGCCAACATGACCAATGCGCCTTTCACCGGTTGGCCGAGTCGCAGCAAAACAGAGGGCCGGCGCGCCTCGACGCCATCGATCAGCGGCTCAAAACCACCCCACATTCGGGTGCATACCGCGCCGGCGGAACTGACCGCGCGATTGTGGCGGCGACCTCCGAGCTGCGGAACTGAGTGCTCTCTCGACGGTTTCGCGAAACCGAGGGAAAAACGAAAGAAGCAACCAATGCCCAAGTGGAAGGAATGGAGCGGGACGACCCTACCGCGCAGCGCGGAGACTTCCGGAAGTTCGTGCGGTTGGACTGGCAGTGGCACCGACCGCTGCGCTGCTGTCCCGGAGGCGACGGAATCGCCCGGCCGCACCGTGCGCACACGAGTGCTCATTGTTAGCCCGGAACTGATTTTTCATGACGGGGTTATGTGGTCTTCACGACGATCAGGAGGACCTAACGATGGCAGAGAAAAACCTCGAGATGCTGTTCTACGACCACCTCAGGGACATCTATTATGCCGAACGCCAGATCTTGAAGGCATTGCCAAAGATGGCGAGGGCAGCTCAAGGTGCTGACTGCAAGGCTGCTTTCGAGAAGCATAAGGAACAGACCGAGACGCACGTAGAGCGACTACAGCAAGTCTTTGATATCATCGGCAAACGTGCCCAAGGAAAAACATGTGAAGCCATTCACGGTATCATCACCGAAGGGGAGGAGATCGCTGAAGAGTACAAGGGCTCACCTGCCCTGGATGCAGGGCTGATCTCCGCAGCGCAAGCGGTCGAACATTACGAGATAGCGCAGTATGGCACCTTGAAAACTTGGGCTACCCAGCTCGGGCTGAAAGAAGCGGTTTCTCTGCTCGATGCCACGCTGCAGGAAGAGGGAGCGACCGACAAGGCATTAACGAAGCTTGCCGTGGCCGCCGCAAATCCGAAGGCAAAGGCGGCTTGAGCGCCCACTACTTCTCGCCGAAGTTGCCGGTGCCACACACAGCTGCGGCTCATGCGGCTGCCGGACCTTTCGGCGAAGTTGCGCCCTTTGCGGCAGGGCGATAAGGTCACGGATGAATTGCTCGTACGCGTCCGGAGACTGAAGAAGTAGGCCTTGACGTGCGATTGAGAGGCTTGCGCACGATAGGAGAGCGCCACAGCATCGGCGTACACTGCCCTCCTATATTAGGCGAAAGCGTGACTTGTCTTGCAGCCGCCGGCCCCAGCGACTCCGCAGCAATCGCGAAATATGAGCCGATCTGGCGCACTGGCCACTTCCCCAGCGGCGGTGATGCAGCGACAGCCAAATTCTGCGTGATCCGGAACCATCGTGCTCGCCAGCTATTGTTGCGCGAAAGGAGAAAGCCGATGACAACAGATATCCTAAACGCCACATTTTACGTGCTGGTACAGGACGATCCCGCTAACCCTGCCGATGCAATTCCCGTCAGCTTTGAAGAGGCTTTCAAAGAGGCTGAAAAGCTCACGGCCAGCGGCCGCACGTTTCAAATTCTTTACACGGAGGACGCAACCCAGAATCAACTCACCCGCTTTGCTGAGGCTGGCATCAGAACGCGCTTTGCTCCGCAAGGGTAGGCTTGATTAGCCGCGCCAGCGCGTGAGCCCTCGCGGCTAGCAAAACCACGGAATAATATCGGCGGGTTCCTGTCTAACTTTAACGCGGAGAAAATACCTTCCGTCCAAAGGACATCCGATGATTACCGGAATCCCGCGACTGTCACCGGCGCGGCACCAGCTTGCGAGAAGCCGCTCGAGATTCGAGAAACTGCACGTGTAGCCGCGCTGTTTGATATCGAGCCTTGAAGACGAAGTGACACTGAATAGGAAGCCGACAAGGTGTGATTTCCGGGGCATGGATTCTCGTCCCAGCTGTGTGCCATTGTGGAGGTCCTAATGAAAGTACTGCGCGACAACAGCCTGACGATCGTTTTGCTGCTGGCGACGCTCGGCACGCTGACAGGTATGCTCTTTACGGGTCTTCGTGTCTACAACGACGAACTGGCGGAACATGGCGGGCAAACTGTAACGCTTGCTCCATACCTTCTAAGCGGTCACTTCCTATCCGCCTTGTTTGAGAACTGGGAGTCCAGCGCGGCTCGGCGGAATCAAATGACCCCGACCAACCTTCCCAGGAAGAAGACTCTGGTCTCGACCAAGACGATCCCGCAGCACCTCTGCCCGTAAGGACGGGCGGGATGGCAAGGTCACTTTATTCCTATTCACTCGGTTGGATACTGTTCCTGCTCTTCATGCTGAGCTTTCCAATGCACCTGCGTGAGAGCGCGTCTGCGCAGGCCGTCGAGGCAATGCTGCATGGCCAACAAGCACCCACGATTGGCGAACACCTCTTCAGTGCCAAGCTGTGGTTTGAGTCTTTTCAGAACTGGCAATCGGAATTCCTGTCGACAGCAGTTCTCGTCGTCCTGTCGATTTTCCTGCGGTTCCGAGGCTCCCCCGAGTCAAAGTCGGTTTCTGATCCTCACTCCAAAACAGGTGCCTAGACAGGTTAGAAACCGAGAACCCCATCCGTGGCTCTGCCAGGATCTCGCCTGGCATTTAACTAAACGCCGAGGAATCCCGGCTACAGGGCTGTCGTTGCCACGGCGATGAACGGTCCATGTCCACCGGATCGCTTCTTCCTAAATCTTCGCCGGGTCAGCAACAACCGCTCGAGATTGCAAACGGCGCTATCTAGAAGGCGATCTTTCCCTGCATGAACGCAAGCGCGAGAAACACGATGAAGATTGCAACGACGATAAAGACGATAAAGAAGAGAATTCTGGCAATGCCAGCCGGGGCGGCACTGGGGCCGGCGCTGACGGGGCCCTAGGGGTGACGGCCGTCAAGGAAGCCGGCGGGATCGTGCTGGTGCAGGACCGAACGACGCCGAGTATGCCTCCATGCCGAAGCGCCATCGATACCGAGGCGGCGGATTTCGTATTGCCGCTTCCACAGATTGCCGACCGGCTTGCAGAATTGCTGGCGCTGCGCGACCAACTTCCGGCGACCTATGTTCGTTCCGGGGACGAGGATTTTCTTGGCAGGATTCTCGCACATACAGGTGCGCACCGGCCATGATTTCTCGCAGTATAAGCGGGCGACGATCCTGCGTCGAATTGCGCGGCGCGCCCAGGTCACGCGCAAGGAGACGCTTGCAGAATACTATGCCCATCTGCGCGAAACGCCCGGAGGAATCCCAAGCGCTTTTTAGTGACTTCTTGATCTCGGTCACCATGTTCTTCCGCGATCAGGCTGCATTCCAGTCCTTGGCCCAGAACGCAATCCATCAATCCGAACTGGAACGGAACCACCGTTCACCGGTTAGACCTCCCAAAAGGAGGAGGTCATGAACCAGCTGATCTATCTTGTAGGCCTTGTCGTAATCGTCATCGCGATCCTGTCTTTCTTCGGATTGCATTAGATCGTTGGCATCGCCGGTTAAGTCACCGCAGCCACACCGGCACGTCGCACGGACCTGTCATTTCAGGGCGCCCAGCTTTGAAGCCAAGCATCTCCCATGTATAGCGCTGTGCAGCATCACAAGCGGCGTCTCGATCTATATGGGTCTGGCCAAAAGACGATGGAGAGCGAAATCGTCAAGGAAGCCCTCGAAGTCGCTGGTGGCCCAAAAAAACGGATGTTGCGCTCAATCTCTCTTCCGAGAGGAATTTTGGAATGAAGGCCGTCTGCGAAACCCCAGGTGTCGCCCGGTCAAATATCGCTGCGCGTGCCACAGCTCCCTTTCCAGAGCCAGAGGACGCCCACCGCTCCCGGATCGGGAACTGGTGAACGTAAGTCGTGACTTGAAGGTCGCCTCGTGGCACCGCGCACCGAGCCACGCAGCCTTTTTCTCAGGTTACGTTTCCAGGATATGTCGAGGATGGATTATGCCATGGGCGAGCCACCGCCCCTGCCGTGGAAGCGGACCGTTGCATCGGCCCTCTGCACTTGGCGGATGCGGAGCAGTGGACAGCGATAGGCAGGTCCCTTGGTATGACTGGCACAATTTTGAATTCGCGTTGCCGTTCAGAGGAACAGGAAGGACCGTTGCTGGTTCTGAGCCCGTTCAAGCAAGAGCCGCCAATAAGGAGGACCTATCGATGGCACAGGACCGCTACGAACGCGAAGAACGTTATGGGCGCCGCTACGGCAACTCGCGCCCGGATGATTATGGCCTCCAACGGCGTGGATATTTCAGGAGCCGCCCCTATGGGGACAGCGACTACCAGTTTTCCGATTACGATCGGGGTGCCCCCTCCGATTGGCGCACCGATGATCTCGATTATCCGTCATATGGGCGCTCCAGCCTCTATGGTGACCAAGATCGCTATGGCCAGGATCGCTATGGCTCAGAGCGTGGCCGCTATGAGCCCCGGCGCGAAGATCGCTATGGGCGCGAGCGCCGCTTCATGGACCGTGCCGGCGATGAAATCGCGTCCTGGTTTGGCGATGAGGAGGCCGCTTCGCGGCGCAGAGCCGACCAGTTCCGCGGTAAGGGTCCGAAGGGCTATACTCGCGCCGATGAGCGCATCGAAGAAGACGTGAACGATCGTCTGACCGACGACCCGTGGCTTGATGCTTCGGACATCGACGTTTCCGTCGCGAGCGGCGAAGTGACGCTGTCGGGCGAGGTGTCGAGCCGATCGGACAAGCGACGGGCTGAGGATTGCGTCGAGATGGTCTCCGGTGTAACGCACGTTCAGAACAATCTGCGCGTGCGTTCATCGACCACCGCCGGAACGCAGGACGAAGTGGTTTGAGGGGCCGTATTAGGTCTGACCGTTTGCACCCCCTTCCGCAAGGGTGCGCGTATGTAGGGGTTCGACGAATCGATACCGTTCACGATTCCTGCCACGTCGTCGTGACGCACATTGATGACACCCTCAAGTCCCATGCCTTGCCGCGGCGACATGATTTCGCGCGCGTATGTCGGACTGACGACAGTGATCGCATGCGCCGACATAAGGCCTGCTTTGAGATAGCTGATGTCGCGGTGGTAAGGCGGCGACAAAAGTCTCGCATTGCCATTGCCACAGACGAGGAACGGCTGGATTCGCCGAATCTTTTGTTTTGGCGAGGTATCTGCATGCTGGTGTTTTAGCGAATTTTTGTTATCCGGGCCGGGTTTGAAGTTTAACCGCGGTTTTCAAGTCGTCGACAAAATCCCTGCGTTGGCGCGCAGCAGTTTCCCGATCGCGGATTCGTAAGAGATAAGACGGGTGTATCGTCACAAGCAGCCAGAAGCCACGACCGATATCAATTGGCCTTCCCCGATCTCTCGTCACTTTCACGGCAGCGCCAAGCAGCGTTCTTGCCGCCGTGGCGCCTAATGCCACAACGACGTCCGGTCGGATTTGCTCGAGCTCGGCGCCCAGCCACCAGGCACAGCGCTGCACTTCACCGGCGTTCGGTCTCGAATGCAGCCGGCGTTTGCCGCGTTGCTCATATTTGAAGTGTTTAACGGCGTTCGTCAGATAACAATCCTTCCGCTCGACTCCAGCCTCCCGGAGACATTCGGTCAAAACGGTTCCAGCTGGTCCAACGAAGGGGCGCCCTGCAACGTCCTCCTTGTCACCGGGTTGTTCGCCAACGAGAACGAGTTTGGCGACATCTGGGCCTTCACCAAACACGAGTTGCGTTGCATATTTATAGAGGTCGCAACGCTGACATTCGTGTGCCTGATGCTTGACTGCGCTTAAAGAAGCGCCAGCTGCATGTTTCGTAGCAAGCGCCGGGCCTGCCTTCAATGTGACTGACCCTGGCATAGCACACCTGCCACTACTCTGCGCTTAGTTCCGCCTGACTGTCTGGGTGTCCACTGACACCACAATCCCCGGAGCGGTGAGGGCACATCTGGCGAGCCAGCCGATTGACCATATGACGGCATCGGTGCGTCGCCTCCGGAAGGACGAATTGATAGAGTGATCCGGCGGCCGCGGGGCGAGTAACTGAAAACCAAACCGTCCGCTTCGGCTTCCATATCGAGAACGCGATCGCCGAGCGCCAGGCACATGAATTTGTGGTCAGGGGCCCAGATAGAGAACCGGGCTCGATCTGGTGACAGCATCCTCGCGCCCCAGCGCGGTTCTTCAAGTATATCCATGGGGGTCGTTCCTGTTGCTGCATTAGAACCTCAGAGGCACTCGTTCGTTCCTGGCATGGTCCTGCCGGAACAATCATCGGCCCGCGGGGTTCGCACTCCCGGGCCCTTCACACGTTGCCGCCCGGACACCTGGGAGCTGCGGCCCGCCTGAATTCACTCCAGGAGAGCTTGTACGTGGATCTCGTGTTTTCGGAATTGAATGCGCTTAAATCGGAACTCGGAGCCGAATTCACGGGCGGGCGACCCATTTTGCGCTCTTCTCGACGCATGCTGAAAAGGTGGAACTCTGCCTGTTTTCTACGGACGGCAAGAAGGGGCCGGCCTCGCTCTGCCCAACCGGGAGGGGGACATCTGGTCCGGTTTTATCGCTGGAACAGAACCCGAGACCATCTATGCTTATCGTGTCCACGGTCCCTACGAACCAGACGGCTATCGTTTTAAGCCACACAAGCTGCTACTCGAATCCCTATGCGATATTCGGCCGGCTTCAATGGAACGATGCGCTGTTTGGCTACCGGCTCGGCGACCCACAAGCCGATCTCGGCCTTGGGGCAACAGACCCGTACCTTATCCCGTGCCGGCGATGTCCTCTGCAACGTGTCGGATGAATGGTCGCCGCGTGGACTGCGTAAAGCCGACGCGGCAACTGGGAATCTTGCGCCATTCAATTGCTTGAACCCGAAGGAAGCTCGTATCCCTTCCGCGTAAGGAGATCGACTCTGCCGTAACTTAAATTTTGGTCTCGTTGGCCACGCTTCGCCGGAGGCTGCTCGGACAACAGGCGCTATCTAACATGGTCGTCGCCACGACGGCGTTAGCGGTCTTGGCGCTTCATACGGGGCTTCGGTCGCCGGAGAGCCGCCCCAATTGGGCTCGCGCTTCAAGAGGGGTCGCGATTCCGAGCAGTTCCGCAAGGCATGTTGGTCAAGCGATCCAGGCTGCGCCTATCCGGGGAACAAGGATCAAATTCGTTGGTTTGATGCGCAATGAATCGGGCCGCCGTCCGATCGAAGAGGAGGCGCAAATGACCGACGACCCAAAGGACCCCAGACCCCAGCAACAGCAAAGGTTGTCGTCGTCCGAGGAGAACGGCCGGTACGCGACGAGCTCCAGAAATGGTTTCCCCGAGAGGCCGGATGAAACTCGGGCTGATTCACGCGGTGATGATCAAGGCAGCCAAGCGAAGGTAGCCGCAGCCCAGGCCATCGATCACGAAAAGAGCGCTCTAGCGCGCCAACTGCGCGGTCTCGCAAACGCCATGGAGAAGGTCGGATCTGAACTCCGCCAGTCGGAGCAACCGGCGCTTGGGCGCTATACGCAACAAATGGGGAGCTCAATCGGACGGCTGGCGCGCGACTGTGAGGAGCGAAAGCTCGGCGAAATAGCCGCAATGGCCGAAGATTTTGGGCGAAAGCAACCCCTCGCCTTTCTCGGCATGGCAGCAATTGCGGGATTGGCGGCAAGTCGCTTCCTGTCTGCCTCGGCCCAGCGATCCCAGAGCACTTCAGATGATGCTCGATCGAATTCCTCTCCGACAAACGAGAAGGAAGGCGATTGGGACTTTGACGAGGAAGGCGATTGGGACTTTGAGAAGGAATTGCGCGATGCTTAACCCCCGTGACGACCGCTCCCTAACCGACCTCATGGCAGGGTTGGTGATAGATATATCCGGGCTTTTCCGAAAAGAAATCGAACTTGCCAAGGCCGAGGCAAGCGAGAATCTGGACCGGGCGATCGGTGCTCTCGAAACACTTCTTGTCGGGCTTATCTTCGCCATCGCGGCCATCGGCGTGCTCCTGAGTGCTGTTGTGCAGGGCCTCGGTGCCTTTCTCGTCGCACAAGGAATGCAGGAAGCCAACGCCAATGCCTTGTCAGCGGTTATCGTCGGTGTCCTCGTCGCCCTTCTCGCCTGGGCAATGATCTCGCGCAGTCTTGGCAAACTTGGCGACCGCAGCGTGCGCTTCGACAAGACGACGGCTTCCCTCCAACGCGACCTCGATGTGGCTAAGGAAACAGTACGATGAGCGCTGACACGCATTCGCCTGCCGAATTACAGCGGGAGATCGAAGCCGATCGACAAAGGATCGAAGACAAGCTTCACACTATCCAGGAGCGTATGTCCCCTGGCGAATTGATGGATGAACTTTTCGCCTATGCGAGGCGGAGCGGAGGAGCTGAATTTCTCACCAATCTCGCTGGCGCAATGAAGGCAAATCCTATCCCGGTAGCTCTGACGGGCATCGGCCTAGCCTGGCTACTCGCGGATCCCGCCTCCCGCGCACCTCATGCTTCAGCCCCCGATAATGGTTTCGACAACTATCCACTCGCGTCCGTCAAAGGCAACTTGCGGCGTGTTGGCCCGGTCGAGGCGAATTTTGGCGAGCGGTACAGCCACTTCGAAGACGAAAGTGGCAGTCGCTTTCGAGCCCGCACCGATGCCGCTGGCCGCAGGGCCGGTCATTTCGTCGATCCCAGTGGCACCGTCTACCGTGGCTTCGCCGACGTTACCGGACGGCCGATCGAGGATATCCGTGATGAAACAGGCAAGTTGTTCGATGAAGCCTCCGGCTGGGCGTCGGCAACGTGGCGAGAGATAAAGGGCGCGGCGGGCGGCATTTCTGGTACCGTTGCGGACGCCGGCCGGGCGGTGGCAGATAGTGCTCGCGATGTCGGCCAATCAGCGCAAGCTCGCAGCGCACAGCTAAATGCGGCCATTCTCAAGAACTTTCGCGACCAGCCGCTGGTGGGAGGTGCGTTGGCGTTTGCGATCGGTGCGGCGATTGGCGCTGCATTGCCTGCGACAGCGCTAGAGGATGAGGCCGCCGGCGAGGCGTCGGACAGAGTCCGCGATCACCTCGCGGCCACGGCCGATGCCGCAGCAGAAGGGGCAATCGAAGGCGCCGAGGGAGTTCTGGATGATACAGCGAAGGCGAGTGAGGCGCATTCTCCTGGATGACGCTCAATCTAGTATGGACCCGCGCAAACATGGACATTATTCAGGGCTTGGTGACATGCCGGTTCATCGTGACGACGAAATGCGGGCGATCCCAGGAGACCGTCTTGTCAGCGAGACACGATGCGGCCACGGAAGCGGAGAAAAGCGGACATCCGAACCGGCGATGATCCATTCCGTTCGGAGGACATCCGATGAATACCGGTTTCCCGCGACTCTTGATCATCGTTACCTTCATAGGGCCCTTGTCACGGGCTGTGTCGCCAATTCCTCTGAGAAGACAGGGGCAATTGCGGCCAATGGCAGCTACGGCCCGAACCCGACGCTGCCAAAGCCGCGATCGACGCTGATCCCCACGATCCGCATTGCCGAGGCGAAAGGCTGGCGGCGCCGACGCCGGCGAAGGGCTTGAGGGTCAAGGCCTTCGCCGCCGGTCTCGATCACCCGCGCTGGCTGCACGTCCTGCCCAATGGCGATGTGCTGGTCGCTGAAAGCAATGCGCCGGAAAAGAAGGGGGGCGGCTTCAGTCTTCGCAAGCTGGTCATAGGCGCCGCAATGAAGCGTGCCGGCGCACAGCAACCAATCGAACGGCACGCTCTATGTCGCCAACCCCGATGCCCTCGTCGCCTTCCCCTATATGAACGGCCGGACTCGAATAACCGTTCCGGCGCAAAAGATCGTCGATCTGCCGGCGGGCGATCTCAACCACCATTGGACCAAGGACGTCATCGCCAGCCCAGACGGACGCAAACTTTACGTGGCTGTCGGCTCGAACAGCAATGTCGGCGAAAAAGGGTATGGAGGGGGAGACGAACCGAGCCGCGGTTCTCGAGGTTGACCGCGCAAGCCGCCGCACGCGCGTTTTCGCCTCGGGCCTGCGCAATCCGAATGGCCTCTCCTGGAATCCGCAAAGTGGCGCACTCTGGGTCGCCGTCAACGAACGGGACGAGATCGGTGACGATCTCGTGCCCGATTACATGACCTCCGTCCGCGATGGAGGCTTTTACGGCTGGCCGTACAGCTATTTCGGCGGAAAAGTTGACACCCGGGTCAAGCCTCAGCGGCCGGATCTCGTTGCCAAGGCCATCAAGCCCGACTATGCCCTGGGTTCGCACACGGCCTCGCTGGGCCTGACCTTCTCCAAAGGCGCTTCACTCGGCCCACGCTACCGCAACGGGGCATTCGTCGGTCAGCATGGCTCTTGGAACCGGAGCGTCTACAGCGGCTACAAAGTCGTCTTCGTGCCCTTCCGCAACGGCAAGCCCAGTGGCAGGCCACAGGATGTCCTCACCGGCTTTATCGGCCGCGACAACAAGGCGATGGGGCGTCCGGCCGGCGTGGCGATCGACAAAAGCGGCGCACTGCTTGTGGCGAACGACGTCGGCAACGTCATCTGGCGCGTAAGTCGACGCAATTGAGGGATATGGGTGCTCCGGAGACCCTGTCGTTGCCACGGCAATATTGGACCGCTGGCTTCACCACTGGACGGTGATCACCATCCGAGGCGACAGCTACCGGGACCGCGAGAGGTGCCGCTCCGGGCCTCATGCACCGTGAGCGGCCGCCACTGTTCTGCGATGTATCGAAACGGCGGTTCGATCGGCTTAAAAAAAAGGAGGTGGGCAATGCCCCTCAGAGACAAGCCGACGAACACCGGCAAACAGCAGCGCAAGAGCGATCATGGTCGCGGGGAAGCCGATAGCAACACATCGCCCCAGAAGGGCGGGCAGATCGGCGTAGACGCCTCCGTTCGTAGCTCCAAGGCGGATCGCACTGCCTCGCCGAAGAAGGCAGCCGAGACGCGCAAGCCGATCAAGGAGCGTACTTTGCGCTAGTGGCGCTCTTGTCCGTTTCCGGAACGATCGCGCTCTTTCTTGGTTTGATCGTCGCAGTAGTGTCGCAGCAGTCGGAGGCAGCATGCTCGACTTCGAGTTCTCGCGGGCCCGAATGATCAAGAACCAACTGTCGCGAAGAGGGATTACGGATCCCGGCGTCCTGGCGGCCATGGGCAAGGTCCGGCGAGAGTCTTTCGTTGCCCCGGACCTTGCCGAGTTCGCCTACGAAGATGCGCCACTGACCATCGGATTCGGCCAGACGATTTCCCAGCCCTTCATCGTGGCCGCCATGATCCAGCACGCACGGATTGGCCCCGAGGACAAGGTGCTCGAGGTGGGGACAGGATCGGGCTATGCGGCAGCCGTACTCGCGGAACTCGTTCGCGAGGTTCACACGGTCGAGCGCAATCGCCGACTGGGAGAGGCCGCACGCGAACGGCTCTCGCAACTCGGCTACGACAATGTGAGTGTCCACATCGTGGACGGAACCGGAGGTTGGCCGGAGGCAGCCCCGTTCGATGCGATTATCGTTGCCGCGAGTGCGCCATCTATCCCCGAACCGTTGAAAGAACAACTCGAACTGGGCGGCCGCCTGATCATTCCGATCGGCAGCGAAGACAGGCAGCATCTCATTCGGATCGTCAGGACATCCGCCACCACCTTCTCGCAAGACGATCTTGGCAGGGTCATGTTCGTACCGCTCATCGGCCGGCATGGATGGAATGAGAACTCAACCCAGCACGCGCGCGCCCTGTCGTTGCTGGTAGCAAATTCCGCGACGGCGCTTCCCGCGCTCGATGATCCGCTATTCGGTACCATGTTCGATCGGCTCGCTGAACACCGTATCGTGTTGTTGGGCGAGTCCACGCATGGAACGTCCGAGTTTTACCGCGCCCGCGCGGCAGTCACCAAACGACTCGTCGAGGCACACGGTTTTCGTATCGTCGCCGTAGAGGCGGATTGGCCGGATGCTGCAATCGTCGACCGCTTCGTCTGCGACCGTCCACATCCGCAGAAGGAGCCAGTAGCGTTTCAGAGGTTCCCGCGGTGGATGTGGCGCAACCGCGAAACCTCCGAGCTTCTCACCTGGCTGAAGGGGTTCAATATCGGGCGTGCTGAGGCCGATCGCTGCCGTTTCCGCGGCCTCGACATCTACAACATGCATGGCGCAATCGACGCTGTCATCACCTACCTCGAGAAGATAGATCCCCGCGCTGCGGCCGTTGCGCGCGAGCGGTATGGTTGTCTCACCCCTTGGCAGAACGAACCGTCGACCTATGGGCGCGCTGTCCTGACCAAGGCCTACAAGGCATGCGAAGACGCCGTGATCCAGCAGTGCCGCGACCTTCTCGCAAGACGCCTCGACTACGAAAGCGCTGACGTCGGCGCGTTTTTCGATGCTCAACAGAATGCCAGGCTCGTTGCGGCCGCCGAGCACTACTACCGCATCATGTATTACGGCAACGCCTCCGCCTGGAATCTGAGGGATCGGCAGATGTTCGACACCCTCGAACGTCTGCTCGGCGCTAAGGAGAAGGCGGTTGTCTGGGCGCACAATTCCCATGTCGCCGACGCGCGCCACACGGAGATGGGTGCGTCTCGCGACGAGCTCAGTCTGGGGCAGCTATGCCGCGAGGGCCACGGTGCCGAATGCGCGATTGTCGGATTTGGGAGCTATGAAGGGACAGTGACAGCCGCGCACGATTGGAACAGGCCGTCGGAGACGATGTCCGTTGCTCCGGCGCATTCCGCAAGTTACGAGCGGATTTTCCACGACGCCGGCGTCTCACCGGCACTCTTCGACTTCATCGCCGACGAGGCGCTCAAATCCGAGCTCTCGACCTCCAGGCTTCAGCGTTTCATCGGCGTCGTCTATCGACGCGAAACCGAGTTGCGCAGCCATTACATGGAAGTTGCTCTCCCTCTGGCCTTCGATGCCTTCGTCTGGTTCGACCGCAGCGAGGCGATCACGCCGATCGATGGAGATGGCGTACGCCGCGGCGTGCCCGACACGTTCCCGTTCGGTCTATGAGCTCAGCCGCCGGGCAGAAACAATCATGCTCCCGTGACGCACGGCGCGCGGATCGACGGTGTTCCGGACCGTTGCTGATAATCGCTAAAAGACCGCACAGGAGACTCATTTGCCGGCGAGCCGCATGATCACGAAACGCGTGCCGGAGGCGGACCTGGAACATTTCAGCTTTGGAGGATGTGAGATGAGACCGACCTGCGCGAAATGTCTTGTGACCGGATTTGCTCTCATCGGTGCTTTGCTCGCGAGCGAAGCAGCAGCCGAAACCTTGAAGTTCAAGGCTACTCTTGCGGGATCCAGCGAGGCGCCGCCGAACGAAGGCGTGGGGAAGGCAGCCGGTGATGTCATTCTCGACACGGATAGTAAGAAGCTGACCTGGACCGTCACCTCCAGCGGCTCATCCGACGACGCCACGGCGGCTCATTTTCATGGTCCTGCAGCGTCCGGCGGTCGTCGATATTTCGAGCGCCATGGAGACTGGATCGGCGGAGATCCCGGACGAGCAGATCGCGGATCTGCAAGCCGGAAAGTGGTATCTGAACATCCACGCTGAAAAATTCCCCGACGGAGAAATCCGAGGGCAGGTGGAAAAGGCACAATTAGCGGCGGCCTGATCGGGCCTTCATGGGCACGCATGAGGCCTTACGCACTCGGCCGGACGTCAGCTTCGTCCAGGTTTGCGAGGGCGTGCCGTCCTTGCCAGTGTGGGGCCTGCGAACAACAGCCAATGCTCGGATCAAATGGAACCTTCCGCTGCGCTTTGGGTTACGCGTGAATTGGAATCGGAAAGGAAACCATCACGTGCACTAAGAGTGAAGGGCGAGGGGCGTTTCCTGCGCATCCGTACCGCCTGCTTGCGACATTGCCGATGCTGGTCGGCTGCCAAGGCGTGCAGTCTGCGCTGGATCCCGCCGGGGCGGAGGCTCGCGCCATATCGACACTGTTCGTGGCCATGGTCCTCACCGGCGGCGCGGTATGGCTTGGGGTCGCCTCGATCCTCTGGTTCGCGATGCGCCAAGGTCGAGCAGTCGTTGCCGAGCAATCCGCAAGCCGGCTGATCTTCTGGGGCGGCGCCGTTTTTCCGTCCGTCACGCTCATCACTCTGCTTGGCTATGCTTTCTGGCTGATGCCATCGCTGCGGCCCTTTGCGACAGCCAGCGAGGCCGCGCTGCGCATCGAGGTCACCGGCAGGCAATATTGGTGGCAGGTGGCCTATCACCGCTCGGGTCCGCCGATCTTGGCCGCCAACGAGATACGGCTGCCGGTGGGCAGCCGGATCGAGTTTTCACTGAAGAGCGACGATGTCATCCATTCCTTCTGGATACCCTCGCTCGGGGGCAAGATGGATATGATCCCCGGTCGAGCAAACCGCCTCTCGCTGCTGGCAGACAAGCCCGGCGTCTTTCGCGGTGCTTGCGCCGAATATTGTGGCAGCTCGCATGCTCTGATGGCACTTACCGCCGTGGTGATGGAGCCGGCTGCATTTGACGCCTGGCTTATGACCGAGGCGAAAGCCTCCATCAACGCCGGCGGCGAGGGCGGAGCGCTCTTTGTGCACCATGGCTGCGGTTCCTGCCATCGGGTAGCGGGAACCGAGGCGTCCGGTACGCTTGGGCCCGACCTGTCGCATCTTGGCTCGCGACAGATGCTGGCCGCCGGAATCATCGCCAACACCGAGGATAACATTGCCCGCTTCATCGCTGCGCCGGACGCGATCAAGCCCGGCGCGAACATGCCGGCTTTCTCCATGCTGCCGCAGGAGGATATCCGCGCCATCGCCGTTTGGCTGAAGAGGCTGGAATGATCCGTCCGAGCGACCGCCTTCAGGACGATGAGGGCGACGCGCAAGCGGCGCGCCTGCGCAAGGTGTGGGCAAACCCTGGCGGCTGGCGGTACTGGACAAGCGTCAACAACACGCAGATCGGCCTGTGGTACGCGGCAACCGCCTTCATCTTCTTGCTTTTCGCTGGTGTGCTGGCGTTGATCATGCGCGCGCAACTCGCCGTGCCAGGCAACGACTTAATCTCGGCCGATTTCTATAGTCAGGCCTTCACGCTGCACGGCACGGTGATGATGTTCCTGTTCGCCGTGCCGATCTTCGAGGCCGTTGCGATTTTTCTGCTGCCCCCGATGCTCGGCGCCCGCGAGCTACCGTTTCCGCGGCTTGGAGCCTTCGGCTTCTGGAGCTTTTTGCTCGGCGGAATTTTTGTCTGTGGCTCGATTTTCTTTGATGCCGCGCCGTCCTCGGGCTGGTTCATGTATCCGCCGCTCGCGACCGACGAGAACCTCTCCGGCATCGGCGCCGACATCTGGTTGCTGGGCCTTTCTTTCATCGAAGTCGCCTCGATCGCGGCGGCCGTCGAACTTATCGTTGGCATCATGAAGTGTCGCGCACCCGGCATGCGCATCAACCTGATGCCGCTGTTTGCCTGGTATCTGCTCATTGTCGCCGGCATGATCCTGTTCGCCTTCCCGCCGCTGATCGCGGGCGACATATTGTTCGAGCTGCAACGCATGTTCGATTGGCCGTTTTTCGATCCGGCGCGCGGCGGCGACCCCTTGCTTTGGCAGCACCTGTTCTGGATCTTCGGCCATCCGGAGGTCTACATCATCTTCCTTCCATCTATCGCGCTGATGGCGATGATCGTACCGACCTTTGCGCAAAGGCCGATCGTCGGCTACTCCTGGATTGTACTTGCTGCGGTCGGCACCGGCTTTCTATCCTTCGGCCTGTGGGTGCACCACATGTTCGCGACCGGCCTGCCGCAAATATCGCTCGCGTTTTTCTCGGCAGCGTCCGAGGCGGTGGCGATCCCGACTGCGGTGCAGATATTCGTCTTCATCGCGACAATGCTTGCCGGCCGCGTCATTCCCTCGACGCCGATGCTCTTCGGAATGGGCGGCATCATCATCTTTGTCATTGGCGGGCTGACTGGCGTGATGGTAGCGGTGGCCCCCTTCGACTGGCAGGCGCATGACACTTATTTCATCGTCGCCCATCTGCACTATGTGCTGATTGGAGGAATGTTGTTTCCGGTCATCGCCGGCATTTACTATTACTATCCGTTGATCGATGCGAAACACTTGTCCGACCGGCTCGGCCGCATCGCCTTCTGGCTGATGTTTGCCGGCTTCAACGTCTCCTTCTTTCCCATGCACCTGACTGGTCTGCTCGGCATGCCGCGCCGGGTCTTCACCTATCCGGACGATGTTGGCTGGAACGGGCTGAACCTCATCTCGACCCTCGGCGCTTTCGTGTTCGCGGCCGGCATCTCACTCGTCGTGCTCGACGTCCTCCGCCCTAAACACCGGCAGCGCCGAGGAGAGCAAAATCCTTGGAATGCCGGAACCCTCGAATGGATCAGCGAACCCAAAGAAAACTGGGGCGTGCGCTCGATCCCTTTCGTTGCGAGCCGCTATCCCCTCTGGGATCAGCCTGCACTCGCCCGTCAAATCGGCGAAGGGCGCTGGTACCTTCCGGACGCCGAGGAGGGCCGTCGTGAAGGGTTGGTCACCTCGGTGCTCGATGCAAGGCCGGAACAGGTTCTGAGGGTTGGCGGCACATCCTATGTTACCATCATCTCGGCCCTCTCGCTCGGGGCGGTGTTCGTTGCACTGACCTTCAAATGGTGGATCGCGACGATGGTTGCGGCGACCGTCTGCTTCTGCGCGATCGTTTACTGGCTGTGGACCGGCACAGCTGAAATTCCCGAGAAGGCGGAGAAGGAAGTCGGGGTCGGGCTTACATTGCCGTTGTACACATCCGGGCCGCCTTCTGTCGGTTGGTGGGCGATGTTCATCACCATGGTCGGCGACAGCACCGCCTTTGCCAGCCTGGTTTTCGGCTATTTCTTCTATTGGACGATCCACGACGACTTCACCGCGGGCGTCATCGGTCCGGGGATGAAGTGGCCGTTATTGTCGGCCGCACTCTTCGTCGCCGCCTGGCTCATGGTACTCATGGCAAGGCATCTCAATGGTCGAGGGAGTATCATCCTCACGCGTGCCGTTCTGGCGGTGGGGGTGGTGCTTGCCGTCGTCGCCTCGACGGCTGGATTCGCAGGACCCTGGCAGTACGGCATGGATCCGAGGGCGCATGTGTATGCGGCCATTGTCTGGCTGCTGACCGCCTGGACCCTGGTTCATGCCGCGACGGGCGCCGTGATGCTTGCTTATTGCCTTGCCCGCCACTTTGCCGGCCGCCTGACGAAGGATCATGACATGGATATCGGCAACGTCGCGCTTTACTGGCATTTCATGGCGATCACCGCGGTCGTCACCTTCATCGTGATCGGTCTGTTTCCGGAGGTTCTGTGATGCGCCTGCTGCCGAAAGAGGTCGATTCCCTTTGGACCTTGTTCACGGCGCCCGTAGTTTGGGCCGGGCACTTCCTTATCTGTTATGTCAGCGTCGCGATTTTCTGTGCCAAACCGGGACTATTGAGCTTCGAGTTCGGCTCATTGCGTCTCGGCATCGCCCTCGTCACGGGCGCCACGCTGGTGGCAATCACTCTTTCGGCTCTTCTCGCCTGGCGACAGTGGGGTTTCGGCGCCCACGATCCACCACATGACGATCCGACGCGCCACGATCGGATCTTGTTCCAGGGGTTTGCCACGCTGCTGCTCTCGGGCCTGAGCTTCGTTGCCGTGGTGATGACGGCCCTGCCGGCGATGTTCATGACGGAGTGCCTGCGATGAGGTTATTCTATCTCGCCCTTGGCATTCTGGTGGTGGCTCTGATCTGGCTAGGGCCGCTGGTGAGCGCGTGGCGCGGTTCCGTTACCGCCAACATGCTGGCGCATATGGGCGTGGTCGCGGTCGCCGCACCGCTGATCGCGTTCGGTCTTGCGTCTCGCCTAGTCCTGTCGAAGGCATCAGGTAACTCGATGCTCATCGGGTTGCCGATTATCGGTTCGCTTATCGAGCTCGCCGTCGTCTGGGGGTGGCATGCACCGGCCGCACGCCGGTGGGCGGAAAGCTCGGCGTGGGGTACGGCGGCAGAACAGGCGTGTTTCCTCGTAGCGGGCCTGTTCCTCTGGCTTTCGTGTCTTGCGGCCGGAAGCACCAACGCGTCTTCGCATCGGGCCGCCGGTGCCTTCGGTCTGCTGCTCACCACCATTCATATGACGCTGCTCGGCGCCCTTCTCGCACTGAGCCCGCGTCCTCTCTATGGCTCCGGCGATGCCAGCTGTCTTGGGACGACCCTCACGGCGCTGCAGGATCAGCAACTCGGTGCCGTCGTCATGCTGTTGGTGGGCGCAGCCGTCTATCTCGCGGGCGGTGTCGCACTATTGGCAGGGCTGCTGGCGGAGCCATGCCGGAGGATTGCCTGATGCACGTTCGATGGAAACACCTGGCCATCGGGCTCGCGATCCTGCCGATCGTCGTGTTCTTCGCGACCTGGATCGGTTTCTTCAACGTTGGAGCGTCTACCGGCCATTGGAAGATCACCGAATGGTTTCTGCATTTCGCGATGCGCTCGGCGGTCCGCACCTATGCCTTTACGGTCGATGTGCCAGACAGGCTGCCGCGGGAAGGCCTGCAACCGGCGGGGGGGCACTTCGCGCGCGGCTGCGCCATCTGTCATGGTGCCCCGGGCGAGCCGCGCTCGCCGGCAGCACTGGCTATGTTGCCACGTCCACCAGACCTCGCGGACGTCGTCGGAAAATGGAAGGACAGGGAACTCTTTCGGATCGTGAAGCACGGCGTGCGTTTCACGGGTATGCCGGCCTGGCCAACCCAAGCACGCGACGACGAGGTCTGGGCGATGGTCGTATTCTTGCGCGCGCTTCCGGCCATGGATGCGACGACCTATCGCAGGCTCGCTTATGACGGCAAACCATCACCGCCCATGCATGCGACCGGGATTGAAGAAGCCCTCGCCGAATGCAACCGATGCCACGGCGTCGATGGAATGGGCCGAAGTCCATCGACGCCCGTACTCGCGGGGCAGAACGAGGTTTACTTGCTTGAAAGCTTGCGCGCCTATGCTGAGGGCCGCCGACCGAGCGGCATGATGACCCTTCCCGTCCAGGCCATAGATTACGCGCGTCTGACGGCTCTCGCGCGCCATTTCGCAGAGCTGCCGCGTGCTGTCGCGCCGGCGAGGGGCGAAGAGGAGCGTTTCCGCCGTGGTGAACAGATTGCGCGGCACGGCCGCCCGGTAGAAAGAGTGCCGGCCTGTCTTGGCTGCCACGCCAGCGCGAAGCGTAGCCCGGCCTATCCTAGACTCGCGGGGCAATCTGCGGCGTATATCTCGGCACAATTGCGTCTGTTTCGGGAAGGCAGGCGGGGAGGAACCCGGTTTAGTCCCCTGATGGAGAATGCCGCAAAATCCCTGTCCGACGCCGATATCGAAAACGTCACGACCTATTTCTCAACGTTGTCTCCGGGCGATTGAGACAGGTGGAGTCTGGGATCGTATTGATGGAATATCGAAGGGCTCAAGCATGAAAGAGCTTCTGGTCGCTGCTCCTTGCGTGGACGTCCGTCGCACTGCCAAAATCCCTTAGGTCCCGTTGCGGAGTCGGGAGGCGGGGCGCGAAGACGACTTGCCGGTTTGATCGTTTCGCCTCCGCTCAAACGCGCGCTCCTGGCGGCGTGCGTCCCTGAGTTCCTCGAGGGTGGGCTCCCACCAACCTCTGTCGCGTCCACGTGCAATTTGCGCTGGAGTGGCAGGTCGCGTTCTGACCAGCTCTGCGAAAGTGGCTCGGCGCCACTGTCCCCAGATGTATTCGAGCCCGGTTTGCGCGAGCTTGGGATAGGAGGTTCTAAGGACTTCAGGGTCCACGATCTCGCCCTTGACCGCCTCAAACTTGACTATTCCCCAATTGGTCGTCGCGACGGGGCGGTCAAGCGGAGGAATGGATGTGGCGAGAACGGGGTGGCGACGCTTGCGTCTCTCTCGAGTGTTAAGACGAGCCTTAACGGCCTTTGGCGTGTTTTGCTCAGCCTGTCGGCGGCGTTTGCGTTCTTCCGGCTCGGCCGAACGCGCAGCCGCCTCGATCTTCGGCCAACGGTTGCGAAGTTGCTCATACGAACGGAAGGGAATCCGCCACGCCCGCAAACCATCGTCCCAGTTCGACCATGGGACAGATCGCAACAGGGCGACAAGCTCCTTGGAATACGGGGTGCGCACGAGCAGGTCGTCATCGGCTGTGAGATAAGGACTTTCTATCGGCTCGAATTCGAAGGCATCCCTGCCTCTCTGATCACCGAATGGATCGTGGTGAGCGCGCTCCTGGTCGAACCAGCGGGCAATCCTCTGACCGGCGGTCTTTCCTGGCACAAACCATTCCCTTCGATCGGGATTCCAGCGCGCGCGGCGGAAACTCTCCCGAAAGCGATCTACGGCCGTGCGTTCATAGTCGAACCTTATCCAGGTTCCCGGCTTCGACTTGTTATCGTTCTCTGACCGGTGTCTCGATCTTGGCATCGCCGAACACCTCACAATTGCCCTAACTAAACGCGCGGGCAGGCCGGTGGTTCGGACAAGAGTAAGAAGGAGCCCGGACTCAGCCAGCGCCTCGGCAGCAGATGAGTTTCGCGCGCATCGATAGAAACGAAGAGGGTGTCATCGGCTACGAGGAGCATGCCGCCGACATCGAGGCCGGGTTCGTCAAAATCAATGCAGACGAGAACTTAACAAGCCCGGTCAGGGAATATGCTGCCTGGCTGGGCAAGGAAGCGCCGGGCTTCCCGCAGTCGGTCGCCGTTTCCGTCACCAGATGCTTCGACAAGATTGTCGATGTGAATGGCGATGGAAGTCACGTGCGCCCGGAATTCGCCGGCCGAATCCTGCCGGTTGACGATGCGGTTGCGAGACGTTGCGCGCACCTGCGCATCCCGGACCGGCGCAACGAGGCCGACGCACTGATTGCGGCGACGGGTTTGGCCAGCTTCATCGGCGTATCGATCCCGGCGGCGTAGCCGGCACAACCAATCACCGTGTGGTATCGTGCGAACAGTGAAGCGAGCTCATCGATCGAACTCTTGACCAGGTCGCCAACAACGATCTCGATGCCGAGCTCCCGAATCTCCGCAATGGCGCGCTGCTTATCCGGGTCATCTGACGAGACGGCGCTGGCGCGCAGGAGGACGCTGATCGTCGTCTCCTTTGTCTCGCGTGCACGGCGTGCCAGATTGCGAAGGACGGGTTGCCCGAGTTCCCCGGCACTCAGCACGAGAATGGACCGCGGCGTTGTATCGTATGCTGTATCGCTCATCGTTTTGCCTCATTGAGAATGCGTTTCGGCCTTGATGACGGAGTGCGCAGCGAACTGCTCGCGCATGCCGGCAACCGCTGGTCGCTCGGCGTCATCCACACGCTCGGCGTCGGTAGGCTGCGCCATGCGGAGGAGATCGGGAGGCGCATGCACGGAGTTGGGTGTAGCGGCTGAGATAGGCCAAGACCGCCTCGGGACCGTCGAACGGGGGCTTGGCGTAGACGACCCACTCGGATTTGCGCAAGGGGGCAAGCCAGGCAGCGAAGGCATCCGCCTCGGCGAGCCCGGCGAGATCCCCGAAAAAGGACAGATCGCCGGCTTGATGCAGTGCCATCAGGCCCTCAAGGAATAATCGCCGGAACAGACGCGACAGAACTTTTACGGGCAGGAAGAAGCCGGGGCGACATGCGATCCAGCGGGTGCCATCCAGCGACAGCCCGCCACCGGGCACGATGATGTGCACATGCGGGTGATGGGTCAGCGCCGATCCCCAGGTGTGCAGCACGCTGGTCATGCCGATGCGCGCGCCAAGGTAGACATGGTTTTGAGAGAGGCCTGAGTTACGACAACGCGTTGCCCGATAGCGCTTGTCTACCGTGAAAGACGCAAATTGCCCGTGCGACGCCAGCAAAAAGAGAAGCCACTGCGAAGACTGCCCCGACTATATCCAAACCCGCCTTATTGCATCGAAAGCAGCCATTATAGAGGGATCGCCGATACGAGCCTCCAAGCAGAGGAAACTCAGCGTCGTGGAGATTTTAACATTCTCAGCGATGACAAGGCCGTGTGCCTGTTGTTCATGAAGGGCAATCGACTCTCGGCAAAGGCTCAATCCCACCCCTGTCCGTACCATGGCAACCATGGACGCCTCCTGATCCACTTGGGCGACTATATTTTGCCGGACGCCTAATTCGGCAAATAGGCGCGACAGCAATCGATTGTGGACCGAGGCCTGCGGTGTGCCGATCCAAGGAAGCGATGCGAGCTGTGACCAATCCGCGCCGCGCACGAAACCGGCGAGCGATGGTGGAGCGACGACGCGATAGGTTAATTGCGCCAGCTCGCGGGCATGAAAAAGCGGTGCGGCGCTTTCTCCGGTAATCTCGGCGGAAGGATCATAATCTCTTGGGTCGCCGAGATAGAAACCGGCATCGAGTTCATTTCGCCTCAGCCCCTCCGGAACGTCGCCGCTCATGCCGTGGCGCAGTGTGGTTTCTATGCCCGGCCCGCTTTCGATCAGCGCCTTCAGAAACGCCCCCAACCGGGTGAACTCCGGGTCGATGATCGTGCCGATCCGCAATTTCCCTCGTACGCGTGTCGCCAAATGTCCGGCCGTCTGCCCAAAATCCGTCAATGCCGTCAGCACCTGCTCCGCCTTGGCTGCCAGCAGGGCGCCTTCCTGCGTCAGTTTCAGCCCCGTGGACGTCCGCCGGAACAAGGTGAGCCCGGTATCGGCGGCAAGGCGCTTCAATTGCAGTGTGACGGCGGGTTGGGTGACGTGCAGTTGCTCCGCGGCGCGCGTGACGTTGCCCTCGCGCGCGACGGTGACGAATGCCTTCAATTTTCTCAGGTCGACTGACTGAAGCATATTAATTTCACTTATAATGCCTTGCGTTATTTGTCATTGGATTTCCGGGTCGCTCCTCCGCTATTCCTGAAAACAGAGATGAGGAGGAGGCTAAAATGCTGCGGCAAATCGTCGAAGCTTATGATTGTGCGGTATTGCATCGCAGCAGGCGGGCAAGCCGATGACCAGCCGCGCTTCTTACCGCGCCGCCGATAGTTTTGACTATATCATCGTCGGTGGAGGCTCCGCAGGCTGTCTGCTCGCCAATCGCCTCAGCAGCGATCCCGCGATGCGCGTGCTGCTGCTAGAAGCTGGCCGAAAGGACGACTATCACTGGATTCACATCCCCGTCGGCTATCTCTATTGCATCGGTAATCCGCGCACCGACTGGCTGTACAAGACCGAACCGGATGCCGGATTGAACGGCCGGTCGCTGCGCTATCCGCGCGGCAAGACGCTCGGCGGCTGCTCCTCGATCAATGGCATGATCTATATGCGCGGCCAGGCGCGCGATTTCGACGGCTGGGCGGCGGCGACCGGCGATGCCGCCTGGTCCTGGCAGAATTGCCTGCCCGATTTCAAGGCGCATGAGGACCATTACCGGCTCGACAACGGCGCGGACCCGAAGACCGGCGGCAACAGCCGGTTCTCCGACATGCACGGCCACGGTGGCGAATGGCGGATAGAGAAGCAGCGGCTCAAATGGGACATCCTCGAATCCTTCGCCGAGGCCGCCGTCGAGGCCGGTATTCCGCGCTCCGACGATTTCAACAGCGGCGACAATGAGGGTGTCGGCTATTTCGAGGTCAACCAACGCTCCGGCTGGCGCTGGAATACCTCCAAGGCTTTCTTGCGCCCGGCGAAACACCGCCCGAACCTGACGATTTGGACGCAATCCCACGTCGAAAGGCTGATTCTGGAAACCGAGGGTTCCGGTCACAAGCGTTGCGTTGGCGTTATGCTTCAGCGGCAGGGACGCAGTGCGCAGGTTCGTGCGCGCAGGGAGGTCATCCTTTCCGCCGGCGCAATCGGCTCGCCGCAGATCCTGCAATTGTCGGGCATCGGGCCGGGCACGCTCTTGAAGCGCCAAGGCGTCGAGGTCGCGCACGACTTGCCGGGCGTCGGGGAAAATCTTCAGGACCATCTGCAAATCCGCGCGGTCTTCAAGGTCGGCAATGCCAAGACGCTGAACACGCTCGCCAACAGCCTGTTCGGCAAGGCGATGATCGGGCTCGAATATATGCTGAAGCGCAGCGGCCCGATGAGCATGTCGCCCTCGCAGCTCGGTGCCTTCACCCGTTCAGATGACAGCCAGGCCCATGCCAACCTGGAGTATCACGTCCAGCCGCTCAGCCTCGACGCCTTTGGCGAGCCGTTGCACAACATTCCCGCCTTCACCGCAAGCGTCTGCAACCTCAATCCGACCAGCGTCGGAAGCGTGCGCATTCGCTCCGGCAAGGCGTCGGATGCCCCGGCGATCGCGCCGAACTACCTTAGCACCGAAGAGGACCGCCGTATTGCTGCCGAGAGTCTCCGGCAGGTGCGCAAGATCGTGTCGCAGCCGGCGCTCGCGAAATACCAGCCGCGGGAGTGGAAACCCGGCTTGCAGTTTCAGAGCGACGAGGAGCTGGCCCGGCTCGCGGGCGATATCGCCAACACCATCTTTCATCCCGTCGGGACGACGAAGATGGGCCGTGACGATGATCCGATGGCGGTGGTGGACAGCCGTCTTCGGGTGCACGGCATCGATGGCCTGCGCGTCGTCGACGCAGGCATCATGCCGAAGATCACCAGCGGCAACACGAACGCGCCGACGCTGATGATCGCCGAAAAGGCGGCCGGCTGGATCATTGCCGATGCACGCGTATAGGAAATCCTTGGGAGGACAGTCGAAATGACATCGATCGCGCGCTCCGCGCTTCCGCTTTCCGGCGTTCGGGTGGTTGATTTCGGGCAATATATTGCCGGCCCGGCTGTTGCCATGATCCTTGGCGATCTTGGCGCGACCGTCGTGCATGTCGATCCGCCCGGTGGCCCGCTCTGGGATAATCCCGCCAATGCCATCCTCAACCGCAACAAGCTGATCATCACCCTCGACCTCAAGACAGAGGAGGGGGTGGAACAGGCAAAGGCGCTGGTCGCCGAGGCCGATATTGTTGTTGAGAATTTCCGCCCCGGCGTGCTCGCCCGGCTCGGAATCGATTTTGCAGCGCTCCGCAAGGCGCGGCCGGAGCTGATCACCCTGTCGATCCCCGGTTTTGCCTCCGACGATCAGCTTCGCCGTGACTGGAGGGCCTTCGAGGCGGTAATTGCGGCGTCCTCCGGCGTCTTCACGGATATGGGACTCAATCGCGTTTTGATGGGCATCAACCCCTCGTTCTCGCCGCTGCCGCTCTCTTCCGCCTACGGCACAATGCTTGCGGCGTCCGCAACGGTGCTGGCGCTTCAGGCGCGCGAGCGCACCGGGCACGGCGACCACATCGAAGTACCGCTGGCAAGTGCCGTCATGGAGGGCCTCTCCTACAATTCGATCCTGATCGATGATTATCCGCTGCGTTACCAGACCCAGCGCGAGCGGGAGATCGAGCGCCGGCGCGGCGAGGGCCTGCCGATGGATATGTCCTATGACGACCTCCAGGAGTTCCTCGATCCCTTCTATCGCAGCTATATGTGCGCCGACGGGCGGATGTTCTACGTCGTCTGCCCCAGCCACAAGAACCATGCGAAGCGCTGCCTGCAAGCCCTCGGCCTCTACGATGAGCTGGTGACCGAGGGACTGCGCGAGGAGGAAGACACCTATCTTCCGGTCTCTCAATGGTCGTCGGACGTTTCGCTTGGCGTCTATCCGCTCCCGAAATTCTGGGCCGACAAGATCGCGGCCCGCATGAAGGAGGTCTTCCTGACGAAGACGGCGGCCGAATGGGAGCGGGTCTTTGGGGAAGGGCTGTTTCCGGGTGCGCCACAGCGCTGGCTAAAGGAATGGATCGCCGACGATCACGCCAAGGCTGCCGGCCTCATGATCGAGGTGGACGATCCGACCCTCGGCCGCATGATCCAGCCCGGGCCGATGGCGTGGCTGCAAGAGAGCGCGGACGCCATGTTAACGCCGCACCCTCGGCGCTGGGGAACGGTCAAGGATGCGCTGGCGATGTTTGCAGACATGGAGCGTCCTTCCTTGCCGGCCCCTCCGACCGACGCCCCCGGTGGCTGGCTGGATGGCGTCAGGGTACTTGATCTCTGCAATGTGATTGCCGGCCCGCATTCGGTCGCCTATCTCGCCCGCTTCGGCGCGGAGGTCATCAAGATCGATCCGGCCAAGCCGCTCTATGATTGCTGGAACACCGTGATCTTCGGCATGTCGCACATGCGCGGCAAGCAGTCCGTGCTTCTGAACATCGGTTCGCCCGATGGCCGCGTTGTCTTCGAGGAACTGGTGCGCTCCGTCGACGTCGTGGTCTGGAACGCCACCGACCGCCAGGTCAAGGCGATGGGGCTCGATGCCGAAGGTCTGAAGGCGCTCAACCCCCAAGCGATCTTCTGCCAGCTCGATTGCTTCGGCGGCGTTCGCACCGGCCCGCGCACCGACTATCTCGGCTATGACGATCTCGTGCAATCGGCAACCGGCATCATGCTGCGTTTCGGCGGCTCGATGGAAACGCCGGAAGAGCACGCCCATGTCGGCACCATCGACGTTATGTGCGGCTTCGGCGCGGCGCTCGGCGTCGCCACGGCTCTCTACCAAAAATCCAGAACCGGGATTGTCGGCCGCCCGCGCACATCGCTGTCGGCACTGACCGGCCTCGCTCAGATACCGTTCTGCTATGACTATGCGGGGCGCGGTCCGTTCGATGAGCCGTCCGGCCGCGAAACCAAGGGGTATCATGCCCTGTCGCGGCTCTACGAAACGGCAGGCGGCGATCACCTTCTTTTGTGCGCCTCGGAAGCCGATCTTCCGCGCTTCGGCAAGGTTGAAGGTCTGAGAGGGATTGTTGAGATGGTCGCGTCCGATCGCGAGGCCTATCTCGCAGGGGCTTTCCTGACCGCGCCGGCGGAAACCTGGCAGCAGCGCCTGCAGGAAGCCGATATTGGCGTATCGCTCTGTGAGAACATCGAAACGATCCGCAGCCGCAGTGCCCGTATTGCCGACGGCACGCCCGGGATCGACCGGGGCAGCTATTCCTTCTCCATCTTCCCGAACCATCCGAGCGGACACACGGTCACGCAGCTCGACCCCTTCGCCATCCGTCCGGCCGTCGGCAAGGTCAAGGCTGTCGCGCCGGCGGAGAAGTACGGGGCGTCTACGCGCGCCGTTCTCCGGTCCTTGAACTGCACCGACGCCGAGATCGACCGGCTGATCGCCTCCGGTACGATCAGCGAGACCTGGAGTGCTGAGTATCTGCCAAGCTAGCAGGAAACGGCGGCTTCGGGTTCTGAGGAGGATACCGGAGCCGCCGGCGGCCCGCTGAGGTACGCGATGGCGTCGACGGGCTTGAAACTTCAACATCGCGCATAGGGAGGAAATGCCATGAAAGAACTCTTCGCCTCGACATGCCTTGCAGCAGCGATGCTGACCTTTGGCAATTCGGCGCAGGCAGCGGATTGCGGCGACGTCACCATCGCTAGCATGAACTGGCAGAGCGCCGAAGTGCTCGCCAGTCTGGACAAATTTATCCTGACCGAGGGTTATGGTTGCAACGCCGAAATCATACAGGGCGATACGGTCCCGACGATCACGTCGATGACCGAAAAGGGCCAGCCCGACATCGCGCCGGAAGGGTGGGTCGATCTTCTGCCTGATGTCGTCAACGCCGGCGTTGCGAACGGAAAGCTCGTCGTTGCATCGACCGTCCTGACCGACGGCGCGGTGCAAGGCTGGTGGATTCCGAAGTACCTCGCCGACGCTCATCCGGACATCAAGACGATCGATGACGTCCTCAAGCATCCGGAACTGTTCCCGGACCCCGAAGACAAATCGAAGGGTGCGATCCACAATGGCCCGCAGGGCTGGGGCGGTACGGTCGTGAGCAGCCAACTCTACAAGGCCTACGGCGCTGAGGCGGCGAACTTCACGCTGGTCGATACCGGTTCGGCCGCCGGTCTCGACGGCTCGATTGCCAAGGCTTACGAGCGCAAGGAGGGCTGGGTTGGCTACTACTGGGCCCCGACCGCGCTTCTCGGCAAGTACGAGATGGTCAAGGTCGAGCATGGCGTACCCTACGATGCGGCCGAGTGGAAGCGCTGCAACACGGTTGCGGATTGCCCGGACTCAAAGAAGAACGACTGGCCGAAGGATACGGTCCAGACGCTCGTGACCAAGGCGTTCTCCGAGCGCGCCGGCGTGGACGTCATGGGCTACCTCAACAAGCGCGCCTGGAGCAACGACACGGTCAACAAGCTGATGGCCTGGATGACCGACAACCAGGCAAGCGGCGACGACGGCGCAAAGCACTTCCTCGAAGAGAACGAGGCCATGTGGAAGGCGTGGGTATCGCCGGAAGCTGCCGAGAAGATCAAGGCAGCACTCTGATCCCGTTCAAGACGTTGCTGGCGCGCCCCGGTGGAACATGCTGCGCCGGCAACGAACAGCGCGTCAAAGGATGCGCTTACCGTTATCGAGGAGGATGGATTTTGGATTGGCTATTCAGCTTTCCCCACATGGACGATGCGTCTTTACGCGATCTCAAGAAGGTGATCGACGAGGGGTTTCGCGGTTTCACGCGTGCCTATGGCGACGGTCTTGAAGCAATTTTCGAGCCGCTACAGCACTTTCTGATCTGGTCGGAACGCTTCATGACGAAGACGCCCTGGCCGATTATCCTCCTGTTGATCGCTGCTGTCGCCTGGTTCGCCAGCCGTAATTGGAAGATCGTCGCGGGAACGGTCGTGACGCTGCTGCTCATTGGTTATTTCGATATGTGGGACGACACGATGAAGACGGTCTCGATGATCTTCGTCTGCACGGTGCTGTCGATCGTCGTCGGTATTCCCATCGGCATCGCCATGTCCCGCTCGGACAGAGTCCAGAACGTCATCAACCCGATCCTCGACGTCATGCAGACCATGCCGAGCTTCGTCTACCTGATCCCCGTCGTCATGCTGCTTGGCATCGGCAAGGTTCCCGGCCTGATCGCGGTGGTGATCTACGCCATCCCGCCGATGATCCGCCTTACCAATCTCGGTATCCGCCTCGTTGACAAGGATGTACTCGAAGCCGCCGATGCCTTCGGTTCCTCGAACTGGCAGAAGCTGAAGAACGTGCAGATGCCGCTTGCGCTCCCCACCATCATGGCGGGCATCAACCAGACGATCATGATGGCGCTCGCCATGGTGGTCATCGCCTCGATGATCGGCGTTCAGGGCCTTGGACAGCCGGTGCTGAAGGCGATCTCCAACCAGTACTTCACGCTCGGGATCTTCAACGGTCTCGCCATCGTCGGCATCGCCATCATCTTCGACCGCGTCAGCCAAGCTTTCGGCGCGCGCCTTCAAAAGCACCGGGAGGTGGTTCATGGGTAACAAAAAAATTGGTGGCTTCGGCATCGAAATCAAAAAGCTCTACAAAATCTTCGGTCCAAATGGTGCGGATTGCGTCAAACTTGTCGAGCAAGGTGTCACGAAGACGGAATTGAACACAAAGCATGGCCATGTCCTTGGTTTGAGAGATATTAACATCTCAATGCCGGCTGGCGGCATTCAGGTGATCATGGGACTTTCGGGATCGGGAAAGTCCACGCTCATCCGCCACATTAATCGCCTTATCGATCCGACGTCCGGTGAGGTTATCATCGGCGACGAGGATGTGGTCAAGATGGATGCCGTGCAGTTGCGTGAGTTCCGTCGGCATCAGACCGCCATGGTGTTCCAGAAGTTTGCGCTTCTCCCCCACCGCACCGTTCTCGAAAACACCCTCTATGGCCTGGAGATACAAGGGGCACCTCGTAACCGGCAGGTCGACTGCGCCATGCGATGGATCGAGCGTGTCGGACTCAAGGGTTTCGAGAGCAAATATCCCAATCAGTTGTCGGGCGGTATGCAACAGCGTGTCGGTCTTGCCCGTGCGCTGGCGAACGATGCGCCGATCCTGCTGATGGACGAGGCGTTTTCCGCGCTGGACCCGCTCATTCGCGTCGACATGCAGACCGTGCTCCTCGACCTGCAGAAGGAGATCAAAAAGACAATCGTGTTCATTACCCATGATCTGGACGAGGCGCTGAGGCTTGGGGATCGCATTGCAATTTTGCGGGATGGGGAAGTCGTGCAGCAGGGCACCGGGCAGGACATCGTGATGAACCCGGCCGACGATTACATCGCCAGCTTCGTCCGGGAAGTAAACCGCGCGCGCGTCATCAAAGTCGAGACAGTCGCCACCCCGCTGAATGCTTCGGCCCGTGAGTTGAAGATTTCGGTGCCGGCCGGCGCGAAGTTGGAGGAAGCGGCAAGAGCGATGACGCTGGCCGGGGCAAGCGAGATCGCCGTTGTCGATGGCGACGGTCAGGCCATAGGTGTGCTGACGCTTCCCCAGGCGGTTGACGCCATGGTCAATGCGCAAGTGGCCTGCTCTACGCCCAACGCAAAGAAAGTCGCGTAGGCAAGAATTTGGACCTCAGATGTTTGACGCCGTCCTGATCGAGAAGTCCGACAGCGGGCAGGAGGCCGGTCTTTCGAAGATCGATACCTCGCGACTGCCTCAGGGCGAAGTGCTGGTGGATGTCGCGTGGTCGACCCTGAATTACAAGGACGCTCTTGCGATCACCGGCGCCTCGCCGGTGGTGCGCAGTTTCCCTATGGTGCCTGGGATCGATTTTGCGGGCGTCGTTGCCGAAAGTTCCCATTCCGCCTTTGAGCCGGGTGATCGGGTGGTGCTGAACGGCTGGGGCGTTGGGGAGCGGCATTGGGGTGGACTGGCGGCCAAGGCGCGTGTGAGTGGAGACTGGCTGGAGCCGGAAAGGGTCAGCCTCCGGGACGCCATGGCGATAGGGACCGCTGGCTACACGGCGATGCTGTGAGCCATGCGCTCGAGCGCAACGGTGTGATGCCGGATAGCGGAGAGGTGGTGGTAACCGGTGCCGCCGGTGGTGTCGGCAGTATTGCAACCATGCTTTTAGCCGCGCGCGGCTACAGCGTCGCTGCCGTTACTGGGTGGACGGCCGAGGCGGATTATCTCACCGGCCTCGGTGCCGCCACCATCATTGACCGGGCTGTAAACGCAAGACTGTTGTTCTGCCAGTGATGAAACTGTCTCGACGCCGCCGCCTGCACACCGCTTGTTCCGGTTTCGTGCTTCTACGATCGCATAATGTATCGTCCGGAACCTGCATCACTCTGCCATGCGCGGATTCGGCATTGCGGCGCGGTCTCGTGGTTGAAGGGAAGCGAGCGGTCTTGCCAAATTTTGCCAAGGCCGGTATGGTCAATCGCATGAGCACAATGAACATTTCCCTGCCGGACCATCTTAAAAGCTTCGTCGATGAGCAAGTCGCCGGACGGGGTTATGGGACAAGTAGTGAGTATATTCGGGAGTTGATACGTCGAGATCAGGATCGCCTCGCGTTACGTAGGTTGTTACTTGACGGAGCCTCGTCCGCACCAACTGAGCCGGTCGACGCGGAGTATTTCACCAGTCTGCGCGATCGAGTTCGTGGTCAGCACAGCAAGTGAATAATAAGACTATTATCCCGCGGCAGTCGGCGCGCAGCGACGTCGAGGCGGCCATTGACTATTATGCACGCGAAGCAGGAACCGAGGTCGCCGTCGGATTTATCGACGCAGTTCAAGCGGCGTACGCTTTGATCGCACGCCATCCAGAGGCTGGATTGTTGCGGTATGCATACGAATTGGGATTGCCTGACCTACGGAGTGTCTCTGTGAAGAGATATCCCTATCTCGTTTTCTATCGCGACCAGCCAGATCAAGTCGACGTGTGGCGCGTGCTACATGCCAAGCAAGACATTCCGCAATGGACGCTGGAGCCGAACAATCACTGACCGCACGGACATTCCCGCCGAAGCTATTGGTGGGCCCCTGGTTCGTATCCACTCAAGGCGACGGAATGCCAACCCTTGGTATAGCCGAAAGGAAGTCATGTAGGTTTGATGGCCGCGTCCGCTTCGGATTAAATATAGACAAAATCAAAAACAGGCGGTCTCAGTAGCCGAACCGGGCGGGTAAGAACGCGCCTTTCTGCTCGGGTGACCGCTGTTCAAGAGCATCCAGCACGAGGTCGGCCGTCTTCGGTCCGGAAGCAAGCCCAACATGGCCATGACCGAACGCGGCTATGATTCCAGAGTGCCGTTTAAGGGAGCCGATCACCGGCAATCCATCGGGTGTCGAGGGGCGATGACCCATCCAGAGCTTGAGTTCCGGTTGCTTTTCTTTGGCGAGATAGGGATAGCTTGCCAGTGCATGAGACTGAAGAACCTCGGCACGCCGCCAGTTCGGAGCCTTCTCGATGGTCGCAAGTTCCACCTGACCGGAGAGCCGCAGACCCATTTCCGTAGGTGTGTTTGCCATCTTTCCGGTACTCGGCATGACCGGGATATCGAACGGAACATCGCCCGAGGTGACGGTGACGTGATATCCTCTTTCGCTCTCCATGGGGATTTTGATCCCGAACTCGCGCATCAGCCTTTTGGAATGGATTCCCGCAGCCACGACGACGTAATCCGCGGCAAGACTCTCGCCGCCCGTAAGAACGACTCTTGGGGTTGGCGTGGTTAGGATGGAATTCGCGCTTTTCTGAACGAAGCGAACACCCGCTGCGATCGCCGCATCAACGATACCGGCTACATAGGCGCCAGTATTGACGCAGTGGGCCCCCTTTGTCACATAGGCACCAAAGCGGAAATTCGGACCAAGCGCGGGTAATTGATGCCGGAGTTTGGATTCGTCCCATTCCTCGAAAGCGACACCGTTCTCCCGTCGTAGCCGCCAGCTCAGGGCCTCCGCCTCGTAGGCCATGCGGTCCGGATAGGCATATAGCAGGCCCCTCTGGACAATCAGCTGTCGTCGCCCGATGCGCTCGGCTAGAGCCAGATGACGCTCCGGCGCGTCGTGCAGAAGGCTGTTCAGGTGACGCGCAATCTTCGTGACGCGGCTTTCGGTCGCCCCCGCCAGAAGGAAGCGCAAGAGCCACGGCGCGAGGCGCGGGATTGATGTCCAGTCGATGGTCAGCGGTCCACTGCGATCCAGCAGAAAGCCCGGCACCTTACGCCAGATACCCGGGAAGCTCATGGGGATGATCGAGGCCGGACTAATCCATCCTCCATTGCCGTAGCTGGCAGCCTCTTCGCCCCCCGGCCGCCCGCCGTCGCAAATCGTTACACTCCAGCCCGCGTCCGCCAGCCTCAGTGCCGTGCAGGCACCGACGATTCCGGCGCCGAGAACAATTACATTGCCCGTCATGCTTTCTATCCGATGTCTGGTCGCCCGATCAGGCAAGTCCGCCATGGAAATGGCTGAGGAACTCGCGCGTTGCCGCTTCGCGCGGTTGGTTAATGACCTGGCGTGCATCTCCTGCTTCGACAACGTAACCGTCCTTCATGAAGATCACGGTGTCTGCCACGTCGCGGGCGAAAGCCATTTCGTGAGTGACGAGGATCATGGTCATGCCCTGTTCGGCGAGCTGCCGTATCACAGCCAGCACCTCACCCACGAGTGCTGGATCGAGGGCGGAGGTCGCCTCGTCGAAAAGCATCACGTCCGGGTTCATTGCAAGCGCGCGGGCAATGGCGACCCGCTGCTTCTGGCCCCCCGAGAGCTGTTCGGGGTGTGCTTCGGCTCGGTCGGCAAGGCCCACTTTGGAAAGAAGTTCGATGGCGCGTTCGCGCGCGCTTTTCTTGTCCTGCTTCAATACCGTCACCGGACCGACCATGACATTCTCGACCACGTTCATATGCGGAAACAGGTTGAAATTCTGAAACACCATGCCTGTGTTCGCTCGGAATGCGGCGAGGTCTCTGTCACGCAGGGAGACGTTTCCGGCGGAGAAATCCATCTTGTGATCGCCAATGGCGACGTAGCCCGCATCAGGAAGGCAAAGAAGATTCAGGCTGCGCAGTAGGGTCGACTTACCTGAGCCGCTCGGCCCGATCAGGGCCACGACATGGCCACGCGGCACGATCAGATTGATGTCGCGCAGAACTTCGAGCGGGCCGAAGGACTTCTTCAGCCCGACGACTTCAATCATCAGATCCTTGTCCATGAGGGGGCTCCGGTGGTTCCGCAAATCGGAATTGGGCTGATAGGTCATGCCTTGTTCCTGTCCTCGAGCCAGTGTGCCGTCCGGGTTAGCGGAAAGAGGACGGCGAGGTAAATCGCGGCGATCAAGGTATAGGTTTCCAGCGGGCGATAAGTCGCCGATGTCACGAGCTGGCCCTGGTACAACAGGTCTGGCACCGCCAGCACCGAAAGGAGTGACGTGTTCTTCAATTGCAGGACTGACTGGTTGACGAGCGGCGGTACCATGCGGCGAAGCGCCTGCGGCAGGATGATCTTGCCCATCAATTGCCCGCGCCGCATCCCGATCGCGCGGCCCGCGTCCCACTGGCCTATGTCGATCGACACGATCCCGCCACGGATGATCTCGGAATAGAACGCGGCGCCGTAAAGCGTCAGGGTAAGGAAGGCGGCCATGGGCGGCGAAATCTCCACGCCGGTCAGCATGGGCAGCGCATAGTAGCACCAGACGAGCTGGACCAGCACAGGGGTGCAGCGAAACAACTCGACGACAGCCATCACGGGAACGGTAACAACGCGGAGCCCGGACAGCCTGGCCAGCGCGAAGATTGTGCCGACGACAACGCCGGAAACGACGGTAAGTACCGTGAAGCCGGCCGTATAGGCGAGGCCCTCCAGCAGGAGATAACGATATTGCCAGAGAGTGGCAAAATCCCATTGGTAATCCATTGGGTGCGACCTTATTCCATCCCGGCAAAGTGCCGGGGGCAGGTTGAACTGTAGAGCAGCCGGCCAAGCGTCAGGACGTCGAAGACCGGCAAGGCGCAGGCTTGCGCGATAGCGGCTGCGAAGGGCGGCATGTTGGTACATTCGAGAACGATCGCGCCGACCGAGGGATTCCGTGCCACAAGATCGCAGGCGACGGATATGACTTCAGCCTCGAGTCGGTCCTTGTCATAGGCAGCTCCGCCTTCGATCAGGGCATGGAAAGCGCCGTTGGAAGGCACCCCGGCGACTGGCGTGGAGGGATCCGCGCGGCAGGCCGAGAGCATTTCCGGCGTCAGATTGGCGCCATCATAGGTGATGACACCCGCCCGCCGTCCGGCGCCGAGTGTCGCTTCCACCAATGGAAGCTGAACCAGGCTCGAAGCGGCCGCCGGAACACCAAGGGCATCGGCCAGGCGCTGCTGATGCAACGCCATGAACCCGCAGGACGTGATAATGGCGCAGCAACCTTCCGCTATGAGGCTCTCACCGGCCGCGATGAAGTCGTCGAGGAGGCCGGCGCCCCCTCGACGGATCACCCGGTCCGGCGAGGCTCCGCTGACGCGTCTGAACTTTACCGGAAAGTCCCACGAGCCGGGATGACCGACATCGCCGGGTGGACGAGGAAAGTCCGTATCCAGCATGATGACACCTAGGGAACGGGCAGGGGCGGACATCGCGGCGACCGACTAGAACTTCAGCGTCGGCGGCAGCTTCGCCCGGTCGACTCCGACGAGCGCAAGGCTATCGAGTATCCACTCGTTCACCTTGCCCGCGTGACGACGGGTCTGGAGCCAATTATCGACGAAATCGCGAAACTCGCCATTCGGATCGCGGCGAACGCCGATCGTCGTCGGTTGGCTGGATTGCGGCTGAGGCACGACGAGGTTGAACTTGTCGCCGAGGTTCTTCGATGTGACGACAGAAAGCAGCGCCACCTGGATCAAGGCATCGGCGCGACCCGACTGAAGCGCGAGGATCACTTCATCCGCACTCTTGAGAGCGACTAGCGTGCAGTCAGGCAGGTTCTTGCGCGCGAACATGTCATGGGTGGATCCGAGATCGACCGCCACTCGCACGTCGGGCTTGTTCAACTCATCCCATTTGGTGACTGCAAGATCCTTGCGGGTGAGGATGGTAAAGGTGTTGTCGAGCATCGCGCCGGTGAAATCGACGACCTTGGCCCGCTCGGGATTTTTGCTTAACCCGAACATCATGTCGATCTTGTTGCCTTGCAGGTCCAGGACCGCATTGCCCCAGGTAGTCTCGACCATCTCGAGCTTGACACCCAGATGCTCAGCGAAGTCCTTCGCCAGCGACACGCAGAAGCCGCCCCATTCGCCGGTTGCCAGATCCTTGTGATAATAGGGTTCGGTCCCCGAAAACACGCCGATCCGTAATGCGCCGCGCGCCCGGATGGCTTCGAGCGTCGGGCCTTCGGCCGCCGCTCGCACGATACCCCGCGATAATAGGGCAACACTGCCAGCGAGCAATAAACGCTTGTTGAAATCACGTCTGTTCATTGTGGTTCCCCTTTTTGTTGGTTGGCCTTCATTGGGCCCTGACATTGATCAAGCCGCTTTCACGGTTGATCTTGTTGGAAAGCACGACCGAATAGGTGACGCTTTCAATTCCTTCGATCTTCGCGAGGTCTTCGATGAGTGCGTCGAGGTCCTCGAGGAAATTGACACAGACCCGGCACATGATGTTGGCCGGACCGCTTGTCGCATCAGCAGCGAGGATTTCCGGATATCCTCGCAGGATCGCAAAGAGCCGCTGCGCCGCGCGGGGCGTGGTTGCGATGAAGAGGTAGGCGAAGATGCTCTGTGCGAGGAGATGACGCCCGACGATCGCTCGATAGCCCAGAATGACTCCGCGGCGCTCCAGTCGCTCGATCCGCTCCTGGACGCTCGATCGCGCCAATCCGACCCTGCGCGCAAGCTCACTTGCGGGCATCCGCGCGTTCTCTTCCAGCATGGTGATCAGATTGCGATCGATGCTGTCGCCGTAATCCATGTCAACCTCACATCCATTCCTGTATTAGAATGCAGTTGAACCGCCCCAAGGAAAAACATTGAAAACTCCGTTCTGCATGACTTAAAGTCATCATGCGTCCATGGAGGCCTGATGCTTGCGCCGTTTCCTGCCGTCCCTTTCAGCCCTGCATGCCTTTGATGCTTCAGTCCGGCACCTGAATTTTACCCGGGCGGCCGAAGACATCGGCATCACCCAGAGCGGCATTAGCCGACAGATCAGGAATCTTGAGAGTTTTCTTGGCCTTAGCCTCTTCGAGCGCTCGGGTCCGCGACTCATCCTGACGGAGTCAGGCGCGAGTTATTATGAGGAGGTTTCGCGGCTGCTCGGTAAGCTCGAAGAAGCCTCGATCGACGCTGTGCGCGGTAGAAAGACCCAGGGCATTCTAAAGATTGGGCTGCCCTCGACGCTGATGCGCCGATGGGGAGCGACAGTGCTTACGGCTTTCTCTTCGAACCACCCGCAAGCATGGTTTGAAGTCTATCCGTGTCGCCATGATCTGGAGTTCGCGACATCCGACCTGGACTTCGCCATTCTCAGGGGGACGGGAAACTGGTCCGGTGCGCGCAGTCACCTGCTGTTTCCGGAGGAGCTGGTCGTCGTGGGTTCGCCGAAACTCCTTCCAGCCGAAGGATTGCCGAGCGACGAAGCGCTGCTTGATTGCCCGCTGATACAGAACTCCGCCCGGCCGAGCCTATGGCTGCATTGGCTGCGCGGCGCCGGCGTAAGTTATAATAGCCGCATATATGGCCCGCGCCTGCCGACGACGGACATGATCATTGAGTGTGCACTTCAGGGCATGGGGCTGGCAGTCGTCCCCGAAATACATGTCCGTGAAGAGATTGCCGACGGTCGGCTCCGACCCGCATTTCGCCGGTATCAGCCCTCGGGCGAGAGCTTCTACCTATGCTATCCCGAGTCTCGCATCGGCTCGGATGGCGTCAGGGCTTTTCGTGACTGGTTCTTGACCGAGTTCCAGCGCCAGAGGCAGTTTCTGCCGCCGGCGCCGGATTTTCTTCAAAGGTAGCGCCGTTCACGGGGCCGAAGCTCCAGCGGGTCATCGCCACGTTTAGTGAGCCACGAATATACCGGCGGCACCCGATCCGCGATCGACTCGATGTGGACATCAATGAGGCAGGGGCCCAGATCGTAGTCAAAGGCCCCCGCGAGTGCGTTGTCCAGCTCCGCTCCTGTTTTGGCTGTCCAGGCTTTCAGACCATAGGCCTCGGCGATCGCTTGCCCTTGCGGTGCGAGGAAGTCAACGCCGAAGCACTGGTTGTGCCCTTTGAGCCGATGCAGCCCCTTGATCCATCCGAAGGTGCCGTTGTTGAACAGGATGAGGATCGCGGGCACCTGCAGCCGTACCAATGTTTCGAGTTCGCCGACAGTCATCCCGAAGGATCCATCACCGAAAAGGCCGATTGGACGCTTGCTTGGATCAGCCCGCCATGCACCTACCGTTGCAGGGAGGGCGGAACCGAGACCGCCGAAGGCGCGAGGGATTGCAAAGCGCGTTTCGCGATCGTTGATCTTCAGAAAGCGCGTCATGTAGGGGGTTGGGGTTCCGGCGTCCGAATAGATCAGGGCGGGCTTTCCCGAGGCTTTCAGCGCCTCGTTGAAAGCTCTCACTGCCCGCTCCGGGCGCATTGGGAGCCGCTCGTCCGTCAGTGCCCCCTCGGCATGTTTCCAGAAGATACGGCGGGACACGTTCAGTTCTTCGACCCAAGGCTCGTGACGCGAGGGGTCAACGTCGTGCTCCAGTTGCAGCAGTTCATCGAGCACCAGAAGCGCATCTCCCTGGATGGAAAGCAGGTTCTCGTAGTTGTTCGCCATTACCTCAGGTGCGATGTCGATCTGCGCAAGCCGGCGGTTCAGAGTGATCTTGGGGAAGGTCCATCCAATCGTCACGACCGAGCCGATGCGCGATCCCACGAACAGAGTGAAATCGGAGTGCTCAAGCGCCCAGTTCGCATGCGGATGATAACCATTGTCGCCAATGACGCCAATCGCGAGACGGTGGTCATCGTCGATGGCGCCTTGTCCCGTCATCGTTGTGCACATCGGCATATTGTATTTCTCGGCGAGCTCAGTGATCAGCTGACCTGCTCTAGCCCGGTTGACACCGCCACCGGCGACTATGAGCGGGCGCTCTGCCTTGGCAATGAGGTCCAGGAGTTGCTGCAGTTTGCGCCGGGGAGGTAATGTGGGATAGGCCGGAAATGTGCGGCATTCCTCTTCGATGTGCAGTGATATCCGCGTCGCGTCGACCTCGGCCAGCAGCATGTCTTCCGGTATCTGCAGATGGACCGCGCCTGGCTTGCCCGAGCAGGCGACGCGGAAGGCGCGGCGAACGATCTCCGGCAGCTTCTCGGGCGATTTGACCTGCACGGACATTTTGGTGACGGGCTCAAAAAGCTTGGCGCAGTCAAGCTCGGTCAGAACCCCGCGCCCCTCGCCGGGGAGGGGGATGTCGATCGTCAGCAGGATGACGGGCACGGAGGAACCGTTCGATTCGGCGACTGGCGGCAGCGAGTACATTGCACCCGCCCCCGACGGGCACTCAAACACTCCGGGCCTGTTGGTGAACCGGGCATAGGCGTCTGCCATGAACCCCGCCGACCGTTCGTCTCGGGCCATCACATGGCGAATCTTGTCCTCGCGTCCCTGCAAAGCTTCGTAGAGTGGAACATTGGTGTCGCCCGGCACGCCGAAGATCGTCTCGACGCCGTAGCCGATCAACATCTCTACCAGAATATCAGCGCCGCGCATTTCGTCTCTCCTGTTGTGCATAGGTACACACGAGGTTAGAAGAGCTGGTTTTCGGTATGTACCCGCGCATCGCCAGATCAGCGCTGTTCCTGCCGGCGATTCGTCGGTCCTGCCCAACGTGGCGAAGGGCTTGCGCTCGTCTTTATCGGAGGCCGGAGCGCTCGTTCTCGTTCTGTGCTCAAAGGATCGCATAATGTATCGACTGGAATGCCAGCCTTGTGAGGAAGAGAATGGCCGAGTGGAGTCTGCGGCCATCCTGCACCCAATGGACGCGCTACGCTGAAAGACGAGCTTCAGGGAAGTGCGCCGCGGCTTCTTCCAGGGCCTCCTCGGCCCACTGATTGAGGCTTTTTCCCGAAAGTTCGGCCGCCAAAGCAGCCCGGCGGTGCACTTCAGGAGCAACACGAAACATCATCTTGCCTGAATAGGGCCTTTGAGGCTCTTTGCCGATGCTTTTGCAGGCCTCGAGGTAATCATCGACAGCCTCGTGGAATGCCTTCTTCAGTTCACCAACGCTGTCCCCGTGAAACCCGACTACGTCAGAAATGCCTGCAATCTTACCGAAGAACAGTTCGTCCTCCGCGTCGAATTCTATGCGAGCGTGATAACCGTTGTAAGTCATGGTGTTCATGGTTCTACTCCAATTTGCGTCAGGAACTCGCGAGCATCGCGAACCTGATAACTCTTTGCCTCCTTGTCGGGATGAGGACGATGGAAGCTCGCGATTATGCCGTCCTTTTCGAACTTAACGCGAGAGCCGTTTCCTTCGATGACGTTCGCGCCGGCAGCGACAAGCAGGTTTTCTATAGCGGCCCACTCGATGGTTCCCGAGACCGGATCTTTGAAGATCGCCACGAGCGTCTTTTTCTGCTTGCTGTTCATGCTAGCATATATAGTGGTGCTTGCTATTTCTGCAAGCGTTATTTCTCATGCAAATACGATCCGCGTGTTTTGAGCCATGGGTGTGCATCGCTCGATGGGTCCGATCTCTACTTGCGCGCCCGTGCACCCTTGACGCTGCGAAGATCCGTGCGCTCGTGGCTTTTGGCATAGTCGTTTGCGAGTCGCACGCCCGGGAAGAACTGGCGGCGGGTTCGATTCTCTTCAAGGCGAAGGATAGGAATCGATATCCGGACTGGCGGCATGTCGCCGGCTTTCGATCGTATCAGTCGGGTGGAACTTTGCCGTTCGACGCGCCCAGCAGAACGAGCAAAGAGTGCGAGAGGCGGATGTGCCAATCGAATACTTTAACGTCGCGTTCGAGGCCGGAAGCTGAAGGCCGGCTTCCAGCTTACGCCTCAGGGATAGTCGAAGCCGCGAAAGCCATATTAGGTTCAAGCGATGCTTCGCCTTCCGTTTCCATCTCCGAAGTGGAACCGGCGGAGTGGGATGCAAGAGTTTACGATCCTGAAATCGCGGCCAACGAGAGCATGCTACAAGAGACCGGGTTACGGAGCTCTGGCGCAGTCGTAGTGCTTCTGTAATGGGCCCTTGCTCGTCAAGTCCCTCCGTGATCATCACGCCGCCAGGATCATGCTTCTGTCCGTGGTCAGCACCAAGACTGCCACACCATGCCATCAGATCCTTAAGCCGGCAGGTCAATCTAGGACGCGTGATTTGCCGAAGCCTTCACAGCACTACTCCCGACCTTGCCAAGCCCTCGTCCCAGCGACGGGACCTCGGAGAAGCAGCGCCGTCGGCGGCCTGCTTCGGTAATCTCATCTCGCCTTTACGGGGCGACAGTATCCTTACCCCAACGGAACGCGCTGACGTCAACCCACATGCGGTGAAGGACGGTCGCGAGTTTGCGGGCGAGCGCCACCTTGGCTCGCTTCATACCGCGCCGCTTCGCCACGTCCAGCGCCCAGCGCTTCAGGGCAGAGAACCGCGTGGCACGCGTCAGCATGATATGCGCCGCTTCATAAAGCGCAGTGCGCACCATGGCATCGCCGACCTTGGTTACTCCGCCGTCGATGTCGGTCTCTCCCGACTGGTATTTCTTGGGCGTCAGTCCAAAATACGCACCGACGGTGCGGGACTTTTCGAACCGACCCGGATCGTCGACTGCCGAGCGATAGGTAATGGCTACCAAGGCTCCAACACCAGGGGCGCTCATCAGCCGTTGGCAGACAGGATCGGCGCGGGTAATCTTCAGCATCGCGCGATGCAGCCGGGTAAACTCGTTCCACAATGCACCCCGTGCCTGCAACATCGCCCCGATCACCGTCCCAAGCATCTCATGGCCTTCGATCAATTCGCGAATGCGCGCCTCGAAACGGCCCCGGCTCACCTCGCCAACCTTGAGCCCGTAACCCCGCAGGATCCCGCGGATGCTGAGCTCGACATCAAGCAGTTTGGCCTGCAAAAGCTTGCGACCGACCAAAAGCGCCCGAACGTCTTGGGCATTCGCAGACTTCGCATGCACTGGGCGGTACCAGCCCATGCGCAGCAATTGTGCAATCCCGCGAGCATCCTTGCGGTCTGTCTTCACGGTCATCGCTGACAGCGCCGCCTTCACATGCCGCGTCTCCAGCAACACCACATCCTGGCCCGCCTCGACAAGTGCAGCGCGCAGCCACTGCGATAATGGTCCTGCTTCCAGGCCGATCGTGACGATCGGCAGCTCCAGATCGGCAAAAAGCTGCAACAGCGCTTCAGGCTCGCTCGCCACTTTCACCTCACGCACGATCTTGCCCGACCCATCCACGACGCAGATGCTGCTCTGTTCCAGCGACACATCAATTCCTGCATAATAGTCCATGGTTGTCCCTCGCTTGATGCTTGGGGCCGAGATCATCGGACCCCGTTTCAACATCATCACTCTGAGGGACAGCCACCTTCTTGGCTATGCGAGGAGTGCCGGCCCATTACGGCATCTAGACCGAGCAAGGGCTCTGATCAGTGGACCCCGCCAACGCCTGTACAGCGCTTTTGGATGGAGAGGGGATCCCGTACAAAACCCCTTTCGCTGAGTTCACGCCTCTGCGAAAGTCTCAAGCTGCCGAAAAGCGGCGCCGTCTTTTGACAGCCGGGTTGTTGCGGACCGGAGAGTCTCATTGACTCTGCCCTTTCCGCGTTGGAAATAAGCCTGATAGTTGCAGAGGGAACAGCCATGGCAGACGACAACAATATTGAGACCGTCGAGACGACGACCACCCCGGCGGAAATTGCGCCGCCGAAAAAGCGCCGGGGCCCGAAGCCGAAGAACGTCGCTGCGGAAGCGACCGCCGAAGCCCCAAAGGAAGATGGTGTCAAGACGCGAAGGGGACGCCGGAAGAAATCCGCGACGTCGGCCGAAGGCGTGACCTCTGTCGCGACTGGCGGCAAGACCTCGGCAAAGAACAGCGCCAAGGGCGCCGGAAAGACCCGAGCGCCGAAGCAAACCATCGCAGCGGCAGCTCCGGTCCTTGACGACATCGCGGACCTGCTTCAGCTCGAAGAAGAGAATGCACGACTCCGTAAGGCGCTGGCCGAAAAGCTGCGGGCCGAGAACGCGGACCTGCGCAAGCGGCTCGGTCTTTCCTGATCGTTTTCGGTGATAGCCGATCGGTCTGCGCGATCGGCCTCCTCCTACATTTTGGTGGCTTACGGTCCCAGCAATGGGTGCCGACGCCATCGCGTGAGATGAGGGCGCACGATGAAGTCACCCTGGAAATACCTGGCCGGTTTGACGTCTTTTGGCCGGACAATCAAGGAGCCTGCGAGCCCGCCGGAAGCTGAAAATTCGAAGCCGGACGAACCATCGTTCGCTCGGGAAGAGGGCATTCCGGCACCCTTGGATCGGAGCGACGACGGTGCAAGCGCGACGGTTGACGGGCCGGACACGTCGGCTGACCCGACCGGTAACCTCGTTGTCCCGGTCGAAATAGTCGAGCAGGTGTCCGCGGCCATTAGGGTCGATTCGCCGCGCGCCGACGATCACGCGTCGGAACGCGCACAATCGGCGCAACCGAGAAAAGTGCAGCGGCGCGTCAGGAAGCCAAGCGCAAGGCCAGTTGCTGTGGTTGCAGCGATGCAGCCGAAGGAAGCATCCGTCGTCGTGCGGTCGCCACCGACGTTGTCCGACGAAGTTGCTGCTCTGGATGAAGAGGTCCGGCAGCTCAGGCGGCAGCTCACAGAAAAGCTGCGGCTGCAGAACAAGCAGCTTGCAGGATTGCTGAAGCGGTTTGACAGATCGTGATTCGAGCGCGCTTTTCGACGATCGTTTGACCGAGCACGACGAACGCAACATTGAAGTGGCATAGCATCCACACGTTCCCCGCCATGTCTTCCATTCCCGCCTTTATCTCCGAATTGATCAGAGCCGCCAATGAGATCGAGAAGCTGACACCGCACGAGATGAGCCGTCTTCTTGACCGGTCTGTCGACACGATCCGCGATATGCGCGAGCAGACTGGAAGGGTTGGTAGTCGGCGCGCGAGGGACGTGCTGGTCGATTTGCAGGTTGCGTCGTCGCGCGCCCGAGATTTGTCACCAGAGGACGCGAGAGATACTCTTCTCGATGCGGCGGACCTCATCCGGGCGCTGCGGATCATGCAAGACGGTGAGGAATGAGCTCCGGTATCCGTTCAAGCGCGATTTCAGCCCAAATACCGTCTCCATTCGTGGTTCTCACAGTCGGGGTTGCGCATCTCGCTCCTATCCGCCCGACCGAGTGACGCCGGAAGCATAATGTTGCCGCTTACACATCTTGTTGCCGTCTCAAGGCTTCCTATCTGAACTAGCAGCCTCGACACGGAGCGCCGAGATGGATCAACAAGGTAGACAAACGGTCTCCGACCATCCAATCGAAATCATACCGCCGAAGCGCGACAACAGGAGCGCGCGCGACACCGTCACCTGCCTCTGTTGTCAAAAGAAGCGCCCAGCGACGAGCATGGACTCAGACGGTTGTGGGATCTGTGAAGAGTGCCTGGCGTCCTGACGCTGTCAGCGTGCGCAGATCGCGTCTAGTTCGCTATCGTCGACGCTGTGCCTGGTTCAAGCAGCAGCAATCTGTCCTTCGCCGCACAAGATCAAGTGGTCTGTTTTTCTCGCCGCGTCCCCGTCCGCGGGCGATATCCGCGCCGCAGCTTGCGGCGCGCCAAATCAAGGAAGAGGCCGACCGCGTCTTCTTCGCGCGAAAACTGATGCGCCGCCGTTTGTCCGCGCGCGCCAATCCGTCCCCGCGACGTGTGAGGCAGATTTTGCCGAAGAGGTTGCTGCCGATCTCGAGCGAATAGAAGCGCGCCATGTTCTTCGTCGTGTCCTTGCGTTCGATGTAGAGGCGATAGGGCTGCGTGATTATGCGCGCAGAGCCGAGACGCTGACTTCCGGTTTCAGCAGGGGACGGACGTCATTCCAGAGCCCGAGCGCAAAGGGGCTGGCCGGGTCGCCAACTTTCGCCGGAAGGATCCCGATTGGCCGGGTGAGGAGAGCGTTGATCGCCGCGGTTTTCGCGACCTCTCGTTCGCGCGCCAGAATCGGCGCAGAGTGCGTTCGGGGAGATTTCGTCGCGTCCGCTTTCCGACCCATCGCAGCCCCCGCCAATCCAGGATGTCACGCTTTAAGAACCCGCTTGTGCCGGGGCGGTTTGTGCGGCGAGCCATCGATCGCGCGGTTTGCAGCTCGAAGGGCGCGGTGACAGGTGAATGAAAACGGCGTTGTCGCGCTCAACGGGTCGCCGGCGCAGTAAAGCTGCATCGGCTTGACACCATCGCTGACCTCGAAGGTCAGCTTGGCGGCCCCGTCGATGGCGACGTGTTCTGAAACCTTCCTGACGATGACGGAGAACTTGCCCGCCGTCATGTGCGTGCGATCGCCATCATCGACGTCCCAGAGCTGGACGAAGATTTCCGACCAGGCTTCTGGATTGGCTCCGCAATCCAAGGCAGAGAATTGGCCGGCCTTGACCTCGGTGACATGGTAACCCGGGCGGACAGCCTTGCCGTCGTATTCGAAGACGAGCGGCCTGAGGGCCACTTGTCCAAGTTTTTCCAACAGGGCGCCAAGGGTGATGTGAGCGGGCGCGTATCGGGTATTGTCTATAAGCGTCATCTGCGCTACTCCATGATTCAATATTTCAAGGATTATTGAATCATGGAAGAGCGTCAAGCCCTCCTATCCTTTGCGGCCCTGTCGCAAGAGACCCGCCTCGGCATTGTCAGAACGCTCGTCGTGGCCGGCCCCGACGGCATGGCGGCTGGTGCGATCGCGGAGGCGATGGCCGTTTCACCATCAAATGTCTCCTTCCACCTGAAGGAGCTGGAGCGAGCCGGATTGATCGCGCAAAGGCGTGAATCGCGCTCGATCGTCTACAGCGCGAACTACGATGCACTGTCCGGTCTCGTGAAGTTCCTGATGGAGGATTGCTGCGCCGGGCACGCCCGCGTGCGCGCCCTCCTCGAGCAGGACGACAATTGCTGCTCGCCCTCGTCCGCGACCGCTGAAGGCGGGAATGTCTAAGATGAAGCCCGACGCTCCCGCGGCAACAACCGTTCCGCTCACTCCCGCCATCCCGGCGCGCATCGTCGCCGCGCTTGGCCTCACCCAGATCATCGGTTACGGCACGCTCTACTACAGCTTCAGCATCCTCGCGCCGGGCATGGCAAGCGACCTCGGGCTCAGTGTCGAGCAGGTGTTCGGCGTCTTCTCCGCGTCACTTTTCGTGGGCGGGCTTTCGGCGACTTTCATCGGCCGCTGGATGGATCGCTTCGGCGCAGCGATGATTATGACCGTCGGCTCGGTCCTTTCCGCGGTGGCCTTGCTCCTGTGCGCCTGGTCTCCATCGATCGCGGTGTTTGCCGCTTCGGTCGTCCTCCTGGAGGTGGCCTCCGGCATGGTGCAATACCAGGCGGCCTTTGCGACCCTCGTCGAAAGCCGTCCGCGGGCCGCCGCGCGCAGCATCACCTATCTCACCTTGATCGCCGGCTTTGCCTCGACACTCTTCTGGCCGATCGCCGCAAACCTGCGCGAACACTTCACCTGGCGCGAAATCTACGTCGCCTACGCTGTTCTCAATTTGCTCGTCTGTTTCCCGCTCCATTATCGGATCATGTGCGGCAGAGGGTCCGAAGCGAGCGCACTTGCACGCGAGGATCGGGAGGTGGTCGTCGGCGCGTTGCCGGCCGAGGTCAGGCGGCGTGGACTGCGTCTTGTTTCCCTGGCGTTTGCGCTGCAGGGATTCGCGCTTTCCGCGATGCTGACGCATATGGTTCCGATGCTCGGAGCCATCGGCTTCGGAACGGCGGCCGTGGTGATCGGCTCGTTGTTCGGGCCTGCGCAGGTTCTAAGCCGGCTGATCAACATGGCGTTCGGCAAAAATGTGTCGCCGCCCGCACTCGCGACCCTCTCCGCCGCATTGATCGTCACGGCGGTTGTCATCCTCAGCCTGTCGGGAACCTGGCTGCCCGGGGCTGCAGCCTTCGCGATCTGCCTTGGCCTAGGGTCCGGCATCAACAGCATTGCCCAGGGCTCGCTGCCTCTGTGGCTGTTCGGGTCGTTGGGCTACGGCGCGATCACAGGCCGCATGGCCGCCACCCGGTTGGCGTCAGGCGCCGTGGCCCCCTTCGTCCTCTCCGTCCTCATGGAGCGTTTCGGGATCGATGTTGCCTTGACCGTCAGTGCCTTGCTCGGTGCGGTCGGCGTCGCAGCATTCGTCGCGGTGACGGCGGCCGCGAAGCGCGCGGCCGCTGTGACGCCATGAGGACCGGCGCCGCCCGTGTTATCGATAAGCGAAATACATAACAATACCGCCGATCAGCTGTGCGAGCCCGACCACGATGCAGGTGCCGATCAGGACGGGCTTCCACCAGGGTTTGGTCCAATCGATCTTTTGCTTTTGTATTCCCTCACTCACTCATCGGCCATTGTCGCTGCTTGCGGGCAAAAGCGTGGTCAGATTGATTTGAGCTTGACGCGCTGTTCCAGCTTCTCCGAGGTCTCCTTGCGTTCGCTGTAGCGCTCGACGAGATAGGCCGATGCATCGCGGGTCAGCAGCGTGAACTTCACCAGTTCCTCGCAGACATCGACGACCCGGTCGTAGTAGGAGGACGGCTTCATGCGACCGTTTCCATCGAACTCCTGGTAGGCTTTGGCGACCGACGACTGGTTCGGGATGGTGATCATGCGCATCCAGCGCCCGAGCAGGCGAAGCGTGTTGACGGCATTGAAGGACTGTGAACCGCCCGACACCTGCATGACAGCAAGCGTCTTTCCCTGCGTCGGCCGGATAGAGCCGATCGACAGCGGAATCCAGTCGATCTGCGCCTTCATGATCCCGGTAATCGCCCCGTGCCGTTCCGGACTCACCCATACCTGGCCCTCCGACCACGCCGAAAGTGCGCGCAGTTCCTGGACCTTCGGATGGCTGACCGGCGCGTCGTCCGGAAGCGGCAGCCCTGAGGGATCGAAGAAGCGCACCTCGGCCCCAAAGTGTTCGAGCAGGCGTCCGGCCTCCACGGCCAGCAATCGGGAATAGGACACCTGGCGGACCGAGCCGTAGAGGATCAGGATGCGCGGCGGGTGGCTCGAGAACGGCGGCCGAAGCGCGTCGAGATCGGGCTTCTGAAGATGGCGCAGATCGGCGGCAGGAAGATCAGACAATACGTCGGCCCTCGTCATCGAGAATCTTCTCGCCGTCCTCCTTGACGAACGCGGCCTTGAAGGCGTCGGCAGACAGGATGTCGAGAACCGCCTCCGATGGCCGAGCCAGCCGCGTGCCCATCGGGGTGACGACGAATGGGCGATTGATGAGGATAGGATGCTCGAGCATCGCTGTCAGGAGCTGGTCGTCCGAGAGAGTTGCGTCATCAAGGCCGAGGTCCAGATAGGGCGTTCCTTTTTCGCGGATCGCCTCGCGAACAGAGAGCCCGGCGTCGCGGATCATCCGGGCAAGCTCATCCCGGCTTGGTGGCGTCTTCAGATACTCGACGACAGTCGGCTCGATGCCGGCGTGGCGGATCAGCGCCAGCGTGTTGCGCGAGGTCCCGCAGGCGGGGTTGTGGTAGATGGTGACGTCCATGGTTATTCGGTTCCCTTGGCCATGATTGCCGCTGTTGAGGTGTTTCGCTCGGTGAGCATCCAGCCTACGATGACCGTGGCGACCAGCGCACCGAGGACCTCGGCGCCGACGAAAGCTGGGACATCCGTCGGACGGATGCCCGCAAACGTGTTGGAGAAAGCGCGGGCCACAGCCACCGCAGGGTTCGCGAACGACGTCGAGGCCGTGAACCAGTAGGCCGCTGTGATGTAGAGGCCGACGAGCCATGGGATCGCGTCACCACGGAAGCGAAGTCCCGTCAGGATCGTGAGCACAAGCCCGAACGTGGCGACCACTTCAGCAATCCATTGGCCTGAGCCGGTGCGGACGGCTTCCGACAGTTGTAGCAGCGGCAGGTCGAACATCGCGTGAGCGATCACCGTCCCGACGATGCCGCCGGTGATCTGCGCAAGGACGTAGAGCGCCGCGGCAGGTACCTCGATCTCTCGCCGTGCCGCAAACACCATGGTGACAGCAGGATTGAAGTGGGCGCCGGAGATCGGGCCGAGAATGCTAATCAGCACGACGAGGATAGCACCCGTCGGTATGGTGTTGCCGAGCAGCGACACCGCGACGTCGTCAGAAAGACGGTCGGCCATGATTCCGGAGCCGACGACGGTGGCGACCAGGATGGCCGTGCCGAGGACTTCCGCGGCTAGGCGGCGCTTGAGATCGAATGCCATGTTTCAGCCGGCCTTCTGAATGTTGCGGCCGATCTCATCGAGCCTTTTCTGCAGCGCGAGCTTGTCGAGGCTCGGCATCGGCAGGCTCACGAAGATCGAGATGCGATTGTTGAGCATGCGGTAGGTCTCGGCGAAGGCGAAGTGCCGCTCGGCCTCGCTGCCTTCGGCCGCGGCGGGATCAGGCACGCCCCAATGCGCCGTCATCGGCTGCCCCGGCCACACGGGACAGGCCTCGGCGGCGGCGTTATCGCAGACGGTGAAGACGAAATCCATTTGCGGTGCGCCGGGTGCAGCGAATTCGTCCCAAGCCTTCGAACGGGCGAAGGACGTGTCGTAGTTCAGCCTCTTGAGGAGTTGCAGGGCAAACGGATGCACTTCCCCCTTCGGTTGCGAGCCTGCCGAATAGGCGTTGAACTTGCCCATGCCAAGCCTGTTGAGGATGGCTTCGGCGATGATCGAGCGGACGGAGTTGCCCGTGCATAGAAAAAGGGCGTTGTAGACTTTGTCGCTCATGGGCGCTCTCCAGTTTGGCTCAACAGGCCTGCGTCTCCTCCCCAGGAGCGCAGCAGGGGGTCAGGTCGGAAATCAATGGCGCGCAGAGACTGGCGTTGCCGCCGCAGCAGTCCTGCAGGAGGTAGACCATGACGGCGCGGAACCGATTGAGGTCGACGTGGTAGACGATCGAGCGGCTGTGCCGCTCGCCCCGCACCAGTCCGGCCTGCGACAGTGTCGCAAGATGCGCCGACATGGTGTTCTGCGGCACGTCGACGAGCTTAGCCAGTTCGCCCGCCGGCACCCCTTCGGGTTCGCGTTCGACCAGCAGGCGGAACGTGCGTAGGCGCGTTGGCTGGGCAAGGGCAGCAAGCGCTGCAATTGTCTGATTATCATCCATATATCCAGAATAATGGATGTATATGACAGTTCAATGACATGACAGTATTTTGAACCGTTCCCTTGGGACGGCGTCACCCGTGGCTCTCGTCGCCGCGGGCATCGGGATCAGCACTTTCTCTATCGCCGACCGGACCGCGGTTTCGACGGGGCGGCCGATGAGGAGCCTCTCTGATGCGTAAGTAGGCGCCCAGGACGACTGGGAGTTCGGCAGCCGGCGGTCCGGCTCGTCGGGAGGCGTTGCCCTCGCCGCTCCAGCGTTGTTGCGATATGGGCGATCAAGGGGGCATGCCCACCTGGCGCCAGAATCAACCGCCGCCCGATGGCGACAACAACGTCGTCTTCTGTCGTCAGCCAATCGACCGGCTGCTCGGCCAGGCGTTCCATGCACCGAATACGCGCCGCTGTGGACAGGCCGGTCAGGTTCGATGTGGCATAGATGCCGGCTGAGGCTCGCAGGTCCTGCAAGCGCTGAACGAGGTTGCCTCTGGCCAGAGATCCGGTGATCGCTTCCAAGCGGCAGATATCATTGATGCAACGGTCGAGCCGCCTTGTCGCAGCACGGACAGCGACATTCGACGCACGCCGCAAGTAGAAGCCACAGTTATCGCAGAAATGTTGCGGGACGAGCTCGCCCTGGTCGAAGGCCGCGATGCGATTGGCGCAGGAAGGGCATCGGTCACGCAATCCGCCCGTCTGGTTTTACCATGAGCTGACTGCACAGGACCCGTCCATCCTTGTCGGTATCGGCCGCTTCGAAGCGAGCCTTGCCGGCCGCCATGAACTCCGCCTTGCTGACCTTGCCGCTCTTGTCGTGGTCCATTTCAGCGAACCGGATCTTCTTGCGCTCCTGCATCGCCTTTTGCCGTGCCTCATTGAAGCCTCGTCCAGGCCCCATGCGCAAACTCATATATTCGTCCTCGGTCAAATCACCGTCGTCATCACCATCCATCGCGGCAAACACCGATTCCCGTCATCGCTGATCATGCCGTCATCATTGGTGTCGATGGCGCCGAGACGCTGCATCATTCCAGGGCCAGGACCCTGTCGCCAACCTCATCGCGGTCCGAAGTCGTCGTCGGCGAGCGTCTGCCCTGACAACATCCCAAGGGTCAGCACTACAATCATGGAAGGCTTGTACATCGCTCTGCTCCTGCTCGGTGAAAATCAACGTTATGTCGCTGACCGGCATTGGGCATTGATCGACATCAACGACGGACCGACTGGCCGACAACGAGCGGCTCTATCTGGGCCGCCTTCCGGACCTTCTTACCGCGCGATGAGCGCTGTGACCGTTCAGAGGCCCTCGATTACGCGCTCCAGCATCGACCGCACCTGCTTGGCCGCCTCCAAAAGCGTTGGATTGCCGATCGCCTGCATGGAGGCAACAGGATCGATGGCGGCGACCTCGATCTTGCCACCACCGGCATCCTGTATGATGACGTTGCACGGCAGCATCGTCCCGACCTTATCCTCGATGTTGAGCGCCTCATACGCCATGCGCGGGTTGCAGGCACCGAGGATTCGATAAGGACGGAAGTCCACGTCGATCTTCTTCTTAAGGGTCTCTTTGACGTCGATGTCGGTGATGACGCTAAAGCCGGCGGCCTTCAACGCGCCCGTCGTTCGCTGTACCGCCTCGTCAAAGCCGCATGACAATGTTTTTGCGAAGTAGTAGCTCATTGGACTTCCCTTCGTCGGTTTTCATCGACGCATTTCAGCCTGCTTCGAAATGATCTCCTCGGTGCGCGTGAGATCAAGCCGCAGCAATTTGGCCCACGGCCCTGTAGATCATGTAGCCGGCAACCACGAAGATCAGTGAGGCGAACAGGCTATTGAGCACGCCTTTCCTGGCTGAAAGATGGGCCGCGACAAACGCGCCGAACGCTCCGCCTGCGACACCGCCGAGGATGAAGACGGCAGCCAGTGCCCAATCGACATAGCCGGAAAGAGCGTAGTTGATGGCTGTCGTCAGCCCGAGCGCGGTGACGGCGACGAGCGAGGAGCCGATGGCGTTGATGATTGGCATTCCTGTCGCGGCAATCAGTCCGGGGACGATGAGGAACCCGCCGCCAATGCCGAAGAACCCCGACAGGATACCGGTCATGCCGCCGAAACCCAGGACTTTCGAGGCGTTCTCGGGACTGCATTGGGCGCCCGGATTGCCTTCGGCATCTCGCCGCTTGAACATCAGTGCGCCGATGACCAGCATCAGGAGGGCGAACAGTATTAGCAGGTGCTGACCGTTGACCATTTTGCCGAGCGTGGAGCCGAGGAACGCGCCCACGACGCCGGCGGCACTGTAGACGGCGGCACATCGCCATTTGACGTTGCCGAGGCGAGCATGGCCGACAAGGTTCGTAAAAGCGTTGGCGGCGACGGCGAGCGCACTGGTGCCGATCGCCAGATGCGCGCTCGGCACGCCGACGAGATAGACCATCAGCGGGACGGCAAGGATCGAACCACCGCCACCGAAGAGCCCGAGAGTGAAGCCAACCAGGACGCCGGACAGCCCTCCGAGCAGATATTGTAGAGCATCGAGATACATGAATGTCCTTGGGGTGCTATGCGGCCTCGGCCTTGAGTTCCGGCGATGCAAGCCATTCGCGGCCCTTAAGCATCGCGTGCCAATAGATCGGCGGCATGGCTTCGGCCTTCAGATAGCAAGCCAGCGTCGATGGTTTGGTGCCGTCGATGAGCCACGTCGGAAATGTCGGCAGGAGTTTGCCGCCGTAGCCGAACTCCGCGAGCACGATCTTGCCGCGCTCGACCGTAAGCGGGCAGGACCCATAACCATCATAGGCGGCCGGCATCGTTCGCCCGTCCATGACCGCGAGAAGGTTCTCGGCCACGATCGGTGCCTGCTTGCGGGCCGCGGCCGCGGTCTTGGCATTCGAGGTGGCGGCGCCATCGCCGAGCGCGAAGATGTTGGAGAAACGCTTGTGCTGCAGACTCGTTTCGTCGACATCAATCCAGCCGCCTCCGGCAGCAATCGGGCTCTCGCGGACAAAATCCGGGGCAACCTGCGGCGGACAGACGTGAATCATGTCGAACTCGCGTGTGACTGTCGTTGCCTGCCCGTCGGCGCCGGTTACGGAGAACGTGGCCACCTTGGCATCAGCGTCGACGGCTGTCAGGTGCGATCCAAAATTGAGGTTCGCCCTGTAGCGCTTCACATATTTCATCAGCGCCGGCACATAGTCCTTGACGCCGAACAGCACCGGAGCTGCTGTGTGGAACTCTGTGGCGATGTCGTTGATGCGACCCTGCCGGTACCAATGGCCTCCCGAGAGATACATCGCCTTTTGCGGCGCGCCGGCGCACTTGATCGGCATGGGCGGCTGCGTGAAGAGCGCACGCCCTCCTTTCAGGTTCTGCACGAGTTGCCAGGTGTAGGGCGCCGCGTCGTAGCGATAGTTCGACGTCACGCCATTGCGGCCGAGCGATTCCTCAAGGCCTTCGATTCCGGACCAGTTGAGTTTGAGGCCGGGGGCGGCCACCAGCATGCGGTAGCCCAACCGGCGGCCATCGCTCAGGACAACCTGGTCATGTTGCGGATCGAACTCGGTGACGGCCGCCTGTTCCCAGCGGATGCCGGACGGTATGACCGATCGCATTGGGCGAACGGTATCGGCCGGCTTGAAGATGCCGCCGCCGACCATGGTCCAGCCTGGTTGATAGGCATGTCGATCCAAGGGGTCGACGATGGTTATGTTGCGAAAGGGACGCCGCTTCAGCAGGCTCGTAGCCGCTGCAATGCCGGCGGCGCCTCCACCGACCACGAGTACGTCGCACGCGGCTGAGACACATTTTGTGGTTCGCCGTTGAGACCCCTCCAGGCGCGAGCGAAGCGCGTTAAGGTCGTAGCCGGCTTCCGCTGCGGTCGCCATCACATGCTCGACACTGGTCGTCTCGGCCGTCGACAGGGCCCAAAGCGTCGCCGAGCGCGTGCCCGATCGACAGTAGGCAAGAATTGGCTTTGGTAGAACCGCCAAGGCTTCGCGGAAGAGGGCTATGTCGTTGTCTGTGATGTTTGAACCGATGACCGGAATGTGGCGGAAGTCGAGGCCCGCGCCCATGGGGGCCTGGCAGACGTCAGCGCCGGTGGATTGGTCGGCTTCCTCGGCATCCGGTCGGTCGCAGATGATGGATTTGAATCCGAGCGCCGCTAGCTCGTTCGTATTCTCAAGCCCGATCTGCGGTGACACGCTGATCGTGTCATCAATCTTGCGGATGTCCATGCTGTTCTTCCTCCTCATCGAAAATTGTAATTCGGAAGGCGCCGGCCGAGCGAAAAGCGATAGGCCGACATCCCGACCAGCATGGCCGCGACGAACAGGGCAGCCTCCCACCGCCCTGTCGATAATGCAGCAACGGCGGGACCGGGGCAGAAACCCACCAGCCCCCAGCCAAGCCCGAACAGGGCCGCGCCAGTCACCAGTTTCCAGTCGATCGAGGCATTCGCCGGCACAAAGAACCGGCTGTCGAGCAAGGGCGCCGAGTGGCGGCCGCGGATGATGTAGGCCACGGCGGAGGGGATCAGCGCACCACCCATGACAAAGGCCAGCGACGGATCCCAGTTGCCGGCGACATCGAGGAAAGCCAGCACGCGTGCTGGATTAATCATGTCCGAGATCACCAGGCCGGTCCCGAAGATGAGGCCGCAGATAATCGATGCTGCGATGCGGGCAGTCATGACTGGACTCCAAGAAGATGGCGCGTGACGAAGACGGTGACAGCCGCGATGGCCATGAAGATCGCCGTCGCCGCGATCGAACGTGGCGAAAGACGAGCTAGGCCGCAGACGCCATGACCGCTCGTGCAGCCCGATCCGAGCCGTGTGCCGTAGCCGACGATCAGTCCGGCAACGATCAGCAGCGCGGGCGAGGAGGTGATGGTGATGTGGGGTTGTCGGATGAGGTGGGACGCGAGCCACGCGCCGGCGATGATGCCGGCGAGAAAGCCCAGTCCCAACTTGCTGATGCCGTCATGTGTCAGGCCTGCCGCAGCGGCCGCAAGACCGGAAATCCCGGCGATCCGTCCGTTCAGCAGAAGGTATAGCCCAGCCGATATACCGATCAGAAGGCCGCCGGCGAGCGGCCAGAGATAGTTGATTTCAATCATCGCGCTCACAACACGTTCACGGGGATTTTCAGGTACTGCACGCCGTTGTCCTCAGGCGGTGGAAGTCTGCCGCCGCGCATGTTGACCTGCACCGATGGCAGGATCAGGTTCGGCATGGAAAGCGTCGCGTCCCGCTCGTTGCGCATCTTGACGAACGCATCTTCGTCAACGCCCTCGTGCACGTGAACATTGCCGGTCCGCTCTGCGCCGACGGTGGTCTCCCAGGCATATTCATCGCGGCCAGGCGCCTTGTAGTCGTGGCACATGAACATCCGGGCCTCGTCCGGCAGACGCGTCAGGCGCTGAATCGAGCGATAGAGTTGGCGGGCGTCGCCGCCCGGAAAGTCGCAACGCGCGGTGCCATAGTCCGGCATGAACAGCGTGTCGCCGGCGAACACTGCATCGCCGATGATGTAGGCGAGGCAAGCGGGTGTGTGTCCCGGTACATGCAAGACGGTCGCTTCGAGGCGGCCGACCTTGAACCGGTCGCCGTCCCGAAAGAGCTGATCGAACTGGCTGCCGTCCCTTTGGAATTCGCTACCGGCATTGAAAATCTTGCCAAACACTTCCTGGACCCGGATGATCTCGCGACCAATCGCCAGCGCGCCACCGAGTTCCGCCTGCAGAAACGGAGCTGCGGACAGATGATCCGCATGGGCGTGCGTCTCCAGAAGCCACTGCACTTCGAGATTTTCGGATTTCACGTAATCGATGAGCGCGCGCGCCGAAGCGTTCATCGTCCGGCCGGCGGCCGGATCGTAATCGAGCACGCTGTCGATGACGGCGCAGGCGTTCGAGCCCGGATCGCGAACGACGTGGCTGATGGTGAATGTGGCGGGGTCGAAGAAGGATGTGACGGCGGGGCTTTTCGATGTGTCGTCTTGGGCGGCGAGGATGACGTCGCGAGCGTGGGAGAGTGCGGTGTCCGACATGGTTAACCTCCTGGTTGGACCCACTACATATATATTTACATTAAATATGCAAGTATGTATTTAATGGAATCGTGAAAACTTCTGAGCTATAGGCGAAGAAGCATGGCCGATCAGGAGATTTGGAATGGACGACACCGATTCAGGGATCGAGGTGCGATCTCTCAGGATCAACGATATCGCGCCTGGCTTCTCGGCTCGATCGACGACGGGAGAGCTGTCGCTTGCCTCCTATCGTGGCCGCTGGGTCCTGTTCTTTTCGCACCCGGCGGATTTCACCCCGGTTTGCACGAGCGAATTCATAGCCTTGGCACGTGCAAAGGGGAGGTTTGCGGCACTCGAGTGCGAACTGTTGGGTCTCTCGGTGGACAGCCTGTACGCGCACGTTGCCTGGCTGCGCGATATCGAGCGGAGCTTCGGAGTAAGGGTGGATTTCCCGGTGATCGAGGATCCGTCGATGGCGATTGCACGAGCCTATGGCATGCTCGACAGTGCCTCGCCGAGCAGCGCCACGGTCCGGGCCACCTATGTCATCGATCCTGAAGGCGTCATCCGCGCCATCGTCTGGTATCCCATGAATGTCGGCCGGTCCGTGGACGAACTTCTGCGCCTTGTCGAAGCCTTGCAGGCGTCCCTGGAGGAAGGCGCATCCACGCCAGAGGGCTGGCGGACTGGTGATCCGCTCGTCGAGGCAGCGGCAACGACCATGGAGGAGGCGGAAACGGCCAGTGGGTCGAAGGGCGCCTGGTACTATCGGGAACGGGTCGCATGATGAGGAAAGACAATCCCGTCGAAGCATTGCAGGACAAAGCAGCCGAGGCGGCCGAATTCATGCGGTTGTTCAGCACACCAGGCCGCCTGATGCTGCTCTGCCATATCGCTCAGCAAGAACGGTCAGTCAGCGACATCCAGAATGATCTTGGGCTGAAGCAGCCGGCACTTTCGCAACAACTTGCGGAACTGCGCCAGGCAGGCCTGGTCAAGACGCGTCGGGAGTCGCGCACGATCTACTACTCCGTTGCCGATGAACGGGTCGAAGCGGTCATGGGCCTGCTCCTCGACCTCTTCTGCGGCACCGACCGCTATCCGCAATCCTCGCGCGACAGGCAACCTGCGCCTTTATCGTCGTCAGACACCGCGCGGAAGGCGGATATCGGCGAAGCGGCGCAGTTCGCGCGGTTGGATCCGGCGCGGTAGGCTATACCTCGGCCACGTCGAAGGGGCCGCCACAATTTGCCAGCCATGTTGGCCAGCAGTGGGAAAATCAGCACCGTAACGAAACCGACATGGATTGCGCGCACGAGCTGGCTCGGCGGGTCGACAAAATGGGCCGCCGTGGCGATCTGAAACATGGAAAATAGGAAAGCGATTGCAAAGAGCAGGCGGCCTTCGCTTGTCGCGGGAAATGCGCCCGCGAGCGCGTCGTGTTTGTTGAGATCGACGGTCGTTCTGCCGGCCGGTGCATCGTTGTCGTGCATCATTTCCTCCCGAAATATCCGCTGGAAGAGGACGTCCATGCGGCAATCCTCCGTCGTCGCATGGACGGTCTCAAATCCGTCAGAGCAGCCCCTTTTCCTTATAGTAGCGCTCCGCACCCGGATGCAGAGGGATCGGCATGCTCTTCACTGCGTCCTCAAGCTTGATTTTTTCGGCGGCCTTGTGAGCGGCTGCCATGGCCGGCAGGTTCTCGAAAAGCTGTTTGGTCATCTGATAGGCGGTCTCGTCGGAAACCTTGGAATGTGTAACGAGAAAGTTGACGACCGCGACCATCGGAACGTCCTTGTCCTGGCCTTGATAGGTCCCTGCCGGAACTATTGCGGCGATGTAGGGCGCCCCGAGCTTGGCGGCGATGGCCTCAGGCACCGACACCATCTGCACATCGAGCGATGTCGCGAGGTCCTTGAAGGACGAGACACCGAGGCCTGCCGACTGGAGTGTCGCGTCGAGCTGGCGGTTCTTCATTGAAATGCTGAACCACCAAGGGAAACACGTTGCCCCTGGTGAGCCATCGCAACGGGGCCGAGGCCGCCAAGGTTTACTCTCGGGCGCCCGTCCTTCTCAGCAGTTGTGCTCTGCTGCTCCCGCCACCATAAGCCAAAGGATCTGGTAGAGTAGTCGATCCGGGAGATCGAGACCCTCGGAACGGTATCTGCTTGACGGCGGCGAGGGCGGGACATTTGCAACGCCACGCCTGGATTCCGGGAGCCAGCAATGGAAAACGAGAAATCGGCTATTGCCCTTGAGGGGCGAAAACTCACCAAGACCTATCGTATGGGTACGGTTGAAGTTCTCGCCTTGCGTGGCGTGGACGTTAACCTTCGCGAGGGTGAACTGGTGGTTCTGTTGGGGCCATCCGGAAGCGGAAAGTCAACTCTGCTCAACATTCTCGGCGGTCTCGACCCGCCCACCAGCGGCGATGTCCTGTTTCGCGATCAGCGGCTGGCGATGGAGAGTGAACGCGCCCTCAACCTCTATCGGCGCAATCACGTCGGCTTCGTCTTCCAGTTCTACAATCTGATCCCCAGCCTGACGGCCTGCGAAAACGTCTCCCTCGTGACCGAAATTACCAGGAACCCAATGCCGCCCCTTGAGGCCCTGTCGATCGTCGGCCTTGGCGAGAGGCTGGATCATTTTCCGGCACAGCTTTCCGGCGGCGAACAGCAGCGGGTCGCAATTGCCCGAGCGATCGCCAAGCGACCAGACGTGCTCCTGTGCGACGAGCCGACGGGTGCGCTTGATAGCAAGACCGGCATCCTTGTGCTTGACGCTATCCTCAAGATCAATCGCGAGCTTGGAACGACTACCGCGCTCATCACCCATAACGCGGTTATTGCCGACATTGCCAATCGCGTACTCTACTTTGCTGATGGGCGCATTGTCGAAACACGGCGGAACGCCGTCCAACGTGCCCCCGGCGAACTGGCCTGGTGATCATGATGGGCAGTCTCGATCGAAAGCTGCTTCGTGAACTCTGGAGGCTAAGGGCCCAGGTTCTTGCGATTGCGCTCGTGATTGCATCCGGTACTGCCCTGCTCATCATGGCGCTGACCACCATCGAAGCTCTGGAGGAGACGACCGCCGCCTATTACGAGCGAACGCGTTTTGCCGATGTGTTTGCGCAGGTGAAGCGCGCTCCTGAATATCTTGCGCGCGAGATCTCGGATATCCCAGGCGTCCGCGTCGCCGAGACGCGCATCGTCGAAGGCGCCATTCTCGATATGCCGGGCTTTGCGGAGCCGGTCGTTGCCAACTTACATTCGCTGCCTGAACGAAGCTCTCAGCTTTTGAACGTGTTGGTAATCCGGACCGGTCGCCCAATCGACCCGACGCGCGCCGACGAGGTGGTAGTCAGCGAACCCTTCGCCGAAGCCCATCACTTGAGGCTCGGTGACAGCTTCGACGCAGTCTTAAGGGGGCGCAAACGTACGTTGCAGGTTGTGGGCACCGCCCTTAGCCCAGAATTCGTCTACGCTATCGCCCCGGGCGGGCTCATGCCGGACGATGAGCGTTTCGGCATTCTGTGGATGGGTCACGAGGCGCTGGCGGCCGCTTTCGACCTCAAGGCTTCCTTCAACAGCGTCACGCTGAGCCTCCTGCCCGGCGCCGACGAAAGGGACGTCATCCGCCGGCTCGACAACCTTCTGGTTCCCTTCGGCGCCACCGGCGCCTACGGTCGTGCCGACCAGACCTCGAACTGGTTCCTGGAAAGCGAAATCGCCCAACAGAAGAACTTGTCCCGCATCATGCCGACCATCTTCCTGGCGGTCGCCGCCTTTCTGACGAACATGGTGATGGCGCGGCTAATCGAGACCGAGCGTCGCGAGATCGGGCTACTGAAGGCTTTTGGCTACGGCAATTTAGCAATCGGCTGGCACTACGCCAAGATGGTCCTTGTCATCGGCACGCTTGGCATCCTAATCGGCTCACTGGTCGGCGCCTGGCTCGGACACTGGAACACCGAGCTCTACACGAAATTCTACCGGTTCCCCTTCCTGCTCTATCGCCCCGGCCCCGCCGGCTTCGTGATCGCCGGGGCAATCAGTCTAGGTGCGGCGCTCGCCGGCAGCCTCGCCGCGGTCCGTCGCGCCGTCCGGCTCCCGCCTGCGGAAGCCATGCTGCCCCCTTCCCCGCCCATCTATCGTCGTACCTGGGCATCGCGGACCGCGCTCGCCGGTGCGCTAGACGAGCCGTCGCGCATGATATTAAGACGCATCATCAGGTGGCCAGTCAGGGCGCTTCTCGCCAGCCTCGGCCTTGCAATGTCGATGGCAGTGCTAATCATGGCACTGCAATGGGTCGACGCTATCGATTCCCTTGCCGAAACAGTCTTCGAACGTGGGCAGCACCAGGACGCGACCGTTGCCTTCAACGACCTGCAACCCATCGACACAGTTGGAGACTTCGAGGGGCTGCCCGGTGTCCTGGCGGCGGAACCCTACCGCTATGCTTCGGCGCGCATCAGTCACGGGCACCTTGTCGAGAGACAAGGCATAATCGGCGTCCCGCCCGGTGCAATCCTCAGTCCCGTCTTCGACGTCGATCGCGGTCCGATCGAGGTCCCGCCCGGCGGACTCATGGTATCGCGCAAGCTCTCCGAGCTGCTTCACGTAAGCGCCGGCGATACCGTGAGCGTTGAACTCCTGGAAGGGCGCCAGGCGCGATTAAGCCTTCCGGTAGCTCAGGTCTTCGAAACCCATCTCGGCACTCCCGCCTACATGGACATGTACGCGCTGAACCGGATAGCGGGCGACGGTCGCGTCGTGAGCGGACTGCATATCCTCGTCGATGCCCCGAGCCGCGCGACGTTGTTGGCAAAACTGAAGGACATCCCCAACGTCGCGGCGGTGCTCTTCCGGCAGGCTGCAATCGACACCTTCTACAAGACCATGGGCGAAACCATCTTTATCTTCATCGGCTTTTTCGTCGCCTTCTCGATGACCCTCTCCGTCGGCGTCACCTATAACTCGATCCGCATTGCACTATCCGAACGGGCGCGAGAACTCGCGACGCTGCGCGTGCTCGGTTTCAGTCGTTGGGAAATCTCCTACATCCTGCTCGGCGAAGTCGGCATTCTGACGTGGGTCGCCATCCCGCTCGGCGCGGCGATCGGCTACGGCCTCGCATGGTACATGACCAGCGCCTTCGAGACGGAACTCTACCGCGTGCCGCTCGTCCTGCGGGATTCGACCTACGGCAAGGCGGCGTTGATCGCGCTTGCTGCCACGCTTGTCTGCGCTGCGGTCGTGCGGCGGCGGCTCGATCGTCTGGACCTGATAGCGGTGCTGAAGACAAGGGAGTAGGCTGATGAGCATTGCGAAGCGCAGGGTGGCAATCTGGGGCAGCCTGCTCGCCCTTCTAGCGGCCGGGATCGGCTATGCATTGCGGCCGCAGCCAATTCAGGTCGATCTCGCCACCGCCGAGACCGGCGTGTTGCGCGTCACCCTCGACGAGGAGGGCGAAACACGGGTACGCCACGTCTACACGCTTCACGCGCCGTTGCGCGGCCAGTTGCAGCGCATTACCGCCGAGGCCGGCGACGTCGTTGAGGCCGGCGAGACTCAACTCGCACAAATCGAAGCCGCGCCACCCGCCTTCCTCGACGTGCGGACCGAGGCGGAGCTGCAGGCGGCGGCCGAGGCGGCGCGAGCAGCCCACAACCTTGCTGCCGCCGAACTCAATAAGGCTAAAGCCGATCTGACCTTTGCCGAGGGGGAGCGCGCTCGCGCTCGACTGCTGATCGAACGTCGGACGATCTCGCAGCGCAGTCTGGAAGATGCCGAGCGTGCCTACAATGTCGCACAAGCCAATCTCGCGACAGCTGAAGCCGCCCTGAAAGTGCGAGAGTACGAGCTTGCTCAGGCGCAATCTCGCCTGCTGTCGCGCCAGGAGATCAGGAGCCTGCGTGAGCCATGTAACTGTATGCCGGTTACGGCGCCAGTGAGCGGTGTCGTTCTTCAGGTATTGCGCCGCAGCGAAGGCGTGGTGGAAGCGGGAACGCCGCTGCTCGCTATAGGCGACCCAACGGATCTTGAGATCGCTGTCAACTTCCTCTCAGAGGACGCAGTGCGGATCCAGCCTGGCCAGCAAGCGATCATTACCGGCTGGGGTGGAGAAGATCTCAATGCAGTCGTGCGGCGCGTCGAACCGTTCGGGCAGACCGAAGTCTCGGCGCTCGGGATCGAGGAGCAGCGCGTTGATGTTATCCTCGATTTTGTTTCATCTCCGGAACGCTGGCGTTCGCTTGGCCATGGTTATCGGGTCGACGTGCGCGTCCTCCTCTTCGAGGGGGAAATTCTTATGCTGCCACTCGGTGCGCTGTTCCGGCAAGGCGAAGAATGGGCCGTCTTCATCGCGGATGAGGGAAGGGCACGTATCCACACTGTTGTCGTTGGACACCGCAACAACCTAGCGGTTGAAATTCGCGAGGGCATTCGACAAGGGGATAAAGTCGTTCTCTATCCGAGCGACCGGATCCGGGATGGCGTGGCTATTGTTCAGCGTTAAAGAAAGGGATCAAACGATCGCGCTCCAACCCTTATGATGCTTCCTGTGAACAAGATTAATGGCACAATTCTTTTGCTCGCTGGTTTCGGCAGACAAAGCACGGCGTCGCACCTGAAAGAGGCTTTCGTACAGCTCGAAAGAGTGACAGCGGCGGACTTGTTGTCGTGTCGGGGCGAGGTGCCCGAAACGTTCACCGCCGTGCAGTTCCCGGCGCGCGCCTATGCTCATTCATCCTTATGAGGACTGTAGAATTCGAGCAGTCCCGCAACCCCTGGAAGATCCTGGGTTCTCTCCTGTCTGTCACATTGGGCGCTGGAATTCCACTCTTGCTTCTTCGACCGAAGCCCTGATCTCGCATCCCCAGGCATGGTCATTGATGAGCCCCATCGCCTGCATGAAAGCGTGAACGGTGGTTGGTCCCACGAAGGACCACCCACGCTTTTTCAAATCTCTCGATAGCGCAACTGAAGCTGCGGAAGTCGATGCAGTCTGCGGTTCGGCGCAATCTTCCCGTCTCGGCTCGAAGCGCCAGATATAGCTGGCGAAGGAGCCCTCCGCCTTGACGGGCTCTTGCGCACGCTTCGCATTGTTGATGACTGCATTGATTTTGCCACGATGTCGTACAATTCCCTCGTCGCTCAAGGGTCGATCGATGTCGGCGTCGTTGAATTGTGCGATGCGATTGAAATCGAAGGCCCAAAAGGCAGACCTGAAGTTCTCGCGCTTGGCGAGGATTGTTCGCCAACTCAAGCCCGACTGAAAGCCTTGGAGGCAGAGCCCTTCGAGAAGACGAAAATCGTCGGAGACCGGAAAGCCCCACTCGGCGTCATGGTAATGAAGAAACTCGGGTGCGGTCGCGCACCACCGGCAGCGCAGCCGCCCGTCATGACCCAGGACAGTTCCGCTCATCGATTACTCTTTCAGAAAAATAAGCCGTTCATCAACGCGGCCTGGCGTGACTTCGTGGATATCGGCGCTCACCACTCGCTCTGCCAAGAAAGGATCCTCCTGAACCAACGCTTCGAGGCTTTTCCGATCAATATTGTGGGCAAGGTGTGTCCCGCCCGCGTTCGGCTGGAGGCTGCCTGCAAGAAGAAAAGATTGGATGATTGGGGCTCCGGCGGTCGGAGCGTTGCTCTCCTATATGTTAGTCGAACGGTGCTGTTGCTTTGCAGTAGGCCAACGTGTGGTAGCTGGCATGACCCGCTCAAGTTTCACCTGTGCTGCATCGATGCGGCGCCCTCTCGCTGCTTGACCGCAAACTCTTCCTCGGGCGAATAAACCAGCGTCTTGCGGCCGTAGACGGCGAAATAGAGGATTGCGAGGGCGTACCAGATAGCCACCCCGATGATGCCTTTCTGATAGAGTGGATCGGTGAGCTGGAAGAAGATCGTGACAAGTGCAATGACCACGGTGAGCGCCGCGCCCGGCACACCGAACGGACTACGATATGGCCGTTCGATATGCGGGAAAGCGCGCCGCAGTTGAATGAAGGTCAGCCCCTGCAGGAGGTAGGAGAACATTGCACCGAATACCGCCATGTTCAGAAGCACGCCCCCGATGAATGACCCCGCCAACTCACCTCCTTGAGTGAACCACACGACCAACATCACAAGGTAGCCTACCAGCGCACCGGCGACCAACGCAGTGTTGGGCGTCTTGTGTTGTCCGTGCGTCACCGACAGGAAATGTGGAAAATAGCCGGCGCGCGAAAGCGAATATATCTGCCGCCCGAAGGCGAAGATGATCGCGTGGAAACTGGCAATCAGCCCAGCGACTGCGAACAGTGCGAGAATCTTAGCCCATCCGGCCCCATAGATCGCGCGGAAGCCATCGAGGATTGGCTCGCCCGAAGAGCCGAGCTTGAAGGCACCGTCTGGAATTGCCGGATTGATAATCAGCACCAGGAAGCCTGTGGCAATCAATGTGAACATGCCGAGCATGATGCCCCTCGGCATATCACGCTTTGGTTCGACGGACTCTTCGGCGGCGAGCGGTAGTTGTTCGATGGCAAGAAAAAGCCATACGGCGAAGGGCATTGAGGCCAGCACACCATAGACGCCGAACGGCAGGAACGGCCCACCGCCATCCGGGAGCTCCGTGATCGCGCCAGTCGCCGGGTCGACGCTGATATTCATTGCATATTTTCCGAAGTCGATGAACGGAATCGCGCTTACGAAAAACAAGCAAAGGATCGCCAGCGCGACCAGCGTGACGACCATCGTCACCGCGAATGAAAGCTCGACGCCCCGAACATTGAGGCCGACGAAGATAATATAGCCGATCAGCCACCAGACCGGTTGGAAGCTTTGTGGTGTCTCAAAAATTCCGGTGAGGTATGCGCCGATAAAGAACACAACCACCGCCGGCGTGAGTACATATTCGATATTCTCCGCTACGCCGGTTATGAAGCCACCCCACGGCCCGAAAGCAGTTCGCGCGAAAGAGTACGCGCCGCCTGTATGCGGCAGAGCAGGACTCATTTCGGCGATAGAATAGGTAAGGCCGAGATACATCATCGTGATAAGAATGGTGCCGACGAACATCCCGCCCCAGCCACCCACTGCAAAACCGAGGTTCCAACCTGAAAAGTCGCCGGAAATGACAGCGCCCACGCCGAGGGCCCAAAGTGAAAAGACGCCCGCGTGGCGCCTCAATCCTCGCCTTTCGAAGTACTCTTGACCGGGCACGTGGTAGGTTACGCCGCCCTCGTGCTCCCTGCTATCATTGGCCATGACCGTGCCTCCCGATCAGAGTAAACGTGTACGCGGAAACGCGGTGCGACGAAGCGGAATTAGGTTGGTATGAGCCGTCGCCGGACAAGTTCACCTTTCGAGGACTTTATGCAAAGAAAATCTCAATTACGCCGCAGCTTCCGCAGCACTTCAAAAACAACTTCACGCCTAACCAGCTGATTTGTCAAATGTTGGTCGTTTCCTTTGCGCGGAAAATGAGAAACTATAAACGCATGATAGCGCGCTCGTGGTACAGAAGCGCGATTTGGTACTGAGATAGTATTAAAAGGACGCTGCTTCTGCTTCGATAGTTAAGAATCAGCGCGCTATACAAATATAATTTCGCCTGACCCCGACAGCCGCTTCGGTTTACGCTGGATTCGTGACTCAGGCAAAGCTGTGATATCCTACTCGATCGGTAGCAATCCGACGAATACACTGCAGGGGAAGTAAATTTCCCCTGAAGCGGGCGCTGCAGCTGGGCATATGCCTGGGCGCGAACTGTAGAACAGTGGGAGGCGACAATGGAGCATCAAACACGAGAACGGCTTCAGAGGATAGCCGATGTCCATACAAATATGCGTCGCGCATTGACGCGGGGCGAGCGTCTAGCTCGATGGGTAGAGCTCTTGGAAAGAACACCTGATCGGTACCTCAACACGCTTTCGGAGACCGAGTACCGACCGGCTGCAATACGGGATGGGATGCGAAGCGACAATTCTCCCCTTACCGTGGCCTTTGAGGATTCCGTCCTGCGCGCTGACGGTCTTGGTGGTGATACTTACGGGGAGACAAAGCGGTTCTTCGAGTTGAGCGACCTGGATATGCATCAGCTTGTGTGCAGTTGCCATTCTGGAGCTACGGTGCGCGCCGCGGTTGTCGCCGAATGCGTTCGTGAAGTGGCTGCACCGGGTCCCGGATTGTTCGCCATGCTGTTGAACGCGATGATGATTTTTCGAGTCTAGGTAGGTAGCGCTGAAATGCTCCATCGGAAGAGGGCGCTGACCGAGGCGAGCTTGAGCACTGCTGCCTTGCCTCCCCGGAAGTGCCTACCAGATAAGACTGCTACACTCGGCCCGAGTGACTGCGAGCGATCAGCAGCGGCCAGTATTCTTGCGCGGGATATCTGATCCAAGGGAAGTATGGCCCCGACGAGCCGCTGGCGGCGAGGCCATGCAACAATCGGTGCGTAGCACACACGATTTCCCTCCACGTCGAGCCTACCGTTGCGGCGGAGACGTCTCAGAGTTGAGGGGCGAATTCCATATCTTTCCCGTTCCACACATTGGGGCCATTGAACCGGATGAGCCACAGGTTGACCGAATGGTCCTCGCAGCGACTGTTTGCGAAAAACCTGGCTCAGTGGAGGAAGAAGTCGCTGGGGCTCCCCCAATGCTCGGCACCACCGCGAAAGCCAGCGCGGACGCTCTACGCCTATAGTCGATTTCTCGTGCCCAGCCCCCCAGACTGGGGGCAGGATGTTCATGTCACAGGCACGTGGTGGCTTGACGATCCGGACTGGAAACCGTCGGCCGAGCTTGAGGCGTTTCTCGCCGGAGGGCCTGCGCCAATTTTTGTGGGGTTTGGAAGCATGCCGAACCTCGACGGTGAAAAACTCGCCGCCATATTCGTGGAGGCAACCAGCCGAATCGGCAAGCGCGCGATTCTCGCCACAGGCGGCGCTCTTGGAAACGTGGCTGGTTCGGACCGCATCTTCCCGATCGAATATGCTCCGCATGATCAGCTATTTCCGCGAGCCGATGCGGTAATTCATCACGGAGGAGCGGGAACGACTGCCGCAGCCTTACGCGCCGGGAAGCCGTCGATAATTTGCCCTTTTTTTGGGGATCAGCCCTTCTGGGCGCATCGTGTGTGCGCTTTGGAGGCGGGGCCGCCGCCACTCGACATGAAGCACCTCACGGTCGAAAAGATCATCGCTGCCCTCCGGGCAGTCGACGATCCGCGGATTCGCTCCGGTGCGTCAAAAGTCGGCTTGGAGATGCGAGGCGAGGGTGGCGTTCAGCGCGCCATTCGCATCCTGGAGGACCTCGACACGACGCATAGATCGGGATCGTGATCAACTTCTCCAGAAGAACGGAGAGAAAAAGACGAGGACCGTCATCACCTCCAAGCGACCCATGATCATCAACACCGTGAGCACGCCGAGGGCTGGATCCGACAGGGTCGCGAAGTTGCCGGCAGGTCCGATCACCGGTCCAACCCCGGGGCCGACGTTGGAAAGTGCGGTGATTACACCTGAGGTCGCCGTAAGGATATCATAGCCCAATGCGGCCAGGGCAAGGCTGCCCAGCGCCCACAACGTTATGAAGACGGCGAAGAACAGAAGGACGGCCCGCTGCATATCGGCGTCGACAGTTGCTTCACCGTATCGAACCGTCATGACGCTGTTTGGATAAAGAATGCGAGTGATCGCGGGTTTTACGGTCCCGAAGATAATGACGAAGCGGTAGGCCTTTATCCCTCCGGCCGTAGACCCCGAGCATCCCCCGGCGAAAGTCGCAAAGAACATCAAGATTACCGCGAAACTACCCCAGAGGGTATAGTCTTCGCTCGCGTACCCGCAAGTCGACAAAATAGAAGCGAGATTGAAAAAGGCGTGCGACAAAGCCACGCCGAACGGCACGCCGTTGGTGAACCTGTGATAAGCGGCGAGCAGGAACGCCGCGACGGTGAGGTACCCCAGGAACACGAGGATTTGCGGGTCCTGCAGGGCTTTGGCACTTCGCTTGACAAGAAAGAGAATAAGAATGGAGAACGGCAGGCTGCATAGCGTCATAAAAAAGGTCGAGGCCCACAGCAGCGGCACGCTTTGGAAGTATCCAAACGAAGCATCGTGCGTCGAAAAACCGCCCGTAGCCACCGTCGTCATGGCGTGATTGAGCGCGTCGAACTGCGTCATGCCAAGGACGTGGTACACCGTAAAACAGACGAGCGTGATGGCGATGTAGATGACGACGAACGCCCGCATAAAGGTGGCAATGCGCGCAAAGACTTTCTCGTTTGTGTCGGACGATTCCATACGGAAGAAGGAAATGCCGCCAAGTCTCAAGAACGGCATGACGAAAAGTCCAAGAGCGACAATTCCAATGCCGCCGAACCATTGCAGCATCGATCGCCAAAGCAAGATTCCAGGTGGCGCATAATCGAGCCCGGTCATGACCGTCGATCCGGTCGTGGTGACGGCCGACGCGGACTCGAATATAGCTTTCATCAGGCTCATATCTTTAGATGACAGCCACAACGGGATGGCACCGATCAACGAGAACACCACCCAGAGCAGGTTTACCAGCAAGAACCCGGTCTTGCGGTTCAATGGAGGTGGGGTGTCGCGTGTCGCAAGCGCGGCCGCACCGCAGAAACCGCCACAGAAAATCGCCGCCCGCGTAAACACCATCCAATCCGGGTGCCCGGTATAAAAGTCCACGAAGGCAGGCACCAGCATCGCGCAGCACAGGTAAAAGCCGAACACCGCTGCAACGTGGAGCGCGGATCTATAGGTTTCAGCTGACATGAATGGCCCCTGGTCCTGGATTTTGTTCGAACGTGACGCTTCCTTGTGAAGAGGTCAATGAACAACAAGGCCTAAGCGGGGATCCAGCGGTTTGTGGTTGCCGGGCGATCCTCGTCGAGCCGGGCCACCTTGAACTGGTGAATTGCGGGTCTGCAGTTCGATTCCGCTCAGACCGTATGTTCTCGGGGTGAAGGCGGCTCACCCTCGCCGTAAGCTGAGATCGGGGGTTGCTTCGGAGTGGCCGAAGCCGAGCCCCAAGCTTAGCGAGGATGAACCATGGATCAGCATAGCAGACGTTTCGTCGGTCTGGACGTCGCGAAACTGAAGATTTCTGTAGCAGTCGCAGATGGCGAGCGGGGTGGTGAGGTAAGATTTTTTGGGGACATACCCTCAGATCCGGCGTCGGTGGCGAATGTCGTGCAAAAGCTGGCCAAGCGAGGAGCTAAGCTCCACTTCTGCTACGAGGCAGGGCCTACAGGTTACGAACTCTACCGCCAGCTCAGCGAGATGGACCATGATTGTGTGGTGGTGGCACCGGCACTAATTCCCAAGCGTCCCGGAGATCGAGTGAAGACAAACCGGCGCGATGCGGTCAGCTTGGCGCGGTTACATCGTGCGGGTGAGCTGACAGCGGTTTGGGTGCCTGACCGCGGGCACGAGGCTATGCGCGATCTCGTGCGGGCCCGAGAAGCAGCACAGGAGGCTCAAAAGCGGGCGCGTCAGCAGCTTCAGTCGTTCCTCCTTCGACATGGCCGCGTCTATTCGGGCCGCTCATCCTGGTCGCTGGCGCATATGCGGTGGATATCGACTCTGAAGTTCGAGCATCCGGCGCACTTCATCGTGCTCAAGGAATACTGCCAGGCGATCGAGGATGCCGAGGTGCGGTTGAAGCCTCTGACCGATCTGATATCGGAGACTGTCAAATCCTGGACGATGGCTCCTGTTGTTGAAGCCTAATCAGGCGCTGCGGGGCGTGTCGTTGATTGCCGCCGTCGTCTTTGTTGCCGAAATTGGCGACATCCGCCGCTTCGAAAACCCCCGCCAGCTGATGGCCTTTCTTGGCCTCGTTCCGTCAGAGAGCTCGACAGGTGAACATATCAAACGTGGTGGCATCACTAAGGCCGGGAACTCTCGGGCCCGTCGCCTGCTGGTTGAAGGCGCATGGGCTTACCGCTTCCCTGCGCGGGTAAGTCGATCCAAGCAAGCGCAGTTGGAAGGCCGTCGAGAAGCGTTCGCGAAATAGCCTGGAAAGGTCAGCTCCGCCTCTGCTCACGCTATCGAAAAATGACCCTCGCGGGCAAGCAAAGGCCGTCGCGATCACCGCGATCGCGCGAGAAATGGCGGCATTCCTCTGGGCTATTGGCCAGGAAGTGCAACCAGTTCATCAAGCTTAGCCAAGCGCCCCGCATAGAGCGCGCATTAGAAGGAGGGCAAACATCGATCATCTGCTGATGCCCAATGTTGGAGGCAGGGCCCTGGTCGGGGAATCTTCGATGGAATTGAGTGGCCGACGACGTCGATGCCCGTGCTCAGAGAGAAGCAGCCCCAGGCGTACACACCGAAATGCGGTATTCAACCCGCGTATAAGAGTTTGCAAACCGTCGTCTTGACGCCCTGTCTCCTACATTGCGCATTAGCTACACCCTAAAGGACCAGCCATTGTTGGCGGGGCGAACAGTCGTGGTTACGCCACTTGCAAATGAACATAAGAATTCCAACGAAACGAAAATTGCGCCAAGATCGATGGGGGTAGCGGTCGGTGCTTGAGTTTGATCTGGTGTCATCGGCATGGTTGGCCTCCAGAGAGTTTTCTAGCGACCTCACTCTGCCACGGTGCTGGCCGCTACTCACCCCTGATGGGATCTCAAGAGCCCCGATTTTGGCAATTATGTAGAAAAGATCTTCCGCGGTTTCCGAACACACGTTGGGCGTCGAGGCTCAGATGAAAGTCGAGGGGTGCGCGCGCCCTTTTTGACTATTCTTTCGGCAGAGCGTAGCGAAGCACGCGCAGGTCTTCGTCTTCGAGGGAAATCTCCAACACCCGATTGATGAGATCATCGTCATTGTCGAGCTCGATCAATGCCTGCTCGAACAACTCAATTGCATGTCGAGGTCCATGCCGGGTGGGCCGTTAAGGCAGATCAGCCCGGCATGGATGGCGACGTCGGCATATTGTCCCTTGGTGCCTGGCTTGTCTTTTGGTCCCCGGAAATCGACCGAGTTTTCGTGACAAATGTCCAGTCGCCTTCGAGAATGATCGGTTTGAGCTCCCGGTCCTTCAGGCCGCCTTCGCCGTGGCCCTTTCGATTGCCATTTTTGCCAGTTGAGGACTGAGGCACTCGTCGATCAGAAACTTCATCCCGTCTTCCTACGGCGGGGGACGCGACGATCCGTGGGGATGACCGAGCCTTCGGGAATGTCGCGGGAGACGCGGGGCCGGCCGCGCAAGGGGTTCGCTTCCGCATAGATAGAGGCGAGCCTTATCTTCTCCGCGTCCAGGCTAGGCCAGGCTTCCAGGATGCGCTCAACCGAATGACCAGCAGCCACGGATGCGGCAACATCATAGACCGGAACGCGGGTGCCGAGGATGACAGGCGTATCGCCAAGGACGTCGGGTGAGGCTGTGACGATCTCTCGCGCTGCGGCAAGTCGTCCAGGCGTTCGCTCGCACCTCTCATAAAGGGCATAAGATCGATCGTCAGAAACTCATGGTGCACGGTCCAGTCCTCGCGCAACAGAGCCGCCCAGGGGAGTGTGCGCGCTTTTGCCAGTCGCGCCTCTGCGGTGCGGATAGCAAACAATCGCTCCTCCGACGTAAGGCGGCGTGCGCTCTCAAAATAGAAGGCGATGAGTGAACAGGCCCCCGCCAGGATGTGGCGGCCATTGTCGAGCGAAACGAAGGCGTCTGGCAGAACGTGCTCATCAATGACGCGATTGATGTCGCGTAAGCTCACGCGTGAGACAACGGCGAGCCTCGCTCGCCTTCAGCATTTCCGCAACTGCAGACACCTGAGCCTCCATATTAAATCTTCCGATGTGGCGGAATATATAATTCGCGATCGAGGAGTTCCGAACCTCCCTAAAGTGTCAGTATTGAGGACGGGCGTGCTGTTCCTGTTTTGTGCGTCGAAAGTCGCATAATGTATCGTCTGGAAACGACGGCGTGGGATTTCCGTTAGCGGTCGTTCTCCTCGACGTAAGATCAGTCGTCCGCGCGTGCGAACTGCTTCTGGGTGCCGACGCCGGGCGGCTTGCCGGTCGAGATGATGTCGCCCGGCTGCAGCGACGTGTACTGCGACAGGTAGGAAACGAGATGCTGGATCATAGACAAGTGAAACCGCAGCACTTATATTTAGCGCTTGGTATTACCTTAAACTAAGGACGGCTGCTATGGCATCCCCGACTTCGCTCAAGCTCGATGATGAGTTGAAGGGCCGCGTTCAACACTTGGCTGAAATCCGTCGCCGGTCGTCTCACTGGATCATGCGAGAAGCGATTGCGCAATACGTCGAGCGAGAAGAGAAGCGAGAAGCATTGCGACAGGACACGCTGGCGGCGTGGGAGGAGTATCAATCGACCGGCCTCCATGCCACTGCGGCTGAGGTCGAAAACTGGCTATCCACGTGGGGAGCTGACGACGAGAGTGCTGCGCCTGAATGCCACAAATAGTCTTCTCTCAGGCAGCGGTTCGTGATCTTGAGCGCCTCCGAAAATTCTTGCAACCGAAAAGCCCGTTGGCAGCAAAGCGCGCGGCTGAAGCCATTCTGACAGGTGTGCAAGCCCTTGGCGTACATCCAAAATTGGGGCGCCTCATTGATGATTTGCCGGATCAGTATCGAGAGTGGCTCATCGATTTTGGAGATAGCGGATACATTACACGGTACCGCATTGACGACGACGTTGTGACAATCCTCGCCGTGCGGCATCAGAAAGAAGCTGGCTTCTGAGGGTAGACCGGCTGTTGGTCTGGTTATCAGCGAAGGCCAACGGGCCGCAGTGGTTCACCCGCCCGAAGAACGCATAATGTATCGACTGGAATGGCCATCTTAGGTATCGCAAGCACTCTAGCGGTGCAAAGCTGCCACTCTGATGAAGCCAGGTTTGATTAATGTCCCGGATACGAGATTTGGTTGGTGGTGGAGACATTCATTCGTGGTTGTCCAAACGTATTTGAACCGCTTGTTCGCTTCGAACACCGAAATCTGCACTAGCTGACGTAAGTGGACGGCCGGATCTGAGCGGAGAGGAGCTTCACAACCATCTTTTTAAGGGTGATGGTTTAGAGCGGGCCGTCCAGAGCCGTCGTGAAGAGAGCCCTTCGTGCCTCGGGATTGGTTTCAGCGCCGGCGGAACTGCTTTATGGCATGCCGTCAAGGCGGGTTTGAACTTGCAAGCTCTGATCTGCATTTCGTCGACGAGGGATGACGTCCCGCTACGGCTTCCTTCCGGTGGACTGGTCCTCGCTTGATCGACGCTCAGCATCCTCGCCGCCGTCAAACGATTCTGCCAAAAAACAATGACCGAACTATGGATTCAGGTGACTAGAAATCGGCGACCTTACCCCAGACGGATTTTCGGAAGCGGTCCGGATGGTACGCGCGGGGGTCGACGATTGGCTCGTCACCGGTGACGATGTCGGCGATCAGGTGACCGGCGCCAGGACCAATGCCGAAGCCGTGCCCACTGAAGCCGGCGGCCAGGATGAAGCCTGGTATGGTGGCGATTTCGCCGATGCACGGCACACCGTCGGGCGTGCTGTCAATGTAGCCGGCCCATGCGGCGGCGATGCTGGTGTTCTTCAGGTCAGGCAACAGCTCGACCGCGCGTGAGTGAGTGAGGCGAATGGTGGCCTTGTCGACTGCGGGATCAAGGATGCGCATACGCTCCATTGGCGTCGGAGCATCGATGCGCCAACGGGTGAGGCTCTCGTGACCGGAGCGCAAACCTTCAAGGCCGCCGCGTGCAAGGCTGCGCCAGCGCCGGGCAAACATCGGCAGAAACTGCGGCGCGAAGCGCAATTGCTGTGGCGTCGGGTCGACGCGGCCGCGGCCGCTGATGGCGAGTGTATAGCCGCCGTCGGCGCGGCGCGTCACCGAAACAGCGGCCGTATGCAGCGCATCCGGAAGGCCGATGGCGCCCGGCGAGACGGCGAGAATCGATGAGCGGACAGACGCTTGGGGAAAGCGGATATCGAGCTGGCGGCAGAAGGAGGAGGCCCAGGCGCCGCCGGCGAGGACGGCCGTTTTCGTGCGGATGGTGCCATGCTCGGTGACGACACCGGATAGGCGACCGCCTTCTGTCTCGATGCCGCGGGCGGCGCAGGACTGGTGCACGGTGCCGCCAAGTTTGAGGATCGCACGCGCGACCGCGGGTGCCGCGCTTGCCGGATCGGCGGTGCCGTCGCTCGGCGAAAAGACGCCGCCCTTCCATGGCTTGCCGGTTGCGCGGCCGCGCTCGGTCGCCTGGGCGCTGTCGAGCATATGGGTGGTGACGCCGACGGTCCGGGCGAAATCGCGCCAGCGTGCCCAGCCGGCCAGTTCCTCTTCGCTATTGCTGAGGTAGAGCAGCCCACAGCGGCGGAAACCGGTGACCTCGCCGCTCTCGGCGGCGAAACGCTCCCAAAGATCGAGGCTCTTCGTCGCCATCGGCAATTCACGGGCGTCCCGGTTCTGCTGGCGGCACCAGCCCCAGTTGCGACTCGACTGTTCCGCGCCGATCCGTCCCTTCTCGACGAGGGCGACGTTCAATCCGCGGCGGGCAAGGTAATAGGCCGCGAACACGCCGACAATGCCGCCGCCGATTACCACGGCATCGGCGGCATCGGGCAACTGCGGAGTTGTGTCGACGAGTTTCAGTGGTGCGGGCATGGCGGGACCTCCGTTTCGAGCGCAGTCTAGCGGCTTGGGCGCGAAGGCGTTGCCGGAGTATGGCCGAAGCGCAGCAGAAGATGCCGTCTTGCAGGAGCAATGCCGCCCTTTCTGCTTTGGCCCACTGTCCCAAACCAAATCGACACGCCTCTCCAATGTGTTAAGGTCATCGTCGGGAAAATCGCAGCACAATCTGCTGCGCCGTTGGCCACTTCAGCAAGGGGAAAGGCCCGCCATGAAACTCGACCGGATCGACATCAAGATTCTGTACGAACTGCAGAAGAATGGCCGCATCACCAATGTGGAGCTTGCAGAGCTCGTCAATCTTTCCCCGAGCCCATGCCTCATGCGGGTCAAGAAGCTGCAGTCGGAGGGCTATATCGAGGGCTACTCAGCGCAGATCAACGTCAGCAAGCTCGGGCAAACCCTTACGGTCTTCACCGAGATCACGCTGAAGAACCACCGGCAGATCGACTTCGCCCGCTTCCTTGCGGCGATAGAGAAGGTCGACCAAGTGATCGAATGCCATCTGGTGTCCGGCGGCTACGACTATCTCCTGAAATTCGTCACGGCCGGGATCGGCGAATACCAGACGATCATGGAGCGCCTCACCGACATGGACGTCGGCATCGACAAGTATTTTAGTTTCGTCGTCTTGAAGTCGCCGATCGTCAAGGTGCACATGCCACTGACCAGCCTGTTTCGGATGTAGAATCTTCGGATCGGCTTGCGCCGGCTTGCGCAGCGGGCGCCTGCGATCTGGCCCGCTCCTCCGGAGCCGCACCTGACAAGGTATGATGTTTCGTCCGCGTCTCCTTCGGTCCTTCTTCGGACTGAGGCGATGGCCAGCAGGTTGGAATGAGCCGGCGCCTCAGCGCTGGCGATAGGCTCGCACGAGCTCCGGATCCTGTTCGAGCCCATCGAGCCACGTGGGATCGAGCCTCGGCACCGACGAGAAGAGCAACTGCGAATAGGGATGCTCAGGTGTCTTGATCTTCGCCGGCGAGATTTCCTCTACCTTTCTGCCGCCATACATCACGACGATCTCGTCGCAGATCGACTCCACCACGGAGAGGTCATGGCTGATGAAGATGTAGGAAAGACCGAGCTCGCGCTGCAATTCCTTGAGGAGATCGATGACGGCGGCGGCGACCACCGTATCGAGCGCCGAGGTGATTTCGTCGCAAAGGATCAGCTTCGGGTCGGCGGCAAGCGCGCGGGCGAAGTTGACGCGCTGCTTCTGGCCGCCGGAAAGCTCGCCCGGGCGGCGATGACGCAGGTTGCGCGGCAGACGCACCATGTCGAGCAGCTCATCGATGCGTGCGCTACGCGCCTTGGCATTCATCCCGTGATAGAAGGTAAGTGGCCGGGCTAAGATGTCCTCGACGGATTTCGCCGGATTAAGCGCCGTATCGGCATATTGGAAGACGATCTGCATTTCGCGTAGTTCATCGCGCGAGCGCTCGCGGGCGCTGCGACCGAGTTCCTTGCCGTCGAAAACGATCTTGCCGACAGCGGCCGGCAATATGCCGGCGATGGTGCGAGCGAGCGTCGACTTGCCGCAACCGGACTCGCCGATGATACCGAGGTTGCGCCCCTTCTCCACCTTGAGACTGACATGCTCGACCGCGCGCACGAGCGGCAGGCCGTCGGCCTGAACCTGGCCGTAGCCTGCGATGAGATTTTCGATTTCGAGCAACGGGGCCGGACCACTCTCGGCCGCGCCCGCAGCGCCACGGGGTTTCGGCTCGAAGGCGGCGAGCAGCTCCCGCGTGTACGGGTGCTTCGCGCCATTGAGGATCTCTTCGGTCGTGCCGATCTCCTTGGTCTCGCCGCCTTTCAAGACGACGATCCGATCGGCGATCTGGGCGACCACGGCGAGGTCGTGCGAGACGTAAACGCCGGCGATGCCGCCTTTCTTCATGACCGACTTGAAGGCGCGCAGCACCTCGATCTGCGTCGTCACGTCGAGCGCCGTCGTTGGCTCGTCGAAGATGACGAGCTTCGGGTCCCCGATCAGTGCCATCGCCGCTGAAAGCCGCTGCAACTGGCCGCCGGAGACCTGGTGCGGATAGCGCCTACCAATCGTTTCGGGCTCTGGTAGCGACAGCGCTCGGAAGAGATCCACTGCGCGGGCGCGCGCCTCGTCGGACGACATAATCCCATGGATGCGGGTGACCTCGATCACCTGGTCCATGATTGTGGTGGCCGGGTTGAATGCGGCGGCGGCTGATTGCGGAACATAGGTGACCTCGGTGCCGCGTACCCTGGCGCGCTGCTTTTCGCTCAGCGTCACCATATCCTTTCCGGCGACTGAGACGCTGCCGCCGGAGATGCGACAGCCGGGACGGGCATGGCCCATCAGCGTGAGTGCGATCGTCGTCTTGCCGGAGCCGCTTTCGCCGATCAGCGCCACGATCTCGCCCTCAGCGATGTCGAAGCTGACGCCGTTGATGATCTCGACGCGGCGGCCGGAATCGGTGGTGGCTTCGACCTTCAGGTCGCGGATTTCTACGAGATTTACCATCATTCGCTCCGATCGCGGATCTTCTTGGGCAGGTTGTCGATCAGCAGGTTGACGCTGATGGTGAGGCTGGCGATCGCAAAGGAGGGAGCCATCACCGCCGGTGCACCAAAGGGCAGGCCGCCGATATTCTCACGCACGAGAGCCCCCCAGTCTGCGTAAGGCGGCTGGACGCCGAGGCCGAGGAAGGAGAGGCCGGAGAGCAGGAGAACGATGAAGACGAAGCGGATGCCAAGGTCGGCAAGTACTGGTCCGACGATGTTCGGCAGGATTTCCGAGCGGATGAGATAGAGCGTGCTTTCGCCACGGATGCGGGCGACGGTGATGAAATCCATCGCGTTGATGTTGACGGCAAGCGCGCGGGCGAAACGGTACGCGCCGGGGATATAGATCACCGACAGCGTCAGGATTAGTACGGGAATGGAGGAGCCGACGGCAGCGACGACCACAAGGCCGAACAGCTTGCTCGGGATCGAGTTGAGGGCGTCGAGGAAGCGGCTCAGGACCGTGTCGAGCCAGCCGCCGGCGACCGCTGCGAACATGCCGAGCATCACGCCGCTGAAGCAGGCGATCGTAACTGCCGCAAGCGAGATACCGACCGTATAGCGGGCGCCCATCAGGATTCGCGAGAGCATGTCGCGGCCGAGATAATCCGAGCCGAGCCAGAAGTCGCGGCTCATCGGGCCGAAGTAGTCGAGGTCGACGATCTCGCCGACGGGGTAGGGGATGATCAGCGGCGCGAAGATCGCGATCAACGCCCAAAAAAGGATGACCGAGAGACCGACCATGCCGATGATGTTGAAGCGATAGCCAAGCCGGGTTCCTGAAATCCGGTCAGCCTTGGTCTCAGAATTGGTCATTGTCATCGGAGCCTCGGATTGGAAAGGATGGCTATGATATCGGCGGCCGTGATCAGGAGCAGATAGCCGAGGCAGAAGATCATCGCGCAACTCTGGATCAGCGGCAGGTCGCGAGTGGCGACGGCGTCGACCATCAGCTTGGCAATACCTGGATAGTTGAAGATCGTCTCGACAATGATGACGCCGCCGAGCAGGTATGAGAGCGAAAGCGCGACCGCGTTGACAATCGGGCCCAGAGCGTTCGGCAGCGCATGCCGAAACACGATGCGCGGCCGCGAGGCACCCTTGAGCAACGCCATCTCCACATAGGGCGTGTTGAGCGTCTCGATCACCGCTGCCCGGGTCATGCGGATCATTTGTGCCGAGATGACGAAGGTAAGGGTGATCACCGGCATAGCATAGATGCGCAGGAGCTCTGTCAGCGACGTGACTTCGTTCGCGAAGGAGAGCGCCGGCAGCCATTTCAGGTAGACGGCGAAGATCAACACCGCGGAGGTCGCTATCATGAATTCCGGCACGGAGATGACCCCTATCGTCAGCACGGTGACGGCGCGGTCGTACAGCGAGCCACGTAGCATCGCCGCCGTGATGCCGAGCGTCAGCGCGATTGGCACGGAAAAGAGCGCGGTGACGCCCGCGAGTTGCAGCGTGTTGATGAAGCGCCCGCCGATCAGATCCGCGACAGGCATCTCATTGGCATAGGAGGTGCCAAGGTCGCCCTGCAGCAAACCAACGATCCAGCGCAGGAAACGGAAGATCGCCGGGTCGTCGAGATGCATGGCCTTGCGCAAGCCTTCGACTGCCTCCGGCGTGGCGGCCTGTCCAAGCAGGATCGTCGCTGTGTCTCCCGGCAAGAGCGTCGTGGCGAAGAACACGGCGAAGGAGACGATCACCAGCGTGATCAAGGCGATGAGCAATCTGCTCAACACGAGCGATAGGACACGATTGTTCACACGCGTTCCCTTTCGGCATTCGAGATTTCAAACCAAAAGGATCAGGGCTGCAGCGCTGCGGCTGCAACCCCGACCGTTCGCTTCATCAGGCTTCGAGCCAGACATATTCCGCGAAAGCATAACCCATCTGGCCGCCAAGCGGGTTGGCTTCCAAGCCCTTGAGCTTGGCGGTGATCGCATCGACATTGGAGATATAGGCCGGAATGATGGTGCCGGCTTCGTTTGCGACCATCACCTGCATCTCGTTGTAGATCGCCTTGCGCTTCTCCTGGTCAAGTGAGCCGCGCGCCTCGATCAGCATCTTGTCGAATTTCTCCGACTTGTACTGGCTCTCGTTCCATGGCGCTTGCGAAGTATAGAGTAACGAGAACAGGATGTCCGGTGTCGGACGCGGGTTGATGTTGCCGAAATGGACCGGTGCCTTGAGCCAATAATTGTCCCAATAGCCGTCGGCCGGAACGCGCTGGACATCGAGCTTCAAGCCGATCTCGGCAGCGGAAGCCTGGATGATCATTGCCATATCGATCGACGAGTTCGCCGCCTCGGATGCGATCACCGGGATCGACTGACCGAGAACGCCGGCCTTCTCGAAATGGAACTTCGCCTGCTCCGGATCGAACGCCCGCGGCTTCAGGTCGCCATTATGGTAGAAATTTGCCGGCGAAACCGGCTGGTCGTTGCCGATTTCTCCGAGGCCGCGGAGCGCCGACTTGACGATCTGCTCGCGGTTGACGAGGTACTTCATTCCCTCGACGAAGTCCCGCTTGCTGCCGGGCTCCAAGTCCATGCGTATGTTGAGATTGGTGTAGTTGCCCGAGGTGGTTTTCGAGAGCACGAAGCCGTCGCCTTGGGCCTCGACCAGGCGCATCGAGCGCGGATTGATCGTAGCAGCGAGATGGATGTCGCCTGAGAGCAATGCGTTGACGCGCGAGCTATCGTCGCTGATCGCGAAGTACTCGAAGGAATCGACGTTCGGGCCGGACTTCCAATAGTTCTTGTTCTTGATGCCGATCGAGCGTACGCCGGGCTCGAAGACCTCCCTGACGAAGGCGCCGGTGCCGTTCCCCTTGGAAAAATCCGTCGTGCCATCGGCGACGATCATGAAGTGGTGCATCGACAGGATGGTCGGCAGGTCGGCGTTCGGATTTGCGAGCGTGATCTCGACTGTCTGCTTGTCGACGGCCTTGAAGCCTGTCATCTGCGCGGCGATCTTCGCGACCTTCGAACCGACGGATGGATCGAGATGGCGTTTCAACGAGAAGACCACGTCGTCGGCGGTTAACGGCTTGCCGTCGTGGAAGGTGACGCCGCTCCTCAGTTTGACCGTCCAAGTCTTCGCATCCTCAGACTCGATTGCCTCAGCGAGCTCCATCTGCGGGGTGCCGCTCTTATCGAGGAAGGTGAGACGGTTGTAGAAGGAGCAGCAGCGCACATAGTCGGTGGAGAGCGATGCCTTGGCCGGGTCGAGCGTGTCCGCAGTCGAGGACGACCAGCCGGCCGCCTTAAGCGCGCCGCCGGAGACCGGCGTTGCGGCAACCGCGTTGGAGGCGCGGCCGAGCACGAGACCGCCGGCGGAGAGAGCAACGCCGCCCGCGAGCATCATCTGCAGCAGCTCACGGCGTGTAGCGCCGCGGCGGATGGCGTTTTCGACCAGGGCGTCGTCGGAACTGGTCCAATTGGTGATCTTGTCGTTCATGTCATTCCCCTTTTCGTTGTTGACGGGCTGCACGTCTTCCGCGGACTTAGACCCAATCCGGTGAACTGGTCAGCTACGTGCGACGGCCACGGCATCGGCAAGGCCGGCCAAGGAGGTGAAGTGGTAGTCGGGCTCGGTGAACTCGGCCGGCTCTATGGTGCCGCCGTAACCTTTCTGCGCGTGGCGCCGCTCGATCCAGCAACTGGTCAGTCCGAGCTTCCGCGAAATGCCTATGTCGTGGTACTGGCTCTGGGCGACATGGAGGACGTCGTCCTTCGAATTGCCTTGCGAGCCGATGAAGTCGAAAACCTTCTGAAAGAAGGCGGGGTCAGGCTTTTCGGTGCCGGTATCGTCGGCGGTGAAGGCGGCGTAGAAGGGATCGCCCAGTTCCTCGGCGAAGAAATCGAAGGCCCAGCGGCGCGCATTGGTCATAGCGACAAGCCGGTAATTCTTCGCAAGGCGCGCCAGCGCTTCGGCGCTGTCTGCGAAGGCCCTCCAGTTCCTGGCGGAGTCCCTGAGACGCTCGCCATATTTCCGCTCAGTCGGAAGGCCGAGCTTCGGCGCGATTTCAAGATAGACGCGCACCAGATCGTCCGGGAAGAGGTCGGCGTCCTTGGAGTAGCGCGCTGCGCGGTAGAGGCTGAGCGCCTCCTCGCCATCGATGGCGACACTGGCCTCGGCGGCGACGCCGGCGAGGCAATCCTTGAGACCGCCCTCGAAGTCGACCAGCGTGCCGACGACGTCGAAGGTCATGTATTTGAATTCGGGAAGGCTCTTGTGCACATCGATTCCCCAGTTTTTTCGCGTCCCACGTCGGAGCGCCGACTTCATGAAGAAGAATATTCTGTTCCCGTCGGCGGGATGTTCTCTCCCGCTCTTGCTGGAAAGGCCGCATATGCTGGGATCCGGCCGCTTCCTTGATTTGAGTTTGGCAGTTGTGCCGCGCTGGAGTCTCTGAAAGGGCGCCGTAGCGCGGCACAAAATTTCGAATATGGCGGTTCCGCGACATATCGCGTCAGTCGTCCATCAGGCCCTCAAAGCCTGGCGAACATCCAGGTCTTCCAAGGTCTCGTTCAACGTTTGGCGGGTGCGCTCGACGATTTCGTCGATCTCCGCTTCGGTGCAGCAGAGCGGCGGCGCGTAGCCCAGCACGCCATTGGCGAAGGCACGGATGACAAGGCCGTTTTCCCAGGCACGGTCGAAGATGCGGCGCGCTGGCTCCGCGGCTGCCGGCAAAGGGGTCTTCTTCACTTTGTCGACGACGAGTTCGACGGCGGCCAGCATGCCACGGCCGCGCACATCGCCGACGAGCGGGTGGTCTCTCAGGTTTTCAAGGCCCTGCATCAGACGGGCACCGGCCTTCCGCCCATTTTCCAGCAGGCCGCCTTCGTAAAGCTTCAGCACTTCCAGGCCGACCGCCGCGCTGACCGGATGAGCCGAATAGGTATGGCCGTGGCCGACGGCGGCAGCGCCGGCACCGTCGGCGATCGTCTGATAAACATGGTCGGCCATGAAGACCGCGCCCATCGGCACGTAGCCGGAAGTGAGACCTTTGGCCGTGGTGATGAAATCCGGCACGGTCTCGTCCTCTTCGCAGGCGAAGAGCGGGCCAGTGCGGCCGAAGCCGGTGATCACCTCGTCTGCAACGAAGAGGATGCCGAGCTCGCGGCAAAGTTCGCGCATCGCCTTCATCCAGCCCCTGGGCGGCACCAGCACGCCGCCCGAGCCTTGGATGGGCTCGGCATAGAAGGCGGCGACGCGCTCGGGGCCAATATCCTCGACCTTGCGACGGAGTGCCGCCAGCGATGCGTCAATGATTGCCTGCGGATCCTCACCCACCGGATTGCGGTAGGCATAATGCGACGGGATCTTGTGCTGCCAGTCGAAGGGAATGCCGAAGCCGGCATGGAAGGCCGGCAGCGCGGTGAGGCCGGCGCCGACGGTCGAGGAGCCGTGATAGCCCTGTTCGACCGAGATGAACTGATCGCGCTGCGGCTCGCCACGGGCATTCCAATAATAACGGATGAAGCGGATCGTGCTATCGACGGCATCGGAACCGCCCAGCGTAAAGTAGACATGGTTGAGATCGCCTGGCGCGCGTTCGGCGAGTTCAGAAGCGAGGCGGATGGCCGGCTCCGAACCGAGGCCGAAATAGGCCGTCGCGTAAGGGAGTTCGCGCATCTGCTTTGCTGCCGCCTCGACGATACTTTCATGTCCGTAGCCCGCATTGACGCACCAGAGTCCGGCAAAACCGTCGATCATTTGCCTGCCCGAGGCGTCGGTGACCGTTGCACCTTTGGCCGAGGCGAGCACGCGCACGCCGAGCTTTTCGTGGCTGCGATAGGAGGCGACCGGATGGATCAGGTGGGCACGGTCGAGCTCGATAAGGGAATTGCTGTACATAATGATCTCCGGATCAGCCGAGCGCCTGATTGGCGAGGGCGAAGGTGATGGCGGCGGGATCGGCGGCGCGGTGAACTGGCGGCTTCATCATGGCGATCCCGCCGCCGACATGGGCAAGTCCGTATTCGGCAAGCCAGGGCGAAAGGCCCGTATCGGCGGTAGTATCAACTCGGAGAAAGCGGCCGGTTTTGACGGCGATGAAATGTTGAACGAGCGCCTTGGCGTCATCGAGGTTGCCGGAAACGATGGGGCCGATGACCTCGCCGCGGCCGAAGGCGCGCAAGGCTGCGAAACCGGAGACGCGACCGTCGCGGCGAATGACGGCGAATTCGCCAACCTCGGCCAGATAGGCGATCAGCCTCCTGCGGTCGGCACCAAAGGCTAGACGATCAAGCTCGGCGATCGCCTGGATGTCGAAGGTGTCCGCCGCCTCGGCTGCCGCTGGCGTGGCTATTTCTCGAGCGATCCCCTGGTGTTGCAGCACGCGCCCGGTCTTCTCGAAGCCAAGTTTTTCGTACAGTGGCATGCCCTCAGTCGTTGCCACGAGTCTAAGCGGACGATCGGCTGCCAGCTCCACCGCCGCGTCCATCAGCTTGCGACCGAGGCCGCGGCCGCGCATCGCCTCGTCGACGATGACCATGTTGATCGTCGCACAGTCCGACTCGTAAGGGGTCACGAATACAGTGCCGACGACCCGGTTGCCCTCAATCGCGACGACACCTTTGCTCATAATTAGCGCCATCTGCCAATCTTCAAGGCGATGTGGCCAACCGGCCTGCTGCGAGAGCTTGACGGCGGCCTCCAGATGCTCAGGCCCGAAGGCGGCAATATCGATCTGACTTGTCTGCATGGCGTTTCCTTCATTTCTGCCCGCTAGTCTGAAGGAGTGCTGACCGGAAGATCGTCTGAAAGCTTTGGCTCGCGCGGTATCTTATAGCTTTGCGTCTGCCGGTCGCCGCATCTTATGCTGATAAGGAAGGAGCGCTGGGACGGCGCCGGGCCGAAAGGCACTGTTGACGATCAGCAGCCACGCAACCTTCTGCCAAAGCCGGCTCTCGATACGATAGATTCTGCTTCGAACGCCGCCAAATCAGGCGAGGCGATGGGAGGCGCAGCGCCTATGATCCTTACAGAATACCTGGTCCCGCTCTTACAAGGATACGCACATGACGACGTTCCGTCCGAAATACATCACTTTCGACTGCTACGGCACGCTAACCAATTTCCAGATGGCAGAAGCTGCGCGCGACCTCTATGGGGAGCAGCTCGATGAAGCGCGCTTGGCCGAATTCATCAAGAATTTCGCCGCCTATCGTCTTGACGAAATTCTCGGCGACTGGAAGCCCTATGCGGAGGTGGTGCACAATTCGCTGGAACGGACCTGCAAGCGCAACGGCATAAAGTTCCGCGATGAAGCTGCGAAGATGGTCTACGAGCGTGTCCCGACCTGGGGGCCGCATGCGGACGTGCCGGCGGGGCTTGCCAGGGTCGCCAAGGAGATCCCGTTGGTGATCCTGTCGAATGCAATGAATTCGCAGATCATGTCGAATGTCGAAAAGCTCGGCGCACCCTTCCATGCAGTATACACCGCCGAACAGGCGCAGGCCTACAAGCCGCGCTTCAAGGCCTTCGAATACATGCTCGACATGCTCGGCTGCGGCCCCGAGGACATTCTCCACTGCTCGTCTTCCTTCCGCTATGACCTGATGTCGGCGCATGATCTCGGCATGAAGAACAAGGTCTGGGTCAATCGCGGCCACGAGCCGGCCAATCCGTATTACGGTTACATCGAGATCGCCGGCATCTCTTCCCTTCCGGGCGTCGTCGGTCTTTAGAAAGGGCAGTCCGCCATGAAGTTTCTGTCCTACTGGCACGACACCGCCCCGGCCTTTGCCGGGGCTGCTCAGGGTCCGGTCGAGGGCCACTACGACGTCGCGGTGATCGGCGGCGGTTTCACCGGCCTCGCCGCTGCTCGGCAACTTGCCAAGGCTGGCGCCAAAGTCGTCGTGCTGGAGGCGGAAAGGGTTGGCTGGGGTGCCTCCGGACGCAATGGCGGCCACTTGAACAACGGGCTCGCCCACAGTTATCTCGCGGCCAAGGCGGAACTCGGCAGGGAGCGGGCGATTGCGCTTTACCAGGCGTTCGACGAATCGATCGACACGATCGAGGCACTAATCGCCGAAGAAGGCATCGACTGCAGTTTCCGCCGCGCTGGCAAACTGAAGCTCGCCTCGAAGCCCCAGCATTTCGAGGCGATCGCCCGCAATTTCGAGGCGGTCAACACGGAAGTTGACCGCGACACCGCGCTTCTCTGCGCACAGGACCTGAAGCAGGAAGTCGGCTCGCCCTTCTGCGGGGCGATGCTCTCGAAGAAGAGCGCGATGATGCACATGGGGCGCTATGTCGTCGGACTCGCCGAAGCGGCCACCCGCCATGGCGCCACGGTCTTCGAGAGCGCGGCGGTTACCGAGCATCGGCAGGCGGCCGGCCGGCACGCATTGAAGACCGCCCGCGGCAGCGTCACAGCGGATGCGGTTCTTGTCGCCACCGGCGCCTACACGCCTTCGACCTTCGGCTACTTTCGTCGCCGCATCATCGCCGTCGGCAGCTTCATCATCGCCACCCGACCGCTGACAGCGGCGGAGATCGCGGCAAGCATGCCGGGTAATCGCACCTGCGTCACGTCGATGAACATCGGCAATTATTTCAGGCTTTCGCACGACAACCGTCTAATCTTCGGCGGCCGAGCCCGCTTCTCGGCGAAATCCGACCAACGGTCGGACGCGAAAAGCGGTGCCATCCTCAAGGCGAGCCTCGCTGAGATCTTTCCGCAGCTTGTCAACGTCGAGATCGACTATTGCTGGGGTGGTCTCGTCGACATGACCAAGGACCGCTTCCCCCGCGCCGGTTATCAAGACGGGGTTTGGTACGCCATGGGCTATTCCGGCCACGGCGCGCAGGTTTCGACGCATCTCGGCATGATCATAGCGGATGCAATTCTCGACCGGCCGGACCGCAACCCGCTGAAGGGTCTCGAATGGCCGGCCGTGCCAGGACATTTCGGCAAGCCCTGGTTCCTGCCGCTCGTCGGCATGTATTACAAAATGCTGGACAAGGTCCAATAGACAGCTCAGGTAAGGAAGAAGGGCGCGGACCGGACAGGCCCGCGCCCTTCTTTGTTTGGAGGATCTCGCCTGGTGTGCTGCCTGAAGTGTGCAGCGGATTTTGCGAAAGAGTTGAAGCGCCTCGCGCGCGCTTTAGAGCGGGATGAAGAAACACGGCGCCTTTTCGCAGGCATTCACTCCACTCCTGGAACAATCACGTTTGCGGCTTTGGTTCGATCCGACCCAAGATCGTCGTGACTACCCACAGCTCGTCGCGTTCAATCGAATTCACGCGACGCGCCGTAGGTACTTGTTTGAGCATGTCGTTGCCCCAAAAGCCCACATTTTTGCGCCACTTGCATTAATCCAGGCCGCCGATGTGGAAGCTCTTCATCTCGAGATATTCCTCGATACCGACCTGGGCACCCTCGCGGCCGAGGCCGGAATACTTGACGCCGCCGAAGGGGGCGACTTCGGTGGAGATGGCGCCGGTGTTGAGGCCGACCATGCCGAATTCGAGCGCTTCCGCCACGCGCCAGGACCGTTTCAGGCTTTCGGTGTAGAAATAGGCAGCCAGACCGAAGGGCGTGCCATTGGCGATGGCGATTGCCTCCTCCTCCGTCTCGAAGCGGAAGAGTGGGGCAACGGGACCGAAGGTCTCTTCGCTGGCAAGCAGCATCTCGGTGGTGGCGCCGGTCAGCACGATCGGGGCCGTATATTGTCTCCCCTCCGGCACCGAGATGCCGCGCGCCGAAACCTTCGCGCCTTTGGCAAGCGCGTCCTCGACATGGCGGTTGATCTTGTCAATTGCCGCATCATTGATCATCGGTCCGATCGCGATTCCGGTTTCCGTGCCGGGGCCGACCTTCATTGCGTTAACGCGTGCGCCGAGCTTCTCGGCGAAGGCGTCGTAGACGCCGGCCTGCACCAGGATGCGGTTGGCACAGACGCAGGTCTGGCCGCCATTGCGGAACTTCGACGCGATCGCGCCTTCGACCGCCAGATTAAGGTCGGCGTCGTCGAAGACGATGAAGGGGGCATTCCCGCCGAGTTCGAGCGAGAGGCGCTTGACGCTGTCGGCCGCGCCTCTCATCAAGAGAGAGCCGACGCGCGTCGAGCCCGTAAAGGAGATCTTGCGCACTGTTTCGTTCGCCATGAATTCGTTGCCGATTGCGGTCGGCATTCCGGTGACGATGTTGATCACGCCGGCGGGAATGCCGGCGCGCTCTGCCAGAACTCCAAGGGCGAGCGCCGAAAATGGCGTGAATTCCGAGGGCTTGATTACCACCGTGCAGCCCGCGGCCAGGGCGGGTGCCACCTTGCGGGTAATCATTGCGTTCGGGAAGTTCCACGGCGTCACGATGGCGCAGACGCCGACTGCCTCCTTCAGAACGAGGATGCGGCGATCGGCCGTCGGAGAGGGAATGGTGTGGCCGCCGATGCGGCGGGCTTCTTCGGCGAACCATTTGACGAAGGACGCGCCGTAACGGATTTCCACGCGCGCTTCGTCCAGGGGCTTGCCCTGTTCCATCGTCAAGAGCAGCGCCAGATCCTCAAGGTTTTCAATCATCAGCGTGTACCAGCGCTCGAGCATCGCGGCCCGTTCGGCATGCGTCTTCTTCTTCCACGGCCCGAAGGCGGCATTGGCGGCTGCGATGGCGGCGCGCGTTTCCTCTTCACCCATGTCCGGAATAATACCGAGACGCGTCTGGCTGGCAGGATCGAAAACGTCGACGGTCTTACCCGAGGCTGCTGCCAGCCAGGCTCCGTCGATGAAGCCCTCTTGCCGGAAAAGTTCCCTATCGTCCAACTTCATTATTTCTCTCCTCTCAATATCAGTTGAGCGCGGCAAGCACAGCCGCCGTGATGGTTTCGGTTTTGTCTTTGCCCGGCACGGTGCCGATCCCGCGGGCGGTCGTTTTTTCGAGCGCGGCCAGAACAATGCGCGCGGCGTCGCTTTCTCCGAGATGCTCCAGCATCATCGCACCGGACCAGATGGCGGCTATTGGGTTGGCGATGCCTAGATGGGCGATGTCGGGCGCTGATCCATGCACCGGCTCGAACATTGAAGGGGCGCTGCGATCAGGATTGATGTTGGCCGAAGCCGCAAAGCCGAGACCGCCCTGAATGGCGGCACCGAGATCGGTCAGGATGTCGCCGAAAAGGTTCGAGGCGACCACGACATCGAGGCTCTCTGGCGCCATCACCATGCGCGCGGCCATGGCGTCGATATGATAGTTCGTCACCTCGACATCGGCATAGTCGGCAGCGAGCTCTCGCGTAATCTCGTCCCAGAACACCATGGAGTATTTCTGGGCGTTGGATTTGGTCACCGAAGCGAGTTTGCCGCGGCGTTGGCGAGCCTGTTCGAAGCCGAAGCGCAAGATCCGCTCGACGCCCGTGCGCGTGAAGATCGAGGTTTCGACCGCGACTTCGTCGACCGTTGCCTGATGCACGCGGCCGCCGGCTCCGGAATATTCGCCTTCGGTATTCTCGCGGATGCAGAGAATGTCGAAATTTTCCGCTTTCAGCGGCCCCTGCACACCCGGCAGCAGCCGGTGCGGGCGGATATTGGCATATTGCACAAAGGCCTTGCGGATCGGCAGAAGCAAGCCGTGGAGTGAGACGGAATCCGGCACCTCGGCGGGCCAGCCGACGGCCCCGAGCAGGATCGCATCGAAGCGACGCAAGAGTTCTATGCCATCTGCTGGCATCATCGCGCCCGTTTCCTTGTAATAGGCGCAGGACCAGGGGAAGGGCGTGCCGGTGAGCGAGAAGTTGGAATGCCTGGCAACGGTCGAAAGAACCCGCCAGGCCGCATCCGTTACATCCTGGCCAATACCGTCGCCGGGGATGAGTGCGATCGAATAGGATTTCATGGAAGGCTCCTAGAGGTTGATGAGAACGCTCTTGCTCTTGCGATTGGCTTGATAGGCTACGCGTCCGAGGTCCTTGCCGATGCCGGAGCGCTTGTAGCCGCCGGTCGGCAGAATGTGGTCGCGTGAGCGGCTGTACCGGTTGACCCAAACGGTGCCTGCCTGGAGTCGCCGCGTAAGCCGGAGGGCGCGCGACAGGTCACGGGTGAAAAGGCCGGCGGCCAGGCCGTAGGTCGGGTGATCGGCGAGCGCCACGGCCTCCTCTTCGTCGGCAAAGGTCTGCATGGTCAGGACCGGACCGAAGATTTCTTCAGTTATCGCTGGCGAGGAACTGTCGCGCACGGCCATCAACGTCGGCTGATAGAAGTAGCCGGGCGCATCCATTGGCGCGCCCCCGAACAGGCATTCGCCGCCCGCTGCAACGGCAGCCTCGACGATGCCGTGGATGCGGTTCAACTGGCGCTTCGAGATGATCGGCGAGTATTCGGTTGCCTCGTGCCAGGTCGGCCCCGCCTTCGCCGCTCTCATGCGTCTGACGATCGCCTCGGCGAGCGGCGCAGCAGCACCCTCCTCGACGATTAGGCGAGAGCCGGCGACGCAGGCCTGGCCGGCATTGGAGAGGATGCTCTGTGCGATCGCGGCGGCCGCCTTGTCGAGGTCCGCGTCGGCGAACACGAGTTGAGGACTCTTTCCGCCAAGTTCAAGCGTCATGGGTTTGACCCCGGTGCGGGCGATGTTAGCCATGATGGCTGAACCGGCGCCGGTCGAGCCGGTGAAGCTGACCTTGGCGATGTCTGGATGGCCGGTGAGGGCAGTGCCGGTCACCGGACCGTCGCCCAGCACGATATTAACGAGACCAGCCGGCAGGCCGGAGCGGATCGCGAGTTCGGCGAGATAGACGGTCGAAAACGGCGTCAATTCCGACGGCTTCAGTACCACGGCATTGCCGGCCGCAAGCGCGGGGCCGAGCTTCCAGGCGGCCATCGAAATGGGAAAATTCCACGGGGTGATGGCGGCAACGACGCCATAGGGCTCCGTCATGACCATGCCGAGACTACCGTCGTCGGTCGGCACGAGGTCGCTTCCTTCCTTATCGGCGAACTCCGCAAAGAACCGGATCTGCTCGGCGCTGACAGCGACATCGCCGGCGACGAGGTGACCAACGGGACGCGTCGAGGAAAGCGCCTCGAGCTTGGCGAGGGTTTCCGCCTCCCTTTCGATCAGGTCGGCCCAGCGCTGCAGCACGACTGTCCGCTCGCGTGGACGCACGCCGCCCCAGTTGCTAGCCTTCAGCGCATTCTTGGCGGTTTCGACAGCGCGGTCGACGAGTGCCACATCCGCGAGCGGACAGCTGGCATAGGCTTTGCCATCGGATGGACGATGCATGTCGATGACCCCGTCGGCAGGGATCATCCGGTCGCCGATGAAGTGACCGATAGGGAGGTGGACGGTGTCAGGGTCGAAACTCAGTGCCATGCGGATACCTCGGATAACTGCAGTCGAAGCTAGCAAAACTGAGGTAGTCGCTTGGTTTGTTGGTGGAGGTGGCGCGGCGGAAAACACCGTTTTGCAGCCGCCGCGCAGTGTATTGTTTGGCGGGGTCGGATAACCCCGCCCGATCGCTCAAGCCATCACGGTCACGTAGACCTTGCGCACCGTCTCGATCGTCTTCCAGATACCGACGAAGCCCGGCTTCATGACGAAGCTGTCGCCGGCCGTGTAGGTGACCGGCTCGCCGCCTTCGGGCGTGAGTTCAATGACGCCGGAAAGGATATGGCAGAACTCGAAGGTCTCGCCCTTGATCGAGCGCGTCTCGCCGGGCGTCGCCTCCCAGATTCCGGTGTGGATCATTTCGCCACGGGCGACATCCTGAGCCCATGTCTTGAAAGAGGGGTCGCCGGAGATGAGGCGCTCCGGAAGGGGACGGGATTCCCGCGGCGCGAAGGAGGGGTTGGTATCGATGGTCTTCAGGAGTGACATGGCTTTCCTTTCCTGGGGTGGAATTCAATAGCCGCGGCCGCGATCAACGAGCCCGACCGGATCGAGACCCGAGCGGTGGCGTCTGATGTTCTCGATCACGGCCTTGGCGGCGGTTTCCGGTTGAGTCACGCTCGCTATGTGCGGCGTCAGCAGAATCTTCGAATGGCGCCAGATGGCATGGTCCGCCGGAAGCGGCTCGGGGTCGGTGACGTCGATGAGGGCGCCGGAGAGATGGCCGCTGTCGAGTGCGTCGAGAAGTGCCTGATGATCGAGCTGCGGACCGCGGCCGACATGAACGAGCGCCGCACCGGCCGGGAGCTTGGCGAAGAGCTCGGCATCGAGGAAACCGCGCGTCTCGTCGGTTAGAGGAATGAGACAGATGAGGATGTCGGTGTCGGCCAACAGATTGTCGAGACCGTCAGCACCGTGCAGGCATCTGACACCCTCGAGTTCGTGCGCGCTGCGGCTCCAGCCGGATAGGGAAAAGCCGAAGGGCTTCAATCGTTCGAGAACCGCGGTGCCGAGCATGCCGAGGCCGAGCACGCCGATGCGGCGTTCCGACGCCTGAATCTGGGAAATGGCCTGCCAATGTTGGCTGCGCTGCTGGTCCAAATAGGCCGGCAAATTGCGATGGAGCGCGAGTACGGCAAGTGTCACATATTCCTGCATCATCCGGATGATGCCGTCCTCAACCATGCGCACGACCTTCACACGCGGCGGAACGGCCTCGATGCGGAACTGGTCGACGCCGGCGCCGATCGAAAAGAGGATTTCAAGGTTGCGATAGCGCGAAAGATCTTCCGGAACCGTCCAGGTGATCAGGTAGCGCACCGCATCTGGATCGACCGCCGCCGCATCCGTGGCGAAAGGAACGTCCGGAAGCTCACGCGAAAAAGCTTTGGCGAAGATCGCACCGCGTTTTGCGTCGGAATTGAAGAGGAAGGTCATTGCGCGTCTCCGCCTTGATGCCTCAGGCGCGACAACGCTCACCGAGCCGCTCGATCATCGCCTGGCAGGCAGCGAGTTCGTCGGTGAGGATGTATTCGTTCGGCTTGTGGGCGCGGTCAATCTCGCCGGGGCCGCAGATGATCGCGTCGATGCCGGCCTGCTGGAAAAGCCCGGCTTCGGTGCCGTAACTGACAGCCGGGAGAGACACGAGGTCGGTCAGTTCCTCCAGAAGCGTTGCGAGCGGCGCATCGGCGGGGAGAAAGAGCGCTGGATAAGCGCTGAGCTCTTGCCATTCGACTGTGAAACCAAGTTCCCTGAGTTTCTCTGCAGTCCCTCGCACAGGGCTTAGCAGGTCCGCCGGATCGACGCCGGAAATCGCACGCGCCTCGAATTCCGCCTCGCAGGTCTCCGGAATGATATTGACTGCTTGGCCGCCTTGGACAGTGCCAATCTGGAGGGAAGAGTAAGGCGGCTCAAATACGTCTTCAAACGGGCCGCGGGTCAGCCGGTCAGCTTCTCCGGCAGCAGAGGTAAGCACTTTCGCCATGGCATGGATGGCATTCAGCCCCTGGTCCGGACGCGAGGAGTGCCCGGAACGGCCCTTCACCGAAAGCCTCGCTGCCGACTTGCCCTTGTGCGCCCGGATCGCCCGCATGCCGCTCGGCTCGCCGATGAGCGCGCCGAGGGGTTTTTCGCAGAGTTTCGGCAGGCGTTCGATCATATGCGGTACTCCACGGCAGCCGGCCTCCTCGTCATAGGAGAAGGCAAAGTGGATGGGCCGGCGCAGGTGCATCTCGGCGAGCTTTGGCGCGGCGGCGAGGGCGGCGGCCAAGAAACCCTTCATGTCGGTGGCGCCCCGTCCATAAAGTCGGTCCGACTCCTGACGCAGATGAAAGGGATCGCCCGTCCAGCCGCTTTCGGTCGCCGGAACGACGTCCATGTGACCCGACAGAATATAACCCGGCACCTCTTTCGGACCGATCGTGGCGAACAGGTTAGACCGATCGCCCTCCGGGCCGGGAAGGAGCGTGACGGCAATGCCGTGGCTTTGCAGATAGCCGCCAATCCAGGCAACGATGTCAGCATTGGGTGTGCCGACGACGGTGGGGAAGCCGACGAGTTTTTCGAGTATTTCCACTGCCTGCATCTTGTCCTCACAGCATCCATATCTCCGCTGGGGTCAGCGTCGTCGACGATGCCTGGTACTGTAAAAGCCTGGCCAGGCTTTACATGCTGAAAGCGCGTCGGATTTGGAGGATTGTGTTGCGTCAGGCGGCCTCTCAAGTGAATTGTATCGAGCGTACTGTTCTAGTCTAACGTACAAAGGTTTTGGCCGCGTGCCGGTTGGAGTGCGGGACGAGACAGGGCGACGGCAGGACGGGAGGCAAGAGGTGGACACACCGACATCCGAATCCAAAGTCATTGACAGTTTCGAAATGCGCATAGCTGGGATTGAGAGCGCCGATCTCGAGCAACTGCATGCTCTGTCGGTTTCCGTCGGGTGGCCGCTTCGCTCCGAAGACTTGCAGTTCCTGCGCGAGGTCGGCCGAGGCTATATAGCGCTTGACGAAATCGGCAGGCTGACAGGTTCGGCCATGTGGTTTCCGCACGGCGATGATTTCGCGACCATAGGCATGGTGATTACTTCGCCGCGGCTGCAGACAAACGGCGCCGGGCGATGGCTAATGGACCACGTGCTTTCGGATAGCCGAGGACGAGATCTGAGGCTCAATGCGACAAGGGCATCCCGCCGTCTTTATCATTCGCTCGGTTTTGAGCCCATACGGACCATATACCAATGCCAGGGCATGGCCCGCCGGTCGACCGACTTTGTTACTCCAACGGATCAGCCGTTGGTTCGGCGACTGGAAGGGGAGGACCTCGCTGCGGTCGTCGAGCTGGATGCGGGCGGATTCGGTGCCTCGAGGGCGACGCTGATCGGCAAGCTCTTTACACAGTCCCTAGGCTACGGCTTGGTTCGCGGCGGTCGGCTGTGCGCTTTCGCACTTTGCCGTCGTTTCGGCAGGGGGCATGTCATTGGCCCGGTCGTGGCAGAAAATGATGCGGATGCCATCGCCGTGATACGGCATCATGTCGCTACCCACGAAGGTCAATTTCTGCGGCTCGACACACCGGTCGAGGCCGGCGCTTTCGCAACATTCCTCTCGCAATCCGGCTTGGCCGTCTTCGACACAGTGCTCGCAATGTCTCGTCCGGGCAAAGGCGGCGCAGTCGTGGTACCGGGACCGAACCTCTACGGGTTGGCAAGCCACGCGCTCGGCTGACTGCAGCGCAGCTTCTCCAGGCAGAGCGGAAGGCGGTTCCCTCTTGTTGACGATAACGGGGCGGTATCGAGCCGTAATGTTCACGTGTTCTGTATTGCAGTAATAGGACGGGCATTAATAAACGAAACGGCATTTTTGTTAATTAACGAATTCGCTTAATTAACCATAATCGAAGCTGGTTCGAATCCCTTCAAGGCGAGGGATAGGAGACATCCGGACTGAGCGGCATGTTGCCGGCTTCCAGTCGTCTCAAGCGGATGGAGAGATCGCGTTGTTGCCTTTGATCTGAACGCCCGGGAAGCGAGAAGAACGGATTCTTGATCCGAGCGTCTCAATTGGGGCCGAAGGCGATCCGTCAGCTCACCGGATAGTGAAAGTGGTTGTTGCGCAAACGACAAACTGGTCGTCTTCGGAGGTTGCCATTATATGCGTTGCCGACTCGCCCGAGCGTCGCTTCGAAAGGCTCCGCCTCGTCGCTTGAGTAGCATAAACAAAGCGGCGAGGCGGGTGGGTAAAGGCGGATCTGCCAAACGACACGTGCATTCCGCGCCGCCCTATTTGCTGCTAATATCATAACCCCAGCTTCACCACCGGTTGTAGAGGGCAAAGAATGTCTCGGGCTCGCTTCCTTTCCGTTGCCGCATTCTCAATAGGCTTTGCAACGACGATCCACGCAGCGCCTATCAACATGACAGGCAGTCCGTCCTGGACCAGCCCCACCGCTGCAAATCCATCGGATTTGGTTCTGGTGGCAGAGACCAAGAAGCCGCTGGTGAAAGCGCCATCGGTTAAGGATAGAGCAACCGGCCCACTGACCACGGTCGGCTCTGCTGAACTGACTGCTCAGGAATGTGAGCGCGTTGGCGGTGTCGTGACGGCTAACGGTGACCCTAACTGCAAGTCGAACCAGCGGTGCAAGACGACGCTAAGCAATGGCGACATCCGCTCGGTCTGTATCGACGAAGCAAACTAGGCTTATCAGGCCGGGCTTTTCACCGTAAGACCGTATGTCCTTCTTCGGGAGTGAAATTCGTCAGCGAGAGATGCAAATAGATCGCGTGCCAGGGCTGGAATGGTTTCGTCAATCAGGATCCGTTCAAGCAGTAGCGGGATATGGGACATGCCTTTACCGGCGGTCAGCCCAAACTCAGCCGCATGGCCGCGAATCGTATTGGAAAGCTGCGTTTGTGCGGAAACAACGCGCTCGCGCATGCCAACTAGCATCAGTACGGCTTGCTGATCCGCCGATTTCATCGGAACGAACCGCATTGTTAGGCGGCTCATCGCCTCGCATAGTGCTTCCGCATCAGCTGCGTCATTTTTGCCACGTTTGACGTAAGGCTTCACGAGCTGCGGGGGATCAGTCTGACCTCATGCCCGAGCGCGGTCAGCGACCGGGCCCAGTGATGCGAAGCACCGCAGGCTTCGATCGCAATCACAGTCGGCGGGCATTCCGTGAAAAAGCCCATCATTTCCTTACGGCGCAACTTCTTGCGCAGGATCGGTTGCTCAGCAGCGTTGACGCCATGCAATTGAAAGACATGTTTTGACGTATCCATGCCAATACGAATAATTTGTCCACGGACGGCTCCCTTTGCTTGAGTTCACAACGACTCCCTCTGGCACATTCGATGCCGTTGGGGGCCGTCCACCCCAACAGAAGCAAGCACTCGGCGAGGGATTGAGCGCACAAGGGATTGACGCAACGCCCGTTACAGAAGATCGCATAATGTATCCACCGGAAGGCGCCGCGAATCTGCGGTCAGCTTGCGTCCTTGTAGCGCGGGAGCGCTTGGACTAGCTTGCGACCGGTACGAACATCCCGAGCTTAATATCTTTTAGCACGACATTGGTGTGAATGCGCTTGATCTGCGGGTTTTCTGACATCAAGTTGGCAGTGATCTCGTCATATTGGCCAACGTCCCGAGCCGTGATAATCGCGATTAAGTCCACTGCACCGGTCACATAGTAGACCTGTTGGATATGTTCCTGTTTGGCAAGCCAGACGCGAAACTTCGACAGGGCGTCGTAGTTCTCGCGTTCGATCTCCATTCCGGCGATAAACGTCATGGGGTTGCCGGCGACTTTGCGGTCGATGATAGCAATCTCGGCGGTAATGATGTTTGAGTCCCGCATCCTTTTCAGGCGACGCTGCACGGCTGATGCGGACAAACCCACTAAGTCGCCGATGGCCTCCGCCTTCATCTGGCAGTCAACCTGTATGATGCTCAAAATCCTGCGGTCGAAGTCGTCAATCGGTTCCATTTTCTCATCCCAGGCATTTCCTTGGCCGCCTCTGCACTACCACGCTTTCTGCCACATTTGCGCAGTTGTCGCGCACGCTTGTCAAAGCGGCCAGATTTTTGGCCGTTTCGGAAGCTTCCTGCTGCGTTTGCCGGCAGTCATGCTCTTCTCATCGCCCAGGATGAGGAACCGACATGGTACAGTACAACATAGCTCTTATCGGATTCGGTGGAGTCAACCGCGCTCTCGCGCAGCTCGTGGCCGAGCGAAACGAGCTCTGGCAATCGGAACTCGGCTTCCGGCTCAACATTGTCGCGGTGACCGATCTTAATCTCGGCTCCGTCGTCTCGCGAAATGGCATTGATGCACGAATGCTCGTTGAGACCAATTTCGAGAAGGGCGGCTTCGCCAGGCTTTCCGGTGGATCTGCGGAAGCGGACAACGAAAAAGTCATCCGGCAGGCGCCTGCTGACATAGTTGTCGAGGCCACCTTCACAAACCCTCGCGACGGAGAACCGGCCGTTTCCCATTGCCGTTGGGCGCTCGAGAATCATAAGCATGTTGTCACGACCAATAAGGGCCCGGTGGCCCTTGCTGCTGCCGATCTCAAGGCAGTGGCTCGTCGCAACCATGTTCATTTCGAGTATGAAGGGGCCGTCATGAGCGGAACACCCGTGATACGTTTGGCGAAGAACGCACTTGCCGGCGCTGGCCTCAGCGGATTCGAAGGCATCCTCAACGGCACCTCCAATTTTGTACTCGGTCGCATGGAGGCCGGGCTCGGTTTTTCTGCGGCGGTCAAAGAGGCCCAGGGGTTCGGCTACGCCGAGGCTGATCCGACCGCTGATGTTGAAGGCTACGACGTTCGTCTCAAGGTGGTCATTCTGGCAAATGAACTGCTGGGCGCAGCGCTCAAACCGACGGACGTGTCTTGTGAAGGAATTTCGGCGCTCACCACCATGGACATAGAGACAGCCGCCAAAGAGGGATACCGCTGGAAGCTGATCGGTTCGGCGGCGCGTCTAGAGAACGGTAGCGTCGAGGCATCTGTCGCGCCGCGCCGTCTGCCGCTCGACCACCCACTCGCGGGAGTGAGCGGCGCCATAAACGCCGTATCCTTCACCACTGAGATGCTCGGTTCAGTGACGGTAACGGGTCCGGGAGCTGGCCGGGTCGAGACCGCTTATGCTCTTCTCTCCGATATTATTGCTATCCACCGCTCAGCGTCGGCCGGTTCGATCACGGAGGCCGCGGAATGACAAACGTCAAGCTTCAAGTTGCCCCGACTACGGAATTGATCGACGTTTTCAATCCTTATGACGGCAAGGTTGTCGAAAGCGTAAGAGCCAGCACGTCCGACGACGTTGGCACCCTTCTTGAGCGTGCCAAGCGGGGGGCGGCGGTGTCGCGAGCGCTCCCTAGGCATCGCCGGGCCGCCATTCTGGAACAAGCAGCACGGCTCGTAGGGGACCATCTCGAGGATTTCGCACGCACGATTGTCTGCGAGGCGGGCAAAACGATCACGCAGGCCCGCAAGGAGGCATCGCGTTGCGTGAACACGTTGAAGCTCTCTGCGGAGGAAGCCAAGCGCAACGCCGGCGAGATTATTCCGTTCGACGCCTACGCGGGCTCCGAGACGCGCCAAGGCTGGTTCACACGCGAACCGCTTGGAATCATTGCTGCCATCACCCCCTATAATGATCCGCTGAATCTCGTAGCGCACAAGCTTGGCCCTGCAATCGCGGGTGGCAATTCGGTCTTTTTGAAGCCGTCAGAGTTCGCGCCGCTTTCCGCTCTCAAGCTGGTTGGGACGTTGATCGAAGCGGGCCTGCCAGAGGAAATCGTCACCGTCGCGATTGGCGGCGCAGATCTGGGGCGCGCCATTGTCTCAGCTCGCGATATCCGCATGGTGTCATTTACCGGTGGCTTTGCGACCGGCGAGGCAATCACGCGGACGGCCGGTCTGAAGAAGCTCGCCATGGACCTTGGCGGCAATGCTCCGGTTATCGTCATGGCAGACAGCGACCTTGAAAAGGCGGTGGAAGGCTGCATCTCGGGCGCCTATTGGGCGGCCGGCCAGAACTGCATCGGCACGCAACGCGTTCTCGTCCAAACCGCCTTCTACGAAAAGTTCCGCCAGGCATTTGTCGCGGGCACCCGCAGCCTTCGTGCCGGAGACCCGCGCCTTGAGGCTACGGACGTCGGACCCATGATTTCCGCCGCTGCGGCCGAACGCACCGAAGAAGCCGTAGAAAGAGCCCTATCTGCTGGCGCGCGGCTGCTATGCGGCCATCGCCGCGAAGGCGCCGTCTACCACCCAACCGTGCTCGAAGGCGTCCCGCGTGACAATCGTCTCTGGAAGGAGGAGGTTTTCGCACCAGTTGCGATACTCGAGCGCTTTGAGACGCTTGCGGACGCAATCCGGCTAGCGAACGAACCGGACTACAGCCTGCATGCTGGCGTCTTCACCAACAATCTCGCCGTTGCACTGGAGGCCGCAGCCGGCATTGAGGCCGGTGGCGTTATGATCAACGATTCCTCTGACTATCGATTTGACGCCATGCCGTTCGGAGGTTTCAAACACGGCAGCATGGGCCGCGAAGGCGTGCGCTTTGCCTACGAGGACATGACCCAACCCAAGGTGATCTGCATCAACGGGCAGTGACGCGGAAAAGCCGCGATGTCTAGCAACACGTCGCGGAAAAAATCCTCAACAACATACGATTGTGCGGCAACGCCGCGCAAGCGATTGCTAAATTGCGCCCTAACAAGCCACGAAAAAGTGGGGAACGAATGACAACCAGCATTTCATGCGCACTGCGCGTCGACGACGTACACAAGAGTTACGGCACCCACGAAGTGTTGAAAGGCGTATCACTTGCTGCGGGAAAGGGGGAGGTCATCTCGCTGATTGGGTCCTCAGGATCCGGCAAGAGTACCTTCCTTCGCTGCATCAACTTTCTCGAGGTCCCGGACCGCGGCCGTTTCATCATCAACGGTGAGGAAGTACTAATGAAGGCTGGATCGGCCGATCGCGTACGTCCTGCCAACTGGCGACAAGTAGAGCGCATCCGGATCGGTCTCGGCATGGTTTTCCAGAGCTTCAATCTTTGGGCACACATGACTGTCCTTGAGAATGTCATCGAGGCGCCAGTCCACGTGCTCGGGATGAGCCGCAGGCAGGCGACCGAGAAAGCTGAAGCGCTGCTGCATAAAGTTGGGCTCTACGAAAAACGCCACGTCTACCCCGCCTTCATGTCAGGTGGACAGCAACAGCGCGCGTCAATAGCGCGGGCGCTGTGCGTGGATCCATCCGTGATGCTGTTTGATGAACCGACCTCGGCTCTTGATCCGGAACTCGTTGGGGAAGTGCTCAAGGTCATCCGAGATCTCGCGGAAGAGGGCCGCACGATGCTGCTCGTAACGCATGAGATGAAGTTCGCCCGCGACGTCTCAAGCCACGTGATGTTCCTGCATCAAGGCCGCGTCGAGGAAGAGGGCAAACCGGAGCAAATCTTTGGCGCTCCCATCAGCGCGCGGTGTCGCGAATTCACGAGCTCGTCACGCCATTGAGCGCGGCAGTGCACCAAGCAAAAACGAAAGGGAACTGACATGAAGACCGCAATTTACCTTATCGCCGGAGCAGCTCTTTTCGCCTCGGGCGCTGGCGCGGGTGCGGAAGTGCGCTTTGGCATCATGAACGAAGCCTACCCGCCGTTCTTTACCAAGGACGCGTCGGGCAAATGGATCGGCTGGGAAATCGATCTGATGGATGCGATCTGCTCGGAAATGAAGGAAAGCTGCTCGGTCGTTGACATGTCTTGGGATGGGCTCATCCCGGGTCTTCAGTCAAAGAAATTCGACGTCATCTGGTCTTCCATGTCCATCACGGATGAACGTAAGAAGACAATCGCCTTCACGAACAAGTACTACAACACACCAAGCAAACTGATTGGTGCACAAGACGGCAAAAGCGGTACTACCGCCGATGACGTCGCCGGCAAAACGATTGCCATCCAGGTCTCCACGGTCCAGACCGAATATTACAAAAAGCACTTTGCGAGCGTGGCCGACGAGAAGACCTATGCCACACTGGATGAGGCTTTCCAGGACCTCGCAGTCGGCCGCGTGGACTACGTGTTCGGCGACTCCATCCCGCTGATGACATTCCTTGGATCGGATTTTGGCAAGGATTGCTGCGAGGACAAGGGCAATGTCCAGGATGACCCGGATGTTCTGGGACAGGGGATCGGCGGCGGATTGCGCAAAGAAGATTCCGAGCTGCTCGCCAGGTTGAACGCCGCCATCACTGCCATTCGAGCTAACGGAAAATACGCAGAGATCTCCAAGAAGTATTTCAACTTCGACCCCTACGGCGAATAGTCGGACCTAGCGGGAGTTAAGGCGACCCGCTGTATCTCCGCCGATTGCCCCCTCTCACCGACAAAGCGTTCGAGCCGTAACGAATCTGCTCGGACGCCGCGGAGCTGTTGTTCATGCAGACAAGCTTATCCATTCTCGAACTGCTTTCTCCCAATCCACCGGGATGGGGCGGGGTACTGCTTTCGGGCGCGGTCTCGACCATTATGATTTCGCTCGGAGCGTACCTGGTCGGCATATCGATCGGGCTTGCGGCCGCGGCCGGCAAACTCAAGGGCAGCCGTGCCGTCGCCACCTTGCTTGATCTTTATACGACGGCGGTGCGCGCTATCCCGGAACTGATCCTGATCATTGGTCTCTATTATGCCGGGACGGACGGCATCAATAGACTGCTTTCCGCACTCGGCTTCCCGCCAATCGAGATCAACGGCTTCCTCGCCGCCGTCCTTGTGCTCGGGGTCGTGCAGGGCGCCTACATGACCGAGGTGCTGCGCGGTGCAATCCTTGCCATTCCCGTTGGCCAGATCGAAGCCGCGAGCGCCTTCGGCATGCGACCGTGGCTGCGCTTCCGCCGGATCGTTCTGCCCGCTCTTATACCGAATGCGATCCCCGGCATGGCCAATCTCTGGATGTCGGTAACCAAGGACAGTGCGTTGATCGCCGTCGTCGGCTACCAGGAACTGGCGCTTGCGACACGTCTCGCCGCCGGAAATACCAAACATTATTTCCTGTTCTTCTTCGCCGCTGCCGCAATCTATCTGGCGATCACGGTCGCCTCCAATGTCGTGTTCGCTAGCCTGGAGACCCATTTCCGACGCGGACAGCCGAGAGCAGCCTGAGGAGACGCACAATGGATTTCTCGTGGGTCTTCAACTATTGGCCGCTCATCGCCGCAGGCGCGTTACAGACGATACTTCTGCTCTTCATTTCGGTCACTCTCGGCTTCGTTTTGGCGATCGGCCTTGCGCTCGCGCAGGTGAGCGGTCCCCATTGGCTGCGATGGTGCGCAAAAGCCTACTGCACGTGCTTGCGTGGTACGCCACTGCTCATCCAATTGTGGCTGCTTTATTATGGCGTCGGGTCTTTGCTGCCTATGATCCCCGGCCTGCGCTCAAGCTTCCTTTGGCCGATCGTGCGCGAGGGCTTCTTCTTCGCGGCGGTCAGCTTCACGCTGAATTACGCCGCCTACGAGGCGGAGGTGCTGCGCGGTGCGTTGCTCGCCGTTCCAAAGGGAGAACTGGAAGCCGGACGCGCCTTCGGCATGACACGGTGGACCCTTTTGCGGCGAATTTGGCTGCCACGGGCGATCCGCATCGCCCTGCCGACGATCACCGGCGAGGTGGTGCTACAACTGAAGGCGACACCGCTCGCCTTCACCGTCACCGTGATGGATCTCTATGCCGTCGCCTACAAGATCAGGCAGGACACGCTACTCGTCTACGAGCCTCTGGCCGTCGTGACCGTCTTCTATATCTGCCTCACCCTCATGATCACGCGCGCCTTCCGCATCGTCGAGATGCAGGTCCCGATACGGCGCTGACATCGCCGGTGCAAGTCAAACGGAGATTACGATGTTTAAAGGATCGATCACGGCTCTTGTCACACCGTTTCAAGACGAGAAGGTTGATGAAGAGGCCTTTCGGTCGCTCGTCGAATGGCAGATTGCGGAGGGCACCAACGGTCTTGTCCCCTGCGGCACGACCGGAGAGAGCCCGACACTTTCACACGCCGAGCACAAGCGGCTGGTTGAACTGACTGTGGACGTAGCGAGGGGACGAATTCCTGTGATCGCTGGCGCCGGATCCAACAGCACTGATGAGGCGATCGACTTTTCAAGGCACGCGCAGGAGGCGGGCGCCGATGCGCTGCTTGTCGTCGCGCCCTATTATAACAAACCGACGCAAGAGGGACTCTACCAGCATTTCCGCGCCATTGACGCGGCGGTCTCTATTCCGATCATTGTCTACAATATACCACCACGCAGCGTCGTCGACGTCTCCGTGGACACGCTTGCACGTCTGGCACGGGATTGCCGAAACGTAATCGGCGTGAAGGACGCCACCGCCAATCTCCTGCGTCCTTCCTTGGAACGAATGGCCTGCGGTCGAGATTTCAATCTGCTATCGGGCGAGGACGGCACAGCCATTGGTTACATGGCGCATGGTGGACACGGCTGCATATCCGTGACCGCAAATGTCGCGCCGCGACTTTGTGCGGAGTTCCAGTCCGCGTGTCTTGCGGGTGATTTCCGTCGCGCGCTCGAAGTTCACGACCGCCTGATGCCACTGCACCGCGCGCTTTTCCTGGAAACCAACCCGGCGGGTCCGAAATACGCCCTCTGGCGCCAGGGGCGCATGCGCCGGGACGTGCGTCTGCCGCTCGTAACGGTCGCGCCTGCGGTGGAAGCCGAAATCGATCAAGCCATGCGACACGCCGGTCTTTCGGTCTGATCTGCCGGTCTCTCGGCCAGATCGCCTTAGGCAGCAACGGCAAAGTCAGCGCAAACGATGCCACCATCCCTAGTCAGGGACTGAATGCCCAGGAGGATACCCAGATGACAACGACACTCCCAGCTCTGTTCGAGCGCGAGCCAGCCCAGAACAAGAGCATGCCCGGCGCTACAATGGGTCTCAGTCGCGAAACCCTCGCTCTGAACGGCGGGCTCGTCATCGATCCCTCAACGAAGGCCATCGCCCCCAACGTTTCCATGTCCGTCAACAATGTGTTGACACCCGGTGACGGAGCTTTTTCCGCGGATGGCGTCGACGATCTGACCGCGCTGCCGTTCCTCTATGCGCGCTGGACCAATCCTACGGTGCGGCAGCTGGAGCAGCGCCTTGCCGCACTCGAAGCCACCGATGACGCGGTTGCCACGGCAACGGGCGTTGCGGCAATCGGCGCAACGTTCCTTACCTTCTTGAAGAAGGGCGACCACCTGATTGTGAGCGACGTTTGCTATGCCGGTGCCAACGAACTCGCCCGGCGCATATTGCCGGACTACGGCATTGAGGTGACGCCGGTGAACATGTCGCGCACCGAGGAGGTTGCTGCCGCGTTCCAGCCCAACACCAGGCTTGTCCATTGCGAAAGTCCGTGCAATCCGATCCTGCGCCTGACCGATCTTGCCGCCATCGCCGGCGTTGCACGAAGGCACGGTGCTCTGATGTCGGTCGATTCAACATTAGCCACTCCTGTGGCCACGCAGCCGCTGACACTCGGAGCGGATCTCGTCATCCACTCCCTGACGAAGTTTATCAACGGGCATGGCGATACGTTGGGCGGCGTCGTTTGCGGACGCAAGGAGCTGGTGGAAAAAATCCGCTCACGCGCCGGCGTATATCTCGGTGCGTCCATGCCGGCCATGAACGCTTGGCTCATCCTGCGTGGCATCGACACGCTGTTTCCCCGCATGCGGGCGATCTCTGACTCCGCGACAAAGATCGCGACGTTCCTGCAAGGTCATCCGGCGGTGGCGGCTGTAGCCTACCCGGGACTACCCTCCCACCCGCAGCATAACTTGGCGAAATGCCAGATGGATCTGTTCGGAGGCGTGCTGACCTTTCAGGTGAAAGACCCCGCGACGATGGCCCGGAAGCTCGCCGCGCATCTCAAGGTTGCCCATTATGCCTTCTCGCTCGGTCATCAGCGCTCAATCGTGGTGCTGCTCGATACGCAGGAAATGATGAAATCGACCTACGGGCTCACAGGTGAGCAGCTCGCTGATTACCGCCGCTTTGCGGGGGATGGAGTGTTCCGGCTGTCGGTCGGGCTGGAGGCGACCGACGATCTCATTGCCGACCTCGACCAAGCGATCAATGCGTGAACCTGAGCGCAGAGAAAGATTATGACAAAGACTCGCATCGAAACTGACCTGCTCGGGCCCCGGACAATTCCGGCAAACGCCCTGATTGGGATCCACACGCTACGAGCAACGGAGAACTTCGACGTATCAGGGATCAGGCTCCAAGATTTTCCCGAGTTCGTGCAATCTTTAGGAATGGTCAAGCAGGCCGCCGCCGCGACCAATCTCGAACTTGGACTTCTTGAACCTCGTCTCGCACGGGCAATCGAGCGCGCCGCCGACAGACTGATCGCCGGGGAAATTCTCGAGCCGCATTTTCCGGTGGACATGATGCAGGGCGGGGCGGGGACTTCGACCAACATGAACGTCAACGAGGTAATTGCCAATCTTGCATTGCAGGGCCTGGGGCGGCAGCTTGGCAGCTATGATGCGGTCAACCCAAACGATCATGTAAACCTCTCCCAGTCGACAAACGACGTTTATCCGACCGCAATTCGTCTGACGGTGCTGCGGGAAGGTGAGAAACTAAGCTTGGCTCTTTCGGCATTGGTAGCCTCGTTTCGATGCAAGGGAGAAACCTTCTCTGACATCCTGAAGGTTGGCAGGACGCAGCTCCAGGATGCCGTCCCGATGTCACTTGGGCAGGAGTTCGAAGCCTTCGCGGAGACATTGGAAGAAGACGTCGCACAATTTCTCAGCGCCGCCGAGCTGATGCGCGAAGTCAATTTGGGTGGCACCGCGATCGGTACAGGAGTCAACGCGCCCGCGGAGTTCTCTGTTGCGGCCTGTGCGCATCTGTCCCGCATCTCTGGCATCACTCTCCGACCCGCGCGCAACCTCGTCGAGGCGACGTCTGACACCGGCGCCTTCGTTTCGATCTCGGGCGCTCTCAAACGCATGGCAGTGAAGCTTTCGAAGATCTGCAACGACCTACGGCTCCTGTCGAGCGGCCCGCGCGCGGGCTTCGGCGAAATCCGGCTTGCAGCCATGCAGGCGGGCTCTTCAATCATGCCGGGCAAGGTCAATCCGGTGATCCCAGAAATGCTGAACCAGATCGGCTTCCAGGTGATCGGCAATGATATGGTGGTCACACTTGCAGCCAGTGCCGGGCAACTCCAGCTGAATGCGATGGAGCCTGTCATCGTGCTCAACATTCTCCAATCCATGCGGCTTCTGACGCGAGGCATGGACGCGCTGCGAACTCGATGCATTGAAGGAATCGAGGCCGATGCAGAGCGTTGCCGGGCGCTTCACGACGATTCCCTCGTTCTTGCAGCAGCCCTCAATCCTCTCATAGGATATGCCCAGGCCGCATGCCTTGCCCGAACAGCACTGGCGGAACGGAAGTCGCTGCGCGAGGTGGTCGGGCGCGACAGTGGGCTGTCTGCGGCAGAGATCGACACGATCTTTGGAGAACCGAGGCGACACTGAAGGAAGCATAAGAATGGCTGTGTTCACAGATCTGACCGAGGTCGAGTGTCGCCAAATCGCCACGGCCTACCGCCTGGGACGTCTGACCTCGGTCATCGGCATTGCCGACGGCGATGCCGAGACCACCTTTCTCTTCCGCTCAGAACGCGGTGAGTTCATTGTCACCTTGTTCGAAAGCGGCGCCGATCCCTTCGATCTCGAGCGTGCTTTTCGCACTATGGAAACCCTTTCTGCCGCAGGCGTACCCTGTCCGACGACGTTCCGAACCGATGCCGGCGCAGCGACGGTCACCGTGTCTGGCAAGCTCGTTGCGGTTGTCGGCTTCATGCCGGGGTCACGACCGAACGAGATCACCCCTGAGAAGAGCCGGGCGCTGGGGGGCTGCGTCGCGCGCATCCACCAGACCTTGAGGCGTTCCTTTGACGAAGGGCGCTCAGGCCTCCCGAAAGGTCCGGTGCACGGAGCCCTCAATCGGGACAATGTCTTCTTCCTCGGCGAGGCCGTGAGTGGCGTCATTAATTTCCGATTGCGCCACGACGACATTTTGGTCGCGGAACTCGGGCAAGTCTTAATGCGCTGGACCGCGCGAGCGGACGGTATGCTGGAGAACAGGCTCGTCCGCCCCTTGCTCGCCGGGTACGAAGAGGTCCGTCGTTTGACTGCACCAGAATGGCGCGCCTTACCGGCCTTCGTGATGGCCGCTGCTGCTGCCGAGCTTGGAAAAGATTGCAGGCTCACGGATTTTGAAGCGGGCACGTTCAAGGCCTTCCACTCCGCCAAGGCATGTACCGAGGAGCTGCAGCCATGAAGCGAATTCTCGACCGAGCGGATGAGCGCATCCTGATCGAGTTGGCTCGAAATGCCCGAATCCCGCACGCCGAGTTGGCGGAGGTGGTCAATCTGTCGCGCAACGCCGTGCGCCAGCGGATTGAGCGGTTGGAGCGGGACGGTCTTATTCAGGGCTACACGATCATCGCTGGCGAGGGTAGGCCGCCCGCCACAGCCGTCACTGCGATGATGTTCGTGTATCGACACGACCGCATGCGCGGTGGTGACGTCATCCACGCGCTCAAACGACTGCCGGAGGTGGTGTCCTGCGACGTCATGAGCGGCGAGTTTGATCTGGTCGTTCGAGTTGAAGCGGGCGCCACCGACCGCATCCGCGAAATCTGGCAGGAAATATCGGCACTTCCGGGCGTTCGAGACACGCTCACAGCGTTCGCACTGTCTTCGGTGATCAAGCGATGAGCCGGGCCAAAAAGGGATAAGCCATGAAACCGATTAAAATTCTCGACGGCGGAATGAGCCGCGAACTTGTCCGACTTGGAGCGAACCTCAGGCAGCCTGAATGGTCAGCGCTCGCGCTAATGGAGGCTCCGGAAGTTGTCCGGCGCGTGCATGAGGAGTTCATCGTCGCGGGCGCCGATGTCATCACCACCAACAGTTACGCATTGGTGCCGTTTCATATCGGTGAGGAGAGATTTCGTGCCGAGGGCCGCAGGCTGATTGCTCTTGCTGGAAGACTTGCGCGCGCAGCAGCCGATAGTGCTAAAGAGCGCAAAGTACTCGTCGCCGGATCTCTGCCGCCGATATTCGGTTCATACGAACCGCAACTCTTCAGACCGGAGCGGGCGCAGGACTATCTTGGCGTATTGGTCGAAGAGCTCACGCCCTACGTTGATCTGTGGCTAGGTGAGACTCTGAGCCTCGTGGCCGAAGCCGAGGCAGTGCGGCAGGCAGTAGCGAGCACCGGCAAACCGTTCTGGATCTCTTTCACGCTTGACGACGGGCCAGGCACAGAGCCAAACCCGGCAGCCCTGCGTTCCGGGGAACTCCTGGACGATGCTGCACGCTGGGTTGCCGGGTCGGGAGCTCAGGCACTCCTGTTCAATTGCAGCCGTCCAGAAGTTATGCAGGCAGCGGTCGAGGAGGCGTCTGAGGTCTTAGACACCTTGGGCGTTTCCCTAAATATAGGTGTTTATGCGAATGCATTCGCTTCCGATGAGGAGGGAGCGGCAAATGAAACGTTACATTCCGTTAGAGATGATCTCTCAGCTGACCGATATTCTCGCTTCGCTTGCGGTTGGGTGAAGAGCGGAGCCTCGATCATCGGTGGCTGCTGTGGTGTGGGTGCGTCGCATATACGGTGCGTCGCTTCTCGGCTTAATCGGCGCGAAAACGATTCGTACTCGCGTTTAGCTGAATAGGTGGCGCGCTCCTGCGAGCACAACGGCCTTATCCCCGAACAATTGCGCTCGGCTTTCTTAATTGAGCTAAGCCCCCGACCGACTTACGTCCTCAAGTTGCTTGGGAAGTGGCTGGAGTGGCGGCAGTTCACGGCCGTCCCGGGAGACTAGGCACAAGGCTTCGGTAACGAGGCCGTTCCAGTCAAGCAAAAAGTGACGACCGCAGCGGCGCCGTCATGCTGCCAGTGCGGTAAATAATCCCTACAGATTCCCTTTCGCCGATGCCTGGCTTGCTCCGTCCTTCATTTGAAATCACCCCGGGTTCATGCTTCGGTCCGTGGTCAGCGCGATGGCTGCCAACATGATGCTGGTCCAGTGCGGTAATTCCGATGTGCCCATCTCATTGGCGTGCTCGACCGAGGCCGAACGATGGCCAGTTTCCATTAAGAAGATTGTCGTTTGCGGCGCGCAAGCGCCGACTCGGTCGAGGATCTGTAAGGCGGCTTTTTTCGCATATCCCGGGAAATGTCTTGCAGATTGAGTTAGACATCTGACGTATCCATGACCAATTTGAACGATACCAATCTTAGGCAGACCGTTAGAACTGGCCGTTCCCAGGGGAACGATCGTGAGGAACGATCGACCCCGCACTTGCCCAAGCCCTGCCTTGTCCCTGCCGCTCCGTGAACGAGATCCAGGGAACGACGCTCGTTTCCCATTTGCAAAGTCGCTGCGATCGCTGCTTTCTATCGTTTCCGCAATTTCCCCGGAGTTCGTTCAAGCGTATGGCTTAGATCTGAGCTTCCGGGCCTTGGATTCGGGGAACAGATTCGGGAACGATTTCGAGAAAGCGAATGACACAACAGTTCGACCTATTTGTTTCCGATGAGCCGGCCCCCTCAAAAGCTGTCCATCCATTAAGTATGAAGCGACAGGCTTCAACCGTTCTCAGCGATGAGGAGATGGTCCGGCACCTGCGGGCAACGGGCCGGTTTCGGATTCTGACAAAGCTTGAGCCTCGCCCCATCGCGACGGCGTTACGCCCCGAGTTTCCCTTGAAAGGCGTCATCCTCGATACGGAAACGACAGGTCTCAACCATCGCAAGGACGAGATCATAGAGATTGGTGCCATCGCCTTGACATTCGACGAGGTCGGCAACATTGGCGATGTGACCGGCGTCTATGGAGGGCTTCAGCAACCAAGCGTTCCGATTCCACCTGAGGTCACACGCCTGACCGGAATTACGGATGCAATGGTCATTGACCAGATGATCGATATTCAGGCATTGCGCGCGATGGTCGAACCGGCCGATCTCATCGTTGCGCATAACGCCGGTTTCGATCGGCCTTTCTGCGAAGCTTTTTCTCCTATCTTTGCGGACAAGGCCTGGGCTTGCTCCGTCTCTGAAATCGATTGGGCATCCCGCGGCTTCGAAGGCACCAAGCTCGGTTACCTGATTGGGCAGGCGGGTTATTTCCACGACGGACATCGAGCCGTCGATGACTGCTTCGCACTCCTGGAGGTCTTGGCAAAGGGCGAGGATGGCGCGAGCCGTACGCCGTTTACCGAACTCTATGAGGCAAGTCAGCGATCCCGCGTTCGTGTGTTCGCGCAGAACAGCCCATTCGACATGAAGGACCACCTGAAGGCGCGCGGCTATCGCTGGTCGGACGGCAGCGACGGGCGCCCGAAGTCATGGTGGATTGAAATCGGCGAGGATGCTCTCGAGGGCGAGCTTCGATACCTGCGCGAAGATATCTATCGCTGGGATGAGGCCGATCCACCTATCAAGTACCTGACGGCCTTCGACCGCTTCAAGGCGTCGTGAAGCCGTCTCTCAATCAGACCGGTACTGGCTATCCGGCCGTATTGGGAGACCGGCGTCTTTCAAGAAAAGCTGCACGGATCATTTCCGTCTTTGAAGGCGGCGTAGCGGGAGCAAGAGGGAGGCATGCGTTTGGCTTGCGCTTCCCGTCGCGCATCCTGAAGCTTGCTGAGCATCCAATCGATCGGCGTCGGGTACGAAATCGATCGGCACGCCGTTAATGTCATGGCGGTGCGAATCCCGGCGTGCGACCGCGATCTGATAGCTTCTCGAATGGATGTAGGCCCCGGTCGCTTTGCGTAGCGTTGACACGCTGACATCGGATCTCATTCCATAGGCCCAAGGCAAACGGCCGGATCGGGTCGCCAACTTTTATCGGCAGGATCGCAATCGGCCGTGTGAGGAGAGCATTGATCTCCTCAGCCTTTGATACCTCTCTATCGCGTGCCGGAACCGGGCCGGTGTTTTCTCGCGAAGATTTCGATGTGGGAGGTTTCTGACGTGTCACAGTTCGTGCCTGCAGCAATCTGGCAAAATCCTCATTGAGGTTATGTCGCACAACATGTCAACAGAGCGACATTAGGCCGAGCCGCACGGTCTCGGCCGGACAAGCTTAAAGCGCGAGCGCGAGTTGAGGTTTGTCTTCGATGGTTGCGCTGTCGAGCGATGACAGCGACACGCCCAAAAGCCGAATACCTTTCGCGACCGGGAAAAGCGGCGAGAGCAGGAGCGTCGAGACGTCGGCGAGTTCCCCAGCGTTCGCGATTGGGGCCCAGACAGCCCTTCTCCGGGTGATCTGTGTGAAGTCAGCCCATTTCACTTTCAGTGTTATCGTCTTGGCGTGAATTCGGTTTAGCTCGCAATAGCGCCAGACCTTCTCGATCAGCGGCTGAAGTCCTGAGCGTGCCGTGTCGAAATCGTGACTGTCAGCGGAGAAAGTATCTTCCGCACCGATCGACTTGCGCACCCGGTCGGGTTTGACCTGCCGTTCGTCGATGCCGCGGGCGATCCAGTAATAGCAACTGCGGCCCCGACCTTGAACGCATCGTAAGTCTCGTCATATCGCACCATGCGACCTACTACCGGGCAAATCAAACAGGGGAAGGCTCTCGATTGGCGATCGCACGGAAGTGGTTGCTCCGTGCGATCGCGAGATAGTCAGTGGTTGTGGCGCGGCGGCGTCCCGGAGATCTGGCGGAACTTGTCGGCCTCCCTGATCGTCGCGCCGTCGGCGAGTTGGGTCACGGTCTGGCGGTAGATCATCTGCCAGGGAGTGGCGTCACCCGGTACCTTAGGAATACCACCGGCCTTGCGGTGCTCGATCTCGGCATTGTCCACCAACATGTCGCAGAGGCCTTCGTTGAAGTCGATGCGAATCGTGTCGCCGGTACGTAACCAGGCAAGACCGCCGCCGGCCGCGCTTTCGGGCGAGGCGTTCAGGATCGACGGGCTGTCGGCGGTGCCGGACTGGCGGCCGTCGCCGATCGTCGGAAGGCTCATGATGCCGCGCTTCAGCAGGTGATCCGGCGGCTGCATGTTGACCACTTCGGCCGAGCCCGGCCAGCCCTTGGGACCGGCGCCGCGGATCACCAGGATGCAGTTCTCGTCGATATCGAGCGAGGGGTCGTTGATCCGCTTGTGGTAGTCCTCAGACCCGTCGAAGACGATGGCGCGACCCTCGAACACGCCCTCGCGTCCCGGCTCCTGCAGGTAGCGCTTGCGAAAGCTGTCGGAAACGACGCTCATCTTCATGATGGCGAAGTCGAAGAGATTGCCCTTGAGGACGAGGAAGCCCGCGCGTTCGCGCAGCGGCTCGGCAAAAGGCCTGATCACTTCGCGGTCATCGGATTCGCGGCCTTCGAGGTTTTCGGTCACGGTTTTGCCGGTGACCGTCGGACAGCTGCCGTCGATCTTTCCGGCCTTGAGCAGCTCCCACATGATGGCAGGCACACCACCGGCACGGTGAAAACGTTCGCCGAGATAGGCACCCGCCGGCTGGACATTGGCGAGCAGGGGTATGTCGTAGCCATGGACCTGCCAATCGTCCGGGTTGAGCGTCACGCCCGCGTGCTTGGCCATTGCCATCAGGTGCGGCTGGGCATTGGTCGAGCCGCCGATGGCGGAGTTGACCTTGATCGCGTTCAGGAATGCCTCGCGCGTCAGGATATCCGACGGCTTGATGTCTTCCAGTACGAGCTCAACGGCGCGGCGGCCGGTGCGATAGGCCATCTGTCCGCGTTCGCGGTAGGCCGCCGGGATCGCCGCGCAGCCGGTCAGCGACATGCCGAGCGCTTCGGCCATGGCGTTCATCGTGGACGCCGTGCCCATGGTGTTGCAATGGCCGACGGAGGGAGCGGAATCAAGGGCCGCTTCGAGGAACTGCTCGCGGGTTACTTCGCCGGCGGCATACTTGCGGCGCGAACGCCATATCACGGTGCCGGAGCCGACGAGATCGCCGTCGTTCCAGCCGTCGAGCATCGGTCCGCCGGAGAAGACGATCGACGGAATATCGACAGTCGAGGCGGCCATCAGTGCCGACGGGGTGGTCTTGTCGCAGCCGGTGGTTAGGATCACGCCATCGAGCGGATAGCCGTAAAGGATTTCGACCAGTCCGAGATAGGCGAGGTTGCGGTCGAGCGCCGCCGTCGGCCTCTTGCAGTTCTCGAACAGCGGATGGGTCGGGAACTCGATCGGAATGCCGCCCGCATCGCGGATGCCGTCGCGCAGGCGCTTCGCCAGCTCCAGATGGTGGCGGTTGCAGGGGTTGAGGTCGCTGCCCGACTGGGCGATGCCGATGATCGGTTTGCCGGACCTGAGCTCTTCCGGTGTGGTGCCGTAGTTCATGAAGCGCTCCAGGTAGAGCGCGGTCAGGTCCAGGTGCTCGGGATTATCGAACCAGTCCTGCGAGCGCAGCCTTCGGGCGGCCTTCTTGTCGTCGGTCATTGATCTTCCTTCCGTTCGCTTCCGTTGACCTTCTCCAGATGCAATAGAAGCGCGCTGTGATCCTGTTCTCCGCCGCCATCGGCGACGAAGTCACGGAATTCACTGCGCACCATGGCCGTCAACGGCAATTCCAGATCCAGGAGATCGGCCATGGCGGCAACCGCATCCAGGTCCTTCAGTTGCAGCCGAGAGGGGCCGCCGGGGGCGAAGGTGCGGTTGACCATGCGGGCGCCGTGCAGGTCAAGAATCCGGCTCTCGGCGAAGCCGCCACGAATGGCGTCTCGGAACCTGCCGCGATCCGCGCCGCCGGCTTCCACGAGGATCATCGCCTCGGCAACCGCACCGATCGTGATGGCGACGATCTGCTGGTTGGCCAGCTTGCAGACCTGGCCGGCGCCGGCCGGGCCGACATGCGTGACGCGGCCAAGCGCGGCAAAGACGTCCGCAAGGCCAGTGATAACCTCCGCTTCACCGCCAGCCATTATGGCGAGGGTCCCGGCTTCGGCGCCGACGACGCCGCCGGAGACCGGGGCATCGACGTGGGCGACGTTGCGCGCAGCGAGGCGCGCGGCGTGATCGCGGGCGATCGGCGGGGCGATCGACGAGGAATCGACGACGATCGCGCCGGCCTTCAGGACTGTGGTGACGCCGGCTCCGAACAGCACCTTGCCGACCGCGTTTCCGTCGCTCAGCATGGTGAAGACGATGTCCGCATCACGTGCAGCGTCGGCGGCCGTGGCTGCAAGGTTTGCGCCATCCGCCACCAGGGCTTCGGCTTTGGAGGGGTCACGGTTCCAGACGGTGACGGGAAATCCTGCCTTCAGCAGGCGGCGCGCCATCGGCGCGCCCATGAGCCCGGTGCCAAGAAAGGCAATGCGCCGGGACGCAGCCGCTTTCTCTGCGGTCATCAGAGCTTGCCTCCCAGTTCGTCCTCGATGTGGACCCTGATGATCTCGTCGAAGGATTTCTCAGCGGTGAAACCGAGTTCGATGGCGCGCTTGGCTTCGAAACCGGGCGCCCAGCCGGCGCACATGCGCATGATCATCTCGTCGGGCTCGCGACGGATGAGCGACACGGCCTTCTCGCCGCCGACGCGGCGCAGAGCCTCGATCTGTTCACCGACCGTGGCGCTGAGGCCCGGCATGGAAAGGTTGCGGCGCGGGCCAACCTTTTCGACGTCGATGGTCGCGCCGTGGATCAGGAAGCCGACGGCCGAGCGGGGCGAGGCGTGCCAGTGACGGACGTCGTCGGAGACCGGTAGTACGGCTTCCTGGCCGACCAGCGGCTCGCGCAGGATGTTGGAGAAGAAGCCGGAGGCAGCCTTGTTCGGCTTACCCGGACGGATGCAGATGGTCGGAAGGCGGATGCCGATGCCGTCGAAGAAGCCGCGACGCGAATAGTCGGTCAGCAAAAGTTCGCAGATGGCCTTCTGTGTGCCATAGCTGGTCAGCGGCGTAGTGTGGAACTCGTCCGGGATCGGATAGGGCAGGGGAGCGCCGAAGGCAGCGATCGACGAGGTGAACACGACACGCGGCTTGTAGCCGTCCTGGCCGTGGGCGATGCGGATCGCGTCGAACAGGTAACGGGTGCCGTCGAGGTTGATGCGGTAGCCCTTGTCGAAGTCGAGTTCGGCTTCGCCCGACACGATGGCGGCGAGGTGGAAGATCAGGTCCGGCCGTCCGGTGATGAGGCGCTCGGCTTCGCCAGCCGCCGAAAGGTCAACGGTTTCAAGGACAGTCTTGCCGGTAAAACCCATCGGCGCTTCCGGGGTGATGACATCGACCAGCGTCATCGCCTCGATGGCGCGGCCGTTCAGGTATCCGTCCCTTGCGAGACGTGCCGTGAGCTTGCGACCCACCATGCCGGCGGCGCCGATGATCAGAATGTGCACCTTACTACTCCTCCATGCTTTCGTTCAGAACCTTCCGACGAAGGTGCGAACCACTCAACCGAAAAAAGACATTGTAAGGTTGTCTGATAACCTTATATGATGCGTTTGAAAACAGGTAATTGGCGTCCCGCACGCCGGGAGGGACATGTGAGCGCGCGCATCCAGTCACATCAGCAGAAATTCGTGGATGCCCTCGGGGCGGACCTGGTTCTCCTCGGGGAGGAGGTTGAACGCTATTGTCGTGACTGGCACGGAGATGTGACCACCGGAGCAATCGCGGTCCTTCGTCCGCGCTCTACCGATGATGTCTCGAAGGCGGTACGCATCTGCGCCGAACTCGGCGTTGCGATCGTGCCGCAGGGCGGCAACACTGGCCTCGTGCTGGGTGCTACGCCAGATGCGCCGGAAAGCCAGGTCGTGCTGAGCCTTGAGCGGATGAATGCCATCCGCCAGCTTGACGTCGACGATTATTCGGCTGTCGTTGAGGCGGGCGCTATCCTGTCCGAATTCAAGGACAAGGTCGAGGAAGCCGGAATGTTCTTCCCGCTCGCGCTCGGTGCGCAGGGGTCCTGTCAAATCGGCGGCAATGTCTCCACCAATGCCGGCGGCATCAATGTCCTGCGCTACGGCATGACGCGCGAACTGGTGCTGGGACTGGAAGTCGTTCTGCCCGACGGTTCGGTTTTCGAAGGGTTATCGACGCTGCGCAAGGACAATCGCGGCATTGATCTGAAGCAGTTGTTCATCGGAGCCGAAGGTACGCTCGGGATCATCACGGCGGTCGCGGTGAAACTTATGCCGATGCCGGATCAGGTGGCCACCGCCCTGCTGGGATTGAATGCGCTCGACGACGTGATCGCGCTCTACCGCCGCGCCCGTCGCGACTGCTGCGACCTTCTGTCGGCCTTCGAGTTCATGCCGCCGCTCGCCTTCACACTCGCGCGCGAGGCGATGCCGGACCTCGCCATGCCAATGTCGGGCGATCACCCGGCATATGCGCTAATCGAAATCTCGGGTTCGGGGCTGGTCGACGTATCGGATCTGATGGAACGTTTCCTCGAAGGTGTCATGGGCGACGGTCTCGTGATCGACGGAGTGGTCGCCACGTCCAAGGCGCAGGCGCGCAATCTCTGGCTTTTCCGCGAGGGTATGAACGAGGGGCAGGCCAAGCGCGGTCCGCACTTGCGCACCGACGTTTCTGTGTCGCTATCGCGGCTGGCCGATTTCGTGCGCGATGCGCAGCAGGCCGTCTACGACGCACTTCCAGAATGCGTCTGCGTCTCCTACGGCCATGTCGGCGACGGCAACGTGCACCTGAATGTGCTGCCGCCGGGTGACCTGCCGCGGAGTGAGATCGACGCGCGCATCTACAAGGCGAAGAAGATCATCAACGAAGTGCTCGACGGCTATCACGGCTCGATCAGTGCGGAGCACGGCATCGGTCGCTTGAAGAAGTCCGACTTCGACACGCGTCTGTCCGCGGTTCGGCGCAAGCTGCTGACCGCGGCAAAGACGGCGATCGATCCGGATCTTCGGATGAATCCCGGTTCCCAATTGAGTTTCGCGCGGGATTGAGAGACAACCCTCACGTGACGCGGAGGAGGCGGGCGTAAATACGATGGAATTCGGACAAATCAGGCGAAGCGAACAGCTGCCGGCACGCATTGCCGCTCAGATTGCGCGCGACATCACCGAAGGCCGAATACGTCCCGGCGAAAAGCTGCCGACCGAACACTTTCTGGCCAAGGCGCTCGGCGTGAGCCGCTCCGTGGTGCGCGAGGCGATTGCGCAGCTGCGCAACGAAGGGCTTGTCGAGACGCGCCAGGGTGTCGGCGCCTTCGTCACCGAGCCCCACGCACGACCGATCCGTATCGAGCAGGATGACCTGGCCAACCGCCAAAGCTTCCGTGATCTCTTTCAGCTGCGTGTGCCGCTGGAAATCGAGGCCGCAGGCCTCGCTGCCCTGCACCATACACCCGATGATCTTCAGCGTATCGACGAGGCGCTCGCCAGCATGAGCGGCGCGGAAAAGTGGACGGCGGAAGGTATCGTCGCCGACCTTGCGTTTCATCGCGCAGTCGCCGCCGCCACCGGAAACGAGTACTTCGCGGTCTTCATCGGGTTCATCGCGGAGCGCATCAGCCTGGCGATCAATGCGGCGCGAGCGGCCGCGGTTCTTGAGGAGATCGTCGAGGTGACGATCAAGGAGCATGTCGTTTTACGCGATGCCATTGCCAGCCGGGATCCGAGGCGAGCGAGGGAGGCGATGAAGATGCACCTGTTGGGGGCGGCGCGGCGGCTCGATCTGACGCTCGAGTCCTATTGAGGGCGCATTTGATTAAACTCGAGGCCAATCTCGAGGGTCTGTGGAAATGGTCATGAGAGCCCCAAGCATGGCGGCTTTTGAGCAAGTCATGATTTGAAGCTGGACAGTGCCGCGGAGCCCGACTAAAACGTTACAGGTTGTTGTCAGACATCCAGACAATACGGCAAGGCAGCGGGAGGTTGCTGCCTGGGAGACATTCGAAATGGGAGGAGCGACTTGGTTTCCAAGTATTCACTATCCGCGGCCGCAATTTTGCCGGAAGACGCGGCGCAGGCCGTTCTGGTCGGGCGTGTGTGGTCGAAGGCCGTCGATGGCCCTTGCCCGGTACTGCTGCGCGACGGACGCTTGCTTGACCTGACAAGCATCGCCGCCACCGTTTCCTTCCTGTTCGAGCAGGATGGGCTGGTCGGCAGGCTAATATCCGCGGCTGGTCTTGCCGATCTCGGCTCTCTCGACGATTTCCTCTCCGGCAAGTTGGGTGACCTCCTGGCGCCGATCGACCTTCAGTCGATCAAGGCGGCTGGCGTCACCTTCGCCGACAGCATGCTCGAGCGCGTGATCGAGGAGCAGACCAGGGGAGATTCCTCCCGGGCTCTCGAAATCCGCGAACGGTTGGCGCCGGTGCTCGGCGACAGCTTGCGTGGTCTCGTAGCCGGTTCGCAGCAGGCGGCGAAGGTAAAGGCGCTGCTGCAGGACATGAACCTCTGGTCGCAGTACCTCGAAGTCGGCATCGGCCCCGACGCCGAGATCTTCACCAAGTCGCAGCCGATGTCCTCCGTCGGCTGTGGCGACACGGTCGGCATCCATCCGATCTCGCAGTGGAACAATCCCGAGCCCGAAGTCGTGCTCGCAATTCGTTCTGACGGCACGATCCTAGGCGCCACTCTCGGCAACGACGTGAACCTTCGTGATGTCGAAGGCCGTTCCGCCTTGCTGCTCGGCAAGGCGAAGGACAACAATGCGTCCTGCTCGATCGGCCCGTTCATCCGCCTGTTCGACGAGAGCTTCACCATCGACGACTTGCGCAAGGTTCGCGTCTCGCTGCTGGTCAAAGGTGAGGATGGTTTCGAGATGGCCGGCGAAAGCCCGATGGAGGCGATCAGCCGCAGCCCGGAAAACCTGGTGTCGCAACTGCGCAACCGCAATCATCAGTATCCGGACGGCGCGGTGCTGTTCCTCGGCACTATGTTCGCGCCAGTGAAGGATCGCCGTGGCGTCGGACAGGGCTTCACGCACGAAGTGGGCGACAGGGTGGAAATATCGACGCCGAAGCTCGGGCGCCTGGTGAACTGGGTTGATCGCTGCAATGCCTGCCCGGAATGGACCTTCGGGGTCGGCGCCCTCATGCGGAACCTCGCCAAGCGCGATCTCTTGTAATTTTCGAACGGGGGAGGACCAAGTGCAAAAGGCAATCGATCTATTCTACAAAGCTCTCGAATTCCTGCTGATCGTCCTTCTTTCGGGGATGGCAGTCATGGTTTTCGTCAACGTCGTCATGCGCTATGCGATGAATTCTGGCCTGACCGTGTCGGATGAATTGGCGCGTTACTTTTTCGTCTGGGTAACCTTCATCGGCGCCGTCGTGACGTTCCGCGAACACGGGCACCTGGGCGTCGAAACGCTGGTCGCGTTTCTCGGCCGCAAGGGGCGCATCGTCTGCATGATCCTGAGCAACCTGGTGATCATCGGCTGTTGTGCGATCTTCTTCTGGGGCACCTGGATGCAGCTTCCGATCAACTGGAGCATGAAGGCGCCCGTAACCGGCCTGTCGATGGGCTTCGTCTACGGTATCGGCTTCTTTACCGGCGGCGGCTGCGTGATCATCGCGCTTGAACGGCTTGTCCGTCTCCTCACCGGTCGCGTGACCCAGGAAGAAATCGAGGCTTTCGCTGGCGAAAACCTCACTCTTGAGCAGATGGCGGAACGTAGCTGATGACCCTTCTCGTGTTTGTTGCTTCCTTGCTGGGAGCCATGGCGATCGGGGTGCCGGTTGCATTTTCGCTGATGTTCTGCGGCGTCGTGCTCATGTGGTACATGGGTATCTTCAACACCCAGATCATCGCCCAGAACATGATCGCGGGGGCTGACACCTTCACCTTGCTGGCCATTCCGTTCTTCATTCTGGCGGGCGAGCTGATGAACGCCGGCGGCCTTTCGCGCCGTATCATCGATTTCGCCATCGCCTGCGTGGGCCACATTCGTGGCGGTCTCGGAATCGTGGCGATCGTCGCCGCGCTGATCATGGCCAGCATTTCCGGATCCGCAGCCGCGGACACCGCCGCGCTCGCCGCCATCCTTATCCCGATGATGGCGAAGGCCGGCTACAATGTCCCGCGTTCGGCCGGCCTCCTCGCCGCCGGCGGCATCATCGCCCCGGTCATTCCGCCGTCCATGGCCTTCATCGTCTTCGGCGTCGCCGCCAACGTTTCGATCACGCAGCTCTTCATGGCAGGTGTCTTTCCCGGTCTGCTGATGGGCATTTCGTTGATCGTCACCTGGCTGGTCGTGGTGCGCAAGGACAAGATCGAGGCGCTTCCGCGCGCGTCGATGAATGAACGCCTCCAGGTGACCGGTCGGGCACTCTGGGCGCTCGGCATGCCGGTCATCATTCTCGGCGGCATCAAGGCAGGCATGGTCACCCCTACCGAAGCGGCCGTGGTCGCCGCGGCCTACGCCCTCTTCGTCGGCATGTTCATTTACCGTGAGCTGACGTGGAAAGAACTTCCGCGCGTGATCCTGCAGGCGGCGAAGATGACGTCCGTGATCATGTTCCTGGTCTGCGCCGCGCTCGTTTCCGCCTGGTTGATCACCGCAGCGAACATTCCGGCCGAGATTACCGGCTACATCGAACCGCTGATCGACCGTCCGATCCTGCTGATGTTCGCCATCATGATCCTGGTGCTGATCGTCGGTACCGCTTTGGACCTCACGCCGACAATTCTGATCCTGACGCCGGTTCTGATGCCGATCATCAAGCAGGCGGGCATCGACCCGGTCTACTTCGGCGTCCTGTTCATCATGAACAACTGCATCGGTCTTCTGACCCCACCGGTCGGCGTCGTTCTCAACGTCGTCAGCGGCGTCGGCCGTATCCCGCTCGGAAAGGTCACGGCGGGTGTGTGGCCGTTCCTCGCTGCGCAGGCGATCGTGCTCTTTCTCCTGGTCCTGTTCCCGGACTTGGTCATCGTACCGGCGCGTTGGCTCCACTGACAACCGGCGCGCCCAACCTTCTCACTCAACAATCCATTGGGAGGATAATATGAGAAAACTGCTTCTGACCACCACCGCCATCGCATTGGCATGCACCATGTCTGCTCCGGCATTCGCTGAATTCAACGACCGCAACATCCGCGTGTCGAACGGCATCAACGCCGATCATCCGGTCGGCAATGGTATCGAGGCCATGCAGAAGTGCCTGGACGAAAAGTCCGGCGGCAAGCTCAAGCTGACGGCCTTCTGGGGCGGCGCGCTCGGCGGAGACCTGCAGGCAACCCAAGCCCTGCGCTCGGGCGTTCAGGAAGCCGTCGTCACCTCGTCGTCTCCGCTCGTCGGCATCGAGCCGGCTCTCGGCGTCTTCGACCTGCCGTTCCTCTTCTCCAATGCCCAGGAAGCCTACAAGATTCTCGACGGCGACTTCGGCGACAAGATGAGCAAGAAGCTCGAAGCGGTTGGCCTCGTGAACCTCAGCTACTGGGAAAACGGCTTCCGCAACCTTTCGAACTCGGTGCGTCCCGTCACCAAGTGGGAGGACTTCGAGGGCATGAAGGTTCGCGTCATGCAGAACAACGTATTCCTCGACACCTTCCAGAACCTCGGCGCCAACGCCACCCCGATGGCCTTCGGCGAAGTCTTCTCGGCTCTGGAAACCAAGACGATCGACGCCCAGGAAAACCCCTATGTGACGATCGACACCTCGAAGTTCTTCGAAGTGCAGAAGTACATCACCGAGACGAACCACGCCTACACGCCGTTCCTCTTCCTCTTCTCCAAGGCGATCTTCGACACCTACACGCCCGATGAACAGGCGGCTCTGCGGGAATGCGCTTCCGTCGGTCGTGATGTCGAGCGTCAGGTCATTAGCGACCTGAACAAGAAGTCGCTCGAGAAGATCAAGGCCGCAGGCCTGGAAGTGAACGTCCTGTCTCCGGAAGAGCAGGCTCGCATCCGCGAGAAGTCCATGGTCGTCTACGAAAAGCACAAGGCCGAGATCGGTGCCGAAGTCGTCGACGGCATTCTCGCCAAGCTCGCCGAGATCCGCAAATAATCTCCCTGGTGGCGGTCCGTCGGGACCGCGCCAAAAAAGACCGCAGTGCTGAACTGACCCCAAAAGGTTGGACGATTGCTGGGCTAGGATAATAGGAACTGAGTTCTGTATTGCACAGGGCTCAGTCCTTTCAGTTTCAGCTTGGTGCGCTGATGATTGTAATTTTGTAATAGTCGTCACGACGCGAAAGTGGTGAATCTGTCCGACATTTGAGAACATATGGTGATCATGCAGCGAGGATAGATGTTTCTCGCCGCAGCGGCCTGAGATCGGGGCTGTCCGTCGGAGTCCAGATGTAATCTTCGGTCAGGCTGATATGCTGCCAGGCGAGTGGGGTGATATGTTTGATCACTTCCGCAGGCGTGGCGATGCCTTCACGATTGATCTCGGCGAAAGCCGGTTCGAGATGGAGCGTATTCCAGTAGACGATGGGATTGATGAGGAGGTTCGGCCCGGACGGTAGAACTGACTCTCGAAGGTGCTGTCCCGGAGCTCTCCAAGACGATTGAAGAACAGCGCGCGGGCTTCGCTCTTGTTGAGGCTGGCGGTAGCGTTGCGGCGGATTTTCGGGGTTCTGCCACCATTGCGGCAGGAAGATGGACCTGTTCGTCCGATATCACGAAGCGCGAGCGCCAGTCCGTTTTGACGTATTTGTATGGCAGCGCGCGTCATCGTCTCGCTTCCTTGGGCACTCGCCTTCCCTTACAATGCCGTTCGGAAGACGGAGGAGTTCCGCCATGAGCGAAGACACCTTCAACATGTCGATCCGCAAGTTCCTGAAGGAAGTCGGCGTCACCTCACAGCGCAAGATCGAGGAGACGGTGCGCGAAGGGCAGATCGGCGGCAAGAAGCTGAAAGTCCGCATGACACTGACAGCGGAAGGCACCGGACTCAACCACGTGATCGACGGCGAGATAGAGCTTCCGTAAGCTTAAGGAGGGCGTCGGCCCCAGCCAGGAGCGCCCCTGATATCACTCGATGTAGGCGTTGGTAGAGGCCCAGGGTCCAGCAGAATGAGCCAATTGAGCCGAAGAAGGAGGAGTTGGCGTTTTGAAGGCCCTCGCCGGGATCGGACCTCCCAGCCGCGATCGCGACCGATAGCCTTGCCTAAATTGTACCCCAATAGGTTAGCCGCCTATTCTCCGCAGGCGAGAATAGTAGCGGCAAAAGCTCGGGGCATCTGATGGGACGGTCACACCAGCACGACCCGTATATGCAGCTCTTCCTTTGCGGTGACGTCATGACCGGGCGGGGCCTCGATCAAGTGCTGCCCGTTCCATCCAATCCGGTTCTGCATGAGGAGCATCTTCGATCAGCCCGAGACTACGTCCGTCTGGCGGAGCAAGCGCACGGACCGATTCCGCGATCGGCGGGACCAACCTATATCTGGGGCGTGGCATTGGATGAGCTCGAGCGTGTGCGCCCTGATGTCCGCATCATCAATCTCGAAACGGCCGTAACCCGCAGCAACGATTACGTCCCGAAGGGCATCAACTATCGGATGAGCCCCGAAAACGCATCCTGTCTTGTCGCTGCCGGCGTGGACTGCTGTGTCCTTGCCAATAACCACGTTCTCGATTGGGGACCCGTTGGCTTACTCGACACTTTGGCGGCCTTGGTCCACCTGCAAATCAAGACCGCCGGTGCCGGGCATGACCTGGCCGAAGCGAGCGCGCCGGCCGTCCTTGAGAGGGGTAACAAAGGACGCGTGCTCGTGTTTGCGCTTGCGACTCCGACGGCCGGGACACCACGAAGCTGGGCCGCAGCAAGCAACAGGGCAGGCGTGGGTTTTCTGCCGGATCTTACTCCGACCAGTGCCCGTCGCGTTGCCGATCATATCGTCAGGATGAAGCGGCCACGGGATGTGGTCGTCCTATCGATTCATTGGGGCCCCAATTGGGGGGATGACATACCCGCCGCTCAGCGGCAATTTGCGCATGCGCTTATAGACGATGCCGGCGTATCGATCGTGCACGGACACTCATCGCACCACGCCAAAGCGATCGAGGTTTACCGCAACCGCCTCATCCTTTATGGCTGCGGGGACTTCCTCAATGACTATGAAGGGATTGCCGGGCACGAGGAGTTTCGGAGCGATCTGCGTCTGATGTATTTCGCCGGCGTCAACCCGGCGAATGGCGAGCTTTCGGCACTTGAAATCGCCCCGCTACAGGCACATCGGTTCACTCTCGTTTATCCCTCCAAAATGGACGTCGAGTGGCTCGGCGAAACCCTCGACCGGGACAGCCGGCGGCTTGGGACTGGCGTGCGACCCGAGCTAGGTGGGCGGCTTGCCTTGTCGTGGTCGAGCGCGAACAAATCGGTGCGATGAAGATTTTCCTCGATCGAGGTTCTGACGATCGGGGCAGGGGGGGCTCGCTCGCCTGCACGGACGAGGCCGGATCGTCGCGAAACGGTCCGCAACCTGCTCGTGGGTATACACTTTTCGGAAAGCTACTTGAAGCCCGGGGGTGTGGAGGTCGCCGGGCATCCTGCGAGCTTGCCCATCAGTTTTACCAGCACGCGGGCTGCGGATTGCGCGTGACGACTTTCCCAGCGTTGCGTCACGCCTCGATAATGTCCGAAGCCATCCCTGCTAAATACCCATAGCCCCGCTCTATAGGCAAGCTATGAGCACTTCTGCGGCATTGCCAAGCCAGTAGTGGTCGGGTTGCCGTAAAGACCTTATTTGAAGCGCATCACTCGGGTGAGCTCGCGATGGAGCTTGATGGGGGCACTCAGAAACGATGGATCATTTTACGTCGAACGTGGTTCCGTCTCGCAGCCTTCGAACCGGAAGGCTTCATCGTAAAAGCGACCGGCGAGACGATTCCCTACAAGGACACAGGAATCCGGCATTTGCCCGATGGCGAGTACCATTGGTGTTCAGTGAACGGCTCCAAGAGCGGGCGCACCGTCTGCCTGTTCGTGCCGCCAAGCGGATTCTAAACCACGCCGACGGCGTGGAGAACTGCGCGCTCACCACACGGAAGGAGATCGGTCCGCATCCCATGTCTTCGGCCGCCCTTACGGAAAGTTCTCCATCTGGCGGGCCATTTGCCTGCTGAACTGGTCGATGTTTCAACCGTCAGGGCAAATCGGAATCTGCAACGCAACTACGACCTTTTGGCTGAACGTATCGGGCGTAAGCCTTAGGGTGTGAGATCGGCTCGCCGAAGCTCCGCGGGCGTGCTTTTGCAGGCCGTGACTGCCTCTGCCGGCCCGTGTCCGCCTTGCCGGCATGGGCCGAAGTCACCAGAGAATCGTTGGCACTCTCGTCAAGAGTTCACCAAGCGCCCCGAAGAGGACTTCTGCCGCGGCTCCAACCTCGGCATGCGCGGTGACAACAACCAACCCCAGGATGGAGATCGCGGATCCAAATCGGATGGCAGGGCTGCCGTCGCCACCAGGAGAGAGCGTGGGAATGGACGTATCGAACGAGGACCAGTTGCCACGAAGAAGGTTGTCGTTTGCGGCGCGCAAGAGCCGAGTCGGTCGTGGACCTCTGAGGCGGCTTTTTTCGCATATCCCGGGAAATGTATCGCAGATTGAGTTAGACATCTGACGTATCCATGACCAATTTGAATGACACCAATGTTAGGCAGACCAGTTAGAACCGGCCGTTCCCAGGGAAACTGAGTTTCCACCTTTTGGTCCTGTGAGGAGCTATACCCATTTCAGGGGATGACGAGTGTGCGTTGACACGCCGACCTCCGGATACCCCATCCGGTGAAGGTGGTGGGACGCGGTTCGTACTCGTTCAAGGCGAGGATGCACAGCTGCATAGAGTCCGTTTCTGCTGATGGGACATATCTGTTGCTTAATCGCTTTCGCCCGGGACGAGCGCCATGGGCCAGAGCAGTTGCGCGGGTTTCGCCGGGTAGACATGCGCGAAAGCCGGCATCGTGCCAAGCAGGGTTTCGGCAAGTGCAATGCCGAGGTCACGTAGCGACAGGCTGAATGATGTTAGGCGGGGCGACAGGAACTCTGATTGCGGACTTTGGCGGCCGATGATCGCAAGATCTCGTCCAGGCTTTACTCCTGCTTCCACCAGCCCGCGATAAAGGCCGACGGCAATTGCTTCGTTGATCAGCACAATCGCCGTCGGACGGTTCTGAAGCGCGCTCAGTTCACGGGCGATCTGGTAGCCTCCGGCCTCGTTCGGAGTCGAACGAAAGACGTGACGCTCGTCGAGGCGAAGCCCGTGGCGGGCAAGGGTTGCCCGGCACTGATCCTCGAACACATAGCCGAGGTTCATGTCGTCATGCGGTCGTGTGATGGCAATGTTCGTGTGACCCCGGGCGACGAGCCGGTCGATGGAAGCCTCCGCCATGCCCTCGAAATCCAGGTCGAGCCACGGCTGACCGACATCGGTCAGGCTTCGTCCGAGGGTGATGAACGGGATCTTGCGCTTGGCCAGCAGTTCGAAACGGGCATCGTGCCGCCGGGTCGCCGAGAGGATGATGCCATCAGCAAAACCGCGGGCAACGACGCGCTTCAAATAGTCGTTCGGATCCTCCTCAGAGGAGCAGAGCAGGGCGACCAGATCGAGCTTGTGACGCGCAAAAACGGTCTGAACGCCGTCGAAGACGCTCATGAAGAAGGTATCGCCCTGGCCGGTGATTTCAGTGCCGGTCTGCATCATGAAGCCGATGACGCCAGTTGCTCCCTTCCGGAGGGCGCGACCCGATTGGTTGGCGACGTAGCCAAGGGATTCCGCTGCTTCCAGCACCCTTTTTCTGGTTTCTTCGTTGACGTCGGGCTTGCCGTTCAGCGCACGGGACACCGTGCCGATCGAAATATCGAGGTGTTCGGCAAGCTCGCGAATCCCCTTCATTTTTCCGCGTTCCTCCTGAGCCTCACGATCGGCCATTTTCTCACCTCTTGACATAAAAACCCGTTGCCGCATAGTATCGTAAACGTTTACGGAAGCCAATTGAGGAGTTGCCGCTTCCGTTTCTTGGAGGAAATCACGTGAGACACAGGGCCGTTTTGTGCGGGTGCGGAGCTATGGCCAAAGGTTGGCTGAGGGCGCTGACGGAGAGCAACTCTCTTCGAGAGAAGGTGGAGATTGTCGGCCTTGTCGATCTCAATCGGGCGACCGCTGAAGCGCTCGCTGCCGAGTTCCACCTTGGCGACATCCTGATCGGTACGGACCTACCAGAGGTTCTCCGCGAAAGCCGGGCTGATTTGCTCTTCGACATCGTCGTTCCGGCGGCACGGCGCGCGGTGGTGGCCGTCGGTCTCGCCCATGGTTGCCATGTGCTGAGCGAGAAGCCGATGGCCGCCACGCTCGAAGAGGCGCGCGAGTTGCGCCGACTTGCGAGCGAAGCCTCGCGTATCCATGCGATCGTGCAAAACCGACGTTTCATCGACGGCGTCCGCCGCATACGCCGCCTCATCCAGTCCGGCAGCCTCGGCGAGCTGACGGCGCTGCATTGCGATTTCTTCCTCGGTCCGCATTTCGGGGGCTTTCGCGAACAGATGGACAATGTCCTTTTGCTCGACATGGCGATCCACACCTTCGATGCGGCCCGCTTCATGTCCGGCAAGGAGCCTCTCGCTGTCTATTGCCACGAATACAATCCTGAGGGCTCCTGGTATCGCCACGGCGCGGCCGCCAATGCGATCTTCGAATTTTCCGATAATGTCGCCTTCAGCTATCGCGGTTCCTGGTGCGCCGAGGGCGCCAACACCAGTTGGGAAAGCGCGTGGCGAATTGTCGGCTCCAAGGGAACTTTGCTCTGGGATGGCGGTGAGCGCTTCGAGGCCAATGTGGTCACAGGCAGCGAGGGTTTCCTGCGTGCCGTCGAGCCGATCGCAGTGCCCGAGGCCGAAGACCGTGCCGATACGCACGGGCACGCGAGCGTCATCGAGCGTTTCGTCCAAGCCGTCGACGCCGGAACCGTGCCGGAAACGGATGGCAGCGACAACATCAAAAGCCTTGCCATGGTCTTCGGCGCGATCGACAGCGCGCGGGATGGCAAACGCGTCACCATTGCAGTCTAGGGAGCCAATTTTGAAAAAAACCAGAAACTCCATTCGCATCGGCACGATGATTTCGGCCACCAAGGGCGGCGCAGACAAGCGCATCAGCCAGATCGCCGACATGGGCTTCGAGAGTTTCGAACCCTTCTTCTGGCAGACGACCAATGGGCAGGATCTCGCCGAACTTGGTAAGCGGTGCATCGAGGCGATCGGCGATCGCGACATCACCATCTCCACGCTCGGCATGTTCGGCAATCCGCTGGAGACGACGGAGATCGACGAGGAGACCCTGAAAGGCTGGCGGGATTGCATCGACAATGCCCATCACTTCGGTGCCACATGCGTTGCCGGTTTCACCGGCCGCCTTCGCGGCAAGCCTTTGACCGACAGTCTGCCGCGCTACCGCGAGATCTGGTCCGAGCTGTCAAGGCGCGCAGCCGACAGAGGCGTGAGGATCGCCTTCGAAAATTGCGCCATGGACGGCAACTGGCATACCGGCGACTGGAACATCGCGCACAATCCGGACGCCTGGGAACTCATCTTCAACGAGACGCCGGACGATCACATCGGCCTCGAATGGGAGCCGTGCCATCAGATGGTCTACCTGATCGATCCGCTGCCGCAGATCCGCAAATGGGCGAAGAAGATCTTCCACGTGCACGGCAAGGACGCGACCATCCGCTGGGACGTCATCCGCGAACACGGAATTTTCGGCAAGGAAAAGTTCGTCTTCATGCGTACGCCCGGCTTTGGCGACACCAACTGGACCGACGTGATTTCCGAGCTTCGACTGGCCGGCTGGTCCGGCTCGATCGATATCGAAGGCTGGCATGATCCGGTTTATCGCGACGATCTGGAGATGACCGGCCAGGTCCATGGACTGAATTACCTCAAGACGTGCCGGGGCGGCGAGTTCGTCGTCGACCCGGTCTGAGACGTGCATGCCGGCCGGCATGGAGGATGCCGGCATTGGGATAACCAAAGGAGGAGAAAATGGCTATCCGCGGATCCGCAATCCTGGGCGCTCTCGCCCTTGCAGGTGTCTCTTTGTTCGGTCTCTCTGCCAAGGCGGACGATGTCACGATCAGCGTCTGGTCGCTCGATCGCGATATCCAGCCCGCACCGAACCTGATAGCGGACTTCAACAAGCTGAGTACCGGCATCAAGGTCGAGTATCGCCAGATCCAGTTCGACGATGTCGTCAGCGAGGCGATGCGCGCCTATTCGACGGGTCAGGCCCCCGACATCATCGCCATCGACAACCCGGAACATGCGCTGTTTTCGTCACGCGGCGCATTCCTCGATCTCACCGACATGATCGCCAAGTCGACCGTGGTGAAAACGGCGAACTATTTTCCTGGACCTCTCGCCTCCACCATGTGGGACGGCAAGAACTACGGCCTGCCTAAGGCCACCAATACGATCGCGCTTTACTACAACAAGGACATGTTCAAGGCGAAGGGCCTCGATCCCGACAAGCCTCCGCAGACCTGGGATGAGCTGGTCGATGCGGCCCGCAAGCTGACGGACCCCGCCGCCAACGTCTACGGGCTCGCGTTCTCGGCCAAGGCGAACGAGGAGGGGACATTCCAGTTCCTGCCATGGGCGCAGATGGCCGGCGGTGGTTACGAGCACATCAATTCGGATGGCGCCGTCAAGGCGCTCGACATCTGGAAGACGATCATAACCGAAAAACTGGCCTCGCCGGATACGTTGACCCGCGGCCAGTGGGACTCGACCGGCACCTTTAATTCCGGCAACGCCGCCATGGCTATCTCCGGTCCATGGGAGCTCGACCGGATGGTGAACGAAGCGAAGTTCGACTGGGGCGTCGCGCTGCTGCCGGTGCCCGAGGTCGGTGCGGAGCGTTCGTCGGCCATGGGCGATTTCAACTGGGCGATTTTCTCGAACACGCAGCATCCCGCCGAAGCGTTCAAGGTACTTGAGTATTTCGCCTCCCAGGACGACCGCATGTTCAAGGACTTCGGGCAGCTTCCCGCCCGTTCCGACATCGCTATCCCCGAGACCGGGGTGCCGCTGAAGGACGCGGCTCTCAAGGTCTTCATCGAGCAGCTCAAGTTTGCAAAGCCGCGCGGTCCCCATCCGGAATGGCCGAAGATCTCGAAGGCAATCCAGGATGCAATCCAGGCGGCCCTGACCGGACAGATGACCTCGAAGGAAGCACTCGACCAGGCGGCTGAAAAGATAAAGGCGGTGCTTGGCTAAAGTCGGAAAGACGGCTTGCGCTTCCGGGTATTCCCGAAAGCGCAAGGACGCTCGGTCGCGCCCAGGCGCTGGAGCGAAAAACCGCAATCGGTGCTGGCCGTGCCGGCACCACCTGGTCGTGACAGGTCGCGCAATTTGCGACCCAAGTCGGCTGCTGGCTCGGCAGCGGGGGACATCATGAAACGCTTTCTATCCAGCATGATCGACGGCCGCGGCTTCGATATCGGCCTTGTCAGCCTGCCGCTCGCGTTCCTGCTTACGCTGTCCGGTCTGCCGCTGCTCTACAATATCGTCATGAGCTTCCAGGAGGTCGACATGTTCAGCCTCGGCAGCTTCTGGCGCCCCTTCGTCGGCCTCAAGAATTACCGCGATCTGTTCGCTCAGCCGGAAACGTGGCCGATCCTCGCCAATACCGCGACCTTCGTCATTGCTTCGATTGCCGGTCAGTTCCTCGTTGGTTTCGGCCTGGCGTTGTTCTTCTGGACAAATTTTCCAGGTGCTTCGTGGCTACGGGGCTTGTTCCTGGTGTCTTGGGTGATGCCCGGCCTTGTGGTCGGCGCGATCTGGAACTGGATTCTTTCAGGGGACTTCGGCGTCCTCAACTTTATCCTGCGCGAAACAGGTCTCATCGGAGGCAACATCTTCTGGCGCTCCGACCCCGATTTTTCGCTCTGGGCGGTCATCATTGCCAACATTTGGCTTGGCACATCCTTCAACATGATCCTGCTGTCCGTGGGACTGTCAGCCATCCCCCGCGATCTCTATGAGGCATCCGAGTTGGACGGCGCCAATGTTTGGCAACGCTTCTGGACGATCACGCTGCCAATGATGCGCGCATCGATAGGTGCCATCATCGCGCTCGGGCTTATCTTCACGCTACAGCAATTCGATCTGTTCGCAGCCATCACCTCGGGAGGGCCGAACAATGCGTCGAACGTCACGCAATACTGGGCCTGGGATTTGTCGTTTCGGCAGTACGATTTTGCCAAGGGCGCGACGATCTCGGTGATCATGATCGTCTTCGTGATGATTGCCTCGGTCGTCTATGTACGCTCAACACGGCATGAGGTGCGCGGATGAGTAACGTAACCCGTGATCGTCTGCTTTTCGCAGCCGCCATCATTCTCGCCGGCATCTATCTGTTCCCGCTCTACTGGATGTACATCACCACGATCAAATCGGGGTCGGAGATGTTTGCCACGCCGCCGACCTTCTGGCCGACCGATCCCCAGTGGCAGATCTTCGGCAACGTCTGGCAAGGCCGGAATATGGGCCGGTATATCTGGAATTCGCTAGTGATTGCCTGCGGGGCGGTCAGTGTCATCGCGGTGCTCGGTGTCGGCTGCGCCTACGTGCTGGCGCGCTACCGCAACATCTGGGTCGATATCGGGCTTTTCCTGATCCTCATGTTGCAGGTGCTCCCGGCATCGCTGATGGTGACGCCGATCTTCGTGGGCTTTTCGCAAGTTGGACTGCTCAATTATCCGCGGCTTGCGGTCATCCTTGCGATTGCGGCGAAAAGCATGCCCTTCTTCGTCGTTCTGGTCCGCGCGACCTTCATGAGTGTTCCTCAGGAATTGGAGGAAGCAGCACTCGTGGACGGCAACTCCAGGGTCGGCGCCTTCTTCAACATCGTCCTGCCGCTGGCACGAAACGGCATCCTCGTCAGCGTCATCCTGATCTTCATGCAGGCCTTCGGAGAGTTCGTCTATTCGAAATCGATGATCCAAGCTGTCGAGCTTCAACCGGCCAGCGTCGGTTTGAACTCCTTCATGGGGCCGAACACCAACGAATGGAACAACATCATGGCCTATGCGGCGATCTACGTGACGCCGATCCTCGCCATCTTCGTCCTCCTGCAACGCCGCATCGTCTCTGGCCTTACCTCGGGAGCGCTCAAATGACCGCCCAGATCGAACTGACCAACGTCAACAAGTACTATGGCGCCTATCACGCGCTGAAGGATATCGAGCTTTCGATCCGCAAAGGCAGTTTCACCGCGCTAGTCGGTCCGTCCGGGTGCGGCAAGTCGACACTTCTGCGGTCGCTGGCCGGATTGGAGAGCATATCGTCCGGTACCCTGAAAATCGCCGGCGAGGTTATGAATGCCGTGCCACCGCGCAAGCGAGATGTGGCGATGGTTTTCCAGTCATACGCGCTTTATCCGCATATGACGGTCGAGGAAAACCTGACCTACAGCCTGCGCATCAAGGGCGTTGCCAAGGCCGAACGCAAGAAGGCAGCAAATGAAGTCGCCGCCGTGACAGGGCTTACGCACCTGCTCGGGCGCTATCCGCGTGAACTTTCCGGCGGGCAGCGTCAGCGCGTGGCGATGAGCCGGGCGATTATTCGTCATCCCAAGGCATTCCTCTTCGACGAGCCGCTCTCCAATCTCGATGCCGCACTTCGCGTTCACATGCGCAAGGAAATCCGCGCGCTGCACGACCGGCTGGGCGCCACGTCGGTTTATGTCACTCACGACCAGGTGGAAGCGATGACGATGGCGGACCATGTCGTCATCTTGCGCGATGGAATTATCGAGCAGCAGGGCAGCCCGCTTGAGCTTTATGATCGGCCGGCGAACAAGTTCGTGGCCGGGTTCATCGGATCTCCGGCCATGAATTTTTTGCCTGCGATCGGCGGCCAGGATGGGCAATCGATCATCTTGGATCTCGGCGTCAAACAAACAATCGCCATCAACCGGGCGGTGCGGCCCGGGCAGGCCCTGAGTATCGGCTTGCGTCCAGAGCATATCGAGCTTGCTGCGCCGGATCAGGGCGCTCTCTCGGCGCCAGTGGCGCTGGTCGAATCGACCGGGGCGACCTGCTTTTTGACGATGGCAACGACGCCCGAGCTTTCGGTGGTCTTCAATGGCCGCTCGGGGGCAAGAGCCGGCGACAGGGTCGGGCTGAACTTCGCCTCCGGCAGCATTCATCTTTTCGACGCCGCAACCGAACGGCGCGTGCCGGGCTGAGGGCAAATGGCTATCGGCCGGCAGCGCTCGCATGCATCCCGCCTACGGGTTTGCCGACGTCCGCTGACGCCCTTGCGATGGCGAAAGATCACATAAGGTATCGATCGCGCGACGGGTCACATTGACCGAGAGGCTAATCCTTCGGCTGTGCGGATGATCACGACCCATCCCGCGAGAAGCCAGATGATGAGGGTGGCGCGATCGTCCCGGCCGTGCGTCTTCGTTTCAGTAACGTACTCGTTCGAATACAGGGTTTGGTTGAAAATCGAGCTGTCGCCTGGTTGTCCGAGCCTTTGCCGATGACTATGTGTGCGGCAACCAAGAAGGGATCAAACTCAATGCGTATAGTCACATTGTTGCTCGTACTCTCCGCGCTCGCCGGATGCGCCCAGACCGCCGGCGGTGCGAGCAGTGTCAGAGAGGATTACTACGGCGGTGACGGCGGATTCTATGCGGGCGCGGTTGCCCCGCGCTGAAGCGGTGCAAGCGCGCTGATCGGATTCGTTCCTTAAGCTCGGAGACGAGAGAGGCGGTCGCCGTCAGACGAAGAGATGGGTGTAGTCGTGTTCCGGTCTTTGGCAGACCCTGATCGCAAAAGCTCTACCGATCGCCAATTCGGGGAGCTTCATGACGGCTGTAGGTTGCCAAAGGTTCGATCCCTTTCAAGGGCGTTCAAGGCGAGGGATTTCGCAGTCGGCTTGCCGCAGGGTGCGTGGACAAGCTGCGATTGTCTCGAGCGGGTGGAGACTGTCATGCAGCATGGCTGCTGAGATCTTTCATCCGATCTTGCTGGCGACAAACATCCGCGAATGTGGGAAACTGCGCGCATATTAAGCCCCACGATATCGTGGCGCCGCAGGAGCGGTCACAGCCGTGGATCGAAAGCTTGCAGCCATCCTTTCAGCCGATGTTGTTGGCTACAGCCGCCTTGCCGCGCTGGACGAGGAGGGTACGGTTCGCGCACTCGATCTGTGCCGCAATCGGATCGCCGAATGGGTACGCGAGCATGGCGGCCGTATCTTCGGTAGCGCCGGTGACGGCTTTGTTGCCGAGTTCTCAAGCGCTGTTCAGGCCGTCCGGTGCTCCGTCGAAATCCAGCGCGGTCTTCTTGGCGTGTCAGAAGACCCCGAACGGCGCTTGGAATTCCGCATCGGCGTCAATCTCGGTGATGTCATTGTGTCGCGAGACGATCTGCTCGGAGACGGCGTCAATATTGCGGCTCGCCTGCAGGAAATGGCCGCTCCGTCAGGCATCTGCATTTCGGGATCTGTGCGTGAACATCTCGACGGCAAGGTGCCGTTTACGCTGACCAGCCTCGGCGAGCGCAGCTTGAAGAACATCCCGCGGCCAATTTTCGTCTTTCGGGTCGAATGGCAGCAAGCGACGCCTGTCGAAGGCGGCATCGCGTCCGCGCCATCATTTGCCGTCCGCCGTGACAAGGACCAGCCGTCGATCGCCGTCATGCCCTTCGACAACCTCAGCGGTCAGGGTGACGAATACTTCGTGGACGGCGTAGTGGAAGAGATTACCGCTGCGCTCTCCCGTGTTCGGGACTTCTTTGTCATCGCGCGCCAGTCCGCCTTCACTTACAAGGGACGCTTTGTCGATGTGCGTGAAGTCGGCAGGGAGCTCGGTGTCAATTATGTGGTCGAGGGTACCGTTCGCCGAGACGGCGACCGATTGCGCATTTCGGTGCAGTTGATCGATGCCGAGACAGGGGCCCAGTTCTGGGCCGATCGTTACGAAGGCCCAATCGAAGATATTTTCGAGTTCCAGGATCGGATCGCGGCTCAGGTGGCAGGCGCCATTCACCCAGCCATCCGCGATGCCGAGATCGCACTGGCCAGGCGCAAGCCGCCGACCAGTCTCAGGGCCTATGATCTCGTTATGCGGGCCTTCCCGAACCTCTGGGGCCGCCGCAAGGATACCAACAACCAGGCGATCGAATTGCTTCAGCAAGCAATTGCCGTCGATCCGGGCTATGGCCGCGCCCATGCACTCCTGGCGTGGTGCTATGCCTCGAACGCCTCCTACCTGTGGACCGAACAGCCGGAACGTGAGCTGGAAAAGGCGCGCGCGGCGGTTGAAGCCGTAGGCTCGATCAGCGATGATCCAACCGCCCTGACTGCCGCCGGCGCGGCAACGAGCATCTGCGGCGACCAGAAGCGCGCCACCACCTTCATCGAGAAGGCCCTTGCGCTTGATCCAAACAATGCCTGGGCATGGGCGCGCCTCGGCTGGCTCGCCATTTACAAGGACGAAGCCACGCAAGCGAGGGAACATTTCCAGCGTGGGATGGCTCTGAGTCCGAGGGATCCGTTCGTATTCAACATGAGATTGGGGATGGCCTTTTCTCTGGCCATGGAAGGTTCTCTTTCACAGGCCATCGCGATCGCCCATGAGGTCATCAACACCTATCCTGACGTGACCTGGTCCTACCGCCATCTCGCCGCCTGGTCGGCGATGAGTGGAGACCTTGAGACCGCCCGATGGGCCGCGCAAAAGCTGTTGGCGGCCGAGCCAGGCTTTACAATCGACCGGTATCGAGCGCTACCCTGGTTTCAAAACATACCCCAGTGGCAACATCAAATGGCCGAGGGCTTGCGGAAAGCAGGATTGCCCGAACGCTGATTGGTTCTGAAGCACGTGCGAGGTTCGCTCTCGGCCGGGAGTTTGATCGCTTGTGCAAAGCCAACCAAATGTCTTGGAAGATTGAAGGGGCCATTCTTCCTGAGCCCCGTGCACGGATTGTTGCGAGGATGTTCGCGTTCTGGGCCAAGAAGATCCATAATGTATCAAGTGGAAGCGCCTCAATTCCTTGTCGCGCCTTTGCGCGAGGGGACGCGTCGATCACCAGTCTCGCGGATAAGTTCCCAGATGACGCTGACCGGTATGAAGAAGCACGTCCAGGTTCTAACGAGCGGGCGGGGCTCGTCGTCACGCAGAAGGTCGGACGGGAGATGCATCAGCAGGCTAACAGTCCAGGTGGCGCGCAGAACCGCACGTCAGTCGAGCGCAAAGGGAATCGCGAACTCGTCGTAACGCGGACATTCAATGCGCCGCCGAGCACGCTTTACAGGGCGTGGAGCCAGCCCGAGCTGTTCCAGCGCTGGTGGGTGCCAAAATCGATATCCGGCGTTTCGCTCGTATCGTGCGATATGGACGTCCGTACCGGCGGCAAATATCGGCTGGAATTCGGCGCCGGCGGTTCGGACACCATGGCCTTCTATGGCAAGTATCTCGAGGTGGTGCCGAACGAGCGCATCGTCTGGACCAACGACGAGGGCGAAGAGGGCGCGGTTACGACCGTGATTTTCGAGGACCATGGCGGGAAGACGCTGCTGACTTTCCACGAAGTCTATCCGTCCAAGGAGGCGCTTGAGGAAGCACTACAGGGCTCGGCGGCCGCATTGCCGGAACAGCTGGAGCAACTCGACGAATTGCTTTCCGGCAAAGGCGAGTAGCGCGGGTCGAGAAACTCGCCTCGGGGGAACGTCTGCTCTTGGAAGTGACGCCACCCGCCTTTCCGCCCGGAGCGAGGCCCAAAGCGGCCAACGATGCCTCCGCCTTTGGGAGCGACTTCCAGACCATGCGCCGCGCCGTTCATCGCGTGAAGGGTGCGTTGAAATTGGCCTGCGGTTTGGGGCGCCCGCCCGAGCCGTTGGAGCTGGGCTGGCATCAGGAACGAACGGTCGCGCCCCGGCAAAGCAACCAGGCGGCGAGGGATGTCACGCAACTGTCACGCGCAAATTTCTTTAGAAACTGCTAAGAAGTAAAAAAGCCATGCCGGTGTTCGAGTACGAAGATGCGCCGATATCTCTTTCACATTCATCTTCTTGGGACGTTCAATCGCGACCGCACCGGAACGTTTCATGCCAGCGATAGCCAGGCGGTGGCGCGCGGGAGATCGGTTGCGGACGGGATTGCAGAAGACGACAGGCACCGGAGCGTAATCGTAACTGTTGAAAGGGCAGGTGGCCCGGTTTTGGCCCGCGTCACTGCGACGAAGGCCATGCCTCCCTGGCAGTCTGCAAGCTCGAAGTTCGAACACGCCTGGCGGGAACTGCCGGCCTGGATACCAGCCAACTCCCGCGGGATTGCAACCGGGCGTTCGGGGAGGAATGAAGGTTTGGACGATGGGCTGGTCCTGAAAGACTAGCCGATCAGTGGAAATTCTTGAGGTTGATGGTTGCGCTGAATTCGCCGTTCATGAGCCGCTTCAGGTGAAAGCCAGCGAGCGGGTCCTCCGGATTGCGACCGACCAGTGCAGCGAATGAAGCCACGGCATGAGGATCGCCGGCCTCCAGCTCTTCGAAGGCAGCCATGTACGCCCGGGTTGCGCCACTGGCATAGATTTCGGCCTCAAGCGGCTCGAACGCGCGGATCGGCTCCACCCTACCTCTAAGCAGGAGGTCGCCAACAGGGCGACCGCAAAACCCCTGCATGTTCGCCGCGAGGCTGCCACTCACGCAAATACGCGTGCCGAGCGACTTGTTGGCCGCTTCCAGGCGCGCGGCAACATTGATGGTGTCGCCATAGGCACTATAGTCGAAGAACTTTCCTCCGCCGAAGTTGCCGACTACGGCCGTGCCGGCATGTGCACCAATCCGGGTGTGTCCAAGGGCTATTCCTTTTCTGCACCAGTGTTCACGAAAAGACTGTGCGAAGGCGTCAAGTGCGAATGAACAGGCGATCGCGCGACTGGCATGATCCGACTGATCGACCGGCGCACCGAAAAGGACGTGCAGCGCGTCGCCAATGACCTTGGCGACAGTACCGTCGTGGGAAAACACGATGTCGGTCATGCCGACGATGTAATCATTGAGGAGTTGCCCGAGCACGTTCGGCTCGATCGTTTCCGCCAGTGTGGTGAACCCGGTCAGATCGGTAAAGAGCGACGCAACATTTCGGCGTTTTCCACCAAGATCGAGAGCGTCGGCGCCGCTGGCCAGGCGTTCGGCAAGGTTTGGCGAAAAGTAACGGGAAAGCGATGCGCGTGCCTGCTCCGCCGCCGACTGCCTGCGTTGCGCCTCGCGCAACGTCTCCACATGGTGGATCGTCTTGACGATCGTTGCCTCCAGATCGGGAAAATCGATCGGCTTCGTTACGAAATCATAGGCGCCGCGGTTCATCGCGATGCGGATGTTGGCCATATCGCTGTAGGCGGAGACGATTATCGTGGATAGGTCCTCGTCCATCTGCTGAAGCTTCGCCAGCAGCGACAGGCCGTCCATACGCGGCATGTTGATGTCGCTCAGCACAATATCCACGTCGCGGTTGGCGGCAAGCACGGCCAAGGCGTCAACTCCGTCGCGGGCGAACAGGAAACGCAATGATCCGTCACGGACCTGCTTCCGGAATTTCTGGAGAAGAAGCATCTCCAGGTCCGGCTCGTCGTCCACAACGAGTATGTTCGTGTTCATGCGGCGCGCCCAACTCGACTGTCGATTTCTTCTCTCAACGCGCTGAAGTCGATTGGCTTGGTCAGCAACGCTTCTGCGCCACTTTCCATGGCTCTTCGCTTCGTGTCCGGATCGCCATAGGCAGTGATCATGATCACCGGCACGTCAGGCCGTACGCTCTTCGCCTTCGGCAGCAATTCGAGCCCGCTCATGCCTGGCATGTTAACGTCGGACAGGATGAGAATGAGCGTGACGTCACCTGCATCGGCGATCCTTTCGAGGGCGGATGACGCTGATCGCGCGAACTCCATGACAAAGCGGCCGGCGCGCAGATCGTGGCGGAACTGCTGTCTGAAAAGCAACTCGACGTCAGGCTCGTCATCGACCACCAGGATGAGGAGGCTCATGTTCTGCCCTCCGGCGTGGTCTTCGCCGGGGTGTTCCGCGGCAGTCGAATGCGAAACTCGGTGTAACGACCAGGTTCCGTGTCCACCTCGATGGAACCTGCATGCTGCTTGACGATGATGTCGTGGCTGAGCGACAGGCCGAGGCCCGTCCCCTCGCCAGCAGGCTTGGTTGTGAAAAAAGGATTGAACATCTTCTCCCTCACCCCTGGTGGGATTCCGACACCGTTATCACGGATAGTGATCTCAACGCTTTCTCCGAGGTCCCGGGTCACCGCCGCCAGCGTCGGCTCATAACCGTCGCCGGGCACAGATGCCGCGCGGTTGCTCGTCGCATAGAAGCCGTTCGAGATGAGGTTGAGAAGTACGCGTGTGATCTCCTGCGGGTATAGGTCGACCTCCCCGGCCGCCGGATCGAGTGATTTCTCCAGCGTGATCGTGAACCCCTGCTTTTCGGCTCGAGCGCCATGATAGGCGAGATTCAGGCTCTCCTCGACGATGGCGTTGATATTGGTCGGCCTGCGCTCGCCCGCTCCCTGACGCGAATGCATGAGCATGTTCTTGACGATTGAATCGGCGCGCTTGCCGTGCTGGACGATCTTTTCAAGATTGCCCTTTATCGTCTCGGCGAGTGTGTCGATCTCGGCGCGCGGCGCGCCGTCGGCTACAGTGCCGTCGAGTGCCTGCTGAAGCTCTTCGAGCAACTCCACCGACAGCGCCGAGAAGTTGTTCACGAAGTTCAACGGGTTCTTGATTTCGTGCGCAATTCCGGCGGTCAGTTGTCCGAGCGAGGCGAGCTTCTCCGTCTGGATCAACCGGTCCTGAGTGGCTTTGAGTTCCTCAAGGGAGCGCGACAGTTCCTCGGTTCTCGTCTGCACTTCCTGGAAGAGACGCACGTTCTCGATGGCAATCACGGCCTGGTCGGCGAAGGTCGATGCCAACTCGATCTGCTTCTCGGTGAAGGGCCGCACGGTCTTCGAGCGGGCCAACGCGAGCACCCCGATCGGGCTACCTTCGCGCAGGAGCGGCACGCCAAGTACGCTACGAAACCCGCCAAGTCTTTGCGCTTCCGGCATGGCGTACTCGGGATCGTCGAGGACGTCGGCGATCTGAACCGGCCGGACCTCAAGCAGGGTTCGCCCGACTACGCTGCCGCGCCCCGGCTCCAGCGGCAGCGTTCGGAAATACTGATCGAATTCCTGCGAGAAGCCGAAGCGGGCGACAGGATAGTGCGCGTCACCCATCGGCCGGGTCATCGTAGCCATGTCCGCCTCGCAAAGATGGGCAGCGGACGCTACGAGGGTATCCAGAACCGATTGCAGGTCGAATGCGGAGCGGCTGATGACCTTCAGTACGTCCGCCGTCGCGGTCTGCTGCTTCAGCGCCTCGGCCAGTTCGGCGGTCCGCGACTTCACCTCGTCGAACAGTCGCACGTTCTCGATTGCTATGACTGCCTGGTCGGCAAAGGTCTGGAGAAGGTCGATCTGCTTTTCGGCAAATGGCTTGACTTCAGTTCGTCGTATGACGAGACCACCGACAGCCTCCTGTTGCCGCAGCAAGGGCGCGGCCAAGATCGTGCGATGCCCCATCCGCACGGCCATGCTTTGCCCCTCTGGGAACTCATCGGCATTGGCAGTCAGGTCAGGCACATGAACCGGTTTTCTGTCGACCACAGCCCGTCCGGTCACCCAGCCCCGTGATATTGGCCAGCCGACGAAATCGATCGGTATTGGCCCGTGATGTGCCCGCAAGTAGAGAGTGTCTCCATCCTTTAGGAAAATGGCCGCATCATAGGCCTCGCAAAGCCGCACCGCCGATTCGACGAGCGTATCCAGCACCGTCTGGAGATCGAAGGTCGACCGACTGATGACCTTGAGGACATCGGCTGTCGCAGTCTGCTGCTGCAGTGCCTCCTTGAGGTCGAGATTCCGTTCCTCCAGATCCGAAAACAATCGAACATTCTCGATCGCTATCCCGGCCTGGTCGGCGAAGGTCTTGAGGAGTTCGATCTGCCGATCGGGAAACAATCCTGGTTCGGTTCGTGCCACGACAATGGTGCCGATCGGAACACCGCCGCGCATGATCGGTGCGGCCAGCAGGCTTCGGTGGTTCGACGCTTGAGCCCTGATGGCGGGATGCATCACGTATTCCGGGTCGGCGAGCCGGTCCGGTATCTGTTCCACCGATCGGCTGAGGATCGAACGCCCGGCCGCAGTGCCTCGACCCGGTGGGGCTGGAAGCACCGCGCTCTCGGGTTCCAGCTGGTGATGGGCCACGAAATGCAACAGTTCGCCATCGTAGCGAAACACGTGGCAGAATTGCGCGCCGCACAGCTGGGCGGCGCGCTGGGCGATCGTGTCGAACACGGGCTGCGTATCGGTCGGTGAGGTCGAGATGACGCGCAGGATTTCGCTCGTTGCCGTCTGCTGTTCGAGCGCCTCGGTGAGCTCTCGGTTGTGCGCCTTAGCCTCGTTGAAGAGCCGGACGTTCTCGATCGCGATCACCGCCTGATCGGCGAAGGTTCGCAGCAGCTCAACCTGCCGCTCGGGAAAGAGGCCGATCGCGCGCCGCGTGACGGCGATCGCTCCGATCGGACGTTCCTTCCACAAGAGCGGCACGCCAATGGCGCTGCGGTAGGACACGATCTTCGCGAGCGGCAGCATCTTATAATCAGGGTCGGTAAAGACGTCGGGGATCTGTTCGACGACACCGCCGATAAATGCTCGGCCCGTGACATTGCCTCTGTTTGGTTGCTGCGGAAACTTGGCACCTACGGCTTCGATGCCCTCGCGTGAAATGCCGTGATACGCGGCCGGATGCAGCAGCTCGCCGTCGAACCGAAACACAAAACAAAATTCTGCCGCGCACAGCCTCGCTGCGCTTTTCGCTATAGCATCGAAGACGGGCTGCGCGGAACTGGTTGAGGTCGGAATGACCCGCAATATTTCGCTCGTCGCTGCCTGTTGCTCGAGGGCCTCGTCAAGCTCCCGCTTCAGCAGTTCGACCTGTTGTCTGAGACTGACGCTTGATTCATCCGCCTCGCGCCCCTCCACTGCAGTATCCCCCCATGCAATCAGCTTGCGTCGAGCGCTACCCTCACCACCACGGGGTGCGCCATGGCCGGCGCCAGAATGGGTAGAATACTCCAACTGATAAGGTGTGACGAGGTTACTTCCACTGCCATGCTCGTCTGAGACGGCGTCTGGTCCAGGCGGCAATTACACTCAGCGATGAGACTGCCGGTTCGGAACCTTTAGCTCCGTCAGTCCGTTTTTGCAGTGAAAGGCGCGAGCATAACGTTATGTCAGAGAAAGTTCCTGTGCCGCCGAGGAAGGGCGAGCCGAAACCACGGCCGGACCGCAATCGCGATCCGCACAACGCCGAGCCGAAGTCCGAACAGACACATCCGCCTCGCGACACGAGAGACACGCCGGCACCAAACCCGAATGGCAAGGGCGCCTCTGAAACGTGAGGCCGATTACGGTCCGCCACCCATGGCCAACAGCGACCATGGCCACGGCACCGACGTCTATTTCGCTCTTAGAAATCAATGATCGCCTTTTCGCAAAATTCCGTCCACTGAGCACGGCGGCGACGACCCGTGCGCGTCAAGCGCCACTCGATCTGGCAGATTTATTCCGCTGCTGGAGCAAACCAATACTCCAGAAGATCGACCGGCACTCAGGCAACGATGCGAACTCCGGGCTCGCCGTCCTCGACCTCACCAATAATCCTGGCGGCGGGATAGCCTGCCGCAACTATGTGATGAAGCAGATCCTGCGCTCGGTGGGCGCTGCATGACACAAGAAGACCGCCGGAGGTCTGGGGATCGGTCAAGATGTGGCGTTGCCACATCGGGAGAGCATCGGGCAGAGAGACCTCCGTGGCATAACTGGCCCAGTTGCGATCGGATGCGCCGGTCACGAATCCTTGCTCTGCGAGCTCGGCGCAGCGGGAAAAGAGGGCAAAGTTGCCCGCCTTCAGCGACAACAGCTTTTGTGATCCGCGTGCCATCTCCAAAGCGTGGCCGAGCACACCGAAGCCGGTGACGTCGGTGACTGCGTGCACGTCGGGGTCCCCAGCGAGTTCGGTGCCGATGCTGTTGAGACGCGTCGTCGATGCGATGAGTTCCGCATAGGCATCCGACGGCAGCGCCCCCTTCTTGAAGGCCGCTGAATAGATCCCGACACCGAGTGCCTTTGTCAGGATCAGCGTGTCGCCGGTTCGGGCGCCGCTGTTGCGCCGAATGCTGGCCGGCGAACATGTTCCGATCACCGCCAGGCCATAGATGGGCTCGGGGGAATCGATCGAGTGGCCACCCGCCACCGGAATGCCTGCCTCTGCGCAAATTACGGCGCCGCCTTTCAAGATCTCCCGCACCATTTCGGCCGGCATCTTGGCGATCGGCATGCCGACAATGGCGAGTGCCATAATGGGCTTGCCGCCCATGGCATAGACGTCGGAGATGGCGTTGGTCGCTGCGATCCGGCCGAAATCGAAGGGATCGTCGACCATCGGCATGAAGAAATCAGTGGTCGCGACGACGCAGGTCTCGTCGTCGAGCTGCCAGACGGCGGCGTCGTCGCCCGTCTCCGTGCCAACGAGAAGGCGGGTGAAGGCTCCGGTGGGTTGATCGGCAAGCAATTGCTGCAGAACCGAGGGTGCCAGCTTGCAGCCGCAGCCGCCGCCGTGGGCAAGTGCGGTCAGCCGGAGGGGCGTCGTTGCAGTCGAGGTATCCATGATTGCCTCCCATGCTTCGCAAGGATGAAACTCCAGCCCGCTCCCGGTCCGTCACGAATCTCACGAGAACGGATCACGCATTCAATCGCATCCGGCTCCAGAGCACTGCGCGTCCAATCACATGTGAACAGTCGCCGTAAGACTTTGCAATTGCTGTAATCGGGCCGTACCGCGGTGACTTCCGCCAGCGGATACATGCGGTAATCGAATTCCGGCCCATCTGTTCGTATGTTGCAGAATATGAACGGACACAATTTGAAGCGCTCGCCGGCTGCGGCGGCGTAATGTCAGCCCGGTGTGCGGCGCCCCGAAACTCGGGAGCGGCGAGCAAGTTCATGAATTGAATATGGTCGATCGCTAACAGAGCGTCAATTCGGGTTCGTTTAACTGGAGCATGGTATTCATGTTCAATTAAATTGACAATAGAATACAGACAGCTAAGATTTTAATTTCAAAGACCGAGTCACGCCTGAGTATGCGAAGGCGTACCGAGGTCTTCCGGCGCGCCCCTGTTGGCAAAGCCGGTTTTCAGGGAGGTATCATGGCATGAACATGGAACTCTCGCGGCGCCAATTTCTCGGCGCAGCCGGTGCCGGGGTTGCGGCCACTGCGCTCGGTGCCCTTGGCTTCGGTGACATCGAAGCAGCGCATGCCGAAGCGATCCGCACCTTCAAGCTGGTAAACACCACCGAAACCCGCAACACGTGCCCCTATTGCTCCGTCGCATGCGGCGTCATCATGTATTCGAAGGGCGACCGGACGAAGGGCGAGCAGGCGGAGATCATCCATATCGAGGGTGACACCGACCATCCGACCAACCGCGGCACGCTCTGTCCGAAGGGCGCGGCGCTGCTCGATTTCGTCAAGTCCGACACCCGGCTGAAATATCCGATGATCCGCAAACCGGGGTCGGACAAGTTCGAACGGGTCAACTGGGATGACGCGCTCGATCGGATCGTGCGGCTGATGAAGGATGACCGCGACGCCAATTTCGTGGAGAAGAACAAGGATGGCGTGACGGTGAACCGGTGGATAACGACCGGCTTCCTCGCGGCCTCGGCGACAACGAACGAAACGGCATGGGAGACCTACAAGGTCGTCCGCAGCGCCGGGATGTTGGTCTTCGACAACCAAGCGCGTGTCTGACACGGCCCTACGGTAGCCAGTTTGGCTCCAACATTCGGCCGCGGCGCAATGACCAACTCCTGGACGGATATCAAGAACACCGACCTCGTGATCATCATGGGCGGTAATGCCGCCGAAGCGCATCCATGCGGCTTCAAATGGGTGACCGAGGCGAAGGCCAACCGCGGTGCGAAGCTGATCGTCGTCGATCCGCGCTTCACCCGCTCTGCGTCGGTCGCCGATCTCTATGCTCCGATCCGCCAGGGAACGGACATCGCCTTCCTGCTCGGCGTGATCAACCATTGCATTCGCAACGACAAGGTGCAGTGGGACTACGTCAAGGCGTTCACCAACGCCAGCTACATCGTCAAGGACGGCTTCGCCTACAAGGACGGGCTGTTCACGGGCTACAATGAGGCAAAGCGCGATTACGACAAGTCGACCTGGGACTATGTCATCGGGCCTGACGGCTATGCGACGGTGGACGACACGCTGACCAATCCGCGCTGCGTCTGGAACCTGCTAAAGGAGCATGTCGCCGTCTATACCCCCGAAATGGTGGAGCGCATCTGCGGCACGCCGAAGGACAAGTTCCTGAAGGTCGCTGAAATGATCGCGGAATGCTCGTCGCCGACCAAGGCGATGACCTCGATGTATGCGCTCGGCTGGACGCAGCATTCCAAGGGCTCGCAGAATATCCGCGCCATGGCGATGCTGCAGCTGATCCTCGGCAATATCGGCATTCGCGGCGGCGGCATGAATGCACTGCGCGGCCATTCGAACATTCAGGGCCTGACCGATGTCGGGCTGATGTCGAATCTGCTCCCCGGCTACCTGACGCTGCCGAATGAAAAGGAGATCGACCTCGAGACCTACATGTCGACACGCGGCTTCAAGCCGCTGCGGCCCAACCAGATGAGCTACTGGCAGAACTACAGGAAGTTCTTCGTAAGCTTCCAGAAGGCGATGTGGGGTGCTGCCGCCACACCGGAAAACCAGTTCGCCTATGACTGGCTGCCGAAGCTCGACGTGCCAGGCTACGACATCCTGCGCGCCCTCGAGCTCATGACCCAGGGCAAGATGACGGGTTACCTGTGTCAGGGCTTCAACCCGTTGCTTGCGGCGCCGAACCGCAAGAAGGTGACGGACGCGCTGTCGAAACTCAAATATCTCGTCACGATGGATCCGCTCGACACCGAGACGGCACGATTCTGGGAGAACCACGGCGAGTTCAACGATGTCGATCCTTCGCAGATCCAGACGGAGGTGATCCAGCTTCCCTCCACCTGTTTTGCCGAAGACGAAGGTTCGCTCACCAATTCCAGCCGCTGGCTGCAGTGGCATTGGCCGGGCGGCACGCCTCCCGGTGAAGCAAGGACCGACAATTGGATCATGGCGCAGATCCACGTGCGGCTGAAGGAACTCTACCGCAAGGAAGGCGGAGCATTCCCTGATCCGATCATCAATCTCGACTGGGCTTATGCGGATGCCGGGGAACCGACAGCCGAAGAGCTTGCCAAGGAGATCAACGGCAAGGCGCTTGCCACCGTCTACGATGCTGCCGACCCGACAAAGGTCTTGGCTGAGGCCGGCAAGCTGCTACCGGGCTTCGCGGCGCTGCGCGACGACGGTTCGACCTCGAGTGGTTGCTGGATCTATTCCGGCTGCTTCAACGAGAACGGCAACAACATGGCCCGGCGCGACACATCCGACCCGGACGAGACCGGCGCCTATGCCAAGTGGGCGTTCTCCTGGCCGGTCAACCGCCGCATCCTCTACAACAGAGCCTCGGCGGACGTAAACGGCAAGGCGTGGGATCCGAGCCGCAAGCTGATCGAATGGGACGGCGCAAAATGGGCGGGTTATGACGTGCCCGATATCGCGCCGACAGCCAAGCCCACAGATGTCGGACCGTTCATCATGAATCCCGAGGGTGTCTCGCGCCTCTTCACGCGCGGCTTGATGCGTGACGGGCCGTTCCCGGCGCATTACGAGCCGTTCGAATCGCCGCTCGACAACCTCGTGGCGCCGAAGGTGCGCGGCAATCCCGCAGCAAGGGTATTCAAGGGCGACTTCGAACAATTCGCCGAAACCGCCTCGAAGGAGTTCCCCTATGCGGCGACGTCCTACCGGCTGACCGAGCACTTCCACTATTGGACCAAGCATTGCCGGACGAATGCTGTGCTGCAGCCGGAATTCTTCGTCGAGATATCCGAGGAACTCGCGGCCGAGAAGGGCATCACCAAGGGTGGCTGGGTGCGCGTTTGGTCCAAGCGCGGATCGATCCAGGCCAAGGCCGTCGTCACCAAGCGGATAAAGCCGCTGATCTGCGACGGCAAACCGGTCCACGTCGTGGGCATACCGTTGCACTGGGGCTTCACCGGCGCGGCTAGAAAAGGCTTCGGTCCGAACTCGCTGACGCCGTTCGTGGGCGACGCCAACATCGAGACGCCAGAATACAAGGCGTTCCTGGTCAATATCGAGCCCATTGCTGGGCCGGTGGCGTAGGAGGCTGTGCCATGTTCCCTCCCGTCCTAAACCCCACCACCGTACCTCAAGAGCCGAAGTTCGGCGAAAGGGACCTGATGCGGCGATCGGCGTCTACGGTAACGCCGCCGGCCCAGCGGCAGACCGAGGTGGCGAAACTCATCGACGTCTCGAAGTGCATCGGCTGCAAGGCCTGCCAATCGGCCTGCATCGAATGGAACGACACTCATCCGCAACTCGAGAGCAATACGGGCATCTACGAAAATCCACACGACCTGACCCCCGACATGTTCACGCTGATGCGGTTCACCGAGTGGGAGAATCCGGATACGAACAATCTGGAATGGCTGATCCGCAAGGACGGCTGCATGCATTGCGAGGACCCTGGCTGCCTCAAGGCGTGCCCCGCACCCGGGGCTATCGTTCAATATTCGAACGGCATCGTCGATTTCGTCCACGAGAACTGCATCGGTTGCGGTTATTGCGTCAAAGGGTGCCCGTTCAACATTCCCAGGATTTCCGAGGTCGATCACACCGCCTACAAATGCACGCTCTGCTCTGATCGCATCGCCGTCGGTCAGGGACCGGCCTGCGCCAAGGCCTGCCCGACGCAGGCGATCGTCTTCGGCACCAAGGAGGAGATGAAGAAACATGCGGAGGGGCGGGTCGCCGACCTGAAGTCTCGCGGCTTTGACAGTGCGGGCCTTTACGATCCGCCGGGCGTTGGCGGCACACATGTCATGTATGTGCTGCACCATGCCGACAAGCCGGAGATCTATGCCGGTCTGCCCAACAATCCGGCGATCAGCCCGATCGTCGAGGCGTGGAAGGGCGTGACGAAATATGCCGGCCTCGCCGTCATGGGCGTCGCGGCGGTCACCGGCTTCCTGCATTACATGGTCAACGGCCCGAACCGCGTTTCCGAAGAAGACGAGGAGGCGGCTCAGCGGCTCACGGGAGATCGGTCCTCATGAGTACGGATAGTGGATATGACGTCGGGAAAGGCGACAGCGTTCACCCCGGCAAACCCGTCACGGTCGATCGCTATACCGGCGGCGCGCGGATCAACCATTGGATCACCGCCACGAGCCTCGTCCTGCTCGCGCTTTCCGGCCTATCCCTGTTCCACCCGCGGCTCTTCTTCCTGTCTGCGCTCTTCGGCGGCGGTCAATGGGTGCGGACCATTCACCCCTGGATCGGTGTCGTCCTTTTCTTCAGCTTCCTTGGTCTTTTCTTGCGCTTCTGGAAGCTCAACCTCTGGAAACGGGAAGACGGCACCTGGCTTGCACGCGTGCGCGACGTGCTCGCTGCCCATGACGAACGCTTGCCTGAGGTCGGCAAGTACAATGCCGGGCAGAAGCTGGTCTTCTGGTCCATGTCGACCCTGATCATCGTGCTGATAGGGTCCGGTATCGTCATATGGAATCAGTATTTCGCGGCTTACACCACGATCGAGCAGCAGCGATGGGCCCTTCTGGTGCACTCGATCGCCGCCATCCTCGCGATCAGCGTCTGGATCACCCACGTCTATGCAGCGATCTGGGTAAAGGGTACGATACGGGCGATGGTACGTGGATCCGTGACGGGCGGTTGGGCCTGGCGATATCACCGCAAGTGGCTGCGCGAACTGGTCGCCAGACCGCCGACGAAAGAGCCGACGGCAGACAGAAAAAGGACCGCAGCCGAGTAGTTTTTCTGGGTTCGCATCACGTGACCCGTCGGGTTCGTGAGGGAGTGTGATGACACGCAAAGACGCCACAGCGCCCGATCCGACCGCTATTGGAGACGTCTCCTCGCCACCCTTTGCGCGCCTGCCAAACATCGCGTCCCTCTTTGCCACGCGAGCTACGCGTTTCAGTCATCTGGCCGAGGTGAGCGGCCTTGCACCCTATCTCAACTTCCTTGCAGGACTGACGACCGCGCAGCACCTCATCCAAGCCGACCTCCCGCCCGCCGAGAGCCCCGACGCCGCGACACTGCTGCGCGCCCGTGAGTTCGAAATGCCGCCGCTCCACTGCAACAGGATCGAGGACGGCGAAGCAATCCACGCCACATTCGACCGTCTGTTCGCCGCCGCTGACGCGATCGAAAAGCCGGCCGCGGCTGCCGACGCCCTCGCTCGGGTGATCGGCGCCGATCGTGAAGCACGTCTTGCCATGGCCGAAACCATCCTTTCCGGCTCATTGCCTGAAGACGCGGTTGCCGAGCACATCTTCGTCTGGGCCGCGCTTCAGGTGCAGTTCGCTCGGCTGGCATCCGTGCTTGACCCCGCCACATTAAGGCCAGTCGCCGACGGCATTTGCCCGGCCTGCGGTGGCAGGCCCGCTTCGTCCATGGTCGTCGGCTGGCCGGGCTCGCACGGCGCGCGCTTCTGCTGCTGCTCGCTTTGTTCGACCCTCTGGCACCATGTCCGCATTAAGTGCGTACTTTGCGGCTCCACCAAGGGGATCGGCTATCGCGAGATCGAGAACCACGGTGGCACCGTCAAGGCTGAAACCTGCGACGAATGCCATGGCTGGACGAAGATCTTCTATCAGAACAGAGCACCGGCGACCGAGCCGATTGCCGACGATGTTGCGAGCCTCAGCCTCGATCTCCTGATGCGTGAAGGTCCCTATCGCCGGGGTGGGTTTGCACCGCTTCTGGCCGGAATCTAGAGCGAGATGAGGAAAGGTCTGAGTGGTTTATCCGCCGGCATCCCGCTCTAACTTGGTGGGATCGGGTCGAGGCGCGCCCCAGGGAGAGCCGGAATGGACGCCAATGCCAGGTTGCGTGACATCCCCTCGGTGGACGAGCTTCTGAGATCGGCGACCCTTGTCGAAGCGATCGAATGCTTCGGGCGGCGAGCTGTGACCGAAGCCTTGCGGAGTGTACTGGTCATGATCCGGGAGGACGTGCGTAAAGGCGAAGAGGTTCCCTCTCCGGACGCCATTGCCACGGCTGCCGTCGCGGCGCTCGAGGCAAATGATCGATCGACGCTGCGCCCGCTATTCAACCTGACGGGAACAGTGCTCCACACCAATCTCGGCCGCGCATTGCTGGCGGAGGCGGCGATCGATGCCGCGACGGCTGCGATGCGCGAAGCAGTCGCGCTCGAATTCGACCTCAAGAGCGGCAGACGCGGGGAGAGGGACGATCACCTGGGCGCGCTCATCTGCGAGTTAACTGGCGCGGCGGGTGCGACCGTGGTCAACAACAACGCCGCCGCGGTGCTGCTGACGCTGAACAGCCTGGCGGCCGGCCGGGAAGCGATCGTCTCGCGCGGAGAGCTTATCGAAATCGGCGGGGCGTTTCGCATGCCGGACATCATGCAGTGCTCCGGGGTCCGACTCGTCGAGGTCGGCACCACCAACCGCACTCATGCCCGGGACTACAGGGACGCCATCGGGCCCGAGACCGGACTGATCTTGAAGGTCCACACCTCCAACTACCGCATCGAGGGCTTCACCAAGGAGGTCGGGGCGCGCGAGCTGGCGACAATCGCCCATGAGCACGGGCTGCCGTTGATCAACGATCTCGGCTCCGGCACACTTGCCGATCTCGACCGCTTCGGGCTCGCTCATGAGCCGACCGCCGCCGAAGCAGTCGCCGACGGTGCCGATATCGTCACTTTTTCCGGCGACAAGCTGCTTGGTGGACCGCAGGCCGGCCTCATCGTCGGGCGCGTCGACCTCCTCGAAAGGATCAACAGGAATCCGATGAAGCGGGCGCTGCGCCTTGACAAGATCCGCTTGGCGGCACTGGAGGCAACGCTCCGGCTCTATCGCGACCCGGACCGCTTGAGCGAGCGCCTTCCGACGATGCGTCTGCTCGCGCGTCCGCAGGCCGAGGTCCGCCAGCAGGCCGAGCGGTTGTGCCCCTCGGTGGAGCGGGCGGTCAATGGCGCATTCAAAGTCTCGGTCATCGATTGCGGCAGCCAGATCGGTTCCGGCGCCTTGCCGCTCGTCACCGTGCCGAGCGCGGGTCTGGCACTTGCGTCATTGTCCGGCAGCGGCCGCATGCTTGCCGAACTGGCCGCGGCCCTGAGGCGCCTGCCGATGCCGGTCATCGGCCGCATCGAACGCGGGTCGCTCATTCTGGACCTGCGCTGCCTCGAGGACGAGGAAGGCTTCGTCGCCAATCTCGCGGTCCTCGAACCGTTGGCAGAAGAGGGAGCTGCATCGTGAACCTTCTCAGCCGTCTCTTTGGAAGGCCGCCCAAGGGTGAGGGGGGCCCGGAAGCACCCATGGCAAAGGCGCTCGCCGCAGCGCGCAACAGCGACTACGAAACCGCTCTCGCCCTTTGGGGACCTCTTGCACAGGCGGGGAATGCCCGGGCCCAGAACAATATCGGCGCATGCTTTGCCGGCGGCTTGGGAGTCGCCCGGGATGCCGGCCTTGCCTATCGCTGGCTCAGTCTTGCTGCAGAGGCCGGCGATCCTGTCGGTCAGCGCAACCTCGCGTCGCTTCTCTTCAAGGGCGAGGGGATCCCGCCGGACTACGAGCGCGCAGCAAGCCTGTACCGCCAGGCCGCCGAACAAAATGACGCGGAAGCTCAGGACATGCTGAGTTGGATGGCGCTCGAAGGAGATCTCATCGAGCCCGATTTTGCCGAAGCCTGTCGGTGGGCGCTGGCGGCCGCGCAGAACGGTTCCGCGGCATCAATGACGCGGCTCGGCATGCTCTATCACAATGCCATCGGGGTGGCGCGTGATCCGGTCGAGGCTGCCTACTGGTGGCGGCGCGGCGCGTGCGCTGGCGATGCCGACGGTCAGGCGATGCTTGGCGCGGCCTATCATCTTGGAAGCGGCACAGCCCACGACCCGATCGAGGCCTTTGCCTGGCTGATAAGGGCGCGCGGCGGAGGCAGTGCGCTGGCGGCGCCGTTCTTCGACGTCGTGCGCGCCGCGCTCAATGACGAGGAATTGCAGGAGGCCGAACGGCGAGCCTCGCTGCCGCTCTCCGAGGCGGCGGTGCCGCTTCGGCCCACGAATGAGAGGGATCAAAGGTGATCGTAGGCACAGCCGGCCACATCGATCATGGCAAGACGTCGCTCGTGCGGGCGCTGACCGGAGTCGACACGGATCGGCTGAAGGAGGAGAAGGACCGCGGCATATCGATCGAGCTCGGTTTTGCCTATATGCCGGTCGAGGGCGTGGAGACGATCGGCTTCGTTGACGTGCCCGGCCATGAGAAATTCATCCACACCATGCTTGCAGGCGCCGGCGGCATCGATTTCGTGCTGCTCGTGGTCGCGGCCGACGACGGCGTCATGCCGCAGACGCGCGAGCATCTCGCTATCGTCGATCTGCTTGGCATCAGGCACGGGGTCATCGCCATCACCAAGGCCGATCTCGTGACAGACGCTCGCGTTGCGGCCGTCGAGCAGGCGATGCGCAACCACCTCGCGGAAACGGCGCTTGCGGATGCGACCATTATCCCGGTTTCGTCGATATCGGGCGAAGGTGTGGCGACGGTTCGCGACGAAATCCTCGACGTGGCACGGCGTTTCACGCAGCGGCAAGCAAACGGATGTTTCCGCATGGCCATTGATCGCTCCTTCACTATCCAGGGCGTAGGGACGGTCGTCACCGGAACCGTTCTTTCGGGCCAGGTGTCGGTCGAAGATTATATCGTCGTCAGCCCTTCGGGCCTCAAGGCACGGGTGCGATCAATCCACGCGCAGAACAGCCAAAGCGAAACCGGTCGCGCTGGCGATCGCTGCGCGCTCAACCTCGTTGGTCCCGCCATCACGAAGGCGGCCGTCGGCCGCGGCGACGTGATCTGCGACCCCGGCCTATATGCGCCGACCGACCGCATCGACGCGACTTTACGCGTGCTTGGCTCCGAGCCGAAGCCGATCGGCCATTGGTTCCCGGTGCGGCTTCATCACGCCTCCGTGGAAGTTGGAGCCCGCATCGTCCTCTTGGCCGAACAGGCCGTGTCACCAGGAACGCGCGCGCGCGTCCAACTGGTACTGGACCGGCCGATCGCGGCGGCCGCCGGTGACCGCTATGTTGTTCGCGATACGTCCGCCCGGCGCACGATCGGCGGCGGTCGGTTCCTGGATTTGCGCGCCCCCGCAAGGAAGCGCCGCACGCCGGAACGGATGGCGCAACTCGATGCACTGTGCTTGAGCGAAGTACGACAGACGATCGAAGCGCTACTCGCCATTCCACCCTTCTTCATCGACATCGGCGCCTTCGGCCGCGATCGGGCGATTGCTGCCGCGGAAGCGCAAGCTCTGGCGCGATCCCTAGGCGTGATTGAACTGCCATCGGATGCCGCCAGGCTCGTCATGTCCTTGCAAAGCTGGGAGAAACTCCGAGGCGACATTCTTGCCCGGCTCACGGTTTTTCATGCGGAAAATCCGGATCTGCTGGGCATGGGTGTTGAGCGGTTGCGGACAGCGCTTCCGCTGCGCCTGCCGGCACCGGCGTTCCGCGCGGCCCTGCAGGCCCTCGTCGCGTCGGTAGAGATTGTGGTGGATGGCGCCTGGGTGCGGCTTGTCGAACATCAGGTCACCATGGGCCCCGCTGACGAACGGCTCTGGCGTCAGATCGAGCCGCTGCTCGGTGGATCCGAACGCTTCCGCCCGCCACGCGTGCGCGATATTGCCGTGTTGCTGGCGATCCCGGAGGTGCAGGCGCGCCGTCTCCTGAAACTCGGCAGCCGCATGGGCCGGGTGCACGAAGTGGCGCATGATCATTTCTTCCTGCGCCAGGTGGTCGCCGAGATGATCGCTATCACGGCAGAGATCGGTGCGGTCGCCGACCAGGGCTGGTTCACTGCGATGCAATTTCGCGATCGCCTCGAAAACGGTCGCAAGGTTGCTATCCAGATCCTTGACTTCTTCGATCGTCACAGCGTCACCTTCAGGCGCGGGGACCTCCGCCGCCTCAACCGAAGCCGTCTGGATTTCTTCGGCAATTTGCCGAATGCTGTCCCTGGAGTGCCACTCGTCCGATCGGACGCGCGAGGAGGAGATGCGTCCCCGGTGGGGCGTCCGGACTTCAAATTTGATCGCGGTCGTACTTCCCCGTCCTGACCCATCCTTCAAAGTGCCGGAAGCTCCGGCGTTATCGTTGCCCCCTATGTTAGATCGTGTTATTGGATTTCGGTCGGTGCTACCGCGTTGGGTAGCAAAATGGTAGCAATGATGTTCCCGTGCTGTTCACGGTGTCGCCGGCAGAAACCCGCTCACCAACTGCAGGTGCGTAAAATCTGGATCTCCATTTTCTCCGCCGACGAACGCGTCACAGGTCACCATGTGGGCGGCCTTGAAATGGACTCCTTCGATCGTCGCCGGCCGGTAGGAGCACAGCGCCCCACCGGTTCGCATCATCTCGGCGGCGATGTCATCAGGCACATCACCGCCTGGAAGGCTGTCATAGCGCCCCATAGCGGCCCTATGGGCGTCTATAAGGGCTTGGAGGGTTGATAGGCCATCCATCTCCCATCCTCCCCCTCAGAACGTGAATGCTGTCACAATGAGCGGGCAGCCGTGCTCGGGATCAGATCCGCCACCGCTTCACGCTCGGTATCGCGACAGAGTCCGCAGCCTGCAGTTCTTCGATCGCTGCCTGCATGCGTTCCTCCGGCGTCATAACAGGATCGTCGACCGCGGCCGGCGCCGGCAAGGGAATGGCGGTACCGATGACGCCACCGGCCGTACCTGCAGGGCCGCCCAAGAGGGTCTTCTGCTGATCGCGCTCATAGTGTGTAGCTCCCGGCCAGACCAAATCCCGGCCATTGTTCGGCTGCGCCGTCGCTATCAGCGATGCCCATCTCCGCGGGGTCCCATTCCCGCTCGTCCTCCCATTCCCGGTCATCGTCAGCGATACCGGCCTCGGAAAGCCACTGCGGGCCGTGGAAGGGCCAGGCAAGCGCCGGCTCAAGGTCGGGGCGCCGTCGATCTCATCGAGCAGAGCAATCACCCGCTCTATGTGAGCTTCGAGGCGATCGCGGATTTGCAAATCAGTGTCGAATGGGGCGTGCAGCCCTCAATTGGAGCACCCAGGAACTCGCACAAAAGGCGGGTGTGGGAGCAAACACGGTCAACCGCTTCGAGGCGGGGCAAGATGCTCGCGTGAGCAGCGTCGAGAGGATGACCACTGCCGATTGGGCGTTAGTCATAAGCCTGTGCTCGTTTTTCGTGTCTCTTGCGTGCTTTATCTGGAACGTTTGGTCGAAGTTTATCTATCCAAAGGCCAAAGTCAGCGTTCATTTCTCCGTTAATACGATTATTGGCGGCAGTGATGACGGATTCAAGGTCATCTCCTTGCTTGCGACAAATCTCGGGCCGGGGAATGTTACGCTCTACTTGGCGGTGGACCGTTCTCGCAAGAGATGGTTCAAGAAAGTTCAGCTCTTTATACTGAACCCCCTTCACGATTTTCCGATTGAGAAGATCACACACCCGGAATGTTCAGCGGCGGTCTTCCGAAGAAAATCGGCGTGGGTGAGAGCTTCACCGCCTACTTCACGCTTCGCCATGAAAGTCTACGCGACGAGCCGCTCGTCGATGTCGGTTTTGAAGAGACGTTTGGCCGTCGGCATTGGGCTCCCAGGAAAGCCGTTGTGAAAGGGCGGAACGCTGTTGTAACTGCCTTTCAGAACGCGTGACGTCTCGTCAATTGCTCTCAAAATCTCTGCGTGGGACGCCGATTTCCGCCGTCCAGCGTGGCGCCTGCATCAAGACAAGGGCGAACGCGTGTGCCCGAGCATTTGCCGCTGCAGGGCGAGGCCTTTTGATTTCCGATTTGAATAAATTTCAATCACGCCTATATTGGAGGCATACGGTCCCTCTCGCCTGCTGACCACGGATGTACTGGCAGCGGCGGGAGGAGATCACGGAAGGGCCGGATCATCCGGCCTTTTTTGTTGCATCGTCTAGCCGAGATGGGATCGAACTATTCCGTAGTCGAGCTCACCCGTATCCGACGACCGGTGCCACAGAATATCCCACGTACCGAGATCATCGAGGCGCGGCAGCACTCGGACTCTAGCATCATCATCTGGGCAACGTTCACGGAGCAAGTCTTCAACCGCGGTGCTTCCACCATTCTGCCAGGCCGACACGTACTCATCATCATTGAACGCCATGCGGACGACCCTTTCCTCTCCTATGACCGAAGCCGATAACTGATCGCGGAAGCATGTTCCCTCAAAGTGCCGTCGTCCTGAAGGAAAAGCTCTAGTCTGCCAATGTGCTCCAGAAATTACCTTACGGGTCGCGCCGCCCCTTTCCCTCCGACACGATTGGCGAAAGCCACTATCCGAAAGGGTTGAAGCGGCATCCGCCGGATGGGTAAATCGACAAACTTCGCTGTTCGTCTAAGATGTCGGCCCAGGGCGCTTTCCAGGGAGGCTGGGAATGACCAGGGACGATTCTCGGATCAAACAAAAATTGGCGCAGATCGACAACCATCGCCGCCAGGCGAAATTCGCGGAAGACCGAGCCGGTATGCTGTTAGAGGATGCGCAGTATTCGTATGCGCACATTGCGCGTCTGAAGCGCGAGATTTTCGAAATCGAGAGCAGCCAATCCGAAAGCAGCTTCTTGCTGTCCCAGTAGATCGTCATGGATGCGCCGCACTACAGGGCCGATCCGCCCGACCAAATCTTGCACCAGATGGGGCGGCATGTTCTCCTGATGACTACTTGTAGGCTCTTCTCCACCCGGCTTCGTGAGCCGCCTCCTCAGAACAGAACCACCGCTCCCAGTCCAAGTAATTGACCCCCCTCCCGCCGGACGATAACACACGTTAAAATTTAGAGAAGGCTAAATAAGCCTTGACTGCAACTTGCGCTGTGAGAGCATTGCACCATCATGGTTGTAGAGCGTGGGGGGGCTAACATGAAGTTGCAGGGCGTCGGGGGGTGATCGAAATTTTCGAGGACAAGCTGGTTATACAGCGCAAGGGGGCGCTCGCGTTCCTTGCGCATGGACTGTCCGGTGAAAAGAGCATCCCGTTTAGCAGCATAACGGCGGTGCAGTTCAAAAAGGCTGGCTTCACCAATGGGTATATTCAGTTGTCTGTAGCGGGCGGGGTTGAGAGTGGCGTATGGGACGCCACGACCGACGAGAATACGGTCATGTTCACGAGTGCAAACCAAGCGGCTTTGCTGAATTAAAGGCTTATGTCGAGGTGGATCGCCAAAGAGAAAAGACAATAGAAGTCAAATGTTTGGAGGAGATGCATGCCCGGTGGCATGTCCGGACTTCAAATCCGGGAGGGGCTGACAGACGGTCCTTGGTGGGTTCGACTCCCACTCTCTTCCGCCAAGGCGGAACCTCACCCTTGCGTGGGCGCATTCCGAAGACGGCCTGCTTCCGCGTCCAAGGCACGGCGCGCCAAGAGTGCTCGGCGTGGTTGTGCCGCGGAAGGGCCCGCGGCCTGAGCGACGGTACTTTTCCGGATCACCTCGGCAAGGTAGTGGTTCCTGGATCGTGTCAGCGGGTGCCGCCCTTTGACCGCGCCAGCACGAAGTCGTGGTTCACTTCCCAGAAGCGGTCGGAGAATCCGTATTCCTTGGCGCGTGCCGGGTCCTCAACGTGCCGGAAGGTCGCGAGCAGGCTCTGTTTCACACCGAATACCGCATCCGAATGGATATACGGATCATCTGGATCGAAGATGTGGGTAATAAGCGTCTCGTACCCGTCGGCCTTGATGATGTAGTGGAGATGGGCCGGGCGGTTGGGGTGGCGGCCCAGATGCTCCAGCATCTGACCGACCGGACCGTCATTCGGGATCGGGTAGTATTTCGGCTTTACCGCCCGGAACCGATATTCGCCGTCAGGCCCTGTGCGAAAGACGCCGCGCAAATTAAATTCCGGCTGGATGCCCTTCTGCTGCACGTCATAGAAGCCTTCGTCATTGGCTTGCCAGACGTCGATCAGCGCATTGGCAATTGGCCTGCCCTCGGTGTCGAGGATGCGTCCGCCGACGACCATCTCCTCGCCCTTCTGGTCGAGGCAGATGTTGGCCCCCATCTCGAGCTCCGGCGCATCCTGCACGTGAAACGGCCCGAGCACGGTGCTTTCCGAGGCACCCGACGGTTTGCGGTTGTTGATGGCATCGACAAGCATCGAGACGCCGAGCGTGTCGGACAGCAGGATAAACTCCTGCCGCCATTGGTTGCACATCTGCCCCGTGCGTGTGAGGAAGAGGATGGCCTCCATCCACTCCTCCTGCGTCGGCTCGATTTCCCGCACCGCCTCGTGCAGCTTGCGCGTGACCACTTCCATGATCTGCTTCAGCCGTTCGTCCTTGGCGTTCCTGTTGCGGCCGGTGACGACCTCGATCGAGTTTTCTTCGGTGAAGAAGCCTTTCTCATGCGCTTCCATGGATCACCTCCCAAGGACTGATGTCATGACCCGGCGAAGGTCTGCGACGGGATCTGCCGGCAGCCCTTTCGAGCGCCAGCAGACATGATGGTCAGGACGCACGAGAACGATGCCGCTGTCACGCACTTCGCTGAGTGCGGCCCAGTCGCCGGTGAAATCATCCCAATGCTGCCGCGCGCCGATGACGTGGGCCGCAATATCGACACCAAGCTCGTGGCCGACGACCTTCGCCGCTTCAATCCAGCCCTGTCCGCCGATCCCGGTGAGCACGGTGAACCGGCCGTGGCCGGTGAGATCGAGCGTCGAGGCCTTCTTGCCGTCATTCGAAAAGACCCAGGCATGCGGAACCCGGGCCCCCGGCCAGGTGGTCTGCTGGAAGTGCAGTTCTGGGTCCTTGGTAAAGACCGGCTCGGGCTGACCATCGGTAACGATCGCATCCGAACGATAGCGCTGGTTCATCTCGACGCCGTGGGCGTCGAACTCGTAGACTTTTGCGGCGATCGCCTTGCGGATGCTGGCGCGCTGTTCTTCCGCCGCCGGCGTATCGCGGCAGCGCCCGTCCATGTTCTGCTGCATCTTCACGGGATCGATGGAATCGAGCAGGCCGAGTGCCTTGAAGATCGGGCCGAACTCTTCAATCGACTTGTTGGCGCGCGTGACGATCTGCTTGGCGACCGGTGCCCGCTCCGCGGTGTAGGTATCGAGCAGCGTTTCGCCAGCCTGACCTTTCAGCACGAAGGCGAGTTTCCAGGCAAGGTTGAAGGCATCCTGGATCGAGGTGTTGGAACCGAGCCCGTTCGATGGCGGATGGCGGTGCGCGGCATCTCCCATGCAGAAGACGCGTCGGTTCGACATCGTCGTCGCGTACATATTGTTGACCGTCCAGGTCGAGACCTGCTTGATCGTAACATCGAGATCCTGCACGCCGACCAGGTCGCGCACCACCTTCTTCGCGTGGGCTTCGTCTACGGCCGGTGCCGGCTGGTTGATGTCGTATCCCCAGACGATCAGCCACTCGTTCCAGGGGCGGACCATGCGCACGAGGCCCATGCCGATACCGCCGACGTCGGCTCCCGGTTGCAGCACCCAGTAGAGCACCGAAGGGCGATGCGCGACGTAGCGCGACAGGTCCGCCTCGAACAGGATGTTCATCGATCCCGCAACGCCCATCCGGCCCTCGAAGCTGAGTCCGGCATCCTCCGCGACCTTCGAGTTGCCGCCATCCGCGCCGATCAGATATTTTGAGCGAACGGTGAATTCCTTGCCGGTCAACCGGTCGAGACAGGTCGTGGTAACCCCGTCGTCATCCTGCACATGGCTGAGATATTCCGTCGACATCCGCGCCTGGGTGCCGCGTGAGCAAGCCGTCTTGAACAGCAGCGGTTCCATGAAGGTCTGCGGAAGGTCGTTCATCTGGCTCGGCGAGGAAAGCTGGTGTTCGGCGCGTGAGACCGGATGTTTGCCCCAGCTTTTCATGCGGCCGATCTCTTCGCCGGCAAGCGAGGTGCAAAAGACGTTCTCGCCCATCAGATCCTGCTCGGCGGCGAACATATAGGCTTCGTCCTCCACGTCCCGGCCGAGATCGCGTAACACCTCCATCGTGCGCTGGTTGGTGATATGGGCGCGCGGGGTGTTGGCCAGCCAGCGGTAGCGGTTGATCACCATGTTTTCGATGCCGTAGCTCGAAAGCAGCGCGGCGGTGGCGGACCCGGCCGGCCCCGTGCCGATGATGAGTACGTCGGTTGTGATGTCAGCCATTTGGTCCTCCCTTAGGCGTGTGTGCGGGTGGTCCGCCGATCAACGTGCGGCGGACCGGAAAGAGCTGGATGCCGGTGCGATCGGAGAACAGACCCCAGAGGCCGCGCGGCGTAAAGAGCATGACGAGGATGCCGATGACGCCAAGGACCAGCAGGTACCAGGAGCCAAAATCCGCAAAGAGCTTCTGCAGCAGGAAGAAGAGAACGACGCCGACGATCGGCCCTTCGATGGTGCCAATGCCGCCGATCACGACGATGAAGATGACATAGGCCGTCCAGTCGGTGACGGAAAAGGCCGCGTCCGGTGAGATGCGCGCCTTCTGCACATAGATCAGCGCACCGGCCACACCGGTGACGAACGCCGTCGCCACGTAGACCAGCGCCTTCATGCGCCGGGCGTCGACGCCGACGGCCCGGGCGGCCTGCTCGTTGTCGCGCACGGCGGCAAGGCCGAGCCCCTGCTTGCTGCGCAGCAGGCGGTAGATGAAGCCGATAGTCGCGAGCGCCAACAGGAGTGCGATCCAATAGGTGAGGGCATCGCTGGCCGCGGCCGCCTTCATGCCGAAGAGGTCGCGGATGAGGTCAACGCCTATCATATCGCGCGTGGCATCGCGCGGCAGCGAGGTGCCGGTGCCGCCGCCGAGCGCCTTCCATTGAGCAAGCAGCAGCCGCACCACCTCGGCCACCACCCAGGTGCCGATGGCGAAATAGGGCCCTTGCAGCCGGAAGGTGAAAAAGGCTGTCGGAATGGCAAGAAGTGCCGAAAGAGCGCCGGCAATCAGAATGGCGGCGATGGGATCGAGGCCAGCCAGAATGACCGCACCGAACATCGCATAGGCGCCAAAGCCGACGAAAACCTGCTGACCGACCGAGATCAGCCCGGCATAGCCGGCAAGCAGGTTCCAGTTCTGCGCGAGCACCAGCGTGGTCAGGATGAAGAAGAGATCCTGCACGACACCGCGGGACACGACGAGGGGAGCTGCAATCGCGAGCGCAAGGCCGGCAAATGCCGCCAAGGCTGCAAGCGATGAGGTTCCGCTCCGCGTTTCGACCTTGAAGGACGGAATGGCGATGGACATCGGCTTGACCTCAATCGACGGCGCGGGGGAATAGCCCGCGCGGCTTGATGACGAGAACGGCGAGGAAGGCGAGGTGCCCGGCAAGGATCTGCCATTCCGGATTGACGGCCGCCCCAAGTGTCTGCGCAACGCCGAGGATGACCCCGCCGGCAAGTGTTCCCCAGAGCGAGCCGAGGCCGCCGATGATCACCGCTTCGAAGGCGTAGATCAGCCGCGACGGACCTGACGTCGGATCGAAGTTGGCGCGCGTGCCAAGATAGAGTGCGGCGATCGTCACCACGACCATGGCAAGCCCGGTCGCGACCGCGAAGATGCGTTGTGGGCGAATGCCCATCAGCCCAGCCGTCACGATATCGTCGGACGTTGCCCGGAAGGCGCGTCCCAGCGCCGTCCGATAGATCAGCTGGTTCAGGCCGAAGATGACGGTGAGAGCCGAGAGAAAAGTTATCAACGGCATCAGGCCGACGTTGAGCGGGCCGAGACCGGTCGAAGCACCCTCCAGCGCACCGATGGAGACACGGCGGCTATCGGCGGAAAACGCTTCGAGCAGGCCATTCTGGAGGACGGTGGAGATACCGAAAGTAACGAGCAGCGGTGGCAAGACGTCGTTGCCGAGCGTGCGATTGAGCACGAAATATTGCAGTGCCCAACCGGCAACGAACATCAGCGGCGCGGCAATGAGTGCCGCGAAAAATGGATTGAGGCCGAGCGCCGAGGACAGCAGAAGGATCAGGAAGGCGGCAAGCACGATCAGGTCGCCATGGGCGAGATTGACGAGCCGCATGATGCCGAAGACCAGGCTGAGGCCGGCGGCAAAGAGGGCGTAGAGCCCACCGAGCAGAACGCCCTGCACGATCGTGTCAATGATGCTCATGGCGCGGCGCTCCGAAATAGGCCTGGTGGATCTGCTCGCGGGTCAGCGCCTCCGGATGCCCAGACAACGTCACCCGCCCTTCCATCAGGCAATAGACCTGGGTTGCGACCTTCAGCGCCTGGGCGATGTCCTGCTCGACGATGACGATCGAAGCACCGGTCTGGCGGATGCGCGGGAAGGCCGCATAGATGTCGCGAACGACGACCGGCGCCAAGCCGAGACTGATCTCGTCGCAAAGCAGCACGTCCGGGTTGGACATCAGCGCCCGGCCGATTGCCACCATCTGCTGCTGGCCGCCGGAAAGGGCTGTCGCTGGGTTGTTTCGACGCTCGCGCAGGATCGGGAAGAGCTCATAGACACTCTCGAGCGTCCAAGGTCCCTCTCCGTTGCGGCGATAGGCGCCGATCAGCAGGTTTTCCTCGACGCTCAGCGACGGGAACAGCCGGCGTCCCTCGGGCACCATGGCGATGCCGCGGGCAAGAACATCGGGTGCTGCCAGCGCACCGATCGGTTCATCGCGATAGACGATCATGCCCGGCTCGCTCGCGAGTATGCCGGAGATGGCGCGCATCAGGCTGGTCTTGCCCGCGCCATTGGCCCCGATGATCGCGACGGTTTCCCCCTTGGCAACGGCGATATCAACGCCGAAGAGTGCCTGGAAGTCACCGTAGAAGGCCCTGAGGCCCCTGGTTTCGAGCATCGCTGTCATAGCTCGATCCCCAGATAGATCTCCTGGACCGCACGCGACGCCATGAGCTCGTCGGGTTTTCCGATGCCGATCACCTTGCCGAAGTTCAAAACCAGCAGCCGCTCCACCACCGAGGTCAGCGCATGCAGCACATGTTCGATCCAGATGACGGCAACGCCCTTCTGCTGTATGGCACTGATGGTCGCGACCAACTGGTGGCATTCGGCTTCCGTTAAGCCGCCGGCGATCTCGTCCAGCAGCAACAGCCTCGGCTCGGTGGCGAGCGCCCTTGCCAGTTCCAGCCGCTTGCGCTGCAGCAGGGTAAGGCCGCCGGCCAGAACATTCGCCTTGTCGAACAGGCCCGTGTCCACCAGGATCTCGGCGCAGCGGTCACAGGCTTCCGCCTCGCGCCGCCGCGCGCCGAAACTGCCGGCGACGAGCAGGTTCTCAAAGACGGTCAGTTTTTCGAAGGGCTGCGGGATCTGGAAAGTCCGCCCCATGCCCGACAGACAGCGGCCCATCGGCGGTGTTCGGGTGACATCCATGCCGCCGAAGCGGACGGTGCCACTGTCGGGGGCGATGTTGCCGGCAATCAGGTTGAACAGCGTCGACTTGCCGGCGCCGTTCGGCCCGATGATGCCGAGCGCCTCGCCCTCGCCGACCGAGAAGCTGATCTCGTCGGCAACGGTCAGCGCGCCGAAGCGCTTCGAGATCCGCTCGAGTTCTAACAGAGACATGCCTGACCCTCCTCGGTCACCGTCCCACGCCTTGAGGCGCTCACACGATCGCTTCCATTTTCCCGCCGACGGGAATGTTCGGCGCCGTCTTGTTGTCGGTGATGACGAGGTCGTAACCGCCGCTGTCCTTGAGCCGCCATTGACCGCCGACGAGCGGCGTCTTGGCCACGTTTCGAGCGGCAAAGGGCGGCAAGCCTTTACCGTCCCAGGCTACGGGACCGACGAGCGTGTCGAGCCTGGTGGCGGCAATCGCCTGAGCCAGCGCATCGCCGTCGGTCGGATCGTCGGCCCGCGTAACGGCGTCGACGGCCAGTTCGAAGAGGGCGTGGGCAAAACCGATCGGCTGGGTCCAGGGCCGGCCGGTCGCCTTGGTGAAGGCTTCGGCCACTTGAGCGGATGTCTCGCCAGTTAGCGACGAGGCGAAAGGATGGCTCGGCGACCACCAGACTTCCGACGAAAGATTGTGCCCAGCCTTGCCCAGCGTTTCGACTGCCTGCGGAAAGAGCAGGGCCTTGCCGATCGAGGCGACCTTCGGCACGAAACCCTGCTGTTTGGCCTGGTTCCAGAAGGTCGTGAAATCAGGGGGAATGACCACGCCGGTGACGATCTCGCATCCGCCCGATTTGAACGCATTGATCTGCGCCGAGAAGTCGTCGGTCATGTTCTGGTAGCGGCCGGGATCGGTGAGGCCATAGCCAAGCTTTTCGAGGACTGGAGGGAAACCCACGGTCCCGTCGCCCCAGGCATTGCCGTCGCCATCGTTGGGAAAGAGCCCGCCGACCTTGTGGTTCGTCTCCACCTGAGCCCACATGTTGGTGAAGACGGCGATGACATCCTCGAGACCCCAGAAGAAGTGATAGGCATAGTCGAACGGTTTCCACGAGGCTGGATCGCCGGGATTGCCTTGCTGGCCGATGAACCAGGGTTGCCATGGCGCGACCGTCGAGATGCAGGGCATTTGCTCGGCTTCGCAGGTGGTTGCGACCGGGTTCGTCGTCTCCGGCGTCGAGGCGACAAGGACGAGATTGACCTCGTCAACGACGATCAACTGCTTGGCGACTTCCGCCGCCCGGTTGGGATTCGACTGGCTGTCCTTGACGACAACCTCGAAGTTCTGGCCCTTGGCCTTGGTTGTCGCCAGGAAGGCATCGATCACGAACTTGTCGGCTTCGCCGAAGGCGGCGAGCGGCCCGGACTGCGGGCTGACATAGCCAAGCTTGATTGCCGTGCCCTTGGCTATCGCCGGCATCGAAAGTGCCGATGAAAAGGCGACAGCGCCACCTGCGGCTGTCGTCTTCAGAAAATCGCGTCTCGTCAGCATGGTTCCTCCTCTCAATGCCCTTCCTCCCGAAGGGTGTCATCAGTTCGTCGGCCGGTTGCCCTCCCAGGCATCCTGCAGCAGCGCCCGAATGGACTGGCGGTCGATCGGCCGCGGGTTCCAGTAGGGGTTTTCGGTCGCAATCGTGGCTGCGCGATCGAGGTCGGCTTCGGAGAGCCCGAGATCTTTCAGGGCAAGCGGCGCGCCGAGCGACTTTGCGAAATCCCACAGGCCACCGCCAACCGAACCGCCGAGCATCCGGGCCACGGGCCCAAGCAGGTCAGGCAGGGCCGCGGCGTTGTAGCCGGCCGTATGTGGCAGCATGATTGCGTGCGTTTCCGCGTGCGGCGTGTCGAAGGTGCCGCCGAGCGTGTGGCAAATCTTGTGATGCAGCGCCATACCGACCGTGCCGAGCACGGTGCCCGAGAGCCAGGCTCCGTAAAGCGCCTCGGCTCGCGCCTCGCGATCTCCCGGCGCCTCGACGATCCTCGGCAGGCTCGTCTTGAAAGCGAACAGGCCTTCGGCTGCCATCAGCGAAGAGATCGGGTTACGGTCCTGCGCATAAAGTGCTTCGACCGCATGGGCCATGGCATTGAGCGCGCTCGTCACGCTCATGCCGACCGGCAGGCCAAGCGTCAGTCCCGGATCGTAAATCACCACTTCCGGCAGGATCGAAGCATGCCGAACGGTCGTCTTTCGGCCGCCTTCCGTTTGTCCGAGGATCGGCGTTACTTCCGAGCCGGCGTAGGTCGTCGGGATAACGACTTGAGGCAGGTCGGTGCGATAGGCGATCGCCTTGCCGAGCCCGGTGGTGGAGCCCCCGCCAAGCGAGACGAGGCAGTCGGCGCCGCTTTGCTTGACCGCTTCCATCGCTTTTGCCGTGATATCGATCGGCGTATGCATCACAGCCCCGGCAAAGACGCCGACGGCAAGTGGCCCGAGCCGCTCCGCCAGTGTTTCCGCGTCTGCCCGTTGATGGGGCGTTGAAAGCACCAACGCCCGTTTGCACCCAAGCTTTTCGACCCAAGCTCCTGCCTCGTCGCTCTTGCCTTCGCCAAAGACGATGTGCGCTGCGCTGCCCTGATAGGTGAAACTGTTCCTCACGACGCAGATCCTTGCCTTGCCCTCGCCATCAGGAACTTGAAGTCCAGCCGCCAGCCGGACTTGCCGCCGATGTCGAAGCATTTGAATTCGTGCACCAGTTCCGGCTTGACCCCGAAGATCGCGTCCTCGTCGATATGGGGATCGCTGCCGTCGTAGATATGCGTCGTAATCGGATGGAATCCTGGGGCGGTGACGATGAAATGTAGATGGGCTGGGCGCCGGAGCGAGCAACCCGCTTGACCAAGGAGCTTGCCCACCGGCCCGTCTACCGGGACGCTGTAGCCGGTCGGGCGCACCGTCAGGTAGTCGAACCGTCCCTCCCGGTCCGTTTTGAAGACGCCGCGCAGATTGAACTCCGGCTGCAGGTCCGGTTGCTGGTTCTCGTAGAAACCGGCGGCGTTCGCCTGCCAGGTCGTGACCTCTGCGCTCTCGATCGGGTGCCCGTCGAGGTCGAGCAATTGTCCGAAAACCGCCAGCCGCTCGCCGACGCCATCGAGCGAGATATTGCTGCCGGAAGCGCGCTGTGGCGTGTCGGCGCGAAAGAAGGGCCCACGGACAGTATTGGGCGTCGCCTGCTTCGGCCGACGCGAATTGATCTCGTCGACCAGCGCCGAGGCACCAAGCAGATCAAACAGCAAACCCCATTCCTGCCGCCGCTCGTCGGTCGTGTGACCGACCTCGGTCAAAAATTCGATCATCTTGCGCCAGTCGGCGGCGCTGGGGCGCAATTCCCTGATGAGCCCGTGGAGGTGGGTCACGACCGTGCGCAGCACCTGCGGCAGCGCGCCGTCATCGGCTTTCGAAATTCGCTGTGCGAAAGCCTCGGCGAAGGCTGTTTCGTTAGGATTCGAAACCATCGCGCCCCGCATCACACTCCTCCAGACACTTGGCTGAAATGAAAGCTACCACGGGGCCCAGGCGCGATTGATGATTTTACTCTCAGTTAATATAATCAATTGTTATGAAGATAGACGAACGCCATCTTGTCCAGCTCGCTGCGGTCGTGAAAGCGGGCGGCGTCACCGAAGGCGCGGCGCTGCTCGGGCTGTCGCAGCCGGCGATCTCCCGCACCATTGCCATGCTCGAAAGGCGCCTGGGCGAACCGCTTTTCGTCAAGGGGCGGCGGCCGCTGCAGCCGACACCGCTCGGGCGCGCGCTCGCCGATCACGGTCAGGTCATGCTGTCGGCCTCGCGCAAGGCGTCCGATACGATCGAGAGCTTTCGCCTCGGCAAAAGCGGTCTCGTACGCGTGGGCGGCACGCCATTTTTCATGGACGCCTTGATTGCGCCGATGATCGCAGACTTCCAGGTGCAAAACCCTGACGTCCGGATCGACCAGAGCTACGGCTACATGGCCGATCTGCGCGCTGCCTTGAAGGGCGATCAGATCGATCTTGCCATCTGCCCGATCGACATTCTTGAGGAGGGATCGGGCTTGGCGTTCCAGAAGGTGCTTCCCGGTCGAAACGTCGTCGCTTGCCGGGTGACGCATCCGCTTCTGCTGAAGAGACGGCCGCAGCCGTCGCAGCTTCTCGAATATCCCTGGGTGGCGCCGCCGCCGGGAAGCCCGCTGCTTGCGGATCTTCATAGCCTGCTGCTCTCCTTCGGGGCGACCGAGATCAAGATACGCTACACAGGCGGCTCGCTGATGAGCCTCGTCAATTACCTCAAGGGTATCGACGCCTTGACCGTGCTTCCGCACAGCGTCGTTTTTGCGCTACGCAACGAAAAATCGATCACGGCACTTCCGGTTTCGGTCCCGCACCCGGAACGCGCTCTCGGGCTCTTGAGCCGCGCGACCTCGGCGCATACCCCGGCCATCGAGAAATTCTCGCAACATATCCGCCACAGCTTCGACCGGCTTCAGCACCTGATCCATCGACATGAACAGGCCGTGGTGTGGGGTGTTTAGCTGAATAGGCGCCCACGCTAACCCGGTGACCGCAAGGCAGCTGTGTTTGGCCGAGCTTACGAATGTGCTCGGCGAGCGGATATCGCCGCAGTCTGATGTAGGCGAGTTCAAGAATCTGCAGTCAATGAACCCTTGATGAACCGCTCGAACTGTTCGACGATCTTGTTTGCCCGGTCCCTGTTATCGAGAACTCGGGCCGCCGGCGGCCACGGGGGCCGTGCTCTCCCTGGCGACGAGTTCCACGGGCAGAACGGTTTCGAGTGGTATCGCGTCGTCTTCGGCGGAATTAACCAGCCGCATCAGCAGTTTCGCTGCCGTACGACCTGCCTCGTACTGCTGAATGCGAACGGTCGTGAGTTTCGGTCGGATAAGGTCGAGCAGCGGCATGTCGTTGAAGCCGCTCACGGAGATCTGCCCGGGGCAGTCGATGCCGCGGTCGCGCAGGGCTTCGATGGCGCCGAGCGCCAGCCGGTCGTTGGCACAGAGGACGGCAGTGAAGACATTACCGCCATCGAGCAGTTCAAGAAGGCAGCGGGCTCCATCCTCCTCGTTGAACCGGGTCGCCACCCGGATAAGCGCCTCGTCGACCTCTATCGCCTGGTCATCGGCTGCTTTGCGGAAGGCGGAGAGGCGGAGCTGACCGGTGGAAAGTTCCTGCGGCCCGGCGATATGGGCGATGCGGGTGTGGCCGAGCTCTTTCAAATGCCGCAGCATCTCGCATATACCGGCATCTTCGTCATTGACCACGCTGGGGATCGTGGATTGCTCCACCTTTCTGTTGAGCGTGACGACGGGCAGGCCGTCTTGGGCAGCCCGCGCGATCGAAGGATCGCTTCGCAGCACGGCAGCGTGGATGATGCCGTCGACGCCTCGGTCGCGAAGCACATCAAGCAGGCGAACCTCGCGGTCGCGCTCGCTGTCGGTGTTGACGATGATCGCGGCATAGCCGAGCGGTTCGAGCACACTTTCGATGCCGCGCAGGATCGGCGGGAAGACCAGGTTGGTGATGTCGGGAATCATGACGCCCACGGTCATCGTGCGGTTGGTGCGCAATCCGGCGGCGATGCGGTTCGGACGATAGCCGAGCCGTTCGGCCGCGGCCTGAATGCGATTGGCGACGTCGTCGGTAATCGACTTGCGTTCGATGGGGTCGAGCGCCCGCGAGACGGTTGAGACGTGAACGCCGGTTTCGCGGGCTATGTCTTTGAGCGTAATTCTCTTTTTCTTCATTTGGTTACTCCGTCCGTATCCCATTCTACCGCGTTCGAGCGTCGAGGCAATCGATTGCACAATCATCTTGACGCGACATATTAGCCGTGTTAGATACATTACGCAATCGATTGCAAAGGCGTGGCCGATACGAGGCGGCTGTGCCAAGCTGTGCCCTAATGACGATGGAGGAGATCGCAGGGCACGCGCCAGGCGTTTATTAGTTTGTTTTGCGTCCGTGTATGCAATCGATTGCATGACATAAGGGGCAATGAAGACAACCGGTAGCCGATTTGATGGGAGGAGCATCGATGACTCTGGCAAGAATTCTGGCAGCAACGACCGCAATGGTGTTTGCAGCAACCGCCGCGCACGCGGAGAGCATCCGTATCGGCGCGTCGCTGCCGATCACAGGCGGCCTGTCCGTCAGCGGCGAAAAGCACAAGCGGGGCTACGAGCTCTGCACCAAGCTGATCAATGAAGCGGGCGGCATTCTTGGCCGGCAGGTCGACCTGATCGTCAGCGACAATCGTTCCGATCCGGCGACCGCCATCAACCAATACGAACGCTTCATCAATGTCGACAAGGTCGACGCCGTCTACGGGACGTTCTCGAGCCGCCTGACGTTCCCCGTCGCCGCGATCCTGTCGAAGTACAACATGGTGCACGCGGTTCCCTCCGGCGGCGCATTGCGCATCTACGAGCAGGGCTACCGCAACCTCTTCTATTTCCAGGTGAGTGCGGCCGAATATACCGGAAAGGACGTGACCGCTGTCATCCACGACCTGATCCCGGCAGGCGAGGGGCCCAAGAGCGCTGCGATCGTGTCTGCGGACGACTTCTTTGCCAATGCGATTGCCGCCGGCCTGCTCGGCGAAAAGGTCAAGGATCCGGCGACCGACAAAGAGATCGCCGATCTCGCTCCGGGCTACCTCGCCAATGCCGGCATCAAGGTCGTGATGCAGGAGAAGTGGCCGGAGGAAGGCTTCAACGACTGGCTGAACCTCGCCAACTCGATCAAGCGCTCCGGCGCCGAAATGGTCGTCGGCCTCACTGCCTCGGCGGAAGAAGCCGTGCAGTTGACCCGCGCGCTGAAGACCGTTGGGGCCACGCCGAAACTCGTTTACCTGAGCCAGGGCGCGCAAAACGAATTCATCGAAGGCGTCGGCAAGGACGCGGCCGACGGCGTCATGATCCACACCACCTGGCACAAGGACGTGCCCTTCGAGAGCACGCTCGCCGGCAAGCCGTTCAGCAATGGCGATTTCGTCAAGGCTTTCACCGCTGCCTACGGCGTCGAGCCGGACGAGGACAGCGCCATCCCGTTCGCTGTCTGCCAGGGTATCGAGCAGGCAATCACTGGCGCCGGTTCCACCGACAATGCCAAGATGGCGGAATGGCTGCACGCGCGCACGAAGGATGCACCCGTGCAAACGGTGCTCGGCCGCTTCAATTGGGATGAGCGCGGCCTCGCCCAGAACAAATCCCACATCATGACCCAGTGGCAGGGTGGCAACCTCAAGTTCGTCTATCCGAAGGGCGAGTTCGAAGGCGTCGTGCCCTTCAGCTACCCCAAGGCCGGCTTCTGACCGGTGAAGCCGACGCGAGGCGGTAAATGTCCGGCTCGCGACATTCCTGTGGACTGAAGGAACGGGAGGTCGAGCGCATGCTCGAAGTCAGGAATCTCTGCAAGCACTATGGCGGCATCAGAGCCGTCGACGGTGCGAGCTTCACCGTCGAGAAGGGATCGATCACCGCATTGATCGGCCCGAATGGCGCCGGCAAAACCACGGCGTTCAACTGCATCAGTCGCACCGTCACGCCGACATCGGGCGAGATCCGGCTCGACGGCGATCGCATCGATCATCTGAGACCACATAAGGTGACGGCGCGCGGCTTGAGCCGAACCTTCCAGATCTCGCGCAATCTCGCCGAAATGACGGTTATCGAGAACGTCATCGTGCAATCGCGGGTCGATGGCTGGTCCGGCCTGTTCCGTCCCGCCATGAGCGCGGAGGAAAAGGACAAGGCGATGTCGATCCTGGAGTTCCTGGGCATCACCCGCATCGCCTACGAGGACGGCCACAATCTCTCCTACGGGCAGAAGAAGCTGATGGATCTTGCGGCTCTGCTGATGTCCGATCCCAAGATCATCCTGCTCGACGAACCGGCAGGCGGCGTCAACCCGTCACTTCTCGAAGAGATCATCGGTCACATCCGCGCCTTGAACGAGAAGGGCCTGACAGTGCTTATCGTCGAGCACAACATGGACCTGATCATGCGTCTTTCGCACAAGGTCGTGGTGATGGCGCAGGGGCGCGTCATCTGTTCGGGGACGCCGGATGTCGTTCGCCAGGATCCGCAGGTGCTCGAAGCCTATCTTGGTGGCATCCTGGAAGCGGAGGCGGCGTGATGAGCGAGCTTCTTCAGGTCACCAACATCACCGCCGGCTACGGCGATGGTCCGGCGATCCTCGACGGCGCCCATCTCACCGTCGAACCCGGCAAGGTCCATTGCATCATCGGCCCGAACGGCGCCGGCAAATCGACCCTGATGAAAGCAATCTGCGGCATGCTGACGATCCGCAAGGGCGACGTGATCTTCAAGGGCAAGCGCCTGAACGGCATGCGCCCGGACCAGATCCTGCGCGAGGGCATCTGCTTCGTGCCGCAGGAGCGGGCGCTGTTCCCGAAAATGACCGTGCGCGAAAACCTGCGTATGGGCGGCTTCATCCTCAACGACCAGAAGGAACTGGAGCGGCGGATCGACGGCATTCTGGAGCGGTTCCCGATCCTGCGCGAGCGCGCCGACCAGCACGCCGGTACCATGTCCGGCGGCCAGCAGCAGACGCTGGCGATGGCCCGCACGCTGATCATCAAGCCCGCCATCGTCATGCTCGACGAGCCATCGCTCGGACTCGCTCCGAAGGTCATTCAGGAGATGTTCGACATCATGAAGATGATGTCGGCGGAGGGCGTCACGGTGCTACTCGTCGAGCAGAACGCCTTGATGGGGCTCAAGAATTCCGATTGGGGCGTGGTGCTCGACCTCGGCCGCACGCTTTTCGAGGGCCCAGCCGAGATGATCCTGTCCGACCCGCGCATCCAGGAACTCTATCTCGGCGGCAAGAAAGCCGCCTGAAGGAGCTATGATGGCTGAAATACTTCAAATTCTGATCTTGGGCCTAGCTCTCGGTGGCGTCATCGCGCTGATGGGCTCCGGTCTGTCGCTGGTGTTCGGGGTGATGCGCATCGTCAACCTCGCGCACCCGTCGCTCATCATCGCCGGTGCCTACATCACCTATTGGGCGTTCAAGCTTCTTGGCGTCGATCCGATTGTCATGCTGCCCGTCGCCTCCGTCATCATGGCGGCTATCGGCGTGTTGCTCTACCGCCTGATGCTCGAGAGGCAGACGAAAAGCGCCAAATATTCCGAGATGACCGTGCTCCTGACTTTTGCGCTCGCCATGGTCGTCGAAGGCGCGCTCGGCGGGCTCTTCACCAACACGCAGCGCATCGTCTCGCCTGACTATGCGACCGATGCCTTCTTCATCGGTGACCTTTTCATCCCGAAGGGCCAGCTTTACGCCGGTATCGTCTCCCTGACGATCATCGTCGGACTGACGCTGTTCCTCAAATACTCCCGTCTTGGCTATGCTATCCGCGCAACGACGCAAAACCGGGAGGCGGCAGAGCTTCTCGGTGTCAATGTCAACTTCATCAGCGTGCTCGCCTTTGCGATCGGCATCGGGCTTGCGGGCGCGGCCGGTTCGCTGGTCAGCTTCGTCTTCAGCTTCTTCCCGGCGAAACACGGCGAGTGGATTGCGATGCTGATGTCCGTCGTCGTGCTCGGCGGCATGGGCAGCATTCTCGGCACGGTCGTGGCCGCGTTGTTCCTGTCGGTCATTGCCGCCTTCGTCGGCGCCTGGATTGGCGCGACGTGGTCGACGTTGACCTTCTTCGTCGCTCTTTTCCTCATCCTGCTCGTCCGGCCCCAGGGGCTGTTCGGCGAAAAACCGGAGATGGCATGATGACCGTCACGCTTCAGCAATCCACTACCAGCGGCGTCCTCGAAGCGCGCCGCCTGCACAACGAGAAGCTCGCCCGCAAGGCCGACCAGACGCGGGCAGCCTGGTTCCCGCTCGCCTTGATGGCGGTTCTTGTCGCCTTGCCGCTGCTGCAGCTTACCGGCAACTACAACTACGTGCTGCACATGGTGCTCTTCACCGCGAGCTATGTGGCGATGGCCTCGGGCTGGAACATCCTCGGCGGCTTCGCCGGTTATATCTCGCTCGGCCACGCCGTGTTCTTCGCGATCGGCGGATATTTCTCCGGCATGATCCTGGCCCGTTTCGGCGTCTCGACGATCGTCACCGCGCCGCTTGCCGGCCTCGTCGCCGCCGTAATCGGCTATCTGATAGGCATGGTCACGCTCAAGGTTCGCGGTCCGAGCTTCATCATCTCGTCAATCGCGCTCCTGATGATCGCCCGCATCCTGTTTGATAACTGGGAATTCGTCGGCGGTGCCAATGGCGTCACGCTGCCGGTCACCAGTCTACCGGTGCTCTGGGCGAAGATCCCCTACTACTACGCCATGCTGGCGATCGCCGCCTTCAGCGTCTGGGCGAGCTATCGCATCAAGCACTCCAAGTTCGGCCTTGGCCTCAGGGCGATTTCCAAGGACGAGATCAAGGCGGAAAGCGCCGGCATCGACACGCGCTTCTACAAGGTCATGGCCTTCGCGCTCTCGGCCTTCTTCGTCGGCATGGCTGGCGCCGTCTGGGGCGAGTACATCACCTATCTCCGCCCCAATATCTTCCTGATCATGCCGATCGCGGTGAACCTCGTGCTGATGGCGATCCTCGGCGGCAAGGGAACCGTTGCCGGCCCTGTCATCGGCGCCGTGCTGATCGTTGCGCTCAACGAGCTCTTCGTTGCCATGATGGGCGCTTCGGAACTCAACATCCTTGGCACCGGCCTGGTGATGGCGCTCGGGCTGATCTTCTTTCCGCTCGGCCTGGTGGGAACGCTCGCGCGACGCGGCAAGCTGCCGCGTGTGCTCAACTGGGACTGAGCTCCAGCCCCGACACATCGAACCGCAACATGACTGACCTGCAGAACCGCAGGAGGAGGAAGGCATGTCCGAGTACGAACTTTATAACGCACCGCAATCGACCTGCAGCCAGCGCGTTCGCTACACGCTGCACACGAAGGGGCTTCCTTTCGTCGAGCACAAGCTCGACCTCTTCCGGGGCGACCAGTTGAAGCCCGAGTACCTGGCGGTCAACCCCAACGGGTTGGTGCCGGCGCTCGTTCATAACGGGACCTCGGTGCTCGATTCCTCCGTCATCATGGAATATCTCGAGGACATCCATCCCGAGGTGGCGCCGCTTCGCCCGTCCGACCCGCTCAAGGTCGCCGAAATGCGGGCCAAGATGCGCTACATCGACGAGGTGCCGACACCGGCCGTGCGCGTACCTTCCTACAATCTCGCCTTCCTGCCACACTATCAGGCGATGACCGCGGAGGAGTTTCTGGCCGTCTGCGAAAGCAAGCCTCTGCGCCGCGAGTTCCTCCTGAAGATGGGCCGCACCGGCTTCCCCAGGGCCGAGATGGACGAAGCGCTCGGCCGCCTGCAGCGCGGTGTCGACCGCTTCGCGCGCTGGCTCGACGAGAGCGGCGGCCCCTTTGTCCTCGGCCGCATTCTGTCGCTCGCCGACATCGCCATCATGCCGGTCATCGTGCGCATGGACGACATCAATCTTGGTCACTTGTGGGCATCGTCACCGGCAGTCGGCCGCTGGCTGGACCTCATCCGCGAAACCAACGCCTTCGCCGCGACCTACTACCACGGGTCGCTGCTGACCGAGAAATACCCGCACCTGCAATCCCTGAAGACGACGGCCGCCTGAGGCCGGCTGCGACAGCCAGGAGACATGTCATGCAACACGTAAAAGTCGAACCGAAACTGATATCGACCCTCGAGGATGTGACGCCGACGGTCGTCACGGCGATGGCGGCCACACCGGACGCGCGCCTGCGCACGCTGATGGAGTCCGCGACGCGTCACCTCCATGCCTTCATCATCGAGACGCTTCCGACCGAGGCGGAATTCGAAAAGGCGCTGCAATGGATCGCCGCCCTCGGCCATCACACCAATGAGACCAACAATGAGGTCGTGCTCGCCGCCGACGTTCTCGGCGCGTCGACCTTGATCGACCTCATCAACAATGACGGCATGCAGGGCGAAACTATGTCCGCGCTGCTCGGCCCGTTCTACCGCGGCAAGGCTCCCGCCTGCGCCTGTGGCGATTGCATTGCTCGCTCGGAAACACCTGGGCCGAAGCTCTTCTTCCAGGGCAAGGTGACCGGGGTCGACGGCACGCCGATTGCCGGCGCCAAGCTCGATGTCTGGCAGGCCTCTCCTGTTGGCCTTTACGAGAACCAGGATCCGGACCAGGAGGACTTCAACCTGCGCGGCGTCTTTCATACGGACGCGGAAGGCTCGTTCCACTTCGTCTCGGTAAAACCCGCCGGCTACCCGGTCCCGACTGACGGACCGGTGGGGGAATTGCTGCATGCCCAGCGGCGGCGTCCGATGCGTCCGGCCCACATCCACTTCATCGTCTCGGCGCCCGGATACAAGACCCTGATCACGCAGATCTTTTCCGATACGTCGGAGGCGCTTGCAGATGATGTTGTGTTCGGCGCCAAGCAGCAGATCGTCGGCGATTTCGTCGAGCATCGCGAGCCGCATCCCGATCACCCGGATACGCCGTCGCCCTTCTACACCTGCGAATATCAGTTCCGCCTGACGGAGGGCGAGTCGACCTTTCCCGTGCCGCCGATCTCGGGGACCAAGTCATGATGGCAACGTATGAACATCGACTGCCGCTCGCCGGCAAGGTGGCCGTCGTCACCGGCGGCTCCGGCGGCATCGGGCGCGAGGCCTGCCGGCTTCTCGCCGAAGCGGGCGCCCGAGTGGCGATCGGATACCGGTCGTCCACCGAACAAGCCCGGACGCTGAAGGAGAGCCTGGCGGGGGATGGCCACATGGCGGAGGCTGTCTCGATCGAAGACAGCAGCAGCATCGGGGCCTTCCGGGACCGCGTCCTCGGCGAAATGGGCGGCGCCGACATTCTCGTCAACAGCGCCGGAATCACCAAGCCCATCCCGCACGGCGACCTTGATGCGCTAACGGACGACCTCATCGATGAGATCTTCGTCAACAACTGGCGCGGTGTCTTCGCGACCATCCGCGCCTTCGCGCCCGCACTGACGGAGCGTGGCGACGGGCTCATCGTCAATGTCTCCTCGATCGCCGCCTTCACGGGCGTCGGCTCCAATGTCGCCTATTGCGGCGCCAAGGCGGGGCTCGACATCATGACGAAATCGCTCGCTCGCGCACTGGCACCAGCCATCCGTGTACTCTCGGTGTCGCCGGGCGCGGTTGACACTCAGTTCGTCCCCGGCCGCGGCAAGGAGTTCAACGACAAAGTTGCTGCGACGACGCCGCTGAAGCGCATCACCTCGCCGCTCGATGTGGCCGAGGCGATCGTCGCCTGCGCGACACATCTCAAATTCTCGACCGGCGACCGGATCGTCGTCGATGGTGGGAGGCATCTGTGATGCAGCAAAATGTCATCATCACCTGTGCGGTTACAGGCAATCTCACCACGCGGGAAAACCACCCCGGTCTACCCGTCACGCCCGAGGAGATCGCCAATTCCTGCCTGGAAGCGGCAGAAGCGGGCGCCGCCATCGCCCACATCCACGTCCGCGATCCGGAGACCGGCAAGCCGTCGATGGAGCTCAAATATTATCGGGAGGTGGTCGAGCGGATTCGGGCCAGGAACAACGCCCTGATCCTCAATATCACCACCGGTCCGGGCGGCCGGTACCATCCGAGCGAGGACAATCCAGCCGTCGCCGGGCCGCGCACCACGTTGATGCGGCCGGAACGGCGCGTCGAGCACATCGCGGCGCTCAAGCCCGACATTGCGACGCTCGACCTGAACACGATGACCTTCGGCTCGGAGGTGGTGATCAACACGCCAGAGAACGTGAAGGTTATGGCGGATATCATCAACGACGCGGGATCCAAGCCCGAGCTCGAAGTGTTCGACACGGGCCACATCCAGCTCGCGCACGACCTCTTGAAAGCGGGCGCCCTGAAGTCGCCCGCGATGTTTACGATCGTCACCGGCGTCAAATACGGCTTTCCGTCGACGACCGATGTCATGGCGACCGCCGCTCGCATGCTGCCTGGCGATGCCGTCTGGACCGGGTTCGGCGTCGGCCGAATGTCTTTCCCGATGGCGGTGCAGTCCTATCTGCTCGGCGGCCATGTGCGGGTGGGCCTCGAAGATAATTCCTACATCGCCAAGGGCGTGCTCGCCAAAGGCAACGGCGAACTCGTCGAGCGTGCTCGTGACCTGATCGAGAAGCTCGGCGGCAAGATCGCCGAGCCCTCACAGGCGCGCGAAATGCTCGGCCTTCCGGCATGATTTTGACAACCAGTTCAGGGAGATGAGACATGAATATCCAGGTCGACGCAAAAATCGCCAAAGCGTTGAGGGTCAACGAGAAATCGCCCGATCTCGACAATCTCAAGATTGATCTGGCCGATGTGACCATTCCGCGGCCGGGCCCTGGCCAGGTGCTGGTCGAGATCGTTGCGGCCGGTGTCAACCCCAGCGACGTCAAGGCGTCTCTCGGACACATGCCGCATGCCATCTGGCCACGCACGCCGGGACGCGACTTCGGCGGCGTCGTGCGCGAGGGACCGGCTTCGATGATCGGTATGGAAATCTGGGGGGGCGGCGGTGAGCTCGGCATCACCCAGGATGGCAGCCACGCCAAATGGATGGTTCTCGATCAGAAGGCCGTGCGCGCCAAACCTTCGAACTTCACGATGGAAGAGGCGGGGTCGATTGGCGTTCCTTTCATCACCGCCTATGAGGGTTTGCGTGAGGCCGGCGGCGTGCAGCCGACAGACGTCGTGCTCGTCTGTGGCGGCAACGGCAAGGTTGGCCAGGCGGCGATCCAGCTTGCCACGCTTGCCGGCGCACGGGTCTTCGCGGTCGAATATAACGAGCAGCCGCTGCTTGCCCACACGAACGCTCCGGTGGACATGCTGAACAGCGCCAAAGACGACGTTGCCGCGATCGTCAAGGAAAAGACCGGCGGTCATGGCGCCGACATCGTCTTCAATACGGTCGGCAGCCCTTATTTCGAAATCGGCAACAATGCCATGGCGAAGCAGGCGCGGCAGATCTTCATCTCCACCTTCGATCGCGCCGTGCCCTTCGATATCTTCAATTTCTTCCGCGGCCGCCACAAATATATCGGCATCGATACGCTGGCTCTCTCCTCCGTCGAGGGCGCACGCATCTTCGACAAGCTCAAGCCGATGTTCGAAGCAGGCAAACTGAAGCCGTTCCCAATCAACCCGGAGACTGTCTATGGCCTTGCGGATGCGGCCAAGGCCTATGCCTCGGTGCTGCGCGGCACGGCCGACCGCGTGCTGCTGAAGCCGTAAGGAGAGCCGGATGCAGGTCACGCGCTACGCCGCGGCCAAGGCTTACGAGGCAGCAGAGCATTACGACATGCGCTGCCTCCGGCTTCAAGGCAAGGAGGCGACGGAAACCGACACGATCTGGATCGGTCTGTCACATCTCCTTCCCGCTGGCCGGACGTCTCTCAAGGCGGCCGAGGTGGAGAAGATTTACATCGTCGTTGCGGGCGAGGTGACAATCGAAACGCCAACCGGGAGCGTGACGCTCGGCTTGCTCGACAGTTGCAGGCTGGCACCGGGTGAGGCGCGGGCGCTGGTCAACCGGACGAACGCGCCGGCATCGATCCTGCTCGCAATGCCGACTTGAGCTTCATGTCGATGGGCATGAAGCCCAGCAGCTAACAGAGATGAATAAGGCGAGGAATCGTCGTGCGGGACTGAGATCGCTCGCATCTCCCATAAATGGACACGGCGCGCTAGGCAGGGGCGAGGTGGGGCTTCTGGCGCCCTTCGTCGGCGTGCTCATTGCCTGCATCTCGCGTGTCCGCACGATCCGCGATCTTGTGATCGGTATGCTCCTCATTCCGCGCGGCGTGACCTGGGCGTGGATGCCGGCGCGATCGTGATGGGCATGCTTTACAGCGCGCCCATGGCGCATTTCGCCTGCTGTTCGCCGCAGATGAAGTCTTCTTTCCGATGGGTTCGATCCACTATGCCGATCATCCTTCGCCTCGAGAACAGATAGGCAGATCACGATGAATATCGCGCAGATGCAGGAACAGCGACTGAAGGCAATCGAACTGACCAAATCGGGCGCGCCGAGGCCGCCGTCCAACCCATTCTTCGGTGTCGGCCCGATCACCGATGCAACCACCGACGAAGTGGACAGCCGCCTGCGGCGGATCGCGTTCGATGCCTGGATCGAGAAGACCTATCGCAAGTTCGACGACAGGGGCAACGACATTGGCGGCTTCACAACCGCCGAGATTTCCCGCAGCATGCACCGAGGCTATCCGGCCGATAAGATTTTGACCGACATGATGCGGGCGATCCATCGCTATTTCGGCTTTCCGAAGACGAACCGCATGGCAGTCGGGCTCGGCGGTGGCCACAGTGGTTTCACCGTTTGCGTCCAGCATCTGATGAATGCCAACGACACCTCCCAACGCATCTATGTCGATACGCCGCGGCCGGAGAGCGATCCGTCCAAGGCCGCGGGCTTCTTCCGCCAGTCCTGGGCAACACAGCTGATCGAAATGCAGCGCTTCGCCGAAAAGGGTTGCGAGAGCCGTATCCATTTCGCCGCCTCCGAAGGCGTCATTCCGACTGCGGCAGAGCTCTCCTCCCTTGGCGTTTCGATCTTCGTCGGTGTTGGCCACGAGACGACCGGTGCCAATGCCTATACCAGCGGCGAGATCCGCGAGTTGTTGAACTGGATCGATGGCGATCCGACAAACCGCCATGCGGTGTTCGACGCAACCTCGATGCTGGGTGCCATGCCGTGGGAGCCCGAACTGGTCGCTGCCGTTATGGTGAAGTGCTGCCTGTTCATGCCTTTCCAGAAGGCGATCGGCGGCATTTCGGGCTATTTTGTCGCCTCCTTCACGCCGCACGCCCTGGCACTGATCGAGAAGAACCAGCAATCTCCCGCCTGGGCGATCCCCCGGCAACTGAAGATTGCGCCGCCCGTCGATCCCAGGCAGCCCTTTTCGGCCAAGCGCTCCGTCGACGCAGGGCCGTTCTACGACCCGGCCGAAGATCGCATGCTCGGCGGCGTCATCAACACCTACAGCGCGCTCGCCTTTGCCGAGACCACCTTCGGCCTGTTGCAGTCGGAGGCTCGGGTTGGCTCTGTCGTCGATCTCAACCGTCGATCCGCCGCCAATCGCAAGGTGGTCGAGGAGTGGGTCAAGGCGCATCCGCTTTTGTCGCTGACGGTCACCGATGCCGAGCGGCGCGGCGCGGCCGTGACACTGCTGAAGGTGGAGGACGGTGGCATCAGCGATCCTGCCATCCACGCCCGCATCATCGCCCGTTCGAAACAATTGCTCGGCTATGAGGGCATTACCCACCCGAACGGCGATTACGAGCCCGGCCTCGACGCGGCCCGCTACGTCAATGCCTTCCCGGGCACGCCCGGCGACTACCGCGCCTGGGTCGGCGGCATCCGCGAGCCGGAAGATGTCGTCGCGCTTCTGGAGAACCTGCAATACGCCTATCTGCTTGCCAAGATCGTCGTTCTTGAAGAGGAACTGGCGAAGAATGGCGTCACCTTCGAGGCTCCGGCCAAGGCCGATGGGCCCGTCCGCAAGGACGATCCGACGCGTGCCTATACCGTGCTGATCGCCGATATGATCGGCCTGCGCTTCGGCGCCGACGGCCAGCCGGATCACAGCGAGGTGAAGGCCTATATCGAGGAAAAGGGCGGTGTCTTCCATCTCGGGCCGATCGGCGACCGGTCGGCGCTCGAGAAGGGCCGCATCCATTTCTTCTACCAGCCGAATCTCAGCACCGAGGCTGAGATCCTGCCGCAGACCGATAAGGGCCAGTACGACGCGCTGATTGCCGCGGCGACCTTCATTCCGAAGGCCTCCGTCTTCCCGCTCGGCGGCGTGCGCATTGGCGCGGGCACCGGCAACATGGGCTCGGCCTCCTGGGGCGGCGGCAATGGCGAGGGCGGCGAGGCGCCGCTCATGAACACGCCGGGGATCAACAGCCGGGCGACCGCCCAGATGGCGATGAAGGCGGTCGTGAAGGTCGTTCCCGATTTGCCGGTCCACAGGCTGCACCGGATGGTCGCCGAGGGCGACTTCGACACCGGCCGTCAGCTCAAGGATTTTCCCACCGCCAAGCTCGAAGGCCGGAAGATCGCCATTCTCGGCTATGGCAATATCGGTCGTGAAGTCGCCAAGCTCGCCAAGGCCTTCGGCATGAAGGTGGCGATCTACGCCCGCGAGCATCACAAGCGCTGGATCGAGGCGGAAGGCTTCGACTATGCCGCAAGTCCGGTCGCGGCGGCGGCTGGTGCCGACGTCCTCTCCGTTCATATTGGTCTCGGTCGCCTCGACGCGGCAAGCGGCGTCTATTCCAACGCCGGGACGGTTGATGCGAAGGTGCTCGGCGCGATGAATGACGGGTCCGTGCTGGTCAATTACGACCGCGGCGAGGTCGTCGATGCGGTCGCGCTCGACGAGGCGCTGTCATCCGGCAAGATCGCGCATGCCGCGATCGACGCCGACCTCTTCAAGGATGCCGCGACCGGCAAGCTCAGCGGACCGATGCTGCCTTACCTGCCGCTCGAGGAGCGCCATAAGGGCAAGCTCGAACTGCTGCCGCATGCTGCTGCGGACACCGATCATCCCACGCGCGTGACCGGTGCGAAGCAGGCAGTCGACCAGATCTTCGATGCCATTCAATTCAAGTCGGTCACCAATCTCAAGGGTGACCTGCCGATTGGCTATGTGTCGGCAGGCAGTTGCACTCCCGCCGGCATCGGCCGGGTCTCGAAGAGAGCGGTCACCGAACTCGGCGGCAAGGCGGACCTCCTTGGGGACCTGCGGCGGACGTCCGAAAGGGTCGCTGCGATCCTCGGCGCACTCTCTGCCGTTTCCGATCCGGACCATCGCGACCGGATCGTCGATCGCTACACCGGCTTGCTCGTTGAAAGTGTCGATCGGCAGCGGACACTGCTCGAAAAGCTCGGCCTCTACGGGCCAGCGGAGGAGTGATACTGGTTGTCGGCCGACGAGCGTCGTCCGTTCTCGACCTCGCTCTTTAATGGTGGTCGCTGCTGCCGATCCGGCAAAAGGATCGTCGTCAATCTATCGCCGCGCCCGAAGGGCCGCACCGTTGTGGTCGGTGCGGGCAAGGGTTCGGCGACGCCTGCGACAGGATCCAAATTATCGAAGGATTGCATCCGTACCTGACGAGGCGGGTTCCTCGCCTTCGAGGCGGCTTTGAAGGTGGTCTCGAGTCTGTCTGCGAAGGATCTCGTAATCGCGCTCAATTCCGGCGGCGGCTCGGCGCTGCTGCCGATGCCCGCGGGCATGGCGCTCGCGGACGCGATAGCTCAGACTTACCGGCTCGCGTTGCTCATCACGCGCGCATTCGTTCGTTCGCGGGCGCAATTGCGACAGTGGCGTGGAGGCAGCTAAATCCAAAAATCCCTGCCAATGCCGGATCATGTCCAAGCGAATTGGCTAAGCAAAAGCCCGGCATCAGGACGAGTCTCGACGGCAGGAAGTAGGCTTGCTGCCGGAACGGGGTCACATCATTCGGGTTTCCGAACGCGCTGGCCATGCTTCATCCGGAAATCCGAACATGGTCGAACGGGACGGCAAATAGGATGGTTTGATTTCAATGGTTTAGCGGCGCTGCTCGCGTCCGCTCGAATTGGCACGCGTGTTGCTCTCCCAAGGCAACCCCCGCTCGGCAGCGGGTGGATGGAGAGGAGAAAACATTCAATGACTGTTGCCTTGAGCCGCGTAGAGCATGACCTGCTCGGGGACCGCGAGGTCCCCATGGACGCCTACTACGGCGTTCACACCCTGCGTGCCGTCGAAAACTTCGCGGTGACCGGAATTCCGATCTCCCACTATCCGGACCTGATCCGCGCGCTCGCGCAGATCAAGATGGCGGCCGCACGGGCCAATCTGGAACTGGGGCAGCTCGATGCTCAACGGGCGGAGGCGATCGTTGCGGCCTGCCGGGAAATCGAAGGCGGCGCGCTCAACGACCAATTCGTCGTGGATGTGATCCAAGGCGGCGCCGGCACCTCCACCAACATGAACGCCAATGAGGTGATCGCCAATCGGGCGCTCGAGGTCCTGGGGCGCGTACGCGGTGATTACCGGCATCTACATCCAAACGAACACGTCAACCTTGGCCAGTCCACCAACGACGTCTATCCGACGGCGCTGAAGCTTGCGACCTATAGCGGCATCTTCCGTTTGATTGATGCCATGGCGCATCTCCGGGCGGCTTTCGAGCGCAAGGCGGACGAATTCCACGACATTCTCAAGATGGGCCGTACCCAGTTGCAGGACGCAGTGCCGATGACGCTGGGGCAGGAGTTCTCCACCTATGCGGTGATGCTGGCCGAAGACGAGCAGCGGTTGCGCGAGGCTGCGCTGCTGATCCGCGAGATCAACCTCGGCGCCACCGCCATCGGCACGGGCATCACCGCCCATCCCGACTACGCATCCCTGGTTTGCCGGTTGCTTGCCGAGATCAGCGGCGTGCCAGTGATCACCGCGCCCAATCTCATCGAAGCCACACAGGATTGCGGTAGCTTCGTCCAGCTTTCGGGTGTCTTGAAGCGCGTCGCGGTGAAGCTTTCCAAGGTGTGCAACGATCTGCGGCTGCTTTCCAGCGGCCCGCGGGCGGGCTTCGGCGAGATCAACCTGCCGCCGCGCCAGGCCGGCTCCTCGATCATGCCCGGCAAGGTCAATCCGGTGATCCCGGAAGTCGTCAACCAGATCGCCTTCGAGGTGATCGGCAACGACCTGACGGTGACCTTCGCCGCCGAGGCGGGCCAGCTGCAGCTCAACGCTTTCGAACCGATCATCGCCCACAGCCTGTTCAAGAGCATCGGCCACCTCAGCCAGGGATGCCTGATCCTCGCCGACAAATGCGTCGACGGCGTCACCGCGAACCGCGAACGCCTGGAAGCAAGCGTGCTGGGCTCGATCGGCATCGTCACTGCACTCAACCCGATCATCGGCTATGCCAATGCGACCGAGATCGCAGCCGAGGCCCACCGGACCGGCAAAGGCGTCGCCGAACTCGTGGAGGCGCGCGGCCTGATGACGGCCGAAACGCTTGCCGAAGCCTTGCGCCCGGAGGCGCTGACCAAACCGCGCCCGATCATCGCGCGCAACTGAACCACCCCAACTGTTGACTGAAAATCCGCCCGGATGAGCCGAGCGGAGGGAGGAAGGAGATTATCATGAAGATAAACAAGCAGACGACCTGGATCGTCATCGCGATGATCCTGGGCGTCATCGTCGGCTATGGCTGCAATGTTCTGTCGGGCAGCCCGGCTGCAGCAAAGGACATCGCCGGATATTTCGCGATGGTGACGGACATTTTCCTGCGGCTGATCAAGATGATCATCGCGCCGCTGATCTTCACCACACTCGTCGCCGGCATGGCCGGTATGGGCGACGCCCGCACCGTCGGGCGCATCGGCGGCAAGGCGCTCGGCTGGTTCCTGATGGCGTCGCTCGCATCGCTGGCGATCGGCCTCGTGTTCGCCAACCTTTTCCAACCCGGCGCTAATGTCGGCGTGCCGCTGCCCGACATTTCGGCCACCGCCGACCTGAAGACGTCGTCGCTCAATCTCAAGGACTTCATCACCCACGTCTTCCCGCGCAACATCTTCGAAGCGATGGCGAACAACGAGATCCTCCAGATCCTCGTCTTCTCGGTGTTCTTCGGTCTTGCGCTCGGCAGCCTGAAGGACACGAAGGCCCGCCCCTTGATCGAGGTCATCGAAGGTGCCGTCCCGGTGATGCTGAAGGTGACGGATTATGTAATGCGCTTCGCCCCACTCGGTGTCTTTGCCGCGGTCGCCAACGTCGTCACCGTCCAGGGCCTCGGCATCCTGATGGTCTACGGCAAGTTCGTCGGCAGCTTCTACACGACGCTCGTCGTGCTCTGGGCCGTGTTGATCGGTGCCGGTTTCCTGGTGCTGGGCTCGAACGTGTTCCGCCTGGTGAAGGAAGTGCGCCAGCCGATGCTCGTCGGTTTCTCCACCGCCTCCAGCGAAGCGGCCTATCCGCGCGTCATGGAGAAGCTGGAAGACTTCGGTGTGAGGGAGCGCGTCATCGGCTTCGTCCTGCCGCTCGGCTACTCCTTCAACCTCGACGGCTCGATGATCTATACGGCCTTCGCTGCGTTGTTCATCTCCCAGGCTTATGGCCTGCCGCTCACCATGGAACAGCAGATCGTCATGCTGCTGGTCCTCATGGTTTCGAGCAAGGGCATAGCCGGCGTGCCGCGCTCCGCGCTGGTCGTCGTTGCCGCCGTGCTGCCGATGTTCAACCTGCCTGAGGCCGGCGTGCTTCTGATCATGGGCATCGACCACTTCCTTGACATGGGGCGCACCGCCACCAACGTGCTGGGCAATGCGATTGCCACGACCGTCGTCGCCAAGTGGGAAAACGCGCTCGACATTCCTGACGAAGCGGAACAGCGCACGCGCGAAAGACTGGTCGCAGCCGAATAGGCCGACGCCCAATGACTGTCTGCCCGCTTTCTCTTGATAGGCGGGCAGATCACCGCAAGCTCGCTCGGCCTCATCGGATGTGGTAGGGAGCCGGATCAACAATAGTGCTGCGGCGTGTGCATCCGCTCCCATTCGTTCCCAATGTCGATCGCTTCTTTTGTCCGCAAATACGGTTTGTTGCTCCCCGGCCTCGCCGCCGTGGCGCTGGTTGTCGGCCTTGCGGGCTTTCGCATCAGCGAGACCCTCGGCCTGGCGGAGTTACAGAGAACGGGCACGCAACGCCTCGAGCTCTATGCCACCAGCCTGAACAGGCAGATCGACAAATACGCCTATTTCCCGGCGACGCTCGGCCTGGAGCGGGACGTGATCGACCTGATCGCGCACGGTAAGCCGCTCACCGACACCGTCAACCGCTACCTTGAGCAGCTCAACCAGCGGGCAGGCACGCTGTCGATCTACCTGCTCGACCGCGGGGGGCACGTGGTCGCCGCCAGCAATTGGAACCGCCCGGACAGCTTCATCGGCGAGGACCTGTCCTACCGGTCCTATTTCAACGATTCCATGCAGGGGCGGCCCGGCCGGCTTTTCGGCATCGGTACCACCCGCGGCGAGCCTGGCTACTATCTCTCTTCGCCTTTGCTCGCGAAAGGCGCGGTCGTCGGCGTGGCTGCGGTCAAAGTCAGCCTTGAACAGCTGGAGCAGTCCTGGGCGACCGTCGAAGTGCCGGTCATCGTCACGGACCAGAACGGCGTCGTCATCCTTGCGTCCGTACCCTCCTGGAAGTTCACTACGCTGCGCCCGCTGCCGGACCAAGAGCGGCGGCGTCTGGAGCGCAGCCTGCAATACAACGCCCGCCCGCTTCCCTCGCTCGGACTGCGGCGCGAGGAGGCTTTCAGCGAAAATGCCACCCTCGTGCGGCTTGCGCCATCGGCGGACGTCGGCGGCGGTTCCAAGCTGTCGGGCAACTTTCTGGCGCAGACCGCCCCGATGGGCGACACCGGCTGGTCGCTGACGGTGCTTTCCCCCGCCGGTGAGGTCAGGGCGATCGCCTGGACCCGTGCTGCTTTGGCGGCGATCGCCAGTGCCTTCGTCGGAATTGTACTTGTGCTGCTCGACCAGCGGCGGCGGCATCTGCACGACCAACTGCGGGCTCGCGAAGCGCTGCAGCGCGCCCATGACGAGCTGGAGCGCAAGGTTGAGGAGCGGACACGGACGTTGCGGGCCGCGCAGGACGAACTCGTCCATACCGCCAAGCTGGCTACGATCGGCCAGATTTCCGCCGGCCTTGCCCATGAGATAAATCAGCCTCTCGCGGCGCTGCGCACGCTTTCCGGCAATGCGGTCAAGTTCCTCCGACGGGGTGATGTGGCGACTGCCGAAAGCAACCTTGACCGCATCGGCAGCATCGTCGATGGGCTGGGCACGCTCACCAACCAGCTCAAGTCCTTCGCCCGCAAATCCTCGGGTACGCCGGGTCCGATCGATGTCCGACGTTCGGTGGGCAACGCACTGTTCCTGCTCGAACAGCGCCTGCGCCGCGCGAATGTAGACGTGTCCACCGAGATCGCGACGGGCGAGATTACGGCGCTCTGCGATGCCAACCGTTTGGAGCAGGTCATGGTCAACCTGATTGCCAATGCGCTGGACGCCATCGAAAACGCAGCGTCGCCTGCTCTACGCCTTCGCGGCTGGCGCGAAGATGGACGCGCGGTCATCGAGGTCCATGACAACGGGCCGGGCCTGCCGGAACACGTGCGCGAGCACCTCTTCGAACCCTTCTTCACGACGAAGGAAAGCAACAGGGGCTTGGGGCTCGGCTTGGCGATTTCGTCGGAAATCGTGCACCATTTCGGTGGAACGCTGACCGGGGCGAACCACCCTCAGGGCGGTGCGGTTTTCACCGTCGTCCTGCCCGCACCCGGTATCGGAGAAACGCCATGAGCGACAACCTCAAGGTCCTGATCGTCGAGGACGAACCGAACGTCCGCCTTGGATGCCAGCAGACACTCGAACTTGAAGGCATGGATGTCGACGCGGTGGAGAGCGCCGAGAAGGCGCGACGGCTCGTTCCTGTCGACTTTGCGGGGATCGTCGTTACCGACATCCGCCTGCCGGGCGACGACGGCATGGCGCTCATGCATGATCTTCTGCGGCAGGACCGCGACCTGCCGGTCGTCTTGATGACCGGGCATGGCGACATTTCTCTGGCGGTTCAAGCGATGAAGGACGGAGCACACGACTTCATCGAGAAGCCGTTCTCGCCCGACTATTTCGTCGAGGTCGTGCGGCGAGCGCTTGAAAATCGCAGGCTGACGCTGGAGGTGCGCGAACTGCGCGCGCGGCTCGAGAACAGGCAAATGACCGCCGCTCGCATCATCGGAGACTCTGCCGCTATCGAGAGGGTGCGTCACCTCATCGGCGAGCTCGGCAACAGCGCCGCGGATGTACTGATCCAGGGGGAGACAGGAACCGGCAAGGAACTCGTGGCGCGCTGCCTGCACGATGCCAGCCCGAGACGGAGCGGCAATTTCGTCGCCATCAATTGCGGCGGGGTCCCCGAAAACCTGTTCGACAGCGAAATCTTCGGCCACGAGCCGGGCGCCTTCACCGGTGCCGCAAAGCGCCGGATCGGCAAGATCGAGCACGCCAGTGGCGGCACGCTGTTTCTCGACGAGATCGAGAGCATGCCGATGGCCATGCAGGTGAAGCTGCTCAGGGTGCTGCAGGAGCGAACGCTCGAGCGCCTTGGATCGAACACGCCGATCTCCATCGACTGCCGCGTCGTCGCTGCGACCAAGGTGGATCTGGCGGCGCTTGCGGAACGAGGAGAGTTTCGTGCCGATCTCTATTATCGGCTGAATGTCGCGACGCTACCCTTGCCGCCCCTGCGCGAACGCCGCGAGGACATCGGCCTGATGTTCGAGCATTTTGCCCTGCAGGCGGTGTCACGTCACGAGCGGGCCGTGCTCGATCCCGATGCCGAGCGGACAAGGCGGCTGCTTGCCTATCATTGGCCGGGCAATGTGCGCGAGTTGCGCAATGTCGCTGAGCGCTGCGTGCTGGGCATCGAGACCGGCTTTCCGCCTTTCGGCGGAGCGGCGGATGCGACCTCTCGTCCTCTGGCACAAACCGTCGAAGCTTTCGAGCGCGCGCTGATCGCCGAAGCCCTCAGTCGCAACGGCAATAGCCTCGCCCGCACCAGCGAGGAATTATTGACGCCAAAGGCGACCCTGCACGATAAAATCCGCAAGTACGGTTTGACGTGATACCGATCTGGGGCTTGGCACTGCGAAGACATCTCGGCATCTTTGATGCAGTGGTCGTTTGGGGAATTAGCGCCCTCTGAAGTTCCATGCTGTTTTCACGATGGCACGAGCGGCGCGATTGGCTTCGGGGCCAATTCGAAATCATCGACATTGGACGCCGGCGCGGTCGGGCGCAAGTGGATCGGATGGCGTTGGCCGCCCCAATCGATCGGAGCAACTTTCGGCGACGCTATTGATCCGTCTCTTGCGATATCTCTCGGATCACGCGTCGAAGCCATTGGTGTCCCGCATCCGCCTCATGGCGCGCATGCCAGGCCTGAACGACCCGAAAGGGCGGAATTCCGATGGGCGGCGGGAAGAACCGAAGCGGCAGCCCTCCTGGCAGCCGCCCGAACAGCCGGCGGGGTTCCGTTGCCACCAGGTCCGATGAGTCGACCAGGAATGGTGCCATCAGAAAGTGCCCGACGGTGACCACCACTTTTCGTTTCAGCCCGCGCTCGGCCAGCACGGCATCGACGTAACCGTACGGATTGCCCCTCGTCGATACCTGGAGATGGCGAAGCGATAGATAGCGGTCGAGGTCGAGAGGGCCAGCAAGGGCGGGGTGATCGCCCCGGCCGGCGCAGACGAAATCCTCTTCGTAGAGCAGCTCCTCGCGCAGGTGCGTAGGGGGTCCGGGGAAGTTGCCGGCGATGAGTTCGACCGATCCTTCTTCCAGCATCGGCAGGCCGACGCCGTGACTGGTGTTGCGGACCACGAGCGAGACGTTCGGCGCTTCGTGTTCCAGGCGCGCAGTCAGTCGAGGCAAGAGCACGTAGGCCGCATAGTCGGACAAGCCGAGTGCGAACTGGCGTGCGCTCTCTCTTGGTTCAAATGCCTGGCCGCCGCGCAGCACGACTTCGACCTGTTCGAGGATCGAGCGGATGGCCGGAGCGGCTTCAAGCGCAACCGGCGTCGCAATCATGCCGCGCGGCGAGCGAACGAACAGAGGGTCGCCGAAGAGGGCGCGCAGTCGATTGAGTGCGTGACTGACGGCCGGCTGCGTGAGCCCGATCCGTTCGGCGGCACGGGTCGCATGTCCTTCCGCCACCAGGGCGTCGAACACGACCAGGAGATTGAGGTCGATGCTGGCGATATTAACTGTTTTCATGGCGGCGATATTATTAATTCATTGGATTTATCGCAATCGCTAGACCTTCAATGGCCGCGTTCCTTCGGTCCCTCAGACCGATCCAATCGCCGCTCGACCAACTCGAGCCCGCTGAAGGAGAAGATGTTTGCCCAGCCCCTCCACCATTTCCCGTCACCGGAAGACTGTCTCGCTCGTCACATCGCTTCATCTGGCAATCACGAGCCTGGCGGCTCCGGCGATCAGCCTTGCGCTTGTCTCGCCAGCGGTCGCGCAGACGAAAATCGAAGCGGTTGCCGTCGCCGACGCAATCAATGCCGCAAAGGCGAGCGTCGCCGATGCACTGGCATCCGGTGAACGCGTGCTGCTCGCCGAACTCCATGGGCCGACGCTCTACGTTTTCAACACGGAGAACAATGTCGGTGGCCCGGTCCTGCGCGTTCTTGAACAGTTGGGCTTCAGGCCTGTTCTACCGGAAGGCGTCGATGTCGGCGCTTCGGGCGTGACGTCTCTCTGCCTCCACGCGTTGCGGCGCTCCCCTGCCGATCACGTCTTCTTTCTGAACTTCTCCACGTCAGACAACGCTGTGCGCGAGGTCGAAGAGGCGCTGGGGCCGATTTCGGGCGGTCGCCTCTATCGGATGGGCACGACGACATCCATCGCACTCTCCGCAGAATGGACCGAGCCGTATCTCGTCCCGCTTATCGCCGAAGCGATCCGGGCTGACGGCTGACTCCAGGCAACGTGGTCAAACTAGGCGCGCCCCGAAGCACAGCGTCGTGAGACCAAAAGGATCCGAAGACAATGACCAGCAAGTGGAAAGATGCCGAGCTGAACGGCGACGGCACGATAGATCAGGACAGACGAACCATGCTCAAGACTTCTGCAGGCCTGGTGGCTACCGCCGCACTCGGCGAACCCGCTTCCGCACAAGGGGTTGATGCCGCAGCCGAGAATCGGCGCGCAAAGGGGCTTGAGGCGCTAAGCGCCGTTGGCGGCGCAGACTTCAGCCGAACGCTCGATCCGCTTTCCGCGGATCTATCCCGGATTCTGATCGAAGATGCCTATGGCAACGTGATGGCAAGGCCCGGCCTTTCGCAGAAAACCCGCGAGCTTATCAATGTGGCCGTCATCACCGTCCTGGGGACAGCGCGGCCTGCACTTCGCTTTCACATCGCCGGCATGTTGGAGACCGGCTGGAACCCGCGTGAGGTTGTCGAGACCCTGATTCATAGTGTGGTCTACGGCGGCTTTCCCTTCGCCCAGGACGCCATGCTTCTGGCCAGGGACGTATTTGCTGCGCGCGGCGTTGCCGTCGACACCGCCTCCGGTCGACCGGAAGGTGATGACTGGGTGCTCGGGGTGCAACAGCTGCTCAAGACAGGCAAAGACGACGCCGGCGCACTTGTCCGCCGCGCGGTCGACGGATCTGGCCCATCTCCCGATCTTGATCGGCTGACGGTCGAGTTTGCCCACGGCGAAATCTGGAACCGGCCGGGCCTTGCGGTCAAGGACCGGGAACTTGCAACCCTCGCCATGGTGGTTGCGATCGGCAATCTCGATAGCACGGTGCGTTTTCACGTGGAGGCCTGTTTGCGGACCGGTTGGACGCGGGCTGAAATCACGGAACTGCTGATCCAGCTGCCGGTTTACATCGGTTGGCCAAAGGCGCTCACCGCAGTCGAACCGGCACTCGCCGCATTCGCAGAAGCGGAGAAGCCGGGCGGTCTGGCTGAACCGTCAAAGGCAAGTGAGGGCTTGGCCGAGGAGCGTACGCAGGCAGAGACGGACGAGGCCCGCTTCGACAGAGGCGTCGCAGCCATGGGCGACATCAGCCGGGCCTCTGGCCACGCCGTGGTTGAAGCCTTCCGTCACATCGCTCCCGATCTCGGCCGCTACATCCTCGAATTTTCCTACGGCGATGTGTTCTCGCGGCCCGGTCTCGACCTCAAATCGCGCGAACTGGCGGCTGTCGCCGCGCTTGCGGCGCGTGGAACCGCAGCAGACGAAATACCGCTCAAGGTTCACGTCCAAGGGGCGCTGAACGCCGGAGCCACACGACAGGAAGTGACGGAGGCCATTCTCCACATGCTGCCCTATGCCGGTTTCAGTCGTGTGCAGGCGGCGATGGCATCGGCAAGCCAGGTGTTTCACGCAACCGAAGCCGACGAGGGTCCCTAACCTGCGTGGCTCGAATGGTCATCATCGGTATTGCCCGTGCCGGCCAGGAGATTTCGGCCTGTCCGTTCCAACGCGCCACCGGCCATACCTGGATTGGGATGGCCTTCGGTGGCGCGCGGGCCGCACCGGCGCGCTGACATGGGCCTAATCCAGGCACTAAAGCTTGTAGCCGATCTGCCGCAGCAGGTCTTTCCGCCACGCAATGTCTGAATCCGTTTCGACACCCAGCGGTGAGGCGCCATCCACCACCCCAAGCACGCCGCGACCCAACTCCGTTTGTGCGACGATCACCTGTGTCGGGTTGGCCGTCGCGCAGTAAATGCGGCAGACCTCCGGCACGGCACGCACGGCGGCCAGCACATTGACGGGAAAGAATCCGTCACCCAGGAAGATTAGGAAGGTGTGCCCGGCGCCAATTGCCAATGCGTTGTCTCGTGCAAGGGCGAGCATGGGTTCGTCATTACCCGACCAGCGCACCAACCGCTTACCGGAGGCCTCGCAGAAGGCGAGCCCAAAGCGAATGCCAGGAACCGCGCCCACCATCGCCTCGTGGAGGTCTTCCACAGTCTTGATGAAATGCGACTGGCCGAAAATGAAGTTGGCGGCGTCCGGCTTGACGATGGGCACCACGGTGAGTTCCATGGCTGCGCTCCTTCAAGGTAGGCAATGTAATGGTAGCTAGGCCCGTGCAGGGTGATTTCAAGCGGCCATGTTGCGCTGGGACCTAAAGCGACGGAGCGGCGGAATACCGCTTGCGGGCCGTTGCTACCTTGGCAAACGCTTTCTCCATTGGACTTACGATCGCGCAGGAACCGAGCGAAGATCCAGTCGGCTCGACGCGCACGGCCCAGGGATCTGCCTATGACGCTGAAGTGGATCGCGCCGCAGGCTTTAAGAATGTCGCCGCTGGATGAAAGTTCGGGGCAGGTCGCACGCACATCGAAGTCTCCCTGACACTACCTTCACGCTACATCTTGCCCATAGTAATAAGTCCGGAGCAACCGCTGCCTGCTCCGGTCCCCCTGAACTTGCCCGTCCCTTTATCTCCTTTTATCATCCCCGTCAGGATGTTGCCTCCCTTCCTTCCCTTATGGACAAACGTGTGGCTAATCGTGACGGCTCCGTTGCTGGAGATTTTTCCCGAGAACCCAGAGCTGGACGACACTGTGCCGTGACTTACGAAAACGGTTGACGAGAGTTCGCGCCAGTCGCCGCAGTCCGTCTTTGCATGCCTTATTATCCGCCATGTGCCGTCGAAGGCACTCAGGCCGAGCTCCACGCAGCGGTTGTCGCGGGCTTCCAATCCGTTGCCGCAGACGAGCGGACAAACACGATTCCCAATCGCTTTCAGCCCATTCAAAAGCTCCTCGGTCGGTGCGAGTGAGGTAAGCTTCAGTCCCTTGCGCCCGGCATATGCCTGCAGGGCCTTCCGGCTGCTGTCACCCCATTTGCCGTCAACCCGGCTGAGGCATCCGATGCGCGCCAGTTCCCTTTGGGCGGCGAACGCGAGTTCACCGGCCGTCATGTTGGCCGCCGGCGCACCTGACGCCTGTGCCCTTGAGTTGGCCTGTCCAAGAACAGCAACGTCAGTTGGCCCGGCGTTGCCTTCAAGGTTTACGGCACGTTTGGAATCGGCCGTTTCCTGCTCCGCCGCCTGCCTTTCCTTTTCGCGCGCTCCGATCGCCGCGATCTTCAATTTCGCAAGCGTTCCGAACGCGCCATTGGGGTATTCCCGGAGGTATGCTTCGAAGAAATTGCTTTCGGTCGAATCCTTAATGGAATTCCAGTAGGCAAGCTCCACGGTTCTGTCGGTATCCGCTGTCGCCGGCGGCCTCGTTGCTGGGGCCAGGACCGGCGATGGATTTAGAACAACGGGGCCTGTCAGGGATGAGCTGTCCCAAGGAATCTGCTTGCCGTCCGTGACCTGTAACACGGTGCGACGCACTGCAATCAGATCATCCGTTATGCTCTGCGCGGGTGTGCCGAGGTGTTTCAGCAAGGCCGTCGTGAACGGGGAGTTCCTGCCAGCCCCATCAAGGGCAACGTTTCCCGGCTGAGTTGCGAACGCAATCAGAGAGCCCACGCCGGTATCGAGTTTCGCTAGCCCCCGCCCGACGACCATGGACCGCGTTCCCAGGGAGCGTGCCAGTGTCACGGCCAGTGGATTGTCACGGCACGCGTCGAGGAACACCAAGTTGACCTTGGCATTACGCTCCATGGCGGAGAGCACGAGCTCGATCGGCAACGCCTCGAAATCCAGATCGTTGTTTGAACGAAGCTGCGCGTCGACCGGGATCATGTAGTTGGCCCCGTTTACCTGCAGCCCATGACCGGCATAGAAAAAGAGCGCCACGTCAGCGCCTTCGACTTTTCCCACAAACTCTCGGATCGACCGACGCATTCCCGCCAGGTCGAGGTCGTGGCCGGTCACCACCACGAATCCCAGTCCTGTCAATTTCGACACCATGTCGCTGGCGTCATTCTGCGGGTTCGTAAGCTGTGGCGCGTGCTGGTAGGCCGAGTTTCCAATGACCAGCGCGACGCGCTTTTCGGCCCAAGCGTACGAGCTTAGAAAAAAGAGCGAGAGCACAACGGCCGCACGAAGAAAATACATAGGAGCCAGCCCCACCGACCATGCTCCCAAGTCGAAATCGACGTTTGGCAGGCACACCTCCGATTGTCGCTGTCAGCGCATCGGACCAGCCCAAGGGATTGCAGTCGGGATGAATTAAGAATGATCCCAGGCGCGCATGTCGTCAACCAAGACCCGAATGTTGTCGAAGCTTAGCGGCGCCGTCGGGTGTAGTCACATAATCGGTACGCAGTCCGCTCGTCGTTTCTTGGCTGGATCGGTCGGATCCCCATCACCACATTCTGGAAGTGGTTATCGGTGAAGATCGGAGTTCAATCAGGCCACAGCCACGCTTGGCGTTGTCAGCTCAATGGCTTGTTGCCGTGAGATCCCGGGCTGGCATGGTGATAGTGGTTGGCAACCGCTGACGTCGCCATACCAGCCTCCAAGCACGCACCGATGAAGGCATCACGAGCAACCGCTGCTGGAACAGAGCGATTCAGCGCACAGCGGCACGTTATGACGGCGCGTTCATAGCCTTGTCCGTGCCGTATCGGCCATTCATGTTCTAGAAAGTCCAGTGCGTCGTAGACCGATGCAAAAATGCGGTTCGATCCTGACTGCAAACGAACAGATAGCGGGACCGCCCAAGGTATCTCAGGAAGGCGCATAATGTCCTCCTTCCGCAGGCTAACAGGATGAAAAAGAACACCAAAATGATACAGCGACGGCCCCCGCGGTTCAACGTCAACACGGCAGGTACCAAGGGGGCGGGGCTCGTCCGTTCGTCGTACGGATTTATGCGAATGACGTAGAGGTTCGCATCGAGGCCGCTCTTCGGTTTAGTCGATTGTCGCCGGTAGCGTTCTTGGATCTCGAAGCCTTTTCGGCTCTCTTCCGGGGCAGAAGGACCATCGCGTCGCGACTGAGCCCGCCAGCATCACCTCTTCCCCGCAAGTATTGCGGCCGCAGGATTAGCGGTGCCGTTTTCGCTCATTCTTTCGGGCACGAAGGTTAACTATGTTTACACTCTTTAAATTAGCAAATTGAAATATCTTGTTTGCTAATCCGCCGAATGTGTTATTAATTCATTAAGGATATAGGTTGCCGAAGCCCGGTGGGACAAAGAGCGGCTGAGGAAACCAACATAATTTTCAGGAAGTTAGTTTGGGAGCGGCTGTTTTTCCTGGCTGCCCCGATAGGAGTAGTCGTGCGCGAATTTTTCTCGCCCCGAGAGGGCGTGTGGACGGCAAGGACACCGGCTCAGACTGGTCAGGGCCTCTGCTTGGCCGAGAATTGCAGTCTTGCTTCTTCTTCCAATGTTCGACCGATTGGGCGATCGCGAGCAGGCAGTCGCGGGCTCACACTTGGTCGCTCCACACAGGATGTTTTGGCGCTCTCTGCGCCCTGTATGAAGGATTTCAATCAACGGCGGGATGAGATCGCCGATGGCGCAACGGCGCGCCATCGGACGGGCATCGCATAAAACCACAGTACCTCGATATCGGATACGCATGGCGGGAGGGGAATGTCATGGCTACGCAGACCACGGGTGGTGGAAGCACTACATCTTTCAGCAACGCACCGCAGGCGCAGGGCGATGCCTATGCGTGGACCGAGGATCAACTGAAGTCATCTGGCCTCTACAATTCCAGTACCAATACCATCACCCTGGACGTGATGGCCAACGATCTTGGCGGCAAAGCGAAGACTCTCTGGTCGATCGACGACGGCGGCTCGAATTTCATGACCGAGCTGTTGCAAAGCAATGTCACAACCAGTTGGGAGAGGACCGCAGAAGGAAACTGGATGCGAATCTCCAGCGGAAAGATCGAATATAGAATTGCTGACGGCTCCAACTCGCCCGACAATGCCCGGAGCGTCGACTCCCTGGCAGGCGGCGAACACATACAGGACTCGTTCTACTATTCGATCCGGCTCGGCAACGGCACGCTGAGCTACGCCAAGGTGACACTGGACATCACGGGCCAGAACGACGTGTCGACGTTCGGCGGCACGTACGAAGGGAGCGTCGTCGAAGCGGGAGGCACGAACAACAGCGATCCCGGTTCGCCAACAGCCACCGGTACGCTGCACGTTTATGATGCCGATTTCAACCAAAACCATTTCCAGGCACCGCTGGAAGCTGCGCTCGAGGGTACATACGGCAACTTCAGCTTCGACGCGTCCACAGGGGCTTGGACCTACGCACTCGACAATGCCCGCTTGGCGACCCAGGCGCTTCCCGCCGGGCAGCAGGTCACGGACACGCTGACCGTATGGTCCGCAGACGGGACCGCCAGCCAAGACATCGTGGTGACCATCACCGGTACCAATGATGCGCCTGCCGTGTCGGGGGCGGTCAGCGATGGCGCCACCGAGGGCGGAACGCCCGTGACGCTCGACGCGCTCGCCAACGCCACCGACGTCGATGACGGCACGGCGCTGCAGGTCGTCGATGTGCCGGCCCAGCTGCCGGCCGGCGTCAGCTATGACGCCGCCACCCATGCCTTTGCGCTCGATCCGAAGCATGCCGCCTACGATCACCTGGCCGCCGGCCAGCCGACGACGGTGACGGTGAACTATGCGGTGTCGGACGGCATCGCCACGACGCCGGCCTCGGTCACCTGGACCGTCACCGGCACCAATGATGCGCCTGCCGTGTCGGGGGCGGTCAGCGATGGCGCCACCGAGGGCGGAACGCCCGTGACGCTCGACGCGCTCGCCAACGCCACCGACGTCGATGACGGCACGGCGCTGCAGGTCGTCGATGTGCCGGCCCAGCTGCCGGCCGGCGTCAGCTATGACGCCGCCACCCATGCCTTTGCGCTCGATCCGAAGCATGCCGCCTACGATCACCTGGCCGCCGGCCAGCCGACGACGGTGACGGTGAACTATGCGGTGTCGGACGGCATCGCCACGACGCCGGCCTCGGTCACCTGGACCGTCACCGGCACCAATGATGCGCCTGCCGTGTCGGGGGCGGTCAGCGATGGCGCCACCGAGGGCGGAACGCCCGTGACGCTCGACGCGCTCGCCAACGCCACCGACGTCGATGACGGCACGGCGCTGCAGGTCGTCGATGTGCCGGCCCAGCTGCCGGCCGGCGTCAGCTATGACGCCGCCACCCATGCCTTTGCGCTCGATCCGAAGCATGCCGCCTACGATCACCTGGCCGCCGGCCAGCCGACGACGGTGACGGTGAACTATGCGGTGTCGGACGGCATCGCCACGACGCCGGCCTCGGTCACCTGGACCGTCACCGGCACCAATGATGCGCCTGCCGTGTCGGGGGCGGTCAGCGATGGCGCCACCGAGGGCGGAACGCCCGTGACGCTCGACGCGCTCGCCAACGCCACCGACGTCGATGACGGCACGGCGCTGCAGGTCGTCGATGTGCCGGCCCAGCTGCCGGCCGGCGTCAGCTATGACGCCGCCACCCATGCCTTTGCGCTCGATCCGAAGCATGCCGCCTACGATCACCTGGCCGCCGGCCAGCCGACGACGGTGACGGTGAACTATGCGGTGTCGGACGGCATCGCCACGACGCCGGCCTCGGTCACCTGGACCGTCACCGGCACCAATGATGCGCCTGCCGTGTCGGGGGCGGTCAGCGATGGCGCCACCGAGGGCGGAACGCCCGTGACGCTCGACGCGCTCGCCAACGCCACCGACGTCGATGACGGCACGGCGCTGCAGGTCGTCGATGTGCCGGCCCAGCTGCCGGCCGGCGTCAGCTATGACGCCGCCACCCATGCCTTTGCGCTCGATCCGAAGCATGCCGCCTACGATCACCTGGCCGCCGGCCAGCCGACGACGGTGACGGTGAACTATGCGGTGTCGGACGGCATCGCCACGACGCCGGCCTCGGTCACCTGGACCGTCACCGGCACCAATGATGCGCCTGCCGTGTCGGGGGCGGTCAGCGATGGCGCCACCGAGGGCGGAACGCCCGTGACGCTCGACGCGCTCGCCAACGCCACCGACGTCGATGACGGCACGGCGCTGCAGGTCGTCGATGTGCCGGCCCAGCTGCCGGCCGGCGTCAGCTATGACGCCGCCACCCATGCCTTTGCGCTCGATCCGAAGCATGCCGCCTACGATCACCTGGCCGCCGGCCAGCCGACGACGGTGACGGTGAACTATGCGGTGTCGGACGGCATCGCCACGACGCCGGCCTCGGTCACCTGGACCGTCACCGGCACCAATGATGCGCCTGCCGTGTCGGGGGCGGTCAGCGATGGCGCCACCGAGGGCGGAACGCCCGTGACGCTCGACGCGCTCGCCAACGCCACCGACGTCGATGACGGCACGGCGCTGCAGGTCGTCGATGTGCCGGCCCAGCTGCCGGCCGGCGTCAGCTATGACGCCGCCACCCATGCCTTTGCGCTCGATCCGAAGCATGCCGCCTACGATCACCTGGCCGCCGGCCAGCCGACGACGGTGACGGTGAACTATGCGGTGTCGGACGGCATCGCCACGACGCCGGCCTCGGTCACCTGGACCGTCACCGGCACGAACGATGCGCCGACGACCTCTGCGGTGACGCTAACACCGATTGCCGAGGACAGCGTCAGCCGCATCATCACCCAGGCAGAGCTGAGAGCCAATGCGTCTGACATTGACGGCGACAGTCTGACGGCCACGAACCTGGAAATCGCGACGGGCAATGGTTCGCTGGTCGCCAACGCCAATGGCAGCTGGACCTATACGCCTGCCGCCAACGACGACACCGGGGTCTCGTTCAGCTACACGATCACCGACGGGCACGGCGGTAGCGTGGCGGGCACGGCGAGCCTCGACATCACCCCGGTCAACGACGCGCCTACCAATACCGTGCCAGGCGCGCAGACCGTCAACTCGAACACGGCGAGCGCGATCAACGGTGTCGCCGTGACGGATGTCGACAGCGCCAACGTGTCGACGACCGTATCGGTCGGCCATGGCAAGCTGACGGTTGGAACCGGTGGCGGTGTGACCGTGAGCAACAATGCCACGGCTACGGTGACCATCAGCGGGACGCTCACGCAGGTCAATGCCGCGCTGGCTGCCCTGAGCTACGTCAGCGACACGAACTACGGCGGCACCGACACTTTGACCGTCACAACGTCCGATGGTTTCCTGAGCGATACCGACACGGTGGGGCTGACGGTCAATCCGCCGCCCAATGCGGCGCCGGTGGCAAGTAATGATGTTATCGTCATATCCACCGGAACGTCCGTATTCCTCTCGGCGGCATGGCTGCTCAACAATGACACGGATGCTGACGGAGACGCCCTTTCGATTTCTGGGGCGGGCATCGGCTCGCTGCCGAGCGGTTGGACCATCATGTCGGTGACGGCGGGCGGGGTGATCACCGGGTTCAACGTGAGCACGGGCAATATCAACCAAGCGGCCACCCTGGCGTACACGGTCAGCGATGGGCAGGGGCACACGTCGACCGCCCAGTTCACCGTTCAGACGCCCTCCATGGCGTCGACCGGCAATGATAATGATATCAACCTGGGCTCCTTGAGCTACAACTACTCGTACATTGACGGAAAGAATCACGAGGACACCCTCACCGCGAACCGGACGCTTAGCGGAACGCAGGGAAACGACGTATTCGTCGGCGGTAACGGGGATGACACCCTTGATGCCGGGGCCGGCAACAACATTCTCACCGGCGGGATTGGCGATGACACCTTCGTCTTCCGCAACTTTGGGAGCACGGCGAACCACGTTACCGATTTCGAGTCAGGCATAAATTCGACGACCGTCGATACCTTGCGCTTCGACGTGGGGACCGGAGCAGGCGAATTCTCCGCCGGCAACAACAACCCGACCGTGGAGAACTTCAAGGCGGGCAACAACGCAGCGATCAATTTTGCCGGCACGGAAGTCGCCGTGAAAACGGATGGGAGCGTCACCAATGCTTCCGTTCAGGGAACGATCAATGGCTACGGCAACATCACCACGGGTGCGTTCTTCGTCTTCCACAATACGGATCTTGGTCATGCCGCGGTCTACTACGACCCCAATCCGGCGGTGGCAGGCGGCGCGGTGCTTGTCGCGGAACTCGATAATGTCACGCTGCTTGGCAATCTCGGCACCTTGAATGCCGGTGATTTTCAGTTCGTCTAGCGTGAGGACGAGCGAAAAATGCGCCTTGCACCCAACCAGTCCTCCCTCCAGGCGGTGATGGCCGAACTTCGGCGTGCCGCCTGGCCACTCGTAGCCTTCAGCGCGGCAATCAACATCCTGATGCTGACGGCGGCGCTCTACATGCTGCAGGTCTATAATCGGGTGCTTTCGAGCCACAGCCTCGAAACGCTGACGGCGCTCACCGTGATGGCCGTCGTGGCGCTCCTGGCCCTGGCAATATTGGAAACCGTGCGATCGCAACTGCTTATCGCCACCGGGATCTGGCTGAACGGTCGCCTTTCGCCTGTGCTGCTTGCTGCGTCGATCGAACAGGCGGCGGGGAAGCGCGGCAATGGCGGCGCTCGCACGCTGCGCGACCTCGAGCAGTTCGGGAACTTCGTCACCGGCTCGGCAATTTTCCCGATCCTTGACGCGCCCTGGGCGCCGATCTTCTTTGCGGCAATCTTCCTGCTGCACCCCTGGCTCGGCTGGCTGGCATTGGGAGGCGGTCTTGCGCTTTTCCTTCTGGCGGTGCTCACGGAGCTTGTCACGCGACAGCCGGTTGCCCAGGCGAGCGGCGCTCAAAGCAAAGCCTATGCACAAGCGGAAGCGGCGATCCGAAACGCCGAGGCCATACAGGCCATGGGCATGCTGCAGGCGATGATGTCCAGCTGGAAGCCGGTGCAGAAGGCTGCGGCGGAGGGGCAGGCGACCGCAAGCCTTCGTTCGGCGGCCCTTGCCGCGGCGGCGCGCTTTCTCCGGCTCGGCCTGCAGATCGGCATTCTCGGGCTCGGAGCCTATCTTGTCGTGCATGCCGAGGGCTCTCCCGGCGCGATGGTGGCTGCCTCCATCCTGATGGGGCGGGCGCTTGCACCCGTCGAGCAGGCGATCGGTACGTGGAAGGCGATCTTGAGCGCGCGATCTGCCTATTACCGGCTATCCGTCGTGGCCGGCGCTCGGCGCGACGAGGTCCCCATTCTGCCATTGCCGCGTCCCGAGGGGCGGCTTGTCGTCGAGAATGTCATCGTTGCGCGCGAAGGCGGCGGCGAGCCGATCCTGAAGGGCGTGAGCTTCCAGCTCGAACCCGGCGAAGTGCTCGCGGTCATTGGTCCGTCTGCGGCGGGCAAGACGAGCCTGGCAAGGCTCATCGTGGGCGCTTCCACGGCCGGCCACGGCCGGGTGCTCCTTGGTGGCATGGATGTCGCGCAATGGGCAGCCGCGGATCGCGGCCAGCATGTCGGCTACTTGCCACAGGACATCGAACTCTTCTCCGGGACCGTCGCCGAGAACATCGCTCGATTTCAGGAACTCAACGAGCAATCCTTCCGCAATGTCGTGCGCGCTGCGTGCGAGGCCGGGGTACACGAGCTCATCAAAGGGCTACCGAAAGGCTACCACACTGAGATTGGCGAGGCGGGCGCGGTGCTCTCGGGCGGCCAGCGTCAGCGGATCGCGCTTGCCCGCGCACTCTACCGGGATCCTGCGTTCTTGCTCCTGGACGAGCCCAACTCCAACCTTGACGGAGACGGTGAGCAGGCGCTGAGCGATGCGCTTCAAAAGCTCAAGGCTGCCGGAAGGACGATAGTTCTGATCACCCATCGCTCAAACATGATGGAGAGCGTCGACAAGGTTCTTGTGCTTCAGCGCGGTCAGATCGATCTCTTCGGTCCGCGCAACGATGTGTTCCGTGCGATGGAAGAGCGAGCGCGAGCCGCAACCACAGCCCCTCGATTGGGAGTCGTGAGCGCATGATTGCCAAGCTGCTAATCCCTCTTGGTGGCGAACCTACAACATACACAGCCACCGACGACACCCGGCTTCTGCCGCGATTAAGACCCGCTGTGGCAACCGGGCTTGTGGTGATCCTCGCTTTTTTTGGCATCTTCGGCGGCTGGGCCGCTCTGGCGCCGCTCGACAGCGCGGCAGTCACCCAGGGTGTCGTCAAGGTCGAGGGCGAACGCAAGGTGATCCAGCATCTCGAAGGCGGCATCGTTTCGCAGCTCAAGGTCGCCGATGGCGAACACGTCAAAAGTGGCCAGGTTCTGATCAAGCTGGATGACACGCAGGCAGCCGCGCATTTGGAGCTCCTCAGGAACCGTGTCATATCTCGCAAGGCGTCGGCCGCCCGCCTGCGGGCCGAGCGGGACGGAAAAGACGAGATTGCCTTCGAACAAGAGCTTCTGACGTCGTCGTCGTCCCCGGCCGCCGAAGCAGTCGCCGTGCAGAACGAAGTTTTCCGGGCGCGGCGCCTGGCTCTCAGCAACGAAACTGGCATTCTGCATCAGCGCATCCTGCAAAGCGAAAATGAGATCAAAGGGCTCGAAGACATGGTCGCTGCCCAAGATCAAGTGATGGTGTCGATTGAAGCAGAAGCCGCTGATCTGGAAAAACTGTCAAAAAAGGGCCTCGCCACACGCGAGCGGCACCTTCAGCTGCGCCGGCGCCAGGGGGAACTCAAAGGTGAACGTGCCACGAACATTGCCGCAATCGCCCGCATTCGGGAGTCGATGGCGGAGATCGAGCAGCAGATCATGAACCTGTCCACGACCCGCCTGAACGAGGCGGTGGCCGAGCTCAGCAAGGTCGAAGCCGAACTTTTCGATCTCCAGCAGCAGTTGCGCGCGGCCGAGGACGTGCTTGCGCGCGCCGACATCAGAGCTCCCGTCGACGGCGTTGTCATGGGATTGCAGGTCCACACGGCCGGTGGTGTCGTGCGCCCCGGCGAGCCGCTGATGTCGATCGTGCCCGTCGGCCAGAAGCTGGTGGTCGAGGCGATGGTCCGTCCGGAAGACGTCGACACGATCGCCATCGGGCAGTCCGCACACGTCCGGATATCGGCCTTTGCACGTTATGATATGCCGCCGCTGGAGGGTCGCGTTGAGCTCGTATCGGCCGATCGCCTGACCGATGACAGAACCGGCGCCGGCTATTTCACGGCTATCATCGTGGTCGATGAGCAAGAGCTCGGCAAGCTTGCCGGCCGCAAGCTGCTCCCCGGGATGACCAGCGAAGTGATGATCCGCACCGGCAGCCGAACGATGCTCGCCTATATCGGCGAGCCGCTGGCACGAACATTTCGCAGGGCCATGCGGGAGAATTGAGGTCGGAACCGGCTACCGGCCAACCACGCGCTTGTCGCGTGCATGTTCCGGTGGAGTGAGGTCGTCGTTTCGGACGTCGCATTAGATGACCGCCCACCTCACGGCAGGGTGTTCCTAAAAATTGCAGCGGCCAGCCTGGGTCTCGAGGCACTCGAATGTTCCGGCATGGCCCGTCAAAGACCCGTGCGTTGTCTCAGATAGGTGATTTCTTCCGCCGTGAGTGTACGGGTGGCGCCTTTGGGTAGGTCGCCAAGCGCGATCGTCCCGATCGAAACGCGAAGCAGGCGCAAAACCTCGAAGCCGAGCGCATCAAGCATGCGGCGGATCTGGCGGTTGCGCCCCTCTTCCAGCTCCACTTCGATCCATGTGTTCTTGTCGCCACCCTTGAGATGGACGGCACGTGCGGCGCGCAGCACCTCGCCGCCTTCCTCGATGCCGGCAACCATGTGCCTGAGATGCCCGTCACCGACCTGACCGGCGATCTGCACGTGGTAGACCTTGCCGAGATGTGTTTCAGGATCGAGCAGGCGCTGGGCAAGCACTGTGTCGTTGGTGAAGAGCAGAAGCCCTTCGCTGGCTTTATCGAGGCGACCGACTGGGGACAGGAAAGACAAGTCGGATTCCGTCAGGCAATCGAACACCGTCGGCCGGCCCTCGGGGTCGTGCCGAGTGGTGACCAATCCGCGCGGCTTGTTCAGCATCAGATAGATCTTCTCTTCGGCATGCACCGGCTTGCCATCGACCGCGATGCGATCCTTGTCGATGTCGACCCAATGTGAAACGCTCGTGGCCTTGCGTCCGCTGACGCTGACGCGTCCTTCGAGAACGAGCTTTTCGGCTTGCGTGCGCGAACAGTAGCCGAGCTTGGAAAGTGCGCGGGCAACGGTCACGCGTTTGCCGGCATCGGCTGCGGGGCGGCGGCCGTTGTCTCGCGCAGCCGTTGGTCGCTTCTGTTTCACGCCGTGGTCTTCCGGTTTCTGGTCATGTCGCGGCCCATTGCCGCGCCTCTGCTTAGCATATCCGGCGCCTCGATCACGGCCTCAGCCGATTTTCGTGTAGTCGATCCGCCGGGCGAGCCAGCAGCCGATGGTGAGGCCTGCAACCTCGCCTTGCGCGTTGCGCCGGACGAGCATGGTCCAGTCTCCCGGTGCCGGTGCATCCATCGCGCGCTTGCAGCGAAGGAGCCAGACGTCTTCGGCCAGCGGTCGCATGGCATGCATCGCTCCGGTGCCGAGCGCACCGTCGAAGCCGCCGTAGAAGACGCCATTGGTGGAGACGATGTCGAGATGAGCGTCGAGTTCAGCCGAATGGTAGCGGCCGGCGATGTCGGGGAACGCCGTGCCGGAAATGCGTTCGGCATTCACCGTCAGATTTTCGCGGGGCCGTTCCATGCGAAGCGCGGCGCCTTGCGCGGTCAGGGTCACCGCCGCCGAGCGGGCGCTGCCGTCGGCACTGACGGCAAGCGTTTCGGGCGAAGTCGCGAACCGCAGTTCGATGCGGGACGATGCCGTCGGTCTGGCGACAAGGGCGAGGCCCGTTTCCGGATCCAGGTAGCTTCCGGTGCTCCGCGCGTCCCAGCTCCCGGACGTGGTCTCGGTATCCTCGTGGCCGAGAGCGATCTTCATCAGCGTCGTTGCAGCCGCATGGGCATCGCCTTCGTGATTGAACATCACCACGACGGAGAGACGCTCGGTGGGTGCGTAAAGCCTGCGGCAGCGGAAACCGCGAAGCGCGCCACCGTGACCACTGATCGCGACATCGCCGATCATCTCGTGTGCGAGGCCGAAGCCGTAGGGTGCCGGGCGACCATCCGCATAGGTCTGCGGTGCAGAAAGGCGGCGATAGAGCCCGTCCGCATCGTCACGCGTCCCGTCGATGAAGCACTCCCAGGCCAGCATGTCGTCGAGCGAGGCGGAAACACCGGCGTCGCCCGCCCAATAGATGCGATTGAGCGCCTCGAAATAGCCGATCGCCTCGTTGCCCTCGTAGCCGACGATACCGTCCGGCGGCAGGCTGGTATCCGGGGTCAGGGCGGCGGTCTGCATGGCCGCGGGACCAAAGACGGAGCTCTGATAGAGTTCCGCCATTGAGCGGCCGGTATGCTCTTCAATCAGGTCGGCGAGAATGCGGAAATTGCCGTTGGAGTAGGAATAGCGGGTGCCGGGCTCGAAATGCGTCGAGCGCGCCTTGGACAGCAGCGGGCGTGCATCCTCACGGCGGAAGACACCATCGTGGCTGGCGCCCTCAAGCACCGTCAACGCCCAGTAGTCGCGAAGTCCGGACTGGTTGTGACAGAGATGGGCAGCGGTCGGGCGCTTGCCTTCGAGCAAGGGGAGATAGGCGTCGAGCGCGGGGTCGAGCTTCTCGGGACGACCAACCGCGTCCAGCAGCACCGCGCAGGTTAGCTGCTTGGTGATCGAGCAGATCGGAATCCGCGTCGCCATCGTCATCTGTTTGCGGGCCGTCAGGTCGGCATAGCCCCAGGCGTGGCGAAACAGGACCTCGCCGTCTCTCACCACACCGGCAACGCCGCCCGGTCCGGGGTGGTGCTGCGGCAAGGCTGCTATGGCGCGTTCAAGGACGGAAAGATCAGGAGTGTTCATGGCGCTAAGGATCTGGCGGACGGAGGGTGCAATGTGTTCCGTTCGTATCGTCCCCTCCTTCCGCATGCAATGCCTACGCTGCCATGGCCATCATCAGATGGTACCTGCCTGGGCGTGATAGAGGCGGCTATAGGCGCCCTTGGCGGCGAGCAGTGTTTCGTGCGGTCCCTGTTCGCGAATGCGGCTGCCGTCGCCCACAACGATGCGATCGGCATCGCGGATCGTTGCCAGCCGGTGCGCGATGATCAATGTCGTCCTGCCCCTGGAAAGTTCGGCCAGCGACTGCTGGATCGCCCGTTCCGATTCGGTGTCGAGCGCGGAGGTCGCCTCGTCGAGGATGAGGATTGCGGGGTTCTTCAGGAACATGCGGGCGATCGCCAGCCTCTGCTTTTGCCCGCCGGAAAGCTTGACTCCGCGCTCGCCGATCACCGTGTCCATGCCGTCCGGCAACGCCTGGATCGTGCCGTCGAGCTTGGCGCGCCGGGCGGCATCCAGGATATCGGCTTCACTGGCACCGAGCCGGCCATAGGCGATGTTGTCGCGAATGGTGCCGGCGAAGAGGAAGACATCCTGCTGGACGATACCGATCTGGCCACGCAGCGAGGAAAGCGTGATGTCGCGGATGTCAGTGCCGTCGATGGTGATCGAACCTTCGCTGACCTCGTAGAAGCGTGGCAGCAGCGAGCAGATCGTCGTCTTGCCGGCGCCCGAGGGACCGACGAAGGCGATCGTCTCGCCGGCATGGATCGTCAGGTCGATGTTCTGGATGATCGGCTTCTCGGCGCTGTAGCCGAACGAGACGCCGCTATAGGTGATGTCACCCTTGAGGTCGGTGACGTCGGCAGCATCTGGCCGATCCTCGATATCGGGCTCGGTTTCCATGAGTTCGAGGAAGCGTTTGAAGCCGGCAATACCCTTCGGATAGGTCTCGATGACCGAGTTGATCTTCTCGACGGGGCGGAAGAACACGCCGACCAGAAGCAGGAAGCTGACGAAGCCGCCATTCGTCAGCTCGCCGGTCAGCACGAAGTAGCAGCCGGTGATCATGACGATCAGCTGCGTCAGCCGCATGCTCATGTAGCTGAGCGACGTGCTCGCGGCCATGATGCGATAGGCTTCGAGCTTGGTGCGGCGATAGTTCTGGTTGTCGGTCTCGAAGAGGCTGCGCTCATGCGCTTCTTGGCTAAGGCCTGTACCACCCGTATCCCCCCAACATTCTCCTCGATGCGGGCGTTGAAATCGCCCACCCGGCCGTAAAGGTTGCGGAAGTTCCGGGTCATCCGCCCGCCGTAGCGGCTGGTAACCCAGGCCGTCATCGGCACGACGGCGGCCGTGATCAGCGCCAGCTGCCAATGCACCATCAGCATCAGCAAGAGTGCGCCGATGAAGGTCATGATCGCAATGAACAGGTCTTCAGGCCCGTGGTGGGCGACTTCGCCGATTTCCTCGAGGTCCTTCGTCAGGCGCCCGACCAGATGACCGGTCTTCTGGTTGTCGAAGAACGAGAAGGAGAGCTTCTGCAGATGGTCGAAGGCCATCCGCCGCATGTCCGTCTCGATGTTGATGCCGAGCATGTGGCCCCAATAGGTGACCGTCGCCATCAGGCCGGTATTGAGCAGATAGACGAGCAGTAGTCCCGCCGAGGACAACAGGATCAGGGTCCATTCCTGGCTCGGCAAAAGCTGATCGACGAACAGCTTCACTGCGATCGGGAAGCCGAGCTCGAGCAGGCCGGAAAGCACGGCGCAGGAAAAGTCGAGAATGAACAGGCCGCGATAGGGGCGGTAAAACGCGAAGAAACGCTTCAACATGCAGCTGCACTCACTGGGGGCGGCGACCGAGGGTGGTGGGTATAAATATGAATTCCAATGTCATGTTTTATGTCGGAAACCAACCCAGAAAAGCGGACAACCGTGTCGCCGGTTTGACGAGGCCGACATCTTCTGTCCCACAAGCGGTCAATCCGCATCTGGCGGTGGCGGCGGGAAGGAAACGTTAACCATAGGCTTCGTAGAACAGGAATCACCAGAGTGCTTCGCCTGCGGTTGGGGACACCGCAGGCGCGTGAGGTGCTCGACATCGACAAGCGTAGGGCGTCTTCATGCGTTCGCGTCAACGCACGAAGCTCCAGGGGGCAAATGAGAAGATGGCAGGCAAGCAATCAGTGAAAGCCACGGAATCCGATGCGAGCACGATCGTTCCGTTTCCGGTGGCAAGGAGATTGACCGCCATCCGCACCGCTGCCGTCGAGCTTGAAGATCTGCATGGCGCCGAAGCCCTGCAATTCTGGCGCCGCCGGTGCCGCGCCCTCGCCGACGAACTTCTTGCCTGCGGCTGCTCGGAAGACGAAGTGCGCCGGCAGGTGATGGACTTCCAGGGTGAGGTTCAAGCCGAGCTGCAGCACCGCCATCTCTCGCGCGTCTCTCAGGGCGTGATGAGCCAGTAACGGCACGCTTTTCAGTTCGCCGGCAGTTCCGGATCCCACGTGAACAGCTCCTTTGCCCGCGCGATGCCGCGCAGCGCGAAACGCCCCAGCGACACCGCATGGACCTGATGTTCCGGCGGGCAGGCCTCGACGAAATCAGAAGACATGATCATGTGCCGCTCGACCGAACGGCACATCGATGAAATGCGGCTCACTTCGTTGACGGCCGGACCGACGACGGTGAAATCGAGTCGGGTCTGGCTGCCGATATTGCCGTAGAACACTTCGCCGATATGGAGGCCGAGATAGACGTCGGTCGTCGGCTTGCCCTCCGCCTGCCGGCTCGTATTGAGCTCGGCGAGCATGCGGCGGAGCTGCCGTTCGGCCGCAATGGCGTTGGCGCAGGCGGTAGCCGGGTCGTCGGCATTGAAGATCGCAAGCACACCGTCACCGATGAGCTTCAGCACGCAGCCACCATGGTCGTGAATGGCCGTGATCACCGTGCCCGAATAATCGTTGAGCAGCGGGATGATCTGGTCGGGCGAGGCGGTGTCCGAGATGCGGGTGTAGCTCCTGAGGTCCGAAAACCACATGACCGTTTCGATGCGCACCGCCGCACCGCGGGCGATGCTTCCCTCGACAACGCGTTTTCCGGCGTCGGCGCCAAGATAGACATCGGCAAGCGTGCTGATGATGCGCATGCAGGAGCCGGTCTTCACCGCGAGCGCGAGCGTCGGCAACAGGGCCCGGAGCGCAGCGATGTCGTCCTCGGCGAAACCGGACGGCTTGCGGGTCGTCCAATAGGAATAGAAACAATCCATTCCCCCGACGCGACCCTGATCGGTGAAATGGTGGATCATGCTGACGCAATCGGTGTGCCCTTGCTCCTTCAGCTCGTTCAGCATCGTGAAGCTGACGGTTTCCTCGGTCGCGAGGCGGGTGCGCCGTTCCGGCTCATGATCGTTGAGCATGTGGTAGAAGATGGAATTCTGCCAATTCAACAGGGCTTCGCCGGTCGTTGTCGAGCCGTACTGGATGACATCGGGCGTCACATCCGTCTCGTCATTCCACTGGAAGGCGCGGCCTTCGAATTCCGGATGCAGCGTGTCGATCAGCCCGAGTGCGCGGGCAAGGTCGAGGCCGGCTGCACGGCACTGCTCGCAGAAGCCAGCGAACAGCTCCGGCTCATCCAGCCCCTTCAGGCCCTGCTCCGAAAGCCAGAGGACGATATCGCGGATCTGTTGATCGTTCATTCTGCATCCCGCACGGCTACTGACGATGTCCATCAATAGCCGATACATGGCTTAGAGCGAAAGATGCAGCTTGTGTTCCTCGTCTTCAGCCGGAACGGCACAGCAGATCAGCGCTTCGTCCTCTGCCACCGGGAAAGAGGGCGCGGACGGATAGGTCACTTTTCCTTCGAGCACCGACGTCCTGCAGGATCCGCAACTGCCGTTGCGGCAGCCGAATTCGGGTGTCAGCCCGCGCGCTTCGGCGAGATCGAGCAGATTGCCGTCGCCCGGTTGCCAGCGGGCCTCCTTGGCGGATTTCGCAAAGACGACGTGGACGGGAACGCTCGCCGGCGGTGCCATGATCGGCTGAGAACCGCCATCCGGCCGCCGTGTCAGCGACGAGAGCCCAAAGGCTTCCGCATGGATGCGGGCGTCGGCCACATTGAGCGCGCGAAGACCATCATAGAGGGACTGCGTGAAGGCCGCCGGGCCGCACAGATAGAAGTCGTAGTCGTCGAAAGGCAGGGTGGCTTTCAGATGAGTGAGATCGATCCGGCCACTGACGTCATAGTCCTGCCCTTCGGTCGCGCCCTCCGGTTGGCTGAGCGCGCGCACGAGGCGGATATTGCCTTGGCCTTCCTCGACCAGAGCGGCGATTTCCCGGTCGAAGGCACGTTCCTCCAAGGAGCGGGCGGCCTGAAAAAGCCAGGTCGGACGCGTGCGGCGCTTGCGGCGACCCTCGTGGACGATGTGCTGGAGCATGGCCACCATCGGCGTGATGCCGACGCCGGCGCCGATCAGCGCCGCCGGTCGCCGCTCCGTGCCATCGATCGTGAAACTGCCGGCTGGCGCACGCGCTTCGATCCGGTCACCGGGTTTGAGCCCGTGCAGTTGCCGTGAAACCATGCCGTCCTTCTTGACGCTGATGCGATAGAGCGCATCGGTCGGGGCGGAGGAGAGCGTGTAGCTTCGGACAAGAGCCTTGCCGTTCGCGTCTGTCCGCATCCGGATCGGCAGGTGCTGGCCGGCCCGGTGGGCCATGAGGCCGACACCATCGTCCGGCGCGAGGTAGAGCGAGCGGATCGTCGTACTTTCCTCTTCGACGCGCGCAACCCGGAACGGCCGCCACTTTTCGGCCAGGGTCGCGGCCTGCAGGCGTGCCTTCGCTTGCTCCCAGTCGCCTGTCGTCAGCAGGTTGGGCGACCAACCACCATCCTCGAAGGCCCAGCGAAGCGGCAGGCCATCCTGGCGATAAACGACCTGTTCGGGCCGGAAGCGCCACAGGCGTTCGGCACCCTGGAAGGCGGCGACCTCGGGCGAAGACAGAATGACCTCGGCGCTACCGGTCAGCTGCAGCATGTCGCCGGTCGCGAAGTCGATGAACAGCAGACCGGCGCGCGGATTGACCATGAAGTTGCCGAGCGTGTTGAAGAACAGGTTGCCGGAGAAGTCGGGGATCGTGAGAACGTCATCGTCGCCGATCTCGACGAAACCAGCCTTTCCGCCGCGATGGGAGACATCGACCTGCCGCTCGCCGGTATCGCGGTCGAAATAGGAGGCGACGAAAAAGGTATCGGCATTGGCGATGATCGCCCGGGCGCGCTCGTCGAGCGCCGTGTAGCGGACCGGCCGGTGCGATGCCGGATCGTGCGGGGCACGGGAAAAGGAGAATTGCCGGAGCTGGATATATTGCGGGCAGTTGCCGAAACTCTGGCGCACACGAATGGTGAACCCGTCGTCGCCCTCACGCAGGATCGCGCCGTTCAGCCGGTTGCGGCGCCGGGTTTCGAGCTGGATGCCGAGCATGCCGATCGAATGGGCGTCATCCATGCCGGCATCCGCCGGATCATCGGGTTCGCGCGGCAGCCGCACGTCGAGGTTCAAGGCGTCGGGAGCCTGCATGAAGCCGGGGGCTGCGGCGCGCATCGTCGCCCAGACGTCACCTTTTGCGTCGACCGCGCCGAAGACAGCGAATGGCAGCATGGGGAAGAACCGCTGGTGCTGCTCGGGCATGAAGCTGCGCACGAAGTTCCGCCCCGTTGCATCCATGCGTTCGACGACTCCGAGGCTGCGCTGGATGGCAAGTTCGCCTTCGTGCCAGGGAGAGTCCGGCCGTTTCTGTTGTGCATTGTCCGGCATGATCTGAAACCTCGTTGGGGTGAGGGCGGGACAGGGTGGCTGCCCCGGGGCCCGGTTCGTCAGGCGGCGAGGCCGACAGCCGTCTTCTGGAAGCCGACGAAGCCGGGCAGGCGCTCGATGCGGGCAAGCCAGGCCCGGACCTGGGCATAGTCGGAGAGGTCGACATTGCCCTCGGGCGCGGCGGAAACGTAGCTGTAGAGCGAAACGTCGGCGATGGTCGGCCGGGCGCCGAGCAGGAAGTCGCGGCCGGTCAGTTCAGCATCGATCTGCGCCAGCACGCGATGCGCCCGGGCAATCGCCTCTTCCGCCCGCAGATTGGCGCCGAACACGGTGACGAGCCGGGCAGCCGCCGGGCCAAAGGCGATATCGCCGGCGGCAACCGAAAGCCATTTCTGTACCTTGGCGGCCAAGGCCGGATCTTCCGGGAGCCAGTCGATGCGGCCGAGCTTCTTGGCGAGATAGACGAGGATGGCATTGGAGTCCGCAATGATGGTGCCGTCGTCATCGAGAACCGGAACCTGACCGAACGGATTGAGCTTCAGGAACTCCGGCTCCTTGTGTGCCCGGGCCTTGAGATCCACGTCGATCAGTTCGTGCGGTACGCCGAGCAGCGACAGAAAGAGCTGTGCCCGGTGTGAATGGCCGGACAGCGGATGGCGATAGAGTTTCATGGGGGATGTCCCTCGAGTGCGTGAGAACCGTCGCGGCCCTCCGGCGGTTCGGGATGAACCGCCTTCGAGAGCAATCTATGACTTTCCAATTTTTGGCAGTAGAATGGATATTCGGTAGTCAGATTCTCATTTTTTGGAAGGAAAGAATGGACCGTCTCGACGCCATGGGCGTTCTGCTTGCCGTCATCGAGAATGGCAGCCTGTCGGCCGCCTCGCGGCAGCTCAAGGTGCCGCTTGCCACCGTCAGCCGGAAAGTTTCGGAACTCGAGACGCATCTTGGCGCCCAGCTCATCACCCGGACGAACCGCAAAGTCCTTCTGACGGAAACCGGCCGCTCCTATGTGGAAGCGGCCAAGGAGATCCTGGCGCGCGTCGAAGAGGCGGAAAGAGTGGCCGCCGGTGAATACAGCGCGGTCAAGGGCGACCTGACGATCTCTGCTCCGATCGTCTTCGGCCGCCTGCACGTCCTTCCGGTCGTCGTGGACTTCCTGAAGGCTCATCCCCAGATCGACATGCGGCTGGCGCTGAGTGACCGGTTTGCCAATCTCGTTGACGACCACATCGACGTGGCGCTTCGGATCGGTAATCTTCCCGATAGCAATCTGGTTGCGACCAAGCTCGGCACCGTCCGCCGCGTGGTCTATGCAAGCCCCGATTATGTCGCGCGGCTCGGCGCGCCCCAGCATCCGAACAAGCTCGCCGAGCATGACTGCATCACCTTCGAAAACGTCACGGCCGCCCATGTCTGGCGCTTTCTCGACGATGGGCGCGAACTGGCTGCGCCGATCCGGTCGCGGCTGATCGTCAACACGGCGGAATCGGCCGTCGATGCCGCCATCGCCGGCCTCGGCCTGACGCGGGTGCTTTCCTATCAGGTGGCGCGTCCCGTCGCAGAGGGGTTGCTCGTTCCCTTGCTGGAGGCGTTCGAACACCCGCCGCTTCCGGTCCAGCTGGTCTATCTGCCGCAGGGTCTGGTGCCGATGAAGCTCAGGGCGTTCGTGGATTTTGCGGTGCCACGGCTGCGCGGAGTCTTGCGCTAAGTATGTCGCGATCTTCCGCGCGCGGCCCTTCAAGCGCTTGGTGGGCGCTCGGCGGTGGTCGGCCGGATATGGCGCGCATAGGTCCGCCCGACGCGGATTTCGCTGCCATCGGAGAGCAGGGCGATAAGGGCAGCAAAGGGGGCCTGCTTGAGTCCCATGATGCAGTCGCGGCGCACGATCCAACTGCGATGTAGCCTCAGAAACTCGGCCGGGTCGAGCCGGCGTTCGAGCGATGCGAGACTTTCGTGATGCAGATAGGACCGACCCTCGATATGGATGCGGACATAGTCGCGCTCCGCCTGGAAACGCACGACCCGATCAAGCGCGATGCGAACGAATTCTCCGCGGGACTTGATCCAGAGATCGGCCGACTGGGCTTCGTGTTTGCGCAGTGCCTGTCGCAGCGCATGCACGGTTTCGTTGAGTTCCAATACACGTTCGGTGCTCGTTCGCGCCGCAATCGCCACGCGCGCCCGCTCGATTGCGGTGCGCAGGCGGTTCGCCTCGATCGGCTTGGTGACATAGTCGACGGCAGCCGCCTCGAAGGCGCGAAGCGCATAGTGATCGAAGGCGGTCACGAAGACGACTGCGGGCGCATTGCTCCCCAGCTTCCCCAGGATGTCGAAGCCGGTGCCGCCAGGCATCTGGATATCGAGCAGGATCACGTCCGGCTGCAGCTCGGCGATGAGGTCGCAGGCCTGCTGGACATTGCCGGCGGCTCCCAATACCTCGACGTCTGGCATTGCGCCGAGCAGGCGCAGCAGGCGACGTCTGGCGAGCGGCTCATCGTCGATGACGAGGATCGAAAGGGAGACTGTCTGGATTTCGTTCATGCAAGCCTCAGCGGTATCGTAATTGCGGCTCTGAAACGCCTGGGCGTCACCAGCCCGGATACACAGGCGCCGACACCCGGAAAGCGCGCCTGGACGCGGTCGGCGACATTCTTGAGGCCGATCCCGGTGCCGGAGGTCTGGCGCCGGCCATTGTCGGCCTCTGCGGCAATATCGTTCTCGACGGTGATTTCGAGCGCCTGGCCGACCTTGGCCGCGCTGATGACGATCTCGACCTGTTCTGGCGAGCGGCCGACGCCGTGTTTGACCGCGTTCTCGATCAGGGGTTGCAGGATCAGGCTCGGCACCAGCGCCTCTTCCAGGCCGCTGGCAATGTCCATCCTGAGTTTCATCCGGTCGGAGTAACGCTCGCCTTCGATGTGAAGATAACCGGCCTGCAGGGCCAGTTCATCCGCCAGCCGCACGTCGTGCAAGGGATCGAGCTCCAGGGTCGTGCGCAGAAAGTTTGAAAGCGACATCACCATGCGCGTTGCGGCAACGGTCTGCCCTTCCTCGATCAGTCCGGCGATGGAGTTCAGCGTGTTGAACAGGAAGTGCGGATTGACCTGGTAGCGGAGAGCCCGCATTTGCGCCGCGAGCGCCTCCTCGCGCGTGATCGCCAGGCGTCGCTCGCGTTCGCGCAGCTCGAAACTGTAGAGCAGCGCGACGAAAAAGAACGACCAGCCGACGAAGGTCGCCATGCTGTAGACGAGCGTATAGCCGATGCTGGTCCAGTCGACCGTGATCGGATCGGGACGCACGATCACAAGGTAGAGCATGAAGTCGACGCCGGTATTGGCGAATGCGGCCACGAGCGAAGTTGCAAAACCGACGACGATCTTGATTGCGATATGGTGCCGCCGCACGCCAAACATCGCCGCGGCGATGCCATAGGAAAAGGTCATGCCGCAGATCATCAGGAGCAGCTTTCCCGGTGCCGACATGATCGGATCGATTCCGAGTATGCCCCACAGGATGCTGCTGATGATGAATTCAATGAACCAATAGAGAAATCCGAGCCAGAGCGTCGCGCGCCGCACGCTGGCGATATAGGCGCCTTCGTCCACTGAATTGGTTTCATCTTCTGGTTTCATGCCATTTTTATGGTTGAAGCGGGCGCCGATGTCGATTGCCGTTCGTCGGCGAAATCAAGCCGTCTGCAGAAAGCCACAACCCTTCAGCGCTGCAATTTGCCGTTTGCAGAAACCGGAATTCTCCCCTTTCGCCGGCTTGCTATAGCCGCCCATGACCCGCGCGTCCCGGCGAAACCGTTCGCCTGGGAGTTGTGCGCAAACATGTGCAAATGAAAAAGGGGCAGACATTGATTATCTCTGCGAAGGCGGACGTTTCGAGGATCAACCTTCTGAGTTCGACCGCGCTTGGCCGCGCCGGTCTTCTCTCGATGATGCTGGCGGCCGCACCGTTCATCCCGTCTCCGGCGAACGCGGCCGGGTTGCTCGTTCCGGGCGACACAACCTGGACCGGCGACCATACGATCAACGGCAACCTGGTGATCCGCGGCGGCACCGGCGGCGCCACCCTGACGATCAAGGACGGCGCCAAGGTTGAAAGCACCAACGGCTACATCGCCGATGGCCGCGGTTCCGTCGGAACGGTCGTCGTCTCCGGTCCAGGCTCGACCTGGAACATTGTCGATAGCAATCCGAACGGCTATCGCGCGCTCTTCGTCGGCGGCTTCGAAAACGGCATCTATGGCGGCAAGGGCACGTTGATCATCGAGAACGGCGGCACGGTCTCAGCCAAGGAAACCTATGTCGGTTCGCTACAGGAAGGCGACGGAACGCTCGTGGTGCGCGGCGCCGGCTCCATGCTTTCCACCGATTATCTGGGTGTCGCCGATGGTGCGCTGACGCTCAACACCGCCGCAGTCAGGATCGAGAACGGCGGTCTCATCAATTCCAGGACGGCCTACTTCGAGAACGGCACGGTTCTGGTGACTGGCGAGAATTCGCGCTGGGTCAATACCGGCGAGTTGACGATCGGCGACAGCCTCACGATCGAGAAGGGCGCCGTCGTCTCGACCAACACCGCCGTCCTGCAGGAAGACGAGAGCGTCGACACAATCCAAGCCTATGTCGATGGCGCCGGCAGCGAGCTCAAGGTTGCCGACACGCTGACGATCGGCGATAGCGGCAGGGTCAACCTTTCCGTCGCAAACGGCGGCAAGCTTTCGGCGGGCGGCGGCATCGTGCTTTCCGGCATCGGTGGCGTCAACAACGAAGGCATGGGCAGCCTGACGATCGGCGGCAAAGTCGACCTGAACAATATCGCCGAGCCCATTGCTCGGCAGGCGCAGGCGGCGGGCACGGTCGATCCGGCGGCGAAGATCGATTTCGGCCCGCGAAGGGGTTACGTCAATTTCAACCATACGAACGCGGGTTACGAGTTTGCCAACACGATCGGTGGCAAGGGCACGATCAGCAATTTCTCCGGCGAAACCATCGTCAGCGGCGACCTGACGAAATTCTACGGCAAGGTGAACGTTTCCGGCGGCAAGCTGGTGCTGAAGAGCAACCTCGACACGATCGACAATGATCCGGATACCGGCATTACGGACTACAGCGAGACCCGGTTCGAAGTGACCGGTGGAACACTGATCGTCGACGGCGAGACGGGACGGGTTGAGGGCGATCGTTTCTATACGAATGAGGTGGACGTGTTCGGCGAGATGAACCGCATCCGCGATCCGAACTCGACCTCTTTCGGCAGGCTGGGCGGCTCCGGCACAGTCGGCGACACCTACATCGACTCGAAGGCGATCATCTCGCCCGGCAACAGTTCCACCGGCACGCTGACGGTCGTGGGGCGGCTCGATATGGCGACCGGTTCGATCTACGAGGCGGACATCGCCGGCGACGGCCGTTCCGACCGGATCGTCGTCAAGAGCATTGGCACCAACGAAAACACCGGTATCGCCAAGATCGGCAGCGGTACCAACGTTCAGGTCACCGCACTCGACGCGAACACCAGCTACAAGACCGGACAGACCTATACGATCCTGACCGCGGATCGGGCGATCGAGGGGAAGTTCGCCGAAGCGATCTCGAAATCCGCCTTCCTCGAAGTGTCGCTCGACCAGAAGGAAAAGCAGGTCGACCTCAAGATCAAGGTCAAAAACGGGGGCACGGAGCCCAAGCCAGGCGAACCGAAGCCCGGGGAACCAAAGCCGGGCGAGCCGAAACCGGGTGAACCCAAGCCCGGCGAACCGAAACCCGGCGAACCCGAGCCCGGCGTCTTTGAAGGCGAAGCTGCCACGGGCAACCAGCGACAGGCGGCGCTGGCCCTCAACACGCTCGGCCAGAGCGGCCCTTCGCTCGGGCTCTACAATGCCCTGATCCTGCTGGACGGCGATGCAGCACGTCGGGCCTTCGACCTTTTGTCGGGCGAAGTCCATGCTTCGGCGCAGACGGCGTTGATCAACGACAGCAGTCTGTTGCGCAACGCCGCGAACGACCGCATTCGCGCAGCCTTCGACGACGTGGCAGCGGCGGATGTCCCGGTTCTGGCCTATGGTCCGGAAGACAAAATCACAACCGGTGCCGTCGGGGCGATCAACGCGGCATCGGTGGCCCGGCCGGCGATGGCCGGCTGGGGCCAGGTGTTCGGCTCCTGGACCAACACCGACGGCAACGGCAACGCTGGCGCGCTTGACCAGTCGACGGGCGGTTTCGTCACCGGCTTCGATGCCGCGGTCTCGGACAATGCTTTGATCGGCATCATGGCCGCCTACAGCCGGACGAACTTCGATGTCGACAGCCGTGCCTCCAGCGGCGACAGCGACAACTACCACCTCGGTGTCTATAGTGGCGGCCGCTGGGGTGATGTCGCGCTGCGGTCGGGCCTGGCCTACACCTGGCATTCGATCAACACCGCGCGCTCCGTTGCCTTCCCCGGTTTCACCGACCAGTTGAAGGCCGATTACGATGCCGGAACCTTCCAGGCGTTCGGCGAAGTCGGCTACCGCATCGATCTGCCGAGTGTCGCGCTCGAGCCCTTTGCGAACCTCGCTTATGTCAGCCTGCACACTGACGGCTTCACCGAGCGCGGTGCCGCGGCAGCGCTTTCGAGCCGGAGCAACACAACCGATACGACCTTCACGACGCTCGGTCTGCGTGCTTCTGCGCCGCTCAGCCTTGGCCCGACCGACGCAAAGGTGCGCGGCATGCTCGGCTGGCAACACGCCTTCGGCGACACGACGCCGTTCTCGACCATGGCCTTTGGCACGGGCAGTGCGTTCTCGGTGGCCGGGACGCCGATCGCCGAAGATGCCGCAATCATCGAGGCCGGCATCGATTTCGCACTGACGGGCAATGCCAGCCTCGGCATCACCTACACCGGCCAGTTCGGCTCCGGCACGACGCAGAATGCGGTCGACGCCAAGCTTGACGTACGCTTCTGATGCGTCGGTTCGTGTGGCTCTCGACAATGCTGGTGGCGACATTCGTCGCCAGCACGCCGCTCCATGGCGAGGACGCGGCGGCTGGAAAGGCTTCTGCACCCTCCCAGCTTTCCGAAACTTATGAGGACTGGAGCGTGGCCTGCGCCGAGGTCGCGGGTAAAAGGCACTGCATCCTGTCACAGCGGCAGTTTCACAAGAGCGGCCAGCATGTGCTGACGCTCGAGCTTCGGCCGGCTGAAACGGCCGGTCTGGAGGGGAGCCTCGCGCTTCCGTTCGGCCTCTATCTGGAAAAGGGCGTCACGCTTGGCGTCGATGAGGCGACCGGCGGCAAGCCGACGCCATTCCGAACCTGCCTGCCCATCGGCTGCATCGTATCGTTGACCTTTACCGAGGGCACGGTCGCCTCGCTGCGCAGTGGAACGACGCTGAAAATCGGTGGCCATGCGAGCGATACGGAAAAGGACGTCGCGTTCTCGGTGTCGCTCAAAGGCTTTGCGGCGGCATTGGACCGCGTGCTTGCACTTTCCGGCAAGGCGTAGGCCAACGTCGTGCTTGCGCGTCACGGCCCAATCAGGGCGAGGTGGGTTCGTCCCACCCGCCTTGTAGGGCCGCATCGACAGAACACACCAGACCCGACGGGTGATAGCTGATCTCCACCTGGCCATTCAGTTCGGCAGCCAATAGGGTTTGAATTAGGCGCGAGCCAAACCCTTTGCGTGATGGCTGCTTTACCACCGGACCGCCAGATTCCTGCCAGCGCAGCGTCAACCGGGTCGGTGGGCCGGTCTGCAGAGACCAGGTGATCGAGATCCGGCCGCGCCCGGTCGATAACGCGCCATACTTTGCAGCATTCGTAGCGAGTTCATGCAGCGCCAAGGACAGCGATACGACCATCCTCGTCGGTACCTGGACCTGCGGGCCGGAAACGACAAACCGTTCCTGTGCGTAGGGGGAGATTGCCTGGTTGATGATCGTCTTCAACTCCGCCCGTTCCCAATTTCCATTGGTGAGCAGGTCGTGCGCTCGTGCCATCGAAACAAGACGCGCCTCAAAAGCCTCCACCTCTCCGACATCCGTTGTGTCGCTGCGCCCGAGGGTCTGCCGGGCAATTGCCAGGACGGTCGCAAACACGTTTTTGACGCGATGGTTCAGTTCACCGACCAAGACGGTCTGAAGGCGCTCCGCCTCCTTCCGCACCGTAATGTCGTGAGCCAATTTCGAAGCGCCGATGTCGTGCATCCGTAACGTCAGCAGTTCGGCTTCGCTGTAGCCGACGATTTCGCAGAAACGATTGTTGACCAGAAGGAAGCGGCCCGTCAGGTCCGTCTGGCTGATGCCGGCGGCCGACTGCGAGAAAATGGCGCGAAGTCGCTCTTCACTTGATTTTAAGGCGCCCTCGAACTTCACCCGCTCCGTCGTTTCGTTGACGATGCAGAAAACGCCACGAACTTTTTGTTTTTCGTCGCGGACGGGCGAATAGGAGATATCGAAATAAACTGTTTCGGGGTAACCGTGACGCTCGATATAAAAGGGACGGTCTTTCGCAACCACTGTCTCGCCGCGCTCCAGCACGCGCCGCAGTAAAGGTTCAAGATCATGGCCGGTTCCTTTCCCCCGTGTGGCGGGGCGAAAGGCAAAATAGGAAAACTATTGCTTTCTAAAATGCGCGCGGAACATCGGACCGTCAACATAATTTGGAAAGCAGGTGTATTCCTTAATCGTTAATGCTGAAGTTGCACTTGGGAGCCCCGATAATGCTTGCGACAGGACCTGACCCAAAGCTGGATCAGCGCCGGGTTGCTAGGGCGCGTGGATGCGGACTGAACGAAAAGGCCGCCCCCTCAGGGCCGGCCTTGTCTTCTTCCTGGCGACTGTGCGTATTTGCTGGTGTTCACCCAAGCAAGCTTGGCGATCACTTCGCCGGGTTCGGGCCGATCGTCTTGCCATGTGCGACGCGTTCGGCTGCCTTGTGAACCATAGTGTAGGCATAGTCGATGCCCATGCCGTAGGCGCCGGAATGCTCCTTCACGATTGCAGTGACCGCGTCGTAGGTTTCCCGATGCGCCCAGTCGCGCTGCCACTCCAGGAGGACCTGCTGCCAGGTGACCGGGACGACGCCGGCCTGAACCATCCGGTCCATGGCGTATTTGTGCGCATCGGCGGACGTGCCGCCGGATGCATCGGCAACCATGTAGATCTCATAGTCGGTGTCATGCATGCAGGACAGTGCGAAGGTGGTGTTGCAGACCTCCGTCCAGAGCCCGGAAACAATCACTTTCTTTCGGCCGTTCGCGGCATTTTTTGCCAGTGCGTCGCGGACGTTCTGATCGTCCCATGAATTCATCGAGGTGCGCTCGAGGATGTCGTTTTCTGGGAAGACGCTCAGCAGCTCGGGGTAGGTGTGGCCGGAGAAGGAACCGGTTTCGACAGTCGTGATCGTCGTCGGGATGTTGAAGACCTTGGCCGCCTTGGCCAGGCCGACGACATTGTTCTTCAGGACCTGCCGATCGATCGACTGAACGCCGAAAGCCATCTGTGGTTGCTGGTCGATGAAGATCAGCTGGCTGTTGGCGGGGGTCAGGACTTCGAGCTTGCTGGACATGTCTTCTCTCCTCAGTGGTGGCCGCCGGCGGGCGGGTATGGAATTCGTTGGGCCATCCTGGCCCGTCGGTTGCTGCCGATGAAGTGAGATTAGCGCGGCTGATCGCGCCGAAGAATAGAAATAATATCTGCAATTTAATTGCAGTAAATGAAATAATTGGAATGGCTTTGGCTTCCACCGACCACGACCGGGCGCAGCATCCCAACGCAGTGCTTCGGCGCCATTTCCGATGTATAATTGGGGTCAAGCAGGGAAAATGGAGGTAAGCCGATGAACAGGCTAACGATCATTGCCTTGTCCGTGGCGTCGACGCTGACGAGCGTTCCGTCGGCCATGGCATTTCCTACAGCCGCGGACGTCCCGAAGATCGAGGCGACGCAAGCGCAACTGGTTCAGTACCGGCGATACGGTGGCGGCTACCACGGTGGCTACCGCGGACACCATCACGGTGGCAGTGACGATTGGGCCTGGGCGCTCGGCGGGCTGGCCGTCGGGACGATCATCGGTGGAGCGCTGGCGCAGCCGCGCTACTATGGCCCAAGCTACTACGGTGACGGCTATTACGACCAAGGCTACTATGGCCCAACCTACTATCGTCCGCGCTACTATGCGCCACGCTACTATGCGCCGCGCTATTATCGTCAGACCTATTACGGCGGCGACGCGCATACAAGCTGGTGCTATGCCCGTTACCGGTCTTACAGGGCTTACGACAACACGTTCCAGCCCTATTACGGTCCGCGGCGGATCTGCGTCTCGCCCTACTGACGGGTCCACAGGCTTTCTTGAGAAGGTCACCGCTCGACGAACAGAGTGACCACCGCCTTTCGATCAGCCGGCAGCACCTGCCGGCACGGTGCCTCCGATCCGGCTGCGGTTCAACGGTCCGGCTGCCTAAACCAGTGGGTCGCGGCGATATCGGAGTTGATCCTGTGCAGATCGCGGACGAGGTCGATGGAGAGCGCATTGCCCCTGGTATCGGCGGCAAGGCCGCCGAGGCAAAAGCCATCGTCAACCGGATGCTCGTCACCAATCGCCGCCCTCTGGCATGGGTCACCAGGCGAATCCGCCCAGCGCCCCTGCTGAAGAAAGCGCAAATCACAGAGCCGAAGAAATGGGAGCTCCGCCAAGGCGTTGCGGCAAGTTCGGCCTGTGCATAACCGGTGGATAGAATTGCGGACAACCCGGGCAGCTCCGAGGCCGGGCTTTCGGATCGAGAAAACCGCCCTAGCATGCAGATGCGGCCGATCCCACGGTCGCTAGTGTAGCAGCTATATCATCGGGACCGGTGTTTCGCGCCGGTCCCGATCCTCTATCCAGATCTTTCTTTGGTCGTAGGCGCCGCTTCGCCGAAGCATGGCGTGGATTTGCTCCTGTGCGGCACGCGCATAGCTGCATTGCACAATAATTGTTTTCCAGATGGTTAAAAATCAGGCATAAAGCCCACAGCTGATGCACATGGCGGTTCTCCTCCCAATGCCGCCGCAGCAGCTGTTCCCCTCTGGAGGTTTATTGACCTTCACACCTTATGGGCCGCGGTCTTCCGTCGGCCCTTTTTTCTTTCTGGCCCCTCTTTCCTCCCTCCGCTCCGCAATCGGCCTTGCAGCCAAGGCATGAGGCTGCGTCGACTCAGGCGAAGCGGATCGCGTTCCTGGCGCGGGCCTTGGCGGCCTCTTCCTCGCGGTTGCGCGGCGGCTGCGACGTTTCGAGTGAATCGAGCAATTCCCGGGCGCATGCGGCGATCGAATTGACCGCGTGCTCGAAGGCCGACTCGTTGCGCTTGGACGGTTTGGTCGTTCCGCTCAGTTTGCGCACGAATTGCAGCGCGGCGTCATGGATTTCCGCGTCCGTCGCCGGCGGCTCGAAATTGAACAGGGGTTTTATGTTTCGGCACATGACAAGCTCCCGGTCCTCTTCGTTCTCGCTCCTGAGGCCCGGATCTTAATGCCCGTTCCCCATCGGCGGAAGACCTTCACCGTCCTTCTCCTGCATTCCGACTGTCAGACGCTTCCCGTCAGGAACTCCTGCCGTTCTGTGCCAGGCGCAGGCCGGCCGCGCGTCCGCCGCTCGGCACCACGACGATCTGCTTGACCTTGCCCTGTTTGAAGGCGGTCAGGAAACGCGGATAGTCGGCGAAGGCGACACAGCCATGCGATTCCGCCCGGCCGCCGCGCAGCAGGTAGCTGTGCGTCAGGAAGCCGTCGCGGCCGTGTTTGTTCTTTCCGTCGATCGGCAGCATGCGGATCGCCTCGACCCCATGGAAGCGCGTCTCGCGCATCTTGAGATTGTAGGTGTGCGGTGGGGTCGGGCCGGTCATCTTGACGTCCACGTAGCGCGGATTGTCGGCCATCTTGCCGATGCCGGAATGGGCCTCGAGCACGCTGCCGTCGGGCATGTAAACCTTGGCAGCGGTAATGTCGTAGACGGCGACGCCATTGCCGGCCTTGGCTCCACCGCCGAACATGTTGCGCAGCGCCTGGCCGAATCCGGTGCCGGAACTGTTTTCCGCCGGATCTTGCGGCCGCGCATAAGCGACCTTCGGCTTTGCCTGCGTTTCGCGTTCGCCGGCCTTTCCGGTCTCTTCGGGCTTCGCCGCAGCCTCGACTTCGGCCTGTTTCGTCGCAGGTTTCTGGGGTTCGGCAGCGGGCTTCTCAGCTTGTTCGCTGCGCGGGCGGAACTGCGGCATGGGACCGACGGACGGCGTGTCTTCATGGCTCGGCAGCGCGGCCGTGTCATCCGCCGTGTCCGGATCAGGCTGTTCGGCGAGATCGTCCTCGGGAGGCGCGGTCAGCACGGCGGAGAAAGCGCTGCCTTCCACGTGGCTCTGAGACGGGCTGGCATAGGCGAGCTGGATCGCCGGCTTGTCGGCGAAACCGGTGGTCATCGGAGCGAAGCGCGCCGGCGCGGCTACGCCGGCCATCGCGGTCACTTGGCGAGATTGGGCGGAAATCGAGGGAGCGGAAGTGCTGGCGAGCTGTTCGGACGCCAATACGGCTTTCTTCACAGCCGCCGCGAGACGCGCGCTCTTGCCGAGCAATTCGGCATCTCTCGGAAATTCGGGATCGCTCGCGAATCTCGTTGCGGAGACGAATGGTTGCGCCGCGGCGGCCGCGACGAGCCGCGTCGCCTGGTTGACCCTGGCGTGCTTGTCCCAGGCGCGCTCTTTCGTTTTTTCAGCCAAATGGAGCTGCGGTTTGGGCAGGAGGCGCCCCGAACCATGCGCGAAGGAACCCCCCATCGCGACCATACCGACGAGTGACCACGCAGCCGCGCCGACAAGAGCGGTGCCGCAACAAGTGATCAACAATGGACGCAACAGACGATTCAAAGACTGTGGGCGAATGATCTTACTCAACAACGCAAATCAAGCCAGAAATTCACGCAAAAGGCCCCAGGCCGGCGAGCGACCATCGCTACGCGACTTTCCGGATTGTCCCCTTCTTGACGACTGATGGACAAAGGATGGAGAAGTATGGTTAAATTTTGCTTTCCAGCCGGCGAAAAGCAGCTTTTATCAGCAGCCATCCGAAATTCTGAAAGGGTCTGCTCGCAGCGCGCGCTGCCCGCCGACGAATGCGCTTCAGGATTGTCTGTCACCTGCGAGAAGACCGAAAAGGCGGAGCGCGGGCAGCGCCCATTGTCCGTCACTGCGGACGCATACCGACAGCCGGAGCGCGGCCGATTTCTCCTGGAGGCGAATGGCAACGAACTGAGCAGACCGGCGGCACCGGCGGGCCGCCTATCCCGCTTTGGTCGGCAACCGGTAGATTTCCGTCTGTTCCGTCCGACCGGGAAGGCAGTGTTTGCCAAGTGGTGTGAGGTCGGAGCGGTCTTCGGTCAGGAAACCGACTGTTTCACCGCTCAGGAGCACGACGATCTCTTCATTTGGCGCAACCGACTTGCCGAGCTGCTCCAGGCGATTGCACACGTTCACCGCATCGCCGACGATCGTGTAGGCGGACCGCCCGCTCATGCCGATATTACCCGAAATGACCGGCCCGGAATGGACGCCGACGCGCACGCGGAGGGGAGACAGTCCCTGCCGACGCCGGTCCGCGTTGTCCTCCGCGACCGCGAGGGTAATGGCGCGGGCCGCGCGCATGGCGCGATCGGCGTGATCCGGCTGGTCATCGGGGGCGCCCCAAAATGCCATCACGCAATCGCCGATGAACTTGTCGATCGTGCCGCCTTCATCCTCGATGCAACGGCCGAGCAAGTCGAAATGCCTGTTCAGGAGCGTGGCGACTTCGGCAGCGGTGGTCTTTTCAGCCGTGGCGGTGAAATCGACCACGTCGGTAAACATGATCGTCACCGTTCGCTGCGTCGAGACGAGATCGCCGCTTCCAAGGAGATGGCGTACCAGTTTCTTCGGCACGTAGGTCTCGAGCCAACGCAGCCCGGTCAGCATCGTATTGTAGGCCCGCGCCTGCTCGTTCAATTCGGTGAACAGGCTGCCGGGCAGGGGGTGAAGAGCCGCAAAGTCGAGCATGCCGACGGCACGGACCTCATGCGCCATGCTGGCAACCGGGCGAACGATCAGGCGGCTGACGACCCATGCAATGACAATAGCTGCGAGCAGGACCACGAGACCGGCTATGCCGGCGCGCAGCAGGTCCCATATAGGCTTTTCCAGGGATTCGATCGGTATCTCGACGCCGACGATGAGAGGGGCCGGTGCATAGCCGCTGATCTCGCGGGTGAGAATGACACGGTCGTCTTGGCCCGCCTCCACAAAGCGCGCTTCCAGTGCGGAGTCATGGAAGGTCTGAGGTTCCCCCTCCCACAGTGCAGCAAGGAACGGATCGCCAAGTTCGTCAAGCTTCGGCAGCCGGTGCGACGCGGATAACAATGGATGGCCCGACGCCATCAGGGGATGGGCGAGTACCTGGTCGCGGCCATAAAGGACAAAGGGTGTCGTCCCGGGATTCGAGACGGCGATCTGGCGCAGGAAGTCCGAAATGGCATCAACCGTGATCGTTGCCCTGAAGACGCCGGCAAACTGGTCTCCCGCGCTTGCCGGTTGCTGTCGGTTTGTGACCGATGTGCGTATCGCCGGGTCCGGAACGAAATAGACCGGCCCCCATTGGGCTTTGCCGCTGCGGCGCGTCTGGTCGATCTCCATGCGCTCGTTGTCGGTCTTGATGGTGTCGGCGAAGGAAAAGACCCCCTTGGGGCCCTGGGTCACACCAAAGATTTCGCCGTTTGGCCTGACGAAGGAGAGCACGCGAACCTGCGGGGTCGCCGCCAGCGCACCAGTCATTACGCGCTCCAGGGCCAGGGTGTCGCTCGGATCGAGGCGTCCGGCCCCGACTTCCTTGGCGAGGAACGCCAGCTGGTCCTCAACCGGGGCGAACCGGCTGCCGATTTTCGTCTGGACGGCGTCGAGGCCGAGATGGGCCGATTGGGCGAGTAATTCGCGGGTTGCACCGGCCGACATATACCAGACGACGGAGAGGATGACGGCGGCGGTCAGCGCCACCAACGCCGCCATCACGATCGCCAGCGTGCGCGACAGGGAAATCGTTCGCTTTCGTGTGTCGGCGTCGGCCGCCCCGGTCGTCTCCACAGACATGCCCCAAGTTTTCAATGCACCACGGACGTCGCGGCGCTCGCAAGGTTAAAAGTTGTTCTAACGATTCTTGCCCTTTTTCCAAGCGGATCGGGTCCGATTGGTTGGGCGAAGGCCGCGACGTGATGTGCGTAGCAATGGAGCGCTTTGTGACGGTTCGGCCACCGTACAGCCAGATTCCAAGCGCTCCGGCAAAACTGATCACCGATCATTGGCAAGGCGCCTGCTGATGGGCGCAAACTCCAGCGTCGACTTGCGCGGCGTCGTGTCGCGCTCGTTGGCTTCCATCTGCTGCCAATATTCCCAGGCCACGGCCCTCGAGCCGAGCTCATAGTCCATGCCATCCCAGGCATCTTCGCGGAAGCTGTAGAAGGCCCAGTGCAGATCGTCCTTGTCGAGCGCTGTCAACACGTCCTCGAGATAGGTCTTGCAGCCCGACCAGCGCCGCATACAGCCAAATTCGCCGGCAACGAGACGATTGAGCGGGATGCCCCTGTCCTTGGCCCATTGAACCGGCTTTGCCAGATAGCCGGCCATTCGCGCCTTGTCCCAGGTCTCTTCGCCTTCGCCAAAGGGCACCTTGCCCGGATAGGCATAGGGTTTGTCGCGCTTGATGTTGGGCGCGCTCGTCGCCGCATAGGGTTCGTACATGTGAAAGCTGTAGAGCACCTTCTGGTCCGTGAGCCCTGACGGCCAGTAGGAAAACGCGTCAGCTGCCCCATACCAGCCGGCATCTGCCATGATGGGTGTTGCCGGATCGACCGCGCGGATGGCGGTGATGATGGTCTCGTAGAAGGCTCCCAGATCCGCGGCGCTGCCTTGCGTGCTGGCGTACCAGGCCTGCATCGCCTGCGGATCGGCGTGCTCGGCAAGGCCGTTGTTCTTCTCCGGTGCCGGTTCGTTGACGATGTTGTAGGCGGCGACCGCCGGATGGTCCTTCAATTCACGCGCCAGATCCCGCCAGAAATTTGCCGCCTGGTCCCACCAGGCCTTGTCGCGCCAAAGCCGGCCGTCGAATGTATTGTCGTTGTTCTGGGCCCAGCGCATGCCTGGCAGCGACAGCGGTGCGATCACGACTTTGAGCCCGGCCTCGTCGGCGCGGTCGAGCGTCGCCTTCAACGTTTCGAGATCGGCGGCCGGAATACCCGCATATCTGTCGGCGTCGCCGATCAGGTAGTCGCGTTTTGCCGGCTTCCACTTGTCGTAGGAAAGGCGCACCCACGTGGCGCCATAGCCCGCCAATGCCTTGAAATAGGCCTCGTCCGGCGGCAGCCGGTTGAAACTGTTGCCGCCATGCTGGGGCTTGTCCCAGAACGTCATCAGATCAGCCGCATTGGCCGGGCCGGCAAGGCTGAGAGCGAAGAGGGTGGCGGCAAGCAGGCGCATAAGGTCATCCTTCGGGATCTGGTCCGAGTGCCGGTAACCTGGCGCATCGCCTGGCCGATGTTTCCCAGGGAACAGGGCCAGACGTTTTCTGCTTGCAGCGGCCAGATCACCTGCCGGTCGCGCGACGGCCTGATCGCGGCGCCCGGACGCGTGACTACGGGCTGCTGAATGTTTCGGCGAGAAAATCGAGAAACGCCCGGATCTTCGGCGCGACGTGCTGTCGCGAGGGGTAGATGGCGTAGAGCGTGGTTTCGACCGCATCCCAATCGGAGAGTACACGCTGCAGTCGACCGGTCCTCAGGTCGTCTTCCACATAAGGAAGGGGTATCAGGCTGATCCCGAAGCCGGCGCGCAGTGCGTCGCGAACGGCAAGGCTTGACGTCACGGAATAGCGGGCTTTCACGGTCACCTTTTCAGTTCGACTGCCCTTGCGAAACTCCCATAAGTCCGCATGGCCCGAAAGACTGAAGCGGATACAGTTGTGCGATTTCAGGTCCACGGGGTCCGTCGGTTCGCCATGCGCCTCGAAATAGGCGGGTGCCGAACAAACGACATGCGGCATGACCGCGAGTTTCCTGGCGATCAGGCTTGAATCCTCCAGCTTGTCGCTGCCGCGAATGGCGAGATCGAATCCCTCCCGCACGATATCGACGCGCCTGTCGTCGAGATGCAGATCGAGCTTGAGGTCCGGGTAGCGGGACAGGAACTCGGGGATGACGGAGGAAAGTCGCATCAGTGTCACGGTCATCGGAGCGGCGACGCGTAACGTTCCGCCCGGCGTTTGCCGGATGGGCGATAGCGCCGCGTCGGCATCCTTCAATGCATCCAGTCCGCGCACGACATGCTCGAGATAGAGTTTCCCCTCGTCCGTCAGCGCCATGCGTCGCGTGGTTCGGTTGATGAGCCGCGCGCCGACGCTTGCTTCGAGCTCGGCAACATTCTTGCTGATTGCGGCAGGAGACAGGCCGAGCTTACGCCCGGCCTCGGCAAAACTGCCGAGTTCGGCCACGTGGCGGAAGACCTGGAGGGCGGTATAGCGATCCACGATAGTTTTCCACCGGTGAATGATGTCTTGTGAAATGGCGATATTATCAATCGCGGGTGATTTCAATACGGTCGGTCCGAATGACCTTCAATCGGACTCAAAGAATGACACATCCCATGATCGCCCTGATCGAACGGCGCGCGTCCGCCAATCGGTTCGATGCGACCCATGCGTTGGCGGACGCGGAAATCGAGGAACTGGTGCGCCTCGCGACCCACGCGCCAACGGCCTACAATCTTCAGAACTGGCGATTCATCGCTGTGCGCACACCGGAAGGCAAAGCCAGGCTGCGTGAGGTGGCGCACGGGCAAGCCAAGGTCTCGGAAGCCGCCGTCACCTTCATCATCTGCGGCCTGCTGCCCGATCACGCGGCGCTCGCTGCCAGGCTGCGTCCCTTCGTCGAGACTGGATACATGCAAACCGAGATGGTCTCCGGTTGGCAGGAAGCCGTGCGCGCGCAATATGCCGATGCAAAGGTTGCCCGCGACGAAGCGGTGCGTTCGGCGACCCTCGGTGCCGCGACCCTGATCTACGCCGCCGAAGCGTTGGGACTGTCGTCCGGCGCGATGGGAGGCTTCGATGCCGAGGGCGTGGCGCAGGAATTCAATCTGGGGCCGGACGAACTGCCGGCAATGCTTGTCGCGGTTGGCCGCGCTGCACCCGGAAACTGGCCGCAAAAACCACGCCGACCGCTCGCCGAGGTTCTTCACTTCTCATGAAAGCCGACCTTTCCGATATCACCTTCACGGCAATCGCTCCCGTCATTTGGGGCAGCACCTATATCGTCGCCACCGAGTTCCTGCAGGGCTTCTCGCCGCTGACGGTCTCCCTGTTGCGCGCATTGCCAGCCGGATTGCTCCTGCTGCTGATCGTCCGGCGACTGCCGACCGGCATCTGGTGGTTTCGCGCCTTTGCGCTCGGCGCGCTCAACATCTCGATCTTTCTGAGCATGCTGTTCGTCGCAGCCTATCGGCTTCCAGGCGGCGTCGCTGCAACCGTTGCGGCGGTCCAGCCTTTGGTCGTCGTCTTCATCGCGGCGCTTCTCCTGAAGGCGCCGATCCGCCCCTTGTCGGTTGTCGCGGCCATGGTCGGCATTGTCGGTGTGGCCCTTTTGGTGCTGACACCGCAGGCCGCACTCGACGAGGTCGGGATCGCAGCCGGTCTTGCCGGGGCAGTTTCCATGGCCTTCGGCAATGTCCTGGCCCGAAGATGGAAGTCGCCGGAATCGCTGCTCACCTCCACGGCCTGGCAGCTTACGGCCGGTGGCTTGCTCCTCGTTCCCGTCGCCCTTGTCTTCGAGCCGGCGGTGCCGTTGCCGACCGTTCCCAATCTGCTTGCGCTCGCCTGGTTGAGCCTGATCGGCGCGGCGCTGACCTATGTTCTCTGGTTTCGCGGCATCGGTCGGCTGGATTCGGCGGCGGTGTCGGCGCTTCTCTTCCTGAGCCCGCTGACGGCCGTCCTGCTCGGATGGGTATTCCTGGGCCAGTCCTTGAATGCCTTTCAGCTTGTCGGCATCCTGTCGGTCGTCGGCAGCATCTGGCTCAGTCAAGGCGTTTCCGCTCGATCATGAACGACGAGTTGGAAAGCGACGATGCCGGCCTATACTCCCAGGCATGCGGGAGGGGGCGGGTGTCGTGAAGATCGGAGTGTTCGGTGCCGGCGCGGTCGGCGGTTTTGTCGGCGGGTGCCTTTTGGCTGGTGGCGCGGAGGTCGTTTTCGTCGGCCGGTCGGCCCGCGGTGCCGCCTGGCAGAAAGATGGATTGCGCCTCACCGATCTGGACGGACGTGACGATTTCGTCGCGCCCGAACGGGTCGTCTACTCCGAGTCGGTTTCTCGCCTGGCGGCTTGCGATCTCATCCTCCTGACGGTCAAGTCCGGGCAGACCGCGGTTGCTGCGAAAGAGCTCTGCGCGGTGCTACGCTCCGGCATTCGCGTCCTCAGCCTTCAGAATGGGGTGAGCAACACAGCGATCCTGCAGCAGCTTCTGCCGTCTGCCAAAATCCTGCGCGGCATGGTTCCGTTCAACGTGACGGCACCCGGACCGGCTCATCTGCATCGTGCAACGGAAGGGAGCATTGCCGTCGAGGACGACCCGGTGACGGCCGCGGCCGTACCGCTCTTCAGGGCCGCGGGACTGGCGCTCGACCTGCGCGGCGATATGGAAGCGGTGCAATGGGCGAAGCTGCTGATGAACCTCAACAACGCAATCAACGCGCTCTCCGGCTTGCCCTTGAGTGAAGAGCTCCGGATGCGGGGCTTTCGCCTTTGTCTGGCGATTGCCCAGCGGGAAGCACTTTCGCTGCTGGCCGCTGAGGGGCGCCTCCAGCCGGCACGCCTGACACCGCTGCCACCAGCTTGGCTGCCGCCCGTCCTGAGCCTGCCGGATGCCCTGTTCCGGATCATTGCCGGTCGCATGCTGAAGATCGACCCCACGGCGCGCTCCTCCATGGCCGACGACCTTGCCGCCGGCCGCTTCCCCGAAGTGGATTGGATCAATGGCGCAGTCGTCGCGCTTGCGGCAAGGCTTGATCGTCGGGCACCGGTCAACGCGCGGCTGTGCACGCTAGTCAAGGAGGCCGCCGCCTCCGGGCCGAAGGCGTGGGAGGCAGAAGCGTTGCTTGCCGACCTCAGGCAGAGCGCGCGCTCAGGATAGAAAGAGCGCTGTCTTCGCAGACAGGCGCTCGGCATCGCAGACAGTCCTCGATGATGCACTGACGGTCGGAAGCAGGATGACGCGCTCGTGTCGCTACTCCGGTAATCCCGCCAGTCGCAGGCCCTCGGCGAAGCGCGCGAGGTCTGCCGCCCTGTGAATCGGAAGCCAGTTCTTGAGGTTAGAAACTCTCAAAGTCGGATCAAGCAAACGCAGTCGCTGCATGGCCTGTCGGGCCTCTTCCTGTCGTCCGGCGAGCGCCTGGCTCGCCGCAAGCAGCGCAACCGCAACCAGCAAGCTCGGCAGGTTTCCAAGCGCCTTCTCGGCCCAGACGGCCGCGGAATCGAACCGACCGGCGCAGAAATGCGCGAGCGCGGTCCCGGCCTGCATGCGAAACATCTCCGGATCCAGCGGGCTGAGGCGAACGGCGTGGGCAAGATTGTCCATCGCGCCCTCCGTCTCGCCGCGGAAGATTCGCAGGAAACCACCGAGAAACCAGGCAGGGGCGAAGTTGGGATTGAGCAGCCTCGCGCGATCGATGAGAGCGATGCCGCCGTCGAGATCGCCGGCGAGATGGCCAATGGCATGGCCACCTCTGGTCAGCGCCACCGCATCGTCGCGCCCGAGTTCCACCGCCAGCCGTGCCAGGCGCATGCCTTCGTCGATCTCTTTTTCCCGATCGACCATCCAGCCGTTGAGCTTGCGCCAGAAATAGCACCAGGCGGCTCCGGCATAGGCGGAGGCAAACTCGGGATCGAGCTCGATTGCCTTGTAGAACAAAGGCAGCGCTGCCTCGATCGCCTCGTGGGTGCCGCTGTGCAGCTTCGCCATTCCGCGCAGGTAGTAATCGTAAGCGTCCAGACTTTCGGTCGGCTTACGCTTCGCACGCTCGATCTCTGCTCGTTCGAGTTGCGGCGAGATCGCCCCCACGACGCTTTGAGCGATCTGGTCCTGGAGTTCGAAGATGTCGTCGAGCATGCCTTCGAAGCGCTCCGCCCAGAGATGCGCTCCGCTCGTGGCATCGATCAACTGCCCGGTGATGCGCACCCTGCTGCCTGCCTTGCGGACGCTTCCCTCCAAGACGTAACGCACGCCGAGTTCCCGCCCGACATCCGTCACATCGATCGCCCGGCCCTTGTAGGTAAAGCTCGAATTGCGGCCGATCACGAACAGCCAGCGGATCCGCGACAGGGCCGTAATGATGTCTTCCACCACCCCGTCGGCAAAGTAGTCCTGCCCGGGATCGCCGCTCAGATTCTGGAACGGCAGGACGGTAATGGAGGGCTTGTCGGGAAGGACAAGAACCGCAGGCGCGTCCCGCAGTTTGCTGGCGGCTTGCCCAACTGTATCGGACCCGTCGGGCTCCCCTGACTTTTCGATGGTGATCGCGCCGACGAAGCGGAAACCCTTGCGCGCCACCGTGCGGACCAGGCGCTGCTCCTCGCCATTGTCGCCGATGGCCCGGCGGACCGCGTTGATATGGCTGGTAATCGTCGAGTCAGAGACAATCCGGCCGGCCCACACCGCCTCCAGCAGATCATCCTTGCTAACGACGCGGTCGCAGTTGGTGACGAGATAAAGGAGCAGGTCGAAGACCTGGGGACCGATAGCCACGATCTCACCCTTCAGCGCCAATTCCCGGCGCTGCTGATCGAGCACGTAGTCTCCAAACATGAACTGCAAGATCGGTGTTCCCTGGCCAGGCGCCCATGGCTCTGGGCCGAGGCAATTGGCTGTTCGTGTCTGATATTGATAACACGGCTATTGATAACACGGGGTGTAACGGGGTGCACCGTCCGCGGCTGTGATGCCGGTCCGGCAAGTGCCGTTTTGGACGAAAAACCAAGCTCGCCTGAAGGACAATTCAATCTCGGTTGGGGGACTTCCCGGACCCTGGCTGCCATATTTCCTCCATCGATTGCAGTGGTTGCGTCGGAAAGTTGGAGAGAGCTCATGAAGATCGTTGTCGTCGGAGGCACGGGCCTCATCGGGTCGAAACTTGTGAAGAACCTTCGCGAACTGGGCCATGACGTGCTCGCGGCTGCCCCCAATACGGGCGTCAACACCATCACCCGCGAAGGTCTGGCCGAAGCGATGGACGGCGCGCAGATCGTCGTCGACGTCGCCAATGCGCCGGTCTGGGAAGACCAGGCAGTCCTCGACTTCTTCGAAACGTCCGGTCGCAACCTGCTTGCGGCCGAAGCCGCGGCCGGCGTGCGCCATCACGTCGCGCTCTCGATCGTCGGCAGTGAGCGTCTTCCCGAAAACGGCTATTTTCGCGCCAAGGTTGCGCAGGAAACTCTCATCAAGGCGTCCGGCATTCCCTATACCATCCTGCGCGCAACGCAGTTCTTCGAGTTCGTTGGCGGCATCGCCCAATCGGCGACCGTCGGCAATGAGGTTCGCCTGTCACCAGCGCTGTTTCAGCCGATCGCCTCGGACGACGTCGCCGCCGCGCTTGCCGACGTCGCGCTCGCGCCGCCGCTTAATGCAACGATCGAAGTCGCCGGACCAGACGCCATACCGCTCGACGAAGTTGTCAGACGCTTCCTGCGGGCGACTCAGGATGGGCGCAATGTCGTACCGGACGTTCGCGCGCGTTACTTCGGTGCCGTTCTCGACGACCAATCGCTGACACCCGGCAAGGACCCGCGCCTCGGCGCGATCCACTTCGATGACTGGCTTGGCCAGAACGCTGCACGCTGAGACGCGCGCCTCGACCCTCTTAAGCCCGCCTTCGGCTCATCAAAGGAAAAGGAGAAGTGCAATGCTTGCCCGTTTTCTCTCGGCTTCGGCCATAATCGTCCTCTCGATCGCCCAAGCGTCGGCTGCCGACCGGCCTGCCGGCAAGGTGACGGTCGTCTTCGATCGTCCTATTCCGAATGTTCCCGGCAAGAGCATGAAGGGCGTGCTCGTCGAATATGGCCCAGGCGGTGGATCGCCCGCGCACACCCATCCAAAGTCCGCTTTCATATATGCGACCGTGCTTGAGGGCTCGATCCGCAGCAGCGTCAACGGCGTGCCGGAAAAGGTCTATGGAGTCGGCGAAAACTTCTACGAAGAGCCGGGCTCCCGCCACGGCGTCAGCGCGAACGGCAGCGAGACGGAGCCCGCACGACTGCTCGCGGTATTTGTTGTCGACACCGGCGAAACGGAACTGACAACGCCGATCGGTGAATGAACTGACAGGCTTTTGGCCTTGCCCGACATCAATAGGAAACGAAGACGATGGACACGTTCGAGGAGAAGGTTGCCATGGCCACCGGCGAAGACACTGCGACCGCTCCCCTCGCGCGGCCCAACAAGAAAAAGCTCGCCGGCCTGATGCTCTGCCTCGGCGCCGTTGTTGCTGTGGCCGGCGGGTGGGCCTGGAGCCGTTCGCACGGAGCGGCGACGACCGACAACGCCTATGTCCGAGGGGACGTGACGTCGCTCGCACCGAAGGTCTCCGGATATGTCACGGCCTTAGATGTTGGGGACAATCAGGCTGTGCGAAGGGGTAACATCCTCTTCCGGATCGATGACAGGGACTATCGGGCGCGATTTGCACAGGCTGTTGCCAATGTGCACGCGGCCGAGGCGCGGCTCGTCAACGTCGATGCCGAGACCGAGCTTCAGCACGTCCTCATCCGGCAGGCAGAAGCGCAGAAGCGCTCGGCGGTAGCTGAGATGAATCTGGCGGCGAAAGCCTACGAGCGTCGGCGCGAACTCATTCGCAGCAACACCATCAGTCAGGCTCATGTCGATGAAAGCGAAGCGGCGCGATCGCGAGCGGAGGCGAGCGTTTCGGCGGCTTCCGCGACGGTCGAGGCGCAGCGGCAGCGCACCGCCGTTCTCGCCGCCCAGCGCGAAGCGGCCGTCGCCGCCGTGGCCCAGGCGAGGGCGGCCCGGGATCTCGCCCAGATCGACCTCGACAGCACAGTCGTCCGTGCGCCGGTCGATGGCGTTATCGGCAATCGCCAGGTTCGCGTCGGACGGTTCGTGGCGCCTGGCAACGCCTTGCTCGACATCGTCCCGATCGATGATGTCTGGATCGTAGCAAACTTCAAGGAAACGCAGCTCGAAGAAATCCGACCGGGACAGCGCGTTCACATCACCGTCGACGGTTACCCGAACGAGCGCCTTCAAGGCACGGTCGACAGTTTCGCCCCTGGCAGCGGATCCGCTTTCAGCCTGCTCCCGGCGGATAACGCGACGGGGAATTTTGTCCGCGTCGTCCAGCGCGTACCGGTCAAAATCCGGTTCATGGGCAATCCGTTGCCCGGCCGGCTCGTGCCTGGCCTGTCGGCCCGTGTCGAGGTTGATCTGGAGAGCGGGTCGTGACCGCCGCTGCGATATCAAACCGCGATGCATCGGCCGCAGGCGTGCTTCTCTTGACGGGCGTTGTGCTGGCCGCGCTGACGGAGGCGGTCGCCAGCACCGTCCTCTCGCTCGGGCGAAGCGACATCATTGGCGACATCCATGCCACTTCAGACGAATTCGCCTGGCTTGATATCGGCTACACTACGCTCAAGCTCGTCGGCTTCATGGTGGCGCCTTGGCTGCTCAGCCAAGTGCGACCGGTGAGCCTCATCATCGTCTCGACGCTGGCCATGGGCCTAGCCTGCTGCATCGCAGCAGCTACCGTTTGGCTGGAGCTCCTGGTCGCTCTCAGAGTAGTTCAGGGTTTCGCCGGCGGCGTCCTTCTGGTCGCCGGACAGACGGTCATCTTTCTTGCCTATCCGCGATCCCGCCAGCCGCTCCTGCAGGCCCTGTTTGCCATCGGAGCCGTGGTTGCTCCCGCGACGGTCGCGCCGGCGCTTCAGGGCTGGCTGGTGGACAACCATTCCTGGACCTGGATCTTCTTCGGCAATGTCCCCTTGTCGCTTGCGGCGGCAGGGCTCCTCCTGACCGCGGGCGATCGGGTGGGAGCTAAAACCACGCACCGGCCGTTCGACTGGATCGGCTTCGTGCTGCTTTCCATCACGCTTTCCTGCAGCACCTATGTCCTTAGCCAGGGTAGCCGATGGGACTGGCTTGAGGAGCCTCGCATTTTTTGGCTGACGGCGATCGGCATTGCGGCGCTGCTGGCCTTTCTTGGTCAGCAAGTTCTGGGGCGCGGCCTGCTCGATTTCACCCTGTTCGGATCGAGCGATTTTTCCTTCGCCTTCATCGTCAGTTTCGTTGCCGGCGCCGCATTGTTCGGGAGCGCATTCCTGATCCCGTCATTTGCCATATCGGTTCTCGCGTTCACGCCGACAGATGCGGGTCAGCTCCTGTTGCCGAGCGGTATGCTTTTCGCCGGCGCCCTGCTTGTTGCCGCCTTTCTCATCCAGGTTCGCCGCATCCCTCCATTCGCGACCGTTCCCTTTGGTATTCTGATGATCATGGCGGCCATGTGGATGCTGTCCGGGTCGACCAGCGAAAGCGGCGCGGATGACATGATGGCTGCGGTCCTGTTGCGCGGTCTTGGGCTTGGCTTTCTGTTTCTGTCGATCACCTTGATCGCTTTCAGCGACCTCGACCGCCGAAAACTCGCTGCCGGTATCGGCCTCTTCAACACGGGCCGCCAGCTTGGAGGCCTCATGGGTGTTGCGGCACTCCAGACGATGATCGATCACAATGTGGTCGCGAATGTCGCGGTGCTCGGCGCGAACGTCACCACCGGCGGAGCCGCTGTCCTCGAGCGGCTGGCGGCCACCACGGCCATGCTTACGGCGAAAGGGCTGGATCCGGTCGCAGCCGGCCGGGCAGCGACGAACTTTAGTCGGTCGTATGGTGACAGGGCAGTCGACCGTGATCGCCTTCGACGCTGCATTCGCCGCGGTCGCTCTGCTCTTCCTGTTCGCCGCTCCCCTGTTGATTGGCATCAAGATCGTGCTTGCCCGTCACGCAAAGATGCGCACGATACGGCGCGTAGAGCTACCGCAGGCGCATCCGAAGAGCGGCATACACGGCCGCACCTTTGATCGGCCTGTTCCTCCGGTTCTCCGTGAATCACTGAAGCTTTGACAACCTCAGGTTTTCCGGTCGGGACCGGATGGCCAACCTCCTGAAGGCATAGCTAGGTCGTTGACGGTGCCAGTTGATCGACCCGCAATGTGACGGTGCCGTTCAAGACTTCTCCCAGCGCCAGTCTGACGAGACCGCCGTTTTCGGGCTGGTGGTGGGCGTTCGGTCGGTGGCTCATCGGCTCGAAGCAGAAGAAGTCGGCATCGATGGAGGGCGAATAGAGGACGAAGAAGCGAAAGGTCTCGTCCGCATCCAGCGAAAGCGCAAGGCCGGTTTCCGGCCACTCGATGCGCATCTTGCCGTCCCAGCCCTCGAAGACATTGTTCAGCCAGCCCGGTGGTAGCGGCGCACCGGCCGTGAAGTTCAAATCTTGCGGAACTGGCTGCATTGCGCCCGGCAGGTGGTTCTCCCGTTCCGTCCAATAGCGGTCGGCGTGGGCAAAGAGGCGCATTCCCCGCCGGCGCGGAAAATAGGGATGAAGGCCCAGTCCGTAGGGGAGCGCCCGCGCGGCGCGGTTGGTGATGGCGAGCGAAAGGGTCAGCTTCGCACCATCGATCGTTATCGTCTGCACCGCTTCATAGGCGAAGGGCGTGACGGCGCTTGCCTCCTGCCGGTAGTGCAGCGCAAGCGAATGTCCGTCCCGGCGAAGGATCGACCAGCGCTGAAGCCAGGCATCGCCGTGCAGAACCAGCGCATCGGACGTGTTGGGCGTCAGAGTGTAATCGTGGCCTTCGAAGTGGAAGCCATTGTCCTTAATGCGGTTGCCGAAGGGCACGAGTGGGAAGCACGCTTCGGCGCCGAGCACCTTCGAGGCGAGACCCGGAGCTGGCGTCGGCGCGAGCACCGGCGTGCCACGCCAGCGGACGGCGAGGAGGGCGCCGCCGAGCGGGCTCACTTCGACGGTGAGCCCGTCGTCATTCTCGAGAAGGACGGTGTCTTCCGCCATGCGTTAGCCGCGCCGGCCGGCGGCGGCCGAGCGCAGATTGTCGAGCAGCACGGCCAGCAGAAGGATCAGTCCGCGTACGACATACTGGTAGAAGGCCTGGATGTTGAGCAGGTTCATGACGTTCTCGGCGATGCCCATGATGAGAACGCCGACGATCACGCCGGTCATTGCCGCACGGCCGCCGGCAAGCGAGACGCCGCCGAGCACGCAGGCCGAAATGACCGAGAGCTCGAGGCCCGTCGCCGCATTCGGCTGGCCCGAGGTGATGCGTGAGGCAAGGAGAACGCCGGCAACGGCGCAGACAAGACCCTGCAGCGCAAAGATCCAGATGCGCATGTTGGAGACGTTGACGCCGGCAAGGCGCGAGGCTTCGGGATTGCCGCCGATCGCCAGTGTGTTCTTGCCGAAGACGGTGCGGTTGAGCACGAAGCCGAAGACGACGAAGAAGACGCCCATCACCCAGATCGGCGTCGGGATGCCGAGGAACTTCGACAGCGCCAGCTGGTAGAACCCCGGATCGTTGATGCCAACGGCGCGACCGTCGGAGGCGATCAGTGCGAAGCCGCGCACGATCTGCATGGTGGCAAGCGTCGTGATCAGCGCGTTGATGCGGAAGTGCGCAATCACCACGCCATTGACGAGGCCGACGATGCCACCGCAGATCAGCGCCGCGATGAGGCCGACGAGAATCGAGCCCGAAGCGTTCGAAGCCATGACGGCGGCCATGCCGGAAAAGGCAACGGTGGAGCCGACCGAAAGATCGAAGTCACGCGAGGCGAGGCAGAACATCATCGTACAGGCGACGATGCCGATGGTGACGACCGACTGCAGGAGACCGAGCATGTTGCGCTCCGTCAGGAAGTTCGGAACCGTCAGCGCCACGATGGCGAAGGCGACGGCGAAGATGACGACGAGACCCTGTTCGCCGAGAAGAAGTTTTTTCAGTGAAGTCATGACGGCTGAACCTGCTCGGTTGGAAGTTCGCTGGCGTTTGCCACATCGGGAAGGGCGGCGGCGAGGATGCGGCGTTCGTCGAAATCGGCGCGCGCGATCTCGGCCGCGATCCGGCCCTGGCACATGACGAGGATGCGGTCGGTGATGCCCATCACCTCCGGCAGCTCGCTGGAGATGACGACGATCGCCATGCCTTCCGCGGCGAGATCGTAGAGGATTTCATAGATCTCCGACTTGGCGCCCACGTCGATGCCGCGCGTCGGCTCGTCGATCACGAGCACCTTCACGCCCTGTTCGGAAAGCCAGCGGCCGAGGATGACCTTCTGCTGGTTGCCACCGGAGAGGTTGATGATGTCCTGCTTGCGCGAGGGCGTGCGTATCCGAAGCTTGGCGATGAAGCGGTCGGCAAGCTCCGCTTCCTTCTTGAGATCGAGGACGCCGAAAAGCGAAAAGTGCCGGCGCGACGAGATCGCCATGTTCTCCTCGATGCTGCGCCCCTGGACGATGCCGTCGAACTTGCGGTCCTCCGGGCACAGCACCATGCCGGCGCGGATCGATTGCGGCGGGCTGTCGGCCGGCACCTTCGCACCGTCGATCACGACCGTTCCCTGGTAGCGCGTGTCCGCGCCGTAGACGAGCCGTGCCATTTCGCTGCGGCCGGCACCGATCAGGCCGAAGAAGCCGAGGATTTCGCCGCGCCGGACGGAGAAGCTTAAAGGCGTTTTCAGTTTCGGCCCAGCGATCGCCTCGACGCGCAGGCGCTCGGGTCCGAGATCGCGACCCCGCCAGCCCCAGATGTCGGCGATCTCGCGCCCGACCATCTCGGCGATGATCTGGTCGCGCGTCACCTTGGAAATGTCAGGATGGTGGGCGGCAAGCTTGCCGTCGCGCAATACCGTCAGGCTGTCGCAGAGGCGGAAAATCTCATCGAGGCGGTGGGATACGTAGAGGATCACGGTGCCGTTCGAGCGCAGGCGTTCGATGAGCGCAAAGAGGATTTCGCTTTCTCGCGAGGACAGCGACGATGTCGGCTCGTCGAGCGCAATGACGCGTGCATCGAGCATGACCGCCTTGGCGATCTCGACCATCTGGCGTTCGCCGATCGAGAGCGAAGCAATCTTGGCGGACGGATCGACGTCGATGCCGATTTCCGTAAGCTTCTCGCCGACGACACGGATCAACTGGCGGCGATCGATGACACCGCCCTTGCCGGGGAAGTGGCCGAGCCAGAGATTTTCGGCCACCGTCAGTTCCGGAACGAGCTGCAGTTCCTGATGGATGACGATGACACCGGCCCGAAAGGCATCGCGCACGGAGCGATAGCCTTGCGCCTCGCCTTCAATACGGATCTCACCCTCGTCGGCTGCCTGGTCACCGGACAGCAGGCGGATGAGCGTCGACTTGCCCGCGCCGTTCTCGCCCATGAGACCGTGAACGGCGCCCTTGCGCACGGTAAACGAGACGTCCGACAGCGCCTGGACGCCGGGATAGCCTTTGGAGATGGATCGGAATTCGAGAAAGTCTTGCATGCGCGGCTCCGAGGCGGATTGCCCGGCGGACGAGCCGCCGGGTCGATAGAGCGGGATGAGGAAAAGTGTGCGCGTTTTTCCGCCCGATTCCCGCTCTAAACTACTGGAATCGATCACGTTTATTGTTTTGGGTCGGTCCGACCCAAAACAATCGTGATCTGGTGTCGCGGGACCGCGATCACTCGATGCCGAGGTCCTTGCGTACGGTTTCGTAGTTGTCGCGCAGCGCAAGCTGACCGGCGGTCAGTGTCAGCTTTTCCGGCTCCTTGCCGTTGGCGATCCACTCATACATGTTGAGCGCGGTTTCGTAGCCGTGACGCTTCGGTGAGATGATGACCGTGCCGAAGAAGCCGGTAGCCGTAGGCTTCTTGAACTCGTTGATCGCCGAATCCGCGCCGCCGATGCCGACGCCGATCATGTTGTCGGCGGGAATGCCGACCGTCTCGGTCGCGCGCACGGCGCCGAGCACCGCTTCGTCATTGAGGCCGATCGCGACCCACTTCTTGATGCCGGCGTTCTTGTTCAAGACGATGGTCGAGGCGTTGAGTGCCGCCTCCGTATCGGTCTTGGCCTGCGGCGCGTCGAAGATGTTGGCTTCCGGGAAGCCGTTGGCCTTGAGCACCGAAAGGGCACCCTCGACACGGTCGACCGCCGTCGGGAGCTGGTCGTAGGAAACGCGGATGGCGCCGACGTCCTTCATGTCCCAGCCGCGCTTCTTGACCTCGTCGACGATCGCCTGGCCGACGGCCTCGCCGATCTTCGTCGCGGAAATGCCCATATGCGGAACGTCTTCGATCGGGCTGCCATCGGCGTTGACCAGCCGGTCGTCGACGGTCATCAGCTTGAGTTCGTTGGCGGCGGCCTTGGCGACGATGCCGGGGCCGAGCTTGACATCTGGTGTGCAGACGATGAAGCCCTGCGCGCCCTGGGCGCCGAGGTTGTCGATCGCCGACTGCACCTTCTCGCCGTCTTCGGCGCCGATCTTGACGAGGGTGAAGCCTTTTTCCTTGGCGGCGACGTCGGCGAACTTCCATTCATCCTGGAACCACGGCTCTTCCGGCTGCTTGACGATGAAGCCGATCTTGACGTCGGCAGCAAAGGCCGAGGTAGCCGTGAGCACGGCGACGGTACCAGCCAGAATGGCTGCCTTGATAAAGCGCATGATGTCTCTCCCTGGTGAACTGCCTCCTGCAGTAAGCATTTGTGTATGATGAATCATCATATTCGTCAATTGCCTTTGTATGATGAATGAGCTAGTGGTGTATAACGATAGCAGTGTGCTTCGGCGCGTTGTTGCGTTCCGGCGTCTGCGCTATTCAGCGACGAGGAGATGCGAGGGGAGAGGAAAAGTGGCGGTGGAAGAGCAGCAGGACCAAAGTGCCATTGAGGAGCGCGGCCAGCGCCGCCCCCGCGTTCAAAAGAATGTGACGCGCGCCATCGCCTCGGACATCTGCGCCGATATCTTCCCGGTCGGTTCGTTCCTTCCACGCGAAAACGATCTTTGCGATCGCTATGGCGTCAGCCGGACCGTGATCCGCGAGACCCTGAAGGTGCTGGAATCGAAGGGAATGGTGCGCGGCCGTTCCCGGGTCGGCACGATCGTCTGCAACAAGGACGAATGGAACATCCTCGATTCTCAGGTGCTCGAATGGATCGGTGAACGCATCTTCGAATTCGATCTGTTGAACTGCATTCTGGAGGCGCGCCGGGCGATCGAGCCGGCAGCGGCGGAATTTGCAGCCGAGCGCGCGACCGTGCAGGAGATCGCCGATCTCGAGCGCGCCTGGCAGGGGATGCGTGACGGCGAGCGGGATCTGATCGGTTTCACCGACGCCGACGTCGCCTTTCATACCTGCCTGCTCAAAGCCAGCCACAACCAGGTTTTTCTGCAGCTGGTCGGCATCATCCAGGCAGCGCTGAAGTTCTCGCTGCATGCTTCCAACGAAGTGGCCGATCGTCGTGACGAAGCTGTCGATATTCACGGCGAGCTGGTCGAGGCGCTGCGCCTGCGCGACAAGGCACGGGCGCGCGACTGTTCGATGCGCATGCTCGACCTTGCGGCCCGCGACCTCAAGCTTGCCGTCGAACGTCACCGGCCCGCCCCTTCGGCGCGCTGACCCTTTTTCCTTGCGGCCGTCGCCGCCTTCTTGCACCCAGCGGATATCGCACCATGAAAATCACCAAGCTCACGACCTACATCGTCCCGCCGCGTTGGCTGTTCCTAAAGATCGAGACCGACGAGGGCATCGTCGGCTGGGGCGAGCCGGTCGTCGAGGGGCGTGCGCTGACCGTGGAAGCGGCGGTGAACGAACTCTCGGACTACCTGATTGGCAAGGATCCGCTGCTGATCGAAGATCATTGGCAGGTCATGTACCGCGGCGGCTTCTATCGCGGCGGCGCGGTGCATATGTCCGCGCTTGCCGGCATCGACCAGGCGCTCTGGGACATCAAGGGCAAGGCCTATGGTCAGCCGATCCATGCGCTGCTTGGTGGTCAGGTGCGTGACCGTATCAAGGTCTATTCCTGGATCGGCGGCGACCGTCCGTCGGATGTCGCCAACAATGCCCGCGACGTCGTCGCCCGCGGCTTCAAGGCCATCAAGCTCAATGGCTGCGAGGAAATGCAGATCGTCGACACCTGGGAGAAGGTGGAAAAGGCGGTCGAAACCATCGCGACGATCCGCGAGGCGATCGGCCCGCATATCGGCATCGGCGTCGATTTCCACGGCCGCGTGCACCGGCCGATGGCCAAGGTGCTGGCGAAGGAACTGCAGCCCTTCAACCTGATGTTCATCGAGGAGCCGGTGCTTTCGGAAAATCGCGAGGCGCTGAAGGAAATCGCCAACCATTGCTCGACCCCGATCGCTCTTGGCGAGAGGCTTTATTCGCGATGGGACTTCAAGTCGGTGCTGTCAGACGGCTATGTCGACATCCTGCAGCCGGACCTTTCGCATGCGGGAGGGATTACCGAGTGCCGCAAGATCGCGGCGATGGCGGAAGCCTATGACGTGGCGCTGGCGCCGCATTGCCCGCTCGGACCGATCGCGCTGGCCGCCTGCCTCCAGGTCGACGCCGTGAGCTATAACGCCTTCATCCAGGAACAGAGCCTCGGCATCCACTACAACGAGGCCAACGATATCCTCGACTACATCTCGAATAAGGAAGTGTTCCACTACGCGGATGGTTTCGTGTCGATCCCGCAAGGCCCCGGCCTCGGCATCGAAGTGGACGAACAATATGTCGTCGAACGGGCCAAGGAAGGTCATCGCTGGCGTAATCCGATCTGGCGCCATGCCGACGGCAGCGTCGCCGAGTGGTGAGGAGCGCGGACATGGCGGGTCGTCTCGAGGGCAAGCGCGTCGTCATCACCGGTGCGGCACAGGGCATCGGCCTCGCCATCGCCGAGACCTTCCTTGCGGAAGGCGCGAGCCTCTTCCTCATTGACCGCGACGGCGATCTGCTGGCGAACGAGGCCGTGCGGCTGCGCGCGACGGGCGGAAAGGTCGGCTACACCGCGGCCGATATCACCGATGCGGATGCCATCGAGCAAGCGGTCGCCACTGCCGCCCGTGAGATCGGCCAGCCGAATGCACTCGTCAACAATGCCGGCATCAACGCGTTCTTCGAGCCGCTGAAACTCTCCGATGCTGATTGGCAGCGTTGCTTCGACATCAATCTCAAGGGCGCGTGGAACTGCAGCAAGGCGGTGCTGCCGGGAATGATCGCGGCCGGCGGCGGCGTCATCCTCAACATCGCCTCCACCCACGCCTTCACCATCATTCCGCACACCTTTCCCTACCCCGTCGCCAAGCATGCGCTTCTCGGCATGACCAAGGCGCTGGGGCTGGAATATGCCGGCCAGGCCGTGCGGGTGAATGCACTGGCACCGGGATATGTCAGGACTCAGAAGGTCGTGGATTACTGGAACAGCTTTCCGGACCCGGTCGCGGCGGAGGCGGAAACGATGAAGCTCCATCCCGGCGGCCGCATCGCCACGCCGGAGGAAATCGCCAAGGCGGCACTCTTCATGATTTCGGACGAGTGCCCGTTCATGAACGCCACCTGCCTCACGGTCGATGGCGGAATGAGCGTACTGCACCATCCGTGAGACGCAGGAACATACTGAAATACGCGCCGTTTCCTGCGGATCGCGGTCGCGGGCTCGTCCTCACTTCCACATGGAGCGCATCCGGGCTCCGACATCGATGCGGATCTGCTTGGCGCTGCGTTCGCCGGCGGCCGCCGAGATCTTCGGCCAGTTCGTCGTCTCGAAGAACTGCAGCAGCGTCGCTGGAATGAAGCGGGTTCTTGACGCGTAAACATGCCGGTCGCCCTGGCTGTTTTGGCCGTAGGTGAAAAACCTCTGCGGCGTCACCAGCGCGAGGTGGTCGCGCGCCCGCGTCATGCCGACATAAAGCAGCCGCCGCTCCTCTTCGAGCTCGGCCGTCGTGCCGACGCCCAAGTCGGACGGAATGCAGCCGTCGACGACATTGAGCATGAAGACCGAGCGCCATTCCTGTCCCTTGGCCGAGTGAATGGTCGAGAGGATCAGATAGTCCTCGTCGAGCAGCGGCAGGCCTGCCTGGTCGCTGGTGGCGTCCGGCGGATCCAGCGTCAATTCGGTCAGGAATCGTTCCCGGTTCTGGTAGCCGCCGGCAATCTGCTCGAGCTGCAGGAGATCGGCCTTGCGCGTTTCGGCGTCTTCGTGGATGCGGTCGAGGTGGGGTTCGTACCAGGCCCGCGCCGTCGCGATTTCTCCCGGCCATCCGGTGTCGGCTTTGCGGAGGGCGCAAACGAGATCGACGAAGCTTGCCCAATCTTCTCCGGTCTTCGGTGGCGCCGGGATTTCTGCGAGCGCTGCGAGCGGCTCCGGATCGGCGGCGATCGCGTCGAGGATCTTGCCCGCGGTCTGTGGGCCGATTCCGGGCAGCATCTGCAACAGACGGAAGCCGGCGACCCGGTCACGCGGGTTCTGCGCGAACCGCAAGGTTGCCAGCAGATCCTTGACATGGGCGCTGTCGAGAAACTTGAGGCCGCCGAACTTCACGAAGGGAATGTTGCGGCGGGTAAGCTCGACTTCGAGCGTGCCGCTGTGGTTGGCAGAGCGAAACAGCACTGCCTGCTGCTTCAGCGCCATGCCGACCTCACGGTTGGCAAGAACCTGCTCGACGATGTAGGCGGCCTGATCCGTTTCGTCCTTGACGGTGACAAGCTGAGGGCGCTGCTCCGACTGCCGGTCCGTCCAGAGGTTCTTGGTGAACCGCTCCCGCGCAAGCCCGATGACGCCATTGGCGGCCGCAAGAATCGGCTGGGTCGAGCGATAATTTCGATCGAGCGTGATGACGTCGGCCGGCTGCGGCGAAAACGCACTCGGGAAATCGAGGATGTTGCGGACCGTCGCGGCCCGGAAGGAATAGATCGATTGGGCGTCGTCGCCGACGACCGTCAGGCCATGGCCCTCGGGCTTGAGCGACAGCAGGATCGAGGCCTGAAGGCGGTTCGTATCCTGATATTCATCGACCAGGATATGTTCGAATCGGCTGCTGATGTCCTGCGCCAGTTCCGCATCGGAAACCATCTGCGCCCAGTAGAGAAGCAGATCGTCGTAGTCGAGCACGTTCTGCGCCTGCTTGGCCTCCACATAGCCGGCAAACAGTTCCTTCAGTTGCTGTTCCCAGCTCGTGGCCCAGGGATAGGCCGTCTTCAGCACGTCGATGATCGAGCTGTCCGAATTCACAACGCGCGAATAGATCGCAAGGCATGTGCCCTTTGTCGGAAAGCGGCTTTCCATCTTGGAGAAGCCGAGCTCGTGGCGGACGAGGTTCATGAGATCGGCGCTGTCTTCGCGATCATGGATGGTGAAATCCGGGTCGAGGCCGATCTGTTCGGCATAGATCCTGAGGATGCGCGCACCAATCCCGTGGAACGTGCCGGTCCAGGAAAGCGCATCGGTCATGACGGCGGCATTATCGCCGAGCACCTGGCGGCAGATGCGCCCGACCCGGCGCGTCATTTCCGCGGCGGCGCGGCGGGAAAAGGTCATCAGCAGGATGCGGCGCGGGTCCGCGCCATTCACGATCAGATGTCCCACCCGGTGGGCGAGCGTGTTCGTCTTGCCCGAACCGGCACCGGCGATGATCAGCAGAGGGCCGCCGACTTCGCCTTGCGGCAATCCCACACCATGCACCACCGCCTCGCGCTGGCGGTCGTTCAGTTTTTCGAGATAGGCGGCGCTCATTCGTGTCCAGGCGTTGTCAGCAAGATTCCCCAATTCCTCGCGCCGTTTCATCTCTTTGAAAGACTTCACGGATTCCGCTTCGTAGCCGCAGACTCGCCGCGCGAAGCAGATGACTCGGAACAAAAATGGAACGTATCAGCTTCGTTCGCCGCTGCAAAGCCGGCACGCCGGCTTTCACCGGTTGCGATGCAGGAGCTGAGCCGTGGACGGTGGGATTTTTGATCTCAAGAACGAGATCCCGGACTGTTGATCTCGGCATCCGGAAAGATCTGCACCTTCGGTGCACCGCACAGGCTCAACCGTTTGCGACGCTCAGATCGCCCGGGTCACGACCTGTGCCGCGACCGATACCAAAAGGGCAGCCAAAGCGACGGCCGTGCCAAAGCGCACGATCTTCATGCGGCGCCCGCGTGCGCCATCCCAATCATAGCCCATCATTGCTCTCCCCTCGGCATCATGCCTGACAGGATGGTGGCTGGATTTGGTAACGGGGGCGTAAACTTATGGACGCTATTTCTGAGCGTCGATGGCGCGCCTCTGCACGCGAGGTGCTGGCCGTGGAACGTACCTCCCGCCCGCGCAATCGGGCGCGAACGGAAGGCGGTTCGCCTCGGCCGCCCGGCGGTCGGGTCGGCCGTTGGACATCGATGTTCCGGGAAGCGGGCGTCACGGCCGCGTCAGCAGCATCGAGATGCCCTGTCCGACGCCGATGCACATGGTGGCGACCGCACGCTTCGCATCTTGCGCCTCGAGCTCCAATGCCGCCGTCAGCGCCAGGCGCGCGCCGGACATGCCCAGCGGATGGCCGAGCGCGATGGCGCCGCCATTCGGATTGACGTGGGGCGCATCGTCGGCAAGCCCGAGTTGACGCATGCAGGCGAGAGCCTGCGCCGCGAAGGCCTCGTTCAGTTCGACGATATCGATGTCGCCGATGCCAAGGCCAAAGCGCTCCAGGAGCTTGCGTGTGGAAAAGACCGGGCCGATGCCCATGATGAGCGGCGCAACACCCGCGGTTGCCATCCCGTCGACCCGTGCGAGAGGCCGAAGGCCGTAGCGCTCGACGGCGCGGGCGGAGGCAACGATGAGCGCGGCCGCGCCATCGTTGACGCCGGAGGCGTTGCCGGCGGTCACCGAGCCATTGACGCGGAACGGCGTCGGCAGGCCGGCAAGCTTTTCGATCGTCGTTTCGCGCGGATGCTCGTCTCCTTCGACGAGCGTCGTCTCACCCTTGCGTCCCTTGATCGCGTAGGGAGCGATTTCGCGGGCGAACCGGCCGCTCTTTTGTGCGGCCGCGGCACGCGCCTGGCTGCGCAGCGCAAAACCATCCTGGTCGGCCCGCGAGATTGAAAACTCGGCGGCGACGTTCTCAGCCGTCTCCGGCATGGAGTCGATGCCGTAGAGGTCCTTCATGACGGGATTGAGAAAGCGCCAGCCGATGGTCGTATCGTGGATCTCGGTGCTGCGCTGGAACGGGCCTTCGGCCTTCGGCATGACGAAGGGCGCGCGCGACATGCTCTCGACGCCGCCGGCGACAACGACCTCCGCCTCGCCGAGCCGGATCGCGCGGGCGGCATAGCCGACTGCATCCAGCCCGGAGCCGCAGAGCCTGTTGATCGTCGTTCCGGCAACCGTATCCGGCAATCCCGCAAGCAAGGAGGCCATGCGCGCGACGTTGCGGTTGTCTTCGCCCGCCTGGTTGGCACAGCCGAGCACGACCTCGTCGACCGCTTCGGCCGGCACGGACGCAACACGCGCCAGCGCCTCGCGGATCACGCGGGCCGCAAGATCGTCCGGGCGCGCGCTCGCGAGCGCGCCGCCATAACGGCCGATGGGGGTGCGGACGCCGCCGACGATATAGGCTTCACCCATGGGATTTGTCCTTGCTTTGCTCTGCGGCGAACATTGGCCCGCCCTTGTGCGCGGGAAAGCCGTAGCCATTGATCAGCACCAGATCGATGTCGCCGGGACGCGCGGCAATGCCTTCTGCCAGCAGGGCCGTTCCCTCGTCGGCCATCGCCTTCAAAAGCCGGCTCATGATCTCGTCCGCGGTGAAATCGCGCGGCGTGATGTTCTTCACCGCTCGCGCCGCTTCGATCACCGCCGTAACCTCGGGATCGGCGGTGCGCTCGCCATCGGGATAGGCGTACCAGCCGCGCCCGCTCTTGCGGCCGAGACGTCCCGCTTCGCAGAGCCTGTCAGCGATCTCGACATAACGCGCGGCGGGGTCGCGTGTCGCCGCCTGGCGCTTGCGGCGCGCCCAGGCGATCTCGAGCCCGGCCATGTCGTTGACGGCGAAGATCCCCATCGGAAAACCATAGGCCTCGAGCGCGGCATCGATCTCCTGCGGCAGTGCCCCATCCTCCAGCATGAACTCCGCCTCGCGGCGATAGGCGGAGAAGATGCGGTTGCCGATGAAACCTTCGGTCACACCGCAAACGATCGGCAGCTTGCCGAGGCGTTTGACGAAGGCAAGGGCCGTCGCCAGCACGCCGGGCGCTGTCCTGGCGCAATCGACGACTTCGACGAGCCGCATGACGTTGGCGGGCGAGAAGAAGTGCAGGCCGACAACGCGCGAGGGATCGACTGTCGCCGCGGCAATCGCATCAGGGTCGAGGTAGCTGGTGTTGGTTGCGAGAATGGCGCTGGGGGCGACGATGCCGTCGAGCCTCTGAAACAGTTCCGTCTTGACCTCGATATCGTCGAACACCGCTTCGATGACGAGGCCGGCTTTCGCGAGGTCTCTCGCTTCTGTGGTTGTCCGCAGCCGCGCGAGGCAGTCGTTGCGGCCGGCCACCGTCAGCCGTCCGGAGCGCACGGTCCTGTCGAGGGTCTCGGTAATGCGTGCCCGCCCGCTGGCGGCAGCTTCTTCCGTCTGCTCGAGTGCCACCACGCGATAGCCGGAGACCAGGGCGGAAACGGCGATACCGGATCCCATCAGCCCCGTGCCAACCACGCCGACCGTCTCGATCGGCCTGGGCGATACCGTGTCGAGTCCCTCGACCTTGCCGGCGGCGCGCTCGGCAAAGAACACGTGCCGGAGCGCCGCGGACTCTGCTGAATCACGCAAACGCAGGAAGCTTGCCCGTTCCTCAGTCAGCCCTTGTTTCAGGTCGACTTCGCCGGCCGCCTTGACGAGGCGAACCGCCTCGGCGGGAGCCGCTTGGCCCCGGGCTTTTGCCAGGACCTTTGCTTCCGCTGCGCCGATTGCAGCGGCGTCCGCCGAGGGAACGGCGATCATGCCGGTCCGACGGAGCGGCTTGCCGACATGGGCCTGCACAAAAGCCAATGCAGCATCTACCGGATCGGCGGCAATGCTGTCGGCAAGGCCAAGCGTAACAGATTCGGCTGCCTTGACGGCCCGTCCGGTACCAATGAGATCGATCGCCGCGATCATGCCGATCAGACGCGGCAGGCGCTGCGTGCCGCCGGCGCCCGGGACAAGGCCGAGTTTGACTTCGGGCAGACCGAACGATGCTTTCCCGCCGGCAACGCGGCCATGGCAGGCGAGCGCCACCTCGCAGCCGCCGCCAAGGGCCGCACCATTGACGGCCGAGACGACTGGCTTGCCGAATGTCTCGATACGCTCGATCACCTCCGGAAGCGTCGGCTCGATCGGTGGTTTGCCGAACTCCCTGATATCGGCGCCACCGATGAAGGTGTTGCCGGCGCCCGTGATCACGACGCCTGCGACCGCTGGAAGATTGGCCGCATGATCGAGCGCCGCCACCAGGCCGGAGCGAACATGCGCGGACAACGCATTGACGGGCGGGTTATCGATGGTGACGACGAGGACACCCGCTTCAAGGCGGGCGGAAACGCTCTCGGAAAATCGGATCTCAGCCATGTCGGCAAGTCTCAATCAGGAACGACGGCGGTGGCCTGGATCTCGATCTTGGCGCGGTCTTCGACGAGCGCCACCACCTGCATCGCGGCCATGGCCGGGAAATGCCGGCCGATGATCTCGCGATAGGCCTGGCCAATGCCGCGAAGGTTGCCGACATATTCCTGCTTGTCGGTGAAGTACCAGGTCATCGTGGTGATGTGATGCGGCTCGGCGCCGCCGGCGGCGAGCACCGCGACGACGTTCTTCAGCGTCTGGCGCACCTGCTCGACGAAATCGTCGGTCTCGAACTCGGACTGCGCGTTCCAGCCAATCTGGCCGCCGACGAAAACGGTGCGGCCCGTTGCAGCCACGCCGTTGGCATAGCCGATGGGCTTTGCCCAACCTTCAGGTTGCAGGATGGTGTGCATCGGTCGTCTCCAGATGTTGTGTCAGCGCGGCGCGGATGTCGTCCGGCCATGCAAAAGAAGCGTGATTGTCGAGCGAGGTGGCAACGACCCGCTGTTTCGCCGTCCAAAGCACGGTGTCTCTCGCCGAGACCCTATGCTCCATATCGAGCGACGACCGGCCGATACCACGGACCGCCAGCGCAAAATCGAGCTCGTCGCCCTGGAAGCCGGGGCGAACGAAGGTAAGATCGAGGCGCACCGTCGGCACGCCGATCCGCCGCTCGTCGTTCATCGCCTTCCAGGGAAAGCCGAGCGACGCGAAGAAGTCCTCCGTCACTCCGACGAGGATGTTGAGGTAGGACGGGAAATAGGCGATCCCCGAGGGATCGCAGTCTCCGAAACGCAGCGGTCTCTTGGTCCTGAACATGGATCCGACCTCAGTTCGCGAAAGCGGCGATGCCGGTGATGGCGCGACCGAGGATCAGTGCGTGGATGTCGTGCGTGCCCTCATAGGTGTTGACCACTTCGAGATTGACGAGATGGCGGGCCACCGGAAACTCGTCCGAAATGCCGTTGCCGCCGAGCATGTCGCGCGCGATCCTGGCGATCTCCAGCGCTTTGCCGCAGGAGTTCCGCTTGAGGATCGACGTTAGCTCGACCGGCGGATTTCCCTCCTCCTTCATCCGTCCGAGGCGCAAACACCCCTGGAGACCAAGAGCAATCTCCGTCGCCATGTCCGCGAGTTTCTTCTGGATCAACTGATTGGCGGCAAGCGGCCGGCCGAACTGCTTGCGGTCGATCACGTATTGGCGTGCCGTCTCGTAGCAGGACTCGGCTGCACCAAGGGCGCCCCAGGCGATGCCGAAACGGGCGGAGTTGAGGCAGGTGAAGGGGCCTTTCAAACCGGTTACGCCAGGCAGCATGTTTTCGTCCGGAACGAAGACCTCGTCCATGACGATCTGGCCGGTGATCGATGCCCGCAGACCCACCTTGCCGTGGATTGCCGGTGCGCTCAGACCCTTCCATCCCTTTTCGAGGATGAAGCCACGGATCGCGCCATCGGCGGTTTTTGCCCAGACGACGAAGACGTCGGCGATCGGGGCGTTGGAGATCCAGGTCTTGGAGCCGGAGAGCAGATAACCGCCATCGACCTTGGCGGCTTTGGTGATCATCGAGCCGGGATCGGAGCCATGGTCGGGTTCGGTCAGGCCGAAGCAGCCGATCTTGGTGCCGGCAATCAGGCCAGGCAGGTATTTGCGCTTCTGGTCTTCGCTGCCGAATGTGTAGATCGGCACGATCACCAGGGACGACTGCACGCTCATCATCGAGCGGTAACCGCTGTCGATGCGCTCGATCTCGCGGGCGATCAGGCCGTAGGAGACATAGTTGAGGCCGGCCCCGCCATACGCCTCTGACACCATCGGCCCCAGCAGGCCGAGTTCGCCCATCTCGGCGAAGATCGACGGGTCGGTCTTTTCGTGGCGGAAGGCCTCCTGCACGCGCGGCGCCAGCCGATCTTCGGCATAGCCTTGCGCGGTGCGCCGCACCATGCGTTCTTCCTCGGTTAACTGCGCATCCAGGTTGAATGGATCCTGCCAGTCGAATGACGCCTTCGAACCATGCATGTTCGACATCCCCTTCATGATCGGCCCTTCATCAGCTCGCGGCCGATGATGAGCTTTTGAACCTCGGTCGCGCCCTCGTAGATCCTGAGCGCGCGGATCTCGCGATAGAGCCGTTCGGTGATTTCGCCGACGCGCACGCCGCGACCGCCAAAGAGCTGCAGAGCCTGGTCGATGACCCATTGCGCGTTCTCCGTCGCGGTCATCTTGGCCATCGCCGCTTCGCGCGTCGTCGGCCGCTTCCGCACGTCGCGTTGCCACGCTGTGCGGCAGGTGAGAAGTGCTGCAGCGTCGATTGCGGTCGCCATCTCGCCAAGCGTGCTTTGCGCCGTCGGCAGATCGGCAAGGGTCGCGCCGAACATCTTGCGGTTCTTTGCATGCGCCACCGCCTCGTCGAGCGCGCGGCGGGCAAAACCGATCGCGGCCGCCGCGACGGACGGGCGGAAGATGTCGAGCGTGCGCATGGCGATCTTGAAGCCTTCACCAGGGGACCCGAGAAGCTGCGAGGCCGGGATGCGGCAATTGTCGAAGCGGAGCCGAGCAAGCGGATGCGGCGCGATCGTCTCGATGCGTTCGGCGATAGTGAAGCCGGGCGTGTCGGCGAAAACCACGAAGGCGGAAATGCCGCGTGTGCCGGGCGCTTCGCCGGTGCGGGCAAAGACGGTGTAGACGTCGGCAATGCCGCCGTTCGAGATCCAGGTTTTCTCGCCATCGAGCACGAAGTGATCACCGTCGCGGTGCGCTGCACAGGCCATGGCCGCCACATCCGATCCCGCCTCGGGTTCGGAAAGCGCAAAGGCGGAAATCCACTCGCCGCGGGCGACCTTCTGCAGAACCGTCCGCTTCAGCGCCTCGGGGCCGGAAAGGCTGATCGCGCCGGTGCCGAGCCCCTGCATGGCGAAGGCGAAGTCGGCAAGGCCGTCGGTATAGGCAAGGGTCTCGCGAATGAGGCAGAGCGCGCGGCTGTCGATGTCTTCGCTCACGCCGCCGAAGGCTTTCGGCACGCAATGGCGAAGCACGCCTGCGCTGCCCAGCGCTGCGACCAGATGTTTGCAGGCGGCATCGGCGTCTGCATGATCGATTTCGCCGAGGCCGCCACGGGCTACGAAGTCATCCAGCTCGGCGGCAAGCGCGCGGTGGCTGTCGTCGTAGAACGGCCAGTCGAGATGGTCGCGTGTCGGTGAGCCCAGAACCGTATCATGGGACCCCATGCTTAGTTCCCCTTGAATTCCGGCTTCGCCTTGGCGGCAAAGGCCTCGAAGGCGCGGCGGAAGTCCCCGGTCGCCATGCAGATCGCCTGAGCTTGGGCTTCCGATTCAATCAGTTGGTCGATGCCCATCGCCCATTCCTGGTCGAGCATCTTCTTCGTCATCGCATGGGCGAACCAGGGGCCGTCGGCGATGCTGCGCGCGAACTTCTGCGCCTCGCCAAGCATCGACGGGCGCTCGTGCAGCGCGTTGTAGAAGCCCCAGGCATGTCCCTCCGTCGCGGTCATCACCCGCCCGGTGAAAAGCAGTTCTGTCGCACGGCCCTGGCCGATGATGCGGGGAAGAATGCCACAGGCGCCCATGTCGGCACCCGCCAGCCCGACACGGGTGAAGAGAAAGGCGGTCTTCGCCTCCGGTGTCGCCAAGCGGAAATCGGAAGCCATCGCCAGGATCGCCCCGGCGCCGGCGCAGATACCGTCGACCGCAGCGATGACCGGCTGCGGGCAGGCGCGGATCTGGCGGACCAGTTCGCCGGTCATGCGGGTGAAATCCAGGAGATCGGGCATCGACATGCGCGTCAGCGGTTCGATGATCTCGAAGACATCGCCGCCCGAGGAGAAGTTGCCGTTGGCGCCCGTCAACACCACGGCGCGCACGTCGCTGGCGCGGGCGAGTGAGCGGAAGAGATCGCAAAGTTCCTCGTAGCTCTCGAAGGTCAGCGGGTTCTTCTTTGCCGGGCGGTTGAGCGTGATCGTCGCAACCCTGCCGTCGGCATCCGTTTCGAACAGGAAGTGTTTGGCCTTGTGGTCTTTGAAGGCGCGCTTCTTGGCCTGCATCGGGTTTGTCATTTCTATCCTCCAAGAACTTCGCCGCCGGCAACGGCGATCGCCTGGCCGGTAATCGCGGTTGCCTTTTCCGATACGAGCCAGGAGACGGTGTTGGCCACCTCATCCGGTGTCACCAGGCGCCCTTGCGGGTTGGATCGGGCAAGGCTGGCACGGGCTTCCTCGCGCGAACGACCGGTCTTTTCGCTGATCGTATCGAGCGCGCCGTCGATCAGCGGCGTGTCGGTAAACCCGGGGCAAACGGCATTGACGGTCACGTCGGTCCGGGCAAGCTCGAGCGCCAGTGCGCGCGTCAGGCCGATGACGCCATGCTTCGAGGCGCAATAGGCGGAAACATAGGCGTAGCCGGTAAGGCCCGCGGTGCTTGCAACATTGACGATCCGGCCGTTGCCGGCGCGGCGAACCGAGGCAAGGGCTGCCTGCGTCACGAGAAAGACCCCGGTCAGGTTGATCGAGAGCACCCGCTGCCAGAGTGCGAGATCGGTCTTCTCGAACGGGGTCGAGGGTGCCTCGCCAGCGCAGTTGACGAGAACGGCGATGTCTCCGGCTTCAGCGATCGCGGCCGCAATGCCCTGCTCAACGGCCTCCGGGTTGGTCACATCGAAGCCGTCGCGGACAAAGGCTTGTCCGCCCGCAGCGACGATTTCGTCCCGTACGGCTTCGAGTGGCAGAGCGCGGCGTCCGGCGAGGCTGACGACATGGCCTTCGGCGGCGAGCGCCAGCGCGATCGCCTTGCCGATGCCGCTGCCGGCGCCTGTGACGAGGGCGTGCCTTTTGCTCATGGCTTGCCCGCCGAAGTCGCCGCACGCGCCAGATTGTTCACATATTGCGCCCGGGCGGAGTGGTACTGCTTCGGCCAGGGCTGGCCGTCATAGCCGATCTTTGCCGCCTCATGCATGACGAAGGAGGGGTCGGCCAGATGCGGACGCGCTATCGCGCAGAGGTCGGCGCGACCGGCGGCGATGATCGAATTGGCGTGGTCGGCCTCGGAAATCGCCCCGACGGCGATGGTCGGGACCTGGATCTCGTTGCGGATCTTGTCGGAAAACGGCGTCTGAAACAGCCGGCCATAAATCGGCTTTTCTTCCTTCACCACTTGACCGGACGAGCAGTCGATCATGTCGGCGCCGGCCTCCTTGAACAGACGGGCGAAGATCGCCGCGTCCTCCGGTGTGTTGCCGCCCTCGTGCCAGTCGTGCGTCGAGAGGCGCACCGACATCGGCCTGTCATCTGGCCACGCCTTGCGGACCGCGCGGAAGACTTCGAGCGGGAAGCGGGCTCGCGCCGCATGATCGCCACCATATTCGTCGGTGCGCAGATTGGTGAGCGGCGACAGGAAACTCGACAGCAGGTAACCGTGCGCCGCGTGCAGTTCGAGGATGTCGAAGCCGAGATCGCGGGCGCGCTCGGTGGCCCGCACGAAGTCGGCCACGACGCGGTCCATGTCGGCACGGGTCATTTCGCGCGGCGTGTCGGAATGCTTAAGATAGGGCAGGGCGGACGCGGAAATGAGCGGCCAGCCGCCCTCGCTCAAGGGCTGGTCGATCCCCTCCCATGGCACCCTGGTAGCGCCCTTGCGCCCGGCGTGGCCGAGCTGGATGCCGATCTTGGCGGGGGTTTGCTGGTGCACAAAGTCGACGATGCGCTTGAAAGCTAATGTCTGCGCGTCGTTCCAGAGCCCCAGGCATCCGGGCGTGATGCGGGCATCGGCCGAGACGCAGGTCATTTCCGGGAAGACGAGAGCAGCCCCTCCCATGGCGCGTGCGCCGAGATGCACCAGGTGAAAATCGTTCGGCACGCCGTCGGTCGCCGAATACATCGCCATTGGCGAAACCACGATGCGGTTCTTGAGCGTCAGGCCGCGGAGCCGGAATGGCGTGAACATCGGCGGCGGGACCGCCCCGTTTGCGGCCGGCTCGACGCCGGCGCGTTCGGCAAACCAGCGCTCGAAGCTTTCGAGCCAGTGCTTGTCGCGCAGGCGAAGGTTTTCGTGGCTGATGCGCTGCGAGCGGGTCAGCATCGAATACATGAACTGTTCGGGCTCCAGCGTGTCGGCATAGCGCGTGCCGACCACTTCGAACCATTCCATCGCGTTGCGGGCCGCATTCTGGATGCGGGCCACATCGACGCGGCGCACCTCCTCATAGGCAGCGAGCACCGCGGGGATATTGGCCTTGTCGTGGCCGAGGATGTCGAACTGCCGGGTGAGCTCGATCGCATCGTCGATGGCAAGCTTGGTGCCCGAGCCGATGGCGAAGTGGGCGGTGTGGGCACTGTCGCCCATCAAGACGACGTGGCTCCGGCCGTTGAAGTGGCTCCACTTCTCGCAGATCAGGCGGCCGAAGTTCAGCCAGGCGGAGCCGCGCAGGTGCCGCGCATTGGTCATCAGCCTGTGGCCGTCGAGGGTTTCGGCAAAGAGCTTCTCGCAGAACGCGATCGACTGGTCCTGGTCCATCCGGTCGAGGCCATGGGCCTTGAACACTTCGTCGGTGGTCTCGACGATGAAGGTCGAGGTATTTTCGTCGAAGCGGTAGATATGTGCCTGGAACCAGCCATGTTCGGTGCGCTGGAAGTCGAAGGTGAAGGCGTCGAACTTTTTGTTCGTGCCGAGCCAGACATAGCGGTTCGGCCGAACGACCATGTCGGGTCGGAAGACGTCTGCATATTTGTTGCGAATTCGCGAGTTGACACCATCGGAAGCAATGATCAGGTCCGCATCGGAAAACTGCTCGTCACTTTCGACGTCCCGCTCGAACAGGAGCTCGACGCCGAGTTCGAGGCAGCGGTTCTGGAGGATGTTGAGCATCTTCTTGCGGCCGATGCCGACGAAACCGTGGCCGGTCGTGCGGATCTTGCGGCCCTTGAAGACCAGCTCGATATCGTCCCAGTGGTTGAACGAGACCTCGATCGCCTCGGCCGTCTCCGGATCCCATTGCCGCATCGACTGCATGGTCTGATCGGAGAAGACGACGCCCCAGCCGAAGGTATCGAAGGCGCGGTTCCGCTCGACAACGGTGACGTGGTGTTCCGGGTGCTGGCGCTTCATCAAAAGCGCAAAATACAGGCCCGCCGGCCCGCCACCGATACAGACGATCCGCATATGGTTCTCCTCCCGAGCTCCGGCCGCGCGTGTCGCCGTCGAGATGCCGTCGACCGTCATCCCGGACTGCTGGGAACAGGTTGGACTCGTTCGGGAGAAATTTCAAGCTTAAAATTGTTTGGGCAAATGCGACGCCAGCGCGCGCGTCGAAGACGACGCGGAGACGTCGTGTCATTTCGGAAGTTCTCGAGGGGGAGGGAAGGGCGAGTGCCTCAGCTATTGCGCGCCAGTGCGGCGATAATGGACCGCTTGAGCTTGGCAAGCTCGTCCATCAGCACGCTGCTGTCCTGCGGCGAAACACCGGCAAACAGCTCGGAGATCCAATCGGCATGCGTTGCTGCCATCTTCTCGAATTCGGCACGGCCGAAGGGCGTCAGCGCGATGACCTGCACGCGCCGATCCGTCGGAAGCGTCGTGCGGCTGATGTGGCCGCTCTCGGTCAAGCGCTCCACCAGCACCGTGATGTTGCCGGGCGAAACCATCATGCGCTTCGAGACTTCGCCAAGCACCATGCCGTCGGGCGCGCGTTCGAGCTGGGCCATCAGGTCGAAGCGTGGCAGGGTCGAGTCGAATTCTTCCCGGAGCCTGCGGCGAATCTCGCTCTCGACCAGCGTCGAGCAGGTCAGCAGGCGCAGCCAGAGCCTCAGCTCGGCGCGGTGATCGCCCGGAGCCTCGAGCGCCTTGGTCTCACCATCCACCCATTCCGGCGAAGTGTCGAACTTGTCTTCACCCATCATTCCCAATGTCCGCTTCTAACCCTGCGCAAATCGGCAGGCTCTTCCTGCTTTTGCTTTTTAAAGGCGTTTGCGGTTCTTGGACAGGCTGTCATGGGCCGTCATTTGGACGCAAGCCCCGGCGCTGTCTGTCGCGTGGAAACCGAGGCGCGCCCGCCGTCCTCGGATTGAACATAGACGTTGACCGTAAAGCCGATGTGGTCCGCCATCAGCACCTTGGCGCGCTCGATGTCGCGATCGAGTGCCGCCTCCATGAGCTCGGTGTGATGTTTGATCGCCATGGCGTCCTGCAAGGCTGCGACGGCCTCCTCATAGCCCTCGCTCATGCCGGCGGCAGCCCTCATCGTCGGGGCAAGGCTTAAGAAACGATGGTGGCGCCGAAGCTGGTCGGAGATCGTCGCCTGGAAGCGCGCGAGCCAGTTCGACTGCGCCGCGCTGATCAGTGCCGCATGGAAACCGGCGTGCTTTTCGTCCCACTCGTCGACCTCGCTTTCGGAGAAGTGCTCGACGGAGACCTTGCAGCGGGACAGCCGATAGTGCGCCGTGACGACGGCGGATTCCCATGCGCTGTCACCGTTTTCGATCGACTCGATCAACAGCGGCATTTCCACCGCGAGGCGCGCGCGGGTGAGATCATCCAGCTCCTCGCGTGACACCGGTGCGACGGCAAAGCCGCGATTGCTGATCGCCGTGACGAGGCCCTCTGCCTCCAAACGCGACAGTGCCTCGCGCAGAGGCGTCCAGCCGATCCCATAGCTTTCGCGCAGCGCGCTCAGCTTCATTGGCGCACCGGGTTTCAGCCGCGTCGCCAGAATGTCGCGGCGTAGCAACCGGTAGGCCGATTCCGTCTTGGTCGACTGTTCGTGGTCCTGCATCACATTCCCTTAGCGTCCGCATCGGATCGATACAAATATATATAGTTACGCCTCGATTGTGAAAATATATATATTTGTTTGACAAGAACTCCGACCCTCGCCATCATCCCCGCACGCCGCCGAGGAGGGCGGTAACGCTCGTCAAGTTCTGGGAGGGATTATGAGCAAGAGCACTTGGCTTTCAGGGTTGGTCGTCGCCGGCGCAATGGCATGGGGACTGGGAACGGCTGCCGCCGATCCGATCCGCATCGGGATCGCCAATTTCGGCGAACATCCGCAGTTGAACGCGTCGATCGCCGGCTTCAAGAAGGCGCTGGCTGAAAACGGCTTCGTCGAAGGCAAGGATGTCGTCTACACCGAGAGCCACACCAACTTCGACGCTTCGCTCGTGCCGCAGATGATTGCCAAGCTGCAGGCCGAACAGCCGAAGCTGGTCTACACGATCACCACGCCCGTCTCGCAGATCGCCAAGAAGGCGCTTGCCGGCTCCGGTATTCCGGTCGTCTTCTCCGCCGTTACTGATCCGGTTGCCGCGAAGCTCGTTCCGTCCTGGGAGGCGGGCGATGATGGCATGACCGGCGCGACGGACCTTCAGGACGTGGCCGCCGTCATGGCCTTTACCCGTAAGCTCTTGCCGGAAGCCAAGCGTTTCGGCGTGCCCTACAATCCAGGTGAAGCGAACGACACCGCCCTGCTCGACAAGATCAAGGAAGCAGCCCCTGCCGCCGGCTTCGAGGTCGTGGAGGTCGGCGTCGACAACGTCAACGACATCCAGCAACGCATCGCCTCCTTCGCCGGCAAGGCCGATGTGATCTACACGCCCGCGTCCAACCTGCTGCAGCCGGCGATCGGCGCCGTTTCGGCGGCCGCACGCCAGGCGCAGATCCCGATCGTCAATTCCGACGACGGCGCCGTCCGCGATGGCGTCGTGCCGGCAAGCTTTGCGGTCAACTACGAGCAGGTCGGCGTCAATGCCGGCAAGATTGCAGCGGAGATCCTCAAAGGCACGGACCCGAAAACCATCGCGCCGTCGCGTCCGGCCTATGAAGATCACGCACCGCTCATCTCGAAAAAGGCGACGGCCGCCTTCAGTATCGAAGTACCAGCGGCGCTCGCTGGCGAGTGCAACTGCGTGGTCGACTGATTTCCAGTTGGTCTCAACAGTGACGGCGCCAAGAGCGCCGTCACGCCATGGTTAGGGGGAGCCAATGCTGGAAATCAGATCGGCCCGCAAGGTTTTTTACAAGGGGCAGGCGGACGAAAAGGTCGCGCTTGACGGCCTCGACCTCAGCCTTGCTACAGGCGAGTTCGGCGTCGTCATCGGCTCGAACGGCGCCGGCAAGAGCAGCATGCTCAATGCCATCTCGGGCGCGCTGGTGCTCGATTCAGGCCAGATCGTCATCAACGGCGACGATGTTACGGCAATGCCCGTCCACAAGCGTGCCATGCGGCTTGCCCGCGTTTTTCAGGACCCGATGCGCGGCACCGCCGCCAGCATGACGGTCGCGGAAAACATGCTGCTTGCGGAGCTTCGCAGCAACAAGCGCACCCTACGCCGCGGGCTCAATGCGACGCGGCTTGCCGCCTACAGGGAACGACTGTCGCTGCTGGGGCTTGGTCTTGAAAACCGTCTCGACACGCGGGTGGAGTTGCTCTCCGGCGGCCAGCGGCAATCGCTGTCCCTGATCATGGCGGTCGGCGGCGAACCGGAACTGCTGCTGCTCGACGAGCACACCGCGGCCCTTGATCCGCGCACCGCCGATATCGTCATGCAGGCGACGATCCGCGCGGTCGAAGCCTTGAAGCTGACGACGCTGATGGTGACGCACAACATGCAGCACGCGGTGGACTTTGGCCACAAGGTCATCATGCTCGATGCCGGGCGTGTGCGTCTCGAAATCGACGGCAAGGACAAGGCCCAGACGACGGTGCCGGACCTGATCGGCCATTTCTCCGTCAAAACCGACCGCATGTTCCTGGCGAGCTGACGACCATGGATATTCTTCAAAACACCCTGGCGAGCTTCATCTCGCTCGTTCCCGTGACGCTGGCGCAGAGCCTGATCCTCGCCTTCGTCGTGCTCGGGATCATGATCCCGTTCCGCATGCTGAGCTTTCCGGATCTGACCAGCGAAGGCGCGTTCCCGCTTGGCGGCTGCGTCTGCGGCGTCCTTATGGCGGCCGGCATGTCGCCGCTTGCCGCAATCGCCATCGCGCTCGTCGCCGGCTTCGTCGCCGGCTGCTGCACGGCCTTCATTCATCTTCGGTTCCGGATCCACACGCTGCTTGCCGGCATCCTGATGATGACGATGCTCTATTCGATCAATCTCAGGATCATGGGCCGATCGAACCTCTCGGTCTTCGGCGCTTCGACGGTCTTCGACTGGGCGCCGGGGCTGCAGCCGGGCTTCCCGGCGAGCAAGATCGTCGTCGCCGGGATGATCGCGCTCATCGTCTTCTTCCTGCTCTATCACTTCTTCCGGACGGAGAAGGGCACGGCGGTGCGCGCCGTCGGCGCCAACCCCGACATGGCGGAAGCGCAAGGCATCAATGTCTGGCTGGCGACGATCGGCGGCGTAGGACTTGCGGGCGCGTTTTCGGCCGCAAGCGGCGCGCTGATGGTGCAGTCGCAGGGCTTTGCCGACGTCAACATGGGGCTTGGCATCCTGATCAACGGACTTGCAGCGCTGATGATCGGCGAAGCGATCGTCGGCAAGCAAAATGTGCTGTGCCAGCTCGCAGCCCCCTTTGTCGGCGCGATCGTCTACTATCAGCTGGTCTCCTTCTGCCTGGCGGCCGGCATGCCGCCGCCGGATCTGAAACTTGCGACCGGCCTGTTCGTTCTCGCCATGCTGGCTCTTCCGAGCCTCAAGCGAAGCCGCGGGCCAGCACCCGCCCGCGAAACCGTTCGCGAATAAACAAGGACCACCTTCATGAATGCAGTTCCTGATTTTGCTGCGATCGAGGCCATGGATGCAGCCGATTGGCTGCGCCCCATGCGCGAGCGCTTCATCCTGCCGCCGGGCCTCATCTATCTCGACGGCAACTCGCTGGGCGTCGCCTCGACCGCCGCCTTCGACGAACTGCGCAAGGCCGCGACCGAGGAATGGGGCCAGGATCTCATCCGTAGCTGGAATACGGCAGGCTGGTTCGACATGCCGCTTGCGCTCGGCGATCGGGTCGGGCGGCTGATCGGGGCCGCCGCCGGCCAGACGGTCGTCTGCGACACCACGTCGATCAACATCTACAAGGCCTTGCATGCCGCCATGGCCTTGCGACCCGATCGTTCGGTAATCGTAAGCGAGGGCGGCAGTTTCCCGACCGACCTTTACATGGCCGAGGGTGTGGTCTCGACCCGTCCCGGCGCTTCGCTGCGTCTCGAAGGGGTTGATGCGCCCGAGATCGAGGACCTGATCGACGACAGCGTCGCCGTGGTTCTCGTCAACCACGTGAACTACAAGTCCGGCGTGTTGCGTGACATGGCGGCGTTGACCCGCAAGGCGCAGGAGCATGGCGCGCTGGTCATCTGGGATCTCTGCCATACGGCCGGCGCCCTGCCGGTCGATCTCGACGGCGCCAATGTCGATTTCGCCGTCGGCTGCACCTACAAATATCTGAACGGCGGCCCCGGAGCCCCTGCCTTCATCTATGCGGCCACCCGTCATCACGGCGACATCCGTCAGCCGCTGAGCGGCTGGTGGGGTCACGCCCGCCCGTTCGCCTTCGAACAGCACTATGCCGCCGGAGAGGGTATCCGTCGCTTCCTCTGCGGCACGCAACCGATCCTTTCGCTTCGCGCGCTCAAGGGCGCGCTCGACGTCTGGGACGAGGTCGACATGGCGGCGTTGCGCGAGAAGAGCATCCGGCTCACGGATCTCTTCATCACGCTCGTCGAGGCGAAATGCGGCGCCTATGGGCTGGAGCTCGAAAGCCCGCGCGACGGCGCGAAGCGCGGCAGCCAGGTTTCGTTCAGCCATCCAAACAGCTACGAGGTCATGCAGGCGCTGATTGCCCGCGGCGTCATCGGCGATTTCCGCGCGCCCACCACCATGCGCTTCGGCTTCACGCCGCTCTATGTGAGCTATGCCGACGTCTGGCGGGCGGTTGAGATTCTGGAAGAGATCCTCAGCACCGGTGCATGGGAGGACGCGCGTTTCGCGGTCCGGGCAGCCGTGACCTGAGTGATGGCGCTGACGGACTGCGGGCGGCATTTCGCCCGCAGCTTCTGTTCAGGCGCAGATTAAGGTCGCCGCCCAGCAGCGGACTGGTTCGGGGCCATCGTGCCCGAAGGTGAGCGGACGGAAAACGGGGGACTTAAGCAATGACTGCGCCACACCGTCCGACCCCGAATGAAATCGCCGAAGCCCGCCAGCGCATTGCGCCGCACTTTAAGCGCACGCCGCTGGTCAGGCTCGACCTCGGACTTCCCAACCGGCAGATCTTCTTGAAACTGGAGACTTTGTCTCCGATCGGCGCCTTCAAGCTTCGCCCGGCGCTGAACGCAGTCTTGTCGCGCGATCCCGCGGCTCTGCGGCAGGGCGTGGCGGTCACCAGTTCCGGCAACATGGCCTATGGCATGGCCTGGGCTGCACGCCTCGTCGGCGCGCCGATGGTTGCCTACATGTATCGCGGCGCGCCGCAGACCAAGATCGAGGGCGTGCGCGCGCTTGGCGGCGAGGTGCGCTTCGTCACCCGAGAAACGTGGTGGGATTACATCACCGGCGCGGACCGGCCGGACGCGCCGGAACTGCTGATCAATCCGGTGACGGATCAGGCGGTGCTTGCCGGCAACGCTTCCATCGGCATGGAAATCGCCGAGGATTTGCCCGATGTCGACGTGGTGCTCACTCCCTATGGCGGTGGCAGCTTGACCACTGGGGTCGCAAGTGCCGTCAAGATCGCTTCCGACCGCCGCCGTGTCTTTGCGGTCGAGGATGACAGCGCTGCCCCGGTTTGCGCCGCCCTTGCGGCAGGACGGATCGTGACGGTGGAAATGCGCCCCTCGTTCATCAAGAGCATTGGCGCGCCGTCGTTGGTGCTTAAGCTTTGGCCGGTCGCACGCGAGTTGATCGATGGGGCGATTGCCGTCAGCCCGGCTCAGGTGACCGATGGGATGCGGCTGTTGTTTAAGAAGGCGAAGATCGTCACCGAAGGAGCAGGCGCTGCCTCGCTCGCCGCCGCGATCGCGCGGCCGGACCTCAAGGGAAACGTCGTCTGCGTGATCTCCGGCGGCAACATCGACGCGGCGGCCTATTCCGTGGTGCTCGGCGGCGGCATTCCCGCAGCCTGACCAGAACTCAGACGCCGAGATAGCGGTCCTGAAGCTCAGGAGTCAACGCGGACGGTGGCCCCTCGAAAACCGCCGCGCCTTTTTCCAGGACGAAGCAGCGGTCGGCCACCGGCAGCAGTTCCGAAAGCGTCTTGTCGACCACCAGGATCGACTGTCCCGCCTCCTTCAGCGTGCGGATCGCCGACCAGATGTCCTGGCGGATGACTGGCGCCAGCCCTTCGGTCGCCTCGTCGAGAATGAGAAGGCTGGGATTGGTCATCAGCGCCCGGCCGATGGCGAGCATCTGCTGCTCGCCGCCCGAAAGCGTGTTGGCATACTGGTCGTGCCGCTCGCCGAGGCGGGGAAAGAGGGCGATGACTTTCTCGAAGCTCCACGCGCTGCCGCGCGCCGTGGCTATGAGGTTTTCCATGACGGTGAGATTGGGAAAGCAGCGCCGCCCCTCGGGTACGAGGCCAAGGCCGAGCCTGGCGATCCGGTGCGGGCGCATGCCGGAGATCGCCTTGCCGGCGAAGGAGATGGCGCCGGCGCGTGGGCGCACGAGGCCGAGGATCGAATTGATCGTCGTCGTCTTGCCCATGCCGTTGCGGCCCATGAGCGCGACCACCTCGCCCTGCCGCACATCGAGATTGACGCCGAAAAGCGCCTGGGAAGCCCCGTAAAAGGTTTCGAGGCCCTTGATTTCGAGCAGGCTCACGCGGCTTCTCCCAGATAGGCCCGGCGCACTTCCGGGTCGCTGCGGATCTCATCGACCGTGCCTGACGCGATGATGCGACCATAGACGAGCACGGATATCCGGTCGGCGAGCGCGAAGACCGCGTCCATGTCGTGCTCCACCAAGAGCATCGGTGCCTCATGGCGCAAGCCGTCGAGGAACGTGGTCAGCCGCTTCGAGCCCTCCGGTCCCATGCCGGCCATAGGCTCGTCGAGGAGGAACGCGTTCGGCGCAAGCGCCAGCGCGATCGCGATCTCCAGTTGCCGGCGTTCGCCGTGAGAAAGTTCTGCCGCCGGCACATGGGCGCGCGCGGCGAGGTCGACGCGTTCGAGCATCGCCATCGCCGGCTCAGTCAGGTCCTTGTCGCGGGTCACCTGGCGGAAGAAGCGGAAGCTGCTGCCCTGCCGCGCCTGCACCGCCAGCATGACGTTGCGAAGTGCTGAAAACTCCTGCGCCAGCGAGGAGATCTGGAAGCTGCGTGCAAGACCGAGTCTGGCGCGGGCGGCCATGTCGAGGTTGCCAATGTCCTCTCCAAGAAAGCGGATGGTGCCGCTGTCGGCCTTGAGCGAACCGGCGATCTGGTGGATCAGTGTGCTTTTTCCGGCGCCGTTCGGGCCGATCAGCGCGTGGATCTGACCCGGGCGAAGATCGAGGCTCACCCCGTCGGTGGCCTTGAGGGCACCGAAGGATTTGCGGAGATCGCGGATTTCGAGAACGGGCTCAGACATGGCGCGGCTTTCCGGAGAGGAGACCCAGCAATCCGCCGCGGGCAAAGAGCACGATGCCGAGAAGGATCAGGCCGAGGAAGAACTGCCAGCGTTCGGTGATGCCGCCGAGCACATATTCGAAGAAGACGAAGACCATCGCGCCGGCGACCGGGCCGAACAGCCGGCCCTTGCCGCCGAGGATGATCAGCACGATCAGTTCGCCCGACATGTGCCAGGACAGCATCGAGGGGCCGACGAAGCGGTTGAGATCGGCATAAAGCGCCCCGGCAAGGCCCGTGATCATCGCCGAGACCGCAAAAGCGACGAGCCGGATATGGAAGGGCGCGATGCCGACGGCTGCAAGGCGGGTTCCGTTCTGCCTTGCCGCCTGCAGCGCGCTGCCGAAGCGCGAACCCTCGATCGCGCGGAACAGAAGAAGTGCGGCCATGAGTGCAGCATAACAGATCAGGAAATAGGGCAGGGGCTTGGCGGTGTTGACGCCGGGAAAGGCGTTGCGCATCGACAGGGAGAGCCCGTCTTCGCCGCCATAGGCCGGCCAGGAGATCGCGAAATAGTAGATCATCTGCGCGAAGGCGAGCGTGATCATGATGAAATAGACGCCTGATGTGCGCAGGCTGACGGCACCGATCGGCAGCGCCACGAGTCCGGCGACCGCAGCGGCCGTTACCCAAATGAGCGGCATCGACGTCGTGGCCGGAATGTCGGCGAAGAGCGGTTCTGCATTGAAGGCATGCGTCGCGAGGATGCCGGCGACGTAGCCGCCGAGGCCGAAGAAGGCGGCGTGCCCGAAGGAGAGCAGCCCACCGAGCCCAAGCGCGAGATTGAGGCCGACGGCAGCGAGCGCCAGCACGGTGACGCGGGTCGCGAGCGTTACGTAGAAGGGTTCGCCCAGGCCGGCGGCCAGAAGCGGTGTGCCGAGAAGCAGAAGGGCGAGAAGCAGGTTGACGGTGGTTTCGCGGCTCATCGGGACCTCACGCTTGCGCCGCAAACAGGCCGCTCGGCCTGAAGGCGAGGATCAGCGCCATGACCACATAGATCAGCATCGAAGCGAGTGCGGCGCCGATCGTCGTCGCCTGCGACGCGGGCATGGTGAGCGCCAGCAGCGAGGGAAGCAGGAAGCGGCCCATCGTATCGACCACGCCGACAATCACCGCGCCGACCAGCGCGCCCTTGATGGAGCCGATGCCGCCGATGACGATGACGACGAAGGCAAGGATGAGCACCGGCTCGCCCATGCCGACCTGCACCGATTGCAGCGCGCCGACGAGCGCGCCGGCAAGGCCCGCGAGCGCTGCGCCAAGCGCGAAGACGACCGTGTAAAGCGTGCCGATGTCGACGCCGAGCGCCCCGATCATCTCGCGGTCGGACTCGCCCGCCCGGATGCGCATGCCGAGACGCGTCCTTGAAATCAGCAGATAGAGACCGACAGCCACTGCGATGCCTACGCCGATGATCGCCAGGCGATAGAGCTGATACTGGCCGCCGCCCGGGAGCGGCACCGCGCCCTGCAGCAAAAGCGGTATGTCGAGATAGAGCGGGAACGAACCGAAGAGCCAGCGGGCACCTTCGGACAGGATCAGGATCAGCGCGAAGGTCGCGAGCACCTGGTCGAGATGATCACGGTCGTAGAGCCTGCGGATGACCGCGACTTCGATGATCGCACCGACGCCGGCGGCGGCCGCTAGGCTGGCGATCAGCCCGATCCAGAAGGAGCCGGTGGCCGCGGCGACGGTGGCGCAGGCGAAGGCGCCGATCATGTAGAGCGAGCCGTGGGCGAGGTTGATCAACCCCATGACGCCGAAGATCAGCGTCAGGCCGGCGGCCATCAGAAACAGCATCACACCGAGCTGCAGCCCGTTGAGCAGTTGTTCAATCAGAAGTGCGGTGAACAAGAGACCGGTCCAAGCTTCATTTGGGAGGACATGGATCACCGACCGGATGCCGGCGTGAAGGCCGGGCATCCGGGCGATAACAGCGCCGAAGCATTACATGCTGCACTTCTCGGCGTAGGCGTCCTTGTGATCGTCGAAGGCGGTGGCGATGATCTTGTTGGTGAGCGTGCCATCGTCTTCCTTCACCACCTCGCGAACGTAGATGTTCTGGATCGGGTGGTTGTTGTTGTTGAAGACGAACTTGCCGCGCACCGACTGGAAGTCCGCCGCCTTGAGCGCCGCGCGGAAAGCGTCCTTGTCCTTGACATCAGCCTTCGAGAGAGCTGCGAGGATCAGGTTTGCCGTATCCCAGCTCTGTGCCGCATAGATCGAGGGAAGGCGCTTGTATTCGGCCTTGAAGGCTTCGACGAATTCCTTGTTGGCCTCGTTGTCGAGGTCCTTCGACCAGGTCGCCGAGTTCTTGACGCCGAGCGCAGCATCGCCGATTGCCGGCAGGACATCCTGGCTGAAGGAGAAGCCGGGGCCCATCACCGGGATGTTCACGCCCGACTGGGCATATTGCTTCATGAAGGCGATGCCCATGCCGCCGGGCAGGAAGAAGTAGACACTATCGGCGCCGGACGCACGGATCTGGGCGATTTCGGCGGCATAGTCCGTCTGGCCGACCTGCGTGTAGATCTCGCCGGCGAGGCTGCCCTTGTAGTAGCGCTTGAAGCCGGTCAGCGCGTCCTTGCCGGCCGGGTAGTTGGGCGCCAGGATGAAGGCGTTCTTGTAGTCCTTGTTGGCGTATTGCCCCATCGCCTCATGGAAATTGTCGTTCTGATAGGCGACGTTGAAATAGTTCGGGTTGCAGTTCGCACCGGCAAGAGCCGAGGGGCCGGCATTGGGCGAGAGATAGATCACGTCCTGCGCGACCGTGTTCGGCACGACGGCCATCGCCAGGTTCGACCAGATAATGCCGGTCATGAGATCGACCTTGTCGCCCTGGATCATCTTCTCGGCGATCTGCACCGCAAGTTCCGGCTTCTGGGCATCGTCCTCGATCACCAGTTCCACGTCCTTGTTGCCCGATTGCTTGATCGCCAGCGTGAAGGCGTCGCGCATGTCGATGCCGAGTCCCGCGCCGCCGCCCGAAAGCGTGGTGATGACGCCGATCTTCACCGGCTCGGCATGGGCAAGGCTCGACGTCGCAAGCGAGAGGCCAAGAAGGCTCGCTGCCAGAATGCGGTTCATGCTGTTCTCCTCGTTTTGGGGTTCCCTTATAAATGTGTTCTATCAGAGGCCCGTGCGCACGTGCCAGAGCTCAGGGAAGAGTTCCACTTCGAGCATCTTTTTCAGATAGGACGCGCCGGATGTGCCCCCGGTTCCGCGTTTCATGCCGATGATGCGTTCGACCGTTGTGACGTGGTTGAAGCGCCAGCGGCGGAAGTAATCCTCGAAATCGACCAGCTTCTCGGCGAGCTCGTAAAGCATCCAGTAGCGCTCGGGATCGCGGTAGACGGTCTGCCAGGCGGCAAAGACCTTGTCGCTTTCCGTGCGGGTTTCGCGCCAATCGGTCCGATCGGCCTCCTCGCCAACGTCGAAGCCGTTGCGCGAAAGAAGCCGGATCGCTTCGTCGTAGAGCGACGGCGCGGCGAGGATCGCTTCCAGCTTCTCCATGATGTCGGGCCGGTGCGCATGGGGCCCTAGCATCGCGACATTGCGGTTGCCGGCGAGGAACTCGATCGCCCGGTACTGCCAGGACTGGAAGCCGGAGGATTGGCCGAGCGATTCGCGGAACGTGGTGTATTCGCTGGGCGTCATCGTGCGCAGCACGTCCCAGGCGCTGTTTAGCTGCTCGAAGATGCGCGCAACCCGCGTCAGCATCTTGAACGCAGGTTCCAGCCGGTCGTCGCGGATCGAGCGGACCGCGGCGTTGATCTCGTGCAGCGCGAGCTTCATCCAGAGCTCCGATGTCTGATGCTGGATGATGAACAGCATCTCGTCGTGCGCCTTGGAAAGCGGCTCCTGTGCGTCGAGCACCTTCTCCAGCATGAGGTAGTCGCTGTAGGACATGCGTCCCTTGAACGACATCTGCGCGCCTTCTTTCGAAGGGTCGTATGACTTGCTCATGGTTTTAGTTCTCCGACCGCAATCGGAACCGCTGGATCTTGCCCGTGGCTGTTTTCGGCAGGCTGTCCAGGAATTTTACCGATCGCGGATATTTGTAGGGCGCGATCGTCGCCTTCACGTGGTCCTGCAGGCGCTTGATCGTCGCGGCGTCTGCCGAAACGCCTGATACCAGCACGACATAGGCCTCGACGATCTGGCCTCGCTCCGCATCGGGCGCGCCGACGACGGCACATTCGGCGACTTCCGGGTGGGAAATCAGGGCGGCCTCGACCTCCGGGCCGGCGATGTTGTAGCCGGCGGTGATGATCATGTCGTCTGACCGGGCGGCGAAATGGAAGAAACCGTCCTCGTCCTGGTAGAAGGCGTCGCCGGTGAGGTTCCAGCCCTCGCGGACATAGTCGCGCTGGCGGCTGTCGGCCATGTAGCGGCAGCCGGTGGGGCCGCGCACGGCAAGCTTGCCGATCGTGCCGCGCGGGACTTCCCGCATCTCGTCGTCGACGATCCGGGCTTCATAGCCGCCGACGGGTTTCCCGGTCGAGGCGGCCTTGCGGTCCTCGAAACGGTTGGAAATGAAGATGTGCAGCATCTCGGTCGCACCGATCCCGTCGAGGATCGGCTTGCCGGTCTTTGCCGTCCATTCCTCGAAGACGGGTCCCGGCAAGGTCTCGCCCGCCGAGATCGCCACGCGCAGGGAGGAGAGGTCGGCGCCGTCGTCCATCGCCTTCATCATCGCCCGATAGGCTGTGGGGGCGGTAAACGAGATCGTCGCTTTGTACTTCTCGATGATCTCCACCATGTTGGCGGGCGTCGCGTGCTCGAGCAGCGTTGCCGCCGCCCCGAAACGCAAAGGGAAGATCGCAAGGCCGCCGAGGCCGAAGGTGAAGGCGAGCGGCGGCGAGCCGACGAAAACATCGTCAGGGGTGACCCCGAGGACCTCCCGGGCATAACCGTCGGCGATCGCAAGGAGATCGCGGTGGAAGTGCATGGTTGCCTTTGGGATCCCCGTCGTGCCCGAGGTGAAGCCGAGAAGCGCCACGTCGTCGCGGCCGGTTTTCACCGCCTCGAAGACCACCGACTTGTCGAGTGCAATACGGTCGAGTTCGGCGTCGTGGTTCGCAGTCCCGTCGAAGCCGATGACCTGTTTCAGATAGCGGCTGTCCTTGGCGCAGGCGATCATCTCGTCCATCAGGCGCGTGTCGCAGAGCGCAAGGCCGATCTCTGCCTTGTCGACGATCTTCGTCAGTTCGCCGGCGCGCAGCATCGGCATGGTGTTGACGACGACCGCGCCGGCCTTTGTCGCCGCCAGCCAGCAGGCGACCATTGCCGGATTGTTGGCGGAGCGGATGAGCACGCGCTGTCCCGGCTTCACGCCGTAGTTCTCGACGAGCGCATGGGCGAGCCGGTTCGTCCAGTCGGACAGTTCCTTGTAGGTTCGGTGGCGGCCGTTGCCGATCAGCGCGGTATGGTCGCCAAAACCCTTGGCGACCATGACGTCCGTCAGTTCGACGGCGGCGTTGAGGTGGTCCGGGTAGTCGAAGCCTTCGAGAAGGAATACCGGCCATTCTTCCGGTGGTGGCAGATGGTCGCGTGTGAACGTATCGACGTGCGAAGTCGGTCCAAGCATGTGGCGGCTGTTCCCTTGTTCAGTTCCTGCCTGTTGCGCAGGCATTTTTCAAAGCCGGCTAAATTTCGTGCGGTGGTGCGGAGCCCTGCCGTGCGAACTGGTCGCAAGCTTCGCCGCATCGTCGCCGATGGGCTGCGCCGTCGCTGCGACAACTCCAATGATCGTGATGGGCACAGCGAGACCTCCACTTCTCGGCTGAACATGAGGCAGCATCGCACCAGTCCAAAATTATTTCAAGCCTAAAGTTTTTCCGATGATGCCATTGCGTTTCTGGCCGGGGCGGGTGATTTCTATGCGTGGGGAGACATCGAAGGGAGGATTGCATCGATGCTGGAACACCGTGTTTCCGATTGGAACGACGCCTATGCCAATGGCGTGAACATTGCGCGGGGTGATCGGTGGCCGGAGGCATGGGCGGGGCCTGCCGAGGCATTCCGCAACGCGCTTTCAGCATCGGGGCTTGCCAAGCTTGACGTTGCCTATGGCAAGCGATCCAGAAACCGCATGGACCTGTTTTTCCCCGATGGCGCGGCGAAAGGTCTGGTCGTTTTCGTCCATGGTGGCTTCTGGCTGCAGCTCGACAAGAGCTTCTGGTCGCATCTCGCGGCAGGCGCTGTCGCCCATGGCTATGCCGTAGCCATGCCCTCCTACACGCTCTGCCCGGAGATCCGGATTGCCGGGATTGTCGGCGAGGTCGCGGCGGCCATCAGCGAAGCGGCGAAGCTGGTTGAAGGGCCGCTGATGCTGGCCGGCCATTCCGCCGGCGGCCATCTCGTCAGCCGGATGATCACCGCGAGCGCGCCGCTTGCGCCGGATGTCCAGGAGCGAATCCGCAACGTCGTCTCGATCTCGGGCGTGCACGATCTGCGTCCAATCATGTCGACGGGGATGAACGAGAAACTGGCGATCGACGAGGCGGAGGCGCTTTCGGAGAGCCCGGCGCTGCTGCGGCCAATGCCAAATGCCCGCATCACCTGCTGGGTCGGTGGCGGCGAGCGCGCGGAGTTCCTGCGCCAGAATGCGCTCCTTGCCAACATCTGGATCGGGCTCGGGGCGACCACGGCGACCGTCGTGGAGCCGGACAGGCATCACTTCAACATCATCGATGGTCTTGCCGATGCCGGGCATCCGCTGACGAGAACCTTGCTCTCCGTGTGAGCGCGGCGCCGAACCAAGCTGTGAAGCTCGAGTGACCCGGCTGGCTCTCCCCTCCGCGCCGTGTCACCGTGGGGCGCCATAACACCCTAGGGTTATTGGCATAGCCTTCGATTTCCCCGACGTTTCCTGCCTGTTCGTTGGAGGAGGGGAACATGACGCAAAACATTAAACTCGATCGAACCCTTGGTCTGTGGTCGGTGGTGCTGTTCGGGCTTGCCTATATGACGCCGATGATCGTGTTCGGCACGTTCGGGGCGCTGGCCTCGGCAAGCCAGGGCACGACGGCGATGGCCTATTTCATCGCGGCGCTTGCGATCTTCCTGACGGCCGCGAGCTACGGGGTCATGGCGAAGGTCTATCCGGTCGCCGGATCCGCCTACACCTACGCCCGTAAGTCGCTGAATTCGGGCGCGGGCTTCCTTGTCGGCTGGGCCGTCCTGCTCGACTACTTCTTCCTGCCGATGGTTATCTGGCTGATCGGCGCTGCCTATCTGGGCTCCGCCTTCCCGGCCGTTCCGGCCTGGCTGTGGATCGCCGGTTTCATCGTGCTGACGACGGCCGTGAACGTCATCGGCATCGCGTTCGCCAACCGGGTAAACGTCGTGCTGATGCTGGTGCAGCTCACGGTGCTGGTTGCCTTCGTTGCGCTGGCAGCGCGTTATGTCGTTGCCATCAACGGCGCCGGTGGGCTTGCGTCGGTACGGCCATTCTTTGAAGCGAATGTACCGTTCAGCGCTTCCGTCGCCGGTGCGGCGATCGCGGCCTATTCTTTCCTGGGCTTCGATGCCGTTTCGACCCTGACGGAGGAGACACGTGATCCCACCCGCACCATGCCGAAGGCAATCATGATCATCGCGGTCATCGGCGGGATCATCTTCACGGGTTCGGCCTATGTCACGCAGCTCGCCCATCCCGGCGGCGCGTTCACCTCCGTCGATTCCGCCGCTTCGGAAATCGCCCTGATGATCGGCGGCGATCTCTTCGTGACCCTGTTCCTCGCCACGCTCGTGGTTGCCCAGTTCACCTCGGGCCTTGCGGCACAGGCGAGCGTCGGACGGCTGCTGTTCGCCATGGGCCGCGACGGCGTGTTGCCGGCCGGTGTCTTTGGCAAGCTGCACGAGAAATGGCGCACGCCGGTTTTCAACCTCGTGCTCGTCGGCATCGTCGGCCTGCTCGCGCTCACGCTTGATGTGACGACCTCGACGTCCTTCATCAATTTCGGCGCTTTCCTCGCCTTCACTGCCGTCAATGTGTCGGTGATCGCGCTCTACCTGCAGGGCAACGCAATCGTGCGGCCGCTTGGCGCGCTCCTCGGACTTGTCGTGCCGGCTGTCGGTGCGGTCTGCGACCTGTTCCTGCTGTGGAATCTCGATGGCCACGCCAAGCTTCTGGGTATCATCTGGCTGGCTGTCGGCGTGTGCTATCTCGCCTACCTCACCCGGTTTTTCCAGTCTGCGCCGCCGGAAGTCGAGTTCGTCGAATGATCAGCGGCGGCTGAGGAAGAGATGGAAGAGTTCCGCCTGGCTGGAAATGGTGAGCTTGGCATAGGCCTGGCGACGATGGACCTTGACCGTATTCGGCGAGAGGCCGAGCGTCGCGGCGATCGAATAGGTCGAGTGACCCTTGAGGATCAGGGTCACGATCTCCAGTTCCCGTTTCGAAAGCAATGGGTGGCTGATCGTCGCCGCGGCATCGTCCTCCTGGCGCGGCGGGTCGAACCGCGCGCGCCAGTGCCGTTCAGCGAGCGCCCGGACGATCGGCGCCGCGCTTTCCAACCGTGCGATATCACGGCGGGAGAAGGCAGGCACTGTGCCGATGCGCGAGAGCGACAGCACTGCATCGACGTCCGGAAGCTTCAGAATGAAGCCGATCTCGTCGACGATGCCAGTCGCCTGGTAGTGGCGGTGGAAGTATTCCGTCTCGGTGAAGCGGTCCGGCGCCAATCGTCGCATCACCAGTACGCCGTCGGGTTTTGCACTGCGGACGGCATCGTAGAACGGGTCGAGTATGTAGGCGCCGGCAAGGTAGTGGTCGACGATGGTGATGCGGTCGCCGACGATGCGGTCGTTATCGAGATCGAAGGCCTTACCGCCTGGCGAATAGGCAAAGCCGTTCATCATCTCGAAGGAGACGAGTTGCCGAAGCGCACGCTCCAGAGCCTCCGGGAAACCGAGTTCGCCGAGGTTCGCTACGGCCTCTGCGAGCCCGGCATTCCAATCATCGATATAGGCGCTCGCCCCACCGGATCTTGCTGCCACATCCATTCCCCACCTGTCGAAGACAAGACCTAGCACGGAGTCCGCAGTCATGCAGACGATTTCTCGCGCCCTTGCGCCCACGCATCCGCTCGATCTGCCCGCAACGGAGATCGCTGCCGGCATCCGCGCCCGCCATTTTTCCGCCGAGGCGGTCGTTGCCGAATCCCTGCGCCGCGCGAAAATTGTCAACCAATCGCTGAACGCGTTCACGCTGCTGCGTGAGGAGGCAGCACTTGCATCCGCGCGGGCGGCTGACGAACTTGTCGCAACCGGCGGCAACACGCCCGTTCTTCTCGGCGTCCCCTTTGCCGCCAAGGATCTGACGCCGACCAAGGGCGATCTCACCACGCTCGGCTCCTGGACGCGCGGGGATTGGGTTCCAACAAAGACTGCGCTGTGCATCGAGCGGCTCGAGGACGCCGGCGCGATCCTCATCGGCAAGACGACGACGCCGGAATTCGCCCATTCCAGTTTCACGTCGAGCCCACGATGGGGCGTGACCCGCAACCCCTGGAACCCGGAGCGAACCTCCGGCGGCTCGTCCGGTGGATCGGCGGTCGCCGTCGCCACCGGCGTTGTCCCGTTCGCCGAAGGCACGGACATGGGCGGGTCGGTGCGTATTCCTGCCGCGCTCTCGGGCGCCGTCGGCTTCAAGCCCAGCCTTGGTCGAGTTCCCATGACCATCCTGCCGAGCGTCTTCGACAACATATCCCATTTCGGCCCGCTGGCGCGGACCATCGGCGACTCTATCGCCTTCATGGCCGCGGCCGCCGGATCGGATGATGCGGACATTTCTTCGCTGCCGCTTCCCTTCGTGGTCGACAGGGCACAGGCCGGCTCTCTTGGGGGCCGGCGCTTCGCGCTTTCGCTGGATTTTGGTTACTACAGAGTCGAGGCGCCGGTGCAAGCCGCCATCCTGGCCGCGGTCGAGCAGCTTCGTGCGGCCGGGGCCACGGTGGAACTCGTGGATATCGGCTGGTCTCGAGCCGTCAACGACCAATGGTACGATCTCTGGTGTGTGTTCATGGCCGCATTTTTCGGCGACGCGATCGATGGCTACCGCGAGCGCATGGACCCGATCGTCATCGAGCTCATCGAACGTGGGCTTGGTCTGAGCGCCACAGTCTACAAACGGGTGGAACTGCTTCGGACCGCGATGTGGCTTGATCTCGCCGCCATCCTTGCCCGCTACGATGCGCTGCTTTGCCCGACCTGCGCGGTCACGGCCCCTTCAGCCGACGCGGACGACAACGACTACGTTGCCGATACGCCAGAGGGGCGTTTTCGCGGGCTGGACATGACCTGCCCGTTCAACCTGCTGCCGCAGTGTCCGGCTCTCTCGGTGCCTGCCGGCCTCGCCAACGATGGCCTGCCTGTTGGCCTGCAAGTCGTCGGCCGTCGTTATGGCGATGAGGAGCTGTTGTCGATCGGCGGCGCAATCGAGAGCGTATTGCAGGCTTCGGGTCTTGCAGTCGGTCGAGCAAAGTGGTGGCGCTGGTGAGCTATCGCCATCGAGTGCCATCTGTCATTTGAGAGCACCGGGCTTGTCGCTTCCGGACCTGCTATCCTTCGGGTGGAGCCTGCGGCCCGGCCGAAGCCAAGGCCTCAAAGCAGCAGGAGTTTCTTCAGCACCGAAAAGACGTCCTTGTAGGGCAGTCTGGTTGCGCCGGCGACGGCAAAGGGAATGAGCGCGGCAGCCGCGACAGGCACGACGGCGCTGCGGTTGATGAGCACCGACGAGAGCTTGTTGGTCATATCGAAGAGCTTGCTCGGGTCCGCCAGCTCTTCGTCCGGCTCGGTGGCTGCGTCCGAGAGCACATTGCGACCGAGCACCTTGCGTTCGGCTGCGCGGTGGAAACGTGTCGCCTGCACGCCAAGCATCAGCAATGCCCGGCATAATGAGGCGCACCATGACCGGGTATCAGCGAATGAAGATCAGCGCCATGCCGAGGACGACGAGGGCAGCCCCGGCCCAGGCACCGGCGGCAGGCCGTTCGCCCGTTCGCAGCCAGAGCATCGGCAGGATCATGACCGGCGAGGTCGCCGACAATGTCGATACGATGCCCACCTTGCCGCCCGCGAGCGCGAAGAGCAGCAGCGTCATCCCCATGCCAAGGGCGAGCATCCCGGTCAGCGCCGTCATTACGGCAACATTCAGCGTCAGCGGCGCCCTCGGTTTGACCGATGGAATAGGCAGCTGGATCAGGATGCTCAGACAGAAGGCCGCAATGCCGACGCGCAGCATGGAGGCGACAAAAGGATCGATGCCGGCGGCCATGACCGGTCGCACGATGATCGAGCCGATCGCCTGGCCGGTGGCGGCGCCGAGCCCGAGCAGGACGCCGATCCAAAGCGGCCCCTTGACCTTTTCCCATTCGTGAATCTGCGCCCGGCGCTTGCCGAAGAGAATGGCGAGAAACACGCCGGTGGCCGTCAGCGCGATGCCTGCGACCGCCGTGGGTGACAGCGTTTCGCCGAGCACCAGCCAGCCGAGCAAGGCGGCGATCGGCGCGTTGAGGGCGAAGAGGATGCCGGCGCGGCGCGGACCGAGCCGGTTGAGCGCGGCGAAGAGCAGCGTGTCGCCGATGAAAATGCCGATCAAGCCGGACAAAAGCAGTGGGGTGACGCTTGCGGCATGAAGCTCGCGCCACGTCCCGGTGGCGAGCACGTAGATTGCGAGGAGCCCTGTGACGAAGACCTGCCGAAGGCGGTTGAAGGCGGGTGCGCCGAGATGGCCGGCCGGCCCGGCCGAGATCAATCCCGTCAGGGCCCAGCAGGTCGCCGCCCCCAGCGCGGCGAGTTCATGAATTGGCATGATGTTCCGATCGGTAGACTGCAGCTCCGCAGGAGCTCTCCTCGGCCTCCGTTAAAGCTTGAGCGGGCAGCATTCGTCCAGCGCTTTTTCAGCCGCATCAACAGAGCGTTTCGTCCTCAGTGGGGACGATGCGGCCTCGTTCACAGCGGCTGTCGGGCGTAAGCAGGCGATATGTCCAAGGGGTTGCGCGCTGACGTTGATTGCGAATGCGTCTTTCTGCACTTTTCTCCAGGCGCTCGGAACGCCTGAAGCCGGCTGTCGTTAGGTTCGGACATCAAAGGATCGCCCTTCTGGCTTTGGGCGTCGTTGCGACTGCTGGCGGCGTGGGCCTCGGCTACCTGTCGCGGCACTGACGGGATTCCTGACTGACGACGGCAAGGCGCTGCGGCGGCCGGTCCCCGCATCCTGAGCGATCTCGCGGCGCAGGGTCGGTGGATATTATGTGCAACTATTTGGTTGCGCATCTGTCGGTGGCCGCTATACTTGCAACCAAATCGTTGCACGAAAGGAAAGCGTCATGAGCTCATTCGATCGTATCGAGAAGGCAATCCTGCTGCGCGCGCCCATCGAGCGCGTCTGGCGGGCGATAACCGACGTCTCGGAATTCGGGCGGTGGTTTGGCGTCGAGCTGAACGAGCCGTTTGCTCCGGGACGGGCGGTAACCGGCTCATTCAAGGGAGAGTTCAACGAGGAGCATATTGCGAAATACCAGGCCGCGATGGGTCTCGAGCCGGCCCCGATCCGCCAGCCTGAACCGAATGCCGTTTTCTGCACCGTCGAGGAAATGGATGCGCCGCGGCTTTTCAGCTTCCGCTGGATACCCTACGGCCTCGACGCCGAATGCGATCCCGCGCGGGAGCCGACCACGCTCGTTGAATTCCGGCTGGAGGCGGTTGCCGGCGACACACGGCTGACGGTCACGGAATCCGGCTTCGAAAACGTGCCTGCGCATCGGCGCAAGCGCGCATTTCTCATGAATGACGGGGGCTGGAGCGCCCAGATTGAAAACATCAAGCGCCATGTCGAACACGCCTGAGCGCGAACTGGCGGGCGTCTTTGCGGCACTCGGCGATACGACCCGACTTGCGCTGGTCACGCGGCTCCTGGCCGCCGGTGCCCTGACGGCAACGGCGCTGTCCGAGGGGCAGGCAATCACCCGGCAGGCGATCGTGAAACACCTGCAGGTGCTGGTGACGGCAAGGCTGGTGGTGCACGAGCGTCACGGCAAAGAGGTCCTCTACGCGGTCGATCCACGTCGCCTCGAAGAGGCGCGCGCATTTCTCGAGGCGATCGCAGAGGGCTGGGACAAGGCGCTTGGCCGGCTCAAGTCGCTTGTCGAAGCGCCCTGAGGCGATGTGGGTTCGGCCCTGATGGCCGGATCAAAGTGCGTGTCCGTCGGCAACTTGGCCGACCTGGCCGGTGATCCGGTCCGGATGCGCCGGAGAGGAGAAACGGCACCTGCGATCCGATGATTGCCGACGGTTCCGGCCTTGGATACGTCTTTCGCGACGGACCACCTGGCGAGCGCCGGGAACGCCTGGTCTCGGTGCTCGAACCGATCTCGTGCCGCCAAAGGTCGAGATGCCCGCCCGGGTCGCGCGTCGCACTTGTCCGTGATTGGTCCGATCGGCTGTCCAGGCAGGCTTGAAATCGAAGCGCGCCGCTACAGTTGTTTTCTTTTGGTCACCGGGCGTGCGTGGACGGACCAATCTCACAAATGGCATTCGTGATCGCAGCCTTCCAGGGGTGGATCCGGCAGACCTCTCGCCGGGACTCGGGGTGCAGACATGAGGCAGGGTTCGTCCGGCGTCGATAGTTCCTGGATCAAGAAGGCCGACGAACTAGCGGCCCTCTTTCAGTTCACGGATGCCCTCTACCGCGCCGATTCGATCGCCGACATTTTCGATGCTACGTTCGATGCGATCGAGCGAGCCTTGCGCTGCAGCCGTGCCTCCATCCTGCTTTTCGACCATGAGGGGGTGATGCGCTTCGTCGCGTCGCGCGGGCTCTCGGAAGGTTACCGCCGGGCTGTTGACGGTCACTCGCCGTGGAAACCTGGTGACCGCGACGCCGCCCCGATTTTCATCAGTGACATAGAGCTTGCCGACGAGCCTGAGGCGCTCAAGGACACCATAAGACGCGAGGGGATCCGCGCGCTGGCCTTCATTCCCTTGACCGCCAACGGCGTGGTCATTGGAAAGTTTATGACCTATCGCGAAGTCGTGCACGTCTTCACGGAGGAGGAGGCCGTTCTCTCCCTGACGATCGCACGACAATTGGGCTTCAGCATCGAGCGTAGACGGACCGAGGAGGCGCATCAGCGTGCCGAGGAGGGACTTCGCCGCAGCAATGAGCGATTGCGGATCATCCTCGACAGCGCCAGCGAGTATGCGATCATCACGCTCGACGGTGCCGGACGGATCGCAAGCTGGAACAGCGGCGCCGAACGACTGCTCGGTTATCGCGAGAGCGAGATACTTGGCCAACCAGGCGGCATTTTCTTCAGCCCTCAGGACCGAGCGTCGGATGTCCCCGACCAGGAAATGCGAACGGCGCGCGAGGAGGGCCGCGCGACCAGCGAGCGCTGGCACTATCGCAAGGATGAATCCCGTTTCTGGGGTTCTGGCGTCATGCTTCCGGTCGAGGGGAGCGGACCGGACCGCTACCTCAAGATCTTCAGGGACCGAACCGAGGAGCGCAGGGCGGAAAAGCGGCAGAAGCTGCTGATCGGCGAACTCAATCATCGTGTGAAGAACACGCTGGCAACAGTGCAGTCCCTTGCCGAACAGACGCTGAAGAGCGTGGAGACGCCGGAAGCGTTCGCCAGTGCTTTCAACACCAGGCTGCTTGCTCTTGCCAAGGCGCACGACCTGCTCACGCGCGAGGCATGGCAGGCGGTATACCTCAACGACATTGCCCACGCCGTTCTCGCAGCCTGGATCGAAGATGGGCGCGTGTCTCTTCTAGGACCTGCGATCCGCATCAGTCCCAAACAGGCGCTCGCGCTTTCGATGGCGTTCAACGAATTGCTGACCAACGCGATCAAATACGGCGCTCTATCGAACAGCAGTGGCTGCGTTGTGCTGTCGTGGCAATGCAGCGACGCATGTTCGGTCCGGTGGGAAGAGCGCGGCGGACCATCGGCGTCACCCCCGCACCGCCAGGGGTTCGGGCTGCGCGTTCTCAACCGCGGGCTCGCCAGCGAACTCGGACGCCCGGTCGATCTTCGGTTCGAGCCGGCGGGTGTTACCTGCACGATCCGGATGGATTTCGTCGACGGGCGGCGCGCCGGCATGGACGACAGGGGGGAATGATCATGTCTGCGATTTTGGCGGGACGCCGGATACTTGTCGTCGAAGACGAGATGCTGGTGGCCATGTCGATCGAGGACACCTTGATCGATGCCGGCGGCGAGGTGGTTGGCCCCGCGCCCACCGTGGGGCGGGCATTGGGGCTGCTGCAGGACGAGGCCAAAATCGATGCCGTCGTGCTGGACATGAACCTCCAGGGACACAGCGGGCTTCCGGTCGCGGACGCATGCGATGAAAGATCGATCCCCTTTCTCATCCTGAGCGGCTATGGCGACACCGCTCTCAGCGGGACACGCCATGCGGCCCCGATCCTTTCCAAGCCCTTCGCGAGTGCGGTACTCGTGAAGGCTCTCACGACGCTTTTCGACGGCAGCCGCTCATGATGGGCCCGGGCACCCTGGCTGGTGGCGCCTGCATAGAGTGCCTCCCGCCCTGAAGGAACCGCATTTCATCCTGCGGGTTGGGTCGTCGGACCCAAATGCATCGGATGGCCCAATGTGTCGGGTGGATTGTGATCATGAACGCGGAACGCTGGATTCATATTTGCGTCGACATGCAGCGCATGTTCAGCGAGGAGACGCCATGGCAGGTGAACTGGATGGCGACGATCTCGGACCAGGTGCTGGAGGTTGCAGGTCGCTTTCCTGATCGCACTGTCTTTACCCGGTTCATTCCGCCACATTCGCCGGCAGAAATGCCTGGCATGTGGCGGTCCTATTATGAAAAATGGCCGATGATGACAGCGACACGGCTCGACCCGGGCATGCTCGATCTGCTTCATCCCTTGCAGCGTCTGGTGCCGCCTGCCCGGGTCCTCGACAAGCGCACCTATTCGCCCTGGCTAAGCGGCAAGCTGGAAAGCTTGCTCGCTCATCAGGACGTCGGAACGATCGTGGTGACGGGCGGCGAAACGGATGTCTGCGTCCTGGCGACCGCACTTGGCGCGATCGACCTTGGCTACAGGGTGATCCTGTTGAAGGACGCCGTCTGCAGCTCCGTCGATCAAACTTACAATGCCGCGCTCGACCTCCTCGGCAATCGCTTCTCGGTTCAGCTGGAGATCGCGACGACGCAGGAATGGCTCTCGCAGATGCGGGCTTAGGCGCGGCCATTTGGCAGGTCCCCAACACCCCTCGCGCCGCGGGTCAGGCCATGCTCGGCTCCCTTTCCGAAGACGTGCGGCTGGCAATCAGGCCGAGGATACCGACGCCAATGATCGCTGCCGCATAGATGTCGGTCGTGAGCTGGTAGCCCAGCGCCTTCGCCAGGAAGCCGGCGAGAATTGCCGGCAGGCTGAACGCCAGGTAGCTCTGGATGTAGATGGTGGATAGCAGCCCGGCGCGCTCGTCGGCTTTTGCCAGCGGCATGATCGAGCCGAGCGTGGCGAGGAAGCTCGTGCCGAAACCCATGCCGGTGAGAAGCGTGCCGACGACCAGGACGGGCACATAGGCGAGGTGGGTTCCGGTGACCACGGTCAGCATGCCGAAGGTCGTGCTCAGGACGCCGAAGGTCAGGTTTGCCTGAGGATTGCGGGCGCGGCGGAGGAAGACTGCGAACGCGCCGGCAGCCATCAGCGCCGCGACCACGGCGCCCCCGGTCAGCGGGCTCTTGCTTCCCGTGGTGGCGACGACCAGCGATGGGACGAGCGAGAGGTAAAAGCCCCCAAGCGCCCAGTTCGCTACGTTGACCGGGGTGACGAGCGCCAGCGGCCGCTTGGCGCGCTGCGGAACGGCGATCCGCGGCATGAGCGAGGATAGCGCTCCGGGGCGGCGCGAACCGGTTTCGGATATCAGCCAGATCGCCGCCGCCTGCACCAGGAAGCCGGCGAACAGAAGGACATAGACGAGATGAAGCGGAAGGGGGCCGTACTGGATCAGCGCGCTGGTGCCGAGCGCCCCGACCGCTAGGCCAATCAGCGGTGCGAGCGAGTTTACGAGCTGCCCCCTGGCGTAGTCGACATCGACGAGCGCCGCGCCGATCGAAGCGCCGGCGACGCCAGTCGCAAGACCCTGCACGATGCGTGCCGCGATCAGCCAGTGGGTTCCGTCGGCGAGCACGAACAGGGCCATTGCCGCCATCTCGACGAGCAATGCTGCGAATATCACCGGCTTGCGCCCGAGATGGTCCGAGATCGAACCGGCGATCAGCAAGGCCGCGAGAAGTGCGAAGGCATAGACCGCAAAAATAACGGTCATTTCCACCGGGCTGGCGGCGAAGTTCTGCTGATAGAAGCGGTAGAGCGGGGTTGGTGCCGAGGAGGCCCCGAAGAATGTCGCGAGCGTGACGGCGTAGAAGGCGATGGGACCTGCCGGGCGAGTGCTCTCTCTGGATTCGGAGGAGGAAGACATCTATATAACCCTTAAAGCTAAATCGTTGCGTTTGGCAGATTTAGGTATGCGCCGCGCTAAAAGCAAATAATTTGCTTTTATGCTGTTGTGAGAATTTCTGAAGCATCGGCCGCGCGGCCAAGGAAGACAGGGTTGGAGCGAATGGCGACAAGGGAAGGCCCGCGGCCGGGCGGACGAAGCGCACGGGTTCAGGCATCGGTTCACAAGGCCGTGCAGACATTGCTGGCGACGCACGAGCGCACCGAGGTCACGGTTCCGCTGATCGCGGCGGAAGCGGGCGTTACGCCTTCGACAATCTATCGCCGCTGGGGCGACCTGCAGGAACTTCTCGCCGATGTCGCGGTCGAGCGGCTGCGCCCCGACATGGTACCCGTCGACACTGGAAGTTTTGGTAGTGACCTGATGGCTTGGGCCGAACAATATGCCGAGGAAATGTCCTCGGGGCCGGGTCGCGAAATGATCCGCGACGTGCTTGCGGCACAGGATGGAAGCGGCGCCTACCAATGTTGCAACTTCACGCGGCAACAGATCGAAACGATTGCCGAACGCGCCGAGGAGCGCGGTGAATTCTTTCCGGATGTCGAGACCGTCATGGACGGCGTCGTCGCGCCGATCATGTACCGGATCCTCTTCGGCGGAGCGCCGGACGCGGCGCATGTCGAGCGTCTGGTGAGGGCGTCGCTGGCGGCGAAACCGGCGCCTTGAGGCGTGCTTGCTTCCCGAGAACGATAGCATCTGCATCCCGCCGCGGGTCCTGCGACGATCCTGCAACCGGAACTTAAGCCGGTGCTCGGGGTTGGAAGACCTGCCCAACACCTGTTCTGGAGGATGCGAGATGAGACCGATCCACAAGAGTTCCCTTTTGGCCGGCCTTGCTGCCATTGCGATCATGGCCGCCGGCGGCGTTTCGGCCGAAACCTTGAAATTCAAGGCGGATATGACGGGATCGGCTGAAGTGCCGCCCAATGAAAGCGCGGGCAAGGGCATGGGTGAAGTCACCCTTGATACAACGTCGAAGACGTTGACCTGGACCGTGACGGCCGATGGCCTGTCAGGGGATCCGACCGCCGCCCATTTTCATGGTCCGGCAGCCACGGGGAAAAACGCCGACCCGGTCGTCGATATCTCGACCTCCATGAAATCGGGCTCTGCCGAACTCACCGATCAGCAGCTCGCCGATTTGCAAGGCGGCAAGTGGTACCTCAACATCCACACGGCAAAATTCCCCGACGGTGAGATCCGCGGCCAGGTGGAGAAGGCACAGTAACGGCCGGCGACCTTCCGCCTACTTCACGGCGCCATGGGCAAGCCCGCTGACCAGATAGCGCTGCATGAACAGTGCGATCAGATAGACCGGGGCGATGCCCGCCAGAGAGGCCGCAGCCATCTGGCCGAAATTCACCAGCCTGTCGCCCTGGAAGAGCGAAATGCCGACCGGCAGCGTTCGCGTGGCATCGGAGAAGGTGAAGGCCGAAGCGAAGAGGAACTCGTTGTAGGCGAGCATCGTGACGATGATGAAGGTCGCCACGATGCCCGGCGCGATGATCGGCACCACGATCTGCAGCAAAATGCGAAGCGGCCCCGCTCCGTCGATGGCCGCGGCTTGCTCGATCTCGATCGGCATCCGGCGCAGGAATGGCGTCAGCAGCCAGAAGGCGACGGGTACGTTGGCGAAACCATAGATGAGAACCAGACCGGTGCGCGTGTCGAGGAGACCGCTCGCCTTCAGCAGGAAAAACAGCGGGATGAGTGCCACGATCGGTGGCGCCATGTAGCTTGAGAGCGTTACGTCCGAAAGCCATCGCCCGCCGATCTTCAGCCGCAGCATCGCGTAGGCCGAAGGCAACGTGAGCGCGATGGTGAGCGATCCGGCAAGGAGCGATACGATCACGGAATTCACTATGAAGCCGAGGATGTTGGCCGCTTCGAAGGCCGCCGGCCAATTGGCAAGCGTCGGCGCAGTCGGCCAGAAGTGGCCGTTGAGCACGTCGTCCTTCGTTTTCAGGGAGACGGCGAGGAGATAGAGGAAGGGCAGGGCGAAGAAGCCGACGATCGGTGCCGTTGCCAGGCTGAGCCAGAGATGGCGTGGGACGAGCCTCATAATTCGCGCCTTTCGAAATGCTGATGGAGACGGACGACCGGCAGCGTCGCCAGTCCGATTACCAGCGCGTAGATTATCGTCTCGGCTGCCGCCCGCCCGACATCGAACTGCTCGATCGCCCGCCTGTAGATGGAAAATCCCGCCGATGTCGTTGCAAAACCCGGCCCGCCGAAGGTGAGGATATAGACGAGGTCGAACAGCTTCAACGAGAGGATCAGCTTCAAGAGATAGATCGACGAGAGAGGTGCGGCGACGAGCGGCAGCGTGATGTGCCAGAAGCGCTGCCAGCCATTCGCGCCATCGACGAGTGCCGCCTCCCGGACGCCTTCCGGGATCGTCGAAAGCGCCGCGAAGCAGAGGATGACGATGAAGGGCGTCCATTGCCAGAGGTCGGCCACAGCGATCGCCAGCCAGGCGAACAGCGGGTGGCCGAGGAACCAGATCGGCTGGGAGATCATGCCGGCGTTGATCAATGTGCCGTTCAGCAGACCGCCCGCCGGCGCGAAGATCAGCTTCCAGGCGATGCCGACCATGACGGGCGGCGTCATCAGAGGCAAGAGCACGAGGCTCGTCAGGAATCGGCCGCCTTTCAGCAGCGACGTGAAAAGCAGCGCGATCAGGAAACCGAATGCGAGCTGCAGCAGCGACGTCGAAAACGCATAGGCGACGCTTCTGCCGATCGCCGAAAGGAACACCGGATCCTGCAGCACCGTTGCGAAATGCTTGATGCCGACGAAGCCGCGAAACGGCTTTCCAAGGGTGCTCTTGCTGAAGGCGAGACCCAGCAGGAAGACGGTCGGGTAGAACGTCGTGACGGCCAGCGCGAGCACGACGGGGACGATCCATAACGCACGGCCGAAGCGTGCCGACAGGGTGCCCCGGCGCCAGGTCTTTCGGTTCGCGTCCGGGCCAAGGGCGTCGAGAGTGAAGACGGTCATGCGGCCTCTGCCAGAGCAGGCCGTGTCGACCTGCTGCCGGCCCGTGTGGCGACCAGCATGTCCTCGATGTCACCAGGCGTGATTTCGAATTCGCTGCGGCCGAGCCTGCGCTTCGGCAAGGTTTGCGTGGTCATGGTCTTTCACCTCTAAAGAGAAGAGGGGCGCTGCCGGGAGGAAGCGAGCGCCCCCAGCGAGCAATCAGCCGTTGGTCTCGATGATCTCGGTCCAGGCCTGGTGGGCATCGGCGATCGCCTGTTCTGCGCTCTTGGTGCCGGCGAGCGCCAGCGCCAGCTCGTCGGTCAGCGCGTTTTCGAGCTTCGGCGCATAAACCGCCGTCGGCCAGGCCAGGCTGTTTTCCAAGGCGCCGTCATCCAGCAACGGCTGCACGAGCGGTTGGAAGGCCTTGAACTTTTCCGACTTCAGGCCCGACTGGCGATCCGGATCGATGCCGGAGCCGGTCAGCGCCAGGAGCTGCTCGTGATAGTCCTTGCCTGTGGCGAGCTTGACCAGGTCCCAGGCGACATCCTTGTTCTTGGATCCGCTCGTGATTGCAAAGCCGAATCCGGCGTTGAAGGCGAGCCGCGGCGTCCTGTTGCTGCCGCCGGTGGGAATGCGAGCAACGCCCCACTTGTCGACGATCTTCGAGCCCTTGGGATCCTGGGCATAGCCGCCAAGGTCGGTCCAGAAATCGATCTGCGCCGCCTTGCCGTTGAGGAAGGCGGGCAGCCCCTCTTCGAAGCGGGTTTCGAGCGGGGTCGGCAGCGCATGGGGTGCCGAGGCGAGCAGCGACTTCAACGCCTCGACGGCCTCGGTGCTGTCAAGCGCAGAGGTGCCGTCTGGCTTCAGGAAGTTGCCGCCGAAGCCGGTCAGGCGGTTGGCATAGGTCGAGAGGATGATGACCGGGATCTTGGCGCCCAGAACGGCCGCGCCGTAGATGCCGTTCTTCGCTTCGGCCTCGGTGATCACCTTGGCGTTTTCATTGTATTCGTCCCAGGTGGAAGGCGCCTTCAGGCCGTAGCGGTCGAAGATCTCGCGATTGTAGAACAGCAGATGGCTGTCGCCGTCATAGGGCAGTCCGTAGCGGCGGCCATCATGCAGCGTGTACTGGTCGTAGATGGTCTGGATGAAATCGTCCGGCTGGATCTCCGCCTTGTCGCGTTCGATCAGGTCCGTTACATCCTCGATCACGCCGTCCTCGGCGAGCTGGCCCTTGTAGGTATAGAAATAGTCGATGACGTCGAACTGGTTCGCGCCCGATTGCACGTCCAGTGTCGCCTTGACGCTGACCTGATCATAAGGGACCGCCGTGACGTTGACCTTGGCGCCGGTCAATCTCTCGAAATCCTCGGCGATTTTCCTGCCGGTGACGACATGCGGCTGGATGATCAGGAGATTGATCGTGCGCCCGGCGTACTTGTTGCCGGATGCAAGCACCGTCGAGGCAACAAGCGGTGCGGTGAAAGGAAGGGTCCCGGCGGCGGCAAGCGATTTCAGCACGCTGCGGCGGCGGTAAGCCTGGTCGAAAATGGAACTGGACATGGGATCCTCCGTCGAGATCTGAGTTCTGGCGGTCGGCGCGCGCCTCCGTCGGCCGGTGGTCAGCGCCGCGCGACCTTGCTTCAGCATCATGGGGGAGAAATTGATCTCAACATACATATAGTCTATATGTTTTATGGATTATATGAGAACGAATTTCCTGCGACGACCCATCGACCGGGGTAGGAATTTCTCAGCCGGTCCGATCACCGCGTCAACGCTGCTGGAGAGCCGAAAGCCGCTCTCGTCAGCGCCTTGGGGATGGAGCGCGTCTACGCGAAGGCGGCGGAAAAAGCCGATTGGGCCTCGGCGATCAGATGCTTGAAGGTCCAATCGCGGCGGTCATACCTCGAATACGTCTTCGAACGATTCCGGGAAGCTCTGGCGGGCGACCCTTTCGTCGATGACGAGCAGGGATTCGTAGGATAGCGGGTCGAAGTCCTTGTCCGCGGCCACGACCTCGCGGCCGAACAGAAGGCAGAGGCGGGCGGCGTCGAGATTGCCGCGCTCGAAGGGTTCCGCGCCGAAGTAATGCCAAAGAGCATGCAGGAAGGCGGCGTCGATGCGGTGTTCCGCCGTGCCCGGGCGGCCGCGACGCGGTATCGCCTTGAGCGGCGTCACCCCGCGCGGATTGGCCCGGCGAATGGTGAACTGGATGCCGGTGCCCGGCATGCCGGACGGAAAGCCCCGGTGTTTGGTCATGTCGGGCAGGTTTGCCATCTGATCCTCCTCAGGCCGTCTCGGCCTGAGCGATCTTGTCCTGCGTCTTCGTCTCGAAGTCGGAGGCGTCGTGGCGCTCGTGCAGTTGTTCCGACGGATCGCCGCTCAACCGGTTGACCATGCGACCGCGCTTGACCGCCGGGCGCGCGGCAATTTCGGCCGTCCAGCGCTGGACGTGCTCGTAGCTCTGGACCTCGAGGAAGGTGCCGGCGTCGCCATAGGCCTGGCCAAGCGCGAGGTTGCCGTACCAGGGCCAGGTGGCCATGTCGGCGATGGTGTATTCGGGGCCCGCCAGGAACCGATGATCGGCGAGATGACGGTCGAGCACGTCGAGCTGGCGCTTCACCTCCATCGCATAGCGATCGATGGCGTATTTGATGTGCATCGGCGCATAGGCGTAGAAATGACCGAAGCCGCCGCCGAGGAAGGGGGCCGAGCCCATCTGCCAGAACAGCCAGTTGAAGGTCTCGGTGCGGGCACGAAGCTCGCTCGGCAGGAAGGCACCGAATTTTTCGGCGAGATACGTGAGGATGGAGGCTGACTCGAAGACGCGGACCGGTTCGCCGCCGCCTTTCGGCTTACGGTCCAAGAGCGCCGGGATCTTCGAGTTGGGGTTGACGTCGACAAATCCGGATCCGAACTGTTCGCCATCGCCGATACGGATCGGCCAGGCATCATATTCGGCGCCCGAATGGCCCGCGGCCAGAAGCTCTTCGAGCATGATCGTGACTTTCACGCCATTCGGAGTCGCGAGCGAATAGAGCTGCAGCGGGTGCTTGCCAACCGGCAGGTCCTTGTCGTGGGTCGGCCCGGAGATCGGGCGGTTGATGCTGGCAAACGCGCCGCCGTTGCTTTTGTCCCAGGTCCAGACCTTGGGAACTTGGTAGCCCGCAGGGAAATTGTCAGCGGGAGATTTTTCGGTCATGAAATCTGTCCTTGTCGTTTAAAAGGCACATCCAACGGGCAAGCAACGTCACAAAGCATCCGATGTCGGCCAGCTGCTTCGCGCAGTTCTATACCGTCCTTTCGGCGCCTTCCAGAAATACGGTTTCACTTCGTGCGCACGCACTAGCATGCGAGTCTCGTAGACGCGCGGCTTTTTCGACGTGCGCGCCTCCGCTCTGGTCGGCCAAGAACGCCGTTGGCAGGATCGTCCGTTGGGCGGAGCCTCAGCCGCGCCTTGCCGCTTCGATTGCGGCCACATCGATTTTCCGCATGTCCATCATGGCCTCGAAAGCGCGCTTCGCCTCGCCGCCGCCGGCGGCCAGCGCTTCCGTCAGGACGCGGGGCGTGATCTGCCAGGAGATCCCCCATTTGTCCTTGCACCAGCCGCAGGCGCTCTCCTCGCCGCCATTGTTGACGATGGCGTTCCAGTAGCGGTCGGTCTCTTCCTGATCGTCGGTGGCGATCTGGAACGAAAAGGCCTCGTTGTGCTTGAACATCGGTCCCCCGTTGAGGCCGAGACAGGCGACACCGGCAACGGTGAACTCGACCGTCAACACGTCGCCCTCCTTGCCGGACGGATAGTCGCTGGGCGCCCGGTGCACCGCCGTCACGCGACTGTCCGGAAAGACTTCGGCGTAGAAGCGCGCGGCCGCTTCGGCATCCTTGTCGTACCAGAGGCAGATCGTGTTCTTTGCCATGAGCTTTGTTCCTTTCGCGTTGAAGACCTGCGGTCCTCTCCATGGGGTCTCCTACGAAATAGGTAGCCTCCCGGTTTTCTCCAGCCCAAAAGTGTTAGAGCGTTCTGCCGAGCGCGCATGATGACAGCTTCCATCGCCTTGCATTTTTGCACGCGCATTCGATCGGAGCGTCATCCGTTGGAAAGCCGGGTCGCGATCCCTGGTTGGGCGGCGGTCTCACTCGCGACAGTCAGCGTCTACACATGTAGACGATAAGTCCAAGTCAGACCATCTGCAGAGACAGCGTCCACACAGTTACATCCATGGCACCAACCATGGAGAAACCGACATGCACTCTATCTCTGAACCGATCTTCACCGCGGGCTTTCCGCTTGGCAGTTCCGCAGGACTCGTCACTGCGTTCGAATGGCTCGGCCAACCCTACCGCCTCACCCGCGTCGACATGCTCGGGGAAATGCGCACCGAGGCCTATCGGCGGCTGAACGGCCGGGTCGAAACCCCCGTACTGGTCAGCGAGGAAGGCCGTGTCCTCACCGAAACGATGGCGATCGCGTTGTGGCTGGAGGGGCGGGACCGAGAGCGCCGCATCAGCTTCGCGCCCGGAACGTACGAAGCTGACCGGATGCATCAGTTCATCGCCTTCCTCAACACCGGCTTCACCAGCGCCTTCTTCCCCCTGTGGGTGGCGCTAGAGGCGGAGGAGGCCACGGAGGATTATCGCCAAACGCTCCGCGCCGCCGGTCGCGAATTTGTCGCCAAGCGGCATGCGCAGCTCGAGGCGATGATGGGCGCCAGCGACTATCTGTTGGGCGACCGGCCGACGCTCGCCGATGCGGTGTTCGTTGGCGTCGCGCGCTGGGTGGATTTTCACGAAGCGATCGATCCGCAGGACTATGAGCGGAACTACCCCCGCATCCACGCGCTGCGCAAACGCCTCGAGGCCGATCCCGCCTTCCGCTTCGCGCTGGCGATCGAGGATGGAGAGCCGGCTGCCGGTAACGGTTCGATGAAAGGACTCGTTCCGCTTGAGGACGTGTTGCGGTTGACGGGCGCGCTTTGATCCGATGAGGTTATGCGCCGACGAGCGCGGCGCGCAACCCACCGACCGTCAGATATGCCGCGCGAAATCGATGATGGCGTCGCTCACGAGGTCCGGACGTTCCTGCGGCAGCCAATGTCCGCTGCCGGGCACGACGACCTGGTGCAGGAGTTGGGGAACGAGGCGGGGCATTGCGTCGATGATGTCCTGCATCCCTGGGATGCTGAGCCCGGTGTCCCGCTCGCCGACCATGAACAGGGCGGGTACATCGACTTTCATGCCGGCGAGCGACGCTTGCAGTTGCCGGTTGCGATCCAGGTTGCGGTAGTAGTTCAGGCCGCCGCGAAAGCCGGAGTGGGCGAACGCCTGCGCATAGGCCTCGAGGTCGGCGGCCGTCAGCCAGTCCGGCATGTTATGCGGATCAGGAAGAGTCGCCAGCAGTCCGTCGCGCCGGGAAACCATCCCGAACGGATTTGGCGTCTGATCCCCGGCTTGCCGCGGGCCGGCGTCTCCGGAGGCTGCAAAGAGAATTTTCCTTAGCGTCTGCCGAATGTCCCGCTCCAGCTCCACCTCGGCGATACCGGGTTCCTGGAAGTAGAGCGCGTAGAGCTGTGCCTTATCGGTCTGCGGGAAGATCCGGGTCGGGGGCACGGGCGGAGGAGCCATCATCGGCACACTGATCGCGACCACGCCACGGAAGCGATCCGGCCGCATTTGCGCGGCATGCCACGCGACCGTGGCACCCCAGTCGTTGCCGACGATGAGGGCAGTCTCTTCGCCGAGCGCGTCCAAGAGCGCGACCATGTCCCCGACGAGATGAAACAGGGTGTATTCATCGATCGCTGCGGGGCATTCCGTATGCCCATATCCGCGCATATCCGGTGCCACCGCACGAAAGCCGGCTTTGCCCAGTGCCGCCAATTGATGACGCCAGGCGCGGGCCGTTTCCGGAAAGCCGTGGCAGAAGAGGACGAGCGGCCCTTCTCCCTGTTCGACGACATTCATCCGGATCGTTCGCGTCTCGATGGTACGAGCAGGCATTTGCAGTCCTTCCGCTCTTGATGTAGTGCCTCGGATGGCGATCCCAGCGCTCCTTGCCGGCCACGCTGCTGCCAGCAGAGCGGCCAATATCGTCCGTCTTCGCATCCCTGGGTCCTTGATTCCGTAAGTTTATAAGTTACAGAATCGGGTGAGGTCAAGATTGCGTAACAATCATAGTTACGCTTTAGGGGTGACACATGAAAAGAGATAGCCGGCTGGCGCGGATGATCCACGTGCTCATCCATATGGGGCTTCTGGGCGGGCGCGAGACTTCGGAAACCATCGCGAAAATGTTGAACACCAATCCGGTGGTCGTGCGCCGCACGATGGCGGCCTTGAAGCGCAAGGGCGTGGTGGATTCCGAAGGGGGACGAGGCGGCGGATGGGTTCTGTTGCGGTCGCTGGACGACCTGACAGTCCTTGATATTCAAAAGGCGCTGGATGAAGGCGAGGTCCTGGCCGCCGGCATTTCGGAAGATCACCCCGCCTGTCCGGTAGAGCGGGCAGCGAATGCCGCCCTGGTGCAGGCGTTCGACAAGGCGGAGAGCGCTTTGCTGGACGAGTTCGCAAAGCTCAGGCTGTCGATCATTGCCGAACATGCCATATCGGACGGAAGACAAGTGATCCCGCCTCCCGATGGAAGAGACGGAAATGAGCGCTGACGACCCGCGCCTGGTATGGCGCGGCGACTTCAAGAATGGCGATAAGCCAAATGTTTCGAACACAGGGTTGCCGAGGACGATTGGTAGACGCAGGTGAACATCGTCAGTCTCGGCTGGGTTTGCCTGCTTCTCTCGGGAAAGCTTGGCGGTTTCGTCAATGTTGCCTGGGACGGCAGCACGCCTTTCTGTTCGACATGGTGGCCACGCCTTGATGGCGAAAGGGCTATGCACGTCGGCTCGTCGAAGAGACGGTGGCAAATGCAAAGTCATCGGGCGAATGGCTGCATGTCGACTTCGAGGCACATCTTCGTGGCTTCCATTTTGAAACTTGCGGGTTCGTTCCAACCGATGCAGGCCTGATTCACCTTCGACGGGGTTCGCTAATGCGCCCCCAATCAGGGCTTCCGTTGCGCATTAAAGATGCCGCTCTGAACGTCACCAACCTGTTCGACAAGGAGGTCACCAACCTGTTCGACAAGGAGTATGTGAGCGGTTGCAGCGGCGTGCTCGTCTGCGGTTACGGCGACGCCCGGACCGTCACGTTCAAACTCAGCAGGAAATGGTAATCTCCGATTAGCTCACCTTCCTCTCTAACTGCCTTGGATGCGAAGACGGACGAGACCTGCAAGCAAGTTTCGCCGCAACCCATTTGACAAACGTATAGCCAATTGGGTATACGTCATTCATAGCCAATTGGGTATGAGACATGTCGCAGTTGCAGGACGCGGTATTTCGGGCGCTCGCAGATCCCACACGTCGTGGGCTCTTCGAGCGTCTCTGCCGCCAGGGGGATACGACCGTCGTCGGCTTGCTGGCCGATGCCGGCGTTTCGCAGCCGGTCGTGTCCAAACATCTGAAGATCCTCAAAGCTGCAGGGCTCGTGCACGACCGGCATGAAGGCCGCTACACCTATTACAGTGCCCGACGCGAAGCGCTTGGGACCCTGGTTGACTGGACGACGGAGATGGCCGGCTTCTGGCAGGACCGCTTCGACGATCTCGATGATCTACTGAAGAGAATGGACCAATGATCGAAACAACCGAAACTACCCGCGCTGTCGTGGTCGAACGCAATTTTCCCTATCCGCCAGAGAAGATCTGGCGCGCGCTGACACAACCGCATCTGATCGCCGAATGGCTGATGCGGAACGATTTCATCCCTGAGGTCGGCCGTCGCTTTACCCTCTCCGCCGATTGGGGGCAGGTCGATTGCGAGGTTCAGACGATCGAGACGAACCGCGAGCTCGCCTATCGCTGGGATACCAAGGATCTCACCAGCGTCGTTACGTGGACCCTTGCAGCCGCCGATGGTGGCACGAACCTGCGCATGGAGCAGCGCGGCTTCAGGGCGGACCAGAAGGCTTATTTCCAGGGCGCCACCGTCGGATGGCCGCGCTTCATCACCCAGCTGGCCGAGGTCGTCGCGAAACTCGACTGATCATCCCTTGGCTTCAGAACCGCTTCTCACAATCAAGGTGCCAGAATGACCTCTCTCATCCGGACAATCCATCGATGGACGTCGCTGCTGTTCTCCCTGGCCGTTGCCGCGATCTTTGCCGGCATGGTTTTGGTGGTGCTTCCCGAATGGGTCTACTACCTGCCTCTGCCGCCGCTGGCCGTGCTTCTGCCGACGGGCCTCTATCTCTTCGCGCTACCTTATCTGAGCAAGCCGAGGGACAGGGTTCAGGCGGCCGAGTAAGGGGCGTGACGGGATCCTAAAAGGGCCGTGCGGGCACCCAGTCGGCGTAGACAAGCGCGTGCGGGAATCCCCTATCCTCGAGGCGGGCCTCGGGGTCGCATAGAATTCGATTGAGAATTAAGTCTATGCAATGCATAGGATTTCTAATCGCATTCACGATGTCGCCCCGAGGTCGCTCATGCCCATCGCAAGTCTTGCCATGTATGTCAGCCCGGCGCCGCTGAAAGACGCGACGCGGCTGTTCTGGGAGGCGCTGGCGGATCGCCTTCGTGCCGTGGGGCTCGATGCGCCCGCGGCACTGCAGGAGGACATGCGTTATGACGACGCCTGGCTTCGTCCTGACCTGTTGTTCGGCCAGACCTGCGGTTATCCCTATGTCCAGCGGCTGCGCGGCCGGGTGCAACTGGTGGCGACACCGGTCTACGGACTGCCGGGCTGCGATGGCCCGCTCAAATGCAGTTTCATCATCGTCAATGCCGAATCCTCTGCGCGCTCGATCGAGGAGCTTCGGGGTGCCCGCGCGGCGATCAACGATCCTGGCAGCAATTCCGGCTACAACCTCTTTCGCGCCTTTGTGGCGCCCCATGCGGTCGACGGCCGGTTCTTCTCGTCGGTGCTGGAGACCGGTGGCCATGTTGCGAGCATCGACGCGGTTTCGAGCGGTATCGCGGATATCGCCGCGATCGACTGCGTGACCTTCGGCAATACCTTGCGTTTCGACCCGGATCGCGTCGCCGGCGTGCGCATCCTGGCGGAAACGAAAAAAGGTCCGGGATTGCCGTTCATCACCGCCGCATCGACGCCGGCAAGGGATCTCGTGCTGCTGCGCCGCGTGCTTGCGGAAACCATCGCCGATCCGGCACTTGCCGAGATCTGCAACACGCTTTCGCTGCGCGGCATCAGCCTGCTGGGAGATGGCGACTACGAGGCTTTGGCTGCGCTTGACCGCGATGCTGCCGGCCGGGGGTACCCGACGATCGCCTGACGGTTCATCAACCGCGATTCATCCCGACCGGTCGCGAACATAAGCGAGACGGGCGGAATAGATTATAAATTACATAGAATAAATATTTTGTTGCTGTGCGTTTGGCGCAGGCACTTTTCCCGTTTGCGTGGCTTCGCCGCAAAGCCATGCGGCGCCTTCCCATTGGTCGGCTTTTTATATTGGCGATTGAAATCGATCGCTTTTTCCGGCCGGAGACCCGATGTCGACTGACGCGCTGCCCCCACAATCGAGCCTATCTGCAATCGCCCGCGTCGAATGGCAGACCGTTGCCCTGGCGCTCGTCATCTATGGTGGCTTTCTCGCTCTGACCTGGTTCTGGCAATCGCTTCCTATTGCCGTCGTGATTGGCCTTGGCGGCTGGCTCATTGCCTGGCACGGATCGCTGCAGCACGAGGTCATTCACGGGCATCCGACGCGCAATCAGCGCGTCAACGATGCGATCGGATGGCCGCCGCTGTCCCTTTGGCTGCCCTATGCGATCTATCGCGAAGGGCACCTCGTCCACCATCGCGACGAACATCTGACGGATCCGATAGAGGATCCGGAGTCCTCCTTTTTCACCCGGACGGCCTGGGAAGGTATGGGCAAGGCGGGACGGAAACTTGCCGAGTGGAACACGACCTTGCTCGGCCGGCTGACGCTTGGCCCGCTGGTCATGATCCTGAGCTTCCTCGCGCAGGAGGCGGTCCTGATCGCGCGGGGTGGCTGCGCGCGGACAAGGATCTGGCGCGCGCACGCGGCCGGCGTTGCCGTCGTGCTCGTCTGGATTGTCGGTGTTTGCGGCCTGCCGCTCTGGCTCTATCTTTTCGGCTTCGTCTATGTCGGAGCTGCGCTGACGAGGCTTCGCTCCTATGCGGAACATCGTTACGCCGGTCATCATGACGAGCGGACGGCGATCGTCGAAGGCACGCCGCTCTTCGGTCTCCTGTTTCTCTACAACAACCTGCATGTGCTGCACCACCAACGACCGGGCGTTCCCTGGTATCAGATCCCGGGCCTTTATCGCCGGCACAGAGTTGCGCTGCTGACGATCAATGGTGGCCTCGTCTATCGCGGCTATCTCGACGTGGCGCGCCGATTTCTCTTGAAGCCGCATGACGATCCGCGCCATCCGCAGCATCCGTAGCTCAGGGAGCGAGCGACGTGGGCGCTGCTTTCCATGCTGCGGGAGGCGTCAGACGGGAATGAACTTGCCGTCGTAGCGCACGCGAAAATTCCGGCGCTGGGCATCTTCCTGGAAGCAGACGAACACCAGTTCGAGATCGTTCGTGCTGCTACGCCTGCCAAGCAGGCTCAGCGTGATGACGATCACGCCGCCATAGGTGCGTGTCAGGTTGATGGCAGCGCGCCGAATTTCGTTGGTGCCGGCATCGTCCCGGTCTTCGCGCCGTTCGTATACCTGCCAGAAACGTGCGCTTTCCCAAGCGGACCGCAACGCTTCCGTTATCTCTGCCTTGAACTCGTCTACCGACCGTCCCTTGCTCCATGAAACGGTCCGCTCGGTGTGATCGCCAAAGATATCGAGATAGCCGTCATAATCATCCGGATCGGAAAAACACCGCTCGATCATCCCGAATGCCACGTCGTCGGAAATTGCTGCCTTAAAGAAAATCGTCATCGAATCGCAACCCTGCCTTGAACGCCTATGTTGTCAAAGCGTTGGCGGCATATCCAGTCCCCGGCGTCTGATCGCTGCCGCGCGAACAACTACCATCTCGCCGCAGTGACTTGAACCGGCTGACATCCTGTCCGTGAAAGGCTCTTACGTCATTCGAAGTCGATATCCGAGGAAAGCCTGGTGGATTGGAGATGGGGGTGTCGTAAAACACAGATGCGGTTCGTCGTCGTGCGCTCGAACCAGTCCGGATGCGAGATCCCCCACGCCGCGAAGAAGATGGTGGGTTGAGGTGGCAGCAAGCAATGGCTATGTGGGGCGCGCCCTCTTCAACGAACCACAAGGCCAATCGGGATGATCCCAGAGTTTCTCGTTACCCATTCCGGTGGCTTCCATGCCGACGAGCTGTTGTCCACCGTCATCCTCACGCGGCTTTTCCCAGAGGCGCGTCTCGTCCGCAGTCGGGCTGCGGAATGGATCAGGCCCGGTGCAGACCGCATCGTCTACGATGTGGGCGGCCAGTATGACGCCGCCGCCGGTATCTTCGATCATCATCAGCGCGGCGCGCCGCTGAGAGCGGACGGCCAGCCCTACAGTTCGTTCGGACTGATCTGGAAGCACTATGGCCGCGACTATCTGGCCGCGTCAGGCGTTCCTGAAGACCATATCGAGGCGGTCCATGCCGCCTTCGACGCCCGCTTCGTGCTTCCGGTCGACCTGATGGACAATGGCGCGCTCGATCCGTCCGTTGCCGGACCGCTGGCCGGGCTCACGTTGCCGGCGCTGCTCGAAACCTTGAAACCCGTTTTCGACGAAGCCGGCCAGGAGGCTGATGATCGCGGCTTTCAGGCTGCCTTGGCGATTGCCCGTACGCTCGTAGAGGCCGGCGTAGCGCAGCGCGCTGCCAAGCTCAGGGCCGAGACGCTCGTCCTTCAGCAAATCGCCCAGGCCGGCGACGGTCGAATTCTCGAACTGCCGATGGGCATGCCCTTTCGTCCGGCCGTCGTGAAATCCGGCGCCGATCACCTGCTGTTCGTCGTTCATCCGCGCGAAAAAGACTGGTGCCTGACGGGCATCCGCAAGGCCGATGAGGGCTTCGAGCTTCGCGCAGACCTGCCGGCAGCCTGGGCCGGTCTGACCAACGGCGAATTGGAGGCGGTCTGTGGGGTCGCAGGCGCGAGCTTCTGTCACAATGGCCGCTTCATCGCGGCCGCCGCAACGCGCGAAGCGGCCCTTGCCATGGCCGCGCTGGCCGTTGCGGAGGCCACTTCCGCCACGGAAAACAGGGCGTAAGCCAGGGGATCTTGCATCGGGCGGCTTTGCCTGGCCGGAGACGGTATCAGGACCGACCGCGGCGCGATCGGTCGCATGAAGCGGCTTAGCGCTGAGTTTTGGGGCCCGCGGTTTTGACGAAATCGACGAAGGCGCGCAGCGCCGCCGGCATTTGCCGCCGGCTGGGGTAATACAGATAGAAGCCGCCGTAATAGGGACACCAATCCTCGAGCACTCGAACCAGTTTGCCTTCTTCGACGAGCAATCGCACCTGATCCTCGAAGGTGAAGGCTACGCCGGCGCCCGCAAGCGCGGCGTCCACCATCATGTCCTGGTCGTCGACGATCAGAGGGCCGTTCACCTCGACCTGAAGTTCCACGCCGCCGCGCTCGAACTCCCATGCATAAAGCCGGCCGCTGCCGAAGCGCAGTCCGACACAGGGTAGTTCCTTCAGGTGATCGGGAGCAGTTGGCTTGGCAAAGCGCTCGAAGAAGGAAGGCGTTGCCACGATCGCGGTGCGCTGGCGCGGCCCGATCGGCACGGCGATCATGTCCTGCGCGATCACTTCGCCGAAACGAACGCCGGCATCGAAGCCCTCCGACACCATGTCCACGAGGTCGTTGTCGACGACAATCTCGATACTGATCTTCGGATGAACCTTCAGAAAACGCGCGACCAGAGGCAGGAGCACCAACTTTGCCGAGACCCGCGCCGTATTGAGTTTCAACCGCCCGATAGGTGTGCCCCGGAAGTTGTTGAGATCATCAAGCGCATCCTCGATGTCGCGGAAGGCGGGGGCGACCCGGGCGAGCAGAAGTTCGCCTGCTTCCGTCAGCGCGACGCTGCGGGTCGTCCGGTTGAAGAGACGAAGATCGAGCCGTTCCTCAAGTGCCTTCAGGGCATGGCTGAGTGCCGATGGCGTGCAGCCCATTTCGTCGGCGGCGCGGCGGAAGCTTCGGTGCCGGGCCAGCGCCAGGAAGCAAGACAGATCGGAAGGCGATACGGTTCTCATTGTTGAAAGCTACTCATTAGCTAAAAGAGATTCCAGTCGATTATCTCAGCAAATGCGACGGGGTAAAACCTTCTCAGCCGCCGACGATGGAGCGGCGAAACAACAGGAGGTTCACATGCATACTTGGTTCGTTACCGGTGCATCCCGCGGATTTGGTGCCCTCATCGTTGAAAAGGCGCTCGCCAAGGGCGATCAGGTCGTCGCGACGGCGCGCAATCCGAAGGCGATCGTCGAGCGTTTCGGCGCGCAGCCCAATCTTCTCGCCGTGGCGCTCGATGTTACCGATGAGGCTCAGGCGCATCAGGCCGTGGGGCAGGCGATCGCACGCTTTGGCCGGATCGATATTCTGGTCAACAATGCCGGCTACGGACTGCTCGGTGCAGTCGAAGAGGCAAGCGGTGCCGAGATCGAGGCCCTCTACCGCACCAATGTCTTCGGCTTGCTGGCCGTCACCCGTGCCGTGTTGCCGCATATGCGCCGCCAGCATTCGGGGCGCATCCTGAACTTCTCGTCGATCGGCGGATATCGCAGCGGGCCCGGCTTTGGCGTCTATTGCTCGACGAAGTTTGCGGTCGAAGGCTTGACCGAGGCACTTGCGGCAGAGCTTGCCCCGCTTGGGATTCATGCCACGGCGATCGAGCCCGGCTACTTCCGCACCGACTTCCTCGACTCGACCTCACTCAGCGTCAGCCCGATCGAAATCGACGATTACGCGGAGACGGCCGCTGTCGTTCGCAGCAAGGCGAAGGACATCAGCCATAACCAGCCGGGCAACCCCGACAAGCTGGCAGAGGTGCTGATCTCGTTCGTCGACGCGGAAAATCCGCCGGTGCGGTTGCCGCTCGGTAGCGACACGGTGGCGGCGATCGAGGCCAAACACGAATCGGACGCCGAGCTTCTGGCCCAATGGCGTGCCGTGTCCCTCTCGACCGACTTCGACCCGGCCGCATAAACGTCGAGGCGGCCTGCCGCTCCCGCGGAGGCGGCCCCGCCATGGTGCGGGGCTTTCTCGTTATCTGGGACAACTCCGCTTTGACGACGGCGGTCTCGGCCGGTCGTCGCGGTCGGCGCCGCCACTCAACCGTTCAACGCCGCCCCTTCCTCCGTATGCTTCGATCTCGAAGGTCGGGTCGCCAGCCAGAAGAGCAGCGAGGCAAGGCTGATCACCGTGCCCATCAGACAAACGCCGCTCCATCCCGCATGTGCGTAGGCGACGGTGGACAGGGAGGATCCGATTGCGCTGCCGAGCGAATAGAACAGCATATAGGCGGCCGTCAGCCGGTTCTGCGCTTCCGGGCGGACCCGGTAGATCAAGGCCTGGTTCGTGACGTGGACCGCCTGGAGCCCGAAGTCGAGAACGAGGACACCAGCGATCAGCCACAGAATGGACTGGTCCAGCAATGAGATCGGCAGCCACGCAATGAGCATGAGCGCGAGTGCAATGCCCGTCGTCGTCTGGCCCAGTCCTAGGTCGGCCCAGCGGCCAGCGCGAGAAGCAGCCAGTGCCCCGGCGATGCCTGCCAAGCCGAAAAGACCGACCTTCGTATGCGACATGGAGAAGGGCGGCGCACTCAGCGGCAGAACAAGCGGCGTCAGCAGCGTCGTCACGTTCGCGAAAATCAGCAGGGCTATCACGCCCCGGGTGCGCAGCACCGGCTCTTGCCAGATCAGCTTGAAGGTGGAGCCGACAAGGCGGGGGTAGCTGAGCTCATTCGCTTCCCGCTTCTGGTGCGGCAGGAGCCGATGCAGTAAGACGGCGATCACAAGCGTCACGGCACACGATGCGAGATAGACCGACCGCCAGCCGAAGAGATCCGTCAGGAGACCTGCGACTGTGCGGGCGGACAGGATGCCGATCACGATGCCGCTGGTGACGAAACCGACCACATGGCCACGTTCAGATGGCCGGGCCAGGCTGGCCGCATAGGCAACCAGGGCCTGCGTCAGGACGGCAAGCATGCCGACGGCCGCGATCGAGGCCATCAGCATTTCCGTGTTGGCTGAAAGGGCCACGAAGCCGAGCGCCACCGTTGAGAGCAACGATTGGGCGATGATCACCCTGCGGCGATCGAAAAGGTCGCCAAGCGGAACAAGCAGGATCAGGCCGAGCGCGTAGCCGACTTGCGTCGCCCCGACGATCAAGCCGGCGCCTGTCTGCGAAAGGTCGAGGTCGGCCGTCATCACATCCAGCAGGGGATGCGCAAAATAGGCGTTGGCGACCGCAAGGCCGGCGGCAAAGGCAAAAAGGGTCATCATCGGGCGCGGTAACGGTGACACCACGGCACCGGCATTTGGGCGCACGGCATCGTTTGCGGCGTCGCTCGACGCCGCAGCAGCTCTACCATCCATTGGACTTCTTCCTTGCTTCGGTTTAATAATGAAACAAACCCAATGGTACCGGTTTAGTTTTATAATGCAACCAAAAGTCTCGTGGCGCGGGAGAGGAGAGTTCGTATGGTGGCGCGCAAAAGCCTCAAGGGGGACTACTGCCCGAGCGCGCGATCTCTGGACGCGATCGGCGACTGGTGGTCGCTGCTGATCGTGCGCGATGCGTTCGACGGACTGAGGCGCTTCAGCGATTTTCACAAAAGCCTCGGCATTGCCAAGAACATCCTGACGGATCGTCTGCGTACGCTCGTCGACCGCGGCATTCTCGAGACGGTTCCCGTGGGCGGGACGAAGGCCCGGGTCGAGTATCAGTTGACGCCGATGGGGCGGGACCTGTTTCCCGTGATGGTCGCTTTGCGGCAATTCGGCGAACGACACCTCTTTCAGCCAGGCGAGGAGCATTCCCTGCTGGTCGAAAAGGAAACCGGGTTGCCGGTAAAGCTTGATATCCGCACACAGGACGGCAGGCCGATCGGTGCCGCCGAGACGGCCCTGATCAAGGTTCCCGAAGACTGATCGGGTCTGCAACGATTCGCACAACGACGACAAACCGATCGTCGCCAGCCGGAACCTCGATACAAAGGTGAGACGAACCGGGCAGGTTGGGCGCTCGACTGCCGTTTCGTTGGCCATGGCGAGAAACCGGAAAAACCGCCATGTTCGCCATCCCTGCCGCGTCCGGTTGACACGGTTCGCGCTCGGCTGGGTAATGGTCCTCTCGGAGAAAAGTTCCGCTTCTGCAACGGGATACGGGTGCCCCGCCAAGAACGGAAAGGCTCGGCGGCAACGCGTCGCGGTTGCTGCCTCGAAAAATAACATGACTATTACAGACAAGTTTATTTCCGCGTGCTAAGAGGCTTCGCGCTCGTTTGGTCATCCGGTCCACCGATCGCGTAGCGGCAAGCAGTAACGACGCTGGACGCCAATCGAAGTTGCTTTGTTCGGATCAGACGCCTTGGTCGATATGGAAACGCGCCATCAGGTCTATTTCGCCAATCGTACCGCTTTGGTCGCCTATGCGACGCGCATCGTCGGCTCGCGTGAAACGGCCGAAGACATCGTGCAGGAGGCGTTCATCCGCTTTGCACCGACCAGCACCGACGATGGTTCCCAGGGGCTCTCGCCTGCCTATCTCTACAGGATCGTCCGCAACCTGTGCCTGGATCTTCTCAAGCGCCGGAAGATCGAGGCGCGGGAGGAACAGGGCGAGCCGCCGTTCTGGTCGATGCCGATCGAGCTGCCGACGCCGGAAGATATCGTTGTGGTGACCGATGAGATCCGGCGCATTTCCGGCGTCCTCGACGCGCTTCCCATGGAGGTTCGTATTGCCCTTGAGATGCATCGCTTCGGTGGATACACCCTGGAGGAGATCGCCGCCCACCTGAACATCTCGGTCGCAACCGCCCATCGCCATGTGCGCACCGCCATGATGCGGGTGGCGACCACTCTGGCAGGCGATGCCTCCTAGGATTTTGGTCCGCGTGAAAAAAAATCCGAAGCAATTCGTCTTTGTGACAGACCGGATGATTCCGCTCCTGCATGTCTCCTTGAATCGACCTCGTTTTAAGGACGAAGACATGCAGCAAGTCAAAGTGCTACAGCGACCTTTGAGCATCTGATAAGACGCGCGGCGCCGTAGTGTTTCGTTGAACACATAACCAGCAGGCAGAGCTTTGACCAAGGACAACAACATACCGGAGGCGTTGCTCCAAGAGGCCATGGACTGGTTCCTCGAACTGAAGGCGCGTCCGAACTGTCGGGAGACGGAGCTCGCGTTTCAGGCTTGGCTGGGTCGATCGGCCCTCCATGTCCGATCCTGGGAGACGGCGCTGAAGACCTGGCAAATGCTGGGAGACGTGCCGCCGGTGCATGAACATCTTTGGCGCGGCGCGGCGCCGTTGGTTTCACCTGCCGCAACTGCCCGCCAGCCGAAGCGCTGGGCGGCCAGAACCTGGGCCGCCGGTGCGGCGGCCATAGCGCTCGCCGCCTGCCTGGTGCTGTTCGTCTCGCTCCCTTCGCTGTTGGTGTGGTGGCAGGCCGACCACGTGACCGAGACCGCTGAGAGCAGGACGATCACCTTGGCGGACGGCACGACCATCGAAATGGGAGGCGGCAGCGCCATCGCCACCGAGATTTCTGCCACGGTCCGGCACGTCCGACTCCTCAAGGGCGAAGCCTATTTCGATGTCGCGCGCGACCCGTCGCGTCCGTTCGTCGTCGACGCCGGCGGCGTCGAAGTGTCGGTTCTCGGCACGTCCTTCGATGTGCAACTCGCAAGTACGGAAACGACGGTCGAGCTCGCGCATGGCGCGGTGGCCGTTTCGTACAGCGGGAAAGACCACAGGCAGAATTTCGAACTCGCGCCGGGAGAAACAGCGACAGTGGTGCATGCGACGGGCGCGGTCACCCGAAGTACGATTGCGACCGAAGAGATCGGAGCCTGGCGCAGCGGCAAGATGTTCGTCAACAACGTTACCGTCGCCGCCGCAGCCGCGCGGCTGCAACGCTACCATTCTGCCTGGATCTCCATTCCGCAACCGGAGCTCGCGGCACGACGAGTGACGGGGGTCTACGATCTCACGGATCCCGATCATGCCCTTCAGGCATTGGTTCAGCCGTTTGGCGGCACGGTGCGCGCGGTAACACCCTATGGCCGCGTTCTGACGCGATTTTAATTTGGACTCAAAAATTCAAGAAAAATCGCGGGCCGGTGAAAAAAAATCCGGAGCCCGTCGTCTTTGGTCCGAAGCGCCTGCCCGAGAGGCAGCGCGCGGATCATCGACACGGGGGTAAAATGAGTTCGCCGAAATGCCGCAAGGGACATCCTTCCTTCAGTGCAGGATATAGCCATGCAGGACTGCGCCTGCTGACAACGACGGCGATCGTCGGGCTTTCCTCCCTTGCCTTCATGCCCCTTTCCGTCGCCTCGGCCCAAGAGATGACGTCGCGCGGCAGCACGGCCCGCACGTTCAACATCCCGTCGCAACCGCTTGCGAGTGCCCTGAATGCCTTTGGGCGGCAGTCCGGCCTGCAGGTGACCTTGGCTGCCGCGACGTCCGAGGGCATCCGCTCGACTGCCGTCAACGGGACGCTGGAACCGCAGCAGGCTCTTACACGGCTGCTGTCGGGCACCGGCATCTCCTACAGGATATCGGGCGGAACGGCCCTGATCGGTGCGACGACTGTGGCCGGCGGCAGCGAGGGCGTGGATGCTTCCGGTGCCACGGTCCTTGACCCGATTTCCGCCCTTGGCAGCGGCCCGCTCGGCGCCGGCGAGATCGTCATCTCGTCCGAGGATCTGAAGCAGAAGAACCCTGCCAACATCGCCGACGTCTTTTCAGGCGAGCCGGGCATAGCCGTCGGCAGTTCGCTGCCGATGTCGCAAAAGGTCTATGTCCACGGGATCGAGGAAACGAGCCTTGCCGTGACCATGGACGGCGGCCGCCAGAACAACAAGGTCTTCCACCACAACGGTACGAACCTCATCGATCCGGGCCTCCTGAAGGCCGTCAACGTCGATGCCGGCGTTGCGCCCGCCGATGCCGGCCCGGGGGCGCTCGCCGGTGCGATTGCCTATGAAACGATCGACCCGCGCGAGCTGTCGGATGGCGACGGTTTCGGCGGCTTCGTCACGTCGAACTACAATTTCAACAGCGATACGGTAACCACGGGCCTTTCGGCCTACGGCATGCAGGAAGGGCTCGAATTCCTGGGCTATTTCAATTTCGGCAAGGGCAACGATTTCACCGCCGGCAACGGCAATGAGGTCGAAGGCACCAGCACCAATCTGCTGAGCGGTCTCGGCAAGCTCGCCTATGAGTTCGACAGCGGTGACCGCTTCGAGATCAGTCACGACCGGATCAATGACGCCGCGCCACGGCCGTTCCGTGCCAACGTGGGTTCGATTTCGAACCCCAAGCCGTGGGAGCCACGCATTCGCGACTATACGCTCGATCGGCAGAACACCGTTTTCACCTATACCGACAGCACGCCGGAGGGGTGGTGGGACCCGAAGCTTCTGCTCGCCTACAGCAAGACCGAGGTCGATCTGCCGATCTTCCCGAAACCGCGGCCGGGTGTTCCTGCCAGCTACGACGCCGTCGGCACGTCGGATAGCTTCAACGGCAAGTTCGAGAACAAGTTCTCCTTCGACATCGGCAATGTGATCGCCGGCATCGACTTCTACAGCGACAAGGCGGAGCTCGAGGACCTCTACGATCCCGGTGCCGAGAAGGCGCGCAATGTCGGTATCTACGCGCAGGCGAGGCTAGAGCCCTGGGAGAGGACGCGGCTCTCCTTCGGCGCAAGAGGGGACAACCAGCACTTCACCGGAACGACCGGCGAGAAATGGAGAAATTCCGGCTTCAGCGGCAACATCTCGGGCGAATATGATCTCATCGAGGATCTTCTGACGGCCAAGGCCGGCTATTCGCATGTCTGGGCTGGCATTCCGCTTGCCGAGAACTTCATCATCAATCCGAAGTGGGACTACGGCAGCGGTCCGAAGCCGGTAACCGCGGACAATTACATCTTCGGATTGGAGGCCAACCATAACGGCTTCATCGTCGAGGGCAGTGTCTTCCAGACCGATCTCGAAGATGCGCGCGCGCCGCGTTTCCGCGCAGATCTCGGCATCGCCGCCCATGACGTTCGCTCGCGTGGCTTTGAAATCGGCGGCGGCTACAATTGGGGCGATGGCTACTTCAAGGTGAAATACGCAAATATCGACGTCGAAATCGATGGAAAGCCTGCCGACTCCGATCTCGGCACCTATCTCGCAGCACCCGCCGGCCAGATCATCACTCTGCAGGCGGTTCACACACTGGCCGACTGGGGCGTCACCTTCGGCGCCGATGCGGAAATCGCACTCGACTATGATGATGTCGCTGCCGGCAGCAAGCCCTTGCAGGGCTACGAAGTCTTCAACGCCTTTGTCGAATATGTGCCGCCGCAACGACCCAACCTGACGCTGCGCGCCGAGCTCAAGAACATCTTCGACGAAACCTATTCGGACCGGGCGACCTACGGCCAGGAGTTCGGGAACGTGACGCCGCTCTACGAGCCCGGCCGTTCCTTCATCCTGACCGCAAGAGCGACCTTCTAGGTCGACGATCCGCGATCGCGACCGCCGCATCCTCCACGCGGCACTCGCTTCAAGACGCGACGGCGGCCGCCCAAGGGCCGCCCGAGCAGCGAAAGCCGAAACAGGAGTTCCAGATGCAAGAAGCGACCACCCATTTTGCGACGGAAGACGGTCAGAAATACCTGACGCAGCTCTGCAAGCACTTCGCCCACAAGATCGACGTCGAGCAGGCGGGCGATCGCGCCGAACTGCGGTTCTCCTGCGGGACTGGTTATCTCCAGGCAACATCGGACGGCCTGAGTATCAGGGCCCGGTCACCCGACGAGGCCAATCTCGCCGATACAAAGTCGGTCATCGAAAGCCATCTTCGGCGCTTCGCATTCCGCGAGGAGCCGGGATCGTTGCACTGGCAGGCCACCGGCTGAGCACGGCGCACTGAAACCTCGTTCGAAAAGAAATTCAATGTGTTGGCCGAGAATGCCAACGCCATTGCGCGGCTGTACGTGTCGCGTGCCGAGGACCGACAGGATGCAATCGTCTAGGCAAGTCGCAGAAATCGCCACCTTTCAAAGCTTCGCCAACTGCTATCTGCGCGAAGTGAACCCGGGCACCCGGGTCATGCATCGAACCGTCGGCGGCAGCTTCGACTGTGTGGAATGGTCGCTCCCAAGGCAGCACATGATCCTGCGCGCCGAGGTGGTTTCGCCGTCGCTTTGCGGCCCGCATCATTTTGGCCGGATCTGGGGTCGGGGGATCTCGGATATGGCCTGGCGCCAGATCGAGTTGATCTCCGCGCTGCACATTCTCATTCACGAATGCTACCGCCAGGCTGATGACAATCACGCCGACAACTTGCGCGGCTTCGAACTCGAACTGCTGATGCGGGTGCTCGAAAGCTATCAGCAGACCAGCCTCTATATCGACAAGGCGGCGCCCGAACCGGCGGAAGGCGGCCATTTCATCGAAGCCGAGCAGTCGCTCGTCTTTGGTCACTGGCAGCACCCGACGCCGAAAAGTCGGCAAGGCATGACCTATTGGCAGCAGGAATCCTACGCACCGGAACTGCGCGGGCAGTTCAGACTGCATTATTTTGCGGCCCATGCGGATTGCGTGCGGCACGCATCCGCCCGTTCGATGACGGCCCACGAGATTGTCCGGTCATTGATGGGATCGGACGCAGAGGCCATCGCGCTGGGGAACGACGAGCATCTGCTGCCAATGCACCCGCTGCAGGCGGAAGCACTGCTGCTCGATCCCGAGATTCAGGCCATGCTCGGGGAAGGGCGGCTGCGCCATCTCGGTCCCGCCGGCCAACCCTTTACGGCGACCTCTTCGGTACGCACGGTCTACGCCGCCGATGCCGACTGGATGCTCAAGTTCTCCCTCCCTGTCCGCATCACCAACTCGGTTCGTCTCAATCGGCGCCAGGAGCTCGAGGCGGGCGTCGCCATGGCAAAGCTCATCGATCGCATCGGCTTTGCCGCGCGGTCCCAAAATTTCCACATCATCCAGGACCCCGCCTGCATCACGCTCGACCTGCCCGGCCGCAGCGAAAGCGGCTTCGAAGTCATCCTGCGGGAGAACCCTTTTCCGGGCACGAAGGGCAGGGGTGTTGTGACGGTCGCCGCCCTGACGGCAGATCCGCTTCCGGGCCAGGTTTCCCGCCTGGAACGCCTCGTACGGGCGCTGGCCGCGCGCACCGGTGAAAGCCTGCCGGACGCGGCTCTCTTGTGGTTCCGTCGCTACCTCGACTGCGCCGTCGAACCGCTGATCCGCCTCTATGACGACTATGGCATCGCGCTCGAGGCGCATCAGCAGAACAGCCTGCTCGACGTGGCCAATGGTTATCCCTCGGCCAGCTATTATCGCGACAACCAGGGCTTCTATCTCTCCGAACGCTATCGCAACCTGCTCGTCAGCCATATTCCCGAGACGCAAACGATCGCGTCTCTCTATTTTGCCGACTGCGAAGTCCGCGACCGCTTCGCCTACTATTTGATCGTCAACCAGGTCTTCTCGGTCGTCAGTCGCATGGGCCATGACGGCGTCTGCAACGAGAGCTTGCTCTTGCGCGAACTGCGCCTGCATCTCGAAGGTTATGCCGCCCGTATGACCGGAGCTGGCCGTGAATTCGCGCGCCATGTTCTCGACCTGCCGACGATCGCGTCCAAGGCCAATCTGACGACCCGCCTCCATGACGTGGACGAGCTACAGTCCAATCACGCCCCTGCGCTCTACCGCCCGGTGCCAAACCCGCTCAGGGCGCCGGCAGTCCTGACAGTGCCGAGGACCGATCATGCCATTGCCTCTTGATCTCAAGGCACGGCCGGAGGATAGGGTGCTTCGCCAGCTCGTTGGGGCGCTGCTGTTCGAGGGCGTCGTCAATGCCAGGGAGCACATCCAAGGGGATGCGGTCGAGTTTCAGTGGTCGCTCGGCGGCCGGGACTATCGTTGCCGCGGCACCATTGGCCCTTTTGGACGGCTTCGCCTGGTGCCGGGTTCCGTGGAAGTCCGCGAAGGCGCGGACAACTGGATCGCGCCGGCGCTGGCGCAACTGGTTGCAGCCTTGCCGGGCAGTGGTCCCACGCGAGGAAAGCTGCTCGACGAGCTTTCGCAGACGATCGCCTTTTGCGCGTGGAACGAACGCCATCTCCCTCAGCGCCCTCGCCGTGCCCTGTCCGTCGCCGAGCTCGAAGGCGCGCTTGACGAGGGACACCCGTACCATCCCTGCTTCAAGGCGCGCACCGGTTTTTCCTTCGCTGACCATGCGGCCTACGGGCCGGAGGCAGGTCGGGCGTTCCAACTCGTCTGGCTGCTCGTCGCGCGCAAACATCTTCACCAGGCCTTGCCCGGAGACGAGGATGCATTCTGGCGGGCGGAACTCGGGCATGAGGCATGGTGCGAGCTGACCGCGAAGCAGCAGCAACTCGGCGTCTCGCCGGAAGAATTCGGGCTCGTCCCGCTCCACCCCTGGCAATGGCGCGAACTGCGGGAAACCGAGCTTTCCGGCTGGATCGCGTCGGGGGAGGCGCTTTGCCTGGGGCCGGCGGGCGACCACTATGCGGCGACGCAGTCGGTTCGCTCGCTCATGAACAGGGACCGGCCTGGTGCCGCCAGCCTCAAGCTGCCGCTCAACATCGTCAACACCTCGTCGCGGCGGACGCTGGAGCCGCATTCGGTCTGCACGGCGCCGGTGATCTCGCGCTGGATTGCCGGGATCGTTGCGAGCGATCCGGCTTTTGGTGAGCGTTATCCGCTGACGATCCTGCAGGAATATGCGGGCATCATCGCCGATCGCGATGGACCTCTGGCGGGACAGGTCGCTGCCATATGGCGCGCAAATGCCGAAGCCACGCTTGCAGCCGGCGAGGCCGTCATTCCCTTCAATGCCCTGATGATAGTGGAAGGGGACGGACGTCCGTTCGCCGACGACTGGATCCAGCGCCATGGGCTGATGCCATGGATCAACCGGCTGATCGAAGTCGCGGTTCTCCCGGTCTGGCATCTGCTCGTTCATCACGGTCTGGCGGTCGAGGCGCACGGGCAGAACATGCTGCTCGTCCATCGCGACGGCTGGCCGGCCAGGCTTATCCTGCGCGATTTCCACGAGAGCATCGAGTTTTCGCCGAGCTTCCTGCGCGAGCCGGGCAACGCGCCGGATTTCCTGGCGCTGAACCCGGTCTACCGGGATGCCGAGCCGGACCGGTTCTACTGGACGGACAATCCGGATTCGCTACGCGAATTGGTGATGGACACGTTGTTCGTCTTCAACCTCAGCGAAATCTCCCATTTGCTCGACCACGCCTATGACCTGCCGGAAGCGCTCTTCTGGCAACGCGTCGCAGCCGTGCTCGCCTCCTACGAAGTGGCGCATGCGGCGACGGAGCGGCTGGCTGCGCTCGGCTGCGGCCGACCCCGCATTCTCACCGAATCCCTGATGACCAGGAAGCTCCTCGCCGCCAAGCCGGAATACCACCACAGCATACCGAACACCCTGGCCGGGAAAGCGCTTCAACAAAGGAGATGGCATGATCCGCATCGATGACAGGCTCTACGAGGAGACCAATTTCAGCGAGAGATCGGCGCAGCTCGCTGTCGCGACCGGCGTTTCCGACTGCAGCACCGGCCGCTACGCCGTCTGCTTTGCAGAGACGGTCGACTGGCTGGCGCTGTTCTTTTCGATCCGCAAGGCGGGTGCGAGCGTGCTGCCGATCCATCCCGGCACGCCCTATCCGGCGGCCCGCAGGCTCGCGATCGCTGCCGGCTGCGATCGTCTGTTTTACAATAGTCTCACGGCCGAGGTCCTCGACGTGCCGGAGGTGGCATCGACGCAAGGCACGCTGCTGCAGATGAGTTCCGGTACCACCGGTGCTCCGAAATGCGTTGCGCGAAGCTGGCAAGACATCGATGCGGAGATCGACAGTTACGTGCGCACCTTCCGCGAACCGGAGGACATGACTCCGATCATTGCCTGCCCGACCACCCATTCCTATGGGCTGATCTGCGGCATCCTGGTGGCGATGAAGCGCGGCCAGACGCCGGTCATCGTCAATACGGCAAATCCGAAATACCTGCTGAAGGTGCTGCGCGAGACCGAGCGGCCGTTGCTCTATTCGTCGCCGGCGATCCTGCACACGCTGGCGCGACTGCTGCCTCAGCGCGAACAGATCCACGCGACGATGACCTCGGGCACGCTGCTTCCCGATCCGTGGTTTGCCGACATCCGCGCGAAGAGCAGGCACATGTTCCAGCAATATGGCTGCTCGGAATCCGGCTGCATCGCGATCAATCCGGATGTGACCGCCGCTGGCGATATGGGCTTTGTGCTGCCGCATCTGTCTGCCGAAACGGGCACCAGCGCCGAGGACACCGGCGAGATCGTCGTTAGCAATAGCGATGGCACACCGATCCGTACGCGCGACCTCGGCTACCGTCGCGCCGATGGCATGCTGGTCTTCGTTTCGCGGTTGGACGACATGATCAACGTCTCCGGCCTCAACGTCTATCCGAAGGACGTCGAGGACACGGTCATGGCGATGCCGGCGATCACCGACGCGGTCGCCTTCCGCAAGAACGACCGCTTCGCCGGGGAGCGCGTCGCTTTACTCTTCAGCGCTGAAGGGCCGGTGCCGCCGCAGGCGGTGCGCGAATGGTGCAGCCGCCATCTCGCCGGCCACCAGCTGCCAATGGAAATCCTGCAGGTCGATGCCGTCCCCCGGCAGGCCAACGGCAAGATTAGCCGTCGGGACGTCGCGGCGCGCCATCTGGCCGGGGAATTCAACAAGCCGATGGCAGGAACCGCATCATGACCGAAATCGAAATCCTGACGGCGATCGAGACTGTTCTGAATGAAAAAATGGCGCATGGGCATATGGAGGGCTTCGGTCCGGATGCCCGGCTCAACGAGGACCTCTATCTCGACTCCGTCCTGATCCTGGAGATCTTCCTCAATCTCGAGCTCGAATACGGGCTGTCCGTGCCGGAAGAAGCGATCGCGAAACAGGAGATCGAAACGATCTCCGATCTCGTCTCGCTCTATCTGCCGAAAACGACAGCGACCGTCGTTCCAGCCTTTCCGCTCACCGGCGGGACGACCGACGAGGGTGTCCATGGTGAAGCCTATTATGACATCAAGGTTCATTGCTTCGTCAGTTGCGTCTCCGATGGCTTGAAACGAAACGGGCTGGACCAGAGGCCGTTCTATTTCGGTGTCTGGGACGCGAAGTTCGCGGTGAGCGACCGGTTCGAGCTTCTCTATCACGCGCCCGACATCACCCAGGAGTTCTTCCGCGGCTGGTTCGAGCGGCTCTACGGCGTCTCCGTCGTCGAATGGTACGATCCGGAGCGCACCAAACTCGACAACCTGGCGGTGCTCACCGGTCTTCTCAAACAGCGCAGCGAAACCGGCTCGGTCATGGTCATGCTCGACATGTTCCACCTGCCGGAGCGCGAGAACAAGTTCAACCAGAACCCCTTCCCACACTACCTGATGCTGCAGGAGACCGCCGATCCCAAGACCTGGTTCGTGCACGATCCGGACTACCGCTGGGAAGGCGAGATCGCGCGGGAGAAGGTTATCCACGCCATCATGCAGCCGACCGTCGGCGGTGGTTACGTCTTCGACACTGCCGAAGCGCGGGCCCCACATGCCGAAGATCTGAAAGCCTATTTCGAGGCGTGCTTCGTCAGAGACAGAAACCCGCTGGTCGATGCGGTCCGCGCGATCGTTGCCGCGCATCTTGAAGAACGGGATGGCCTCGCGCTTTCGAACCTCGGTGCGGCGGTGCGCGAACTTCCCGTCATCACCATCCGGAAATACGCCTATGAACACGGTTTTGCCTTCTACTGGCGGGCGCTGAAGCTGCCGGCGGCAGAGTTCGAAAGGTGGTGCAGGGAGATCGAGGCGTTGGTTCAGGCGCTGAAGACCCTGCACTACGCCTGCATGAAGCTTGCCCAGACCGGCGACCGAACCCTGGCGGGCACCGTCTTCGAGCGCCTCGACGAGGCAGATCGGCTGGAGACGAAGCTCAAGGGCAAGCTCGCCGAGGTCTTCGATCTCTGGTGCGATCTCGTCCTTCCCGAACAAATTCCTGCATTGAAGAGAATTGCACGATGAGAGTTTCGCTCTGCACCATTACGTTCCGGCATCATCTCACCTCGCTCGACGAGATTGCCGCCTGGGCTGAGGCCAACGATTTTCAAGGCATCGAGCTCTGGGGCGCGCACGCGCGCAACCTGGCGCCGCGATCGGATCGCAATGCCGATTGGCTCGACGGCTACGGTCTCGCGGTGCCGATGATCAGCGACTACCTGCCGCTCGATGGCGAGGTGGAGACCTTGCGGCACAAGGCGGTGGAGCTTTGCCGGCTCGCGCGCCGATGGCGCACGCGCAAGGTCCGCACCTTTGCTGGCAGCGTCGGAAGCCTTGCGGCCAGCGCAGAAGAGCGGCAGCGCGTTGTCGCCCGGTTGAAGGAGATATGCGTGATCACCGCCAGCTACGGCATCCATCTGCTCGCCGAGACCCATCCGAAGACGTTGGCCGATATCGCGGCCTCGACCATGCAGCTCATCGAAGAGGTCGACCATCCCTATTTTGCGATCAACTTCGATACGCTGCATGTGTGGGAGGGGGGTGACGATCCCGTCGCGGTCCACCGGACGATGAAGCCGCATATCCGCCACTACCACCTGAAGAACATCGTCGCCCGCTCGGATTTGTCCGTTTTCGAACCGGCCAATGTCTATGCCGCCGCCGGCAGCCGGAGGGGCATGACGCCCCTGTTCGAAGGGATTGTCGACTACGACCGCATTCTTGCGGAGATTTCAGGCGATCCGCAGGCCGAGGCGTCGCTGGAGTGGTTCGGCAATGATTGCCTGGAGACACTCGGGCGCGATCGCAGGCGGGTGCGCCAGTCGATCGAGAGCCGCGAAAGACCGCTGCGAACGGCGCAGATCTAAAGCACGATAACAAGAAGTACCTTGATGGCGGCACCTTGGCGGTGCCGCATGACGGCGAGCGGATCGCCGCGCGTGGCTCCCCTGGCCTTGCGGGCGGGTACCGGATAGACGACGGTCCGTCTACACCTGGACGAAATGGTCCTCCCCGACCTGCCGGTAACGCCGTTTAGCCGGAATACAGTCGGGCGCGCAAGGGGCTCTTGAGCTCGTCGCTTGCAACGCCGCGGCGGGCATGGCGGCGTGTCGGATCAGCAATCGGCACGGCGTCGACCGGAGGCCGTCGTGTCACGGGCGTTGTCGAACGCCAGGCTTGATGGAGGCCGGCAGGGCCGGCGCAGTCTCGGCCGAGGAAGCGCCCGGTTCATCAGGGAAATCCCGCGCGCAGGAGCTTTCGCTATCGCCGGCGATTTGTTAGCTCGAAGGTCGGTGCAAAGAGGAGACGTCAGGTGAAGGTCATTGGGCTAATCGGAGGGATGAGCTGGGAGAGCTCCGCCCAGTATTACCGCATCATCAACGAGACGGTCCGCGACCGGCTCGGCGGCGTGCATTCGGCAAAATCGCTGATGTGGTCGATGGATTTCGGTGAAATCAAGCGTCTCCAGCACGATGGCAATTGGCCGGCGCTGACGGAGGAAATGATCGCGGCAGCACGCCGACTGGAAGCAGGCGGCGCCGATTTCCTGATGATATGCACCAACACCATGCACAAGATGGCCACTGACGTTTCGGCAGCCGTCTCCATCCCGCTGCTTCATATCGCCGACCCGACGGCCGAGAAGATCAGGGCGGCAGGCCTCGGCAAGGTTGGCCTGCTCGGCACGGCCTTCACCATGGAGCAGGACTTCTACAAGGGCCGCCTGAAAGACGCGTTCGGGCTGGAGGTGCTGGTGCCGGAGGCGGAAGACCGCGCCAAGGTGCACGAGATTATCTATCGCGAACTCGTCGCCGGCATCGTCAAGGACAGCTCGCGCGACGCCTATCGCGCCATCATCGCGCGGCTCGTCGATGCGGGCGCGGAAGCGATCATCATGGGCTGCACGGAGATCATGCTTCTGATTTCGCAGGCAGACAGCCCGGTCCCGGTCTTCGACACCACCGAGATCCACGCGCTCGCCGCCGTGGACCTCGCCCTCGAAGGCGCGTGAGTGGCTGAGATGCCATTCGACTGCTGCCGGGTCGGGCAGGGTGCTGACGGAGGTGCGCTGGCCGCGCGATGCTTTGACGGCCGGCGGAACCGCCGGCCGTGATCGCAAGCTTTAGTGTAAGGTGAATGCTCGGGGCTCGCCCTGAAACAGGCTGACCAACGCGATGCCCTGCTGCAGTAGAAGTTCGGCTGCCGGCAAGTTGCCTGTGACCAGATCGTCGGCACAGCTGGTGATGATGTTGGCGAGGCTGATCGAATTCTCTGCGAACCGATCATCGCCAATCTCATAGGCCTTTTCGGCCGTCGCCTCGAGTGCGTCTGCGACGAGCGCCATCATGTCCGAACGCTCGTGAAGCGTCATCTTGTCCAGTGTCTTGGCGTCAAGCGTCTTGGCAGATGTCTGCATGATTACCTTCCCTGTTGTTCAAGCCGGAATTGGCCGCGCCGGCCAGAGGGCCGGGGGAAAAGTCTACGACTGTGATGGATCGTTAAAGGGAGCCGGCGTCGAACGCGGCTTCCCCACTAAAATCGTGAATAGCGGCGCGGTATGCAAGGAATGGCTACTATGCGCCCCGCGCATGGGTCGCGACCTACGGCAAGAGAGTTGCCTTCGCGGCGCTTCAGCCACCTATATGGGTGGTCTTCGTCGGCCATGCCAGGCTCTCGTCGATCGTCAGGCGGTCGGCAGCGCATTCCTGGGCGAGAAAGTCGATGAAGGTGCGAACCGACGGCAAAAGCCCGCGCTTCGAGGGAAAGACGGCGTGAACGATGCCTGACGCCGGCCGCCATTGCGGCAGCACCGGCACCAGGGTTCCGGCCGCAAGGTCCTTCCAGATCATCATCGTCGGCAACTGCACGATGCCGGCGCCGTCGAGTGCGGCCTCGCGCAGCGCCGCCATATCGTCGGTCAGGAAGCGCGGCTCATGCCGGATGACCGCTTGCTCTCCCGAGGAACTTTCCAGCCGCCATTCATAGCTGTGGGTGGCGGATGTCCAGGCAAGGCTCGCGAGTCCCGTCAGTTGCTCGGGCACCCGGATCGGCTCCTTGAGGAAGCCCGGTTTGGCGACGAGATATTGCGAACTGTCGTCGAGCTTGCGCATGACGAGCTCGCTTCTTTCCAGCGGCGGAAACCGCACCCGGATCGAGACGTCGAAGCCCTCGGCGATCACGTCCACGCGGCGGTTGGTGCTTTCGAGCTGCAGGCTGATTTTCGGATGGGCGGTCATGAACCGGGCGAAGAGCCGGCCGAATTGGAAGGAGATCAGTGCCGTCGGGCAACTCACCCGGATGGTGCCCTGCGGCTCTCCCTGGTGCTGCGCGATGAAGGCATCGGCCGCTTCGGCTTCGATCAACACGGCGACGCAGCGCTGGTAATATTCGCGGCCGACATCGGTGACGTAGAAGCGGCGCGGCGAGCGCTGGATCAGCCGGACGCCAACCCGGTCCTCCAGCATCGCGATCCGTCGGCTCAATCGGGACTTTTGCGTTCCGGTCGCCCGTGCCGCTGCCGCAAAGCCGCCATGCTCCACGACTTGCACGAAATAATAGAGGTCGTTCAGGTCTTGCATCGTTCTACAAATAGAACGCTGCGTCGAATTTCACAATCTTTTTGCATGGTCGGTCCTGCAGTAGCCTACACCCAATCACAGCGGATCAGGCCGCGACGAACGCACCGCCGGCGGTGATGGAAACCAAGCGAAGGAAAGGACTTCCGATGACCAAGCCCTACGTACGTCTCAACAAGGATGATGTTGCCGTCCTGCTCGTCGACCATCAGACCGGTCTCCTGTCGTTGGTGCGCGACTTCGATCCGGACAAGTTCAAGAACAATGTCCTGGCGCTCGGCGATCTCGCCAAATATTTCAAGCTGCCGACGGTTCTCACCACCAGCTTCGAAGACGGCCCGAACGGCCCGTTGGTGCCGGAACTGAAGGAACTGTTTCCCGACGCGCCCTTCATTCCCCGTCCGGGTCAGATCAATGCCTGGGACAACGCGGACTTCGTCAAGGCGGTGAAGGCCACTGGCAAGAAGCAGTTGCTGATCGCCGGCGTGGTGACCGAGGTTTGTGTCGCGTTTCCGGCGCTTTCGGCAATCGAAGAAGGCTTCGAGGTCTTCGTGGTCACCGACGCCTCCGGCACGTTCAACGAGGTGACTCGCGATTCCGCCTGGTCGCGCATGACCGCCGCCGGCGTTCAACTGATGACCTGGTTCGGCGTTGCCTGCGAACTGCACCGCGACTGGCGCAACGACATCGAGGGTCTCGGTACGCTGTTTTCCAACCACATCCCCGACTACCGCAACCTCATCACCAGCTACAACACCATGGCGGCGCGCAAGTAAGGCACGCCTGCCGCTGACAGTGAAAGCCCCGGTCGTTTTCGGCCGGGGCTTTTCGCATGGCATATCGCGATGGCCGTTACGCGCGGCTGGCGGCCCGTTGAGCATCTTGCACGGTGACGCGGGCGGCGGGTTTCAGCCGGCCGGTCAAAAGCAGGCTGATCACGAGGAAAGGCACGAGCACGCTAAGGCCGAAGCGCATGTCGCTGTGTTCGGCGACGAGGCCGATCAGCGGCGGTCCGAGCAGGAAGCCCAAGAGCGCGATGAAGGACAGGATGGCGACGCTGGCGGCGGCTGGCCGGTCCTTCTGGTCGGCCGCAGCGGTGACGGCGAGCGGGAACCCGACTGAAACGCCGAAGCCCATGGCGGCAAAACCGGCAAGCGCTGCCCAAGCAGCTGGGCTGATGACCACCAGAACCAGCCCGGTAACGCTGGCAATGCTGCAGGCGCGCGCGACGGCAACTGGTCCATAGCTTGCCTTCAGCCGGTCGCCGGCGAAGCGGCCGGCTGCCACCATGAAGGCGAAGATCGAATAACCGAAACCGGCGCTGGCGGCGGAAAGCCCGAAGACGTCGCGAAGGAAGACGGCCGACCAGTCCGCCACGGCGCCTTCGGTCATGGTGATGCCGAAAACGAAGAAGCAGACGCCAAGCAGTGCAAGGCTCGGCAACCGTCGCCTGGATGGCGCCGTCTCCGCAGCCGCGGTCTCGCCGGTCTGGAGGCGCGGCAGCTTGCTGGCAAAGAAGACGCTGATCGGCAGCATGAGCGCGGCCGTCAGCGGCACGGCCCATTCCGGCGCGACGCGGAGCGCGGCGAAGCCGACACCGATCAGGCTTCCGGTCATGATGCCGAGGCTCCAGAACCCGTGGCAGGTGCTCATGATCAACTGCCCGGAGTGTTTTTCGATCGCGTCGGCCTCGACGTTGAGGCCGAGTTCGAGCGTTGCCAGCGCCACGCCGACGATGGCGAGTGTCACGAAGAGTCCTTCGATGCTTGACGCCCATGTCGGCAGCCAGACAAGTGCCAGAAAGACCACGAAACCGTAGAGGATGGTGGCTCGGCCGCCGATCCAGGCGACGAAACGCCCGGCGAAGGGCAGGGTAAGCAAGATGCCCAGCGGCATGCCGAGGAGGGCAACGGCGAGCTCCGCCGGTCCCAGACCAAGCCGCTGCTGTACATCGGGAATGCGCGGCAGCCAGGCGCCGAAGGCAATCGGCTGAAGGAAGAAGATCAGCATGATGAGCCGTTGATTGGTCATGCGCATTGTTCCCCAATAGATATCGGTATCGCACACTCCAGCCTCGGCAGCGGCGGCGCCGTCGAACCGATGCGGTCTATGAAGCAATTTTGATATTCTGAAAATCGTTTTCAAAGCTTGTAGTGCACGACAGATGTCGTCAAGCTTGAAAAGAGCCTCTCTGGCGGGAATGCAACCATTCCGGAGCGAATGGCGGGAGGGTGTTGCGAATGTGTCGCCACCTTGCCGTGTGATGCTTCGCTGATGTGAAAAAAATATACATGAGCATGGGCGGCGTCCCTGCGAATGGACGCCGCACGCCTGCCGTTCGATGCGGATCACCTGAGCAGCTTCAGGGACCCCGTCAGCGACTTCACCCATTTGACGGTGCCGGCGAGGCCGATGCCGTCGATCGCTTCCTCTGCAAGGTCTCGCTCGGGGAACTGGGCCTCATAATCCGTAAAGTTGTGTAGCGAGCGTGCGAAGGCCGGAAACGGCACGACGATGCGGTCCTCCTGTTTCGGCAGCGCCTTTAGAAGCAGTGCGCCGATCGTGCGACTATCGGCCTGGAGAACCGGTACGGGGCGGTTGGAGCTGATATCGATCGTATTCTGCCTGCTGTCCGTCAGTCTCTGGTTGCCAAGGTCGGGCATCGCCGAGCCGATGCCGATGGAAATCGCCGCGATGGTGTTGGCGAGGTGGCCCGGTGACAACTCCGGATTGACGACGATGGCGAGGCGGATGTCCTGAAGCACGGTGGTCTGTTCCTTCTCTGTTTCTCGATCGGGAGAATAGACCGAGCTTCGAGGTAGGTTCTTTCGGATGTTGCGGAAAATTGTTAGGATGGGGTAGGTTCTACCAAGAGGAGAGATCAGTGAGGTAGAATATGCCTGCGACTTTGACGCCTGGCGACGTGAAGATATTGACCGCGTTGCAAAATGACGGGCGCCTGAGCAACCAGGCGCTTTCGAAGGAAGTCGGCATGTCGACCTCGCCGTGCTGGCGGCGCGTGCGCCAGCTTGAGGACGATGGTGTCATTCAGGGCTACATGGCCGTCCTGAGCCGGAGGGAAATCGGCTTGGGGGTGCTTGCCTTCATCCGGGTAAAAATCGACAGCCACACGGAGGCGGAAGCTGATGCCTTTGCTGACGAAGTGATGAAGCTCGACAGCGTCGTAGCCTGCTACAGCATTGCCGGCGATGCGGACTTCCTTCTCCAGGTCGTTTCATCCGACCTCGATTCCTACTCGGACTTCGCCATGAAGGTCGTGCGGCGACTGCCCTGCATCAAGGAAATGCAGACGACCTTCGTCCTGAAGGAGATCAAGGCCTTCAGCGGCCTCCCTTTGCGCGCGACGACCGGCCACCGCTGAGCGAAGCGTTTCGTGGTCAGGAGGCGGACGCCATCAAGGGGTCCTCCCGGACGACCTGCACGAGGAAGTCGAGAACCGTCCGCACCCTCAGCGGCATGTTCCGGCGTGACGGATAGACGACGCTGATCGGCAGGCGTGCCGGCGGAAAGTCTGGCATGACGTTCACCAGCCTGCCGGCTTCGATGTCAGGGCAGGCCAGGATATGTGAAAGAACCGCAAGTCCGCCCCCTGCCAATACCGCCCGATGCACGGCCACCGCGTTGTTGGCCACGAGACGCGGTGCGATGCGCACGAAGATGTCGTCGGATCCATCGGAAAAGGTCCAGGAGCGCCCGTCTCCGGCGCGGCTATAACAGATACATTCGTGGCCACCGATCTCATCCGGTGTTTTCGGTGCGCTTCTTCCGTCGAGATAGCCGGGTGCTGCCACGAGAAAGGCGGTCGTCCAGCCGATGCGACGGCACATCAGGCTGCTGTCTGAAACAGGACCGAGACGCACTTCGAGATCGATGCCTTCGCCGACGAGATCAGACGGTTCTTCGCGGAAGGTCAATTCGACCGACAGGCCCGGATGCCGCTCGAGGAAGGCAGCGAGACGGTCGCTGACATAGAGGCCGAGCGGTGCAGGCAGGGTGAGCCGTACGCGTCCGGACACCATGGCGGTCTCGGCGCAGGACGCCTCGTTGAGTGCGTCGACCGCTTCGACCACTCTCAGCGCCATCGGAATCATATGTTCACCCTCGGCGGTGAGCGCCAGCGCGCTCGTCGTTCGATGCAGAAGGCGCGTGTTCAAGTGCTCTTCCAGCGCCGATACCTGCCGCGACACGGCCGGCTGTGTCAGGTTGAGGTCGAGCGCTGCTGCGGAGAACGAGCCCGTTTCCGCCACCCGCAAGAAGGCTCTCAGCGCAGAGACGATGTCCATTCAGGTCCCCAAACGTTTCGGCATAAGGCTTATGCGCCGAATGTATGCCCAATGCGCTTTACTGTCCAGCGATTAAGGATATCTTGTGTCCATAAGGATATTTGATGTCCTTAATAACGGAGCAAGAAGCCATGACACAGCGCCTGAACTACGCACAGCATTCCCCCGAGTTCGTGAAGAAGCTCTCCGACCTCAGCTTCAGCCTGAAGGACAGCGTCATCGAGCAGAAGATCCGCGACCTCGTGAACATCCGGGCTTCGCAGATCAACGGCTGCGCCTTCTGCCTCGACATGCATGTGAAGGAAGCGAAGATCCACGGCGAGAGCGAGTTGCGCCTCTACCATGTCGCGATCTGGCGCGAATCGAACCTCTTCATCCCGCGCGAACGCGCAGCGCTGGCCTGGACCGAGGCGGTGACGAAATTGCCCGAAGGCGGCATTCCGGATGAAGTTTACGAGCGCGTACGCGGCCAGCTTTCGGAGAAGGAAATCTCTGACCTGACCTTGGCAATCTCGGTCATCAATGCGTGGAACCGTGTCAGCGTCGCCTTCAAGAACGTGCCCGGTTCGGCCGACAAACTCTATGGCCTCGACAAGGCCGGACTGAACTGACCCCTGTTCCAGAGTGATCGAGCAGCGCGGCGCGTGCGCCGTAGCGATTGGAGGATCCCATGAAAATCGTCATCATCGGCGGAACGGGCCTTATCGGCTCCAAGACGGTCGAGCGCCTGCGAAAGCAGGGCCACGAGGTGATCGCCGCCTCCCCGAATACCGGCGTGAACACGATCACGGGCGAAGGCCTCGCTGAGGCGCTTGCCGGTTGCGACGTCGTCGTCGATCTTGCCAATTCGCCCTCTTTCGAGGGCGAGGCGGTGCTCGCGTTCTTCGAGACCTCCGGCCGCAACCTGCTTGCGGCCGAAAAGGCGGCGGGCGTCAAACATCATGTCGCGCTTTCGGTCGTCGGCACCGAGCGGTTGCAGGAAAGCGGTTATTTCCGCGGCAAGCTCGCCCAGGAGAAGCTGATCAAGGCCGGCGGCATTCCCTATACGATCGTGCACTCGACCCAGTTCATGGAGTTCCTGGGCGGCATCGCCCAGTCGGGAACCGTCGGCGACACGGTGCATCTGTCCCCCGCCTACGTGCAGCCGATCGCCTCGGACGATGTTGCTGACGCCATGGCCGAGATCGCCCTTGCCGCGCCTGCCAACGGCACGACCGAAATTGCTGGCCCGGAGCGCTCGCGTCTCAGCGATCTCGTCGCGCGCTATCTCGAGGCCAGCGGGGACAGCCGCAAGGTCGAGCCGGATCCCCAGGCGCGCTATTTCGGCGCACGTCTGGAGGACGGTTCGCTCGTCTCCGACAACAACCCGCGGCTCGGCCGCATCACCTTCGAGCAGTGGTTCGCCACCTCCGCTCGCAAGTGACCAAACTCCATGTGCTTGGCGCACACCACCAGACCCGAAAGGATTTCCGACATGATCAAGTCACTCGTTTCCGCTCTTGCGGTCACGGCCGCATTGTTTGGATCAGCCGCTGCTGGCGACGCTTCCAAGGTTACGCTCGTCTACGAGCATGAACTGCCAAACGTGCCAGGCAAGAGCATCAAGGGTGTGCTGGTGGAATATGGGCCGGGCGGTTCCTCGGAAGCGCATACCCATCCGAGCACGGCCTTCATCTACGCAACGGTGCTCGAAGGCACGATCCGAAGCAAGGTCAATGACGGCCCGGTCAAGGAGTACAAGGCTGGTGAGAGTTTCTCCGAGATGCCCGGCGATCGTCATGGCGTCAGTGAAAACGGCAGCAAGACCGAACCGGCCAAGCTGCTTGCTGTTTTCGTGGTCGATACTGCCGAGAAGGAACTGACCTATCCGATGACGAAGTAACGCAAGGAAGGGCCGGGTGCCGATCGCGCAGCCGGCCCTTTCGTTCGGGCGCAACCTTTGGAGCCGATCATGTTCGCCGACAATCTGCCATTGCCGCTCGTCCTGATCAATCTTCTCGGGGTTGCCGGCATTGTCGTCTGGCACCTGCAGGGTCGCGACCGCCCCACGGCCAGGCTGATCGTCCAGATCCTCTTCTTCTGCGGACGGCGCTATATGGCTGCGTCCGGATCGTGCACGAGCCGCCGCCGGTGGTCGCCCTCAAGGCGATCGACGCGGTGGCGATCGAGGTTGAACTGCAGTTTCGCGTCAAGAGCCCGGCAGAACGGACCCCCGCCCGCAACGAGGTGATCGCGCGCGTCCATGACCAATGTCGCCAAGACGGTCTTTCGCTTGCATTGCCGCCGCAGGCATATCTTTATGCGCCGCCTGCCGAGACAGACACCGGACTTCGTTCAGCCGGCGCGCTCTAGCACCCAGCCGAACGTACGCTTCATGAGGTCTGCGGGAATTTCCTTCGACAGGATCTCGATCAGGTCGGACAAGCGCACATTGCGCAGTTTCTCGCGCCAGGCTTCGTCCGCTTCCCACATGATGCGCGCCACCGCACACGGCGTGCTTTCGCAATAACCAGGTGCGCGACAGGGATTGTTGGCCCTGATGTTGGTGCAGACGAAGGTTCGCGCCTTGCCTTCGACCGCTTCGACAATATCGAGAAAGGTCAGTTCGGCCGGCGCTTTTGCCAGCCGATATCCGCCCGACGGACCGAGGGTGGTGTGGACAAGGCCGGCTTGCGAGAGGCTCTGCAGCGCCTTCGACAGATATTCCTTGGGGAGCCCGTGGAACTCGGCAAGCGCCTTCGTCGAGAGGTAACGGCCCTCAGGCAGGCCCGCGAGGATCGCACAGCAATGCAACGCCCATTCGACTTGGCTCTTAAGGATCATGTGTTCTAACGATCATGCACTCGTCCGGCCGGTGCCATCCGCACCTATTAAGGATAACAAATATCCCTATTTTGCCGCCGTGTAAACAGCGCTGCACCTTGCGGTGCAGGCAGTTCGCTGCGGTGCGCGATGTCCCGGCTCAGGAAGCATCGTGACGCTTTCGCGGAAAAAATCGGAGAAGTAGGTCACTGCGATCCAGAGGATCGGTCCGAAAAGTGCGGAGGCGATCTTCAGCGGCGGATTGCCGAAAGCGCGCAGGCCGGGCCAGATCATCGCCAGCGCCAGCGCCAGCACGGCGAGCGCATTTGCCGAGCGAGATGGTGATGAAATTGTAGCCGTCGCGCAGTCAAGCGGCGGCCATCATGGCAGGAAACGGGTTGAATTCTTGCCCCTCCGGCACGATTTTGATGGGGAGACACAGGGAGACCGTACCGATGGGCCAGGCAGGACATCGCTATTTCATCTTCGAGACTGCCGCCGGGTTTTGCGGTATCGCCTGGAACGAAGTGGGCATCACGCGCTTCCAGCTGCCGACCCGTACGGCAGAGGCAACCGAGCGGCTACTGTTGCGGCGTCTGCCGGTCGCCGAGGCTTCCCAGCCGACCTCCGAAATCCGGGAAGCCGTGGAAGCCGTCCGACGCTACTTCGACGGCAAGGAAGTCGACTTCACCGGGTTCACGGTCGATCTGGAAGGCCAGGACGAGATCTTCCGCCGCATCTATGCCGCGACCCGCGCGCTGCGCTGGGGACAGACCACCACCTATGGTGCGCTGGCAAAAGAGCTGGGTGCCGGGCCGGAGGCGGCGCGTGATGTCGGTCAGGCCATGGCCAGGAATCCGGTAGCCTTGATCATCCCTTGTCACCGGGTGCTTGCCGCCGGCGGCAAGATTGGCGGCTTCTCGGCGCCCGGCGGTTCCACCACCAAGACCCGCATGCTCGAGCTGGAAGGCGTCCATTTGGGTCAGACGGCCGAACCGACGCAACAGTCCTTCGGGTTCTAAAGACTTCGGCGATCGCCCCACGGATCCGGCACTGAAAGTCGCTTTTGCCGAACCAATTGGGACGCCGTGCGCGTGTGTTGTGGGAACAGGTGTGGATTGGTGGTTGCGCCCTGCCACCCTCTTCCCGAGAGGTTCTCAGGCATGCTGCTCAAGATATGTTACAAGCTTCATCGGCATTTCACGAAATACATAGTGTTTTCAAAATGTTGTCGAAGCTGCCCGATCGGATTAATTCCGATTTTCTCATGACAGACTATCAGAACGGAAATATTTTAGCGTCACCAACTTGTCGCAAACGAATCCTGGGGGTGACGCATGTCCATCAGTTCAGGAACGCCGTGCCGCAAGGACCGTACGCCGACGGGGATCGTGATAGAACAGCAGACGCTGGTGCGAAGCGTCATCGTCGCCATTCTCGAGTGCGAACTCTCCGGTTGGAACTTTATCGATATGGTTTCGACGGACTGCCTTGACCAGGCGCTCGGCTACGACGTGCGTTTAATTGTGCTGGACCTGAGCGCTCGAAGCGATGTCGGGTACAGCTTGCATGATGCGCTTGCGAAAATTCGCAAGCACTTTCCGGACGTGCCGGTTGCGGTGCTCTCGGACGCGGACGACAAGACGACTGCCGCCAACGTTCTCAAGCTTGGCGTTCGCGGCTTCTTCACGACCTCCCTGCGAATCGACCTGGCGCTTGCAGGCTTGCGTCTGATCCTTGCCGGCGGTGTCTTCTGTCCAGACCCGCTTGCCGCGCTCACCGATTGTGCCGCTGCCGTTCGCCAAAGTGATAGGGTACCGATCAGCGCCTACCGAAGCGAGTTTGCGCTCGCCGACTTCACGCCCCGCGAGGCGGACGTCCTCGCCGAGCTGCGCTGCGGGTCTTCGAACAAGGTGATCGCTGGAAAGCTCAATCTGTCCGACCATACGGTGAAGATGCATCTGCAGCACATCATGCGCAAATTGCAGGTGCAGAACCGAACGGAGGTCGTCGCCTTGCTGGCTGACCGGGCAACCGCCGGCGATGGTCATGCCGTCGCCACCAACGGCAGCAGGGTCGTCAACGTGACGTCTTTTCGAGCATCTCGCTGAGGGTGGCCGCCGTCAGCATGGCCTCGGCCAGCAACCTCTTGAGCTTCTGATTCTCCACTTCGAGCGCCTTGAGGCGGTCCGCATCGAAGTTGGGGCCCCTGCTTTGCAGCGATTGCCACCGATAGAAAGTCGGCTGGCTGATGCCATGCCGGTGGCAGACATCGGCGACGGTTGCACCGTGCTGATGCTCCTTCAGGATCTCCAGGACTTCGTCGTCATTGAACTTGCGTTTGCCCATCGCGGCTATCCTTCGGGGAAGCGAGTGGCACATGTGGTCGCGAGGGCAGAAAACAGAGCCTAAGTGATAGGCCACGGCGTACCGCGCGGCATACCTCAGTTCTCGCGAAATGCGGTATTGAAACTGTCCATCAACGGACGCAGCGCATAAAGCGCCACGCTGCTCGTACCGGTCTCTATCATGGCCCGCACCGGCATGCCCGGTACCATCTCCACGCCCGGCATCAGACCCAGCCGCTCATCGGTAACGCGGATCGTTGCGGCGTAGTAGGTGTGCCCGGTTTGCCGGTCGACCAGGTGATCGGCGGACACATAGGAGACGGTGCCCTTCAGCAGCGGAACCCGCCTCTGGTTGTACGGAATGAGATGAACCTGGGCCTCGAGTCCGGCATGGACCTGGGCGATGTCTTCCGGTTTCACCCGCGCTGCCACGACCAGTGCGCCGGCGTCCGGCACGAGGTCGGCCAGCTGCTCTCCGGCACCGATGACGCCGCCCGTGGTGTGGACACGCAGGTCCATGATCACACCGTCGTCGGGCGCCCGGATCTCCGTTCTCGCCAATTGATCATCGATGGCGTTCAGGCGTTCGCGCAGCTGCGCCAGCTGGTTTTCCGTGTCGCGCAGCGTGAGCGCGACCTCATTCAGCCGGTCGCTACGCAGCTTGACGATGTAGGACTGCGACTCGCTGATGACCTGGTGGGCGCGGGATATGCGTGCGGAGACTTCGCCGATCTGGCCGCCGATGTCGGCTTTTTCTCGCGCCAGGACGAGGGCCCGGCTTCTTCGTTCGAGGCCTTTCTCGGTCAGCATCGAGACTGTTTCAAGCTCCTGATGCGATATGGCGCTTCTTTCGACCAGGGATGCCTTCTGGGCGCTCAGTCCGGCGATTTCCTCCAGCACCTCCTTGATCTTCTGCTGCGTGATCACAATTTCCGACTGCATCACCTGGCGCCGCGCGTCGAAGATGTTCTGCTGCCCGTCGAGGATGTCGCGGATCACCCGGTAGTTGTCGGCCTGCTCCACGAGATCGGGCGGGAAGGCGACGTGGTCCGAACCGTCCTGCTCGGCGGTCAGCCGCGCCTGCCGCGCCTCGGCATCCCAGAGTTGGCCGCGAAGACTGTCCCGCTCCGAACGAGGTTTCGTGTCGTCGAGCTTGATCAGCACCTGACCGGCAGATACCGCGTCGCCGTTGCGGACAAGGATCCGCCTGACGATCCCGCCTTCGAGATGCTGGATGGTTTTGCGGTTCGCTTCGGTCTCGACGACGCCGGACGCGATCGCCGCGCTGCTGAGCGGTGCAAGAACAGACCAGATGCCTAGGCCAACGACGAAGACGCCGACCAGCAGATTCCCGGTCCAGGCGACATGCCGCAGTCTCGACATCGGTGAGGCGTCGGCAAGCGTCAGCGGAAGGCTTGTGGCGATGGCGGTGGAGGGTTGGGGCCTGGTTATCCCCTTGCTGTCTGAGACATAGCCATCGATTTCAGGTCCGCGTCGGGTCAGGTCGGATTTGATGAGCTCCATCGTTTTCGTGCCTCCCTGCTCACGTGCCCGCCCGCGCCGGTGGCTGCAGATAGGTATCGAAGACCCAGTCGCTGTCGCCGAAGGCTTCGATCGTGCCGTTGCGCATGATCGCGATCTTGTTGGTCACGGGGAGAATGCCCATGCGGTGCGTGATGATGACAATCATCATTCCCATGGCGCGCATGCGAGCGATTGCTGCAAACAATCGGCGTTCGCCGTCATAGTCCAAGCTGGAATTGGGATCGTCGAGGACGACGAGTGCGGGGTTGCCGTAGACCGCGCGCGCCAATCCGAGTTGCTGGCGCTGGGCCCGCAGCAGGGTCGCGCCTCCGTCGCCGATATCCGTCTCATAGCCCTGTGGCAGCTGCATGATCACATCGTGCAGCCCGACAAGTTTTGCCGCTTGGATGACCTTGTTGACGTCGCCGCCGTCGAGCCGGCCGACGACGTCTTTCACCGCGCCGCCGAAGAGTTCGATGTCCTGCGGCAGGTAGCCGATGTGGCGCATGCCGCCACCGAGCCGGAGGGTGGAGATATCGACGCCGCCGAGCAGGGCGTTGCCGAAGGTCGTCGGCTGCACGCCCGCGATGATGCGGCCAAGCGTAGACTTTCCGGAGCCAGAGGGACCGATCAGCGCAAGGCAGTCGCCCGGCATCAGCCGCAAGGTGACGGAGTTCAATATCTGGCGATTGCCCGAGGGAAGCGTGTAGCCGACGCGCTCGAGCACGAGGCCGCCCGCTTCGGGCATCGGTATCGTGCGCACATTGTCCTGCGCGGCGATCGACATCAGCATCGTATTGATGCGATTGAATGCAGCATAGGCGAAGGCAACGGCGCGCCACGCACCGATCGCGCCCTCGATCGGTGCAAGCCCGCGACCGAGAAGCAGGCTGGAGACGAAGATAATGCCGGGGTTTCCGTTTTCCTCCAGGACGAGCCAGGCAGCCGACCCCATCATCAGGATCTGCGCCAGCATGCGCACGGATTTCGAGAGCCCGAGAATGGTCTCGGTGCGCTTCATCGCATCGTCCTGCGCTTGCCGCGCGGTTTCGGCGTCGCGGTAGACGAGCTGAGCGGCGCCGTTCTGCATGTTCATCGCACGGATGACCTGGATATAGCGCAGTGCGGTCGCGAACCGCATATGGCTGCGGGAGAGTGCCAGGTTCGCTTTCGCCAGCGGTTGGCGGGTCGAGAATTCCGTCACGATGGCAAGCAGCAGCAAGATGAGCGCGGTGAAGAGGCCAATGGTTCCGAGCAATGGGTGGACGAGGAATAGAAGCAGCAGGAAGATCGGCGCCCAGGGAACGTCGAAAAGCAGCGAACTGGCCGGGGCGTCGAGGAACTGGCGCAGCGTCGACAGGTCCCGGTAGCAGTCGTTGGCGAGGCCCGTTTCCGTGCGGGCTCCATATTCGAAGCATGCCGTGAGCACGACCGGCCGCAAGCGGTGGTCCAGCCAACTGCCGATCCGCGACAATGCCGCGCGCCGCACGATATCGAGGATCGAGCCCACCAACACTGCCGCCGCGATGATGAGCGTCAGCATGAGCAGCGTGTCGGCGCTGCGGCTCGACAGGACGCGATCGTAGATCTGCAGCAGATAGATGGAGGGAGCCAGCAGGAACAGGTTATAGGCGCAGCTATAAAGGAAGACCAGCAGGAACGCCCCGGTGCAGGCCCTGAGAGCGATGACGAGATGGGTCGGAGGAAGGTGCGCTCCTGTCGGATTCGTTGTCATTATCAGATCTCGATACTGACACGGCGGCTCGTTTCCCGCAGGATTCCCTGAACCGAAATCGATCTCAGGACTAAATCCCGCAGCGGTTCAACGTGCTACGGCACCTTGCGCGTCCGGGAGGCGCGGTGCCGCAGGAAAGGCGAATAGGAGGATCGCCGGCCATGGCCGGCGACCCTTGTCGAGCGACTCAGATGCCGATATCGCTGATGTTGCCTAAAGTGTTGTCGAAATTGTCGAGAACATTCGAGACCGCCGTGGTGTTGGTCGTCGTGGTGGTTTCCGAGATCGGGTTCGAATGAACCAGAGCGGCGGAAATATCGCCACCGAGGGCCGCATTGCCGTTGCCGCCGGCACCGCCCATGCCTGCAATGATCGTTCCATGCTGGTCGGCAACGAGTGTATTGGTCTGGGTGGCGGTGGTATCCGCACCCATGCCCACGACGTTGCCGCCACTCGAATTGCTCTGGTCGCCACTCGAGGTCGGGTTCCCGCCTGCGCCGCCGGTGCCGGTATTGGTGAGGGCTGCAAGCACGGCGATCGGCACCTGAACGAGGCCGCCGCCATTGGCGTCGCCGGTTCCCCAGGCCGCGCCCTGCCCAACAATGTCGCCATTGAAGACCGTGGGGTCTGCGCCATCGACGGTCTGTGTGCTGGCGAGAGTGGCGACTGGACTGTAGAAGATATCGCCGTTGTTGGTGCCGTCGCCACCGTTACCTGCATTCGCGTCGCCCGCAGTGGGATTGGCCAGGTTAATCGTGTCTGATGTCACTTGCGTAATAGGCATAGCGTCTCTCCTCTACTCGTTGCCCCGTAGTGTTGGACGGTTCGATGCCACAGCACACCGCCACGGGCGGGGGTCAGCGCAAATTATGGTGCGCGCGATCATCGAGGCGAACCAGCCGGATATTCGGAGACGTTCCTTTGGGTAGGGTCTGCCCGCGCTTCAGGCTTCGGCCGGCGTCAAGTGTTCCGGCGGCGCACGGTTATCAACTATAATGATGATGGTAATGGCGGCAGAACGTCAGGTATCCGCGACGCCAGGGCGTTTTCTGGGCTTGATATGTGGCGGGATCAGCCGTGCAGGACGTCGTCGATCAGGGCGGCATTGGTATCGACAATGTTGCCTTCGCCGCCTGCTCCCCCGATGCCGCCGATCTGCAGCGTATGCTGGTCGACGAGCAGGTGGTTGAGCTGGTCCGCCTCGGCGACGCCGCCCGCGGGCACGGCGATGTTGATCGGATGGAAGTAGCCGATGTTGACGTCGACGGTGCTGCCGTTCGAATAGCCGTCACCGCCGCCGCCAGCGACCCCGCCTCCGGTAAAGATCGTGTCCGAGGAGAGGTTGAAACCGCCGCCCTTGCCGCCGACTCCGGCAATCTGCACGCCGCCTTGGTCGAAGATCACGTTGTTCGTCTGCGTGGCTTGGGCATCACCGCCGGCGGCGCCGACAGCGATGTTGATCGGCGAGAACACAGCGACGTTTACGTCGACCATGCTGCCGATGAAAGTGCCGTCGCCGCCGTGGCCCGCATAGTTGTCGCCATTGAAGATGAACGTCGCGCCCTGCGGAGCCGGGCCGGTATTGCCGGCAACGTTATGGTCCCCGCCGGCGCCGCCAACGCCGCCGATCTGGGTGGCGCCCTGGAGGAAGGCGGCATTGTTTGTCTGCCCGGCCGAAGCGCTCGCGCCTGGACCGGCCGCCACCGCCAGGTTCAACGGCGCAAACACGGCGGTGTCGGTGCTGACGAGGCCGCCAAAGAAGGTGCCGTCGCCGCCACCGCCGGCCACGCTGCCGCTGCCATGGCCACTGGCCACGTTACCGTTCCCGCCTTCGCCACCGATGCCCGCCATCTCGGTGACGTGCTGGTTTATCAAGGCGTTGTTGCCCTGGTGCGCGTCGGCGTCCGTATGCGGACCGGCGATTGCCGCGTTCGACGGCGTGAACATCGCCAACGTGTTGCTGCCGATCGTGCCCAGGCTGGTGCCGTCGCCGCCACTTCCAGCGGAGTTCTGCGTCGGCGCTATGTCGAGCGGAAGCCACGTCGGAACCAGCGCGAGATGTCCGCCGGCGACCGTGCTCTGATTGGAGTTCGCGTTCGGTGCCTCTTCCGACAAAAGACGAGTTTCCGCCATCGCCATGACTCCCATAGACCCGATCCCTCGCAACACGATCATGCGACGTGTGCGAGCACGCATCGCGAGCTATTTTGAAGGCGGTTGCGGCAAAAGGTGAGCCTGCAATTCGGCTACGCCCGTTCGGGGAGGGTGTTAGCCGATCGGCTAATAGCGGCCCAGTCCCCGAGCACCGCAATGCAAGTTTCATTTCGACAGGGTCGCGCGCATCTGCCGCGGCGACTGGCCGAAGGTCTTGGCAAATGTCCTGGAGAAGTGCCCCGCGCTCTCGAAGCCGACTTCGAGGGCGATTTCAATGAGCGAAGCATCGGTCTGGGTGAGAAGATGCTTGGCGCGTTCCAGCCGGAACTTCCTGTAGACGTGCGCGGGCGACATCTTCGCCTTTTCCATGAACAGGCGCTCGAGTTGCCGCCGCGACAGGCCGACGGAGGCCGCCAGCTCCGGGATCGAGATCGTGTTCTCGGTATTCTGCTCCATGATGATGAGGGCAGCGTTCAGGCGCGGGTCGTTGCTCTCGATCGCGAGCGGCTTTCTCGGCTGCACATGAAGATGCGAGCGGGCCTTGTCGATCTGCAGGACCTCGAGCGCGTTGCGCTCTGCCTCCCTGCTGATGTGGAGGCGCACGATATGGGCCGCCATGTCGGCCGCACTGCTGCCGCCGGCGCAGGACCCGCGGGTGCGGTCGAGATTGAAGAGGCGGTCCGAGCGAACCTTCAGATCCGGGAAGCGCTCGCGGAACGCCTGGTAGTGGAGCCAGCTGACACAAACGACGTGCCCTGCCATCAGCCCCGCCTCCGCCAGGATGAAGGTCCCGGTGCACAGGCCGATCAACGGCACTTTCTTCGCGGCTGCTTTCTTCAGGAAAGCGATGGTCTCGTCATCGATCGGATGTTCGTTCTTGAGAAGGCCGCCGACCATCACGATGTAGTCGAACTGGCCGGGGTCGACGAGACCAGACGTCGGCGCCACCTGAACCCCGCAACTGGATGCGATCAGGTGGCGGGTATTGCCGAGGACCTGCCAGTCGGCGCGCACGCGGCCCGATTTGTCGAGCTCGTCGCTTGCCAGCCGAAGCGTATCAATGAAGAGAGCGAAGGCCGAGAGTGTGAACGATCGTGCGAGCACGAAGCCGATCTTGAGACGATTGGCTGCGGCATCGTTGGATTTCGTGTTCATCGTCATTGAGAACCCACTTTCAATTGCTCCTGCCCGTCACGGCCGAGACACCTCCCGAGGATCGTGGCGCAACGTCGCAAGAGCGGCGACAATCACGTTTCGCCGACCAGGATCCGATCCGTTATCCTATCTGAAATCCGCGTGCCAGAGCATCACAATCATCCATGAAGATCAGCCGGGACCCATGGTTCCATCTTTTTTAAGTCGCGTGAGGCTGTTGCTCATCGCGGGATGAAGCAGACCTCCGCCGGGCACCATGGCGCAAGAGGCTACTTGACTATACCCGCGCGCTGCTCGCCGCCGGCCTCGACCCCGATCCCGACGTCCAGGCCGCCATCGTGCCGCACGTCTTCAGCGCGCATCTTGAGGCGCGCACATTCATAGGATACCCGCATGACCAAGCAAGCATTCGTTGCCCAAGGATTCGGGCGGCGCAAAGGAGACGCTGGAGGCTTATCTGCAGGTTGCCAAGGAGGTCGATGGTTTCGAGGTCTATTCCTGTCCCGACCATCTCGTGCTCTGCGCGCTGCAGAACGGTGCGGCCGACCGCATTTCAGGCCCCGGCAACGCCATACCGCAGGTGCTTGCGGGCATCCTGAAGGCCTTCAATACGGGCGAGATCGATGAAGCCGAAAAGCAGCAGGCGATCTTCGCCGCTTTCCGCACAGACCTCTATGCGCTCGGCTTCGCCCCGGCCATGGTCAAGCGCGCGCTCTTCCTGCAGGCCCCCCCCGTCGGTGCGGGCCGCCAGCCTGCCCTGCTTCCGAACGCAGAGCAGGACGGCCAGATCGTGGCAATCCTCCGGAAATACGAACGTCCAAGGTGACGTTCCTCCGCGTCCGGATCGGTGAGGAAGGCGCTTCAGGCGCGGGCTATTGCAGAAGCTGGTTGAACAGTTTTCCCAAGGTGCCGCTTTCCTCCGCAGGCTGCTCCGCTTCGGCGGCCGGCTGCTGGTCGGGCTGTTGCACTGCCGGTGCCGGTTGTTCGGCGGCGACGTCGGGTGTCACCGCTTGCTCTTCAGCCGGCGGCGCGGGCGGCGTCTCGCCGCCCTCGGTCGCCTTGCCACCGATGATCTCTTCGATGGAGAGCTGATCCCCTCCGTCTTTCGGTGATTTGCCGATCGCGCCGCCGATGATGTCGCGGATGGATCCGGCCTTCCCGCCGCCGGAGAGAAGCTCGTCGAGCTTCAGCTTTTCGGTGGGCAGTCCCAGCTTCTTCAGCGCCGACAGTGCGGCGTCCGGGTTCTTCAACAGGCCTGAGAGATCGGGATAAATGCGCGGAGCAGCAAAGGAACCCTCGATCATCACAGGAACGCCGATGCCCTCGGTCGCGATATCGGCGCCTTGGCCTTCCAGCGAGGCGACGACGCGCGGATCCAGGCGGAAGTTCAGCTGGTCGTTCGGAAGGTTTGCCTCACCGCTGCCGCTCATACGCACCAGCGGGCCGATGAGCTTGATATCTTCGGTGCGCGCGACGCCGTTCTCGATGGCGAAGGATGCTCCGAGTTCGGTAAAGCCGGTTGCGTTGTTTTCGTTCTGCTTGAAGCCCGACGACATCAGGCCGACGAGGTTGCTGTAGACATCGGCGACGTCGATGCCCCGGACAGCACCGTCGGAGAAGCGGACGTTCGCGGATCCCTGAAGCGCACGCTTGAGCGCTCCAGTTGTCGCGCCCGCGCCGGCGATATCGAACTGGGCCTGCAGTGCGCCTTCGAGATGCTTGAAATTCGCAAGGTCGATCAGCAGCGGGGCGGCCGAAGCGCCGGCAATCGAGGCCTTCAAGGCGATCGACGCCTCTTCTGCGGTGCCATCAGCCTTGAGGTTCGCGGCCATCCGGCCGCCATAGAACGGACTTTCAGGCAGGTCGAGGCTGGCCACACCCTCGGAGATCACCAGAGTGGTTGCCACCGGTCCGGCAAAGACGCGGCCATATCCGAGCCTCTCGGCATCGACCTTGATGGACGCATCGATCGTTCGAAGCGACGACAGGTCCAGCGGCGCGTCGGGAACTGGGCTGCCGGCTTTGCCCTTCGGTTGCGGCGATGCTGGTCGGGCACCGGCAAGACGCGCCAGGTCCAGTTCGGCGAAATGGAGCGCACTGGCTAACTTGAGCGGGGTACCCAGTTCGACGGAACCGTTGCCGGTCCCTTCGACTCCATTGACCGAAAGAGTGGCTTTTTGAAACGCGACGCCGGAGGCGCTGGCGTTGACCTCGCCCTTGAAGGCGAATTGCTTCACGCTGTCGCCGCCGCCCTGGCCGATCCAAGCCAGAAGCGCGCGCATATCGGCTGCCGCGAAATTCACCTTCCCGGCATAGCTGCCTGTGACGGCCGCCTTGCCGTCAAGCGAGAGTGTCGCTTCCGGCATGCGCAGGTCGAGCTTCAAGGGCAGCTCACTTGGAACCGAGCCCGAGAGCAGGTCGCGGACAGGCAGCCGTAAATCGGCATCGGCCGCTTTCCCCCGCCAGACCAGATTGCCGGACAGGAGCACCGGCTTGGTAAGATCGTCGATCTTGACTGCCAGCTTCCTGATTTTCACCTCGCTCATCGACGGGTCACTGATGCCTGGCGCTACGAAGGTGGCATCGCGCAGGCTGGCGGTGCCGTTGACATTGACGGTCTTCCGGAATGTGTTTCCGCCGAGGCCGCGGAACGCGAACCCGGTATCCATCGCAAGCGTGCCGGACAGTGGAACCGATTGGCCGGCGAGGCTCGCGAGCTTCGAGATGTCAAGCCCCTTGCTTGCGACGCGGCCCTTGAACGTCGGCTCGCCCTTGCGGACGTCGGCGGTGATCTCGGCCGAAATGCCGCCGGCGTCTATACCAAGATGTTCAAGCCGGGTCGTGAGCACTCCATCCTTCAGCGTCGCCGTCAGCGCTACATCAGCGGCGGAAATATCGTTGACGGAAATGGCGCCCACATTGACGCTGACATCGGCATCAAAACCGGCGAGTGCCTGCAAGCCGGCCGAAGGCGACTGCTTCTCCGATTGCTCCGCGGATTTGGACGACCCCGAGGCGCTGGTTTCGACAAAGGCGCTGAAATCCAGTTGATCGGCACTGAGATCGGCCAAAAATCGCGGCCGATCGCCGGGAATGAACAGCGCATCGAGGCTGAGCTCTTCGTCTCCGACAAGCAGTTTGCCGCCGCGGATCTGGTAGCTGCCATTGCTGTTGAGTGCCACTTGCCCGGTGGCCTTGAGTTCGGTCAGGCCGGGTGCAAGCACGGGATCGGCTTCCACCGAGAGGCTGAGATCGGCCGGCTTGCGCTCGAGCAATGGGCGCAGCGGGGAGACGGAGAGCGCGATCCGATAGCGCCGGTCCTCGAGCCGGGCACCGGCCGACAGCGAAAGTTCGCCGTCGATGTCAGGGGCCTGGAGTGTCACGTCGAGATCACTGACGACCTCATTCGCCCCGCCGCCATTCACCTGTCTCAGCGTGCCTTCGGTGATCGATATCGTATCGATCGCGCTTCGTTCGAGGAAGGCGATCAGGGCGGCAAGCGGATCATTCGGCTTTGCCGTGCCATTGCCGCCGCCGTCGTCTTGCGCGGCCGCTGCGTCTACTGATTTCTGCCGTATCACCACGACCGGCTGCGTGAGCCTGACTTCCTTGACGTGCAAGCGGTCCGACCATAGCGAGGAGAGTGTCACCGAGCTGGCAACTTCGCCGATTTCGGCCGTCACGCCAGCGCCTTCCGCGTCGAGCGAAACGTTCTCGGCCACAACTGCCAAATGAGGGATGACGGAAAGCCGGACGGGACCCTTCAGTTCGATCGTGCTGCCCGTCGCGCTCGAGAGCTGTCGGCTGAGTTCGGCACGCATCCAGTCGCTGGAAACGAAGCTCGGCAGGACAATGAGAGAGACGACGACGAGAACCCCGAGCGCCAGCAGGCCGAGAAAGAAACGCCGCATGTGTCTCTCCGTTGCGAAAGCGATTGATTCGGTATCGTTTTCCACGGCGGCGCGTTTTGCAACTCCTGCGGTGTTCACCTGGAAGCCGCGGGACTTTCTGCCCCTGCGGTGACGTCCGTGTTCGCCTTCGTATCGCTGTTCGTCGTCGATACGTTCCGAACTGCCGCCACGCATGTTCGCGGGCGATGCACGAGCGTCACCAGCACGAAGGACAGGATCATCAGGAGGTACCAGGCGCCGAGCTTCTGGAGTGATACCGGGGTCCAGCCATCGTGCTGCGAAGGATAGATCCAGGCGCGCGACCAGGTGCCGATATTCTCCGCAAACCAGATGAACAGGGCGACCAGCAGAAATCCGAGAAGCAACGGCATGCGGTGCCGAAACCGGAAGACGCGGTAGTGCACTGTGGTGCGGAAGTACAGTGCCGCGGTGATCGCAAACAGCGCGTAGCGCAGGTCGACGATGAAGTGGTGCGTAAAGAAATTGGCATAGATTGCCAAGGCGAGCAGCACCGTCGCCCAGAGCGACGGATAGCTGCCATAGCGCATGTCGAGGATGCGGGTCACGCGGGCGAGATAGGAGCCGACGGCGGCATACATGAAACCTGAGAACAGGGGCACGCCACCGATGCGGAAGAAGCTTGGCTCCGGGTAGATCCACGACCCGACCGAGGTCTTGAAGATCTCCATCACCGTGCCGACGACGTGGAAGATCAGAATGACCTTGGCCTCGGCAATGGTCTCGAGCTTGAAGACGAGCAGACAAACCTGGATGGCAAGGGCGGCGAGGAAAAGGAAATCATAGCGGGCGATGCCCATCTCCTCCGGCCAGAACAATTTCGTCGCGAGCATCAGGGCGAGCATGGCACCGCCGAAAAGGCAGGCGAAGGCCTGCTTGATGCCGAACACCAGGAACTCCGTCAGACCGCCGAGGAGGCCGCTCGCAGGAAGTCGATCGAGAAGGCGATGCGCCACAGCGTCAATGCGCGCTTCCCGGCTCGTGAAACGCCTGCCATCCGACATTTGAGCCACCGTTTCCGCCTCCGCTTCGCCCGTTGGAGACGCGATGGCGGGACATTACGGTTGAATTATGGATGGACGACAACTGGCAGGTGGATGGACATGCGGGCGCCGCCTTGCGACACCGGGCTCATTCTATCTTGCGGCAGCGCCTGCGGGCCAGTGGCTTCAACGTGGGAAGGAATAGCGCTCGACGATTGCCCAGATTTCCTTGTTGACCCCCTGGAGCTGCTCGATGACGTCGTTGATCCGGGAGATCTCGGCATCGTTGATCTGCTCGATCTTGCCGTACTTGATCGTGTCCTTGCTGTCGAAAATCGCCATCAGCTGGGTGCTTGCTAGGTCTCCGGTCTCGTCGAAGGAATAGATGCAGTGGCTGTACTTGTTGCGAAGCTTCGCCTGCCGAGCGAGCTGTTGCGTCAGCGCGAGAATTTCCTGCCGTTGGTTCGCCGGCGTCTTGTTTGTCTTGGCCAATCGCTCGACGAGCTCGATGCGAGCCCGCGTCGTGTTCAGCGTTAGGAAGATGACGATCGCGGTTTCCTTGTCCACCCGCGCGAGGCCGGCGATCAGATAGATGAGCAGGCTTTCCGTGTTGGTCCAGGTGTAGTTGAGTTGCCCGATCAGGAGAAGGATGTCGTGAAATCTCGCCATTGGGGCCCTGCCAAAACCTTGCTGTCCAAGAACCATTACGTTCCAGAATAGCGCATTCCCGTTTTCAGTAAATTCTTCCAATGGGACGATGCGGCGCACGCATACGGTGCCGGCTCGGTCGCGTGCAATGACTCCGTTTAAAAGCTAGTTCTAATAGGTAATACCTTGGGCGGACCGAGAGCAACGGTCGCGCTACCCCGGCGAGGCTAACTCGAAGTGGCAGCTTACAACACATGTCTGTTTGCGACAGACTGCTGGCGCAACCGGAGAGCAGGATGCACTCAGGCCTTTGAGGGCTGGACACTGCACCGAAATGGAAAATGCCCTTTTTAGAACCTGATCAGCTCTTCTCGACCAAGTGGGAGAGAGAGCAGCTCTATTTAAGTTGATTGCAAATTATTGACATACGGGCGCGCAAGCGCCTCGGAGGATCCAAACTTTCATCAAAACCAACCGCAGCCCGCTGATGGCCCAAATCCGCGTAAGAGAAGAATGCGGTTCGGCTACGGCGGCCTCAACTTGAGGTGATCGTTATGAGCAAGGACAAGAATTTCCTGTTCCCATGGGACCCGAGCCAGGATCAGAGCCAGGACCAGGATCAGGGTCAAGGCCAGGGACAAGGACAACTGCAGGCTGAGCTCCAGGGCCAGCTCCAGGGTCAGGGTCAGGGACAAGGCCAGGGACAAGGACAGGATCAGGGCCAGGGACAAGGTCAGGATCAGGGCCAAGGACAGGGCCAAGGCCAGTCGCAGTACAGCGAATCCTACAACGGCAACGCCAACGGCAATGCCAACGGCAACGGCAATGCCAACGGTAACGCCAATGGCAACGGCAACGGCAATCTCAACCTGAACGGTAACGGCAACCTGAATGCCAACGGCAACCTGAACGCCAACCTCAATGAAAATACGTCGAACACCCATGTCGACGTCGACAGCAAGACCAAGGTGGACGTCGACGTCGATATCGACCTCGATGGTTACAAGCCGTCTGACGATGACTTCAACGACATCGACCACTCGACGATCAACGGCATGGCGAGCACGAGCTTCAAGGACATCTTGAATGACTCGCTCAATGGCAACAACAACGTGGCCAACGTCTTCAGCCAGAACGCCATCATGTCGGATGACGACAACGCTGATAACATCAACAACAGCGGACAGCTGTACCAGAACGGCAGCGCCTGGGGTGGCACCGCCACGTCTGGCGACGGTATTCAATCCGGAGCTGACGGCGGCGTAGGCGGAAGCAATGCCTCTGCCAATGGTGGCGACGGCGGCGGCGGCGGTCACACGATCGGTGGCTTTGCAGCTGGCGGTGAGGGGGACGGCGGCGATTCCGACAACGATGGCGACGCAACCGGCGGGCACGGCCTTGGCGGTATCGCAGCCAGCGTCGGCGTCGGTGCGGACGGCACGAGCGGTGACGCCAACGGTGGTGCTGCCACGGGCGGTGCCGGTGGCGCAGGCGCCGCAGGTCTCGGTCTCGGCCTCGGTCTTGGCGTCGGCCTGGGGGTCGGTGCCGCAGCCGGCGGCGAAGGCGGTGATACCACTGCCGGAAACGGTGGGGAGTCGGGTGACGTCGAAAGCGACGAAGCCAACGCCTCGGATGCTGGCGACGGCGGGGATGCCGGTGGGTTCGTGCTTCCGATCCTCAATTTCGGTGGCGACGGTGGCGACAACGACGGTGGCAACAGCGTAGCACTGGGGCAGACCGGTGACGCCGGCGGTGGCAGCTCAGGCAATGCCGGCAATGGCGGCAACGGCTTTGGCGCAGGCTTCGGTGCCGGCGGCGGCTTTGGCGCAGGCGCTGGCTACGGTGGCGACGGCGGTGCCGGCGGCGGTGCCAGCGCGAACGGCGGAGCCACTGGTGCTGCCACAGGCGGTGACGGAACCGGTGGCGCAGCGGCTGGTGGCCATGGCCTCGGCGGTCTTGCCCTCACGGGCTCGTGGGCCAGTGGCGGTGAAGGCGGTGCGGCCTCTGGTGGCGACGCCTGGGGCGGCGACGGCGGTGCCGGCGGCAACGGCGGCTTCGCGACCAACGGCGATGGCGGCGCGGGCGGCAATGCGGGCACCTGGGGTTCCTTCAACGGCGGCGACTCCGTGGTCGAGGGGCTCTCCCAGGCGACGGCAGATGCCACGATCGACACCAATGCCTTCAACCAGCAGATCGTGCTCGGTGCGAACCTGCAGGGCAATACGATCGACATGACGGTCGTCGGTGGCGACTACCATGCCGACGTGATCGGTCACGACGACAACGCCTGATCGTGAGGTGACGCGGCCGGTTCCAACGGTTCGCAATCGGTTTCAAACAGGGCTGCGCGGGTTCCCGCGCAGCCCGTCATGACCCGATCCGCTAAGGGCCACTACCGGCAACAAAGAGGAGACACTAACCATGTACTCCGCGAAAATCTCCGAAACCATCGCCCATTTCATCGGTCTTTTCCAAGTCTCGATCGAAGATGCTCGCCTACGCGAAGCGCATGAGAAGTTCGACCCGGAACGCGACGTTCACAAGGATCCCAAGGATATCGAGACCGCGCCCGTCAAGGCGCAGGCTCCCTACAATCTCGACGACTTCAGTCCCGACGTTCCCTACCGTCCGCTCGACACTGACATCTCTGGGCCTGTTCCGGACGGATATGCCGGACTGCCCTTTCCGGAGCCCCCGCTCACGGAAGGCGTGATTGGCCGCGGCGACGTTGAAGGTGTCGCGCAAACCTCGTCCTTCAAGGCGTCTTATGTCGGTGCGCCGCACACCATCAATCCCCCGGGGTCGGTGGCGGTCTACAGCCAGCAGACCATCGAGCTCTCGGATAACGATTTCGTCGACATGGGTGGGCACGGATTGAAATCCGGCCTGCATATCGACGACAGCGCCACGATGGCTCAGCTCATCGACGCCGCGCAGCAGGTTTCGCCGCTAGGCCCCGTGGACGTTGCCGGCTCCGATGCAACGATCGCCAGCCTGGTTACGACGACGGCCGCGACGCTTGATGCCTATTCTCCCGACGATACGGGACAGGTGGATGGGTTTGCTGCCAGCCAATTCGTCGCCAAAGGCGACACGCTTGAAGGCATCCATGTGAACGGGGAACTCGTCGAGAAGGCGCCCGTTCTCAAGGATCATCTGCCAAACCCCGACGAACCGTCGAACGAACCCGATGTGCCTGAACTGACGAACAGCCCGAAGGAGGCCAGTGGCGCTGTCGCGCACGGCGAGGGTCCTGTTCCAGTCGCAGCTTCGGTTGAACTGGAGGCCGGTAGCAACACGCTGGTCAACGAGGTCGTCATTTCAGGCAATTGGCTGCAAGCGAATGTCCTTGCGGCTGCCGGCGATCACGTCCAGCACAACGCCATCATCCAGACCAATGTCTATGCCGACAGTGACGCCGTGGGCGCCACGCTCACCGGTGGGGAGCTTGCGGCGGAAAAGCAGACCGAGGCGCTCAATATCGCATCGTTCAAGCATGTCGAGCCAACGGAAACCGCACACAACGAGACGAACGCTTTTCCCAAGGCTTGGGCCATCACCGAAATCAAGGGTGACCTGATGATGGTGAACTGGCACCAACAATTCACTTTCATGTCCGACAACGACACGGCGATCCTGGCCGCCTCCGGCTCCAAGCTGTCGATCATCGCCGGCGACAACACCGCCGCCAACCAGCTCTCGGTTTTGGAGCTGGGATATCGCTTCGATCTCGTCTTCGTCGGCGGAAACGTCTTCGACGCCAACATCATCCAGCAGACCAACATCCTGCTCGACAACGATTTCATCGGGGCTGTCGGCGGTTTCCATATGAGCGGCCACGGGTCCGTTTCGGCCGGCGGCAACCTTTTGTGGAACTATGCCAGCATCGTTGAAGCCGGTGGTGCGGGTCCGGTGAACCCGATGCCCGAAAGCTACCTGTCGGCCCTGCAAGATCTTTCCGAAGGAAAGAACCCGTCGTCGAAAGACTTCATGCACGATTCTGCCTTTGCCGGATTGTTGGGCCTGAGGGTGCTTTATATTTCCGGCGACCTCGTCAGCCTCAACTACATTCAGCAGACCAATATTCTGGGCGACAGCGACCAGGTGACGCTGGCCATGAACGCGCTGACGGAGCGTCCGGATGCGGACTGGACCATTGCGACAGGCAAGAATGCCCTGATGAACTACGCCGGCATCGTCGACGTGGATACCGGCAAGACCGTCTATGCCGGTGGAGACGTCTATTCGGACGAAGTCCTTTTTCAGGCCGAATTGATCAAGGACGACCCCTACCTTGCCGGCCAGGATCCCGATGCGCTCGTCAGCGAGGCGGTGGTATTTCTCGGCGACGACATGCTGGCGCCGGATCAAGGGCCCCAGTCGCCCGATCACGAGCCGCCCGGTCACCAGAAGAACGGCTACAAGGACCACGAGGCGCGGAATAACGGGCAATCCGATCATGGGCCGGCAGATCACGGACCGCATTCGATCGACACGACAGACGCCGATCCGATGCAAAGTATGCTGGCCTGAAGGGAACGTGGGAGGAGACCATGACCGACAACCGCGCGCCAGCCCGGCCGCCGTTTGCAGGCGATCATACAGACGCCTCGCCGGCCGCCGGCGCGGGCGGGCAGCCGGAAAAGCCGGATGCGGAAATCGTGAAGAACGAATTCCTCCGCAAGCTTGACCATCAGGAGAACATTGTCGATCGAGCTGTCAAGGAGATCGACGGGGTGGCAGACCAATTGCGACGAGCGGCGGCGACCGGTGTCAACGAAAACGAGTACCGGACCAATTCCGCTGCCCCACCCGTTCCGGGGCCAAGTGGCACGGCAGCAGGCACGGCGCCGACGAGCAACGTCACACAGCGGACATGGCCCCCGAAAACCGAGAACCCGGCCAAGATGGAAACCCTATCCGAACTGCGCAACAGGATGTCGGCCGAACAGCAACGTGCGCCGGTGGAGCAAAAGCCTGAGCCCCACGTCGAGAAGCCGATCGTCTGGCCGACGGCCGAAATGAAGGACAAGGGTTCGCCGCCGGGCATGGTCGTGATCGATGGCGATCGCGGACCGATCAAGGCGGAGGCCCGACCACCCGGCAAGGGCGGCGGTTCCCCCAACGGGACAGGCGGTGGGGGAGGCGGGGGCGCCTTTCACAAACGCCTCGGGCCAGTCGATTTCTCCGCCAGCCTGCGGGCCGGTCTCAAGGCGATCAGGCAGAACCTGATGATCGTGATGGTGTTCACGATCGCCACCAACGTCCTCGTGCTCGCGATCCCCGTCTATCTCTTCCAGATTTCGGATCGGGTTCTCACCAGCCGCTCGCTCGACACGCTGGTAATGCTGACGATCATCATCGTCGGCGCGGTCGCCCTGCAGACGGTTTTCGACGCCATTCGACGCATGATCCTGATGCGGACGGCGGTGGAGGTCGCCGCTCAGCTCGGCGCGCCGATCCTGAGTGCGGCGGCGAGGGCGGCGCTGCACAGCAATGGACGCGAATATCAGACGCTTGGCGACCTGCAGCAGCTGCGTTCGTTCCTGGTGTCGGGCACGTTGCTTTCCTTCCTCGACGCACCGATCGCACCGCTCTTCCTCGTGGCCGTGTTCCTCATTCATCCGCATCTTGGCGCGATTGTGGTTACGTCGGCATTTCTTCTTCTCATCGTCACGGTCATGAACCAGAGGGCGACTGCCCGTGCCTTCGGCGAAGCCACCAATTTCCAGACCAGGGCGAACCTGCATCTCGATTCGATGTCGCGCAACTCGCAGATCATCAATGCGCTTGCGATGATCCCCGAGGCCGTGCACATCTGGGGCAAGGACATGGCCGGCTCGCTCAAGGCGCAGGTCTTGGCGCAGGACCGCAACATCGCCTTCGCCTCGCTCTCCAAGGCCGTGCGGCTTTTGACCCAGGTGACGATGCTCGGCTGGGGCGCCCATCTCGCCATCGATGGCGCGCTCACGGGCGGGATGGTGATCGCGGCCTCAATCATCGCCGGCCGCGCGCTTGGGCCGATCGAAGGGGCAATCGAGGGGTGGAGTCAGGTTATCCAGTCGCGTGCCGCCTATTCGCGCATCGCCTCGCTGCTCCAGAGTTCGCCGCTCAATTTCGAGCGGTTGAAGCTGCCGCGTCCCGAAGGACGCCTCGACGTCGAACGTCTGCTCTTCGTTCCACAAGGCACCAAGCGTGTCGTGCTCAACGGCATCACCTTCGCACTCGAGCCGGGCGACTCGCTTGCCGTGATCGGCAGTTCCGGTGCGGGCAAGACGACACTCGGCAAGATGCTGGTCGGCTCGATCCTGCCGACATCCGGCAACGTCCGGCTCGATCTCATGGATTTGAGGAACTGGGATCAGCGTCAGTTCGGTGAAAGCATCGGCTATCTGCCGCAGGACGTGCAGCTCTTCCCGGGGACGATCAAGGCCAATATCGCCCGCATGCGCGAAGATGCGACAGACGCGGAGATCTATGCCGCCGCCAAGCTTGCGGACGTTCACGACATGATCGCCATGCTGCCGCACGGATACGAGACCGTGGTGGCGGCCGATGGTTCGCCCTTGTCGGGCGGCCAGAAGCAGCGCGTCGCACTCGCCCGTGCCTTCTTCGGCAATCCGCGCATGGTGGTGCTCGACGAGCCCAATTCCAATCTGGACACGGCCGGCGAAGCGGCGCTCACACGGGCGCTCGCCCATGCAAAGCGCGAAAAAATCACGGTCATTACCATCACCCAGAGGCCCGCGCTTCTCAACAGCGTCGACAAGGTCCTGCTGCTGGTGAACGGCGCGGTGGCGCTCTTCGGCATGCGGCAGGACGTTCTCAAGGCCCTTGCTCAGCGCGGCGTGAATACCGAAGGCAACCCGCTCGACCAGAACCAGCTTCCGTAGGCGACCATGACGGACACAGCCAAAGTTCAGGACCTGACATGGTACGCGGAGGTTCCGCGATCCATCTGGCAACACACGCTGATCGGCTTCGTGCTGATCGGTGTCACATTCGGCGGCTTCGGTGCCTGGGCCTTCACCGCACCATTGGCGGCGGCGATCATCGCGCAGGGCAGTTTCGTCGCTACCGGCCAGAACAAGGTGATCCAGCATTTCGAAGGCGGGATCATCAAGGAAATCCTGGTCAGCGAGGGCGATCATGTCACGGCGGACCAGCCGCTGGTCCGTCTCGACGAGACGGCCGCGCTCGCCAACGAGCGCCAGTTCTTCCTGCGACGGGCAAGGCTTGAGGCGATCGTCGCCCGCCTCAGTGCGCAGGCGCATGGCCTCAAGGAGATCGCATTGCCCGATGTTCTGACATCGCATCTGAACGATGATCCGGAAATCGCGCCGATCGTGCAAAGCCAGCAGCTCAATTTCCAGACTTGGAGAAGCAAGCTCGATAGCGATATCGGCCTGCTGAAACGCAACATCGAGAGCCTGGAATTCCGGTCCGAAGGCTTCCAGGAGCAGTTGAAGGCGGTTCGTGAGCAGCGCGCGCTTCTCAACGAGGAATACGCCGGCAAGAAAGTGCTGCTGGCGAAAGACCTGATCCGCAAGACGGAGATCAAGACCATCCAGCGGGCGATCGCCGATGCCGAAGGCCAGATCGGCCGACTGATGTCGGAAGTCTCCGAAACGGGTGCACAGATCCTGAAGCAGGAGCAGCAAGTCAACCAGACGGAAGAGAGCTACAAGGAGGCGGCGCTCGACGAGTTGCAGAAAGCTGAAGCCGAACTGGACACAGTGCGCGAGCAGTTGCGCGGGGCTACCAATGTGCTGCGCCGTGCCACGATCAACGCCCCGGTGACCGGTACGGTCATCAGGATGCATTATCACACATCAGGCGGCGTCATCGAAAGCGGCAAGCCGATCATGGAAATCCTGCCGGCCGACGTGCCTCTCATCATCGAGGCGCAGGTGCTGCGCACCGAGATCGACAATATCAAGGTCGGCGAGAAGGCAACCGTGCGACTGACGGCGCTGAATCAACGCACGACGCCAGTTCTCAACGGGCAGGTCTTCTATGTGTCTGCCGACGCCTTGCCCGTGCAGACGCAGGACGGGACGCGCGAGGTTTACCTCGCCCGTGTCAGCCTGCCGGCCAGTGAACTCGCACGGGTCCATAACTTTGCCGTGACGCCGGGCATGCCGGCCGAAATCCTCATCCAGACGGCCGAGCGGACCTTCTTCGATTATCTTACGAAACCGATCCGCGATAGCATGGCCCGCGCCTTCATGGAAAACTGATCGGGGCCTTTCGACGCTCGTTCGGAGCGTGCCAATCGCTTGGGACCCTCACGCTGGATTGCTGACGGAACGGGGGAGGAGCCTGTTCCCCTCTGAGCTTCAATTCGCCGCGAAGCAATAGAAGAGGCCCTCGCCACCCGTACCCTTGAAGGCTTCGACGGTGCAGCCTCCGCGCGTCACATGCGAGGCGTTCCAGGATTTCGCTTCGGCGGAATCGTTCAGGCCCATACGGTCGCTGTGGCCGACGATCGCCGCCCCGTCCGCGCCGCCCATCGTCCAGTTGCCGCAGGTGTCCGCTGCCGCGGTGCCATCCGGTTTGGAGCCGGTCAGAATGTCATGGCGGTTGGGTGTGTCGCCACGCCCGTTGATGACCTCGCCCTTCTCGTTGAGCGCGGTCTGTTTGGTGAGGTTGTTCTTGTCGCTGTGGAGGGAGGCAACGTCGTCGGCGATCTTCTCGCCCTTGGCATTGTACCATGGGCCCTTGCCGATCCGGTCCTTGGCATTTTCGCTGTCGGTGGACAGATAGGCTTTCCACGTCTTGCCGGTCGATCCGGCCGCTTTTGCCAGGGTGTCGCAGTAGGCGTCAGCGCCCGCGAGACCGCCAAGATCACCGCCCTTTCCGGGGTTCACGCTGGTGACGAAGAAACTCATGCTGTTGTCCTGAGCATGGGCTGCTCCGGAGCAGGCCAGGACGAATGCGAGAACTGCAAGTCGGCTTCTCATGGATCTCTCTCCCATCGGTTTCAGGAAAGCCTAATGGGCGTGCTTGGCCGAGTAAAATCGAATTGGCGTGATGAAGGGACGCGCGCGGGTCATCGGGCAACGGGCAAGGCACCCGTTGCGCGCAGGACGCATGGCTGGCTTGCGAAATCCCCGCTACGATTTCGGCGCGATCGCTATATATTCAAAAACATCGAAGCGATGCTCCTCCTCCCGCAGAGCTTCGACAGGCGAACGACTTTCTCCTCCTCCCAAAGGTCGTTTGCGAGATCAGCGCCACTCCTCCTCCCAGGCTGCTGATCAATCTTTCAAGAGCCTGCCGCTCCTCCCGCGGCGGGCTCTTTTGTTTTTCGCCGGATGGAAACCTCAGCCTTCGCACATGCACCGGCAGCGACGGCGGGTGTATGGCGCGCTCAAACTCTGCGGAACAAAGCGCCGGCTGGACGGTTAAATCCGAAGGAGGTTCCAATGGCTATCCGGCACTTGAAAACCCATGTGGAACTGAAATCACCGCGATGGGCGTTTCACCACGGCGCCGGGCATATCCGGCGGGCAGAAGGCGGTGATGCGGGCGGCCGAGCGACGGCGGAAGAACCGCGGGCGCAGGTTGTCGACGCGGGCGACGGCGGTCTGGTAGCCCCCGATCTCGATGCCACCCTTGAACCCGATCGCAGCCACCAACCGTCTCCGCACGACTACAGCCGTCCGGCGGTCAAGCTTGGCAAGCTGGTTTCTGTCCAGGATATGCGTGACGAGGACTGCTCCGGCGGGCCGGTCTGGTTGGCCGTGCTCGGCGATAATACCAGCGACGCGATGCGACAGTTCATCGGCCTGGTGCTCGCCTTCATCTTCCTGTCAGCAGTCTTCTTCTGGTTCCTGACATAGGGCGATGAAAGCGTGCGGGCGACATTGCCCGATCTCTGCAGTGCCGCGACGGTTGACGAGGGAAGGCCGAACCCTAGATAACCGGCGACACCCCGCCCTTCCAACGCCAGCGAGCTCATCATGTACTATAGAACCTTCGGCCGCAGCGGCCTTCGCATATCCGAAATCGGCTATGGTGCCTGGGGCATCGGCAAGAGCCATTGGCGGGGCGCGAGCGACGACGAATCCGCCCGGGCCCTGAACCGCGCAGTCGATCTGGGCGTGAACTTCATCGACACCGCACTCGGCTACGGCCAGGGGCACAGCGAGAAGCTGATCGGGGCTTTGCTGCGTGAGCGGTCGGAGACGATCCATGTCGCCACCAAGATTCCACCGAAGAACATGCAATGGCCTGCCCGCGCCGGCACGCCGGCAGAGCAGACCTTTCCTGCCGATCATGTGATCGCCTGTACCGAGATGAGCTTGCGCAATCTCGGTGTCGAGACGATTGACGTCCAGCAGTTCCATGTCTGGTCCGATGAATGGGTCGGCCGTGGCGACTGGCTGGAGGGGGTCGAGCGCCTGAAGCGCGACGGCAAGATCCGCTACTTCGGCGTCTCGATCAACGACTATGAGCCCGACAATGCCCTGAGGCTGATCGAGACCGGCGTGGTCGACAGCGTGCAGGTGATCTACAACATCTTCGAGCAGGCGCCGGAGGAAAAGCTGCTGCCCGCATGCCTCGAACACAAGGTCGGCGTCATCGTTCGCGTGGCGCTGGACGAAGGCGGCCTGACCGGCCAGATCCGCGCCGACACCGTCTTCCCCGAAGGGGATTTTCGCGAGGCCTACTTCCGGGGCGAGCGCAAGCGCGAGGTGGAGGAGCGCACGCAGAAGATCGTCGAAGACCTGGAGATCGCGCCCGATGCGCTCGCCGAAACGGCGCTGCGCTTCGTTCTCAGCCACCCCGCGGTATCGACCGTCATTCCCGGCATGCGCTCGGTGCGCAATGTCGAGCGCAACTGCGCCATCGGCGACGGCTTGGGCTTGCCGGATGCTCAGCGCGCAAAGCTGAGCGCCCATCGCTGGCGGCGCAACTTCTACCGGGATTGAGCGGCCCGTTTCGCCCGCTTAGCCTGGAGAATTGGCCCTGCAGCTGGATCGATCTTGGTTGGGCTTGCCGATTTCTCGTCGCACCTGCGCGCAACTCGACCGCCTGCACCGTTCTCGCGCGCCCTATCGGGACACGACGCCGCCTGCGCGATATGCTGAAGGCATGAGGCTTGCGGATTTACCGGAATGAGCTCTGGCCATCGCGAGGGAGCCGCATCGGCCGTGCTCCGTTGGAGGAAAGGCAATGTCGGAAACAGTCAATGTCCGCTACATGGTCGACGACGTAGAGGCGGCGATCGCGTGGTACACGACCCATCTCGGCTTTTCGGTTCTGTCGAGTCATGCGCCGGCCTTCGCGGATGTCCGGCGCGGTGCACTGCGGCTCCTGCTCAGCGGGCCGACGAGTTCGGCGGGCAGGCCGATGCCGGATGGCCAGAAGCCGGGGCCCGGCGGCTGGAGCCGCATCCATCTGATCGTCGATGACCTCAAGGCCGAAGTGGAACGGCTGCGCCACGCCGGCGTCACGTTTCGCAATGACATCGTCACCGGTCCCGGAGGGGCGCAGATCCTGCTGGTCGACCCCTCCGGAAATGTCGTCGAACTGTTTCAGCCAGCGGGCCGATGACTTTCGCGCCCTACAGCGCCGCGCGTCTTATCAGACGCGCAAAGGGCGCTGTAGGACTTTGATTTGCTGCATGTCTTCGTCCTTAAATCGAGGTCGATTTAAGGAGACATGCAGTAGGCACGTTCGTCGATGCCACGCGTACCGCTGGGGCGCGAGAGGTGGGGCGGGTCTCAGCCGGCGCTGGTGTCGACCACTTCGAAATCGTGCGTGATCGTCGCGGTCTTGGCGAGCATGGCCGAGGCCGAGCAGTATTTTTCGATCGAGAGCGAGATCGCGCGTTCGACCTTGTTGACCGCCAGCCCGCGCCCCTTGACGATGAAGTGCATGTGAATGCGGGTGAAGACGCGGGGTTCGGTCTCGGCGCGATCCGCATCGAGTTCCACGACGCAGTCCTCGACCGGCTCGCGGCCCTTTTGGAGGATATGGACGACATCATAGGCCGAGCAGCCGCCCGTGCCGATCAGCACCATCTCCATGGGGCTCGGCCCCGGTGTGCGCCCCTCTTCACCGAAGGCGGTTCCCAATACGACTTTGTGGCCGCTTCCAGACTCTCCGACGAAGGTCCGGTCTTCCACCCATTTGACGCGTGCTTTCATGTGTCTCGTCCCGTTGCAGCAAATGCCCGGATCATGGACCAGGAGGTCGATGATCCCCAGTTCACATAACGTCTCGAAGGGTTTTCGCAAATGGCCCGCCTCCGCTAAAATGGAGCCTGTGTTCATTTGCACGCGAAACAGGGCGAGGATCAGTGGGATGAACGAGACGACCGGAAAATCGGCTGACAGTTCCGGCGCGGTGGTCCATCCGCCGATCGCCTGGGTGTTGGCGGTTGGTGGCGGCTTCGTGCTTGACCGCCTCTACCCGCTGCCGTTCGTGCCCGACGCGGTGCCCGGTGTTGTGGTCGGTGGCATCGTCTTTGTCGCCGGTCTGGCGCTGCTGGTCTGGTCAGCCGTGACCTTCGGCCGGGCGGGAACCCAGATCCAGATCGACCGGCCGACCACCACGATCGTTGAATCCGGGCCTTACCGCTTTACGCGCAACCCGATCTATACGGGCATGTTCCTCGGCTTGATCGGCTTTTCCATCGTCTTCGACAGCCTGTGGCTGCTGATCCTGCTGGTCCCCTTCTACCTTGTCATCCGCTATGGCGTTGTCGCCCGCGAGGAAGCCTATCTCGAGCGTAAGTTCGGTGACGTCTATCGCGCTTACAAGGGACGCGTCAGGCGCTGGCTCTAGATCACGACGATCAGTGAAGCGGGAGGGATGCGGGCGGAACCGCACGCACTTTCCTCATCCCGCTCGAGCGTGAACCAGGTACGGAGAGCTAGAAACCGCCCGGAGGGCTTCGGCCAGTCGCTCGACGTCGCCAGGCAGCAGCCCGGCAATGTTGATGCGACCGTTCGCGGTTCCATAGACGCTGAAATCCTCACGGAGCCGGCCCATCTGGCGCTGGTCGAGGGGCAGCAGCGAGAACATGCCTTTTTGACGGCGCAATGCCTGGAACGTCTCCGGAGCGCCGCAGCGAGCGAGCGCTGCGGTGAGGTCGCGGCGGACCTCGGCGACGCGCCGGCGGCTTGCTTCCAGTTCGGAAAGCCACATTCCGGGGCTCTCGAAAAGGTGCGCGGCAATGGCGGCGCCGTGCTCCGGCGGCATGGAATAGTTGGCTCGCGTGATCCTCTCCAGCGTGGCGCGAATGTTGCCGAGCAGGTTTCGCTCTGGCGCGATCACCATCGCTGCACCGGTCCGTTCGCAATAAAGGCCCATGTTCTTGGAGCAGCTTGCCGCAACGAGCATCGTGTCGAGTTCTTGAGCGAAATGGCGCAGGCCCGCGGCATCCTGTTCGATCCCGTCGCCGAAGCCCTGATAGGCCATGTCGATAAGGGGGATCAGTCCTCTCTCCTTGCAGAGCATGGCAAGCCGGCGCCACTGCCCTGATGTCGGGTCGATACCGGTCGGATTGTGGCAGCAGCCGTGGAGAAGAACCACGTCACCCCGGCTGGCTTCCTCGAGATCCGCGACGACCGCGTCGAGGTCGAGGCCGGTCTCGTTCTCCTGCCAGCGGAATGCCCGCACGGTCAGGCCAGCAGCGGCCATGATCGGGCGGTGGTTTACATAACCGGGATTGGTGTTCCAGACCGTCGCGCGCGGCGAGACGAGAGCGATGAAATCGGCGAGGATTCGAAGCGCGCCGGTGCCGCCGACCGTCTGGATCGTGCATTGACGGTCGAGCGCCTCGGCCTCGTCACCGAGAAGGAGTCTCGACATTCCATCGTTGAACGCCAGGTTCCCGGAAAGCGCCCTGTAGGATTTGGAGGCAGCGGCGGAAGCGAGGCGCGCCTCAGCATCCTGCACGGCTTGCATTACCGGAGTTTGGCCCGAAGCGTCGCGATAGACCCCGACGACGAGGTCGATCTTGTCGGTGCGACGATCCTGCCGGAACGCGCTGATGAGCGCCCACAATGGATCGGGGTCGGCGATTGGCAGAGCAGCGAGCATGCTTGGGTTCCTGTCGTTCTTGAAACTAATGGCGGTTTGCCAGGATCACGCCCGTGGTGATGACCAGGATGCCGATGGCGGTCGCGAGCGCGAGGGCCTCGCCGAGGATCGGAATGGCCATCAGGCTGGCAAGCGCCGGTGCGAGTGAGCCGAGCGTCGCGCTTCTGGCAGCGCCGAGCCGCGAAATCGCGAAGGCGTAGCCGACGGTCGAGACGAGACCGACGCCGAGCCCCTGGACCAGAATGAAGGGCAGGGCCTGGTGCCAGGAAAATTGCCCGATTTGCGTCGTGACGGCGCCCGTGAGCAGCAGCGGGGCGAGGATGACGAGCGAGCCTATGGAGAGCAGCAGACCGTTGCTGATCGCATCCACGCCGGTGCGGCGAAGGCCGATCGTATAGGCGCCCCAGAAAAGGCTCGCGATCAGCAGCAGGCCGACGCCGCTGAGCGTCTCGGTCGTTACCGCATGCTGCTGCCCGGCGACGATGCCGATGACGCCGGCGAGGATCAGCGCCAGCGGCAGCCAGCGCTTCCTCGCAACGCCCTTTCGCTCGAGCAGAAAGGCGAGCAAGGCAACGGAAAGCGGCGTCGTTCCGGCAACCAGCGCGCCGACATGGGCCGCGGATGTCGCCTTGGCACCCTCGGAGACGACGAAGAAGAACGGCACGCCGCCGAGCAAGACCAGGGACGCATCCCGTAGCTCGACCTTGCGAAGCGCGGAGAGCCGCTGGGGAATGGCCGGCAGCAAAGCGATGATGGGGATCGCGAAGCGGATGACGGCGACGTCGGCGGTGGCGAGCGGCGATGCCCCGATCGCCCGCATGGTCAGCGCAAAACCTGCCCAGACCAAGACGACGATAGAGAGCACGACGTAGCCGGTTGCCGTCGGTGTCAGCCATCCGGTTCTCGGTTGCTGGAAATCTGACGTCACATCGGTCATGCGGGGCCTCGCTGTCTGGATGGCTCACATGATATGCTTCTCGGGCAGTCGATTTCTTGCTATTTCACTGGCCTAGCACATGGATATTGGCAGAATCTGCCAACGGGGAGGGGTGAATGGACGAAAAGGACAGGCAGATCATCTGGGCGCTGCAGAAGGACGGCCGCCTTTCCAATCAGGACCTTTCCGAGAAGGTCGCGCTGTCGCCGTCGCCGTGCCTCAGGCGGCTGCGTTTGCTCGAAGAGGCGAAGATCATCAAGGGCTATACGGCGATCGTCGACGAGGAGGCCTATGGTCTGCCGATCACGGCCTTCGTCCGCATCCGCCTGGAGCGCCATTCCGAAGCCTCCGTCGCCGCCTTCGAACGCAAGGTAAGAACGATCGACAACATCCAGGATTGTTACGTCATGACCGGCGAGGCGGATTATCTGCTGCGTGTCCTGGTGACAAGCCTCAAGGACTACGAACAGTTCGTCCGCACGCAGTTGCACAATATCGAGGGCATTGCGGCGATCGATACGAGCTTTGCCTATGGCACGGTCAAGCGCGCGACCGTCTTTCCGCGTCTGTGAGCGGCCAGCGAGTGCCGGGCCTCGTCACGCCGCCCAACGTCGGAAGATGACGCTGGCGTTGACGCCACCGAACCCGAAGCCGTTGGAGATGGCATGATCGAGCGGCATCTTTCGTGCCGCCCCGGAGACGATGTCGATGCCATCGGCAGCCGGATCCGGCGTTTCGAGGTTGAGCGTCGGCGGCACCGTCTGGTCGCGCAGCGCAAGCACGGTAAAGACTGCCTCCAGACCACCGGCTGCACCCAGCAGATGTCCGGTCGCGGATTTCGTCGCGCTGACGGCGATTTCTCCGTTGCGGCCGAAGACCGATTTGATCGCCTCGATTTCGCCCCTGTCGCCGACGGGCGTCGAGGTCGCATGGGCATTGAGGTGACGGATATCGCCTGGCCGAAGGCCGGCCTGGGCGATGGCGATCTCCATAGCCCGTCGGGCTCCCGCACCGTCCTCCGGGCCCGAGGTGATGTGGTGGGCATCCGCCGTCGTGCCGTAGCCGACGAGTTCGGCGATCGGCGTCGCGCCGCGCGCCAATGCGTGCTCCAGCGCCTCGATCACGACGATGCCGGCGCCTTCACCCATGACGAAACCGTCACGATCGATATCGAACGGCCGCGAGGCGCGATGAGGCGTCTCGTTGAATCCGGTCGACAGGGAGCGGGCGGCGGCGAAACCGCCGAGGCTGATGGTGTTGATGCAGGCTTCCGCCCCGCCGCAGATCGCGATATCCGCCTCGTGCGCGCGGATCATCCGGGCCGCGTCGCCGATGGCCTGGACACCTGCGGCGCAGGCGGTCACCGGCGCGCCGATCGGCCCTTTGAAACCGTGACGGATCGAAACCTGGCCGGCGGCGAGGTTCACGAGAAACGAGGGTACGGTGAAGGGCGAGAGCCGCCGCACGCCGCGCTGGTCGACCGTGCGGACCGCCTCCGAGATTGCCGGGAAGCCGCCGATGCCGGACGCGATCACCGTGGCCGTGCGCTGCTGTTCGGTCGCACTTGCAGGCTTCCAGCCGGACTGCTCGATTGCCTCTTCCGCCGCCGCCAGCGCCAGCAGGATGAAGCGGTCCATCTTGCGCTGGTCCTTCGGCGGAACGATCCGATCGGGATCGAAGCCAGCCTCCGCGTCGTCGGCAGGCGTAGGCACCGTCCCGGCGATCTTGCTGCCAAGGTCGGCGACGACCTCATCCGGCAGACGCCGAAGCCCCGAGTGTCCGGCAAGAAGCCGCGACCAGCTTGCCTCTACGCCCGCTGCCAAAGGGCTGATGGCCCCCATTCCTGTTACGACGATGCGACGCATCGATTCTCCTGACCTGGGTTTACGCAACCCGAACGGAAAACCATTCGTGTTGTTCTGAAATTGCTCTGGTTTGCGGGCCGCAACGAGCGTGCAGCAGCGCGGACGTCCCTTTTGATCTGCTCTCAGCGTGGGCGCTCGATGGCGATCGCGGTGGCCTCACCGCCGCCGATACAGAGGGCCGCGACGCCTTTCGAAAGCCCCCGTCGCGCCAAGGCGTGAAGCAGGGTCACGATCAGCCGCGCGCCGGTGGCACCGATCGGGTGGCCGAGCGCGCAGGCGCCGCCATTGACGTTCAGCCGGTCGCGGGCGATGCCAAGGTCCTTGGCCGCGGCCATGGCGACGACGGCGAAGGCTTCGTTGATTTCGAACAGATCAACGTCATCGACGCTCCAGCCGGTCTTTTCCAATAGCTTGCGGATCGCGGGAACAGGCGCCGTGGTGTACCAGGCGGGTTCCTGACTGTGCGTCGCATGCGCCCTGATTTCAGCGAGAATCGGCATGCCTTCGCGCTCGGCGATCGAGCGGCGGGTCAGGACGAGAGCGGCCGCGCCATCGGCATTGGCCGACGCGCTGGCGGCCGTGATCGTGCCGTTGGCGCGAAAGGCGGGTTTCAAGTTCGGGATCTTTTCGGGCGACACTTTCAGCGGATGTTCGTCGCTAGCGATGACCTTGTCTGCCCCCTTGGCAGCGACGGTGATCGGTGCGATCTCGTCGGCAAAGGCCCCCGTTTCGATCGCGGCACGGGCGCGTGTCAGCGTCTCCACCGCATAGGCGTCCTGATCGGCGCGGCTGAACCCATAGGCCTCGGCCGCCGCCTCGCCGAAATCGCCCATCGGGCGGCCGGGCTCATAGGCATCTTCCAAGCCATCGAGCATCATATGGTCGAAGATCCGGTCATGCCCGGCGCGATAGCCGGCCCGCGCCTTGGGGAGCAGATAGGGCGCGTTCGACATCGACTCCATGCCGCCGGCGACCGCGACATCGATCGGTCCGGCGAGAATGAGATCATGCGCCAGCATTGTCGCCTTCATGCCGGAACCGCAGACCTTGTTGATCGTGGTGGCGCCGACGGAATCGGGCAGGCCGGCGCTGCGGGCTGCCTGCCTTGCCGGTGCCTGTCCCTGGCCGGCGGGAAGCACACAACCCATCAACACCTCGTCCGGCCGATCGGGAGGGAGCTGTGCCCGTTCGAGTGCCGCGCGGATGACGTGGGCGCCAAGCGCGCTCGCCTGGGCCGGTGCCAGATCGCCAAGAAAGCGGCCAAGCGGCGTGCGCACCGCCGATACGATGACGATCGGATCAATGGGACTGGACATGTCGAAACCTTTCCGGCTGGAAAATGACGGTGCGGTTCCCGCCGCTCACCGAGGCAGATGTTGGGAGGCGTCCCCGGTAAACGGTTCCGGATACAGATGGTCCGCGGCCGCTTTGAGGAACCGATTGGAGAGTTGCTCGTCGTCGACGGCCCGAGACAGCATCAGCGCACCGACCATGGTCGAGAGCGCGACGATCGATTGGTCACGTACCTCGTGCCCCGGCGCAGGTGTCATCATGCCATCGAGAATATCGAGATGGCTTTCGACGCCGGCCTCGAAAACCTGGCGAAGGGCCTTGCCGCGGCGGGCAGCCTCCGGCGCGAGCGCTGCCAAGGCGCATCCCTCCGCCTTTTCGTGGCGATGCGCATCCGACAGGTAGAAGCGGAGCAGGGCGCGAAGCGGCTTGCCGGCCGCTTTGGAAACGACCCCGGCCCAGTTCGCGACGCCCTTCTCCAAGGCCTTGGAGGAGGCCTGAACGATGAGGTCGTCCTTGGATTCGAATTGCTTGTAGAAGCCGCCTTGGGTCAGGCCGGCGCCCTTCATCAGGTCGTTCAGGCCGATGCCGTCGAAGCCTCTCTCCCGAAAGAGGCGACTGGCGACGTCGATGACCGTTCGGCGGTTTTCCTCCGCCTGTGCGCGGCTCACTCTCATTGCCTGCTCCCGTCAAGGAAATGCGAACAGTGAGGTTATATTGTGATCACCATCTATTCGTCAAGTATAGATGGTGATCGAAATCTTAGTGGCCGCTTGAGTGGCCACGACGTGCAAGCTCCAGGCGCCTAGCCGCACACCGGTCGTCGCCTTCTGATGGCAGATTGTTGCCGCCCATGCCGCGCAGTCCGTCGGCTACGCCTCGCAAGCCGCCTTCAGCATCGCGTTCAAACGTATGCCGTGGCAGCACATGACTGCTGGCCTTCAGGCCAACTCTCGTCAAGCGCGCTCTGACCGGTAGCCCAACGACGGCCCTACGCATCCGGCAGGGTGAAGACGGAGCAAGGTGTTGCGATGCCGCGCAAGGTGTGATCGCCGAGCGGCAGGAGCGGAGTCGAGGTCGCTGCGGCGACTGCGCCCGAGATCAGCACCGACTGGCCGAGCGGCCGGCACAATCCCTCGAGGCGGCTGACGAGATTGACTGCCGAACCGATGGCGGTGAAATCGAGCCGGTCGGCTGCGCCGATATTGCCCCAGAGAATGTCGCCGAGATGCAGGGCCACGCCGAAGGAGAGCGGCGCTAGGCCCTCGGCCTGCCGTGTCGCATCGAGATGCGCCATGCCGGCGCGAGCGGCCGTGACCGCGTGCAAAGCCGCATCACAGGCTTCGGTCGGCGAGCCAGTGACCGGAAAAATCGCCAGGACGCCATCGCCGATGAATTTCAACACCTCGCCGCCAAAGGCATGGATCGCGCCGGCCACGCGATCGAACCAGGCGTCGAGCGCCGCGATCACCAAAGCGGGTTCCGTCGCTTCGGACAGAACGGTGAAATTGCGCAGGTCGGCGTAAAACAATGCTGCACGAATGGTTTCCCCGGTTCCACGGGTGAGCGCCCCGGCCCGGACGCGGGCGGCGCTGCGGCGGCCGAGATAGGCTTCGAGCAGTGCAGCGAGCGCTGCCCGCTCGACGAGTGCGGCCAAGGGCGCGGCGGCAAAGCGGGCCACCTGACGAAGCTTTGCCCTCTCGGCTGGATCGAAAGGCCGGGTACCGGCCCAACCGAGCGTCGCTCGGTCCGTTCCGGAGCCGGTTGGTTGTACCAGCACCGGTCCCAGCCCGGCCAGCCAATCTTGACCTGCCCGGTCGGAGACTGCGCCCGCAAAGCCCAGGCTTTCTATCACCACACCGGTCTCCGCCCGCCACAACCAGCTGCGGCGGGCGATGATCGGGTGCGGCACGGAAAGGGTGAGGGCACCACCGGCAAGCGGCAGTTCGTCGGCGACAAGCAGGTGTCCAAGCTGCGCCAGGAAGCGGTCCGGTTCAGACACGGCGCTTGCTTCATCCACCAGCCAGGCGAGGGGTGCGGACAAATCCATGCCAGAATGATAGTGCCGGGACCCGTTCGGGCAAGAGCCATGCCGGTGGCGCCATCGGCCGCGCGGGTCTATGATCGCGGCAGCCCGGGTTCCGTGCTTTCTCTTTTAAGAACCGGTGGGCAGGCCAAACAGCGAAGGGAAAACCGATGCAGGAAGCCCTCGTCGTCCGCCGCGAAACGCATATTCAGGCACCGCCTGCCGCCGTCTTCGCGCTTCTGACCGATCCGGAGAAGATCCTCCGTTGGATGGGAACGGAGGCCGACACCAAGGCGGAGCCCGGCGGTCTCTATCTCGTCAACGTGACCGGTGCACGCTTTGCCCGCGGTTCTTTCCGTGAGGTCGTGCCGGTGCATCGGCTCGCCTACAGCTTCGGCTGGGAAGGCAGTGACATCGTCCCGCCCGGTTCCAGTCTGGTCGAGATCGACCTGATCGAACAACCGGATGGCACGTTGCTGCGTCTCACCCACACGGGATTGCCCAATTCCGAGCAATGCGCCGGCCATGCGGAAGGTTGGGCGCACTATCTGGAGCGCTTGGGGCAGGTCGCGTCGGGGCGCGATCCCGGGCCGGATCCATGGCTCGGCCGTGACGGCAGCAGCAGCTGACCACCTCTCTCAAAAGGGCACCTGGCGTGACATCCGCCACCGACGCGTAGGCATGACGGCCTTCGCCGGAATGGGCACCGGCTCCCGCAGGTCGTCGAGAGCCGCTACTTCTGCGCCTGTTCCGCAGGCATCGGCTTGACCGGAGCGCCGGGGAAGATCTTCTGCAGGTTTCCGGCGATCACCCGATCGCCCTCCGAAACCCCTGATGTCAGGCCGATGAGGTTGCCGCTCGTCGGGCCGAGGGAGACCAGCCGCTGTTCGACCGTGTCGCCCTTGCCGACGACATAGACGTATTTACCGAGCTGGCTCGAACCGAGCGCCGTTTCCGGCACCATCAGGACGTTCTGTTCATCCCTGATCTTCAGCCGCACGCGGACATATTGGCCGGGGAGCAGGGTCAGGTCCTTGTTGTCGATCGTCACGCGCGCCACGACCGTCCCGGTATTGCCCTCGACCGTATTGTTGATGAAGCTGAGGTCGCCGCGATACCGCGGCTCGGTATCGCCTGGCAGAAGCACTTCGGCCTCCACCTTGCCTTTCGCCCGCGCCCTCTGGATGTTGGCGAGCTCGGACTCGCTCGGGTTGAACGAGACGTAGATCGGCGAAAGCTGCACCAGGTTGTTGAGCGGCGTTCCGGTCGTGTTGCTGACCAGTGTGCCCTCCGGCGCCTGGTTGCGGCCCAGGCGGCCGGCGAAGGGAGCGTGGATCTCGGTGTAGTCGAGGTTGATCTCGGCGGTGCGGACCGCTGCCCGCGACATGGCAAGCGCCGCTTCTGCCTGGTGCACGGCACTCTGGCGCTGGTCGAAACTGTCTCTGTCGAGATAGCCGGTGGTCGCGAGTTCATTGCCGCGCGTGAGATTGGAACGAAGGTAGGCAAGCGATGCCTCATCGCGCTCGACCTGGGCCTTGGCCTGATCGAGTTCAGCGCGATAGTCGCGGGCGTCGATCCGGTAGAGAAGGTCGCCCTGCTTCACATCCGAACCGTCAGGCACCGCCTGTGACTCGATATAGCCGGTGACCTTGGCGCGAAGCGTCACGTTGCGGATCGCCTCGGTGCGCGCCGAATAGTCGAGGTAGATCGGGACCGTCTTCTTGACGACCGCCGCGACGGGAACGGGCATCGCCTGCTGCGGCGGTCCCACCGCAGCGCCAGCATCGCCGCCTTTGAGCTCAAAGCCTCCGTTCTTGTAGTGATAGGCCGCGGCGAGGGAGGCGCTCACGACCGCTGCGGCAAGGACCAGTTTCGAACCACGCATGTCAGGCTCCAATTCCTATTCCGCCGCCTCCGGCTCTTGGCTCGCACCCACCGGTTTGGACGAGACCCCCTCCCGCCATTGCTCGATGACCGCGTAGAAGACCGGGACGAAAATGAGTGTGAGAATGGTCGCCACCAGCATGCCGCCGAAGACCGTGGTGCCGATCGACTGGCGGCTGGCGGCACCCGCGCCTCTGGCGTACATCAGCGGCAGCACGCCGAGGATGAAGGCGAAGGCCGTCATCAGGATCGGCCGCAGGCGCAGGCGTGCCGCTTCCGCCGCCGCGGCGACCACGTCGAGCCCTTCCTCGCGCCGGCGACGGGCGAATTCGACGATCAGAATGGCGTTCTTGGCAGCAAGTCCTACCAGCATCACGAAACCGATCTGCGAATAGACATCGATCTGCATTCCACGCAGCCACAGCGCCGAAAGCGCACCCAGAAGCGCGAGCGGCACCGAAAGCAGCACCATGAAGGGCATCGACCAGCTTTCATACTGGGCGGCCAGGATCAGGAAGCAGAATACGAGCGCGAGCGCAAAGACGAGCGCGGCGATCGAGCCTGCCCGGATCTCCTGATAGGTAATGCCGGTCCACTCGAATGTGTAGTCCCGCGGCAGCGTCGTACGGGCCACGCGCTCCATCGCCGCCACTGCCTGGCTCGAGCTGAAGCCGGGCGCTGCCGCACCGTTGATCAGCGCCGACGGGTAGTTGTTGTAGTGGGTGACGGTCTCGGGACCGACCGTCGGCCTGAAGGCTCCGAGCGTGTTGAGCGGCACCATTTCACCCCGGGCGTTGCGCACATAGAGGCGCGAAAGATCCGTGGCCGAGGCCCGGGCGCCCTGGTCGGCCTGCAGCGTCACGCGGAAGGTGCGGCCGAAGAGGTTGAAGTCGTTGACATAGAGCGAACCGAAATAGATCTGCAGCGTGTTGAAGATATCGGGCAGCGTGAGCCCGAGGAGCTTTGCCTTGTCGCGGTCGAGGTCATAGTCGAACTGCGGGCTCGACGTGCTGAAGGTGGTGAAGAGCTGGTAGGGATTGATCTCCGGCTGCTTGCGCGCCTCGGCAATCAGCGCCTGCGTTGCGTCGTTTAGCGCTTGGGCGCTGCGTCCGCCCAGATCCTCCACCTGGAATTCGAAACCGCCCGTAGCGCCCAGCCCCTGGATCGACGGCGGATCGAAGGCAAGCACGAGCGCATCCGGGATCTGCAGAAGCTGCGGCTGCACGGCCTCGCGCAGCGCCGAGGCGCCCTGTTCCGGTGGCCGCTCGTCCCATGGTTTCAGCACGGCGAATTGCACGGCGGAGTTCGACTGGGCGGCGAAGGACAGGAAATTGAAGCCGACGACGGAACCGACGAAATCGACGCCTGCGGTGCCGCGAAGGATTTCCTCGGATCGGCGCGCGACGGCCTCGGTGCGTTCGAGCGAGGCGCCATCCGGAAGCTGGATGACCACAAAGAAATAGCCTTGGTCCTCGACCGGCAGGAAGGTCGAGGGGGTGCGCTGCCACAACGCGTAGGTGGAGCCGATCGCCAGCAGGAAGAGGGCAAACAGCGCCCAGTGCCAGCGCACGAGCCCGGCGACGCTGCGCGCATAGCCGTGCGACAGCGCATGGAAGCCGGTGTTGAACCAGCGGAAGGGGGCAAAGCGCGGCTCGCCGCGATAGCGCAGAAAGGCGGCGCTCAACGCCGGGCTGAGGGTCAGCGAATTGAAGGCAGAGAAAGCAACCGAAATCGCGACCGTCAGGGCAAACTGGTTGTAAAGGCTACCGGCAACGCCCGGAATGAAGGCGACCGGCACAAAGACGGCGAGAAGCACCGCCGTCGTCGCGATGATCGGGCCCGTGACCTCCTGCATGGCCTTGCGCGTGGCGGCAAGTGGCGGCAGGCCGGACTCCAACTGCCTTTCGACGTTCTCGACGACGACGATCGCATCGTCGACCACGAGGCCGATGGCGAGCACCATGCCGAGCAGGCTCAGCATGTTCAGCGAGAAGCCCAGCAGATACATGACGACGAGCGTCGCGATCAGCGAGACCGGAATGGCGATCGTCGGGATGATCGTGGTGCGCAGGTTCTGCAGGAAGAGGAAGACGACGAAAACGACGAGTGAAAGCGCCTCGAGCAGCGTGAAGACGACATCTTTCATCGCCGCCGAGACGAACCGCGTGGTGTCGTAGAACATGTGGTAGGCGATGCCTGTTGGGAAGCGCTGCGAAAGCTCGTCCATTTTCGCCTGCACGCGGCTCTGCAGGTCGAGCGCGTTGGAGCCCGGCGCCTGGAACACGGCAAGCACCACGCTCTCCTTGCCGTTGAAGGTGACGGACGACGAATAGAGCAGTGCCCCGAGTTCGATGCGCGCCACGTCGCGCAACCTGGTCGTCGCCCCGGTCGTCTGGTCGGCCCGCAGCACGATATCGCCGAATTGCGAGGGATCACTCAACCGGCCAAGCGCATTGATCTGCATTTCGAAGGGCGTTCCGGCTGGCGCCGGCGACTGCCCGATCTTGCCGCCCGCGACCTGGATGTTCTGCTCGGCGATGACGTTCTGGACGTCGACGGCAGTGATGCCGAGATTGGCCATGCGGTCGGGATCGAGCCAGACGCGCATCGAATAACGGCGCTCACCAAAGAGCTGGACGTCGCCGATGCCAGGCAGGCGTTTCAGCGGATCGAGGATCTGCAGATAGGCGTAGTTACTGACCGAGGCGAAGTCGACCGAATTGTCCGGCGAATCCAGGCTCACCAGAACGGTGAAATTGGGGATCTGCTTGGCGATGGTGACGCCGGTCTGGTTGACGAGCGCGGGAAGCGAGGAGGCTGCCTGCGAGACGCGGTTCTGCACGTCGAGCGCCGCGACGTCGATCGGGTAGCCCACTTCGAAAGAGATGATGATCCGCGACGAGCCGTCGTTCGAACTCGTCGAGGTCATGTAGAGCATGCCCGGCACGCCGTTGATCTGCTGTTCGAGCGGCGTCGTCACCGTGTCGGCAACCACCTGGGCGCTGGCACCCGGATAATTGGCGGCGACGACGATCTGCGGCGGCGTCACGTCGGGAAACTGCGAAATCGGCAGCAGGAAATAGCAGATACCGCCGGCGAGCGTCATGATGATCGCGATCGCCGATGCGAAGATCGGCCGGTGAATGAAGAAGTCGATCATGGCAGGATCGATCCTTTTGGGGCGCCGCCAGCCCTTCGGGCGGCAAGTCGGAACGTTTTGAAACCGGTCACGCGCACGCCTGCCACGCAGACCGTCAGGTCAGAGACGTATTTTCCAGCCTTAAGCCCATCCAGCATGCGCATTGTCAGGCTCCAGCACGAGATCATGATGGGCCGGATCGACCCAAATCACGAGCGTTATCGAACTTCAAATGTCTCCGCGGCGTGCGCTCAGGCTAAAAGACGCCTGACGACCGCGCCCGCCGACACTGCGCTAGAATTTTTTGCGGTTACCGCCGTATCTGAAAGGGCCTTTGCGGCAAGCGGCCATTCCTCGACGTGCCGCGCTGGCGAAAATGTTACTGGTCGGTAACATCGCTGCATGTTATCGACCAATGCCAGGGCGTCAAGGGGCCAGATTTTCCGGGCCGACCACGCCGGGCCAACGCGATGACAACGGACACCTGCAAACCATCACGTCGTTCGCCGCGCGATCGTATCGTCGCGGCTGCGCGTGATCTCTTCCGCCGGCACGGCATTCGCGGGACCGGCGTCGATGCGATCGCCGATGCCGCCGGCAGCAACAAGATGACACTCTACCGCCACTTCAGTTCGAAAGACGAGTTGATCGTCGAATGCCTTCGCCACGCGGGCATGGAGATGGACGATTTCTGGCGCGAACTGGAAGACGCGCATCCCGGCGACGGATTGGAACAGCTCAGGGCCTGGGTCCTGCGGATTGCCGAGCATCTCGGTGATGACAATTGCCACTGCGAAATGATGAGCGCCGCCGTCCAGCTTACGGACGAGGATCATCCCGGGCGCTCGGTCATCCGGATGTTCAAGGATGCGCAGCGTGACCGTGTCGTGGGGCTCTGCCGCAGGGCCGGCATCGCCGAGGCGGAACTGCTTTGCGATACTCTGCTGCTTTTGATCGAGGGCGCGCGCGCCGCTCAGCAATGCAGCGGCGCCGAAGGGCCGAGCGCCCGCTTTGCAGAGATCGCTGACGCGGCGATCCTGTCCTTTGCCGGGAGCGGTGCTGCTTTGGAATAAGTACAGCGCTGCGCGTCTTATCGGACGTGCAAGGGTCACCGTAGAACTTCGATTTTCCGCATGCCTTCGTCCTCAAGTCGAGGTCGATTCAGGGAGACATGCAGTAGTGACAACCGACACTCCGCTCCGCATCATATCGCGGCTTCAGGCGGCGACCGGCGAAGGCCATGACGCTGATGCAAGCGACCAAATATTGCGAGACCCCGATTGGTGCTGCGGATTCATCCGGTAACATTCCTCTTCGCAGCGCGTGCCTTGCGCGACATGGGCGACGGCTTCGTGGCCGTGCTGTTGCCGGTCTATCTGCTCGCGCTCGGATTTACGCCCCTGGAGGTCGGCGTCATCGCCACCGCGTCGCTTCTCGGTTCCGCGCTGCTGACGATCTGTGTCGGCTTCCTCGGGGCCCGGCATGATCACCGCCACCTTCTGCTGGCTGGCGCCAGCTTGATGATCGCAACGGGCGTGGTCTTTGCCGTGGTCCACGATTACGCGCTTCTGCTGGTCATCGCGTTCGCTGGCACGATCAACCCCTCGGCCGGCAGTGTCAGCGTGTTCGTGCCCTTGGAGCACGCCGTGCTCACGCGCGAAGTCATGGAGCGTGAACGCACCAGCATGTTCGCGCGCTACAGTCTCGTGGGCGCAATCGCCGGAGCCGTTGGTGGACTTGCTGCAGCAGTACCGGATCTTTTGACCCCGCTCGGGCTCGGCCGGCTTGGCGGTATCAGGGCCATGTTCGTCTTTTATGCTTTTCTGGGGCTGTTTGGTGGTCTGCTCTACGCGCGCATCCCGCGCCGTCCGGTACAAGCCGCGAGCACGACCGCTGCCCTGGGTCCATCGCGCCATATCGTTTTCAAGCTGGCGGCGCTGTTCAGTCTCGATGCCTTTGCGGGCGGCTTTGTCGTCCAATCGCTGCTCGCCCTTTGGCTTTTCGAGCGATTTGGCTTGTCGCTTCCACAGGCGGGTGTTTTTTTCTTCTGGTCGGGCGTGCTGTCGGCATTCTCGTTCCCTGTGGCCGCATGGCTGTCGCGGCGCATCGGGCTGATCAACACCATGGTGTTCACACATATACCGTCCAGTATCGCCCTGGTGCTGGCGGCGCTTGCGCCGACATTGTCGCTTGCGCTTGGCTTTCTGCTCGTCCGGGCGGCATTGTCGCAGATGGACGTGCCGACGCGCTCGTCCTACGTGATGGCCGTCGTCACCGAGACAGAGCGGGCCGCAGCTGCAAGCTTTACGTCAGTGCCACGTAGTCTCGCCGCCTCGGTGAGCCCCGTCCTGGCGGGCGCTCTCTTCGCCGCTTCGTCCCGAGCATGGCCGCTGCTCATCTGCGGGATGTTGAAGATTGTTTACGATCTCATGTTGCTGATGCAGTTCCGGAGGCTGAAGCCGCCGGAGGAATGCTGACGTAATCGTCAGCGCATAAAGATCTCTCGCACGGCGATGGCCATCAGGATCAGACCGGTGAAGGCCTCGAGAACCTTTGAGGCTCGGATCAGCAGAGCTTGCCGGGTCGCCAGCAGTTTCTCCATTCGCGTCCGGAAGAAGACGGTCGCGAGCGCCACGCTGGAGAGCGTGAGCGCTACTCCGGTCATCATGACGAGCGCGAACATGATCCCGGCCTCGGGCACGCCGCGCGACATGGCGAAGGTCATGACGAACAGTGTGAGGGGGCAGGGGATCAGGCCGGCCATGAAGCCGACGGCGACACCTTCCCCCTCGCCGTGGACATGCGGCGGACGGAAGAGGGCATTCCACAGCATCCAGGCTCCGATGAGGCCGAGCAGGCCGCGGCTCGCATTCTCGAGCAGCGGTGCGGACCCGGCGCTGCCAAGCATGACGGAGACCAGCGGCAGCGAGAACAAGGCTATGATCACGGCCATCGACACATGCGTGGCAGAGAGTGCCAGGGAGACCACCAGCCCGCGCCGCATGCCCGCCGAGGCTCCGGTCAGGTAGGTGGCAAGCACAGCCTTGCTGTGGCCCGGGGTCATCGCGTGCACCGCGCCAAACACGATCCCCATCGGCAGGAAGGCCAGGAAAGCCGCCCAACCATCACCGTTCGCGAACATTTTGATATGCTCCGCAAAGGCGAGATAGATGTCACGCTGGATGTCTACGATCGATTGCAGCAATGCCTATGCTCAGTTCACAGTAATGGTCGCCACGGCTGGACACCGTGTCACCTTGGCGACCGTCACCAGCAGCACAAAATGCGTTAGTGGGTCTTTCATGTCGCCGGCCGCGCTGGTCAACGGATCGCCTGTGATCATCGAACAGAGAAGCAGCGACCGCTTGCCAAACCGTTGATACCAATATTGTGTACGCTCCAATCCAGCGTCTCTTCTGCCTGCACGGGCAGGATCGTGGCAGTTGCAAACGCCATCAGGAACAGCCCGGCGTGGACGCCAAGGTCGCTCATCGCTCGGCCGGCCAATCGGGATGATGACTGTCGATCACGAAGACATGGACGTGTTTGTGCCCGCTGTCGACGCGCACGGCGCCCGCGATGTGGGGATGTCTCTCCTCGAGGTCATGGTGGACGTGTTCGATCTCGTCCGGGTCATGCGCGGGCCAAAGTCGTGCCGCCGCGACGATGGCGGCCGCGGCGATCACTCCCAGTGTTGCAAAGGTTGCCGGCAGACCGGCCGTCGCGCCAAGCCATCCGGCAAGCGGATAGGTGATCAACCAGCAGGCATGCGACAGGGCGAACTGCGCGGCAAAGAGCGCCGGCCTGTCCTCCGGACGTGACGAGCGGCGCAGCAGCCGGCCGGACGGCGTCTGTGTCAGCGAATAGCCAAGACCGATCACGAGCCACAGCGGCACCAGCCAAACGAAACTTGGGACAAAGGCGCCGATGAACAGGCCAATGGGAAGGATCGCCGCCCCTGAAAACATGGCGAGGCGGTCCGCAGTCCTGTCGAGGAGGCGGGGCAGCAGCAGCGCCGCAATCATTGAGCCGCCGCCGAAGGCGGCAAGCGCCAGGGCGGTGGCGCGCTGTGTGAGGCCGAATTCTGCCTGGACCAGAACCACGGTGTTGACAATGACCATCGACCCCGCCGCCGAGACTGCGAGGTTCAGCGCCAGCAGTCCCCGAAGCCGCGGCGTTGCCAGATAGATGCGCAGGCCACGGGTCGTCCGGTCGTAGATGCCTCGGCGTTCCGGGGCCTTCGGGCTCGGCAGGACGACCGAGACGACGAAGGCGGCCGAAGCGAGGAAGCCGATGACCGTGCCGGAAAACAGGCTGTGGAAGTCGATCAGACTGAGCAGCGCGGCCGCCAGCATCGGGCTTGCGACGCTTTCCAGGTCATAGGCAAGCCGCGAGAGCGACAGGGCGCGCGTGTATTCCTTTTCATCCGGCAGCACGTCCGGAATGGTCGCCTGGAACGTCGGGGTAAAGGCGGCCGAGGCTGACTGAAGCACGAAAATCAGCACATAGACCTGCCAGATTTCCGTCACGAACGGCAGGAGGAGCGCAACGGCGGCGCGCACCAGATCGAGGCAGACGAGCATGGCACGGCGCGGAAGCCGTTCGGCGAAGGCGGCGGCGACAGGTGCCACGCCAACATAGGCGATCATCTTGATCGCGAGCGCGGTGCCGAGCACGGCTCCGGCCTCGGCGCCGGCCAGATCGTAGGCGAGAAGCCCGAGTGCGACTGTCGCGAGACCAGTTCCGATCAGCGCAATCACCTGCGCCAGAAACAGATGACGATAAGTCGGGTTTGCAAGGATCTGCAGCATGATGTTTGGGCTCGCTCACTCGGTGGCGGTCAAGGCGGGCTTGGCCGTTCAGAGATACTTTGTGATCGCCTTGAACTGGTCGATGGACTGGCGCTGGTCGCGCGGCAGCGTCCCGATGGTCTCATCGAGGCAGTGATCCAGATGATCCTGGATCAGGGTCCGCTTCGCCTGGCTGATCGCCCTTTCCACCGCGTGGAGCTGTTGGGTGATGTCGAGGCAGGGCCGGCCGCTCTCGATCATGGCGATGACGCTCTTCAGATGGCCTTCGGCGCGCTTCAGCCGTTTGACGATCTCGGGGTGGGTGTCGTGTCTGTGCTCGGTCATTTCTTGCAACCTATCCTCCTGGAGAGGATATTTCAAGTAATAGCTTGTCGCGGCAGTTGAGGCAGCAGTCTGCCCTGTTCCGTCCAAGCGCGCGCAATTTCACCGGGGAATGAGGCGAATTTCCTCGTATTGTATGCAATTCTATCTCGGAAAATTCCGGTAATGTTGCCTATCTAGGCCGATTTTGGCCGCTCATGCCGGCGATGAAGCCGATGTTTTGCCCTCGTGGGCGCGGAGAATTGGCGCCTTTCGCAGTCACGGCAGCGTCTCGGCGTCGGCGGATTTTCACTCTATGTTCAGAATGCCTACAACATAAAATACGATATTGACGCAAGATTGCATACATGAGACAGTCATTTTTGTCTATACAAAACGGTGTGGAGGCCGATTGTGTCGACGGCGCGAGGAGCGCCAAAAAGGAGGAGAAAATCCATGTCAGTGAAGAGACGTACGTTCCTGCAAGGGGCGGCCGGCGCTGTCGGCTTGGCCATCGCACAGAGTGCCTTGTCGAAAATCGCCTATGCTCAGGGGGCGGCCGGCACGCTCCGGGTCGCCATCGCCAAGCCCGCCGGCAATCTCGATCCGCAGAGCCACTACGCCATCTGGGCGATCCAGGATCTGATGTTCGAGCCGCTCGTGAAATACGGCAAGGGCGGCCAGATCGAGCCGTGCCTGGCGACGGACTGGGAGATCGAGGACGGCGGCAAGACGTTGCACCTGACGTTGCGCCAGGGTGTGACGTTCCAGGACGGCACCAAGTTCGATGCCGCCGCGTGCAAGTGGAACCTCGAGCGCTGGATGGGTCTCGACCAGTTCAGCTGGATGAATTGCTCCAAGCACTTCCAGTCGCTGGAGGTCATCGACGATTATCACATCACCCTGCATTTCAAGGAGCCGGTCCTCGCGCTGATGCAGGAGCTTTCCTACACGCGGCCGACGCGCTTCCTTTCGCCCAAATCGGTTGGCGCCGACGGCAAGTTCAAGGATCCGGTCGGAACGGGACCGTGGGTCCAGATCAGCGCCGATGACACCCAGAGCGTCTTCGAACACTATGACGGCTATTGGGGCGACAAGCCGACCTATGAGCGTCTCGAGGCCAAGGTCATCCCCGATGCGCGGTCGCGGGTTGCGGCGTTGCGTGCCGGGGAGATCGACCTCATCGGCGGTTTCTGGATCGCGCCTTTGACCCCGGAGGAGGGCAAGCAACTCGCGTCAGCCGGCTTCAACGTCGTCGTCGATCCGGGCAATGTCACGCTTGTGATGGCGTTCAACCCCGACCGTGCCGAGGCGCTCAAGGACCCGCAGGTGCGCAAGGCCGTCAGCATCGGCATCGACCGCGCGGCGATCTCCAAGGTGCTCTACCACGGCTACGCCAGGCCCGCCGGCAACATGTTCTCCGAGGCTCTGCCCTATGCCGGGACGCAACATGATGCGCCCGTGCGCGACGTCGCGGCCGCATCGGCCCTGCTCGAAAAGGCCGGCTGGATGGGAAGCCCCATCCGATCGAAGAACGGCAAACCGCTGACGCTCGAACTGGTCGTCAGCCCGGATGCGGTGCCGGGATCGCGCGTGATCGCCGAAGTCATCCAGTCAGAGATGAAGGAGATCGGCATCGACCTGGTGATCCGGTCGGTCGACCATGCCTCCAAGCACACCGACATGCTGGAGCAGAAGTACGACCTCGGCTTCTTCCTGACCTATGGCGCGCCTTACGATCCGTTCGGCTCGATCGTGGGTTTGTGCCTGTCGACTTTCAAGAACGATGTCGAGGGCAAGCTGGTCACCGATCCGACCAATCTCGATCCGTTGATCAATGCGGCGATGGCCGCGACCGGGGATCAGATCCAGCCGACCATTCAGAAGGTCTTTGACTGGCTCAGGGACAACGACGCCATTGCGCCGCTGGTATACGTGCCGAGCATCTGGGCGCATTCCAAGCGCGTCCAGGGCTTTGGCAGTCCGGTCACCGAATACGACATGCCCTACGAAAACATCGTATTGGCCGAATAGCGGGAGGGTGCCTTGATCCACTTCATCAGCAAGCGGCTGAAGCATTCCCTCGTCCTTTTGTTCATGGCGTCCCTGGTTTGCTTCACACTCGTCGTGTCGGCACCCGGCAATGTTGCCGTCCTGATTGCCGAACTGCGGGGAGCCGTCGCCACGCCTGGTTATGTTGAACAGGTTGAGGAAGAGATAGGACTGAACAAGCCACTGCTGATGCGCTACGTGGATTGGCTTGGTGACGCTGTTCGCGGAGATTTCGGCATCTCCTATAGAACCGGTCAGGACGTCAGTGCGGATCTCGCAAACCGGATGCTCGTGACCGGAACGCTGATTGCGGGTTCGGCCGTGATCGCCACCCTCATCAGCCTGGCTCTGGGATTCCTCGGTGCCTTCTGGCCCTACAGATTGCCGGACCGCGTCTCGCGCGGTCTGGCACTCCTTGGCGCGTCCACACCCACGTTCTTCGTCGGCGCGCTGATGATCTACGCCTTTTCCGTCACCTTCCAGCTCCTGCCATCGTTCGGTTTCGACGGTCCGAAGAGCTGGATCCTGCCTTGGCTCACCATCGCAGTCTTGCCAGCGGCCGTTCTCAGTCGCGTCGTGCGGGTGGGCCTGGAAGAGGCGATGGTGAGCCCCTTCGTTCTGACCGCAAAGAGCAAGGGGCTCGGTCGCACCGCCATATTATTCCGTGAAGCGTTGCCCAACATCACGCCGATTTTCATCAACGCGCTCGGTACCCAGGTCGGCTTGATGACCGCGACGGCCATCATCGTCGAGCCGTTGTTTGCCTGGCAGGGCGTGGGGGACTACTTCCTCGCCGGCGTACGCTTCCGCGATTTCATGGTGGTGCAGGCGTGCCTGCTCATCTTCCTCACTTTCTTCATCGTGGTGAACCTGATCGTCGATCTGGCAGTCCTGCTGACCGATCCGCGCATCCGCCGCCAATGGAGCTGACCATGAACATGCTCAATCCCATTCTGGCCCGATTGAACAAGATGCCGCGCGCGGCGCTGATCACCATCGGCCTCTTCTTTGCTCTCGGAACCTTCGCGCCCTGGCTTGCACCCCAGGATCCGAGCACCCAAAACCTGCTGGAGGCTGGACTTGGCCCGTCCGCTGCGCACTGGCTCGGAACCGATCACCTCGGACGCGATACCTTCAGCCGCTTGATCATCGCCGCAAACACCTCGCTCGTCAGCGTCGGTTCCGTTCTCGGCGCCGCCATGACCATCGGCATCCTCCTCGGAACGATCGCCGGTTATCATCGCGGCTGGGTCGACGACCTCCTTATGCGCGTCGTCGATGTCGGCCTGTCCGTGCCGAGCCTGATCATCTCGCTGGCGGTGATCGGCATTGTCGGCCCTGGATACTGGACGATGGTGCTGGCACTGGCGCTCGCCTGGTGGCCGATGAGCGGCCGCATCAGCCGCGCGGTCGCGGTCAGCATCATGAGCAAGCCGCATATCGAAGCCTTGCGGGTACTGGGCGCCAGCCCCTGGCGCATCTATTTCGGCCACCTTCTGCCCGGCACGATCGGCTCGGTGATGGTCTATGCGACGGCGGATGCCGGCACCGCCGCACTCGCGGTCGCGACGCTGAGTTTCCTCGGCCTCGGCATCCAGCCGCCAACGCCGGAATGGGGTCAGATGCTCGTTGATGCGCTGCCCTATCTCGAGTCCGACCCGCGCCAGGTTCTGCTGCCGGGCCTCGCCCTCACGGCCGCAGTCATCGGCTTCAACACGCTTGGAGAATCCATCGCGCTCAACCGCATTCCGAAACCGCTCACCCGGCGCATGCTGGCAATCCGTCGTGCCGAGGTCGCAAGCTGGAGCAAGGAGAATTCCGATGCATGACGAACCTCTCCTGAACGTCAGCAATCTGACGGTCAACTTGCTGACTGCGAAATCGGCGCTCCGCCCCGTCGACGACGTCAGCTATTCGGTCCGCCAAGGCGAATGTCTCGCCATCGTCGGCGAAAGCGGCAGCGGCAAGACGGTGATGAACTTCGCACCGCTCGGCCTGATGCCAACAGGCGTGACGACGATGCTCTCCGGCTCCGTCAAGCTCGAGGGCCGCGAGTTGATCGGCTTGCCCGAGGCCGAGATCCAGAAACTGCGCGGGAAATCCGTCGGCTTCATCTTCCAGGACCCGATGAGCGCCCTCAACCCGGTGCGTCGGATCGGGCGACAGATCGCCGAGATGGCCGAACTGCATCTCGACATGACGCCCAGCGCCGCGGAAGCGCGTGCGTTGGAACTCGTGAAGCTCGTCGGCATATCCGATCCCATGGCACGGCTCCGGCAATATCCGCATGAGCTCTCCGGCGGCTTGCGGCAACGCATCGTTATTGCCATTGCGCTTGCCGGCGAACCGAAGCTGCTGATCGCCGACGAGCCGACGACCGCACTCGACGTCACGGTTCAGGCGCAGATCCTGCGATTGCTGAAAGACGTGCAGCGCCGGCTGAATATGGCGATGGTGCTGATTACCCACGACATGGGCGTGGTGGCAGGCGCTGCCGACAACATCGTCGTCATGTATGCGGCGCGCGCCGCGGAATGCGGTCCGGTGGACAAGGTTCTGGTGAGCCCGCGCCATCCCTACACAAGGGGCCTGATCAACGCGATACCGAGACGGGAGGATCCGATCGGTTCGGAGTTCCGCGGGCTTCCCGGCATCCCGCCGACGCTCGGTGCGCCGATCAAGGGCTGTGCCCTTCAGCCGCGCTGCGAACTGGCCGTCCCGGCATGCGGCAACAGCCGCCCGCCGCTGGTCCGGTCGGACGACAGCGCCGTTCTCGTGGCTTGCCCCGTCGTCAATCAAGGAAAGGCTGCCGCATGACACAAGCACCCGTTCTCAAAGTCGAAAACCTGCAGACGCGCTTCAAGAGCGTTCAGCGGGACAAATATGTCCATGCCGTCGACGACGTCTCGATCGAGCTCTACCCGGGTGAGATCGTTGGCCTTGTCGGTGAATCCGGCTGTGGTAAATCGACCCTCGGGCGCACCATCGTCGGGCTCGAGAAGGCAAGCAGCGGCCGCGTTCTGCTCGATGGCGTCGATCTCAGCGCCCTCTCCGGAGCTGCCCTGCGTGACAGCCGCCGGGCGCTGCAATACGTCTTTCAGGATCCCTATTCGTCGCTCAATGATCGTCAGACGGTGGGCGAGACGATCGACGAAGCACTGGTGATCGCCGGCACCCGGTCGCCGGAGGAGCGCAATCGTCGTACGAAGGAGCTCCTGGATCAGGTGGGCCTCGCGTCCGCGGTCAGCGACCGTCATACGCGCGAGCTTTCGGGTGGTCAGCGCCAGCGTGTGGCGATTGCGAGATCGCTCGCCGTGAACCCGCGGGTGCTGATCTGCGACGAGCCCGTGAGCGCCCTCGATCTTTCGATCCGGGCGCAAGTGATGAACCTCTTTTTGCGGCTGCAGAAGGATCTCGGCGTTGCATGTCTGTTCATTGCCCATGATCTCGCGCTGGTGCGGCAGGCGGCCTCGCGGGTCTACGTCATGTATCTCGGCAAGATCGTCGAGCATGGCCCGTCCCAGGAGCTTTACGACCATCCGAGCCACCCCTATTCGCAGATGCTGCTGGCTTCGGCGCCCGAGGTGGATCCGCGGATCGAGAAGAACCGCAGGGGACCACTGATGATCGGGGAGGTGCCAAGCCCGACCAATCCGCCGTCGGGCTGCCGGTTCCGAACGCGCTGCCCTCTTGCCGTCGACGACTGTGCCAAGGCGCTGCCGCCATCCCGCGTGCTTTCGCCGGGTCACACGGCGGCCTGCACCTTCGCTGGGGATCTTCATCGCGGCAAGCGATCGGCTCTCCTTCAGCAGGAGGTGTCGGCCGCATAGAGCCGGGAAGGGCCCGCCCATGCGTTGCTCCCAAAGAGCGGCGCCTCGCAGCTGCCAGTCTGGATGTGACCACCGCCGAATCCACAGTTCCCTCGCATCCTTGTAAGCTGGGGATGCGCGACTGCCCCGCCATCGAGCGGGGCTCTTTTTGTCAGTCGCTGTCGGCCAGGCGGCGCACAAGACCGCGCCGGCCACGCTCCATGACGATCCCATGGTTCCAACGGAAAACCGGCTTTAGAATGAATGAAAGCCTGATCATCCAGGGTTTGGTGATCTTGACCATCCAGTCGTAGCGCACGCGGCAGCGGGAACCGTCGCTCTGCAGCGTCCAACGGCCGACCCCCTCCAACTCTCCCGAAGCCCTGCCTTCGATGAGCGACAGCGGTTCAACCTTCACGGTCTCCATGTCAAAGGCCAGTTCATAGGGCAAGGCCGTCACCCATTCCAGGCGGCGAACCGCACCGATGCCGTGTTCATCTCCCTCACGCAGGAGGGAAACCCGCTTGACCGATGGCCACCATTCGGGCCAGGCCTCCGGCGTGCTCAGCTCCCGCCACACATCCTCCACCGGGGCATCGATGGGCCATTGGGTGACAAGATGGAATTCGGTGAGAGACATCGCCGGTCCTCTTCAGAGCCGGACGACGCAGGACGCCGGCAGCAGTGCTTGAGCAAAGCGCAGGCCAGCGCACGTGATCCGGCCAGACATTCGATAAGTCTCGGCAAAAGATCCGCCTCTTGGCTTGCTTGTGCAAGCTCTCCTTGTTCAGCAGAGGGATTTGCAGGCCGCCGCCATGGGCGTGTCGCAGGGCCATCCACTTGACTTGATGGTGGCCGTGCGCCTCGTCGACGGGCACATGCGGGTGTCGTGGCCCGCATGTTCTTCCCTACTGCATGTCTCCTTGCATCGACCTCGACTTAAGGAGAGATGCAGCAAATTAAAGTCATACAGCGACCTTTGCGCGTCTGAAAAGACGCGCGGCGCTGTAGGAGCGTTAGGCCGCGCGGGCGGCCGCCGCGAGCGGCTCGAGGTCGTCGACGGACTTGTCGCCGTTGTAGACGGTCTCGTCGAGAATGCCTTCGCGTTTGGAGACGATCGTCGGCACCAGCGCCTGGCCGGCGACATTGACCGCCGTACGGCCCATGTCGAGGATCGGGTCGATGGCGAGCAGCAACCCGACGCCTTCGAGCGGCAGGCCGAGCGTCGAAAGGGTCAATGTCAGCATGACGGTCGCGCCGGTCAGACCGGCCGTAGCTGCCGAGCCGAGCACCGAGACGAAGACGATCAGCACATATTCCTGGATCCCGAGCGGCAGGCCGAAGAACTGCGCGATGAAGATCGCCGAGATTGCCGGATAGATCGCGGCGCAGCCGTCCATCTTGGTGGTTGCGCCGAGCGGCACGGCGAAGGCGGCGTATTCGCGCGGCACGCCGAGGCTCTTTTCGGTCACGGTCTCGGTGACGGGCAGAGTGCCGACAGAGGAGCGCGAGACGAAGGCGAGCTGGATGGCCGGCCAGGCGCCGGCAAAGAAGCGCGAGGGCTTCAGGCCATGGCCGACGAGCAGCGCCGGATAGACGACGAAGAGCACGATCGCGAGGCCGATATAGATGGCGGCGGCATACCAGCCAAGCTGCGCCAGCGTTTCCCAGCCATATTGCGCAACGGCGCGGCCGAGCAGGCCGATCGTGCCAATCGGCGTCAGGCGGATGACCCACCAGAGGATCTTGCGGACGACGGCCAGCAGCGACTGGTTGAAGGCGAGGAACGGCTTGGCGGCGTCACCGACCTTCAGCGCAGCCGCACCAACGGCGATGGAGACGACGAGGATCTGCAGCACGTTGAAATTGAGCGAGGTGCTGGCGCTGCCTTCGGTGATCTTGGTGCTGGCTTCGAGGCCGAGCACGTTGGCAGGCACGAGACCCTTCAGGAAATCAAGCCAGGAGCCGGAGTAGGAGGGGGCCTTGGCGGCTTCCTGCGACACGGCCGAGCCGATGCCCGGCTGCAGGATCAGGCCGAGTGCGATGCCGATGACAACGGCGATCAGCGAGGTGATCGCGAACCAGAGCAGCGTCTGCCAGACGAGTTTTGCGGCGTTCTGCAGCGTCGCGAGATTGGCGATCGAGGCGACGATCGCGGTGAAGACGAGCGGCGGCACGAGCGCGCGCAGGAGCTGGACGAAGATCGAGCCGACCGTCTGGAGGGTAACGGTCAGCCAATTGGCATTGCCGGCGGCGTCTGCGCCCATGTTGCGGGCGATCAGGCCGAGCAGGAGGCCGATGATCATGGCGGCCAGGACTTGGAAACCGAAGGAGGCGTAAATCGGCTGCGGTGAGGATTTGGTGGTTGCTTGCGACACGTCTTGCACTCTCATTGGATGGCGGCGGCCGAAATTTTGGGCAAAGGCCGCCGCAAGTGCTCGAAAAATAGTCGAGTGTCCGGTTCCGGGTAAGAAACTCTTTGGCGCGGAAACCACTCAGAGTGGAATAATTTCTCCGGCAAAATTCCCTTGGGTTGCCCAAGTGCACAGCCGAGGCCCGAATAGAAACGATAGCCGCGCCCAAGCAGCATGTGCAGCGGCGCGTTGAGCTAATTCCTCGGCTCCTTGGGCTGCCCGCGCGCAGCAAGGTCACGCTGTGACTGACTTCTTTTGACGCGCATTCAGTCCCGGGCCTACGGCGGCTGATCCTGCTTTCTGCCTCTGTGTCGAAAATCATTTCACTTGCTTCCGGCGCAAGAGAAATTCTCTTTCTCTATAAATATTATGGATAATGTAACTTGTCTGTATGGCGTGCCCGAGATCCTGGGTCTGGCTTTAGACGGTCCTTCATCCGCGCCGCGCCCACGCATTTGCAGCGAGAAGAGGAGAGGACTGAGATGACACGCAAGATCCGGCTTGGAGCATTTCTTCCCGGCGGCGGACAACATATCGCCGCCTGGCGCCACCCCGACCAGCCAGCCGACGGGGCGACCAGTTTCGAGTTTCACAAGCAACTGGCGCTGACGGCAGAACGTGGCCTGTTCGACGCCTATTTTCTGGCCGATGGGCTGGCGATCGGTTTCGGCGGTGCGCGTGAAGGCGGCAACGCCCGGGTGGCGGGCTTCGAGCCCGTGACCCTGTTCTCGGCACTTGCGCCGCTGACCACTCACCTCGGCTTCATCGCCACCTCGTCGACGACCTATGAAGAGCCCTACACCACGGCGCGCAAGTTCGCCTCGCTCGACCTGATCTCCGGCGGTCGCGCCGGATGGAACGTGGTGACGACAACCGGCGACCCAACGGCGCAGAATTTCAATCGCGATACCCAGCTTCCGCATGCCGAGCGCTATCGGCGCGCCGCCGAGCATGTCGAGGTGGTCAGGAAACTCTGGGACAGCTTCGAGGACGACGCCTTCATTCGCGACAAGGAAACCGGCATCTTCTTCGATCCGACGAAGCTGCACGACACCGCCCATTGCGGCGAACATTTCAAGGTGCGCGGCCCGCTCAACATCTCGCGCTCTCCTCAGGGCCACCCCGTGATCGTACAGGCAGGCCAGTCCGATGACGGCCGCGGGCTGGCAGCCGCAACGGCGGAGGTGATCTTCACTGCCCACCAGCACATCGAGACAGCGCAGGAATTCTACCGTGACATCAAGGCCCGCGCCCGGGGACTCGGCCGCAACCCGGACCACATTCTGGTCATGCCTGGCGTCTCTCCCTTCGTTGGCAGGACGGAGGCCGAAGCGCGCGAGAAATACGATCGCCTCACTTCGCTCATCGTCGAGGAGGATGGCATCGGCCTGCTCAATGGCCTGACCGGCGGCACGCTCGATCTGCACGGCTACGATCTCGATGGGCCATTGCCGCCGGCACCGCCGACCGAGGGCATGAAGAGCCGGCAGGCGCTGATCCGCCAGATCGCCGACGAAAACAACTTCAGCATCCGCCAGCTCTATCAATGGATCGCTTCGGCGCGCGGCCACTATACGATCGTCGGAACCGCGGAGCAGGTCGCCGACACCCTGCAGGAGTGGTTCGAAAACGAAGCGGCCGATGGCTTCAATATCCTGCCGCCCTGGTTCCCGACGGCCCTCGACGATTTCGTCGAGCTGGTGATCCCGGAACTGCAGCGCCGTGGCCTTTTCCGCACCGCCTACGAGGGCAGGACGCTCCGGGAAAATCTCGGCCTGCCCGTTCCCGTGAACCGATGGGCAGCCGCGCGGACGGCCGTCCAGGCAGCAGAGTGAGGTGCGATCATGTCCTACGAACACGTCAACACGTCGCTTGCGGCAGGCTTTGGGCTCGGCCGCGCTGAGGGGCACTCCACTGCGATCCCGGCGATTGCCTCGCGCTGGCGCGCCTTGATTGGCTTTATCGTCGCACGCTATGGCTTGGTGCTCGGTTTTCTCGCTTTCTGGCAACTCTCAAGCACCGTCGGCTGGGTCAACCCAGCGGTCTTTCCGCCCCTCGACGTGATCCTGTCCGCGCTCTGGAGCGGTCTTGCCAGCGGCGCGCTGCTGGACGATATCGCCATCAGTTTGCAGCGATCGGGCATCGCCTTTGCGGCCGCAGTTGCCATCGGTATCCCGCTCGGGCTGTTCATGGGGCAGGTTCGCTTCGTCGAGCAGGCGCTCGACCCCATCCTGCAGCTCTTCCGCCAGACTTCAGCCCTGGCGCTCTACCCGGTCTTCATCCTGATGCTCGGCCTCGGCGAGACCTCCAAGGTATTCGTGATTTTCTGGGCCACGTTGTTTCCGATCCTTCTTTCCACGATCGGCGGCGTCAAAGAGGTCGACAACAAACTTGTCGAGATGGCGCGGACCTACGGTGCCGGGCCGCTCACCGTCTTCCGTCGCGTGGTGCTGCCGGCCTCGGTGCCGGCGATCTTCGTCGGCCTGCGTCTCTCGGCCACCACGGCGCTTCTGCTCTTGATCGCGGCCGAGATGATTGGCGCGAATAAGGGCATCGGCTTCCAGGTCATGAACGCCCAATACAACTTCCAAATCCCGCTGATGTTCGCGGCGATCCTGCTGCTTGCCCTGCTCGGGCTCGCCGCCAACGCGCTGCTCGTTCTCGCCCAGCGCAACCTCTGCCGCTGGTCGCAACCCAACGCCTGATCGTCACCTCCCATTTTCTCTTTCGAAAGGACAACGCGATGACTTTCCACCCCCGCAATCTTCTTCTGTCTGCCGCACTCACCCTCGGCCTTGCTGCACCGGCGGCGGCCGTCGACGCAGTGAAGCTGCGCTATCTTGCCAGCCAGGGCGGCCTGTCGGCGCACGAGCTCGCTCAGGAACTCGGCTACTTCGATGGCACCGGGATCACGATCGAGAACATCGGCTACGCCACCGGCGGTCCGGCCTCGCTGATCGCCCTTGCTTCGGGCGACGTCGAGATCGGCAGTGCCGCAACGTCCGCCGTGCTGAACTCGATCGTCAGCGGCAACGATTTCGTCGCCGCTTACCCGTCAAACGGCATCAATGACGAGGTTCAGTCGATCTTCTACGTCCTGGAAGACAGTCCCATCAAGAGCATCAAGGACATCGCCGGCAAGAGCATTGCGGTCAACACGCTCGGGGCGCATCTCGACTATACGATCCGCGAAGCCTTGCATTCGGTTGGCCTGCCGACGGACGCCGCCAACCAGGTGGTCGTGCCTGGTCCGCAGCTCGAGCAGGTGCTGCGTTCCGGCCAGGTGGACATTTCCGCTTTCGGCTATTGGCAGACGACCTTCGAGGGCGCAGCGCGCAAGAACGGCGGCCTGCGGGCGATCTTCGACGACACCGACGTGCTGGGGGAAATTGCCGGCGGCTTCGTGGTGCTGCGCCGGGATTTCGTCAAGGCGCATCCCGAGGCCGCAAAGACTTTCGTTCTTCAGTCGGCCCGTGCGCTGGATTACGCGCGCGAACATCCGGAGGAAACCAAGGTGATCCTGGCAAAGGCTTTGCAGGCGCGCGGCGAAAACCCTGAGATCGCCCAGTATTTCCGCGGTTACGGGGTGCGAGCGGGCGGCCTGCCCGTCGAGCGCGACGTCCAGTTCTGGATCGACGTCCTGGTGCGTGAAGGCAAGCTCAAGGAAGGCCAACTGGCGCCCAAGGATGTGCTCTTCGCCGTCGACGCTCCGGTCAGCAACTGAGGAACGGCTATGAGCGCTTCCCAGAACCTTCGTCGTGGAGAGGTGGCGATCCGCCACCTCTCCAAATCCTATCGCCTGAACGGGACGCCACTGCCTGTCCTTAGGGATATCAACCTCAATATCCGGTCCGGTGAGACACTTGCCATTGTCGGTGCCAGCGGCTCGGGCAAGACGACCCTGCTGCGGGTACTGGCGGGGCTCGAGGATCCGGATGCCGGAGAGGTTCTGATCGACGGTAAGCGGACGAGAGGCGTCGGCACCGACCGTGCGGTGATATTCCAGGAGCCGCGGCTTTTGCCCTGGTTGACCGTGCTCGACAATGTCGGCTTTGGGCTGGAGACGCAGGGGCTTTTCCGCGGCGCGGCGAGGGAGCGGGCACGGCGCTACGTCCAACTCGTCGGCCTGCAACAGTTCGAAGGGGCCTATCCCCGGCAACTGTCCGGCGGCATGGCGCAGCGTGTCGGCATTGCGCGCGCGCTCGCGGTCCAGCCTGAAATCCTCCTGCTCGACGAGCCGCTCGGCGCGCTCGACGCGATGACCAAGATCAGCATGCAGCAGGAACTGGCGCGGATCTGGCGTGACGAGGACGTAACGACCGTTCTCGTCACGCACGACCTCGAGGAGGCGATCTATCTCGCCGATCGTATCCTGATCTTGCCGCGCGAGAAGGGTGGTGAGCCCAGGCTGATCGAGATCGGCTTGCCGCGACCCCGCGATCGCAGCGCACCCGAATTCGTCCGTCATCGCGAAGGACTGCTCCACCTCTTCGGTCTGCATTGAGGCTTTGGCGGAACGGTTGCAGCGATCAAGCGTTACCCTCTTCAAGGCCGCATCCGACAGGAGGCGCAGCCTGCTGGGCCTCTCGTGCGGGGCCGGATGCCGAGCCGAGACAGGAGCAACGCTATGAGAATTTCCAAGAGGATGTCATTCGCCGCGATCGTCTTTGCCCTTGGGGCAGCGGGTCCGGTGCTGGCCAACGGCTTTTATACGGGCATCGACCCGCACAATCCGCCTGGTACCCAGAACAGGGTGATGTATTATGTCGAGCCCGCGCCTGCGCCTGTCTATGTGGCGCCGGCGCCAGGGGCGGTCTACGTCGATCCGATGCCGACAGGCAGCATCTATGTGGCTCCAGCGCCGGTTTACGTCTATCGTCCGCCGGCGAGGACTTTGGGCGATGCCCGCCAGCGCTACACGGGTGAGTACCAGGGTCCCCACGAGGGCGACTACTATCTCGGTGTCGCGCATCCGCCACAGGTTCCTTGAGTCTGATACTGCGGATCCAACCGACAGTGCCTGGAGGCAACGCGTGGGACAGATCTCACGCGTCGTTCCGTTGACGCACCTCATCGCGGCGCGGCCTATTCGGGTAGGTTGAGCAGGCGGTAGCCTTCCACGAAGTGCTGCCGCATCTTCTCGTCCCGGAACGGTTGAGAGGTGGCCCATTGGGTGATCGTGAAGTTTGGATTGTTCATCAGGAACAACTGCGCTTCGGTTCGTGCCTCGTCCAGGCGACCAAGCCGCGCCAGACTGGCAGCGAGCAGGCGGCGTGATGTCGCCCGATAGGTTGCAGGGTGGCGCAAGGTTTGGACCGCGGCCTCGTAATCCCGCATGCCATATTGAGCCTGACCAAGCATCCAATAGTACCAGCCCGGTGGATGCGGGTTGAGGCGTAGCGCCTTGTGAACATGCTCGATGGCCTGTGCCGGTCGGCCACAGAGGACGATGAGGTCGGAGCGCATCGCCCAGGCATCGGCATGGTTAGGATCAAGTGTCAGGGCCAGGTCGAACTCGGCGTCGGATTCTTCCCAACGGCGCTCGTGGCCGAGAATGATGCCGAGGACCCAGCGGTTCCCGGCGTCGTTGGGATCGAGCGCGACCGCCCTTTGCGCTTCGTCGACGGAGCGCTGCCGATAGGGATCGATCGGCTGGTCCCAGAACTCCCAGCTTAGCCAGAGGTTCAGCGCCAGCAGTCGATGCGCCTCCGCATAGTCCGGATCGAGAGCGAGTGCCCGCTCGAGAAGAAAGATCGCCTCTCTTGCTGCCCCTGCGGTCTGCAGACCGAGCGAGCGTGCGCGCACGCAATAGTCGTAGGCTTTCAGGTTCGATGGGCGGTTGCGGGCCGGCGCGTCGGTGAGACGCCCGACAAGGGCTTCGACGATCCTGCTCGTCACCTCGTCCTGAACGGCGAACATATCCTCCAGGCTGCGGTCAAACCTCTCCGCCCACAGGTGATCGCCCTGCAGGGCATCGATCAGTTGGGCGTTGATGCGAACTCGGTCCGCCGCCCGTCGGGCGCTGCCTTCCAGAACGTAGCGAACGCCGAGTTCCCGCGCGATGCGGCGCACATCCTCATGCCGGCCCTTGTAGGCAAAAACCGAGTTGCTGGCGATGACGAACAGCCCGCCGGCCCTGGAAAGGTCGGTGATCAGGTCTTCGGTCAGGCCATCGACGAAGACCTCTTGCTCCGGCTCGTTGCTCATATTGGTGAAGGGGAGGACGGCGATAGACGGCTTGATGGGCAACGGCAGGGAGGCCCTGGCGCTGCTGGCCTGGCTCAAGGTCGTCGTGCCGATCCGATAGAGAGAAACCGGCTCGATGATGTTCTTGATCGCGTGGGGGCCAAGCGCGTCGAAATCGCAAAAGAGGCGCCGCCTCACCTGGTCGTATATGTTGCCGGAGACATAGATTTCGCCGGGGCCGGCCATGGTCTGAAGCCGCGCGGCGACAATGACGCCGTCTCCATAGAGATCGCCGCTTTCGACGACGACATCGCCGAGATTGATGCCGATGCGCAGGAGAATTCGGCGATCATCGGCAAGCCCCTGATTGGCCATTGCCATGCCCTTCTGAATGTCGATCGCGCAGCTGACCGCATTCACGGCACTGGCAAACTCCACCAGCACGCCATCGCCCATCGTCTTGACGATGCGGCCGTTGTGCTCGCGGACAAGGGGATCGAGGATCTGCTTGCGGCGTTCTTTCAAAGCTGCAAGCGTGCCGCCTTCGTCCAGTTCGACGAGGCGGCTGTAACCGACGACATCGGCAGCCACGATAGCAGCGAGACGCCGTTGAGCGCGTTCTTCAGCCATGTCGCGTGCTTCCGCAGAATGGGGTGCACGGAATTGTAGGACGTCGGCCAGAAATGTCTATGAGGGAGTGCTTATGGGTGCGATCGACGGCAACCGAGCTTCATGGCGACATCCCTGCCAGCGTTCGCCGAGCCAGGTCTCAGCGCCAGCCGAGCGCCGGCGCGACGTGCTTCAGGATCGCCTCGATTACATGGGCGTTGTAGTCGACGCCGAGCTGGTTCGGCACGGTCAGGAGCAGCGTGTCTGCTTCAGCGATCGCTTCGTCCTTCGCCAGTTGCTCGATGAGAACGTCCGGTTCGGCGGCGTAGCTGCGCCCGAAGATCGCCCGCGTCTTGTCGTCGATGAAGCCGATCTTGTCCTCGTGCTGATTGCCATGCCCGAAATAGGCGCGGTCGCGCTCGTCTACCAGCGCGAAGATACTGCGGCTGACCGAGACGCGCGGCTTGCGCGTATGGCCGGCGGCTTTCCACGCCTCCCTGTAGGCTCGGATCTGGTCGGCCTGCTGGACATGGAAAGGCTGGCCGGTCTCATCGTCCTTCAGCGTCGAACTTTGCAGATTCATGCCGAGCTTGGCGGCCCAGACGGCGGTAGCATTCGAGCTGGCGCCCCACCAGATGCGGTCTCTCAGACCATCGGAGTGGGGTTCGACGCGCAGCAGGCCAGGAGGGTTGGGAAACATCGGCCGTGGGTTGGGCGCCGCGAATCCTTCGCCGCGCAGAATGTCGAGCAGCACTTCCGCGTGCCGTCTTGCCATGTCGCTTTCGGTTTCGCCTTCGGCTGGCTGGTAGCCGAAATGGCGCCAGCCATCGATCACCTGTTCCGGCGAGCCGCGGCTGATGCCGAGCTGCAGGCGTCCGCCGGCGATGAGGTCGGCCGAACCGGCGTCCTCGGCCATGTACAGCGGATTCTCGTAGCGCATGTCGATAACGGCGGTGCCGATCTCGATCCGGCTGGTCTTGGCCCCGATTGCGGCCAGGAGCGGGAACGGCGAGGCGAGCTGGCGGGCGAAATGATGGACACGGAAATAGGCGCCATCCGCGCCCAATTCCTCGGCCGCAACGGCGAGATCGATCGACTGCAGCAATGCGTCGGCCGCCGATCGCGTTTGTGACTGGGGCGAAGGGGTCCAGTGTCCGAAGGAAAGAAAACCGATCTTCTTCATGGTCGTGCCGCCTGTCGAATGAAACCGACCGCTTCATGACACGATTCCGATTTTGGATACAGACGGCGATCGGTGACTTCGCCGTGAACGGAGTGGGACCCTGCCCCTCTACGGAACAGGGTCCTTCCGGTTTTATCGCACTTGCAGACGCGCCTTCATGTTCGGGTGAAAGCGGCAGAAATAGGCGAAGGTGCCGGCCTTGGTGACGGTAAGTGCCGCCGTTTTTCCGGGCGGTATCACGATGTCGAAATCACCCTTGGCCGTTGCCGTATGCGCCATGACGTCCTTGTTCTGCCACTCGATCACGTCGCCCACAGCGGCGCTGATCTCGGCGGGCGAAAAGACGAGCTTTTCAATCGTGACCCGGATGGTCCCGGCCCGCGCCGGCGATCCGGCCAGCATCAGGGCCAGAGCGCCAATGGCACCAAGCCTCAGCTTCGAGATCATGATCGGCCTACTTCATCATGGCCGCGACGTGTTCGGCATGTTGCTGGTGGCCCTGAAACAGCTTGAGGCCGGTCTCCAGCAGATCCTTCAGGTCGGCATTCTTCGCAGACGGGATCAGCAGGGTTTCGAGCGCGCCGTTGACCTGCTTGTGGTAGGCGACCTCGTTGGCGACATAGGCCTTGTCGAAGTCGGCGCCGCTCAGCTTCGCCAGCTTTTCGCGCTCCTGCGTGGCTGCCTTCGTCAGTGAGCGGCTGGTGTCATTGTCCTCGGGCTTCACCTTCAGTTTCTTCACGAGATCGAGCGCCTGTTTGTTCACGACCTCGTGGTCGCGCAGCATGTCGTTGGCGAAGGCGAGCACCTCCTTGTCCTTCGAAATCTTCAGGGCCTGCTTGGCGGCCTCGATGTCGATAACGCCGGCGGTGTAGGCGATATGAGCAATCTGGGGATCGGTGATCTTGCTCCCCGCCGCAAGGCTGGCGCCACTGATGAGGCAGGCGAGGGCGAGGGCTGAGGTCAGGCGGGCATACATCGGGAACTCCTCTCCGGCGGCGCGTTGCCGCCGGTTTCTGTGGATGACACCCATTGGATGTGCGCCATCGACGAAGGTTCCCGAAATTTTATCTGACGAGCCCGAGCCGGCTCATGACGGCTGCCGTCAGCCGTTCGCAGCGGCGACCGGCAAAGGGAAAGGCATTCATCAGCACGGGGCCGATCTTGCGGTCGATATGTTGGCGCAGGAGCTGGCGGGCCCGGTGCAGGCGGCTTCTGACTGTCTCCGGCTTGATGTCAAGCAGAGCGGCGGTTTCCTCGACGCTCATGGCTTCTATGACGCGAGCGGTGAAGACCAGGCGAAACGCTTCCGGCAAGGCGTCCGTCGCTTCTTCCACCAGACGCAGGATTTGCCGCTGGGCGAGGGCTCGCTCCGGATCGTCCGAAGCTGCCGCGTTTGGAAACGGCACGATGTCGGCGCTCGCCTGTTCGGTTGCCAGGGGAACCTCATGGCGCGTGGACGACTTGCGCAAGCGTCCGAGCGCCTCATTGAGAACCACGCGATGGAGCCAGGTGGTGAGACTGGCGTCGCCACGGAAAGTTTCAAGGTGCTCGAAGGCGCGAAGATAGGCCTCCTGCACCACATCCTCGGCGATGCTGTCGTTGCGCACGACCGAACGCGCGATGCGGAAGAGCCGTTGATTGTGCCGACGCATGATGGTGCGGAACGCCTCGGGATCATTGGCGAGCGCGCGCTGGACGAGATCGTGGTCCGTCAATGGATCGGCCTGAGGCGAGAGCCGTGGCATTTGCAAGAGAACATCCTTCATCATCCACCTCCAAACCAACGTTTGATGCGGATCCGGCAAAATCGTTCCCGATCGGTTGACGGAAAGAATACCCTTTGCCAAGGGCGACCGGAACGGAAATCGGGTCCCCGCTTTCCGGTACGCGGTCGCGTGAGTTTGCCTGCTCGGACCGAGAATACGGGTATCTTCGCCAGTGATAGTTGGAGGCCGGGCCAGTTTTCGCGCGACGGTACCCGTCAGCTGTCTTTTTTTTATCGAGGAGGGAACTGTGGTTCCTGCTGGCGAGTTGGTGAAGCGGCGATCTCCGTGTGGAGGGGCGCGCACCGAGGTCGCATCTTCGGACCAGGAGAGACGACTATGAAGCATCAATCGATTGAACAATTGCAAGCGCTCGCCGAAATCCGTCCCGATCCCGTGATGACGAGAACGGAACGGCTTCAACGTTGGGCCGAACTTTTGGAAAGCAATCCCGACCGCCGGCTGGGCACGCTTTCCGGTACCGAACGTGCGACCGCTGCCGTTCGGCAGGCCATGCAGGTCAACGGTTCCCCCATGACCGTTGCATTCGAGGATCCGCAATTGCGGCTCGCGGGCCTTGCCGATGACAGCTATGGCGAAGCAAAACGGTTCTTCGAAATATCGGACCACCAATTGCACGACATCGTCTGCGACTGCAATTTCGGCAGCTCGGTACGTGCCGCCTATGCGGCCCGGCGGGTTCGCTCAGCCATCGGCCTCTGGCCGCGACTGAAGGCGCTCTTTAGCTGAGTCGGATCGGCCTCACTTAAGGGAAGCCATGGCGTCAGCCGGAAGCTTCCCTCACATTCGTCTTCCTCTCCTGCGGCGATGAGGGTTCGCCGCAGGGTGGTTGAGACGTGGTGCGGCTGCCGGCAACGGCTGGCGGCAACGTCATCCTCCAAACGACACTGCGGCTTTATGCAAACCTAGCCCGAGGGAGTATATCGCTGCGTTCCCGACTTGCAGCATCATCCCTTAACGCCGGTGTCGCGCGGCTCGCCGGGGCTTGGAGGGATGCAGTCGCGGGAGGAGGATTTCATGACATTGGCAGCAGTAACCCGGGCGCTGAGCGCGGCCTCGGCCCTGGCGATCATGGTTTGCGCAACCCAGCCGGTTTGGGCGGCGCCCGATCTGATCGTGCTGAATGGCGACGTGCGCACGGTCGATGAAAGCAAGGCCAAGGCGCAGGCCTTTGCCGTCGAGAACGGCAAGTTCACCGCGATCGGCAGCAATGACGAGATCAAGACGCTCGCCGATGCCGGGACCAAGGTGATCGATGCCGGCGGCAAGACCGTCACGCCGGGCTTCATCGACGGCCATACCCATCTGACATCCGGCATGGACATGGTGACCGGCGTCGACCTTTCCTACATCCCGGACAAGAAGACCTGGCTCGAAAAGATCAAGGAAGCCGATCAGCGCCTGCCCAAGGGCGTCTGGCTGATGGGCGGCGGATGGGACTACACGCTCGGCGAAGGCAAGCTGCCGACCAAGGAGGATCTCGACGCCGTGGTGCCGGATCGCGTCGTCGTCCTGCGCGACATCGATTTCCATTCCGTGTGGGTCAACTCCAAGGCACTCGAAGTCGGCGGCGTGACGGCAACGTCGAAAGTCGAAGAGGGCGGGCAGGTGCTGCTGAACGACAAGGGCGAACCGAGTGGTATCCTGCTGGAAAAGGCCGGTGATCTTGTCGAAAAGCACCGCCCGGTCGCGAGCGACAGCGAACGGCGCGAGGCACTGCTGCAGACGATGAAGTTCGCCAACAGCCTGGGGATCACCGGCGTCAACGACATGTCCGACCTTGCCGCCGTGCATGATTATGCGGCGATCCTCGCCGAAAAGAAGATGCCGCTTCGCGTCTGGTACGGCTTCTTCGAGGGCGACCCGAAGAAGATCGCCGCCGCCGTGAAGGACCGCAACGAGGTCGATAAGGTCGCCGCGGATTCCGGCGAACAGGAGACGAAGGGACCGCTGCTCAAGCTCGGCTACACCAAGTCGGTGATCGACGGCGTGCTCTCGACCCGCACGGCCTATATGCATGAGGACTACTCCGACCAGCACGGCTGGAAGGGCAAGCCTTTCGAAACCAAGGAGCAGCTCGCCGCCGCGATCAAGGCTTCCAACGAAAACGGCTTCCCAACGGCGGTGCATGCGATCGGCGACGGCGGCGTCAGTCTCGTGCTGGATGCGTTTGCGAAGGCGTCCGTTCCGCGGCCGCAACCGAACCGCATCGAACATATCGAGGTGGTCGAAACCAAGGACATTCAGCGCTTCAAGGAACTCGGCGTCGTTGCCTCGATGCAGCCGAACCACGCAACCGGCACGATCGGCAAATACATCACCGAACGCATCGGTACCGAACGCGAGCCGCGGGCCTATGTCTGGCATTCGATGCTCGATGCCGGCGTGCCGCTGGTGTTCGGCTCGGACTGGCCGACCTCGCCTTTGAGCCCGCTGACGCAGATCAACGACGCCGTCTTCCGCGAAAGCCCGTTCGGTCTTGGTGATGGACCCTGGCATCCGGAGCAGGCGGTGAGCTTCGATCAGGCGCTGCACGGCTTGACGCAAGCAGGTGCCGACATGACCCCTTGGGGCGACCAGATCGGCTCGATCAGCGTCGGCAAGTGGGCGGATTTCGTCGTGATCGACGGCACGCTGCCGGATCCGCTTGATCGTTCCATCCGGGAACGCAAGGTCGAGGCGACCTACCTCGCCGGAAACGAGGTCTATCGTCAGCCGTAAATCTGGAAGAGAGCTCACCATTATTGCCGGTCGCCTTGTGGGCCAAGGCGATCGCGCTTTCGGGTCGTCTGATTATTTTCGGCCGGCGCCTGTGGCGCCAGCCGACTTGGCGTGCGGGCTTTGCCGTTACCGGTTTTCGGAGCTGTTCGGTGCTCATCTGAAGTTTGGTGGGCTGTTGCCAGGATCGTCGCAGCCTGCCCTGGCTTAGTGCCTGAATATGCATAATAATCGCGCTTCACTTAGACTTTTATCAAGGTAAGGGGCGCGTTGTAATGGCACTGGACTCGTTGGACGTGAGGCTGCTGCGCATCTACGTCACGATCGTCGAGGCGGGTGGCTTCGCGGCCGCGCAGGGAGAGCTCAACCTCTCGCTGTCGACGATCTCCAACCATATCTCGGCTCTGGAGGGCCGGCTGGGCCTCACCCTTTGCCAGCGCGGCCGGTCCGGCTTTCGTCTCACGGAGGAGGGGCGTGCCGTCTACGAGGAAGCCAAGCGCCTCTTCGGCTCGATCGACCAGTTCGATATCCGCATGAAGGGATTGCAGCACCAGTTGAATGGCACGCTCTGCATCGGCCTCATCGACAACACGCTCTCCGATCCGTCCTCCCGCCTCAACCGCGTCTTTGCCCGTATGACGGACGAAGCGCCGGAAGTGGCGTTTTCGATCGTCACACGGCCGCCGCACGAACTCCTGCGGGACGTGATAACGGGCGAGCTTCACATCGCGATCGCCAGTTTTCCGCGCACGACGCTGGGGCTGGAATATATCGACCTCTACGAGGAGACCCAGCGCTTTTATTGCGGCGCCGAGCATCCGCTTTATTCCCGTGATGACAGCGAGATCGAGATCGACGACATCCGCTCCTACAATCTGATCGGCCGCTCCTATTGGAATGCCCGCGACCTCAAGATTTTCGCGATTGCCAATCCGCGCGCAACCGTCAGCGACATGGAGGCCGAAGCGCGGCTGATCCTCTCCGGCCGCTACCTCGGCTATCTGCCCGATCACTTCGCCAGCCGTTATGTCAGCGAAGGGTTGCTACGGCCGATCCGTCCGGATCTCTTCAGCTACAAGGCGCCGTTCCAGGCCGCTTTCGACAAGTCGCGCGCAAAGTCGGGCCTGGTCCCGTTTTTCGTGAAATTGCTCATCAGCGAATTTGGCGTGTCGCAGTCCGGGCGAAGCGCGTCGCGCCTGCGGGCCGGGCGATAGCCGCAACCTCGACCTAGCCGGTAACGGCGCGCGAATAAAGGCGGAGCCGGAATGCCGGCTTCGCCTCTGTTCAATGCTCTTGCCGAAAAGAACGTCAGCTCAGTGGGAAACCCATGGCGGAGACCATCTTCAGCCAGGGCTTGCGCCAACCGCCGGACTTGTCGGCCGTATCGAGCGCATACATGGTGACCTGCGCGCCGAGCCAGCGGAACGGCTCCGGCGGGATCGCATTCGGCAGGCTGGTGGCGAAATCGAGCCGGCTCTCCGGAGTCTTCGAACCGTCGAGGATATCGAGCGCGATGCGCGCGCCGAAGCGGGAGGCCGAGACGCCGAAGCCGGAATAGCCGCCGGCATAGACGACCTTCTCGCCGTAATACCGCTGGAAATGCATCGCCATGCGGGTGCTGAGATCGATCGGTCCGCTCCAGGCATGGGTGAAGCGCGCACCTTCGAGCTGCGGGAAGGTGTCGAAGAAGGCGGATGCCAGGGGCTCGTAGGTTTCGAGTTCCTGGTCGACGGAAGGGAAGGGATCACCGGCGAAAGCGTAGGCGAGGCGTCCGCCAAAGATGATGCGGTTGTCCTTGGTGAGCCGCATGTAGTTCATCTGCGTGCGAGTGTCATAGACGCCCTGCCGGTGGCTCCAGCCGATCGACGCCATGCGTTCTGCCGATAGGGGTTCCGTCGCCAGGACCCGGTCGCGAACGGTGACGACGCGGTGCTTGATCTTCTTGTGGCCGGAGGCAAAGGCATTGGTGGCGAGAAGAATCTTCGGTGCCGTCACGCCTCCTGAGGACGTCGTGGCCTTCATCCGGTCGCCGAGGTCCTCTAGGCCGGTGAGCTCGGTGTTCTCGAAGATCTGAACGCCGAGGGTGAGCGCAACGCGCTTCAGCCCGAAGGCAAGCAGTGCCGGATGCACCGTGCCGCAGATATGCTTCGACCAAACGCCCGCCTTGTAGCGCGGCGAGTTGATCTCGGCGCGCACCGCACTCTGATCGAGGAAGACGGCCTGGTGGCCATATTTGAGGTGGAGTTCGTGCTCCTCGTGCAGCGCCTCGACATGCGCGTCGTCGACCGCGACCGTCAGTTCGCCGCCCCACTCGGCGTGGCAGTCGATCTGATGTTCCTCAAGCGTCTGCAGGAAACCGTGCATGTTCTCCTGGCCGAGCTTTTCGAGCGCGGCGATATCCTTGGGAAAGATGCGCACGGCATTCGAAAGCCCGTGCATCACGGACGTCGAGACGACGCCGCCCGGCCGGCCCGAAGCGCCATTGGCGACCGAGCCCTTCTCGATCAGCACGACGTCGATTTCGGGCTGGCGTTGCTTAGCCTGGATGGCGCCCCACAATCCGGTAAAGCCGCCGCCAACGACGAGCAGATCCGCCTTCAGATGGCGCGTCAGCCGCTCTCGCGGCTCGGGCGCATCCGACCGATCGAGCCAGAACGGCGTCATCTTCACATCTGCAAGGGCTTTGCTACTTACCTCGGTCATAGGGGCGCCTCACATCACTTCGCGGCTGGTGCCGTGTAGAGGACGTAGACCTTGCGCATCGTCTCGAGCACTTCGAAACGCACCTCGACGCCTGCAGGCAGGACGTAGCTTTCGCCCGCTTCGAAAGTCTCGACGGAACCGTCCGGGTTGGTGATCGCGACCTTGCCCGACAGAATGAAGCTATATTCGCATCCCTCAGGATAGGACAGCATTTCCGCATAGGGTGTCGACTGCCAGGTGCCGATCACGACCGCCTTGCCGGGGCATTCGAAATGAATGTCGCCGAGCTCGTCCGCAAAACCGGAAAGGATCGCCTCCGGGGGCACGACGCTGCATTTTTCGAGCTCGCGCAGGCCGACACCGTTGCGCCCGAGTTTGATGACCTTCGACATGTTCACTCCAGTTCAGAAAAAGACGAGCGGTAAGGTGATCGGCCGCCCCTCAAGGTTTCGTTGCTTAAAATCTTCGCAATACGACGCGGTGCCAGAGATCAATGTCGTCTCGGCCATCGCGCACTGCTTTGCAAGTCGACGTTCTTACTGCGCGGCTTGTCCTGTTTTTCTAAGTGGTTGGAATGACCTTAGGTATACGCCAAAGGGCTAGGTTGCCGGTGCAAACGGCGCCCCGCCACCGGGCTACAGGCCTTGCCTTGCCGGGCTTTGGCGGCGATTGCTGTTGTTTTGCCCGGCCAAACGATAGTTTTGGAAATCACATAGTAAAGGTCAGTTGCTTGCGACGAGCCCAACCTTCGCCTAGTCTGCGCTTGGAGGAGAACAACATGAACGACGATACGATCATCAAAGTCTGCACGGCGACGCAGCGGGCACCCGGTGTGGGGGATCTGGCGCTATCCCTGATGGAGGGGGTTGGGCGTTCGGATTTCCAGGATCGTCTGGCGCAGTCGCTGAAGCGACACGTTGCGATCGATGCAGGTCTGATGCTCTTGTATCGGCGAAACACGGCGCCGAAGATCCTGTTCAACGATTGGCGTACGGACAAGGGCTTGTCCGATATCCGCGCCTATCTGCAGGGCCCGTATCGGCTCGACCCGTTCTACCGGCTGGCGCTCGACAATGGCGACGATGGTCTTTACCGCCTGAGGCAGATCGATCCGTCCTTCGACCGGTCGCAATATTATCGCGACTACTACCGCCACTCGGGCCTGCACGACGAATTCAATTTCTTCATCGGCATCGATGCCGACACGAAGATCGCGATCTCGCTGGCGCGGCGCCATTCGCACGCGGCCTTCAGCGGAGAAGACCAGGATTTTCTGCAGAGTGCAGCGCCGCTGCTCAGCATGGCCGTGCTTCGGCACTATCGCGACCTCAGGCCCGAAAGCCTCGGCGATGACGGCTCGCCGCTGCAGAGCGCCTTGGCGCAGGCAATCCGGAACTTTGGCCGCAGCCTGCTCACTGATCGCGAATGCCAGGTCGCTCAGATGATCCTTCGCGGATATTCGGTCAAGGGTGCCGCTGAAAAGCTTGGCATATCACCGGCGACCGTCAAGCTGCATCGGCGCAACCTCTACGCCAAGCTCGACATCACCTCGCAGACCGCGCTGTTCTCGCTGTTCATCGACGCCGTGTCGTCGGCGAGCAGTGCCTTCGAGGATCCGCTGGTCTCATACCTGTCGCCGGGCGGCGTGCTGATGCAGCACTAATTTAACTCTTGCGACGCAATTACATGTGTGGGCTGCCAAGGCTGCGCGCCAGTCGCGTTCGCTTTTGCAATCAAACGAATGCGATCACGTAGGAAATCGTTCGCCAAGTTAGCGACAGAGCCAGTCCATCAGTCGGTAGGACCGCTACGGCAACGGTTCTTCCGGACGCTATCGGCAATCGTATTTCGCGGGATCCCCTTTCAACATTCGGATACTCGCGCCGAGTGACGATTGGATGCGCGCACGGACATCATCTTCGAGCTGGCCCACGCTCTTACGAATGGCATCCTTCCAAGCTGGACCACGATCGTATGCTTCCATGAAGGCTTCGGCGAGGTCTTCCGTTCGCCGCGTCTCGATCATTGCCTCCATTATGGCGACAGATTGAGCTAGGTCCTTGCGGCTCTTCGCTGTGCCGTCCTTGTCGGTGAGGCGACGACTGGCGACGATCAGCTTATGGATGGCGAACCGCTCCGGAGCGGGAACATTCACGGCAACGCCAGCTCCGTGCAGTAGAACGGCGCGGATCGGATGGTAGATTAGATAATCGAGGAAGCGGAGCGGTTGCGCCGCAGCTCCGCCGAGTGCAGGCATGGGTGTCGGCCGCCCGCTATAATCGTCGGTACCGCGATTTGGAGTGAGGAATTCTACCCTATAGCCCTCTCGAGACGCGTACTGCGTCGTGAAGCGACCGTCAGCTTGATGCGGGATCTCCCTGAATGTTGGATCGACCGTCTTCAGCGTTTCGAGCATGGGCGGCGCTTGATCCTCAACCGCCACCGAAATCGAATGGAACTGAGCGAAATCCGCATCGGCCGTAATCATGGCCATCCCCGGCAGACGAATGCCGAGTATCGCTGGATAGCACTGGTAGGCTACGGTACCGACCAGGACACCACGCAAACGGAAGAAACCGGCTTCAGCCAGCGCCTGCACAATTTCACCTGTTTGTCGTTCCGGACGGGGCAGATACGCTTCGCGCACGAGGGTCGATACCAGCTTGCGTCGTTCACGGACGTCTGCCTTCAGATCTTTGAAGTTCTCTACCCGTCTTGTGATCTCGGTGTCTTCGACAGGGCCGACATAGGTCCGCTTCTTCCCACCCTTTCCGTCTGGAAGATCGAAATACCAGTATCTACGCCCCTTCACCTCGGCAGAGATAAAGCGGCCTTCCACGTTGAACTCGCTTGCAAACGAACTATCAAGTGCTCGCTGAGAGAGCTCGCTGTAAAGTGTCTGGTAGGTGTGCGTGAGTTTCAATAGGTTGTTACCATGTTCGCGTCAATGGTAATAACGCTAATTCGCAAAAAAGTCTACCGCCTGTTATTACCATACCTGCGGATATGGTAATAACAGGCGAGATTTCGCGCCTCGGATCTAATGATCGCCCATTTCCATCGGATCTAGAGCGACGCCGACTTCTCCATTGGCACCAGCGCAGACCCAAGGGATGCACTTTCGCGGCAAAGGGCGAGCGCCGCTGCGGGTATGCTTAATCAACATACGGACAAGGTCGGCGTCACGTGGCAACCTCGTGCTGGTGCCCAAGTGTCCGCTCCAGGTGTGATCGTCCCGTTCGTCGTGTCCTGCCGAGGTGCAATGGGCTAACTGTGCCATTCACCGCGCCTGAAGCGGACGACGGCAACGGGTCGAAGGAGACCGCTCTTCTCAAGCCATGACACAGCTTGTTGTGAGGACGGTCACGTTCTCGGCCGGGCCAACTTGCGCCGTCATTTCCGTGTAGGCGCGGTGGGCGAACACCTCGGTACGCGTCGGCCACTTGCTTCCCTACGAATCCCCAGTCTCGAATTGCTTCAAGCAGCGGCGCTTCCCCCGTTGTTCCGCTCGCCGCGAAACCAATTGCGCGGCGACCAATCCAAGCACCACGGTGCCGAGGATGATCGTCGAGATCGCATTGATCTCCGGTGTCACCCCGAACTTGATCTGGGAATAGATCTTCATCGGCAGGGTCGAGGCGCCCGGCCCCGTCGTGAAGCTCGAGATAACCAGATCGTCGAGCGACAGGGTGAAGGACAAGAGCCAGGCGGAAACGAGGGCCGGGACCATGTTCGGTAAGGCAACGCTGACGAAAGCCTTGGCCGGCGGGCAGCCCAGATCGCGCGCCGCCTCTTCCAGCGACGGGTCGAGTTCGACCAGCCGTGATTGCAGCACGACGGTGGCAAAGCAGAGCGTGAAGGTAGTGTGTGCCAGCGTGATGGTCAGCGGCCCGCGATCGATCCCGAGCGTCACGAACATCAAGAGCATCGAGACGGCCATCACCACTTCCGGCATGACCATGGGCGCGAGCAGCATGCCGTTCAACAGCGCCCGGCCACGGAAGCGGCGCAGCCGCACCATGACAACGGCTGCGAGCGTTCCGAGAATGGTCGCTGCCGTCGCCGACACCGCGGCCACCAGGAAGCTGACCTTCGCGCCCTCGATGATCGAGGGATTGGCGAGAACCGTCGCATACCACTGGGTCGAGAAGCCGCCCCAGACGGTCACGAGCTTCGAGCCGTTGAAGCTGTAGATGACGAGAACGACGATTGGCAGATAGAGGAAGGCAAGGCCGAACAGGATCGACAGCCGATTGAACCAGCTTGGTTTCGTCATGGCCATCTCCCTTAAGTCCGCGTGTGCGCCTGGCGCGACTGGAAGTAGACGATCGGAACCACCAACAGGGCGAGCAGTACAATCGTCACGGCGGCGGCCATCGGCCAGTCACGGTTGTTGAAGAATTCGAGCCAGATGGCGCGGCCGATCATCTGCGTATCGGCACCGCCGAGCAGATCCGGGATGACGAATTCGCCGACGACCGGGATAAAGACGAGGGCGCAGCCGGCCAAGACACCGGGAAGGCTCAAGGGGAAGGTGACCCTCCAGAAGGCGGAGATGCGGGCGCAGCCGAGATCGCGCGCCGCTTCGATCAATGTTCGATCGGCGCTGCTGAGGTTGGAATAGATCGGCAGCACCATGAAGGGCAGGTAGGTGTAGACGATGCCGATATAAATCGCCGTTTCGGTGTTGAGGATGCGCAGCGGTTCGCCGATCAGGCCGATCTTCAAGAGGAGCGCGTTCAGAAGACCGTCGTTCCTGAGGATACTCATCCAGGAATAGACCCGGATCAGCATCGAGCTCCAGAAGGGCACGATCACCAGGAAGACCAGGAGAGAGCGTGAGGACGGCGAGCAGGACGCAATGCCATAGGCGAGCGGATAGGCGATGAAAAGCATGGCCGCGGTCGATATCGCCGCGATCTTGAGGCTGGTCAGATAAGCGAGCAGATAGGTGTCGTCTGTGAGAACGTAGAGGAAGTTCTCGAAGTTGAGCCTGAGGTTCAGGATCGATCCGTCCCAGGCCGTAAGCGGTTCGAAAGGTGGCATGCCGAGCCGCACGGTCGAGAGGCTGATGCCCGCAACCAGTGCAAAGGGTGCCAGGAACAGGACCAGAAGCCAGGCATAGGGAATGGCGATCAGAATACGCCTGCCCCAGCTCGTCTTAGAGGACGGTGTCGCTGCCGTGCGCATGGAGACCTCCTATTCGGCCAAGAGGCGGCTTGCCTGCGGTGACCAGCTCGCAAACACCCGATCACCGACCGCGAGATCGCTTTCGGCGCCGAGATTGACCCGACGCGCGTCGAGCGTCGCCCCCGATTTCAGCCGCACCCGGTAGTGCCGCTCGACGCCGGTATAGCTGAGCTGCTCCACGGTCCCTTCGAGGCCACCGCCCGAAGTCGCAAGTTCCACCCGCTCAGGGCGAACCGAGACCCAGAATGGCCGATCGAGCGGCACCCTTTCGGTGAAGGCGGCGCGGACGGGTCCGCCGGCTTCGTCGCTTTCGATCTGCAGTTCGCCGCCGCTGCGATCGGCGCGACCACCGGCAAACACGTTCGTTTCGCCGAGGAACTTGGCGACATAGCGCGACTGCGGCGTTTCGTAGACTTCCGAGGGTGTGCCCACCTGCAGCACCTGCCCCTGCTTCATGATGGCGATGCGGGTTGAAACCGTCATCGCCTCATGCTGGTCATGGGTGACGATGATGAAGGTGAGGCCGAGTTCCCGCTGCAGGCGGACGAGTTCGAGCTGCGTTTCCGTCCGCAGGTTCTTGTCGAGCGCGCCGAGCGGTTCGTCGAGCAGCAGCACCTTCGGCCGTTTGACCAGTGCACGGGCGAGCGCCACGCGCTGGCGCTGGCCGCCGGAAAGCTGCGCCGGCTTGCGATCAAGCAGTGCGGTCAGCTGCAGCTTTTCCGCGACTTCGCCGATGCGCTTCTTGATCTCGCCCTTGTCGAGGCCGTCCTGCTGCAATCCGAACGCGATGTTCCTGCCCACCGTCAGATGCGGAAACAGCGCATAGGACTGGAACATCATGTTGGTCGGACGCTTATGCGCAGGAACGTCGGTGACATCCGCCCCTTCCAGCTTGATAGCGCCGGTTGTCGGTGTCTCGAAGCCGGCGATCATCCGGAGCAGCGTCGATTTTCCGCAGCCCGAGGGGCCGAGAAGCGAGAAGAACTCGCCCTTCTCGATGCCGAGATTGATATTGTTGACGGCGGTGACGACGCCATAGGACTTCGCTAGGTTCTCGATCGAAATATAGGATTGCACGGGGTCTGGTCCTGCTGTTGACGGTTCGCGCTATTGGCCGGCCCTGAAGGCCGACCAGACGCGGGTGCGCTCGCGCGTCTGGCGCGGCGGCAGCGACTTGTCGACGAAGAGCTTGGAACGGACGTCGGCAGGAGGATAGATGTTCGGGTTGTCGCGGATCGCGGCATCGACTTCCGGTGTCGCCGCGGCATTGGCATTGGCGTAGAAAACGTGGTTGCTGATCGCGGCGACCGTTTTCGGCTCGAGGATATAGTCGATGAAGGCCAGCGCTTGTTCCGGATCCGGCGCGTCGGCCGGGATCGCCATCGTGTCGAAGGAGATGATCGTCCCCTCTTTCGGTATCGAATAGTCGACCTCGACGCCGGTCTCCGCTTCCTCGGCGCGTGCCGCCGCAATGCCGACATCGCCGCTCCACATCAGCGCCAGGCAGAGCTGGCCCGAGGCCATGTCGGCGACGAGCTGTCCGCTCTGCATGTGGCGGATATAGGGGCGGAGCTTGAGCAGGAGCTCTTTCGCCTTGTCGAGATCATCAGGTTTGGCGGAATAGGGATCGAGGCCGAGGTAGTTGAGCGCGATCGGGATCACCTCGTTCGGTGCGTCGACGATGCCGATGCCGCAATCCTGGAATTTCTCGGCGACCTCGGGCTTGAAGAACATGTCGAGGCTGTTGACGGGGGCATCCGGCAGCCGCTCGGCGACGAGCTTGGCGTTGTAGGCGACGCCCGTCGTCAGCCACATATAGGGAACGAGATATTGGTTTTCCGGATCGTACTCGGCGACGAGCTTCAAGAGGTCCTTGTCGAGATTGCCGTAGTTCTTGAGAGCCGTGACATCGATTGGCTTCAGCGCGCCTGACTGGATCAGCCGCTCTCCGACCGTGGCGCTCGGGAAGGCGACGTCGAAGCCGCTGCCGCCGGCGAGCAGCCGCGTTTCGAGCACTTCGAGCGAATCGTAGAAATCGACCTGCGTTTCGACGCCGGTGCGCGTCTGGAAGTCCGAAACCGTATCTTCGGCGAAATAGTCCGAGAAATTGTAGATGAACAGCTTGTCCTGTGCCTGGGCGGTCGTTGAGAGCGCAAGGGCGGCAAGCGACGCGGCGAACATGGAGCGCAACGTGGTGCGACGTAAGTTTTGCATGGTTCCTCCCAAGAACGGCGTATTTTTGTTTTCGCCAAAGTGATTGGCAGGCCCAAAGACGGCAACACTCCCTTTGGCTAGGTGCGGGAGGCGGAGCAGCATCGTAAAACGCAATCGACGCCTGCCTTGGCTGCATCGAGCGAAGTTTGTTTGGCCCGCATCGAAGTAACATTCGATCAATGGGTATTTCTCGGCTTTCAGTGCCTGCTAGGGTTCGGCGACATCAAAGGGAGAGCTTTCCATGGAGCAGAAATTCAATCAGCCACTCGGCGGCAACGACATGCCCCGCTTCGGTGGTCCGGGCACGATGATGCGCCTTCCCGCTGCGACATCGGCTGAAGGCCTCGATGCTTGCTTCGTCGGCATCCCTATGGATATCGGCGCGTCCAACCGCTCCGGAACGCGATACGGACCGCGCCAGATCCGCGCCGAGTCGGTGATGATCCGCCCCTACAACATGGCGACGGGCGCAGCACCCTTCGAAAGCCTGCAGGTGGCCGATATCGGCGACATCGCCATCAACACCTTCAACCTGCCGGCCAATATGGAAATCATTACCCGCGGTATCGGCGAGATCCTCAAGCACGATTGCATCCCGCTGACGCTCGGCGGCGATCACACGATCAGCTATCCGATCCTGAAGGCGATCGCAGAAAAGCACGGGCCGGTTGCCCTCATCCATGTCGATGCCCACGCCGATATCAACGATACGATGTTCGGCGAGAAGATTGCGCACGGCACGCCGTTCCGCCGCGCCTATGAGGACGGCTGCCTCAATCCCAACCTCGTGTTCCAGATTGGCCTGCGCGGTACCGGCTATGCGTCCGACGATTTCGACTGGTCGCGCGACAAGGGCTTCACCGTCGTCCCGGCGGAAGAGTGCTGGCACAAGTCGATGGTGCCGCTGATCGAAGGCATCCGCGCCAGGATCGGCAACCACAAGACCTACCTGACCTTTGATATCGACAGCCTCGACCCGGCCTATGCTCCGGGCACCGGCACGCCGGAAATCGGCGGACTGACTGTCATCCAGGCGATCGAAATCATTCGCGGCTGCCGCGGCCTTAATCTCGTTGGTGCCGATCTCGTCGAGGTGAGCCCGCCTTTCGACACCACAGGCACGACGGCGATTACGGCGGCAAACCTTCTCTACGAGATGCTCTGTGTCCTGCCGGGCGTGAAGTACAAGCGGTAGGCCGCCGGGGAGATCGGAAACGAAGTCCCAGGAGGCGCCGGGAGCGGTCTCCTGGTCGAACGCGCTTGCGAGCGGCTCTAGCTCCTCGCCGGCCGCAGACGACTCCAGAGTGGCGCGACCACATTGCCCATGACGATGATGGTTGCGGCGCCGACGGCGATGGCGAGCAGGGCCTGGAGCGCCGAGGTCGTGAGCCAGCCGACGACCGCCGGGGCGAGGGCCAGCGTGTGGACGACTCCCTCGGAGACATCGTGAATGAAGTGTTCCGGACCGGCCTGTCCCAGTTGCGCCATGCCATGCACGAGGATGCTGCCGCCGACCCAGAGCATGGCGGCGGTGCCGATCGCGGCCAGAACTTTCAGGAATGCGGGCATGCCGAGAACGAGGCCGCGACCGAACAGGCTCAAGGTCGACAGCGGGTTCTTCGCGAGCGCGACGCCCGCATCATCAGCTTTGACGATGAGCGCCACGACGCCATAGACGGCAAGCGTGATCAGGATGCCGACCCCGGCGAGCACCATGCCCTGCGTGTAGATGCCGGCATCGGTGACCGTCGACAGCGTCAGCGCCATGATCTCGGCAGAGAGGATGAAGTCGGTGCGGATGGCTCCGGAGACCTTCTCGTTTTCCAGCGCCACCGGATCGCTCATCTCGCCGAGCACCGCTTTCTCATGCGCGTGGGCCGCATGCGGAAAGACTGCACCGTAAAGCTTCTCGGCGCCCTCGTAGCAGAGATAGATGCCGCCGAGCATCAGGAGCGGCGTAATTGCCCAGGGTGCGAAATAGCTGAGCACCAGTGCGCCGGGCAGCAGGAAAAGCAGCTTGTTCTTCAACGAGCCTAGGGCAATCCGCGCAATGATCGGCAGTTCCCGCTCAGGCGTCAGCCCGACCACATAGCGCGGGGTCACCGCAGCGTCGTCGATCACGACGCCGGCCGCCTTGGCGCTGGCCTTCGCGGTCTGGGCCGCCACGTCGTCCAGCGAAGCGGCCGTCATCTTGGCGATGGCCGCGATGTCGTCGAGGAGGGCGATGAGACCTGTGGCCATAAGTTGCTAACCCCTTGAGAAGAATCCGAGAAACGAGGCTCCAGTAGCGCTGGTAACCACCATGGCGTGTCGAGTCAACGTCCGCCGGATGCCGTTCGCGGGCTGTCGGCCGCGCGCGGCAAGAGCAGTCTTGGTTATCAAATCGTGATCGTGTGGACGGATTCTATCGTTGACGAGTGTCTCATTTCGATTTACGACTGACGAAATACAAAATTCGTCAGTCGTAAATCGAAAGGCAGGCAATGCCGGTGAGCAATGATACGGTCGTGGACCAGGCGCGCCAGGACAACATCACGCGGATCCTCGATGCCGCGGAGCGGCTGTTCCGGCATTTCGGCTACAGCAAGACCAATGTTGCCGACATCGCCAAGGAACTCGGCATGTCGCCGGCAAACATCTACCGGTTCTTTGCCTCCAAGACGGAGATCCACCAGGCGCTTTGCGGCCGGATGCTCGCGGCGAGTTATCAGATGGCACAGGAGATCTGCTCCTTGCCATTGAGCGCGACGGAGCGTCTGCGCCGTTACGTCCACGCGCAGCATCAGATGACCGTCGAGCTCATGCTCGACGACACGAAAGTGCATGAGATGGTGGTCGTTGCCATCGAACGCGAGTGGCATGTCATCGACAAGCATATCGATAGGATCGATGCGCTTCTCGCCGACGTCATCCGCGAAGGCATCGCCGCCGGTGAGTTCCCGGAACAGGACGCCGATGCGGCGTCGCGCTGTTTCGGTGCGGCGACGGTCACACTCTGTCACCCGCAAATGGTTGCCCAATGTCTCAGCAAGACAAACCGCGCCGCGCCGGAAGAACTGGTCGAATTCGCGATCAAGGGATTGAAGGTCTAGCCGAACTGTTTCCGGCGCAGCCAGTGGCGGCGTCGGCCTATTTTCAGGAGTGCGACTATGTTTATGCCTATTGAATTTCGCCGCCGTATTTCATTCGTTGCCACTATTGCGCTGATTTCCACCCTCTCGACGGCGCTCGCCGGCTGCTCGGAAGAAAAATCCGAAACTGCCGACGTCGTGCGCCCGGTCAAGGTCGTCGAGATCGCCCAGGCCGACGCTGCACGCCAGCTCAGCTATTCCGGTGCGGTTCGCGCGCGAACCGAGATGAACCTCGGCTTCCGTGTCAGCGGCAAGATCGTCGAGCGGATCGTCAATGTCGGCGATCGCGTCAAGGTCGGCGATCGCCTCGCCCGCATCGACGCGACCGACTACGAGCTCGCGGTGCGCAGCGCCACCGCCAATCTGGAGGCGGCCGAGCGCCAGGTCGAGACGGTCGAGTTGGTGCGCGATCGCGCCAAGCAGCTGCTCGCCAGGAAATTCGCCTCGCAGGCTCAATTCGACCAGGCGGTGCTGAGTTACAACCAGGCCGTCGCCACGCGCGATGCCGCGAAGTCGGCGCTATCCCAGGCGAAGAACCAGGTGGTCTATACGAGCCTCGTCGCCGACCGGCCGGGTATCGTTACCGCGATCAACGCCGATGTCGGCCAGGTCGTCGGCTCTGGCACGCCTGTTGCCACGGTTGCCGTTGAAGGCGAAAAGGAAGTCCAGGTCGCGGTACCCGAGACCGAAATCGGCAACTTCAAGGCCGGTTTGCCGGTCAAGGTCGGGATCTGGTCCGATGCGGGCCTGTCGCTCGACGGCATGGTGCGCGAGGTCGCCGGCAGCGCCGACCAGCAATCGCGGACCTTCTCGGTGCGCGTCAGCCTGCCGAATGACCCGCGGGTCCTGCTCGGCATGACCGCGACCGTCGAGGCTTCCGCTGGCAGCGGCACTCCTTTCGTCTCCGTCCCCTTGAGCGCGTTGGCTGAGAAGGACGGCTATCCGATCGTATGGGTCGTCGATCGCGGTACGGAAACGGTCCGCAGCCGGCCGGTCACGCTTGCGGACTTCACCACCGATGGCGTGCGGGTCACCGAGGGCCTCAATGTCGGCGACCTCGTCGTTGCTGCGGGAACGCAGTTCATGACCGACGATCTCAAGGTGACCATCTCCAACGATACGATGCGCCAAGCTGCTGCGGCAGCCGAAACCAGCCTCGTGCGCTGACGTTACCAGGATAGCGGAACCGAGCCGATGACGACCTCCTCTTCCGAAGAAAAGCGGCCCTTCAATCTTTCGCGCTGGGCGATCGCGCATCCGAGCATGGCGCGTTTCCTGTTCGGTCTCATCATTCTCGCCGGCGTCTTCGGCCTGATGCGCATGGGGCAGAAGGAGGACCCGGACTTCACCTTCCGCGTCATGGTCGTGCAGGCCTTCTGGCCAGGCGCCTCGATCGAGGAAATGCAGGACCAGGTCGTCAACAAGATCGAGCGCAAGCTGCAGGAAACGCCGCATCTCGATTTCGTCCGCTCCTATACGCGCGCTGGCAGTGCGATCATCACGCTGCAGGTCGAAGGCGATACCAACGCCGAGCAGGTGGCTGACGCCTTCTACCAGGTCCGCAAGAAGGTAGGCGACATCTCCAGCGAGCTGCCAGAAGGCTTGCTCGGGCCCTATTTCAACGACGAGTTCGGTGACACCTTCATCACTCTGCATTCGCTGAGCGGCGAGGGATACAGCTATCCGGAACTGAAGAAGTTCGCGATCCAGGCGCGCGACATGCTCCTGACGACGCCGGGCGTCGAGAAGGCCGTCATCATCGGCGACCAGCCGCAGAAGATCTTCATCGACGTGTCTTCCAAGGTGCTGGCCGAGCGCGGCCTGACGCTGAACGATTTGCGCAGCACCATTGCCGGCCAGAACAATATCGACCCGGCGGGTTCCGTCGATACCGGCTCGCGCTCGGTGCGCATCTCCGTCGAGGGCGGCCTGGACAAGGTCGAGGACCTGAAGAACCTCAGGCTTCGCGCTGGTGGCCAGATTACCCGGCTCGGCGACATCGCGACGGTAAGCTCTGGGCTCGAGGATCCCTTCTCGCGCAAGTTCCGCTTCAATGGCCAGGATAGCGTTCAGATCGGCGTGGTCATGGCCAAGGGCTTCAAGGTGACGGATGTTGGCAAAGCGGTGGAAGCGACCTATGAGCGCTTCGAGGCGTCGCTGCCCTATGGCGTCCAGGTCGACCAGGTCTCCAATCAGCCGGAGGTCGTCAAGGAGGCGGTCGGCGAGTTCATGAAGGCGCTCGGCGAAGCCCTCGCGATCGTTCTCGTCGTCTCGTTCCTGTCGATCGGCTGGCGCTCGGGCCTGGTGATCGCGATAACCATCCCGCTGGTGCTGGCTGCGACATTCGCCATCATGTATGAGCTCGGCATCGATCTGCAGCGCATCTCGCTCGGCGCACTGATCATCGCACTTGGCCTGCTGGTCGACGACGCCATGATCGTGGTGGAGTTGATGGAGCGGAAGCTGGAGGAGGGGCTCGTCAAGGTCGAGGCCGCGAGCTTCGCCTATACCTCCACCGCCTTCCCGATGCTGACGGGCACGCTGATCACCACCGCCGGCTTCATTCCGGTCGGCTTCGCCGCCTCGACGGCTGGCGAATATGTGCGTTCGCTGTTCTACGTGGTCGGCATCGCGCTCGTCGTCTCCTGGTTCGTCGCCGTTTATTTTACACCCTGGCTCGGCAATATGCTGCTCAAACAGCGCAGCCATGCCGGCAACCATCACGATGTCTTCGACACGCGCTTCTATCGGCATCTGCGTTCGACCGTCGCCTGGGCCGTGCGCCATCGCATCATCGTGCTCTCGACGACGCTCGTCATCTTCTTGGTCAGCCTCTGGGCCTTCCAGTTCATTCCGAAGAACTTCTTCCCGCAGTCGTCGCGACCAGAAATTCTCGTCGACCTGTGGCTGCCCGAGGGCACCAGCATCAAGGAAGTGGAGAAGCAGGCGAAGGCGCTCGAAGCCCGCATGATGGACGACGAGGACAAGCGCTTCATCGCCACCTATATCGGCGAGGGCGCACCGCGCTTCTTCCTGCCGCTCGATCAGCAGTTGCGCAATCCGAACTTTGTCCAGCTTCTGGTCATGGCCAAGGACGAGCTGGCGCGCGAGCGGTTGATTGCCAAGATGCGTGCGATCCTCGCCGCCGACTTCCCGTCGATCCGGGCCAAGGTCGACCGGCTGTTCCTCGGTCCGCCGACCGGCTGGCCCGTCCAGATGCGCGTCATGGGACCGGACCGCGAGGAGGTCAGGCGCATCGCCGACCGGGTGAAGGCGAAGTTCCACGAGAACCCGCTCTTGGGTGCCGTTCACGACGACTGGCTGGAGCCGGTGCCGGGCATGAAGCTGGTGATCGACCAGGATCGCGCCCGCGCGCTCGGCGTGACCTCGCAGCGCATCCGCCAGATGCTGCAGGCGAGCGTCACCGGTGCGCCGCTCGACAATTTCCGCGATGGCGAGGAAACGGTGGCGATCGTCGCGCGTGAGCCGGCGGAGAGCCGCAAGTTCTTGAGCTCGGTCGACTCCATCTACATCCCGACCGACTTCGGTGGCTTCGTTCCGCTCTCGCAGGTGGCCAAGGTTGTGCCCGTGCTCGAACAGGGCATCGAATGGCGCCGCGACCGCCTGCCGACGATCACCGTGCGCGGCACCCTGCCGGATGGCGTGCAGCCGAATGACGTGGCGATGAAGATGTTCGGCGACATGCAGTCGCTGCGCGACAGCCTGCCCGCCGGCTACAGCATCAGCATTCAGGGCGGCGCCGAGGATTCAGCGGAGAGCCAGGCCTCGATCGCCGCCAAGGCGCCGATCATGCTCGGTGTCATCGTCGTCCTGCTGATGATACAACTCCAGCATTTCGGCAAGGCGATGCTGGTGCTCGCCACCGGGCCGCTCGGCATCATCGGTGCCGCGGCCGCACTGCTGATCAGCGGGGCGCCCTTCGGTTTCGTCGCAATCCTCGGCGTGATCGCGCTGCTCGGCATCATCATGCGCAACTCGATCATTCTCGTCGATCAGATCGACCAGGACATCGCCGCCGGCATGGACCGGGCCGAGGCGATCGTCGGCTCTGCCGTGCGACGCTTCCGCCCGATCACGCTGACGGCGCTGACGGCGGTGCTGGCGCTGATCCCGATCTCCCGTGGTGTCTTCTGGGGACCGCTCGCCTACGCCATGATGGGCGGCATCCTGGTCGCGACGGTATTAACCATTCTGGTGTTGCCCGCCGGCTACGCCTTGTTCTTCGGGCGCGAGCCCAAGAAGGAGCGTGCGGATCCGGAGAAGGCGGAAGAGGTCAATCCGAATGCCGGGCGCGACGAGCCGCATGCTTATCCTCCGGCCGTGGCGGCGGAATAGCGCCACGGCGCCTTGGGGAAATTCCGAGAAAGTGAGAAACGGTTTTTCCGTCCAGAATTGCGTCATTCAAACAGCCAGATCCTTTCACTGTTCCAATGAAAGGATCTGGAGTTGAAGAAGGGGCGGCTTTCAGCCGCCTCAGCTCACGCCATGATATACAGAGCGTGGCCGTGCCATAGATACTTGAACAGGCAGTAGTTCATCCAGATATAGTCGCGAATTCCGCTCCACCCGCAGACCGGAGAGCGAATAATGCAGGGCTCCGATCAGCGAACTACAACGTTTCATGACTATCTTCTCCGCACCGGAAATCTCTTCGTCGCGCCGCATCGCAGCCGCTCTGCTCTCGCCACACACGTTCATCGTTTCCGCGCCATGGCGCATCGGAATATCGTGACGAGTGTCGTCGCCTGATCTTCGGTGGCGGCCTATGTCGTTCGCTCACCGCTCGATAAGGAGACATCTCTCCGTGATCAGTTCTGCCGCTTGAGAACAGCCAGAAGATCAGTTCTAACCGTAACGATGTGAGCTTCCAACAATTTCGCCGCCATCTCGAAGTCGCCGGCTCGGCTCAGGCGAATAAGTTCGGCATGTTCATCCATGGCGCGGTTCATCGCATCGATGCTCGACAGCTGGACGCGGGTGTAGCGATCGCTGGTCTGGAGGAGCGACGCGACGATCTGCTGTGTACGTGGCATGTTGGCGCGCTGATAAAGTGCGACGTGCAACTGGGCGTTCAGCTGGCCATACCGATTGATTTCTCCGCCTTTGATGGCGCGGACGTAGCTTGCCTGAATTTGCTCCAACTGATCGAAATCGGCTTTCGACAAGAGGGGGGCGGAGCGACGGTAGAGACGTGGCTCCAGAAGTGCGCGCAGCTCGAACACGTCATCGATCTCCGCCTGCGACAGCTCTGAGACAATCGCTCCCTTCTGGGGCACGATCCGCACCAGCCCCTCCGCCTCAAGCTGGAACAGTGCCTCGCGGATTGGGATACGGCTGACGCCATAGGTTTCGGCAAGCGCATCCTGTCGCAACTGACTGCCTGCGGGATAACGGCCGGAGAGGATGGCCTGCCGAATTTCCTCGAGCAGGGCGCCGGAGAGCGTGCGGTGTTTCAAAGTCGAAGCCATGGCGTATCCGCTACATGAAAAAGGAAAAAAAGCCAGTTGACTCGTAAAATGTATAAAATTTACATTATACGAAAATTGGGGGAACGTCATGACCAATCAACCCGCCACGGGCGGAAAATTCGCGCCCGCGGCGCGTCTTATCGTACGCCTGTCGGAGGGGATCCTTGCTGTCGAGAAGATTGCCGTCGGCGGCTTCATGTGCGTACTCGTAAGCCTGATCCTGCTGAATGTCGTAACCCGCTACACCGGCATGCCGCTCTACTGGGTCGATGAAGCGGCGGTATACGCCATGGTCTGGCTCACATTCATCGGTGGCTCTGCGCTCACGCGGTTGCGACTGGACTTTTCCATGACATTGCTGACGGAAAGGCTCTCGCCCTCGGCCGCGCGCGTCATGCAGATCCTGGCAACATCGCTGCTGATTGCGTTTGCGATCGCGCTCGCGGCCATGTGCTACGTCTGGCTTGATCCCATTGGAATCGCCAGCGCAGGCTTCGATGCCAAGGCTTACGCCGCTGGGAGCTTCAACTTCCTCTACACCGAGCGCACCCAGACGCTGAACTGGCCGACCTGGGCGGTTAATCTCGTGATTCCCCTGTTTGCGATCACCATGACGCTGCACGGCCTTGCAAACATCGTGGAGGATCTCGGCTGGTGCGAACGCCGAACCCATCCCGAGTTCAAGAGCGCAGAGGGGGTCAACTGATGGTTACCGGCGCTGCATTTCTGATCTTCATGCTGGTCGGCGTTCCGATCGGCATCTGTCTCTGCCTCGTCAGCGTGGTCTACATCTACGCCTCCGGCAATCCGCTGCTCTTCCAGAGCTTCCCGACACAGCTCTTCGGCGGCGTCGACAATTACGGATTGATCGCCATTCCGCTCTTCGTGCTGATCGGCGAAATCATGAACGGCGGAGGCATCACCAAGCGCATCATCGAGATGACCATGGCCTTCGTCGGTGCGATGAAGGGCGGTCTCGCCTATGTGAACTTGCTTGCGAACATGTTCGTGGCGTCGATCCTCGGCTCGGCGACGGCGCAGGTCGCTATCATGGCGCAGATGATGGTGCCGGAAATGGAGAAGAAGGGCTACGACAAGACGTTTGCCGCCGGCCTTACGGCCTATGCCGGAATGCTCGGGCCAATCATCCCGCCGTCAATCATGTTCGTCGTCTACAGCGTTCTCGCACAGATACCCGTCGGCGACATGCTGGCTGCCGGCATCGTGCCGGGCATCCTCCTCACGGTCGCGTTCTGCTGCATCATCGCGGCGATGGGCTATGTCTACAATTACCCCCGCGGCGAACGAGCAACTTTGCGCGAACGCGTGCGCACGGTTCTCAACGCGCTGCCGACGTTGCTGATCCCGGTGATCATCGTTGGCTCCATTCTCAGCGGGCTGGCCAACCCCACCGAGGCCGCCGCCGTCGGCGCCGTTGCCGCCGTGCTCGTCGGCCGATACTGGATCGGAGAACTGCAGCTGTCGCAAATCCCGACCATGCTGCTGCGCGCCGGCATCTATTCCGCCGTCGTGCTGTTCCTCGTCGCGGCAGCCGGCGTGTTTTCCTGGGTGCTGGTCTACGGCATGGTACCGCAGAAGGTTGCGAGCTGGGTTCAGGCCATCGCGTCCGATCCGATCACCTTCATGCTGCTGGTTAACGTCATCCTGCTGGTCATCGGCACTGTCATCGACGGTGCGCCCGGCCTGATCATGACGGTTCCGATCCTGTTGCCGATTGCCACCGAGGTTTACGGTATCGACCCTATTCACTTCGGCGTGGTCGTGGTCATCAACCTGGTGCTCGGTTTCCTGTCGCCGCCGGTTGGCCTTTGTTTCTTCGTCGCCGCCGCGGTAACCGGCGCCAAGCCCGGCAAGATGTTCATCGTGACGCTGCCCTTCTTCTTCGTGTCGTGCCTGTTGCTCGTCCTTCTCTCGATCTTCCCGACACTCTCGACCTTCATGATCCGATAAACAAAAGCGAACCAACCAGAGGAAGTGACATGACGCTTACACGCAGAACCTTCATCCGCAATTCAGCACTGGGTGCCGCCGTCTTCACGCTTGGCACGCCGTCTATCCTGCGCGCCCAGGATGCGCGCGTGTTCCGCCTCGGCATCACAACGCCTCCGGGCCATCCCTGGAACAATGCGGCCCTGAAGGTTGGCGAAGCGCTAAAGGCCGAGACCAATGGCCGCTTGTCGATCGAAGTCTTCCCGGCCAACCAGTTGGGCAACGAAGCCGCGATGATGCAGCAGATGCAGAGCGGTGCGCTCGACTTCGGCTGGATCATGACAGCCGAGCTCGGCTCGCGAATTCCCTCGGTCGCTGCGATCAACGCGCCTTGGGTGGTCGATTCCACGGCCAAGGTCGCCAAGCTCGTTCGCGATCCGATCGCCACGAAGCTGCTTGACGTCCTGCCGGTGGAAACCGGCACGATCGGGCTCGCTTGGGGCATCACCACTATGCGTGTGGTCTTCTCCGCCAGGGAGATCAGCAGTCTTGAAGACCTCAACGGCATGAAGCTGCGTATCAACACGACGCCCGCCTACCGCGATTTCTACCAGTTGCTCGGCGCGGCCCCGACGCCGATCCCGACGCCGGCTGTATTTGATGCCATGTCGAATGGTCAGGTGGACGGTCTCGAGGCCGATCTGGACTTCTCGTGGAACCAGCGCTTCGACAAGGTAGCGAAGACCATGCTGAAGATGAACGCCATCTTCATGCCCTGCGTTGCGCTGGCATCTGGTCGCGTTTGGCAGACCCTGCCGGAGGCCGATCGCGAGCTGATAAGCAAGGCCACCAAGACAGCGCTCGACGCTCAGATTGACGCGACGGTGGCCAATGAGCCGAAACTGCTCGAACAGTTCGCTGCCGCCCCGATTCCGATCAAGGATGTGCAGGTCGCCGATGCGGCAAGGATCATCGCCGAATACGACAAAATCTGGCTGCCGAAGGCACCGATACTCGCGGACCTGCGCAAGGTCGGCGCGACGCTCTGAGCCGCCCAACGCCCAAGCGACTGACGACTGGTGGTCCGTATCCTCGGAAGACAGGGTGCGGACCGTCGGCCTCCGGCGTGCCCTGGATAATCGTAGTGGCGATTTCAGTTGGGCGGGCATGGAAACGGGATGACCTCATGGCAACGGTCGAGCACCGGTCCTACAAGGGCTGGAACAATCGAGCCGAGAAATCCTCCTGGAAAACGATGCCGATTTTCCTGCTTGTGCGCCAAGGCGCGGCACGCAAAAGTGCGTGTCGATCTCGCGTTGGCGTCTACGCAGATGTCAGCGCTCCCTATCCCGAGGCTAAAATAGCGATGCGAAGACTTCCTGGACTGTCGGCGATGAAGGTCTTCGAAGTGGTTGGGCAAACCCGCAGCTTCACGCGGGCGGCCGAGCGCCTCAACCTGACGCAGAGCGCCGTCAGCCGGCAGGTCCGCAATCTCGAGGACGAGCTTGGCGAGGACCTCCTCATCCGCCGCCACCATCATCTCGACCTGACGCCCGCCGGCGCCGAACTGCTGGCGACGATCCAGGCGGCGTTTCACAGCATCGAAGTCTCGCTGCGCAGCATAACCGAGAAGAGCAACCAGAATCGCTTACGGATCAACGTACCGCCGACCTTCGCCAAGCGCTGGCTGCTGCCGCGTCTGGCTCGATTGCGTGAGGTCATGCCGGATGTGGACGTCAGTATCAGCACTGAGGCCACGGACACGCTTGCCGAACGCGGGCTTCTCGACTGCGCCATCCGCTTTGGCGACGGCGAGTGGCCGATGCTGGATACGAGCATTCTGATGACGGAGCGACATGTGGTCGTCTGCGCGCCTTCGCTTCTCGAAGGGGTGAAAGTCGCAGGGCCGACCGATCTTCAGCGCTTCACCTTCCTGCATGTGCTGGCCTCGCCCGACCGGCGCTATCTGACCTGGCGCCACTGGCTGGATGCGGCGGGTTTCCAGGATGTCGACACCCGCGGCGGCCTCGAGTTCGACCTGCTCGATCTCGCGATCGAGGCGGCTTGCGCCGGGCTGGGCGTCACCGTCGCCGACCGCTCGATGGTGCGTGGCCAGTTGCAGTCGGGACAATTGGTGCAGCTCTTCGACGTCGAGGTCGCAGGCCATGAATCCTACTGGTTCGTGGCGCGACCGAAATCCGGAAGCGATCCCAAGGTGCAAGCGTTCCGCGCCTGGCTGCTGGCGGAGGTCGCGACTGAGCGGACCGCCTGAGCCAAGCATTCCTTTTTGGAATGCTCTCATCGAAAATTACTCGCTTGTGCCCTCGTCTTCATCGTCGCATCAGTTTTCGGGACGGTTCCGATCGGGGAGGGAGCCTGGCCGTCGCTCGTAATGCGCTCTCCCGCCAATCTGCTTTCCTGCGTTGCCAAAGGCGCGCAGAGAGCGGCGAACGTTTCTGAGATGCCATGGGCCCTTATCGCAACTTCTCTGGCGGTCGTTTCATCGAAAGCCCATCCACGGCCATGATCGAGGTCCGCAACCCGGCAACGGCCCAGGTCTTCGCGTCGGTGCCGGCGGCAACGGACGACGAGGCGAGGGCGGCGGTCGATGCCGCGGCGAAGGCGCAACGCGCCTGGGCGGCGCTGCCGGCCATCCAGCGCGGCGACGCGCTCCGCCGCCTTGCGGCAGTGCTGGAAAGTCGGGCCGAGCACATTGGTGCCGCGCTCGCAAAAGAGTCGGGCAAGAGCCTTGCCGACGCGACGGCCGAAGTGATCTACGGCGCCGAACTGATGCGCTATCACGCCGAGTGGGCCCGTCGCATCGAAGGTGAGGTGATCGAGAGCGACAATCCTGGCGAAACGCTTCTCCTCAAGCGCACGCCGATCGGAGTGGTCGCCTGCCTGATCCCGTTCAACTATCCGATCTACACGCTGGTGCGGAAGATCGCACCAGCGCTCATTGCCGGAAACGCCGTCGTCGTGCGGCCGAGCAACAACACGCCGACCTCGGCCTTCGTTTTTGCCGAGGCCGTCGCCGAGGCAGGCTTGCCGGAAGGACTCGTCAACATCCTGACGATGTCGCACGACGTCGCGAAGACGCTCTGCACCCATCCTGGTGTCGGCATGATCACCCTGACGGGAAGCGTGTCGGCTGGTCGTGTCGTGCTCGAATACTGCAAGGAAAATATTGCCAAGCCGTCGCTCGAACTGGGCGGCAAGACGCCCGTGATCGTCGAGCCGGACGCGGATCTTGATGCGGTGGCCGGGATGATCATCGCCGCCAAGACCACCCATTGCGGCCAGGTCTGCACCAGCGCAGAGCGGCTCTACGTGCACGAAAGCGTGCATGATCGGCTGCTCGCCAAGCTGCGCGAAGGTTTTGCCGGCCGCGCCTTCGGCGACCGCGCCGAGGACGCTACCCGCATGGGGCCGCTCGCCAACGCCGCCGCGCAGAAGCGGGTTCACGCCATGGTGGAGCAGGCGCGGGCGGAAGGCGGCGTCGTTGAGACCGGTGGCTACCTGCCTGAGGGAGACGGCTATTTCTATCCGCCGACGCTGATTTCCGGCTGCCGCCAGCAGATGGAGATCGTTCGCGAAGAAGTCTTCGGCCCGGTGCTCGCCGTTCTCCGTTACGCCACCTTCGAGGAAGCGTTTGCGAAGGCGAGCGACCATCAGTTCGGCCTGAGTTCGGTGCTCTTCACCGAGAACTATCGCACGGTGATGCGCGCCAGCGAGGCGATCGAGGCTGGTGAACTCTATGTCAACCGCTTCCCGGCCGATCCCTATCAGGGCTTCCACGCTGGTTGGAAACGTTCGGGTCTCGGCGGTGATGACGGCAAGCATGGCATGCTGGAATTCACCCAGACGCGCCTCGTGGTGCTCAAACATTAAACCTTTCGAGATTGCGCAAGTCCGGCCGGAAACCGGAACTGCTGACCGACATCAATACCGGGCCGATGGCGGCGCTCTCGCTACCGGCAGGGGGAGGAGACGACCTGTGAGCTCAATTGCCGAAACCGATACCGCCGCGCCATCCGCCGCGACTCGCAGCCGCTATCTGCAACTGGCGCTGATCGTGATCGCCCCCTGGTTCTAATGGTCCGCCCCACGAAAAAGGGATGACACACATGAAAATCGCGTCGCTCAAGACCTATGCCGTCGCCGTTCCGCCGCCGCATGTGGGCGGAATGTACTGGATCTTCGTACGCCTCACGACCGCCTGCGGCATCGAGGGCATCGGCGAGATTTATGCGACCTCGTTCCATCCGAGCGTCATGACGCCGCTGATCGAGGACGTCTTCGAGCGGCATCTGCTCGGCCGTGATCCCCATCAGATCGAGCGATTCTGGCGCTCGGCCTATTCGAGCGGCTTCACCCAGCGCCCTGATCCGACGATGATGGGCATCGTCTCCGGACTTGAGATCGCCTGCTGGGACATCATCGGCAAGGCAGCCGGCCGGCCTGTGTCAGATCTGCTCGGCGGAACGGTGCACGAGAAGCTCCGCGCCTATACCTATCTCTACCCGAAGAACGCCGCCGGCGAGTTCGATTTCAACGACCCGGATCTTGCGGCCGAATGCGCCGTCGAGATGGTCGAAATGGGATTCACCGCGGTCAAGTTCGATCCCGCGGGTCCCTACACCAACTATTCCGGCCATCAGCTTTCGCTCGGCGTCATGGATCGCTGCGAGGAGTTCTGCCGCAAGATACGCGACGCGGTCGGCAGCAGCGCGGATATCCTCTTCGGGACCCACGGCCAGATGGTGCCGTCCTCGGCCATCCGGCTGGCGCGGCGCCTGGAAAAATATGACCCGCTCTGGTTCGAGGAGCCCGTTCCTCCGGGACAGGAAGCGGCCATGGCCGAAGTGGCGCGCGCAACCTCGATTCCCGTTTCGACCGGCGAACGCCTGACGACGAAATACGAATTTCAACGCGTGCTTGAGCTCAAGGCGGCGTCGATCCTGCAGATGAACGTCGCACGCGTCGGCGGCCTGCTGGAGGCGAAGAAGATCGCCGGCATGGCCGAGGCCCATTACGCCCAGATCGCCCCGCATCTCTACAACGGTCCGGTGGGCGCCGCGGCGAGCATCCAGCTCTCGGCCGCGACGCCGAATTTCCTGATCCACGAGGCGATCCTCGATTTCTCCGGTTTCCATGCGGATGTGCTGAAGACCAAGCTCGCCTTCGACGATGGCTACCTGATCCCCTCGCGCGAGCCCGGGCTCGGCATCGAACTCGACCTGGAGGTTGTCGAAGAGCACACGCCCTATGCCGGCGAGCGTCTGCACCTGCAGATGGACAGCCGGCCGGCCGACGTGAAGGCCTTCGCACCGGCGCGCGGATAACTGCGACGATAGGATTTGGAGATGATCCACGATTATATCGTCGTCGGCGCCGGGTCGGCAGGCTGCATCCTGGCGAGCCGCCTCAGCGAGAATGGCCGGCACCGCGTCCTCTTGATCGAGGCGGGCGGCAACGACAATTCCTTCTGGTTCAAGATCCCCGTCGGCTATGCCCGCAACTATTACAATCCGCGGGTCAACTGGATGTATTCGAGCGAGCCGGAGGGCGAGTTGCAGGATCGCCGCATCTATGTGCCGCGCGGCAAAGTCCAGGGTGGCTCCGGATCGATCAACGCTATGATCTTCGTGCGCGGCGCGCGCGACGATTTCGACGATTGGAAAAACGCCGGCAATGCAGGCTGGGGTTATGACGACGTTCTGCCCTATTTTCGTCGGCTCGAAACCCATGCGCGCGGATCGTCAGAATGGCATGGCGGCGAAGGCCCGATCCATATCACGCCGATGCGCGGCATGACGCACCCGATCACCGACGCCTTTCTCCAAAGCTGCGGATCGCTGCAACTGCCGCTGAACGAGGACTTCAACGGCGCCTCGATCGAAGGGGCCGGCGTCTACGACGTCAACACCAACAACGGCCGCCGGTCGCATTCGAGCGCGGAATATCTTCGGCCGGCGCTGAAGCGGCCGAATCTTGCGATCGAGCGCTATGCCCAGGCCGAGCGGCTGGTCTTTGGGGACGATGGGTGTGTGACCGGCGTCGATGTTCTCCAGAACGGAGAGCGGCGGCGCTTCACGGCTGCGCGTGAGGTCATTCTCGCCGCCGGCGCGGTCGGCAGCCCGCAGTTGCTGCAGCTCTCCGGGATCGGCGATGGCGCGAAACTCTCCACGCTCGGCATGGAAACGCGGCGACACTTGCCGGCCGTCGGCCAGAACCTGCAGGACCACCTCTGCGCCAGCTTCTACTATCGCGCGACGATCCCGACGCTCAACGACGAATTCGGCAGTCTCTTCGGCCAGATGCGCCTCGGCCTCCAATATCTGCTGACCGGCAAGGGTCCGTTCTCGATGAGCGTCAACCAGGCCGGCGGCTTCTTCCGCGGCAGGCCAGATGAAGAACGACCGAACATTCAGCTCTATTTCAATCCTCTGTCGTATCGCATCCCTAAGGATCCAAAGGCGGGCCTGAAGCCCGAGCCCTATCCCGGCTACCTGATCTGCTTCAATTCCTGCCGGCCGACGAGCCGCGGCAGCATCTCGATCGCGTCCGGCGACCCCGCACAGAAGCCGCTCATTCGCCCGAACTACCTGACGACCGATCGCGACATCGATGAGGTATTGCAGGGAAGCCGGCTCGTCCGCCGGATCGCTTCTGCCTCGGCGCTCTCCTCGCTGACCGCGGAAGAGATTTCGCCGGTGCCGCGCGTGGAAAGCGATGAGGCTCTGATGGACTATTTCCGCGAAAACTCCGGGTCGATCTACCATCTCTGCGGCACCTGCACGATGGGGCCGGATCAGGCGACCTCCGTCGTCGACGGCAGCCTGCGGGTCCATGGCGTTCCGGGTTTGCGCGTCGTCGACGCCTCGATCTTCCCGAACATCACCGCCGGCAACATCAATGCGCCGACGATGATGGTTGCGGAAAAGGGCGCCGATCTCATCCTGGCGGATGCCGCCTGACGCGGGGTCCGAATGGTCCACCGTTCGCTGGCTGGGGCTTCGCCGGCCGCGAATGCAAGCGCTGCGATTGGCCAGGTGTGAATTGCCATCGCCGATCGAGCGTGGCTATACTCCGTTGACTTCATAGCTGCCCACAATCAGTGCTTGCCTGGCCAAGAGATTGTTGCCGCCGCATTTGCTGCGGTGAGGGGCGTCCGCGCTGCGGCCGTCGGCAAAGCACTGCGAGCAACGCCTGCGAGGGAGAGACGCATGCTGAGTTTCCGCTTGAAGAGCCTGCCCGTTACCTTGTTTCTCGCGCTGAGCTTGGCGCCAATAGAGGGCCGAGCGGCCTCGCCGGAGCCGGTGAAGGCCGAGCACGGCATGGTCGTCACCGCCCAGCACCTGGCATCGGATGTCGGCGTTGCGGTGTTGAAGAGCGGTGGCAATGCGGTGGATGCCGCTGTTGCCGTCGGCTACGCGCTGGCTGTCACCTACCCGACTGCCGGCAATATCGGCGGAGGTGGTTTCATGACCATCCGCTTCAAGGACGGCAAGACGACCTTCCTCGATTTCCGCGAGCGGGCGCCACAGGCGGCGACCAAGACCATGTATCTCGACGACAAGGGAGATGTCGTCAAAGGGCTGAGCACCGAGGGCTATCTTGCCGTCGGCGTGCCGGGGCCGGTCATGGGCTTCGAAGTGGCCCGCAGCCGCTACGGCACGAAGCCGCTGGCCGACCTGATCGCGCCGGCGATCGCGCTTGCCAAGGACGGCTTTGTGCTGGAGCAAGGCGATATCGACTCCTTCGACGGCGAGACCGATAGGCTCGCCAAGGATCCGGCGGCCGCCGCGATCTTCCTCAAGGACGGCAAGCCCTTCGTGGTCGGCGAGAAGCTGGTTCAGACAGATCTTGCGGCGTCTCTGTCCAGCATCGCCGAAAAGGGAACCGACGCCTTCTACAAGGGCGCGATTGCCGATGCGATCGTCAAGGCCAGTGCCGAGAAGGGTGGTATTCTGGCGAAAGCAGACTTCGAGCGCTATGCGGTGCGCGAGCTGGAGCCGGTCAAGTGCAACTATCGCGGCTACGACATCATTTCCTCGCCGCCCCCGTCCTCCGGCGGCGTCATCATCTGCGAAATCCTCAATATTCTCGAAGGCTATCCGCTTTCCTATATGGGTTACGGCGCCGCAGACACGGTTCACGCGATGATCGAGGCGATGCGCCACGCCTATGTCGACCGCAACACGTCGCTCGGCGACCCTGATTTCGTCGAAAACCCGGTCGCCAAGCTCACCGACAAGGCCTATGCGAAGGAGATCCGCGCCAAGATCGATCCGTTCCGTGCCGGCGTCTCCGCGGCGCTGATCCCCAAGGGCTTCGGCGAAAGCAAGGAGACGACCCACTATTCGATCATCGACGACGAGGGCAATGCCGTCGCCGTCACCTATACGTTGAACGGCTCCTTCGGCGCCGGCGTGGTGGCGCCTGGAACCGGTATCCTCCTCAACAACGAGATGGATGACTTCACCGCCAAGCCCGGCGTGCCCAATCTCTACGGGCTCGTCCAGGGCGAGGCGAACGCGATCGCGCCCGGCAAGACGCCGTTATCGTCGATGAGCCCGACGATCATCTCCAAGGATGGCAAACCCTTCATGGTGATCGGCAGCCCCGGAGGCGCCCGCATCATCACCATCACGCTCGAGGCAATCCTCAATGTGATCGATCATCGCATGAACATTCAGGAAGCGGTCGACGCGCCGCGCATCCATCATCAATGGCTGCCGGACAAGGTCTTCATGGAGCCCTATGCCCTCTCGCCCGATACCCGCAAGCTTCTCTCGGCAATGGGCCACAAGGTCCAGATCGACGAAAACTGGACGATCTGGGGGCAGGCGACCGGCATTCTCGTCGGCGGCGAGAGTCTCTCCGACATCGAGTCCGGCGGCGGCGCCCGCTACAACGGCGCGGTAGACAGCCGCATCGGCGCAGGCGCTGCGCGCGGCTACTAGAGCGGGATGAGGAAAAGTGTGTGCGGTTTTCCGCCCGCATCCCGCTCCAACCTATTAGAATCGATCACGTTTATGATTTTGGGTCGACCCGACCCAAAATCATCGTGATCTAGAGTTTTGGCGAGACGATGGTGGCAAGACGGTGCCACCCGGGAAAGCGGCGGATCGCCGGTTCGCCGCGCGGTTCCGCAGGTGCGATCACCGGATGCTCGCGCGAAAAAGATTTGAAAGCGCTTTTGATTGAATTTATTATAGTTTCCAGAGCGTGCGCCGCACGCGGTCGTGCGCTTTGATCAAGCTTCATTCGTGGAGGTTGTCATGGCACTGATGGAAGGAAAGAAAGCGCAGGACTGGATCAATCTGGTTCTCGCCGTCTGCCTGTTCATCTCCCCCTGGATCATGGGCTTTGTTGTCGAGAGCGTTCCGGCTTGGAACGCCTGGGCCGCTGGCGTCGTACTCGGCGTTCTGGCGATCGCAACATTGGCCATGTTTGCGGAATGGGAGGAATGGGCAAGCCTCGTCGTCGGGCTCTGGCTGATCGCTTCCCCCTGGCTGCTCGGCTTCTCGACCAGCGCCAATCCCATGTGGACGCATGTCGTCCTCGGGGCACTGGTGACTGCGCTCGCGATCTGGTCGGTCTGGGACGAACGGCAGCACCCGCATGCGCATGCATGATGATGAGCAGCGAAGGTCGCGGCCCGGCGCCGCAGCTCCGGGCCGCGAACAGGTAGCATGTTTCGATGCAAACTTTTGTTTTTCCCGGATTGAGAGCAAATCCTGAAAACGCGTAGAACGATCTCCTTTCAGATTTGCGCGATTTCAAAGAATTGGCTGGCACCGTGGATGACGTCGAGTTGTGCCGCAACATTGCCGCCACCCAGTCTGGCGATCGATAACTCGTTCGCGGTTTCCCTCAGACGGGCCATCGCCAACCCAGTTCAGGATGCGATCAAGCAAGCCGGAACCGGCACGCGGGTGAAGCGCCGGGGTGTGATGGAGAGCTCAGATGACGGTCCCGGCGTTGCCGAGGCAGAGCACGAACAACATGTGGAAAGACACGGAGTTTGACCTAGTCGTACCAACAATTTCAGAGGGTTAGCGCAGCCTGCGTCACCGCAAAATGTCCCAAATGACAGGCTAATCTGACCGCGCTCTAAGTATCTGAAATTGTTATCGATTTTTGAGTGATTTTGGCGGCTCGCTTGATAGGTTTCCGGCCGTCGAGGACGACGATCGGCCATTAGCTCGCGCTACGCGCGCGACATAACTCGTGAGGACCTCGTCCTCGAAAAAAGGTACTCGGGACAAGCCGCTCAATCGTATCCTCGCGGGTATCGATGGACTTTTACGGCGTTCGGGTGCGCGATGTGGTCGCGGGTTTTGTGCCGGTTACGGATTAAGATCGGCTGAAGAATGGGACGAGCCACCAATCTGGATTACCACCAAGAGGGAGATTTTGCGGGAGTTTCATTGTACGTAGACCGCCATTGGTCGAAGTACGGACTGAGTTCTGCAGGCAGTGACTGCGCGAACCGCTCATCCAGGGGAAAATGAGGCATCGAGGCTGCGATCGCGGCGAGCACTGCGGAGCCTTGCTTGACATCCTTGGGTCGTTTCAGAAAGTTGCGCTTGTCCTGATCGGCCATCCAAAGCTTTTGAAGCGCAAAGTACCGAGGATCGGGAACGACGAGCCGAGCCGGCGTCCCATCTCGCCCTACAACGACGCGGTTCACATGCCGACCCAACAACAGCCATTCCTGCTCTGGTAGGGGAAGCGGACTGGGCCTGTCGTTTTGGAGCATATTGGAAACCGTAGATGGCGCAGCTAACAACTCGAACTCAAACGCCTTTGCGTTTCTGGCCTGGAAGGTTCTCTCTGTGTTGACTGTATAAGTGCTGTCGGCTGCCTTCAGCATGGACATGACGCCGCCGCCGGTATCGTCCTTTATAAGCGCCGACCACGTCATGTCGAAGTCATCGGTCTCATCGGGGGCGTCATTTATGCGCCCGCCGGCTTCGATGTTGTAAGCCGGCATAGCGTTTGTACCCACAACCAACAGCTTTTCCCCCAGCATTCGACGCTTGTCAGCCTCCCTGAGGATTTTAGCCGCCTCCGAAGGTATCTGTGGTAATAGGAGGGAGCGATAGAGGGCGCAGGTTTCGGCTAATCTCTTGCGGCTTTCTAGCAGTCGTCCTGCTAGGTCATCCTTAGTGCGGAGGAACCTTTCGTAGGCAGCTTCGGTCTCCTCAGACCTGGCTCCCAGACTTTTCGCGTTCCCGGTTCTGTCGAGCAATTCGTAAAGGTATTGTTTGCCCGAGCGTTCTGCCCATTTCATCCCATAAGGGAGCGTTAGCAGGGCGCGTTCCACACCCAGCCACACGTCATAGTGTTGTTCGATGTTGATGAGAACGCGCCGCTGTTCATCAGTGTATGGGGTTACGATTTCAACCATAAAGTTTTGTCCTGCAAATTCTGATTTTTTTGATTTTGCAGGACAAAAGGTATAAAAACAACGGCATATTCTCTCTGGTGCGTGCCTTGTGGTTGTGTTTGGAGTTGCTATTTGCTGATTGCAACCAGCGGGCGCACGTTCTCCCGTCATTCGCAGCCGAAGCGCGCCCAGATTACGCCAGAGGCCGCTCCCGAAGGCGGTCGATATAAACCCACCACGACCGAGAGAGAGAGAGAGAGAGAGAGAGAGAGAACAAACATAACGCTTCCCATCGCCCCTGCTTTGTCCTAGAAGGCACCCTGTAATCCGGTCGCAGCCTACCCGGTCAAAACAAGGACACCTATCATGAAGACCATCGTCATCTGCTCCGGCGGATTGGACTCGGTATCGCTTGCCCACAAGGTCGCAGCCGAGCGGGAGCTTGTTGGCTTGCTCTCGTTCGACTACGGACAACGACACCGCAAGGAACTGGACTTTGCCGCGGCTTGCGCCCGGCGCCTCGGCGTTCCGCATCAGATCATCGACATCCGCACGATAGGTACGCATCTCACCGGATCGGCACTGACGGATGACGTCGACGTGCCCGACGGCCACTATGCCGAGGAAACGATGAAGGCGACGGTTGTTCCGAACCGCAACGCCATCATGCTCGCCATTGCCTTCGGACTGGCGGCGGCACAGAAGGCGGATGCGGTGGCCGTCGCCGTGCATGGCGGCGACCATTTCATCTACCCCGACTGCCGACCCGGCTTCATCGACGCGTTCCAGGCGATGCAGAACCACGCGCTCGATGGTTACGCCAAGGTCGCGCTCTATGCGCCCTACGTGACGATCTCAAAGGCGGATATCGTCGCCGACGGCGCAAGCCATGCGACACCCTTTGAAGAGACCTGGTCCTGCTACAAGGGCGGCGCCCGCCACTGCGGTCGCTGTGGCACCTGTGTCGAGCGGCGCGAGGCCTTCCATCTCGCCGGCGTTGCGGATCCGACCGACTATGAGGATCCGGATTTCTGGGTGGCTGCGACCTCGGCATATGCGGCAGAGGAGGTGAAGTGATGTTTCGGATCACCAAGGAGTTCCATTTCTCCGCGTCGCATCAGCTGAAGAGCCTGCCGGCTGACCACCAATGCGCCCGGCTGCATGGCCACAACTACGTCGTCGAAGTCGAACTCGCTGCCGAGGAATTGAATGTCCACGGTTTTGTCCGCGACTATCACGAGCTGGCACCCCTGAAGCGTTATATCGATGAGAGCTTCGACCATCGTCACCTCAACGATGTTCTCGGCCACGACCAGGTGACGGCCGAATTTCTGGCGAAGCATTTCTACGACTGGTGCAAGGCGAGGCTGCCCGAAACGTCGGCGGTGCGCGTCAGCGAGACGCCGAAGACCTGGGCGGAATACCGGCCATGACCGGACCCGGCGAAACGCGCATCCGCGTCAGCGAGATCTTCGGCCCGACGATCCAGGGCGAGGGCATACTGATCGGCCTGCCGACCGTGTTCGTGCGCACGGGCGGCTGCGATTATCGCTGTAGCTGGTGCGATACGCTGCATGCCGTCGACAGCGAATACCGCGACCAATGGCTGCCGATGACGGTGGAGCAGATCTGGAGCGAAGTGATCCGGCTATCGGGCGGCAAGCCGCTCACGGTCTCGCTGTCCGGCGGCAATCCGGCGATCCAGCCGCTCGGCCCCCTGATCGCGCGTGGGCGAAAGGATGGTTACCGGTTTGCCCTGGAGACGCAGGGCAGTATCGCGAAGGACTGGTTCGCCGATCTCGACGTCCTGGTGTTGAGCCCGAAGCCGCCGTCGAGCGGCATGGAAACGAACTGGCACGACTTCGACGACTGTCTTTTGATGGCGGCGGGAAAGCCTGAGGTGGCGCTGAAAATCGTCGTGTTCGACGAGCGCGACTATGCCTATGCGCGTGACGTCGCGGCTCGTTATCCGCATCTGCCGCTCTACCTGCAGCCCGGCAACCACACGCCGCCACCGCCTGATGACGACAACGCCACCGTCGATATCGACGGTATCATCGACCGCATGCTCTGGCTCGTCGGCAAGGTAACGGAGGATCGCTGGTTCGAGGCCCGCGTTCTGCCGCAGTTGCATGTCCTGCTCTGGGGCAACAGGCGCGGGGTGTGACGCCCCGGCCGTTGCCAGATCACCGGAGCGCGATTGGACAAAGGCCTTGGTCTATGCTCCAACGGTGGGGATGCGCGGGGGGCGGTCATGCAACTGAGCACGAAACGTGTCTACGAGCCGAAAGCCGACAGCGACGGAATGCGCATCCTCGTCGATCGCCTGTGGCCGCGGGGGTTGACCAAGGCGGAAGCCGCGGTCGATCTCTGGCTGAAGGAGATCGCGCCGACGACGGAACTGCGCCGTTGGTTTCATGGAGATCAGGGCACCTGGGCCGAGTTCAGCAAACGTTACCTTGCCGAGCTCGACGGGAACCGGGCCGTGGTCGAGCAGTTGCGCAACCTCATCGAAGAAGGCCCGGTAACCTTGCTCTACAGCGTGAAGGACGAGACGCACAATCACGCCGAGGTCCTCAAGGCCCATATGCTGGGGCGAGCATAGCGATAACGGACGCCCCGATCTGCGAGCCACCTGCTGCATGAAAAACCGCGAAGTTTCTTGGCCGTCAATGTCGGGACGGGCGGTTGCCGCACGTCTTAATCTCGACGGCGGTTTTGGACCGCGCTGGCAACAGGGAGATTGAGAATGTTTCGTACCGCTTTGATCGCAGGCGCCCTGCTAATTTTCGGCACCGCGACTGCCGAGGCCGAGCCGATCGGCAATCGCGTCGATGTCAACGGCATGAAGATGTATTACGAGGTCTCGGGCGAGGGTGAACCGCTGGTCGTGCTGCACGGCGCCTACATGAACATTCCGTCGATGGGCGAGATCATCCCGAGGCTTGCCGAGACCCACAAGGTCTACGTGGTCGAGCTGCAGGGCCATGGCCGCACGACCGATATCGACCGGCCGATCACCTATCCGAACCTGGCTGACGATGTCGCCGCCTTCATGGATGCCGTCGATCTCAAGAAGGCCGACGTCTTCGGCTATTCGATGGGCGCGGCCGCCGGTCTGCAGCTCGCGATCCGGCATCCGGAGAAGGTCAACAAGCTCGTGGCCGCATCCGTCGCCTATGATGCCGAGGGCTGGCAGCCGGAGTTCAAGGCGGTCATCCCGCAAATGACCGTTGAGATGATCGTCGGCCTGCCCTTTGCCGAAGACTATCGCAAGCTCGCCGCCAACCCGGACGGCTTTCCGGAACTGGCGAGAAAGCTCATCCAGCTCGAAAAGGAGCCGATGGCCTGGGAGGCTGACGTCAAGGCTCTGAAGGTACCGGTTCTGATCATTGCCGGCGATGCCGACGTGGCGACGCTCGAACACAATGTTGCGCTGTTCCGCCTGCTCGGCGGCGGAGCGATGGGCGACATGGGCAAGCCGCTCGCCGCCTCTCGCCTTGCGATCCTGCCGGCGACGTCGCACACCGCGGTCATCAACCAGACGGATCTCCTATACGCGTTCACCGAGCCCTTCCTGAAGGGCGAGACGCCAAAGGGCATGTTCCCGTAAGTGCGAGACTGCCGCGAGAGTGGTGCCTTGGTGGGGTGACTTCCCCCCATTGTGGAGCGACCAGCCTACAGCTTGTCGCTTCGCAACCGCCATGCGCCGTTGCGGAAGGTCGCGGCCGATTGTCGATAGTGAAGGACGGAACCGTCGCGGTGTTTCATGAACGCGCGAGTTTCCGCTGGGGACGGGATGGCTTCATCGAGGGCCTGCGGCTACTCCTCTGCCGACATACCAAGGTCGCGCGCGACCCAACGGTAGCTGCGGCCTTCAGCACTCAACGCATCGGCTATCGGCCCATCCTGCGCATCCGCGATCTGCCCTCAAAACGACTCTACGTGTTCTATCCTGCAGCAATGCCGAAGGACTTGCGCGGCCTGATCGGCGGCAAAATCCGCGAAGAGCTGATCGTTTCCAACTGGCCCGATCTCTTCCGGTGCGCCGCCACGATGGTCGCCGGCAAGCCCTAAGATACTCTAGCGCAGGCGTCTGCCATCCGCGTCGAATACCAAAGCGACGGTGGAGTCGAAACGAGCGGCGATGCTGTCGCCGGACTTCAGGCTGCGGCCGTTCTTCGTTTCGATGACGATCAGCTCACCGTTGCCGTGGCGAGCATAGGCAAAGGTCTCGCCGCCGAGATGCTCCAGCATGTCGATCGTCAGAGCGAGATGGGCCGAACCATTGTCGCCGAAATGCTCGGGCCGGATGCCGATCGTCACGGCGCTGCCGGGTGCCGCATCCCTTGCCGTAACCGGAAGCGTCGCGTTGCCGAAATCCGGCAGGCGGACGTGTTTGTCTCCGCCCGCGCCCATTTCGACGATCCCCTTCAGGAAATTCATCTTCGGCGAACCGATGAAGCCGGCGACGAAGAGATTGGCGGGATCGTCATAGAGATCGAGGGGCGAACCGACCTGCTCGACCACGCCGCCGCGCATGACGACGATCTTGTCGGCGAGCGTCATCGCCTCGACCTGATCGTGGGTGACGTAGATGATCGTGGTTGCCAGCTTCTTGTGCAGCCGCGCGATCTCGATGCGCATGTGCACGCGCAGTTCCGCATCGAGATTGGACAGCGGCTCGTCGAAAAGGAAGATCTTCGGATGCCGCACGATCGCCCGGCCGATCGCCACGCGCTGACGCTGGCCGCCGGAAAGCTGCTTCGGCTTGCGGTCGAGCAGCGGTCCGAGTTCGAGAATGTTCGCCGCCTCGCCGACGCGGCTGTCGATCTCGGCCTTCGGCACCCCGGCAAAGCGCAACGCAAAGCCCATGTTTTCCCTCACCGTCATATGCGGATAGAGCGCATAGGACTGGAACACCATGGCGATGCCGCGCTTCGACGGGTCGACATCGTTCATGCGTTCGCCATCGATCAAGAGATCACCGGAGGTGATCTCTTCGAGGCCGGCGATCATCCGGAGCAAAGTCGACTTGCCGCAGCCGGATGGTCCGACGAAAACGACGAACTCGCCTGTCCTGATGTCGAGGTCTACGCCCTTGATGACCTCGAAGTTGCCATAGGATTTTCTGACGTCGCTGAGTTGGAGTTCGCTCATGCAGCCGCTGCCTCGCTGGCGATTGCCGAAAGTTCGAGTCTTACGGACCCAAGTCGTGTCGAGGCCACCGCGACCGCGATGCCGCCGGCAGCTCCCGTCGTCTCCAGCCAGAAACCGGTCGAGCCGCCCTGGAAGACGAGGCGTTCGGGCCCGAGCAGCCGGGCCGGCCCAGTGACGGTGACGTCGACCGCATCGTTGAGGAACGGCAGGACGTTGCCGGCCTGATCGAGCGCACGCACGATCACGCGGACGCCGTCACGCCCTTCGGCTCTCAGCGTCGTGCTGTCGGCGACGACCTCCAGCGTCGTCGGCACGGGATCGGCGACCATCCGGAGGTTGGCAACGGCCTTGCCGTCGATGAAGCCGGTGAAAGCGGCATCTTCCCACTTCATGCCCCAGACGCCGAGTTCGTCCTTGGTGAAGTGGCGATGGTCGATGACGACGGGCGGATGCGGCAGATGCGGGAAGTTTTCCCGGTCCGGACCGACGCGCTTCACCAGCGAGCCGTATCTCAGCTCGACCTCGTCGCAATTGGTGAGCACGATCAGCGGCAGCACGCCGCCGATGTTGCGCTCGCCGCGCGCCCAGAAGGTGACCGGCTTCATCACCACTTCCTCCGACGGTTCGCACTGGCTGGCATAGACATAGGCCGCGAATTTCGGCTGACGGAACATGTCCATGACACCGTGATAGCAGATCCGGTCGCCGGAGCCGAAGTCCTTGTGGGTGTTGTAGTCGAACATGCACCAGCCGATGGCGCCGGAAATGCTTGCGTCGCCGTGCGCGGCATTCAGTACCTCCAGGTGCCGGCGTACGTGCTCGGCCTGCCGCTGCTCCTGGTCGTAGATCTTCGTCGGGTACATGTGGCCGCCGAATTCGGTGATGAGATAGGGCACCTTGCGATTGAGCCCGGTGCATTCCTGCTGCGGCCGCAGCGCCGTGCGCGGGCGGTTTGCGCCGGGCAGCTCCTCGTTGCCGAGGATGAAGTCGTTCATGGTGTAGACGTCTTCGAGGTATTCGCTGTCGGTGATGTAGCGCACGCCGCCGGTCTGGCGCGTCGGGTCGAGTTCACGGGCGAGCCGGTTGGTTTCGACGTAGAAGTCGTGCGAGTCCTGCGACTCGTTGATGCGCACGCCCCAGATGATGATCGAAGGATGGTTCCAGTCGCGCTCGATCATGCGGCGGACGTTCTGGATCGCCTCCTGTTTCCACGCCTCGCCGCCGATATGCTGCCAGCCGGGGATTTCCTCGAACACCAGCAGGCCGATGCGGTCGCAATGGTCGAGGAACCATTTGGACTGCGGGTAGTGCGAGGTCCGCACCAGATTGCAATGCAGCGTGTTCTTCAGCATCTCCGCATCGCGCTCCTGTGCCGTGCGGCCCATGGCATAGCCGACATAGGGGAAGGCCTGGTGGCGGTTGAGGCCGCGGATCTTGAGCGGCCGGCCGTTGAGCTTGAACCCATCCGTGGTGAACTCCGCCGTGCGGAAGCCGAAGCGCGAGGAGAGGCGGTCGCTGCCGCGATCGCTGCGCAGTTGGACTTCGATTTCATAGAGGACCGGATCGTCGATATCCCAGAGCGAAAGCCTGGCGAGACCGGTCATTTCCAATGTGACGCTCTCGCCGCGGGTTTCGCCGATGGCTTCCGCCAGCACTCGGCCGTTGGCGTCCTTGAGCAGCGCCGTGATTGTACCGGCGAAGGTCAAGCCTTGCGGATTGGCGAGATCGCAGCGGACCGTGACAGACTTGGTGTCGCTGAGTGCGTCGCGGGTCTCGATCTTGATATTGGCGACCGAAACGGCATCGGTGACTTTCAGCCACACGTCGCGATAGATGCCGGCATAGGTGAGGTAGTCGATGCGGCCGCCGAAGGGCGGGATCTCCGGGTTCTCGCTGCCGTCGATCTTGACCGTGATCAGGTTGTCTCCCTCCTTGAGCCTGTCCGTCAGCCGCGCCTCGAAGGGCGTGTAGCCGTCCTTGTGGGCGACGATTTCTTCGCCGTTGAGGTAGACGACGGCGTCGGCCATGGCAGCGTCGAAGACGAGCGAGACTTCGCGGCCGTGGAACTCCCGACGCCAGGCAAGCACCTTCTGATAGGTGAAGCTGCGTTGATAGGAGGTCTCATCGAAATAGTTGAACGGCAGTTCCACCGCATTGTGCGGCAGGCTGACGGGCTTGCCGGCCCGCAGCCGGCTGGTTTCAGTGGCGGAGAAACCTTCGGAAAAGACCCAGGTGTCGTTGAAGGATGTAACAGAACGCATGATCATTCCTATTTGACTGAGCCCAGCATTCCCTGGACGAATTGGCGTTGCATGAAGAAGAAGACCGCAAGGGTGGGAAGCGTTGCGAGAATGGTGCCGACCATGACGACGCCGTAGTCGGGATAGTAGGCGGAGGCGAGCGAGGAGATGACCAGCGTGATCGTCTTCGTCTCGTTTGACTGCAGCACGATCAGCGGCCAGAGATAGTTGTTCCACGCCGTCATGAAGACGATGATGAAGGCCGCCGCATAGGTCGAGCGCATCACCGGCACGTAGATGTAGAGGAAGATCTGCCATTCCTTCAGCCCGTCGACCTTGGCCGCGTCGCGAAGCTCCGACGGGAACGCCTTGGTGCACTGGCGGAAATAGAAGACCACGAAGGCCGAGCCGATCGACGGCAGCACCACGGCGAGGTGCGTGTTGATGAGGCCCACCTTGCCCATCATGATGAAGAGCGGGATCATCAGCGCCGCAAACGGGATCATCATCGTCAGCAGAAGAGCGCTGTAGATCCGGTCGCGACGGCGCGAGCGGAACATCTCGAAACCGTAGCCGGCAAGCGACGAGACGGCGAGCGTCAGCGCTGTCGCAAGAATGGCGATCTTGGCCGAATTCCAGAAGACCAGCGGCGCGTTCACCTGGGTGAAGAAGGTGCTGATATTGGTGGCAAGCGCGCTGCCCGGCAACATCTTGCCCTTGATGATGTCGATCGACGAATTGGTAGCACCGAGCAGCATCCAGACGAAGGGGAAGATCGAGAGAAAGGCCATCAGCCCGACGAAGCCGTAGGTGACGATGGCGCCGGCGATACGTGCGGATCCATTGTTCATCGGTCACGCTCCCGTGCTGCGAAGAACTGAAGAGAGGCAAGCAGGGCGACGAGCACGACGATCACATAGGAGACCGTTGCCGCGTATCCGAAATTCGGCATGAAGCGGAAGGTCAGGTTGTAGATGTAGAGCGACAGCGTCAGCGTCGCGTTCGACGGTCCGCCCTTGCCCTCGGTGAGGTTGTAGACCTCGTCGAAGAGCTGGATCGTGCCGATCGTCGAAATGACTGTCGTGAACAGGATGACGGGCTTCAACAGCGGGATGGTGATGTGGGTGAAGCGCGCCCAGGCAGGCACCCCATCGATGCGGGCCACCTCATAGATCGACTTGTCGATGTTCTGCATCGCCGCGAGGTAGAAGATCATGTTGTAGCCGGTCCAGCGCCAGGTGATGGCGATGATTACGAGCACCTTGGCCCAGAAGGGATGCGTCAGCCACGGGATCGGCGAAGCGATGATGCCGACCGCCTCGAGGGTCGAGTTGACGATGCCGTCGAGCGCGAACATTCCCTTGAAGAGAACGGAGTAGGCGACCAGCGAAGTGACGCAGGGCAGGAAGATGGCGGTGCGGAAGAAGCCGCGGCCGACGAGCCTCGGATTGTTGAGCAGCGACGCCAGGATCAGCGCCAGGAGGATCATGATCGGCACCTGCACGACGAAATAGGTCATCGTGTTGGTGAGTGCCTTGATGAAGACCGGATCGTTCCAGAGACGGACGATGTTGGCGAAACCGGCGAACTTCAGCATCATCCCGCGGCCGGACTGGAACGACATCCACAGCGACCAGAGGATCGGATAGATCATGAAAAGGGCGATCAGCCCGAGCGCCGGCGCGACGAATAGCCAGCCATTGATGTTGTAGTATCGGCCGATGCCGCCGCGATGTGCGAGAGCCATCATCATCCTCATGGATAGCAGGAGCCGTTGGCCGTGGCATACGCCGCCACGGCCGGGAATAAGGCAGACAATCGCCGCGGCGATTACTGGACCTGTGCGCTGACCTCGGCGTCGATCGCCTTCAGGACCTCGTCGACAGGCGTTCCCTGCGACAGCGCCGGCAGTTGCGCGGTGACGGCGGTGTCCGCCTCGTTGGTGAAGATGCCGTAGTTGACCGAGGGGACCTTCGCGAGCCAGTCGGAGAAGTTCTGCCAGACCTTTTCGCCGCCGAAGAAGGCGTCGGCCTCGCCGTAGGCGGCCCCGCCGCGTGCGGCAAGCAGAGAGCCGACGGCACCGCGGTCCTGGAGGATTGTCTGGTAGAAATCGACGTCCTTGGCGTAGACCGCGTTGAGGAATTCGATCGCCTCGGCTTTCTCGGCCGAGCTTTCAAGCACGTACCAGCTCGATCCGCCAAGGTTCGAGGCATGCGTCGCGCCATCGATCGAAAGGGCCGGGATCGGTGCCACGCCCCATTTGCCCGATTGATCCGGCTGCGCCTTGACCGTGCCGGTGATCCAGACGCCGGTAATGACGGTTGCGACGTCACCCGACGTGAAGGTGCCGACCCAGTCGGACCAGCCGGCGGCCGGCTTGTAGATGTTGGCGGACATGATCTTGCCAACCGTCTCCAGCGCCGCCTTGAGCGCGGCGTTGCCGGTGATGTTCGTGTTGCCTTCCTTGTCGAAGTACCATTGCCCGGCCGACTGCATGATGATGCGCACGAGCCCGGCGTCGGTCGGGTCGAGACCCATCATCTTCTTGCCGGTCTTGGCTTCGACCTGCTGGCCGATCTCGATGAAGCGATCCCAGGTGAGATCCTGCATGTCTTCGGGCTTGAAACCGGCCTGCTCCAGATAGTCCTTGCGATAATAGAGGCCGGTCACGCCGGAATCGAACGGCATGCCGTAGACTTGGCCATTCAGCGTCATCAGCTCGACCTTGTAGGGAGCGAAGCCGGAATAGTCGACGGTGCCGGAGAGTGGCGCGAAGGCGCCGGGGAAGGATTGTAGATATTTCTGCGCGCCGTAGTCTTCGATCAGCACGATATCGGGAAGCGCATCCGCCGTACCGGACGAGAGACCGGTCTGCAGCTTTTGTTCGACATCGGCCTTGGCGAAATCGACGATGTTGAAGGTGACGTCAGGGTGCGACTTGGTATAGCGCGCGCCGGCCTCCTTCATGATCGCGACGTTGAAGTTCGGATCCCAGCACCAGACCGTGATTTCCTTGGCTTGCGCTGAAGTCACCGCCAACAGGCTGGCCCCCGCGAGCGCGATGGCGGCAAAACGCGGCAGATAGGTACGCATGTCCATAATTTCCTCCCTCGATTTTCGTTCCCCGAGACGTTCCTCCGTGTCTCGGCGCGGAGTATTTCGTAAAACTCTGAAGAAGGCAATATTTCAGTAAATTTTTACCAAGCCATTTTTACCGGCCTGCAGTCGCGCTTCCGGCGGCGGTGCTGCCGCGCCAAACGATCTCCGTTCCGAGCAGCACCTTCTTGGCGACGTCGCGTCCCGAGAGCCGCTCGACCAGCAGGTCGACGGCCGTTTCGCCGATAATTTCCGCCGGTATCTTGACCGTCGAAAGCGGTGGGCCGAGAAACTGCGCGACCGGAATGTCGTTGAAGCTTGCCACGGCGACATCCTCCGGAATTTTCAGGCCCATCTCGTGAATTGCGCGATAGGCGCCGATCGCCATGTTGTCGTTGCAGGTGATCAGGATCTCAGGCCGATTGGGTTTCGACAGCATGGCCTTTGCCAACGTGTAGCCGCTGTCCGGCGTCAGCTTCTCGACCATGCAGAGGTCCGGATCGTAAAGGCCTGCATTCGTCGTCCAGTTGATGAAGGCGCGGCAGCGGCGTTCGGAATGGATGTCGTCCTTGCCACGAAAGGCGTCGATCCAGCCGAGGAAGCCGATGCGGCGGTAACCCATGCCGTGAACGCCTTGCAACAAGCGGTTCATTGCCACGGAGACATCGCTCATCACGCTGTCGTCGATGTCGTCGTCAGGCGCGAAGTCGGCAAAGACCAGGTGGCGGCTATGGCGCCGCAGCCAGTGAACCTCTTCGCCGTAGTGGTGACCGACGGCAACGACGCCGCTGGCGCCCTGGAGGATCGCCGCCTCCGGCAGGTTGCCGTTGTGGAAGACTTTGACCACCTCGATTTTCAGCGCCTGGCAGCGGTTCTCGATCCCGAGCCGAACGCCGACATAATAGGGGTCGATCAGTTCCTGCGCGGGCTGAAGGAAATGCACCAGTGCGAACTTCAGGCCCTGCATCGAGCCGGCGCCGCGGCCGCGATTGCGTGGCGTCGCGTAGTTCAGCGCCTCGGCCGTTTCGATGATCGCCTGACGCTTTTTCGTGGAGATCGAAAGCGTCGGATCGTAGTTCAGCACCCGCGAAACCGTTGCCGACGAAACCCCGACAGCCGACGCGATTTCCTTTATTGTGACCATGTCCAGCTTCCTGCCCGCCGCCAGCGGCCCGGTTTCGGGCGCGGCGCAATCATTATTTAGTAAAATTTTGCTTTGGGATTTTCAATCTCCGGTTCGCGCCGGGGCCGTATTTCGTTCCGGGATCGGACTGCATTTGCGATTGCTAAGATTGAGCTGTTGCCAGGGCTTCTGCCTGAAGTTCATCGGAGAGAAATTCCCAGAGCGCCGCGACGGGCTGTGACGACAGGCCCTGGTCGTCGGCGGCGAAGAGGCCGAGCTCGATCACCGGAGCCGGCGGCAAGCCTTCATTGGCGCCAAGGATCTTCATCGTGTTCGGGCGGATGTTGAGATCCAGCAGAACCGCAATGCCGAGACCGGCTTCGATCATCGACTGGATCGAGGCGAGGCTGGCGCTCGTCAGCACCGTGCGCCACGGTCTTTTGCCACCGTTCAGCGCTTCGATCATCTTTTGGCGCCAGGTGCAGACCCCGTCGAAGGTGACGAGCGGCAGGGGACCCTCGTCCGGCATCGCGAAACCACGCGCGGCGACCCAGCGGAGCGGTAGCCGCCAGGCGAGGATCGGCCGGCCATGGATCAGAGCGGGGTCGCCGATTGCGACATCGAGCTGTCCCTGCGACAGCTTCTCCGACAGCACGGTGCTTTCGGCGACCGTCAGCTCGAGTGCCACGTTTGGATGGCATTCGGAGAAGCGCTGCAGTGCCCTTGGCAGCGAGCCGACGGCGATGTCCTCGATCATGCCGAAGCGGATCGGGCCGTGGACCGATCGGCCGGCCAACGCCCTCCGTGCGCCCGTACTCAAGCCCAGCATTTTCCGGGCGTAGGGAAGCAGCACATACCCGGCTTCGGTGAGGTCCATGCCCCTTGTGCTGCGGTTCAACAACCTGGCGCCAAGATCGTCTTCCAACCGGCGCAATTGCATGCTGACGGCGGCCTGGGTCCGCGCCAGCCGCTGGGCGGCACCGCTGACACTGCCGCATTCGGCGGTGACGACGAAGGCCCGCAACAGGCCGATGTCCAGATCATGCATATAACGATCCCTTATAGAGGCATCACAACTATTAGAGTTCATTATTGTGCCGAAATTGCTATGTCCGTTCAAGCCCAACAGGAGAACGGACATGGCTGATACGGAAACGGCAACGGTAACGGCAGACAGCGGCTGGAGCGGGCCGGCAACGGTGCCCGGTTCTGCCGGGCGAGTGTCTATAGCGATCGCCTTTTGCCTTCTGTCCATGTCGAGCGTGCAGTTCGGCGCCGCGCTCTCGAAGCCGGCCATGCAAAGCCTTGGCGCCTTTGGCGCAACCTGGCTGCGGGTTTCCTGGGCTGCGGCATTCCTGCTGCTTCTCGTCCGGCCGCGCTTCTTCAGTTACACGCGGTCGCAGTGGCTAACGGCGCTTTCGCTCGGCGCCACGATGGCGACGATGACGCTCTGCTTCTTCGCGGCGATCGAACGGATCCCGCTTGGGCTTGGCGTGGCGATCGAGTTTCTCGGCCCCTTGACCGTCGCGGCGATATTTGGCGGTCGCGGTTGGCGCCTGCTTTTCCCTGCGATCGCCGCGGCCGGCGTGCTGTGCCTTTCCTGGGACGGTTCGGCGTGGGTGGCGGATGCGCGCGGGCTGCTTTTCGCCTTCGGCGCTGCGATCGGCTGGGGCGGCTATATCGTGCTGATGAAACATGCCGGCCAAAGCTTCAGGGGATTGGAGGGGCTTGCCGTTTCGCTATTGTTTGCAGCACTCGTCGCAACGCCGTTCGGCGTTCACCAGGTGCAATCCGGCTTATCCTTCGACCTGCTGCTGGTGACGGCCGGGCTCGCCGTTCTGGTGCCGTTGCTCCCTTACGCGCTCGAATTCATGGCGCTCCGCCGCATGCAGCCATCGGCCTTCGGTATCCTGATGAGCCTGGAGCCGGCTATCGGCGCCTGCGCGGGCTTCATCGTCCTTGGGCAGGTGCTGTCGCTCCACCAGATCTTCGGCGTCGCACTCGTGATGCTCGCCAGTGCCGCCGGGACCGTGCTGGCGAAAGCCTAACGCCATAGCGGAAGGCGCCGTTCTCGTTCGTCAATCCTACGAAAATTCCGCTGTCGCTTGCCGCGGGGCGGCTGACCCGCGCTCTTTCGTCTGCGACCTCCCGGTGAATTTCATCCACATCTTACGCGCTAAGTGAGAAGTGTCGGTTTACAAAAGTAATATAATATGATTTTTTCTCGCTGGCTGCGCGGAGGCAGCTTTCTTTGGGAGGAAATCATGAAAATCGCCAAGGCACTTGCGAGTGCAACGATCCTTGCTGCCTGCACGTTCGGCAGCGCTACTGCCGCCGAACTGGTCGTCGGCTTCTCGCAGATCGGCTCGGAGTCCGGCTGGCGCGCCGCCGAGACGACGCTGACCAAGCAGCAAGCCGAACAGCGCGGCATCGACCTCAAGTTCGCTGATGCGCAGCAGAAGCAGGAAAACCAGATCAAGGCGATCCGCTCCTTCATCGCGCAGGGCGTGAACGCCATTCTTCTCGCCCCGGTCGTAGCAACCGGCTGGGACGAAGTTCTCCAGGAAGCCAAGGACGCGGAAATTCCGGTCATCCTGCTCGACCGCACCGTCGACGCCTCGAAGGATCTCTATCTGACGGCGGTAACCTCCGACCTGGTGCACGAGGGCAGTGTCGCCGGCAAATGGCTCGTCGACACCACGGCCGGCAAGCCCTGCAATGTCGTAGAGCTCCAGGGTACGACGGGGTCCTCGCCGGCGATCGACCGCAAGAAGGGCTTTGAACAGGCGCTGTCGGGGCATGACAACCTGAAGATCATCCGCAGCCAGACCGGCGACTTCACCCGCACCAAGGGCAAGGAAGTGATGGAAAGCTTTCTGAAGGCCGAGGACGGCGGCAAGAACATCTGCGCACTCTACGCCCACAATGACGACATGGCCGTCGGCGCCATCCAGGCGATCAAGGAGGCCGGCCTGAAACCCGGCAAGGATATCCTTGTCGTCTCGATCGATGCCGTGCCGGATATCTTCCAGGCGATGGCCGCCGGCGAAGCCAATGCCACGGTCGAGCTGACGCCGAACATGGCCGGCCCCGCCTTCGATGCGCTTGCTGCTTACCAGAAGGATGGCACGGCACCGCCGAAGTGGATCCAGACGGAATCGAAGCTCTATACGCAGGCCGACGAACCGCTGAAGGTCTACGAGGAAAAGAAGGGCCTCGGCTACTGACGTCGCCCCTGGCCCGCGCCCTCTTCTCGCGCGCGGGCCAGGCTCCTTTCCTGAGATACTTTCCGGGCGAAGAGTGCAGCTTGCCGCGGCCAAACTGTGCTTCTCGTCCGACAGATACCCGCATCGCGGAGACGGTATCGATGCAGACCAGTGACCACATTCTTTCGGCGATCCGGATCGAGAAGGCCTTCCCGGGCACCAGGGCCCTCGACAAGGTCGATTTTCACCTCCGGCGTGGAGAGGTTCATGCGCTGCTTGGCGAAAACGGCGCCGGCAAGTCTACTCTCATCAAATGCCTTACGGGCGCCTACCGCCGCGACGGCGGTGCCATCCTGCTCGACGGCACGGAGGTTGATCCCCGCGACACGTTCGAGGCCCAGACTCTGGGTATCGGCACGGTCTACCAGGAGGTCAACCTGTTGGCGAACCTGACGGTTGCCGAAAACCTCTTCCTCGGGCGCCAGCCGCGCCGCTTCGGCATGGTTGACGTTGGCGCCATGAACCGGCGTGCGCGGGAGCTGCTCGCTGACTATGAGCTCGACATCGACGTCACCCGCGATCTCGCAAGCTATTCCGTGGCGATCCAGCAGGTCGTCGCCATCGCCCGTGCCGTCGATCTCTCAGGCAAGGTGCTGATCCTCGACGAGCCGACGGCAAGCCTCGATGCGCATGAGGTGGCGATGCTGTTCCGCATTGTCCGGCGCCTCAAGGCCCGCGGGCTCGGCATCGTCTTCGTCACCCATTTTCTTGAACAGGTCTACGAGATTTCCGACCGGATAACGGTGCTCAGGAACGGGCAGCTCGTCGGAACCCGTGAAACTGCCAATCTCGACCGCCGCGCGTTGATCGCGATGATGATCGGCCGTGAACTGGCCGCTGAGATTCATGCCCCGCGTGCGCAAACCTCGGAAGGGCCGCTGCGTTACCGGTTTCGCAACTATGGCCGCAAGGGTCGCGTTCGTCCCTTCGACCTCGATGTCCGTGCCGGCGAAGTTGTCGGCATGGCCGGCCTGCTCGGCTCCGGACGGACGGAAACCGCGGAGCTTCTCTTCGGCGCCCACTCTGCCGATAGCGGTCAGGCGGAGATCGACGGCCGCGCGATCGATCTATCATCGCCGCGTGCCGCCATCCGGCACAGGTTCGGCTTCTGCCCGGAGGATCGGAAGACATCAGGCATCATTGGCGATCTCTCGGTGCGCGAGAACATCGTGCTCGCGCTGCAGGCGCGCCGCGGCTGGACACGGCCGATCTCGCGGGCGGAACAGAACCGGCTGGCGGACCACTACATCCGCGCGCTCGATATCCGCACCGCCGATCGAGAAAAACCGATCAAGCTTCTATCCGGCGGCAATCAGCAGAAGGCGATCCTGGCGCGCTGGCTTGCGACCGAGCCCGAATTCCTGATCCTCGACGAGCCGACCCGTGGCATCGACGTCGGCGCCCATGCGGAGATCGTCAAGCTCATTGAGGCGCTGCGCGAGAAGGGGCTGTCGCTGATCGTCGTCTCGTCGGAGATCGAGGAACTGGTCGCCTACAGCACGCGGGTCATCGTGCTTCGGGATCGCGCCCATGTCGCCGAACTCGACGGCAACCGGCTCACGGCCCACGAGATCGTCGAAGCGATCGCCGCAACCAATGAAAGGAGGGCGTCATGACGTCGTTCTTCCGGCTCTATTTGAACCGGTTGCTGCCGCAACTGATCGCGCTTGCCGTCATCGTCGTGGCGGTTTCACTGGTGTTTCCCGGCTTCCTCAACCTGGAAATCCAGAACGGACGCCTTTATGGCAGCCTCGTCGACATCCTCAATCGCGGCGCGCCCGTCGTGCTTTTGGCAATCGGCATGACTGTCGTCATCGCCACCAAGGGCATTGATCTCTCGGTCGGCGCGGTGATGGCGATCTGCGGCGCCACCGCCGCCGCTGCGATCACCTCCGGCCACTCGCTCGCCGGAACGCTGCTGATCACGCTTGCCGTCGGTATTCTTTGCGGTCTTTGGAACGGGGTGCTGGTGGCGGTGCTCGACATCCAGCCGATCATTGCCACGTTGGTCCTCATGGTCGCCGGGCGGGGGATTGCCCAGCTCATTACCGAGGGCGCGATCCTGACCTTCAATGATCCCGGCCTCATCTTCATCGGCAGCGGCTCCTTCGCGGGCCTGCCAATGCCGGTCGTGATCTGGTTGGTTTTCGGGGTGCTGATCGCCATGCTCGTCAGGCGGACGGCGCTCGGCATGCTGATCGAGGCGATCGGCGTCAATCGTCAGGCGAGCACGCTGTCCGGCGTGCTGACGCCAGTCCTGCTGATCGCCGCCTATGTTCTCTCCGGTCTCTGCGCCGCCATTGCCGGCATCATTGCCGCCGCCGACATTCGTGGCGCCGATGCCAACAATGCCGGGCTCTGGCTGGAGCTCGATGCCATTCTCGCGGTCGTGGTCGGCGGCACGTCGCTGCTCGGCGGACGCTTCAGCATCGCCGCATCGGTGCTCGGCGCGATCATCATCCAGGCGATCAACACCGGTATTCTTCTCTCCGGCTTCCCGCCAGAGTTCAACCTGATCATCAAGGCGGCGATCATCGTCGTCATCCTGGTGCTTCAGTCGCCGCGGTTCCGCACCGCCTTTGCCTTCCTCGTGCCGGCGCGCGGTGCGAGCAAACCAAGCGAGCGAGCTGCAAAATGAAGCCGAAATATCTTCCGCTGATCGCGACGCTCGTGATCTTTCTGCTCGGTTATGCGCTTTGCGTCGCGCAGTATCCGAACATCCTGTCCACGCGGGTGATTGGAAACCTTTTGACCGACAATGCCTTCCTCGGCATCGCGGCCGTCGGGATGACCTTCGTCATCCTCTCGGGCGGCATCGATCTCTCCATCGGTTCAGTCATCGCGTTCACCGGCGTCTTCCTGGCCGTCGTGCTGGAACACAGCAGCATCCACCCGCTCGTCGCCTTCGCGATGGTCCTCGCGATCGCGACGCTCTTCGGTGCCGCGATGGGTGCGATCATCCACTATCTGGAGATGCCGGCCTTCATCGTCACGCTTGCGGGGATGTTTCTCGCGCGCGGCATGGCTTTCGTGCTGTCGATCGATTCCATCCCGATCAAGCATCCGTTCTACGCGACGTTGAAAGGACTTTACGTCAAGCTGCCCGGCGGCGGACGCATCACGCTGATCGGCGGGCTGATGCTGCTCGTCTTTGCGGTCGGTATTCTCCTGGCGCATCGAACCCGCTTCGGCACCAATGTCTATGCGCTCGGCGGCGGTACGGCGACGGCGCGGCTCATGGGCGTTCCGGTTGCGGCAACGACCGTGAGGATCTACGCGCTCTCGGGGTTGCTCGCCGGGTTGTCCGGCATCGTCTTTTCGCTCTACACGTCCGCGGGCTACTCCCTTGCGGCCGTCGGCGTCGAACTGGACGCGATTACCGCCGTCGTCATTGGCGGGACGCTCTTGACCGGTGGCTCCGGTTTCGTTGCGGGCACATTTGTCGGCACCCTCATCCAGGGCCTGATCCAGACCTACATCACTTTCGACGGATCGCTGTCGAGCTGGTGGACGAAGATCCTGATCGGCCTTCTGCTCTTTGCTTTCATCCTCTTGCAGAAGGGCATCATCTACGTCTCGCGTCATCGTCGACAGCCGGCGTGACCGGACAAGGATCGTGCGATGTGGCCATTCTTCCAACCGCCGCGCAAGAGGACGAGCCATCGGCTCGTGGTTGAAGAGCTCGGCCAGGCGGTCGTCGCAGGGGAATTCGCCGTCGGCGCCATCCTGCCCGGAGACGTGGAGCTTGCGGCGCGGTTCAACGTCTCCCGCACGGTTCTGCGCGAAGCAATGAAGACGCTCGCCGCCAAGGGGCTCGTCGTCGCGCGCGCTCGCATCGGCACACGCGTGATGCCCCGGGCGAACTGGAACCTTTTCGACGGGGACGTGCTTTCCTGGCATTTCCGGGCCGGTGTCGATGAGGAGTTCCTGCGCCATGTCACCGAGGTCCGTCTCGCCCTGGAACCCTTTGCGGCTGGGCTCGCTGCGCGTCGGGCCACCGACGCCGATATCTCCCATATGATGCGGCTGGCGGTCGCCATGGGCGATGCCGGGCACAGCGCGCAGACGCTGGCCATTGCCGATCTCGAATTCCATCTCCGCCTTCTCGAAGCTTCCCTCAATCCGTTCATGCAGACGGTGGGCAGCCTGATCGAGGCGGCACTGATGGGCGTTTTCAGCTTGAGCAACGCGGCCACCGATGGTGCCGAGATCGATCGTGTCGCCGTCGCGCATATCCGTATCGTCGAGGAAATCCGCCTGCGCAACGAGGAAGGTGCACGAAGCGCAATGGAGCACGTGATACGCGTGGGGCAACAACAGCTGATCGCAAATTTGCGGGTGCGCGACTGACCCGGAAGTGAGCACCGGATGCTTCGCGACGCGTGACCGCAAGGCACTTTCCGCGCGGCTTGGCTTTGTCCGTCGCGTGCGCGTAGGCTGCCGCTGCGGGTGAAGGCGAGCGGAGAACCGGGTGACGGAACAGGATGTGCTGATCGTCGGCGCTGGACCGACGGGGCTGGTGTTTGCCCTCTGGCTGACCGCCCAGGGGGTGAAGGTCCGCATCATTGATAAAAACACCGGTCCCGGTCCGACGTCGCGGGCGATGGTGGTGCATGCCCGTACACTCGAGCTCTATCGCCAGCTCGATTTGGCATCCGCCGTGATCGAAGCGGGGCACCGCAACCCTTCGGTCAATCTTTGGGCCAAAGGCAGGGAAAAGGCACGAATTTCCTTCACTTCGACCGGTGCGAAGCTGACGGCCTATCCGTTTGTCCTGATCTATCCGCAGGATCATCATGAGGGGCTGCTTGCTGCACGGCTGGAAGCCCTGGGCGTCAAGGTCGAGCGGCAGACCGAGCTTGTCGGCTTCCTGGACGCCGATGGCCACGTGAGCGCGCAACTTCGGCTGCCCGACGGCAGCGAGGAGGTTTCGATCGCCCGATATCTCGCGGGATGCGACGGCGCGCGCTCGCCCGTGCGGCACAAGCTCGCGACCGGTTTTGCAGGCGGCACGTATAACCAGATTTTCTATGTCGCCGATGTCGAGGCGAGCGGTCCCACTGCCAATGGCGAGGTGCATGTTTCCCTCGACAGCAACGACTTTGTTGCGCTGCTTGCCTATGCCAAGGGTCGCGGGCGTCTGATCGGCCTCGTCCGCGACGAACGGGAGGACGCGGACAGGCTCGCCTTCGAGGATGTCAGCCACCGGGCGATCGCGCGTTTGCGGCTCACGATCGACAGGGTCAATTGGTTCTCGACCTATCGCGTCCATCATCGCGTCGCTGATCGCTTTCGACAGGGACACACATTCCTGCTGGGTGACGCTGCCCATGTGCACAGCCCCGTCGGCGGCCAGGGCATGAACACCGGTATCGGCGACGCGATCAATCTTGCCTGGAAGCTTGCGGCAGTATTGAAGGGACAGGCGCCCGACAGCCTGCTCGACAGTTATGAGCGCGAGCGCATCGGTTTCGCGCGCCAGCTCGTTGCGACCACGGATCGCCTGTTCACCTTCGTGACTGCCGAAGGCCGTTTCGCGGACGTCTTGCGTGTCGAGATCGCTCCCATTCTGGCGGGTGTCGCCTTCCGCATCGGCCGTGTCCGCGAGTTTCTGTTCCGGATGCTTTCGCAGACCCAGCTGAACTATCGCGGTGGCCCCTTGAGCCGCGGCACGGCCGGCGGAGTGAAGGGCGGAGACCGGCTTCCCTGGGTCGATACGGCTGGCCGCGACAACTATCAGCCGCTCACCGCCATCACCTGGCAGGTGCATGTTTATGGCACGCCGCGCGACGAGATGAGAGATTGGTGCGGAGCGCGCGGCGTGCCGCTCCATGTGTTCCCATGGACGAGGGCGCACGGGACGGCAGGTTTGGCCGCGGATGCCGTCTATCTCCTGCGGCCGGACACTTACGTGGCGCTCGCCGCTGAAAAGCAGGCACCCGAGCTATTCGATGCCTATCTGGCGGAACAAGGGATCACCCTGTCCTGACGGACATCCGCACAACAGAGCCGGAACGTCCCGAAGGCGGTTTTTCGTCAGGTTTGGAATTCGACACGGGCTCCGACTGGAAATGGTGAACGCGGAAACGGGGCCAGATTGGCCCCGTCTCGATGTTATCGTCCGGCCCCAAACCTAACCGTGGCTGGCCGGTGTCGCAGTCTTGCCTTCCGTCATGCCGCTCTCAGCCGAGGCACCCTGCGCTTCGGCTGGATGCTTGGAAATGCCGGCGAGCTTGTGGCCGCGTTCGCGCAGCCACTGGAAGGCGACGTAGAGTGCCGGGATGACGAAGATGCCGACGAGAGCGGCGGCGAGCATGCCGCCGGCAACGCCGGTGCCGACCGCGCGGCGGCTGAGTTCGCCGGCGCCCTTGGCGATCACCAGCGGCACCAGGCCGACGATGAAGGCGAAGCTCGTCATCATCACGGCACGGAAGCGGGCGCGCGCGCCTTCGATCGCCGCATCGACGATCGTCGCACCGGCCTCGCGGTGCGCCTTGGCGAACTCGACGATCAGGATCGCATTCTTCGAGGCGAGCGCGATCAAAACGACGAGGCCGATCTGGGCGTAGATGTCGAAGGAGAGACCGGCGACGAGCACCGACAGCAGCGCACCCGTAACCCCAAAGGCGACCGACAGCAGCACCGGTACCGGGATCGTCCAGCTCTCGTAGAGCGCCACGAGAAAGAGATAGGCGAAGAGCACGGCCATCGCCAGAATGGCGGTCGTCTTGCCGGCCGCTTCCAGTTCCTGCAGCGCCGTCCCGGTCCATTCGTAGCTGTAGCCGGGCGGCAGGGTCGAGGCGGATAGCGCTTCCATCGCGGCCAGCGCCTCGCCCGAGGAATGGCCGGCGGACGGCTGGCCGTTCAGCGTGATCGAGCGGTAGTTGTTGTAGCGCACGATCGACTGCGGGCCGACGATATAGTCGACCTTGGCGACCGAGGCGACGGGGACCATGTCGCCGTTCACGTTGCGCACGTGCAGGCGCTGAATGTCGTCGACGGCGTTGCGGTCGGCCTGGGCCGCCTGCATCGTCACCTTCCAGGTGCGGCCGAAGAGGTTGAAGTCGTTGACGTAGTAGCTGCCGAGCGTGCCCTGCAGCGTCGTGAACAGATCGCTGACCGACACGCCGAGCGATTGCAGCCGATCGCGGTCGATGTCGAGATAGAGTTGCGGTGAACTGGCCGAATAGGTGGTGAAGGTGGGACCGAGCGCCGGGTTCTGGTTGGCGGCAATGATCAGCCCGCCGGCAGTCGCCGCGAGATCGGTGACCGAGCGGCCCTGCAGGTCGAGCAACTGGTATTCGAAGCCCGACCCGGTGCCGAGACCCATGATTGGTGGCAGGTTGAAGGCGAAGATCTGCGCACCGCGGATCGTTTGTCCCTTGGCCATGGTGGTGGCGATCACCGCCTCGACGCCGGCCGATGCGCTTAGGCGCTCCGCGAAGGGCTTCATCGTCACGATGGCGAAAGCGGAGTTCGATTTGGAAAGGCCGTCGAGGAAGGAGTAGCCGGTGACGGTGGTCACATTGGCGACGCCCTCGATGCCGCCAAGCATCGTCTCCACCTGCTTCACGACGGCATCGGTACGGTTGTAGGAAGAGCCCTCAGGCAGACGGATTTCGGTGAAATAGGCGCCCTGGTCTTCTGCCGGCAGGAAACCCGTCGGAACGACGCGGAAGAGGGAGCCGGCCGCGACGAAGGCGAGTGCCAGCAGCGCGAGGCCGATGATCGCGCGCCGGGCGATATGCCCGGCCACAAAGGCATAGCCGTCGCGCCCCTTGTCGATGGTGCGCGAGATATAGCCGAGAATGCCGCGCTTGGGTCCGTGATGCGGCTTCAGCAGCACGGCGCAGAGCGCCGGGCTGAGCGTCAGCGCGTTGACTGCCGAGATCACCATCGATACCGAGACGGCGACGGCGAACTGCTGGAACAGTTGGCCGCTCAACCCGGGAATGAAGGCCACCGGCACGAAAACCGACAGGAGCACAAGGGTGATCGCAACGATGGCGCCGGTGATTTCGCCCATCGCGCGCCGCGCCGCTTCCGCCGCCGAGAGACCCGGGTTCTCCTCCATCACCCGCTCGACGTTTTCGACCACCACGATCGCATCGTCGACGACGATACCGATCGCCAGAACCAAAGCCAGCAGTGACACGGTGTTGAGCGAGAAGCCCATGGCAAGCAGCACCGCGAAGGTGCCGATCAGCGCGACCGGAACGGCGACGAGCGGGATCAGCGTTGCCCGCCAGTTTCCAAGGAAGAGAAAGACGATGATAATGACGAGGACGAAGGCTTCGAACAGTGTTTCCTCGACATTGTCGACGCTCGCTTCGACGAATTGCGCCGTGTCGTAGGAGACCGAATAGGTGAGGCCCGGCGGGAAGGATTTCGACAATCGTTCCATCGCCTCCTGCACGCCTCTGGCAGCGGCAAGCGCGTTGGCGCCCGGCGCCTGATAGGTGCCGATCATGGCGACAGGCTTGCCATTGATCCGGGCGCTGGAATCAGAACTGGCGGCGCCGAGCTCGACACGCGCCACGTCACGGATGCGTACATAGGAACCATCGGGCCTTGCACGCAGCACCACATCCTCGAACTGCTTTGGGTCGGTGAGGCGGCCCTGTGTCTGGAGATTTAGCTGGAACAGCGGGTCGTCGGTCATCGGCTGCGCGCCGATGCGGCCGATCGCCGCCTGGACGTTCTGGGCCTTGAGCGCATTGATCACGTCTGTCGGCGTCAGGTCGAGGCTGGTCATCCGGTCGATGTCGAGGACGACGCGCATGGAGTAGTCCTGCGCACCGAAGAGCTGAGCATCGCCGACCCCGGGCACGCGCTTGACCGTGTCGAGCACGTTGATCGTGGCGTAGTTGGACAGGAACAGGGAATCGAAGTTCTGTTTCTCGTCCGCACCATAGATGGCAATCACCTGCATCAGCGCCGAGGACTTCTTGCGCACGCTGACGCCGCTCTGCTTGACTTCCGCTGGCAGGCCAGCTTCGGCGAGCGAGACGCGGTTCTGGACGTTGACGGTGGCGATATCGGGGTCGGTGCCGACGGCGAAGGTGACGGTCAGGGTATAGGAGCCGTCAGCGCCGCTGGTCGACTTCATGTACAGCATGTCGTCGACACCGACGACCTTGCTTTCGATCGGTTGGGCGACCGTGTTTTCGACTACGTCGGCGCCGGCGCCGGGATAGCTTGCGGTGACGCTCACCTGCGGCGGTACGATATCGGGGAATTGCGCGATCGGCAGGCGGGTGAGCGCAAGAAGGCCCGCCAGCGTCAGCACGATGGAAATGACCGTGGCGAAGCGCGGGCGATCGATAAAGATCTCTGAAATCATGGGTCAGCCACCTGCTGCCGTGGCGGCATCGACAGCGATGCCCGGTCGGACCTTGCCCGCCCCCTCGGTGATGACGTTCTCGCCTTCCTTGAGGCCTTTGCCGATGACGGCCTGGCCGCGCGTGTTGCGCGTGACATCGACGCGGCGAAGCTCCACTTTGGAACTCGCATCGACCACCAGCACGAAGGCGCCCTGCTGATCACGCTGGACCGCCTGCTGCGGCACGGCGAGAACCTCCTGCTTGTCGGATTGCTCGAGCATGACGCGCACCAGGGCGCCGTCGAGCAGGATGCTGTCCGGATTAGGGAACTCGGCGCGCACCGTCACTGTGTCCGTCCCTTGCGAGACGTTGCTGGCGATAAAGTTGATCGTGCCCTTCTGCTTGTATTCCGTGCCGTTCGGCAGCCCGAGCCCGACATTGGCGCCGCCGCTGATCTCGCCCTTCAGCACACGCTCGCGATAGGTAAGGTAGAGGGCGGTCGCCACGGGAAACTGAACATAGATGGGATCAAGCCGAGTCAGCGTTACCAGCGGCCCGCTGTCCGGGCCGACGAGCGCGCCGACATCCGCGGCTGTCAAGCCGACGATGCCGTCGAAGGGCGCGACGATCTTCGTATAGGAAAGGTTGAGGTCGGCGTTGTCCTTGCTGCCTCTGAGCCGGACCAGATCGCCTTCGGCCTTCCTCACCTCGGCATGGGCCTCGTCCACCTTCGCCTGAGAAATCGTCTTGGTCGTCAGCAGTTGCTCGGCGCGGTCACGTTCGAGGATGGCAAGTTCCTTGGCTGCTTCCGCCGCTTCGATCTGCCCCTCGATTTCCTGGACTGCGGCGCGATAGGCACCGTCTTCGACCTGGTAGAGCACCGTGCCAGCGGTGACTTTCTGTCCCTCGGTGAAGTTGACGGCCTCGAGGAAGCCCGAAACGCGGGCGCGAATATCGACCTTCTGGATGGCGGTGACCTGACCCGTCAGATCGACGCTCTCGCGCAGGTCCATGACCGTGGCCGGCGCCACGACCACCGCCGGAGCCTGCTGCGCAGAGGCGGTTTGCGCCGCGAGGAAGATCGCGACAAGGAGTGTTGATGAAAGTGAAGCGACCCGGACTCTTGAGCGATGCATGCAACGTTCCCCCTGAACGAAACAGCTTGAGATGACGTCGGTCGCCTTCGCAGGCGGCCCGATGGCGTTGAAATCAGAACACGTTATCCACGTCAAGTCACGCAATTAGTGATTGATAAGGCGCCGGATGCAGAGCGACGGCGAATTTGCCGATGGAGGATGCCGACAGAGAGAAGTTGTCACAAAAGCAAAGGCTTGCGCGGGGAGGCCTGTTCGACGCGGAAGGGCTCGACAGCCTGGGACTCTCGGTCGTCCGGTTAGTTGGGACGTTTGGCAGCGGTCGTTTAACGTGTGGTCGGCCATTACGGGCAACGAGCCGTGGCTGCAACCTTGGGTGACGCTTTGCATTCGACGTGCACGAACCAGATCCCGGCATGATGCCGGGATCTGTACTGGATTTCGGCAGTCCGACCGGATCTCAGACGAGATCGAAGCGATCGGCGTTCATTACCTTGTTCCAGGCGGCCACGAAGTCGCGCACGAACTTCTTCTTGGCATCCGCCTGTCCGTAGACTTCCGCAATCGCCCTCAACTGCGAGTTCGAACCGAAGACGAGATCGACGCGGGTCGCCGTCCACTTGACGTCGCCGGTCTTGCGGTCGCGCCCTTCGAACACGTCCTTCGCATCCGACGTCGCCTTCCAGACCGTGCTCATGTCGAGCAGGTTGACGAAGAAGTCGTTGCTGAGCGTTTCGGCACGATCGGTGAAGACGCCATGCTTGGTCGGACCGTGGTTCGCGCCGAGAACACGCAGGCCCCCGACGAGAACGGTCATCTCCGGCGCGGTCAGCGTCAAGAGCTGGGCCTTGTCGATCAGCAGTTCTTCCGGCGAAACCGCATATTGTGTCCGCTGGTAGTTGCGGAAACCGTCGGCGATCGGCTCCAGAACGTCAAAGGAGTCGACGTCGGTCTGTTCCTGCGAGGCGTCCATGCGACCCGGCGCGAAGGCAACCTCTATGTCATGGCCGGCTGCTTTCGCTGCCTTTTCGATGGCAGCGGCGCCGCCAAGCACGATCAGGTCGGCGAGCGACACTTTCTTGCCGCCGGACTGCGCGTCGTTGAAGGCGCGCTGGATGCCTTCGAGGGTTTCGAGAACCTTTGCCAGTTGTGCCGGCTGGTTGACCTGCCAGTCCTTCTGCGGCGCAAGGCGAATGCGGGCGCCGTTGGCCCCGCCACGCTTGTCCGATCCGCGGAAGGTCGCGGCGGATGCCCAGGCGGTCGAAACCAGCTCGGAGACCGAAAGGCCCGAAGCGAGGATCTTGGCCTTGAGGTCGGCGATATCCTTCGCGTCGACGAGCGGGTGATCGACGGCGGGGATGGGATCCTGCCAGATCAGTTCTTCGGCCGGAACTTCCGGGCCGAGATAGCGGGCGCGCGGACCCATGTCGCGGTGGGTCAGCTTGTACCAGGCGCGGGCAAAGGCGTCGGCGAAAGCGTCCGGGTTCTCGTAGAAGTGTCGCGAGATCTTCTCATAGGCCGGATCGACGCGCAGCGCGAGGTCGGTCGTCAGCATCGACGGGGCGTGACGCTTGGACTTGTCATGCGCATCCGGGACGGTGCCGGCGCCCATGCCATGCTTCGGCGTCCACTGGTGGGCGCCGGCCGGGCTCTTCGTCAGTTCCCATTCGTAGCCGAAGAGGTTCCAGAAGTAGTTGTTGCTCCACTTGGTCGGCGTCGTCGTCCAGGTGACTTCGAGACCGCTGGTGATGGTGTCGCCGCCACGGCCGCTGCCGTAGGTGCTTGCCCAGCCAAGGCCCTGTTCCTCGATGCCCGCACCTTCCGGCTCGCGGCCGACATTGGCCGCATCACCAGCGCCGTGGGTCTTGCCGAAGGTGTGGCCGCCGGCGATCAGCGCAACGGTTTCCTCGTCGTTCATCGCCATGCGGGCGAAGGTCTCGCGAATGTCCCTGGCGGCAGCGAGCGGGTCCGGGTTGCCGTTCGGGCCTTCCGGGTTGACGTAGATCAGGCCCATCTGCACCGCTGCGAGCGGGTTTTCGAGGTCCCGGTCGCCCGAATAGCGCTTGTCGTCGAGCCAGGTCTTTTCCGTGCCCCAGTAGATGTCCTCTTCCGGTTCCCACACATCGGGACGGCCGCCGGCGAAACCGAAGGTCTTGAATCCCATCGATTCGAGCGCGCAGTTGCCGGCGAGGATCATCAGGTCGGCCCAGGAGATGCTGTTGCCGTATTTCTGCTTGATCGGCCAGAGGAGGCGGCGCGCCTTGTCGAGGTTGGCGTTGTCCGGCCAACTGTTGAGCGGTGCGAAGCGCTGCTGCCCGGCACCGGCGCCGCCGCGGCCGTCGCCGGTGCGGTAGGTGCCGGCGCTGTGCCAGGCCATGCGGATGAACAGCGGTCCGTAGTGGCCGAAGTCGGCCGGCCACCAATCCTGCGAATCGGTCATCAGGGCGAAGAGATCCTTCTTCACCGCCGGCAGGTCGAGCTTCTTGAATTCCTCGGCATAGTTGAACGCCTCGCCCATCGGATCGGAAAGGGAGGAATTCTGGTGCAGGATCTTCAGGTTGAGCTGGTTCGGCCACCAGTCGCGGTTCGAGGTGCCGGCCGATTGAGCGCTCGTCTGAGCTCCGTGCATGACGGGACATTTGCCCGTTTTGTCGGCTTTCGCGTCCATTTTTATCTCCCTTTACGATGACTTACGATGACGTGAATTGTGCGGGTCAGAGGAAAAGCAGGCTGTGCGGGCCAACGGTTTGCCGGGCCCGGCTTGCGGCATTCTTTGTGCCGTCGCTGATTGTCGTTTTGCGAAGCGGTCTGGCCACTGGCTGCATCTCCTTCATTGCGCTGACGAGTCTATCAAAGTGGTTCCATTAATTTAAGTTGGATTTCCTGATGGCAGCGATAAGGCAATCCTATTGCCGTGGGCGACAGGGCAACAAGCGCATGCTTGCAGCCTTGTATGCATCTCTGATGACGTCCGACCGCTTCGCCGATTGCAGCCCACACAAGAATATTGGTGCACGGCACTCCCGCCAAACTTGCGGAAAAAAGCATCAATGGTTAGTCACAGCCGCATAGACTCAAAGAGCTTTCCATTTTTCGCGTGGTGAAAGGACAGACATCGTGGCTGAGACAGAAACTGGGGCCGGCAAGGGCCGTCGCAAAGCGCTTTGGGCGGCCGTCGCAGTGATCGCGATCGCGGCCGCCGGCGTGACCGGCGGCAAGTTCATGCTCGAAAGGTCGGTCGATAAGTTCATCGCCGCGCGTGGTGGCAAGGCCGGCTCCGTCGAGGCGGACTTTCTCGGCCGCCTTCACCTGCGCGACGTGACGCTGCCCTTTGCCAATGGCACCAAGGTACAGGTCGCCGCGATCGATGGCCGTCCCAAGATCTTCTTCCTGAGCGGCAAGCTTGACGTGAAGGGACTTGAACTCGACATCGCCGCAGGAAAGTTCTCTGTGCCGCATGCGGTCATCGAGGAGCCGGACTTCTTCGCCGGCGCGCTCTCCAAGGCAGGCGATCAGGGTGAGTTGACGACCCTGAAACGCATCGAGCGTTTTGCCGCAAAACGGATCTCGGCGCCGGAGGCGACAATCAGCCAAGATGTGGCCGGTACCGAGCAGAAGACGGTGTACAAGGATCTCGCCCTCGAGGACATCGCGGGCGGTCGCGTCGCCCGTTATTCGGCGAGCGGCGCAAGCTTCGCCTTTGCCATGGATGTTCCTGACGGAGAAGGCGCAACGAAGCGCGAGCAGATGAACGGCTCGATCGGGGCCGTCACGGGCGAGAACTTCGATGCGGCCTATCTGACGCGGATCTATACGGAAAAGGCCGGACCCGACGACAAGGAGCCGAAGCCGCTCTATGGCCCGATCACGGTGAAGAACCTTGCCTTCTCCGACGGCAAGGCGACGTTCGGCTATGACGAAGTGCGCAGCAAGGGCTTCACTGCGCGCATGCCAGCGGAACCCCTGCTCGAAACGCTCGAAAAACTGCAAGGCGTAACAGACCCCGAGGCGTTGCCGCCGGCCGAGCGGCAGGCGTTCTTCAAGCGCGTCCTTTCGATCGTCGACATGATCGGCAACGGCGACATCGAGTTGTCGGGCATCAAGATGGAAGTGCCGGACAAGAGCAGCGATGAGGAAGGCAAGACGATCAAGCTCGCCGTCGACAAGGTGGCGATGCAGCTCGATGGCCGCAGCTTCGACGGTTCCCTCCACGGCCTTTCTGCCGGCGAAGGTGCCGACTACGTCAAGCTCGCCGAAGCAAGCATCAAGGGCTTCTCCTGGGCTCCGACCATGGAGGCGCTCACGAAGCTGGCAGGGCTGAAAGAGGAAGAGTTTGAAACCTTCCCCTTCACGACGCTGATGCCGGAGTTCGGAACAATCCGCATCGCCGGACTGGACGTGGACATGCCTGGCGCCGAGCCGTCAAGCTTGACGGACAGCGAAATTATCGACGGCGACCCGAGCGCGACCGAAAATGAGGCCGATCCGTCCGTCAGCACCGAGCCCGTGCCGGATGAGGCAACCGATGGCGATGCTTCCTCCGATGGTGATGCCGCGACGGATGGGGATGCCGCATCCGAGACAGAGGTCCCGGCCGATGCCCAGGACGCTCCGATGGTCGAAGCGCCGGCCGAGCAGGATGCCGTGCCTTCGGTCCCCGAACGCGTGCGCTTCACGCTCGACAGTTACGAGGTGGCTCTGACCAAGCCGCGCAACGGCATCCCGACGGATGTTCGGGTCACCTACCGTGATCTCAGCGTGCAGGTGCCGGCTGATACGCAGGACGAGGGTTTCGCGACGCTGCGCAAGCTGGGTTTCGACAAGCTGGTGTTCTCCTCCAACGTCGAGCTCGCCTGGGATGAGCCGAACGAGAACCTCGTCATCAAGGACATCTCCGTGAACGGCAAGGACATGGGCAGCTTCTCCTTCTCCGGCTTGATGGGAGGCGCCAGCAAGGATTTCTTCTCCGGCGACATGACCGCTGCGCAGGTGGCGCTCTTCGGCCTCACGGCCCGGGAAGCCACGCTCAAGCTTGAAGACAAGGGCATCTTGGCCAAGGGCATCAAGCTCTATGCCGAGGACAACCACATGACCGAGGACAGCGTTCGTGGGCTCCTCGTGCTGATGACGAGCGCAGGCGTGCAGCATTTTGCTGCCACCCAGCCGAAGCTGCAGGACGCGGCAACTGCGTTTACCCAGTTCATCAGCAAGCCCGGCGCCTTCACCCTGAAGGTCAAGGCCAAGGATGAAGCCGGGATCGGCGCCCTCGAGCTGATGGGCGCTGCCGAAAACCCCGCGCTTCTGCTCGACAAGGTCGACCTCGAAGCCACGGCACAGTAACGCGATTGCGGGCCGCGTCAGCCGACGCGGCTCGCATCTCTTCTGCCTATGGGTTCCTCTAGGAATTCTCGCAGTGCCATCATTTCTTCCCGTCCGATCTCATGCGTGCCGCGATTGTAGAGGGCTCGGACATCAGCCTTTTGTCCGGCAAGATAGTCGACCAGCCGCTCGATAAGCGCCAATGGGCGAGCCGGATCGTCCTGGCCGCCCGTGACGAGGACCGGTTTGCCCGCAAGCCCGGCATTGCCGGGCGGCGTCCACGCAACGAGGGGATGCAACAAGGCGGCGCGATCGAACAGATCAGGGCGTTTGACCAGGAGCGCCGTGAGCACCGTCGCTCCGGTCGTGTAGCCGATCCCATAGGCGGTCCTGCCATCATATAGGCGCCGCTTATCGGTAATGACGTTTGTCAAGTCTTCCACATGAACAGCGAATGCCTGCATATCGGGCATCGCGTCGCTGATCCGGGAAGGGCGCGCGGGATCGGTATCTCTCGTGCCTTTATTGAAAGAAAACACCTGGGCATCCGGTAGTATGCTGGCGATCAGCCCTGCGACCGGATCGTCCGGACCGGGATCGTAGAAAGCAAAGACGATCGGTGCGTCGTGCCTGAACTGTTCCACCTGCTCGTCGAAACGTGAGATTGTCATGCTGCCACTCCCGATTTGGGAGATCGAGAGGCCGTCGTCGAGGCCGCAGGCACTGCTGCCTGATCCCGGTCAGCACGCCACGCGTCGCGCTTCTCCCGAGACAAGGATCGGTGCATTCATAGGCAAAATGAACAGCAATAATATTGACAATATTATTGCATTTATCGCAATTATTTCGCATGAGCGATTTGAGTGATATCCGCGTCTTCCTGGCGGTGGCGAAACAGCGAAGCTTTACCGCCGCAGCGCGCCAGCTTTCGATGACGGCGCCAAGTGTCACCCGCGCAGTCAGTGCTTTGGAAGACGACCTCGGGGTTCAGTTGCTGCTGCGCACGACACGCCAGGTATCATTGACCTCGGCTGGCGCGGTCTATGCGGCGCGTATCGAGCCATTGATCCGCCAGTTCGATGAAGCGCGCGAGGATCTGCGTGAGCAGCACGGCGACGTCGCCGGACTGATCCGCATCAACGCGCCGCTGTCGCTCGGCCAGCACATCCTGCCGGATATCGTCACCGGCTTTCGCGCCGAGCATCCGGGCACGCAAATTTCGCTGTCGCTGACCGACCGGCTCATCGACATCGTGGCCGAGGATTTCGATCTTGCTGTCCGCGTGTCGGAACCGCCGCGCGACAAATCGACGATCTGGCGCCGGATCTGCCCGGTGCGGCGCGTGCTGGTCGCGTCGCCCGGTTACCTCGCCAGATATGGATCCCCGCAGACGCCGGATGATCTCGACCGTCACGGCTGCCTTGCCTATGACGGACAGGCGATCTCGGAGACCTGGGAACTCACATCCCAGGGCCGGGCGCGAAGGGTCAGGGCCGGCCAGACCTTGGCTGCCAACAATGGCGAGTTCGTCGCGAGGCTTGCGGAAAATGGAGAGGGCATCGCGCTCCTGCCGCTTTTCATCGTCGAGGATGCGCTGGCAACTGGAGCGCTCAAGCAGATCCTCGATGGGTGGGAGGCCCCGCAACTGTGGCTCACGCTCTATTATCCGCCCTATGAACGGCTGCCGCTGAGGGTTGCCAAGTTCTCGGATTTCTTCGAGAGCTATGTCACCGAAACGCGACCGCTCTAGCCCGATCGGTTCATGTCGAACGGATTTTCCCTCAAAACGGAGTCGTTTGGGGCTAAATGTGAGCAAAGGATACAAGAAATTGGCGGCAGGCCCCCGCATCTTTTCCCTGACATGGACGGCAATCGCGAGATGATCCCCTGTGCGTTCGCCATCGGGTCGATCAAGCATTGGGGCCGGTTCCACGCGAGGAATGAACTCCATCGCCAGGAGGCGAGGGTGGACGGCAGGTTATGACAGATCCGAATGGCATTGGAGCGCATTTCGGCGAGCCGAAGGCGCGGTCGCTCATGGTTCGGCCCGTCCGCGACGCTCGGTTTTCGGTCACGCGTCTCAAGTGCCGGCTCAATGGAGCATTGAGCCGTGTCGTCTCCCTTCCCGCGGACGACGCCTATTTCCTGATGTTCTATTTCAAGGACGTCATGCATTGCGACGTGGTTGCGGGCGCAAGCGACAGTGAAATTCGCCGTTACCGGCAAGGATCGATCTGTCTCGTCGATCTCGTTCAGGGCGCCAGCATCCGACTTGTCAGCGATCTCGATTCAGTCGCCTTTCATCTGCCGCGGGCCTTGTTGCGCGAAGTCTCGGAGTTCTCGCACGCTCCCGCCGCCACTGGTCTGCGGTGCCGCCGCGGCGAGATCGACGACGTCATGCACAATCTTGCCTTGGCCCTGCTGCCGCTGCTTGCGGAGAGTGAGAACGAACCTGGTCCGGTGCTGCGGCATATTGCCGTCGCCATTTGCGCACATCTCCTGCACTCCTATCCGGATCGCGCCACTCTATCCGGCGGCCCGGATCTGTCCGTATGGCAGGAGAAGGCGGCCAAGGATTTCATGATCGACCATTGGGCCAAGGACTTTTCGATGGCGGCGGCGGCGGCGGCCGCGAACCTGTCGCAGGGCGACTTTGCCGCAGCCTTCGTGGCCGTGACCGGACAAACGCCGGAAGAGTGGTTGATACGCTACAGGATCGGTCGAGCGAAACGCTACCTGATCGAGGAGGGCTGGTCGTGCGCCAAAGTCGCTGCCAGTTGCGGCTATGCCGACGAGACGCGTTTCATCGAAGCCTTTCGCGAGGTGACAGGGGTTACGCCCGCTGCCTGGCGTGCGCGCTGGCTGCAGTGAGGGGACACGACGTTGACCCATGAAGCTCTGAGAAGCGCCGCGGGAATTGCCGCTGTCATGTGGTGGCCAACCGGTGTAGCATCTGCCCGGCCGCTGAAGCGGACGGCCGAGCTGGAAATCGGGAGAGCGTGACCGATGGCCTTGCATGAGGGATTGAGCGCCGGCGATCGCACGTCGCGCCCCACTGTCAAAAAGATCAGCGCGGGCGAGATCACCGTGACGAGAACCTTCTCGGATCGTTTCGATCTGGAGCTCGGGCCGATGATCCCCGTCGCCGACGCCTTCAACGTCATCGTCCAGATGCGCGATTTCGAGGCGCATCGGCTGTGGCGCCGTGGCGAGCTCGTCTACGAAGGCGGGCACTCAAAGGCATCGCTCGCGATCACCGACCTTCGGGATCAATGGCAGTGCCATCACCTGTCTCCCTTCGACAATGTCCGCTTCCACATCCCCTTTTCCTGCATGCGGACCTTCACCGAAAGGGCGGGGCGCGGCGAGTATGTGTCGCTCTCGCCGGTGCAGGGACGGGTCGATCCGGTGATGTTCGGCCTTGCCCAGGCACTGCTGCCTTCGCTCGACGAGCCGGACCGGGCCAATCTGCTTTTCGTCGAACAGATCAACCTCGCGGCACTGGCTCATCTCAGCCAGACCTATGGCGGCTTGCATTTCCCTGTCGACAAGAAAGGCACGCTGGCGCCCTGGCAGGAGAGGCAGGCAACGGAGTTTCTGGTCGCACACTTCAACAAGGCGTTTTCAATCGGCGATCTCGCGGCTCAGTGCGAGCTCTCGCGCAGCTATTTCAACAAGGCTTTCAAGGAGAGCTTCGGGCGCACGCCTTCCAGGTGGCTGACCGAGTACCGGATTGCACGGGTCAAGGAGTGTCTGCTTCAGGACATCCCTCTTGCCGAAATCGCGATCCACTGCGGTTTTGCCGACCAGAGCCACATGACCCGGGTTTTCACCAGCCAGACGGGAGAAACACCGGCGCGTTTCAGGAAAAAGAACCGGGCCGTCAGCGTGGCGGTCGATCGATCTCAGCTATAGCGCGGAAAGAGGGCGCGCCCTCATACGGATCATTCAAAATACATGAAAAGCGTGCAAGAATGCCGCCGCGGTCGGGGCAATCATACGCCGCTCCTGCAGACGATCTGGTGAATATGAGAATGAATTGCGTGCACGCGTTTCAAGCGCGCCGCGATCCGCGCGTCAGTATGGTTCCGCGCTTTTCGTTTTCATCAGCGCTGCAGGAGGTTTTGGCAGGTGGTCGCGACAAACAGGAGCGAAGACGATGACGAATGCCTCCGCTGCCTCGGCCGGAACGCGGCCGCGCGACAGCCTCGGATGCTCGCTGGACCAACTCGACGACGACAGGACGATCGAAGGCCGCGACATGGTCTTTTATCGCAAGCGATCGCTTGCAGGGCCGCCGGGCCGGGTCACGACGCCCGGCAATGGACGGGGATATCTGATTGGCCTGTCGCTTTCAGGCGGCCATAGCCGTCGGGTCTTCGGGGAGCATCATTCGGCGATCCAGGAATTCGGCCAGAACTCGATTTACGTCAGGAACTTCGCCGACGATTACAAGGCGGATCTGAAAGGGTCCTTTGACTTTACCCTGCTTGAAATCGGCTACGGTGCGCTGCAGCGCATTGCGGATGCGGCAGATCTTACCGGTGTCAGCGAGCTCAGATCCATTTCCGGCTCTCCCGATCCCGTTCTCGGCGGCATGCTCGGCGCCTTGTTTGCATCGGTGGACGGCCACACGGATCGAAGCGCCCTGTTCGTCGACCAGCTCTCGGTCGCAATCGGCGTGCATATGGTGCGACAGTACGGCAACGGCCGCGGCGATAGCTTGGCGGGGGGGCGTAGGCTCTCGCAGCGCTGCCAGGCAAAGATCCGCGAACTCGTGCAGGCCCGTCTTGACGGCGGGCTCACCGTGGAGGAGTTGGCCTCGACCTGCAATCTGTCGCAGGCCGCTTTTCTTCGCGCCTTTCGGGAGACCATGGGAAGCACGCCGTATCGCTGGCTGCTGCAGCAAAGGATCGAAAAGGCCAAGGACCTGCTGCAGTTCTCCTCCACACCGCTGAGCGAGATCGCGTCCACCTGCGGCTTTTCGGATCAGAGCCATTTTACCCGTGCCTTCGTGCAGGCGGTCGGGACGACACCGCGTCTGTGGCGCCGCAGCCAGTAATCTTTCGGGCTACCAAAAGTATAGTTGTGCGGTGAAGCGGCTCGGACCAGATTGTCGGCCGCTGGCATGGCGAGCGAAACTTTCAAAAATCCATCTTTGGCGACAAGAACGGGACCGCCGTCGACGGCATAGTTGAGCCTCTCCGATCGGAGTGAGTTTCAACAGAAAGAGGCCACGACCATGTCCGCGACAGCGACCCCCGGCAAACTCCTCGTCTCGCCCAGGGATCACACCCTGATCATGATCGACTTCCAGTCGCAGATGTCCTTTGCGACCAAGTCGATCGACGCGGTTCTCCTGCGCAACAATGCGGCGCTGGTCGCCCATGCGGCCGCGGGATTCGGCGTTTCGACCATTCTCACCACCGTTGCCGAGAAGACCTTCTCCGGTCCGATGTTCTCCGAGATCACCGATGCCTTCCCGGGCCAGAAGCTCTTGGACCGCACTTCGATGAACACCTGGGAAGACGCGGCCGTGATCGAAGAGGTCAACCGCATCGGCAAGAAGCGCCTCGTCATGTGCGGGCTCTGGACGTCCGTCTGCATCGTCGGTCCGACGCTGTCGGCGCTCGACCAGGGTTTTGAGGTTTATGTCATTGCCGACGCCTGCGGCGACGTCTCCGACGAGGCGCATGAGCGCGCGATGGACCGCATGGTGCAGGCCGGCGTGCGGCCGATGACTTCGCTGCAATACATGCTCGAGCTTCAGCGCGACTGGGCACGCATCGAGACCTACGACATGACCACCGGCATCGCCAAGAAGTTCGGCGGCGCCTATGGCCTCGGCATCATCTACGCCAAGTCGATGTTCGGCGCTTCCGAAGGGCACTGACGGGACGCTCTGATCAAAGTGGGCGCCGCGCGTTTCTCTGAACGCGCGGCGCCCTGGATGAACGCTCTGGCCGCGCTTGCGGTCGCCGGGGCGGCAATGTCATTCGTGAAGGAGTTGGCGATGAAGATGTATCTTCTCTCGCTCGCAGCCGGGGTGCTGGTCGGCGTCATCTATTCCCTCTTGAACGTCCGCTCGCCGGCGCCGCCCGTCGTCGCGCTGGTCGGACTGCTCGGCATCCTCGTCGGGGAGCAATCCGTCCCGCTGGTCAAGCGCGTCCTGTCGGGTGAACCGGTCAATCTCAGCTGGTTCAATCTGCAGTGCATGCCGCACATGTTCGGCCACCTCCCTGGCGGCGCCCAGGCCACCGCCGGCAAGGCGAAGGATGCGGCGCTCAACGATGAAAGGGTCGGATGATGCCGACGCGACGCTCCTTCCTCGGCGCGGCATCGTCGCTTGCCCTGCCTGCCCTTTTTTCGTCGGTCCGTAGCGCCGGCGCCCAACAGACCGGAGACCCCTCGATGACGCCCGACCTGATCCTTCACAACGGCCTTGTCACGACGCTCGACCGCGCCAACCCGGCTGCGACCGCGATTGCGATTAAGGACGGCCTCATTCTTGCCGTCGGCGACGACCGGACGGTGATGGCACTGGCCGGGTCAGCCACGAAAAAGATCGACCTCAAGGGCAAGCGCGTCCTGCCTGGCCTCAACGACAACCACACCCACGTCGTGCGCGGCGGTCTGAACTTCAACATGGAACTGCGCTGGGACGGGGTGCGCTCGCTCGCCGATGCAATGGCGATGCTGAAGCGGCAGGTGGCGATCACGCCGGCGCCGCAATGGGTGCGCGTCGTCGGCGGCTTCACGGAGCACCAGTTCGCGGAGAAGCGGCTGCCGACCATCGACGAGATCAACGCGGTGGCGCCGGATACGCCGGTGTTTCTGCTGCATCTCTATGACCGGGCACTGCTCAATGCCGCAGCCCTTCGGGCGGTCGGCTACACCAAGGACACGCCGAACCCGCCGGGCGGGGAGATCAGCCGGGACGCCAACGGCAACCCGACCGGTCTGCTGCTTGCAAAGCCCAATGCCGGCATCCTCTATTCGACGCTCGCCAAGGGGCCGAAACTGCCCTTCGACTATCAGCTCAACTCGACCCGCCATTTCATGCGCGAGCTCAACCGGCTGGGGGTGACCAGCGTCATCGATGCCGGCGGCGGCTTCCAGAACTACCCGGACGACTACGCCGTCATCCAGAAGCTGTCGGATGAGGGCCAGATGACCGTGCGCCTCGCCTACAACCTCTTTACCCAGAAGCCGAAGCAGGAGAAGGAAGACTTCCTGAAGTGGACCTCCTCGGTCAAATACAAGCAGGGCAACGACTACTTCCGTCACAACGGCGCCGGCGAGATGCTGGTCTTCTCGGCCGCCGATTTCGAGGACTTCCGCGAGCCGCGTCCGGACATGCCGCCGGAAATGGAGGGGGAACTCGAAGAGGTCGTCCGGATCCTGGCCGAGAACCGTTGGCCCTGGCGGCTGCATGCGACCTATGACGAGACGATCACCCGCGCGCTCGACGTTTTCGAGAAGGTCAACCAGGATATCCCGCTTTCCGGCATCAACTGGTTCTTCGACCATGCCGAGACGATATCCGACCGGTCGATCGACCGGATCGCCGCACTCGGCGGCGGCATCGCCGTCCAGCATCGCATGGCCTATCAGGGCGAGTATTTCGTCGAGCGTTATGGCCATGGGGCGGCGGAAGCGACACCGCCGGTGGCGAAGATGCTCGAAAAGGGCGTCAAGGTTTCCGCCGGTACCGACGCGACCCGCGTTGCCTCCTACAATCCCTGGGTCTCGCTGTCCTGGATGGTCACCGGCAAGACCGTCGGCGGCATGCAGCTCTATCCGCGCGCCAATTGTCTCGACCGCGAAACGGCGCTGAGGATGTGGACCGAAAAGGTGCAGTGGTTCTCCAACGAGGAGGGCAAGAAGGGGCGCATCGAGAAGGGGCAGTTCGCCGACCTGATCGTGCCGGACAAGGACTATTTCAACTGCGCCGAGGACGAGATCTCGTTCCTCACCTCGGAGCTCACGATGGTCGGCGGCAAGATCGTCTATGCGGCGGGAGATTTTGCGCCCCACGACGAAAACCCGTTGCCGCCGGCGATGCCGGACTGGTCGCCGGTGCGAAGCTTCGGCGGCTATGCTGCCTGGGGCGAGCCCGATGGTGCCGGCAAGAATTCCCTCCGGCGGACCGCGATCAGCTCCTGTGGCTGCGCCAGCAATTGCGGCGTCCATGGCCACGACCACGCCGGCGCCTGGACGTCCCGCCTGCCGATCGCCGATCTCAAGGGCTTCTTCGGGGCGCTCGGCTGCTCGTGCTGGGCCGTGTGAGGAAGAGTGGAGGGATCAAATGCGAACGATAGTCGGGACTGCGGCGATGGCGGCGGTCTCAATCCTGATCAGCTCGTCGCTTGCTCCTGTTTGCGCCTCAGCCTCGCCAACGGCCGGCGTCCGGCACCCCTGGGCGAAGGTCGTGGTGAACCATCCGGCGTCGAAGCATGGCGCCTACTACAAAGGCGTGTCCCAGACCCCGATCGCCATCTCGAATGACAGCAAACGCGATGAGGGCAGTCCGGCTCCCCGTTGAGTTGAAGGCCGCCTGACAAGGAACCAAAATGCTGAGCCTTTCCTCCCTTGAAAGCCATCTCGTCGCTCGCCTTCGGCCGAGCCTTGCCGGCAGCCGCGTCGTGTTCATCGGGCTGCTGGCGCTCTGCTCGGCTTACATCCAGGGGCCGCTCACGAAGATCTTCGACTTTCCGGGTGCGCTTGCCGAGATGGACCACTTCGGTCTGCATCCGGCACCGCTCTTTGCCGTCGGCGTGATCATCTTCGAGCTTCTGATGTCGGCCCTCATTCTCATGGGGTTCTATCGCTGGGCGGCAGCCAGTGCGCTTGCCGCGTTCACACTGGCTGCCACCTTCCTTGCGTTTCGCTTCTGGGAGCTGCCGCCGGGCATGGAACGGGCGATGGCGACGAACGGATTCTTCGAGCATATCGGTCTCGCCGGTGCCTTCCTGCTCGTCGCCTGCTACGATCTCAGCCAACGGGCGTCCGCAAGGAGGGCAGGGCGATGACGGCGGCAGCGAAGCAGGGCGCAGGCACGTTTGCACCGCTCCGGCAGAAGGTCTTCGCGGTTCTCTGGGTCGCGACGATCATCGGCAATACCGGCAGCTTCATTCGTGATGTCGCCAGCTCCTGGCTGGTCACAGACCTTTCTGCGACGCCGGCCGCCGTTTCTATGGTCCAGGCGGCGGCGACGCTGCCGATCTTCCTGCTCGCCATTCCCGCGGGTGTCCTCTCGGATATCCTCGACCGACGCAAGTTCCTGATTGTGGTGCAGTTCCTGCTCGCGTCCGCAAGCCTTTGCCTGCTGTTTCTCTCCGCGACCGGATTGCAGTCCGTGAGTTCGCTGATCGCGCTGACCTTTGTGGGCGGCATCGGCGCGGCACTGGTCGCCCCGACCTGGCAGGCGATCGTGCCCGAGCTCGTCTCAAGGCAGGACGTCAAGGGCGCCGTGGCGCTGAACTCGCTCGGCATCAACATCGCCCGCGCGATCGGTCCGGCACTCGGCGGTCTGCTGCTTGCCTGGTTCGGCGCCGCCGTCACCTATGGCGTCGACGTCATCAGCTATGCCTTCGTGATCGCGGCACTCCTGTGGTGGCGGCGCGGGGCGGCGGAAGACGACGCTCTTGCAGAGCGCTTCTTCGGCGCCTTCCGGGCGGGGTTGCGTTACGCCCGCGCCAGCCGCGAACTGCACGTTGTCCTGCTGCGTGCCGCCGTGTTCTTCGCGTTTTCGAGCGCGATTTGGGCGCTCCTGCCGCTGGTCGCCCGTCAGCTTCTCGGCGGTGGCGCCAGCTTCTACGGCATCCTGCTCGGTGCCGTCGGCGCCGGTGCGATCGGCGGCGCGCTGGTGATGCCGCGCCTGCGCGCCCGGATGGATGCGGACGGGCTGCTACTGCTTGCGGCCGTATTCACGGCCGCGGTGATGGGCGTGCTCTCCTTCGCGCCGGCGCAATGGGTGGCGGTTGTGGCGCTGCTCGTTTGCGGCGCCGCCTGGATTACGGCGCTGACGACCCTGAACAGCACCGCGCAAGCCATCCTTCCAAACTGGGTGCGGGGGCGTACCCTCGCCGTCTATCTTACCGTTTTCAATGGTGCCATGACCGGTGGCAGCCTTGCCTGGGGCGCGATCGCCGAGGCGATCGGCGTGCCCTTCACCCTGGGAGTGGCGGCCGTCGGCCTTCTGTGCGTCGGGGGCGTCTTTCACACCATGAAACTGCCGAAGGGAGAGGCGGACCTCATCCCCTCCAACCATTGGCCGGAGCCACTGACCAGCGAGCCGGTCGAACACGACCGGGGCCCCGTGCTCGTGCTGATCGAATACTCAGTCGAAAAGGCGGATCGTTCCGAATTCCTGAAGGCGCTTGCCCGCCTGTCGCATGAGCGTCGCCGCGACGGCGCCTATGGCTGGGGCGTGACCGAGGACGCGGCTGATACCGGCCGCATGGTGGAGTGGTTCATGGTCGAGTCCTGGGCTGAGCATCTGCGCCAGCACAAGCGCGTGTCCAAGGCGGATGCCGATGTCCAGGAAAACGTTCGTCGCTTTCACAAGGGACCGGCGGCACCGGTCGTTCACCACCTTCTCGCGATCAACCGGCCGCATCTCGGTTGAAGCGGGTGGCGTTCCATGTCGCGAAGCCAGCGCCACGGAACGTGCCTGAAAACATGCAATAGAACCCAAGCAAAGGAACCATTCCCATGACCGAGAGCTTCGTCAGGACTGAAGACGGCGTCGACATCTTCTACAAGGATTGGGGCACGGGCCAGCCAATCGTCTTTCACCATGGCTGGCCGCTGTCGGCAGACGATTGGGACGCGCAGATGCTCTATTTCGTCAACAAGGGCTATCGCGTCATTGCCCACGACCGCCGCGGCCATGGTCGCTCGACACAGGTGAGCGAAGGTCACGATATTGCCCACTACGCCAAGGACGTGGCCGCACTCACCACCAAGCTCGGTCTCAGCGACGCCGTGCATATCGGCCACTCCACAGGCGGTGGTGAAGCGGTCGCCTATGTGGCGCGCCACGGCGGCGGCCGGGTCGCCAAGCTCATCATCGTCGGTGCCGTGCCGCCGATCATGGTCAAGACCGAGAGCAATCCCGGCGGCCTGCCGATCGAGGTGTTCGACGGCTTCCGGGCGGCACTGGCCGCCAATCGCGCCCAGTTCTTCCTCGATGTTCCGACCGGCCCTTTCTACGGCTTCAACCGGCCGGGCGCCGAGCCGTCCGAGGGTGTGATCCGGAACTGGTGGCGCCAAGGCATGATGGGAAGCGCCAAGGCCCATTACGAGGGCATCAAGGCCTTCTCCGAAACCGATTTCACCGAAGACCTCAAGGCGATCGACGTGCCGACGCTGGTCATGCATGGCGACGACGACCAGATCGTTCCGATCGACGACAGTGCGCGGCTTGCGGTCAAGCTCCTGAAAAACGGTACGCTCAAGGTCTACGAGGGCTATGCACACGGCATGCTGACGACCCATGCCGATGTCATCAATCCTGACCTGCTTGCCTTCATCGAGGCCTAAAAGGCTGGCATGATCCGCAGCGTCTCGGGACAGCGGACCGTGCCGGGATGAATGTTGGTGCCCGCACCGCCATGATCGCGGTGCGGGTCTTTGTTGCTCAAGCGCGTGCCTTCGCGGTTTCACCAAGCGCGCGCATCAACCGGTCGATGAAGACCCGTACCTTGGGCGCGACGAGCTTTGTCGTCGGGTAGACCGCCCAGATCGCCAAAGTCTCGGCCTCCGCGTCTTCGAGGCGAATGCGCACCAGCCGGCCCGCGTCGAGATCGTCGGCAACGTTCCAGTCCGATAGCAGTGTGATGCCGGCACCGGCGAGGCAGGCGGCATGACACCCCTCGATGCTCGTCGACGAGAAGCGGCTCTGCAAGCGGACATGTGTCTCGGCCCCGGCGCTCAGAAAGGTCCAATGGCTGACGCCGTGCAAGGGCAGGCATTGATGATGAATGAGATCGCTGCCGGTCCGAGGCCGTCCGTGCTTTTCGACATAGGATGGAGCGGCGACGAGGGAACGCGGGTTTTCGCTGAGTTTGCGGGCTATCAGGTTGCTGTCCTTCAGTCGTGCGATGCGGATCGCCAGATCGATGCCCGATGCCACGAGGTCGGGCATGGTGTCGCTCATGTCGAGTGAGATCTTGAGTTCCGGATGGTCATCAAGCAGCGAGGGGATCAGCGGAGCGATCAGCTTGATCGAGAAGGCAACGGGCGCCGAGACGCGCAGGAGACCGCTCGCCCCATCCCCGTCACCACTCAGGAGCGTTCGCGCCTGCTGTTCGGTTTCGAGCAGGCCTTGGGCATAGGGCAGAAAGGTCTCGCCCTCCGGCGTCAGCGACAGTGACCGGGTCGTGCGATGCATCAGCCGAACGCCGAGCACCTGCTCCAATGAGGCAAGCCGCCTGGTCGCGATCATTGGCGTGATGCCAAGCCGCCGCGCGGCTTCGGCGAGGCTGCCGCCGCGCGCCGCCGCGGCGAAGACGCGGACCTCATCGAGATTCATTATATCGATCTCCGATATACTAGTGCCAAGAAATACAACACTACAGCGCATATCGATAAAGAGATAGATCAAACCCATCTCTCCAGTGAGAAGGGCAAGTGAAATGGTTACCCACGAAATGGAGCATTCCGGTCTCGGCCGAATCCGCCTCTACGCCATGGCCGTCGCCAGCAGCGTCGCGGTCGCAAACATCTATTACAATCAGCCGCTGCTGGGTCTCATCGAGGCCGAGTTTCCCGGTGAGGCGGCCGTCGGCCTCCTTCCGACAGCGACGCAACTCGGTTACGCGCTCGGCCTCTTGCTTCTGTTGCCGCTTGGGGACATCGTCCGTCGGCGGCGACTGATCGTCGGCCAGTTCCTGGCAGTTGCTGTAGCAGCATCAGCCGCGGCTGTGGCTCCGTCGCCGTCATGGCTGATTGCCGCGTCCGTGCTGCTCGGAGCAAGCGCGACCGTCGCGCAGCAGATCGTCCCGCTCGCTGCAATGCTTGCCACGCCTGACAAACGCGGGGCGGCGATCGGGACAGTCATGGCTGGAGTCCTGACCGGTATCCTGCTCAGCCGCACGGTTTCCGGCTTTGTCGGCGCCCATGCCGGCTGGCGCGAGATGTTCTGGGCGAGTGTCCCGCTTGCTCTCGCAGGTTCGTTGCTGATGATCCGGGCCTTGCCGGATCTGCGTCCGGCATCGCGCTTGCCCTATCGCGAGGCGCTTGGTTCGCTTGCCACGCTTTGGCGGCGCGAACCCGAGTTGCGCCTCGCCTCGATGGTGCAGGCGGCGCTTTTCGCATCCTTTACGGCGTTCTGGACCGTGCTTGCCCTTTTTCTTGCGACGCCGCGTTTCAATCTGGGCGCGGATACTGCCGGTCTGTTCGGTATTGTCGGCGCGGTCGGCGTCTTTGCGGCACCACTCGCCGGCAGAATGGCAGATCGAAGAGGTGCGCGGTCCGTCGTCTGGTTCGGCGCCGTCTTGACGCTCGCCGCCTGGGCTCTACTCGGAACGTGGACCTCGCTTGCCGGACTGGTGGCCGGCGTCATCGTGCTCGATGTCGGTATCCAGGTCGCCTTGATTGCCAACCAGCACATCATCTATGCGCTGGAACCTGCGGCGCGCAGCCGTATCAACACGGTCTTCATGACCAGCATGTTTCTCGGAGGAGCGGCCGGTTCCGCCCTGTCCTTCGCCGCCTGGAGCTGTGGCGCGTGGCCGGGCGTCAGCCTGCTCGGCGCCGTGCTTGCGGTGGCGGCGCTGACAGCGAAGCTCCGCGCAAGGCGCAGCCCGGCCCAGGCTCTGTCGAACCGTTGAGACTGCTGGAGGATCAGCGGGACCGCTTCGGCCGGCGAACGGCCCGGATCGTTCCGCTTCCACCGCCGCCGCAGAAGAAGCGATCGCCGCCGTCGGACTCCAGCCCCGAGACACCGGTGCCCGATGGCATTACGATCCGCTCGAGCACCGACCCCGTTTCAGGGTCGATGCGCCTCAAGTCGCTGTCGTCGCCTTCCCAGGTGCCGTGCCACAGGTCTCCATCGATCCAGGTGACGCCGGTCACGACGCGCTTGGACTCTATGGTGCGCAGGATTGCGCCGGTCTCGGGATCGATCTGATGGATTCTCCGGCCCCGATGCTGCCCCACCCAAAGCGTCCCTTCGGCCCAGGCAAGGCCGGAGTCCCCGCCGCCGCCCGGTGCCGGGATCGTCGCCAGCACGCGGCCGCTATCGGGATCGATCTTCTGGATGCGGTCCTCGGCGATCTGGAACAGGTGCTTGCCGTCAAAGGCCGTACCGGCATGCGCGGCGACGTCGATCGAGCGCACGGTGCTGCCGCTTTCCGGGTCGAGTGCATTGATCTTGTCGCCGGAGGCAAACCAGATGTTCCGGCCGTCGAAAGTGACGCCATGGACGTGGTCAGCCCCGGGGAAGGGGCCATATTCGCGGAGGATTTCGGCTTCGGATCGTTTCATGGTTTCAATCCTAATCGCTTGGCAGTGGACCGGGGAGTAACAAGACTGTCGGGAATGTCGGTACCGGCGGGATCACCCAGCGTCGCGCCCGCCCGCGACCGACCGGCAGCACCTTTCCCTCTGAGGAAAGCTCGTCGAGCGCCCGTTGCACGGTACGCGGGCTGGCGGCGAGTGCAATGGCGAGAGCTGAACTTGCCCACGCCTCGCCGTCGCCAAGCAGCGCCAGCACCGCCGCATGGCGTTCATCGACTGGCGGCGCGAGCACGACGACCGTGTGCTCGCCCTGCGGAACCAGCCGGAAGCCGTCCTGGGTCGCGATGATGTCCGCGAAGGCGCGGAGTTCTTCGCGCAGTCGGCCGATCTCGACCCTCAGCCTTGCCCGGTGGGATTCGTCGACATGTTTCGCGCCGAACGCACGGGCGAGCAAGGCGCGCCGCGACAAATCGGCCGGCCACGCCTCTCCAAGTGCGCGCGCCAGCGCGAAGAGCACCGGCCGCGTTGCAAGTGAAACGGCGGAGGCTTCGCGCCGGACGATGTTCCGGCACGCATCGACCACCAGCACGCCGGAATTGAGCAGGGCTTCGACATCGGCGAGCCGCAGCAGGCGCTCGTCTCCCCTGGACAGAAGCCGGGCCGCAGGTGTCTTCAGGACAAGGGCCGCGCCTTCGACTTCCGCGCCCAGAGCCGGCATGCCGCTTGCTCGCGCCGCTTCGGTTGCCCGGGCGAAGGCGCTGGCCGCGGCGGCCGTCTGCAATCGGCGAACGGCGATGCCGGCAACCACGAGTTCGTGTGTGGCTTTTGCTGGCGGTGTCAGCCGGCCCGCATCGACTTTGGCAAGCATGTGTTCGGCCTCGTTGAGACGGCCGAGAAGCAATAGGCGCCGGGCGCCGAGATTTCGAGCGTGTGCGGCATTGAGGTGGTCGCCGTGGGCTTCGAGCGTGGCGCGGGCGGCGTCGAGCGCCTTCATCGGCCAGGAGAGATCGCGCGAGACGATGGCGATTTCCGCTTCGGCAACCACGCACCGCGCCCGGGCCACGGCCTCCTTCGGGCCGAAGCCGCGCGCCGCCGCTTTCAAAAGGGTCTTGGCGCGGCCGAGCTCTCCGAGCTGAGCCATGGCGATACCGCGAAGCGCCAGGGCCGGAGGGTCGTCCCGCAAGGCGACCCGCTTCAACGCACCGAGCAGATCGCCGGCCGCCAGAGCCCGGCCTGCCGCGGTAATCAGCGAATCCATGGAAATCCCGTCACACTTGTCACTCCCCCAACTTGTGCTCCGGCCTCTATCTATTGCTCGAACGGCACGGGACAACAGTGAGGACCTTCACGGCACGATCAAGTGCCTGGATCCAGACCGGTTGCAGGCGTGGCTGGGAAGACGCCCGGCGAACCTGCAATAATTATAAAATTCTGCAAAATACGGTGTCGGATTTCGGTTGGCACCAGCGTCTTAAAGCAACGAGCAAGAGGTGGTGCTCTGCACTTCCAACCTGCTGCGCGATCAGTTTGCACGTTATCGGCGCTGCCGACAGTGGGGCGCCGTCAGGGAGATTTGCAATGACCAATTCGCATTATCGTTGGGTTATCGTGGCGGCCGGTGGTCTGCTTGGCTGCTTGGCGATCGGCGCCATGTTCTCGCTTCCGGTTTTCCTGCTGCCGATCTCGCGTGATACCGGCTGGTCTGTCACCGGAGTCTCCAGTGCGATGACCATCGGCTTCCTGGCGATGGCCTTCGCCAGCATTGCCTGGGGCAGCCTCTCCGATCGTTGGGGCGCACGGCCGATCGTGCTCATCGGCTCGGTGCTGCTGGCCGTCAGCCTGATGGCAGCAAGCTGGGCAACGTCCCTCATCGTCTTCCAGATCGTCTTCGGGGTCGTCGTCGGCACGGCAGCGGCGGCGATTTTCGCGCCGATGATGGCCTGCGTCACCGGCTGGTTCGACACGCACCGGAGCCTCGCGGTCTCGCTCGTTTCGGCCGGCATGGGTATGGCGCCGATGACGATGTCGCCCTTCGCGGCCTGGCTGGTTTCAGGCTACGACTGGAGAACCGCACTGCAGATCATCGCGGTCGTCGTCGCCGTCGTGATGATCCCGGTGTCGCTTCTCGTTCGCCAGCCGCCGGCATTCGCAGCGGGCGCTGCCGCGGTATCTCCGGAGGACGAGGCGCATTCGTCGATGACGACGAGCCAGGTGCTGAAATCGCCACTCTTCATCATCCTGCTGCTGACGAATTTCTTCTGCTGCGCCACCCATTCGGGCCCGATCTTCCATACGGTGAGCTATGCCGTCACATGCGGCATTCCGGTGATGGCGGCCGTGTCGATCTATAGCGTCGAGGGACTGGCCGGCATGGGCGGGCGCGTGGTGTTCGGTCTGCTCGGCGACCGCTTCGGGGCAAAGCGCGTCCTGGTTCTCGGGTTGCTCGCCCAGGCCTTCGGGGCGCTGGCCTATGTCTTTGCGGCGGGGCTTGGCTCTTTCTATGCCGTCGCGGCCCTGTTCGGCTTCATCTATGCCGGCGTCATGCCGCTTTATGCCGTGCTTGCCCGCGAGAATTTCCCCTTGCGGATGATGGGAACCGTCATCGGTGGAACGGCCATGGCCGGCAGCCTGGGGATGGCGACGGGACCGATTGCCGGCGGCATGATCTACGATGCGCTGGCAAGCTACACCTGGCTCTATGTCGGCTCCTGGGGTATCGGCCTCGGGGCATTCCTGATCGCGCTGACGTTCAGGCCTGCACCGCGCTATCAGCAGGCGGTTGCTGCGGCGGCGTGATGCAGCCGCGGAGATCGACAGAATGGGCCCCACCTAAGAAATGGAGCCCGATCCGATCGATGCCTGCCCCGAGAGGCCTGGTCTGCTTTAACGATCGTCAATCCGGACAGTCCGGGCGCCGACATGGAGCGCCCGGCCTGCGCCCATCCCCATGATCGCCACACCGGTGCCGAGGGCGATGAAGAGAACGGAGCTGGCGGCGAAGCTGCCGGTCCAGCCGCGGATGAAACCGACGAGCAGCGGGCCGATGGCGGCAAGCACGTAGCCGACGCCCTGGGCCATGCCGGAGAGGTGGGCGGCGACATGGGAATCGGGCGAGCGGAGCACGATGAGGGTCATCGCCGCGGCGATCAGGCCGCCCTGTCCGATGCCCTGCAGCACGGCCCAGATGAGAACCGTCGATATCGGCGCAAAGAGGATGCCGATGAGCGCAAAGACGGCCGCGCCCACGAGCGCAACACAGACGGCACGCTGGTCTCGACGCCTGACGGCAAAGGAAGGAACGAGCAGGCAGGTGACGACCTGCATCATGATCGAGGCCGAAACGACCGCACCGGCGGTGGCGGCATCGAGGCCGCGCTCGCGGAGGATCGGCGCCATCCAGCCGAAGACGCAATAGGCGAGGGCCGATTGCAGTCCCATGAAAAGGGTCACTTGCCAGGCGAGCCCGTCGCGCCAGAGGCCGACGACGCGGAAGCCGCTGTGGCGGGCCTGCGCCTTGCCGCGCAGCGCCTGCGGCGCCCAGATCATCACCACGATGAGCGCCGGCACCGCCCAGGCCGCGAGCGCGCCGGACCAGGAGCTGACGACATGATGCTCGATCGACAAAGTGAGACCGGCGGCACTCGCCGCGCCGGCGCAGAGCGCCATCGTGTAGAGACCCGTCATCATCGCGGCCCGGTCGGCAAAGTCACGCTTGACGAGACCGGGAAGCAGGACGTTGCCGATCGCGATCGCCGCACCGGCGGCAAAGGTTGCGAGGAATAGCAGTGGCACCGACTGGATGCCGCGCAGGCCCGTGCCGAGCGTCAGCAGCAGCAGCACGCCAAGAAGAGTGCGTTCGGCGCCGAAACGTTGCGCGAGTTTCGGCGCAAGCGGCGCGAAGATGCCGAGGCAGACCACCGGCAGGGTGGTGAGCACGCTGGCGCCGGCGGTGGACAGGCCGGTCGTCTGCATGACCTCGGGCAGCAGCACCGAGAGGCTGGAAAACAGCGGCCGCAGGTTGAAGGCGATCAGGACGAGGCTCACGCCCAGAAGGATACGGGCGCTGCGGCTCAGGACGGGTGGCTGCGGCGCCGGCAGGCTGTCGGCCTCGGCATCGATAAGCTGGTCTTCGAGGTCCAGCCGCTCGGCGGTCTCGGCCGTGTGGGGAGTACGAAAAGTCTGGTTCATTGGGTGAGAAGCCGATCAAGTTCAGCGAGGACCGGGGCCATGAACGCCCGGACCGAGGCTGCGGCCTCGTCCGGATTGCCGGTCGCGATGGCCTCGACGATCGCCGCATGCGCCCGGTCGTCAGGTTCTGGCAGGTCGCCATTGAGCGTCGAGTGGATCGTCTCGAGGATGGCGGAGGTGAAGAAATCGTAGAGTTCGATGATGGCGCGATTGCCCGATGCCTCGACGATCGATCGGTGGAAGGCGATGTCGCGTTGGCTGAAAGCTTCACGTCCGCCGTCGGCCACCGTGCCGCGCGCCCTAAGCAGCTTGAACAGGCGCTCGAGGTCTTCAGGCGTGCGGCGCAGTGCCGCCAGCCGGGCGGCCTCGACGTCGAGTGCCGCGCGCGCTTCCCATTGATCGCGCAGGCTCGTGCGCTTGACCCGGTCGAGAGCGCCGGAGGCGTCGACGGTCGAACGGACATAGGTGCCGGAGCCCTGGCGGGCGTCGAGCAGGCCCTTCGAGATCAGGACCCGTACGGCTTCGCGCACCGTGCCTCGGCTGACGGCGAGCAACTCGGTGAGCGCCGTTTCGTTGGGAATACGCTCCCCGACCGCCCAGCGGCCGCTGAGGATTTCCGCACGCAGGCTTTCGGCCGCGCTCTCGGCGAGATTGGTACGATTGATCGGCTGCATCATCTGCTCATCAAGTCATCAGATGATTTTATCAATAAGTCGGATTGCTCCGCCAGTCAATCAGCATAGAGCGCAGCCGAGGGCCGAGCTGCATCGGGTTCTTCCCTTGAAATCTGTCTTGCCGGCATCAACCAGCGCCGCCGGCAAGGGAGCGCTGGCCTGACGTCATCGCTTTGAGCGGGCCGCGAAGCCGCCGAACGGCCGGCCTCAATTGAGCCTGAGGTCGAGGCCGGGGTGCAGTTTCTTGAGGTTCGGCAGGGACTTCGATTGCCACGGAATCTCTGCGGTTCCGCGCACCGTCAATTGCACGTTTGGCCGGTTGCGCGCCTCGATCGTCAGCTTGGCGAGCAAGTTGATCCCGGACGAGTTCAGAAACTGCAATTCGGTGAGATCGATCGTGATGTGCTCAGGCTCGGCTTCGAGCACGCCCATGACAGTTGAGAAGATCGGGGCATAGGCTTCCGTTCCGGGCAGCCGCATGGTGCCTTCGAAATGAATATCGTTGCCTTCGGACCAAACGCGATACTCTTCTTCGTCCTTGTTTTCCATGTTCTCCGGCTCATCAGTTCGAGAGGTCTGGGACCGCGATGGAGGCATAGGTCTCCAGCGAGGTTTCGCCACCGTCTCCCTGGGCGCCAAAAACCCAAGCGAAACGAACGCCATAATCGCTCATCAGCGTCAAAAGACCAAGCCCCGAGCCGCTTTTACCCAGCCCCGTTGCGTTGGCCTCGATACGCTCGATGAGCAGGTCTCCCGGGTCGCTTTCGGCGATCTCCGAAAGCAGATACTGGAAGCGGACAGCCGTCTCGTTGTCGATGATGTTGGAGACTTTCGTGCGGAAGCTGTTCGCTTCGAGACCCGCTTCCACGACAACGGCGCCCGATGCACGGAACTTCACCGCATTCTCGACCAGTTCGTTGGTCAGATAGCCGATGTTGTGCCGAACTTCGCGGTAGACATTGCGCGAGGCGCGGTAGCGCAGCGCCGCGAGCTCGGCCACGAAATCCGAAGCCATGGCGCAATGCTTCCAGCTCAGATCGAGCGGACCGTCATAAAGACGCAGCCGCGTCATTCTCTGGTGGGCGCCGATCGTCAGGTCCGCCAGTCCGTAGAGCGTGGTCATCTGATCACCTGTGTCTCATGACGACGAGCGTGATGTCGTCATATATCTTCTGCTTGCCGATATGCGCCATCAGGTCCTCGATGATACCCGATTTGACCTCTTCGGCGCTCTGCCCGTAAAATTTGCCTGCGCTCGCGCACAGCCGCTCAATGCCGAACATTTCGCCCTTGGCGTTCACCGCCTCGGTCACGCCATCCGTGTGCAGCACGACCATGTCGCCGTGCCCGAAGGAAATTTCGCGGGTCGCGACGAAGCGCGAGATGTCGGATTCGAGGCCGATGGGCAGACCAAGGTCGAGCGTGTCAATCCGCTCGACTTCGGCACCCTTGCGCACCACGATTAGTTCCTCGTGCTGCCCCGACAGGGTCAGGCGGCCGTCATCGTAGTCGAGGAAGGCGAGCGACAGATGCTTGTCGGTATTGGTCCGCACGATGTTCTTGTAGATTGCGCGGTTCAGGCGGTTGAGGAACTCTTGCGGGTTCATGTCGCCGGCTTCCTGCAAGGCCCGGGCGACGGACTGCACCATCAGCATCAGCACGCCGCTTTCAAGCCCGTGGCCGGTCACGTCGCCGATACCGATCTTCAGCCGCTCCCCGTCGCGAAGCACGTCGTAGTAGTCGCCTCCAACCTCGTCGGCCGGTCGCATATAGGCGGCGATCTCGAGTTCGGCGATTTCCGCGAGCTCACGGGCCCTGGGCAGCACCATCATCTGGATCTGCCGGGCGACCGCGAGTTCGGCGCCGAGGCGCAGGTTCTCGCTGCGCAATTGCGTATTCAGCGTCGAAATCTGATGGTTGGCGTCCTCGAGCTGCTTTGTGCGCTCGGTCACCAGGTTTTCGAGGTTCTCGGTGTGGTAGCTGATCTCTTCAGCCATCCGGTTGAAGGCGATACCGGCTTCGCCGACCTCGTCGCGCGTCGTAATCGGAACGCGAACCGAATAGTCCTTGGCCTCGATCCGTGTTGCCGCTCCGGCAAGGGCGCTGATGCCGCGAGTGACCCGCTTGGAAATGCCGAACACTGCAAGCGTGACGAACAGCAGCGAGGCAAGCAGAGCGAGAATCTGATAGACGAGGATACGGTTCGTTGCTTCGGAAATACCGGCCTGCGCCGCAAACAACGAGGCGTAGATCTCGCGTTCGGGCACGACGATGCCGAGCGACATGGTCTCGCGGCGAACGGGGCCGGATACCCAGAAATTCGCCGGCTCGAGTTGCTTCAAGAGGATGAGATAGGGCACCTTCTCGCCGGCCTCGTCGAGCAGTACGCGCTGTATCGCGCCGTCGGCGCCGAGCGGCAGTTGCGCGATCGCCGGCTGCACACTTTGGTGCAGCGAGCGATTAAGGCCCGTGACACCCTGGCTGCCGGTCTCGCTCGATCGTTGCAGGCCGATGACCTTTTCTCCTACGCCGTTGATGGCAACCACGTTGCCGTCGGACATGGCGAGGAAACCGAACCCGCTGTCGCCGACTTTGACGCTTTCGACAACCTCGGCCAGCTGATCGAGCGTGATATCGGTTCCGGCCGCCCCGGCGACACCCTTGCGGTCGCGCGTCCAGAGCGGCTGGAAGAAGCTGACGATCAGCTTTCCCGAGGCAGCATCCGTATAAGGTGCCGTTTGCGTGGTATCGACTGCAACGGGCCTGAGGCCGGGATCCTTCGCCCATCCCTCCCAGGACTCGTAGAGGCCGGGGAAGAAGAAGTTCCAGAAGTTGGCCTCGTTGTGACCGGGGTAGAGGCGGTCGAACGTCTGCGCCTGATCGGCATAGGGCGCCATCCGCAAGATCGGCCGCTCCTTTGGTCCGACGTAGTACATCTGCAGTTTGGAACGCCCGTGCGCAAGCAGGGCGGGAGCAACCAGATCGAGAACGGCGCTGTTCTCGATATCGGTCTGCACCTCGGGTAGCGGCCGGCGGTCGGGGCCAAGGAGATAGCTCCAAACGCTGACGCTCGAGAGCGGTCCCGGAAGGTTCTGCGCCCACCCACCTTTGGGATCGTAAGCCACGGTAACGGATTCCGGTGCGTGCCGCGCAAGCGCCTCTCCGACGTCGGACCTGCGCATGGGGCGGTCGATCTGCGCCTGGAGCACGCCCGCGAGCGTGGCGACGTCGGCGTGAACCTGGCCGAGCAGAAGATCAACCCGCGCGGCCGTCGATTCCGCGTAGGTGAGCATGTAATCTTTGTTTGCCTTTTCCAGGCCCTGCCCGACCTCCGTCGTCGCGTCGCGCGACAATCTTTGAACGTTCCAGAGCGCCAGGCCGCCTGTGACCAGGAGGTCGAAGAGCACGGCGCTGCCGACGACCAGCACGAACTTTGCGCGAAAGGATCTCAAACCGAACCGGGGACGTTGGACATTGTTCTCGCTCATAGCGGTTTGCGTCCGGACGCTGCCCAGATCGGCCAGCCTGCATAGCCCTTCGGATGCAGCGCCGCGAAGATGTGATCGCGGAAGCCTTGGCGAAAACGGTCGATGAATTCGGGTGTTTCGCCGTGTCTCGTCGCCATAGCCGCAAACATCTTCTCCCATCCGGCGATGACGTCGGCGAAATCCTGCGGGTCGCCGTCGAGATTGGTGACCATGAAGGATTCGACCAGGATGTCGTCGAAGCCCGCGTCGGCGAGATAGCGCCGGCTCTTCGGGCCGAGCTCCACATCCATCTCGAAGTGGCTCAACAGCCTCGCGAGCTCATTATAGGTCCATTGGATGCTTTGCGCCCGTGGCTCGCCGAGGCAGTGCGAGTTCTTCTCGTTGGTAATGTAGACGCGGCCGCCCGGCTTCACGATCCGATAGAGCTCCTTGAGAAGCAGCTCCGGCTGATTGAAGATCTGCAGCGAATGCCGGCAGGTCACGAAGTCGAACTGGTTGTCCTCGAGCAGCATCTCGGAAGCGTCGCCGAACGTGTATTCGATGCCGGTGACGCCGAAATCGGCGGCCACCGTGCGCGCGTAGGCAAGGCTCGCGCGGGAATGATCGAGGGCCACGATTCGGGCCGGCTGAAACTCCTTCTGCGCGAGCACGGCGAAATCGCCGATGCCGCAGCAGATGTCGGCCATGGCGATGCCGGGCCGCATGCCGTGGCGCGGCAGGATGGTGCGCTCGTGGCGCCAGGTCATTTTCGTCTGCGCGCGGAGGATGGGAATGAAGCTCGTATCCTCGACGAAGCTTTGGCCGGGGTAGAACATCGAATCGTAGACCTCGACGGAGATCTGCGGCTCAATCGTGCTCAAGTGCCTGAACATCCTTGTCGTCCAGCCGACGACGCTCGAGGTGATGATGATCAGACGCAGGTCCGACCGCTCGCGGCAGGCATCGAGCGCGACCCGGATGAAGGCCTGGAAGGCCGTGTTGTTCATCTGGATGAGGCGCTTCACGTCGATATAGAGAACGCCTCGCACCGCATCGATTGCTTCGCGCAGCGCATGAATGCTCTCGGCGATCTCATCGATCGATCGCGGACGGATCGTTCCGGCGAGCGAGAAGATCTGGCTGTTCGGGTCGAATGCGACTTTGAAGCGCTGAGTAAGGCCCGCGGTGATCAACTCACCATTCCTTCAAGAGGCAGGTCGACGATCAGGGTGATGGCCGGTGCCTCGCGTTCGTCCAACCGAAGGCGGGCGTCATAGTTGACGGCGAGATCCAGAAGCACCGATTCTCGGCTCGGGGCGAGGTCGTTGGAAATGGCGTCGAGATAGCGGGCCTGAGCATCGCTCTCGCGGGTTTTGGATACGGCCTCGCGGTAGAAACGCGCCTGACCTGGCGGGCATGGGAAACTGAGTTGAACCCGTTCCGTGCCTCCCTGGCGGTAGATCGACAGGCCGATCTTTCCGTCGGTGGTGCCGCCGCGAAACGAGACCTCCAGAAGCTCGTTCAGAGCGGAGGAGAAGAAGTTCGAATGCCGCACGGGATCGGTTCTGTTGTGGCTGATCATACGGGCGAGGTAGCTCGAAACATGATCGCAATGCTGCCAATCCGAGAGGAATATCTCCATCTCCATATCGAACTGAAGCAAGGGCTCGAAAGCCGTCTCCGTGGTCTCATTGACACTTGCACCCATGCAGCAATGTCCTCCCCACCCCGAACTCTGCTACGGCCATATGGCACTTTCCATAATGATTTGTAACCACGCAACCCCCGGATTTTGCACGTAAACAACCCAGGCTTGGCGTCGCGCCTCTCATTGCGCAACGCATGGATGCGACTAGAGCGTAGCCATGGCCGACGAGCGGCGAAGGTAGGCGCCGATCGCGTCTGCCGGCATGGGCATGCCCAGGAAATAGCCCTGCAGCCGGTCGCATCCCTCTTTTCGCAGCCAGACCGCCTGACCGACCGTTTCCACGCCTTCGGCGGTGACCCGCATGCCGAGGCCATGCGCAAGCCCGATGATCGATCGAACGATCGTCTGGCTCTTCTCGTCGCTCTCGAGGTCCTTGATGAAGTAGCGGTCGATCTTGATCGTGTCGAAGGGGAAGTTCTTGAGGTAGCTGAGCGAGGAGTAGAAGGTGCCGAAATCGTCGAGCGAAATCTGGATGCCCAGTACGTTCAGGGTGTTCAGCGTGTCCAGATTGTTGGTCGTGCGCTCGAGCAGGACCGTTTCCGTGACCTCCAACTCAAGCCGGTCAGCCCTGAGGCCGGACATGTCGAGCGCTTGGGCGATCCGGTCGGTCAGCCCCTCCCGCAGGAATTCAGCCGGAGAGAGATTGACGGCGACGGTGAAGTGCGACGGCCATGTGGCGGCCTGCCGGCAGGCCTCTTCGAGCACCCATTGGCCGATCTCGCTCATCAGCCCGTCGGCTTCCGCCATGGGAATGAAGACGTTGGGGGGAATGACACCTACCAGCGGATGGTGCCAGCGCACCAATGCTTCGAAGCCGACGATCGAAAACGGCGGTTCGACGAGCGGTTGATATTCGATGGAAAACTGATTGTCCTGCAGAGCCGTGCGCAGGCTGCGACGCAGCATCTCTCGCTGTTCCAGCACGATCAGCATCGAGCGGCTGAAGGTCTTGGCCCGGCCCCTGCCGTCCTTCTTCGCCGCGTAGAGCGCGATGTCGGCCGCCTTCATCAACTGCTCGATCTCGTTGCCATCGTTCGGCGCGATGGCGATGCCGATGCTGGCGCCGACGAAGACTGTGATGCCGTCGATCGTAAACGGCTCGTTGAACGCCTGGATCAAGGCTTCGGCGAGATATTCGGCGTCGGTCGGCTGGTCGCTGTGGCGCTGGATGACGGCAAACTCGTCGCCGGCCAGGCGATAGGCAACCTCGCCATCGCGAAGCGCTCCGCGAATCCGCTCCGCCGCCATCTTGAGCACGGCGTCGCCGGCGCCGTGGCCGAGCGTATCGTTGACCGGCTTGAAGTCGTCGAGGTCGATCTGCATCAGCGCCAGCTTCTCGCCCGGCGTCGGCAGGATGCTTTGCAGATCGTCGCTGAATTGCCGGCGATTGGGCAGGCCCGTCAGCACATCGTGGGTCGCCTGATGCAGCAGCAGCGCCCGTTCGCTTTCGCCGTGGCTGCCGACCTCTCGGCGCGTCGCGCGGCCGCTCGTTTCGAGCACGCCGATGCCGCGCACGGCGCGGAAGACCAGGAGCGTGCGCCGTGACTTGGTGGTGGCGTCGATGACTTCGACGCTTCTGGGCACGCCGTTCGCGATCACAGACTCGACCGTCGCCTTGGAGGCGGGCGCAAGCAGCTCCGGATAGAGGTGCCACAGGGTCGCATCGACCAGCGCGCCGACCTCGTAGGTCTCCTGGAGCGCTGACGAAGCGCTCGTCAGATGGAAAGCCTCATCATAGAACGAAAGGATTTCATCGGCGTTGGCCGCTACGGTGTCTTGCACTGAAGCTGAAGCAGACAAAGTTGCATCAGTGTCCGGCATACTTGCCTTTCCCTTTTCTGTCCCGAACTCATCCGGGGTAGCAAACGATTGCGCCTCCCGCGGACACTGCACACGGCGTGGATCGTCCTTCCCCAAAGCTATCGCGCGACGTATCCGGGTCAATGCCCTTGCCGCACGCTGGACCTTGCCTGTGGAAACCTCGTTTCGGAACGTCGTGGGCCTGGCACGGCGCCATTGCCCTGCACGGTTGTATGTAAGCTCCTTCTTTTATCATTTACCATCATTGCATGCAATTTGGTGCCACTTAGAGAGAGCGCCGAAGTTTGGTTCATGCAGCAATCCCATTGCAGGACAGCCGTGTGAATCAAGCTTTGCGGCGCAAGGGCTTCCTGCCCGGGATCGACGAACCGCTGATTTGGACGGGCGAGCGGATGGAATGGTCTCCTTCAGGCGCAGGTTAACCATAAACGAAGAAACTGGTGGATCGGATGACTGCTCGGCACCCGCGACGGGGTCGAAAGCACAGTTTGGCGGCCAAAGGTCGGCCGCCTGTATCGGCGGCCGATTCCGAAGAGGGTTCAACGCGTGCTCAGGATCACGTCGGTCTTCTGGAAGGTCCGGACGTCGATCAGGCCCTTGTCGGATATCCTGAGCTCCGGAATGACGACGAGCGCCAGCAGCGAGTGCTGCATGTAGGCGTTGTTCAGGCGGCAGCCGCAGGCGCGCATCGCCTCGACGATGGCGGCCGCCTTCTCGGCGACGATCTCTGCCCGCTGATCGGACATGAGACCCGCGACAGGCAACTCGACGAGCGCCAGCTCGCGACCTTCCTTGATCACGACGATGCCGCCGCCGACCTCGTGCAGCCGGTTGGCCGCCTTGGCCATGTCCACCTTGTTCGTGCCGACGACGATCATGTGGTGGCTGTCGTGTGCGACCGTGCTGGCGATCGCGCAATCGCTGTCATAGCCGAAGCCGGAAACGAAGGCGTTGACGACGTCGCCGGTGCCGCGGTGGCGTTCGACCAGCGCGATCTGGCAAATGTCGTTGGCGCGGTCCATCTGCACCAGGCCGTTCTCGATCGTGACCTCGGCCTCGAGCGCACGCGTCGGCGCCTGGTTTTCGACGACGCCGATCACCTGAACGCGGGCGCACGACGCGCGTGCGTTGGACGCAATGTCGAAATCCGCGGCGGCGAGCATCCGACCGAGGTGGACGGTGTTGCGCGCACGTTCCGGATAGACGTAAGCCGGGATATCGCGCGCGAGCGTGCCGCTTTCGGCCACGAGTTCGCCGCGGGCAAACACCATCTCGATCGGTAGCGCCGCGAGATCCGAGGTGACGATCAGGTCGGCTCGCCGGCCCGGCGCAATCGATCCGAGCTCGCGCTCGAGGCCAAAATGCTGGGCGGTGTTGAGCGTCGCCATCTGGATGGCGGTCACCGGCTTCAGCCCTTGAGCGATCGCGTGGCGCACGACCCGGTTCATGTGTCCGTCATGGACGAGCGTGCCGGAATGGCTGTCGTCGGTGCACAGCAGGAAATTGCGCGGATCGAGACCGGATTCGGTAACGGCCTTGATCTGCGCCGCAACGTCGTACCAGGCCGAACCGAGCCGCAGCATGGCGCGCATGCCCTGGCGAACGCGGGCGATGGCGTCCTCCACGGTCGTGCCTTCGTGGTCGTCGGCCGGTCCGCCGGCGGCATAGGCATGGAACGCGCGGCCGAGATGCGGCGAGGCATAATGCCCGCCGACGGTGAGGCGTGCATCCTGGGTGGCGGCGATCTCGGCCATCATCTTCGGATCGTTGGCCGCGACGCCGGGGAAATTCATCATCTCGCCGAGCCCGATGATGTTCGGCCAGGCGAGTGCCTCGGCGACATCTTGGGCGGAAAGCTCGGCGCCGGCGGTCTCCAAGCCCGGCGCACTCGGCACGCAGCTCGGCATCTGGACGAGCACGTTGATCGGCAGGCTCTGGGCTTCCTCGTTCATCAACCGGACGCCATCGAGCCCGAGCACGTTGGCGATCTCGTGCGGATCGATGAACATGGTGGTCGTGCCGTGCGGGATTACCGCGCGGGCAAATTCGGTGACGGTGACGAGCCCGCTTTCGACATGCATGTGGGCGTCGCAAAGGCCAGGCACGAGGTAGCGGCCGGCCGCGTCGACGACCTTGGTTTCAGCGCCGATCGTGTGGCCGGCGTCCGGGCCGACATAGGCAAAACGGCCGGCCTTGACGGCGATATCGGTGCCGGGAATGATCTCGCCGGAATAGACGTTGACCCACTTGCCGTTGCGGATCACGAGATCGGCCGGCTTGCGGCCCATGGCGACGTCGACCAGTTCGGGTGCGGTTTTCGACCAGGATTGAAGCATGACGGTTTCCTTCGAATGGGCGATGTCGGCGCCCTTCTTTGGAACGGAGGGCGCCGAAGGATTTGCTGGCGGTCTACTGGGTCTGGGCGACGAGCGCTGCGGCAAGCAGGGCGACGAACCACATGACCGGTCTTACATCGCCGGCGCGGCCGCAGACCAGCTTGATCAGCACGTAGGCGATGATCGCAAGCGACAGGCCGAGCGTGATCGAGAAGGTGAGCGGGATCAATACGATCGCAAGGAAGGCCGGGATCGCTTCATCAAGCACGCTCCAGCGGATGTTGCTGATCGGTTCGGACATGAAGAGGCCGGTGAGGATCAGCACCGGCGCGGTCGCGACCGCGGGCACCAGCGAAAGCAGTGGCGACAGGAACAGGAAGGGCACGAAGAGAAGACCCGCGATCAGTGCGACGAGGCCGGTTCGTCCCCCTTGCGCGATGCCCGCACCGGATTCGAGATAGACCGTCGCGGGGCTCGTTCCGAGCGGTGCGGAGATCAGCGCCGCGATCGCGTCGACATGCATGGATTCGCGGATGTTGCGCGGCATGCCGGTTTCATCCTTGAGGTCGGCAGCTTCCGCCAGGCCTAGGAAGGTGGAAAGCGCCTCGATGAAGTTGGTGAACAGGAAGACGAAGATGAAGGGCAGGTAGATCAGGTTCAAAGCGCCCAACAGATCGATCTGGCCGACGAAGCTGAAATCCGGCGCGGCGGAGAAGCCGCTCCAGTTGACGAGCGTGTGTACGTCAGGGGTTTCGGGCGAGAACGCGCTGCCGTCGCCCCACCAGCGGCCGATCGGGATCGAGAGGATCGTGGTGAGGATCATGCCGGCCATCATGGCGCCGGGGACGCGCCGAAGCACCAGAGCCACCGTCAGCACGAAGCCGACGATGAAGGTAAGCGTCACTGGGTTGAATTGCGTGAGGCCAACGATCGTATCGGGATTGGCGACGATGAACTTGGCGTTTTCCAGGCCGATCAGTGCGATGAAGAGGCCGATGCCGCAGGCGATGCCATAGCGCAGATCAACCGGGATCGCCTCGATGATCGTCTGGCGGAGGTTGAAGAACGCCATGATGGTGAAGAGCACGCCGGCCCAGAAGACGCAGCCAAGTGCGATTTCGAGCGGAACCTTGGCGCCGACGACCATGGTGTAGGCAAAGAGCGCATTGATGCCCATGCCGGGTGCCACGAGGATGGGGCTGCGCGCATAGAGCCCCATGGCGCAGCTGCCGATGAAGCTGACGAGCACCGTCGCCGTCACGCCGGCCGAAAACGGAATGCCCGCATGCGCCAGGATCGACGGATTGACGACGATGACGTAGGAGGCGGCGAGAAAGGTGGTGAGGCCTGCGAGGATTTCGGTGCGGACGGTCGAGCCGCGCCGCGAAATCTGGAAGTAGCGGTCGAGAAGAGCGCCGAGCCAGGATGTCTCCGGGCCTGGTGCCGCCTCCACGGTCTTGTTCTGGTAGTTCATCTTGTTCCCCTTTTTTAGATGACGAAGGGGGCCGGCGTGGCCGGCCCCCTCCTAGGCATCATTCGGCGACGACGGCACGCTCATCCCCGCCCGTAGGCGCAAACGGCGAGATCACCTTCAGCCCGACGCAGTCGACGACACCGAGATCGGTGATCGCATATTCCGGGATCGCCGTGATCTGCAGGACGAACATGTACATGAAGGGCCAGGGCAGCGGGCAGCCGAGCGCGCGGGCCGCATCGTCGAGCTGATCTTCCAGTGCCGCCATTTCGGCCGGCTCGATGTCGGAGACGATGCCGCCGATCGGCAGATGCAGGAAGGCTTCGACCTTGCCGTTCTTGACCACGACCTGGCCGCCATTGTTTGCGATCAGGTGGTTGATGGCGATGCGCATGTCTTCGAGATTGGCGCCGATGCAGATGATGTTGTTGTCATCGGGCGCGGTGGAACTGGCGATCGCGCCTTCCTTGAGGCCGAAGCCGGAGGCAAAGGCGACCGGGCGGTTCCGGGTCTTGCCGTAGCGTTCGACGACGGTGACGTATTGCACGTCCCTCGCGGGATCAGCGAACACCTGGCCTTGCCTGACCGAAAGCGTCACGTCGCGGCGGGTGCGCACGAAGATCTTCTCCGGAGTGACGCCAATTGCCATCGCTTGCGCCGTCTCGCCGGCGCCATCATAGGCAACCTTGAGATCGCCGGGCTGAAGCGGCGCGACCTTCACCGAATTGAGAAGTGCTGCGCTGCGTTCCGGCGGCGTCAACTCGATCGTCATCTTGCCGTTGCGTGCGACCACCTCGCCTTTGGCGACCACCGTTTCGATGTTGAAGTTACGAAGGTCGTTGACGAGCAGGATGTCGGCGGCGCGACCGGGCGAAATCGAGCCGACCTTGTCGTCGATCCGCAGCGCATCGGCGCCGTTGATCGTCGCCATCTGGATCGCCGCCATCGGCGAGATGCCCATCGCGATCGCCATGCGCACCATGTTGTCGAGATGGCCGCGCTTCAGGATGTCGCTCGCCACCACGTCGTCGGTACAGAAGCTGATGCGGCGCAGTGCCTTGGCGCCCATCTCGGTGACGATACGCAGGTTGTCGGCGAGGAAGTGCGAGATCGAGGATTCGCGCACCACGACATGCATGCCAGCGCGCAGCTTTTCGAGCATTTCCCCCGGCGTGTAGCTCTCGTGATCGGCACGCACGCCGGACTGCTGGTAGCCGTTGAGCCGTGCGCCGCGCGTCATCGGGCAGCAGCCGAGCACCGGCAGACGGCTCCTCTTGGCGAGTTCGAGCGCCGCGAGCACGTCGGCGTCCTCCTCCTGGATGAATTCGCGCACGGTTTCCCAGATGCCGACGCATTCCGGCCAGTGGTGCGTGGCCTGGTGGTCGGCGGGGCTGAAATAGTGGCCGACGGTCGAGCGCGGCATGGTGTAGGGCGTCTTGCAGGGCGCGCCCCAGAAGACTTTCAGCGGCGTCTGCTTCGCTTCGTCGAGGAACTCGCGCGCAGCATCGGGGCCGCCGACGACGATAATCTGGTCGAGACCGGTGACGATCGAGGTCGTGCCGAGCGGAACGACGGCCTTGGCGAAGCTCGTCAGCGACATCTTCGAGCATTCGACATGCAGATGCCCGTCGATCATGCCCGGCGCCAGGTACTTGCCCGCTGCGTCGACGATCTTGGTATCGGGACCGACATAGTCGGAGATATCGCCGACGGCGATGATGCGCTCACCATAGATGGCAACATCGGCCTGATAGATCTCTTCCGAGACGACATTGACCAGGCGACCGCCCCGGATCGCGAGCGTTGCTTTGCCGCCGGTGCCCGACGCGGCGCGAATGAATTCTCTGATATCGCTCACTGGAACCTCTTCTCCCTTAGCTCCAGTGAATATTCCCAATTCCATGCTGTTTACACAATGGGCCGAAACAGGCTAGTTTCTGAACATATCATCCAAGATTTTGGACGAAATATGGATCTTTCGCTCATCGACTGCTTCGTAAAGGTCGCCGATTCCCGTTCGATTTCAGCGGCTTCGCGTCGCTATCGGTTGCCGAAGTCGACGCTCAGCCACAAGATCCGGCAATTGGAGGACGAGTTCGGCATCGAACTCTTCGTTCGTGAAGGACATCAGTTGCACGTGACCGATGCGGGGGCGGAGTTCCTGCGCTATGCACGGCTCATCCAGTCAAACTGTGACGACGCGGCAACCGCCATGGCGGAGATGCGCCAGGAGGTGGCGGGCACGCTGCGTGTAGGATCGACCGGCGAGTTCGGCACCACGATCACTTCGGAACTGCTCTACGCCTTTCGCCAGCAATATCCGCAGGTCAATCTCGATGTCGTCTTTCTCTCCTCGCGCCAGCCGTTCTCCGAGGTCACCGAGCAGGCGCTCGACGGCATCTTCCATTGGGGCGAGCCGTCGGATGTCGACTATATCAGCCGCAGGCTTTCGGTCTCGTCCTACGGCCTGTTCGCCAGTCCGAACTACATCGCGCGCCACGGTCAGCCGAAAGATCCCGATGAGCTTGCCGGCCATCGCGGCCTCGTCTTCCGCCAGCCGACGCGGTTACAGTCCTGGTATCTGACGCAACCCGGTGAGGACGAGGTGGACCTGCTACCGACGGCGACCTGCACCACCAACGATTACTGGACGATCAAGTATTTTGCTGTCGCAGGGGAGGGCATCGCCTATCTGCCCGACTTCTTCGTCGAGACCGAGCGGCAGGCCGGACTGCTGGAGCCGGTGCTTCCCGACTGGCGTTCACCGCAAACGGCCATCAACCTCATTTATTCGCGCCGCCGGCACGTGTCGAAGCGCTTCAAGGCCTTCGTCGACTTCTGCATCGATTTCTATCGCGACCGGGACCGGGTGAAGATCCCGCGCTACTACGTGGAACGGGTCAGTCTTTGACGGCAATCTTCGCCTGGTTAAGCAATGTGGGAAGCACGCTGGTGCCGTCGACATTGCCGCCGCAGAGCAGGACGACATTGGTCTGGCCGGCACATTTTTCGGCGACCTGCCGGAAGCCGGCAAGTGCTAGGGCGGCCGCACCTTCCACCAGCATGTGCTCGCCGAGAAGCAGGTCGCGCATCGCCGCTGCGATTTCCGCTTCCGTGCAGGTCACGACCTCGTCGATCACGGACATCGAAAGCCCGAGCGTCAGGCTGTCTTCATCGAGACCGCCGGCAACTGCTTCGGCGAGCGTGTCGAGATGGTCCGTGTTGACGACTCGGCCGGCGCTCATGGAAGCGGCGAGCGCCGCCGAGTTGGCGGCCGAAACGCCGATGACACGGGTGTGTGGACTGAAGCTCTTCAATACGGAGCCTATGCCGCTGATCAGCCCGCCGCCGCCCATGGCGACGAAGACATTGTCGATGCGCTCGGCCTGTTCCAGCAATTCGAGGGCGATCGTCCCCTGTCCGGCAATGATGTCAGGGTCGTTGTAGGGCGAGACGTAAGCGAGCTTTTCCGATGCGGCCAGCCCTTGCGCATGCTGCTCGGCAAGCCCGGTCTCGGCGCCGTGGAGAATGACGTCAACGCCATAGGAACGGATGCGTTCGAGTTTTGCCGACGTGACGATCTCGGGCAGCACGACGGTCAGGTTCTGGCCGATCACGCTTGCCGCATGGGCAGCACCGATGCCGTGATTGCCGGAGGAGGCGGTGATGACCCGCTGGTCCCGCGGCAGCGAGGTCATCTTGCTGGCAGCACCGCGGATTTTGAAGGAGCCAGTTAGTTGCAGGTTCTCCGCCTTGAACAGCGCTGTCGAAGATCTCTGCTGCCCAATCGTGCGGGAGGGGAGCAGCGGCGTCTCATAGATGAAGGGGCGGATGCGCTGGCGAGCCCTGACGGAGCGCGCGGCCGTTTCAAGGACGTCTTTGGTCATGGGGTTGTTCCTTGCACGCGGCCGAGCAGGCCGAGTTCATCGAGCACGGTGTGGGCGATGGCGATGTCCTGCGTGGCGATCCCCGTCAGGTCGGCGATGGTGATATCCCCGTTCGAGAGCCGGCCTTCGGACGCCCCGGAAAGGACTGCGCCGAGCGCGATACAGCGGTCTCTGCCAATCAGCCCGGCGCGCGCGGCAGCGGAAAATTCGCCATGGTCCAGGCATTGCTCAGCGAGATCGACGACGAGGCGATCGGCGCGGGCAACAAGCGCGCTATCGAGTTCCTGCTTGCCTGGCGCGTCGGCGCCCATGGCGGTGATATGCGTGCCTGGTGCGATCCATTCCGATCGGATCAGCGGTTCTTTCGACGGTGTTGTCGTTACGATCGCGTCGGACTGGCGGCACAATGTTTCCAGATCGGTTGTCGCCGCGATGGAAAGATCAAGGTCCGCCAGGTCGGTGACCACGGCCTTAGCACCTTCCGGCGACCGGCCCCAAACAGTGTACTGCAACGGACGGTCCGAGAGTGCGGCCAGCGCCCGGATTTGAACGCGAGCCTGCGTCCCGGTGCCGACCATGCCGATCCTCCGGGCGTCGCCGCGCCAGAGCGCCATGGTCGCGATCGCGCCGCCAACGCCAGTGCGAAGATCGGTCAGCAACCCCTTGTCGTCGAGCACGGCGACGACTTCTCCAGTCTCGGCGGAGACCGCAACCATCATGCCGGTGCTCGATGGCAGCCCCTTGGCCGGGTTGTCGTAGAAGCCGGAGGCGATCTTCACGACGAAGATCGGATCGCCTTCGATGTAGCCGTATTTGATGTGGCAATCAGCGTTGCGGCCGGAAAGCGGCAGGTAGCCGACCGGCGGCAGGTTGGCGCGGCCGTCGATCGCGGCGATGTAGGCGTCACGGATCGCCGGGGCTGCGAGCGTCAGCAAGGGCAGTTTGGCAAGACTTTCGCGGTCGATCACGATCATTGCGCGCTATCCTTGCTCAGATATTTGTAAACGGTCGCCCGGCCCATGCCGAGGATGCGGGAGATATAGGAGGCGGCATTCTTGCCGCCGAAGGCGCCATCGGAGGAAAGCGCGATCACCAGCGCCTGCTTGTCGGTCCGGCTCATGGTCGAGATCGTCAGTCCGCGGGTAGCCGTCCATTGCTGGACATATTCGTTGACGCGCTCGTGCCAGTCCTCCTTGAACAGACTCTCCGGCTTGTCGCTGGCCGGCACACCGACAAACGCATTGAGCGTGCGCAGTGCGGCGTGAAAGTCCGAGACGTCGGCGTTGATGCAGAGCACGCCGATTGCTTTGCCCATCCTGTCGCGCAGCACGGCGCTGATCGCCTTGATCGGGCGGCCGTCCCAGTTGACCTTCTCGTAGGGACCGATGATCCCGTCCGCTTCCTTGAAGCCGATCTCGCTGAGCAGCGAGGGTTCGCCGATTTCCCGCTTCGAGAAATTTCCGGAGATATGGACGACGGTTTCGGTTGCGAGGTCGTGCAACACGACTTCGGCATAGGGCTGGAACAGCAATGCAATCGCGTCGCAGACTAGGATATGCGGGCGGAGTTCCGGGTTCACGGCCTTCCCTTTCTCGATCGGTGGCCGTTAAACCATTCGTAGACTAAGTTGTCCATAATAGATTTTTTGTATCCGGAAGGCGCAACAGCGGCGTGCAAGGGTTCGCACGCCGCTGATTGCATCCTATGCCGCTGCTCCGACGCCAGGTGCTGACCCCAGGCACCGCGGTTGGTCTCAGCCTTTGCGGGGGCCGCCGCGCCACGCGCAGAGCATATGGTCGAGCGAGAACTTGCCGGGCCCGGAGGCCATGAGGCCAAGTGCCATCGCAGCCCAGGTGATGTGGATCGGCCAGCCATCCGGCACGGTCAGCTGAACGACTGCCGTCATGATCAGGAGGCCGAGCGCGGCAAGGCGGGTTGCCAGACCGAACACCAGCAGGATGGGCAGCATGATCTCGGCCGAGCCGGCAGCAAACGCCATGGCGGCTGGGGCAGGATAGGGGTAGGGACCGCCGGGAAGATGCAACTGAAACTCCGAGCTGAACAGCAGCACGGCGACGTCGTTCAACTGCAGGAAGCCGTCCCACTTGCTCATGCCTGAGCGGAAAAACGGAACTGCGAGGCCGAAGCGCAGAACGAGCTGGGCAAGCCAAAGTGGGGCAAGCATGCTCACCACCTGGTTGGCGCGCCGGACCCAGTGCGACAGGTCTGCCCGGTTGATGTCGTTCGGTGAACTGGATGCGGACATCATGTTTTCATCCTCCTTGATGAAGGGCGGCGAAGGCGCCGGCGTCGAGCGCCGTTGCGATGACGGTGGCGAGGTCGAGTGTGGGGCAATGGCTTGCTGCCTCCGTTGCCGCTGCGGCGAGCGGAACGCCTGAGAGCAGCCGGTCGAGCAGAATGTCGGCTCCCGGTGTCAGGTGGCGGACAGCCACCTCCAAGTCGGGGCGGGTGATCAGCGCGCTTTCCGGCGCCGAGGTCTGGATCCGGCCGACCGGATCACTCGCCCGATTGGCAGCAAAAATCGTCACGGCTGGATAATCGGAACGGACAAGTCTGGTTGCCGGATGGGCCTCGAAAACGACGTCGCCGAGCCGGTCAGGCGGGACGGAGGCGAGTGTCTCGGGCGTCAAAGCTGGCGCATCGGCAGCGTGATAGGCATCGAGCCAGGCACGTTCGATCCGCGCCACATCGGCCAGCCAGGGCATCGACCGTGCATGGTCGTAGCGTGCGATGAAATCCGGAAAATCCCGGCCGTACTCGAAGAGCAGCGGCGAAGTCGGGGCTGTCTCCCGCACATGAAAACGGGCCATGGCGCGAAAGAAGGCTTCGCCGGTAATGCGCGCCGTTGCCGGGAACGTCGCCGCCAACGCCTCGATCAGGCTGACGGTGACATTGTTGCGGTAGACGTTGAAGCGCTTCATGGCGGCCTTGCCGTCGGGGCCGGAAACGAGCGCGGGCGTTTCACGTTCCGGATCGAGAAGCGGCGGCACGAATTCGGCAGCGTAGTTCTCGCTCCCTTCGAGCGGCACAGCGGGCTTTTTGCTAGGCGCTTGCACGGCTCTTCTCCCGCGAAGCTGCCTCGGAATGACGGTCGAGGATCAGTTGCGCGGCCGCCGCCTCGCGCTTCAGCACCGGCCAGTCGGGAATGGCGCTATCCCATTCGATCAGCGTCGGGATCGGGCCGCTACGGCCGATGACGATGTCGAAGAGCTTCCAGACGGCATCGCTGACCGGTCCGTCGTGGCTGTCGATCAGCAACAACTCGCCCTCGTCATCCTGCTGCTTAGCATGCCCGGCAAGATGGATTTCGCCGACATGGTCCAACGGAAAGTCGCTCAGATAGTCGAGCGCGGAATAATTCTGGTTGGTGGCGGAAACGAATACGTTGTTGATGTCGAGCAGCAATCCGCAGCCGGTGCGTTTCACCAGTTCGCGGATGAACGCCGTTTCGCTCATCGTCGATTCCCGGAAAGTGACGTAGGTCGAAGGGTTCTCGAGCAGCAACGGCCGGCCGATCGCCTGCTGGACCTCGTCGATATGCGCGGCAACGCGCGTTACCGTGGCTTCGGTGTAGGGCAGCGGCAAGAGGTCGTTGTAGTAGGTGGTTTCATGAGTCGACCAGGCGAGATGCTCGGAGACGAGCGCCGGTTCGTAGCGTCGGACCAGGTCCCTGAACCGCCCCAGATGCGCCTTGTCGAGCGGCTGCGGCCCGCCGATCGACATGCAGACGCCGTGCAGCGAAACGGGAAAGTCTTCGCGGATCCGGGCCAGCGCCGCATGCGGCGGACCGCCGGCGCCCATGTAGTTTTCCGCGTGGACTTCGAAGAAGCCGCCGGAGGCGTTATCCGCAAGGATCGCCTGCAGATGCTGGTGCTTGAAGCTGGTGCCTGCCAGGCCATCGATCTCATGCGTGGGAAACCGCTGGCTTGCCGAAGCGAGCCGATCGGGCGTTGCTGCTAAAGTGCTCATTGCCAATCCTGTTGCTGGTTTTCCGCGTTCGGTCGCGCCGCATTGCGCGACCGCTGTTGCCGTGTCCGGGCGGAAAGGCGTTCGCTCTTCCCGCCCGCATCGGATCGGCTCAGGACGGGAGGTCGCGCGTCAGCGGGTCCGGCGAGCCCTTGCGTCCGTCCGGAAGCTGCATCGTGGCGCACGTCCCGCCATCGACGAACTTCCAGGAGTTGCCCTGATAGTCGACTGTCGAAGTGGCCTGGCACGTTGTGCCCGGTCCTGCGGCGCAATCGTTCTGGCCCTTGAGCGCGACGCCGAAGCACTTTTCCTTGCCCGCATCCATAGCCGCCTTGACTTGCGCCTCGGTGAGCGGTGCTGCGGTCGCAAGCGACGACAGGGCGGCAGCCACCGCGCTTGCCAGCATTGCGCTGCTGATCGTGGACTTCATGGACATCATTCTTTCTCCGTGTTGAACTGTTCCCGTGCGTCCTTTCTCAGGCGCACATCGGGTCTTTCGTCGCGGAGACGGGTGGCGTTACATAACCTTGGCAACACGCTTTCGTGATGTCTTCGCGAGCGGTCTAGATCATGACGGCAGGCTAACAGCCGCTGCGATTTTTGGGATGAAGGTGTAACGAACGCCCGGGTTCGGCGAATGAGAAGGAAAGGCGCGGTTGAGCGGCGCGGACGACGAGCATCTGGCAGGACTTCTTCGCGGGTCTGTGGCCGGAGACGAAAAGGCCTATGCTGACTTCCTGCGTGACGCCGCGGTCCTGATCCGCAGTTGGGCGCGGCGGTGGGCCGTTGGCGGCGGCATTGATGCCGAAGACATCGTGCAGGAGGCTTTGCTGGCGGTGCACGTCAAGCGCCACACCTGGCGAAACGATGCCCCTGTTATCCCCTGGCTTCACGCGATCGCCAGGCACAAATTCGTCGATGCCGTCCGACGACAGGCCCGCCGCCCGACGGTTGGCATCGAGGAGTTTGAAGAGACGCTTGCGAGCGCCGAAACCGAAAAGGCCCGCGATTGGGAGATCGGCCGGGCGCTCGAGGGCCTCGCACCGGGGCAGCGTTCGGTCGTCAATGCGATCTCGATCGAAGGCTGTTCGGTGGCCGAGACGGCGAAGAGACTGGATATGAATGAGACGGCGGTTCGCGTGGCGCTTCATCGCGGCCTTGCCGCAATCGCCCGTCGATTTGGACGAGACTGAACATGGATACGAACGACCTGATCAAGGCTCTTGCCGCGGATACAAGGCGGCCCGGATTCTCGATGAATGCCGTCTGGTTCGCCACTTGTGCCGGCGCGCTGGTTCTCGCCGGGCTCGTGTTTTCGGTCCTCCTCGGACCGCGGCCGGACATCGCCATCGTCGCGGAGACGGTGCGCTTCCTCTTCAAGTTCGTCGTGACCATCGCGCTGGCCGCCGCCGCCTTCGTCGCCATGCGCGTCGCGGCCTGGCCCGAAGCGGATTTGCGCAAGCTGCTGCCCTATCTCGCAATCGCGCCAGCGCTGGTCGTCGGCGGCGTCGTGCTGGAGCTTCTCGCGGTGCCGCAGGACGCCTGGGCGACGCGGCTTATCGGCACCAACAGCCGGCTTTGCCTGACCTTCATTCCGCTGATCGGGTTGGCGCCACTGGGTCTCTTCCTGCTGGCGCTGCGCTACGGCGCTCCATCGCGTCCGGCGCTATCCGGTGCACTGGCGGGGCTTGCCGCCGGCGGCATCGCCGCCACGTTTTATGCGGCGCACTGCCCCGATGATTCACCGCTCTTCGTCGCGACCTGGTACACGATTGCCGTCCTTGGCCTCACCCTGCTCGGGACCCTTGGCGCCCGCTGGCTCGTCCGCTGGTAGAAAGGTCGCGGGCAGAAGCCACGCCGTCGGCTGTTTCTGCGACTGTTGCATACGGGACGCAGCCGCGACGATTGGCGTCATGGCAAGATTTCCGCACTTGGCGGTTGCACGCGATTCGCTTATAGCTCGTCATCCGGCAACCAATCAGGGAGGTTTCAAAAGATGCCAGCTTTTTCTTTCTCCCTACGGGGCGGCGTACAGTTCTGAACTGGACGCAGAAGGGCGCCTTCGTCTTTCCGTCTATTCCGGGTCAGAAGTCGTTTCGCTGATTTTGGCCGTTCTCTTCCAGAGAATATTGCCAAGCCAATGATGCCGCATCGGAAGCTGGGTTCCTTTTTAACGGCATAATCCATTCTGAATCTTTTTGAGGCCGATGCGTCGCGCATCGGGCAAATATTATGGCTTTTACTCGTTTCGCCTTGCGCGGCGGTGCGTTCCGCAGCGTTCTTGGTTTCACTTGGTCTCACTGGAAGGCGCAGCCGATCAGGATCAGCGCCATCCTCGGCATGGTCCTTCTGTCGACGCTCGCCGATGTCCTGACGCCGCTCTATTCGGGCCGGCTCGTTGATGCCGTCGTTTCCGGCGCGGCAACGGATGAGCTCGCCTGGACCGCGGCGATCGCGGCATTCTGGATGCTGATGGCGCTCTCGCTCGGCGCGATCCTGTTGCGTCACCTCACCTTCCTGGGCGTCACGGATCTGACGCTCAAGATGATGGCGGACATCGCCTCGGCGGCGTTCTACCGCATCCAGCGCTTCTCGACCGATTGGCACGCCAACAGCTTCGCCGGCTCGACGGTGCGCAAGGTGACGCGCGGCATGTGGGCGCTCGACCTTCTGAACGACACATTGCTGGTCGCGCTGTTCCCGTCCGTCGTGATGCTGGTCGGTTCGACGGTGCTGATGTCGTTCTACTGGCCGATGATGGGTGTCATCATCGGTATCGGCTCGATCGTCTTCATCCTGATGACGATCGCGCTTTCGCTCGGTTATGTCGCGCCGATGGCAAGCCTCGCCAACCGGTGGGACACGAAGCTCGGCGGCGCACTCGCCGACGCGGTGAGCTGCAACATCGTCGTCAAGGGCTCCGGCGCCGAGGGGCGCGAGGATGCACGCCTTGCCAAGGTTCTTGCCAAGTGGCGGGACCGCACGCGCCGCACGTGGATTAGAGGCACGACCAACGGCACGACACAGGGGGCGATGCTGCTCGTCCTGCGCGCGGCCGTGATCGGCTTCGCCTTGCTTTTGTGGGCGCGCGGGCAGGCAACGGCGGGTGACATCACCTTCGTGCTCACCTCGTTCTTCATCCTGCAGGGTTACCTGCGTGAAGTCGGGCAGCATATCCGCAACCTGCAGCGCTCGATCAACGACATGGAAGAGCTCGTCGACATCCATGGCCAGCCGCTCGGTATCGAGGATAGGGCCGATGCCAAGCCGATCCGGATCACCGACGGTCGCATCGAGTTCAGGGACGTGACGTTCCATTACGGTGCGCACCGCAAGCCGCTCTACGACCGGTTCTCGGTGACGATCCGGGAGGGCGAACGTGTCGGCCTCGTCGGGCATTCCGGCTCGGGCAAGACGACCTTCGTCAAGCTGATCCAGCGTCTGCACGATCTGAAGTCCGGGCAGATCCGGATCGACGGCCAGGACATCGCCTCGGTGGCGCAGACGTCGCTGCGCCAGCAGATCGCGATCGTCCAGCAGGAGCCGATCCTGTTCCATCGCTCGCTTGCAGAAAACATCGCCTATGCGCGGCCGAGCGCCACGCAGAGCGAGATCGAGAAGGCAGCGAAGCTTGCCAGCGCCCACGACTTCGTCACGGCCCTGCCGAAAGGCTACGGCACGCTGGTGGGCGAACGCGGTGTCAAGCTCTCGGGCGGTGAGCGCCAGCGCATCGCCATTGCGCGCGCGTTCCTGGCGGATGCACCGATCCTTATTCTCGATGAGGCAACCTCGAGCCTCGATTCGGAATCGGAAGTGCTGATCCAGCAGGCAATGGAACGGCTGATGCTCGGGCGTACGACGCTGGTGATCGCGCATCGCCTGTCGACCGTGCGGGCGCTCGACCGGCTGCTGGTCTTCGATCACGGCCGGATCGCGGAGGAGGGCACGCACGACGCGCTGATCCGTCTTGACGGCGGAATCTACCGCGGTCTCTTCGAGCGCCAGGCGCTGGAACTGACCAAGGGGCTGGTGCTGAACGACCAGTAAGGAATGTCGTCTGCCAAACTGTTCGCCGCGCCTGATGTGGGCGCGGCGGATTTCGTATCTACTGAGCAAGCCAGCGAACGATGCCGCGCGCAGCCGCACGGCCGGTGGCGAAACAGGCGGTCAACAGATAGCCGCCGGTCGGCGCTTCCCAGTCGATCATCTCGCCAGCGACAAACGTGCCGGGCAGGGCTTTCAGCATGTAGCTGTCGTCGATCGAATCCCACTGAACTCCGCCTGCCGAAGAGATGGCTTCGGCGATCGGCCGCGGGCGTCGCAGCGGTATCGGCAGCGCCTTGATCAAGGCAGCGAGATCCGGTGGGCTCATCCGGGCGGCTTCGGGCGCAAGTTCGCGCAGCAGCGCTGCCTTCACGCCTTCGAACCCGGCTCCCTTGCGCAGGCGGTTGGCGAAGCTCGTCTTGCTGTCAAAGCGGCCGAGATCCTTCGCCAGTCGCTCGGCGGTTCGTCCGGGAGCGAGATCGACCACCAGATCGGCCTTTTCACCGCCCACGAGGCGGTCTCTGAGCGGGGCTGCATGGGCGTAGACCAAGCTGCCCTCGATGCCGCTGCTGGACACCACGAACTCACCGGGAACGGTCCCTGCCGGGGATGTGGCGGTGACGCCCTTGAGCGCTGCGCCGGCAAAACGGTCGCGGAAGGTTTCGCTCCAATCGACGTCGAAGCCGCAGTTGGCAGGCTGGAAGCTGGCGACAGCCACGCCCCTCTCGCCCAATTGGGGGACCCAGACGGCGTCAGATCCGAGGCGTGGATAGCTGGCGCCGCCGAGCGCGAGTAGCGTCGCGTCGGCGCTGGCGAGCTTCTTGCCATCGGGCGTGTCGAAGACGAGTTCGCTGCCCTCCACGCCCGTCCAGCGGTGCCGGGTCAGGATCCGGACTCCGCGGCCTTCCAGCGACTTCAGCCAGGCGCGCAGCAGCGGCGACGCCTTCATGACCTCAGGAAAGACACGGCCCGACGAACCGACGAAGGTCTTCGTTCCGAGAGCGGCGGCCCATTGCCTGACATCGTCGGGCGTAAACGCATCAAGGGCCGCGCGCAGCCGCGGCGAAGCGTTGCCGAAGCGCTCGGCAAAGACGGCATAGGGTTCGGAATGGGTGATGTTCAGGCCCGACTTGCCGGCAAGCAGGAACTTCCGCGCGACCGTCGGCATGGCGTCGTAGACAGTGACCGCGTGGTCGCGTTCAGCCAGCACCTCGGCGGCCATCAGCCCGCTTGGCCCACCGCCGATAACGGCGATCTGCTTCTTCCCCATCCGCCTGCCCGGTCATCGATTCCACTCCCGGCACTCTTGGCCCGGCAACGGCCGTCGCGCAACCCCGCCTGACGTGCACTCAGCGGCGATTGGCACCATTGAGCTTCCTCTCGAGCCACAGGCTGTAGCGCGAACCGGTGAAGCAGATGACGAAATAGACCGCCGCGGCGAAGATGTAGGCCTCGCTGTAGAAGCCGAGCCAGCCAGGGTCGGTTGCCGAGGTCTTGGCGGCGTTCAGCAGATCATAGATGCCAATGACCGCAAGCAGCGAGGTGTTGAGCACGATGCCGATTGCGAGGTTGACGATAGCCGGGATGACGGCGCGAAGCGCCTGCGGCAGGACCACGAGGCGCAGCAATTGAATTCTGCTCAAGCCAAGTGACAGGGCCGCCTCCCGCTGACCGACGGGAACGACCTGGAGACCGGCGCGAATGACTTCGGCGAGATAGGCAGAAAAGAACAGGGTGACGCCGATCTGCGCGCGCAGCAGCTTGTCGATGGTGGCCCCGCTCGGCAGCGCCATCGGCACGATCAGCATCGCCACATAGAGGATGGCGATCATCGGCACGCCGCGCAGCACTTCGATGAAGGCAATCGCCAGGCATCGCAGGATGCCCATGTCGGACTGGCGGGCAAGCGCCAGCAGCAGCGCGATCGGGAAGGCAAAGGCGAGGCCGGCGATCGACACGGTGAGCGTGATCGGCAGCCCGCCCCAGTGATTGGTCGAGACCGGTTCCATGGCACCGGTGCCCGCCATTATCAGCCAGCTGCCGAGAAGAGCCAGCAGCCAGACCGGCACGAGGCGAAAGCTCCAGAAGCGGGGAAGGGCGGAGACCGCGAGCAGCGTCAGGATGAAGGCAACGACCAATGCCGGGCGCCACTGCAGCGGCGGTGGGAAGAAGGCAAAAAGCATGAAGCGAAGCTTTGCGCCGACAAAGGCCCAACAGGCGCCGGCGGTTTCCTCAGCACAATCGGCCGACGTGCCGAACCAGACGGCATCGATGACCGCCCAGCGGAAAAGGGGAAGCGCGAGCCAGAGGATCGTCGCAAGTGTTCCAAGCGTAACGAGGCCGTTCCCCCAGCCGTTGAAAAGCCCTTGGCGCCAGCGGTGCCAATCGGGCGCGACGGGGGACGCAAGTTCGATCTGGCTCATCGCTTTCCTTCTCCGCGCAGAACCACGCGCCGGTTGTAGACGTTCATGACGGACGATACCGACAGGCTGATCGTCAGGTAGACGGCGCCGATGATGATGATCGCTTCCAGTGCCTGTCCGGTCGTGTTGGCCGTCGTATTGGCGACGCTGACGAGGTCGGGGTAACCGATCGCGACCGCGAGGCTCGAGTTCTTCGTGAGATCCAGGAAGCTCGAGATCATCAGCGGCGCGATGACCCGAAGGGCTTGCGGCAGCACCACAAGACGCAGGATTTGCGCGGGCCGCAGTCCGAGGGCTCGGGCTGCCTCCCATTGGCCCGATTTCACCGACTGGATGCCGCTGCGCACGATCTCCGAAATCGACGCCGAGGCATTGACGACCAGGCCGACGAGCAATGCCGCGAATTCCGGCGTCAGCGACAGGCCGCCGCGAATGTTGAAGCCGCCCTTGGCGGGGATTTCGACAGAGGCCGCGAAGCCAAGGGAGGTGAGTGCGAGGTAGCAGAGGGCAAGGACGGCGAGCGCGACACCGGCAGATTTCGGAAGATAGAAGGCTGAGCCTGCGAAAAGTTGACGGCAGAGAAGGACCGCGGCGAGAACAGCCAGTACGACCGTCGAAAGCCAGACGATGGTCGGTACCCCCTCGATCGAGAGCGAGGGTAGGTAAATGCCGCGATTGCTGAGATAGACGCTGCCCAGGAAGGTATAGGCGCCGCGCGGCGGCGGCAGCGCGTGAATGATCGCGCTCCACAGGAAGAGCTGCAGCAACAGCGGGGTATTGCGCAGAAACTCGACGTAGCCATGGACGAAGCTGGCAAGCAGCAAATTGCCCGAGAGCCGCGCGATGCCGAGCGCGACGCCGAGCACGGTTGCAAGCAGGCAGCCGGCAACCGCGACCTTGACCGTGTTGGCGACGCCGGCCGCAAGCGCCCGGGCATAACTGTCGCCGGCGGAATAGGAAAGCACGCTTTCACCGATCTCGAAGTTCGCCTGATGGGAGAGAAAGGCGAAACCCGGCGTGAGGCCCATGCGGTGCATGCTGTCGGCAGTGTTCTGCCCCAAAACCGCGAAGAGCAGGAGCACGCCGACGAAGAGCAGGCTCTGCTGCAGCGGCAGGGGCCCGATCCAGGTGCGCAGGCGTAAGACGGGTCCGGGCCCCGAAGGGCCCGGTTGGAGGAAGCGTGTCATGGGAAAGACCCGGCTCAACGGAACGGCGGCGAATAGAGCAGGCCGCCCGAGGTCCAGGGCTGATTGTAGCCACGCTCGAAGTTGAGAGCCGTGCCCTTGCCGACATTGCGTTCGAAGATTTCGCCGTAGTTGCCGACCGTCTTGACGATGTTATAGGCAAACTTCGGGTCGAGGCCGATGGCTTCTCCGAGCGACGGGTCGACGCCGAGGAAGCGCTTGATTGCCGGATCTTCGCTCTTCAGGAACGTGTCGACATTGTCCTTGGTGATGCCGAATTCTTCCGCCTGGATCGTGGCGTAGACCGTCCAGTTGACGATTTCGAGCCACTGGTCGTCGCCGGCGCGGATCGCCGGTGCCAAGGGCTCCTTCGACAGGCGCTCCGGCAGAAGCACGTAGTCGTCGGGCTTGGAAAGCTGGGTGCGCTTGGCGGCAAGGTCGGTCGCATCCTGGGTCAGAGCATCGACGCGGCCGGAATCGAGCGCCTTCAGGAATTCGCCGGTCTCCTCGATCGTGACAGGCGTGAAGGCCTTGCCGGTCTTGCGGAAGAAGTCGGCGATGTTGAGTTCGCCGGTCGTGCCACTCTGGACGCCGATCGTCGCGCCATCCAGTTCCTCGCCCTTGGCGACGCCGAGGTCTTTGCGCACCAGCAGGCCCTGGCCGTCATAGAAGACGACGGGACCGAAGTGGAAGCCGAGCTTGAAGGCGCGGCTCACCGTCTGAGTGACGCCGGAAAGCAGGATATCGAACTCGCCGGATTGCAGTGCCGGCAGGCGCTGCTGCGGCGAGGAGTTGGTGAACTCGACCTTCTCGGCGTCGTTGAAAACGGTGATGGCGATGGCGCGGCCGAAATCGACGAAGAAGCCCTGCCAGCGGCCACTGCTATCGGGCGAGAAGAAGCCCGGCGTGGTGCCGACGCCAACTTTGATCACGCCGCGTGCCTTGATTTTGTCGAGCGTTTCGCCGGCAAGCGCTGACGTGGCGATCAGGCCAGCCGCCAGCGCTGTCGTTGCGGCAAAGGCTTTGGTGAAAAGTTTTCGGTGAGTGAAATGTTGCTGCATGAAGGCCCCCAAAGCCAGAAAGGAATGTCGCTGCGCATGCCCGGCGGAAGCGCCCGATGCGTGCCGTAATGATTAAATATATAGAATTTATATAATAGAAATTTTTGTGCAAAATCGGCGCGCGGCCCGAAACAGATTTCGCTGTCCCGTTTTTATCGGGGACTTTTTTGACAAGTGGGAGGTCGGGCCGAAGCAGGGCGGCCATATTGCGTCGTCGCCCGCTTGCGTTAGGCGAGACCACGCTCCCGCGTGGCGGCGACTGCGTGGTCCGATCGGCCGGGAGCTGCGCGTCCGGGCTGCCGGGTCTCAGAACTGTGCCTCTTGTTGAGATCGGCGGAAGTTCATAGGTTCCGCCGGTCGAATGGTTTATTTCGTTGGCAATGCGGCTCTTTGCGAAGAAATGGTGGGAACGGGTAGGATGGGGCGCGCCGACATCGGTGGCCCTGCATCTCATCGTCGCCTTTTTGCTGTTGTTCGACCTGCCGCTCGAACTGCCGAAGCCTCCGAAGGAGCAGACCGTCAACGTCGAGCTCGTTCCTCCTCCCCAGGCAAAGGAAGAGAAGAAGGCTGAGCAGAAGAAGGCCGAACAGCCGAAACCGCAACCGAAGCCCAAGCCGCAACCCAAACCGCAGCCTCAACCAAAGCCACAGCCGAAGCCCGCGCAGCAACTGCCGCAATCCTTCGCCTCGGCCATGGCCAAGACCAAGCAGGACAACAAGGAGGCCGAGCTTCCGCCGGCCGCGCAAACGGCTGAAAAGAAGCCCGACGCGTCGGAGCAGGTGAAGGCTGCCAGCCAATCGGCGAAAGCCGTAGATGAGCCTGCAAAGGTGCCACTCAAGAAGGATGAGACTCCGGTAAAGGAGCAAAAGCCCTTGCCGACGCTGGCCGCCCCAGCGAAATCGCCAGACAATGCCACGGCAAAATCGGACGCAAAGCCAATGGCGACGGTGGCCGAGGTGAAGCCCGAGCCGAAGGATACGAAGGCAGCCGAGGCCAAGCAGCAAGCGGAAAAGCAACCGGAAGAAAAGCCGAAGACGAAGCCGGCAGATGCGGCTGCAAAAGTTGAGCTCAAGCCGGTGCCGAGCAAATTGGTGGAGGCGAAGGTACTATATTCGGAGAAGGCAATCGCTGACCCGCGGTTCAAGCAGGCACTTCTCAAGTTGCCCGTCAAAGTACGCATCCGCCAGATTTGCACGGCCGAGGCGCTGGAGCAGATCCGCAATCAGCGACCGAATACCCCGCCGGAAGGTTTCGTTCCCTTTGGTCCGAGGGGCGGCTTCATCTTCGATAACCGAATGGAGGCGAGCGGTGGCGCCTACCACAACAAGTCGAACTGGTATGATGTCGACTTCAAGTGCCTCGTTAATGAGGACGCAACGGAACTGGTATCGTTCAGCATCGCCATTGGCAACATCGTGCCGAAGGCAACTTGGGAGAAGAGACGCCTGCGTCCGCCACCGAGTTGATCACGTCGCGCTTCGATGTGGGAAGCCTGTCTTCCATGTCGTCCAGCAAAGGAGGGCGCCAATGACGCGCGCTTCGTCTGCCGGACCCCCGTGAGGCCCGGCAGGCACAGGTGCGCGTTGCCACTCGCACCAAACCGTGGCGGACAGCGTTACTCTGCGGCTTGCAGCGCCCGCTCGCGGTAGACGGAGACCAGCGATGTGCCGAGCATCGCCGCGACCGCGGCGAAGAGGAAGACGCCAGTCGGACCCTGCAATTCAACGAGAAGGCCACCGAGGATTGCGCCGGTGGAAATGGCGATCTGGAAGGTCGTGAGCGTTGCCGCACCGGCACCTTCGGCTTCGTCACCGGCGGCGCGACTCAAGAACGACTGGACGCTGACGGGCAGCGCGCCGAAGGCGAAGCCCCAGGCGGCGGTGGCTAGGATGGCAAGGGCCGGCAGCGCGCCGGCAAGCGCCAGCGTCAGGGTCGTGACGGCGACACCGGCTGCAGCCGACATCATAGACAGGCGCGTGCTGCGCTCGGCGAGGAAACCGCCGGCAATGTTGCCGAAGAAGCCACCGATACCGAAGGCGAGCAGGATCGCGGTGATCGCCTCGACGCCGAACTGCGGCACCTGCTCGAGGAACGGGCGAACATAGGTGAAGCCGGCAAAGTGACCCGTGACGACGAGCAGGATGGTTGCGAGGCCGAGCCGGATGGCCGGGCGCTTCAGCACGTTGAGGATCGTATTCAGGCCGGTTGATCCGACCGGCGGAAGCCGCGGGACCGTCAGGGCCTGGACGATGAAGGCGACGATGCCGACGGCGGCGGCGAGCAGGAAGGCATAGCGCCAGCCGAGCGTCGCGCCGATCCAGGCGCCGATGGGGGCGGCGCAGACCGTCGCGATCGACACGCCCGACATGATGATCGCCATCGCCCGCGGCATCAGCCTGCCCGGAACGAGCCGCATGGCGAGCGCCAGTGACAGGGCCCAGAAACCGCCAAGCGCGATGCCGAGCAGGAACCGTGCGGCAAGCAGCATCGGCAGGCTGGAGGCAAAGCCGGCAATCAGGCTCGATATGACGAGAAGCGCGGTCAGTGTAAGAAGGACATTCCGCCGGTCGAAGCGCCCGGTGTAGACGACGATCGCCGGACCGGCAATGGCCGCGACGACGGCGGTCGTGGTCACCGATTGGCCGGCCGCACCGACGGTTACGCCGAGATCGGCGGACATGGGCGTGAGAAGGCTTGCCGGCAGAAATTCCGCCGTTACCAGGCCAAAAACCCCGAGCGAAAGCGAAACGACGGCCGCCCATAGTGGCTTCTTCCGTTCATACGCCTCGCCTGCAGGGCTTGCGACGATGCCATCCATGATTTTCATCTCCATTGCAGTTGGGATGAAAATATCCATGGCGATTTGGAGTTTCTATGCTAGAAAATCCAAAACACTATGCCATTTGTCCAAAGTTGGAGTGGCCAATGACTGATGCGCTCACTGACATCCTGCGCGGACTGAGGCTCGACGGCGTGGAATATGGGCGTTGTCAGCCCTGTGCGCCATGGGCAACCTCCTATCCCGCGCAGGAACCGGCGCGATTTCATTTTCTGGCGTCCGGTTCCGCTCATCTTCAGACGCCGGACGGCGATTGGATGGAGCTTGCGCCGGGGGATGCCGTGCTCTTGCCGCGCGGCGATGCGCATGTGCTTGCCAGCGAACCCGGCCTGCCGACGATTTCGATCCGTGACCTGCCGAAGCGGCAGCTCTGCGACGGCATCGTCGATGTGCAATGCCCCAATTCGGACAGCCAGAACCTTTTGTTCTTCGCGGTGATGCAGTTTAACGTCGATCGCCTGCACCCCTTGCTGCAACTGATGCCCTCGGTCATGCGCACCAGCGATCTCGCATCCAGCGAGCCGTCTATCCCGTCGCTGCTCGATACCATGACGCGCGAGGCGGCGATGCAGCGCGTCGGCTCGGGCGGCATCCTGGCGCGACTTGCCGACGTCCTGACCGCGACGATCATCCGCGCCTGGGTGGAGCATGGATGCGGCACGGCGACGGGCTGGCTTGCAGCCGTCCGCCATCCGGAGGTCGGCCGCGTTCTCGCCGCGATCCATCTCGATCCCACGAAGGACTGGACTGTGCCCGAGCTCGCCAAGCTCATGGGCGCGTCGCGCTCGGGCTTTGCCCAGCGCTTTGCCGATACGGTCGGCGAGACGCCGGCCCGCTATGTAGCGCGCATGCGTATGCATCAGGCGCATCAATGGCTGCGCGAAGGAAAACGCGTCGCCCATGTGGCGAACCGGCTCGGCTACGATTCCGAAGCTTCCTTCAGCCGCGCCTTCCGCAAGATCATGGGCGCGCCGCCAAGTCATTCGCGAAACCTGGCTTCGGCTCCGGAGCAGACCGTTTCGTGAACCGGCGGCAGCGGCGTCGTCTCAAACTCGGCGGTGAGGACGGCCCGGACGCCATGATCCCGGGCCGTCGAGGAGGGCGGCGGACGGTTCCACCGCCCCGTTTGTCCGGGCTATTGCGTCGGTTGGCTTTCGGCGGGCAACGCGGCCGCGGGTGATCCGGCGGCGGGCTGGGCGGTGCTTGCGGCCGGCGGTACCGGCGAGCGGGTGCGCAAGGTCTCGGCGCGATGGCGGCCGACCGAAACCCAGAACAGAGCGACGAGGGCGGCGATCGTTACGGTGACCGTGACGTAGCGGATCCAGGTCGGTGCGTGGCCGCCGGGATCGATGTGTTTCTCGTCGATCTCGCGCTTGCGGGTGATTGCGGCCGAGTAGAACACGATCGTCGAGATGACGAAGATCAGCGACCAGCGCGTCTGCTCGCCGTCGGAGCCGATGAGCGCCACCAGGCTGTATATCGCCGCCGCCAGGCCGATGACCACGTACCAGTTATAAGTGCTCGCCGGCATCTTCTTGTAGCCGAGCACCTTGATCGAGATCGCCGAGTAGATATAGGGCAGCAGCGTCATGATCACCGCGATTGAGGCGATCTTGCCGAACTGCTCGCTGGCGGTCGGCGACATCGTGGCGAAGACCTGCACCGTCATGATGACGGCGACGATCGCGAGGCCCGCCGAAGGCACACCCTTGGAATTGACCTTGGCGAAGATAGAGCCGAAGAGACCGTCGTCGGCGGCAGCCTTTGCCGTCTGTCCGACAAGCAGCGTCCAGCCGGCAAGCGAGCCGAGGCAACCGAGGGCGGCGCAGATCGCGACAACCGCACCGGCGGTATCGCCGAGCGCCAGCCGGGCGGCGTCGGCAAAAGGCGCGGAGGAGGCGATCAGCTCCTTGTTCGGGATCATGCCCATGATCACGGTCGAGGAGAGAATATAGGCAACGGCCGCAAGGATGACGCCGCCGACGGTGGCGATCGGCACGTTGCGCTGCGGATCGCGCACGACGCCCGCCGAGACCGACGCGCTCTCGACCCCGATGAAGGCCCAGAGCGTGAAGTTGAGCGTTGCCATGATCGCCGCCCAGCTGTCCTTGCCGGACACGTTCCAGCCCTCGGAGAAGGTCGCCGGCGAGAACCAGAACCAGCCGAAGATCGCCATGCCGAGGATTGGTACGAGCGCGAAGGAGGTCGTGAAGGACTGCAGCCGTCCGACGACGTTCGGACCGAGGATGTTGGCGTAGGTGAAGAACCAGATGAGCGCCACCTGCGCCAGCGCCGAGACGAGCGGATCTCGCAGCATCGGGAAGAAGGCCGTGAGGTAGCCGAGGCCGGCGACCGCAAGGCCGACATTGCCGACGACGTTGGCGAGCCAATAGATGAGGTTGGTCTGGTAGCCCATGTAGTCGCCGAAGGCCTTGCGCGTATAGGCATAGGGCCCGCCGGCGGCGGGATCGATCGCTGCCAGCTTCGCAAAGGTCAGCGCCAGCGCGATGGCGCCGGCAATCGTGATCAGCCATCCGAAGATGGCGATGGATCCGACCGCGGCGAGGTTCGCCGGCAGCATGAAGACGCCAGAGCCCATCATGTTGCCCGCGACCATCAAGGTCGCGGGAACGAGGCCGATCTTGGCGGAGTCCGCCACGCCCGCAGATATGGTTTTGGAAGCGGTATCGACAGCAGCCATTTTCGTCGCTCCTGGGGCCGGTTCAACGGGTCAAGCAGTAGACGCGATAGAAGCCGCCCTCGACCTCCACGCCGTGCGTGTCATGGGTGAAGCCCGGGAACCGGAGGTCGTAGGCTTCCAGCGCCTTGAGGTAGCCGAGGACAGGGCCGTCGGCCGCGCCGGCATTCTCGCCCGGCATTAACAGCGGAATGCCCGGCGGGTAGGGCACGACGCCGGTCGCGACCGTGCGCCCGGCCAGCTGGTCGAGGGGCACCTGTTCGACTTCACCGCGCACCAGCCGTTCATAGGCACGCACCGGGCTGAGATCCGGATGCGGCAGCACAGAGAAGGCGGTGGCCATCGAGGCCGTGGTCTTCAATTGGTCCATCGCGGTAAACATCGTATCTTGCCAGATCCTTGAGACCCATGCCGGCGTAGCGTTCGGGATGGTCCTCGACCAGCGACGGGATCGCCACTTCGAGCGTGAGATTGGCGTCGTAGTCGCGCTTGAAGTCGCAGAGCGCGCTGACGAGCGATCCCCACTTTCCCTTGGTGATGCCCAGCGAAAACAGGAACAGGATGGTGAAATCGGTGGTCTTTTCCACCACGATGCCGCGAGATAGGCGGTGACAAGGCTCGCCGGAATGCCGACCGGCATCAGTCCGCCGCCCGCCGCAACCCCGGGTGTGACGACCGAGACCTTGATCGGGTCCAGCATGCAGTAGCCGTCCTCGATCTCGCCGAAGCCGTGCCACGCGGCTCCGGGCTTCAGCACCCAGCAGGATGGGTCCGTCGCCAATGCTTCGGGCGAGGCTTCATGGAAGGGGCTGGTGCGGCCGGTCTTCGGGTCGCGCACCGTGTCCGGCTGCCAGCAATCGAAGAACCAGTCGCCGCGCTCGGCGGCATCGTTGGCAAGCCGCGACATCATCAGGCGGAAGGCGACGGCTTCCTCGATCGATTCGCTGGTGATCGCTGGGCCGCCGGGGCCGTCCATCATGGCGGCCGAGACGTCGTTCGATGCAATGATCGCGTAGTTCGGCGAGGTCGAGGCGTGCATCATGAACGTCTCGTTGAAGATGCCATGCGGGATCGGTTTGCGGCCGTCGCGCACGTGGATGAAGGACGCCTGCGAAAGCGCGGCGAGCAGCTTGTGGGTCGACTGGGTGGCGAAGACGGTCGGCTTGTCCGCGGTGTGTGCCTTCGGATCGCCGTGCATTGCGTGCCGGTCGCGATAGATCGGGTTGAAGCGGGCGTAACCGTACCAGGCTTCGTCGAAATGCAGCCGGTCGACGCTGGCGCCGAGCAGTTCCTCAACCCTGGTGACGTTGTAGCAGAGGCCATCATAGGTGGAGTTGGTGATGATCGCGTGTTTCGGTTCCTGGTCCGCGAGGTCGGCCGCGAGCGGGTTCTGATCGATCGCCTTTCTGACCGCCGCAGCCGTCAGGTGCTCCGGCGGGATGGGGCCGATGATGCCGTAGTGGTTTCTGGTCGGCACAAGATATGTTGGCACGGCGCCCGACATTGTCATCGCGTGTTCGGCAGACTTGTGGCAATTGCGGTCGCAAAGCGCAATCTGGTCGCGGCTGACGCTCGCCATCAGGATGACGCGGTTGGAAGTCGAGGACCCGTTGGTGACGTGGTAGCTGCGGTGCGAGCCGAAGACGCGCGCGGCATATTTTTCGCTGGCGCCGATCGGCCCGGAATGGTCGAGCAGCGATCCAAGTTCGCCGACCGAGATCGAAAGGTCCGAGCGCAGCAACGGCTCGCCGAAGAATTCGAAGAAGGCGCGGCCGGGAGGCGACTTCAGAAAACCCGTGCCGCCGGTATGGCCGGGCGTGTGCCAGGAATATTCGTGGACTTGGGAGAACTGGGCGAGCGCCTTGAACATCGGCGGCAGCACGGTGGAGCGATAGCGCTCGATCGCCGCCTGGATGCGCCCGCCGACGAAGTCCATGGTGTCTTCGAGCATCCAGACGAAGTCGTCGACCTTGGCCATGATGTCGGCCGGAACGGTCGAAGCGACGCTGCGGTCGGCGAGCAGGAAGAGCGGCACGGTGCCGTTGCGCTTGCGCAGCGCCTCGACGACCCCGATGGATTGCTCGTGCCCCTTCGGTCCGAGGTCCCAGTCGACCAGTACGCATTGGAGAGCCGGGTCGGACCGGATCACGGCGACGCCGTCGTCTGCGCTTTCTGCGGTCACCACTTCGATCTGGCGCTGCTCGAGTTCTGATATCAGCGACCGCACGGCCCGGCCAGCCGCACTTTCTTCGCTGATCTCGTCGTCAAGAACGAGTGCTTTCATGCCGAGACGGCGGTGACCCCTGTTCAACGTGGTCATGTCCAATCCTCTCCGTAGTTCGGTGCTTGGTGCAGGCGGGGGTATTCTTCTGGCGTCAGCTTGCGGCCTGCGCCCTCCTTTCGACCGAAAGGAAGACGGACAGCAGCAGGCAACAAAGGCCGGCCAGGGGCTCGCTGCCGTAGACGGTCCACAGCGAAAAGATGAAGGCGACCAGCGCATAGGGTCCTGCCGAGACTTAGCCGCGCCACTGCGGACCTCATTTCCTGAGTTCTGCCGATGCTAGCATCAGGCGGCTTCGTCATGGATGGGGCGTTCCTTGCCAAAGACGAGGCGAACTTATGAACTGTCTCTTATGGTTGCAACTGCTTTGTTTTACTCGACTATCAGTGGCTGCCGCCTGCCTGGCGGCGATAAGGGAAATCGGCTTCGTCTTTCGCGGGTGTCGAAACGGTGTGATTGCCGGCGTTGCAGGCTTCTCATAAAACTATTCCATTTTTGAGATGCCGTTTTACCGCCGACGAAGGTAGGGTCCCCTGCGACGAAATGCCTGCTTCTCGATCGGGTCGGCGGACAGGAGGCGACGGGGAAAAATGACAGATATCAAATGCTTGCGACTTCGGGACCTCGGATTCCGGCCGGGAGTCTACGAGACCGGTCACTATAATGCCATCACCGATGTCGAGGGCGTCGCGGTCGGCCATGCCACCGTGATCGAGGCGGACCGCATTCGCACTGGCGCGACCGCCATCCTGCCGCATGGCGGCAACCTCTTTCAGGACAAGGTGCCTGCAGCGCTCGCCGTGTTCAACGGTTTCGGCAAGTTCACCGGGTCCACTCAGATTGAAGAGCTTGGCGAATTGGAGACGCCGATCGTTCTCACCAACACCCTGGCGACCGGCCGCGCCATCGAGGCGATCAACCGCTGGACGCTGGCGCAACCCGGCAACGAGAAGGTCGTGTCACTGAACGCGGTTGTCGGCGAGACCAATGATTCCCGCCTCAACGACATCCGCGCCGGCCGCCCGACGATTGACGAGATCGGTGCTGCCCTCGCGGCCGCCAGGACCGGGGCTGTGGAGGAGGGTGCAGTCGGCGCTGGAACCGGCACGGTGGCTTTCGGCCTCAAGGGCGGTATCGGCACCAGTTCGCGCCGCGTCAAGACCGCCGGCGAGGTCTTCACCCTCGGCGTGCTGGTTCAGACGAATTACGGCGGCCGGCTCACCGTTTGCGGCCGTGCCTATGACGCGCCGGCGGCGCACGACCGGGATGGCTCGATCGTCATCGTGATCGCGACCGACGCGCCGCTCTTCGCACGCAATCTCAAGCGCCTCGCCGAGCGCGCCTTCGGCGGCCTTGCCCGCACCGGGGCAGCGCTCAGCAACGGTTCCGGAGACTATGCGCTTGGCTTCTCCACGGCGCCTGCCGTACGCCGCACAAAGGCGCGGCGGGCAGCGATCACGCATTATCCGGACCTTCCGAACGACCTGATGTCGCCGCTCTTCGAGGCAGCGATCGAGGCGAGCGAGGAGGCGATCCTCAATTCGCTCACCATGGCACGCACGATGCATGGCTTCAACGCCGCGAGCGGCAAGCCAAGCACGGTCGAACCAATCTCGCTCGAGAGGCTTCGCGCCCTGAGCGGACACTGACAATTGCGCCACGGATCGCGAGCAAGCAGCGATCCAGTCTGCCCCCCCAAAGAAACGTTCACGGAGTCCACATGTCCCAGCCGCCCATTCGCACAGTCTATCTCAACGGCGCGTTTCTGCCGGAGAACGAGGCGCGCCTCTCGATCTTCGATCGCGGCTTCCTCTTCGGCGATGGCATCTATGAAGTGACCGCCGTGCTCGACGGCAAGCTGGTCGACAGCGCGCCGCATATGGCCCGACTGGAACGTTCGGCGCGCGAAATCGGCGTGCCGCTGCCGGTGTCGACCGAGGAGATCGTGGCGATTGAAAAGCGCCTGGTGCGAGACAACGACGTTCTCGAAGGCATCGTCTATCTCCAGCTCACCCGCGGTGTCGAAGACCGGAATTTCCTGTTCTCGGAGGCTATCAAGCCGACCCTCGTGCTCTTCACCCAGGAGAAGACGCTGGTGAGCGGCGCTGCGGCGGAGAAGGGGCTTTCGGTCAAGACCGTGCCGGACCAGCGCTGGGAACGCCGCGACATCAAGAGCGTCTGCCTGCTGCCGCAGGTGATCGCCAAGCGCATCGCCAAGGCTGAAGGCTGCGACGAAGCCTGGATGATCGAAGGCGGATTCGTGACCGAAGGCGCGTCCTCCACCGCCTACATCGTCACCGAGGATAACCGCATCATCACACGGGGCAACAGCCACGCAACCTTGCCCGGTTGCACCCGGCTTGCCGCCCTGGCGCTGGCCACCGAACAGGGGCTGACGTTGGAAGAGCGACCCTTCACGCTCGACGAGGCGTTGAACGCCCGCGAAGCCTGCCTGACAAGCGCCTCGAATTTCGTCGCGCCGATTACCCGCATCGACGGGAAGCCCGTCGGCTCCGGTGCACCGGGGCCGATCGTCAAGCGTCTGCGCGAGCTCTATCTGGAGCACGCGCGGCGGACGGCGATCTAGGTCGTCCGTGCGCGGTTGGACTGGCGCTCAGACGGCGCCTCCAGGCTCTGCCAGACCCGGCCGACGATCGGGCGACGGTTGTCCTTGGCGCGATAGAGGCGGATCTCGACGCTGACGTCCCAGCGCGGATCGGCGGCGCGCACCAGCGAGCCCTTCGCCAGTTCGGCCGTCATCAGGCTCTCGGGAACCCAGGCGATGCCCCAGCCGGCCTCGGCCATGGCCTTCAGCCCGACCGACATGCTGCCTTCGTGGACCCGCTCGGAGGCGGGCAGCTCCGGGCCGATCAGCTCGTCGAGAAGCTGGCCGAAGAAGGACGATTTCTCGTAGCTCAGATGCGGGAAGGGTATCGCTGCGTCTACGAGTGAGTGCAAGGGTGTGCCCGTTTTACTCGCCGCCGACACGGGAAGGATGCGCTCGTGGCCCAGCACGCGATGCTCGAAGGCCCGCGGGTCCAGCAGGTGTGGAACCTGGGTGTGGGCATAGGTGAGCAGGAAGTCGCACTCGCCGTCGACGAGCGAGTTGAGGTTTTCCTCCATGCTGCCGGAGTCCGGGCGAAGTCGTGAGAAGAGCGGCCCGATCCTGGCGTTGACGCGGCTCATCCACTCGGGAAAGAAGGTGAAGGAAAGCGTGTGCAGCGCCGTCAGCTTGATGGTGCGGGCGTCGGAGCCTTCCTCCTGCTGAAGGTTGCGCTTCGTCTGATAGAGCTGCTTCAGTGTTTCCTGCGCCACCGGCACGAATTTCGCGCCCGCTTCGGTGAGGCGTGAAGGATAGGTCGCCCGGTCGACGAGCGTCGCGCCCAGCCAGGCCTCCAATTGCCGGATGCGACGGCTGAAAGCCGACTGGGTCACGTGACGCTCGTCTGCCGCCTTGGAGAAGTTCAGTGTGCTGGCGAGCGCCAGAAAGTCTTCAAGCCATTTGATTTCCACGACATGCACTCCGGAAGTCCATTCCGCTCAGCCGGTCGCCGGGGGACAGGCTCCTTTGCGGCAGCGCCCGCGCGTCATCAAGAGAAATCAGGCACGGCGACGATATTCGATCATGCGGGCGCGGCTCGACACCAACTCGAGATGATCGGGCGCAAGCACATGCAGGCAGATGCGCTTGACCCAGGGACCGTCGATCAGGGTGAACAGGAAGCGGCCATTGCCGAGTGCAGTCAGCGCCATGGCGTGGCGGGTCGGGCCGACGCCCATCAAGACCGCGCCGTTCTCGATCGTGAATTCCGCGCCTTCGTCCGAGCGCCAGACGCCGGAGAGCGAAGCCGGCACCGGCTCATGCGTCGCCGCGGGAAGGAAGCGCCTGGCGGCATGGCCGACCTCGCCGACAAGCGCAGGACCATCGCGACGAAGCCGTATCGGCGCCGAGGCGGAGCGGGACGAGACCCAGCCCTCGCCGTCGTCATAAAGTGTCTCGTCGGCATCGAGATAGGTGCAGGTGCTGTCCTTGATCTCAATCCACCAGGGACCGGTCTCCGTTACGTACAAACCGTCGCCGAGATCGGCCGCGGGAGCCGGCAGGGGGAGACTGGTGAGCGCCGCCATGCCTTCGAGCGCGATCTTGTAGCCGTTGGTGTCTTCGCGGTTGGAAACGACAACGAAGCCGGCGCCGGTCTTAGGATCAAGCAGGAAATAGGTCTTGTAGCCGGGATGCGAGCCGCCGTGGCCGACGAATTCGTGCGCGCCGAGCCAGGACTTGCGCAAGCCCAGACCGTAGCCGGTCGGCCGTCCGTCGGCGAGAAAGCGCGTTGCCTGCAGCCTGTCGAGAAGGCCGGCGAAGCGACCTTCATCGTCGAGCAGGGCGTGGAGCCAGGTGGCGAGCGCCCGTGCGCTGCCCGTCAGGCTGCCCGATGCGGAGATGTGCAGACCGGCGGCGGAAAGCTGCCAGCGTTCCCCCGAATGCCAATAGCCGGGAACGAGGCCCTTCACCGGGTCGTTCCAGACGTCTGGCGCCTTCAGCGCGACGCGAAGCGGCGTCGCGATCTCGCGCTCAACGAAGTCGTCGAAGCGGAAACCCTTGCGCTCGAGCGCGGCTTCGACGAGGCGGTAGCCGGTGTTCGAATAGGAGACTTCGCGGCCGGCATCGAAATTCAGCCGTTCGAGGCGCGAAATGTAATCGAGCAGCGGTCCCGCCTTCGTCTCCGTATAGACCGAGAGGCCGAGCAACGACAGGCATTCGCGGGTATCCGGCAGCCCGCCACTCATGTCGAGTGCCTGCCCGACGGTGACTTCGGCAAGCGGTGAACGCAATTCCGGAAGGTGTTGGCCGAGCGGATCGTCGAGGCCGATCAGATCATCGTGAGCGAGCACCATCGCCGAAAAGACATGCTTGGTGAGGGAGGCATAACGCACCACGCTGTCGACCGTGAATGGGGCAAACGTCGCGAGGCTCTCGACGCCACCCGCATGCGAAAAGCAGGTTCCGGATCTGTCGAAACCAATGACGGCGCCGCCCGGCTGATCTTCTGTCCATTGTGCGGTCAGGCGCTTTGCGGTTGCTTCGGCGGCTTGCCAATCCAGCGATGCCGGCTTCGTCATGTCCATTCTCCATTCCGTTTGCGGCGGCTCCCGCGCGCATTTTCCGACTAAGCATGACGGCCGCCCTTGCTGCCAATTCCGATTCCGGCAGGGCCTATGCACGGTTTGCATTTGCCCGGCGTGCCTGCCGTGCGCTAGAGGGCGTGGTTCGGATGAACGCACTAAGGACGCTCTTTGGAAAAGGGGTGCGGTGCCCGCATCCAAAGTCTATGGTCCGTCCGCGACTATCCATGAGTCGCGCACAGGACAACAGGTTGAGAAGGCGATCCAGAATTGGCGATCCAAGCGAAAATTCCGGTCTTTGACGGACATAACGACGTGCTGTCGCGGCTCTGGCGTTCGCCGGGCGGCGCGCCGGAACGCCGCTTTCTCGATGGCGTCGACACCGGGCATATCGACCTTGACAAGGCGGAGGAGGGCGGTTTGGCCGGCGGCCTGTGCGCCGTCTACGTGTCCTCTCCGGGGCTCGCGAAGGACGGCAGCGGCGAGTTTGCGACGCCGGATCAGGCGAGCGCGCTCGAAGCGACGCTCGGCATGGCAAGCCTGTTGATGCGGATCGAGCGCCAGTCGGAGGGACGATTGAAGATCTGCCGGAGTGCGGCGGATATCCGCGGCGCCATGGCCAAGGGCGCGTTTGCGTCGGTGCTGCATATCGAAGGCATCGAAGCTGTCGGCGCCGATCTCGAAGCGCTCTACGTGCTCCATGCCGCCGGCCTGCGTACGCTTGGGCCCGTGTGGAGCCGGCCGAACATCTTCGCCTATGGCGTTCCATTCCGCTTTCCCTCCTCGCCCGATATCGGCCCGGGCCTGACCGAAGCCGGCAGAGATCTGGTGCGCGCCTGCAACGAGCTGAAGATCGTGCTCGACCTCTCGCACATGAATGAGCAGGGTTTCTGGGATATCGCCGCTTTGTCGCAGGCGCCGCTGGTGGCATCCCACTCCAACGTGCACGCGCTCTGCCCGCACAGCCGCAATCTCACCGACCGGCAGCTTGACGCAATCAAGGACACCGGCGGTCTCGCCGGCATCAATTTCGGTGTCCTGTTCCTGCGCTCCGATGGCGTCAAGAACCCGGATACGCCGCTGTCGCTTCTGGCCGATCACATCGATTACATCGTCAATCGTATCGGCATCGAGCATGTCGCGCTCGGCTCGGACTTCGACGGAACGACGATCCCGGCCGCGATGCGCAGTGCGGCCGACCTGCCCCTGCTTGTCGATCTCCTGCGCGAGCGCGGCTACGACGATGCGGCGCTTGCCAAGATCTGCCACGGCAATTGGATCAGTGTTCTGGAGACGACCTGGGGAGCTTGAAAACCGTCGCGATCTTTCGCGTTCGCGCCTTGCGCTTTTTGATACTTCGCCTGTTGCGCAAAACCGCTGCGCGACGGGTTTAAGTCTTCGGCGCCAGAGGCAGCCCCTCCAACAGAACGGCGATCGCCGCGTCGACGACGGCTGCGCGGCGGTCCCTGGCAAAGAGCCCGTATTGGACCGGAAGCGGCTTCGGCACGCCGGCGGAAGCGGTGAGCACGCGCATCTTACTCGCCCGCACCGCCTCCGGCGGCAGCAACCCGATGCCGAGCCCGTTTTCTATGGCGGCCTGCAGGGCCGTGATGCTCTGGCTCGTAAAGGTGATCCGGTGTTCCCGCCCCTTGTCCGCCAGCGTTTCGATCATGCGCCGGCGCCACAGGCAGGGTGCAGCGAAGGCGACGAGATCGATCGGCCGCGTCTCATCGAGCGCATAGTCCGCAGCGCAGACCCACTGCAGCTCGACGTTCCAGGTGGTCACTGCATCGGCGGTCACGACGGAGGTCGGCACGACCATGATATCGAGATCGCCTTCGGGCCAGGACTTCCCGAGTGCGACGCATTGCTCGACGACCACGTCGAGCCGGATTTCCGAATAGCCGCGCCGCAGCCGTCCGAGCGCTTCCGGCAGTGCCGTCGTCGCCACTTCCTCGGCAAGGCCGACGCGCACGCCGCCGCTTAGCTCCGTCTGCCGGAGGCGGGCCGCCGCTTCGTCGCCGAGTGCGAGCATACGGGTCGCGTATCCCAGGAACAGCTCGCCCTCGGGCGTCGGCACCACACCGCGGCCCGTGCGTTGGAACAGCTGGCGACCGAGCAGGCTTTCGAGCCGTCGCATCTGCATGCTGAGCGCCGATTGGGTGCGGCCGGTCTGGGTGGCGACACGGTTCAAGCTGCCCTGCCGGCAGACGGCGACATAGGTGCGCAGCAGGTCGATGCCGATCTGATCAGATATCATATACTTTGAACTCTGTTGTCATAGATATCAGTCTACAATGGGAACGTTGGGATGGCTATCTATTAGCTGTGATCAGAGAGGAGCGCTTCAAGCGACGTTGCCCGTGACAGCCAAGCCGGCATCCATCGCCGTCTAGGCGCCGTTATGGCCCCGCCGCCAGCATCCCGTCCAAAGGAAGAAACGCATGAAAGCAATTCGCGTGCACCAGCACGGCGGGCCGGACGTGCTCGCCTATGAAAATGTCGAGATCGCCGAGCCCGGGCCAGGCGAGGTTCGCGTTCGCAACCGCGCGATCGGCGTCAATTTCGTCGATGTCTACCTGCGCCGTGGCTCCTATCCGCCGCCGCAGTTCCCATTCACGCCCGGAAAAGAAGGGGCAGGCGAGGTGATCTCGGTCGGACCTGGCGTCGAGGGCTTCAAGCCGGGCGATCGGGTCGTCTATGCCGAGGCGCTCGGCGCCTATGCGGAAGAGCACAATGTGCCTGCTCATGTCCTCGTGCACCTGCCTGATGATATCGGCTTCGAGACTGGTGCAGCGATGATGCTGAAGGGTCTGACGGCGCAATATCTCTTGCGCCGCACCTTCCGGGTCGGGGCCGGTCACATCATCCTCGTCCATGCGGCGGCGGGCGGTGTCGGCCTGATCCTCACACAATGGGCGAAGCATCTCGGCGCAACGGTCATCGGCACGGTCGGCTCAGCGGAAAAGGCCGACCTCGCACGGGCAAATGGCGCCGACCACGTGATCGACTATGGCAAGGAAAACTTCGTTGCGCGTGTTCGCGAGATTACGGAAGGCAAGGGCGTCGATGTCGTCTATGACGGCATCGGCAAGTTGACGTTCGAAGGCTCGCTCGACAGCCTGCGGCCGTTCGGCCACTTCGTGAGCTTCGGTGCGGCGTCCGGTCCCATCGCGCCGTTCGACATCACGATACTGGCGACGAAGGGCTCGCTCTACGCCACCTGGCCGCTGTTGCCCACGCATCTGGCGCGGCGCGACGACGTGCTTGCCATGAGCAAGGACCTCTTCGACGTCGTCGCGAGCGGCGCGGTCAAGATCCCAGTCCACGCACGCCTGCCCTTGGCGGAGGCGGCCGAGGCGCACCGCCGGCTCGAAGGACGCCAGACGACGGGTGCGATGGTGCTGTTGCCTGACCGTGTCAGGGAAGTCTGAGAGCTTGTGTCAGTGAGCTGCCTTCGGTCTCCACTCAAATTTCCTGGCTGCCCTCAGACTTCCCGGAGGCATTCAACCGGTTTTCGGCGCGGGTCACCGCAAGGCTGTCGGCCGGGTTGCCTGACGGATCGCCGTCACCGAAGACATCCATGGTGCAGGTGTGCAGGATTGTGGTCGGCTCGCCGGTGTGGTTCCACATCGTGTGGGTGCGCACCGACGGAAAATGCGCGGAATCGCCGGCCTCCAGCACCATGCGCTCGCCGTCTACCTCCAGCGTCAAGGCACCCTGGAGTATGAAGAAGATCTCTTCGCCCTCGTGCGACATCGGTTCGCTGCGGTGTCCCGGTGGCTCGTGGATGATGGTGCTCCGGAGCACATTGCCGGGGAAGGAAGCGGAGAGCCGTTCGTAGGAGACGGAGTTGCCGCCTTCTCCGCCGAGGCCGTAGACCGGTCGGTGGTCGCGACGGGTGAAGGGCGTCGCGACCTTCGGCGGGTTGAGGAAGCTGCCGGCCTCGACCTTCAGCGTCCGGCACACGGCGATCAGCGAAGTCAAGGAGGGAACGGTGATGCCGCGCTCGATCTGCGATATGAAGCCGACAGAGAAGCCCGCCTCGTCGGCGACTTCCTGAAGCGTCATCTTCAGCGCCTTGCGCCGTTGGCGCAGGCGATCGCCGAGCGGCGTCGCCTCTGCCCCGCCGGTCGGTGCGCCGCTGGCCTGGTCCGTTGTCACTGTCTGTCCCCTTCTCGTCACTGCTCAAGCTAGGGTGCAGCCCGATTTCCTGTCAATCGATTTTAGATATCCTAAAAATCTTGGACGGCGGCAGAAGGCCAGAAACGGCGAAGGGGCGGGCTCCTGGCGGGTGGCTGCCGAGGGTGAGAGCAGAGGAGTGCGCTATCCGCCTCAAGGGCTACTGCGCGTTTGCTCCACCGTCGCCGCCACGATCCGGCGGACGAGCGGAAGAACCACGAGCAGACTTGGGAACGCGACCAGCCAGGAGAAGGCCCAGGCCTTGAGCCACAACGCCAGGAGGCCTGGCTGAAGGCCGCTGCCGCTGGCCGTCGAGACGAAGGAGACGATCGACGACATCAGGACGGAGAGGACCAATGGCATGACGATTGCCTGGTAGCGATGTGGAAGCTTCTTTGGCATGGGGATGAACTCCAGGATGTTGAAGAAAACGGTCTTGTCGGTCGGCCGGAATGGCCCGGACGATCCTTGCCGTCAGGATTGCGCCATCTCGCGGATGAAGCCTTGGAGGCTGCGGGGTTCACGCTGAAGGGCCGCCCGAAGCGTCAGGCTGTTTCCGCCGAGTCCCGCCTCCGCATAGTGGGCATGCACCTTGGCCAAAAGGTCGAGTTGGTGGTCGGTGTACTTTGCAAGGATCGGTCTTGCCCATTCTTGAAAGTCGATGGTTCCGGCAACGATCGGCCGCCCGAGGGCTTCGCCCATCATTCGGGCGATCTCCTCGCGATTGTGCCGGCCTTCGGCGCAGAGTTCGAGTGTTGCGAAGGCGAGCCGATCCTCGGTGAGCGCGATTGCCGCAACCTCGGCAATATCGCGGTAATCGACACGGGCGATACGGGCCGTCGTCGGGAACGGTTCGGCGAAGGTGCCGGTTGCAAGCACAGTGGGCCAAGCAGAGCGAAGGTTCTGCATGAAGTTTGCCGGATGCAGGATGGTGTATTCGAGGGGAGACGAATAGAGCGCGTCCTCCACCGGGATCTTTGCCGCATGGTTTTTCAATCGAATATGGCTCGGCTGGATAACGGAGGAGAAGACGAACTTCCTGACACCGGCACGCACCGCGGCTTCGACCATCGACACGCCCATCGCCGCTTCATCCGGCGCGAAGGCCGGCCCGATATGGAAGACGCCGGCGGCGCCCTCGAGCGCCCGGTCGAGGCTTCCTCGCTCACGCAGGTCGCCAATGGCGATTTCGGCTGCGCCGAGGGATTTCGCAAGCGTGCCATGCGCTTCGTTGCGGATCAACGCGCGGACCCTTGCTCCCCGCCGCGCCAGTTCCGGGACGACGAGGCCGGCAAAGCGACCGGTGGCGCCGACGACAAGGATGGTATTGGAGCGCTGGCTCATGGGGGCTGCCTTTCGTGCCGTCGAGGAGCGATGACCTCAAGCTAGTGAGTCAAAACAATGCGGACAATCCACGTCAGATGTGATTTATTCTCCCGGAAAACGGGATTATCTCATGAGCCGCATCGAAGACCTGGAAGCCTTTCTGGCGATCGTGGAACAGGGCAGCCTGACGGCTGCGGCCAAACGGTTGGGGCGACCGCTTCAAACCGTCAGCCGTTCGCTCGCAATGCTCGAGGCAGACGTAGGCGTGGAACTGGTGCATCGGACCACGCGGCGCTCGATGCCGAGCGAGGCTGGCGAGAGCTTCTATCGGCGCATCAAGTCGGCGGTGGAGGAGATCCACGACGCGCGCGAGGAAGCTGCGCAACGCCGGTCCGAGCCTTCAGGCGTGCTGCGCCTCGGGGCGCCCAATCTGTTTGCGCCGCGGTTCCTGATGCCTGTCATCGCCGGCTATATGGCGAGGTACCCTGAGGTCGAGGTCGATCTCGATCTCTCCGATGCCTTCGTCGATCTCGCCGGCAGCGGGCTCGATATGGTGATACGGATCGGCGACCTCGCGGATTCGGGACTGACGGGCAAACGGCTGGGTGCGCTCCGCCGTGTCGTTTTCGGCGCGCCCTCCTATTTCGCCCGTTTCGGTCGGCCCACGCATCCGCTGGAACTGGCTGAGCATGGCTGTGTCACGCGCACGGGCGACGAGCGGCCTGGTGCCTGGATGTTCACCATCGACGGCAGGGCGCGGGCGGTCAAGGTCGGCGGCAAGTTGCGCACCAACTCGATGAACGCGATCTACGCGGCGGTGGAGCAAGGCCTTGGTCTTGGCTACTCGCCGCTCTGGCAGATCAAGCACCTGATCGACGCGGGCAAGGTCGAACTCGTGCTCGAAGACTTCGAACCCGCACCGGTGCCGATCCATGCGCTCTGGCTGGAAGGGCGAACTCCGTCTGCAAAGATCCGCTGCTTCCTGGATCTTCTCGGCGAACACCTGAAGCTCGATCAGCTTTGAAGCGGGGTGAGGGTGCTTCGTCCGCCGCCCAATCTTGATCTCTGAAGGCGCCTACTTCGCGAATTTCTTGGCGCCGGCGACGCAGAACACGATCGCGCCCGTGGTCGCCAGCATGCCCCAGCTTACGGCTTCGCCCAGCAGCGTCGCCGCTAGCGCCAGACCGAAGAAGGGCTGCAGCAATTGCAACTGGCCGACGCCGGCGACGCCGCCAAGCGCGAGGCCGCGATACCAGAAGACGAAGCCGACGAGCATGCTGAAGACCGATACATAGGCAAGCCCCGTCCAGGCGGCGTGATTGATCGTCGAGAAGGAAGCCGGCATGGTGAAAAGCGTGAGCGCGAGCATGATCGGCAGTGACAGTACCAGCGCCCAGCAGATCACCTGCCAGCCGCCGAGCCTGCGCGAAAGACTGGCGCCTTCGGCATAGCCGAGGCCGCAGACGATGATGGCGCCGAGCATCAAGAGGTCGCCGACGGGAGATGCGGCGAAGCCCTGCATCAGCGCAAAACCGACGACTGCCGCACTTCCGAGGGAGGAAAATAGCCAGAAGGCCGGGCGCGGCCGCTCGCCGGCACGCAGCACGCCGAAGATGGCGGTTGCCAGCGGCAGCAGTCCGACGAAGACGATCAGATGCGCCGAGGTGACATGCTGCAACGCCAGGGCGGTCAACAGCGGGAAACCGAGAACGACGCCGAAGGCGACGATTGCGAGCGAAACGAGATCGGCCCGCGCCGGGCGCGACTGGCGGAAGACGACAAGCAGCGCGAGTCCGAGCAGGCCGGCGATCGCCGCGCGCGCCACCGTCAGAAACACTGGATCGAAATCCATCACCGCAACGCGTGTCGCCGGCAGAGATCCGCTGAAGATCAATACCCCGAGAAAACCGCTTACCCAACCGTCTGCCGTCTTGTCCATAATAGGCTCCTTTTTCGCCTGTATCGGTCGAGCGGGCTGGTCTCGCCAGAGACAATACGGTACAGTTTTTCCAAACTGTAATGGATACTCGGGCAGTACGGATGACGATGCAAGAATTCGGTCTCGGCAGCGAGACACTGCTCGAAGGCGTGATGGCGACAATCCGGCAGCGGATCTCGGCGCGCGTTTTGACACCGGGGGCGAAGCTGCCGTCGATCCGCGCCTTCGCCAAGACCATGCGCGTTTCCAAGTCCACCGTCGTCGAAGCCTATGAACGGCTTGTGGCCGAAGGGGTCATCCGCTCGAAGCCGGGTGCCGGTTTCTTTGTCTCGGCGCCCCTGGCGCCGCTGTCTTTGGCCGAGATCGGCCCGCGGCTCGACCGCGCCGTCGATCCGCTCTGGGTCTCGCGCCAGGCGCTGGAAACCGGCGACACCGTGCTGAAGCCGGGCTGCGGCTGGTTGCCGCCGAGCTGGATGCCGGAGGCGGCCCTGCGCCGCGCGCTCAAGTCCGCCGCCCGGCTGGAGGCGAGCGGTCTGACCGACTATGGAACGCCGCTTGGCCATCGGCCGCTGCGCCAGCTTCTGGCGCGGCGTCTCGGCGAGCATGGCGTCGAGGCGTCGCCCGATCAGATCATCCTGACGGAATCGGGGACGCAGGCGATTGACCTTATCTGCCGCTTCCTGCTGGAGCCGGGCGATACGGTCGTGGTCGACGACCCCTGCTATTTCAATTTCTATGCCTTGCTGCGCGCTCACCGGGCCGAGGTGGTCAGTGTTCCCTATACGCCCACGGGCCCCGACCTCGAACGATTTGCCGAAGTCCTGGCAGCGCATCGGCCGCGGCTCTACATCACCAATTCCGCAATCCACAATCCAACCAGCGCAACGCTCTCGCCCGTTGTCGCGCATCGCCTGCTCAAGCTTGCCGAGCAGGCGGGGCTGACGATCGTCGAGGATGATATCTTTGCCGATTTCGAACATGTGCCGGCCCCGCGGCTCGCCGCCTTCGACGGGCTTGATCGCGTGGTGCAGATCGGCAGCTTTTCCAAGACCCTCTCCGCCTCGATGCGCTGCGGCTTCATCGCCGCGCCGCGCGACTGGATCGAAGGGCTCACCGACCTGAAGATCGCCACGACCTTTGGCGGGCCGAGCCTTGCGGCGGAACTCGTTTTTACGATGCTCAAGGACGGCAGCTATCGCAAGCACATGGAGGCGCTGCGCCAGCGCCTGGCGCGAGCGATGGCCGACACGGCAGGACGGCTCACGGATATCGGCATCAAACCGTGGATCGAGCCGCAGGCGGGGATGTTCCTCTGGTGCCGCCTGCCGGAGAGTATCGATGCGGCCGAGGTGGCGCAAAAGGCGTTGCTTGAGGAGATCGTGTTGGCACCCGGCAATGTCTTCAGCCATGCCGGCACGGCCAATGACTTCCTGCGCTTCAATGTCTCTCAATGCGAAGACGAGCGGCTTTTCAAGGTCCTGCCTTCGATCATGCGCCAATGCGGCGTTGCGGGGGCGGGCTAAGTGGGATCGCCCGCCAACGACAGTTGCACTTTTTGGAGGCAACCGCCGGCGATCTCCGGGGAAGGACGGCCGATCTCAGCCTCGCCGATTTGCTTTGCCGCGGAGTCGAGCAGCTTTCGCCTATTTTTTGTGCATGGCGCTTCTTCCTTGCGCTGACGCATCGGTTCGCCGGCGTTCACGGGTGCCGGCAATTATCAATTCTCTTGGATTTTCGGCGCTGAATTCGAATTGGCACGATTAATGCTTCTTAACAGGCATCGGTCGTCGGGCAAGCCGATCTGGATTGCCCAGCCGCTTCGGAACCCAGCCATTCCTGGCGTCAAGTGAGAGAACGAAATGACAAAGTTTAAGCTCGAATACATCTGGCTCGACGGTTACAAGCCTACCCCGAACCTGCGCGGCAAGACCCTTATCAAGGAATTCGACGCTTTCCCGACGCTTGAACAGCTTCCCTTCTGGGGCTTCGACGGTTCGTCCACGATGCAGGCCGAAGGCAGCAGCTCTGACTGCGTGCTGAAGCCGGTTGCCGTCTATCCGGATCCGGAGCGCAAGAACGGCGCGCTCGTTCTCTGCGAAGTCATGATGCCGGACGCCAAGACGCCGCATCCGTCCAACACCCGCGCTTCGATCCTCGACGACGAAGGCGCCTGGTTCGGCTTCGAGCAGGAGTATTTCTTCTATCAGAACGGCCGCCCGCTCGGCTTCCCGGAAGCCGGCTTCCCCGCGCCTCAGGGCCCCTATTACTGCGGCGTCGGCTACAGCAACGTCGGCGATGTCGCCCGCAAGATCGTCGAAGAGCACCTCGACATCTGCCTGGCTGCCGGCATCAACCATGAAGGCATCAATGCGGAAGTCGCCAAGGGCCAGTGGGAATTCCAGGTGTTCGGCAAGGGCTCGCGCAAGGCCGCCGACGAAATCTGGCTCGCCCGCTACCTGCTGCAGCGCCTGACGGAAAAATACGGCATCGATGTTGAGTACCACTGCAAGCCGCTCGGCGACACCGACTGGAACGGCTCGGGCATGCATGCCAACTTCTCGACCGCCTACATGCGCGAAGTCGGCGGCAAGGATTACTTCGAAAGCCTGATGGCTGCCTTCGCCGAAGCTCGCGCCGACCATATCGCGGTTTACGGCCCGGACAACCATATGCGCCTCACCGGCAAGCACGAAACCGCCTCGATCCACCAGTTCAGCTATGGCGTGGCTGACCGCGGTGCTTCGATCCGCGTTCCGCACAGCTTCGTCAACAACGGCTACAAGGGCTACCTGGAAGACCGCCGCCCGAACTCCAAGGGCGACCCCTACCAGATCGCATCGCAGATCCTGAAGACGATCGCAACCGTTCCGACCGGCGCCGAAAATCGCGAAGCCGCCTGATTTTCAAGCCCGGCGCACACGAGGGCGCCGGGCCAAAATCAACGGGGTTGCGCTTTTCGCGACCAACAAAAAACGCTCCGCAGTTCAAGTTGCGGAGCGTTTTTTGTTGGTCCTATAGCTGTTGGCTCAGGCGACGCGCACGAAATGATCGGGCTCAACATCGCGGTTCGTCTCCTGGGGCACGGCAGAGCGGCGGCGCGTTTCATCCGCTTGCGCCGAGCTCACCTGGGCGTCCGGATCGTCGAAGCGGATATCTGAGTCGGGCACGGCCGAAAGCAACAGCTTAGTGTGGGGGTGCGCCGGCGGCCGACCGACGCGCGTGCTCGGGTCACAGGAGGTCAACAAAGCGTGCGAATCCCGGTCTGTCTCGGATGCGTGGCTGCGATGGCGGTTTGGGAAAAAGGGCGGGCGGGACGCGCGACCTAAGCGCGCCGCTCTGCAAATTGCACGTTTGTACAACTTTGTTCTTGAGTTGTTCGAAATATATCTTGATTTACAAAAACACTAAGTATCGATATTTGCGCGCTCATAAAGTGTAATTTCAAGAACTGTGCGACCTTTTCGAGTGGGGCCAGTATTTCTTGAGAGGAAAAGTATCGTTTTCCTGCAGGGCGGCGCAGGTAGTTCTCCGGATGGCTATTCCGCGGGACGCGTCAGGATGAACAGCGCCGGGAGCGTCATCGCCGCTGCGACGATCGCCGTCAGCACCAGACTCGGATGCGCGAAGAAAAGGAAGAGCCCGAAGCTTGCGGCCATCAGGCTCACCGCGCCGGTTTTGGCGCGCCTGGAGATCGCGCCCTTTTCACGCCATAGCCGCAGCGATGTGCCGAAGATGTGATGGTTCAGCAGCCATTGCTCCAGTCGCGGGGAAGCGCGCGCGAAGAGCCCCGCAGCCAAAAGCAGGAATGGGGTCGTTGGCAGGACGGGGAGGAAGGCGCCGATGACGCCCAGCCCGACCATCAGCCATGCCAGGCAGAGGCAGAGGATGCGAAGGGCGGGGTTCACGTGATGGCTCCAGACGGCGTCATGCTTCGGTTGCCTCGGCGATTGACGTTGTGGCCGTCTCGCTCGGTGGCCAGCGGCGAAGCGCCTCGACCCCCAGTTCCGTCAGGGCATAGATGCCACGGTCGATCCGCTCGAACCAGCCATAAACGTTGCTGAGCAAGATCTTGGCCGCATCCGGTGCGACTGCGCGAAGGTCGCGCGGACGCAGCTGACCGTTCTGCAGGGCGGCGGCACAGGCAAGCGCCTGCTGCCGATAGGCGGTCATGATCGGCGAGCGCGTAACGCCACCGGCGGTCGGATCGCCCTTGCGGCGGCGATGCTCGCCGATCAGTCGCGACCGCTTCCTGTTGTTCTTGCGGGGCATTACCGCGGAGGCTGCGAGAATGACGTCGACCATGCCGTTGTCGGCGACCGCCAGCACGCCGAAACCGAGCCTGCGGCAGAGATCGCGGAAGCGGCGATCGCTCTCCCGTCCCTTGCCCTTGGCCGAGACGCGGGCGGCGATCCATACCTCGTCGCCGGCGGCGGCGCGGTCGACGGCCTGCAGGATCAATTCGAGATTGAAGCTCAGCTTGAGTTCGCAGATGACGACCAGCGGCGGCTCGTCATCGCTGAGCGCCACGATATCGCAGCCGCCGATTTCGCCCTTGACGCTGTAGCCACGGGCCTCGAGAAAGTTCTTGATCGGCTGATAGAGGGTCGTCTCCAAACCCGGAAATCCTGTTGTGGTCGATATCGGGGAGGCGCCGTAGCTGTTGCCTCGAGCCGGCCGCGGCGCGTCTTCGCGAAAGGAGCCTAGCAGATAACCCCGATCGCCGGACTTGTCATCACGCCGCAGCCGGAAGGCTGCCCTCGTTGCTCGGGGAGCCGGCCAACCAGTAGCAAGCTTGCTTCGTCCTAACCTTGTGTTGTGCTATCATCCTCGAATGGACGCCTCTTCGGGGGCGTTGCGCATGCGAGGTTTTGACGACGGATGTTGCGAATCCTCACGCTGTTGCTCGTTTTGGTCTCATCGTTCGCGTTTCCAGCTTCGTTGCGAGCCGAAAACGATCGGGTCGCCTTGGTGTTGCATGTCAACGGCGCCATCGGCCCGGCCACGTCCGAGTATGTCAGGCGCGGCCTGACAAAGGCGCAGGAGCGTCGCCTTGCGCTCATCGTCTTGCAGATGGATACGCCCGGCGGTCTCGACACGTCGATGCGTGAGATCATCCGCGCGATCCTCGCTTCCCCCGTGCCTGTAGCGAGCTACGTCGCGCCGAGCGGTGCGCGCGCAGCGAGCGCGGGCACCTACATCCTCTATGCCAGCCACATTGCGGCGATGGCGCCGGGAACGAATCTCGGTGCGGCGACCCCGATTGCGATCGGCGGCGACATGTTCGGCCAGGGCAAGGATGCCGATACCGACAAGGACGACGGCAAACCGCCCGCGGCGCAGAACGCCGCCGAGGCGAAGCTCGTCAATGATGCGGTGGCCTATATCCGCGGACTGGCCGAGTTGCGCGGGCGCAATGCCGACTGGGCCGAAAAGGCGGTGCGCGAGGCCGCAAGCCTTTCGGCCGAGGCGGCCGTCAGGGAGAAGGTCGTCGATTTCACCGCCACAACCATCGCTGATCTGTTGAAGCAGGCAAGCGGGCGGACCGTGCGCGCCGGGCAGCAGGAGATCGTGCTCGATACGGCAGGGATCGCCGCCGAGGACTTCATGCCCGACTGGCGCACCCGACTGCTTTCAGTCGTCACCGATCCCAATATCGCGGTCATCCTGATGATGATCGGCATTTACGGTTTGATCTTCGAGTTTCTCTCGCCGGGATCGGTGGCGCCGGGCACCGTTGGTGGCATCAGCCTGCTGCTTGGGCTCTATGCGCTTTCCGTGCTGCCGGTCAGCTACGCCGGCATCGGGCTGATCCTGCTCGGGATCGGCCTCATGGTTGCCGAGGCCCATTCGCCGTCTTTCGGCGTGCTCGGAGCCGGCGGCAGCGTTTCCATAGTCCTGGGCGCGGCAATCCTTTTCGACACAGATACGCCGGGCCTGCAGGTCTCCTGGTCCGTGCTGGCGGCGCTTGCCGTCGCAAGCTTCGGCTTCAGCCTGCTGGTCGCCCGGCTGGCCTTCAGCTCACGCCGCCACGCGGTGGTGACCGGCGGCGAACAGATGATCGGCATTGTCGGCAAGGTCGATAGTTGGACAGGCGCCGCCGGCTACGTCATTGCCCATGGTGAACGCTGGCAGGCGGTAAGCACGCAAACGCTATCGAGAGGTGAAACTGTGAAGGTTGTCGGGCGAGACGGCCTGACGCTCGAAGTGGTGCGCGACGGCTAAAAGGCATAGCGCGCCGCGGGTCCTGTGGGCGCAAGCGAAAGCCGGAATGGAGGAATGGTCATGGACATGTTCGGGAGCCTTGCTCCTTTTGCCGCGTTGCTGGTGCTCATCATTCTCGTCATCGCCTATGCGATCCGGATCCTGCGCGAATACGAGCGCGGGGTGGTCTTCACGCTCGGGCGGTTCACCGGCGTCAAGGGGCCGGGCTTGATCCTGCTCGTGCCCTATGTGCAGCAGATGGTGCGGGTCGACCTTCGAACCCGGGTGCTGGACGTGCCAAGCCAGGACGTCATCTCCCATGACAACGTCTCGGTCCGCGTCAGCGCCGTGATCTACTTCCGCGTCATCGATGCGGAGAAATCGACGATCCAGGTCGAGGATTTCATGATGGCGACCAGCCAGCTGGCGCAAACGACCCTGCGTTCGGTGCTCGGCAAACACGATCTCGACGAGATGTTGGCCGAGCGCGACCGGCTGAACGAGGACATCCAGAAGATCCTCGACAGCCAGACGGATGCCTGGGGCATCAAGGTGGCGACGGTCGAAATCAAACATGTCGACATCAACGAGAGCATGATCCGCGCGATCGCCCGCCAGGCGGAAGCCGAACGCGAGCGGCGCGCCAAGGTGATCAATGCCGAGGGCGAGCAGCAGGCGGCGGCCAAGCTGCTCGAGGCTGCGGAGATCCTGTCCCAGCAGCCTCAGGCGATGCAACTACGCTATTTGAGCACGCTCAACGTGATTGCGGGCGAGAAGAACTCGACGATCGTCTTTCCCTTCCCGATGGAGATCGGCGGCCTGTTCGGGCTAAAGGCTGACAAGCCGACCGGTCAATCATGAGTGCGCCAAGGGCTCAGGCCGCCGTCCTTTCAAGATTGGCGACTTTCAGCAGATCGTCGACTGCGCCGGGCGCAGCCGCCAGGACCGGCGCCCAATGGGTCAAAGCCTCGCCACGCGTCGGGAAGGGCAATGTCCAGCCACCGGCTTCGTTCACCAGGCAGTAGCCACCGAGGCAATCCCAGGCATGCATACAGGGTTCATAGTAACCGACCAGCCTGCCAGCGGCGACATAGGCGATCATCAGCGCGCCGGAGCCGTTGCGCATGAAGTTGCCGCCGTTTGAAAGCAGGCGCTCGACGATGGCGCCCATCTCGGCGGGTTTCACCTGGTCGTTGGCGCCAAGCCCGGTGACGGCGTTGCGGATCGTGCGTGTGCCGTCGAGACGAAGCGGCTTGCCGTTCAGTGTCGCGCCGCGGCCCGTTGCCGCGGCATAGATTTCCTGATGGCACGGCGCATGGATGACGCCGATGACCGGCTTTTCCGCATGGACAACGGCAATCGACACGCACCAGTTCGGCATGCCGTTGACGAAGGGGGTGGTGCCGTCGATCGGGTCTAGCACCCAGGTGAAGCCGGACGTGCCGTGGAGAAGCCCGTGTTCCTCGCCGAGCACGCCATCGTCCGGAAATGCCGCGGCGATCTTGTCGCGGATCAAGGTCTCGACGTTGCGGTCGGCGATCGAGACAACGTCGTGCGCGTCGCGTTTCGTTTCGATGACAAGCGTTTCCCGCTTGAGGAAATAATCGTAGGCGAGCCGGCCGGCCTCCTCGGCCATGGATCTGGCAAGCGCGAAGCGGGCGTCGAGGCCGGCAATTTCAGAAGTCATGCAAGTGTCCCTCTCGTATCCAGTTTGAAAATTCAGGCGTCAATCAAAGCAAGGCCGCGGTTGCGGAAACCGATGGCGACCTCGGTTGCCGGAGATAGCATTTCCTCGACCGCCTGATCGACAACAAACAACAGGCCCGCCGGCGTTTCGACCTCGTATTCGACGTGACTACCGAGATAGGCGGCGCTGCTGATCGTGCCGGCAAGGGCCGCACCCTTGGCCGGCGTCAGCGTCACCGCATTCGGTCGGACGGCGAGTTTCGACGGACCGGGCCGAGCACTTCTCGACTGCAGGCGATGCTCGAGGCCGCCGACACGGATTGTCGCCTGGCCGGCGTCAGTCGCGGTGACCTCGCAGGGCAACACATTGGCCTCGCCCATGAAGTCGGCGATGAAGGTGGAGGCGGGCGCCTCGTAGAGATCGCGCGGCGCGCCCTGTTGGGCGATTGCGCCGTCCTTCATGACGATGATGCGGTCGGAAACGGCGAGCGCCTCGTCCTGGTCGTGGGTGACGTAGACGGCGGTAAAGCCGAGCCGCTGCTGCAATTCGCGGATCTCGGTGCGCACCCTGCGGCGCAGGCGCGCGTCGAGGTTGGAAAGCGGCTCGTCGAGGAGGAGCACCTGCGGCTCAAGCACGAGGGCTCGGGCAACGGCCACGCGCTGCTGCTGTCCGCCGGAAAGCTCGGCCGGGAGCCTTTGTCCGAGACCGCCAAGGCCGACGAGCTGCAGACCTTCTTCGGCACGCTCGCGCGCCTCCTTCTTCTTGATGCCGGACGACTCGAGCCCATAGGCGACATTGTCGAGCGCCGACATGTGCGGGAAGAGCGCATAGGACTGGAAGACCATCGAGACGTCGCGCTCGTTGGCCGGCAGCATGGTCACGTCCTTGCCGCCGATCAGGATCTTTCCAGCAGAGGGGTGCTCGAGGCCCGCCAGCATGCGCAGCGTCGTCGTCTTGCCGCAGCCGGAGGGCCCGAGCAGGGTTACGAGCGTACCGGGTTCGATGGTGAGCGACAGGTCGTGGATAGCGGTGACGGCGCCGAACTGCTTGCGCACGTTCTGAAAGACGACAGAGCCGGTGCGCGGGGCGCTCATGTGAGTGCTCATGCGGTTTTCTCCTGGGAGATGGTGGTGGCGGGACGGGCGGGAGCGGCGCCGAAGACGCGGTTCTCCCGCCTCAGCTTGCGTTCGCCGACGAGGAGCTGCAGGCCGGTGATGACGGTGATCATCACCAAGATGAGGGCGGAGGAATAGGCAATCGCAACACCGAACTCGCCGTTTTCGACGAGGCCGACGATATAGGCGGTCGCCATGTTGTATTCGGCGCTGACGAGGAACACGACTGCGCTGATCGAGGTGATCGCCCGGACGAAAGAGTAGACGAGGGCGGCGACGACGGCGGGCCTCAGCAGCGGCAGGATGACCTTGCGCAGCGTGCGGAAGCTCGTTGCCCGAAGCGTCAGCGACGCCTCGTCGAGGCTCTTGTCGAGCTGGCTCATCGCCGCAATGCCGCCGCGCACGCCGACCGGCATATTGCGGAAGACGAAGCAGGCGACGAGGATCAACGCCGTGCCGGTCATTTCGAGTGGCGGCAGGTTGAAGGCGATGATGTAGCTGATGCCGATGACGGTGCCGGGAATGGCGAAGCTCAGCATCAGCGCGAACTCGAAGACGTCGCGGCCGGCAAAGCGCTGGCGCACGATGAGATAGGCAGTGAGCAGCCCCACCAACGCCGTCAGGGGCGCTGCGATCAGCGAGATTTCCATGGTCGTCCAGAAGGAGTTCCAGGCAACGCCGGTCCAGGCGATCGCGCCGTCCACGACGGAGATCGAGAAAGCCTTGGCGTAGTGGTCGAGCGTCAGCGAATTGTCGAGGCCCCAGGTTTTCACGAAACCGCCGAAGAGGATCATGCCGTAGACGACCACGGTAAAGATCATCCAGGGGATGACGACGGCGTGAACGCCGATCGACAGCGAGCGCGGCAGCGCACTGTGGGCGCCGGAGTCGCCCTTGCCGGTGACGGTCGAATAGTTCTTGCCGGCGAGCCAGTAGCGCTGCGCCAAAAAGGCCGAGAGCGTGAAGCAGAGCAGGATGATCGCGAGAACCGCGGCGCGGGAGGGATCGTTCTGCGCGCCGACGACGGCAAAGAAGATTTCGGTCGAGAGCACGCCGTGGCTGCCGCCGAGCACCAGCGGATTGCCGAAATCGGCCATGCTTTCGATGAAGCCGATGAGGAAAGCGTTTGCGAGGCCGGGTTTCATCAGCGGCAGCGAGACGTTCCAGAAGGTGCGCCAGCGATCGGCGCGCAGCGTCTGAGACGCCTCCTCCATCGACGGGCTGACACCTTCGACGACGCCGATCAGCACAAGGAAGGAGATCGGCGTGAAGGAGAGAACCTGGGCGATCCAGATGCCGGTGAGCCCATAGAGCCAGCGGCCGGGCTCGACGCCGAAAACATCGGAGAGAAATTCGGTGACGACGCCGGCGCGGCCGAAAAGCAGGGTCAGCGCCAGGCCAATGACGAAGGGCGGCGTGATGATCGGCAGCACCGTCAAGAGCCGCATGCCCTTCTTGAAGGGAAAGCGCGTGCGGGTGGCGACCAGCGCGAAGGCGAGGCCGAGCAGCGTCGAGCCGGACGCCGTCATCAGTGCCAGCCACAGGGTTCGCCAGGCAACGCCGCAGCGGCCCTCGCCGACGACGCAGCGCAAGCTCCAGATCGAGGCATCCTGGATGTTGCGGATGAACCCGTCCGGCTTGAACGAGCCGTCGAAATCCTGGACGGAAGCCGCGAACATGCTGCCGACCGGATAGAAAACGAAGACGACGACCAGAGAAACGAGCAGCGAGATCGCTGCGACGATGAAGGCATCTCCCTTGAGCACGCCACGCTCGGCAAGCCCGAAGGCGAATATCAGGATGAAGGCAAGTGCCAGGAATACGGCGCCGGCGCCCATCGATGGCTGCCCGTCCGAAAGCGGCCCGAACAGGACCTCGCTGACTGTCCACGTCCAGCCGGTGAAGCCGATCGCAAGCCCCTGAAGGGCGAGATAGAGGACACCCGTTGCGCCGGCGATAGCAAGCACAAGCCCACGGCGTGCGGGATCGCTCACAAAGCGCGCCGCCGCGCAGATGCCGAGCAGCACCAGTGCCACGACCAGCCACGGCCGGCCATGCGCAAAGATCTGCATCAGGCCGGGGGCAACGGCCGAGTCCCCGGGGAAATCGGCGATCCAGCCGAGCCCGAAGAAGCCACCTTCGATGCGATACCAGGGGACAGCCAAGAATGCGGCCAGTCCGAGCCCGAGCGCGAGGTCGAGCCTGCGGTTGCGATGTTCCATGACGGTCCTCGCGTGAATTGAAATGAGAATGGTGTGACGTGGCGTCGCCGCGGAGGCGACGGACGAGCGCTGGGCCGCTCGGCCGGATCGATCATCCGGCCGAGCCTGTCCGGAGGATCAGTTGGCGGTGGCGCCGATCTCACGATCCCAGCGCTCAAGCAGCGCCTTGCGCTTCTCGGCGTCGCCGAAGGTGGCAAAGTCATAGTCGATCAGCTTGATGTCCTCGAACTTCGGTGCTTCCTTCGGCACTTCGGCCGACTTGTTGGACGGTAGCTGGAACGACTTGGCGTCCTTCATGCGCGACTGGACCTCGGGCTTCAGCGCCCAGTCGTACCAGGCCTTGGCATTGTCCAGGTTCTTGGCGCCGCGGATGATCGACATCGAGCCGATCTCGTAGCCCGTGCCTTCGCAGGGCGCGATCGCCTTGATCGGGAAGCCTTCGGCGGTCTGCGCCACCGCGTCATGCATGAAGACGATGCCGAGGCCCGCTTCGCCACGCGCGGCTGCCTTTACCGGCGCCGAGCCCGACTTGGTGTACTGCGCGATATTGCCGTTGAGCTTTTTCAGATAGTCGAAGGCCTGGTCTTCGCCCATGATCTGCACCAGCGAGGCAAGCGCCGTGTAGGCGGTGCCGGACGAATTCGGGTTCGCCATCTGGATCTCACCCTTCAGCGAGGCGTCGAGCAGATCGGCCCAGCACTTCGGCTCCTTCAGGCCTTTCTTCGAGAAGATCTCGGTGTTGTAGCCCCAGCCGAGCGCGCCGGCATAGACGCCGACCGTGCGGTAACCGGAGCCTTCGGCCTGCTTCTTTGCCCAATCGTGAAGCTGATCCAGCATCGGTGATTTGTATTCGAGCGTCAGGCCGTCGGAAGCGGCCTGCAGATGCGGGTCGCCGGTACCGGCCCACCAGATATCGGTCTTCGGATTGCGCGCCTCGGCGCGGATCTTGGCATAGGTCTCGCCGGAGGACAGGCGAACCATGTTGACCTTGATTCCGGTTTCCTTCTGGAAATCGCCGGTCATCTGCTCGCAGATCACCACGTCCGCCGAGCAGATGAGATTGAGGCTGCCGGCAGCCTGGGCCGAAAGCGCGCTGAGCGCCGTTCCGGCGAAGAGCATGAGGGAAAGGGTCATCGTTTTCATTGGGGCATCCTCCTGTTGCCTGTTTGAAACTTGACGCGAACACGGGGCGCGCAGGGCGGCCATCGGCCTGCCCGGCGGGCAGCACGTTCACGATTTTTGGTTGTGCGAGTTGGCTAAGGGCCAGTCAGTTCGTCGCGGCGATCTCCGCGTCGAACCTTTCGAGCAAGCGACTTCGTTCTTCCGGCGAGCCGAAGGTGGCGAAGTCGTAATCCACCATTTTGATCATCGAGATATCGGGCGCGGCGAGCGGTAGGTTCGAGCGCGCATTGGACGGCACCTGGTTCTGCCCGGAGGCCGCCCCGGTGCCTTGGCCCTCCGGGCTCAGCGCGAAGTCGACGAAGATCTTCGCCGTCTCCAGATGACGGGCACCCTTGACGATGCTGACCGCTCCGATCTCGTAACCGGTCCCCTCGCAGGGCGCGACGATGACCAGCGGCGAGCCCGCCTGCTTCTGGGTGACGGCGTCATGCATGAAGGAAATGCCGATCAGCGTTTCTCCGCGTGCGGCCGCTTTCACCGGGGCGGAGCCGGCCGTCGTGTACTGGTCGATGTTGCGGTTGAGCGCCGACAGGAAGCGGAAGGCTTCCTCTTCACCGAAAAGCTGGACCAGCGTCGCAAGCGTGGTGAAAGCGGTACCGGAGGAATTCGGGTTGCCGCTGCGGATACGGCCGCGATAGGCGCTGTCTGCGAGGTCCTTCCAGCAGGTCGGCGCCGGCAACTTCAGTGCATGCAGGAGATCGGCGTTGTAGGCAAATCCAAGCGCCCCAGCGTAGATGCCGGCCGATCGGCCGCCGGAGATGGCGAAGAAGTTCTGCGCCCAGGGCAGCATGTCGCGTTCATGCGCCGGTTTATACGTTTCGAGCAGGTTCTCGGACCCTGCCTGCAGATGGGTGTCGCCCGTGCCGCCCCACCAGACATCGACGGTCGGGCCGTCCTTCTCGGCGCGGAGCTGGTTGAGGATGTCGCCGGTGCTCATGCGCGTCATCGAGATTTCGAGGCCGGATTTCGCCTCGAACGCCGTCTTCATCGTGGCGCACCACGCTTCGTCGACACCGCACAACACGGTGAGCGCCGGCGCCGTCATGCCTGTTGTGGCGGCGCATAGCCATAGCGCCACGCCCGCGCCGATTGCGGTGATGCCTCTCACGATGTCCTCCTCTTCGGAACGCTGCCGTCCCAATCTCCGCAGTCAGGATGTCGATATTCCCCGCCTGCCGCAACCCGCAGAATGGTTACCGTTCTTACAGCTTCGGGCGCTCTCCGCCGTTTCAAAATTACAAAGATTACAAATATGACAAATCAGATAATGCGAGCTGCTTTGAACATTCAGACGGCCCCGCCTATGATGGGGGCGGGAGGACGTGCATGCTGAGTGAAAGGATACGGATTCTGATCGTCGAGGACGATCCGGACATGGCGGAGCTTATTTCCGATCTGGTCGAGGCGGAAGGCTGGCTACCGCTTACAGCGCCGTCGGCGGAGGCGGCGGCCAATGTGCTCGCGCGCGAGGCGGTGAATCTCGTGCTTGTCGACCATAATTTGCCGGGCACTTCGGGCCGCACCTTTGCGCAAAGGCTGCGGGCGCGCACCAATATCGGCATCGTCATGGTGACGGCGGCCGGCAGCGCTGCCGATCGGGTGCTGGGCCTGGAGACGGCGGCGGACGATTACGTCGTCAAGCCATTCGAGCCGATCGAGCTGACGGCGCGCATCAAGGCCGTCCTGCGCCGCACCCATCCTTCGCTCAAGCCTGAGCGGGAAAGCGAGCGCGAGCCTGAACCTGCATCGATGAAGCTCGGCGATTGGTCGATCGACCTCCGGAGCCGCCGGGCGATTTGCCTGACGGATCCCTCCAGATCGCTGACGAGCGCCGAGTTCGCCCTTCTGGAAATCCTCGCAGAAACGCCGAACACGCCGGTTGGCCGCGCGCAGATCCTCGACCGCCTCGGCGCCGAAAGCGATCGCTACATCGACCGCAACGTCGATGTGCTCGTGCTCAGGCTTCGCCGCAAGATCGAGCGCAATCCGGATCTACCGCGCCACATCAAGACGAGACGCGGCAAAGGCTACGTGCTCGATACCGACGACGGCGAGCCGAAATCGTGATCGTTCGCCCTTTTCTCTCGTCGATCGCCTTCCGGCTGCCCTTCGCGATCGTCTTCATCTGCGTCCTTGTCTTCGGCCTTGCAACGGTTGCGGTCTTCGGCCTGCAACGGGCGCGCGACGAGATGGCGGCCTACGGGCTGCAGGCCTTTTCCAGCCTTGCAAGGGCTTCCCTGGTTTCCCGCCAGGTTTCCGACCTCGTGTCGAGCGCACCGTTCCTGATGAACGCGACCTCTCCCTATCGCGTGTCGAGCGAAAGCCGGTCGGTCGTGACGCAGGTCGACGCGCTGCTGCGCGCCATGGTGCCGCACGATGGCGACGCGGCCGCCAAGGGCTTTGCCAGTGCTCATATCGTCGAGCTCCTGGAGACCATCCGCATGCAGACGATGACGCTGGCCGGCGACGCCGAATCGGCCCAGCAGCACAAGGCGGAAGCGGCCGCCGCGCTTGGCGAGATCGCGATCGGCAGCGGCATGGCCGACGCCGACTTCCGCCGCCGCCTCAATGGGATCGTACAATCGGCATCCAACTCGGACAGCCTGTTCCAGCTCGGTGAATTGCGCCGCCGCTACATTGCCGAAACGGTGCCGCGTCTCGAGCATGCGGCGCCGGATATCCGGGTTTCCGCCGCCGAACTCGCGCCTTACGAACGGGTTTTCGAAGCGCAGACGCAATATCTCTTGGAGATGTTCGCCATTCGCGCGGCTGTGGCGCGATTGCACAGCGTGTCGCGCGACCTCTCGCATGCGACGGAAACGCAGAGCGAGGCCGTCGCCCGCGGCCTCAACGACGATCTCGTTTCGACCTCCGATGCTCTGAGCCGCCTGCTGGTCATCGTCGCCGTCGCCGCGCTCCTCGTGCTCGTCATGGCAGTCTTCTCCATTCGCTCCGTCATGCGCGTGTCGCGTGGGATCGTGTCGCTGTCCAATGGGATGAACGCGCTTGCGGAGGGGCGCCGCGACGTCGACGCGCCGACCTACAAGGGGACGGAAACGGAGCTCGTTCGGCTGTTGGAGGCGTTCAGCGCATTTCGAGAAAGCGTCGAGCGCGTCTCGCGGCTCCGTCGGACGGCCGAGGCCGCCGCGCGCACCATCCGTTCAACCTTTCGCAACATGAACGAAGGCATCGCGCTCTTCGATCCCAGCGGCAAGCCGATCACGATGAACCGCCGCGTCATGGAGCTCGTCGGGTGGCCGGGTTCGGCAAGGAAGCTGCCGCTGCGCAGTTTCGTGAGCCCGATGCCCGAGATCGACCCGGCTCTGCTGCCGGCCGATCGCGACGCGGGCACGCTCGACGACCGACTTGTCCTGCGGCATCGGTCCGAGGTCGGCCACGTGATCGAGGTTTCGCTGTCGCGGCAGCCGGATCGCGGCATCGTGCTGCTTGCCCGGGACGTGACCGACATCGATCGGCAGGAGGCCGAAGCGGCAAAGGCCCAGCGCCTCGATGGCATCATGCGCATGACGCACCAAGTGAGCCACGAAGTCGGCAACATGATCGGCATCATCACCGGCAGCCTAGGGCTTCTGGAAAGGGACACCGGTTTCAACGATCGGCAGAAGCGTCACATCGCCCGCATCCGCAAGGCGGCCGATCGCGGCCGTTCGCTTGCCTCGAGCATGTTGTCCGTGGGCAGCCAGCACCCGATCCAGCCCGGCACGCTGGAGATCGGCGGGGTGCTGCGCGGCATGGCCGACGTGCTGGAAATCGCCGTCGGCGAAAAATGCCGTCTTGCCTTCGAGATCGCCGACGGCCTGCCCAATGTGCAGCTCGATGCCGCCCTCTTCGAGCAGGCGATCCTCAATCTCTGCCTCAATGCCGCTGCCGCGATGCCTGAGGGCGGGACGATCCTGATCCGGGCCGCTCGGATGGAGGGCGACGTCGTCGTCTCCGTGACAGACGAGGGGATCGGCATGTCGCCGGAAGCCGCGGACAAGGCGTTCGAGCCCTATTTTACCACCCGCGACGAGCAGGGCGGCGCCGGCCTCGGCCTCGCCGTTGTCTACGGCTTCGTCCGGCAAAGCGGGGGCGATGCCCGCATCCTCTCTCAGCCGGGAAGGGGAACGACCGTCGAGCTGGTCTTTCCGAGTTGAACCGTCGGTGGCGGTCTACGGATTTCGCCGCCGCCCGAGCCGTTGAACGGCGGCATCGATGCGTTCGCCGTTGTCGCGGAAGGCCGACCAGAGCCACGTCATCAGCCACAGCATCAGAAGCCAGGCGAGCACGACGTCAGAGAGGAAGTGTGCGCCAAACACGATCCGGTTGAGCGACAAGGCGAGGATCAAGGGGATGAGCGCGACGATCGCCATGCGTTGCCACCGAACGGGCAGAAGCAGCGCCAATGCAATGAGAGCAATCGCCGTTGCGGATTCGCCGGACGCGAAGGAGCAACTGCGCGAGCAGGCGCTGGAGACCTGCCAGGCGGGCGTGAACGGCAGGCTGCCGCCGAAATCCGTGATGTCGTAGGGGCGGGCGCGGCCGACCAGCCGCTTCAGCGTCTGGATGAGCAGCCCGGGCCCAACGGCATAAAAGGTGAGGAGGAACAATGCCTTGTGCGGACGCAGCAACCGTGGGTGCGGGGTGATCGTCTGTATGATCAACAGTGCCAGGACGGACGGCAGGATGAAGACCGGCAGGACGCGATTGAAGTCGCGAAGTGCCCTGAGCACGGGCTCCCGGGAAAGCGGAAAGTCACCTGCCGCCGATGCAGCCCAGCGCGAAACGACGAGATCGATGCCGGGAAGGGCCATGAAGACGAAAGCCGCGCAGATGGTCAACGCGCCGGCAACGGCGATCGGTTGATCTTCCATGCGGGCGCGGGCTTGCCTGACCCACAGACGCGGACTGGCGCGCAACCGTCGGATGCCGTCTGAAGATGTTGCCGTGGATGGGAAAAGGCTGGACATGCCGGTCGCTCGCAGATTGTCGGTGTGCGCGGACCGGACATTTGCTTCGCCCTGTCAAGGCTAGGTGGAGGATCAAGGTGCGCTTGACGCGTAGAGTAACGCGATTGTTGGCCACACCTTTTGGTTGATTACAGGTGGCGCCATCTATCAATTTCCCTGGCGCCTCGGTGCCGATTGTCAAGAAACGGCGGAGATTTGTCCGGCGCTCTATCCGGAAAGCCAGAGAAGGGGCGGTCGTGCTGCCCGGACGAATTGCAAGTCGAATCCTTTCGTCCCATAAGCTGCTCATTACAACATCGGCCCAGGGAGTTGGTTTATGGTCGACAAGGGTCTCATCCTTTTGGCGGAGGACGAGCCGGAGATCGCGCAGATACTCGACGCCTATCTGGTGCGCGATGGCTTCAGGACGGTGCGTGCGGCCGATGGCGAAACGGCGCTGACGCATCATGCGGTTTTGTCGCCCGATTTGGTTCTGCTCGACGTCCGCATGCCGAAGCTCGATGGCTTCGAAGTCCTCGCCCGTCTGCGACGCGAGGGCAACACGCCCGTCATCATGGTCACGGCCCTTGCCGAGGATCTCGACCGGTTGACCGGCCTGAGGCTCGGGGCCGACGATTATGTGGTGAAACCCTTCAATCCTCAGGAGGTGGTGGCGCGCGTCAACGCGGTGCTGCGGCGCACCCGAAACGGCGCGGGTGCGACCGTGCTTCGCTTCGAGAATGTGGAGGTCGATCTCGATGCCCACGTCGCCTTCGTCGAGAAGAGCGGCCGCCGCCATTCGGTGCCGCTGACGCTCAGCGAATTCCGCATCCTTGCCCACATGATCCGTCGCCCGACCCATGCCTTCGACCGCGCCGATATCCTCGATGCCTGCCTGCCGGACAGCGATGCGCTGGCCCGCACGGTCGATACCCATATCGCCAATCTCAGGCGCAAGCTGGACGATCTCGGCGCCTGTGGTTTCTTCAGCGCCGTGCGTGGCGTCGGTTATCGTTTCGTGGAGCCGAGATGAAGATCAGCCTCTCGCGCCTGCCGCTCGGCGTTCTCACGGCCCTGGTGACGATCGTTCTGCTGATCATCAGCGTGTTCATCATCTATGCCGGCGTCGACTACATGGAGCCCCGGCTGGAAGCGAAGATGCTTGAGCGGATGCCGCCGGAGGCAGCCCAGGCCTATACCGATTTCAATTCCGGCAAGCTGCCGAGCCAGGAATCGCTGCAGAAATTGCTTTCGACCATGCCGGAACTTGAGGACTGGGCGAACTGGGAGGTGGACAAGATCATCCTCGGCTTCGGGGCCGCCGCCGTAACCTTCTGCGGTCTCGTCGGCTACTGGCTGGCGCGCAAGATCAGCAGGCCGCTCGAGGTGCTCGCCCAGGCAACGCAGAACCTCAGGGCGGGTGATTTCGCCGTACGCGTCGGATCGATCCGCAAGGGTGCCAAGGAGGTGGCAACGCTCGTGAAGACGTTCGACGAACTGGCGGCCGAGCTCGAAAACATGGAGAATCGGCTGCGTTTCAACACGATGGCGGTGGCCCACGAGCTGCGAACGCCGCTGACGATCCTTCAAGGCAACCTCCAGGGCATGGCGGATGGCGTGTTTCCTCTCGAACAGGAGAGGGTCCAGCAACTGTTGCTGCAGGTGGAGGGACTCTCCGCCCTGGTCGAGGACTTGCGGACGCTCTCGCTCGCCGCCGGACAGAAGCTGGTCACGCAGTGTCAACCGGTCGATCTTGCGGCCGAGGCAACCCAGGTTCTCGGCGCGTCCTGCACTTTGCTTGGCGCGGTCGGCATGTCGGTCGAGACGGCGCTGGAACCGGTCCGGGTCTCCGGAGATTCGCAACGCCTGCGCCAGGCGCTTCTGGCGCTGATCGAGAACGCCACGCGTTACGCAGCCAGTGGCGGGGTACTACGGTGTGAGACGGGCCGACGCGGGGCTGACGAGGCCTTCATCCGGTTGCTGGATCGCGGCCCAGGACTGCCGGACGACGTCTCGACCCATTCGATCGATCTTTTCTGGCGGGGCGATGCCTCACGGTCGCGGGCAACGGGAGGCACCGGCCTCGGTCTCTCCGTCGTGCAGGCGATCGCCAAGGCGCATGGCGGGCGGCTGGAATTCGCATCCCGCGCCGGCGGCGGCGCCGTGATCACGATCGTCCTGCCCCGCGCAGTCCCAGCCTAAGGCCGGCGCCGGCCTCCGGGCGTCGCGCCTGGCGTGCAGATTCCGCGCTCATTTGCCGACCGCTTCTCCGCAATTCCTTGACAGTCCGAAGGCAAACCCAGGCTGGCCGATTAACCCCGCCGGCAGCATTTGCTCTCGAGGATTGCACCATGTCCCTGGAAATCAGGCAGGAATACAGCGCGGACCTGCGGTTACCCGCTCAAGACACTACGACGCATGGCGGCGCGCCGTTATCGTCTTCAGGACGCTCGCTGCCCGGGTCGATTGCCCGAGAGCGGTCGCGAACCAAAGCATCGATCCTGGGCCACGTCCTGAAGCTCGGCCTCAGGGTCAACCTGAAACGCGCTATCGTCTTTTCGATGCGATTTGTGCGCCATCCCTTCCTTACTGCGCGCTGGATCGCCTTTCTCGGCGAGTTCGGCGAACGCTATCGCCTGGGGCTGCCGCATGACGATCTCGTGCGCAAATCGATCCCGACCTTCTTCCTGCACGGTGCCTCTTCGTCCGGACGGCTCGACTTGCTGCTCAATCATTTCGACGTCGCGAGCGAGGTCCTGTCACGCCGCTCGCTGATGGCGCTCTGGCGGGGAGGCGCGCTGGAGATGGGAACGGTCTCCGGTCGCGCTGAGAACTATCGCATTCAGCTGCAATTGGCCGACCATTGCGGTGCCCGTCACGAGGGTGCCTTCGCAATCAGGCTTCGCCGCCAGAGCGACGAATACACGCTTTGTACGGTCGGCTTCGTCTTCGTACGCTCTGGCGACGACACCTACAGCCTTGCGATCGGCGGCATGCAGGGGCCGAAGGGCGAAGATGCGAAACGGGCGTTGATCACGGCAACGCGTGATCTTGGTGGTTTGCGTCCCAAGGATGCGGCGCTGCTCGTCCTCCAGGGGCTGGTGGCGGAAGGTCATGCGGCCTTTATCCATGCGGTTTCGAACGAAAGACACGTGATCAATCGCCGTCGCCTCAAGCGGCGGAAGATGATGATGGTGGATCTCGACGCCTATTGGTGCGATCGCGGCGGGGCACCGGCTGAACCCTTCGGCTTCCGCCTTCCCGTTGTGGACGCCAAGGCCGCGCCCGGGGGCAATCGGCGCGAGCAAAGCAAGCGGGCGTTCCGCGACATCGGCGCCTGGTTCTACTGAACCGGGCGCATCGGCACGCTTCCTCCCTTCTGCTTTTCTAAAACAGTCCCTTGGCGGCGGCGCCGACGGCGATGACGCCGAAGGCGATCAGGACGAGGCCCGAAAGGCGCGACACCCAGGCGACGAAGCTGCCGGGCAGCCGTGTCCGGGCGATCGCGACCCCGCCGCTCAGGAAAAACCACCAGCCGAGCGAGCCGAGGAACACGCCGATGACGACGATCGCTGCACTCAGTGCGTCGCCGGTTTTGGCGAGGCCGAGGCCGGCGAAGATCGCGGCAAAGGATAGGATGGTCGCCGGGCTGGTCATCGTCAGGAGAAACGTTGAAGCCGTCGTGCGGATGAGATCGTGTCCGCCGACATCGGCTGCGGCTGTCACCGGTTTCGGCCGCAAACCGCTTAAGCCGAGCCAGATCATGAACAGCCCGCCGGCCAGGCCAAGCGGCGTGGCCACGATCGAGAGCACGGCTGCGAAAGCGGCAAAACCGATCGCGGCAAGGGCTGCGTAGGTGGCATCGGCAGCGGCCGTTCCCAGTCCACCGGCGACGCCGGCCCAGAACCCGCGTTCCAGCGTGCGGTTGATGCAGAGCGCCCCCATCGGGCCGAGCGGGGCTGCGATCGCGAGACCGAGCAAGAGGCTTTTTCCAAACAACAACGTAGACATGGCAGGTCTCCGGCGCGGCATGGCTCGACACCCCAATGGATGGCCATGCGCAGCAATTCAAAAATGTAGCAGCAAGTCTTTGCGCCTCCGGTCAGGCGCGCTGTGCGGTCGTCGCCAGGCTTTCCCGGACGGTCGACAGCGCGATCACCGTTTCGCTTCGCGCCAGGAACCGCCGTTGCTTCAACTCGGCAAGGAACGGTTCAAGGTCGCCAAGTGATGGCATCCGGACCTTCACGCAATAGGACCAGGCGCCGGTAACATGGTGGCACTCGGCCACGGCCGGATGGTCGGCCATGAAGCTACGGAACGCCGCCTCATCCGCATCCGGCGCCAAGCCGACCCAGACGAAGGCCAGCACGTCGAGGCCAAGCGCGCGATGATCGACCTCAAGCGTAAAGTTTCGGATCACGCCAGTGGCGACGAGCCGACGGATGCGTTCGTTGACGGCGGAGGGGGAAAGCTCCACCGCGGCGCCGATATCGGTCAGCGACCGCCTGGCGTCTTCAGCGAGAATTTCAATGATTTTTCTGTCCACTGCATCCATGACCAATGAATACGCGGGAATTTAGGAATTGTACAGAAGATTCTTTGTTTGCCGATGGGTTCGGCCGAGGAAACGTTGGCCGGGTGGCTTACTCGATGTCCTTTAAGGCGTCGAGCGGGCCGGTCAGTGCCGTTCGTGGCTGCACCAGTTCGGGTTGGATAAGGTGGATGCATGGTTGGGGCCGGGCCTCCTCGATGACGTCGAAGGCCTTGGTGATCATGCCCTCGACGTCCTGCCGGATCATGATGACCGGGAAGGGCAGGAAGGATGCGAAGGGATCGTAGTCGTAGCAGCCGACGACGAGATCGGCGAAGTTCTCGTGCGGATGTCCCGCCATGAAGCGCAACAGGCCCTCGAAGTTGATCGAGGAGTTGACGAAGAGACCACGCGGCAACTTGCCGTGCTTCTCGTAGAAGGCCTCGAAGGCCAGCCTCGCATTGTTCGGCGCATAGCCGGTCGGCTGGATGCACTCGTCCGGATCGGCGCCGAGAAGCTCGTTTTTGACGGCGCGGAATCCGCGGATACGTTCGCGGCTGGCATGGTCGTTGCGGCCGCCGAAGAGGTAGAGTTCATGCGGTTCGAGCGGGCGCGTTGCCTGGAAGTGGCGGATGATCGCCTCCGTCAGCATCCGCCCGCCTTCGTAGTTGTCGCTGATGACCGAGGGCACTTTGGTGCCAGGCAGGTCGATGTTGATGTGCTTGAGACCGGCCGCCTCGCAAACCTCATGCACACCGTCAGGATCGGTGGCGCCGCAGATGAAAAGTTCGTCGATCGAGTAGGAGATCAGCGTCTCCGCGGTCTTGCGCTCCTCTTTCGGATCGCGGCTGGCGCTGACGACGATCGGGCATTGCCCCTTGCTTCGGACATGCGCCTCGAAGGTCTGCGCCATCGACGAGAAATAGCGGTTGTCATGGATCGGCAGCAGCAGGCCGATCAGGCCGGAGCGCGAACTGCGCAAGCCGCGTGCCTGGCGGTTGGCCGTATACTGGTGCGTCTCAGCGAGGCTCCGGATGAATTCCGCCGTGCTTTCCTTGATCCGGCGTTTCTGCCAGGTGCCGTTCAAGACAGCACTTACGGTTGAGGGCGAGCTGCCCGACAACACCGACAGGTCGTAGATCGTCGCTTTCTTTTTGCCGCTGTTGGCCATCGCTTTCTCCCTTGATCGTTTTAGTGCCGATTTCCCCTTGACGAAAGATTAAGTCTGCACAATAGTTCTTGCACCATCGATTGTGCAAACAAGAAATATCGATTGTGCAATTTTGGTGGTGCCGTCTGAGGAGGCGGTGATCCGGGAGGCGAGGGCGCACTTCGCCAGTGATGGTTTGAAACTGGAGGCCGGCGCTTGGAAGCGACCGGGCGCGTTCCCTCTTCGGGAACGAGTGGAGGAGAGACATGATCAGGAAAATTCTCGTCGCCGCCCTGGCGACATCGCTGGCGCTTGCCAGCTCTGCAGCCGCCTTTGCTCAGGATGCCGGCAAGGTCGGCGTCGTCGTCAAGATCGGCGGTATTCCGTGGTTCAACGCCATGGAAGCCGGTATCAAGGAGCGCGGACAGAAGCTCGGCGTCGACGCCTTCATGGTCGGTCCGACCAGCGCCGATCCGGCGCTCCAGGTTCGCGCCATCGAAGATCTGATCGCCCAAGGGGTCAAGGTCATTGGCGTGGTCCCGAACGACGCCAAGGTGCTCGAGCCGGTTCTGACCAAGGCCAAGGAAAAAGGCATCATCGTCATCACCCATGAATCGCCGAGCCAGAAGGGCGCCGACTGGGATTTCGAACTGGCGTCGTCGACCGGTTTCGGTGAGGCGCACGGCAAGCTGCTCGCCGAGAAGATGGGCGGCAAGGGCGAATACGCCGTCTTCGTCGGTTCCCTGACCGTGCCGCTGCACAACGCCTGGGCCGATGCGGCGATCGCCTATATCAAGAAGAACTACCCGGACATGACGCTGGTCGGCGACCGCTATGGCGTCGCTGAAGACGTCGACAAGAGCCGGTCGACCGCGCTCGACCTGATCTCCGCCCATCCGAACCTGAAGGGTTTCCTCGCCTTTGGCAGCCAGGGCCCGATCGGTGCCGGCCGCGCCGTCGAAGAACGCCGCAAGGTCGGTGAGATCTTCGTACTCGGTCCCTTCTCCCCCGGTCAGGGCCAGAAGCTGGTGAAATCCGACGCGATTTCCGGTGGCTTCATGTGGAATCCGAAACAGGCCGGCGAAGTCTTCGTCACCCTTGCCGACAAGCTGATGAAGGGCGAGGAGGTCAAGGAGGGCGACGAGATCGAAGGTCTCGGCAAGATCAAGCCCGACTTCGAGAACCGCAACATCATCGTCGACCAGCTCGTGCCGATCAACAAGGACACGGTCGCAGATCTCGCGGCCATGGGTCTCTGACAGACCTCAACGGTTCTCCCGGCTGCTGGGCCGGCTCCGGCCGGCCTGGCAAGTCCCCTCAAACGGTACTGGAGCGGGATGAGGAAAGGTGTTTTCGGCTTTCCGCCCGCATCCCGCTCTAACTTAACGCGATTTATGGGCAGGCACATGCATCAGCTTGCGACCGCGGGAGGAAGCGAGAAGCCGCTTCTGGCCCTGCGCGACATCAACATGACCTTCGGCGGCGTCCGAGCGCTCAAGAATGTGAGCTTCGACGTGCGTCCGGGCGAGGTCCATTGCCTTGCCGGTGAGAATGGCTGCGGCAAGAGTACGCTGATCAAGATCATCACCGGCGTCTATCGTCCCGCCGACGGCGCGTCGATCGAATATGACGGCGAGAGCTATTCCCACATGTCTCCGGTGACCGCGCAGGATCGCGGCATCCAGGTGATCTGGCAGGACCTGGCCCTTTTCCCCGAGATGAGCGTCGCCGAGAACATCGCCTTCCAGACCGTGCTCGGCCGCTGGCCGAAGCTCGTCGACTACAACCGTATGCGTCAGATCGCCAAGGATGCGCTCGCCCGCCTCGGCGTGACGCTCGACGTCGACCTGCCGCTGAAGGAATACGCCATCGCCCAGCGCCAGATCGTCGCGATCGCCCGGGCTCTCGTCGGCGAAGCGAAGCTCGTCTTCATGGACGAGCCGACCGCATCGCTGACCCAATCGGAAACCGATCACCTGCTTGACATCGTTCGCGGGCTCTCCGCCTCCGGTGTCGCCGTCGTCTTCGTCAGCCATCGGCTTGCCGAGGTGCTGGAGATTTCGAGCCGCATCACGGTGTTGCGCGATGGCGCGCTGGTGGGTGTCTACCCCGCGGCGGGCATGACGCAATCGCGCATCACCGAATTGATGACCGGCAAGACCTTCGATCAACAGGTGCGGGCGAAGTCGCGTGACGGGCAGCCGGTCGTGCTTGATGTGAAGGGACTGTCGCGCCCTAGCCAGTTTGAAGATGTTTCCTTGACGGTGCGCCGTGGCGAAACGCTCGGGATCACCGGTCTGCTCGGCGCAGGGCGTACGGAACTGGCGCTGACACTCTTCGGCATGTTGAAGCCCGCATCCGGTACGATCTCGCTGGAGGGCAAACCTGTCCATTTCTCCTCCAATCGCGATGCGATCAGGGCCGGGGTCGCCTATCTCTCCGAGGACCGGCTGTCGCTCGGCCTCATCCAGCCGCAATCGATCGCCGACAATCTCGTCATCAGCTCGCTCGACAAGGTCCTTTCCGGCGGTCTCCTCTCGGAAGAGCGCAAGCGCAGCCTTGTCGCTCGCTGGATCGGCGATCTCGGCGTCAAGATCGGCCTGCAGCAGGATGCGATTTCGACGCTTTCGGGCGGCAACCAGCAGCGTGTGGCGATCGCCAAGTGGCTCGCGACAGATCCGAAGCTTCTCATTCTCGACGCTCCGACCGTCGGGGTCGATGTCGGCGCGCGCGCCGGCATCTTCGACATCGTCGCGCGGCTCGCCGAAAGCGGGCTGGCGATCATCCTGATTTCCGACGAGGTGCCGGAAGTCTATTTCAATGCCGATCGCGTGCTGCACATGGCGCAGGGCCGCATTGTCGGCAGCTATGATCCGCGCACGTCCTCGCTCGCCGATATCGAAGGAGCTGTCTATGCGTAGCTTCGTCCGTACCCACGCGACGGAAGTGTCGCTGCTCGCCGTCATCGTCGCGATCAGTGCGGTGCTGTCGGTCTCGACCGCCAACTTCTTCTCACTCGGAAATGCCTTCGACCTGCTCAATATCAGTTCGGTCAACATCATCTTCGCCGTCGGCCTGCTGGTGGTTTTGATTGCCGGCGGCATCGACATCTCCTTCGCGGTCGCTGCGTCGGTCGTCCAATACGGCACGGCGATCGCACTCGGCTGGATCGGCGGCGGAGGCTGGGTCTCGGGACTGCTGATCGCCGGTTCGCTCGGCATCCTGCTCGGTGCGATCAACGCCTTCCTGATCCACCGCTTCCGCGTCATATCGATCGTCGCGACGATTTCGACCTTCAATATCTATTTCGGCCTCTTGATGTTCTTTACCAAGGGCGTGTCGATCTACGACCTGCCGGGCTGGCTGACGGACCGCGTCATCCTGTTCGAACACGAGATGGCCGACGGAACCTGGATCGAGATCACGCTGCCGGTCTTGGTGATGGTTCTCTGTGTCATCGCCACCTGGGTGCTGATCACCCGCACGACCACCGGTCGCCAGCTCTATGCTTTCGGCGACAATCCGGAAGGCGCCCGCCGCTTCGGCATCAACATCGGCGCGATGCAGTTCATCGCCTTCGGCTGGCTCGGACTGATGGCGGGGATCGGCGGCCTGATCCAGGCACATTATGCGCAGGAAGTGGTGCCGAACGCGCTCTATGGCCGCGAGCTCGACGTGCTGGCGGCGGTCGTCCTCGGCGGCGCGCGGCTTGGCGGCGGCAAGGGCTCGGTGCTCGGCTGCGTGCTCGGCGTGCTCCTGATCTCGATCACCCAGAATGGCCTCAACCTGATGGGTGTGTCGCCCTTCGCCTTCAAGATGATCGTCGGCGCCATCATCCTCATGGCGATCACGCTCTCCAACACCCGCATCGAAAGGCTCTTGCCCTTCGTCAGCCAGAAAGGAGCCGGACGATGAACGCGATCATCGAACGCGTGAAGACCGTGCTCGGGCCGGAAATGGCCGGACCGGGCCTGGCCTTCCTCGCCGTGGTGCTGGTCTTCGGCATTGCCTCGCCGCAATTCCTGAGTGCGGCCACTTTCGGCTCGGTCGCCTTCCAGCTTCCGGAGCTCGGCCTGCTGACGCTCGCCATGCTGCTGCCGATCCTGACCGGCGGCCTCAACCTCGCGATCACCTTTACCGCCAACATCGCCGGGCTGACGCTCGCCTGGGTGCTGCAGGCAAATGGCGGCGCCGATGCCGGACCTGCCGCATTCATGCTCGGCTCGGTTCTGGCGATCCTCGTCGGTGCGGCAAGCGGCGTGATCATGGGACTGGTGATCGCCTTTACCCGCGCCCATCCGATCCTCGTCTCGCTGTCGATGATGATCTTCCTCCGTGGCCTCGGCGAGTTTCTGACCCGCGGCGGCGATGTCTCAGGTTTCCCGGCCTTCATCGGCCCGCTTGGCCACGGATCGCTCCTTGGGGTGCCGGTTCCGCTCATCGTCTTCGTCGTCTGCGTGCTGGCCTGGCACGTGCTGCTCACCCGCAGCAAGCTCGGCTTCAACACCTACATGATCGGCTCCAACCTCGAGGCGACGCGCTATTCCGGCATCAACACTCGCAAGGTAATCGTGCTCGTCTATGCGCTTTCGGGCGCCATGTGCGCGATTGCCGGCATCATCATGCTGGCGCGCTTCAACTCCGTGCGCATCGGCCACGGCGAAAGCTACCTATTGATCACGGTGCTCGCCTGCTTCCTCGGCGGCGTCAATCCGTTCGGCGGCTTCGGCCGGGTCATTCCCGTCTTCGTCGCGCTGGTGGTACTGCAGCTTCTCTCCTCCGGTCTCAACCTCGTCGGCGCCAACCAGCATCTGGCAACGGCCGTCTGGGGGCTGCTGCTTGCCGGCGTCATGGTGCTGCGCTTCGTGGCGACCAAGTTCAAGATTTCATTTGTCAGAAAGGAAACGTGACCATGCAGGGTTTTGGTGTCCATACGAGCATGTGGACCATGAATTGGGATCGTCCCGGCGCTGAGCGCGCGGTCGCCGCGGCGATGAAATACGGGGTGGATTTCATCGAGATCCCGATGCTCAACCCGCCGGCGGTCGACACCGCCCATACCAAGGCCCTGCTCGAGAAACACAAGCTGCGCGCCGTCTGCTCGCTCGGCCTGCCCGAGCACGCCTGGGCATCCGTCCGTCCCGATGCGGCGATCGAGCACCTGAAGGTGGCGATCGACAAGACGGCCGATCTCGGCGGCGAGGCGCTCTCCGGCGTCATCTACGGCGGCATCGGCGAGCGCACCGGCGTGCCGCCGACCGAGGCCGAATACGACAACATCGCGCGCGTGCTGCAGGCGGCGGCCAAGCACGCCAAGATGCGCGGCATCGAGCTTGGCGTTGAGGCGGTCAACCGCTACGAAAACCATCTGATCAACACCGGTTGGCAGGCGGTCGACATGATCAAGCGCGTCGGTGCCGACAATGTCTTCGTCCACCTCGACACCTACCACATGAACATCGAGGAGAAGGGCATCGGCACCGGCATTCTCGATGCGCGCGATTTCATCAAATACATCCACCTGTCCGAGAGCGATCGCGGCACGCCCGGTTACGGCAACTGCGCCTGGGACGAGATCTTCGCGACGCTGGCGGCGATCGGCTTCAAGGGCGGCCTTGCGATGGAGAGCTTCATCAACATGCCGCCGGAAGTTGCCTATGGCCTCGCCGTCTGGCGACCCGTCGCCAAGGACGAGGAGGAGGTCATGGGTAACGGCCTGCCGTTCCTGCGCAACAAGGCGAGGCAATACGGGTTGATCTAAAGCATTTCCAGCAAACGCGCGCAGCGGCTTACGTCCGGAAATGCGTAAAAACAAACAGATAGAGCGGCTTTCGCTGGAGCCGCTCTAGAACGCTTCTGCGCGCGTTAGATCAGGACGGGAGGTTGCGAGCGAGATGTCAGTCGCAGCGGATGACGAGGCCGCTACGGTGGCCGTGCTCGATGTCGGCAAGACCAATGTGAAGCTGAATGCGGTCTCTGCAAACGGTGTCGTTCTGGAAACGCAGAGCGTCGCCAATTCGGTGCTGCCGGGGCCGCCCTGGCGACATCACGACCTCGCAAGCCTCGGCGAGTGGGTCCTCTCCAACCTCGCAGCGCTCGGCAATCGTCATCCGCTGCAAATCTTCGTCGCCGCCGGTCATGGATCCGGTGGCGTCCTCGTCGGCGCAGATCCCGACGCGGAGGCCGGCGTCGCCTTACCGATGATCGACTACGAGCAGCCTTTGCCGGAGGCGATCCGGCAAGGCTACGCGCCGCTTGCCGGCTCCTTCTTCGATCGCGGCAGCGCGATGATGCACAGCGCCACCCATCAGGCCCGCCAGCTCTATTGGATGCAGGAGCATGCACCGGATGCGGTCGCCGGTGCGCGCTGGTATCTCGGCTTGCCACAATACTGGGCGTGGCGGCTATCCGGCGTTGCGGCATCGGAAGCAAGCTTCCTCGGCGCGCAATCGCACCTGTGGAACGTCGCCGAACGCCGGTTCGCGCCCATTGTCGCCGCGCGCGGCTGGCAACGGCTGATGCCGGATTTCGCCGATGCCTGGCAGGTCCTCGGCCCGGTACGTCCGGAGCTTGCCCACCGTTATGGCCTGCCGAAGGGGCTGCGCGTGCTGACCGGCGGCCACGACAGCAGCGTCAACCACTATCGTTACCATGCCGCCGGCCTCGGCGATTTCATCGTCGTCTCCACGGGAACCTGGATCGTCGGCTTTTCCGGCCGCACGCCGCTCGGCCGGCTCGACGAGCATCGCGGCATGACGCTGAACAGCGACGTCTTCGGCAATCCTCTGGGCGGTGTGCTCACCATGGGCGGACGCGAGTTTTCGCATGTGGCGGGCACCGCACCGCCGGCAGCCCAGGTCCCGGACGATGTCGTGCTGGGCCTGATCACCAAACGCACCATGGCGCTGCCCTCCTTCGGCGATGACGATGGCCTCTTTCCGGGAAGCGCCGGACGCGGTCGCATTAGCGGGCCGCCACCGGAGACCCCGATCGAGCGCAAGGCGCTGGCTCTCATCTACTGTGCCCTGCTGACGGCGGAATGCATTGAAGCGCTCGGGCCGGGGCCGCTGGTCGTGCTTGACGGAAGCTTTCTGCGCGATCCCCTCTATGCCCGCCTCGTTGCGGCGCTCATGCCGAACCGGCGGGTCCGCTTCAATCTGGATGCCTACGGCGTGGCCTCCGGTGCTGCGCTGCTTGCAAGTCAGGGCCAACGCCAAGGTCCCGCGCCGCTGTCGCTCGCCGATCCGGGCGACGTTTCGCATCTTTCGCCTGCGGTCGCCGTCTATGCGTCGCAATGGCGCGCCCGAGCGCGCGCCGGGCACAACAATGGTTCCAGTCGCGACTTCGAAAGGACATATCGATGACCAAGACCGACATGCTCTCGCTCCGCCGCGAGATGGTGGACATCTGCCGCCGGATGAACTCGAGCGGCATCAACCAGGGCACCGCAGGCAATCTTTCGGTGCGCACCGACGACGGTTTTCTGATCACGCCGTCGTCGCTGCCCTATGAGACGATGCAGCCCGAAGATCTGGTCGAGATGGATTTCGACGGCACCTATGTTGGTCTTCGTCCGTCGTCGGAATGGCGCTTCCACCGCGATATCCTGAGGGAGCGCACCGACATCAACGTCGTGCTGCATTGCCATTCCGTCTATGCGACGACGCTTGCCTGCCATCACAAGACCATTCCGAGCTTCCACTACATGACGGGCATCGCCGGCGGCACGACGATCCGCTGCGCCGAATATGCGACCTTCGGCACCCAGGCGCTCTCGGACAATGCGCTGGTGGCGCTCAAGGACCGGACGGCCTGCCTGCTCGGCCAGCACGGCCAGATCTCACTCGGCAAGACGCTCGAGTCCGCGCTCTGGCTGGCGATCGAGATCGAAACCCTGTCGCGCATGTATGTCCAGGCGCTGACGCTCGGCGAACCGCCGGTGCTCCCCGACGATGAGATGGAGCGGGTCATCGCCCAGATGCGTCGCATGAGCTACGGCCAGGCGCCGGATGGCGAGGGCGTCAACGACGTCGCCCGCCCCCGCGCTGCGATTTAAGGGGGCGTCCGGCGCGCAAGTGCTCCCCGGCGCCTTGTCCGTCCGTCGTCGCAAAGGTATCAGGAAGGATCAGTGCGGCAGATGCAAGGAGCAAGCGCGGCCATGTCGAACGATCACGCGTCCGAGGTCGGTCTTCATCTGACATTTCCCGGCTCCATCGTGGTGATGGGCGTGTCGGGTACCGGCAAGACCTCGGTCGGCGAGGCCGTCGCCGCCGCCTGCGGCTACCGCTTCATCGAGGGTGATGCACTTCACCCCGAGGAGAACATCCGCAAGATGTCGGCGGGCATCCCGCTCACCGATGCGGACCGCTGGCCGTGGCTGAAGGAGATCGGCCGGCAGCTCGCATCGGGTGATGCTCCGCTCGTCGTCTCCTGTTCGGCGCTGAAGCGCAGCTATCGCGATCTGTTGCGTGAGAGTGCCGGCAAGCCTGTTGCCTTTGTCTATCTCCACGGCGATCGCGACGTTCTTACCGGGCGAATGCAGCGCCGGACGGGACATTTCATGCCTGCCTCGTTGCTCGACACGCAGCTCGCGACGCTGGAAGACCCTGTCGGCGAGCCTTTGACCGTCACCGTGGACATCTCTCCGCCGCCGCAGGCCGTGATCCATGAGGTGCTCGCGCAGCTTGTGGGGCTGGGCGTTGCCGCTGGCCGCTAGGTCTCGAAGCGGTTTTCCGAAAACGACCGGTTCGGCGCGGTCGTGACGCCACAAGCTGCAGGTTCCTCGTGTCGTTGCCCCTCCGGCGACCGCTTCACGCACAGGATGTAATCATCGGGTGCCTTCGCATTTTCATATCGTGCTTGGCTTCGCCGCTCTTTGGAAGGAAATTAGCGGAACGCGGTGTTATCGTCCGGCCATGTCGCGGCGTTGATATCATTGCTTTCGCCGCGATCCGCGTAGAGGATGGAGCGTTATCGTCCGGCCGCTGTGGGAGGAGACCGCGCGGCCCGCACGATGGGAGGATAGACATGTTTGAGGGCGGATTGAGCTTCGCGCTTGGCGAGGACATCGACGCATTGCGCGAGAGCGTGCGGCGCTTCGCGATGGACCGCATCGCGCCATTGGCGGACGAGACCGATCGCAACAATGCATTTCCAATGCAGCTCTGGCGCGAGATGGGCGAACTCGGCCTGCTCGGCATCACCGCTGGCGAGGAATACGGCGGTGCCGGCTTGGGCTATCTCGCCCATTGCGTGGCGATGGAGGAGATCAGCCGCGCATCAGCCTCGATCGGCCTCAGCTACGGCGCGCACTCCAATCTCTGCGTCAACCAGATCAACCGTAACGGCAACGACGACCAGAAGGCGCGCTATCTGCCGAAGCTAATTTCTGGCGAGCATGTCGGCGCATTGGCGATGTCGGAGCCCGGCGCCGGGTCAGACGTCGTCTCGATGACGCTGAGGGCCGACAAGCGTGATGACCGCTATGTGCTCAATGGCAACAAGATGTGGATCACCAATGGCCCGGACGCCGACGTGCTCGTCGTCTATGCCAAGACCGATCCGACGGCCGGTCCACGCGGCATCACCGCTTTCATGGTGGAGAAGGGCTATGCCGGGTTCTCGACCGGCCAGAAGCTCGACAAGCTCGGCATGCGCGGCTCCAACACCTGCGAACTGATCTTTAAGGACTGCGAAGTGCCGGCAGAAAACGTGCTCGGCACCGTCGGCGGCGGCGTCCGCGTGCTGATGTCCGGGCTCGACTACGAGCGGGTGGTGCTTTCGGCAGGCCCCCTCGGCATCATGGCCGCTTGCCTTGATGTCGTTGTCCCCTATCTGCATGAGCGCAAGCAGTTCGGTCAGCCGATCGGCGAATTCCAGCTGATGCAGGGCAAGCTCGCGGACATGTATGTGACGGCGAATGCGGCACGTGCCTATGTCTATGCGGTGGCGGCGGCATGCGATCGCGGCGAGACGACGCGCAAGGATGCGGCCGGCTGCATTCTTTATGCGGCCGAGAAGGCGACGGCGCTTGCGCTCGAGGCGATCCAGGCGCTCGGCGGCAACGGCTATACCAACGACTACCCGGCGGGTCGTCTGCTGCGCGACGCCAAGCTTTACGAGATCGGTGCCGGCACCAGCGAAATCCGCCGCATGCTGATCGGCCGGGAACTGTTCACCGAGACGAGCTAGAGCGGGATGAGACGAAAGCGGCCGAACTCGATCCAATGAGGACCTCATGACCGTTCTGAAATCTCACATCTCGCCGTCCTCCGAAACGTTCAGGGCCAATCAATCGGCCATGGCCGAGGCGATCGCGACGGTCGAGGAGGCCGTGAAGCTCGCGGCCGCTGGCGGGGGCGATGCCGCGCGCGAGCGTCACGTCAGCCGCGGCAAGCTTCTGCCGCGCGACCGGGTGGCGCACCTCATCGATCCGGCAACGCCTTTCCTCGAAGTCGGCATGACGGCGGCGCATGGCATGTATAACGGTGACGCGCCCGCGGCCGGACTGATCACGGGCATCGGCCGGGTGTCCGGCCGCGAATGCATGATCGTCTGCAACGACCCGACGGTCAAAGGGGGTACCTACTATCCGCTGACGGTAAAGAAGCACCTCAGGGCGCAGGAGATTGCCGCGGAAAACCATCTGCCTTGCATCTATCTCGTCGATTCCGGTGGTGCCAACCTGCCAAACCAGGACGAGGTATTCCCGGATAGGGATCACTTCGGCCGGATCTTCTACAATCAGGCCAACATGTCGGCTGCAGGCATTCCGCAGATCGCCGTCGTGATGGGATCGTGCACCGCCGGCGGCGCCTATGTGCCGGCGATGTCCGACGAGACGATCATCGTCGAAGGCCAGGGCACGATCTTTCTCGCAGGCCCGCCGCTCGTCAGGGCGGCGACCGGCGAGGTCGTCTCGGCGGAGGATCTCGGCGGCGCCGATGTGCATACGCGCCTTTCCGGCGTGGCCGATCATCTGGCGCGCGACGACGCCCACGCGCTGGCGCTGGCGCGTCGGGCCGTCGCCACGCTCAACCGTCACAAGCCGCTGGCGGTCGAACTGGCGACACCCGAGCCGCCGCTCTACGATCCGCAGGAGATCGCCGGCATCGTGCCCTCCGATCTGCGCACGCCCTACGACATCCGCGAGGTCATCGCCCGTGTGGTCGATGGCTCCCGTTTCGACGAGTTCAAGGCGCGCTACGGCACCACGCTCGTCTGCGGCTTCGCCCATGTGCATGGCATCCCGGTCGGCATCATCGCCAACAATGGCGTGCTGTTCTCGGAATCGGCGCTGAAGGGGGCGCATTTCGTCGAACTCTGCACCCAGCGCAAGATCCCGCTCGTGTTCCTGCAGAACATCACCGGCTTCATGGTCGGGCGAAAATACGAAACCGAAGGCATCGCCAAGCATGGCGCCAAGCTGGTGACGGCGGTGGCGACCGCGAGGGTTCCGAAAGTGACCATGCTCGTTGGCGGCTCCTTCGGCGCGGGCAATTACGGCATGTGCGGCCGCGCCTTCTCGCCGCGCTTCCTGTGGACTTGGCCGAACAGCCGGATCTCGGTGATGGGCGGCGAGCAGGCGGCCGGCGTGTTGACGACGGTGCGCAGCGAAGCGTTGAAACGGGCGGGCACGCCCTGGAGCGAAGAGGAGGAGGCACGTTTCCGCCAGCCGATCCTCGATCTCTTCGAGCGCCAGAGCCATCCGCTCTATGCCTCGGCAAGACTTTGGGACGACGGTGTCGTCGATCCGCGCAAGACGCGCGACGTGCTCGGCCTGTCGCTTTCGACAGCGCTCAACGCGCCGATCGAAGACACGCGCTTCGGCCTCTTCAGGATGTAGGGAGACGCGGATGAAACGCGAGAACATTAATGCCAAGAACGCGCCGCAACCGCGCGGCGGCTATTCGCAGGCTGTTCGCCTCGAGGATTTCCAGCATCTGCTCTTCGTCAGCGGCCAGGTGCCCTTGAACTCCGACGACGTGCTGCCGGATGGTTTCGAGGCGCAGGCACGCCAGGTCTGGCTCAATATCGACGCGCAGTTGAAGGCGGCGGGTATGAGCAAGACGGATATCGTCAAGGTGACGACCTATCTCGCCGACCGCCATCACACTCTGGCGAACCGCGAGATCCGCAACGAATATCTCGGCGCGCTCGCCCCGGCGATGACGGTGGTGATCGCCGGGATCTTCGATTCCGGCTGGCTGCTTGAAGTCGACGTGATCGCGGCGCGATAGAGGCAGGGGATGCCGATGTTTTCCAAACTCCTGATTGCCAATCGCGGCGAGATTGCCTGCCGGGTGATGCGCACCGCCAAGCGTCTCGGCATTCGCACGGTCGCCGTCTATTCCGATGCCGATGTGGGAGCGCTGCACGTAGCGCTTGCCGACGAAGCGATACGCATCGGCCCGCCGCCGGCGCTCGATAGCTATCTCTCGGCTGAGCGCATCATCGCCGCCGCGCGCGCGGTCGGTGCGGATGCAATCCACCCGGGTTACGGTTTTCTCTCGGAAAATGCCGATTTCGCCGATGCCGTCGAGGCGGCCGGTATCACTTTCGTCGGTCCGTCGGCGCGGGCGATCCGCGCCATGGGTCTGAAGGATGCAGCCAAGGCACTGATGGAGCAATCCGGCGTGCCGGTCGTTCCCGGTTACCACGGCGAGCGGCAGGATGCTGACTTCCTCGCGGCGGAAGCGGCGAATGTCGGCTATCCGGTGTTGATCAAGGCCCGTGCCGGCGGTGGCGGCAAAGGCATGCGGCGCGTCGACAGCGCCACCGAGTTTCCGGCCGCACTCGAGGCGGCGCGGCGCGAGGCGGAAGCCGCCTTCGGCGATGGTTCGGTGCTGATCGAAAAATACCTGACGAAGCCCCGGCATATCGAGGTTCAGGTCTTCGGCGACCGGCACGGCAACATTCTGCACCTCTTCGAGCGCGACTGCTCGCTGCAGCGCCGCCACCAGAAGGTGATCGAGGAGGCGCCGGCCCCCGGCATGACCGCGGAAGTACGTCGCGCGATGGGCGATGCTGCAGTTCGGGCAGCCCACGCCATCGGCTATGTCGGTGCGGGCACCGTCGAATTCATCGCCGACGTGACGGATGGGCTGTGGCCGGATCAGTTTTACTTCATGGAGATGAACACCCGGCTGCAGGTCGAGCATCCGGTGACCGAAGCGATCACCGGTATTGACCTCGTCGAGTGGCAATTGCGCGCCGCTGCTGGTGAAGCGTTGCCGAAACGGCAAAGTGAGATCGGCATCGACGGTTGGGCGTTCGAGGCGCGCATCTACGCGGAAGACCCGTCCCGCGGGTTCCTGCCGGCCACCGGGCGGCTGACGACGCTGAGCTTTCCCGAGGATGGCGTGCGTGTCGATGCCGGTGTTCGCCAAGGTGACAGGATCACCCCGTTCTACGACCCGTTGATCGCGAAACTGATCGTCCATGGCCCCAACCGCTCGACCGCTCTCGCAAAGCTTGAAAATGCGCTGAGGGCTTGCCGCATCGGCGGCGCGGTTACAAATCTCGATTTTCTGGCGCGCCTTGCTGCGGAACCGGATTTTCGCTCCGGGCATCCCGATACCGGCCTGATCGACCGTTCGATCGGACAACTCACGGCAACGATGGCGCCGAGCGATGCGGCGCTGGCGCTGGCGGCGATCATCTCGACCGGGGCGCTGCTGCCGGATGGATCTGCCGATCCCTGGTCTTCGCTCGGCCATTGGCAGATCTGGGGCGACGCCAGCAGGAACGTCACGGTTGAGCACAGCAGCGGACGGACGATCGTGACGCTTGCCGCGCGCGGCCGCGACCAGTTTGCGGTCCACACCGGAACGGCGGCTCTGCCCGTGGTGATCCTCGCCCGCTTCACCGATGGCGCCCGCGCCGAGATTTCCGGCGCGCAGCATGAGTTCCGCTTCCTGCGCGAGGGCGAGCAGATCACCCTGTTCCTCAGCGGTGAAACCTACGTGCTGCGCCTACCCGATGCCCTCGGCACCGGTCATTCCACCGAGGTGGCCGACGACGAGGTGTCGGCGCCGATGCCTGGCATCGTCAAGCTCATCCGGGTCCGCCCGGGTGATGCGGTCGAAAAGGGACAGGCGCTCGCCGTCATGGAGGCAATGAAGATGGAACTCACGCTGTCCGCCTCGCGCGCCGGCGTGGTCGAGAGCGTTCTGGTCAGCGAAGGTGAGCAGGTGAGCGCCGGCGCCGTGTTGGTCATGCTCCAGCAGGAGAACCCGGCATGAGTGGATCGGGGCCGCGGCACGTGACGATCGTCGAGATGGCGCCGCGTGACGGACTGCAGAATGAAGGCCGAATCGTCGATACGGCTGACAAAATTCGCCTCGTCGACATGCTCTCTGAATGCGGCTATGAGCGGATCGAGGTGACGAGCTTCGTCAGTCCGAAATGGGTGCCGCAGATGGCGGACGCCGCGGAGGTCATGGCTGGCATAAGCCGGCGACCCGGTACGCGCTACGCGGTGCTGACGCCCAACATGCGCGGGCTCGAAGCGGCACTCGAGGCCGGCGCCGACGAGGTGGCGATTTTCGCCTCCGCTTCCGAAACCTTCTCGCAGAAGAACATCAATTGCTCGATCGCCGAAAGTATCGAGCGGTTTCGACCGATTGCCGACGCCTGCCGTGAGCGCGAGCTTCTGCTGCGCGGCTATGTCAGTTGCGTCGTCGAGTGCCCCTATGAGGGCGCGATTGCGCCGGCCAGTGCTGCTTATGTCGCCGGTCTGCTCGACGATCTCGGCTGCTACGAGATCAGTCTCGGCGACACGATCGGCCGCGGCACGCCGGAGGCGGTGGACGCGATGCTGGCCAAAGTGCTGGAGCGCATTCCGTCCGAGCGGCTTGCCGGCCACTTCCACGATACGTCCGGCCGCGCATTGGACAATATCGCCGTGGCGCTTAACCGCGGCCTGCGGGTTTTCGATGCCTCGGCCGGCGGTCTCGGTGGATGTCCCTATGCGCCGGGAGCGGCCGGTAACGTCGATACGCTCGCCGTCAGCGCCTTCGTCACCGGCAAGGGATTTTCGACCGGTCTCGACCCGGTGAAGCTTGGGCAAGCGGCGGCTTTCGCGCGGACTTTGAGGACAAACTCATGACTTTTGAAACGATCCGGATCGCGACCGACACGCGCGGCGTCGCGCGGCTGACGCTGGCGCAACCGCAGAAACACAACGCATTGTCGGCGAGGATGATCGGCGAACTGACCGATGCCGCCAACGCGCTTTCGGACGACCGCTCGGTCCGGGTCGTCATACTGGAAGCGGAGGGCCGCAGCTTCTGCGCTGGCGGCGATCTCGGCTGGATGCGTGAGCAGTTCGATGCGGATCGGCCGGCCCGGATCACTGAGGCGACGCGGCTTGCAATGATGTTCAAGGCGCTGAATGAGATCGCCAAGCCGGTGATCGGTCGTCTTCACGGCAATGCCTTCGGCGGCGGTGTCGGTCTCATGAGTATCTGCGATGCCGCCGTTGCCGCGGCCGACGCCAAATTTGGATTGACCGAGACTCGCCTTGGCCTGATCCCGGCCACCATCAGCCCCTATGTCGTCGCCCGGATCGGCGAGGGCAAGGCGCGACCGCTGTTCATGTCCGCCCGCCTGTTCGGCGCGCAGGAGGCGCGCGCCTTGGGGCTGGTTACGGTCGTTGCCGCGGCCGACGCACTGGATGCGGCGGTCGAAGCGGAGATCGGGCCCTATCTGGTAACGGCTCCCGAAGCCACCGGCCGGGCCAAGCGGCTCGCGCGTTCGCTCGGGGCCCCGATCACCGAGCAAACCATCGCGGCGACGATCGAGCAGCTCGCCGATTGCTGGGAGTCCGACGAGGCTCGCGAAGGTGTCGGCGCCTTTTTTGACAAGCGTGAGCCCTCCTGGCGTCAATAGGCCTTCCTTGAATTGGACGCTTTTTGAGCTTATTTTGATTGCATGGTGATCAAAATAAGCGCGGATCGTGCCATGGCTGTCAGTTTCAATGTCTCCGCCGCCCGCTACGGCGAGAGCCACTCGTCCTTTCTCTCCGCCCGGCTGGTCGCTGATCGTCTCGGCGTGACGCTTGCCGAGCTCGCGAAGCTGATCGGCGTCGCGCGCAATACGCTGACGGCGAAGTCCAGTGCCCGCAAGGTCGATGCGGCTTTGAGCAACGTCGTGCGCATCCTTGCTATGGCCGGCGAGATGGCGGGTGACGACAGTCGCGCCGTGATCTGGTTCAAGCACCAGCCGATCCCCGGCTGGGCCGGCAAGACTGCCTATGATCTCGTCGGCGAGGGCAAGGCCGACAAGGTGCTCGCCTATCTCGAAGCCGTACGTTCCGGTGTCTACGCCTGATGGCAGGAAGCGAGCCGGTGCGCCTGTGGCGCGCCTATGTGCCGCGCTGGGCGCATGCGCCGCTCTCCGGCGAAGGCGCGGCACGCTTCGGCGGACGCTGGAATCCGATCGGAACGCAGACGATCTATGCCGCGCGCGAACTCTCGACCGCCTGGGCCGAGTATAATGAGGGTTTCGTCCAGCACCCGGCGCTGATCGCCCAGCTTGAATTACGCTCTGCGAGGCTCGCCGATCTGACAACGGCAGATGGGCTGGCCATGTTCGGACTCACCGACGACATCCACCGCTGCGAATGGCGCGATGCGCTCGATGGCGGTCTCGTGCCGGAGACACATCGCTTGCAGGCGGACCTTAGCGCCCGAGGTTTCGACGCCCTGATCTATCCGTCCTTCATGTCGCCTGGCGGCACCTGCGTTGCGCTCTGGCGCTGGAACGATGGGGAAGGGGCTGAGTTGCAGGTCATCGATCCCGAGGGGCGCCTGCCGAAAACGCCGGCTTCCTGGCTCTGAAACCCATGCTCCGAAGCGCAGCTACGGACGGAAGACCGAGCCGCGTTAGAGCACCTTGCCCGGGTTGAGAATTCCCTTCGGATCGAGCGCCTGCTTGATCCGCTGCATCAGCTCGAGTTCGGCGGGGCTGCGCGAATGGTGGAGGAAATCCCGCTTCAGCGTACCGATACCGTGTTCAGCCGAGATCGAGCCGCGATAGCGCCGCACGATCTCGTAGACGATGCGGTCGACGACATGTGGCGTTTCGGCGTCGCTGTCCGGTTCCGAGAAGGCGATGTGCAGGTTGCTGTCGGCCACGTGGCCGAAGAAGGAGACGTGGGCGGCGGGGAAACGCGCAGACAAGGCCTGGCCGCATTCCTCGGCAAAGCGGCTGATATCGCCGATCGGCAGGCTGACGTCGAGGTTGATCATCGCGGGCAACAACTGGTCCATCGCATGGCCCTCACGAATGCTCCAGAACGAGCGGCTCTCCTTCTCCGACTGGGCAATCAGCGCATCGCTGATGATGCCGGCTTCGAGCGTCTCGCCGAGAAAGGCTTCGAATATATCGCGCTCGCTGTCGTCACTAAGCAGATCCTGCTCGATGATGACGGCGAAGGGCGGAATTTCGGCGAACAGCTTTTGCTTTTCGGCTTCGGTGTTGAAGCGGAAGTAGCTCTGCCACATGGCCTCGAAGGCCGAGAGTCCGGGCAGACGGCGCTGGCAGCGCGCGAGGAAGGCAACGACAGCGTCGTAGCTGTCGAGGGCGCAAAGCGCCGTCAGCCGGCCGGCCGGCAGTGGCCGCAGCCGGAGGACGGCGCGGGTGATGACGCCGAGCGTTCCCTCGGAGCCGATGAAATACTGACGCAAGTCGTAGCCGGTGTTGTTCTTGATCATCTTGTTGATCGACGAGACGATCGTGCCGTCGGCGAGCACGACCTCGAGGCCGAGCACGTTGTCGCGCGTCACGCCGTAGCGAAGCACCCGGATGCCGCCTGCATTGGTGGCAAGGTTGCCGCCGATCTGGCAGGAGCCGCGCGCACCCAGATCGATCGGCAGCAGGAGGCCTGCGTCTTCGGCAGCGCGCTGGGCAACTTCGAGCGGCGTGCCGGCGCGCACCGTCATGGTCCCGGCCTGCGGGTCGATTTCCTCGATGCCGGTAAAACGTTCAAGTGAAATCACCACGGCATCACTGCCGGCATTCGCCCCGCCGGCAAGTCCGGTGAGGCCGCCCTGGACAACGACCGTCTGGCCGCGCGCGTTGCAGAGGCGGAGGGCTTCCGCAACTTCCTCGCTGCGCGTTGGCCTGATAACGGCCTTCGGCAGTTCGCGGCCGGTCAGGCTGGCGTCACTGCGATGGCGTTCGCCGATCTCGGTTCCCGTTAGGACGATGTCGCCGAGGGCTTGTTTCAGGTCGTCGACGATCGTCATGCGCTTCTCCCGTTTCCGCGGCGATTGTGGGCAGCGGGCGTCCCTGCTTAACGCATATCGAAGCAAACCGAAATCGGCCGACGAAGCTCAAACGTCTTCGCCAGCCTGTGAAGGGGCGATGAATTCAGGTGCCCGTGCGGGCGAGCTCGAAGGCTTCCGTCTCTCCGGATTCCTCCACATCCTGCTGTTCAGCCTTCTCGTCTTCCGTCTGTCGTTCTCCGTCCCTGAAGAGTTTCCATTTGGTCGGGCGGAAGGCGATGCGGCTGTGGTCGCCGGCGGCGGCGCGTTCGGGCGGGAGCTCGATCTCGACCGGCGGGTGGGTGCGGCCGAGGTCGAGTTCGAGATGGCGGGTGCCGGCGACGCGGCGGCTGGCGGTGACGAGGCCGGCGAGACAGCCGCCGCAGCCGTCGATCAGCTCGATGTCGTGCGGGCGGAAGTGCAGGTTGGCCGGGCCGTCCGGCTCGGCCGGGGCCCTAAGGCCGATCGGCCGGTCCTCGAACCAGATCTCGCCGTTCTGGAGCGTCACGGCGAGGCAGTTCGACTGGCCGATGAAGCCATAGACGAAGGGCGAGACCGGATGGTCGTAGATCTCGTCCGGGGTGCCGACCTGCTCGATCGCCCCCTTGCTCATCACCACGACCCGGTCGGCGAGTTCCAGCGCCTCCTCCTGGTCGTGGGTGACGAAGATCGTCGTGTGGCCGGTGCGGTCGTGGATCTCCCGCAGCCACTTGCGCAGTTCCTTCCTCACCTGGGCGTCGAGCGCGCCGAAGGGCTCGTCGAGCAGCAGCACGTTCGGTTCGACCGCCATGGCGCGGGCGAGTGCGACGCGCTGGCGCTGGCCGCCGGAGAGCTGCGCCGGATAACGCTTGTCGAGGCCGGAAAGCTGCACCAGCTCGAGGAGATCGAGGGCCCGCTTACGGATCTCGGCCGCCGGCGGCCGGCGGTGGCCGGGCCGCACCTTGAGGCCGAAGGCGACGTTGTCGAGCACCGTCATGTGGCGGAAGAGGGCATAGTGCTGGAAGACGAAGCCGATGTTGCGCTGCTGCACCGTCTTTTGCGAGGCATCCTCGTCGCCGAAGAAGATCGTGCCGCCGGTCGGGCTTTCGAGCCCGGCGACGAGGCGCAACAGCGTCGTCTTGCCGGAGCCGGAGGGACCCAAGAGCGCGATCAGCTCACCGGAGCGGATGTCGAGCGAGACGTCGTCGAGCGCCGGGAAGCGGCCGAATTCCTTGCGGATGTTGTGAACGCGCACGTCCATGGCGATACCTTTCGAATGCGGGCTGTCCCGGTCAGTGCCTGCGGCTGGCGGCGATCTCGGCGCTGTAGCGGATCTCCAGCGCCGTCTTCAAAATCAGGGTGATCAGCGCCAGCAGCGCCAGCAACGCCGCCACCGCGAAGGCGGCGACGAAGTTGTATTCATTATAGAGGATTTCCACCTGCAACGGCATGGTGTTGGTCTCGCCGCGGATGTGGCCGGAGACGACCGAGACGGCGCCGAACTCGCCCATGGCGCGGGCGTTGCATAAGAGCACGCCGTAGAGCAGCCCCCATTTGATGTTCGGCAGCGTCACGTGCCAGAAGGTCTGCCAGCCGGACGCGCCCAAGGACAGCGCCGCCTCCTCGTCGCTACTGCCCTGTTCCTGCATCAACGGGATCAGCTCGCGGGCGACGAAGGGGAAGGTGACGAAGACGGTGGCGAGCACCAGGCCGGGCACGGCAAAGAGGATCTGGATGCCGTGGCTCTGCAGCCACGGGCCGATCAGGCTGTGCGAGCCGAACAACAGCACGAAGACGAGGCCGGAGATCACCGGCGAGACCGAGAACGGCAGGTCGATCAGCGTCGTCAGGAAGGCCTTGCCCTTGAACTCGAACTTGGCGATCGCCCAGGCGGCGGCGACGCCGAAGACGAGGTTGAGCGGCACGGCGATGGCGGCGACGGTGAGCGTCAGGCGGATCGCCGAGAAGGTCTCGGCGTCGCCAAGTGCGGCCACGAACTCGGCCGGCCCCTTGCGCAGCGCCTCGGTGAAGACGGCGGCGAGCGGCAACAGCAAGAACAGCGCGACGAAGGCAAGGGCGGTGATCGTCAGCGTCAGCCGGGCAAAGCGGCTTTCCGAGGTGGCGGCGGCAAGCTGCGGCAGGGCCGGCTGCGGGCCGGAAGCGGGCAGGGGGCTTGCCACGGAGCTGGCGGTCAGATCATGCGACATAGACATATCTCCGCCGGCTCCAGGCCTGGATCGAGTTGATGAACAACAGCATCGCAAACGAGATCGCCAGCATCACCGCGGCAATCGCGGTGGCGGCGGCGTAGTTGAACTCCTCCAGCCTTATGACGATCAACAGCGGCGCGATCTCGGAGACATAGGGCAGGTTGCCGGCGATGAAGATCACCGAGCCGTATTCGCCGACGCCGCGGGCAAAGGCGAGCGCAAAGCCGGTGAGGCCGGCCGGCATCAGCCCCGGCAGCAGCACCCGGCTGATCGTCTGGAAGCGGCTGGCGCCAAGGGTGGCGGCGGCCTCCTCGACCTCCTTGTCGATCTCCTCCATGATCGGCTGCACGGTGCGCACGACGAAGGGCAGGCCGACGAAGATCAGCGCGACGACGATGCCGGCGGGGGTGAAGGCGACCTTGAGGCCGAGCGGCTCGATGACCTGGCCGATCCAGCCATTGGGCGCATAGAGCGTCGTCAGGGCAATGCCGGCGACCGCGGTCGGCAGCGCGAACGGCAGGTCGACCATGGCATCGATCACCCGCTTGCCGGGGAAACGATAGCGCACCAGCACCCAGGCGAGGATGACGCCGAAGATCAGGTTGATCACCGCGGCGAGGAACGCCGTGCCGAAGGAGATCTTCAGCGCGTTGAGCGTGCGCGGATCGAGCGTCAGCGCCACGAAATCGGACCAGCCGAGCCCGCTGGCGCGAAACACCAGGCCCGACAGCGGGATCAGCACGATCAGCACCAGCCAGCTCAGCGTGATCCCGAGCGACAGCCCAAACCCGGGCAAGACACTCGGCTGGCGAAACCGCCAGGGCGCAGTCTTCGTCGTATCCGTCAATGGCACTACCTTTGCAAAGCTCACGAGACGTAATGAACCGCATTTCCTGCCAATGGCCCGGCGCGGCGCGAAGCAAGACGCGCAGCCCGTTTGACCGGCTGCGCGTCCGAGGTTGTTCTTATTGGCCCGGCTTGTAGAGCTGATCGAAGACGCCGCCATCGCCAAAGAATTTCGGCTGGGCTTCCTTCCAGCCGCCGAAATCTTCGATGGTGACGAGCTTCAATTCGCCGAAGCGAGCGATATCAGCCGGGTCGGCCGCCGCCGGCTTGAACGGCCGGTAGTAGTGCTTGGCGGCGATCTTCTGGCCGGCATCGCTGTAGAGGTAGCCGAGATAGGCTTCCGCCACCTTGCGCGTGCCCTTGGCGTCGACATTGCCGTCGACGAGCGCCACCGGCGGTTCGGCCTTGATCGAGATCGACGGCGTAACGATCTCGAACTTGTCGGGCCCGAGCTCCTCGAGCGACAGATAGGCTTCGTTTTCCCAGGCGAGCAGGACGTCGCCGAGGCCGCGCTGCACGAAGGTCGTCGTCGCTCCGCGCGCACCGGTGTCGAGCACCGGAACGTGCTTGAAGAGTTCCGTCACATATTCCTGCGCCTTGGCGTCGTCACCGCCATTGGCGGCTCTGCCGTAGGCCCAAGCGGCCAAGAAGTTCCAACGTGCCCCGCCCGAAGTCTTCGGATTCGGCGTGATCACCTGGATGTCCGGTTTCACCAGATCGTTCCAGTCCTTGACGCCCTTGGGATTGCCCTTGCGCACCAGGAAGACGATCGTCGACGTGTAAGGCGCGCTGTTGTTTTCGAATTTCGACTTCCAGTCGGCCGGGATCTTGCCGGTTCCCTTGGCGATCGCGTCGATATCGGCTTCGAGCGCCAGCGTGACGACATCGGCCTGCAGGCCATCGATGACCGAGCGCGCCTGCTTGCCCGAGCCGCCATGCGACGTCTGGATCGTCACCGTTTCGCCGGTATCGGCCTTCCACTTCTCGGCAAAGGCAGCGTTGAAGTCCTTATAGAGTTCACGTGTCGGGTCATAGGACACGTTCAGGATCGTTGTGTCGGCAAACGCAACACTCGCAGCTCCCAGCTGCAGGCCTCCGAGCACAATTGCCAGTCCCACTATTCCGGTAATTCGTCCAAAGACCATCTCGACCTCCATTGGTTACCAGATAAAACTATCAATTTAATCGACTGCTACAACGCAAACCGATGATGCTGGAGGCGGCTGTCGGGAAATGTCCTATCGTTCTCGCGGCTTTTTCAGGAACGGTTTGCCTGCAACCGTCCCATCGGGCCGCACCGGTCCGCCGGGACCATTAAATGGAGGGAGCGACGCCTATGTCCAGTGGACGCGCGTCGATTCTCCCTGCTGCTGTTTGGCCGAAAGGTCCCTCAAGGATCCGTCAGCTCTGCATTTCAGGGCGAATGCGGGTACTCCCGGAGAGTACAGGCTTCTGCAGAAGGCAGGTCGCTACGTCTCTACAGCACGCGGCCGCGGGCGACGATTGGCCAGGTGTCCTTCAGCGTGCCGCCCTCGACGATATGGACGGCGTCGACCATGTTGGTCACGACGCAGGCGTGGTTGGGTACGATGCGGAGCTGGTCGCCGACCTTAAGGTTGATCGGGCCATCGGTGACGAGGCGGCCATGTTCTTCCGAGAGTTGGTCGATGCGGATGTCATCACGGCCGAGCACGTGACCGTAACCGGCAAGCCCGAGCAGGTCCGAGGTCAGCACCTTGCTGCCGGCATCAATGATCGCCCGGCTTTCGGAAGGCACCGAGACGACGGTCGCAAGCACCGTCAGGGCGCAATCGTCCCAGCCGGCAACGCCGCGCGAAACCAGCGAGCGATCGTTGTAGATGTATGTGCCCGGTCGATACTCACAGGCAACAGGGGCGCCGGCGGCGTGCATCATGCTCGGGGTGCCGCCCGAGGTGATGGCGGGCACGGCGATGCCGTCGGCTTCGATCAGTCGCTTCGCCTCACTCATGAAGGCCTGGACCTTCGCCTCGCCGTCGACCGGCGGATAGGTCATCAGGCCGCCGAAGACCAGCCCCGGCGCATCCGCGATCCGGCGGGCCAGCCTCGCGGCTTCTGCCGGCGTGCCAACGCCACAGCGATCGGCACCGGTGTTGCATTCGACAAGCACGCGAAGCGGCTTGTCCTTGCCCGCGAAAAAGCCCGCAAGCCCGTCGATGACGGTCTCATTGTCGGCGACGACGGCAAGCGCGACGCGGCCATTGAGCCGTTCCAGCCGAGCCATCTTGGCCTCGCCGAGAATGTTGTAGGTGATCAGCACGTCCTTGATCCGGTCGCTGCCCTCGACCATCGCTTCCGCCTCGGTGACCTTCTGGCAGGTGATGCCGACTGCGCCGGCCTCGAGCTGCAGTTCGGCCATCTGCGGCAGCTTGTGCGTCTTGATATGCGGACGCACGCGAATGCCATGCTCGTCGGCGTAGGCCTGGAAGCGCTCGATGTTGCGCTTGGCAACCTCGAGATCGACGAGAACGGCCGGCGTTTCGATCGGCAAGGGCATCACGGTCACTTCCTCTTCTCGCGCGGGACAATCTGTGATGAACGATTCTCACAAGAAGGAAAAGGCGTTGTCAAAGCAATCCGGGCCGTCGCCCGTAGCCAACCTCAGGCCTTCGCCAGCGACCGGCCGCTGTCGGGATCGAAGAGATGAAGGGCATCCGCCTCGACGGCGAAGGCGCGCTCTTCGCCCGAAAGAACCGAGCTGCGCGGCGGCAGGCACGCGGTGATGCGCTGCTCGCCGATCCGCGCCGTCGTCACGAGCTCGGGGCCGGTCAGTTCGACCACCTCGACACGGGCCTTGAACTGCGGCGCGGTCTCGCCGGCGGCGGCAAGCCGCAGCGCTTCCGGCCGAAGGCCGACCTTGACGCGCTGGCCATCCGAGACAACGCCCCGGAAGCGGGTCGGCAGGGTGATTGCCTGCCCGTCGCCGGCGATCTGCAACTCACCTCGCGCAACGGTCGCATCAAGGATGTTCATCGGCGGCGAGCCGACGAAGCCGGCGACATAGAGCGTCGCCGGCCGGTCGTAGATCTCTTCCGGCGTTCCGAGTTGCTCGATCCGCCCGTCGCGCATCACCGCGATCCGGGTCGCGAGCGTCATCGCCTCGATCTGGTCGTGGGTGACGTAGACGACCGTGGTCTTCAGCATCTGGTGCAGGCGCTTGAGCTCGGTGCGCATCTCCATGCGCAGCTTTGCGTCGAGGTTGGAGAGCGGTTCGTCGAAGAGGAAGACCTGCGGATTGCGGACAAGCGCGCGGCCGATGGCGACGCGCTGGCGCTGACCGCCGGAAAGCTGGCTCGGCTTGCGGTCGAGCAGGTTCTCGATCTGCAGGAGCTTCGCCGTTTCCGCCACCGCCTTCTCGCGCTCGGCGGCCGGAACCTTGCGCATCTCCAGCCCGAAGCCGATGTTCCGCGCGACGCTCATGTTCGGGTAGAGCGCGTAGGACTGGAACACCATGGCGATGTCGCGGTCCTTGGGGTGGGCGCCGAGAATGGAGCGATCGCCGATCCGGATGTCGCCGCCGCTCGGCTCCGCAAGTCCGGCGATGATGTTGAGCAGGGTCGACTTGCCGCAGCCGGACGAACCGAGCAGCACCAGGAACTCGCCGCTCTCCAAGTCGATGTCGATGCCCTTCAGCGTCTCGATCTCGCCATAGCGCTTGTGAATATTCTGAATGGCGAGAGCGCTCATGCGCCGGTCTCCTGAAGGTAGGACGAAAGCGGTTTGCCGTAGCTGCGCGGCAGGGTGGAAATCGCCTCGGAGGCGATGGCGACGCCGGTGCGAAGACAGGCTTCCAAAGGCATCTCGGCGGCAAGTGCCGCCAGGAACCCGGCATTGAAAACATCGCCGGCGCCGATCGTATCGACCACGGAAACCGCGGGTGCGGCGGCCGACGAAAGACGGCCTTCCGCATCGATGGCGATCGCGCCATGGGGTCCACGCTTGACGACGACGATCGCGCCCTCGGGCATGTGTTTCCGGAGTTCGTGTGCTGCTGCGGTCGGGTCGGCAACGCCCGTCAGCGTCGTCGTCTCGACCTCGTTGAACAGCGCCAGCCGGCAACGCTTCAGCCAGCCGACGGTTGCCGTGCAGTTTGTCTGCGTCCAGCCGTCGAGCGGCCAGCCGGTGTCGAGGGCAACGGCTATGTCGTGCGCGTCTGTCCAGTCGAAGAAACGGTCATAGTCCGCGGTTAGCGCATCGGTGAGGAAGGCACCCGAAAGCAGCGTGTAGCCGCCGCGCAGCTTCTCGCCGTCAAGCATCGCTCGAACCTTCTTAAAACTCAAAAGCGGAAGATGTCCGCGCGTCGTGAAGAAGGTGCGCTCGCCATCGGGATGGGTGATGCCGACGGAGAGCGTGGTCCCGACATTTTCGACCGGCCAGGACTTGGATCGCTCGGGAAAAGCCTCCTTCAGCCAGGTTCCGAACTGGTCGTTGCCGACATTGGCGGCGATCACATAGTCGACGCCGAGCGAATTCCAGGCGAGCGCACTGTTGCCGGCGCAGCCGCCGACGCGCAGTTCGTCGTGATCGACGATGATTTCGGTGCCAGCCTTCGGCCAGGGGGCCGCCGGCCCGAGGATGAGGTCGACATTGGCGTTGCCGACCACGGCAAGAGGACGCATCGGCTATTCGCTCCGGGTGATCTTGGTCGAGCGCACGGGAGTGCCGGCATTCTCGACGCGGGCCGCCGCAAAGGCGATCATGAAGGACTGGGCGACCGGCAGCATGGCGAAAATCGCCGCCATGCCGGCGGCCGGTGCAAAGGAAACGGTGGTGACGCCTTCGATCGGCGCTTGGCCGGAGGCGTCGAAGACGATGACCGGCGAGCCGGCCCCGGCGGCGGAAACAGCCATGGCTTCGACGAGACCGGCGGTCGGATCGTTCGCCCGGAAGAGCACGACGCCAACCGATGGGCCGAGCATTTCCATCGGTCCGTGGCGGAGCTGGCCGCCTTCGAGCGAGAAGCAGGGCAGTCGCGAAAGCTCGGTCAGACCGAGGCCGATCGCTTCCGCGAGGCCCTGCAACCGGCGGCCCGACGTGACGACGGATCGGACGCCGCTCAACGCAGCAAGCGCTGCCGCCGCATCGGGCGATTGCGGATGTTCCAGTGCCTGAAACGCTGCGGCCGGGTCGTCGCCAAGGGCAGCGAGAACGGCAAGATGCAGGGCGAAGCTGATCGTCAGGCTGCGGGTGGCGGCAAAGGCTTTTTCCGTGCCTCCAACGCCGATGAGCGATGGTGCATTCCTCGCGAGGAAGGAGCCGCCTTCCAAGGTGAGGCCGAAGGTGTCCGGCGTTGCACCATTGGTTTCGCCAAACCAGCGCAGCACTTCGGCGCTTTCGCCCGACTGCGAGGTCACCAGGATTGTCTTGTTCTCGATTGGAAGCGGCTGGCCGAGCTGTTCCGAGAGCGGCAGGGCAACGGCGTCGATGCCATGGGCGCGGTAGAGCGGCTCGACGGCGCGGCCGACGGCATGCGAACCGCCCATGCCGAGCAGCAGCAGCTTGCCCGTCGCCTCTAGCGAGGCGGCAATCTTCGTTGCAGGGGTGGTTGCCTGGTGGAAGGAGGCGATCGCATCCGAGGCCTGACGCGCCATTTCACGATCGATTGCGACGAGCCCGGCCGGGCGTTGCGTGGTGGTCATAGCCGTCATCCTTTGACGCCGCCGCTGGTCAGCCCGGAAATCAGGGCTCGCTGCATGAGGAGGCCGATCAGCACCGGGGGCAGGGCGGCGAGCACCCCGGCGGTTGCGATCAGTCCGTAGTCGGAGACACGGCCGCCGGCGAGATCGGCAATGGCGACCGTGAGCGTCTTGGCGCGCAGATCGGAGGTGAAGAGCAGCGCATAGAAGAATTCGTCCCAGGCGAGCAGGAAGGCGAAGAGCGCGGAAGTCGCCATGACCGGTGCCGCGAGCGGCAGGGTGATGAGCCGCAGGATCTGGTCGAGGCGGGCGCCATCGATCATCGCCGCGCTCTCGATCTCCCTGGGAATGGAATCGAAGCCGGATTTCAACAGCCAGGTGGTGAAGGGGGCCAAAATGGTGAGGTAGACAAGCGCCAGGCCGAACACGGAGTTCAAAAGGCCGAGATAGGCAAGCCCCATGTAGAGCGGTACGGCCAGCGCCACCGGCGGCAGCATATAGGTGGCGATCACGCCATAGAGCGACCAGGAAACACTGGGCGTGCGAGATACCGCCCAGGCGGACGGTATGGCGACAGCGATCGCCGCCAGCGTCGCCATGCCGGCGACCTTGATGCTGTTGAACAGCGAAGCGGTAAAGGCGGCGCCGGCGCTGTTTTCCAGCGTCGACAACAGCAGGCGGTAGCGCGACAGGTCAATTTCGTCCGGCCACCAGTTGAGCGGCCTTGCGGAGAGATCGGCAGCCGAAGAGATGCTCATGACGAAGAGCCAGAGAATGGGGGCGAGGATGACCGCTGCCAGCAAGAGCGCCGAGGCGTAGACGAAGGTGGTGAACAGGTGGCTCTGGCGTTCCATTACGATGCTCCTGCGGCCTTGCGCACCAGTGCCGCATAGGCGACGGCCAGCACGGTCACGAGCAGCGTGACGATCAGTGCCAGCGAGGCGCCCGATCCGGCGCGCTGGAAGGAGAAGGCCTCCTGATAGACGAGGATCGACAGCGTGCGCGTGCTGTTGGCGGGGCCGCCGCGCGTCATCACCCAGATGATGTCGAACACTTTGAAGGCCTCGATCGTGCGCAGCACGAGGGCGACGAGCAGAGGCCCCGCCAGATAGGGCAGGATGACATAGCGGAAGCGATTGAAGGGGCCGGCGCCATCGACGAGCGAGGCGGCGGTGATATCGCGCGGCACGGCCTGGAGGGCCGCGAGTGCGATCAGGGCCACCAGCGGAAAGTTCTTCCAACAGTCGGCGATGATCAGCGCCGTCAGCGCGGAGCCGGGCTCGCCGAGCCAGGAGCGGTAGCTGTCGATCAGGCCGATCTGCGTCAAGGCGGCGTTGAGCGCGCCATACTCGGGATTATAGATCAGCCGCCAGAGTGTGGCGTTGACCACCGTCGGCAGCGCCCAGGGCAGGATCATCAGCGCCCGCAGTGCGGTGCGACCACGAAACTGTTGATTGAGCAGAAGGGCCGCCAGCACGCCGAGCACCATCTCGGCGGTGACCGAGACGACGGCGAACCAGGCCGTCGTCACGAAGGCGCGCTGGAAGTTCGAGCCGCCGAGCATCTTGGCATAGTTGTCGAAGCCGACGAATGTGCCTTCAGTGCCGACGAGTTTGGCGTCGGTGAAGGACAGCCTGACCGTATCGACCAACGGCCAGCCGATGACCGCAATCATGACCACCAGCAGTGGCAGCATGAGCAGCCATGCGCGCGTCGTTATCCAGGTGCCGGACATGGGGTGGAAACCTTCTCGGGCCCAGGGAGCCCCGTCATGCTATCGCACATTGCCTCGGATCGTAACCGACCCAAGCGAATGATGCGCCAAATCAAAGTGTTAAAGTCCTTGGACGCAAGCGTTAAACCGCCGAAGCGTCGCTTCCCGCGGTCCCCGGGCGGTTATCCGCCCGGGGCTTGGGAGGACGGCTCAAAGGCCGCTGTTTTCGGCCGCCGTCTTCAAGGCGTCCTCAGGTGAAGCCTGGCCGAGCAGCGCTTCCTGGATCGCCTGCTGAAGGGCAGTCGAAAGTTCCTGGTACTTTGGTGTCGTCGGGCGCGGATACATGGCCGCCAGGCCGCGCTTGGCGGCACCGATCAGTTCTTCCTGACCCTTGGTGACGCTCGCATCCTCGTAGGAAGAGGCCCAGATCGGCAGGCTGAGCTTGGCATAGGCATTCTGCGTCTGCTGCGAGGTCATGTGGACGATGTATTTCCAGGCCTCGTCCGGGTGCTTGCTGGTCGAGGTGATGCCGAGGCCCATCGAACCGTTGACGGCGGAAACCTCGCTCTTGCCGGCAACACCCGGCGCCGGCACGACGCCGACCTTGCCGGCAACCTTGCTTTCCTTCGGATCGTTGGCAAGGTTGTACATGTAGGTCCAGTTCAGCGCGAAAGCGGCTTCGCCGTTCTGGAACACCTTGCGCACGTCCTCCTCCAGGAATTCCTTGGAGTTCGGATTGGTGAGGCCCGAAGAATAGCTCGTCACCATGTAGTTGAGCGCGTCGAGGCCGCCGCCCGACGTAAAGGCCGGCTTGCCGCCGTCGATGAACTTGCCGCCATAGGCGCTGACGAGGGTCGTGTAGTCGCAGATCGCGGCTTCGGCCTGCGACCAGCTCCAGGCGATCGGGGTTGCGAGCAGGCCCTTGTCCTTGATCACCTTCGCCTGTTCGGCAAGCTCGTCCCAGGTCTTCGGCGGCGCCTTGATGCCGGCCTTCTCCAGGATCTCCTTGTTGTAGAACAGGTATTTGGTGTCGAGGATCCAGGGCATGCCGTAGCGCTTGCCGTCATATTCGACGGTCGTCCACGCGCCGGGCAGCACGCCGGATTTCATCTCGTCGGTGATGCGGTCGGTGACGTCGACGAGCACCTTGTTGGTGGCGTATTCGGCCGGCCAGATCACATCGAAGAGCACGACGTCGTAGCCGCCGCCAGACCCCTGCGCCAGCACGGTCTTGTCGTGCAGCCCCTCATAGGGCACGAATTCGAGGTTCACCTTCACATCCGGATTGGCCTTGGTGAAGCCCTCCGTCATGGCGCGTACGTCCGCTTCGCTATAGGCAGCCTGGGCCATGAACAGCGCATTCAGCGTCGTTTCCGCATGCGCATGGCCGGCGAAGGAAACGCCGGCGAGGGTCGCGCAAAGCAGCGCGGTTCTTATCGATTTCAACATGATTACCTCCAGTAACTTGAGCGTTTCAGCTTCCTTCGACGCCTCTCTATGGTGCGCCGTATGCGAGAAGTCCGTCCGTTTCCGAGCGGCCGTCGACATATCCATCGGAGCGCCCGCAGCGGCCTTTGCCGCTGCCTTCGTTCCCCCGGAGCTCATTTCGGCTCCTATTAAGTCAATTGTCTTGACTTATTTTTTGTTCAATATTCTAACAGTGTCAAGAGGGGTTTTTGGATGAACGATATGCGCCTGATCCGGGCGAAGAGCGGCACCAATCAGGAAGGAACGAGCGCACACAACCGGCGTGTGATGATCGACGCTCTGCGCTTGAACGGTCAATTGTCCCGGGCCGAGCTTGCCCGCGCGACGGCGCTCACGAAGCAGACGGTCTCCAACATCATCGAGGAGCTGGAGCGTGACGGGCTGGTCGAATCGCTTGAGGCGGTGCGCAACGGCCGCGGACAACCCTCGACACCCTATCGCTTGGTGCCGGAGGGTGCCTTTGCGATCGGACTGCAGATCGACCGGCATGTGACGCGGACCATCGCGGTCGATCTCGTCGGCCGCGTGCTTGCCCGCGGCGAGGCCAACCTGCCCGCCGGGGGACCGGCGACCGGGGTCCGGACGATCCTGGAACTGATCGAGAAGACCCGCCGCGATCTCACGGCGATCGCTCCGCAATCGGAAGACCGGCTCGTCGGCCTCGGGGCGGCAATGCCCGGTCCCTTCGGTATCGAAGCCGATGACGACGATACCTGGATGATGGCAGCCTGGCAGAATTTTCCGTTGCTCGAAACGCTTGCGGCCGGCACGGGACTCGATGTCGGCTTGCAGAACGATGCCGCTGCGGCTGCGACTGCCGAACGCATGGTTGGAGCAGCGCACGGCGTGGACCATGCCATCTGCATCTATCTCGGCTATGGCCTTGGCGCCGGGCTGATCCTCAACGGCGAGCTCTACCGCGGCGCCAATGGCAATGCCGGCGAGATCGGCATGATCCTCAGCCTGCCGCGGGGTGCGTCGCTGGACGAGCGTACGCCGCTCGAACACCGCGCCTCGATCGCTTCGCTCTGCAGGCTGCTCGACCTCGACCCCGCCGATCCCGAGCTATACGCCCATATCGATGCGGTTGCCGCCGGCTCGGACGAGCGGGTGCGGCGCTGGCTCGACGCGGCCGTCTTCGAACTGCGCGCCGCCGTGCAGGCGCTCGAAACGATCTTCGATCCGCAGACGGTGATCCTGTGCGGCGGGCTTCCACCGGGGCTCGCGCGTCTGCTCGTCGAGGCGATGATGCCGTTGCTGCCTTCGATCGCCGACCGGCGCGACCGCAGCCTCCCGCGATTGCAGATCGGTTTCACCGATCCCTGGGCGGTGGCGATCGGTGCCGCGGCAGAGCCGATCAGCCGCACTTTCGATCCGCGCTTCTCAGCAATCCTCAAGACCCGGGTCAGCGCCGCCCTATGACCACGGGTTTGCGGGCGATCAGGTTCGCGGCTCGTCCAGACGCGCCAGGTCCGCAAATTCGGAGGCGAGAAGGTCGAGCAGCGCGCGAACGGAAGGCAATAGGCCCGGCGCGACGGGAACGCGGCGTGGATGCTGCCGGCCTTTGGCCCCCAGTCCGGCAGCACATCGACCAGCGTGCCATCCTTCAGGTCCTGCCGGACCAATTTTGCTCGATCGGGACATTTCGACGGTCTGCCTGCCGGATGGCGCCGGAGCGTTGCGGGTGATTGCCGGGAGTTATGCCGGAGCGCATGGATCCGCCCGCAACTTCACGCCCGATCGCTGGGACCTGCGCCTGAAACGGCAAGCTTCGCTGGCTCTCGATCTCCCGGAGGGCCATTCGGCTGGCCTGGCGGTCCCGCGCGGCAATGTCCTCGTCAATCGCGGCTATCTCTTCGGGGAGGCAATTTGTTCTCTTCGGTCGTGACGGCGGCGGCGTTACACTGGACGTCAGCTCGGATGTGACGGCGCTCGTCCTTAGCGGCGAGCCGATCAACGAACCGGTCGCCATGGACGACCCCTTCATCATGAACACCGAGCAGGAAATCAGGCAGGCGATGACGGACTTTCAGTCCGGCCGCTTGGCAAGATCGCGAGCGCCTAGCGTCGGCTTAGCCTGCCAGGCGCCCGTGTCCCGGACCGACGCTCGGGCGGTCCTGCGGCGGGGACGATCCGCCGATCATCTCGGGCACTCGAAGGAAGGAAGACGACCATGACCAGTGAAGCAATTCGTGATCCTTCAAAGGATCATCTGCTGACCCCTGCCAATTCGACCTTCATCATCATTGACTACCAACCGGTCCAGGTGAACTCGATCGCTTCGATGGACCGGCAACTGCTGATCAACAACATCTGTGGCGCAGCCAAAGCCGCTGTCGTCTACGGGCTGCCGATCGTCCATTCGACGGTCAACGTGAAGACCGGGCTGAACAAGCCGCCGATCCCGCAAGTCAACCGGGTCTTGAAGGAGGTCCCGACCTACGACCGCACCTCGATCAATTCCTGGGAAGACGTCGAGTTCCGGCAAGCCGTGGAGAAGACCGGACGCAAGAAGTTGATCATGACAGCGCTCTGGACCGAAGCATGCCTGACATTTCCGGCGCTCGACGCGCTGAAGGCTGGCTACGAGGTCTATGTCCCGGTCGACGCGGTCGGCGGCACGTCCGTCGCCGCCCATGAGGCCGCATTGCGCCGGATCGAACAGGCGGGCGGCCAGATGATCAGCGTGCCACAGCTCTTCTGCGAACTGCAGCGTGACTGGCAGCGCAAGGAAACGGCGACCGCCTTCATGAATCTCTTCATCGAGACCGGCGGTACCGCCGGCATCCAGTTCTCTTACGACAAATCCGAATAACGAAAACCGCGGGCGCGGCTGACCGCCGCGCCCCAATCCAAACGCCGAAGCGTTCGTGTTCGGCGAACCCGAATGCGTGCCTGCGTTCCAACGCGGAGCAAGACCACGACACCTACAGACACCCACGGCGTTGTGTGCTTCGCTTTATCGATCAGCGCCGGTCGAGTTCCAGGATGGTCTGGAACAGAACCTCCGCGCCGCGGGCGCACTCTTCGGGCGCGGTATATTCCGCCTCGTTGTGCGAAAGACCGTCCTTGGAGGGCACAAAGATCATTGCGGTCGGCGTAATCGTCGCGATATGCGCCGCATCATGCCCGGCGCCGGATATGACGTCCGTGGCCGAATAGCTGAGTGCGTCTGCGCTGTGGCGCACGGCATCCACGATCGACGGATCGAAGACGACCGGCGCCTTCGACCAGACGCACTTCAGCTCGGCGTTAGCGCCCGCCTTGCGAACGGCATCCTGCAAAGCGGTTTCCATCCGGTCGAGGCCAGCCTCGGAGGGATGGCGCATGTCGATCTGGAGTCGAACGGAACCCGGCACGACGTTGCGCGAATTGGGGCCGACCTCGACGAAGCCGACGGTTCCGACGCCGGGGGGATTCTCTCGGGCGATGTCGCGCACGGCAAGCACGATTTCGGCGGCGGCAACGAGCGCATCGTCGCGCTGCGCCATCGGCGTGCTGCCCGCATGTGCCTCGGTTCCGGTGATGACGACATCAAACCAGCGCAGGCCCTGGATGCCAGTGACGACACCGATCTCGGTTGCGGACGCTTCGAGCAGCGGTCCCTGCTCGATATGGAGCTCGACATAGGCGGCTAAGGCGGTCGCTTCGAGCGTTCCTCTTCCGCGATAGCCGATCGCATCGAGGGCCGCGCCCACCGTGACGCCTTCGCGGTCGCTGAGGGCATGGGCTGCATCAAGCGAAAGCGCGTCGGCGAAGACGCCCGAACCCATCATCGCCGGCGAGAAGCGCGAGCCTTCCTCGTTCGTCCAGTTGACCACCGTCAGCGGACGGCGGAGCCGCGTGGAGGTTTCCTTGAGGGTGCGCAGGATCTCGACCCCAGCCAGCACGCCAAGGATGCCGTCGAACCGGCCGCCTTGCGGCTGGGTATCGAGATGGCTGCCGACGGCGATCGCCGGCAGCGCCATGTCCTCGCCCGGATAGGTCGCGAAGATGTTGCCGATGCCGTCGACTTCGACCGAGCAGCCGAGCGCCCGGCACTCGCCGACGAACCAGTCGCGGACCTGGCGATCCTCCTCGGTCAGCGTCAGGCGGGTGACCCCGCCCTTGTCGGTGCCGCCGAAACGGGCCGTCGTGACGATGTCGTTCCACAGCCTGTCGCCGTTTGTTGCCGGTGTGTTGATGCGCTTGGGCTGAGTGCGCAAGGCTTCGGCGCTCATTTCGGCTGCTCCGGAGCGTCCTTGTCGAACCGGTAGCGGAAGTCGCAATGGGTTGCGCCCTGCATCACCGTCTGGGTGCGTTCAAGCGTGATGCGTGGGTCGTAGCCGGTGCAGAAGACGCCGTCACGGTTGCAGGAAAGCAGGTGCCCGATATGGCCGAGCCCCATCTCGCGATAGGTCTCGGCGTAGCGACAGCGCTTCACATTGTAGTGGAACTCTTCGTCCGTCGCTTTCGTGACTTCGATCGTCAGTGCATCATCCTGGGTCCAGAGGTCCTGCAACTCCTGGAACGTGCGCAGATTGGTGCCGCCGGGTGTCTTTGCCGCAAAGGTCCGGCCGGCTTCGATCGCGGCCTTTGTGATCGCCTTGTCGAGGATTGCCTGCGCGCGCGCCTCGCCGATTTCCTCACGCATCGCCTCGTAGATCGGCGCGATGATGCCGGCCTCGATCCGGCGGCGTGCGAGAATACCGATTTCGCCGTCCATCGCCGCCCGCGACGTGGTTTCGGTGTTTTCTTTGTCCGTCTTTTCCATGGAATGCCTCCCTGTCTGCCACAGGGCAGAACAACGGGGGGAGGATACTACGGCGGTGATGCCTTTGTGTTGCAATTCTGTGCCGGAAGCGACTGATATGGTGCAAATATTTTGCGCGGATTTGCGCTTATGCCGGAATCAATCTCGCCGCCACCGGCGCCGAACGAGTAGGAGTCGCGTGATGTCCGTTCGTGACCGGCGAAACACAGATTTATGCGATCGGCTCTTGGACTGCAGGCAAGGTTCGAATTTACCGACGTAATCTCCGCGGGAAGGCGCCAGCGGGTAAGTACGCAACGGTTACGAAGGCGCGCGGACGCGTGTAACGGGGGCGCCGCATGGGGCTTCAGCGGCTCTTGCGCAAGGTGCTGTCGAACAGCGGGTTGAGCTCGGGCAATTCATCAGCCGCTTCGTCGTCGGAGAACTCTTCCAGCCAACGTCGCCGGGCCGACTTCAGTCCGCTTCGCAGACGGGTGAAATCGGAGCGCTCGTGTCCTGATTGCGCGATGCCGTAGCGGCTCTGCCGATGGCGAGCGAAGGCGCTTTGCGTCTTCGGATCGGCAAACCGATCCACCCATTTCGCAAGCGGCACGTTGCCGGTCTTGCGCGACCATTTATCGAGCGCCGATTCCAGCCGTGTCCTGTCATGGTCGCGGCAGGCATCGAGAACGTGTCGGAAGGCCGTCTCCTCTGAGTGCGCTTTGCGCAAGAGCGCCGCGCCGATCCAGGTTTCCAGCCGGCCGGCCAGATTGGCGGCAAGCTGGACCAGTAAGGCAAAAGCGAGGACGGCGGCCGCGGCAGCGGCCCACCACAGCCAGTCGATTGGTGCCTCGACGGGTGGCGGCGGGGGCGGCGCAAGGGCAATTTCCGTTGCCGGCGCTGCACCGACCACCACCTTCGCCCCGTCGACCTCAGCCGTTTCGGTCTTCCCGGTCGCGGGGCTGAACCATTCCAGTGTAATCGCCGCCAGCGAGAAGGTTCCCGGCGCGGCAAAGACATAGGTTGCGGCGTCCTTGCGCAGTCCGGCGGCAATATCGCCGCGCGGCGTGCGCTCCTCCGAGAGCACCGGATCGTGCCGATAAATCTTGACGCCCTCGGGCGCTTCGAAGGTCGGCTCGGGGATCATCATCGGCGCCAGGCCGGTCGCGCGGGTGGTGACTGTGCGCACCAGTGCGTCGCCCGCATGCAGGCCGGCGGCGTCCCGGTCGAATGTCTGCGTGATCGTTATTTTCCCGGCGGTGACACCGGGCGTACCGGCCGCCCCTCCGGGAACCGCAGCAACGGTAAATTTGAGCCGTGGTACCGCCACCCTGCCTTGTGTCGTCTGGCCGGGCAGGGCGGCATAGCCGAAGGGGATCACGATCGTCGGCAGGGCATAGTTGCCCGCTGCCTGAGGCGTGATCACAAAGGTCTTGCGGATGCCGGAGAAGGCCTCACCATCAACAGTCTCGTTGAGGTTCATGCCGCGGTCGTCGGGCATGGTGACCACCGCACCCGGAAGGTCGAACAAGGGGAACTGCGGCGGCGCCAGGAAATAGTTCGGCACGAAGACGTCGACGTCGATCTCTATCTGCTGCCCGGCATAGATCGTCCCCTCGGTTGCGAGCGTGGCGCGCGCGAAGGGGTTCGCGGCAAGTGCGTTGCCCACAAGCCAGAACGACAGGCCAACGAGCCAGACGAGCAGCCGAGGCAAATTGGACGAGGCGCTCACGGTGTCGCCTCCTTCGCCTCGATCGCAAATTTGCGTGCGAGCAGCGCAGCGGGCGAGACCTGGATGTTGCGCATCCACATGTCGGCCGTCTGCGGCTCACCCTGGATCGTCGCGTCCGTGCCCTTCTTGCCCTTGTCGTCAAACTGCACCTGATCGGGGTCGATGCCCGCCTGTTCCTGTTGCTCGTCCTGTTCCTGCTTGTCCTTGGCGACCTTGAAATTTTCGGCAGCCGCCAGGTTCTGTTTCGCGTCGGGCCAGTCGGGGCGGCGTTTCAATGCCTGCTTATAGGCAGCGATCGCCTCTTCCGCCTTGCCGAGGTGCATGAGAGCGTTGCCCTGGTTGTAGTAGCTTTCGGCCGTATCGGTCTCGGCGAAGGCGTCGATCGCATCCTGGAAACGCCCGGCACGATAGAGCGCCGCCCCGCGCCAGTCGGGATTGGCGAACTTTTCGGTCGCGCCCGGGAAGTCGCCTTGCTCGAAGGCGCGACGGCCCTGCTGGTCCGGCGTCAGCCAGAGATCGAGGAATCGGTTATCGGCGGCCTGCGCCCGTTCGTTGCCCATGAACAGGGCGACGGCGAACAGGTAGACTGCCCAGCGCACGGTCCAGCCGCGCCGGAACCAGAACAGGCCGAAGACGGCGATCGGGATCGTCAGCCACCAGCCGGCATCGTGCCAGCGCGTCAGCCCCTCCGCGGTCTTTGCGGCGAAGTTGGTCTGGATGCGCCGGACGATCCAGCGCACGTCGGCATCGTCAGGCGTCACGGTCGCGACCTCGGCCTTGGACGCGGACTGCAGCGCCTTGAGGGCGTCGACATCGAGCTTGGAGCGAACATGACTGCCGGTCGCGTCGGTCAGGAACCCGCCGTCGGCGGTCTTCACCGGGCCACCTTCGGCCGTACCGATACCGAGCACCATCAGGGCATTGCGCCCCTGATACCGGCTGAACGCCTGGAAAGCGGCGCGCTCGACCCCGTCGGTCATGAACAGGATCGTGCCGGGCACCGTTTCATAGGCCAGAGCCTTCTCGACTTCCTGCAGGGCCTTTGCCGTATCCTTGCCGTCGACCGGCATGATCTGAGGTGAGAGGGCGGCGAGATAGGTTTTGACCAGCGCTGCATCATCGCTCAGCGGCAGCACCATATGGGCGGAGCCGGCATAGGCGAAGAGCGCGGTGCGCGAACCCTTTCTGAGGCTGAGAATATCCAGGACCTTGAGCTTGGCGCGTTCGAGCCGCGTCGGGGAGATGTCGGTCGCGTTCATGGTCGGGTTGAGGTCGATGGCGATCGCCAGCGGCGCGGTGTCCTCGACGAAGGGCGGGCGCTCGCGCTGCCAGGTCGGACCGGCGACGGCGATGGCCGCAACGACGATCAACGCCGCCGTGACGTGCACGGGCTGGAAGCGCCGCTTGCCGCCTTTTTCGACCAGAAGGTGGTCGAGCAGATGCGGCGCGATCATGCCCTGCCATTGCGAGCGGACATCACCGCGCCGGCTGACGAGGTAGACGAGCAGAGGGGCGGCGACCAGCGCCAGCAGCCAGAACGGCCTCAGGAAGTGGAAATCCGAGATCATGGCGCTGCCTCCTGCCGTCGGCGGCGCTCGGTAAGCGAAGAGAGGAGCCACATGATGGTGTGGTAAGCGAGGACGATCAGAAGGGCTGCGCCAAGCGGGTAGTGGAACAGTTCGATGCGCGGCCGCCAGGATAGCGTCTTCTGATTGGCCGGCGTCAGCTGGTCGAGCAGTTCGTAGATGTTCTGCAGGCTTGCCTGGTCCTGGCCGAAGAAATAGCGGCCCTTCGTCGTCTCGGCGATGCCCTGGAGGGTTGCCGTATCGAGCTTCTGTTCGCCTTCCGCATTGGGGTCACCGATGCCGACGGTGTGGATCACCACTTGCCTGTCGGCGGTGATGCTGGCGGCCTTGTCGGGCGGCATCTTGCTGGCGGTGTCGTTGCCGTCGGTCAGGAGGATCATCACCTTGTCCGGCGCGGTACTGGCGTCGAACATCTTGATCGCGAGGCCGATCGCGTCGCCGACGGCGGTGCGCGGGCCGGCCATGCCGGGCAGGCTGTCGGACAGGATCAGCTTGACGGTCTCGTGGTCGAGCGTGAACGGCACCAGCGGATAGGGCGCATCGCCGAAGGCGATCAGGCCGAGGCGATCGTTCGGCCGGCGGTCGATGAAGCCGGCGACCACCTTGTGAACCGCCTCTGCCCGGGTCTGCAGTTCGCCGGAGGGAGCGCGAAAGTCCCGCGTGTCCATTGACTGCGAAAGATCGATCGCCAGCATCAGGTCGCGCTGGGGCTCGGTCTTCTCGATCGGCGGCTCGACATATTGCGGCCGCGCGAGCGCCAGCACGATCAGGGTCCAGCAGATCGGCGCAATCACCTTCTGGCCGAGATTGGTTCTCGGAACGACCGAACCTTCGGTCGGACCGAGATTTGCAGCGGCGGTAATGTCCTTGAAGAAAGGTATTCTGACGGCGGCCGACTGCTCGCGGTACGGCGGAAGCATCCACCAGACGAGGAAGGGCAGCGGCAGGAGGATCAGAACCCAGGCATGGTCAAGCACGTACATGGTGCGCCTCGATCCAGTGACGTGCCGCAGCGGCATAGGTCCGCGCTTCCGGCTCCGGAACCGCGCAAAGCGCCGCGCTGCCGCGATATTCGGCCTCTTCGAAAAAGCGCGCCGAGGCGATCGGAAACACGGGGCCGCCGGAATGGGCATCGAGGAAACCCGTCCAGCCCGTGCCGTGGAGCCCGGCTATCGTTTCGCGCGGCCAGAGTACCAAGGCGGTGCGCTTCAGGAGGACGGGCAGGGCGACGAGCGCTTCGCCGCGGGTGGTGGGGGCGGTCAGCCGTCCTTCGATTTCCTTGAGGTCAGCGAGCGCTTCGCGGCGGTAGCGATTGGTCTCCCAGCGCCGGTACCAGCGCCAGCAGGCGAAGGCGATCAGCAGGAGCACGACGCAGCCGAGCACCGCCCAGGCCACGGTCTGCGGCATCATCGAGACGGGCTGAGGCATGGCGATGTCCGCGAGACCTCGAAGGCTTGCCTCGAGCAACGGATCTTTCGCAGGGGCGGCCGTCGCCATCGCTATCGCCTCCGCTGCCGGCTGGCGAGTTGGCCGAGCATGGTGCGCAGTTGCGGCGCCACTTCCTCGGCCGCCGAAATCGGCAACATCGGCAAGCCGAGTTCCTCCTGCCAGGCGCGCAGCGCCCGCCCGCGCTTTCTGGCGAAGCCGTCGATGGCCTCGCGAACATTGCCGTGGCCGAATTGCACTTCGGCCTGAAGCAGCCCGCCGCTGAAGACGATATCGCCCTTGCGGGGCAGCTCGAGCAGGAACGGATCGTAGATGAGAACGGAGATCACATCATTGTGGGCCGAGAGCTTCAGGAGCATGTCGCGGGTCTCGAGGCTGTAGCCGTCGAAATCACTGATGACGATGATCAGGTGATCGTGCCGCGCAATGTTGGCGACCGTGGAGAGAACCACGTCGAGCTGTTCCTCGCCATGCGGCGCCTGCGAACCCGCCTTCAGCGCCATGTTGTAGCGCACGATGCTGTCGGCCAGGCGGATCACCGCTTCCCGGCTGCGATAGGGGCGCACCTCGGTAACCTCTTCGTCGCCGAAGACGACGCCGCCGACACGATCGCCGAGCGCCAGCACGCGCCAGGCCGAGAGCGCGGCGACTTCGGCAGCCGCGACCGACTTCATCGCGCGGCGGCTGCCGAAGAACATGTTGATGCGTTGGTCGACGAGGATCAGCGCCGGCCGGTCCTTCTCCTCGTCATAGACACGGACGACCGGCTTGCCGGTGCGGGCCGTCACCCGCCAGTCGATGGCACGGATGTCATCGCCGGGGAGATAGTTGCGCAGTTCTTCGAAGGAGAGCCCGCGGCCGCGCATGCGCGATTCATGACGTCCGGCAAGCAGGCGCCGCACCGGCGCCTTGCGCAGGAAAGTCAGGTCGCGGGCCATCGCTTCAAGGCCGACGAGCGTGTCGACCGACGTATAGACGCCGGTCGTATCGACCTGGCGGGGCTTTACGATGCCGCGGGAACGGGCGAGAGCCGGCAGGGATATGGCCATCGGCAGACCTCCATCCTCAGGCGACCGCGACGAGTTCGACGATACGGTCGATCACCTGGTTGGCGGTGGTGCCGCCGGCATGCGCCTCGTAGGAGAGCACCAGCCGGTGGCGAAAGACGTCATGTACGGTTGCCTGCACGTCGTCGGGCGTCACGAAGTCGCGGCCGTTCAGCCAGGCGTGCGCCCGCGAAACCTTGTCGAGGCCGATGACGCCGCGCGGGCTGACGCCGACCTGGACCCATTTGGCGAGATCCTTGTCGACCTTGTCGGGGTAGCGGGTCGCCATGACGAGCGCGACGATGTAGTTCTCGATCGCTTCGGAAACGGTGATCGCCGATATCTCCTGGCGCGCGGTAAACACCGCATCCTGGGCGAGTTTTTCCGTCGCGTGATTGTTGGGTTTCGTGTGGATTTCCTCGGACCGCACGAGCCGCATGATTTCGGCTTCCGACGCAGCGTTCGGGTAATCCACCTGGACATGCATGAGGAAGCGGTCGAGCTGTGCTTCGGGCAGGGGATAGGTACCTTCCTGCTCGATCGGGTTCTGGGTCGCCATCACCAGGAACAGGTCCGGCAGGGCGTGACGCTTGCCACCGATGGTGACCTGGCGCTCCTCCATCGCTTCGAGCAGCGCCGATTGCACCTTCGCCGGCGCACGGTTCACCTCGTCGGCGAGGATGAGATTGGCGAAGATCGGGCCTTCCTGAAAGCGAAACTCGCCTTTGCCGCCATCGGAAAAGTAGATCTCCGACCCAGTGATGTCGGCGGGCAGAAGGTCGGGCGTGAACTGGATGCGCGAAAGCTCCGCGTCGAGGTTCTTCGCCATGCTCTTGATGGCGCGCGTCTTGGCGAGCCCCGGCAGGCCCTCGACGAGCAAGTGGCCGTTGCTGAGCAAGCCCAGCAGCAACCGCTCGATCATGCCTTGCTGGCCGACGATCGCTTCGCCGATGCGTTTGCCGAGTTGCTCGATGTCGTCGCGTGCACCCATGAATTCCTGCTCCCTCTGCCTTTCCGGCAGCATCAGTCATCATGAAATTTCGGCAGAGCTTATTGTTAAATCAGGCCAATTGGAAAGGATGTAACAGTAACAAAGACTAGGCAGGAAGCGCATTTGCCCGATTTCGACCGTGGCGCGCGAGGTTTTGCTTGCCGTCGTAACGGTTACGTACTTTGGGTCGAAGGGAAATGGCGTTAGCTTGTAGCGACTTGGTGATCGAAACCGCCGCTCCGGGGATATGGAACCGCATGCCCGTGTCGCAGAAAATACTGCTTCTCAACGAAACGCCGGCGGCGATCAGTGCGCGTGAGCCGATCTGGATCGAAGGCGGCACCTTCGTCATGGGCTCGGACAAGCACTATCCGGAGGAGGCGCCGGCGCATCCGGTTAAGGTCGACGGATTCTGGATCGACGTGGCGCCGGTGACCAACCGCCAGTTTGCCGCCTTCGTCGAGGCGACGGGCTACGTGACCGAGGCGGAAAAGGCGCCGGATCCCAAGGATTATCCGGGCGCCCTGCCGGAGATGATGCGTGCCGGGTCGGTGATCTTCGATCCGCCGAAGAGGATTTCCGGCAGCAGTCCGTCGCAATGGTGGAACTTCAAGTTCGGCGCCGATTGGCGGCGGCCCTATGGGCGGCAGAGCAATATCCGCGGCAAGCTCGATCATCCGGTCGTCCAGGTCTCTTATCTCGATGCCAAGGCCTATGCGGAATGGGCGGGCAAGGATTTGCCGACGGAGGCGGAATGGGAGTTCGCCGCAAAGGGCGGGCTCGAGGGCGCTGAATTTGCCTGGGGCGACGACCTGGTACCGGAGGGTCGCTTCATGGCGAACACCTGGCACGGCATGTTCCCGACGGAAAATCTCAGGCCCGATGGCTTCGAGCGGACCTCGCCGGTCGCAAGCTTCCCGCCGAACGGCTACGGCCTCTACGACATGATTGGCAATGTCTGGGAATGGTCGAGCGATTTCTGGTCGACCCACCACCCGGCGCCGGCGCAAAAGAGCTGCTGTATCCCTTCCAATCCGCGCGGCGGCGACAGGGAAGCGAGTTTCGATCCGAGACAACCGACGATCCACATCGCCCGCCGGGTGGTGAAAGGTGGCTCGCATCTCTGCGCACCCAATTATTGCCGCCGCTACCGGCCGGCGGCGCGCCATGCGCATGAGGAAAACGCGGCGACCACCCATATCGGTTTTCGCTGCATTCGGCGGCCCTAACCTTTCCAGAGGATTCAAATCGTTCCTGCAAGGAGGATGCGGTATGACGGCAATTGCGATGCGATCCAATGCCAGGCCAAGCCGGTGCCGCTCGCGGTTCGCCGCTCTCCTGTTTCTGCTTTCGACCGCCTTGGCCGCGCCGGCTGCCGTCGTCGCGGCCGATGCGCCCGCCGACAATCTTCCGTCCTGGAACGATGGTGAGGCGAAGACGGCCATCGTCGATTTCGTCACGCGGGTGACCAGCGAGAACGGCGCCGACTTCGTGGCGCCGGAGGAACGTATCGCCGTCTTCGACAATGACGGCACGCTCTGGACCGAGCAGCCGAGCTATTTCCAGGGCCTGTTCGCCGCAGACCGCGTCAAGGTCATGGCGCCGGAGCATCCGGAATGGAAGGACAAGGAGCCGTTCGCATCGCTGCTGAAGGGCGACATGGCGGGTGTCGCCGCCGCCGGCGAGAAAGGCCTCGTCGAACTCTTGATGGAGACCCATGCCGGCATGACGACGGATGCGTTTACCAAGACGGTCAAGGATTGGTTCGCGACGGCCAGGCACCCGCGTTTCAACCGTCCCTATAACGAGATCACCTATCTGCCGATGCGTGAGCTGCTCGATTATCTAAGGGCCAATGGCTTCAAGACCTATATCGTCTCCGGCGGCGGCATCGAGTTCATGCGGCCGATGACCGAACGGATGTATGGCATCCCGCCCGAACAGGTCATCGGCAGCAGCATCGTGACGAAATATGCACTCGATGGCGATACGCCGGTGCTGACGCGCGAACCCAAGATCGACTTCATCGACGATGGCCCGGGCAAGCCCGTCGGCATCAACACGTTCATCGGCCGACGGCCGATCTTTGCTGCCGGCAATTCCGACGGCGACTACGAAATGCTGCGCTGGGCGACGGCCGGCGCAGGCCCACGCTTCGGCCTGATCGTGCACCATACGGATGGAGAGCGCGAATGGGCCTATGATCGGCAATCGCCCGTCGGCAAGCTGGACAAGGCGCTGACGGAAGCCGAACAGAGAAACTGGCTGCTGGTCGACATGAAAGAGGACTGGCGCAAGATCTATGCTTTCGAGAAGTAGGGAGCAGTCAGCCCCCTGGGCGGTGGCGCCCCGGGGTCAATCGACCCGCCTACGACAGCCGGTGGGTTCCAGCCCTCTCGGCCGCGCTCCGGCAACGGTGACCTATGGTTCGAGAAAGGCGTCCAAACCGATCTGTCGTCGACAGGGATAGCCTTGGCGATGCCGGGGCCCGCGAGGGGTAAGGCTCGCCGTATCGAGGGACGAATTCGGACGCTCACCGCGTCGGCGTCAAGACTATCGGGGCAATGTTACTGTTACGTACTTCCGAAACGGAGCGGCTGTCGTCACGCTGACCTTCGAGGGAGAGGGCTGCTCCCGTCGCCAGCCTTGGTTGAGGGCGTCGGCAGACCGATGTGTCGTCTCGGTGCCGGGAAAATGGTCCTGAGAAATGGCGCGCCAGCATGTCGGGCTGGCGACAAGGTCATCGACTGTCGATCAGGCGGGTAACAAACAATGCCCAACGCGGCCCTACAGCGCGGATTTTTGAAGCTCATGCTGAAGCTCCCGGCGCTGCGCGGCCAACTGCAGCTCCTGATCGCCAAGAACGTGTCTCTTTCCAACCTCTGCGAGGCCTACGAAGAAGCAAGTTCCATGCTCGACCGGCAACGCAGGCTCGATCCGCTGGATCATTCCATGATCTCGGAGTATGAATTGATCTGTCGCGAGATTGAAGAAGAGGTAATTTCTATCTGTATCATCGATTCAGGCCGCGAACCTAGTCCGGTGTGATTAGCAAATAGCCTCCTTGGATTCATAGATTTCATGTAAATCCAGTATAAACTTCGTGGGATATTTTGGCGGTTCTTATCCCGCTCTGAAATAGCTCGTTTCCTTCGCAAAAATGCTTTGTGATGGCGCAATATTCTTCTTTTCGTCATCGCGGCTCTCGTCTAGAGTTCGTCTCGCGTTTGCACTCTCTTTGGGGTTGTGGGCAGTTGGGAGCGTATTATGGAAGCCAGAAATACGGGTCTAGCAGCTCATTGTGCCGTTGATGAATGTGACGCACGTGCTGCACTTGATCGTATTCTTGCGGATAGCCAATTTCACGCGACTGAACGCCACCGGAAGCTCCTGCGCTACCTGGTCGACGAGTTCTTCGCTGGCCGCTCGGGGCAGGTCAAAGCCTATACTATCGCGATCGACGTTTTCGGCCGACCGGCCTCCTTCGATCCGGCAACCGATCCGATCGTGCGTGTCGAAGCCTCGCGGCTGCGCGCGGCGCTGACACAATATTATGAGACCGTCGGCGAAAAGGAGAGGCTTCGCATTGAGCTCCCAAAGGGAAACTACGTCCCGCATTTCGTGATGAGCGGCTTGGCGCAGGGCCCTTCGGAAATCGCAGCGGATCCCACTGAATCGGGGAACGAGCAGCAAGAACCGGCCGACGTCGCTTCGGCCCCTGTTCGACGGTCGCGTCGTCCGCTCGGCGTGATTGCGGCCGCTGCCGCAGGACTCGCAGCCATGGCTGGAACCTTCTATCTCTCCGTCGCTGAACGCCTTCCATGGCAACCGGTGCTTTCCGCCAAGCCCACGATCGTCATCGACGCTCCAGCGGGCAGCGGAACCGGTGGCGAAGAGCAGAGGAAGGCAGGCGACTACCTGATCCACGCCTTGTCCCAGTTCTCCACTGTCCGCACTTTGGCGCGGGCGCCGGCGCCGGGCGTCGATGTCGCATCGGTTACCGGCTGGGTCGCGTCAGCACCGCAGGTGAAGCTGCAGGGGAGCAAGGAATACCGGCTCTCGGTCGCGTACAGTGCCGACGTCAAGGAGCATCAGGTCTCGTGGCAGGTTGTCGATGCGCAAAGCAATGAGGCGCTGAGAGCGGGTACCGCGAAAGCCGATATAGACAACGGTGATGCACAAGCAGTTCAGGAAAAACTGTTGGCTCGGCTCGCCCGCTCGCTCGCCGGCGAGGAAGGCGTCATCGTCAGCCTGGAGGCGGCGCGGCAGCTCGTGACGCCGTCGATCGGCTACGGTTGCGTGCTGCTTGCCGACGTCGCGGTGGCCCGGCTCGACCCGGAAGGCTTGGCTTCGGCACATGCCTGCCTGGAGCAATCGATGACCTACCAGGCGGCGGATCCCGACGTGCTCGCGAGCCTCGCCATGGTGCTGGTGGCGACCGGCGAGGCGAGCGCCTCGCCGACGGTGGCGGCACGGGCGGTGAAGCTCGCGGACAAGGCCGTGGCTCTTGCACCGCAATCGAGCCAGAGCTACATCGCGCAGATGCAGGCGCGATTCGTCACCGGCGACACAGAGGCCGCGTTCTTGTCCGGTCGCCGTGCCGCTGCGCTCAATCCGCTCGATGACGTCATAGCCGCCCGGCTCGGCCTGCTGCTCTTTGTCAGTGGGCAATATTCGGAGGGCGTGAGCCTCGCGCGGGTGGCGGAGGTGGGCTGCGAGTATCTGCATCGCGACGCGGCGCTCACACTGGCGCTCGAAGACTATCGGAACGGCAAATACCGCGAAGCGCTGAGACGTGCGCGCCAACTCGCCAATCCCGCCGACACCGCCGTCAACCTCCTGCGGATCGCAGCGGCAGGTCAACTCGGCCGAACGAGAGAGGCCACCAGCGCCCTTGACGGCTTACGCTGGCACAAGGTTGGCTCGACGCGGTCGATTGAAAGCGAACTCACCGCGCGCGGTTATGCGCCCGAGTTGATCGCGCTTCTCGACGATGGTCTTGGCAAGGCCGGCGTCCGTCTCGCCGGCCTGCACTGATCACTTGCGAGGCGTGGCTTTCAGTTCTCGGCGGCCACCCGCACGATCAGCTTGCCGAAGTTGCGGCCTTCGAGCAGCCCGATGAAGGCATTGGGAGCGTTCTCGATGCCATCGACGATGTCCTCTTTGTAGCGAACCTCGCCGCGCGCAATCCAGTCTGCCATCTCCTGGTAGAAGGCTGGTCGCTGACCGGCGAATTCACGCTGGATGAAGCCCCTGATCAGCAGGCTCCTGCTCAGAACTTCACGCATGACGCCCGGCAGCCTGTCGCCGCCCGCTTGCGGACCACCGGTCTGATTGTAGTGCGCGATCAAGCCGCAGACGGGGACGCGGGCAAAGTCGTTCAGCAGCGGAAAGACCGCGTCCCAGACATGGCCGCCGACATTCTCGAAATAGACGTCGATGCCGTTGGGGCACGCGGTGGCAAGCTGCTCGGCGAAATCGGGAGCGCGGTGATCGATCACCGCATCGAAGCCGAGCGTGTCGCGAACGAAAGCGCACTTGTCCGCTCCGCCCGCTATACCGACCGCGCGCGCTCCCTTGATGCGTGCGATCTGGCCGACCGCCGAGCCGACGGCGCCACTTGCCGCAGCCACGACGACCGTCTCGCCCGGTTTCGGCTGGCCGATCGTCAGCAGTCCCGCATAGGCGGTGAAGCCGGGCATGCCGAGAATGCCAAGCGCGGTCGACAGGGGTGCCGCGGACGGATCGAGCTTGCGCAGGTCCGCACCGCGCGAGAGCGCATAGCTCTGCCAGCCGGAGTGGGAGAGCACGAAGTCGCCGTCGGTGAAGTCCGGGTGACGTGAGCGTACGACGCGGGCAACGGTGCCGCCTTCCATGACCGCGCCGATCTCCACGGGTTTGGCGTAGGATTTGCCGGCGTTCATGCGGCCACGCATGTAGGGATCGAGCGAGAGGTAGAGGATCTTCAGCAGGACCTCGCTTTCGGCCGGCTCGGGGATTGCCGCTTCGACGATGCGGAAATCGCTTGGCGTCGGCCGGCCCGATGGCCGGGCGGCAAGCAGGATCTGGGTATTCGTGCTCATCATCTCTCCTATTGCATGTCCCCTTGAATCGACCTCGATTTAAGGACGAAGACATGCAGAAAAGCCTTCGTGCGTCTGACGCTCGGCGCTGTTGGGGGCGTTCGGGTAGCGTTTCACGGACGCCGCGACCGGCGGGCAGTTGTGGCACGAAAGCGATCGTCGGCCTATCGGGCATTTCTCGCCCGCCAAAAGAAACCTCCGCAGCCCGACCGCAAGGGCCCGGGCTGCGGAGGATGGCACGGAAACGTGTCGTCAGGCCGCGTCGATCGCCTGGCGGATATCGGCGATGATGTCGTCGGCATGTTCGATGCCGATCGACAGCCGGACGTAACCCGGCGTTACGCCGGTCTTCAGCTGGTCCTCCTCCGAAAGCTGCGAGTGCGTCGTCGTTGCCGGATGGATGGCAAGTGAACGCGCATCACCGATATTGGCGACATGGTAGAGCAGTTTCAGTCCGTCGATGAAGCGGCGTCCGGCCTCGCGTCCGCCCTTCAGCTCGAAGCCGACCAGAGCCCCATAGTGCCCGTTTTGGAGATATTTCTCGGCGCGGGCCTTCACTTCGCCTTCCTGGAGTTTCGGGAAGATCACGCGCCCGACCTTCGGATGGGTGAGGAGGAACTCGGCGACCTTGATCGCATTCTCGTTGTGCTGGCGGATTCTGAGCGGCAGCGTCTCCAGCCCCTGGATGAACTGGAAGGCGTTCAACGGACTAATGGCGGCGCCGAGGTCGCGCAGCAGTACCGCCCGGGCGCGCAGGATATAGGGATGGAAGGCGATCGCGGCGGCCTTTTCGAGCCAGGTCTTGCCCTGATAGCTCGGGTCCGGCTCGTGCAGGTTCGGATGCCGCGCCTCATGCTCATGCCAGGGGAAGCGGCCGCTGTCGATGATCGCGCCGCCGATCGAGGTGCCGTGACCGCCGATATATTTGGTCGTCGAATAGACGACGACGGCCGCGCCGTGGTCGAACGGGCGGATGGTCAGCGGCGCCGCGGTGTTGTCGACGATCAGCGGAATGCCGAAGCGCTGGCCGACTTCGGCCACTTCGCCGATCGGGAAGACTTCGAGCTTCGGGTTTGGCAGGGCCTCGGCGTAGTAGGCGCGCGTCCTGTCGTCCGTTGCCCGGGCAAAGGCCTCGGGATCGGCGGCATCGACGAAGCGCACTTCTATGCCGAAGCTCTTCAGCGTTGCGGCAAAGAGCGCCCAGGTGCCGCCATAGAGGCCGGCGGCGCTGACGATGTTGTCACCGGCGCGTGCAAGGTTCAGCAATGCGAAAGCTGATGCCGCCTGGCCGGAGCCGAGCGACAGTGCTGCGGCGCCGCCTTCGATTTCCGCCAGGCGCTGCTCGAAGGCGTCCTGGGTCGGGTTCGAGACACGGGTGTAGAGATGCCCCGGGGCCTCGAGCGCAAAGAGCTTGTCGGCCCCATCCGTGCCGGGCAACTGATAGGAGGTCGTCTGGTAGATCGGTACGGCGACGGCGCCGCTTGCCGAGTCGAAACGGTAGCTGCCTCCGTGGAGCGCCAGGGTTTCCGGATGCAGTCGCCCGCCGGTCTCCCGCAGCCCGGTCGGTGCCTTGATCTCGATTGCGGGTTCTTCCGGCCTTTGATGGATCGTCATGCCATTTCTCCTCGGTTCTCAGGTTGATCAGGCGGGTACGGCGGCCTTCTGCTCCAGGAGGTCGGCGTGGTGCGCGGCCGCGACATCCGGATGCGAGCGCAGCCGGGATTTGAGCACATTGCGGCCCACCTCGTGGAAGAGCGGGTTCTGCGGATCCTGGGTCACGCCGCGGACTTGCGCCGCCAGCTCCGGCGGCAGGTCGAGCACCGGAATGGTCGAGGCGAGGTTGGCGCCGAGGAAAAAGGCGACGGAAAGCCGGTCGCCGCCCGCCGGCGGCGTGACCACCCGGTGGATGTTGGCGAGCAGGTAGCCGTTCGACGCCAGTTCGAGCAGTTCGCCGACATTGATGACGAATGTGCCGCGCTTCGGCGGCGCGTCGATCCAGCCGCCCTTGCCATCATCGACCTGCAAGCCGCCGACCACGTCCTGCAGCAGGATGGTGACGAAGCCGCCGTCCTTGTGGGCACCCACCCCCTGGTCGCTCTCGGTCTTGTCGCGGCCGGGGTAGCGGATGATCTTCAGAAGCTGGTTGGGGCCGTCGCGATAGATCGGCCCGAAGACATCGGGCTTCTGGCCGAGCGCCTCGGAGAAGATCTCGATCAGACGAATGCCGAGCCCGGTGACGGCTTCGATATAGCCGAGGACTGCCGGCTTCAACTCGGGCAATGCATCGGGGAACTGATTGGGGCCGACCAGCCGCTTCCACGGCGCGTCCTGTGCCGTGACCTCAAGGCTTTGACGCTCGGGGCCGAAATCGACCTGCTCGCGCCAGTCCTGGGTGCCGCGGGTATATTCGAGGCCGGCGCGGTTATAGCCGCGGAAGTGCGGCGACTTGCGCATTTCGATCGCCAGCTTGTCATCCTCAGGCAGTGCGAAGAAGCGCCGCGAAAGCGAGAGGATGCCGTCGATCTCGTCTTGCGGAATGCCGTGTCCTTCGAGGTAGAAGAAGCCCACCGAGCGGGCAACGCTGCGCAATTCGTCGAGCGCCGTTGCCCGCTCGGGGTGGCCCGCCGCAAAGCGCGAAAGGTCGAGGACAGGCAGGGTTGGGTTGGTCTGGCTCAAGCTGGTCTCCATTGTTGCGTGGCCCGTGCCGCTGGCCGGCGAAACCCCGCGCATTGAGCGGAGCGGGCGGCGGCTGCACCGAAGGGGCAGGTGGGAAGGGGGAGTCCGGCAGCCGCGGTTGGTCGCAAGAGATTGCGCTGCGACAAGTCACCGGTCGTGAAGTGGAGTTGGCTCATGGCATCCCCGTTTGTGTCTGGCAGTTCAAGCCTACCCGGTAATGCTCTTTATTCAATAAAATCTATGGAAAATCTGGACTAAATTGTCGGCGATCAGCGAAGCAAACATTCGGACGGGGCGACCTTCCAGGAAAAATCCGTCCAGCCCCTGCATTTGCCTCCGGCGAGCGCTATCTCGCACTGAGCTTCAAATGTTTGATGACAGGTGCCGGCGGCAGATCGGCGGAAGACGAAACTGCGGTGCCCCGCAGGCCGCACGACGACGCATCGTCGGAGATGAAATCGCAGGCGGCAAATGAAAAGCCCTGTCGTGCACGTCTGCAGACAGGGCTTTTTAGCGATTTGGTTTTCAGATCATTCCATCGTTCCCGGCAACGGCGGATGATCTTTCACGTTTGCACAATTCTGGACGCTGAACGCCCAGAACTCGCCGGCCTCAGCAGCGACCGAGGCTTGGTCGCGTCATCAGCTCGTTGGTGAGATGCGCCCTCTTGTCACCGTATTCCCCAGCCTCCTTGAGCAGCGATGCGAGCGCCAGCTCGAGGCAATATTGCACACCTTCGACATTGAGGGTCTTGGCGGAATCTCGCGCATAGGTGACAAGGCGAGCCAATGCCAGCAGCTCCTTTTCCTTGTCTTCCGGTTCCACCGGTACAGCAAATGAAGATAGCATCATTTTCCCCAGCTCCCTATGGATCGATAGATCCAGTTCAGCGTGGTCAATCATAGCGTGACTGCGCCGCAGTGCGCGTGACATGAGCGTGACACACGTTGTATGGGAAAACCGCGCGCTTAAGATGAAGCGTCAGGTTGACCGAACAACCTCTTCCACATGCTGGTAGAATTGAATTCCCAATCTCGCGCCACAACCGTCCGTTGGTCGGGCGCGTTGTGCAGTGCGTCTAGCAAATGCAGCGCATCAATGCGTTTCTGGTCGATGAATTCTGCGGCAAGCAGCTCAGCGCGGCGGGTGCGGTTGGTGCCGGCAGGAAGTGCCGCGCGCTCGACGATCGTCGTCCAGGTGCGATCCTTGTAGAAGACGGCGGCTGCCGCGGCGCCGAGCGCCGCCACCTCATCCGCCGGAAGCAACTGACGCTCCCGTAGGCGTCCAAGGGTCATGTCGACGTTGACGAGTGGCAAGGTCAGCGGCAGGTATCCGAGTTCGGCCGGGCCATGGATCAGGGCGACATCGGCATCGTCCACACGCCTGCCTTCAACATACTGTCGGCAGATCTCACCGATGCCCACCATGCCGAAGGGAGCGCATTCGGCAGCGCGAAGCGCCCCCATGCTGGCGGCGCCGAATACCTGAACGCCTTGCGTCAGCGCATACAGAATCTCCTTGTGCCAAACCGGGGCGACGTGTTCGAAATTGCCATCGATCAGGCCGATGGCCGTCGCGCCACGTTCGGTCGCGCGCAGAATGTCGCCCTGAGCGGCGGGCGGCAGGACGGTGATGGCGGCGGCTGCCAGGCGGTGCGCGTCCGGCAGGCTCGGCCCGACAAAGGCGATCTTCATCCGACCTCCAGCGCGCGCGCCAGCGCCCGTTCGCCGAAACGGCGCTTGCGCAACCCGTCGGGGTTCTCGAGGTCCGGAACGAGAACCTTGACGACGGAGAACGGCATGTCTCCTTCTTCGACGAGCGGTACGACCACAGCCGAGCGGATACGCGCCTCCTCGAGCCGTTGCATTGCGAAGCGCAGCAGTCCCTGCGGTGCACCTGCTGCGTTTGTCGGCATCGGGGCTTTCCTTTGCGGGGCCGCCTCGAACAGGCGCTGCGTCTCGCGAGAGAGGGGGTGGGTAAAGGTTTCGGGAAAAACGTCGTCGCGGGCGCCGCTGATATAGGTGAGGCGCGACTGGGCTGCCTCGGTCACGGCGCGGATGGCGGCTCTGCGCGCTACCGGGTGAGCTCCATGTCCGATCGTCACGTCATGGTACCGGGCTTGCCGTGCACTCGAGATGCCGGCATCTGCAAGGGTTGCTGCGTAGCAGGGGATAGCGACGTCACTGGTCACGTCGAAGAGGCGCAATTGCAGGCCGCAGGCCATGATTTGACGAAGCATCGCGTCGAGGATCGGATCCTCGAACGACGCAGGATCGATGCAACTTCCGAGCTTGGCGCCGAGCGGCAACAGGCGCCAAAGCGTTTCGGCGTCGCGCTCGATCCGCTCAAGCAGTCCGTGCAGAATGGCTTCCGTCCGGGTGTTGCCGGAGGCGAGGCCATCCGAGGATTGCCAGTATCGACAGCCTTCGATGGTCCGGTCGAGCGTGGTCGCCTGAAGCGGCACCCAGGTGGTGGCTCCGTCTGAGAGATCGAAGCCGCGAAGCCAGGCGATCGTCTCATCGTCGCCGAGATCCGGCTGGCCGCTGGCGATCAATCCCGGAAGCGTCAACGCCCGATCGCCGCTTTCACATAATGCCTGTCGGGTCGCCATGCTGGCCGGCACCGATGGAGCGCAGGCAACGGCGCGTTCGAGCGCCTCCATGGCGGCCGAAACCTTGGCGTCATCGTCGGTGACGCCCTTGCCCTGATTGATGACGATCGACCGCGCGTTCGGAGAAATGGCGCTCCAGACGGGAATTCCGACCTTGTCGAGCCCGGTCAGGCGCGCAAGCCTGCTGACGCCGAATTTCGGCAAAAGCGGTTCGATGCGCCGGAGGGTCTCTTCCGGTGGGCAGGCGCGATCGCTGTATGAAAGCACGCCGGGCGTCGAACGGCTGAAACAATCGTCCGACGCCCGGTCAATTCCGCTGACTTGCGCCACCTGTCGGCGTCAGCCGTCCATGAACCCGCCGGATACCGAGTCGGACGAGGCCGCCAGGACGGCGAGGTTGACGCCCTTGTGTACCGTTGCGCCACCGTTGACGCGCAGGTCATTGGCCGCTGCCAAAGGCCCCTGTGTCGGCGCCGGAATCTGTGTCACCGTTCCCGCATCCAGATCGGCCATCCAGAGCCGATCGTCACCCGCCACGCCAATTACCACCACTTTCGCCATTTGCCCCTCCTGGCTTTCGCTGAACGAAGATCTCAGAAGCCTGCCTTGCGCAGACCTTCGCAATAGTGGACTCGTTGCCACTCTTCCCTGAAGGGAACGATGGCCATCCATTTGTCGAGATTAAAATCCGGGTGTACGTCGAACGTCTTGCGGACGAATTGGCGGGCCTTCTTCTTGTTGCCGAGCATGCCCCAACTTGCCGCCGACAGCCGGTCGGCGGGCGTCGGATCGCGCATGCGCTCGATGTAGGCGATGGCCTGTTCGTATTGGCCAAGCGAATAGCTGGCGCCGGCGGCGGTCCAGAAATACTCGTCCGGCGCGATCGGGTTAAGGTCGAGCGCGGCTTGGATCTTGCGAAGGCCGCCCTCCGGCCGCGACGCCTGCACCAGCGTGTCGGCGTAGCTCGCGATGACGTTGGCGTGCTGCGGGCTCAGCGCCTCCGCCTTGTCATGGTATTCCATGCTCTCATCGAACTGTCTCAGATAGAGCTTGACGACGCCGAGCTCGCGGTAGCCGGTTGCCAGCGTGTCGTCGGCCACCACTGCATCGCGTGCGTGCCGTTCCGCAAGCGCCAGCAATTCGCTGTCGCCGCGCGCCGTCAACAGCCATTCGAAGAAGTAGCTGCGCGCCAGACCGCTCATTGCTGGCGCAAAGTCGGAATTTTCGTACAGCGATTCACGGAAGCTCTTGCGCGCGCGCCGCAGCTCCGGAAGGTTGAGTTGCTTGAGGTAGCGCTGGCCCAGCAGGAAGCTGCGATAGGAACCAACATTGGTCTCGTAGGTCTTCCGGTGCGTCTCGTTGCGCTCTACCTGGCTGGCGATGGCATAGGCGATCTGCCGGGCAATCTCCCGCCGCGAGGTCATCAGCCCTTCGCCGTCGAGATTGAAACGGTCGGCCCAGATCACTTCGTCATTGGCAAAGAAGATCAGCTGCGTGAACAGGGTGAGCCGGCTGCCTTCGTCCGTCAGGCGCGTGTCGAGGATGTAGCTGATGGCGTGCTTCTGGTAGGTGTTTGCCTTGTCGGCCTGGAGGCTGATCTGCGCCGCCGTGTAGGGGGCGATGACCGAGACCGAACGAAGGCCGCAAAGGCCGATGGTGACGTCCTCGATCAAGGCGCTCGCAAACTGCGTGCCGGGACTGTCGATCGCTCCGTTGCTCGGCGGCAGCAGCACGACGCGTGGCGGACGCAGGTCCGCGGCCGCCTCGGAGACGGGCGTGAAGATCGGCGAAGCGGGTCGCCATTCCGCGACGGCCGGAATGGCCGGCGCATTGCTGTGTGCGATTGCCCTCGCTTCGAGGTGATTGCCTTCCAGCTGAAACACCTCAGTTAGGATCTTGCGCACATCCTCGTCGAGCGGATTGCGCTCGAGAAGCCGCGCTGCAGCCGCCTTGACCAGTTTGCGATGGGTCTTCGTCGCTTCCGGCGCGGCTGCGATCAGGCTTTCGCGCAGGAGCGTCATGTGTTCGCCGCGCTGCCGTTCGATCCAGCCGTGCAACGATTGCCCCTGCGATTTCAGGTCCTTGAGGAAATCTTCCTGGAACGTCGTTGCCGCCAGTTCGAAGCGGGTGAGCGCATCGCCCGGGTCTCGATTGATTTCGTCCAGGTCGCTCTGCAGCCGATCGACGTCGAGCGCGACCGACGATTGGGAGAAACTCAGGAAATGGCAGCCGAGTTCGTCCTGTCGCGCGCTGATCCGGGAGATTGTCTTGCGCAGATTGACGAAGGCCTGGCTGGGGACGACTTCGTCCCACAACAGCTTCGCGATGTCGTTTCTCGATTGTTCGCGATATCCGCCGACGATCAGATGGCAAAGGATGAGCAGACCCTTCTCCGGAAAGGCCACTTCGCGCCCGTTCTTGTCGACGAGACGCAAGCGCCCGAGGGTCTGCAGTCTGAATGTCATCCGCTCATTCCTGTCGGGCGCAAACGCTTATCCGTGCAGATCCTGAGCGTGGCTCGTTCCTGCGCGGCTGCTTTCCGTCTCGGGCGTCTGGGCCACGGCGGCGACGAGCGAGATGATCTTCTTGCGCAGCACCGGATCGCTGATCTTCAGGAAAGCGCGGTTGAGGGCGATGCCTTCCTTCGACGAAACGAAAGAGGAGATCTCGCTCGGTTCGCGGGTCGTGTCGCCGGCGCCGGTGCGAGCAGAGGCGTCGTCGCCTTCCTGGAAGAAGAAGCTCGGATGCACGCCGAGGATATCGGCGATCGCCTGAAGACGGCTGGCGCCGATGCGGTTGGTGCCTTTTTCGTATTTCTGAACCTGCTGGAATGTGATCCCGAGGCCGTCGGCCAGCTTTTCCTGGCTCAACCCGGCCATCAACCGACGCATCCTGACGCGGGAACCGACAAAGACATCAATCTGGCTGGGGGCTTTTGTGTTCACTTGCATGTCCTCCGCACGTAGGAATGGTCGAAATCATACATATGAGTTTGCTTGAATAAATCTCCTGATGCAATCACTACGGGCTAAAACGCCGAGATTTGCGGCGCCGTCCCGGTTTTCCAAGGGATGAGCCGGCCGGTGCTGCCGTGATCGGCACGCAAGCGCGCCAATTGTGATGGTCCATATGCGACAGATTGCCCTGATTGCGCCGAAATGCGAAGCGCGCCCGCGCGAATCGATCTCGTCTTACGCGGCCGCCCGAGGGGCCTGTGGCCGAGACTTACCGTCCCTTTCAGCAGCCGGTTACAGTCGCCGTTACTGTTACGTACTTGCGCTGTTCCCGCTGCCGAGGATGCTGCGATGATCCCGGTCCCATGTCCGCTCCCCACCCGCCATCTACGCGAGGGGCGACGGCGCGGTGCCGGTTCTGATCGCTGCCAGATGCCGGAGAACCAAATGCGCAGATTGACCTTGACCTTGACCCTGTTCGCGATTGCTTCCGTTCCGGCCGAGGCCGGTCCCGCAACGACGAGCGCGTCCGTCAATTTCCGGGAAGGGCCGGGAACCGGCTTCGACAGTCTCGGCACGATTGCGGCAGGCGCGCAAGTCGACGTCAAGGAATGCGACGATGGCGGCACATGGTGCGCGGTGAGCTTCGATGGCCAGAACGGCTTCGTCAGCGGCAAATATCTGAACGATGCCGATCTCAAGGGGCTCGGCTGGCCGCGCGCCTTTAAGACCGACAGCGGCGCGACCATCACGCTCTATCAGCCGCAGATCAACGCGTGGAAGGACTTCACCGACCTCGATGCGCTGATCGCTGCCGAATACAAGCGGTCCGACGACGCCAAGCCGATTTACGGTGTCATCGGGGTGACCGGCAAGACCGATGCCGACAGCGCGTCCGGCCAGGTCGTCGTTTCGGATATCAAGATGACGGAGATCAATTTCTCAGTCCTCGATCGGAAGGAACTGGCGGAACTCGCTCTCGAGGTCGGCAAGCTGATGCCGGTCGGAACCATCACGGTTTCCGAGGACAAGTTGACGGCGAGCCTCGCCGACTACGAGCGGCTCGGCAATGTCGAGGGGCTGAAGGCCGATCCACCGCCGATCTTCGTCAGCAACGAGCCGGCGGTGCTGGTGCAGACCGACGGCAAAGCGGTGTTCGCGCCGGTCAAGGGCGTCGAGGGCCTGTCCTTCGCGGTCAATACCAATTGGGACCTGTTCAAGGTCGATGCGGACGGCAGCTATTACCTGCGCAACGACAAGGCGTGGCTGCAATCGAAGGATCTGGCCTCGGGGTGGCAACCTGCTTCATCGCTTCCGGACATTCTCGGCAAGCTGCCGGACGATGACAACTGGAAGGATGCCAAGGCGGCAATCCCGCCGCAGGCCGAGACGGACGCCGCGGCGAAGGTCATCTATTCGGACAAGCCGTCGGAACTGCTCGTCTTCGACGGTGAGCCGAAGCTCGAGCAGGTACCGGGCACCGGCCTCAAGGTTGCGACCAACAGCGAGAGCGACGTCTTCTACCGCGACGCAGATTCCAACTGGTATATCCTCGTGTCCGGTCGCTGGTTTGCGAGTTCTTCGCTCGATGGCCCGTGGACTTTCGCCACGCCCAAGCTTCCCGAAGATTTCCAGAACATCCCGCAGGACGCCGCCTATTACACGGTGCGCTCGTCCGTTCCCGGTACGTCCGAGAATGCCGAGGCGCGGCTGAAGGCAAGCATCCCCGAAAAGGCGCGTGTGGCGCTCGACGGGTCGGTCAAGGCGGACGTCACCTATAGTGGCGATCCGAAATTCGAAAAGATCGACGGCACCTCGCTCACCTACGCCGTGAACACGAACGAGAGCGTCATCAAGGTCGGTGACCAATACTTCGTGGTGAAGGACGGTATATGGTTCGTCGGCGACACGCCGACTGGACCGTTCAGCGTCGCCAAGGCGGTGCCCGACGAGATCTACAAGATCCCGCCGTCCTCGCCGGTCTACAACGTCACCTATGTGCGGATCTACGAAACTGAACCGGATGCCGTCTGGTTCGGCTATACGATGGGCTATCTCGGCGCCTATCTCGCCTGGGATACCTTCGTCTACGGCACTGGCTGGTACTATGACGATTATTGGGACTATGGCTGGGCCGGCGGCGGCTACTGGCCCTATTATCCCCGTCCCGTGACCTATGGCGTCGGTGCGTTCTACAACCCGGCCGTCGGGACCTTCGGCCGCTATGGCTATGCGTACGGTCCCTATCGCGGCATCGCCGCCGGTGCGGCCTACAATCCACGCACCGGCACCTATATGCGCGGTACCGTCGGCTACGGGCCGAACGGTGACCGGGGCTTCCTTGCCGCCTACAATCCGCGCACTGGCAACGCTGCGATCGCGCGCGGCGGGCACAATGTCTACGGGAGCTGGGGCACGGCGGCCGTCAAGCATGGTTCCGACTATGCGCGCATTTCCGGCGGCTCGACCGCGGACGGCGCCGGTATGCATTGGCGCACGTCGGACGGCAATCACGGCTTTGTCGCCGACGGCAAGGGCGGCGACGTCTATGCCGGGCGCGACGGAAACGTCTATCGCCGCGACGACGGACAATGGCAGAAGCACACTCCGGACGGCTGGCAGCCGGTCGACAAGCCTTCGATCCAGGACAGGGCCAAGGCGGGCGAACACTTTTCTGCCAGGCACCCGGACGCGGCCCAGAGCCTGAACCAGCAGATCGATTTCGGCCAGGGAGCGGGCGCGCGAACGCTGGACCGCGCGCCCGATCACCTGGCCATCGACAATATCGGGCGACAGCTCGGCAACCAGCGTTCCTTCGGGCGTCAGTCCTTCGATGAGCGGCCGCTGAACTTCCCGAGCAGCGCAGGCGGTGGCTTTGACCGTCCGGGTGGCTTCGGTGGCGGTGACTTCGAGAGAGGCGGCTTCCATGGCAGTGGCGGCTTCCAGGGAGGCGGTGGTTTCCACGGGGGCGGCGGCTTCCGACGTCGTTGATCTGCGGCGAAAGGGCGTTGGCAGAACCGCCTATAGGTATGTTAGCATTTGAAAAGGTTGAGAATCGTGCCGGTCGGGGGACCGGCATGGTCAATGGGGGTGGTAAGAATGGGCTGTGTCGGGTCGTCGCATCGTTTTCTAGGGCCGATCATCGGCCTTCTCGTGTTCCTTTCGATTGTCTTCGGTCCCGTTTCCAAGGGATTTGCGCAGGAAGCGGCGCCCGCCGCGCCGCCTGCCAAGGTCCAGCAACTGATCCAGCTTCTCGACGATCCCGAAGTGAAGCAGTGGCTTTCGACGAAACAGACGCCTGCCGTCACTCCGGCTGCGACCGAGGCGCCGGCGACGGGGGTCGTCGCCCGGTGGACGGCTGAAATCAGGCGCCACCTGACAGGCATCACCAATGCCGTGCCGCGCGTTCTCCCGGAAATGCAAGCCGCACGGGATCGCCTGGCCGGAGACATGGAAAACCACGGCGCCGCTCCGATCCTCAAAGGCTTCTTCCTCATCTTGCTGATCGGCTACGGCGCCGAATATCTGCTGCGTTGGGTGTTAAAGCGCAGCCTGCAGGGTGCGGTCCTGACCGGGCCGGCCCGGACGATATTGACACGGGTCCTGCCGCTCATCGTTTTCGCGGCCGCCAGCATGTCGGTGCTTGCGATCGCCGATTGGCCTCGGCGGCTGGAGACGACGATCGCGCCGCTGCTTGGCGCCTGGATCGGCGCCCGCCTGCTGATGATCATCGCCTCGGCTGTGTTGACCGGCGGACCGGCAAGCGAGGAGAGTGCAGATGGACGGGTCGGCTACATGTCGCTGACGCCGGACGATGCCCGCTTCTGGTACCGGCACAGCCTGTGGCTGATCGGCGCTGCCGCGCTGGTCTGGGGTGTCGGCGATGCGATGCTGGCTCTTTCCATTCCCACTGACGTGCACGATCTCGTCGCCGCGGCTCTTGGCCTGGTGGTCTTGGCGCTCGGGATCTTGACGGTGGTGCGCCGGCCCACCGGTAACGTCGTCGGCTCGCGCCGCATCGTCGGAAATATCCTGCTGGTCGCCTTCCTGGTCGTGCTGTGGATGCTGTGGGTCGCGGGGATGGACGTGCTGTTCTGGATCGGCCTCTACGTGATCGGCATACCGCCGTTGCTGCGCTTCACCAGTGCGTTTACCAAGACGATGCTGGTTGCGTCTGCCGAAGACGACACGCGTGTGATGCGCAATATCTTCGTCGAGCGCGGCGCGCGGCTGCTGGTCATCGCTCTGGCGGCCGGCTGGCTGGCGCTGGTCTTCAAGGTCAGTGCCACGGCGATGATGCATGACGACGCCTTCAATCGGGTGGTCCGCGGGGCGCTCGCCGGTATCGTCATTCTGCTGGCGGCAGACCTCATCTGGCAGCTCGTGAAGGGTTTCATCAATCTGCGCGTCAAGCAGGCCAATCACGCGACCGAGGACCCGGCCGAGCGCGCCCGCAACACCCGTCTGATGACGTTGCTACCGATCCTGCGCAACTTCCTCGCTGCCATCATCGCCGTCGTGGCGGTGCTCATGGTGCTGTCCGGCCTCGGAGTGGAAATCGGCCCGCTGATCGCCGGTGCCGGTGTCTTCGGCGTAGCCATCGGCTTCGGCTCGCAAACGCTCGTCAAGGACGTCATCAGCGGCATCTTCTACATGATGGATGACGCTTTCCGCATCGGGGAATATATCCAGAGCGGCAGCTACAAGGGCACGGTCGAATCCTTCAGCATTCGTTCCGTCAAGCTCCGGCATCACCGCGGCCCGGTCTTTACCGTGCCTTTCGGCTCGCTCGGCGCGGTGCAGAACATGAGCCGTGACTGGGTGATCGACAAGTTCCTGATCAACGTTTCGTTCGATGCCGATGTCGCCAAGGTGAAGAAGCTGGTGAAGGGCATCGGTGCCAAGCTGCTCGAAGATCCGGATATCGGGCCACTGATCCTGGAAACGGTCAAGATGAAGGGCGTCGAGAATTTTGGTGACTATGGGATGACCCTGAGCTTCGCCATGAAGACGAAGCCGGGCAGCCAGACCCAGGTCAGACGCCGGGCCCAGGTCATGATCAAGGAAGCCTTCAAGGAAAACGGCATCAACTTCGCCTCGCCGACGGTGCAGGTGGCCGGCGACGAGCAGCAGCATTCTGCTGCCGCCGCTGCCGCCACCCGCGATGCCATCGCCAAGAAGAATGCCGCCGCAGCCCTCGGGGAGGGAGGGCCGCCAGAGGAATAGGGGGTTCATCGACAGGTTTTCCAGGGGCTGGGGAGGCCGACCATGAAGCGCGTTCTATTGGGGATGTTGCTGTTCGTGTTCTTCGCAGGCGGCAGCGCCTTGGCGCAATCGAGCGAGCAATTCGTCCGGTCGATGTTCGTTCCGCACAAGGACGATTTCGACGGGATGGAAAAGAGGCGGATTGTCCGCATCCTCGTGCCGTTCAGCAAGACGATCTACTTCATCGACCGCGGCCAGCAGCTCGGCACGGCGGTCGAATCAGGGATGGCTCTCGAAAAAGAGCTCAACAAAGGCCGCAAGAAGCAGGTCGACAAGATCCATGTCGGTTTCGTGCCCGTGCCCCGCGCGCGGTTGCTGTCGGCGCTTGAGGAGGGCCTTGGCGATGTCGTCATGGCCAATCTGACGATCACCGAGACGCGGCTTGCCAAGGTGGACTTTACCGCGCCGTTGTTCGAGGAGGCCAAGGAAGTGCTGGTTACCGGTCCTTCGGCACCGGCAATCGCCAGCCTCGACGACCTGAGCGGTCAGGAGATCCACGTGCGCCGCTCGAGCAGCTATTACGAACACCTGGTGGCGCTCAGCGCGAATTTCAAGAAGGTGGGCCGTGCGCCGATCGCGCTGAAGGACATCGACGAGAACCTTGAGGACGAAGACATCCTGGAGATGGTCAATGCCGGTCTGCTGTCGTGGACCGTCGTCGACGGGCACAAGGTGGGTATCTGGTCGAGGGTTTTGACCGACATCAAGGTGCGCGACGATATCGTCATTTCGGATCATGGACAGATTGCCTGGGCGATCCGCAAGAACAGCCCGAAATTCAAGGCCGTCCTGGACGGATTCGTTAAGGGGCATCGGATCGGCACGACCTTCGGCAACATCCTGAGAAACAAATACTACAAGAGCGACAAGATGCTGAAGCGCGCCTATGCGCCTGATGATGTCGAGCGCTTCAAGCAACTGGTGGAGATCTTCCGCAAGCACGGAGGCAACTATTCCTTCGATCATCTGATGCTGATGGCCCAGGGCTATCAGGAATCGCAACTCGACCAGTCCAGGCGCAGCCCGCGCGGCGCCGTTGGCATCATGCAATTGCTGCCATCGACCGCGGCCGACAAGTCTGTCGACATTCGCGGCATCGACAAGGACGAGAACCTGAACGTCGAGGCTGGATCGAAGTATCTGCGTTTCCTCATCGACACCTATATCAACGATCCGGCGGTCACGCCGCGAGACCAGCTGCTGTTCGCTTTCGCCGCCTACAATGCCGGGCCTGGGAACCTGCGCAAGTTCCGAACGAAGGCCAAGGAGATGGGACTCGATCCGAACGTTTGGTTCGGAAATGTCGAAAACGCCGCTGCCGCGATCGTGGGGCGCGAGACGGTTCAATATGTCAGCAACATCCATAAATACTATGTCGCCTACAGCCTGCTCGAGGCCCATGACGCCGACGCGGCCGCGGCAAAAGTTGAAAACAAGGCGGCACCCACCGCGCCATAGGTGCGGCGCACGCGTTCGCCGGAAGTGGAGGTTTCGAAATGGTCGCGGTGAAAAGCAATGCGCCCGTGAGGCGATCGGCAGCCCTTCTTTGCCTTTTCGCTCTGACGCTCGCCGGCTGCACGACGCCAGACATCGAGCCGATCCCGGGCAGCATCACCTATGGTGGCCAGCCCCGGACAAAACTGACGAAGGCGCCCGTGGGCAGCATCGTCCCGCACCGCTTCACGAGCGGCAACAGTTTCGTTCAGGAGACCTATGTCATTCAGCCGGATCGCACGCTGAAACTTATCCGGCGCGACTACTATGATTTGCCGTTTGATTGATGAACCTAAGGTGCGTGCCGGACTCGGTTGGTTGACAGTCTCGCGCGGAGGCACGATAGCTCGCTGCAGATGAAGATCGCCTTTTATGCACCGCTGAAATCCCCCGATCACCCGGTGCCGTCAGGTGACCGGCTGATGGCGCGCATGCTGATGGCGGCCCTTCGGATCGATGGGCACGAGGTTGCCATTGCATCCGACCTGCGCAGCTTCATGGCGACGCCATCCGATCACGATTTCCACGCGTTGGAGCTTGCGGCGGACACGGAGGCCGCGCGCCTTCGGGCACTCTGGCGCAGCGAGGGCGCGCCCGATCTCTGGTTCTGCTACCACCCCTATTACAAGGCGCCGGACCTTCTCGGGCCGGGGCTCGCAGACGAATTTTCCATTCCCTATGTGACGGCTGAAGCGTCCTATTCGATGCGGCGGAACGAGGGTATCCGGGCCATAGCCCAGCGGCATGTTCTTGCGGCCATCTCGCAGGCGGCCGTCAATATCTGCCTGACACACCGCGACCGCGACGGCCTTCTTGAAGCCGCGCCTTCCTGCCGCCACACGATGCTCGCGCCGTTCATCGATGCGGCGCCATTCATTGAAACCAAGCCGCGGGCCGATGCCGATTGCCGGATGGTCGTGGTCGCGATGATGCGCAGCGGCGACAAGATGGACAGCTACCGCATGCTGGCGCAGGCGCTGATGCGCCTTGCTGCCACCGCCTGGACCTTGACGATCGTCGGCGACGGGCCTTGCCGGGAGGCGGTCAAAGAAACCTTCACTTCCTTGCCTCCCGACCGATTGGTGTGGCTTGGCGAAAAGGATGCAGCCGAGCTTCCGCAAATTCTTGCAGGCGGTGACCTTTACGTGTGGCCCGGCTGCGGCGAGGCCTACGGGCTTGCCTATCTCGAAGCGCAGGCGGCCGGTCTGCCGGTCGTTGCCCAGCGAACGGCCGGTGTGCCCGAGGTCGTGAGGCACGGGGAGACCGGGTTGCTGACGCCGGACGGGGATATCGATGCCTATGCGGCGGCGATGCGCGACCTGATCGAGAACCCGGCACGCCGATGGCGATTGGGCGCAGCCGCCCGACGGTTCGTTCATGAGGAGCGTTCGTTTCCGGCAGCCGCTCGACGGCTTCGCTCGATTTTCGATGAATTCCTGGAGAGGCCGGCATGACCGAAGAAATCCATTGGCAGCGCTTTGCTGCGGAACTCGATCGCGTTGCGGCGTCGGGGCGGCAGGTGGACTTCTGGCTGCGGGACGACGACGCAGCCGAACCGACGGCGGCGCTCGATCGCCTGCTGTCGCTGATCGACCGACACGCATCTCCGGTGGTTCTGGCCGTTCCGCCGGCCCAGGCCGGCGATGCGCTCGCGCGCCGCCTCGACGGGCTCGAAGGTGCAAGCATTGCGGTGCACGGTTGGGCGCATCGCAATCACGCGCCGCCTGAGGAAAAGAAGCAGGAGCTCGGCGCACACCGACCGCGCGCCACGGTGCTCCACGAACTCGAGCGCGGCTATAGCCGCCTGCAGGCGCTTTTCCCCGGTAGCTTCGTGCCGATGCTCGTTCCGCCGTGGAACCGGATCGATCCAGCCCTTCTCGACGGCTTGCCCGATGTCGGTTTCAAGGCGCTCTCGATCTTCGGTCCGGAAAAGCCGTCACCGTTCAAGCTCGTTAACACCCATGTCGACGTGATGGACTGGCGCGGGACACGCGGCTGCCGCGACCATGCCCTGATCGTCGCCGACATCCTCGCGAGGCTTCGGCAAGTATCCGGCGATGTCGATGAGAGAGCAGACCAGAAGGGCCGCATGATCGGCGTGCTGACGCATCACTTGGTTCACGACGAGGGAGTATGGGCGTTCCTCGAAAAGCTCTTCGCAGCGACCAGCAGACATCCTGCCTGTCGCTGGCTTGCCGGCGGCGACCTTACAGATCGATGAACTGCCCGTCGCGGGCGGCAAAGGCGCCGGCGAAGGTGGCTCGAATGTCACGCTCCATGGCGGCAAGCGCCTCGTCGGTGCGGGACGGATCATGATGGAACATGGCGAGCTGCTTGACCCCGGCGGCCATCGCCAGCCGGGCGCCATGCATGCCGGTCGAGTGTCCATAGCCCTGAAAATGATCCATCTCGCTCTCGAGATAGGTGCAGTCGTAGACCATCAGGTCGCAGCCGGCGATCAGTTCGAGAACGGCGGGATCCAGAATGCCGGGCTCGTGCTCGGTGTCGTAGACGAGAGCGACGGCGCGGCCGTTCCATTCGACGCGGTAGCCGACACAGCCGCCGGGATGATTGAGACTTGTCGTGCGGATCGTGATCCCTTCGCGCGGTGTCAGTACGTCGCCGGGCTTGAAATCCATGCCGTCGAGGCTTGCCTGACAGATATCCGGGTCCACCGGGAACCATGGCGGGCGCATGAAGTCACGGATCATTTCCCTGGTGGTCATGCTGCCGTGCAGGTGGCCCGACCAGAAGCGAACCGAATTCTGACACTTGTAGATCGGCTTGAAATAGGGAAGGCCGATGATGTGGTCATAGTGGCTGTGGGTGAAGAAAAGGTCGAACCGGTCGACGCCCTCGGCGATCAGCGAGTAACCGGCTTCGCGCAGCCCAGACCCCGCATCGAAGAGCAAAACATCCTTGCCGCATCGAACTTCGATGCAGGATGTATTTCCCCCATAGGCGACGTATTGTTGGCCGGATACCGGCAAACTTCCTCTTACGCCCCAGAACCGCACTCGAAAGTTGTCGTCACGCATTCAGTTTCGGCTTCACTACGCACGCTCGGGTCATTTTGATCCTTGTGTGACTGTTAAACAAGCACAGATGGCCATACCCCTGCAATGCCATGGGTTATTATTTGGAAAGTAACCTTAGCGTCGCCAACAGCGCCTGATTGGAAATCGCCCGACGGAACCGCATTATAGCGGGGGTCGCCGGACAGATTGCGGGGCCTTGGCAACGGCATGTGAAACTTTTTGTTGCGCTCTTATATGGATTGTCTATCGAACGCAGTAACGTAGGGAACAGGTCACGCATGGTTGAGACAGCAGACGGGCGGTTCTACGACAGCGTCCCCCTTTTCGATGCGTTCGAAGGGGTCGCGGACGAGGCGAACTATCGCCCGCTGCCGGACAGCTGGATTCTTGCCGTTGCCGACATCGTCAATTCCACCGGCGCGATCGCCGAGGGCCGTTACAAAACCGTGAACATGGCAGGCGCCAGCGTCATTTCGGCGTTGATGAACGCACTCGAAGAAAAGTCGATGCCCTTTGTTTTCGGGGGTGACGGCGCGCTCGCCGCGCTGCCGGCGCCAATGCAGGATCGCGCCCGCGACGCACTCGCCGCCGTGAAGACCTGGGTGGCGGAGGAACTTGGGCTCGACTTGCGCGCCGCGCTGGTGCCGGTCAGCGATATCCGCGCAAACGGCCTCGACATGCGCGTCGCCCGCTTCAAGGCGAGCGAAGAAGTTTCCTATGCGATGTTTGCGGGCGGTGGCGCCAGTTGGGCCGAGGCGGCGATGAAGGCGGGTCGCTATTCCGTCGGTGCCGCGATCCCCGGCAGCCGGCCTGATTTGACCGGGCTCTCCTGTCGCTGGAACCCGATCGAGTCCCGCCATGGCACCATTGCGTCGATCATCGCCGTGCCCGGACCGAAAGGCAATGGAGCAGAATTCCAGTCGCTGATCGCCGATATTGTCGCTTTGGCCGACGAGGAGGAGCGCAACGGCCATCCGGTTCCTGAACTCGGGCCGAATCCGCGGTTCTCCTTCAAGGGGATCGATGCCGAGACGCGGGCTGTGGCACCAAAAGGACGGCGCTTCCTCGCCCGTTGCTTCATCACCGTGCAGACGCTGGTGCTGTTCGTCTGCCTCAGGATGGGCTGGAATCTTGGATCATTCGACACGGGCCGTTACCGTCGTGATCTCGCCGACAACACGGATTTCCGCAAATTCGATGATGGGCTGAAAATGACGATCGACATCAGTGCCGAACGGCTCGGACGGATCGAGACGCGGCTAAGGCAGGCCGAGGCGGCGGGTGTCGGGCACTATGGCCTGCATCAACAGGGCTCGGCGCTGATGACCTGCATCGTGCCGACGCCGATGACACGGGATCACATGCATTTCGTCGACGGCGCGTCGGGCGGCTATGCGGTGGCAGCAAGCAAGCTCAAGGCCGCGCTGGCGCGCGTGCAGGCGGCGTAGACACACGCGAGCTGCCGCCCGATTTTCAGACCTCCCGGGCCAGATCGGGCTAAGCCTTGACGATATGGTCGCCGGTCAAGCCGTTGCGGTAAAAGACGTTGCGCGTATCGACGATGAGCGAGGCGGAATTGGCAAGGGCGGCGTAGTCCACCTGGTCGTGGTCGGTGGCAATCAGAACCGCATCGAACGCCGCGACCGTTCGCGCGTCGAGCGGGACCGAACGCCTGCCCTTCAGCGCACCATGTTCGCGTGTCGGCGGGATCTCGGCGACGTAGGGGTCATGATAGGCGGTGCGGCCCCCGCGCTCTTCGATCAATTCGATCAGGCGCAGCGACGGGCTTTCGCGAATATCCGGAACGTTCTTCTTGTAGGCGAGGCCGACGACGAGGACGTTGGAACGGCTGAGCGCCTTGCCGGCCTTGCGGTCGAGCGCCTCGGCAAGTCGGCTGATCACATGACGGGGCATGGCCGAGTTGATCTCGCCGGCAAGTTCGATGAAGCGTGTCGGCAGTTCGTATTCCCGCGACTTCCAGGTGAGATAGAAGGGGTCGATCGGTATGCAGTGACCGCCGAGCCCCGGGCCGGGGTAGAAGGGCATGTAGCCGAACGGCTTGGTCTTCGCCGCCTCGATCACTTCCCATACGTCGATGCCCATCGCCTCGTAGACGATCTTCAATTCGTTGACGAGGGCGATGTTCACCGAGCGGAAAATGTTCTCGGTCAGTTTCACCGCCTCCGCCGTGGCGTTGGAGGAGACCGGCACCACGGTTTTCACCACGGCTGCGTAGAAGCGCTCCATCAACGCCGAAGCCTGCGGTCCGTCGCCGGCGACGACCTTCGGAATGCTGACGGTTTCGTAGGTCGGGTTGCCGGGATCCTCACGCTCCGGCGAAAAGCCGACGAAGAAATCGCTGCCCGATTTGAGCCCGGTTTCTTCGAGGATCGTGCGCACGACGCCGTCGGTCGTCCCGGGATAGGTGGTCGATTCCAGGACGACGAGCTGTGCGGGCCTCAGGGTCGCGGCGATCGCCCGTGACGTCTTCTCGACGAAGGAAAGATCGGGATCGCGGTGTTTGGTGAGCGGGGTCGGCACGCAGATGATGATGACGTCGCAGTCCGTCAGCTTTTGAAAGTCCGTGGTCGAGCGGAAGCGGCCGGCACTGTTCTCTTTCGCAAGTGCTGCGTCCGATACGGCGGCGATGTAGGATTTGCCCGCGTCGAGCGCGACGATCTTGGTGGGGTCGATGTCGAAGCCGGTGACGACGAAGCCCGCGCGAGCAGCGGCGATGGCGAGCGGCAGGCCGACATAGCCGAGACCGATGACGCCAACCGTGGCGCTCAAGGCGGAGATGGACGAGAGCAGGCTTTCGTAATGAGGTGAGGTCAAGTTTGTTTTCCGGATCTCGTGGCAGGCGGTGGCGCCCGCGCGAACATGTCGTGGTTTGTTGGAGAGAAACAAGCGGCAAGTCAAGCGAGGCACTGCGTCACGCCTGCATTCAGGCCCTTGAGCCGGCTATCAATTCTTCGTGCGAGAAAAACTTTGCCGGGCCTCTGGAAATCGCAAGGCGGGATCAATATCTGCAACATATAAGTGCCGCATTCCGGGTGCCTGCACGTCATTGACGCCGGAATCGGCTGGAGCATTTTCTTAACGGGCACGGCTCATCATCATCCCCCCCGCGAACATGGACCGGCACTTTGCCGGGGCGTTCGTCGTCTCCGGATGCTGACGCGGGACGGTCTGTCATGGTGAGGACGCGAAATGGCCCCGACGAACGACAACGTATCCGAAATCCTCATCGACAAGGTTGCCGACTGGCTGATGCGGACATCGCTGAGCGACGCACCGCTGGAGACGATCGTCAAGGGCTTCTGCGAGCGGCTCGCCGCCGCCGGCCTGCCGCTGATGCGCGTTCATCTGTCCTTTTCGATGTTGCATCCGCTCTATGATGCGCTTGGTTTTACCTGGATCCGCGGCAAGGGCGTCGAGGTCAGCGGCCTTCGGCACGAAGAGCTGGCGCTCAATCCGGAGCGTTTCCTCCAGAGCCCCTATTACTATCTGCTCAACAACAATCTCGAACATGTCCGGCGGCGCATCTATCAGGATACCCCGTCCGAGTTCCCGATCTTCGACGACCTCAAGGAGATGGGGGCCACCGACTATCTGGCCTTCATGCAGTCGCTCGGCGCCGATTCCGGTCACGGCATGGTCGGTTCCTGGACGACGGATCGTCACGGCGGCTTCACCGACGATGTGATCGGGGCATTGCTGAAGCTGCAGTATCACCTCGCGGTCGCTGCTAAGATGGCGGTACTCGGCAAACTCGCCGACAACATGCTGACCACCTATCTCGGTTCCAGTGCCGGTCGACGCGTGATGAGCGGTCAGGTCCGCCGTGGCGACGGCGAAACGGTGCGCGCGATCCTGGTCATGGCCGACATGCGTCGTTCGACGATGCTGGCGGAAAAGGAAGGGCGACAGTCCTACATCGAGACGCTGAACACCTATTTCGACGCGATCGCCGCGCCGTTCAACCGCAATGGCGGCCATATCCTGAGCTTCGTCGGGGATGGGTTCATCGCCGTCTATCCGTGCGGCCGCCACAAGGAGCCGTCCGAGTTTGCTGCCCGCGAGGCTTTTTCCGCCGTGCGCGCAGCAACGGCGCGCATGGAGATGTTGAACGGCGAACGGCGCAAGCAAGCGCGCGATCCGATTGGCTACGGTATCGGGCTCCATGTCGGCAACGTGATGTTCGGCAACGTTGGCTTGCGCGACCGGCTGACCTTTTCCGCTTTCGGCTCGGCCGTCAACGAAGTGCAGCGGTTGCAGAACCTCACCAAGAAATATGCGCATAGCGTTGTTGCCAGTGAGGCCTTCGTCAACTACTGCGGCGGAGATTGGACGGCGCTCGGCCAGGAAAAACTGCGCGGAGTCCGGCAGAAATTCACGATTCTCTACCCCAACGATGCGGCGTTGCTTGCCAGGGCAGACGAGCGCTTCGACGATGTGTTGCAGGATGGACTTTCCGAGGCGGAACATGTCATGTTGCTTCATCGCAATACTCGTCCGCTACAGCCGCCGCGCGGCCTCATCGACAAGATGCTTCAATAAGGGGGAAGAATGTTCCGAGTCGTGTTTGTCGCCGCCAGCATTGCCATGGCCGGGGGCGCGATGGCGCAGCCGTGGGAAACCAAACTGTCAGACGGCTTCGAGGGACAGAACTTCGCGCCCGAAGGTGGGCTTTACTATCGCGAGAATTTCGAGCAGAGCGCCGGCACGGTCGAATTTCAAAGCCAGGTCACGCATACCGGAAAGGGCGCGCTCAAACTGAGCGTCGTTCCGACCTGTCCTGATTCGCTCGACGGTTGCAGCGAGCGAGCCGAGATCTGGGAGAAGACGGCGCTTCGCGTGCCCTACGACCAGGGGATTTGGTACGGCTTCGCAGTCAAATTCGCCGATCCGATCCCCAACGAGGATCATCGCTATCTGATCGCCCAATGGAAGCGCGAGATCGATCCCGGCGCCGAAGGCGACTTCAGCCCGTTCCTTGCCTTGCGCCTCGAGGCGGGCAAGCTCTTCGTCACGGTGGAGACGAATTACATCGCGCCGCTCTCATCCGGTCCGGAAGGTACGCCAGCGAGCTGCAAGCCCGGCGAGATCCCCGTGTGGGGGCGGCCAGGCGTCAACCAGATGCGCATGCTGGTCGCCGCCGACAGCAACTGGAAACTGGAGGACGGCAGTCTGTTCAATGCCTGCACGGATGCCATCAAGGTGACGAACCACGGCAACCCCCTGCCCGACCCGAAATCCGGCTGGATCGATTTCGCGATCTACACGCTACCGGGAGCCAATGGGACGGGGCGCATCGAGCTGTTCGCCAATGACAAGCCGATCATCACGGTAACGGGGCACGTCGGCCACGACGACAAGGGGCTCGGGAAGAACCAATACTTCAAATTCGGCCCCTACCGTGCGGCCGACGGGACGGACTGGACGCTGTTTTATGACGACTTCCGTCGCTCGCCGAATTGCTCCGATGTGTTGAAGGGCGGGGCGTGCCCTGCGCTCTAACCAACTGAATGCACGGGGCAATGCTCCGGTTGCAGTCGGCCCTGCTGGACAGCCCTCTGAAGCTGCGCTAGTCTTTTTTTAGAGGCGGCGGATAAAAAGAAGCGATGAGGGAAGCGTGCTGCGATGACATCTGGGGCGGACCTGCTTCGAGTTGAAGGTCTGCGGATCACATTCTCGGTGCTCGGCGGCGAAGTTCAAGCCGTCAATAACGCGAATTTCAGGATTTTGCCCGGGAAGGTTACGGCTCTCGTCGGTGAGTCGGGATCGGGAAAGTCGGCCATCAGCCAAGCGGTAATGGGCATTTTGCCCAACGTCGCGAGGGTTGGTGGCAAAATTTTGTTCAACGACCCCACCACGGCGGCAAAGCCGATCGACCTGCTCTCGCTGGAGCGGGAAGGCGAGGAAATACGCGGTCTACGCGGTACGCGCATCAGCAAGATCTTTCAGGAGCCGATGACGTCGCTGTCGCCGCTCCACACGATCGGAAACCAGATTTCCGAAGTGCTGAAAATCCACACGGATGCGGAAAAGGCTGAGCGCCGTGCGCGCACCGAGGAACTGCTCGGCTATGTCGGCTTCGCCAATCCGAAGCGCGCCTACGACATGTATCCCTTCGAGCTTTCCGGCGGGATGCGCCAGCGCGCGATGATCGCCATGGCACTGATCTGTCGGCCTGCCCTGTTGATCGCCGACGAGCCGACGACCGCGCTCGACGTGACGGTACAGGCGCAGATCCTGAAACTTCTGCGCGAGCTTCAGGTGAAGCTCAATATGGCGATGCTGCTGATTACCCACGACCTCGGCGTCGTCGCCAACATGGCCGACGAGGTTGTGGTGATCTATCACGGGCAGATCGTCGAGGCCGGTCCCGTCGAGGCGATCTTCCGCAATCCGCAGCACCCCTATCTCAAGGGGCTGATGGCGGCCGTTCCCCATTTCGACATGAAGCCCGGCGAGCGGTTGAAGGCGCTGCGTGAAGTGCCGGTCAAGGCGGGCACGCTGCTTGGGGGCTCGGCTGCCGACCGACGGGCCGGTCCCGATGTGCTCTTGTCCGTCCACAATGTTTCGAAGACCTACGGAACGCGAAAGTCTTCGTGGTTCGGCGGCGGGGAGAGCACGCTGCATCGCGCCGTCGACGACGTCAGCTTCGATATTCGCCGTGGTGAATGTCTTGGTCTCGTCGGAGAGAGCGGCTGCGGCAAGACGACCGTCAGCAAGATCCTCATGCGGGCGGTGACACCCGATGCCGGATCGGTGATCTTCGACAATGGCGAAGGTCCCGTCGATGTATTGAAGGCGCAGGGCGACGATCTCCAGGCATTGCGCTCGAAAATCCAGATGGTCTTCCAGGATCCGGTTTCGTCGCTTTCCCCGCGCATGACGGTCAAGAACATCCTCAGCGAACCGCTGGAGATTCACGGGCGCGGGACGGCGAAATCGCGTGTCGAGACGGTGCGTTCGCTGTTGCAGGCGGTGGGTCTGGACCAGCGTTTCATCAACCGTTACCCGCACAGCTTCTCCGGTGGGCAGCGTCAGCGTATCGGCATTGCCCGGGCTCTCGCACTGGTACCGGAACTGTTGATCTGCGACGAACCGGTTTCGGCGCTCGACGTTTCGGTCCAGGCGCAAATTCTCAACCTTCTCAAGGATCTGCAGAAGGAACTGGGGCTGACCTGCCTGTTCATCTCGCACAACCTTGCAGTCGTGGACTATATGGCGGACCGCATCGCCGTGATGTGCGCCGGTCGCATCGTCGAGCTCGCCCCGCGCGAGGTGCTAATGCGCAATCCGGTTCATCCCTATACCAAGTCGCTGCTGGCGGCCGTTCCCTATCCGGATCTCGACCGGCAACTCGACTTCGACAGGCTGAAGGACAGCGAAGGATCGGATATGCGGCGCTGGGGACCGCAGTTCCGTGACGACGACGCTGGCGACACGCTCACCGCCGCAGATCTCGGTGGCGACCACTTCGTACTGGCGCGCCGGTCGGTGGATGCAAGGGAGTTACGGCCATGATCACCCGCCGAACTGTTCTGGCATTGCTTGCAACCGTGGCGTTTCCTATGCGGCTCCTGGCTGCCGCCGGCGAGCCGGCGTTTCTGGAAAAGCTGATTGCGGAAGGCAAGCTCCCGCCGCTTAGCGAACGTTTGCCCAAGACGCCACGCGTCATCAACGTCGCGGCCTTGGGGCGCAAACCCGGCAAGCATGGTGGCGTCGTGACGATGATCATCGGCAGCGCCAAGGACATCCGGCTGATGACCGTCTACGGCTATGCCCGACTGGTCGGCTATGACGAAACGCTGAAGCTCGAAGCGGACGTGCTCGAGAGCTACGAGACGGTCGAGGACCGTATCTTCACCTTCCATTTGAGGGAAGGGCACAAGTGGTCCGACGGAACACCGCTGACGGCCGAGGACTTCCGCTACTGCTGGGACGATGTCCTCAACAACGAGAAGCTTAGCCCCGCCGGATTGCCGACTGCGCTCGTCATGGACGGCGAAGCAGGAAAGTTCGAAGTCATCGACGAGCGAACCGTTCGCTATACCTGGTCGACACCGAACCCGGACTTCCTGCAGAAGCTCGCGGCACCGCAGCCGCTGGTGGTGGCGATGCCGTCAGCCTATCTCAAACAGTTCCATGAGAAGTACCAGGAAGAAGACAAGCTCAAGGCTTTGATGAAGGAGCAGCGCGTCAAGAAATGGAGCCAGCTCCATATGCGCATGGCTCGCTCCTATCGCCCTGAGAACCCCGACCTTCCAACGCTCGATCCATGGCGTAACACCACGTCGCTTCCGGCCGAACAGTTCGTCTTCGAGCGCAATCCCTATTTCCACCGCGTCGACGAGAACGGATTGCAGCTTCCCTATATCGACAAGTTCGTGCTCAACGTCAGCTCGCCGGCGCTGATTCCGGCGAAGACCGGAACGGGCGAAAGCGATTTGCAGGCGACGGGTATCGATTTCGTCGACTATACCTTCCTCAAGGATTCCGAGAAGCGTTATCCGGTGAAGGTGCTGCTGTGGAAGAAGACGCAAGGCTCGCGCCTGGCGCTCTTGCCGAACCTCAACTGCTCCGACACGGTCTGGCGGGCGCTTCTGCAGGACGTGCGCGTTCGCCGCGCGCTCTCGCTTGCGATCGACCGCACCGAGATCAACAAGGCAGTCTTCTACGGCCTGACCAAGGAGAGCGCCGACACGGTCCTGCAGGATAGCCCGCTCTTTCGTCCGGAATTCGCCAGCGCCTGGATCGCCCACGATCCGGCCCAGGCGAATGCGCTGCTGGACGAGGCGGGGCTTACGCAACGCGGTAGCGACGGCATTCGCATCCTGTCCGACGGCCGGGCGGCGCAAATCGTCGTGGAAACGGCGGGTGAAAGCACGCTCGAAACGGACGTGCTGCAGCTCATCACCGACTATTGGCAAAAGATCGGGATATCCCTTTTCATCCGCACCTCGCAGCGCGACACGTTCCGCAGCCGCGCTGTCGGCGGCGAGATCATCATGTCGATGTGGTTCGGGCTCGACAACGGCGTTCCCACCCCGGGCATGAACCCGGGGCAGCTGGCGCCGACCGCCGACGACCAACTGCAATGGCCGGTCTGGGGGCTCAACTACCTGTCCCATGGCGAAATGGGCCAGCCGCCGGATCTTCCGGCCGCCATCGAACTGACAGAGCTGCTGCAGCGCTGGCGGCATTCGGCTGAAGATGCCGAGCGTACGGAGATTTGGACCCGCATGCTGTCGATTTACACAGACCAGGTCTTCTCGATCGGTATCGTCAACGCCTCGCTGCAGCCGATCCTCGTGGCCAAGAAGCTTCGGAATGTGCCGGAAACGGCGCTCTACGGTTTCGATCCCACCTGCTATTTTGGTGTTTACAAGACCGATACGTTCTGGATCGAGCAGGAAGCCTGACATGCTGCGATATATTCTCTGGCGTATCGCGGCGATGGTTCCAACCCTCCTCATCATTTCCGCTCTCGTCTTCACCATCATCGAACTGCCGCCCGGCGACTACTTCGAGAGCTATGTCTCCGAGATCAAGGCGCAGGGCGAAGGCGTCGACATGGAGCAGATCGAGGCGCTGAGGAAGGAGTACGGCTTCGATCAGCCGGCGGCCCTGCGCTACGTCTACTGGCTCGGTGGCATGCTGAAGGGCGATTTCGGCTATTCCTTCGAATATGAACTGCCGGTCAGCGCCGTGGTCGGCGACCGTCTGTGGCTGACGATCCTCGTTTCCTTCGTCACCATCATCTTCACCTGGCTGATCGCCTTTCCGATCGGCATCTATTCCGCGACGCATCAGTATAGCTGGGGTGACTACGGCCTGTCGCTCATGGGGTTGATCGGTATCGCCATCCCGAACTTCATGCTCGCGCTGATCCTGATGTATTTCGCCAATATCTGGTTCGGGATTTCGATCGGTCACCTGATGGACCAGAAATATCTGGCCGAGCCGATGAGTTGGGCCAAGGCGAAGTCGATCCTCGAGCATATCTGGATTCCGGTCATCATCGTCGGTGCGGCGGGCACGGCCGGCATGATCCGGCGCCTGCGCGCCAATCTGCTCGACGAGTTGCAGAAGCAGTATGTGGTGACGGCCCGGGCCAAGGGCCTTTCGCCGATGCGCACGCTGGTCAAATACCCCCTGCGGATGGCCCTGAACTTCTTCATATCGGATATCGGCTCGATCCTGCCGGCGATCATTTCCGGCGCTGAAATCACCGCGATCGTATTGTCGTTGGAAACCACCGGACCGATGTTGATCAAGGCTCTGCAGAGCCAGGACATGTATCTCGCCGGTTCGTTCCTGATGTTCCTCGCCTTTCTGACGGTCATCGGCGTGCTGATTTCCGACATTGCGCTCGCCATCCTCGATCCTCGAATTCGGCTGCAAGGCAGGAGCACCAAGTGACGTCATTCCTTCCGGCGCCCGGCGAGCCCTTGCCGCACTACGTATCGACGGCTCCTTTCGATCCCTATTCCGTCGAGGCGATGACCGACGAGCAGGTGCGCGTCAACCAGGCTTCCCAGCTTCGCCTGATGTGGTGGAAATTCCGCCGCCACAGGCTCGCGCTCGCCTCCGGCATTTTCCTCGCGGTGCTCTATCTGTCGATCGTCGCCTCCGAGTTCCTGGCGCCCTACAACCTGCACACCCGCAACATGGATTACATCTATGCGCCGCCGCAGGCGGTGCATCTGTTCCATGAGGGCAAGTTCGTCGGTCCCTTCGTCTATGGACGGACCATGACACTCGACATGGACACGCTGAAGCGCAACTACACCGACGATACCAAGGACGTGCAGCGGCTCCGCTTCTTCTGCCGCGGCGACAGCTATCGCTTCTGGGGCCTGTTCGACAGCAACGTGCATCTCGTTTGCCCGGCCGAAGGCGGTCAGGCCTTTTTCCTGGGAACGGATCGTCTCGGCCGTGACGTGCTGTCGCGCATCATTTACGGCGCTCGAATTTCGCTCACGATCGGTCTTCTCGGCATCACCGTCAGCTTCGTGCTCGGCATCGTCATCGGCGGCCTTGCCGGTTATCACGGCGGCGTCTTCGATCTCATCGTTCAGCGCGTCATTGAAGTCCTGCAGTCGATCCCAAGCATCCCGCTCTGGCTGTCGCTCGCGGCGATCATGCCGGCGACCTGGAGCCCGATTCTGATCTACCTGGCGATCACGATCATCCTCGGACTCCTGGACTGGACGGGGCTCGCGCGCGCGGTACGCTCGAAACTGCTCGCGCTTCGCGAGGAAGATTACGTGCTGGCGGCCCAGTTGATGGGTGCGAAGAGCAGCCGCATCATCGGCCGACATCTCGTGCCCGGCTTCATGTCGCATCTGATCGCCACCGCGACGATCTCGATCCCCGGCATGATCCTCGGCGAGACCGCCCTGAGCTTCCTCGGCCTCGGCCTCAGGCCCCCGATCACCAGTTGGGGTATTCTCCTGACCGAGGCAAAAAGCGTCAGCGTCATCGCCTTCTATCCCTGGCTCCTATTTCCCACAATTCCGGTCATTCTTGTGATTTTGGCATTCAACTTCCTGGGAGATGGGTTGCGTGACGCGGCCGATCCCTACAAATGAGGCCCGATTTGATGCCGGCAACCGAACGGCGTGAAACGGTTCATTGCCCCTGAGCGAAAGGTTCCTTGCATGATGCGGCGCTTTGAAGATGCCCGGATCCTCATGTACAGCCATGACACGTTCGGGCTCGGGCACCTTCGCCGGTGCCGCACGATCGCGCATTCGCTGGTGGAAGACTACCGCGGTTTGAACATTCTGATCATCTCCGGCGCGACGATCGCCGGCGCATTCGACTACCGTGCGCGCGTCGATTTCGTGAAGATCCCGAGCGTTATCAAACTCCACAATGGCGACTACACGTCGCTCGACCGCCACATCGAGCTCGATGAGACGCTGAAGATGCGCCAGGCGATCATTCGCCACACCGCCGAGACCTTCAAGCCCGACATCTTCATCGTAGACAAGGAGCCGATGGGCCTGCGCGGCGAAGTCGAAGAGACGCTCACCTATTTGAAAGCGCACGGCACGACGCTGGTCTTGGGCTTGCGCGAGGTCATGGATGCGCCGCACCTGCTGGAAGCGGAGTGGAAGCGGCGCGACACGATGCGAAAGATCGAGCAGTATTACGATACGATCTGGGTCTATGGCCCGCCGGATTTCTACGACCCGCTGACCGAGCTCGAAGTGCCGCCGGCCGTGCGCGACCGAATGAACTTCGTCGGCTTCCTGCAGCGCAGCGTTCCGCGCGAGGAATTGCCCGGACACAAGCCGCAGGGCGACTACATCCTGGTGACGACAGGTGGCGGCGGCGACGGTGCTGACCTGATCCACGATGTGATCCACGCCTATCAACAGGACCCGAAACTCACGTACAATGCGTTGATCGTGCTCGGGCCCTATATGCCGGTCAAGAAGCGGGAAAAATTGATCCGTAAGGGCAGCAAGATCCCCTATATCAAGATCATCGAGTTCGACAACCGCATGGAAGAGCTCATCGCCGGGGCAAAAGGCGTCGTCGCCATGGGCGGCTACAACACCTATTGCGAAATCCTGTCTTTCGACAAGCCTGCTCTGATCGTGCCGCGCATCCAGCCGCGCGAAGAGCAGTTGATCCGTGCGCGCCGCGCCGCCGAGCTTGGGCTCGTCGAAATGCTGCTGCCGGACGAAGCGGAAGATCCGCTGCGGTTGGCGGCGGCGCTGAAGGCGCTGCCGTCCCGGGCGCCGCCGTCGAAGAGCACCGCCAACGGCTTGCGGTTGGAAGGACTCGCGCATATCTCTGAAATCGTCGGCGGGTGGCTCGAACGGCCTTCGAGCGACCACCTGAATATCGTGAAGAAATCGAGCTGAAGCATTGCCGACAAATCGCAAGATTGCAATCGTTCTGAAGGGCTATCCGCGTCTTTCGGAAACCTTCATCGCGCAGGAACTGCTTGGCCTCGAGCGGGCCGGACTAGACCTCGTGCTGATCGCGCTTCGCCGCCCGACCGACGGCAAGCGCCATCCGGTTCACGATGAAATTCGTGCCGATGTCCACTATCTGCCCGAATATCTGCACGAGGAGCCGCTGCGAGTGCTCCGCGGTCTCGTGCGTTGCTTGCCGAAGCCGGGTTTCTGGCCGGCATTCGGGCTCTTTCTGAAAGACCTGCGCCGCGATTTCAGCCGCAATCGTTTTCGTCGGTTCGGGCAGGCGCTGGTGCTCGCTTCGGAATGGCCGGGCAATCCGCGCTGGCTACACGCACATTTCATCCATACTCCGGCGTCGGTGACGGCCTATGCCAGCGTGATCACGGGCACGCCCTGGTCCTGCTCGGCGCATGCCAAGGACATCTGGACATCGCCGGACTGGGAGCTTTCCGAAAAGCTTGGCCGGGCGCGCTGGACGGTCACCTGCACGCGCATGGGCTATGAGCATCTGAAGAGCCTGACGACCGAAAAGGCCAGGGTCCATCTGAGCTACCATGGCCTTGATCTCGATCGGTTCCCTCATTTCGAGGGCGCGCATTCTGGCCGCAATGGTTCCGACCCTTCGGATTCCGTCCGCATCGTCAGCGTCGGCCGCGCTGTCGGCAAGAAAGGCTACGACGTGCTGCTGAAGGCACTCTCGCTGCTGCCGACAGATCTCCATTGGCGGTTCGAACACATCGGCGCCGGCGAGCTGACCGCCACGCTCAAGACACTGGCCGCCGAGCTTGGCGTTTCCGACCGGATCGCCTGGAAGGGCGCGCTTGACCAGACGGACGTGCTTGCGCATTACCGGACGAGCGACATCTTCGCGCTTGCCTGCCGGATCTCGGCCGACGGCGATCGCGACGGGTTGCCCAATGTGCTCGTCGAAGCCTCGAGCCAACGCCTGGCTTGCGTTTCGACGGCGATTTCCGGCGTACCGGAACTTCTCGTCGACGGCGAGAATGGCCGGGTCGTCCCGTCGGAAGACCCACAGGCGCTTGCGGCGGCCCTCGAAGCACTCATCCGCGATCCCGCGCTTCGTCACAGGCTGGGCGATGCGGCGGAGCGGAAAGTCCGCGCGCAATTCGACCACCACACAAGTATCGATCAGCTTGCCGGGCTGTTTGCCAGCGAATGGAGAGCCGCGTGATGCGTGCGCGCCGCGTCTTTTTCTACGTGCAGCATCTGCTCGGCATCGGCCATCTGGCGCGGGCGAGCCGGATCGCGAGCGCTCTTGCCGCCAGAGGTTTCGAGGTAACCGTCGTGACCGGCGGCAATCCGGTGTCGGGCTTCCCGGGAAATGACGTAAAGCACGTGGCCCTTCCGCCGGTGCTCGCCGGCGACACGGGGTTTTCCGGCCTTGCCGACAGCGAGGGAAATCCGGTGAGCGATGCGTTCAAGGACAGGCGCCGGGACCTGCTGATCGAGGCGTACCTTGCCTGCGATCCCGATATCGTCATCTTCGAAGCTTTCCCCTTCGGCCGCCGCCAGATGCGTTTCGAGCTGATGCCCTTGCTCGAGGTCATCGAAAAGCAGAACCCGCGGCCCCTGGTTGCGGCTTCGCTTCGGGATATCCTGCAAGAGCGGACGAAGCCAGGGCGTGCCGAGGAGACCCTCGACGTCGTAAAGGCACATTTCGATCTCGTGCTCGTGCACGGGGATCCTGCCTTCGCGCGGCTCGAAGAGACCTACCCTTACGCGGCCGAGATCGCCGACAAGATCGCCTATACCGGCCTCGTGGCTGGGCCGGCACCCGAAGCTCCGTCGGAAACGTTCGACGTGCTCGTTTCGGCCGGTGGTGGTGCGGTCGGCAAGGAACTGATCGGTGCGGCACTGCAGGCGGCGAGCTTGCTGCCGCCCGCGCTGCAATGGTGTCTGGTCACGGGGCCGAACCTGCCGCAGCAGGACTACGACGCCTTCGCGGCCGCCGCGCCGGGCAACGTACGGCTCTTCCGCTTCCGCAAGGATTTCGCCAGTCTGCTTTCGGGCACGCGGCTATCGGTTTCTCAGGCCGGCTACAACACGGTCTGCGACATCATCCGTGCCGGTTGCGGATCCTTGCTGATCCCCTTCGTCGCCGGCGGCGAAACCGAGCAGTCGACCCGGGCGGAGCGACTCGAAAAGCTCGGCCTTGCCGGCGTGCTGCCGGAGGCCGAAGTGACGCCCGTAAGGTTGGCGCGCGATGTCGAAGCGATGCTGGCGAGACGGAAGCCGAACATACCGCCGCTGGACCTTGACGGCGCGACGAAGACCGCCGAAATCCTGGAGCGCCGCATCGCCCTTTGACCGGCCTCGTCGCGGGCGCTGTACCGGGCCCGCGTCATCGCGAGCGCGGAATCGGTTTTCGGTGCCATGCGATAGATGGCGCGTCTTGCTGGCGTACGTGCCCGGCGAGGCTTATCCTGAAACGACGGGATCGAGCGACGGCAGCTGCAGCACTCAGACCGTTCCGATCAGCATGAAGCGGGTATATTTTTTCGTCGGCAGGGCGCCGGCAAATTCCACTGTCGTCAGCGCCGCTTGTTTGACGAAATCCTCGACGGAAGCAACGCAATTGATGTGGGTCGGCTCGCTGAAATAGTCGTTGGATTGCAGCAGAACGCGCGTACCGGCGGGAATGCGGTCGAGCCACGATTTCAGGTCGGCGATGTGTTCGCAACTCGTGTTTATGATGAGGTCGGCCCCTAGTGTCACATAGTCGATGGCGTACATGTCGGCCGTCACGGCGCGGAATTTCTCCGGGAAGGCGGCATTCAGGGTTCGCGCAACCGCTTCGACGTCCGGGTCGATGTCGAAGCTGTCGACCGCGGCCACGTTGAAGCGCGCGTCCTCCAGCAGCATCGCGCCCAGGATGCCGTACCACCCGCCGAGGATCGCAATCCTGGCGTAGGACGAACCAGCCACGTTGAGGAGCGTATCGCGCGCCCAGATCTTGCAGGCAACCTGCTTGTGATTGAAGGCGTTGGCGATGTGGGCTTCGGGGTGTCTGGCGATTACCTTCGCGATGCCTTCGATGAGAGGGCTCTGCGTATAGGCGGCGATGCCGCGTGCCAAATCAAAGGCATGCTCATACCAATCGCTGGTTTGGGAAGGCGGGTGGCTGGTGTGTTTCATGTGCTCGTTGTAAGCTGGGTGTCGGGCGAGTGCAATAACGGCGTGTGCTTCGGAGAATGACAGTCTCTGTGGTTGCCTTCGCGGCAGTGGAGACGAAGCCGCGTCCATTGCAGATTTCCCCCGCACCTGCATAATCAATGGAACCGGATTCGGCGCCGGGCGGAATATGCAGACATCCACTTCGCGATCGAGCGCCGATAGGCACCCATCCGGAGCTCCGCCGAGGAATGATGCGTGGCGGGGCAATCGGCAGCCCGCCACGCCAGCAGCTATCGTGTTCAATAAGGTCCTATTGCCAGACACATGGAACCACGCCTTTCCCGCTACATCTGGACCCACACGCGCAAGGATCAGCTTTGGATTCTGGTGGTCGTCGCGCTGTCGATGATCCCCTATTTCCTGTCCTTCGACCTGCCGAAGCAGATCGTCAACGGACCCATCCAGGGTGACGGATTCGACAGTCCAGAGGCGACGCAGGCCTTCCTGCCGATTTCGTTCGACTTACCGTATCTTGGAACGATCAATGTCTTTGACGGCTTCCATCTCGGTCGAGAAGGCATGTTGCTCGCGCTCAGCCTGGTGTTCCTGCTGCTGGTGGTCGTCAACGGCCTCTTCAAGTTCTACATCAACACTTTCAAGGGCCGGCTCGGCGAGCGCCTCCTGCGGCGCATTCGCTTCGAGCTCGTCGATCGCGTGCTTCGGTTCCCGCCCAGCCACTTCAAGAGGGTAAAGCCGGCCGAAATCGCGACGATGATCAAGGATGAGGTCGAGCCGCTCGGCGGCTTTACCGGTGACGCCTTCGTCTCGCCGGCACTGCTCGGCGGCCAGGCGCTGACGGCGCTGGTGTTCATCCTGCTGCAGAGCTTCTGGCTTGGTCTGGTCGCGACGCTGATCGTGGCGGTTCAGGCGATCATCATCCCGCGCATGCGCAAGCGGCTTCTGGTGCTTGGGCGTGAACGGCAGCTGACGGCGCGAGAACTCTCCGGCCGCGTCAGTGAAATTGTCGACGGTATCGGAGCCATCCGCGGCCACGATACCTCCAACTACGAGCGTGCCGACATCGCGTCGCGTCTCGGCAGGATCTTCAAGATCCGCTACGACCTTTACCAGTGGAAATTCCTCGTCAAGTTCATCAACAACTTCCTGGCGCAGGTCACACCTTTCCTTTTCTACGCGATCGGCGGTTACTTCGCCCTGCAGGGTCGCCTCGATATCGGTCAGCTCGTCGCGGTCATCGGCGCCTATAAGGACCTGCCAGGTCCGCTGAAGGAGCTCATCGACTGGGACCAGGCCCGCCAGGACGTTCAGGTCAAGTATGCGCAGGTCGTCGAGCAATTCAGCATCGAGCCGTTGCTCGATCCGAAGGTTCAGGCCGTTGCTGCAGGAGCCACCGAATCGTTGAGCGGTCCACTGGCGGCCGTGAACCTGACGGTGATCGACGACGGCGGCTCCACCGTGCTCGAGCACGTGTCGCTTCAGGTGCAGCAGGGCGAGAAGGTCGCCCTGACCGGTGGCGGCGAGGTACTGGCCGAGGCCTTCGGTCGGTTGGTCTGGCCGGCGAGCGGCAAGGTTGTTATCGGTGGACAGGATATTCTGGAGATACCGGAATCGGTTACCGGGCGTCGCATCGCTTATGCGTCGTCCGACGTCTACGTGTTCCAGGGCAGCCTCGGCGACAATATCCTCTACGGGTTGAAGCACGCCCCGCTGACGGACGTAACTTATGAGGGAGAGCGGGCCTCGCACCGGAAGTGGGAAGTGACCGAGGCGCGCCTGGCCGGCAATCCGCAACTTGATATCAACAGCGATTGGATCGACTACGGCTCGGCCGGGGCCAGCGGTCCGGATGATCTGCTCGTGCAGATCCGCCCGGTTCTCGATGCCGTCCTGTTGACCAATGACGTGATGGCGCTTGCCGTCCGCTCGACGATCGACCCGAACCGGCACGCGGCCTTTGCGGCCGGTATCGTCGAAATGCGCAGTGCTCTGAGGCAGCGTCTCGAAAAGGAAAAACTCAGCGATCTCGTCGTCTTCTTCGAACCGGGGACCTACAATGTAGAGGCCACCATCGGTGAAAACATGCTGTTCGGTACCATCACCGATCAGGTGATGTGGGCGAATGCGCTTGAGAACCATCCGTTCTTCAAGACCATCCTGCGGCGCGTCGGTTTGCGCGACACGTTCTACGAGATGGGCATCGAGATTGCCGAGAACGTGGTCGAACTGTTCCGCGACTTGCCGCCGGACCATCCGTTCTTCCAGCAGCTGACCTTCATGACCGCCGAGGAAATACCTGTCTACGAGACCATCCTGCAGAAGGTGCGCAGCCGCGGCAAGAGCGAGGTTTCGGAAGACGATCAGATCAAGATCATCCGGCTGTGCTTCGATTACATCGAGCCGCGGCATCGCTTCGGTTTGCTGACGGAAGAGGTCATGGCGAAGGTCGTTGCGGCACGCCGTGAATTCGATGAGGGCCTCCCGGCCGACCTCGCCGGGATGATCGAGCACTATCGCCCGAACCGCTACATCGCCTCGGGCAGCATCATCGACAACGTGCTCTTCGGCCGCATCGGCCACAAGCATGCCGACGGGTCGGAAAAAATCCGGGCGATCGTTCGCGATCTCTTCGAGGCCGGCGGCCTCTATAACGAAGTGCTGGCCTTCGGCTTCGACTACAATGTGGGCGCCGGCGGCAAGCGTCTGACGGCGGCGCAGCGGCAGAAGCTCGATCTTGCGCGCGCGCTCGTCCGCGCCTGCGATTTCTACATCTTCAATCAGCCGCTGCTTGCGCTTGATCAACGCGTCCAGGAGCAGGTCGTGCGCAATGTCTTCTCGCTGCTTGACCGCGCAGGGCGTGATCCGGCGATCGTCTGGGTCCTTGCCAATCCCTCGTTACTGGATCTCTTCGACCGCGTTGCGCAGTTCGAGAACGGACGCCTAATTCATGACACCGGTGTCGACGCAGCGGTGGATGACGGACGCGACTACAAGGAAATGGCATCTTGATGTAATATTAATGTCAGAGCACGAGCCTATGGTCCCGCCGCGATGCGGGAGGCAGACTGCTCCCGACCGGAAATCGGAGACACGGATTGTGATGTTGCTCAAGGATGAAGTTGAAATGCTGCGCCGGATTACCCTGTTTTCGGGGCTGCCGCCGGCGAAGTTGAAGCTTCTTGCCTTCACGTCCGACAGGGTCATGTACGGTGCCGGCGAGGCGCTGTTTTATCAGGGCGACATCGGCGATGCAGCCTATGTCATCCTCTCCGGTAAGGCAGAGGTTCTCATCAATACTGCCGGCGGGCCCTTCAAGATTGCCGAGTTCGAGCAAAATTCGATCGTCGGCGAAATCGCCATCCTCTGTAACACCCCACGCACGGCGACCGTGCGGACCACCACGCCGCTCGAAGCCTTGCGTATTCGCAAGGATGATTTCCTCAAGCTACTGGCCGATTTTCCGGAGATGGCGGTGGAGATCATGCGTGTGTTGGCTGACCGCCTGACCCAGACCACGGCCGAGCTTAGCGAAGCCCGTAACCAGATCGAACGGGTGGAGGCCTGACGCCTAACCCACGGCCCGAATTGTTTCATGTGGAGACATTCCCTTCGGGCATGTGAGCCTTTCGCAAAAGCGATTCCGCTTTGCGGGGATATCGGCTAGACAGGCGACATGCGTTCGATCACCTATTTCCGCAAAACCGTCCAGTTTCCCGACAAGCCGGAGAAGAAGCGTTTCTTCGCGCGGTTGCAGAATGGTGACTGGGAGCCTTGTACGTTTCAGAACATTGAACGCCTCGTCGATCGCAAGACGACCTTCATAGACATCGGCGGATGGATCGGAGTGACGCCCTATTGGGCGGCGCAGATCGCCGACAACGTCATCACCGTCGAGCCTGACCCCGTCTGCTTCGGCATCCTCAAGGAGATGCAGCCGGAAAACAGCGGCGAGGTGCGTGTGATCAACGCGGCACTCTCCGAGGACGAGGTGCTGGTGCTACATTCCGTCGGTGGCGGCTTCGGCAGTTCAGAAACGTCCGCACTGATTGCCGACGATGACGGTGAGGCGATCCGTGCGCAGACGGTTACGATCGGTGAGCTTCAGACCATGGCCCGGACCGAGCGGCTCTGTTTCAAGATCGACATCGAGGGATATGAGTATCGTGCCATGGACCAGTTCCGGGCTATCGATCCGCAGCGGACCGCCGGCGTCCTGCTCGCCGTGCACCCGCAAATCCTCTTTGCCTCACTGACTGGACCTTCGCTGCTGCGTGCCATTCGCACCATCGCAGCCACGATGCACCTGATCCGCAGCCTGAGCGGCTTTCGTCTCGACAATCCCAAGGCGATCTGGGCGGCGCTGCGCAAATCGATCGCCCGCCGAGAATTTCGAGGCTTCGACCTCTTGTTCGTTTCCAGGCAGAGTGATCGCTAAGCGATCCCAAGAACGCTACTGCATGTCTCCTTGAATCGATCTCGATTTGAGGAGACATGCAGAAATTCAAAGTCCTACAGCGACCTTTGCTCGTCTGATAAGACCCGCAGCGCTGTAGGGGCGTTCTCCATCTTCCCGTGCTTCAAGCGGCGGTTCCGGCTTCGCGCAGACGCGGTTCGCGACAGGCGTTCAACGCTGTCCCGTCGGATCATTTTGCGGGGCGCGGCAGACACTCGCCGACAACGGTGGCGGGGCCGGCGCGGTTAACCATTCTTTAGACAAAGTTAATTCTTCGTTTAAAGACACGATTTTCGGTGGTATATATTTCGCGGCGTATTGCCCAAAGGCGTCGCGATCGTTCAGATCCGTTCCTTTCGCTTTAAGTTATTGATATTTCGCATGTCACGCAAAGCCACTGCGCACTTTTGCGCGACACGCCTTAGAATTGATATTGTGTCGTGAGGACGACCGCATGTCATTGATGTATTTTGCGATTGCCGCCTATTGCCTGACCGCCTTGTTCCTCGTGGCGATGACTTATCTTGAAGGTTTGCAGGCGCGTGCGCCTTGGAACATGTATCGTCTTGCCGGACTGCTGGTCTGCATTCTTTGGCCGGTCCTGTTTCTCTATCTGATGTTTAAAATGATATCGAAAACAAGAATTTCGGAGCGCTAAGGTTAGAATTTTCCTGCCCCAATGTCGGGTTTTGACGCCTGAACCATGGCATTTACCATACAACCAGAAAATGCCGGAAGTTTAACCCATGAGTCCCTCACGCGAACTATGCTTCGGCGGTGATCGACCGGTGTGAAAGTATTTGAGAATGTGCGGATTTGGTGGCTATTTCGGCGCAGTTCCAGAGGCAAAGATCCTCCTCGAGAGAATGGTTGCCGCAATTGCGCATCGCGGCCCTGACGAGAACGGCGTTTTCGTCGACGAGGGGGCCGGTCTTGCTCATGCACGCCTGTCGATCGTCGGACTTGGCGACGGACAGCAGCCGATGTCCGACGAGACCGGTGAACTGACGATCGCCTTCAACGGCGAGATCTTCAATTATGTTGAATTGCGCAAGGAACTGCGCGCCAAGGGCCGGCGCTTCCGCACCTCGAGTGACACCGAAGTGATCCTGCATCTTTACGATGTCATGGGGGAGGAATGTCTGGCCCGCCTGAACGGCGACTTTTCCTTCGCCATCTGGGATCGCCGCCGCCAGCGGATGATGTTGGCGCGCGATCGGATGGGCGTACGCCCGTTGTTCTACATGACCCATGGAGGCACGCTCTATTTCGCTTCCGAGATCAAGGCCCTGCTGCAGGTGCCGGGCGTCTCTGCCGAGCTCGATCCGATCGCGCTCGACCAGATCTTCACGCTTTGGGCTCCGATCGCGCCACGCACCGGTTTTCGCGACATTCATGAGCTCGAGCCAGCACATCTCATGATTGCAGAAAGGGGCAAGGTCACGATCCGCCCCTATTGGCAACTGGACTATCCCGAACGCGAGGCATCGCCGCTGTTGACGGACGAGCGCAGAGCTGCCGAAGAACTGCGAGCGCTGCTCACGGATGCTACCCGGATCCGGATGCGCGCCGATGTTCCTGTCGGCTCCTATCTTTCAGGTGGGCTCGACTCCTCCATCGTCGCGGCGATGGCCACCGGCATGGCGCCACAGGGGCTCAGGACCTTCTCCGTCACCTTCGAGAGCGTGGAACACGACGAGAGCGCCTTCCAAATGGAAATGGCGACGGCGCTCGGCACGCATCACAGCGCCGTTGCCTGCCGGGCGGGCGACATTGCCAGGTCCTTTCCGGAAGTCGTCCGCTTTGCGGAGCGGCCGATCATCCGAACGGCACCGGCGCCTCTCTACCAGCTTTCGCGCCTCGTCCGCGACGAGGGGTTGAAAGTCGTTCTGACCGGCGAAGGGGCCGACGAGGTCTTTGCCGGCTACGACATCTTCAAGGAGGCGAGGGTTCGTCGGTTCTGTGGCCGCCAGCCTGGATCGCGCATACGCCCGCACCTGTTCCGCAAGCTCTATCCCTATATCCCGGGCCTGCAGCAGCAATCGGCTGAGTATCTTGCAGCGTTCTTCGGTGCCGGCGATGTGCCGCTCAACGATCCGCTCTTCTCGCACCGGCCACGCTTCAAGAGTACGGCGGCAACCAAGATCTTCTTCTCGGGCGACCTGCGTACGCGGCTGAGCAACTACGATGCTGCGGAGGACCTGGCGAGCCGGCTTCCGGCCGCCTTCGGAGGCTGGCACCCCTTACACCAGGCGCAATATCTCGAAAGCCGTTTCCTGTTGCCCGGCTATATTCTCTCCAGCCAGGGCGATCGGATGGCCATGGCCCATGGGGTCGAGGGGCGCTTCCCGTTCCTCGACCATCGCCTCGTCGAATTCGCGACCCGCCTGCCGCCCAGGATGAAGCTGAAGGGACTGGTGGAGAAGCATATCCTGCGCGAAGCGACGAAGGATCTGCTGCCCCCATCCATCGGCCAGCGGACCAAGCAGCCCTATCGCGCGCCCGACAGCCATTCCTTCACCGGGGCGGGCGAGCTCGACTACGTTCGCGACGCCATGAGCGAGACGCGCATCAGCGACAGCGGACTTTTCAATGCCAAAGCCGTGACGAAGCTCTACGAAAAATGCCAGTCGCAGCCGGTGTCCGGCTTCCGCGACAATGCGGCTTTCGTCGGAGTCCTTTCGACACAGCTCTGGCTGCAGACCTTCACCGGCACCAGCGTCCGCGCGGCGGAAGCAGCCTGAAATATTTAGGAAAGGAAACCACATGACGGAAACGATCAAGGACAAGGTTAAAGCCTTCGTCATCGAAAACTTCCTGTTCGGCGACACATCCTACGATCTCGCCGATACAGCGTCGCTCATCGAGAATGACATCATCGATTCGACCGGCGTTCTCGAACTCGTAGCCTTTATCGAGGACCAGTTCGGCATTGCCATGGGCGACGCCGATATCGTGCCCGCGAACCTCGATTCTGTTGCGCGCATTTCGGCCTTCATCGAGGCCCGGGTCGGGGCGCCGGCTACGGCATAATCAAGGCGCGAGGGGGCGTCCATGCGGTTCGAGCAATTCCTTATTGGCAATGCCGCCAGGCACGCGGCGAAAACGGCGCTGGTCACCGATCGCCGTCGCCTCAACTACGGCGAATTCGACGATCTGTCGGGCAGGCTGGCTGCCGCGCTCGCGCGGGCCGGCGTCAAACGCAACGACCGCGTGCTGGTCTTCATGGACAATTGCTGGGAAGCGGCTGTCTCGATCTTCGCGATCCTGAAGGCCGGCGCGACATTTAGCCCGATCAACGCCTCGACCAAGGCGGACAAGCTCGCCTATATCATCACCGACTGTGAGGCGGCCGCAATCCTGACGCAGGCAAAGCTGATGCCGATCGTCGCGGAGGCGCAAGCGCTGAGCGGTAAATCGGACATCTTCGTTGCCTCGACGGCTGCGGCCAACGGTCAGACGCCGCTTGACGCGATCTCCTTCGAGACCTGCCTCACGGAAGGAGCGACGCCTGTCCCGCATCGCGGCATCGATGTGGACCTCGCGATGTTGATCTACACCTCGGGCTCGACCGGCCGTCCGAAGGGCGTGATGATGACCCATCGCAACATCGATGCGGCGTCTGAATCGATCACCACCTACCTGCGCAACGAGCCCGACGATATCATCCTCAACGTATTGCCGCTTGCCTTCGACTACGGCCTCTACCAGTTGCTGATGGCGATCCGCATCGGTGCGACACTGGTGCTCGAAAAATCCTTCGCGTTCCCGCATGCGATCTTCGAGCGGATCCGCGAGGAGGGCGTTACCGGCTTCCCGCTGGTTCCGACGATGGCGGCGATGATCCTGCAGATGCGTGATCTGGAGCCTGGCTTCCTGCCAAGCCTGCGCTATCTCTCCAACACCGCCGCCGCCTTGCCGCCGCCGCATATCGCGCGGCTGCGCGAGCTCTTCCCGAGCGCCCGGCTCTATTCAATGTACGGGCTGACGGAGTGCAAGCGGTGCACCTACCTGCCGCCGGAGGAACTCGACCGCCGGCCGGGCTCGGTCGGCATCGCGATACCGAATACCGAAGCCTTCGTGGTCGATGATGAGGGCAAGCGCGTACCGCCTGGTGTTCCCGGTGAACTCGTAATTCGCGGTCCCCACGTCATGCAGGGCTACTGGCGCAACGATGCAGCGACCGAGCGCATGCTGCGGCCGGGGCCGAACCCGTGGGAAAAGGTGCTCTACACCGGCGACCTCTTCCAGACCGATGAGGAGGGCTTCCTCTATTTCGTCGGCCGCAAGGACGACATCATCAAGACGCGCGGCGAGAAGGTCGCGCCCAAGGAAGTCGAGACCGTGCTGCACGCGCATCCCGGTATTGCCGAAGCCGTGGTGGTCGGTGTCGCCGACCCGGTGCTCGGCCACGCAATTGCGGCACTGGTGGTGCTTTCCGATCCCGGCCTGACGGACAAGGACATTATTCGCCATTGCGCCCGTCATCTCGAAGACTTCATGGTGCCGAAGATTGTCGAATTCCGCACCGAACTTCCGAAGACAGATACTGGTAAGGTCAGCCGCCGCCTTGCGGCCGAGACGATGGAGCCCGCCCAATGAACATTCTGACGACTGAGGGCACGCGCCCGTTTTCGGCGGAGACGCTGACAATTGACCATGCGGCCGAAACCGACCAGATCGTCGCCGGGCTGCGCGAGCAGTTGCGGGCGATGAAGAAGCGCGGTCTGGTGCTCGGGCTCTCCGGTGGAATCGACTCGAGCGTTTCGGTGGCGCTCGCCGTGCGTGCCGTCGGTGCCAAGAATGTCTTCTGTCTGTTCATGCCGGAAAACGATTCCGATCCCGAGAGCCTGCGCTTTGGTCGCCTCGTGGCCGAGACGTTCGGCGTCGAAGCGATCATCGAGGATATCGGTCCGACCCTGAAGGCGATGGGTTGCTACGAGCGTCGCGATGCCTTTATTCGTGAACTGGTCCCGGACTATGGCGACGGATGGGCCTCGAAGATCGTCATCGCCAATGCGCTCGAAGGCGAAGGCTACAACATCTCCTCCCTCGTGGTGCAAAGCCCCGACGGCACGCGCTCGAAGCACCGCATGCCGCCGTCGGTCTACCTCGGCATCGTCGCCGCTACCAACATGAAGCAGCGCACGCGCAAGCAGGTGGAATATTATCATGCCGACCGGCTGAATTTCGCCGTGCTCGGCACGCCGAACCGGTTGGAATACGACCAGGGGTTCTTCGTCAAGAACGGTGACGGGGCAGCCGATGTCAAGCCGATCGCCCATCTCTACAAGTCGCAGGTTTACGCGCTTGCGGCCTATCTCGGCATTCCCGAGGAGATCCGACGCAGGCCGCCGACGACCGATACCTACTCGCTGGAGCAGACGCAGGAGGAATTCTATTTCTCACTGCCATACGACCGCATGGATCTCTGCCTTTACGGGCTCAACAACGGCATCGAGATCGACGCCGTCGCCAAGGCGGCAGACCTGACGACCACGCAGGTGGAGCGGGTCTGGGCGGATATCGCCGCGAAGCGCAAGGCCACACGCTACCTGCATCTGGGGCCACAGCTGGTGCGGCCGGTGGAGGAGATCAAAAGCTGATCGCAACCCTCATTGCGCGGGCGGGTTATTGCGATGGCTTCGCGGAAGATCGCAATAGCCGAGGGCCGACAACGCCGCGCGTCTTTTCAGACGCGCAAAGGTCGCTGTAGAACTTTGATCTTCTGCATGTCTTCGTCCTTAAATCGATGTCGATTTAAGGAGACATGCGGTAATCAGTCGAACTGCCCCGCGATCAGCCGGCACCAGTGTTCTCCGGCGATGCCGTTGAAGAAGCCTTGCCCATCCCGGCAGGCCTGGACGATTGCCGGGTCACGGGAGTGAAGCACCGTCGAGGCGACGTGGACGAAGGCAATCCGACGTCCGAGCATCGCTTCCATGAGCACCGGCTGCGTCCGCCCCCTGAGGCCCGGAAGCCCGCGCTTGGAGGCGTGGTCGACGAGGCAGTCGATAACCGGACCGGCCTGGCCCGGCAGCGCCAGCACCTGTAGTACCCGCCCGATCTCGCCCGCCCTGGCGTAATAGGCGAAAGCGCCAACGAGCGTGCCGCTGCGCGCGGCGACAAGCGCATAGATGAGTTCGCCCTGCTCGGGCTTTTGTTCCGCATCGCCGAGAATATGGTCGAGCTGCCCTTCGGCCCATTCGGGGCGAAGCGGAAACGACGCAATGAAGCGATCGACCACGGCGGCAAAGCCGTTGCGATCGGTTTCCTCAGTCGTGAAGCCGGCCTGGCTGGTGCCACCGGCAGACACGGCGGACCAGCGTTGCTCGCCGGGCGCCATCCGCTTGCGATAGGCGTTGTCAACGGCCCGCGCGAAGGGTGCCGCAATGCGCGCCGGCTTGATGCGGTTTGACGCGACACTCAGGCTGAAGGAAGCGGGTTGAATGACGCGCACCCAATCGAGACTGTATTGCGGCAGGACGACGCCACGCAGGCGCGTCCACATCTGTGTCGAGACGTCGCTTGCGGTTTCGCTGAAAGAGAGATCCTGCGGGCCGGCCAGAAAGGCCTTGAGAATGCGCGCGCCGGCGAGCGGATCGTTCTCGCGTTCCTCGACCATCAGCGAGCCGCAGATTGCCGCGCGCAGCCGGCGGCCGTTCAGCACCATCGGCAGGACGTTGACGCCGACAAATCCGGAAATGACGCCCTTGTCGTTCACATGGACGAGCGGGCGTATCTCCGGATCGCAGCCGGGCGCATCGAGGTAGAGCTGCTGCATGTAATCGGCAAGTGCTGGCGGCGGTGTGCTCTGGTCGTTGCGGAACACCCGCTGGAACATGCCCGCAATCGCTGGGATGTCCGCGCGTTCGAGCGAACGGATTTCGCTCATTTGGGTAAGCTTCCGGCCTGGTCGTCGATTTTCCTGACGATGGCGACGCGCGGCTTGCCGTCGCGATCGGTCGCAAATGTCACCGGTTCATAGGTCTTGATGCGCGCCAGAAGTGCTGCCGCCTGACGATCCTGGCCCTCGCCGAACTCGAACAGCAGCCAGCCGCCCGGCTTCAGAAAGGCAACGGCGTCACGGACCAGCCGCTGATGAATGGATATGCCGTAGGGGCCGCCGTCAAAGGCCTCGCGCGGCTCGTTTTCGAGCAGGTGCGCCCGGTCTCCCTCAAGGCGTCCGGTCGAGATGTAGGGCGGGTTGCAGACGATCATGTCGACAGTGCCTTCGAGATTATCGCCCTCGAAGGCGGCGAAGAGATCGCCCTGCCGGATGGAGACGCGTGCACCTGTCGCGAGCCGGTCAACGTTGCGGCGCGCCAATGCGACGGTGCTGTCCGTGAGGTCAGCGCCCCAGATGCGGGCAGAGGGGATATCGTTGGCGATGCCAAGCGCGAGATTACCGGAGCCGCAGCACATGTCGATCACGGTCGGTGCCGCCGGGCCATCGGCGAGGATAGACACTGCTTTTCGTCCGAGGAGCTCCGTTTCCTCGCGGGGAACCAGAACATCGGGTGCGAGTTCGAGGTCCACGCCCATGAAGCGATGCAGTCGGATATGGTTGTCGTTGTGCGGCACGGCCACCCCCTCGCGTCCTCGGTCGAATTGTTCCTGGATAAATCTATGGACGCGCAGTGCTGCAGACTATTGTAATCGGGTAAACGAAGCTCAAATGCAATCGCGGCGCGTGCGTTAACCGCGCAATCATCTCTGCCTGCTACCTTGCGCAGCGATCAAAGGGGATTGCTCGTTTTCATTGAGTGCGCGTTTGCGCAATGAACGACGGGTTGGTGTCAAAGGCAGTTCGGAATGGCTTCGGAAGGTGTGAAGGAACGCGCGCACAAACCGTTCCTCTCGATGATCATGTCCTATGCTGCATCCGGCGGCAGTCTCGTCATCGGATCCGCCGCCCAGCTCTTGACGTTTGCAATTCTGGCGCGCTGGCTCGGCGTACATGAGTTCAGCGTTTTCGTCGCAATTACTGCTGTCGCCAACATTGCGGTACACCTGTGCGGTCTTGGCGCGATGGAGTGCTTGGTGCGCCGCGTGGCACGCGATCGCGGCATGTACTCGCGCATGCTCGGGCACAACATTCTGCTGACCGCCGTAAGCGGCGTGGTCCTGGTTCTGCTCGGCGCGGCCGTACTGCCATTCTTCTTCACCTTGTCACCGGATCCGGCAACCAATGTCGCCGTCATCACGCTGATGCTCATCACCAACATCGTCTTCGTCCGCATCATCGTGCTGGCGGAACAGATCTTCCTCGCCCATTCCAATTTTGCCTCGGCAAACAAGGTCGTCGTCGGCTTTGCCGTGGCGCGCACCATTGCCGCGGCGCTCGCCTGTATCGCCTTCGGGGTGGCCACGGTCGCCGCCTGGGCGGTGTGGCAGTTCATCTGCCATGTGCTCGTGGCTGTCGGATGTTGGCGCGCCGTCAAGGGGCTGGGGCGTCCGACCTATGGCATCGTACGCGAAGAACTGCCACTGGGGCTCTATTTCAGCATCCCGTTCATCCTGCGCGCCGTCAGGCAGAATGCCGACCTTCTGGTGCTGAGCCTCGTGGCGAGCGCCGAGGTGACGTCGAGCTACAGCGTCGCGCGGCGGATGCTGGAGAGCAGCTATCTTTCGGTCGAAGCGCTGAACCGGCTGATCTATCCGGGGTCCGCGAAGGCGACTGCAGCCGGCCTGCATCACGCGTTCGAGCGTGTGCGCAAGGTGCTTCTGGCCGCCACGTCGATCAGTGTAGCCGCCGCCATCGCGGTCTTCGTGCTCGCACCGGTTCTGCCCTATCTCTTCGGCAAGGATTACGTCTCTCTCGTTTCCTTCGTCCGTATCCTCTGCTGGGTCGTTGTGCCGATTGCCATGTGGGCGGTGGCGATGGAGGCGCTCGGTGCGTCTGGCCACCATCCGGCGCGCGCCTCGGTCATGGGGCTCGGCAGCGTATTCGGCGCGGCGCTCACGGCCTGGGCCACCTGGTACGCACCGCCGGCCGGAACGTTCATCTCCTTCTACGTCATCGAAATCGCGATGGTCATCGTTTCCTGGGCCGTTTTCCTGCGCTTCGTACGGCGCGACAGGGAACAGGCCGGCGGCGCGCCCCTGGCGGCGAGGATGGCCCATGAAGCTTGAAGCCGGGAACATCCAGGCCGCAAGGCCGCTCGCACGGGAAATGGCCCGCCTGGGCAATGTACGGGCGATGGAGCCCCGGGATATCCCCGCCGTCAGCAGCATGTTCACCCGGATCTTTCGCAAGCGCGAAGGAGCAGCAAGCGAAGAGCTTCGGCGGTATATCGAGACGATCTTCTTCGGCAGCCCCCTCTATACCCCGGAAAACGGCAGCATCGTCTATGACGATGGTACCGGCGGTATCGGCAGCGCCATCCTGGCGCTTCCCATGGAGTTCACGGTCAACGGTCGCCGGACGGTAGCGAAGCTGTTGTGCGCCTTCATGTCCGAAGGCAAGGCTGGCGCAGTCGGCGCGGCCTGCCTTGCCCGCGCCATGCGCGCCGCCAAACAGGATATGTGCTTTTCGGACAATTCGTCACCGGTCAGTGCGGATCACTGGGTGGCGGGCGGGGGTAGCGTGCTGCCGATACAGAGCCTCGATTGGCGTCGCTCTTTTCGGCCGCTCAAAGCCTGGGCCCTGACGGTCGGTCGGCAGGTACCGCTTCTCCGATCGAGCGTCGTCTTGGGGCCGCTCGCGGTTGCCGATCGAATTCTGCGCCGCCGCCGACCCAGGACGAAACCGGATGCCGCCGCCGGGTGCGCAACGCGCGCCATCGATCCCGCGGCCTTTGTCGAGTGCGCCGAGCCGATGCTCCAGCGCTTTGCCGTCAGACCCGTCTGGTCGAGGAGCGAGTTCAACTGGCTGATGGCGGTCGCCGGCTTGAACAATACCTTGGGCGAACTCCTCTGCCGGGAGGTCGTGAACGAGAGCGGGCGCGTGATCGGTGCCTATCTCTATTTCGGCAGGGCAGGCGAGGCGGCGACGGTGCTCAACATCGTCTGTGAGGCGGGCCGTGAGTTCGACGTCACTGCACAAATGTTCCATTCGCTTGATGCGGAGGGCTACGCTCTTGCCGTCGGCAGTGCGCAGCCGTTCCTGATGAATGCTATTTCGCGCCAGAGATGGCTCTCCTTCCATCATCGCGGATACTTCTGCATGGTGACGCGGCACGCGGATCTCAAGGATGCCGCCCAGCGGAACGATATCTATGTCGGCGGACTGGCGTCGGAAAGCTGGAGCCGGTTGCTGACCGACTTCTGACCCCCGGTGTTAAGCGGCGATCCCCGCCGTTTAACGGAAAATTCACCCTACAACTCTAATTCTGCGATGGAAGGCGGCTCGCGGGGTCACGATCTTCGCGTCTTGATGGGCGTGCGTGAGGGATGCTTATGTATAGGCCGGACGAGGCCGAAAAACGGAGGCCCAGCCGTCCGGTGCACGATCAGGGTGTGCCGGTCGCGAGAGGCTCGTTGCTCGATCTGCTGTCACCTGACTTGCCGGAAGCCGAGCAGGAGGACGAGAAGCCCGCAGTTGCCCGACCGCAAGCCGGCGGTCCTTCGGAAGCATCGCGTCGCCAGGTCAGTGCCGTTGTGCCAACGCCACAGTTGCGTCGCGACAGTTATTTCCCCGGATTGAACAATCTCGGCAATATCGGCATCGACGATATCATCGGCTGGCTGCGAGAAGGCCTCCTCTGGATCGTCGTCGCCGTGATGCTCTGTGTGGCCGCCGCGCTCGCCTATGCTATGACGGCGACGCCGCGCTACAACGTCTATACCGACATCGTTGTCGATCCCTCCAACCTGAATGTCGTCAGCGACGACGTTTTCACTTCCAACCCGCAGCGCGATGCGCAGTTGCTGGAGGTGGAAAGCAAGCTTCGCATTCTGACATCGCGCAACGTGCTGTCGCGCGTCATCGACCAACTGCGCCTCTCCGAGGATCCGGAGTTCGTGAAACCCTCAGTCTTCGGCTCGCTGAAGGGCCTCTTCTCGACGAAGGCGGAACAACAGGCTGGCAATGAGCTTGCCGCGATGCGGGCGCTATCGGAGCGGGTCGAAGCGCGGCGCGAAGAGCGCTCCTTCGTCGTGGTGATGAAGGTCTGGAGCGAAGAGGCGGCGAAGGCGGTGACGCTGTCCAATGCGATCGTCGCAGCCTTTGAGCGGGAGCTGTTTCAGTCTGCCGCCGAAAGCGCCGGTCGCGTTGCCCAGAACCTCAATGCGCGTCTCGACGAATTGCGCCGCAACGTGACCGAGGCTGAGAGGGCCGTCGAGGATTTTCGCCGCAAGAATGGCCTCCAGTCCACCAACGACGGCCAACTCGTCAGCAATCAGCTTTCAAACGAGCTGAACACACAGGTTCTCGATGCTCAACAGCGCTTCATTCAGGCGGAGACACGCTACCGGCAGATGAATGATGCGATTGCGCAGGGTCGCACCGCGAGCGCTTCGGAGTTCGAATCGGTCAACATGACGAACCTGCGCGAGCAGTATAACGTGCTGCAGCAGCAGATCGCCTCGATGCAGCGCACCTATGGCGAGCGGCATCCGCGCCTCGTCAATGCCCGCTCCGAGCGCACGACCCTGGAAGGGGCCTTGGCCGACGAGGCGCGCCGCATCCTCGATCGCGCCAAGGCGGACATGGATCGCGAGCAGCAGGCTTTTGCCGCCTTGCGTGCCAAGGCAAGCGACGAGAAATCGAATGTTTTCTCCGACAACGAGGCCCAGGTGCAGCTTCGGGATCTCGAGAGAGATGCTCGGGCCAAGGCTGCGATCTACGAGACCCATCTGGCGCGGGCTCAGCAGATTACCGAGCGCCAGCAGATCGACACGACCAATGTCCGCGTAATCTCGCGCGCCTTGCCGCCGAACGCGCGGAGCTGGCCGCCGCGTACGTTGATCCTGCTCGCGGGCGGCGCAATCTTCGGCCTCGCACTTGGCATCGGCCTGGCCCTGACGCGGGGGCTCTGGCGCTTCCTGCGCGGACGCCGGCGCGCAGCGGCCTGAGAGAGGGACGGCATGACGAGCGCCGTCTATCGCGACAAGAGCCCGGCGGACCTGCTCCGCGCACGCATCGGGACCGTGCTCTTCATGGCGACGTTCCTGTTTTTCTGGATATCGACCACGCCCTTCATCGATCTGACTGGGGCGGCGGTGCTGGATCCTTCGGCTGGAAATTCCAATCGCTTGAACCAGATCGTATCGCTTTCACTCTTCGCGGGCATGTTCGCCTACGGGCTGGCGCACCCACTACGCGGTATCATTCTGCAGCCGCGGCCGTTGCTGGCGGTGCTCTACTGCTGGTTTCTGTTCGTCTCGGCGATTTCGGCCTATCCGATGTTCGGCATCAAGGGAACCGTGCTCGCGGTGATGGTGACGATCAACGCCAGCGTCTATTTGCTGCTGCCGGCTTCGGAGCGACATTTCGCCAAAATGCTCGGCATCGGCACCCTGTTCATGCTGGCGGTCGCCTATTACGGCATTCTCTTCAAGCCGACGCTTGCGATCCACCAGGCCTCCGAACTGCGCGAGCCAATGAACGCCGGCCTTTGGCGCGGCCATTTCCCCCACAAGAACAGCGCCGCCGCGGCCATGGTGATTGCGGCTTTCTTCGGCCTCTTCGTCACGAACGTCTGGTCGCGATTGGCCGGCCTTGCCATCGTTGCCCTGTCGTTCAACTTCCTGCTCCATACGGGCGGCAAGACCTCGACCGCCATGCTGCCGGCGATCGTGCTGCTTGCCTGGATTTTCGAGCGATTCCGCTTCCTGCGCATCCCGATCGTCATCGGTGGGGTCGGCCTGTTCAATCTCTTCGCGGTCGGCTCCGCGGTGTTCAAGCCACTTAGCGATTTCGTCACCGAGCTTGGCATCGATGCAACCTTCACCAATCGCGCCGACATCTGGCGCTTCGCCTTTACGGCGCTCGCCAAGCAACCGATCACCGGCTACGGTTTCAAGGGTTTCTGGCAGACGTCGGAACTCGTCAATAGCGGTGGCTCGATCGAAACCTGGGCGGTGGCGGCCGCAAACGGTCACAACTCCTATCTCGACATCGCTCTGACGACGGGTTTTCCCGGACTGTTGCTGACGGTGATCTGGCTGCTGGTCCTGCCTCTGCGCAACATCGCGCGTCTGGCACCGGCTGAGGAGCATTCCCATCTCACCCGGCTTTATATCCGCGTCTGGCTCTATACGATCTTCAACGCCGGTCTCGAGAGCCTGTTCTTCGAGGGCGGCAACCTCCTGTGGTTCACTTTCCTCTTTTCCCTCTACGGCCTGCACCTCCAGTCGCGCGCGGTTCTTTCGGTGGCCCCGCAGCAGGTAAAATCCGGAGCCGTCTATGTCTGATCTCCTGCAAACCGTCGGCGGCCTTGTCGATCGCGTCGCCAACCGGTTGATCTGGCGCTTCGCGGCCAAGCCGTGCGATGTCGTGACCGATGTGCCGCTCGTTTCCTTCACCTTCGATGACGTGCCGGACAGCGCACTTCATAACGGGGCGACGATCCTCGAACGACACGGCGTGCGAGGTACGTTCTACATCGCTGGCGGGCTGGCCGGGCGTGTCGAAGTTGATCGCACGCTGATCTCGTCGGAGGGATGCGCCGATCTCGCCGGTCGGGGCCACGAAGTCGGCTGCCATACCTATTCTCACGCCAAGATCAGGCGCTTGAGCGGTGACGGCCTTGCCCGCGACCTCGACCGTAATGCCGATTATCTGAAGCGCAGCGGGGTCAAGGCGACTGCGACGAACTTCGCGTTTCCCTACAATGCCGCCTGGCCGATGGCGCGCCGTGAGTTGGGGCGGCGCTATCGCACCTGCCGCGCGGCCGGCGAAAGCGTCAATCGCACGGCCGTCGACCCCCTGATGCTCAAGGCCGTGGAGATCCGTCAGCCGGAGGCGGATGCACGGGCGCTCACCGGATGGATCGACGATGTGGCCGCTCGGCCGGGCTGGCTCGTGTTCTTTACCCACGACATCGCCGCGCGTCCCACTCCCTATGGCTGCACGCCGGAGACCTTCGAGCACCTCGTTCAGCACGCGGTCTCCAGGGGATGCGTGGTCCTGCCGGTCGAGCAGGCGCTCGACAGGCTCGGCTGGTAGGAGAGCGGCATGTCTGGCCAGGGAAACGGCGATAGCAGGCTGCTCGCTATCAACAACTACTTCTATCGCCGCGGCGGCGCCGAAGCGGTGTTTTTCGACCATATGAAGATGTTTGGCGAGATTGGCTGGGACGTGGTGCCCTTTGCCATGCAGCATGAGGACAACGAGCCTTCGCCTTGGTCCGACCACTTCGTCTCCGAGATCGAATACGGCCGGCGCACCAATCTGTTGCGCAAGGTCGTGCAGGCCGCAAGCGTCATCTACTCGCGCGAGGCCCAGCGCAACATCGACCGGCTGATACACAGTGTCCGGCCCTCGATTGCCCACGCCCATAACGTCTACCATCATCTGTCGCCGGCGATCTTCTCGACGCTGAAGCAGGCCGGCATCCCCGTCGTCATGACAGCGCACGACCTGAAACTTGCCTGCCCCTCCTACAAGATGCTGCGCGACGGCACCGTCTGCGAGGACTGTCGCGGCGGACACGTCTACAACGTCCTGCGCCACCGCTGCATCAAGGGGGAACTGACGCTGAGTGCCGTTGTACTCGCGGAAACGCTGGTCCACCGCGCGCTCGGCCTCTACAGCAACCAGGTGGATCGCATCGTCGTGCCAAGCGAGTTCTACGTCGAGAAGTTGGTCGAGTGGGGATGGCCGCGCGAGCGCATGGTCCACATTCCAAATTTTGTCGATGTCGACGACTACTCCGACCAATGGACGGAGAGCGACTATTTCGTCTTCGCCGGACGCCTGGCACCAGAGAAGGGGTTGGCGACCTTGATAAGAGCTGCCGCATCGTCGCGCCAGCGGGTGGTGATCGCCGGAACCGGCCCCGAGGAAGCAATGCTTCGCCGGCTCGTCGAACAGACCGGAGCCAATGTCACCTTTGCCGGCTATCTCTCCGGCGAGGCCTTGCATCGCCTGATTGGGGAATCACGTGCCCTGGTCCTGCCGTCCGAATGGTACGAGAACGCGCCGATCAGCGTGCTTGAAGCCTATGCGCTGGGAAGACCCGTAATTGGCGCGTCGATCGGCGGCATCCCCGAAATGATCCGCGAAGGAGAGACCGGGATGACTGCCCTATCCGGTGACGCTGACGATCTGGCGCGGGTGCTGACGTGCATGGCGGCGCTCACGGTCTCCGACCGTACTGCCATGGGGGCCGCGGGGCGGCGTTGGATCGCCAGCGAATTCTCGGCCGCCGCCTATCGCGACAGAACCCTTGACCTCTATGCATCGCTCGGGGCGGGGGAGGGGCGGCGCCGTTAACCGTCGCGCACAATTTGTAGTAATGTGGGCTCGCCGTATGGTTTTCGGTCAGTTATATGAGTGGTGAATGAAATATTTACTTGGTTAATAAGTATTTCGCCGTGAAATCGAGTGCGGACAACCTTCGAGGCGACGCATGAGCAGTAACTCTGATGTCTCGCGATGTCATCACCAGCAGCCGGTGATTGCACAGGAGATCGCACAATCCGGGTTGTCCGAGGGACGCGGGCAGAAGCCGCGGCGCGGCGCGGCTCACTCTGGAATGCGACGGGGCATCGCTGGCCAGAATGGAGCCGTTGCAGCCAGAGGCGAGCGCAAGCGCGTGATGATGCTGGGGTTGCGCGGTATTCCGAACGTACAGGGGGGTGTCGAAAAGCATGTCGAAATGCTCGCCGACAAACTTCTGGGCCACGGTTGGGATGTCGAGGTCGTCGGGCGTCGGCGCTATCTTCAGGACGGCGACTGCTATGCCTGGAACGGGGTGGAGGTGATCCCTCTTTGGTCGCCACGCCGCATGGCTCTCGAGGCGCTCGTTCACACATTTCTCGGCGTATGTCTTGCCGCCTGGCGGCGGCCGGACGTATTGCATATCCACGCCATCGGCCCGGCTTTGATGACGCCGCTTGCGCGCATTTTCGGACTGAAGGTTGTCGTCACCCACCATGGTTACGACTATGACCGGCAGAAATGGGGCGCCTTCGCCAGGCGGACGCTGAGGCTCGGTGAGTTCCTCGGCATGCGGTTCTCGAATGGGCGGGTGGCGATATCGCAGGATATCGTTCAGACGATGCGTGCGCGTCATCGTGTGTCGATGGCGCTGGTTCCGAATGGGGTCGCGATTACGCCGCCGTCCGGCAGTGCCGGCATCCTCCGCGAATTTGGCCTGACGCCTCGGCGCTACATCCTGCTTGCCGCACGATTGGTCCCGGAGAAGCGGCAGCTCGATCTCATCAGAGCTTTCGCCAAATGTGGATTGACGGATGTCCGGCTCGTTATCGCCGGCGGCGCGGAGTTTGAGACGCCCTATGTCCGGGAGGTGAGGACCCTCGCCGACGAGGTGCCGGGGGTGGTGCTTACGGGCTTCCAGTCCGGCGACCGGCTGGCCGAGCTCTTCGCCAACGCCGCCCTGTTCGTACTGCCTTCAAGCCATGAGGGGATGCCGATCGCGCTGTTGGAGGCAATGGCCTACGGCCTTCCCTTGCTGGCAAGCGATATCGTTCCCAACCTGGAACTGGACCTTGCGCCCGACGAGTATTTTCCGCTGGGCGACATCGATGCACTTGCAGCCAGCATCGCCGCAAAGCTTGCCGCACCGCTCAGCGACGAGGACGTGCGCGAGCGCGCGGCTCATGCGGAAGCTACCTACAGTTGGACAAACGTGGCGCAAAAGACCGCGGCAGTGTATAGCGCATTGCTGGCAAAGTAGGCCGACCTTCGCGTTCGCCGGATCCCTGCCAATTAAATGCGACAGCGCCCGGCCTTTCGAACGAGCAGGTGGGCGCCGTCGTGGACCGTTCGATGATTGCCGTGCTTTGCACGCCGCCTGGAAGACAAGCTGACAATGAACATCAAACGCGCTGCCGGCCTTTTCGCATGGCTCCTCTTTACCGTGATCGCCTATTCGACGATATCGCCTCTCGAATTGCGACCGCGCATCGGGCATCTCGTCCATCTCGAGCGGTTCGGCGCTTTCGGCCTGCTGGGACTGTTGTTCGCGATCGCCTATCCGAGACAGATCGGGCGCGTGCTGGTTCTCGTACTCGCCACCGCAATCGGCTTCGAACTCCTGCAGATGATATCCGCGGATCGCCACGCGCGCGTGACGGATGTTGCCGTCAAGCTTCTCGGCGGTGCCTGTGGCGTCTTGTCCGGGTGGCTCGTCGTCCGCTATCGGCCGCACCTGCTCGCTTTATTGGGGCGGATAAACCAAAACGCAAAATATCGCAGCTAGGATCGACGACAACCTGAACGCGTTGCGAACGCACTGCTGATATTGGGGGATCAGTTGGCAGTATCCGTCATCATCAAGACGCTGAATGAAGAAAAGCGCATTGCTGCCACCATCGAGAGCGCGCTCAAGGCGCTCGAAACCGCTGGCGGCGAGGTCATCGTCGCCGACAGCGGCTCCTCGGACCGGACCATCGAGATCGCCTCGCGCTACCCGGTGGTGATCGCCCAGATCAGTCCGCCGGCGCGGCCAAGCTGCGGCATTGGTCCCCAGCTCGGCTTCCAGTATTCCCGTCACGAGCACATCTGCCTGCTCGATGGCGACATGCTGCTGGACGACGACTTTCTCGAGGTGGCGGAGGCGTTCCTGGCCGATGATCCCGGGGTCGCAGGCGTCACCGGTCATGTGCAGGAGATGCTGACGTCCAACCTCGAATTTGCCCGGCGCGTCACACGCAATGCGCCCGAGAACCGCATCGGCGCGATCGACCGCATGAACGGCGGCGGCCTCTATCGGCGCGCGGCGATCGAGGCAGTGGGCTACCTCTCCGACCGCAATCTCCATGGCTATGAAGAGTTCGACCTCGGCATCCGGTTGCGCAGTGCCGGCTGGAAGCTGCATCGTCTCGACCGGCGCTTCGTTCGGCATTTCGGCCATACGGAGAATTCCTACCGGCTGCTGGTTCGGCGCTGGAAGAGCAAGTATCTGTTCGGCATCGGCGAGTTGCTGCGCGCTTCGATCGGCCAGCCCTATTTCTTCCAGCTCATCAGGGAATTGCCGGAACTCAAGCTCTGGGCGCTGGTCTATCTCTGGTGGGCAGGATCGCTTGGTCTGCTGCTGGTCATGCCCAGCAAGGCCCTCGCTCTCGGCGCAGTCCTTGCAATCCTTGCCGGCGTCGTCGGGCTCATGAGCCTGCGCAAGGGGGGACTTAGCATGGGACTTTATACGGTCGTTGCCTGGTTCTTCCATGCGGCGGCGCTGCCCGTCGGCTTCTTCAGGGCGCGCCGCAAGCCCGATGCGCCGATCGAGAGCAAGTTGCTCGGAGCCCCGGCGTGAGCGGGCGAAGCCTGTTCGCCGCGGCAGCGATGCTTCTGGCATTCGGCCCGTGCGTACACGCATCCGATCAGTGGCTTCCGGTGCGCGAAGTTTCGCTCGAGGTTCGCAAAGGCAGCCCGCTCGATTTCTCCTCTTTCCTGCCGAATACCACGATCGACGCCGAGCATCGTCTCGTCGCCGGCGCCAATGGCCGGCTCGCATTCGTGCGCTCGCCCGATAAACCCGAAAGGATGCTTTGCGCTTCGCTCGCCTGGAGCCCGGCCTCCGGCGGATTTCCCGATCACGACACGGCCGACCGCTACGCCCGACAACTGGCGATGCACGGCTACAATCTTGCCCGCCTGCATTTCGTCGATGCCAGCCTGATGTCCGGCCGCGACAAGGATTTCGACTACGACCCCGAGACGCTCGACCGCATCCACTATCTGCTGGCGGCGCTGAAGAAGAACGGCATCTACTGGATGATCGACGGCCTCTCGTCGCTGCGCGGCGCCTATGGCGGCTTTGACGATCGTTGGGACGATGGAGGAAACCTCAAGCTCGAACTGTTCGTCGATGACGGGGCGTTCGCTCACTGGAAGCGCATGCAGGAGACGATCCTTGGGCGTGTGAACCCCTATACGGGCGTCGCGCCAATCCGCGACGATGCCCTGGCGGTCGTGATCCTCGCCAACGAGAACGGGATGGAGTTCGACACAGTCGTTCACGATCGGCCCGGAAAGGCGCCCTACGATCCGCTGCTCAAGAAGCCGTTCAATAACTGGCTTGCGAAACGCTATGGCTCCACTGACGCCTTGGCCAAGGCGTGGCCCAACCTTCGCTCCGACGAGACGATCGAGGCGAGATCGATCGCGCTCCCGGCCGATCGCTATGTCCACAACCCGCGGCTGCGCGATCTGCAGGCCTTCTTCGTCGAAACGGAACGGGCAGCGACCGCGCGCATGAGCGAGGTTCTGCGCGGGCTTGGCTACCGCGGTCTGATCAGCAATTACAACAATTGGCCGACGATCCAGGCGTCGCTCAGCCGGCGCGGCCTCGAAGCCGTGACCATGAACAGCTATCACGACTGGGTCAGCGGCTACGCGCCGGGAAGCAAAACCACCCAGGCAAGCTCCATTGCCGACGGGGTGAACTATATCCGGATGATCGCCGCGGCGCGCTGGCTCGGCAGGCCCTTCGTGATCAGCGAGTATGATCACCTCTTCTGGAACCGCTACCGCTACGAGGCGGGGCTGGCGATGCCGGCCTACGCGGCACTGCAAGGCTGGGACGTGCTCTGCCGTCATGGTCACGGCCCGATCGTTCTCGCCTATGGCGAACCTTTCGCCCACAAGAAGGCGATGCTTCCCTACGCCATCGCGCTCGATCCGGTCGCGCGGGCCGGCGAGACGCTGGCGGCGCTGCTTTACCGCCGTGGTGACGTTGCGACATCGGACCTGACTGTCCCGTTTGCCATGCGTGGCGAAGAGGATCTTTCCGACGACATGCAGGCGCGCGAACCGGAATACCTGACGGACCTCGCGCTGATCGCCCGGATCGGTCTGGAAGACCTGGAGCGCCTCGGCGAAGCGCCTGCCGTGCTGCAACCACGCCAGCAAAGCACCGAGGGGCTCCTCGACACGCTGCGCCAACGCGGCGCGCTCGCGAGCGACAACGGCACGAACATCGATGCCGGCATCTACCAGAGCAGCACCGGCGAGATCCTCTTGAACCGTTTTGCCGGACAATTGCGCGTGGTAACGGCGGCAACCGAAGCCGCAGCCTATTCGTCACTGCGCGAGCCGATCGATCTCGGCGTGCTGCGCATCGAAAGGGCGGATGGCAACGGGCTCGTCGCGCTCTCGGCGCTCGGCGCGGACGCGTCGCTGGCAGCGGGCCGTCGTTTCCTCGTGATCCTGGCGACCGATGCCCAGAACACCGATATGACGTTTCGCGACGCCGAGGAGAAGGTGATCGAGGACTTCGGACGATTGCCGGTCCGGATCCGCGCAGGCTACGCCGACCTTTCGCTCGCGCGAAGTGCCGAGAACTGGAGCGTTTCGCCGATCGGTCTCGATGGCACCGTGTATCCGCCGGTCGTGAAGGGGAAGGGCGCCGTCACCTTCCGTCTTTCAAACGATGTTCCCTCCGGCCCGACGACCTATTTCCTTCTCGAGCTGCAATAGAGATTTCCCATCGCCCCGGATCAATGAATGGCCACGATGTCGGCCTACGCTCCGCTGTTTTCATGCAATGGAGGTTACAATGAGAATATCGGAAGCCATGCATCCCGGGGCTCGCTGGATCTCTCCCGACACCGATCTCAAGACGATCGCGCGCATCATGAGGGATGAGGATATCGGCGCCTTGCCCGTCGGCGAAAACGACCGCCTGATCGGCATGGTCACGGACCGCGACATCGCCTTGCGCGCCTTCGCCAACGGGCGCGATCCCGCTTCGATGACGGCGCGCGACGTCATGACCAGGGATATCGTCTATTGTCGTACGAGCGAAACGATCGAGCACGCCGTCCATCTGATGGAGGCGAAACAGGTCCGGCGCCTTCCCGTGATCGATCAGAACAAGCGCATGGTCGGCATGCTGTCGCTCGGCGACATATCGCATGCGAGCAGCAGGCGGCTGACAGGCGAACTCGCCCGGGCAGTTTCGGCCCATCACCTCTGAGATCCGCCATAATGACTGCGGCGCCGTCCTCGGCGCCGCAAACGATTTGTTTGATCGGTCCGGAGAGGATCAGAAGCGGTAACTGATGCCCGTGCCGATCAGCCAGGGGTCGAGCTTGACCTTGCCGCTCACCGCGCCTGCGCCGGGCAGTGTTGCGTTGACTTCGGGCTCCAGGAACAGTTTCTTGACGTCGAAGTTCAGCCCCCAATGTTCGTCGAGCTTGATGTCGACGCCGGCCTGCAGCGCCACGCCGAAGGTGTTCTTCATGTTGAAGCTCGAGAAGTCGCCGCGCGGCTCTTCGCTGTAGAACACCGTGTAGTTCACGCCGGCGCCGATGTAGGGCTTGATCGTTTCCGTTGCGTTGAAATGGTATTGCAGCGTCAGGGTCGGCGGCAGCAGCCACGCCTTGCCGATTTCGCCGAGACTGGCGATCGAGCCACTGCCGCGCGCCGTGTGCGGCGTCGTGCCGAGGATCAGTTCGGCCGCGATGTTGTCGGTGAAGAAATAGGTGATGTCGAGCTCGGGCACCACGGAATTGCTGACCCCGACCTTTTCGCCGTCAAGTGCCGTGCCGTTCAGCGAGAGCGAGGCTTTGTCATCCGGCAGGACGGCCAGTGCGCGGGCGCGGATCATCCAAGGGCTCGGCTCGCTGGCGAGGGGCAGTTCCGGTGCCGCGACCGCGCTCGGTTCGGAGAGATCTGCCGCCGTCGCGATTGCGAGCGGCGCCGCAAGCGCGGCGAAGAAGACGGCAGATGGCAAAATGGCGCGAGTAGGCATGATTTCCGGACCCCCAGAAGAAGTTGAACATCGCCGGTCAGGGCGTTCGGCCGCAGCACCCCTGCGGCCGGCGGCACTATGCTCAAGACGGGTGTCTCAGGAGTTGTCCTGGATCAATGCAGTCGCGAGTCACGAAGTGCTTGGGGAGAAAGGGGATTCGCAGCGGCTGCTTGCCAGCATTCCGCGCATGCCTGCCTGACAAGGGCAGGCGATTGTCGTCCACGATGAAATTCCCTCGAAAATTGCAAAATGCAACGAGTCGACAAAAGGATTCGACAGTCCCGGGATTCTGATATATCGCGTGATTAATCGTTTAATCACGCGATGGCGGAAATCACTGACTTGGCGCGTTCCGGACCAAAACTGACGAGGATTGCCAGAACGCTCGGCGTGTCCGCGGCCACGGTTTCGAACGCGCTCTCGGGCAAGGGACGCGTCTCCGCCGAAATGGTGGAAAAGATCCGCGCGACGGCTGCCGAGCTCGGTTATGTGCCGAGCCAAGCGGGCAGGGCGCTGCGCACCGGCCGCACCGGCGTCATCGGCCTCGTTCTCCCCGATATCGCCAATCCGCTCTTCCCGCAGATTGCCCAGGCGATCGAACTTGCTGCTTCCTCCTCCGGCTACGGCGTGCTGATCGCGGACTCGCGCGGTGACGTCTCGACGCAGACCAAGGCGATCGAGCGGTTGATCGATCGCGACGTCGATGGCCTGGTCATCGTGCCCCGGCGGGGCACCCGCATCGCCGATGTCGGTTGTCCGGTTGCCGTCATCGATACGCCGTCGACGCCGGGCAACACGGTAGCCGCCGACCATTGGGGCGGCGGCCAGCAGATTGCCGAGCACCTGAAGGCGCTTGGGCACCGTCGCGTACTGATCATCGGCAACAATCCCGCCTCGAACGTGCAGAACGACCGCGCCGGCGGTATCCGATCGGTCTTCGGCGAGGGGTTCCACACCGATACGCTCTGGATCGAGCCGCTGGAGAAACTGGCTGGCAAGGGCTGTCCGCTCGGGCTCGCCAAAAAGGTGGCGGAAGGCTACACCGCCTTTGCCTGCATCTCCGATCTCCATGCGCTTCGGGCGCTGACCGAACTGCAGCGTGCGGGCATCAACGTGCCGGAGAAGGCGAGCGTTACCGGCTTCGACGACCTCATCTGGTCGCCGGTCATCACGCCGGCACTGACGACTGCACGCATGGACATGACCGAGATCGCGGCCATCGCCGTCGCAGCGCTCGTCAAGGCGATCCGCGAGCGCGACCCGTCCGATCCTGAAATCGGCGCGCCGGTCACTGCCGAGAAGGCCAAGGTGCCGATGCACCTTGTCATCCGACAATCGGCTGCCGCACCACCTCAACTGATCCAAGCCACTGCCACCGCAGCCCCATCCGTCACCGAAGGAGGACACCAGCCATGAAAAAGTTTCTGCTTGCCTCGAGCGCGCTCTTGCTCGTCGCCGCCCCTGCCGCGTCTGCTCAGGAAAAGACGCTGACCATTTCCGTCTATGGCTTTGCCCAGGATGCCTTCAAGGAACTGGTCTATACGCCGTTCGAACAGAAATGCGGCTGCAAGCTCGTCGTCGAGACCGGCAACAGCGTCGAGCGCCTGGCGAAGATGGAAGCCAACAAGGCAAGCCCGGTCGTCGACATGGCGGTGGTCTCGATGGCCGATGCGCTTTCGGCCTCCCGCGCCGGCCTGATCGAAAAGATCGACACCTCGAAGCTCCAGAACTTCAACAAGCTCTATGACCTCGCCAAGGACCCGAACGGCGACGGTATGAGCGTCGGCTACACCTTCTATGCGACCTCGATCGTCTATCGCTCGGACAAGATGGTGGTGAACTCCTGGGCTGATCTTCTCGACGAGAAGAATGCCAGCCACGTTGCCTTCCCGAACGTCACCACCAACCAGGGCCCGCCGGCGCTCTACATGGTCGGCGAAGCGCTTGGCAAGAACACGCCTGATCTCAAGGATGCGATCGCTGCCGTCGGCGCCAAAAAGGACGAAATCGTCACCTTCTACGTCAAGTCCTCGCAGCTCGTGCAACTGATGCAGCAGGAGGAAATCTGGGCGGCACCGATCGGCCGCTTCTCCTGGGAAGGCTTCACCAAGCTCGATCTGCCGATCAAGTGGGCAACGCCGAAGGAAGGACAGACCGGCGGCATGAACGTGATGGTCCTGACCAAGGGCGGCAAGAACCAGGAGCTCGCGCTGCAGTTCATGGACTTCTGGCTCTCGACCGAAATCCAGACCGCGCTTGCCGAAAAGCTGGTCGACAGCCCGGCCAACAAGGACGTGAAGGTTTCGCCCGAGATCGCTGAAAACCTCACTTACGGCGAAGAGACCGTGAAGAACCTGAAGCTCATCCCGTCCGCCGTCGCCCTCGACAATCGCGAGGCGTGGCTCTCGGAATGGAACGCACAGGTCGGCCAGTAAGCCCAGACAAAATGCTACCTCCGCCGGCGGGCACTGACCGCCGGTCGAGACCTCATGCGACGGGCGTAAGGATACACGCCCTAGAATGCCGTGAAAGGAAGAAGGATGTTCCAGAACCGCGCCGAAGCCCTGGCGCTCGCTCTGCCGGCGGCGGTCTTTGCGGCGATCGTCTTTCTCGCACCGGTGGTGATCCTGCTGGCGGAAGGCTTTCGCAATGCCGATAGCTGGTCGCTTGTCGCCTATACGAACTTCTTCTCCGATCCATTGAACCGCACAGTCTTCCTGCGCACCTTCCGCCTCGGCCTGGTGGTCACCGCCGTTTCGGCCGTCATCGGCTATGCTGCGGCCTTTGCGATCGTCAATCTGACGCCGCGCAGCAAGGGACAGATGATCGGCCTCGTCGTGCTGCCGCTGATGATCTCGTCGGTCGCCCGTACCTATGCCTGGATCGTCATCCTCGGCCGCACCGGCATCGTCAACCAGGCGCTCCAGCTCGTCGGTCTCTCGGACGAGCCGATCCGTTTCCTCTTTACAGAGACCGCCGTGTTCATCGGCCTCTTGCAGCTCTTCCTGCCGCTGATGATCCTGTCGCTGATCAGCGCGCTCGAAAACATGCCGAAGGATGCAATCCCGGCGGCCCGTGTTCTCGGCGCCAACTGGTTCCAGGTGTTCTTCAAGGTGATCCTGCCGCTGACCAAGGAAGGCCTCGTGATCGGCGGCACGCTCGTCTTCACCGGCTCGCTTACCGCCTACATCACGCCGGCGATCCTCGGCGGCTCCAAGGTGCTGATGCTCGAAACGCTGCTCTATCAGCGCGTCACCGTCGCCAATGACTTCGTCTCGGCAAGCGTCATCGCCTTCATCCTGATCGTCATGAGCTTTGCCGCCAATCTTCTCCTGAAACGGCTTGCCACCGCGAGGAACAAGCGATGAAACCGCGCGTCTTTACGCCTCTCGTTCTCTTCCTGGTGATCGGCTTCCTGATCGGGCCGTTCTTCATCATCGTTGCCGCCTCGCTTTCCGGCGGCGAGACGCTCGCTTTCCCGCCGCAGGGCTTCTCGCTGCAATGGGTCGCGAAGGTCTTCACGGTCGAGAGCTTCCGCGAGAGCTTCGCGATCTCGATGCTGCTTGCGATCGGCGGCACAGCCGCAGCCCTCGTCCTCGGGGTACCCGCGTCCTACGCGCTTTCGCGCTACAAGCTGCCCTTTGGCGAAACGGTCAGAACCATCGTCTCGCTGCCGATCATCGTGCCCGGCATCATCGTCGGCCTGGCGCTCCTGCGCTATATCGTCGTGCCCTTCGGCTTCAACATCACGCTCGTGCTGTTCCTGGCGCACACGGCGCTGGTTCTGCCCTATGCTGTGCGTGTCGTCTCTGCGAGCCTCAACAACCTGCGCTCCGATATCGAGGAGGCGGCGGTGCTGCTCGGCTCTTCTCGCGCGGGCGCCTTTTTCCGGGTGGTAATGCCGAATATCCGCAGCGGCATTCTCGCCGCCTTCATCCTCGGCTTCGTCACGAGCTTCAACCAGGTGCCGGTGTCGCTCTTCCTCTCCGGCCCGGGCGTGCGCACGCTGCCGATCGACATGCTCTCCTATATGGAGATCACCTACGATCCGTCGGTCGCAGCCCTCTCCGCACTGCTCGCCTTCATGTCCATTGGCATCGTCTTCCTTGCCGAACGCTTCCTGGGATTCTCTCGCTATGTCTGACGCCGCCTTCCTCAGCCTTGAAAAACTGACGCTCGCCTACGGCGACACCGTTGCGGTGAAGGATCTCGACCTTTCGATCCGCAAGGGCGAGCTGGTGGCATTCCTGGGCCCCTCGGGCTGCGGCAAGACCACGACGATGCGCTCGATCGCAGGCCTTCTCTCGCCGGCCTCCGGTGCGATCAGGCTCGACGGCGCCGATATCACCCGCGTTTCCGCGAACAAGCGCTCGGTGGGCCTCGTCTTCCAGTCCTATGCGCTGTTCCCGCACCTGACCGTGTTCGAGAACGTCGCCTTCGGCCTGCGGCTGAAGAAGCTGCCGGCGAACGAGATCGAGAGCAAGGTGACGACCGGGCTGAAATCGGTCGGCCTTTCGAAATTCTCCGCCCGCAAACCGGGCGAACTTTCCGGCGGCCAGCAGCAGCGCGTCGCGCTGGCGCGCTCGATGGTGATGGAGCCGAAGGTGCTCTTGCTCGACGAGCCGCTGTCGAACCTCGATGCCCGCCTTCGCCTCGAAATGCGTACGGAACTGCAGCGTGTGCAAAAGGAAACCGGCGTCACGATGATCTTCGTCACCCATGACCAGGGCGAGGCCCTGTCGCTGGCGGACCGCATCGTCGTCATGCTGAACGGCGCGATCGAGCAGATCGGCACGCCCGAGGACATCTACAACCGCCCGACCTCGCGTTTCGTCGCCGATTTCGTCGGTTTCGAAAACATCTTTGCCGTAGAGGGCGGCAAGCTCAAGGCCGGCAACGGCCCACTCGAACTTTCCGGATCCCTGCCGCCTGACACGGCAGGGCTTGCGTGGCGTCCGCGCATGGTGACCCTGGGCTCAGGTCCTTTCCAGGGCACCGTGCGCGGAGCCTCTTTCTCCGGCAGCACGCGCGAATATCTGCTCGATACGCCGCTCGGCGCCATCAAAGCGGAAGAGGATGCCGCGCTCGCAGCGCGTGAAACCGGCACTGCCATCGCCTTCGACCTGCCGGTCGACAAGGCCGCCCGCCTCAAGAAGTTCGGTTGACGTCCATGGGTGTCTGGATCGATACGGACATGGGCTTCGACGACATTGCCGCAGTGCTTGTCGTCCTCCATGCCGGTGAAGAGATCGATGGCGTGTCGCTCGTCTTCGGCAATACGCCGCTGGATCAGGTGAAGCGCAATGCTGCGAGCGCGACCCTCGCCTTCGGCTGGAGCTTCCCCATCCATGAAGGGCGCGCCCTGCCGGTGCTCGGCAAGCTCGAAACCGCTGAGCGCATCCTCGGCGAAGCCGGCATGCCAACCGCCGGGCTGACGCTGCCGCAAGCCGATGTGCTGCCATCGAGCGACGCCTTCGCAGCGCTTTGCGCCTGGCTGGAGCAGGCTGGGCCGAGGCGGGTGCTTGCGCTCGGGCCACTCACCAATCTCGCCGCACTCTGCCTTGCCCGCCCGGACCTTGCCGCGCGCATCACCGATCTCACCTGGATGGGCGGCGGTGTCACGAGCGGCAACCATACGGCTTCCGCCGAATTCAACGCCTTCGCCGATCCGGAGGCACTGGCCATCGTAATCGCGCACGGCTTGCCGCTGCGCATGGTCGATCTCGATCTTTGCCGCAAGGTCTTCGCCTACCCGGCCGACGTGGCACCGATCCGTTCGGCCGGCGGCGCCAATGCGGCGCTGATCGCCGATCTGCTTGCCGGATACATCTCGATCGGCACCAGCCGCGGCCGGCCGGGCATGGCGATCTATGACCCTTGCGCCGCCGTCGCCTTCGTCAATCCGGGGGCTGTCTCCTTCCGAAGTGCGCGTATCGATGTCGAGCTCGGCGGCTCGCTCACGCGCGGGCGCACCGTCGTCGAAACGCGCGAAAGCCATGGGACCTTCAATGCTGAATACGCGGTCGATGCTCATGTGGAAACGACCCGAGCACAGATCCTCGGCGCCCTGATGAAGGAGGCGCAGCAATGAGTGCCGCACAGCAGCCTCAAGTCCTGATGGATGCAGCGCTCCGCACTCGAGCCGTGGCAGCAGCGCGCGGCGACGAACCGTTTGAGGTCCTGATACAGGGCGGGACGCTGGTGGACGTGGTGACGGGCGAGCTTCGGCCGGCCGATATCGGCATTGTCGGAGCGTTGATTGCGAGCGTCCATGAGCCCGGGGCGCGCGGCGATGCGGCGACCGTCATCGACGCGAGCGGCGCCTTCGTTTCCCCGGGCCTGATCGATACGCATATGCATGTCGAAAGCTCGATGGTGACGCCGGCGAATTACGCCAACGCGGTGCTGCCGCGTGGCGTCACGACCGTCGTCTGGGATCCGCACGAGTTCGGCAATGTCAACGGCGTCGCCGGCGTGCGCTGGGCCGCGGATGCCATTGCCGGGCTGCCACTGCGCACGGTCTTGCTGGCGCCCTCCAGCGTGCCGTCTGCACCCGGGCTGGAACGGGCCGGCGCCGATTTCGATGCCGGCGTGATCGCCGACATCCTGAGCTGGCCGGAAATCGGCGGCATCGCCGAGATGATGAACATGCGCGGCGTCATCGACGGCGAGGCGCGGATCAGCGCGATCGTCCAGGCGGGGCTCGCAGCCCGCAAGCCGGTCAACGGTCATGCGCGCGGCCTTGAGGGCGCCGATTTGCAGGCTTTCGTCACGGCAGGCGTCAGCTCTGACCATGAGCTCGTTTCGGGCGATGATCTGATGGAAAAGCTCAGGGCAGGTCTGTCGATCGAATTGCGCGGCTCGCACGATCACTTGCTGCCGGAATTCGTCAAGACGCTCAACGGCTTGGGCCATCTTCCCCAAACGGTGACGCTCTGCACCGACGACGTTTTCCCCGACGATCTCGCCGAGGCCGGCGGCCTCGACGACGTCGTTCGCCGGCTGGTCCGCTATGGGCTGCCCGCTGAATGGGCGCTTCGGGCGGCGACGCTGAATGGGGCGGTTCGGCTGGGCCGAAACGACCTCGGTGTGATCGCGCCAGGGCGTCGGGCGGATATCGTGCTCTTCGACGATCTCGTCGAATTTCGTGCACGCACGGTCGTCGCAAGCGGCAAAACGATTGCCAGTGCCGGCCGGATGATCGAGCCGTTGATCGGTCTCGCTGCCGATAGGCTGCACGGCACGATGAAGATCGCCCCGCTTTCGGAGAACGATTTCCGCATTGGCGCGGATGGCGTGAAAGTGCGCGTCGCGATCATCGATCGCCCGCGCTTTACCCAGTGGGCCGAAGCCATTGCCGAAGTCGAGGACGGCTTCGTCGTTCCGCCCGAAGGTACGACCATGATCGCGGTGGCGCATCGGCACGGGCGCGCCGACAGCCGGCCGCGGGTCGGTCTCCTGTCAGGCTGGGGCCACTGGCGCGGCGCCTTTGCGACCACCGTCTCGCATGACAGCCATAACCTCACCGTCTTCGGTGGCAATGCCGAGGATATGGCGGTCGCCGCCAACGCGGTGATCGCTGCCGGCGGCGGCATGGCCGCGGCGTCCGGCGGCAAGGTCGACGCGCTCCTGCCGTTGCCGCTCGCCGGACTGGTTTCGGAGGATCCACTGGAAGAGGTCGCCGCAAGCTTTGCCGAACTCCGGGAGGCCGTCGGCCGCATCGTCGACTGGCAACCGCCTTATCTGGTCTTCAAGGCCTGCTTCGGTGCGACGCTCGCTTGCAACGCAGGACCGCACCAGACCGACCGCGGCATCGCCGATGTCGTCACCGGCAAGCTGATGGAAAGCCCTGTTCTGGAAGTGCTTGAAGCGTGAACTGCATGAGCTGCCCGCCAGGGCGGCTCGTGAAAGCGGGGAGCAAATCCGCAGCAGCAGATCGCCTCACGCTTCAGGAAAACGATCTAAGCGTCTGGGATCGGGCGCTTCCGGACGGCCTTCCGTCTCTTCGCCTGGTACGCGCTATCCGGCCGGTGCGAGTTCCTGCTCGACCAGCGTCGACCAGAAGGCAACGCCCGGCCCGATCGCCGCATCGTTGAAATCATAGGCAGTGTTGTGGTGGAGCGCGCCATCGACGGCGGGCCCGTTGCCGAGCCAGACGTAGCAGCCGGGCGCTTCGAGCCCGAAGAAGGCGAAGTCGTCGCCTGCCGTCGAGGGCGGGAACGCCGTGCGGGTCTTCGCACCGAAGATCGTCTGGGCCGCCTTCAACGCCCGCGCACTGGCATCGGCGTCGTTGACGACAGGCGGAATGCGGCGCTCGAATTCATAGTCGACGGAAATCCCGTACATTTCGGCCGTGCCGCGTGCGAGCCGGCCGATCTCCGTTTCGAGCTGGTCGCGGACTTCGGGCGTGTAGGCACGCGCGGTACCGCCGATCTCCACCACATCGGGAATGACGTTCAGCGCCTTCGGGTCGCCGGCGCGCACGGAACAGGCGCTGACGACGGCCGGCTGCAGCGGATCGACGACACGGCCGACGATCGATTGCAGCGAGGCGAGGAAGGTGCCTGATGCCGTTACCGGATCGCGACCGAGATGCGGCTTGGCGCCGTGGGTGCCGACGCCGCGGAAGGTGAGCCGCCAGCTATCCGATGAGGCAAGCTGGGGGCCCGCGACGACGGCCATTTCATCCGGATCGAGGCCGGGCATATTGTGCAGGCCGTAAACGGCATCGCAGGGGAAGAGCTCGAAGAGTCCATCCTCGACCATGCGCTTCGCGCCGCCTCGCCCCTCTTCGGCCGGCTGGAAGATAAAGTGCACGGTGCCGGAGAAATTGCGGGTCTTCGCGAGATGGCGGGCAGCGCCAAGCAGCATCGCCGTGTGGCCGTCATGGCCGCAGGCATGCATCTTGCCGGGCTCCCGGGATTTGTAGGGGCGATCGGCGATCTCCGGCATGGCAAGCGCGTCCATGTCGGCGCGAAGGCCGATCGACCGCGTTCCATTGCCCACCTGCAGCGTGCCGATGACGCCGGTTTTCCCCAGGCCCCGGTGAACCCTTAAGCCTGCCTCTTCAAGCCATTTGGCAACGAGGTCGCTGGTGCGCACCTCCTCGAAACCCAATTCCGGATGAGCATGCAGATCGCGACGGAGGTCGGTGAGGAAGGTGAGGTCGTCGGCTATTCCGTCTGGCAGGCGCATCGGCAGGCATTCCCATGTTTCATCCGGTGAAGGGGCTTGTGAATTCCGCACGCTTTGCTCGGCCTGCGGTGCCCTTTCGGTTTGATCGAAGTCGCAAACGGTATAGACGAAAACCGCCGGGACCAGAACAGCAAGCCGGGCCTTTTTGATCGCCTTCATTCCGGGCGAAAGCATGCAGACGAGGACGAAACCGATGCAGCCCCACGACTTCTGGCAGGATATCTATCCGCCGAAAAGCTTCGACATTCAGGCGGGATATCGGGATTTCTTCCCGGCGACACTTGGTGATAACAGCCAAATCCTGTTGCCGATCCGGCCGCTCGGCGACGGCAAGCACGCGCTCGCTTCGCTGATCGTCAATCAGGCCAGTTTTGCCGTCGAGGATGCTCTGGCAACGGAACTCGCGGCGAAGCTTACCGCCTTCGAGCCTGACGTCGTTGCCGGCCTGCCGACGCTCGGTCTGACGCTTGCCTCCGCCGTTGCACGCAAGCTCGGCCATAGCCGCTACGTGCCGCTCGGGACGTCCCGGAAGTTCTGGTACGTGGATGACCTGTCGGTGCCGCTGTCTTCGATCACCACGCCCGACCAGAAGAAGCGGCTCTATGTCGATCCGCGCATGCTGCCGCTGCTGAAGGGGAAACGCGTGGCGCTGATCGACGATGTAATCTCCAGCGGCACGTCGATCGTTGCAGGACTCACGCTGATGGACGCCTGCGGTATCGCACCGGTTGCGATCGGCGCTGCCATGCTGCAGACCGAGCGCTGGCGCCAACCGCTCGCCGAGCTTGCACCCCATTGGCTTCAGCGTGTTGTCGGAGTGTTCCACACGCCGATGCTTCAGCGCGACGAGAATGGCATCTGGCGTCCCGTTTAAGTTATTGATGCGCCGGAAGCGATACGACGAAGCAGGCGCCCCCGTCCGACGGAGCCTGATAGCGGACCGCGCCGCCGTGGCGCTCGGCGATCTGGCGCACCAAGGCCAGCCCCAATCCCCAGCCGCCTGAGGCCTCGCCGCGTCCCGAGGGGCGGTAGAAGGGCTCGAAAACACGAGTGCTCTCGTTCTCCGGCACGCCCGGGCCGTGATCGCGAACCCTGAGTTCAACCGTGCCGCCTGCCCGCGAAACGGTGGCCGTGACAGGAGGACGACCGTGGCGCAGCGCGTTCTGCATGAGATTGCGCACGAGCCTGCCGAGTAAGCGCGCATCGCCTCTGACGATCGCGGCGGCGCCGGTGACGTCGACGCCGTTGCGCGCGCCTTCTTCCGAGACCAACGCCAGAAGATCGATGGGTTCGAGCGCGTCGAGCCTCTCTATGTGGTCAAGCCGGCTTGCCAGCAGGATCTCCTCGACCAGGGTGTCGAGCTCTGCAAGGTTGCGGACGATCTCCTCCTTGCGGTTGTCGTCCGGGGCCTGTTCATAGAGGTCGATCGCCATCCGCAGGCGCGCGAGCGGTGAGCGCAGTTCGTGGCTGGCATTGGCGAGAAGTGCGCGGTGTGACTTGATCAGCCGCTCGACATGATCGGCGGCCTTGTTGAAGCTCTTCGCCACCGCCGCAACCTCGTCGCTGCCATCGTCGGGCACGCGCGCCACGAAATCGCCGGTGCCCCAGGCATCCACGCCTGCGCGCAGCCGCTCCAGCCGACGGGTCAGGTGGCGCACGACCGGATAGGCTGCAAGCCCGATGACGCCGGCAATCAAGGCCAGATAGGCGAGCGGATTGCGGCCGGACGGGCGGAAAGGCGGCGCCATGCGCACGGCCACCGTGCGTCCGTCGGGCAACGCGGTCACCATGGTATGGAACCGGCCCCTGCCATGAGGCCACGATCCGTTTACCGCGCCAGGTGGTAGCGGCCGGCCGGCATTAGCGATCAGCTTGCCTTGCGGATCATAGACGGCGATGTCGGCGCCTAAGCCCTTTGAAAAACGCTCCAGCGTCTCCTCGACCGACTGCCGGTCCATGTCGGGCGGGATAAGCGTCGCGACGAAACGGGCGCGCTGGCTCTGCCAACTGGAGTCATCCTCGTCCTGCCCCAGCCACACGAACGCGGCACTGGCGATGGCGACCGCCGCAAGGCTCGCCAGCAGTGTCAGGTAGATCTTCAGGAACAGCCGGCTGCGCATCGCCTATCTCTCATCGTCCTGGAAGCGGGCGAAAACATAACCGGCGCCGCGCACCGTGATGATGCGCCTTGGATGCTTGTGATCGGTCTCGATGGCCGCCCTGATGCGCGACACATGGACGTCGATCGAGCGGTCGAATGCATCGAGCTCCTCGCCTTTGACCATGTCCATCAATTGCTCGCGCGACAGAATGCGGCCGGCATTCTCGGCAAGCGCCACGAGCAAGTCGAACTGGTAGCTGGTCAACGTACATTCGCGGCCATTGACCCTGACCGAGCGGGACCCCGGATCGATCTCCAGCCGTCCGAAGCGAAAGGCCCGCGAAGTGGCTGCACGACCGTGGCGGCGACGCAGGATCGCCTTCAGCCGCGCCAGCAATTCGCGCGGGTTGAAGGGCTTGGGCAGATAATCATCGGCGCCGAGCTCCAGCCCAACGATACGGTCTGTCTCTTCGCCTTTGGCGGTGAGCATCAGGATAGGCACGTCAGAGACCGAACGAATGCGCCGACAGGCCTCGAAGCCGTCAAGGTCCGGCAGCATGACATCGAGAATGACGACGTCCGGTGCACAGCGGGCGAGGTCGGCAAGGGCAGCCGTGGCGGTCGCCACCGTGTGCACGGTATAGCCGTTTCCGGAAAGATAGTCGGCGAGCATGGCGGAAAGGCGCGTATCGTCGTCAACGATCAGGACCCGTTCCACCATCTCTTCTCGCTCCGTTCGTAGCCTTCAGGCGCGCGCCTCATGAGAGGCGCGGAGACGCCGTAACACTTCAAATCGCTGCATGTTCTTGTCCCTAAATCAGCTCCAAGGAAAGATGCAGCAGCCGAGCCGGTCTTACCACCGACCGTGGCCTCCGCGCTCCTTCAAATGCTCGGCGAGCTTGGCGCGCTGTTCAGGTGTCAGCACTTCCGCGGCGTCGATGAGCGCGGTCGTCATCTTGCGCGAGGCCGCGTCGATGGCTGCTATGCGCTCACTGCGCAGTTTTTCAGCCGCGGTGCGGTCGATCGTCGGCGATCCGAGAAGTTCGATAACCTGGTCACGCGTCTCGCGGAAGTCTCGGAAAGTCGGGCGTATCTCAGCGCGCGCCGTGTCGATGATGTTCCAAAGCTTGTCTTCCTGCTCGGATGTGGCATCAAGTTCATCGAGCACGGAACCGATCCGGTGTTCCATAAAGCCGCCGCCTCCCATGTATGCGTGCATCATGTGGCCGCCCATTCTGAAGCCGAAATCGCTGCGCGCGGCCGCAAAACCGATCCCGCCGATAACCGCGGCGGCTGCGAGGCCGCCGATCAGGAGGCGTCGCCCCCATTGCTTCGGGGCGGGTCCACCCGCGGCCGGGGTCGCCAGCGTCTTGTCCTCATTTTCCATTGCCAGTCTCCTTTCAGTCCGCAGCAGTTGCTGCGGTGAGGGAAATCTAGCGGGCGAACGTTTCGAGCGTTCCGCGCGAATGTAAAGAAATGTAAAGCCAGCCGCATGCCCGCCCAACCCTCGCACTGGGCATGAGACGCCCCGGCTGCCACTGGTTTTGCTCAAACGAGTCGCAGCTGCCTGTTGCTGCTACGAGCCGGTGGCGGCCCGATTTCCTCGGGCTGGATTGAGCTCAAATATCTCTGCGCCTCGAATTGCTTTGATCGAAATCACTTCCCCCGTGTGGGCTGGGTGCCCTGTAGTTTGCCGCCAGCTTTGCTTCAAAGCGTTTCGGGCCAGCACTAGGTTGAGGCTAGGCGGCATACACTAACGCATGATCCTGACCGGATAGCCAGCCTATCAGGTTGTGAATCCAAATAGCTGCGCCGCGTGCCACAGATCACTCCGTGGTCTGCGAAAATCTCCACAATCCCTCTGTCGTAGATGACGCGCAAATCCGACGCCTGAGGCAATGTGCCCTCGTATCGGATCGAACCGTCATCCTGGGGCAGGCTCACAGATATGGTTCCATCTTTCACACAAATTGTGAAAGAAGGCCGACCTTGTTGAGTAGCCGAAATTGAGGTGCCCTCCAGAGGGCCGTCAAGGCGAACCTCGATCGGCGCATCGGGCAAGGGGAAAAGCAACGGCTCAATGGGCTGTACAGCGATGCGGTCAACTTTGCCATCAAACTCAGAGGCGGGCCTCATACATATGCGGTTAAGTTCATCTAAGTACAGCTCCCGAGGGACGGACATCTCCCCCGAATAGGGTGACCCATCTGGTTTTCGGAACTCCCAGTTGAACAGCCACGCGAGTGCTATCTGCCTACCAGATGCCGAGAAGCTTTGCATTGCATAGAAGTCCGTCCCGAAGTCGAGGAGTTGAAGCGTGTCCGAGTGAGGAACAAAGCGATCGTCGAAAAAATCTCCAACAAGCCCGTAAAGGAGGTTGTGCCGGCCGCTTTCAGGATCGCGATGGCCCACAAAACCCATAATCAGTACCCATTTGCCACCGACGGTGAAGAAGTCCGGGCATTCGACTGCCCTTGCTCCCTCGAGACGGAAAGATGGAGGTGCGCGGAAAAGCGGTCCCAAATAGCTCCAGTCGACCAAGTTATCGGATCCATAAAGCAGAACCGCCGGGTCGCCGTGTATGGAGGCGCCGAGTACCATACGATAGGCGCCGTTGACTTCATCCCACCAAACTTTGGGATCGCGAAAATCGTGCTCCACTGCCTTGGGACGCTCCTCCAGGACTGTCACGATGCTTTCTGCTTTGATGATCCGACGATCTGGGCGAGCGATTTTCTGAACTTCCCGATAGCCTTTGAAGAGGTCATAGGCGGGAAGGCGCTCCGTGTAGAAGAACATCAAGGTTCCATCTCGATCGCGAAATGCGTTGCCGGAGAAGGCGCCTCCGGTGGCTCCGAGGCGCCATAAGTTCTGTTCTGGATGCAGAAAGACCGGCATGTGGAGCCAATTGATCAGGTCGTGGCTGGTCGCATGTCCCCAATGCATCGGTCCCCAGTCGCTGCCGATGGGATGGAATTGATAAAACAGGTGCCATAGCTCGCCGACTTTGCAGAGACCAACGGGGTCATTCATCCAATGTCGGCAGGGAGAAAAATGGATTTGCGGGCGATCGGGATCGCTCTCCAGCCACGTGTCGATATCTTTGCCGACGCGGAGCGATATTTTGTCAGCGCTGAACTCCCAGAGCCTTATGCCTTCCTCAGCGACCTTCGCCGGGTCGTAGGAATAGGCCCAGAGGAACGACTCTGGTCTGTCCCATTCGACGATGACCGTGCCAGCTTCCCGATGGTGATAGGAATAATAGGCTGGGTGAGATTCAAGAGCTGACGCTTGCCACAGAATCTGGTCATCCTGCGAGATTGTAACGGCACCGGGTCCGGAGGCCCAGAATTCCAGACGTTCGCCTGAGGCGAAGAAAACAGTCTCTTTAGCCATATATCGACACGCAATTTAGAGAAAGGGGCCGGCCTGAAACCGACCTCGGTTACTTCCAGGAGGAGGTTTAGCTGTTCGAAAGCCCACGTTCGGGCCAGTGCCGCGCGGGCCACTATTGCCCAGGAACTGGAGTGCCCCTGAATGCATTCAGCGTTCTGTCCATCTCAACCTGTTCGTCATTGCCTGAATCTAGGACAGTATTCCGGGCCGCCTCTTTTTGCACCCGTACTGCCGTTACTTCGAGCGCCTTCAAGTTATCAGTTGAAAGCAACGCGCCCACTTGTGTTGAAAAACAGGCGCTGTTTGGTGCGTCGTTGATTTGTGATATTTCGGTTGTGGCCACAATGTGATTATTGGCTATGTAATTGCCGTTACCGGAAACTACATTAATTATCACAGGCTTTGCTGAGGCTGGCTTGATATATTGTGTATCTATTGTTTGCGAAATGTGGTTGGCGATGATTGAATTGTTGCTGCCGTCGATCCGCAAAAGCCCGAACAGATCATCCAATCCGTTATCGTACTTCTGCATGGGCGCCCATGGCTCGCGGTCTCGCAAGAAGTGATTTGAGGAGACCAAGTTCTCGCAACAATTGGCGGCAAAAACCAACATGCCGGGATAAAAGGAATGAAATCTATTTCCTGTGATCGAGGAACGCACCACGCCGGAAAAATAGACACTGCTAGCTCCCCGAGGGAATACGTTGTTTGAGGATACTAGAATGCCCCCATAGTTTTCAGCGTAAATGGAATGTCCATTATATCCGGCCCCGACAAAGTTATTCGCTATCCTTGAGGCCTGTCCCATACCTTTCAATTCGATGCAGTTGCCGCACTCTGCGATGAAATTGTTATCTATCGCGAGCGCATCTGCATCATGAACAGTAACTCCATGCTCCAGATAGATGAGACCCATCCCCGTTATTCGGAATGAGTCATTCGGGCTGCCTACATAGATTCCCGTTTTGCCATTCTTGTATGTATTTTCTGCATCATTTTTCCCCGAGCTATCGTCAACGAAGTGCAGGCCATCGATGCAAAAATCGGCAAACTCCACAGAGCTTATACGAGGATTTCCGGTGCGCTTAACATAAAACGCGGCTCCAGCAGCCTCGCCGTCGGCGGCCTCTGGAGAAGTGTCCACGAGTATGCGACTTCCGCCCGGCCACACTTCGTGCCAGTGCGCCAGTTCGTTTGCGGGTATGTTGAAGCGGATGCTCGAAGACGTAAAACCATGTCCAGAGCCCACGATTTTCAAATAACTCACGTCTATAACGACTTGAGTGACAAGACGATAATCGCCTGGCGGTATATAGATCACTGCCCCAGGTTTTCCGCCATCATTTAGATCGGAAACCGGTTGCCTGCTTTTAATATCCTCAATGATACTATTGATGACCGCTCCGATATCCTCATGGGGATTACCGACGGGATACTTCGTTACATCGTAACAGTTTTCGCTAACCATTTTTAATGTCTGCGCGGACATCTCTTGCTCCACAGCGCGTTTTCGATTGGCTTGTTGCTCGCAATCGTTGCAGGCGATTGGTGTTGACAGCCGGGCTAGTCACTCTTGGTTTTCTCCGCGTCACCAGATGCTGGTGCGGGTGTCCGGTTCAAAGAAGTGAAGTTCTTCGGCATCGACGGCGATGCGCGCGATATCACCTGCGCGTACTGTGCTCTTCGGAGAAAAGCGGGCTACAGCAGCTCTTTCGTCGCCGATGTCGGCGACGGCATCCGGGTCGCCAGCATCCACCCACGCTGCGTCGATATTCAGATGCACCAGGGATTCAGAGCCTAGCGCCTCGACAAGAGTGACCGGGGCCGAGATCTCGGCCGAAGAAGGTCGGATCGCAGCGTCGTTCATGTGCTCGGGCCGGAAACCAACAATGACCTGACGGTTAGACGCACCGTTGAGGGAGGGGCGGTATTCGAAAACCCGGTCTGGGATTTCGAAACTATTGCTGCCCAGAGTCAGCGTCCTTCCATTCAGAACGGCCTCGTACAAGTTCATCGAGGGCGATCCGATAAAGGCGGCGACAAAGACATTTTCTGGGCGATTGTAAAGGTTTTGCGGTGTGTCGACTTGCTGGAGCACGCCGCCTTTCATGACAGCTACGCGGTCGCCCATCGTCATCGCCTCGACCTGATCGTGGGTCACATAAATCGTAGTGACATTCAGTTTTCGTTGCAGGCTGGCGATCTCGCCGCGCATCTGCACGCGCAGCTTGGCATCGAGATTGGAAAGCGGTTCGTCCATCAGAAATGCTGCCGGCTTGCGAACGATCGCCCGTCCCATGGCGACCCGCTGGCGCTGGCCGCCCGAAAGGAGCGCCGGTTTGCGGTCCAGTAAAGCAGTCAGCTCGAGAATGCGTGCAGCCTCGTTAACGCGACTGTCGATTTCGGTCGTCGGCAGTCTCGCCATCTGCAGAGGAAAGGCTATGTTTTCGCGGACCGTCTTATGGGGATAAAGCGCGTAGGACTGGAACACCATTGCGATGTCGCGATCCTTGGGATCGATATGGTTGACAACCCTGTCGCCGATCCTGAGTTCGCCGCTGGAAATACTCTCCAGGCCGGCGATCATACGCAGCGCGGTCGACTTCCCACACCCCGACGGGCCCACAAACACCATGAACTCGCCGTCTCTGATATCGAAGTTGAGGTCGTGAAGGGCGTGAAAGCGGTTGCCGTAGACCTTGTTGATATTGCGCAGCTCTATGCCGGCCATGCTTCTGTCTCCCTCATCCCTTTACAGCGCCGAATGTCAGGCCGCCGACGATCTGCTTTTGAAGTGCTAGCGTTACGACGATGACCGGAAGCGAGTAGAGCACCGCGGCCGCGGTCATCGCGCCCCAGGCAAGCCCGTAGACCGAGTTGTATTCGGCGATGACGATTGGTGCTGTTTTCGTAGCCTCTGATGTCAGCAGCAACGCGTAGAGGAACTCGTTCCAGCTCGTGATGAAGGTGAAGAGCGCGGTGACTGCGATCCCACCCGTCATGACCGGAAGGACGATCTTCCGAAAGGCCTGGAAACGCGTGCAGCCATCCATGCGAGCTGCTTCTTCGAGCTCCCTCGGCATGCCTTCGAAGAAGGCGGACATGAGCAATAGCGCCAGCGGCACGGCGGCCGAGGTGTGGGCGAGAACAAGGCCCGGGACCGTATCGAGTAAGCCCAGAGACTTCAAAAGCTGGAACAGTGGCACACCCAAGGACACCGACGGCACCATGCGCGTGACCAGCGCAAAGAGCAGGAAGAGGGTCGTGATCCTGCGCCGGTACTGTGTGGCGACGTAGGCAGCGGGAACGGCCACTGCCAGCGAAAGCGCGGTTGTCAGCACCGCCACAGTGAGAGAGTTGACGAAGGCTTTCGGTAGCGTCGACGATCGCAGGACTTCGCGAAAATTTTCGAACGATAGAACGGCCGGAAAGAAGCTCGGCGGGATCTGCTGGACATCGGCCGCCGGCTTGATGGAGGTCATGAGCAGATACATGTAGGGCAGCGCGTACGACAACACGAGCACGAGAGCCGCCCCGTTTATCAATATCCCACTGACATTGAGGTGGCGAGCCTTATGCATGGACCGGCCTCCAGATCTTCCAATAGGCGAGGGCAGCCAAGAGCATCATGACGATAAGGAAGAGGGCACCGGATGCGGATGCTTCCCCGAGGTCGCCGAAACGAACCATGCGTTGGTAGATGTTCATCGAGAACACTTCCGAGGCATGGCGGGGACCACCTTGGGTCTGTATCCAGATCAGGTCGAAAGTCTTGGCGGCGTCCACGCCGCGTACGATGACGACGACTGCGATCACCGGCCGCATGAGCGGCAGGGTTACGTGCCAGAAGCGCTTGAGCGCATTCGCCCCGTCGATCCGGGCTGCTTCCAGCAGGTCCTTTGGGATATTCGTCAACCCGGCATAGGACACAAGAGCGACAAAGGAGGTCGTCAACCAGATGTCGGCAAAGGAGACAGAATAGATGACAATGTCCTCGCTGGAGAGCCAGGCAATTTCATTGGGATCGTCGATCAGACCCAAGCGAACGAGCCCGTAGTTGAGGATGCCGATATTGCCGACGAGGAGAAACCGCCACAGCAGGCCCGCGACGATGGGTGGGACCATCAACGGCAGAGCGAAGATCGTACGGTGCCAACGCGACTCCCCAGCCATGGCCGAAAACAATAACGCAGCACAGAAACCGAAAGTGAATTCAAAGAACAACGCAAAGACCGAATACTGAACGGTCCTCAGCGCGCTCTCCGCAACGCGTTTCGACGTTAACGCGTCGACATAGTTCTGCAGCCCGACCCACTCGCGTATGTTCGGTGTGATCGTATCGACCTTGAAAAAGGAATCGAATATCAGGAGCCCGACCGGGTAAGCGACCAGCAATCCGAGGATCGCTACCGCAGGCGCAAGCATGCAGAGCACAAATCGGTCTTCACCCGACATGTCCGTCTCCAAGAGATGATATTGCGGGCGGCATCTCATCCGCCCGCGACATTGAGGTAAACGTCGGATTAATTGAGGATGTCCTCAATCGTCTCCTTGGCTTCCTTCAGCACTTCTGCGACATCCGCCTTGCAAGTCAGTGCCTCCTGGACAGCGGGCAAGACAGCTTCGTCGACGATTTCCTGATATTTCTCGTTGATCGGCCGGCCTTGTGTCGCGGGCGCGCTCAGCGTCTCGAGAAGTGGGGCGAAGTGTTCATACCCCGATTTTCCCGAATAGCTGCGATAGGCGGAATTCGTTGCGGCAAGGCCGAGCGGCGCCTCAATGCCCAACGCATTGTTGGCGATCGCGAAAGCGATGAATTTCTTCGCCGCGTCCTTGTGCTGGGAAGTCGAGGGGACAACGTTGTACCAAGGGCCAGGAATAGCGGCGATTCCGGCGTCGCCGGCCAACATCGGCACGACGCCGACTTTGCCGCTGACCTTTGAATCTGCAGGCGTCATCTTATAGGCGTGTGCCCAGAACTTCGTCATGGCCGTCTTGCCCTGGTAGAACAGGTTCTGTGCCTCGCCCCAGCCGATTTCGTTGACGTTTTCTGGAACCGAATGATCCACGCAGTGCGACGCAATATAGAATTCGAGCGCCTTCTGATGCGCGTCATTGTCAATGATGACCTGCCCATCCTTATCGAGAATCACACCGGGTGAACCCGCCTGCAGCACATGGGCCATCCACTCCTCAGAGAAGGTGCCGATGGTGTCGGTACCCCAGAAGTCAATCTTGCCATCGCCATCGGTGTCGCGCGTGAAGAATTTCGCGATCTCACGCCACTGCTGCCATGTCTTGGGAGGAGCGAGGGGGTAGCCATACTTCGCCTGAAACGCTTCCTTCTCCTCCGGCTTATCGAAGAGATCTTTGCGATAGAAGACGATCTCGGCATTTGCCCAAGCAGGCATGCCAATCACTTTGTCACCGACCTTCGCGTCTGCCAGCAAGGCTGGCGGCAAGTCCGCTCGAATTGCATCGGTAAAAAGAGATGAAATGTCTTCGACGTGGCTGGCGAATTTCGCATTCCAAACGACATCGATAGTAATGACATCGAACGCAGAAGAGCCGGAGGCGATTTCGGCTGAGAACTTATCAAAGACGCCCTGGTAGGGAACGACGGTGAAGTTCACCTCTATTCCGGTCTCGGCGGTGAACTTTTCGGCGACAGCCTTCTGCAGCATCTCGCCGCCGCCTTCCACCAAGATATTGATGGTCTCGGCTTTGGCAGAGGCCGCCATGAGAACAAGCGCGAGCGCGCTAGCACCAACCAGTCTCTTCATCGATTCCTCCCTCGCTTGCCTGGGCGCTTGTGTTAGTGCCCTTGCTTTGTCGGAACATAGTCGCCTTATGACGACGTTGTCAACGCGCGTTGTCGACGTTGTCAGAAAAATATGTCGACGTTGTCATGTCGCTGGTTTAAAACGGTGCCCAGCAAGGAGATTGGTGGGACATGGTCAGCATTATCAGCGTCGCGAAAGCGGCCGGGGTTTCCAACAAAACAGTTTCACGAGTTATCAACGGTGAGCCTTATGTGACTGAGGAAACCCGGGAGCGTGTGGAAAAGGCTATCCGGGACCTGGGCTATATTCCGAACATGGCGGCGCGCCTCATTCGTTCGAGCCGCTCCAACACCTTCGGCATCATCACAGACTATGTGTCTACCACACCCTATTCGGTCGACATTGTGCGGGGAATACAGGATTGGGCAAATGCCAACGGGAAGACCATCCTCATGGCAAATACAGGCGGCTCTATCGAGAGAGAGGCTGAAGTCTGGAAAATGTTTCAGTCCCATCGGATTGATGGGGTCCTTTATGTCACAATGTACCGTCGCACCGTGGATCCTGAGGCAGGCGATGTCCAGATTCCGACGGTGATGATCAACTGCAGGTCTCAGACGAACGAACTGTTACCGTCGATCGAGCCTGATGACTACCAGGGTGCGCAAGATCTTACCCGCTATCTGCTTGACAAGGGTCATCGAAAGATCGGCTACATCCGGCTCAATCCAATTCTTCAGGGGGCGGAACTGCGCCTGGAAGCATTCCTCAAAACAACCAGGGAATTCGGTCTCACCGAGGGCGACCTCGCTATCAAACTTGGCATGGAAGGGCCCGTCGGGTCAGAAAACAACTACGTCTTTGCGGCAGCGACTGAAATGCTCATGCAGAAGGACCGTCCTACCGCGATAATGAGCGGCAACGACGAAATGGCGATCCAAATTTACATCGCAGCTTTGTCTCTGGGGCTGCGGATCCCAGAAGATATCAGCATTGTGGGCTTCGACGATTTCCGGACCGTTTCGATGGCCTTGAAACCTGAACTGACGACGGCTGCACTACCATACTATGACCTCGGGTTGACGGGTGCGGAACGCTTGAACACGCTTTTACAGGGTAACAAAAGTGACCGACCTCAATGGGTGTTGCCCTGCAAGCTCATAGAACGCGGATCTGTCAGCCCGCCCGCGTGTTCTTGATAAATTATCCTTTGGTGGTTCTCGCTGAGCTTCTTGATGTCGGCGGCCTATGTTCATGCACGCCAAGTGCGCTCGCAACGGTCTTGCTCGCAATCCCGTCGGTGCAGCGAAGCCGCTCCGCCTCGCTCGAAACCCGTCGGTCGGCCAGTCGCACTTGCCACTGCCCAATTTCCCATGGAGGGGCCAAGCGTACAATGTAATGAAGTTCAGATTGAAGTAATGAGTTCAGTTTGAAGTCCAAGGCGCCTCCACCATCGCGCAAGCGCCTCGGATGCTGTATTGGGCAGCCGCCCTGCGGCAACGCCCTATTTCGCCGGTCTTACCTGATAGTAGACCGTCGATTGCGCGCCCTCCGCCTTGGCAATCGTATAGACGTCGTAGGTGGCCTGCGGGTCGTTGCCCATGCCGAGCGAGCCTGAGGGCATGCCGGGGACGGCGAGCCCGGCGATATCGGGCCGCTCAGACAGGAGCTTGCGGACTGCTTCCAGCGGCACGTGCCCCTCGATGATATAGCCGTCGATGACGGCGGTGTGGCAACCTTCCATGTCGGCCGGCACTGCGAAGCGCGTCTTGATGACCGACATATCGGCTTCGTCGTGGATGTCGACCTTGTAGCCGGCGGCCTCCATCGCTTCGGCCCATTGCTCGCAACAGCCGCATTGCGGATCCTTGTAGATGGCCATGGTGCCGGTTGCCGCCGCGGCGCCTGTCGCAAAGAGGGTGATGCCCGCAATCGTGCCTGCCACGAAATGTCTGCGTAACACATCCATCGGACGCTCCTTTCCCGTTTCTGCCTGATGAGAGGATTGTGGCGCCCGGGCCGCGCGAAGTCGACCCGGGCTCATTGTCGCAGTTACTTGATTTCGGTCACGGTCAGCTTGCCGTTGACCCGGTCGGCCACGAATTCGATCGCAGCACCTTCCTTGAGTTTTGCCAGCAAGGCATCGTCGCCGACGCGGAACACCATGGTCATGGCCGGCATGTCGAGGTTCTTCAGGTCCTCGTGGTCGATCGTCACCTTCTTGGTCTTGGTGTCGATCTTCTTGACGACGCCCTTGGTGAACTCCGCCGCCTGGGCGGGGAGGGCAAACGTTGCGGAGACAGCGAGCGCGAACGCTGCGACGAGGGTGCCTACTGATTTCATGGTTTCATCCTTTCCTTTTGCTCTTGGTTACTTCTTCACGACATCGAGCGGACCGTGCATGCCGGCGTCGTAGTGGCCGGGCACCAGGCAGGCGAACTCGAAGGTGCCGTCATTGGCGAAGGTCCAGTAGATATCGCCGGACTTGCCGGGCTCGAGGCGAATGGCGTTCGGGTCGTCGTGCTCCATGTCGGGAAACTTCTCCATGGTGGCCTTGTGTTCCTGGATCGTCGCCTTGTCATCGAGGACGAATTCGTGAGCGAGTTCGCCTGCGTTCTTGATCGCGAAGTGGACCGTCTGACCCTGTCGGACCTTGATGGTGGCCGGGGTGAAAATCATCTTGCCGTCGTCGGTTTCCTTCATGGTGATGCGGATCGTCTGGGTCGCCTTTTTCTTGTCGCCGGCTTCGCCGATGGACACCTCGCCGTGGCCGCCGGCATGGCTGCCGCTGGCAAGTGCCTGGGAGGAAAGGGCGGAGGCGGCAATGAATGCCAGAGCGGTTGCTGTCTTCTTCATCGTATGTTTCCTGGTGGATTTGAGATAGTTCGTTGCGATCTGCCGTTCCGTCATGGTTTCGGCGTGATCACGGTCTTGGCATCCTTGGCCCGCGTTGCTTCCGGCAGTTCGCCGGTCCACTCGAAGGCCTGCGTTCCCGGCGGGTTTTCGTACCAGCCGGGGTCGCTGTAATCGCCGGCGGAGATGCCCTCGCGCACCTTCACCACCGAGAACATGCCGCCCATCTCCAGCGCGCCGTGCGGACCCCAGCCGGTCATCATCGGGATCGTGTTGTCGGGGAGCGGCATTTCCATTTCGCCCATATCGGCCATGCCGGCCGTACCCATGGGCATGTAGTCGGGCTTGACCTTGCGGATCTTGGCCGCGACGGATTTCTTGTCGGCGCCGATGAAGGTCGGGATGTCGTGTCCCATCGCATTCATCGTGTGGTGCGACTTGTGGCAGTGGATCGCCCAGTCGCCCTCGTACTTGGCGTCGAACTCGTAGGCGCGCATGGCGCCGACGGGAATGTCGATCGTCACTTCCGGCCAGCGAGCTTCCGGCCGCACCCAGCCGCCGTCGGTGCAGGTCACCTCGAAATCGTAGCCGTGCATGTGGATCGGATGGTTGGTCATGGTGAGGTTTCCGACCCGCACGCGCACCCGGTCGTTCTTGGAAACGACCAGCGGATCGATGTCCGGGAAAATGCGGCTGTTCCAGCACCACATGTTGAAGTCGGTCATTTCCATGATGCGCGGAACATAGGTGCCGGGGTCAATGTCATAGGCGTTGAGCAGGAACACGAAGTCGCGGTCGACGCGCATGAAGTGCGGATCCTTTGGGTGCACCACGAAGAAGCCCATCATGCCCATGGCCATCTGGACCATCTCGTCGGCATGCGGGTGGTACATGAAGGTGCCGGACTTCACGAGGTCGAACTCGTAGACATAGGTCTTGCCGGCCGGAATATGCGGCTGCGACAGGCCGCCGACGCCATCCATGCCCGACGGCAGGATCATGCCGTGCCAATGGACAGTGGTGTGCTCCGGCAGCTTGTTGGTGACGAAGATCCTGACGCGGTCGCCTTCGACCGCCTCGATCGTCGGACCCGGCGACTGGCCGTTATAGCCCCAGAGATAGGCGGTCATGCCATCCGCCATTTCCCGCTCGACCGGCTCGGCAACGAGGTGGAACTCCTTGACGCCGTTGTTCATGCGGTGCGGCAGCGTCCAGCCGTTGAGGGTGACGACCGGCTGATAGTCGGGTCCGCTCGTCGGAACGAGAGGTTTCTGGGTCGTGGCATTGTCCATGCTTGCCGCTTCCGGCAGGCCGGAGTTGGAGGTCTGCGCCCAGGCGGCGGTCGAAACGAGAGCCGCGCCGGCGCCGAGGAAGTGCCTTCTGTTGAACATCATGCGATCCTTCTTAATGTCCTGCGCCGCCGGCTTCGGCTGCTGCCGGCGCCGCTGCTGCTCCAGCCGATCCGCCTGATCCGCCGCCGTGGATGGCCGTCATCAGATCGGCATCGGCCAGCCAGAAATCGCGCTTCGCGTTGACGGCGAGCACCGTCGAATTGACCTTGGCCCTGACGTCGGCAAGCAGTTCGAAGGTGCTGGTGATCATGCCGTTGTAGCTGAGCGTTGCTTCCTCCTCGATCTTCGTTCGCAGCGGCACGACATTGTTGCGATAGTGCCGGGCAATCTCGTAGCGCGAGCGATAGGCCCCATAGGCCGAGCGCGCCTCGGAGCGGATGTTGACCGCCTTTTCCGCAAGCAAGTTCGCCGCCCGCATATGAGCGAGCTCCGCCTTGCGCATGCGCGCGCTTCCGGTGTCGAAGATCGGGATGACGAATTCGAGCTCGAATTGTCCCGTTGTCTCAACCTTGGTGTCGTGATCCTCGCGCTCCCGTTCGGTTTCGGCGCCGGCGACCAATTCAAGGTCGGTCACGTAGCGGGTCGCTTCGGTCAGCTGGTAGGACTTCGCCACGGCTTCGAGATCGAGCCGCGCGATCTGCAGGTCGACACGGCGCTTCAGCGCTTCCGCCTCGATGCTGTCCCTGCGGGCGAGCGTCTTCGGCAGGTTCGGCAAGCGGTTCGGGACCTGGTAGTCAACGTCGGCGCCCCAGAGGCCCATCAGTCGTGTGAGGTTTTCCTTGGCAAGACGCGCCGCAAGCCGGGCTTCGGCCGCCTGGCCGGCGAGTTCCGCGTTGAAGACGTGCTCACGCGCCTGATTGCCCTTGCCCATGGCGCCGGTCTCGCCGAGTTTCGCCGCCAGTTCGGAAGAGGCGTCCGCCGCAGCCTGTGCTTGGCTGAGTTGCCCGACGGTTTCCCATGCGGCGACTGTTTCGATCCAGGCGCGGCGCGTTTCGGCGGCAAGCTGCAAGGTGCTGAGTGCCGCGGTGAGCTGTGCCTGGCGAAAGCGCGCATCGGCGACGGCGATATTCTTGTCGCGGGTCAGGAGTGCCAGGATGTTGGTGGTGACGAGACCCTCGATAGCTTCGTAGGCTTGGAGCTCCGGTGTGCCGATGCCGGTGGTACCGATCGAGACGGTGGGGTTGAGGAAGAGCGTCGCCTGCCAGGCATCCGCTGAGGCATCGCCCAAGTCGGCATAGGCCGCCTGCAGCCCCTTGTTGTTGAGTAGAGCGATCTGAACGGCGGTGTCGGCGTCGACCGTCTTGCGCTTCAGGAGCGCCTTGACCTCGGCATTGACCTTGTCGGCCTGCTCGCGGTTCTGGATCCAGACGCTTTTCTTGGTTGCCGCTGTGGAGACCTTGGCATCCACGGTCGCAAAGCCGGCATCCTTCGCCGAATACTCGGCATTGGTGGCGCAGCCGGCAAGCACGAGCGGCAGTCCGATCGCTGCCGCGAGATTGAAACGACGGAGCCTCATGACGCGTCTCCCTTGGCGGTCGACTGCGCGTCGTTGAGCGGACCCCAGGCCTTGGGGCCGGTCGGTTCGCGGTGGGTGTAGCCCGAAATGGGGCTACGATACTGCGTGCTTCGAATGCCGCTGGAGCTGTCAGCAGGATCGCCAAGGCTTGAGACCTCGGCAGGCAAAGTGGCAGCGCATCCGCCCAGGATGATGGGCAGGAGCGCCATGGAAAACAAACGTTTCATGGTCAAACCTGAAATGTGAAGGGCAGAGATCGGCGACGACCGGAAGCAGACCGGGCGGGCCTCGTCGCGGACCGCGCTACAGCTCCGTGCACCTCGCTCGGCACGCAAAGGTCGCTGTAACACTTTGAATTACTGCAGGTTCAGCCCCTTAAATCCGCCAGGATCAAGGGAAACGTGCAGTCGCGGTCACGGATTCGCGAAGTCAGGCTCTTGGGGGGCGATGAAGGTCGTCGAGCTCACCCGGAGTGAGCTGCGGGTGCGGCCCGAAATTGCGGACCGAGCGTGGGAAGGCGGGATGGCTCTCGTCAGCATCGCCAAGCACCGCCACGGCGGCGCAGAAGGTCTTGCAGCAATCCTTCTTGTCGGCCTTGCCGTTTTCCTGGCTCGGCTTCACCTTGCCCTTGTCGAGGCTCGGGCAGTGCTCGGTGGCAACTTGCGCCGGATTGGCGAACGCCTCGATCTGCATCGAGCCATGCGTGGCCACATGCATCATGCCGGAAGCGGTGGAAAAGGGCAGCAGGGCCAGCGACAAAGCGATCGCCAGCTTCAGCGCAATCCGCAAACGCAGATATATGATTCGCACCTTTTCCATGATCGATCCGTAGAAACGCAGTTGATTCCTGTCAATGCTGCTGGCGCTCAGCCGCGTCACGAATGCGTGAGACCCGGCCAGATGTATCCGTGTCATCCATGCCGCCGGTTGCGAACCGGATCGATGCCGGCCGTGCCGAAGCGGGCGGGCTCCGTCGCCTTGCCCGGCGTATTTCCGGCGTCGGCGAGGTCATCGAGAATGGGACATTCCGGGCGTCCGTCGCCGTTGCAATGGGCGGCCAGATATTTCAGCGTCCGGCTCATCGCCTTCAGTTCCTCTGCCTTGCGCTCCAGGATCTCCACATGTTCGAGCGCAATCTTCTTGACCTCGCCGCTGGCGCGCGACCGGTCGCGCCAAAGCGCCAGAAGGTCGGCCATCTGCTCGACGGTGAAGCCGAGATCCCGCGAGCGGCGGATGAAGCGCAGCGTATGGATGTCGTTTTCGCCATAGTTGCGGTAGCCGGCCTCGCTGCGGTCGGCCGGTGGAATAAGACCGATCGTCTCGTAATAGCGGATCATTTTCGTCGAAACGCCAGAGGCGCGTGAGGCTTCACCGATATTCATGATTTCATCCTTGCTACCGCCTTGCGGCCATTCCCTTCGAATATAGGGCCCTTCGAATATAGGGGCTCTCCCCGGCTCCCGCCACGCGGCGGCAGGAGACCGGGGAGAATGTCTTTTTATGCTGCGCGTGCTGCGACCACCGGGCGAAATGCCCTGAGGCGCAAGGCGTTGCCGAGCACGAAGACGCTGGAGAGCGCCATGGCGCCGGCTGCGAAGATCGGCGACAGCAGGAGCTCATAGGCCGGATAGAGCGCCCCGGCGGCAACCGGGATCAGCACCGCATTGTAGGCGAAGGCCCAGAAGAGGTTCTCCTTGATGTTGCGGATTGTCGCCTTGGACAGTGCGATGGCATTCGGGACACCCAGGAGATCGCCGGACATCAGCACCAGATCGGCGCTTTCGATGGCGACATCCGTGCCGGTGCCGATCGCAAGCCCGACATCGGCTTCGGCCAGCGCCGGGGCATCGTTGATGCCGTCGCCGACGAAGGCAACCGCGCGTCCGCCTTCCTTCAGGGTCTTGAGTGCCGCGACCTTGCCGTCCGGCAGGACTTCCGCGATGACCTCATCGATGCCGAGCTTGGCGGCGATGGCTTCCGCCGTGCGACGGTTGTCGCCGGTGATCATCGCGACCTTCAGGCCGAGATCGTGCAGCATGCGGATCGCCTGTGGCGTGGTTTCCTTGATCGGGTCGGCAACGGCGATGATCGCCGCCAATTTGCCGTCGACTGCCGCATAGAGCGGGCTCTTGCCTTCCGAGCCAAGACGGGCCGCCTGCTCGGCAAAGGCGGAGACATCGAGCTTCAGTTGCGCCATCAGCCGGTCCGCGCCGACATGGATGGTGCGGCCCGCGACCTCGGCGCTGGCGCCGAAACCGGGAATGGCTTCGAACCTGGCGGACTCAGCGATTGCCAGACCCCTTGCCTTGGCCGCCTCGACGATCGCCTCGGCAATCGGGTGCTCGGAGCGGGTCTCGACGGCGGCGACCAGTGCCAGCACGGCGTCACGTTCAAAGCCCTCGGCAGTTTCGAGGTCGGTGAGTTCCGGCCGGCCCTTGGTCAAGGTGCCGGTCTTGTCGACGGCGATGACGGTGGCATTGCGCAGCGTCTGCAGTGCCTCGCCCTTGCGGAGGAGAACGCCCATTTCGGCGGCGCGGCCGGTGCCGACCATGATCGACGTCGGAGTGGCAAGGCCCATGGCGCAGGGGCAGGCGATGATCAGCACCGCAACGCCGTTGACCAGCGCGAAAGTCAGGGCCGGATCGGGGCCGAAGACCAGCCAGATGCCGAAGGTGACGAGCGCAACGGTGATGACCGCGGGCACGAACCAGGCGGTGACACGGTCGACCAGCGACTGGATCGGCAGCTTGGCGCCCTGGGCCTGTTCGACCATCTTGATGATCTGCGCCAGCACCGTGTCGGCGCCGACCTTGGTCGCACGGAAGGTGAAGGAGCCGGTTTTGTTGATGGTGCCGCCGACGACTTCACTGCCCGCGATCTTTTCGACCGGAACCGGTTCGCCCGTAATCATCGATTCGTCGACATAGGAGTTGCCGTCGATGACGCTGCCATCCACCGGCACCCGGTCGCCGGGGCGCACGAGTACGGTGTCGCCGGTGTGGACATCGGAGAGCGGGACCTCGATCGTCTCGCCGTCGCGAACGACGCGGGCGGTCTTGGCCTGCAGGCCCATCAGATGCTTGATCGCCTCGGAGGTCCGGCCCTTGGCGCGCGCTTCGAGGAAACGGCCGAGCAGGATCAGCGTGACGATGACGGCCGCCGCCTCGTAATAGACGTTGGCGGTACCGTCAGGCAGGAAATCCGGCGCAAAGGTTGCGACGACCGAATAGATCCAGGCGGCGGACGTGCCGATCGCGACCAGCGAGTTCATGTCCGGAGCCAGGCGGAGGAGGGCAGGCACACCCTTCTGATAGAAGCGCAAGCCCGGGCCGAAGAGCACCAGCGTCGTCAGCACGAACTGCAGGTACCAGCTTTCCTGCATGCCGATATTGGTCATGACGAAATCATGCACGGCCGGGACGAAGTGCGAGCCCATTTCGAGCACGAAGATCGGCAGTGTCAGGGCGCCTGCCAGCAACAGCGAGCGGGCAAGCTTCCGGGTCTCCTGTTCGCGCTTTTCGCCTTCGCGATCGACGCTTTCGTCGCCGGTGATGCGCTTGGCTGCGTAGCCGGCAACACGAACCGCTTCTTCGAGCGCCGCGGCCGTTGCGATCCCCGTCGTCACGCGGACCGAAGCGCGCTCGGTCGCCAGATTGACGTTGGCTTCAGTGACACCCGGCACCGTCTTTAATGCCTTTTCGATGCGGGCGACGCAGGAGGCGCAGGTCATGCCTTCGATGGTGAACTCGATCGTGTCTTCGGCAGCGCCATAGCCGGCATTTTCGATCGCCTTGACGATATCGGCCGATTTGGTGCCGGCATCGAAGCGAACGTCGGCGCGCTCGGTCGCAAGGTTGACCGAGGCCGCAGTCACACCCGGGACGGCGCGAATCGCCTTTTCGACGCGCGCAACGCAGGAGGCACAGGTCATGCCCTCGACGGGAATGCTGGCGCTGAAGGCAGCGGAAATCGCTTCGACGTCGTTATTTCTAATGGGGGTCACCGATCCCATGATCGAGCTCCTTTCACAGTCTTTTATCGCAATCTGGGCCTTCCAGCGATGGGAAGGTCAAGGGTGCCGCCGAACTTCCGTGCGACGAAATGAGAGATGAACTTCAGTGCGTTTGGTAGGTCTCAAAGCTTCCTATGACGGGAAGGTAGAGGTTCCCACCGTTGGAAGGTCAAGAGCAGGGCCTTAAATTTCTTCTCCTGGAAGGAAAGCGCTTTTGGCGAGCTACCGAACCAAAGAAAAACGCCCCGACATGGCCGGGACGTTTGGTCGGAAGTTATCCGCACGGAGCATCGTTCAGAGCGCGCGGCTCTCGTAGCCGGAAGCCTTCAGAGCGTCGCCGATTGCATCGGGGCCGGCAGCGGTGTCGACGCTGACCTCCCTGTTGCCGAGATCGACCTTGATCGTCGCCTGCGGGTCGACGCTCAGGATCGCCTTCTGGACGGCGCCGGCGCAGTGGCCGCAGGTCATGTTGTCGATCTTATAGGTCTGCATGCTTGTCTCCTTTGTTTCGTTGTGAGAGAAACTTGGCGCTTCCCACCGTTGGAAGGTCAATAGGCCTCTTCAACTTGTTTTCCTGGGGATCCGGGATCGCCTCTCGGGGTAGCGAGGCGCTGCAAACCGCCGTTTCGACGGCGACAAATGCTCCGAAAAATTTGAAAGTCTTTCATTTTAGAGCCCGGGAATGGACGGCTAGCGATCCGGCGCCGGAACACGCACAATCCGAAGGCTGTGCAAAAGGCATTCGCGTCGTCTGAAAGAGGGCGGACGATCGCCGGCCGGCACGGACCGCGAGGCGGTTCGTGAAGCGATCGACCCGGAAACCCCCGGGCGTTTCGAAATGCACTGACCGGGAACTGGAGGAGACGGTTTCCCGATCTCTGTCGTTCGGCTGCGTCGTGGTGACGCCGCCAAGGGAGGAAATATGTTTGAACGACTATTCAAGCTGAAAGAGCATCAGACGACCGCGCGCACCGAGGTGATCGCCGGCATCACGACATTCCTGACGATGTCCTACATCATCTTCGTCAACCCCGACATTCTGTCGAGCACGGGCATGGATAGGGATGCCGTCTTCGTTGCGACCTGTATTGCCGCAGCACTCGGTTCCGCCGTCATGGCACTCGTCGCCAACTGGCCGATCGGCATGGCGCCCGGCATGGGTCTCAACGCCTTCTTCGCCTTCACCGTCGTTGCCGCCCTCGGCTTCACCTGGCAACAGGCGCTCGGTGCTGTCTTCATCTCGGGCGTGATCTTCCTGATTCTCACCGTGACCGGTGTCCGTAGCTGGCTGATTGCCGGCATCCCGCATTCGCTCAGAAGCGCGATCGCCACCGGTATCGGCCTCTTCCTCGGCATCATCGCCTTGAAGAATGCCGGCATCGTCGTCGACAATCCGGCAACGCTGGTCGGCCTCGGCGATCTCAAGCAGACCGGACCGATGCTCGCCATCCTCGGCTTCTTCGTCATCGCCGTGCTCGACGCGCTGAAGGTTCGCGGCTCGATCCTGATCGGCATCCTGGTCGTCACGATTCTGTCGATGATCCTCGGCGTCAGTGAGTTCAAGGGGGTCGTCTCGGTACCGCCAAGCATCGCGCCAACCTTCCTGCAACTCGATATCATGGGGGCGCTGCATGGCGGCCTGCTGCACGTCATCCTCGTCTTCGTCCTCGTCGAAGTCTTCGACGCCACCGGCACGCTGATCGGTGTCGCCAAGCGCGCCAGGCTGGTCGAAGAAGGCAAGCCGAGCCGTCTCGGCCGCGCCCTTCTCGCCGACAGCACGGCGATCGTCGCTGGCTCGCTGATCGGTACCAGCAGCACCACTGCCTATGTCGAAAGCGCCTCGGGCGTTCAGGCCGGCGGTCGCACGGGTCTCACCGCGCTCACCGTCTGCGTGCTGTTCCTGGCAGCGCTGTTCTTCTCGCCGCTGGCAGCCGCCGTTCCGTCCTATGCGACGGCTCCGGCTCTGCTCTATGTCGCTGGCCTGATGATGCGCGAGCTGACCGAAGTCGAGTGGGACGACCTGACGGAAGCGGCACCGGCTGCGCTCACCGCGCTCGCCATGCCCTTCACCTACTCGATCGCCAATGGTCTTGCGTTCGGTTTCGTCAGCTACGTCGTGCTCAAGGTCTGCACCGGCAAATGGAGCGTCATCCACCCGGCCACCCAGATCGTTGCGGCACTCTTCATCGTCCGCTTCGCGTTCTTTGCAGGATAACGCAAATTGGCCGAGGCATGCCGCCTCGGCCAATCAGAACTTCCCCGTAAGTGCTGGCCGGAGCTACAAAAGTCGCTCCGGCCTTTTTGTGTCGACTTGGTTTTGAAGTACGCAAATCCGGACGGATGAACGCGTCACACTTTTCCTGGATTTGCTCAGTATTGCCCGGCCGGCAGGTGCACCACCAGGCCATCGAGCTCGGCCGAGACCGTGATCTGACAGCTCAGGCGGCTTCTCTCGTTCGGGTTGACGACGCACTCGATCATGTCCTGCTCCTGGAATTCGGGCGCCGGCAATCGCTCGGCCCATTCTCCGTCGATGTAACAGTGACAGGTGCCGCAGGCGCAGGAGCCGCCGCACTCGGCGGCGATGGCATCGATGCCGTTCTGCACGGCGGCGGACATCAGCGATTGACCGACCTCCGCCTGCACTTCCTTCGTCGTGCCGTCCGCGTCGATGAAGACGATCTTGGGCATGGATATTCTCCGGTTCTGAAAATGTTGGTGTCGGTTCGGGTTAAGCCGGGCGGATGGCGATCTTCAGCCGCTTGGGGCCGCGGACCGAGAGCCCGCACTTGTATTCCGGTTCCCGGTCGACGAGGTCGATGGTGGGGAAGCGGCGCAGCAGCGTGCTGAAGATGATATCCATGTCGAGACGCGCGAGATGGTTGCCGAGGCAGAAATGCACGCCGCCACCGAAGGCGAGGTGCCGGTTGGGCGTGCGGCCGATGTCGAAGGTATCGGCATTCTCGAACTGCTTCGGATCGCGGTTGGCAGCACCGTAGAGCAGGCCGAACTTGGTGCCCCGCTCGAAGCGCCGGCCGCAGATCTCGACGTCCTCGACGCAATGGCGATGGAAGAATGGAAGCGGCGACTCGTAGCGGAACATCTCCTGCACGCCGGTCTGGATCAGGCCAGGCTCGTTGCGCAGCCGCGCCATCTGTTCGGGGAAACGCAGGAGCGCATGCATGCCGCTGCCGAGTACGTCGATCGTCGAGCCGTGGCCGGCCATCAGGATCAGCATGCAGGTCGAGATGAACTCGTCGAAGTTCATTGCGCCGGAGCGTTCCGCTTCGATCAGCACCGAGATGAGGTCATCCTTCGGCGCCCGCTCGCGTTCGGCCTTCAGCGCCGTCAGATATTCGTAGAATTCGGTCGTGTTGTCTTCGGCGATCTTCTTGCGGGCGTCGGAGCGGTCGACGTCGAAGAATTGCACGATGTTCTCCGACCAGATGCGAAGCTGGGGACAGTCTTCGTCCGGAACGCCGAGCAGGCGGCCGATGATATGGCCGGGAACGTGGGCGGCGAGGTCTTCGACGAAATCGATCTCGCCGCGATTGGCAAGGCTGTCGATTAGGCGGTCGACATAGGCCTGGATCTGGTCGCGAAGCTTGGCGATCATGGCCGGCGTGAACAGCTTGAACACCTGCTTGCGCAGCCGGTCGTGCACCGCGCCGTCGCTATCGAGCAGGCTGAACTGCACGAAGCGCTCGTGGTGCGGCATGTCATGCCAGTTGCCGGCACGTTGCAGTTTCGCCAGCTCTTCCGCCGTCGCGATGTCCTCCAGCGAGCGCACCATGCGCTTGTCCATGACGATTGCCGAGACGTCCTCGAAGCGCGACGCCAGCCAAATGTCGAAGTCCGCGAAGTAGTGCAGTCCCTCCATTTCGCGCAAGGCGCGATAGGTCGGATAGGGATCGCGGGCAAAATCCGGGGACAGCGGCGCGAAGGTCAAACTCGCTGCTTCGCCGGTCGACGCGGCTTCGGTCATGGGCAACACTCCGTGCATAAAGCTGCATGATAGCGTCAACACCGTCTTGCTGGGAATGGTGGTCCATCGCAAGATGATGGACAAAACTCGCATCGGCTGACAGAAAGCGTAGATGCTGTCTGAAAACGAAGAGATCCACTTCCATACGCCGGCGAAATTTGCCGATGCGTTCCCGTATCTGGCGCTGGTCGCCGGAAGCCGAACGGCCCGTCGGGAGGAGCCGCCGATCCGCAAGCGGTTCCATCAGCATGTCTTCGTCTACACGACAGGTGGCTGCGGGCTGATCGAGGTGCGCGGACAACGCTTCCTCGCCGAAACGGGGAGTGTCGCCTGGCTCGATACCGCCCAGGCCTATGCGCATAGCTGCGCGCCCGACAGTGAAAACTGGTCCTATCTCTGGATGGGGATCGAGGGACACGGGCTTGATGCGCTCTATCAATTCCTCGGCGTGCAGCAGTCGCCGCTGTTCATGCCTAGGGATCCACAGACGGCACGCGCCGCCTTTGAGGCCGTGAGCGGATATCTTGCCGAACGCTCGCCGGCGACCGATGCCTTGGCGAGTGCGGCCATCTCCGGGCTGATTGCGGACATGATCGGGCCGCGTCTGACCGGTCGTGAGCCGGGCGAGGATGCTCCGGACGAGGATCGTTTGCAGGCGGTTCTTTCAGCGATGCGTGAGGATCTCGCCCGCGCCTGGACGATCGATGATCTCGCGAGCCTAGCGCGACTCAGCCAGTCGCAGTTCTTTCGCCGCTTTCGCGACATGGTGGGGACCACGCCGATGGATTGGCTGCGCCACGAGCGCATCAACCAGGCGAAGCGCCTGCTGGTCGGCCCCGACGCCAAGGTCGCGGCGGTGGCGGCGGTCTGCGGCTACCCGGATCCCTATCACTTCTCGCGCGATTTCCGGCGATTGACGGGATACACGCCGACGAAGTTTCGTCGGGATGGCGGTTATTGATGGGGCAATCGTATCATTCGCACAGTTTCGGCCGCGCCAGCGAGGCCCTGGCGCACCGATGACCCGGCCGGCCGACCGGGCCATTCGTTCGATCACACGATCAGGAACGGCTCCTTGAAGAAGTGTTCCTCCAGGTTGACGCCCTCGCCGCCGCGGTCGACCACTGCGAAATCCGAGACGTCATCAAGCGGCGTCAGGATGCCGTGCCAGACATTGCGGGCGATGTTGACGCCCTGGCCCGGCGTGGTCTTGAAGGCGATCGGTTCACCCGGGCCTTCGTCGGTTTCCCGGGATACGACCACGAGAAACGGATTGTCGCTCAAGGGGATGAAGGCCTGGCTGCCGAGCGGATGGCGCTCGACCATGGTGAGTTTCAGTGGCAGCGGATAGGGCTCGCCGCGCACCAGGCTGATCATCGGCCGGGCCTTCTCGCCCGTGGTCTCGATCTTGGCGAGGTCGTGATAGCGGGTGCATTTGCCGCCGTTGATGGGGAAGTTGTGGGCATTCTCCGTTTCGATCACGTCGCCGAAGGGCGCAAAGGCCTCCCGGGTCAGTGGTTGTATGACGATTTCCTTCATGCGACGCTCCTCCGTCCAATGTTGATCGATGGCAGCAATTCCAGGTTCGGTATTCCTGGGAGCTGCGCTTCAGGTCCGATCATTTCGTTTCCTCAGCGAGACGATCTAAGGGGTGCCGGCTTTCGCAATACGCCCGAAGACACGCAGCCGGCTGACGCCGCCGTCGGGGAAGATGTTGAAACGCACATGGGTCACTGGCCCAACGGCGGCGAGATCGTGGGCTTCATAGGTATGGATGCTGTCGGCCTGAAGCTTCTGCGGTGGCAGAACCTCGCGCCAGAACATCGACGATGCCGTGACGGACGCCGCCAAGTCGCAGTTGGCGGCTCCGAGGTCGGCCGCCTGCAGCGAACAGGCGTCGGGATAATTGCCCTTGAAATGGGCGGTGTCGACCACGATCCGCTCGACTTCGCCGCGTGCGGCAAGTTTGACGACGATCCAGTCGTTTCCGGGCTCGCGCCGCCGGCGGGTTTCCCAGCCGTCGCCCATGTTGATGCCGCGGCCGGGTGCAAGCAGCCGCTGGTGGCCGTAGTGCCCGTTCGAATAGATAATGATGCGCCCGCCGAGCAGCGATGAGGCGAGGTCGACCACCGTGTCGCCGATCACCGTCGGATCGAGAGCAGGCGTGCCGTAAACTTTGAGGCGGGCAATGCCGCCATCGGGATAGATGCGCAGGCGGACATGGCTCCAGACCGCATCCGATTTCGCCTCGAAGTGATGCAGCGCGTTCGGGCCGAGCGGCCGTGGGCACACCAGTTCCGTCCAGACAGTCTCTTCGTTCGGCTCTCCCGGAGCTAGGCAGGCGTCGATGGCGCAGGCGCTCGGATAGTTGCCGGTGAAATGCGCGGTATCGACCTCGAAGCCTTGGATACGGCCATTCGCGGCCAGCGCGATAATGGCGTGATCGTTGCCGGGCCCGCGGCGTCGCCGCGTCTCCCAGCCGTCCATCCACTTGCCGTTTTCGTCGTAGACACCGGGATGATAGACCGGCGGCGCGTCCTGGAGCAAACGCTCGAGCGGTGCGAAGAACTCGTCGGTCGCGAAGACCGGCCTTGCGCCGAGACCGGCGGAGGCGAGGTTGATCGCGTTCAGCGCGAATTCGGGCGGGCTCACGCCGTCGGTCGTCATCGCGAGGCCCTCAGCTCGGCAGCATGTCCTTGAGGCGCAGATAGGCGATCCGTTCCACCTGCCGGCACGCGGTCTCGAACTCCGTTTCACGGTCGTTGTTGATCCGGCTCTCGAAGGCCGCAAGGATTTCACCCTTGGTGCGCCCCTTGACCGCCATGATGAACGGGAACTTGAACTTCTCGACATAGGCAGTGTTGAGCGTGGTGAAGCGTTCGCGTTCAGCGTCGGTCAGCGCGTCGAGCCCGGCGGACGCCTGCTCGTTGGTCGAGCTTTCGGTAAGCCGTTTCGCCTGCGCCAGCTTGCCGGCGAGATCCGGGTGGGCGATCAAAACGGCAAGCCGTTCCTCGACCGAGGCTTCGCGGAAGACGGCGGACAGCACTGCGGCAAGGCCGATCGCCGTGTCGTTGGCGGGCGAAAGCTCACCCTGGAAGGCGCGCTTGGCGATCCACTTCGAATGTTCGAAGACGCCGCCGAACTTGGCGACGAAGGCCTCTTCGCCAACTCGTGACGGACGATCGTCCCAGGCCTTGTACGGATAATTCTCGGTCCAGTAGTGGGCGATGTCGATGCGCTTTGCGAGCCAGACCTTTTCATGGCTTTGCACGTAATCGAGGAAGCGGGCCAAGGCTGCCGCGCGGCCGGGCCGGCCGACGAGGCGGCAGTGCAGCCCGATGCTCAGCATCTTTGGCGCGCCGGCGGTACCTTCGGCGTAGAGGACGTCGAAGCTGTCCTTGAGGTAGCTGAAGAACTGGTCGCCGCTGTTGAAGCCCTGCGGCGTCGCGAAGCGCATGTCGTTGCTGTCGAGCGTATAGGGGATGACGAGCTGATGGCGCCCGGCGTGTTCATGCCAATAGGGCAGGTCGTCGGCATAGGCGTCGGAAACATAGTCGAAGCCGCCCGCCTGGGTGACGAGGTCGAGCGTGTTGTCGGAGCAGCGCCCCGTGTACCAGCCGCGCGGGCGCTCTCCGGTGACGATGGTGTGCAGGCGGATCGCCTCGGCGATCTCCTGGCGCTCGCGCTCGGCTGAAAAGTCCTTGTGCTCGATCCACTTGAGTCCGTGCGAGGCGATTTCCCAGCCGGCATCCTGCATGGCCGCGACCTGTTCCGGCGAACGCTTCAGCGCGGTTGCCACACCATAGACGGTTGCCGGCACGCCACGCTCCGTGAACATGCGGTGCAGCCGCCAGAAGCCGGCGCGGGCGCCATACTCGTAGATCGATTCCATGTTCCAGTGGCGCTGGCCCTGCCAAGGTTGCGCGCCGACGATTTCCGACAGGAATGCTTCGGATGCTGCGTCGCCATGCAGCACGCAGTTCTCGCCGCCTTCCTCGTAGTTGATGACGAATTGCACGGCGATCCGCGCGCCGTCGGGCCATGTGATCTTGAAGTTCGGGCCGTGGCCGTGAAGATCGCGGGGGTATCTCATCAAAGCAGCTCCTCCAGACATTTTCGTCTCTGCGCCAAGATTTCTAACGGCATTTCCGCTGACCCATTCCCCCCAAAAAATTTGAAAGTCTCGAATGATCCGCTCGCTATCAACCGGGCCGGAATGCCGGAATACTGCGAGGTGGAAAGCTGACTTCGGGAGGAGCGAACAGAATGCAATCTCATGGTGGAAACGCCGGTCGCCTGACGACGCATGTGCTGGATACGGCAAGCGGCAAGCCGGCCGAGGGGCTGCGCATCGAGCTCTACCGGGTCGATGGCGAGCGCCAGACGCACATCAAATCGGTCAAGACCAATGACGATGGCCGCTGCGACGAACCGCTCTTGAGCGGCGAACGGATGCAGACGGGCACCTACGAGCTGCATTTCCATGCCGGCGACTATCTCGGCGGTGCGAGCCAGCGCGGCGAGAATCCGTTCCTCGACGTGATCCCGATCCGCTTCGGCATCGAGAACCAGGGCGCGCACTACCATGTGCCGCTGCTTCTCTCGCCTTATGGCTACTCCACCTACCGCGGGAGCTGAGGCATGACCATCCAGATCCGCAACACCATCCGCTTCATCCTGAACCATCGCCTAGTCGAGCTTGCCGACGTGTCGCCGGTTCAGACCTTGCTCGATTTCCTGCGCATCGACCGCAATCTCAAGGGCACCAAGGAAGGCTGCGCCGAGGGCGACTGCGGCGCTTGCACGGTGCTCGTCGGCCGACTGCTCGACGGCAAGCTCAAATACGAATCCGTCAACGCCTGCATCCGCTTCGTCGGCTCGCTCGACGGCTGTCATATCGTGACGGTGGATTCGCTGGCGCAGCCGGCGGGGCCCTTGCATCCGGTGCAGCAGGCGATGGTCGACACCCATGCCTCGCAGTGCGGTTTCTGTACGCCGGGCTTCGTGATGTCGCTCTATGGCCTCTGGATGGAAAACGCCAAGCCGTCGATCGCCGGGATTGAAAAGGCGCTGCAGGGCAACCTCTGCCGCTGCACCGGCTATGCCGCTATCATCCGTGCGGCAGAAGCGATCTCGGCGATCGGCGATGTCGGCAAGGATCCGCTGGTGGTCGAACGTGATCGGATCGCCAGGGAATTGGCTACGCTGCAGGATGGTCGCCGGGTGGAAATCGGCTCGGAGACGGAGCGTTTCATTCTTCCGGGCTCGGTCGACGATTTCGCCGCCGTTCTCGAAGCCAACCCGAAGGCGACGATCGTTGCCGGTTCGACCGATGTCGGTCTCTGGGTGACGAAGTTCATGCGCGACATCTCGCCGGTCATCCACCTGACCCATCTCGAAGAACTGCGCCGGATCAGCGTCGATGCGGAGGGCGTGACCCTCGGCGCCGGTGTCAGCTATGCCGAGGCCTATCCGGTCATCGTCGAGCACTTCCCGGAACTGACGGAGCTTTGGGATCGCATCGGCGGCCAGCAGGTACGCAACATGGGCACCGTCGGCGGCAACATCGCCAACGGCTCGCCGATCGGCGACACGCCGCCGGCACTGATCGCGCTCGGCGCATCGATCACGCTGCGGAAAGGCGATCGCCGTCGCACGGTGGCGCTCGAGGACTTCTTCATCGCCTATGGCAAGCAGGACCGTGAGCCCGGCGAGTTCGTGGAATCCGTGCGCATCCCCTTCGTCTCGGATGATGCCCGTGTCGCCGTCTACAAGGTAACGAAGCGCCTGGACGAAGACATCACCGCCGTCTGCGGCGCCTTCCGTATCGCCTTCGATGCCGGCCGGGTGACTGACGCAGTCATCGCCTTCGGCGGCATGGCCGGCACGCCGAAGCGCGCCTCCAATGTCGAGGCTGCCCTCAAGGGGGCGGAGTGGACCGAGGAGACGATCGAGCGCGCGGTTACGGCCTTTGACCAGGATTTCACACCGCTCACCGACTGGCGCGCCTCGGCGGAGTACCGCCAGCTGGTGGCGAAGAACCTGCTTCGCCGCTTCTATCTCGAAACGCAGTCGAGCGGCCAGATCCGCCTCGATCGCACGATTGCTGTCGCGGTTTAAGGGAGGAAGCCATGAATGTGATGCAGCCCATCGACCGCATCCGCGGCGGCGTACATGAAAAGGAACGGCACGAGTCCGGCCACAAGCACGTATCGGGTACCGCCGAATATATCGACGACATTCCGGAGCCCCAGGGCACTCTGCACGGTTATCTCGGCCTGTCGCAGCGCGCGCATGCGGAGATCCTGTCGATCGACTTCGAAGCCGTGTCGAGCAGCGAAGGCGTGATTGGCGTCCTGACGGCGGCCGACATCCCCGGCGAAAACGACATCAGCCCGGCGCACAAGCACGACGAGCCGATCTTCGTCACCGACAAGGTGGAGTTCCACGGCCAGCCGATCTTCGCGGTCGTCGCAACGTCACGGGAGGCGGCCCGCCGTGCCGCCGCCAAGGTCAAGATCGAATATCGCGACCTGCCGCATGTGACCGACGTGCTGGAAGCGGCCGCTGCCAATTATCCATTGGTGATCGATCCGCTGAAGCTCGAGCGCGGCGACATCGAGGCCGGCTTCGCCAAGGCGAAGAACATCCTTGAAGGCGAGATGCGGATCGGCGGCCAGGATCACTTCTACCTGGAAGGGCAGATCTCCTTCGCTATTCCCGGCGAGGACGACGAGGTCCTCGTCTATTCCTCGACCCAGCATCCGAGCGAGACGCAGCACATGGTCGCGACCGTGCTCGGCGTGCCGTCGAATGCGGTCACCGTCAACGTGCGCCGCATGGGCGGCGGCTTCGGCGGCAAGGAAACCCAGGCCAACATCTTCGCGGCCGTTGCGGCTGTCGCCGCCAAGAAGTACCGCTGCCCGGTCAAGGTCAGGCCCGACCGCGATGACGACATGAGCGCGACCGGCAAGCGCCACGACTTCCATGTGGACTACAAGCTCGGCTTCGACGACGAGGGGCGTATCGAAGCCGTTGATGCCGTCTTTTCGGCGCGCTGCGGCTACTCGGCCGATCTCTCCGGACCGGTTACCGACCGCGCGCTGTTTCACGCCGACAATTGCTATTTCTATCCGAATGTGCGGCTGCGCTCGCGTCCGCTGAAGACGAACACCGTCTCCAACACGGCGTTCCGCGGTTTCGGCGGTCCGCAGGGCATGGTCGGGGGCGAGCGCATGATCGAGGAGATCGCCTATGCCGTCGGCAAGGATCCGCTCGAAATCCGCAAGCTGAACTTCTACGGCGGCGAGGGGCGAAACCTGACGCCCTACCACCAGACCGTGGAAGACAACATCATCGGCCGGATCATCGAGGAGCTGGAAACCTCGGCCGACTACGCCAAGCGCCGCGAGGCGGTGATCGCTTTCAACCGTGAGAACAACGTGGTCAAGCGTGGCATCGCGCTGACGCCGGTGAAGTTCGGCATCTCCTTCACCAAGACGGAGTACAACCAGGCCGGCGCTCTCGTGCACGTCTATACGGATGGTTCGATCCATCTGAACCATGGCGGCACCGAGATGGGGCAGGGGCTCTACACCAAGGTCGCCCAGGTGGTGGCCGACGAGTTCCAGGTCGATCTCGACCGGATCAAGGTGACGGCAACGACGACCGGCAAGGTGCCGAACACCTCGGCGACCGCGGCGTCGTCCGGCTCCGATCTCAACGGCATGGCCGCGGCCAATGCGGCACAGCAGATCAAGGCACGGCTGGTCAAGTTTGCCGCCGAGCGCTGGAACGTCAGCGAAACGGATGTCGCCTTCGAGCCGAACACGGTGCGGATCGGCGTCGATCGCCTGAGCTTCAACGAGTTCATCAAGATCGCCTATGGCGCCCGCATCCAGCTTTCGGCGGCCGGATTCTACAAGACGCCGAAGATCCACTGGAACCGCGCCGAAGGCCGTGGGCGGCCGTTCTTCTACTACGCTTACGGTGCGTCCTGCTCCGAGGTCAGTGTCGATACGCTGACCGGCGAATACCAGGTCGACCGCACCGATATCCTGCACGATGTCGGCCGGTCGCTGAACCCGGCGCTCGATCTCGGTCAGGTGGAAGGCGCCTTCATTCAGGGCATGGGCTGGCTGACGACGGAGGAACTGTGGTGGGACGCCAAGGGCCGGCTGCGCACGCATGCGCCGTCGACCTACAAGATCCCGCTTGCTTCCGATCGCCCGCGTGTCTTCAACACCCGCCTTGCCGAATGGTCGGTCAACCGCGAGGAGACGATCCGCCGTTCGAAGGCGGTGGGGGAACCACCGTTCATGCTCGGCATTTCGGTCCTCGAAGCCCTTTCGATGGCGGCGGCCAGCGTTGCGGAGTATCGTATAGCTCCGCGCCTCGATGCGCCAGCAACGCCGGAACGGGTGCTGATGGCGATCGAGCGGCTCCGGGCGGCCGCACGGCAGAAAGGGTGAAGAAGGGTTGATCGGTCATGGTAGCGAGCCGCGAGGATATCAGGGACTTTCTCAGACGCGAGCAGGACTGCTTGCTCGTGGAAGTGACGGATGCTGCGGGTTCGACACCGCGCGACACCGATGCCTGGATGCTCGTCGCCCCCGAAAGCCTCTTCGGCACGATCGGCGGCGGTCAGTTGGAATACATGGCGATCGATCATGGCCAGCGGGCACTGAAGCGTGGTGATGCGCCCGATACGCTGACAATCCCGCTCGGCCCTGAGATCGGCCAGTGTTGCGGCGGGCGCGTGGCGCTCGCCTTCACACGCATCGATCGGGAGAAAGCCGCCATGCTGATTGAACGCAGCGACCTGGAGATCGCCGGCCGGCCGCATGTCTATGTCTTCGGCGCCGGCCATGTCGGCGATGCGCTGGCTATGGCGCTCTCTTTAGTGCCGGTGCGCACCGTTCTCGTCGATACCCGCGAGAACGAGCTTTCGGCCGTTGCCGACATTCCCGGCATCGAAACCTGCCTGACGGCGATGCCGGAAGCTGTGGTGCGCGATGCCCCGCCCGGCAGCGCCTTCGTCATCCTCACCCACGACCATGCACTCGACTTCCTGATCGCGGCGGAAGCGCTTCGCCGCGACGATGCATCCTATGTCGGGATGATCGGGTCGAAGACGAAGCGCGCGACCTTCAAGAACTGGCTGTCGCGTGAAATCGGCCGGCCGGAGCTTTTCGACCGGCTCGTCTGCCCGATCGGCGGCACGACGGTGAAGGACAAACGACCGGCGGTCATCGCTGCGCTCGCCGCCGCCGAGGTGATGGCGGCGGCGCTCAATTTCCGCCAACCGGTACAAGCCGATGCCTCGCGTCGGTCGGCTGCGGCCAAAATTGTCCGCTGACGCTGTCGCCCGACAACGGGCCTAGGGTCGCGCTATTGTGTCTCGCCGTTCAGGTGAAGCGCAAAACTGCGCGCATCCGGGGCTCCGACCTCCGGGCGAAGCTCCAGTGTCGGGATCACATAATCCCCACCATTCTGCCGGCGATAGGGAATGGGCGCGGTCGTCGCCAGTGTGCGCATCCTCTGCCGCAGGCGCTCGGCCGTCGCTTCGAAGCCGGCGTCGTCGAGGCTGTCGACCCGGTAGGCGACGAAGGGCGGCAGTACGTCGTAACCAGGGTAAAAGAGGATTCCGTGGTTGATCGGGAACAGCAGGTCGTCGATCGGCCCGTTGACCCCACGCGGCGAATAGTGCTCCTCCCAGCCCCCCGTCGTCACCACCAGCATGGCGCGTTTTCCGGCAAGCGTGCCCTCACCAAAACGCTTGCCCCAGTATTTGTCACTGTGCTCGCCGACGCCATAGGCGAAACCATAGGCATAGACACGATCGACCCAGCCCTTGAGGATCGCCGGCATCGAATACCACCACAGCGGAAACTGCAGGATCAGGGCATCGGCCCATAGCAGCTTTTCCTGTTCGGTCTTGACGTCGGCGGTCAGCGTATCGGTGGCGAAGGCCTGCTTCGATGCCCGGCTCGGTTTGAAACGCGTGTCCGAGGGAAGGGTCGGGAAGTCGGCGCGGTCGATTTCGGATTTCCAGCCTTCGGCATAGAGGTCTGTCACGCGGACCTCGTGGCCCTCGGCCTCAAGCGCCTTGATGGCGGTATCGCGCAGTGCGCTGTTGAGCGAGCGGGGTTCGGGGTGGGCATAGACGAGCAGAACTTTCATGGTCGGTGTTCCCTGTGTCATCAACTGAGAACCTAGGTAGACCGCGGCGACCCTATGCGCTAGACATCCGGAATGCATAGGATTGTGCCGAAAAATGGATAGATCAGACGTTACGCTCGAACGGATGCGTACCTTCGTGCGCGTCGCCGAGCGTGGCAACCTGTCGGCGATTGCCCGTGAGCTCGGTGTTGGCCAGTCCACGATCACCCGGCAATTGCGGGAGCTTGAGGAGGCGGTCGGCGTGCCGCTGCTCAGCCGCACCACCCGACGCGTCACCCTGACCGACGAAGGCAGCCGCTATTATGCCGACAGCATCCAGATCCTGCGCCTGGTGGAGCAGGCCGGCGACGAGGCCCGCGGCACGCGCGGTGCTGCCGCCGGCACCATTCGTATATCCTGCACGGCGGCCTTTGGCGTCTTGCACGCCAGCCGGCTGATCTTCGCCTTTCAGGACAAATATCCGGAGATCGCGGTCGACCTAAGCCTGACCGACGAGCGCATCGATCTGGTGCGCGAAGGCGTCGATATCGCACTGCGTCTCGGGCCGCTCACCGACAGTTCGATGAAACTACGGCCGTTGGGCGAAAGCCGGCGTCTGCTTGTTGCGGCACCCGCCTATCTGGCAGCGCGTGGCACTCCCGTTTCTGCGCGGGACCTCTCCGGTCATGAGGGGATCCGCATGTCGAACGTGGCGGGCAGCGACATGCTCATTCTGGAGGGACCGGACGGCCGCAGCCATTCGGTACCCTTTGCCGGGCGTTTTCGCGTCGATCATGGGCTTGCCGCGCGAGAGGCCCTCATCGCCGGGCGTGGGATCGCCCCCACCCATCAATGGCTGGTCGATGATCTGCTGGCGAGCGGCCGGCTCGTGCCGCTCCTTCCGGATTACGCGCTGCCGTCCGTACCGCTTAGCATGCTGATCGTGCCTGAGCGCGCGGGCATCGCCCGTGTTCGCTTGCTGGTCGACTTTCTCGTTGAGCAAATCCGCGGCATTCCTGGGATCGAGAAGGCCAAGCCGTAGGATCTGCGATCAGCCAGCCTATTCCAGCGCCTTGCCGATAAGCCGTTGACAGCGCTCGGCCATGTAGTCGATCATCAGCCGGACCTTCGGATCCTGGAAGCGCTTGTGCGGATAGATCGCCGCAAGTTGCACGCTGAGTGGTGGCGTGTCGGCGAGGATCGGCACCAGCGCACCGGAATTGATGTGGCTTTTCACCTCGAAGAGCGGCTTGTTGATTATGCCGCGGCCGTCGAGCGCCCATTGGGTGAGCACGTCACCGTCGTCCGAATCATAAGGGCCGGTCACCTCGAGCTTGCGCACGCCCTCCATGGTCTGCAGCGTCCAGAAATATTCCTTCGAGCCGGGATAACGCAGCAACAGACAGTCGTGCTTGTCGGCGATCAGCGCGTCGGGCGTCTGGGGTATGCCACGTTTTTCGAAATAGGCGGGCGCTCCGCAGACCACGCGTTCGCAATTCATGATGCCGCGCATGCGCAGGTTCGAATCTTCGAGGATGCCGAGCTTGAAGGCGACGTCGACGCCTTCGGAGAGGATGTCGACATTGTGGTCCGACAGGCGAAGCCGCACTTCGATGTCGGGATATTTGTCGTGGAACTCCGGAATGCCCGACGCAATCAGGCGCCGACCTATCCCCAAGGGAGCGGTAATCTTCAGCGCACCCTTCGGATTGCGCGAGAGATCGGCGATCGCGTTTTCCGCTTCGTTGACCGCTTCGAGGATCTTCACCGCCCCGTCGTAAAAGACGCGGCCGTGCTCCGTCGGGGTCAGCTTGCGCGTCGTCCGATTGAACAGGCGAACGCCCATATGGCGCTCCAACTCTTTGATTCTATTACTTGCAACCGCCGGCGTCACGCGCTGGTCGCGACCGGCTGCCGACAGGGTTCCAAGCTCTACGACGCGCACGAAGACGCGCACATTGTCCAGATATGACATGCCTCCGTCCCACTCCTCCGGCCTCTCTCTAGCCTATCCATTCCGTCGCCATTTTATAGATTTTTTTGAAAGTGTTGGTGAAGCAGCGACGTTCCCGCGACCTCCAGCAATGACACATAATGCGCCGAGGAGAAATGGGAGAATTGCATGTACGAGTATGCCATAGCCTGGGATTGGCTGACCTTTGCCGTGCGATGGCTGCACGTGATCACCGCCATCGCCTGGATCGGTTCGTCGTTCTATTTCGTCGCACTCGACCTCGGTCTGAAGAAGAGGCCAGACCTGCCTGTTGGCGCCTATGGCGAAGAATGGCAGGTGCACGGCGGCGGCTTTTATCACATCCAGAAATACCTGGTCGCACCGTCCAACATGCCGGATCACCTGATCTGGTTCAAATGGGAATCCTACGTTACCTGGCTTTCCGGCTTCGGCATGCTGTGCCTGGTCTACTACGCCGGTGCCGACCTCTTTCTGATCGATCCGAACGTGCTCGACGTTTCGAAGCCGGTGGCAATCGCCATCTCGCTCGGCTCGATCGGCTTCGGCTGGCTTGCCTATGATACGATCTGCAAGTCGCCCTTCGGCCGCGACAATACCAAGCTGATGGTGCTTCTGTACTTCATCCTGGTCGGCATGGCCTGGGGCTATACGCAGCTCTTCACCGGCCGCGCCGCCTTCCTGCATCTCGGCGCCTTCACCGCCACGATCATGTCGGCGAACGTCTTCTTCATCATCATTCCGAACCAGAAAATCGTCGTCGGCGATCTCATTGCCGGCCGCACGCCGGACGCGAAGTACGGCGTGATCGCCAAGCAGCGTTCGACCCATAACAACTACCTGACGCTGCCGGTTCTGTTCTTGATGCTGTCGAACCACTATCCGCTGGCCTTCGGTACCCAGTACAACTGGATCATCGCCTCGCTGGTCTTCCTGATGGGCGTCACCATCCGCCACTATTTCAACACCCGCCATGCGGACAAGGGCAACCCGACCTGGACCTGGCTCGTCACCGCGCTGCTCTTCGTTGCGATCATGTGGCTCTCGACCGTGCCGAAGGTGCTCGCCGGCGGCGGGGAGGAGAAGATCTCCGCCGCACAGCAGCCCTTCGTGACCGCGGAAGCCTTTCCGAAGGTGCGCGACACGGTGCTTGGCCGCTGTTCCATGTGCCATGCCAAGGAGCCGGGCTGGGAAGGCCTGATCGTGCCACCGAAGGGCGTGACGCTCGAAACCGACACCGAGATCGCCAACCACGCGCGTGAAATCTACCTGCAGGCCGGCCGCAGCCACGCGATGCCGCCCGCCAACGTCACCGGCGTATCCGACGAGGAGCGGCAACTGCTCGTCGCCTGGTACGAGTCCGTCGTGAATGGAGGAAAGACCCAATGACCGAATTGCTGATCCGCGGCCGCGTGCTGACCTTTGTCGAGGAACCGAAGGGCATCAACGATGCGGCGTCCTATCGCTACTTCGAAGACGGCGCCGTGCTGGTGCGAGGCGGCAAGATTGCCGATATCGGCGAGCATATCGATGTTGCCCGCCGCGCCGGCGCGAGCGTTAAGGTCGCCGACCATCGCCCCAATCTGGTGCTGCCAGGGCTCATCGACACGCATCTGCACTTCCCGCAGACGCAGGCGATCGCCTCTTATGGCGCCCAGCTTCTCGAATGGCTGAACACCTACATCTTCGTTGAGGAGCAGAAGTTCCGGAAGCCGGAACATGCCGACTTCATCGCCGGCCGCTTCATGGACGAACTCCTGTCGAACGGCACGACCACGGCAGTCGCCTATTGCTCGGTGCATCCGGAGAGCGTCGACGCCTATTTCAGCGCGGCGGAAGCGCGTGGCATGCTGATGATCGGCGGCAAGGTGATGATGGACCGCAACGCGCCGGACGCGCTGCGCGACACCCCGCAGCAGGGCTATGACGAGACGAAGGCGCTGATCGCCAAGTGGCATGGCCGCGGCCGTGCGCATTACGCCATCAGCCCGCGCTTCGCCATCACGTCGACGCCGGAGCAGATGGAGGCGAGCCGCACGCTCGTCGCCGAGCACCCGGAATGTTATGTCCAGACGCACCTCTCCGAGAACAGGGACGAGATCGCCTTTGCGACCTCGCTCTACCCGGAGGCCAAGGACTATACCGACATCTATGCGCGTTATGATCTTCTGACGCGCAAGACCTTGCTCGGTCACTGCATTTATCTGAGTGATCGCGAGATTTCGGTTCTTGCCGAGACCGGGGCCGTCGGCACCTTCTGCCCGACCTCGAACCTCTTCCTCGGCTCCGGTCTCTTCGACCGTGACCGTTTCGACAAGCTCGGCGCCCGATGGTCGGTCGCAACCGACGTCGGCGCCGGCACCAGCTTCTCGATGCTGGAGACGATGGACGAAGCCTATAAGGTGCTGCACCTGCAGGGCCAGCGCCTGACGCCGTTCAACTCCTTCTACCGCATGACGCTTGGCAATGCCCGCGCGCTCGACCTCGACGACCGTATCGGCTCGCTGCATGTCGGCGCCGACGCCGATATCGTCGTGCTCGACAGCCGCGCCAAGCCATCGATGGAGCTGCGCATGCGGGTCGCCGGTTCGCTGGCGGAGGAACTCTTCATCCTGCAGACGATGGGCGACGACCGCTGCGTGGCCGAGACCTACGTCGCCGGCAAGCCGATGAAACACCCTGCGATTGCTGTGAAGGATACGGCGGCAGCGGCTGCCCGAAGCCTTGAAACGGCCTGAGCGAAACGAAGTTTTCTCTCAAACGTGAAGCGCCGCGCGTCTGATCGATGCGCGGCGTCTGCTTCTTCTTGGCAGCTACAGTTCTTCCGGCCGCTTGCCGCCCATCGCCTTGGTGAGCGCATCGGCGCGCTCACGCACGATGGGGCCGAGGGTTGACAGTTTCTCGTCATTGACGCGAACCGATGGGCCGGAGATCGAGATACCGGCGATCGTTTCGCCGTACTCGTTGAAGATGGGGGCTGCGACGCAGCGCATGCCGAGCGTGTGCTCCTCGTCATCGACGGACCAGCCGCGGTGGCGGATCTCCTGGATATCCTTCAAGAGGGCCGGGAGCGTGTCGCGGGTCTTGTCGGTGAAATGCGCGAGCTCGCGGCCGCCGAGAAGCTGGGCGATCTCCTTGTCCGACCAGGTCGAAAGGATCGCCTTGCCGATGCCGGAGGCATGAACCGGACCGCGGCGCCCGGGACGGAAGAAGGCGCGCATCGGCGCGTGGCTTTCGACCTGCGAAATGAAGACGACGTCGCCGCCTTCCTCGATGCCGATGTTGGCCGTCTCGCCGCTTTCTTCCATGAGACCCTTGAGGAAGGGGCGGCTGATCGTTCCGAGCTTGCGGAAGCGCAGATAGGCATTGCCGATCTCGAATGCCCTGAGGCCGACGGTCCAGGCGCCGGTGTCGGGGTCGTTCATTACCATGCCGTGGCCGGCCAGCGTCGTCAGCAAGCGGTGGACCGTGGACGGCGCCATACCGGTCTCGTCGGCAAGCTGGGTCAAGGTCGAGCCGTCCTCCTGGGCGACGACCGTCAGAAGAGCAAGGCTGCGATCGAGCACCTGGACGGATGACGGTGCCGCATTCTCGCCCGCCTTGCGTCCGCGTTTTCCTCTGCCGTTGCCGTCCATCGAAGCCTCTCTGCAAATCACGTCTCTCGCCCATCATCCTCTATCAGGACCCTGAGGGATTTTCTCCGATTTGTTGAAAATCTTTATTTCCGTATGATGGAAATGATTTCCATTTATGTGTTGCCGTTTGAAATTAATGGATTATGGTTCCATGAAATAGGAGGAAATCTCATGGCTAAGATGCGTGCCGTCGACGCGGCTGTTTATGTTCTGGAGAAGGAAGGTATCGACTGCGCTTTCGGCGTGCCCGGCGCTGCCATCAACCCGTTCTACTCCGCGCTGAAGGCGCGCGGTTCGATCCGCCACATCCTGGCTCGTCACGTTGAGGGCGCATCGCATATGGCCGAGGGCTACACCCGCGCCAAGCACGGCAATATCGGCGTCTGCATCGGCACATCCGGCCCGGCCGGTACCGACATGATCACCGGCCTCTATTCGGCCTCGGCGGATTCGATCCCGATCCTCTGCATCACCGGCCAGGCGCCGCGCGCCCGTCTCGACAAGGAAGACTTCCAGGCGGTCGATATCGCCAAGATCGCTGCACCCGTCACCAAATGGGCGGTCACGGTCATGGAGCCGGCACTCGTTCCCTTCGTCTTCCAGAAGGCATTCCACATCATGCGCTCCGGCCGTCCGGGCCCGGTGCTGATCGACCTGCCGGTCGACGTCCAGCTGGCGGAAATCGAGTTCGATCCGGACACCTATCAGCCGCTTGAACCCTACAAGCCGAAGGCGACGCGCGCCCAGGCCGAAAAGGCTTTGGCGATGCTGAACGAAGCGGAGCGTCCGCTGATCGTTGCCGGCGGCGGCATCATCAATGCCGACGCCTCCGATCTCCTGACCGAATTCGCCGAGATCACCGGCGTTCCTGTCATCCCGACGCTGATGGGTTGGGGCACGATCCCGGACGATCATCCGCTGATGGCCGGCATGTGCGGCCTGCAGACGTCGCACCGCTACGGCAACGCCACCTTGCTGGCCTCCGATTTCGTTCTCGGCGTCGGCAACCGCTGGGCCAACCGCCACACCGGCAACGTTCCGACCTATACGGAAGGCCGCAAGTTCGTTCACGTCGACATCGAGCCGACCCAGATCGGCCGCGTCTTTGCGCCTGATTTCGGTATCGTCTCGGATGCGGGCGCTGCCCTTAAACTTTTCCTCGATGTCGCAACGGAGTGGAAGACGGCCGGCAAACTGCGCGACTGGTCCGCCTGGGCGGAAGAGTGCCGCGAGCGCAAGCGCACCATGCTGCGCAAGACGCACTTCGACCAGACGCCGCTGAAACCCCAGCGCGTCTATGAAGAGATGAACAAGGCCTTCGGCCGCGATACCTGCTACGTTTCGACCATCGGTCTCAGCCAGATCGCGGGTGCCCAGTTCCTGCACGTCTACAAGCCGCGCAACTGGATCAACTGCGGCCAGGCCGGCCCGCTCGGCTGGACCCTGCCTGCCGCCCTCGGTGTTCGCGCCGCGGATCCGGACCGGCCGATCGTAGCACTTTCCGGCGATTACGATTTCCAGTTCCTGATCGAGGAGCTCGCCGTCGGCGCCCAGCACAAGCTGCCCTACCTGCATGTCGTCGTGAACAATTCCTACCTCGGCCTCATCCGCCAGGCACAGCGCGGCTTCAACATGGACTTCGAGGTCAGCCTCGCCTTCGACAACATCAATGCGTCGGGTGATGCGGAAAAGGGCTACGGCGTCGACCACGTCGCAGTTGCCGAGGGCCTCGGCTGCAAAGCGATCCGGGTGCGCAGCCCGAACGAATTCCAGGAGGCCTTCGACCGGGCCCGCGCACTGATGGACGAGCACCAGGTTCCCGTCGTCATCGAGTTCATCCTGGAGCGCGTCACCAACATCTCGATGGGCGCCGACATCAATGCCGTCGTCGAGTTCGAGGAACTGGCGACCCGCGGCGAAGACGTGCCGACGGCGATCACCGCTCTGCTCGACTGAGGAAAGTGTGGGCGGTTCTCCGCCCGCATCCCGCTCCAAAGACAAACACAAGGAGGAAGCATCGCATGGCGAAGTTCGCTGCGAACCTGACAATGCTGTTCAACGAGGTGCCGTTCCTCGATCGTTTCGCCCTTGCTGCCAAGACCGGCTTCGAAGGCGTGGAATATCTGTTTCCCTACGAATTCGAGAAGGTGAGCCTGCGCGCCGAACTTCAGCGCCACGGCCTGACCCAGGTCCTGCACAACCTGCCGGCCGGCGACTGGGGACGCGGCGAGCGCGGCATCGCCATCCTGCCCGATCGGGTCGACGAATTCCGCCAGGGTGTGGCGAGCGCGATCGACTATGCGACGGCGCTCGATTGCAAGCAGGTCAACTGCCTGGTCGGCATCGCGCCGGACGGCGTTTCCGACAGCATCCTGCGCAAGACGCTGGTCGCCAACCTGAAGCTCGCAGCAAGCGAACTCGGCAAGCACGGCATCCGCCTGCTGATCGAGCCGATCAACCGCTTCGACATTCCGGGCTTCTACCTGAACACCGTGGGTCAGGCTGCCTCGATCATCGAGGACGTCGGCAGCGACAACCTCTTCATCCAGTACGATCTCTACCATCAGCAGCGCACCGAGGGTGAACTGGTCGGCACCTACAAGCGCCATGCCAATCGCATCGCCCACGTTCAGCTTGCCGACAATCCGGGCCGCAACGAGCCGGGCACCGGCGAGATCAACTATCCGTTCGTCTTCGACGCGCTGGAGGAGGCCGGCTACGACGGCTGGATCGGCTGCGAATACAAGCCGCGCACCACGACGGCCGATGGCCTTGGCTGGCTCGGCACCGAGCGCCAGCGCACCCAATCCGCAAATATCATCAAGATCAGGAGCTAAGCACCATGGCAACAATCGGTTTCATTGGACTGGGCATCATGGGCACGCCGATGGCGCGCCACCTGCAGGATGCCGGCCACACCGTCATCACCTCGAAATTCGTCATCCCGCCGCGCCAGGAACTGCTCGACAACGGCCTCAAGTTCGTCGACACGCCGAAGGCGCTGGCCGAGACCGTCGACACGATCATCCTGATGCTGCCGGACACGCCTGAGGTCAAGGACGTTCTCTTCGGCGAGAACGGTGTCGCCTACGGCCTCTCCAAGGGCAAGCTCGTCATCGACATGAGCTCGATCTCGCCGATCGAGACGAAGGAATTCGCCAAGAAGGTCCGCGAAACCGGCGCCGAATACATCGACGCTCCGGTCTCCGGCGGCGAAGTGGGCGCCAAGAACGCGTCGCTCTCGATCATGGCGGGTGGCAGCCAGGAGAGCTTCGATCGCGCTCTGCCGCTCCTCAAGCTGATGGGCAAGAACATCACGCTCGTCGGCGACTGCGGCGATGGCCAGGTCACCAAGGTTGCCAACCAGATTATCGTCGCGCTGACGATCGAGGCGGTTTCGGAAGCCCTCGTCTTTGCGTCGAAGGCCGGTGCCGACCCGGCGCGCGTGCGCGAAGCGCTGATGGGCGGCTTTGCTTCCTCGCGGATCCTCGAGGTTCACGGCGAGCGCATGATCAAGCGCACCTTCGATCCGGGCTTCCGCATCTCGCTGCACCAGAAGGACCTCAACCTGGCCCTTCAGGGGGCGAAGTCGCTCGGCATCTCGCTGCCGAACACGGCCGCAACGCAGGAGCTCTTCAACAACTGCGCCGCCAATGGCGACAGTGGTCTCGACCACTCCGGCCTCGTCCGGGCGCTGGAGCGCATGGCGAACCACCAGGTCGCCTGATCGCAGACAACGCAAAAATGCGCATGATCCGTTCGGCGTCCCATTGTGCCGGGCCGGTCATGTGTCCGGGCGGCGGTTGGAGGAACCGCCGCCCGAGACGGTTCTGAACGCAAGTCCAGCAAAAGAGTCTAGAGACTTTTGGGTGTGGAATTGCACATATGGATGGAGCATAGAAGCGATACGACATGCTCCTACAGCGCCGCGCGTCTTATCAGACGCGCAAAGGTCGCTGTAGCATTTTGAATTGCTGCATGTTTTTGTCCTTTAATCGGGTACGATTAAAGGAAACATGCAGTAGGGGGAGACGAATGCCAGCTATCACCGACCCACGCAGCTTCCTGGAAACACTGTTCGCCTCTGCGGTTGCCGCGGCCGATCCGGAGAAGGTGATTGCGGCTAATCTGCCGGAACGGCCAAGGGGGCGCACGGTGGTCGTCGGCGCGGGCAAGGGCGCCGCACAGATGGCGGCAGCCTTTGAGCGCCATTGGGATGGTCCGCTCTCCGGTGTGGTTGTCACCCGCTATGGCTACGCGGCCCCGTGCAAGAATATCGAGGTGCTGGAAGCGTCGCATCCGCTTCCGGACGAAAACGGTCTGCAGGCCTCGAAGCGGCTGCTTGCGGAAGTCAACGGCCTGACGGAGAACGACCTCGTCGTGGCGCTCGTCTGCGGTGGCGGCTCGGCGCTGCTGCCCGCGCCGCCGCCCGGCCTGACGCTGGAAGACGAGATTGCAGTCAACCGGGCGCTGCTCGCCTCCGGCGCGCCGATCAGCGCCATGAATGCCGTGCGCAAGCACGTCTCGCTGATCAAGGGCGGCAGGCTTGCCGCCGCCGCCTATCCGGCGAAGGTCGTCTCGCTGATCGTCTCCGATATTCCAGGCGACGACCCGGCACTGGTTGCGTCGGGCCCGACGCTGCCGGACGCCAGCACTCGCGAAGACGCTCTGAGGCTCGTCGAGCGTTATGGCCTTCAGCTCCCGGCCAAGGTCATGGACTGGCTCAAGAATCCTGAAAGTGCTGCTCCTTCGCCAAGCGATCCGCGCTTTGCCCGAAACGAAGTCCGGCTCATCGCGTCGGCGTCCGTTTCGCTCGAGGCTGCGGCTGCCAAGGCGCGTGCCGCCGGCATCGAGGCCGTCATCCTTTCCGATGCGATCGAGGGCGAGGCGCGCGACGTCGGTGGCGTGCACGCGGCGATCGCCCGTGAAGTTGCCGGCCGCGGCCGGCCGTTCCGCAAGCCGGTCGTCGTTCTCTCGGGCGGAGAGACGACGGTGACCATTCGCGGCAAGGGCAAGGGCGGACGCAACAGCGAATTCCTGCTGGCGCTGGCGCTGGGCATCGACGGCGCCAAGGGCGTCTCGGCGCTTGCCGCCGATACCGACGGCATCGATGGCTCCGAGGACAATGCCGGCGCCTTTGCCGATGACACGACCATTGCAAGGCTCGTCGCACGACGCCTCGACGCCGCAGCTTTGCTGCAGAAGAATGATAGCTGGTCGGCGTTCGATGCGCTCGGCGATCTCTTCAAACCGGGTCCGACCGGCACCAATGTGAACGATTTCCGCGCCATTCTGGTGCAGTGAAACCGGCGCGGCGGGCGAGAGCTCGCCCGTCATTGTCCGCGTCACGCGAAGTGACAGCTCACCGAACCGTAGGCGCCGAAATCCGCGACGATCGTATCGCCGCTCTTGGCCTCGAGCGTGCGGATGAAGGAGCCGGAGAGCACGATCTGGCCGGGCTCGATTGCGTCGCCGCATTGGGCAAGCCGGTTGGCAAGCCAGGCAATGCCGCGGGCCGGATGATTGAGCACGCCTGCCGCAAGCCCGGTCTCCTCGATCACCGCATTGCGCGAAACGATCGCGCCCATCCAGCGCATGTCGACCGTGTCGGGACGCACGGCGCGTCCACCAAGGATGAGGCCGCCATTGGCGGCATTGTCGGATATCGCATCGACGAGGGTGCGCGCCTTCCTGGTTTTCGGATCCGTCTGAACGATGCGGCTGTCGAGGATTTCCAGTGCCGGCATTACGTAATCGGTGGCGTTCAGCACCTGAACGAGGTTGACGCGCGGCCCCTTCAGCCCGGCCTTCATGACAAAGGCGATCTCCGCTTCGACCCGCGGCTGGATGAAGCGATCGGCCGGAATGTTCGCGCCGTCGTCGAACAGCATATTGTCGAAGAGCACACCGGAATCCGGCGTGTCGATGCCAAGCGCCTGTTGCATGGCGTTGGAGGTCAGGCCGATCTTCCAGCCGATGATGCGATGGCCGTCGTCGCGCTTGCGTCTGACCCAGGCGGCCTGGATCGCGTAGGCGTCGTCGATGGTCATGTCAGGATGTTTGTGCGACAGGAGCCCGATCTGTTTTCGGTCGCGTTCTGCCTCATGCAGGCTTTCAGCGGCTTTGGCAATCTCTGTCGCATTGAGCATGGTCCGGCCCCTCCACTTAAGCGTGTCTAACGATACACCAAGGTCGCCGGTCCGGCACGGGCCGTCTTTTGCGTTCAGATCGGCTGGCTTACTGGCATCGGGACGAGGCCGATGAGGATCGACCAGCACGCGCGGCACAGAGTGTGCCCGCGCCGCAAAGCCCGACGATCGTGTCCGCGAACCGAGCGCCGCTACTCGATAAAGACACGTACGCTGGCGGCACGGCCGACCGCGTCGATGACGGTGAGCGTCGAATAGCCGATCCCGTCGGGCTGCCATTGAGTAATCCGCCGGCGTGTCAGCTCCGGCAGCGGCCGGCCATTGGCGAGCCAGCGAAATGGCGCTCGGCCGCCTTGCAGCTTGAGCGTCAGCGGCGAAATCGCCTGGTGATCCATCCCGAGTTCGACACGCGCCCCCTCGGGCGGAAATACGATCTGCGGTGCCGGCTCGCGCGCCGAGGCGTTGACGAGGCCGCTTGCGGTCAGCGAGAAGCGGCGCTGGCTGATCGGCAATTCGGCTTGCGAAATGCGGACCGCGCCCGCCGGCGCATCCGGCAGCGGCGTGATGCCGAAGCCGGACTTGGCGAAGCCTTCGAAGAGAATCGGTGCGGCGCTGCCATAGCCGGTGAGGCCCGGCACGGCGCCATTGTCCGGACGGCCAACCCAGACGCCGAGCACATGGCGCCCGTCGTAGCCCACCGACCAGGCGTCGCGGTAGCCGTAGCTGGTGCCGGTCTTGTAGGCGATACCGCGCTGGCGGCTGCCCGTCGGCGGCAATACGCTCGAAAGCGCATCGGAGACGTTCCAGACGGCAACAGGAGAAAGCAGCGGCTCCGCTTCGATCAGGCCGGCCTTGCCATCGACGCCGTCGCCGAGCCGGAGAGGGAAGCCGCGATTGGCAAGTGCGGCATAGAGCTGCACGAGATCGCGCAGCGAAAGCCCAACACCGCCAAGGCCGATCGCAAGGCCCGGCGCTTCGCCGGGAGGCAGGGCCGGCTTCACTTCGCCGCGGCGGAAGCGCATCATCAGTTCGGCCGGGCCGACCGCGTCGAGAAGCCGGATCGCCGGAACGTTCAAAGACAATTGCAGCGCCTCGCGCACGCTGACATCGCCGTGATAACTCATGTCGAAATTGCGGGGTCGATAGCCGAAGAAATCCGCAGGACGGTCCTCGATGATCGTCTCCTGGCTGACCAGTCCTCCTTCGAAGGCCAGGCCATAAATAAAGGGCTTGAGGGTGGAACCCGGCGAGCGCGTGATACGGGTCATGTCGATCCAGCCTGAACGGCTGGCATCGAAATAGTCGGCCGACCCGACTGAGGCGACGATCTCGCCGGTTTTGGCATCGGCCATCACCATGGCGACCGAAACCTTCGGTCCGAGCCTGGCGGCACTGTCGCGTGCAACGGCTTCGAGGCTGCGCTGAACGGCAAGGCGCAAGGTCGTCTGATGCCGGATCGCCTGCGGATTTTTGCGCAACGCCCGCTCGGCGAGATGGGCGGCATAGGACGGAAGTTGCAGGCGGCGCGAGGGGACAGATGTCGCGATTGCGCGTTCGGCCTCGCCGTCTCCAATGACGTCAGCGACGGCGAGACGCTTCAGCACACGCTCGCGGGCGGCAACCGCTGCGGCGTTATTGCGATCCGGCCGACGCTTTTCCGGCAATTGCGGCAGGGCGACGAGCAGGGCCGCTTCGCCGGCCGTCAGCCGCTTCGGCTCCTTGCCGAGCCAGGCAAGGCTCGCGGCACGCACGCCCTCGATGTTGCCGCCATAGGGGGCGTGGGTCAGGTAAAGGTTGAGGATCTGGTCCTTCGAGAGGCGCCTTTCGATCTGGATGGCGCGGGCGATCTGCAAGAGCTTTGCCGTGACGGAACGCTGCTGCCGCGGCTCGATCAACCGTGCGACCTGCATCGACAGCGTCGAGGCGCCCGAGACGATCCGGCCATTGCTGACGAACTGAAGCGCGGCTCGGCCGAGTGCCAGCAGGTCGACACCCGAATGCTCCCGGAAGCGCCGGTCTTCGTAGGCGATCAGCATCTTCAGGAACTGCGGATCGACATCGTCCACCGTCGTCTTCAGCCGCCAGAGACCCTGATGCGTTGCGAAGGCGCGCAGCAGTTGCCCATTGGCATCGTCCACCTCGCGCGAGACGACATCGACCTCGTCGAGGGGGGGCGGGAAGGCTTGGTCGGCCTTCTCTATTGCAAAGCCCGTCAGCCCCGTCAGCAGCAGGCAGACAGGCAAGGCAATCAGCAGTTTGCGCCCAATTGACATGATCTGGCCTATTGCGCCGCGAGTACCTCCATGCGCCCGGTCGCGGTGCGGGCCGAGAGCTGCGGCCGGTACATATCCTCGACGGTGGCTGCCGGATGGTCGTAGACACCCGGGGTCACCGCGCGCACCACATAGGCGAGCGTGACATCACGCGCGGATCCGGTGCTCCGGTCGATCGCCGCGACGAAGCGGTCGTTGCGGAACTCCGTGTGGGTCGCGGTAATTTCGCCGAGCCATTCGAAGTTGCTGAGCTGGGCGCTATCGACGAGGCTCGGATTATCGATCTGGAAGCCGGCCGGCAGAAGATCGGTGACGAGCACCCGCGACGGCCAGTCGTTGGTCTCCGTCATCTTGAGCACGACGACGTAGCGCTCGTTCTGCCGTGCTTCCATGACGTTAGCTTCCGCACCGTCGAGCGTGTAGTAGGTGCGCTCGATGGTGAAACCGTCGCCGCCGGCCGAGAGCGGCTGGGCGGGCGCGGCGACCGTGGTGACCACGGCCGAGACCGGATCGGCACCCTGATTGCGGATCACGACCGGATGGGTCGCCAGCGCATCGCCGGTCATCTGGGCCGCATAGCTGCCGGTCTTCGATGCGCCGTTGACGTCAAGCGCCATGTCCTCGTCGCCATTCTGGATGGCGCGGGCGGCAAGCAGCATCCAGGCCTGTTCCTGGGTGCTGGTATAGGTCTTCTGCTCCCATTCGCGCGCGACTGTCTTCGACAGCTCAGGAACGATCGGCGGGACCGGGCGGCTTTCAGCCGCGAGCGCCAACACGGCCGCGTTGTCACGCAGCGACGAGCCGTAGTCGGAGCGCGAGAGGCTGACATTGACGAGGCCCGTCGACATGTTCGCCGCCTTGGCGAATGTGTCCTGGGACCCTTGAGCGTCGCCATAGAGCGCCAGCGCGGCGGCGATATGCGCCTTCGCAAGCGGTGTCGGGAAGTCATCGATCAGCGTGTTGGCGTAGTAACGCAGATCGTTGATCGCCGCCTTGCGATTACGGGCGAGCACATAGAGCGCATAGGCGATCTCGTTGCCGCGATCCTTGGCGTTGGTGTCGTAGCTGACGCCGTTCTGCAGGTTTTCGAGCGCCTGGACCATCGCGGCCTCGGGCACGTCGTATTTCTGCTCGCGGGCGCGGGTGAGGAAGTCGGTGACATAGGCATCGAGCCAGAGGTCGCCGTAGCCCGGACCCCAGAGACCGAAGCTGCCCGACGAGGACTGGTAGGAGAGAACGCGATAGATGGCCTCCTGCACCCGTTTCGTCACGCCTTCGTCATCGGCGAGGCCGGACTGTTTCGCGAGCTCGCTGAGATAGAGCAGCGGCAGCGCGCGGCTGGTCGTCTGCTCGGCGCAGCCATAGGGGTAGCGGTCGAGCGTCATCAGCAGCGCCGGCATGTCGAAGGCCGCGGAACGGGTGACGCTAAGGTTGACCGAGGCGCCCTGCAGGATGCTGTCGGCGAGCAACTGCCCGTCGACCGTCAGGCTGCTTCCGGGCGCGATCGCGACCACTTGGCGCTGAGTAACCGGCAAGGTCGCCGGACGCACGAGCAGATCGAGCGACTGTTCGAGCGAAAGGCCGTTGGAGCCGGTGAGCGTCACGGTGACGACGCCATTGCCGGGATATTGTCCCACCACCGGCAAGGTTACCGCCGAGCGGCCACCCTGATCCAGGGTTACCGTGTTGCCTGTGCCCGGTTGTTCGACGGTCGCCGGACCGCTGGTCGTAACCTGGATCTGGTATTCACCGGCCGGCGCGTCGGTATTGGCGATGTCGAGCCTCAGCTCGGACCGGTCTCCAGGCGCCAGGAACTTCGGCAGGCTGGCGGTGACGACAACCGGATCGCGGATCACCACGTCGCGGGTGGCGTGGCCGACACCGGATTTCGTCCAGGCGACGGCCATCAGCCGCGCCGTGCCGTTGAACTGAGGGACATCGAAGCTGACGGTCGCCTTGCCGTCGCCGTCGAGCTGCACAGGCCCTTCGAAGAAGGCGACCAGCTTTTCCGTGGGCGGACTGCCCTGGAGCGCGACCTGGCCGCCGTCGCCGCCGGTGCGCAGTTTTCCGGTGGCGCCAAGCGAGCCGTCGATGAGGCGGCCGTAGAGGTCGCGGATTTCGAGACCGAGCTGCCTCTGGCCGAAGTACCAGGCTTCCGGATCCGGTGCCTCGTAGCGGGTGAGGTTGAGAATGCCGACGTCGACGGCGGCCACCGTCACATAGGCTTCCTCGTCGGCGCCGGCACCGGCGACCTGAAGGCTGATGTCGAGCGGTTTGCGGGGCTCCATCTTCTCCGGCGCATCGAGGGTGACGGCGAGCTTGCGTTCGGCCGGATCGACCGACAGCCATTTGATGCCGATGGCACGCATCGGCATGCGGCTCTCCTGGGCATCGCCCGGGCGGTAAAGCGTCGCCGTGACATAGGCGCCGGCGCCCCAGGCTTCGGTAACCGGCAGCTCGACCTCGCCGCCTTCCGCGGCGATCGATGCGGTCTGGGTCGTGATCAGGTTCTCGGTGCCGACGGTTACCAGCAATTCGCCGGCAAAGCGCGGCGAGACCTTGAGCTTGGCCGTGTCGCCGACCGCATATTTCTCCTTGTCGAGCGCGATCTCCAGGCCGTCGGGCGTTTCTGTCGAAGTGGCCGCGACATACCAGCCGGCGTCGAATTCGATGCTCGAGGTCGGACCATCGATCGAGGCTGTCTCGACTTCCAGGCGATAGCGTCCCCAACCAACAGGAACGGCGATCTCACCGCCGTCTTCGGTCAAGTCGACGCTGCCGTTAGCCACCTGCTTGGTGGTGACGACAGGTTCGTATTTCCAGGCGCTGCCGTCGCGGTACCAGTGATAGTCCCGTTCGACGCTGATCAGCTTCCAGAGTAGCCCGGGCATCGCGACCTTGGCGCCCGAGGGATCGACGGCGATCACGCGGAACTTGCCGACGGAGTTCTCGGCGAGTTCGCCCTCGAATTCCGGCTTGATGCCGAGCATCGGGCCTTCGGCCCGCACGGGCAGCTTCAACGAGCGCTCAACGGCACGGCCGCCGGCTTCACGCATGCGGACGGTGACGGTGGCGTCGAGCAACTGCGTGGTCGAGGGCACTTCGTCGAGCAGGACGTCGAAGCTGGATTTGCCTTCCTCGTCGAGCGGCGAGAGTTCCTCAAGCGGAAGGCGCGTGTCTTCGCTTGCCTCTTCATCGGCGAGACCGAAGGAGTAGCCCTTGAAGGCAGCGCTTTCTCGCGTCGGCTTGATCGTCACTTCGCCTTCGAGCTCGAGACCGGCTGCCGGCGCGCCATAGAGATAGCGCCCGTCGACCGCCACACTTGCCGTTTCGCCGACGGCGATTTCCTTGGCGTCGCTCGTCAGCTCGAACTCGGTGCGATCCGGCACGAAGTCATCGACCAGAAACTGCTTCTCGCCGATCGCCGGGGACTTCGGGTCGGTGAAGATCTGCATCGTCCAGGTGCCGCGCATGGCGTTTGCCTGGGTGTCGAGGTCGAGCGTATGGCCGCCGAGCTTGCCGCCGGCGCTGGTCATGCGCCGATATTCGACGCCATCTGGCCGGAGGAACACGAAGGTCAGCGGCAGATTCTCGATCGCAATGCCGTCGACATCGCGGGCAAGCGCTGCGGCATGCACCGTCTCGCCGGCGCGGTAGATGCCACGCTCGGTCCAGGCGAGAATATCGATGGCGCCGGGGGCCGCACGGCCAGTGACGCCACGATCGGAGAGGTCGAAGCCGGCGCGGCTCATGTCGAGGAAGACGTAGTCGTCCTCACCCTTCTTCGCGGTGATGACCGCCGGCGTCAGACCCGCCGTGCCGCGGATCAGGCCCGCCGTGAAGGTGACGCGGCCGTCGCCATCGCTGGTCGCGGTGCCGAGGATCTCGTTATTCTTGGCGACGAGCTGCAGTTCGACGCCTTCAATCGGCTCGGCGGTGGCAAGCGAGCGCACGAAGACGTTCAAACCGTCGGTGCCGGCGTAGGTGGAGATGCCGATATCGGAAACGACGAACCACTGCGTCGCGCGCGCGTCCCACTCCTGGCTGACGCCGGTGGTCGGCGCCGCGGTCAGGACATAGACGCCGGGCTTGCGCTCGGGCAGCGCCTCATCGACCGGGAAACTGGTGACGACTTCCTTGTTGACGTTGCGCTCGATGTCGATTGTGCCCTGCCAGACGAGCTCGCCGCTCTCGTCTTCGATGCGCTGGGCGCTGTAGCCGTCGAGCTGGGTGAGGAACTGCGAGCTTTGCAGCACCTGTGCGATGCTGCGGTCGCCAACGCGGTAGAGTTTCAGCTTGGCGCTGTCGGTGTTGACGGAGACGATCGGGATGCCGCGGCGCGCGGTCGATGGCAGCACGAAGCTGTCGCCGGTGAAGCGAACCATCTGGGCACGGTCCGCAACATAGATGTCGAGAGTAACGGGCGCTTCCAGCACCTCGTCGACGGTGGAGGGCAGGCCGGTGCGGAGCGTCAGCTTGTAACGTTCACCATGCGAAAGGCCTTCGATGCAGATCTGGTCGCCCTTGGCTTCGAGCGCCTTCGGCGCCGCGCCGTTGACGGTGACGAAGGAGGCGTAGTCACCGCCGCTCTTCAAAAGCTGTTCGGAGAACTGCACGCAGGCACGCGGTGTGGCCGCGTCGGAATCGATCGTATGTTCGACGACACGGAAACCCTTGCGCTGCTTGAGATCGAGATAGGCGGCCTCGACCGATTTCGCCTTCACCAGTTCCAGGCTCGCCTTGTAAGCGTCCAATGCGGCACGATAGTTTTCAGCGCCTTCGAGCGATTTCGCCATGACGGCAAGCGCATGCGCCCGGCTCTCGGTGGTGCGAGTCAGCTCGTAGCCGTTGATCGCGGCGATCGCCGCTTGCATCGAAACGGCCGAGTTGTTGGTGATGCGGTTTGCGGTGCGCGCCGCTTCCAGCCAAAGCTCGGCGTCATCGGGTGTGATCGCCAGGGCTCCCTGGAAGGCCTTCAGCGCGTTTTCGATATTGCCCATACCGGCCTGGCCGCGGGCCATGTCGATGAGCGTATTGACGCCCAAGCCCTGCTGGTCGTCGGCCAGCGCGAGATTGGCCTTGGTGTTGCGGGCGTCCTGCAGGATCTGGTCCGACAGGAATTTGAGGCGCGGCGGTGCGCCGATATCGGCTTCGGCGGCCTGCGGCTGCACGATCTTGCCGGCGATCGCGCCCGGGAAGGAATTCAGCTGGTTGTAGTCGGACTTGAGAAAGCACCACTTCACCTTGGGATTGTAGGTGAAGGCGCGGCAGGACTGATCCGCGATACAGGTCTGCTGGCACTCATCGAGCGAGACGTTCTGCTCGGTGCGGAGGTCGAAGCCGAAATAGTCGCCATCCCGCGTTATCTCGACCTGGCGGCCGGTCTCCTGCGCGATGGCGAGACTTCCGATGGTCAGAAGAGACAAAAGGAGGGTGAAAAGGCCGAAAAACGCGCGCACAGACATCAAGTCCTCCCAACGCTGCCGGTCTCGATAGGGGCTTCACTTTTCAGGCTTCCGGGCCGCTTGTCAACTGAGGAGAGCTCAAGGCTCAGCGCAATTTCCACGGGTATCCTGGTGTGAAGGGTCAAGCGTCGATCCGGAATGAAACAGGATAAAACGATATGTAAATCAAACTATTATGACATCGAACGACGAAGCGACGAGGCTAACCTCTTTGTTCCCTGAGGAAGATCGTCAGCGAGCGGCCCGCGTCGAGGATATGGTCGCGTGTGAGCTCGCTGGCGCGTCCGGCGTCGCGCGCGATACAGGCGTCCAAGATCGCCTTGTGCTCGCGGCGCGCCCGGGCAACGCCTGACGTCAGCGTCAGCTGCGCTCTGAGGTAGCGATCGATGCGGTCGAGCGAGGCGCGCACGATCTGCAGGTAGTAGGGGCGGCGCGCTGCCTCATAGAGGCTATAGTGGAAGTTGCGATTGATCTCGCCCCACCGGTCGGAATTTTCCTCGCGCTCGAACTCCTCGCAATGCTGGCGTGCAAGTTCGAGCGTGCGGCGATCGAGATTGGGCACGGCGAGGCGGATGACTTCGGCTTCGATCAGCGCGCGGAACTCGAAAATCTCCTCGATTTCCTCGATCGAAAGCCCGGCGACGACCGCGCCTTTGTAGCGCTCTGTGGTGATCAACCCATGCTGCTCAAGGCGCGAAAGCGCCTCGCGCACCGGAATGCGGCTGGTGTTGAACATCTGGGCGATGTGGTCCTGGCGCAGGTTCTCGCCTTCGGCGAGGTCGCCTTCGATGATCGCCTTGCGCAAGGCTTCATAGACGATATCGGCGGCTGAGGCCACTTGCCTGACATCGACGGCATCGAGTTTCATCGTGTTCAAACCCTGCTGGCCGAACCATGTGGCTCGGCGAATTTGGAAGCGTTTTCGCGCTCTTGGTCAATGGTCATAGGTCCAATTCAGGCGTCGGGCAACAGTGTCGAAAATAAGCTCAAGTTGCCCAACCTCCTGCGCAACCCATTGATATCATTGGCTTGGAAAGTCCAAGAGTAAACCTCGATTCCCAAAAGGAACCTCAAGTTGCCCACGCCAAGCGATCAAAAGATCACATAAAGTATCGCCTGGAGCTACCGGTCGATCGCGCACGGATGGCAAAGCTCTCCAATAACGATTTCTAAGATCGTTTTATTGAATGGCGATGACTAGGCGTTGGAAAGAAGAAATGATTTCTGCCATTGCGCCACTTTCTGGCGGTGGCGCAGGGTGACGGCCACCGTGGTTGATCGGCGCCGGGCGGGCATCCTTCTGCGGCACGATCGCAGATCTGCTGGATGATGACCTTCTGGCGCGGCTGCTTCGCCTCGCGCTCCGGCATTGTGGTTGCCTAATCCTGTCGAGATCAAAGTAATATAAAGTAATATGATGAGAAGCCAATTTGACGGGCGGGTCGGAGGATGGGTCAGGGCATGGCAACGAGCGAGACAATGATGCAGCAGCGCGACCTGCGCGAGGAAACCGCGCCCCTTCGGGCGCGAATTCTCGACATGCTCACGCATCTGCCATGGGACGGCGTTCGCTACGGCCACCCTATTCCGGGGCTTTCGCTCTATCGCATCATCGCGCCAGCCGGCCCGTTTTCCAGCGTCTCCGAACCAAGCGTGGCGCTCATCATCAAGGGAAGCAAGCGTATCCATGTCGGAAACGAAATGCTCGTTTACGATGAATCCTGCTTCTTCATGACCGCCATCGGCCTGCCGATGACCGGCCAGATCTGCGAGGCGAGCGAGAGTGAGCCCTATGTGGCCGCTACGCTTCGCCTCGATCTCGAAAAGCTGCGTCGAATCATCTCCGATTACGACATACAGCCGCCGGATGCACCCGAACGCGATCTCGGCGTTGCGGTTGGCGCTGCCACACCGGAACTGTTCGACGCCTTATTGCGACTGATTTCGCTCGCGAACACGCCAGCGGACATCCCGTTCCTGGCCAGTCAAATCCAGAGCGAGATTCTCTATCGGCTGCTCACCGGCGAACAAGGCGCGCGGCTGCGGCGTTTCGCGCTCGCTGGCACGAACAGTAACCGGGTAGCAAAGGCCGTCGCGTGGCTGAAAGAAAACTATGCCCGTCCGCTTCGGGTCGAAGAACTCGCCGAGATTGCGAACATGGGGGTATCGACGTTGCACCACCATTTCCGCGCCATGACAGCCATGAGCCCGCTGCAGTTCCAGAAACACCTGCGCCTGCATCATGCGCGGGAACTGATGCTTTCGGAATCGCTCGACGCCGCAACAGCTGCGCTGCGGGTCGGCTATGAAAGCCAGACACAGTTCAACAGGGAATATCGGCGCGCCTTCGGTCATCCGCCGCTTAGAGACGTCAAGGCAATCCTCAGCGCCAGCGATTCAAAAAGACGCGACTCCATCGGTTGAGCAACAGCTAAGCGCGGGCGGAGCGTGGCCGTCGGGCGCATTGGCGCAACTCTTGCTATGATCACAATTTCGTCAAGCCAAGAGGAATAGGCAATAATCTGACAGGATCGAACCTACCAACGTGCAGGATGGTCTTCTAAGCTGCCGCCGCGGTCTGGCGAATGGCTGCGGCGCGTGAAGCGGGGTTTCCGGATGAGCATCCCGAGACCACGCGCCCGAACGCGAGGAGAGCATCATGGCAATTGTAACGATCAACGGCGTCGAACACACGGTCGAGGCCGAGGCGGATATGCCGCTTCTTTGGGTGATCCGCGACCTGGTTGGACTAACAGGGACGAAATTTGGCTGTGGCATGGCGCAGTGCGGTGCCTGCACGGTCTATGTCGATGGTTCGCCGGTTCGGTCTTGTCAGACCTTCGTCGGTGACATCGAAGGCGCAAAAGTGACGACCATCGAGGGCCTCAAGGGAAAGGTCGCGGAAACGGTTCAGGCCGTCTGGACCGATCTCGACGTGCCGCAGTGCGGCTACTGCCAGTCGGGACAGATCATGTCGGCGACGGACCTCCTGACGAACAATCCGAAGCCGAGCGATGAGGACATCGACACGGCCATGTCGGGTAATCTTTGTCGTTGCGCCACCTATCACCGAATCCGAGCCGGCATTCACGAAGCCGCTAAGCGTCTGGAGGGTTAAAGCCATGCTGCCCAAACTCATGCAATCGGTTTTCCTTCCGGCCGCGAAAGCGCAGGCATCGCGGCGACAGTTCCTCATTGGTGCCCTTGCTGCAGGGACTGGTATAGCCATCGGCTTTCGCCTTCTGTCCGCGTCCCCAGCGGTAGCGGGCGAGACAGCGACGACCAGCGCGTCACATGCCTTTTCCCCCTACGTCACGATCGACGGCGATGGAAAAGTGACCGTCCTTTCGTCACAGTTTGAGATGGGCCAGGGCTCTTATAACGGCATTGCCACACTGGTGGCGGAAGAACTCGATGCCGACTGGTCCACGATCGAAGTGAAGGGGGCCGCCGGCGACGTGAAGGCCTATGGCAACCTCGCCTTTGGCGGCGCCTTCCAGGGCACCGGCGGATCCACGTCGATGGCGTCCTCGTGGGAGCGCTATCGCAAGGCGGGTGCCGCGGCCCGCTCCATGCTGGTCGCCGCCGCTGCCTCCGAATGGGGTGTTTCCGCGGCAGAGATCACCGTCGAGAACGGCACTCTTGCCCATCCATCCGGCAAGAGCGGCGGCTTCGGCGTCTTCGCCGCAAAGGCGGCGACAATGCCGGTGCCCACGGACGTGGCACTCAAGCAGCGGAGCGACTGGAAGCTGATCGGCAATGCCGGGCTGAAGCGTTTCGACAGCGCCGGCAAGGCAAACGGAACGGAGCAGTACACGATCGACATCAAGCTTCCCGGCATGCTGACCGCCGTGATGATTCATCCGCCGCTGTTCGGAGCAAAGGTAAAGTCCTTCGACGCCTCATCCGCGCGCACCGTCAAGGGGGTGGTCGACATCGTCGAAACGCCTCGGGGCATTGCCGTGGTCGGCGAGAACATGTGGGCGGCGATTAAGGGCCGCGAGGCGGTCACTGTCAATTGGGACGAAACGGCGGCGGAGAGGCGCGGCACGGCTGAGCTGATGTCTGCGTATCGGGACCTTGCGAAGAAGGCGCCGGCCGCGCTTGCGCGCAACGAGGGTGACGCCGAAACAGCCTTCGCCGGCGCAACCAAGGTAATCGAGGCAAATTTCGAGTTCCCCTATCTCGCGCATGCCGCGATGGAGCCGCTGAATGCCGTGGCGCGCATGAACGAGGACGGCACGCTCGAGGTCTGGGGTGGACATCAGTTCCCTGACGTATACCAGATGCTTGCCGGCCAGGTGGCCGGGATTGCCCCCGAAAGGGTACGCCTCAATGTGATGAAGACCGGCGGCAGTTTTGGCCGGCGGGCCGTATTCGACGGTGACGTCGTCGTCGAGGCGGTGCATGTGGCCAAGGCCCTCGGTTTCCGAGCGCCGGTAAAGGTGCAATGGACTCGGGAGGATGACATGCGGGCCGGTCGCTATCGACCCGCCTATGTGCATAGCCTCAAGGCTGGCATCGATGCGAACGGAAAGCTCGTTGCGTGGAGCGACCACATCGTCGGCCAATCCATCATGGCGAAGACTGCGTTCGACGGAATGGTCAAAAATGGGGTCGACCCGACCTCGGTCGAAGGGGCCAACAATCTGCCTTATGCCATTCCGAACCAGACGGTGGGCTTGACCACAACTGAGGTCGGCGTTCCGGTTCTATGGTGGCGCTCGGTCGGCTCGACCCACACCGCCTTCGCAGCCGAAACCTTCCTGGACGAGGTGGCCGAGGCGGCAGGACGAGATCCGGTAGAATTCCGTCTTTCTATGCTTGAGCCGCAGTCGCGTCACGCGACCGTCCTCAAGCTGGCGGCGGAAAAGGCCGAATGGCACAAGCCCTTGCCCGAGGGGCGCTTCCGAGGGGTTGCCATCGCCGAGAGCTTCGGCTCGGTTGTCGCCGAGATCGCCGAGGTTTCGACCGACGGAAAAGGCCAGATCCGGGTCGAGCGCGTCGTCGCCGCTGTCGATTGCGGTCTGGCGATCAATCCGGACCAGGTCCGCGCCCAGGTGGAGGGCGGGATCGGCTTTGGATTGGGGGCGATACTCGGCGAGGAGATCACGCTGACGGACGGCAGCATCGACCAGAGCAATTTCGACCTTTACACGCCGCTCAGGATCGATGCGATGCCAAAGGTCGAAGTTCACATCGTCGCCTCCGCCAATCCGCCCTCCGGCATCGGCGAGCCCGGCGTTCCGCCCATCGGCCCGGCAGTCGCCAATGCTGCCTACAGGGCGCTCGGCAAGCGGATTCGCGTGATGCCATTCGTGAAATCGCTCAACACGTGATCTCGCATGCCCGGCCGGCCGCACGGCCGGCCGGGCATGGGGCCAGACCTTCTGCCGGTCACATAAACCGCGTGGTCGCCGTCCACCAGCCTAAGAGGCGCGTTGAAAGACGCTTCAAACGCCGCCAATGCTGCTCTAGCCGGAAAGGTAAGATTAACTTTGGTATGGGGGCTTTCACCAGAGCCGAGACCATGGCCATGGGCGAAGCGTGGGTGGGGCCAGGGTATCGCATCACGTCTCGGGGGTATTACGAAAGTGCAGACGGTTTGCGACAGTTTCGCCCACCGAGTTATAAGCCTCAACTTAATCGCGAGCAGGCAAATTTCGAGCAAAGAAGTTCCTCGCAAGGCAATTTGCTCGGCACTGGATTTTTATGAAAGAGTACGATTTCGTTGCGTTAACGCAGCTTATACGCGACACCGTCTCCTCCGCCCAAGGCGAAACCTGGACGGAGATTGCCAATAAGCTTGGTAGGTTCATGTTCTGGGAGTTTGAGGACTACGAAGCGTAAGCTCAAGTCGGTCGCGTCGAGCGGATCCTGTTCATGATCGACTGGATGCATCGCCGCCGACTAACCCCGTCTCCGGCAGGGCGACATCATGTGCCGCCAACTGCGCCTTCAACTCTGCAACATCAGGTTCGCCGGTTCGAGTCATCGCAGTTTTGAATCTGAACCTCCCCGTCGCGTCAACCGCGCTCAATTTGCGGCCGTCAGCCCGCCACCTGGTATTGCCGGCAGCACAGCGAGCGCAAATCATCGAAAGTACTGCAGGCAACTTGGCAAAAGCCCTATTCCAGACGGGAATGACCGGTATCAACAGCATCGGCGGTGGTAATGCCAATGGCATCAAGGCGGCAATTACGCTCGCGAGCGCCAACCTCAGCCTCGACGACCGCATCGCACTGATCAATTCCCTGAATGTCTACGCCGAAAACCACGCGAAGGACGTCGGAAACGCGGTAGAGCGGGCGCGGATTACAACGGCGCTCGTTCTCGCTGCAGGACCGATTGCCGAAGTATCACCAGCAGTTGCCGCTTGCATGGCCAATCTGGTCTGCCGCAACGAGGCGGCCATTGCCGTGGGTGAAATGATGGCTGGTGACGCGCTCGGTGGCGGTACTCTTGCCGTTGGCGGGGGAGTCGCGGCCATGACATCAGATTGGACACTTGGCGCCTCGATGCATCGGACGGGCAAGAATTTGAACTCGCAAGCCATCCTATTTGGAATGGTATCGGCGCGCTTGCCTAACCCAGTGAAAAATCGCGGTTTTCAGCGCTGGGAAGTTTGAGCCTTACTTTTGCGGAAGCTGCAGCTTGCCGTGGGCAATTCAGGTTACTTTTTACAAACAGACGCCTTCCTTCGGTAGTCGCAGCAGTTCGAATTTTCTAGATTGTATATTGGATCCAATATTTCTATGATTCTCTTTGCCGGTGGCGAGCGCGGTTGCTCCATCATCCGGCGAAACGGGGGAGCGCGGCTGATGCACAGGGCATCGGCGCGCCCGGGTGGCGCCCGTCCACCAGCACGGAAGGAGAAGGGGCATGCGCAGCAACAAGGTCGTCCACATCGTTTCCTGCCACGCGGAGGGGGAAGTCGGCGACGTGATCGTCGGCGGCGTCGCGCCGCCGCCGGGCAATACCCTTTGGGAGCAGCGCCGTTTCATTGCGGAGGACCAGACGCTGCGCAATTTCGTGCTCAACGAGCCGCGCGGCGGCGTTTTCCGCCACATCAACCTGCTTGTGCCGCCGAAGAACCCGCGCGCGACGATGGGCTTCATCATCATGGAACCGGAGGATACGCCGCCGATGTCCGGCTCCAACTCGATCTGCGTCTCCACCGTGCTGCTCGACAGCGGCATCGTGCCGATGCAGGAGCCGGAGACCCGCATGGTGCTCGAGGCGCCCGGCGGCCTGGTGAACGTCGTTGCCGAGTGCCGTAGCGGCAAGGCCGAGCGCATCACCGTTACCAACGTGCCGTCTTTTGCCGACAAGCTTGATGCCAAGCTCGAGGTCGAGGGCCTGGGCACGCTGACAGTCGATACGGCCTATGGCGGCGACAGCTTCGTCATCACCGACGCACGCGCGCTCGGTTTCTCGGTGACGCCAGACGAGGCGCGGGAACTGGCCGAAACCGGCATCAAGATCACTCGCGCAGCCAACGAGCAGCTCGGCTTCTCCCATCCGGAAAACCCGGAATGGGACCATATCTCCTTCTGCCAGCTGACGCTGCCGGTCGAGGAGAAGGACGGCGTGCTGCACGGCCGCAACACGGTCGTCATTCAGCCGGCCAAGCTCGACCGTTCTCCGACTGGGACCGGTTGCTCGGCGCGCATGGCGGTGCTCCATGCTCGCGGCGTGATGAAGATCGGCCAGCGCTTCAGCGGCCATTCCATCATCGATTCGACGTTCAATTGCCGTATCGTCGGCGAAACGACGGTCGGCGGCCGCCCGGCAATCGTTCCTGAGATTTCTGGCCGCGCCTGGATCACCGGCACGCACCAGGTGATGCTCGACCCGGCGGATCCGTGGCCGGCCGGCTATCGTCTTGCTGACACCTGGCCGCGCAAGCAGTAAGGCGCCGCGTGCGGGTTGCCTCGTGCGGCCCGCACACCGCCTTTCATCCTGCTGGCTCAGTCTTCCTTTATGATCCGGGTGGTGCCGACCCAGAGTTCGCGGGCCGGCCCCGCGCCGACATTGCGGGCGCGATGCGGCAGCGAGGCGGGGAAGTGCAGCGTATCGCCGGCCTTCAACAGATATTCCTTGCCGTCAATCTCGTAGAGCATTTCGCCTTCGATCAGATAAAGGAAGTCCTCACCCTCGTGGCTCGTCAGTTCGGAGGCGTAGCCCTTAGGCATGTGCGTGATGCAGCCATTGAGCGTCGCGCCCGGAAAGCCGCGCTCGATCAGTTCGTAGACGCGCTCCTTGGTCTCGACATTGTAGCCGGGGCGTTCGCCGGCGCGCGAGAGCATCGAATGCCCATGCTGCGGCGGCTGCGACAGGAAGGTATCGACGCTGGTGCCGAGCGCGTTGGCGACGTTGTAGAGCGAGATCAGCGACGGCGTGGAAATGCCGCGCTCGATCTGGCTGATGAAGCCTTCCGTCAGACCGGCTTCGCGTGCCACGTCCTTCATCGTCTTGCCGATTTCCTTGCGGCGCGCCCTGAGCATTTGCCCGAGCGAGGCGGGCGTCGCGGTTTCCGGGAGGGAGGCGCTTTCGGCAGCGTCAGGCGCCTCTTCGATCTTCAGGGGCATGATTTTCTTTCCGCTTGACTTGCGTCTATCGATGTACTTTAGTTCAGCTAAAGTTGGTTCGGCAAGCCGATCAGATCGGATGCCGGCCTTCTTAAAAAGGGGAACTACAAGAACGTCTTCGCGGCAATCCGTCGGCGACAAAAAACACCAAGAAAAATTGGATCCAATATCCAATTAACGTGTTCGGCGCGCGATCGATGCTGTCTGCGGTCAAAAGGAGGAGTGAGATGAAACGTATATTGCCTATTCTGCTCGGCGCGACGCTCGGGCTGCTTGCGGCCACTTCGGCATTTGCGATCGAGCGCGGCGGTGCGATGACCTTCGCGCGCTACGACGGCTCGACCGTCATCGACCCTGTTTACGCGGACCGCAATCCGGACCTCTGGATGGTGAACGGCCTCTATGAAACGCTGCTGCGCAACGGCCCTGACGGCTCGATCGTGCCGGGGCTTGCCGAGGCGCACGAGGTTTCGGCTGATGGCAAGACCATCACTTTGACGCTGAGAAGTGGTCTGAAATTTTCCGACGGCTCGGAACTGACCGGCGCCGACGTCGTCTTCTCGCTCGATCGTGCGCGCAACCCGGATCTTGGTCCCTGGGCAGGACTGCTCGGCGCTGTCGACAAGGTCACCGCAGACGGCAACAAGATCACCGTATCGCTCAAGAACCCCGACCCGACGATCATTTCGATCCTTGCAACCTTCAATACCGGCATCGTGCCGAAGGCAGCTTTCGAAAAAGCAGCCGGTGCAACGGATCAGGAGAAGGCGCGCGCCTTCTTTGCAGCCGGCCCGGTAACGTCCGGCCCCTTCGTCATGAAAAGCCACGTGCAGGGCACCAGCATGACCTTCGTCCGCAACCCGCACTACTGGCGTCAGGGTGAAGACGGCAAGCCGCTGCCCTATCTCGACCAGGTGGAGTTCGTCGTCATTCCCGATGACGCCACCCGTATCCTCAAGCTCCAGGCCGGCGAAGTCGACGCCGCCGAGTTCATCCCCTTCGCTCGCGTCGGTGAGCTCAGCGCCGATCCGAACCTGAAGATGGAGCTTTTCCCCTCGACCCGTATCGTCTACGCGCCGATCAATACGCGCGAAACGAAGAAAGACGGCTCGAAGAACCCGCTTGCCGATATCAAGGTGCGTCAGGCGCTGAACTACGCGACCGACAAGAACGTGCTGATCAAGCTCGTCACCTTCGACACCGGCAAGCCGATGACCTCGCTGATGTCGGCGGCGACGCAGCTTCACTATGGCCCTGCGCCGCTCTATCCCTACGATCCGGAAAAGGCCAAGCAGTTGCTATCTGAAGCCGGCCTCGGCAGCGGTTTCGACGTGAAGTTCACGACACTTGCCGGCAGCGCCGACGACGCGACGCTGTTTACAGCCCTTCAGCAGATGTGGGCGCCGCTTGGCGTCAACCTCAAGGTCGAGCAGGTCGACAATCCGACTCGCGGCGAAAAGAACCGCTCCGGTGATTTCGACATCCATACCTATGGCTGGGCGAACGATGTCAACGATCCGGCGCAGGTGACCGGCTGGCTCGGCTACTACAAGCAGCGCCAGGCCGTCGGCACCGGCTGGAACAACCAGGAATTCAACACGCTGTTCGAGGCCTCCAACGTCGAACCCGACCCGGCCAAGCGCAAGGACGAATACAAGCGCATGCAGGAGATCTACGCGGCGGAAGCGCCGCTGCTCTTCCTGTTCGAGACGCCATTCGCCGTCGCGGTATCCAAGTCGATCGAAGGCTACGTACAGACGCCACTCGGCGCCAACGACTTCTCGGAAGCCTGGCGCGCCGACTGATAGCGAAACGATCTGCGAGAGCCGGGCGGCAGGCCGCCCGGTTTTCCGTTGAAGGTTGGATTCATGCCCTCACTTTCCTATCTCGTGGCACGGCTGCTGCAGATCATCCCCACCTTTCTTTTGGTGATGATCTTCATCTTCCTACTCGTACGCCTCTTGCCCGGTGACCCGGCGATCGCCATGGCAGAGGCCAAGGCGACCGATGCCCAACTCGAACAGATCCGGCACAATCTCGGCCTGGACCAGCCGCTGCCGGTTCAGTTCCTCGTCTTCGTCAAAAACACGCTGACTGGTGACCTCGGTCGCTCGATCATGCTGAAAGCGCCGGTGACGGAGATCATTCTCGATCGGCTGCCGACGACGATCTTCCTAGCGCTCTATTCGATCGTGCTTGCCGTCTTTCTCGCCGGGCCACTCGCCTTCCTCGCGGCGTCGCGTGTCAACAGTTCGGTCGATGTCGCGATCCGCGGTGTCTTTCAGGTCGGCCTTTCCATGCCCGTCTTCTATATCGGGCTCCTGTTGCTGACCGTATTGGCGGCGCAACTGCGCTGGTTCCCGGTCGGTGGCTACGGCAAGACCTTTCTCGCGAACCTCTATCATCTCATCCTGCCGGCCTTGAGCGTCGCGCTCTACACGTCCGCGATCATCCTGCGCAATCTCCGGGCCTCGCTGATCGAGGTGCTCGATGCCGATTATGTGCAGTTCGCCCGGGCCAAGGGGCTTTCACCGCGCATCATCATGACCCGGCATGTGTTGCGCAATGCGATGGTCTCCACCGTAACGCTGCTCGGCCTGTCGATCGGCAACCTGATGAGTGGCACGCTGGTGACCGAGACGGTCTTTGCTATTCCCGGCGTCGGCCGGCTGATGCTGGAGGCGATCTTCGCCCGCGACTATCCGCTGATCCAGGGCCTGACGCTCACCTTCGCCGTGCTCGTCTCCGTCGTCTTCCTGCTGACGGACGTCGTGCAATCCTGGCTCGATCCGAGGCTTCGCCAATCATGACCGTCTTGACGCAATCCCATGCGCGGACGCGGGGACGTCTGCAGACCTTTCTCGTCCGCGCCTTTACCCGCCCGTCCTTCGTCGTCGGCATCGCCATCCTCGGCCTGTCGCTTGCGCTTGCGCTGTTCCCGCAAGTCTTTGCGCCCTACGATCCGCTGGCCTTCGACCTCCAGGCGATCCAGCAGGGGCCGAGCCTTGCGCACCCCTTCGGCAGCGACAATTTCGGGCGCGACGTACTCTCGCGCGTCATCTGGGCCTATCGGGTCGATATGCAGATGGCCTTCTTCGCGACGATCTTCGCGCTGCTGATCGGCCTCGCCGTCGGCGCCTTCGTCGGCTACTATGGCGGCATAGCCGATGCGATCTTTGGCCGTTGCGTCGATGCGATCATCACCTTTCCGTTCCTGGTCTTGGTGATCGCGATCGTCGCGGTGCTTGGCCCCGGCCTCATCAATATGTATGTGGCGATCACCGCTGTGAACTGGGTCTACTACGCCCGGCTGACACGCGCCGAAATCATGGCGCAGAAGGCCAACGACTATGCCGCCGCCGGCCGCGTACTCGGCTATTCCGATCGCCGCATCATCTTCCGCCATCTCTTGCCGAACGCGATCTCGCCGATTCTGGTCTACTGGATGACCGACATGGCGCTCGCGATCCTGCTCGGCTCGTCACTCGGCTATCTCGGCCTTGGAGCCCAGCCGCCGGCTGCCGAATGGGGTGTATTGATCGCCGAGGGCCGCAACTTCCTGCTGACGGCCTGGTGGATGAGCCTGATGCCAGGCATCGCCATCGTTCTGACCGGGCTCGGCTTCAGCCTCGTCGGCGACGCGCTTGCCGACCTGCTTCGACCGAAGGGGCGTTGACATGAGAGTACAGAAGAAAACTGTTGTTCTTGACGTCAGGCACCTTCGCACCGAGTTCGGCACGCAAGAACGGCCGTTGGTCGCTGTCGACGACGTTTCGTTCCAGGTGGCGGAAGGCGAGATCCTTGGCCTTGTTGGCGAGTCCGGCTCGGGCAAGAGCATCACGCTGCGCTCGATCCTCGGCATCATCCGGCCGCGCGGCCGCGTCGCCGGCGAGATCCTCTGGAACGGACAGGACCTCGTTCCGCTGGATGAGGCGCGGCTCAGACGCATCCGCGGCCGTGAGATCGCGATGATCTTCCAGGAGCCGATGTCGTCACTCAATCCTCTGCTGACCGTCGGCCTGCAGATTTCGGAGAACCTCGTCGCGCACACGGATCTCGACGCCAGGGCAAGGAAGGCGCGCGCGATCGAACTGCTCGATCTCGTCGGCATCCCCGCTGCGCGCAGCCGCCTCGACGATTTCCCGCACGAGTTCTCCGGCGGCATGCGGCAGCGGGTGATGATTGCCATCGCGCTTGCCTCCAACCCAAAGCTGCTGCTCGCGGATGAGCCGACCACCGCGCTCGACGTGACGATTCAGGACCAGATCTTGCGACTGATCCAGTCGCTGAGCCGCGATCTCGGCATGGCGGTGATCCTCGTCACCCACGACATGGGCGTCGTTGCCGAAACCTGCGACCGCGTCGCGGTCATGTATGGCGGACGGCTCTGCGAGATCGGGACGACGACGGAGGTGATCGCCGATGCGCGCCATCCCTATTCGCTGGGGTTGCTGCGCTCGATCCCGCGCGATGTCGCGCCGCGAACGCCGCTTTACTCCATCCCTGGCGCACCGCCGGCGCTGAACGCGCTTCCGCCCGGCTGTGCCTTCAGCGCGCGGTGTCCCGTTGCCGGTGGCGACTGTGCCGATGTTCGGCCACGGCTCCAGGGCGCCGGCGCACTCAGGCAGGTTGCCTGTCATCATCTTCAGGATGCGCTTGCGCATTTCGGTCCGCGGGAGGCGGCGCAATGACCATGCCCATGCCCATGCAAGCAGGCCCGATCCCGTTGCTGTCGCTATGCGCGCTTTCAATGCGCTTCGAGAAACGACGTTCGCTCTCCGATACGCTGGCCCGGCGCCCGCAACAGGTCGTTTCGGCGGTCAATGACGTCGACCTCGATGTGATGCCCGGCGAGACACTCGGGATCGTCGGCGAATCCGGCTGCGGCAAGTCCACACTGGCGCGCCTGATTGCCGGGCTTCACCGGCCGACCGCCGGCGACATCCTATTCGAGGGGAAAAGTGTCGTCGGTCTCAAGGGTGCACGGCGACGCGCCTACAACAGGCGGGTCCAGATGATGTTCCAGGACCCCTATACCTCGCTCAATCCGCGCATGACCGTGCGCGATACGCTGCGGGAGGCGATCACCGTGCATCGCATGCGCGACGGTGCTGCGATCGACCGGCGGGTCGATGAATTGCTGGACCTTGTCCGGCTGCCGGAAGGGGCGGCCGACAAGTATCCGCACGAATTCTCGGGCGGGCAGCGCCAGCGCATCGGCATTGCGCGTGCGCTCTCGCTGGAGCCGACGTGTCTTGTCGCGGATGAGCTGGTCTCGGCGCTTGACGTCTCGATCCAGGCGCAGGTCGTCAATCTCTTGATCGAGCTTCAGGACGAGCTGGGCCTGACGGTGCTGTTCGTGGCGCATGACCTTAGGCTCGTACGTCACGTTTCGCACCGTGTCGCCGTCATCTATCTCGGCGCGATCGTCGAGATCGGACCCTCCGAAGCGCTGTTTTCAAAGCCGATGCATCCCTATTCGAAGGGGCTTCTTGCCGCAGCACCGTCGCTCGATCCCAGCGCCAGACGGCGTGCGCCGGCACTCGTCGGCGAGTTGCCGAGCCCGCTCGCCATTCCGCCCGGCTGCCCCTTCCACGTGCGCTGCCCGCACGCGACCGAACGCTGCCGCCGCGAAAAGCCGGCGTTGCGTCCAGTCGGTGCCGGCATGACCGCCTGCCACTTCGCCGAGACGATCGGCGACGCCTGAAGCTCCACTCGATAGGAAAGACATTATGGATACGACAGCAAGGCCGGATATCTCCGGCCGCATCGGCGCCTTGCGGCGCAAGCTTGCCGAAACCGGGCTCGACGGCTACGTCGTGCCGCGCTTCGACGAGCATCAGGGCGAATACTGCGCGCCACATGACAACCGCCTGGCTTTCGTCACCGGTTTCACCGGCTCGGCCGGGGTGGCGATCATCATGCGCGACCGTGCCGCGATCTTCGTCGATGGTCGCTACCAGGTGCAAGTGCGCGACGAAGTGGATCTCGGCACTTTCGCGATCGAGCATTTCTACGATGCGCCGCTGAAGGACTGGCTGAAGAACAACCTGCGCAAGGGCGAGCGCGTGGGCTTCAACGCCATGCTGCTGCCCTCGACCTGGGACGCCGATTGCGGCCGTTCGGTGGAAGAGGCAGGTGGCCTTTGGACTCCTGTCGACGAAGACCTCGTCGATGCGATCTGGACCGACCAGCCGGAAAAGCCGCTCGGCAAGATCATGGCTTTCCCTGTGGCCCATTCCGGCGAAAGCGTTGCCGGAAAGAAACGCCGCATCGCCCAAATGCTGGCGGAACAGGGGGCAGACCTTCTGATCGAGGCGCAGCCGGACAATATCGCCTGGTTCCTGAATGTTCGTGGACGCGACGTCGCGTTCAACCCGATGCCGCAATCTTTCCTGGTCTTCGACCGCACCGGGCAAACGGAATGGCTGGTCGACCATCGGAAGCTCCCGAACGATCTTTCCGATTTCGAACTCGACGGGGTCGCGCTGGCCGAGCCGGCCCAATTGCTTGAGCGCGTTCGGACACTGGCGGCCGGGCGAACGGCGCTGATCGATCCGGGTTTCGCCCCGTCGGCGGCCGCCCATGCCACGCGTGCTGCTGGTGGGACCGTAAAACTTGCAAAAAGCCCGATCACGCTTGCCAAGATGCACAAGAACGCCACGGAGCTTGCGGGATTTCGTGACTGCCACCGTCTCGACGGTGCCGCATGGATACGCTTCTTCGCCTGGCTCGATCGCCACGCCGCCGAACGAGATGCGAGCGGTAAGCCGGTCACCGAGCTCGAGGCGGAAGAACGGATCCTCGCCTATCGCTCGATGGCCGAGAGCTTCGTCGAGCCGAGTTTCCGCTCGATCTCGGCAGCCGGCGGCCACGCCGCGATGTGCCACTATGCGGCCACCGGGAAGGGCAACGGCTTGATCCGCAAGGGCGGCGTCTACCTGCTCGATTCCGGTGGACAGTATCTGACGGGCACCACCGATGCCACGCGGACGACGGCGATCGGTGCGGTCGACGACGAGATCCGGCGCGCTTATACCGCCGTTCTCAAAGGGCTGATTTCGATGGTGTCGCTGAAGTTCCCGAGGGGTACCTTCGGTCACCAGCTTGACGCCTTTGCCCGGCGTCCGCTCTGGGATCTGGGGCTCGATTATGATCACGGCACCGGCCACGGCGTCGGGCATTTTCTTTCGGTCCACGAGCAGCCCCAGCGCTTCGACCGTCGCGTCAATGAGATCGAGCTGAAACCCGGCATGGTCACGACCATCGAGCCTGGCTATTACAAGGCCGGCGCCTATGGCATCCGCATCGAGAACCAGGTCGAGGTCGTGGATGATGGCGACGGCTTCCGGAGCTTCCGCAGCCTGACACTCGTACCGATCGATCTGCGGCTCGCCGACATCGGTCTCCTGACCCAAGCGGAACGGCGATGGATCGACGCCTACCACAGCCGCGTTGCGCGCGAGATGGATGGCCTGCTCGATGCCGAGACATTGCGCTGGCTCTCGGAGAGAACCGCTCCGATCGACGCCTGAAGCGACACCTATGCTTGAGCCTTGACCACCGGACGGCGGGCCAATCGGCCCGCCGCAACCTCTTTACGGACGACCCGAACGGTTGCAGCGTCTTACACGCCGTGTGAGTCCTCTTGCTCGTCAGGCAGAATTTGTGATAATTTTCACAAATATTGTTCGTGGTCGCCGAGGCCACGAACTGGCTCGAACACGGACAAGGGCATGGTCAGTCGTAAAACCGCTCGCATCATTCAACTCGCCGACGCGCTTTCCGGGCGAAGGGTGCTGCATCTGCGCGACGCCGCTGCATTGCTCGGCGTTTCGGAAATGACGGTTCGCCGCGATGTCGCCGACAACCCGGGCCAGTTCGCCTTTCTCGGTGGGCATATCGTTCCGGCGGCGGAGATCGAGGGCGACGCACCCTACGAACTGGCGCGCGAAGCCGACAGCCATGCCGCCGCCAAGCGCGAGGCCTGCGTCCATGCGGCCCGCCACATTCGTCCGGATGAGACGATCTTCATCGATTGCGGCACGACGCTCGAATATCTCGTTGATCTCATTCCGGAAAATTATTCAATTACGGCAGTATGTTATTCGCTGAACGTGGCTGAAAAGCTGACGCACAAGCCAAATGTGCGGATTGTCATGCTGGGCGGTGTCTATCATCCGTCCTCGGCGTCTTTTTCCGGCAATTCCGGACTCGAGACGCTCGATTCGCTCGGCATCAACGTCGCGTTTCTGTCGGCGGCCGGTGTCGATCCGGGCCGGGGCGCCACCTGCGTCCATTTTCACGAAGTCTCGGTGAAGCAGAAGGTCATTTCGCTTGCGCGCGAAAGCCATCTCGTTGTCGATCTCAGCAAGATCGGCAAATTGAAGCCGGCTTTTTTCGCGTCAATCGGTGTTTTTCGCTCTATCATTACGGAAGAGGGCGAGACGCAGTTGTCGGGCCTGTAGCGGCAGCGCAAAAATATTACAAATTCGTCAAAGCATGAGAGGTTCGCTTGACACTCTCAGTTTTTGATGAAATAGTCACAAAAATTCGATAGAAAAATAACAAAATCGAGATCTCGGCGGCCGTGCCCGCGTGCGGCTGGCTGCGACAGGGAGTTCAAGGAGCCATCGCTTGGAAGACCTAGCTGTGAAAACCGGCGCGTCGAAAGTCGCGCAGTCGCCGGCGGCGGGCCATAACTGGCCGCGCAACAACGGCATCGATCTCGATTTCGGCTGGGTGCTGGATCAGCGCGTCAACCTGTCTGCTGCTGAGCGCCGCGTCGCGACGCTGCCTGGTCGCCGCACCGTTAAGAAGGATGCGCAGGCTGCCTGGTTGCTGAAGGCCGTCACCTGCATCGATCTCACCACCCTTAACGGTGACGACACGACGGAGCGCGTTAAGCGGCTCTGCGCCAAGGCGCGCCAGCCGGTGCGCCAGGATCTGCTCGACGCGATGGGCATGGGCGGTCGCGGCATCACGACCGGTGCGGTTTGCGTCTATCACCGCTTCGTTTCGACGGCTGTCGAGGCGCTGGACGGATCCGGCATCCCGGTCGCTGCCGTCTCCACCGGCTTCCCGGCCGGCCTCATCCCCCATGATGTGAAACTGCGGGAGATCGAGGCATCGGTTGCCGACGGCGCCAAGGAAATCGACATCGTCATCACCCGCGAGCACGTGCTGACCGGCAACTGGCAGGCACTCTACGACGAGATGCGCGACTTCCGCACCGCCTGCGGCGATGCCCATGTAAAGGCAATCCTGGCGACCGGCGACCTGAAGACGCTGCGCAACGTCGCGCGTGCCTCGCTCGTTTGCATGATGGCGGGCGCCGATTTCATCAAGACCTCGACCGGCAAGGAGGGCGTCAACGCCACCCTTCTGGTGACGCTCGTCATGCTGCGCATGATCCGCGCCTATCAGGAGCGGACCGGCCTCAAGGTTGGCTACAAGCCGGCCGGCGGTATTTCCGCGGCCAAGGACATCCTGAACTACCAGTTCCTGATGAAGGACGAACTCGGTCGCGAATGGCTCGAGCCGGATCTTTTCCGCATCGGCGCATCGAGCCTGCTCGCCGACATCGAGCGCCAGCTCGAACATCACGTGACCGGCGCCTATTCGGCCCTCAACCGACACCCGATTGGATGATCCCGATGACTGTCGCAAGGTATTTTGACGAAATGTCCTATGGTCCCGCGCCCGAAGCCGACACGGAAGCCCGCCAGTGGCTGGCGCGTCACAAGGGCGAGTTCGGCCACTTCATCAACGGCGCCTTTGTTGCTTCCGCCTCGGGCAAGACTTTCGAGACGAATGAGCCGGCGACCGGCAAGCTGTTGGCAAAGATCGCGCTCGGCGGCGCCAAGGACGTGGACGACGCCGTTGCGGCCGCCCGCAAGGCTCAGGGCCCGTGGGCGAAGCTGCCGGGCCATGCCCGCGCGCGCCATCTCTATGCGCTCGCCCGTATGATCCAGCGCCACGCCCGCCTGATCGCCGTGGTCGAGGCGATCGACAATGGCAAGCCGATCCGCGAAACGCGCGACATCGATGTTCCGCTCGCCGCTCGCCACTTCTATCACCATGCCGGCTGGGCGCAGCTTCAGGAAACCGAGTTTGCCGATCAGGTACCGGTCGGCGTCGTCGGTCAGGTCATTCCCTGGAACTTTCCGTTCCTGATGCTCGCTTGGAAGGTTGCGCCGGCGCTGGCACTCGGCAACACCGTCATCCTCAAGCCCGCGGAGTTCACGCCGCTGACGGCGCTGCTCTTCGCAGAACTCGCTTCCGCCGCTGGACTGCCGGCCGGTGTGCTCAATGTCGTGACCGGCGAAGGCGAAACCGGCGCGCTGATCGTCGAGCATGCGGATATCGACAAGATCGCCTTTACCGGCTCGACCGAGGTCGGTCGTCTCATTCGCGAGCGGACCGCCGGCACCGGCAAGTCTCTGACGCTCGAGCTCGGCGGCAAGTCGCCCTTTATCGTCTTTGACGATGCCGACATCGACGGCGCCGTCGAAGGCGTGGTGGACGCCATCTGGTTCAACCAGGGTCAGGTCTGCTGCGCCGGCTCGCGCATCCTCGTGCAGGAAGGCGTGGCGCCACTCTTCTACGAGCGTCTGAAGCGCCGCATGCAGACGCTGCGCGTCGGCCATCCGCTCGACAAGGCGATCGACATGGCGGCAATCGTTGCTCCCGTGCAGTTGCAGCGGATCGAAAACCTTGTTGCCAAGGGTGTTGCCGAGGGTGCTGCTTTGCACCAGCCGACGATCGAACTGCCGAAGGGCGGCAGCTTCTATCCGCCGACGCTGCTGACCGGCGTGCAGCCGACCTCGATCGTTGCGACCGAGGAGATCTTCGGACCCGTCGCGGTATCGATGACCTTCCGCACCCCGGAAGAGGCGATCCAGCTTGCCAACCACACGCGTTACGGCCTTGCCGCCAGCGTCTGGAGCGAGACCATCGGCCTCGCACTTAATGTCGCGGCCAAGCTCGCCGCCGGCGTCGTCTGGGTCAATGCCACCAATCTCTTCGATGCCTCCGCCGGTTTCGGTGGCAAGCGCGAGTCCGGCTTCGGCCGAGAAGGTGGTCGCGAAGGTTGTTACGAATATCTGAAGCCGAAGGCTTGGCTTGGCCGCAAGCTCAGGGCGGCCGTCGCCGAACCGGCGCTGAAACCCGTCGTTGGTGATTTCGCCATGCCGTCGGTCGATCGCACCGCCAAGCTCTTCATCGGCGGCAAGCAGGCGCGGCCGGATGGAAATTATAACCGCAACGTACTTTCGCCCAAGGGCAAGGTGCTCGGCGAGGTCGGCGAGGGCAATCGCAAGGATATCCGCAACGCCGTCGTCGCGGCGCAAGCCGCCTCCGCCTGGTCTTCGGCAACCACGCATAACCGCGCACAGATCCTCTATTACATCGCCGAAAACCTGAGCGGTCGCGCCGACGAGTTCGCCGATCGCATCGCGGCCATGACCGGCGCGTCTGCGGCGAACGCCAAGGCCGAGGTCGAGGCCTCGATCGCGCGCCTCTTCACCTATGGTGCCTGGGCGGACAAGTACGAGGGGGCCATTCACCAGCCGCCGCTTCGCGGTGTCGCGCTCGCCATGCCTGAGGCGCTTGGCGTCGTCGGCGTGGTCTGCCCGCCCGAAGCGCCGCTTCTCGGCATGATCAGCCTCGTCGCGCCGCTGATTGCCACCGGCAACCGCGTCGTCGTGGTGCCGAGCGAGCCGCATCCGCTGGCTGCCACCGATTTCTATACGGTTCTGGAAACTTCAGACGTTCCGGCCGGCGTCGTCAACATCGTTACCGGTTCGGCGATCGAGCTGGCAAAGACTCTTGCAAGCCACAACGATGTGGATGCGCTCTGGGCCTTCGGCACGCCCGAGCTTTCGACGCTGGTCGAGAAGCTCTCAGCCGGCAACCTCAAGCGCACTTTCGTCGACTACGGCAAGGCGACGAACTGGCTCGATCGCGAGGCGGCAGAAGGTCCGGCCTATCTGCGCCGCGCAACGGACGTCAAAAACATCTGGATCCCCTACGGCGAGTAGGGGCAGCTATTGCGCGGGTGGGGGGAGCCGGTCAGCGCGATGGAGGAAATGAACAGTGAGGGAGACGCGTTCGCCCGCGAAGGGCAGCGCAGAGAGCGCGATGGCACTCGTCGCGCGCAGGAGGAGGACTGTAATGCTGAAGAATATCGATCCGGCGCTGAACGCCGACGTGCTGCACGCGCTGCGGTCCATGGGACACGGCGACACGCTGGTCATTTCCGACACCAACTTTCCGTCCGATGCGATTGCGCGAAAGACGACGCTCGGTACGCTGCTGCGCATCGACAACGTATCGGCCGCGCGCGCGGTCGAGGCCGTGCTTTCGGTGCTGCCGCTCGACACGCCGCTGCAGCCTTCCGCCGGTCGCATGGAGGTCATGGGCGCGCCCGATGAGGTCCTGCCGGTGCAGCAGGAAGTGCAGGCGGTGATCGACCGTGCCGAGGGCAAATCGGCGCCGATGTACGGCATCGAGCGCTTCGCTTTCTACGAGGAAGCCAAAAAAGCCTATTGCGTCATCACCACGGGCGAGACCCGCTTCTACGGCTGCTTCCTGTTCACCAAGGGCGTCATCCCGCCCAAGACCGCCTGATCGACCGCCTGCGCGGTCACCGCGCAGCGCCTGACTACAGATGAAATCGCGAGAGATTGCCTGGGCACACCGTTTGCTGCGGTGCGGTCGCAGGGGGAGGCATGAATGAAGGTTGGTGTTTCGATCCTTGGAATCTTCGTGGCCGACACGGCCTATCTGGCGCCGCGCATGCCGGTCATCGGTGAAACGATTACCGGCAGTGGGTTCTCGGTCGGTCCCGGCGGCAAGGGCTCCAACCAGGCGGTTGCAGCAGCACGTGCCGGCAGTCCGGTCTCCTTCATCTCCAAGCTTGGTCGCGATACCTTCGGGGAGATGGCATTGCGCACTTATGCGGAAGCGGGCGTGACGTCGAAGATCGTACAGATGGACGACCTGCCGACGGGCGCGGCCTTTATCTACGTCAACGACCAGAACGGCGAGAATGCGATCATCGTCTATCCCGGGGCGGCGGGCTCGATCGGCGTCGACGACGTCGAAGCGGCGCGTGAGACGATTGAAACTTCACGCATCTTCGTGACCCAATTGGAGCAGCCGGTCGCCGCCGCGCAGCGCGCGCTCGAGATCGCCCATGCGGCCGGCGTCACTACGGTTTTCAATCCGGCGCCCGCCGAAGCCTTCCCGGATGCGATCTATCCGCTTAGCGACTACCTCGTGCCGAACGAGACGGAGGCCGCGGCCATCGTCGGTTTCGCACTTTCTTCGCAGGATGACATCCGTCGCGCCGGCGATGCGATCCTGAAGAAGGGCGCGAAGACCGCGCTCATCACCCTCGGGGAACGGGGAGTGCTCTATCACAACCACGAGCAGTCGGTGCTGGTGCCCGCGATTGCAAGCGGACCGGTGATCGATACGACCGGGGCAGGCGACGCCTTCGTCGGCGGCTTCTCAGCGGCGTTGGCGCGCGGACTCGCTCCGATCGAAGCCGTTCGCTTTGGTTGCGCGACCGCTGGCATCGCGGTCACCCGCCGCGGCACCGCACCGGCCATGCCGACGCTCGCCGAGATCGAGGCGCTGCTGGCACGAGGGGTGTCCGCATGACGCGCAACGACCCGATCAAGCACTTCTTCATCTGGCCCGCCCTCATCATCGTCCTGCTGATCTCGATCTTCCCGCTCGTCTACTCGCTGACGACGAGCTTCATGAGCATGCGGCTCGTGCCGCCGACGCCGTCCCGCTTCGTCGGCTTCGGCAACTATCTCGACCTGCTTCAGAACCCACGCTTCTGGCACGTGGCGGGCACGACGACGCTGATCGCCTTCATCTCCGTCGGGCTGCAATATGTGATCGGTCTCTCGGTGGCGTTGGCGCTGAACTCGCGGGTACCGGGTGAGGGCATCTTTCGCGTCAGCTTCCTATTGCCGATGCTGGTCGCGCCGGTCGCGGTCGCTCTGATCGCTCGCCAGGTGCTCAACCCGACAATGGGGCCGCTCAACGAACTGATGACGGCGCTCGGCTTTGCCAATCTGCCTTTCCTCACCCAGACGAGCTGGGCGCTCGGCTCGATCATAGCGGTCGAGGTCTGGCAATGGACGCCCTTCGTCATCCTCATGCTGCTTGCCGGCCTTCAGACCCTGCCGGACGATGTCTACGAGGCAGCCGCGCTGGAAAATGCCACGCCCTGGCAGCAGTTCCGCGACATCACCTTTCCGATGCTCCTGCCGATCTCGGTCGCCGTTGTCTTCATCCGGCTGATCGAGAGCTACAAGATCATCGACACGGTCTTCGTCATGACTGGCGGCGGGCCGGGGATCTCGACCGAGACGCTGACCCTCTTTGCCTATCAGGAGGGCTTCAAGAAGTTCAACCTCGGTTACACTTCGGCGCTTTCCTTCCTGTTCCTGATCGTCATCACGGTGATCGGCCTCGTCTATCTCGCGGTCCTCAAGCCCTATCTGGAGAAGCACAAATGAGCGTGCGTACTCTCAAGGGAAAGCGGCGCTGGCTGGCACTTGGCGGCTGCCTCATCTGGCTCGCTTTCACCTTCTTTCCGCTCTACTGGGTGCTGATCACCTCGTTCAAGACGCCGATCGCCGTCGTCGGCGGTCCAACCTATCTGCCCTTCGTGGACTTCGAGCCAAGCTTGACGGCCTGGAGCGAGCTCTTGTCGGGCCAGCGCGGCGAGTTCTTCAACACGTTCCTTGCCTCGACGATCATCGGGCTGTCGGCAGCGGTTGCGGCCACCGGCATCGGCGCCATGGCGGCCTATGCGCTCGTGCGTTTTACCTTCCGTTTCCGCCTTCTGTCGGCGTTGATCTTCGTGGCGATCGCCTTCGGCGGCTTCCTGCTTGGCCGCCATGTGTTTGGATTCGGCCAGGGAATCTCGCTGATCTACGCTTTTGTCGCCGCGCTCGTGCTTGCAGTGATCTCGAGCCGTTTCCCCCTTCCGGGGCCGGAACTCGGCAACAACGACATCGTCTTCTGGTTCGTCAGCCAGCGCATGTTTCCGCCGATCGTCGCCGCCTTCGCGCTCTACCTGATGTACACGGAGATGGGCAAACTCGGCTTCAAGCTGGTCGACAGCTACATCGGGCTCACCTTCGCCTATATCGCCTTTTCGCTGCCGATCGTCATCTGGCTGATGCGTGACTTCTTCGAGGCGTTGCCGGTCGAAGTGGAGGAGGCGGCGATGGTCGACAACGTGCCGTCCTGGCGGATCTTCTTCGGCATCGTGCTGCCCATGTCGAAACCGGGACTGATCGCCACCTTCATGATCACGCTCGCCTTCGTCTGGAACGAGTTCCTGTTCGCGCTGTTCCTGACCAATTCCAAATGGCAGACCCTACCGATCCTCGTCGCCGGCCAGAACAGCCAGCGCGGCGACGAATGGTGGGCGATCTCGGCTGCCGCTCTCGTTGCCATCATTCCGATGATGGTTATGGCCGGGCTTTTGAGCCGGCTCATGCGCTCCGGCCTGCTTCTCGGAGCGATCAAGTAACCAACCCGCTTTGGCATGCATTCATTCATAGGAGGATAGAATGAGGAAATTGCTACTGGCATCTGGCTCTCTCGCAGCTCTCGCGATGGGGAGCGCGGGAACGGCGCTTGCCTGCGACCCGGATTATACCGGCGTCGAACTGACGGCGACGACACAGACCGGCCCCTATATCGCCTCGGCGCTGCAACTCGCGGCCAAGGGCTGGGAGGAGAAGACCTGCGGCAAGGTCAAGGTTGTCGAGTTTCCGTGGTCTGAACTTTATCCGAAGATCGTGACGTCGCTGACCTCGGGCGAAGACGCTTTCGATGTCATCGCCTTCGCCCCTGCCTGGGCGCCTGACTTCACCGACTTCCTGTCGGAAATGCCGGCCGACATGCGCAAGGGCGCCGATTGGGAAGACATCGCGCCTGTCTACCGCGAACAGCTTATGGTCTGGAACGGCAAGGTCCTGTCGCAGACGATGGATGGTGACGCCCACACCTACAGCTACCGCATCGATCTCTTCGAAAACGCCGACAACCAGAAGGCTTTCAAGGCCAAGTACGGCTACGACCTGGCTCCGCCGAAGACCTGGAAGCAGTATCTGGACATCGCTGAATACTTCAACCAGCCGGCCAACAACCTCTGGGGCACGGCGGAAGCCTTCCGCCGTGGTGGCCAGCAGTTCTGGTTCCTGTTCAGCCATGTCGCCGGCTACACCAGCCATCCAGACAATCCAGGCGCCATGTTCTTCAATCCGGAAACGATGGACGCGCAGGTCAACAATCCAGGCTGGGTGCGCGGTCTCGAAGAATATATCCGCGCCTCCAAGCTCGCGCCGCCGAACGCGCTGAACTTCTCCTTCGGTGAAGTGAACGCCGCCTTTGCCGGCGGCCAGGTGGCGGAATCGATCGGCTGGGGTGACACCGGCGTCATCGGAGCCGACCCGAAGCAGTCGAAGGTGGCCGGCAATGTCGGCTCGGCGCCGCTGCCCGGTTCGGACGAGATCTGGAACTACAAGACCAAGAAGTGGGACAAGTTCGACCATGTCGTCCAGACCTCCTTCATGGCCTTCGGCGGCTGGCAGGCGGCAGTGCCCGCTTCCTCGACCAAGCAGGAAGCAGCCTGGAACTATATCCAGTACCTGACGAGCCCGGCAGTTTCCGGCCAGGCGGCGATCACCGGCGGCACCGGGGTCAACCCCTATCGTATCTCGCACACGACCAATCTCGACCTTTGGTCCAAGATCTTCTCCGAGCGTGAGGCGAAGGAGTATCTCGGCGCCCAGAAGGAGGCGGTCACCGCCAAGAATATTGCACTCGACATGCGTCTGCCTGGCTACTTCTCCTATACGGAAGTGCTGGAAATCGAACTCTCCAAGGCGCTTGCCGGCGAAGTGACGCCACAGCAGGCGCTCGATAGCGTCGCCGAGCAGTGGAACAAGCTGACCGACGAATTCGGCCGCGACAAGCAGCTTGCCGCCTATCGCGCCTCGATGGGCCTTCCCCAGGAATAATGAGACCACGCCCGTCCCGATCGCGTCGGGGCGGGCTCCCGCATCCCGGCTACACCGGGCGTCGCCAGCAGCAGAGGCTACAGCATGTCACAGGTCCGATTGCAGCAGATCACCAAGTCCTTCGGGAACGTCACCGTCATTCCGCCGCTCGACCTTGACATTGCCGACCGCGAATTCGTCGTGCTCGTCGGGCCTTCCGGCTGCGGCAAGACGACGACGCTGCGGATGATCGCCGGTCTCGAAACCGCGTCATCGGGATCGATCCGGATCGGCGAGCGCGACGTAACCGACCTGCGGCCAGGCTCGCGCAATTGCTCGATGGTGTTTCAGAACTACGCGCTCTACCCGCATATGACGGTCGCCGAAAACATCGGCTACGGCATGAAAGTGCGCGGCACGCCGAAAGCGGAGATCGACAAGGCGGTGGCGGATGCCGCCCGCATCTTAAATCTCGGCGCCTACCTCAATCGCAAGCCGAGCGCGCTTTCCGGCGGCCAGCGCCAGCGCGTGGCGATCGGTCGTGCAATCGTGCGCCAGCCGGATGTCTTCCTTTTCGACGAGCCTCTCTCGAACCTCGACGCCAAGCTTCGCATCGAAATGCGTACAGAAATCAAGCTGTTGCATCGCCGCCTTCAGACGACTGCCGTCTACGTCACCCACGACCAGGTGGAGGCGATGACCATGGCCGATCGCGTCGTCGTCATGAATCAGGGCCGCATCGAGCAGGCGGCCGATCCGATCACGCTCTACGAAGCGCCGGCCAACCTCTTCGTCGCCGCCTTCATCGGCGCGCCCAGCATGAACTTCGTCGAGGGGCAGCTCGAGCGTGGTGACGGCGGGCTGCAGTTCAGGGCCGATGGCGGGGTGGCGATCAAAATTGCGGAAAGCCGCGCTGAGAAGCTTGGCGCCTTTGTCGGTCAAACCGTCGTGCTCGGTATTCGGCCGGAACATACAATGGCGGCGGATCCAAGTGCGCCGACGGTCAGGTTGACGGTGCGTGACATCGAACCGCTCGGCCCCCATACGCTCGCGCTCGGCAGAATAGGGCCGGCGGCCTTCACGGCGCAGGTTTACGCCGCCTCGCGCATCGGCCCGGATGACGAGATCGAGGTGCCGATTGAGTCTGAGAAGATGCACTTTTTCCTGAAGGAAACCGGCGTGGCTATCGGCCGCTGACCGGCGGGCGGGGCCGAAGGCGATGACGCCTCCGGCCTGCCGTATTATTGCTTTTCGGCGCGCGCAGCGGCGAGGAAGGCGAGTTTCGCCGGCATTTCCAGATGCTTGGAAAGCACCACACGCTCTGGCGTATAGTGGTGCTCGACGTCGAGACAGTTGACCGTGCCGAGCAGTTCGCCGCCGACGACAACCGGGATGTTGGCGACCGAACCGCAGCCGAGCGACCAGATGGTTTCGTGGTCGCCGAAGACCTTGGAAATGTCGACGATGGTGTTGGCGACAAAGGTCTGGTGCGCCTTGTGCACGATGTCGAACCAGCTGTCGTAGCGGATCGGCTTGGTGCCGGAGGTCGGGTATTCTTGCGGGTGCGAGGTGTAGGCGCGGCGGGCGACTTCGTTGATCATGTCGACCGTCATGATGGTGAAGAGCTTGGCACCGATCACCTGGCGGCAAAGCGTCTGCAATGCGGTCCATACCGCATCGGCATCGGTGGTCTTGGCGATGGCCGCGTCGAATTCCGCCAGCGCGGCAGCGATCTGTTCACTGTTCATGCTATGTCCTTGGGGTTACTCGATATTTTAGAGCGGGACGCCGGCGGAGAGCCGCACGCGCTTTCCTTGTCCCGCTCTAGGTGGCATGCGCGGCGCTGATCTGCATCAGTTCACGCGAATAGGGATCCTTGAGGTCGCCGCGCTTGAGATCGGCGACGTCGGCCACTTCGACGATGCGGCCCTGGCGCATGACGGCGAGGCGATCGCAGAGGAATGAGACGACTGCCAGGTTGTGGGTGACCATCAGGAAGGTGAGGTTCTGCTCGCGCCTGAGTCGCTTCAGCAGGTTGAGGACTTCCGCCTGGACCGAAACGTCCAGCGCCGAGGTCGGCTCGTCGAGCAACAGCACCTTCGGTTTGAGCATCAGCGCGCGGGCGATCGCCACGCGCTGGCGCTGGCCGCCCGAAAGCTGGTGGGGAAAGCGGAAACGGAACTTGCGATCGAGACCGACCGAAGTCATGACTTCCTCGATCCGCGCGCTGCGGTCGCCGATGCCATGGATCGTCAGCGCTTCACCGAGTGTCGCGTCCACCGTCTTGCGCGGATGCAGCGAGCCGTAGGGATCCTGGAACACCATCTGGCACTGGCGCGAGAAGGCGCGGTCGATGCCGTGGCCGCGCGGCGAGCCAAGCACGGTGATCTCGCCCGTCCATTCCGGTGCGAGACCAGCGATCGCCTTCAGCACCGTCGATTTTCCCGAGCCGCTTTCGCCGACGAGCGCAAAGCTCTCGCCGTCGGCGATGTCGAGATTGACGTCGTGGGTGATCTGCACGTCACCATAGGAGATGTCGAGGTTCTTGAGAGAGAGCGCGGTCATGCCTTGGCCCATGCACTGCGGTCGAGCACCGGCAGCTCGTCCCGTGTTTCATCGAGGCGCGGGATCGAGGCGATCAGCCCGCGCGTATAGGGATGCTTTGCCGCCATCAGCTCGCCGGCCCTGCATTCCTCGACCACCTCGCCGGTGTTCATGACCAGGATGCGATCGCAATAGCTGGAGACGAGGTTCAGGTCGTGGCTGATGAAGATCAGCCCCATGCCCTTGCGCTTCACCAGTTCGTCGATGATGTCGAGCACCTGGGCCTGGACCGAGACGTCGAGCGCCGAAGTCGGCTCGTCGGCAATCAAAAGGTCCGGCTCGGGGATCAGCATCATCGCGATCATCACGCGCTGGCCCATGCCGCCGGAGACTTCGTGCGGGTAGAGGCGGGCGACACGCTCCGGATCGGCGATACGCACCGATTCCAGCATGGCGAGCATGCGGCTGTTGACCTCGCGGCGCGGCAGCTTCTGGTGCGTCAGCAGCGCCTCGGCGATTTGTTCGCCGATGGTCATGACCGGGTTCAGCGAGAACTTCGGGTCCTGCATCACCATCGAGATGCGGGCGCCGCGGATGGCGCGCATCTGTCGCTCGGACTGTTTCAGCAGGTCGATGCCGTCGAAAACGAGCTTGTCGGCGGTGACCCGGCCGGGAGCCCGGATGAGCTGCAGGATCGAGCGGCCGGTCATCGACTTGCCGGAACCACTCTCGCCGACGATGCCGAGGCGCTCGCGGCCAAGCGTGAAGGAGATGCCGCGCACGACTTCGAGGTCGCCACGCGGCGTCGGGAAGGTGACACGCAGGTTTTCGATTTCGAGAAGTTTCTTCATCAGCGCTGCTCCCCGCTCTTCGGATCCAGCACGTCGCGCAGTCCGTCACCCAGGAAGCAGAAGCCGAGGCTGACGAGAATGATGGCAAAGCCGGGCATGGTCGCAACCCACCACTGATCAAGAATGAACGAGCGGCCACGCGAGATCATCGCGCCCCATTCGGGAAGCGGCGGCTGGGCGCCGAGGCCGATGAAGCCGAGGCCGGCGGCCGTCAGGATGATGCCGGCCATGTCGAGCGTGACGCGGATGATCATCGACGAGGTGCAGAGCGGCAGCACGTGGCCGAGATTGACACGCAGGCTTGACGCGCCGAGCAGGCGGACCGCCGAGATGAACTCGGAGTTCTTGAAGGTGAGCGTTTCGGCGCGGGCGACGCGGGCATAGCCCGGCCAGGAGGTGATGGCGATGGCGATGATCGCGTTTTCGATCCCTGGACCCAATGCGGCGACGAAGGCGAGCGCCAGGATGAGCTTCGGCAGCGACAGGAAAATATCGGTAATACCCATCAGGATACGATCGACCCAGCCGCCGAAGTAACCGGCGACAACGCCGATCACGAGACCGGCTGGTGCTGCGAGCACGGCAACCAGCGTAACGATGGCGAGCGTGATGCGCGCGCCGTAGACGACGCGGGACCAGATGTCGCGGCCGAGTTCGTCGGTTCCCATCCAGTGGGCAGCGCTCGGCGGCAGCAGGCGCTCGCCGAGCGACTGGCGCAGCGGGTCATGTGTCGCCAACCAGGGGGCGAAGAGGGCCGTCAGCACCAGTGCCGCGATGATGATTGCGCCGACGACGGCCAGCGGATTGCGCATGAGCGCGCCGAAGATGCGGTAGAAGCGGCCGAGGCGTGCCTGCATCGGCGAGGCGGGGCTGTCGTCGATCAGCCAGTCGCGAAGTGTGGTCATGTCCGCCTCCTCTTAGCGTGCACGCGGATCGAGCACGCGGTAGAGCACGTCCGAAATCTTGTTGATGCCGATGAAGACCGCGCCGATGACGAGGGTCGAGCCGAGCACGGCCGACATATCGGCATTGAGCAGGGCGACGGTCAGGTAGTTGCCGATGCCCGGCCAGGAGAAGATCGTCTCGATCATGACCGAGCCCTCGAGCAGGCCGGCATAGGACAGGCCGATGACGGTGATCAGCGGCACACGGATCGGCCGGAAGGCGTGACGCCAGATGACGAGGCGCTCCGGCACGCCCTTGACCCGTGCGGTGGTGACATATTCCTGGCTCAACTGGTCGAGCATGAAGGAGCGCGTCATGCGGGCGATATAGGCGAGGGAGAAGAAGCCGAGGCAGGACGCCGGAAGGATCAGGTGCCAGACGGCATTGCGGAAGATCTCCCATTCGCCGGCGATGATGCTGTCGACGAGGATCAGACCGGTCACCGGCGTAACCATGCCGTCATAGAAGATATCGACGCGGCCCGGACCGCCGACCCATTTCAGCCGCGCATAGAACACGGCAAGACCGACAAGGCCGAGCCAGAAGGCGGGGACGGAATAGCCGAGCAGGCCGACGACGCGAATGCCCTGGTCGAGCCACGAGCCGCGGTGGGCGGCGGCAAAAACCCCGAGCGGCACGCCGATCAGAACGCCGAGAATGATGCCGAGTGTCGCCATTTCGAGCGTCGCCGGGAAGACGCGGGCGAGATCCTCGATGACCAGCTTGCCGGTCGAAACCGAGGTGCCGAAATTGCCTGACAGGACGTCGCCGACATAGCTGACGAACTGGACGGTCAACGGCTGATCGAGCCCCATTTCCTGGCGGACACGTTCATAGACGGCGACCGGCGCGCGGTCGCCAACGACGGCGAGAACCGGGTCGATCGGCACGATCCGGCCGATGAAGAAGGTGATCGCGAGCAGGCCGAGAAAGGTTATCGCGAGCGTGATCAGGAAGCCCATCAACGAGAATAGGCGCTGCCGTGCTCGGCTTGGCCGGGCGGCGCGGCGTACAGGCGCTGCTGGTGTCGTGCTGTCGTTTGCCACGTGGCGATTCCATCCCTCTTCGCTTGCGGTCTCACTTGCCGATAGCGCAAAAAATCGCTTGGAGTATATAAATAAGTTTGCTTAAATCAAAAAAATTTTACTGGGGCGACTATGGGGAAAAGTGTGTGTTGGTCTCCGCCCGCGTCGCTCCAGCGCATAAGAGGCGAGCGCGTTTACGGCTGGGTCGATCCGACCCAGTCATCGCAACAGGGAGGGAAACGTGAGCGGTCCGTCGGATGACGAAGCCACGTCCGGGAAAAGTGCCGGGGCAGGACAACCGAAGATCGGCGCGCTGGTGCGCGCGCGTCGGCGACAGATGCATATGACGCTGCAGGAACTGAGCGATGCGGCGGGCGTTTCCGTCGGCTATCTCAGCCAGATCGAACGCGATCTCGCCATGCCCTCGCTCGGCACGCTCGCCCAGATCGCGCAAGGGCTCGGCGCCGAACTCAACCACTTCATCCTGGCGCCCGCGATCGATACCGGCCTCTCGCGCGCCGAGGGGCGCATGGTGTTTTCCGTCGGCGGTTCGCCGGTCTCCTATGAGCGGATCGGCGCGGACTTTGCCGGAAACCAGCTTTCGAGCTTCGTTATCACGATACCGCCCGGGCATCGCTCCGAGGTCTTCAGCCATGAGGGCGAGGAGCTCGTCTACATGCTCGAAGGGGAAATCCTGTTCGGACTCGATGGCGACGAGACGACGCTTTCGGTCGGCGACGGCCTGCATTTCCGCGGCATCCAGCCTCACTACTGGTGGAACAGGACCAACACGCCCGTGCGGCTGATCTGGACCGGCACCTTGCCGCTCTTCCGCGCGCGCGCATCCCAATCCAACGAGACCGGCGCGCCGAAATCGGCGCTGAAGCCGGCAATGACAAAAACCAAGCCTCATCGAAAATAGGAGAATGATGATGAGAATGTTCAAGGCCGCGGTCTTCGCGGCGTCCCTGATGCTGAGCGTGGCGCCGGCGGCGCTCGCCGAAACGCCGGCGGAAGTGCTGGTCGTTGCCCAGAATATCGACGACATCGTCAGCATCGACCCGGCCGAGGCCTATGAGTTTTCCTCAGGCGAATACGTCACCCAGACCTATGACCGCCTGGTGCAGTACGATGCGCCCGACGTGAAGAAGCTGGCGCCGGGCCTTGCTTCGGAATGGACCGCCGACGATGCCGCCAAGACGATCACCTTCACGCTGCGCGATGGCGTTACCTTCTCCTCCGGCAATCCGCTGCGCGGCGAAGACGTCGTCTATTCCTTCAAGCGCGTCGTCGTTCTCAACAAGGCCCCGGCCTTCATCCTCACGCAGCTCGGCTGGACGCCTGACAATATCGACAAGATGGTGACCGCCGACGGCAACAAGGTCACGATCAAGTACGAAGGCGACTTCTCCTCGGCCTTCGTTCTCAACGTGCTCGCCGCCCGCCCGGCCTCGGTCGTCGACGCGGAAACCGTCAAGGCCAACGAAGCCAATGGCGACTTCGGCAATGCCTGGCTGAAGGCCAATTCGGCCGGTACCGGTCCGTTTGTGCTGAAGGCGTTCCGCGCCGGCGAACTTCTGAACCTCCAGGCCAACCCGAGCTATTTCGGCGGCGCTCCGGCAATCAAGGGCGTCATCATCCGCCACGTGGCCGAAGCCGCCACCCAGCAGCTTCTGCTTGAGACCGGCGACGTCGACATGGCGAAGAACCTGACGCCGGACCAGGTATCGGGCCTTCAGGGCAAGGGCGGCACGAAGGTCGAATCCTATCCGCAGGCGGCCGTTCACTTCCTGTCGTTCAACCAGAAGAACGCGGCACTGCAGCCGGAAGCCGTCTGGGAAGCCGCGCGCTACCTCGTCGACTACAAGGGCATGACCGACAGCTTCCTCAAGGGCCAGATGGAAGTGCACCAGGCCTTCTGGCCGAAGGGCTTCCCCGGCTCGCTCGATGAGACGCCCTACAGCTACGACGTTGAAAAGGCGAAGAAGATCCTCGCCGACGCCGGCATCAAGACCCCGATCAAGGTGACGCTCGACGTCATCAACTCGACGCCGTTCACTGACATGGCGCAGTCGTTGCAGGCGTCCTTCGCCGAAGCCGGCATCAACTTCGAAATCATCCCGGGCACCGGCAGCCAGGTGATCACCAAGTACCGTGCACGCACCCACGAAGCCATGCTGCTTTACTGGGGCCCGGACTTCATGGACCCGCATTCGAACGCCAAGGCCTTCGCCTATAACGAGGACAACGCCGACGACAAGTATCAGTCGACGACCACCTGGCGTAACGGCTGGGCCGTGCCGGCGGAACTCAACGAAGCGACCAAGGCAGCGCTCAAGGAAGCCGATCCGGCCAAGCGTGATGCGCTCTATGTCGACCTGCAGCACAAGGTGCAGGAAAAGTCGCCGATCGTGATCATGTTCCAGGCCGCGACCCAGATCGCGATGAAGGACAAGGTCGAAGGCTACGTCAACGGCGCCATCTCGGACTTCGTCTTCTACCGCCTGGTGAAGAAGAACTGAGCCGACGCCGCTCTTGCGCCGATCTTCAAAGGCGCACATATCAACGCCCTGGACCGGAAACGGCCCGGGGCGACATGTTTTTCGGCACCGGTAAGCGCCGGTCGAATAGGAAGCAGAGGGAAGGTCAGTAGCGATGGCGGATGTGAAGGTGAGAACGCGTGAAACCGGTGCGACGGCCGTCGTCGGCAGGACCGGCTTTCCGCATGTGACCTCGGTGACCGGGGGTGAGCTCGATATCGTCACCGGCCCGTCGCAGCCCGGCTACGGTCCGCTCGATCTGCTCTACGCGTCGCTTGCGAGCTGCCTGGTGCTCAGCGCCCGCATCGCCGCCAGCCGCTACGGCGTGCTCGACCGGTTGACGGAAGTGAGCGCCAAGGTGACCGGCGAAAAAGCGCATGACGAGCCTTCGCGCGTCGCAACATTCAACATCGTCTTCGACATCAAGGGCGATTTCGATGATGCGGTCCGCCATGCGATCGCGGAGGCGGCCGAAAACGAGATCTGCACCGTCAGCAACACGATCCGCGGCAATCCGGAATTCGTGACGCGCTTCAGTTCTTGAGGCGAGCTATTCGCGCCTATGGCCGGCTGCCATCGAAAGCCGGCCGCAGATAAGTGGCCTAAGTGCGGCCTAAGCAGGCTGCGGCGCCAGTGCTTCCGTCTGGCGCCGGCCGATGGTCAGCACCAGCAGGGCCGCAACCACGCAGAGCATCCCGGCGGCGAGCAAGGCCGGGGTATAGGTTTCGAGCGACGTCCGGCTTGCTCCGGCGACGAAGGTCGCACTGGCGGCGCCGAGTTGGTGACCGGCGAAGATCCAGCCGAAGACCAGCGCCGCCCGTTCCGGGCCGAAGCGTTCAGCCGCGAGTTTCACGGTCGGTGGGACCGTGGCGACCCAGTCCAGGCCGTAGAAGACCGCGAAGATCGACAACGTGTAAATGTTGAAGCCGCTGAACGGCAGGAACATCAGCGACAGGCCACGCAGGCCATAGAACCAGAACAGCAGCCAGCGATTGTCGTAGCGGTCGGAAAGCCAGCCGGAGCCGACAGTGCCGATGAGATCGAACACGCCGATCAGCGCAAGCAAGCCGGCAGCGGCGACGGCGGCAATGCCCACATCGCCGCAGATCGAAACCCAATGGGTCTGGATGAGCCCATTGGTACTGAAACCACAGACGAAGAAGGTGGCGAACAGCACCCAGAAGGTGTTGGTCTTCGCGGCATCGGCGAGCGCCCTGATCGGCGCCGTCAGCAAGGCGCCGAAGCTTTTTGCCTTGGGCGGGGCCGGGACGACCTGCTTGGCGCCAAAGGGCGCAAGACCAAGATCGCTTGGCCGGTCTTGCATGAGCAAAAGCACGAGAATGAAGGCAACGGCGAGAACGATGATGACGAGCGTCAAGGCCGACCGCCAGCCGATCGCTTCGGTCAGCGATGCGAGCAGGGGCAGGAACACGAGTTGGCCGGTGGCATTGCTCGCGGTCATCAGTCCGACGACGAGGCCGCGTCGCTTGTCGAACCAGCGTGTCGCGACTGTGGCGCCGAGAACCAGGGCGGTCATACCGGTGCCGATACCCAGAACCACGCCCCAGAGCGCGACGAGGTGCCAGAGTTCGGTCATGTAGAAGGAGGCGGCGATGCCCGAGAGGATCAGGACCAGTGCCGCGGAGACGACCTGGCGGACGCCGAAGTGATTCATGAACGAAGCGGCGAAGGGGCCAAGCAGGCCGAAGAGGCAGAGGCGGATCGCCAGCGCCATCGAAATCTGCGCGTTGGACCAGCCGAATTCGGTCTCAAGCGGTTTGATCAGCACGCCGGCCGAGCCCATGGCGCCTGCGGTCGACAGCATGACCAGGAAGGTGACGGCGGCCATGGCCCAGCCGTAGTGGATATTGCGTTTGACAAGGTAACGCGCAAGCGCTGGACCGAGCATCGTCGATTTCCTTATGTCCGTGATTTTGAGATGTGCGAGAGCGCCGCGCGGGCTTACCGAGCGCGTTTCGCAAATTGAATGGTTGTCAGCTGACGGAGGGGGCCTAAAGCGTTTGCAGCAGTTCCTTCAGTTGCGCGGCGGCGTCCGTCCCCAGTCGCGCCTCGATCCGGTCCTGTGCGCCCTGCCAAAGCGGCGCACCGTCTTCGAGGATCCGTCGGCCGTTTTCGGTGAGCTCGACGACGGCCTCCCTCTGATCCTTGCCGCTCCCGGTTTCGACCAGCCCCATTCCCTCCAGCACCTTGACGTTGCGGCTGACCGTCGAGCGCTCGAGTTCGATCTTGCGGCCAAGTTCGGTCATCGAGATCGGTTCATCGCGCTCAATGTGCCGAAGCAAACTGAATTGGGCGAGGTTGATGCCGATCGGCTGAAGTGCATCGTCATAGAGCGACGTCACTCTCCGAGTGGCTTTGCGTAACAGGGCACAGTAGCAACGAGACATAATGTGTGTATATACACGCAACTCAATGGAGTCAAGCGCCCCGGAGCCGAGGCGGGCGCGATTGCGTGGCAGGCAATGAGATGATCCCGGAGCCCGTTCAGGCCGCGGCGCTCAATCGACGAAGGGTTCGAGCTCCTTGTCGAACTCCACCTCGACAACATTGTTGAAGAGCGCAGTTGCCACCATGATGCCGGAGAAGGCGACGAGATCGACCAGCGCCTTGGCATCGTAGCGCGCCTTGAGCCCGGCCCAGATCTCCTCCGGGACCGCATTGGAATCGGCAACGATCGCGCGTCCGAAGGCGATCAACCGCTGCTCGTCTTGCGTGGGTACAACGGTATGGAAATCGATACCGGCATCGGCGAAGGCGCGGCGGAAGAAGCCCATGGCGATCGGCGAGCGCATGGCCTCGGAAATCGCGTGCGAGAGAAACCAGATCGCCCGATCGTCAAGCGCTGGACGCAGTTCCTCGCGTAAAGTGAACCATTCTGCATAGATCCGGTGCGCAACCGGCGAATGCAGCAGCGTGCGCTTCATGTTGGTCATGCGTCCGCGCACGCGTACCTCTTCGTCATGGGCGGCGCGGATCTCGTCGGAAGCGGTTTCGTAGTCGATCTGGGGGATGTGGCTCACGGGCTTGCCTGTCTATGAAGGACGCATTCTTGGTGCGCTTGTGATGGTGAGGAATCAGACGGTGCTGAGCAGAATGCTCGTTTCGCTGTTCGACACGCCGTCGACGTCGCGTACTTCGCGCAGGATGCGGTCGAAGTCGCTGAGGCTGTTGGCGCGGATTTCGGCGACCAGATCCCAGCCGCCATTGGTCGTATGGAGTGCGTAAAGCTCGGGCAGGCCGCGCAGGTATTTGATGACCTTGGTGGTGTTGCGGCCGCTGACCTCGATCATCATGATCGCACGGATGGCGCGATCGTCATAATCCTGCCGCACGCGCAGCGTGAAGCCGAGCACGGCGCCGCTTTCGAGCAGACGGTCGATCCGCGTCTGCACCGTCGCCCTGGAGATGCCGAGCACCGCCGCGATCTTGGAGTAGGGCGCACGGCCATCTTCGCGCAACAGGGAGATGAGCTGGTGATCGAGGTCGTCGAAGATATGCATGAATGTTGCATATTACGATTGTGCAAATTGCTCAATATGCTCCTCAATTTTGGGCAAGTTTAAAATTTCAACTCACTTCTTGCCTGCCTAGGCTGACCTCATCGAATTTCTCCGATGGAGTGGTAACGTGGTTCAGTATGTCGGTGTCGGCAACGTAATCGAGCTGGTCAAATCGATCGGCATCGAGACGTTCCTTTTGGGGCTTGCGGAATATATCGAAAATGATTTCCGCCGATGGAACGCATTCGAGAAAACCCCGAGGCTCGCAAGCCATTCCAAGACCGGCGTCATCGAATTGATGCCGACTTCGGATGGCGAGCACTACGGCTTCAAATACGTCAACGGCCACCCGAAGAACCCGAATGTCGGTCTGCAGACGGTCACCGCCTTCGGCGTCCTTTCCGACGTCAGCACCGGTTATCCCTGCCTGGTCTCCGAGATGACCATCATGACGGGCCTGAGGACCGCCGCGACCTCAGCACTTGCTGCAAAGTATCTTGCTCGTCCCGACGCCCGCTCGATGGCGATCATCGGTCTCGGCGCCCAGTCCGAGTTCCAGGCGTTGGCCTTCCGCGCTTTGCTTGGCGTCAAGCGTCTCCAGGTCTTCGACATCGATGCCGAAGCGGCTGACAAGTTCTGCAACAACCTCGCTGATATGGATTTCGACATCGTCGTTGCGGCGACCGCGGAGGAGGCGGTTGCCGGTGCCGACATCATCACGACGGTCACGGCCGACAAGCGCAACGCCACGATCCTTTCCGACAACATGGTCGGCGCCGGCGTGCATATCAACGCGGTTGGCGGCGACTGCCCCGGCAAGACCGAACTGCAGGGCGATATCCTGCGCCGTGCCGACGTCTTCGTCGAATATCCGGAGCAGACGCGCATCGAGGGCGAGATCCAGCAGATGGCGCCGGATTTCCCGGTCACCGAACTCTGGCAGGTCATCGCCGGCGAGGCCGAAGGTCGCCGCAGCAACGGCCAGATCACCATCTTCGATTCCGTCGGTTTCGCGACGGAAGACTTTTCGGCGCTGCGCTTCCTGCGCGACAAGATCCAGGGCACTGCCTTCTACACCGAGCTCGACCTAACGACGCAGCCGGAGCATCCGCGCGATCTCTACGGCCTGTTCAAGCAGCAGCCGGCCGCTTTTGCCGAGCGGAGCGTTGCCTGAATGAAGAGACCGTCCGTACAGGCGCCGAAGGGCGTCGTGATGATCCGTCCGCATCATTTCGGCCCGAACCCGATGACCGCGGAAGATAACGCCTTCCAGGCAACCGATGCGAAGCGTCAGCCCTCGGCGATTGCCAAGTCAGCTTACGATGAAGTCAGCCGCATGGCTGATGGGCTCGCCGGTGCCGGCGTTGCCGTTCATCTCTTCGAAGATGAGACGACGACGCGGCCCGATTCCGTCTTTCCGAACAACTGGTTCTCGACCCACTCCGGCGGTCACGTCGCGATCTATCCGATGTATTCGGAAAGCCGTCAGAGCGAACGCCGCTCCGACATCATCGAGATGCTGAAGAACGAGTATCGCGTTCAGGACGTGATCGACTATTCCGGTCTCGAAAAGGACGGCGTCTATCTCGAAGGCACCGGCGCCATGGTTCTCGACCATATCGGTCGCGTTGCCTACGCCGCCCGCTCCAACCGCACCAATGAAGTGGCGCTGGAACGCTTCTGCACCCACTTCAATTTCGAGCCGATGATCTTCGGCGCGGTCGATCGCCACGGCAATTCGATCTACCACACCAATGTTTTGATGTGCATCGGCACGGAATTTGCCCTGATCGGCACGGGGATGATCCCGGATGTCGCCCGTCGCCAGGAAATCTGTGCCCGCCTCGAGGAAACCGGGCGCCAGGTAATCGATCTCACGATCGACCAGATCGAGAATTTCGCCGGCAATGCCATCGAGCTCGACGGCGCGGACGGCCGCGTCGTCGTCATGTCGGCGCGCGCGCTCGCCTCTCTCCGCACCGATCAGATCAAGGCGCTAGAAGCATCCGCCCGTGTTCTCGCCTTCGACGTGCCGACCATCGAGCTAGCCGGCGGATCCGTCCGCTGCATGCTTGCAGGGGTTCACTTGTCCCGTCGGGAAAACGTGAACAAGCAACCGCTTTACGTCGCCATGTCCGATCGCTAGAAGCACCTCATCCAAGCCAAAGGTACTACAAATGTCGCAATCCCGCCCCGTCTACCAGTTCAACAACATCATCGTCCGCACCCCGTCGAAGTCGGTCGTCAACGGCCTGCGCGCCGATGATCGCGGCAACCCCACCTTCGAAGGTGTGAAGGCCGAGCACGATGCCTACATCGCGGCGATGAAGGACGCGGGCGTGAAGGTGACGGTTCTGCCGGCGCTCGAAGCCTTCCCGGATTCGATCTTCGTCGAAGATCCGGCGCTGGTCTTCACCGAAGGCGCAATCCTCCTGCGCCCGGGTGCCGTAACGCGCGTCAAGGAAACGCCGGAGATCGAACCGACGCTGCGTGCAATGTTCGAGACGGTGCTCGACCTGCCGGGTGACGGCTTTGCTGATGGCGGCGACGTGCTGACGACCCGGGAAAGCGTGATGATCGGCCTGTCGGCCCGCACCAACAAGGTTGGCGCCGAGGCCCTCCAGGCTTGCCTTGCCAAGCTCGGCCGCAAGAGCGAGATCGTCGCGACGCCGGAAGGCGTACTGCACTTCAAGACCGATTGCTCGCTGCTCGACGACGAGACCGTGCTTTCGACTGCGCGTCTCGCCAAGTCCGGCGTCTTCGAGCGCTTCAAGCAGGTGATCATTCCGGAAGGCGAAGAGCCTGCTGCCAACGCGCTGCGCGTTAACGACGTCGTCATGGTCGGCTCCGATTTCCCGCGCACGATCGAGATGCTCGACAAGCTCGGCTACAAGGTCGTGCCCATGAAGACGACGGAGATCGGCAAGATCGATGCAGGTCTCTCCTGCATGTCGCTGCGCTGGTTCAGCAACACGCTCTGATCCGACGCAATCCCCGAGGAGGAACATTATGAAGACGTTGAAGACCGCCCTGTTCGCAGGGATCGCCCTTTCCATGGCTGCCGGCAGCGCATTTGCCGAGGATACGCTGCGGCTCGGCATGACGCCGGAGCCCTACATGCCCTTCACCCAGGTGAACGCCGGCGGCGAATGGGAGGGCCTGGAAGCCGACCTTTCCCGCGCGCTGTGCGAGAAGATGGCGGTGAAGTGCGACATCAACCAGATGGCCTGGGACGGACTGATCCCGTCGCTGAAGGAAAACAAGGTCGACTTCATCATCGGCGCCTTCTCGATCACCGACGAGCGCCGCCAGGTCGTCGACTTCTCGACGCCCTATTACACTGAAGGCACGTCCTTCGTCGGCGCCAAGGCTGACACGAGCGAGATCAAGACGGTCGATGCAGCGGACGGTTCCGGCAAGATCATCGATCCGGCTAATGTCGAGGGCAAGATCATCGGCGTGCAGACGTCGAGCGTGCAGGCGGCTTACGTTGCCAAGTACCTGACCGGTGCCGAAGCCAAGAGCTACGACACGGCAGACAACTCGGTTGCCGACCTGATCGCCGGCCGCGTCGACTACGTGCTGATCCCCGACCTCTACATCCAGACCTTCCTGAAGACGCCGGAAGGCACCGACTACGAGGTCAAGGTCGAGGTGCCGAAGAACGTCACGCTCGGCGAAGGCGTCGCCTATGCCGTGCGCAAGGGTGACGCTGCGACCCTCGACAAGGTCAATGCCGCGCTTGCCGTTCTCGAAAAGGACGGCACGACGCAGAAGCTCGTCGACAAGTGGATCTTCGGCAAGAAGTAAACGCACGTTCTTGAGGGCGGCGCTCCGGCCTCGGGCCGCCGCCGCCCTTGCTCGCCAAACCGGCCGCAGCGCCGGGGCACCCGTGCAGCCACCGCGACGACGACCTTTGCCCGCCGTGACTGGACGGGCGGCGTTCTACAGCGCCGCGCGTCTTATGAGACGCGCAAAGGTCGCTGTAGCACTTTGATTTGCTGCATGTCTTTGTCCTTAAATCGAGGTCGATTTAAGGAGACATGCAGTAGGGCTGACGAAAATCGGGAACAGGTAACGACGGATGGACTATTACTGGCAATTGCTTGCCTGGGGCGGGGAGGGCTGGGGCGACGATTTCGCCTGGGGCCTGCTGATGACCTTGCAGGTTTCCGTGGTCGCCTATGCGGTTGCGGTTCTCTTCGGCTTCCTGGGGGCTGCCGGCAAATTGTCGAAGCACCGCGTCCCGCGCGTCCTTGCCGAAATCTACACGACCGTCGTCCGCTCGCTTCCGGAACTGCTGGTCATCCTGCTTCTCTATTTCTCGGTCGCCAGCGGCGCCGAGCGGCTGTTGAAACACTTCGGCCTCGTCGCCGAGACCTTCCAGTTCAGTTCCTTCTGGGCGGCCATCATTGCGCTCGCCTTCGTCTCCGGTGCCTTCATGACCGAGGTGCTGCGCTCCGCCTTTCTTTCCGTGCCGCCTGGCCAGATCGAGGCAGCGGTCTCGATCGGCATGCCGAGACGCAAGGTTTTCACCCGCATCATCTTTCCGCAAATGATGCGCTACGCCGTGCCCGGCATGGGCAATCTCTGGCTGTCGATCACCAAGGAAAGCGCCATCATCAGCGTGCTCGGCTCGTTCAGCGAACTGCTTTACACCGGGTACCGAGCCGCGGCCGGCACCAAGCAGTACATCTTCTTCTACGGGCTGACGGCCATCCTGTTCCTTGCGATCACGCTCGTTTCCGTCCTGGCGATCGCTGAGATCGAGCGCCGCCTCAACCGGGGGCACCACTGATGGAAACGATCTCCAACGTCATCGGTTTCCTGCCGGCGTTGATCAAGGCAACCCCGCTGACACTGCTTTTGACTGCGGTCGCCGGCGTCTTCGGACTGGTCATCGGTACGCTCGCGGCACTTGCCCGGCTTTCCGGCCGCCGCGTGCTTTCGGTTCCGGCCTATGTGTTCACCTTCGCCTTCCGCGGCACGCCGCTCTTGGTGCAAATCTATCTGATCTATTACGGCCTGGGGCAGGTGCTGCCCGGCACCTGGGTGCGCCACAGCTTCCTCTGGCCCTATCTGCGTGACGGCCTGTGGTATGCGATCTTCGCGCTGAGCCTCAACCAGGCTTCCTACAATGCCGAGGTCATCGGCGGCGCTATCAAGGCGGTCCCGCGCGGACAGATCGAAGCGGCAAAATCGATCGGCATGCGCTCGTCGATGATCCTCCGCCGCATCACCCTGCCGCAGGCGTTCCGCTCCTGCCTGCCGGTGCTGACGGGCGATCTGATCATCCTGTTGAAGACGACGTCGCTCGCCTCGACGATCACGATCCTCGAGGTGATGGGCACTGCCCGCATGCTGCAGCGCCAGTCGCTGTTGATCTTCGAACCGCTGATCGCCGCCGGCATCATCTATTTCACCGTCGTCTTCATCCTGACGCGCGTCATGCACGTCATCGAGAAGAGGCTTACCCGCTACCGCACGGCGTGGGCATAACGAGGAGGCGCGCGCAAAGACGCGACGAGAGGAACGAACATGGCTGCAACAGCGCTTTCCGTGAAGAACATTCACAAGAGCTTCGGCTCCGTCGAGGTGCTCAAGGGCGTCTCCTTCGAGGCGAATTCCGGCGATGTCATCTCGCTGATCGGCAGCAGCGGCTCCGGCAAGAGCACGTTGCTGCGCTGCATCAACTATCTGGAAACGCCCGACGAGGGCGAGATTTCGGTGTCTGGCGAGGTGGTCCGCACCGTCAAGGGCAAGGATGGGAAGTTCGTCGCCGCCGACAAGCGACAGCTCGAACATATCCGCACGCGCCTCGGCATGGTGTTCCAAGGCTTCAATCTCTGGTCCCACAAGACCATCCTCGAAAACATCATCGAAGGGCCGATCCACGTGCTCGGCATGGCGCGCAAGGATGCGATCGGCGAGGCCGAACTGCTGATGGAAAAAGTCGGCATCACCCCGAAGCGCGATCATTACCCGAATCAGCTCTCGGGCGGCCAGCAGCAGCGCGCGGCGATCGCCCGGGCGTTGGCGATGAAGCCGGAGGTTATGCTCTTCGACGAGCCGACCTCTGCGCTCGACCCGGAACTTGTCAACGAGGTGTTGCTCGTCATAAAGAAGCTCGCCGAAGAGGGGCGCACCATGGTGATGGTCACGCATGAGATGTCCCTTGCCCGCGATATCTCAAGCGAGGTGATCTTCCTGCACAAGGGACTGGTCGAAGAACGCGGCGCGCCATCAAAGGTGATGCGCGATCCGCAATCGTCGCGGCTGCGCCAGTTCCTGCAGATGGCTTGAGGAGGCTGAAATGCGCGACGCCACGTTTTCCGAGTTCCTGCCCGAGCTCGTCGAGATCCGTCACAGGCTGCATGAGATGCCCGAGATAGGACTTTCCGAGGTGAAGACCTCCGAGTTTGTCGCAGGATTGCTGCAGTCCTGGGGCTTCGAGGTGACGCGCGGCCTGGCGACGACAGGCATCGTCGCCACGCTGAAGCGCGGCAACAGCAATCGCGCCATCGGCTTCCGCGCCGACATGGATGCGCTGCCGATGCTGGAAGAAACCGGCCTTGCCTATCAGAGCAAGCACCCGGGCGCGATGCACGCCTGCGGCCACGATGGCCACACCAGCATGTTGCTCGGTGCCGCCTGGGCACTGTCGAGGGATGAGAGTTTCAACGGCACGGTCCATCTGATCTTCCAGCCGGCCGAGGAAAACTTTGGCGGCGGCAAGCTGATGATCGAGGACGGCCTGTTCGAGTGCTTCCCCTGCGAACGGGTCTATGCGCTGCACAACTGGCCGGGCCTGCCGGTCGGCCAGTTCTCAAGCCGTCCAGGTGCGATGGCGGCGTCGATCGACGTGTTGACGCTGACGATCCGGGGCAAGGGCGGCCACGGCGCCCAGCCGGAACTGACGGTCGATCCCGTCGTCGTCGGCTCGAGCGTGGTGATGGCGCTGCAGACGCTGGTCTCGCGCAACGTCTCGCCGCATCAGCCGACCGTGGTGACGGTCGGTTCGTTCCAGTCGGGCTCCGCTTCGAACATCATTCCCGATACGGCGGTGCTGGAGATCAGCATGCGCTCGACCGATCCTGCCGTGCGCAAGCAGTTGCAGGAGCGTGTGGAGCAGATCGCCCGCTTCCAGGCGCAGAGCTTCAATGCCGAGGCTACCTTCGATTGGCAGGTCGGCTATCCCGCGACGATCAACGATGCGCAGGCGGTCGAAGACGCACGCGCCGTGATCGCCGAGACCTTCGGCGCCGATGCCTATGTCGACCTCCCCGAGCCATTGATGGGCAGCGAGGACTTTTCCTTCCTGCTGGAAAAGGTGCCGGGCGCCTATGTGTTGATCGGCAACGGTCAAAGCAGTGGTCTGCACACTACCCGCTACGATTTCAACGACGAAATCCTCGAGCGCGGGGCGATGTATTTCTACCATCTCGCCCGCGCAGCGCTCGTCTGAACCGCGGCGGCGCTGACCGTTCAGGCGTTTGGGTGCAAGTCGCCGAAGACGGTCGGGATCAGTTCCGATACGGTCGGATGGATGTGCACCGCGTGGGTAATCGTCGTGTAGGGCTTGGCTGCGTACATCACGTCGAGGATGCTCTGCACCGCCTCGTCGCCACCGGTGCCGAGGATTGAGGCACCGAGGATTTCCTTGGTGTCGGCATCGACGATCACTTTCATGAAACCCTCGGTCTCGCCCTTCTCGACGGCGCGGCCGACGCGGCTCATCGGTCTGGTGCCGATGTGCAATTTGCGCCCCGACTTGCGCGCCTCGGTTTCCGTCATGCCGGCGCGTCCGAGCGGCGGATCGATGAAGAGAGCATAGGTCGAGATCCGGTCGCTGACCTTTCGCGCCTCGCCATCGATGAGGTTTGCCGCGACGATTTCGAAGTCGTTGTAGGCGGTGTGGGTGAAGGCGCCGCGGCCGTTGCAGTCGCCCATGGCGAAGATATGCGGTACGTTGGTCCTGAGGCGCTCGTCGACTTCGATGTAACCGCGGGTGTCGGTCTTGACGCCGGCGCGGTCCAGGTCGAGATCGTCGGTGTTCGGCCGACGTCCGGCCGCCAGCAAGAGATGGGAGCCCGCGATCTCGGGCGCGCCTGCCGCGCAATCGACGCCAGCGACGACCTCGTCGCCCCGCTTGGCGAAGCGGATGCACTCGGCATTCAGCCGGAACTCGATACCTTCTTTTTCCAGGATCGCGAGAATGGCATCGGAAACATCCGCGTCCTCGCGGCCGATCAGCCGCGGCGCCTTTTCGATGACGGTCACCTCGGAGCCGAAGCGGCGGAACATCTGCGCGAATTCGAGCCCGATATAGCTGCCGCCGACGATGATCAGATGGCGGGGCAGGGTGTCGAGATCCATGATCGAGACGTTGGTGAGATAGGGCACCTCCTCGACGCCAGGGAAATCCGGTGTCGCGGCGCGGCCACCGACATTCAGGAAGATCTGATCGGCCGAAAGCAGGTCTTCGCCGACGCGGATTTCATGCGGGCTTTCGAAGCGGGCATGGCCTTCGAAGACTGTGCAGTTCTTCATCCCCTTCAGCCAGCTTTCGACATTCTTGCGCGACGTGAACCGCACCGTGTCCTTGCGTGCCATGACGCGGGCGAAATCAATGGAGATGGGGCCAGTGGTGACACCATAGTCCGCACCTCGCCGCGCCAGATGGGCCGCATAGGCGCTTGCAACCATCGCCTTGGTCGGCATGCAACCGGTGTTGACGCAGGTGCCGCCGAAGAACTTGCGCTCGATGATGGCGACGGTCTTTCCCGCGGCTGTCAGACGACCGGCGAGCGAAGGGCCGGCCTGACCGGCGCCGATGATGATTGCGTCGAAGTGTTTTGTCATGAGACTAAGGACACCACCCAGAGTGCGAGGAGAACGGCGACGGCATCCTCGCTAAGGGCAATCGGCAGATCCTTGCCGCCGATGGCCGCAACGAGGCGCTTGCGAGCTTCGTAGCCGCCGAGCGTTCCGATGACTGCACCGATGACGCCGGCGACCAGCCCGCCCAACATAGCACCTCCGGCGGCGCCAAGCACGGCACCGCAGAAGCCACCGCTGACGATGCGGGCGCCGAACTGCTGCGGAGCCTTTCGGCTCGGCGTGCTCGGCAATTGATCGGTGACGAACTCCACGAGGGCGAGCAGGCCGAAGATGTAGGGCGTGAACCGAAAGCCCATGAAGGCGGCCCAGGTGCCGTCAAGCGATAACCAACCGGCCGCAGCGCCGATGCTCACGGCCGCCGGTGCAGTCATGGTTCGCAGGCCGGCAACCACGCCGATAAGCAGCGCGAGAAGATGGATCGACATGAAATCCCCGAACTTTCGCCGGGCGAACCCTCCGTCAGCCCCCGAGCGGTTGGGTCGAGCGGCATCGCAACCAAGAGTGACGCAGATGTTTCTGGCGGGCCTTGATCAAGGTGGCCGACAATGCTGTCGATTGCAACCGCCATTCGGTAACGCCGAATACGATAGTCCAGCTTCTCGATCGTATTAGTGGATGGCGAGATTTTTCATGCGTCACAGTCTCAGCGTGCAACCCTATTTTTTGCCGGGGGCTGACATATATGGAATGGCTTACCCCGACGCGGCGGACTTTCCGTGATCAAACTTGGGGATCGAAATCCGAGGAGAATCCCATGCGCCTGACCAGACTGCTTATCGGAACTGCCTTTGCCTTCACCTTGACCGCAGCCGCGGCCAGTGCCGACGTAGTCGTCTCCTCGAAGATCGACACCGAGGGCGGTGTGCTCGGCAACATCATCCTTGCCGTGCTCAACGCCAACAACATCAAGACGGTAGACCGCGTTCAGCTCGGTGCGACGCCGGTCGTGCGCAAGGCGATCACCGCGGGCGAGATCGACATCTACCCGGAATACACCGGCAATGCCGCCTTCTTCTTCGAAAAGGCTGACGATCCGGTGTGGAAGGACGCGGCCAAGGGTTACGAGACCGCCAAGAAGCTCGACTACGACGCGAACAAGATCGTCTGGCTGACGCCGTCTCCGGCCAACAACACCTGGGCGATCGGGCTTCGCAAGGAAGTGGCGGATGAGAACAAGCTGAAGACGCTGAGCGATTTCGGCAAATATGTTTCGGGCGGCGGCAAGGTCGTGCTCGCCGCATCGTCCGAGTTCGTGAATTCGGCCGCTGCCCTTCCGGCCTTCCAGACGACCTATGGCTTCACCCTGAAGCAGGACCAACTCATCACGCTGTCTGGCGGTGATACCGCGGCAACGATTGCGGCCGCGGCGAACCAGACGAATGGCGCCAATGCGGCGATGGTCTACGGAACCGACGGTGGCATCGCGCCTTCCGGCCTCGTCGTGCTCGAAGACGACAAGGCGGTGCAGCCCGTCTATCAGCCGACACCGATCATTCGCGAAGCGGTGCTCAAGGAAAATCCGCAGATCGAGGAACTGCTGAAGCCGGTGTTCGAGAAGCTCGATCTCCAGACGCTTCAGGACCTGAACGGCCGCGTACAGGTTGGCGGCGAGCCGGCCAAGACCGTTGCCGAAGACTTCCTGAAGAAGAACGGCTTTCTGAAATAAGTTGACCGACAACCGGGACGCTGGTCCGATGGCCGGCGTTCCGGGGCGTGCCTGCAGGTGCTGAAGTCGCGCCGGCACAGGCGGGGAGGGATATGGTTTGAGAGAACTCCGCTTTGACAAGCTCGGAGCGATCATCGCGGCTTTGGCGCTTGGCGGCGCCTTGATCGCGCCCTTCGCAACGTTTCGCGCCAATCGCATCGTCGCCGGTGAGGCGAAGACGCTCGTCGAGTCCCTGCCGCAGCCCTGGAGCGCGGCAGTGCTTTTGGTGATCCTTGCGGGCGCGCTCGCGGCGGCCATGCGGTCGCCCGCCATTTTGCGCCTTGTCGCAGCTTTCGCAGCGCTGGGCGTGCTGGCGCTCGGCATCGGTGTCGCCGCCAGCCACCTGGCGCCGGAAGGCAACAGCTACGCCCGCGTTTCGCCGGCCTCCGGCTTCTGGGTCATGCTCTTCGCCTTCGGGCTGCTGGCCGCCGATGCTCTGACGCGATTGCGCCCGGCGCCTTTCGTGCGCATCATCGTGCTTGTCGCCGTGCTCGCCTTCATCGGGATGCTGTTGCTTTCCGGTACCTGGGACGGTCTCTCGATCCTCAAGGAATATGCAAGCCGGGTCGATACTTTCTGGGCGGAAGCTCGCAAGCATGTGACCTTGGCGCTCGGCTCGCTTGCGGCCGCAACCGTCGCCGGCATTCCACTCGGCATCCTCTGCCATCGCGTCACGCGGCTGCGCGACGGCTTGCTCGGAGTCCTGAACGCGATCCAGACGATCCCGTCGATCGCACTTTTCGGCATTCTCATTGCACCGCTTGGCTGGATCGCCGCCAACGTGCCGGGCGCCGCCACGATCGGCATTCGCGGCATTGGTGTCGCGCCGGCCTTCGTCGCATTGTTTCTCTATTCGCTCTTGCCGGTCGTCGCCAATACCGTCGTTGGGCTGGCCGGTGTTCCGAGGGACGCGAATGACGCCGCCCGCGGCATCGGCATGACCGATTGGCAGCGGCTTGTCGGCATCGAATTTCCGCTGGCCTTTCCGGTGATCCTCACCGGCATCCGCATCGTGCTCGTGCAGAATATCGGCCTGGCAACCATTGCGGCGCTGATCGGCGGCGGCGGTTTCGGCGTCTTCGTCTTCCAGGGTGTCGGGCAGACAGCGATGGATCTCGTGCTGCTCGGGGCCGTTCCGACCGTCGTGATGGCGTTTGCCGCGGCGATCGTCCTCGACGCGATGATCGAGATGGCCACACCAAACAACAGACAGGCAGAGGCCGCATGATCGAGATCGAGAACATCACCAAGCGCTATGGCGAGACCGCCGTCGTCGACGACGTCAGCCTTACGATCGCGCCGCGCACAGTCACCGTCGTGGTCGGCACCTCCGGTTCCGGCAAGACGACGCTTCTGCGTATGATCAACCGGCTGGTGGAGCCGACGGCGGGGACGATCCGCCTCGATGGTGAGGACAACCGTTCGCTGCCAGGCTATGAACTGCGCCGGCGCATCGGTTACGCGATCCAGGGGCACGGCCTGTTCCCGCATCGGACCGTCGCACAGAACATTGCCACCGTGCCGACCCTGCTCGGCTGGGAACGCTCGCGCATCGATGCCAAGGTGGACGAGCTTCTCCAACTGTTCCAACTCGATCCGGCCGCCTTTGGTCCACGCTTTCCGCACGAGCTTTCCGGCGGTCAGCAACAGCGTGTCGGCGTCGCGCGGGCGTTGGCTGCCGAACCGAAAGTCCTGCTGATGGACGAGCCCTTCGGCGCACTCGACCCGATCATTCGCGCCAAGGCGCAGGATGATCTGCTCACCATTCAAAAGCACTTCGAGACGACGATCATTCTCGTCACCCATGACATGGAGGAGGCCTTCCAGCTCGCCGACCGCATTGCCGTCATGGACAAGGGCAAGGTGGTGCAATATGCGACGCCCGCCGAAATGCTGATCAAGCCCGCGACCCCGTTCGTCGAAAGCCTGATCGGGGTCAGCGAGCGGCCCTATCGGTTGCTCGCGATCGAGCAGGTCTCAAGCGCCGTCGAACCGGGTTCGGCAGATGGCGCTGCCATATCGAGCGCGCTCACGCAACGGGAGGCCCTTGCCGAACTCCTCTGGTCCGGACGGAGCGCGCTGCCGGTGGCTGATCCCGCAGGTGCAATCATCGGCAAGGTTAGTCTCGAAGGGCTGGCAAAACGAGCAGCTGGGCCTGCCTGATGCCGAACCTATCCACGCTTTTTCGCGCGGGAGCGTTCCTGGTGCTGGTCGCCTTCCTGCTGCAGCCGCAATGGTTCGAACCCTTGCTGCGGCCGCTGGTTCAGGAGAATGCGCCCGTGATCTACAATCAGGGCAGCCTGCTGCAACTGACGCTGCTGCATCTGCGGACCGTCGCTGTGGCGACCGCCGCTGCGTCGCTGGTCGCACTCGCCTTGGCCATACTCGTGACACGCTCCTCCGGCGCGGAATTCCTGCCGCTCTCGCGCAGCCTTGTGAACATCGGCCAGACCTTTCCCCCGGTCGCGGTGCTGGCTTTGGCCGTCCCAATCTTCGGCTTTGGCGAGAAACCGACGCTGATTGCGCTTTTCCTCTACGGCCTGCTGCCGATCTTCGAGAATGCCCTGACCGGGCTGACGACCTTGCCTCCCTCCGTCATGGAGGCGGCGCGCGGCGCCGGGATGACGGGCGGACAGCGCCTGCTGAAGGTCGAGTTGCCGCTTGCCATGCCGGTGATCCTTGCCGGCATCCGGCTTTCGGTGGTCATCAGCCTCGCGACCGCCACGATCGGATCGACAGTCGCGGCGAAGACCCTGGGCGAAGTGATCATTGCCGGACTGCAATCGAACAATCTGGCATTCGTCGTTCAGGGTGGCCTGATCGTCGCGACGCTTGCCGTGTTGCTGCACGACGGCTTGCAGGCTGCCGAGAGAAAACTCGCCGCCCGGATGGGGCGCTAGATGCCATCTGGAAACGCGACAGGCTGACAAGTCTCGGCGATCGACTATTGCGCCAAATTGCGGTGGCACATGCTAGAATGGCGCGTGCTGTACCGAGGCGCCAAGAGTCCGATTGTCAGGGATATGGGCGGGTTCAAGACCAGGCTCAATATGCCGGGATGGTTGTTGCCCAGACCGCGCGATCATGGCTACGGCCCCCTGGCCATGGTCGTCGAGTCGATGCTGGAGCCAGGCAGGCTTATCGCCATGCACGAGCACCAGAACGACGAAATCCTGTCATGGGTGCCAGATGGGGTGATGCGTCACAACGACCCGGCTACCGGTCGGCTGATCACCGACAGCGCGCACCTTATGGTGATGAATGCCGGAAAGAGCTTTTGGCATTCGGAGGAGACGTTGCCGAGCGATCCTCCGCTACGGATGCTGCAAGTCTTCGTGCGTCCTCATAGCCTCGATCTTCCGCCGAACATCCAGCATGGTCCCATTGCGCCGGCACCCGTCAATCAATGGAGGCACCTTGTCGGAACGGAAGATGGCGTGGCGCCGTTTTTCGTGCGTAACAACGTCGACATCTTCGACCTCAGGCTAGAGGCTGAGGCAGAGGTTACGTTCCCGCGGGCGGAGGGGCGGCACCTCTACTTCTATCTCTTTTCGGGCTCGATACAGGTCGGCGATGTCGGATTTGGCGCGGGAGATCAGGGGCTATTCTTGTCGGATGAACCCTTGGACCTTTTTTCTACTCGTAGCGCATTGATCGTTGCGTTCCTCATCGAGCCGAATGCCGGTGTCGCGAGGAGAGGGACGGTTGGCGACCATCCCAAAATACCGCCGCCCTACCTGGCCCGGCCGTTGCTGAGGCTATTGCACTGGCGTGACCGTCTGGTTGGAAAAACCTGAATTGCAGAAACCATCCGCGCAACGTCCAGTGGTCTGGACCGCTTTCCTCCTGTTGTAGAGTTGCGGCGACGGTACCCTCATGGGTTGTCGGGTGAATTGCCTGTTTTGGCGGCATCTGCCCCGATTATGAAAATGAATTTCACATTTTTACGGAATTTGCGGATTTGGGTTGACGCCCTGAAAAAAATGTCCCAGTCTGCGAAAATAAATTACGCCAAAAGGCAGGGGAACAGGACGAGCATGAAAGTCGGCATCATCGGACTCGGATTCCGTTTGGGGTATCTGGGCTATGTCTTCAAGGCCATGGACGAGAGCTTCGGGATCGCCGGTTATGTCGATCCGAACCCGGCGGGTCTGTCCACCCTGACCGAAAAAGGCATCCCGGCCGGCAAGGCCTATGCGACGCCCGAAGAACTGATCGCCAATGAGAAACTCGATCTTTTGATGATCGGCTCGCCCAACCACATGCATCTCGACCATATCCGGATTGGGCTTGAAGCGGGTCTCAAGGTTTTCAGCGAAAAGCCGATCGTGACGACGATCCAGGAGAGCATGGAACTCGCAGCGCTGATGGCGAAATTCGGTCATGAGCGACTGATGGTCGGTCTGGTGCTGCGCTACGCGCCGATGTATCGCGACCTGCGGGCGGCGCTTGCCGAAGGCAAGCTCGGCCAGGTGGTCTCGATCGAGGCGGCCGAACATATCGAGCCCTATCACGGCGCCTTCTTCATGCGCGACTGGCGCCGCTACGAGCGCTACTCCGGCAGCTTCATGCTGGAGAAGTGCTGCCACGACCTCGACCTCTACAACGGCGTCGTCGGCGCGCGGCCGGAACGGGTGGCGAGCTTCGGCGGCCGCAAGAGCTTCATTCCCGCCAACGATCCGGCGCGCGAAGGCATCAACGATCTCGAACTCTTCCATCGCAAGCCGAGCGGCTGGATGGGATCCGACAAGGTCTTCGACAGCGACGGCGACATCATCGACTATCAGGTGGCGATCGTCGAATATGCCAATGGCGTCGGCATGAACTTCCACACCAATCTCAACGTTCCGGATCAGTTCCGCCGCTTCTGCATCATGGGATCGCGCGGCATGGCCGAGGGCGATTTCATCCGCGGCTATTTCGATGTCCACGAGATGCTGACCGGCAAGAAGGTCATCGAGAACAAATACGCCGCCACGGAACTGTCGCAGCACTACGGTGCCGACGAGCAAATGGCGACCGATATCATCGGCCACGTCCGGGACGGCCGGCCGCTGCCGGTCTCGACGCTCGATGCGCTGGAGGCGGGCATCCTGGCGCTTTCCATGGACGAGGCGCGGCGCAAGAAGAGCGTCATCGACCTCCGACCGATCTGGGATCGTTTCGACGAAACCCTGCATTCCCGCGCGGCGTGAGGGGAGAAGCGGGATGAGTGTTCAACGCAGCACGGTCATCTTCGCCTGGATCCTGCTCCTACCGGCCCTGCTCTACGTCACGGTGATCGTTGCCTATCCGCTGGTCGATACCTTCATCCTGTCGTTCACCGACGCCTCACTGAAGAAGACGACGAATTGGGTCGGCTGGGCGAACTACAACAAGATCTTCAACGAGACCTTCGCCGAGGTCATCTTCCGCACCTTCATCTGGACCTTTTTCTCGGTCTCGATCAAGATGATCATCGGCGTCTTCGGCGCAACCATGCTGAACGCAGCCGTACCGGGCCGCGCGCTCTTCCGCGTGCTGACCATGCCGCCGTGGATCGTGCCGATGGCGATCGGCATCTTCATGTGGGGCTGGATGTACAACGGCCAGTTTGGCATGATCTCCGGCATGCTGCAGAACTGGGGTCTGGTTGACGGGCCGGTCGCCTTCCTGGCGCGTGGTGAGACAGCCTTCTGGGCAACGATCATTACCGACGTCTGGATCGGCGTACCGCTGGTGACGCTCTATATGCTGGCGGCGATGCAGGCGATCCCGCAGGATCTCTATGAGGCCGCCTGGACGGATGGGGCAGGGCGCCTCTATCGCTTCCGTCGCATCACGTTGCCGCTGCTCATCCCCTCGATGATCACCATGTCGATGCTGTCGCTGATCGCGACCTTCAACTCGTTCGACATCATCTGGATCCTGACCCAGGGCGGACCGAACGGCGAAACGACGACGATGATCATCGACACCTACCGCACGGCGATCGGTTCGAAGAAATACGGGGAAGGGGCGGCCCGCGCGGTGCTCATCTGCATCTTCCTGTCGATCTTCTGCCTCGCCTATTTCCGCGTCACCAGCCGCCTTGCCTCGGGAGAGCACCGATGAGCCAGCCCGCCATGATCAACCGCTATCGCTGGCATGAGCTGGTGGCGATCTATTGCGGGATCTTCGTTTTCCTGGCGTTCATTCTGGCGCCCTTCGTCGAAGGCTTCCTGGTGTCGCTGAAACCGCTCGGCCTCTTGTTTTCCTCGCCCTACAAGTTCTGGCCGGAGAACGGGTCGTTTGCGGCCTACAAGTCGATGTGGGTGAGCGTACCGGGCTTTGCCCGTTACATCTTCAACTCGTTCTTCATCTCGTCGATCGTGACGGTGATCGTGCTGGTGCTGGTGGTGCCGGCGGCCTATGCCTTTGCGCGCTTCAAATTCCGCGGCAGCGGTGCGCTGCTGGCGGCATTCCTCGCGGTCAACATGTTCTCCGGCGCGGTGCTGCTCATTCCGCTCTTCCGGCTGATGCGCAGCCTCGGCGTGCTCAATACCTATTTCGCCATGATCGTGCCGGGCGTCGCCTTCCTCATCCCGTCGGCGATCTGGCTCTTGCGCACCTACATGATGCGCATTCCGCGCGAACTGGACGAAGCGGCCTTCGTCGATGGCGCCAGCCACTTCTATACGCTTCGCCGCGTCATCCTGCCGATAGCCATGCCCGGCATCACGGTCGTCGCGATCACCACCTTCATCGGGTCCTACGCCCAGCAATTCATCTTCGCGCTGACCTTCAACTCGAAGACCGAATACATGCCGCTGCCGATCGGGCTCTACGCCTATTTCGGCCGGCAGGAAGTCATCTGGAACGAGCTGATGGCAGCGAGCTTCGTCGGCATCGCGCCCGCGGTCATCCTCATCTTCCTGATGCAACGCTATCTCGTCGCGGGCCTGACGGCCGGCGCCGTGAAACAGTAACCGCAACAACGAGCTTCATAAGCAAGGGGAACCACCATGAAAAAGCATGCCTCATTGATTGCAGGAACCTTGGCGCTGCTTGCCACGACGGCGCTGCCGTCGCTGGCCGCCGACACGGAAATCAGCTTCATCGCCTGCGGCGACAAGATGCAGCCGGCCCATGCCGAGTTCATCAAAAAGTGGGAAGAGGCCAATCCCGGCTACAAGATCGCGGCCGAAGTGGTCGGCTGGGGCCAGTGCCAGGACAAAGTGACGACGCTTGCCGCTTCCGGCACGCCGGTGGCGCTTGCCTATGTCGGCTCACGCACGCTGAAGGAATTTGCCGACAACGAGCTGATCGTGCCGATCACTTTCTCCGACGAAGAGAAGAAGTCCTATTATCCGTATATCATGGATACGGTGACGACCGACGGCAAGCAGTGGGGCGTGCCGGTCGCCTTCTCGACCAAGGCCCTCTACTGGAACAAGGCCCTGTTCAAGCAGGCCGGTCTCGATCCGGAAAAGCCGCCGACAACCTGGGCGGAAGAGCTCGAATACGCCAAGACGATCAAGGAAAAAACCGGCATTGCCGGCTTCGGTGTGGTCGCCAAGACCTTCGACAATACGATGCACCAGTTCCTGCATTGGGTTTACACCAATGATGGTTCCGTCATCGATGCCGACGGCAAGATCACGCTCGACAGCAAGCAGAACCTGGAGGCGTTGACCGCGCTGAAGGACATCGTTCCCTACGCCGAAGAAGGTCCGACGTCCTACGAGCAGAACGAAGTCCGCGCGATCTTCCTCGACGGCAAGCTCGGCATGATCCAGGCTTCGGTCGGCGCGGTGAACCGCCTGAAGGAAACCAAGATCGACTGGGGCGTCGCACCGCTGCCGCTCGGTCCGAGCGCCAAGGGCCCGGGCACGCTCTTGATCACCGACAGCCTGGCTGTCTTCAGCGGCACTGGCGTCGAGGAAAAGGCGGTTGAATTCGCCAAGTTCCTGACGGATCCGGAAAACCAGCCGATCTACGAAGCGCAGGAAGGCCTGACGCCGCTGCGCCCGGGCAAGGCGGTCGACGACATGGTTGCCGCCAACCCCTATTGGAAGCCGTTCATCGACGGCATTTCCAACGGTGGTCCGGAGCCGCTCTTCACCGATTACAAGGGCCTGCAGAACACGATGATCGAGATGGTCCAGTCGGTCGTGACTGGCAAGGCCGAACCGGCTGACGCGCTGAAGAAGGCCGCCGCCGACCTCGAACAGTACAAGTAAGGTCACGGGGCCGCGACTTTCTTAAGTTCGCGGCCCGCATTCTGCCATGAAAGAGCCGCTTCTCGCCGGTGGCCGGAGACAGTTTCTTGGGACAGCTCAATCTCAATCGGATTCAGAAATTCTACGGGACTTACGAGGTGCTGAAAGGCATCGATCTCGAAGTCAAGAACGGTGAGTTCGTCGTTTTCGTCGGACCCTCCGGTTGCGGCAAGTCGACCTTGCTCAGGATGATAGCCGGTCTCGACGAGACCAGCTCAGGGGATATCCTGATCGAGGGCAAGCGCGTCAACGACTTGCCGCCGGTCAAGCGCGGAATCGCCATGGTCTTCCAGTCCTACGCGCTCTATCCGCACATGACCGTCTTCGAGAACATCGCCTTTCCGCTTCGCGTGGAAAAAATGGCCGAAGAGAAGTTGAAGGCGAAGGTGGAGCATGCCGCGCGCATCCTGCACCTCGACCAGCGCCTGCAGCAGAAGCCCGGCATGTTGTCCGGCGGCCAGCGCCAGCGTGTCGCGATCGGGCGGGCGATCGTGCGCGAGCCGAAGATCTTCCTCTTCGACGAGCCGTTGTCGAACCTCGACGCGGCCCTTAGGGCGGACATGCGCATCGAACTGGCGAAACTGCACCGGCAGTTGCAGGCAACGATGATCTACGTCACGCACGACCAGGTCGAGGCGATGACGATGGCGGACCGGATCGTCGTTCTCAATGCCGGGCAGATCGCCCAGACGGGCGCGCCGCTCGAACTCTATCACAAGCCTGCCAATACCTTCGTTGCCGGCTTCATCGGCAATCCGAAGATGAACTTCCTCCCTGTTCGCTGCAAAGGCGTCAGCGATGCCGGCGTCGAGGTCGACTACAAGGGGCAGACGGCGGTCATTCCCGTGGCCCCGCAAGGCGGCCTCGTCGGCCGAACGCTGACGCTCGGGGTTCGCCCTGAACACATCACGCTCGGGCCCGGAGATCTGACCCTCAAGGTTACGCCGACGGTGATCGAGCGTCTCGGCGCCCATACGGTCGCCTATGCGGCGATTGGCGGCGAAGGCGAAAACTTCTGCGCCATGTTGCCGGGCACGGCGGCGATCCGGCCGGAGGTGACGATCCAGACCGGCATCCAGGTTGCCGATTGCCATCTCTTCGACGAAGCGGGCATCGCACTCGAACGCCACGTCGAATTGACCGACATCGACATGGGCGTGCTCGATCCAGCAGCTGCTTGATCGCAACGTTCAGAACAAGGAAAGGGACCGCCGGCTTTCGTTAGCCGGCGGTCCCTTTTTTCTATGTGCTGAACGCGTCCGAGAAGTACCGGTGCGGGGTGAGACTGCGGCGCGTGTAGAGCAGTTCAGGCCGCACCCTTTTCCGCTGCGTGCGGATTGTCGACCTTCGGCCAGATATCCTTGCGGGCGCGCTTGTAGTCGGTCCGCGCCGGGTTGTTCGGATAGGGAGTGCCCGCCGAGCAATAAAGGATCTCGGACGCGATCTTCGAGAACGAGGCGTAGAAATGGTTGGTCGACTTGATGACCAGGATCTTCTTCGTGGTCGGATCGATGCCCATCACCGAGAAGAGGCTTGGATCGAAGCTCTGTGCCCGGGTCGAGTTGAGGATGATGTCGATACCGCTGAAATGGATGTGAGCGGCGTCGCCGAACGGTGCGAAACTCTCGCCGAAGCGCATCTCGGCGTCCCGCACCAGTTTGACCACCTTGACCGTGCCGTCGACCGGATTGCCGGTTCCGGGGGCTGATTTGGCGCCAAAACGCAACCGGATTTCGGCGCCTTCGCCGGCCGCCATGCAGATCTGTACGGCCATTGGATCCCAGATCGTTCCGACCGCAACGTCGGTTGCGCCACGTCTCAGCAGTTCTTCGAGCAACACCGTCGCGTCACCAGCCGTGCCGCCGCCCGGATTGTCCCAGACATCCGCGATCACCACTGGCCCTGCGGCCGCGGCAAACGCCTCGCTGACGGCCTGCTTCTCGTCGATCTGCGGCATGATAAAGGTGCCGCGCTTCGAGAAGAGCTCGAGCCCCAGCTCCCGAGCCAGATTTCGCCCCTTCTCCGGCCTGCCATTGGTCACCGCCACCATCTTCGTACCCATCTCGGGAACGTCGCCCGCCATGAAGCCATGGACGACGGAGAGCGAGAGCACATCCGCGTCTTCTCTTTCGATCCGCATCAGCTTGTCGACGAAGGACCGCATCGGCTCGCGCGAGGTCGGGTAGACGTCGATCATCCGGCAGTCGAACACCGACATGACCGGCGTCACGCGGCCTTCGAGCGTATCGACCACGATGCGCCAAAGGTCCTCGGCGCGGTCGACGAAGTCGGTGTGCGGAAACTCCTTGAAGAACACGAAGAAGTTCGAAGCCGCGGCGCGCTTGGCCGTGAGGTGGCTGTGGGGATCGAGCTCGGCGCAGACGAGAATATCGGGTCCGACGATTTCGCGCACGCGAGCCAGCAAGTCGCCCTCGGTGTCCTCGTAGCCGGCAGCGACCATCGCGCCGTGCAGGCCGAGCACAACGGCGTCGACCGGCATGGCCGCGCGCAGTTGATCGAGGATCTCGTCGCGCAGGCCCTCATATGTTTCGCGGTTGACGAGGCCTGCCGGATCCGCCCAGGTGGCGGTGCCTTCGATCAGTTCCCAGCCCTTTTCCGCGGCGACGCGACGGCCAACCGTGATGGGCGCGGTGCAAAGCGTCGGGGTCTCCGGGTGCTCACCCGGTGGTGCATAGAGCGAGGCCTCGAAGGCCCGGCGGTCGATGCAGATCGGGGAGAAGGTGTTGGTCTCGGTCGCAAGCGCCGCAGTGAAGATCCGCAATGCCTTTGCCTTTTCTGTCGCGTCGATCTTTAGGCCGGACCCATCGGGTTCGGCAGGTAGCCGGTGAAGCCGGCGATCTTCCAGCGTCCCTGATGCAGGCGGCAGTAGTAGACCGTCTGCCATTTCAGGATGTCGACGCTGCCATCTGTCTTCTTCAGGCTGCCATCGAACTTCTTGCGTGCCAGCGCCTGGTCGCCGTTGATCTCGATGTCCTCGAGCGTCGTCGTCGTGAAGATCGCGGTGCGTGGATCCTCGGCAAAGCTCTGGCCGGCGAAGTCTTCCGCCTGGCGCAGCCACTCGTCACGATAGGCGGCGAGCGACGGGAAGTTCAGCCGCCAATTGTCAGGGTTGGTCTCGCGACGACCGTCGATGCCGATGAAGCCCTCCTCGACGAAGTCGTCCGCGACCATCGACCAGTCGGCCGCGAGAAAGGCGTCGATATCGCGAGAGACGAGCATCTCCCAGATCGAATGGCGTGCAGTGTCGGAGGAGGGGAATGGATTGAGGAAAGGATCCCGCATATTTGCGCCCTGGATTGAAATTCTTTTCATGAATGGCGTTTTTCACTAGCCAAATTCAGCTTTCTATGGTCACTTGTCAACGATCAAAGAAAATAATTTGCAAGAAGGCTGATGATGACGATCAAGCGCTATGGTGCGGAACAGGTCGGCGCTGGCGGTAAACCCTTGCCCTTCGCACGCGCGGTGGAAGCGGACGGCTGGCTTTATGTTTCCGGCCAGGTTGCCATGGAAAACGGCGAGATCATCGAGGGCGGGATTATCCCGCAAACCCACAAGACCATCGCCAACGTACTGGCAATCCTGACCGAAGCCGGCTACGGTCCCGAGCATGTGGTTCGTTGCGGCGTCTGGCTCGACGATCCCAGGGATTTCTGGACATTCAACAAGATCTACCAGGAGTATTTCGGAGCTCATCCGCCGGCACGGGCCTGCGTCCAGTCGGCGATGATGGTCGATTGCAAGGTCGAGATCGACTGCGTCGCCTACAGGCCGAAGGAAGGCTGATCTTAGAGCGGGATGAGGAAAAGTGTATGCGGTTTTCCGCCCGCATCCCGCTCCCATTCGTGATCATAAGCAAGGCATAACCGGGCGATGGACATCTTCGCGACACTGCAGGAAGAAAAAGGGCGGCTCTCCCAATCGGAAAACCGCATTGCCGAGATTCTCCTGAATGACTTCGAGTTTGCGGTGAACGCCTCGATCATCGAGCTGGCGAGCAAGGCAGACGTGTCGCCGCCGACCGTCACCCGCTTCTGTCGCCGGCTCGGCTGCGACAGCTTTTCAGACTTCAAGGTGCAGCTCGCCCGCACAGCCTATATCGGCATGCGCTACCTGAAGCCCGAGCCGAAGAGCCGCGAGACCGGCGATGTCGCCCAGGACATCATCACCAAGGCGCAGAATGCGCTGTTTCTGCTGCATCGCTCACTCGACCTTGCGGCGATCGAGCAGGCGGTCGAGCGGATCGCTGCGGCGGAAATGATCTACGCCTTTGGTTCCGGCGGCAATTCCTCGATGATCGCCGGCGAACTGCAGAACCGGCTCTTCCGTTACGGCTTGCGCATCACCTCCAGTTCCGACCACAGCATGCAGTTGATGATGACGGCGGCCGCCCGGACGAGCGATGTGATGATCGGCTCGTCCTTTTCCGGCCGCAATGCCGAACTGGTGCGTGCCTTCACGCTGGCGCGCGAGTTGAAGGTGCCGACCATTGCTTTGACGCAGAGTGGCAGTCCGGTGGCGGACGCGGCCAGCATCACGGTGCCGGTCGACCTGCCAGAAGGCAACAATATTTATCGTCCCACCTCCACCCGCATCGCCTATCTGGCGCTGCTCGACATCCTCTCCAGCCTCGTCGCCTATCGGGTGCAAGCCCAGGCGACGACCACACTTCGGCGCATCAAGCAGCAGCTGGTGGCGCACCGCGATGGTGACGATCGCCAGCTTCTCGGAGACTGACGCGCCGCGAAAGGTCAGCGCATGACGCAATCCCTCGCGATCGTAACCGGCGCGGCCGGCGATATTGGCCGGGCCATCGCCCGGCGGCTTTCCGACGATCACGACGTGATCTTGCTCGTCGACATCGATGCCGACGCTGCCGAACGGGCTGCACGCGCGCTCGGCGATGACGAACGCTTCGTGGCCATGGCTTGCGACGTGACCGACACGACGAGCGTTGCGGCGATGGCGGCGACGGCAGTTAAGAGAGGAGCGGTTCGCACGCTCGTCAACAATGCGGGTGCTGCCCGCGCCGTTAGCCTGCATGATACGACGCCTGAGATCTGGCGCATGGACAACGCGCTGAACCTCGAAGCCGCGTTCCTGTGCTTTCGTGCCGTCGAGGACATGTTGAAAAATACCCATGGATCTGTGGTCAACATCGCCTCGGTCAACGGCATGAACGTCTTCGGCCACCCGGCCTACAGCGCCGCAAAAGCCGGCCTCCTGCATCTGACGCGGCTCATCGCGGTGGAATACGGCAAGTTCGGCATCCGCTCGAACGCGGTTGCCCCCGGCACCGTGCGCACTCAGGCCTGGGAGGCGAGGGCTGCGGCAAACCCTGATGTCTTCGAGGAGGCACGTCGCTGGTATCCGCTGCAGCGCATCGTCAATCCCGACGATGTCGCCAATGCCGTGCAGTTTCTCGCGGGACCACTCGCCGCGGCCATTACGGGCGTCTGCCTGCCAGTCGATTGCGGCCTTACCGCCGGTCAGGCGGAGCTGGCGCGCACGTTTTCGCAATCAAGCCATTACTGACATTGCATTTGGGAGGAAGAAGATGCACCCGGTTTCCTATCGTCTCGAGGCGTCCTGGCAGCCGGATGGCGGGCCGTTCGGCCAGTTCACCTTCACGCTGTTTAATGTCTCCGGTGCGCCACTTTCCGGCTTCAGCATCGTCTATACGTCGTTGACGCGCGTCATCGATCCCGAGGCTTGCGGCAATGCCGTCTTCCTGCGCCGCAACGCCAATTTTCACGAGTTTGCGCCGCCGGAGGGGCTGACGATCGACAACGGCGAAAGCTGGACCTTCACCGTCAGCGGCCTGCATCGCCATGCGCGCCATTGCACCGATGGCGCCAAGTCCGCCTATCTGACGCTTGCCGACGGCCGACATGTCCCGGTCGCGGTATCGGATTTGCTTCTTGAAAACGCCGTCAGTGAGCCGCCGCCGGTTCGGCTGCCGGAAGGCAAACTCGACCAACCCTATGCGCTTCAACCCTGGCCGGCGACACTCGAGCTTCGTGCCGGAACAGGTTTTCCGGTCGTTCTCTATCCGGCCACAGGCACCGGGCAAGGCGACATTGCTGCGCTCGATACCGTCCTGTCGCTCTTCCACCGACTGTTTCCCGAGAACCATGCACCCTTCAGCCTCGCTGCGTCGCGGCATGGGCGGCCGATCGTCTTCATCGCGGATGCCGGTCTGGCGGCAGAGGCCTATCGTCTCGACTTCTCCGAAACCGACATTCGCCTGAGTTACGGCGGCAGCGCCGGCCGCCAATACGGCCTGACGAGCCTTGCCCAACTTCTGCACGGCGCGCGCAATCATCCCGGCAAGTTCCGCTTCCCGGCGAGCGGCACGATCTCGGATGCACCGCGCTACGGCTGGCGCGGCTGCCACCTCGATGTCTCTCGACAATTCTACCCGACTGCGGACGTGGCGCGGCTGATCGATATCCTCGCCTGGTTCAAGCTCAACATCTTCCACTGGCATCTGACGGATGATGAGGCGTGGCGCCTGGAGATCAAGGCGTTTCCGGAGCTGACGACGCTCGGCGTTCTGCGTGGCCCCGATGAACCGCTCTTGCCGCAGCTCGGCAATGGTGCAGAGCCCGTGGGAGGCTTCTACAGCCAGGCGGACGTCAAGACGATCGTCGCGCAGGCAACGTCGCTCCACATCGATGTCGTTCCGGAAATCGACATTCCCGGACACAGTACGGCGACGCTCGTTGCGCTTCCGGATCTGACCGATGGCCAGGAGGCGCCGGAGAGCTACCACTCGGTCCAGGGCTATCCGAACAATGCGCTCAATCCGGCCGTCGCCTTCACCTACGATTTCCTCGAGAAGGTCTTCGACGAGATGGTCGAGCTCTTCCCGAGTGCGTACATCCATATCGGCGGCGACGAAGTGGCGAATGGCTCGTGGCTTGCTTCGCCCCTTGCCAAGAAGCTAATGGAGCAGGAGGGCATTTCCGGTACCTTCGCGCTGCAGTCCTATTTCCTGAAACGGGTGAAACAGATGCTGACGGCGCGTGGCCGCAAGCTCGCCGGCTGGAACGAGGTGGCGCATGGCGGCGGTGTCTCGACCGAAGATACGCTGCTGATGGCCTGGGAGCGGCCGGAGGTCGGCATCGAGCTCGCGCGCGAAGGTTATGACGTGGTGATGACGCCCGGACAGGCCTATTACCTCGACATGGCGCAGGCCGACGCGTGGCAGGAGCCCGGTGCGAGCTGGGCTGGTACGGCAACGCCCGCCCATACCTACGGCTATGAGGCCGAGGGTGAATTCCCCGAGGAGTTGAAGCCGCGCCTCAAGGGCGTCCAGGCTTGCATCTGGTGCGAGCACTTCCTCTCGCGCGGCTACTTCAACCGTTTGGTCTTCCCGCGGCTTCCGGCGATCGCCGAAGCGGCCTGGACACCCAAGTCGGCGAAGGATTGGCTGCGTTTCGCGGCAATCGCGCCGCTCAGCCCGAACCTCTGAGAGGAAAATCCATGCGCATCGCCGTTGGTGGCATCCACACCGAGTGCAGCACCTATTCACCGGTTCTGATGACGGAGGAGGATTTCCGTGTCCTGCGCGGGCAGGCGTTGCTCGATGTGGACTATTTCAGCTTCATGAAAGCCGAAGGCGTCGAGCATTTGCCGCTCTTGCATGCGCGCGCCGTGCCGGGCGGACCCGTATCGCGCCCGACCTATGAGGCGTTCAAGGCGGAGTTCCTCGAAAAGCTCAACGACGCTCTGCCGATCGACGGCCTCTATCTCGCCATGCATGGCGCGATCAAGGTCGACGGCATGGACGATGCAGAAGGCGACTGGATCTCGGCCGCCCGTGCCGTCGTCGGCCCCGATTGCCCGATCGCGGCGAGCTATGACCTGCACGGTAATGTCAGCCAGAAGATCATCGATCAGCTCGATATCTTCGCCGCCTACCGCACCGCGCCGCATATCGACACGCCGGAAACCATGACCCGTGCCTGGTCGATGCTCGTCTCGGCCCTCAAAGACGGAACGCGCCCGGGTATCGCCTGGGCGCCGGTTCCGGTGTTGCTGCCCGGCGAATGCACCTCGACCGAGGACGAGCCGGCGAAGTCGCTTTATGCGCAGCTGCCAGAGATCGACAAGCGGCGGGGGATCCTCGACGCGAACCTGATGGTCGGTTACGTCTGGGCCGATGAGCCGCGGGCTACCGCCTGCGCAGTCGTCACCGCGACGGATAGAGCCGCGGCCAAGCAAGCGGTCGAAGAGATCGCCGCTGGCTACTGGGCGGAGCGGAACAACTTCCGTTTCGGTCCGGTGACGGGATCGCTCGACGAGATGCTCGACATCGCCGAGCGGGCGACGACAACGCCGATCATCCTCGCCGACTCCGGCGACAACCCGACCGGCGGCGGCGTCGGCGACCGTGCCGATGTACTGAAGGCGCTGCTTGTACGCAACTGGCGCGGCGCCTTGATTGCCGGCATCACCGACCGGCCCGCTGTCGAGGCCTGTTTCGACGCGGGTGTTGGCGAAACGCTGATGCTCAAGATCGGCGGAAGCCTCGACCCGGCAAGCCCAAGCGCCGAGATGCTGGTGGAGGTCGTCAGGCTCGACGATCCGGGTGCTCAGAGGGAGCGGCAGGCGGTGGTGCGTGTCGGCGCGATCGATATCGTCATTGCCGCGCGCCGCAGGCCCTATCACGATATCGCGGACTTCCGTCGGCTGGGGCTCGATCCCCACGCCGTGCGGTTGCTGGTCGTCAAGTCGGGTTACCTGTCGCCGGAACTGGCGCCGATCGCCAACCCCAATCTGATGGCCCTGACCGAAGGCGTCGTCAATCAGGGTATCGCCGGTCTGGCAAGCCTCCGCCGCCAGCGGCCGGCCTACCCCTTCGATCAGGACTTTGCCTTCGAGCCGGCTGCGCGGTTCTCGGCCCGTTGGTCGAGCGACGACTGAGGTCGCGCTATCCGCATTGTTCCTACCTGAATCTTGGGTAGGCTTTCTGCTGCAGCGCCGCGCGTCTTCTGAAGACGCGCCAAGGTCGCAGCGATACTTCAAGTTGCTGTATGATTGTCCTTGAATCGATGCCGATTTAAGGAATTTTGCAGCGCCCTCCACCCGCTTCGCGAACACGTTCTGGTATGACTTCCACCATTCTCGGCGCCATGCGCAACCCGGCCATGCGGATCAGCATGCTGGCTATCTTCCTGTTCGGCTTTGCGGGGGCAGCAACCTCGCCCTACCAGTCGGTCGTCGGCATCAACGAGTTGGGGCTTAGCGACGCCGTCTATTCGTTGCTGATCCTTCTCGCTTCGACGGTCAATGTCATCGTCAGCGTTTCGATCGGCATTCTTGCCGATCGAGTCGGCAACTACCGGGTGCTGATGTCAACGGCGATCCTCTTCGGCGTCGTCGGCTATGGCATCGTCTATCTGCTGCCGCACCAGATGAGTTTCGTCATCAGCGTCCTTTTGCTGCTGCCGATCTACGGCTCACTCTATACGCTTCTCTTCGCCAATGTGCGCAGCATCGCACGGCGGATGAGTGGGCATGATGCGGCATCCCTGACGACGGGCGCGCGTGCCGCCATCTCGCTTGCCTGGGTGCTGGTGCCGGGACTGGTGGGCTTTGCGCTGGCGGGCGGAGAGAGCATGTTGCCTGCCTATCTGCTTGCCTGTCTTGGCTGCACCGTCAACCTGCTGATCGTTTTCTTTTCGCTCCCCAATGAGGGCGGCGTCGATCCGTCGCTCGGCAAGCGGCTGTCCTACTGGACATCGTTCCGGGAAATCCTGACGCCGCGCATCTTTCTGCGGGTGATTGCCGTTGCGACGGTCACCTCGACGCTGCATGTCAATGCCGCGGTGCTGCCTCTGATCATGACCGACGAAATCGGCGGAAGCGTCACCGATATCGGCATCATCGTCGGTATCGTCGCCTTCCTGGAAGTCGTCTTCATCTTCGTCTGGGCGCGCATTCAGTTGAGCCTCGTCCCCTTCAAGGCGCTGGCGCTAGGGAGCGCCATCTATATCGGCTACATGCTGCTGCTCGGTTTTTCCGCTGCCACATGGCAAATCTACGCGCTCACGCTCATCAGCGCCTTCGGTGCCGCGGCGCTGATCACCATTCCGATCAGCTATCTTCAAGACCTGATTGCCGACCGGCCGGGACTTGGAAGCTCACTGATCGCCGTGAACCTTTTCTTGAGCGGCGGGCTTTGTGCCGGGCTCTTTGCGCTCGGTACCCGGATCAGCGACTATTCAGGGACCGCACTGCTCGGCGGTGTCGGGGGATTTGCCGGGCTGGTATTGCTGCTGGTGCTTGACGGCAAAAGCTCATCTCATCCAAGAACGTTCGGGGCGCCGTGAGGCGCCCCGAAGACAACATCAGTTGCCGAGGATGCCGGGCAGGCGCAGGCCCTTCTCCTTGGCGCAATCAAGGGCAATGTCGTAGCCCGCATCGGCATGGCGCATGACGCCGGTTGCCGGATCGTTCCAGAGCACGCGCTCAAGTCGCTTGGCCGCATCGTCCGTGCCGTCGGCGCAGATGACGACGCCTGAATGTTGCGAGAAGCCCATGCCGACGCCGCCGCCATGATGCAGCGACACCCAGGTGGCACCCGATGCGGTGTTGAGCAGGGCATTGAGCAACGGCCAGTCGGAGACGGCGTCCGAGCCGTCCTTCATCGCTTCGGTCTCGCGGTTCGGCGAGGCGACCGAGCCCGAGTCGAGATGGTCGCGGCCGATGACGACGGGAGCCTTCAGTTCGCCGTTCTTGACCATTTCGTTGAAGGCGAGGCCGAGGCGGTGGCGATCGCCGAGGCCGACCCAGCAGATGCGTGCCGGCAGGCCCTGGAAGGAGATGCGCTCGCGGGCCATGTCAAGCCAGTTGTGCAGGTGCTTGTTGTCGGGCAGCAGTTCCTTGACCTTGGCGTCGGTCTTGTAGATGTCTTCCGGATCGCCTGACAGGGCCGCCCAGCGGAACGGACCGATGCCGCGGCAGAAGAGCGGACGGATATAGGCCGGAACGAAGCCCGGGAAGGCGAAGGCGTTTTCGAGACCTTCTTCCTTGGCCATCTGGCGGATGTTGTTGCCGTAGTCGAAGGTCGGAATGCCCATGTCCTGGAAGGCAATCATCGCTTCGACATGATCGCGCATCGAAGCGCGCGCAGCCTTTTCGACCGCCTTCGGATCGCTGACGCGCTTTTCCTTCCACTGGCCCATCGTCCAGCCCTTCGGCAGATAGCCGTTGACCGGGTCATGTGCCGAGGTCTGGTCGGTGACCATGTCGGGACGGATGCCGCGGCGGACCATTTCCGGCAGGATCTCGGCGGTGTTGCCGAGCAGGCCGACGGACTTCGCTTCGCCATTCTTGGTCCAGCGCGCGATCATCTCCATCGCCTCGTCCAGTGATTCGGCCTTCTCGTCGAGGTAGCGGGTGCGCAGACGGAAATCGATCGAGTCCGGATTGCACTCGACGGCCAGGCACGAGGCGCCGGCCATGACGGCGGCGAGCGGCTGGGCACCACCCATGCCGCCAAGGCCGCCGGTCAGCACCCACTTGCCCTTAAGGTTGTCGCCATAGTGCTGGCGGCCGGCCTCCACGAAGGTCTCGTAGGTGCCCTGAACGATGCCCTGCGTGCCGATGTAGATCCAGGAGCCGGCGGTCATCTGCCCGTACATGGCGAGACCTTTCTTATCCAGCTCGTTGAAGTGATCCCAGGTCGCCCAATGCGGCACGAGGTTCGAGTTGGCGATCAGCACGCGCGGGGCGTCCTTGTGGGTGCGGAAAACACCGACCGGCTTGCCGGACTGCACCATCAGCGTCTCATCGTCGTTGAGGTCCTTGAGTGTCTCGACGATCTTGTCGAAATCGGCCCAGGTGCGCGCCGCCCGGCCGATGCCGCCATAGACGACCAGTTCGTGCGGGTTTTCCGCAACGTTCGGGTCGAGGTTGTTCATCAGCATGCGCAGCGGCGCTTCGGTCAGCCAGCTCTTAGCATTGAGCGTTGTGCCCTGGGGGGCGCGCACGTCGCGAATGTTGTGGCGCGGATTGTTCATGGTCATGCCTCGCTCCCTGTCTGTGTCTTGAGGTCAAATGCGATGGTTTCGATGCGGTTGAGGATGGCTTTCAGTGGTTCGCGCAGCCGCGCGCTACGGGCGGCGTCGAGCGCGAAGGGCGGCTCTTCTGCGGCGAGATGGGTCGATTGCGCGAGCTCCATCTGGATCGCATGCACGCCGGTTTCCGGCCGGCCATAGTGGCGGGTGGTCCATCCACCCTTGAAGCGGCCGTTGAGAATACTGGTGTAACCCTCTGCCGCAGCAGCGATATCGGCAGTCGCCTTCTCGATCTCCGGCGCGCAGGTCTTGCCCATGTCGGTGCCGATGTTGAGATCCGGCAGCTTTCCTTCGAAGAGGAACGGGATATGCGAGCGGATCGAATGGCAGTCATAGAGCACGACGACGCCGTGGATTGCCTTGATACGTTCGATCTCGGCGGCGAGTGCTGCGTGATAGGGCGCGTGGAACGTCCGCAGACGTTCGGCGATATCGGCTTCGGTTGGCGCCTCGCCATCCTTCCAGATCGGCTTGCCGTCGAAATCCGTTTCCGGGATGAGGCCGGTCGTGTTCTGGCCGGGATAGAGGCTGACGCCGGCGGGATCGCGGTTGGCGTCGATCACGTAGCGGTGGAAGGTGGCGCGAACGACGGTCACCTCCGGCAGCAGACCATCATAGAGCTGGTGGATGTGCCAATCGGTATCGGCCAAGATCCGACCGTTGTCGTTGAGCCGATCCCAGATCGCACCCGGCACGTCAGTGCCCGTGTGCGGAAATCCGAGGATGACCGGTGAGTTTCCCCTTTTGACTTCGAAAACCGCCATCTCACGCCTCCAGGCTGGGAAGGATGCCGGCGGAGACCGCGGCGTTCAGGCGACCGGAAGCGATGAGGCCGCCGGCTGCCTTGAGGTCGGTGGCCATATAGCGGTCTTCTTCAATCGTCGGCGAGACGGCGCGAAGTGCGGCGGCGGCCTTCTGAAGTTCCGGGCTCGTCGTGAGCGGCGCGCGGAATTCCACGCCCTGGACGGCCGTCAGCGCTTCGATGCCGACGATCGAGAAGAGGTTTTCGGTCATCAGCAGCAGGCGGCGAGCACCATGGCAGGCCATGGAAACGTGGTCTTCCTGGTTGGCCGACGTTGGCGTCGAGTCGACCGAGGCCGGATGCGAGAGCTGCTTGTTTTCCGACATCAGCGCGGCGGAGGTGACCTCGGCGATCATCAGGCCGGAGTTGAGGCCCGGTTTCTTCGCGAGGAAGGCCGGCAGGCCATAGGAAAGGGCAGGGTCGACGAGCAGCGCGATGCGGCGCTGCGAGATCGCGCCGATCTCGCAGACGGCGAGCGCGATCTGGTCGGCGGCGAAGGCGACCGGTTCGGCGTGGAAGTTGCCGCCGGAGACGACGGAATTGTCCGAGAGCACCAGCGGATTGTCGGTGACGGCGTTGGCTTCGGTCTCGAGCGTGCGGGCAACGGAGCGCAAGAGATCGAGGCAAGCGCCATCGACCTGCGGCTGGCAACGGATGCAATAGGGATCCTGCACGCGCTCGTCGCCTTCGATATGGCTTTCGCGGATGGCCGAGCCGGCAAGAAGTGCACGCAGGGCTGCGGCCGTGTCGATCTGGCCACGATGGCCGCGCAGCGTGTGAATGTCGGGATGGAAGGGCGCGGAGGATCCCATCGCCGCATCGGTCGACAGGGCGCCGGTGATCAGCGCGGCCTGCGCGGCGCGGTGCGTGCGGAAGAGACCGGCGAGTGCCAGCGCCGTCGACGTCTGGGTGCCGTTGATCAGCGCCAGGCCTTCCTTGGCCGCAAGCACGACGGGCGTCAGGCCCGCGGCGGAAAGCGCTTCGGCGCCCGACATGCGGCGTCCCTCGAAGAAGGCTTCGCCATGGCCCATCATCACTGCCGCCATATGGGCGAGCGGCGCGAGGTCGCCGGAGGCGCCGACCGATCCCTTTTCGGGAATGGCGGGGATCACACCCTTTTCGAGCATGGCTTCGATCAGCCGCACGAGTTCGAGGCGAACGCCGGAGGCGCCGCGACCGAGCGAGACGAGCTTCAGCGACAGGATGAGGCGCACGACGTTTTCGGCGAGCGGCTCGCCGACGCCGCAGCAATGCGACAGGATCAGGTTGCGCTGCAGCGTCGCGACGTCGGCGCTGTCGATCTTGATCGAAGCCAGTTTGCCGAAGCCGGTGTTGATGCCGTAGACCGGCGCGTTGCCGGCGACGATGTCGGCGATGCGGCGTGCGGCCTTCTCAATACCGGCGTCAAAGGATGGGTCGAGACGGGCGGGTTCACCGGTCCAGTAGATGGTTTCGAGGTCACGAAGGGGCACGGAGCCCGGATGTAGAATAATGGTCATTGACCAGTCCTTTGCCCTCTGAAGATGCGTTCATGAAGCGGGTTGAAACCGATGCGGTAGACGAGTTCGGCGGGATCCTCGATGTTCCAAATCGCGAGATCGGCTGACTTGCCGACCTCGATCGTGCCGGTCTCAGTGAGCAGGCCGAGGGCGCGTGCGGCTTCGCGCGTCGCACCGGCAAGGCACTCTGCAACCGTCAGCCGGAAGAAGGTCGCCGACATATTCATGGTGAGGAGCAACGAGGTCAGCGGCGAGGTGCCGGGGTTGCAGTCGGTAGCGATTGCGATAGGCGCGCCGGCGTCGCGCAGCGCCTGCACCGGCGGCAGGCGCTCTTCGCGCAGTGCATAGAAGGCGCCAGGCAGCAGCACCGCGACGGTCCCCGCCTTGGCAAGAGCTGCGGCACCTTCGGCGTCGAGATATTCCAGATGGTCGGCCGAAAGCGCGCCGTAAGAGGCCGCAAGCTTGGCGCCGCCGAGATTGGAGAGCTGCTCGGCATGGAGCTTCACCGGCAGGCCGAGCGCCCTGGCGCGGTCGAAGACCCGGGCGATTTCCGCGGTCGAAAAGGCAATGCCCTCGCAGAAGCCGTCGACAGCGTCGACCAGCCCTTCGGCGTGGGCCGCGTCGAGCCCGGGCAGCACCACGTCGGAGATATAGTCGCCATTGCGGCCCTTGTAGTCGGCCGGCGTCGCATGCGCGGCGAGGTAGCTGGTGACGATACGCACCGGGCGGAGAGTTTCGAGCTTGCGCGCCGCGCGCAACATGTTGAGCTCGGCAGCCACATTAAGCCCGTAACCGGACTTGATTTCGACGGTCGAGACACCTTCGGAAAGAAGCGTGTCGAGGCGCGGCAGGGCGCTCTCGACCAGTTGATCCACCGTCAGCGCATTGGTCGCCTTCACCGAGGAGACGATGCCGCCGCCGGCACGTGCGATCTCCTCATAGGTCGCTCCTTCGAGCCGCATCTGGAATTCGCGGGCGCGGTTGCCGCCGTGGACGAGATGGGTGTGGCAATCGATGAGGGCGGGCGTCATGACGCGCCCCTTGCAGTCGGTGGCCTCAAGGCTGCGCGCGAAGTCTGCAGGAAGATCACGCTCAGCACCAGCATAGACGATACGACCATCGACGACCGCAACCGCGGCATCCTCGATGACATCAAGTCCGTCGACGCTTTCGCCGAGCGTCACCAGACGCACGTTGCGCCAGATGCCGGATGCCTGCTTGCGGGTCGAGAGTTGGTTCATAAGGTCGCCTCCACTGGATATAATGTATATACATATTAATTCGCTCCACAAGAGGAAAATTGGCGGTCTGGAGGAAAAGGAAAGGGCGATCGGTTCGCCTCAAAGCGATGAGACATCTGAGCAGACGGCTTTAGACATCTGATTTCTTGGGAGTTTTTTCCCGGAGTCGGGTTTCATGAGCGCAAAAAAAGAAAGGCCCCGAACCTGAGGTTCGGGGCCGCCGCTTATGTTTACGAAAGGATAAGCGCGAGAGTGTCCGTGAGTCGAAGCCCTGATGCGGCAAAGAATGGATCACGCTAAGCGGCGTGATCCGCCTTGATGCGCAGCCGTTCCACGACCTCGACGAAGCGATTGCCGGCGACTTCAAGCCTGCCGCTGTTGTCGATGACGCTGACACCGGGGCCCGATGTGACATCGGGGGCCTGGCGACTGAGCCGCCGCAATACCTCTTCTTCGCTCTCGCGGCCGCGCTCGGCAAGGCGCGTCGCGAGCACCGGCGTTTCCGCCGTGATCACCACGACGGCAATCTCTCCGAAGGCTTCCCGGAACGCAGGCAAGGCACCACGGCTGCCGTTGACGATTGCCGTGGTGCCGTTCCTGACATTTTGGAGTACCGCGGAGGGGATGCCGTATTTCAGCCCATGCGCGTCCCAGGAGACGGCGAAGGCGCCGTCCTTCTGCATGCCGGCGAATTCGTCTTCCGAGACGCTTTCATGCACCTCGCTGCCGGCATCCGAAGGGCGCGTGATGACGCGGCGGACGAAGTGCACGTCGTGACAGTCGGCAAAGTGCCGGGCGGCAAAGCCCATGACGCTGTCCTTGCCGGCGCCGCTCGGTCCGACGACGACGACGAGCGCGCCACCTCGTTCGCGCGCGCTCATGCGACACGCCGTCCTTCGCGCCAGACGGAACGCACGACCGGAATGCCTTCCTTGCGGTGGACGCGGGCGACATCGGCACGCAGGCCGACCGCGACGCGGCCGCGGTCGTTAAGACCAACGGTGCGTGCCGGCGTCGAGGTCACCATCGCGATTGCCTTCGGCAGGTCGATCGCCTCGATTTCGTCGGAAAGGACGAACGGCGCATGGATCAGGCTGAAGGGCACGTAGTCCGACGACAGCACGTCGAGGACACCACGCTCTGCAAGGTCACGTGCAGCGATGTTGCCCGAGTGCGACTTGCCGCGCACGATGTTCGGGGCGCCCATGAGCACGCTCAAGCCCGCGCGGTGCGAAGCTTCCGCCGCTTCGAAGCTCGTCGGGAATTCGGCAAGCTTGATACCGAAGCCGATCGATTCCTCGACATGGCCGACGGTTGCGTCGTCATGGCTGGCGATAGTGATGCCGCGGGCGGCGCAGGCCTGGGCAAGCGCGGTACGGTGCGGGCCGGCGTATTTTGCCGAAAGCGCCTGCTGACGCTCGACGAAACGGGCGAATTCCTCGTCCGAAAGGCCGCGCTTGGATTTGTAGTAGAGCGTGTACTGGTCCATCGTCTGGAACTGGCGCTGACCGGGCGCATGGTCCATCAGCGAGACGAGCTTGACCTGCGGATCGTTCTGGAAGTCCTCGTAGTGGTCGAGCACGTCGGAGGTCGACACTTCGCAGCGCAGATGGATCAGGTGATCGGCGCGCAACCGGCCTTCTTCCTTGGCCTGCGCCAGGGCATCGGCCATGCTGCGCATCTCGCCCTTCTGGAAGCCGCCGTCTTCGTCGGAACCTAGACGCAGGCAGTCGAACACCGTGGTGATGCCGGAGGTGACGACCTGCGCGTCATGCGCCTGAATCGCCGCGATCTTCAGCCAGCGTACGCCCGGGCGCGGCGAATAGTGCGCTTCGAGGTGATCGGTGTGCAGTTCAATGAGGCCGGGGATCAGATAGTCGCCTTCGAAGTCCTCGCCGCCGGCGACCGTTCCCTCGGAAATATCGGCAATCTTGCCGTCGCGGATCAGCACCGAACCGTCGAGGACACTGTCCTCCAGAACGATGCGGGCATTGGTTAGAACCTGTTCTTTGCTCATCTCATGCAATCTTTCGTTGGGTGTCGCTGCCGAGCGGCAGCAGCAAGCGGACAGTAAAGGGGGCGCCGCGCTCCGGTTCGACGAAGAGCGCGACTGACGTAACGTGAAGCGGCTTTCCGATGTGCTCGGCAAAGGTGGTTTCCAGTGCCGAGCGCATGACGCTGCTCGTCTCGCCGGGCACGGGACCGGTCAAAGTCAGATGGAACTGAAATTCTTCGAATACATAGGGATAGCCCCATTCCCTCAGGTAGCGCCTTTGGCGCTCCGGAAGGCTCTCCGGCTTGCGCCGGGCAAAGTCCGCCTCCGAAAGGGGGGCACGGAACGGGTCGAAGCGGTGAACGGCATCTTCGGCCAGATCCTGCAGTTCGGCGCAAGGGACGGACGGCACCAGGGCAAAGAACGGACCGAGCTGGTAGAGGGCGATTTCAGGGATTTCGAAGGGATCGAGGTCGGCTGCAAAGCATTCGAAGATGTTGAGCAATTCGTCCTCGTCGCGGCCTTCCGCAAGCTCGAACGGAGCCTTCAGCGTGCCATGGAAACCGTAGCGGCGCGGGTCGGCTGTCAGTGCGCGCTGCGTGTCCTTGTCGAGGCCAGCGACCGGCGGGGTATCGAGGGCCTGGCCGGTAAAGGCATCACGGCCGAGCCAACGGGACGCGACCTGCGACAGCCGGTCGTCTGCCGGCGGCGCGAAGTAGATTGCATAACGCACGGTCTTCACTTTCTTGTAGCGACCGGCCCGCCAGGGCGGCGGGTCGAGTGTTTGCGGGATGCGATGCGCAGCTAACCGATTTCCATGACAACATCATGATGGCGGGCGCGCAATGCTCGCTTGTCGTCAATGTGCCTTGCGCCCCATCAGGCGCGAACGGCACGCGTTCGAGATGCTGTCGAAAATAAAGACAACCAGCAAGATCAGAAGCACCATGTAGGCGACATTTTCCCAATCGGAATTGGTGCGCATCGCTTCCCAGAGCTTGAGACCGATACCGCCCGCGCCGACAGCGCCGATGATGGTCGCCGAACGGGTGTTCGATTCCCAGAAATAGAGCGCCTGGCTGGCAAAGACCGGCAGCACCTGCGGCAGCACGCCGAAGCGCTGTACGGCAAGCGGCGCGGCACCCACCGACTTGACGCCCTCGCGCTGCTTGTCGTCGATGTTCTCCAGCGCCTCGGAGTAAAGCTTGCCCAGCGTGCCGGTGTCGGTGAAGAAGATCGCCGAGATACCGGCAAGCGGTCCGGGGCCGAAGGCGCGAGTGAAGAACAGCGCCCAGATGAACATGTCGACCGACCGCAGGAAGTCGAAGAAGCGCTTGGCCAACTGGTTGGCCATGAAGTTCGGCGTGATGTTGCGGGCGGCCAGGAAGCAGAGCGGGAAGGCGATCAGCGACGCAAAGAGCGTGCCGACGAAGGCAATGACGATGGTCTGTAGGAGCTTCGTCCAGACGTCCAGGTGCTGCCATTCGGCATTGTAGAGAATGTTGTTCCAGGCAAGCGAAAGGTTCGGGCGGGCCGGATCGATGCGCTCGCCGGAGGTGATCAGCGAGGCGACCTCGCCATAGCTCCTGCCGAAGAAGGGCGAGTTGGTGTCGAAGAGGAAATTCGCCCAACCGAAGAACCGATTGCGCACCGAGACCTCGTCGCCTTCGACTTCGGCCCAGCCGGTGGCGCCAAAGGCTAGGACGATCTTTTCGCCGGGACGCTTCTGCGTCGCCCAGGACGGCAAAGCGCCTTGCGGTGTCACCGTGTCCGTGCCGTCGACGGCCATCGTCAGCGTCTCGCCGCCATGGGTCGCCTTCACCAGACCGTCGGCGATCTCGATCTTGGTCGAGCGGTCGTAGGTCACGACGACGCGCGTCAGCACCTCTTCCGTGCGGGTTTCGACGCGGTTCTGCGCCTCGGCTGTTGAGCCGCGGCCAAGGGCCGAGCCCGGCGCCATAAAGCTGAAGGACGAGCTTGCTTTCGGCTTGGCCACCTGCGTCGTCGACGCCGGGATTTCAACGCGCCGCGTCATCGTCTCCTTGTCGAGTTCCACCCAGTCTGGCTTGGGATTGGGGCCAAGCGGCGAATTGCGCTGATAGTTGAGGCTCATCGTCCGGTCGGAAGCGATGTGGATTTGCGGACGCACTTCGTAAGAAACCCAGTCGGCGAGATAGGTGCCGGCAATGCCCCAATTCGCGTTGCCGAGCACCTGGCCGATCGAAAAGAACCACCAGCTGAAGACGAGATAAACGATGACGCCGCCGGCGATCGCTGCCGTGCGTACCCGATTGGAGGTCGAGGATTTCAGGAGCTCGGGATGGCGGGTCGCGATCGCATCCATCTCCATCGGGCTCAGTCGTGTGGTCGTGGTCATGGCGCGCACCTATTGGGCAAGCTGGAATGCCTGCTCGCCGACGAGGCGGCGGCGAAGCCAAGCGGAAAACTGGTCGACGGCGAAAATGGTCGCGAACAGCAGAATGACGATGGCCAGCGTCTTGGCCTGATGACCCTGGCCGATCGAAAGGCGCAAAAGCTCACCGATGCCGCCGCCACCAACGGCGCCGATGATGGTCGAGGCGCGCACGTTGATTTCGAGCCGCAGCAGGAAATAGCTGGTAAAGTTGGGCAGCACCTGCGGCACCATGCCGAACCAGACGCGCTCGATCCAGTTGCCGCCTGTGGCACGCAGGCTTTCGTCCGGTTTCATGTCGGCGTTTTCGACCACTTCGTAAAAAAGCTTGCCGAGCGCGCCGATCGTGTGGATCGAGACCGCGGCGATCGCGGGAATGGGCCCGAGCGAGAGGATCGCCAGGAAGAAGCCGGCAATCACCACTTCCGGGAAGGCGCGCAGGATTTCCATGAAGCGGCGAACGGCGCCGCGTATCCACGGACTGGGCATCAGGTTGCGCGCGGCAAGGAAGCAGAGCACGAAGCCGAGCGCCGTGCCGATGACTGTCGAGAAGATCGCGATGTTCACGGTCTCCAGCATCTTGTGGAAATATTCGGGGATGTAGAAGCTGTCGGTCAGGTACAGCCGGCCTTCGGGGTAGTTGTACTTGAAGCTGCCGTCGTCATAGGGCGAGGGCAGGTCGAACATGGCGCGGAAGATTTCCAGGCCGTCACGCGGTGCGAGATCGCCGACGAAGTCGAAGAAATGCGGCAGGCGATCGAAGAACTTGCCGGCGTTGGAATCGTTGGCGAACCAGAGCGAACCCGAGAGCGTCAGGAAGAGAAGGGCGAAGCCGAGCCAGGAATAGAGACGGCGGCGGGAACTGAGTTCCTGCCAATGGCGCTCTATGACGGCGCCGTTCTCGCTCAGATGCCGCGGGAGCAGGGAAGTTGCCATGATCATTCCGGCTTACACCGGCCTCTTAGGCATTTCCTGGAAAGTGCGAAGCGGCTTTCCGTCGGGAAATGCGTGATAAGCGATAGACATGCTCTGCAGCGCGCCGCGGAGACATGCAGTCGGGACAGGTGCCGGACACCCCTTCAAACAGTGAAACGCTGGCCGTTTGGGCGGCCAGCGTTCCCGGGAGATGCGGCCTATCAGCCGCCGATTGTCGCCTTGCGGGCGTCGATGATCGGCTTGTAGAAGTCGGAGTTGACTTCGGTGTAGCCGGTGAAATCACCGCCCTGGATGGCCGAGAAGCAAGCGGCGTCGGTCTTCGGCAGGTCCATCATGAACTGCTTGAACTTTGCCTTCATGTCGTCGTTCATCGAGGTGCGGACAACGATCGGGCCGTTCGGGATCAGCGGCGACTTCCAGAGCTCGACGAGGTCGTTCATGTCGAGGATGCCCTTGTCGACCATCTTCTTCAGGTTGCCGGAGGTGTAGCCGTCCTTGAATTCGCCAACGCCCGAGCCGAAGGTCGTGCCGGCATCGAAGGTGCCCTTGACGACTTCGAGAACGAGGTTTTCGTGACCGCCGCCGAAGCCGGTCTCACCGAAGAATTCTTTGACCGGAGCGCCGATCGCTTCCGGCAGGGTGACGAGCGGAACGAGGTAACCCGAGGTGGAGTCCGGATCGGCAAAGCCGAGCTTCTTGCCCTTCAGGTCTTCGAGCTTGGTGATGCCGGAATCCTTGCGGGCAACCATGATCGAGTGGTAGCCGGTCGAACCGTCGGTCTGGACGGTCGTCAGGATCGGCTCGACGGCGTCAGCCTTGGCGAGGTAGACCTTGGCGTAGCCGGAAGCGCCGAGTTCGGCGTAGTCGAGCGTGCCGCCGAGCAGGCCCTGGATGACGCCGTCATAGTCGGCGGCCGGGAACAGCGAGACCTTCTCGACGCCGATGGCGGCCGGCAGCTTGTCGACGAGGCACTGGAAGTTGCGCAGGCGGTCAGCTTCGTTCTCGCCGCCGAGGATGCCGATGCGGAATTCCTTGAGGTCTTCGGCCTGAGCGTGGCCGACGAGGGCGAGGAGCGCGACGGCGCCCAGAAGAGCTTTCTTCAGCATAAGGTTCTCCCGTATGTCCGGCTCGGCCGGATCCTATTCGGTTTCAAAGAGGTGCCCTTGACGCGGGCTTTCGATCCTGGCGGGCTCAGATGCCGGCCAGTGCCAGCGGCTTGAGGCCGGCCGATGCCGTTTCTTCCTGCGGCTCGGCCGCCGGAATGTTGATGCTGGTGGAGGTCATCGATTCCTCGATGCCCGTATCGGCGCCATAGATTTCGGCAACCGCTGCCGCGGTCAGATCCTTGGGTTGGCCGTCGAAGACGACGCGGCCGTGCGCCATGCCGATGATACGTTCGCAATAATTGCGCGCGGTATCGAGCGTATGAAGGTTGGTGATGACCGTGATGCCGTCACGCTCGTTGATGTCGCGAAGCGCATCCATGACGATCTTGGCATTCAGCGGATCGAGCGAGGCGATCGGCTCGTCGGCGAGCAGCACCTTCGGCTGCTGCATGAGGGCGCGAGCGATCGCGACACGCTGCTGCTGGCCGCCGGAGAGCGTGCCTGCGGGCTGGAGCGCAGTCTGCTCGATGCCAAGGCGTTCGAGCGCGCCGATCGCCATGATGCGTTCTTCGCGGGTGAACATGTTGAGGATGCTCAAGACCGTCGAGCGGTGATTGAGGCGGCCGAGCAGGACGTTGGTGAGCACGTCGAGGCGCGGCACCAGGTTGAATTGTTGGAAGATCATCGCGCAGTCGCGCTGCCAGTTGCGAAGTGCTGCACCGCGTAGCGACGAGACTTCGGTACCGTCATAGACGATCGAGCCCGACGACAAATCGGCGAGACGATTGATCATGCGCAGGAGGGTCGACTTGCCGGCGCCCGAGCGGCCGATCACGCCGACCATCTGACCCTGGGGGATGTCGAAGGTAACCGAACTCACGGCTGTCTTCTTGCCGAATTGGCGGGTTACACTCTTCAACTGAAACATTTCTAGCAGGTCCTCTCGCGGGGAGACCGGTCATCGGTATGACACCTGCCATATCGGCGCTTCATGAAAGCGAAATGTCAGTTTGTTGTAAGTTCTGTTACAGTTCACAGCCTGGCGGGAATCCCTCCCGGATCATACAATCGTCGCCACCGCACGAGGGTGCCAAGGCGCGAAGCTGCACAAGTGCCGCTGGTGCATACGCGAAGTCCCTCACACGGGAGCCTGGTGAGTGGCTCCGTCTTGCTCGTCAGCTTCCGCTTCGAGTTGCTCGACCGCTGCCGTGATGTGCTCCGGCTGTTCATGCTCGAGGCCGACCACCCCGTTTCGGGTTTCATGCATTGATACGATGATTTCGTCGAGCTTGGCGTGGATTGCCGCCGTGTCGCGATAGCCTTGGATCAGAACGACGCTGGTGATCACGATCGCTGCGACCGACAGAGCATAGGTGACGACGTCTGTGAGGCCGAAAGGCACCAGGGCGGTGCTGCCAGCCATCGCCAGAATCACGAAATAAAAGCCGGGAGGACGAGATAGAAAATCAGCCATCTGAAAGAGAAAGTGATTCACTCCGTGTTCTCCGTAGGTCGATGCTCTCATTAACGCGCCAGGGAAGCTATCGGACTCAGTCACTGTCTCCGAGGAAGTCAGCTCGAGCGTCGGCCGTTAACAGACGAGTTTCATCTCCTGTCCGTCTCAATCACCCTTGGTCTTACCCGCATCCGACAGTTTGCCGCGGTGCGGGTCCTTCAGGTTCTCACCAACGGCATCCCGGTCCTCCTCGGGATCGTCGGTCGGCGGCAAATAGCCGCGAGGTCGCGTTTCCTTAGGCCCTTCCCAACGTGGTGACTGGTCCGTCGTACCGGGCCTGCCCGTACGTGGTTCTTTCATCGCGGTCTCCCTTTTAACGCCGACCGAACCTTCAAACTTGAGGTTTGTTCCGGATCGCGAGTCTTCGTGCGTTCCGGACGGCCGCTCATGAACCCTCGATGCCGCTCGCACCCTTCAATGCAGGCTCATGAGCCAGGCGACGGTCTAAGTCATGGAGGCGGAACGTGGGTAGCTGGGAGATGGCGCTTGCACCTCACCGACATTTTCGGCCGCGGGGCCGTTCGTCCCCGTCTCATGGATCTCCGCGGCGAGATGATGAAGATATTCGAGCGCTTCATGCGTCGCGATCAAAGAGGTCATACTGTCGTCCCTGCCGGCTCGTGTCAGATCGTTTCCAGCTTTCTCCAAGACATCTTGGATGAACCGCTTGGGATCATCGCTATGGTCGGCAGTCCACCGCAATAATTCGCATAGCAACCTTTCGTTAACGCGCATCGCCGTGACGGCCTGGCTCAACATGAGGTTAATCTTCTGGGCCTTCTCAGCTTTGATCGTGCGGGCCATAGGAGTCTTCCTGTTCTGTTTCTGCGCATGTCTGCCGGCCGGTTCAAAGCCCAACGGCGAGGCAAATCCATTTGTTCCGCGCAAGAAGGCCGAGGCTCAAATGGGCGCTTCGGCTTGGTCCGCATGGAGCTGCCGAAGCGGGCGATGTTGACTGCAAGTGCGGCAAGCCGCCGATGCCACGATGCCGGGCAGGTTGTGGCTGGTGAAGGAAATGCGGCGACTTTCCCCGTGTCGCGCGCTGCCGCGAAGTCTACTCGGCGCTGTAGCACTTTGATTTACTGCATGTCTTTGTCCTTAAATCGAGGTCGATTAGAGGAGACATGCAGTTTTAAGGCCGGAGGCCAGAAAGCCTGGCGGCGCTACGGGCCGGGTTCCAAAGTCGTTCCGGGAATATAGAGCGCAATCGGCCGGATCTCGTAGATCGCCGTCGGATTACTGCGTCGCAACTCGCGCGCTGCCGCGATGGCTGCCTCGATCGTCGGGAAGTCCACGACGTAAAGGCCCAAGAGCTGCTCCTTGGTTTCGGCGAAAGGGCCGTCGGTGACGATGCCTTCGCCCTTGCCCCTCAGCGTCACCGCGCCTTCCACGGGGCCGAGCCGCGCGGCCGGGCCAAAGGATTTCTGTTGAACGAAGCGATCGTGAACCTGGAGCAGGTCGGACATCAAGGCCGCGTCCTCCTCCTTGCTCCACGATTCGACCACACCTGCCGTATGATAAGCCAAGATCGCGTAATACATGGACCGTCCTCCCGGACGTATTCCTGTCAGGTTTCGCCGAAGGCTTCAATCGGCTCGGCGAGGTCGATGGCTTTTGCACGCATGGCCGAAGTCGGAAATGGCGGTGGTCCGGTGCTTGCTGCCGGCATGACCGCACCTCGGTGCTGGAACGCGCTTCGTTGGCTCATTCATCACGCAGACGCATGGTCCCATCACTTCGTTTCATGGAGTGAGCGTGCTTCCGCCCTTGACTCATCTTTATCGATCTTTTCTAACTTATGTTGTCAGACATCTTACATAATTGGGAACCATTGCTGACGTTCAAACAGGAGGATCGCGTGAGGAAACTGGTTCTAAAGCTCGCCGTCGGCGCTGCCGCGCTGGCGCTTGCCACAGCCGCACAGGCAGGCGAGACGCTCGACCGGGTCATGAGCAAGAAGGCCATGGTGGTTGCCACCAACAGCGGGTGGCCGCCGCAGAGCTATCTCGACGACAGCAACCAGCTGGTGGGCTTCGACATCGACGTCTCCCGGGAGATCGGCAAGCGCCTCGGCGTCGAGGTCAGCTTCGAGACGCCGGACTGGGCCACGTTGACCGGCGGCCGCTGGCAGGGGCGTTATGACGTCGGCGTTGGCTCCGTCACCCCCACCAAGGCGCGCGCCCAGGTCATCGATTTTGCCGGCATCTACTACCACAGCCCCTATGTCTACGTGCTGCACAAGGACAGCGAGGCGAAGTCGATCGCCGACCTGAACGGCAAGATCGTGGGCGTTGAAACCGCCACGACGTCGGAAGACTTCATACGCCGGCAGTTGGAAATCGATGCTCCGGGGCTGCCGCCGATCGAATACAAGCTGGAACCGGGCGAAATCCGCACCTTCGCCGACTCCATGCTTCCCTTTGACGACCTGCGCCTCGGCAATGGTGTGCGCCTCGATGCTGTCATCGCGCCGGAACAGACCGCACTGAATGCGATCAAGAACGGGTATCCGCTCAAGGTGCTTGAAGGCGAATACGCGTTCAAGGAGCCGCTCGTTGTGATCGCGGAAAAGACCGATCCGGAGTGGACGAAAAAGATCGGCGACGTCATCGCAGAGATGAAGAAGGACGGTACGCTCGCGAGCTTTACCACCAAATGGTACGGCAAGGACTACAGCGCCGATTGACCTCGACACGTCTGCGAGGCGGCGGCTGTGCCGCCCGCAACCCTTAATCGCTGTCTGCGGGGCGAGACAAAATGTCCTATCCGGATACCTATTACAAAAAGACGATGGTCGATCGTAAGGTCAGACCAGTCCTTTCGGAAACCATCGAATGCGACACGGTCGTCGTCGGCGGCGGGCTTGCCGGTCTGACAACGGCGCTTCAGCTTGCACGCGCCGGACAATCGGCCGTCGTGCTCGAAGCCGAAAGCGTCGGCTTCGGGGCTTCCGGTCGAAATGGCGGCTTTGTCAGCCCCGGATTTGCGACTGGTGGCGAGAATATCGCGCGGATGGCCGGTGCAGAAGGTGCACGCCAGATCCATCGGCTGTCGATCGAAGGCGTCGATTTCGTTCGCGATACGATTGCGGCACTGAAGATCGATAGCGCCCATGCGCAGCCCGGCATCACCAGCGTGCTGCGCTACGACGACGGCGGCAGCTTGAAGGCTCATACCGACGCGATGCGCCAAGACTACGGATACGAACTGGAATATTTCGACACCGAGCGCATCCGCTCCGTATTGAAGTCGAAACGCTATTTTCAGGGTCTGCGCGATCCCCGAGCCTTCCACATGCACCCGCTCAACTACCTGCGCGCCGTTGCGGAGGAGATCGAGCGGCTGGGTGGGCGGATCTATGAGGGCTCGGCGGCAACGGCAAGCATGCTCGACGGTACCGAAAAGACGGTGTCGACGGCCCGTGGTCGCGTCAAGGCACGCCAGGTCGTCTTCACGACCGGCGGCTACACCGGGCCGCTCAACGGCCGGCTGAAGCGCGCCTTCCTGCCGATCGCAACCTACGTGATGCTGAGCGAGGCGGCGCCGGATCTGATCCGCTCGGCCATCGCCACCAGCGACGCGATCGGCGACAACCGCCGCGCCGGCGACTATTACCGGCTGGTGGATGGCGGCAAGCGGCTGCTCTGGGGTGGGCGGATCACCACGCGGGCGGCGTCGCCCGCGGCCCTTGCCGGCGAACTGCGGCGCGAGATGACCGGCACCTATCCGCAGCTCAAGGAACTCAAGACCGAACTCGCCTGGTCGGGGCTGATGTCCTACGCCCGCCACCTGATGCCCCAGATCGGCGAGATGCGGCCGGGAGTCTGGCATTGCACCGCCTTTGGCGGCCACGGGCTCAACACGACGGCGATCGGCGGCAAGCTGGTGGCCGAAGGCATTCTCGGCCAGTCCGACCGCTACAAGCTTTTCCGGCCGTTCGGTCTGGTCTGGGCCGGTGGTTATGCCGGGCTGGCGGTGGCGCAACTCACCTACTGGAAACTGCAGGCACAGGACTGGTGGCGCGAGCGCGCGGCCTGAACGCCGGAGATTTTGAGATGATTGGTCGTCTGATACTGACTTATCCGGATGTCGCGCGACGGTCCGGCATGTTTCTGATGCTGGCGCTCGTCACGCTGGCGATCTACGGGCTCGGCATCAGCCCTGCCTGGATCGGCCATCTGCTGCCGACCTCGGCCGGCTGGCTGGAAGCCAACCCGGCGCTCGGCCGGCTGACGAGTGCCTTGATGGTCGCCCTGATCGCGGCGGCGAACTGGAAGGCCTTGCGGCAATTGCCGCGCGGCGGACAGGTGATCGGCGTCTGGGTCGAACTCTTCGTGCTGTTGATGCTGTTCTTCTATTCGTTCGATCTGTCCTTCGCCTTCATCGCCAAGAAGATCGGCTACCTGGTCTCGCAAGGCGTCGTCACGACGCTCTACATCTCGGTGCTCTCGATCGCGATCGCCACGCTGATTGCGCTCGTCGGCGCCATTGCCAAGCTGTCGAAGAACGGCGTGGTCTATGGGCTGGCCACCTTCTACACCTCGCTGTTCCGCGGCCTGCCGTTGTTGATGCAGATCTACATCATCTATCTCGGCCTGCCGCAGGTCGGCTACGTCATCGGTGCGGTGCCGGCGGGCATCCTGGCGCTGTCGCTGTGCTATGGCGCCTATATGACCGAGATCTTCCGCGCCGGCATCGAGAGCATTCCGCGCGGCCAGACGGAAGGCGCGACCGCGCTTGGCCTCAGCCCGAGCCAGACGATGGCGCTGGTGATCATGCCGCAGGCGATGCGGGTCATCATCCCGCCGACCGGCAACCAGTTCATCGCCATGCTGAAGGACTCCTCGCTCGTTTCCGTCGTCGGAGTCTGGGAGATCATGTATCTCGCCCGCACCCAGGGGCAGACCGAGTTCCGCCACATCGAGATGCTGATCACCGCCTCGATGATCTACTGGATCCTCTCGATCGGCCTCGAATACCTGCAGTCGCGTGTCGAAGCCCGCTTCGGGCGGTTCGATGTGCGTTGAGCACGGCGCTAATTCCTTGCGGTGAAAAGATCGAAGGCGCCCGCCATATACCCGGCCCGGTGTTGAACCGGGCCGGGTAGGGGGGCGAATTGCGTCAAAGCGGGTGCGGTTGCTGCGGAAACCCGCCGACATGGGTGCAGGTGCGCGCAGCAAGGTCGCGCCCGGCCTCCAGCCGTTCGATGAGCGGGCGGCCTTCGAGATGAGCGAGAATGAACCCGGCGATAAAGCTGTCGCCTGCGCCTGTGGTATCGACGACATCCACCGGACGGCTGCCGGTCGATACCAGTTCGGCGCCGTCGCTTGCGAGCGACCCCAGGGCGCCTCGCGTGACGACGGCCAACTCCGCACTGCGAGAGAGGAAATCTCCGGCCAATCGTTCCGCGTCGTTATCGCCGTCGCCGCCTGACCCAAAGGCGATGCTGAGCCCCTCTACGCCAAGGTCGGCAGGGGCGGCATTGACGGAGACGTCTTGCGAGACGCTGACGCCGGCGGCGGCAAGGCTCTTGCGCAGCGCGCCACCGTCGTCGAGCCAGCCGATATGCACGTGATCCATGGTCTTCAGGAGGGCGAGGTCGTCTGCCTCGGGTCGGTAACCGGCGCAGGCGCCGAAATCCTCATAAAGGAAGACGCGGTCGCCCTCCGGCGTGATGCCGATGTCGGTATAGGCGGTGTGGACGTCGCGCTCCTTGAGGCCGTCGAGCCGCACGCCGTTCTGCTTAAGAAGCTGCCGCACTTGCGCGCCGTTGCGATCAAGGCCGACGGCGCCGAAGTAGAATGACTGCTGCCCAAGAAGCGCCCACTGCACCGCGACATTGATCGCGTTGCCGCCGACATAGGTTTCGCCCACCGGCGCCTGGAAACGGTCGATGCAATTGTCGCCGACGGCGGCAAGGCGGAAGGTGGTCATGGCGTCTCCTGGCAGCCGCATGGAAAGGTCGCGAACGCGTTCTCGCATCCGCGACCGCTCTGCATGTCTCCTTAAATCGACCCCGATTTGAGGACGAAGACATGCAGCAAATCAAAGTCCTACAGCGACCTTTGCGCGTCTGCTAAGACGCGCGGCGCTGTAGGCGAACGATTACGTCTCGAATGCTCAGTAGGCAACGCGTTTGTAGTAGCGCCGCGTCGTCAGAGGGTGATTGCGCATCACCTCCAGATGAGCGCTGATGCGCTCGAGCACGGTTGCAAGCACGATCGGTGAGACGAGACCACGCACGTCGGGAGAAAGCCCGGGGAGGGTAAACTCCGCGGTGTCGAGGACGGTCAGCTTGCTTGTGTAGTTCGGCACGAAGTTCTGAACGCGCTCGGCAAGGGGACGCATCGCATCTTCGCCCTTGAACAGGATGACGCTGACGTCCTGTTCAACCAGTTCGAGCGTACCATGGAAGAAGTCGGAAGCATGCACCGGACGGGTACGGATCCATTGCATCTCCTCGAGAATGCACATGCCGTAGTAGAAGGCCTCCGGCCACGCGTTACCGGCGCCGGTGATGATGTGATAGTTCGAACCGGCAAGAACCTTCGCGAATTCCTCCGCCCTGGCTTCGAAGCCGCGCTTCACCTTCTGCAGCGATTGCGGCAGGGTTTCGAGTTCGCTCGCGATCCGCTCGTAACCTTCGAGTTCCCCGCGGTGGCGCATGATCGAAAGTGCGATGAAGAGCGATTGCAGATAGAAGGATTCGCAGGAGGTGTCGTCTTCGGCGAAGTTGACGAAAACGTGGTCGCCGCCTTGGCCGAGCGGTGTGTCCCGATGCCCGACGAGCGTCAAGACGGTCGCGCCAACCGCCTTTGCCTTCTCGAGCATCGCCACGCTTTCTTTCGTCGTTCCGGACAGGGAGGGAATGACGACGATGGACCTGGAATTCAGGTTCGCCGATCCGGAAAGGACGAGTTCTGCCGGCAGGTCGATAAAGGTGGGAAAGCGGGACCGGCGTTGAAGGAGCTGGGCGGCCGGCTGCATCAGGATGGCGGCGCCGCCGGTTCCCGTGAAGAAGATGTTCTCCGCTCCGGCGGCGAGACAGGCCGCGATCGTGGCGTCTAGTTGTTGGCGCAGCGCGACCGCGCCCGACTGGATGCGAAGAAATCTGTGTTCGTCAAAGTTCAGCATGACACGTTTTCCCGGTGGTTGCCTCGGCCGACGGTCTTGGTGTCCGCCGTTCTCTTCACTGTTGTAAGACAACTGACAACAACGCGAGGCGGTGTCAAGGGAGATGTCTCCGGCGATATCTCGCCGGCACCGCTGCACATCGTGATGGGCGCGGAGAAGCGTCGATAACCCGGGCGAACTGGGGCGCACTTGACCTTCCAGGATTTGTCAGACAAGAACGTGCTTGTGATTGTTCAGCGGAGTGAGAGGAATTGGACGAACCCCTTCGTGATACGCGCACACTGGTGATTCAGCTTCGCGACCGCATCGCGGATCTGATTCGCGACGAAGGGCTCAATCCCGGCGACAAATTGCCGACCGAGGCGCAGTTGACACAGCGCTTCAAGATCTCGCGTCCGGCGCTGCGCGAAGCGCTGAAGCTGCTCGAGCAGGACAGCATCATCTATGTCGAGCACGGGCGGGGACGCTTCGTCTCGGCCATGTCCGCCGTCAGGGTCGATCGCCCGATCACCGTCTTTGAAAGCGTCACTGACATGGCCCGGCACTATGGCTACGCCACGGCCAACAAGGTTCTCTCCGTAGCGGAAGAAACACCTGATGCGATCACGGCGGAGCAATTGCGGCTCCAGCCGGGCGAGCGGGTGATCCGCCTCGAACGGCTGCGGCTGCACAAGGACGAGCCGATCCTCTATTGCGTCGACTTCATCCCGCGCAGCATCATCCCGTTGCGCCTCTATGATGTCGATTGGACCGGCTCACTGCTCGATCTTTTGGATCAGCACAGGAGCAGGCCCAGGATGTCGGCTGCGATCGTCTCTGCCGTCATGCTTCCCGATGATGTGGTGGAGCGCAACGATTTGCGCGACTTCGGGCCGGCGCTGCTGATCCGCGAGACCTGTTTCAATGCGGCAGGCTTGCCGGTGGTCTACGCGCTCGACTATCACCGCGGCAGCCATTTTTCCTTCAGCCTGGCGCGCAAGTGATCCGGCCGGCCGTCGCCGGTTGCTGGCGATCGGCTCGTGACCGACGACGAACCGATCCCGTTACTTCTCGAAGCGTGCCGGGCTGAATTTCGATAGGTCGAGGCCGACGGCGTCAAAGCCTTCCGGCGCCGTGGCGCCGATGACGAGGTTCGCGGCAAGGGCGCCAAGCGCGGGCGAGGTCAAGATGCCATAGCCGCCCTGACCGGCGAGCCAGAAGAAATCCGGTCGGTCGAGGGCAAAACCGATGACCGGTAGTTTGTCGGGTGAGAAGCTGCGCATGCCGGCCCAGCTCTTGAAGATGCGGCGAACCGGGACGGTCGTTGCCTCTTCGATATAATGCGCCGCCCAGGCGACATCGATTTCCTCGGGCTGGACGTCGGCCGGCTCGCAAGGGGTGGCGTCGGCCGGCGAGGCGAGCAGTCGCCCACCCTCGGGCTTCATGTAGAAGTCTTCATCGATCTCGTTGATTTCCGGCAAGGTGAGCGCGTCGATCCCTTCGGGAAGATCGACGGTGATCGCCGTGCGGCGATGTGGGACGATGCCGACGGGGGCAACGCCGAACAGGTCGGCAACCGGATCAGCCCAGCCGCCGGCGGCGTTGACGATCGTCTGTGCGCTGACATCACCAGCACTCGTCATCAGCACCCAGCGGTCGCCATCGCGGCGCGGTGCCAGCACGTCCGAGCGCTCGATGATCGCCGCACCATGGCGGCGCGCGCCCCGGACATAGCCTTGCACGAGGTTTTCCACCTCGATGTCCCAGAAATGCGGATCGTAGTAGGCGGCGGCAACATAGTCCGGCCGAAGGATCGGCACGCGCGCGATCACCTCGTCGACGGTCAGCCTCTGGATTTCAGGATTGGCGCGGTGTTCCGCCCGGAGGACCTCCTCGAAGCGGTCAACCTTCTCGGCATTGGCGATCATGACGCCGCCGCGCTGCTTGAGCAACGCCACCTCTGAGAATCCTTCGGGCGGATTGTCGAAAAAGGACTTGGATATGGTCGCGAGCGCACAAACGTCGGGCGCGTTGTAGCGCAGCACGAACTCTGCTGCCGAGCGTCCGGTGCTGTGGTAGCCGAGCCCTTCCTCCCGCTCGATCACCACGACGGAGCGATGTGGCGCCAGGAAATAGGCGAGCGACAGTCCGGCGATGCCGCCGCCAATGATTGCCACATCGTATTCGCGCATGTCCCGCCTCCGTTGGTTGTGGGCGAGACCATAGGCAAGCTGCCATCTGCGTTCAAATTTATAACCGGAAAGGTGGCTATCAATTCTGATGATAGTCAGACGATCTCATCGACGCAGCGGTCGAGTGGCTCCGTGTCGGCGACATGGGCCAGAAACGCGGCTTCAGCCGGATTGAGGATCGCGTTGGGGTTGGAGATGCGGAAGACGTCGGTCGTCGGCAGGTCTGTGTAGGGCGGCAACTGCCAAAGTTGGCCCTCCGCCGCGGCCGGCGCCGCCAGGTGATCGGGCAACATGCCGATGCCGACATTGGAGGCGATCAGCCGCATGACCTCTTCGACGTTGCAGGAAACGGCGCGGACCTGCTGACCGAAGGAGCCGATTGCGCGCACCGCCGTCACCGAGTTCATGTGCTGGCCGCCCAGCACGTCGGCGATGAAGGCGATATAGGGATTGCCCCTGAGGTCGTTGAAGTCGATGCCCTCGACGCCGAACAGCGGATGACTTCGCCCGCAATAGAGGGCATAGCGCTCGCGCACGTGGAAGCGCTTGTTGAGCCAGTCGGGTATGTTGCCGTCGCAAAGGCCCATCGTCGCAACGTTGCGCTCGACCGCGCTCAGTACGTCGACAGTCGTCGCGATGGTGACCGACAGCGTCACTTTCGGGTGCAGCCGGAAGAAGCTTTCGAGCTTGCGGTCCCAGGCAGGATTGTGGGCGTGACTGACGGAATGGATGTTGAGGTGGCCGGTGATTTCCTCGCCGGCGGTTTCCAGAACGTTCGGCAGGCGTATGACGGCGGCGAAGATGTCGCGGCATTGAGCGTGCAGACGGGCGCCGGCGTCCGTCAGGTTGAAGCGCCCGGGACGCCGGTCGATGAGTTTCTGGCCAACCGTTTGCTCCAATCGTTTCAGCGCCATGCTGACGGCCGGCTGCTGCAGAAGCAGCCGGTTTGCCGCTGCGGTAATGCTGCCTTCCTCGACAAGCACGACGAAGGTGCGCAGAAGATTCCAGTCGAGATTGTGGGCGAAGCGTTCGAGGCGGTCGTTGGCCATGGTCGTGGCTTGCTTTTGGTCTCTTGCGTTGACTGGGCCGCTCGGCAGCGAGAATTGGCGGCCCGAAGGACTTCAGCTCTTGTCGTCATATTTTAGCGATTTTGCAACACGGGGGTGTTCCGGGTCGGAGGAGGGGCCATTCCCTGGGCGCATGAGGCGGTGCCTCAATTTCGTTTGAAACGGCCTGCACCCCTTGCGATAACATCAGCCGAATAATCCGATGGGAGAGAAACATGGCCGGCAAGACGCAATTTCAATGGGATGATCCGTTCCTCCTCGAAGATCAGTTGACCGAGGACGAGCGTATGATCCGCGACACCGCGCGGGCCTATGCGCAGGACCGGCTGCAGCCGCGCATCATCGACGCCTACCGCGAAGAATCGACCGACCCGGAGATCTTCCGCGAAATGGGCGAACTCGGCCTGCTCGGCGTCACCGTCTCCGACACCTATGGCGGCGTCGGCGCTTCCTACGTCGCCTACGGCCTCGTTGCACGCGAAGTCGAGCGCGTCGACAGCGGCTACCGCTCGATGATGAGCGTACAATCTTCGCTGGTGATCTATCCGATCTATGCCTACGGCTCCGAAGAGCAGAAGCAAAAGTATCTGCCGAAGTTGATCAGCGGCGAGTGGATCAGCTGTTTCGGCCTGACCGAGCCGGATGCCGGTTCGGATCCGGCCGGTATGAAGACCCGCGCCATCAAGACGGAGAGCGGCTACCGCCTCGTCGGCTCGAAGATGTGGATCTCCAACGCGCCGCTCGCCGATGTCTTCGTCGTCTGGGCGAAGTCGGAAACCCATGGGGGTGCCATCCGCGGCTTCGTGCTCGAAAAGGGCATGAAGGGCCTTTCCGCCCCGAAGATCGCGGGCAAGCTGTCGCTGCGCGCGTCGATCACCGGCGAAATCGTCATGGACAATGTCGAAGTCGGCGAAGAGGCGCTGCTGCCGAATGTGGAAGGCCTCAAGGGTCCGTTCGGCTGCCTCAACCGCGCGCGCTACGGCATTTCCTGGGGCGCGCTCGGCGCCGCTGAGTTCTGCTGGCACGCCGCGCGCCAGTACGGCCTCGACCGCAAGCAGTTCAACCGTCCGCTCGCACAGACGCAGCTCTTCCAGAAGAAACTCGCCGACATGCAGACGGAGATCACACTCGGCCTGCAGGGATCACTCCGCGTCGGTCGGCTGATGGACGAAGGCCGCATGGCCCCGGAGATGATCTCGATCGTCAAGCGCAACAACTGCGGCAAGGCGCTCGATATCGCCCGCATGGCGCGCGACATGCACGGCGGCAACGGCATCTCCGAGGAATACCAGGTCATGCGCCATATGGTGAACCTCGAGACCGTCAACACCTACGAGGGTACGCATGACGTTCATGCGTTGATCCTCGGCCGCGCCCAGACCGGCCTCCAGGCCTTCTTCTGAGCGGCACGATCATGGAAGCGCCGCTGAAAGGCATTCGTGTCCTGGAACTCGCCCGCATCCTCGCGGGCCCCTGGATCGGTCAGACGCTGGCCGATCTCGGTGCCGACGTCATCAAGGTTGAAAGCCCGGCAGGTGACGACACCCGCACCTGGGGCCCGCCCTTCGTCGCGGGCGAGGATGGCGAGAAGCTCGACGCCGCCTACTTTCATGCCTGCAACCGCGGCAAGCGCTCCGTGGTGCTCGACTTCACGACGGAGGAGGGGCAGGAGGCGGTGCGCCGGCTGGCGGCGCAGTCGGATGTTCTGCTGGAAAACTTCAAGGTCGGCGGGCTCACCAAATATGGCCTCGATTATGAGAGCCTGAAGAAGATCAATCCACGGCTGATCTATTGCTCGGTCACCGGCTTCGGCCAGGATGGTCCCTATGCCCATCGTGCCGGCTACGACTATATCGTCCAGGGTATGAGCGGCATCATGGACCTGACCGGCGAACCGGATCGCGAGCCGCAGAAGATCGGCGTCGCCTTCGCCGATATCTTCACCGGCCTCTACGGCGTGATTGCCGTCCAGGCGGCCCTAGCCCAGCGCGAACGCACCGGCGAAGGGCAGCAGATCGACATGGCACTGCTCGACTGCATGACCGGCGTGCTCGCCAACCAGGCGCTGAACTTCCTGGTTTCCGGCAAGGCGCCGCGCCGGCTCGGCAATGCGCACCCGAACATAGCGCCTTATCAGGTCTTCCCGACCTCCGACGGCCACCTGATCGTCGCTGTCGGCAATGACCGGCAGTTCGTGAAGTTCTGCGCATTGCTCGGGCGTTCCGACCTCGCGGCCGACGAACGTTACCTGACCAATGCGCTCAGGGTGCAGAACCGGGAGACGCTGACCCCGGAGTTGGCCGCGGAGACCGCAAAGATCGAACGCGACGCGCTGTTGAAGATGCTGGAAGATGCCGGCGTGCCCGGCGGGCCGATCAACACGGTCGCCGACGTCTTTGCCGATCCGCAGATCGCGCATCGGCAGATGCGAGTGGATACGCCGCATTCGGGCGCTGCTGCCGGTACATCACCGGGTGTCAGGACTCCGATCCGCTTTTCCGGTGCCGAACTTGCGCTTGACCGCGGCGTGCCGCGGCTAGGAGAACACACCGACGAGGTGCTGGCGGAAATCGGGATGCAAGTCGCGAAGGCGAACTAGCGCTACGTAAGGCGGCAAAGGCGCAAGTTAAGGCGCTGCTAAAGGAAACGGCAAGAAGCCCCGGAAATCACGGAGATTTCCGGGGATCTTTGTTTTAGGCTTTGAGTGCGCGATCGAAGACGCGCGATAGCCGTTCGGCGAAGGCGCGCGGATCCTGCGGCTTGTCGCCGTCGAGCACGCGCGCCTGGTCGAGCAGGAGTTGAACCGCGTCCGTCCGAAACGCGCTATCGCCGGCGGGGCTGGCGGCCATTGCGGTGATCAGCGCATGGTTCGGATTGACTTCGAGGATCGGCTTGGCCGCGTCTTCGAGACGGCCGGCGCCCTGAAGCATCTTTTCGAGCTGGCGATCGGGACCGTGCTCCGGCGCGACCAGGCAGACGGCGCTTTCCGTCAGACGGTCGGACGTGCGGACGTCGGAGACGGCCGCACCGAGCGTTTCCTTGGCGAAGGCGACGAAGTCGATGACCAACTGGCTGGCCTGCGGCGCCTCTTCCTTGCCACCTTCGGGCTTGGCGATATTGCTGAGATCGGCAGCACCTTGGGTGATCGACTTCCAGGGCTTACCCTCGAAGTCGGGGGCGGACGTCACCCAGAAGCTATCGACCGGATCGGTCAAAAGCAGCACTTCTATGCCGCGAGCGCGAAAGCCCTCGAGCTGAGGCGAGGCCTTGAGCTGGCCGAGATTGTCGCCCGTCAGATAATAGATTGCCGACTGGCCTTCCTTCATGTCCTTGACGTAGTCGGCGAGACTGCGCCGGCCCTCGTCCGAGGTGGTGGTCCGGAAGCGTGACAGCGCGACCAGCTGTTCGCGGCGCTCGTAATCCTCGTAGATGCCTTCCTTGAGCACGCTGCCGAAATTTTCCCAGATCTTGTCGAAGGTCTCTGGCTCGCTCTCCGCCAGCTTTTCGATCGCAGTCAGCACGCGGTTGGTGACACCCTTGCGGATGCTTGCGAGCAGCGGGCTTTCCTGGATCATCTCGCGCGAGACGTTCAAGGGCAGATCCGAGGTGTCGACGAGGCCGCGCACGAAGCGCAGGTAGCGCGGCAGCAATTCCGCCTCGTCGGTGATGAAGACGCGCTTGACGTAGAGCTTCATCCTTCCCTTGCGGTCCGGATCGAAGAGGTCGAAGGGCTTCGAGCCGGGCACGAAGGCAAGGGCCGTATATTCATGCCGGCCTTCGGCGCGGAAGTGTACCGTCAGGGCAGGGTCGTCATACTGCCCGGCTACGCCGCGGTAGAAGTCCGCATAGTCTTCCTTGCTGATCTCGCTCTTCTGCTTGGTCCAGAGCGCGGTGCCGTCGCCGACCTGAACGGGTTCCGCGCCGGGCTTTTCCAGAATGGAGATAGGCACCGGCACGTGGCCGGATTGATCCTTGACGATGCGCTCGACCGTCCAGCGCGACGTATAGGTCTTGGCATCCTCCATCAGATGGAGCGTGATGCGCGTGCCGCGCGCCGGAGCATCCGCAAGTTCGGCCGCAGAAACGGTGTAGCTGCCCTTGCCGTCGGAGGACCACATCCAGGCGTGTTCAGAACCTGCGCGGCGCGACACGACGTCGACCTTATCGGCGACCATGAAGGCGGAGTAGAAGCCGACACCGAACTGACCGATAAGCTGTGCGCCTTCCTTGCCCTGCGCGGCCTCGATGCGTTCCATGAAGGCGCGGGTACCCGAGCGAGCGATCGTGCCGAGTGCCTCGACGAGCTCATCGCGGCTCATGCCGATACCATTGTCTTCGACGACAAGGCGGCTGTTCGCTTCATCGAGCGTCAGGGTGATGCGCGGGGTCGGATCGCCGGAAAGCAGCTCGGGCGAGACGATCGCTTCATAGCGCAGTTTCTCGCAGGCATCCGCGGCGTTCGAAATCAGTTCGCGGAGGAAGACGTTCTTGTCGGAATAGACCGAATGCACCATCAAATGGAGCAGTCGTGCCACATCGGCTTCGAAGACATGTTTCTCTACGGACATTTCGGTTTCGCTCATTGCCTTGGCAACTCCTTGTGGTTTTTGCCCCAATTGGCAAGCTCCGTCCTGAATTTCAAGGGCCGTCTTGCCTGGTGCCGTTTTCTGTATGATGCTGCACTGCGAAGAAACGCCAAAGGTTGGCGATGCGTATGCGTCTTCGACGGGTTTAGGGGCGAAGAAATCGCTACGGCGACAAATCGCCGTAATACTCCACTGATATGCTCCTGCGGCCCGGTTAAACGTTCTCGGGTCATCTATGTCGAGTTCATATTGCGGCCATGCCGCCTGTCTCTTTGACTAAGGTCAATGCGAGACCAATTGCGTTGTTCTATTGGCCTTGGCGACGGGGCCGACCTTCAATTGCACCGAGGAGTGGACACCATGCCCAAGCATCCCACGATCCCGACAATACCGACGTTTGCCGATGCCTATTCCTATTCGCTCGATGCTTGGCAGCGCTCGATCCTCTTTCTTGACGTGATGCGGCAGCGCGGTGCGCAATACGAGGAGCACAGGACGCAGACGGCGCCGCACGTGCTGGAGTTCGAGGCCCGGCTCGTTCGCGACGGACGCACGCTCGCACGGCCGGTAAACTATGCGTTGGTCAGCATCGTTCCGCCCGACGGCGTCGTGATCGATCCGTCGAAGCGCCCCTTCGTCGTCGTCGATCCCCGTGCCGGTCATGGCCCGGGAATCGGCGGTTTCAAGGCGGACAGCGAGATCGGCGTGGCGATGAAGGCGGGCCATCCCTGCTATTTCATCGGCTTCCTTCCCGATCCGGTTCCTGGGCAGACGATCGAGGATATCGTTCTTGCCGAAGCCCACTTCCTCGAAACCGTGATCGCTCGCCATCCGGACGCGGATGGAAAGCCCTGTGTGATCGGCAATTGCCAGGCGGGCTGGGCCGTGATGATGGTTGCCGCGTTGAGGCCGGAGCTCTTCGGCCCGATCATCATTGCCGGCGCGCCGCTTTCTTACTGGGCCGGCGTTAAAGGGCAGAACCCGATGCGCTATTCCGGCGGGCTTCTGGGAGGAAGCTGGCTGACGGCACTGACCGGCGATCTCGGCGCCGGTGTCTTCGACGGGGCCTGGCTGGTGCAGAATTTCGAGAACCAGAACCCGGCCAATACGCTCTGGACCAAACAATACAATCTCTATTCGAAGATCGACACGGAGGCCGCCCGCTACCTCGGCTTCGAACGCTGGTGGGGCGGGCACGTGACGCTGAATGCCGAGGAGATGCAGTTCATCGTCGATGAACTCTTCGTCGGCAACAAGCTCGCCGCCGGCGAAATCCGCACGTCGGACGGCACCGCGATAGACCTTCGCAACATCCGTTCGCCAATCGTCGTGTTCTGCTCGAAGGGAGACAACATCACCCCGCCGCAGCAGGCGCTCGGCTGGATCCTCGACCTCTACGACAGCGTCGACGAGATCCGCGCCTACGGCCAGACGATCGTCTATACCGTTCACGAGACAGTCGGGCATCTCGGCATTTTCGTGTCCGCCGGCGTCGCCCGGAAGGAACATGACGAATTTGCCTCCAACATCGATTTCATCGACGTGCTGCCCCCCGGCCTATATGAAGCGGTGCTGACGCCGGCGGGCAATGTCGCGGAGGGCAGGGATCTCGTCTCCGGCGAATGGCTGATGCGCTGCGAGGCGAGAACGCTCGACGATATCCGGGCGCTTGGCGGCAACGACATCGAGGACGAGCGTCGTTTCGCCGCCGCCGCGAAGCTTTCGGAAGTCAATCTGGCGCTCTATCGCACCTATCTGCAGCCGATGGTCAAGGCAGCAGCGACGCCACCCGTCGCCGAGGCGATGCGGAACATGCATCCGTTGCGGCTGCAATATGCGCTGTTCGGGCCGGACAATCCCTTCATGGCCTGGACTTCAGCGCTTGCGGACCTCGTTCGCGAAAACCGCGAACCGGCGGACGCGGGCAACCCGTTCATTGCCTGGCAGGAGGCTCTGTCGCATCAGATCGTGGACGGCCTCGACGCTTGGCGGCGGACGGCCGAGTACCTTTCGGAACAGAGTTTCCACGCCATCTACGGTTCGCCGACCCTGCAGGCCGCACTCGGGATCGACAGGAATTCGGACCAGCCGCCGCGCAAGGCCGAGAAGAGCCTGCTGCATCAAGCGCTCGTCGAGGCGCGGATCGCCGAGCTTAGGGCCAAGTTGGCAGACGGCGCCACATGTGAAGCGCTTGCCCGGGCGTTGATCTTCGTCGGCATGGCGCGTGGCGGTGCGGACGAACGCGGACTTGAGGCCGTTCGCAGGCTTCGCCGTGCGCACCCCTCGGCCAGGCAGTTGACCCTTGCCGAATTCAAGGCGGTGATGCGCGAGCAATACTTCATGCTGCTGATCGACGAGGACGCCGCCCTTGCGGCGCTTCCGAAGTTGCTGCCGGAAGCAGTCGAGCAGCGTCGCGCCGCCTTCACCGCCCTTCGCGAGGTGCTGGAAGCCTCCGGTGCGCTGACAGGTCTCGCAGCCGAGCGGCTGCAACGAGTGGCGTCGCTTTTCCAGTTGGAAAGCGAGCCGCCGGTTGCGATCAATGGCGGCAAACCCGCCCGCACTCGCGCCGCATCCTGATTGAAGAAGGAGTTTCGACGTGTCCGAGGTAGCCGCACTGCCACTTGAGCAGTCCAAATACGATCGCCTGATTGCCGCCGCGCGAGATGAGACGCCAGCGGTCACCATCGTCGTACACCCTTGCGACGAGACCTCGCTGCGTGGGCCGCTTGAAGCCGCCGAAACGGGATTGATCAAACCCGTGCTCGTCGGCCCGGAAGCGAAGATCCGTAGCGTCGCTGCCGAACACCGGCTCGAGCTCGGAAGCTACGAGATCGTCGACGTGCCGCACAGCCATGCGGCGGCGGCAAAGGCGGTGGCGATGATCCGCGAGGGGCGCGGCGAGCTGCTGATGAAGGGAAGCCTGCATACGGACGAGTTGATGCGCGAGGTCGCGGCCTCTGCGACCGGCCTCAGGACCGATCGAAGGATCAGCCACGTCTTCATCATGGACGTGCCGGGCCATGCCGAGACGCTTTTCATCACCGATGCCGCCATCAACATCTTCCCGGACCTCGAAGCCAAACGCGACATCGTGCAGAACGCCATCGACCTCTGGGTGACGATCGGTCTTGGCGAGCCGCGCGTCGCCATTCTTTCGGCCGTCGAGACCGTGACAACGAAGATCCCCTCGACGATCGAGGCGGCTGCGCTCTGCAAGATGGCGGAGCGCGGCCAAATCACCGGCGGCGTTCTCGAGGGCCCGCTTGCCTTCGACAATGCGATCGATCCGGAGGCCGCGAAAATTAAGGGCATAGTTTCCCCTGTTGCCGGGCGAGCGCAGATCCTGGTGGTGCCCGATCTCGAGGCCGGCAACATGCTGGCGAAGAACCTCACCTTCCTGTCCCATGCCGACGCCGCCGGCATCGTGCTTGGCGCGCGGGTGCCGATCGTGCTGACCTCGCGGGCGGACTCGGTGCGGACGCGCCTCGCCTCCTGTGCCGTCGCCTCGCTCTATGCGGCGCGGCGCCGCACGCCAAAAGTCGCGGCGGTGTGACCATGGACGCGCTTCTCGTCGTCAATGCCGGATCGTCAAGCCTGAAGTTTCAGGTTTTCGAGATCACCGATGCTGGCCTCGAACGCCGGGTGAAGGGGCAGATCGGCGGCATCGGTACGCAACCACGCCTGCAGGCGAAAGCGGCTGATGGAACCGTGCTCGTCGACCGAAGCTATAAAGCCGACGTCGTTGGCGACCTGCCGGCGGCCATTGCAGCGGCGCGGGACTGGCTGTTGACCCTCGAAGGCTTCACGCTGCGTGCAGTCGGCCATCGGGTGGTGCATGGCGGCCCCGACTTTGCCGAGCCGGTGCTGATCGACGCCTCCGTGCTCGAACGCCTTGCGAGCTACCAGGACCTTGCCCCGCTGCACCAGCCGAACAACCTGGCGCCGATCCGCCAGGCGATGGCGATCAATCCGGACGTGCCGCAGGTGGCCTGCTTCGATACCGCTTTCCACCACGGCCACCCGGAAGCGGTGAACTGCTACGCCATGCCGCGCAGCTTCTACGATGACGGCGTCCGGCGCTATGGCTTCCACGGACTTTCCTACGAGTACATCTCGGAGCGCCTGCGCGATGTCGCACCTCAGGTAGCAGACGGCCGCGTCATCGTTGCGCATCTCGGCAGTGGTGCGTCGATGTGTGCCCTGCGCGATGGACATAGTATCGAGAGCACCATGGGCTTCACCGCGCTCGACGGCTTGCCGATGGGAACGCGGCCTGGCCAGCTCGATCCGGGCGTGGTGCTCTACCTGATCCTACAGCGCGGCATGAGCGCAAAGGCTGTTTCAGATCTGCTCTATCATGAGGCAGGCCTCAAGGGGCTGTCCGGCGTGTCGAACGACATGCGCGATCTTCTAGCAAGCGAGGATCCGCACGCCAAGCTCGCTATCGATCACTTCCTCTATCGCTGCGGGCTCAATGCCGGGATGCTTGCCGCTGCGCTCGGCGGCATCGATGCTTTCGTCTTCACGGCGGGTGTCGGTGAGAACTCCGCCGGGATCCGCGCGCGTATCGCTCAGAACCTCGCCTGGCTCGGCGCCGAACTCGATTCGGCCGCGAACGAGGCGGGTGCCACGCTGATTTCCACGCCTTCAAGCCGCGTCGCGCTCTATGTCATCCCGACCGACGAGGAATTGATGATCGCGCGCCACACGCTGGCACTCCTTAAAACTCGTTCTGCCTGATCCATCGGAGGCAATTCATGTCCATTCCTGTCGCAAAGGCCAAACTACTGGACGGCCGCAAAGGTCTGATCGTCGGCATCGCCAACGATCGGTCGATCGCCTGGGGCTGCGCCCGCGCCTTTCGTGCCTTCGGAGCGGAAGTTGCCGTCACCTATCTGAACGACAAGGCAAAGCCCCATGTGGAGCCCTTGGCGCATGAGATCGAAGCGCCGATTTTCCTGCCGCTCGACGTTGCCGTTCCCGGTCAGATGGAGGCGGTCTTCGAGGAAATCGGCAGGACCTGGGGAGAGCTCGATTTCCTTGTGCACTCGATCGCCTTTTCACCGAAGGATACGCTCGGCGGCCGCGTGGTCGATGTCCCGCGCGAGGGGTTTTTGAAGACCATGGATATATCCTGCTGGTCCTTCATCCGCATGGCCCATCTCGCCGAGCCGCTGATGAAGAACGGCGGCACGCTCTTCACCATGACCTATTACGGCTCACAAGTGGTGGTGGAAAACTACAACATCATGGGCGTCGCCAAGGCGGCCCTCGAAAGCGCGGTCCGCTATCTTGCCTCGGAACTCGGTCCGAAGGGGATTCGCGTCCATGCGATTTCGCCGGGAGCGCTTGCGACCCGCGCCGCCTCCGGTATCCCGGAATTCGACGCGCTGCTCGAAAAGACGAAGGTCAAGTCGCCGTCGCGCGAACTCGTCGACATCGACGATGTCGGCGTTGCCACGGCCTTCCTGGCCCACGATGCCGCCCGGCTGATAACGGGCCAGGTGCTCTATGTCGACGGCGGCTACCACATCGTCGACTAGCGGTCCGCTGTGACCTGCTGTTTTCTCGGGGAAGTCGGGGCGACGGGAGCGCATGCTCGCGTCAAGGCGGCGATACGCTAAGTTCTTGAAATCCGCGCTGATCGGCCCGATATTTTCTTCACTTCTTTTTCATCCGGTTGAATGCGAAAGGAGGACATCATGGTCAACCCGGAATTGGTATGGATGACGTCCGTTACCGTTCAAATGAAGGACGGGACGCGACAGGTCTTCGCTTCTGTCAACGACGTGCTCGATTTCCTCGAAGGGGATTGGAATATCTATCGAGGCAGAAAATACAATCGGGCCGTTCAAACGTGCCGCCGCGCTCTAAATCGAATGACGCCAGTCGCGCTCGCGCGCGAGGCGTTCATTGACGCGTGCCGAGATGCGGGCATGTTGACGGCCGCGGATGAACAACTCGGGACGACGACCGGCGCCGGCGGTCACCACTCGCCGGCCTAGAATGGCTCGGGCTGGGGCATGCTTACTGCCCCAGCCTTTCGAGTATCCGCCCCGTACACCGCGCCAGCGCGGTTCGCCGTCGCACTTGATAGGTCGTAAGGCCGCGCGGCTATCCACTACGCCAAAATTCGCCTCCGGCTGCCTTTACCCTGTCTGGGGACCTAGCGGGGTCAGCCCAGAGGGCCCTTCTTCGCTGTGCGATGGATACGCCGATGTTGCAGAGCATTGTTTCGAAAGCCAGGCAACTAGGGTCTTCGAGCGTGACAGGCGAATAATGTGTACTACCGCCCGACCGAATGTCTATCTCTAGCAAGTGGTTACGCTCTAGCAAGTGGTTGCGGCATCGACGTCGTCGCTTCGCACCAGTAACCAGCCGGGCACGTCTCCACCCGGCTGGCATGCGGCGAGCGGTATTATTTGGTGCGATCGATCTTGATCCGCTTGACGTTGGCTCGCGCCTTTTCGGTCTTGGGCAGGGTCACTGCGAGCAGACCGTTCTTGAACGTAGCGGTAACCTTATCCTCATCGACCTGACGACCAACAACCAGCCGCCGTTCGAAGCGCCCGTAGTAGCGCTCGCTAAAGCGGCGATCCTTGTCCTCGGTCTCCCTTTTGTTTTCGCCGCGAAGCGTGAGCAAACCATCTTCCAGCAGCACCTCAACGGCGTCTGGATCGGTGCCCGGAACCTCAGCTGTGATCCGGATCTCGTTGTCATTCTCCTCGATCTCCACGTGCGGCCACGCGCCATTGAAGGGCGTATCACCGAACAACGATGGCGAGCCGAAACCGCGGAAGACTTCGTCGAACAGACGGTTGTCATTGCGGTGCAGTGACAGGAATGGATCCATGTCATCGCCGCGATACACGTTCGGAACCTGGCTGCTGCCCCGGCTCCAAGGGATCAGATCACGTACACTCATGGCTTGACCCTTTCTTCGGTTTCCTTGTCTCCTTTTGTCAACTGCTTCCTCGGCTGTTCGGCAACAACCGAGGATCGAGCAGGGCGCGTCACACTAGGCTGCCTTGTCGCCTTCGATCTGTTTCGAAGCGGGCTTCGTCGGCTCGGCCTGGATGGCGATCCGACGCGGCTTCATCTCCTCAGGGACTTCCTTCTTGAGATTGATGACCAGAAGCCCGTTTTCGAGCTTTGCCCCCTCGACGATGACATGATCGGCGAGTTCAAATCGGCGCGCAAACGGCCTCACAGCGAGGCCCTGATGCAGGTACTGGACTTCCTCATCCTCCGACTTCGCGCCGTTGACCACGAGCATGTTCGCCTCGTGGGTGATCGTCAGTTCATCCTCGGCAAAACCAGCCACCGCGATGACGATGCGGTATGCGTCTTCGCCGAGTTTGACGATGTTGTAAGGCGGCCAGTTGTCAGCGTTGAGGCTGGCGTTTTCGAGCAGGTCGAACATGCGGTCGAAGCCGATGCTTGACCTGTAGAAGGGGGTAAAGTCGAGATTTGTTCTCATAGCTACATCCTCCGTAGAGCAACATAGATACGAGGGAACGCCAAGAAGCTTGGCGCTCCCTGACCATGCCGACCCCACATGGGCGTCGACAAAAATGATTTGGGGATGCCATTTTACGGCGTCAAGGGGGGAGATAAGCCAAAGTCGAGCGGGATCGCCGTAAAATGGCGCTGTGAATTCATAGTGTTAGCACTCGATAGGAGCGAGTGCTAAAAAATTCGAGCCACCCTCTTGAAACTCGAAAAATCAGAAACCAGATCGTTGTTCGAGCGATGCCGAAAGCATCAGCTCCCCGCGTCGGTTTCGTTCCGAATGCGGCGCGGAGGACCTCTTGAAATTCTCTTTGTCTATGAGGAGACCGACATGATGTTCCGTCCCTTGCATGACCGTATCTTGGTTCGTCGCCTCGAGGCCGAGAAAAAAACGGCCGGCGGCATCATCATCCCAGACACCGCGAAGGAAAAGCCGCAGGAGGGCGAGGTCGTTGCCGCCGGCCCGGGCGCGCGCGACGACAGCGGACAACTGCGACCGCTCGATGTCGAGGTGGGGGATCGCATTCTCTTCGGCAAATGGTCGGGCACCGAGATCAAGCTCGATGGCGAGGATCTCCTGATCATGAAGGAATCCGACGTAATGGGCGTGATCGAGGTCGGCACCGCAGCGAGAAACGCGGCCTAATGCCGATCCGGGCCCATGCCAGAAGCGGAATGTCGCATCAGAAAGGAGTAGAAAAATGGCTGCCAAGGAAGTGAGATTCCATTCCGACGCCCGTGAGAAGATGCTGCGCGGCGTCGATATTCTCGCCAATGCCGTCAAGGTCACGCTCGGCCCTAAGGGGCGCAACGTCGTCATCGACAAGTCGTACGGCGCGCCCCGTATCACTAAGGATGGCGTAACCGTTGCCAAAGAAATTGAGCTTGAGGACAAGTTCGAGAACATGGGCGCCCAGATGGTGCGCGAAGTAGCGTCGAAAACCAGTGACGTCGCTGGTGACGGTACCACGACCGCAACAGTCCTCGCGCAGGCGATCGTCAAGGAAGGTGCCAAGGCCGTGGCGTCGGGCATGAACCCGATGGATCTGAAGCGCGGCATCGACAAAGCAGTCGAAGCTCTAGTCGAGGAACTGCGGCGGAACGCCCGCAAAGTCACCAGGAACGACGAAATCGCCCAGGTTGGTACCATCTCAGCCAATGGCGACACCGAGATTGGCCGCTTCCTCGCAGAAGCGATGGAAAAGGTGGGCAACGAAGGGGTGATCACCGTCGAGGAAGCCAAGACCGCGGTGACGGAGTTGGAAGTCGTCGAAGGCATGCAATTCGACCGCGGTTATCTCTCGCCGTATTTCATCACAAACCCCGACAAGATGCGGGTTGAGCTCGAAGAACCCTACGTGCTCATCCATGAGAAGAAACTCTCGAACCTGCAGGCACTGCTTCCGGTCCTCGAAGCGGTTGTTCAGTCCGGAAAACCTCTTCTTATCATCGCCGAGGATGTCGAGGGCGAGGCGCTGGCGACGCTCGTCGTCAACAAGCTGCGCGGCGGCCTGAAAATCGCTGCTGTCAAGGCTCCGGGCTTCGGCGATCGCCGCAAGGCCATGCTCGAAGACATCGCCATCCTGACGGGTGGCACGGTCATCTCCGAAGACCTCGGCATCAAGCTCGAAAACGTCACGCTCAACATGCTTGGCCGTGCCAAGAACGTCGTGGTCGAGAAGGACAACACCACGATCGTCGACGGCGCTGGCTCGAAGAGCGACATTCAGGGCCGTGTCGCCCAGATCAAGGCGCAAATTGAGGAAACCACGTCGGACTACGATCGCGAAAAGCTGCAGGAGCGACTGGCCAAGCTTGCTGGCGGCGTTGCCGTCATCCGCGTCGGCGGTTCGACCGAGGTTGAGGTGAAGGAACGTAAGGACCGCGTCGACGACGCGATGCATGCCACGCGGGCGGCCGTCGAGGAGGGCGTGCTGCCGGGAGGTGGTGTCGCTTTGCTGAGGGCGGTCAAAGCACTGGACAACACCCGGGCCGAGAATGCCGACCAGAGGCACGGCATCGACCTAGTTCGCCGCGCAATCGAGGCGCCGGTGCGCCAGATCGCCGAGAACGCGGGTGCCGAAGGCTCGATCATTGTCGGCAAGCTGCGTGAAAAGACCGAATTTGGTTATGGCTGGAACGCCCAGACCAACGAGTTCGGTGATCTTTATGCTCAGGGCGTGATCGACCCGGTCAAGGTGGTTCGCACCGCGCTGCAGGACGCGGCCTCGATCGCTGGCCTGCTGATTACCACCGAGGCAATGGTCGCCGAGAAGCCGAAGAAGGAGGCGCCCGTGCCGCCGATGCCGGCAGCCGGCATGGACTTCTGACGGAAACGAAACGTGCGCGCCCGATGGGGCGGATAGTCGGTAGCACCGTTGCAAGATGCGCTGCGCCTGATTCTTTGGTGCGGCGGGAGCCGGAATGCCGCCGGCAGCCAGTGGCACGATAACGCTCGATCTGTCTCGCCGGGTCGGATCACTTGCCGGTGACCTGGTAGGTGGTTGGTCAATGCACGACGTCGAATTCAATGTCGCGTGGAGAAGAACGATGAAACTCGATTGCTTTCAACACCCAGTCACAATCCTCGTGGGGCTCGGATTTCCGGCTGAGATCCGCAGCGTGAGAGAGGCCTATGCCTGGCTGCACGAGTGGCCGCCATCGAAGCGAAATGCGAAGCACGCCGTAGCGCTCAATGCTTGCAAAGCAGCACTTGCCGGCGAAATCGATGTCGAGACCGCTCGCGCAACATTTGTCGCCTTCGCGCAACGGGCCAATCTTCTCGCACCAGACGCGGAGGCGATCGTCGCCGGTAGCGAAGTCGGTGCGCGTGCGCAAACCGGAAACAGCAAAACGATGTAACCTTTGGGGCGAAGTAGACGATGAGCGATATTCAGTTTCCCGTTCCAGTGAGACTGCGCCTGAGCTCAACCGGCGAGCGGGTTGTCGCCAATTCCTGGGAAGCACTGGAATGTCTTCGCGACCAGTGGCCCGAAGGCGCGAGAGGGCAAACCTATCGCGCAGCCTATCGGGTCTGCCGCGACGTCCTGGACGGCTGGAGGCAGCCGCACGAAGCAAGGCGCGTATTTGTGAGGGCGGCCCGCCGCGCCGGGCTGCTGGAGGACAAAGCGCTGATTTCCCCATCGAACAACGCGAGATCGAAACGGGGTTGGCGTGCGCAGCGCGCAATTCGATCGACCAGAGGGAGGTAGCGTTATGTGCCCCAGCACCGGCTTCTATTCCCTTCCACTCTCGTCTGATGATCTCGATACGCTCCAACGAATATTGGATCGTGAATTGGAAGCGAGACGCATAGCAAGCGACAGTGACGAAGCGGACATGCTTGCCCGAACGCTGATAGAGCTCTTTCGAACCGGCGTGCGAGGTGAAGATGCGTTGCGCGAAATGGTGAAGGGTGGCGCAGGCAACTAAGACCGTCCTCCGCATTCGCGAGACGAGGTGTGCCATGGATCGAGCGGGCGCCCAGATTGTAAGGACGCACGAAGACCTTAGGCACCTGAGGATCGGCGGGCCAGGGGTCCAATAGACCGAGCGGTGCCGGTAGACGAGCGCTCGACCAAATGACAGGCAAGCTCCACCCGCCGCGGCGGTGCCGGAATGCCAGAGAGTGTGTCGCGCAAAAGGTCGAGTGCGACCGAACCAATCTCGCGCATCGGGATATGCATTGTGGTCAATGGCGGGTTGAGGAACGCCGCTTGTGGCAGGTCGTCCATGCCCATGACGGAGACGTCGCCCGGAACCGAAAAGCCCTTCTGCTGAATGCCCAGCATGGCGCCGACGGCCAAGCTGTCGCCGGCCGCGAGCACCGCGGTGAAATCCAGGCCCCGGCCGCCGATCCGCTGCATGATCGCCTGCATTGCCAGTTCCGGGAGCCAGTCTTCGACGGTGACGAGCATGTCGTCATCGACAGGCAAGCCCTTCGCCAGCAGTCCATCGCGCCAGCCTTCGTACCGCCGCTCGATCGTGCGGCGCCCCGGCCGCATCAGGAACAGGATGCGCTGGTGCCCAAGCTCGATCAGATGGTCGGTCGCAAGCCGCGCGCTCGAGCGATTGCAGGGGGTGACGCTCGATAGTCGCATATATGGGTCGTCGCTGTTCAACAGCACGACCGGCTTGTCGAAACTGCGGGTGGCGGCAAGCATCCCCTCGTCGTCGATCGTGAGAAACAGAAGGCCCGCGACCTGTTCGTCCTCCTCTGCCTCGGCGAGTACCGCCAGTTCTTCGCTCTGGTTCGCGATAGGCCGGGTGACGATTTCTAGGTCGAGCGCCTGGGCCCGCTCCTTCAAGCCTTCCAGCACGTAGTGGGTGAACTGGTTGCGCACATAGTCGATCATCGCAGCGCTCGATGCGGCAACGATGACCTTCTGTCCGGCGACGGCCGTCGGGATCATGTAGTTCGCGTTCTTCGCCGCCTCCAGCACCCGCTGGCGGATTTCCGCGCGCACGCCCTTTTCCCCGGCAAGCGCCCGGGAAGCGGTACTCAAGGAAACACCACAGGCTTCGGCGATATCCTCCAGCCGAACCTTCTTGCTTTTCTTGCCACGCTTGCCCGGCAGCGGTTTTGCGACCATGCGATCCTCCATAGTCGCGATAATGGGAAAAATTTTCATGTTGCGCAAGAAGAAACGTCATGCCTTTATCTCCTCAAGAAGCCGAGGGAAGAGCGGCTTAAGGAGGAGGAGTGCCATGGGCCTCAACGCCCACGATATTCGCATGGGTCTCGATCGCCTTGTCGGCGGCATGACCGGTCTCAAGCACGACGGCCGCTTCGACGAACCGAATCTCGACGGGACAGCGGGCGACTACATCAGTTTCGACAGTTGGGAGTGGCCGCAGGGCGTCGGCCTTTACGGCCTGATCAAGCTCTGGCTGTTTACCGGCCGCGACGACATCCGGGAGCTCATCGAGAGCTGGTACGAAGGGCGCCTTGCCGCCGGCCTTCCGGAGCTCAATGTCAACACGACCGCACCCATGCTCGGCCTCTCGGTGCTCTGGGCTAAAACCGGAAACCCGCGCTGGAAGCCGCTGCTCGACGAGTGGGCGAACCGGGTCGTGAACGAAATGGGCCGGACGCCCGAAGGCGGTTTCGAGCATCACGTCTCCGACAAGGTCAACGACAACGAGCTCTGGGACGACACGCTTTACATGGTCGCCCTCTTCCTCGCTTCCTACGGCCAGGCAAGCGGCCGGCGGGAACTCGTCGACGAGGCGTCACGGCAGTTCCTTGTCCATGCCCGCTATCTCGCCGATACCCAGTCAGGTCTCTGGTTCCACGGCTGGACCTTCGATGGCCGGCACAATTTCGCCCGCGCCCGCTGGGCTCGCGGCAATGCCTGGATCACCGCCGGCATACTCGACCTCTTCGACCTCGCGGAGATCGCCGCTCCGGTCAAGGAGTACCTGCGCGGGGTGCTCGTCACTCAAGTCGAGGCGCTGCTGCCGCTGCAGACGACCTCCGGGGCATGGCGTACGCTGCTCGACGACGCTTCATCTTATGAAGAGATCTCTGCAACGGCTGGCATCGGCTACGGCCTGCTCAAGGGCTACCGCCTCGGTTACGGCACGCCCGCCTGGAGAGCCGCCGGCATGCGTGCGCTTGAGGCGGTAATGCACAACATCGATGAAAGCGGCACTGTGCTCAACGTCTCCTATGGAACGCGCATGGGCCACGACCTGCAATTCTACAAGGACATCCCAATTCAGCCGACCGGCTACGGCCAGGCACTGGCAATCCTGTGCCTCTGCGAGGCCCTGCAGCATGTCGGCGCGGAAGGACAGGCAGCATGACGATGAAGGTTCTCTACGGGGCCAATCCCGAAGACATCAAGGCTTACGACACGGCGCGGCTTCGGCGCGAGTTCCTGATCAGCGACCTCTTTGCCGCTGATACGGTGAACTTCACCTATACCCATGTCGACCGGCTGATCCTCGGCGGCGCGATGCCGAAGACGAAAAGCGTTTCCTTCGGCTCCGGCGCCGATATCGGCACGCCCTATCTGCTTACGGCCCGCGAGATGGGCATTGCCAATCTCGGTGGCACCGGCACGATTACCGTCGACGGCAAGAGCTTCGTGCTCGAAAATCGCGACGTGCTCTATATCGGGCGCGGCGCGAAGGAGATCGTCGTTTCGAGCGAAACCGCCGATAAACCGGCACGCTTCTACATGAACTCCGTGCCCGCCGGCGCCGATCTGCCGCACCGGCTGATCAAGAGGGCGGAAGCAAAGGCGCTGGAGCTTGGCGACGTCAAGCGCTCGAACAAGCGCCGCCTCGTCATGTACATCCATCCGGAAGTCATGCCTTCCTGCCTGCTTTTGATGGGCATTACCGATCTGGCCGAGGGCAGCGCCTGGAACACCATGCCGCCGCATGTGCACGAGCGGCGGATGGAAGCCTATTGCTACTTCGACATGGCCCCCGAGGACCGGATCGTCCACGTGATGGGAGAGCCTGACGAAACGCGGCACCTGATCGTCGCCGACGGTGACGCGGTGCTGTCTCCGGCCTGGTCTATCCACATGGGCGCCGGCACCGGCCCTTACGCCTTCGTCTGGGGTATGACCGGCGAAAACCAGGAATACAACGACGTCACCCCCGTAGCCTTGGCTGAGCTGAAATGAGCGATACGATTTTCCATCTGAAGAAGAGCCTCGTTCCGGGCCAGGCCATCGGCTACTGGCAGCTTGGTGCGATCGCCGAGGAACGCTTCGACGTGCCGGATCAGCCGATGAAGGGCGAAATGGACCCCTTCTTCTTCCTGACCAAACACAAGAATTTCATTCCGCACGAGTATCCCTGCCGGACGATCTTCGCTGAGACCTATCGCGGCAAGCGGCCGGAGGTTCGCGGCGCGTTCGAAGCCACGCGCTGGTGGCTGCCCTTCGGCTCGCCGCGGCTCGATCTCTCCGGTTTCTGGTTCCGGCCGACACGACTTGCGACCTGGGCCCGCACCTCGATCGAGGCAGAAACGGCGGGCACCGCCAAGATCCGCCTCGGCACCTGCGGTGGCGCGGTGCTCTTCCTGAACGGCACCGAGATCGGCTGGATGGCGCCCTATAGCCGCAACCTCGAGGCCAAGGCCGAATTCGAGCTGCCGCTCGACGCCGGTCTCAACGAGGTCACGATCTTCTTCGACGACCTCGCCGAACGCGACGCGCGCTACTTCTTCCAGTTCGATTATCTCTCCGGCCCGGCGGCGCGCGTGGCGCTTCCTGTCCCATGCCCGAGCGAAGCGGCCGCCGACATCGAAGCTGCACTCGACGGCATGCATTTTGACCGTACCGCCTATTTCGAGGGCGACATCACGCTTCTCTTCGCCGCCGCCCTGCCGCTCGACGTGAAGGTCAATGTCGCGGTCGAAGGTGACTTCATGTCGACCGAACGCTTCGACCACGACTTCGTGATGAAGGCCGGCGACAAGAAGTTGACGATCGGCCCATCCGAGGACACCCCGGCGGATTTCCGCCATTTCCGCATCACGCTCAACGCCGACGGCTTCGTCGCCTCGCGCTCGCTCGGTGTCGAGATCTGCCATGCCGGCCGCCAGGGAAAATCTCCCGAAACGCTCGCCGCCCGCATCACCGAGACGCTTGATGAGATTTCCGATTTCTCGGAACGTGACACGGTCCGCGCCTTTGCGCGGCTCGCCAGCGGCCGCGGCGGTGCCGACACGGACGCGATGATCGAGGAGATTCTGCCCTCGATCGAGGATTGCCATGACTGCGCCGACTTCTCGCTGGTACCGCTCATCTGGTCGCGCACCGCCTGGGGCGGCGACATTGGAGAGGCGACCCGCGGCCGCATCGATCAAGCGATCTTGAACTTCCGCTACTGGATGGATGAACCCGGCAACGACGTGCAGTGGTACTTCTCCGAAAACCACGCGCTGCTGTTCCACACCTCGGCCTATCTTGCCGGCCACCTCTTCCCCGAGGCGACCTTCCGCCGCTCGGGCCGCAAGGGAAGCGAGCAGAGCGCCGTTGGTGCTGCCCGCGTTCGCGCCTGGCTCGATCACTTCGAGGCCTGGGAAATGGCGGAATTCAACTCCGCGCCCTATTTCCCGATCGACCTCAAGGGCCTGACGGCGCTCGCCGCACTATCGCCGGATGCCGATATCGCCGACCGCTCCAAGAACGGTATTGTCCGTCTCTGCGAGATCATCGCCCGCTCGGCCCATCATGGCATGGTAACGGCAGCCCAAGGTCGCTCCTACGAGCACACGCTCTGCGCCGGCCGCTCGCTTGAACTTTCGGGCGTTGCCCGCCTGCTCTGGGGCAAGGGCTGGTACGGGCGTCGCGTCCACTCGCTGCCACAGCTTGCCGTCTGCCTGCGTGACCACGGCCTCGTCGTGCCGGAAACACTGGCTGCGGTCGCCTGCCACCAGGACGAGGCTCGCCACCAGGAATGGCGTTTCGCCCAGGGAGAAAACCGCTTTGCTGCGCTTTATCATTACAAGGGCCGCCACTTCGCCATGGGCTCGGCTGCGCATTATCGCTGGAACGAGTGGGGCTACCAGGAAACGGTGTTGCACCTGCGCCTTGGCCAGCGCCCCGAGGCGGCGATCTGGATCAATCATCCGGGCGAAACCATTCAGTTCGGGTACGGCCGGCCATCCTATTGGGGTGGTTGCGGCACCCTCCCTCGTGCCCACCAGTACAGGGGGCTGGCCGTACTCGACTTTGCGACCGTCAGCGAGCAGCCGGATTTCACCCATGCGTGGTTCCCGGTCGCCGAGTTCGACGAAAGCAAGGTCGAGGGCAGGCTGGCGTTGGCGCGCAGCGGCCGCGGCGCCGTTGTCCTGATCGGCGGCAATGAACTGGTCCCGGTTGTCGAGGGCCCATCAGCCAATGCGGAGCTGCACCAGGCCGGACACAGGACGCGCTGGATTGTCCGGGTCTGCGAGGCCACCGATCTCGCCGGCGCGGAAGCCAGATTTGCTGCTCTTGCGGTCGAGGAAGCCGGTAACGGATCTCTTGTCGTCAACGATCCCGACTATGGCCGCGTCGTCTTCCGCCAGGACGGTTCGATCGAAGCGGAAGGGCGCACGATCGCCACCAAGGATTTCACCGTTGCCGGCGAGGCGACCATGCTCGCCGCCCGGTAACGGTACCAGGAATTGCGCCGGCCGGGAGAGCCGGCGCCGTCCCAAACGAGCGGGAGGACGCTCGTCTATGGATAAGTGGAGGAGAAGGACAATGAAGAAGACCAAAACGATGCTCGCGGCGCTTGCCGTCGGGCTTCTGACGTCGACGGCGGCAATGGCTGGCGACGTGCGCATCATGTGGTATTCCGATGGCGTCGAGGGCGAGGTGCTGAAGGACCTGCTAGATCGCTTCATGAAGGAGAACCCCGGGATCAACGTGATCCTCGACAACGTCTCCTACAGCGTCGTCAAGGAGCAGCTGCCGGTACAGCTCGAAGCCGGCAACGGCCCGGATATCGCCCGCGTCACCAACCTCAAGGCCCAGAGCCAGCACTGGCTCGATCTTCGCCCACTGGTTGCTGATCCCGCCTATTGGGACGAAAATTTCGGCGCGCAGGCCGACTGGATGCGCCCCGACGGCTCGAACCAGATCTCCGGCTTCATGACCCAGATCACGATCGCCGGCGGTTTTGCCAACAAGACGCTGTTCGAGCAGGCCGGCGTCGCGATCCCCGGCAAGGACGCGACCTGGGACGATTGGGCGAAGGCGGCCAAGCAGGTGGCCGAAAACCAGCAGGTGCCGTTCCCGATGGCGCTCGACCGCTCCGGCCATCGCCTCAGCGGCCCGAACCTCGCCTATGGCGGCAACTATATCGGCTCTGACGGAAAGCCGGCGCCGCTGGACGAAGGCACGAAGAACTTCCTGAAGACCTTCGTCGGCTGGGTTGCCGACGGCACGATGAGCAAGGACGTCTGGGTTTCGGCCGCAGGCTCGACCTACCGAGCGGCCGCCGACGACTTCATCAACGGCCAGCTGGTCTATTATTATTCCGGTTCCTGGCAAGTTCCGAACTTCTCGACCAAGATCGGCACCAACTTCGATTGGGTGGCCACCGGCAGCCCCTGCGGCCCGGCGAACTGCACCGGCATGACCGGCGGCGCCGGTCTGGTTGCGGTCAAGTACACCAAGAACCCGAAGGAAGTCGCCAAGGTGATGGACTACCTTGCGAGCGAGCCGATCGTGAAGGAGTTTTCCGAGCGAACCCTGTTCCTGCCTGCGCATAAGGGTGTTCTCGCCAAGGGGCTCGACTTCAAGACCGATGACGCCCAGGCGAAGGCCGCGCTCAATGCCTTCGTCGAAGCGAGCACGTCGCTTTCCGACGTTGCGCGCAAGCTACCCGGCTGGCTGTGGTCCGATGCCGTCTATGGCGCGCTGGTCACCCGTGTCAGCCAGGCGGCTGCTGGCGAGATGACGGTAGACGAGGCCTTTGCCCGCATCGACTCGGATATCGCCACGAAGGTGAAAGATAGCGGGAACTGAAGCGGAGCCATCGATACCCGATGTCCGCCGGCATGAAGCATCGTGCCGGCGGGGTCACCTCGCGTATCACAGCGGGCAGCGTCGCGTTCTTGCGCAAGCGCACGAAGCAACATGCCCCGGCAGCCCGCCCTTCGGCGAGGCGAAAGTTATCCCGGCAGCGATAGCTGCATACATAGTAGCGCGTGATCGGTGGGGGAGGAGCCAGGAATGAAGGCAGATGTTCCAAAGGGAAGCGGATCCGGCCTGGGGGAAACGGCGATGGTGCCCGTTCGTCTGGCGATGGCCGCCATCGATGCGCCACTGCGCTTCGTGCAGCGCCGGCTCGGCATCGGCGGCATGGCGACCTTTTTCCTGCTGCCGAACATGCTGATCTTCGGCATATTCGTGCTGCTGCCCTTCTTCATCAACTTCGCCTATTCCATGACCGGCGGCACGGCCCTTTTCCTGCCCGACCGGAGCTTCGTTGGAGGCGATCAATATGCGCGCCTCTTCGATTGCGCGAACTACGCCGACCCGAACTCCTGCGCGGAAGACACCTTCTGGACGGCCGTCGGCAACACGGCCTGGTTTGTGGTGCTGCAGGTCACCCTGATGATCCTCTTTTCGCTGGTGACCGCCCTGATCCTCAATCGCGATCTGATGGCGCGCAGCTTCTGGCGAGCGGTGTTCTTCTTCCCGGTGCTGCTGTCGCCCGTTGTTGTCGGCTTGATCTGGAAGTGGATCCTGCAGCGCCAGGGCCTGCTCAACTTCGGTCTCTACGGCCTGGGCTTTGAGCCCTACACCTGGCTCAACGACCGCAATTGGTCCTTTGCCGCAACCGTCGGCGTTTCGATCTGGGCGCATATGGGCTTCTACACGCTGATCCTGCTTGCCGGCCTGCAGGCGATCCCGAAGGATCTCTATGAGGCGGCCGAGATGGACGGCACCCGTCCGGCGCGTGCCTTCTGGCGCATCACTTTGCCGCTCCTGATGCCCAACCTGCTCGTCGTCATCGTGCTCGTCCTGATCCGCGCCGTGCAGATCTTCGACGAGGTCTACGTGCTGACCGGAGGCGGCCCAGGCACCAGCACGCTCTACATCACGCAATACATCTACGAGACCGGCTTCGCGACTCAGTTGCGTAATCCCGGGCTTGCCGCAGCCGCATCGATCCTGATGGGCGGCGTGCTGGTTGTGCTCACCCTGGTCCAGCTCGGCCTTGGCCGTAAAGGCGAGAAGAAGGGAGCCCGCAAATGAGCCGCCTTGCCGAATTCATCTTTCGCCGCCGCGGCCGCAACGGCTGGCACTGGACCGACATCTTCACCTGGGTCTGGCTGATCGGCGGTCTCTTCATCATGTTCGGCCCGGCTGTCTGGCTCGTTGGTTCCTCCTTCAAGTCGCCGGCGGCCCTTGCCGAATTCCCGCCTTCGATCATGCCCTATGTGACCCAGAAGGCGACGATCGAAGGCTACGACAAGCCGCTCGACCTCTACGAGGTGACCATGCCGGATGGCAGCAAGAAGGTGCTCGCCGAGGTCCGCCGCATCGGCATTGTCAGCCAGATGGTTTCACCCGAGAAGCCGACCGAGATCGTCAAGGTCAAGATCGCCGAGCGTACGCCGGTGCGCACGATGTCCTTCGCGACGTCGAACTACAGCGAGCCCTTCACCCATTTCGACTTCGTCCGCTATCTCTGGAATTCCGTGTTCGTGACGGTGACGGCGACGCTGATCACGCTCATCGTCAACTCGATGGCTGCCTTCGCGCTCAGCAAATACGAATTCCGCGGCCGGACGTTCGCGATGCTGTTGATCCTCGCCACCCTCATGGTGCCGCTCTCGGTGATCATGGTGCCGCTCTATTCGATCGTCTCGGCGCTCGGCCTCTTCAACAATCTCTGGGGCGTGATCCTGCCGACGGTCGCCACACCGACCGGAGTCTTCATTCTACGGCAATACATGCTGACCATCCCAGACGAGTTGATCGACGCGGCACGGATGGACAAGGCGTCGGAGTGGCAGATCTACTGGCGCATCATTCTGCCGCTGACGGCACCGGCGCTCGCCGTGCTCGCGATCTTCTCGGTTGTCTGGCGCTGGAACGACTTCCTCTGGCCGCTGATCGTGCTCTCGCGCAAGGAACTTTACACACTGCAGGTGGGCTTGAGTATCTATTCTGGCGAGCTGAACGTGCAGTGGCATTTCATTCTCGCCATGACGGTCGTGACCATGATCCCGGTCGTGCTCGTCTTCATCTTCCTGCAACGCTTCATCACCACCGGCATCGCCGGCACCGGACTGAAATAAGGGGGGCACCATGGGCCACATCAAGCTAACCAGTGTGACCAAGTCGTTCGGCGCCGTCGACGTGCTTCATGACATCAACCTGGAGATCCAAGACGGCGAGTTCGTGGTCTTCGTCGGCCCATCCGGCTGCGGCAAATCCACGCTCCTGCGCATGATCGCCGGGCTGGAAAAGCCGACTGGTGGTGAACTTTCGATCGACGGCAAGGTGGTCAACGACGTACCGGCCGCCGACCGCGGCCTTGCCATGGTGTTCCAGTCCTATGCGCTCTATCCGCATATGAGCGTGCGCCAGAACCTCGCCTTCGGCCTCGAAAACACCCGCATGCCGAAGGCGGAAATCGCCGAGCGCATCGCGGAAGCCGCGCGCATGCTGGAAATCGAAGCCTATCTCGAGCGCCGCCCCGGGCAGCTCTCGGGCGGCCAGCGCCAGCGCGTCGCAATCGGTCGCGCCATTGTTCGTCGCCCGGTCGCTTTCCTGCTCGACGAACCGTTGTCAAACCTCGACGCAGAACTGCGCGGCTCCACCCGCGCCGAACTCGCGGCCCTGCATGCACGTCTCTCGGCAACGATGATCTACGTGACGCACGATCAGGTCGAGGCGATGACGCTCGCCGACCGCATCGTCGTCTTGCGTGCCGGCCGCATCGAGCAGATCGGCACGCCGCTCGAACTCTACAACAGGCCCGCAAACCGTTTCGTTGCCGGCTTCATCGGCTCTCCGCACATGAACTTCCTTGAAGGTACGCTCGAAGCAGCCGGTTCCGGCACGGCTGTCGCGACGCTGAAGGGCGGTCATCAGCTGCAGGTTCCGATCGAGAACCGCGCGTTCGCAGCCGGCGCTCCGATCACCCTCGGTGTTCGGCCGCAGCACATCACGCTTGATGCCGGCGAAAATAGCATTCCCGCGAAGATCCGCCTCGTCGAAGCGCTCGGCTCAGAAACCGTGCTGCACGCCGATGTCGCCGGTCAGAAGCTGCTGGTCGTCGCTCCCGGCCAGCATGACTTGGCACCCGGCGCCGATATCAGGTTGTCGCTGACCGCCGCCCCCATCCATCTCTTCAACGACAAGGGGCTTCGCCTTGAACGCGCTGTTTGATCTCACCGGCAAGACCGCTCTCGTTACAGGCGCCCGAACTGGCCTTGGCCAGGGCATGGCGCTCGCACTGGCACGCGCCGGCGCCGATATCGCCGCCCTCGGTTCCTCGCCGATGCCCGAGACGGCGGCGCTGGTCCGGGACGCGGGCGTGCGCTTTCACGAACTGACGGTCGACCTCTCCAAGCGCTTCGATGCAGCCAGGATCGTCGCCGAAATCACCGCCACGCTCGGCGGTATCGACATCCTCGTCAACAATGCCGGAATCATCCGTCGCGCCGACCTGCTCGACTATTCCGAGGAGGATTGGGACCGTGTGCTCGACGTCAACCTGAAGGCGGCTTTTCTGCTGTCGCAGGCCGTTGCGCGCCACATGGTGGAGACCGGACGGGAAGGCCGGATCGTCAATGTCGCCTCGATGCTGACCTTCCAGGGCGGCATCCGCGTGCCGGCCTATGCCGCCTCGAAGCACGGAATTGCCGGCCTTACCAAGGCCATGGCCAACGAACTGGCGCCGCAGCGCATAACCGTCAATGCGATAGCGCCGGGCTACATGGCGACCGACAATACCGAGGCGCTTCGCAACGATCCTGATCGTAACGCGCAGATCTCCGCGCGCATCCCCATGGGGCGCTGGGGGACGCCAGACGACCTGGCAACCGCCGTGCTGTTCTTTGCCGCGCCTGCCTCCCGCTATGTCACCGGAACGGTGTTACCCGTCGACGGCGGCTGGCTGGTCCGGTAGACGTCGGCATCGGCGGCCGCAAAGCTGGGAGCAATATCTGTCCACGCCCTGCCGGTTTGCAGGAAGCGAGTTTTGGGGTGAGGGTACGTTTGATCTCGATTGCCCACGGCCGCCGACCCGCGGGCGTTATCAGGAGATCGATTTCGGCGCCTGCTGCCGTACGCTATACGTTCATTTGCGTGACGCCGTAGGGCACAACTCCAGAAGCGTTTCCAGTGGTTATCCGGCGCTCGAACATCCTTGCATTTATGGAGTTTAATTCCAGAATTGCAAGGTAGATGTCTCGTGCTTCAGCTCTTGCCCGCCTGTTTGCGGGGTAGATCAGATGTTGCCCATGCAGAGATATTTCATCTCGAGATAGTCTTCGAGCCCGTGGCGTGAGCCCTCGCGGCCGATGCCCGATTGCTTGATGCCGCCGAAGGGGGCGGCCTCCGAGGACATGCGGCCGGTGTTGATGCCGACCATGCCGTATTCCAGCGCCTCGGCCACATGCCAGACCCGTTTCAGGTTCTCGGCATAGAAGTATGCCGCGAGACCATAGATCGTGTCGTTGGCCTCGGCGATCACCTGCTCGGCCGTGTCGAAGCGGATGATCGGGGCGATCGGACCGAAGGTCTCTTCCTGAGCAACACGCATGTCGGTCGAAATGCCGGTGAGGACGGTCGGCTCGAAGAAGGTGCCTGACGTGCCGATCCGGTGGCCGCCGGCGCGCACCTTGGCACCCTTGGCAACGGCGTCGGCGACATGGGCCTCGATCTTCTCGATCGCGTGCTTGTCGATCATCGGGCCGATGGTGATGTCCGGGGTGAAGCCATCGCCGACACTCAATTCGGCAACGCGCCGGACGAATTTCTCGGCAAAGGCGTCATGCACGCCCGATTGCACATAGATGCGGTTGGCCGAGACGCAGGTCTGGCCGGCATTGCGGAACTTCGCCTGGACTGCGCCATCTACGGCTTCGTCGATATCGGCGTCGTCGAAAACGATGAAGGGGGCGTTGCCGCCAAGCTCAAGGCTGACCTTCTTGATCTGGTCGGAGCATTGTCGCATCAACAGCCGCCCGACTTCGGTCGAGCCGGTGAAGCTGATCTTGCGGACCTTTGGATTGCTGCAGAGTTCGCGTCCGATCGCGGCACCTTCCGCGGCATAGATAAGGTTGACGACGCCCGCGGGGAAGCCGGCCTTTTCGGCGAGTACGAACATGGCGCCGGCAACGAGCGGGGTCTGCTCGGCGGGCTTCAAGACGATGGTGCAGCCGGCGGCAAGCGCCGGCGAGATCTTCCGTGCCACCATCGAGGCCGGGAAGTTCCAGGGCGTGATGGTGCCGACGACGCCGACGGGCTGCTTGATGACGAGCATGCGGCGGTCGTTTGCCGGTGCCGGGAAGGTCTCGCCATAGATGCGCTTCGCCTCTTCCGCGTACCATTCGACATAGGCCGCCGCGTGCAGCACCTCGCCCTTCGATTCGGCGATCGGCTTGCCCATCTCGGCCGTCAGGATAGCGGCGAGATCGTCGGCGTGTCCGACGATCAGGTCATGCCAGCGCCGAAGCACGGCGCTTCGGTCCTTGGCAGGTTTTGCCGCCCAGAGGATTTGCGCCCTTGCGGCAGCCTCGATCGCCACATGGGCCTCTTCGATGCCCATGTCCGGAAGGGTTGCCAGCAGTTCGCCGGTAGACGGATTGAAGACGTCGAAGGTTGCGCCGGTCCAGCCTTTGGCGGCATGCGCGATTGTGGGAAGCGGCGCGAACAGTTCGACGGCGCGCAAGTGCTTGGTCAAGGCGGGGGTCACGGTCATTGGCGGGCATCCTCCGGCGATGGCCCACCGCGAGGCGGCAGGCCCGCTTTTGCTTGTTCTTGCGAGTGCCGATCGACGCCGGCACCCGAGCTTTGCGCGTCTGAATTGGCGCACGGCACCCACAGCGCGGCGCGTCTTTCAATACGCGCTAAGGTCGCTGCTGTAGTCCGTTGAATTGCTGCATAATTTTGTCCCTAAGTCGATCCTGATCCAAGGAATTATGCACCGGGCAACCGCGTTAGCGGTCGCCCGGCCGGGCGTCAACCACGCGCCGCGAGGATCGATGCTTCCAGAATGTCGAGCGCTTCGGCGAAGACTTCGTCCTGAATGGTGATCGGCGCCAGGAAGCGAATGACGTTGCCGTGCACGCCGCAGGTCAAGAGGATCAGGCCTTTTTCCAGAGCGATTAGCCGCACCTTGTTGGCGAAGTCGGCGCTCGGCAGGTTGGTCTTCACGTCGTTGAACTCGACGGCGTTCATGAAGCCAGGCCCACGGATGTCGGCGATCTCCGGTGCCTGCTCGCGGATGGCGGCGAGGCGCTGCTTGAGCCGGCCGCCGAGTTGCTCGGCCCGTTCGCAGAGCTTCTCCTCGGCGATGACGTCAAGCACCGCATGCGCAGCTGCAATGCCGAGGGGATTGCCGCCATAGGTGCCACCAAGGCCGCCGGGGGCCGGCGCATCCATGACCTCGGCGCGGCCAGTGACGGCGGCCAGCGGGAAGCCGCCGGCGAGGCTCTTCGCCATGGTGATGAGATCGGGCGCGACGTCGTGGTGTTCCATTGCGAACATCTTGCCGGTACGCGCAAAGCCGGTCTGGACTTCGTCGGCAATGAGCAGGATGCCGTGCTGGTCGCAGATCTCGCGCAGCGCCTTCATGAAGGCGGTGGGAGCGGGGTAGAAACCGCCTTCGCCCTGTACCGGCTCCAGGATGATGGCGGCGACGCGGCCCGGATCGACGTCGGCGGCGAAGAGCTTCTTCAGCGCCGCCAGCGACTGTTCGACGGTGATGCCGTGCAGCTCGATCGGGAAGGGGGCGTGGAAGACGTCGCCCGGCATCGCGCCGAAGCCGACCTTGTAGGGAACGACCTTGCCGGTGAGCGCCATGCCCATGAAGGTGCGGCCGTGGAAGCCGCCGGTAAAGGCGATGACCGCCTGGCGTCCGGTCGAGGCGCGGGCGATCTTGACGGCGTTTTCGACAGCCTCCGCACCGGTGGTCACGAAGATCGTCTTCTTGGCGAAGTTGCCGGGGGTCAATGCGTTCAGGCGCTCGGCGAGGTGTACATAGGATTCGTAGGGAACGACCTGATGGCAGGTATGCGTGAAGCGATCGAGCTGCGCTTTGACCGCTTCGACGACCTTCGGGTGACGATGACCCGTGTTGACGACGGCAATCCCGGAGGCGAAGTCGATGTAGCGATTGCCCTCCTTATCCCAGATTTCCGAGTTTTCCGCGCGATCGGCATAAATCTGGGTGGTCATGCCGACGCCACGGGAAATGGCGGCATTCTTGCGGTCGGTAAGGCTGGTCATGGCGCGTTCCTGTTACGTCTGGAGTCAATATGTTGCATTTTTTCTGCAAGTTTATTCTGGAAGTGGTACACCTTTCACTGTCGATTGCAAATCAAATTTGGTGATCGAGAGAACACGGGCGCTGATGCGCTGTTCTTGTCATATCTCGATCGCGGCGGCTAAGGTTGCCGACGCTTCGGCACGGCACGGATTCGTGCAGGCGCCGACGGTTAGTGAAGGAAACGGAGAATGGGCGCGGTGCGCTACAAGGTTGCCGAAGCAGCACGTCTGGCGGGGGTTTCCGCTTCGACGCTGAGGCTGTGGGAGACGCAAGGGCTTGTCGTGCCCGAGCGCTCGCCGACGGGGCATCGGCAATATACCGAGAGCGATCTTGCCCGGTTGAAGCGCATCGCCTGGTTTCGCGCGGAACGCGGCCTCAATCCGGCGGCGATCCGCCAGGCGCTCGAAGCGGAAGGTGCCGCGGAAGACCACAGCGGAACGACGACCGGTGACGGCACCGACAACCAGGTGGGACGCAAGCTCAGGAGCCTCAGGCATGCGGCCGGCAAGACCCTGGAGCAGGTGGCCGGCGACATCGGCATCGCCGCATCGGTGCTTTCGACCTTGGAGCGCACGTCGCAGGGCGTTTCGGTGGCCGTGCTTCATAACATCGCCGAATATTTCGGAACGACCGTTTCCAGCCTTTCCGGTGAGGAGGAGGCGGATGCACGCGCCGTGGTGCGGGCCGGCGAATGGCGGACCTGGCCGCGGACGACGCCCGGCGTCACCGTGCAACTGCTGGCCGATGGCCGCAATCAGATGGACTGCCACCGCTTCGTGCTGGAGCCGGGCGCTTCCAGCGAGGGCGCCTATCGGCATGAGGGCGAGGAATTCGTCTACGTCCTCTCCGGCCGCGTTGAATTCATTCTCGACAGCGACCAGTTCTATGACCTCGGTGTCGGGGACTCGCTCTACTTCGAAAGCAAGAGGCGTCATGCCTGGTCGAACCGGCACGACGGCGAAACCGTGTTGCTTTGGGTCAACACGCCCCCGACGTTCTAAACCGCGAAGCTGAAGCAAAACAAAGGTTTGCGACATTGGTGCGCGGCGACGGCCGGACTCGTCGGCGTCCCAATACTCATCAATCCAGGTGGCACCACGGCTCGTTGCTGATCAGAGGTCAAAGTTTGGCCCCTATTCGACCCTAGATTTTTAAGGGCCGCCTTCAACGCACAGTGCGACGATCAGACCTTCCACGCTTCTTTCGAAGCAAATGGCAACCTCGCGGCAAAAATCGTAGCTGACCAGAGAGTTGGCTCCACAAGGAACGAGGCCTGCAAGGGTCGAAACTCCGAGGGGATGTTCAATGCCGAATATACGCGACCGTCAATTGGACGGGTTGCGAGCCGCTGCCGTTTCAATGGTTCTGTACGCGCATTTTTTTGCCGCGGACGATTCCCATTGGGGACACATCGGCGTGCGGCTGTTCTTCGTTCTCAGCGGCTTTCTGATCACGCGGCTCCTGCTCGACGCCCGTTCTGCCGCTCAGTTCGAGCCGGCGACGGCTCTCAAATCCTTCTACGCGCGTCGCGCCTTGCGGATCTTTCCACCCTATTTCGCCATGCTGGGTGTCCTGTGGCTGGTCAACCTGGAAGGCGCCAGGGAAGGCTGGGCCTGGCATGCGCTCTACCTCTCGAACTTCTGGTATGCGCTGAGGGACGCGTGGACGCCGTGGGTGCTCTGTCACACCTGGAGCCTAAGCATTGAAGAGCAATTCTACATCGTCTGGCCGTTGCTCGTTCTGCTGACGCCGCGCCATCTGCTTGGGCGGCTATGCATCGGAGTCATCGCCGCTTCGCTGGCCTACCGCTTCTATTGGCCGTTAACGGGAGAACCGTCGCTTGCGCGCGATCTGCTGCCTCCGGCCTCGATGGATGCTCTGGCGGCGGGAGCGCTCCTCGCCGCCCACCGTTCGGCGACCAGGTCTTGGCCGCGGTGGATGACGGTCAGCTGGCTGCCGCTTTCCATCGTATCCCTTGCGCTCCTTTGGGTTCGATTGACGTCGATGGGGCCGGTGCTTGATTGGCTCGTCTGGATCGGTCTCGAAGCCCTTCCGCTCATCCCGCTTGCGATGCTGGTGGGGCGCGCTTCCACCGGCTTCAGCGGTCGGGGCGGCAGGCTGCTCGAACTTCAGCCGCTGACCGCGCTCGGGCGCGTCAGCTATGGCGTTTATCTGTTTCATCCCGTCGTGCTTGCGCTGGTCGTCAAGGCGCAGGGGTGGATACCGATCAACGTTGCCGAGCAAGGGCCCGGGCGCTTGCTCGTCGCCGGGTCCGCTACATTGATCGTGGCTGCTCTTTCCTGGTTCGCATTCGAAAAACCGCTCAATGCCCTGAAACGGCATTTCCCCTATGTGCGCCCGAACGGTGGCTTCGGCGCCGTCCCGATGAGTACCGTGCAAGCCGACGATTGGCTTCTCGGGCGAACCGACGAGGGGCTGCGCCCTGTTTACCTTCCGGGTGCCGGTGCCCGGGGAAAGACGCTTCAGGCGTCCGATCTGCAATAACGTTCGAGGTTGCCCATGACCGTTCCGTTGGTTTCCGTCCTGTTGCCCGTCTACAATGCCGAGCCCTATCTCGGCGCGGCGCTCGAAAGCATCCTGAGGCAGGACCACAAGCGGCTCGAGATCATCGCCATCGACGACGGTTCGCGCGATCGCTCGCTGGAAATCATGCGGCGCTATCAGCAAGCGGACGGTCGTATCACCATCGTCTCGCGCGAAAATCGCGGGCTGATCGCAACCTTGAACGAGGGCCTCGCCCTGGCAAAGGGCGATCTCATCGCCCGGATGGACGCCGACGACATTTCCTATCCGTCGCGACTGTCGCGCCAGGTGTCGTCGTTCGTTGAGCAGCCGGAGCTCGCACTCTGCGGCACGGGCATCGACACGCTCCTTGGCGACCGCATCATCCGCGGCACGCCCAATCCGATCTATCAGCCGGCAAGCCTCAGGGCATTGTCGAAGTTCTTCACGATCTTCATCCACTCGACCGTCGTCTACAACAGGCACGTCATCCCGCAGGATATGCTGAGCTACGACGCACATTATGTGCATGCGGAGGATTTCGATCTCTTCCGGCGTGTCACCGAACGCTATCCCGCGAAGATGATCGACGAGGCGCTGATCGCTTACCGCATCCACGGCAACAGCGTAACGAATACGCACAAGCGCCAGATGCGCCGCACGCATCTGGCGATCGTTGCCGAAAACCTCGAGCGCGAAGGTCTTTGTCACAATCCCGGCGTCTTGAACGACATCGGGCTTGCGCTGACGCCCGAAACGATCCAGCAAGCGGCCGGGTGCATCCGTTCACTCGAAGAGAGGGTCTCGGCGCTTCCTCCGCAAACCCGTGCGGGCTACGAGGCGGGCGCGTTGAATCTCTTCTATTTTCTCTATCAGCTCGTCAGCGACGAACGGCGGCCGGAACTCACCCATGCGTTTTTGACGCAGACGGACAAATGGGGGCTCATTCGTCGCCGGGAACGATATGGCCTTATCACGGGGGCCCGTGCCCCGTGGTGCAGCCGCCTGTCGCTGGCGGCCACCAGCCGACTGGACGCTTTGTCGCGATATCTGCGTTCCGTACCGGCGGCGAGCGTGCTCCCAGCCGAAGGGATGCACTAGCATGACCGTCGAAGGCCTGAAGTGGAATGCGATGGAGCGGAGCGGCGTGGCGGAGACGTCGGCCGCGTTGGCGCCCACGTTACGCGACGCGCCTTTCGCAAGCTTTATCGTCTGCACGCGCAACCGCGCCGAGGCGCTCGAGACCTGCCTCCGATCGATCGAGGCGGCTTGTGGTGTCCATGCCGCCGTCCGGTGGGAATTGATTGTCGTTGACAACGGATCGACCGATGACACGCCGGAGCGAATTGCTCGGATTATTACCGCATCACCGCTGCCTGTCACGCACGTGGTCGAGAGACGGCCGGGGCTCGCTGCTGCGCGCAACGCCGCCATGGCACGCGCCCGCGGCGGCATCTTGATCTTCATCGACGACGATTGCGAAGTCGATGCGACCTATCTGCGCGACCTGGAGCGCCACTACGCAGGTGGCGAAGCCGCCATCATCCGCGGTGGCCGCGTCGAACTCGGAGACGCCAGCGACCTGCCCTTCACGATCAAGCGCTCGAGCGTACGCGAACGTTTGACCAGTGACGTTCATCCGGGTGGATTCATCCTGGGCTGCAACATGACGATGCACCGGGAGGTCGCGCTGCGGATCGGTGCTTTCGACGAACGTTTCGGTGCCGGCGCCCCGCTGCGGTCGGCCGAAGACACGGATTATCTGGTGCGCGCCTATCGGCTCGGCATCCCGGTCGAATATGTCCCCGACATGGTCGTCTTCCATCACCACGGCCGCCGTGCCCGCACGACCATCGAGACGCTTCATCGCAACTATAGCTTCGGCAACGGCGCACTCTGCGTGAAACACATCCGCACCGCGCCATGGCTGCTGCGGCATTTCTGTTGGACCCTCCGGTCTGCCTGCGCGGAAATCTTCGGTGGCCCCCGGTTTGACCCCGTGTTGCACCTCTCTCACTGGCCGATTGCCTGGATGAACCTGCTTGGCGCTCTCAAGTTCCTCGGCCTCGTCGTAGCCGCACGAACGGCGGGCCACGTCGAGCAGCGGGCCAAAGAACAACTCCAGGGCTGAGGAGACACCAACATGTTCCGTATCCTCGTGCCGAGCTTGCAGCTGTTGCGCGATGCATTGGGTGGCCAGTTGCGTCTGCTTCCGGTCGTGACGATCCTCGGCCTTTGCAGTGCGGCGCTGGAGGGCGTCGGCATCGGCCTCATCATTCCGATGCTGGGAATCATCGCCGGCAATCAGGACCCGGCGGCGTTGAGCGGCATCTCCGCTCTCTTCCAGCAAGTTGGATCGGGCATGGACGATCGTCAACGGCTGATCGTCATCGCGGCTGCCGCCTTTGCCCTGATTTCTCTCAAGAACGTCCTGGCTTTCGCCAATACGGTGCTTGCGACCTTCATTTACGGCAAAGCGGGCCATTCGATTCGCGGCGCTCTGTCGTCTCAGCTCCTCAAGGTTGGCTATCCCTTCTTGATGAAGGAGAATCCGGGGCGATTGCTCAACATCATTTCAAACGAGTCCTGGCGGGCTTCCGATGCGGTGCAAACCGTGCTTGCGGCGTTGGTAAATGGCTCGGCCGCCATCATCCTGCTCGCGTTCCTTCTGCTTTTGTCCTGGCAGATGACCTTGTTCGTGGCGCTCGGCCTCGTCCTGGTCCAGCTCCTGCATTATGTCCTCTCCGCAACGCTTAAGGCCCCGAGCCGCGATGTCACCGCCTTCAACGGCGAATTGGCGGCGCGCATGCTCCATCTGGTTCACGCCGGCCGCTTGATACGGATATTCGGCCAGGAGGCACGGGAAAAAGTCGCGTTCGACGGGGCGTCGGATGCCGTTCGGCGCGCCGCGTTCGCGCTACAGGCCCGCCAAGGCCTGCTGCCGCCGCTGACAGAGACGCTCCACTCCGCGCTCTTCCTGGCGGTGGTCGTCGGCGCCTGGTCCGTCGGCGTTACCTTTCCCGTCATCGTCGCCTTCGTGGTCCTGCTCTATCGCTTGCAGCCGCATATGCGTGCACTGCAAATGTCCTGGAGCCAGATCCAGGGCTGGAGCGGTTCGCTGGAGGAGGTGCGCTGGCTGCTGGATCCGTCCGACAAGCCAAGGCCGCCGGAGGGAAGGGAGCCCTTCCGCGGCTTGCGACGGCAACTGAGATTTGACGACGTCAGTTTCCGCTATCCGAACTCGGGTTCCCGTGATGTCGTGCTGCAGTCGGCAGCATTCGAAATCCGCGGCGGTGGTTCGACGGCGCTCATTGGCCGGTCCGGCGCCGGCAAGACGACGATCGTCAATCTGCTATGCCGCTTCGTTGAGCCGGACGAGGGGAACATTCTCGTCGATGGTGTCCCGCTGAACCGGATCGACCCGGTGCAATGGCGAAGCCGGATTGCGCTCGCGAGCCAGGATCTGGAACTGGTTGATGGGACGATCCTGGAAAACATCACCTATGGCCGGGAAGAAACCACAATTGTCGAAGTGGAGCATGCGGCCAGGATGGCCGAAGCGCATGGCTTCATCGAAGGATTGCCGCAGGGCTATCAAACCGTCGTCGGCTATCGAGGCGCCAGCCTCTCGGCGGGGCAGCGGCAGCGGGTGGCACTCGCAAGGGCCCTGGTGCGCGATCCGGATATCCTGATCCTGGACGAAGCCACCAACGCGGTCGACGGCTTATCAGAGGCGGCCATCGTCGAGACGCTGAAGTCGAGAGCGGGACGTCGCACGACGATCGTCATCAGCCATCACCGCAGCACGATCGCGTTTTGCGACGAGGTCGTCATCCTCGGTGGCGGTCAGGTGAAAAGCCAGGCACCTTTCGCCGACGTCGCCAGCCTGACCATGGACCAGCTTTATGAGCACGAAACCGTGGAAGAGCGGCGGGCTTGAGGGTCCTGTCGGCCGTATCTTCGGTAGCTTGGCCGCTCCCAGCTTGCGATGCTCGAAACGCAATCGGCGCGCGCCCGTCCGGTCACGGGCCGCGCGCCGGTTTGTCTTTCGTAGGAATGGGCCGCCCGCTTCCCGTGGTCTCAACGGAAAGCGGGCGGGTTCTCAGGAATCAGGCGGCCGCGTAGCGCTTTGCCATTTCCGGCAGGCGCAGGGCGCGGATCTTCGATGCCTTGCCGGCGGTGCGGAAGGCTTCGAAGCGCTCCATGCAGACCTCTGTCATCAGTGCGGTGGCCGGCTTCAGGTAGTTGCGCGGATCGAAGTTCTCCGGGTTCTCGGCGAAGTTCTTGCGGATCGTGCCGGTCATGGCGAGGCGCAGGTCGGTGTCGATGTTGACCTTGCGCACGCCGAGCGGGATCGCCTTCTGGATTTCCGAGACCGGAACGCCCCAGGTCGGCTTCATCTTGCCGCCATAGGTGTTGAACAGGTCCTGCAGATCCTTCGGCACGGACGAAGAACCGTGCATCACGAGGTGCGTGTTCGGCAGCTTCCTGTTGATCTTGGCGATGGTCTCGATCGACAGGATGTCGCCATCGGGCTCGCGGGTGAACTTGTAGGCGCCGTGGCTGGTGCCGATCGCAACGGCCAGAGCGTCGACGCCGGTCTTGGTGACGAAGTCGAGAGCCTGGTCCGGGTCGGTCAGAAGCTCTTCGCGCGACAGCTTGCCTTCGAAGCCGTGGCCGTCTTCCTTGTCGCCCGCGCCGGTTTCGAGGTTGCCGAGGCAGCCGAGTTCGCCTTCGACCGAAACGCCGGCAGCGTGGGCGATCTTCACCACCTCTGCGGTGACTGCGACGTTGTATTCATAGCTGGCGACGGTCTTGCCGTCCTTTTCCAGCGAGCCGTCCATCATGACCGAGGTGAAGCCGTTGGTGATCGCCGAGATGCAGGTGGACGGCTGGTCGCCGTGGTCGAGGTGCAGACAGACGGGGATATGCGGATATTCTTCCGCCGCACCCAGGATCAGGTGGCGCAGGAACGCGTCCCCCGCGTAAGAACGGGCGCCACGGCTTGCCTGAAGGATCACCGGGGAATCGGTGGCATCGGCGGCGCGCATGACGGCCTGAATGTATTCGAGATTGTTCACATTGAACGCCGGCAGCGCGTAGTCGTTCTCCGCCGCATGGTCGAGCAGTTGCCGCAATGTGATCAATGCCATTCGCTATCTCCCTTGGTGCTTGGCGCAACCTTCCCGGTACGCCACAAAAACAATCCGGCTTGAAGCGCCGCATGGACATCATCGCAGGCAGGCGATGGCCGGTATTTCCGTGCGGCGTGACAGCGCACGCGAATTGGTCGCGCCCACCGAAGTCCGGCGCACAATAGTTGATCGAAGTGGTTTGACAACCGGGCAAAAGGCAGGTTGCCAGAGGTCGAAAGTCGCTTCAATCGATTTTACTGTGGACTGGAAGCAACACCCTTCCTGTGAACTGGTTTCACTCTCTGGTGGTGCCGGTGAAGCGCGGGAGGCGGGAGTCGCAATTGCAACCTGTGGGAGTCGTTTTCGTACTGCACACTACGACGGTCGCGTGGGTGTTAGAAACGATCTGTCGACGGGAAGGGAACGGGCCGCAAGAAGATTGCGGCAAACGGCGCCATTCTTTGCGCACATTACGTAAACTGCCGCAAAAATTCACAAACTTTGCATGGCAGATAATTCGAGACCGGTTTTGACCGCGCTGTGGCGGTGAAGTATTTCGATCTAAAACGTTGCAGGAGATTTCCAAAAATTGCCTTGCTTGCGTCATACACCCGTCGCAAAGGCGACGAAAAGAATCGCAAACGAAATACAACCTAAAGGATAAGAATATTCCTGTTCTATAGATAAAGATGCAAACAGTCGCAGAATCCGCCTTGCGTTTGGGCCGGATTTGCCCTTCTCTCCTGCAATCAACAAACCCAAAACAAGGGGAAGGAGAGAAACAAAATGGCCTCACTGAAACTCAACCTCAGCGCTGCCGCGCTGATCGGCTCGCTGCTCATCGGAGCAAGCCCGGCGCTCGCCGAAGCTGTCCTGCACCGCGGCAATGCCGGTGAGCCGCAGACCCTGGATCAGGCCCATACCTCGATCAACATCGAAGAGTTCATCCTCAAGGATCTCTACGAGGGCCTTACGATCTATGACGCCGCCGGCAAGGTCGTTCCCGGCGTCGCGGAAACGTGGGAGCTCTCGGACGACGGTACCGTCTATACGTTCAAGCTGCGCGCCGACGCAAAGTGGTCCGACGGTTCGTCGGTGACGGCTGAAGACTTCGTCTTCTCCTTCCGGCGCGTCGAGGACCCGAAGACTGCAGCCGGCTATGCCAACATTCTCTTCCCGATCAAGAACGCCGAAAAGGTCAACAAGGGCGAACTGCCGGTCGACCAGCTCGGCATGAAGGCGGTCGATGAAAAGACGCTCGAAATCACGCTCGAGCGCCCGACTCCGTTCTTCTTGGAACTGCTGGCGCACCAGACCGCGCTTCCGGTCAGCAAGGCAAGCGTCGAAAAGAACGGCGCCGACTTCGTCAAGCCGGGCGTCATGGTTTCGAACGGCGCGTTCAAGCTCACCGCCCACGTTCCGAACGACAGCCTGACCGTCGAAAAGAACCCCAGCTATTGGGACGCTGGAAACGTCAAGCTCGACAAGGTCATCTTCTACCCGATCGACGACCAGGCCGCCTCCGTCCGTCGCTTCGAGGCCAAGGAAATGGACCTCGTCTACAACTTCTCTGCCGACCAGATCGAGCGCCTGCGCAAGTCCTATGGCGACCAGGTTCACGTTTCGCCGACGCTTGCGACCTACTACTATGCCTTCGATACCCGTCAGGCACCGTATAACGACGTTCGCGTTCGCCAGGCACTGTCGATGGCCGTCGACCGCGACTTCCTCGCCAAGGAAATCTACGCCGGCTCGCAGCTCCCCGCCTATTCGATGGTCCCTCCGGGCATCGAAAGCTACGGCGAGCCGTCCAAGGCCGAGTTCGGCACGCTGTCGCAGCTCGACCGCGAAGACAAGGCGATCGCGCTCATGAAGGAAGCCGGCTACGGCGAAGGTGGCAAGCCGCTCGAAATCGAGCTGCGCTACAACACCAACCCGAACCACGAGCGTGTTGCTACCGCCGTCGCCGACATGTGGAAGAACACCTTCGGCGCCAAGGTGTCGCTGGTGAACCTCGACGTGTCTTCGCACTACGCCTACCTGCAGGAAGGCGGCAAGTTCAATGTCGCCCGCGCTGGCTGGGTTGCCGACTATGCGGATGCCGAGAACTTCCTGGCGCTGAGCCTCAGCTCCAACAAGACCTTCAACTATGGCCACTTCGAAAACGCCGAATTCGACGCGTTGATGAAGAAGTCCTACGAGGAGCAGGATCCGGCAGCTCGCTCCAAGCTGCTGCATGAAGCGGAAGCCCTGCTGATGAAGGAACAGCCGATCGCTCCGCTCCTGACCCAGGCTGACCTGTGGATGGTGTCCGACCGCGTCAAGGGCTGGCAGGACAATGGTCCGAACGCTCACCTGAGCCGGTTCCTGAGCGTCGCCGAATAACGAACTGAAACGACGCGCGGCCTGTCGCCGCGCGTCGTTTCCGGAGCACGTCCATGATTTCCTTCATCCTTCGCCGATTGGCGAGTGCGGTGCCGACCTTGTTTATCGTCGTCACCATTTCTTTCTTCCTGATGCGGTTCGCCCCCGGTGGCCCCTTCAACCTCGAGCGTCCTCTTCCGCCACAGACGATGGCGAACCTGATGAAGACGTACCAGCTCGATCAGCCTCTTTGGCGTCAATACGTTCACTATCTCAGCAATGCAGTGACCGGCGACTTCGGCCCGAGCTATATCTATAAGGACAATAATGTTGCCGAACTGATCGGCAAGGGCCTGCCCTATTCGATGGAACTGGGTTTCTATGCCTTGCTGCTTGCGGTCATCGGCGGCGTGACTGCCGGCACCATTGCAGCACTCAGGCAGAACAGCGTTCTCGATTTCGCGATCATGTCGGTTTCGACGATCGGCGTCACCGTGCCCAACTTCGTCGTCGGCCCGGTGCTGACGCTCGTCTTTGCGATTGTGCTCGCATGGCTGCCGGCCGGCGGCTGGGGCGACGGTTCCCTGCGCTTCCTGATCCTGCCGATGATCGCACTGGCGCTGCCGCAACTCGCGGTCTTCGCGCGCCTGACGCGCGGCTCGATGATCGAGGCGCTGCATACCGACCATATTCGAACCGCCAAGGCCTATGGCCTGCCGTCACGCACCGTTGTCGTGACCCACGCCATGCGCGGTGCGATGCTGCCGGTCGTCTCCTATCTCGCGCCTTGCGCAGCAGCACTTCTGACCGGTTCGGCGGTCGTCGAGACGATCTTCACCATTCCGGGTGTCGGCCGCTACTTTGTGCTCGGCGCCATCAACCGCGACTACACGTTGGTGATGGGCACGGTCATCCTCGTCGCCATCTTCGTCATCGTCTTCAATCTCCTGGTCGACATTCTCTACGGCCTGCTCGATCCGAGGGTTCGCCATGACTGATATCGTCCAGACACCGGTGGCGACACCGGAAACGAAGGGGCGAAGCCTCTTCCAGCTCGCGGCCATGCGCTTTAGGCGCAACCGCGCCGCCATGGCCGGCTGCTTCATGCTGGCCTTGATCGCACTGTTCTCGTTCCTCGGGCCGCTGTTCGTCCCGCACACCTACGATCAGGTCTTTCCGTCCTACGTGTCGATCGGCCCGAGCCTCGAGCCGCGCCCCGATACGTCCACGCTTCAGGACGTGATGGAAGGTGTAGCGACCCGCGCTCGCGTCACGCTGAAGGAGTTCAACGTCGAGGGTCAAACATTCACCGCGACCGTCACCTCCGAACAGCCGATCGACGCCCGTGCAACGCGTTACTTCGACCGCGCCAACGAATTCCGCGACACGCAAGTGGTCGCAACCGAAGACGATGGGCGGACGCTGAAAGTGACCGGTCAGGTCGACCGTGAATACTTCCCGTTCGGCACCGATTCCAACGGCCGCGACCTTCTGGTGCGTGTCATGCTCGGCGGGCAGATCTCGATCGCCGTCGGTCTCCTCGCAAGCCTGGTCTCGCTCGGCATCGGCGTCGTTTATGGCGCGACATCGGGTTATATCGGCGGCCGCGTCGACAACGTCATGATGCGACTGGTCGAGATTCTCTATTCTCTGCCCTTCGTGTTCCTCGTCGTCGTTCTCGTCGTCTTCTTCGGCCGCTCGTTCATCCTGATCTTCCTGGTGATCGGTGCGGTGGAATGGCTCGACATGGCCCGTATCGTGCGCGGCCAGACACTCGCGCTCAAGCGGCGTGAATTCGTCGGCGCTGCGCAGGCGCTCGGCCTCACGGACTGGCAGATCATCCGCCGGCATATCATCCCCAACACGATCGGTCCGGTCATCGTCTTCGTGACCGTCGTCGTGCCGAAGGTGATCCTGCTCGAGAGCTTTCTCTCCTTCCTCGGCCTTGGCGTTCAAGCGCCGCTGACGAGCTGGGGAGCGCTGATCTCGGAAGGCGCCAACAACATCCAGTCGGCGCCCTGGCTACTGATCTTCCCGGCCATCTTCTTCGTCGTGACGCTGTTCTCGCTGAACTTCGTCGGTGACGGCCTGCGCGACGCGCTCGACCCGAAGGATCGCTGATATGGCAGACATGAAGGAAACGATCCTGGCCGTGCGCGGCCTCAAGGTGAACTTTTCGACGCCAGACGGCACGGTCGAAGCGGTGAAGGGTATCGATCTCGACGTGCGCAGCGGCGAGACGCTCGCGGTCGTCGGCGAGTCCGGCTCCGGCAAAAGCCAGACGATGATGGGCATCATGGGCCTGCTCGCCAATAACGGTACGGTCAATGGTTCCGCGCGCTATCGCGGTCAGGAGCTTGTCGGCCTGCCGCCAAAGGCGCTGAATCAGGTGCGTGGGTCGAAGATTACCATGATCTTCCAGGAGCCAATGACCTCGCTCGACCCGCTCTATACGATCGGCCGGCAGATCGCCGAGCCGATCGTCCACCACCGCGGCGGTACGTTCAGGCAGGCACGCAAACGCGTTCTCGAACTGCTCGAACTCGTCGGCATTCCGGAACCGGGACGCCGCATCGACAGCTATCCGCACGAGCTTTCGGGCGGTCAGCGTCAGCGCGTGATGATCGCCATGGCGCTGGCCAACGAGCCGGATCTGCTGATCGCGGACGAACCGACCACGGCGCTCGACGTGACGATCCAGGCGCAGATCCTCGACCTCCTGAAATCGCTGCAGAAGCGTTTCGGCATGGCGATCGTGTTGATCACGCACGACCTCGGCATCGTCAAGCACTTCGCCGAGCGCGTTGCCGTGATGCGCCGCGGCGAAGTGGTGGAACAGGGCAAGACGGCGGATATCTTCGAAAGGCCACAGGCCGACTACACGAAGATGCTGCTCGCCGCCGAGCCGAGCGGCCGCAAGGCCCCGCCAGCCGACAGCGCACCGATCATCCTCGAAGGTCGCGACGTCTGCGTCGATTACCAGATCGGCGGTGGCCTGTTCCGTGGCGGCACGTCTGTCTTCCGCGCCGTGGACAGCGTCAACCTGCGTCTGAAGGAAGGACAGACGATCGGTGTCGTCGGCGAGTCCGGCTCGGGCAAATCGACGCTCGGACGCGCGCTACTCAGGCTTTTGCCGAGCAGCGGTCACTACCGCTTCGGAACCACGGATATTTCCGGATTCGACCGCGGGCAGATGCGGCCGCTGCGCCGCACGCTGCAGCTCGTCTTCCAGGATCCCTACGGCTCGCTGTCACCGCGTCGCACCGTCGGCGAGATCATCACCGAAGGCCTTTATGTGCACGAGCCCGAGCTCAGCCGTGCCGACCGGGACCGTCGGGCGATCGAGGCACTGAAGGAAGTGGGGCTCGATCCCGCGTCTCGCAACCGCTACCCGCACGAGTTCTCGGGCGGCCAGCGGCAGCGCATCGCCATTGCGCGCGCGATGATCCTGAAGCCGAAGGTCGTCATCCTCGACGAACCGACCTCGGCGCTCGACCGCTCGGTGCAGGGGCAAGTGATCGAGCTACTGCGTGACCTGCAGCGCAAACACGGGCTCTCCTATATCTTCATCAGCCACGATCTCTCTGTCGTGAAGGCGATGTCGGACTACGTGATCGTCATGAAGAACGGCAAGATCGTCGAGGAGGGCCATACGGACGCGATCTTCGAGGCGCCGAAGCAGCCCTATACCAAGACGCTGATCGGCGCAGCCTTCAACGTCTGAGGCTTCGGGCGCTGTCATTCACAGGGACGCGGGCGATCGCGTCCCTGTCTTTGTTCTGTATTTGAGGAACGAACCTGTCAGCTCTCGCTGTCGAGGGAAAAGTCTGCGGCGACAAGCTTCTTGTCGAGCCCGAACTTCTGCATCTTCTCGTAGAGCGTCTTGCGCGAGATGCCGAGCGATTCATAGACCGGCTTCAGGGCACCGCCATGGGCGGCAATGGCGCTGGCGATCAGGCTTTTTTCATAGGCGGCGACCTTGTCGGCAAGACGCCCGCTTTCTTCCTTCGCCGCATCGTGCGGCGCCGCATCGAGCCCGAGGACCAGGCGCTCGGCGGCGTTGCGCAGTTCGCGCACATTGCCCGGCCAGTCGCGTTCTGCCATTTCCGCCAGCATGGCTTGCGAGACCTCCACCTCGTCTCGGCCGTAACGGGCCGCAGATTCCCTGATCAGTTGCAGAAAGAGCAGCGGGATGTCGGCGCGGCGTTGAGCGAGCGAAGGAACCCGAAGGGTCGCGACGTTGAGGCGATAGAGTAGGTCCGCCCGGAAGCGCCCTGCGGCAACTTCCCTTTCGAGATCGACCTTGCTGGTGGCGATGAAGCGCACGTCCAACGGCACGACTTCGTTCGATCCGAGCCGGGTGATGACGCGTTCCTGCAGTACGCGCAGAAATTTCGCCTGCAGATCGAAGGGCATCGAGCCGATTTCGTCGAGCAGGATCGTGCCGCCGCGACCATGCTCGAACTTGCCGTATCGCGGTCTGATGGCACCGGGGAAGGCTCCGGGCTCATGGCCGAAGAGTTCGCTTTCGATCAGGTTTTCCGGCAGCGCTGCACAGTTGATGGCGATGAACGGGTTGTTGGCTCGGGCGCTGAGATCATGCAGCGTGCGGGCGAGCACTTCCTTGCCGACGCCGGTGTCGCCGATGATCAGTGTGTCGGCGTCGGCGGCGCCGATTGCGCGGATACGATAGCGCAGATCGACCATGACCTGGCTTCGGCCGGGAAGCCGCTGCTCGATGTCGTCGCGCTTGCCGGCCACTGCCTTCAGTCGCCGGTTCTCGAGAACCAGGGTCCGCCAATCGAGCGCCCGGCGGATCGTGCCAGCAAGCATCTGGGCTGCGAAGGGTTTCTCGACAAAATCATAGGCGCCTTCGCGCATCGCGCGTACGGCAAGCTGAACGTCGCCATGACCGGTGACGAGGATGACCGGCACCTCGGCATCGATCTCGCGGATGCGCTGCAGGAGGGTCATGCCATCCATGCCGGGCATGCGGATATCGCTGATGACGACACCGGCAAAACTGAAACTGATGAATTCCAGAACGTGTTCGGCTGCCGCAAAGGTCTCGACGCGAAAGCCCGCCAGTTCCAGCGCTTGCGCGCTCGAATGGCGCACATCCTCTTCGTCATCGACGAGCAGGATCCGGCTCTCGATCATTACTCAGCAGCCTCCCGGGCATCGTTGTTTTCGACGGCGAGTTCGATGCGAAACTCGGCGCCACCCTCCGCAAGATTGGTGGCGACAAGGCTGCCGCCGAAATCCTTGATAATGTTATAGGAAATCGAGAGGCCGAGGCCCAGCCCCTTGCCGACGCCCTTGGTGGAAAAGAACGGATCGAAGATGCGCTCGGCAATCGCCGGGGGAATACCCGGCCCTCGGTCACTGATCGTCAGAACCACCTTGCCGTCTTCCCGCCGGGCACGAAGACGGATGGTCCGGTCATCAAGCCCCTCGACCGCATCGGCCGCATTGGAGATGATGTTGACAAGCACCTGCTGCAGGCGGACGGACCCGGCGCGCACGACGAGCGGTGCGTCGCCGAGGTCGATGTCGATGCTTGCCGCTGCGGCCTTCAGCCGAACCGATACGATCTCCATCGTATCGCGCACCACCTCCTCGACCGGAACCGGTCCAAGCTTCTCGTTCGGTTTGCGGGCGAAGTTGCGCAGGTGCTTGCTGATTGCCGCCATGCGATCGACAAGCGCGGAAATTCGCCGGATATTGTCGCTCGCCTCGTCGGAGCGGCCCCGTTCGATCAGCAGTGCGGCGCTATCGGCATAGGTCTTGGCGGCGGCAAGCGGCTGGTTGAATTCGTGCGAGAGGGCCGCGGACATTTGCCCGAGGCCCGCCAGCTTGCCTGCCTGGATCAGATCGGCCTGTGTCCGGCGCAACTGCTGTTCCGTCAGTCGGCGCTCGGCGATCTCCTCCTCGATCTGGGCATTGACGCGCGCAAGGTCGGCGGTCCGTTCGTCGACACGGCGTTCAAGTTCCACCTGCGCTTCCGCCTGCATCGAGATGCGTTCGTTGAGGCGGGCACGCCGTTGCAAGACAATGGCCACGCCGAGGCCGGCCAGGCAGATCAACAGAAGCGCGGCTGCGACTGTCGTGCGCGCTTGCGTATAGGCCGAGGCCGTATCCACCAGGACGTTCACGGTCCAATCGGCATCGGGCATATATTGCGAAAGCACGAGATACTCACGGCTTGAACCGTCGGAGGAGACGCTCATGAAGCGGTGGTCGAGCGAGCTGCTCTCCGCAATGGGGAGCGGGCGCAAGGTGGCGTCGGCGTACCGCCTCGAGGCTTCGGTGCGTCCAAGGCGTTCCGTTGTCAGCGGCAGGATGGAGGAATAGAGCCAGCCCGGGTCGCCGGACATGAAGATGATGCCTTCGGGATCGGAAACGAAGATCCTGTATTCGCCGCCTTGCCAGGAAGCCTCGATGCTTTCGACATCGACCTTGAAGACGATAACGCCGCGGATTTCGTCGCCGATCTGGATTGGCGAGCCGAAATAGTAGCCGCGCTTCAGTGACGTGGTGCCAAGCGCATAGAACCGCGACTGCTGTCCGCGAAGCGCTTGCTGGAAATAGGGGCGGTAGCTGAAATTCTGGCCGACGAAGCTCGTCGGCCCGTCATAATTGCTGGCCGCGATCGTATCGCCGTCCGGCATGATCACATAGATATCAGAGGATTGGAGCAGGCCGTTGATGTCTTTGAGGTAGGCGTTCACCGCCTCCCGCAGTCGCCGGTCGCGCGGGCGGGTAACGAGTTCCTGGACATCCTCATGATCGGCGATCAGGGCAGGCAATGCCTGATAACGATTGAGATGGCCGTCGAGTGCCGTGACGGCGAGCCTGAGAGCGGTGTTTGCCTGAGCGGTCGCCTCGCGCAGATAGCTGTCGGTCGCGACCGCATAGCCTTTCCAGGCCAATATCGCCGCAAGCAACGGCAACAGCAACAATCCAGAGACCAAGCGATATTTCACGGAATGTCCGCCCGCCTCCTCACGTGCTTACGACCACTTGCCGCGTGGTGATCTTAAGCATCGGCGCAACGCGTCACAAGCGTAGGCGCTGCCAGGTCGGCGCTTGTTGACGAGTAATCAGCGTCGTCAATGAAGCGTTGACAATGCGTTTGGCCGCGGCCGGCTTTCGCTGCGGGCTGGAAGAGCGCATCTATGACGCAACGGAGCGCCCGGCGGCGCCAGAGAGAAAGGATCACGGCAATGCTCAATCAGATCAAGGGTCTGCATCACGTCACCTCGATGGCCGACGATGCGCGCGAAAACAATCTGTTCTTCACCAAGTCGCTCGGCCTGCGCCGCGTCAAGAAGACGGTCAACTTCGATTCCCCCGATGTCTACCACCTCTATTACGGCGACGAGGTCGGCACGCCCGGCACGGTCATGACCTACTTTCCGTTCCCGCAAATGCCGCGCGGCCGGGCCGGCACCGGCGAAGTCGGGACGACTGTTTTCTCGGTGCCGCAGGGCTCCCTCGGCTTCTGGAAAGATCGCCTGACGACATTGGGCGTCACCGGTCTCAAGGATGAAGAGACCTTCGGCGAGAAGCGCCTGAACTTTGCCGGTCCCGATGGCGACGGCTTCGCCCTCGTCGAGGTCAAGGACGACCAGCGCACGCCGTGGACGGAAGGCGGCATCTCGGCGGATCACGCAATCCGCGGGTTCCATTCCGCAGCACTGCGCCTTCACGACGAGGGCGCGACGGCCGAGCTCCTGAAGTTCATGGGCTACGAAGAACTCGACCGCAAGGACGGTGTCACGCGGCTGATCGTACCCGGCGGCAACGATGCCCGCGTCATCGACCTCGAGACGATGCCGAATATCGGTCGCGCTTCCCAGGGCGCCGGTTCGGTGCACCATATCGCGTTTGCCGTCGAGAACCGCGAGAAGCAGCTCGAAGTGCGCAAGGCCCTGATGGACACCGGCTACCAGGTGACCCCGGTCATCGATCGCGATTATTTCTGGGCGATCTACTTCCGTACGCCGGGCGGCGTGCTGTTCGAGATTGCCACCAACGAGCCCGGCTTTGATCGCGATGAGGACCTTGCGCATCTCGGCGAGGCGTTGAAGCTGCCGCAACAGCATAAGCACCTGCGCCCGATCCTGGAGAGCCATCTGCAGAAGATCGACGACTAGCGCAGTCAACACCGAGGGCTCGCCCTGCCGGCGGGCCCTTTGCGGCATTGGAATGCTCGGCAGATCATTCACAGTTTCGTCGAAACAGTGGATCTAACTCTTTGAAACAAGGCACTTCCGATAGCGAGCTCGCCAGGAGTTCGCCGGAATAGCACCAGGAGACAAAAATGGTCGACTTTGGCTATGTCCACAAACTGAAGGCCGGCAAGCCCGGTCAGCCGATCTTCTTCGTTTTCCACGGAACCGGTGGCGACGAAAACCAGTTCTTCACCTTCGCGTCCGAGCTCTTGCCCGATGCGACGATCGTCTCGCCGCGGGGCGATGTGTCGGAACATGGGGCTGCGCGCTTCTTCAAGCGCACGGGCGAGGGCGTCTACGACATGGCGGACCTCGCACGTGCCACCGAGAAGATGGCGGCTTTCGTCAAGGCGCTTGCCGCGGAGCATCAGGCTTCGGCGGTGATTGGCCTTGGCTATTCCAATGGCGCGAACATTCTTGCCAACGTGCTGATCGAAGAGGGTGTCTTCGACAAAGCGGCGCTCATGCATCCTCTGATCCCGTTTCGTCCAAAGGACAATGCGGGCCTCAAGGGGCGCCGAGTGCTGATCACGGCCGGGGAACGTGATCCCATTTGCCCGGCCCCGTTGACGCAGGCCCTGGCGGACTACTTCCAGGGGCAGGGCGCGGCGACCGAAACCGAATGGCACTCGGGCGGACACGACATCCGCCAGAACGAAATCACCGCGATCGCACAGTTTCTGAAGGAGTAGCGCATTTGCGGCCGAAAGCGTCGCTTCAGGCAATTCCGGCCACAAAACCGCGTCTTTGCCGGAATTGCTATTCCAGCCGGCGGCGAAACAGCCACGAGGCGGCCGAGAGGGTGACGATGGCGATCAGCAACAGCGGGATCGTCTGTCGCGCCACCTCGACTGCCGGTATGTCCTTGAGGAATACGCCCTTCACAATGACGAGGAAGTAGCGCAGCGGGTTGATATAGGTGATCGGCTGCAGCCACGTGGGCATGTTCTCGATCGGCGTCGCGAAGCCGGAAAGCAACATTGCCGGCACCATGAAGAGGAAGGCGCCGAGGATCGCCTGCTGCTGCGTCATCGACAGCGCCGAGATGAACAGGCCGAGACCGACGACGGAAGCGAGGTAGAAGACCGCGCTGCCGTAGAGCAGGAACAGCGAGCCGCGCAGCGGTACGCCGAAAATGAAGACGGCGGCCAGAATGTAGATCGTGATGTGGAACAGGCCGATCATCATCGGCGGGATCAGTTTGCCGATCAGGATTTCGTGGGTTCGAAGCGGCGAGACCATGAGCTGATCGAAAGTACCAAGCTCGCGTTCGCGCGCGATCGACAGCGCGGTCACGATCAGGCCGATCAAGAGCGCGATGCTGGCGACGAGGTTCGGCACCATGAACCATTGATAGGTGAGGTTCGGATTGAACCAGTTGCGCGCAACGACCGTGATGGCGCCGGACGCCATGCGCTTGCCGGCCGGCGTCTCGGCTCCAAGCGTTCCGACGATGCGCCCGAGATAGCCGGAAACAATCTGCGAGGCGTTGGAGCGACGCCCGTCGAGAATGACCTGTACCTCCGCGGGCCGGCTCGCCTCGATGTCGCGCGAGAAGGTAGGACCGATTTCGATTGCGGCAATGACCTTTTGGGTGTCTATCGCCACGCGCACCTCGTCCGGACTGTTGGTGAAGCGGATGCTGCGGAAAGTCGGCGCGCCGTCGATCTCGCGGACGAGATCCTGACTCCAGTGGCCGTTGTCGCGGTTCAGCACCATGACGTCGACATTCGTCACCTCCAGCGTCGCGGCATAGGAAAACACCAGAAGCTGGAGGATCGGCGGGACGATCAGCACGGTGCGCCCCTTGGGGTCGCGCAGCACCGCCAGCAATTCCTTGACGATCAGCGCCTTGAGCCTTGTCCACCACATCTCAGCCAATCCTCTTGCGGGTGCTGCGGGCGGCGAGCGCGAAGAAGACGCAGCCGATTAAGAGCATGACGGCGATGGCGCGCGTAAACATTGGCCAGATGTCGCCGGCAAGGAACACGGTCTGCAGGCTCGGTATCAGATAACGGGCCGGCACGATAAAGGTGATCCATTGAATGACCGTCGGCATCGAATTGATCTCGAAGAGAAAGCCGGAGAGCAGGAAGGCCGGCAGGAAGGCGGAGATCAGCGCGAGCTGTGAGGCGAGAAACTGGTTCTTCGTCGCCGCCGAGATCAGTAAGCCCTGGCCGAGCGCCGGCATCAGGAAGGTTGCCGAGAGCGCATAGAGCGCCGCGATCGATCCGCGGAAGGGAACGCCGAAGAGGAAGACGGCGAGCAGCACGCAAAGCGTCATCGACGTGAGCCCGAGGATAAAATAGGGCAGCAGCTTTCCAGCCAGCAGTTCGGCGGCCGATACGGGTGTTGCCATCATCGCCTCCATCGTGCCGCGCTCCCATTCACGGGCAACGACGAGCGAAGTGAGCAGCGTGCCGACGAGTGTCATCACGATCGCGATCGACCCGGGCACAAGGAAATTCCGGCTGGTCAGCTCCGGATTGAACCAGAAGCGCTGCTCGGCCGAAATCGCCGGTGGGTGACCGGCGCCGTCGCTCAAGCGCTGGCGCTCCCAGTTGGCAAGGGTCGCCTGGGCGTAGTTTTGGACGAAATTGGCGGTATTGGGGTCGGAGCCGTCGACGAGCACCTGCAACGCCGGGTGGCGCCCGGCGGCATGATCCGCCGTGAAGCCGGCAGGGATCACGACGATGCCGCGCACGCGGCCGAGCACAAGGTCCTCTTCGAATTCGCGCCGGTCGCGGCCGACCGTCACCTTGAAATAGCGTGAAGCCTGGAAACCCGCGGCGAGATCGCGCGTCAGGGGTGCCTCCTCCTCGATGACGAGGCCGATGCGGGTCTGGGTCGTATCGAGCGAGACGCCGTAGCCGAAAAGAAACAGGAGGATCATGGGCAACACGAAAGCGATCAGGATGCTGCTCGGGTCGCGGACGATCTGATAGCTTTCCTTGCGCACCAGCGCGGCAAAGCGACGGGCCCGGACGGTGCGGCTTTCGGCGTTGGAGGATTGCGCGCTCATGCGGCCTCCTTTTCCTCCGAACCCTGAACCAGGGCGATGAAGGCATTCTCCATCGTCGGGTCCGGCAGCTTGTCATTGGCGACCTGCGCCTTCAATTCGTCGGGTGAGCCAAGCGCGATCGACCGGCCGCGGTAGATGAGCGAAATGCGGTCGCAATACTCGGCCTCGTCCATGAAGTGGGTGGTGACGAGCACCGTCACGCCCTTATCGACCAGGCCGTTGATGTGGGTCCAGAATTCGCGCCGGGTGATCGGATCGACGCCGGACGTCGGCTCATCGAGAAACAGCGCTTCCGGCTCGTGCAGCACGGCGCAGGCCAGCGCCAGCCGCTGCTTGAGGCCCAGCGGCAGATCCTTGGCCGACATGCCGAGCAGCCGGTCGAAGGCGAAGATCTCGATCATCAACTGGATGCGCTCGCGCTTGCGTGCGCCGGATAGCCCGTAGACGCCGGCAAAGAAACTGAGGTTCTGGGCGACGCTGAGGTCGCCGTAGAGTGAGAACTTCTGCGCCATGTAGCCGAGCCGGTTGCGTGCCTCGGCCGCGTCGCGGCGCAGGTCGAAGCCGGCAACGCGGCCCTCGCCAGCCGACGGCTTCAGCAGCCCGCAGAGCATCTTGAACGTCGTCGACTTGCCGGCGCCGTTCGGGCCGAGCAGCCCGAAGATCTGGCCGCGCGGAATATCGAAGGTAATGTCGTCGGCCGCCGTGAAATCGCCGAAGCGTTTCGTCAGGCCGTGTGCCTCGATGACGGGTTTGCTGTTCTCCATTGCAAAGGGTGTCTGGGTTTCCGCCAGCCGCGAGCGGCCGCCAGGCCCACCGCCGAGCATATCGATGAAAGCATCCTCGAAGCGGGGCGCGGTGACGGTCACACCAGGCGCTGACGAACCTTCGTCCGGAACTGGCGGTTTGGCGGCCGGCTTCATGACCAGGCGGATCGCTTCACCCTGAATGACGCCGTCGACGACATCGTCCTCGTCGAGATAGCGCGCAAGCTTCTGGCGGCGTCCATGTGTGATCCCGGAAACCTTGAAGACGCGGTCGGCGACGCGATCGGTCAGTTCTAAGGGGCTGCCGGAAAACAGCAACTCGCCCATATTGAGCAGGAGCACGCTGTCGCAGGCCTCGGCTTCTTCGAGATAGGCGGTGGACCAGACGACGCCGATGCCTTCGGCCGTCAGGTTTTCGACCATCTTCCAGAGGTCTCGGCGGGAGATCGGGTCAACGCCGACGCCCGGCTCGTCCAGGAGGAGCAGGCGCGGCTTGCGCAGAAGCGCGCAGGCAAGGCCGAGCTTCTGTTTCATGCCGCCGGAAAGCTTGCCGGCAAGCCGTGCGGTAAAGCGCTTGAGATCGGTGAATTCGAGCAGTTCGTTGAAGGTCGAGGCACGGTCGGCGAGCGGCAGGCCGCGCAGGTCAGCGTAAAGGTTCAGGTTCTCCTGAACGGAAAGATCCTCATAGAGGCCGAAACGTTGCGGCATGTAGCCGATGGCCGCCTGGATGTAGGCCGCATGCGTGACCGTGTCGAAACCGAGCACCTCGACCTTTCCCTCGTCCGGCAGCATCAGCCCGGTCATCAGCCGGATCAGCGTGGTTTTTCCCGCACCGTCAGGGCCGACGAGTCCGGTGATCTGCCCGCCGAGGATCTCGCCATTGATATGGTCGAGCGCCGGTGGAGCCTCGCCGAAGCGCTTGACCACATCCGCGATCCGGACGAAGGGTGCGTTGGCGCTCATCGCTTGGCTCCAGCCTGTTCCGGCAGGCGCACGGTCACCGGCATGCCCTGCCTGAGATCCGGGCCAGGCTTGTCGACGACGATACGCAGGCGATAGACGAGGTCGGTCCTGAGCTCCGGCGTTTCCACCGACTTCGGCGTGAACTCGGCCACCGGCGAGATGAAGCCGACCGTCGCCTTGTAAGGGCGATCCGGGGCGCCGTCCGATGTGACCTCGACGGCCATGCCGGGATGCACGCGTCCGAGGTCCGGCTCGGTCACGTAGGCCCGGACCCAGACGGGCTCGTTCAGCGAAACGACATAGACCATGTCGGACGGCGCGACGATCGCACCGACTTCGCGTACCCGCGAGAGGATCGTACCAGCGCTCGGCGCAAGAAGGCGCGTGTCGGCGAGCGATGTTCGGGCACTCTCGAGCTTGGCTTCGGCCGCAAGCACCTGTGCCTGAGCTGCCTCGATATCTTCGATCCGGCTTCCTTCTTCGAGCAGGGCCAGAGCCTCGCGGGCGGACGTGGCGCGCGCTGCGGCCGCGGCCCTGTTGGCGCTCGCCTCGTCGAGGTTCGCCTGGGAGATGGTGCCGTTCGGCCGCAACTGCCGGGCGCGCTCAAAGGCAAGGTTGGCGTTTTTCAGATCGGCCAGGCGTTCCTCATGGACGGCGCGCGCCTGGGCGATTTCGGTAGGTCGCGCGCCGGCCTTCAGTTTTGCGAGATTGGCCTTGAGCGCGCCGAGTTCGGCTTCTGCCGCCGCCACTGCTTGCTCGAACGGAACGGCATCGAGGGTGGCGAGAACGTCGCCGGGGTTCACCGCATCGCCTTCGTCGACGCCGAGGCTCGCAATGCGGCCATTGACGCGGAAACCGAGAGAGACCTGGCGGATGTCGACATTGCCGTAAAGCACCGAGGTTCGTTCCGTGGCGGCCCAGCCGAGCTGCCGCGGTACATCGAACCACCACACGCCGGCGGCGGCGCCTGCGAACAATAGGAGAGCGATTGCTGGCTTGTTCATGGCTGGCGCTCCTGCTGGCCGCCAAGTGCCGCGACGAGTTCTTCTACGTGGCGACGCAGAATGTCGAGCTCGTCGGGGCCGACAGCCTGCCAGTTCATCTGGCGGAGCATGGCCGCGTGGGCCATGCGGAAAACGAGGATACTGCCGACGAAGGACAGGGTCTTCAGCCGGACATGTTCGGATTGCGGCGGCTCGGCGAGGATTGTTGCAACCAGCCTGCCGGCCATGCCGATCATCGGACCCATGACATTGGTGTAGACCCGCTCGAACGCCTCGGTCGGTTCCATCTGTTCGCGAATGATGAAGCGCGCCCAGCTTTCCGACTGCCGGCTGACGAAGATGGCGACCATATGTTGCGCCATCTGGGTCAGCAGGTCCCGGGCTTCCTCAGCCGACATTGCCTTGCCTTCGCCGTCGAGGCGGGCCAGGCGCCCGAGGATTACGTTTCTAAGTTCACCGACATGTCCGACGATGATCGACGCAAGGTGTTCTGCGGCAGCGATGTAGAGGCCTTCCTTGCCGCCGAAATAATAGGGGATCGCCTGCAGGTTCACCCCGGCGGTTTCCGCAAGCATGCGCGTGCTGGCGCCGTCGAAGCCGTAACGTCCGAAGACATCGATGGAACTCGTCAGAAGCTTCTCGCGCGTGACGTCGCCGCGATCCTGCTTGGGTGTCTGTGTTGTGGATTTGTTTTTCATCATGTCCCGAAATTACATCATTCCATTGATTAAGTCAATCGAATGAATTTTAAAACACTGAACGGGAGCTGCTTGCTCGTAGCGCCGGACGACAGGCGAACGATCGGTTGTTGCCGGGACCGAGGTGGCAACGCAAAGTGGCAGTCATTGGCATCAGCGCAAATGGGCACATGGCGCCCAAAGACGGGCAGGACCAGGAGGGGAGGAGCCCATGTTTCCAGATCGGCCAAGTGGCGGGGCTCAGGCCGCGGCGGAAAAGTCTATCGAGATCTTGGTTCCGCGCTCCGGCGCCGTATCGACCGAAATCGTCGCCTGGTGCAACTCGCTGATGCGCCGGACAATCTTGAGGCCGAGGCCGAGCTGGCCGGAACTCTTCACGTAGCCGAGGTCTTCGTGGTGCTCGGGCAGATCGACGAGCCCTTTGCCATTGTCTTCGACGGAGACGACCGGACCGGGGCCGCAGGTGAGCACGATGCGAGTGCCCGGCGGATTGTGTTTCACCGCGTTCTCGATCAGGTTTCGCAGCATGTTCTCGACGAGCGCTGGGATCGCGGTGACCGGTGGCGAGCCTTCGTCGACGAACTCGAGCGATTTGTCGTGGTCGAAGACGAACGGTGCGATAGCCTCCGCAACGGCGGCTCCGATCTGCGACAGGCTGGTGCGCTGGTAGGCGGAGGGATCGACTGCGTCGGCCCGCGCCAGAGAGGTGAGCTGCTCGAGAATGTGGGTCAGCGCGTCGAGGTCTCTTTCGGCGCTGCGAGCCCTCGGATCGTTGATGCGGCTCAGCTCCATCTTGGCGATCGACACCGGCGTGCGGATTTCGTGGGCGATCGAGGACGAAAACAGCTTCTGCGACTGGATGAGATCGGCCACCCGCGTGAGCATGCGGTTGACGGCGGTGACCAGGCGGGCAATCTCCTGCGGCATTCGTGTTAGTGGCAGGCGTGCGCTGCTGTCGCGCGGGTCCAGCGCATCGGCCGCCTTGGCGGCCATCGCGACGGGCTTCAGTGCGCTGCGGATCGACCAGATCGTCGCGCCGATGACGAGACAGAACATCAGCGTCATCGGCACGATCATCGAGTCGACCATCTCGTGCAGCAGCGCACGGTACATGAAGCCGTTCGGATCGTTGAGGATCGCAAGCTCGATGAGCACGGAGGTGCCGCCCCGCTCGAAAGTCTGGCCGCCGGCGACGCTGAAGGGTTTGCCGGGCGCGATCAGGCGCTTCCAGAACTGTGGTGCATCCATGCTGACCGGCAGGAAATGTCGGGCGCATTCGCTCGTGCAGTTCGAGTAGACGATCACGCCGGAGGCCGTGCGGATGTGCAGAAAGATCGAGCCATCGTCGCCATGGCGGTCCTGATAACGCTCGCGCATCTCGTGATTGGGCTCGTAGCTCACGACGCCGTCGCGGACGTGGATGTAGGCCGCCAGGTTTTCGGTTTCCTGCTGGAGCATGAGGACGCTCAGCTTGTCGTCGTCGAACCAATAGTCGGCAAAGACGACGCCGATCTGAATCGCCATGGCCACCAGAGAGAAGGCGATGATGCGGCGGGCGACGATGCCGATCAGCGACGGGTTGCGGGTTTTCATGAGGCGCGCCTGAGCAGATAGCCGATGCCGCGCACGGTCTCGATCTGTACGCCGGTGTCAAGCGGTTGCAGGCGCTTGCGCACACGCGATACGGCGAGCTCGAGCGCGTTAGGCGTGACTTCCTGACCGTACTGCGAAAGCGCCGATTCGAGTTTTCGCTTCGGCACTACGCGCCCGACCTCCCGCATCAGGATTTCCATCAGCGATCGTTCGCGCGGCGGCAACGGCACGACGATGCCGTTACAGATGAGGTCTGCGGTTGCCGGGTCATAGCGCAGCGCGCCTGCCTCCAGCACCGGCTGGACGGCCTGCGGGTTGCGCCTCAGCATCGCGCGGCAACGGGAGAGAAGCTCCCGATGGTGAAACGGTTTTACCAGATAGTCGTCAGCTCCGGCATCGAGCCCGGCGATGCGCTCGTCGACGGATCCCTTGGCGGTGATGATCAGGACAGGCAGTCCGGGATAGTCATGTCGGAGCCGACGAAGCAGGGACAAGCCGTCGCCGTCGGGCAGGCCGAGATCGAGGAGCACGAGATCATGCTCCCGCCCGGCAATTGCCGTCTCAGCGTCCGCAACGGTTGAAACGGCATCAAGCCTCCAGCCAGCGTCCCGCATGGTTTCTCCGACCAGTTCTACCAGTCGCGGACTGTCTTCAACCAGGAGCAGGCGCATTGATTCGTCTCGATATTACGGAGGCCGCTGTCGACCATATGGGCTTTCGCCTGGACTGCCAACTCCCGGTCGCAATTCCCGCCGGCGCGTGCATGAAGCGGGCAATGAGCGGTCTTGACGGGGTTTGGACAGCTTGTCCGTCGTATCTCGACAGGTGAGGGGGAGGCTGCAACTGAACAGGTGGCCGTTATTGCGGTCTCCGCTTCGACGAAATGCCCGCGCCTGTGTCGACCATCTCTGATGTCCGTGCAGTCGCGGCTGGAGACCCGCTTTGACACTTTCAAGAATTCGCCGGCCAGAGATCGGCAGCATCGCTCTCACCGCGCTCGTCAGCGCCTATCTGCTTCTCGTTACCAACAAATCCTTCTGGACGCACGCGGTCGCCTATTTCAACGATTCCGCCGTGGCGCTGCTGTCCTTCAGCGCCGCCCTCTGCCTGCTGACCTTTGCGGCGCTGACGACTGCCTCCGTCAAATATGTGATGAAGCCGGTGCTGATCTTCTCCATCATGGTGTCGGCGTCGGCCTCCTATTTCATCGATTCCTTTGGCGTCATCATCGACAAGGACATGATCGGCAATGCGGCCGTGACCACGCAGGCGGAAGCCGGTCACCTGCTGACAGGCAGCCTGGCGATGCATCTGCTGCTCTTCGGCGTGCTTCCCTCGCTTCTCGTCGCCTGGGTCAAGGTCCGCCGCCGCCGCTTTCTCGCCAATGCCGCGGTCAATCTCGCTGTGATCATCCCCTGCCTCCTCGTCAGCGGGGGGCTGGTCTATGCAAATTTCGCGAATGTCGCCTACGTGATCCGCGAACATAAAGACCTGATGAAGCGGTTCAATCCGACCGGGCCGGTGTCGGCGGCCGTACGATATGCCGCTTCGACCTACACGGCGCGCAATATCGTCGTACAGCCGCTCGGTACCGATGCGCATCAGGGTTCGCGGATCGCAGCCGCCGGTAAGCCTGTGGTCGTTGTGGTTGTTGCGGGCGAGACCGCACGCGCAATGAATTTTTCATTGAATGGTTACGCGCGCGAGACCAATCCGGAACTGAAGGCGCTTGGTGTCGTCAACTACACCGACACGACGAGCTGCGGCACGGCGACGGCGATTTCGCTGCCCTGCATGTTTTCCGTCTACCCGCGCAAGGAGTATAGCGACTGGAAGGCGCGGTCGACGGAAAATCTTATGAACGTGCTGACGCGTGCGGGCGTCTCGACCACCTGGTGGGACAACAACACGGGCAGCAAGGGTATCGCCGACCTCATCAGCTTCGCCAGCATGACCAACCAGAAGAACAGTCCCCTGTGCAAGAACGGGGAATGCCTGGATGAGATCTTCCTCGGCGAACTCGACAAGAAGCTCCAGGCGACGACCTCGAACAGCGTGATCGTGCTGCACCAACTCGGTAGCCACGGTCCGTCCTATTATCTGCGCTACCCCGAGAGGTTCCGTCGGTTCACCCCGGATTGCCGCACGCCGGAACTGATGAAGTGCTCGGTCGCCGAGATCACCAATGCCTACGACAACACGATCCTGTACACCGACTACGTGCTGGGGAGTGTCGCCCGCCTTCTGGAGAAGCATCAGGACCGCGTCGCCGGGGCGATGATTTACATGTCCGACCACGGCGAGTCGCTCGGCGAGGACGGCATCTATCTGCATGGTGCGCCCTATGCGATCGCCCCGCGCGAGCAGACGCAGGTGCCGTTCGTCGCCTGGTTCTCGAAACCTTATCAGGCGTCCATGGGTGTCGATACCGCCTGTCTCGCCAAGGACACGGCGCAGCCGAAGTCGCACGACAATCTCTTCCACACCGTGCTCGGCATGATGGATGTCGAGACCAAGGTCTACAAACGCGACCTCGATGCTTTCGCAAACTGCACGAGGAAGCCGCCTGCCGGCAACCCGGCTTTCCAGTCTGCCGATACGGCCAAGGACCTGCCGGCCGGTACAACGGGCCCCGTCGCCTTGCCGGGCGCACTCTGATCTGACCACAAACCCGGTCGCGTGTCGCTTTTTTTCGGGCTCTCGGAACAAAAGCGCGTTTCGACGCTTCCTTGCATACATGTCCTCGACTCCGCACGGACGGTCGGCGACCCTTTTGCTATGCCAGTCCGGCGGATAGAGGCGCCAATCCGCTTGCAGGAGGATTAGATGCGCGTCGTCGGTATACAGGTTTCCCCGGAACGGGCCGGTCGGACCGGATTTAGCGTCGAGTTCGTCGGCGATGGCGGGGAAGTGGTGACCGTGATGTGCCCGCAGGATAGCGCCGGCTCGTTGAACCGGCTCAACGCCGTTGCAAAGGCAAAGGAAATCCTCAAGACGGCGCTCGACGCAGATGAAGCGTTGCAGGCCGCGGGCGCCCCGACGGGTTCGCTTCGAGGTCCGCTGCTGAATGCCCGTCATGCGCACGATCGGGATGCGATGGAAGAACAGCTCGACGAGGGGCTTGAAGATACATTTCCGGCGAGCGATCCGGTTTCGATCGCTACCTCGACGATCGCAAAGGGCAATTCCCGCCGCTGAGGGCCCAGCGGCGATGCCGCCGTCCGCATCAGGGTGGCAGCCGTGGCTTTGGCGATATCGTTCGAAAGCGTACCTCCGCCCAGTTTCGGCCACCTCGGCGGACTATCGGCAAAATTGTCGGGCACTTTGACGCGAGTCGGTTGTTTCGATCGATATCGCGCGCATACGTTTCGACGAAAGACTTGATATAGTGTTTTGATTTATTGATATTTTCCCTGGGATCAACCCGGTCCGAGGGTATGGAATATGTGTGGAGAGTAGACGCATGGCCGCCCGGCAACTCACCTTCGCGATCGGCGACATTCATGGTTGCCTCGAACAGTTGCGTGTGCTCTTGCGCGAGATTGAAGCCTATGCGCCGGGGGGCAGGGTCATCTTTCTTGGCGACTTGATCGACCGGGGGCCGGACAGTCGCAGTGTCGTCGAATTGGTCATGGCCGGCCCGTCCAAGCCCGGTTGGACCTGGCTGACAATCAAGGGCAACCATGAAGACATGCTGTGGGGCGCCAGCAGCGGCGAGTACGACGTTGATTGGTGGCTCGTCAATGGTGGCCAGGAGACGCTGGTCTCCTACAACGGTGTCATTCCCGGTCGGCATCTGAAGTGGATGAAGGAACTTCCAACGATCCTAGTCGAACGACACCGCATTTTCGTGCACGCGGGTGTCGATGAGACACTGCCGCTGGAGCGGCAGGGCGACGAGATCTTTCTCTGGATCAGGCAACCGGAGGACTATTCCGGCGACTATTGGGGGAAGCATCTCTGTCATGGGCACACGCCCAGTACGGCCAATCCCCGTACCATCGGAAACAGGACCAACGTCGACTCCGGCGCGGTCTTCAGCGGCGTCCTGTCCTGTGCCGTCTTCGATGACGATCAACCCGGTGGCCCGATCGATTTCCTCATGACGACACGAGTCCAGGCCGCGAGCTGAGCGACGCTACTGGCAGTACAGGCGCAAATGGCATTGTGCGTCTGACTGTCCGGTAGTAGGTGTGCCTTCTCCACGGGGCGATGTTGCTGCCGCCCGTTTCACCATCTCAGGGGATTGCCTTGGACGCCGCGCCTTCATCCGTTTTCACGAAGAATTTTGCTGCCCTATTGTTCGATATGGATGGCACCTTGCTGAACTCCATGGCCGTGGTCGAGCGCGTGTGGGGCGCCTGGGCCGTGCGCAACGGTCTCGATCCGGTCGAAATGATGAAGACAGTGCACGGCGTGCGCGCTGTCGATACGATCCGTAGCTTGCAACTGCCCGATATCGATCCGGAAAAGGAAGCCTACGACCTGGCGCTTGCCGAGATCGCCGATGTCGAGGGCATCATCGAGATCCCTGGCGCCGTCGCCTTCCTGAATTCCCTACCGCCGGAGAAATGGGCGATCGTGACCTCAGCGCCGCTCGACCTGGCGGTACGCCGTCTCGCGGCCGCCGGCATCCCGACGCCGCAACTGATGATAACCGGTGAAGATGTTTCGGCCGGCAAACCCGATCCGCAGGGCTATCGAATGGCTGCCGAACGTTTGGGCGTCCGGCCGGAGGATTGCCTGGTATTCGAAGACGCACCTGCCGGTATCCTGGCAGGCCTTGCGGCCGGCGCCGACGTCGTCGTCATCACCGGAGCCCATGAGGCCGCCGCCGACACCCCGCACATGACGCTTGCCCGCTACCATGACATCGAAGTGGAGCTTGCTAGTGACGGCATGCTGTCACTCCGCCGGACGCTCTGAATGCTTACAAAGAAGCCGAGGTCGACGCCGACCTTCGGCTTCGGTCTCATCGGTTAAGAGCGGGATGAGGAAAGTGTTTTGCGTTTTTCCGCCCGCATCCCGCTCTCACTTATGAGAATCGATCACCTTTATGGTTTTGCGTCGATTCTCCCAAAACCATCGTGATCTAAGCGTTGAGCCAGCATTTCGTCAGCGCGTGGCCACCCATCAGTTCGCCGTTCGGATCATCCATCCGGCCGCCGACCTTGTCGCTCGTCGCGTCGATGTAGTTGTTGAACATCGGCAGCGCCTTGCGTTTGGCGGTGTCGGGTTCGCCGCGGGCCGTGAGGATCAGCTTGTCGAAATCCTCGCGGACGAAGCGCGTGTCGTTCCATTCTGCCTTAGATAGATTGGCGATCGAATAGACCTGGTCCTGAGTCGGTCGCCCGGTTCAGTAGGACATGCTGAAGGGCTGCTTGTTCCAAACGTTCGACTCGATAGCGCCCGAATATTTCGTCGTCAATATTGTATACAATCATGTTGATGTTTGTATTCTGCTATCGTATGCAACTGATGACCCCGGCAATTGCGGGCCGGAGTCGATCGGTCAGGGAGGAGGCGTGCGATGAGGACCGCACGACTTGGGCCGGTCAGGACGAGGAAAAACCAAAGGGAGGGAATTCATGAAAAACAGGATCCTACAGCTTTGCGCGACCGTTGCGGGCATCGCCGTCGGGCTGGTGGCCGCGACGTCTGCGAATGCGGCGACGACGCTCGAAACGGTCAAGGCGCGCGGCAAGCTGATCTGCGGCGTCTCGATGAGCACACCGGGCTTTGCCACCGCGGATGCGAAGGGCCACATGCAGGGCTTCGACGTCGACGTCTGTCGCGCTGTCGCCGCCGCCGTTTTCGGTGACCCGGAAAAGGTCGACTTCGTTCTGACGAACATCAACACGCGCTTCCAGGCGCTGCAGTCCGGCGAAATCGACATGCTGTCGCGCCAGACGACCCTTACCTTCTCGCGCGAAGTCTCGCTTGGCCTCGACTTCGGGCCGACCGTCTTCTACGACGGCCAGGGGCTGATGGTGGCGAAGTCGCTCGGCGTCAACAGCGCCAAGGAGCTGACGGACGCGGCGATCTGCACGCTGCCGGGCACCACGACCGCCCAGAATCTCAGCGACTTCTTCCGCTCGATCGGCGGCAAGTTCGAACTGGTCGTCTTCGAAAACCCGGACGAAAACCGCAACGCCTTTTTCTCCGGCCGTTGCGAAGCGATCTCTTCCGACCGTTCGGATCTCGCTTCGATCCGCGCCGTCGCCAACAACCCGGACGATTACGTCGTTCTGCCGGAAACCATCTCCAAGGAGCCGCTGGCGCCCGCCGTTCGCCAGAACGATTCCAACTGGCGTGACATCGTGTCCTGGTCGGCCTGGATGCTGATGGCAGCCGAGGAGCGCGGCATCACCCAGGCCAATGTCGACGAGATGGCCAAGAGCGAGGATCCGGAGATCCAGCGCATGCTCGGCGTCAACGAAGAACTCGGCAAGATGCTGAACCTCGACAACAAGTGGGGCTACAACATCATCAAGGGTGTCGGAAACTACGGTGAAGTGTTCGAGCGTAACCTCGGCACCAAGACCGCTCTCGGCCTGACGCGCGGCCCGAACACCCGCTGGAGCGAGGGTGGTCTGCTCTACGCACCGCCGTTCCGTTGAGGATTGACGGGCCTGCGTCTCGGCGCGGGCCCAGCTTCCTGCTGCATGTTTCCCTGGACCGCCGCCGATTTGTGGAAGAACCGCGGACGTTCAATGTGCCAAAGCGACCTCTGCGCCCAGATGAGATCCGCGGTGCTGTTGGTCCTGCCTAAGGGACGGGTGCCCGATGCCCCTGTTTTATGACGCGCGCATTCGCGCCTATCTCTATCAAGCGATCGCCGTCGGCATCGTCTTGCTCATCGCCTGGGTGATGTTCAGCACCGCGAGCGCCAATCTTGCCAAGCAGGATATCGCGACCGGCTTCGGCTTCCTGGCCCGCCAGGCCGGCTTCGTCATCACGGAGACCGCGATCACCTACGAGCCGACCGATACGATCGGCCGTGCAATCCTCGTTGGCATTGCCAACACCGTCAAAGTCTCGCTGCTCGCTGCATTGCTTGGCACGATCCTCGGCCTGCTGGTCGGCATTGGGCGGTTGTCGCACAACCCCGTGCTGTCGCGGCTGATGCTTGCCTATGTGGAAGCGCTCCGCAACGTGCCGCTGCTGCTCTACCTGCTGCTCTGGTATTCGCTGATCATCTCCGCGTTTCCACCGGTCAAGCAGGCGATAGAGATGCTCCCGGGGGTGTTCCTGTCGAACAGCGGCCTGGTCATGCCCGCGCTGCACTGGGAAAGCGGATTTGCGGCACTGGTCACGGCTCTCATCGTCGCTGTCGCCGCGGCCACTTTCGCCGCGCGGATCATCGGCCGCAGGCGCGTCGTCACCGGAAAGGATATGCCGGTGGCCGCGATCGCCACGCTGGCGTTCTTTCTGCCGATCGCGGCGGCGCTGCTGATCGCCAACATTTCCGTTGCCTGGGACGTGCCCGTGCTCGGCCGGTTTCGTTTGAGCGGTGGTTATCACCTGCGTCCGGAGTTCGTGGCGCTTCTGCTCGGGCTGACGCTCAGCGTGTCGGCCAACGTTGCGGAGATCGTGCGAGCCGGCATCCAGGCGGTCAGCAAGGGGCAGTGGGAGGCTGCGACAGCGCTTGGCCTTTCACGCGCGCGCACCCTGAAACTGGTGATCCTGCCGCAGGCGCTCAGGATCATCATTCCGCCGCTCACCAACACCTATCTGACCGTCTTCAAGAACAGCTCGCTCGCGATCGCCATCGGCTATCCGGATCTGGTGATGGTCTCGAACACGATTATGAACCAGACCGGGCAGGCGATTGAATCCATTGCCATTTTCATGGGCGTCTATCTCGGACTGTCGATCCTCATCTCGCTGGTGATGAACTGGTACAACGCCAAGGTCGCGCTGAGGGAGCGCTGAGCCATGACACAGATCGATACCCTCATCAGCGGCTCGACGCTCACGGCCCATCGTGAAGTGCCGCCGGTGCCGAAAGGTCGCTGGCTCGGCGCCTATTTCGGAACGCCAGGCAATGCGCTGATCACCATCCTTTGCCTCGGAACGATCTTCGCACTTGCCAAGCTCGCAATCGGCTGGCTGTTCATCGACGCGACCTTTTCCGGCACGCCGGCGGAATGCAAGGCGACGAGTGGCGCCTGCTGGCCGTTCCTCTCAGCGAAGATGCGCTACATCTTCTTCGGTTTCTATCCGTTCGAGGAGCAATGGCGGCCACTCACGGCGATGCTCCTGTTTCTCGGCGCCTGCCTCGTCTCGATGGTTCCGAAGGTCTGGGGACGGACGCTGTTCATCGCCTGGATCGCAATCTTCCTGCCGACGCTCTATGTGCTGATGGCAGGCGGGTTCTTCGGTCTGACCGTCGTCCCGACGGCGCAATGGGGCGGTCTCCCGCTCTCCTTCATGCTTTCCTTCATCGGCCTTGCCTTCGCGCTGCCGCTCGGGATTGCGCTTGCGCTCGCCCGCGCGTCCAGCCTTCCGGCAATCCGCATCCTGGGGGTCAGCTTCATCGAGATCGTGCGCGGCGTGCCGCTGATCAGCATCCTGTTCATGGCAACGGTCATGCTGCCTCTGTTCATGCCAGACGGCATCACCGTCGATAAGCTCATTCGCGCACAGGTGGCGATCATCCTCTTTGCCGCCGCCTATATTGCCGAGATCGTCCGTGGCGGCTTGCAGGCGGTTCCCAAGGGGCAGGTGGAGGCCGGCCATTCGCTTGGCCTGCACTACTGGCAGATCATGCGGAAGATCGTGCTGCCGCAGGCGTTGAAGAAGGTCATCCCGCCGCTCGTCAGCCTCTTCATCGGGTTCTTCCAGGATACGACGCTCGTGACCATCGTCGGCCTGCTCGACTTCCTGGATACCGTGCGTACCGCCATGCGCGATCCGCAATGGCAGGGTATCGCGGTACTGGAAGGCTATGTCTTCGCTGCCGTCATCTACTTCGTTTTCAGCGCTCTCATGGGAGCTTACAGCCGTTTCCTCGAGCAATATTTCAGGACCACGCATGACTAAAGAGATCCACGTCATCCGCAATGTGCACACGCTCGTCGCCTTCGATCGCGAGCGGGATGGTCACGTCTATCTGCGCGACGCCGACATCGCCTATGACGACAAGGGCTTCGTCCATGTTGGCGGTCACTACGACGGGCCATTCGACAGTGAAAGTTCCGGACGCGACCGGATGATCATGCCGGGCTTCGTCAACGTCCATTGCCATTCCGGCGAAGAGCCGATCTCCAAGGGCATTTTCGAGGACATGGGCACGGCCGCTCTTTGGGGCAATGCGCTCTACGAATATTCCAACCTTCTGGAGATCGACGACGACGCGATCGAGGCGTCGCTGACGGTCATGGTCGGCGATCTGATGCGCAGCGGCGTCACGACGCTGCTCGATATCGCGGGCCCGCATGAAAGCTGGCTGCCGACGCTCGCCCGAAGCGGCGCACGTGCCTTCGTCGCGCCCGGCTTTCGCCAGGCGCAATGGTATGTCGAAGACAGCCACCGCCTCGATTTCCGCTGGCACAAGGCGCGCGGTCGGGAAGCCTTTGCGCGGGCGCTGGAGGTCGTCGACGCGGCGGCTGCGCACCCTTCCGGTCGCCTTGGCGGCGTCGTGGCGCCATCGCAGATCGAGACCTGCTCGCCGGAACTGCTGCAGGATGCCGTGACGGCCGCGCGCAAGCGCGGCATTCCGGTCACCATCCATGCCGCCCAGACCATGGCCGAGCACGAGGAACTGCTGCGTCGCCACGGGTTGACCGCCGTGCAGTATCTCGAGAGTCTCGGCCTGCTCGGAAAAGACCTGATCCTCGGCCATTGCATCTTCGTCGACAGCCATTCCTGGACCCGGCAACGCACGGAGGTCGATCTGCGACTGTTGGCCGACCGCAAGACGACCGTTGCCCATTGCCCGGTCACCTTCTCGCGCAGCGGCATGGCGCTGGAATCGGTCGGCCGCTACCGTCGCGCCGGCGTCAATGTCGCGCTCGGAACGGACAGCTATCCCTTCAACATGCTCGAAGAAATGCGCCAGGCGATGATCTGCGCACGGCTCGCCGGCAAGTCCGTCTTCGACGTCGCGACCGGTGACATCCTGGAAGCCGCGACCATCGCAGGCGCCAGAGCGCTCGGCCGTGATGATATCGGGCGGATCGCCGTCGGCTCAAAGGCGGATTTCCTCGTGGTCGATCTTCGCCATCACGCGATGCAGCCGATCTACGATCCACTGCGCAACCTTCTGCATTGCGCGGCTGAGCGGGCGATCGAACGGGTCTATGTCGACGGCACCTGCGTCGTCAGCGGCGGGCGGCCGACCCTGGTCGATTATGACGGCGCGCTCGCGAAGCTTCAGGAGGCGCAGGACTATGCGTGCCGCAAGGCGCCCGAGAACGACCCGAGGGGCCGCGGGATGCGGACGCTCGCGCCGTTGTCCTTGCCCACTGCCGTTTCCGCAAAGGCGTAGGGCGAAACGGAACATGGGTTGGCCCCTGAAGTCCGGGCAGGGAAGGATCAGTAGAAAAGGCGGTGGGCGGCGAAGAGGCAGATCAGGACCGCTGCCGCGCCACCGGCAAGCGCGCCAAGCCGCCTCTCGAGAAAATCACGGATCTCTTCGCCAAAGCGGCGCAGCAGCCAGGCAAGCACGAAGAAGCGCGCGCCGCGTGCAATGATCGCTGACACGATGAAAAAGCCGAGATTGATGTTGGCAGCGCCCGACAGGATGGTCGCGACCTTGATCGGCGGCAGATGTGCCAAGCCTGATGTGACGAGCAGCAAGGCCAGCATTTCGGAGTCGACCGACGCCTTCAGATGCTCGAACGTTTCGAGCTTGCCGCAGCTCCGGAACGGAGGTGCCAGAGCATCTTTGTGTTCATCTGAACCCCAAAGCGCTCAGGCTCTTGCCATGCGCGCATAGCGGCCGGGTGGCTGGCCGACATGGCGGCTGAAGGCGGTGCTGAAGGTACTGGCCGAACCGTAGCCGACGCGTTCGGCGACCGAGGCGAGATCAAGGTCGCGTTGCCGCAACAGGTCCTTGGCGATCGCCATGCGCCACACGAGCAGGTACTCCATTGGCGGTACGCCGACGGCACGGGTGAATCGCTCGAAGAACACCGAGCGAGAAAGCGCCGCCTCGTTTGCGAGTTCCGCTACGGTCCATGCATGCGCCGGATCGGCGTGGATCTTGCGAATGGCGACCGCCAGCCGCGCGTCTGCGAGGCCACGCAACAGGCCGGGTGTTGCTCTTTCGCCCTGAATGGACCGAAGGGCCTCGACGAGCAACACTTCCACGAGCCGCGCCAGAACCAGGTCTCGTCCTGGCCGTTCGTCACGCGCCTCTTCGCCAACCAGGCGTACAAGGGTCGAAAGCCGATCGATCCCGCGCAGATGCATCAATGCCGGCAACAGTGAAACAAGCAGTCCGGCATCGGGCGAGTCGAGGACGAAATAGCCACCGAGCAGGCGCACGTCCGCTTCGCCATGTTGCCTGCCGTGGCGAACTTCGTCTGCCGGCGCCGGCGCTGCCTTGGGATCGATGAAGGTCGGTTGTACCGGGTCGAACCCCGAAAGGGTGAAGCCCGGGGTCGTCGGCAACAGCACGAAGTCGCCGGCCTCCAGCGTGATGGGTGTCTCGCCATCGACGGCCAGCCGGCAGGCCCCCTCGACGACGGTGCAGAAGCTCGGCTCTCCGAATTCGGCATAGCGCACCGCCCAGCGGCCAGCGCCGCTGATGCCCTTGGTGAACACCGTGCGTGGGCGAAGAAGCTGGATGAGCTGTGAGAGCGGATCGATCATCTCAGGATGATAGCAAACGAAATCAGGACTTCAAGCCGTAGATCGTCCTGGTCGTGAACGCTATCCGTTCTCCATCGAAACAACTGAGGCTATTGCGATGAAGACCGTATTGATTACCGGCTGCTCCTCCGGCTACGGGCTGGAGACGGCGCGGCGCTTCCATGCCGAGGGCTGGAACGTCATCGCCACGATGCGTACGCCGCGCCGAGACATTCTGCCGAAATCCGAGCGGCTCCGGGTCTTGTCTCTCGATGTCACCGATCCCGAAAGCATCTCAGCCGCGATCGAGGACAGCGGCCCGATTGACGCGCTCGTCAGCAACGCCGGTATCGGTGTGGTGGGTGCCTTCGAAGCGACGCCGATGTCCCATATCCGCAAGGTTTTCGACACCAACACCTTCGGGGTGATGGCCATGGCGCAGGCGGTGATACCGCAGTTTCGTACCCGCAGGACGGGTGTGATCGTCAACGTTACGTCCACGGTGACGCTTGCTGCCATGCCGCTTGCCGCAGCCTATACCGCCAGCAAGACGGCGATCACCGGCTTCACCGGCTCGCTGGCCCACGAATTGGAAGCCTTCAACGTAAGAGTCAAACTGGTCGAGCCCGGCTACGCGCCGACCACGCGCTTCGCCCATAACACCACGATGCGCGTTGAGGATCTGATCCCGGCGGCCTACGCCGATTTTGCCGCACCCATCTTCGCGCAGTTCGCGGCCGCGCCCTTGGTCACGACTGAGGCCGATGTGGCGGAGGCTGTCTGGCAGGCGGCGAACGACCTGTCCGGCCAGCTCCACTTTCCGGCCGGCGCCGACGCCGTGGCGCTCGCCAAGGCGAGCTGATCGCGCCTTCTGATGCGGGCCGCGACAGCACGTGGCCCGTAAAGGTCCTAGGCGATCAGCCGGATGCGCGCATCCGTCTCCGTCTGGTCGCGTAGGCTGGATGTCGTGCGGAAGCGCTCGACGAGGTCGAAGAGGCCGGATGCCTGGCTTGAGAGCCGAAGGGTCATGGCGGTGCTGTCTTCGACCATCGCATTGTTTTGCTGCGTCACGGCGTCGAGCGACAGCATGGTCTGGTTGATGTGCTGCAGATCGTTCGCCTGGTCGCGCGCGTCGCCGGCAATCTGCTGCGTCTGCTCGTTGATCGCATGGATCCGGCCGGAGATTTCGTCGAGCGCATCGCCTGCCGCCCGGACCAACGAGACGCCCTTCGTCACTTCCTCGGCCGAGGTGGTGATGATCGCCTTGATTTCCCGGGCAGCAAGAGCGGATTTCTGTGCCAGCTCCCGCACTTCATGCGCAACGACCGCAAAGCCCTTGCCCGCTTCGCCGGCCCGGGCCGCTTCGACGCCCGCATTCAACGCCAAGAGGTTGGTCTGGAACGCGATGTCGTTGATCGTGCCGATGATCTGGGAAATGGCGGCTGATCCCTTCTCGATCTGGGCCATGGCGCCGACGGCATTCATGACCACGTGACCCGAGCGGTCGGAGCTGGCCTTGGCGGCAGCGGCGATCGTCGTGGCCGATGAGGCGTGTTCGGCAGTGCGCTCGATGGTCGCGGTGATGGCGCTCAGCGCCGCAGTTGCTTCCTCCAATGTCGCCGCCTGATGTTCGGTGCGCTTGGCAAGCTGGCCGATGGCGTCGCGCATCTCGCTGGTTTCGCCGTCGATGTCAGCGCTTCTCGCCTTCACGTCGCCGAGGGTGACGGCAAGGCTTTCCAGCGACAGGTTGAAGTCCGAGCGCAGGCGATCGAAACCGGCCCCGAAGGGCCGGTCGATGCGTGCTGTCAGGTCGCCTTGAGACAACCGCTCCAGCCCGGACGCCAGCATCTCCACGGCCTCGTTGATCTGGCGCGACACTTCGGCCTGGGTCGTCTCGCGCACTTGCCGTTCCTCTTCGATCATGGTTCGCGTTTGCGCCGCCTCGGTTTCAAGGCGGGCGCGATCGAGAAGCGCATCGCGGAAGACGAGCACGGACCGGGCCATGTCGCCAATCTCGTCCTTCCGGTTCCGGCCGACGCCGCCGATTGTCGTATCGCCGTCAGCGAGCTGGCTCATATCACGGACAAGCCCCGTGATCGGGCGCGTCAGCTGGCGTGAATACCAGATGGAAATCGCCAGTGCCGCTGCAAGGACGGCGAGAGCCGTCGCAAGCGTCCAGTTGCGCAAGGCGGTGACGGCGGCAAAGGCTTCCCGTGATGTCATGACCGCGGCCATGGTCCAGCGGGTGCCGAAAGCATCGAGGCTGGTGGCAGCCATCTGCGCTTCCTCACCGCGGAAATCGGCGAGCTTGCTGCTGACGATGCCATCTTCCGCCAGTCGATCGGCCACGATCCGGGCCTTGAGCATATCGTTGTCCGGTGTGGCAGCGCTGCCGGCGAGAAAAAATCCATTGCCGTCGAGAAGGACCGTCTCGCCAGTCTCGCCAAGGCCCGTCCGGTTGCCGACGATCTCGCCGATCCGCGCGTCCGGCATCTCCAGGATCAAGGTGCCGATCTTACCGTCGATCGATTCCAGCGGGATGGCGATGAATGCCGCGGGGCTGCCGGCGAGTGGCGAATACGCCTCGTAGGAGGCGAAGGCCAGCTTGCTCTTTTCCGTTCCCTCGGCTGTCTCGCGGAAAATGTGGCCAAGCCCTGTATCCTTCCAGGGTTGGTCCTTCAGGTTGACGGCAAAGTCGCCCTTCTTGTTGAGGGAGTAGACGACGTCACCGCTAAGATTGGCGAGCAACACGTCGCGATAACCGTAGGCCTCCGCGAAGCGGCGGAAGAACGGATGATAGCGTGCATGGAGCGCATCGTAAGCATCGACGCCGGCGGTGCTGTAAAGCGCGCGCTTGTCCTCAGGATTGGGGTTTTCCGTCAGGTAACGGCGCTGCAATTCGCTTCTTGCCCTGTCGCCGAGCTTGGCGGCGGCACCGTTGAGATCGCTGAGCGCCTTGGAGACCGATTTTTGCGCCTGGAGATTGCGCAGGTCGTTTTCTATCGTGGTGAGGTAATGGCGAAGCTCGTTGCGGCGGGCATCGGCGAGCGCCTCCAGCTTCTCGATCGCCGCGCGCGATGACAGGTCGCCACTGACCGTCAGGCTGGCAAGACTGGTAGCAGCGATGGAGAAGGCAGCCAGGGCCGCCGCTGCGAGGGGTAGCTTTGCGGACAAACGCATAACAATCACCGAGCATCAAGAGAGGCCATGCCGAAGGGCTGGTAGCGACGCCTCATGCGCGCGGCGGGAGCGTTCCCGCGCGGAGAGTTATACGGTCTCAGATTACAGGTTGATGACGTTTGGATGACAATACGAAAGAATGCTTGTGGAAATAGGCGCCGCGTCTCAGCCTACCGTGGCAGCGTACCCGTTAGGAAGATCTCGGCGCAGCTTTCGGCCCGGGCTGGGATCGTTGCCGCGTCGATGGTGTTGAGGCGCCCCATCATGACAGCGCGCTGCGGCTCCATCGCCATCATGCCCCGCAGCATGCCCGCCGCCAGATATGGATCTTCGATCACAAGCCGGCCGAGAGTCGATTGCGTTTTGAGCCAGCTCTCTAGCGTTGCATTTGTCCGCTCGACAGCCCGCTCCCAGAATGTGGCGGCGATTTCCGGAAAGCGCTCAGCCTCGGCGAGTACCAGACGCGTGACGGCTATCGTGTGCGCCGAAAGCACGAGGTTTCCATAGGCCGTCAGCAACCGCACCAGGCCGGTCTTCACATCCATCCTCGCCAACTTCTCCTCGTCGGCCTCAAGCACGAACTCGGTGATCCTGACGGAAATGACGCGCTCGAAGAGATCCGCCTTGGTCGGAAACAGACGGTAGAGCGTCTTGGTAGAAACGCCCGAGTTCTGTGCGATGACGTTGATGTTGGCCGATCCGTAGCCGAGTTCCGAGAACTGCCGCTCGGCCGCCTGGATAATTATCCGACGGGTCTCGTCATCCGAGCGGATCTGGGGCCGGCCCCGAGAGCGGGGCGTCTCATCCCGTTTTTCGACCATGGTGACTTTCCAAATTCTCTTGACGAAATTCTTAATCGGGACTATTTAGGAAAGCAACTGTTTTCCTAAATAGGTTTCTGGTCATGTCTGCGCTTGCCGTGACTCTGGAAGAAGACCCTCCGCCTGAGACTGCCGATAATGCCGTGAAGGCGATAGAGGCCGCTCCAGCCGCAATTGCCGAGCCGGCGCCCGCGGCATCGGTCGCGCTCTCGTGGCAGCAGAAGGCGATGCTGGTCGTTGGTCTCAGCGGGTCGTTCCTGGTGAATGTCTCGGGTCCGCTCGTTGCGGCAAACATCATTGACGTCCAGGGCGGCGTCGGCTTGACGCCGGACGAAGGCTCCTGGCTGGTGACCAGCTATCTGGCCGCAAGCCTGATGGGCGTGATCCTCTCCGGTCCGATCGTCAAGGCTTTCGGCATAAGGCGAGCCTATGTCGCTGCCGCCGCCGTCTTCACGCTCACGGCTATCCTTTGCCTGAGGTCCACGGACCTCGTTTGGCTAACGGCGTGGCGCGGGCTTCAAGGGTTCACGGCCGGATTTTTCGGCCCGATGGCCTTTGCCTCGACCTTCATCGTGATGTCCAAACAGCGCCTGCCGTTGGGGCTCACGGTTCTGAGTTTCGTGTTGGTCTTGCCCCCGACGCTGAGCCCGGTGCTGGCTTCATACCTGCAGGAGGCGGCCGGCTGGGGAAGCCTGTTCGTTGCGCAAGTGGCAAGCGGCGCGGTCATGGCGGTTGCCGGCTTATTCGTCCTGCCGCGCCAGCCGGTCTCCTGGCCGGGACTGAAGGCGGACTGGGTCGCGCTCCTGCTTCTCGCCACAGCGCTTGGGGCGACGACGATCGTGCTCAGCCAAGGCACGCGTCAGTTCTGGCTTGAGAGCGCCACCATCGTGCTTGCGTTCAATTGCGCCGTTTCGGCGGCTGCCGGCTTCATCTTCGTGACCCTGTTCTCGCCGATCGGGATCCTCGTACCCGCGCTGTTTCTGAGGCGCGGCTTCTCTATCCCGATCCTGCTCAACCTTGCTGCGCGTGCCGGCCTGGTGGTGACCGGCTACCTGATCCCGCAGTTCCTCGCGACCGTTCAGGGCTATCGGCCCGGTGAAGTCGCAACTTTGCTGGGTTCGGCCGTGCTCTTCCAGCTTCTGTCCATGCCCTTGGCCTGGCACCTGCATCGTTTCATGCGCGGCCGGAACATCATGACGCTTGGCTTGCTGATGTGCGGTCTGTCTGCGATTGCCGCCGCCCGTAGCACGAGCCTGACGTCGGGGCCGGAGCTTCAATGGGTGGCGATCTGCTTCGTTGTCGGTGTGGCGCTCTTCCTTGCCGCCGATCTGAGAATCGGTGCGCTTCCCCTGAAGCTGCCCGAACTTCCCACGGCGTCGTTCGCCTTCAACATCTCGACGATCGGCGGCACTACGCTCGGCACCGGGTTTGCCTCCAACCTGGCAACGGAGGCGGAGAAGTTTCATTCCAACGTTCTCACCGAACACCTCTCGCCGTACAGCCCATGGGTCTCGGACCAGCTGACAGGCCTTGCTATGCACCTATCCAGCCGGGTTGCCGACGGTGATGCGTCGCTCGCCGGCGCGGCCTCGTTGGTCGCCGCCGCTGCCCGCAAGCAAGCGTGGGTTCTTGCGTTCAACGACAGCTTTTTGGTGGTCGGCGTCATCTTGGTCATTGCCGCACTCGTGGCCTTTGCCGTGCCGGACAATTCGGCGCCTCAAAAAATCGAAGGATAGGATCAACGACATGAAACTGCTTGAAGCATCCATCGGGGCAGTGGCAATTGCCGGCGCAGTCTTTGGCGTGACATCAATCTCCATGGTCGACGGCTGGTCCGGACAATCGACCGACAATGCCTATGTTCGCGGCGATGTCGTGCCCGTGAGCCCAAAGATAACAGGCTACATCGCCGAGGTCGCCGTTGCCGACAACGAGCCGGTCAAGGCGGGCCAGGTCCTTTACCGGATCGAAGACAACGAATACCGGGCGCGCGTCGCCTCCGCAAAGGCGGCCCTCGCCAGCAAGCGTGCGGCGATCGCCAATCTGGAGAGCCGGCTCAGCGTCCAGCGCGCGAACATAGAACATGCCGAGGCCAATCTTCAGGGCGCGCGAGCCGAGGCCGACCGCGCCGCCCGCGACTTCGTCCGGATCGAAAATCTCACCAAATCCGGCACGGTGTCGCAGGCGAGCCTCGAAACCGCGCGCTCGACCGACATCAACGCGGCCGCACGCGTCTCGGAGGCCGTGGCCAATCTGGCCGCGGCCAAGGCCGAGATCGACGTTCTGGAAAGCCAGCGGCCACAACTTCAGGCGGACGCCGATGGCGCGGCCGCGGCGCTTCAACTGGCGCAGATTGAACTGGACAACACCTTGATCCGCGCGCCGGCGGACGGCACCGTCGGCGAGCGCCAGGCAAAGTCCGGGCAGTTCGTGCGCCCGGGGACCGCGCTCATTCCATTCGTAGGCGAGGACAAATGGATCATTGCAAATTTCAAGGAGACCCAGCTTCCGGGCGTGCGCTTCGGCGGGACCGTGGAAATCCGCGTCGATGCACTGCCGGACGTCACGTTGCAGGGAAAGATCGAAAGCATCTCGCCTGCGAGCGGTGCGCAGTTCGCCTTGTTGCCGCCTGACAATGCCACAGGCAACTTCACCAAGATCGTGCAGCGTGTCCCGGTCAAGGTCACATTGAACGAGGGGCAGAGCGGTCTCGGCGATCTCAGGCCCGGCATGTCGGCGGTTATCACGATCAGGTAGGGCAGGCGCGTTGAGGGTAAGGAGCCCACTCCGGCCGCCGGCTTACGAACGTGCCCGTGCGGGCACCCTTGATCGCTACGCCATCCGCTCCGGCGGATATTGCGGCCTTTGCGAACACGCCCTAGCTTTGCGACATGGCGACGTCGAAGCTCACGGCCTACCGCGCGAAGCGGGACTTTTCCAGGACGCCGGAGCCCGCCGGAAGAACCGGCGGGGAGGGCAATCGTTTTGTCGTGCACAAGCACCACGCCACGGCCGATCATTATGATCTCAGGCTTCAGGTCGGCGACGTCCTGAAAAGCTGGGCGGTTCCGAGGGGACCATCTCTCAACCCCGCCGACAAGCGGCTGGCGGTCGAGACCGAAGACCACCCGCTCGACTATATCGACTTCGAAGGTGTCATTCCGGAAGGAGAGTATGGCGGCGGGCCGATGATCGTCTGGGATACCGGCGTCTGGGCGCCGATGGACGATATCGAGAAGAGCCTGAGGACAGGGGCCTTCAAGTTTCGTCTGGCCGGCGAAAAACTCAACGGCGGCTGGATGCTGACACGGCTGAAGCCAAAGCCGGGTGAGGAGGGGCAGCGCAACTGGCTGCTCTTCAAGGAGCATGACCTTGCCGCCGACCCCGAGGTCGACATCCTGACGTTGCGCCCCGAAAGCGTAAAAAGCGGACGGCGGATCGAGGAACTGGTCCAGCCGCCGAAGAAGCCTGCAAAGCGGATCGTTCTCAGACCCGGCGCGCTGCCAGGCGCGGTGAAAGGTCCAAAGCCGCAGCGGATCGAGCCGCAGCTTGCCAGCCAGACGCCGAAGCCGCCGGGCGGTCCGACGGACAAGCATGTCTGGCTGCACGAGATCAAGTTCGATGGCTATCGGACGATGGCGGATATCTCGGATGGCGAAGTCCGGCTGATGACGCGCAGCGGACTGGACTGGACGAAACGCTACGGCGACCTGCCAGAGGCTTTTCGGAAGCTGCCCTGCCGCGAAACGATCATCGACGGAGAGATCGTCGTTCTCGACGACAACGGCATCAGCCGCTTTGCGCTTTTGCAGGACGCGCTTTCGACCGGTGCCGACAGTAAGCTGGTCTTCTATGCATTCGACATTCTCTACCTCGATGGGTGGAACCTGACCGAAGTCCCGCTGGAAAAGCGGAAAGGGCTGTTGGCGCAACTGCTTCAGGGGCAGGTATCCAGCCGCTCGGCCATCCAGTTCAGCGATCATGTCGAGGGCGACGGGCACGGGCTTTACGATCAAGCCTCGGCATTGGGGTTGGAGGGGATCGTTTCGAAGCGCGCCTCGGCGCCCTATCGAAGTGGCCGCACGCAGACCTGGACCAAGACGAAGGCGCTTCAGATCGGTGACTTCGTAATCGCCGGGTACACGACCTCGCAGGCGGCTGAAGGTCTTGCTTCCCTGGCTCTCGGCGAGTGGCAAGACGGCGAGCTGCAATATCGCGGCAAGGTCGGAACCGGCTTCGATGCGCAAACCGCCGGGCAGTTACTCACCCGGTTGAAGGCGTTATGCGGCGACGCGGCCGCGCTCGAAGGCGCGCCAAGGGAAATCACCTGGGTTCGGCCGGTTCTGAGCGCTCGCATCCATTACTCCAATCGCACCCCCGACAATCTCCTGCGCCATGCGGTGTTCAAGGGGCTTCGCGATGTCGAGCTTTCGGCGCCGGCGCGGTCGCCGCGCAAGCGGCTGATCACCGATGCCGATCTCGCAAGCATCCAGGTCACCAATGCCGACCGCCGGGTATTCGGCAAATCCGGACCGACCAAGCTCGACATTGCCCTCTACTACGCGCTCGTCGGCGACTTCATGCTGCCGCACATTCTCGGGCGCCCGGTGTCGCTCTTCCGTTGCCCGACAGGAAAACGCGCGGATTGCTTCTTCCAGCGTCATCCCTTTACCGGAATGCCGTCCTCGATCGTCAGCTTCAAGTCGACCAATTCCGAAGGCGAAACCAAGTCCTTTCTGTCGATCGAAGGCACGAAGGGGTATTTGTCACTGGCACAGTTCGGCGTGATCGAGCTTCACAGCTGGGGCACAAAGCGCGAGCGGCTGGAAGAGCCCGACCGTATCGTCTTCGACCTCGATCCCGGCCAGGGCATCGCCTGGCGCGACGTGGTCGAGGCCGCGATCCACATCCGCGGCGAACTGGAAGCGCTCGGTCTCGTCCCCTTCGTCAAGACTTCCGGCGGCAGCGGCATCCACGTCGTCGTGCCCGTGACGCCGAAGCTTGACTGGAAGAAGACGCATCAGGCGACGAGCGCGATCGCGACACGGCTGGCGGCGACCGCACCGCAGACCTTCACCACCACGATGGGCAAGGAGAACCGCATCAAGCGCATCTTCATCGATTTCCATCGCAATGCCCGCAGCCATACGGCGGCCGCACCCTATTCGCTGCGCGCACGCACAAATCTACCCGCCTCGACGCCGCTCAACTGGGCGGATCTGGAGACTATCGACGCTCCAGAGGATTTGAACTATTCTTCGCTGCCTGGACTTCTGGATACTTTCGGCGATCCCTGGGCGGATATCGACGACTTTGCCAAGGATTTGCCGCTTCTGTCCGAACCGAGGACATAACGCGTTTGGCCGCGTAGGAGACAATCATGGCGCCCAGGGCAAGTTGGAAGGGTTATCTCAAACTCAGTCTCGTCAGTTGTCCCGTCAGGCTCTATCCGGCGACCAGTTCGAGCGAACGGATCAGCTTCAATCAGCTTCACAAGGACACCCATAACCGGATCAACATGAAGCCGGTCGACCCCGAGCTCGGGCTCGTCGAGCGCTCGGACCTGGTCAAGGGTTACGAATACGAGGACAAGAAATACATCATCATCGAGGACAGCGATCTCGAAAGCGTCAGGATCGAATCCAATCACACGATGAACATCGAGGCCTTTGTCGATGAAGGCTCCGTTGACGTGATCTACCAGGACGCGCCCTATTATCTGGCGCCCGATGGCGCGATGGCGGAGGAAACCTTCGTGGTCCTGCGCGAGGCGCTGAAGAGGACCGGCAAGCTGGCGATAGCGCGGCTCGTTCTTTCGAGCCGCGAGCGGGTGGTGACCATCGGCGCACGCGAGACGGGGATGTTCGTGTGCACGCTGAGGAATCCGAGCGAAGTGCGCGGAACGGCTGAATATTTCGGCAATATCCCTGTGGGGAATCCCGACCCGGAAATGCTGCAACTCGCCGAGGCGCTGATCCAGCAGAAGATGACGGTCTTCGATCCGAAGAACTACGAGGATCGTTACGAGATCGCGCTGATGAAGATGATCCGCGAGAAGCTCAAAGGCCACAAGCCGATCATCGCGGCAGCGCCTGAACGCGGCAACGTCATCAATCTCATGGATGCCTTGAAGGCAAGCCTTTCGCAGTCGAAGCCGCCGGCAAAGAGCAAGACCAAGGCCGAACCGGCGGCCAAGGAAACCGCCAAGGCGGCAGCCCCGGCCAAGCGTACGGCCGCCAAGTCGACCGCGAAGAAGAAAGCCTGATGGCGATTGCTGGCCAGACATTCGGAATTGTTGGTGCTCTCTCGGCCTTCCCACGACGGCTCGTGGCGCGGGAGGTCGAGCGGCAATTCGGGCATTTGCGGCGCGGCGTCACACGGCAGACGACATATCTCGTCTTCGGCCGCAGTCTGCTGATGAAGTGGAGCGAAGCTGAAATCGAAGCCCGCTTCGAGGCGGAGCGTGCAGCCGGGCGGTGGCTCGTCAGCGAGAACGGCTTTCTTCGCCTCTTGGGACTGCTGTCGGTGCCGGTGGCATCGGCGCTCACGCGCCAGTCGCTGGTCGATCAGGCCAAGCTTTCCCCGCGGGTCTTCGATCTCTTGTCCCTGTTCGATGCCTTCGAGCATGACAGCGAACCCTATTCGTTCCGCGATCTGATCCTCGCCAGGAAATATGCAGAACTGATCACGAGCGGGGCGAGTTGGGTTGCAATCGCCCGGTCCGTGCATCGCTCCGGACAGGTCGCCTCGCTGACGGCGCTTTCCCTGCATCACGATGGTACCAATACGATATACGCTCGCAGCGCCGCGGGTTTGAGTGAGCTGAATGGACAACTGCTCTTCGATCTCGACACGCCCGACGATGCCGCTCTGGAGGACCTCTTCGATCTCGCTGAGGAGGCGGAGGCGAATGGCGATTATGAGCAAGCCGCCGCCTTTTATCAGCGCTACCTCGCGATGGACCGAACGGATTCAGTCGCGGCTTTCAACCGCGCCAACTGCCTCAAGGCCGCAGGGCGGGACTTGGATGCGGCGCATGACTATGCCCGCGCAATCAAGTTCGATCCATCCTTTGTCGAGGCCTGGTTCAATTTGGCCGGGCTGATGAGCGAGCGGGGGCGGATCGATGCCGCCCGCAGGCACCTCAAGAAGGCGATCGAGCTGGACGGTGACTATGCCGACGCCGTTTTCAATCTGGCAAAACTCGAATTTGATGCAGGCGACCTTGCGGAGGCCAGACGCTGGTGGAGCCGCTATCTCGAACTCGACAGCGATAGCGAGTGGGCGCGAACGGCCGAACGCGGTGTGCAGTATGTCGATCTGCATCTGCGTCCAAGGACGGCGGGCTGACATGGGCGAAAAATTCCTGTTCGATGGACCTGAGGATGCGCCCGTCACCATTCTGCTCGCCCATGGTGCCGGCGCGCCGATGGATTCCGCTTCGATGAACGCGACCGCCAAGGCGCTCGCCGCAGCAGGCTTTCGCGTCGCGCGATTCGAGTTCGGCTATATGGCGGCAAGACGAACGTCGGAGGGACGCAAACCGCCGCCGCGCGCTGAGACGCTCAACCCGGAATATGTGGCCGCCGTCGACGCGCTCGGCACGAAAGGCCCGCTCGTCATCGGCGGCAAATCGATGGGCGGGCGGGTTGCAAGCATGATCGCCGACGATCTTCATGCGTCCGGCAGGATCGTCGGGCTTCTCTGCCTCGGCTATCCCTTCCATCCGCCGGCAAAGCCCGATCAGTTGCGCACGAAGCATCTGGCGGGCCTTAGGACGCCGACCCTGATCTGCCAGGGAACCCGCGACGAGTTCGGCACCTGCGAGGAGGTTCAAGCTTATACGCTTTCCGATGCGATCGAAGTCCTGTGGCTCGAGGACGGCGACCATGATCTCAAGCCGCGCAAGAGCATTTCCGGCTTTTCGACGGCAGATCACCTGAGGACCGTGGCCGACGCGGTTGCAGCCTGGGCCGCGCGGCTGACGTAATGATCTTGACGCCGGGATGAAGATCGCCACCTTCAACATCAACGGCATCAACAAGAGGCTCGAAAACCTGATCGCCTGGCTGGGGCAGGCCAAGCCCGACATCGTCTGTCTGCAGGAATTGAAAGCGACCGACCGCCAGTTTCCGCAATCGGCCATCGAGGCGGCCGGTTACGGAGCGGTCTGGCAGGGACAATCGGCCTGGAACGGTGTGGCGATCCTCGCCCGCGGCAGCGAGCCGATCTTGACCCGCATCGGGCTCGACGGCGATCCGTCGGACAACCAGGCGCGCTACATCGAGGCCGCCGTCAGCGGCACCCTGGTCGCTTGTCTCTATGCGCCCAACGGCAACCCGCAGCCCGGCCCGAAATACGCCTACAAGCTCGCCTGGCATGAGCGCTTGGCCAAACATGCCGCCGAGCTCTACGCCCTCGACCTGCCGGTCGTGCTTGCGGGCGACTACAACATCGTGCCGGAACCGCGCGATATCTACCCGACGACCTCCTATGATGACAACGCCCTGGTCCAGCCGCAAAGCCGCGCAGCATTTCGCGAGCTCCTTGATCAGGGTTGGCTCGATGCGCTGCGCAAGATTTATCCGAAGCAGGAGCTTTTTACGTTCTGGGATTATCGCCGGAACCGGTGGCAGCGCGATGCCGGGCTTCGGCTCGACCATATGCTCCTCAGTCGCAAGCTCTCCCGCAAACTCATCGGCGCGGGCATCGACCGGGAAATCCGCGGTATGGAAGGCGCGAGCGACCATGCGCCGGTATGGATCGAACTGCGCAATTGAGGCGCTCCTGCCTGCAGGCAGCGAAAGTGCCGCTCCACGATAGCGAGAAGGCCTGGTCGCGACAGCTATGGCACGGCGTTACGTCCCTCCGACTGTGTTGATCGGGCATTCTGCGGAAAGCGGGAAGGCAGGGCTGTCGAGCCGGGTGGCAAGGATCATGTGACGAACAAGGCGCCCCGCTGCACTACGATACAAATCGGCCCCGATCGGAAACATCGCCGATACGTCGCGCTGGTTCTCTGCCGCGCATATCAAGCGCGATCGATGCCCTGGCGCATCGATCCAGTGCGGAGAGCGATGATGATCCTGTTCGTTGTAGCCTATCTCGCAGGCGTGCTGACCATCGTCAGCCCCTGTATCCTCCCGGTTCTGCCATTTGTGTTTGCGCGGGCAGGGCAGCCCTTTTCCACGAGCATTCTTCCGATGCTGCTCGCCAAGATCGTGACCTTTGCCGGCATCGCTTCGCTCGCCGCACTCGGGGGAAACTGGGCGGTACAGGCGAACGCATTTGGCCGCTACGCCGCGATCGTGTTGCTCGCGGTCTTTGGCGTGACGCTTTTGTCGACGCGTGCCGCCGCTTTCGTGACGGGCCCGCTCGTCGCGCTCGGCAGTCGCCTGTCCAGGAAAGTGGCAACCGAAGAGAAGGGGAGCGTTGGCGGCGCCATCCTCCTCGGCGTTGCGACCGGATTGCTCTGGGCGCCCTGTGCCGGCCCCGTGCTTGGGTTGGTGCTGACCGGTGCGGCGTTGAACGGGGCAAATGTTCAGACGACCTTGCTGCTCACGGCTTACGCGGCCGGCACGGCCACATCACTGGCACTGGCGGTTCTTGCCGGCGCCAGGGTGTTTGCGGTGATGAAGCGCTTCCTCGGGGTTGGTGACCGCATCCGACAGGGCTTGGGCGTTGCGGTCCTTACCGGCGTGGCGGCGATCGCTCTTGGCCTCGATACCGGGCTACTGGCACGCCTTTCCTATGCGGGCACGACCGGCTTCGAACAGGCAATTCTCGATCAGTTGCGTGGCAATGCCGCCCCTGTGGACGTCGCGGGCACCCGCTTGCCTCTTGCCGCGAAGGATGGGCGCCAGGCGGCCTTTCGCAGCGACCTTCCGGTAGAAGGCACGTTGCCATCGCTCGATGGCGCCGTTCAATGGTTGAATTCAAAGCCGCTGACGCCCGCCGAGCTTCGCGGCAAGGTCGTTCTCGTCGACTTCTGGACCTACTCCTGCATCAACTGCATCCGCACGATCCCCTACGTTCGGGCCTGGGCGGAAAAATATCGCGACCAGGGCCTTGTCGTCATCGGCGTGCACACTCCTGAGTTCGCCTTTGAAAAGCAGATCGAAAACGTCGAAAAGGCGGTTCGTGACTTCAAAATTGGCTATCCGGTCGCAATCGACAACAACTTCGCCATCTGGCGTGCCTTCTCCAACAGCTACTGGCCGGCCCATTACTTCATCGATGGCGAAGGGCAGATCCGCTACACCCATTTCGGCGAGGGCGACTATGAAGGTTCCGAGCGGGTGATCCAGGATCTGCTGGCGGAAGCTGCAGGCAAGCAAAAGGCCGAAAACGAGTTCGTCACGCCGAATGCGAAGGGCGCCGAAGCGTCGCCGGACCTGGCCCGGCTTGGCTCCGGCGAGACCTATATCGGCTATGCACGGGCTGCGAACTTCGTCTCGCCGGAAGGTGTGTCGGCTGACACAGCCCAGCGCTACACCATCGCCGAACCGCGCCTCAATGAATGGGGTCTTACCGGCAACTGGACGGTCGGCGCCGAACAGGCAAGCCTCAACGAAGCTGGCGGTGGCATCACCTATCGGTTCCGTGCCCGCGACCTGCACCTGGTGCTCGGCCCGCGCGCCGGCGGCAAGCCCGTACCGTTTCAGGTGACGGTCGACGGGATGCCGCCCGGCGCAGACCATGGCTCGGATATCGATGCGGCGGGCAAGGGCACCGTCACGGAGACCCGCCTTTACCAGCTCGTTCGCCAATCCGGCGAAGCGCGCGAACGGACCTTCGAGATCCGCTTCCTCAAGCCTGGCGCCGAAGCCTTCGTTTTCACTTTTGGATGATCTCGGACACGGCCTGACGGCGGTCCGCATTTCCGACGGCGCCTTTCTCTTCGTACAGGCCGATACAATTTTGCGGCGCTCCGAACACAACAGCAATACGTGCGAGCCCGAAACTGGCGGCCAGATCGGTTTGGCCCGGTGAACCCATATCAAAACAGGAGCAGACCATGCGCACCTTCATCGCAGCTTTTGCCATTGCCGCGCTGGCAGCAGCGCCCTGTGCATGGGACAGTGACCCGAGAGAGCCCGGGCCCCTGGCGGCGATCTTTGCCAGTTCGGTGTCCGAGGTGGCGAGCGGCGATGCCTCGCCGTCGCAGGAGGCCGCCTTTCCCGACGAGGTCCTGCAGGAGGAAGCCGAGGCTGGGCTCTAGGGCCACCCGTGTTCGCGGATGAAGCCGGTCTCACTGCTGAGCGCAGTGGCTGAAAATGCCGGAATTATGACATTTGAGCCATGGCCATCCGGCCCTACCATCGAGGCTCCAAACCCAAGGCAAAGGAGCCTGAAGTGAACACGAATTCCAAAGGAACTGCATTGATCACCGGCGCGTCCTCCGGCATCGGCGCGATCTACGCTGATCGGCTGGCGCGCCGGGGTTTCGACCTTATCCTCGTTGCCCGTAACCGTGAGCGCCTGAATGACCTAGCCAATCGTCTTGCCGACGAGACCGGGCGCGCCATTGAGGTCGTGCCTGCAGACCTCGGCAAGAAGGGAGATCTGAAGCGGATCGAAGCTCTGCTTCAGAGCGACGCGAGCATCACGGTACTGATCAACAATGCCGGCGTCGGCGCGACCGCGCCGTTACTGGCGTCGGATGTCGACAAGATGGAGGACATGATCACGCTGAACGTCAGCGCGCTCACGCGGCTGACCTATGCGGCCGCGCCGGGATTTGTCGCACGCGGTACCGGCACGATCATCAATATCGCTTCGATCGTCGGCGTTGCGCCTGAACTCCTGAACGGCGTCTACGGTGGTACGAAGGCCTTCGTATTGGCGTTCACTCTGTCGCTGCAGAAAGAACTGGCCGACAACAACATCCGTATCCAGGCCGTGCTGCCCGGTGCGACGGCGACGGATTTCTGGGGCATCGCCGGTACGCCGCTCGACCACGTGCCGAGCGAGATCGTCATGCAGGCCGAGGACATGGTCGATGCAGCGCTTGCCGGCCTCGATCAGGGCGAAGTGATCACCATTCCGGCGCTGCCGGATGCCGGTGATTGGGCGGCCTATGAGGCGGCCCGGCAGAAACTCATGCCGAACCTTTCCAGGAGCGCACCCGCCGCTCGCTACAACGTCGGGGGATAGCTCCGATCTCCTTCCGGGTCCTCCCATCCCGGAACCGCATGGCGATGCCGTCGGCATCGCCTCAACACTCGAACTAGGAGAATGATGATGTCCAGACGCCATTTGCCGGTCGCCAAGGGCAGTCGCTTGGCCGCCTTCGCGCTGTCGGGAGCGATCGCAATCCTGCTCCCTCCGCTCGCCGCCTACGCCGCGGGTGCTTCCTCGGCGGGCGGCGCTCCGATCGTGGCGGCCGCAAAGCCTGCGGCCGACGAATCCATTCGGCCGTTCCAGTTCCATGCGAGTGACGTCGCGCTTGCCGACCTCAAGCAGCGGATCGCGGCCACCAGATGGCCGGACCGCGAGTTGGTGAACGACGGCACCCAGGGCGTGCAACTCGCCACCATGCGGAAGCTCGCCGACTATTGGGCGACCATGTATGATTGGCGCAAGGTGGAGAAGAAGCTCAACGACCTGCCGCAGTTCGTCACCAACATCGACGGGGTCGATATTCATTTCATTCACGTGCGGTCGAAGCACAAGAATGCGATGCCTCTCATCATCACCCACGGCTGGCCCGGCTCGATCATCGAGCAGTTGAAGATCATTGATCCCCTGACCAATCCGACGGCCCATGGCGGCAGCGAGGCCGATGCCTTCGACATCGTCATTCCCTCGCTGCCGGGCTACGGCTTCTCCGGCAAGCCGAATGAACGCGGTTGGGATCCCGTCCGGATCGCGCGGGCCTGGGCGGTGCTGATGCAGCGTCTCGGCTATACCCACTATGTCGCGCAGGGCGGCGACTGGGGGGACGCGGTCACGGAGCAGATGGCCCTGCAGCGGCCGGCCGGCTTGCTCGGAATTCACACCAACATGCCGGCGACCGTTCCGACCGAAATCCAGAAGAGCCTCGATGCTGGCGGCCCGGCACCATCCGATCTTTCGGCCGACGAGCGCCGTGCCTATGATCAGCTCGATTTCTTCTACAAGAACGGGCTGTCCTATGCCCAGGAGATGAGCAAGCGTCCGCAGACGCTCTATGGCATCGAAGACTCCCCGATCGGCCTTGCGAGCTGGATGCTCGACCATGACGCCCGCAGCTACGAACTGATCGCCCGCGTCTTCGATGGCCAGCCAGAGGGTCTGACGCGCGATGATGTGCTCGACAATATCACGCTGTATTGGCTGACCAAGACCGCCGTATCGTCGGCGCGTCTCTATTGGGAGAACAAGCTCGCCTTCTTCCAGCCGAAGGGCGTGCAAATCCCGGTGGCCGTCAGCGCCTTCCCGGACGAGCTTTATCAGGCACCAAAGTCCTGGGCAGAAAAGGCGTTCCCCAAGCTCATCCATTATAATCGCCTCGCCAAGGGGGGACACTTTGCAGCCTGGGAACAACCGGAGGCCTTGGTCGATGAACTGAGAGCTTCCTTCAAGTCATTGCGTCAACCGAGCTGACGGAAAGGGGCGTGCGCAACCGCGCCCGGCGTCGCAACAACAGGAGAAGTGACATGACACGTGCAGATAGCAACAACAGAGCGCCTTCGGTTGACCTGAAGTTCGAGGTCGCCGTCATTCCGGTCTCGGACGTCGATCGCGCCAAGACCTTCTACGGTCGTCTTGGTTGGCGGCTCGATGCCGACTTTCCCGTCGGCGATACGTTTCGCGTCGTCCAGTTCACGCCGCCGGGCTCGCCGGCGTCGATCCACTTCGGCACGGGGCTGACTTCGGCCACTCCCGGCTCGGCCGATGGTCTCTATCTCGTCGTCTCGGATATCGAAGCCGCGCGTGATGAGCTCGTTGAACGCGGCGCCGAAGTGAGCGAGATCTTCCACCGCGAAGGCCCCGGAAAACCGCCAATCGCGGGGCGCGATCCGGCGCGCCGCAGCTACCGCTCCTACGCGACCTTCAGCGACCCCGATGGTAACGGCTGGCTGCTTCAGGAAGTGACCGAGCGTTTGCCCGGACGTGTCGATGGCGATGTCACGGGTTTCGCTTCGGTTGCCGATCTTGCAGCAGCACTGCGTCGCGCCGCCGCCGCGCACGGCGAGCATGAGAAACGCAATGGCGGTGAGCACGATCACAATTGGCCGGATTGGTATGCCGAATACATGGTCGCGGAGCAGGCCGGAAAGCCGCTTCCCGAATAGGCTGCGGCCTTGACCGTCGCGTTTCCGCTATGGCGCAAATATGGTATAAACGACCATTCCAGACAGGGTGTTTGACATGCACCGGATCGGCTACGTCGTCTTTCCAAGATTCCAGCTCATGGGGTTCGCGGCGGTCACCGCCTTCGAGGTTGCCAATCTGGCGCTCGGCGAACAGGCCTACGAGATCGAATTGCTGTCGGAAGGGGGCGGCGAGATCAAGTCGTCCGCCGGCTTCGGCGTCCTGACGAAAGCCTTCGACGGGACGATCTATGACACGGTCATGTTTGGCGCGGGCACCGAAATCGAACCGGTATCTCCCGGGCTGGTCGCCTTCGCACGCCACGCGCTCAAGGCCTCGCGGCGGGTGGCCGCTCCTTGCACCGGTGCCTTCATCCTGGCGGAGTCCGGATTGCTCGACGGCCGTCGAGCAACGACCCATTGGGTATTCGCGCGTCAGTTGCGGGAGCGTTTTCCTGAGGTGCGGGTCGAAGAAGATCGCATCTTCATCGTCGATGGCAGCGTGTGGACCTCAGCCGGCATGACGGCCAGCATCGATCTGGCGCTCGCGATGATCGAGAAGGATCACGGCGAAGACATCGCGCGCCAGGTCGCCCGCAAGCTGGTCGTCTATCAGCGACGCGCCGGCGGCCAATCGCAGTTTTCCGCCTTGCTCGACCTGGACCCGAAGTCGGATCGCATCCAGAAATCGGTCAACTATGCCAAGGCCAACCTGCGCAACGTGTTGTCGGTCGAGGAATTGGCGGATGCGGCAGGATTGAGTGCGCGCCAGTTCAGCCGGGCCTTCCGTTCCGAGACGGGACAATCGCCGGCGAAAGCGGTCGAGCATTTGCGCGTGGAAGCGGCGCGCCTGCTGATGGAGCAGGGGCGCCACTCGATGGACGTGATCGCCGAGGAAACCGGCTTTGCCGACAGCGACCGCATGCGTCGGGCTTTTCTGCGCACGCTCGGACAGCCACCGCAGACGATCCGGCGCAATGCGCGCGAGGGCATCGCCTGACCTTAGACGGCAGAGACCGCTACAGGATGATGTATCGCCGTGTATCCAAGGCCTGCCTTTTCTACATGCGCTTTCAATGTGAGCCGCTGAGCACACGACCGCGATACATCGGCGCTCCATATCTGATGACAGTTCAGTTCACTGGAGGCAGCCAATGTCCGACGAAATCAACCACCCGCGCCGTCGTTTCATCAGCGCAATTGCGCTCTCGCTGGCGGCGACGCAGTTCGTTTCGGCAAGCGTCGCCAAAGCGCAATCGGGAAACAGCGAGGCTGCGCGCCTGCCGGCCATCACCCCCGGAACGAACAAATCCTTTGCTGCAATCAAGCAGATCGATGCGGGTGTCTTGAACGTCGGTTATGCCGAACTTGGCGCCAGCGACGCTCCGGTCGTGATCCTGCTGCACGGCTGGCCCTATGACATCCATACCTATGTGGACGTTGCGCCGTTGCTGGCAAATGCCGGTTATCGCGTGATCGTGCCGTATCTGCGCGGCTACGGCACGACCCGCTTTCTCTCCGCCGACACACCTCGCAACGGCCAACAGGCGGCGATCGCCGCCGATATTGTCGCTCTGATGGACGCCCTCAAGATCGAGAAGGCCGTCATCGGCGGTTGCGATTGGGGTGCGAGGACCGCCAACATCATCGCCGCCCTCTGGCCCGAGCGTTGCAAGGCGATGGTTTCGGTCAGTGGCTATCTCATCGGTAGCCAGGAGGCGAACAGGAAGCCGCTGTCACCGCAGGCCGAGCTTGCCTGGTGGTACCAGTTCTACTTCGCCACCGAGCGGGGCTATGCCGGCTACAAGCAGAACCACAAGGAGTTCGCCAGGCTGATCTGGAAGCTTGCCTCGCCCAAGTGGAATTTCGACGATGCCACCTTCGACAAGAGCGCCGAGGCGCTCGAGAACCCTGACCATGTCGACATCTCGATCCACAATTACCGTTGGCGCCTCAGTCTCGCCGAGGGCGAAGCAAAGTATGACGACCTCGAAAAACAGCTCGCTGAACTCCCGACCATTACCGTCCCGACCATCACGCTGGAGGGCGACGCCAACGGCGCGCCGCATCCGGATCCTGCGGCCTATGCCAAGCGTTTCTCCGGCAAGTATGAGCATCGGCTGATCACCGCCGGCATCGGCCACAACCTGCCGCAAGAGGCGCCGTCCGCCTTCGCCGAGGCAGTCGTCGACGTCGACCGTTTCTAGTTTTCTCCCGCAGACGTGGAAGCGCTGGTTCCGGTTCGCCGGTCCCGCGTTCTTTCCGCGCCGATGGGCGTTGGGAACGCGCCCGGCGCCATGTGGCGCGGCCCGGCCAGGGCCGCCCATCGGTGGGTAGCTGAGCGCACCGGGACGGACGGCCGCCTTCGTATCAGCGTGCATCCGTCCCTGACCTTGGCAGACTTCCACACATTTGCGCATCTCGGTGAAACATCCTTCACACCTGCGGGGCGCCATCTGTTTCTCGTCGCAAAAGGGTAATCGGGCCTGGAAGGAACACCTGTCGAAAGGCAGAACAGCATGAGCGACGAACCCGGAGTAACTCTTTGCGGTCGGCTGGTCGGCATGCTTCAACCCGGACTCTTGAAAGTCAGGCGGCAAATTGGTGGGTGATGCCAGCACACTTTTCGACGCCTGGGCTGCGGCGGAATACTCAAACCTGAACGCGAGCGGAAGCTTCTGCACGATCGGCGCGGAAACGTCGGCGTGATGAGTTGGTGGCGCAGAAGGGCCGCGCCTTGCGTATCTGTGCGGAGCTTCAAGAACGGCTGTTCGATGCACCGATAGCTGAGCGCTGCGATAGGCAGGAAGAACACAAAAGCCAGCAGGGGAAACAAAAGCGAAAGCCCAAAGGATAGCGGGCCAACATAATGCATCACGGCTTTTGCAACGGGGCCGTAGTACCAAAAGTGGAGCAGGTAGATCGAATAGGAGACCGTGCCCACGAAGGAGACCGAGGCCGATAGCCGCTTAGGCAGCGTCAATTTCGATCCGTCGTAGGGGGGCGATCATCACGGCGTAAAACGCGGCCTCGGCGGCAGGAAGATAGATCCACACCGGCGACGCTTGAGTCCCATAGAAACCGCCGCCGATGTTGAACCAGTGATAGCAGGTGACGAACGCCATGGCGACCGCAATGACCACCAAGGGCCTCACGCGTCCGCCTCGGTAGAAATGCCAAGCATATATCCCGGCGACGAACTGGTCGATGTGACCGATGATTGTCCAGTAGCCGATCGGCTGGATCTCCCAGCCAGCCATGAATAGGCTTAGGCGCAAGACGATCGCCGCAAAGACCAGCATCAAAGCCGATTCCCGTCGTATGCCGACGGCGAAGAGAAGAGCAGGAAGGATCAGGTAGAAGTGCCATTCTACCGCGATGCTCCAAGCACCGTTCGGCCACCTTGGGAGGATGCTTCCAAGCGCGATCCATGCCGCAGCCTCTTGAACCGGGGTTCCGTTGGCGACCCAGATCGTTGCCTTAAGCAACAGGACGACTGCCAGCAAGGGCAGGAGGCGGACGGCCCGGTTCCGCAGGAAGTTCTTATAGATGATCTGTTTCCCGTCCAGGAGCTTGGCGAACAGGTAGCCGCTCAGCGTCATGAATAGCGAAACGCCCGTATGCCCTTCCTCAAGTAATGAGAGCAGCGGCAAAGCCGGGACGTAATCTACTGGAACTCCGGCAGCATGGATGAAGCCAAGTGAACACCATGAAGGCGGCGAACGCTCGCACGTGATCCAGCTTTTCGAAATATTGCTCTGAAGACGATTGCACTCGCCTGCCCCAACGACCCTGGCTGGAAGATAGCACGGGTCATATGGGTACGAAACTCCCGACCACTGGTAGGCCCATCGACGTCGCTGAGGGGATAGTGCGCAGGCATGAGAATCTCGCTGCCAACTGATTTTGCGCGCCAGATTCGCGGCGCAATCGCCGGAGGGCTGGCCGCGTCAGCGCCAGTCAGAGCCGCCGGCACCGCTATCGTCTTGCAGCGTTTCAAGAACCACACTCATTTCTCCGAGTGCAATTGTTTGAGACATGGCGATGTCCAGTAGCGCGTCCCTGGACCGGCTCCGCTGTGAGGCCTCGCGTCGCTGAAACCCTTCAAATTGAACTGTGCGAAGATCACTCTTCGGACGCGGCACGATCGGTAGCCTCCTGCATCACCTCGCATGAATGGCGCACCTGGCGCGACTGTCGTAGCAGATGGGACCCCAACTCTGCGGCTGCAGCGATATCGGCGAAGAGCAGGCCCGCCTCAGCCAGGGTGCCATCGTCAATCGCGTCTGTTTCGTTCGGGTCGAAATCACCAAGCAGTTCCAGAAGCGCTTCGATCCTTTGGCGTTGCCCGCCGGCCGCGGCGAGCAGGTTCCGCTCGATCCGCTCTCGCTCGAGCCTTTCGAGGTCGCGCAGCGCCTTGCCCACGCGGTCTCGGCATTCGCAGTCGATTGCGCTGCTCAGGACCGCACCATGCATGCGCCCAATCGCGCCGCTGATCTCCTCCTTGGTTTGGGCCAATGTCATCGCAGGGTCCGCTGTTCGCATTGCATTTGTTCCATGTCCAAGGTTGCGTGGCGGCACTTCCGCCTCTGGGCAAGCTCGATCCGGCACTCTCGGCGTCGAGCCTAAGAGCAAGTGGGGCCGGGTTCTTTGAACTAGCGCAAAGACGGACAGTTTTTCGCTGCCAAGACGCCTGGTCAGGCAGCGGGCACGAGCGGGGGAATGGTCCTCGTCCTGATGTTTTGGGAAGATCGTGCAGCGCGCCCGGAGGGGCGGGTCCTGCAGACGCCGGATAGGTCATCGTCGCGGCGATGGATATCGTTGCTTGCGATACAGCAGACGGGGAGGGGACTCAAGGGAAGGATAATCCGGGAGTGTCTCGACCAGATTCGAGCTTAGGCCCGGCCGCTCGCGCGGCCGGGCAGGCGAGGATTGGGAACGCACGATCGCGCCATTGGGCCTCGCCTCATTTGTCACGGTTTCGTGCTCGCCGGGTTTACTACGAGCCGAGCACGGACGTGATCGCGTCAGAGGCTGCTTTCACGACGATGTCTGCCTCTTCGCTTGTGAGGCAGAGTGGTGGTGCGAAGCCGAGGATATCTCCTTGCGGCATGGCGCGGCCGATGACGCCGCGTTCGAGAAGGGCTGCCGCGACCTGCGGGCCGACCTTCTTTGCCGGGTCGAAAAAGATCCGGTCGTCCTTGTCCTCGACGAACTCGATCGCGGCCATCAATCCGTCGCCGCGCACCTCGCCCACATGCTTGTGGCCGCCAAGCGCTTTCGTCAGTTCGGAGCGGAAATAAGCACCCGTGCCGCTAGCATTCTCAACGAGCCCCAACTCATCGATCAGCTCGAGATTGGCAACGCCCGCGGCCGCGCAGATCGGATGGGCGGAATAGGTCCAGCCGTGGCCGATTGCGCCCAGCTCGTCGGAGCCTTGGACCAGCACCTGCCACACCTTGTCCGAGACGATCGTACCCGAAAGCGGCGCGTACGCCGAAGTGAGACCCTTGGCAATGGTGATGAGATCGGGCCGCATGCCGTAGTGGTCGGAGCCGAACATCGTGCCGAGCCGGCCGAAGCCGGTGACGACCTCGTCAGCGACGAGCAGGATGTCGTATTTTTCGAGCACGGCCTGGATCTTCTGCCAGTAGCCCTTCGGTGGCGGCACGATGCCGCCAGTGCCAAGGATCGGCTCTCCGATGAAGGCGGCGATCGTCTCCGGGCCTTCGGCCAGGATCATCTCTTCGAGTTTGTCGGCGCAATCCTGCGAGAACTGCTTTTCATCCATCGAGCGGTCCGGGCGGCGGAAGAAATAGGGCGCTTCGGTGTGCAGGATCGGCGCACGCGGCAGGTCGAAAGCGTTGTGGAAGAGATGGAGGCCGGTCAGCGAACCGGTCATGACGCCGGAGCCGTGGTAGCCGCGCCAGCGCGAGATGATCTTCTTCTTCTCCGGCCGGCCGAGGATGTTGTTGTAGTACCAGATCAGCTTGATGTTGGTCTCGTTGGCATCCGAGCCAGAGAGACCGAAATAGACGCGGCTCATGCCCTCAGGCGCACGGTCGATGATCATCTTGGCAAGCGTGATCGAGGCTTCCGTGCCGTGGCCGACATAGGCGTGATAATAGGCGAGGTTCTTGGCCTGCGCGGCAATCGCATCGGCGATCTTTTGACGGCCGTAGCCGACGTTGACGCAATAGAGGCCGGCAAAGGCGTCGAGGCTCGTCCTGCCGTTCGTGTCGGTGATATAGACCCCTTCACCGCCGCCGATAACACGGGTCGGCGTCTCGCCGCGGGCATGCATGCCCATATGCGTGGATGGGTGGAAGAAGTGATCGCGGTCCCAGGCCGTGAGTTCGTTGCTTCTGTCGAGCATGGTCTTTCCTTTCGCGTATGGATGTGGCGCCCGGGCTCAGGCGGCCGTGTCGATGCAGAGATATTTGAGTTCGGTGAAGGCCTCGATGCCGTGGCGCGAGCCTTCGCGGCCGAGACCCGACTGTTTCCAGCCGCCGAAGGGGACTGGCGCGCCGGTGATCTTCACGCGATTGATCGCGACCATTCCGTATTCGAGCGCTCGGCCAAGGCGAAACTGGCGTGCGCCGTTCTCGGTCACGACATAGGCGACGAGGCCGTAGTCGGTGTCGTTGGCGCGGGCGATCACTTCGTCCTCGCTGTCGAAGGCGGTGATGGCGGCAACCGGGCCAAAGGTCTCTTCACGCATGATCAGCGCATCGTCGGGTACATCAGTCAAAAGCGTCGGCTCGTAGAAGAGCGTGCCTGTCCGGTGGCGCTTGCCGCCGGTCAGGAGTTTTGCGCCGCGCTTCACCGCATCGGCGACCTGTTCTTCGACCTTCGCGATGGCGCGCTCGTGCATCAGCGGGCCGATCTCGACACCCGGCTCAAGGCCTGAAGCAACCTTCAGCGCTTCGACGCGCGCCTTGAAGGCCGCCGTGAAGTCCGCGAGTGCGGAACGCTCGACATAGATGCGGTTCGCCGCAAGGCAGTCCTGACCGGACGTCGCGAATTTTGCGGCGATTGCCATGTCGACGGCCTTCCCGATGTCGGTATCGGCAAAGACGATCAACGGCGCATGGCCGCCGAGTTCCATGATCAGCCGCTTCATGGTCGATGCACACTGGCTCGCAATCAGCTTGCCGATTTCCGTCGACCCGGTGAAGCTCATGGCGCGAATGCGCGGATCGGCATTCATGCGCCTGACGATCGTGGCGGCGTCTCCCGTCACCACGTTGAAGACACCGGCTGGAATGCCGGCTCGTTCGCCGAGTTCGGCAAGGGCGAGTGCTGAAAGCGGTGTTTCGCTGGAGGGATGGGCAACGACGGTGCAGCCGGCAGCAAGTGCGGCCGCCGCTTTCCGGGTGATCATGGCGGAGGGAAAATTCCATGGCGTCACGATGCCGACCACGCCGAGGGCCTCGCGGCGGATGATCATCTCGGCTCCGGGAAGGTGGCTGGTGACGCCTTCGGCGTTAAGCCGTTTTCCTTCTTCGGCATACCACTCGATGAACGACGCCGCGTAGTCGATCTCGCCGCGGGATTCGGCAAGCGGCTTGCCCTGTTCCAGCGTCATCAAGAGCGCAAGGTCCTCGCGGGCTTCCAGCATCAGGGCATGCCATCTGCGAAGGATCTGGGCGCGCTGTTGCGGCAGCATGCTGCGCCAGGCGCCAAGCGCATCGGCGGCGGCCGAGATGGCCTCTCCGGTCTGCTCGGCATCGAGGGCCGCGACCCAGGCGAGTGTTGCCGAGGAGGCAGGATCGGTAACCTTGAAGCTCGCGCCTTCACGACCGGCGATCCAGCGGCCCCCGACATAGGAAAGCTCCCGTAAGAGGTGCGGGTCGGCAAGGCGGCTGAGGGCGTCGTGAAAGGTTGTGCGGGCAAATACGGCGGTCATGGCGGCCTCCTCTTGTTGTGTAAAGGAAGTCTGCCAGAGCAACGGCGACAGATTGTCTATAGCCAGGGTGGTCGGCAGAGACTTGAGCCAAAGACAGGTGCGGTCGTAGACAATCTCTCTATTCAGAGGCGGGAAGCAGCGTCTCGAGCGGCAGTACGGTCTCCTCCTTCACCGTCTTGGTGACGATGTAGGTGAAGTAACGGTCGATGCCGAGTTCGCGGTCGAGCAGGCTGTCGACGAGGCGCTGATAGGCGTCGATGTCGGGCGCCATGATCTTCAGGATGTAATCGACGCCGCCGCCGACCGACCAGCAAGCGACGATCTCAGGCGTTGCCGCGACTGCCCGCTCGAATCGTTCGAAATCCGCCTGCCGATGGTTGGCGAGCGTCACCTCCATCATCACGCTGGCGACCGGTGCGACGCGCCGCACGGCGACGCGGGCATGATAGCCCGTCACGATGCCCGCCTTTTCCAGCTTTCGCAGGCGCAGCCAGCAAGGGGTTGGTGAAAGGCCCGCCTTTTCCGCCAGTGCCAGCTTGGTAATTCGCCCGTTCTGCTGAATCGCTTCGAGGATGCGCAGGTCAATGGCGTCGAGTTTCATTCCGGCGCCCTCCGGGCGAAGATCACGTCAAAGTGGAGAAAAAGACAATGGGAAGGCATTTTGGCGTTGTCAATTGAACTGATTTTGCGCACTGTTAAAATCATGACAAATTGGCGACCCGACATATCCCAATTGCGCCGGCCGGCCTATCTCTCCCTTGCCGAGCAGATCGCCCGCGCCATCCAGGAAGGCCATTTGCCGAACGGGACGCGCCTTCCGCCGCATCGAAAGCTTGCCGACGACCTGAAGCTTTCCGTGCAAACCGTCAGTCGCGCCTATGACGAGCTTATTCGGCGCGGGCTCATTTCCGGCGAGATCGGGCGCGGTTCCTTCGTTCAGACAAGGCCGAAGGAACCCGAGCCGCCCTATTTGCCCGAGCGGCTCGGCGAGCTGGTCGATCTCTCGATCCTTAAGCCCGTCTGCGAGCAGCTCCACCTGGAGCGCATGCGGGGGGCCTTCGGGTGGCTGGCGGAAAACCTGCCCTCGAGTTCGGCGCTCTCCTTCCGGCCGAACATGGTCTTCCCGCGCCATCGCAATGTCGCGGCCGACTGGCTGGCGCGCTGCGGCCTCGATATTTCACCGCTCAACATCAGCCTCACGAACGGTGCCACCTCGGGCATGACGGTCGCGCTGATGAGCGTTGCGCCGCCCGGTTCCACCGTTGCGACGGAGGCGATCAGCCATCACACGCTCGTTCCGCTGTCCACCTATCTCGGCCTCCACCTCGAAGGTTTGCCGATCGACCGCGAAGGGATGGTTCCTGAGGCGCTTGACGAGGCCTGCCGCAAGGGTGTCATCCGTGCCGTATTTCTCCAGCCTTCGGTGATCAATCCGACCGCGGCGCTGATGAGTGCCGAGCGTCGGCAGGCGCTCGCGGAGGTCGCGCGGCGCCACGATATCGCGATCATCGAGAACGACATTCTGGGGCCCTTGGTGGAGGGGCGGGCACCGCCGATCGCGGCTTATGCGCCGGAGCGCACTCTCTACGTCACGAGCTTCACTAAGATCACGGTGCCGGGCCTGCGCATCGGCTATCTTGCTGCGCCGGACCGCTACGTCGCGGCCGTCGCCAACCGACACCTCGTCTCCAACTGGATGGCGACGCCCTCGATCGCGGAGATTGCGACGCTGTGGGTCAGCGACGGCACGGCAATGGAGCTCGTCAACTGGCAACGGCGGGCGCTCGCCGTTCGCCATGCCATTGCGGAGGAGGCCCTTGCGGGCCTGCCTCACTGTTCCCACCCGCAGAGCCTGCATGTCTGGTTGCCGCTGCCGGAAGGGCATACGGAAGAAGGTTTCGTTTCTCAGGCACGTCTGCGCGGCGTTGCGATCGCGCCTGGCTCTTCTTTCCGCACCGCGGACCAGGGCTGGCATCCGGCGGTGCGCATTTCGCTCGGCTCGACGACCGAGCAGGAACTGCGTACTGGCCTCGGCATTCTCGCCTCTTTGGCCAGCGGAAACCCGGAGGCGCTGCTGCTCGCGATCTGAGGAAGATGCCTGCCAATTGGGCAGTACAACAATAATTGTACTGATATTATTATTCGGATTGACATGATTTCGATTGCCGCGCATCGTTGCTCCATCACTTGTCTCAACAGGGAGAGACATGCATGGTCGCGCCGATCATCCGCATCGACAACATCACCAAGCGCTACGGTCCCTTGACCGTACTCGACGGTCTGTCGATGGAGGTGCTGCCAGGCGAAAAGCTGGCGCTCATCGGCCCTTCCGGCTCCGGCAAGACGACGATCCTGCGCATTCTCATGACGCTGGAGGCGATCAGCGGCGGCCATATCGAGGTCGATGGCGACCAGCTCTATCACATACCGAAGAATGGCAGCCTCGCGCCCGCCGACGACCGCCATCTTCACAGGATGCGCGAGAAGATTGGCATGGTCTTCCAGCACTTCAATCTCTTCCCGCACAAATGCGTTCTCGACAATGTCACGTTGGCTCCGATGTTGACGAAAGGCGTGGCAAGGGCGGCCGCCGAGAAACGGGCGATGGAACTTCTCGACATGGTGGGCATGGCCGACAAGGCGAAGAGCATGCCCGCGCAACTCTCCGGCGGACAGAAGCAGCGCGTTGCCATTGCCCGTGCGCTCGCGCTCTCGCCAAAGATCATGCTGTTCGACGAGGTCACCTCCGCGCTCGACCCGGAACTGGTCGAAGAAGTGCTGAACGTCATGCGCAAGCTCGCCGTCGAGACCGACATGACCATGCTGCTCGTCACGCATGAGATGGGCTTCGCCCATGATTTTGCCGACCGCATCCTCTTCTTTGATCGCGGCAAGATCGTCGAGGAAGGCAAGCCGGACGAGATTTTCCGCAATCCCAAGCAGGAGCGCACGCAGACCTTCCTGCGCAAGATCATCGCGGCAGGGCACCGCGTCTGAGTGGTTTCGTCACCCGGAAACAATGCTCCAAACAACAACAGGGACAGCGAGAGGAGTTCGGAACAATGAGCATGCGGACCTTTTTGACCATGACCGCCGGCGCGGGCGTCCTGACGGCGATTGTCGCCGCGGCGCCCGCTTCGGCCGACGACAGCAAGCTTGAGGAACTGCGGGAACAGGGGTTCGCCCGTGTCGCGATCGCGAACGAACCGCCCTTCACGGCGGTCGCCGCCGACGGCAAGGTTTCAGGTGCTGCACCTGATGTGGCGCGTGAGGTCTTCAAGCACCTCGGCGTCAACGACATCGTTGCCTCGATCTCGGAATATGGCGCGATGATCCCGGGTCTTCAGGCCGGCCGGCACGATGTCATCACCGCCGGCCTCTTCATGAAGCCGGAACGTTGCGCCGCCGTCGCCTATTCCGAGCCGATCCTCTGTGACGCCGAGGCCTTCGCGCTGAAGAAGGGCAACCCGCTCAAGCTCAAGAGCTACAAGGATATCGCCGACAATCCGGATGCCAAGATCGGGGCGCCCGGTGGCGGTACGGAAGAGAAGCTCGCGCTTGAAGCTGGCGTGCCGCGCGAACGCGTCATTGTCGTGCCGGATGGCCAGAGCGGACTGAAGATGCTGCAGGATGGCCGTATCGACGTCTATTCGCTGCCGGTGCTTTCGATCAACGATCTCGTCGCCAAGGCGAACGATCCCGGTGTCGAAGTCGTGGCGCCGGTCGAAGGCGCGCCGGTTTATTGCGACGGCGCGGCCTTCAAGAAGGGTGACGAAGCGCTGCGCGACGCCTTCGACGTGGAACTCGCCAAGCTCAAGAAGTCGGGCGAGTTCGCCAAGATCATCGAACCCTATGGCTTCTCGGCTGCGGCCGCGATGTCAACGACACGCGAGAAGCTCTGCGCCGCCAAGTAAGCGCCGCAGCAATCCGACCTCTCCCCAGTTCGGGGAGAGGCAGCCATCTCCTTGCTATATGGAAGAACGATGACCGATTGGCCCGGTTACATAGGACTGATCCTGCAGGGTGCGCTCGTGACGCTTGAGCTCACCGTGCTCGGCTCCGTGCTCGCTCTCGTCATGGCGTTCGTCGCCGGCCTCGGGCGCGTCAGCCGCTTCCTGGCGGTTCGCGCGCTCGCTACCACCTATATCGAATTTTTCCGCGGTACTTCGATCTTCGTCCAGCTTTTCTGGGTCTATTTCGTCCTGCCTTTCGCCGGAGTCACGCTGTCGCCGCTTCAAGCGGGTGTCCTGGCGCTGGGGCTGAATGTCGGTGCCTATGGGGCCGAAGTCGTACGCGGCGCCGTCAAGGCGATCGGCCGTGAGCAGCGCGAAGCCTGCATTGCCCTCAATCTCTCGCGTTATCAGTCGATGCGTTACGTCATTCTTCCGCAGGCCCTGCCGCTGATGCTTCCGACCTTCTGCAACAATGCGATCGAACTTTTGAAGGGCACGGCCGTCGTCTCGCTGATTTCGCTGACCGACATGACCTTCCAGGCGCAGGTGGTGCGCGCCCAGACCGGCAGCACGCTCGTTCCTTTCGCAACGATCCTCGTGCTCTACTTCCTGATGGCGCTTGCCATCTCCTACGGCATGCGCTGGCTGGAACGCCGGGTTACACGCGGCCTCGATGGCGTGAGGACCTGACGATGGAATGGGACTGGAACTTCGTCTGGGAAATCATGCCGACCCTTATCGAGGGCCTGAAGATCACCATTCTGGCCACCGTGTTCGGTGCGGCGCTCGCCGCCGCCATCGGCCTCGTCTTTGCCATCCTGCGCATGACTGCGCCAAAGCCGATCGCCCGCGCCACGGCTTTCGTCGTGGAGTTCATTCGCGGCACGCCGCTGCTCGTGCAGCTTTATTTCATCTTCTATGTGCTGCCTGACATCGGCATTCGGCTGCCGGCATTGCTCGCCGGCATCATCGGGCTCGGGCTGCACTACGGCACCTATGCGGCGGAGGTCTACCGCGCCGGCATCGAGAACGTGCCGCGCGGTCAATGGGAAGCGGCGAAGGCGACGAACCTCACGGGACGCCAGACCTGGATCCACGTCATCCTGCCGCAGGCGATCCCGCCAATGATCCCGGCGCTCGCCAACTATCTCATCGCCATGTTCAAGGAGACGCCGTTGCTCTCGGCCATCACCGTGCTCGAACTGATGAATCAGGCGAAAAGCGTCGCCAACAGCAGCTATCGCTATATCGAGCCGATGACGCTGGTCGGTGTGTTTTTCCTGATTATGAGCCTGATCTCCGTCGTCTTCCTGCGCTGGCTGGAGGACCGTTACGCCCGGGTGGAGGAACACTGATGCAGACGCTCGACCTTAAGCTCGCCGCGCGAGCGCCGAAATTGGACGATCGCCCGCTCGACAAACGCGTCGGCCTGATCGCCCTTGCGACCGACCACACGACGGAAGTGGACTTCCAGCGGATGGTGGCGAACGAGCGGATCGGCGTCTACGCGACCCGCATCCCCTACGCCAACCCGGTGACGCCGGCAAACCTCCGCGCCATGCAGCCCTCGCTGACATCGGCGGCTGCGTTGATCCTGCCGGACGAACCTCTCGACGTCGTCATGTATTCCTGCACCTCCGCCTCCGTCGTCATAGGCGACGCGGAGGTGCGGGCGGCCATCCGGGCCGCCAAGCCCACCGCCGCCGTCGTCACGCCGACGGCTGCTGCTGCCTCGGGCCTCAGGGCCTTCGGCGCGAAGCGGATTGCGGTGCTGACGCCCTACACGATCGAAACCAGCAAGCCGATGGCCGATTACTTCCTGGCACTCGGCTTCGACCTCGCCCGCTTCACCTGCCTTGGCCTCACCGACGATCGGGAGATGGCACGCATTTCCCCGGAGGAAATCGTTGCCTTCGCGAAGGAAGCGACTGCGCCCGATAGCGACGCACTCTTCATCTCCTGCACGGCGGTTCGCGCGGCGGGGGTGGCAGCCGAAATCGAGGCTGCGATCGGCAAGCCGGTCGTCACCAGCAACCTTGCCACCGCCTGGGCCTGCCTGCGCCTTTGCGGCGACGAGACGGTGCGACCGGAGCGCGGCCGCCTGATGACGCTTGCCTATTCGGACCGGTGACCCATGTCGAACCTTCCCGTGACATTGGCGGATATCGAACAGGCGACCCGGCGTATCAAGGGCCGGGTTCTGCATACGCCCTTCGTGCCTTCCTCTTCGCTTTCCGAACGCTGTGGCGTGCCTGTCGGCCTCAAGCTCGAACACCATCAGACGACGGGTAGTTTCAAGCTGCGCGGCGCGACGAACGCGGTGCTTTCGCTGACGCCGGAAGAGCGGGCGAGGGGCGTCGTCGCCGCTTCGACAGGCAATCACGGCCGGGCGCTTGCCCATGCCGCCAAGTCGGAAGGCGCGGTCGCGACGATCTGCATGTCGCGGCTCGTGCCTGACAACAAGGTTTCGGAAATCCGCCGGCTTGGCGCGAATGTCCGCATCGTCGGCAAATCGCAGGACGAGGCGCAGGTCGAGGTCGACCGGCTGGTGGCCGAAGACGGCCTCGTCATGGTGCCGCCCTTCGACGATCGAGCCGTCGTGGCGGGGCAGGGCACGCTCGGCCTGGAGATCGTTGAGGCAATGCCGGATGTGGCAACGGTTCTTGTGCCGCTTTCCGGCGGTGGGCTTGCGGCCGGTGTTGCTGCGGCGGTGAAAGGGCGTTTGCCGAAAACCCGCGTCATCGGTCTCACCATGGAGCGCGGCGCGGCGATGAAGGCCAGCCTCGATGCCAGGCGGCCGGTGCAGGTCGAGGAAGTGGCAAGCCTTGCCGATTCGCTGGGCGGCGGCATCGGCCTTGACAATGCCGTGACCTTTAAGATGTGCCGCGCTCTGCTGGAAGGGGTGATCCTGCTTTCGGAAGACGAGATCGCGGCCGGCATGCGGCATGCCTATGCCGAGGAGCGCGAGGTGATCGAGGGGGCCGGGGCCGTCGGCATCGCGGCGCTGCTTTCCGACCGGCTCGGCCGACTGGACGGGCCGGTGGCGGTGATCCTCTCCGGTCGCAATGTGGACATGGACCTGCACCGGCGGGTCATCAATGGGAGTGCCGATGCGTTGCAGGAGACAGCGGCATGACGACGATGAAAATTCTCACCGAGGCGGAACTCCGGCGCATCGTCCCGCTCGATCTTGAAGCCATTGCCTGTGTGGAGGAAGCGTTCCACGCGCTCGCCACCAAGGCAGTCGCCATGCCGCCGATCCTCAGGCTCGACATGCCCGAAGCGCGCGGCGAAGTGGATGTGAAGACCGCCTATGTGCCGGGCCTCGACGGTTTTGCCATCAAGATCAGCCCCGGCTTCTTCGACAATCCGAAGATCGGCCTGCCGAGCACCAACGGCCTGATGGTGCTGCTTTCGACGAAGACCGGCCTGGTACAGGCCGTGCTGCTCGACAATGGCTATCTGACGGATGTGCGCACCGCGGCCGCCGGCGCGGTCGCGGCTCGGCATCTCGCGCGCCCGGATGCCGCGGTTGCTGCCATCTTCGGCGCCGGCATGCAGGCCAGGCTTCAGCTCGAAGCCTTACGGCTGGTGCGGCCGATCCGCGAAGCCCGCATCTGGGCGAGGGACGCAGCAAAGGCCGAAGCCGCGGCAACGGAGCTGGCGAGGAGCCTCGGTTTTCCCGTTCGCACAGTAGTCGATGGCAGGGCAGCGGTCGATGGCGCCGACATCGTCGTTACCACGACCCCTTCGGAAACACCGGTGCTCAAGGCCGAATGGCTCCAGCCTGGCCAGCATGTCACGGCCATGGGTTCGGATGCTGAGCACAAAAATGAGATCGAGCCCGCCGTGATTGCCGGCGCCGGCCTCTATGTCGCCGATAGCCTCAAGCAGACGCGCAAGCTCGGCGAACTGCATCATGCCATAGAGGCGGGCCTTGTGAAGGACAGCGCGATCTTCCCCGAACTCGGCGAGATCATCGCCGGGCGTAAGCCGGGCCGCAGCGGCCCCGATGAGATCACCGTGGCGGACCTTACCGGCACGGGCATTCAGGATACGGCCATCGCAACACTTGCTGCCGCCCGCGCGGCAACGGCGGGCGCCGGCACGATCTTCGAGAGTTGAGACCGGCTTTTCGCCGGGTATAGAGGAAAAACCGATGAAACAAGCGAACCTGAAGTTCTCACTTCCGGAGTATGAAGCGCGTCTTCAAAAAACGCGCATTGCCATGGAAGCCAAGGGTATCGACGTCTTGATCGTCAGCGATCCGTCGAACATGAACTGGCTGACCGGCTATGACGGCTGGTCCTTCTACGTGCACCAATGCGTCGTCGTTCCGCCGACGGGCGAACCGATCTGGTACGGCCGCGGGCAGGATGCCAACGGCGCCAAATTCACCGCCTATCTGAAACACGAGAACATCATCGGTTATCCGGACCACTACGTGCAGTCCACCGAGCGCCATCCGATGGACTATCTCTCGGCCAAACTCGCCGAGCGTGGCCTCGACAAGCTGACGATCGGCGTGGAGATGGACAATTACTGGTTTTCCGCCGCCGCCTTCGCCTCGCTCACGAAACACCTGCCGAATGCCCGCTTCGTCGACGCGACCGCGCTTGTCAACTGGCAGCGCGCGGTCAAGAGCGAGGCGGAAATCCGCTACATGCGCAATGCCGCGAAGATCGTCGAGAAAATGCATGAGCGCATCTTCGACAAGATCGAGGTCGGCATGCGCAAGTGCGACCTCGTCGCGGAAATCTACGATGCCGGGACGCGTGGCGTGGACGGCATCGGCGGCGACTATCCGGCGATCGTGCCGCTCTTGCCCTCGGGCGTAGAGGCCTCCGCGCCGCACCTGACCTGGGATGATCGACCGATGAAATCCGGCGAGGGCACCTTCTTCGAGATCGCCGGCTGCTACCACCGTTACCATGTGCCGCTCTCACGCACCGTCTTCCTCGGCAAGCCGACACAAGCTTTCCTCGACGCCGAAAAGGCAACGCTCGAAGGCATGGAAGCGGGCCTCGAGAAGGCGCGGCCCGGCAATACCTGCGAGGATATCGCCAACGCCTTCTTCGCCGTGCTCAAGAAATACGGCATCGTGAAGGATAACCGCACGGGCTACGGTATCGGCGTTTCCTATCCGCCGGACTGGGGCGAGCGCACGATGAGCCTGCGTCCCGGCGACCGGAGCGAACTGAAGCCGGGCATGACCTTCCACTTCATGACGGGGCTCTGGCTCGAGGACATGGGTTTCGAGACGACGGAAAGCATCTTGATTACCGGGACCGGCGTCGAGTGCCTCGCCAATGTGCCGCGCAAGCTTCTCGTGAAGGATTGAGCCATGCGGGACCTCATATTTCGTCCTTCGCCGATCAGCTCCACGGTCGATTTTGTGGCCGAAGGCGTACAGCACGGTTTTCTGCGTCTGCCGTACAGTCGCGACGATTCCGCTTGGGGCTCGGTGATGATTCCGGTCACGGTCGTCAAGAATGGGGAGGGCCCATCGGCCCTTCTCACCGGCGGCAACCATGGCGACGAATATGAGGGGCCGATCGCGCTTTTCGATCTCGCCCGCACATTGAAGGCCGAGGACGTGACAGGCCGGGTCATCATCGTGCCGGCGATGAACTATCCGGCCTTTCTCGCCGGCACGCGCACCTCGCCGATCGACAAGGGCAATATGAACCGCAGCTTTCCGGGTGCGCCGGACGGCACAGTCACCCAGAAGATTGCCGACTATTTCCAGCGCACCCTGCTGCCGCTCGCCGACATCGTGCTCGACTTCCATTCGGGCGGCAAGACGCTCGATTTCCTGCCCTTCTGCGCCGCCCATATCCTGCCCGACAAGGCGCAAGAGGCAAAAGCCTTCGACCTCGTCAGCGCCTTCGGCGCCCCGTGGTCGATGAAGATGCTGGAGATCGACGCCGTCGGCATGTACGACACGGCAGCGGAGGAGATGGGCAAGATCTTCGTCACCACAGAGCTTGGCGGAGGGGGGACGGCCACGGCCAAAAGCGCTCGCATCGCCAAGACAGGCGTTTCGAACGTGTTGAGGGCGGCCGGTATCCTCAAGGGGGCTGTTGAAAGTGCAACGACCACCTGGCTCGACATGCCGGATGAAAACTGCTTTTCCTTCGCCGAGGACGCCGGCCTCATCGAACCGCTCTTCGATCTCGGCAATCAGGTGAAGAAGGGGGAGGTTGTCGCCCGTATCTATCCCATCGGCCGCACGGGCGTTCGACCACTGGACGTCGAGGCGAAGATGGATGGCATCCTCGCGGCCCGTCACTTCCCCGGGCTCGTCAAGGCCGGCGATTGCGTCAGCGTGCTTGCCGTCGAGACATGAGGACGGAAGCGCACCTACTGGTCCTTGCAGGTGCCGTCCATCGGCGGACCCGTCGACGGAAGCGGGTCCGCGTTAGCTGCCCTTGCGGGTGATGCCGGACGAGGGGTGCGCCTTCAGCCGTCAGTCGTGGATGGCCATCTGCAGTTCGGCCTGACGGCCGAGGGACGTCATCCAATCGCTGAACTCCGGGCGGCTCTTGATCTGGCGGCCGTAATGGCGGCCGAGTGCAGTGGTGAGCTCGCCCGCGCGCCCGAGCAGTTCATCGGCAAAGACGATCATCTGGGAGTTCGGCCAGGCCTGGGGGCGGATTGCGGCGAGGCGGGCAAAGAGCTTTTCACCGGACTCCTCCGGATTTGCCTGCGCCATCAGGGTCAGCATGGCTGCCGTCGAGCGTGATACGCCCATGTGGCAATGAACCAGCACATGGCTGGCGGCTTCCCGATCTTCACGCATCAGGAAATCTGTACCGAAGCGAAGGATGGCTTCCACATGGTCCGGGCGAGGCATCACCCGGTTTGGCGCCGCCTCAATGATATCGTGGAAGCGCAAGATCGTGCGGTAATGCTCACCGTAGGCGTCGAAAGCTTCCAGCTCCGGGAGTTCCGGGTCGACGATCGACAGAACATGGGTCACGTTTCGGCTGCTCTGACCCGGTAGTTCCTCGATACCGCAAACGGTCAGCATTGGAGAAAGGATCGTTTCCATGTCCATATCCTAGCATCGGTTTCATGAAGCGTCTGCCTCGCATTTGCGTGCGAGCAGGACAAAGAGCACGTCGAGCATCACAGACATCGGGGGCGTCGGCATGATGAGGGATGGGTCGGCGCGTGGCAGGCGTTGAGATTGATGTTTCCATCGGCGAGGGAGGCGACGACGAAGCCGCCAGGGAAGATGGAAACTATACGTGCGCCGGCCTTCTTGGCAATCTCGATGTTCGAAATGTACGAAAGCTACATCAGTTTTTCGCCACCTAGCCGGCTCGGCGAAAACCCACGTTCAAGGCGAATTACTCGCCTGCAACGATAAGGCCGGGCACTGCGGTCCAAAGTGCCTCGAAACCAGCCTTTTGCCGCGCTTTTGCGTCGGTGATGAGGTGGGCCATCTCGCGCGTCTCGCAGAAGACCGAACGGCTGACCACCCCGATCTTGGAGTGGTCGGCAAGGATGATCGTCCGGCCGGCGTTGCGGACCATCGCACGCGCAATCTCCGCGCCATGCAGGAAGTAGTTCATCGCGCCCATCGTGGCATCGACGCCCCAAGGGGCGAGCAGTGCGACATCCGCCCGATACCTTTGGATGTCGTTGATCGTCGCCTCGCCGTAGGTTTCCAACGGATCCTGCTTCACGTTGCCGGCAAGCAGGATGACGCGCGTGCCACGTGAAAGTTCGCCTGACCGCTCGGTCAGTTGGCTTGCGACGTCAATGGAATTGGTGAGGATGGTGAGATTGGTAAGCCCGGTCGGCCCGGCAAGCGCCTCGGCCATCGTCGAGCTTGTCGAGCCGGCATCCATGAAGACCGTCAGGCCGCTTTCGAGGAAGCTCAACGCCGCCGCGCAAATTGCCCGTTTCTCCTGGAGCCGCTGGGTTATGCGGACGCCAAAGGTCGTGTCCTCGCGCGCAACAGGTACAGCCCCGCCGCGCACCCTGCGCAACTCCCCGGCCAGTTCCATTTCCATGAAGTCACGGCGGATCGTTTCGCGCGACACGCCGAAATCCTCGACGATGCGATCGATCGACACCTGGCCGTAGGCCGCAAGCAGTGAACGGATTTTCTGTTGGCGCTCTTCTTGCCACATCGTCCCATCTCCCTTTGCGCAAGCTAGATACGCGATGCCTCGTATTGCCACAAGCGCCATGCAGGTTGTCGCACAAAAACACATAATGCCACTAAAAACACATATTGCCACAAACGCCGATCGCATGTAGGTAGGAGAAACAAAGGCCAGAAACGGCTGGAGAAAACCCTTCAATCGGTCGGAAGCATTGTCCGGCAACGAGCTCGCACATGCTGCGGGAGCGATGTCGGCTGCCAAGAACCGGGAAAGTGTCGATGCGAGAATGAGCAGCACCCCCCTCATAGAAGGCCAGTATGTGGCATTCGCTGCCGAATTGGCGGATGTCGCCCGTGCCGTGCTCAGGGAAAATGGCGCGGTTCGCTTCGATGCCTCGGTGAAGCCGGATCGCAGCCTGGTGACAGCGATGGACATGCTGATCGAGGATCGGCTTCGCAGCATGATTACCACGCGCTACCCCGCGCATGGCATAATCGGCGAGGAGCGGGAGTGGGTCCGCCCGGGCAGCGAGTACGTATGGGTGCTCGATCCGATCGACGGTACGACGGCCTTCATTGCCGGAATGCCCGTCTATGGCACCCTGATCGCGCTCGCCGTCGCCGGTATACCACGCATCGGCATCATCGATATTCCGGCGATCGATTCACGCTGGATCGGCGCCGACGGCCGGCAGACGACGCGCAACGGCGCGCCTGTCAGCGTGCGGAACTGTCCGTCGCTGGCCCAGGCAATCATGACGAACAGCAACCAGGACTATCTGGCTGCGCATGAGCGCCCTGCTCTCGACCGACTGCGTTCCGTCACCAGCGCCCGCGTCTACGGGGGGGCGAGCCTGAACTACGGTCTGCTCGCCGACGGGAGGACCGATCTTGCACTCGATGGTGGCCAGAAGGTTTTCGATTTTGCGCCATTCCGGCCGATTGTCGAGGGGGCGGGCGGCATCGTCACCGACTGGTTCGGCGAACCGCTGACACTCGAAAGCTCGGGGCAACTATTGGGGGCGGGTGACGCGCGCATTCACCGGCAGGCGCTCGAAATCATCGCAGATCTCAGACCCGCCGCAGACCTGTTGGCCGGCCCGCGGGACTGAGGCGACGCGATCATAAAAAAGAAGGGGAACCTATGGGTATAGCAATTTCCAACCTCTCGGTTCGGTATGGGGCTGAGACCGTCATATCCGGACTTTCCCTTGATATTCCGGAGGGCTGCTTCTTTACGCTGCTCGGCCCGTCCGGCTGCGGCAAGACCACGCTCTTGCGCACCATCGCGGGCTTTGCGCCGGCAAGCGGAGGCCAAATTCGTTTCGGTGGACGGAATGTCACCGAGCTGCCACCACACAAGCGGGCGATCGGGATGGTCTTCCAGGACTATGCGCTCTTCCCGGACAAAACCGTGGCCGAGAATGTCGCATACGGTCTGCGCGCTCGCGGCGAGAAGGGCGAAGGCGCGGCGCGCAAGGTCAAGGCTGCGCTTGATCGCGTCGGTCTCGGGCATGTTCTTTCCCGGCATCCCGCCGCTCTTTCTGGTGGTCAGCGCCAGCGCGTGGCGCTTGCCCGCGCGCTCGTCATCAAGCCTCAGGTGCTGTTGATGGACGAGCCGCTTTCCAACCTCGATGCCAAGCTCAGGGTCCAGATCCGCGAGACCATCATCGAATTGCAGCGAGAGGCCAACATCACCACGGTTTTCGTGACGCACGACCAGGAGGAAGCGTTGTCGATGTCCGACCTGATTGGCGTCATGAACAGAGGCAAGGTCGAACAGCTTGGTACGCCACACGAGATCTATGCGACACCGCGCACTGGCTATGTGGCGGATTTCGTTGGCGCGGCAAACCGGACCGAGGTGCCCGTCCGCGCTGCTGCCTCGGGACGCGTCGAGGTTGATGTCGCCGGCAGCCGGCTGCTCGCGACGGATTCGCTGAACGGCCCGGCCGAACGCGGCCTCCTCGTCTTGCGGCCCGAAGACCTCAAGATTTCGGCCACGGTCGTTTCTGGTCTGCAATCGCTTCCGGCCGTCGTGCGCGGCCGCCAATATCTCGGCTCCCGAACGAGCTACAGCGTCGAATGCGCCGGCGGCCTCGTCCTCAACGCGGAAATGCATGGTGCGGGGCACGATGCATTTCAACCGGGCGCCAGTGTGCACCTCGGCTTCGATCCGGCCGCCGCTCGGGTGATCCGGTCATGAACGCTTCTGCTCTTCGCTCTCCCTGGCCCTGGCTTTCCGCCCTTGCCCTCGGTCTTCTCGGGGTCTTCGTCCTTTACCCGCTGCTCTATGTCTTCACCGCGAGTTTTCTCGGCGAGGGGCGCTCCGGATGGCTCCAGCTCGTCGGGGACGGACACAGCCTCGCCGCTATCGGCAACACGCTTGTGCTCGCCTGCATCGTCACGCTGTTTTCGACACTGATCGGCGTGCCGCTCGCCTATGTCTCGGCGCGCTATCGTTTTCGTGGCAAGCTGCTGATCACGCTTCTGCCCCTGATTACCCTCGTCATTCCGGAGGTGGTAACGGCGCAGACCTGGTTGATGATCCTTGGCAACAACGGCGTCGTCACCCGTTTCCTGAAGGGCTACGGCATTCTTTTGCCGAGCTTTTACGGCTGGTTCGGTCTCATCACCTCGATGAGCTTCATCTACTACACCTATGTCTACATCGGCACGGTGGCGGCGATCGGCAAATTCGATGCGCAATTGGAAGAGGCCGCCCAGAGTCTCGGAACGGCGCCGCTTCGCTCCCGGCTCCATGTGATGCTGCCGGTTATCCGGCCAGCCATCCTGGCCTCGACGCTGCTCGTCTTCACCATGGTGGTCGGCAATTTCGCGATCTCGACGATCCTCGGCCACAACGTGCCACTGCTTTCGGTCGCGATCTACCAGGCGGCCGTGGCGGAGGGGGCGACGAACCTCACCATGCAAAGCACGCTTGCCAGCACCTCCGTGCTGATCGTCATGGCGGTACTTTTTTTGAACCGGCGAATTATCGCCAAAGGGCGCTTCGAAATCGTCCAAGGCCGAGGAGCCAAGCCACAACCGCTTCGGGGCATGCATGGTGTCCTCGTCAGTGCTTCGGGCGGCATCGTTGTCGCCGTTTCCCTCCTGCCGCTCGTCACGATCGCGGTTGGTGCCTTCACTGCCTCGCGCGGGCCGGTTCTGCGCTGGGGAGAGTGGACGCTCGACAACATGGCGCGCGTTTTCATCACCGCTCCTGGACCGCTGGTCAATTCGATCCTCTACGCCGGTGTCGCAACGCTCATCTCTGTCATGTTCAGCACGCTTGTCAGCTACCTCGTCGTCAAGAAGTCGAACCTGGTGACACCATTCATCGACTATGTTTCGGCAATACCGCTCGCGCTTTCAGGCACGGTTCTCGGTGTCGGGCTTCTTGCTTCCTTCAATGACGGTTTCCTGGCACTGACGGGTACGTCGACGATCATCGTTCTCGCCTACGTCATCCGCCGCATGCCCTTCGGGATGCGTAACGGCCAGGCGATCCTGCACAACATACCAAACTCGATTGAAGAGGCATCCATCAGCCTTGGCTCGCCACCGTTGCGCACCTTCCTGCGCGTCGTGCTGCCGATGATGCTGCCCGCTGTCGCCTCCGCCGCGATCCTGACATGGACGACGACCGTATCCGAGCTGTCGGCTTCGCTGCTGGTCTATTCCGGCGGCCGCGAGACCTTGCCGATCCAGATCTTTCGGCTGATCGACTCCGGATTGATGGCCTACGCCTCCGCCTATGGCCTTGTGCTGGTCGCCGTCATCCTGGTGCCGGTGGTCATCGCCACGACGATGTTCAAGGTCGACCTGTTTGCCTCCAAGTGAGGCCAAGCCAAAGCCGATCGCGCGAGGGACGCGTCGGGTGCCAACCAAGAGAGAGGAACTGTCATGACAGTAAGAATTGCAACGCCCATGTTTTTCGCTTGCCTGGCGGCAACGAGCGCCAGCGCGGCCGATCCGGTGATCTATACCACCAACCCCATGCCGGCCGTTGAGGCCGTACAGGCCGTCATCCAGGAGAAGGCGGGCACGCCGACCGGTGTCATTACCGGCGGCAGCGGCGTGCTGCTGCGCCGCGTCGAGGCGGAGAAGGCCGCGCCCCAGGGCGACGTCTTCTGGTCCTCTTCGGCCAATACGATGGGGGCGTTCAAAGGCGCGCTGGAACCCTATGCCTCACCGGAACTTGCGGCCATGCCAAAGGAACTGCGCGTTGCTGACGACTATTTCCAGCCGGCCAACGTCCATGTCGTGACGGTAATGGTCAACACTGACCAGTTGAACGGAACAGCGCCGCCTGCCGACTGGAAGGATCTCGCCGATCCGGTCTGGAAAGGACGGATCATTCTTCCCGATCCGGCTAATAGCTCGACCGGCTATACGATCGTCTGGGGTCTGTCGAAACTGCTCGACGAGGTGACTTACAAGGGCCTGGTCAGCAACGTCGTCGTCAGCAGTTCCTCGTCAGCCGTGCCGAAGGGCGTAGCCATGGGTGAATACGCAGCCGGGGTTACATTCGAGACCAACAGCTACAGTTATGTCGACGGTGGCCAGACGGAAATCAGTATCGTCTATCCGTCTTCCGGCACATTCACGACGCCGGAATATGCGGCGCTGATAAAAGGCGCGCCGGCCGGAGAAGTGGCCAAGAAGGCGATTGACGCGCTGCTTTCCAAGGAGGCGCAGATCGAATTGCTGAAGGTGGCGTTCCGTCGCCCGAGCCGAATGGACATCAAGGTTTCCGATTACGTCAAGCTGCCGGAACTCGCTTCGATCAAGGTCGTCAAGATTGACGAGGAAGAGGCGGCTCGCAACCGCGATGCGTTCCTCGCTGAGTGGGCGACCCTGCCGAAAGCCGGTTCGAGCAAATAGCAGCCTGCGCAAGGAGGCTGGCCGGTCCCTGCAAAGCTTGCGCCGGTTTCCTTGCCTGCGGGAGACGGCATGCGGACGTTCTCCCGTCCGCATGCCGTCCTGCAGTCAACCGGGGCGGCCGTCGACGAGCTACGGCCTCAGATTCGCGCGCTCCTCAATCGAAGGGCGTTGCCGATCACGCTGACGGACGAAAGCGCCATGGCGGCGGCTGCGATGATCGGCGACAGCAGAAGCCCGAAGGCAGGGTAGAGTATGCCCGCCGCAACGGGTACGCCGGCGGCGTTGTAGATGAAGGCGAAGAAGAGGTTCTGCCGGATGTTCGCCATCGTCGCGTGACTGAGCCGCCGCGCCCGGACGATGCCTTGCAGATCGCCTTTGAGCAGCGTCACGCCAGCACTTTCGATCGCCACATCGGTCCCGGTTCCCATGGCGATGCCGACGTCGGCGGCGGCAAGGGCAGGGGCGTCGTTGACGCCATCACCCGCCATGGCGACGATCCTGCCTTCCTTGCGCAGGCGAGCGACGATCTCGCTCTTGTGTTCCGGGAGCACTTCCGCCTCGACCTCCTTGATGCCGAGCTTGCGGGCGACCGCACTGGCGGTGGTCTTGTTGTCCCCTGTGAGCATCACCACGCGCACGCCGTCCTTGATCAGCGCTTCGACCGCTGCAGGTGTCGTCGACTTGATCGGATCGGAAATTGCAAACAGTCCGCCCAGGCGACCGTCAATGGCGGCGAAGATGACGGTTGCTCCTTCGCTGCGCAGGTCTTCTGCTTTCTGCGAGAGGGCGGAGACATCGACTTTTTCGTCGGACATGATCCGATGACTGCCGATGATCAGCCTGCGGCCATCGACGACGCCGGTCACGCCCTTGCCGACCGGACTGTCGAAGTCCTCGGCAGATCCGAGTTTCACATTGCGCTCGCTGGCGATGTCGACGATGGCGCTTGCCAAAGGATGCTCGCTCGCGCGCTCCAGCGTAGCGGCCAGCCGCAGCAATTCGTCCTCGGATACCCCGCTGACGGCGACGATTTCGGTAACCTTGGGTTTGCCCTCGGTCAGGGTGCCGGTCTTGTCGACCACCAGCGTATCGACCTTCTCGAAGCGCTCGAGCGCTTCGGCGTTTTTGATCAGCACACCGACGCCGGCACCCTTACCGACGCCGACCATGATCGACATCGGTGTTGCAAGGCCGAGAGCGCAGGGGCAGGCGATGATCAGCACCGCGACTGCCGCGACCAGCCCATGGGCGAAGCGCGGCTCCGGGCCGACCAGCATCGATATTGCGAAAGCGACAGCGGCGATCAGGATGACGACAGGCACGAACCAGCCGGAGACCTCGTCGGCGAGCCGCTGGATCGGGGCGCGAGAGCGTTGCGCCTCGGCGACCATGTGGACGATCCGAGACAGCATGGTATCCCTGCCGACCTTGCCAGCCTCCATGACGAAGCCGCCCGTCCGGTTCATCGTACCACCGATCAGTTTTGCCCCGACTTCCTTGGTGACGGGCATCGACTCCCCGGTGATCATCGATTCATCGACTGAACTGCGGCCTTCGACGAGGGTGCCGTCGACCGGGACTTTTTCGCCCGGACGCACCCGCAGATTATCGCCGACGGCGACGGCCTCGAGTTCCACATCCTCTTCGGTTCCATCGCTGCGGATGATGCGGGCGGTTTTCGGCGCCAGGTCGAGAAGCGCCCGGATCGCGCCGCCGGTCTGCTCGCGCGCCTGCAGTTCGAGCACTTGCCCGAGGAGCACCAGCACGGTGATGACGGCGGCCGCCTCGAAATAGATCGCAACGGCCCCTTCGCCGGATTGGAACGTAGTCGGAAACAGACCGGGAGCGACGGTTGCGACGACGCTGTAAATCCAAGCGACGCCCGTGCCCATCGCGATCAGCGTGAACATGTTGAGGTGCCGGGTGACGATCGATTGCCAGGCCCGTTCGAAAAAAGGAGCGCCCGCCCAAAGGACGACCGGGGTCGCCAGGATGAACTGCAGCCAGTTCGAAGTCTGGACACCGAGCAGCATATGCAGGTTTGTAAGGTGACCGCCCATTTCGAGCGCCAGCACAGGCAGCGTCAGGACCAACCCTATCCAGAACCGCCGGCGCATGTCGACAAGCTCTGGACTGGGCCCCGCGTCGGCGGTGACGACTTCGGGTTCGAGGGCCATGCCGCAGATCGGGCAGTTGCCAGGGCCGTTTTGCCGTATCTGCGGATGCATGGGGCATGTGTAGATCACCCCCTCTTGCTCCGAGCTTTGCTTGTCTGCGGCTTTGGCAGGTGCCGCCCTCTTTTCGGCATGATGATGGTCGTGACCTTCATGTCGGTGGTGATGCTTATGGTCGTCCATTGGAGCGTCTCCGTAAACGGTACTCGCCGATATCAAGGATAGGGCCCGGCGCCTCCCCGCCTTCCGGGCCGTCTCACCCTCGTTACGTGTAGGCGACGAAGGACATCATTCCCGATGCCATGTGATAGAGGTGATGGCAGTGGAGCGGCCAGCGGCCCGGATTGTTGGCGTCGAACACGACCTTCACGCTTCCCATCGGCGGCAGGAGAACGGTATCCCGCACGGCACCGCCGAGCACCTTTCCACCTATGTCGACGACCTGGAAGTGATGACCGTGGAGATGCATCGGGTGGGACATCATCGACATGTTGCGCATGGCGATCTCGATCCTTTCGCCTTCGCGGACGCCAAGGCCGTCGCCAACCTCGATCCGCCAGTCGTAGCCGCTCATGCTGCCCGTCAGGGTCAACTCGAACCGACGGTCTGCAGGACGAGCGGAAAGGGGCGCGACGGCCGCCAACCGCTCTTCGAGGTCGAGCCCGACCACCGGTCCTGGCTCCTTCCCACGCGATGCAATCTTGGCGATCTTTGCCCCTGACTGCGCCAGGATGATGCCTGTACGATGGTCACTTCCTTCCCGCAGCGCGAGGATGGGTTGGGCTTCTGCTGACTTCGGAAGCTCAAGCCGGATATCGAGCCGCTGGCCCATGGAAATCGGGAAACGGTTCCCGGAAACCGGCTGCACCGACTGGCCGTCGACCGCGATCAATTGTCCGGTCAGGGCGCCGGTGTCGACCGTGAAGGCGGTGGCCGTTGCGCCATTGATGATGCGCAGGCGGATCCGTCCTCCGTTTTCGACGGCGACGACTTCCGGATCATCGAGCGTACGGTCGTTCGCGAGGTAGGCGTCATACTCGATGTCGTTCAGATCCATGGCGGCCATGCCCGGCATCGCCATCCCGCCTCCCTGCATATTGGATGCCATGTTCTTCATCATCGCGCCGTGGTCCATCCCATGACCGGCTGACGATCCCTTCAGCTTGGCGAGCAGTTCCTCGGCAGGCGTGAAGGAGAAGTCGTGCAGCAGGATAACGACTTCCTGCTCGTCGCGCTGCCTGTCGTCGGCGGTTCGCACGATCAGAGGCGCGGCGAGCAGGTTCTGTTCCTGGAGCGTATGCGCATGCATCCAGTGCGTGCCGCCCGCACCGACCGGAAACGCGTAATGCCGGGTCTCCTTTGCCTTCAGGAGTGCTGCAGGATTGTCCGGTACACCGTCCATGTCCCATGGCGGGGCGAGCCCATGCCAATGGATGAGCGTCGCTTCGCCGCCTTGGTTTGAAAGCGCGACGTCGAACGGGCTGTCGGCGTCGAGCGTCAGTCCGACGGTGCCATCCGGTTGGAGAAGCCCGAAGACGTCGGCGGCTCTGCCGTTTACCTCGATGACGCGTTTTGTGATTGCAAGCGAGCGCGCGCCCGCGCCCGAAGATGTTGCCTTGCTGGCCTCAGCCCAGCTTCTGCTTGGGTGTAGGGCGGCAGCCGATGCGGCGACTGCGACGCCCGACATCAGCCCGCCCAGGAATTCACGGCGTTTCATGCTCATTGACCTCTTGTTCCATGCCGGGCAATGCCGGCGAAGGCCGCGCCAAGCGGGCGCGGCCGCGGAGGGCCACCGCCCAACGGCGGCTGGCCTGCTCATCCGGTGGGTCGAGGAGGGCCGATGGGCGGCCGGGAGATGATGCCGGCGATGGGCGGTTGGGGGGCGAGGTCCCGGTGCCCGCCCGACTTCAGGGTGATTGCACCGAAGGTAGGGGCCGGGAAAAGCGTGTTGCACAGGCTGCAGATGCGTTTGCAGCATGCTTTATGATCGCCTGTTTCGGTCTTGCCACGGAGATCGGCTTTCCCCTGTGAGGAAATGACATGTTCGCTGCCGGCAACGTGTGGCTCGCATGCGATGGGGGCTGCCTCGGCAATCGGCGCGACCAGAAACAGGATGGCGACCAAGGCGGCAAGCAATCCTCTTGCATGTTTCCGGACGGTCTGGCTGGCGGCGATCATGTTTTCGTCCGACACCTCATGCTGTATTCACCCACAATGCGCGATGCTCGCCGGCTTCGCCTTGACCTTGATCAAGAGGCGACAATGGCACGGCGCTCGATGAAAGGATGGCACCCGAATGTGTTTGAATGCGGTTAAATCGTCCGGCCTCATTCTTGCTGTGGTTGCGGTCTTGTCGGTCTCGGCTGCGACCGCACAGCCTGGCGATGACGTCGTTCGTGAGAGGCAGCGGGATATGAAGGCGGTGGCGGCTGCCGCCAAGAGCATCGACGCCGTCTTCAAAGGCACGTCCCCTTACGATGCGAAGGCGTTCAAATCGGCCGCCGAAACCATCAGGGCGTATTCGGGGAAACGCCTGTCGAAACTGTTCGAGGCGCCCGTCGTCGCCGAGGGCTCCAAGGCCAGCGCCAATATCGAGGCAGAGCGACCGACATTCGACAAGCTGGCGACCGAACTTGGCGCTTACGCCGAGGTGCTTTCAGTTGCGGCAGACCGCAATCCTGATGTTCTTGCGCCTGACATGCGGATGAAGGGTGTCGATGCGCGGATGGGCGGGCCACTCGCCAAGAGAAACTCGGCAATGCCCGACCCGATGTCCATGCCCGCCGAGCACGCTTTCCACCTGATGCTGCAGGTTTGCACGTCCTGCCACGCCAAGTTCCGCACGAAAGACAACTAGTCAACGGCAGCAGGCGGGCGTCGCAAAACCAGGATCATCCGACGTGGCTGCAGCAGGATTTCTTGAAGGAGGCCTGATAGCCGGCTTCTGCGATCGCGGCAACGAAGGCATCGGAGGGGATCTCCGAGTCGATCGATGCGGTCTTCGCATCGAGATCTACAGCGACCTTGGCGTTGGGGTCGACCGACTTGACTGCTTTCTCGACCGCTCCGGCGCAGTGCCCACAGGTCATGTCGGGGATGTTGAGATGGTGCATTTGGAAACTCCGTTCGATTTGACCGGTGTGAATGTGGGGCTTCCAACGGTGGCAAGGTCAAGAGCAAAGCCGCAAACAGTTTTCTCTTTCCTCCAGGAGATGAAACTGACACGATTCTCCCCACGCCAGGACAGTATGCCCACGGCCGCTTCCGACGAACTCAGAGAAGCTGGAGCGACGCTCCGCCTATCGCGCTGGCCACGACCACAATCCATGGCGGCGCTTTCCATACGACGAGCAGGATGAATGCCGTCAGGGCGAGCGCGAAGTCGTTGGGATTCGATACGGCGCTGGTCCAGACCGGACTGTAAAGTGCCGCTCCCAAAATGCCGACCACGGCCGCGTTCGCGCCGCGCATTGCAGCCTGAGCAAGGGGCCGTTTACGAAAACTGTCCCAGAAGGGCAGAGCGCCGACGAGCAGCAGAAACCCGGGCAGGAAAATCGCAACGAGGCAGATGCCCGCACCGAGGATGCTAATCGGTGCCGGTCCCATGACCGCACCGAGATAGGCGGCGAAGGTGAAGAGGGGACCCGGTACTGCCTGCGCCGCGCCATAACCGGCGAGGAAGGCATCATTCGAAACCCAACCGGGAGCGACCACTTCGGCCTGGAGCAACGGCAAGACCACGTGTCCGCCGCCAAAGACGAGAGAACCTGATCGATAGAAGGCGTCGAATAGCGCCCAACTATGGGAAACGGCTGCAACGATCGGCAGGACGCCAAGCAGAACGAAGAAGGCCGCGAGACAGATGATGCCGACGGGGCGCGTGACGCGGAACGTCAGATGTGTGGATCCCGCGACCGGGCCGTTGCGGCACAGCAGGAGCCCGGCGAGGCCGCCAAACGTGATCGCTGCGATTTGCCCGATCGCGCCCGCCGCAAACACGACGATCAATACGGCAGCAAGGGCGATACTGGCACGCTCGCGATCCGGAGTGAGGCTCTTCGCCATGCCCCACACAGCCTGCGCAACGACCGCTACGGCAACGATCTTCAGCCCGTGCAGCAGGCCCGTTCCGATCGGACCGTCGAAGGCCGTCGCCGCCATTGCGAATATGATCAGCAGGAGGGCAGACGGCAGCGTGAATGCGGCCCAGGCGGCGAGTGCGCCCAGCGGGCCACCGCGCAGGAGTCCCAGAGCAAAACCGACCTGGCTTGAGGCGGGACCGGGCAGAAACTGACAAAGCGCGACGAGATCGGCATAGCCGGCTTCATCGATCCACTTCCGGCGCACGACCAGTTCGTCTCGGAAGTAACCAAGATGAGCGATCGGTCCACCGAACGATGTCAGACCGAGTTTCAAAAATGCCGCGAAGACTTCAGCCGGAGTGCCTTGATGGGCCCCAGTTACCTGTTCCTGCATTGCTTTCGCCGATGACTTCACCAACAACTCCTGGGTCATCTCGTTGACCAATTCCGATGCCGCGAGCCAGGCGTCTTCATGGCATCACATCTCTGCCTCGATACCGGAACCGACAGCAGAGGCAATGGGTTAGGATATATTCCGCCAAATGATGGCGGTCGATTGAAGCCGAAACCGAAGGAGAGCCTCTGATGGCCAGTGAAAGCGATCGCGAGCTTCGTCATCATACGCAAAGGATGCAAATGCGCCTGCAGGACACCATGGATCATCTGCGCGAAGATATCGGGAAGGTCGACGAGCCGCAGTTGAAGGCTATGTTCGAAACGGCGGCCGAGGTCCTGGGTGGTCTCAAGAAGGCGTTCAGCGACTACGAACAGAAGAACGAGGCAGCATGGCGGTCCCGCTAGAACTCGACCGGTGCCACCAATGATACGCGCACGGTAGTGTCCGCCCAGCATCAAGTCCTCGATCCTTGTCAAATTGGAACCGAGATATTGCTGGCTTCGGTGACAGGCATGTGACTGTGACAGCTATGACGTCTTCATTGCCTGTCCAGGATCGTCTCGACGGCTTTCGCCTTTTCGGCCGAAACATCGCCGTCGGCTGCATTGAGAACGATATGGAGAATTCCGTCGGCGAGGTGGCCGAACACGTAAGGATCAAGCGCGGCATCGCCCGGTTTAATTAGAAGTTGGCGGCGTTGCCGGTTGCACTCGTCATCGAATGTGCAATGATGTTGAAATTAAACGACTTTAATCGGCTGCGAGAGCGCTCGTCGCAGCGAGCCGTTCCGGGGACACTTCCAGCGCACAGGGATTTCGAACATCTTAGACTGAGGGATTGTGATCATGCGTAGAATTCTTGCGTATCTGACGATCGCGTCGTTCGTCTCGACCTCTGCCTTTGCGGATCCCGCCGTCCTGACGGCAAATGTGAATTTCCGGGTGGGGCCGGGCACCGGATTTGACGCGATGCGCGTTATCCCTCAGGGCGAGGAAGTCGATATCAAGGGGTGTGATGCGGAGGCTTCCTGGTGTGCCGTGAGCTATTCCGGCGCAAATGGGTTCGTCGCGGGCAAATATCTCAACCAGTCCGATGCCACCGCGCCGGCCTGGCCAAGGGTGTTCAACACCGACAAGGGCGCGACGATCACTCTCTTCCAGCCGCAGATAACGTCGTGGAAGGATTTCAAGGAACTCGAGGCGCTCGTAGCCACCGAACTCAAATCGTCCGCCGATGCGAAACCGGTCTATGGGATCATCGGGCTTTCGGCCAAAACTGTCGCCGACGATGCATCCGAAAACGTCACGCTGACCGATGTTCGAACCACGCGGCTCGATTTCTCCGCACTGGATCGTCAGCAGCTTGCCGATCTGGCACTCGATATCGGCAAGCTCATTCCTACCGACCCGATCGTGGTGTCGCAGCAACGTCTGGCAGCAAGCCTTGCGGATTTCGAGCGGCTTGCAGATGTTCCAGATATCAAGGCTGATCCGCCACCGATCTTCGTCAGTGAAACGCCAGCGATCCTGTTGCAGACGGACGGCAAGGCCGTGACGGCTCCGGTCAAGGGCGTCGAGGGCCTGTCGTTCGTGGTCAATACGAACTGGGACCTGTTCAAAGTGGAACAGTCGGGCGACTACTATGTCCGAAGCGACAAGAGCTGGCTCACCTCGAAGACATTGGAGACCGGTTGGACCGAGACCGAAACGGTTCCGGACCTGTTTTCAAAGCTGCCGGACATCGAGAACTGGAAAGGCGTAAAGGCCTCCCTGCCGCCAACGCGCTTCAACGAGAACGAGGTACCGAAGGTCTTCTATTCGGAGAAGCCGGCTGAACTTTTGATATTTGAAGGAAAGCCGGCCCTGGAACCGATAGCCGGTACAGGGCTCGATTGGGTTTCCAATACGACCAGTTCGGTCTTTTTCCATCGGGCCAGCAAGAACTGGTACACCCTTCTTTCCGGACGGTGGTTTTCATCCGCTTCGCTCGAAGGACCCTGGCGTTTTGCCACGCCCGATCTGCCGGAAGATTTCCTGAATCTACCCGACGGCGCCCCATATTCCGCCGTACGCGCATCGATACCCGGCACGTCCGAAAGCGCGATGGCGCGTCTGAGGGCGAGCATCCCGAAGCTTGCACGGGTTTCCACCGATGGATCGTTGAAGGTGGACGTGCACTATAATGGCGAGCCGAAGTTCGAGCCGATTGAAGGCACGTCCCTGTTTTATGCCGTCAACGCGAACGAGCAGGTCATCAAGGTGGCGGACAAGTATTTCGTCCTCAAGGATGGCATCTGGTTCGTGGGCGATACGCCGACCGGCCCCTTCGCCGTTGCGCGTGCCGTAGCCGATGAGATCTACACGATCCCATCATCGTCTCCGGTCTATAACGCCACCTATGTTCGGGTTTACGACACCGAACCCGATGCTGTCTGGTACGGCTACACCCTCGGCTATCTCTATACCTATCTCGCCTGGGATACCGTCGTCTGGGGTTCGGGATGGTACTATCCGCCCTACTGGGACTATTACGACGACGATTGGCCCTACTATCCGCCTCCGATCAGCTACGGCTTTGGCGCCTCATATAATCCTGCCTACGGCACCTTTGGCCGCTATGGCTACGCCTATGGTCCCGAGAGAGGCCTGGTATTCGGTGCGGCCTATAATCCCGTCACAGGGACCCGGTTCCGCGGCGGCGCGGTGGCAGGACCGGCCGGCGAAAGAGGCTTCATCTCCGCCTACAATCCACGCACCGGCAACGCGATGGTGGCGCGGGGCGGGCAGAATGTCTACGGTTCCTGGGGCAGCATTGCCGTCAAACACGGTGGAGAATTCGCACGCATCAGCGGCGGAACGACGGGCAGTGCCGGCGGTCTGCGCTGGCGCAATACGGAAGGCAACAAAGGCTTTATCGTCGGCAGCAAAGGCGGTGACGTCTATGCCGGCCGTGACGGCAGCGTCTATCGCCGCCAGGACGGGCAGTGGCAGAAGCACACGCCGGATGGCTGGCAGCCCGTTCAGCGCCCGGAAGGAGAGAGCCTCAGGAATGTCGGTCAGGGTGCGCCGTCCAGCAGGCCAGAAGCCACGCAACGTATTCAGAACAGGGTGGAGACGCGGCCGGCACCACGCCGCAGTCAGCAGGTTCGTCAGCGGGCGCCGGATCATCTTTCCTTCGACCGGGCCGGACGACAGTTCGGCAACCAGAATGAACTGAGCCGCAACTATGGGCGGCTCTATCAGGAGTCTGGCCGCAACTTCCAAAGCTTCGACGGTGGCGGCGGCTATCGCGGCGGCGGCTTCCAGGGCGGAAGCCGCGGTGGCTATCATGGTGGCGGCAGTCGGGGCGGTGGAGCAGCCTTCCGTGGCGGCGGCGGGCGTGGTGGTGGCGGCCGGCGGTAGACACGCGATTGATTGGCCACAAGCGCTTTCGACCCCTTGGAAGAAGCGCCGATGGGGTGGCTTGCGACCAAGCGACGGCGGGTCGATCCTGTTCCTCGAAAACTTGGCGGCGCAATAAAGCAGGCCGCAGGACAGTTAATGGACAGGGTGCGTCGCCTAGAAAGGCTTCGCGACCGCACGGCTTTGCGGAGTTGGTTCCCGCGGATAGGCGGGGCTGAGCGCGCGATACTTTGCCGACACAGGGAAAAGCCCGCCGGCAGCAAGGCCAATCGGTCTCTCGATATGGCGAACTTCGCCAATAACGTCAGCAAAAGGGAAACTAAAAAATGCGGTTCACCCGAAACAACCTAGCAGTACTTACTTTCATCTGCATGACGCCGCCTGCATTTGCCGCGACGACCGTCAACGTTGTCGAGAGCGGCGAGGCCGGCGGACCGATGACCCTCACACTGGATCAATCGACCATCAAGGCCGGCGAGACGACCTTTATGGTTCACAACGACGCAATGACAGAAGAACACGAGATGGTGCTGATCAAGCTGAAGTCGCCCGACCAGAAGATCGATGTCGTCGCGGCCAAGCATCGTGTCAACGAAAAGCAGTTGAAGAGCCTTGGCGAAGTGTCTGATTTGAAACCAGGTGCCGATGGGCAGATGAAGGCCAAGCTCACGCCAGGCTCCTATGTACTACTCTGCAACATCAAGGGCCACTTCGAGGCGGGCATGCACACGATGCTTACAGTTACGAAGTAGCTTCGGGTCTGCCGCGGCGGTGGCCGATTGCGCCGGCGGTCACCGCGGCGCGGGCAAGTCGTCGTCTCCTCCGATCTAGGCAAAGGTCGCAAAAGCCACCGCATACAGCGATACACTCGTGGCTGCCGCAACCTCGCATTCCCAGCGGGAACGCTGGTCAGTCGCTTCTAATCGCGCACCAGCCGAATGCGCGGTGGTGTTCGCCAGCTTTCGCGCGTCGCGGGCCGCTGGCTCAGTGGTATTTTTCCTGCTCGCGGACGAGGATCGCCGGAGCGTTCAGCCCGGCGATCGGTTGGCTGACATCCGTCGGAATGTCTCCGGTCAGTTGAAGATCGAGGTAGCGCGCGCAGCAGACCCTCAGGAACGAGGTAAAGTTCCCCAGATCGTGACCGGCATCAATGGACTCGTGATGCAGCTTGGTTATCAACTGCGTGACGTTCATGCGATCGCGGTGTGCGATCTCCTCGAGCTTCGACCAGAAGAAATTCTCCAGCCGAACGCTTGTCACCATGCCATCGATGCGTAGCGAACGGGTCGTACTTTCCCAGAGCCTTGCGTCCGCCTTGATGAACAACTCGCACATCGCGACCCTCCCTTGCCGCGTCCTCAGGCGGCGTCTGTTTGTAGCAGGGCCGAAGCGTCCAGCACAGTCATGAACTGCCGCAGCCACGACGGGTGCGCCGGCCATGCCGGTGCGGTGACGAGGTTGCCGTCTGAGACCGCATCATCGATTGCGATATCGGCATAGATGCCGCCGGCGAGTTCGACTTCCGGACGGCAAGCGGGATAGGCCGAGCATGTGCGCCCCTCCAGTACGCCGGCTGCGGCGAGAAGCTGGGCCCCGTGGCAGATGGCTGCCACCGGCTTTCCGGCCTCGAAGAAATGCTGGACGGCCTTGATGACATCGGGGGTGAGGCGCAGATACTCCGGCGCGCGGCCGCCGGGGATGACAAGCGCATCGTAGTCCTCGGCGCGAATGTTGGAGAAGGTGGCGTTGAGCGTGAAGTTGTGGCCTCGCTTTTCCGAATAGGTCTGGTCGCCTTCGAAATCATGGATCGCGGTCGCGACCGTATCTCCGGCCTTCTTGCCGGGGCAGGCGGCATGAACGGTGTAGCCGCAGGCCAGCAGTGTTTGAAACGGAACCATCGTTTCATAATCCTCGGTGAAGTCACCGGTGATCATCAGTACTTTCGAAGCTGTCATATGTTCCTCCCAAAACCGACGAAAGGAGCTTAGCAGAGCAGGCGTGCCAGCAGGTACTAACGGAATACTACAACGATAATTCCGAGGAGGTTCGTCGCTGGCGATCAGCTTCGTGGTGGAAACTCGCGCACAGGAACGCGCCGTGGGGTCATTTTCAATCGCACCTTGCGAGACCGGCCGTCGCAAATCTGTCATAAACGAAGGCAAACTTCTGGTTACAATCCGTCGGAACCGAGAAATATGTCCGAGCAATTCTCGCCGGTATGCGAAGCGTTGTCACCAAATGCTGCGCGCTCAATGACCTGCGTCCAGCAAGCGGGCGCGATTTGTTTTCGAGCTTCTGCAGATAGCTTTCCGGAGGTACTGCTTGTTGCGAGTCGGCGTAATGGCCGCTGGGGAATCCCAAAAGGCCGCATAGAGGCAGGAGAGACGTCGCGCGCCGCCGCGGCGCGCGAAGCGATGGAAGAGGCCGGTGTTCGAGGCAGGGTATCGATTGGTGCCGTTGGCTCGTTCCTTTACACAAAGGATAGTATCGACCTGAGCTACCACCTCAGCGTGCACCTGCTCGAAGTCCACGAAACTATTTCGGACTTCCCAGAGAAGCAAAGCCGGAGACTGCTGTGGGCGCCCTTTGAAACTGCGGTCCGGGAAATCTTTCATCCAAAGCTTCGCGAGCTGATGCTGGTCGCTGCAGAAAACGGGCTGCCTGTCGGGTTGGAACGCGAGGCCTGGTAGGTCTACCAGCCTGAGGCACGGAATTCACTTTGCTGCGTTCGCTCTTTGCAGGAGAATCTGCATCTCCTGAAATCGTCTCTTGCGCTCGGGATCGTCCTCATCGGCAGCGTAGCAAATGCGTGAAACGCAGAAGCGCAGGATCCTCTTCGGCGCGTTCGCGTTGTCGAACTGGCAATCAAAGGTGTCCGTCATATCTGCCTTCTTGGTGTCGGCTCTTTCGGAATATTTGAAGCGAGCGCCCGGCGGCTCAATCTCGGGAAAGGATTGCACCACCCCGACATTGAGGGCCTCGACCATGAAGAAGTTCTTGGCGACAGCCATGCAAGTCGACTCGAGGGAGGGGCTCTGCGCGTAGGCAGGCCCTGCCGCGATACACAGAACTGGGAGAAGCCACTTCATCGCATACTCCATCCGCAGCGACGCCTTTGGCATCGGCTCGCGCTGTTCCGACAACACGGGAAGGTGGAAATAGTTCCGCCGCCTGGCGCTTAAAGTGTTGGCGTGGCTGTGACTCCCGGACCTCGCGTCCGACTGGGATCGCAAACAGGGCGCGTTTCGGGAGTAGGGTCAGCCTATGACCGCTTTGCCAATTGGTGTTCGCGCCAGATCGTGAAAAGGCCCGCACCTACCACGATGAGGGCGCCGACGAGCATGTTGTACGTGATCGTTTCGCCAAACAACAGGACGGCAAACATCACGTTGAGAACCAACTGAAAATAGGTGACCGGCTGAACTTCCGCCGCAGGCAGCAGCCCGTAGGCCCGGATGAGGAAGTAGTGGCTGAGAGTGCCGCAGACGCAAAGTGCTGCCAACGCGAACCAGTCGGAGGGGACGACTTCGGTCCAGTAGAACGGACCGATCAGCGAGATCGCCAGTGCTCCGACGACGCCCGCATAAAAAAGGCTCGTTACAGCGGAATCCTCCCGGCTGACTGCGCGCGTGGCGATGCTGTAAAGCGCGAACAGCACGGAGGCGACAAGCGGCAGCAGAAGAGAGATGTCGAAGTGAACGTCCACCGGATTGATGATCACCAGAACGCCCACCAGACCAACCAACACCGCAGTTCCGCGCCGCCATCCGACCACCTCTCCGAGAAGAGGTATCGATAGGATGGTGATGATCAGTGGTGTGGCCTGAAAGATCGACTGGCTCATGGCGAGCCCGGCGTGAACATAGGAAAAAACGATGACGACGATCTCCGCGACCAGCAGAAGGCCGCGGACAAGCTGCAGCCAGGGATGTCGCGTTTGAATGGATCCCCGAATGCCTTTCGGCGACGACGCGGCAAAAGCAAATACGAAGAGCGCGAACGCCCAGAAGCGGATCATCGTTATGAAGAGCGCCGGATAACGATCCCCCAGATATTTGGTTATCGCGTCCTGGCCCGCGAAGATGCAGATGGCGAGGAAGGCAAACAGATAGCCGCGGGTCTTCAGACTCATCACACTCTAAACTCAGAATCGTTCGCCACTTGATTAGCATAGTCGTTTCGCAGGCGCTCGAAGCAAACGATGGTCGCTTCTCAGCCGCCACCTGCCAACCCTTCCCACCCATCGGTTCAGGCTAAGCGTCATGGCGAAATGGTACCCGTCGAGCTCTGTGCCCTTCTAACGGCGTCTCCCATTTGCCGAGGCCGGTTTCTTGCAATTCTAGCTGGGCTTCATCAAGCCGGTCTTCATCGGCGAACCGTAACACCGAGGCGCCGCTATCGGATGGCAGCAGGGGCAGCTAGTGCCGTCCCCTATAAGACAAAACCCAAGGAAAGCTCCCCATGTGAAAGACGCCGCCCTCGCCCTGATCGCTGCCTTCATCATCGCAAGCGCCGCCCCGGCGCAGGAACGTACCGCAGGCAGCACGTTGGACACGCAGATGACGTGGAGCGCCCTCTCCAGCAAGATTTCCACTGTGGACAGCAAGGCTCAGGGCATCAGTACCCGCGTCGATCAGATTGCGATATGCGGTAACAAGGGCAAAGTCTGTGCGCCCGCCGCCTCCGGCAAAGACGCTCACGGGTGCATTGAAGCAAGCGTGGCGGCCGTCAACCATATGCTTGCCTGCAACCGGCAGGGTAAGCTTTGGAAGGGCTCGATCTGCGTGGCGACCACCACCGATCTGAGCGCCATCAATGCCAAGCTGGCCGCTATTGCTGCGTGTGGCGCCCAGAAGAAGAGCTGGAATGGCTCTGGTTGCGTTGACTTAGGTGACAAGCTTACCCAAGTCGGCACGGTGACCGATGCCGCAAACTACAGCACCCGCACGATCACCGTGAATTTCCCCCAACGCTACGCGCAAGCGCCGAATGTCTACCGCCGTGGCCGTACCCGTCGAGCATGTGGCCCTCAGCCGGTTGCGTCAGTGAATACCATCGTGTCCCCTTTACGAAATCTTCCGGTAGTATTTTATATTGCCTAGATGGTAATCGAAGAACGGAAATACCCGGGAGAGTTCGCTTCCCCACGGCAGCTTCACGAGCTGGCGGAAGAATATCGCAAGGCGGCAACACTGCTCCTTCAACTCGGCCGACCCGGCAAGCCGCTTACTCGGGCCCCGTTCAGATTGTCGGCAATCCACGCGATCGAACTCTACCTGACCGCACTTTTGCTCCATCGTGGGTATAGTCCCAATCAAATCCGCAAAATGCAGCACGACCTGTCGGCGCGGACGGAGCACGCCTTGGAAGCTGGGCTACGCCTTCGCGCGAAAACCGCCAAGCATCTTCAGTCCCTTAGCAGTCAAAAGAATGTCTGAAGTCAGGGCGCGAGATGGACTTTGCAATAGCAGAGCAGAATGACTTGGATTTTATCGCCAAGTGGCTGCAGTCCGAGGACGAAGCCTATCAGGCCCGCCGTGCAGCCGATCCGTATTCCGGGAACCTCGGCAAGGGGTTCTGGTGTAACTGGAAACAGATACGCGGGGCGTTCGAGAGGCGAGAGCTCGAGGTCGTCCGCGTTGGCGGCGCAGCCGTAGCGTTTCACTTCGGGCGCTTTATTTCGCCGGGCATCACCGAGGTTCACCCCGATTTTCGCGGGCAGGGCATTGGTACGGCGATCATGAGATACGTTCTGCAGCAGGCCCGCGCGAACCAAGTCTGTATGCTCCATGTCCAGTGCATTTCCGATGTATCGCTGGCGTTCTGGTCCAAGTTTGGGTTTGCCCCGGCGGAGAAATATGAAGAGGAGTTCTACCTGGTCCTTCGTCATCCTCTGCCGCTTCCCCGGCACCCGGACACGACCGTCACCGTGAATTTCTTCGGTGAAAGCGGATGGTACGGCGGTAGCCCTTACAAGCGGGTTGAAATTCCTTGCCTCGTAGAAGGGGCACAGATCCTGCTTTCCGAGATCTGCCATGACGAGGTCATTAGCTCCAAGGGCAGTGGCGACCATTATGTTCAGGTCCTACTCGACAGGCAGGTCATATTCGGAAACTTGTTTGACTCCGACGAAGCCAACGCCTTCGGGTTTGGTACGGACAAATACGGTACCCGGATTGCCAAACGGTTTGATTTGGCGTCCACCAACGTGCCGATATCGAAATGGCGTACTTTATCCGGGTAAAAATGCGCAATTTAACATAATCACGATTATTAGAACAATATCAATAACTTAGCCCCATAGCCTATCTTATGCGATTTTCGACTCCCGTCCATCAGGTCAGCAAAGTCTGACATCTATTTACATAAAGCGGGGAATGCCCCACAATGATGGCAACGAAAGGTGAAGCCCATGCCGAATGTCGCACTTGGCACCCACTACGAGGAATTTGTCCGCAAGCAGCTCGAATCTGGCCGTTACAACAACGCCAGCGAGGTTGTCCGAGCGGGCCTGCGTATGCTTGAGGACTACGAAGAAGCCCGTGAGCGGTGGCTGAATGAAGAGCTTCCGACCCGCTACCAGGAAGTCCTGTCCGACCCGTCGCAGGCTGTGTCGGCGTCGACGGTGCGTGCCCGCTTTGAGGCAAAACGCAAAGCTCATACGGCGGCAGCCAAGTAGGGCATGGACTATCGCATTGTCTACCATCCCAAGGCCGAAGCCGAACTCGACAAACTCTATGCCGACATTGCCTTGGTGGCAGGCAGCCTGACCGCAGGCAACTTCGTCGACGGGGTTATCACGTTCATCGAGAATCTGGAGACGTTCCCGGAGCGGGGATCCGTACGCGAAGGGCGAATTCCGGGTTTGCGGATCATCGGTTACCGACGCAGCGTCAGCGTGGCCTTTGTTGTGCATGGCCGCGATGTCGTGATCCTTGGCGTTTTTCACCGCGGGCAGGACATAACGCAGGATCTGCTGGAGGAACGGTTATAGACCTCTGCTTGCGCCGAGCCGCACCCGCCCGAGCTACTTCCTCCTGTCAGCCCCAAACGAGGAGGATTGTGATGGCGGCAGCTCCAAGCAGGAGAATGTCGCGCGGGCGGGTCTGGTCGAGGAGGTTGTGAAGGACGAGACCGACCACAGGTATGTTTGCATCCTGCTCCAAGCAAGCGCGATGAGATTCGGATCTTCGCCGGCGGGCATGCAGTCGACGGCCTGGGAAAACCCAACGATCGCGCGTTCGAACTGGACGCGATCGTCTCCATGAAATAGGCCTGCAGATTGTGCGTGATGCGACCGAGGTCGGTCGCCATGATGTAGTCCTGGATGCAGCTTGCCATGATCTGCCGTGGTCAATTTCGTCCGCGCAATTCCGGACGGAAACCGTTCACACTTTCTTGGAATTGGTCTCAGCGAGCCTCCAGATCCGGCGTGCATTGCCGGCGAGCAGCTTGCGTTTCTCATCCGCGCTGCAGCCTTCGAGGAGAGCGTGGGTCGCACCGACCCAGGTTGAAAGGTTGCCACCGAGCGTGCAGACCGGCCAGTCGCTTCCCCACACCACCCGATCCCAACCGAAGACGCGGATCGTATGTTCGACATAGGGGCGCAGCGTCTCGACCTGCCAAGCCTCGTCCGCATAAGCGACGACGCCCGAGATCTTCGCCGTGACATTTGGTCGTCGCGCAATCTCGCTCATCTGATCGCGCCAGGGATGCTCGGCGCCGGCGCGAATGTCGGGAACGCCGCAATGGTCGAGGATGAATTGAACGTCGGGCGCCAGATCGACGAGTGCGATGGCCTTTGGGATCTGGTGCGGCAAGACGCAGAGGTCGAAGGTGAAGCGGCGCCCGCCGAGCCTGCGGATGTTATCGCGAAAGCGCGACACTTCGGAAAGGTTATCCGGCATGACGTGCAGCACCCGGCGGAAGCCCTTGACGAATTCGTTTGCCTCCTGCCGCTCGAGATAGGCCGCGAACCCATCGTCTTCGGGCCGGCAGGCGGCAATGGCGCCCTTGAGCAGACTTTCCGGCTCTCGCGCGAGCCGTTCGATTTCTGTCGTTTCCTTCTCGATTTCCGAAGGGTCGACATCGACCTCCATGTGCAGGCTTGCCTCGATGCCCAGCCGCCGCGCCTCGCGCTCATAGGTCGCGTAAAGGAAGTCGTGGTCGAGCGCCGGCACGCCGGAGAGCCAGGGATAGGTGAGCTTCGACCTGTCGATGAGGTGAAGATGGGTGTCGATGATCAAGGCGCTTCTCCTCCGGATAGAACTCTTACATAAGAATTAGCTATTCAAATAAGAATTAGAGCCGTCGGCTGTCGCCGTCAATCGGCTGCCGGAACCACGTCCGAACCGGCAAGCGTCGACAATTGTTCGGCGGCCTTCAGGAGCAAGGCGATCGTTTCGGTGATGTCGGGAGCCGAAGGCGCATTGACCAGAGCGATATAGGGTACTGTCAGTGCGGCGATGCCGCGGCCATCGGGGCCCAGGATCGGCGCCGACAGGTTATAGACGCCCGCCGTCTGCGCGCTTGCCATCATCTCGTAGCCGCGTTCGCGAATCTGATCGAGGCGTGCGTAGAACTCCGGTCCGCGTGGGACCTCGTCTTTGCTCTTGGCGTGTTCGGCGATCATCATCTCGCGCTCTTCGGTCGAGCGGAAGGCAAGCAGGATATGGCCGGAGCCGGTGTCGAACAGGCTCATGTGCGAGCCGACCCGGATCGAGATGCCCCAGTAATCAGGCGCCTCCTGCTGGGCAATCACCACGGCCGAGCCGCGGTCGAAGACGGCGAGGTGGTTCGCCTGCCTGGAGCGCTGCGCCAGATCCCGCATCAGCGGCGTTGCATAGGACGCGAGCCTGCGCACCGGCGCATGCAGTTGCGAAAGCCCGAACAGTTTCAAGGTCAGGGAATAGCGGTCGCCGTCGATGCGGGTGACGTAGCCGCGCCGCACCAGCCGGTCGAGCATCCGGTAAAACTCGTTGGGGCTGCGGTTCAGGCGCTTGGAAATCTCTGCCTGTGTGAGGCCGCCGTCGACGCTGGCCAGCAGCTCGAGAATGTCGAGCCCCTTGTCGAGGGCGGGCGCGCGATAGCGGTCAGACTCTTCGGTGTCCATAAGATCCCTCCTTGGTGAATATTCATATCCATATACGCAGACAAAGGTGCCGACAAAGGAAAGTTCCCCTTGACGATGGACAAGCTTGTTGTTTGTATATGAATTGGGTTCTCACCACTAAGAACATCGCGGCGGAATGCGGGCGTGAACCAGGGAGGAGTGGGCCGATCGGCGTCGGTCTCACGGCATCGCTGATCAATCCGGTTGTCTTTTCCTACGGCTATGATCGTCTGCGTTTCGTGCGTCCTGTTCATATCGGCGATACGATCCGCACCCGCGTGGCGATATCCGCCAAGGAGGACGATCCGAAGCGACCGAAGGCGGGGCGCGTCGTGGAACGGTGCGAAGCTATCAACCAGCGTGGCGAGGCCGTCCTTGCCGCCGACCATATCCTGGTCGTCGAACGCAAAAAGCATGAGGGATCGGAAATGACAGCGGATCTTCAAGGCAAGGTCGTCCTGATTACGGCTGCAGCTCAAGGCATCGGCCGCGCGTCGGCTTTGGCCTTTGCAAAGGCCGGCGCGAAGGTGCACGCGACCGATATCAACACCGATGCGCTTGCCGCGCTCGCCAAGGAAGCGGATGTCAAGCCGCATCGGTTGGACGTGCTCGATACGCAGGCGGTCGATGCCCTCGTCGCTGAGATCGGCCCTGTCGACGTCCTCTTCAACTGCGCCGGCTTCGTGCATGCCGGCTCGATCCTGGAGATGAAGGATGCCGATCTCGAATTCGCTTTCGACCTCAACGTCAAGGCGATGATTCGCACCATCCGTGCGGTGCTTCCGGGCATGCTTGCGCGCAAGGACGGCGCGATCATCAACATGGCCTCGGTTGCATCCAGCATCAAGGGCGTACCGAACCGCTTCGCCTACGGCGTCACCAAGGCAGCCGTCATCGGCCTCACAAAGGCCGTCGCCGCCGATTACGTCTCTCAGGGCATTCGCTGCAACGCCATTTGCCCCGGTACCGTCGAGAGCCCGTCGCTCCAGGATCGCATGCGGGCGCAGGGCGATTATGAGACGGCGCGCGCTGCCTTCATCGCCCGCCAGCCGATGGGACGCCTCGGCACGCCCGAGGAAATTGCAGATCTTGCGGTTCATCTCGCTGGGGCGACCTATACGACCGGCCAAGCCTATGCCATCGATGGCGGCTGGACCATCTGACAACACACAAGCAGGAAGCAGACACATGAAACTTCTTCGTTACGGCCTTCCGGGTCAGGAAAAACCGGGCATCCTCGATGCCAGCGGCACCTTGCGTGATCTCTCTGGCCACATCGCCGATCTCTCCGGCGCGGCGCTTGACCCGGATAAACTTGCTGAACTCAAGGCGCTCGATCTTGCCGGCCTGCCCGTGGTCGACGGCAAGCAGCGGCTCGGCCCGTGTGTTGCCGGCACCGGCAAGTTCATCTGCATCGGCCTCAACTATTCCGACCATGCCGCCGAGACCGGCGCCACGGTTCCCTCGGAGCCGATCATCTTCATGAAGGCCACGTCGGCCATCGTCGGGCCCGATGACGATCTCCTGATCCCGCGCGGTTCGACCAAGACCGACTGGGAAGTGGAACTCGGCGTCGTCATCGGTCGAACGGCGAAATACGTGAGCGAAGCCGAAGCGCTCGACTATGTCGCCGGCTACTGCATCGTACATGATGTGTCCGAACGCGCCTTCCAGGTCGAGCGCCAGGGTCAATGGACCAAGGGCAAGTCCTGCGACACCTTCGGTCCGACCGGCCCCTGGTTGGTAACCAAGGACGAGGTTCCCGATCCCCAGAACCTGCCGATGTGGTTGAAGGTCAATGGTGAGACCATGCAGAACGGCTCGTCCAAGACGATGGTCTATGGCGTCGCCTATCTGGTCTCCTACCTGTCGCAGTTCATGTCGCTGCAGCCCGGCGACATCATCTCGACTGGCACGCCGCCCGGCGTCGGCATGGGCATGAAGCCGCCGCGCTACCTCAAGGCCGGCGATGTCGTCGAGCTCGGCATCGAGGGCCTCGGCAGCCAGAAGCAGTCCGTGCGCGCGGACGATTAAGTTCTACCGACTGGAGCAACCATGACCCGCATCACCAATCTGCGCGTCTTCGACCTGCGCTTTCCAACCTCGCAGGGGCTCGACGGATCCGATGCGATGAACCCGGACCCGGACTATTCCGCGGCCTATGTCATCCTCGATACCGACAAGGAAGGCGTTGCGGGCCATGGTCTCACCTTTACGATCGGGCGGGGCAACGACATCTGCTGCATGGCAATCAAGGCTATGCAGCACCTGATCGTCGGCCAGGACACGGCGCAGATCCTCGCCAATCCGGGCCGCTTCTGGCGGCACCTCACGAGCGACAGCCAGTTGCGCTGGATCGGCCCTGAAAAGGGGGCGATCCATCTCGCGACCGGCGCAGTGGTCAACGCAGTCTGGGACCTGCTTGCCAAGGAGGCTGGCAAGCCCGTCTGGCGCATGGTTTCCGACATGTCGCCGGAAGAGATCGCCGATATAGTCGATTATCGCTACATGACGGATGTGCTGACCCGCGACGAGGCGATCAACATCCTACGCAATACCGAGCCCGGCAAGGCCGAGCGCGTCGCGACGCTCGAGAGGGAAGGATATGCCTGTTACACGACCTCGGCCGGCTGGCTTGGTTATGGTGACGACAAGCTCAGGCGGCTCGCCCAGGAAGCAATCGACCAGGGTTTCCGCCATATCAAGATGAAGGTCGGCCGTGATCTTGCCGACGATATCCGGCGGCTCACCATCGCGCGCGAAGTGATCGGCCCGGACCGCTATCTGATGATCGATGCCAACCAGGTCTGGGAGGTCAGTGAGGCGATCGATTGGGTGAAACGTCTTTCCTTCGCCAAGCCGTTCTTCATCGAGGAGCCGACAAGCCCCGACGATGTCGCCGGTCATCGCAAGATCCGCGAGGCGATCGGGCCGGTGAAGGTCGCGACCGGCGAGATGTGCCAGAACCGCATCATGTTCAAGCAATTCATCGCCGAGGGTGCGATCGATATCGTCCAGATCGATAGTTGCCGCATGGGTGGGTTGAACGAGGTTTTGGCGGTGCTGCTGGTCGCCGCAAAGTACGGTCTGCCGGTCTGGCCGCATGCCGGCGGAGTTGGGCTCTGCGAATATGTCCAGCATCTGTCGATGATCGATTACGTTGCCGTCTCCGGCACGAAAGAAAACCGCGTCATCGAGTATGTCGACCATCTCCACGAACACTTCGTCGATCCCTGCGTGATCGAGAACGCGGCCTATATGCCGCCGCAACGGCCCGGCTTTTCGATCGAGATGAAGCCGCAATCGATCGCGGACTACACATTCCGTGGATGATGGGAAGGTTTATATAAGAATACATCATTCAAATTGTCGAAGCCGGAGTGGTGACAAATCGCCCCGGCTTCTGTGAACGAAGGGTCATGAGTGGCACGAGCGCCGCTCGGCGCCAGGAGCAGAGCGAGCGCCGATCATTTCCTAGAAGATCGTTCTGCAATCCGTTGGTCGGGATGGTTGCCATCCCGCCATCTTGACGTAGGAGGTGAACCTCCCGATCGTCTCGGCCTTTGTGTAGTTGGTGAAGACACTAGCAAACGTCGGATCTACGGAGAGGAAACTGATTGGATCGAGACCGGCTGCTTTGGAACGCTCCAGGTTATCCACGATGAGTACGTCGGGAGGATTGCAGGTTAGGTCGATGACTGTCTGTCTGCGCACCAAGTTGGCCATCTCTGCCAGGTCAGGTGATAGCTCGCCCCTCTTTTGGAGGTCCTGGCTGAATGCCGTCAGCATCCAGAGTGCGAAATGGCGCGAAGGCCACACATAACCCCAATTATCGACCATGGGCCAGATTCTGCTCGGGTTGGCGGTGACCATCATCACCGCGCTTCCACGACGTACATGTTGCAGCAGCTGGGCGACCACACCTTCATTGGGGTTCCTATATGGACCGAAAGCGGCGTATAGCGCCAATGATATAGACGCAGCAACAACGAGAACAACCTTCTGGAGAAGCCTTACCTGGTAACGACGAAACTCCAACACCGATCCGAGGGCTATGACGAGCATGCCGGTTGTTGGAATGGCGTGATACCGCCAGCCCTTCTGCTGTGCGAAATAGGACAGTGCAAACCCTACGGCGGTTAGCAGCGCGGCCACAGTGAACGAGCTCCGGTGCCGCCAACGGACCGAAACCAAACCCAATGCAAGTGCCCACCATAAAACCAGTGGGTTCAACAACACTGCAGGCCAGGAAGATTCGTAGCCGAAGTATGCGCTCGCCAAGATCGGAACGATGGTACTTAGGTAGTCTGGCGTTAACGTTACCAAAGCTATTCCGTAGAGGACCGCCGCGGTGCCCATAGCGACAACCTCCGGTCTCAGCGGCCGCCATTTTCTTCCCCTTTTTGCTAACAACCACAGCTCAAGAAGAACCGGAACGAGTGCAAAGTAGTGCTTCAGAGCCAGCCCTGTCGCGGCGAAGCATCCTATCAGAAGAGCCAGAGCCCAATGGGGCTCACGACCATCCGTTCGGCGGGCAATCAGGGCTGTGTATGGGATTGCTGCAATCAGTGCTAGATGCTCGCGCTGTGCGAAATCCGGCAGTCCGATCAGTATTACGGCGAGAAATGCGGCAACTAATAGGATTGCACGGCGGGCGGGCGCCAGGTCTCTCAATAAGCTGGCGAGAAGTGCGATGGATAGAGTCAGGTATCCGAAGGCGGCGCTTACAATTGCCGTCTTCGCGCTTATGGTGAGCTTCAAGGCGACCCACTCGACGGGTAACGCCATCCAGAACCAAAGAGGGGGGTTCAGCTCCAGAATGTCCTTGTAGAGACTGGCGCCGCCGAGCATCTGACGGGCTATCCACATTTGCCAAACCACGTCGTGCGACACCGGAATATTCCGCAGCAACACGTACGTAGCGATGACCGCGACGAGCACGGATAGTTCGGGCCAATTCTCCCCCCACGACAGGCCGAAGGGCCGGCCATGCCCGAAAACAAAACGGGCCGCTCCCACGTAGAACAGAATGGTATAGGCCGAAATACCGACAAGGTGCACCAGCGGGTCGTCGACGAAACCCATCTCCCGGGCGGCGAGTACGATCGCGAGGTTCGCGCTGAAGCAGACCAAGAACACAGCAAGGTAGCGCGCAAAGTTGGCGTACGACGGAGACGTCCGAAAGGTCCAGCGGCTGTTCAGGGCGAAGCTGATCACAAGCCCTCCGGCATAGCCAAGAGTGTTCGCCAGGATGTCGCCGAGTCCGGCAAAGAGGCCGGCTAAAATAATTGCGTAGCCCAGACCTGTGTTGGCCAGCCCGACGACGACGAAGCGAAATGCCTGCAAGCGATCAACTGTCGCGCTTGATTGCGTGGACGTAGTACTGTGCACCAAGAGGAATCCCCCGAAGCATAGGCTCCAGTGCTCTCAAGGCGCCCAGGAACCTCGGAAAGAAGATGCGGTAAGCAACCGAGCAGTCTGGCAGCCCGGCATCGCGCAGGCGCGCCTTCAGGTCGCCAGCCGATAGCAGAACAGCGTTTTCATCGAATGGGCAGTCGCGAACAGCCTTTCTCGTCAACGGATTGAGCGGATTGTGTTCGAACACAAAGAGACTGGCTCCTTGGCCCATTACGCGGCGGATCTCCTTGAGCAAGGGTACATGGAGCAAGCCTGGGATATGGTGGAAGACACAAGCGGCGAATACGAGATCGAATGCGCCATCCTCGAATGGAATCTCGCTGCCGTCGAAATGCTGAAAACGCGCCTTCCCAGGGTGGCGCGTGCGCGCTACGTCGAGCGACTTCGCTGAGGGATCCAGAAGAACGATCTCCGCTGCCGGAAACGTCTCCTTCATCGGCCCCAGCGAATTTCCGACCCCTGCTCCGAAGTCCAAAATGCGCCGAGGCGTCGTCCCTGCCGCCTTTAGTGCTGCAGCTACGTCCTCAACCTTGTATCGGTGAAAGAACTCAGGTGCCTCGCCACTCAAGCGTATGCTGGCCGCATGCTGCTGGTAGTATTCGTCGGCGAATCGATCGAACTCCGCCTCATCCATGCGCAGGCTCTTTCTGCGTTCCTTCGATCGCCGCCCGGGACACGACTTCGTTGACAATGAACAGTGGCCGCCGCTTGGCTTCCATGTACATCCGGCCGAGGTATTCACCGAAGATGCCCAGCATGAGCAATTGTATACTGCCTAAAATGAGCGTGATCGAAGCAAGACTGGTCCACCCGGGCAGCACATCGCCGAGCGCCCATGCGAATATCGTGTAGGCCAGGGTGGCCATGCCAAGCAATCCGAAGGCGAGCCCTAAGTGAGACGCGAGCCTCAACGGGGCGACAGAAAAGCTGGTCACTGCATCGATTGCGAAGAGTATCATCTTCCGCAACGGGTAATGGGTCTCCCCGGCAAATCGGCTATGGCGCCGATAAGGAAACGCACACTGCCGAAGCCCGATCCAACTAACCATGCCGCGAATGAACCGGTAGCGCTCCGGCATGGCATTGAGATGATCGAGGGTACGCCGACTAATCAGGCGAAAATCCCCGGTATTTGCCGGAATGCCGACGTTGGAAAGCTTGCCGAGGATGCGGTAGAACAACGATGCGCTCGCCAGCTTAAACCAGCTTTCTCCTTCCCGTTCCTCGCGCAACCCATAGACCACATCGTAGCCTTCATTCATTTTCGCCATCATCGGGCCCAATAGTTCCGGCGGGTCCTGGAGATCGGCGTCGAGTATGAAGATCCTTTGGCCGCGGCAAAACTCGAGCCCGGCGCTCAGCGCGATCTGGTGGCCGTAGTTTCGGGCGAGATCGATTCCTACGATATGATGGTCGCGCTCGGCCAGTGCAAAAATCTTCTCTCGCGTGGCATCGGAGGAACCATCGTTGACCAGTACGATCTCGTAGGTTTCGCCGTACGGCTCGCACGCCGCCGATACACGGCGATAAAGCTCATCGATACCGGCATCTTCGTTGTAGCAGGGCACCACCACAGAAAGCGCTATACTCGGGCCATCTGCGATATCGTGCCGTAATCTCACCAGATTATCGAGTTCTTCGCGCACCCCTACCATGCCACCCCCTGGACGTAATAGGACCGAGAAAATATAAACTCCCACAACTTAAGAAGTAGTCAAGAATAAAGAATGCAGACTTCTGGCCATGCTCAGCCTATTTCCGCAGTTCTCGCTGTGGCTTCCAACCTCGTCTATGGAAGCACTGCGGTTCAGTAGATGAGACGGCCCTTCGCGTCGACGGAGGGCCTGGCGCCTGCAGAGACCTTCGACCGCCTCCGTCAGGCCTCGGGTTCGTGGCAAACCGCTTCGATGTTGTGCCCGTCCGGACAAAGCACGAAAGCCGCATAGTAGTTCGCGTGGTAGCGCGGCCGCAGACCAGGCGCACCGTTGTCCTTGCCACCCGCTTCCAGAGCCGCCCGATAAAAGGCGTCGACTTGCTGTCGGCTGTCGGCCGCGAAAGCGATGTGAAGGTGGGCCGGCTTCTCCTCGGTCTGGTGCAGGCACAACGAAGCCTTGCCCCTTGAACTGAGCTCGACGCCATAGGAGGGTTCGCCTTCCGCAATGATAGTCACACCGAGCGGCTCGAGTGCCCTAAGGTAGAAGGCCTTGCTCACTGCAAAGTCCCTGACGCCGAATTTCACGTGGTCAAACATGAGTTCCCCCAGAATCTATGAGCCTGCCGGACGGAGAGGTCTGCAGTGCTGCTTATGCTGCAAACCAGTCCTTCGCGGCCGATCTGCACAGGCCCTAAATGGCATGTCTCAGCGATCAATGGCAAGGAACGGAGGCGGAGAGTTCAAGGCCGCAGGTCGACGACCGGCCATTCAAGCTGCCGGTCGTTGGCGGATAAGCGCCGGATTTCCTCTATCAGATGGGGCTCCGGCACGAGACTTCGCTCCAGTCAGTTCCCGACCGTCGGTGAGGCGGCATCAGCGGCTTTGAGATGTACATCGACCGAGGCCTGCTGCTTTGCCACTGCATCGATCTCATCAGGCGCCATCAGCGAAAACGCCGTCGAAAGGGCATCAGCGGTCGAAGCCTCCGGCGCAACGACCGAAACCCGCGCATAGCGCTGAGCGGTGGCGCCGCTTCGCGGGTCCAGAATGTGGCTGAAACGGCCCTCTGCGTCGAATTGGAAGCCTCGCCCGGCGGACGTCGCGACCGCGCGGTCGGTGATGTCCAGGGTCGCGTCGACATCATGCGCATCCTCAAATTCGGCAAGGCCGATGCGCCAAGGTTGCCCGTCGGCCCTTGAACCGATGGCGCGGTTCTCGCCCATGTCGATGAGGCTGCTGGTAACGCCGGCCTCACGCAACAGACCGACGACGCGATCGGTGACGTAGCCTTGGGCGATACCGTTGAGTGTCAATGCCATGCCTCGTCGGGAGAAAGCGATGCGATTGCGGTCGATGCGCACTTGCGCAAAATCGGCCAAGGCCAGCGCTTCGCGCACCTCGCCATACGATGGACCGGCAGGATCGGCATCAGGCTTCGCGAAGTGCCGGGCGTAAAGCGCCCAGAGTGGCTGTATCGCGGGCTCGAAGCGGCCAGCGGTGAGATCGTGAAAACGCTGGGATATTTCAAGGAGTTCCACAAGCTCCCTCGGCGGGGCTGCAAAGGCGCCAAGGCGATTCAGTTGGCTAAGGGCCGAATCGTCACGGTAAAGGCTGAAGATATCCTCCAGGCGCCGAACCTCTGCCACCACCCGGGTAATCAGCGCCTGGGCCTGCGCTCGGTCTTCATGATTGAGAACCAGTGTGGCGGGCGCACCCAGAGCCCGACCGTGCCAGATGACGGGCTCTGCCGGCAGCGCCGCCCACGCTTTTCCCTGCAGCAGCGGCAAGCCGGCGAAAGCGGCCATGATCGTGATGAAACGCCGGCGGCCGACGGGCTTATCCATGGTCGTGTTCTCCGGATGCTGCGGCATTGTCGTCGCTCTCTTCACCCGTGCCCAGGATGTAGCTTTCGGGAAGATCGGTGAAACGGACGATGCGCCCGCCATTCTTGGCAACGAAGGCCTTTGCAGCTTCCTCTGAGGAGAAAGGAACCGCTTCTTCTGCGCCCATGCCACCGCGAAGCCGGCTGTCGATGACAAAAACCGCCTTGCGCGCGTCGACCCAGTTATCGGCGCCGGGTTCTTCCCAGCTCGGCGCCTTGCCCATGTCGGATACATAGATGGCGGCGATTTCTTTGGGCTCGTCCGGCAACATGGTGAAGGCGACGGTGTCGCGCGCCGACGAGAACCATATCGCTTCCGGTATCTTCTCAAGGATGATCTGGCCTTTGGGGCCGGCGTGTTCCAGGACGTTCATGCCACAATAGCGGCCCATGGCATCCTGGGTGAGGGTATAGGGCGCAGGCATACCGGCCTGCTCCTTGTTTTCGCAGGCAATGAGCACCAGCGATGCTGCGACGATGAGGGCGAAGCGGACGGGTTTCAAATGTCCCTCCTGGAGAAAAGCAGGGTGGCAAGAGCGAGCGGCGCGGCTGTCCAGACGGAGAGTGCTGCGAGCAGGACCTCGCCGGTGAGGATCGAGTTCTTCGCGACACCGCCCATGCCGGAGAGCGCGGCGGCGCCGCCGCTGCCGAGATTGAGAAGCCGATAGGCATCGGTCGGATTGGCAAGCAGTAAGAGGTCGAGCAGGCCATCCGGCAGTGAACGGCCTTGCGCTGCCACGAGGCCACCCAGCAGTGCCATGTCGTAGATCAGCACGAAGAAAAGCCAGAGGCCGATGGCAATGCCGCCCGCAGTGCTGCGCTCGCCAGCACTCGCACTCACGAAATATCCGATTGCGACGAAGACAGCGCCCAGCAGGACGGACGATCCGGTCATGGAAACGAAAGCGAGCCAGCTTTGTACGTCCGTTGCCCCGCCCATCAAGGCCAGCGCAATGGCGGCGGCGCCATAGCCGCAAATGGTTGCGAAGCACAGTATGGCGATATGGCCGAGGAATTTGCCGAGTACGATCTGGCCGCGTCCAATGGGATAGCCGAGCAGCAGCAGCATGGTGCCGCGTTCGATTTCGCCGACGATGGCATCGTGCGAGATCAGAAGGGCGATCAGTGGCACCAGGAAGATCGTGAGGCTCGAAAGACTGACGATCACCACGTCGAGGCGGCTTGCGCCGACATTGCCGGTGGGTGCACTTCCAAGGAAGGTCAGGGTCAGCGCAAGGGCGGCGAGGACCAACGTCGTCGCAAGCACCCAACGATTGCGCATGCCCTCGCGAACTTCCTTGGTCGCGATAATGAGGATGTTGCGCATTACGCCGCCTCCTGGCTATTCAGGAAATGCGCGTAGAGGTCGTCGAGTGTTGGCTCCATCATCGTCAGCGTGTCGATCCCGGAGGCCGCATTGCTGAGGCGGTGCAACAAAGGAAGTCTTTCAGAATGGGCCACTTCGGCCTCTAGGCTGCCGTCGCCTGCTTCCGTCCATCGAACGCCGGGCTCTTTGAGAAGGCCGGGCGTTTCGCCGGAGATCGGTCGGACCCGGATCCGGGACGGCAGGCTGGCGATCCGCCTGAGGTCGTCGATCGTTCCATCCGCGATCTGCGAGCCGCGGTTGACGATGATTACCCGCCCGGCGCGATCCTCAAGTTCCCCAAGAGCATGCGAGGACAGGAGGATCGTCGTTCCTCCTGAGCGCAACTCATCGATGAGGCTATAGAAATTGCGCCGCAGCGCCGGATCGAGACCGCTCGTCGGCTCGTCGAGGAACAGTACCTTTGGTGCGCCCAACAGCGCCTGCGCAAGACCAAGCCTTTGCCGCATGCCCTTGGAATAGGTGCGGATGGGGCGGTCGGCGGCGCTGATCGCGAGCCCGACACGCTCGAAGAGTTCGTCTGCGCATCGGATATCCACCCGTTTCAGGCGCGCGTAGAAGGAGAGCGTTTCGCGCCCCGTCAGCGCCATATGGAAGGATACGCTTTCCGGAAGATAGCCAAGCGCCCGGCGGACGGCGAAATCACCCTTTGCCGGATCTTCGCCGAGGACACGCACCTCACCGGATGTCGGTCGGATTAGCCCGAGCAGCAGCTTGATCAGCGTCGTCTTGCCGGCGCCATTGTGGCCGACGAGCGCAACGGTCTCGCCTTCGTCGAGGGTGAAGGAAAGCGCACGCAGGGCATCTACCTTGCCGCCGTATCTTTTCGAAACCCCTTTGACGCTAACGGTAGAGGGCATGGTCATTGTTCCTTTCGTGGTGGCATCGCCATCAACGGATGGTTGTCGGTGACGCCGCCGGGCAGAAGTGCGGGAAACCGCGCCTGGGCCCAACGCACGACCTGAACGGCAGGGCTGCTGGTCAGCACGCGCGCCTGCGGTGCCGTCCAGAGCACCCGATCGATCAGATCGTTGGGCCGGTAGGCGTTGTCGGAGATGCCGTCGCCATCAAGATCGAAGGCCGGGTTGTCGCTCCAATAATTGCCACGTCCGTCCTCGGACCAGTCGAGATAGCGGGCGCCGACATACTTCACCTGGTTGCGGTTGCCGACGAAGGCGTTGCCGCTCAGTTTGTTGCTCTCAGAACCGGCGGTGAAATGGATACCGATCGCGCAGCCCTCGAACAGGTTGTCCCGCAGGCGATTCTTGTTGGCGTTGTAGATGAAGACGCACTTGTCCGGACCGGGGCGCATGCCCGTCCGGTCTTCGACGGCATCGCCGTCGGCTGCCGGCATGCCGTGCTCCTGAGATCGGACGCCGCGCTCGTCCCAGCGCGAGACCGGCTGCAGGCGTCCTTTGACGATATTGCCGGTGATGGTTGAACTGTTGGCATAGTTCAGAAGCAAACCGTGGTCGCGGTCGCCGTCGGAGACGTTGCCGGTGATTTTCAGCCGGCTGGAGAACATGATGGCATAGCCGACCGAGTTGCCGGTGGAGATATTGTCGCTGATCTCGCTGTCGTTGGTATACATGTAGTGGATAGCAAAACGCAGGTTGCTGAAGCGATTGCCGCTGAAGACGTTGCGCTTGCTGGCATTGGTGGCGATGCCATCGCGCCCGAAGCTGATATCGTTTCCGGTCACCCGTGCGCCCGGCGCATTCCACAGCGTCACGCCGTTTCCGGTTTCGCTCAACCGGCCTTCGCCCGTGCCGATGATGACGTTGTCACGGGCAATGGAGTTCTCGGCGCCGTGCAGGTAGATACCGTAGAGATTGCCCTCGATCCAGCTCTTCTCGACGATTGCCCGCTTGGCGGTTTGCGCAACGAACACGCCCGAGTTCATGTCTTCGAGAGAGCTGCCCGATCCCGAGACGGTAATGCCGCTGAAGACCACGTCTTCGGCGGTGATGGTGACGACGCTACCCTTGCCGTTGCCTGTGATTGCAGCGCCGGGCTCGCCGCTGAGCGTCACAGGTGTTGCGATCGTGATCGGGCCGTAAAACTCTCCGCTCTCCAGCACCAGTTCATCGCCGGGCTTGGCAGCATCAATCGCTTGCTGGAGGGACGATACGGCGGCAGGCGAGAGGCGGATCGTTTCCGCCTCAGCCGTTGCCGGGATGGCGGCCATTGCCGCCACCATCCCGAGCATTGCCGTCTCGTGGAGACGCATCATGCCTTCTTCGGCTCCACGAACATCCGGCCCTTCATCTCCATGTGCATGGCGTGGCAGAACCAGGAGCAATAGTACCACCACACGCCGGGCTTATCGGCGGCAAAGGTCACAGAGGCCGTCGCCTGCGGCGCGACTTCCATGTTGATGCCGTAGTTGATGATCGAGAAGCCGTGCGTGAGGTCTTCCACCTCGTCGATATTGGTGACGTAGACGGTTACCTCGTCGCCCTGCTTCACTGTGAAGCTCTCGAGCCCGAAGGCAGGCGCGGCGGACGTCATGTAGACGCGAACCTTGTTGCCGTCGCGGATCACCTCGGAATCGACGAGCAGGTCGATGTTGTCGGCCTTTGCCTGGGCGACCGCATCGGCAAAGAAGCTGTCGTCACGGCTCCAGACGCTGACCGGGTTGATCTTCGAGTTGTGAACGATCGTCGCGTCATGTGGCTCGGCAAAGGTCGGGTTGTCGTGAACCAGCACCATTTCATCGCCTGAGATATCGATGAGCTGATCGTTTTCGGGCTTCAGCGGGCCGACGTTCAGGTAGCGGTCCTTCGAGAACTTATTCAGAGAAATCAGCCACTTGCCATCGGCTTCCTTCGTTTGCCCCATTGACGTGTGGTTGTGACCGGGCTGATACTGCACATCGAGCTTCTGGCGGATCGGATTGACCTTTTCCCCCTTGTAGGCGCGCCTTGCATCCTCAAGGTTCCACTTGCAGATCTGGCTGTCGATGAAGAGCGTCGTGTAGCAATTGCCCCGGCCGTCATAGGCGGTGTGCAGCGGTCCGAGCCCGAGTTCCGGTTCCGCGACGACCGTGTCACGCGGCTTGATCTTGTCGTCGAACAGGTCGTCGAACAGACGCACGTCCATGACGGTGACGGTTGGCGACAGCTTGCCGTTGGCGACGATATGAATGCCGTCCGGCGCCGTATTCATGCCGTGCGGGCCGTTGGAAACCGGGATATAGCGGGTGTAGGGGGAACCCTTGCGGCCGTCCAGAACCGGAACGCCGCCCATTTCCTTGAAGTCGCCCTTCGCGACCGCTTCCTCGATGCGCTTGAGGTTGAAAACGACGATCCAGTCCTGGTCCTTCGCCATCATCTCCGCGAGGTTCACGCCCTCTTCGGAGTTGTAGCAGGTGGCAAAGGCGTATTTGCCCTGATAATCGGCGTCGACGTTGTCGAGGTTGCCGTCGACCATGACCTGCCATGCGACCTTCATCGTATCGCCGTCGATCGCCGAGAAGATCGCGTGATACTGCTTGTGGTCGTCGAGAACCGAGCCGTCGTTCGGGATCGGCACGCGGTCTTCGCCATTGGCGAAGACGTAGCCGGTACGTGGGTATTTCTGCACGCGCAGACCGTGAACGGTGTGCTGGTTGGGCAGCTGAATGATCTTGTCGCACTTCATCACGTCGAGGCGGATGCGGCAGACGCGGGTGTTCGCCTTGTCGTTTGCGAACAGGTAGCGCCCGTCATAGGTGCCTTCCGTGAAGGACGGGTGCGGGTGGTGCAGGTCGCCGTTGAGATAGATGCCGCCTTTGTCCTTCAGATATTCCTTGGTTTCCGGCAGCAGCCCCTCCGTCAGAATCTTGCGGCTCTCGTTCGTCTGGCCCCAGCCGGTCGCGCTGTCGCGGTTGAAAACCGGAATTCGCATCAACTCGCGCATCGACGGCAGGCCGAGGATGCGGACCTCGCCGCTGTGGCCGCCGGAGAAGAAGACGTAGTATTCATCGAGTTCGCCGGGCTTCACTTCGGTGGACTGGCGACCGGCCGCAAGCGCCGGCGCTGCGGTTACGGTGGAAATGGAAACCGCGCCGCCGACTGCTGCGGCGCCGGCAACGGCTGCCGCGGCGGTGGAGCCGAGAAGCTGGCGCCTGCTGAGGGCGGTTGGGGTATTGGGATCTGACATGTCTTCGCTCCTTTGATGATGGCTTCAGGCCAGCTCGCCTTTGGCTTCTTCATTGCCGCCGATCGGTTTTCCCTTGTGGGTAACCACGGTTTTCGCCGGCGCCTGTCCCCGTGATGCAGGGGTTGAAAGCGCCATGAATTTCTCTCGCTTCAGCCGCACCTGGATCATGTGCGGGCAGCGTTGGTCGTCCTGGTAGAGTTCCTGGCAGTGCATGCAGTAGATGCATTCGTTGACGTTGATCTGCCCCTCCGGGTGGATCGACTGCACCGGACATTCCTTGGCGCAGCGCTGGCAGGGCGAGCCGCATTCAGGCCAGCGCTTCAGCCATTCGAACATGCGGATGCGTCCGGGAATGGCGAGTGCGGCGCCGAGCGGGCAAAGATAGCGGCAGTAGAAGCGCTCGATGAAGAGACCCGCAGCCAGCAGCGTCAAAGCGAAGAGGACGAAGGGCCATTCGCGCGCGAACTTCAGGATGATCGCCGTCTTGAAGGGCTCGATCTCGGCAAAGGTCTCTGCCAGCGCCACCGAATAGAGCGACAGCCCAAACAATCCGAGGAAGATGATGTATTTCACCGGCCAGAGGCGCTCGTGCAGTCCCCAAGGCAGCTTCACCTGCGGCACCTTCAACCATTTGGCTATGCCGCTGGTAAGTTCTTGCAGGGCGCCAAACGGGCAGAGCCAGCCGCAAAACGGGCCGCGCCCCCAGAAGAGCAGCGCTGCCGCCACCGCCGCCCAGAGAATGAAGATCAGCGGCGCAGAGAGGAAAAACTCCCAATGAAAGCCGGTGATCAGCGAATTGACGAAGGTCAGGACATTGACCACGGAAAGCTGTGCATTGGCATACCAGCCGAGCCAAACCAGGGCGAAGAGCAGATAGCCGCGTCGTATCCAGCCGAAGAGTTTCGGCCTGCTGACCAGCCAGTTCTGGAAGAAGAAGATGGCGGTCAGTACCAGCAGTCCGGCAAAGGTGACGACGATGGAGACGCGGCTCATTGCCCAGATGCCGACCCACAACGGCACCTGTTCTTCGTCGACCTGATCAACCTCCGCCGCGGCTTGCGCGGGGGGCCTTGCGGCGGGCTGGGCTGCCGCTTGGGCAGGCGCCGCCTCGACGATCACGTAGCGTTCGGGAAGTGTGTATCCGAGATCGTAGGGCAGGGTGGCCTTGTCGCGCACGCCGGTGCTGCGCTGGACCAGAAGTTGCAGTTCCCACGGCTCCGTGACGTCGAAGGTGAAGCTGTCGGGAATGATGTAAAGGGCGATCTCGCGCAATCGAGGCGCGCCTTGGGCGGCGATCTGTGTCAGCCGCGTGTGATCGCGGTCGCGAAAGCGCAGACCTTGCCCGTCCTGCAACAGTTCGATGCGGTCGAAGATGCCGCCGCGCACGTAGCCTGAGCCCTTGAACGAATAGGCGCCGTCACCGGCAACCAGAATGGCCGCCTGGCTGGGCTTCAGCCGCTTGGCGAGGCGCCCATACCCCTCTTCGCCAAGAAGACTCTTGCCGACGGCGGGCACACTGACGGGTGCAAGATAGAGGTCGATGAAGCGGTCCTTGGGATCGGCCGTTTCGGGCTTCTCGGCCGCATCCTTGTGATTACCCCGAAGGAAAGCTTCCGACACCTCGCCGACATCGAGCCGAAGGCTGCGGATCGAGCCGTCGCCGAGAAGGGTTTGCCAGTCGCGGACCTCCTGCTGCGAGGGATCGAGCTTTCGAACCGGTGCAGCGCTGGCAGCTGTCGCTGCGACCTTATCGCCGAGCCGGCCGCTCCGCACCAGCTTGACGGCGGAGCGCACCACGCTATCGCCCATTACCAGCACGGTAACGGTCGCGCCGCTGACGATGTCGACTTGAGGCGGCCGCTCGGCGCCCGAGGCGACGCGTGAGAGATCGCGGCCGATGATCGAGTTTAGCGCCTCGACGACGCGGGCTTCCGGTATGCCGATCAACACGATCGGCTCTTTGTGGTCCACCAACTTCAGCCCCCGCACCAGACCGGTCTTGTCGATCCCGACGACGATATGGATTGGCTTGCCCGAATAGCCGGTCGAGTTGGTGAAATCGGAATTGAGATAGGCGTAGCCGGCAATGTCGGCACCCTTGTAGACGGGTGCGATTGCGGGTTCGCCAATGGGGTCACCGAAGCGGTCGGCGCCGGCAAAAAGCTCCGCCGGCTGAACCTTGGCAATGTATTCGGAAAGGCCGCCGGCGGCGAACGCCTGGCCCCCAACGGCAAGGAGCGCGATGAAAAACGCGAGAAAAACGGCCAGACCGTGTTTTCGGATGGGGACGTTCTTCAGCATACGCATTCCATCTGGCGCAGCGGCCATTCTCACACCGATCCTGCGCCGCGCCGCGATCTTCGACCCAGGAAATTCGAGCGGAAGTTAGCGCCGCAGCCGGCCTGATCGTTGAGCCAGATCAACCAACGGTATTTTTGCTTCCGTAGAATGCGGGCGTTAGTTTCGGAGAGACTTCATGCCCAAATTGACAGAAGAGCCGCCTGTTCTGGACACCATGGAGGGCCTGATGCAAACGGCCGCGCGTATGGAGCAGGAGGCGATCAAAGGGTATGAGGCGCTGCGAGACAGGATGAGCGCCGAGGGACGACCTGAACTGATCCCGGTCTTCGAACGGCTGATTGCTGAGGAAAGATCGCACTTGTCCGAGGTCGCAAACTGGTCCAGGGCAAGCGGCATTGAACCTGCCGGAACGACCGGGTTTTCATCGCCGCCTGATCTCTTCGACCCTGAAGGTGCCGATTTGATCCCGGCTGAGGCCTTAAGCGCTTACCGCGCTTTTTCGATCGCCGTCAGAAACGAAGAGCGCGCCTTCGAGTTCTGGAGCTACGTTGCCGGGAGAGCTCCCTCGCCAGAGATCCGGCAGGCAGCCGAAAGGATGGCCCGGGAGGAATTGGGCCACATCGCAACCTTGCGGCGCGAACGGCGGTTGGCCTTTCATCGTGCGCGCCAGGCTGCTTCGCCGGCTGGCGGCCTGACGCTTGAAGATCTCGAACGGCGTCTTCATCGACAGTTACTGGGCCTGGGAGATATTGCGGACTCGGGGGAACTATCCCGCTTCGCGCATGACGCGAGAGGGCGTCTCGCGAGATGCTACGAGCTTGGCGTGGTCTGCAGGCCCAATATCGACGGGTTTTCTCCGGCAGCGTTCGAGCGTCCAGCCGTCCTTTGCGGCATCGTGCTCGACTGTTATCTCGATCTCATGGCGCGCGAAAAGGACGAAAATATCCTTGTCTTCGCCCAGGACGCTGCCTCCCAACTGGTGCGGTGTCTTCTGTTCCTGCGGGGTTGCCGCCGCAACCGTGATCTTGCGTTGCGATGATACCAGATCGAATTACCCCCGAAAGGCGATGACGGGCATGCGTGTCTAAGCCTGGCGGTGCCTGAGTGCCATCGTGATGAGCGTGGCGAAGACCATGATGACGCCGTAGGGGATCTTGCGGCTTGCGCGGATCTCCTCGAGGCGCATGACGACCGCATAGTGCGCGAACGCCAATGGCATGGGCAACCTCAGGGCCAGCATGGTCACGATGCCGCCAAGCAGCAAGAAAAGAGCGAAGGGGAGCATGCCGTGCCAGCCGACGAAGAGGCCGATCGGCAGGAAAAGCTTGGCGTCGCCGGCGCCAAATAGCCGGAAAGCCCAAAGCGTGACACCAAGCGCAAAGAGCAGCAGACCCGCACCGACATCACCACCTATGCCGTCGAGCGAGAAGAGTACGGCGCCGATGTCCTGCGTTGTCATGAGCCTGGCCGTGGCGGCGAGTGCATAGACGGCGACGAGCGCGAGCACTACGCCGTTTGGAATGCGCCAGCGCTGGAAGTCGCTCCAAGCGGCATAGAGAAGGAGTAGGGCTGCTACCAAAGTAATTATGTTGATCGTTTCCATCATGTTTTACCCGGTTCGCACGACAGATGGTCCTTTGTGCAGTTCTTCCAAAGACTTCGCAACATTCGTGGCGTCAGAAGATCTCAAGAAATATTACGTGAGTTCACACTTTGGTGCGTCACGCCGGTATTAACCCTAAAAAACCAGGGGTTCTGATTTTAACCATAAGGCAGGAATGCTCCATACTGCTTCGCATTAGAAGTTGACGATATAATAATTAAGGGATTATTAATAATGTCAGTCAGAGAGGTGGTCTCAATGACGTGCGAGGGCCGGGGAAGTTGGCGGCCACGCAAGAGTAATATTGCGTTGGAGGTAATTCTCGATGAAAGCATTTTTGACAAAAGTCCGCGCTTTCTCGCGGGAAGAAGACGGCGTAGCGCTGACTGAATACCTTATTCTGCTCGCGCTGCTGGTCGGCGGAGTGATTACCGCAGTAACTGCAGCCGGCTCGAATCTTAGTAACGCCTGGGAAGCCTGGGGCAACTGGTGGACCACGAGCCTGTCTCCTCCAGCTTGAGCTACTTAACATAATTATCGAGGAGGAGGGGAGTTTGTTAACTCCTCTCCCCCTAAATTAGAATTTCAGGATAGTTGTACTTTTCAACTTTGCGAGCATTGGCGATGCGCTCTTCAACGATCATCAGCCTTGTAGTTGCCCTCTTCCTTGCTTTCGCGGCGGTCTATGCTACCCGCACCTATCTTGCTGGTGAGCGCGCCCGCCTTGCGGCGAGTGGTGGCGTAAAACAAACGGAAAAAACGCTCGTCGTTGCGGCGAAGCCCATGCGCTTTGGCGACCGGGTCCGGGCAGACAACTTGAAGACCATTCCCTGGCCGTCAGATGAGAGACCGGAGGGCTCCTTTGACGCGATCCAAGCGGTTCTTGGAGACAAGGAAGAAGCGCGTTATGCCATGGAGGCAATCGATCCAGGCGAGCCCGTGTTGGCCTCGAAGATTACCGGCGCAGGTGAACGCGCCACCCTCTCGGCCGCTCTCGACCAAGGGATGAAGGCCGTTTCCATCCGCGTCAACGATGTGCTCGGCGTCGCCGGCTTCGTGCGTCCTTCGGATCGCGTCGACGTACTCCTGACCCGTGTTATCCGCAATCCGAAGAGCGGCAACGAGCAGACATCTGTGGACGTCCTTTTGCAGGGGGTGAAGGTGCTCGCCGTCGACCAGACGGCCGACGAACGCAAGGACGAACCCTCGGTCGTGAAGACCGTCACCTTCGAGGTGACGACCGACGAGGCGCAGCGGCTGACGCTCGGCGCCCATATCGGGACACTCTCGCTCGCCCTTAGGAATATCGCTTCGGCCTCTGTCGAACAGACCCGACCGGTGACCATCGCAGATTTGGGGGGTGGCCCCGTAGCCACCGAACTCGTACAAGGTTCTGACGATGGGCGATTCGAGTCGATCGAGCGCATGGTTCGCAAGGTCGGCGACGACCTCGGTGGTCGGCTGAACTCGGTCGAAAGCAAGATGAATGCACCTGTACGTGAAAAACAGGTGCAAATTATCGAGCGGGATGTCGCGCCGGTCTTGCCGGCGGAGCCGAAGTGGGCGACGGTCGGCGTCTGGAGCGCGATCAAACGGGAAGAATACCGGGTGGGGCAGATCCAGTGATATGGGATTTAACCTGTTCCGTTTCGGAGCAGGGCCGGCTTCGAGGAGAGGGGCTTTGGCAGGAATGAGGGGAAGCATAAGACGCGCTGCAAGGCGCAGAGCCCTGGTGGCGTCGGTCGCGATTTTTTCGGCCTGCGCTCTTTGGGGACCTGGCCTGGTCGGGCCGGCGGACGCGCAGGAGAAGTTCATCAATCTCGGCGGGTCGGTTCAGCAGGTCGTGCTGCCGCCGAACGACACGATAACGATCGCGACGGGCAAGGCTTTTGGAGACCTCGTGATTGGCAGCGCGGAACTCATCGATGTGGTGCCACTCTCCGACAAGTCGCTTTTTATCCGCGGCAAGAAGACCGGGGCGACTAACATCTCTGTCTATGGTGACGACAAGAAGCTTCTCGGTGTCATCGACATTCGTGTTGCCAGCGATTTCAGCGAGGTAGCATCGGCGATCCGCTCCGCCTCGCCGGGGTCACAGGTCCGGGTGATCAATTCCAATGATCGTATCCGCCTGACGGGCATGGTGCGCGACGCTACCGAGTTGCAGCGAGTGCTCGAAATTGCCCAGTCTTATTCGGATGAGCCCGTTCTTAACCAGCTGCGCGTCAACGACTCGCAGCAGGTTATGCTGGAAGTTCGGGTGATAGAGGCCTCCCGTCAAACCGGACGTGACCTCGGTATCGGTTGGTCAGGCCAGGGCAGGAACGGCATCGGCAAGGCGACGACCAGCCAGGGCATCAGCGTCAAGGATGGCTCACTGGTTCGTACTCTGGAAGACGCGGCCGGTGCGGCAACCGGAATGCAACCCTTCGGTCAGCTAATCGCCAAAGTCCTCGAAATCTCCGGGGGGCAGATCGACGTCGTCATCAACGCGCTGGAGCAGAAGGGACTCGTGCGCCGGCTCGCCCAGCCGAACCTGATTGCCATGAGCGGCGAAACCGCCAGCTTCCATGCTGGTGGTGAAGTGCCGATCCAGACGACGGTGGCCAACGGCGCGACGGTAGCGACACAGACCGACTATCGTCCTTTCGGCGTCCGGTTGACGTTTACACCCGTCGTCCTTGACGGTGGGCTTATAAGCTTGAGAGTCGAGCCAGAGGTCTCCGAGCTCGATACCTCGATCAACGTCAACGGCAACCCCGGCTTCATCTCGCGCGCGGCAAAGACAACTGTGGCGCTGCGCGATGGTCAGAGCTTCGCTATGGCCGGCTTGCTGCAGTCGGTCAATTCCAAAGATATCCAGCAACTGCCCGGGTTGGGGAAGCTTCCGGTGATCGGTGCTCTCTTCCGCTCGACCAGCTTCCTGAAGCGCGAATCCGATCTTGTCATTGTCGTGACGCCGCACATCGTGCGGCCGGCGGCGCCCGGTGAGGCGCTCTATAGCCCGCTGGACCAGACGCGTTCATCCAATGATGTCGAGCTTTTCGCGCTCGGCGTCATGGAGGTGGACAAGGACATGCTCCGTCGCTTCCGCAATGGCGAAGGCATCACCGGGCCCTATGGCCACAGGCTTGACCTCGATACGGGAGGCGCACTTGCAGTTGCGAAGAAGTAAGCGCGTATTCTTGGCTCTTGCCGCAACGAGCCTCATTTCCGGCTGCGCCGACTATTTGAACCACAGGGACACGATCACCTTTGGGCTCGGCAATGCCGTTGAAGCCAATAAAGGGATCCACACCCAGGATCCCTTCCCGCGAGTGGCGCAGAACACGCACATCGCCACGGACGGCAAGACGATCAACAAGGTCATGCGGAGCTATAACGGCTCCGGCCCGAGCGCTAGTGCAGCGATGCCGACTGCGGTGATCCTGCCGACCGCGACACCGCCCATGGGGGCGAACGGAAATAGCAGCGCTGGAAAGTGAACGTGATCTTGGCAGCAGGTAGGCGGCGAGGGCCCCTGAAAGGAATGCAATAGAAACAACGCGTCACGACGGTAAGCCGCCGCGATCAGAGGGGCATGCCAATGTTGAACAGGGGTATCAAACGCTTCTGGAATGATCATCGAGGCTACGTCATCGCGTTGACGCTTATTGCCATGCCGCTGCTGCTTGGTGTCTCTCTTTTCGTGATTGATGTCGGCCGCAGCGCCAATCTTCATACCGACCTTCAGAATGCAGTCGATGCCATGGCGCTGACAGGAGCGCGCGAGCTCGACGGCCGCGACGATGCGATTACGCGCGCCGAGGCGGCGATCGAAAAGCTTGCCAACACCGCAGCCTTCGGTGACGGCGGCACCGGGATGTCGATGGGGTCGTACATCACCGTCTCCTACGATGCAGGGAACGAAGCAGCCAGTACGGTAACGGTCCAATTCCTAAAGGGCATTCCCGGCGATGGAACTTTCGCGGGGGACGATGACGACCCGATTACTGCGGCGATGATAACCACAGACCCGAACGAGGCCGGCTATGCATGGGTAAGGGCCAAGGACCAGGCGATGCAGACCATCTTCCCGCTGCCTGTTGGCCTCAATCGCGATACCATTAATGTGTCCGCTGACGCGGTGGCAGCCTATAGGGTCAGCGCGTGCGACGTGACGCCGATTTTCATCTGCAACCCTTACGAGCCTGCCGGCAACACCAGTGCGACCGTAAGCGAACAGGCGGCGGAGGAATTGCACGACAGGTTTGCGGCCGGTGACCTCTATGGCGTGCAGATTGAGCTTCACAGTACGTCTTCGTCCAATCCCGGGCCGGGCAATTTCGGTTTTCTCAGGACACCCCTGGGCAATGGTGCAAACGTGTTGGCGGAGGCGCTCGCTACAGGCAATCCGGGCACCTGCTACACCCAGGACAACCTTGATACCGAAACAGGCGCAAAGGCGGGTCCGGTCGAAGACGGTGTCAACACGCGGTTTGGCTTTTACGGGTCGATCGGGAGCCCAACCGATCCGAATTACCGGCCGGCTAGAAACGTTCGTTCTGCGCAAGAGATTTCCGGCAAGGGCGGTGGCAACAAAAGCTGCAGCGCCTATACCCCAGTCATGAGTAGTGACGGAACCCAGGTGGGGGATCCCGCTAAGGCGGTCCCACTGGGTTACGGCGCGGCCATGACCGCGATGGGTGGCGGCAAGATCAGCGGCAGTAACAACTGGGACTACGTAAGCTACTGGAACGTCGCACACCCCGGGATAAGCAGGCCGTCTGTCACGGACGTCCCTTCGAGTTATCCGGGCAACGGCGCCTCCGCGCCCAGCCAACCCTCCGCCTACGACGTCTATCGTCACGAACTTGCCAACCCTTCGCGGATCAGTGACGCCTCGCCCAACGGCGAAGTCGGCACGCCCACGACCGGCAAGGGATGCTATGCCGGCTCATATCCCACGGTGGAGGAGGGCGATCGCCGCGAGATCTTTTCCGCGATCGTCAACTGCGGCTACGAGGCGTCGGTCGGCCATCTGAACGGCCATAAGGCCACGCAGGCGGTTGCCTTCGCGCGCATGTTTCTGACGAAGCCGGCGATCAAGGCAAGCAGCGAGCGCTATCTTTCGCTTGAGATGATCGACATCACCGGCAGGGGGGGCCGAGGCACGCTCGACGAGTTCCTGCGCGAGGAAGCGGAGTTGGTCAGATGATCATCGCGCTGCGAAATCTTGTCCGCGGCCCGTTCCATCACTTCCGGTCGGGGGAGGACGGAGCAGTGCTGACCGAAGCGTTGGTCGCAGTGCCCTTCGTCACCCTGTTTGCCGCCGGCATCCTCGAGTTCGGCAACATTTTCTGGCAGCGGATGCAGATCGATGCTGGCCTGCGAGATGCCGGTCGCTACATGGCGCGTTGCCGGCCGGCAGGTACGGGAAGCTATGACCCCACCTGTACGGAGGAAACGGCGAAGCGGATCGCGTTTTACGGAACGCAGGCTTCAGGCGCCGCCTTGCGTGTTCCCGGCTGGGGCGACAACCTGACCGATATCACTATCGTTCCCGTCGATGCGAATGGCACAATCACGGTGCAGACCTCGCATCTCTATCGGAGTTCGCCAATCTTTTCGTGGCTTGGTATCGATGCGATCACCATCAGTTCCTCTCACGAAGAGAGGTACATCGGATGGTAAGCCTTCGATCACCCGTTTCCTTCTGGCAGGACCAGCGCGGCGTGACGCTCACCGAAGGGTTGATAACGCTGCCGCTCGTCCTTTTGGTGTTCGCGGCCTTCGTCGAGTTTGGCTACGCCATGTCGCAATGGAACCAGACGGTCAAGGCGCTGCAACTTGGCGCCCGACTGGCCGCAGTCTCCGATCCTCTGACCAGTGACTTCGCCGATGTTTTCCCGACCGATGCAGTCAATCCGCTGGACAACGGTGACGCGACCCCGAACGACGCGACGATATCATCCACTTGCGGCCCGAACCTTGCCAATTGCAGCGACACGTTGACCCGGATTGTCATGGGAAGCGACGGCGTCTGCGGGGTGGCGGGAGACCCGAATCCGGGCATCTGCGATCTCAACTGGCGCATCCAGCCGGCAAACCTCGTGGTGACCTATCAGCGTTCGGGGCTCGGTTACTGGGGGCGGCCGAACGGGCCGGTGCTGACCATGCGCCTGGAAGTGCGCGATGTCACGTTCGACCTGCCGCTTCTTGGCGCTCTGCTGGGATTGGATCAGATCGAAGTACCCGCTCATCCGGTGACACTGACGACGGAAGACCTCGAGACATGTTCAAGCTGCTGAGCCCTTCAATATTGCGTGGGGGTGCGAGATGACCGCACATATGAACTTTGCAACGACTACCAAGATCCTCGTTCTTTCCGACGATGCGGCCGCGGCGAGTCTCATGCTCGATACGTTCGGGTCGTTGTCGCGTTACGAAGCGCGCCACATGGCGCTGAGCGCGCTTGGCGAGGCAGGAAGAATAGATCCGACGCAGTTCAACCTGATCGTGCTCGACGTCGACAATGGCGACATGCTCTGCCGCCCGGAGATTTTTGCCTTTCGTGCCAGCCATCGCAACATTCCGATGGTGATCGTTTCCGAGCTTCTGTCGGATGAATTGATGCGGCCGCTGTTTCGGCTGAACGGCGACGACTGGCTGAAGAAGCCGCTCGAGCGCCGTGCTCTGATCGAGATGATCTCGACTCATGCGCCAGGCGTCGGCGGAAATGAGAGCCGCGTTCATGCCGTCGTTGCTGCGGTGGGCGGTGCCGGGGCGAGCGTCATCTCCTCGTCGCTTGCCCATCTGTTGGCGCAGCCAACGAAAGGCGTCACGCCGCGTGTCGGTCTGTTCGATCTGGATTTCTCGTCCGGATCGCTCGGCTACTACCTCAACCTTCTCAACGACTACGATTTGAAGGCCGTCATCGCCAATCCGGCGCGTGTCGATCTCGAATTCATCGATCTCGTGCGCAAGCGCCACGCCGGAGGGTTCACACTGCTGTCGTTCAAGCAGCCATCGGTGCTGTTGGAGGCGAAAGGGACCGAGCTGGTGCTGCGCATGCTGGATGTTGCAGCCTTCGAGAGCGATCATCTGGTGATCGATGTGCCCTACTACGAAACGCCCTGGAAGAGCGATGTGCTGGCCTCGGTCAACAGCGTTTCCATTGTCACCGAAATGACGATCCCGGCGCTTCATCAGGCCAAGGATCTGTTCGTCGACCTCGTGCGGCAGCGCGGCAGTGCCGACTCGATCCAGGTGGTCATCAACAAGTATCATACCAGGCTCTTCAGCCTCGGGGTGCGTCGCGAGCAGGTGGACAAGGTGTTCAAGGACACGCATGCGCAGATCATCCCCTATGACTGGGACACGCTGAGCGAGGCAGTGAACCGCGGCGTTCTTCCCAACGAGGTCAATTCGCGCTCGCCCTTCTGCGGTGCCGTCGGCAAGCTCGGAGCTCTCGTCAGATGAGGGAACTCCTCCACGACAGCAGCGGATCGGTGGAGCCAAGCAGCGCCGGCTTCGGTCGCGACCGGTCGACGCGGGCGGTATTGCTCGTGAGTGCGCTGGCGCTTACGGCGGCTGCGACCGGAGCATCGGCAGGCGGGACGGTGCCGCGCAGTCTCGGTCCGAAAACGAGCACGATCGTAACGATCGAGAACAAATATCCTACTGGCACGATCGTGGTCGGGAGTCAGGAGCGGACGCTCGATCTGGTCATTTCAGCCAATCGCGCGATCCGCTACCGGATCGGCGTCGGCCGCGACGGCTTCCGTTGGAGCGGCGTGGTGAAGGTGGGGCGAAAAGCCGAATGGCCCGATTGGCGGCCGCCGGCCGAGATGAAGGCGCGCGCACCGGAACTGCCGGCGCTCGTGCCTCCTGGTCCGTTCAACCCATTGGGCGCCCGCGGCATCTATCTCTACCGGGGGAGCGCCGACACGCTTTATCGCATTCACGGAACGAACGAGCAGTCCACCGTCGGGCAGTTCGCGTCCTCAGGCTGTTTCCGCATGAGCAATGCCGACATCATCGATCTCTACGAGCGGGTGACGGTCGGAGCAACGGTGATCGTCAAATAGTTGAAGAAGGTAGGAAGCAATGGCAACCGGGTTCATTGGACGTTTCTACAAGCAGCGGGATGGGGAGCTGAAGGAAGCCGCTGAACCCTCTGAGATGCCGGTTGCCGAAGCTGCCGTCGTGCCCGATCCCGCGGCTGCCGGCGCCGCGGCAAGCGCCAGCCTGGAGGAATCGCTCGGGCTCGACATGGTTGCGGAGCGGGTCAATCTGCACCGGCATCTTCTCGATCGTATCAACCTCGGCATTCTCGACACGATGGACGATGAGGAAATCGCCACCGAGATCAGGCCACTCGTCAAGGACTACATCCGGCGCAACAATTTCCCGCTTAATGCCAAGGAAATCAACGACCTGATCCGCGATATCACCGACGAGATGCTCGGGCTGGGACCGATCGAGCCGCTGCTTGCCGATGACTCGATCGCCGATATCCTGATCAACGGTTACAACAGCGTTTATGTCGAAAGGCGTGGCAAGCTCGAAAGCACGGCGGTGCGTTTCAAGGACGAAGATCACCTGCTGCGGGTGATCAACAAGATCGTCTCCGCGGTTGGGCGACGTGTCGATGAATCGACGCCGCTGGTCGATGCGCGGTTGAAGGACGGATCACGCGTCAACGTCGCCATCAGGCCGATCTCGGTCGACGGGCCGCTCGTCTCGATCCGCAAGTTCACGCGCAAGCCGCTGACGCTGGAGCGCCTGGTCGAGAATGGCGCCATGGCGAACGCGATGCGCATTCTGTTGAGCGCTGCCGTCAAGGGCCGGGTGTCGATGGTCGTCTCCGGCGGCACCGGCTCGGGCAAGACGACTCTGCTCAACGCCTTGTCGTCACAGATCTCGGCCAAGGAGCGCCTGATCACCATCGAAGACGCGGCCGAACTGCAGCTGCAGCAACCGCATGTCGGACGGCTGGAGACGAGACCGCCGACGCTCGATGGCCGTAACGAAGTGCGTCAGCGTGAGCTCCTCAAGAATGCCCTGCGCATGCGGCCCGATCGCATCATCGTCGGCGAAGTGCGCGGCGAAGAGGCCTTCGACATGCTGCAGGCGATGAACACGGGCCACGAAGGCTCGATGACGACCATTCACGCCAACACACCGCGCGACGCAGTCGGCCGACTGGAGCAGATGGTCGGCATGGCGGGCATGCCCATGTCACAGCTCAGCATCCGCTCGCAGATCGCCTCGGCGATCACCATCATTGTTCAGGTCCAGCGCCTGAGCGACGGCAGCCGCAAAGTGGTGTCGATTTCCGAGATCACCGGCATGGAGGGCGAAGTCGTGCAGATGCAGGAAATCATGCGGTTCAGGCGAACGGCTACCGACGATAACGGCCGCATCCACGGCGAATTTCGGGCGACCGGTCTTCGACCCCGCTTCGTCGAGGAGTTCGCGGAGCTTGGGATCGTGATCCCCGCGGCGATCTTCGATCCGGGGAAACCATTGCAAACGGGGGCGATTGAACCATGACCTTGCTGCTCCTCTACGCTGCGGTCTTCGTCGCTGCACTGGTTTCCGTCGAGGCGCTGCTGCGCAGCTACTTCCGGAAGTCCGAGCGGCAACGCGCCGTCAATCATCGGCTAAGCCTGCTCGATGCGAGCGAGGACCGCCTCAAAACCTACCGCGCGATGCTGAAGGAGCGCGGCGCCGACGAAGATTGGCGATCCACGCCGCTGATTCAGCGTGCCCGGCAATTCTATGCTCAGTCTGGTATCAAGTTCGACGCGCGGCGTTTTGCGCTCTACGGAATCGTCGGCGCGGTATTGGTCTGGTTGGCCGCTCAATTCCTCATTCCGAGCATCCTGGTCCGGATTCCCGTCTTCGTGCTCACCTGCCTGCTCGTCCCCATCATCGCCGTCTGGCGCATTCGGGCCAACCGGATTCGCAAGTTTATCCTCAAGCTTCCGGAGGCGCTCGACGTTGCCAATCGCAGCCTTTCTGCAGGACATCCGCTACCGGCCGCAATTTCTCTTGTCGCGCGTGAAATGCCCGATCCGGTCGGAACGGAATTTGGTCTTCTCTCGGATGAGTTGACTTATGGCACCACCTTGGACGATGCCCTCGTCAATCTCAGTCACCGTGTCGGGGCGGAAGACCTGAACCTGCTGGCAATTGCGTTGAGCGTGCAGGCGGGCACGGGGGGGAACCTGGTCGAAATCCTTCAAAATCTCTCGAAGACCCTGCGTGATCGCACGATGCTGAAAGCCAAGGTCAAAGCGATTTCGTCGGAAGGGCGTATCACCGCGATTTTCATGTCGGTCTATCCGTTTCTTCTCTACGCGATGATCAAAGCGCTTTCGCCGACTTACTTCGACACGGTCTGGGCGAGCGGTCACGGCGCGACCATTGTCATCGTGCTCATCTCGATCATGGCAGTCGGCAATATCATTCTCTACAAGATGGTCAATTTCGAATACTGAGGTCGCCATGGGCGAGTACGGAATTTACATCGTCGTCTTTTTCGCGGTTCTGATTTTTTCCGCCGTTACGTCGGAGCTGATGTTTCGCAGACGCGAGGTTGGTGTCCGGTTGTCGGAGACGACCGCAAAGCCAAGCGCCGACGATCTTCAACTCGGCGACGGTACGCTTGTTGATCTCGGCGAGGCGGAGAACCGACTGATCCGCCGCTACTTCGAAATCACGCGGCGGGATCAGAATGCCAACTCCACCCAGAACCGGCTGATCCGAGCCGGATATTTCGGCGCAAACGCCGTCACCGTGTTTCAGGTCGTGCGCGCGGTTGTTTGCGGCGCGGTCATGGTCGCTGCGGCCTGGTCCTTAGACCGCTTCCTCCCACAGATGTCCAGGCCGGCAATTCTGCTGATCGCGATGATCGCGACCGGCGCCGCCTTCGTGCTGGTGAACATCTACATCGACCGGCGCGGTGACGCCAAGGAGCGGGAATACCGGCGGATGTTCCCCGACTTCATGGACATGTTGATCGTCTGTCTGGACGCAGGCATGAGCCTGGAGGCGGCAGCGAACCGCGTCGCGCGGGAGTTCGTCCAGAAGCGGCAGGATTTTGGTCTGCACCTTTCAATCATGATGCTGGAGGTCCGCGGCGGCCGACGCTTGCGCGAAGCTCTGGCGAATCTCGCGACGCGTTTGCGGATTGACGAGGCGCGCGCGCTCGCCGTGCTCTTCCGCCAATCGGAGGAGCTTGGAACGAGCGTTACCCAGGCGTTGCGTGTCTACAGCAAGGAAATGCGTGACCTCAGGATCGTGCGGGCAGAAGAGAAGGCCAATGCCCTGCCGATCAAGATGCTGTTACCGCTCGGCGCCTTCCTCTTTCCCGTCAGTCTCATCATCGTACTCGTCCCCATCGTCATTCGCGTCATCAACCTTCTCTCCGGGCTCCGCGCCGGTGGATAGGTAGGAGTGAGACTCCATGCAATATTCGCCCAGCCAGGATCGTGACGACTTTGCACTCGCGCTCGATCCACGAATGCCGGTGGTGCCGTTGAGCATCGAAGAGACCGGACTGGAACTGTCCTTCCTGTTGCGGCTTGCCGCGAAATGCGCAACCGAGCAGGACACGGTTACCGCTTCGCATCTTTCCGACCGAATGAAGCTTTCGAAGGTGCTGACGAACCTTCTCATCAAGGAATTGGTGAAGCTGTCCTATCTCGAAGCGCGGGGATTGGCAGGGGACGACGTCAAGTCCGACATCCGCTATGCCCTTTCGGCAAAGGGCTTGGAATATGCGCAGGCGGCCCAGCGGCAGTCGGAGTATGTCGGTCCGGCTCCCGTGTCCCTCGACGCCTTCTGCCGCCAGATCGGCGTACAGTCGATCCATCACGAACGTGTCACTTCCGAGCGGCTTGTCCGAAGCCTGGACGGGTTGGTGTTGTCGCCGACATTGGTCGAGAAGCTGGGACCGGCGGTCAATTCGGGCCGTTCCATCCTTTTCTACGGTCCGCCGGGCAACGGCAAGACTAGCATTGCGGAGCGGACCTCCGAGCTTTTCATCCAGACGATCTGGGTGCCCTACGCTATCGAGGTCGGTGGCTACGTCATCAGTTTCTATGACGAGGCGACGCATCAGGCCGTGCGGGAGCCGACGGTCAGACCGCATCCGAAGGCCGATCAGCGGTGGGTGGAATGCCGGCGGCCGGTCATCAAGACCGGTGGCGAACTCACGCTCGAGTTGCTTGACCTGACCCACAACCCGGGATCCAACGTCTACGAAGCGCCGGTGCACCTGAAGGCCTCGGGTGGGGTCTTCATCATCGATGATTTCGGGCGTCAGCAGGACCGGCCGCAAGCGCTCATCAACCGCTGGATCGTGCCGCTCGAGCGTGGCTACGACTTTCTGACATTGCATACCGGCAAGAAGTTCAAGGTTCCCTTCGACGAGCTCGTCGTCTTTTCGACCAACATTCCACCCCGGGAGCTTTCCGACGAAGCCGGCCTGCGACGCCTCAAATATAAGATATATGTGAATAACCCATCGCGGGATGAATATATTCGCATCTTCGAGTCCTATGCCCGCGCGGTCGCGGTAGATTTGGCGCGCGATGATTTGCACGTTTTCTATGAACGGAATTACCGAGGGGATACGCTGGCGTCCTGTTACCATCCTAAATACCTCCTAGATTTTATCTCCTCCTATTGCGAGTTTAACGACCTGCCCAAGGTCGCGTCGCTGGAGATGCTTGAACGGGCTTGGGGAGGGGTGTTCACTTTGGATTGAGGCGGGAGACTGAGTCGCTATCGGCAGGGCGCCGCCTTTTTAAGGAATGTGTGAAATATTCGTGCAGGCCGGCCATCGGCGGAAATGTGCAAGGCATCTAAAGCGAGTGCGGTCCAGCGCCACCACGTGCGGTCTAGGGGATAGGTAAAGTCAGGGCCGCGGCCCAGATTGCTGACGGAGAAAATCGATGACGCATATTTCGAATGTCGATGTCGAAATCGAGCCTGACGCCGAGTTGCGGCGCAGGGAGCACGGTGCGAAGGAGCCAAGCCGTTCTAGAAGCATGCCGATCATCGCACTGGGCCTGATGTTGCTGCCGCTCAACGCCGGCATCTTGCTTTATACCGCAAAGAATGCCGCGGACGTGCGCGAAAGCCGAGAAACCCTTTCTGCTCTCAAACGCTCGATCGACGGCCTGAAGCAGCAAATTAGCAGACAAGCCGTGAACATCGCCAGTGGGGCCAAGGCCGATGATATGGCGGCCGTTCGCAAATCCGTTGAAGAGTTGCAGAAGGATGTCGCCGACCTCGATAGCCGTGTGACCCCGAGCATGTTCGCATCCGGCGGAAGCATGATCATCAGCGCGCCCGGGAAAGAAGTGCCCCAGCGCCTATCACCGTCATCCTATTCGGTTTCCGCTCCGCAATCCGCTGTTGACGATGTCCTAGCCGCAGCCGATCCCCAGGGCGGCTCCATCGCCAACTTGCCGCGCTACGAGCGAACGGTCTCGGCGGATGGCAAGCTCGTTCTAAGAAAGGTGCGCTAGCTTGCGCCCCTTAATGCGGGGTCTCACTTGTAACTAATTCGGTGAGCCATCGAGAAGTAATGGTTGTCTCGACGCTCGACAACCTTCACACGCAGAAGAATTGCCAGCACGTTCTCAGTAGAATCTCACGTAAGTGCGCTCGCTCCCAGGCGGGCACTGACGGGTCTGAGCAAGTGGCGACAGCCAGTTACCGCTGTGCGTATTTGACGCTGTTCTTCATCAATTCGAGATTCCTCGCCGTCGTCTCATTCGATGGGTCGATCTCATATGCTTTCAGGAAGTAGGTTCGAGCCCCGGGCAGGTCACCGCGCAGCAGATGGGAATAGCCGATATTGTTATAGTAGACGGCTGTGCCGCCGATCATCTTGGACAGCTGCGCATAGGCGCGATCGGAAGTATCAAACCGGCCGATCATGTCGGACGAGGCCGCAAAGCCCAGCCATGCGGCAGGGTCTCGCGGAAAGACCTCGACCGCCCGCTTGTAGATCGCGTAGGACTTTCCGTAGTTCTTCTCCTGGAACTGGAGCTTGCCCGTAGTCACCAGCTCGTCGTCCTTGTAGAAGGCAACCGCCGAATCATCGTTGAGAGTTTTCGCGCTATCGCCGTAGGCGGCGACATCGTCGAGTGCATCCGTTTGGCACCCTGCCAGCAACAGCACCCCTGCGAGCAGCGTAACGCGGCCTATTTGGCTCCGAGACATTTCCATTACATTCCCCCAATTGCGGGCATCCTAACCTCGCCTAGAAATGAGCTCACCGGAAATCTTCCAGAAAAATAACTAATAAAGATAGAATTGAATTTGGGAGTCGCAATAAAGAGACACATGCCAGCCGGCTGGCGGCATCGGCCCCCCGAAAATCCGCCTTGCCGCCAAGATATTCAAGCGGTGGAACTGAGAGACACCGGCGAGGAAGGGCCCGTCGAGCAGCACGATGTTCCGATTCGGTCGGCGAATCGCGTAAGCCTCGATTAAGCATCATCTTATATTGTCGTCTGATACGCCCAGATGGGGCCGGGGCTGAAGGAATAGATCATGCGCGCCTTAGTTTTGACCGTCATTCGCCTTGGGCCCTGCGGAGCCTACATGGCGGCCGCCGTCTCCCTTCTCAGTGTCGCGCTACTATGCAGCACTCCGTCCAGCCCATTCGCGTGGGCTGTGTACACAGCTATGCTGCCAATGACGCGCATGCTCATACTCGCGCTCGTGACTGCTTCCGATATAGTCTTCTGGGGCGCGACCGTGGTGCTGTTTGTCGCCGCCGCGGCTGGCGGTTATCTGGCGGTTCGGCCAGAACGATACCTGCGGCTGCGCTTCGTTCATGCGCACGTTGCGCTCATAACCTCGGGATTCGCGCTGCACCAGATCTCACAAAACAGCGCGGGCCTCGCCAGTATTTCGTTTGCTCAACTTCCGCCGGTGGTTTGGTCGCTTGTCGATGGTCCATCTGCGGCGCTCGCCCTATTCGTCCTGATATTGCTGGCATGCGTCAGTACTCATGTGGCGATCATCAAGAGCATTCGCTTCGCTCGTCATTACGCCAAGTGAAGTGGCGAACCTCCAGGATGGTCCTTCTTTAAAGAGAGTTCGCGGACTTCCCATTCTGCATTGAGGATCTTGCTTGGCCCAATCAAGCAGGCGGTTCTCGGCAAGGGGCTTCGGTGCGTCATCTGATCTGCCGGCCGGAAAATTGTCTATTTTTATAGCTGCTGTAGGTTGATTAAGTCTCTCCCGCGACTTCAGTCGGGATATTTACGCAAGACCTATTAAGAGCACACATGGACTCACCATCAATCATCAACGGTTTTGCCTCGATCATCCAGACGTCTCTGGCGCCGGTTTTTCTTCTTGCCGGCACGGCCGGATTTGTCAGTGTCTATGCGACTCGTCTCGGCAGGGTCTCGGATCGGGTTAACGAGGTGGGGGAGAAAGACGGGGAGGGTGAAGCACGGCGCATACAACTTGACTACCTGCGCCGGCGAACGCTTGCTCTTGAGATCGCGGTCGCCTTGGGAACCTTGGCCGCGATCTGCACCGGCTGTGCAATCCTTAACCTGCTTGCAGGTGCCCTAGAATTCGGGTTCCGCGAAGAAAATCTGTTCTGGTTCTTTGGCTGTGCGATCGTCTCGCTCATTGGTTCGCTTATGGCATTCCTGTTTGAAATGCTCATCGCCGGGCGAAACATGCTGCGGCAAATGCGGATGGATCAGTCGAGACTCGAGTGCGACTGAAGTTCGCAAGATCGTCTAGACATGGAGAGCGCTCTGCGGCGCCAGGGCTTCCGCTCGCCGAAGCGTCGTTGGAAGGTTCTGAGCCTCTATTACAGCAATCGGCGATTGACTAAATTAGAAATTGCGATTGAATGGTGGTGGGGAGAATCCGTAACGGTTGTGCTCAATGACGATGCTTCTTTCCTCGTTCAGCAGGACTGCCGCTGACTATCGGCTGGCCTATGTGATCCTATTGGCACACGCTGCGGCTATGGCGAGCCTGGTCTGGTATCTTGGTGTTGAGCCGCACTATCAAACAGCATCGCTCTACGCGGACTGGTCCTTTTCGGCGATTACAGGCATGGCTTCGCTTTACATGCTGTGGACAGTGCTCAAAATGATCGCAAGAAGGGAAGAGCACCCAACGGCGGCGCTGAAAGCGCACATGGAAAAAGTTTTGCTCGGGAACGACAGGCTGGCGCACGCAACGCATTCAACTGCTATCTTTTTCGCGATGATCGTTGTGTTTAGCACCATCAAGTCGACGATTCCGGCAATCGTTCCATTCTCGTGGGATGAGGGCCTGATCCGGCTGGATCGGGCGTTGTTCGGTGGCGTGGATCCGTATGTCCTGACCAGCACGGTGTTCGGGAATGCATATGCTCTTATTGCCTTGAATTTTGTCTACAATCTTTGGATGGTAATTTTTACCTTATCGATGATCGTGGTTCCGTGGATCGGTAATCATGAGTTGCGGTTGCGGTACATCTTGACGACCCTGCTGACCTGGTTCGTAGGCGGTAACATCTTGGCACTCCTGCTATCGTCGTCCGGGCCTTGCTTTGTGGAACTTCTTTACGGTGACGACACATACGCGCCCTTGATGGCGCTGCTCAGGAACGTCGACGCCGAAACCGGGATGGTGTGGGCGCTGATCGCGCAAGATATTCTTTGGGAGTCCTACATGCGCGATACCGGAGCGATCTCCGGTATTTCAGCAATGCCCAGCCTTCACGTCGCGGTTGCTGTGATCATCGCATGTGTGGCCTGGCAGCGAGGTGGCGTGTGTCGCAAGATTGGTTTGGCCTATGCCGTCACGATCTACATCGGCTCGATCCAGCTCGGCTGGCACTACGCGACCGACGGGATCATTGGGGGCGTCATAGCGCTCCTGTTTTGGAAAGCGTCTGCATATTTGACTGACTGGTCTCTGTCCCGACGGCTCGAGCCGGCTGAAGTCAGAGGGATCTGACTATGTTTAGTCCTCAGGCATTTGTCAGCGCGTTGATTGCAGGTGCACGCCGAGATGCTGCGGTCGTATTTTTGTCGATTGCTTATTTACTTCTAGCATTCGTCGTTCTTGAAATGGCGCCTAGCACCTGGATCGGGTATTTCTTCGCTTCCTTGATGGGCCTGGTCTCGATAACTGCCCTATTCGCTGCAGGCGTGAGGGGGGCCTACCATGTTCTGGTCAATCGCGTGGACCGGCCGATTACCGCGACCATCCGCGACATCCGCGGCGTATCATTCGCAACGGCTACGTCCTATCTTCCTGTCGCCCTCGCACACGTGATTCTTATAAGCGTATTCTGGCCGTGGAAAGCTCGCTTGCCTGCGTTCTCCTGGGACGAGGCGCTGAGCGATCTTGATCGAACACTTCACTTTGGTTGGCTCCCCTGGCAGTGGCTTCAGCCGATTCTGGGCTATTGGCCGGTGACGTTCCTGCTCAGCATGAACTACAGTATCTGGTTCATGGTGATGTGGACCTTTTGGATGGCCCTTGCATTCAGCGGGCGACCTCAACGCACTCAGTTTCTCGTCACTTTTGTGTTGCTGTGGATCTTTCTCGGTAGCGTCCTGGCGACCGCGTTCGCATCCGCCGGTCCGTGTTTTTTCGGCAACCTCGGGCTTGGGGAAAATCCGTATGCCGATCTGATGTCCTATCTCAATGCTGCTGACCAAAACGCACCGATATTTGCTCTTGATGTCCAGGACATGCTCTGGCTGGGGTACGCAGGTTCAGGCACCGAGATGGGTATTTCTGCCATGCCTAGCCTTCACAACGCCACGGCGCTCTTGATGGTCCTGGCCTCAAGAGGCTTTCACTCCGTCATACAATGGGCGCTCAAGGTCCATTTTGTTCTAATATTTTTGGGGTCGATACATCTGGGCTGGCACTATGCCGTGGATGCCTACGTCTCCTATGCGGCAACACTAATGATCTGGTTCGGGATTGCCTCGCGATTCCAATCCAGAACGCTGATACCGCAAGTCGCATTAGCTGCGCCCGAACCGCTGGCCCGGGCTGCGAAACCTCCACTGTCGTGAGGGTTTGAGAAGGATTACAACAGGCTTGATGAACTGGAGTTGAGTCGCTCGAAGTTGAGCCTTGCAGACATCCATATGGAGTTTGTTTATCCATTCGTCTCCAGCGCGCGACATCTCCGCTGTTCAAGCATGGCGCTTCGGCCCGAATGATAAAGACATTCCCGTCTTCGCGCTCCGGTGGCAGTGCGTGGCTTGACGACTTGCCTTCCTTCTTCCGATATCGTCGACGTGCACGACGAGGTGGCGAAACATGGCAATGCTTCTGGTTCCGGGTTTCATGCTCGATGCCGATCTCTGGCGCGACGTGGTCCCCGCGTTGGCCGCATATGGCCCGGCGACGTGTGCCGATCTTTCGCAGGACGGCTCGATAGCGGCGATGGCCCGCCGGGCTCTCTCGGAAGCACCGTCGGAGTTCGTGCTCGTGGGCTTTTCTATGGGAGGATACGTCGCTCGCGAAATCGTCCGGCAGGCTGGCGATCGGGTCACCGCCCTCGTCCTTATCGCCACCTCCGCACGCGGCGATAGCAACGTTGAGCTTCAGCGGAAGGCCGCAATCGCTGGACAGTCAGGCGGTGCCGTCTTCAGGGGGCTGAGCAGGGCGGCCGTGGCGTCGTCACTGCATCCCGCTAATGCAGAACGCACGGACATCATTGCGCGCATCCTAGCCGCAGGGCAGCGATTGGGCGGCGACGTCTTTCGCAGACAATCGCTCATCGATCGACGAGACGAACGGGATAATCTGAAGGCGATCCGGTGTCCAAGTCTCGTCATCGCGGGAGAGCAGGACCGATTGAGGTCACGAACCGAGGCGCTCGAGCTTCACCAAGGCATCGTCGGTTCAAGTTTCGAAATTATCGAGAATACAGCGCACATGGTCCCCATGGAGGCGCCGCAGCGGCTCGGCGCCTCCATCCGTGAATGGCTCGGTCAACGGCGCTACGGATGATGATCGCTGGTGGCGCGGCATCGCTCGCGCACTGCTCGGAGAGGTTGGACGGTGTTGGCCGCCTATTTGTTTGACTGCCTCTTTTGCTCGAGATGCTTAAAGCGCGATGACCGCCTCGATCTCGACCTTTGCACCCTTAGGAAGCGCGCTGACTTCGTAGCAGGCCCGTGCGGGGTACGGCTTGGAGAAGAAGCCGGCGTAGACCTTGTTGATTTCGGCGAAATGGCGGAGATCGGTCAGAAGGACCGTCGTCTTGGCGGTGTTGGCGAGGCTCGTGCCAGCGGCGGCCGCAATTGCTGCAAGGTTCCTGAGGCATTGTTCGGCCTGCGCGATCGCGTCGTCGGAGTTGAATTCTCCTGTCGCCGGATCGATCGGCAGTTGGCCGGAAACGAACAGCAGGTTGCCAACCTTGATCGCCTGCGAGAAGGGGCCGACGGCGCCCGGAGCGTTGTTCGTGTGGATTTCCTGGATCATGATCTGGTTCCTCGAAAGTGGTTGAACGGCGCCGCTTAAGCGTAGCGGGCGATTGCGAGATCGGTTGCGTCGATCTCGGGCTTGCGACCACTGACGAGATCGGCGATCACCCGGGCCGAACCGGAGCTCATCGTCCAGCCGAGCGTACCGTGACCGGTGTTGAGATAGAGACCCGCGACCTTCGTCGCACCGATGACGGGCGTACCGTCCGGCGTCATCGGGCGAAGGCCCGACCAAAAGCTGGCCTTCGACACGTCGCCGCCCGGGAAGAGGTCGGTGACGGAATGTTGGAGCGTGAGGCGGCGGGGCTCGCCGAGATCGTTGGTGTAGCCGGAGATTTCGGCCATGCCGCCGACGCGGATGCGATCTCCGAGCCGGGTAATGGCGATCTTGAAGGTCTCGTCCATGACAGTTGATTCCGGCGCGCGCGAGGCGTCGGTGATCGGGATCGTCAGCGAATAGCCTTTGACTGGATAGACCGGCAGACGGATACCGTGCGGTCTGACGAGGAGCGGCGAGAAGCTGCCAAGTGCCACGACGACGGCCTCGGCCTGCAGCGTGCCGTGCGCCGTGACGACGCCACGTACGTGGCCACCCTCGACGTCGAGGCTGCGGATGATGCTGCCATAGTTGAAGCGAACGCCGAGCTCTTCCGCCTTTTTCGCGAGTGCGTTTGTGAACTTGAAGCAGTCGCCGGTCTCGTCTTTCGGCGTCAGCAGGCCGCCGACGATTTTGTCACGCACATGCTTCAGCGCCGGCTCGACGCGGATGCAGCCGTCGCGGTCGAGAACTTCGTAGGGAATGCCATCGGCGGCGAGCGCCTTGACGTCCTTGCCGGAGGCATCGAGCTGCTGCTGCGTGCGGAACAATTGCAGGGTTCCCTGCATGCGTTCGTCATAGGCGATGCCGGTTTCAGCGCGTAGTGTGGCCAGCTCGATGCGGCTGTAATCCGCCAGGCGCAACATGCGGCTCTTGTTGATCGCATAGCGCTTGGAGGTGCAGTTGGAGAGCATCTTCACCATCCAGCACAACATCGCGGCGTCGACCTTCGGGCGTAGGATCAGTGGCGCATGCTCCATGAACAGCCACTTCATAGCCTTCACCGGAATCCCGGGCGCAGCCCAGGGCGAGCAGTAGCCGAAAGAGATTTCGCCGGCGTTGGCGAAGCTCGTCTCCAGGGCGGGGCCAGGCTGACGGTCGATGACCGTCACCTCATGTCCTGCCTTGGCAAGCTGGTAGGCCGACGTCACGCCGATGATGCCGGAGCCGAGAACGATAACTTTCATGATGTCCTCATGGGAGAAGAAGAAGGAGTCAGCGGTATTGCCGCACGTAGCGTTGGCCGAGGCCGGTCAGGATTTCATAGGCGATGGTGCCCGCGTCGCGGGCAATGTCTTCAAGCGCCTGACTGGGGCCGAGCACTTCCACGAGGGCCCCGAGTTGCAGGCGATCTTGCGGCAGGGCGGAGATGTCGATGGTGATGCAGTCCATCGACACGCGGCCGACGATCGGCAGGCGAATGCCGTCACAATAGACCGCGCCCCGGTCGCTCAGGCTTCGCGGCAGGCCGTCGGCATAGCCGGCGGCAATGGTGGCCAGGCGGGTTTCTGCCGCGGCAATATGGGTGCCGCTGTAGCCGACGCGCGCGCCGGCAGCCACGGTGCGCGTCTGTACCACCGCAACGTCGAGGCGCACGACTGCTTCCATCGGGTTCGGTCTGTCGGCGGTCGGTGCGCCGCCGTAGAGAGCGATGCCGGGGCGGGCAAGCACCCCGTGATAGGGCTTGCCGAGGAAGATGCCGCCCGAATTGGCGAAACACAGGTCGTACTCGGGGAACTCAGCCGTGATGCGGTTCATCTCGGCAAGCTGTCTTCCGTTCTGATCGCTCTCCGGCTCATCGGCGGAGGCGAGGTGGCTCATGATTAACTGGACGTCGATGTTAGTGCCCGCCTTCAGCATGCTGGCAACGGCTGCGCGCTCTGCCGGAGGAACACCGAGACGCGACATGCCGGTATCGAATTGCAGCGCCGCCGCCAGCTTGCGCTCGAGCGCCTTCGCCGTCTCGCCCCAGCGCTGCAACTGCTCCATTGAATTGATGACGGGCACGATGCCGTGCTCAGCACAGGCAGTCTCATTGCCGGGCTGGAGGCCATTCAACACATAGACCTCGGCATCGGGGGCAAGCGTTGGCTGCAGACGCAGGGCTTCGACGAACTGCGCGACGAAGAAGTGGCGGCAACCATGCTCGTAAAGCCTGGCGGTGACCCGGTCGGCGCCGAGGCCGTAGGCGTCCGCCTTGACCACCGCCGCTGCGCGTGCAGGCGCTAACTCGGCCGCCAGCCGTTCATAGTTGCGAGCAAGGGCCGCAAGATCGATTGTCAGGTAGCCCGATGCGCCGCCCGTGGCGGTTGGCCCAACCTGTCTTTTTGCCTGTATCGTCCCGTCCATCCCAGCTCCCCACGTTGGGGGGAGACTAGTGAAACGATCGTGAAATTTCCGAGGAATCAGTGATTGAATGTTGCGCAAAACCATGATCATTGAAAGAAACGAAGGCAAATTGGAATGATCCGCCATGGCCGCACTTGACGCGATAGACCGCAATATCCTTCGGTTGCTTCGACTCGATGCCCGACGGAGCAATGCGAGCCTAGCCGCCGAAGTTGGCTTGTCGCCATCGGCTTGTCTCAGGCGCATAAAGCTGATGGAGCAGGCCGGCGTCATCCGGGGCTACACCGCGCTGGTGGATACATCCAACGTCGAAGCCACCATTGCGGTGATCATCAACATCACCCTCGATCGTCAGACCGAGGACTATCTCGACCGTTTCGAGGCCGCGATACGCAAGCACCCCGAAATAAAGGAGTGCTTCCTGATGACCGGCGGATCGGACTATCTTTTGCGCGTCGAAGTCGCCAATGCCGGCGAGTTCGAACGTATTCACAAGGAAATCCTTTCGGCTCTTCCTGGAGTCTCACGAATACATTCGAGCTTTGCGATCCGTAATGTGCTCGCAACCCGGACCGGGACCAAGCGTTCGCTGCGACAGTAGAGAGGCAAGCCGAAGCGTTCTCACTCGGTGCCCTGAATGACCGGATAATGTATCAACGGGAACCCGTGATTCACGTCCTCTTTGAAGTGATTAGGTGCAAGGTCGAATTGCCACCATTGACCGCCGCAGTTGACAGCTTGCGATCGAATGTTGCCAACTGGCCCCCCTGCGCTTTGGCCAGCGCAAGGAGGTAGGTATCAGTGACTTGGCCAGCAGTCAGAATTTTTCTGGGATTGATATCACCCGCCCCAACAAGGCTCACGACGTCGGGCCAAAAATTATGGCCGGGGAGTGACCGCAGTTTTCCCACGATCTCCATTACGAGGGACGGAGAACCGGGAGAGTTGGGATATTTGGGGTTGCCGACAATCCGGATGACACCATTTTCAGTAATGGGGCAGGTCGCCCAGGCGAATTGACCAATCGCCGCAAACCATTCGTGCGCATCGTCATGGGCTACATGGCCCGGATCAATTAAGGCGATCAAAACATTGACGTCGAGTAGAAAAGTCACGGCAGTTCGTCACGCAATGCATTAACGATTTCGAGCGTCACTGGCGGTGCGTCCGGCAGGGGTGAGAGGAGAGGGATACCGTTGCGTTCACCGCCACTGCGCGGCCGGCGCAGAGACCGTCTCGCCAGTTCAGAAATCACCTCGCCGATGCTTCGGTGCTGCTGAGCCGCTATCGCCTTCGCGGCGATTAGCACATCGTCGTCGATTGCCAACGTCGTCCTCATATCTATCTCATCCAGCATCAATCATCACGCATCATATAGAGCAGGAGACCGGCCTTCTCAAGGTATCGAGGCGATAACTGGCTGGGGAGTCGACTTTCGCTGCCTTGCAGCGGCAAAAGTCGATTGCCTCGACCGGAGACGAAGGCCAGATGTTCAGAGGTATGGACGTCGTGTAAAAGTTGCATGACGACTATATAACGGCATGATAATTTATTGGCCGGGTTGGCTCTGTCGGTGGTAGCCGCGAAGGGTGGGGCCTGTGGGCAATATTATCGTCGCTGCCGCGGTTTCTTGGGGGAAGCAATAACGATTCCGAAGAGCGATAGCGGCGTCATCATTTCTATGCGTTCGCGAACCGCAAGGACGCGGTTCCTTGGTCGTGCGTCGTAACGCGAGAGGCACCATGCGCAAGGTCCTGACCGCTGTTGTTCTGACAATGGCATCCGCTGCGATATTGTCCTGTCTTATCGGAACAGGCTTTGCCGCAGACGTTCCGATCATCATGCTTGAGCCGACCTCGGATGCCGTTCTCGACAGTACCTTGCGTGCGGCCCTGAATGCGACAGAGCTGAAACGTTCGCACGCTGGCGCCGAAACTGGAGTATCAGCAAAGTCTGTTGTCGAAGCTCAGCGGCGTCGCCTGGAAGAAATGATGCGCGGGATGGGGTATCTCGACGCGCATATCGACGTTCCGGACTATGCCGAAAGTGCCACGCCGGCGGAAATCGTGTTTACGCCCCGACCTGAAGCGCTTTATCGCGTGGGTCTGGTTGAAGTTGACGGCCTTGGCGGTCTCCCTCAAGCGTCTCGCGACGACATCACGCGGCAGATGGCCGTCGCCGCCGGCAAACCTGTCAGCGGCGAAGCTCTGGCGAACTTGGAAGACGAGGTGCTCTGGCGCGTTCGGAGCGCCTCGTATCCACACGCGACCGTGACCGGGCGTGATCTGTCGCGAATGCCAGGCACGGCGCTTGCAAAGGTTCGCGTGGTCATCAATCCCGGCGTTACGGCGAATTTCGGTACGGTTACCTACAATGGGCTCATCAGCCTGAAGGCGGAGGAATTGGCGCGACTGCAGCCGTTCAAGCAGGGAGATGCCTATGATCCGTCGGCTCTCGATCGTTTTCGCCAGGCGCTGGCCACCCACCCCTTGGTACGAAACGTTCGCGTCGTCGTCTCCGACCAGGTCGACGGCAAAGGCGAGGTCCAGCTCAAGGCGGAGGTCGAGGAGAAACAACTCGGCATCGTCGATACCGGCAATGGCTATCGATATGGCCTGATTGCCATGTTGTCCGCCATCGCGGTGCTCGTGATCCGCCAGATGTCGCTTGCCACCATGCCACCATTGCGGTCGCGTTGGCCCTGGTGGCTCGATGCCATGACGATGGTTGTGCTCGGAACGTCGCTCTTTTTCGGCGCTCAGCGATTGCTGCTCTTGGCCGCCTCCGTCTGACGGCTTTCGTCGCGCTCGGCGTGACCATCCCATTCACGCAAAACATCAGCGAAGAATTCGACGTGGGGCGCCGCGCTTCGCGAAAAGCCGTGCCATCACGTGCGAATGGTTACCGGCGGGGTCATGCTTTGAACCTTGCGGATGATCCCGTTGCCTTTCTGCGAGACGTGCAATCGACTTATGGGAATTCGCAATGCAAGTTCTCTAACGCTTTTGGCCTAGCCGGCCGGTAATTCGTAGCTACATATCGTTATCTTCTACTGCAAAAAGTAATATGCTATCTATATTTGAGCGGGTGCTGAAGTGTCAAATATATTTCAAGAACATAGAATAATTTTCGAGTTCAAATTGAAGTGATTGCTTTCTTTCCCGGAGAATTCTTTTTCGAAACAGTAGGCTGCTGTACCCGGGCAGGAAATCGTCCTTGACGACGCGAAGCTCGATCATGACGTCGAATTATTCGTAAGCGACAGGCCGCCGGATATCAGGGCAGATGCGCGAAACCGCCTTTTGCAAAAGCTCGCAGGTAACTGCAGGCTGGTACGTCTTGCGGCAGGCCAATGTGGTTGGACCGGACGGGTTGTTGCATGGTTATGGGGTATTGGATAGCGGCGCTGTCGGGACTGGCCTGCGCATTGTGGGTCGCAGATTCCAGCGCCCTGGCTCGAGACTTCGGACCGCCGGGAAACGGGCAGTGGGAACGTATATTCACCGAGGAATTCAACGGGAGCCGGCTTGACCGCGGAAAGTGGACCCGATGCTACTGGTGGGACAAGAACGGCTGCACGAACCTCGCAAACAATGAACTGCAGTGGTACGTGCCCGACAATGTCAGTGTCGCCAACGGTCATCTGCGCCTGACCGCGAAGCCTGAACATGTCGTCGGCCATGAGGGCCGTACCTTCAATTATACGTCCGGCATGGTGACGACCGGCCGCAACTATGCGGAGCGGGCGAAGCCCGATCGGTTTGCCACCAAGTACGGCTACTTCGAGATCCGGGCGAGGGTACCGCGCGGCAAAGGGTTGTGGCCGGCCATCTGGCTATTGCCGTCGACGCAGGAGCCGCGTCCGGAGATCGACATCCTCGAGGTGCTCGGTCACGCAACCGACACCTATGAGATGCATTTGCATTACCTCGACCAGCAGAAGAGCTGGCAGAGCGATGGGAAGAGCGCAAAGACGGCCGATCTCGCCGACGGCTGGCGTGTCTATGGCCTGGAATGGCGCAAGGATGCCGTCGTCTGGTATCTCGATGGCAAGGAGATGTGGCGCTACGCAAAGGCTGAAGGCATTTCCCAGGAGCCCATGTATCTGCTGATCAATCTTGCGGTGGGTGGCAACTGGCCAGGCTCGCCGAATGCCAAGACCAAGTTCCCAGCCGATTTCCTGGTTGACTATGTGCGTGTCTGGCGGCGCGTGGGCTCATGAACGCGAACCCACCAATCCTGCAGCATTCGGGGCCGGTAGAGATGCAGGCCAGCGGGCGTGGGAGAGGGTGGAAACTGCTGCTGCCAGCGGGCCTGATGGCTTCGTCACTCTTGCGCAATGGCTACGCCCTTATCGCCAACAGTGGGCTCACCGCCATGCTTGGCCTGGCGTTCTGGTTTCTGGCAGCTCGTTACAGCACCCCGGAGGCGATCGGGCTCGGCGGCGCGATCACTGCCACCATCGTCAACCTCTCCAATGCCGCCCAGCTCAATTTCGGCAATTTCCTCGTTCGTTTTGTTCCGACCATCGGCAAGCGTGCCGGTCGCCTGATCCTGTTTGCCTACTCGGTTTCCGTGGCTGCCTCCATCCTGGTGGCCGGCATCTTCCTTCTTGTGGTCGGCGCATTCATGCCGAAACTCGACGTTTTGACCGAGAGCGCCGGCGTCATGGCATGGTTCGTCGTGACCGTCGCCATATGGTCGGTTTTCGCGCTTCAGGACAGCGCCCTATCGGGGCTGCGTCAGTCCATTTGGGTTCCGCTCTCCAAGACCACTTACCAGTTCGTCAAGATCTTGCTGCTCGTTCCGCTCACGCTTTTCGGCCTCGGCTGGGAGGCGATCGCGCTGTCCTGGACGGCGCCGGTCGCTCTCTTCGTGCTTGCCGTCAATCTGTTGATCTTCAAGCGTCTTGTGCCGGCAACAGAGGATACGCCGGGTTATGAGCAACGGATCCATTGGCAGAGCATGGCCCGGTATTTCGGTTGGGACTATATCGGAGCCGTGTCGATGATGGCGGCGTGGACCGCGGCGCCTTTGGTGGTGCTCAATCTGGTCGGTGCCGCCGAGAGCGCCAGTTTCTTCGTTGCCTGGACGATCTTCACGTCACTCTATTACGTCGGCAGTTCGATGGGGCTTTCGCTGCTTGCCGAGGGGGCGAGCAACGGCGGCCGCCTCCGTTCGCTCGCTGCAGATGCGGCGGTATTGTCGGTGGTTCCGCTGCTCGGTCTCGTTACGCTCATGGTCATGTTCGCGCACCCGATCATGTCCGTCTTCGGTGCGGCCTACGCGGATGCAGGCGCGTCCATTCTGCGGATACTCGCGCTCGCCAGCCTCGTTTCCGCAGTGCTGTCGATATATCTGTCGATTGCCCGCACCAAGGGGTGGATTCGGTCGGTCGCTGCGGCCGAGTTTTCGGTGATGGCCCTGGCCCTCGTCTTAGGCGCCTTCCTGGTGCGCCGTGAGGGGCCGATCGGCATGGCCGAGGCCTGGCTTCTGGCGATGCTGACCGTGACCTTCGGCGTCGGTGTGTTGGCTCTTGCCACCGGCCGTCGCGGCAGTGCTTACGACTGGGCTCTGGCTCTGGCGGCCGCATCGAAGAGGCTCTCGTCACAGCTTTTTCCTTGGAGGCCGCGTGCTCGAACGCAACTACCTGCCGAAGCCGATCTGGCGCCGTTGCTGCTTCTGATCGCCAGGCCCGATGCGCTCGGCTGGCGACCGTTCGAGGCGGAGCCAGGCCCTGATGGAACCGTCACTGTGCAGCTCGGAGAGCACGTAGCCGATGTCTGCGGACATCGGGGCGAAGCTCGCGCCATTCTTCGCCGTGCGCGCGATCTGAATGCCATTACCTATATCGAGCGGCAGATCGACAAACTCGATCTGATGCAGGCGGAGCCGCGGCTGATGGCATTCCTGCCGCTGCTGCCGTCCCGGTTGGCGGTTCGGCGCACGAAGGGTACCCTCGATTGCATCGAGACGGCAATTGTGGGCGAGGGCTGGGACGACTTTACGCGACATCCCGCGCAATTGCAGTCGGGCCTGGCGGCGACTGCCGGCGCGATTGCGCTGCTGCACGGCCGAACATCGTTGCCGCACAAGATCGATGAGGATTGGTTGCGGGAGTGGGTCGAATGGCCGGCCGCTCAGTTGCGGAACCTGGACGGTTCATTGATGTCGCGGGCCCGGCGGGAGCAGGTGCTCGATCTGTTCGTCGAGAGGCAGCGCGGCTATTGGTCCGGCCGCGAACTGGGCTTGGGCTGGTGCCACGGCGACCTCCAGCCTCGCAACCTCCGTTTTGCCGGAACCGGGAGTGATCCGGTCAAGCTTGCCGGCATCCTGGAATGGGGCAGGGCACGGTCGAATGCGCCTGACGGTTATGACGCCTGCGGGCTGGCGATCGCTCTGCGCGCAATTTCATCGGGGGAGCCTCTCGGCGCTGTGGTTGCCGATCTGTTTTGGTTGCCGGAGTGGAGGCCCGATGAAAAGGCCTGGCTCGCCGCCAGCACGAGCGACGGCCGAGGCTGGAGCGACGACGCCGGCGCGACACGGGCATTGGTCGGCCTGGTGTGGCTGCACCAAGTCAGCGAGCAGATATGGCGCCCCGAGGGGGTCGGTCGGCTGTGGATCGCGGCCAATGTCGATCGCGTGCTGCGCGCCGTGCCTTGGGAAGGAGGTGCGCTGTGAATGTGGCAGCGACCGACGCCCTTGCCATTGTGCCGACCGCTGAACAGCCGGCGCCGAAGAAGGTCGCCGATGCGTCGACTCGTTCGGCCACGTTGTCACTTGGCTGCCTGGGGCTTGCGTTCGCGCTCTGGATCGTGAGCCTCTACCGCATCGATCCGGCGAAGGTGGACGACTACGGCCTGTTCTCCGTCCTGCCTCCCACGATTTGGATGGCCTATGCGGTGGTGGGGCTTGGTTTTGCGTTCAGCCTGAAGCGCGACGTGCGCGAGACCCGCATTCCGATGTTGCAAATTGTCATGCTGGTGTTGCTGCTGCATGGCACGCCCGCGATCGTTTACGATGAACTGCGCTATGCCTGGGCCTGGAAACACGTCGGCATCGTAGACTATGTGCAGCGGCACGGTCAGATAGACGCGACCGCGCCGTTCCTGGCGGCTTACAGAAACTGGCCTGGCTTCTTTGTCGCCAGCGCCGAGCTCGCCGCGTTGTTCGACATCAAGCCGATCGAGCTTGCCAACATCGTTCGGTTTTCGCCACCGGCTCTCAACCTGTTTTACGTGCTGGTGCTCCCCCTCATCTTTCGCCGCTTCACCACGGATCTGAGACTGATATGGGGGGGCGTCTGGTTCTTCGCGGTCGGAAACTGGATCGGCCAGGACTATTACTCGCCGCAGGGAATAGCCTTGCTCTTCTACCTGATGCTCATCGCGCTTTGCGTAGGACCACTTCGGGTCGAGCATATCTGGGCCGATCCCGGCCGTCGCGGTTGGGCAGGCGTCCTCGGTCGTTACCTTGCCTTCGCCTCGCGCGGGCAGCCGCCGTCGATGCCGGGGCTCACGCCGCGTGCAAGGCTGGCAGCATCAATCCTGGCCATGGTGCTGATCGTCGCCATCGTGACCACGCACCCGCTCACGCCGATGATCATGCTTGCCGCCCTCTGCGGCCTGTGGCTTCTGGGGCAGATCAGCCTCGGTTACTTCGCCTTCGCATTGCTGGTCGAGGCCGGTTGGCTCCTGTATTACGCGGACGGCTATCTGGCGTCGGTCCTGCCGGAACTGGTTCACCGATTTGGTGACACTTCGGCCGAGATCGGCGACCGCTTGGTCGATACGTCGATCGTCAGTCCTGGGCAGGTGGTCGTGTCCTGGGCATCGCGTGCGCTCACGGGCGTCATCGCGTTGGCGGCGCTGCTTGGTGGCTTGCGGCGGCTTGCGGCAGGTTACCGTGACGGTCCCGCGGTGATGTTGACGCTCGCCCCGGCGTTCCTCCTGATTGCGACCTCTTATGGGGGCGAGATCGCCTTCCGCGTCTATCTCTTCGCCCTCCCATTTCTGGCCTTCTTCGCCGCCGCCCTGTTCTTTCCTTCGCCAAGCACGGAGCGGGACGCTGTTGCCCGCTATCTCTTGGGCACGCTGGGCGCGCTGCTTTCGGTGGCGTTCGTGCTCGCCAACAACGGCAAGGACCGGCAGTACACCTTCACGCATGATGAAGTAGAGGTTTCGCAATGGCTCTACGCAAATGCGCCGGTGGGGTCGATGCTGATCGAAGGGGCTCCCAACTACCCCGAGCAGTTCATGAACTATGAGCACTTCGCCTATGTGCCTATTTCGATGGAGAGCAAGCAGTCCATTGCCGCCGTGCTTGCTGATCCGGCCGGAGAACTGTCACGCTGGTTGCAAGGCCGACCGCCGGGGACGGCGTTCATTTACATCACGCGAAGCCAGAAGGCCTACGTCGACGATCTTCGTGTCATGCCGAAAGGTTCGCTCGATTCGATCGAGAGTGCGTTGCTCACTTCGGCGCGGTTCCGGCTGGTGAAGGCGACGTCGGACGCCAAGGTCTTCGCGCCGGATGGCGCGGGGATCAAAATGGGAGAATGGGTCAAATAGATCGGCAGTTCAGAGGCTCGGCGACAGGCTAAAGCGGCTGAAGAGCGGAGCACATCAAGTTGTTCCTGCCGGGAAATGCAGTGCGTGTTTTTTATGTTGCCGTTTTTGGCTGTGCTGCGTTTTTGATGCAGCGCGCGTGTCGGGAGCTTGGGCGCATGCGTATCGGATGGTTTTGGTTGGCCAGCGCCGTGTTGTCGGCAATGTCGGCGCAAGCCAGCATCGGGGAGAACCTCCCGACGGTACCGCCACTGGTCTTTGAGAGCGAGAATACCGGGCAACCGAAACAGCCGGATGGCTTCGTCAGGGCCTTGGCCGGATCCTACGTGGCGCTCGGCGATCTCTACCGTGACGGCAAGACAACCGCTGCAGCAGCGGATGCGGCCCTCGCCTTTTATCGCAGGCTCGGCAACCCGGATCGGCCGGGTGCTCTCTACGCAATCATTCCACCCTCTGATCTGGTCGGCCCTGTCAAAGACGCCACGGCCGACCCCTTCGCCGCCACCAAACTCTACATGGAAGCGGCGGTGATGGGGAGCGCTGATGCGCTGTTGCGGCTGGGGGATCTCTACAGCCAGGGCAGGGTGGTTGCAGCCGATCCGCGCCGGGCATTTCGCTTCTATGATCAGGCGGCCAAGGCCGGAAGTGACGATGGCAAGCTGCGCGTGGGCGAAATGCTGGTGCGCGGTCAAGGTGTTGCCCGTGACGTCGGCAGGGGGCTCGCAATGATTGAGGCACTTGCCAACGCCGGCAATCCCGAAGCGCTGGTGCTGTTGGGCGACCTTTATCGTCCGGCCGGCCAAGGTATGGTGGCCCTGGATCCGGCGCGTGCGATGGCCCTTTACCGAAAGGCCGCGAGCTTGGACTATGAGCCGGCGAAACTGCGCATTGGCGAAATGACCGCCTTGGGCCAAGGCGTCACACAGGATGTCGATGGCGGGCTGGCGATGATCGAAGACGTGGTTTCGCGCACGCGAAATCCCGCTGGGCTCGTCTTGCTCGGCTCTCTCTACAGTCGCTCGGACGGTGGCGTTATCTCGGTCGATTTTGCCAGAGCCTACGGCTATTTCCGCCGAGCAGCCGACAGCGGGGATGAGACCGGCATCTTGCGCGCCGGCGAGATGCTGGCGCGCGGCCGCGGTGTGGACCAATCCTATGAGGCCGGGCGCGCAATGCTGGCGGGTCTCGCCGATCATGGCGACGCCTTCGCGCTGATTGCGCTGGGTGACCTCTTGAGCGATGCGACCGTGGCTTCGGTGGACGTGCCGGGCGCAGTCGCCGCATACGAAAAGGCCGCGACCTTCGGCCATTCCGATGCGCTGATCCGGCTCGGTGATCTCTACAGCCGCAGCGGTGCGGTGAAGCAGGATCTGCCCAAGGCGTTCGCCTACTACGGCAGGGCTTCGACGGCGGGAAATCCGGCTGGCAAACTCCGTGTCGGTGAAATGACCTTGCTCGGGCGGGGTACCGATCGCGATGTCGCCAGGGGTCTCGCACAGATGAACGCGCTTGCCGATCTCGGGGACACCAATGCGCTCAACCTGCTCGGCGCGACCTACCAGCGTGGCATCGACGGGATATTGCCGGCCGATCCTGCCCGCGCCTACGGCTATTTTAGGAAGGCGGCTGACGCCGGAAGCCTGAATGGCAAGGTGATGGCTGGCATGATGATGGTGCGTGGCCAGGGCACCGCCAGGGATGTCGCCGCTGGCTTGGCGCTGGTGCGTGCGGCGGCCGATGCCAGCGACAGCAATGCACTCGTCTCGCTGGGAGATCTGATGGCCGATGGCTCAGTGGGGGTCGCCAATGTGCCGGAAGCCGTGCGTGTCTATGAGAAAGCGGCCGAGCATGGGCGTTACGACGCCTTGGTGCGTATTGGCGATATCTATCGCCAAGGTGGACCGGTTCCCGCCGATCCCGGCAAGGCATTCGACTATTACCGCAGGGCCGGGCTTGCCGGTGACGCGACCGGCAGGTTGCGGCAGGGTGAGATGACTGCCCGCGGCGAAGGCACGGCACAAGACATTGCGGCAGGCCTTGCCATGGTCACGCAAGTTGGCGTTGGGGGTGACCCCTATGCCTATGTGGTGCTTGGCGATCTTCATCTGTCGGGCGCCGTTGGGCCGGTCGATGGTCGGGCCGCGGTAGCGGCTTATGAGAGTGCGGCCAAGCTGGGAAGGGCCGACGCCTTGCTCCGGCTTGGAGATCTCTATCGCGACGGCAGGGGCGTTCCCGCGGATGGTAAGAAGGCGGCTGAATATTATCTGAGGGCGGTCGAGGCTGGGGGCCTTTCAGCTGTGGCGCTGGATGACGGCGCTCAGCATTGAGTAACTCGTAAGGGAGTTTGGCGTTGTGGCGGACATCTCATCTCGTGTTGTCGGTGGTCGTTCTGACCCTGGCGGGTGCTGCCTGGTCGGCGGAAACGGCTGCTGATGGGGATAGTCCTCCAGCGTCCGGTAATCCCGGCATCGCCGAACGCGTCGGCAATGCCGAAGCGCTGTTGAGGCTAGGCGATCTTTACAGCGATGAGGATAATGCCGACCGCGACCCTGCCAAGGCTTTGGAATATTACCAGCGGGCGGCCGATGCCGGCAGCCTGGCGGCTAAGCTCCGTGTGGGTGAGATGCGCATTCTTGGCCAAGGTACGCAGTCCGATGTCACAGGGGGGCTCTCGCTCATCGAGGAAGTTGCTGCCGGAGGCGACGGCACGGCGCTTGCTCTGCTGGGAGGGTTCTACAGCCATGCGAACGCAACGGCCCTGCCGATCGATCTGCCGCGCGCCTACGCATATTACCGGCGCGCCGCGGCGGCGGGCAGCGCAACCGGCATCTTGCGCAGTGGCGAAATGCTGGCGCGTGGCGAAGGAACTGCGAAGGACGTGTCGGCTGGACGCGCACTGGTGCGCTCCCTCGCCGACCAAGACAATGTCCATGCGCTCGCTTCGCTTGGCGATCTGCTGAGCGGGGGTGATGCGGGGCCTGTCGATATCGAGGGTGCCAAGGTGGCCTATGCCAGGTCGGCGGCGCTTGGACGCTCGGACGCGCTGCTGAGCCTGGGAGATCTGGTCGGCGGCGGTGGTCGTGGCGGCAAACCTGACTTCGACAAGGCTTTCGAGTTCTACGAAAAGGCCGCCGAGGCGGGGCTTCCGCTCGGACAGCTGCGTGTCGCCGAATTGACCTTACGCGGGCGTGGGACTGAGCAGGATGTCGACGGTGCACTGACCACGATCAGGTCGATGGCCGACACGGGAGATGTAGAGGCGCTCATATTTCTCGGTGACATCTACAGCGGAACGATCCCGGCCCCCTTTCCGCCCGATGCCGGGTTGGCATTCGGTTACTACAAGCGCGCCGCTGACGCCGGCAATGCCCACGCCCTGCTGCGACTGGGTGAGATGACGGCGCATGGTTCTGGCACGCTCCGTGACGTCGAAACGGGGCGCAATATGGTTCGACGGATTGCGGATGCCGGCAACGCAGCGGCGCTGATCAGCCTCGGCGATCTCCTGCGCGAACCGGAATCGGGTGATGTCGATGGGGCTGCCTCGGTGGCAGCATACGAGCGCGCCGCCGATCTCGACGACGCGGACGCACTGGTGCGTCTCGGCGATTTCTACAGTGACGGAAAAACGGTCGCCGTGAACCTGCCGAAGGCGCTGGACTATTATCGTCAGGCGGCCGCGCGCGGCAGCATTATCGGTGCGGTCCGAGCGGGAGCCATGATCGCGCGTGGGCAGGGCACCGCGCAGGATGTCGTTGCTGGTCGCGCGATCGTCAAGAAGGCCACGGAGAGCGGCGAAGGCGAAGCCCATGTCGTGATGGGGGACCTGTTAGCGCGAGGCGATGCCGGATCACCCGATTTGCACGCGGCGATGCAGGAATATGCCGAGGCCGCGTCGCTCGGCTGGACGCAAGGCCTGATAAGGCTCGGCGATCTCTACCGCGAAGGGAAGCTGCAGCCCAGCAATGGTCGACGTGCGGCGGAATATTATCGGCAGGCGGCAAAGGCCGGCGATCCCTACGGGCTTCTCATACTGGGGACCGCGCTGTCGCAAAGCCTTTTGCGCAATGCCGGCAGAGCGCCCGAAGGCATTGTCGCCCTACGCAAGGCCGAAACCATGGGCCTAAAGGACGCGGTCATTCCTCTCGCTGACGCCATGATCTACGGCATGGGCATGAAGCGCGACGCCAAGGGCGCGGCGGCACTCCTCGAGCGCGCCGCCAGCGACGGCAACATTGCCGCCGCACGCCACCTAATCAGCTACTACCGCGATGGCCGCCGCTATGGACGCACAACCTTCTTCAAGCCCGATATGGAACGAGCCCAGCAATTGTTCGCCGAGGTTTCCTCGCGGCTGTCGCGAGGCGACCGGATTGTGGAGGAAATGCTGTTTTCGGCAGCGACTTCGCAGCGTGACCTTAAGTCGGTAGCGGTCCGTATGCAGGAACTGTCGGCGGAGCAGCGTCAATCTCTCATTCGTATGATGCGGACCACGCATCCGAACGCTTACATCTATCTCGCACAATACCGGCTCAAGGAGGTCGCCTTCTACAGCGGCCCGCTGAACGGAACCCTCACGGGCGGCACGACGCGTGCCGTCAACCGCTATTGCGCGTCGAAATCAATGCGAAACGCCTGTCGTTTCGGACCGATGAGCAGCCAGGTTGGTGATATCCTCGCCTATGCGTTCTAAATCCGCCACTACCGCGCTGACGGGGCGAACGTGATCTGGCCATGCGGAATGCGCAGCGTTTGGTGTCGCTCGCCGTTGCCTTGAGCCGTTAATCGAACCGGTCGCCGAATATGCGGCTCCTATGCTCGCCTACGAGCCCGTTGAAGAAACCATTGCCGGCCTGAAACTGCCGGACGAGTTCCGGATCGCGGGCGTGCACCACCGTCGAATTGACGTTGAAGAAGAAGATCCGCCGGCCAAGCATCGCCTCCAGCAGCGCAGGTTGAGTTCGCCCCCTGATGCCGGCGAGGCCGGCTGCGGCCGCATGCGCGATCAGGCAGTCGATCACGGCTCCCGCTTGGCCGGGCAGGGCCAGCACCTGGAGGACATGACCAATGTCGCCAGCGTCCCCGAAATACATGAAGGCTCCGATAATCGCGCTCGTTCGGGCGGACACAGTACATCGTACCGTTCCGCCGAAATCCTGCTTGGTCGATGCATCCGACATGATGCGCCGAAGCAAGGCATCGTCCCATGCCGGATGCACCGGGAACTTCGACGTAAACTGGCCGATGAGGCTCGAGAAACCCTCCTCATCAATGTCTGCCAGCGTGTAGCGACCCGTTTGCGACGTAGCCGCATTGGCGCCGAACCAGCGCGAGAAATCTCCGTTGCGATAGAGCCCGAGGCCCGCATCGGCGAGGCGCGCAAGTGGAGTTGCCAGGCCAGCGAGCGGAACTTTCGCTTTGGCCGCCGCAACGACAAAGCTCGCTGGCCGGATGATCTTAACCCAGTCGAGGCTGTATTTCATCAGGATCGAGCCGCGCAACGTCATCCACATGTGTGCCGTGACATCGCTTGCCGTCTCGCTGAACGAGATGTCCTGGGGGCCGGCCAGGAAGGCCTTGAGAAGCCTTGCGCCGGCGAGATCGTTGCGCTGATCGGCGTTGACCATCAGTGACCCGCAGATCGAGGCGCTTAGCCTGATGTCCGCGAAGCGCATAGGCATGGATGTCACGCCGACAAAGCCAGAGACATTGCCGTTGTCTCCGATGTGTACGAGCGATGGTGACCCAACGTCACTATTGGTGGCGTCCAAATAGAGGCGTTTGAGGTAGCCGGCAAGAGATGGCGGCGCCGGGGTGCGTTGCCTGCGCAGTTCGCGCTGGAACATGTCGGCGACAACTGGGAGATCATGGGCCTGCAAGGGGCGAATCTCAGGCATCAGGAGAAGCCTCGGCAATTTCGCAATAACAATGACTTGGCGCGGAAATATCTAGTAAACGTGATGGATGTCAGCTGGCTGTCGAACCAGTCCGAACCCTTGCAATCTTCATTCGGTCAGCTTCTTAAAACGCTGCATTTGTATCATGGGGAGCTTTGCAAGTAATCAATAATATTAACCGAGCGCTCCAGCCGAATGGGCTGGCTCTCGAGCCTTGACGGCGCCTTAGTGACAATGGAGGATTGATATTGCGAGAAAAGCGAGCGTCAGTTGCGGGGCAAGGTCATCGCGCCGGATGGTCTGGATGATCGGTGCCTGCGCCGACCAGGCAATGGGTTCGAATATCCGGGACGGGCTACAGCGCAGCGCGCCTCATGAGACGCGCAAAGATCGCTTTAGCACTTTGATTTTCTGCATGTCTTTTTCCTTAAGTCGAGGTCGGTTTAAGGAGGCATAGAGCAGCGCGAGGGCAGCGACTTGAAAACGATCCTGGTGACTGGTGGAGCCGGCTTCATAGGCGCAAATCTCGCGCGGCGCTTGCTGCAAACCGGCCACGGTATCGTGGTTCTTGACGACTTGAGTTCGGGGAAACCTGAGAACATCCCGAGCGGGGTCACTTTCGTCGAGGGCTCTATTCTGGACCGGGAAGCCGTTCACCGCGCACTTGCCGGCGTCGACGCCTGCGTCCATCTGGCGGCAGTCGCTTCGGTCGAGCGCTGCAATCGGCAACTAACCTCGTCGCACGCCATCAACATTACCGGCTTGCTGACAATCGTGGAGGAACTCGCCCGCGCGGGCACCAAGCTTCCGCTGGTTTACGCGTCTTCCGCCGCCGTTTATGGAGCAAGCCAGGACCTGCCGCTTTCCGAAAACGGCAAATGCGTCCCTCTCTCGCCCTATGGAGCGGATAAGCTCTCCTGCGAACTGCACGCTCGCGCCGCATACGAAGTCTATGGTCTTTCCACGACCGGCTTGCGATTCTTCAACGTGTTTGGTCCGGGCCAGGATCCATCGTCACCCTATTCCGGAGTGATCACCAAGTTCGCACAGCGACTGAAGAACAACGAAAACATCATTATCTACGGCGACGGCATGCAGACCCGCGATTTCGTGTATGTCGACGACGTGGTGGAGGCATTGATCCGCGCGATCGGCAGCGACAGGCCGGGGGCGACGGTCATCAATGTTTGCAGCGGTGTCGAGACGGCGATCAATGATCTGGCGCGGATCATGATCGAGGAAACGAACTCTCGGTGCCGGATCGAGCATGTTGACGGCCTACTCGGGGAAGTCCGGCGCTCCAAAGGATGCGTACAATCGCTTCAGGCGATCCTCGGCTATCAATGCGGGACGGATCTGCGCACCGGGCTGGCGCAGCTGCTGCGGTAGCCCCGCCGGCGTACCCGCCACTTCGTCGCGTCAGCAACGCGAAGCCGGTATCCGGAATGCAGGCTGCTCTTGGCTGGAACGATCCAGCGCTGGCCGAGTCACTTGCCTTTGTTCGGTGTAATCAGCGTGCCGACTACGAGCGGGCCGTTTATCGGTTGTCGCCGACTGGCCGCCTCGGCCAGAACCTGATCGATCTGTTCCTTGAGCGCAGCGGCTTTGGCGAGCAACGCCGCCTCGGCTTCTACCAATGCGGCGTTCTCTGCGGCAGGTGATTGTTCAACGGCACGTCGAGCGTCGCTAAGTTCGGCCGAGAGAACCTCCCACTCAGCCATCAACTCCATCCACCGCTTCACCGGGTCTGCGGACGGCGCCTTCGCGATCTGTTCTTTCGGCTGCATCGGTCTCGCTAACGTTTGAACTACAATATAATCCGTTCGGATAATGTATGATACGCGATTCCGGACCTTCATGCCATCGCATCTCGTCTCGTCTGCGAATAATATAAACTGCCATTCATTTCGAAATCGAGAAATTCAGCCAGTTAAGTCCGCTTATTTACTTGTTTAACTCTTGCTGTGATCTGCTCTTTCGGTGAGGAAGTCATGGCGTAAGCACGACTTGAGCGCGGTTCTTCGGGTTCGTTGACCGATGAGATGCTGGTCGTCTGTGCCGACTGGGCTTGGGTCGAAGTGCAGATTCTTGGCTCGACTGGAGCGAGATTGGCACTTCTCGTCCTCTGCCTCGGCAAGCAGTAAGGCGATGCTTATGTGCAGAGTCTTTAGCTCGCGTCTCAAAGATTGGATACTGTCTCGATATCCAGAGTTCCGCCATAAAATCGCACATATCCAAGAAGCTATTTCGACAAATCCCTTAGGGTCGTCCAAATATCACGGTTTATACATTGTCATTTTTCTGTCATAAAGTCACGCGCGATCCTATCCATTGAATTAATTCAAAACAACTGGAGTCCTATTCTCTAATATGTTGATCTATGAGGGGAGTGTTGGTAGTTTACAAAGTTAGAATATTGTAATAAAAGCGAATGCGCACAAGTAATACAGGCTTCCGTTCATCCATGGTCAAAAATTTGGCCAGGGGGAAAGGGTTTATTGCTTTCAATATTTTGGGTTGAGGAATTTGAGCATTAGGTCGAGGAATTTGAACAAATGGGTGAGCCATTTCAGAAACCATTAAGAGCGGCGCTTCGCTCGGCGGCTATAGGCCGCGCCATTTCCGTTCCGCGTGTCAGTGTTATCGTGCCGACGGTGAACGAGGCGAAGAACCTCCCGCATGTCCTGCCGCGCATCCCCGCATGGATCGACGAGGTGATCCTCGTTGATGGAAATTCCTCCGACGGCACCGTGGCCACGGCGCGAGACCTGATGCCGGACATTGTCGTCATCGAGCAGCCCCGCCTCGGAAAAGGGGCTGCTCTTGCCGTCGGCTTTGCCGCAGCACGCGGCGACATTCTCGTCACGCTCGACGCTGACGGCTCCGCCGATCCGGCGGAGATGGCCGGTTTCGTGGGCGCGCTGCTTGCCGGTGCGGATTTCGTCAAGGGGTCGCGCTTCCTGCAGGGTGGCGATACGCATGACATGGAGTGGTATCGGCGGCTCGGAAACTGGGGATTGCTTCAGTTGGTCCGTCTGCGTTTCGGCGGACGCTACAGCGACCTTTGCTACGGCTACAATGCCTTCTGGCGTGATGTGTTGCCGCATCTGCGCGTCGAGTCCGCCACTGGATTCGAAATCGAGACACAGATGAACATCCGCGCCCTCCAGGCCGGCCTCACCATCGCCGAACTGCCGAGCCGAGAATATGCCCGCATTCATGGTGTCAGCAATCTTCGGACGATTCCCGATGGCTGGCGCGTGCTCAAGACAATCACGCGGCTTGGTGTCAGCTTGCGGGGTTCCGCGGCCACCGCTGTCAGGAACCGAACCGGTTGAGGCCCACCATGTGCCCCATTGAGGTTGTCATCTGCGCTTATTCCGACGAGCGCCGCGAGCAGCTTGGTGCTGCCATCGGTTCCGTCCTGAACCAGAGGCTGCGGCCCGAACGGGTGGTCGTCGTTATCGATCACAACGAACGGCTGCTGCGCGCGATCCGAGCCTCCTTTCCAGAAGTCGAGGCGGTGGCGAACGAAGGGACGCAAGGCTTATCCGGGGCGCGCAATACCGGCGTGCGGGCGTGCGCCTCCACGGATGTCGTTGCCTTTCTCGACGACGATGCGGTTGCCGAACCTGATTGGCTCGAGCGGCTGGCAAGTCACTACGCCGACCCGGCGGTGGTCGGCGTTGGCGGTGGGGTCCTGCCGATCTGGCAAAGCGACCGACCGTCGTGGTTTCCCGAAGAATTCCAATGGGTCGTCGGTTGCAGTTACCGGGGTCTCCCCGTGGGATTGCGGCCCGTTCGCAATCCCATCGGTTGCAACATGTCTTTCCGTCGATCGGTATTCGAAGTCGTCGGTGGCTTTCGCGAAGGTATGGGCCGAAGTGGCCAGGACGCGGCTGGGTGCGAGGAAACGGAGCTATGTATTCGCGTGCATAGGCAATATCCCAATTCGGTGATCCTCTACGACCCGGGTGCCGTGGTTCATCATCACGTTACGGCAGAACGATCACGTTGGGCTTACTTCCGCAGGCGCTGCCTGGCTGAGGGACGATCGAAGAGCGCTGTGGTCAGGGCCGTCGGAGCTGGTGAAACCCTTGGCGCTGAACGTGCCTATGTGACCCGAACGCTACCGGCAGGCGTCGTTCGCGGCGTGGCCGACGCGGTGACGCGGCTGGATGCCGGAGGGCTGATGCGCGCCGGTGCCATTGTCGCGGGCCTTGCCTTAACAACGGCGGGTTATCTCATGGCAAAGTCCTCTAGGGCTGCAACCACCTTCCGCCCGATCAAGGTCGTCTGCATCGACCAGGAAAAACCGCTTCCTGCGATCGATCTCTCGCGGCCGGACGGCGTTCCCTATGGCGGCATATTCTGTCTTGTCCGTTCCGGACCCCAGCCGCTCGCGATCGTTGAACTCGAACATGAAGGTCTGCTCGTGCAGCCGGCCGATCTGGTCGCAAAAATCGGGTCTCTGAGGTCGGTGGCATCAACCGCGGCGCACCGGATGCGTCCGAAAGAGCGGGTCGCGGTCGTGATTGCGACGCGCGATCGGGCAGACAGCCTTGACCGCTGCCTCACTTCGCTCTTCGACCAGACGCGTGCGCCGGACGAGGTGGTCGTCGTCGACAATGCGCCGGCCTCGACTGCAACCGCGGATCTGCTTTCTGCCCGTTATCGCGGTCGCGTGCACTATGTGCTCGAGCCAACGCCTGGACTCGGACGGGCCCACAACGCGGGCTTGCGCCATGTATCGAGCGATATTGTCCTCTTCACGGATGACGACGTTGTGCTCGACCGGCACTGGGTGGAGGCGATGGCGGCGCCGATGGAGGAGGATGGGACGGTTGGCTGCGTAACCGGCCTGATCCTCCCTGCCGAACTGGAAACGCGGGCCCAGGTTTGGACGGAACGGCACGGCGGTTTCGGCAAGGGCCTGCAGCGCCGGGCCTACGATCTCAAGGCGAACCGGTCGAAAGGCGTGCTCTTTCCGTTCACCGCCGGCCAGTTCGGGTCCGGGGCAAACATGGCCTTTCGCGCCAGCGCCTTGCGCCGGGTGGGCGGTTTCGATGCCGCGCTTGGGGCAGGAACGCTGGCGCGCGGGGGTGACGACCTTGCTGCATTCTTCGCCATCGTCAACGCCGGTTTCCAGCTCGTCTATCAGCCGCAGGGTATCATCTGGCACTACCATCGCCGGAGCGAGGAGGGGATGCGTCGGCAGGCCTATTGTTACGGGATGGGCCTTGGCGCCTACCTGACGAAGCTCGTGATCGACGATCCGCGCCGGGCTCTGCGCCTTGCGGTGGCATTTCCCGCGGGCATTCGGCATATGGCCGGACCAACTTCGGAGAAGACCGCGCGGCTGCCGTCCGACTATCCGCGCCGACTCGTATGGATGGAGCGTCTCGGTATCCTTGCAGGCGTGCCGGGCTACCTACGCAGCCTGGCGAAGCGCCGACACGATGATCGCCCGCATGACGGCCTTGCCGCGAGGCAGCCGGCAAAAGGGGAGGTCTGAGCATGCAATCCATCCCCATTCTGGTCTACCATAGCGTTGGTTCGAGTTGCGCCTCGGCCTATCGGCGCTGGTTGGTGACGCAACGGGAGCTCGACTCCCACCTCCACGCTTTGTCGGACCGGGGCTACCGCGCGATCACGGTGGGCGATCTCGCCCTCCTGCGGCGTAGCGCTCAGCCGGTGCCACCTCTGACCTGCCTGATCACCTTCGACGATGGGCTGAGCGACTTCGCCGAGGGGGCGATGCCGGTCTTGATGGCCCGCCGCTTTTCCGCAACGCTCTATGTCGTCTCCGGCCTGGTCGGCGCCACGGCTCGATGGCTTGCCGATCTTGGCGAAGGCAGCCGACCAATGCTCGACTGGGCTGCCTTGCGCAATCTACAGAAGGCGGGCGTGGAGATCGGCGCGCATTCGGTCAGCCATCCGGAGCTCGACACGCTGTCATGGGCGAAGGCGACGCGTGAGCTTCGTGACAGCAAGAAGGCGCTGGAAGACGGCTTGGGGCGCGCCGTGACGACTTTTGCCTATCCCCACGGCTACGCTTCGCGCGCCACCCGCCGCATCGCAGAGGAGGCCGGGTATCTCGCCGCCTGCCGGGTGCGTCACGCGCTGAGCGACGAGACGGAAAACCTCTTCGCGCTTTCGCGCATCGTCGTCACCAGCGATATGACGGCCGAGGCGCTCGTGGATCTCATCGAGAAACAGCAGGTGCCGGTTGCTCCGCCCGTAGACCGGCTCATCGCCACCGGGTGGCGGGCAGCGCGGCGGGTGCGCGCCTTGCATAGGTCCGTCTTTCCAAGGCGCTGATCCGTGTGGCCCCCCCGTAGACCGTCTATCGCTGCCCACTATTCGACTGTCATCTCAACCGCTTTGCAGCTGAAGGTTCTCCTTGAGCAGGATCTCGATGCGGATCCTCTCCTGCGAGGCCAGGGGTTCGCGATGGTCGGCGCGGGCGCGCAATATGCGTAGTGCGCTTCGAACCGCATGGCCCGGGTCCTGGGCGATCAGGGCATCGATGCGTTCCTCCATCAGCGCCCGCTCGCTGAAGGGCGTGCGCTCGTGGGCGATAACCGTGAGCTGGCGCGAGCCCTGCGCATTCCAGACCGCCGTCAACGGCGCTCGCGCCTCGGAACTCAACACGTAGACGGCCAGCGTGTCCGGGTTGTGTTGCAGCGTCCGGTGAATGATCAGTTCGGCGCGTTTCTCGTCGGCATAGGTCTCGAGCGACGGCAGACATTGGAGTTGTGGAAACTGCGCGTTGATGATGCCGTCGAAGCCGAGGCGGCGCTCGATGCTGTCGAGTGCCATCATGGTTTCTGCCACGACCATGATTTTGCCGGCCCGGTTGCCGATGAAACGGCCTGCGATCTTGCCGGCCGTGGCGCCGGCCGCGACGTTGTCGATACCGACATAGTCAGCGCTTTCCAGTCGTTCCTGGCCCGACAGGAACTGCACCACTCTTACCCCCCGTTCCACGAGCCGTACCAGCGCATCGCGCACCTGTGGGGACTCCGGTGCCATCACCGCGACGCCATCGACGGTCTCGTGATCGATGAGGCTCAGATATTTGGCGACGTGGTGCGGATCTGCCATCGGGATTTGCACGGCCTCCACCTCGGTGGAATCGGCGCGCAGCGCGTTCCGGGCTTCGGTGACGCACCCGATCAGCTCGCTCAGATACTGGTCGCCCGAGAGGGGAAGGACGAAGCGAAACCGGTAGGTCTTGTTGCGCGCGAGCGCGACCGCCGCCGGGTTCCGGACGAAACCGATACGCTCGATGGCGTCGTTGACCTTGCGGAAAGCCTTCTTGCTGACATTCGGCCGGTCGTTCAGTACGCGGTCGACGGTAGCCAGGCTTACGCCGGCCGCTTCTGCCAGGTCTTTCGCGGTAGGACGCATTCTATCGCTTCTCTTTGCTCTCGATCCTTCAGGGTGATTCCTCCAACAAAAGCAATCGAAAAGCAAGAATTGATGTGCGCACCTCAAAATTTGCTTGCATTGAGGTGCGCACCTCAATATCATTCTATCTGTGGCCGTTCAGAGGAGTGCGTGGGGTCACGAAGCGATGCGAAGAAGTCGGGCCTACGCAGGGACGTCGCTTTGCGTCCAAAATTCGCCGTAGGCGTTTTCAGCTTCCGATGGAGGTCGGAAGGAGAGGGGAGGAGGCCCCCAGCTATGGAACTTCGTCATTTCAAATCATTGGCCGCATCGGGTGCCCTGCTGGCGGCCGGCGTCGCAAATACCGGTCAAGCAAGCGCGACCGAGCTGACACTTTGCTGGGCGGCCTGGGATCCGGCGAACGCTCTTGTCGAGCTCAGTAAGGATTTCGAAGCCAAGAGCGGCATCAAGATGAAGTATGAGTTCGTGCCGTGGCCGAATTTCGCCGACCGCATGCTGAACGAGCTGAACTCCGGCGGCAAGCTGTGCGACCTGATGATCGGCGACAGCCAATGGATCGGCGGCGCCGCTGAAAACGGCCAGTACGTCAAGCTCAATGATTTCTTCGACAAGGAAGGCATCAAGATGAGCGATTTCATCCCGGCGACCGTCGTCGGGTATGCCGAATGGCCGAAGAACTCGCCGAACTACTGGGCTCTGCCGGCATTCGGCGACGTCGTCGGCTGGAGCTACCGCAAGGACTGGTTCGCCCGCCCGGAACTGCAGGCCGAATTCAAGAGCAAGTACGGTCGTGACCTCGCCGTGCCGAAGACCTTTGCCGAATTGAAGGACATCGCCGAATTCTTCCAGAAGCGGGAGATCGATGGAAAGACCGTCTACGGTGCTGCGATCTACACTGAGCGCGGATCCGAAGGCATCACCATGGGTGCGATGGACGTGCTCTACAGCTTTGGCTTCGAATATCAAAACCCGGACAAGCCATACGAGCTCGAAGGATACGTGAACTCCGCCAAAGCCGTGCAGGGGCTGGAATTCTACAAGGCGCTCTACGACTGCTGCACGCCGCCCGGCCATTCCGACGCCTACATGTCCGAGGATATCGACGCTTACAAATCGGGTCAGGTCGCGCTGCACATGAACTTCGCCTTCACCTGGCCTGGTATCAATGCCGATGCCAATGTGGGCGGCGAAAAGTCGGGCTATTTCCCAAATCCGGCCGGACCTGATGGCGTCGCATTCGCACAACTTGGCGGCCAGGGGATCTCGGTCGTCGCGGCGTCCGAGAAGCAGGACGATGCGCTCGCCTATATCAAGTGGTTCGCCCAGCCCGATATCCAGCAGAAATGGTGGCAGATGGGCGGCTATTCGGCGCTGCGCAAAGTGGTCGAAGATCCCGGCTTTGCGACCAGTCAGCCCTATGCCCAGACCTTCCTCGATTCCATGGCTATCGTGAAGGACTTCTGGGCCGAGCCCTCCTATGCCTCCCTGCTCCAGGCCGCACAGAAGCGCTTCCACGACTATGTGGTCGCCGGCCAGGGCTCTGCCCAGGATGCGTTCGATGGTCTCGTCAAGGACTGGACGCAGATCTTCGACGACGAAGGCAAATACTGATCGCCATCAAGGCCGTGGCGGCGCACCTCCCAGCGCGCCATGGCGCGACATGGAGCCGGAGGCATTCCCCGGCTCTGTCGCCGCCTAATCACATGAGGGACTACCCATGCTGAAATCAACAGTGGACCGGGTCGCCGGAGCGACGCCGCATGCCATTGCCAAGCGGGTTCGAAGATTGTCGGATCGCGCGCTTGCCTGGTTGTTCGTCGCCCCGTCGATCGTCCTGCTGCTTGCCGTCAATATCTTTCCGCTGATCTGGACGGTCCGGCTGAGCTTTACGAACTTTCGTGTCAACCGCCCCAATGCCGAGGTCCAGTTCATCGGGCTCAAGAACTACCTGAGCATTCTGTCCGACAAGGACATCTGGTTGACGATGCAAGCGACGGCGCATTTTCTGATCTGGACGATCGTCCTTCAAGTGCTGATCGGCTTCTCGCTTGCCTACCTGATCAACAAGAAGTTCCGCGGCAATGATTTGTGGACGACGATCATCGTGCTGCCGATGATGCTGAGCCCGGCGGTGGTCGGCAATTTTTGGACCTTCCTCTACCAGCCGCAGATCGGTCTCTTCAACTACGCGGTCGGGTTTCTGACCGGGGCTGATCCGTCGAGTTTCTCGATGATCGGCGATGTGTCGCTGGCACCCTGGGCAATTATCATCGTCGACACCTGGATGTGGACGCCCTTTGTGATGCTGATCTGCCTTGCCGGCCTGCGCTCCATTCCCAGCAGCATCTACGAGGCGGCCGAATGCGATCGCGCCAGCAAATGGCGGCAGTTCTGGACGATTACCATCCCGCTGGTGCTGCCCTTCCTGATGCTCGCCGTGCTCTTTCGCGGCATCGAGAATTTCAAGATGTTCGACCTGGTTGTGCAGTTGACCGGCGGCGGACCGGGATCGATCACCGAACTCACCTCGATCAACCTGAAGCGCGAGGCTTTTGAGAAGTGGCGCACGGGCTACGCCTCTGCCTATGCCGTCATTCTCTTCGTCACCGTCTTCGGCCTTGCGTCGATCTACGTCAAAGCCCTGAACAAGGTCAAACAGCGATGAGCAGCTATTCCGTAACCGAGCCGTCCCAACGGCAAAAGTGGTTCGCCGGGATCCTGGTCGTTGGCTACGCGCTGATCACGATCCTTCCGCTTGTCTGGATCATCGCGACGAGCTTCAAGTCGCCATCCGACGCGATCGCCTATCCGCCGAAGACCTTCTTCGAACCGACTGTGGAAGGCTATGTCAACGTCTTCACGACGCGTACCCGGCTTTCCGAGGAGCAGTTGCAGGCGGTCGGCGAGCCGCAGACCTGGTATGACAAGCTGGTTCGCAAGGATGGTCTCGTCATCTCCGGCCCGTCGCGTTTTGCCGAACGCTTCACCAATTCGGTGATCATCGGCTTCGGTTCGACGGTGCTCTGCATCGTGCTCGGCACGGCCGCCGCCTACGCCTTCTCGCGCTTCAAGGTTCCGCTGAGGGACGATCTGCTGTTCTTCATTCTTTCGACGCGGATGATGCCGCCGATCGCCGTCGCCATCCCGATCTTTCTGATGTTCCGCTCGTTGGGCCTGAACGACACCCATGCGGGCATGATCCTGCTCTATACGGCCGTCAACCTGTCGCTGTCGGTCTGGCTGCTCAAGGGTTTCATCGACGAAATTCCGGTCGAGTATGAGGAAGCGGCTCTCATCGACGGCTACACCCGGTTCCAGGCCTTCTATAAGGTGGTGCTGCCGCAGGCGGCGACGGGCATCGCCTCCACCGCCATCTTCTGCCTGATCTTTGCCTGGAACGAATACGCGTTCGCCGTGCTTCTGACCTCGGGCAACGCTCAGACGGCGCCACCCTTCATTCCAACCATCATCGGCGTTAGCGGCCAGGACTGGCCGGCGGTTGCTGCGGGCGCGACCCTGTTCCTCGTGCCGGTCATGGTCTTCACCATTCTCCTGCGCAAACACCTGCTGCGCGGCATCACCTTCGGAGCCGTACGCAAATGACAAGATTTTTCAACGGATTGCTGCATTTGCGTCGCGGTGCCTGGGAAATGCTGGCATCGGCGCTGATCGCGGCGGGCGTCTTCATGCTGATGCAGCCCTTCGTTCTCGTGCTCTATTCCTGGTCCTTCGTCATAACCTTGCTGGGCACGGTGATGTTCATCATCGTCAGCCATTTTCCGGAGTAAGCCGATGGCGCAGATCAGAATCCAGAATGTGCGCAAGGAGTTCGGCGCCTTTACCGCGGTGCGCTCTTCGAGCTTCACGATCGAGGATGGCGAGTTCTTCATGCTGCTCGGCCCGTCCGGCTGCGGCAAGACGACGACATTGCGCATGATGGCGGGCCTCGAACTGCCGACGAGTGGCGAGATCTTCATCGACGGCGAAGAAGTCGGGATGAAGCCCGCGAGCAAGCGCGACATCGCCTTCGTCTTCCAGATGTTCGCGCTCTATCCGCATATGAACGTGCGCAAGAACATCTCCTATCCGCTGCTCAGCCAGGGCCTGCGCGGCGAAGAGGTGAAATCACGCGTCGCGGAAGTCGCCCGTATTCTCAAGATCGAGAACATTCTCGACAAGCCCGTCGGCGGCCTTTCGGGCGGAGACCGCCAGCGCGTCGCGCTCGGCCGTGCGATCGTGCGTCGCCCCAAGGCCTTCCTCATGGATGAGCCGCTCGGCGCACTCGATGCCGAGTTTCGTGAGCACATGGCCGAGGAATTGCGGGCGCTGCACGACCGGATGGGCGCAACCACCGTCTATGTGACCCATGACCAGCTCGAAGCGATGCAGATGGGCGACAAGATCGTGGTGATGAATCATGGGGTGGTCGAACAGTTCGGCAAGCCGCAGCAGATCTACGACTGGCCCGCGACGAAGTTCGTGGCTCAGTTTATCGGTTCACCGCCAATGAACTTCCTGGAGTTTGAGGGCATGATCGGCGTCGGCGGCGGCTTGATCGATCTCGGCGGCATAATGGTCAAGGTGCCGACGTCGCGGGAAGGTCGTGCCGGTAGGCTGACGCTCGGCGTCCGGCCGGAACACGTGACGTTCGTGAGTGACGGCGCCTACCGGGGGCGCGTAAGCGCCGTCGAATATCTCGGGACCACCCAGATCGTGACGCTCGTAACAGGCCACGGCGAACTGAAGGCGCGCATCCCGTCTAGCCACCGGGTTCATGAGGGCGAGCAGGTCGGCCTCGAATTCGACGCGAGGACGCTTTCGATTTTCGACGCCGAAACCGGCAAGGTGCTGTTATCCGAGGGCAATGAAGGAGTGCTGGGACATGGCTGAAGTCGTCTTGGAAAACGTTTCGAAGACATTTGCCGGCACCATCGCTCTCGATAATGTCTCGTTGACGGTTCCGGATGGTTCTTTCGTTGTGCTGCTCGGGCCGACTGGTGCTGGAAAGACGACGACGCTCAGAATGGTTTCCGGCCTCGACACGCCCGATCGCGGCGAGGTCTTTATCGATGGACGACCGATGAGAGGGTTGGCGCCTGCCGAACGCAACGTTGCCATGGTCTTCCAGCAATATTCGCTCTATCCGCATCTCACCGTTCGTCAGAATCTTGAGTTTCCGCTGAAATCACCCTTGTTGAAGACCCCGAGGGAGGAGATCGACCGGAAAGTGAGCGAGGTTGCCGAGGTTCTGCAGATCGCGCACAAGCTCGACAACAAGGCGACGGCGCTGTCGGGTGGGGAGATGCAGCGCGTTTCCATCGGTCGCGCCCTTGTCCGAGACCCGCAGATTTTCCTCATGGACGAGCCGTTGAGCTCGCTCGACGCCAAGCTGAGGGCCGATCTTCGTATCGAGCTCAAGCGCATTCAGGCAAGGTCCGGCGCAACCCTGCTCTACGTTACCCACGACCAGATCGAGGCGATGACGATGGCCACCCATGTCGGCGTGCTGAACGAGGGCAAGCTCGTTCAGTTCGGCTCGCCGCGCGAGGTGTATGAGCAGCCGGTCAGTGTCTACGCGGCGACGCGCCTGGGACAACCACGGATCAATGTGCTTCCGGCCAATATTTTTGCCGGCGCTCCCTTGGGCGCTGCAAGCATTGGCCTCAGGCCGGAGCATATCCAACAGGGTGAGGGGGAGGACGCGCTGGTCAAGCGCGTCGAGCACCTCGGCGACCAGACGCGTCTGCACCTGACCTTCAGGAAACACGACCTCATTACCGTCACGGACGCCCATACGCCGCTCCGGGGCGGTGAAACAATCAAGATTCAACCTTCGAAGCCGCTCTACTTCGATGCGGCAGGCATGCGTTTGGCTTAAGGAGCTCGAAATGGCGCAATTCATCAACAAGCGGGAAGATGTCGTCACCGAAGCGATCGACGGCGTTCTGGCCCTGTCCGGCGGCGCGCTTGCCCGTCTTGACGGCTATCCGCATATCCGGGTCGTGTTGCGCAGCGACTGGGATAAATCGAAGGTCGCGATCGTCTCAGGCGGCGGTTCCGGTCATGAACCCGCCCATGTGGGTTTCGTCGGTCGCGGCATGCTGACGGCCGCCGTCTGCGGCGATGTCTTCGCCTCGCCGAGCGTGGACGCCGTGCTCGCCGGCATTCTCGCCGTGACCGGTCCGGCCGGATGCCTGCTCGTGGTCAAGAACTATACCGGCGACCGGCTCAATTTCGGCCTCGCCGCCGAGCGTGCCCGCGCCTTCGGGCTGAAGGTGAGCATGGTGATCGTTGGCGACGACATAGCGCTGCCCGACCTGCCGCAGGCGCGCGGCGTTGCCGGTACGCTGTTCGTGCACAAGATCGCCGGCGCACTCGCCGAACGCGGCGCGGATCTCGACACGGTAACCGCCGCCGCCAAGAAGGTCATTGCCGGCACGCGCAGCATCGGCATGTCGCTGGACACCTGCAGGGTTCCGGGTTCCCCAAAGGAAGAGCGGATACCGGAGGGCAAGGCGGAGCTCGGTCTCGGCATTCATGGCGAAGCCGGTGTCGAGCAGATCGACTTTGCAGGCGCCCGCTCGTCGGTGGCGACCATGGCGGAACGGCTGGCGTCCGTCATGGGTGAAGGTCCCCACGTCGCGCTGATCAACAATTTGGGCGGCACCTCTGTGCTCGAAATGTCGGTGCTCGCTCACGACCTCGTCCATTTGCCCGTCGGCAGAAGGATCACCCACACGATCGGTCCGGCGCCGCTGATGACATCGCTCGATATGCAAGGCTTCTCGGTCTCGGTCTTTGCCGCCGACCAGGCCGAACTTGAACTCTTGAAGACGCCGGTATCGATCGCCGCCTGGCCGGGCGTATCCGAGGTCCGGCCGATCGCCGTCAAAGCCTTGCCAGATGGGCTGACGCCGATCACGCCGATGGCATCCGACCATCGGGCGACGCGCGCGTTCCTGATCGATTGCTGCAAGGTTTTGATCGCTGCCGAGCAGGATCTCAATGCACTTGATGCAAAATCCGGCGATGGTGACACGGGCTCGACACTGGCAAGTGCTGCCCGGGCGCTGATCAATGCCATCGATCGACTGCCACTTTCCGATCACACCCAGCTTTTGCGGGCGATCGGCCAGGAACTGAGTCAGACCATGGGCGGTTCCTCCGGCGTGCTGCTTGCCATCTTCTTTGCAGCCGCCGGCGATGGGGCATCGAGCGGGCTGCCGATGCGCGAGGCGCTTCGAGCCGGGCTTGCACGCATGCAGGAGATCGGCGGCGCGAAGATCGGCGACAGAACGATGATCGATGCTCTGGCTCCGGCGCTCGATGCCCTAGAGGACAGCGTCGTTGCGGCGGCGGCTGCCGCACGAACGGGGGCGAACTTCACCTCCACCCTGACGCGCGCCAAGGCCGGACGCGCGGCCTATATCAATGCGAAGCAGCTTGAGGGTCATGTCGACCCCGGCGCCGAGGCTGTCGCCCGACTGTTCGAGCATCTGGCCGCGTAGATTGCCGCTACCACTATTTTGCCGCCGAGCCTGGCGTTCGGCGGCAAAGGGCGCTTGCCGCCCGTATATGCCTGGTGGAAAAGCCGCCGCGTCGTCGGCGGGCTGGCAGCAAAGTTCAGGATATTTTCTCCTGCATATTGCCAAAGTATTTTTCGTCGTGGTAACGTTCCCATGAAGTTCGTGGCGGTGCATGGAGAGGCATTGCCGGAACTTTGGGAGGAAGCCTTATGAACATCCCGACGGGCCGAAGGGCGACCATTATCGACGTTGCCAAACGCGCAGGCGTTTCGAAGAGCACCGTCGCGCGTGTTCTCGGCGGCTCCGCCAATATTTCCGAGGAAGCGCGCGATCGCGTGCTGAAGGCGGTCGCCGCCACGGGCTATGAGCCCAATCAGCTTGCTGTCGGTATGCGCTCCGGCCGAAGCGGCCTGCTCGGCATCGTCATTCCTGATATCACCAACCCGTTCTGGGCCGAGGTTGCCCGTGGCGCACAGGATCGTGCGGCGAAGGATGACATTTCGCTTCTGATTTTCTCGTCCGATTGGGATGCGCACAAGGAGGCGACCCACCTGCGTGCGCTTCGCCGGGCCCGTGTCGACGGCGCGATCATCAATCCGGTTGCCGACAATTTCGACGACCTCGACCGTTTCGGCATGCCCTTCGTTTTCATCGGTTCCAGCGCCGAGCGTTTCCCCGATACGTTGAGCGTCGGTTCCAATATTGCGCAGGCGGTTCGGCTCGGCATGGACATTCTCGTCGAGCGCGGACACCCGGCGCCGGCGCTGATGCTCGGGCCGCGGTCGCGTCTCGCGCGCGCCCGGTTCTTGCGCGCCGTCCATGAGCACTGCATCGCCCGCGATGTCGATCCCGAAGTCCTGCTCGTCGAAGAGTCCGATTACACCGTCGAGGGCGGCCGCAGTGCGATGGCCCGGTTGCTTACGAGGCAATGGAGGGGCAGTCGCGCCGTGTTCGTGGCGAACGACCTCATGGCGCTTGGGGCCATGATGGCCGTTCGTGAAGCTGGGTTGAGATGCCCGGAGGATATCTCGATCCTGGGCTTCGACGGCATCCCGGCGGGGGCCTTTTCCTGGCCGGGGCTTACGACCATCGAAAAACCCGGCCGGCAGATCGGCGTTCGCGCGGTCGAATGTCTGCTCGACCAGATCGCCGGCCGTCACCAGCGCGAACGGATATATCTGCCGTGCCGGCTGGTGGAACGCGGCTCGCTTGCCGATGTTTCGGAGGCGGCCACCGTGCGCGTGGCGGCAGGGAGGTAGGGAATGGCGGTCAGCAACGAGTTTGTGGCGAACGCAACTTTGTCAGAAAATGGGAACGTTCCCAGAGTTCGACGTCAAAGCTTCTCGAAAAGCGTGCGGCAATGGTGGCCCTATTACCTGATGATGGCGCCAGGGCTGATCTTCTTCGTGATCTTTCACTATTTTCCGATCTGGGAAGCCAAGATCGCCTTCGAGCAGCTGCGCATCATCCCGCCGAACATCTGGGTCGGCGTCAAGCATTTCCAGACGCTGTTCTCGTCGCCGATCTTCTGGCAGGTGCTGGCGAACACGCTGATCATCTCGACGATGAAGATCGTCTTCTTCTTCCCGGTCCCGATCATCGTCGCGCTCCTGCTCAACGAAATCCGGGGAGGGGCATTCCGCAAATTCATCCAGTCGGCGATCTATCTGCCCCACTTCCTTTCCTGGGTGGTCATCGCCGGCGTCTTCATCGCGGTGCTCTCGCCGAGCGACGGCGCAGTCAACGATGTGCTTGGTTTCTTCGGCGTGCAGCCGGTGTCCTTCATGACCGACAACGGCTCGATCCGCTGGGTGCTGGTTTTCTCGGAGATCTGGCGCTCCGCCGGCTGGGACAGCCTGCTTTATCTCGCCGCCATCATCGCCATCGACCAGGAACTCTATGACGCGGCCGAGATAGATGGCGCGAACCGCTGGCAGAAGATCCGCTATGTCACCATCCCCGGCATCGTGCCGACGATCGCGACGCTCTTCATCCTGAACGCCGGCATGTTCCTGAATGCCGACCTCAATCAGGTCATCAACTTCTCCAACGACGTCGTGCGCAGCAAGATCGATATTATCGACACCTATGTCTACCGCATCGGCCTGCAGACCGGCGAATACTCGCTGGCAACGGCTGCCGGCCTGTTCAAGGCTGTGCTCGGCATGCTGATGATCGTCGCCGCGCACCTTCTCTCCAAACGTCTTACCGGCAAGGGGGTATGGTGATGGCCGCCCACAACGTCCGCAGAACACCGCTCGAGCGGCTCGAATATGCGATCATCGTCTCGACGCTGCTCTTCCTCGTCGTGCTGACGGTCCAGCCGCTCCTCAACCTGCTCGCAATATCGTTCTCCGACCCGGGCAAGGTCGCGGGCATGAGCGGCCTGACGGTCATCCCCAACGGGTTTTCGACCGAGGTCTGGAACCTGCTGGTCAACAATTCCGCCGTTCAGCGTGGTCTCTTCAACTCGATCTTCATTACGCTGGTCAGCACCGCTCTTGGCGTGGTTCTCACGGCGCTGATGGCCTGGGCGCTTTCGCGTCCCGGTCTGCCCGGCCGACGCATCATCTTCGTCTTCGTACTGGTCACCATCGTCTTCGAACCCGGCATCATCCCGGACTATTTCATCAACAAGCGCCTCGGCCTGCTCGACAGCTATTGGTCGCTGATCCTCTTCAAGGTCGTCAACGCCTGGTACCTGATCATCCTGGTGCGCTTCTTCGAGGAAGTGCCGAAGGAACTGATCGAGGCTTCCGAACTCGATGGGGCCAATCCTTTCCAGATCTTCTGGTACGTGGCGCTGCCGCTCGCCAAATCGGCGCTCGCAACCATCGCGCTCTTCTATTTCGTCTTCCACTGGAACGAGTTTTTCCGGGCGATGATCTACCTCAACGACCAGTCGAAATGGCCGCTGCAGGTCGTGCTGCGCCAGTTCGTGGTCGAGGGCGACAAACTCGCCATGGTCGGTGTGGTCGATAGCAACAACTACACGGGCGCGAGCCAGATCAATATTCGAGCGCTGAAGGCCGGCATGATCCTGCTCACCATCGCGCCGATCCTCGCGATCTATCCGCTGATCCTGAAGTTCTTCACCAAGGGCACCATGAGCGGTGCGCTGAAGGGCTGACGATGCAGAACCGAAACATGAAAGCCAAAGCATATGGGAGGAACAAACATGCTTGGAAAACTGATCCTGGGCGCAACGACCGCCGTGGCGCTGATGGCGAGCGTGGCGATGCCTGCTTTCGCCGACCCGGTGACGATCCGTGTCGTCTCGAAAGACCTGGTGACCAGCAATCCTGACGATGTGAAGCTGATGAAGGCCTATGAGGAGGCGCTGAAGGCCAAGGGAACCGACATCCACATTCAGATCATCGACCTACCGTCTTCGGGCTATGCCGACAAGCTCAGCGCCATGCTGCTCTCCGGCGACATCCCGGATCTCATCTATTTCCAGGGCGGCGACGCCAAGATGGCCGAACAGGGTGTTCTCGAAGACTGGAACAACTGGCTGCCAAAGACGACCTATCTCAAGGAAGCGCTCTTCCCGCACAATGTCGAGCGGCTGAAGAACTATCCCTATCTGCTCTATGTCTACCCGCCGCGCATGCCACAGCCGGTCATCCGCACGGATTGGCTCGAGAAATCGGGCGTTGCGGCGCCCAAGACGACCGACGACTACGTCGCCCTCTTCAAGGCGATCAAGGATGGTGACCTCGACGGCAACGGCAAGGCCGACACCTACGGCGTCACCACCGCCGACAACACCCAGGAGCTCGACGCGATCTTCAACCAGGCCTTCGGCGTGACCGGCACCTGGATGAAGAACGAGGCCGACGAATGGATCCACGCGCGCGTTTCGGCAGCGGAAAAGGCGAAGATCGCCTTCTATGCCTTGCTTCGGGAGCAGGGGCTCTATGATCCGGAGTTCATCACCACCAAGTGGGACGTGAAGGAAGACAAGTTCTATTCCGGCCGCGCCGGCGTGATCTTCGGTTCCTCCGCAGAGGTTATCGACATCTATGGCGGCAAGATGCGCCAGGCTCATCCCGACGTGACGCTGAGCCTGCTTTCGCCGCCCACTGGGCCGGCCGGCCAGGGCCTGATGGCGCTCGACGTCTCCAAGGAATCCCGCGGCCTCGCGATCGCGACAACCTCGGAACACAAGGAAGAGGTGGTCAAGCTGCTCGATTTCATCGCCAGCCCCGAGGGCCAGGCGATCGAACGGCTCGGCTTCGAGGGCGAGCAGTACACCAAGGACGGCGAGACCATCAAGCCGACCGACAAGCTCGCCACCTGGTATGCCCGCTTCCTCGTGGCCGCAAACTGGCAGCCGCCGGTGCAATGGCTGAGCGAGGCCGCGCAGCAATCGCTGAAGACGATCTCAGCCGACTTCAAGCCGGACAACGCCTTCGTCTGGCCTGCCGAATACGCCACCGACATCGATGCCACGGAAAATGTCTACCGGGCCTGGGTGTACAAGTTCGTCTCCGGCGAAGCCAAGATGGACCAGTGGGACCAGTTCGTTTCCGAATGGAACGCTGCCGGCGGCGAGAAAATGACCGAATATGCAAGGACGGTTCTCAATGACAAATGATGCTGCTGGGCTCTCCTTCAAGGGACGAGTTCGGGCGCTTCTCTTTGGCGTCGCCTACGGCGACGCCATCGGGGCGCCGGTCGAAAAACTCTCCGCCGCGGAAATTCGCGAGCGCTATGGCCGGGTGACGTCACTCGATACCGAGTGGCACCGCATGAAGCAGAGCGAAGCAGCCCGCAACGGCCGCGTGCGCGGTGGCGGCATCGTCACCGACGATACGCTGATGACACTCTGCGTCATGTCGATCTACAACGACGTCAAGCGTCACCTCGATGCCTGGGACATGGCCTCCGGCATGGTGCGCGAGATCGCCTGGACGCCGCGCTGGGTGCCGGAATTGCAGCGCGAAACGATGCTGATCGAGCGCCTGTTCTATCCGGAAAAGTGGATCTTCCAGCGCCACCAGCTCTCCGGCTGCGACCCGCGTCAGGGCGGCGTCGGCAACATGGTGAATTGCGGCGCAGCCATGTACATCGCGCCTGTCGGCGTCGCCAATGCCTGCGATCCGAAGGCAGCCTATGACGAGGCGATCGCCTTTGCCTGCGGCCATCAGCAGAGTTTCGGCCTCGAGGCCGCCGGCGTGCTTGCCGCAGCCGTTGCGGCCGCCTTCGTGCCGGGGACCACGCTCGACACCGTCATCGACGAAGCGCTTGCCGTTGCCAAGGACGGTACGCACGATGCGATCGCCGATATCGTGGGTGCCGCACGCTCGTTGATGGGCGAGGACCATCAGACGGTCGTCACCGAGTTTCACCGCATCATCGCCCGCTATTCGCCGATGGGCGACAACGTCCAGCACACGCCGCAGAAGGCGGGCCTTGCCACGGACGCCTACCAGCCGTCGCGCCTCCACGCGATCGAGGAGTTGCCGCTGGCGCTCGGCTTCGCCGTCGTCAATGACGGGGACTTCTACAGGACGATCGTCGACGGCATCAATTCAGGCCGCGACACGGATTCGATCGGCGTCATGGCCGGGGCGATCCTCGGCGCCATGCATGGCGAAAGCATCATTGACCGGGCGATGGCCTCCCAGCTCGACCGCGTCAACAAGCTCGATCTCTTCCGATCCGCCGATGCTTTCGCCGAAACGGTGACCGTCATCCAGATGGCGGACCGCAAGCGAGAAACGGCGCGCATGCAGGCGCGCGCGGGGCTCTTTGCCGCCCTCGAACTCACCCAGGTTTTCAGTCTCTAGACCTTGAAAGTATCCGATGCTCAGCACCACAGAAATCTTCGAGCGTATCTATTCCGGCTTCATCGGCAAGGCGATCGGCGTCCGTCTTGGCGCGCCCGTCGAACCGACGATCTGGAGCTACGAACGCATCCGGGACACCTATGGCGAGGTGACGGAATATCTGCGCGATTTCAAGAATTTCGCGGCGGATGACGACACCAACGGTCCGGTCTATTTCATCCGGGCGCTGCGCGATTACGGTCTCGGTGCGACCGCCGAGGAGGTCGGCAAGACCTGGCTGAACTATGCGGCCGAGGAACACGGCATGTATTGGTGGGGCGGCTTCGGCAATTCGACCGAGCATACCGCCTATCAGAACCTTCGCGCCGGCATCCCGGCGCCGCAATCCGGCTCGATCGCCCAGAACGGCACCACAGTTGCCGAACAGATCGGCGGCCAGATCTTCATCGACAGTTGGGGCTGGGTGCATCCGGCCGATCCCAAGAAGGCGGCCGAAGCGTCGGCGCGCGCGGCAAGCGTCGCGCATGACGGCGAGGGGCTGAACGGTGCGCGCTTCTGCGCGGCGGCGATCGCCCAGGCCTTTGTTGCCAAGAATGTCGAGGAGGTCATTGAGACGGGGCTTGCAACCATCCCGGCCGACTCCCTCTACGCCAAGGTCTCTCGCGCGGTGCTCCATTTCCACGATGGAAACCGGAACGACTGGCGCGCCTGCCGCGACATGCTGGCCGCGGAATGGGGTTACGACCGCTATCCGGGCGTCTGCCACATCATTCCAAATGCCGGCGTGCTCGTCATGGCGCTGATTTATGGCCAGGGCGACCTGCCACGTACGGTCGAAATCGCGACGATGGCTGGCTGGGACACGGACTGCAACGCTGGCAATGCCGGTGCGATCGTCGGCACCTTGCAGCAGGTGCAGCCGGGCTGGGATAAATACCGCAAGCCGATCAACGATTTCGTCGTCGCTTCGGGCGTTACCGGAACGATCAACGTCGTCGACATTCCCTCCTTCGCCCGCGAGCTGACCGTGCTGGCGCTCCGGCTTGAGGGGCGGGAAGCACCGGCGCTCTGGGTCGAGGACTTCGAGCGTCGCGGCGTGCGCTTCGATTTCGATGCTCCCGGCGCGACCCATGGCTTCCGCACCGAGCCGTTCAACCAGATTGCCGTCAAGGCATCGGCGGAACGTCACACCGAGAATGCCAAGGGATCGCTGGAAATTCTCCTCGACCGGCTGGAGCGCGGGCAGGGCGGTCGCGTCTTCTGGAAGCCCTTCTACCGCCGCTCCGATTTCGACGACGAGCGCTACCGCCCGATGTTCACGCCGCTTGCCGATGACGGCCAGCGGGTGAAGTTCAAACTCTGGCTCGACCCGTGGAACGGCGACGGCAACCTGCGCGTGGCGTCCTACGTTCGTCGCGCCATGAGCGGTACCATTCAGGAAACGAGCGCCTGGCACGTACCCTCGGCGAGCGGCTGGCAGGACTACGAGTTCACCATCCCCGATGGCAATGGCGAGGCGATCGACGAGATCGGCATTCTGGTCGAATATTTCGGCCGCCTGAAGTTCCTCGGCCGATTGTTCCTTGCGGACTTCTCCGTGTCCGGCAAGGGCCGCGTCGTGATCGACCCGGCAAAGGAGGCGCAGGAATGGGGCGGCATCACCCGGTTTACCTGGAACCGCGGCCACTGGAGCCTGCAGCAGGGCCGCATCCATGCCCATACGGCCACCGACGCGGATGCCTGGACCGGTAACGCGTATCTGCGCGACGTCAGCGTCACCGCAGAGCTTCAGCCGCTCTCCGGCGCTTCGCATCTGGTGATGGCGCGTGCTCAAGGGACCAGCCGCTTCTATGCGGCGGGCTTCGAGAATGGCGAGGCCGTGATTCTGCTGGAAAACCACGGCACCACGATCCTTGCCCGTAAGCCCTTCCGGATCGAACACGGCCGAAGCTACGCGGTCGACCTCACGGTCGAAGGCGGCAAGCTGACGCTTTCCGTTGATGGCGAGCGGGTGCTTCAGACGGACGATACGACGCTCCGCTACGGCATGGCAGGCCTGCGCATGGCGTCGGCCGGACGCATGTCGATCGGCCGGCTCGAGGTTGCCGATCGCTGATTGCGCGTAGAGGAAAAGAAGGGAGGAAACATGTCCGAGATAGAGCTCAGAAGCGTCGGCAAGAGCTACGGCAGCGTCGCCGTGCTCAACAACATCTCGCTGGAAATGGCCGATGGCGAATTCGTCGTGCTCGTCGGCCCTTCCGGCTGCGGCAAGTCCACATTGTTGCGCATGATCGCCGGGCTGGAGGATATTTCAGCGGGCGAAATCACCATCGGCGGCAAGGTCGTCAACGACATGCCGGCGAAGGAGCGCGACATCGCCATGGTCTTCCAGTCCTACGCGCTCTATCCACACATGAAGGTCGCGGAGAACATGAGCTTCGCGCTGAAGCTTGCCGGCGCGCCGAAGGCTGAGATCCAGAAGCGCGTCACGGAGGCAGCCGAAATCCTCGGCCTGGAAAAGTTGCTCGACCGCCTGCCGCGAGAACTCTCTGGCGGCCAGCGCCAGCGTGTCGCCATGGGGCGCGCGATCGTGCGCGACCCGCGCGCCTTCCTCTTCGACGAGCCGCTGTCGAATCTCGACGCCAAGCTGCGCGTGAAGATGCGCAGCGAGATCAAGAAGCTGCACCAGCGATTGCGCCGGACGATGGTCTATGTCACGCATGACCAGACAGAGGCCATGACCATGGCCGACAAGATCGTGGTCATGAACGGCGGGAAGATCGAGCAGGCGGGCGCGCCGCTCGAACTCTACAACGATCCCGCCAATCTCTTCGTTGCCGGCTTCATAGGTTCACCGGAGATCAACCTCATCGAGGCGATCGCAGACGGCGAGACGGCATCGACCCGCGACGGCGTTTCGCTGCCCCTCGGAGGGAAGGTGCAACCCGGCACGCGTATCGTCTGCGGTATTCGCCCGCAGCACATCACGCTTGGAACGATGGGCGTGCCGGGCCGCATCAGCCTGGTCGAGCCGACCGGGGAGGATCAGGAGATCGTCGTCGATATGGGCGGCCAGGATATCTCGGTGGTCGTCCACGGCGGTCGGCCACTTTCGGCGGGCCAGGACGTGAGGCTCACGATCGATGCCGACAAGGTGCTGCTCTTCGACAAGGAAACCGGGGAGCGAATTCGATGAACGGATTTGCCAAGCGCCAGTTCGATCCAACTGCCAAGGGACCGCTTGCCGGCACTCGGGTCCTGGATCTCTCACGTCTCGTCGCCGGCAACATGTTGTCGCTGCAGCTTGCCGATGCCGGCGCAGACGTGATCAAGATCGAGCCGCCTGCCGGCGATCCGCTTCGGGACTGGAAGGACGACGGCCACTCGCTCTACTGGAAGACCTATAGCCGCAACAAGCGCTCCGTCGTGTTAAATCTCAGGCAGGAGGCGGCCAAGGCGGCGCTCTGGGCGCTGATCGATACGGCCGACGTCTTCATCGAGAATTTTCGGCCGGGAACGCTGGAGCGCATGGGGCTTTCGCCGGAAGCGCTGCACGCGCGCAATCCCAACCTGATCATCGTGCGCATCTCAGGGTTCGGCCAGACCGGCCCCTATGCCCAATTTCCCGGCTTCGGCACGATCGTCGAAGGCATGAGCGGCTTTGCCTACCGAACCGGCTTTCCGGACCGTGAACCGGTGCTGCCGCCGCTGGCGCTCGCCGATATGATCGCGGGTGTCTATGGCAGTTCGGCTACCGTGACGGCGCTGCTTGCGCGCGATCGCGGTTACGCGAAAGGACAGGTGATCGACCTGTCGCTGCTCGAGCCGATGTTTTCCGTGCTCGGACCGGAAGCCGCGATCTACCAGACGACCGGCAAGATCAAGGAGCGTGTGGGCAGCGCTTCGAACACGGCCGCGCCGCGCAACGTCTACAGATGCCGTGACGGCAAATACGTGGCGCTGTCCGGTTCCACGCCGCAGGTCGCCCGGCGAATTTTCGAGATCATCGGCCGCGCCGACATGAACGAGGATCCGCGCTTTGCCACCAATTCAGAGCGCGTCAAGAATCGTGACCTGGTCGACGAAGCGGTTGGCGGCTGGTTCGCCCGGCACGACCACGACGAAGCGCTGAAGATCATGCGCGACGCCGGCGCGACGGTCGGACCGATCTATAACATCGCCGATGCCATCGCCGACCCGCATTTCGGCGAACGCGAAATCATCGTCGACGTGGAAGACGCGGAGTTCGGCAGCCTGCCGATGCACAACATCGTGCCGCGGCTTTCAAAAACGCCGGGTGTGTGGCGCAGACCTGCGCCAGCGCTTGGAGAGCACACGACCGAAGTCCTGACCGAGGTCGGGTTGGATATGGATGCCATCAACCTCATTTTGGAGGGCGAGGCACCATGAGGCTGCGATCCCTTCTCTATGTCCCCGCCTCGTCCGAGCGCTTTATCGCCAAGGCGCACGAGCGAGGCGCCGATGCGATCATCCTCGATCTCGAGGATTCCGTTGCCTACGGTGAAAAGCAGGCGGCACGCGCCGGACTTGTGCAAGCAGTCCCGATGGCGGGCCGAAGTGGCGCAAAGGTCTTCGTACGCGTCAATGCAGAAACGGAACTGCAGCAGGCGGATGCCGAGGCTGCTTGTCGCGCCGGGGCCTTCGGCCTCTTCATCGCAAAGGCAAAGGCGCCAAAGCAGTTGCGCAGCCTTGCCGAACGCCTGGCAGTGACGGAGCGAGAACTCGGGCGTGAACCGCTCTGCTTCGTCGCGCTGTTGGAAGACGCCAGCGCCGTGCTGGACGCAAGGCCGATTGCGGCCTGTCAGCGCGTGTTGGGCCTCGTAGCCGGCGGGGAAGATATCGCCACCAGCATAGGGGCCGAACCGGTTCCTGAGGTGTTACGTCTGCCCAAGTTGCTCGTGCATCTCGCCGCCAAGGCGGAGGGCAAGTTGTCGTTCGGAACTCTGGCGACCGTTGCAGACTATCAGCAGCGCGATGCCCTTGTGGCCGCTGCCCGAGAAGCAAGCCGCCATGGCTTCGATGGCGCGACCTGCATTCATCCCTCGGTAGTGCCGATCATGAATACCGCATTCTCGCCCAGCGAAGAAAAAATCGCCTGGGCGCGCTCCGTGCTGGACGCTGCGACAGGTGCCGCGGCGGAAGGCAGAGGCGCCTTTTTGGTCGGCGACAGGATGGTGGACGCGCCGATCATCGAGCGTGCCCGCCGCATCTTACAGAAGATCGATTAGCCGAAATCTCTGAGGCGCCCGTCGACTGTCGCCCCAAAGTTCCGCCGATGCGGTGCTACCGGCGAACCCGGGAATGGGGCATCAAGGTGGATGCCACAATGCCACAGGAAAAGACCGGCCGCCGGCCTGGCTGCATTCGACGCGGGAAGCGGCAAGGCACCCTGGCCGGCAGTATTCGCGAAATCACATGGCGTCCTTGCCCTTCATGGCATTCTCCATGTGGGTCTTGCATTTCGCCGTATCTTTCGCCGCCATCGCTTCCTTGGCCATGGCCAGTTCCTTGGTCGCCGCCTCCTTCTTGGTTGCGTCCGTGATGGAGTTCACGTCCGTTTCCAGTTTTGTCATGCCGGCCTCATCGCACGTCATATCGGCCTGGGCCATGGCGCCGCCGGTGAAAGAGACGGCCATGATGGCCGCAATCAGAAGTCTCTTGAACATTGCATCTGTCTCCTGGTTTCAGTGGCATTTCGCGCTCCAAACCCGCAGACGGAAGCTACGTTCCATTGAGGAACAATTGTCGCCGGTGCTTTTGGATTTCAGGGACCCACACGGAACCAAACCAGCCTCCCAGCGTTATGCGCTCGCAAGGGGAGGCACAGAATGAAACACACGGACGTTCGAACAGTCGACAACTCCCAGGTCAAACATATCTGGGATGTAGCGGATTATTGCCGGCGTACCGGGCTCCACAAGGCCGAGGAGCGGCGTTTGATCAAGGTGCTCGGCAGATACGCGACCAGCCACGAACTTCAGATGAATATCGTGCGCGCCCATACACGCATCCGCTGAACACCCGACACCGAGGTATGACCGAAGCGACCCGTTCGCGCGGCGGGCGGCGCGTTTTGACTTCAGTCGCCCTTCTCGCGTTTCTCAGCATCAAAGAGGTTTAGTCGACGAACTCGACGATCACGCCGGGTTCAACCATCGCCGCCAGTTCTTCCGCATCCCAATTGGTCAAACGAACGCAGCCGTGTGATCCGGCCTTGTCGATCAGCGATGGTTCTGGCGTACCGTGGATTCCGTAGGTGGGCTTCGAGAGATCTATCCAGACACTGCCGACCGGATTGTTTGGACCAGCAGGCAAGGTCAACACCTCTCTGTTGTCGCTCTGCTGGAAGTTGATCTTGGGGTTGTAGATATAGGGCGGCATTCGCGCCACTCCTTTTACTTTATGGGTCCCCGAAGGGGGCGGTGTCTCCCGGCTGCCGATCGTCGCGGGGTAGGCGGCGATCAGCGTTCCGTCGGCGCCGAAGGCCATGAGTTGGCCGGTACGTCGGTGCGCTTCGATGCGTTTGACCATCCCCTGCCTTGGCGCCCCAGGGATTACAACGGAAACGGTTTCGCCGACGGAAAACGTCGAAGTGGCATTGAGCGCCCTGAGAAGATCGATATCCATGTGGAAGCGCTCGGCCAGCCTCTCCACGACGCTTGTGTATCCGAGATGATTCATTTTCGCCTGTTCGGAATAGTCATTGGGCATCTTGGCGACCAGCCCTTTGGCGTCGTCCCCGGAGATGACATAGGGCTGTACCACCGGCGTCTGCTTGGAAAGCCGTTCGAGGAGGTCGGGGTCCAATCTGCCGTCTGCGGGCAGATCCCGCATGGTCCGGAAGGCGGCGACCGCCTTGACGACGTTCTCGCCGCCGTAGCCGTCGATCACCCCGGGCGATGCGCCCGCGCGGTCGAGAAGAACCTGAAGCCGAACGATAGCCGGGTCTGGCCTGTCCGAGACGGTGGTCATCCGCTCCAATAAGCTGGGCGTGATCGACGCGCTGTTGATCGAATCTGGCTGAAGCGTTTGGGCCGTGCCCAAACCGGCGGGCAGGAGCAACAACAGCACAGTGGACAGGATCACGGTCTTCATGACCGCGAAATCGCTCGCGCGCTTGATTTGTTCCCGCCTCGAATGGGGATGTTGCAACGACCGGGCGGGCTCAGATCCCGGAGAGCCGAGGTGGCTTTGATCAAAGCAACAGCCATCTTGCCCACCGCCTTGGTGGCCAGAGCGCGGACCGCTTCGCACCCGCCTGGAATGATCCCTGCAGGCTACACGGAGTTATCTATCAACGTAGAACTAGTTGAGCACCCGCATGGGAGAACCGCGTCGCGGAAAGGACGTCGCCTCCGAACGCGCGCGTTCCAGCAACATGGCGTTTTCAAACAGGGTACCCTCGTCGCTAATGCCGCCGCGAAGCTGATCTGTCAGGTACCGAACCAGGCGTCCGGCACGCAGACTGTTCGGCGGAATGTTCTGCCACAGGCAGACCCGGTCGAATGTCCGCTGGAGCATTTCAAGCTCGGCTGCATTCCATTGGCCATTGAGATCATTGACTGCCCACTGCATTGAAACCTCCCTGGCGGCCGCGAATCCGACCCATCCTCCAGTTGACGCTCTCAGTCTCGCGCGGAGTGTCGCTGAATTGGCTTCGACCCGCGGCCTTCCTGATCGAGGCCGGCACTCGCCGCTCGATCTCCCATGCAGTCATTCGCGGCCGTCAGCTCTGGGTCGACGACCGGCCGGACAATCTATACCTCTTCATGGAATTAAGCCAGTGACGACGGGTTGCCGTGTTCGGTAGGGCCTGGCAGCCATACCAATCAGCGACCTTGCGCTGGGCGCGGGCCTTGGTCGATCCCGTAAAGCTCTCCCGAATTCGGCCTTCGAGCTTTTCGCGGTCGCCGGTGATCCGGTCGGGATCGTCGTCGGGACGGCTCTCCAGTACGTTTTGACGTCGCCGACTGTGCCTACGCCTCGACCAGGATCACGATTGACTCCGGCACCACGCCATCAAAGGCCATGGCATCGGCCGCGGCTTGGCTTTGCATGGCTTTCGACAGGGCGTCCAGATCAGGGACGTCCATGAGAATTGCCACTTGGGTCTGGTCCCGGGGATCGACGAAGGTTCGAATGCTCGTCACCCCCAGCGGGCCGAAGAACTCTTTACGCTTCGGCGATTTCAGCCAATGTTCCGCACTTTTCGTGATCTTGTGGTGGGCGATGATGGTCGGCATTGCATCCTCCCTGTGGTGGCACGGGTGTTGGTTTCGTCGCAACTTTCCCCGTGCATCCGCGTTGCCTTACGGAATGCCCCGTCGGCCGGACTGTCAATTAGCCCGTCGGAAGTAGAGTGCCGCCACCAGGAGGATGAGGTTCATGCCGAAATTCGTAACGATTGGATATGGAGACCGTGCAGGCTACGACCGCACGGCGGCGGCGCTTCGCGACGCGGCGCACGCGCATGATGCGGAACTTCGCGCAAGAGGGGTATTGATGGGGATCGCCGGAGCGCCTGTCCAGGTGCGCAACGCCAATGCTGCGCATCTCGAGAAGCGAGACGGTCCGTTCATGTCGTCGTCGCTTCCTGTGGCCGGCTTTGCGGTGATCGAGGCCGCTGACTTGGCCGAGGCGGTCGAAATCGTATCGCTAACGCCCTGTGCCGTTGCACACGGCGTGGTCGAGGTCTGGCCATTGGAGATCCCTTAAGCTCGACGGCCAAGTGTCGTTCTTCAGGAAGCCTGGGCAACCAATGTTGGCTCCTGCATCTCGATAGGGCTGCTCTCGCTTTTCGCCTCCGCGACTACAGCCTGTCGCTCTCCGTCCCTGAAGAGTTTCCATTTGGTCGGGCGGAAGGCGATGCGGCTGTGGTCGCCGGCGGCGGCGCGTTCGGGCGGGAGCTCGATCTCGACCGGCGGGTGGGTGCGGCCGAGGTCGAGTTCGAGATGGCGGGTGCCGGCGACGCGGCGGCTGGCGGTGACGAGGCCGGCGAGACAGCCGCCGCAGCCGTCGATCAGCTCGATGTCGTGCGGGCGGAAGTGCAGGTTGGCCGGGCCGTCCGGCTCGGCCGGGGCCCTAAGGCCGATCGGCCGGTCCTCGAACCAGATCTCGCCGTTCTGGAGCGTCACGGCGAGGCAGTTCGACTGGCCGATGAAGCCATAGACGAAGGGCGAGACCGGATGGTCGTAGATCTCGTCCGGGGTGCCGACCTGCTCGATCGCCCCCTTGCTCATCACCACGACCCGGTCGGCGAGTTCCAGCGCCTCCTCCTGGTCGTGGGTGACGAAGATCGTCGTGTGGCCGGTGCGGTCGTGGATCTCCCGCAGCCACTTGCGCAGTTCCTTCCTCACCTGGGCGTCGAGCGCGCCGAAGGGCTCGTCGAGCAGCAGCACGTTCGGTTCGACCGCCATGGCGCGGGCGAGTGCGACGCGCTGGCGCTGGCCGCCGGAGAGCTGCGCCGGATAACGCTTGTCGAGGCCGGAAAGCTGCACCAGCTCGAGGAGATCGAGGGCCCGCTTACGGATCTCGGCCGCCGGCGGCCGGCGGTGGCCGGGCCGCACCTTGAGGCCGAAGGCGACGTTGTCGAGCACCGTCATGTGGCGGAAGAGGGCATAGTGCTGGAAGACGAAGCCGATGTTGCGCTGCTGCACCGTCTTTTGCGAGGCATCCTCGTCGCCGAAGAAGATCGTGCCGCCGGTCGGGCTTTCGAGCCCGGCGACGAGGCGCAACAGCGTCGTCTTGCCGGAGCCGGAGGGACCCAAGAGCGCGATCAGCTCACCGGAGCGGATGTCGAGCGAGACGTCGTCGAGCGCCGGGAAGCGGCCGAATTCCTTGCGGATGTTGTGAACGCGCACGTCCATGGCGATACCTTTCGAATGCGGGCTGTCCCGGTCAGTGCCTGCGGCTGGCGGCGATCTCGGCGCTGTAGCGGATCTCCAGCGCCGTCTTCAAAATCAGGGTGATCAGCGCCAGCAGCGCCAGCAACGCCGCCACCGCGAAGGCGGCGACGAAGTTGTATTCATTATAGAGGATTTCCACCTGCAACGGCATGGTGTTGGTCTCGCCGCGGATGTGGCCGGAGACGACCGAGACGGCGCCGAACTCGCCCATGGCGCGGGCGTTGCATAAGAGCACGCCGTAGAGCAGCCCCCATTTGATGTTCGGCAGCGTCACGTGCCAGAAGGTCTGCCAGCCGGACGCGCCCAAGGACAGCGCCGCCTCCTCGTCGCTACTGCCCTGTTCCTGCATCAACGGGATCAGCTCGCGGGCGACGAAGGGGAAGGTGACGAAGACGGTGGCGAGCACCAGGCCGGGCACGGCAAAGAGGATCTGGATGCCGTGGCTCTGCAGCCACGGGCCGATCAGGCTGTGCGAGCCGAACAACAGCACGAAGACGAGGCCGGAGATCACCGGCGAGACCGAGAACGGCAGGTCGATCAGCGTCGTCAGGAAGGCCTTGCCCTTGAACTCGAACTTGGCGATCGCCCAGGCGGCGGCGACGCCGAAGACGAGGTTGAGCGGCACGGCGATGGCGGCGACGGTGAGCGTCAGGCGGATCGCCGAGAAGGTCTCGGCGTCGCCAAGTGCGGCCACGAACTCGGCCGGCCCCTTGCGCAGCGCCTCGGTGAAGACGGCGGCGAGCGGCAACAGCAAAAACAGCGCGACGAAGGCAAGGGCGGTGATCGTCAGCGTCAGCCGGGCAAGGCGGCTTTCCGAGGTGGCGGCGGCAAGCTGCGGCAGGGCCGCTTGCCGGCCGGGGCTTGCCACCGAGCTGGCGGTCGGATCATGCGACATAGACATATCTCCGCCGGCTCCAGGCCTGGATCGAGTTGATGAACAACAGCATCGCAAACGAGATCGCCAGCATCACCGCGGCAATCGCGGTGGCGGCGGCGTAGTTGAACTCCTCCAGCCTTATGACGATCAACAGCGGCGCGATCTCGGAGACATAGGGCAGGTTGCCGGCGATGAAGATCACCGAGCCGTATTCGCCGACGCCGCGGGCAAAGGCGAGCGCAAAGCCGGTGAGGCCGGCCGGCATCAGCCCCGGCAGCAGCACCCGGCTGATCGTCTGGAAGCGGCTGGCGCCAAGGGTGGCGGCGGCCTCCTCGACCTCCTTGTCGATCTCCTCCATGATCGGCTGCACGGTGCGCACGACGAAGGGCAGGCCGACGAAGATCAGCGCGACGACGATGCCGGCGGGGGTGAAGGCGACCTTGAGGCCGAGCGGCTCGATGACCTGGCCGATCCAGCCATTGGGCGCATAGAGCGTCGTCAGGGCAATGCCGGCGACCGCGGTCGGCAGCGCGAACGGCAGGTCGACCATGGCATCGATCACCCGCTTGCCGGGGAAACGATAGCGCACCAGCACCCAGGCGAGGATGACGCCGAAGATCAGGTTGATCACCGCGGCGAGGAACGCCGTGCCGAAGGAGATCTTCAGCGCGTTGAGCGTGCGCGGATCGAGCGTCAGCGCCACGAAATCGGACCAGCCGAGCCCGCTGGCGCGAAACACCAGGCCCGACAGCGGGATCAGCACGATCAGCACCAGCCAGCTCAGCGTGATCCCGAGCGACAGCCCGAACCCGGGCAAGACACTCGGCTGGCGAAACCGCCAGCGGCTCCCATTGCGTCGCTCCGTCAACTTCCGGTCACCTTTCAGCCCTGCAACCGCAAAGGGTTGCGCCATCCCCTATCCATACCGATCATCAAATCGCCGGTTGGCCGGCTTGTCAGAGCGCCGGTGTATTTCGGCGCCAAACTAACAATTTCACGGGCTCCAACAACGCAAATTTTTGACGCTGGGACGGGTCACAAGGAAACTGATTTCGCTTTTGAGCCGCGTCGAAGGAAACACTCTACTGCGGATATTGTTCCATGTCCGATTGCCGATCGCGGGGGGGTGATCTCCAGGTCAGAAAATAAATACTATAGAAATTATAGATATTAGCCGTTCCTTGCTTCTCCGCCGTCTGTCGCTTGCGCATAGTCGATCCAGAACCGGATCTGTTTGCAACGGATCGTTGCAGGTCCTGGATCGCCCATCGCAAGAGATTGATGTCATGGCAAAAACGCTCATCATTCCGGGATTGTTCGGATCCGACGAGGGACACTGGCAACGCCATTGGCTGAGGGATCATCCGGATGCGGTTCTGGTCGAACAGGACGATTGGAACCAGCCAAGGCTCGATGATTGGCGCGATGCTCTCGAGCGCGAAATCCTTCGGCACGGGGTCGTGGACCTGGTGGCCCACAGTCTCGGCTCGCTTCTTGTTGCCGATCTGGCGCGGCGCCCCCTGGCCGGGCATGTGCGCAGCGCGCTGCTCGTGGCGCCCTGCGACCTTGGCCCGACCAATCGCCTGCATCCCGGTGCCATCGATTTCGGCCCTATGCCCGATCTACCGTTGCCTTTCTCCAGCCTCGTCGTCGGCAGCCTCAACGACCCCTATATGCCTTTCGATCGCCTGCGGCACGTTTCGACACGATGGGGCAGCCGTCTCGTCGATCTCGGCTATGCCGGCCATATCAGTATCGCCAGTGGCTTCGGCCGCTGGTCGCATGGCTATGATCTGTTGCGCATTCTGAACGGCATCGCGCGGCGGGAGCCGTCGCGGGCGCAACCCATCGAGCTTGAAGTCATGGAACGGGCACCCATGCCGAGCAGCCCGGTCTGAGGCGCTGTAACGGCTGGACCGACATACTTCCACGCAGCACTTGATGTTGAGATCGTTTCGCGCTCTAATAGCGCACTAACTTTATAGAGTATGCCGTCTAGGGATGACCATGCGCCAGAGTGCCAGGCCAGCCAGAACAACGGATACGGGCTCGACCGCTGCCGCGGTGGGCGCTATGTTTCCCCGACCCCGCGACTATCGCATATATCGACACCCGGGTCGGCATTTTGTGACAATTCGGTCAGTGTCCGCGTTCCGGACCGAAACAGCCATGCATTTCAGACTTTGCCGGGCAGATCCGGCCATGGGAGAGTGCACATGACTGTCCATGGATTGTTTGCGAAGGTCGCTCCTGAGGGAGCCGCTACCAGAGCCAAGCCGCATATCGCCATCATCGGTCGCGGATTTTCCGGCGTAATGATGGCCATTGCGTTGATGAAGTCGGTGCGAACCGCGTTTCACGTCCACCTTTTCGATCCGCAACCGACGATCAGTGGCGGACAGGTGTTGGCCGCCGCCCAGAGTGGCGAGATCCTCAACAGCCGGGTGCGCGACCTCTCGGTCGCCGCCGGGCAGCCGGAGGACTTCAACGATTGGCTCCTGGCCAATGCTGAGTTCCGCGCGGCAGTTTCCGCCGCGATTCCCGGCTTTCAGCAGATCTTCGTGCCGAAGAGCATCTTCAGCGACTACGTCTATCAACGTTTTTCCGAAGCGCTGACACGCCGGCCCGATATATCGATACAGCTCTCCTGCCAGGCGGTGTTGGGACTGCGCAAGCAAGCCAATGGCCGCTTCCTGGTAATGCAGGAGGACGCAACGGTGGAGTGCGATGCCGTCGTGCTGGCCACCGGATTTGGCCTGCGCCAAGGCGAGATGGAGATTGCCGAAGAGGAGAGGCCCCTGGTGCGCGCCCGCCGGCTGGTCGTTCCGCGCCATACGGTCCTGCTCGGCAGCGGCGTCCGGGTGGTCGACCGCCTGCTGCAACTGCGCGACAACGGTTTTGCCGGCGAGATCACCATTCTCTCCCGGCACGGCTTTCTGCCGCAGCCGCATACGCGCCTCGCGGCGGCGCCGACTTTTCCGGTTGGACCGATGCCGACCCGGCTCGGCGAGATCGTCCGCTTCGTGCGGCAGGCCTGCGCGGATGCGGAGGCCGCCGAACTTGGGTGGCAGGCGGCCATGAACGGGCTGCGCCGGCGCGCACGTTCGCTCTGGCAATCGTTGCCCGAAGAGGAAAAGCACCGGTTCAACCGGCACCTGCGCTCGATCTATGACAGTCACCGCAACCGCCTGCCGGCGCCTTTGCATCTGCGGCTCCGGCAGGAACTCGCCGGCGGGCAAACCACCATTCGGAAGGGTTGGGCGGGCAAGCGCCGCCCAGATGGATTGATGGTGCGCTGGGCGGGCGAAAGCGAGGAGACGCTGCTTTCGGCCGATCAGGTGATCGACTGTCGTTGTTCGGCGCCGGACCTTCGGGCGCCGCTGATGCAGAGCCTCTTTGCCGGCGGGCTGGCAGAGCCGGACGAGCTCAGTCTTGGGATTGCCGTCAGTCCGGCCGGCGAAGTTCTGGCCGGCGGACAGCCGACGCGCAATCTCTACGCGATTGGACCACTTGGCGTCGGTAGTCTGCCGGACATCGATCTGGTGCCCGAGATCGTGACGCAGACCTATGCGGCAGCGCGGTTGATCGCCACGCGGCATCGCGTGACGCTGAAGACTGGATGACGGTGACCCCCGGTCTCCCAAGGCATCACCGTCCTGTGGACCACGGTGGCAGCCATTGGTCGAGCAGCCGCGCCGTCATCTCGACCGTTGCGAGCCTCATGGCACTGCTGATTGGAGCCTTATATATGGATACATCGCTGCTCCGCAGCGGGTCCATTCCAAAGCGGGGCGGTTCGGCGTGGTTTCGTGGGCCCGCAGAGTTTCGCTGCGACGTTAACGATCAAGACCGCCGTAACGGCCGTTGTGGTAGAGGATCGGCTCGCCGGAGCTCGTGGAGATGGCCACGACCCGGCCAAGGATGATGGCGTGGCTGTGGCGCTCGATGATTTCCTCGACCTCGCAGTCGATCGCGGCCAATGCCCCGCTCAATGCTGACGCGCCGCTTGCCAGCCGAACCCAGTCGGCTCCCTGATAGCGGGCCGGCCCCTTGGCGCCATCCAGGCCGGAGAAGCGTTCCGCCACTCTCTGCTGCTCTCGCGAGAGGATGTTGACGCAGAAATGCCGATAACGCTGGATGACGGGCCAAGTCGAAGAGGTCCGATTGATATTGACGATCATGGTCGGCGGATCCACCGACAGCGCCGTCGCCGAAGTGACGGTGGCCCCGGTCCTTTCGTCTCCGATGCCTGCGGTAATCACGGAGACGCCGCCTGACAGATTGCGCATGGCCGCCTTCAGAGCCGGCGCCGTGATCGGCTCGTAGCCATTGCCGGTTGGAACACTTGCGTCGAATGCGGGAGATGCGGCGAGCGCGATCGTCATGGCCAGTTCCTCGAAATTTTCGCCTGATTCCCGGGCGCGATCCGCCGATACGGGAAAAAATTTTCCTCGCTCCAAAGATGACTGTCCGATTTTTGATTGTCAATAAAATTTATAGAGTTTATGTTTTTATGATCGGCAAGGCGTTCATGGCTGCCGAAGACCAGCTTGCAAGGAGGCATTCGCCGATGGACACTGCGCCCGTGAAAATTCCCGAAAAGATCAACGTTCTCTGGTTTCTGCCGACTCACGGCGACAGCCGATATCTCGGCACCACGCGTGGCGGCCGCCACGTCGATATCAACTATCTGAAGCAGGTGGCTCAAGCCGCCGACGCGCTCGGCTATTATGGCGTTCTCATTCCGACGGGCCGTAGCTGCGAAGACAGCTGGGTGGTCGCCTCGGCGCTGGCGCCGCTTACGGAAAAGCTGCGCTTCCTGATCGCCGTGCGGCCTGGCCTTTTATCACCGACCCTGGCGGCGCGCATGACGGCGACGCTCGACAGACTTTCGAATGGGCGGTTGCTGATCAACGTCGTTACCGGCGGCGACCCGATTGAAAACCAGGGCGATGGCATCCACCTCTCGCACACCGAGCGTTATGAGGTAACCGAGGAATTCCTCAATATCTACAAGGCCGTGCTGCGCGGCGAAGAGGTCGACTTCAAGGGAAAACACTTCGATATCGAAGGTGGCAAGCTGCTGTTCCAGCCTGTGCAGAAGCCGCATCCGCCGCTCTATTTCGGCGGTTCCTCGGGCAAGGGCCAGGAGGTAGCGGCGCGCACGATCGACAAGTACCTGACGTGGGGAGAGCCCGTCGACGACGTTGCCAGGAAGATTGCAGAGGTTCGCGCGCTCGCCAATTCCGAGGGCAGGGAGGTAACCTTCGGCATCCGCCTCCACGTGATCGTGCGAGAAACGGCCAAGGAAGCATGGCAGGCCGCTGACGAACTGATACAATATGTCGATGACGACACGATTGTTGCGGCACAGAAGGTGTTCGAGCGTATGGATTCGGTTGGTCAGAGCCGCATGAGCCGCCTGCATGGCGGCCGACGCGACAAGCTTGAAGTCGCTCCAAACCTCTGGGCTGGGGTCGGCCTGGTTCGCGGCGGTGCGGGCACGGCGCTGGTCGGCGACCCCGAGGAGGTGAGGGCGCGTATCGAGGAATACCGGCAGGCCGGTATCGATAGTTTCATTCTGTCCGGCTATCCGCACCTGGAAGAGGCCTATCGTTTCGGGGAACTGGTGCTGCCGAACCTGCCGCTTGCCCATGCCGTTCGGACCCACGAGGCGTCGATCAATACCGGGCCGTTCGGCGAAACGATTGCCGGCGACCATCGTCCGAAATTGGAGGTTTCCCAATCGTGACGGGACCGACGCGCCGACCCGTGATCGCCATCGTCGGCGGCGGTTTCACCGGGGCGGCGGTTGCCGCAAACCTCGCGCGGAACGCGGCGAGCGACGGCGCGACCATTATCGTCTTCGAGCCGAGGGCGCGCCTTGGCGCGGGCCTCGCCTACGATACGGACAATCCCGCGCACCGCATCAATGTGCCGGCGGCGCGCATGAGCTTGGTTCCCGACGATCCCGACGATTTCCTCAACTGGATGGCGGCAAAAGGCGAACCGCGCGACGATCCCGACGCTCTGGCGGTCGACGGCAATCTCTATCCGCGCCGAGCGGTGTTCGGCCGCTATGTCTGCGAGTTCGTCGCGCCGTTCCTGAAAAGTGGAAAGGTCGAGCATCGGCGTGAACATGTCGAGCATATCGAGCGCCGTGGGAATCGTTGGCGACTGAGTAGTTCCGCCGGCACGGACCTGCTGGCCGACATCGTCGTTATCGCCACGACGCATCCGGCGCCCTGCGCCCCACGCGGCGTGGATCAGGCGCTTCGCGGCCACCCGCGCTATGTGCCCGATTCCACCGTTGCTGGTGCGCTGGACTGCATCCGCCCCGATGACCACGTCCTCGTCGTCGGAAACGGGCTGACGGCAGCCGACGTGATTGCTTCGCTGAGGCTCGCCGATCATCGCGGCCCGGTCGTCGCATTGTCGCGCCGGGGCCTGCGGTCGCGCGGTCATCCGGGCGAGCCCCAGGAACCGTTCGGCGATTTCTCCAGCAACCCGGCGCGAACCGCGCTCGACTTGCTGCAGCGCGTCCGGCGCGCCCTGCGCCAGGCCGCCGAAATCGGTACCAGCTGGCATGGGGTTTTCGACGCGCTCCGCAGCCAGGGCGGTCAGGTCTGGAGGGCCCTGCCGGTGGCGGAGCGCCGCCGCCTCGTGCGCCATCTGCGTCCATTCTGGGACGTCCACCGCTTTCGCGTGGCACCGCAGATCGATGGAGCGATCCTGCATGGGCTGGAGCAAGGGCGGGTGCGAATTGTCGGAGCTGCGATCGAGCAGGTCGAGAGACGCGGCCATGTCATCGCGGTCGATATCCGTCACCGACATGCCGGCCGCCTGGAGCGCCTGCTGTTCGATGCCTGTGTGGTGACCACCGGTCCGGCTCATACCGGCATCCTCTCGAGCCAAGGCTGGCTGGCCGACCTCGCTTCACAGGGATGGTTGCGTTTGGATGACGTGGGTCTGGGCCTTGCTTGCGACGAGGCGAGCCGCGCGGTTGGCGCGAACGACACAGCGGAGCGATCGCTGATCGTTGCCGGCCCGTTGGCGCGTGGCACCTTCGGCGAACTCATGGGCCTGCCGCAGGTCAACGACCATGCAATTTTCGTCGCCGAAGAAATTGCCGACATGCTGGAAAGACCGGCGCGAAGCGGCCAGCGCGTCGCATCCGTCACAACAATCTAGCAACAGCCATCACTGCCCGCCCATGGTGCGGCTGGAACATATCCGTGTGCGGTTTTGCGATAAGGCGCAAGGCGCGATTCCGAGAGATCGCCATGCACTTTAGCCGCTGACCGGCGCGGTTTCGCCATCGAGACGTCGCGACCAGTCCTCGACCCTGCGCGTCTGCAGGCGCTTCGCTGCGTAATCCCGCCAGTTCGATGGGAGAATGGTTAGGTTCGCGATCTCTTCAAGAGCCTCCCTATTCAGGGTATCGACGTAGAGAAAGTGCCAGAGCCGGGCGATCGTCCATTCCGGGTGACGGCGCTCGACGAGGTGCATTCGGTCGCCGGCCGAAACCGGTCCGCTCTCGATGACGCGATAATACCAGCCGGTGCGGCCGGATTGCTGGAGACGCCGGGCCATATCGGGCAAATCGAAGCGGCGGTTTAGCTTCCAGCAGGGCTGCCTTCCCTGGCTTACCTCAAGAAGAGCGCCGCCCAGGCGGAACCGGTCGCCGACCGCGACGTCGCTCTCCGCCAGCCCCAGGGTCGAAAGATTTTCGCCAAAGGCGCCCGGCTGTTGCAACAGCGGCATGGAGCCGATCTCATCCACCCAGACCCGATAATGGTCCCGAGGGTAATGATGCACGGCCTTGTCGACACCGCCATGCCTTTTGAGGTCCCCCTGGTGATCGCCGGAAAAGCCGGTGGCGCCGAGCAGCACGGCGCCAACGATTGGATATTTGACGATGCCGCTCAGGGTTCCCCGATCGTCGATCGGCGAGAGGCTGCCTAAGAGCAATGCGTCGAGAACAATCGGCTGCCGGTCAATCATCGATATGCTCCAGCCAGTCGCCAATCATCGCTGCGGCGGCGCGCTTCAGGCTGGGGCCGAAGCGCCGGGCATCGGCACGAAGACCCGCCACGCTCAACCCAGCAGCCGCCAGTTCGCAGGCATGGCCGACCAGCCAGCGTTCGAAGGCAGCATCCGTTTCAGCCTCTGGGTGGAACTGCAAGCCGAGCACCTTTCGTCCATGCATGAAAGCCTGCCGTGCGATATCTGGCGTCGAGGCCAGCAGCTCAGCACCGCGCGGCAGATCAAACGTATCTCCATGCCAGTGCAACACGGAAACGTCGGCGAGATGACGGAGAGGTGAAGCAAGGCCGGCGGCAGAGAGGCTCAGCGGCGAAAAGCCGATCTCCTTGATGCCGGATGAATAGACGCGAGCGCCAAGCGCTCGGGCGATCAGTTGCGCGCCCAGGCAAATGCCAAGCGTCGGTCGGTCGGCGGCAAGACGTGCTTGCAGCATTGCGATCTCGTCTGCGACGAACGGATAGGCCGTATCCTCGTAGACGCCGATCGGGCCGCCGAGCACGACGAGAAGATCCGGCTCGGTCGGATCGAACGAAAGATAGTCGTCATTTCCTACGTCTCGATACTCGATGGCAAACCCCGCCGCGCGCAGCGGAGCCGCAAGGGTGCCAAGGTCCTCGAAATGCACGTGCCGTACGGCGACGGCCTTCTTTGAAGTCATCAGCCGTCTCCTCTAGCGGCATTCATCATGAGTGTTGGGGATCGTGCAGCCGTCGTCCGTGCACCCGCGCGTTTCCGGACTTTTGGCGGCGACGTCCGGGATCGGCGCCGCGAGCAGCGTGGCGAGGCGAGCGCCGATGACCATGTCGTCTTCGATGCCGAAGCGGTGATATTCAACATGACCGTCGCGGCCGATGATGATCGCGGTTGGCGTGCCGCGCATCCCGTAGCGTTCCATCGTCTTCGGTATCGGCCCGTCATCCGATGGTTGATCGACGGCGATCGGGAAGGTCAGACGGTATTCGTGAATGAAAGCCTTGAGCGCGTCGGGCGTCATGACCGCGTGATGCTCGAACACCGAATGCAGGCCAATGACCTGGAGGTCGGTCTCGCGGAAGACGGCCTGCACGCGCTGGGTCTGGGGCAGGCCGTGCGAGACGCAGGCCGGGCAGAGCATCTGAAAGGCATGGAGGAAAACGACCCGTCCGCGAAGCCATTCGAGGCTAGGCGGCGTCGGGGAATTGAACCAGGTTGAAACGGCGAGTTCCGGCGCCGCGATCCGATAGCTGCTATTCATTGTCTTCTCCGGAGAAGACCGGACGGGTGCTGCCGTCCGGCCGCCTTGTCAGGCCGCTTCGCGAACGAGCTTCACGCCGGGGAAATCCACCGGTACGGCGAGCGCGACGTTGATGTAGTTGGTGAAGAGGTTGAGCGCGACATGGGCAATGATCTCAACGATGTCCTGATCGTCGTAACCGGCATCGCGCAACGCCCGCACATCCGCGTCGGTGACCTGGCCACGTGCCTCGACGAGCTTCTGGGCGAAGATCAACGCGGCTGCGGTCTTCGGGTCGGACGATTTGCCCCGTTGCGCGCCTGTCATTTCCTCGGCGGTCGCTCCGGCCTTGCGGCCAAGAGCGGTATGGGCGGCGAGGCAATAGTGGCAATCATTGCGGTCGGCGACGGCAACGGCGATCTGTTCGCCGAGCTTGGCGCCGAGGCGGCCGTTTCCGAGCGCGCCGAAAGAACCCCACATGCTGGCAAGTGCGGCCGAGGAATTGGCAACCGCCCGGAACATGTTGGGGGCGATCCCGAAGGCTGAGCGGATCTCGCCAAGCAGCTCACCGCTGGCACCGGTTGCCGAATTGGGGTCAACTAGATTAATTCTGCTCATGGTTTTCTCTTTCTATTTGCGTGGAGGGAGAAAATTGCCGGTCCGCCGATGGCAGACGTCGGACCGGCGCCAACATCATCGGTGCCCGTCCGCGGTACTGAGAACGGTGCTTGCGGGATCCGATGTTGAAGCTCTCTGCGAAAGCAAGGTGGTGCTTTCGGTCTGCCCCGGGCCTGGTTGCCGGCGCTGGTGTATCCTTTCATTTTCATGTCAGACCGCACCGCGGTTGAAAACGCGCCAAGCAGCGTCCCGCTCAGCGGCGTCGGCGCCTTCAAATTCACCGCAGTCAACGCGCAATTCCGCCGGCCCGAAGGCGGCATCGACGAAGGCGCAATGGTGCGGGGCCTTCGCATCGTCGTAGACATTGGGCCGGAAGTAGCGACAGTTGACGCACATGCGCTGCTCAGGGATGGCTCCTGCCGTCTGCAAGCGGCGGATGATCTTGACGAGGTGCGTCAGCAGGTCCTGCTGCTCGAGCTTGGAGAGCGCCGCGATGGCATCCTCGGTCGCCGATGCCAGCTGACCGGCCTGACGAACAGCGGTTTCGCCTTGCGGCGTTGCCGCGACGGAAAGCGCACGCGCATCGCTGGGGTCGGCCTGCTTCTCGACAAGGCCCTTGCGCAGGAGCGCATTGACCGAATCCGTCGTCGTGGGCTGGCTGACACCGAGATAGGCAGCGATCTGCTTTACGCGCATGCCGCTTCGGCCGCGGGCAACGAGAAAGGTGAGGATCTGCAATTGCGTCGGATTGAGGCCGATGGCCTCGGCCGCCGTCCAGGCCTCGCTACGCATGGCCGTTGCCACGCGCGATAGCCCGTCACCAATTCGGTCGACCAGAGGGGGTGTGCTGCCAGGTTCGATGCTCACGGCAATCATTCGTATAGGATTCCTATGCATTGTCAACGGGCGTTAGAAAAGCGCCGCGAATTTGACGCGCATCAAAGTAGAGGGGGCATCGCGAGCCTAATTCTCTGTTCGAACAACCCGAGCACGGGCTGGTCGCTCAAATGGAGAAGACGATGTTGAATGCAATCAAGAGCGGATTGGGTTTTGCCATCGCGGCAATGCTTGTCGCAGCACCTGCAGCCGCCGCAGACTTTGAAGTGCACATGCTGAACAAGGGCAAGGACGGCGCGATGGTGTTCGAGCCGGCGTCGCTGAAGGTCGCGCCCGGCGACACGGTTACCTTCATCCCGACCGACAAGGGGCACAATGTCGAAACCATCAAGGGCATGATCCCGGATGGCGCCGAGGCCTTCAAGAGCAAGGTCAATGAAAACTACAAGGCGACCCTCACCGCTCCCGGCGTCTACGGCGTCAAGTGCACGCCGCACTACGGAATGGGCATGGTTGCCGTCGTCCAGGTCGGAGACGCCCCAGCCAATCTTGATGCCGTGAAGGCCGCCAAGAACCCGAAGAAGGCGCAGGAGCGCCTGGATGCCGCCCTGGCGGCGCTCGGAAACTAAGCGTCGACTTCGCTTCGGAGCGGGGTGGGGACAGGCCGCTCCCGGCGACCGCGCACTGGGTGAGGCGCGGCGCCATCATGCGGAACCAATGCGAGGACTTCGCGTTGGTTCCGCATGGATCAGATCGCCGCCGAATTGTTCCCGCCGTCACAGATTCCTTATCCCGTCGTATTTGCGCGCATCCTCGGCGCACTGTTCCTGGGGGCCGTCATCGGTTTCGAGCGCGAGACAAAGGCGCGACCGGCAGGCCTCAAGACCCATATGCTCGTCTGTCTTGCTGCCTGCACTTTCGGCGTCATTTCGCTTGAGAGCGTCCGACTCGGTGGCTTCTTCGACGATCGCGTCCGCCTCGACCCGCTGCGCGTGGTGGAAGCGGTGACCGCGGGCGTTGCCTTTCTCGCCGCCGGCACCATCGTGCTTTCCAGGGGCGAGGTCCAGGGAATAACGACTGGCGCCAGTCTCTGGCTCGCAGGGGCCATCGGTCTTGCGGTGGGCTTCGGCCAATGGGGCGTCGCCGGCCTTGCGGCGGCATCCGCCTTTTCCGTCCTTTTTGTCATCGGCTTTATCGAGGCGCGGGCCATGCGGCACGAACAGCCAGACGTCGAGCCTCGGGACGAGGCGAAAGACATCCACGCCAAGCGCTAGGCTTGACTGCCGGTCAGCCCGATAGAACGGAACTGGCGTTATCAATTCGCATGAAGCAGCGGTTCTAGTGATTTGATTTCCATTGAGATTGTAGCTGCTTGAGTAAGCTGGCCGCTCCAGCCAACCTTTGTCCGGTTCCCGCCCGCTCGGGCGTCAAACAACGTCACACGTTTGAGGATGGCCCACGCCAAATCTGTTCGGCAATTCCCGTGGGAACCGCTAAGGTTGACCGACGCTGCACCAAGGAAGGTTCGATGGAGTCCACCGGTTCCCTTGCCGCCAAATTGCTGTCGGCGACGTTGTTGTTCGACCAGACGTCTTTGGCCGCGCTGGAGGCCCTGGCCGCCAACTCCGATCGCCGGATTTTGCGACGCGGCGAGGTTCTCGTTCGTGAGGGAGACCGGTCGGACCGCTTCTTCGTCGTTCTGTCGGGACGCTTCACGGTGCACCGGGAGGGCATTGGCGAGACTGTCGCAGAGATCGGACAGGGCGAACTTGTCGGGGAAATCGGCTTTTTCGCCGCGTTGCCGCGCATTGCCACCGTCGTTGCGGCGCGCGATTCGATCGTACTCGAAATTCGCGACGACCAGTTCGAGAGGGCTGCCAAGGCGTTGCCCAGCCTGCGCCAGTCGGTGACGACGTTTCTCGCGCGCCGGTTCGCGATGCAGTCTCCGGTGCCTACGCAGACCAAGCAGCCCTGCAAGCTCCGGACGCTGGCGATCGTGCCTGCGGGTCGCAGTCGCATTTCACCCGATTTCATCTCGCAGCTCCGTGCCACATTTTCTGCGGACAAGCGAGCCGTGTTCCTGACCCGGCGAGAACTCGAAAGCCGGTTCGCCGGCCTGCCGATCGACGATCAGCCCGTGCTCGACTGGCTGAACCATCTCGAAGGCAAGGCCGACATCATCGTTTATGTCGCCGATGACGAGCCAAGCGAGTGGACGCACGTCTGTATCCGCCAGGCCGACAACGTGCTGCTGTTCGCCAATGCATCCGACCCGGCCGACCTCAGTTCCTGTGAGGCGCTGGCGCTTGCCATCCATGCGCCGTCGAACCTTCGGCTTGTGCTCGTTCACCCGAAGCGCACTGCAACGGTTTCCGGAACCGCCGCGTGGCTCGACGCGCGACCCGGGGTCCGCCAGCATCACCACGTTTCGCTGGAAGACGGGCTGGACGTCGAGCGCCTGGTCCGTTTCATCTCGGGTGAGGCGAGGGGATTTGTCGCGGCCGGTGGAGGCTCGCTCGGCTGCGCACATATCGGGGTTTACAAAGCCTTCGTCGAGGCGGGAGCCTCCTTCGACTATCTCGGCGGCACCAGCTCTGGGGCTGCGATGATGGCAGGCTTCGCCAGAGGATTGGACGCTGACGCAATCGACCGGGGAACGCATCTCATCTTCGTCAAGAGCCGCGCGTTTCGTCGTCTCACCTTGCCACAATATGCGCTGCTCGATCACAAGGTGCTCGACCGCACGCTACAGGCGGAATATGGCGACGTTCTCATCGAAGACCTCTGGCTTCCGTTCTTCGCTCTGTCGACCAATCTCAGCAGTCGGCGGGCGCATGTCCACCGCCGGGGAAAACTCTGGCAGGCCGTCAGGGCGTCAGGCTCGATCCCTGGTGTCCTGCCGCCATTCTTCACGGCCGATGGCGACATGCTGGTCGATGGCGCCATCATGAACAATCTGCCGCTGGAGCAGATGAAGGAACTCAAGACCGGGCCTAATGTCGTGGCGAGCTTGGGCTCCCACGGACCAAGAAAACACTATATCGACTATGACAGCATACCGGGGGCATCCGAACTGGCGGTGCGGATGCTCACACCCTTCGGTCGGGCCAGCCTGCCGAAGATCCCGAGCATGATTCAGGTTATCACGGCGAGCGTGCTGGCACACAGGCCGGAGGAAGTCATGCTCGGTGAGCGGGATATTCTCGTTTCCCCGCCGATTTCGAACGCGATCGGGTTCATGGACTGGAGTCGGCATTCCGAACTCTATGTCGAAACCTACGAGTGGACGAAACGATGGATCATCGAGCGTCTTCGCGATGATGACTTGAGGCTCCTGCGGATATTTGGCATTCCGGCAGCGCCCGGCTTGAAGCAGGCGGCGAGTGACTTGGACCGGTCCGTCCTGTGACGGGGGCGTGTTCGGTAGGACGGACATCCGTCGGATAAAGGACGTTTGCCTCGGAGTTCTGAGGCAATTTCATCGCCCCTTGCCGAATTGTCACCGTCCCCTTGCGGTTGTAGTATTTTAGGATAGCCTTGCGGGGGATTAGCCCGCACCGGCTATTCCGCTTGAAAGTGAGAAAGATCAGCAAATAGAGAGCCCTTGGACGAGAAACGGCTCAAATACGAAAATGCTTCGTCCCCGAATTGGTATGCCGATCGGGTTCCCTTGGATGTATTTGCGGGACGTCTTTGGTGTGCGGCGCACGGCAGGCGTGTAGTCCAATGCCACAGTGGTCCCATTGCTTGAAGTGGATCGACGTGATGGCTGAGAATAAGAATGCGGGCGCACCTCCGAGTGCACAGGACCTCCGAATGCAGATCCTCCAGCGGGAAATGGAGGAGATGGACAAGGAGCGGCGATTGAAGGCGATCGAGGAACAGAAACACGCCGATTTTGCCGCAGATTTTCTTGAGAAACAGGTGACGGAGGAGGAAATCGCCATCGTTCGCCGCCTTGTGGCGAACGCCGTCAAGGCCGGCAAGTTCGAAGCGATGGTTTACAGCTTCCCCTCCGAGCTTTGCAGCGATAGCGGTCGCGCAATCAACAGTGGCGACCGCGACTGGCCGCAGACGCTGCAGGGCAAGGCGAAAGAATTTTTCGATCGCTACCAGACCTATGGCAAGCCGCAGGGCTACAAGCTGAAGGCGATGATCATCAACTTTCCGGGCGGCATGCCCGGCGACGTCGGGTTCTTCCTGAACTGGGCGCCGGACAAGGCCTGAACGCGACCGACTCCCGTGTCGGTAGTCGCGTCGGCACCCGTGCTTCAGCGCATTCAACCTTCGGAAGCCCGCGCCGCAAGACGCGGGCTTCCCAGTCCTAGAAAACGTCAGGTACCGTCCTGCGAATGTGATCATCGTCCGCGAAGTCGTTCGGCCGCTTCTGGCGCTTGCCGAGGTCCGGTTCGATAAACTTCACACGTTCGTAGGGGATCGAGGCGAGCATGTGCGAGATGCAATTGATGCGCGCCCGCTTCTTGTCGTCTGACGGTACGATCCACCAGGGGGCATACTCCGTATCCGTCATGCGGATCATCTCGTTATAGGCCCGAGTATAGTCCCACCAGCGCCGATAGGACTCGACGTCCATGGGGCTGAGCTTCCATTGGCGCAACGGATCGACGATGCGCTGGCGGAACCGGCGCTCCTGCTCCTTCTCGCTGACATCGAGGAAGTATTTGAGCAGGACGATGCCGCTTTCGACCATTGCCGCTTCGAAGCGCGGTGCGAGTTCGAGGAAGCGTCGCGCGCTGTCTTCCGAGCAGAAACCCATGACGCGCTCCACGCCCGGGCGGTTGTACCAGGAGCGATCGAAGATCACGACCTCGCCGGCAGCCGGCAAATGCTGGATGTAACGCTGCATGTAGATCTGAGATTTTTCCCGGTCGGTGGGCGCGGGCAGGGCGACGACCCTGAAGACGCGGGGGCTGACGCGTTCGGTCAGCCGCCTGATCACGCCGCCCTTGCCAGCGGCATCGCGTCCCTCGAAGACGATGACGATGCGAGCGCCGGTCTTCTTCACCCAGGCCTGCAGGTGCGCAACCTCTTCCTGCAGTCGGGCAAGCTCCTTGGCGTAGCCGCCGGACGACCGCTCCTCTGGCGCTGCTGCTTCGGCAACCTTGTCGGCGTCGTTCTTGTTCTTATTCTTTTTCTTGCCTTCGTGTTTTCCCATCTTTCTCTCCCGTTTCGAAGCTATGTGCTGTTCCCATGGCGTTGGAGTTCGCAGCGATTTCCCCTTCCGGCGCCTGGCTTTCGCCATACCGGGCCTCGTAAGCGTCGAGTGCATCCTCCATGCCCTCGAAGATCATGTTCGGCCCGATTCTTTCGATGATGCCGGCCCGGTCGAGCAGGGCGCGCGCATCCGTGTGCAGCTCCGCCAGACCGAGTGCGATGCCCCCCGCCTTCAACTCATCAGCAAGATCCCCGAGCATCTCGGCGGCGGTGCTGTCGATCTGGGGGATCGCACTGGCATCGATGACGAGCCAATGGGCGGGCGGCGGCAATTCTTCGGCTATGGCGGTCAGGCGCGCTCGCACATAGTCCGCGTTGTAGAAAAGCAGGCTGTCCTGGATCATGCAGGCACCGAAGCCCGGCACCGACCGTGCATCCGGCGCGCGATGCAGCTTGTAGAAGCCATCCCGACCAGGGATTCTGCCGAGCAGGGCGTCGTGCGGATACATGGTCTGCAGCAGGAGATAGATCAGGGTCGCAGCAATGGCGATGACCACGCCATTCAACACACCGAGGCCGATTGGTCCCCATAAGGCGATCAGCGCAAAAACGAATTCGATCCGGTTGATGCGCCATATCCGTCTGAGGCCCTCGATATCGATCAGGCTGAGAGCCGTTGCCGCGAGTATCGCGCCCAGAGCGGCGATCGGCAGGATGCGCAGAACGTTGCCGAGGAACAGGAGCACCGCCATGAGGGTAGCGGCCGCGACGAGGCTGGCGATTTGCGAACGACCGCCGACGGCGAAGTTCACGGCGGTGCGGGAATCCGAGGCCGTCACCGGAAACGTTCCGAACAGTCCGGCCGCGAAGTTTGCCGCTCCGAAACCCGTCAGTTCGCGGTTCGGGTCGACACGGTAGCCGCCGATCGTAGCGAAGCTACGGGCGGCGATGACACCGGAGCCGAAACTGACGAGGAAAATCGCCGCCCCGCCGGTAAGCAAGGCGTCGATCGGCAGGTTGTCGATGCGCGGCAGCACGAGCGATGGCAGCCCTTGCGGGATGTTGCCGACGATCGCCATGCCGCGCCCTTCGAAGTCGAAGAGAAAGGAAAGCAGCACGGCCACGAAAACGACGATTACCGGGCCCGGTATGGGTGAGCGATAGATGCGGGCCACTTGCAGAAGTGCAAAACAGGCCAGGGCGAAGGCCAAGGTCGGCCAATGGATCGAACCGACTTGTCGCAGGAGCTCGAGCACGGGCGATATGAGTCCTTCGGACTCGATATCGACGCCGGTAAAGCGCTTGATCTGCCCGACCAGGATCGACAGCGAGATGCCGGCGAAGAAGCCGGTCAGGATCGGGCGTGACAGAAAGGTCGCGAGCACCCCGAGCCGTATCAGGCGCGCAAGCAGGCACAGGATGCCGACGATCAGCGCCAGCAGCGCGGCCGCCGTCACGCGGTCGACCGTCGCGCCGGGGGACGCGAATACCGCTGTCAGAACCGCTGCCAGCACGGTCATCGTCGCAGCATCCGGTCCCACGATGAGTTGGCGCGATGGACCGAAGAGCGCATAGGCGATGAGCGGCGTTATGCTGGCGTAGAGACCCGTTTCGGCAGGCAGTCCGGCTATGGCGGGATAGGCGATGGCGCTTGGCAGGCCAACGGCGGCAATCGCAAGTCCAGCGGAAATATCGCTGCGCAGCCAACTCACCCGATAACCATCCAGGTTCGCGAGTAACGGCAGGCGAGGCAGGTGAAACGGCATGCTTGTGCCCCCGGATTATGCCTCCTCCAACCGGCAACGGATTCATACCCATGGGAGGGGCAAACGGTTGGACCATAGCATTGGAAATATTAGAGATGCAAAACTTTTCGTTTTGGCGGATTCTGCGTAATCCGCGAAAGTTGCATCGGTCGCATCATGCAGGTTCCTGCAACGTGTGACATCCCTGAAGGCCGCTCCAGAATGGCCGGATGCGAGAAGTCCCGTGGCGGCAAGCTATCACTGTGCAGCGTGTTTACTGCGGACGGCGATCCAAGCGCGTCCGCCGCTGCCTCGCTGCTTGTCGCCCTATGAGATGGAGAGTTCGAAGTCGGATATCTGGGCGATCCAACGCAAGTTCCCGTCTTGGAGAGGCGCCGGAAAGGCTTGGTCCGGCGCCAAGGCTCCGCAACGAAGCTTGTTGCCGGATGGCGATGCGGTATCGACTCCCGTGGCGGTCCGCGCGAGCGCAGGTGAACGACGGCCTCTCGGTGTGGACGGAGCACTGCCGTCAGTGCGCGGTCCACTGAAATGCCGGCCGGGGCGCCTTGTTACACCTTGGGCATGATACCTTTGTTGACGAGCCAGGTCTCGAAGGTGCCCGGGCATCCTTCGCTGAGCCATTTTCCCCGATAGGAAAAACCGGGGGTGACGCGCCCGCCGCCGACGAGGCCATCGTCATAGCGGCCGACGAGCCCAACTGCCTTGTGCATCTTTCCGGGATGTTTTCTCTTGGTCTTTGCGAGCTTCATTGAATGCCCCTACGCACTACAACCTAAAGCAATAGCGTCCCACAATGCACGCGTCCGTCAAGGATTAGATAGGTGCGTAAATGGGGTTAGGAGTCGAGAAAAATGCGATGCGCCGATCGATGGGCGCAGCCAAAGTCTGCCACGCAAGCATGTTCCAACGATCTCGACGTTCCAGGAACAGACTCGGTTCTGTCGGTCGGCAGCCGCAGGCTTTGCCATGACGCAGCCGCAAGGTTTGCCGACCGCAAGTTTCAGTCGAAAGCTATGGCGCCTGGCTGATTGCCCGGCTCCGAAGGGTGGCAAACTGAGATCGGCGGCGCCGTCGTAACCGCGAAGGGCAGGGGGCAGAAAGGCCGCGGGTGGCGGCTTGTATTTACGCCCCACCGCCGCCGCCCTCTATCGACATCCTCGCGGGCCAGTCCGAGCAATACTATTGCAGAACGACGACGGCTTCGACCTCGAACAGCATGGGGTCGACTGCGAGGTTCGGAACGGGAACCAACGTTTGTGCCGGCAGCGCGGTCCCAAACATTTCCCTGACGTTCTCGGTCAACACCCCAAGCTTGGACATATCGTGGTCGACCACGAAGATTGTGAGCTTGGCAACCTGGTCTGGCCGGGCGCCGAGTGCGTCGAGGGCAGCGCGCAAATTCGCATAGGCCTGCTTAACCTGAACGGCGAAGTCGGGCGACAAGGCTCCCGAGCTGTCTTGCCCCCCCTGTCCGGAGATGTAGGCCACCCGCGCACCAGGGGGCGTGACCACCGCGGTGCTGTAGCCATTCGGCGTCGGGTCGTAGAGCGTCTTGGGATTGACAATGGTCAGCTCGAGATTGCCCTCGTTGGCTGTTGCCGCACTGGGAACTCCAATGTTCATGATGACTAGCCCTCCGGTAAGCACATGTTTGACTGTGCGTGACATGATTTTCTCGCTCCGAACGCCATGAGCACGGGCCTCGCGCCGGCATAATGTGAACCTTGAGACCAATCGTCGATGATTGACTCGTACAATGTACGATTTTTTTGCATCGTACATTGTACGAGTCAATGGGTGAGGTCGACATTCACTGTGTTTCCGGCCAAATTCGGGGGGGCGAATGAAAAGGAAGACGGAATGGTGGCCAAAAGCAGCGGCGCCCGGACTAAACGATCACAACGGAAAAGTGGGAGTCGCCAATCCAGCCGGGAACCGCGCGGCGACGGTTCGCTCTCCCTCGAACGTATCATAGCGACCGCTATCGAACTGCTGGACGCTCAAGGTGTTGACGGATTGACGATGCGACGGCTGGCTGATCGTCTCGGCTCAGGGGTGATGAGCCTCTATTGGCACATCGACACCAAAGAGGATGTTTTTGATCTCGCACTCGACGCTGTGCTCAAATACCGCGGCTTTTCGCAAACGGGTGAACTCGGAGAATGGCGCGCAGAAGTCGTCCATATGCTCGAAGACTGGCGCGTCTGCATGCTGCGTCATCCTTGGTCGGCTTCGCTGCTGCCGAGCCGTGCGCTCGGCGCCAACATGCTGCGTCGCTTGGAACTGCTGGGCAGCAGCTTATCGCGTGCCGGTGTCGCCGATGCGGATCTCAACGTTGCGATCTGGTCGCTTTGGAATCATGTCCTGGGCGCCACCGTCACACGGGCAAGCTTCGACCTGTCGGATGAGGACAAGGCAGCGGCGCAGCAGCGCCTTACGCATCTCAGTGAACGCTACCCGACGATCGAACGCTCCCGTCTCTTGTTGGAAAACGACTGGGACGGCACCTTCAGGAAGGGCCTCGATTTCCTGCTGGATGGTCTGACGCCGAAACTGTGATCGGGTTCGCGTCGAGGCCGTCGAAGTCTTCCGGCCCGGCATCAATGACGATCTTGCCGAGCGCGGCTAGCGCCTTCGATCGCCACGAACCTCAGGATGGCTGCGGAATAGCCTCGTTCATATCGACCTGTTGGCCATAGAACACACGGATGGCTAGAACGACGCCAGCGATCAGTACGACAACGCCGGTGGCCTCCATCATTGTGGGCCATCGCGCATGGACAACGAGCCCACCGATCACGCCGAAGGCGGTCTCCGAGACGATCAGTTGCGCCGCGAGCGCGACGGGCAGGGCACGCGAAGCGACATTCCACGCCCACACCCCGCACACTGTCGCCATCAGGGCGAGCGAGGTCCCCCACAAATATAGGGAGCCGGCCGCTTCCCAGCCGAAACCGAGTTCCGGAAGCTGAAAGAGGCCCATCGCTGCACCAACCGGGTAGAATGCGAGCATCTGCACACCACCGCCGATCAGGATGAGCGCAGACCACGTACCTGAGGGCATGTCAGGGCGAATTGCGAGCGCCGCCTGATTGGCGATCGCAAACCACACCCATAGTCCAACCGCCGCAAGAGCAAGCGGAATACCAATCCAAAGCGACCGAACGGAAGTGAGGCTGTCAGTTGTGAATGCCGAGCCGTTGACCAGAATGAGACCCATCACCACAAGTGCGAGCGGCGTCATCAAGAAGCGCCACGGGAGCGACTGCTGACGCCGGTTTCCAATGATCGCCAGCACGATCGGCACCAGGCCAAGGAAGGCCGGCGCAATGACCGGTCCACTGAAGATTGCAGCTCCCGTCACCGTCAGAAAGTAGCCGACGTAGCCGATGAAGGCCAATCCCGTTGCCGCCATGGCGTTGCGGAACGTCAAATGGCGTAGAGCCGTCTCTCGTCTCGAAAACAAAATGACAAGACCAACCAACGCCGAGACGACGTGCCGGATCATGGCGAAATCGAAGGTGGAGTAGTCACCGATAATGAATGGCACGATAAAATTGAGGGAGAAGGCAAACGCTGCAAAGAGCGCCGCGAATACGCCGACCGAAAATTGCCTGTTCATCATGAGCACAGCCTCGAGCGTTTGAATGAGCTTTGCCGATTTCTCATTGCCCAGCTCCGTTTCTACGATGCTTAAAGGGATAGACCTTCCCTTCGGCCCGTTCGACGCCTAAGTTCGCAAGAGGGTTTTCGAAAAATAGAAACATGAACTGGAACGATGTCCGCTACTTCCTCGCAGTGACACGCCAGGGCGGCCTCACCGGCGCTGCGCGTGAGGTGAAGGCCAGTGCTTCCACGGTCGCGCGACGAATAGAGACCCTGGAATTCGCATTGAAAACGCGACTGTTCGAACGCAGACCAGAAGGCTATGAACTGACGGATGCGGGCCGCGCCATGGTTGAAAAGGCGACGGCGATTGAAACCGCAATGCACGAGCTGGAGGGCAGTTTTTGCGGGCAGGATGGTAGCGTCTCGGGAACGGTGAGAGTTATCACCGTCGATGCGCTTGCCCATCATCTCCTGATGCCAAGCCTGCCGGCGCTGCAGGATGCCTATCCCGACCTCTCGTTGGGAGTTGTGGTCAACGCCGCATCCTTCGCCCAACTTCCGCAAAGGGAAACGGATATCGGCCTTCGGCTCTGCCGTCCTGAACAGGGCAATTACGTGGTACGCCGGATCGGTATGATCGCATTCGGTCTTTACGCGTCGAGTGATTATCTGAAGCGCTATCCCGTTCGGGAAGATCAGTTGCCCATCACCGGCCATCGGCTCATCACCTGGGGCGACCCCTTGTCGTTTCTCTCTCTTCCCACGACGTTGCGCTCATGGGTCGATAGCGGTGTCACCAATTTGACGGTCGATTCCATGCAAGCGCAGCTGTTCGCGATGAAGGCGGGCAACGGCATGGGCGTGCTGCCGTGCATTCTCGCGGACAAGGAGGAAGGGCTAGTCCGGGTCAAGCCGGACCTTTGCCGGCAGGAAGAGCCTATCTGGCTGATCGTCCATGAAGGGGTTCGCGGCGCGAAACGCATCCGCGTCGTCTGCGAGTTTCTCGAGACCATCGTGAAGCAGGGGCAGCGGGCGCTTTCGGGGGGGATCCCTATCGAACATCAAGGCACAAAACGCGAAGCCTAAATGTCGCGGGGCTGGTACCTCTGCACAGCTTTTCAGCAGTCGCGCTGGACAAGGGCAGGGATGTTCCAGTGTGAGGACGTCGTTGACGCCTGCAATAATCTCATAAACACTGCGTGCGGAACATCCTGGACGACATCGTGGAGGCCGGCAGCGACCTGGAGACTTTGCGGGGCGCGGGGCGACCGCGCGCCCCGCAAATGCGGCGTAAGCTATTTTTCAATCGCAGCCTGTGGCGTATTGCGGAAACTGATCGCCATTCGGTTATAGGCGTTCATCAGGCTGATCGCGATCGTCAGGTCAGTGAGTTCACGCTCGGTGAATTCGGCACGTGCCGCTTCATAGGCTTCGTCCGGCACACCCGTCTCGGCGACCCGCGTGACCGTTTCGGCCCAGGCAAGGCCTGCTCTCTCACGTTCATCGAAGAGGTTGCCTGCCTCCTTCCACGCCTGCACCAATGCGATCTTCTCGATCTGTTGGCCCTTCTTCAAAAGGTCGCGCGTGTGCATGTCGAGGCAGTAGGCACAGTTGTTGATCTGCGAGATGCGCAGATAGACCAGTTCGACCAGCACCTGTGGCAGGCCACTCTGGAGGACGTAGCCGTATACACCTCCAAGGGCCTTGGCGCCAGCCGGAGCGATTTGGTTGTAGTCGAGACGCTTGCTCATTTGTTCGGTTCCTTAAGTCGGGTTTACTCGATGGGGGTGGTCAGGGTCTTCTCGCCGCTATCAAGGACGAAGACCGCGAGGAGCCTTGCGGGCTTGGTCTTGCTGACGTTGCGGCTGACGAGGTGCTTGGACGCCGGCGGTTCGTACCAACTCTCGCCGGCGCGATAGGTCTCGGCCGCACCGTCATTGACCTTCGATTCGATTTCTCCAGAGAGGACGTGGGCAAAGATGAACGACGAGTCCGCGTGACTGTGCGGGACGGAGGCTCCGCCCGGTGGGTAGTCGACGATCACCACTTTCATCGTCTTGCCCGGAATGTTGGGTATCGCCTTTTCGAAATGCGGCGTGACCGTTTCGGTGGGGCCATGTGCTGCGACTGGCATGGCGGTGGCTATGGCGGTGGCTGCGTAGGCTGCACCCACGATGAACCTTGCATTCATGACGACATTCTCCTTTCATGACGTCTTGTGGGAAAGCGAGCCCACCGCCTTCCAGAGAGGACAAAGGAGCGGGCTCGCTTGTGGCAGCCGGCGCGGCTTGATCGGTGCGCTGGCTGCCAAGTGGTCGTCGCTTCGTAGGCGGACCTCTTGGCCGCTCCCACGATCAGGCGACCACGATGCGAAGAGGGTCGGCAGCCGCAAGCGCTGCTGCGCGTTCGGCACTCGGCGGATAGATCCATTCGGTGTTGATCTTGGTTTTCAGCCTTTTGGCTTCGTCACCCGAGAGCTTGACCTGGCGGTCCCAGCCTTCCGTGTAAACGGCGCCCCACGGGCCGAGGTCGAGGCACGTCACGTACTTTTCTTGGCTGTAGGCGATCGGATCCGTTCCGAGCAGATCTGCCGCGACGTTGTGTCCAGCGGAGCGCCCGAGGTTTTGAGCATGTTGGCAGCTCATCATCGTACGGTTGCCTATCTCATCGGTTGCCGCGCAGGCGACGTCGCCGGTTGCGAAGACGTTTGCGTGACCGATGACCTTCAGGTTCCGATCGACATGGAGGCGTCCAAAAGAATCTTTGTCCGCATCGATCTGGCTGGTGATCGGGTTGGCGCGAGCGCCAGCCGTCCAGATGACCGTTGCTGCGTCGATGCGTTCACCGGATGCCAGGGTGACGCCGTTTTGGTCGATGGCAACGATCGGGGAACACAAGCGCGTCTCGACGCCGAGTTCCGAAAGCGCCCGCTCGATGACTGGACGCGGGCCGGGGCCGAGATCCGGTCCGATTGCATTGCCACGCTCGACGATCACGACGCGAACATCCGCGTTGTCTCCAAGTGCGGCGCGAAGGCGATGTGGCAATTCGGCGGCCGTTTCGATGCCGGTGAAGCCGCCGCCGGCGACGATCACGGTGTTGCGTGCAGGGGTTTCCGGCAGACGACCCAATTTGGCGATGTGTTCCTCCAACTCCGCCGCATCGGCAAGCTGGTCGACATTGAAGGCGTGGGCAAGCCCCGGGATATCCGGTCGAAACAGGACGCTGCCGGTGGCAAGAACAAGCTTGCTGTAGCCGATCGTCTGCTCGTGGCCATCCTTATCCGCGTAGGTAACGGCGTTGTCCGCTGCCGAGATGGACGTCGCGTAGCCCTTGATGAAACGCACGCCGACATTGGCGAAGATCTCGGTGAGGGACGCCTTCATCTTCGCCGCGTGCTTTTCGTAAAGACGGGGGCGAATGTGCAGCTCGGGTTGAGGTGCGATCACGGCAACCTCGACGGAACCGTCGGCCTTTCCCTGCTGGTCCAGTAGCCGCATGGCGCCGAGTGCCGACCACATTCCGGCAAATCCAGCGCCGATAATCAGAATTCGTTCACGCATTTCTTTTCCTCAGACAAGGCTTCGCCATCGGCTAAACAGGGCCAGCCATCGGGCATTGCCGTTTCGGTTAGGAGTCTCCGGAGGCGGAGACGGTTTTCGCGATGATCCAATGTCGTCGCTTAACTACGACTAGCGCAGTCGTAGTTAATCAGCAACGATAAATCCGGTCGATTTCGGAAACGCATTGTCAACGCGTCGGAGACACCCAAGGACTTGCGCCGGAGAAGCTTCGATGTTATCTCCGACTGCATTTGTCGGTGTTTTGGTGTTTCCGTGGCTCACATAAGCGCAGGCGTCGAATACGCTCTCCACTGTCTCCTGTTCCTCATCGAGACGGAGGAGTTAGACCAGCCGGCAAGTGCACGCGATCTCGCCGAGCTGCAGAAGATTTCCACCGAATTCGTTGCGAAGCTTTTCACTAAGCTCCAGAAGGCCGGCATCGTCGTCGCCCGAGAAGGTATTGGCGGCGGTTTTGCGCTTGCCCGCCCCGCCACCGACATCACCGCACTCGATGTTATCGAGGCCATCGACGGACGGAAGCCGCTGTTCGAATGCAAGGAAATCCGTGGCCAGTGTGCGCTGTTCGGCGATCGGACGCCTGCCTGGGCGGAAGACGGCGTCTGCTCCATTCACGCGGTCATGATCGAGGCCGAAAAGCGGGCGAGAGAAGTGATGGCTGGCCATACGCTGGCGACCATTGCCGCACGCGCATCGTCAAAGGCGCCCAAGGAACACGCGGGCAACATAAAGGATTGGCTTGCCGCCCGGACACCGCAACGCCGCCGCCGCGGCATCTCTGCGAAGGCTGGGTGATGCTCGGTGCCGCGCCTGACCGCCTTTTCGAGGGCCGTACGCTCAAATTTTCCTGTTTGCAGAGAATATCGAGGCCTGCGCGATAAACGCAGTCGCAAAGGTTCTTCCCCTGGTGTCGCCTCAGGCTTGGGAAAGTTCGGGCAAGCTGTCTGCTCGCCCGAATTCACGCCGACATCGGAGGCCAGTTATTCAGCGGCTGAGCGCTGCGGCAGAACCCAGTTCTGGCGCGGGAAGTGGCAAGTGTAGCCGTTGGGATAGCGCTCCAGGTAATCCTGGTGCTCCGGCTCGGCCTCCCAGAAATCTCCTACGGGCTCCACTTCGGTCACGACCTTACCCGGCCACAGGCCTGAAGCGTTGACGTCTGCAATGGTGTCCTCGGCTACCCGCTTCTGCTCGTCGTCGACGTAGTAGATTGCCGAGCGATAGGACGTGCCGATGTCGTTGCCCTGCCGGTTCTTGGTGGTCGGATCGTGGATCTGGAAGAAAACTTCCAATATCCGCCTGTAGCTGATCGTCCCCGGATCGAAAACGATCTCGATACCCTCGGCATGGGTGCCGTGGTTGCGGTAGGTGGCATTGGGCACATCTCCGCCGGTATAGCCCACCCGCGTCGCGATGACCCCGGGAAGCTTGCGGATCAAATCCTGCATCCCCCAGAAGCAGCCACCAGCCAAAACAGCTCTTTCAGCTCTATCGGTCATTCAGATATCCTCCACCTGGTTGATGAATGCGCCGTAACCCTCCACCTCCATTTCCTCGCGGGGAATGAAGCGCAGGGCGGCGGAATTGATGCAGTAACGCAAGCCGCCTCGATCCCTAGGCCCGTCGGGAAAAACATGGCCAAGGTGACTGTCGCCATGTTTCGAGCGCACCTCGGTGCGGAGCATACCATGGCAACGGTCCTGTAGTTCCTCGACATTGGCAGGCACGATCGGCTTGGTAAAGCTCGGCCAGCCACAACCGGAATCGAACTTGTCGGCCGAGGCGAACAGCGGTTCGCCGGAAACGATATCGACATAGATCCCCGGCCTCTTGTTGTCATTGTACTCGCCCGTGAAGGGACGCTCGGTCCCGCTCTGCTGCGTTACGCGAAACTGCTCGGGCGTCAGCTTTTGGATCGCTTCGTCTGTCTTTCTGTAAGTCATTCCTCGTCTCCAATAGGGTATGCTGCTTGGAACCGGCGTTGAAGCTGCGACGGTGGTGCTCGGCACGCCGGCCCACGCGTCCGGGCTTCGTCACCAGTTGAACTGTCGGCGAGCGATATCGTCGATTTCGAAGCGGTAGATGCCGATGTCGTCGAGCTGGTGGTCGCTGTATCGCCCGAGTTCCAGAGCGGTCTGGCGGTAGCGCTGATGCGCGCGGATCCTCGATATAAGATAGTGCATGATCATGAGGCGCTCCTCTTGTTCAGCCGGCGGATCGCCGGAGATGGTGTAGTCGCAGTTGGGCTGGATGAGGGCACACCCTTGGGCCGCCCTTTTCGTCAATCAGGCCCGTGTCGCACGGAGCGCCGCAAACGAGTCGACGGCGATCCAGAGAGAGAGGGCGAAGAGCCCGGCGTCCTTGAGCAGAAACTGCCCGGGCGCAACGGAGATCGCCGGAAAGCCGAGCTCAGGCACAAACACCCCGGGGGTCGTTGCCATGAAGCTGAGTGTCGTTGCGAAAAGTCCAGCCGAAAGCAATCCGCCGACGAGCGAGTAGATCGGCTTTATCAACCGGGCCACAATGAGGACGGCAATGCTGAGTTCGAGGAAACCGAGGAGGTTCGAGAAACCCTCCACGCTGAACAGCGAATAGGTCCAACTCAGCAAGGGATTGTTGCTGACCAGGCTGACCAGGCCCTCCGCTTCATAACGGGTAAACTTCATGCCGCCGAACCAGCCGTAGATCACGGCGAGGGAGCCATAGAGGCCAGCGGCAGTGACGGCTTGACCGTGGCTGTCGATCAGGTCGAGCGCTAAGGTGGCGGAACGAGCGTGGACACGCGGACGCGCCGCGCCGCGGTGTGCGAGATCACGAAGCATTGTCTTCTCCTGGTTGGTGGCGTCGGGCAATTCTCCCGACTGGCCCTGGTATGCGATACAGATCTGTATCGTTGAGTGATTAATATACCGATCTGTATCGTTTGACAATCCGGCTCTGGAATTTTGTGGTCGCCGTCGTTCAATGGGAACTACTCGCGAGTGCGAGCGCGCGCCGCCTTTTCGAACCGCAGGCCTCGCTTGCATTTCCCAGACAGCACGATAAAATGATACAAATCTGTTTTGTTTTTTTGAGGCTAACATGCGCCGTTCAGAGATCCGCGGTCATCTGCTCGATACCGCCCTGCGCCTGTTTAACCTGCACGGCTACCAAGCGACCGGCATCGATCTTCTCATCGCCGAGGCTGGGGTGGCCAAGACGACGCTCTATCGGCACTTCGAAACCAAGGAGGAGCTTATCCTCGCTGCCCTTGGGCGGCGAGATGAAGAATCCCGCGCCAAAATGCGGATCTTTGTCGAGCAGCGTGCGGACGATCCCTATGAGCGCCTTCTGGCGACTTTCGATTTTCTGGAGGCCTCGGTTCGGGACAAGCAGTTCCGCGGCTGCATTTTCATGAGCGCTGCCGGGGAACACAAGGAAGCCGTCGATCCGGTCTTCCGCGCCGCCTTGATGCACAAGCGGCTCGTTCTCGCCTATTTTGAGGAACTCGCGCATGCCGCCCGTTTCGCGGAACCGAAATGCGTCGCAGAGACGATCAACCTGCTGCACGAGGGGGCGACCGCCGTTGCGCAAATGACGCGGACGGGCGAGCCGGTCCGGCAGAGCAAGCGCATGGCGGAGAACCTGCTTGCACAGGAGGTCCGCGCGCCTTCGGAACCGCAGGGCAGGAGCGCGGGTACCGTACCGCATGCGAAGACTTCGAACGCTGGCTAAGCAACGTCGGAAGCGCCGGGGGCATGCGATGGATCGTCTCGAAGCAATGAAGATGCTGCTGGCAGTCGTCGACGCCGGCAGCATCTCGGCAGGGAGCAGGAAGCTGAATGCGCCACTGCCCAGCGTCAGCCGCAAGGTGGCCGAACTCGAACGGCACCTAGGCGCGAGCCTGATCGTGCGCACCAGTCGCAATCTTCAGCTCACCGATGCGGGCAGGGAATATGTCGAGGCAGCCCGCAAGATCATGGCGGACCTCGAGGAGGCCGAACGTCGGGCGTCCGGCGAATACCGGACCCCTCGTGGCATCTTGACGATCACCATGCCGGTCGAGTTCGGCGCACGCTACGTCATGCCGGTCGCGCTTAGCTACATGGAGACATATCCGGAGGTGTCGCTCAACCTACTCTCACTCGACCGGACAGTGCATCTCGTGGAGGAGCAGGTCGATATAGCCATCCGGTTGGGCGACCTCGCCGATAGCTCTCTCTACGCGGTGAGGGCTGGGGAGTTTCGCCTGCTGACCTGCGCTAGCCCGACATACCTGCAGCGCCGGGGCGTGCCGAAACATCCGAGCGATCTCGCAGACCATGAAGGAATACTCTTCAACAAGAGGACGTTCTTCTGGACATTCGATGTCGATGGTCACGAGGTGGAGGCAATTCCACGCAACCGTCTCGAGGTTAACACTGCGGCCAATTGCGTGGCTGCGGCGGTTGGCGGAGCCGGCATCGCCCGTTTGTTCGATTATCAAATCCCGGACGAGCTCGCTTCAGGCGCTCTCGTGCCGGTTTTGGAGGCTTTCGACCAGGCGCCGCGGCCGATCCACATTGTCTATTCTGGACAGGGTCAGTTGACGCTGAAGGTGCGGTCCTTCGTCGACTGGGCGCTGCCTCGCCTTCGCGCTGCCTGCAGAAGAGGCGAGGCGCCGCAGGCCTAATTGGCAAAGGCAGCCCTAACCTTTTCGACAGTGGTGGCTGTATCCTGCAGGTGCGGGAAATGGCCTATACCTTTCACTATGTCGAACTCCGAATTGGTACTCTCGGCGAACTCCTTGCCCATCTCCGGCTTGATGTAGATGTCTTTTTCGCCCCAGATCACTTTGATCGGAGTCGTGAGCCTGCCGAGGTTGGCTTCGAGATAGTCCTCGTCGCGCGTGAAATTGGAATAGTAAAAGGCGAAGGCGTCGGCGCTCGTTATGCCATCGCGCAGCCAGGAATTCTTCATATCCGCTTGTACCTCAGGCGGCAGTTCGTACTGGGCGTCGGGTGTAAGGCCGCGGCGATGGACGTTTGCTAAGATTTCGTCGCTGGTCTTGTTCATGTAGGCACGCGTCGGCGTCGCCGTCGGCTCTGTCTTAAGGTTTTGCAGGCTCTCATACATGTATTGCGGCCGGTTGAACGGCGCGAAGTCGCCGACGATGATCGTCCTTGACACGGTTGGTTCGTCGAGGGCCAACAGCAGTGCGGGCAGGCCGCCGATATCCGAGGCGTAGATGACCAGATTCGATCGGTCGATGCCCGTGTTCTCAATATAGGCCTTGAGTATCTTGGCGTAGTCCCTCGGCGAATAGGAGAACTGTGACGGCGAGGGGCGTGACGACTGGCCATATCCGGGCCAATCGAAAGCGTGGACCTCGTAGTCCGTGCCGAGTGTCGTCGCGATCTCTTTCCAGACGGCGAGCGTTTCGGGGAAGCCGTGCAGGAAGAGAACCGTGCCCCTGGGAGAGGCCGGACGGGTAACCATGCGCCGCAGCGTGATGGTCTCGTCGATCTTGATGAAGTCGATCTTCGGGCCGGTTACCGGGATGGCTGTGCCAGCCGATGCTGATGCCGCCGATGCCATTGCCACGGAAGCGGCGGCCACGAAGTTCTTCAGCGATGGGATAACCATGTCAGGCGTCCTCCTGGTCAAATCCAAATCTGATGAGAAGATCCGATATCCAACGGGTCGCTGGCAGATGGTGTTTTTGAGAGGAACCCTCTTGAATTGAGCAAAGGCCCCGCGGTCGCAGGCCGCCCATTCCCATGCGAGAGGTTTCCATCAAACGCAGACGAGGGATCTCGTCTCGGCGTTGGCCCTTCCTGCGATCCGGCGTCCGGCCGCTCGCCGTCCCGATCGAACCAAGTGTCCGCGTGAGAGGATGGCTCTCAATTCCGCTGGGTGCCGGCCGCCCGGTCTCGTTCTTAGATTTCCGTTCATTCGCGGATCGTCCGTTTTCGGCGCGATCCCAAGTGAAACCGGCGAGGCGAAAAATCGCCCGCTTAAATAAAGGAAGATCAGAATGAACGATGTTACGTCCTCCTCGCAAAAAGCGATTCCGGAAAAAGCCAGGGCGCTCCCCGGCCACTCGACCGTCGGCACGAACGACCTCGATGCCGCTGCCGCCTACTACGACAAGCTGCTCGCCGTCTTCGGTATCGGTCGGGTGCTCGTTCAGCCGGGACGTGCCGTCTACTACGGGCACCGTGCCCTCGAGTTCGGCGTGCTCAAGCCGTTCAATGGCGGGACGGCCATTGCCGGCAATGGTACGATGACCGCCTTCGAGGCCCGCTCGCGAGCGCAGGTGGATCTCGCTCATGCGACGGCCCTGGAAGCAGGCGGTTCGGACGAGGGAGCCCCCGGTCCGAGAGGCCCTGATGGCGGTGACCCCTACTGTGCCTATTTTCGCGATCCGGAAGGAAACAAGTTCCTCGTCTACCGCACTGGTCCCGACGAGGTCTGACAATCAGCATAGCCCGGGACCTCGCCGCCACCGGTGAGGCCCGGCGTCGAGTCCAAACCCAGTCGATTGTGCGTGTTTGCAAAGGAAACTCTCAAATGGACCTGGAAAACAAGGCTCGAAAGAGTCAGGTCACGCGGCGCTCGTTTCTGCTCTCGGGCGCTGCGATCGGTGTCGCGGCAGCGGTGCTGCCTGCGCCCGGCGCGACCGCCAACATGAATACGTCGGTCAAGAGCGACGATATCCGTCCGTTCAGGGCTGCCATTCCCGAGACGGCTCTCGCGGATCTCAGGCGCCGTCTAGCGGCGACGCGCTGGCCGGACAGTGCGACCGTCAAAGATCGTTCCCAGGGCGTCGAGCAGCGGACGCTCCAGGAACTCGTGGCCTATTGGCAGTCCGCCTATGATTGGCGCGGGGCGGAACGAAAGCTTAACGCGTTTCCTCAATTCCTGACGAACATCGATGGGCTGGACATTCATTTCATCCACGTGCGCTCACGCCATGAAAACGCACTTCCATTGATCATGACTCATGGCTGGCCCGGCTCGGTCTTTGAGCTGCTGGACGTGATCGCCCCATTGACCGACCCCACCGCCCATGGCGGCAAGGTCGAAGATGCTTTCCATCTTGTCATCCCTTCGATCCCCGGCTTCGGATTTTCGCAGAAACCAACCTCTACGGGCTGGGACGCGCAGCGGATTGCCATGGCCTGGGACCGGCTGATGAAACGGCTGGGCTACAACCGCTATGTCTCGCAAGGGGGCGACTGGGGCGCCATCATCAGCGACGCCCTCGCGCGTCAGGCGCCGGAAGGGCTGCTCGGTATCCACGTCAACAGGATTGAGCGCGCGACGACGTTTCCAGCCAACGCCGCGCAAGCGCTGAAGACTGGAGGGCCGGCTCCCGACAGCTTGTCAGCCGAAGAGAGGAAGGTCTTCGACGAGGCGCGTGACTTCCTCAACAGCGGCTTTGGCTACGCTTCGATCCTCAGCACGCGTCCGGAGACGGTCGGGTACGGGCTTGCGGATTCTCCGGTGGGGCTGGCGGCCTGGCTCTACGACAAGATCGCGGATTGGGTGTTCACACGCGGCAATCCGGAACAAACTTTGAGCCGAGACGATATTCTCGACAACATCACTTTGTACTGGCTGACGAATACTGGCCCATCGAGCGGACGTATCTACTGGGAAAACCTCAAGGCAGGAGCCAAGCTTACCGCCGCCAAAGTTCCCGTCGCCGTGACCGTATTTCCGGGGGAGGTCTATCGGCCGCCGCGAAATTGGCTATCAAAAGCCTATCCGCAGCTCGTGTACTATAACCGCGCGCCGAAAGGTGGGCACTTTGCTGCCTGGGAGGAACCGGAACTCTTCGCCGAAGAGGTCAGGGCAGGTTTCACGGCCATGCGTGTTCGGAACTAAACCTCGAACCCGTCGTGTACGAGGGAGGCCAGCCTAGACTACAATTGCAAGCGGTACTCCAGTTGGGGATAGCTCGACTGGATCTTGTTCCTCGCCGCGCCGGCGCGAGTTCTCAAATTCCTGACCCGTCGAGTTCCTGGTCGTCGTCGCCTTCCCAAGGGGAGGGCATCGCGCTGCGAGTGAGGTTGGCCGATGGCATCGGCATCCAGCACTTCAATTCCGGCTCGGCGTATTCGACGATGCGGCCGGGCGAGGAATCCGAGGCGCGCCAGCCTTCTGCGCCGAACTGATCGCCATTCGACCAATATGCGAGGTCAACTTCTGCCGCCCCTTGTTCGGACGGACGGATCGTGACGAGGATCCGACTGCCATTCTTCGGCGCGCTTGCCATGTGGCGCCATTGGTCTGGCTCGGCCATTATTTTTCCTCCTGTCTTGCTGCAGGTTGCAAGTGTGGCCTCGCTACTGAGAGCGGTCAACCCACACTGTGCGCCCGGGGAGAGTGACATTCCTTTATTGTGGAAACAGGATTTTTCAACTTTTCGGCTGCATATTTGAAGATGACGCAAAGTAGTAAAACTAGAAACGTCGTTTGTAGTTGTTGTTGTTTCAAGCGGAGTAATTTGCGTAATACACGGACGCAATCCGCCGTTCGGACGGAACTGGTCAGGGTCGCGGCCGTGTCGGCGGCGGATGACCCCAAATAAACTTTAGCTTTAGGTCACTCTCCCGCTTTCAACTGAGCAAGGGCTTACTGTTGGCCGGGAGATGGCCGCGGAATCATTGGCGGGGACCAATGGCCGCCAGCCTCCGTGGCAGTGGAACTGACAACTCATATGCGTCGATTAGAGCAGCATATCCCGCAGGGATCGCTTTCTCTGGCAACCAGCGTCCGTGAAAAACGCTTACAGCGTCCGAATATGGCTTCCGCTGCGACGCATTCATGAATTTTGATATCCGCACGTGAAAATCAACCCCTAAGAAAGAGTTTCATGAAAACTGATAACGCGCAAGCGCAGCCATGTGCGGAACGGACGCCACTTCTGAATCTCAAACACACGAGCGTCGTAGGCGTCGAAGCAGAACGAAGAGTACCGGGGAGCCGACTGGGGCTTCGCCTAAAGTCGCTGCGGCGTAGCGGCTTCCGGTCTGGATCCTAGGCGATTTTGCTTACAAAAACACAGCCCGGGAGTCGTTTTGAGAATAAGCCCCACCTGCCAAGTGCACTCCGCTTCCCGCAGAGAGCGGGCAGGCGGCTACTCGATCATGTAGCCCAGCGCCCGATAACCCGCACGTCGTTTCGCAGCCATCCGGACCAGAACCGGGACGGCGTTGTCGACATAGTCAACGACCAAGACATCTTTCTTGTCATCATGCTGGCGATGGAGCCGGCCGACATACTGTGCCAGGGTCCCCTTCCAGGCGATCGGCATCGTCAAGAACAATGTGTCAAGCCGCGCATCATCGAAGCCTTCGCCTATATAGCGGCCCGTTGCAAGGATCAGCCGCTCGGCGTCCCCAGGGACATTCAATGCCATGTTGGCTTGCTTACGGTCTTTTGCGGACATGCCGCCGCGCAGCACCACGAGATTTCTCACGAAGGGTGAGAACTTCTCGTGAAGATACTCGAGGTGGTCTTTGCGCTCTGTCAGGACGATCGGCGAGCGCTTCGCCTCGAGCGATTTCAGCACATCATCGAAAATGAGATCGTTCCGCCCGCTGTCCTGCGCCAAAGCCGCATAGATTGCGGGTATGGAAGGGTGTTCGACTGAAGCCAGGGACGGCGGCAATTCAAACTTCGTTGCACGATCGCGAGCGCGATGGCGGATGCCGCGTTCGGTAGCTTGAACTCTTGCATCAACCCGATGACGAACGGGGCCGCATTGCATGAAGATAATGGGATGATGCCCGTCCTTCCGAGCGACGGTCGCGGATAGACCCGCCACGTATCGCGCTTTGGACCGGCGAGCGACAAGCTCAAAGCTTGCCGCGGATAGATGATGGCATTCGTCGACAATCAAAAGGCCATAATCGGCGACAACATCGGCAACGTCCCCGTTGCGGACAAGGCTCTGGATCAACGCCACATCAATGACGCCCGTTGGCCTTCTTTTCCCGCCGCCGATAATGCCGATCTGCTTCGGGTCAATGTTCAGAAAGGAACTGAGACGCGTGACCCATTGATCAAGCAGTTGCCGTCGGTGGACAAGGATCAGCGTGTTTCGCGCCCGATGCGCGATGAGCGCTGCGGCGACAACGGTTTTGCCGAAGGCGGTCGTTGCCGCGAGCACACCGTTGTCGTGAGCAATGAGAGCGTCGAAAGCCTTCGCTTGCGGCTGTCGCAGTTGTCCTTGGAACGAAACGCGGGAGGGTAAAGCCCTTCCACCTTCGCGGTGATCCTCCAAAATGGCGGTCGCACCGTGGTTCTTGATGAGGTCAATCGCCTCGTCGAAACAACCCCGGGGCAGGGCGACGTGCCGCGGATGAAGCTCTGCGCATGAGACCACCCGGGGCTTGCCGAAAGTCGGCAGCCGCATGGCCTGCGCGCGATAGAATTCCGGGTTCTGGAACGCTGCTAGGCGAACAAATTGCGCAATCAGGGCCGGCGGTAGTTCTGTCCTGTCGATGTAAACCTGGTCGACGACCACGACGCTGATGCGTTGCGGTAGTGCGGCTTCTATTCGCCGTGGCTCGCTGTGGCTTGACGGCAACATCTTCCACGGCTCGTCGGCGTGTTCGTCGTCGATCGGCATGCGAACACCCAAGACCCGACCCGACAATTCTGCCTCGTCGGCGATCTTGAAGACCGTGTCGGCGGACAATCTCGGCAGAGATGCAAGGTAGGCCCACTGGTCAGCGTAGGGTCGCAGATCCTCGTCGACAAAAACGCTGTTGCCGACTTCACGTGCCTTTCGTTGAAGCGGCAAGGCGATCAGATTGCCGAAGCCCCCAAGAGGCATCGTGTCCTGATTGGGAAAGAAGCGATCGTAGGACGCGAACCCGATCTCTGGGCGTCGCTCCATCGTTTCCGTGATCAGGGCGGAGCCAAACTGCCTGGCGATCCGGGCCGGAACGGGCTCGGCGAAGAATATCCAGACATGGCCGCCATTCCCCGATCTCGACCGCTCCAGGGCGACGGCAATTCCCTTTGCGTGGCACGTGTCCAGCAATGCCCTGGCATCGTCGGCCCAGCTTTCCTTGTCGAAGTCCGCGGCCAGAAACCAGCAGGTTTCGTCCTGCAGCAAAGGATACACTCCGGCGACAAAGTCGCCGGAGCGAAGGTCACCTCCACGCAGGTGCTTTTCGATGATGTCGGTGGTCGGTGGGATGAAGGCCTGATGCGGGCATTCTCCGCATTTCACCTTCGGTTTGCCGCAGATCCCCTTCGCCCACTCGTTGGAACAGGCCGGTGAATACCCTGAGCGGCCTGCTTTCCTGTTCTCCCATCGCACCGGAAAGACATCAGGGCGTCCAGCAAACAAACGGCGGAACAACTCGATCTTCTCGACCGATGGCGCGTTGTTGCTGACAGCAGCCCCGACAAAGGACGATCGGTCAGACGCGCGGCTATCGGCCGCCAGCTTTTGCTCAAGCGCTTCCAGCACACGCTCAAGTTCCATGCGCTCGGCATCGATATCAGCCAAGCGCCGCCGGATGTGCGCAATCTTATCCAATGTGTCATCCCAATCCGTCAACACCGCAGTCCACACCCCGAGAACTCCTGCCATGGAGCAACATAGAGCAAACGCAACTCGTGCTTAAAGGCAGAGAAGTGGGCGAAGGCTGTTTGGATGAGGAGGGGCAACGCGCAGGTCCCCTCTAACTGTCCCTTTCGCGACGGATCGTCATTTGCCCGAAACTGGACCTCACCGAGCAGACCCGGCTCTCGCTTGAAATCCTCCTAGCCAACATGTATATGCAGATGTATATGCAGAAGAGGAGAGTTTCATGCCGCAGACCAGACACAACGAACCTCCTGCAAGGGAAGCTAAGCTCTTCCGGAATAACAGGAGCCAGGCTGTTCGCATCCCGGCCGACTTTGAGCTTCCTGGCGATCGCGTGATGATCCACCGTGACGGGGATCGGCTTATCATAGAGCCGGTGCGCCGCAAGAACCTGCTGGAAGTCCTGGCAGGTCTGGATCCCCTTGGGCCTGAGGATCAGTTCCCTGATATTGACGAGACTTTGTTGCCCGCCAAGGAAATCGACCTGTGAGTACCCTTTTCATGCTGGACACCAATATTGTGTCGGAGCTGGCCCGGAACCCGAGAGGGCAGATCGCTGAACGCATTGCCGAGATCGGACCGGAGGCAATCTGCGTCAGCATCATAACGGCGGCAGAGCTACGTTATGGCTGCGCCAAGAAGGGATCCCCGAAACTGCTGGCCCAGATCGAAGCCATTCTCGGAAGCATTCTGGTGCTCGCACTCGACTTGCCCGCCGACACCAAGTACGGCGACATCCGGACTGAACTGGAAGCCAAGGGCAAACCAATCGGTCCAAATGACCTATTGATCGCTGCTCACGCCTGTGCCGCCGGAGCAGTCCTCGTTACGGCCAATACCGGGGAGTTTATGCGCATTCCCAACCTCCACGTTGAAAACTGGCTGGAGTTGATCTCAAGGCAATCAAAGGGCGTCGCCAGTTGAGGGGTTCTCAGGCGTCGCCAAGGTTCGTTGTGTTACACCCCGGTTGGGGGGCTATACCGGCTACACACACACAAATTGTGGCGGCCAGGTTGAAATGTCCGTTCCGGCGCAAAGTAGAAATGTCACTTTGGGGACGTCTTCAGCCATTTAGAAATACTGCACCCGGCATCTTCACTGGCGCTGAGGCAAGCCCCGACCGGACCGGCTGGGCCGGGTTGCAAGGGAAGGGAGGGGGCGGGTGAACCAGTTCGATGGGACGGTAAATCGACCGCATCGAGGAAGAAACCGAAGCCGCCAAATATCGGCTGTATTACGGCAAGGATGGACGTCGAATCGTCGGTTTCGACAACGAGCGCGGTAAGGGCGACCATTGCCATCTCGACGGCGACGAACATCCTTACACGTTCACGACGCCCGACGCCCTCCTGTCCGATTTTCGGAAGGAGATAATCAAGAGGAGGCAGTAACCATGAGAGAAGCGCTAATACAGATCAGAGCAGACAGTGAGGCCGTGTTCAGCGAGGCGTTCGATCGAGCATCGCGCGCAATGCGTACAGGCGAACGATCGGAGCCGGTTGCGGTGTTTACCTTTTCCTCGCCTGCCCAACTCTTCACCATCATTAGTCCGAAGCGATGGGAGCTGATCGAACACCTACAGAAAATCGGCTCATCGAGCATTCGCGGCTTGGCCCGATCGATCGACCGCGACGTCAAACGGGTGCACGAAGATGTTTCAGTGCTCGTGGACTGGGGCATCGTTGAACACACCGAGGATGGCAAGATTTGCGTCCCTTACGAAGTGATCCACGCGAATTTTGATCTACGGGCGGCGGCCTGATCGGTCAGACGAGCACGGCGTCTGGTCCAACCACGGCGGATCGACCGCCGCGGCCGGAATGAGAGGGGCCCACGCCATCGATCACCCGAATGAGGATAATTCGCGTCGCTTTAGCAATGTCGCCGGCTAGTTGCCCGCGAAAATTGTCCAAGAAGTAATCCATCATTATCGATGGCTTTTTGTAGAGATTCTCTGCGCCTGGATCGTACCCCAGTTGAAATCTCATCCGGGTGAGAACTTGCTCGCATTCCGATGCGAAGTTCCATGTCGGATGAATGGGAGGATAAGGAAATCCGGTGCAGCTCGATGAGCTTCTCGCGCGCCAGCGTCGGACCGAAATCCAGATAGCGTTCACGGATCAGGTCCAGTGCCGCATTGCGAAACTCCTCGCTGTGACGCCGGTTACTCGGCCGACCTCGCTTCTTTGAAACCAGACCGGCCGCACCGGACCGGTCATAAGCCTGCAGCAGCCTGTGCACCTGACTTCGGCTGAGCCCGAGCAGTTCGGCTGCCTGGACAACGCTTAGGCGTCGATCATTGATCTTCTGAATGACTTCGAGGCGATGCAATTCTTTCTGCGACATGGTGATCAAACAGGACATCACGACTCCGAACGCTCATGGTCTCCACCAGGCGGAAGGTCGTCATCCTTGCTCCCAACGTTGACATTGACCAGCGCGTCGAGAGGCGAGAGTGTCGCATCTCTAAACTGCCGTGGGGAATCTAATCCAAGTGCAACATTGCCGTGTGAAGGGTAGGGCATCACGCGCAGTCGCGCAAATGCGCCATGAAGACCTCGGCGGGCGTGCGGTAACCCAGGCACTTGCGTGGCAGCGCGTTCAGATGATGGACGAGAGCGACGAGCTGTTGTTGGCTGACAGCGGATAGATCGGTATCGCTGGGCATGAAGCGGCGGATGCGCTTGTTGGCGTTTTCCACCGCACCTTTCTGCCACGGCGCACTGGGGTCGCAGAACCAGCTGCGCGCGCCAATGCCATCTTCCAAAGCCCTAAAAGCGGCGAACTCCGTGCCGCGATCAAAGGTGAAGCTCTGCCGCGCAAAGGCTGGCAAGGGAGAGAACGTTTCGATGATCTTGTCCATGATCGGTCGTGAGTGCCGGCTCTGGTTTTTTATCATCACGGTGTAGCGGCTCTTGCGCTCAACCAAGGACGTGACGTTGGCGTTGCCCAAGTCACGTTGGAAGATCAGCAAGTCGCCCTCCCAATGGCCGAACTGCGAACGATCACCAATGAAATCAGGACGTTGCGATATCCTGCAGGCAGCAGGAAAGCCGCCGTCGCGGGGTTTCCTCGAGCCGCGGGGGCGGCGTTTGCGGCGGCCTTCCGGCAGATGCTGATAGAGCTCCAGCGCCTGATCTTCCTTGCCGTAGATAAAGCGATAGATCGTCTCGGTGCAGACACGCACGGCGCTCACGCCATCGGCGAGCAGACGACCGGCGATCTGTTCAGGGGACCAAAGCGCCTTCAGCTGCTCGATCACCAGTTCGCGCAATTGCGGGTGCCGCACAAGCTTCCTCAAACGCTGCCGCCGCTCTTTGCGGATGTCGTCAGCAACCGTTGGGAAGTAGCCGTTATAATCGGGCAGCTCGCGATCGTGGAAGGTGTTGCGTCTGATCTCACGATAGATCGTCGATCGATGACGACCGAGTTGGCGCGCCATTTCTTTGATCGGCAGTTTGCGTTCGACAAAGTGGAAGAGGCGGCGTCGATCGGCCAGATTCAGCTGCGAATAGCGTCGTGACATTCCAAAATCTCCAAGGGGAAGCCATTGAAATCATTGGCATGTCGCACTTGAAAATAGAATGTACCCCACTACACACAAAGATCACATAATATACATTATGGAACATCTGGGCGGTTTCGGAAGTGTTGCTTTTTCATCGGTCAAGCAATCCCGATTTTCCTGATGGATCAGGACTGTTGAGATGGGTTGTGAACGTTCAGAAAGCAACAAAGAGCCTGCTGCGGACTGCGCCCGCTCTGACGCATCAGGCGGCCACATCATGTTTCGGCGTCAGGTGAAAACCAAAGGCTTTGAGCACGGCGAGCGTGGTTTCGAGCGTCGGATTCCCGTTCTCGCTGAGGGAGCGATACAGGTGCTCGCGGGCCAGACCGGTCTTGCGGGCGATCTTGGTCATCCCCTTGGCGCGCGCGACAGCACCGAGCGCGGCCGCGATATGTTTGGCGTCACCCGTTTCCATTGCCTCGGCGAGAAACGCCTCAATGGCTTCTTCACTGGTGAGCAGATCGGCCACGTCGAACTCGGTAAACTTCTCAGCCATTGATTGTGAAAATGCTCCCAGCCGGAGGCATGATTCCGACCGTTCGTTTGGGGTAAAGAGCGCATGCGTAAACCGCAAGATTAGAAGCTGTCCTCCGACGCAACCATTTCGGAGTCCGGCTATGTCGTCTCTCGCCGCGCCGTGCTTTCGGGTCTCGGTGTCATGACCCTGCTTGGTGCCTCCGACTGCTCGCAGGCGCTCGAACTCCCATCGCTGGGACCGCTCGAGCCGTCCGGTCGTATGTCGCCCCTGGGTGTTGACCACATGTCGACCGGGCACGATTGTGGTGCGGCTCAACGAGCGGCATCTCTATTGGGTGCAAGAAGGCGGCGAAGCGATCCGCTACGGCGTCGGCATCGGTAAGGCCGGCTTCGAATGGAAGGGCCGCGCAGAAATCCAGTACACAAAGCAGTGGCCGACCTGGAGCCCGCCCAAAGAGATGATCGCGCGCAAGCCGGAGCTGGTGAAATGGTCGGGCGGTCAGCCGGGTGGCCTCGACAACCCGCTCGGCGCCCGCGCACACTATATGTACAAGGACGGCCACGACACTGGCTATCGCGTGCACGGTTCACCGGAATGGTGGACCATCGGCACTCGGGCGTCTTCCGGTTGCGTGCGCATGATCAACCAGGACGTCATCGATCTGTGCAACCGGGTCAAGGCATCGCCGACCAAAGTCCCAATTGTGGTGGCGTGAAAGCCTTCCGCTCGAGGTATCGTTCGATGACCAGAATTTCGCACCTGACCGGTTTCAGCGTCGCCTCGCTTTACATTTTAGAAAGCTCGAATTTCTGCGAACTGTGAACTTGGAATCCGCTCGAAAACTTGTAAGTTGAGCGACCTTTTCCAACCTACGAGCGGCTAATGCAGGTTCTAGTACGCGATAACAATGTCGATCAGGCGCTCCGCGTCCTGAAGAAGAAACTCCAGCGCGAGGGCATTTTCCGTGAAATGCGAATGCGCGAGGCTTTTGAAAAGCCCTCGGTTAAGAGGGCGCGCGAGAAAGCCGAGGCGGTGAGCCGCCAGCGCAAGAATGCTCGCAAGCAAATGCAACGCGAAGGCCTGATCTCGTCGAAGCCGAAAAAGAGTCGATAGCTCTCGAACATCTCGGAGAAATAGCGCTCCGAGTTGACCTTCTCGATCGCCTTGTCGCTGCACTCGATGTCGACATCAGCTCCAACGGAATCAGCCCTACCGCCGGATCCGTTGAAGGTCTGCAAGACTACGAAGTAGCCTTCTGCTTGAACGCAAAAACGCAAAAGAGTGCCGATCGATACATTGTGCATTTGCGGTCATCGCAATCGGATCAGCACGCTGGACGAAGAAGCCACAAAGCCCGGTTGCGCACTTCGTGATGTAGGTTCATCTAACTCGCTGATCATCATAAGGACTGCTCGGGCTGGCTATTGAACGGTATAACCGTGGCCGACCTGAAGGCCATGATCTCAGATTCCGAAGTTCTGTATTGGGAATTCTTCGACGTCACCATGGGAATCGCGCCGCGATCCAAAGGATCGGCATCGGCGCGAGTACTTGGTCAGAAACAAGCTGCTAAATCTGTGAAATAGCCGCCCTTACCTATCTTCCTTGAATGGATCGACACCGAGTTCCTTGAACAACGCTTCCGTCTTCGCCCGATCAGCGCGGCTCATGTAGCCGATCCCGGTCTTGATCGCGTAGCGCCAGGCCTCTCCCCTCTCCAATGCCTCGTGCAGGGCGTCCGACAGCTCATTGAGCCGATTGGCGACATCGAGCGCTTCGAACAGGAGAACGGCCTGCCTCAAGTCCTTGTCTCGTTTCGCGGAACCAAGCGTGTCAACGACGCGGCGGCTGGCGACGATCAGCTTGTGGATCGCGTAGCGCTCCGGAGCTGGTACGATCACGCTGATGCCTGACTTGTGCAACATGACGGCTCTGATCGGCTCATAGATCAGGAAGTCCAGGAATCTCAGCGGTTCGGCCGAGGCTCCACCAAGGGCGGGAATGTCGACCGGTTTGTCCATGCGGTCATCTGATCCCCTGTTTCCGGTCAAGAACTCGACCTTGTAGCCGCTGCGATTGATGAAGCCGGTTACACGCGGTGAACCCGAGCGATGCATGACCGGCCGGAATGTCGGATCGAGGCCCTTCAGGATTTCGAGAATAGGTGGAAGGCTGTCCCCTACTTCGGTCGAGATCGCATAATCCTGGGCGAAGTCGGCATCTCCGGTCTGGAATGACGCAGCAGGCAGACGGACGCCAAGATGTCCCGCATAGGTCGAGAAGGCGACCGATCCGACGAGGCAGGCCCGCAGGCGGAAGATTCCGGCATTGGCGAGAGCTTCGACGACATCGCCCGTAAAGCGATCCGGTTCCGGCAAGCCAGCCTCACGAACGAGCGTCGAGACGAATTTGCGGCGAGCTTTCGTATCGTCTTTGATCGCCTTGAAGTCCTCGACCCGTTTGTTGATCTCCGGATCGTCGGCCGGTCCAACATAGCGGCGCTGTTGGCGATACCCGTCCCCTTCCGGCGGCTGGTCGAAATACCAGTATTTCCGGCCCTTGTTGTTGACCCCGACGAAGCGGCCTTCAACCGGGAAGTCGGCCGAGAAGGAAGCATCGAGCAGCCGTTGTCCGAGTTCGGCGGTCATGGTGCGATACATAAGATCGATCTGCTTCATGTTGTCTCGCTGTACTAAATTTGAATTTTTAGTATATCGCCCGCGATCCATCAGGGGAATGGTAGAGCGGTGCATGTTATACTAAATTTGCAAAATTAGTATAACGCCGACCCCACTTTTTCAAGAGCAATCTTCGCCGGGATATCGACGCGATCTGTAACGCCATCGATCTGCCCTGGAGCATTGGTCAGGCAGAAGGTCAAATCAACCGGTCGCCAACGACTACGGTCGCTTCCTTCTACAGGACAAAGCGGCACTTGGTGCGAAGCTTCTGAGACAGGTATGGGAAGCAGCGTAGTCCCCGCAAATTTTCCCGACAACTTGATAGGTGTAGCACCTAGTGCTATATGAAGTGATGTCAGAACGAACTTTCAAAACGGCGGGTTTTCCAAGGCAGCGAAGAAAGCGTGGATCTCCGACAAGGCCCTTGCAAGGCGATTGAGCAAGTCGCACGCGGACAGGCTGACGATCTCGGTGGCGGCGTGTTCAAGAAGCGGCTCAACATAACATGCATCGTTCGATCGTTCTGGCGAAAGCCGGTGAGTACTGGGTGTTCGCCTATCTGTTCGCGAAGAAGGACCGCGCAAACATCGATGACGACGAGTTCCTGGCTTTCCGGAAGCTCGCCGAACTCTATCGGCGCAAGACGCAGGCCGAGCTTGATGCCGAAATCGGGACCGGCGCCCTACTGGAGATTTGCAATGACGACCAAGCGCAAGTTCAAGAGCGATGCCTTTGAGGCGATCCATAGCGCCGTCGAAGACATGTATGCGGCAGGCACCATCGACAAGGAAACCATGAAGACCTTCGACGAGACTTGCCTGTCCGTCCCGCAGGAGCTGACGCCGGGTGAGATCAAGGCGCTGCGCGAGAACAATCATGTCAGCCAGCCAGTCTTCGCGCGCTACCTGAACACCAGTGAATCCACAGTGCAAAAGTGGGAAACCGGCGCGAAGCGGCCGAGCGGCCCAGCATTGAAGTTGCTCTCGATAGTGCAAAAGCATGGTCTCGGATTGCTGTCTTAGGGGACAACTCTGCGGAATGGGCATGCGGCTTCCACGCAGCGCCTAAGTTCCTCACCTACCCGGCCGTGCCAGTGACCGGGCAATGTCGATGATGTCGTCTCTCGACGCGGTCGGATCTTCCTTGTTCCAGGCAACGCCAAGACCAATCTTGAGATCGACCCCGCGCACGGGTCTGAGCTCGAAGTTGCGATTCGGGAGATCCTTCGTCCATTCCGGCGCAAAGCCGATGCCAAGACCGGCAGAAACCAGCGACACCAGCGAGAAGGTGTCGTCGCAGCTGCTCGCTATAGGACAGGTTCTGACGGGAGAAAGCGATGATCTTCTCTGAGCGAAGGTCCTCGATATCGATCTCGCTTCGAAGCGCCAGCGAGCTGCAGCGCGACATCCGGGAACGTTCGGCCGATGCGTGCCAGAAACGCCGGCAGCACACCAGTCGTTACCGGATAGACGGTCCCGATCTTGATCGTCCGTGCCACCTTGCCGGCCACCGATCGCGCCACATCCATCGACAGCCCGACATCGCCAATGATCCGCAGCGCCCGATCGTGGAACACCTCCCCTGCCCGCGTCAGCTCGACCCGGCGCGTCGACCGTTCCAGCAATCGGACATCGAGCTCCTTCTCCAACGCTTGGATATGCGAGCTCAGCGCCCGCTGGGCGATGCACATCCGCGCGGCCGCACGGTTGAAGTGCAACTCTTCGGCTACGGCAACAAAGTAGGAAAGCTGACGTAGTTCCATGTCCATGCTCCGATTTTCGGCCCACGTAAACGCGAGTGATCCGCCCCCATGCAACCAACAATACCCTATTTGGGGTATCCGAGAATCGGTTTTATTGAAGGCGTCTGCTTTCTCAAACTGGCGCTCTAATTTGTTTTCGTTCCACGCAATGGTTTACGGTCGAATGATTGACGGGCTCATCGCGGCTCGCAAAGTTGCGAACATCACTCAGGTCGAACTAGGGCAGCGTATTGGCCAACGGCAAACGTTCGTTTCCAAGGTTGAACTTGGGGAACGCCGGTTGGATGCTGCCGAGTTCGTGAAAGTCAGCCGTGCGATCGGCGCCGACCCGTTTGATATCATGCGCAAAGCAGAATTGGACTAGCCTTTGCGCCAGCGCCCTCGCTAACCTGCGGGCGGTTCCTGACGATACATGGCCTTTATCAACATGGGGTAATCGCGGGAGCGGTGCCCCATGTTGATAAAGGCCACGTCGTTTAGCGGGAAATCAACGTTACGCCCTAAAATACCTTGCCCCGGCGGAAGTTTTTGAACTGCTCATCCAGCACCAGAGAGCCGCGCGTCGCCCAGAGAATATGCGTTGCGCGGAGTTCCCACCCGGGAGATGACACAACCTAAGACTTAGGTCCGATGCACTCAGGCAAAGGTCGTAGTTGCATTGCCGAATCCGATTTGCCCTGACATTGCTTGGTGAGCGCCAACGGCACCGGTGGCGCTCGGGATCCCAGAGCACCCCCAGCCCCAAGCGACCAGATGCTCTGGGATCCCCTCTTCTCCGGAACATTTTTTAGGCGGCAGGGCGATTATTAATCAGCGCTCGGCTGCACACTATTGCGAGACTGGAGGTGTGCGTCCGAAGGCAGGCAGCTTAATGAAAACAGTGATCTTGCCCCTGCTCTCAGCACTCCATCGTCGCGCGAGAGCGGAATTCTCCACCAAATAGCGGAGTGAGGGTAGGCTCGGAGAGCAGAAACCCTTGAACATGCGTTGCCCCTGCGACCTGCGCGGCTTCGAATTGCGCATAGGTTTCAACGCCTTCAATGACCACGATCGGCGCGACGCAGGATGCAAGACCGACCATATGCGAGAGAAAACGCTCCGCGTCACCACGATCCAGACGCAGGAAAAATCCGTCGATCTTCACGATGTCGACCGGCAGCGACAAGAGTGCCTCAGGCGTCGAGAATCCGGTGCCGAAGTCATCGACGGCAATCCTGTAACCGAGCGCCTGCAGACTTTGAAGGAAGCGGCAGGCCGCCGGAATTCCCGACATGGGCAGGCTTTCCGTCAGTTCGAGGACAAGCCGCGATGCAAACCGCGCGTTAGCAGACAGCAGATCGAAGAGAAGCGCTCTGTTGCGTTCGTCGGAAATGCTCTCGACCGAAATGTTGCAGCCGAGGACACCGTGTGGCTGGCATGCGAGCCAGTCAAAAGCCAGGGCGAGCATATGCCTATCGAGTGTCGCGATGCGGCCCGCCGCCTCCAGATAGCCGACGAACTCGCTGGCTGTCATGATTTCGCCGTCGGGCTTGACGAGCCTACCCAAGCATTCCGAATAAAGCACGTTGCCGACGTCGGCGGCTGAGTTGATGTGTTGAAGTGAAAAGCCGACGCGTCCTTGTTTCACGGCGTAGTCGAAGGCTTCCGCAACACGATCAAACATTCGAACTCCCGCCTGGTTGGCAACCGGCCCGACAACAGTCGCCGGAGCCGGCTGCCTGTCTTTGTTTTATTGAGCGATTTCTGCGTCCGGATCGGTCTCATCCACCGTCGCTGGCGGCAGTGTTTCGCGGATTTCGTCGATCTTTCCGACCGCAGGGCCAACGCCGAGGATCTCCTTGGCGTCGTCGACCATATCGTCGGTCACGACACCGTCCTTGGTGAAGCCGGCGAGCGCGTCGCGCAACGCTTCGTCGCTCAAGGCCGGATCCGTAGGGACGGCATCCACGCCATTTTCAGCCTCAAACTCGGCATAGGCCTTCGCGTAGGCCTGGATACCCGCCATCTTCGGATCGTTCGAATTGAGGTAAGCGTGGTAGTTCCGGTTGAGCGAAGCGAAACCCGGTGTTGCTTCCGGCGTGACAGGTTCAACCACAGGCTCAACGACAGGTTCAACCACCACCGGCGCTGGTTTGACGACCTTTTCGGCCTTCACCGGTTTAGACGCATTTTCTTTGCCCTTCGAAACGTTCGACTTCAGGCGCGACTTCTCGCCGGACTTGCTTCCCTTCGTCTCCTTGGTGCTCTTCGCATCGTCGGATTTACCGTGGCCGGAATTGCCGCCACGATCGCTGCCGTGGCCGCCTCCATGATCGCCACCATGATCGCCGCCGTTGCCGCCCTTGGCATAGGCGACCCCGCCCAGCGCCAAGCTACCGCCAGCCACGGGCGCGATTGCCAGCGTCAATGCCATGATGCCTCGTGCGACCAGTTTCGTCGTCGTAGCCATGTGAAACTCCTTATTCCGACTTGCTATTACTGTCCTCTCGCGGAACCGAGCGGACGGCGTTTGATGCAAGGACGATATCTGCGCGCCGGATACGGCGCCACCGGCCCCCGACCATTGCCTCCGCGCCCGGGACTTAGGTCTGAGCCTGGGACATCAAAGGTCCGATCAAAATTGCTGAGATTGCCGCGCCATTGACCGCGTCCTGAGAGTGGTTAGGTTGGCGTGGCCTTGCTACAATCGTCACGCCGTACGAGCCGGCGGCCCGATCCGAGAGACCTGGTGCGCGTAAATCGACTCATAACCCGTTGGAATTCTCAATCGCTTGCCACGCAGTTCCTGCTGATCGGAGGAGCCGTTGCCGCATGCGCCATGGTGCTGATCGGAGCCTTTGTTTCGAACAGAATCGAAGACGCCGTCACCCGAAACTCGGCCGCGACGACAGCACTGTACGTCGATAGCGTGATCGCGCCGCTGCTACCCGACATGCAGAAGAATGAAGTCCTCGACGAGACCGTGGCTCGGGCGCTGGACGAGACCCTTGGCCAGGGCGCATTGGGTGACCGGCTTCTCTCCTTTCGTCTTTGGCGTGCGGACGGCACGCTCCTCTATGCGAGTGATCGGGCCGCTGTCGGTGCGAAGATTGGGCTCAGCGATGAATTACAAACCGCATTCTCGGGCAAGATGGCTGCACGCTTCGACCCGGAAGGAGAAGTAGCGGCTGACAAAGGTTCAGCCGTGCCGGCGCTCGTTATTTACAATCCCGTGCTGCAGCCCTGGTCCGGACAGGTGGTTGCGGTGTCGGAATTCCACGAAGTTGCCAATGAGTTTCAGCAAAGTCTCAATCAGGCGCGTATGCACACGTGGCTGGCGGTCGCAGCCTTCACACTTGCCTTCTTTGTCGTGCTGTCGGCAATCGTGCTTCGCGGCAGCAAGACGATCGAGATCCAGCGTCATGCCCTCAAGCAAAGGGTCGATGAGCTCTCGGCATCGCTTGCCCAGAATGAAATGTTGCGGGGTCGCCTCCAGCGCGCGTCGCAGCGCGCCACAGCGTTGAACGAAAGCTATCTGAGACGCATCGGGGCGGACCTGCACGATGGCCCTGCGCAACTCGTGGCCTATGCGTCGCTCAGATTGGACAGTGAAGCCTTGAAGCGCAGCAAAATGCCGGTGGCCACGCGTGATCGCGAAATCGCTGCGATAAAGGCGAGCTTGGACGAGGCGATGCAGGAGATTCGCACGATCTGCGGCGGTCTGGTCCTGCCGCAGATAGAGACGGCAGGTCTGACTGAGATTCTGGAGCGGTGCGTAAAGGCGCATCAGCAGCGGACGGGGGCGCCGGTCGAACTGCAGTTGACCAAGCCTCCCGAACGCATCTCGCACGCCGCGAAGATATGCATCTACCGATTCGTGCAAGAGACGCTCAACAACGGCTTTCGTCACGGCGGCGGTATTGGGCAACGGGTGTCCCAGCGGATGGATGGCGACCGCGTCATGATCGAGGTTGTGGACAGTGGGCCCGGTTTTGATCCGGACACAGTTCTGCCCACAAGTCTTGGTCTTGCCGGCCTCAGAGAACGGATCGAAAGTCTCGGAGGAACGTTCGAGGTCGTCACAGCGGCGACCGGGACAACCGTTCGCATGACGACCAGCGTCAAGGAGCTATGACAATTATGGTGTTTCCAATTCGCGTTGCTGTCGTGGACGATCATCCCTTGTTTCGGGAGGGTGTGATCCGGAGCCTGTCGGAGATCGAGGGCTTCGAAATTGTCGCCGAGGGCAGCTCGAAGGATGATGCCACCCAGATCGCGGGAAGCCTCCGGCCGGATATCATGCTCATGGACATTTCCATGCCCGGCGGCGGGCTGGAGGCGATACCGGCGGTGCTGCAAATCGTCCCGTCGCAGAAGATTATCATGCTCACCGTTTCCGAAGACGGTGACGACGTGACAACTGCACTGGATCGGGGGGCCACCGGTTATGTGCTGAAGGGCGTTGGCGCAAGAGCGCTTGCCGACGTCATTCGCACCGTGGCTTCGGGGGACCGCTACGTTGCGCCGACCTTGTCGGCCAAGCTCCTGTCCAGCCGGGCACCGGCGGCGGGCAGCAAGTCTGGCCTAGTCGCCAACCTAACGCCTCGTGAACGGGAGGTTCTGGAATTGGTGGCAGCCGGCATGAGCAACAAGCATGTTGCAATCCAACTGGACCTGCAGGAAAAGACCGTAAAGCATCACATGACGCAGATCATGACGAAACTGGGTGCCGCCAATCGCACCGAAGCGGCGATGGTGCTGCGCGATGCGCGCGACGTCTGATCCACATCGTACCAGGACCGTCCGACCGGCTTTGTGCGACCGCCATTGGCTAATGCAAGAACGAATCTATTCGTTTTCTATCGCTTGCCGTCGCGCGGCGATTGATGATCGTGCGTCCGCGGGCATCCTTCATGATGTAGCGGCCATTCGCAATCTCTTCGGTGATGCCGCCTTCGTGGCGTACGCCGACATCCTCTCCTTTGGCCTTTGTGCCACGATTGGAGCCGTTGGAACGCTCGCTGTTGGAGTTGGAGCGATCGCCGCCATTTGAGCCCCCGCCTCCGTTCCCGCCACCATTTCCTCCACCGTTCCCACCGCCATTGCCGCCCCCGCCTCCGCCACCATTGCCATTGTTGGCGAAGGCTGCCGACTTGACGATCGCAAGCCCGGCGCCCGACATTTCGAGACTGTAGGGTGTAGAGATGGCGAGGGTGCAGACTGCCGGCAAGAATGCTGTCAGGATCATCCGACGCGTGATCATCATGTCTCCAAGGTCTTTTCGTGCGCAAAGCGCACTCAGCGCGGCGGGCAACGAACGAACTTTGCCCCCGACCGAGACACGCAGTCAACTCGCCCCGGCAAAGATCCTGCCTGTACAGGACTTTTCCCCCAGATGGGCCAGACCTTCGTCCCATCCAGGCCAGACGATGGTCGGAAAACCGGGCGGGGATTCGCGGGCGCGATCTGGCGGATCAGCTCGGCAGACGCGACCGAGCCTGCCTCTGCTTGCTGTTATCGGGTTGAGCCCGCTGCCGCGGTCCGGCAGAAAAAGACGGCCCCTTGAGGAGTTCTCCCTATGGAGCCGTTGAGGTAAACCAAGGGGCCAAGTGTCAGGGGCGCCGATCTGTGGAGGCTCTTGGTTGGCCCCAGTTGTAGGCATACCGTAGACGGGCTTGGAAACTGCCGCTCCGGTGTATGGCGCGTGTCAAAAAGGTAGAGTGGCGCCAAAGCGTACGCCATGGGACTTCAGTCCCCATTCTTAGCCGCAAAGGTCTTAGTTCGGTTGCCCCCGGTTCCGGTCTTCGGCGCTTCGATCCGTGACTGTGACTTGATGGGCTGGTGCGACCGGGTTGGGGAGTAGATTGCTTGCAGCCCGTTGTCGTGGGTTCGTGCATATAGGACCTAAGTCCTATGCGGGGCGGCAAAAGTCCTACTCTCCTTGTCGGGCAATTCAATCGCGGAATATCCTGATGCAACCTTGGCGTCATCCACCGCCGGGGTCGCAAAAGTGGTTCCAGAGCCGCTTGCGACGCCTTTCCGGGCGGCTCTGGGCCACAGCATCAAGCTTCTGTTGGTTGCATTCGTGCTGAAAGCGACCCTCGCCTCATGTGATCCTAATCACTACCGCGACATGTGACGACACAACCCATTCAGCCGCAACGCTTTTTTGCCGTCGAACTGATCAGGCGTCGAAGTGAGGTACAACTACAGATATATTAGTCAGTCATTGCGGATGACTTGAACGGTTCGAAGAAGGCGCGTAGAGCCCACGTATAAATCGATTGGCTCGTAGTAGCTGGTGTCTCTTTCTTTGATCAATTCGTTCTATTGGGAGATTGACCGATGGCATTGGATATTCTCACTCAAGACATCATCACCGACGAGAGCACCGGTCTTACTATCGGTCGGGGTGCACGGCGGCGGTCAGTTTCGCCGGAACCCCGATGTACCTCACCATTCGCAGGCGCTCGAGAATGTCGCGAACGTAATCGGGCTTTGCCGCCGTCGGGATTGGCTTGAGCCACGTGAGCGGTATGGTACCCCTGCCGGCCTCGAGGATCATTAGGGCATCGAGCGCGTCCAGTTGCACCGGCCGAAGACCGGTGACAAGCGCATGAGCCGCCTGTTTCCTGGCCTGCGCCCGGCCCGCGATGCCGGCGCGCTCGATGGTTGAGATCGCGGGGTTGGCTTGGCGCAGCACGTCGATGATGCGGGCGGCGATCACCATGCCTTCATCTGTGTCCCAAGCCGCCTCGATCATGAAGGGGATATCTCTCCGGGTCGCCCCACGAAGCCCATACGCTGCCGCGAGATCGTGCACGTGATCCGACATTGTCTGCTCTCGGCCTGCATTATGCCCGCGCTGGCGACACTAACGTCGTGCGGCTCGACCGGCTCGGACGGTCACTGGCGGAGCTGCTGGAAACGGTGAAGATGCTGCGGGGGCGACAGATCGACCTCCTCAGCCTTGAGGAGAAGATCGACACCTCTTCGGCCGCCGGCGAGTTCATTTTCCATGTCTTCGGTGCCATCGCGCATTTCGAAAGGCGACTGATCTCGGAACGGATTAAAGACGGTGTGGCTGCCGCAAGGGCAAAGGGAAAGCGACGCGGCGCCAACCGCTGGACATAGAGAAAGTCAAGGCAGCCATGAAGCTGATCGAGGCGAAAAAGACCACCGGCGGAAGCCGCCAGGCAGCTTGGCCTTGGCCGTTCCACGGTCTATCGCGAAAGCGCCGACTGGTGTCAGCCGAACTGCTTAGCGCAACTTCGCTTTCCAAGCGTGTCCGGGCGCATATCGATCCTCTCGGGATCGGCGACCACCGCACGATCTGGAGTTGCCTCTCGATTGTTGAGAGGGAGGAAATCGGAAAGTAGGCGGATGTGCTCAAGCGTCTCGACGTCATTCTCGCATGCGCGGTCGGCGACGGAGGACTTTGGTAGTGTGCATTCTTGCACAGCCGAGCTCTTCGACAGTCAGGCCCCATGGCTGAAATCTGCGGGACGGGACTCCTCGACGTTACGCTTGAAGACGTCTGAGTAGTCAGCGAGCGTGGCCGTGCCTTTCCGGATGCGATGGATGCGGGCGCCGCAGGGGTCGTTCCATCCGATGACCGGAGCCCCCCTTCTCCATAAAGTTCCAGACCTTCTGAGCGTGCGTCTCATATCAGACAATGATCCGCCCAACACGGTAAAGTCCTGCGAGGCAATGTTGGCCTGCCGAGCATTGATGGTCCCCCATCCCGTTACACGTACATTCAAACTCTTCGAACGATCCCTCGTCCAAGACCGCGAGGACAGAACGTGGTAAACTTTTTTTGCGACAGGAGCTTGCCGTAGGCGAGGTAGCTCTACGAAAGCGACGTCATCATCCGGCAAAAAGCGCTGCTGAGAGGGATGCTTTGTTACCGAGCAACGACGGGACAATCGAAGTTGCCCACACAGCCGGCGAGGCCTGAATGAAGGTGCTTGCCCGTTTCCTTGCCAGAAATACCTGACCTGATAATGGCGACGAATGCTGCCCCCCTGCATTCAAAGCGCTCCAAAAGTGGGAGAATAGCGCCATGTCAAATCGTCTTGTTTTCTCTCTATTACTCGTCGCGATGAGTATCATGCTGGTTTGGGCGTTTCGCCCGCCGCCTGTGATTTTCAGCGGTTATGAAGTCGCCCCGGCAGCGCAGCAACGGCCCCAGCCCGATAATCCAGCCGAATGATGCTCAGGGGCGTCACTCGAACCCAGTGTCGGTGGCATGTTGAACCGAGTCTGGAAACCGCAGGTGCCACGCATGGCTGTCCTGGCTGTGTTGGGCAGGATAGGTGTTCCGTAGAAGCACTGTTCTCCGCGAGTGCAAGGATTGCGGCCATCGTTCCGCCAGGTATGAGCCGCCAGCGGCATCTTGAATTGACCTCAATTGCCGCGCATGCTTCCAAGGGTCGATTTAGGCCAGCTTGGCTTCTCGCGGCGTCAGAGTCCCGACCCGCCATTTTCCCCTGTTCGATTGTCGTAACGGTGTGTCCTGCCGCGAGAAAGCGGCGGTTCTGACGCATCCACTTTCGACATAACAGAGTTCGCGTGCCAGCGACGCCGGCAGTGCCTGCGTCGAAAGTAGATGACATGTTCAACCGAACGAAACACCGGACAATCCACTTCGACTGGTCCTTTACACTGCCGGGCGTCGATGAGGCGATTGCCGCTGGTGACTACGAAATCGATGACGACGAGGTGCTGATCGAGGGGCTTTCCTGGATCGCCTATCGCCGCGTCGCCACCTTCATTAAGCTGCCGCGACGGTCGATAACCGCTACAGCAGCATGCGGTTGATCCAGATCGAACCCGACGAACTGGCGCGTCTGGTCGCGCTTGGCGGCGCCGAGATTTCGAACACGCCAAAACAATGAGAGCAATGACCATGTCACAGCATCGCTACGCCGTAGGACTGTCCGTTTGCCTTAGGGACCGGAGTAGCTGTCGCCCGCGCGCGGCGGAGACTACCGCATCCCGGCAAGCCTGCCCGTAAGGGACAATACCCCAGTATCGAATTCGCAACGACGAACTCGGACAGGACCGCGTCAGCGGCGAGGATAACCTTGAACCGATCGACTGGGGCATCACCCGTAGCCACTGAATGGTGGCGCATACGACAGCACTGCTGCCTTTCAATACGGACCGACGTTGTGGAATGCGACGGTTCCTAAGTGACCTCCCCACCGGAACACCGGCGTGGAGTTCTGGACAATGATGAACCGCAACCGATGGTCAGCATCCAACGTGCTTCCGATCCTCATTGCTCCGTAGAAATACAGCGAGGAGACGTAAATGTCCGCATTCAGTGGAAATGGACCCGTGGCGATGACCGTCGCAGAGGTCGACATGCTGCGACGTGTATTCGAGGCGATTTGCGCCGAGTATCAGGTACCGCGAGAAGGAATTCGCGCGGAGCACCTCGCTCGATTTCTGATGGGCAAGTTTCGTGTGTCCGTTTCAACGGAACGATCTCTTCTGGCAGCCACCCGCAAAACCTATCCCAAGCAGGGAAAGCGCCGTCCGCGAGCGGAGGGAGGGTGATGTGAGGTTTCGTCTTCCCACCAACTCTATGCCCATGACTACCGCCGCTCGCTCGGCTGGGCCACGGTTGCGCTCGCGATCGGTTTCATAGCCTGCTTAGTTCTGCTCAGCGGTATCTGAGCGGGACACGAGGTTGATTATGGCCCTCTCCTTTCCCAATCGCAGCCGAAGTTTCATCGATGCTAGGAAAGCTGTCCGGTTCTTGGGTCATGACGGCATGTTCGAGATTCCGTTCTTCGTCGAATCCGGGGCGTTATTGAAATCCGCCTCTCCGCACGCGACCGAAGCCGAGTGTCTTTTGGCTTTCGATGCGGCACGGGGCCTGATCGAAGACGTCGCACAGTCCGTTTACTCCAGTGGGCACAGGTCGTTGTACATTCTCACAAGAAGCGACTTTCCATGACGGGTAGCGACAGGGTTTGCGCGCCACCCCATCTGTCGGAAAGCTGCTTCACTCGCTCCGCGAGTCCGACCGCGCGGCACCAAAAGCCTCGCACACCGCCGTGATCGCCAAACCAACCGCTGATCGCGTGCCGCCCTGCTCGTTGCGAGAGGCGAGTCGAGCGAGGCAGTCAGGTCGCCGCATGTTTCCATCACCCCCAAAATGTTACTGGACCGGCCCTGCCTAGCAGAGGATGATCCTTATTTGAGGTGCCCCTCTTACGAGATTGAGAATATTAGTTTCGCCCAATTAGTCTTCGTAATAAAGCCCGCGGTTTTGGCGGGCTTTGTTTTATACGAAATGTCGAAATAGCTTCATGTTATCTTCGCTCCTGCACCTACCAAAAGACGTCGTAGAACGTAACACAAGCGACCGCCCCGAGCGCCATTACAAGCGACGAGCGAACTAGGAACTCAACCGGTCTGAAACAGTATTCAGAACTCCCAACATGCGATTTCATTGACTTTCTCCCGTGTCGTTTTTTGTGTTTTATTATTTTGATGTTTCTCGCAGCAGGTCGTGTAGATGTGGGCCATCCTCCTAGCGTGACCTCAGCTGAGTGCCTGTCTGCTACCCTTGACCTGGTTCTTGGAGGCAGCAGAACACCCGCGCGGCAGCGAGAAACATGTCTTGGTCTCGTGGATGACGCCGAAACTCTGCCATCAGAAAGTTTGCAACTCCTTGGATGCGCTTCCCTCTGCGCGGAATTTTGAATTCGATACAAATACGCGCCGCAGGGTGCGCACCTCGGTCTCGCTCAGGGCTGCGACGATATCGTCTGGGTAGCCGCGCATCGCTTATTCCGGAGCCACTTATGGGGCATTGAGAACGCGCAGCGCGCGCGCAGCATTCTTGGGGCTGAGCCCCTCCATCGTCCAGGAGCCTATCCTTGCAACCTCGCCCGTAAAGACATGGTAGATCGTATAGGTGCCATCTCCCTCGAAACGGCGGCCATATTGATAGAGCCGTCCGGATCTGTCGGGCGCACCGCCTTCAGATTCCCATGCACTGATCGCGAGGGCGTGCTCTTCGTGTTTGCTTTTCATCTTGTGACCCTCCTCGGGGCAAGTCGCCGCTGTACTTCAGCGGAGGGGTGTCATACTCCATTCGAGCGGCTCCAAGTCATCTTCCCCGCTGACGCCCGTTGGCATCTTCGCGGATGTAATACTGAGGGCAACGAAGCTTGGCGGCGATGCGATCGGCTTGCGCTGCACCGGGGAAGTATCTGCTCGAACTCTGAGGCGCACCGACGGGCCGATAAGCCGGATCGATGATCGGTGAGTTTGGTGGGTTCTAGTGCCTCTGATGAAGCAGAGGCCGAACTGGCCTCAGAACGAGGTTCAATCTATATGGCCTGATTGAGGCTTTACTAAGTTTTCTAAAAACAAATCCACGGCCAAGCGGAAGCGTGCCACTCCGTACTGGCATTTGCGAAATTGATTTTCGATAATCACCGGAAGAATCATAATGTGTACCAAAGGTTATTCCTAAATTTTAAGTTTGGTATATTTTTTAAAAAACATTGCTAATGTATGTTTACATTAATTAGTTTAGCGAGCACTGTAACAAGTCTGGATTGCCATTGGCTCCTGGTCGGAGCGCGGGCCCGCAACGATCCCGATAATCACCTGATTAGAGGGAATGAAATCATGACATTCGAGCAAATCCTTGAACGGACAAAACCCTACGCGATTGGTTTGGTTGTCGGGCTTTTCTTCAGCCCAATCATCGGCTTCAATGCGGGATGGCTCACCACCACGACTGCCAGCACTCTGGCGGCAGAAACGGCCAGAGTGGATGCGTTTGCCGGCATTTGTTCAGGTGCGGCAGGACGAATGGCTGCTGCCACCAGCACGGATCTCGCAACGCTTAAGGGCTACGACAATCGCGCGAAGCGTGACGAGCTCGTAGCGACCATTATGGCCGATATCCAAGTTCCAGCGGACGTCCTCGGCAAGGTCAGCACGAGTTGCAGTCGCTCACTATCCTGAAGCGCAGCAGACACCGCGCATAGTTAGGCCAACCTGAACGAAAAAATAGGAGATCGCTATGAAAAACCTCATCCCCGCCCGCTTCTATACCTACGACTTCACGCGCCTGTTCGTATCGCTTGCGTTTACGCTGGCGATTGCTGTGATTGTCTATTCGGTCCTGTTCGGAAGCATCCTGTAGTCGTCTGATCAAGCTTGCATCCGCTCTACGACGTTGGAAAACATTCTGGACGGACTTTCGGGGTGCAGCGCCGTTGAATGAAGCTGGTAAGTTATCCCGACATTAGCTCTTTCAGGCGCGTAAAATGGACCTGCCATTGCGAAGAGTGGTCGGGACTTTATCCATGACACAGGCTCAGGCTTTCGCCTTCGCCATTCTGATCGGCCTGATGGTCGCTTTCATATGGGGACGGCTCCGCTACGACCTCATTGCAGTTCTCGCGCTGCTTGCCGCGGTTTTCGCCGGCATCGTGCCGCACAACGCAGCGTTCTCCGGCTTCGGCGACGACATCGTCATCATTGTAGCCAGCGCGCTGGTCGTCAGCGCCGCGATTGAGCGCAGTGGTGTCATAGAGGCATTCCTCCATCGCCTGGCACCCAGCGTGACCTCTGTGCAGGGGCAGGTTATTATGCTCGTGACGACTGTCTCGCTTCTCTCCGTCTTCATCAAGAACATCGGCGCGTTGGCGATGATGATCCCAGTCGCATTCCAGATGGCGCGCCGGTCGAAAGCGTCCCCTTCGTCTTTTCTCATGCCGATGGCGTCCGGTTCCTTGCTTGGCGGACTCACGACCCTCGTCGGCACATCGCCGAACATCGTCGTCTCCCGGATGCGCGAGGAACTGACGGGCCGCGCTTTCAACATGTTCGATTTCACCCCCGTCGGCATAGGGCTTGCCGCAGCGGGAGTGATCTTTCTGGCGTTTGGCTACCGGCTGCTTCCCAAGGAGCGCAAGGCGGTCGCGACAATGGAGAAGGCGCTGAACATCAACGACTACATGACTGAGGCGCGCGTTACTGCGACTTCGTCCGTCATCGGCAAGTCGATCCGTCACCTGTCGATCTTGTTGGACGAGGAGGTCCTGGTCACTGGCCTCATTCGCAATCGGGTCGAACCGCTGACGCCACTGCCGGACGTCGTACTCCGTCAAGGCGATATCGTTTTGTTGGAAGGAGATCCCCAGGCGCTCGAGCGAGGCATCAGTCGTGCGCGTCTGGAACTGGAGGGGCACGACCGCCCCACGGAAGCAAAGGGAGCCGACGAGGAGATTGCTGGAATTGAGGCGGTGATCGGCCCGAAGTCAGTCTTGATCGGGCAAACCGCCAAGCGTTTGGCGCTGCATGATCGCTTCAATATCAATCTGCTCGCAGTAAGCCGAAGCAGCGAGCGCTTCACGGAGCGATTGCGCGACATCGCGTTAAGACCAGGCGACGTTCTCGTTTTGAAGGGCGATCTGGTGCTTCTCCCGACCAGGTTGATGGAACTCGGTCTTCTTCCGTTGGCCGGGCGCGAAATCCGTTTGGGGAACCCCCGAAAAGGCTTGGTTCCGGTGGTGGTCCTGACTGGTGCCATGATGCTAACGGCATTAGGCCTGCTGCCCGTCGCCACGGCTTTCTTTACGGCTGCTGTCCTGACGGTACTGCTCGGTTCACTTTCGCTTCGGGAAGCTTACGAGGCCGTCGACTTGCCCATCCTGATCATGCTCGGCGCTCTCATTCCGGTCAGCGAGTCGATCCGCACGACCGGCGGCGCCGACCTTATCGCCGGCGGCCTCGCTCAGTTCGCTAGCACATTGCCCTTCTATGGTGCGCTTGCAATGATCATGGTGGTCGCAATGGCCGCAACGCCGTTTTTGAACAATGCAGCCACCGTTCTCGTCGTCGCGCCGATCGCGGTCACCCTTGCTCAGCGCCTTGGCTACAATCCGGATGCGTTTCTGATGGCAGTCGCGGTAGGGGCGGCGTGCGATTTTCTCACGCCTGTTGGACACCAGTGCAACACTTTGGTGCTGGGTCCCGGCGGCTATCGTTTCGGCGACTATTGGAAGTTGGGACTGCCGCTCTCGTTGATTGTGGTCTTGCTGGGAGTGCCTCTGATCCTGTGGTTTTGGCCGCCAGTTTAGTCTAGCGCGGTGGTGTCGTGCTATCGTGCGATTGAAGTAGTCGGGCGTCCCAGACTAGATGCGGAACGGCATTCTGATGTGGCCTGCAGGTCTTGATCATAACGCCGTACGGCGGGTCCGCGAGGCGCCCCGCTTATGCGGTAATCGGCAAGGATAATGCCCGCCGTTAGCCTTGATGCGGAGGACTCGCATGAATGGCTTGGTAAGCCGATCTGCCGGTCACTGGGAAGCCGTGAGAGGCTGTCGTTCATGCCGTGAACCACTCCTGCGTTTTGATCGCGGCTGGCGAATGTTTCCAGTGGCTATTGCAAGGCCGGCACCTCATAAGTCCACACCCGGAACGACTTCAGGACGTGCGGCCCGAACGAGTTGATGAGGGGGACATCGGCCGCGTCACGGCCGCGTGCAACCACGATCCTGCCGACACGCGGGGTATTGTTGCGCGGATCGAACGTGTGCCATCCATCATCCAGGAAGACCTCCATCCAGGCACTAAAATCCATCGGGTCGACGACCGGGACGCCGATGTCGCCGAGATGACCGTTGATATAGCGTGCGGGAATGTTGAGACAGCGGCAAAGGGTGACCGCAAGATGCGCGAAGTCGCGGCAGACACCAACGCGCTCATGGAAGACTTCGAAGGCCGTCCGCGTCGATCGGGCCCGCATGTAGTCGAAACGGATATGGTTGTGAACGAAATCGCAGATCGCTTGCACACGCCCCCAACCAGGCGCAACCGCGCCGAACATGTCCCAAGCGATCTGGCTGAGACGGTCGGTCTCGCAATAGCGGCTGCCCATGAGGTAGGCGAGGCAATCGTCCGGCAACTCCGGCACTGGAAGTTCCTGGGCGGCTGGCAACACCTTGTCCGGCTTGCCGTCGTCCTCGATCGTGGCATCGCCCCATATCGTCAGGTCACCCGCCGGAGCAACAAGCCGCCGGCATCGGTTGCCGAAGAGATCGCGATAGGTCGATGTCGGCACATCAGGCGCGGTGAATGTCGTTTCAGGAACCCGGATATCGGCCGCGCGATCCTCGTGGACCGACAGCAGGCATACCAACGCGGTCGGTTGCTGGCAGTTCAGCGTGATCTCATAACCGTAGCGGATCAGCATCTGGATCCATCCTAGCGGAAATCGGCGGCGGTTAGTGTATAGGAGTCGCGGCGGCCACTGGAATAGACCTTGCGTGCGACTTCGTAGATGGACCTGCCCAATTCGGCATCCGCTATCATGAGCGCCTCGGCCTCGACGAAGAACCGCACCTCGAACATACCGTCATGGCCGATGAAACGGACGGCGTTTCTTGTTTCATCGAGGCTGCGGCTCGGATTTGGAAATGACAGCGTCATAATCAGCGTGCCTCTGTTTCGCGCGACGCGGACCGCGCGGGGGCCGGTAGCCTGATCCGTTTTATCCGGCGTTCTATATCCCGAAGGTTGCTGCCGACACGCGCCGGTGCGCCTGTGAACACGTGATAGACCGCCCAGGAGCGATCCGCATCGATGTGGCGGCCGCATTGATCATCCATTGTGTCGGGCGCTGGCGTCCCGCCTTCATTTTCCCAGATGCTGATCGCTAGCGCATTTCGCGATTCAGTTTCATTGCTGTCGGCGTTCATGGTTGTGGCCTTTCATCAAGGTTCTCGATGGTGTCGAGCCTGCTTGAATGGATCGTGTTTCCATCACCGTCGATCTGGTCATGGCGTCCGGACGCTGCGGCATGTCGAGCGTCCGGAAGAGCTCCCGCGCAATCTCTATCGCCTAATCGAGATCGGCAGTTTCCACGGTTTTCGCGGGCCGACGATCGCATGCGCGTCGTCCGCATCCCGAACATGGCGGAACGCAATCACGATCTTCGTCGCCATCCTTTCCGTTGGACTGAGGGGTTCGTAACTGTCAGTTCTCGCTCTTGTCGAGCGAGGCGCTGCCGTTCGCGGCGGGCTTGATCTGGTTGCCGAACGTCCTTTGAGCGCGGCGCCTTCATCGGCGGACGACATAGGCACCTGTTCGTGCCCGTTCTGCGTCACCCGCTCATGACCCTCGTCATCGTTTTTGGTGAATGGGCGGCCTCTGACGCCGCGAGGCCACGCGAGGCCAATTGGCTGGCCCAGCCAATAGCGTTTCGCATATGTGGGCCTCAAATCGGTTTACCAGGTCATCCGTGCACCAACGTCGTTCAGGCACTGTTCTCAATATCCCCTCCCGCCCATGCTTGAGGGAATGTCGGCGATCATCGCTTCGGCAGTGATCAGAAGTGCCGCGATTGATCCGGCGTCCTGCAAAGCGGTGCGCACGACCTTCGCCGGGTCGACGATGCCGGCTTTGATCATATCGACATAGGTCTCCGTCTGCGCGTCAAAGCCCTGGTTGTAATCCCTGCTGTCGGTAAGTTTTCCCACGACGATCGAGCCTTCGACACCGGCGTTCCCAGCGATCTGCCGGATCGGGGTTTCAAGCGCCCTGAGCACAATCGAGATGCCGGCCGTGACGTCCGCATTCGCTCCGGTCAGTCCGACCAGGACCGACCTGGCGCGCAACAGGGCAACACCACCGCCAGGAACAATGCCTTCCTCAGCCGCGGCACGCGTGGCGTTCAGCGCATCGTCGACGCGGTCCTTCTTTTCCTTGACCTCGATTTCGGTCGCGCCGCCAACGCGGATTACCGCGACGCCGCCGGCGAGTTTCGCCAGCCGTTCCTGCAGTTTTTCCTTGTCATAATCGGAGGTCGTCTCCTCGATCTGTGCCTTGATTTGCTGGATGCGCGCCTGGATGGTCGCTTTATCGCCAGAGCCGTCGATGATCGTGGTGGTGTCCTTCTCGATCAGCACGCGCTTGGAGCAACCGAGCATGTCGAGCGTGACGTTCTCGAGCTTGATGCCGAGATCCTCGGAGAGCATCTGGCCGGCCGTGAGGACGGCAATGTCTTCCAGTATTGCCCTGCGGCGGTCGCCGAAGCCCGGCGCCTTGACAGCCGCGACCTTCAGGCCACCGCGCAACTTGTTTACGACCAGCGTCGCCAGAACTTCGCCCTCAACATCCTCGGAGAGGATCAGCAACGGTTTGCCGCTCTGCACGACCGCCTCTAGTATCGGCAACATCGCTTGCAAATTGCCAAGCTTCTTGTCGTGGATGAGGATGTAGGGGTCCTCCAGATCCACGCGCATCTTCTCGGTATCGGTGACGAAATAGGGCGAGAGATAGCCGCGGTCGAATTGCATGCCCTCGACAACGTCGAGTTCGGTCTCGGCCGTCTTGGCTTCCTCGACGGTGATGGCGCCTTCATTGCCGACCTTGTCCATCGCCTTGGCGATCATCTCGCCGACCGTCGCGTCGCCATTGGCGGCGATGGTGCCGACTTGGGCAATCTCGCCCGCGGACTCGACCTTCTTGGCGCGCGCCTGGATTTCCTTGACGACAGCAGCGACACCAAGGTCGATGCCACGCTTGAGATCCATCGGGTTCATGCCGGCGGCGACGAGCTTGGCGCCTTCGCGCAGGAGGGAGGCAGCGAGCACAGTCGCCGTCGTGGTGCCATCACCGGCGAGGTCGTTGGTCTTAGAGGCCACCTCGCGCACCATCTGCGCGCCCATGTTCTCGAACTTGTCGGCCAGCTCGATTTCCTTGGCAACGGCGACGCCGTCCTTGGTTATGCGCGGCGCGCCATAGACCTTGTCGATGACCACATTGCGGCCCTTGGGACCCAGCGTCACCTTGACGGCGTTGTTGAGCAGCTCGACACCGCGCAGCATGCGATCACGCGCATCAGTGGCGAATTTGATTTCCTTGGCAGACATGACGTTCGTCCAGTTCGGTCTTGAGATTGCGGGGTCGGAAATCGGCCGTCAGGCAACTTTCTTGGTCGCGACGGTCTTTTCGACGATGCCCATGAGGTCGGCCTCGTTCATGATCAGTTCCTGGCCGTCGATCTTCACTCGGGGCCGGACCATTGCCGAACAGAATCGTATCACCGGCCTTAAGGTCGAGCGGTTTCAGCTTGCCGCCCTCATCACGCGTGCCTGAACCAACGGCGATCACTTCGCCTCCCCGTGACTTTTCCTTGGCAATGTCGGAAATGATGATCCCGCGGTTGGATTTGAGATCGCCGTCCGCACGCCGGATGAAGACGCGGTCATGGATTGGGCGCGACTTCATAGAAATCCTTCCACGGCCCGCGCGTAGGACGACTGCAATCCCTACATAACACCTTTGGCGCTCAATTGATAGGAGTGCCAAGAAATATTATTTATACAAGGAAAATTGTGAAGAATATAAGTCGAAAATCTGCGAAAGATCCTCATGATTTCAAATAACTATAATAGAAATTATACTTAACAACAAACATTATTATTTTATTAATACAAGAATTTGCGAATATGAATTCGTGGGAACATCTTGAATACACCCGATTGGACCCCAATCAAGGCGCGGAGGTGGGAAAGCAGAAGCAGGAAAAGGCTCCGCCGTAAACTGAGATCCTAGGCAGACGTAGGTGCTGGATCTTTCTTGGTGTAGTTAGGCAACATGCAATATGCTCCCACCCACCCGACCGGCGAGGTATCGACCGGCAGGTCGTCCGGGACGGATTCGCCGGCCGATCGGAGATGCCAACGTCGGCGGCCATGTCGGTCGAGTTCCAGCAGACGATCGACGTATTTCAGATGCGGACCTCATGGATGCCATCATCATCGAAGCATCCGACGTAGACACCCAGGATCCTGCTTCCGCGACGAGGGATTCGCTTGAACAATGGGATAATCGAGCAGCGCAGCCGATAAACCGCTGCGCAGACAAACTCAAGGCAGGAGTGGCGATGACGCGGATGGAGGCGGGAAAAGCGGGCTGAGAGCACTCCCGGCCGGCGGCGGCGGCTGGGTCGAGTAGTGGCAAGCCTAGTCAAAATGCGTTTAGCGAGCTGAGCAACGAGACGATACCGACGATTATAACAACGATCTGAGCCATCTGCTTCATCGTCGAGTCAATCGGAAGTTTTTGCACGAGGTACAGCATCAAGGCGACGACAAAGACCGTGATCAGGATGCTGATTGTGATGGACATGCCCAACGCCCCTTGAAGGAACCGCCTTCAGGCAGTGAAGGTGTAAATATGGCTGAGTTCTATAAAGGGAAGGGCGGCGGGGGTGCGATACAGAACGCCCGCGCCGGTCCCATCGGCGCGGGATAGGCATCCCGGCCGCCGTTTACCGTATCGTGTGGACTCTGGCGTTGGAAGGCGTCTCCCGAGCCCCCGGGGTCCAAGACGACCGTATTTCGGTTTCCCGACGGGCCGGCCCAGGTAGCGCAGATGGCCTGTTGCGCTCATGCGCAAATGGATGTCGATGCATATTGGTGGCAGCCCGCGCCAATTGCGGGCCGCCCATTGCTTCGGCTCCGGATCAGAATGGCGAATCCGGGAAGTAGAAGTCCTTTGCATTGTCCTTGGTCACCAGCGTCGCGTCGATCGTGTAGACGCCACGCACCGGCACCTGGCCGTAGAAGTTGGCAACGGTCATCTCGAGCGCCGTACCGACCATCGCCGGCGGATAGAGCACGTCGACCGGGATCATCTTGTCGCCGTCCATGACCTTCTTGATCATCTCCTTCGAGCCGGCGCCGGCGACGACATACTGGATGTCGGTGCGCTTTGCCTGTTCGATGGCCTGCAGCACGCCGACGGCCATGTCGTCGTCCTGGCACCAGACGACGTCGATCTTCGGGTACTTGGTCAGATAGTCCTGCATGACCTTGAAGGCATCGTCGCGGTTCCAGTTGCCGTACTGTCGGTCGAGAACCTTGACGTCCGACCCGTCGATGCCCTTGTCGAAGCCATCCTGGCGCTGCTGGTCGATCGGGATCGGCAGGCCGCGAATGACGACGACTTCAGCATCCGGTGTCGTTGCCTTGATGTATTCGCCAGCGACCTGGCCAAGTGCCGGGTTGTTGCCCGCGACATAGAGATCGCGCACGGAGTTGTCGTTGACACTCGGCGCACGGTCGACGAGCGCGACGAAGGTCCCCTTGCCCTTCACTTCCTTGATGGCATTGACGAGCGGATCCGGATCGGTCGGCAGGATCACAAGAGCGTCGATGCCCTGTGTCTCGAGGTCCTGCACGGCGTTGGCCTGGCTTGCCGGATCGGGCGAGGTCTTCACGATGACGTTGAGTCCCGGATTGCGCTCCATCAGGATCTTGGCGACCCGCTCGGCATGGAAGACCACGCCGGCCGTCCAGCCATGATCGGCTGCCGGGATCGAGACACCGATCGTGACCTTCTTTTCCTCCTGCGCGTGCGACACGCCAGCAAGTGCTGTCATAGCCGCGAGGGTCAGGCCGAATAGCTTATTACGCATTAAGTTCCTCCCAAATGTCAGGTCAGCCTGTTCTAGGCCGGGAGACCTGGGGACCCGGCCGTCTCACGATTTCCGCACCAGCGAGCGCTGGACGAGCATCGCAATGATGATGATCGCGCCCTGGATGGCGCCGATCAGGTATTCGCTGATGAAGTTGGAAAGCAGCATGATGTTGCCGACCAGCTCGAGAATGAACGCGCCACAGATCGTGCCCCAGACGCGACCGGCGCCGCCTTTGAGCGCCGTGCCGCCGACCACGACGGCGGTGATCGCCTGCAACTCCCAAAGAATACCGGTCGTCGCCGACGTCGAGCCGAGACGCGGCACATAGAGGAGGACGGCGGCCGCCACGCACAGGCCCTGGATCACGAAGGCGACGGTGCGGACGCGGTTGACGGAAATGCCTGAGTAGCGCGCAACGTCACGATTGGAACCGACGGCGACGACGTGCCGGCCATAGCGCGTGCGGTAAAGGATGAAGGCCGCTACGGCAGTCACCGCGAGGATGACGACGATGGGAACGGGAACGCCGAAAATGGTGCCGAAATAGGCGGGACGATATATCTCCTGAAGTTCCGGTTCCTTGAGGGTGATCGCGCCGCCTTGCGACAGCCAGGTCGTCAGTCCCCGATAGATGCCCATGGTGCCGAGCGTCGCGATGAAGGGCTCGATCTTGCCGACTGTGGTGATCAGACCGTTGGTGAGGCCACAGAGCGCGCCGGAGACGATGGTGAACAGGACCGCGGCGAGAAGCATGAGCGCCGGATCGGCAATCACGCCGGAGTTCATGAAGAGGATCATCAGGCTGGCGATGAAGGCGACCATCGCCCCGACCGACAGGTCGAGATCGCCCGACGAAATCACGAAGGTGGCGCCGACCGCGATGATGGCGATGAAGGCGCTACGGGTGGCGACGTTGGCGAGGTTGTTGATGCTGATGAAATTGGGATTGACCAGCGCCCCCACCAACAGGAGCAGCGCCAGCGCGACGAACGGCGCCACAGCCCTGAGATCGATGTCACGCCAGCTGCGGCGGCGAATTACGCCCTGACTGCCTTCCTCGTTTACGCTCATATCCAATTGAACCTCCGTCCCATCTTCGGGAATCTTATTGTTCTCAGCATCTGCGTAGCATGCGCTGCCGCGGCGTCAGGCCGCCGTTTTCTTCTTCAAGCCTGCGGCGTAGCGCATGATCTCCTGCTCGGAGATCTCGTCGCCCTCGAGGATGCCGGCGATGTGGCCCTCGCGCATGACGACCACGCGACTGCAGAGGCCGATGACCTCGGGCATCTCCGACGAAACGACGATGATCGAGCGACCGTCGCGGGCCAGCGCCGAGATGAAGTGATAGATCTGCTGCTTGGTGCCGACGTCGATGCCGCGTGTCGGCTCGTCGATTATGATGATGTCAGGATCGGTCTCCATGACCTTGGCAAGCAGCAGCTTCTGCTGATTGCCGCCCGACATGCGCCCGGCAATGACGCTGTCATCCCGGACGCGGATGTCGAAACGGCGGCGCGCCTTGACGAGCGCCGCTTCTTCGCTTCCGGGATCGAGATAGCCGAGCCGGGTGTGCCGGGCGAGCGATTGCAGCGTCAGGTTCGCCATCATGCCGGCATCGAGCAACAGGCCTTTCGCCTTCCGGTCCTTGGTCATGTAGGCGAGACCGGCATTGTTGACCGCATGCACGTCGCCGGATGAAACTGGCTGGCCACGAACGAATACCTCGCCGGCTAGGCGGGGACGCAATCCGACGATCGCCTCCATCAATTCCGTCCGCCCCGAGCCGATCATGCCGGAAAAGCCGAGGATTTCGCCGCGGCGGACCTCGAAGCTCGCGTCGCGGACATATCCGGTCGAAAGCCCGTTGACCCGCAGCACGACCTCCTCGTCGATGTCCGGTTCGGTTTTGGCGGGATAGAGGCTCGACAGTTCCCGGCCGACCATCAACTGCGCGATCGCCTCGCCATCGAGGATGGAGGTCGGCGACGTCTTGATCCATTGGCCATCGCGCAGCACTGTCACCCGATCGGTGAGTTCCATGACCTCGTCGAGCTTGTGCGACACGAAGACGAAGCTCGTTCCCTTGTCGCGCAGCTTGCGCACCAGCCGGAACAGGAAGTTCGTCTCCTCGCGAGAAAGCACGGCGGTCGGCTCATCCATGAAGACGACACGCGCGTCACGGCTGATGGCCTTGGCAATCTCAACCATCTGTTTTTCGGCGATCGACAGCGACCCGACCATCGCATTCTCGTCGACATGAGAACCGAGGAGATCGAGAACGCGGCGTGTTTCCGCGCGCATGAACTTGCGGTCGAGCACGCCGAACCTTGTCACCTCGCGGCCGAGAAACAGGCTCTCGGTGACGGTCAGATGTTCGGCAAGATTGAATTCCTGATGGATGATGACGATGCCGAGTGCTTCGGCCGCGCCGTTTGCCGGAAGTTTCACTGACTTGCCGTCGAGCAGGATCTCGCCCGAAGTCGGCTGCTCGAAGCCGGACAATATCTTGACGAGTGTGGATTTGCCGGCGCCGTTCTCGCCCATCAGCGCGTGGATTTCGCCCTGGCGTAGCTCGAAATCGACGCTGAAAAGCACCTGCACGCCGCTGAAGGATTTGCTGATGCGGCGCGCAGACAGCACGACGGGCGCCCCGTCGACAACCTCCGTGGTCATATTCCCCTCCCCTGCGGCCTCCACCGCCATTTGCTATGATGTAAACCTTTACATCGGCTAGTGTAAAGGTTTACATCATGCTTGTTCGACAATTTTTTCGGCTTGCGCGTTTGACCGCCAGGCAAGTCTGTGTAGTGTCTCGCAACAAAGCCCGAGGCCAGCCGAGTGTCCGATTCCACCCCCGCAACCATCGAAGACGTCGCACGGATCGCCGAAGTGTCGATCGCGACGGTATCGCGGGCCATTCACATGCCGGAGAAGGTTGCCAAGTCCACGCGGCTGAAGGTCAATCAGGCCATCGCTCTGACGGGCTACACTACCAACGCGATGGCGCGCAGCCTGAGGCTCGGCCGGTCGAACATGATATTGGTGGTGGCGCCCGATATCGGCGACCCGAATTTCTCCAGCATTCTCGTTGGCCTCGAAAACGAAGCACGCGCCCATGGCTACGGCGTGCTGATCGGGCATACCCAGAATGATGCGCAACGTGGATTGGAGTATCTGAAGTTCTTCAATTCGAACCAGGCAGCCGGCCTGATCCTCTTTACGGGCATTCTTCCTTTCGGCCACCAGGAGGTGACGCCGCGCCTGCCGCCGACCGTCGGCGTTTTCGAGCCCGTCTTTAACGGAGGCATTCCCTATGTCGGCGTCGACGATATCGAAGGCGCGCGCAAGGCCGTTGACCTTCTCATTTCCGAGGGGCATCGACGGATCGCATTCATCGGAGACTCCCATACGCGCCTGGCCTATAGCCGTCGTCGGTCAGGGTACGAGGCCGGGCTCGCTGCGGCCGGCATCCCAACGAACCGCCGCCTTATCCTCGAAGGCGACGGAACCGTGGAAAGTGGCAGGCTGGCACTGGAACAGCTCTTCATGCGCGACGACCTTCCGACCGCTTTCATGTGCGTCAACGATCAGACTGCCCTCGGTGTCGCACTCGGACTCAAGGCGCGCGGCTACGACATACCGGATCACTTTTCGGTCACAGGCTTCGATGACGTCCCACAAGCCAGTTTCATGACCCCTTCCCTGACCACGATTCGCCAGCCACGCACGGCCATCGGCAAGCACGCGATGGCACTGCTTCTCGAAATGCTCTCGGACCGTACTCCTTCCGAAACGGAGATCCTGCTGAGGCCCGACCTGGTGGTCCGCAACTCTGTTGGGCCACCGCCGACACGGCGATGATGGAATTGGGTGCGAGTGCCAGGCTAATCGGCGAGCGGGCACCTGGTCCGGAAATCCAGGTCGCGATCCTGTGCGCGCCTGCATGATGATTTCACGCAGCCACCGATGCATCGGCAAATGATTGCGAGCGGTCGTGCCATAGCATGTGGAAGACCATCTGCGGGAACTCGATCGGCGGCTGGCGGACGACGAGCGGCAGTAAACCCGCAAATTAGCTGGCGAAATGACGGCTGGTCGAGAAGATCAGGTCCGACTGCAGGATACGGTGCGGTCGTGAAATAGGAGCATCTATCTCGGCGGTGCTGCTGGCATAATCTGAGGTGCGCTACCACTGCGCCTTTGCGGCACTTGCAGGTGCCACCGGCCTCATGGTCCTGGGCTTCGCCCTTCCGGTTAGCCCTGCCCTGTCGCTCGCTGCTCTGGGGCTGGCGATCGTCGGCACCATGTCCGCAATCCCGGCTTCTAGCAGATGCCGAACGATTGCCTGGCGGCCTCGGCTGCAGCGGTCGGCATCGCGCTGATCAACTCTGTCGCGAACCTCGCCGGCTTTGGCGCCCCTATCTCATGGGCTACCTGAAGGACAAGACAGGCGTCATGACCGACGGTCTGTGGCTGGTCACCGTCGTCGAGGCCCTGACCATCGTGCTGATCGCCGATTTCGTCAGCAAAGTAAGCCGGCAGACGCAACAGCCTGCATAGATGAGGCCCGGCAATAGCCCGACCGGGCTCCGACAGGACGAGAATAGTATCGGATCATCGCGCCTCTGCACGATGATCCGATACTGCATGCGGGACACGTGGGCACGAAAAAGCCCGACGCGGCCAAGGCGTGTGGGCAGGCCCAACCCGTTAGCTGCCAGCGTGCGCGGAGCCAAGTCCTGAAGGCGCCGCTCAGATTTTTTCAGATTTTTTTGAACGCAATGGATGAGAAGACGCCGTCGCTCCGTATATGCGGGTATGGATTCGAAAAAGGGCGCCTTTGACGTTATTGGCCAGTTGGCTGCGCTGAGGCGCTATGCGCGCTCGCTTGCGCGAAATTCGCCGGACGCGGAGGATCTCGTTCACGATGCGCTGGTGAGAGCCTATGAGCGACGCTCGACGTTCCGCTCTGGGGCGAGCCTTAGAAACTGGCTTTTCGCCATCGTTCGCAACACGCATATCGACCGCGTGCGATCCGCGATCTCTCGCGGCCAGCGTGACGACCAGACGGCGCAGGAAGCGGCATTATCCTACCCGGCCCACCAGGAACACAGCGTACGGCTGGCTCAGGTCCGCGAAGCGTTCATGATGCTTCCCGAAGAGCAGCGCGAAGCGCTGCATCTCGTTGCTGTCGAGGACCTCTCCTATCAAGAGGCGGCCGACATACTCGCCATTCCCGTCGGAACTCTGATGTCGCGCGTCTCGCGCGCAAGAGCGAGTCTGCGAGATTTCGAGAGTGGAACGAAATGGCCCAACCACCTGAGGCTTGTCGGAGGCGATCATGACTGACGTCGACATGATTATCGATACCGATCTCGATGCCTATGTGGACAACCAGCTCGATGCGGCGGGGCGGCTGCGGGTTGAGACCTGGCTTGCGAGGAATCCTGATGCGGCGGCGCGTGTTATGGCCGACCTCGGCATGCGAACCACGCTCAAGTTGGCGATGACGTCGGATGCCGTTACCCCACGTCCCGAGACGCGCGAGGCCGCCCGCCGCCTTTCGTCGGGACTGACGAATGCGCGCGTGTGGAACGCCATGCAAAAGGTCGCCGCAGTCGGCTTCATGGTTTCGGTGGGGTGGATTGCCCATTCGTCCGTCGGCCCGAGCGAAGTCAATGCCTCGGCCCATCCGCCTGCTTTCGTGGAGCATGCGATCCGCGCCCATCAGACCTCGCTCGTCAGAGCGGGAATGCCGTCACAGCCGGAAGCGCAGACCTACGACCCGGACGACATTCGTGCGGCGACCGCCATCGTCATGCCGGAGCTTCCGAAGGATTGGAACGTCATCGATGTGCAGGTCTTCCCCTCGGATTTCGGGCCTAGTGTCGAGACGAGCGTCAAGACCGATGCTGGCGCAGTCATATCACTCTTTGCCGGCAGGCCGGGGCACTTCGCGGTCGAGCCTGTGAAGGACCTCAATCTCTCCAATGCCGAGGCTGCGTGGTGGCAGGTCGGCGAGGTCGCCTATGCCGTCGTCTCAAGTGCGCCGGGAATCGGCCTCAGCGATGAGGCCGAGCTACTCAAAAACTCACTTTACTGAACTGAGGAAACCTAGATGTATTCGAACCAGAACCGCTTCGGCGGCATGAGCCAGGCTTCTGCCGCTGCCCTCGACGAGGGCCTTCGCCAGCATATGCTGCGCGTCTACAACTATATGGGGCTCGGCCTCGTCGTAACGGGCCTTGTGGCCTTCATCGTCGGGACCACGCCCGCGCTCTATGTGCCGATCTTCTCGACCCCGCTGAAGTGGGTGGTGATGCTGGCTCCGCTGGCCTTCGTCTTCTTCTTTTCCTTCAAGATGCATTCGATGTCGGCGTCGTCAGCGCAGATGATCTTCTGGGCTTTCTGCGCCGTCATGGGGCTGTCGCTCGCCTCTGTTTTCCTCGTCTTCACCGGAGCCAGCATCGCCCGCACGTTCTTCATCGCCGCCACCATGTTCGGTGCGACGAGCCTCTACGGCTATGTGACGAAACGTGACCTGGCGAAGTTCGGTTCGTTCCTGATCATGGGCCTGATTGGCGTGATTATCGCCTCGATCGTCAACATCTTCCTCGGCTCGAGCGCTCTTCAGTTTGCCGTTTCGGTGATCGGTATCGTCGTCTTCGTCGGCCTGACCGCCTGGGATACGCAGAACATCAAGGAACAGTATGCCGACAATTTCGACCAGGAATCGCAGCAGAAGCTCGCGGTTTTCGGTGCCCTGTCGCTCTATCTGAACTTCGTCAACATCTTCCAACTACTGCTGAATTTTACCGGCGAACGCGAAGGGTGATTGTCTTAGATATGGGGCCGATCGTTGCTCCACGTCGGCGAGCCCTATTCCTTGCCGACACGGACATCCGCCGAACCAGCGCGAAAGCGCGAGCTTCGGCGGATGTCCCATGGGGTCGTCCGCTGGACGGCAGCAACACCGGTAAGGATCAGGGCGCTGCAAAGCAGGCCAACGCTACGGCATCGGCAACGATCAATACTCATCGCAGTCCGGGATGACCGTGGAGCGACTAAGGGTTGTCCCGGGTTGCCCGCAACCGTCGCACCGCCCTCAGCTAGACGCACGTGTCTTCGGGCGCCACCGTCCCGACAGCCGATGAGCAGAGCTTTGGCCAGTGCTAGCTAGCTAGCGCTTCAGAACGAACGTGGCGCTGGATCCAGCAGCTTCACACTCCCGGAGGTGACCTGATAGATCGCGCAGGTTCGCTCAACGGAGCCGTTCCCCTCGAATCGAAAGGCTGCCGCCGCGCCGATGAAGCCGTTTGGAGAGCGAAGGCTCTCCTGCGTTATGGCGTCCTCGCCCTGGCTGCGCACGAGGCCGGCGGCAAGCGCGATCACATCGAAGCCATAGGCCGCATCGGCGCCGGCGGCGCGCTCGTACCGATCGAGATAACGCGACGTCATCCGCGAACCGTTCTCAGGGCCGAACAGGCAGAGATGGCTTCCCGAAAGTTCGGGGCGCTTGTAAGCGGCATTCGCCCATCCGGAGCTGCCGACGACCATCGCGTTGGGTTTCAGATAGCCGTTGGCCTTGAGTTGCGACAGCGCGCCGACATCCGGCTCCCCCGAACCGATCAGGAGCACGCCATCAGTATCTTTCAACTTGGCCTTGGAGGCCGCGTCGCCGGTGAATGCCGTGGTGCCCGTCACTGCGACGAGCGCCGGCTTGATGCCATATCCGGCAAGCCCGCGATCAAGTCTTTGTCGCTCGGCGGCGGAAACATCGCTTGGCAAGAGCACGACGAGCCGCTTCCGGCCGGCCGCCACCGCATAGGATGCCCCCTCGACAGCACTGTCGATGCGGTCGGACACGAAAGCGAAGGTGCCCGCCGGTCGCACGGCGCCGTTGCCGCGCAGGATCAAAAGCGGCGCGCGGGAAGAGCCTAGCCCCTGGCGCACGGTGCTGACAGGCACGTCGGCGACGGACAGCGCGACGAGCGCGACCTTCTGGCCGGCAAGCCGCTTTGCCGCCTCCTGGATCTGCTGTGGCGAACCGTCGGTGTTTTCGACCAGCAACGAGAGCTGGCCGCCGCCGACCTCATCGATCGCGAGCGACGCGCCGTCCCGGATATCGCGTTCGCGCACCGTTTCGCCTGACGGCGCCATCAAGGCCGTGATGAGTGCGATGCGTGTCGCCCCGCTGCCGAAGGTTTCTTGTGGTTTCACGGCATGTTCGGCCGCGCGCCGCGCGTGTCTCGCCTGTGGTGATTCCACGTCGAGGACGTCCTGGGGCGTGGGTGCGCCCTGGCAGCCCGCAAGTGTACCGAGCACGAGGGCGCCAAGGGCCAGCCACCGCCGACCGCGCGACACCCGCCTCGTCGGTGAAACGACAGGGTGGGACATGACGATCAAAGCGCCGGTCTCAATTCATGAAATTCCGCATCTTGGTGTAGAAGCAATCGCACTTGGCGATGTAGTCCTCGTCGCGCCAGTTGGACTGCAGGTAACCATAGGCCTTGCCGCAGGCAACCTTGGTCTCGGACGCCCAGACGAAAGCCGGCCGCGTAGACGAGATCCAGTGCGGATCGTCGGCGACAGCGATCGCCTCGTCCATGCGCGAAACGACCTCTTTGGTCAATGTCGCGACGTCCTGGTCGACGGTGAGCGAGGACTGGCTGGCTTCGGCGCACTGCCTCGCGGCTGGCGCATAATCGACGATGAGATCGGCCGCGAAACCTGAAACGGGCATAAGAGCGGCCATCGCCCCCACCAGCATGCTTCTGATCATGAAAAGATTCCCCCTGGAAAATGCGGTTCCCGGATGATTACCGAGAACCGCTGAGCTGTCGAGACCGACGTTGCGTTATGGAACATCGTGTGGAATGTTTTGCGATGTTTTCGCCCCATTCTCGTCGTTGAATAGGACCTTCACCACCTCGGTCGACACCTGGAAGTTCTCCAGCACGGCGACCGTGTGCCAGCCCTGAGCATTGCCGGCGCTGCCGTCCGTGTCCACTTGCAGGTTGGCGTTCTGCCCATCCTGCACGACCTGGACATAGTTGCCGTCGAGATTCGTGCCCGAAGGCAGATTGCCCAGAAGCGCGGACAGGTCGACGGAATCGTCCTCGCCGAAATTGTAGTCGGCGATGACGTCATGGATGTTGCTAAGCGAATCGGAATCGATCACGAAGGTATCACCGCCTCCGTCGCCGGTCATGGTGTCGGAACCGGCGCCACCATAAAGCGTATCATTGCCCAGGCCGCCGTAGAGCGAATCAGCGCCACCCTCGCCATAAAGTGAGTCGTTACCGATACCGCCGGCAAGGTAGTTGGCGCCCGAGTTGCCGTGCAGGAAGTCGTCGTCGGAACCGCCGATCAGCCCTTCGATGCCCGTCAGCGTATCGCCAGCCGCATCACCACCGCCAATCGACCCTTCCGGCTGGCTGCCAACGGTCGCACCCAACGAAGCGCTGCCATTGTCATCGAGATTGATGAACACCGCCGACGTACTGCCGGTATAGTCGGCAATGTCCGAACCGCCCGCACCGTTGATAGTGTCCGCCTTGGTGCTTCCGGCAATGGTGTCGTCGCCGGCCGTGCCAGTCAGAGTATAGGAGCCCCCCGATCCGGCTGCCACCTGATCGACATGAAGGGTTTGAGCGACGCTGGAATCTCCGTCGCGATCCACCGCGACAATTTGGAAGTCATAATTCTGGTCTGCGGGAAGAATTGTTGTGCCGACCTCTGCTGCCGTGAACCTGGCGCCCTTTCCAGAACCTGAGACGCCATCAACGCCCTCGATCGTAAGAACATTGAAGTCAAATCCTGGGTTCACCAGCAGAGATCCCCCAATTCCGTCTGTGATGGTGATGAAACCAAAGGCGGTCGTGTTGGTACCTGTGTTCGTGGCCGTCCACTTATACTGTATGAAGTTATCGGTAGCACTGTTCCCCAGGTTCACGTCGCCGTATGCGAGCGAGACGCTGCTGACATATTTCGGATTCTCGGTTGGTAGATTGTCCACCCCGGCTTGTCCCACACTGTGGAATTCCATCGTAAACTGCTCGCTTTTCGCGAGGCGCTGATCGTCTACACCGAATCCCGTGCCCGAACTGTTAACCGTGTGGCCCGCAGTAGTCGAAAACTCGACGAGCCCGCCAGAGGTTTCCCTGAATTGAGCATTTCCTCCGGACATGCCGGCCAATGGGACGGTTGTATTTGTTGCTGCTTTCGGCTCGATCAGGTCAAAATGATATGTTCCGTCTGAAGCAACGGTTAGCGAGAAGACAGAAGTGCTGCCGGACTTCCCAAGAAGGATTGTGGTGCCATCTGGACCTATGGACGTTGTATAGGAGATGCCGCTGATGGCGGGCCCCGTGATATTGAACTTCTCGATACCGTCCGCCCCGGGCTGGAGCGCGAAGGTCCCGGTCACCGAGCCGACTTCATTCGGGATGACCGCCGCCATGAACTGGCCGAGCATCGGCGCGTCGTCGACGATCGAGATCACCAGGTTGCCCGCCGGGGCGGCATCGCCGTCGGCGT
>NZ_JABEKU010000002.1:0-184207 GCF_013283665.1 Ensifer sesbaniae | reverse complement strand
GCCGCTGATCACGTTGCCCGTCGCCGGCGTGTAATCGCCGGCTGCTATGCTGTCCGTGTCGAAGGCCGCAATCGGCGCATCGTCGACGATCGAGATCACCAGGTTGCCCGCCGGGGCGGCATCGCCGTCGGCGTCGCTGATCACCACCGCGAAGCTCGCCGAGGTGTTGTCGCCCGAGGTGTTGTCGGCCAGCGTGTAGGCATAGACGATCGAGCCGATGCCGGTCGCCGCGTCATAGCTGTAGTGCGCCGTCAGCGAGCCCGTCGCATCGCTGAAGGTCTGCGGTACCGTCGTCAGCGCATGGCCGCCCAGCGTGATCGCCGAGACGCCGTCCTTCGACGTGAAGTTGATCGTGCCGCCCGTCGTCTCCGAGGCATCGGAGTTGTTGCCGGCATTGCCGTCCGCCATCTCGCCCGTACCGGCCGACTCGAGCCCGCGCACCGGCAGGCCCTTCTCGTAGACCGTCGTGTCCGCGCCGCCGGCCGCCGGGATCGACACCGTCGGTGTCGCATCGCCGAGGCTGATCGTCAGCGTCGTATGCGCCAGGTCGCCGTCGCCGTCCTTCACCGTGTAGGTGAACACGTCGCTGCCACCGCCGGCCGAACCCGGATTGCGCACGTAGCTGTAGCTGCCATCCGCGTTCAGCGTCAGCTTGCCGAACAGGCCGTTGATCTGCGTGCTCACCGTCGCCGCATCGTCCAGCGACGCACCGCTGTTGCCGGCGACAACGCCGACCACGCTCGCCCCGTCCGCGCCGACAGTGTCCGCACCGGCATTCGTCGTGCCGGCGCCGCTGATCACGTTGCCCGTCGCCGGCGTGTAATCGCCGGCTGCTATGCTGTCCGTGTCGAAGGCCGCAATCGGCGCATCGTCGACGATCGAGATCACCAGGTTGCCCGCCGGGGCGGCATCGCCGTCGGCGTCGCTGATCACCACCGCGAAGCTCGCCGAGGTGTTGTCGCCCGAGGTGTTGTCGGCCAGCGTGTAGGCATAGACGATCGAGCCGATGCCGGTCGCCGCGTCATAGCTGTAGTGCGCCGTCAGCGAGCCCGTCGCATCGCTGAAGGTCTGCGGTACCGTCGTCAGCGCATGGCCGCCCAGCGTGATCGCCGAGACGCCGTCCTTCGACGTGAAGTTGATCGTGCCGCCCGTCGTCTCCGAGGCATCGGAGTTGTTGCCGGCATTGCCGTCCGCCATCTCGCCCGTACCGGCCGACTCGAGCCCGCGCACCGGCAGGCCCTTCTCGTAGACCGTCGTGTCCGCGCCGCCGGCCGCCGGGATCGACACCGTCGGTGTCGCATCGCCGAGGCTGATCGTCAGCGTCGTATGCGCCAGGTCGCCGTCGCCGTCCTTCACCGTGTAGGTGAACACGTCGCTGCCACCGCCGGCCGAACCCGGATTGCGCACGTAGCTGTAGCTGCCATCCGCGTTCAGCGTCAGCTTGCCGAACAGGCCGTTGATCTGCGTGCTCACCGTCGCCGCATCGTCCAGCGACGCACCGCTGTTGCCGGCGACAACGCCGACCACGCTCGCCCCGTCCGCGCCGACAGTGTCCGCACCGGCATTCGTCGTGCCGGCGCCGCTGATCACGTTGCCCGTCGCCGGCGTGTAATCGCCGGCTGCTATGCTGTCCAGATCCGCCACGACCGTCGGAACGTCGTCCGAGACCGAAACGTTCACCGTGCCTTCGGCCTTGTCGCCGTCGGTATCGGAGGCGATCACCTTGACCGAGCCGAGGTCTGCGAGGTCGTCGACGTCAATGCCGGGATGGCTGGCGTAGTTGTCGTTCAGCGTCGCCGTCACCGTCGCGCTGTCGCCGCTGCGCACCAGGTCGAGCGTCACGACTGCAACGCCGCCGGCGCGGCCGACGATCTGCGTGTCGGAGACGCGATCCCAGGTCAGTGCGCCGCTCAGGCCGCTGGTGTCGCCGAAGGCAATCTTCGCGATCGCATCCGAACCGGCGACGAAGCCGATCGTGCCGCTGCTCGTGTCGGAGCCGGCCGGCGTCGAGCCGTCGGCAAGGTTCTGGTCGTCGAGGTTGAGGGCAGCCGAGGCGAAGTCGGGATCGACCGTCGGGCCAGCGCCGTCGGTCACCGTGATCGTCTGGCTGTCGCTCGTCGTGTCGCCGTCGGCGTCCGCGGCCGACAGCGAGAAGCTGACATTGACGCCGCCGGCATTGTTGAGGTTGTTGGCCGCAGCAAACGACCAGCTCTTGTCGGCATTGACCGTCAGCGTGCCCTCGGCCAGCGCGAACACCACCTTCTCGCCGGCCGCAAGCGTCAGCATCTGCGTCGTGTTGCCGACCGTCACGTTCACCGTGCCGACACCGTCAGCACCGGCCGCAAGCGTCCAGTTGCCGGCCAGCGTCTGACCTTCGACCACGTTCGATGACACCGGATCCGTGATGGCGATCACCGGCACATCGTCCGAGACCGAAACGTTCACCGTGCCTTCGGCCTTGTCGCCGTCGGTATCGGAGGCGATCACCTTGACCGAGCCGAGGTCTGCGAGGTCGTCGACGTCAATGCCGGGATGGCTGGCGTAGTTGTCGTTCAGCGTCGCCGTCACCGTCGCGCTGTCGCCGCTGCGCACCAGGTCGAGCGTCACGACTGCAACGCCGCCGGCGCGGCCGACGATCTGCGTGTCGGAGACGCGATCCCAGGTCAGTGCGCCGCTCAGGCCGCTGGTGTCGCCGAAGGCAATCTTCGCGATCGCATCCGAACCGGCGACGAAGCCGATCGTGCCGCTGCTCGTGTCGGAGCCGGCCGGCGTCGAGCCGTCGGCAAGGTTCTGGTCGTCGAGGTTGAGGGCAGCCGAGGCGAAGTCGGGATCGACCGTCGGGCCAGCGCCGTCGGTCACCGTGATCGTCTGGCTGTCGCTCGTCGTGTCGCCGTCGGCGTCCGCGGCCGACAGCGAGAAGCTGACATTGACGCCGCCGGCATTGTTGAGGTTGTTGGCCGCAGCAAACGACCAGCTCCTGTCGGCATTGACAGTCAGCGTGCCCTCGGCCAGCGCGAACACCACCTTCTGGCCGGCCGAAAGCGTCAGCGTCTGCGTCGTGTTGCCGACCGTCACGTTCACCGTGCCGACGCCGTCAGCACCGGCTGCAAGCGTCCAGTTGCCGGCCAGCGTCTGACCTTCGACGACGTTCGACGACACCGGATCCGTGATGCCAATCACCGGCACGTCGTCGACGACGTCGATGCGGAGTGCCGCAGTCCCAGTGGCGCCGTCGGCGTCGGTCACTGTCAAGTTGAAGGTGTCCCGATCCTGTTCGACATTCGTGCCGGGACCGGAGCCGGCAACAGGGCTCGTCAGTTCATAGGTATATTGCGCTACGCCGGTGACCGGGTCGTAAGCGGTGATGGTCAGCACGCCGAACAGGCCTGTTACCGATTGCCCGGCGAGACTACCAATTGCAAAAGTCTGACCGTTGACAGTCAGGCTGGCGATATCGCCGAGGCCATCCGGATCTGAAATCGTGAAGACGCCGTTGACCGAAGCACTACCATCGCCGGCGCGCGATCCGCTGGCGAGACCAGCTTCATCGACCTGACGATCACTCACGAAGATGCCGCTGGGATCACTGCTGCCACCGTCCGGGATGATCGACGGATCGCCATTGGAATCAAGCGTGAAGGGAAGAAGCTCGGTCGCCTCGAGCGCCGGAAACTGAAGGGATGTCGGCGGCAGCAGATCGATGACGGGGCCAGCCTGGCCGATGTCGCCGCTTCCGTCGGAGAAGCCGCCGCCGCTGCTCTGGTTCGAAACGACACTGATGCTGCCGTCCGGACCCGCTGCAACGTTGATGCCGTTTTCGCCAAGCACCGCCACGAGCGTTTCGCGCGGAATTTCGGCGTCGCCGATCACGAAGGTCGGAACCTTCAACGCGGCATTGTGAATGGTGATCGTCGAGCCGTCCGGCTGTTCCAAAACGATATCGGTACCGACGACCTTGATTTTCTCGATCGACGCGCCGGCGGGCAGGTGCACCACGTTCGAAGCATCGGCGGTGACCGTCGCCGGCATGGGCGGCGTCTGGGGCGCGGTCTCGGCACCTTTCACCGGCGCGCCGGTCGCAGGATCGACGAGCTGGGGTTCTCCCTCCGCTCCGGTCGCAGCCTGTGCCACCAGTCGATTGGCCTTGCCATCCGGCGCGTTGCGGAACTCGATTGCTTCTGCCTGCGTAGCGGCGGCTTCGTTGGAAATTGCGGTGCCTTCGGTTGCCATAGAAATACCCCTCGACCTTTGCGAGCACGAAAACACCAAGCTTTTTAGATCGCAATCGGTCCGGGCGAGATTCGCGAAAAACAGCATAATATCTTATGCCAATACCCAAAATTGGTGACGTTAGTACAAATTTAGTATTTCTGGTCATCGGCTCGTAACCATCCTCCGCACGGGCGGACGGCGACTCGATAACGTGCTCCGAAATCGTGCTCCAAAACGCCAGATTTCTTCCGTTGGTTCGCTGTGCAGGCTTGTCGCAGAGGGAGCCATATGGGTGCCCGCTCAAAACAAGCGGTCGCGATCGGCAACTGCCGCGACATGCCGCCATCGATGGTTATTTTGGTGCATCGGCGAAGTCGGGTCGTATCCGCACCAAAAGAATACACAAGTATAGAATTTGAATAAAATTTTAGATAAAACGTATTACTTCGAAACACACTAAATAATACATACTGCTTTACCGGCATTTTTCTTTTCGTTCGTACAGTGTCCTCATGAAACCGAGAGACACGGCGATGAACAAGAAGAGCTGGAAGAGCTGCGGAAAATACCTGAAGACTTCAGTGTTCGCGATCGGCCTGGTGTCGCTATCTGCGACATCGTCCGTTCAGGCGGGCCAATCCGGCATGCTCCACCCCGGCCTCTTCCAGCAGATGCTGAGCATGGCAAGCCCTCTGGCCGCCGTCGCCGCGGAGACGATCAACGCCTGGTCGAGGCAAGCTGCCGATACGCTAAAGAGCCAGCACGTGCAGAAAGCGGCGGTCACTGCTCGCACGAGCCCAGGCGGCCAGGCACCGGCGGCGTCCGAACCCTCCGCCGTATTCCATTCAGTTGCCTTCCGCGTCTCGTCAATCCCGGTGGCGCGCAAATGGAAGACCGTCTATCCGGCAGTCGTGGCTGCGGATTTCAACCACTGCGCACAGGAGAGCGGGTGTGCCGCCCGCGGCATCCTCGGCAAGGCGATCGAAAACGCCAACGGTCTCGCATTCCGCCAGAAGATCAGCGGCATCAACCGCACGGTGAACCGGATCGTACGCTACCAGCCGGACGCTGAGAACTACGGTGCTAAGGACTACTGGGCGACGCCGGATGAAATTCTTGCCCGCGGCATAGGGGACTGCGAAGACTATGCCATCCTGAAGATGGCTGCCCTGAAGGCGGCCGGCTTGCCGTCGGAGGCTATGTCGATCGTGGTACTTCGCGATGTCCGACGCAACCTCTATCACGCGGTGCTCGCAATCACGACGAGCCAGGGCCACTTCGTCCTCGACAATCTGAGCGACGAGGTGAAGCTCGACCGTGCGCTTCCGAGCTATCAGCCGCTCTTTTCAGTCAGTGCGGGTCGCTCCTGGATCCACGGCATCAAGACCACAGGAGACAAGGTCGCGTCTGCGGCGCCCCTCGCGGACGTGATGCCCGGCGAAGGCATCGCGGTTCGCTGAACGTCGTCTCCAACGTCGACACTTTCACCGAGGCCTGACGGCTACTCCCGCGCCCTCACGCGAGGATGAAGCCGATGATCACGTCCTGGTCAGCGAGCGGCGCCAGCGCGGCATTGAGCTTGCCGCGCGTCACCTGTCCCTGCACGCCGATGGTAAAGCCGGCCGGTTGCGGCTCCCCGGGCGCCGTCTTCAAGCGACGGACGAGATCAACGAACTGAACGTCGAAAGAGAGCCTCAGGCCGCGCGCCGGTTGCGGTTGCTGCGACCGCAGGACACGGGACTGGACGAAGGAGAGGAATGCGGGGTTGTAGGCAATGATTTGCTTGTTCCCGGTGAGCGCGAAGGCCGGCGACGGGCTGGCGCGGACCTGTCCCACCACGACCGCGAGATTGCTGCGATCCTTGGCCGCCCTCAGTTCATCACGCAGGTAGCGGGTCGCGACATAACGCAGCCGGGCCGTCAGGTTCCCCTCGCCCTCGAGCTCTCTTCCGCAGGCCGCAACAATATCGGCGAGCCGACGCCCCTGCCGCGCGGCCAGCTCGCCAAGGCACTGCCAGTAGATCTCCTCGAGCTTGATCCCGCGGCGCTGACCGCCGACGGTGACGACGCGAAACCGCAGCTCGCTCTGGTCCTCATCGGACGGTGGAGGCTGCGTTTCGTTCATTCATCAGCGCTCCCGCAGGGCTTCCTCACGCGCCTTGTTGATCGGCTTCATCAGATAGGCAAGGATGGTCTTCTTGCCGGTCATGATATCGACCGATGCGATCATGCCGGGCATGATCGCATATTCGCGCCCGTCCTTCACGAGCGCGGCCGTGTCGGTTTTGACGCGCACGAGGTAATAGGTCTCGCCATTGTTCTGGTCGACGAGGCTGTCGGCGCTGACGGTTTCCACGATCCCGCCGAGGCCGCCATAGATCGAAAAGTCATAGGCCGAAATCTTGATCAATGCAGGTTGGCCTGCGCGCACGAAGGCGACGTCCCGCGGTGAAAGCCTCGCCTCGACGAGCAGGGTCTCCGACGTCGGCACGACGCCGCCGATCACTGCGCCCGGCGTCACATAGGCACCGACCGTGTTGACATCCAGCGTGTTGATGATGCCGTCAACCGGCGAACGAATATCGGTGTTGGCAACCCGGCTGCTCGCCCCGCGGATCGTCTCCTCGATCACCGAAAGCTGCGAGAGCGCCTCTGTCTTTTCCGCCAGGGCTTCCTGCTTGAGCTGCAGCGAGAGTTCGGTCACCTGGAGGGTCGCCTCCTGGAGCGCCGCCTCCAGCTTTCCGACCGACTCCTTCCAGAGGGCAAGCTGCCCGCGGGTGTCGGTCAGTTCCTTTTCGACCCGCAGCAGTTCCGTCTGCGCGACGAGCTTGCGCTTGGCCATCGGCTCGAGCAGCCCCAGCTCCCGTTCGGTGACCTGCAGGCTCTCGGTGAGCCGGGTGATGTTGGCCTCCGCTTCCGCCAGTTCCTTCTGTCGCTGTCCTTCTCGGGCCTGCATGACCGACAGCTTGTTGTTGAAGTTGCCTGCTTTCGCCTGAAGCAGTCGTTCTTCGTTCGCGCAGATCGCCGGTGCAACCTTGGCGATGTCCTCGGGGCAATCGTATTTTGTGTCGTAGGCGCCGGTCTCCTCAAGCTCCAGCCGCGCGACTTGCGCCCGCAGTGACCGTGCCTTGGCCTCGAGCTCGCCTAGCGAGGAGCCGCTGGCCGTATCGTCGAGCCGCAGGATCAGGTCGCCGCGGCGAACGACCTGGCCGGGCTGCACGGCGATCTCGCGCACGATGCCGGGCTCACTCGACTGGATGATCTGTGTCTTCGAGACGGGAATGACCTTGCCTTCGCCACGGGCAATTTCGTCGACCTCGGCAATCGCCGCCCAGGCGACGAAACAGCTGATCAGCAAGCCGATGACAAGCAGGCCCGCACGTGCGGCAAGCGGCGGTTTCTCAGTCATGCTGCCGCCTCCCGCCACTTGCGGACCGATATTGCGTCACCGTCATGCCGAGAGCATCGATCATAGCCCTGCCCCCTCCACCGGCCCGGCAGAGCCCGACCGCCTTTGCAACTGTTCGATGACCGCAGCCTTGGGACCGTCGGCAACCAGGCGACCGCGGTCGAGGACAAGCAAACGATCGACAAGGCTCAGCATGCTGTGACGGTGGGTGGATATCAAAAGTGTGACATCGCTGCTGAAAACGTTGGAAAGTTTGTTGATCAACTCGCGCTCGCTCGCGAGGTCCATCGCCCCGGATGGCTCGTCGAGGAACACGACCTTCGGCTTGCGCAACAACAGCCGGGCGATGGCGACCGCCTGGCGCTGCCCGCCGGAAAGTTGGGAGCCGCGCTCGCCCACCGGCATGTCATAGCCGCGAGGATGATGCGAGACGAAATCGTCGACGCCAGCGAGCCGTGCTGCCACGACCACCTCTTCATCGCTGGCGATCGGGTTCGCCATCAGCAGGTTTTCCTTGATGGTACCGGAAAACAGGTCTGAGTTCTGCGACACGAAGGAAACCGCCGAGCGGACTACAGAGGGATGCAACTGTCGGATATCGACGCCATCGAGCAGGATACGACCGGCGCTGGGCGCGTAGAGACCGGCGAGAAGCCGGCCGATCGTGGTCTTGCCCGAACCGATGCGGCCGATGATGCCAACGCGTTCGCCCGCCCTGATGGTGACGTTCATGCCGCTGACCACTTTGTAGTCGGTCCCCGGATAGGCGAAGTCGAGATTGGTAAAAGTGATGCTGCCGTTGCGGATCTCGCGGTTGACGAAGCCGATGGTGTCGGGCCGGTCCTCCGGCTGCTCCATCACCGCATTCAGGATGCGCAGCGACAAAATCGCCTGACGCAACCGGGCCAGCGTCATCGCGATCTGTCCGAGCGGCGCGACGGCGCGGCCGGCCAGCATGCTGGCCGCGATGATCGCGCCGGAGGAGATCTTGCCCTCGGTAAACTGGTAGGCGCCGGCAACGACAATGCAGACGGTCACCAATTGCTGCACAAACTGTGTGGCGTGCGAGGCCCAGGAGGAGATTTCCTTGATCTGCTCGGCCGTGTTCGAAGAGTGCTTGGCCAGTTCGTTCCAGCGGCGCAAAAGCTGCTTTTCCGAATGTAGAGTCTTCACCGTCTCGATGGCGCTGATCGTCTCAACCAGCAGCGCCTGACGCTGGGCAGATTCGTTCGATGCCGCAGCGACACGGTTGCCGATCTTGTACTGCGCGACATAGCCGATCACGAGGCTCAAGAGGAACGCGACCGCCGGCACGAGTGCGATCCAGCCCGCGACCGCATAGACAGCCGCGATGAAAACGAAGACGAAAAGGCTGTCGATCAGCGTACTCAGCGTATTCGACGTGAAGAATTCGCGAACGAATTCATACTGCATCGCCCTGTTGGCGTATTCGCCGGTAGAAGGTGGCCGAGAGGCCATCGTCGCATGCAGGATCTTCTCGAACAGCATGTAGGAGAGCTTCAGATCAGCCTTGCGCCCGGCAAAGTCGATCAGCGCCGCACGAACCGTCTTCAGCAGGAAGTCGAACAGGATGGCCGTGCTGATGCCAAGCGCCAGCACCCAAAGCGTCGCGATAGCCTTGTTTGGGAGGATCCGATCGTAGACGTTCATCGTAAAGAGCGGCGCGGCAAGCGCGAGCACATTGATGAAAAAGGCCGCGATCGCCACTTGCACATAGGCCTGCCAGAAAGGCTTGACCGTGGCTGTCAGCCAATGCCGGCGGTCGATGTTGCGAGCCTCGCCAACGCCACGGCCCGTCGCCGTATTGAGATAAGTGGCCGAGAAGGATACCGCATAGGCGAGACTTCCGAGCTGCAACTCGGACAGCTTCATCGCCGCTTCGCCCGGAGCGGCGGCTCTGTTCGAAAAGCTCAAGGTACCGTCAGGCGCCTCTTCCAAAAGCGCCATGGCACTGCCGTCGTGAAAGATGAGCAGCAGAGGATACACGAAATCACGATTGCCGATCGCGCGCCTGGACACGAGCTCCGTTTCCAACCCAACGCGCTCTGCAATACGTGAGACGTCCTCGGCGCTCGGCAAGCGAGCGTCGAAAGGAACATCCGAATAAAGCACGCTGTCTGACGAGGGGCGGTTCAAGAAGATACAGATCTCCTTGAACGCCTCGGAAAACCCAGTCACAGACGGGCCAATCTGCACATGCCTGTCAATGCCTTGCACTACCACCGATTGTGTCCACCCTGACGAGGACGATCATTTCTGTCGAATCGGCGCCAACAAATCGAGCGGCAAGTCGTTCGTCTGGCGCGACGGAACACGGCGATAGGTCTCCGTAGCCGGCGTCTCCGGGACATTGAACTCGTTGCGAGCATAGGCTTCGGCCTGGGCCGGCGCCTTGATCTGCATCGTCGACAAGAGCTGGCCGGTTGCCGCGAGCAGGCGGTACTCGGCAAACAGGGCGGCGTACTGCGCGGTCTTTGCGAGCACACTGACGTTGAAACGCGAGTTCTGGGCGCCAAGCACGTCGAGCAACGAACGCTGACCGACCTTGAGCTGTTCGCGATAGGACTCAACGAGCTGTACGTTCATCTGAGCCTGAGCATTCAGCGTGCGGGCGATTTCATACTGGCTGCTGCGGCGTTCCCAGGAAATGCGAACGGCCTCCTCGACCTCGCGATGCGCCTGATGGAAGACCAGCCGCTGTTCGCTGGCGCGGCGCATCTGCTCCTGCTCGTTGGCGATATCGATACCGCCGCGATAGAGGTTCCACTTCGCCACGATGCGGGCCTGGGCGTCCCAGGTGTTGCCGGTCGAGCCGTCGATATCGTTGCCCGTGCGTACGCGCCCCTCGGCGAAGACTTCCGGAAGCATGTTCGAGCGCGCAGCTTTGACCTGCGAATCCGCAACGCTGATGTCGGAATCGGCGGCCTTGATGCGCGGATTGTTACCGCGGGCAATACCGATTGCCGTCTCCAGCGTCTTCGGGAGGGCGCCGGCAACCGACTTCGGCATGGACGGCTTCGTGAGCGGTTGGCCAACCAGGCGGTTGAAGCTGATCTTCACGGTTTCGAGCGCTTCTTCAGCTTCCTGAAGGCGGGCCTTCGCGGACAACAGGCGCTCACTCGCCTGCTGGCGATCTGCGTCGGTCAGGGCGCCCCCTGAAATCAGCGAGCTGATATCCGACAGGATCGACTGGTGGACGCTGACGTTCTTGCGCGCTTCGGCAACGATCTGCTGCTGGAGGATATATTCGAAATACTCGCGGACGATCTGCAGACCGATCGTCTCGGAGCGTTCGAGGACGCGGAAGGAGGCGCTGTCAACGCGCGCTGCCTGACGCTCCAGTTCGGCGCGACGGCCACCGCCATCGAAGAGCTTCTGCGTAATCGTCAGCCCGACGTCGGACGGATAGAGCGGATCGTTCTCGATGGAACCCAATCGACGGCTCTCGTCTTCAAGATGCTGGACACCCGTTGAAGCCTCGAAGTCGACGCTTGGAAGATAAAGACCCCGCGCCTGCCGCAGCTCGAACTCGATTGCCTCGCGGTTTTCGACCGACTGCCCGATTTCCGGGTTCGATTCCATCGCGATCTGAAGCGCTTCCTTCAACGTCATCGCTTCGGCCGCGCCACCCGCAAAGACGGTGGACGTGAGCAGCATGGAAAAAAGCCCGCTCTTAAAAGTTTTCCGGACGTTCAATATTATCCCCCTCGCAATCAGTACGTCATGCTGGCTAATCCGAGCGTGCGTTACAACTGCCGAAATTCATCGATAGATAATACAGAGGTAATATAGCGCGGCCACCAATTTTGGGGTGGTTCCCGAGCGTCGCGAGCTTTCGCACGGCTATGTTGCAAAAATGGAACATCCGTACAATAGCAAGAGAAACCGTTAACCCATTGAAATAAAATAAATCACGCGCAGATGGCCAAGGTCATGAGGCGCCTCGGCCGATTGCAACGCAGCCGATGGCGCAACGCCAGCGCGAACGCATTTCTGCATTCTCAGCCGCTGCGAGCGAAGAGCAGATCTCTTCCCCAGCACACGCGGCGGAATCAAGTATATCAGGCCGAAGGCAGCCGGACGAAATCGACGCTTTGGGTTCCTTCGCCGGCAACGATCACCGTCTCGGATGCCGCCGCACGGCGCAGTCGTTCGAGATCGACGCTACCGTCGAACAATGCGCCGCCGACGCTCAGCGCCAGATCGACCTTGCTGCCGTCGGCTGAGAAGTGCGCCGAAGCCAGCGCCGTTGTCAGGCGCATGGAAACCTGTTCGGCATCCGATTCGGTCGCGCCGATCAGGAGCACGTCAAAACTTGCCGGGCCGGTTCGAGCGACGATGTCATCGCGCCGCACCGAGGTGCTGATGGTGGAGGCGACGAATTGGAGCAGTTCCTCGCTCCAGGCCGGACCGAAAGCGGCACCGACGTCATCGAGGTTGTTGATTCTGAGGTGGATGAGCGCGCCGTGAAGCTCTTCGCCAGCGCGTTGCCGGCGGCGCTCGAGGCCGTTGACCTGCTGCACCAGCCCGCGGCCGGTTACGCAGCCCGTCGTGGCATCGTGGGCGACGACGTGGTTAATCTGGTTACGCAGGCGCTGGGCCCGGCGAAACTGTGTCGCCGCGAGCACGATCAGCGGCACGCCCATCAGCAGGGAGATCAACGCGGCTCCGACCATGGCGGCAGCATAAGGCCGATCGACGAGAGCGACCAGGCTCAGATAGACCAAAACCTGCGCGAGTACGGCGAAACCAACAATGCCACCGATGACATATCGTGCGATTCGCCAGTCCCTTTGCCCGTTGAACTGTACTTCTCTTCGCATGCGCCGCTCCCGATTCACCAATGTCGATCGGTCTAGCGCGAGTCTATGGATATTCCATTTCCATAGTATCTACAAATTTATGTAGTGCGCGGGCCTTCCAAGAAAAATGCTCCAAAACGGGATATCCGGCTCGCCAACAGCAATTGCCGGTGCATTCCCGCGGTGCATGAACAGGCCCTGAAACGCTCCTGGTCAAACGAGACCGATTCGACACAGACTACCAGCCTATCGACCGGGATCGCGCACGGCAACGTTGTCCGAAGCGGCCGCAGGCGCCCGTCGATCCGCATCATTCTTGGCATGCAGCGTTTGACAAGCGGCGTGGCGCTATGGACGAGATCCAGGTGTACGTTCGGGTGCAAGCAGGGTTGGAACCTCCCAGTCTTTCGGCGTTCTCATTTTCGCCGGGCGCCATCGCCCGGTGGTGAAGCGCCACGAAAGGATCGGATGATGTACGACAGGGAGCGTTGGCCAGAACAAAGGGCATCAACCGGGCTGCCGGTCGGCATCATGCTTTTTCAGCATTAGCGATAACCGCCTATCTCGCCGTCGGGGGTGCCTTCTCTGACGGTAGCGATCGGGGTGTCGTGTACCCACAGGCGATTGGAAGGTAATCCTCGCGGCCCGGCAATGCACGTTAGCTTTGTCCGCGAGCAGCGCGTAGCGGCGTGAAGACGGGGCGGCTCCTCCTCCGTCCCGTAGTTCACGACAGGCTCGAAATATTCCTACAAGCAATGCCATGAGTGACCGGCAATGAATCCGGCGAGCATTACGGGGATACGGCCCATCCGGTGGCTACTCACGCACTATCAACGTGACAGCGGCAGCCATCAAAGGCAACGAATCAAACGGGTGGCGAACTACTCAATTTGGGCTAGGCGGAAAGCAGGGTACAGCCCGGGCTTGGAGCAACATGTCGGTCGGCTGGGCGACCGTGCGTCCACGAACACTCGGCGGTCGACGAAATGACTCGGCATCGGGATGCAGGCAGGGGTTTTCAAATTCATTCTCAGCGTGCGGCTTCCGTTAAATCGGCTATAAGCGACACGCTCGAACCAATCAGGAGAAATCATGGAAACCGTGGAGATCAGCGGCCGCAGCGACTTCGCGCTCTGGGCCATCCAGCGTGCCCAGGAAATCGTCACGACCGAGGGCGCGGCCTTTGCGATGGCGGCTCGCGACATGAATGATGAGATGCTGGCCGAAACGGCGGCTGCGCTCGGCCAAGCCATCAGCGATGCCATGCTTGAGATTTTTGACGGACTTACCGCGGAGTGATCTGATCTCCGGGATGGCGCGCGGACCTCGGTGGACGTAGGTCGCTTGGTATCCAGACGGAGGCCTCGTGCGTTGCGATCGGCTGATTTTTCTCGGTCGTCCCAGAAGCCGGTCGATGTATCCGCCTGTGGGGAGGGTTCATTTCCGCCGGACGTCGAGGCCCAGCGCCTCGGCGATGGTGATGGTCTGGTCGATCGTGATGATCGCGTCCTTGAGGTGGACGTTTTCCGGCTCGATTGCACTGAGGTCGCTGCCCCTGAGGTCACAGGCCGTGAAATCTACGCCGTGCAGCCAGGCGCCGGAGAGGTCGACGTCTCTTAGCGAACCGCCCTTGCAGGAGGCGCCGGTAAGGTCTGCTTCCCGCAAGCGAGTTTCCTTGAAAGACGCACGGCCGAGAGCGGCGCCGGGCAAGCCGACGAAGGACCAATCGCCGCCAGCGACCTGCATCTGGTCGAAGTCGCAAACGTCGAACATGCTGCCGACGAACTTGCATTCACTGAAACGGCTGTTGAAGAATTTGCAGGACACGAAGGTGCAATTCACGAAGGCACCTGCCTGATGCGACGAGGCATTGAAACGCGCGCGCCGGAAGGTGCATTCGTGGAAGACGATGCCAACGGTCTGGGCCTCGGTCAGATCGAGATCGACGAACGAGGTGTTCTGATGACGCTCGCGATCGATCTGCCGGCCATACCAGCCGGCGCCGGCAATCGGCGGCGCTTCGCCATATCGTCGTTCAGCCGTCATCATCCATCCGCCGCGCAGCTTCTGCTGCGAAAGCCTGCTGTTTCGTCGCCGCGCGCCCGATGATCAGGGACGCCGTCAACGATCTCGCTTCACGCAAGCGCCCATAAACTATTCACTTCCTAGGGTCGATGGTGTGACGAAAGCGCCGGAGATCAACCCGCCGCGCGTCAGTCGTCAATCCGGAACCCGACCTTCATGACCACCTGGTAGTGCTCCACTTCGCCATCCTTGATGTGGCCCCGAATCTGATCGACCTCGAACCATTCGAGATTTCTCATGGTTTTCGAAGCCCGCGCGATCGCCGTTTTGATCGCCTCCGTGACGGAAGACTTCGAACTGCCGACAAGTTCTACCTTCTTGTAGACATGGTCACTCATGACACCCTCCCGGTTGCCTCTGGAAGCTACCACCAAGCCTACAACCAAATCACGAAAACATCACCTCAATAGCCGGAATAGAGCGCCTTTCAGCGCTGGATCACCAGCTCGCGTGGACCGGTTGCCAATTGCCAATCAGCGGCGATGCATTCTGGCCGGTCCTCCAACTTGCGCTTATCTGCTTATCGCCTGACTTTCACGGACGATGCCCCACGCATCGATAGGCGCCGACGCACGTCGGGCCGCGGGCATCGGCGATCGTTGCTTCGCATGTCCGTGGGCCCCGAGAGCGAACGTGACTTGAAGGCAGATCTTGCCCAGGCTTTCGCCATCACGTGATTTTGCACAAGGAACGAGCAACTGCCTATTGCCCGCTGGTTTTTCCCGCAGATCGGGCGTCCCGTACGCGGAAAATACGGCACCGTTCCAGATGGCCCAACTCTTGCTTCACACCATCTGAAACATCCAACCAAGGGATTGTCGGATGATGTGGAGTGGGTTGTTGCTGTCGCTGCTGCTGAGTGTTTCGATGGCTTTCAGTCTGACGGAACTCAGTTTCGTGCGGAATGACAGTGGCCCGCAGTCGCACGGCGATGCGGTGCGGGTGACGCTTGCAATGTCAGCCGGATTGACTGCCTTGGGACTGGCTTTCAGTCATCAGGGACCGTCTTTGGCTGTGATGGCGGTCGTTACTGGCATAGGGCTTTCGTGGCTCGCGGCACGGCTCGCCTCACGGACGGTTGCTCTTGCCATAGCCGTCCTGTCGCTCGGCTTCTATCTGCAGTTCGCGAATTCCCACCATTGAACCGTTAGCCAAGGGGTGGTGAAGGTGTTCGCTCTTCGGTCACGATCGCATCCATAGCGATGTCGTGCCATTGCGGTCTTATGCTTTCCATCCTTTGCTGCTCGAACCCAACACCGATCACGAATGGCTTCGGTTGCAACACGGCAAGCGTGCGGTCGTAATAGCCGCCGCCATAGCCCAGGCGATAGCCGCCCTCATCGAAACCGACGACCGGTGCGATGACGATGGTCGGTTGAACATCCCGGCCCTTTGCCGGAATTGGGATCCCCCAGACGCCTCTCTCGAGTTCCTCCCCGGCGCGCCAGGATCGAAAGCCGAGGGGTGTCGCCTTGGCGAGCACCACTGGAAGCGCGCACTCTGCCCCTCGCGCAATGAGCGTGTTCATCCAGCCGCGTAGATCCGGCTCGCCGCGGAACGGCCAATACAGAGAAACCGTTTCGCCACGAACGTCGGGCAGAAGCTTGTCGAGCGCACTGATAATGGCGTCCGTGCTTGCAGACCGTTCTCTCGTGGGAATGCCCTGCCGTGCGGGTATCAGCCTTCTTCGCTCCTGCTCGCGCCATTCGGCCGTCGAGATGATCCCTGGAAGATCGAGGCCCATATAGGCCGGATCTACCTCATGCATCAGGCACGGCGGCGACGAAAAGCGCGGCGGAATATCGTCCTCTTCAGGCATGCTCACGATCGATTGCCTTTCTCCGTTTCCAGGAATGTTTCGAACGCAGTTTCACGAGGTCACCTTGATTATCGTTTCCCGTTCGAGAACAATAAAGCGGCTTCATTCCCTTCGCAGATAAAATGGACTTCACGACCCTCGAGATTTTCCTACTGGTGGCCGAACGCACCAGCGTAACCCGCGCCGCCACGGATATCGGCCGCGCGCCATCCAACGTGACCAATCGTATTCGGGCACTGGAGGAGGAGCTGGGCGTCAGCCTGTTCAATCGCGACGGCAAGAAGATGACGCTGACGCGCGAGGGGCGACTTTTTCGTTCCTATGCCTCCCGATTGGTCGCGCTTTGTGACGAAGCGCGCAACGCGCTCAAACCGACCTCGATGCCAGACGTCTTGCGGCTGGGCAGCATGGAGAGTACCGCCGCCAGCCGCTTGCCGCCGGTTCTGCAGTTGATCACCCGGGCGCACCCGAATTTGGCGCTGAGGCTCACGATGGGGTCGACGGAGGAACTGACCCGCGCCGTGCTCGCTGAAGAAATCGACTGTGCCCTGATCGCGCGTTTGCCAGGCGACATCGCCATCTCGCGACCTGATCTGCTCGATGAGCTCGACGGCGATCCGATCTATCGCGAGGACGTATTGATCGTCTTGCCCGGATCTCATCCGCCAATCAAGACCGCCCTCGACGTGCGCGTCAATTGGCTGGCCGCGTTAGAACCGGGATGCACGTACCGCCGTATTGCGGAACAGTGGGCGCGTCCCTCCGCGACGATCGCAACGAAGGAGGTTTCCTCCTACCACGCGATGCTGGCGAGCGTTGCGGCAGGTGACGCGATCGGTGTAGTACCACGGTCCGTATTCGAGCTCATGGACTGGCCCGGCGAAGCTCAAACCCATTCGTTGCGAGAAATTCAGACGCTACTCGTCTATCGCAAGGGGGCCTGCTCCCCTGCGATCGAAATCCTGCGCCGCGAATTGCTCGACGACGCGGGCGTCCACTAAAAAATAGAACCTACGCACGGCCAATCACAGGTGACTGCATGACCAACTCGCCCAGCCCCGCATCCCAGCAACCGCCGGGCCGCCGCTTCTTTGCGCCGATCCTGGCGGGTGCGACGTTGAGGGAACGCTTGATTGCGTGTCTCGGGGCGCTGGTTGGTATCCTTCTGACAGGCATGATCAGCGGCAGCATCTTCGGCGGCGGCGCCAGTCTCCCGTTGATCGTCGCGCCGATGGGCGCATCCGCGGTTCTGCTGTTTGCGGTTCCCGCCAGCCCGCTTGCCCAGCCGTGGTCGATTGTCGGCGGCAACACGATCTCTGCCTTCGTCGGTGTCCTGTCGACGATGTTCGTGCCGGATCCGCTGATTGCAACCGGTATCGCCGTGGCGGTCGCGATTGCGGTGATGTCCTTCACCCGCTGCCTGCATCCGCCCGGCGGCGCTGCCGCATTGACAGCGGTGCTTGGCGGACCCGTGGTGGCGAATTGGGGCCTCCTGTTCCCGTTGGTGCCCGTCGCGCTCAATTCGTGTCTCCTGGTCGCCCTCGGGATCCTGTTTCACAAGCTGGCGAGGCGAAACTACCCGCATGTCGTCGCCCCGCCGGCAAACACGCACGCGACGATTGACCCGCCCGCCAGCCGCCGGGTCGGCTTTACCGGCGCAGACGTCGATGCCGCGCTCGAGGCTTTGGACGAAACATTTGACATCAGCCGGGAGGACCTTGATCGGGTGCTGCGCCAAGTGGAATTGCAGGCGGCAATTCGGGCGACACCGCACATTCTGTGCCGGGATATCATGTCGCGCGACGTCATCTGCGTCCATCAGGACGACAGCAGCGAGGCTGCACGCTCGTTGCTTCTCAAACACAATATCCGGACGATCCCGGTGATGGATGGGAATGAGAGGCTTGTCGGCACGGTCGGCCTGAGGGAGCTGACCGAGCCCGGCGCCACCGTCGGCAGCAACGTTGCGACACCTGTCGTTGCGCGCCAAGACGACCGGGCGATGAGTTTGCTCCCTGCGCTGACCAGCGGAGCAATTCACGCGGTCATCATAGTCGATGAGGACCATCATGTGCTGGGACTGATTTCGCAGACGGATCTGCTGGCGGCGGCGGCGCGGACGTTGTTCGATCATAACTCAGGCCGCGAACGGGCTGCTTAACCCTTACCGCCCACCGGATCAATCCGGCATGAGCGTCCCGAGATTGCCGAGATCAACAAGGGTTCAGTGCAGCGAAGCCTGTCGTGTCGCTTGCCTCACATGATGTATCAACGGCGTTTCCCTCGATATCAGTCGCGCAACCAGGCGCCCCGACGCCGTGATCACATCGATGACGGCGTCGTGATAGTCGTCGTCCTTGGCCAATTCATCGACAAGTCTTTGACCATAGGCAACTGCGGGTCCGTCTGACGGGTATTTCCGGCCAACTTCGTCGTGGCTGACGACGCCTGCTGCATAGATATTGAACAGATAGCGGCGCATGATATTCCACTCCGTACGGGATGCCGCGCCGGCGCTTGCCATACCAAAGGAACCAAAGGCGCTATAAGCGGCATTGCAGGGTTTGAAATGACCCAGCAACTTACCGCGACCTCGTCTTCTTGTCGCGTGACGCGAGCGTGACATTTACTCTGCGTTAAGCATCGCCAGCGTGGCCGCAACGGCGCGACGTCGACCTGCTCCTCATCAGCGCCGAGATGCACACCTGATCCTGACTGTTTGCGCAGGCACAAAGACGAAGATCCCTCCCTCGCCTAATCAGGGGCGATCTCTGCGCCGCACGGCGACCCGGCAGCTGTCGCTGCCGGAAGGGGCCGATACACGTTGCCTGCAATCCCAGACGGTTTCGATGCATCCGGTTCGACCAAGCGTCGCTCGAATTCGTCAGCAAACGTCCAACAAGGAACCGATGATGACCATTCTCAACCTCGAAAGCACAGTCGCAACGATCGCTGCCGAATTGCCGGGGGCCGCGGAACTGTTCCGCCGTTACGGCATCAGCTTTTGTTGCGGCGGCAAGATGTTGTTTTCGGAAGCCGCACTCAAGGCCGGTCTTGCCCCTTCGGCGCTGCTTTCAGAGCTGGAAACGCTTGAGCGGGCGGCAAATCGAGATGCACCGGAGGAGACCGCCGACCTTATTGCTCATCTCCTCCACAGATACCACCAGACGCACCGCGCAGAGCTTGCATGGTTGATCCCGCTCGCCCAGAAAGTGGAACGAGTGCACGGCGGCCATCCGTCGGCGCCGGTCGGGCTTTCTCAGGCACTGGAAGCGCTCCGGGACGAGCTCGAAAGCCACATGATGAAGGAAGAACTCGTCCTGTTCCCGATGATGCAGCGTGGCGATAGCACGACGATTTCCTATCCGATCGCACAGATGCGTCGCGAGCATGATGACGAAGTGGAGCATCTGCGAACGATCGAGCATGTCACCCACGGTCTTTCGTTGCCGGAAGGCGCCTGTGGTTCGTGGACGGCGCTCTATACCGGCTTGCGCAAGCTCACCGACGACCTCGTTACCCATATGCATCTCGAAAATGCCGTGCTGTTTCCCCGCTTCGAGGCCGGGCCCCAGACGGTTTGATGATCACGGCGCCAAAGGCGTGGACAGCGATCTGGCAGGCTCCGCACCGGTCCCTGTTTTTTCTGGCAGGCCTATGGGCGCTTGTCGCACCTGCGGTCTGGCTTCTGCCGGAGGGCGTTCAGCCGGACGAAGTTGCCTGGCATCGCCAAGAGCTGCTCTTCGGCATGGCTGGGGCGGCGGCAGGCGGTTACCTGTTGACCGCCCTGCCGGCCTGGACGAAGAAGGGCCCGGTCTCCCCCGGCGTCACCATGTTCGCGATCGTTCTGTGGTGCGTGGCCCGCCTAACGACGGCCTTGTCTCAGCACCTGCCGGCCGTCGTTATCGCGATCGGCGCATCCGCCTACTTCGTATTTGTCGCGGCAGTTCTCGCTCACGGGATTGCGTCGAGCAGAACGGGACGCCGCATCTGGGCACCCTTTGCCATTGTGCTAATCGGCTTGCTCAGCCTGCTGTGGCTTGACGGAGAGGCGAGCTATCTTGCCGCAGACTCAGTGCCGCGGGTTTTCCTCGTTTTGATCATCCTGATCGGCGGCCGCGCCGTGCCCGCTTTCACGCATTCCTGGATCGCTCGATTCAATATCGGAGATCGCATTCGCAACCAGCCCAAACTTTCCTACCTGGCGATCGGCGGCATAATTTCCGCGGCCGGGTTCAGTGCTGCCAAGCAAGCGAATGCGGAGGGCATTGCCCTCGTGCTGTCCGGCTTGGCGCTGGTGCTGCAGATGAGCGGCTGGCCATGCCTCAGGGTCCCTCGCTACCCGGCGCTGTTCATTCTACATCTGGCTTTTGCCTGGACGCCGGCAGCCCTCCTGCTCACCGGGCTCGCAATCATATTTCCGGACCAGCTTCCAGTTGCGGCCGCGCTGCATTCGGCGACCATGGGGGCAATGGGAACAATGATGGCGGCCGTCATGATGCGAGCCGCCATGGCGCGGGACGGAGGTATGCTCTTGCTCAGCCGGACGATGGCGTGCGCCTTCGCCCTTATCTGTGTCGCGACGATGGTACGCGTTCTGGCCGGCTGGATCGGCGGCGCCTATTTCGATCCCATTGTCGCCGCGGCGGCATCCTGGATGCTGCCGGCGCTAAGCGGTCCTGTTCCGAGACCAGTCCTAAGCGCTGACGGCGCGCGACTGCCGTTAGCCGTACCCAAACGATAGGCGCCTCCCGCGGGTACGCCGTGGGGCAGCGCGATTGGGCGTGCACGGTAATCTCAGCCGTCGCAATCGCCGGCATGCCGGCCTATTTCACAACGCATCGTGAACATTGTCAGGCCACAAGGTCGCGCTAGATTCTGAAAAATTCTATTAGCGGTAACCGATGCCACGCCCTCCCGAAACCTCCCCCCAGAATATCAATAACCCAAGTGCGGGGATCGATCGCCCGGAAGGCCCCGAATTGACCGCCCCGCATCGCGAACCGCAGATTTCGGCTTCAGGCCCGTCAGACGGGGTCAGCCAATCCACTGCAACGCCGCCGCCCCGCAGATTGTTCAGCCAAAGCAGTCTGGCGGTCCAACATCTTCTCCATGCGCTCGGCCATGATTTGCAGGCGACTTCGACCTTGGCCGGTGCAAAGGCCAAGCATGCGGCTTCACATTTGAGAATGAAATTCAGGCCTTCGGATGGAGACGCGGCCGCATCAACGATCGATGGTTCCCGTGGGTGGTTCATGACTGCCTTGGCCAAGATCGGGAGCCGGGTTCGCGCCCTGCGTGAAAGGCGATCCGAAGATCGCGGCGCCACCTTCGCCAGGTCAAGTCGGTGGAAGGTTGCCATGGGCGTGGCCCTCCTTGCCTGTCTTCTGCTTCCGGGAAGCGTGCTCGTCTGGGCATTGAAGGATGTTCCCTGGAGTGAGATCAGGGACGGTAACTTGAAGCCTATCGTGGTGCTGGAAACGGCGGACGGAGGACCACTGGTGAGACAGGGGCCCTATCAAGGACCTTATGCTCAGTACGGTGAATTCCCCCCACAGCTGATCGATGCGGTCCTGTCAATTGAAGACCGCCGGTTCATGGATCATTTCGGCATCGATCTCAGAGGGATCGGACGGGCGCTCGTGCGGAATTTCGAAGCGGGTTCGGTGGTAGAGGGCGGCAGCACCATCACCCAGCAGCTCATCAAGCTGCAATATCTCGACAGCGACCGAACGATAAAACGGAAAATACAGGAGTTCGTAATCGCGCTTTGGCTGGAGTGGAAGCTCGGCAAGCAGGAAATTCTGACGCGCTACCTCAACAGCGCCTATCTCGGCGCCGGCGCAACCGGCATGCCTGCAGCCGCGCGGATCTATTTCAACAAGGATATTGGCGCTCTCGACCTGGCGGAATCGGCGATGCTGGCGGGGTTGCTGCGGGCGCCGAGCCAATGGAACCCGATCGACAATTTCGAAGGCGCCCGGCAACGCACCTCAGTCGTCCTCGACACGATGGTGGCCAATGGCAAGATCACCGCGCCCGAAGCTGCACAACTCAAGGCGAGTTTCGCGACGATCCACCCGACGACGCCGACGCCACGCTCGGGAAGCTGGTTCGCGGACTGGATCTCGCCGCAGGCGAGCGAAATCGCCGGCGCATCGCCGGGTTCGACCACGGTGCGCACGACACTGTCCCCACAACTGCAACGGATCGCCGAAAGGGTCCTGGCAAACGCCTTGGACACGGAAGGAAAAGCTGTTGGGGCATCCCAGGCCGCGTTGGTTGCGATGACGCCTGACGGCGCGGTCGTCGCCATGGTCGGCGGTCGCGACTACAAGCAGAGCCAGTTCAATCGCGCGGTAACCGCGATGAGGCAGCCGGGCTCCACCTTCAAGCTGTTCGTCTACTATGCTGCCCTGAAGGCTGGGTTCACCTTGTTTGACCAGATCCTGGACGCACCGATCGACATCAATGGCTGGTCGCCGGACAATTCCGGTGGGCGCTATCGCGGCTGGGTGACACTTGCCGAAGCCTTCGCCCGGTCGCTGAATGCACCGGCGGTGGCGCTTGCCCAGGAGGTCGGGCTCGACAATGTGATCGCCGCTGCGCGCGAACTCGGAATCAACACACCGCTTGCCAACACACCGTCCCTGGCACTCGGCACATCGGAGGTCAGCTTGCTTGACCTGACGAGTGCCTATGCGTCCGTCCATCTCGGTAAGGCACCCGTCAAGCCCTGGGGTATCATCGATTTTCAGGCGGCGGGACAGCCGAAGGCGTTTCGGGTTGGCGCGCCAGCCGCGCCGGCCACAGATCTTTCCGCCTATCAGCCGGATCTTCTGGGCCTTCTGCAGTTGGTGGTCGAGCGCGGAACTGGACGTGGAGCCGATCCCGGCACGTTTGCGGCCGGCAAGACCGGCACCAGCCAAAACAATCGCGACGCCTGGTTCATCGGCTTCACCGAGCCGCTCGTTGCCGGCGTATGGGTTGGCAATGACGACGACGCACCGATGAAAGGGGTTACGGGCGGCGCCTTGCCGGCGCATATTTGGCGAGATTTCATGAGGGAAGCGATGGCGGCGCCGGCGGCAGGCGCGCTTGTCGGCGACCAGGCCACGCCACAGTCCTGCAATATCACGGCCTGCTCGCGCAGCTATCGTTCGTTCCGGCCGTCGGACTGCACCTACCAGCCCTATTATGGCGGGCGGCGGCTCTGCGAAAAGTGAGCCTCCTGTCTGGTGGCGTGAACCAGCAACGGCAAGGACTTCCTCGCTTCCGGATTGGGAGTAGTAACAGACGCGTCGTTGTGAGAGTGATTTTCGCACGGAGTGTCGGAACCTTGTTGCGCCAGTCGTCTTCCAGACGGACAAGCCAGGGAGGATCACGATGCCTATCACGATTACCGCCTTTGAACGGTCGCCCGACCGCGGCAGAGGTTTGGCGCGCGACATGCGCGTTCGCTGGGCACTCGAAGAAGTTGGCCAGCCCTACGAGGTTCGCCTGCTCTCATTCAAGGCGATGAAGGAACCGGCGCATCTTGCGCTTCACCCCTTTGGGCAGATTCCGACCTATGAGGACGGCGAACTTACCCTGTTCGAATCCGGCGCGATCGTGTTCCACATTGCAGAGCACCACGAGGGCCTGCTGCCAGACGATGCCAATGCCAGGGCGCGCGCAATCACATGGATGTTTGCCGCACTCAACACGATGGAACCACCGATCCTCGATCGCGAGGTTACCAAGCTGCTCGAACGCGGCCAGAGCTGGTATGAGCAGCGATTGTCGGCCGTCGAGGAGCGCATCCGCAAGCGTCTGGGCGAGCTTTCCAACCGGCTTGGTGATCGCGATTGGCTCGACGGGGAATTCAGCGCCGGTGATCTGCTGATGGTTTCGGTGCTGCTCAGATTGAAGGGTTCGGCCCTGCTGGACGAATTTCCGACCCTTTCCGCCTATGTGGCTCGCGGCGAAGCGCGGCCCGCATACAAGCGCGCCTTTGCCGCCCAACTGGCGGTCTTTCATGCCACGTCGGCTGGATCGTGACGGTTCGATCATGAAGGTCGGGGACGTGGACGCTGGCGGGGCCGGCCGCATCGTCATGCGAGTTGGCCGCCGGCGACCTGCGCCCCTAATGATAGCTGAGACAGTTTACGCGTGGTCTCGAGACTACCAGGTCCACGTCTGTCGCGAATACCAATCATCAATTTCCCGGCGCACGCGATCCTTCTCGATCCCATAGCGCTCCTGGATTTTGCCTTCGAGTTGATCGCGCACCCCGGCGATTTCATCCAGGTCGTCATCCGTGAGACGGCCCCATTGTTCCTTGACTTTGCCCTTCACCTGTTTCCAGTTACCTTCGACGCGATCCCAATCCATCATATCCTCCGAAACGCTCTCGGCTCTCTGACCATGTTCGATCCAGGTCAGTGTCCAATCGCCCCGGTCGCAATTGGTTCCCAGAGCCTTGGTGACAGGAAAACTCCGACTTAAGTCCGGTGTGCTCCGGCAAAGGTCCTAACGGCATTGTCGAATCTGAACGTCGCCGCCATTACTAGTTGAGCGTTAACCGCACCTTTGACGCTAGTGATCCCAGAGCGCGGCCCGCCAATCATTCCCGCGCTCTGGGGTCCGAATTGCCCCCGTACCCTACTGCGAAGGCTTACCAGCAGTTTTGCGCCTGGCGGCTCGTGACGGCGCTTGCTGTTCGACGGATTGACAGAGTGCATGTCAGCGGCGAGATGATCCAGGCGCGTACCGATCGCAGCTCGCCTGCGACCACCATCGCCCCTTGCTGAAGGCATAACGACAAGACTGCTGAACCGATGATGCACGGCAATCGTTCGATCTTCGAACGCCCCCTTACTCTGGTCGTCCTTTGGTGTCTCCTTCTGCTTGTCGGTGGAGGCATGCTTGCGGGCTGGGAACGGCAGGTGCTGGTGGCCGAGCTTGAGGAAGAGAGCACGCTCCTCCACAGCCTGGCTTCACAGCGTGTCGATCAGCACGATGCGCACCTGACGGCGCTGTCGGCCGTGGCTGTCGCCTCCGAGGGGCGGAGGCACGACCTTTTTCTGGAAGTCTCGCGCACGATCGCGCGCTTCTATCCGCGGATCGACGAGGTTCAGCTCGTTCCGCTGGATCCCAATGCGGAGACGGTCGGAACCGCCCCACTCGACGCAGGAGCGGCAGAGCTTGTGCGTGCGGCTGCACGAGCATCGGACGGACGCATCGCTCTCCTGCCCCATCCGCAACGCCCCGACCACTACATCATGATCAAGCGCAGCCCGAACACCGACGAGGCGCGCTATGGTTTGATGCTCGGTATAGATGCCGCAAAATTGATCGGCGACGGCGGGCCGTTCTGGTCTCGCCCGGGTGTGGCGGTGCGCCTGTCACTGCCCGACGGACATCGCCTGCTCCAGCCGACCGACCTGCCGGAGGCAATCCGGTTCTCAAGGGCGCTGAGCAGTTCATCGCAGCCGTTGCTGTTGGAAACGGGCAGGGAAATAGGTCTCGCGGACATGTTCCCGCCGGTGCAGACCGGCCTGACACTTGTTGGGGTCAGTCTCGCCTATCTCGCGGGTTTGGCGGCGCTGCGCCAGCGCGCACGTACGCGCGCCGCCGAACGGCTGGCGACGCTCAGCGCCCTGGAATCGCGCCTGGCACACGCCTCACGTGTCAACGCGCTCGGAGAAATGGCGAGCGGCATGGCGCATGAATTGACCCAGCCGCTGACCGCGATCCTGGCGCAGGCGCAGGCGGGGCGCCGGCTGCTCGGTCAACGGCAGGATGCCGCACTTGCTCCAGTGCTTGAGGATACGGTGAGCCAGGCGCGCCGGGCATCCGCCATACTGGAAAGGTTCCGCAACTGGTCGCAACCCCATGCAGCGCCGGTTGCTGCTTTCGACCTCCGTCAGGCGCTCGCAAATGTTGAAGCGCTGCTTCAACCGGATGCGAGATCGCGCGGAATTCAACTCGATTTTCAGGTTCCGGGAACGCCGGTTTCGGTCGTTGCCGACCCTGTCGAGATCGAGCAGGTCGCATTCAATCTCGTCCGTAACGCGCTTGAGGCATTGACCACACAGGCGGGCGACGCAGCGCGGGTAATCGTTACCTTGAGCGAGACCGACACCTCGGTGGTCTTCGAGGTCGCCGACAATGGCCCCGGAGTCCCGGGAACACTTCGGCCGCAGCTGTTCACGCCGTTCGTGACGACCCGGGCCGGTGGCACCGGACTCGGTCTGGCGCTGAGCCAGCGACTGGTGGAACGCGCCGGCGGCGAGATCGCGCTGGTTGAGAGCGAGCACGGCGCCATCTTCAGGGTAACGCTGCCCCGCCCCCACCGAACCGAGGAGCCGATGCGATGACCCTCCCCGTCTATCTCGTTGACGACGACGACGCGGTGCGTCGTGCGCTCAGCCTGTTGCTGTCGACCGTCGGCATCAAGGTCACTGGCTTTTCCGATCCGCAAGCCTTTCTGGCGCAGGTGTCTCGCCTCGACCCCGGCTGCCTGGTGCTCGATATCCGCATGCCCGCCATCTCCGGCCTGAAGCTGCAGGAAAAATTGGCGGACCATGGGATAGACTGGCCGACGATCGTTATCTCCGGGCACGGCGATATCGAAGCCTGCCGACGCGCCTTTCGCAATGGCGCGATCGATTTTCTCTCGAAGCCCGTGGACGAGCAGGACTTGATCGACGCAATTCACAAGGGCCACGAGCTGCTGGAGCGCTCGATGCGTGCGCATGCCGAGAAAGCGGAAACGCTCGCATTGTTGGCGGCGCTCACCCAGCGTGAGCGCGAAGTTCTCGACCGTATCGCTGCGGGATTCACCACCCGGCAGATCGCCGAAGGTCTTGGTCTTTCACCGCGCACGGTCGAAAGCCACCGAGCGGCGATCGGTGCCAAGCTCGGCAGCACGTCGCAGGCGGAGCTGACCCGCATCTGGCTCGATGGGACGAAAACTCCGTAGAACTACGGATAGACGCGCAAGGCCTACGAATATCCGCGATGGCCGAGGGGGGATAACCTTTCCAAATCAACAGGAAAGGAATCCATGATGATCCGCAATATCGTGCTCGCCGCCGCGCTTCTCGCTCCCGTCGCCGCCACGGCGCAGGAACTGCCGACCGCGGCCTACCTGCCGCTCGACATGGCCGTCAAGGCTGCCGAAGCCGCAGTGAAGGCCTGCGCCGCGGAAGGCCACAATGTCAGCGTTGCCGTGGTTGGCCGCGATGGCGCAACCAAGGTGCTGCTGAAGGCCGACAATTCCGGTCCGCATACCGGTAACAGCGCGCAGGGCAAGGCCTTTACCTCCGCTGCCATGGGCCGCGACACGGCTGGCCTCGGCGAGTTCATCGCCTCCAAGCCGGCGAACGAAGGTCTTCGCGACATGGATACACGCATGGTGATCCAGGCCGGCGGCGTGCCGATCAAGTTCGGCAAGGCCCTGGTGGGCGGCATCGGCGTCGGCGGCGCGCCGTCGGGCGATATCGACGCCAACTGCGCAACGGCCGGTCTCCAGGCTATCGGCGCCAAATAATCTGCGCCAAGTCATCTGCAGAGCATCAGAGGTAGCCCTCCCAGGAGGGCCGCTCACACCCCCTGGCGAGAGCTGGGGGTTTGTGATTCAGGGATAGTCGGACAAACCCGACAGCGAACGTCCGCGCTCCGCCCCGTCAGTCAGCGGACGCATGAATGCCCAAACCCGGCTCCGCGCTGACCCCTTGAAATTGCAGCCGCCCGCTCCATCTAAGGGCCATCACCCGTTTCGAGAGCTTGTCATCAGCGATGCTATTGGCATTCAATGACGGCACTCCGGGTTCGAGCAGGGCGCTCCTCGGAACACGGGTCGAGCGCCCTGTTTCGTTGAACGGGAATGCTGTCGGCGATGTCGTCGATAAGCGGCATCATCGATTTCCTGCCTCAACCGAACTTACCAGCACTCTCAGCCCGCCTTGATCCGCTTGCGATAGACGAGATACGCACCTGCGGCACTCATCGTCGCGAGTGCGAACCACGTCAACGCATAGACCATATGGCTGTTGCGAAAACGAACGATCGTAAGGCCGCCGATCGGCAGCCCGCCGGGATTAGGCGTGGCGTCTGCGTCGATGAAATAGGGTGCCATATCTTGCAAGCCCTTTGCCGCGGCGATCGCGGCGACATCGCGGGAAAACCAGCGATCGCGCGCCGGATCATTGGATCGCAGGAAGGCGCCACCCGGTTCGCTAATGCGCAACAGGCCCGTGACCGTCACATTTCCGGCAAGCTCGCCCCCGGCACGGTCGCCGACATCGCGGCGATCGGAGGGAACGAAGCCGCGATTGACGAGGACCGCCGAACCATCCTCGCGCAGCATGGGCGTCAACACCCAGAAGCCGGCGCCGCGCTCCGTTACCGCCTGGACAAGCACCGATTTTTCGTGGCTGAAAGCGCCCGTCGCGGTGACGCGGCGGTACTCGTCCTTCTCGCGGCTTATCTCGTTCCACTCCGCTCTGGCAGGTGCCGGCATCGGCTGTGCATGGACGCGCGCCTCTACCCGAGCGATGAGATCGAGCTTCCAGAAAAGCCGTTGGACCTGCCAGCTGCCAAGCAGAGCGAACACGACAGTGAGAAGCAACAGGGCGCCCGTCAGCCTCAGACGGGCGTGCGAGGTTGCGCGGTCCCTTCCCTTCACCTCATGATCGGCGATCATCGTCGTTTCCGCATGGCCTGCCCGGCGCTCAGGGCATGTTCTTCATCATCTCGTGGGTCATCGGCATCATGTTGGTGTTGAGGTGATGCATGACCCAAAGCGATCCTGCAAGCGCGATGCCGACGATGACGATCGTGAAGATCAGCGCCATCAGTGTCCAGCCACCTTCGGAGCGGGCGTTCATGTGCAGGAAGTAGATGACGTGCACGACGATCTGGACGACGCCAATGCCCATGACGATGACGGCCGTCAGAAGCTTGTTGTCGAGCACGCCGCCCATGACCAGCCAGAATGGAATTGCCGTCAGGATCACTGACAGGATGAAGCCCGTCATATAGCTCTTGAACGAACCGTGGCCGGCAGCATCGCCGTGATGACTGTGCGCGTGGTGAGGTTCGAACGCGCTTTCGTGGTCGGAATGTGCGCTCATCCGAGAACTCCGAGCAAATAGACGAAGGAGAAGACGCCGATCCAGACGACGTCGAGGAAGTGCCAGAACATCGATAGGCACATCAGGCGGCGCCGATTATCCGGGATCAGCCCATGTTTGCTGACCTGCACCATCAGCGTGATCAGCCAGATGGTGCCGAAGGTGACGTGCAGGCCGTGCGTGCCGACCAGCGTGAAGAAAGACGACAGGAAGGCCGAGCGTGTCGGACCGGCGCCCTCATGAATGAGGTGATAGAACTCGTAGAGTTCGACCGCGAGGAAGGTCGCGCCGAACACGCCGGTAACGCCGAGCCAGAACAGCGTCTCCATCTTGGCGTTGCGCTCCATCTGGAGCATGGCAAAGCCATAGGTGATCGACGACAGAAGCAGCATCGCCGTGTTGAAGGCGACGAGGCTGAGGTCGAACAGGTCGGCTGGTGACGGCCCGGCCGCGTAGTTGCGGCCGACGACGCCGTGCGTGGCAAACAGAACGGCGAAGATGAGGCAGTCGCTCATCAGGTAGAGCCAGAAGCCCAGCATAGTGCTGTGTTCCGGATGTTGCTCTTCCGTCAGATAGAACTGCGGCTTTTCGTTCTCTTGAACTTGGGTCTCGTTCATCGGTCTCAGGTCCGTTCCGCGAGCAGCTTGGAGCGCGCATCTTCAGTCGCCGCAACAGTCTCTGCGGGGATGAAGAAATCTCGCTGATAGTTGAAGGTATGGCCGATCGCGACCGTCAGGAGGGCGATGAAGGACACGGCCGCCAGCCACCAGATGTACCAGATCAGCGCAAAGGCAAGCACGACGCTGATGCCGGCGAGGATGATGCCCGTGCCGGTGTTCTTCGGCATGTGGATCGGCTTGAAGCCTTCGAGCGGACGCTCGTAGCCGCGGTTCTTCATGTCGTACCAGCCGTCATGATCGTGCACGATCGGCGTGAAGGCGAAGTTGTAGTCCGGCGGTGGCGATGACGTCGACCATTCGAGCGTGCGCCCATCCCAGGCGTCGCCGGATGTCTCGCGCAACTCCTCGCGACGAAGGAAGCTGACGATCAGTTGCATGATGAAGGACGCGATGCCGATCGCGATCAACACCGCGCCGAAGGCGGCGATGATGAACCAGGTCTGCAGCGACGGGTCTTCGAACTGGCTGACACGGCGGGTGACGCCCATCAGGCCGAGCACATAGAGCGGCATGAAGGCGAAGAAGAAGCCAATCTGCCAGAACCAGAAGCTCATCTTGCCCCAGAACGGATCGAGCTTGTAGCCGAAGGCCTTCGGCCACCAGTAGACGAGCCCGGCCATCAACCCGAAAAGAACGCCGCCGATGATGACGTTGTGGAAATGGGCGATGAGGAACAGCGAGTTGTGCAGCACGAAGTCGGCCGGTGGGATCGCCAGCATGACGCCGGTCATGCCGCCGATGACAAAGGTCACCATGAAGCCGATGGTCCACAGCATCGGCAATTCGTAGCGGATGCGGCCGCGATACATGGTGAAGAGCCAGTTGAACATCTTCGCGCCCGTCGGGATCGAGATGATCATCGTGGTAATGCCGAAGAAGGCGTTGACCGAGGCGCCAGACCCCATCGTGAAGAAGTGGTGCAGCCACACGATGTAGGACAGGATCATGATGACGCAGGTGGCGTAGACCATGGAGGTGTAGCCGAACAGGCGTTTGCCGCAGAAGGTTGCGACAACCTCGGAAAAGATGCCGAAGGCCGGCAGGATGAGGATGTAGACCTCGGGGTGGCCCCAGATCCAGATGAGGTTGATGTACATCATCGGATTGCCACCAAGGTCATTGGTGAAGAAGTTCATGCCGACGTAGCGGTCGAGCGACAGGAGCGCCAGCGTGGCGGTCAGGATCGGGAAGGTCGCGACGATCAGGATGTTCGTGCAGAGCGACGTCCAGGTGAACACCGGCATCTTCATGAAAGTCATGCCCGGCGCGCGCATCTTGACGATGGTGGCGATCAGGTTGATGCCCGATAGCGTGGTGCCCACGCCTGCCACCTGTAGACCCCAGATGTAATAGTCGACGCCGACGCCAGGACTGTAATCCGCGCCCGAAAGCGGCGGATAGGCGAGCCAGCCGGTGCGCGCGAACTCACCAACGAACAGCGACATCATGATGATGACGGCGCCGCCGACGGTCATCCAGAACGAGAAGTTGTTGAGGAAGGGGAAGGAGACGTCGCGTGCACCGATCTGCAGCGGTACGACATAGTTCATGAAACCGGTGACGAAAGGCATGGCCACGAAGAAGATCATGATCACGCCATGGGCGGTGAAGATCTGGTCGTAGTGATGCGGGTTGAGGTAGCCCTCGCTGCCATTGAAGGCGATCGCCTGCTGCAGGCGCATCATGAGGGCATCAGCAAAGCCGCGCAGCAACATGATGATCGCCAGGATGATGTACATGATGCCGATCTTCTTGTGATCGACGCTCGTGAACCACTCGTGCCAGAGATAGCCCCAGAGCTTGTACTTCGTGATCAGGGCGAGGATCGCGAGACCGACCACCGCCACGACCGCGAAGGTCACGACGAGGATTGGCTCATGATAGGGAATTGCTTCCCAGGTAAGCCGCCCGAAGATGAATTGCGTGAGGCTGGTGTCACCGAACATGGGTCGTCCAATTTATCTCTGTATGCGGCCCGAAGGCCTGGCGCCCGCCGGAAGGCTGGCGAGAGCGCGAAAGTCCTAGTTTGTCTTGTGAATGTCGTGGTTCATCGGTTGCGGCGTCTGGGGTTCTTCCTTGACGCCGGCGGCCGGCTCTTCGCTTCGCGCCGGATTGCCGGTCTCAGGGAAGGTGGCTCCGGGCGCTGCCGTTTCAGTCACACCGCCCGCATGGCGGTTGTCATGCTCGAGCTTGGCGCGGTTCTCGTGGCTTTCGACGCCGGCCCCACCCATCATATCGATGTGCATCATCTCGCTCATACACATCTGCCCGGATCGAACGCACATATTGAGCACGGCGTCATAGAGGCCGTCTTCGACGGAGGCGAAGTAGCGCACTGGTTCCCTGACGCTCGGTTTTTCGAGCTTCAGGTAGGCATCGCGGTTGAGAATCGTGCCGTTCTGCTTCACCTGAGCAACCCACTGGTCGAAGCCCGCCTGGTCCACACCGTGGAACTTGAAGCGCATATGCGAGAAGCCGTCGCCGCTGTAGTTGGATGAAAGTCCTTCGTATTCGCCTGCCTTGTTGATGACGGCGTGCAGCTTGGTCTCCATGCCGGGCATGGCATAGATCATGCCGGCGAGTGCCGGAACGTAGAAGGAGTTCATCACCGAGGAAGCGGTGATCTTGAAGTTGACCGGCACATCGACCGGCGCGGCCATCTCGTTGACGGTGGCGATGCCATAGTCCGGATAGAAGAACAGCCATTTCCAATCGAGGGCCACGACCTCGACCGTGATCGGCTTCGTTTCTTCGCTCACCGGTCGAGCCGCATCGATCCGGTCGAGCGGCCGATAAGGATCGAGCTTGTGGGTGCTCACCCAGGTGATCGCGCCGAGCGCGATGATGATCGCCAGCGGCGCCGACCAGATGATGACTTCGAGGCCCGTGGAATGATGCCACTCCGGATCATATTTGGCAGCCGTATTCGACTGGCGGTAGCGCCAGGCGAAGAAGAGCGTCAGGAAAATGACGGGAACGATGATGAGCAGCATCAGGACCGTCGAGATAACGATCAGATCCCTCTGCTGTGCGGCGATATCGCCGGATGGCGACATGACAACCATGTTGCATCCCGTGAGAACAGAGAGCAACAGGACTGATATCATCGATCGTCCGGCTAAACTGAATGGCTTCGGCATTGCGGCCTCAACTTGCGTTTTGTCTAGTCGGCATTACTCGGGCACGATCGCGCATGGAAGTGAGGTCCATCGTCGCAGCGCAGCATTTTGCCGCAGTGCAGTGACGGCATTATCGCTCTATGCGCGTTTGTACTGGCGCAATGGCTTTTGTACTGGCGCAATGGCTACTGTCGGTTCGATGCCGGCCGGCGAACGCTGGGCACGAATTCGAATGAGGCAGGTGCGCAGGTACGTGCACGGCATTCTTGATATCAGACGCCAATTGGTCAACACTCTAACGACAAGACGCAAGTTCGTCGGAGAAGTTCATGGTTTCGGTCGCTCACCCCACATCGTCCGGTCTCGAACGCGATGCACGTCGCATTCATGAGGACGACAAACCTCTGTCTCCGGGCAGTATCGCCATCGGCGTGGTGATCGGGCGAACCTCGGAATTCTTCGATTTCTTCGTTTACGGCCTCGGTTCGATCCTTGTCTTCCCGAAGTTGATCTTCCCGTTCGCGCCGAACGCAGTAACCGCGACGCTGATGTCCTTCGCGCTGTTCCCCCTCGCCTTCCTTGCCCGCCCCGTCGGCTCCTTCGTCTTCATGTGGATCGACCGGAACTACGGACGCGGCACGAAGCTGACCGTGGCCCTTGTCATTCTCGGCGGCTCGACGGCGTCGATCGCATTTCTGCCCGGCTACGACACGATCGGCTACTGGGCCGTGGCCCTGTTGGCGCTGTTTCGATTGGGACAGGGATTCGCGCTCGGCGGCGCCTGGGATGGCCTCGCCTCGCTGTTGAACCTCAACGCGCCGCAAAACCATCGCGGCTGGTACGCGATGATCCCGCAGCTCGGCGCGCCGATCGGCTTTGCGCTGGCGAGCATTCTCTTCGGCTATTTCGTCAGCAACCTCTCAGAGGCGGACTTCCTCGCCTGGGGCTGGCGTTATCCGTTCTTCGTCGCCTTCGCGATCAACGTCGTAGCGCTCTTTGCGCGCCTGCGCATCGTTGCCAGCAAGGAATTCGGCGCAGCCATGGAGGCCAAGGAACTCGAGGCACGGCCGATCTTCGAAATGCTGAGCAAACACAGCATCGACGTCGTTCTCGGCGCCTTCGTGCCGCTTGCGAGCTTCGCGATGTTCCATCTCGTCACCATCTTCCCCTTGAGTTGGGTAACGCTCAATGGTGGCCAGTCGGCTGCGGAATTTCTTTGGGTGCAAGTGGCGGGTGCCGCCGTCGGGGCCATCGGCATCGTGCTGTCGGGCGTGATCGCCGACCGGGTCGGCCGCCGCAATCAGCTGATGATCGGCGCGATCCTGATCGCAATCTTCAGCTTCTCCGCGCCCTTCCTGCTCGATGCCGGCGGCAAGGGCCAGGACGCCTATATCCTGATTGGCTTTGCCATCCTCGGGCTCTCCTTCGGCCAGTCCTCCGGTGCCGTATCTTCGCGCTTCACGCAGTACTATCGCTACACCGGCGCCGCACTGACGTCGGATCTCGCCTGGCTTGTTGGTGCCGCCTTTGCGCCGCTCGTGGCGCTCGGTCTCGCCAGCAGCTTCGGCATCATTTTCATCGGCGGATATCTGATTTCGGGTGCAATCTGCACGATCGCGGCGCTCAGCCTGTCCCGGGCACTCGACCAGCAGTAGTGGCGGCGGCAGCCGTTATGCCTGGCATCGTCAGAGGCGAACCTGACGTGGAAAGCCCCGGTCCATCCCCGGGGTCGACGCGATGATGCGCAATCATCCGTGCATCTGGTCCACCAGCCAATACACGATCGCAAGGCCGAGGCCGGACCCGAAGCTTCCGTCGGCCCGCAACTGAAACGCTTGGTCAGTCCATCCAGCGTTTCCGCGTCGATGACGGCGCTTTCGTTACGCGCCGGGACAGCACCACACCGACGCGGGCGGCTGTGTTCAACTCAGCCAGAGTATAACCACCACCATGTCGATGACTATCAATAGACCCAAAGGAACGTCGGCGTGAAACCTTCGTCCTGCAAGTATTCTGATACTTCAATCAGCGGCAAGAAGAGCAAAAGCAGGCAGGCTTCTCTGAGATTCCGGCGGACGATTTTCGGCGAAAAAGTCGTCTCGCAGGCCTCCAAGTACAAGTTCGGATTGGGCCAGAACAGCGGAGTTCGGTTTGCATAAGCCTGATAGGCTTGCCCAAACCTGCCCTGCAAGAAGCGCTCCTCCTGTCGCGCGGTCCTCAGCAATACGATGTAGGCGATCGCGCCGAACAGGGAGGCGGCGGCGATGGATCCGAACATACAGCCGATTCCGACGGCGCCGATTGTAGAGAAGAGATAAAGCGGATTCCTGGTGATCGAGTAGGGGCCACTTACCACCAGTTCGACGTTCTTGCGGCCACCGATATAGAGAATGCTCCAAAGCCGTCCAACAATGCACAGTACCACGAGCGCAAGGCCAATGTGCTCGATCAACTCGTGAATGGCTGACGCTTCGCTCCATGCGGGTCGAGCCAACAGCAGGCCGGTGACCCCCAGAACGATGCCCAAGCGAAGAATTCGCAGGCGCGGCCTTTGGTCAACCGGTGGCTGCATCCAGAAGGAAGCGGTGGGGTCCATCATCGCTCAAACTCCGGCAGAGCAAATCTCCGCTCAAGCTCCGCTTCACGCACCGACTGCCTCCCCTGCTACCGGATTTGGTTCAGCCGAAGTTCTCTCGATTCGTGAGCCATAGCGCAGATACAAGGACGGCAGGACAAACAGGTTGAGCAGGGTCGAGGTGACGAGTCCGCCGATGATGACCACCGCCATTGGATGTTCAATCTCGTTTCCCGGTACCTGCCCAAGGTAAACCAGTGGAACGATCGCCAGCCCTGTGGTCAGGACAGTCATCAGGATCGGTGAAAGCCGCTCACAGGCTCCGCGCAGGACGAGACCCGGTCCGAAACTCTCGCCTTCGAACTGTTCGAGATGCTGATAATGATCCACGAGCAGAACACCATTGCGTGCAGCGATGCCGAGCACCGTCAGAAAGCCGACCAGCGATCCAAGCGAAATGACGCCGTCGCCGGCGTATGCAGCCAACAGACCACCAACCAAGGCAGCCGGCAGGAGAAGGTATGCCAGCAGCGCAAGCCGCCAGCTTGCGAATGAGGCCTGCAGAAGGAAGAAGATCCCTATCGCTGCACCAATCGAGAAGAGCACGATGTTCTTTTCGGCTGCTTCCCGCTCCGCGTATTCGCCAACGAGTTCCGGATGATACTCTGGAGGGAATTCCAGCCGCGCAAGTCGCTCCTTCACGTCTGAGACAACAGAGCCAAGGTCACGGCCCTTCACATTGGCAGCGACGTCGATGCGGCGTGAGACCTTTTCGCGCTTGATGACGTTCGGCGTCGGGGCGACTTTCACCTCTGCGATATCGGCGAGCCGCACGTGGCCGCCAGCCGGTGTGTCGATCAAGAGATCGCCGATGCTGCCGATATCGTGCCGGGTTTCGGGCGCTCCCCACACCATCACATCGTACAGGTTCGGTCCGCGATAGATATCGCTCACCTCGATGCCAGCCAGAATGGTGGCGGCAGCCCGGCGGACATCTCCCGGCTTGATTCCGTGTGATCTCGCGGCGGCGAGATCGAGCTGTATCGTGATATGCGGGATGTCCTCCTGCAACTCGGTGTGCAACGCGACCAGGCCGGCGACATCCCCGAGAGCTTTCTTGACATCCTCGGCCTTCGCGCGCAGCACATTCAGCTCGGGGCCATAGATGCGGACGACGAGCGCCTCGCTTGCGCCGGTCAAGACCTCGCGGACTCTCTCTTTAAGATATGTCTGTACGTCACGGTACAGACCGGGGTAACCGTCGACGACCTCCTGAATAGCTGCGAGTGTCTTGTCGTAGTCGGCTTCCGGCGCGACGCTCACCCAGTTTTCCGTGAAGTTGATGCCGACGACTTCGTCCGATGCCACGGCGCGCCCGACATGCGCGCCGAAATTGCGGACACCGGGAATGTTGCGCAGCTCGGCACTGGCCTTGATGGTGATCCGGTTCATCTCCGGATAGGACGTACCGGGCTTCGTCACCCAATGCATTAGGAAATCGCGCTCTTTGAAATCAGGGAGCAGCGAGTTGCCGAGCAACGGCAGAACCGCCAAACCGGTGGCCGTAACGATCCCGGTGAGTGCGAAGACCGTCCGCGGCGCGCCTATGATCCGAGACAGGATCCTGCGGTAGCCCCCTTGGAGCGCGCGCAGGAAAGTCGGGGCGTTCGCGTCCAGGGGCGCCCGCGCATACAGTATCAGGCTCAGAGCAGGCGTGACGGTCAGCGCCACGAGCATCGAGGCAAAAAGGGCCAGCGTATAGGCCAGAGCCAACGGCTTGAAGAAAGCCCCTGACAGGCCATCCAGAAAGAAGACCGGCAGGACGGCGAGAATGATGATCAGGGTCGCATAGACGATGGCCCGCCGGATCTCCAACGATGCTTCGAGGACAACGGTCGCGACCGGCTTCGGATGAGCGAGACGGCGGTTTTCGCGCAAACGTCTTACGATATTTTCGACATCGATGATGGCGTCGTCGACCACCGCCCCCAGAGCAATCGCAAAACCCGCCAGGATCATCGTGTTGATCGTTGCCCCCATGGCATCCAAAACGAGACCCGCGGCCACCAGGGACAGCGGAATTGCAACGAGACTGATCAGCGCGGCTCGCCATTGATAGAGAAAGGCGATGAGGACAAAAACGACGAGAATGCTGCCGACAATCAGAGCGTTCGAGAGATTGTCGAGGGACATCTCTATGAAGGTTGCCGGGCGGAATATGGTGGGATCGACTGCTATCCCTGGCAGGCCGGGTTTGAGAAGCTCCAATGCCTTGTCCACTCCCTCGGTGACCTCCAGGGTGTTGGCCCAAGGAAACTTTTCGACGATGAGCAGAAGACCTGGTCCATCGTTGACGATGCCGTCGCCGATCATCGGTGGATGGCCCTGCACGACGTCGGCTATGTCGCCAAGGCGCAAGGACGAGTCGGTCGCAGTAGGAAACGCCACGCGAGACAGATTTTCCGGGGATGTCACCGGGAGGACGTGTCGCACGTTCAGCCGCTGGTCGCCCGTATCGATCAGCCCCCCGGTTTGTGTTTTCGATTGCCGCCTGTGCGGCAGCAAGCCGACATCGAGCGCGTCTCCGGTCGTCTCCAGTACCTGGTCGAGCGTGATGCCAAGAGCTCTCAGCCGCTCCGGATTCACCTGGACTTGCAACTGGCGTTTCCGAACCCCCCAGGCGGCCACATTCGCAACACCTGGCACGGTCATGAGCCTCGGACGGATCGTCCAGCGGTATATTTCCGAAAGTTTGATGAGGGACATTTCGCTCGACGAGAGACCGATCTTCATGACCCGGCTTGTTGCGGACAGTGGCTGAATGATAAGTGGCGGGCGCGCTACGTTTGGGAGCAACGGTTTTGCGACTGCGAGCCTCTCCTGCACCAGTTGCCGCGCTGAAATCAGATCGGTCCCGCGCTTGAAGATGAGAACCACCGATGACAACCCGGGGACCGACTTCGAGCGCATGGTCTCCAACCCGGGAGTGCCGGCAAAGGACAATTCCAATTGCAATGTGACCAGGGATTCGACCTCCTCGGTTGAAAGTCCAAGCGCCTCGGTCTGGATCTCTACGAGAGGCGGCGCGAATTCAGGAAACACGTCTGTCCGCATCTCCCGAAGCTGGCCAACCCCGAAGAAGACCAGCATTGCAGCGGCAAAAACCAGGAAAAAACGTATCCTGAGACTTCCTTCAATGATCCAGCGCATCATCGCTAGGCCTCCCGACTAATGGCCGACCCCAAACTCGACGCCGTACAGTATGGGCGCTCCGATCGTTACGATCTCAGTACCGACTGCGGGCCCCTCGGACAGGAGGGCGAGATCCTTGCTGACGTAATCCACTTGGATGGGATGCCGCACGAATGTCAGCGGCTCCGACGTCATATAAACCCACGCCTGGCCGTGCTCGTCATAGAAGACAGCGCTGAACGGGATGGCTTGCCTTGCCATCGCTGCATACGGCAATTCGATGAGAACGCGCGCCGCTGGCGGCAAGGCCGAGCCCGCATCTTCCACGACATAGTAAAGCGACCCGGCTCCGTCACCGCCATCAACGGGGTTTGTTGGGAACACCATTCGTGCCTGCAACGTTCGAGACCCAGCGTCCTTGACCAGAGGAATGACGAGTGCAGGTTGGTCCTGTGCCACTTTGGGCGCGTCGCCGATCGGCAAAACGCGTAGCCAGGCCCTTCCGGCATTGGCGGAGGGCGAGGTCCCGGCAACGTGCGAGATGCCGGCTGCCAACTGGGACGCTCCCGCCGCAAGACCGATACGCTGCAACTCGCTGGCATCCACCACAATCGCGGCGACCTGCCGTTTGCGAACGGCCATCATCTCGCGAACTGCAGCAGTCTCTATTCCCAGTCGCTCGACAGCGCTCGCTTTCAAGATGACACGATTGAACTTCGATCCTGGCAGCGGCTCGACATGGGCAGGCTCATCCTTGCCGACGGAAGCAGCTTCCAATTGCCCGCCCAGAAATGAGAGACCCGTCACGATGAGCGCAAGGCCGATCCAGTGACTACTCCGCGGCATGTCTAATACTCCCTTCAGTCCGGAACTCCGGTTCGATCACGTCTTCAGGCGCGGGCCTGAAGAGCAGCGCCGAGTAAAAGGCAGGCAGAGCGAACAGGACCAGGAACGTCGATGTCACGAGACCTCCGACGATGACCACGGCCATGGGGTGCACGATTTCCAGGCCCTCCGCCGTGCCCCATATGAGAAGGGGAAGAAGTGCGAGCGTTGTGACGATGGCGGTGGTCGCTATGTGCGTGCAATGTGATCCTGCCACCTGCTGGATGACATCCGGCCGAAGGGACTGGTGCTCCTTCTGCTCGACGCGCTGGAAATGGTGCACCAGAACGATTGCGCCGCGCATCGTGATCATCAGCACCGCCAACAGTCCCGCCAGCGATCCAATTGTGACGACGCCTCCGCCGATGAACGCTGCAAGGATGCTGCCCGTCAATGAAACCGGGAGAAGCAGGTACACCAGCGCGGCAAGGCGCCAGCTTCTGAGAGAAGCCTGTAGAAGGAAGAACACGCCAATGACGGCGGCAACGGCGAAGCTCACGAACCAGGCCGGGACAATCAGCGACCCACCGTCTTCTCCAATCACCTCGGCATGGTACTCGAGCGGGAAGGAAATGCCCTGCAGCTTCTTCTCGACGTCCGCCAGCACCGCTGCGACATTGCGGTCCCCCATGTCCGCAATGACATCCACATGCCGCGAGGCTCCGTCCCGGCTGATGACCGCGGGGTTCGACGTGAGACGAACGTCGGCGACGTCGCCCAGGCGGATCTTTTGTCCACTTGCTGTATCGACCAATATTTCACTGATCTGGTTCGGGTCACGCCGCATCTCCGGCGCACCCCAGACCACCACCTCGAAGATCTTTTGCCCCTCATAGAGGCTGCCGACCTCGATACCACCAATGAGCGTCGCTGCCGCGCGGCGTACGTCTCCTGGCTTCAGCCCATAGCGCTCTGCCGCAGCCAGATTGGCTTCGATTTCCACGCTCGGCTCCTGTTCACGCGTGCGAATGCGAGGATCGACAATGCCGGGCACATCAGAAAGTGCCTGCTGAACCTTCTCTGCCACTTGCTGCAGGCTATCCCATGCGGGGCCGTAGATCTGGACGACCACAGCTTCGCCCCGATCACCCGTCAATTCCCGAACCCTTCGGGTCGCGAATGACATCGGCTCGCTACGGACCCCTGGATATTTTTCGAGGGCCTGCAGGACGGAGCTTACTGTCTGGTCATAGTCAGCATCCGGATTGATGCTCACCCACAGTTCGCCGGAGTTGATCCCTGCAACGGTGTCCGACTGAATGGCGCGCCCCATGATCGCACCGACTTCACGAATACCGGCGACAGCCCTCACCTCCTTGGAGGCCTCGCTCAGCATCTGGCTCATGCTCGGATAGGACGTTCCTTGCGGCATCGTCCAGCTGATCAACAGGTCCCGATCCTTGAATGCAGGAAAGAGAGAGGGACGAAGGAAGGGAACCGCGAGCAGTCCCAGAAGCACAAGCAACCCAATGGCGGCTGCCGCAATTCGTGGCGACGCGACAACCCTCGACAGAAGGCCTTCATAGCGTCTGCGGATTCCCTCGAACGGTGGTTCGCGGGCTCCCTGCGCACCCGTCGACATAAGAAGGCGTAGTGCCGGGGTGACGGTCTTTGCGACGATCATCGATGCCAGCAACGCGACCACGATTGCCAGGAAGAGCGGCTGAAGCAAAGCACCCGCCGTTCCTTGGAAGAGGAACGGGAGAATAGCCAGGGCCGCAATCACCGTAGCGTGCAGGAGTGGCCGGCGCACCTCGATTGCCGTCGCGAGGACCTTGGTCGAGGCCGGTTCGGCGCCGCGCTCCTCGGGAATCCTGCGACTGATATTGTCGGCATCGACGACCGCATCATCAATGACAGCGACGAGAGCCGCAACGAGCCCCGCCAGGATCATCATGTTGATCGTTACACCGGACAGGACGAAACTTGTCCATGCGGCCAGCAGCGACAGCGGGATCGCCACGACTGCTATGAGCGCCGCCCGCCAATTCCTTAGCAGCACGATCAAGGCCAGAAGTGCCAGTATGCCGCCCGCGATGGCAGCGCCGGCGAGATTGTCGAGCGAGGTTTGGATAAAGGTGGCGGGCCGGAAGATGCTGGAGGCGATGTCCACTCCGGGCAAGCCCGGCTTCAAGGCCTCAAGTGCCTTTTCCACACCTTCTGTCACCCGCTGGGTGTTGGCTCCGGGTAACTTCTCGACCATCAACAAAAGGCCCGGTGCATCTTTGACAATGCCGTCCCCAATCATCGGCTGATGCCCCTCGACCACGCTCGACACATCGCTCAGGAGCAGTGTGGAGCCATCCGCGGCGGGAAACGATATGTGGGCAAGTTGCTCGGGGGAGGAAATGGGAAGAATATGCCGAATGTCGTAGCGCTGGCTGGGCGTATCTATGAAGCCGCCATTTCCAGGTGTCGAGGCACGCAGGAAGGTCAGCGGCGAAACCCACAGAGCGTCACCGGCCGCCTTTATGACATCATTCAACTGAACGTGCTTATCTCTAAGCTTTTCCGGATCCACCTGAACCTGCAGCTGGCGCTCGCGCTGCCCCCATATGGACACGTTCGCGACACCTGGCACACTCATCAGCCGAGGCTTGATCTTCCAACGCGCCAGGATTGAGAGCTGGATGAGAGATTGGCTATCCGAAGACAGACCGATCTGCATGGTTCGGTTCAGCGACGACACCGGCTGCAGCATGGTGGGAGGCTTCGAGACTTTCGGAAGAGCGCTCGTTTGCAAAAGCCGCTCCTGCACCATCTGGCGTGCATTCATCATGTCGGTTCCTGGCCTGAACACAAGAACGACCGAGGAAAGGCCGGTAATCGAATTGGAGCGCATTGCCTCCAGCCATGGAACGCCGGTCAGTATTTCTTCCAGGGGGTTTGTGATGAGTGCTTCGACTTCGGCGGCCGCCAGACCGAGCGCTTCGGTTTGGACCTCCACTTCCAGCGGCCCGAACTCGGGAAGGAGATCGACAGACTTGGATCGGAGTTGCGACATCCCCAAGAATAGCAATATCGCAGCGCAAAGAAGAACCAGATACCTAAACTGCAGGCTCAAGCTGATAATCTTGCTCAACATGGTATCCCTCCGGCTCAAAGTCTCTCACCTGACCCTGGTGAACTCTGTTTCTCGCGATCGTCCGATCTTGAGGCGCCTGCTGCATGCCTGAAATCTAAGGATAAAACACATGCAGCTATTCAAAGTGTCACAGCCCCCATCGCACGTCTCACAGGACGTCAGGCGCTGTGGTCGGTTCCACGACGAGGAGAGGGGTGCGGCCGACTTTACTGACGCTTGACGGCGCGCCCCTTCGCCGAGCTCAAATGAGGCTTCGGCATCCATGGTTTGCCGGGATAGTCCGGGTTTGCCAGGATAGTCCGCCAAACGGCAGGGCATACGCGCATTACTGGCGCAGAATAATCGGCACGTTGAAGCAGCGTTTTGCCTTCTTGTGAACCTCCTTGAGGTCCTGCGAACAATACGTAAGGAGGCTGGATCTGACTGTATTTTGATATGCTGCCGAAGTTGCCAGCTTAGCGTGACGGCGCCACTTCAACATCCGCAGCGTATTTCTGTGTTAGAGCGTCACCTCTGATTGTTAAAACTACAGCGATCATCAATGCTATTTGTATGTTCACATATGTACTTCAGTACAAAGACAAAACTATAATCCTGCCTACTTCTACAAGCAAACGCCGCAAAAGATGACAATTTCCCTCTTTGTGAAGAATATATTACATTATGGATTTTTCAAATAACCAAAAATAGCTAGGGATATCTCATTGATTATATATGCAATTCCAAAGAGTTGCTTACGAATGTTCTTGATGCACGACCACGTTAGGTGTTTACTGTGGCGTCAGCGCAAAATTCGATCGGATGTTATCCAAGGGGGCTTCAATGAAACCTGCTCGCCACTATCTAGCGCTCGGCGCGCTTGCCTTTTTCTTGTCAGGAGTGACCGACGCGTCTGCCGAAGAACAGGAGATCGCCTGCAAGAAGGTGCCGTCGGCCGTGCGAGACGCCTTCGACAAGGCCTATCCCAACGCGACGGTCAAGGCCTGCGCCAAGGAGGTCAAGAACGGAGAGTTGATGTATGAAATCGAAAGCATCGAAGGTAAGACAGCGCGTGACGTGGTGTACGATCGCGATGGCGGGGTCATCGTCGTTGAGGAATCACTGCCGATGGAAGCAGTGCCGGAGGCGGTGCGCACGGCCGTCAGCACCAAATTCGCCGGCGGAAAGATCAAGCTTGCTGAGAAGCTGATGCGCGACGGTAAAGAAAGATACGAGTTTCAGATAGCCTATCAGGGAAAGAACCTGGAAGCCATATTCGACCCCGACGGAAGCGAAGTGAAGGAATGATGGGCGAGAGCGGGCCCCGCCACCTCGACAGTGAGGCTGACGCAGGCGCTCTCTGACAGGTGCCCGTAACCGGGGTGGATCGGCACCGGCGCCGAATAGCCGCGCCGCAAGAAAAGCGCTGCGGCTGGGCAACCAAATCGCGGCTCTCCGCGATGGCAAGGTCATCCAGCAGGGCACGAGCCAAGACATCGTGCTAGGGTGCACACGGCATGCCAACCGCGCGCCAATGTAACATCCTGATTCTATGAACTTGCATGCCGGGCGTCCGGATGCCGCCTATTCGAGACCGTCGGCTCGGTCGTCAAAGGTCACGGTGCAGCGATGCCCGGCCGGTATGTAGCTGTCGGGATTGGGAAGCTCTATCCGCAAGCCGAATGTGCCGCTCGCTGCGTCGAAGACCTGATCAATCACCTTGATCTTACCCGTGAAGCGACCCTGGATCGGCGCATTCGGAACTACCTGGGCCTCCATTCCCACCTGTAGCTTGCCGAACTCGCTAACCGGGATGAAGGCTTCGACAAAGAGCGGATCAAGCCTGGCGATCGTCGCCAGCTTGCCGTCCTGGTCCAGGTATTCTCCATTGAAGAGTGAACGCTCGAGCACGACACCGCTGATCGGACTGCGGATCGTCCTTTGCTCGAGCACCGTCTGCGCCCTTTGCAGTTCCAATTCAGCGCTGCGCTTGCGGGTTTCGGCGGTCGCAAGCTCCTTCTGGATAACCTCCATCTCGGCAACGGCCTCCTCGAGCTTGTCGGTCGAGGTGACGTTACGCGCCAGCAGCGCCTCCGCTCGTTTCATGCGGTTGCGCGCAAGGTCGAGGCGCGCATTTTGCGCTTCGATCTCGGAGGTACTCGCAGCCTGCTCGGACATCAGCTCGACGGTCGCTTGCTCCGTATCGGAATGAAGCCTGGCGATGATCTGGTTTTCTCTCACATGGTCGCCGCGCGCGATCAGCACCTCTTTCAAAAGGCCAGGAACCGGACTCCCGATGCGTACGACGACAGAAGGGTCAATGACGCAGTCGTAGGCTTGCGCCGCAGCCGGCAGCAGGGCGTATAAGGGAAAAAGAACGGCCAGCATCTGTCGCATCCCATTGGGCCTTTCCGATGGGTGTTTATCCATCCCGTCATTTGTCATCGCGTCACTCCGGCAGGCCCGAAAAGGCAAGCAATGTGCCCAGGCGTCGATCCTGAGCGAGAAGGTTCTTTCGGTCCCTGGCATGCGTGCGTTCCGCCCGCCGCTGGGCCAAGTGGAAGAGCCAAAGGCCGGCGCGCTTGCCGCACCGGCCGAGCAAACGCAGCGGCTGCCAGGGAATGAGATCAAGCAGCGGGTCTTCCAGGGACAGGATCGCTTCCGTACTTCCCGGATCTCCCTTGCGGGCGGTTCGCCCCTCCATCTGCCTGTCGATGCGCCCCGCGTCATGTCGCTCGCTGAGCAAAACGTGAAGGCCACCGAGCGCGAGAGCCTCCGGGGCCACGGCAATGTCGACGCCGCGTCCCGCCATGTTGGTGACGACCGTCACCCGACAGACGCCGCCGGCCTGCGCAATGATCTCGGCCTCTTCCGAACTCTGCTCGGCGTTGAGTACGCGATGTTCGATCCCCTGCCCCTGCAGCACGGCGCTGACCGCCTCGGAAGCGGAGACCGAGCGCGTCGCAATCAGGACCGGGCGACCAGCGGTTTGCAGTTCCCGAACCCGTCGGACGATCGTCAGCCATTTGTCCTCCAGCGTGGGGCAAATCGTCGTCGGCAGTTTCGTCCGCCGCGAAGGCGCGTTCGGGGGAATGCGCATCACCTGCAGCCCGTAGACATGCCGGAGTTCCTCGGTGATTTCGCGGGCAGTTCCCGTCATTCCTGCCAGGTGGAGATAGCGGCGGAAGAACCGCTGATAGGTCATCCGCGCCATTGTCAGCTTGCGGCTGGTGATCTCGCAGCCTTCCTTGCCCTCGACCAGTTGATGGAGACCATCGCTCCAGGAGCGGTCCGGCATCACTCGACCGGTATATTCGTCGATGATCTGAACCTTGCCGTCGCTGACGAGATAGTGCTCGCCCTTCCTGAAGAGCCGCAGCGCGACGAGCGCCTGGCTGGCGGCTTCCTCGCGCCGGATGCGGTTGCGCCAGATACCACCGATCGCTTCGGCACGCTCTGCAAGTTTCGCCTTTCCAGTTTCGGTCAGTTCCAGCCTGCGCTCGTCGACCAGCAGGCGATAATGGGCCGGCTCCTTGAAGCCGTCGATCAGCGCGAAGGTCTGTTCCACCCATTGCCGCTCGCCGTCCGCGTCCGTTTCCTGGGAAATGATGAGAGGCGTTCTCGCCTCGTCCACCAGCACGCTGTCAGCTTCATCGACGATAGCAAAGTGCAGTCCACGCATGACGGAAGGCGGCTCCCGGCCGCGGCGCTCGTCGAGCATACGGTTTATCTTCGCATGAACGAGCCGTGGCTGGCCGCCAAAGGTGATGCGGTCGCGCAGATAGTCGAAGGCGATTTCCTTGTTGCTGGCATAGACGATGTCACACGCATAGGCGGCCGGCCGCTCCGGGCGTGGGACAGTACTGTTGACGAGACCCGTCGTCAGCCCAAGAATATCGTAAATGGGGCGAAGTATATCCCGATCGCGCGCCGCCAGGTAATCGTTGACGGTGATGACGTGGACCGGAAGCCCGGCAAGTGCGGCGATCGAGGCCGGCAAGCCGGCAGTCAAGGTCTTGCCCTCGCCCGTGTCCATCTCCGCCACGCGCCCCTTCAGCATGGCAAGTCCGGCAAGGATCTGGACGTCGAGATGGCGCAATCCGATCGTGCGCCGTGAAACTTCGCGCACGATCGCAAAGCCGAGGCAAATATTGATATCGGTGAGGCCATGGCACCGCAGGGCCGCACGGACTTCGCTGATGCGGGCTGCGAGCCCCTGCCCGGTTTCGCCGCGAAGGGCGACCTCCGTCGCATTGATCCTCTGAACGAGTCCCCTCAGATGGCGCCGGTGCAAACGACCGGCAACCATCTGCGGAACGCTGGTCACCATCTTCTCGATGCCGTCAAGCCAGTGCTCGGCTCCCTCCTGGCGTTCGGGGTAGGCGACCAGTGGAGGCGGCGACCAGCTCGGAACGAGAATATTCATGGTCGCTTGCCCGGTCCCCCCTTAAGCGTTCGTTTCCGCGGCGGGCGCATCATGGCCGTTGCGGAAGCTTTTCGGCTGCTTCGTCACGGCAGGGGGAGCGTCGCCCTTGCCGGCGGCGTCCACGGCTTCGGGCATGCGCTCCAGCATGCTGGAGAAGTGCCTGAGCGAGTGAAGATGCAGGTAAGTGCACTCCAGTTCGTCATTGGTGAACATCGCCTGCAGTTCTTCGCTCACCAGCGCTTTCAGCTTTTCACGGTTGACCGTCATGAAGCCGGAAAGCGAGCGGCGTTCGCCGCTGTTGAGGTTGAACTGGGCCTGCATCGGCTGCAGCAGCCCCAGTGATTTCAACCGCTCGCAATACTGACGGGTTCGCTGGTGCCTCGCTTGATAGTCTTGCAGGAAGCCCAGCACGCTCTTCAGGTATTGCGTTTGCTGTCCCTCGCTGTCGAACAGGCGCTCGCCGCGGCCTTCGCGATTGAAGCCGTCGAAACTTTCGTCGATATGAAGGATGAACGTCTTGCCGCCGCGGTCCGTCGAGAACACGAACGGATAGCGTCGAACGAACGCCGGCACGTATTTGCCGAGCCAGGCACCGTCGTCGTCGACGAAGAGGTTCTGTGTCTGCTGGGCGCCGAGAACCACCGCAGGCGTCACCGTGTCGTCCGTGCCGGCAAAGACAATCGGATATTCGGCGGCAGCCTGAGCAAATTCGATGGCCGTCACCGGAACCGAGTTCACTTCTTTTGCGAACCTGTAGGAAGTTCCAGCCTTGATGGAGACATCCTTATGGCGATCAGCCGAGACCGGATGCACGTCCTGATAGAAAAGAAGTTGTGCTGCCATGGTGTTTTCCCTCTAGTATCTTGTAAGCGTTACTCAGGTATTCTAGAAGACAGCCGCCAGATTTTTACTCAGGCTAATTTGATCGAACACTTTATTAGACTTCGTGTCCAGTCAAACTTTAAATAAACGCAGGAATATTTGCCGCGTTGAACGATAAATTCTACTTGCCATGGGCGACGACCCGTGGGAGAACCTCACAAAGACGCGTCCGCCCACCCGAGGCACGGTCGGGCTCTCGGTCAGCATCAGATCGAGATGCAAGAGATTGGCGAGCACCCGCCGCTGTGACGTGTCGCGGGGGTCGAGTGCAATGGCGCCACCGCCGACGGTACTGAGCGCCGCATTGGGCAATGTGTCGGTTAGCGCCGGAACCTCACGAACAACGGCTGCTCTGTAGACCTTCGAAAAATCCTCGACGAAGCGCAGGCTTACGTCCCGTGTCTGCGAGCGAACGAGGTCGGCATCCTCCTCCGGGACGATGACGCGAATGGTGGGCTTGTCGAAGTGCGCGACATAGGCGACTACCTTTCCACGCTGGACGAACTTGCCTGGCAGATCGTGATCATCGGGCAAGATCAGTGTGCCGCTCGATTGCGCTCGGACGATCAAATTCTCCTGCCTTTGCCGTGCCAGGTCGAGATCGGCGAGAGCAAGCCGCAGTTCCTCCTTGACCATGCGCGCGTGGGCAAGATCCGAGAGATCCTGCTTGGTAAGACGCCGTTGGAGTTCGGCGACGCGCAGTTCGAGCAGGTCGACGCGGGCCGCCAGCAGTGGATCCTCCAGCCGGATCAGTGGATCGCCAGCCTTCACCTCGGCGGCGGGTGCAGCCGCGATTTCATCGACCGTACCGTCTGTCTGAACATGGACGATCGCTTCGCCTGGTAGCCAGACGACACCTTGCACGACGGTCGCATGCGGGATGGGCAACACGAACAGAAGCAGCGCGGCGGCGGCAAGCGTCGAGCCGACGACCGCGAAAGCCCGCCCCCGGTTTCTTCGCAGCAGCGGGCTCGTCAGCAGGAACCAGAAGGCTTTCGCCAATGGTACGACCAACATCAGGATCAATGCCCAGATGGCGAGCAACGTGCCGACGATGAAAAACTTCTGGCTGACGAGCGCGATGATCGCGCCGGTGACGACGAGGCGGTAGAAGAACGCCGAGACGCCGTAGAGGACGAACCAGAACTCCTCGCCGGGCGCCGTCGCCGGTGAACTGACCGCGCCGATCTTGAAGGCATAGCGCTGAACGAGGTAGGCAAGATATTTGTTGGCCCGGCTCGCGAGGTTGGGAATCTCCAGAAGATCGCTCAGGACGTAATAGCCATCGAAGCGCAGAAGCGGGTTGCCGTTGAAGAGCAGGGTCGACACGCCGCCGATCAGCATGACGTTGAAGGCGAAGGCCCGAACGAGCCCCTCCTCCGCATTGACCCACACGATGAGGGCAAGCGCGGCGAGCGTCATTTCCACGAAAATGCCGGCAGCACCGACGAGGGCGCGCTGCCATTTGCTTGCAAAAGCCAGACTGTCGGATGCATCGACATACGGGACCGGCATGAAGACCAGCATCATCGCGCCGACCTCGTGAACGTCGCCGCCCCATCGCTTGACGGCGTAGGCGTGCCCGAGTTCGTGCAGGGTCTTGATGAGCGGATAGGCGATCAGCATCAGGAAGAGGTTCGATGTTGACAGCACGCGGTCGGTGACATTGGCCGTCAGCGCATTCCAGTTCATGCCGGCAAGAACGGCGGCATAGGTGACAAGACAGATGAAGACGAGCGTGCCGAACCATGAAAACAGCACCCGCCCGACGATGGCGGTGGCGTTCAGAAACTCGTTCGGATCGAGCAGGCCGAAGCGAATGGCGAGCGGATTGCCAAAACTCATCAACAGCTTGCGATTGCGCACCTTCTTGCCGCGCTCGGCAATTTCATTGATGTCGGGCGGAACGTTGCCGAACAAGACGTCCGCCGCGTGCAACTGCCCGAGAAACTGGATGACCTCATCCTGGGTGACGACCTTGTCGGTCAGCTTGTCGCAGGCGATGTCCCAGATCGCCTGCATCGTGCGCTCGCCATCCATCAGGCTGATGATGAAATAGGTCTCGGGCGTGAAACGGTGGAAACGCCCGGAGGTCCGGTCCTGCAGCACGTACCAGAGCTGGCCACGGAAGACCGTGCGATGTGTGCGGACATGGCCGCGCAGCTTCAGCTTCAGTTGCGCGACGCGGTACCAGGATGAGCTGAAGTAGGACCGTTCCATATCCGCGTCCTCACGGCAACCAGCGCCACGCGGCGAGATAGGCCCACTGCACCATCTTGTCGGTGTAAACGCGGATCAGGAGTCGTTCGTCCACCGCGGTCTTGGCAATGCCCTCCATGCCAGGCCGCAGCCGATCACTGACATGATCCAGTGCTGCTTCGACCTTGAAGAAATTGTGGCCCTCCTTCTGGGTGGAAATCGCGGTGATCTGCTCGATCCGGTAGGTGAGCGGCTCCTGCGGAAGCGCGGAAACCCGCAGGACTCCCTTGCGGCCGATCTCGACATCGTCAATGTCGCTTTCATCGACTTCGAGGATGACGCGATAGGACTCCAGCGGCGCGATCGTGAAGAGCTCCTGTCCGCGCTCGACCGCCGCACCGATCGACTGGCTGAGGTCGCCGCTGACGACATAGCCGTCAAAGGGAGCGAGCAGCCGCGTGCGCTTGAGCTGCTCGTCGATCAAAGCGAGCTGGGCGTCGGCCTGATCGATCTGCGCCTTGACGATGAGCGCTTCGGCGCGTTCGTGCTGCATCAGCGCCCGGTCGTATTCGGTCGTCTTCTGCTGACGGGTGGTCGTGAGCCGAAGCCGTTCGAGTGTCAGATCCTGGTCGTCGAGCTGCGCCAGGATCTGACCCTGCTTGACCACTTCGCCGGCCCTGGCCGACTGACTGGAGACATAGCCGTTGAAAGGCGCCACGACCGTTCTTTGGATTGTGCCGCGAACGACGGCCGAAGAGGTGACGGAGTATTCCGTCGTCGCCACGCTGAAATAGGCGGCCAGGACGGCGGCGATCAGCGTCGCGAGCTTGCGGCCGAAATAGCCTGGCCCCAATAGTCGCCGCAACTGGTTGCCGGCGGCCTCCCAGAGCTTCACCAAGACGTTCCTGTCGTTGCGGCGTTTTTCCTCGAGAACCGGTCCGACGACCGCGGCCACTGCGTCACACAGGTCGACGGTGGTCTCGTCGAAGGTACTGCCGCGTGGGCGCTGCAGCGTCAGCGCACCGACGATCTGATGCCCCGATTGCAGGGGGATCGTCAGTACGCCTCCGCACCTGTGCGTCTCGACCAGCTCTTCGTGTGCCCGGACGACGCGATACTCCCAGTGCTCCTGCGGCGGATAGAGAACGATCGCGTGCTGATCGACAGCCTCGTCCATCGCCGCGCCGATGTCGCGAATGATGTTGACCTTGTTGCCGAAGCCCGCCGCGTGCGACACGGTCGCGACCCGACATCGCCGTCCGCGCACGAAACCGACGCTGACGGGGTCGCAGGCAAGCCGCATGGCGAGTTCCGTAACGAGCGCCGTGGCCGCCTCGACGAAGCCCTTCGCTTCAAGCACTGCGGCAAGCATGTCGAAGGCCAGCCTGTTTCGCTCACTGATTTCTTCGTTCTCGACTTGGAATTGGCGCCTCAGCAGCACCTCGATCCAGCCGGAGGCCCATTGCACCTTGCGCATCACTTCGTTGATGGCCGAAGGCTCGGCGGAAAGCGAAAGTGCGCAGGCGCCATACAGGCGCTCGTTGACGATCAACGGCGAAGCGATCAATTGCACCATGCGGCTACCGGTCGGTCCGGTGGAGATGCCCTGGCGTTGGCTCAGAGCCTTTTCGGCGGTGGCCGCCAATCCCTCGTCGACGCCCCTGTCCGGCCAGAAGGCGATTGGCGTGTAGGGTCCGGTGTCCGGCTCCCCGAGCATGACCATACCGCTGGCCACGCCTGCGATCTGACGGCAGAGTATCGCGAGCCACGTCTCCACGAATTCTTCCGGCTTGGTCGCATTGCGGAATTTTTGCCAGAGCGCTTGATCCAAAATAGCGTACCTCACCGCCCCCGGGCCTTCGACCGGGGGCGGTGGTGAATATTCCCTGGCAATCTGATCAGTCATGCCGGCACGCAGTGGCCAGACAGTTTATTCGCACGCTAACGCCCTCCAAAGAGACTGACCAATCGAGAAAGCAGTCCCTTTCGGGCCTCCCACTCGATCATGCCGTTCAACACGTCCTGCTCACTTGTGTCGGCGTCGTTCTCACCGGCGCCGGAAGTCTTGGCGGCGTGATCACCGATATCGGCCGTCCAGGCTGTTGGGTCGACAAATGTGCCGGTTGCCTCGTCGAAGACCCATGCCTTCACGCCATCATTGCCGAAGCGGGCCATGCTGTGGCCCCCGCCGGTTGCCGGTTGCCACGTGGGAGCCGGAACGTCTCTCCCGCTTCCGGTCCAGCCGGATGCCGCGGCAACCTCGCTCGCGTTACCGCCTCCCGATATCTGGAGATCAGAAGCGCTGATGCCGGCAAGTTTCATCAGCCGTCGCTCAGCCGGGCTTACGAACAGACCCAACTCTTCGTCGAACACCTCCGCGTCGTTGCGCGTTTCGGGCTGGTTTGCGGCCAACGGCAACCGGCGCTCGCCGATGCCGAGCGTTTCGGCCATGACATCGCCGACTGTATTGTCGGCAGAGTGATCCAACCCGGCCTCGTGACCCATTTCATGGAGCAGGACCGAGAGCAGGTCGAAGCGTGCCTCGGCCGGGCCACCGGCAATCGCCTGCCACTTGCCGTCGACCAGGCTGTACTCCTCGTTATCCTGCGGCGTGAGATCGACGAACCAGCCCCGCCCGGCGGCGTTGCGGTCGATCCTGATTGCACCGAACACGGCTTCGGCCAGTCGGTCGCCCTCGAGATCGACGATCTCAAGGTCGATCGTGCCGAGGCGCGAAAGCGTTACCGCATCGAGCAGTCCCGATTTCGTCCAGAGGGCGATGGCATCGTCGAGCACCGAGAGCGCCTGTCCTCTGGTAATCTCGCCACCGGCGTTGGTCGCATCGCCCGTCGCCGCCAGCAGATTGGCCGACGTGTTGAAGGCGGGATCGTTGGTGCGGATCTGGAAGCGATCGAACGAGCTCGTTCCCACCCGCGACATCGTGCCAAAGCCGCCATCGACCAGGGCCGCATTGAAGCCATAAGTGCCGACGAGGGCGCCGTTCACCTGAATGCTCGTCGAGGCGCCCTTGAAGATCAGCTTCAACGTGTAGTCCACGCCGGCGTCAAGGACACGGCTGAACGACTGATCGACCTTATAACCGCCCTTGGCGCTGACATGGCCGACAAGCACCTTGTCATTGGCAACGTCGAGAGCGACGAACTTGTAGTCGCTCGGACCGTAGCTGTCGAAGACAATGCCGCCGATGCCCGAAGTAGAGAGCTTAGCCTCCAGCTCAAGGTAGGAATCTGCCCTAAGCGTGGTACCGAGGTTGAACGTGTTGACAGCAGCGCCTGCCGCGCCGGTAAGCCGGCCGTCGGCGACGGTCCAGCCTGTCGCGGCCGTCCCCGTCATCGGGAAGCGCCCCGTTCCGTCGAAGTTGTCGGTATAGTCGAGCGAGAGGTTCGGCGGCAGGATCTGGACCGAGAGATTATCCACTTTCGACTTGGAGCCGTCGTTGCCGACGCCGACCATGCCGCGATTAAGGCCGACGGGCACGCCATCCTCGATCCTCGGCGTGAAGGTGTAGCTGAACCAGTTCACGCCCGCGACTGTCAAAGTCACGTTCGTGCCGTTGACGGCCACGAGCACGTCATAGGTTATGCCGGCCTTCAGTTGAACGGGCTTGGTCGACTGGGCGACCTGATGCCAGCCGCTGGCGTCGCGGTAGCCCATTTCGATCTTGTCGTTCGAGATGTTGATCCCGGCCCACTTGAAGTCGGTCGGCGAATGGTAGTCGAAGATGACATAGGAGTTCGCCTTCCAGCCGGCCAATGGTTTCTGCGCCGTGACCTTCGCCGAAATCTCGAAGTAGATCGGCAGATACTGATCGGCATAGAAGACCGCGGCCGCCTGCCCCCATGAGGTCTCGGATTCGACCGACATCATACCGCTCGACACCGTGAACTTGCCCTGGTCGGCGGCGAAGACATCGAGTGTGCCGTCGTTGAAGTCGGCCGTGCGCAGGACGTCACGCCGTCCACCGGGGATATTGCCCGGCTGCGGATCGGTTGGACCGCCGGTCTGGTCTTGCCAGATGCCGTGATCCTTTTGCGTCACTAGCCCGATTTCGCCTTCGACACCGCCCTGGAATTGCGACACATGGCTGTATTGGTCGCTACCATTGACGCTTCCGGTATCGGCGGTGCGGGTGATGTCAACACCGTCGCTGAAGGCTTGGGCATAGAGGAAGTCGAAGAGCTGCGGCGGCACTTGACGGCTGACCGTCGCGATGCCGAACGGCGCGAAGGGCACGATGTAGCTGTTGAACTCGCCGACCCAATCGATCAGGCGATCGCCACCGGTATTGCCGATCAGGATGTCGAGCCCGGCGCCACCGAAGACGCGGTCCTCGTAAACGGGGTGCGTCTCGGGCTGGTCGTTGAGCCAACCGTTGGTGCTGAGCACGTCATCGGCATTCATGAGGTCGTTGCCCCAACCGCCATAGATGTGATCACGCCCCGTCCCGCCGACGATCCAGTCGTTGCCGAGGTCGCCGAAGATGGCGTCGTTGCCGTCCGTGTTGCGGTCGGCGAAGGCAATCGGTGTGCCGTTGGGCGAGAACGCGATCGCGCCATTGACCAACGGTCCTTCGTTGTCCACGAGGTTGAGGAAATACTGGAATTGCGTCTGCGCAGCACCCGACTTCCAGACCGTGCCGTTCGCGTTGAACAGGATCGTCCGGCGCGGATCGTATTCGTCGTAGAGGAAGAATTCGCCGAGTTTGCTCTGCACCGGCTTCGGTGCGTTCCAGGGATCGGTGTCGGCACCGAAGCGCAGAACGTCGCCCGGGTTCCACGGCCGGGTGAAGTCGGTACGCACCAGTCCGACCACGACGCCGTTTTCAAAGCGCTGGGTGTAGCTGAGCTGCAGGGCTTCGCCCCCGCCGACAGCGTCGTCGCCGGCGCCGCCATGGATGAAGTCGTCACCGAGACCGCCGAAGACGATATCGTCGACGACATTGGCGTCGAACAGCGGATCGTCCGCGCCCTGCGCATTTGGCTTCAGGTTATAGGGCGTGAGATCGACGGACTTCTTCAACTGACCGCCGATGTTGATCGTCTCGGTCTGGACCTGCCCGGGTGTATAGATGAACTCGTTGAGCACGTCGCCCTGGCTTGTGCGATCATCCGGGTCGGTGCCAAGGAGCGCCAGGACACCGTAGAGCGGTTCGGCATAGGTGGCGCTGTTGCGGCTCGTGAAGATCCGGCCGTCATCGCCGAGGATGCCGTCCTGGCCGGTACCGCCGGAGATCCAGTCGTTACCCCAGCCGCCGATCAGATCGTCGTTTTCGGCGTCGCCGAACATGCGGTCGTGGCCGCCGCCGCCATAGGCGATGTCGTCACCGGTTTCGCCGTGGAACTCGTCATGGCCGCCAATGTCGATCTTCGCCCAGAGGCCGAATTCGTTGCGATAGGCCGGGTTGTTCGGATTGGCCTTCGAGAACAGGTCGGGACGGAAGTCCGGGCCGCCCGGCGTGTAGTCGAGGAGGTGCACGCCGCGAACGACGATGCGTTCGGCACCGGCGCGAGCCGGATCGTTCACATCGTAGTTGAACTGGACGTAGAGCCGCTGGTTTGCCAGCCCGTTCGGGTTGATATCGACGCCATTGATTCCCACGATACGAACGATATTGCCGTTGTCGCCGACCATGGCGTCGGCATCGCGGGCATAACGCGCGGCCGCAAGGGTGCCATCACTCGGAAGGTCAAGGTCGTTGCGGTCGATTTCGCCGCCGGTACCGCCGAAGATGTAGTCGTCGCCGTCAGGCCGTGCATTCGCATCGGTCAGGCTGAAGTACGATGACGAGCCGCCAATCAGGTCGTCCTGGCCGAGGCCGCCGAACAGTTGATCGTCGCCGCCGCCGCCTTCGATGTAGTCCTGGCCGTCGCTCGCAGCGGCGAAGGATGCTATCACCGTCAACGGGCCGATCGGATCGGCAACGCCGCCCGACGTCCGCGAGGCGCCGACATGCGACGTGCCGGCAAACGCAAGCTCGATACCGCCGTCGCCCTGGACGACGTCATTGCCCAGTTGGCCGAAGATCTCGTCGTGACCTTCGCTGCCGGCGATGTAGTCGTTGCCGAAACTGCCGACTCCGGCGACTCCCTGGTCGAAGGCGAATGTGTGGAGGGTCGCATAGTCGACCGCATACTCGCTCCACCACGGCGCGCCGTCCGGGTCGCGGTAGCGGCGTGCAATACCGTCGACAAGCAGGAGACCGCTGTTATCGCCGGTGACGGTGCCGAAGCCTGCAGGGATCGGCCGATCTGTGCGGCTGTAGAGCAGCGCGCCGGCCAAGGTCTGGAAGCGCTTGCTGAATGTGTCGTCCAGCACATTGCCGTCCGCGCCGCCCTGGCGGGTGAGGTAGACGTTGTCGCCGAAGATGCGGTCGTCCTGCTGGTCGCCGTCGAGCATGTCGTGGCCGGCACCACCGACGATCACGTCGCGGTCAAGCCCGGCGAAGACGATATCGTCGGCACCGTTCTGCAGTTCGGCCGACCTGATCGCCGTCACGAGCAGGAGTTCGGTTGTCTGGATCCGCTGTTTGAGGCCGGACGGCAGGTTCGGATCGTCGACGAACATCTCGATGACGCCGTGGTCGGCGAAGATGATGTCGTCGAAATCGCCGAGAACGCCGGTGGCAGCAACTGCGCTCGCACCGTAGCCGAGGTGCGAAGCGCCGTCACCGAAGATCAGGTCGCGGCCTGCCTGCATGAGATCGCGGACCGAGGATTTCACCGGTTTGATCGTGGTGCCGTTGGTGTCGGTGTTCGGGTTGGCGGAAGGCAGCGGGCTGTTGTCGACCGTGTCGATGAACAGCTCGCGGGTGAAGATGTTCACGTTCAGGCCGCTGTCGCCATAGATATGGTCGACGCCGCGGTTGCCGATGATCAGGTCGTCTCCGGAACCGCCCGCGAGATGATCGCCGGCCTGGCTGCCGTAGATGGTGTCATTGCCGGCTCCGCCGTAGATCGTCAGCCCGACGCTGGGCAGACTTCCGCCCGGGACATTTGCAAACAGCGCGCTGGCATCGATGATGTCGTTACCGGCGAGCTTGTAGGGATTGGCAAGCGGGAAGACCCATTCGTCGTCTTCGTTCTCCCCGTCCTGCAACTGCGGGAAGAGATCGAAAGGCTTTTCGCCGAATTCCATGCCGAGCACATTGTGGGCCTGGCCGGAATACCAGATGCCGTCCTGGCTGGTGTCGCCATAGACGACGAGCGGCGAGTTCGGGCCGGCACCACCAGTGACCTTGATGTAGTCGCCGCCGACGCGCTTGCCGCCGTCGAGCGTCACGTCATAGCCAAAGACGGTGAGCGACACACCGTTTGCCGGTGTCAGCGCCACGTTCTGCAGCGTCATGACCGCAGCGGTGAGCGCCTGGATCGTGAACGGTCCTGCGTAGCCGCTGATATAGACCTTCTGGCCGACGTAGAAGCCATCCGCCAGCCAGCTCCCCGCGCTACGGGTCAGGCTGTTGGTGGTAACGTTCATCGTGCCGGAAGCAGTGACCGTGCGTGCTTCGGCGACATGTAGCGACCGTTCGGCATAACTGTTGAACGCATCGGCCGCCAATGTGACGCCGGCCCCCTGCCCGACGTGAGTGTTCGGCGCGCTCAGCACCAGGGCGCTGAGGTCGCCCCAGGTCAGGGCAGAATTCGGCGGCGGCGGCAGGGTCGCATCGACGATGGCAAGGATCGTCCGGGTATAGGTCTCGCCGTCCAGCTGGATGACCTGGCCAACCTGGTACCGATCTTCCGACCAGGCGCGCCCATCGAGGCGGGTTACGACGATAGATCCACCGCCGGCGCTGGCAATGTTCATCTTGCCGGCGCTCTCGACGTACATGTTGCCGCCGCCGTGGACGAGCGTCAGGCCGCCATGCACACCCTGCACATAGAAGCTCTTCACCGCATCGTCCTGTGTGGCGAGCAGCGCGCCTTCGAGCTTCAGCGAGAAGCCGTCATCGGAGATCTCGATGATGCGGAAGTCGCGCTTTCCGTTTTCATCGACCATGGTGATGAGATGACCGGCAAGATACCCCTCATCTGCCCACTTGATGCCGTCCTGACGGGTGACGATGCCACCGGTATAGGTCGGATCGATGCTGACATCGGTGACCACCGTTTGCAGGATCGCATTGGTGACCGGGTTGATGCGGTTGATGGTCCTCGGCGCATCGCTGACCAGCGGAAGCTGGCCGCCGACGACACGCATGGTTGAACCGGAAATCGAGACGATCTGGTACTCGCCCTTGGCGAAGTCTTCGTTGATGCTGATGAAGTCGCCGACCGCAAAGCCGGTCCATGCGCCGCCGTCGGTGCGCACGATGATCCCGCCGGCAATCGTCTGGGCAACGTCGACGGATTTGTTGACGGTGATCACGTCCTTGTCGATCGCGGTGATTGTCAGCGAGCCACTGGCAACGCCGGCAAGCGACGAGCCGCTCAAGACCAGGATCGAATTGTCGTTCGGGTCAGCGCCTTCCTCCGGATGCAGCGGATCGATGAGCGCGTCATTGATCGCGACGACGGTCCATGTGCCTGCCTGCCCCGCAATCTGCACGGTCTGGCCGACGAGGAAGCCCATTGCCTTCCAATCGAAGCCTGTGCGCACGATCGTGCCGCCATTGCTGCCGTTCGGCGTCACCGTGAAGGTGTTGGTGACCTGAACGGACGGTGCCGGATCGAGCGTGCCCTGAATGACGAGGCCGTCATTGCCCTCGCCGAGCATGAGGTTGACGACCTCGATCGTGCTCTTCGTGGCGTTGGTGCCGAACTGGCCGTCGGCGCCGACGCTGATCTTGCCGAAGCTGATACCGCCCGGGAAGAAACCGGATTCGCCGAAGGTCGGGTCGCCTGTGACACCGAGGCCGAGACTCAGATCGTCGGCCATGTTGAAGCCGGTCAGCGTCGTCTGCGTCATCAGGCCGTCGACATCTTCCTTGCTGGTGTCGTTGAAGATGTTGAGCACGTCGATCTGCTGTGATTCCGGCGGCTGCGCGCCGATCGCGATCAGGAAGTCGTCCGCTTCGCCCGGCAGTTTCAGGCCGTTTTCCAGCGAGCGGTCGGCACCCGTCGGTCCGCCTTCGACAGCCAGCGGGCCGCGCAACTTCGACAGGTAATGTCCCGACACCGGGAAGACCTTCACGCCTTCACGCGTGACGGGGACCTCGTAGTTCTCGTCCGCCTGCAGGACGACCGTCTGCTGGACAGAGTAGTTCCCCGGATTGAACGTCGCGACCGCCGCTGTGCGCAGCACCTTGACGCCCGAAAGCGTGCTGCCGGCCGGCAGCAGCGCCGCATTCTCTGAGGTGATCTGGATCGTGGCATCCTTGGTATCGTTTTCGCCGCGGATGATCGCGATCTTGAAGTTGCCGATAACATTGTCGGCGGCGTCGAAGACGCGGATCCACTGGCCTTCCAGGAAGCCATAGGCGAGCCAGCCGTCCGCATCGTCGGCAAGGCCGGCGATCGTCATCCGATAGGTGAGCGTGCCGTTCTCGAGAACCGTATGGAACTGGATATCGCCGGTAAAGGCACCTTCGCTGGCGAGGTCCGAGAGGATGACGTCGGTAAGCTGGCCGCCGGTACCGAACGTGCGGTCGACCTTGATGAACTTGCCGTCCACCGTGTCGATCGCGGTGATGTAATAATCGCCGGTGTTGCCGCCGGCGTTGCCGATGCGGATCTGCTGGCCGACGAAGAAGCCCTCGTCGACGAAGCTGCCGAGATCGGCGCCCGTGCCGCGCGTGATCTTGCCGTTGAGGCCGTCATTGCTGAAGACGAGGTTGCCGTCGAAAATCTGCGTCGGCCTCAGCCCGCCGATCACCGTATAGCCCGAGCCGGGTGTGACGGCGACACCGTTGACGCTAACGACATCCGCTAGCCCGTCGGTGACGATCGCAACCTGTACGGTGGTGCCGGGCTCCTTCGTCAGCCGGATCGTGTAGTCGTCCGTGTCGCTGCCATCGGCATTGAGCACCGTCGTGCCGCCGCTTTGGAGCACCACAGCGCCCGCCGTGTCGTTGTCGATGACTTCGATATCGACATAGCCAGGCCCGGACCTAAGGTTCGGGAAGACATAGTCGTGGTCGGCGTCGGTCGTCAGCACGTCGTCGCGCTGGAAGTAGATGACTGCCGTGTGCGGATCTTCCCGCGGGATATCGTCACGCGCCTCAACGCCGATGCGGACCGGATCGTCCCAATTGGTGTGGTCGAAGGTCAGTCGCCAGTAGCCGTCAGCATGCTTGTACATGCGGTCGCCGACCGAGTTGAAGGTGTTCGTCGGATCGTCGACATCGAAGATCTGGATATCCTCGTCACTCGCCTCGTTGAGGAAAAGCTTGACGACGATGATGTCGCCTGCCTCCGGCGCCGTCTGGAGCTGAACAAGGATTTCATCCGTCAGCTGGGTCGCCGGGCTGCCTTCGATAACGAGAGACTGGCCATCTTCGATGTTCGTGCCGGCCGCGACCTCGGTCACATAGATCCCGGGCGTGTCGTTGTCCCTGAGGAGTACTTCGACATTGCGGACGTCAGCCGCGTCGAAGGGGTCGCCATCGGGGTATTCGGCATCGATATCAATGACGTTGGTGTCGACGCCGCTGAGATCGGAAATCACGCTGTGCTGGATAACGACCACGCGGTCGCCTTCTGCGCGCGGATCGTCAGGCGCATAGACATAGACCGTCTGCGCATTCATCCAGTTGCTGCTGTCGAACCGGAGAACGACGGCACGATCGTTGATGATCTGCAGCACGCCGTTGACGGTGATGACATGCTGGAAGTCGCTGTCGGTGACGATGCCGCCAGGGTTGACGGTGGACAGCCAGATCGTGTCGCCGAGGCCGTTCGGCAAAGGCGCGGGGTTCAAGAGCGTGCCGTCTTCCTCCTCCTGCGGCGAGCGTGCCGCCGAGACGGTGACATAGATCACCTGACCCGCAAGCGGAGCGACCGCAAGCTTCACCGTATAGCTGTCGACATTGACCGGACCGCCTTCGCGCACGGCAGTGAAACCGCCGGTTTCGTCGATGCGGATAATGCCTTCGTCTTCGGAAGCGACGTTATAGTCGAAGCCGTCGACGAGCACGCCGTCATAGAGCGCGTCGCCCGACGTGACGAGATGATCGACAGCGCCGGAGGCTCCTTCGAGCTCTCGGGTCACGATGTCTTCGGTCACGTCGCCGGTGACGTTGATCGTATCGGATCCGAGGCCGCCGATGACGCGATAGGCAACGCCGAAGGCGGTCGACTGAACGAAGAATTCGTCGTCGCCTTCGAGACCGTCGACCTCGACCACTTCGATCGTCGTGTAGCGCACATTGAGGCCGGCGCCGAAAATGCCGCGTTCGGTGATTGCAAAGTCGTCGGCAAATTCCGTGCCGAGGATAACGAGCTTGTCGAAGCCTGTGCCGCCGTCGACGGAAACCGGCGCGTTGACGTTGTACTGGACCTCATCTTCGCCGCCGCCGGCACGGATATCGGGCGCCCGCGCAACAGAGAAGCCAAGCCCGATGATCGGCATCGCGACGCCCTGGTCGTCGCGCACGATCACGTCGTCGGTATAGTCGTCAGGCGTGGAATCGGCATCGGCAAAGTTGATGACGCCATCGCCATTGGTGTCGAGCGTCACGGCCGGCAGATCGTCCTGATCGATCGTGCCGTCGCCGTTCCAATCCTGATTGGCGACCGCGGCGATCGCAAAGGCCCGTACGATGAACAGGTCGTTGTTGTCGTCGCCTTCGAGCCTCAGTTCGGCCTGGTTCGAATAGACGCGGAACTCGTCATTGCCGGTCCCGCCCTGGGCGACCAGCGGCGCACTGATGCCGGGGCTCAGCCAGCCGCGCGTCGTTGCGAGCATGTCCGGGAAGACATCCTGGGCAAGCAGGCCGCCGCCGAAGAACGGTGTCGCGCCGTTTTCCGGATCGTCGGTGCGCTTGTTGCCGAAGATCTGCCCGATCTGGAAGGAGTCGTCCCCCGCCCCGCCCTGCAGCGACACGATGGCGGTCGTATCGTCCGAATAGAAATTGTCGTTACCACCGAGGCCTTCGATGGTGACACGTCCGTTGAGTGCCGTGTCATAATTGATGCGCGCACTCTCGTTCGAAGGTTCGTTGTCTTCAATGGTGTCCGCATAGGTCGAGGGCTGCCCATAGACCATTGCGACATAGGCCGGCCGATCGGCGGTTTCGTGCGGCAGATAGTTCGCACCGCGCAGCAGGAAGATGTCGTCGATCGGCTTGTTGCCGTCGCCATCCTTGCCGTTGAAAGCGGAGTTGTAACCGTAGATATTCAGCGCATCGACCCCGTCGTTCGACCGCCCGGTGTCGAGCACGTTGATGACGTAGTTCCGGTTGAAGTCCGTGCCGGCCGTGCCGCGGCCCGGATTGTTCGAGCCAAGCGTGTAGACCTGGTAGAGATCGCTGCCGGAGACGCCGTCGAGCGTCAGCGTATGCTCGGCGACCGTCGTCATGTTGGGCGAGGTTTCAGTCGCCGTGTCCTGCAGGTAGTAGACGGTGAAGCGGTCTTCGCCATCGGCAACCGCCGGGTTGAGCGTCTGGCTGCCATAGGCGCGGGTCTTCGAGCCGAGGAAGATATAGCCGGGGCTGCCCTGGCTGTTGGTACCGCCGGCGCCCGAGGGATCGCCGAACTGGATTGTATCGACATCGGTATTGCCGAAGATCCAGGTCAGATTCGTGGCGTGCGGCGCACTGGTCTTCGCTGCGGCGGTACCTACGGGCGTACCGTTGCTCTTGTTGCCTGGCGTTACCGCGGCATTGGCGATGATGCGCCCACGCAGCAGCATGACCGAGCCGAAGCCGATGTCGGCATTGGCAAGCAGGCTGATGGTTTCGTCGAAGGCGGTGACGTCGCCATAGATGTCGATACGCTTGGCGGCCAGGATTTCACTGTTCGAGTCAAGCGTGACGTTGTCGCCGACGCGCAATTGCACATTGCTCTTCTCGGCGAAGATCTGACCATGCGGGATGAGACGCTCGGCATCTGCCTGGAAGGTCGGGAAGGTGGCGCCGTCTTCGGAGAAGCGCGCGCTGCCGCTGTGCAGGAGGTCGAGATTTTCACCCTGGACCCCCGTCTCGCGAACGGTAATGCGGATATCGCCGTCATAGGTATGCGCCAGCACGAGGCGTAGGTTGCCGGCGCTTTCGCCGGGATTAACGGGCGCTTCCGCCAGATAGATGTTGTTGTCGGCTTCAAGGGCGACGTCGTCGTTGGACGAGCCACGCGAGGAGTCGATTTCGAGGTCGTTGTTAAAGGCACCGATCGAGCCGCCGCCATTGGCGTCGAGATCAATGCTCTGGCCGATGAGGTCGGCGAAATCGTCGCCGGCGCCGTTGTTGCGGGCATCGAGGATCGAGCCGGCGACGGTACGCAGCGAGATGTCCCTGGTCGTGTGAACGGTGTGGACGAGAAGATCACCGGCAACTTCGTCGAGGAAGATGCCGAGCGTGTTGTCGGCGGTGGTATCGAAGGCCCTAAGCACGCCCAGGCCGCCAACGCCGTTGCGGATGTCGACGTTGATCTCGAGGAAATCCGTCGGCAAGCCGATGCCCCCGAGCGGCGAATTGATGTCGAGCAGCGTCGGGTTGAGAACCTGCGCGGCGACCTGTGCATGGTTCGGATTGAAGAGGCCGACACCGGCCGCCATGGTGATGTTGCGGCCGGCGACGTCGGCTTCGACGTCACCCTCCGTCAGACCGCGCGCATCGAGAATGCGTCGCGGCGAATAGAGCAGTACATCCGAGGCGGTCGACTTGATGCGCTCGACGCGCATGTCACCGGTCTTCTCGCTGAGGGCGATATAGCCGTTGGTCACCACATCGATGTCGCCGTTACCGGCAATCTCGGTGATCCCGAGAACATTGATGGTCGTTGCGATGGGCGCGGGATTTGCGGCAGCAACGATGATGTCGCCACCAGTGGTTACGGATCCGGCCTGGAGGCCGGGCAGAGTCCGGCTGCCGGTTGCGGGGTCGATGCCACGGAAGTCATAGGTCGAGGCGATCGCCGTATTGCCCGTTGCGAAGACGCCACGGCTAAGCGGTTCGGGGGAGCCGCTATCCGGCCGGAAGAAATTGTAGTGTGTGAGCCCGGCAGCCTGGCTCGGCGCCTTGACGAGCACGCCGCCCGAGGCGCCGGCGCCGGTCTGCTCGATGCTCGCCTGCAGCAGCACGTTGGCGGTATCACCGGCGCTGATCCGGTCGATTTCAACAACGTAATAGCCGCCGCCGAGGTCTTCGCGCAGCAGGGCCTTGAGGTCGAGATTGACATTCTGGACGGCATCGACCGTGAAGGTCTCGGCCGAAATCAGGCTGTGCTGGTTGGTGAGCGGCCCGCTCGGCGAAAGATTGATCGCAACGCCGGCAAGGGCGTTCGCCAGCGTGCTTGCCAGCCTGACGCTCAGGCCGTCGGACGAGGCGATGACATAGTAGTAGCCGCCGTCGACAAGCCCGCCGATCGCAGTGCTGATCGCGTCGTAACGCACGAGTTGGCCGGTGTAGAAGCGGTTTTCGTGGCCGAGGAAGATCTGCTCGGTCAAGCCGCTGACACGGCCGGTATCGAAGCTGATGAGTTGTGGCAGCCCGGCACTGTCGACGATGTCGACATTGACGCGGTTTCCGGTCGTTCCAACGCTTTCCTCGGCACGGATATTGAGGACGTGTGTGCGGATCAGGGATGCCCGGCCATCGCTGCCGACGACACCGCGATCGTTGGTCACGAATACGGATCCATCGGTATTGACGATCGAAGTGGTCCCGATCGGGTTTTCGATGGTGCCGTTGATGTAGATGTCCGAGTGGCCACCCGTGTCGGTGATCTCGATCAGCGTCGGCGCCACCTCGCGTTCGATGTTGAAGGTGAGCGTCACGGTCTTCGACGGGTTCAGCCAGGCAAGCGGTTGCTCGTCGGTCACGACGTCGATGTTGTTGATGATAATGTCCTTGTCGGACTCGTTCCGGATCGTGACGCGCTGCAACGTGTCGCGGAACGTCCAGGTACCGCCGGAACCGATCATCTCATCGGAATCGAAGACGACGTCGCCCGGACCGGGATTGACGATATCGTTGACGACGATGTCGTCGCTCTGGATCGTATCGCCCTCACCTTCGCTGCTACCGCCGCCACTCGCGCTGTCGTTAACAGTGACTTCGACTGCAACATCGATCTGGCCATCGGCGCCGATGACGAGTTGCTTGACCACCAATTCGGGCGAACGTCCGGAAAGGATCAGGACATCCGAATTGAAATCGATCTGTTGCGGCCGATCGTCGGGGCTGCTGCCATCAGAGCCGCCGGCGGCAAGCGAGCGCTTGCTGTGATCCGCATCGTCCGTCTGAGAAATTGAACCGTTGACCGTGGAAGCATAGAGCGCCAAATGTTCGCTCGACGCCGCCGGCTCCTGCGGATAATCCGGATGGCCAAGCACGGCATCACTGTTATTACGCGGGCCGGCGGTCACCAGAGCGCCGGCGGCACCGAATATCTTCGACGCCACGTCCGTATCGTTGTGCGCATCGGAATCGACGAAGCCGAAGAGGCCGGTCGCGCGGGCATAGGACTTGGCATGGGTCTTGACGTTGTCGTAGCGCGTGACGAGATCGACACCTTCCCAGCCGGTCAGTTCGGAATCGGCATTGATATGAACTTCCGCCTTCGGACGCGCCGTCAGCGTGCTTTCGGCCTGGCCCTCACCATAGAAGCCTGCGCCGCGGCCGTCGCTGCCTGAGAAGACATCGAAACGTCCGACTTTCGCGCTGGCAACTGCGCGTTTGGCGCTCAGAACAGCCCGATCACCGAGGGTGGTGATGGTATCGGCTTGATCCAGATCGGGGTTCGGATCGGCGATACCGATATAGACATGGGTGATGGCGTCGCCATCGCCGCCGAAGCCGATACCCGAGCCGGTGGATTTCGCGGAGACGCCTGCTTCGGAGTAGGCCGTCAGTTTTGCAAGCTCGCCGGAAACGACGATGGCATCGGAGCCGATCGTTGAGGCACTGTTGTACTCGATCCAGACAACGGTCGTCGGTGAGGCGACGCCAACTGCCCCGCCGGCGCTTGCGTGCGATGAGGCGCCGGTGTTGACATTCGTACTGGAGGCAACGGTGAAGTTCTTGCCTGCGACAATACGGGTGCCGTCGCCAACGGAGGCGACGCTGTTGACGTCCTGGTAGCTGTTGGCGTCGGCATCGCCGACAGCGACGAAACCGCCGGTGCCGTTGACCGCATGCGCCGTTGTATTGGTGGTGGCCGATGTGTTGATCGAGACATCGCCGCTGGTCGTCACAAGCGTTGCCGCGATGGTCGCGGTTACGTTCGGGTTGCTGGTGATATTGGCGTCATTGCCGTTAACGCCGACAAAACCGCCACCGGAGCCCTTCGAATAGGCAGAAGAAACGCCATCACCCGATTGCGGTGCAATTTCGCTGAGAGGCACCCGGCCGGGGCCGAACAGGAATTGCCCCCCAGCCGCCGAGGTCACGGCATCGTTGAGATCGATGCGCAGTTGTTGCTCGCTGGTTGCATCGCTTGAGATATCGACAGCCAGCGCACCAATGCGATGGTTGGCATAGGGACCGGCGAGCCCGGTCGGCGTCAACGTCATCTGCGTGCCGCCGGTCGGCGCGTCCCACAATTCGAAAGTGTCGTCGCCGGGGCCGCTGATGCCACGGACGTAATAGGTGTTGCCGTCCTCAAGCCCGCCGATGGGCAGATTCTTGGCGTTGATCAGCAAATGGATATCGTCGGCGGTCTTCGCCTTGTTGGGCGTGAGCGTGATGATCGACTGATCGAAGGTCTTGGTGAGCGTCGTTTCCGTGACGCTGTTGACGACTGACAGGATCAAGGTGCTGCCGCTGACGCCGGTAACGGTGTAGGTGCCGCTGTTGGCCCCGCCGCCGCTGATAAACAGGGTACCGGTTCCAAAGCCGAAATCGGCCCAGTTCTCGCCATCAGTGCGGATGATCCGGTCGCCGGCCCCGTTGCGGACGAACTGAACCTGTTCGGTGACGACGTCATTGCGCTTCAGTTGGATCGTGGTCGAATTGACAACGTGGACGCGGTAGGTCTCGCCATCGGACAGCCCACCGATCGCCGTTCCCGGCGCTCCCGTTTCCGTTTCGACATTATAGACGACGTGCTCGCCCTCGCTGAACCCATGGTTCAGCGCGTTACCGTTGTCGTCGAAGAAGCGAATGTTGTTCTGCGTGCCGTCGTCGATCGGCGAACCGTCGGGATTGAGTGCCGTCGGATGGACGTCGACCTGCCGGCTGACGAAGGTCTTGGCGTCGGGCGCGTCATAGTTGACGGCCATGCCATTGGTGAACCCATGACCGGAGATCGTGATCTGATTGCCGGCGATATCGTCGGGTTGGAAGTTCTTGAAGTAGTTTTGCGGGTTGACCGCCTTGTCATGCGTATTGACCAGTTTGATATGGGATTCGTCGATAACCAGAACGTAGTAGAGATTGCTTTCGGTCAGGCCGAAGCTGTTAACCGTCTCGTCGGGACCGGCGTAGTAACGCACGGCGTCGCCGCTGATAAAATTGTGCGCGCCCTGGAAAGTAATGATTTCGGTTTCGGAATCGATGCTTGCGGCGTCGAAAGTCGAGCCGAAGTATAGCTTGTTCGGGTCGACATTGCCGCCGTCGACGACGTTAATCACATTGTATTGTCGATTGACCGCGGGATCCTGCGGATCGGGCCAGTTGAGGCCGGGGATCACCGCGCCGCCGGCGCCCGCATCGTATTCGACGGTATCGCCCGTCACGAGGCCGTGGTTGTTGACTGTGATCGTGTTCGCCACTCCGTCGGCGTCGACGACCGCATAGTCGGGCTGCGTCCCAGGAATGGGCGCGGCAATCGCCTCGACGGAAACGTCGCCCGTCGCATTGATGACGCTGCCCGTTCCAATGCTGCTGGAGACGGTCGGGCTGACATTGGTGGTCGCGTCGGAGTCGCCGGCGCCGAAGACGCCGCCGATCGTCACGCCGACGACCTTGGAATCACCTTCGGTGTTGGCGAGGGCCTTGAGGCGAATATGGCGAGCCGACTGGATGGATGTGTTGTTGCCGATGGTCGCGGCAACGGATGACGGGCTTGCGGTTGCCGTGGCGCTGTTGAGCGTCAGCGCCCCGAGGACGCCGCCACCGGTTGCTTCCGCAACGGCAAGCGCGCCGTTGATTGCAAGCGCGTCGATGCCGATGTCGCGGACCGAAACGATGTTGGCGTTCATCGATGCATTCGACTGGCCGTTGGCGACCGCCTCGGCATCGGTTGCACCCACCGCAGCCGCACCGAAGGAGTTTGCCTCGGTATTGGCGACCGCGTAGTTGCGCAGCCGCGACTTGATATCGATGTCGTTGGTGATCGTCAGGGCACCGCCCGCGCCGATCGAAGCGGTTACAACGGCATTGGACCTGGCGGTGGGCACGGCGCCCTGGCCGCTGAACAGACCGCCGCCCGAGGCTTCCGCGAAGGCCTTGGCGCCGCGATCCGTGGCGGTCGCACCGGAGAAGTTATGGGAGGCGAGGATGACGATGCCACCGGCCGAAATGGTCGAACCGCCGGCAATCAGCGCACTTGTCGTCGGCACGACATTGACGGTCACGAAGCTCGTGCCCACAGCGCCGAGACCGATGCTGAGCGCGAAAACGTCACCCTTGGCATTGTGGCTTGAGAGCGCTCCCAGCGTCACCGTGCCAGAGGCATCGATGTTCGCGCCGCCAAGGATCGAGGCTTCGATGTTGGTCTCGACATCAATCAGCGCGAAATTGAAGGAGAGGCCGAGCGCACCGCCGGCGAGCGCAAAGGTCTTCGCCTTGGCGTCGACGGTCGAATCCGCATGCACGGTGATCGCGCCCACGGTGTCGGTCTGGCCAATCTGGCTACCGGACCCGATGGTCGCCAGAGCCTCGATCGTGCTGTCGTCCGTATCACCGATGTTGAGGTCGACATAGGACGCGCCGGCCGCCAATAGGCCTGCCTGTATGCCCGTCGTCGTGACGTCCAAATCCTGCGTATTCGAAGCTGAGACCGATAGCAAGCTTGCGCCATCCACCACGGTTCCGTCGAGCAGGCGCGCCTGTACGCGGCTGGTATCGTTGATAACGATGACCGAAGCCCCGAGGCCGACAAACCCGCCCTGGAAGGCGACGGTGGTTACATCAATCTCTTCGTCGAGTTCAGCTTCGACCTTGATCTGGTTGCCGGCCTTGAGATTGCCGCCTGCCTTTGCTTTGACCTGCTCGGACACATTGAGAACGGTCACCGCTGCGCCGGCGCCGACCAGGCCGACGGCGGCGTTGCCGATCAGCAGATCGACCTTCACGTTCTGGCGCGAAACGACCAGGATATCATGGCCGGCTTGCACCTCCGCACCGGCTTCGATGGTCGCAGTGGTGCCATGCTCCTCACTCGTCGGGGCCAGGGCAGCATTCAGGTCGGCGGCAGAGAAGAACGATGGATCGCTCAACCGGTTCGATGCGCCCTGCATATTGTCCCGGACGCGGGAATCGGCTGTACGCGCATTTCCGTCGCCGGTGAAGCCGGTCATCTGACCGGTCAGTTCGCCGACGCCGCCGTCGGTCTTTTCGCCCGCATCGGCGGCTGCATTGTCGCCACTGCCTGTGGTGGCATCGCCGGACGTGCTTTCCTTCTCGTTTTTATAGTCGTCGCTGAAATCCTGCCCGATCGACCAGACGGAGACCGACGCGCCGAGGCCGACGACACCGCCGACGCCGCTGAACGCGAAGCCCTTGAGGACCTGGATCGAGTCCGCACTGACCGCGACATCGTTGCGCGCCAGGACGTCGACATTCGCGCCGATCGAGGCTGTTGTGTCGTTCTTGATGCTGCCGAAGTCGATGCCGCCACCAATGCCGACGAAACCGACGGCTGCCGAACCGGCAAAGGAGGTGATGCGGACATCATTGGCCGCGTTGACGTAGACTCCCTGCCCGAGGCCGACAGCGGCCGGATGAAGTTGATAGTTGGCAAAGCCCTGGTTGATTGCAGCACCCGCACCGATGGCGGCGAAGGTATCGGAATCGATGATGGTCACGCTGACCGCGCCGGCTATGCCGACATAAAGCCCGCCCGCGCCGGCAACGGCGATATGGGTGACGACTTCGGACGATTGCGCCTGGACGATGACGCCATGGGCCTCACCCGAAAGCGTCGAGAAGCCGGTTGGGTCGCCACCGCTCGTGGCGATGTTGCCGTTGAGCACATTCGCGATGCCTGCGCCGTTGGCGCGCGCATCAATGGTGGCGTTGGCGCCAATCGTCGCCTCGGTGTCCTTGGTGACGTTAACGACGCCGACGGAGCCTGCGGCACCACCGCCGGAAAGGCCGATGGCAACTGCGCCGGAAACGATCGTGAACTGGGAGTCGTCCTTCGCCATGACGGCGACGTCGCCACCGGCTTCGACGGTCGAATCTCCGATGCGCGCAAAGGTGTCGGCATCGATCGAGACGACCGAGACACCGCCGGCAAGGCTGACCGCACCGCTGAGTGCCAGACCGGCGGAGACGACGAGAACCTTCTCCTTCGCCGTCGCGATCACCGCCACGTCATTGTTGGCATCGACCAGAGTGTCGTCGCCGATCGTCGCCGTAGTTTTCGTCGTAACCACCGACACGTCGACCGCAGGCGCGGCCGCAGCCGAACCGCCGAAGGCGGCACCTGCGCCAACACCGAGATGGCTGAAATCGCTGGCCGCAGCGACGAGGACGGACTGCGCTCCATTACCGCCGCCGCTCATGTCCTGATTGATACGGGCGCCCTCGCCGATCAGCGCGGTGGTCGTCGTGTTGAGGACGTTGACCGCCGCACCGACGGCGACGCCGACGGAACCGCCGCCGCCAACGCTGATCGCTGCCGTTTCGATATCGTCCTTGGTGGTTGCCGAGACCGCGACCCCACGGAAACCGCTGTCGACAGAGGCTGTTGCAATCCGCTGCTGGGTCAGGCCCGGATCGGTCGGCGTCCCGTCATCGCTGTGATCCTGGTCGAGGTCGTTGAATTGTCCGAGGCCGCCGCCTCCTTCCTTGACCGGCACGCCCGCTTCGAGGCTGTCCTTGCCGACCTGGCCGTCGGTCTTCGGATCGTAGCCGTCGCCCATGCTTTGCGAACCGGCAAAGCTGATGTCGAAGCGGCCGGTGCGTGCGGCCACGCTGTGCTGGCCTTCGCCTGTCACGCGCGCGTTTTCTCCGATGAACGATTCCGTCACCTTGTCGACAACCGCGACGCCGGCAGCAACACCAACGCCGGCGCTGCCGCCAACGGCGACGCCGCCAACGATCAGGTCGAGTTCCGTTTCGTCGATCGCCTGTACCAGCACGCTGCCAAGGGCGCGCACGTCGGTCAGGCCCGCATTGGCGATACCGTCGAGCGGATCGTCACCGATGAAGGCGCGGGTGGTCATGTCGAAAACGAAGACATCCGCCGAAACGGTGATGCCGGCCGTGGAGGCACCGCCGGCCGCCACCGAGAAGGAACCAATGTCCTCGTTGCTGGTTGCCTCGACTTTGACGTTGCCGTCAGCGTCCATGTCCATGCCGGAATCGATCGATGCCTGCGTGGTCTTGATCAGTGTCGCGATATTGACGCCGGCACCGACCGCTGCGCTGCCGCCGGACACCGCAAGCGATCCGGCGACAGTGAGCAGATCGGTCTCGCCATAAGCGTAGACCGCAACACCCGGATCGTTTGCACCGGACTGGGCGGTCACCGCCGTATTCGAGCCAATGCGCGCGATCGTCGTTTCCGTCAGCACCGTGACGGCAACAGAGCCAGCCACGGCAGCGCTGCTGGTCGATACACCGCCGGCGGCGGCGATCGTGGTCACATCCTCAGTCGAGATCGCGGAGACATCGAGGCCGGCCGGTCCACCGGTTTCGACGTCGGCGTGGCCGAGAATCTGTGCCTTCACATCGTCGATGTGAACGAAGACCGTACCGGCGATACCGATGCCGGCGCCCTGGCCGAAGGCGACGCCGCCGGCGAGCGCAAAGATCTTGGCGTCACCGGTTGCCTTGACGGAGACATTTCCGCCGGCATGAAGTTCAGATTTGTCGAGTGCCGTTCCCGTCTCGACATAGGCTTCGGTCGAGGTGTCGAGCACGACGACACCGACGGAGGCGGCAACGCCCGAGCCGCTGAGGCTCAAGCCAAAGGTGGCGGCAATCGAGGTGATGGTGTCGAACGAATCCGCATTGACCAGAATATTGCCGGCAGTCGCACCGAGGTCCGCGGTTCCGCCGACCCAGGCGCTGGTGTTGCGAATGATGACGTTCACGTCAAGCCCGATGCCGACACCGGCATTGCTGCCGCCGGACAGTCCGATGCCGCCAGCACCGCTAACCATGGTCAAGATGTCGGTCGCTTCGACGGTCACGCCGCCATCGCCGTCAAAGTCGGAGCCATCATTGATGAAGGCATGCGTCTCCATGAAGATGACGTTGACGCTGGAGGAGCCACCCACCGCCGTTCCGTTGCTTGCCGCAACGCCGGCGGCAAAGCTGGTCACCGCCAGATTGCCGATGACAGGAAGGCTCTCGGTAATCGGCAACAGCTCGGCATGCGCCGTGACACCGATCGCGCCGGTAGCCTCGGCATCGACGCCGGTTCCGACGTCGGCCTTGGTGTTGAGATCGTTGACGATGTTGATGGAGACCGCGACGCCGACGCCGGTGCTGCCACTACCGCTGCTGAGCGCCGCACCGCCGGCGATGCTCTGCATCTCGTTGACGCTGACTGCATTGATGGCAATGCCACCGGCATTGGCGTCGAGATCGGCATTGTTGCCGATGACCGCACTTGAATTGACGTCGAGATAGTTGATCGCGACGGAGCCGCCGACGGCTGTATTCTTCGACACGGCGCCGGCCAGTGCCCGCGCCTGGAAGGTATTCCTTTCGCCATCGGCCGTGACTGCCCGTACCTTGATCGAGCCGGCGGTAAGGTCGGCGCCGGAATTGACCTGCGCGGTATTGTCGAGCAAGGCGATGTTGAGGCCGACCGCGGCGGCGACGCCAGTGTTGGCGCTGGTATTGGTCGCCGTCGCCGTGCCGAGTGCGCGCGCGTCGGTGGTCATCGTCGCTTCGATTTTCATCGCACCCGAGGACCCGATCACGACATTGCTTGCGATCGTCGCGGTGTTGTCGGCGTCGAGGAAGTTGACGGCGATCGTTGCGGCGACGCTCGTCCCGCCCTGTGTCGACTTGCCGGTCTCGTTCGTGCTCTTGCTATCGGCGGTGCCGAGGCTGCTACTGCCAGATTGGGTCGGCGCCTTCGAGCCGCCACTCTGGTTCTGCGCCATGCTCGTCTGGTTGCTGGTCTCCTGGTCGGAGTTCGCCTTCGAGGTGTCGTTACCCTTGGCGCTGGCCTTGGATTCTGCCTTCGTGTCGAAGGTCGACGTGGCAGTGACGCTGACATTGTTGGCGCCGGAGAAGTTTCTGCCGACAAAGGCGTCGTTGGTCACTTCCGCGATGTTCAAAGCGAGCGAAACGCCGACACCGACATTGCTGCCTGCCGCTTCGCCGTCGCCGAGCGTATGGATCGTGCTGGCATGGGTCGTCTGCGCGGCGAGATTGCCGGTGAGCGTGATCGCGCCGCCGGCACCCGTGCCGATATGCGCATCCGTGTCGTTATCCACGTAGGCGACTGCAATTGCGCCGCCGACGGCGGTGTTGCCGGCTGCGCCGGCCTTGGCCGTGGTGGTGACCGTATCGTTCGAGGTGGAAAGAACCTGGAAGTTACCGGTATTGCCGCTGACCGTTTCGCCGTTCTCGATCCCGGCGAAGGTCGTGTTGAGTGAAATTCCAAGTGCTATCGATGCGCCGACGCCGGTGCTTCCCGAACCGCTGCCGGCGCCATGGGCGGTCGCCTCTGTCGTCGATTTGGTTGTGTTGGTCGCCTGCAGGCTGACATTGCCGCCGGTGAGCGCCACGCTCGTCGTGCCGCCACCGCCGTGGTCAAGCCCGATCGTGCCGAGCGTATTGGTGGTTGCAACGCTCAAGGCAAACGAACCCGCCACGCCGGTGTCGCCGCCGCTCGCACCTGACGTGGATTTCGCACCGAAATTGTGCTCGGCATTGCCGCCGACCGTCTTCATTGTCGCCGAAGCCGTGAGGCCATCGGCCGTGATGTGGGCGCCTGCCCCGACCGAGGCTTCGTTCCGCATGGTCGCGACGTTGATGGCAACGGCGACACCGACGCCGGTGCCGCTGCTCGTGGTCGTTGCCTTGCCGTCGCCCGTGGCACTGGCATTCATGTTGTTGGAGGATTGGAGCAGAAGCGCTCCGGTGCCTACGCCCTGCCCGGCAATGATCGTGACGCCATCACCGATCGAAGCGACGGCAAGCGACGACGAGACGTTGATGGCGAGCGCTGCAGCGACGCTCACCTGGCCGCCGCCAGTGCCGCCCTGGCTCGTTGCGGACTTGTCGCCGGTGTTCGTCTTGCCCGATTTCTCGTTGGCAAGCTGCTTTTGCTTGTTCTTCTGATCGTCGGCGGTCGTGTTACCGCTCGTGTTTTCCTTGTCCTTGTCCGCGCCGGCGGCGCTGGCCGTGGCTTCGGCCTTGCTCGCACCATCGCCATGGGCTGCGAAGCTGACATTGCCATCAGCGGTTATATTGCGGGCCGTGGTCGCAGTGGCGCTGTCGTCGACAAACGCCAGCGCGATTGCCGCACCGACCGCCGTGTCGCCGGCAAGCGCATCGCCCAGTGCCGAGGTGGTGCTATCGCCATGGTGGGTCGCGGTGGCGCTGAAGGCGCCGTCGAGATCGATCAGGCCGCCGGTGCCGAGCTTTGCCTCCGTCACATTGTCGGCAACGGTGATCGCAATCGCGCCACCGACGCCGGTACCATCTTCAGCTGCCGCCCCGGATTCTGCCGTCGTGGTGGTCTTGTGGCTGCCCGTGGCGCTGAGCGTCAGGTCATCGAGGCCAGTCAGGACGGCGGAATTCTCGACCTTGGCCGACGCCGTGTTGTCGGCCGCATTGATCGCAAAGGAGGCCCCGACACCGGTGCTGGCGCTCTCGGCATCCGCCTCGGCGACAGCGCTGCTTTCGGACGTATTGGAGGCTGTAAGCGTAGCGTCGTCGCTGCTGAGCGTGATGCTGGCGGAAGGCCGGATCGCCGCTTCCGCGGTGGCATCCGACACGTTGAGCGCAAACGATCCGGCAACGCCGGTGTCGCCGCCGCTGGCGCCGGAAGTCGAATGCGCTTCGAAGACGTTCTTCTGGTCGCCGCCGACGTTCTTCATCGTGGCAGACAGCGTGACGCTGCCGTCGGCATTGACGATCGCGCCGGTGCCGATGATCGCCCTGTTGCTCATATCGGCGACATTGATCGCCACTGCAGCACCAACCGCCGTGCCCGAGGTTTCGCTTTCGAGCGTCGCGCTGCCATCGGCGACTGCCGAGGCATCCGTGTTGTTTTTGGCTTGCAGGCTCACGCCGCCGGTTCCGGCGCCATCGCCGGCCGTTATGGTGCGGCCATTGCCGATGCTGGCCAGCGCTTCGCTGTCGGAGACGTTGATCGCAAGGGCAGCTGCAACGCCGACATCGCCACCGCTGCCGCCGCCGGTATTAGCGGTCTGGCTCGTGCTGTCGGCATCGCCGGATTTGCTGTTGGCGAAGGCGACCTGCTTCTGTTTCTGCTGGTCGGCCTTGGTGTTGCCGTCGGCGGATTCGTCGTTCTTGTCGGCGCCCTTCGCGCTTGCCTTGGCTTCCGCCTTGCTGGAGCCGTCGCCCAACGCCGACAGGCTGACAGAGCCGTCAGCACGCAGGTTCCGGTTTGTGGTCGAGATTGCACGGTTGTCGACGAAGGCAAGCGCGATCGCCGCGCCGACAGCGGTCGAACCGATCGCGGTGCCGTCAGCCGTGGCCGTGCTCAGCCCATGATGGGTCGCTGTTGCAGAGAAATCTCCTGTTATGTCGAGCTCGACCTCATCCGTTCCGAGCGAGGCGCGGGTGGTGTTGTCGATCACGTCGATCGCCACTGCACCGCCGATACCTGTGCTGCCACCGGTGCCGCCGGCTTCCGCCGTCGTTTCGGATTCATGGCTGCCGGTTGCCGACAGCGTCACGTCGTCTGCTGCCGTGACCGTCGCCCCGTTTTCGACGAGTGCGCTCGTATTGTTGTCGATGACCGCGAGCGCTACCGAACCGCCGACGCCGGTCTCGCCGGCTTCGCCGAGGTCGTCGCCGTTCGGGGTGGCGGCCGTCTCGGCATGGGTGGTCGACGAAGCGGTGAGGCTGAGGTCCGCACCATTGAGGTCGACCGAGGCGCCCGCTTCGATAACGGCCTCGACGTCGGTCATGATGATGCTGACCGCGAGAGCGCCGGCGACATTCGTTTCGGCGCCGCCGGCACCGGCTTCCGCCGTCACGACGAAGCTGTCGCCGGCGTTCAGCGTGGCATTGAGGTTGACGGAACTTGCCGTCAGGTCGGACGTTCCGGCGATATAGGCGCGAGTGGTAACGTCGGCAATGCCGAGCGCGACAGCCACGCCAACGCCGGTCCCGGCGCTGCCCGTGGCCGAGCCGTCTGCCGATGCCGTGACGCTCTCGGTGGAGGTCGCCGTCAAGCCGAGGGTCGTCGCAGAAACAAGGGTCGAACTGTCGACATAGGCCTCGGTCGTGGTCCGGTAATCGGAGACGGCCACCGCGCCGGCAAAGGTAATGTCACCGCCACTCGTCGTTGCCTTGTCCGAGGTATTGCTGTCCTGGTTCGGGTCGGCGAGCCGCTTCTCGGATTCGTTTGAGCCGTCGCCCTGGTTCGAACCGCCGGCGCTGGAAATCGCTGTGGTGCTGACATTGCTGGTCAGTGTTGCGCTAAAGGCGACGGAATCGGGCAGGTTACCACTATTGGCGTTGAGCGCGGAATTGCCCGACATATAGGCGCGCGTTGTCGCGTTCACTTCCGAAACAGCAACGCTGGCACCCTTGGAGCCGGAGCCGCCATCTGCGGTCGTCGTCAATGCGAGATTGGTGTCGGCGGTCAGCGAAACAGCGCCGGATACGTTGAGGGCGCTCCCGCCCAGCACTTCGGTGATGGAATCGCTGAGAACAACTGTCACGGAAACCGCGGCATCCTTTGTCGTGTCGTTCTCGCTTGCATCGCCTTCGTCGGCTGCGGTCAGCGAAACGCTGACCGAACTGCCGGCCGAAAGGCTCGCAGCCGTCAGCGTGCTGTTGTCAAATTTGATCCTCGCCTCCGGCAGCACGGTGACGATGACGCCTTCGAGCGGCCCGACTTCCGCGGTCGAAGCCGAAACGGTCGCATCCGCCGTCGCCGAGATCTGCACAGCGCCAGAGGCGGTGATGGTCGCACCGCTGAGGTCGATGATCGCCTCGGGTGTCGCGAAATAGGCGCCGCCGGTGATTTTGCCGTCGTCTTCGGCGAGCGCCACAAGGGTAACCGTCGTCGCCGAAACATTGCCTGAAACCGTGATCTTTTCGGCATGAATCGCCAAGGCACCGAATGTGTTCGCCCCCTCGATCAGGACTTCGTCCTTGCCGTCATCGCCGGCCGTATCGGCAGCGCTTTCGCCAAAAACGGTAAGGCTCGCAGCCCCGAGGTTGACGCCCGTAACCGTCAGGACATCCTTCGACAGGAGCGGGATGCCGAGGTCTGCGCCAAGTTTGATCGTCAGGCTGTTGGTGGGCTTGGCGAAGGTGACCTCCTCGAAGGTCGGGATCAGCGACAGCGACTCGAGCGTCAGAGTGCCGTCACCGTTGTCCTTCAGGCGTGCTTCGTCGTCGAAATCGCTGGTCGCAATAATGCGATCGGCGACGACCGTATTTTTGTCTGTGATCGGCTCCAGGCCGTCGTAGCGCAGAACCTGGCCATCGCGGGTGATCGTGCCGGAGGCGGGACCGGTCGCAACGTAAGTGACGGAATGGAAGACACCGCCATCGAGAACGAGGCTGTCGAAGCCACCGGCGCCGCCGTCCATGACGCCGGCCAGTCCGCCGCCGGCTGAAACGAAGAAGGTGTCCTCGTTGTCGGCAGAACCTCTGAGATTCTCAACCTCGACGAAGGACACCCCTGAAACGTTGCCGGAATTCAGTCCGGTTATGTTCCAGTCGGTATCTTCCGGCGGTCCGATTACCGCGTCGCTTCCTGCACCGCCACTCAAGAGAACCTTGCCCGAAATGGCGTTGTCGAAGCCGTTGTGAACGAAAGTGTCGTCGCCGGCTCCAGTGTCGATTGTCAGCTTCAGATTGGGCGAAGCAAAGGTGTAGGACACCAGCGCGCCGTCATTGATGCTGTCGAGCGTCGAGAACCCATCTCCGGGCGTGCCGGCATCGCTGAGGCGCAGAGTCTGCCCCTCACCGGTCACGTCGGCAAAGATCCGCTCCTGCGCAGTCGTGGCATCGGTCACGGCCGAGACGCCGCCGATACCGATCCGATGGCTGATCTGGCCGTCTACGGCGGTGAACACGCCGGACTTCGCGCCATCGGCCGCGAATTCGACGAGATCGAACAGGCCGCCGGTCAGCGAGAGCTTGTCGTCGCCGTCACCGCCCTGAAAATCGATATCGAGCGCCTGAAGGAAATCCGTGCCAAAATCGATTGTCAGCGTGTCGTTCGCCGCCGTGCCGGTCACCCGGATATAGTCGATTTCCGCAGCGTTCCGCTGCGCAACGAGGAGGCTCGACCTGTTGTCGTAAACCTGGACCGTCTGGATGAGATTGTCATAGCGCAGGCTGTAGTCGGCGCCGCCATCGCCGACCATGTCCACCGCAAAGGGCATGATATCGGCAGACAACAGGTAGCGAGGCTCAAGCGTCTCGAGCGCGAGCCCGGACAGATGGGTGGTTTCCGAGCGCGGTGTGAAGCCTCGCGCCTTCCTGCCACCGAACCACCGGAAAAGGCGTTCGACCATAGCCGTTTCCTGGGGAGGTGGCCCATCCTGTGCGGCTGATTTTTGGCGAAGGTGACGGGAATTCCTGGAATCAAGCATCGACGACAGCGGCATGCCACCCTCCCGCGTTCAAAGCTGTAATGAAACCCCTATATTCGAATGTTAACAAACTCTAATGCGGAAAGACAAGATGTAATCTTGCGTTGTCAGAAAAACTTTATAATCCACTAGATTTTTACTTAAACCGTAAAGCATATGGCAACTTTGTTACAGAAACCCCCTAAATAATGCTGGGCCGTTAACAATTTGGTTTGAAAGGATTTTATAGCTCTTTGGGGCTAGTTTGGCCGCCTCCTTTTGATGACCCAAAGTGGTCAGAAGCCTGTGTCGGTTTTCTGCCCCGTGATTGCAATTCGGGCATACCTAAATGCCGCTCGTTCGGTGAGCGATCTTTTGCAATCTCTACTTGTCTTGCTATCGCTACCTGTTGTTGTGCTGTCTTGCCCGCCTCCGACAGCCGCCCGGCACACGACAGGGCGGATGATGCCCGCTACCGGGATCACGCGAATTTGCAAGCACGTCGCCTCCCAAGTCTCCCGTGTTTTGCCGATAATCGAGCGACCGGAAACCGGAGGACGAAGCTATGGGCCAAGGCTGCTTAGGCACGTTGCTAACCTTTTCATTGCTCCTGTCGACACTGGATGCTCCCTATGCGGCCGACGTCACGCGTTCCGGCCAGCCCGTGTTTGACCGTGTCGTCGAACTGGTGGATGAAGAATTCTACGACACGACGGCGCTGGACCGCTTCAACGCCGTTGCTCGGGCACAAATCGACGGGAAGAGGCACTCGATCTCGGCAGCGAGCCCGCCCAGCGACGTAGACGACGCAATCACATCGGCCCTTGCCAGCCTTCGGGTCTCGCATACGGGACGCTACAAGTCCGATACGATCGACTATTTTGAACTCTCGGACATTTTCCGTTTCGCGATCAGGGACGATTTGCGTCGCCTCTTTCCGCCCGATGGCGAGGTCCGCTATCCCGGCATCGGCATGGTGACGGCCGTTGATGGTGGTCGGCGCTTCGTTGCCGATGTCTACGATGGATCGCCGGCCGAGAAGGCCGGCCTCCTCGTTGGTGACGAGATCCTGTCGGTTGACGGGCTACCCTACCGCGAAATCGGCTCTTTCGCCGAGAAAGTCGGCCGAAGTGTCGAGATCCGGCTTCGACGCCATCGCGATGCCGCGCCGATTTCGGCGAAAGTCCAGGTCGAGCGATTGCGGCCGCTGCCGATGTTCGAGCGGGCAATCGATGAAAGCCTTGCCTTGAGCGAACGCGAAGGTCACAAGATCGGCTACGTGCGGTTATGGACGCTCTCGACGCGCAACGGCCTTGATATTGTCGCGGAGGCCCTTGCGACTGGCCGCCTCAAGGATGCCGAGGGCGTTATCGTTGACTTGCGCGGACGCTGGGGTGGTGGCCCTGCCGATGCGGCCGAGCTTTTCGTCGGCGATACCCCGTCCTTCCGGCTGGTGCCGCGCCGTGGGGATGCGACGCTTGCAAACTTCCGTTGGCGAAAGCCGGTCGTCGCGTTGATCGACAAGGGCACGCGCAGCGGCCTGGAACTCTTCGCCTATGCCCTACGGCAGAACGCCATCGCGCTGGTTGGTGAACGGAGTGCGGGCGCCCTGCTCGCAGGCCGCGCCTATGTGCTGCCTGACGACAGCTTGCTCGAACTCGCGGTTTCGGACGCGGTGATCGATAACGGTCTGCGGCTTGAGGGGATCGGCATCGAACCGGACCGGGCGGTGCCGTTTCCGCTTGCTTATGCGGCGGGCAAGGATCCGCAACGGGAGGCGGCGATAGGCGAAATGGTCCGAATGCTCGAAGATGGAACGACAGGGCACGCAGCGCCATCGCAAGAGCCTGCCGCGACCCGGTGAAGCTTGCGCTCAAGAGTAAACAAGGCCCCAAACGGTTGTGCCGCCCGCGAAAATCTCTTGCCCCAGCCGAACAACCTCTTCGTCGGCGCCACGAGTTCGAGTTGTGGCTCGCCTCTGGTGACATGTCGCAAGAGGTGGCCCGAGACAATTTTTTTTGGGGGGGAAATTCACTTTATGCAACAATGACATTGCTCGCAATTTGCGAGCAAATTGGAGGTTTTATAAAGTCTGCAATTTTCGTGGCAGGCGGGTTCGTTCTCTGGGGCGCGATTGCCCGGTAAGTTAAGTCGGCCGGAGTGCCGGGTGTGACGTCATCTGGTCGCTGCACGATCACCATGACAGGCGTCTTCTTGGTATTCGGTAGACCTTTTCGGCCTCGTCCGGGCGGCGGATCGTCCGGATTTATTCTCGGTCGCCCACCGAGATGAAATGGTCGATCTGCGGGCACTCCCTTCTGCGGGCTCGATGTCTTCCCGCAACGGCCTTCGGAACCTTCTTCCCCTGTCGGTTCTCCACCGCCATTCCTCGCGGAGCAACAAAATTCCTCCCGGCCGCCCTCCATTTCATTCCGGCCCCTTGGGTGCGGTCCGATCCTCCCCGGTCTTTGCGACTGCCATCGAGGCCGCGAAGGGCGCGGCCCGAAACAGCAAAAGGAACTTGGACATGGCTACCATGGGCACCTTCACCTCCGCCGAAACGGCTTCACCGGCTCGATCCGCACACTGGCCCTCAACGTCAGCCATCTTCGCCCTCAACTTCCGTCAGCGTCGCGTAGATGGGAGCCACGAAGCTCGGGTCGTCGAGCTTGACCGAGAGGTAGTCGCGGTCGGTTTGGTCGGAGCGCTTCTTGCCAGGCGGCGCCGAGCTCGACATTGCCGGCGTAGATGCGGTAGTTCGGCCCCTTGTCGGAGGGGTTTTCGACGCGGGCGATGCGTGTCTTGATACCAACTCATCTGGTCCCGCCCGAACCGGGACTGAGGAGCACCGGCCCCGCCCCAAGGCGGGGCCAATCCGTCGTCGAAAAGCCGTTCCGGCAGGCGGTATTGGATGGAAATGGATGGAATAATGGATGCCGGCGCTCGACCTTTCAAAATTGCGGATCACGCCTGAGATTTTGCTTGGCGACCTGCCGGAGCTTTCCGTTTGATAACGGAGAACTAAAGATTTGCGGCAGCCGCAGCAAATTGGAGCGCGTCGCAATGCTCAATTGCATCATCGCCGTTCCCAGTTTTGCACGGAAAAGCCGCGGCGAAGCGTTCGCGTACTGTGGCCGGCATATTGCGCCTTACCGGTCTTAACCTACTCCACCGCGGTAGTCGCGTCGTCGTCCCCGATGTGGTGCGATAGAGCCGGCAACTTGCTCTAATCTCGTGGCCGCGCGTTCCTCCACGCTGCCTGGAGGTTTCGCCCCGAATTGTGGCCCTAAGGCAGTTCGCGCGTCCCGACCACGACGGTTGCGGTGGAGCGCAGCTCCACCTTGCCGGCCCGCATCGACTGCCGGACGAGATCCAGAACCTCCGCCTTGATACGCTCCCGCGTCGCAATATCCGTCTGCCCCAACCCGGCGACCACGGGTGCTGCGATTTCCGTCATGAAGGCCCAATAATCCTCGGGACTATCGTGAACCATCGTGGTGGTGATCTCTTCTTCCCGAACGTCATGCAGGCCGGCGTTGGCAAAGACGGCCGTCATCATGCCTTCGGGTGCACAGCGGAACAGGCCCGGCGCTCCAACCGGTGGCTTCGGCAGTTCCACGTTGCGCGCGATGGTCGCCATGATCGTGGTTGCCCAGGCGTTCTTTTCCGGCGAGCTCCAGACGGCGGCGCAGACATGTGCGCCCGGTTTCGCAACCCGTCTCAATTGTTCAGCCGCTGCCGCGACATCAGGGAAGAACATGAACCCAAACCGGCAAAGGACGGCGTCGAATGCCGCATCCGGGAAAGGCAATGCGCCGGCGTCGCAGATCCTGGTTTCAAAATTCGTCAGGCCGCGTTTCCCGGCATTCTCGCTCGCCACCTGAAGCATACGCTCGGATAGATCCGTGACGGTGACCCGACCGTTCGGGATCAATGCAGCGACCGTGAGCCCCGGCTCTCCCGTACCGGCAGCAACGTCGAGCACCTGATCGCCGTCCTCGATGGCCGCCTGCCGGATCATCGCCTGGCCGAAGGGGGCAAGCCAGCCGAGAACCAGTGCATCCCATTTCTTCCAGCCGGCGGAGAAGCGGTCCCATGTCTCTCTTTGCTGATCGCGGATTTGATCGAGATGCGCGGACATAAGGTTCCTCCCTGGCGCCGGTTTCCGACCTCGTCTGGCGGAACTATGAACCGGCTGCGGAACGTTACAAATCAAATTTGCGCCGCGGGACGAGGACCTTTGTGACCGCGGTTACGTGTGCGCTGAGCCAATCCGCTCTAGGGTGGGACGGCAAGGCACGCTATATTCTAATTGAGGAGAGTGGGAAGGAGAGATTCGCACCGATGTCGAACCGGACGAACGGCAGGGATAACGGCCGGATAGAACCCAGCGACGAACAACCCCTCGGTGATCAATTGCGGATGATGCATCGGGCCTTCATGGCCTCGCCGCTACGCAACAAGATCATCTGGCTGAGCATCAGCATCATCATCGTCATCGTCGTAACAGCCTTCGGCCAGATCATCCTCAATCGATGGTACAAGCCGTTTTACGACACGCTCGAGCGACGCGACCTGCCTGCCTTCCTTCACCAGCTCGTCGTCTTCGCCGAGATCGCCGGCGTGCTTCTTGTCCTCAACGTTGTGCAAACCTGGCTCGGGCAGGTCATCAAGCTGCGCCTGCGAGAGGGCCTGACGGAAGATCTCATCAACGAATGGATGCGCCCCACGCGGGCATTTCGCCTGGCGAATGCCGGCGCAATCGGCATCAATCCGGATCAACGCATCCATGAGGACGCACGTCACCTGACCGATCTTTCCGCCGGGCTTTCGATCGGCCTTTTCCAGTCGGGCATTCTGCTGGTGAGCTTTATCGGCGTCCTGTGGTCCCTGTCCGACGGCTTCGTCTTCCATGTCGCGGACTACGCCGTCGCCATTCCCGGCTATATGGTCTGGGCTGCCATTCTCTACGCGGGCACGGCCTCCTGGCTAAGCTGGCTCGTCGGCCGTCCGCTGGTAGGACTGAACGGCGAACACTATGCCCGCGAGGCGGCGCTGCGCTTCTCGCTAATGCGCGTCAACGAACATATCGAAGCCGTGTCGCTCTCATCGGGAGAAGCAAATGAAAAGAAGCGCTTGCACCGCGATCTTGCTTCGGTACTCGAGATCAGTTACGGCCTGTTGCGTGCGGTCACGCGGCTGACATGGGTGACGGGGGGCTACGGCTGGATCACCGTCGTCGCACCGATCGTCATTGCCGCGCCGGTCTATTTCTCGGGAGACTTGAGCTTCGGCGGGTTGATGATGGCGGTTGGCGCGTTCAACCAGGTGCATGCGTCGCTGCGCTGGTTCGTCGACAACATCGGCGCGATCGCCGATTGGCGTGCCACGTTGCTACGTGTCGCCGCCTTCCGTTCAGCATTGCTGATGACCGACGAACGGCACGAGGGCGACAAGCGTATCGACTTCAAGACGGCGGAAACGCCGCAGATGAGCTTCGACAATATCGAGATCGTCTCGCCGACCGGCTGCATTAAGCTTCGAGAACAGAGCGTCACCATCGACCCGGGCGAACGGGTGCTGGTCACCGGTGCTCCGGAAGTGGAAAAGGCCCCGTTCTTCCGGGCGATCGCCGGCCTTTGGCCCTGGGGCCACGGCCGCATTGCACTGCCGGTGGACGATGGTCTCGCCTTCGTTCCGAAGTCACCTTACTTCCCGCCCGGTACCCTTGGCGACGTTCTTGCCTATCCCAGTCCGGCCGATAGCTACGGCAAGGGCGAACTTGCAGCGGTGCTCTCCAAGGTGGGGCTCGGTCGGCTTAGTGGCCGGCTTGACCAGGATGCACGAAAGCAGATGAACCTCAGCGAGGCGGAGCAGCGGCTTCTCGCCATCGCCCGGCTCAGCCTGCACAAGCCCCGGTGGCTAATCATCGACGAGGCGCTCGACACGCTCGAGGACGACGCCTACCAACGGGTCCTGAAGTTCATGGACGAGGAGCTCAAAGGTGTCGCGATCGTCAACATCGGGCGCACAGAACGCGGCAATCATTTCTTCACCCGCGTGCTGCACCTGGACAAGAACCCGGTCGGCAGTACGCTGCGGCGGCTGCAGCCAAGGAGCCTTCGGCCTGCCGATCCGCAGTTGGTGGATTGAAGCAAAAGAGCAGCGGGCACTGCCTGCCCTGGCCACTTGTCAGCCGAGACATCCGGAAGAGGCTGCAACGCATTGAAAAAGAGAAACCGCGCGTTCATCGGACGCGCGGTTTGCTTTGCCTTGCGTGAGCTTCCTTAGCGCGACCGCAACTTCATATGGCGATTCACGTCCTTATAGAGCAGGTAGCGGAACTTGCCCGGACCACCGGCATAGCAGGCCTGCGGGCAGAAGGCGCGCAGCCACATGTAGTCGCCGGCCTCGACCTCGACCCAATCCTGGTTGAGCCGGTAGACCGCCTTGCCCTCGAGCACGTAGAGGCCGTGCTCCATGACATGGGTTTCAGCAAAGGGGATGATCGCACCGGGCTCGAAAGTGACGATGGTGATGTGCATATCGTGACGGAGATCCAACGGATCGACGAAGCGGGTCGTCGCCCACTTGCCATCCGTTCCGGGCATGGGCGCCGGGGTGATCTCGGCCTCGTTGGTGAAAATGGCTTCCGGTACGGGCAAGCTGTCGACGTGTTCATAGGCCTTGCGCACCCAGTGGAAGCGAACAGGCGCTTCGCTTCCGTTGCGAACGGTCCAGCTGCTGGCCGGCGGAATGAAGGCGAAGCCGCCCGGCTGCATCTTGTGCACCTTGCCGTCGAGCGTAACGGTCAGTTCGCCCTCGACGACGAAGATCGCGCCTTCGGCGCCCTCGTCGAGTTCCGGCCGATCGCTGCCGCCGCCGGGAGCGATTTCCATGATATATTGTGAAAATGTTTCAGCAAAACCGGAGAGCGGACGCGACAATATCCACAGCCGGGTCTTGTCCCAGAACGGCAGGTAGCTGGTGACGATGTCCATCATCACGCCCTTGGGGATCACGGCGTAGGCTTCGGTGAACACTGCGCGATCCGTCAGGAGTTGGGTTTGTGCCGGGTTGCCGCCATGCGGCGCATAGTAACTACGGTTGGTCATATCTTCCTTCAGTCTGCTGGCAGGCACCGCCTCTTCTTCAAATGCGGTGCAATTGGTCCTGCGCTACGGCATCTGTCCTTAAATCGTCTCCGAATTGAGGACAAAAACATGCAGCAAATCAAAGTGCTACAGCGACTTTTTTGCACGTTGGATGAGACGTGCGGCGCTGCAGGCCTCAAAGCAATGCGGTGCGAAGATCCCGGGGCTGATCCTTCTCTTCGTCCAGATCCAGTTCCGCTTCGACGTGGTTCAGGTGCTCGGCCATTTCCTTGATCGCGCTCGCGACATTGCGCGCCGCGATGTGCTCGACGACAGCCAGATGCTCGTCCGGCCCGCAATTGTGCAGATGGTTCGAGCGGTACATCGCGGTAATCAGAGATGTGCGCGAGACGAGGTCGCGCAGGATGCCGAAGAGAAAGGCCGAGCCTGACAGCTCTGCGAGCAACAGGTGAAAGCCACCGGAAAGCCGAACGATATCAGAGAGATTGCCGGAACGGCCGGCAATGCGCTCTTCTTCGATATGGCCTCGCAACCGAACGATATCCTTGGGGGTGGCGCGTTCGCACAAGCGCTCGACGACGCGCTGCTCGATCGCCCGTCGCGCGACGAATACGTCGCGCGCCTCATCGACGGAGGGCTCGGAAACGAAGGCGCCGCGGTTCGGCATGATCGTCACGAGGCCGTCGCGTTCCAGCGCGGTCAAGGCCTGGCGAATGCGGGCCCTGCTGACGGAGAATATTTCGGCAAGTTGCTCTTCCTTCAACCGCGTGCCCGGCCGTAGCCGCCGTTCTGCAATCGCAAGCCAGATCTTCTCGCAAATGATCGCCGTCGGAGCACCGGCGGCTTCGTCCGCGTTGTACATGAAATCTCCCTTAGATCACGATGATTTTGGGTCGATCCGACCCAAAATCATGAACGTGATCGATTCTAAAAAGTTAGAGCGGGATGCGGGCGGAAAACCGCGTACACTTTTCCTCATCCCGCTCTAGCCGTTCGCCTACTCTCGCCGTGCGGCGCTCAAAGTCAATTCCATCCGCTGCAGTTAGATATTGACTACAAAATTGTAGACAATATTGTGTACCGCAACTTGATGTGCAAAGGCAACTGCTTAAACACGATCACGCGATCGGCCTGAAGCCGGTGCGTGGTGCCACTTGAGAGCTCCAATGGACTTTGAATTCACTGAACTGCCGCACCAGGAGGGGCCGCGATGCGCGCTCCCGGCATCACGGCCCATGTGGTCCTCGCAATCGTCCATCGGAAAATGAGCTGATCCCAATGCGTCTCCTGCTGATCAACCCGAATTCCACCAGCTCCATGACGGAACAGGCGCATCGCAGCGCTGAGCGCGTCGCAGCCCCCGGGACCCGCTTGGAGTCCATCAACCCGACGTCGAGCCCTGCCAGCATCGAGGGCCATGCCGACGAGGCGATGGCCGTCCCGGCCATGCTTGCCGAGATCCGCAAGGGCGAGGCGCGCGGGATCGACGCCTATGTGATCGCCTGCTTTGATGATCCCGGCCTTGGCGCCGCGCGCGAAATCGCCCGCGGTCCGGTCATCGGCATCTGTCAGGCGGCGGTGCAGGTGGCGATGAACATCGCCACCCGGTTCACGATCATCACCACCCTGCCCCGCTCCGTGCCGATCATCGAAGATTTGGCGGTGGCTTATGGTGCGGGCCATCGCTGCCGCAAGGTCCGTTCGGTGGACATGCCGGTACTGGCGCTGGAAGAGGATCTTGCCCATACCGAGGAGATGCTGGTGCAGGAGATCCTCAAGGCGCGGCAGGAAGATGGCGCCGAAGCGATCATTCTCGGCTGCGCTGGCATGTCCGAACTCTGCGACCGCCTGAAGGCGCGCACCGGCATGCCTGTCATCGACGGAGTGACTGCTGCGGTAAAGCTCGCCGAAGCCCTTGTCGGCGGCGGCTATGCCACCTCGAAGGTGGGGGCCTACGACTACCCTCGCGCCAAAGAAGTGCCAGCCTGCCGCCTGGTTGACGTCGCCGGCTAAGTCTCGGCATGTCACCGGGCGCATCCCCGCCCGATAGAGAGCCAGCGTAGATTTCCCACTAAATATCCCTACTGCATGTCTCCTTAGATCGACCTCGATTTAAGGAGACATGCAGCGAATCAAAGCGCTACAGCGACCTTTGCGCGTCTGATAGGACGCGCGGCGCTGTAGGGGGTACGCAAATTGAACGAGGCTCGGAAGCCGATGCGTCCCGGAGAGTGCTCAGAACGCCTGCGTTCTCCCTTCTGGCAAAAAGGGAGAACGCTTGCAAATATGCGGCTTCAGGGTTGCCGCTAAGGATCGTCACGCAGGCCGGTCGGAAGCGCTCGGTCGCCACTTGATCAGTCGCTTCTCGGCGACGTCCAGGATGCTGTCGATGATCAGGACAAAGATCGCGAGGATGAGGATGCCTGCGAAGACCCCGACCGCATCGAAATTGCCTTCCGCCTGAGCGATCAGATAGCCAAGGCCGGCAGACGAGCCAAGATACTCGCCGATGATCGCCCCGACGACGGCAAAGCCGACCGATGTGCGCAGCGAGGAGAGAATCCAGCTTGCCGCTGCCGGGAAGTAGACGTGGCGAAGCAGATCCGATCGCTTGGCTCCCAGAATGCGGGCGTTAGACAGCACCACCGGGTTGACTTCACGAACGCCCTGCATGGCGTTGAAGAAGGTGACGAAGAATACCAGCGTCACGGCGAGCGCCACCTTGGACCAGAGGCCGAGGCCGAGCCAGAGCACAAAGATAGGCGCAAGCACGACCCGAGGGATCGCGTTCAAGCCCTTGATGAAAGGGTCCAGAATGCGCGCGGCCGAACGGCTGAGGCCGAGCCAGACGCCTGCTGCTACCCCAAGGCCCGTTCCGACCAGATAGCCGAGCACGGTTTCCGTCAGGGTGATGGCCACATGGTTATAAAAGCTGGCGTCAGCCACCCAGGATGCCACCTGGTTGAAGATGTCGGCCGGGGCCGGGAAAAAGAAGACGTCGATGACGCCGGCCGTGACGCCGAGCTGCCAGCCGCCGACGATTGCCAGCAGCAGCACGACTTGGATAAGGCGTTCAGTCATGGCGTTCATAGCTTTTCTCCACTTCGCCGCGCAGCGATGACCAGATGTTGCGATAAAGATCCATGAAGCTTGGATCGAGCTTGATTTCGGCAACGTCGCGTGGACGTTCGAGATCGACGGGGAAGCTGTCGATCACGCGCGAGCGCGGTCCGGCGGCAAGCACCACCACGCGATCCCCGAGAGCGATTGCCTCCTCAAGATCGTGGGTGATCATCACCACGGCGCGCCGTTCCTCCTGCCAGAGCCGCAACAGCTCGTTCTGCATCAGGTGACGTGTATGAATATCGAGCGCCGAGAAGGGCTCGTCCATCAGGATGACCTTGGGGCCTGTGATCAACGCCTGCGCCATCTGCACCCGCTTGCGCTGACCGCCGGAAAGCTGATGCGGATAGCGGTGTTCGAAGCCCTTCAGCCCGACCTTCGCCAACCACTTCATCGACTGCTCGCGCCGTTCGGCGGCGCCTGTACCCTTGAACATGGGGCCAAGTTCCACATTCTCGAGAGCAGTCTTCCACGGAAGCAGCGCATCCTGCTGGAACAGATAGCCGATATCGTTTTGGACACCGCGTACCAGCTGACCGTCAATAGCGACAGTACCGCTCGATGGTTTCAACAGCCCGGCAATCGCATTAAGAATCGTGCTCTTGCCGCAGCCTGTCGGACCTACGATCGCGAGAAACTCGCCGTCGGCGACACTCAGGTTCACATCCTGCACGGCCACATAGGCACCGAAGGACATGGTGACCGAGTCGATGGAAACCATCGGCTTTGCCTGATGCCGACTGTCCGTCGGGGGTGCGGTTTTCACTACAGCCAATGCCATGAACTCCTCCTGTCAGTTGGCGGCGACGTTCGGGGCCTTGCCGACGAACTCGTTCGTGTAGGTTTTCGTCAGGTCGATTTCGGCTGCCGCGACCTTTTCGTTGAAGCTCTTCAAGACCGCGAGCGGAGTCTTGATATCTTCTTCGTTGATACGGCCGTCCTTTGAAAAGATCGCCTTCGCGTTCTCGACCGCCTTGATGTAGGTGTCGCGATCTCCGGAGATGAACTCCTTCGGGAGCTTGTCGACAATCTCTTCCGCCGAGTGGCTATTCATCCACTCGAGCGCTTTGACCGTCGCGTTCGTGACCTTTTGGATGGTCTGCGGATTTTCCTCGATATAGCTCTGCGTGGCATAGAGGACGGAGGTCGGGTAAATCCCGCCATAGATCGCCCTGGCACCCTCATCACTGCGCCCGTCGATCAGGATCTTGCCGACGCCCTTGGCCTCAACGAAGGTCGCCGCCGGGTCGTAGTTGACGAGGAGGTCAACCTTGCCCTGTTCAAGCGCCGCGACGGCGGCGGACCCGGAGCCAACGCCGATGAGCGAGACATCGTCCGCGGACATGCCGTTGCGCTGCAGATAATAGCGGACGAAGAAGTCGGAAGACGAGCCTGGCGAGGTGATGCCGACTTTTGCACCTTTGATCGTTTCCGGTTTTGCCGGGTCGAACGTGCTGTCCTTGCCGCCCGCCAGGACGAGCCCGGAATTGCGGGCGAGTTGCACGAACGCCACCACAGCCTTCTTCTGCGATTGCATCTGGATCGTATGATCGTAGAAGCCGACGGCGATATCCGTCGAGCCAGCAACAAGCGCCTGAAGCGTTTTCGAGCCGCCCGACGCGAAGTTTTCGACGGTCACCTCCAAGCCTTCCTTTTCGTAGAGGCCGAGACCCTGCGCAACCGGAAAGGGAAGATTGTTAAGATTATAGGAACCGACGCTGATACGGACGGGATCCGCCAATGCCGAACCGGCAAAGGCGACGGTTGCCGCGAGGGCGAGCATGAGCTTGTGCATGATATTCTCCTCCTGTTGGTGGCGCCCTCCCGGCGGCCACGATCATTATGCCGCGCAACCGAATTGCGTGACAGGTTTTGCAAAGACATGGCCTTCGAACAGCCGCCTGGCGGTGCGCAGGATGCCGGCAACGACCTTGCCGTCCCTTTCATGAAGCTTGACATCCAGGTGGCCGCTCGGGTGTTCAATCGAAAGCACCACCGGCGGTTTGCGTGTGCCGACGAGAAGGGAAGCAACGGTGCCTTCATGGATGCAGGCGGTGGCAATTCCCACGGCCCCGGTCGTCGCCAGCGAAGGGTGACATTGATGCGGCATGAAATAGCGCACGTTGACATCCCCTCCTGACTTTGGCCGGGAAATGAGCACGGGCTTCGGGGTCACCTGGTTCCGCACATCGCCAAGGCCCATTCGTTCTCCGGCATCGATGCGCAGCTTCTCCAACCGGTCAAGCAGCGTCCTATCGGCATTGAGTTCTGCCGCCGACTCGAAGCCGGTTGCGCCGACCGCGCCAGCCTCGACCAACATCATCGGCATGGCGCAATCGATGCATGTAACAGCCACACCGTCGATCGAATCGATCGGCTGGCCAGTGGGGAAGAGCTGTCCGGTACGCGCGCCGGCTGCGTCCATGAAGGTCAGCGCGATCGGCGCTGCGTTGCCCGGCACACCATCGATCGCCGCTTCGCCGAGATAGGAGACGTTGCCATTCGGCGTGGGAACGTCGGCTTCGATCATCTTGCCGGTGTTGACGTTGTGGATTCGCACGAGCGTCGTTTGGCCTCGGGCCGGAACGAGACCCGCCTCGATGGCGAAAGGGCCGACCGCAGCAAGCATGTTGCCGCAGTTCGGTGACGTGTCGACGATCTGTTGATCGACCCGCACCTGGGCAAAGAGGTAGTCCACGTCAGCACCAGGGATGGTGGCAGGTCCGACGATGGCTACCTTGCTCGTGACCGGGTTGCCGCCGCCGATGCCATCGATCTGCAGGGGATGACCTGAACCCATCACGGAAAGCAAGATCTTGTCGCGTTCGTGAGTATCGACGGGAAGATCGCTTGCCAGAAAGAAGGGACCTTTCGAGGTCCCGCCTCTCATCAGTACGCAAGGGATCGCCAACAGGTCGTTCATCGCTTGTGCTTCCATTGGAATTATGTCATCGCCGTATCAATCGGCCTATTTGATCCAATTATCGAAACTACGGTTGATTTGTGAAATGCTAAGAATCGGGAAATTGATGCAAGATGAGCATTAATTGCGAAATCCTAGATCTGCGGGCGTTCTTGAGCGTCGTCGAGTTGGAGAGCTTTCATCGCGCTGCCGATGCGCTGCATCTGTCGCAGCCCGCCCTGAGCCGCCGTATTCAAAAGCTTGAGCAGGCGATTGGAGCGCCTCTCCTGGAGCGAACGACGAGGCATGTGTCGTCGACGGCGCTCGGAACAGAACTCATTCCGCTTGTGCGGCGCATGTTGGAAGAGTTTGACGGTTCCTTGTTCGCCGTGCGGGACGTTGGTACCAATCGAGGTGGATTGGTAACGATCGCATGCCTTCCGACCGCAGCATTCTACTTCTTGCCGACCGTCATCCGACAGTTCAACGAGGAGTATCCCAACATTCGCTTTCGGATCCTCGACCTGCCGGCGACCGACGGCCTCCAAGCCGTGGCGCGCGGTGAGGTGGAGTTCGGGATAAATATCATGGGCACATCGGATCCGGACTTGATTTTCGACCGGCTTGTGGAAGACCCGTTCGTGCTTGCAGCGCGCAGGGATCACCCCCTCGCCGCCAAGCCCGTGGTCGGCTGGGCAGAGCTTGAGCCCTACCATCTGATTACAGTTCATCGATCGAGCGGCAACCGAACCTTGCTTGACGCCGCGCTGGCAAAATCGAATATCAAACTACGTTGGTTCTACGAGGTGACCCATCTGTCCACCTCCCTCGGCTTGGTGGAGGCCGGCCTCGGAATTTCGGTCCTGCCGCGCATGGCGACCCCGCAGGATGACCATCCGTTCCTGATCACGCGCCCGATTGGCGATCCCGAGATATCGCGCACGATCGGCGTGGTCCGCCGCCGCGGCGGCACCTTGTCGCCTGCAGCGGAGAGATTTCTTGAGATGCTGATGGGCGCATGGGGAAATGACTGAGGGGCGCAGGAAACCGGAATCCTCATGCAATCATAGACCGTCCGCGCACCAGGGATTTGCGGAATGCCGAGACCGAGCGGCTCTCGTCGTCAGTTGGGAGCTGACTCTCGTGAAGATTCCTTCCCCTTCAGCGGCTTCGTTTTGAACGGGCTATGTTGGCCGACGAAGCTCAGGCTACCCTCTTCATAGGAGACCTCGAGCTTTTCAGCGCACCAAGGCGTCGAGCTGCTCCTGCAGCGTCGCCACCTTCCGCTCAAGCGCTTCCAGTCGCTCTTCAAGGGCGGATAGCGCCGAACCACTCGACGCCGGTGACACTGCCACCCTCTCGGATGTTGGCTGCTCGACTTCCCCGCAAAGCAGATGCGCGAAGCGGTCCTCGCGCTGGCCGGCGCCCCGGTTCAGTTGAACGATGAGGGGCGGCCGGCGGCCCATCATCAGGTCGAGATTGTCCTTCAGGTCCTCGATCGATGCGAACCGCGCCATGCGCTCGCTGCGCGCCCAGAGCTCGTATGCCGTCTGCGGACCACGAAGAAGCAGCAGGCCTAGCGCGACGATCTGCGGCGACGTCAGCGAGAAACGGTTGGCCACCAGGTGCTCGTAGCGCTCGACCCTCGACGCGAACGCCTGCCGGACCAATCCCTTCTGCACCAATGATGCGAGCGCACGGTGGACATCCACCTGCTCGAGCGCCATGACGGGATCGCGTGCGGTCTTCTGGTTCGCCGCCGAATGTGCCGAATTGAGCGTCAGCGGATAGACGTCGGGCGTCGTTTCCTTCTTCTCGATCAGGCATCCGAGAACGCGGGCTTCAACGGCATTGAGGACAGGGAAATCAGTGTCGGAGGTCGTGTTCATGGGCCAACTCTTCAAATCAACGCATCGATCCCAGCCGCGTCCGCCAAGTGTAGTGCGGCCCGGCTTTCGGCCCCTACCCTAACGTGAGTGTCGGGGCCCGAAAATGGTTCATCGGTCTATTTCGTTGAATTCCGGTTAGCACTGTTGCATGCACCTGACGACAGCAATGCGAAACATGCCGCAAGGGCTCGCCGCAACTGCGGCCAAAAAAGAGGCTCCGCGACTGGCACGACACGGAGCCCAAGGCTTCAGGGAAGAAAGCTGCGTCAAGCGGCGTGGATGGCTTTCATCGTCTCTTCGATGCGGTGGCAAGCAGCACGCGACCCGTCGGCAAAATTGCGCATTTCCGGGCGCTCGCTCTTGCAACGCTGGTCCGCGAAGGGGCAGCGCGGATGGAACGCGCAGCCGGTCGGCGGATTGAGCGGGCTCGGCACCTCACTGGCAGCGATGCTGCGCCCACGCTTCGGGTCCGTGATATCCGGGATCGTCTCCAAGAGCAGCTGCGTATAGGGATGCCGCGGATTGGCGAAGAGTGTCTCCGTGTCCGCCTCCTCGACGATGCGGCCGAGATACATCACCGCAATGCGGTCGGACATGTGGCGCACCACGCTCATGTCGTGGCTGATGAAAAGATAGGTCAGCCCCATCTCGTCCTGCAGCTTGCGCATGAGGTTCAGGATCTGGGCCTGGACCGAGACGTCGAGCGCCGAGGTCGGCTCGTCGCAGACGAGGAACTCCGGCTCGCCGGCAAGCGCCCGTGCGATCGAGATGCGCTGACGCTGTCCGCCGGAGAATTCATGCGGGAACTTGGCGCCGTCCGATGGGGCGAGGCCGACGATCGTCAGCAGCTCGCCGACCCGCTCCATGATCTCGTCTTCCGAGTTGCGCAGCTTCAACTCGCGAAGCGGCTCGGCAATGATGTTGCGCACCCTCCAGCGTGGATTGAGGCTGGCATAGGGATCCTGGAAGATCATCTGCGCGGAAAGCGGCTGCCCGTTCTTGCCGGGCGCAAACCGCACCTCACCTTCGCTCGCCCGGTACAGGCCCGTGACGAGCCTTGCCACCGTCGACTTGCCGCAGCCGGATTCGCCAACGAGGCTGAGGCATCCCCCCATCGGCACGGTGAAGCTGATATCGTCCACCGCGCGCACGAATTGCCTCTGCTTGCGCTCGATCACGCGGTTGAGCCAGGGCGCGGACACATCGAAGTTGCAGGTCAGGTCGTTGACCGTCAGGGCATCACTCATAGAACTCCTCCTGCATTGAGCCAGCATGCGCTGACGCCTGAGCCGACCGGCGCCGGTTCGGGACGATCCTTCCGGCAGCGCGGACCCGCCTCGGGGCAGCGCGGGTTGAAGGCGCAGCCGGTCGGGATTGCGTTCAGCCGCGGCATCGAACCGTCGATCTGGTTCAGCCGCTCGACGCGACGGCCGAGTGCCGGAATCGAGGCCATCAGACCGCGGGTATAGGGATGACGGGCGTTCTTCAGCACGTCGCCGACCGGACCGATCTCGACCAGCCGCCCGGCATACATGACCGCGACCCGATCGGCCGTCTCTGCGATGACGCCCATGTCGTGCGTGACCAACATGACTGCGGTGCCATGATCGTCGCAAAGTCGGCGCAGCAGCGACGTAATCTGTGCCTGGATCGATACGTCGAGCGCCGTCGTCGGCTCGTCGGCGATGATCAGTTTCGGCTCGGCGGCGAGCGCGAGTGCAATGACGACACGCTGGCGCATGCCGCCCGAAAATTGATGCGGATAGTGGTCGTAGCGGGCCTCGGGCGCCGGAATGCCGACTTCCTTCAGAAGCTGGATGGCGCGCGCCTTGGCATCGGCCTTGGAGAGCTTCAGGTGCAGGCGAATGGTCTCGACCAGTTGGGCACCGATCGTAAACAGCGGGTTAAGCGAGGTTAGCGGATCCTGGAAGATCGCGCCGATCTGCCGGCCGCGCACCTGCTGCATTTCCTTGTCGTCGAGCTGGTCGATCCGACGGCCAGCGAGCCAGACCTCGCCCCCGGAAATCCGGCCCGGGGGCTCGAGCAGCCCCTGGACCGCCAGCCCGGTCATCGACTTGCCGGCGCCGGACTCGCCGACGACACCGAGGATTTCGCCCGGGCGGATGCTGAGCGACACGTCGGACAGCGCCGACACTGTTCCATGGCGCCCGGGGAATTCGACGCAGAGGCCGCGAACGTCAAGCACGGCCGATGAGAGATGTTCGGTCATCGCTGCCCCTCCAGTGGGTAGCTCGGCGGGAAGATCTCGCTAACCGGCGGGTGGCCAAAGCTTCTTTCGGGGTATTTTGCGATCAGGCCATCGAATTGCACCTGTGCCTTCGCGCGGGCTTCGTTCATGTCGAAACCTGCGACTTCGCCATCGCGCATCGACAGGCGGCCGTCGACGAAGACCGCCTTGGTGACGCGCCCGGAACCGCCGACCACCAGCGTGGTGATCGGGTCGACCGCCGGCGCCATGTGGTGGTCCATGAGGTCGAAGACGGCGATGTCGGCGCGAGCGCCCGCTTCCAGGCGACCGAGATCCGAGCGGCCGAGCGCCTTGGCGCCGCCAAGCGTGGCGGCATCGAAGAGATCGGCGCAGCGCACCGCGGTCGCGTCGTTTTCAACGACGCGGCAGGTGATCAGGCCCACCAGCAGGTTCATCAGCATGTCCGGCGGCGTCGTGTCGGTGCCCATGGCGATGTTGATGCCGCGGGCCTTGACCGAGCGGAAGGAATTCAGCGTGCTGCCACCGCGGGCTGAAACCAGCGGACAATGGACGATGCTGACGCCGTTTTCGGCATAGAGACGCAGATCGTTGTCCGTCGCCTGGGTCGCATGCGGCGCAATCAGCCGGTCGCTGAGGAAGCCGAAGCTCGCCAGCCATTCCGGCGCGGTCTTGTCGTGGAGGCGGCGAACGGTATCGACCTCCATGGTGCCCTGCGCCGCGTGCAGACGGATCGGGCAGTCCAGGTCACGAGCCGCGTCGGCCGTGCGAAGCAGGAGTTTTTCGGTGCAGGTTTCCACCCGATCCGGAGCCAGCAGGCCCTTGACCAGGCCACCGTGACGACCTTCGTGATCGCGAATGAAGCCGATGGCATCGTCGAGGCCTTTCAGTCCTCTTTCTTCATTGAAGATCGCTTCGAGCTGCCCTGGGGCCGTGACCATCATGCCGCCGGCGCGATAGGCCGGGCTCAAATAGACGCGCAAGCCGAGATCGCCGGCAGCATCCGAAGCAGCGGCGAACTCCGCCACGGTCTCGCCCCACTCGCGGTAGAAGAGCGACGCAATCGGTGCTGCCGTGGTGATGCCATTCAACAGGAGTTGCGCAAAGGCGAAGCGCTTTTGGAAGGCAAGCTCCTCAGGCGTGTACATCTCGTAGGGCCCGCGCTCGATATAGGAACGCGGCCAGACGCGACCCTTGGCCCAGCCCGGCTGGTGATCGATCGAGAGAACGGTCGTGTCGAGATCGGAAAGCGCGTCGAGGTCGATCAGGCCGGGGCTGATCATGGCCGCGCCGAGATCGATCCGCCGAGCGACCTCGCCTTCGAAACGTGGTCCGACGTAGAGCAGCGTACCGCCTTCGATAACGACCTCGCCCTTCGGGATCAGCCGGTGTGAGCCGTCGCGGTGGCCGAGCACCCATTGCGCCGTCAGAAGCGTGCGACCGTCCGGACGACGGCCGAGTGTCAAATCCTTGATGCTGTTCATGGGATGGCTACCTCCGCAATGCCATTACGGGCGATGACGCGACCACGCTTGACGACCAGCGGCCGCGGGGCCACGTCGACAACGGCATGCGCCAACGTCTCTCCGGTGAGCAGGGTGAAGTCGGCGTCACAGCCGACGTCCAGGCCGTAGCCCTTGATGTCCATAACCTCGGCGCCGCCCTTGGAGCAGACATGCAGCGCATGTTCGAGATCGACATCACGGCGGAGCCCGTTCTTCATGCCGAGAACGCGGGCGCGGTCCATCATATCGGGCTGGCCCCATGGACCCCAGGTATCGCGGATGCCGTCGCAGCCGGCTGCCACCTTCACGCCGGCGTCCTTCAGCCGAAGGATCGAAGGCACGGTCGAAGACGGCGAGCCTGTAGTGATGATGCGGACGTCAAGTTCGGCGATCTGTTCGATCAGACCCGCCACGCGCAGGTAGTCGGGCGCGCCGAGCGCAAAGGCATGGCTGATTGCGACCTTGCCCTGCATGCCGAGCGCGCGGATGCGCTCGAACATCAGCTCCATGCTGAAGGCACCAAGCTCCCCCTGTTCGTGCAGGTGGATGTCGATCGGCTTTGCGTGCTTGTCAGCGAGGCCGAAGATCGTGTCGAGATGCCCTTTGGGATCGCGATCGATGCCACAGGGGTCAATGCCACCAAGGACTTCCGCGCCATTGCTCAGAGCCTGGTCGAGGAGCTCGACCGTGCCCGGGCGCGTGACGAGCCCCGACTGGGGGAAAGCAACGATCTCGATATCGATTACGCCTTCGAGCGCGTTGCGGGTCTCGATGATGCCTTCCATCAGGCGCAGGCCGTGGGTGGTATCGATGTCGACATGGCTGCGGATGTGGCTTGCACCGTTGGCCGCGAGCATGATCGCCTGGCGCATGGACTGGCGGTGCGGGTCGATGCCGATTTCCAGCCGCTTCTCGCGCTCGAAGTCGATGCGTTCGCGCAGCGTCGCGGACTTGGCGTTCACATGCCAGGGCATGCCCCAGACCGATTTGTCGAGATGCGTATGCGCCTCGACGAGGCCGGAGATCACGATATGGCCGTTGCCGTCTTCGGTCGCAGCACCTTCGGCAGAAAACCCCTTGCCGATGGCCGCGATCTTGCCGTCGCGCACCAGAATGTCGGTCGCTTCGCCGGCATTGGGCCTGACATTGCGGATCAGGAGACTGGACATCATTCACCTCAATTTCGGATTGAGCGCATCGCGCAGCCAGTCACCGAGCAGGTTGACCGAGACCACGAGAAGGCAAAGCTGGATGACCGGGAAAAGCACGACCCACCATACGCCCGAGAACAGGAACTGGTTGCCAAGGCGGATCAGCGTTCCAAGACTCGGCTGGCTGGGCGGCATGCCGATACCGAGGAACGAAAGCGTTGCCTCCGTCAGGATCGCCATGCCGAAGTTCAAGGTCGCAGCGACCATGATCGGCGTCAACGTGTTCGGCAGGATGTGCTTCAACATGATGCGCCGAGCCGGCGTCTTTAAAAGACGCGCGGCCTGGACATATTCCTTGCCGCGCTCGACGATTGTCTGGGCGCGGACGGTACGGGCATATTGCACCCAGGCGCTGAGCGTGATCGCCAGCACCAGCACTGCGGCGGCGCCGACGTCCCTCAGTTCCGGCGGCAGCATCTGGCGTGCGACTGCGCTGACGAGGATAGCGATCAGGATGGTCGGGATCGACAGGAGCACATCGCCGATACGCATCAAGAGGTTGTCGATAAACCGGCCGAAATAGCCGGCAATGAGACCGAGGCTGAGGCCAACGGCGAGCGACAGCATGACCGAAGCGACGCCGATCAGGATCGAAATGCGTGAGCCGTAGAGGATGGCCGAGAGCATGTCGCGGCCTTGCGTGTCCGTGCCGAGCACGTAGGGCCACTGGCCATCGGCCTCCCAGATCGGCGGCAGTTCGGAATTCCAGAGTTCGAGCTGAGCCGGATCGAAGGGGTTCTGCGGCGCAATTAGCGGTGCCGAAAAAGCGGTCACGATCAGGAAGGTGAGCATGACCGCCCCGACGATCGCCGAGGGCTTGTGGGTGAAGGACCACCAGAGATCGCTCTGGCGCCAGCGAGCAAGCCTGGAGGGCTGGCGTGGCGGCGTGGTTGGCTGAACGTGATCTGTCATGACAGCGACCTCAACGGGTGGCATCGCGCAGCCGCGGGTCGATGACCGCATAGGCGATGTCGACCAGGGTGTTGAGCGTGACGAAAATGAACGAGACGATGCAGAGATAACCCGCCATCACGGGCATATCGAGGAAGGTGACCGCCTGGATGAAGAGCATGCCCATTCCCGGCCACTGGAAGACGGTTTCGGTGATCAGCGCAAAGGCGATCAGCGAGCCGAAATTCATGGCCGTCATGGTGACGACAGGCATCAGACAGTTGCGCAGCGCGTGGCGGAAATAGATGCGCCGGCGCGGCACGCCACGGGCACGCGCGAACTTGACAAAGTCGGAGCGCAGAACCTCCATCATCTCGGCACGAACGAGGCGCATCACCAGGGTGATCTGGTAGAGCGCGAGCGCGAGAGACGGCAAAAGCAGCGATGCGCGGCCCGAGGCCGTCAGCAGGCCGGTGCTCCACCAGCCGAGCTGCACGACATCACCGCGACCGAAGGCGGGCACGAGGCCGAGGGTTACGGCAAAGACGAGGATCAGCAGGATACCGACGACGAAGCTCGGCAGCGAGACGCCGATGATGCTGACGAATTGCAGCCCCTCCGAATACCATCGTCCTCGATGGATGGCGGTGACGACGCCAAGTGGAATGCCGATCAAAAGCGACAGGATGGTCGCAACCAGTGCAAGTTCCATGGTCGCCGGGAAGCGCTCGGCAATGAGCGTCATGACGTCCTGGCCGTTGCGGTAGCTGATGCCGAAGTCGCCCCGCGCGGCGTTGACGACGAAGCGGCCGTACTGGGTCAGGAACGAATCGTTGAGCCCGAGCTTTTCGCGCAGCTCGATGCGGTCGGCCTGCGACATCTGCTCGTTGGCCATCAGTTCGACCGGGTCACCGGCGAAGCGGAAGATCAGGAAGGCCAGCAGCGCGACGGCGAGCATGACCAGCACGGCGTTGGCCAGCCGCTTTATGAGAAAGACAATCATTGGGTTTCTCGCTGAATGAGAAGGCCCGGCAGAGCGAACCCTGCCGGCGCAAGGAAACTCAATCGCCGATACGGGTCAGCCAGTGGCGCGGCTTGTTGTCGGCCCGAATGGTCACGTCCGTGACGTTCTTGGACATCGCCCAGGCCATCGGCTGCTGATGCAGCGGGATCATGATGACCTCGTCCTTGGCGAACTTCAGCGCTTCGGTCTCGATTGCCAGGCGCCTGTCATGATCCATCTCGAGCGCGGCCTTCTTCACCATCGCGTCGAGCTGCGGATAGGACCAGCCGCCGTAGTTGGCGACACCGGCCGCACCTTCGCGGGTCGAAAGCACCTGAACCAGGATCGAATAGGCGTCGAGCGTCGGCTCGTTGGCCCAGCCGATCATGTAGGCGTCGGATTTGCCGCCGGCGCGCTTCGGCGCCTGGACCGCGCGCGGGCCGATGTCGAGGGTCGGCTTGAGGCCGATGCGCGACAGCATCGAAACCAGTGCGCTGCAGACGTCTTCTTCGTTGACGCTTTCGTCGTTCATGCAGACGAGCGTGAACTCCTTGCCGACGGCGCCGGCCTCTTCAAGCAGCTTCTTGGAGAGTTCCGGATCGTAGCTCGTCGGCACGTCGAGCTCTGCGCTGTAGCCAGGGATTTCCGGGGCGACCATGGTGCCGGCGACATGCGATTTGCCACGCATCACGCGCTTGAAGATGAGTTGACGGTCGATTGCATGGTCGATCGCCTGGCGCACCTTGATGTTGTTGAAGAAGTTCTCGCGACCGTCGGCGAAGGTCTCGTGACGGTTGAAGACCATGTGCACGGTGCGCAAATCGGTGCGCTCGATGACCTTGATGTCCGGCGAGCTCTTCAGGCGCTCGAGATCCTGTACCGGCGCGCCGTCAGTGAGATCGATTTCGCCCGAGAGCAGTGCCGCCACGCGCGTGGCGGCGGAAGTGATCGGCATGAACTCGATGCGGTCGAGATTGTGCTTCGGCGTATCCCACCAGCCGTCGTTCTTGACGAGCACCGTCTTGCTGTCGGGAACGCGGGACTCGAGCTTGAACGGGCCGGTGCCGTTGGTGTTGTGGGTCGCGTAGCCTTCAACCTTGGCGCCGACGTCGGTTGGCAGCTCGGACTTGTTGTCGACCAGCCAGTCCTTGTCGAACATGAAGATGTTGGTCATGTCGTTGAGGAACAGCGGGTTCGGCGAGTTCACTTCGATGTCGACGGTATAGTCGTCGACCTTGGTGGTGGAGACGTAGGCCGGAATATTGCCGCGCAGCGGCGAGGTCGGGTGGCTGACGCGAGCCATGGAGGCAACGACGTCGTCAGCGGTGAAGTCGGCGCCGTTCTGGAACTTCACGCCCTTGCGCAGATGGAAACGCCAGACATTGTCCTTGACCATCTCCCAGCTGGTGGCAAGCGCCGGCTCGACCTTGAACTCGGGCGTATAGCGGGTCAGGCCCTCGTAAACATGGTTGAGGAAGGCCAGGTTGGAGGTACTGCCGTAAGAATACGGGTCGAGCGAGTAGATATCCCGCGGGCTCCCCCAACGCAGCGTTTCGGCGGATGCGGTGGTTGCAAGAAAGGCAAATGCCAGCCCCGCAAGGAGATGCTTTCTCAGTTTCATGTCGTTCCCTCTGTTTTTTCGTCTGTCGCCATATTCGGGCGCCAACAGCGTCTGCGTTCTTCCGTCCAGCAGGCAGCTCTAGATTTGAAGTTGTTGGCGACAATGTCAACTCTTTTGTCGACAATTCTGTATGCATAATTGTTCAATGTCGCATACGAGACAGAAGCATCGATCTCCTCGCCCCAAAGATGAGAGCAGATAGCCGAACTCTTCAGCAACCTGTGGGCGAGACGTAGCACATCACAAAGTTGCGCCGATATTGGACGCCTGGGCCGAACAGAACCTGAGCCTTTCGTCCGAGGCCATCCGTCAGCGAGAGTGGCGCGCCACTTGTCGCAAGGATTTATGCAGGCAGAAATTCTCTCGACGACGCCGTGCTCTCGTTGCCGGTGATATGAAGCGGGAGTTTCTTTCGGATCATCGTCGTCCTCGGGATCGCCCCCTAGGCCCGCACGTCGTCAAGGCGTTTCTTGAACGGGGCGGCGTAGGTGGTGTTGAATGGTCCTCGAGGTCGGATCGTCGGGCGCCAGTAGGACACGCACACAAATTTCTTCAGACTTTCCGGCAGCAGCACTGCACAAACCCCGCTAAAGGGCGCCGTTGTCGCACCTTCGATGCGTCGTTCAATTTCCTGCGCCTCGCGCCATTTGGACCGCAGGGCCTTTGCCACTGCGGCCTAACGAGCCCGCGTTCCCATATTCGCTAATTCAAAGTGGCTAATACATAGAACAAGTTCTTCGTGTTATTCATATTTTTTGGTTGCAAGCGGCTGTATCGCGGAGGGCAAGATGTTTCGACTGAGCGTTCGGCTCGCATTTTTAGCCTGTGCCTTGGGGCTCCCGGCGAGCACGGCAGCAGCTGCCGACGATATTGACACTGCGCGCGGCGAATATCTCGTCACGATTGGCGGCTGCAGCGACTGCCATACACCGGGATACTTCTTCGGAAAGCCGGACACTTCGCGATTTCTCGGTGGATCGGATGTCGGATTTGAAATCCCGGGACAGGGCGTTTTTGTCGGCCGCAACATTACGCCGGATAAGGAGACCGGCATTGGCGGCTGGACTAGGGAACAGATCGTGACTGCCCTTCAGAGCGGGCAGAGGCCGGACGGTCGCATCCTGGCGCCAATCATGCCGTGGCATGCGTTCGCGCAGCTCACTGAAGAAGACGTGACATCAATTGCAGCGTTCCTTCAAAGCCTGAAGCCTGTGACCAACCAGGTCCCCGGACCGTTCAAGCCGGGAGACAAGGTGTCGACTTTTATGTTCCGGATCTTGCCGCCGGGTGAAACCGCAGCCAGCGCGCCAAACTAGCCGGCTGTTCGCCCCTTCATCGGTGGCGCGAATTGCCGGCGCTTGGGTCAGGGCGATGAAGTCTTTGCGCGGCGTTACCGGGCCGGCTGCGCGCTATCCACGAACGCGAGCGACCTCGCCCGACCACGTAGTAATAGCCATCGACGCAGTAGGTCAGCGCGCAGCCGCCGAACCAAATCCCGTAAGGAACGCCGTCAAGTTGTCGGACAACGCGTCGCAGAGGTAGCCACCCTCCTGCACGATCGCCGTCGGAATCCCGAGCCCTGCGATCACTTCGCCAATCCGGGCAAAGCCCGGAGTAGATACGGACAGGCCACCAAAAGGGTCTCCCTCGAACGCATCGAGGCCGAGCGCTACGACCAGCGCATCGGGTGCATAGGCGCGAATGCGGCGGAATGCGACATCGAGGCCGGCCAGGAATTCAGCATCGCCGGATTTGCGTTCAAGCGGCAGGTTCAGGTTGTAGCCCAGCCCAGGCCCTTCGCCGCGTTCATCCGCATGACCCCAGAAGAACGGGTAGAAACGGACTGGGTCCGCGTGGATCGAAATGGTCAGCACGTCGGCGCGCTGGTAGAAGATGCCTTGTGTGCCGTTGCCGTGGTGCAGGTCGACGTCGAGGATTACGACCCGTGAGGCATTCGTCAGAAAACGCTGTGCGGCAACGGCCGAATTGTTGACGAAACAGAAGCCGCCGGCGACGTCGGCGAAGGCGTGGTGCCCCGGCGGCCGGCACAGCGCATAAGCCGCACGGTCCCCCGCCATGACTGCGTCTGCCGCGTCGACCGCACTCCAGGCGCTCCAGCGCACGCTATCCCATGTCTCGCCGGATATCGGGCACGCGGTGTCGGCCATGTGATAACCTGCCTGCCCGACGGCCGAAGCCGGATACCGACCATCGCGCGCCAACGGATGGATGTTTGGTATGACCTCGTCTGAAGCTTCCGCGATGCGTTGCCAGCGTTGATAGATATGCTCGAGAAAATCGAGATATTCGGGTGTGTGCACGGCGGCAATCGGGCCAAGCCCGTGATCCTGTGGCCGCTGAATTTCGCAGCCTGCTGCCTTCGCCCCGGCGACCAACCGCTCGACGCGCTCCGGCTGTTCGGGATTCGGCTTCGGCGCGCCGCTCGACAGAAAGGCCTTCGGGTCGTGGCGCTTCTGTTCCTCTGCATAGAAGGCTTTCATACTCGTTCCGTCCTCATCAATTCAGTCCATCGGCGAGCGCCAGAAAGGCGTCACCATAGGCGGCGTGTTCATGGTCGGCTTTCTGCCAGGTGATGCCGAGCCGTTCGTAGAAGCGTTGAGCGGCGAAGTTCTCGGCATCGACCGCCAGTCGCAGGTAGTCGCCTCCCCGCGCCTTCGACCAGCTTGCCGCCTCGCGCAGCAGCCGCTCGCCGATGCCCTGCCCGCGCAGGCGTCCATCGACATAGAGGTCCTGGACGAAAACGCCGGGCCGGCCGCGCCAGGTGGAAAAGATCGGGAAAAAGAGGCAAAGCCCGACCAATTCCCCGCGCGCTTCCGCGACGAAACTGCCGAAGGCGGCCTCGGGCCCGAAGCCGCATCGGCGAAAAACCTCGACACTACTCGTGATCTTGGCCTCCATGCCAAGTCCGCGCCCCATTTCAAGGATTGCCCGGTGCATTGCATCGGCATCCTCCGGCCGCCCGGGGCGGATCGCCACATCCAAGGCATCGGCTCCTATTGTCATCACCTATTCTTCCTTTTGTTCCCATGACCATGGCGGCCTGCGCTTTGGCGGCGGGCTGCGCCATTAGAACGCGACCTTGTCTCCGCCCTTTAGGCCGAGAAGATCGCGTGCCTCGGCTGGTGTGGCAACCTCCAGCGACAACGCGTCCAGCACCGTGCGGATGCGGTGAACCTGTTCGGCATTGCTGGTCGCAAGCGTCCCGCGGCCGTTATAGAGACTGTCTTCCAACCCGACGCGCACATTGCCGCCCATGGCAGCAGCCATTGTGATCATCGGCATCTGGTGGCGGCCGGCAGCCAGCACCGAGAAGCTGTAGTCGTCGCCGAAGAGCTTGTCGGCGATGCGCTTCATATGCGTCAGGTTTTCCGGGTCGGCGCCGATGCCACCGAGGACACCGAAGACGAACTGGATGAAGAGATGGCCCGACACCAGGCCGCGATCGCGGAAATGCGCCAGCGAATAGAGATGGCCGACGTCATAACATTCGAACTCGAAGCGCGTGCCGCAGCCTTGGCCGAGCCGCGTCAGGATAAACTCCATATCGGCAAAGGTGTTCTTGAAGATCGAACCGCGCGTTGCTTCCAGAAGCTCCGGCTCCCATTCGTGCTTCCATTCCGTCGGTTTGTCGAGCGCCGGAAAGAGCGCGAAATTCATCGAACCCATATTCAGCGAGCACATTTCCGGTTCGGCGCGAAGGGATGCGGCAAGTCGATCTTCCAGCGCCATCAGCGACGAGCCGCCGGTCGAGATGTTCACGACCGCATCGGTCGACTGCTTGATGCGCGGCAGGAATTGCATGAACAGCGCCGGATCGGCGGACGGACGGCCGTCCGTCGGGTTACGCGCGTGTAGATGCAGGATGGAAGCGCCGGCCTCGGCCGCTGCAACCGCTTCAAAGGCGATCTGGTCGGGCGTAATCGGCAGGTAAGGCGACATGGTCGGCGTGTGCACCGATCCCGTCACCGCGCAGGTGATGATCACTTTGCGCGATGTCTTGGCTTTCGTCATGGTCAAGGCCTCAGCGGTTGACGGGAAGGTTGAGTTCTTCGGCGAGCACTTCGAGAACGTCACCGAGGATGCCGACGATCTCGCCGATCTGCTCACGGGTGATGATCATCGGTGGGCAGACGAGGAAATGGTCGCCCTCGACGCCGCCGCGCGTGCGCCTGGAATAGATGATCAGGCCGCGTTCATAGGCGAGATCGACCATGCGCTGGTGTGCGTTCAATTCCTTTGGCAATGGCCTCATCGTTTCGCGGTCGGAAACGAACTCGGCTGCCAGCAACAACCCCTTGCCGCGCACGTTGCCGATGAAAGGGAAGCGACCGGAAAGCGCCACCAGTTCTGCCTTCAACGCCTCGCCCATGGCGGCGGCATTGTCTATGAGGCCAAGCCGATCAATCTCGTCGAGAACGGCAAGACCGGCCGCGCAGGCAAGCGGATTGCCGGCATAGGTGAAGCCATGTTGGAAACCGCCGGCATCGAGAACCGGCTGAACGATCCGTGACGGCGCGGCCATGGCGCCGAGCGGGCAATAGCCGGAAGCGAAGCCCTTTGAGAGCGCGATCAGATCCGGGCGGCAATTCCAGTGGTCGCCACCGAGGAACTTTCCGGTGCGGCCCGCACCACTCATCACCTCGTCATGGATCAGCAGGATGCCGTACTTGTCGCAGATTTCGCGAATGCGCGGGTAGTAGCTGTCCGGCGCCACCAGAGCTCCGGTCGAGGCGCCGCCGATCGGCTCCATGATGAAGGCCAGCACCGTTTCCGGGCCTTCCGCCTGGATCTTCTCCTCCAGCATGTCGGCATATTTGATGCCGCGCTGCTCCATCGTCAGGTTGTCCCGGTCAAGATAAGCGGTTGGCGCCGGCACCTTCGGCATCTCGCGCATCATCGGCGAGAAGGGGGCAGAGAGTGCGGCATAACCGGTGACGGCCAAGGCTCCAAGCGTGCCGCCATGATAGGAGGGAAAGCGCGAAATCACCTTCCAGCGATCCTTCTGGCCGGTGGCGACAGCCCATTGCCGCGCGAGCTTGAGGCAGGATTCGACGGCTTCCGAGCCGCCTGAAACGAAGAAGATCTTGTCCATGCCATCAGGCAGCTTTTCGGCGGCGCGGCGGGCCAAGTCCTCCGCAGGCTCGTTTTCGAAATGCAGCCGGTAAGCGAAAGTCACCCGATCCATCTGGCGCTTCATCGCATCGAGCACGTTGCGGTTGCCATGGCCGATATTGACCACCATGGCGCCGCTCGAACCGTCGATCACACGGCGTCCGTCCTGATCCCAGAGATAGATGCCTTCAGCGCGGTCAACCAGCGGACGGCGCAGGCGCGACTGATAGAAGAGGTGAGAGGCGGGTCGTTCGTTGGAAGCTGTCGTCTTGAGCATGGCAAGTCTCTGTCAGCGGTTGAGATAGTGATTGAGAACATTGGCGGTGACGCGCTCGACCATCGCGTCGCCGCGTTTGAGTGCCGCCACCCATTCGCAGCTTCCGGCGTGGAAGACCTCGCCCTTGCCGCGCGGGAAATTGACGATCATGCCTGCGCCGCGCTTGACGCGTTCGACGGCCGCCGGGCCATTGTCGCCGGTCAGCGTCTCGGCGACGAATTTCGCGTCGGCATCTGAGAGGAACTGGTCGTCGGCGGGAATGTCGGCGCTTTCTTCCTTCAACGACGACATGCCGAGCGCGAGGATTTCGAGACCTTCCGGCGCGCCACTGTTTTCGGCAGGCTCCGGCAGTCCGCCGCGGATGATGTAGTCGAGACCATCGACCTCATAGCCGAAGGCATGGCCTTCCGCGCCGAGGATATCGCCGTAGTAGATACCTGTTCCGGCAAAAGCCCAATGCTCGGGCCGATAGACCGGAAAGCCCCGTGCTCCGCGCGGGGCGCAACCGCCCCAGCCGACGTAGAGCCCGCGGGTGGCGTTGAGTCCAAAGGTCGCCGCGCCCGGCCGACCGATCTCGGCGGCCTCCCAGGAGCCGCTGGTCCGCGTCGGATCAGCTAAGCGATAGGCGGGGTCTTCGGCCCGTGACCGGTACTTGTAGCAAACCTGGCGCTTGCCGCCGTCTTCGAGGCGCGTCTGCCACATGAAGTTGCCGGCAAAACGGGCCGCCCTGCCGCCGCGCTCGACATAGGTGTCGACCGCATCGCGCATTTCCCAGGTCCAGTATTCGTCATGGCCGACGAAGACGACGCAGTCATAGCCGTCGAGGATCTCAGGGTTGAAATGCAGGTCATGCTGGCTGGCGAGATCGACGGCATAGCCCTGACGTTCCGCCCAGCGGAAGAAATGACTGTCGTAACTCGCCCAGCCGGAGGAGGCATACTTCTTGGAATAGCCGTTGGCATAGGCCCATTCCATATGCGGGTAACGTGGAGCGACGGCCATTGGCGCGTAGATTTCAAGCGGCACGCGCGGCGCGTCGGCCGGCAGCACGACGAAGCCACGGCAGAAGGGGCGCTCGATGCTGACCGTCGTCGCATACTGGTCGCGGTTGGGACCCGTGATGCCCTGGTAGTGGTTGGATCCACCCCAGGTATTGTAAGAGGTCCAGGAGCCGGTAGCGGCGATCTGCAGCACGCGGCCCGGCTTTCGGCCAGCGATCGGCCGCACGATGAAGAGGTGATGACAATAGATCGGCGTGCCGTCCTTGCCCTCCGCTCTCAGCGTGACGCGGTAGGCGCCGGACGGCCAGTTCTCTTCAACCTTGAACTCGAAGCTCGACTCCCAGCCGCAGCCGACGACCGAGCACTGGTCAGGCGTTTCCTGCCAGCGCGCGGCAAGGCCGTCATGCTTCATGACGCTTTGCTCGGTTGCACCGTCGCCAACGATTTCAAGCGAGAAGCGGGGAGCCGTCGAACTGACCTGCAGCCGCACGGTGGCGCCTGGCGGATAGGCATAGGCGTCGGTGTAGCACCAGATCTCGCCGCGCTCCCCGTCCATGCCCGGATATTCGTAATAGTGACCTAGCACCGCCTCGCGGCGCTGTTCCGGCGTCAGGCCGAAATCGGGGTATCGGTTGTTTTCTTCCATCATCACCCCCATCACGCCGCCAGGTACTTCTTGAGGAAGGCCCGGGTGCGCTCCTGCGTCGGTTGGCGGAAGATCTCGCCAGGCGCGCCTTGCTCGACGACGACACCGCCATCCATGAACAGGACACGGTCGGCGACCTCACCGGCAAACCGCATCTCATGGGTGACAATCAGCATGGTCATATGCTCGGCCGCGAGTTGCTTCATGACCGCGTTCACTTCGTCGACCAGTTCCGGGTCGAGGGCCGAAGTCGCCTCGTCGAAGAGCATCACCTTCGGCTGCATCGCAAGCGCCCGGGCGATCGCGACGCGTTGCTTTTGTCCGCCGGAAAGCCGGGACGGAAAGGCATCGACCTTGTCGGCAAGGCCCACCTTCGACAGGAGTTCGATGGCGAGTTCACGCGCCGCCGCCTTTGCCATGCCCTTCAGAATGATCGGCCCCATGGTAATGTTCTGCAGGACGGTCAGGTGTGGGAACAGGTTGAAGTGCTGGAACACCATACCCATCTGTTGGCGCACCGCATTGATGTGCCTTTCGAAGGCCTGACCTCTCAGGTCCTGGTTGACCTGAACGCCATCAAGCCAGACTTCGCCACCATTCAGCGTCTCCAGATGGTTGATCGACCTCAAAAGCGTGCTCTTGCCCGAACCGCTCGGGCCGATAATCGCAACGATCTGGCCGCGCGCCACGGAGAGATCGATGCCCTTCAGGACTTCCAGGGCGCCGTAATTCTTGCGGGCACCCTTGACTTCGACCATGGGTCTCTGTGCGGTCATCGTGAAACCTCCACGTTCTTTTCGACCTGGCGCAGACCCGCTTCGAGGACGAGATTGAGGATGTAATAGAGAGCTGCGACCGTGATGTAGAATTCGAACGGCCTGAAGGTCTCGCTGATCGCGAGCTGTGCGGCATGGACGAGTTCGGCAATGCCGATGATCGAAACGAGCGAGGATTCCTTCAGGAGCACGATCAGGTTGTTGCCCATGGCCGGAATGGTGTTGCGGATCGCCTGCGGCACGATGAAGTGGCGCAGCGTCTGCATGCGGCTGAAGCCAAGGCTGCGGGCGCCCTCCGTCTGTCCGGCATCGACGGCCACGATACCGGCGCGAAGGATGTCGGCATTGTAGACGGCAAAATGCAGGCCGAGACCGATGATGCCGGCGATCAGCGCCGGGATCTTGAAGCCCAGCTGTCCGAGCCCGTAATAGATCAGGAAAAGCTGCAGGAGCAACGGCGTGCCCATGAACAGCCACATGAACGCCCGCACCGGCAGGGCCACGGTTTTCGGTGCATAGAGCACGACGAGGGCGAAAACGATGCCGAAGACGAAGCTGATCAGGGCGGCGGAGATGGTCAGGACGACCGTCCACCAGACGCCCAGCCAGAGGATGTCGGCATAGGGTGGAACGACGCTGAAATCGAGACCTTGCATGCGCGTCTCCCCCTCAAGCTATGGCGTAGCGTCGGTCGATGAGATCGACGATCCGCGCGACGACATAGACGATGAGCATGTAGAGCACCGCGGCAACGCCGAAGATCTCGAACGGCTTGTAAGTCGAACCGATGTAGCGCTGCGCGGTATAGGTGAGCTCGACCACTGAAATCGTCGAGACGAGTGCTGATCCCTTGACGAGGGCTACCGCATTGACGCCGAGCGGCCGGATCATCAGGCGCGCAGCTTGCGGCAAGACCACCTTGCGCATGGTCTGGAACCGGCTGAAGCCGATCGAGCGTGCTGCCTCCGTCTGACCGCGATCGACCGAGAGCACCGCGCCGCGGATCGATTCCGCCATGTAGGCGCCGATGTTGAGACCAAGGCCAATGACGCCGGCAGCAAATGGCTCCAGATTGATGCCGATCTGCGGACCGCCGAAGTAAAGCACGAAGAGCTGGATGAGGCACGGCGTGCCGCGAAACAGGCTGACATAGGCGGTACCGAAGGCGCGCAGCAGAAACGAGCGCGACATCTTGGCGGCGCCGATCAGGAACGCCACCACCAGCCCGAGCGCAAGCGCAAGTACCGAGATCTCGATCGTGATCCACGCCGCTTCCACGAAAAACGGGAAGACGCGCTCAACCAGCGAAACGTCCATGGGAAAACTCCGGAAGGCGAATTCATAAGCTCCGGCCGCGGCTCATGCTGCGGCCGGAGAGACGGGAAGCTCAGGGGATCAGCGGATATCGCTGCCGACCCATTCCATGGCGATCTTCTCGTAGGAACCGTCTGCCAGCATGTCCTCGAGCGCCTTCTGCATCGCCGCCTTCAGCTCCGGATTGTTCTTGCGGATGGCAATGCCGATCGCGACGCTACCGCCTTCGATGTCAGGCGTTTCCAGGCGACGGACCTTTTCGCCGGTTTCCTTGACGGCGACCATGACCGGAATGTTGTCGACGACGATCGCATCGACACGACCGCTCTTCAATTCCATCAGCAGCTCCGGCAGGCCCTTATAGGTGCGCACATCCCAGCCGCCCTGCTCGCGTGCCCACTTCTCATGCGTTTCCCCGAGCGTCACGCCAAGCGTCTTGCCCTTGAGTTCGTCGAGCTTTTGAACACTGGATGCCTCGCTGACGAAGACGGCGCGACCGGCATGGTAATATGGACCGACGAAATCGACGACCTTCTCCCGCTCCGGGGTGATCGTCATCGAGCCGACGATCGTATCGTATTTGTTGGCGAGCAGGCCGGCGATGATGCCGTCCCAGGCGGTCGTGACCAGCGTGCCCTTGACGCCGACACGCTCGGCAATTGCCTGGCCGATTGAAGCGTCGAAACCGACGACCTGGTTTTCTTCATTGACGAAATTGAACGGCGGGTACTGGCCCGACATGGCGATCTTCAGTTCGCCGGCCGCCTTGACGTTCTCGAGGTCGTCGGCCTTCGCCGAGACGGCGGAGAAAGTTGCAGCGATGGTCAGCGTCGCGGCCAGCAGGCCGGAGAATAGGCTCTTCATAAATTGTTCCTTGTTCCTCTGGGTGAATGCGCCTTCTGGTGCGCTTGGGGCCCGGCACGGAGGCGCCTTCCGAATTTCATGATTGCTTCTGCTTCAGCATTGCGCAAATAGATAATGGAAATAGAAGGCATAGATCTGAAGAATGACTTCACCGCGGTTGGATCGGCTCGTCTGGGAGCTCGACTGGAACCTTTTGCGCACCTTCGTGGTGATCGCCGAGGTCAAAAGCATCACACGTGCGGCCGAGCGGCTGAACCTCAAGCAGCCGAGTGTGAGCAATGCACTTCGGCGGCTTGAAGACCGCGTCGGGCGACGTCTGGTCGAGCGGGATGCGACGCGCTTTGAGCTCACCGAAGTGGGACAGTTGCTCTACGAACAGAGCGTCGAGGTCTTCGGCACGATCTCGCAACTGCCGCAACTCGTGCGCGGCGTCAGCGACGACGTCACCGGCCACGTCACGATTGCCGTTGCGAGCCATGTGGTCACGCCGATCTTCGACCGGGCGCTGATGGAGTTCCATCGCAGCTATCCGCGTGCGACGCTGACGATCAATGTCGGGCCGAGCGGTGAGGTCACGCGCCAGGTCCGAGAGAAGCGTGCTTCCTTCGGTCTTTGCCTCGTCAGCGTCCGGGATCCGGCGCTCGACTATCTCATGGTCTTCAGGGAGTTTTTCGGCTTCTTCTGTGGTCCGCACCACCGGCTGTTCGGTCGGGAGGGGTTGAAGCTCGCCGACCTCAAGGGGGAGACGTCGGTTTCCTTCCATACCGACCATATCGCCGACGCGCTCCGGCCTGTGGCGCTGCTTCGCAGCGAAGCCAAGCTCAACGCCAATGTCGTTGGCGTCTCCTCAAGCCTCGAGGAGGTGCGGCGGATGACACTTGCCGGTCTCGGCGTCGGCTCACTGCCACTGCATGTCGCCCGCCGCGATGTAACAGACGGGCTTCTCTGGCGCCTGCCGCCCTACGACAATCCGCCCGCCATCGATATTTTCATGCTGACGAACCCGGAGAAAGCGATCAACCGGGCCGAGAGGGCTTTGATCGGCGGCTTGCAGACGCTGATTGCCGAAACGCCGGTTGAAGAACGCGTCTACGTCGATTGATCGCGAAGCCGCGCCGGCTCATTTGACACCAGCGCTTCCGCCCGTTCCCGCGCGTCCGCTTCGAGCACGACCGCCGCGCGCGCCTGAAGATCGAAGCGTACGGTCGTGGTCCTGTTGATGGCGTGTACCACGCCGTCAAGCGTACCGGACATGATCTGCTCGAAAGTGACCGACGAGCGGCCGAGCTTGATGACGCGCGAGCGGATGGTGATCAGCGCGCCAGCCTTTGTTTCGTGCTTGTATTCCACCTCGGAGCGCACATCCGCCCACCCCCTGCCCGAGTCTGCTTCTGTTTCGGTGCCGGCGATATGGCCAAGAAGCTGAAAACTCGCGTCGTCGAACATCGCCGCATAATGGCGCACGTTCATGTGCCCCATCGTGTCGCACATCCAAGGGTGGGCAACGCCGACATAGGTTGTCAAATCCTGCAAAGACATGGGGCGCGCCTCAATCGTCGAGTTGTGACCGGTTGCGACACATAGCGGATGGCCAATGCCTCTGTCCATGGCGGTCGGACACAGCGTTCGCGTCCGCTCCAGTTCGACAAAAGGCGAGAAATCCGTGGGTAAGCACGCTCGCTTTGGACTGCAGCTAGGCGCGGCGGCGTTGCTCCCCTAGATTGGCCGCCTGAGACGTGAGGAGGTTTGCGCGTGAAAGTCTATCTCGCTGGCCCGGAAGTTTTTCTGTCCAAAGCGGTCGAGGTCCAGAAGGAGAAAGCGGCGCTGGCGCGTGCGGCCGGCTTCACGCCTCTGGTGCCGGGCGACCTTGAAATCCCACCGGCCCCCACCAAGCATGAACGCGGTCTGGCGATCTATGCCGTCGATGAGGGCATGATGCTGGCATCCGAAATGATCATCGCCAACCTTACACCGTTTCGCGGCATCAGTGCCGATGTCGGCACGGTGTTCGAGCTCGGCTTCATGTGTGGCCGTGGCAAGCATGTCTACGCCTATACCAACACTTCGCGCAGCTACTACGAACGTATCTTGAACGATCATTACCAGGGTAACGCTGCGCTGCGCCCTGACGGACGCATGGCCGGCTCCGACGGCCTCAGCATCGAAGATTTCGACATGGCCGACAATCTCATGCTGGACGGCGGCATCCTTCGCCGGGAGGGAGTGCTGATCAAGCGGGAAGTACCGGAGGCCGATCGCCTTACCGATCTCGAGGCTTTCAAGCAATGCCTGGCCATCGCCGCAAGGCGGCACCTCAGATAGACTTACGATCAATCCTGTCGTCCGGCAAGGGCCTGCCGAAGCCGGAGAAGTCATTGACCTTGACGGACCGGTCGCCGCCCTCGACATCAAGGGCGAAACGTGCCGTGATCCACAGCTGTCGCCGATCGCTCGGTCGCCAGCTTGTAGTTCTCAATCCCTTCGGTATCAAAGAGGCATCAAAGACTGGTTCAATCCTCTCCATTCGCTTATGCGCATCAAACGATTGGCCGGGTCGAGACAATCTCCTATAAAATTCGCCGATCGGGAAGTTATCTGCGGAAGATATCCCTGTCCGCGTTATTTTTCCCGATCGGGAATATTATTCTCGACGGACCACCCAATATTTTGCTATTTTCCCGAGCGGGAAAATAATGATGGCAAAGCGCGTTAAAACTCCATCTGATATCGGCACCTTGGTCCGAAGTGCACGCAAGGAGCAAAAGTTGCGGCAGGATGAACTTGCCGGGGTTGCTGGCGTCGGGCTCCGGTTCATTGTCGATCTCGAGGCCGGCAAGCCGACAGCTCAGATAGGAAAAGTGTTGCAGGTTCTGCAAACGCTCGGCTGTTCGGTCGATATTCTGGCTCCTGGTGAACGCAGACAATGACGGCAAGGGTTCTCAACGTCTGGTGGGATAGTCGAAGCCGGGCAATTCACCCAGGATCGGCACGGCGATATCGGCTTCGCCTACGCTGAAGCTTGGCTTGACGATGAAAGCACACTTCCGCTTTCAGCCTCCCTCCCGAAGCGCCCGGCACGTTTTTCCCGTCGTGAATGCAGACCATTTTTTGGCGGCCTGCTGCCCGAAGAATGCCAGCGCCTGGCTTGTCACTTCATTTTCTCAGCAAGGCGATATGGGGAAAGTTGTAATAGAGTTGCGGTGAAAGTGTCGATAGCGGTCCGGGGAAAGTGTCAATAGGAATCCGGTGAAAGTGTCATTAGCGGTCCGGGGAAACCGTAAATAGTGCGATTGTCGCCGGTGAGCGCGATCCGATGGTTCTGGCGTCCTACCGTGACCCACGCTGCCATGCGTCCGCAGAGACGATCCGTCAAGCGCTCGTCGGCAATGATCGCGAAGAGCACATCTTTGCCCTGACCCAGGCCCTGGAGTTCTACGACGTCTACCAAGCCAAAGTGGCGCTCTGCGACGCGCGCATCGAGGCTGCGTTGAAACGGCTGCGGAGGGCCTCGTCCACCGCTGTAGGCAAACCGCAGACCGGACGGACAACGCAGAAGCAATCCAATGACCCAGCCTTCGACGTTCGCGCCGCCCTGTACGGCTTGCTCGGCTGCGATGTCACCCAGATTCACGGGCTCGGGACCTTATCTGACGCTCAAATTGGTCGGAGAGTGCGGGACCAACCTCTCGGCCTGGCCGAGTGCCAAGCACTTCACCTCCTGGCTGTGCCTCTCACCAAGCAACAAAATCTCCGGCGGCAAAGTGTTGTCATCACGGACCCGACGATCTGATAGCCGGGCCGCGGCGCTACTGCGACCTGCCGCGGTTGCGGTTGGGCGCACGTTGGGGGCATTCTATCGGCGTCTGTCGGCTCGCGTCGGTAAGGCCAAGGCGGTCACTGCCACGGCCCGCAAAATCGCCGTCTTGTTCTACAATACCCTGCGGCACGGTATGGAATACAGCGATCCGGGACCCTCCCGCTACGAGGAGAATTACCGTCGACGCGTCCTCACCAATCTCGAGCGAAGAGCAAAGTCGTTCGGGTATACCCTACAACCCGCGCCAACATCCGGCTGAATGTTTCTTTGGAATTCCGCAAATCACTTTGCGGACTTGATCGAGGGTCGCGCCAAACTCGTCGGGTTGTCGATTTAGCCGAGCCGCGGAAGGCAATCCTAAAAGGCCATATTTCCGTACTATCCCGAATTCCGCGATCAGATTCGCCGCTTGTTACATCCAACATTTCGGCAGTATCCGTACCCGCCATCTGCGCCATAAGCACTGCCGCCCCAAGCATTGATGAATCAGCCACGGTCTTCCACGTCGGGATCTGGCACAAAAAGGGCTGGCCTCCCGTACGCCAGATCGAGATGCCGTGGCTCGTCTGCGGATGGTCGCTGCAACCACGCCAGTGTTCGGAGGATAGCGAAGTATCCCTAGTCGGAAGCGCAGGGCCAGGCCGCCGGCGTGCTCAAGCCGGGCGGCAACTTGGTCGAGCTGTCGCCACAGGTCAGGTCGATCTGCTCCTGTTCAAGTCCGGTCGCCTCGGAGAGGTTTACGCCCTCGATGCGCGTCAGGAACATGAAGGCGCCATGAAAGTCGAGCGGGCCTTTAAAGCTCGAGTTGGTAAAGGTGGCGCGCGACAGGTTGGCGTGTGTGAAACGGGTTCCGGTCAGTTCCGCCTTATCGAAATTGGCGCGCCCGAGTTCGGCTTTCTCGAAACTCGCTCCCGTCAGCCGAGCGCCGGTGAAATTGGCACGCTGCAGTTCTGAATTGACGAAGGACGCTTTTTCAGCGGCGATACCCGCGAAATTGCAGCGATAGGCTTCGATCCTCGAAAAATTCGCGCCCTCGGCCAGAGCGCCCGCTACCGATGAGCGCACCAGCGTTGCCTTTTCCAGATTGGCGCCTGTCAGATTGGCAGCGCGCAGATCGGTCAGGGTGAAATCCGTATTGACCAGATTGGCGCCTTGCAGATCGCTCCCGCCAAGCATGAGCGCCTTCTTGTTGCAATCGGTCCAGTCCGCTCCGGGTGCTGCCGCGTCCTTGCAACTGGCGGCGTGGCCCACGGCCGGCGCCGCAAGGGTAACAAGGCAGGCGGTCATCGCCGGTGCCAGCAGGTTTTTCACTGCGCGCGCCGCGATTTTCAGCGCGTCCAGGCGCGGCCCCATGGTTCGGCGCTCCGCGCGGCACCCGTGGTCGAGATCGGTTTTGAGGATAGTCATGGCGCCGCTCCGGGGACCCGCGGGGTCGAATCGATTGTATTTCAGATGGCACACACACCCTTCGGACGATCGGATCGCCAGTTGTGCATGCTTCGCTGGCAAACGTATGACGTTGCTGCCCTTTATGCAAATAACAGAAATGAAAACGGCTTGGTTTCAGATGACAATCGCCAACAGCCAGTCAGGGAATTTGGCGTACGGAGGCTCGGCGGCAATGGCGGCCCGAAGGCTGATGTAGACGTACTCGAAACTGTGGGAGCGTCGCCCGAGCGTGCGGCCTGAAACGGTACCCCAATCTATCGGAACAATGAGAGCACACCAGCGGCGTTTGTATTGGCAATCTGCAGGGACTGTATTGCTAGTTGCTGCTGTGCTTGAGCGGCTTTGAGGCGAGCCGATGCTTCATTCATATCTGCGTCGACGAGGCGCCCGATGCCCTTTTCGATGCTCTCCATCAGAGTACTGGTGAAGTCGGATTGCAGGTCGATGCGCATTTGCAGAGAGCCAAGCAAGCTCGCACTCGAAATCGCGCCCTTCAACATGTATTCGATACCCTCGATGTATTCGTCGAGAGTAAAGTCCGCGCCGGTTACGTCAATCTCGGCAAGGTCGAAGTCGAGCGTCCAGCGTGGCGTAGATCGTACGTTTTCGACCGTGACCCTCGCAGCGCGATTACCAGCCTCGGGGTAGATTGCCTGATCCGCGGAAAACGTGAGAGACGTGCCGGACGCTGTGACGGCCAGCCCGCTTCCTGCCGAGGCAAATGCGATAACCGTCGCAAGCGCGGTTGCGTCGCCGACCGTGCCGTCGCTTGTGCCGAGTGCGGCATCGACCGTCGCCCGATCTATCGTGTAGGTCTGTAAAGCGCCGGGGCCGACCTTGACATCAAAATAGATTGCCGCCGTTGGCGAGACCGTAAACGGTTTGGTAAACCCGATGCTCGCCTGGGGATACATATTATCGTGATTGTTTATTGGTGCGTCCTCCAGGCCCAGCGCAAACCCTGCGGGGTGAACACCGTTGAAGTCGGACACCACGTTGGAAATATCGATGCTGGAGCCTGGTTCCCCGGACGTCTCGAGCGAGCCGATCTCGAATTGACTCGATGAGGGGGATCCGCTGAACAATGTTTCATAGGCGGTAGCGGGAACCGAGTTGTCCTGAAAGACTCGCTGCAGGACAGCACGCAGTTGAGACGCCGTGTTGATTTTGCCGTCGGTTGTGGCGAGCGCCGCGTCGATCACGGCTTTGTCAATCCGCAAGCCCGCAAAAACCTGGCCTGCGGAGTGCGTACCCGCATCGACCGTAAGATCGAACTCGATATAGTCAGTCGGCCCGAATGTCGCCGGCCCCGTGAAGGCATGGTTCTCGTGACCCTGATGAGCGGTCGAATTGATGCCCGTTCTCCGGAAACCGCCAATGTCTCCCACACCGCCTATTTCCTTCTGCAAGATGCCGCCGCCACCAGCATTGAGCATGCTCGTCAGCTTGAGATTGAGATCCGTCGTGTTCACTGCCACCGATCCGTCCGCCGCTCTGACGAACGACGAGACGATCGAAGCGGTCAATTCAGCGGTTTGCATGAGGTGGGTCGAGGCGCCTGTGCGTAGCCAGTTCACGCCGTTGAAGCTGGACGAGGCAATGACGCTCTCCGCTTGAGCATTGAGTTGGCCGAGTTCCTTCTGGATCTTGGCTTTGTCAACGCCAGGCTCTTTTGCGGCGATGACCCTTGTCTTGAATGCAGTCAAAATCTCAACGATCGATTCGGTCCCCTCGTAGGCGACGCCGACCTTCGCTGCCCCCAGACCGAGAGCGTCGGCAACGGCCGAGATCGCCTTGCGATCTGAACGCATCGTCGTGGAGATCGACCAGTACGCAGCGTCATCCGCCGCGGTTTGTATACGAAGGCCGGAACTCACTTCATCATGAGTGGTAGCAAGCGTTACAGCGGTATTTCTCAAAATATGGACGGCAGACATCGCTGCCGCGTTCGTATGAATGCTGGACATTACAGAGCCGTCGATTAGAGATTTTTGCCCTTCATGGGCGAGTCGATGTCTTCACTCAACCACAAATTTGGTTAACGAGCTACTACTTTTGCAACCGCACCAGCGCTACGTGCTACCCAGAAATGTAGCGTTGTCTGGCCGGCTGCGTGTCCGCCTGTTTCGACTGCGGCTCTGGATCGCGTCCTCGGCGTCCTGCTGGCGGGCTTTGGCGTGTTATCTCGTTCAGCAGCCGGTCGGGAGACTTGCCCACCACGCAAAAACATGCAATATCCATACAATAATAGTAGCCGGATATGGTAGTGATGAACGACGAACGCCTGCAGATCTCGTGGCGCCCCACCATTCGTAAGGCAGACGGACCTCTCTACCTCGCGATCGCGGATGCAATTGCGGCGGATATCGCTGATGGCCGCCTTGTCGACGGCATCCGCCTGCCGCCGCAACGCGTGCTCGCCGAGGCCCTTGGGATCGATTTTACCACCGTCAGCCGCGCCTACAACGAAGCGAGGCATCGTGGCCTGGTGGAAGGTCGCGTGGGCCAGGGCACCTATGTCAAGGCACGGCGCGCCACGAACGCCCGTCCGGCGACGAGCGGTATCGTCGACATGAGCATGAACCTGCCGCCGTTGTTTGACGATCAAGCGCTTGCTGCAAAGCTCTGGGACGACATGGCCTCACTTCAGGCCGAGCACGGACTCGACCTCCTGATGCGCTACCAGGCGCCGGCCGGCACTGCGCACAACAGAGCCGCCGGCGCCGCCTGGCTGAGGCCGCGCCTCGGCGACGTGCCGGTCGAGCGCGTGCTGATCTGCCCCGGTGCACAAGGCGCGCTGCCTGCAACGCTCACCAGCTTGGCAAAGCCAGGCGACACCATATGTGCCGAGGCCATTGCCTACCCCGGCCTCCGGGCCTTGGCCGCCCATCTCGGCCTAACGCTGCTGGGGATCGCCATCGACGAGAAAGGCCTTATACCAGAAGCCTTTGATGAGCTATGTTCAACGCGAACATTAAAGGCACTCTATTGCAATCCGACACTTCACAATCCGACAACCGCCACGCTCCCGCTGGAGCGTCGTGAAGCGATCGTTGCCATCGCCAGACGGCATGGGGTGCCGATCATTGAGGATGATGCCTACGGCCCCCTGCCCGTCGCGCCGCCGCCCGCACTTGCCGCTCTGGCACCCGATTTCGTCTACTACATCGGAGGTCTCGCGAAATGCCTTTCGCCAGCGCTCCGCGTTGCCTATCTCGCCGTTCCGGACAGCCGCAGCTCGGTCCGAATCGAGGGCGCGATCAGGGCGACTGCCGGTCTCGCTTCACCGCTCACGGCAGCGATCGCGACCCGCTGGATTGAGGATGGAACGGCCGAAGCCGTCCTCGCCGCGATCCGTCGCGAAACGGCCGCTCGGCAACAGATCGTCGAAAACGTCCTCCCCAAGGGCACGGCCGTCACCGATCCAAGTGCTTTTCACGTCTGGTTGCGCCTGCCGCAACCGTGGACACGCGGTGAGTTCAGCGGGCGGCTGCAGGCTGCGGGAATTGCAGTCGTACCGAGCGACGCCTTTTCCCTCGGACCGCTCCCGGAGGCCGTACGCCTGGGGCTTGGCGCACCGGCAACGCAGGAGGAACTGCGTCGCAGTCTGCTGATCATCGCCGATCTCCTCGGCCAATCCCCGGCGGCATCCAGCCTCGTGGTCTAACGAGAGTCCTAATGGCGGGCGGAATTGTCGCAGCAATGTATGCATACAATAAATTGACAATGTATGCTTTCAGGCGCTTAATCCCCTGGACCTGAGGCGGCGCCTGGAATGGCGGGCCGCATACCCAGGCAACATCGGCGCAACATTAGGAATGCGCCGGACAAGACGTCTGAAAGGATCGACGATGTCTTCGGATCACGATTGGCCGCCTATCCCGCCCATGCAGACCGGCCTGCGCGGCCGTTGCCCGCGCTGCGGACAGGGGCACCTCTTCGAGGGTTTCCTTAAGATGCGCAAGGAATGCGAAGTCTGCGGCCTCGACTATTCCTTCGCCGACCCAGCCGACGGGCCTGCCTTCTTCGTCATCTGCTTTGCCTGCGTGCCAAGCGTGCTTCTTGGCGTCTGGCTCGAAGTTCAGTACAGCGCGCCGCTCTGGGTTCACTTGCTGGTCACCGGCCCGTTCATGCTGCTGACATGTATTCCACCGCTTCGGCCCTTGAAGGGCTGGCTCGTCTCAAGTCAGTTCTTCTACAAGGCTGAGGAGGGCAAGGTCGTCAGGCGCAGTGCAGATTCGCGCGTCCCGACGACGCGGTAGATCTGGCTGAACTGCGCCGTTCCGCGGAGACATGCGACCGGTCGCCGATAGCGCGGCGACTCAGTTATGGCACGCCTTTTCAGGCGTCAGATGTGAAAGTTGCCTCGGAGGCGACGCGGCATGCGATCGCAAATCGCGTCAGCCTCGACTTTGGTGATATGGTTGGCCTGCCCATGTATCGCGACTTCCTAACCGCTTTGACGAAGTAAAGAGTTCGCGCCTTGGGCTTGCATGATTGGACCTGCATGCTGGTTTCCTTCGCTTTGCGAACCGGACTCGTTTATCGTCTTCTGCTAATGCACAAACGAGGACGGGGCGATGGAAAGCAACTGGTCGACATTGGAGGCGGAATACCAAGGTGATGACATCGGCGTGATTTCTACTGACCCGCTGCTCGGTCGTCTTCAGTTAGTGGCCGAGCAAGAGGAAGTCGTTGAAGTCATGCTCGATCGCGCAACAGCGGAACGGCTCCTCTCCGCTCTGGTGCAATTCCTAGCGCACGGCGAAGGTGGTGATGCGCCAAATTTCTCCATTACACAATGAAGGTGGCCGGTCGCGGCGATAGCCCCAAGCCTTGATAGCCTGTTCATCTCCGGTTCGGGATGCCGTGGTACAATTTCCGAGTCGATGCATCCAAGAGGAGTGAAGCATGAGCCGAAATACTGTCCTCGGAATAATTCTTGCCGTAGTGGTTATCATCCTCGTCGTCCTTCTAGTGCCGAAGAAGGAAACGACCACGGAGACTGCGACACCGCCGGCGACCACGACTGAGCCGACGACCTCTCAACCGTCGACAGGCACCCCCTCGACAACGGCCCCGTCGACCACCGAACCGTCCACGACCCAGCCGTCTACGGCGACGCCTTCCACGACCGAGCCGTCGACAACGGCGCCTTCAACCACACAACCCTCTACTACCCAGCCTTCTACCACGACACCCGCTCAATAAAGTCCTCATGTCGCGGCCGCCCACCATCTCTACATGGTTGGGCGGCCGCCCTATCAGGTCTGATCTGACCCTGCAAAACTTCGCCAGCGTAGGGCCGTCGGTTAGGGTTAACCTCTGGGCAGCTATTCTCAGCCTAGAGCCCGCAGACCAGACGCTAATCAGTTCGCAGGAGTTGGCTCGCCCAGCGAAAGCATCAGACGGTTCGCCCAGTTGAAGAAGGCAGCGCCGTGGATCACATCGGCGATTTCCAACTCATCAAGGCCCGCCGCAGTCAGTCGTGCGACATGCTCGTCGCCGAAGGCCGGCGGTGTCGCAGTCAGCGCGACTGAGGCGGCAACGATCGCATTCCAGCGTTCGCCAAGTTCGGCACCGACGCCCTCATCCAGCAGCTTTTGCACGTCCTCGCCTCGTTTCGAATGGTGAGATGCGAAGCGTGAATGGACGGATGCGCAGAAGATGCAGCCATTCGAGCGCGAGGCAGCCGTGGCCGCGAGTTCGCGCTCGGCACGCGGCAGGCCTGTGCGGGTGTTGTAGAAGATGTCCTTGTCCGTCTTCGTGCGTGCCTCCAGCGCCTCCGGATCGCGCACCAGCAGCCGAAAATAGGGAGACTTTGCGCGCGCCGCTTCGACGAGCCCAAGGAGATGTCGTTCGGTCAGATCGTCTTCCGCCAAAGGCTGGAGCCAGGGTGTCCAGCCGATCTCGGCTTGAGTGAAGGTTACAGGAGGATTTGCTACGTCTGGGATGATGGCACGTTCCGTCATTGTTGCGGTTCCTCTCGATGACTTATGCGGCGGCACGCTTCGAAGCGGCAGAGAGCAGGCTGAGCCCGACGATCACGCGAATCTGGAACGCGACGAACGAGATGAGTTGCGACAACGTGACGATGCCATCCGTCGTCCAGCCGGCATCGAGCAGCGCCTGCAACGCTTGCGGGCTGGCCTCGCGTGGGCGGAAGACGAGCAGATGGGCATGCTCCAACGCGGCTGAGAGCCTTTCGCCGAGCACGTCGCGGTTTGTGTCCGTGACGCGGTAAAGCAGCCCAGCCCTGTTTTCGACGCTCAACGGACCCGCGGGATAATCGCCGTAGGGGCCTATCGCCCGCCCCGCCCCGATCTCTGCCTTCAAGACCTCGACAAGCCAGCGGTCGATACCGCTTTCCTCGAGCGGATTGACGTAGAATTCATAGATATCCGGCTGACGGTGAAGTCCGGCGATGAAGCTCGCAATCACCTGCCGCTCCGCCAGGGAGACCTCGCCAAATGCCTTGGGTCGAAACAGCGCGAGATAGCTTTGCTGCGCCTGTTCTCGCGTTTCTGGCCGTTGGGCGCGGATGCGGTCGAGGCTCGATCCCGGCGTGATGCCGGCGAGCAGATCGATGACGTCTGGTGACACTTGGGTCATGCTTGGTCTCCTCTAAGGGTGAAATCGGCGTTTGGTCTCAACCGACGGCCCCGAAACGGCGCGCATGGAACTTCTCCTGCGGCGACCACCCGAGCGCCGGTGCAACCTTCGTCGCGATCAGTTCGATCGAGCGCAGGATCAACGGGTGCGGTGGATCGACCGAGTGAACCTGGAACACGAGGTCGGTCACGCGCTCCAGGGTTTCGTCGCGGCTGAGGCTTTCGATGACATCGTCCACCGATCCGACATGTACGTCGAAGGCGGCGATCAGATCGGCAAGGGAGTTGCCGGCAACCTTGTGGCCGGCGGCAATCAGGCGTTCTGCACCGCGGTTCAGTCCGATCTCCGCCAGCCGCAGTGCTTCGGCGCGGCTATCGGCGACAAAAAGGCTGCGGGAACCGAGAATGCGCGGCGCGCGACCGGCGGGAAGCGCATGCAGATAGGCGTCAATGATCGGGTTCTGCAGTTCCGCCAATGTGGCACTCGGGTTGTCGTGCGGTCGCGGCTGCGTGCGTGAAAGCATCAGGCCGTCGCCAGCGCGACCGGCGCGCTCACCGCCGGCGACCGAGAAGCTTGCCTGCCAGATACGATCGAGCAGTTGCGGTGCCGCGGGATAGAGACGATCGCCGCCGGCGAGCGCTCGGCCGGCCCAGGCATCGAGCACGGTTTGCAGATGCCGGCCAAAGACCACACCACGCTCCGCGCTTTCAAGGCCGAAGGGAGTGAAGGATGATGGCGTTCCGCCTGTGCCGAAGCCGACCTCCAGCCGGCCGCCGGAGAGCAGATCGAAAACCGCTGCGTCTTCCGCCACCCGGATCGGGTTTTCGAGCGGCAAGGTGATGACGCCCGTGCCAAGGCGGATGCGCGTCGTCTCGGCAGCCACATGAGCGAGGAAAACAAGGGGCGCGGGCAGGCCGCCCTCATCAGCATGAAAGTGATGCTGCGCCACCCAGGCCGTATCGAAGCCAAAGCGCTCGGCCGCGACGATCTGCTCCTTGGCGTAATAATAGCGTGTGCCGGCGGGAACATCGTCGAGCAGGCGCGTGAAAAAGCCAAGGCGCTTGCGTGGGGTCGTCTCTGTCATGATCTGTCCTGTCTGTCGTTCCCGCTGCCTCAGGCAGCGGCCCGGCGGCTTTGCCCGGGAATGGCGTTGATCAGTTCGCGCGTGTACGCGCTTCTGGGGTGTTCGAAGACTTCCGAAACCGTGCCACCGTCGACGAGGCGGCCATCCCTCAGGACGGAAACGGTGTCGGATATCTGGCGCACGACGGCGAGGTCGTGGGAGACGAAAACGTAGGTGAGGCCGAGATCGCTCTGCAGTTCCTGGAGCAGCGCGAGAATACGCGCCTGGACGCTCACATCCAGTGCGGACACGGCCTCGTCCAGCACCAGCACCTGAGGATCGAGCACAAGCGCCCTGGCGATCGCGACCCGCTGACGTTGACCGCCGGAAAGCGCGTGCGGTCGCCGTGCAAACACGTCTTCGGGCAACCCGACCCGGGTGAGGATCGCCCACGCCTTCGCCTCGCGATCGACGCGCTTGAGCCTGCCGAAATTGAGCAGTGGCTCCGTTACGATTTGCAGGATGCTCTGGCGCGGATCCAGCGATCCGTAGGGGTTCTGGTAGACGAGCTGGATCCTGCGTCGAAACTGCCGGAGATCCTCTCCAGCAAGGCACGAGAGATCTGTCCCGTCGATAACGATCCGGCCCGCAGTCGGTTTGTCGAAGCCAACGATACTGCGGATGGTCGTCGTCTTTCCCGAGCCGGATTCTCCGACGATCGCATGGGTCGACCCGCGGCGGACGCGAAAGCTCAGCTCGTCGACTGCGCGAAACCGGCTGCTGCCCGCGCCGGCAAATTCGCGAACAAGACCGTCCACGACGACAATATCGTCCTCAACGCCTGGTGGGCTTGAACGCACTTCCGATTGCGGCCTGGACACCGGCCGCGCAAAGGACGGTGCAGCCGCAAGCAGTTCTCGTGTGTAAGGGCTGCGCGGAGCCGCAAGAACGGCGCTGGCCGCGCCCTGTTCTTGAATTCGGCCGTTCTGGAGGACGACGATCCGGTCGGCGCGGTCGGCCGCCACGCCGAGATCGTGGGTCACGAGGAGCACGGCGGTGCCGTACTCGGCTCGCAATTCATCGATGAGATCGAGAATGCGTTTCTGCACCGTGACGTCGAGCGCACTCGTCGGCTCGTCGGCGATGATCAATTGCGGTTTCAGGGCGATGGCGATCGCGATCAGTACGCGCTGACGCATGCCGCCCGATAGCTCGTGCGGGTACTGCCGTGCTCTCAGTTCCGGCTCGCTCAGCCCTACGCGCTCGAGCAGCGAGATGACGCGGCGGTCGATTTCGTCCGGGCGCAACGCCCCGTGAATCCGGAAGATCTCGCCGATCTGCGCCCCGATGTTCTTGACCGGATTGAGAGAGTTTCCCGGGTCCTGCGGCACCAGGCTGATCCTGGCGCCCCGTACCGTCTGCAGTTGCCGGTCGGTCCACCGGGCAATGTCGGTCCCGTTGAGCTTGATGCTGCCGCGCTCCACGCGGCCGTTGGCGGCGAGCAGACCGATGATCGACTGCGCCGTGGTCGTCTTGCCCGAGCCGGATTCACCGACAAGAGCAACGACTTCGCCAGGATTGATGCGGAAGGAAACATCTTGGACGACGCGGCGCGGCGCAGTCCCATCATCATAGGCGAGGCAGAGCCCCTCGACTTCGAGAACGGGCGGCACTTGTTTGGGAATTACGGTCATGCTGCGGCCCTTCCAAAGGATTGGCTGACCCGGTTGGCGGCCAATACGACGAGAACGACCACGACGCCGGGAGCCGTCGTCAGCCACCAGGCCGTCGAGATGTAATTGCGTCCTTCTGCGATCAGCAGCCCCCATTCGGGCGTCGGCGGTGGCGCGCCATAGCCGAGAAAGCCGAGGGTCGAGATTTGCAGGACCGCCGAGCCGAATTGCAGCGATGCGAAGGCAAGAACCGATGTCAGCGAGTTCGGCAGAATGTGCCGCCAAAGCACCGATACAAAGGTACCGCCGCTGCCGAAGGCAGCTTCGACATAGTCGCTGCGGCGAACACGTACGACTTCGGCGCGCGCCAATCTGGCGAAACCGGCGACCGAGGTAACGCCGACGGCAATGGCCGCATTCACCGTGCCGAAGCCAAGCAGGATGATGATGCTGAGTGAAAGCAGCAGTGGCGGAATGGACAGGAAAACGTCGACGAGGCGCATGATCGCATCGTCAAAACGACGCCGGACGGAGCCGGCGACGACGCCGAGCCCGGTGCCGACGATAAGGCCGAGGCCAACCGCAACGAAGGCGCCGGTCAGCGAATGCACGGCACCATGGATGATGCGGGCGTACAGGTCGCGCCCAAGTGCATCGGTCCCCAGCAGATGCTCTGCGGTCGGGCGCTTCAACTGCGCGCCACCCACGCCCTCGAGCGGATCGTAGCCTGTGAACAGCGAGGGGGCGACCGCCCAGAGGAAAACCGTCGCCAGGATAAGCCAGGACAAGGCCAGTCCCGGAGGCACGCGCCGCAGCGTCGAGGCCGCGCGAGAGCGCTGTCCTTGGCGCTGCCGCCTCGCATCCGCGGCGGTCTCCTCGTGAAGTGTATCGAAGGTGGTCATGCGGCGGCTCCGATTTTTGTTCTCAGGCGCGGGTCGAGCACAGGGAAAAGCAGGTCCACGATGAGATTGATGATCACGAAGGCGAGCGCCGAGAGCACGACGATGGCCTGAAGAACGGCGGCGTCCTGGCTGCCGACGGCGCGTTCGGTCAAACCACCGATGCCGTTGAGCCCGAAGACGGTTTCCGTCACGACGGCTCCGGCGATCAGTTCGCCGAAGAGCACGCCGGCGATGGTCAGTGTCGGGAGGAGTGCATTCTTCGCGACGTGCCGCCAGAGTATCCACTGGCGGTTGGCGCCTTTGGCGCGCGCAACGCCGACGAAGGGTCGCGTCATCACGTCGTCGATGTGGCGCACGAGCACCTGGGCGAGCGGTGCGGAGATGGGCACCGCCAGCGTGATGACTGGCAGGATCAATTCCTGCCATGGGCCCGGGTTGATGACCGGAACGAGCTTCAGACGAAAGGAAAAGATCTGGATCAGCATGATCCCCAGCCAGAAAGTGGGGATCGAAATGAAGAGTGAAGGAACCGATTGCAGCGCGCCGCGCAGCGAGGCGAACGGCGTCAGGCTGGAAAGGAAGGCGATGAGGATCGCCAGCACTGAGGCAAGGAGGAAGCCAAGCGTGGCGAGCTTCAACGTCGCCGGCAGATGAGCTGCAAGAAGACTGCTCACCGGGACACCGGCCTGAACGGAGTAGCCGAAGTTGCCGGTCAGGAATTTGCCGATCGTGTGTGCGTACTGGACGAAAACGGGGCTATCGGCAGCATAGGATGCCCGGATCTCGGCAACCTGTTGAGCGGTCAGCCCGAGATCGGGGTTCTGGAACTTGATGAGGATTGCGTCGCCGGGCATCGCCTGCAGCAACACGAAGGAAATCGTGAAGGCGGCCCACAGGACGAACAGCGCCTGGCCAACACGATTGAGCAAATAGGCGGACATGATCCGTTCCTCTGCACGCAGATTTCAGGAGTGGCGGCCACCGCGAGCGCGGTGGCCGCGGCTCGATCAGTGCTCGGCGAGCCAGGTGCTGTAGAAGCTTGGGCGACCGACGGCCTCGAAGGCGACGCCCTGGACATATCGTGCACCGGCATAGGCCTGCGGCTCCTCGAAGATCGGGATCGCATAGGCCTGGTCAACGACGTAGTCCTGGATCTCGCCAGCAATCGCCAGGCGCTTTTCGCGGTTCGGTTCGGAGGCCAGGGCCTCGAGCAGGCCGTTCAGCTTGTCGTCGACGAAGCTCTGGACCTTGTCGCTGAGACCGCCCTTCTGGCGCAGCACGTCACGGTTCTTTGGATAGTATTGGCTCTTGATCACATCCGGGTCGGCGCGGCCGACCATGGCCGGCGAGACCGGCGTCTTCAGGGGATCGAGATCGTCGACCGTCTTGCTGCCGCTGTCGCCGGCAAGCACGTTGAGCTTCACGCCCACCTTGCCCCATTGCTGGGCAACCAGTTGCAGCGTTTCCTTGTTCTGCGGCTGCGGCAGAGATTCATAGGCCGTCAGAACCAGTTCCTTGCCGTCCTTCTGGCGCAGGCCATTGGAACCGACCAACCAACCGGCCTCGTCAAGCAGCGCCTTGGCTTTCTCGGGATCAAAAGCAAGCTTTGCCGAGATATCCTTGTAGCCGAGTGCGGAGGACGCGATGATCGATGTCGCCTGCGGATAGTTGGCCGAAAACAGCGTCGTGACGATTTCCTTGGTGTCGGTCGCATGCAACAGTGCCTGGCGCACCTTGACGTCGGCCACCAGTGGATTGTCCGGCCGGAAAACGACGCTGTTGTTCACGCCGCGTGTCGATGGTGCGTAGATCTGGTAGTCCTGTGCCTCGACCTGACCCTCGTCATAGGCCTGGACCTGGCGGATGAAGTCGGCCTGGCCCGCAAGCAGCGCACCGATGCGGACACTGTCCTCGCCGGTGATGATATAGGTGATGCCATCGAGATAGGCTCGCCCCTGGTGCTCGAGCTTCACCGGCCCCCAATTGTACTCCTCGCGGGCCTTGAGTTTCAGTTCCTTGCCGATCGTCTCGCTCTCGACCACGAAGGGACCGGAGCCGATTATCTTGGTCGCATCGCCGAGTTCTTCGAAGGGCAATGCGAGAGTGCTTGCCGCCACGAGACCGGAGCCGATCACCGATGTTCCCTGCAGGAAACCGGGTGACGGCTTCTTGAAGTAGAATTTCACCGTCAGCGGGTCGACGACTTCGCTGCGTTCATAGTTGTTGATGACCTCGGAAACCGGGTGCTTCAGCGCTCTGTTGCCGAGGCCGAAAACGTCGTAGTTCTTGGCGACGGCTGCAGCGTCAAGCGGCGTGCCGTCAGAGAAGGTGACGCCGGGGCGGATCTTGAACGTGTATTCGGTTGCATCCGCGTTGACCGTCCAGGATTCGGCAATCCACGGCTCGATCTCGAGCGTCTTCGGGTTCTGATAGGTCAGCTTGTCGGTGATCTGATTGAGGATACCGCCGTTCGGATAGAAGCCGCCTGCGGGGGGATAGAGATTGGTATGGGCCTGCTGCTCCAGATAGATCAGTGTTCCGCCCTTGGCCGGCTCCGCCGTGCCTTCGGCCCGGGCACCCGGGTGGGCCAGGCTGGTTGCTGCAAGCATCGCCAGGGTAAGCGCTAGCCGTTTCAGTTTCGTCGTCATGAGAGCCTTCCTTCAAAAATCCGAAGGCAATGGTACGACTGTCGGCGTCATTATCAATTAAATCTAGTAAATTAATATGCTATATGTTTTGGCGGATGGGAAAGAAGCATCTCGCTCATGGGCCAGGCTGAGATAATTGTCCCCGGAGCGGATTTTCGCGCCGACCTCGACATGGCATTGAGTGGCTTGTCCTTGTGGAAAAGCCGCCGCTCAGCCTGCCCGCCACACACGCGACATGGACGCGTGCTTGATTGCAGCCGGCATTGACAAGCCTGTCATTATCCGTTGAAAAATCTCGGCAATTCCTTTGAACCTCCCAGGGATCGAAAAGCATCATGGAAAGCAACAAAGTCCTCGTCGTCGGCGGTGCCGGCTATATCGGCTCGCACACCTGCCTCGAACTTGCCAACAAGGGATTCGAACCGGTCGTCTACGACAACCTGTCGAATGGTCACGAGGAATTCGTCAAATGGGGCGTTCTCGAAAAGGGTGATATCCGCGATCGCCAGCGGCTCGACGAGGTGCTTGCCCGTCACAAGCCGCGCGCGATCCTGCATTTCGCCGCGATGATCGAGGTTGGTGAATCGGTCAAGGACCCGGTCTCCTTCTACGACAACAACGTCATTGGCACCTTGACGCTGCTTTCGGCCGCGCTCGCCGCCGGCGTCGAAGCCTTCGTCTTCTCATCGACCTGCGCAACCTATGGCCTGCCGGAAAGCGTTCCGATCGACGAGCAGCACCGGCAGGCGCCGATCAACCCCTATGGCCGGACAAAGTGGGTGTGCGAGCAGGCGCTGAAGGACTATGGCCAGTACAAGGGCCTTCGTTCGGTGATCCTGCGCTACTTCAACGCCGCCGGCGCCGATCCGGAAGGTCGCATCGGCGAGTGGCACGAGCCTGAGACGCATGCGATCCCGCTTGCGATCGACGCTGCCCTTGGCCGCCGCCAAAGCTTCAAGATCTTCGGCACGGACTACGACACCCGCGATGGCACCTGTGTCCGCGACTATATCCATGTGCTCGATCTGGCCGACGCGCATGTGCGCGCCGTCGAGTACCTGCTTTCCGGCGGCGACAGCGTCGAACTCAATCTCGGCACGGGTACGGGCACGACCGTCAAGGAGCTTTTGACGGCGATCGCCGACGTCTCCGGCCGCGCGTTCAATATCGATCTGGTCGAGCGTCGCGAAGGCGATTCCACGACACTGGTCGCCAACAACGACAAGGCACGCGACATTCTCGGCTGGGTCCCGCGATACGATCTGTCGGACATCACCCGCACCGCATGGAACTGGCATTCGCGTCGCAACCAGGGCGCCTGATGACGTGCTGACGTCGGTGCGGCGATTCGTGCGCCGCGCCGACGAGAACCGTAAGCTACACCACCTGCTGCGATGGCTTCGACACGATCCGCGAGCGCAAACGCCGCGTCAGCGGTTTTTCGAAGAGAATATAGGCAGCGGCGCCCAATGCCGTTCCCGCCAGGACGGCGAGGAACGCCGATAGCGGCAGGTCCACACCTGCCCGGGCACAGACCTTCACCACAACCGATATGGCGAAGGTATGCCAGAGATAGATGGAATAGGACGCGTCGCCGAGAAGCATCGGCATCCCGCGCCCGCGAAACCAGCCACGGTCCTCAAGCGCCAATGTGCCGACGACGAGCATGACGGCCAAGGGGCCAAGGACGAATTCGTCGAAGGGCAGACGAAACACGGCTAGCGCCGAAAAACCCGAAATAGCGGTTGCGACGAAAGCCCATCCGACATTGCTTCCCCGTACCCTACCCCGCAGCCAAAGCTCGGCTATGATCATGCCGGCCACGAATTCGAGAATGATCGGCCGCGTGTAGGCGACGAACAACGCGTTGTCGCTGTCGATGGCATAGCCCAGGCCCACCAGCAGCAGGAAGCAGGCGGTGATCGCCAGCAGTCGCCGCGACCGCGGCACAAGCAGGGTCAGGGCGAAGAGGGCGTAGAAGAACATCTCGTAGTTCAGCGTCCACCCCTGGACGAGAACTGGCCAGACCTCGCCGGTGCTTGGGGATGGCATCGGGACGAACAGCAGCGACGCCATCACGTGAGCGGGGCTGAGCACCAGATTGGGAAAAAGTCCGGCAAGGCCGCCAAGGACCATCACCATCGTCGCCAGCCAATAGACCGGCGCGATCCTTTGCACGCGGTCTCGCAGGAAGGAGAACGGCGACATCGGCCGGCGCTCGCTGATCACCCACATGATGAAGCCGCTGATGACGAAGAAGATATCGACGCCGGCAGCGCCGATCGCGAAATGATGCCCCGTGCGCTCGGCCGCATGAAAGACGACGACGCCGAGCGCCGCAAAAGCGCGCAGATACTGGATGCCGTAGATTGTGGCCTTCACGCCCCCCGTGGTCCGATCCATCAGTACCTCAACTGCGGCATGCCATGCGGTGCGATCCGCGCGCTGCGGATCTCAGCCGGGCGCAATTCGGGCCGGGTGAGCGGCAGGGTCAGTTTGCCGGCGGCGAAATAGAGCAGGAACGAGCCGACGTGATAGGGGTTCATGATGTCGATCTCGACGAACGAGCGAACCAGCAGCAACATGGCGACGCCGAAGAGCACCGAGGACTGGGTATCCTGGTCTAGCGTCAAGAGGCGCTTGATGTGGCCGAAGACAGTCGTCAGCAGAATGCCCGACAAGAGGACAAGCCCGATGGCACCGGTTTCCACGATCGCCTCGATGAAGGTGTTGTGGAAGTGGAAGCCCGCGCGCGTCGCGATGTAGAACTCCTCCCAAAGGCGCTCTGCCTCCGAGAAGCCCTGTACCCAATAGGCCTGGTAGCCAACGCCCACCAAAGGCGAGGCCATGGCTGCTGCAATGCCCTGCTGCCACAGATAGGTGCGCCCGGTCAGCGTCGAATCCTTGCCGAAGAGGCCGAGCACCAGATCGACGCCGCCGCCGTAGATGCCCGCGACAGCAACCAGCGCGCTGCAGATGACGGCCGCAAGAAACAGACCCTTGCGGTGGCCGGGCGAGAGCAACCCGACGACGCGCATGCCAAGCCAGAGCCCGATAATCACGGCGGTGGTCAAGACGGACGTGGCCGATTGCGAAGCGAGCAACGAATAGGCCGCGAGCAGTCCGACTGCGGCGGATGCGAAGAGCCACAGGCGTCGCTCCCCAAGGGCGACAGGCGCAATGAAAGCGAAATAGATGCCGAGCGAGGCGTAGAAGCCCAACTGGTTCTTCGAAGCGAAAGCGCCGACGAAGCTGTATGTGCCGTCGAGCGGGTCCAGGTGGTAGACGCCAAAAAGCAGCGAATAGACGAGTACGATCCCCGTCCCCGCAATCGCGCCGCGCGTCAGCGTTCTGATGTCGATGAGCCGCATGGCGATCAGCGCGCAGACGACATGCGAGAGATATTGGATGCCTGTGCGTGCCGTCATCGCAGGAGCTGCCGACCAGAAGACCGACAGGCAGGCAAAGACGGCAAAGCCGAGGATCCAGAGACGCCTGCCGTAGTTGCCGAGCACGCGACGGTAATCGACAAGCACCAGCGGCAGCCAAAGCCCGTAATAGAGCAGGATCGACGCCTGCCCGAAGCGTGACGAATAGGCGAAGACGAAAAACGACAGCGCGACCGCAACGGTGCCATAGGCGCCGTTGCGGTCAGGCGATATCAAGCTCGACTTCGCAATTCTCACGGCCGATCCTACTGTGTCGCGAGGTTTGCTTGAACCTTGATCACGTCACCGGGCAACACCGCGGTGTTTTCATCGGCAGGGATCTCGGTCGGCTTGCCGTCACGCTCGCGGATGATCGAATAGCCGATGACGGCATCTTCCGTATTGTCCTTCGATCGGGCCGCTTCTGCCGACTGCAACAGTGCTTCGGCCATCAGGTCGCGGCTGGTGCCGAGCTTGAGCTGCAGCGTTTCGAGCTCGGCTTCGGTATTCTGGAGATCCTGCGCCAACTGCGCGTCCCAGTCGTTGCGAAGATTGGTCTCGTCCTGTGCCGCCTTGCTGGCATCCTGCTTCGCCTTGAGCGAGGCCGTGTCGATGTCGAGCAGGGCCGCCTGCAGTTCTGCCACCCGCTGCTCCAGCGACAGCTTGCGCTGGCTGAGCGCCAGCCCCTTTTCGGCCAGGCTCTCGACCTTCTCGCGATCTTCCACCACCAGCTCCATCTGGCGGTTTTGAGTTTCCGACTTCTTTGTCAGCGACTGGATTTCGCTTTCCAGCAATGACTTCAGGTCGGCGAGTGATTTCAATTGCAGCTTCTGCTTCCGGTCGCGCGAGGCCATCAGAGCCGTCTCGTTCGCAAGAAGCTTGTCGATGCCCGGTACGCCCTGGAGGTCCTTCGGCAACTCGATGTCCTGCTTGTCGGCAATCTCCGCCTGAAGCCGGGCGCGGCGGATCAGCAGCCTGTTGCGTTCCGCTGTCTGCACGCTCGATTCGCCATGAGCGTTGATGTAGTCGCGGGCGAAACGTTGGCCGCTTTCGGAGCGACGCAATCCGCCGCCGAGGCTTATCGCTTTCAGCACCGTCAGATTGGGTGCGTAGGGATATTCGCCTGGCTTTTCGACTTCGCCCGATAGATAGAGCGGGCGGTATTGTGCGAGTTCGACGGAGGCGGACGGGCGATCGCGCAGACCAAACAGGGTCTGCATTTTCTCGCCGATCGCTTCACCGACCTCGGCGGTCGTCTTGCCGGCCGCCGGCAGATCGCCGATGAACGGCAACGACAGTGCACCGGACGGCCCGACGGTATATTCACCGGTGATGACCGACCAATCGCGCACAGCGCCTTCAGCGGTCTGCCACTCGGCTACGCGGATTTTGAGCTTGTCCATGGTACCAAGTTGATAGTCCTCGGCTCGGACCTGAGCGGCCCCGAGGACCAAAGCGCCGGCCAGGACGGTGTGGTGAAGGAAACGAGACACCTTGCGGGAAATCCGAGACTTCCCTGACGGAGCATGCTTGTTCATATGAGCTTCCCGTTAAAAGACGCCGATCCCGCGGCCGACCGTGTTGGTCGGGCGGGAGTCAAAGCGCTGATCGTCAGTAGCTGCCGCGCGAGAAGCAAACGGCTGGAATGGTCTTCACGACGATGGAGAAGTCGCTGAGCAAGGACCAGTTCTGGACATAGTGGGTATCGAACGCGACGCGAGCCGCGTAGGATACGTCGTTGCGCCCGCTGATCTGCCACAGGCCGGTCAGACCGGGACGCGATTGCAGGTAGTAGACGGCAGCACTGTCATAGAGCTCCAGCTCATCCTGCACCACCGGCCGGGGGCCGACGATGCTCATTTCACCGCGCAGGATGTTGATGAGCTGTGGCAGTTCGTCGAGGCTCAGCTTGCGCAGCACGCTGCCGACGACGGTGACCCGGGGGTCATCCTGCAGTTTGCGTGTCGCACGCCACTCCTCGTAAGCGGCTGGATTGTTTCTAAGATACTCTTGCAGAATCCGGTCGCCGTCCGCCCGCATCGTGCGGAACTTCAGACAACGGAAAGGCTTCCCGTTGTGACCGATACGGCGATGGCCATAGAAGACGCTGCCGCCGTCAGAGAACTTGACGAGCGCAACCAGCATCAAAAAGAGCGGGCTCAGAAAGACGAGCGCCAGTGAAGCGGCAAAAATATCGAAGCCACGCTTCGAAATACCACCCACGGGCTTGAGCGCCGCAGTCTCTGCGGCACTGAAAAACGGCGAATTGGCCGATCGAGTCGCAGACTTCATAGAGATGACTCCATTTACGTTGGCGAATGGTCGGTCCCCCGAAAGGGAGCACTCATTATTCAAGGAAGAGTGTGTGGTGAGAATTTGTCTTTTGAAGGCAAAATAATGGCGGGTACCCGAAAGGCGCCCAAACGACGAATATCACTGATTTCGAATATATAATATTTCCATCCGGCAAGGCGATATATTGTCAGACGATGAAGTCTTACGTTCGGCGCTTTCGTGTATTGTATTCAAGGCGCGCAATTGTGTTGCGATAAAGCCAATATATCTTGGTATCTGTTATGTTTGCTTTCATCTGCAATCACGTGTTTTAGCCTCGATGAAAATTGACAGGCGTCAGTCTTTCCGACCGAATGCTGCGTTGCAACAGGGTTTTGCACCGCACGCGCAGCGGGACACCAAAAGTTAATTTTGTAACAAAAGGTGATGTCAATCGTTACGCAAACAGCAACCAGGGGGCGGTGCGGGCCTGACAAAACGCCGGATGGTGGAGGAATTGCCTTAGGATTGCCATGGAGTCACAAAGGCCGGACCGACGCGGGATCGAAAAACGGCCAATTTGATTCGTATGCCTGGTGTTCTAAACGCGACATAAAGACTTTGGAGGCAGAGTGGCGGCAGGACGCGGGCTTTTGGCGGTTGAAGCGAAAGGGCGCTGCCAATATATTGGAACTCTGAGGAGGAAAGGCCGAACTCCGATGACCACATCGTCGACATTACCGAGTGCGAGGTAGCGCTATGTACGCACCGCGCGTTCTTGCGAGCATGCTCGGCGCCCTCGCCGTATTTGCGATCGTTACCTATTTCCTAAACGGTTCATTGGCGTCGACACTTCTCCAGACCGTCATATGCGCCGTTCTGATGCAGGTCGGCTATTTCCTGGCCGTGCTTTACCTCGTGTGGAAGAAGGCGCGGGAAAAGGAAAGACAGGCCGCCGCGTTGACGCAATTGGCTGGCGACGAGAAGTCAGCCGCCAAGGCGCCGCCGAGCGGCCTTGATCGCCCCGGGCATTTCAATCGGTGACCCCGGCCGGGCTTGCGGTCGGCTGACGGCAACGATCCACCAGAAAATCATATCTTTGACGCGTTTGCGACACGATCGCCCTGCATGGTTCGGCCGTCGCCATCGTCGGCGACGTCACGTGGCCGACTTGACCCAGAAAGCGGGCCACGCCGAACGGAAGTGCCGCAGCGAACGCAAAGACCAGTGCGCTGCCTGTAAGACACGATGCTGGAGGCCCTCATGACCACGGACGTCTGCGTCATCATCGCCGCAAAGAATGCCGAGGCGACCATCGCCCGAGCCGTTGCATCGGCCTTGGCCGAGCCGGAAAGCGCCGAAGTGGTGGTTATCGACGACGGATCGTCGGATGAAACCGAGGCGGCTGCCCGCTTGGCCGACGACCTGAGCGGGCGCCTGACGATCGTGCGCTTCGAAAGCAATCGTGGACCGTCAGCCGCCCGCAACCATGCCATTTCGATCAGTCGTTCACCGGTGCTTGCCATCCTCGACGCCGACGATTTCTTCCTGCCGGGTCGCCTCGGCCGGTTGCTCGCGGAGGATGATTGGGACTTTATTGCCGACAACATCGCTTTCATCGACGAGGCCGCAGCGACCGACGTCGCCCGGAAGATCGACAATTTTCAACCGCAGCCCCGCCTGCTTGGCCTTATCGACTTCGTTGACGGCAACATCTCCCGGCGCGGCGTGAAGCGCGGGGAGGTCGGGTTCTTGAAGCCGTTGATGCGCCGCGACTTCCTGGATCGTCACTCCATCCGCTACCAGGAAACGCTTCGGCTGGGCGAAGATTACGATCTCTATCTTAGCGCTTTGGCCAAGGGCGCGCGCTACAAGGTCATTCGCAGTTGCGGCTACGCGGCAATCGTGCGCAGCAATTCCTTGAGCGGTAGCCACCGTACCGAGGATCTCAAACGGCTCTACGAGGCCGACCGGATTATCCTCGCGGCGAACAGGCTGGAGAGTGCGGCTGAGGCCGCGATCCGAAGACACGAGCGGCACGTCAGGAGCCGTTATCAGCACCGGCACTTTCTCGATTTGAAGAGAGAACGCGGCGCGGTTGCCGCAATAGGCTATCTTCTACGGCAACCCGATGCCGTTCCCGCCGTCACGGCCGGCATTCTTGCCGACAAAACCGAACGCTTCAGACAACCTCGCTCGGATGCTCCGGCCGCTCTCGGTGGCGCCGGAGGGCTGCGTTATCTCCTTCCCGCAACTGCGGACGGTCAAGCGTCCAATCGCTGAGTTTTCACTCCTGCCTATCCAGCGACTGGCGAACGGGTGACGCCCCCTACTTCATGGTGATGGTCATCCCGCTGACATCGGCGTTGACTTGAAGGCCGACCTGCTTGCCTGAGAGTTCAAGTTCGGCGCCCTTGTCGTTGGTCATGACGATCACCTGGGCCCCTTTGCCGACCGCACCGCCACCGCCCGCCGCAGCGTAAACTCCCGTCACATCTTGGGCGCGGCGAATGTGGCGCACGGTACCTTGGAAATAGGTCTTAGAAGCCCCAAAGGCGAGGCCGCCCGAGATGCCGCCAACCGTGATCGGATAACGGCGACCATGGAAGGTTAGCGTGCCCTCGCCTCCGGCGCCACCCACGAAGAAAGCGGCCTTGTAGATGGCGAAGCGGATCTGGCCGGTATCGGCGTGCGCAACACTGGCAATGCTGATTCCCGCCGCGGCGATAACGGTGACCGCGACTGCACGGAAGCTGGACGAGATTTTCATGATGAGAGCTCCTCACTTGTCGCCGCGGACCCGGCGGGCCGGATACGTCAGCGTCGTATCAAAGTTACAACTGAACAGCCCGGCCGGACATTAGTTCCGCGCCCGTAACTGATTTTCGACGGGGCTGGCCCCTCATAACAGGTCGCTTCTGTTGAGTGTGCCTGCGGCATCCGATCCCTGAACGGATGGATACGACCGAGCCCGAGTGCCGATCTTTGGCCAGTTTCATTTTTACGATCGAAACCAAGGGCTTATGCCATCGCGGCTTGGCAACAAGACGGCCCTCGGATCCTCATCATGGCGTGCCCATCCGGACGGGGGCCGGCGGCAGTCGACGTTCGATCCTGGTCGAATGGGCGATCAGGTTCGGCGCATCAGCGCTGACGCGCCAAGGCCGTGGCCGGATCATCAGAAGTACGCGCGCCGTACGGCCGCCAGTGCTTCCTGAAAGCGGTCCTTGCGCTCGGCAAGTCGGTCGTCTGCGCTCAATTGCGGTGTTGCCCGCATTGCCTGCCAGAGTGCGAGCGTCGAAGGTGCGGCAAGAACCTGCTTGGCGGCGCTGCGCAGGAAGGTCTGTCTCGGCTCTGTTGCTGCCGCGATCACACCGTGACCGACGGGGCGCAGGTTCGGGGCTTCGGCCAGCGCCTGTGCCTCGAAGTCCATCCCCCAGAAACGCTCCCCCTTGAGCATGGCTTCGGCGCGGCTCGATACCGGTACGTGGCGAGGCTGATAGCGGACGCCGACGGTGCTTGCCCAATCGTTCCACTTGAAGCTATTGATGCTGTCGGACGTCGTCACGGCCACCCACGGCACGCGGAAAGCATCCGCGAGAATGGCCCCATGCATCGATTCGGCGATGATGAGCTCGGACTGGGCAATCTCACGGATCACGCTTTTCGCTTCGCCACGCGGATCGATATAGTGCAGGCCGACCGTACCGCAGGTCACCGGCCACATGCCGGCAACCGCACTTTCCCAGTGCGGAACGAAGCTGCGTTTATGGCGCTTCGGCAGGTTTTGGAACTCCGGCATCTCGGCGACCATCACGGCGGGATCGATGATGCCCAGTTCGGGCGCGATGCCGATTTTCCCGGCGGTCAGCGGGCCCCGAACACAACGAATGTCCCATTCCTTCGGGTCATGCATGTCTGGCAGGGTGCCGTAGCCGAAGCCGCTGCCGATAACGAGCTTTCTGATGCCATCAGGCAGAAGCGCCCGGTTGAGCACCGTGCCGACGCCCACCAGCAGGATTCCCTCATGAACGTCGCGCAACCCCGGCAGCAGGAAATCCCAGAGCCAAAGATTGAGGTCGTCGCCGAAATTGCCGTGCTGAGATTCCCAATAATAGGGGTTCATGGGGTAGTCCCTTCTTTCAAAATGCCGGGTACGTCCGGGTACCGACAGGCGGTCTGTTCTTCCTTCTCGAAGGAGCGTTTCGGTTGCTCAATGCGAACGGGAAAACTTGCCGAGAGCGAGTTCCAGCGCGCTTCGCAGGAGTCTGGGATCACGCAGGACCCAACGCGCCAGCAAGCGGAATTGCGGCGACTTGCGTCGCTTGAGCCGGCGCGCCTGGCTCCACAGCGCCTGACGCCGGGCCGTATGTTGATAGGAGCGGATCGAGGCGATTGCCGTGGGCTTGCGTGAGAAGCGGCCCTCGAGCGTTTCCAGGGCAACGAAGGTGTTGAACTGCTGCTGCAGGAACTGTGGCGAATCGTTGTCGATCGAGTGAAAGATGTTGATGCCCTCGCCCCGCTCGGCGCCGGCTTCGTCGCAAAGCACGACGCGTCTTGCGGCGAGAATGCAGTCGCAGAAGAACAAGACGTCCTCCGCTGCCAGTCTCAGCGCCGCATCGAAGCGGATCCTCTCGAAAAGGCTGCGCCCGATCACCATGCAGGAAAGATGCAGGAAGCTCCAGTTTCTGAGCATCACATTGGTAAGGTCAGGAATTTCGACGACCAGCGGCGCTTCCTGCAGCCTGACGACGCTGTGGCTTTCCGTCAGTTCGGCAACATCGAAATGGTAGTAGAACGCCTCGCCGCCAGTGATCGAGGCCCAATAGCAGTCGGCGCCAAAGCGGCTCATGCTTTCATAGGCATTTTTCAGATGGTCCGGGGTCCATTCATCATCGGAATCGAGGAATGCCACGAACTCGGCATCGTCAGGAACATGGTCCAGTCCGGTGTTGCGTGCGCCGCCGGGCCCCTTGTTGGGTTGGCGAATCACGGTCAGCCGCGCTCGTTCCTCCTCGGTTAACGGTTTCAACTCCTCATCTATCGAATAGGGTGAGCGATCGTCTATCACCAGAACGTGGAAGTCCTGGAACGTCTGGGCAAAGACGGAGCCGAGCGCCCGCCGAAGAATACCCGGTTCCTTCTGATAGTATGGAATAATAACAGTCAGCTTCGCCATCTTTTCGCCCCTGCGGTTTCTCTAAAAGAGTCTTGCGTGGTCTCCTCCCACCGGGTCGCGGCCTTATATTTAGCCCTAGTCCTTTGTCGGGAATCCTTCAAAGGCATCATAGGATGCTCGCTATGCCCTCAACCGTAAATGCCAAGTCCGTGACACGGAATGTCGGCTGGAGCGTCCTTTCAAAGACAGGTACTTTCGGGCTGAAGTTTGTCACGGTGCCGATTCTGGCGCGGATCCTCACTCCGGAAGAGTTCGGAACGGTGGCTGTTGCGCTCACTGTCGTGCAGTTTCTGGCGATGATCGGCGGTGCTGGTCTCGCCTCCGCGCTGATCATTCAGCGCGATGAAGACATGGAGCTCATCCACTCCGCTTTCTGGGCCAATCTCGCGGTCGCGCTTCTGATGGCGCTTGCGCTTTTCGCCTTCGCCGATCCGCTCGCAGGCCTGCTCGGGGCGCCCGAGGCGGGTCACCTGCTCCGGATCATGAGCCTGCTAATCCCGCTGCAGCTTGGCGGAGACGTCGCCTATTCGCTCCTTGCCCGCAGGATGAATTTCAGCAAGGACGCGGTCTGGACCATGATCTCCGAAACCGTCGGGGCGCTTGTTGCCGTCGGAGCAGCCCTTCTTGGCTTCGGCGTCTGGTCCCTGCTGGCGCAGCTTTTCGTCTCCGCATTCATCCGCCTTGCCGGCCTTTATACCGTATCCGGCTATGTGCCCCGATTGGTCTTCTCCCCGCGCCGCGTTCTTACGCTCAGCCGATTCAGTTTCGGCATGATGGGGTCGGAAATGGCCAATTTCGTCACTTTCCAATCGCCGATGGTGGTGGTCAGCCGGTACCTCGGCCTTTCGGACGCCGGAGCCTATTCGGCGGCAAACCGTTTCTCCAGCATTCCCAACCAGATCGTGCTTTCGGCGGTCATGGGCGTGCTCTTTCCAGCCTTCAGCCATATGGGCGAAGATCGTCAACGGCGGTCACAAGCGCTGATGCTGAGCACGCAGGTCACCACCATACTGCTCGCGCCGATGATGTTTGGCCTTTGGGCGCTCGCCGAACCCGCAATGCTGGTCCTTTTTGGCCAGCAATGGGCGGCAGCCTGGCCGGCCCTTGGATTGCTTGCGCTGTCAAAGGGACTTTTGACGCCCTGCAGCACCTACATTCCCTACCTGAAAGGGATCGGCCAGGGGACCGTCCTCTTCTGGTGGGCGGTGATCCGCGCCGTCGTGACGACGGCGGCGGTCGCGTATGGGGCGATCGGCGGCTCGCTCGTGGACGCGATGATTGCGCTCTGCGTCGTCAACCTGGCAACGCTGGTCGGCTATTCCTGGGTGGTATTCCGGGCCGACCGCCTACCCTTCCTGCGCAGCTTCCTGGTCTCGATCAGGCCGATGATCGCCGCTTTCGTGATGGCGGTTGCCGTCAGGCTGTTGCTGGATTTCTATGGTGCGATGGTCCAGAACGCGGTCGTGCAGGTGGTTATCGGAGCCGCGGTCGGCGGACTGATCTATCTCGTGCTGATGTTCCTGGTAGAGCGTCCATTGTTGCTGAAACTCTACGGCATGATCCGCAAACGCGATGTCGAGCCGACCGCGCCCGCGGCGGCGGAATAACCGATTGAAGGGCTGGAAACTGCCTCACCCTCGCCGCATTTCGGTTTGGCGCACGCTCACACAGGTCCTTTTTCGCCTGACAGAAGAGAAAAAATGCACAATTTTACCGCGTCTCAGCACGAATTATGCAAGTGAAAGTATCGACCAAATAAGCATCTGATAATATTCTGTAAACGCCGAGGGCATAGGCTTTTTTCCTCGTCACCGCCGCTCCGATAGGCACATTTTCCTAGAAACCGGGGAGCGCGCCATGCTGCATTGCAACAAACTGCGACCGATTCGTTTGCTGCGGCGCCATATTTTGATCCGCGCCCAAGCCTACCTTTAGCACAGTGAAATGCGGGCTCTGGTCTGCTCTGTTGAAACGGTCGCCTGCAAATGGCGCTGGCAGATAGGGGTGACGGACATCGTGGATGTGAACGCGAACATCTCGTCGCGGATCAATCTGATGCGCATCGTACTGATCTCCGGCATCGTCTTCGTGCACGTGCCGCATGATCCGGCGACGAGCCCGTATGTTGGCACCTATGGTGTGCTCGATTGGCTGCGCGTCTTCCTCGGCGACAGCCTTTTTCGTGTCGGTGTCCCGTGCCTCAGCGCGATCTCCGGCTATCTCCTGTTCCGGCGTGGCCTCGACAATTTCGATTACGGCAAGACGCTGAAGACAAAGGCAAGAACCGTTCTGTTGCCCTTCCTGCTTTGGAACATAGCTTTTCTTGCGCTCGCCTTCGTTGCGCAAAGCAAGGGTATCAGCTTCGGCTACCTGCCGGATGTCGTGGGTGCAAGCGCACGGGAATGGGTGAACCTCGCCGTGGCCCTCCAGGGTCTGCCGATCAACGTGCCACTCTACTTCCTCAGGGATCTGCTGCTTTGCATCGTGCTTTCGCCGGTCCTGGCGTGGCTGATCAAACGCTATCCGATGCAAACGCTCGCCCTGCTGTTCGCCTATGTCGTGCTGCCATTGCCAAACGGGATCTTCCTGAAGAAGTCGATCCTCTTTGGTTTCAGCGCCGGCATCTACATGAGCCTGCATCGCGTCGACGTTCGCAGTCTCGATCGCTTTGCCTGGCCAATCGCCATCACCGTTCTTGGCGCCTCTGTGCTGCTTTCGCTCCTGCTCTACCCTTACGGACCGGACTTCCCTGTCTGGGTCGACATGCTGCGCAGCCTGACGGCCTTGTCCGGCATCCTCGGTTCCTGGGCGGTTTCCGCGTTCCTGGTCCGCACGGGCTGCGGGGCGTCGCTGGCGCGCGGCGGCGGGCTCAGCTTCTGGATCTTCTGTGCGCACTATCCGCTGCTGGTTCTCTTCTGGATGATCTGGAACCGCACCGGTTTCGGATATTACCCGGCCTTCTACTACACGGTTCCGTTCATCACGATCGCCATCCTTGTCGCCGCCTACGGCCTCGCCGGGCTTTGGCTTCCGAACCTGACCGCAATCCTGACCGGCAGTCGAGCGGGAGCGACGCGAGGCGCGAGGGCGCGGCCGGCGGAAGCGCACGCCGAACTCTCACCACAGCAAAGGACCTGACCATGAGATCTTCCGGACCTCACCGCCTTGCCCTTTTGAGCCTTGTCGCCATTGGCCTTGCCGGCCCGGCAAGCGCCGCAGGCATTGGAGAGGCAACGTCCTTCATCGACAACTTCGATACGCTCGACACCGGCATCTGGTACGTCTCAGACGGCTGGAACAACGGGGCACACCAGAACTGCACCTGGTCCAAGAAGCAGGTGAAGGTTGAGAACGGCATTGCGGAACTCTCCTTTGCCGAAGGAAAGCTTAGCAAGCGCAACTACGTCTGCGGCGAAATCCAGACACGCAAGCGCTTCGGCTACGGCACCTACGAGGCCCGCATCAAGACGGCCGATGGTTCCGGGCTGAACTCGGCTTTCTTCACGTATATCGGCCCGGCCGACAAGAAGCCGCATGACGAGATCGATTTCGAAGTCCTCGGCAAGAACTCCGCAAAGGTTCAGATCAACCAATATGTCTCCGCCAAGGGCGGCAACGAAAAGCTTGTCGACGTGCCCGGCGGCGCCAACCAGGGTTTCAACGATTACGCCTTTGTCTGGGAAAAGGAGCGGATCCGCTACTACGTCAATGGCGAACTGGTCCACGAAGTCACCGACCCCGCGAAGATCCCCACCAACCCGCAGAAGATTTTCTTCAGCCTCTGGGGAAGCGACACGCTTTCGGATTGGATGGGCATCTTCTCCTACAAGGGGCCTACGACAATGCAGATCGATCGGATCGCGTTCACCGCACCGGGAGACAAATGCCAGTTTGCCGAGTCTGTCGTCTGCCGAACGAACTAGGCGGAGGCGAGGAACAGCATTCATAGGCGACGCGTTCAAACCGCGACGTGCAACGTTCTAAACCATGCTCGGCGACAGCCGAGCAGAAAACCGGGTGCAAATGCTGCAGGTACTTTATTTCGCACAGGATCTTGCCGATCCCGCCGTCCGCCGGCGCGTCCTGATGCTTCTTGCCGGGGGCGCAAAGGTCAAGCTTGCCGGGTTCCGGCGTGACGCCAACCCACTGGCGGCGATCGAGGGCATCGAGCCCATTGAGCTCGGGACAACGCATGACGGCCGTTTCGTCCAAAGGATCGGTGCGATTGCCAGGAGCTGCCTTACGCTCAGGCAGGCACTACACACTGTCGAACGCCCGGATTTGATAATTGCGCGCAATCTCGACATGTTGGCGATCGCCAGGAAGGCTGTCAGTGTTTTTGGCGGCGACGTGCCGATCGTCTACGAATGTCTCGATATTCACCGGCTGCTTTTGCGCCGCGACATCGCCGGCAAGACGTTGCGGGCGAGCGAGGCGTTTCTCGGTCGGGATGCACGACTGCTGATCACCAGTTCTCCGGCCTTCATCGAGCACTATTTCCGCCCGCTTTCCGGCATCTCGGCGCCAACCATGATGCTGGAAAACAAGGTGCTCGAGCTCGACGAAACCATGGCGCGGCCGCTCGTTCCGGCAGCAACGCCGCCACGGGACGGACCGTGGCGGATCGGCTGGTTTGGAGCATTGCGCTGCCGCAAGTCGTTGGCACTGCTGTCGGCCTTTTCCCGCAGGATGGAAGGCCGCTTCGAGATCGTTCTGCGTGGTCGGCCCGCCCATTCGGAGTTCGACGACTTCGACGGCTTCGTCCGAAATGAGCCGTTCATTAAGTTCCACGGGCCCTACCGCAGCCCGGAAGAACTGGGCGCAATCTATTCCGACGTGCACTTCACCTGGGCGATCGATTTCTTCGAGGAAGGCCAGAACTCGAAATGGCTGTTGCCGAACCGGCTCTACGAGGGCTGCCGCTTCGGCCGTGTGCCGATTGCGCTGCGTGGTACCGAGACGGCAAGGTTCCTTGCGATCCGCGGCCTCGGCGTGCTGCTCGATGAAGCCGAGCCCGACGCTCTCGCCGCCCTCCTCGGCTCGGTCGACCCCGAACGTTACGCCGAGGCATCCGACCGGATCGCGGCTTGTGCGGCCGACACCTGGATCTTCAATCGCAGCGACTGTGAAAACCTGGTCCGTTGCCTTTCGGCGGCGACATCGGCGGCTCCGCCGCGGATTGCACCGAAACTCGCCCCAACGCCCCAGAACGAAGGCGGATTGTCATGAGCAACAACACGCTGGCTTCGACACGAACCCTTATCGTCATTCCCTGCCTCAACGAGGCCGAGCACATCGAGGGCCTGGTTGAGGCGTTGCGACCGTCGGCGGCACGTCTCAACGGCGCCATTCTGATCGTCGACGGCGGCAGCACGGATGGCACGCGCGAGATTGCTGCCCGCCTCGCTGCGGCGGACGCATCGGTCCTTGCCCTCGACAATCCCAAGCGCATTCAGAGTGCGGCGATCAATCTGGCCGTCGCCGAATATGGAGCGTCCTTCGGTTATCTGATCCGGATCGATGCGCACGGGACCTATCCTGAGGACTACTGCGAGCGCCTTGTCGAAGAGGCGCTTGAGACCGGTGCGGACTCGGTTGTCGTCGCGATGCAGACGGTCGGCTTCACGCCCTTCCAGAAGGCGACGGCCTACGCGCAGAATTCCAAGCTCGGCAATGGCGGCGCCAAGCATCGACTTGGGGCGACGAGCCACTGGGCCGATCACGGGCACCACGCATTGATGCGGATCTGCGCCTTCCAGGCGATCGGCGGCTATGACGAAATCTTCAGCCACAACGAAGATGCGGAGTTCGACTACCGCTTCCGTCAGGCGGGCTACCGCATCTGGATGACCGACCGGACGAACATGGTCTACTATCCGCGTGCCAAGGTCGGCCCGCTCTTTCGCCAATACTTCGCCTATGGACGCGGGCGCGCGCGCAATGTCCTGAAGCACCGCGCCTGGCCGAGCCTGCGGCAGCTCCTACCGCTTGCTGTAGCGCCGGTAGCGATCGGCGCTCTGCTCGCCGTCATCAACTGGCTCGCCGTCGTGCCGGTCGGGCTCTGGGCTGCCGCCTGCATCGGCTACGGCATGTGGATGGCACTTGGCCAAAGGAACCCCTACGGCCCGCTTGCGGCCCTTTCGGCCATGGTCATGCATTTCGCCTGGTCGGCCGGCTTCTGGCGCGAACTGCTCACCTCCCGAAACCGAAAGATGGTGCCATGACCGGAACGATCGCCAGAAAGCGGATCGATATTGCGGTCTGCACCTTCCGCCGTCCGGAGCTTGCGGAAACGCTGCATTCGCTGGCACTCATCACGGTGCCGGCCGATTTCGACATCCGCGTCATCGTCGCCGACAACGACACGACGCCGAGTGCCGAGGCATTGGTCAACCAGATGCGCCCGACCATGCCTTTCGAGATACTCTACGTACATTGCCCGGCGTCGAACATTTCGATCGCCCGCAATGCCTGCCTCGACAACAGCACCGGCCACTATCTCGCCTTCGTCGACGACGACGAGACGGTGTCGAGAACGTGGCTCGTGCAATTGCTCGACACGGCGTTTGCGACCGGCGCCGATGTCGTGCTCGGCCCGGTTCACGCCGAATACGCGTTGTCCGCGCCGAACTGGATGCGCCGGGGCGACTTTCATTCGACCCGCCCCGTATGGGTCAATGGCGAAATCCGCACGGGCTACACCTGCAATGTCCTGCTCGATCTCACCCGGCCGGTCCTTTCCGGAAGGCGGTTCAACCTGGCGCTCGGGCGGACCGGCGGCGAGGACACGGAGTTCTTCCGCCATATGCATGCGGCAGGCGGGCGTCTCGCCTATGCCCCGGAAGCGCTGGTTTTCGAGCCGGTTCCGGAAAAGCGGGCACGCCTTGCCTGGCTTGCCAAGCGCCGCTTCCGCTCCGGCCAGACCCACGGGCGCCTGTTGAGTGAGCCGGGCCAACCCGCAAGGCAGGTGGTGGAAATCGCCCGGGCGATGGCCAAATCCGGCTATTGCGCTGCAGCAAGCCTCCTCCTTCTCGGATCGCCGGTCGCCCGTTCGCGCTACGCCTTGCGCGCCATCATGCATGCGGGTGTCGTCAGCGGCCTTCTCGGCGTACGTGAACTCCAGCAATACGGGGCCGCGACCGCCTGATGACGCTTTCCCCACCAGAGGTCAGTTTTGTCGTCGCGGCCTATAACGCCGCTGACACGATCCGCCGCGCCATTTTGAGCGCGCTCGCCCAGGAAGACGTCGACCTGGAAGTAATCGTCGTCGACGATTGCTCCACCGACGACACCTCAGCCGTGGTCGAAGAGATCGCAGATCCCCGCGTAAGACTGCTGCGGCTTTCAAAAAACCGTGGGCCGGGGGGAGCGCGCAATGCCGGGCTTGACGCCGCACGCGGCAACTGGATCGCCATTCTCGATGCGGACGACACCATCACCGCCAATCGGCTGTCCCGCATGATCGATTTGGCGTCGACCACCGGCGCTGAGATTGCTGTCGACAACATCGATGTTGCAAACCTCGATGGGCGCGTCGAGCGCATGTTTCCCGAAGCCTTGCTCGAACACCACCGGGTGCTGACGCTTGCGGCCTTCATTCAATCCAATGTGCTTTTCCGCTCCACCTATAATTTTGGCTATATGAAGCCGATCTTCGAGCGGCGTTTTCTGAACGAGCATGGTCTGCGCTTCGAGGAATCCATCCGGATCGGAGAAGACTACATCCTGCTGGCGTCCGCACTTGCTTGCGGTGGGCGCTGCGTCGTCGATCCCTCGGCCGGCTATTGCTACCATATTCGCGAGGGTTCGATCTCTCGCGTCCTCGAACTTCGCCATATCGAGGCGATGATTGCGGCCGACAGGGACTTCCTGGCAAAACACGCGATCGATCCTAGAGCGATGACAATGCAGCGTCGCCGCGACAGGAGCCTGCGCGAGGCGCACGCTTTCCTGCGCCTCGTCGATCATCTGAAATCCAGATCGTTGGTGGGGGCCGCACAGGTGGCCTTCTCCGACCCCCGCGCGCTTCGGCATCTCAGGATGCCGATCGCCGTGCGGCTGCGCCGCTTGCTTGCGCCGCTCGCGCGATTGAAGTCCGCCACACCGACGGTGGCGGCTGAACGATCCACCTCGGGCAATAGCCCCCACGTACGCAAAGGATAAAGCTATGGACCGTATCAGGACCGTCAGGAAAGCTGTGATTCCGGTCGCCGGCAATGGAACGCGGTTCCTCCCCGCGACAAAGGCGATCCCCAAGGAGATGCTGACGATCGTCGATCGTCCGGTCGTGCAATATGCGGTCGATGAAGCCCGCCAGGCGGGAATAGAGCACATCGTTTTCGTTACCAGCCGCAACAAGCAGGCAATCGAGGACCACTTCGACGATACGCCGGAGCTCATCTCGTCGCTGACCCGTTCCGGCAAGAATGCCCAGATTTCCGAGCTGGAAGAGATGCTGCCACGGGCTGGCTCCGTCAGCTTCACACGCCAGCAGGCACCGCTCGGTCTCGGCCATGCCGTCTGGTGTGCGCGTGACTTGATCGGCGATGAGCCCTTCGCGCTGCTTCTGCCGGATATGCTGTGTCACGGCGCGCGCGGCTGCATGGCTGGTCTCATCGATCTCTATCGCCAGACCGGGGGCAACGTCGTTGGCGTCGAACAATGCGCCCCGGAAGAGGCGTCGAAATATGGCATTGTCGGCAAGGGCGCTGCGGTTCCCTACGGCTTCGAAGTCACGAAAATGGTCGAAAAACCGCGTGCCGGCGAAGCACCGTCGAATTTTTATCTGAACGGCCGCTACATTCTTCAGCCCGAGATCTTCGACATTCTCGCGCACCAGCAGCGCGGTGCCGGCAACGAAATCCAGTTGACCGACGGGATGCTGAAACTCTCGCAAAATCAAGCCTTTCACGCCCATCCCTATGAGGGGCGCACCTTCGACTGCGGTTCCAAGGAAGGCTTCATCGCCGCCAATGTTGCCTTCGCGCTCGCGCGTTCGGACCTCGGCGACTTGGTCTATGCCTCGGTCAAGGACATGGTCCTGTCTCACGAAGGCCGCATCCGCGCGGCATAAAGCTGTTTGGCGCCTCTTTCAGAAGGGGCGCCAGATCGTCGGACCAAAAGGGAAACGGACAGAGCGACCCAATGAACCAAAGAAGTCTCCCCTTCAACAGCGTTGTGCCGCGGGAAATGGAGGAACCCGACAGGTTCATCGACCTTGACCGGCTCTTCTCGGTCATCGTCCGCCGTGCCAGGCTGGTTGGCGCGTTCGTCGTGCTTTTCCTGGCACTTGGCGCGGTCTATCTCGTTTTCACGACACCGTTCTATACGTCGATGACGCAGATCCTGCTCGACGAGAACCTGTCGAAATACGCCGAGGAGGAGGCAACACCGCAGAACAGCCAGTTGCTCGACACGCAGATGGCGAGCGCCGTCGAGATCCTGAAATCCGGCGAACTCGCCTTGCGGGTCGTCGACAAGATGAACCTCGACGACAACGATACGGTTCTCAATCCGCCACGCTCGCCCTTTGGCGTCGTCAAGGACTGGCTGAGATCCGTAACCGGCATCTTTTCGTTTTTTGGGTCCGAGATCTCGGAAGAAGCAGCGCGCAATGGCCGGCGACAGAAGGCGGCCGCGCTCATCCAGCAGGGACTGGCCGTCGAACGCGTCAACAGAAGCTCCGTCATTTCGCTCGCCTACGGCTCCAGCGATCCACAACTCGCCGCGGCAATCGTGCGCGGCTATGCGGACGCTTATCTTAACGATCAGCTGAACGCCAATTTCGAAGCGACGGAACGCGCCTCCGTGTGGCTGCAGGAGCGCCTTGCAGATCTGAGGCAACGCTCCCAGGCCGCTTCGCTCGAGGTCGAGAAATATCGCAGCGAGAATGGTCTGACGCTCGCTCGCGGCGAACTCATGTCCGAACAGCAGCTGGCAGATCTCAACAGCCAGCTCATCATCGCTCAAGCCGACACGGCAAGCGCTTCCGCGCGCTTCAAGCAGTTCCAGGCAATCGTCGACCAGGGACCGGAAACCGCGGTCAAGAATGCGACGATTTCCGCCAAGGAGGGCGACAACTCCGTCATCCGGGAGCTGCGCACGCGCTACCTCGCCGTCAGCAAACGCGAACAGGAAGTGACGCAGAGCTTCGGCGCCGATCATCCCCAGGCGGTATCGCTGCGCAAGGAAAGGTCCGATATCGGCCGTCAGATCTTCCAAGAGCTGCAGCAACTGACCGCAAGTTACCGCAACGAATACGAGGTTGCGCGCTCGCGCGAGGCTTCCTTGCGAGAGAACATCGAAGGCACTACCGGTCGCAATTCGGATGCGAACCTGTCGCTCGTGCATCTGCGCGAGCTTGAGCAGAAGGCTGCAGCGTTGAAGACCCTCTACGAGACCTATCTCAATCGCTATGAACAGGCCTCGCAGCAGCGCTCCTTCCCGATCGCCAAGGCTCGGGTCATCTCCGCGGCTGGCGTTCCGACCGCGCCCTCAAGCCCGAAGAAGACACTGGTTCTGGCGCTTTCGGCTGTGCTCGGCATGATGGCCGGCGGTGCCTTTGCCGCGTTCCAGGAGTTCCGCGAGCGGACCTTCCGGCTGGAAAGCGACGTGCGCTCCATCCTCGGACACAGGTCTTTCGGCTACGTTCCGCTGATCGGCCCGCGTCAACCGACCACGACGGACCGGGTTCGTGCGCACTTGATGAAGGGCAAGACGCCCCTGCCGACCACACAGGCGGCAGTGCCATTCGAGCGCGTCAGTCGCATCGTGCTCGACGCCCCGCGCTCCTCTTTCGCCGAGACCTTCCGCAACGCCAAGCTCGCCTGCGACCGGATGCTGCATGGCAACGGCTCGCGCGTGATCGGTATCGTTTCGGCCGTTCCGGACGAGGGCAAGTCGATCATCGCGGCGAACTTTGCCGCACTGCTCGCGGCGAGCGGCAAGAAGACCTTGTTGATCGACGCCGACATCCGCAAGCCGGGTCTCAGCCAGATGATCAACCCGCCGCCGAAGACCGGCCTCGTCGAGGCGTTGATCGGCGAATCCACCTGGCCCGCCGGCATCAAGATCGACCAGAAGACAAAACTGGCGATCTTCCCGGTTGGCGGGCAAGCAGGCGCAAAGAGCGAGCCCTATGACAGTCACGAACTGCTCGCGTCCCCGGCGATGGCCGAACTCATCGACAATGCCCGCAAATCGTTCGACTACGTGGTTGTCGACCTCGCGGCGCTCGCTCCGGTGGTCGATGCCAAGGCATTTTCACCGCTCGCCGATGGCTTCATCTACGTCGCCGAATGGGGGCGCACGCCGTCGCGTCTGGTGCGTGACCTGCTCAACTCCGAACCGCAGATCAATGGCAAGATCCTTGGCGTGATCCTCAACAAGACGGATATGAACGAGTTGGCGAAGTACAGCGACTTCGGTGGGCCCGAGCACTATCGCCATCGTTTCGAGAAATATTACGTCGAAAACGCCGGAACCTATCGCAGGACCGAGGCGGCCTGACGACCTCCCTCGCCTGGCAGTAAAAGAAACCTCGGATTGGAGACGGTCCGAGGTTTCTTTTTGGGATGAAGAATCCCGCGGTGTGCGACCGATAGGCGCTGAGCTCAATCCTTCCAGAACAGCGGCGTCAGGACGACGAGCACCGTCAGGATTTCCAGACGGCCGAGCAGCATCATGACCGACAGCAGATAAAGTGTCGGATCCGACAAGGCCGAAAAATTGCCGGCCGGTCCGATGATCGGCCCAAGCCCGGCGCCGACATTCGAGAGTGCGGTGGCAACGGCGGATGCGGCCGTGACGAGATCATAGCCCATTGCGCCCATCGCCAGGCTGCCGAACGCCCAGACGAACATGTAGGCGGTTCTAGACCTCGGCCGGCGCCTCATGCGCCTCTTTATTGGAGGCCATCCGCCCCAGTAACCGGCCATCTCACCGGTCAAGTCGCCCATAAGCTCCGGTGCGCCACGCCGGTGGATCAGCGACGCGCCCTGTCCGGCCTGTATCGAGATGAGTTCGCTGCGCCCCTGCTCGATTGCCGCATTGCGCAATTCAGCGCTGAGTCAATTGCGGATAGGAAAAGGCGGCAGCTCGGCGACGTCGGAGCTATTTCATTCATGAGACAATTTCGCAGGCTGCGCGCGAGGCCGCTTGATTTAGATTGTCTAAGCCGGGCGGGACTTCCCTCGCCTTGCCTGAAGACGATGCCGCCGAGGATGGAAGCGGTTTGCGCCAGCGCGGCTATCGCCGTCGTCAAGCCCGCCGGCGTGTGGGCGAGGATGACCGTGGCTCCACGGACACACCGGAAAAATGCGCGGATCGCATCGGGGCGAAGCGTTACTACGTGCTTTGATGGCCTCGGAGCGCCGAGAACCGCGTGCCAGCTTAATGGTTAAACTTCTCACGCCCTGTGAGGAAGACTTTCGTCGCCTCCCCGTCTCCTGAACCGGACCGCGCCGTGGCGTCATCGCGCCGCCCGACGGTTTTGTCATTCTACATCGACCAGAGGATCGATAGCGGAGCGGCGTGCAACTTCTCTCCAAACGCAGTTACACGATCATGGTCGTGAAGCACTAGACCACGGACAAAACGATCTCCGACCGCCTCCTGCAGTTGCCTCAATCCTTTGAAGTCCTCCGATTTGACCGTCGCCGACGCCTTCACTTCAATTCCAATGATACGCCCTCGTCTGTCCTCGATCACCACATCCACCTCATCCTGGTCCTTGGTCCGGTAATGCGAGAAGGAGAAGCGACGATCCGACCAGGAAGCGAGTTTCAGAAGTTCGGAAACCACAAAGCTCTCCAAAAGTGCACCAAACCTGGTTTTGTCCCGCCGCAGCGTTTCCAGGTCGTCGTCTCGCAAACTTGCGAGAAGACCGGTATCAACGAAGTGGAGCTTGGGGGTCTTCACGAGCCGGCTGAGGCGATTATTCGACCAAGGGGCGATAGTGCGCACCAGAAAGAGGCGCTCAAGTATTGCCACATATTTCTGCGCTGTAACACTAGATAATCCGAGCGCCGCCCCAAAGCTGCTGTGGTTGACCAATTGCCCGGAATGTTCGGCAAGAACGTTAAGCAATCTTGGCAAACGGTCGAGCTGGTCTATGTTGGCGATATCCCGCACGTCACGATCGAGAATGAGAGACACATAGTCCTCGAGCCATGCAGTTCGGCGGGCAGGTGTCGATCGACGTAGAACTTCCGGGTACCCACCCTTCAAGACGACGTTCATCAATTCTTCGCCGAACACGACCTCGCTGCGGGTCGTCGGCTCATCGCCAGCGAAGAGGGCATCGAGCATTTGACCGGGCGTAGAGTGGAGTTCGGATTGTGCAAATGGAAGCAGTGAAACCACGGCCATTCGCCCGGCGAGGGAATCGGCGATGGCTGGCACAGTTGCAAGGTTGGCAGATCCAGTCAGCAGGAAACGGCCGGGATCTTCGTAACGGTCGACACTCTCTTTGATGGCAAGCATCAGGTCGGGCGCACGCTGCACCTCGTCGATAACAGCACGGTCGATGCCACGAATGAACCCCGTCGGATCGGACCTCGCGGCGTTCAGTGTGCCCGCGTCGTCGAGCGTGATGTAGGGACGATTGGCATCCGAGAACTGACGCGCAAGCGTTGTTTTGCCCGCCTGACGCGGGCCTGATATGAGGACCACACGCGTGTCCGCCAGTGCCGTTTCTACAACGGATCGTGCTTTTCGATCGACGTAAGATTTTGCTAGGAGGCCGGTCTTCATCCGACTATTTTTAGTTCATTTTTCGTCCAATTTAAAGTGATAGGGTGACCAATTTAAAGAGAAAATTCGACCGTTCGCGAAATTCCATGTGCGGGAAAGCCATCCAATGGAGCAGTCCTACACCAACTACCTCCGGAGGTCGCAAATTGGGTCTGGCGAGGTGGCGGCGATTGGGTGGGGTTGCCGGCGACGACAGCTTCCGGCCGCCGGATCAGTGGGTCATCGTCAAACCAGGAGATAGTTTGCAAAGGGGACGTGAAGCGGAATCTCGAAGAGCCTTCCGTCAGGCGTTACATGCTGGTCGTAACCGTAGTCTACGACCCCGCACCTCAAGCAAGAGCGATTTTCGTCAATTCGACTCAGCGAGGCTCAGCGGGAAATTCCGCAGATTGATGCATTTCGCCTCGATATTTATCAATCAATTCTAACTCACGAAAAGATCAGGGCTTTTGGGCGCGACAAGTCATCACCTTGACTTATTTCTGCGTGTAAAGCCTGCTTCATCCATTCCACAACGCAACCTTGAGCACGACCGATGACCCCCGCCCGTTTCACCCAATGCCTTCTTGTTCTTCGTTGGACGCCGATCAATCTGGCGAGCGCCCTCCATTGCAACCTGGCATGGATAGAGGCGATGGAGACCGGAGAGGAGAAGGTGCCGGAAGAGCTGGCGAGCTGGCTCGAGACACTGGCACGGACCCATGAGGAGCTCGGCATCCCGGTCACCTATCGCGGCAAGGGCCTGGAGCCCGCATCGAGCCGTGCGGCACGCCGCTGACTGACAAGGTTGGCGCCTGCCGTGGGGGCACCCTCCAGCTAACGAGGATCGACTGTTTCCGGCGCGATCGCCATGGCACCCGCCGGACTTAGCGAACCACAGCGCCACAGACGATAGGATTGCTGCGTGTCCCAGTCGTAGTAATAGGCCGCATCCAGTCGCTTTGCCTTCGCGAAGTCGGAAAAGACCATGCGCATGGCGGCCATCGCGCCCATACGCTCACGATCATCGACGGGACAGGTACGCGCCGTGTTGGCGATTCCCCATTCCGTCACCCAGCATGGCCGGCTGCTCTCGGATGGCTTGCAGAAATCGAGGAGCCTGGTGACGACGGATCTGATCGCGCTCGGATCCTTGCGGGCGGGGTAGATGTGGATGCCATAAGCATCGACAAGCTGGTCCATTCCCCGGGCCCGCAGAAGTGTTATCACCTCAGCCGGATCGAGCCGCTCCATGCCTTGTCGGTCGGCTTCCCTGGCACCCATGTCGGAAAGACCGGCCGAGACGATGGCGGCGGCGCTGCTCTTTTCACTTTTGCGCACCTCGTCCCGCGTGATCTTTAGCACCTCAATATAGCGGTCCAGACCTTCTTCAAACGCTGCGCGATCCTTGAGATCGGCGAGGGTTCGCGGCGTTGGCTGACCGGGTTTTGGATAGACGGCAAGGTCGCCGTTGTAGCCGGCAAGGTTGATCTCGTTTCCAGGCTCCACCGCGTCGAGGCGAACACCGAGAGCATCGAGGCGCATGAGCGCTTCGCGAAGGCCTACGCGATATCGATCGAGATCCAGATCGGACAGGCGGTTGATGTCCCAGATCCGCCGCTGACCGCTGCGGGGTCGAACCGCATCCCCATAATAGCTTGTGTTCGAAAGCTGGATTTCGAGCAGGATGCGCAGGCCCAGCCGGCTGGCTATGGCGACGGCCTCGATGCTTCTGTCGACTGGCCGAGACAGGGAAAGACGCACATGCGTGGCGCCGCTTTCGGCGATCTCCTTGAGCACGCGCTCCTGTTCGCGGGGATCGAGCCAGGCGAGGTTGAGGCGATTGACCCCGTAGTGCGCAAACGCCGCGTCGTCGGCCAACGCCACAGGCGCGCAGACGATCGCCGCCAAGGAAATCTGGGCGGCAAGGAGCAGCGCCCATGGCGCTGCCCTCGTCATATGGCGATCAGATCCCAACCTGTTTAAGCGCACTTTGGAAGTTCGCTTCGCAAGCCGAGTACCGCTCGGTGACGGCCTGCGCGTCGATCTTGGACAGGAAGTTGGCAAGATGGGTGCGCTTGTCACCTTCACGGTTCCACACGCCGGCTTCGATGTAGGGGAAGCCGATGAATTCGAGCATCTCCCGCATGCGGTCGTCGACGGCGATCATCAGCGACGGCGTGCCCGCCTGCATGCCGATGACGCAACCGTGGAACCGCCGGCCGATGCAGAGGTCGCGGGACGACGACCAGGCGCGCCACTGGTTGGTGTCGAAGAACACCAGGAGCTCGTTCTGCCTCTGCCATTTTTCCTGATGCTTGTACTCGGTCTTGCCGGTGATGCGTCCGCTTGAGCGGTCGTAGACCGGGGCGTTGTCGTCGACGGGAAGGGTCAGGTTATAGGCGACAACCTCGTCCTGGACGACGTAGCTTGCGACACTGTCCGGCTTTAGGAGCGCATGGGCATCGACGATCGTGTCGGCGACGCTGCCGAGATAGCCGCCGAGAGCGAGTTTCTGTGCCGATGCCAGGTCCGCATTGGCAAGAGACGTCAGCGAGCGCCGCATCTCGTTCGGCGCGAAGAAGAGCGACGGGCAGCCAGTCGGCTTGACGAACTTCATACCTTCGGCCCTGAGGAACTCCGCGGTGAAATAGCCGCGAGTCAGAAAGAAGCTTTCCTTCTGCTTCAACACCTCGAGGAAACGCAATGTGCCGGCCGGCAGGTTCTCCTTGAGCCCCTCACGCTTCTGGATGCCGATGCCCATCACCAGCACAGGCATCTTCAGTTTCTCAAAGACATCGGCTTCGAGATCGGCTGAATATCCCGGACGCAAGAGGTTCGCCGAGGCGAACACGCACATGTCGAATTCCTTGTTCAGCGCCTCATAGACATCGTTGGCTCCGCGGCTGTTGGCCAGGTGCCAAAAGGGCACATAGGTCACATCATGGCCGCGCAGGGCGTAAGCTGCCCCCTCGCCGATCAGGTAGTTGCCGGTGTTGGCGATCTTTTTAACCTGGTCGATCAGTTCCTTCTTGCTTCGGATGTCGTCGAAGTAGGGCTTGTGATGAACCGTCGCACCGGAAACGCGCGAGACGGTACGCTGGAGATAAGAAGGAATTCCGGTGAGCAGGATACGCATCGATACACCTGAGTTGTGGACTGACCGACAGAGTTGACGAAGAGCGCGGGCGGAATGAGGAGACGTATGCGCGATCTTCCTCTTTCCGCCCGAACATTATTAAATCGATCGCATTCATGCCTCGGGTGCGAACGCACCCGAGGCGCTGCGATTTACTGGCCGATGCCGATCTCGCGCAGCACCGTGCGGAAGTTGCGTTCGCGGTCGGAGTAGCGGTCAACCAGTTCCGACGCGTTCAGACCGGCCAGATGGTCGGCAACGAACTGCGCGCGGTTTTCCGCCTTTTCGAGGTCTTGGACTTCGACCGCCGGCAGACCGGTAAAGCCCAGCATTTCGCGCATGCGGTCGTCGACCGCTACCATCAGGCTGGGAACGCCCGCCTGCATGGCGATGATCGAGCCGTGGAACCGCCGGCCGAAGTTGAAGTCCATGTGTGAGGCCCAGGCGCGCCACTGGTTGGTGTCGAAGAAGGTGCGCACGTCGAACGGCACCTTCTGGCGGTCGGCGCCCGGAAAAGTGAGATCGCCGAGCATCTTGCCCGAGCAGGAGTCGAAAACCCTGCCATCGGCATCCGGCTCGACCTTCATGTCGAAGTGCAGGAACTCGTCCTGAATGACATATTGCGGCTTCGCGCCCTCGGGGTTCAATGCAAGGGCATCGACAATGCAATCGTGATTGGCGCCGAGATAGCCCGAGAAGATGGTCTTTGCCTGGCCGATCTTGACGTTCGGCAGCTTACGCATCGACGCGCGCATGTTGTTCGGCGCGAAGTAGACCGAGGGGCAACCAGTCGGCCGAACGAACTTGAAGCCCTGGTCCTTCAGGTAGCCGGCCGTTTCATAGCCGCGCGTCAGGAAATAATGTTCACGGTCCTTCAGGACCTCGAGCAGCCGCCTCGTTCCTTCCGGCAGGCCGGTTTCGAGATCCTTGCGGTTCTGGTGGCCGATGCCGAGCATGACGATCGGCATTTTGAGCTTGCTCAGAACATCAGCCTCCGCATCCGCGGAAAGTCCCTTGCGCAAGAGGTTCGCGCAGGTGAAGACGCAAATATCGAAGTTGTTGTTGAACTCTTCGAAACCGGTGCCGTTCTTGTGGCAATTATAGAGGTGCCAGAACGGAATCTGCTTGGCGTGCGGTGCGATGGCGCGCAAGGCCCCCTCACCGATCAGATAGTTACCGGTGTTGCTGATGTTGCGAAGCTCCTGAAGAAACTCGTCCTTGGATTCGGGCTGCTTTTGCCGTTCCGAATAGGAAACCGACAGGCCATTCGCGCCATTGGCGAGGCGCGTGTAATGACCAGGAATTCCCGTCAGGAGGATTCTTGGACGCATGCGTATGTCCCTTCTAGTTGAATAGTCGCCCGGCGCGCTCAAACTGCTGCTGCGACGCCGGTATTGGTTGTCTCACGCGCACGGATGACCTTGGCGCGCGAAAGAGATGAATTGCTCACGGCGCCGTCGCACCAGCTAAGGAATTCCGCGAAGGAATTGGGCCAGGCGCGTCGCGCCGCCGTTCTGAGGCAGCCTTCCATGATGGGGGCAAGCAGGTTGCGGTCGCGGGCAACCTCGGTGATTGCCTTGACCATGTCTCGGACCACCTGCGGATCGGAAGGAGCGTCGATCAGGATACCGTCCTCGCGATCGACGATGAGCTCGTCCACCGCACCGACGGCGGTCGCGATCGGAACGCAGCCAAGCTGCTGTGCTTCCGCGATCATCAAGGGCGCACCTTCCCAGCGCGACGGCATGACCAGCACGTCGGCCCAGCCGAGCGCCTTGATGAGATCCCGGCTGGCAAAGACCGGCGGACGGACGTCAACGCCAAGCTCCTTGAGCCGGTCCGTCCAAGAGAAGCTGGCGTCGGCCAGGATCTCGCCGCCGATTGCGCGCGCGTCGAACGGCACATGAGCTGCGCGCAGTTCCGCAATCGTCGCGGCAAGCCGGTCGATGCCCTTCTGCTGGTCGAGGCGGCCCATGTAAAGCAGCCGCAACCGATCGTCCTTGCGTTCGATCCGCCGCACCTGCAGCACCTCCGCAAGCACCTTGGGCGGGACCGAGAAGCTCGCGCCGTTCGGAACCGCAAAGATCTTCTCAAGCGGCACGCCGAAGCTATGCAGATAGAACTTCAGCTGTTCCGAGCAGGTCAGGAACGCGTCATAGCAATGCTCATGCGCGATCGCTGCGAAAGGCTGCCCGGCCGGGCGCTTGAACGGCGTGTTGTCGACGACGTGCAGATAGCAGGCCGTGCGCGTGCCTTCGGAACGCAGGCGGGCGATCAGCGGGTGCATCGCCATGACGTGGTTGTTGATGACGAGGTCGAAGCCCGAAAGCTGGCCCTTCAGTGCGCCCCAGTCGACCTCATGATGTTCAGCAATGAAGTCCTGTCCAAGGAAGGAACCGGAGCCGCCCCAGGCCGGAATGCCCTGATCCCAGAAATGAACGTAGTCGAAGCTCGCATCGAATTCGTCGATCACGTCCATTCGGCTGGTGCCGAGCACGAACAGATGCGTCTCGTAGCCGGCGGCGCGCAGTTCGCGGGAGGCAGCATAGATCACTTTCTCAGCACCGCCGAAGGAGGCGTTCGGCACGAGCAGAGCCGCCGTCTTCTTTCCGGCTTCGCTGTGCCCGAGCGGCAGCACCGGCGAACCGCCGATTTCGGTGCGCAAGGCCTTGTGCAGATCGGAATAGGGCATGAGGCGTGGCGGCCGCCAGGTCCAGCGGCGGCCGGCCGTGCGACGCAGCGGGCTCGTGGCGATTGCGTTGACGCAGTTGATCATCACCTGTTGCGGCGTGATCAGCGTCCGGCGCGGCAGAGCCCGCGGGAACGGGAACCGCACATTGAGAACCGCCGACGTCGGCCAGACCTGCTGGCTGCCGATCGAGGCGAACCAGTCGAGCGCGTTGTTGCGGATGACGTCGCGCAGAAGCGCCGTCGAAATGAAGATGAGATCCGGCTGGCCGACATGCTCGGTTCCGGCATCGCGGAAGGTCGGCTCGATCTTGCGCTGAGTTGCGTCGTTGCCGAGATGGACGAAGACGACGTTGGCCTTTTCGCTCAGGCGCTCGAGATGGCACAGCACGTTCGGCAACATGCGCGAGCGCAGGAGCAGATCGATCGTCGCGCCGCTGCCAGCCATCACGAAGGGCGGAAAGTGCACGTTGTCCGGTTCGCCTGTGTTTGCCCAGAAGGCCGGAATGATGTCATCGAGGCGCAGCCGCTTCGGCTGCTTGGTCGGGTCGGTGAAGAATGAGATTGCCGCGTCTTCGGTGCGGGCGAAGAGATAGCGCGGGCATTCCTCGTGTTCGAAGTCGACGAGCATCGGCCGCTGGAAGAGCGCCCTGTGACGCTTTCTGAGGAAGCTGACGGACATCGCACGGTCGCGGTTGGCTTCCTTGAAGCGGCTTTCCGCGCGCAGCCGGTATTCGAAGGTCGTCTCGTGGCAGGGCGTACCAACGAATCCGTGCTCGACACAGGAAAGCCAGAATTCCCAGTCTTCGAAACCGTTCTGCCGGTCGTCGTTGAAACGAACACCCTCCCGGAAGACATCGATGGAGATCATCGAGCCGGTGTCACAGATGTTGTCGGTGATGCAGTGAACCAGTCTGGAATAGTGGTTGCCGTAGTGCGCTCGCCAGCTAACCGAGAAGGTATCGATGTTGGTGTAGACCCAGCCGGCGCCGCTCTCACGCAGTTGCCGGTAAAGGGTTTCGATCGTGCCCGGCAAAATCCGGTTGTCGGCATCGAGAAAATAGACAGCCTTCGCTTCGGACAGGTTTTCGAGCACATAGTCGATGGCCCGATTGCGCGCGCCACCCGGCCCCGCATTGCGGCCAAAGACCACATGGATGTCGGGATGAGCTGCAGAAAACAACAGCAACTGATCGAAGGTTTCGTGCCGCGGATCGCCGTCGACGGAGACGACGATGGCGATCCGGCAATCTGAAAGCACCGAAGCCAATGCGGATTCGATTGCCTCGAGCGCCAGTGCCGCGTGCCCGTAAAGCGGCATGGCAATCGCGATAAGGTCGCGGGGATCGCTATTGCTGGACATGAGACGCACCACCCGATTGCTTCACCATCCGGAAGCCCGACACCTTGAGCCAGGAAAAATCGACGGAGTCGGTGACCGCACGGCTGAGGATCATCAGATCCATGGGCTGGCGCACCGGCTCGTCCAGTTGGAAATTGATGTTGATCGGCTGTTGGTTCGTCACCTCGCGCCAGCCACTGAAGAAGGCCGAAGGCTTGGCGGAACCCTTGCGGGCGAGTTCGGCCACTTCCGAGCGCGCGTTCGAATTGGCGGGCGCAAGCAGGAAGCTGACGGCGGCAGGGGCGCCCTTTGGATGATCGACGATGGCGCTTGCGGAAAACGATATGGTTCCGGGCTCCACCGCGCGGCCAATGGCGCCCGCCGACACGCCACTCGGCAGCGGATGGCAGACCACCGCGTGTTCGTGCTCGAGGAAGCGTACCGTCTGGAACTCCGGAACCACCGGCGTGACGGAGACATCGACGATCTGGCTCAAGAGATCCACCGACAGCCGGTAGTCCTCGATGAAGTGGCCGTCGAGCAACGCCGTTGGCGCGATCATGTTGGGCATGCGTGCCGGCTTGACGCCGGGAAGACCCGTATAGATGCGGAATGCGAGCGGACGCAGATCGAGATCGGCATGGCGCGTTTCAGAGCGTGCCGTGTAATGCTCACTGGCAATGGGATAGCCGAGTGAAAGGCCGATGATTTCCGAGCCGGTAGTCGACACCCTCACCCGCAGCGTTCTGGCACCGCCCCCGCAGGTGCGCGGCAGGGCGAAGAAATTCCACGTTGGCACCAGTTGCGAAAACGGCACGGACCATTCGGCGACACCTTCGCCGCTTTCAACATAGCTCAGGACAACGACCAGTTCGCCGCCGTCACGTGGGACCGAATTGAAATGAAGCGCAATGCCGGCCACGCCATGGCTGGAAACCGGCAAGAGTTGTTCGACGAAGGCATTGGCAATCAGATGGCCGATCCCCTCATCCTTGGGATCGACATAGGGATCGTGCGCAAAGACCTCGGTGACCGGCTCCCAGTTGCGGGCCTGGAAGGCATCTTCGAGCGCACGGTAGTTTTCGAGCAGCGTTTCGCGCTCGCGGCGCAACAGCGCGAGTTCCGAGGTAATTGCACTCGAAAATCGCGCAAGACGCCCGACACCGCCATCGACGAGCGCCTGGATGAGGGCTGCGCTTTCCGTCGCCGCGTGTGCACTCAACCGCTTGACCGGGAATTCTGGTACGGTGCCCAGCGCACGCAAGGAGACGAGCCGCTCCGTAAGGTCCTCCTCCCCCTCTTTCGAGAAGGCGAGCCCGATCAGCGGGAATACGTTTTCGAGAGTGGTTTTCCCCCGATCCCCCGCAGGAAGGAAATGGACCAGATGCTCGATGCCGCTCCCCTCGACACTCGCCCTGTCGTGATCCGATGCCACCACCAGCTTTCGCTTCGCCTGCGAATACCTCACGCCAGAAGACATCAACTCTTGCACGCGCCACCTTCAAAATTGAGAAACTTCCCTCTGAAGTTGAATTCGCCGAGACGAAATAAGTCGGCGAATTCAAGCTTCTACGAAAATCATACCAAGGTTATTTGCAGTGCACAATAAGTGATATTTGTGTTTCTCATGAAATAATACTTCGGATTTTGAAGTATTATGCAGATGAAACCAGTGAAATATTAGAGGGCGATGCATTGCCCGTTGCCTTATCCAGCAACATCATCTGTCGGGCGATGCAATCACCCAGCCGGAAGCGCTGCTCGATCGTCCGACGGGCGGCCGCACGCATCTCGGTATACTTTTCCGGATGCCGCAACGCTTCGGATACGACACTCGCGAGCGCGTCCGTATCGAAGAACGGCACGAGCATGCCGTTGCGACCGGAACTCACCACTTCCTTAATGGGGGCGGTATCCGACCCAATGACCAGTGCGCCGCAGGCCATGGCCTCCAGCACCGACCAGGAAAGGACAAAGGGATAGGTCAGGTAGATGTGAGCCGCAGAAATCTGGAAGAGTTGCCGCAACACGGCATGCGGTACTGTGCCAGGAAACAGGAACCTGTCGGCCGGCACATCCAGGGACTGGAGGAGATAATCCTTCCAGGAGCTTCCGCCCGGTGGAGGAGCGCCGTAGCTGACGCCGTCGCCCCCGACGAACACGAAGAGCGCATCGGGGTGTTCCCGCGCGACTTTCGCAGCCGCGGCAAGCGCCTGTGGAAAACCGCGATAAGGTTCGAGATCACGGGCGACGAAGGTGACGATCGGCGGGTCGCCGGCCTTCAGCACCCGCCCATCCGGAAGCTTGAGGGAGGCTGATGCATCCGGGCGGAAGACGCGCGTATCCACTCCCTCATGGCAGACGGCGATGCGTCCGCGATGCTCGGCCGGATAGAGGCTTCTTTGCCAATGGGTGGGGCTGATGCCACCATCGATTGCTTCCAGCGACAGAAGCTGCGCCATGTTGCGCAGGCGCAGCCGCTTTCGCGTGTCCGAATCGGGCTGGTCGCCGGGGGCAAAACCGATGTCCGCCCCCTCGGCGCGATAGAAGAATTCGCAATAACCGAGTGCTGGAACGTTCGGCAGCACGTCCTTGACGAACATCATGCTGCCCCAGCCGGTGTGCCCGACGATAACATCAGGCACCTGGCCCTGCTTCGCCATCGCCTCGAAGGTCTCTGCGACCCGGTGACCTATCCGGACGTGATGGTCCGGGACGCCCAGATGCCTTGCCATTTGCGCATTGGCCTGCGGGCCCGGCTCGGCCCTGTGGCGGATGACCCTGGTGGACGGAATCCGCTGGTCCACGGTTTCCGTCACGAGGGTTACCTCGTTTCCCGTCTGCGCCAAATGGGCCGCGAGAGCGGCGAACTGGCAGAAGCCGCGCCGGTGTACAAATGCTACGTGCATGTTCCTAGCCTTTTGCCGATGAAAGGACAGCGTTCGCGCCGCGGCTTAGATGCCGTAGCGCGTTGCATTCCCCCAAACCAGCTCAAGCCGGTGCAGCGTTTGAAATGCGGTTTCGAGATTGCGCCGGTCCTGCTCGCCATGACTGAGCACCCGCTCATAGGCGCCGGCAGCTTTACGGAGCGAATCGCAGAGCTGCCTGCCCTTCTCCGAAAGCCGGATGCGCGCCGAACGCCGGTCGCGCTGCGATGCGGCCCGATCGATATATTCCCCATCGCCGAGCTGCTTCAGATAGTAGGAAACGTTGGAACCGACATAGTGGCCGCGATCCAAAAGCTCAGCCACGGACACTTCGGCATCGCCGATCGCGAGCAGAACCATGGCTTGCGCCGGGCCAATGTCGTCGACGCCGAGCTTTGTCAGTTCGGCGCGCAACAGGCCGGTAAAGCGTCTGCTTGCTCGCTCCATCATCCGCGCCAGCTCGAAATACGTGACCACGGAGGCTTCACTCTCCTGGCCAATATTTTCGTGTTCAGAGGCACTACCAACTGCGTCATCCCCGGGGCGGATGGCAACAGCGCCGCCAAAATCTGCGAACGGATAGAGAATCTTTTGATTCATCCCTCTCTCCAACTAAGCATTACTACAATATTCAAAAATTGCTTCAAATTTTGAAGCAATTTCCGGCCCCCTTTACTCCCCCCGAATACGATTATCTTGAGCACTCCACCATTATTGTGTCACACTTATCACGGCAACACTGTGATTTAAGTGATAACAAACAAAATAGCTTGCTCAAGACCCCAACGAACTTATCCAGAAAATCGCCACGCGTGACAGCAAACGAGGCAATATGATTAGCAAGAACCAAATTGGGCCAAAGACGGCGCAAAATGGAGCAAACGATCCACGGCTGCTTATTTTGAAGGCGCGCCGCGTGTTCGTTTTGGCACTTATTTATGCAGCGGTGCTGAGCGCCTGCATCGGCATCTTGCAGCTGTCGACGCCGCTTTACATGATGCAGGTCCACGACCGGGTTCTCAACAGTCAGAGCATGGACACGCTCACCATGCTGACGATTCTGGTCATCGGCGCGCTCATCATCTATGGCGTGCTCGAATATATCCGGGCGCTGACATTCCAGGCGATGGGCAGTGCGGTCGTGCGCTGGCTGAACCTGCCAGTGCTGACGGCTGCCGTGCAGGCGGCCGCCGATCAAGGGCTGACCCGCGCGACCCAGTCGCTACGGGACCTGGCTGAGTTGCGCAGCTTTCTCACGACCTCAGCCGTCAGTGCGCCGCTCGATGCCGCCTGGTCGCCAATTTTTCTCGGCGTGCTCTTCGCGCTGCATCCAATGTTCGGCCTTCTTGGCGCCATTTCAATTGCCCTGCTCGTATGTTGCGGTTTGCTGACTGATTTGCTGACTCGCCGGCTGATGAAAGAGGCCAATCAAGCCAATATCGAGGCCGTCTCGAAAATTGGCGCGAGCTTGCGCCATGCCGAAGCCATCGAGGCGATGGGCATGCTTCCGGCCCTCGCCCGCCGCTGGCGCGCGGCGCAACTGCATGCGCTGGACGCGCTCGAGGTCAGCGGCAGCCGAAGCAAGGCGATGGCCTCCATCACCCGCTCGCTGCGGTTCATGATCCAGGCGGCGGCGCTGGCGACGGGCTCTATCCTCGTGATGAAGCAGGAGATTTCTCCCGGCGCGATGATGGCGACAACCATTCTGACGGGGCGCCTGCTCGCCCCATTTGATTCGATGATCGAAAACTGGCGCCAATGGGTGCTCGCCATTGCCAGCTGGCGCCGCATCGAGGCGGCCCTCAAGGAAGATCTGGCCGTACGCCAGACGATGCCGCAGCCGCGTTCTCAGGGAGATCTCGTCGTCGACAAGCTGGTTTATGCCGCTCCCGGCCTCGATGTTCCGATCATCAAGGGCATCGGTTTTACGCTTTCTCCGGGCGAGGTGCTTGGCATCGTCGGCCCGTCGGCCGCGGGAAAATCGACGCTCGCGCGGCTTCTGGTCGGCATCTTGAAGCCGACCACCGGTGGCGTCTTCCTCGACGGCAACAACGTCTATCTCTGGGAGCGCTCATCGTTCGGACAGATGACGGGCTACCTGCCGCAATCGGTCTCGCTGCTCGAAGGGACTATCCGCGATAACATTTCGCGCATGGAGGAAGGCGAGCCGCAAAAGGTGCTCGATGCCGCGCGCCTTGCCGACGTGCACGACATGATCGGTCGGTTGCCGCTTGGCTACGATACACCGGTCGGTGACGGCCATCTGACGCTCTCCGGCGGTCAGCGGCAGCGAATAGCGCTTGCCCGCTGCCTTTATGACCGCCCCCGCCTGATCGTCCTCGACGAACCGAACGCCAACCTCGACGCGATCGGCGAACGAGCGCTGATTCGCGCCATCGAGCGGGCCCGCAACGATGGCGCGATCGTCATCATGATTGCCCACCGGCCGACCATCATGCAGGCGGCAGACAAATTGCTCGTCCTCGAAAACGGCCGCATCACCCAGTTCGGACCGCGCACCGACGTGGTCGCATCCATGACTCCTGGCGAACCGAGACGGGAAGGCGCTTCTGCATGACGAACAAGCCAAAACTACCGATCGCGCGCGATGCAAAGAACGCGGTGACAACGCGTGGCCCGGAGAGCCTGCCTGCCATCGTCGACCGGCCTCATCCGCTGCACGGGCTGGAGGTTGATGCGGAAAGCAGCGCCACCGCTCCGCTGCGCGGCGTGGTCCTTGCAGGGCTCACGACTATACTCGTCGCCTTTGGCGGCTTCTTCGGCTGGGCTTTCTCGACGGAGCTCAGCAGTGCTTCCGTGGCAAGCGGCACCATCGTGGTCGATTCGAAACGCAAGACCGTCAGCCATTTCGAAGGCGGGATCTTGAACCGGCTCCTAGTGCAGGAAGGGGACCGAGTTGCGGCCGGGCAACCGTTGCTCAAGCTGGAGGACACGCGCGCCCGATCTGATCTTCAGGCGCTGCAAAGTCGCCGCATCGGTCTGATTGCAAAACTTGCGCGTCTGCGCGCGGAGCAGACCGGACTGCAATCAATCGCCTTTCCGAACGACCTGACCGCAACATCTGATGCGACGGCCGAGGATGCGATCACAGCGGAGACAAACTTCTTCGAGCGGCGGCGTGAAGCCAAAACCGGCCGCCTGGAGGTTCAGAGCAAGACGATCGAGGAGTTTTCCGAAAAAGCGAAATCGCTTGCGGAGCAGCTCCGCGCGACCGATCGCCAGATCGAACTGATTAGCGAACAGCGCACATCAATCGCGACGCTGGTCGAGAAAGAATACGCGCAGCGCTCGAAGCTGATCGAGATCGACGCCAAGCTCAGCGAACTGGCCGCAACCCGCGGCGAGCTTGCGGGCAACAAGGCCCAGGCCGAGAAGGCGGAAGCCGGCGCCGAGCTCGGTTTGACCGGGATCGAGAATGAATTCCAGTCGGAGATTGCCGGGGAAATCACCACGGCCCGTCTTGAGCTTTCCGATGTCGAAGAGCGACTGGTGGCCGCCAAGGACGTCCTGACGCGTCTCGATATCCGCTCGCCGCAGGCGGGGATCGTCACCAATATTCAGCTACGCACGCCGGGTAGCGCCGTCTCGGCCGGCCAGCCGCTGCTCGATATCGTGCCTGAGGACGAACCGCTCCTCGTCGAGATGCATGTCGGCACCCGTGACATCGACAGCATCGGTATCGGTTCGAAGACGCAGATCCGGCTGACGGCCTACAACCAACGCACGCATCTGCCTCTTGACGGCGAGATCAGCTATGTGGCGGCCGACCAGTCGGTGGATGAGAAATCGAATGTCTCCTACTACGTGGCGCGTGCCCGCATTGCGCCCTCGTCGCTGAGCGCCAACCCCGACATTCGGCTCTATCCGGGCATGCCCGCCGAGGTTCTGATCGTCCACAAGCCACGTTCGGCGATCGACTATATGGTCTCACCGATTGCGGACAGCCTGAACCGGGCATTTCGCGAAGACTGAACCAGGAAATCGAAAGAAGCTGACGCCGGCGGAATTCAATTTCGTCGGCAATTTGCTTTTAATTTTGAATTTAATTCCAAGTAATACCAAAGATACTTACCCCTTATATCGTGGGGATAAACATCAAAACGACACACAAGATACATCCTAGGTAGAAAACAATAATACAGTACAGCTGTATTTCTTTTGTTTTTGCTGTTGCCTTCTGTTTTATTGCAGTGCAATGTCGCGGCGCTCATCCAAGGTTTTGAGACCAGTGATGGGCGTAAGCAACAACTAAGAGGAGTAGCATATGGCCACGTTGGAAGGCGGCGCGTATGACGACGCCCTTTTTGGCTCGCGCTTCGACGACTTCATCCATGCACGTAGCGGCGATGACTTCGTGAACGGAGGCAATGGCGACGACACCATCTTCGGTGACGAAGGTGATGATCTGCTGTTCGGTGGTAACGGCAGCGATACTCTGTTCGGCGGCTGGGGCAGCGATGTTCTCCATGGCGAAAACGGGAACGATGTCCTGTTTGGCGGCCAGGGTGACGACCTGCTCTACGGCGACAATGGGAACGACATTCTCATTGGCGGCGGCGGCAGCGACCTGCTCATGGGTGGCCGCGGTAGCGACATCCTGTTCGGTGGTGCCGACAACGACATCATCAACGGCGGCCAGGGCGACGACGTCATGACCGGCGGCGAAGGCAGCGATGTGTTCGTCTTTGACGGCGGTGGCGGCAACGACGTCATCCTTGACTTCACGCCCGGCGAAGACCTGCTGCAGGTTTCGAAGGACATCAACGGTCTCGACATCTCTTCTCCGGAAGATCTGGCCTCGCGCGTCACCCAGGTTGGCGGCAACGTGGTGATCGATTTCGGCCATGGCGACACGCTGACGCTCGTCAATGCGGATGCCGAAGACATCCAGGCCAACCCGAACCACTACTTCACGATCCATTGAGATTGACCGGTGCGCCCCACTTCCTCCCGTGGGGCGCGCCCTCCCTTCTGTGCTTTCAGGAGTAGCGCGTGGCGGCAGACGACCGTATCAGGAGCCTCAGTGCAGAATTCACGACGGCTGTAGCGTTCAGGCTCAGCCTCGATGTTGCTGTGTTGATCTGGGACGCACCTGCAGAGCTGCCGGCGAAAACGAAATACGCGCTCACTGCATCCCGGTCTCTCGTTCCCCTCGTCAGCATGACCCTTCCGCGCGCCGATGGCGGGCAACGTGTTTTCTGGGCAATGCGTGCGGGAAGCGAACGCGAACTTGCGGAAATCGCCGTCGGCCACGATGTCCTTCAGACCGTCGTCCTCGAGCCGGCAGGCAGGCTTCCGTTCCTCGATATGGCAGCCCAGTTCGCTGGCCTTCTGCCGGAGGGGCGCTTCAAGTTTCTCAACACCCTGCTCACCGTCTGGAGGAGCGCATTTAGGCTCTCCCGCGATGAGTTCTTTACCGGCCTTGTCGACGACGCAATCCACGCCCTGAACCTTGGACAGCGCCCTGCGGCGATTGCGTGCCGGCTCGCCGACGGCCGATATCTGGCTGAAACGACCATAAGCGCCGAATTCGGCGAGATCAGCGCGATTTATGCGTTGAGTGCGGACGCAGTCCTACCCTTGCCGCAACAGTTTGCCGTCACCGGCCGGGCGGAGCGCGGCTGGCGCCGCTGCCACTTCGTCATCGAAACGCCGCGTGCGCCGCAGGCGCTCTCCCTGATGATCATGGGCAAGCGCGGGATTGCCATCCGTGAGGTGACGGATCGCGGTGCACGCTGCCCAAGCCTACAGGAGTGGTGGCCCGAGCACGGCGCCGCTCCAGGGCTACGGGAGTTCGTCGTCAGGTGTCTCTCGGCATTGCCAGAAAGTGGAACGGCACTTGCAACCGACCTGCAGCTTCGTTCGCCCTTGCAGGCGCGCCAGGCCGGCAAATCCCCGCTCCATCCCGGCGCAGAGATCGATCTGGCGCTTGCGCTTGCCGATGGGTTGTTGGTCGGCGGCTGGACGCGTGACCCGTCCGGCGTGCTTGCCGGCATCGACTATCTCCAGGAAGATGGCACGGCGCTTCCGCTTGACGGCAACTGGTATGAATTCCCGGGCTGGGCCCGCGGAGCGGAGGAAGGCTCCAAGACCGATGTAACGGGCTTCGTCAGCTGGCTGCCGATGCGCGAGCCGCCAGGCGCCCTGCTTCAGCCCCGCTTCCAGATGCGGCTTGCTTCCGGCGCCGTCAAACCGCTCATACCGAAACCGCAGCCCTTCGATCCAGTTACACAACGCAACCGCATCTTAAGGGCGGTCCCGCCGCAGCATGCCGTCGATGCGGCTTTCCGCACGATCCTTGCCCCCGCGCTCAAGGACGTCGAGGAAAGGCTCGGAAAGACAATCAGGGTCGACCAGACGAAGGACTTCGGTCCGATGCTGGAGGCGCCCCTGGTCTCGATCGTCGTGCCACTTTACCGCGTTCTCGATTTCCTGCGTTTCCAGCTCTCTGGCCTGGCCACCGACCCCTTTGTCGCCGCCAATGCCGAGATCATCTATGTGCTGGACTCGCCCGAGATCCACGACGAAACGGAACATCTGCTCGGTGGCTTTCACCTGTTGCACGGGCTATCGATGAAGCTCGTGGTGATGAACCGCAACGGCGGCTATGCCCGTGCATGCAATGCCGGCGCGCGTCATGCCCGCGGTTCCGTCGTCGTCATGCTGAACTCGGATGTCGTGCCTTGCGGACCGGGCTGGCTCGAGACGCTCGCGCTTCCCGTGCTCCAGCAGAAGTCGCTCGGCGCCATCGGCCCGAAGCTCCTTTTCGAGGACGGATCGCTGCAGCATGCGGGTCTCTATTTCGGCCGCAACAAGCAGGGCATCTGGCTGAACCATCATTTCTACAAGGGCATGCCCGGTGCCTATGCGCCCGCGCAACAAGCACGCGTCGTGCCTGGCATCACCGGCGCCTGCCAGGTGATGCGCCGGGAAGTATGGGAACGCGTCGGCGGCTACTGCGAGGATTTCGTGATCGGTGATTACGAAGACAGCGATCTCTGCCTCAAGATCCGGCAGGCCGGCTTTGACATCGTCTACGAACCGGCCGCCTGTCTCTACCATCTCGAGCGGCGATCGATCAGCCGCAGCCAAGATTACACGCGCGGTGTGGCGAGCCAGTACAATGCATGGCTGCACACCGAACGCTGGAACGACGACATCAGTGCGCTGATGCCAGCCTACCTCGGCGCCGAAGAGGCGGCAGCGTCGAGCGGTCTCAAGTCTGCCGCCAGGAGCGCCGCATGAACCAACCTGCACTTCGCCACGCAGACAGCCTGCAAACGGCATGGCAGCCGAACGAGGACCGTATTGACGGGATGCTTCAAACGGTTCTCGCCAATCGTTTCCTGCCGCAGCCCGACAGCAACAGCGTCTTCGTCGGAGACGGCAACTACCGGGCGGTTGGCGCCGAATTTCTCGGTCATTTCATCCGCATGGGCGGTTTGCAGCCGGAAAGCGACGTGCTCGACATCGGCAGCGGCATTGGCCGGATGGCGGTCCCATTGACGCAGTATCTCGACCCTGATCGCGCCCGCTACGTCGGCGTCGATCCGGTCGAAGGCGGTGTCGCCTGGTGTCGCAAGTCCGTCACGCCGGTCTACCCGAACTTCACGTTCGAGCACGTCGACATTGCCCACGAGCTCTATAATCCCATGGGCAAGATCAACGGCAAGGCGCTGAAGCTGCCCTATCCGGATCGAACGTTCGATTTCGCGATCATGACGTCGATCGTCACGCATCTACCGCCGGACGAAGTGCTCGTCTATTTCAGCGAGATCAGCCGGATGCTTAAGCCCGGCGGCCGGCTCTTCGTGACGGCATTTGTGGTCGATCGCGTCGCCGCGAAGAACGAAAATGGCAGGCGGGATCCGCGCCTCGGCTTCAATCGTAGCGGCGACGGCCCCTGCTGGTTCGTACCGGGGCTGCTGCCGCTCGCCGCCGTCGGTTTCGATGACGGTTTTCTCGATCGGGCGCTCGAACGGGCGGGCTTTTCAACCATCCTGAAATCACTCGGCCATTGGCGCGGGCAGGATGCCGGTCACTACCAGGATGTCTTCATTGCCGAACGCCGGGGTGCAAACGGATGAAGAAGCGCATTCTGGTCGCAGCGCACAATCATCCGGCACTCCATCCGGGCGGCACGGAGATTTTCGCGCACGACCTCTTCCGTGCCTATCAGCGCGCCGGCCATGAGGTGCTCTTCCTCGGCGCCACCAACCAGACCCACCGGCAGGTGCGCCCAGGCACGAGCTTCCAGGCGATCGGCTCCGAGGGCGACGAGGTGCTGTTGTGGTCCGGTCATTTCGACCGCTTCTTCATGAGCCAGATCGACCTCTACGGCGTCGTGCCCGATCTCACCGAACTTCTGCGCGATTTCCAGCCGGACGTGGTCCACATCCACCACCTGCTGCTGCTCGGCGCCGAGTTTCCGCACATCGTGCGCCGGACCTTGCCCGAGTGCCGCATCGTGATGACGCTGCACGATTACTATCCGCTATGCCACCATGACGGCCTGATGGTGCGCACCACCGGCAAGGAGCTTTGCCATAAGTCGACGCCCGACCGCTGTCACGCCTGTTTCAAGGATATCCCGCTCGACCGCTTCGTTCTTCGCGAGCAGCATCTGAAAGCCTTGTTGCGCACCGTGGATCGTTTCGTATCGCCGAGCCAGTTCCTGAGGCAGCGATTTATCGACTGGGGGCTCGACGGGGTACAGATCGATGTCATCGCGAATGGGTTACCACGGCGGGACGTTCCGGCGCGGAAAGATCGGCAGGAAAACGACCGGCCAATCTTTGGTTACTTCGGCAACCTCAATCCCTGGAAGGGCACCACCGTCCTGCTCGAGGCTGCGCGGCAACTGATCGACGAGGGCCTCCGCTTCGAGCTCAGGGTGCACGGCGGCGCGCCGTTCCAGAGCGATGGTTTCAAGGACGAGATCGCCCGTCTCTTCAAGAAGACGGCGCCGACCGTCCAGCATCGCGGCGCCTACAGGCGCGAGGATATTGCCGACCTCATTGCCGCTGTCGATTGCACCATCGTGCCTTCGATCTGGTGGGAGAATGCGCCGCTCGTGATCGGCGAAGCGCAATCCCAGCGCAAGCCCGTGATCGCGAGCAACATCGGCGGCATGGCCGAAATGGTTCAGGACGGCGTGAGCGGCCTAACCGTTACGCCCAACGATCCGCGTGCGCTCGCCGCTGCCATGCGCCGTATTGCCGAGAACCCTGACCTCAGGCGCCGCCTTTCGGCGAACGCCCGCAAACCCGATGATATCGATGCCACGGCACGCCGCTATCTTGCGCTGATTGACGCGATTGAGCCGGCACGAATCGCCGCGGCATAGAGCGGTTCAAGTTGAGATGGAACAATAGAAAACAGCTCCATCTCTTTGTTTATACGCATTTCCGGACGCAAAACCGCTACGCACTTTTGCTGGCAATGCTTTAGAGGAAGACCATGTCTGTAGCAGCCGACAAACCGGATGTCGCACCGGAACAAAACAATGCCAAGCCCCTGAAGGGCCGCGTGGATGCGATCGACCAGGGCCGTGTTTTCGGCTGGGCATTCGATCCCGAGACGCCCGAGAAAAGGCTTGCCATTCGCGTGCTTTTGGACGGCAAGGTGATCGCAGAAGCGCTCGCTGACCGCAACCGACCCGATCTCAAGCGAAACGGGATCGGCGATGGCAACCACGCCTTCGAGATCGCTCTGCCCGAATTGGCAAGTGCACGCGCCGGCGAACTGATCGTCATGGCATCGACGGACAAGGGTGGTGAACTGCCGCTTCGGGTTCCAAAGCCCGACGAACAAGCGGCCGAGGCCTTGATTGCTGCTCCGCTCGCCAAGGTGCTCGACAAGCTCGATGTGCTGATGGCGGCACAACGTCAACTCCAGGTCTCTCAGCGCTCGGCCATCCGGCAGAAACTCGACGATGGCGAGGAAGGCGAAGCTGCCGGGCTCGCCGCAGTCAGCGAAGATGTCGCAAGCCTGCGCTCGGAGATCACTCAACGATTGACCGACCTCGATGTGCACCTGATGCGTCTCGACGGGGTTGTGGCCGGCATGGAAAAGAGCCTCCATGCCTTGAAGCAACGCTCAAACGGCGACTTGAAACCGGCATTCCTGCTGCTCTTCGTACTTGCGGGCTTTACCGCAGGTGCGATCCTGACGCTTCTTCTACGGACTTAAGGGGCGCCTCATGCCCAATTCGGAGCTTTCCCTTTCGCCGACCCCCGCACCGCTTGCCCGGATCATGCGCAGCGGACGGGTCGTGGTGTGCCCGATCGATGAAACGCTGTTGCTGGTGATCGGCGCCGGTGGCCCATTGGCAGATCAATTGCCGGTGGAGATCGACGAAGACGCGACGATCCAGGCGATCGCCTCCATTATCGGCTGGCGACTTGCCGCATCGCAAGGTTCCGCCACACACGGTTTCGCAGCACTTGTCCCTGTCGATCGCGAAAGCAGCATGCCGACAACGCTGCGCTTCGGAAAGGACGGCGGCGGTAAACGCTACATCGTTGCGCCCCGCACCGTGTCGACCGGAGATGTTGCCGCGATGCTGAAGGAGCTCGCCGGCCCACAGGTCGTCCACGTGCTCGGCCGCTTGGTGGACGTATTGATGAAGCCGCCGCTCGATCCGCGGAAGCTTGGCGCGGTCACAACTCTGCTCAAGGCGGGAATCGCAAGAGACGGCTATATCGAGCTGCTCGGCGAAAGCCACGACGATGCGATCGCGCTCAAGGGCTGGGCGCATGACATGGCCGCCGGCGTGTGCCGAGCCGTCGTCAGGGCCGAGGACACGTCGCTCGCCGATTGCAACGTTGCGGTTTTCCCGCGTAACGACGCACCGGAAGATGCCGTCGGCTTTTTGGGCCTGCTATCGGCGGACGACCTGCCGCGAGCCCGCGATATCCAGGGCATATTCTATCGCGGCCGCACCGCCTGGCGCTACTTGGCGGTTCACGAGCGCAAGTTCGTTGCCGGGCCGCTTGAGACGCCGGGACATATTCGCGCGATGCTGCTTCAAAGCCAAAGCTCGCCGCAAGTGTTGTTACGCCTGCGCGAAGCGGCCAACGGCTTCGACGGCACAGAAACGATCTCAAGTCTCCCACTTCCGGTCCGGCTCGGCGTCGACTCGCTCTATCAGGGCGACGAGGGCGCCTTTCTAATCTCCGGCTGGATGCTCGATCCTGACGATCACGTACAAAGCGTTCGGCTGCGGCGCGGGCGCGCCGAGGCGCGTCTTGATGGAACCTGGACGCGCACCGAACGGCTGGACGTCGAAGATGCGTTTGCGGACCGGCCGGAATTCAAGAGCGCAATATCCGGACATCGCCGTTCGCACGGTTTCATCGCTTTCGCGGATGGCCTCGTCGGCGATCCGGCGGCCCCGCTTTACCTCGAAGTGACGCTTCGCGATTCCCGCCGCGCCTATATGCCGCTTCATCCGACACGGCTGTCGGCAAGACATGCGGCGTTACGACTGTTGAACGCCATCGACCCGACCAGTTGGGCCTTGCCTGAAATCGTCGATCGGCAGATCGTCCCGTTCCTCACCGCTGCGCGCGCGAACGCACCAACGATCGAAACCGTCATCGATGTAGGCCGTTTCGGTGAGGCCGTGGGGGCGGCAATCCTTGTCGCCGTGGGAGACGCCGAGGAGGATTTCGCCCCGCTGTTGGGCCTTCTGGCGCTTGATCCGTATACGCGGCAAGCGCCGATCGTGCTCGTTCAGCAATCGGAACAATTTCGCCGGCGCGCCGCCCGTATTCGCCAGCTTGCGGAATTTTATCGTTTGCCGCTACGTCTGGTGTCCGTCGAAGGTTCAGGCGATGCCAGCGATCTGGCGCGGACTGCGGCGCAGGCAATGGACAATGAGACTGTCATCCTGCTGTCAGCGTCGCTTACGCCCGCCAATCCGGGTTGGTATCAGACACTTGTTGCCAACTACGAGACAAAGAGCGGAAGCATCATATCGCCGACGCTTGCCTATGAAGATCACTCGATCCGTTGGGCAGGCAGCACCTCGCTCGACCGTGCCGATCATCTTCAGTCGAGCCGCTATGCCGGTTATCCGGTCGGTGCCGTGAACCGCCTGAAGCTGACGCGGGTTCAGACCGCCTCGCTTGAATGCTGCATCATGCCGCGCGCAGCACTTCTCGACGATACCGGTGTTTCGCCCACCTATCTCGGCGCGTCTCTCAAGGGGCTGGATCTTGCCTTGGTTCTGAGCCGCAGGGGCTACGAATCCTATTGGCTGCCCGTCTTGCAAATGCTCGGATCGGATGAGGCATCCGGTGCTGTCTCGGCAGCCACGGCCAGATACGTGGAGCGTGTCGATCAGACGCTGTTCCGCGGTCGCTGGATGCAGACGGTGGAAACAGAAGGAACGGCCCACAACGAGGTTTCGACATGAGTGAAAAACTCCGCGCGCTGGTCGTTTCGCACGGCCACCCGACCCATTCGCTCGGCGGCGCCGAGATCGCCTCCCATGGTTTGCACAAGGCGTTGAACGGCCTGCCGGGTATCGAATCGATTTACCTCGCCCGCGTCGGCAATCCCGTGCCGCGCCACGGCGCGTCGGCGCTGATGAGCCTTCGCCTAGCGATGGACGAGGTGCTCTACCATGCCGAGGACTTTGACCATTTCTTCCTGTCCAACGGGGATACCGACGCGATCCGCCGAGACCTCTTGCGCTTCGTGGGAGATATCAAGCCGGACATCGTCCACTTCCACCATGTCATGGGTTTTGGGCTGGAAGCGCTTTATGCGGTGCGTGACGCTCTGCCGAAAGCACGCATCGTCGTGACCTTCCACGAGTATCTGCCGATCTGTCACAACCACGGACAAATGGTGAAGCGACCCTCGGGTCAGCTTTGCAATGGCGCCTCGCCGATCAGCTGCCACACATGCTTCCCCGAAATGCCGGTGTCGCGCTTCGTACGCCGCGAGCAATTCGTCCGGGGCATGCTGAACCTTGCCGACGCCTTCATCGCCCCGAGCGCCTTTCTCGCCAATCGCTATGTCGAGTGGGGTATCGCCGCCGAGAAGATCTTTGTGATCGAAAACGGCATCGTCATGGGTGAGAAGACCCCCGCACGCGAACTGCCAACGCCGACGGCACGACGCAACCGCTTTGCCTATTTCGGGCAGATGACTCCCTTCAAGGGGGTGCATGTGCTGATCGACGCCGTTTCACGCGTGCCCGAGGAGATCTGGGGTGACGATTCCACGCTTATGATCTTCGGCGGCAACCTCGAGCGCCAGCCGACCGACTATCAGGACCGCGTCGCGAAACTGATCGAGGACGCCGGCCGCCGTGTCCGCTTCTACGGAGCCTACCAGAACCAGGACATGCCGCGGCTGATGCGTTCGGTCGACTGGGTGGTGATACCCTCGGTCTGGTGGGAGAATTCTCCGGTCGTCATCCAGGAAGCGCTGCACCATGGCCGACCGATTCTGTGTTCGGACATCGGCGGCATGGCGGAGAAGGTTCGCGACCGCCTGGACGGCTACCATTTCCGCGCCGGCAGCGCACAAGATCTTGCGGATCGGATTATTGACGTACTGAGCACACCACGATCCTGGGACAACCTTCGGGCAACCCTCAGGCGCCCGATGAGCCATGTCGACTGCGGCCGCGAACATGTCGCGCTCTACCGGAAGCTGCTCAAGGAGGAGCGGCCGGTTCACGGAAGCGCCGCGGTAGCCTGAACCCAAACGCGCGCTCGGCCTCGTCGCGCGTCTGCATCCCGCAAGCGACGAACTTCTCGCCTCGAAGGTCATTCCATCGCTTATCCGCAATGGAATGTATCCCTCCGGTGTGAACCGCCTTGCGAAGTTCCGCATCTCCCGTGAGTCTGCGCTCTTAAGAGTGGACTTAAGAGCACATCGAGCAATTCATGGGACATGCAGTTTTGCTGACGGGGCCGGAGCGGCGTCGGCGATGGTCGTTGGAAGATCGCGCCCAGATACTGGCCGAGGTTTTCGCCGGGTGCGGTGGTTTGCGAAGTCGCACGCCGTTTCGATGTTGCGACTGGCCTGATCTATACCTGGCGGCGGTTAGCTTTGGCACAGGAGGCCGAGCCCGCCTTTCTGCCGGCCAAGCTCGTTGGCCCTGCCAGCAGCGATGCGGCCGAGCCGGCCGTGTGTGTGACTTCCCGAGTGGCGTGAGGGTGAGGATTGGCGCAGCAGCGCCATGCGAGCTGGCAGCCGCGGTCATGCGAGCGCTCAAATGATCCCGATCAGTTCCGGGGTGCGGGTGTGGATCGCGAGCGGTCACTGCGACATGCGCAAGGGCATGCAGGGCCTGGCACTGCTGGTGCAGGAGGGCCTCGGCCGCGATCCGTTTTTATGTGCCGGGCGAGATTATGTGGCGGAGCCGCCCCGGCGCCAGCCGAGGCCTGCCTAATCTGGAATTCTCCGCCACATAATAGTCAGATACTGTTCAGTAGTTGCAGCACGGCGTCATTTGGTCGGAAACGGACGCCAAGATCGCCGGCGACTCCAGCCTTCTCGAGACCTTTACGCATCATCTCGACATCGGCGGCGGCATAGCGATGGGTTGTGGCGACCTGTGCGTGCCCGAGCCAGGCTTGGATCGTCAACAGGTCAACGCCCGACTGGAGAAGCTTCATGGCCAGTGAGTGTCGGAAGATGTGCGGCGATATAGGCTTTTGGGCCAAGGCCGGTCTGATGGTCACGGCCTGGGCCACCGCACGCCGCACGATGTGGGTTGCTCCGAAGCGCGTCAGGCGCTCGTTGCGGGCGCCGACGAATATCGGTCGCGGCTCGTGGTTCGCGATTCCGTGCTCGGCCAACAAGGCTGTCAGCGCTCTCGCCAGATCCAGAGGAATGGGGATGACGCGGTCTCTGCGCCCTTTGCCGCGCAGCAGCACTTGCGGGTGCGACCGTTCCAACTGAAGGTCGTTTGCGTTGACGCCGGTAGCTTCGGAGACCCGCGCGCCGGTCCGTGCCAGAAACAGTAGAAACGTGCGGTCACGCCGACCACGGGACGTCCTTGGATTAGGAGCCTCAATGAGGGCGTCCACTTCGGCCTTGGTGAGGTGATGCGTCACCTCGATGTGCGCCCGTTTTAAGGGAATCGTCAGCACGCGTTGGGCGACACCGAAGGACGCGGGATCGGCGGCGGCGACATGGTGGAAGAAGGATCGGATCGCAGCTAGGCGGGCGTTGCGCGTGGCGATGGTGTTGTTCCGCTTCTCCTCGAGTTCGTCGAGAAAGGCGAGAATGAGGTCTCGATCGAGCTCCTCGAGCACCAACGCCGCCGGCTTCTTCCGCAAGCGGGTGGCGGCAAAGAGGATGAGCATGCGCAACGCGTCGCGATAGCTGGCCATGGTCGCGGGAGTCGCGTTGCGTTGTTTGGTCAAGCGCCGACGAAAGTAGGACTCCAGGAGCGGCGCCAGGAGTAAGTGTTCACTCATGCTGCGCCTCCATCGAGGAAGGCGCGCTCCGCCGCCATGGCGAGAAGATCCACCGAGCCAGTGAGGTAGTAGGCTGTGTCACTGTAGTTGGCGTGGCCGAGATAGGTGGCGAGTACCGGGAGTAGCGCCTGGACGTTGGCGCGTTGTTGATGCCAAAGGCTCATGCGGGTCACGGCAAACCGATGCCGCAGATCGTGCGGCCGCAACGGCTTGCCGTCATCAAGGCCGGCGAGCTTGCGGACCTGAGCAAATCCGCTTTGCAAGCCAGTCGCCGAGAGGCGGTTGCCACGAGAGCTGAGGAAGAAGGCCTGGTCCTTGGGGCTGGGAAAAGCTGCATCGCGCTCACGGGCATAGCGGCGAAGCGCTGTTTGGGTCGTCGTGTGAACGGGAACGAGACGATCCTTGCGGAACTTCGTCTTCCGAACCAGAAGAACCCCGTTGGTCAGATCGACATCGGAACGATCAAGCCTAACCACTTCGCCCGATCGCAGTCCCGAGCTTGCTAACAGTCCGATCAGCGTCGCCAGAGTCCGCCCCCTGAGAGCGATGCCTGGCGAAATGCGGGCGCATGCGTCGATGAGCGACGCCAACTCTGCCTCGCTGAGGATACGTGGAGGCGGAATCGCCCTGGATCTGGGAAAGGCTCTGCGCTCCAAGGCTTCGGTTTGGGCGTCATAGACAGCGAGATACTCGTAGAATCGGCGGAGCACGCCGTGACGAGTGGCGCGGCTGTTGGCGGCGCCGCCGAACGACAGGACGAAGTCCAGCGCCATCGTCCGGGTGGCGGGCGCATCGAGTTGAGCCCGTTCAACGTAGCGGACGAAAGCCCGCAACGTGCCGGCTTGTTTGCTGAAGGCATAGCCGAGCGAGTGGCGCAGTTCGATGTAACGCTCGACCTTCTCGCCGAGGAATCGGGCAAAGGCGGTCATGCAGCGCCTCCCGGAAAGGGGAGTGCGACCTCGGCGAGTTGCGAGGCCGCAACCTTTACGTACAGCGCCGTTGTGTTGATGCTCCGGTGACCAAGAAGATCGGCGACCTCGTTGATTGGCCTTCGCTGCCCGACAAGCTGGGTGGCGAGGCTGTGGCGCAGGAGATGTGCACCTGCGACCCGCCCGAGTTCGACCCCGCCATGTCGCAACCGCTTCCTCACAATCCTTGAAACAGGCGCCGCAGACTTGAACGCTCCCACCGGCGGCGTGAACGACAGGAACAGATACGGACTGTCCACCTTCGGTCGAGCGCGCAGGATGTAGTCGACGAGTGCGGCGCCGGTCTCCTCGAGGAGTGGCACCACCCGATCACGCTTGCCCTTGGTGCGCCGGATAAAAACCTCGCCAGTACGCCAGTCGATATCCTGCAGCCGAATGGCGCGTAACTCGCCGTTGCGAATGCCCGTGGTGGCGAGCAGCAGCAGGACGGCTCGATCGCGGATAGCGACCGGCGTCGTTGCGCCGATCGCATCGATTGCGCGCCGAACGTCACCCCATGCAAGGCGCGGCGGCAGATGCGCCAAACGCCAATAAGGCGTCCTCGGGACGAGGCGGGCAAGATCTTGGCGATGGTGGCCAGCCCAACATAAGAACCGAAGGAATGTTCGAATGTGAGAAGTCACTGCCGTGCGGGTGCCGGAGGTCGCCGATAGCGACAGCCGATGCTCGACAGCATCGAGCACGTGCTCGGCTGTCAACGCATCAAGATTTTGGCCGGAGTGGCGATGGCGGAACCAATCCAAAAAGCGGCGACCGCCCAGAAGAATACCTTCGCGGGTCTTCGGCTCCAGGCCCCGCACCGTGCGCAGATAGTCCGAAAAGGAGGCCAGAAGCAGAGCATCCGGGTCAGCCTCTTCACTTGGAACGGAAAATAATGAACCGCTCCGGAGCCACTCGCCGTGCGTGTGCCAGAGCCGATACGGCCCCGATGCGCGGAGTATCTGTAGTAAACGTGCCCAAATAGCTGTCGATGACATCTTGATGGATTGGCATCGAGCCACAGCGCGTCGCGGCAAACTGGCTAAAACGCGCAATCCGGCTCAGGTAAATCTTGGCGGACGCTCGCTTATAACCGAGCGTAAGAAAATGCTCGGCGAAGCGATCCATCTCGCCACCAAGCGCACCGCCACGTAGGCGCTTGAGCACCCCACGATACGAGAAATAGAACTCGAGCATGTTGTCCCTCCGGAATAGCGGCGCGGGGGGATCCCGCACCCATCCAAGAGGCACGAAATATTATGTGGCGGAGAATTCCAGATTAGGCAGGCCTCGGCTGGCGCCGGGGCGGCTCCGCCACATAATCTCGCCCGGCACATAAATAGGGTTATGTGGCGCGCCACATAACCGTTTAAGGGTGACGTCTTCGTCTTTCGCGGTCGCAGCGGCCGACTGATAAAGGCCCTTTGGCATGATGGGATCGGCCTATCGCTGTATCCGAAGCGGCTCGAGCGCGGCCGCTTCATTTGGCCGGCGACGGAGGATGGTGCGATCGCGCTGACCGCCGGTCAGATGTCCTATCTGCTGGAGGGGATTGATTGGCGAAACCCGCAACAGACCTGGCGCCCGACCAGCGCCGGGTGACGCCTCGAAGTGGCTAAGTGTCTTGCGCCATAGACGGATCTGAGCCGGATAGATGTCATGGCGACGAGCTACATCACCAATGCGGACGCCAGGCTGGTCGGCTTCTGCCAATATCTCCAGCTTAGCTTCTTTCGACCATCGCCGCCTACGCTCGACGCCGGAAATGATCTCCATGCGGGCCATGCCAACCTCTCAGATCTGGAATTAGTGTCAGCACTAATGCTGGTTCTAATGCCAGAACATCGCCTAACTGGCTCGTTCAGCAAAATCCGCTCACCGGACGTGTGTGGACGCTCCCTAGAATGCAAGCAAAATCTTCACTCAGTC
>NZ_JABEKU010000001.1:3696136-3711528 GCF_013283665.1 Ensifer sesbaniae | reverse complement strand
GCAAATCGCCGATGTGCAAAACAAATCGGCAGAAACTTCTGAATCAGGACACTAGAGGGCCGTGCGCTCGGACGAACGCACCAAGGTCGCTCTAGAATTTTGATTTTCTGCATGTCTCCTTGGGTCGATTTGAGAAGACATGCCGTACGGGCGCGCACCGACAGGAATTCGTCGACTGGGGATGACGTTCTCCGGCCGGCCAATACTCTTGCGGCGACGACGCTTTCCATGGAAAAAGGACGGATACAAAAATCCGGAAAGGTGAGCCATGAACGGCGTTACAGTGATCGATCATCCGCTTGTGCAACACAAGCTGACCATCATGCGCAAGAAGGAGACCTCGACCGCCGGTTTCCGCCGGCTTCTCCGGGAGATCTCGACGCTGCTCTGCTACGAGGTGACGCGCGACCTCGAGCTGACGATGGAGCGCATCGAAACGCCGCTGCAGGAAATGGACTCACCGGTCCTCGAGGGCAAGAAGCTCGTCTTCGCCTCGATCCTGCGCGCCGGGAACGGGCTCCTGGAAGGCATGCTCGAACTCGTGCCTTCGGCCCGCGTCTCCCACATCGGCGTCTACCGCGACCATGAGACACTGGAAGCAGTGGAGTATTTCTTCAAGGCGCCGGAAAGCCTGTCCGAACGCCTCGTCATCGTCGTAGACCCGATGCTTGCCACCGGCAATTCCTCGATCGCGGCGATCGACAAACTGAAGGAGCGCGGCGCCAAGAACATCCGCTTCCTGTGCCTGCTCGCGGCTCCCGAAGGCATCCGCAACTTCCAGGGCGCGCATCCCGATGTGCCGATCTTTACGGCGTCGATCGACAGCCATTTGAACGAACTCGGCTACATCATGCCGGGTCTCGGCGATGCGGGCGACCGCATGTACGGCACCAAGTGATTTCCTGATCCTTAACCAGGATTGCAGTTGCATGAGAAAGCCGCCGGTCTCCGGTGGCTTTTTTTATGTCGTCTTAGGCGTCATCCGGTCTACTGCCCCGTGGCGCGCACGGGCGCGCCACGGGTTGCCGCAGCACCTTGAGAGTGCTGCATCCGCTGCCATGGGGAGTTATGTCCATGCTCGTTCGCCTGCTCGCCTTGGCCGGTGTGGCCGCACTTGCAGCAATGGTGGTACCGCATCTCGCGACGACCGCCCTGACACAAGGCGGTGACAGGACGGCTGCCGAAGAACCGGCCCCGCCGGCGACCACAGCAAAATACGCGGCGGGGCGGAGCGTGGTGCTCGATGCCGATGGCGCCGGCCATTTCTTCGGCACGTTCCGTATCAATGGCCGGAGCGAGCGCGGGCTGGTCGACACCGGCGCCAGCGCGATCGCCATCAACCTTTCGACCGCACGCCGCCTCGGCATTTCGCCAGGCACACTCTCTTTCACCGCTCGCATCAACACCGCCAATGGTGTCGTCGAAGCGGCCCCGGCGGTGCTGAACCGGATCGAAATCGGCGGCATATCCGTACGCGACGTCCAGGCGCTTGTCCTGCCGGACAAGGCACTCTCCGGCACGCTTATCGGCATGACGTTCCTGAGCCGGCTGTCATCCTTCCGCGTCGAGGACGGCGCCTTACATCTCGTCAGGTGATCTTCGCCAGGATCGGCGAACGTTTCACCGGCTCGATATCGTCGATCGTGTAGAGCTCGTGCAGACGACGGCGGGCGACCTCTGCCGCATCCTGGCCTGCCCCATGCACGAATGCGATCAGCTCGCCCTTCTCGATCCGCGTTCCGAGCGGCTTCAGCGCGTCGAAGCCGACCCGATGGTCGATCCTGTCATCCGGATGCGATCGCCCACCGCCAAGCGCGATGACGGCCACGCCGAGCTCGCGCGTCTCGCAGGCCGTAAGGTAACCGGACCGCTTCGCTTCGACCGGCAAGATGACCGGCGCCCGCCCCAGATAGTCCACCGAGCGCTCGACAAAATCCACCGGCCCGCCAAGGGCGTGCACCATTTTCCCGAAGCGTTCGAGCGCCGCTCCGCTGCCAAGCGCTTTGCGCGCCAGTGCCTCGCCCTGTTCCGGATTGTCGGCGAGGCCCCCTGCCACCAGCATTTCGGCGGCAAAAGCCAGGACGACCGTTTCAAGCCGCGTCCCGGTCTTCTCGCCGCGCAGGAAGGCCAGGCAATTGTCGATCTCGAGCGCATTTCCGGCGGCATCGGCCAGCGGCTCGTTCATGTCGGTCAAGAGCGCAGACGTGCGAACGCCGGCGCCGTTGGCAACGTCCACCAGCGAGCGCGCCAGAACTTCGGCCTCTTGCACATCGCTCATGAAGGAGCCGTTGCCGAGTTTGACGTCGAGCACCAGCGACTGGAGACCGGCGGCGAGCTTCTTGGAAAGGATCGAGGCCGTGATCAGCGGCACGGAGTCGACGGTTGCCGTGACGTCGCGGATCGCATAGAGGCGCTTGTCGGCCGGGGCGAGGTTCGCCGTTTGGCCAATGATCGCACAGCCGATCTCGTCGACCGTCTTACGGAACACTGCCGCCGACGGCTGGATGTTGTAGCCGGGTATCGATTCGAGCTTGTCGAGCGTGCCGCCGGTGTGCCCCAGGCCGCGTCCCGAAATCATAGGCACGGCAAGACCGCAGGCAGCGACGATGGGCGCGAGCATCAGCGAAACATTGTCGCCGACACCCCCGGTCGAATGCTTGTCTGCGATTGGGCGACCAATCGCACTCCAGTCGAGCGTCTCGCCGGAGTCGCGCATCGCGAGCGTCAAGGCCACGGTCTCCTCGCGGCCCATGCCGGAGAACCAGACAGCCATGGCGAAAGCAGCCACCTGCCCTTCGGAGATCGAGCCATCCGAGAGGCCGCGGACAAAGTCGGCAATCTCGGCCGGAGCAAGGCGTTCACCGTTACGCTTGCGCCTGATGGTTTCCTGCGGAAGCATCGTCACCCGCGCACCGTATCGGCGGCAATCATGTCAGCGAGGATCGCGGCAAGCCGCTTGCCGCCGACCGGCGCCATGTCCTTGGTCTCGTGGTGGCTGATCTCGCCCCCGGTCATGCCGGCGCCGAAATTGGTGATCACCGAGGCGGCGACGACCCTCAAGCCGAAGAAGCGGGCGAGAATGACTTCCGGAACGGTGGACATGCCGACGGCATCGGCACCAAGGATGCGCGCCATGCGAATTTCGGCCGGCGTCTCGAAGCTCGGACCGGAGAACCACATGTAAACGCCGCCGCTGAGCGGAATGCCCAGGCGCTCGGCGCTCTTCTGCATTCTCGCGGCAAGCTCGGCATCATAGGCATTGGTCATGCCGACGAAGCGATCGTCGCTCTCGACGCCGATCAGCGGATTGAAGCCCGAATAGTTGATGTGATCGGAAATCCGCATCACCGAGCCCGGCGGTAGGTCTTCGCGCAGCGAGCCGGCGGAATTGGTGAGAACCAGGCATTCGATGCCGAGTTCCTTCAGCGTCTCCAGCGGCAGGCGCATCGCGTTGGCATCGCCCTGCTCGTAATAGTGAACCCGGCCGGAAAGCATGATGACGGGAACGCCCGAGAGCGTTCCGGCGACGAGTTCGCCGGCATGGCCGGAGACGCCGCTGACCGGAAAGCCGGGGATCTCGGCATAGGAGAGCCGTAACGTTTCCTCCACGGAATCGACCAGCGAGCCGAGCCCGGAGCCGAGCACGATGCCATAGCGCGGCGAAAAGCCCGCGAGCCGGGCCTTCAGCAATTCAGCGGCCGCAGTCATCCGAGGATCTCGGTCTCGAAGCTGTGCGGCAGCAGATCCGACAGCGCCAGGGTCTTTTTCACGCCGGTCTCGTCGCACAGGAAAATGCGCGTGCTGGCGCCGGAGAATTCCGCGAGCCGCTGGCGGCAGCCGCCGCAGGGCGGGCAGAGCGCCAGCTTCTCGGCAACGACGGCCACTTCCAGGATCTTGCGCTGGCCCGCCATGACCATATGGCTGATAGCGGTGGTCTCAGCGCACCATCCCTCGGGAAACGACAGGTTCTCGATGTTGGCGCCGGTATAGATCTTGCCGTCCTCGGCGCGGATCGCCGCGCCGACAGGGAACTTCGAGTAGGGCGCATGCGCCTTGGCCATCGCCTCGCGGGCGGCCTCGAACAGTTCGTTTTCCATGGTTCTAGCGCTCCTTGACATAGGGGACGCCGCCAGCCTTCGGCGGGATTGCCTTGCCGATAAACCCGGCCAGCAGGATCACGGTGAGGATATAGGGCAGCGCCTGCATCAGTTGCACCGGCACCTGGCCGATCAACGGCAGCGGATTGCCCTGGAGACGGATCGCCAGCGCATCGAGGAAGCCGAAGAGCAGGCAGGCCAGCATGATGTTGAACGGCCGCCATTTGGCGAAGATCAGTGCTGCAAGCGCGATGTAACCCTTGCCGGCGGTCATGCCCTTGACGAAGCCGGCGGTCATCGCCAGCGACAGATAGGCGCCGGCAAAACCGCAAAGGATGCCGCAGCAGATGACGGCGCGATAACGCAGCCAGATAACCGAGATACCGGCCGTATCGACCGCGCCGGGGTTTTCGCCGACTGCGCGCAAGCGGAGACCGAAGCGGGTGCGGTAGAGGATCCACCAGCTGATCGGCACCATGGCGAAGGCGACATAGGTCAGGAGGAAATGCCCGGAAAGCAGGTCCGAATAGATCGGACCCAGGATCGGGATCTCCCTGACGCTGTCGGCAAAGGGGAAGGTGATCGTCTGGAAGCGGGAGCCTTCGCCAAGCGCCGGGGTGCGGCCGCCCTGGCGGAACCAGGCTTCGCCGAGGATGACGGTCGAACCGGCCACGATGAAGTTGATCGCGACACCGGAGACGATCTGGTTGCCGCGCTGGGTGATCGAGGCGTAGCCATGGACCAGCGACAGGGCAATCGAGATCAGAATGGCCGCCAGCAAGCCCATCCAGACGGACTGGGTGACGGCGGCGACAGCGCCGGCCGCAAACGCCGCGCCGAGCATCTTGCCTTCGAGGCCGATGTCGAAGACGCCGGCACGTTCGGTGAAAAGCCCGGCAAGCGCTGCAAAGATCAGCGGGACGGAAACGCGGATGGTGGACTCGAGGAGCACCACGATGACGTGGAAGAAATCCATGGCTTCAAGCTCCCTTGGTCTGTGCCACGACGGCCGCACGGCGGCTCTGCATCGCGAACAGCCGGGTGATCGCCGGCCGGAACATGTTTTCGAGTGCGCCGGCAAAGAGAATGACCAGGCCCTGGATGATGACGATCATGTCACGGGAAATCGACGGCATTTCGAAAGATATCTCGGCTCCACCCTGATAGAGCATGCCGAAGAGGACGGCGGCCGGGATGATGCCTGCCGGATGCGAGCGGCCCATCAACGCCACGGCGATGCCGACGAAGCCTGCCCCTTGGACGAAATCGAGCTGCATGCGTGCTTGTTCACCCATGATCGGGTTCAGCGCCATCATGCCCGCGAGGCCGCCCGAGATCATCATGGTGATCACGGTGATGCGGCTTTCGCTCATGCCGGCGTAGCGCGCTGCCGAGGGGCTGTGGCCCATGGTGCGCATTTCATAGCCGAGCTTGGTGCGCCAGATCAGGAGCCAGACGCAGAGGGCCGCAACCAGCGCCAGCAGGAACGAGACGTTGAACGGCGCCGTACCGACGTCCAGCCCGAAGATCGCAAGCAGCCAGTCCAGCTTCGGCAATTGCCCGCCTTCGGCGAAGGTCCGCGTCTGCGGCGCCATCGAACCGAGCGGCTTCAGGACACGCGTCAGCAGATAGACCATCAGGCTCGAGGCGATGAAGTTGAACATGATGGTGGTGATGACGATATGGCTGCCGCGCTTGGCCTGCAGCCAACCGGGAAGGAATGCCCAGGCCGCGCCGAAGAAAGCCGAACCGAGGATCGCCAGTGGGAAGACGACGTACCAGGGCATCGTCTGGTCGAGCCAGAGGCAGGCGAGCGCAACGCCGATACCACCGACGTAGGCTTGGCCCTCGCCGCCGATGTTGAAGAGGCCGGCATGGAAGGCGACGGCGACCGCAAGGCCAGTGAAGATGAAGGTCGTCGCGTAGTAGAGCGTAAAGCCGAGATATTCGCCGCGGCCGAAGGCGCCGTTGATCAGGTGATAGGCGGCCTCCAGCGGATTTTCGCCGACGAGCAACACGACGAGGCCGGCAACGAGGAAGGCGACCGCGAGATTGATCAGCGGGATGAGGCCATATTCGACCCAGCCCGGGAGCTTTGCATAAGGGGTGCTCATTCTGCGGCCTCCTTGCGGCCTTCGACACCGGCCATCAACAGGCCGAGTTCGCCCTCGGTGGCATCCGGATCGCGCTCGCCAACGACGCGGCCGGCGAACATGACCAGGATACGGTCCGAAAGCGCGCGGATTTCATCGAGTTCGACGGAGACCAGCAGGACAGCCTTGCCCTGATCGCGCATCTCGATAATCCGTTTATGGATGAATTCGATGGCGCCGACGTCGACGCCGCGGGTCGGCTGGCCGATGATCAGCACATCGGGCCCGCGCTCCATTTCGCGCGCCAACACGATCTTCTGCTGGTTGCCGCCGGAGAAATTCGCGGTCTTCAGCCGCGGATTCGGCGGGCGTATATCGTATTCGGCGATGCGCTTCTCGGCATCCTCGCGGATCGCATCGATGTTCAGGAAGACGCCGTTGAGGTAGCGCTTGTCATGATGGTAGCCGAGGATGGCGTTTTCGCACTCCTCGAACTTCAGGACGAGGCCGACATGGTGGCGGTCTTCCGGCACATGGGCGAGGCCGCGATCGCGCAGTTCCGCCGGGTCGGCATGGCCGGTGACGTCGATTGGCTTGCCATTCAGGTGCACGGAGCCGGACACGGCACGGCGGATCCCGGCGATCGCTTCCAACAGTTCCGACTGGCCGTTGCCGGCGACGCCGGCGATGCCGACAATCTCGCCGGCCCGGAGATTGAACGAAACGTTGTCGACCATGGTGACGCCGCGGCCATCCTTGACGGTAAGCCCCTCGACTGCGAGCTTGACCTCGCCGGGCTTCGCCTCACCCTTCTCGACGCGCAGCAACACGCGGCGCCCGACCATGAGCTCGGCGAGTTCCTCCACCGAAGTCTCGGCCGTGGTCCGCGTCGCTACCATCTCGCCGCGGCGCATGACCGACACTTCGTCGGTGATCGCCATGATCTCGCGCAGCTTGTGAGTGATGAGGATTATCGTTTTTCCCTGGCTCTTCAGCTGTTCGAGAACGCGGAAGAGGTGGTCGGCCTCGGCCGGCGTCAGCACGCCTGTCGGCTCGTCGAGGATCAGGATATCGGCGCGGCGATAGAGCGCCTTCAGGATTTCGACACGCTGCTGCAAACCAACCGGCAATTCCTCGATGAGCGCGTCTGGATTGACCTCCAGCGCGTATTCGCGCTCCAGCCGCTTCAGCTCGACGCGCGCCTTGGCAATGCCCTTGTTGAGGATCTGGCTGTCCTCGGCGCCGAGCATGACGTTTTCCAGCACCGTGAAGTTCTCGACCAGCATGAAGTGCTGGTGGACCATACCGATGCCGGCGGCGATCGCCGCATTCGGGTCACGGATGGCGACGGGCTTGCCGTCGACGAGGATTTCACCGCTATCGGCTTGGTAGAAGCCATAGAGGATCGACATCAGGGTCGATTTTCCCGCACCGTTTTCGCCAATGATGCCGTGGATCGTCCCCTTGCGGACCTTTAGATTGATGTTCTTGTTGGCGTGGACCGGGCCGAAACTCTTGTCGATCCCACGCAGTTCGATGGCAATATTGTCCATATTGGCCTTGCGATCCCCAAACTGGCCCGCTTCGGCATTCTTCCCAGAAACCGTGCCGGCGATTTTTTTACCATTTGGTCTAAGTTTATCATCGATTTTTCGGGGCGAAAGCCCTCAACCGTGATCTCCTTATACTCTCATCAGATCGCTGGTCAGAGTCCAGCCTGAATATTCACAGGCACTTGGACGCGAAAAACCGGCGACAACGGGCGCCGCCGGTCCTCTTTTGATATTTCCCATGTCGTTCTTGCAAAACCGCCGCACACTTTTGCGCGACATGCTTTTGAGGACTTTGGGGTCGTTCAAGCGGCTCGCACGGGCCGGAGCAGCCGCAGCGCATTCATGGTGACGAGCACCGTGGCGCCGGTGTCGGCCAGGATGGCGGGCCAAAGACCGGTGACGCCAATGATCGTCGTCACCAGGAAGACGGCCTTCAGGCCCAGCGCGATCGTGATGTTCTCAACGATGTTGCGCATCGTCGAGCGGGAAAGCCGGATCATCGCCGCCACGTCGCCGACCCGGCCATGCAACACCGCCGCATCCGCCGTTTCCAGCGCGACGTCCGTGCCGCCGCCCATGGCAATGCCGATATCGGCGGCAGCCAGCGCCGGCGCATCGTTGATGCCGTCGCCAATCTTGGCAACGTTGAAGCCTCCGGCCTTCAGGTCACGAATGATGCGTTGCTTGTCCTCTGGCAGCAGTTCGGCCCGAACCTCCATGCCGAACTGGCGGCCGATCGCCTCCGCCGTGCGCCGGTTGTCGCCGGTCAGCATGACGACGCGAAGGCCGGCATCGGTCAATGCCTTCACACCCGCAGCCGCATCCGGCCGCGGCTCGTCGCGCATGGCGATGGCGCCTGCGATCACGCCACCGGCCACCAGCACCGAAACCGTCTTGCCTTCATCGTTGAGAGCTGCGACGCGCGCCTTCTCTTCGGCGGTCATCGGACCCCGCTCGGCGGCGGCCTTGGGCGAGCCGAAGAACAGCGCGATGCCGTCAACGGTCCCTTCAAGACCCTTGCCGCCGACCGCATTCACGGTCGCGATGTTGGGGACGACAAGGCCGTCGGCCGTGCTTCGCTCCAGGATGGCGCGGGCGAGCGGATGGTTCGATCCCTGCTCCAGCGCGGCCGCCAGACGCAGAACCTCTTTCTCCGACCGGCCGAAGCCGAGGATGTCCGTTACTTTCGGCTTGCCTTCGGTGAGGGTCCCGGTCTTGTCGAAGGCGGCGGCGGTTATCTTGCCGACGTTTTCCAGCACCGCGCCGCCCTTCATCAGCAGCCCGCGCCGGGCGCCCGCCGATAGGCTGGCGGCGATTGCGGCCGGCGTCGAGATCACCAGCGCACAGGGGCAACCGATGAGCAGGATGGCGAGGCCCTTGTAGATCCACTCATCCCAGGAGCCACCCCAGAGAAGCGGCGGCAGCACGGCGACGAGCGCCGCGACCACGACGACACCCGGCGTATAATAACGCGAGAAACGGTCGATGAAGCGCTCGGTCGGCGCCTTGCTTTCCTGCGCTTCCTCCACCAGGCGAACGATGCGTGCAATGGTGTTGTCCGCCGCGGCGGCCGTCACCCGGACGCGCAGCGCCGCGGAACCATTGACGGTGCCCGCAACGACGATGTCATTCACTTCCTTACGCACCGGCGTGCTCTCGCCGGTCACTGGCGCCTCGTCGACGGCGCTTTCACCGGAAAGCACCACGCCATCTGCCGGAATGCGATCGCCGGGGCGTACGAGAATGGCGGCGCCGACGGCGAGCGCCTCGGCAGGAACTTCGTCAAGCCGGCCGTCGCGCTCGACGAAGGCAGATTTCGGAACGAGCGCCGTCAGCAACTGGATGCTGGCGCGCGCCTTTCCGGCCGCCACGCCCTCCAGAAGCTCACCGATCAGGAACAGCAGCACGACCATGGCGGCTTCCTCGGTCGCGCCAATGAAAACCGCGCCGATGGCAGCAATCGTCATCAGCATCTCGATCGAGAACGGCGTGCCCATGGTGGCAGCCGCAAAGGCGCGGCGCGCGATCGGTAGCAGGCCGACGAGCATGGCCAGAGTGAAGATCCAGGGTTCTGTGACCGGGGCCAGCTTGCCGACAGCATAGGCGGCGATCAGCGCCAGGCCGCTGGCGATCGTCAGCTTACCCTTGCCCGATTTCCACCAGGCACCACTGGTTGGGCCATGGTCTTGGCCATGAAACCCCATGGCCGTCGCCGCGGTGTTTTCACTCTTCGGCCCGGCGTGACCGTCATGATGATGATCGTATTGGTGTTGGTGATCATGCCCATGATCATGATGGTGACCATGATCGCCGTGGTCGTGGCCGGAGCACAGGTGCCCCGCTTTCCGTTCCAGCGTCTGGCCGGCGTTGATCGGGTGCAGGCGATAACCGAGCTTTCCGACCTTGCTCACGATCGACGTTGCGAGATCGTTCTCGTCGGCGAATTTTACCGACATCGTGCCCGCCGACACGGAAACCGAGACGTCCTCGACGCCCGACAGCCTGCGCACCGCCGTGTCGATCTTGGTCGCGCAGGACGCGCAATCCATGCCTTCGACGCGATAACGGGCTTCCCGAATAGTGCTCGCCATAACCTGCTCCTTGCAAATCCTGAAGCAAGACTACGACCTCTAGCAACTAGAGCTACAAGTCGAAATTGCAGTGTGGATGCAGAATTTTTGGTCGCCTATCGCGACAGGAAACGGATGACCCAGTCGGCGATGCCCCGATAGGGCGGCTTCACCAGATCACTCGGCGCCGGATCATATTTTCTCAAGATCGGCATCGCCTTGGAGAAGGTCAGGAACCCGTCGCGGCCGTGGTAGTGGCCCATGCCGCTGGCACCAACGCCGCCGAAGGGCAGGTCGTTGCAGCCGAACTGGTAGAGCGTGTCGTTGACGCAGACGCCGCCTGCAACGACACGCGAGAGAATGGCCTCGATTTCCGCCTCGCTGCGGCTGAAGCAATAGAGCGCCAGCGGGCGATCGTGGCCAAGCACATAGGCGATCGCGTCCTCGATCGAACTGTAGCTGACCACCGGCAGAATCGGCCCGAAGATCTCCTCGCCCATGGCGGTGCTGTCGCGATCCGGATCGATGACGAGCGTCGGCGGAAGAAGGCGCGGCCGGGCGCTGCTGTCTTCAATCGCATCGAGAAGCGGGACCACCTCATGGCCGCGCGCCGCAGCATCGGCAATCAGGCACTGCAGGCGCTCGTACTGAGCGGCATTGATGATGGACGTATAATCTTCGAGCTTTCGCTTTGCAGGATAACGCGCCGCGACTTCCTGCTTCAGCAGATCCACGAAGGCGTCGCGCCTGCTCTCATGAATGAGGACGTAGTCGGGCGAGATGCAGGTCTGGCCGGCATTGAAGAACTTGCCGGTTACGACACGCGCGGCGGCTTTCGCGAGGTCGGCTGTCTCGCCGATGATCGCCGGCGACTTGCCGCCGAGCTCCAGCGTTACCGGCGTCAGGTTCTGCGCGGCCGCCGCCATCACCTTGCGCCCGACGGCGGTCGAGCCGGTGAAGAACAGATGATCGAACGGCAGGGTCGAGAAGGCGGCGGAGAGCTCGGGGCCGCCGATCGCGACCGCAACTCGCTTTTCCGGAAACACCTCGGCAAGTAGCGATCGCAGAAACTCGGCCGTATGCGGTGTATGCTCCGAGGGTTTCAGGAAGACATGATTGCCGGCAGCGATTGCTGCCACGAGGGGGGCAAGCGCCAGGTTGACCGGGTAGTTCCACGGCGAGATGATGCCGACGACACCGAGCGGCACGAAGCGCACTTCCGCCTTGGCCGGCCAGAGTTTCCATCCTGCCTTTCGCCTCTCCGGCCGGACCCAGTGCTTGAGCTTCGCCAGTGTGTGGTCGATCTCGGAAAGCACCACGCCGCCTTCGCCAAGCATCGTCTCATGCCGGGCGCGATGGCCGAAATCCGCGTCGATCGCATTGCACATCTCATCCATCCGGGTGCTCAGGCGGTTCCTGAGCCGGCTCAGATCCTCGCGGCGCTGCTCGACGGGCGGGCGCGCCTGCAGCCACGCGCGCCGCAAGCGGTCGAAGGTGGCGGCGAGATCTGAAGGGGTATCGGGTGTGATTGTCATCGGATTTCAGTCGAGCGAGCGAAGAACCACTGCGCCGCATAATAGGTGCCGAGCACCCAGAGGGCATTGAAGGGAATGTCCCATCGGAAGCGGCCATAGGCGAGTACCGTGTCGCTGACCAGGAACAACAGGCCACCGATAGCGGCCTGGCGGGCGCCACTTTGCTGTGGCGTTGCCGAAAGCTGCCGGGCGCGGGAGACGGCCTGGGCGGCCATCGCACCAAGCGCCAGGGCGTAGATGATGACCGGGATGCGCATCGCCGACGGCAGCGACGTCCACAAGCCGCCGACGACGAGAAGAGCAATCAAGGCGAAGAAGCCAAACACCCCAGCATGGGCGGCAAATCTGGCATCGCGTGTGAGCGCATAGATGTAGGCGCAATGGGTCAGCAGAAAACAGACGAGGCCGGCGAGAAAATAGTCGCCCGGCAACATGAGAAAGACGTCGCCGGCGGCAGCAAAGGCGAGACCTATCACGATCGCCATGGCATAGGCGCTGGACGAGCGGCGAGCGTTGCGCAGGACAGCGACGAGCAGCAACAGCGTTGCCGTCGGCTTCGTCAGGTAGTGCAACCAGCGCCAGGCGGAACCGTCCGCCCCGGCGAGCAGGCTGCCGAGGATCGCCAAGGCGACACACACGAAAAACGTGAGCGTCCGGCGAATGCATTTTCTGCGTGGTCGAGGCGCAGGGTTAGGGCGCGCGCTTTAGCTCGTCGGTCATTATGCGCTCGATCCTTTCAGGGTCGCATTGTTCATCGACCAAGAACTGACGGACTCCTCCGTGCCATGTCCGGATATCCGCTAGGAACTCCTCGAGGCATTCGACGCCTCTGTCCGTGAAGCCGGTTGTGCCCTCTTCGGTCGTGTTGTGGACGTGCACCATTTCGCCGTAGTCGATATTGTCCGAGTTGGCGGAGATTTCTCTGAGCAGTTCGAGGTTTTCGCCGATCATGGCGGCGACGTTTTCGATCGTATAAATGTGCATCGAACGAGCCATCAGACAGCCTTCTGCAGTGCGGGTCCTGCTGGGAGCATATTCCATGGCAACAGATCTTCCAGCCTGTCTATTGGGTAATCTTTGATCCGGGTTAGCACGTCCGTGAGGTAGGTTTCGGGATTGTGGCCATGCAGTTTGGCCGTTTCGATGATGGTCAGGATATTGGCGATGCGCTCTCCGCCCTTGTCCGAGCCGGCGAAGAGCCAGTTCTTACGGCCAATCCCGAGGGGGCGCATCGCACGTTCGGCTATATTGTTGTCGATTTCGACACGGCCGTCGTCGATGTAAACGCTCAATGCGGCCCATCGCGAGAGTGCGTATCGCATCGCTTCCGCCAGCTTCTGTTTCTGCGGCAACGTCGGAAGCGTATCCTCGATCCACACCTTCAAGTCCCTCAGGATGGGCCTGGCATGTTCCTGGCGCAGTGCGCGTCGCTCGTCAGCCGGCATGCCGTGGATACGATCCTCGATATCGTAGAGCGCGCCGATGCGTGTCAGCGCCTCGTCGGCGATCGGTGACGGCTTCAGTTTGATCACATCATGGAACTTGCGGCGCACATGCGCCATGCACGCAGCCTCGATGATCTGGTTGCCGTAAAGCTTCTTATAGCCACCATAGCCATCGGCATGCATCACGCCGCTGAAGTCAGCGAGGTGGTCTGCCGGATGTGCGCCCTTACGATCGGGGCTATAGTAATAGGCTATGGCTCTGGGCGTTGGATCTTGATAGCCACTGCCATCGAAGACATAGACCCAAACCCTGCCTGTTTTGGTCTTCCCGCGCCCAGGGTCGAGAACATCGACTGGGGTATCGTCCGTATGTATTCGGTCGACTGCGGCGATATGGGCTCTGATCAGCAAAATGAGGGGCGAAAGCAGAACGGACACACGGCCCATCCAGTCCGCCATCACGGACCGGGAGATGTCTATTCCCAGCCGGTCGTACATCTCGGATAGACGATAGAGCGGAATGTGATCGTCGAACTTGGCGACCATGATGTGGGCGAGCAATCCCGGTCCGGGCTTGCCTTTCTCAATCGGCAAGGTCGGCATTTCGCCAGACACTGTTGTATCGCAGTCCCTGCAGATCATGCGCTTTTCGACGTGCCGGACAATCTTTACGGATGCCGGTACGTGCTCCATCACCTGGACGACCTTGTCAGCCGCCTTCAGGAACGATGTGCCGCCACAGGTCGGACAACTGCAGGGCGCTGCATAGACCAGCTCTTCTGTTGGAAGGCCATCCGGCAGCGGTTTGCGCTTCGGCTTAGCCGGTGCGTCGTCCAGTTCCGGCAAAGGGAGCTTCCCGGAGCGCATCTCAGCCTCGGCGCGGGAGGCCTCGATCTCCTCCAGCATCAGCTCAAATTGCTCGATCTTCCGATCGATCTTCTCCGAAGCGGGGCCATGCTGCCGATGGCGGAGCAGTTCCAACTGCGCGCGCAGAAGGCTGATAATGGAGTCGCGCTTGGTGACTTCGGCTTCTTGTCGCTCAAGTTTCGCCGCCTGTTCAGCGACGAGCACGCGCAAAGCAGCAAGCTCGTCCTGACTGTCCAGCGGCGTTGTTTTCATGCCAGAAAACGTAGCCGATTTGCGCCTCAAGCGCTAGCATTTTGCCCGGATTCCCTTGTAAAATAAGGCCTTTACCGCGTTCGGCCGGGAGCGGAAGTCCACGCCGGTCGACGCCAGTCGATCCCCTCGATAAGCATGGAAAGTTGGGCCTGTGTCAGGTGCGCCACGCCATCCTTCGCCGTCGGCCAAGGAAAATATCCGCGCTCCAGAACCTTGTAGAACAGGCAGAACCCCTGGCCATCCCACCATAAAAGCTTGATCCGATCCGCGCGCTTGCCACGGAACCCGAAGATGGCGCCAGATCCTGGCGCTTCCTTTATGACTGTCTCGGCCAGGGCCGAGAGACCATCAATCCCACGCCGCATGTCGGTCACCCCGCAGGCCAAATAGACCCGCACATTCCCCGAAGGCCCGATCATGCTGCCTCCACACAGGCGATCAACGATGCCAGCATCTTTCGCTCGATGTCGGCTGGAACTTTCAAGCCCCGACCGTTTCGGAGCAAGATCTCGATAAACACTGGCGCCGGCGAAGCCGCAGGCGTCTGCCCGAGGCTTACGTCGTCGACGAGCTGTACCGGAAGAAACGAGGTTGACGCCTCGAAGTGGCTAAGTGTCTTCCGCCATAGACGGATCTGAGCCGGATAGATGTCATGGCGACGAGCTACATCACCAATGCGGACGCCAGGCTGGTCGGCTTCTGCCAATATCTCCAGCTTAGCTTCTTTCGACCATCGCCGCCTACGCTCGACGCCGGAAATGATCTCCATGCGGGCCATGCCAACCTCTCAGATCTGGAATTAGTGTCAGCACTAATGCTGGTTCTAATGCCAGAACATCGCCTAACTGGCTCGTTCAGCAAAATCCGCTCACCGGACGCTCACCGAAAAACAGCATATGGAAAGAGCGATCGCTCTCTACGCTTGGAGTCTCCCGGTAGTTCATTCTGGTTCCCCCGTCATCAGCTGCATCCGGCCTTGC
>NZ_JABEKU010000001.1:2921136-3691136 GCF_013283665.1 Ensifer sesbaniae | reverse complement strand
GCAGCGGACGCGGCCGATACGTGATGGCGAATGGACGCGGTGCGGAGATCCCGGAGACGGAACGGCTGGCGGCCGCGCCGATGCTGGTCATCGCCGACTTGACCGGCCGCGCCGGTGGCCAGCGGGTGCTGGCGGCCGCCGAACTGACACGTGCCGAGGTCGAGGCTCATATGCCCGAGGCGATCACCCGCGAAGACCAGAGCTTCTTTGACCGGCAGAGCCGGCAGGTGCGCGCACGCCGCGTGACGCGGCTCGGCGCGATTATCTTCGAGGAGGCGCCACTCGCCAGGCCGACCGGCGAAGCCGCCGCGCGCGCACTTGCCGATGGCGTGCGCCAGCTCGGCCTTGCGGTTCTGCCCTTCTCAAAGGAGGCGATGCAGATGCGCGACCGCATCGGCTTCCTCAACCGCTCGATCGGCGAGCCCTGGCCGGATGTCTCCGATCAGGCCTTGCTCGACCGCCTCGACGATTGGTTCGTGCCCTTCCAGCATGGCGTCACCGCCATCGCCGACATCAAGGCGTCCAACCTGTCGGACGGCCTGCTCTCCCTCATTCCGCACGAGCGGCAGCGGGAACTCGCCAAGCTTGCGCCGACGCATTTCGAGGCGCCAACCGGGCAAAGGCACCCGATCCACTATGATGGCGACGAGCCGCTTCTGTCGATTCGCGTGCAGGAGCTCTTCGGCCTCAAGACCCACCCGGCGATCGGCGACGGCCGCCTGCCGCTGCTGCTCGAACTGATTTCGCCCGGACATCGCCCAATCCAGACAACGCGCGACCTGCCCGGTTTCTGGGCGGGCTCCTGGCGCGACGTGCGCGCGGACATGCGCGGACGCTATCCGAAACATCCATGGCCCGAAGATCCGGCCAATGCGACGCCGACGACACGGGCAAAGCCGCGTGGTACATGAAACAGCACAATCGACGACCGGGATGCAGGCACGAATGACCACAGTTGCGCTCGAACACAACAACGACCAGACCAGCAACCGAAGCCTGCGCCTGCAGACGCTCGTTCGCTTGCGCTGGCTTGCCGTCGGCGGCCAGTCGATCGCCGTCCTCATCACGGCTTTCTGGCTGCAGTTTCCGCTGCCGCTGATTTCCTGCCTGGTGCTGATCGCGAGCCTCGCACTGGTCAATGCCTATGTGACACTGCGCTATCCGCCGACGCATCGGCTGCAGCCCCCGGCCGCCTTCGCGCTGCTGGGCCTCGACCTCGCGCAGATCACCGGGCTGTTGTTCATAACCGGCGGGCTGACCAATCCCTTCGCGCCGCTTCTCTGCGTTCCCGTCATCATCTCCTCGGCATCGCAGCCGAAATCACACAGCATCATCCTCGCCGGCCTCGCAGTGATCGCGATCACCGCGCTTGCCTTCTCGCCCTTCCCACTGCCCTGGTATCCCGGCACGGTTCTCCTGATGCCGCGGGTTTTGACCGCCGGCATCTGGTTCGCAATCGTCTCGATGACCGCCTTTGCGGCCTTCTATACCTACCGCGTCTCGCTGGAAGCGAGCGAACTTTCGGAAGCCCTGACGGCAACCGAACTGGTGCTGCAGCGGGAAAAGCACCTGTCGCAGCTCGACGGGCTTGCGGCGGCGGCGGCACATGAGCTCGGCACGCCGCTGGCGACGATCAGCGTCGTCGCCAAGGAAATGGAGCGCGAACTCGGCAACGACCCACGTTTCGGCGAGGACGTGCATCTGCTGCGCAGCCAGAGCGAACGCTGCCGCGATATTCTCAAAAGGCTGACGACGCTCTCCTCCGAGAGCGAGGAGCACATGCGGCTGCTGCCTCTGTCCTCGCTGATCGAAGAGGTGATGGCGCCGCATCGCGAGTTCGGCATCCACATCAACCTCATCGAGAAGGGCGACCGCACCACCGAGCCGGTCGGCAATCGCAATGCCGGCATTCTCTACGGGCTCGGCAACCTGCTCGAAAACGCGGTCGACTATGCCAAGAAGGAAGTGACGGTGTCCGTGGAGCATACGGCCGACCGCGTGAAAGTGACGATCGAGGACGATGGCGACGGCTTCGCCCCGGATATCCTGCAACGCATCGGCGAACCCTATGTGACGCGCCGGCAAAAGGACGACAGCGCCGGCGGCCTCGGGCTCGGCCTCTTCATCGCGAAGACGCTGCTCGAACGTTCGGGTGCGCGCCTGCGCTTCGAAAACGGCGGACCGGACAGGCCGGGCGCCCGGGTCAGCGTCGAATGGCCGCGCGCCCTGATGGATACGAAACTGGCGAAATGACATTTCGCAGTTTATTGAACGAGGCTGCCGCATAATTTTGGATCGGAATCGATTTAGAGCCAAGATTATGCAGTAATTCAAAGTGCTACAGTGGCCTTTGCGCGTCTTCTAAGACGCGCGGTGCTGTAGAAGAAACCTATAATCTCGGCGAAAGCGCAGGTTTTCGCTCAAGGATTGCCAGAATGACTGACAAATCGACAGCTTCGCCCAGCACACCCGCACAGGACGCCGAACTGATCGGACCGGACCGCACCCTGCTGCTCGTCGACGACGACGCGCCCTTCCTCAGGCGCCTGGCCCGCGCCATGGAAGCCCGCGGCTTTTCGGTCGACATTGCCGAATCGGTCGCGGAAGGCATCGCCAAGGCCAAGGGCAACCCGCCGAAATACGCCGTCATCGACCTGAGGCTCGGCGATGGCAGCGGCCTCGACGTGATCGAAGCGATCCGCGGGCGACGCGACGACACGCGCATGATCATGCTGACCGGCTACGGCAACATTGCCACCGCCGTAAACGCCGTGAAGCTCGGCGCTGTCGACTATCTCGCCAAACCGGCCGATGCCGACGACATCTTCGCGGCCCTCGTTCAGCGCCAGGGCGAGCGCGTCGAGCCACCGGAGAACCCGATGTCGGCCGACCGGGTGCGTTGGGAGCACATCCAGCGCGTCTACGAGATGTGCGAGCGCAACGTCTCGGAGACGGCACGCCGGCTCAACATGCATCGCCGCACGCTGCAGCGCATTCTCGCCAAGCGCGCGCCGAAATAGGTAAAGCGCCTCAACCGATTCGGGGCGGAGAACCGCTTCGCACTACTGGGATTGCTCGGGGATCAGCCACCGTCGCGGCCGCCGGAGAGAATGTCGCCGATCGAATCACCGAGCTCGCCATTGCGCTCGGCCGCCCATTCGGCCAGCATCAGCCGTTGCGCCGCCGTGCGGGCAAAGAGCTGCAAGACGGATTTGCGCGTGGCCGGCGGCAGCTTGTGCTCGGGCGCCTCGCGAACGAGGTGTCCGTCGTAACCGTCGGAAAGCAATAGGCCACACTCCTCCGGGAAGATGTCCAGCGGCACCCCGGCATGGGTTGCGAAGAACAGCCGGTCGCAATGCTGCCGGTACTCCGGCCATTTGCGGTCGATTCGAAAATCCTCGATCGAGGTCTTGATCTCGACAATCCAGATCTCGCCCTTGGCCGACAGCGAGATCAGATCGGCGCGCCTTCCGCTCGCGAGCGTCAACTCGGGCAGCACCGAATGGCGCAGTTCGGCAAAAAGCCGCTGTACACCGCGGCGCACCATCATCGCGCGATTCGACTGACGACCGTCAATCAGAGGGTTGTCGCCATGGATGGAGAGGATTGTCATCTGTCCGGGCTCCCTTTGAGCCGGCGATTTTGTTGCAAAAAAGCAAGCGTCATGGAATTTGCACTTTCTAGCCAAATTGTGGCCGCGCAATCTCTTGCATAGCACAAACTAATCGAAAATAACCGGTCTCACTGTTGGTCGCGGCGACCCAGTTTTACTTCGCTTCTTTTTAAGAGACCCCCATGCGCTTCCGCAATGCCTTCCTCATGTGCAGCCTCGCGGCGACACTGGCCGTTGCCGGCTGCTCGACGACGTCGTCCAAGCCCGAGACTGCTGCCAACGAACCTGCTCCCGTAGCGGAAAAGATCGCTACGAATCAGATCTTTAACGGCGAATATGGCGCAGTTGAGGATCACGGCTATGCGCTGCCGGCCATTCCGATCAACAAGGTCGACAGCCGTTACCATCGCCAGATCGTCGACTACACCACCAGCGAACGCCCCGGTACGATCGTCGTCAACACGCCGAATCGCTTCCTGTACTACGTACTGCCCGGCGGCAAGGCCGTGCGCTACGGCATCGGCGTCGGCAAGGCCGGCTTTGCATGGGAAGGCGAAGCCTACATCGCCTGGAAGCAGGAATGGCCGATGTGGCATCCGCCGAAGGAAATGGCCGAGCGCAAGCCGGAAGTCGCGAAATATGTCGAGGAAGGCATGGGTCCCGGCCTCAAGAACCCGCTCGGCGCCCGCGCGCTCTACCTCTTCAACGACGAAGGCAAGGATACGCTGTTCCGTCTGCACGGCACGCCGGAATGGTCCTCGATCGGCACCGCCGCATCGTCGGGCTGCATCCGCCTGATCAACCAGGACATCATCGATCTTTATTCGCGCGTTCGCCCCGGCAAGAACGCCCGGGTCGTCGTCCAGCAGTAACCGAATCACACCAGCGCATCCGAAGCCGCCGACACCCGTCGGCGGCTTTTTTGCGTCGACACTCAACCACCATTTGCCGGCGTTACGATACTGCAACGCAGCTTGCCAGCCACGCACAGTTGCTGTTCGAAAACACCCTCAAATCAGGGTCGCGAAAACCGACCAATGTGACGCGAAAAAGTTCTATTTCGACTTAAATTCAGCCGCTTATTAAGTAAGCGTTATCTAAACAAAAGAAACAGTGTGCCCAAGAAATTCCGCTCGGGGGGACTGGCATGCTGATCAAGACCAAGCTTATCGGCGCGATTGCGCTTCTATCATCCATTGCCATCGGCATCGCCACTTACAGCCAGAGCACGCTGTTGAAAACCAGCGACATGATGGATGCGGTCTATGCCGATCGCATCGTGCCGCTAAAGAACCTCAAGGCGACTTCCGACGCCTTTGCAGTCTCGATCGTCGACGCCGCCCATAAGGTTCGCAACGGCAACGAATCGATGGAGAGCGGGCTTGCCTCGGTCAATGCCGCACGGGAGACGATCAAGACCAACTGGGATGCCTATGCGGCGACTTCGATGACCGACGAGGAACGGAGACTCGTCGACAACGCCCGGAACCAGATGGTCGTTGCAATGGATTCGATCACGGCGCTCACCCAAATTCTGTCCAGCAAGGACCAGAAGGCACTCGACACGTTCGTGCGCGACAAGCTCTACGCGACGATCGATCCGTTGACGGCGACGATCTCCGAGATCTCGGACCTGCAGGTCGAACTTTCCGGCACGGCCTTTGAAGCCAAGCATCGCGAGTTCGAGACGGTGCAGACGCTCAACATTGCCATCATCGTTCTCGTCATGGCGCTTGCCGCCGGCACCTTCCTTGTCGTGCTGCGCGGCGTCGTCGGACCGCTCGGCCGCCAGATCGCCGCCATGCGCCGGCTGATCGACGGCCACGTCGAAGATGCCGACGAGCCGGTGAACGGCAAGGACGAAATCGCCGACATGGCCCGCGCCATCCAGTCCTTCCGCGAGGCCGCGCGATCGAATCTGCGGCTACAGGCGGAGGCGGAAGAGACTCGCCGCACCAGCGAAGCCGAGCGCATTCGCGTACAAAGACAGGCGGAACAGGACGCGCAGCAGCGGCTGACGCAAGCGACCGCCGGTCTCGCCGGCGGGCTGCAGCGGCTTGCCAATGGCGATCTCGCCGTCCGGCTGCATGAGCCTTTCGCCGCCGAATTCGAGCAGTTGCGGCATGACCTCAACAAGGCAGCCGAACAGTTGAACGACGCGTTGCTGGCTGTCGCCGACAGCGCCGGGAACATCGGCATGGGTACGCGTGAGATCAGCCAAAGTGCCGACGATCTATCCAAACGGACCGAACAGCAGGCCGCGTCGCTCGAAGAGACGGCTGCGGCACTCGACGAGATCACCGCCAATGTCAGCAACTCCTCCAGACGGACGGAGGAGGCGCGCGATGTCGCCGGCGAAGCGAAGACCAGCGCGGCCCAGTCCGCCGTCGTTGTCGCCAATGCCGTCGAGGCGATGCGGCGGATCGAAGAATCGTCGAGCCAGATCTCCAGCATCATAGGCGTGATCGACGAGATCGCCTTCCAGACGAACCTCTTGGCGCTGAACGCCGGCGTCGAAGCGGCGCGGGCCGGCGAAGCGGGCAAGGGCTTTGCCGTTGTTGCCCAGGAAGTGCGCGAACTCGCCCAACGCTCGGCCAAGGCCGCTAAGGAAATCAAGGATCTCATCCGCACATCGAGCCAGGAGGTCGAAAACGGCGTGCGTCTGGTGCGCGACACCGGCGAGGCGCTCCAGACGATCGAGGCGCATGTGATCACCATCAACGAACATATGGCCGCGATTGCCACGTCCGCCCGGGAACAATCTGTGGGCTTGAGCGAGGTCAACACTGCCGTCAACCAGATGGATCAGGTGACGCAGCGGAACGCGGCGATGGTCGAGGAAGCCAATGCCGCCTCCGCCACCCTGGCGCAGGAGGGCACCAATCTGCGCAACCTGATCGGACGCTTCATCCTCACCGGCGAGACGCAGGCAAAGGCCGGATCGAGGCCCCCTACCCCGGTAGCCGCTCCAGCCGCAATCCGCGATCAGGCTCGGCCCGTTGCCCAGGCAACGCGGCGGCCAGCCGCCTACGCGACACAGGGCAACGCCGCGCTCGCCACAGACGGCTGGGCCGAATTTTAGACCTCGTCGGGCGGAGACGACTAGACGAGGCGTATATCTAAGCCGGGACCGCGCATGAAAAAACAGAGCCGTGCGTCCGGACGAACACACGGCTCTGCATCGATATTGAGACGTCAGCGGCCAATCAGGCGGCGTTGCGCGCCTTCAGCTCCAGCCGGCGGCGATGCAGGACCGGTTCGGTGTAGCCGTTCGGCTGCTCGCGCCCCTTGAGAACGAGGTCGAGCGCCGCCTGGAAGGCGATCGAGCCGTCGAAGTTGCCAGCCATCGCCACATATTGCGGGTCGTCGGCATTCTGACCATCGACGACGGCGGCCATGCGCTTCATCGTATCGACGACCTGGCCCTCGGTGACGACGCCATGATGCAGCCAGTTGGCCATGTGCTGGGCGGAAATACGTAACGTCGCGCGGTCTTCCATCAGGCCGACATTGTTGATGTCGGGAACCTTCGAGCAGCCGACGCCCTGGTCGACCCAGCGCACGACATAACCGAGGATGCCTTGAGCGTTGTTGTCGAGTTCGCGCTGGATTTCCTCCGGCGTCCAGTTCGGCCGGGTCGCGACCGGCACCGACAGGATGTCGGAGAGCTTGGCGCGGCTCCGGTTCTTCAGGCCTGCCTGAACTTCGGCGACATTGACGCGGTGGTAGTGGGTCGCGTGCAGTGTCGCGGCGGTCGGCGACGGAACCCAGGCGGTATTGGCGCCGGCCCTCGGGTGGGCGATCTTCTGCTCGAGCATCGCCGCCATCAGGTCAGGCATGGCCCACATGCCCTTGCCGATCTGGGCATGGCCGGAGAGGCCGCATTCCAGGCCGATATCGACGTTCCAGTTTTCGTAAGCCGCGATCCAGGCGGCCTGCTTCATGTCGCCCTTGCGGATCATCGGGCCTGCTTCCATCGAGGTGTGGATCTCGTCGCCGGTGCGGTCGAGGAAGCCGGTATTGATGAAGACGACGCGCTCACGGGCGGCGCGGATGCATTCCTTGAGGTTGACCGTCGTGCGGCGCTCCTCGTCCATGATGCCCATCTTCATGGTGTTGGCGGGCATGCCGAGCGCTTTTTCGACGCGCGCGAAGATCTCGCAGGCGAAGGCGACTTCTTCCGGCCCATGCATCTTCGGCTTGACGACATACATGGACCCTTCGCGGGAGTTCATGCCCCGGCCGTCCTGACCGATATCATGCAGGGCGATCAGGGCCGTGACCATGGCATCCATGATGCCCTCGGGTACTTCCTTGCCGTCACGATCAAGGATAGCCGGATTCGTCATGAGGTGGCCGACATTGCGGACCAGCATCAGCGAGCGGCCGGGGAGCGACAGCGTACCGCCGCTTGCTGCCTCATAGGTGCGGTCGGCGTTGAGGCGGCGGATGAAGGTCTTGCCGCCCTTGGCAACTTCCTCCTCGAGGTCGCCCTTCATGAGGCCGAGCCAATTGCGGTAGACGACGACCTTGTCTTCGGCGTCAACGGCGGCGATCGAGTCTTCGCAGTCCATGATCGTGGTGATCGCCGATTCGAGAATGACATCGGAGATGCCGGCCGGATCCTCCTTTCCGATCGGCGTGGAGGTGTCGATAACGACGATCGCATGCAGATTGTTGTGCCGGAGAACGATCTCCGACCGCGCGCCTTCCGAACCGGAATGACCCGCGAACTGTGCCGCATTGCGCAGCACCGTGTTCGAGCCGTCCTTGAGCCCGATCGTCAGCGCGCCGCCCGCAACCTTGAGCGAGCTGACGTCGGCCCAGTTTCCCTTTGCCAGCGGTGCGCTGGCATCGAGGAAATCGCGCGCCCAGGCGATGACCTTGGCGCCGCGCTTGGGATTGTAGCCGCGGCCCTTTTCCGCGCCATCGGCGTCCGAAATCGCGTCCGTGCCGTAAAGCGCATCATAGAGCGAGCCCCAGCGCGCATTGGCGGCATTGAGCGCATAGCGCGCGTTCATGACGGGAACGACGAGCTGCGGGCCGGCGATCGTCGCGATCTCCGGATCGACATTGGCGGTCGAAACGCTGAAATCGCCGCCTTCCGGCAGCAGATAGCCGATATCTCGAAGGAAGGCCTGATAGGTTTCGATGTCGCTGGGTGCGCCGTTCTGCTTGTACCAGGCATCGAGCTTGGCCTGGAGATCGTCGCGCTTGGCGAGCAGCGCCCGGTTCGTCGGCGCCAGGTCGTGCACGAGGGCGGAGAACTGCTCGAAGAAGTGCTCGGCATCGATGCCGGTGCCCGGCATCGCCTCTTCCACCAGAAAGCGATGGAGACCCGCATCTATCTTCAACCCAAACTTCTCAATGCGGTCCATCTGCCAGCTCCTTGAAATAGACGAGAGGAGCGCTACCGCTCCCAAGGGATGCGATGAACGCCCCGACATGTGTTGATCTTGCGCCTGAAGCCGATCGCGGACCAGCCCATACGCAATGCGCGCGTGAAACGGCGGCAGTTTCTCACCAATTCATTCCCTGTCAATTCTGCAAGGATGCGAAGAATTGTTTCCGGAATGGAAAAGATCAGCCGTGGGCGATGCGGGGTCGGCCGCTGGCGGACGCAATGAACCGGGCCTCGATCAGCTTGCGGCTGCCCTCGACTTCCGGTGCGTCGATTTCCTCGCGCAGCAGCGATGCGGGATCGTCCGCTCCATTGGTGCGCGCCGTTTCCAGCGCCACCGCCTCGGCCCGCCGACGGGCGACATCGAAGGCCTGTTCCTGATCGATAAAGCGTTCGCTGGTCCCGGCGCCGTTGACGACGAAGATGCCTTCCTCCGGCATCGTCACAAAGACCGTGACCGTAGCGCTGACCTGGCCGACCACGGCACCAACGGCATTGGCGACGCCGGCCTCCTCGGGAATGGCGGCTTCCGTCCCGAGCATCTTAGCGATATCAGGGTAATAGACCGGCGCCGAAGCACCGAGGCCGACGAGCGGACGGTCGAGACCGAGCGAGAAGCGCACGATGCCCGGCGTGCGGGTGAGCGCGCGGTCGACGGCCTGCGAGACGGCGGGATCGATGGCACCGGCGCCATCTTCGCCAAGGCAGGCCTGCAGGATGACTTCGGAGGATTGCCGCGTCAGGCGGTCGACGATCATCTGCGCCATCGCTTCCGGCGAGGACGCGATCGGTTGGCCGGAGCCGTCGCGGGTGCGCGCCGCAAGCTGAATGCCAAGCTCCGCCGCCTCGAGGTTCCATTGCGATTGCCTGCCAAGCACATGCATGGCGTCCGACGGCGTAAGACCACAGATATGGACGAGGCCACGCCCCACCAGGCGATCGAGCGTTGCCTTCTGCGGGGTCGAAACCAGCAGCGTCTCCAGCGCAACGGGTACGGCGCCGATTCGCTCGTAAAGTGCCTGCTCCTGCGGCTGCAGGCCGCTCGCGAGATAGTCCGGCAGACCGGTGCGGACTGCAAATCGGCCATTGTGGCGCCCGCTGTGCTGGGCGCGCATCTGTTTTTCGAGCACCGAGATGACAGCATCGCCATGCAGGGCGGCCGCCAGGCTGAGCGGCATCAGCCGGCGCGGGCCGAGGTCGATCTTCGCCTTCAGGCCGCGGTCGTTGATGCGCACTTCCGAATCGCCGCCGAGGCCATAGGTTCGCATCGCCACCGCCTCGACCATGGTGCGGAAGCCGCCGACGACGGCGCCTTCGGCGTCAAGCCGAGGCCGACCGCCTTCGAGAACCGCGACGTCGGTCGTCGTGCCGCCGATATCGGAAACCACGGCGTTGTCGAGGCCGGTCAGGTGCCTTGCGCCGACGAGGCTCGCCGCCGGGCCGGAAAGGATCGTCTCGATCGGGCGCAGGCGCGCTTCTTCCGCCGAGATCAGGGCGCCGTCACCGCGCACCACCATCATTGGCACGTCGATGCCGCGCGCCTTCAGGAAACCTTCGCAGGAGCCGATTAGCCGGTCGATCATCGACACCAGCCGGGCATTGAGCAGCGTCGTTAAGGCGCGGCGCGGGCCCCCGAGCTTCGAGGACAGTTCATGGCTGCAGGTTACCGGCAGATGCGAGACTTCGCGAATACGGTCGCGGACGCGCTTTTCGTGATCCGGATTCCGGACGGCGAAATAGCCGGCAATGGCGAAGGAAGAAACCTGTCCCGCGAGCACCGGCAGGGCAGCGTCGAGCTCGCTCATGTCGAGCGGGGTTTCGCCGCCGTGCACATTGTGCCCTCCGGGCAGGAAGATCACCGGATCGGAGCCGAGCGCCTCCAGCAAACCGTCGCGCTTCAGATCGTCAGGGCCGAAGCCGATCATCACCAAGCCGGCGCGACCGCCCTGCCCTTCGACGAGCGCATTGGTGGCAAGAGTCGTCGACAGCGAGACCATGCTGATCGCCGAAACCGGCACTTTCGCCTGATCGAGTACCGCCTCGACCGCGCCGGAAATACCGACCGCGAGGTCATGGCGCGTCGTCAATGCCTTGGCCTTGGCGACGACCCCTTGCGTTTCCGAGAAGAGAGCGGCGTCGGTATAGGTGCCGCCGGTGTCGATGCCGAGAAGAAAATGAGAGGTCAATTGGCGCAGTCCGGAATTCGCGCGGGGCGCAAGGCCCCGGGTTCAATGGGGATCGATGCGGTGATATGACATATTTCAAGAGAAAACCATCGTGCCGCGGACATCGATGATCAACTGGGCGACACGGATCAAAAGATCGGGACACCATGTTCGAAAGCCGCCGTCCGTCTGTTCTCGTCCGGCTCCTGTCGGTCGCCTTCATCTGGCTTCCGCTGAACCTCGCCCAGGCGCAAGACGCGGAGGAAGAAGAATACAAGCCGCAACTTCCCGACGTCGCGATCTACAAGGCGATGCTCGACGCCAACAAGCAGACCGGGTGCGTGCAGTTCCGCAACTATGATGACCGGCAGCTTATCTATTTCACCGCATTGCAGACGATGCATTGCCGGCTATCGGAAATCCGCTATTCGATCAATTCGGACGCGCTCGACCGGCGTTTCCCGCTGGCGAAGTGCAATCCGCAGATCCCCTTCAACCTGCCGGCCGACGAGACGGCGGAGTATGTCTATATCTCGTTGCCGGCGGACACCGCAAAGTCGCTGACGATCCAGGCGGTCTGGGATGATGGCGCTGGAAGCGAGATCGTCGTCTACAAGCCGTGCGACAATGTCGGCGACGCCACCTGCGCCCAGATCAAGACGATCAAGAAGCCGTCGAAACAACTGCAGCAACCGAAACCGGCCGATTCGCCGGTGCGCTCGGTCCAGTCGCCGATCCCGGGCAAGACCTTCAGCGAGCCGACACCCTCATCGGCAACCCGCCCCGCGGTTGAGTAGTGAGCCGCTGCACCGGCCAGGGTTTCGTCTCCTCGGTCGGGTCGAAGCGATAGCGGTGCATCAGCACTGCGAGCGCGATCACTGCCTCCTGCAGGGCGAAGGTGGCGCCGATGCAGACGCGCGGGCCGGCGCCGAAGGGCAGATATTGGTAACGATGAAGCTTCTCACGGTTTTCCGGCAGGAAACGCTCGGGCATGAAGGCGCGGGGCTTGTCCCAGTAGAGCACGTGGCGGTGCAAGGTCCAGGGCATGATCAGCACCGCGATGCCCTTGCGTATGCGCACCCGCTCGCCTGTCGGAGAGGTCCACTCGTCTTCCTCGATCGCAGCGCGGTTGATCGACGGCGCCGGCGGATAGAGTCGCATCGCCTCCTCGAAGGCGGCAAGCACATGCGGCATCAGGCCGAGCCATTCGACCGGCTCGGCCCCGCTCGCGATCGCGGCATCGATTTCGGCCTCCATCGTCTCGCGATAGGCGGGCGTGTTGGCGATGCAATAGAGCGTCCAAGCGAGCGCGCGGGCGGTCGTCTCGTGCCCGGCGCCGATGAAGGTCAGGATATTGTCCTCGATCTCGGAGGTCGAAAGGCCCTGGCTGCCCTCGATCTCCAGAAGCAGGGTCAGAAAATCCTTCGGCGTGCCTTCGGGGTCCTCCACCATCTTGCGGCGCCGAAGCGCCATGGTCTCGGATACGATCGAGCGGAAGCGGTTCATCACCCGCTTGCCGCCGATCCGCGTCGGGCGTGGCACCCATTCCGGCGCCAGCAGGATATCCATCGGATCGACGCGCCCCATACGGTGCAGGAGTTCCTCGACGCTCTGGACAAACCCGTCCCGCTCGACGGCGACCTCCCCCGAGAACAGCGTCTCGGCGAGGATGTCGAAAGTGAGCTCCGTCATGTCATTGGCGATGTTGGTCATGAACGGGGCCGCCTTGGCGCCGGCGTAACGCTCAGCGAAATCCTCGGATCTGCGCAACATCTGGCCGGCGAAGCCCTTGGCATGGCGCGGCGTAAACACCGGCGCCATGGCCTTGCGCGAACGCTTCCAGACCTCACCCTCGGCCGTCAACAGGCCATCGCGCAGGATGGGTCTCAGGATCAGCCGGCGAACCTTCGACATCTCGTAGTTGCCGACATTGTCGACGAGGATGTGGCGGATGAGGCCGGGATCGTTGACGATCAGCGTGCGCTGGGTGACGAACTTCGTCTCGATCCAGGGCAAGGTGTAGGACGGCTCGCCCCACAGTTCGAGTGGATTGCGTAGGACTGTCCTGATGATCTTCAGATAGGAAGGGATGCCCACTCGAGGAACGGGAGCCGGCGGTTCGAAGGGCTCCGGACGCATGTCCATGGTGATTGCCTTTCTCGATTGCGCCAATGATTTCAGGTTTTTACGGCGCAATCAAGGAAAGTGCTTCACGTGAATCACAGCAGCTTTTCGAGCTCCGCAAGCTTGTCGTTGACGAGCCAGCCGTAATAGTTTTCCTCTGGCCATTGCGCCTGGCCGCTCTGGATCTTGGCGGCGAGGGCCGCAGCGCGGCCGTCAGGATCACCAACATTGTAGAGCGTCGCGGTGATGCCGGGATTGTCGGAAATATCGAGGCCGGCGATCGACTTGTAGGCGTCGATCGAATGGCGGATCGAGGCCGCCATATAGGCGAGCGAGACGTCCGGATCCATGATCGCCTCATAGACGCCGGCGGCATTGTTCTCGTCGAGACGGTCGTAGCCAGAGGTCTTCGCGACCATGTCGGTCAGCATCAGCGCCGTCAGCGGGTTGATCTGGCCGAGCCCGAAGGTCTGGCCGGCGAAGAACGGCTGGAAGAAAACGGCGCTGAAGCGGTTGTTCGGGAAGGATTTGGCGCCGACCGACTTGCCGCGGAAGTCATTGTCCCAGACGCGCTCGCGGCAGCTCCAGAGCGCATAGGCGCCCTTCTTGGCGCCGCATTCGGCAAATTGCGGGCGGGTTACGAATTCCGCGACCGTTTCGCCGTCATAGCCGAACTGGAAGCTGTTGCCGGCGTAAGCGGCCGCCTTGACGTAATAGGACTGCAGCCGGTCATAGGCATCGACATTATAGGTGTGCTCGCCGACGATGGCGCCAACCATGTGGATCGGCGCGATGCCATAGGCGCGCGAGACGGACTTGATCTTGCTGATCAGCTGCTTGTCGGTCGCCAAGAGATCGCGGACTTTCTCGAACTTGGCGTCGAAGGAGGTGCGGCCGGCCTTGGTGCGGCGCACGGAAGCGCCGGGAATACCGGGCTGCTCGACGTTGCGGTTGCCCGGCGGAACGGCGGTCGCCGCGATTGACTGGCTTGCGGTCAGGCAAAACGTGGCAATAGCGAGCATGCAGGCGGCAAAACGCACGATCTCTTCTTCCTGTGAATGGTGGAGGCGGCCTCGGTCGGCGGCGCGGCTCCTACGCCAAGATCATGTCGGAAAAATGCCCGGACCACGATCAATTCCCGCGTCCGTGTTAGAAAATATGCAGGCGCCTGTCGAGAGACAGGCGCCTGCATATTCAGGGTTGCGGGCGTTTGCCCGCGCCTTCGACCGAAATGTCACAGGATGTAGCGCGACAGATCGGTGTTGGCGGCGAGATCGCCGACATGCTTGCGCACATACTCGGCGTCGATCGTCACTTCCTGGCCGCCGCGATCGGGCGCATTGAACGAAATCTCGTCCAGCACGCGCTCCATCACCGTCTGCAATCGGCGGGCGCCGATGTTCTCGACTGTGGCGTTCAACTGCACGGCCACGTCGGCGAGCGCGTCGATCGCGTCGTCGGTGAAGTCTAGCTTGACCTCTTCCGTGTCCAGGAGCGCCTTGTACTGGCGGATGAGGCTGGCTTCCGTTTCCGTCAGGATGCGGCGGAAGTCTTCCTTGGTCAGTGCACGAAGCTCGACGCGGATCGGCAGGCGGCCCTGCAATTCCGGCAGGAGATCCGAGGGCTTGGCCACGTGGAAGGCGCCGGAGGCGATGAAGAGGATGTGGTCGGTCTTGACCGGCCCGTACTTCGTCGCAACCGTCGTGCCTTCGACGAGCGGCAGCAAGTCCCGTTGCACGCCTTCGCGTGACACGCCCGCCCCCATGCCGCCTTCCCGCGAGGCGATCTTATCGATCTCGTCCAGGAAGACGATGCCATCGTCTTCGACCGCCTTCACTGCCTCGCGCTGGATCTGCTCATTGTCGAGCAACTTGTCGGATTCGTCATTGATCAGCAGGTCATAGGATGCCTTGACCGTCGTCTTGACCTTTTTCGTGCGCCCGCCGAGTGCCTTGCCGAACATTTCCGAGAGATTCAGCACGCCGATATTGGCGCCCGGCATGCCCGGGATTTCGAAACCGCCAGGCGTACCGGTGTCGGCGAGGTCGACCTCGATCTCCTTGTCGTCGAGCTCGTTGGCGCGCAGCTTCTTGCGGAAGGAATCGCGCGTCGCCGGCGACGCGGTTGCGCCGACCAGCGCGTCGAGCACGCGCTCTTCGGCGTTCTGATGGGCCTTGGCCTTGACTTCGGCGCGGCGCTTCTCGCGCACGAGACCGATGCCGACCTCGACGAGGTCACGCACGATCTGCTCGACGTCGCGACCGACATAGCCGACCTCGGTGAACTTGGTCGCCTCGACCTTGACGAAGGGCGCGCCGGCGAGTTTGGCCAGGCGCCTTGAAATCTCGGTCTTGCCGACGCCGGTCGGGCCGATCATCAGGATGTTCTTCGGCATCACCTCGTCGCGCAGTTCGTCGCCGAGCTGCTGGCGGCGCCAGCGGTTGCGAAGCGCGATGGCCACGGCGCGCTTGGCATCCTTCTGGCCGATGATGTAGCGATCGAGCTCGGACACGATCTCTCTGGGTGAAAACGTACTCATCTAGTCCTCTCAAACTCGGTCCGTGTCAGCTCCATCAGGAGCGTGCGACCGGACGCATCTATCCATTCTGCGTAGGGCACGAAGCCGGCCTTGGTGTAGGCACTGACGGCTCTGCGGTTGCCTGCATCGGGGTCGATCACGATTCGCGAAGCGCCAGCGGCAAAGAGCCTTCCGGCGAAGGCTTTCAGGACGAGCGACGCGACGCCCCTGCCCGTCATCTCCGGCGGGCCAATGAAGATGTCGACGCCGGGCACATCAGCCGGCAGATCCCTTGCCCAGGGCTCCTCGTCATATTGCGAGGGGGTCCAGGACTGGATGTAACCGGCCGGCTTGTCGGCCAGGTGGAAGATGAAGCCTTCCACTTCTCCGGTCGCACAGCCTTCGCGGATCAGCTCCACTTCCTTGTCCGGGTCGCCCCACCATTGCCGCACATGCGGTTCGCTCAGCCAGGCATGCAGCATCGAGAGGTGACCATCGGCCACCGGCACGAAGCTGACATGCGGCCGGTCATTCGGCATCCAGCGTCTCCACCACGATATTGTGGTTGGTATAGACGCAGATGTCACCGGCGATCTGCAGCGCCCGCCGGGCGATGTCCTCGGCCGACTTGTCGCTGTCCATCAGGGCGCGCGCCGCAGCCAAGGCGTAGTTGCCGCCGGAACCGATGGCGATCGTGCCATGCTCGGGTTCGAGAACGTCACCGTTGCCGGTGATCGCCAACGTTATCGACCTGTCGGCAACCAGCATCATCGCTTCGAGGTTGCGCAGATACTTGTTGGTGCGCCAGTCCTTGGCAAGCTCGACGGCCGCGCGCATGAGCTGGTCCGGATATTGCTCAAGTTTGGCCTCGAGCCTTTCCAGAAGCGTGAAGGCATCGGCGGTCGCGCCGGCAAAGCCGGCAATGACGTCGCCCTTGGAGAGGCGCCGCACCTTGCGGGCATTGCCCTTCATCACGGTCTGGCCGAGGCTCACCTGGCCGTCACCGGCCATCACCACCTTGCCATCCTTGCGTACCGTGATGATGGTCGTCGCATGCATCGTTCCGTAGGGATTGTGTTCACTCATGAAGATACCTGTCAGCCCCTGATACTTAGGGCGTTTACTTGGGGGCGTTGCGGCTCGTGACACGAGCCTGGTTGCTTGAGGCCTATGTAAGTACGGCAGACACATTTGCAAATGGCAACTGCCCGCAGGCACAATCCTCATTCGGGGCCCGGTGTCGGATGACTCGAATCGAGCGCTCAAGTTCTGGATATTTGGGCATTTGCCTGATAAGGAGCGGCCAGATCGCAAGCGAGCGCGAGACGAGGAGACCGCACGGACTTTCCTCATCGCACTGGCGCATACAGGAGAGCCCGATGGCAGAAGCCACGTCCAGCCGCACCGCACAGGTTTCGCGAAAGACCAACGAAACCGCGGTATCCGTATCGGTCAACGTCGACGGCACCGGAATCGCCAAGATTTCGACCGGCGTCGGCTTCTTCGACCATATGCTGGACCAGCTCGCCCGCCATTCCCTCATCGACATGGAGATCAAGACGGATGGCGACCTGCATGTCGACGACCACCATACGGTCGAAGATACCGGCATCGCCATCGGCCAGGCCATTGCCAAGGCGCTCGGAGACCGGCGCGGCATCACCCGCTACGCCTCGCTCGACCTCGCCATGGACGAGACGATGACGCGCGCGGCGGTCGACGTTTCCGGCCGGCCGTTCCTCGTCTGGAACGTGACCTTTACCTCGCCGAAGATCGGCACCTTCGACACGGAACTCGTGCGCGAATTCTTCCAGGCGCTCGCCCAGCACGCCGGGATTACGCTGCATATTCAGAACATGTACGGCGCCAACAACCATCATATCGCCGAGACCTGCTTCAAGTCCGTCGCCCGCGTGCTTCGCACCGCAACCGAAATCGACCCGCGCCAGGCCGGCCGCGTTCCCTCAACCAAGGGGACCCTTGCCTAAGCGGCCAGTCACTGGCTGAGATCCATGGCTTCTTACATGATCCTGACCCCACCGGGTGCGCACGCAGACGATGAGCGTGCGCGCTTTGTTGCCGATGGCTTCTCCTGGACGGCCTTTCTCTTCCCGGCGCTCTGGCTTCTCGCCAAGCGGCAATGGGTAATCGGAATCGCAGTTGCCATTCTGCAAATTTCGTTAATCTCGCTCTCGAGTGTCGCAGGCGGTTTCCTCGCATCGGTGCTGGTACAGTTCGCTCTGCGGCTGCTCGTCGCGCTCGAAGGACCGGTTCTGGTGGCGCGCAGCCTGACGGCCCGCGACTGGACGCTGCGTTCGATCGTTCCGGCACCCAATCTGGCGGCGGCCGAAGAGATCTACTTCACGAGCGTGGCTTCGAGCGAGACGAAGCCGACCCCACCCTCCCCGGCCGACTGGACCGCGCGCAAGCCCTCGAACGGCGGTCCCGGTCTCGGCCTTTTTGATTCCTACGGAGAACGCTGATGCGCGTCGCCATCATCGATTACGGCTCGGGCAACCTGCGCTCGGCCACCAAAGCCTTCGAACGAGCCGCTCGCGAAGCCGGCATTTCGGCCGAGATCGACCTTACCGACAGGCCGGAACGGGTGGCGAGCGCCGACCGCGTCGTGCTTCCGGGTGTCGGCGCCTATGCCGATTGCCGCCGCGGCCTTGCCGCAGTCGACGGCATGGAGCAGGCGCTGACTGAAGCGGTGGAGCAGGCGGGGCGGCCGTTCCTCGGCATCTGCGTCGGCATGCAGCTGATGTCCTCGCGCGGGCTCGAAAAGACCATCACCCATGGCTTCGGCTGGATCCCGGGCGACGTCGTCGAAATGACGCCTTCCGACGCGTCGCTGAAGATCCCGCAGATCGGCTGGAACACGCTGAAGCTCAAGCGCGAACATCCGCTGTTTGACGGCATCCGGGTTGGCGAAACCGGTCTGCATGCCTATTTCGTGCATTCGTACCACCTGGCGGCCGAGAACGCCGAGGACGTGGTGGCCGAGGCGGATTACGGCGGTCCGGTCACGGCCTTCGTCGCCAACGGCAACAAGGCCGGCTCGCAGTTCCACCCGGAAAAGAGCCAGGCACTCGGCCTTGCCCTCATCTCGAATTTCCTGCGCTGGAAGCCCTGAGCTTTCGCACGACTGATTGGACAGACCCATGATCCTTTTTCCCGCGATCGACCTGAAAGACGGGCAATGCGTGCGCCTGAAGCTCGGCGACATGGACCAGGCGACGGTTTACAACCCCGATCCGGCGGCCCAGGCCCTTGCCTTTGAAGAACAAGGCTTCGAATGGCTGCACGTGGTGGACCTGAACGGCGCCTTTGCCGGCGAGACGGTCAACGGCGCGGCCGTCGACGCCATCCTCAAGGCGACCAAGAACCCTGTGCAGCTCGGCGGCGGCATCCGCACGCTCGAGCATATCGAAAACTGGCTCACGCGCGGGCTCGCCCGCGTCATCCTCGGCACGGTCGCCGTGCGCGATCCGGCGCTCGTCATCGAGGCCTGCCACAAATTCCCCGGCAAGGTCGCCGTCGGCATCGACGCCAAGGGCGGCAAGGTCGCCGTCGAGGGCTGGGCGGAGGCCTCCGAGCTCGGCGTCATCGAGCTTGCGAAGAAATTCGAGGGCGCCGGCGTCTCCGCAATCATCTATACCGACATCGACCGCGACGGCATCCTGACCGGCATCAACTGGGCCTCGACCTTGGAACTCGCGGACGCGGTCTCCATTCCGGTGATCGCTTCCGGCGGCCTCGCCTCGATGGACGACATCCGCCGCATGGTCGCACCGGACGCACGCAAGCTCGAAGGTGCCATTTCCGGCCGCGCGCTCTATGACGGCCGCATCGACCCGCAGGAGGCGCTGGACCTGATCCGCGCCGCGAGAAAGGCGTGAAACCATGACCCTCAAAGCCCGTGTCATTCCCTGCCTCGACGTCAAGGACGGCCGTGTGGTCAAGGGCGTCAACTTCGTCGACCTGATCGACGCCGGCGATCCGGTGGAAGCGGCACGCGCTTATGACGCCGCCGGCGCCGACGAGCTCTGCTTCCTCGACATCACGGCCTCCTCGGACAATCGCGAGACGATCTTCGACGTGGTCGCCCGCACGGCCGAGCAGTGCTTCATGCCGCTGACTGTCGGTGGCGGCGTGCGCCAGGTGGCCGATATCCGCAAGCTGCTGCTCGCCGGCGCCGACAAGGTGTCGATCAACACCGCCGCCGTGAAGAACCCGGAGTTCGTCGCGGAAGCGGCCGACAAGTTCGGCAACCAGTGCATCGTCGTTGCGATCGACGCCAAGAAGGTATCGAAGGACGGCGAAGCGGACCGCTGGGAAATCTTCACCCATGGCGGACGGCAGCCGACCGGCATCGACGCGATCGAGTTTGCCCGCCGCGTCGTCGACCTCGGCGCTGGCGAGATCCTGTTGACCTCGATGGATCGCGACGGCACGAAAAGTGGCTACGACATCGCGCTCACCCGCGCGGTCGCCGACGCCATTCGTGCACCGGTCATCGCGTCCGGCGGCGTCGGGACGCTCGACCACATGGTCGCTGGCATCCGCGACGGCCACGCAACCGCCGTGCTCGCCGCCTCCATCTTCCACTTCGGCACCTATAGCATTGGCGAAACCAAGCGCTATATGGCGGAGCATGGCATCGCCATGCGCCTCGACTGAGCTTCAGGATCCTCCATGGCTGATTTCACACTTTCCGATCTCGAGGCCATCGTCGCGACACGCGCGAAGGCAGCGCCGGACGAATCCTGGACGGCAAAACTGGTGGCGAGCGGCCAGCCGAAGGCGGCCAAGAAACTCGGGGAAGAGGCGGTCGAGACGGTGATCGCGGCCGTCGGCAACGACCGCGCGAATCTCGTCGCCGAGAGCGCCGATCTGCTCTATCATCTGATGGTCGTATTGAACATCGCCGACATTCCGTTACAGGATGTGCTGAACGAACTTGCGCGGCGAACGAAACAATCCGGCCTGCAGGAAAAGGCAAATCGGCAGAATCCATGACGATAGCGGCGAAAGACATCGAAGCGGCCGACTTGCCGGACAATCCGCAGAAGCGAGACTATTCGCCCTATCATTTCTTCACCGCCGAGGAATGGTCGCGCTTTCGCGCCGACACGCCGCTGACGCTGACTGCCGACGAAGTGCAGCGGCTGCGCTCGCTGAACGACCCGGTCGACCTCCGCGAGGTCCGGCAGATCTATCTGTCGCTGTCGCGCCTGCTTTCCACCCATGTGGAATCGTCGCAGATGCTCTTCGAGCAGCGCAAGCGCTTCCTCAGCATGTCGGACGAAACCAAGACGCCCTTCGTCATCGGCATCGCCGGGTCGGTTGCCGTTGGCAAGTCGACCACGGCGCGTATCCTCGCGCAGCTCCTGTCGCGCTGGCCGTCGAGCCCGAAGGTCGATCTGGTGACGACCGACGGCTTCCTCTATCCGAATGCCGTGCTTCAGCGCGAAAACATGATGGATCGCAAAGGCTTTCCGGAGAGCTACGACGTCGGGGCGCTGCTGCGCTTCCTGTCGGCGATCAAGGCGGGACAACCCAACGTCAAGGCGCCCAGCTATTCGCACCTGACCTATGACGTGCTGCCGGATCAGTTCACGGTCATCGACCGTCCGGATATCCTGATCTTCGAAGGCATCAACGTCCTGCAGTCACGCAACCTTCCGGCCGACGGCAAGATCGTGCCGATGGTCTCGGATTTCTTCGACTTCTCGATCTACATCGATGCCGAGGAAAGCCTGATCCATAGCTGGTACGTCAACCGCTTCATGCGGCTGCGCGAAACGGCCTTCAAGAACCCGGAATCCTACTTCCATCGCTACGCCACGATCAGCGAGGATGCCGCCCGCGCGATTGCCGAGGGCCTGTGGCACAACATCAACCTGAAGAACCTGCACCAGAACATCCTGCCGACGCGCCCGCGCGCCGACCTGATCCTGCAGAAGGGTCCGAACCACCTGACGGAAAAGGTGGCTCTCAGGAAGCTGTAGGTCATCATTACGCAATTCCGAATGGAAAACCGCTACGCGCTTTTCCTGGACTTTCTCCGAGCGTTCGACCGGCGGTCAGGGATTGACGCGGCGAAGCGTCAGATTGACCCGGCCGCCATGCTTCAGGAGCGTCGACGTGTTCGGGTAGATCCGGTCGACGCCATGGAAGGCAAGCCGGCCTTCCCCGCCCAGCACGACGACGTCGCCGCTTTCGAGCCGGAAAGACATGGTCTGGCCGCCGCGCGTGTTGCCGCCGACGCGAAAGAGGCAGCTATCGCCGAGCGAGATCGATACGACGGCCGTTTCGAGGTCGCGCTCGTCGCGGTCCTGGTGCAGACCCATGCGGGCCTCCTCGGAATAGAAGTTCACCAGGCAGGCCTCCGGCGTCTTGTTGCTGGCGGAAACCGCATTCCAGATTTCGAGCAGCACATCCGGCATCGCCGGCCAGGGGTGGCCGGTCACCGGATGCTGAGCCTGGTAGCGATAGCCGCGATCGCGATCCGTGACCCAGCCGAGCGAACCGCAATTGGTCATGCGCACCGACATGGGTTTGCCCGTTTTCGGCATTTCCGGCACGAACAATGGCGCTTCGGCCACGACGAGGCGGATCGCCTCGACAAGCTGCTCCTGCCGGGTTCGGTCGAGAAAGCCCGGAATGTGTCTGACCCCTTTCGGGAGCACCTGCATGGGTGACAGTCCTCTTATTCGAGGCCGAGAAGCGCTGCCGGTTCGCCATAGCGAAGCCGCCAGCCGGCATAAGCGACATCCGTCGGCCCGACGACGTGGTCGATCAGGTTCCAACGGCCGTTCTGGAAGCTGACCAGAGCGGGATAAGGAAAAGTGTGCGCGGTTTTCCGCCCGTATCCCGCTCTAACTTAAAAGAACCGATCACGTTTATGATTTGGGTCGCTCCGACCCAAATCATCGTGATCTTGTGCGAACACCGTCCGACCATCCATCATCTCGGCCTCGTCGCGCAACCCGGTTTGCGCAAGATCGATCGCGCCGCCGCCGGGAAGCTGCGACTCCACCTGCATGAAGGCCCAGTTGGGCGAGGCGCGCATCGTCGTGACGACGAATTCGACAGGGCCACGCATCTCCGCCTCGACCGCCGGGCGGATCGCGTCGAGGATCGCGGCACGTTCGGCATTACCCTTGGCGGGCTCACGGAAGGGCTGCGCCAGTGAAGCGCCGGCAAGCCAGAGGCTCGCCAGCGCGGCGATTGACAGAGAGCGCCCGACCGACACGCTCAAGCGGCGTCCAGATCCGGAATGCGCAGAACCTGGCCGGGGTAGATCTTGTCCGGATGCGTCAGCATCGGCTTGTTGGCTTCGAAGATGGCCGTGTGCTTCGCACCCTTGCCCTTGCCGTATTGCGCTTCGGCGATCTTCCAGAGGTTGTCGCCCTTCTTGACGGTATAGAAAACCGGCTCCTTGGCCGGAGCAGGCTCAGCGCCGGCATCAGCGACCTTGAGCTCGGACGCCTCGACCGCCGAGACACCGAGCGTGTTGCCGACGGCAACGACGGCCTTTTCGAAGACGCTCTGGTCCCTCACGACACCTTTCAGCACGACCTTGTCACCGGCCACTTCGACCTGCACGTCCTTGGTGCCGAGATCGTGGGATGCAAGCTCCTTCTGAACGCTTTCGGCATCCGGAGCGTCATCGTCGCCGCCGATGCCGAGCTTCTTGCCCGCGTTCTTGATAAAGCTGAAAAGACCCATGAAATATCTCCTTTTGCCAAAACACTGCCGATAAGAGAGGGCGCCGCCTGCCAAAGGCAAGGAGCGGCAAAAAAGAAATCAGTCTCCGGCCGGCCGCCCCCGAAGCTTCTTGATCTCACCGCGCCCGGACTTCTCCTTGAGGCGCCGCTCGACGGAGCCACGGGTCGGTTTCGTCTTCTTGCGCGGCGGCGGTGGCGGCTCCGCGGCTTTGAGAATCAGTTCCTTCAGCCGCTCGCGCGCATCCTCGCGGTTGCGCTCCTGGCTGCGAAAACGGCTGGCCTCGATCATCAGCACGCCCTCTTTCGAGGCGCGGCGACCGGCGATCTTCAGCGCGTTGGCCTTGATGCGATCGGAGAGAGCCGGCGAGGCCAACACGTTGAAGAAAAGCTGCACGGCCGTCGACACCTTGTTGACGTTCTGTCCGCCCGGCCCGCCGGCCAGCACGAATTGCTCCGTCAGCTCCCAGCCGGCAATCACGATGTTGTCGTTTATGTAGAGCGGGTCGCTGGCCATGGTTCACCTCGCCCCGATCTATGGCACAGAGCGAACCTCTTGAAAATATTCACCGCGAAAACGAAAAACCCGGCCGTGGGCGGCCGGGTTTCACGTGAATCATAGCCGACGATATTTATTCGGCGGCGATTTTCGTGCCGGGAGCTGCGTCGCGAACGCTGCCATCCACATGGCTCTCGAACTTGGCGAAGTTCGCGATGAACATGTCGACGAGACGGCGTGCCTGCGCATCGTAGGCTGCACCGTCGGCCCAGGTCGAGCGCGGATCGAGAATGCCGTCTTCGACACCGGGGACCGAGACGGGAACGGCGAAGCCGAAGTTGGCGTCGGTGCGGAATTCGGCAGCGTTCAGCGAGCCGTCGAGGGCGGCGGCGAGCAGAGCGCGCGTCACCTTGATCGGCATGCGGCTGCCGGTGCCGTAGGCGCCGCCGGTCCAACCGGTATTGACCAGCCAGCAGGTGACGCCGTTCTTGGCGATCAGGTCCTTCAGGAGGTTACCGTATTCCGACGGATGACGCGGCATGAACGGCGCGCCGAAGCAGGTCGAGAACGTGGCTTCCGGCTCGGTGACACCTTTTTCCGTGCCGGCGACCTTGGCGGTGTAGCCGGAGAGGAAGTGATACATCGCCTGTTCCGGCGTCAGCTTGGCGATCGGCGGCATCACGCCGAAGGCGTCGGCCGTCAGCATGATGATCGTGCGCGGCTGCGGCGCGGTGCCGGTGGCGCTGGCGTTCGGGATATAGTCGAGCGGATAGGCGATGCGGGTGTTTTCCGTCAGCGAGCCATCGTCGAAGTCCGGAACGCGGCGCTCATCGAGCACGACGTTTTCCATCACCGTGCCGAAGCGGCGGGTCGTCGCGTAGATTTCCGGCTCGGCAGCTTCCGACAGACGGATCGCCTTGGCGTAGCAGCCGCCTTCGAAGTTGAACACGCCCTGTTCGCCCCAGCCGTGCTCGTCGTCGCCAATCAGCGTGCGGGTCGGGTCGGCCGAAAGCGTCGTCTTGCCGGTGCCGGAGAGGCCGAAAAAGATTGCCGTGTCACCGGCCGAGCCGACATTGGCCGAGCAGTGCATCGGCATGACGCCCTTCTTGGGCAGCAGGTAGTTGAGAACGGTGAAGACCGACTTTTTCATTTCACCGGCATAGGAGGTGCCGCCGATGAGGATCAGGCCGTTGGTGAAGTCGCAGGCAATGACGGTCTCCGTGCGGCAACCGTGGCGCTCCGGATCAGCCTTGAAGCTCGGCAGATCGATGATCGTCAGCTTCGGCAGGAAGGAGGCGAGCGCCTCGCGGGCCGGACGGATCAAGAGATTGCGGATGAACAGCGAGTGCCAGGCATATTCGGTGACGACGCGGGTCGGAAGGGCGTTGGCGGCATCGGCGCCACCGACGAGGTCCTGCACATAGAGCGACATGCCCTTGGCGTGATCGAGCATGTCCTGGCGCAGCAGGGCAAAATGCTCGGGAGACATCGGCTTGTTGTTGTCCCACCAGATCTGATCGTCGGTGTTCGCATCGCGAACGACGAACTTGTCCTTCGGCGAGCGGCCGGTGTGCTGCCCGGTACGGGCGACGAGGGCGCCGTGTGCCGTCAGCTCAGCCTCGCCGCGGCGAAGAGCTTCCTCATAAAGCTCTGCGGCTTCGAGGTTGTACCGAACCTTTCCCAGGTCGATAAAGCCGAGTTTTTCCAAGCCGTTCGCGAGATTGCGAGTGCCGAGTTGCTCCATGGTCAACCTTCCTTCGTGTTTGGCCATTGGCGTTGAATTTCGCCGGACCATACTTGCATGCTCGCTCAAAAACAAGGCGGCGTCAAAAAAAGAATAATGATTTCAGTATATTAATCGATTTAAAGAAAATTATCGTTTTTTTAATCGGTTGAATTCGACCTGCCAAACACCGATCTGACAGGGCCTATCCTATCGTCACGACAGGTGCTTTTTGCGCTTCGCCACAATTTGTTCCACCTTTATACTCACTAACGCACCCGTAACTCGCGAATGCCGGAGTTTTCGGGGACGAGACCGGCACCTCAAAAGACGGAGTTGAACACGATGCAGACCATCGCGCTTGTCGATGATGACCGGAATATTCTGACGTCCGTATCCATCGCCCTCGAGGCAGAGGGCTACAAGGTCGAGACCTATACCGACGGTGCTTCCGCGCTGGAGGGCCTGCTCGCCCGGCCGCCACAACTTGCGATCTTCGACATCAAGATGCCACGCATGGACGGCATGGAGCTGCTGCGCCGCCTGAGGCAGAAGTCCGACCTGCCGGTGATCTTCCTGACCTCGAAGGACGAAGAAATCGATGAACTCTTCGGTCTGAAGATGGGTGCCGACGACTTCATTACCAAGCCGTTCTCGCAGCGCCTGCTGGTTGAACGCGTCAAGGCGATCCTGCGTCGCGCCGCTAACCGCGAGGCCGCGGCCGGCAACTCGACGACCACCGTCAAGGCATCCGACACGCCGTCGCGCTCGCTCGAGCGCGGTCAGTTGGTGATGGACCAGGAGCGCCACACCTGCACATGGAAAAGCGAGCCGGTCACGCTGACGGTGACGGAGTTCCTCATCCTGCATTCGCTTGCCCAGCGCCCGGGCGTGGTGAAGAGCCGCGATGCACTGATGGACGCGGCCTATGACGAGCAGGTCTATGTCGACGACCGCACCATCGACAGCCACATCAAGCGGCTGCGCAAGAAGTTCAAGATGGTCGACAACGACTTTGATATGATCGAGACGCTTTACGGTGTCGGTTACCGTTTTCGGGAGACCGCCTGAGCCACGGGGCTTGCCATCGCTCCCAGAGTGGCGCATTCAAGGCGGCGCTGTGGGAGCATGGCCGACGGCCTCCTTTGAAGCTCGCAGCGATCTCCGCCGTCTTTGGACCGGACCATGGAAGACAGCGACGACGCGACTGGCTCCGGCTGGCAGCGACGTCGTCATCGAACGAACGTGAAGGACAGTCCGCGCGGGAGCGGGACATTTGGTAGAAGTCTTGCAAGGCGACATCGAAGACAGTGACGGGCGTGCGCAGGCACAGAACGGCCAACGCCGCTGGGCACATCCCTTCACGCTGATTCGTCGGCTGTTCGGCAACGCCGTCTTCTCGAGCCTCACCCGCCGCATCGTCTTCTTCAACCTCGTGGCACTCGTCGTCCTCGTCGGCGGCATCATGTATCTCAACCAGTTCCGCGAGGGACTGATCGACGCACGTGTAGAAAGCCTGCTGACCCAGGGTGAAATCATCGCCGGGGCGATCTCGGCCTCGGCCTCGGTCGACACCAACTCGATCACCATCGATCCCGAAAAGCTGCTGGAACTGCAGGCGGGCCAGAGCATTACGCCGCTTCCGAGCGACGAGGATCTCGACTTCCCGATCATCCAGGAACGCGTAGCGCCGGTTCTGCGCCGCCTGATCTCGCCGACGCGCACCCGCGCGCGCCTGTTCGATGCCGATGCCGATCTGCTGCTCGATTCCCGACATCTCTACAGCGGCGGCCAAGTGCTGCGCTTCGACCTGCCGCCGATCGAACCGGAATCGACTGGCATCGGCGAAAAACTCAACAGCTGGCTGAACAAGCTGCTGCAGCCGGGCAATCTGCCGCTCTACAAGGAGCCGCCGGGTGGCAACGGCTCGATCTATCCTGAGGTCACCAACGCGCTGACCGGCGTGCGCGGCTATGTCGAGCGCGTGACCGAGAAGGGCGAACTCATCGTGTCGGTGGCCGTTCCCGTCCAGCGTTTCCGCGCCGTGCTCGGCGTGCTGCTCTTGTCGACGCAGGCCGGCGACATCGACAAGATCGTCCAGGCGGAGCGCCTGGCCATCATCCGCGTCTTCGGCGTCGCTGCCCTCGTCAACATCATCCTGTCGCTGCTTCTGTCCTCGACGATCGCAAACCCGCTCCGGCGCCTGGCGGCGGCGGCCGTGCGCGTGCGCCGCGGCGGGGCCAAGGAGCGCGAGGAAATCCCCGATTTCTCCTCGCGCCAGGACGAGATCGGCAACCTTTCCGTCGCGCTCCGCGAGATGACGACCGCGCTCTACGATCGGATCGCGGCGATCGAGAATTTCGCGGCCGACGTCAGCCACGAGCTGAAGAACCCCCTCACCTCGCTGCGCAGCGCCGTCGAAACCCTGCCGCTGGCGCGCACCGACGAATCGAAAAAGCGCTTGATGGACGTCATCCAGCATGACGTCCGCCGCCTCGATCGCCTGATCAGCGACATTTCGGACGCCTCGCGGCTCGACGCCGAACTCGCCCGCAGCGATGCCAAGATCATCGACCTCGAAAAACTTCTGGGCGACCTCGTGGACATTTCCCGTCAGGTCCGCAGCAAGAAAAAGACGGTGCTGCTCGACTTCGTGATCGACCGCAAGGACAGCCCGAAGGCCCGCTTCGCCGTCAGCGGCTATGAGCTGCGCATCGGCCAGATCATCACCAACCTGATCGAGAACGCCCGGTCCTTCGTTCCCGAAGACGGCGGGCGGATCGTCGTGGGCCTCACACGGTCGCGATCGCGCTGCCTCGTCTATGTCGAGGACAACGGCCCCGGCATCCAGGCGGAAGACATCGATCGCATCTTCGAGCGCTTCTACACCGACCGGCCCGAAGGCGAGGATTTCGGCCAGAACTCCGGCCTCGGCCTGTCGATCTCCAGGCAGATCGCCGAAGCACATGGCGGTACGCTGAAGGCGGAAAACATCGTCGCGCAGGATGGCCACGTCAGTGGCGCGCGCTTCATCCTGTCGCTTCCCGCCGAGCCGCACGCGTGACGGCCGCCCGCGCCAATGTCCACGGCACTGCCATCGTGCTCGGGACGCGCGGCTTCCTGATCACGGGCCCGTCCGGCATCGGCAAATCCAGGCTGGCGCTTGCGTGCATCACGGCCGCCCAACAGGCCGGCCACTTTGCGGCTCTCGTTGCCGACGATCGGGTGGATCTGAGGCTGGAACACGACAGGATCGTCGCACGCTGTCCGCCTTCCATTCACGGCCTGATCGAAATCCGTGGCGCCGGTATCGGCAAGATCGAAACCGTGCCTGCCGCGGTGATGGACTGGGCCCTGCTGCCGGTCAGTGCGCCTTTCGACCCGCGCCTGGCTCCGGAAGACGAGAGGCTGCCCTTGCCATTCGGGCGAGCGCTGCCGATTGTTCGCGTTCCCGTTGAAGAGGGGGCGCAGACTCTCGATATTCTGCGCATGCTGATCGCCGAAAAATTGGGTTTCTAGCTCGATTTACGGTCAGCGCGGCTGGTTTTTCGGCATTTTTGGCTTGCACTTCCCCTTTTCCTTGCCAAGATGGCCGCCCCAACAGGTGGACGAAATTGCTGCATTGCGATATCTGGCCATCAGTGAATTGCGTGTGCAGTTGGAGCGAAGATACCCATGATCGGACTTGTGCTTGTCACCCATGGCAAGCTGGCTGAGGAATTTCGACTTGCGCTCGAGCATGTCGTCGGTCCGCAAAAAGCTATAGAGACCGTCTGCATCGGCCCCGAGGACGACATGGACCAGCGTCGACAGGATATCCTCGATGCGGTTACCACTGTCGACGAAGGCAACGGCGTCATCATCCTGACCGACATGTTCGGCGGAACCCCCTCCAACCTCGCCATCTCGGTGATGCGCAGCGGTACGGTCGAAGTGATTGCCGGCGTCAACCTGCCGATGCTGATCAAGCTCGCCGGCGTACGCGGCGAGAGCGACATGGACAAGGCGCTGGTCGAAGCGTCGGAAGCCGGACGGAAATACATCAACGTCGCCAGCCGCGTCCTGAGTGGTAAGTAATGGATCATCGCCCCGACATGTCGCTGACGCGCGAACTGCTGATCATCAACAAGCGAGGCCTGCATGCGCGGGCATCGGCGAAGTTCGTGCAGACGGTCGAGGCCTATGACGCCGAGATCACCGTGTCGAAGGACGGCATGACGGTCGGCGGAACGTCGATCATGGGATTGATGATGCTGGCTGCCAGTACCGGCTGCAGTGTGTGCGTGACCGCGAGCGGCGCGCAGGCCGAAGAGGCGTTGAACGCGCTCGACGCGCTGGTTGCCGACAAGTTCGGCGAAGAGATCTGACTGACAATATAAAGATATAAAGACTTCTTTATATCGATATTGCCCTCTCCCCTGATTCCTGATAGATCGGTCGCACTCTCACCGCGTCGCGCAGGCGCGGGAGGCATAATCGCGCCGCAGTTCGGTTGAAGCCATGCGGCTTGAAGAGATCAGCCCGGAGAATTCCATGACCACCACTCAGGACTATATCGTCGCCGACATCGGTCTCGCCGATTTCGGGCGCAAGGAAATTGCGATCGCCGAAACGGAAATGCCGGGCCTGATGGCCTGCCGCGAAGAGTTCGGCGCTGCGAAGCCGCTGAAGGGCGCGCGCATCACCGGCTCGCTGCACATGACCATCCAGACCGCCGTCCTGATCGAGACGCTGGTTGCCCTCGGCGCCGACGTGCGCTGGGCGTCCTGCAACATCTTCTCGACCCAGGATCATGCAGCCGCTGCGATCGCCGCAAGCGGCGTTCCGGTCTTTGCCGTCAAGGGTGAAACGCTCGAAGAATACTGGACCTACACGGACAAGATCTTCCAGTGGGCCGACGGCGGCGTCTCGAACATGATCCTCGACGACGGCGGCGACGCCACCATGTACATCCTGCTCGGCGCCCGCGCCGAAGCCGGCGAAAACGTGCTCTCGAACCCCGGTTCCGAGGAAGAGGAAATCCTCTTCGCACAGATCAAGAAGCGCCTTGAGGCTTCGCCGGGCTGGTTCACCAAGCAGCGTGACGCCATCAAGGGCGTGACCGAAGAAACCACCACCGGCGTCAACCGCCTGTACCAGCTCCAGGCCAAGGGCCTGCTGCCGTTCCCGGCAATCAACGTCAACGACTCGGTCACCAAGTCGAAGTTCGACAACAAGTACGGCTGCAAGGAATCGCTGGTCGACGGCATCCGCCGCGGCACCGACGTGATGATGGCCGGCAAGGTCGCCGTCGTCTGCGGTTACGGCGACGTCGGCAAGGGCTCCGCAGCATCGCTCGCCGGCGCCGGCGCCCGTGTCAAGGTCACCGAAGTCGACCCGATCTGCGCGCTGCAGGCCGCCATGGACGGCTATGAAGTCGTTCAGCTCGAAGACGTCGTCTCGACCGCCGACATCTTCATCACGACGACCGGCAACAAGGACGTCATCCGCATGGACCACATGCGCGAGATGAAAGACATGGCGATCGTCGGCAACATCGGCCACTTCGACAACGAGATCCAGGTCTCGGCGCTGCGTAACCTGAAGTGGACGAACATCAAGCCGCAGGTCGACATGATCGAGTTCCCGAAGGGCAACCGCATGATCCTGCTGTCGGAAGGCCGCCTCCTGAACCTCGGCAACGCCACCGGCCACCCGTCCTTCGTCATGTCGGCCTCGTTCTCCAACCAGGTCCTGGCGCAGATCGAGCTCTTCACCAAGGGTGAGAAGTACAAGAACGAAGTCTACGTCCTGCCGAAGCAGCTCGACGAGAAGGTCGCTCGCCTGCATCTGAAGAAGCTCGGCGCCAAGCTCACCGAGCTTTCCGAAGAGCAGGCCAGCTACATCGGCGTGAAGAAGCAGGGCCCGTTCAAGGCCGAGCACTACCGGTACTAATCCTTACCCGGGCAATCCACAACATCTTGTGGCCGCGTTCTTGACAAGAGAGCGCGGCCGCTTTTTTGGGCCTCTCCCTTCCCGACGATTCGACTAGGAAGTATGCTCTAACCCATTGATTCGTGATGCCGGTGCGGACCTTGGGCATCGCGGATGGGATGTCTTGTCGATAAGCGGCAAACAGACGGAGACAGACCGGGGATGCAATCGGAACTGACGCAGGCCCTTGACCAGGGCCTCGGTGGAACTGTGCAAGGCGCAACAAGGCCGGCAGCACCCTTCGGGCAGACGGGGATGGCAGCGCCATGAACAGAGACCAAACAGCTATTCCGGGCAGCCGCCGCAAAGGCCCGAAGTTCCTGCGCCACCTTTTGGCCGGCACCGCTCTTTTTGCAGCAACGGATGCCCTCGCCCAGGTCGCGCCGCAGAAGGCCAACATCTTCGGCTCCTCGGAAGTCGTCACTTTCTCCGTGCTCATCGGCGTCATTTCCGCAGCGATGATCTCGGCCATCTGGCTGATCCGCCAACGCGGCAATATCGAAGCGGAAAACCGCGAATTGCGCACCGATCTGTCGGACGCGAACCAGCGCCTTTCACGCTATCAGGCGCTCGTGGCCGACAAGAACCGCCGGATCGTCGTCTGGGACGGACTGCTCGAGCGGGCCGAACTGCTCGGCCAGCTGCCGCCCGAAACCGGCGCGCCGGCAGACGACCGCGAGTTCATGGCCTTCGGCCGCTGGATCAAGGCGCAATCTGCTGGAGAACTGGAAAAGGCGATCGATGCGCTGCGTACCGAGGCGCGCAGCTTCGACCTGGTGCTCGAAACGCAGCGCAACGAAGTCCTGGAGGCCCAGGGACGGGTTTCGGGCGGGCGGGCTTTCGTGCGCTTCATCGCGCTCAACAACATGCGCGCGGAACTCGCCGAGCTGAAACTTGAGCACGACCGGCTCAATTCAGCGCTTGTCTCTTTCCACACCCTTCTCGACGCCATCGATCTGCCGGTCTGGCAGCGCGGCACGGATGGCGCGCTCACCTGGGTCAACGAAGCCTATGCCGACGCGGTCGAGGCTCCCGACGTCGCGACTGCGGTCGCCGAGGGACGCGAGCTGCTCGCGACCGTCGCGCGCGAAAAGATCCGCGCCGTCTCCACGTTCGACACGCCGTTCCGCGACAAGGTTTCGACCGTCGTCAAGGGCAACCGCACCTTCTTCGACGTCGTCGATGCCCGCAGTCCGGCCGGCTCGGCCGGCGTCGCCATCGACGTCTCCGCCATCGAGGCCGTACGCGAGGAACTCAACCGCACGCTCAAGAGCCATGCCGAAACGCTCGATCATCTTGCGACCCCCGTCGCGATCTTCGATGGCAATCAGCGCCTGCAGTTCTACAATCAAGCTTTCCAGCGTCTGTGGAACCTCGACATCGGCTTCCTGGAGCGCAAGCCTGACAATGGCGAGGTGCTCGACCGGCTGCGGGCCGGCGGCCAGCTGCCGGAACAGCTCAACTGGAAACAATGGAAGGTGAATGCGCTTTCCGTCTATCAGGCGCTCGATACGCAGAGCGACCTCTGGCACCTGCCGAACGGCCAGACGCTGCGTGTCTTCGCCACCGCCCGCCCGCAGGGCGGCGCCACCTGGGTGTTCGAGAACCTGACCGAGAAGGTCGATCTCGAAACGCGCTACAACACGCTGGTTCAGGTCCAGGGCGAGACCATCGACCACCTCGCCGAAGGCGTGGCGGTGTTCGGCCCCGACGGTCGCATTCGCCTTTCGAACCCGGCCTTCCGTGCGATCTGGGGCATCAGCGAGGCGGAAGCCAAACCCGGCACCCATATCCGGGCGATCGAGCAGGCCTGCCTCATCTCCTACGACCAGCCGGACGGGTGGAAGCGTTTCACTCACATCATCACCAGCTTCGACGATGAACGGCCCTCGAGCCGCGGCATTCTCGAGCTTCGGACCGGGTTGATCCTCGACTACGCCGTCATCCCGCTGCCGAACGCGCAGACGATGCTGACCTTCGTCAACATCACCGACAGCGTCCGGGTCGAGCGGGCGCTCACCGAAAAGAACGAGGCGCTGCGCAAGGCGGATGCGCTGAAGAACGATTTCGTGCACCACGTTTCCTACGAGCTGCGCTCGCCGCTCACCAACATCATCGGCTTCGCCGATCTGTTGAAGACGCCGGCCTTCGGCGACCTCAACGAGCGGCAGGCGGAATATGTCGACCACATCGCCACGTCCTCGTCGCTGCTGCTGACGATCGTCAACGACATCCTGGATCTGGCGACCGTCGATGCCGGCATCGTCCAGCTCGACATGTCCGATATCAGTCTCACCGACTTCCTCGATGACATCGCCCATCAGATGGCCGACCGGCTGCTCGAAAGTGGCGTGACGCTCAGGATCACCGCCCCTGACAATCTCGGCCGCATGGTTGCAGACCAGCAGCGGCTGAAGCAGATTTTCGTGAAGCTGCTCACCAATGCCGCAAACTTCGCGCCGGATGGCAGCGCCATCGAGCTGAAGTGCCGTCGCGAGGGCAGCGACTTCATCTTCTCGGTCTCGGACAGCGGCCCCGGAATCCCGCAGGACGTGCTCGACACCGTGTTCAATCGCTTCGAAAGCTACGGCCAGCGCGGCGGCGCAGGTCTCGGGCTTTCGATCGTCGAGAGCTTCGTCAGCCTGCACCACGGCACCGTCTCGATCCGCAGCAAGGAAGGTGAAGGCACGGAAGTGACCTGCCGCATTCCCTCGGCCGAAGTGCCGACGATCGTCGCGGCCGAATGATGTCGACGATCGAGCGCTTCCTGACGGGCGAGGCGGCAACGATCGAGCTCGGCGAAGATCTGGCGCTGGCCCTGAAGCCCGGCGACTGCGTCGCGCTCTCGGGCGATCTCGGGGCGGGCAAGTCGACCTTGGCGCGCGCGCTCCTTCGGGCGCTTGCCGATGACGACGGCCTGGAGGTCCCGAGCCCGACGTTCACCCTGGTCCAGACCTATGACCTTCGCATTCCGGTCGCGCATTTCGATCTCTACCGGCTGGCTGATTCCAGCGAACTGGACGAGCTCGGCTTCGACGAGGCGCTATCGCAAGGCATCTGTCTCGTCGAATGGCCGGAGCGGGCGGACGACGCCCTCCCCGCCAGCCGCATCACGCTGACGATCGCCCATGATGGCGATGGGCGCCGCGTCAAAATCTCCGGTCCGGACGAAAAGCTGCAGCGCATCGCCCGTACGCTCGCAATCCGTGACTTTCTCGATCACAACGGTCACCCGAACGCACGGCGCCGGCACCTGAGCGGTGACGCCTCGATCCGGGCCTATGAGCGCATTTACCCGGCGGATGGCTCCGTTAGCCGGATTCTGATGGACTCGCCGCGGCACAAGCCCGGCCCCATCCTGCAGGACGGCAAATACTACCAGCAGCTCGCGCATATCGCCGAAGACGTCGTTCCCTTCGTCGCCATCGACCAGCTGCTCATTGCACGCGGCTTTGCGGCGCCGGCGATCTACGCCCGCGATTTCGACCAGGGCATTCTGCTGATCGAGGACCTGGGGTCGGAAGGCGTGCTCGATGCGGCGGGGGAACCGATCGCCGAGCGCTATATCGAAAGCGCGCGACTGCTCGCCCGCCTCCATGCCAAACAGACCGACAAGGAGATCGTGGTCGATCCGACGGTCAGCCACCGCATTCCCGATTTCGACCGGACGGCGATGAAGATCGAGACCCGGCTCCTGATCGACTGGTACCTGCCCTGGAAACGCGGCGAACCGGCAAGCGACGACGAGAAGCGCGAATATTCCGACATATGGGACGGCTTGATCGATCTCCTGCAGACGTCCGAGACCAACCTGCTCTTGCGCGACTTCCACTCGCCGAACATCATCTGGCGCGGCGACCGCCAGGGCCTTGACCGAATCGGCCTCATCGATTTCCAGGACGCGATGATCGGTCCGACCGCCTATGACGTGGCATCGCTGGTGCAGGACGCGCGCGTGACCATCGCGCCTCCGCTTGCCAGCCGGATGATGGAAACCTATCTCGCGGAACGGCGCGCAAGCGGCAGCTTCGACGAGGCGACTTTCCTGCGCGACTGGCACCTGATGTCGGCACAGCGCAATTGCAAGCTCGTCGGCATCTGGGTGCGGCTGATGCAGCGAGACGGCAAGCCCGGCTATATGAAACACATGCCGCGCACTTTCGCCTATCTTCAGGCGGCGCTCACACATGAATCGCTGAAACCCTTGTATGACTGGTGTATGAAGACCGGAATCCTCGTTTCCGAATCAGCGAACTGACAGAGAAGCAATGTCGATCAGCAATGCGATGGTGCTCGCCGCGGGCCTCGGCACCCGGCTCCGCCCGATCACCGACACCATGCCGAAGCCCCTCGTGGAAATCGCGGGCAAGCCGATGATCGACTACGTGCTGGACCTGCTGGTGGAGGCCGGCATTACTAGGGCCGCGGTCAACGTTCACCATTTCGCCGACCAGATGGAAGGGCATCTCAGCCGGCGGAGCGCGCCCGAGATCCTGATTTCCGACGAGCGCGACGCGCTGATGAATTCCGGCGGCGGCCTCGTCAAGGGGCTGAAACTGCTGCCGGATGGCCCGGTTCTGGTGATGAATGCCGATCTCTTCTGGGTCGGAGAGGACACCAGCAGACCGAGCAATCTTACGCGGCTTGCTGCGGCCTTCGATCCCGACCGCATGGACATGCTGCTGCTCTGCGTACGCGACGAGAACACGACCGGGCATAACGGCAAAAAGGACTTTTCGCTCGGCGCCGACGGGAAGCTGACGCGTTACAAGGAAGGTCTGCCGAACCCGGTGGTCTATGCCGGCGCGATCGCGCTTCACTCCCGGCTTTTTGCCGATGCGCCGGATGACGCTTTCAACCTCAACATCTACTTCGACCGTGCGGCCGAGAAGGGACGCCTCCACGGCATCCTGCTCGAGGGTCACTGGATGACTGTCGGCACGCCCGAAGCGATCGGCGAAGCGGAAGCGGCGATCCGCCGCCATCAGCCGGGAGGATGAGCGTGAGCGGCCGCCGGTCCAACGTCTTCACGATCCCGCCCGGCCTCCCGTTCCTGAAGACACTCGCCGAAAGGCTTTGCGACGGTAGCCTGACCCCGGACTTCCGCTACGATCCGGCCGATCCCCTGCCGCTTGCGGGCGTGACGATCTTCGTGCCGACACGGCGCTCGGCCCGTGTGCTCAGATCCGAATTCGTCGATCTGCTCGGCGGCCGCTCCACCATCCTGCCTACCATCAAGGCGCTCGGCGAGACCGACGACGACAGCGGCTTCTTCGATGCCGAGGTACCGGCGATCCTCGATCTGGCCCCGCCCCTGCCCGGCACGGCGCGCCTGATCGAGCTTGGGCGGCTGATCCTTGCCTGGCGCAACCGGCTGCCGAAGGTGGTGCTCGACATTCATGCGGAGAGCCCGCTGATCGCGCCGGCAAGCCCGGCGGATGCGATCTGGCTCGCGCGCAATCTCGCCGAACTCATCGATGCGATGGAGACGGAAGAACTGGATTGGGACGAGCTCGACCGGCTCGATGCCGGCGAGCATGCGCTGTGGTGGCAGCTGACGCTCGAATTCCTGAAGATTGCCCGCAGCTACTGGCCGGAGCGGCTGGAGGAGCTCAAGCAATCCTCCCCTGCCCGCCACCGCAACGCCATCCTTCAGGCCGAAACGCAGCGCATCGCCGCCGGCAAGATCGAGGGCCCGATCATCATAGCTGGTTCGACCGGCTCGATTCCTGCGACCGCCGCGCTGATTGCCGCCGTGCAGAAGCTTCCAAACGGCACGATCGTGCTGCCCGGTCTCGACCAGACGATGAGCGATGCCGAATGGGACATGATCGTCGCCGACGCAGCCCTTGACGGCAGGCCGGACCCAGCAAGCCGCAGCCATCCGCAATACGGCTTCTACCGGCTGCTGAAGCGCATGGGCGTCATCCGGTCGGACGTGACCACCCTGGCCGACGCCGAAACGGACCTCGACGTCCGCGCCGAGATTCTCTCGTATGCCCTTCTGCCGACCAAGGCGACCAGTGCCTGGACCGAAAGGCGCAGCGAACTCGATGGCGAATCGCTGCACGCCGCCTTCAGGGATGCAGCCCTCATCGAAACCGCCAACGAACGCGAGGAGGCGGCCGTCATTGCCGTTGCGTTGCGGCTGGCGCTCGAAGGCAGCGAGGATAGCCAGGCGGCACTGATCACGCCGGACCGAAATCTCGCACGACGGGTCGGCGCCGAGCTTGCCCGCTTCGGTATCGAGGCCGACGATTCCGCCGGCACGCCGCTGTCCTCAACGCCTCAGGGCAGCTTCATGCGCCTGCTTCTGGAGGCTAGTCTGCGCCCCGGCGATCTCGTGCCCTTGGTGGCACTGCTCAAGCACCCGCTGGCGCGCTTCGGGCTATCGTGTGAGACGATGCGTCAGGGCGCCGACGCGCTCGAACGCATGGCGCTGCGCGGCAGCACCGCAACCGTCGATATCCTCGCCCTGGAACCCCTGCTCGATGCGGCCATTGCCGGGCACGGGGCCGATCGCCACCCGCCGGAGTGGCGCGTCGGCATCGGCGCCGAGGAGCTTCAGGCAGCCCGCGATCTGGCGATGAAGATCGGCCACGCAGTGGCACCGCTCGCTTCGGCACTGAGCCGCAGCAAGGACGGCAGCCGTGTTTTCTCGGAGGAATTCACCTTCGCCGACTGGGCGACGCGTACCGGCCAGGCGCTGGAAGCGGCCTCGGCCGACGAGCGCGGCGATCTCGGTGGGCTCTGGTCCGGCGAGGCGGCGGATACGCTGGCGACCCTGCTTCGCGGCATCATCGAAACCGATGGCCAGATGACGGCGGATGGACCGCAATGGTGCGATGTCATGGAAGCGCTCGCCGCCGGCGCAGCGGTCAAGCCGCGTTCCATGCGCCATCCGCGGGTCTTCATCTTCGGCGCGCTGGAATCACGCCTGCAGAGCATGGATCTGGTGGTGCTCGGCGCCATGAACGAGGGCAATTGGCCGGGCCAGACTGCCAACGATCCGTTCCTGTCGCGCACGATGAAGACGGGCATCGGTCTCGAACCGCCGGAGCGACGCATCGGCCAGCTGGCGCATGATTTCCAGATGGCCTGCGGCGCACGGCGACTGATCTTCACCCGCTCGATGCGCCAGGGCGCGGCACCCACCGTCGCCTCGCGCTGGCTACAGCGCCTGCTGGCGCTTGGCGGCAACCGGCTAGTTGAGGCCTTGCAGGCCAATGGTGCGGACTATCTGACCTGGGCCCGAATGCTCGACGATGGGGGGCGGCAGCCGCTTGCCGAACGCCCGGCACCCAAGCCGCCGGCGGACCTGCAGCCGCGCAAGTATTCCTTCAGCGAGGTCTCGCGCCTGAGGCGCGACCCCTATGCGGTCTACGCCCGGCGCATCCTACGCCTGCATCCGCTGCTGCCGTTCAACAGCGACCCCGGCCCGGCCGAGCGTGGCACGCTTTATCACCAGATCGTCGAGCGTTTCGTGCGCTCCGGCGTCGATCTGATGTCGCCCGCGGCCGAAGAGGAAATGCATCGGCTGCTGAACGAGGTCTTCGATGAGGCGCGGCTGCCGACGCATATCGACACGATCTGGCGGCCACGCTTCGCCGCCGTCGGCGCGGCTTTCATCAAGTGGGAGCGGGAACGCGCACGCTTCATCCGCCGCTCGCGCACCGAGGTTCCGGCATCGATGGAACTGGGCATCGCCGACATGCGGTTGACCGGCATCGCCGACCGGCTCGATACGATGACCGACGGCAGCGTCGAGATCATCGACTACAAGACCGGTTCCAGCCCATCGGCGACGGAAGCCCGCGTGCTGCTTGATCCCCAGCTCGCCCTGGAGGCGGCGGCGCTCAAGGCCGGCGCCTTCAAGGACGTGCCACCGAGCCATCCGCAGTCGCTGCTCTATGTCCGGCTCAAGCCCGGCTCACGCTTCAAGTCGGATGCGGTCAACAACGAAGGCAGCAGGTCGAAGGAGACCAGATCCGCGGACCAGCTTGCCGACGAGTCCCTGGCCGAGCTCAGAAAACTGCTCAGCGCCCTTCTTTCGGGAAAACACGGTTTTGCTTCCCGGCTGATTGTTCAGAAAGAGCGCGACTACGGTGGCGAATACGACCATTTGGCACGTGTGGCCGAATGGTCGACGGCCGATAGCGAGGAGGAGAACGGCGATGAGGGATGACAGCCCCGGCCCCGAGCAGGCGACGCCGCAAGCCTGGCTCGACTGGACCTCGCGCCGGCAGTCGCTTGCCTCCGACCCCGCGCGTTCCGCCTGGGTTTCGGCCAATGCCGGATCCGGCAAGACGCACGTGCTGACCCAGCGGGTGATCCGGCTGCTGCTCGCCGGCTGCCGGCCGTCGGCCATCCTCTGCCTGACCTATACCAAGGCGGCCGCATCCGAAATGTCGAACCGCGTCTTCGAGCGTCTGGCGGAATGGGTCACGCTCGACGACGCGACGCTCGAAAAGCGGATCGAGGCGATCGAGGGCGAGCGGCCTGGTCTCCTGAAGCTGCAGGAAGCGCGCCGCCTCTTCGCCCGCGCGTTGGAGACGCCGGGCGGCCTGAAGATCCAGACGATTCACGCTTTCTGCGAAGCACTGCTGCATCAGTTTCCACTGGAAGCCAACGTCGCCGGACATTTCTCGGTCCTCGACGACCGCGCTGCCGCCGTACTGCTTGCCGATGCGCGCCGTATGCTACTGACGGCGACGGCAGCCAAGGACGATCCGGAACTGGCGCGCGCCTTTGCCACCGTGCTGAACCTCGCCGACGACACCGGGCTGGAAAGGCTACTCGCGGCGATCGTCGAGAACCGGACCTCGATCCAGATCTTTCTCGAACATGCCGGCGCGTATGGCGGCACCGAGGCCGAGCTGCGCAGGGCCCTGAAGCTGGCGCCGGATGAAAGCGTCGACAGCGCCATGGCCGCGATCTGGCCGTTGGCGGGACTGAACGGCGCGGCCCTGAAACGATATTTCTCGCTTGCCGCGAGTGTCGGCGGAACAAAAGTGCTCGACTTCGCCGGGGGACTCCGAAACGTTTCCAAGCTCACGGACGTGAGTGCGCGCTACGACGGTCTCCGGCACCTGTTCTTCACCGGAACTGGTAAGGCCCGGGCACAATCCACCTTCCTCAACAAGGCGATGCAGCAGGCGGCCCCCGATCTCGTGGACCTCGTGGACGAAGCCTACCGCCATGTGGTCGCCTGCATCGATCACATCAGCATTCTCAAGATGTTCGAGGCGACGCTTGCGGCGCTGACGCTCGCCGAAAGGCTCAACGTCGACTACGAGGAGCTCAAGCGGCGCCGCAGCCAGCTCGATTTCGAGGACCTGATCAACCGCACCGCGGCGCTCTTTGCCCGCGGCGACGTCAGCGCCTGGGTGCATTACAAGCTCGACCAGGGTATCGACCACATCCTCGTCGACGAGGCGCAGGATACCAGCCCGGCGCAATGGACCATCATCCAGGCGCTGGCCGCCGACTTCTTTTCCGGCGAAAGCGCCCGCGGCGCCAACCGCACGATGTTTGCCGTCGGCGACGAGAAACAGTCGATCTATTCCTTCCAGGGTGCGCGGCCAGAGCGGTTTTCGCATGAGAGCCAGGAAACCGAACGGCGCGTGCGCGACGGCGGCAAGGCCTTCGAGCCCATCCGCCTACAACTCTCCTTCCGCTCGACTGTCGACGTGCTTTCCGCCGTCGATACCGTCTTCGCCAATCCGGCGCATGCACGGGGCCTCAGCGCCCGCAGCGAACCGGTCGTTCATGCTTCGAACCGCATCGGCCATCCCGGTGCGGTCGATATCTGGGACGTGGTTGCCGCCGAACCGATGGATACGGACGAGGAATGGACCGCGGCCTTCGATGCGACGCCTGAGAGTGCGCCGGTCAACATCCTCGCACGTCGGATCGCCGGCGTGTTGGAGAGCTGGATCGGCAAGGAGACCATCGTCGAGAAGGGTGTTCGCCGGCCGATGCGTCCGGGCGACGTGATCGTGCTGGTCCGCAAACGCGACGCCTTCGTCAATGCGCTGACCCGGGCGCTCAAGCGCCGCAACAACATTCCGGTCGCCGGCGCCGACCGGCTGGTGCTCACCAAACATATTGCGGTCCAGGATCTGCTTGCTCTCGGGCGGTTCGTCCTCTTGCCGCAGGACGATCTCTCGCTCGCCGCGCTGCTGAAAAGCCCCTTGTTCAATCTCGGGGAAGACGCGCTGTTCGAACTCGCGGCGCGCCGCAAAGTAGGCGAAAGCCTGTGGCAACGTCTGCAGGCGGAGGCGGCCGATGGTATCCTGTTCCACCAGGCAGCAAGGGTACTGAAAGGCTATGTGGCGCTCGCAACCCAGCTTGCACCGCACGATTTCTATGCCCGCATTCTTGGCGTGCATGGCGGCCGGGCGGCCTTCCTGGCGCGGCTCGGCACCGAGGTCAGCGACATTCTCGACGAGTTCCTCACCTTCGCGCTCGACCAGGAAAGAAGCGGCCTCCCCGGACTGCAGGCCTTCGTTTCGACACTGGAAATGGAAGCGCCGACGGTCAAGCGCGAACAGGACAAGGAACGCGACGAAGTCCGGATCATGACCGTGCATGCCGCCAAGGGTCTCGAAGCGCCCGTCGTCTTCCTCGTCGACGGCGGCGGCGCACCCTTCAGCAACCAGCATGTCCCTTCGCTCCGCTTCCTCGAGCTTCCTCGAGCAGATGGCGCGATCCTGTCACTGCCGGTGTGGCGCGCACCGGGCTCGGAGTCGAACTCGCTGATCACCGCCGACAGCGATCGTCTGAAAACGCTCGCCGAGGAAGAATATCGGCGCCTGCTCTATGTCGGCATGACCCGCGCCGCCGACCGTCTGGTCGTCTGCGGCTACCGCGGACAGCGGGCCGTAGCCGAAACATGGCATGCTATGGTTCAGGCGAGCCTGGCCGGGGACGAAAGCGGCCGCGGCCATCCGACAACCTTCCATGCCGGCGGCGAGGAATGGTCCGGCCATGCCTGGCGTGAACGACAGCTTGAGCGCGACCTTCCCTCCAAGGAAGCGCTCTCGCCGGATGCCAGCCGTCCGGCGTCCGGCCTGCCGAAGGCGCTTTCGACACCATTGCCACCGCAGAAGCGGCTGCCACGCCCGCTCAGCCCTTCCGGCGTCGGGATCGCCATCGACGAGGACGACGGCGATGGGCTCGTCGGGTCCGCCCTGTTTTCGGAAAAGGCACCGGCAAATCTCTCGATGTTGCGCGGCGCCATCCTGCACCGCCTGCTGCAGGTCCTGCCCTCCATTCCGGGCGATGATCGCCGCGCCGCAGCCGAGCGCTATCTTCTGCGTTCCGTGCCCCGCTGGTCGCCCGAGCAGCGCGCCGCGCTGATTGCCGGCGTCGAGAATGTGCTCGACCACCCCGATCTCAGGGCGCTCTTCTCGGCCGGCAGCCGCGCCGAAGTCTCGGTCATGGGCACGCTCACGCTCGGCACGCGCGATCACGCGGTTTCCGGCCGCATCGACCGGCTCGCCGTCGGCGACGGGATCGTGACCATTGCGGATTTCAAGACGAACCGACAGGTGCCGGCTTCGCAGGAGGATATTCCCTTCGCCTACAGGGCACAGCTGGCGATCTATCGCGAACTCTTGCGGCCGCTCTATCCCGGGCACAGGTTCCGATGCGTGCTGATCTTCACCGAAGGGCCGGCAATCCACGTCGTTGCGGATCAGGTGCTCGACAGGAGCCTTGAAGACCTCGCGACAAAGTGAGATACCGGATATTGAAAATCCAGCGGCGCCCTCTCACATGAGGCACAACATCTGGATACTGCCATTCCGAACGCAAGGAGCAGCCTATGGCTACTGTAAAGGTCGATACGTCCAATTTTCAGCAGGAAGTGCTGAACGCCGCCGAGCCGGTGGTTGTCGATTTCTGGGCTGAATGGTGCGGCCCGTGCAAGATGATCGCACCGAGCCTCGAGGAAATCTCCAACGAGCTCGCCGGTAAGGTCAAGGTTGTTAAGCTCAACATCGACGAAAATCCGGAACTGGCTGCCCAGTACGGCGTCCGCTCGATCCCGACGCTCGCCATGTTCAAGGCCGGTGAAGTGGCCGACATCAAGGTCGGCGCCGCACCGAAGACGGCCCTTTCCTCGTGGATCTCCACGGCTGTCGCCTGAGACGTTCGCTGACTAACTACTGCAGCAGAAAGCCCGGAACCCCGGGCTTTTTTCTTGTCTTGCATCTGGTACCGAGATGGCGGCGGCGCCTTCGGAATCACTTCGGCGGTGTGCCGTTGTCGGCGAGAACGTCACCCACCAGATAGAGCGAGCCGCCGATCAGGATGCGTGGCGGCGCCGGGTCTTCGTCGACCAGATTGGCAATGATCGTCAGCGCTTCGGCAACGGAAGAGACGGCAGAGGCTTCGAACCCGACGGCAGCCGCATCGCTTGCAAGCGCCACCGGATCAAGGCCTGCGTCGGAACCACGGATCGGAACGGTGAAGACCTGCTCGGCAAGATCGAGAAACGCCCGGAAATAGCCGACCGGATCCTTGGTATTGATCATGCCGATGATCAGGAAGAGGGGCCGCGATTCGCGTTCTTCGAACGTCGCCATCGCCTCGGCGATCACCTGGCCGGCACCCGGATTATGGCCACCGTCGACCCAGATTTCCGCGTCGGCCGGGCCATAATGCGTCAGCTTGCCGCTGGTCAGGCGCTGCAGGCGTCCAGGCCACTCGACGCCGGCAAGACCTCTTTCGATCGCCGCTTCGGAAACGTCGAAGCCTGCGGCCCGCACCGCACGAATGGCCGCCGCGGCATTCGCATATTGATGACGTCCCGGCAGCTTCGGCAGCGGCAGATCGGCAAGTCCGCTCTCGTCCTGATAGACAAGACGGCCGAACTCCTCATGCGCCATGAAGTCCTGGCCGTAGACGAAGATGGGGCAGCCAAGCCGCTCGGCCGTCGAGATCAGCACCTCGCGCGCCGTTTCCTCTTCCTGCTGGCCGATCACCACCGGGCAGCCGCGCTTCATGATTCCGGCCTTCTCCGCGGCGATCAATTCGACCCGGTCGCCGAGATAGGACTGATGGTCGAGCGAGATCGGCATGATGACCGAGGCGGCCGGGCGGACAAGGACATTCGTCGCGTCGAAGCGACCGCCGAGGCCTACCTCGATGATCGCGACATCCGCGGGATGCTCGGCGAAGAGCAGGAAGGTGACAGCGGTCAGGATTTCGAAGACGGTGATCTTCTCGCCGCCATTGGCTTCGGCGACGCGGCGCACGGCCTCGGCCAGAACGGGATCGCTGACGAGCCGTCCCTTGCCGCCCTTGACGCCCAGGCGGTAGCGCTCGTGCCAATTGACGAGATGCGGCGACGTGTGGACGTGAACGCTGAAACCGGCCGCTTCCAGGATCGCCCGCGAGAACGCGGTTGCCGAGCCCTTGCCGTTGGTGCCGGCGACATGGATCACCGGCGGCAGGCGGTCCTGCGGATTGCCGAGCGCAGCGAGAAGCCGGGTGATCCTGTCCAGCGACAGGTCGAAGCCCTTTGGGTGGAGGGCAAGGAGTTTTTCGATCTCATAGCCCGCTTCGCTGGCTTCCACCGCTGTCATCTCTCACCGCCCCGACAAGCTCGACTGCCAAGGCATCTCCACGCGGAGATGCTTCATTTTGTTCTGTGTAGCTCCGGTTACCCGAGCTTTTTCAAGCGCTTGCCGCGACCGGCAAGGCAGCCGGCTGTGTGCCGCCGTTGAGTTTCGAGGCTTCCGCCGGCTTCTTCATCAGGATCTTCAGAACCCGGGCGAGCGTTGCCGGCAGATCATGGCGCTTGACGACCATGTCGACCATGCCGTGCTCCAGCAGATATTCGGAGGTTTGGAAACCTTCCGGCAGCTTCTCGCGCAGCGTCTGCTCGATCACACGCTTGCCGGCAAAGCCGATTTCGGCGCCGGGCTCAGCCATGTGAATGTCGCCGAGCATCGCATAGGACGCGGTGACGCCGCCGGTCGTCGGGTTGGTGAGCACGACGATATAGGGAAGACCGGCTTCCTTCAGCAGGTTGACGGCAACGGTGGTGCGCGGCAGCTGCATCAGCGACAGGATGCCTTCCTGCATGCGGGCGCCGCCCGATGCCGGGAAGATGACCAGCGGGCACTTCTCGGCGATCGCCTTTTCGAAGGCCTTGATGATCGCCTCGCCGGCAGCCATGCCGAGCGAGCCGCCGATGAAGTTGAACTCGTGCACGACGGCAACGAGCTTGACGCCCTGGACGCGGCCGAGGCCGGCGACGATCGTGTCTTCGAGTTCGGTCTTGGTGCGGCTGTCGCGCAGGCGGTCGACATACTTCTTGGAATCGCGGAACTTCAACGGGTCCTGCGCAACCTTCGGCTGCGGCAAGGCTTCATAGATGCCGCCGTCGAACAGGTCCTTCAGCCGGGCCTTGGCCGGCATCTTCATGTGGAAGCCGGACTGCGGAATGACCCACTTGTTTTCTTCGAGATCGCGGTGGAACACCATCTCGCCGGTTTCCGGGCACTTGATCCAGAGATTTTCCGGAACTTCCCGGCGGCCCAGCATCGAGTTGATCTTCGGCCGAACGTAGTTTGTGATCCAGTTCACTTAGTAACTCCTGAAGATTTCCTTCGGGTTGTGCGCGCTAATATAGGCAATTATTCGGCTGCTGCGAGGCGTGCGGACCGCACGCCTGCCGAGAGCCCTCTAACCAGCGCTTCAACACCCGGAACCGTCGCGTCAGTCGCCTTGCCCTCTTCGGTCAGGCTCGACGCGATCTGGTTGACGATCGCCGTACCGACGACCACGCCATCGGCGGATGCTCCGATGGCCCTTGCATGTTCTGCCGTCTTGACGCCGAAACCGACGCAAACCGGCAAGTTGGTGTGCGCCTTGATACGGCCGACGGCACCGGCAATCAACGACGGATCGGGCAGAGCCGAACCGGTGATGCCGTTCATCGACACGTAGTAGACGAAACCGGAGGTGTTTTCGAGCACCTTCGGCAGGCGGCGGTCGTCCGTGGTCGGCGTCGCCAGGCGAATGAAGTTGATGCCCTTCTCAAGCGCCGGAACGCAGAGCTCGTCGTCCATTTCCGGCGGCAGGTCGACGACGATCAGGCCGTCGATGCCGGCGGCAAGCGCATCCGTCAGGAAGCGGTCGACGCCATAGATGTAGATCGGGTTGTAGTATCCCATCAGCACGATCGGCGTGCGCTGGTCTTCCTCGCGGAAGCGGCGCGCGATCTCGAGCGTCTTGGCGAGCGTCTGGCCGCCCTTCAGCGAGCGCTGACCGGCAAGCTGGATCGCCGGGCCATCGGCCATCGGATCCGAAAAGGGCATGCCCAGCTCGATGACGTCGGCCCCAGCCTTCGGCAGCGCCTTCATGATCGAGACCGACGTCTCGAAGTCAGGATCGCCGCCCATGAAATAGGTGACGAGGACCGGACGTCCCTCGGCCGCAACATCGGCAAATCTCTTGTCCATGCGTGCGGTCATGATCTTACTGCCCCATTCCCAAAATCTTGCCGACGGTGAAGATGTCCTTGTCGCCGCGCCCGGAGAGATTCATCAGGATGATCTCGTCCTTGCCCATCTTCGGCGCGCGCTTGATGACTTCGGCAAGCGCATGCGACGGCTCGAGCGCCGGGATAATGCCTTCGAGGCGGGTCAGCGTCTGGAACGCTTCGAGCGCTTCGTGATCCATGATCGGCACGTATTCGACACGGCCGACATCGTTCAGCCAGGCATGTTCCGGGCCGATGCCGGGATAGTCGAGACCGGCCGAAATCGAGTGGCCTTCCTTGATCTGGCCGTCGCCGTCCTGCAGCAGATAGGTGCGGTTGCCGTGCAGCACGCCGGGCGAACCGGCGGTGATCGACGCGCAATGCTCGTCGCCCTCGATGCCCTTGCCGCCGGCTTCGACGCCGACAATCTTGACGCTTTCATCATCGAGGAACGGATGGAAGATGCCGATTGCATTGGAGCCACCGCCGACGGCGGCAACGACGAGATCCGGCAGCCGGCCTTCGGCGGCAAGCATCTGCTCCTTGGCTTCCTGGCCGATGACGGCCTGGAAATCGCGGACCATTTCCGGATAGGGATGCGGGCCGGCAGCCGTGCCGATCAGGTAATAGGTGCTGTCGACATTGGTGACCCAGTCGCGCAGCGCCTCGTTCATCGCGTCCTTGAGCGTGCCGCTACCGGCAGTTACCGGCTTCACCTCGGCACCGAGCAGCTTCATGCGGAAAACATTGGGCGCCTGGCGCTCGACATCGGTCGCGCCCATGTAGACGACGCAGGGAAGGCCGAAGCGGGCCGCGACTGTCGCCGAAGCCACACCGTGCTGGCCGGCACCGGTCTCGGCGATGATGCGTGTCTTGCCCATGCGCTTGGCAAGCAGAATCTGGCCGATGCAATTGTTGATCTTGTGCGAGCCGGTGTGGTTCAGCTCTTCGCGCTTGAAATAGATCTTGGCGCCGCCAAGCTCGGCCGTCAGCCGTTCGGCGAAATAGAGCGGGCTCGGCCGGCCGATATAATGGGCGCCGAGATGTGCCAGCTCCGCCTTGAACGCCGGATCGTCCTTCGCCTTGTTCCACTCGTCCTGCAGGTCGAGGATCAAGGGCATCAGCGTCTCGGCCACGAAGCGGCCGCCAAAAATACCGAAACGACCGTCCTCGTCGGGACCACCCCGGTAAGAATTCAACTTTGGCGCCTGGTTCACGTCCTGCTCCCTGACCGTGGCATGCCCGCCTCCGCCTGGCGAACGGCATTGAAAAACGATTCCATGAGCTTCAAATCCTTGACGCCCGGCGCGCTCTCGACGCCGGAGGAGGTATCGATGGCGCGGGCCTGGGTCTGCGCCAGGGCCTCGCCGATGTTGTTGGCATTGAGACCACCGGAAAGCATGTAATCGACGCTTCCGTCAAGCGCGTCGAGCAGCCGCCAGTCGAAGGAGACGCCGTTGCCACCCGGCAGATCCGAGCCGGCGGGCGGCTTGGCATCAAGCAGGAAACGGTCGGCGATGCCGATATAGGCGTCGATCTTTTCGAGATCCGAGGCTTCGCGCACCGAAAGCGCCTTCATGACCGGAAGGCCGTACATCGCCTTGACCGTCAGCAACTGTTCCGGGCTCTCGCTGCCATGAAGCTGCAGGATATCCGGATTGAGCGCCGAGACGATCTCATCGAGCTCGTCGTTGTCGGCATCGACCGTGACCGCAACGATCTTCGCACGACCACGAATCCGATCTGCCAGGCGGCCGGCATCATCGGGCTCGATGTTCCTGGGGCTCTTCGGGAAAAAGATGAAGCCGGTATGGGATGCGCCGAGCGCCACAGCGCGCTCAACCGCTTCCGCGGTCTTCAGCCCGCATATCTTTACTTCGGTTTTCATGAGAAGCGACCTTGCATGAAATGTCGCCCGAGTCGAGCCAAAAACCGACGCGCGGCCTGCCAGCCAGCGCCCCCGGCACCTATGCCCCAACGGGTGTGCGCCACTTGCGCGACCGGCGAGCTTTCACCATATGCATTTTACCATAATGGAGAGACTGATGCGCCTGTTGCTCGCGCTTATCCTACCCTGGCTGCAGTTTTTCACGATCGGCCGGCCCTTTGCCGGCCTCATCTGTCTGATCCTGCAGCTCACACTGATCGGTTGGGTTCCGGCGGCGATCTGGTCGGTCTATGCGCTCAGCCAATACAAGACCGACGAGAAGATCCGCGAAGCGCTGCGCCACCGCGCATGATCTCCGGCTGGCCGGCTCAGTCGAAGTCGATGGCGTGAAGCATCGTGCCGTTGCGGCGGAGCCAGCGCTTGGCATCGTCCGTATCCGGGCACAATTTCCCACACAGCGCCCAAAAATCAGGCCCGTGATTCATCTCCTGCAAATGCGCGACCTCGTGCGCTGCGAGATAGGCGATGACCTTCGGCGGTGCCATGACGATGCGCCAGGAAAAACTCAGCGCCCCATCTGCAGAACAGGATCCCCAGCGGCTGCGCGTGTCCTTGAGCGACAGCGACTTCGCTCGCCGGCCGATGCGACCGGTATAGATCGCCACCAGACGATCGAGATCCTGGCGGGCCTCTTTCTTGAGAAAATCGACGATGCGCCGGTTCAGATGCTCCTCGCCGCCGCTGACGCGCAACACCGGCTCGTCATCAAGCACGATCGCTTCCGTCAGGCCGCGGATCTTGCCGGTGCGCTCGATGCGATGGGAGATGCCGCGGATGAGGATGGAACCGCCCTCCTCGATCTGGCTTTCGCCGGAGAAGCGGGCAAGCTTCGTCATCAGCCAACCCTGATGGCGGCTGAGAAAGGCATTGACCTCGCGCTCCGACAGACCTTGAGGGATCGTCATCTTCAGTGCCCGGCCGCCGGGCTCGATGCGAAGCGTCATGCGGGTCGCGCGTACGTTCTGCTTGATCGTCAGCGGCAAGGACTTGCCGGCGACCACGATCTGCCGCGTCGTGGCGGGTGGTGCAGGTTGAATGCGCCGCTTGAAGGAAGGGAACATGCAGGCTTTCTAACCGATTCGCGGGGCTTTCGCCTACAGTGCCGCGAGACGCGAACGGATATCCGGCGTTTCATGTGAAACGCCGGAAGCATCATCGGGTCAGTGAGCTTCGACAACCGGGCCGGAGCCGCCGTTCTTGCGGTCGCGCATGAAGCGGTCGAACTCTTCCTGGTCCTTGGCACGGCGAAGCTCGCGCACATAGGTGTCGAATTCTTCACGCATTTCGTCGAGCTTGCGGCGCTCCTCGTCGAGGCGCGCAAGTTCGGCTTCGCGCCAGTCGTCGAAGGCGACGTTGCCGGTGCGGTGCGTCCAGTTGGAGCGGCGACCGCCGCGCTTGAATGCAGAGCACATGCCATCCACCGTATCGTTGGCGTCTTTCTTGAACGTCTTGAGCTTTTCGCCGAACAGAATGTAGGCGAGCATGGCCAGGCCCAGTGGCCAGAAGACCACGAAGCCGAGCACCATCAGGGCGATGGTCGCGGGCGTCCAATCCGGACGGATCATTGCAGATTGGTTCATCTTCAGGATTCCTCGCAATCATCCGGGCCGCCCATGCGACCCGATGAAAACGATGTGGGAAGGCGACCCTGGCTGTGCAAGACGCCCTCCCCCGGAATCGGACAAACCTTTGACTCTGCGCGGTCAAAACGGCCCGGTGACGAGGTCAGGCCGACTTGCCGCCCTTGATGAGCTGCTTCACCGGCTTCACGTGCCGCGAATGTTCGCGGTGGAAGGCGACGATGCGCGGGGCGATTTCGCGGCGGAAGCGCGAACCATTGAAGACGCCGTAGTGGCCGACGTCCGGCTGCATGTAATGCATGCGCATATGATCAGGGATGTTGGTGCAGATCGCCTGCGCCGCCTTCGTCTGACCGACGCCGGAGATATCGTCGTTCTCGCCCTCGACGGTCAGCAGCGCGACCTTCCTGATCGCCGTCGTGTCGACGCGCTTCCCGCGATGCATCATCTCGCCCTTCGGAAGCGCATGCTGCATGAAGACCACCTGCACGGTCTGCAGGTAGAATTCGGCGGTCAGGTCCATGACTGCGAGATACTCGTCGTAGAAGTCGCGATGCTTCTCGGCCGCGTCGCCGTCGTTCTTCACCAGATGCGCGAAGAACTCCTTGTGGGCGATCAGGTGACGGTCGAGGTTCATCGACATGAAGCCGGAAAGCTGCAGGAAGCCCGGATAGACCATGCGCATGAAGCCCGGTTGCGGCCACGGCACCGGCATGATGACATTGTCGCGGAACCATTCGATCGGCCGCTGTTCGGCGAGCTGGTTGACGCCGGTCGGATTGATGCGCGTGTCGATCGGTCCGCCCATCAGCGTCATCGTCGCCGGCGACAGCGGATCGTCGGCCGCTTCCATCAGCGCGACGGCGGCGAGCACCGGCACCGCCGGCTGACAGACGCCGATCACATGGGTGTTCGGGCCCAGGAAGTGCAGCATCTGGATGACGTAGTCGATGTAGTCATCGAGATCGAAAGTACCTTCGCTGAGCGGCACCATGCGGGCGTCGATCCAGTCGGTGATGTAGATGTCGGAATGTGGCAGCAGAGCTTCCACGGTGCCGCGCAGCAGCGTCGCGTAGTGGCCGGACATCGGCGCCACCACCAGGACCTTCGGATCGGCAGCACGCCCCTTGGGCAAGGCGCGCTCGAAATGGATGAGGTTGCAGAAGGGAGCGCGCCAGACGATGCGCTCGTAGACGGAGACGGACGTGCCGTCGACCTCGGTCGCGGGAAGCCCGAACTCCGGCTTGCCATAGCGGCGGGTGGAGCGCTCGAACACTTCGAGCCCGGCAGCGGCCGCACGACCGAAATAGGTGTGCGAGACGGGATTCATCGGGTTGCTGAAGGCAAGCCGCATGGCATCGGCGGCCGTACGCCACGGCGCCATCATTGCATGGTTCAATTCATAGAGCTGGTAGAACATGGGAAGCGTACCCCTTGGTTCAATCAACGACAACGCCGCTCCCGGTCGGACGCAAGCTTGCGATTGTTTGTCTTGGTGTCCGCAATCGCTGCCAGACTACCATTTTTCTTGTGCAGTGCAACATGTATACCCGTGTCACCTCGATACAAGGCCTTAGGCCAGACTGAATCCGGATTCCTGACGATTTGCAAACGAGCTTGTCTGAAACTGGCGGTTTTCCGCTATTTTCGTGCGCTGGGTGCCGGATGCCGGGCAATTTCAGGAAAAAGTGGCAACTCCACGCTCATGGCGACCCTATGGCGATGCAGCAATCAGCGGTCTCACGTGACAGCCACCTTGACGATCGCCTTGACCAGACCCGTCTTTTCTTCCGCCCAACGAGGAAGATCGACGACGGCTCCGTCGAGTGTCGTGCGGTGGGTGATCAGGGCCTCGACCGGCACGAGGCCAGAGGCGATCGACGCGACGACATGGTCAAAGTCCTGGCGGGTCGCGTTGCGGCTTCCGATCAGCGTCATCTCACGCTTGTGGAACTCCGGGTCGGAAAAGCGGATCTCGTCCTTGACGACACTGACGAAGACCAGCGTGCCGCCATGGGCGACATAGGAAAAGGCCGCCTGCATAGAGCCACCGTGACCAGTGGCATCGAAGACGACGTCGAAGCCGTCGCCATCCGTCGCCTCGGCAACGCGCGCCGCCACTTCCATATCGGCGACAATACCGTTGGCAAAGCCGAGTTTGCGGGCGGCAAAGTCCAGCCGTTCGGTGCTGGTGTCGATCAGCGTCACCCGGTGGCCGGCGATGCGCGAGAAGATCGCGGTGCCGAGACCGATCGGTCCCGCGCCGATGACCAATGCCCGTGAACCGGCATCCGCGGAAGCACGGCGCACCGCATGGGCCCCGATCGCCAGGAATTCTACGGTGGCGGCGGCCTCCGGCGACAGATCCTGCGCCGGATAAAGATTGCCGTCTGGTACGATGATCTCTTCACAAAAAGCGCCATCGGTATGCACGCCGAGAACCTTGATGGCGGTGCAGCAGTTGGGTTTACCCTTTCGACAGGCAACGCAGTTGCCGCAGGAAAGATAGGGGTTCACCACGACCGGCGTGCCGGGCGCGATCGCCGTGCCGCGGCCACCGGAGATGACCGTAGCCGATATCTCGTGGCCCATGACGCGCGGGTATTCGAGGAACGGATGTTTGCCGGCGAAGATATGGTAATCGGTGCCGCAGATGCCGACATGGCTGACGGCGACACGCACCCACCCGTCAGGCACATTCTCAGCCGGCGGACGGTCGACGACCTCCAGATGGCCGGGTTCGAGGCAGAGCACGGCTTTCATGACATTTCCCACGGAATGTTCGGTGCCGGCGCCTAGCGGGCGCTGCGACGCCGGAGTTGGTCGAAATAGACGATGACGATGATCAGAACGCCGGTGATGATGCGCTGCCAGAACGAGTTGACGTTCAGGAGATTGGCGCCGTTGTTGATCGTCGCGAGGATGAAGGCGCCCAGCAGCGGCCCGTGCACCGAACCGACCGCACCGAACAAGCTGGTACCGCCGATGACCGACGAGGCGATCGCCTGCAGTTCCCAGCCCTCGGCCTGCGTCGCGTTGCCGATGCCGATGCGCGAGGCGAGCAGCAAGCCGACGAAGGCGGCGCAAGTCGAGGAGAGGATATAAGCGAGATAGATGGTGCGGTGGACGTTGACGCCGGAGAGGCGTGCTGCCTCGCTGTTGGAGCCGACGGCGAAGAGGTAGCGCCCGAAGCGGCTCAGATGCAGGAAGACATAGGCCGGGATCGCCACCACGATCACCATCCAGAACAGGCTGGGCACGCCGAGGAAATCCGCCCGCGAGAAGTTGGTGAAGGCTTCATTTGTGATCGAGATCGTCGAGCCGTTGGTGATCAGCAGGCCGATGCCACGGAGCGAAGTGAGGGTCGCAAGCGTGATGATGAAGGGCGGCAGGCCCATGCGTACGATGCCGAAGGCGTGGAAGGCGCCGATCAGCACTCCGAAGGCAAGCGTGAGCAGGATGGCGGCCCAGAGCGGCACGCCGGCCGCAAGCAGCCAGGCGACGATGACGCTGGTGAAGCCGACCACCGCGCCCACCGAAAGGTCGATGCCGGCGGTGATGATGACGAAGGTCTGGCCGACCGCAAGGATCGCCGTCATCGCGCCCTGGCGCAGCAGGTTGCTGATGTTGTTGGGCGTCCAGAAGCTGTTGGTGGCAAACCCCAGCAGCAGCCAGAGGAACAGAAGCAGCCCCAAAAGGGTGAGGCCGAACAGAATGCTCACGCCCTTGCGTGGCGCCGCACTGGCGCCGCTCTCCACCGTTTCCGCACTCATGATCTTCCTCCCTGCATCCCTCAAGTTTCTTAGATCATGACGATCTTGGATCTATTCGACCAAGATCATCATGATCGTCTTCATAAGCTGAGTGGGATGCGGGCGGAAAACCGCTCACTCATCCCGCTCCAGGCGTTCAAACGCCGATCGCCTGCGTCAGCACTTCCTCATGGCTGGCGGCGCGATAGTCGTGGCTGGCAACCAGCCGGCCGCGCCGGAACACGTGCAGCCGATCCGCGAGCTCGTAGACCTCAGGCAGATAGGACGAAATCAGGATGATGCCCGCCCCGTTCTCCAGAAGCCGTGCGAACAGGCGGTAGATTTCCGCCTTGGTACCAACGTCAACGCCGACGGTCGGCTCGTCGAAAATGAAGAGCTTGGCGCCGTGGCTCAGCCATTTGCCGATGACGATCTTCTGCTGGTTGCCGCCGGACATGGCGGACGCCAGGACCCGGCGCGAAGGCGTCTTGATCTTCAGGTCGCGGATCTGCCGGTCGGCATTCTCCCGCTCCTGCTGGCCGTTGATCGTAAACCCGCGCGTCAGCCGGCTGAACACCGGCAGGTTGATGTTGAGGCCGATCGGCAGATTGAGGCACAGGCCCTGGTCGCGACGGCTTTCCGGCGCCAGCGCGATACCGAGATCCATGGCAACACGCTCGCTGGCGATATCCACCTTGCGCCCCTGCCAATAGACCTCGCCGGCGCTTGGGCGATGGCGCCCATAGAGGCCGAGCGCAAACTCGCTGCGCCCCGCCCCGATCAACCCGTAGAGGCCGACGATCTCGCCGGCGTGAACGGTCAGCGATACGTCCTGGAATCCGGGACCGCTCAAGTCTCGCGTTTCGACGATGACTTCGCCGGGCGGAAAATGCTCCTTGTGATAGATCTGCTCGATCGTGCGGTTGATCATCAACGCGATCAGTTCCGCCTCGTTCGTTTCGCCGATCTTGCGGGTACCGACATGGGTGCCGTCACGCAGCACCGAGACGCGATCGGCAAGCTCGAAGACTTCCTCCATGCGGTGGCTGATATAGACGATGGTGACGCCTTCGGCCTGGAGCCTGCGGATCAGCCGGAAGAGCTGGGCCGATTCCTGCCGCGTCAGATAGGCCGTCGGCTCGTCGAAGATCAGGAACTGCGTGCCGCGCATCGCGGCGCGCGCGGTGGCGACGAGCTGCTGCTGGCCGATCGTGAGACTACCGAGCACGGCGGCGGCGGGCAGGTTGAAGCCGAGATCGTCGAGTACGCGTTGGGCCGCATCGGTCATGGCGCGCTTGCGCATCAGGCCATTGCGGTTGATCTCGTCGCCGAGAAACATGTTGGCCGCCACCGTCAGGTGGGCGCAGAGCACGACCTCCTGGTGCACGGCGTTGATGCCGCGTTCGATCGCCTCGTGCGGCGTGTCGAGCTGGACGGGTTTGCCGCACCAGAAGATCTCACCGGAGGTGCGCTTGATGACGCCGGTCAGAAGCTTGATCAGCGTCGACTTGCCGGCACCGTTCTCGCCGACGATTGCGTGAATCTCACCGGAAAGAAAGGTCAGCGACGCCGGCTTCAAGGCTTCCACGGCGCCGTATTTCTTCTGCAGGGCGCGCAGTTCCAGAATCGGTTCGCCCTTCGGAACCGGATGGCGCGTTGCCACGTGCAGGCCTTCGGTCCTGATATCGCGCGCCTCTTGCAACTCGGTCATCTGCGCATTCCTCCCATCGCGGAGATCGCTTGCGACCGGTCCTCGTTCCGGTCGCAAGCGGGTGCGGCGGGCAAAGCGGCCCGCCGCGGCCGTCGTCACTTCACCTTCGGGTTCAAGAGAGCGTCGATCTTCGGTTCGGCCATATTGGCCTTGGTCACCAGATTGGCACCGGTATCGACGTTCTTTTCGACCTTTTCACCCTTAGAAACGGCCAGCGCCGTCTTCACGCCATCATAGCCCATGCGATAGGGATCCTGAACGACGAGACCGGCCAGAACGCCTTCCTTGAGGAAGCCGACCGTCTTGTCGTCGCTGTCGAAGCCGATCACCTTGATCTTGTCGCCGAGCTTGTTTTCGGCGATCGCCTGGCCGACGCCCTGCGCCATGATCAGGTTGGAGGCGAAGACACCGACAAGATTGGGATTGGCGGTGATCAGGTCGGTCATGATGTTGAGGCCGGTCGTCGCCTGGCCGTCGGCATATTTGTCGGCGACGACCTTGAAGCCCGGATACTTCGTCTTGACCTGATCGAGGAAGCCCTCGCGGCGCTGGTCGAGCGAGCCGACGCCCGGGAGACTGGTGATGATGGCGATTTCGCCCTCTTCCTTCCCGGTCATTTCCTTGACCGCCGCAGCGAGACCGTCGGCAGCGATGCGGCCACCCTGGACGTTGTCGGTGGTGAGGAACGAGGAGAAGGCCTTCGAGTCCGCGCCCGAGTCGATGCCGATGATCGGAACAGACTTCGCCGCCTCATCGATCGGCTTGCCGAGCGCCTTGAATTCCGTTGGCGAGATGACGACGGCAGCCGGAGCGCCGGCAACCGCGTTCTCGAGAATGCTGATCTGGCCGTTGATGTCGGACTCGGATTGGGCCCCGAGCTCGGGTACATTGACGCCCAGGTCCTTGCCGGCGGCGCGCGCGCCGGCCAGCACGATTTGCCAATAGAAGGACGTGGTGTCCTTGACGATGATCGGGATCGTCACGTCCTGTGCGAAGGACGCGACCGGCGACATGCCGGCGATCATCGCAGCACCGGCCAGGGCGGTGAAGGCGCGACGGGTAAGGCTGCTTTTCAAAATGCTCATCCCAGGTTTTCCTCTCAGTGCACCGTGTTCCACTTCTTGGAGGTCGATCGCAGGTGCCGGCTTATCGACCTTTTATCGATAAAAAACATATCTGGATGCTAGTACGACAATTCCGGCTTGGCAAGCTGCCGGAACAGCATTTCAGGCGCGGGGCGGCCGCGATCCGCTAGACCCGAACCGGCTCGTCTCCGAGTTCCGGCGCGACCAGCGTGAACGGTTCGAAAGCCGCGAAATCTGCCGCGGAAAACCGGTGTTCGGTGAGTGCCATGTTGCGCGTCAGGCTCTCCGGCCTGGCGGTCCCGAGCAGCACGGAGGCAACCATGGGATGACCGAGCGGAAACTGCATGGCGGGTGCCGCAAGCGGTATGTTCATGCCGCGAGCAACCACTTCCATGGCGCCGACCTTTTGACGGACATCTTCCGTTGCCGGCATGTAATCGAAATGCGCACCCTCGACTGGGCCCGTTGCCAGGATGCCCGAATTGAAGACCCCGCCGACGACAAGGGAGGTTTGCTTCTTTTCACAGAGCGGCAAGAGTTCGGCGACGGCCGAGCGATCGAGCAAGGTATAGCGGCCGGCCAGAAGGATGCAGTCGATATCGGCCTGGCGCATGACCTCGAGGCAAACCGGCACCTCGTTCACGCCGAGACCATAGGCGGCGATGGTTCCTGAGGATCTCAGTTCCTCCAGCGCCTTCAGTCCGCCCTCCAGCAACTGCCTCATATAGACGGCGCTTCGGGCAGCGCCATGGGTGTAGACGCCGATATCGTGCACATACAGAATGTCGATGCGGTTGAGCCCCAGCCGGGCGTAACTGAACTCGACGGAGCGCATGATGCCGTCGTAGCTGTAGTCGTAGCTGACGTCGAAATTGAGCGGCTTCACATAGGAATAGTCAGGCACCTTGTCGTCCGGCACCGGATGAAGAAGCCGGCCAACCTTGGTGGAGAGGACGAACTCACCGCGCGGCTTGTCACGCAGGAAATCGCCGACCCGGCGCTCGGCAAGCCCGAGGCCGTAAAAGGGAGCCACGTCGAAATAGCGCAGTCCCGCAGCCCAGGCAGCGTCCAGCGTCGCGATTGCCGCGTCACGGGTACACTCCCGGTAGAGCCCGCCGAGACCGGCGGCGCCGAAGCTATATTCGGTCACCGATAGTTCGGTCCGACCGATCCGTCTCGTCTGCATTCCCCGTCTCCTCCTCCAAGGATGCCAGTCGTTCCGTATTTAGAGCGTCGCCCCCAGATGCCAGGGTACGAACTCATTGTCGCCATAGCCGAAGAGCTCGCTCTTGGTCTTGCGGCCCGAGGCGGTCTCGACGATCAGATCGAAGATCTCGCGGCCGAGCCCTGCGATACTCGCCTCCCCCGAAGCGATCACGCCGCAATCGATGTCCATGTCCTCTTCCATCGCCCTAAACAGCGCCGTGTTGCTGGTGAGCTTGATCGACGGTGCCGGCCGACAGCCGAAGCAACTGCCGCGACCGGTGGTAAAGGCGATGACATTGGCGCCGCCAGCGACCTGGCCGGTCGCCGACACCGGATCGTAGCCGGGCGTATCCATGAAGACGAGCCCATGCTCGGTCACCCGTTCGGCGTAGCGATAGACCGCGTTCAGCGGTGACCGGCCGCCTTTGGCCACGGCACCGAGCGATTTTTCGAGAATGGTGGTCAAGCCGCCGCGTTTGTTGCCCGGCGACGGATTGTTGTCGAGCGAGGCGCCGTGCATCGCCACATAGTTCTCCCACCAGGCGATCAGTCCGTCGAGCTTCATCGCCACGGCTTCGTTGACGGCCCGGCTGCGGAGCAGATGTTCAGCGCCGTAGATCTCCGAGGTCTCGGAGAGGATTGCCGTACCACCAGCCGCTGCAAGGATATCGACCGCGGCGCCGAGCGCCGGGTTGGCGGTAATACCTGAAAGCCCGTCGGATCCGCCGCATTGCAGGCCGACGACGATCTCGCTCACCGGAATGGCCACGCGACGCGCTTTGCCGACTTCGGCAGCAATTTCCTCGAGAATGCCAAGCGCTTTTTCCACCGAACGCCGCGACCCGCCGGCTTCCTGAATGTTGAAGTGACGCTTTTCGCCGCCGGCACCGCTCTGCCCATAGAGTGTCAACTGGTTGACCTCGCAGCCGAGACCGACCATCAGCACGCCGCCGAAATTGGCGTGGCGGGCATAGCCGGCGAGCGTGCGATGCAGATTGGCCATGCCGTCGCCCGTCGACGACATGCCACAACCCTGGTCATGCACGATCGGCACGAACCCGTCGATGCCTTCGTATTTCGGCAGGATGCGCCTGTTCGCCTCCTCGGCGATCGCACGACAGACGGTGGTGGAACAGTTCACGCTGGCGACGACACCGATATAGTTTCGCGTCGCCGCCCGCCCGTCGCCACGGCGATAGCCCATGAACGTGCGCGCCTTGTCGGCATCGCTTGCTGCTTCCGGCGCTCCCTGCGGGCCGATCGCCAAACGATCCCGGTCGAAGGCAAGGTTGTGGGAGTGCACATGGTCGCCCGGTGCGATATCGGCGGTCGCCCGTCCGATCGCCTGAGCATATTTGACGACCGGTTCGCCGGTGCGGATGGTGCGGATCGCGATCTTGTGGCCGGCATCGACCTTTGCTGCCGCGCGCGCGCCATTTGGCAGGGCGTCACCGGCGGCAATCGCCAAGGTCGCCACGACGACGTTGTCCTCCGGTGCGAGCAGGATGGTGGACGGCGCAGACACCGATTTCTCCGTGATTGTTGAGGTCTGTTCTTCTGTCTTTTATCTACAATAGACAGATCGTCGTCAATGGGTATTATAGCGGAACGTCGCTGACGCCGTCGGGCCAACGACCGGGGTAAACGGGAGGAAAGATGCTGACGACAGACGGAGACAAAACCGGATCGCCGCGATAGAGGAGCGTCGCTGATAAACGCAGACAAGTTCAAACCGGCCGGATCTTGCCATGGCAAAACAGAATACCGTCTTCAAGGATGCCTATAACCGCTGCCTGAAGCTTCTGGCGGAAACATCCTCGCTGCCCTCCGAGCCGGAGCTTGGGCAGGTGCTCGGCGTCAGCCGGACGACGGTGCGCGCAATCCTCAGCCGCTTCGAGGAACTGCAGCTGATCGCCTGGGACAAGCGCAAGAAGAACGTGCTGCGGCAGCCCCGCCCCGACGACTATTTTCCGACGGAAGAAACCGATTCGCTCTCCGAGATCATCGAGCGCAGTTTCATGCGCCGGATTCTCGCCGGCGGCGCCGAGCCCGGCATGCAGATCAACGAACTCGAACTGGCGCGCGAAATCGGCACCGGGACGACCAGCGTACGCGAGTTCCTGATTCGCTTCAGTCGCTTCGGCCTGATCGAGAAACGGCCGAACAGCCACTGGATCCTCAAGGGCTTCACGCGGGAGTTTGCGCTGGAGCTGACGGAAGTGCGCGAGATGTTCGAATTGCGTTCGGCCGCGCGCTTCGTCTCCTTGCCGCACGATCACCCCGCGTGGGAGGAGCTCAAGAAAATCGAGACCCTGCACCGGGAAATCCTGGCCGATATCGACAACCGCTACCGGGAATTCTCCGAACTGGACGAGCAGTTCCACTTGCTGGTGCACAAGGCGTCCAGCAACCGCTTCATCGTCGATTTCTACGACATCATCGCCATCGTCTTCCACTATCACTACCAGTGGAACAAGTCGAATGCCCGCCAGCGCAACGCCCGCGCCCTGGAAGAGCACCTTGCCTATATCGAGGCGTTGCGCTCGCATGACCCCGCAAAGGCCGAACAGGCCTGCCGGCGCCATCTCCAGTCCGCGCGCGAGACCTTGCTTCAATCCATTCCATAGCCAGCTACCGGAGCCACAAGATGACGACGCCGATCGTGCAATTCGGGACCAGCCGCTTCCTTCAGGCCCATGCCGATCTCTTCGTCAGCGAGGCACTGAAAACAGGTCAGGCGCCCGGGCCGATCACGATCGTCCAGACGACCGGATCCAAGGAACGCGCCGGACGACTTGCGGCGCTTGCCCGCCCCGAGGGTTTTCCGGTCGTCATCCGCGGCATCCAAGGCGGCGAGCGGATCGACCGGACAGTACAGGTCACCAGTGTGGCGCGCGCGCTTTCGACGGCTGAAAATTGGAATGAGGTCCGGGAGATCGTTGCCGAGGAGGCGGAGATCCTGATCTCCAATACCGGCGATACGGGTTACCAAGTCAGCAACGACCTGGTGACGGACATTCCCCGTTCCTTTCCCGGTAAGCTGCTTCTGCTCTTGAAGGCGCGCTTCGATGCAGGCGGGCGCCCCCTGACGATCCTTCCCTGCGAGCTCGTGTCGCGCAACGGCGATGCGTTGAAGGCGCTGATGCTGGGGCTTGCGGCGGAGCGGTTCGAAGAGAGCGCCTTTATCGACTGGCTAAACAAAAATGTCGTCTGGGCAAACGCGCTGGTCGACCGCATCGTCTCCGAACCGCTGGAGCCCGCCGGTGCGATTGCCGAGCCCTATGCGCTGTGGGCAATCGAAAACCAGCCCGGCCTACGCTCGCCCTGCACCCATCCGTCCGTGAAACTCGTGGACGACCTGACATCCTATGGGAAGCTGAAGCTCCACATTCTCAACCTCGGCCACACGGTGCTTGCGGATCTTTGGCTCAAGGAAGGCCGCGACCCGAACGAGACCGTCCGGGAGATCCTCGCCGACGCATCCGTGGCAGCCCGGCTGGACCACATCTATCAATCCGAAGTCATTCCCGCCTTCGCCGCCAAGGGTCTGGAGAACGAGGCGACCACCTATGCTGCAGCGACGCTGGAGCGCTTCAGAAACCCGTTCCTCAACCACCGCCTGGGCGATATCGCCAACCATCACCGCGAAAAGATCGAGCGCCGGATCGTCGACCTCCAGCGCTGGAGCCCGAGCGTTTCGATGCCCGAGCTCGCCGCAATCTCGAATCAGTAGCCGGATTCCTGCTTCTTTGGCGCCGAAGCGACCTCGCCGATAAACTCCTGGCGCAGCGCCGTCGTTGCGCGAACGAGCGATGTGACGTCCGTGCCGATCGCCATGAAATCGGCGCCGAGCTCGCGGTAGTCGCGTGCCTGCTCGAGGTCGAGCGTCATGATGCCCCTCGCCTTGCCAGCCTTCTTGATACGCTCGAAGGCGTCGGCAATCGCCGCACGCACCTCCGGATGGCCGGGCTTGCCGAGATAACCCATGTCCGCCGCCAGGTCGGACGGACCGATGAAGAGGCCGTCGACGCCGTCGAGTGCGGCAATCTCGTCGATCGCGGCAAGGCCTGCGCGGCTTTCGATCTGCAGGATCAGGCAGATCTCGTCGCCGGCGGTTTGGAGATAGTCGCCGATGCGGCCGAAGTGAGACGCACGGCCGAGGGCGGCACCAACGCCACGAACGCCATGCGGCGGATAGCGTGTGGCACGCACCAGTTGCTGCGCCTGCGCCAGGCTCTCGACCATTGGGATCAGCAAGGTCTGCACGCCGGTGTCGAGAATCTGCTTGATCAACACGGTATCGCCGACCGGCAGACGGACCATCGGATGGCTGGCGGATGCCGAGACCGCGCGAAACTGTGCCGACAGCAGCGGGATATCGTTCGGCGCATGCTCGCCATCGATTAGCAGCCAGTCATAGCCGCTGCCAGCCACCACTTCCGCCGCATAGGGGCTGGCAAGCGCCACCCACAGTCCAAGCTGGAAGCGGTTTTCGCGCAGGGCTGCCTTAAAGGGGTTCTTCGGGGCCGGCATGCTCATTCTCCTTAAACGTAGCCGTGAGGATCAACCTTCGCCCCTCACCCGCCTGCCGGTACCTCTTCCCGTATACGGAGACGATACCGCGCCGCGTTGAAATCCCTTTTCTCCGCTCGCACGGAGAGGGCTGGAGTGAAGGGTAACCTCACGCCATCGATAATTTCGATTTTGACACTAACGCCTTGCTGGCAAAAGAAAACCGGCCAAAACACTGGCCGGTTTGTTGCAAGTTGGATTTTCGCCTGTTTCAGGCAACGCCGCCGAGGCAGACATACTTGATCTCGGTGAACTCCTCGATACCGTAGCGCGAGCCCTCGCGGCCGAGGCCGGAGAGTTTCACGCCGCCGAACGGCGCTTCCGCCGTCGAGATCAGCCCGGTGTTGACTCCGACCATGCCGTATTCCAGCGCTTCCGCCACCCGGAACACCCGCGCCAGATCCTTGGCGTAGAAATAGGAGGCAAGACCGAACTCGGTATCGTTTGCCTGCTCGATCACATCGGCCTCGTCCTTGAAGCGGAAGAGCGGCGCGACCGGGCCGAAGGTTTCCTCCCGCGCGACGGCCATCGCCTGGGTGACGTCGGCCAGAACCGTCGCCTCGTAGAAGGTGCCGCCAAGCGTGTGGCGCTTGCCGCCCTGGACCACGCGTGCCCCCTTGGAGGTGGCGTCGGCAATGTGCTCCTCGACCTTTTCCAGCGCCGCCTTGTCGATCAGCGGCCCGAGGATGACGCCTTCATCAAGGCCGTTGCCGATCTTCAGCTTGGCGACCGCCTTGGCGAGCTTGTCGGAAAAGGCGTCATAAACTTTGTCCTGCACATAGATGCGGTTGGCGCAGACGCAGGTCTGGCCGTTGTTGCGGAACTTGGCAATCAGCGCGCCTTCGACCGCGGCATCGAGATCGGCATCATCGAAGACGATGAACGGCGCATTGCCGCCGAGTTCGAGGCCGAGCTTCTTGATGGTGGCCGCACTCTGACGATAGAGCTCGGCACCCACCTCGGTCGAGCCGGTGAAGGTCAGCTTGCGCACGACAGGGTTGGAGGTCATCTCGGCGCCGATCTCGCGGGCCGAGCCGGTGATGACGCTGAAAAGGCCCTTCGGCAGCCCGGCGCGTTCGGCAAGGATCGCGATCGCAATCGCCGAGAACGGCGTCTGAGCTGCGGGCTTCAGCACCATGGCGCAGCCGGCGGCGAAGGCCGGGCCGGCCTTGCGGGTGATCATCGCATTGGGGAAGTTCCACGGCGTGATTGCGGCCACGACGCCGATCGGCTGCTTCATCACCAGGATGCGCTTGTCGGGCTGATGGCCGGGGATCAGGTCGCCATAGATGCGGCGCGCCTCTTCGGCAAACCACTCGACGAAGCTTGCGCCATAGACGATTTCGCCGGTCGCTTCCGCAAGCGGCTTGCCCTGTTCCAGCGTCAGGATGCGGCCGAGATCCTCCTTGTTCTCGATCATCAGCTCGAACCATTTGCGCAGGATGCCGGCGCGCTCCTTGGCCGTGCGCGCCGCCCAGCCCTTCTGGGCCACGCGCGCCGCCTCGATCGCTGCCTTGGTTTCCTTGGCGCCAAGCTTCGGCACGCGGCCGATGATCTCGCCGGTCGCGGGGTTGTTCACCTCGATCGCGTTCGCCGCGTCCGCCTCGATCCACTCGCCGCCGACGAGGGCTGCCTGGCGAAACAATGATGGGTCTTTAAACGACATGATCCGTCCTCTCTCAAAAATCTACAGAACTTATACAACTTTTTTCCTGGAAACGGCAATGACCCACGCGACCGTTTCTGCACTTTCCTGACGCGTACAGCTTACCGATCGCACGCACGTTTCCATGCTTCCGACCCGGTTTCATCCGCACCCGTCCTCATGTAGCGTCCGAAACGAATCGAGCCATAGGCGCCAGGACAGATCAGGCGCTGAAAAGCTGCTGAGGATTTAGAGAATACAGAGAAGAGGCATGTCCATGACGGCGACCGATAACAGAAAAGCCGACTATCCCATTGACGCCATGTTCCTTGAGCGCTGGTCGCCCCGCGCCTTCACCCACGAAGAGATCGAGGAACGCGAACTGCTTTCCTTCTTCGAAGCAGCTCGCTGGGCGCCCTCGGCAAGCAACCGACAGCCCTGGCGCTTCGTCTACGCCCGTCGCGGGACGGAACACTTCCCGGTGCTGCTCGACTGTCTCGACGAAGGCAACCAGCGCTGGGCGAAGAACGCGGCAGCGCTTCTGATCGTCATTTCGAGAACCCATAACCAGGCACAGAACGGCGAGATGCGCCCGGCCTATACCCATGCCTTCGACACGGGCTCGGCCTGGTACAGCCTTGCTTTGCAGGTTTCGCTTTCCGGCTGGCACGCCCATGGCATGGCGGGCATCGACCGCGACAAGGCCATGCACGTACTGAACGTTCCCGAACATTACCGGGTCGAGGCCGCCGTTGCGATCGGCCGGCTGGCCGATCCCTCGACGCTCCCCGACGATCTGCGCGCGCGGGAAATCCCAAGCCAGCGCAAGCCGGTCAGCGAGTTCGCCTTCGAAGGCCAGTTCAAGGGCGAATAACGAAAAAATCCCGGTGTCGCGCGGCACCGGGATCCCGATCGGTAATGATCTCCGGAAAGATCAGATGTCGAGGTTGGCGACGCTCAGCGCGTTCTCCTGGATGAAATCGCGGCGCGGCTCGACCTCGTCGCCCATCAGACGCGAGAACAGGCCGTCGGCATCGGTCGCATCGGCCACCCGGACCTGCAGCAGCGAGCGGACGTTCGGATCGAGCGTCGTTTCCCAGAGCTGCTCGGCGTTCATCTCACCGAGGCCCTTGTAGCGCTGCATCGACAGGCCCTTGCGGCCAGCCGCGAAAATGGCGTCGAGGAGCGCACGCGGTCCGCTGATCTCCTGCGTCCCGTCGCGGCGGCGCAGGACCGGCGGGGCGGCATAGACTTCCTTGAGCTTGGCGGTGAGCTGGTCGATGTAGCGGGCATCGGACGAGCCGATGAGCGCCATGTCGAGCACGGCGACTTCCTTGACGCCGCGAACCATGCGCTCGAGGCGGAGACCGCCTTCGGCCGTGACCGCACCGGCCCAACCGCGTTCGGTTTCCTCGGCGATGACGTCGAGGCGACGGGCAACTTCCGTGGCGACCGCCTCATAGGCGTCGCGCTGGCCGTTGAGCTCGACATTCAGCGCGCCGGCAATCGCCGCCTGCTCGACGATGGAGCGATTGTAGCGCGAGTGCAGCCCGTTCATCAGATTGCGCAGGCGGAGCGCGTCGTTGATGACTTCGCGCAGATCCTGGCCGGCGCGCACTTCGCCCGATTCCAGCTCCAGCGTCGCTTCTTCAAGGCCCATCGTGATCAGATAGTCTTCCAGTGCCTGCTCGTTCTTGAGGTACTGGGCCGACTTGCCGCGCATCACCTTATAGAGCGGCGGCTGGGCGATATAGAGATGGCCGCGCTCGATCAGTTCCGGCATCTGGCGGAAGAAGAAGGTGAGCAGCAGGGTGCGGATATGGGCGCCGTCGACGTCGGCGTCCGTCATGATGATGATCTTGTGGTAGCGCAGCTTGTCGGCATTGAACTCGTCCTTGCCGATCGAGGTGCCGAGCGCGGTGATCAGCGTGCCGATTTCCTGGCTCGACAGCATCTTGTCGAAGCGGGCGCGTTCGACATTGAGGATCTTGCCGCGAAGCGGCAGGATCGCCTGGTTTTCGCGCGAACGGCCCTGCTTGGCGGAGCCGCCTGCCGAGTCCCCTTCCACCAGGAAGAGCTCGGACTTGGCCGGATCGCGCTCGGAGCAGTCGGCAAGCTTTCCGGGCAGCGACGAGATGTCGAGCGCACCCTTGCGGCGCGTCAGTTCGCGGGCCTTGCGGGCGGCCTCGCGGGCAGCAGCCGCTTCGACCACCTTGCCGACGAGGATCTTGGCTTCGCTCGGATGTTCCTCGAACCAGGTGCTGAGCGCTTCGTTGACGAGGCTTTCGACCACCGGGCGCACTTCCGACGATACCAGCTTGTCCTTCGTCTGCGACGAGAACTTCGGATCCGGAACCTTGACCGAAAGAACGGCCGTCAGGCCCTCGCGGCAGTCCTCGCCCTGGAGCGTGACCTTTTCCTTTTTCGTAATGCCCGAGGAATCCGCGTAGGAGGTGACCTGTCGGGTCAGCGCCGCGCGGAAACCGGCCATATGGGTGCCGCCGTCGCGCTGCGGGATGTTGTTGGTGAAGCAGAGCACGTTTTCGTGGTAGCTGTCGTTCCACCACATGGCGACTTCAACGGTGATGCCGTCCTTCTCGCCACGAATGGCGACCGGCTTGTGCACCAGCGGCTTCTTCGCCCGGTCGAGATAGGCGACGAAGGCTTCAAGGCCGCCGTCATACATCATCTCGTCCTGGCGAATGTCGGAATGGCGCTTGTCCGTCAACATGATGCGGACGCCGGAGTTCAGGAAGGCGAGTTCGCGCAGACGGTGTTCCAGGGTCGAGTAGTCGAACTCGGTCTTGGAGAAGGTCTCGGCGCTCGGTAGGAACGTCACTTCGGTGCCGGTTGCGTCGCCTGCATCGCCTGTCACCGCAAGCGGGCCATCGGCGACCCCGTGGGTAAAGCTCATCTCGTGGATCCTGCCGGAGCGGCGGATCTTCAGTTTCAGCGAGACCGAAAGCGCGTTGACCACCGAGACGCCAACGCCATGCAGACCGCCGGAAACCTTGTAGGAGTTCTGATCGAACTTACCGCCGGCGTGGAGCTGAGTCATGATGACCTCGGCCGCCGAGACGCCTTCTTCCTTGTGGATGTCGGTCGGGATACCGCGGCCGTTGTCGGTTACCGTCACCGATCCATCCGGATTGAGCGACACCGTGACGATGTCGGCATGACCGGCGAGCGCCTCGTCGATCGCGTTGTCGACGACCTCGTAGACCATGTGGTGTAGACCGGAGCCGTCGTCCGTGTCGCCGATATACATGCCAGGCCGCTTGCGCACGGCATCCAGGCCCTTCAGCACCTTGATGGAATCGGCACCATATTCGGCGCTGGCGCCGGTTTCGGTCTCAGGAATATCGGTCATTCAGCTACGGGTCTTTCCAGGTTCTTCGGACATGGTGATTCGTTGCGAATCACGTCTCGGACGCCTCGTGGACTATAGAAAATTTGTCCACGGTTCCAAATCCCGGACCGCCAGGCAGCGGCCGGAAACAGGCATTCATCCCCTGTCATTATCAGGAAATGTGGCTTTTTCCAAAACATCTTCCAGGGCGCGGATCGTCTCTGGCGACAAAGCGCGGATTTGCTCGCTGAGCCGGTTGGCAAATGCGGTGTGCTCCGGCGTCAGGCCCGACGTGTCCAGCACGACCCTCGGGGCGGAGACATTGGCGATACGGAACAATTCCTCCGCCTCATCCCAGATGACGTTGAAGTAGCCTGCCACCCGCTGGAGAAAATCGAAGCTCGGCGCACCGCGCTTTCCGTGTTCGAGCGCTGAGAGATAGGCGGCAGAAACGTTGAGCGCCGCCGCCATCTGCTTCTGCGACACACCCTTCCTGCGCCTGAGTTCGCGCAGCGCCTCGCCAAAGGGCGTCATATCGCGCTCCCGCGGGTACGCGCCAACCGAACGTAGAGAGCGCCCTCTCCGCCATGGTTGCGGGCAGCCTGCTCGTAGGACGAGATCAGCGGCCGGAACTCAGGCAGGGAGAACCAAAGCGGCACAGCCCGTTTCAAAGCGCCGTCGCTACCGAACGAGGTGCCCTTGCCGGTGATGACGAGCACATGGCGCAGCCCCCGCTCATGCGCCCTCAGAAGAAACTGCAGCAGCAATCCATGCGCTTCGCTCTGGATCATGCCGTGCAGGTCGATGCGCGCTTCGAGTGTCAGGCGCCCCTTGGCAAGCTTACGCTTGACCGGCTGCTCAAGCGGATGATGCACTTTCTCGCCCGGCTTTTTCGTCAGTGTGATGCCCGGCGGCTCGACGGTACCGGTCGGTTTCTGTTGCTGCTTGGCTTTCGGTTCTTCCTGCGGCTTTGGCTGTTCGTCCTCGGCCAACATCTCCATCAGGTCGTCGAGCCGGCCCGGCATCGGTCTCGTCGAGCGGGCAACCTTGCCCCAGAGAATGCGATCTTCGGATGTGAGCTTCTTTTCCTTAGGCATGGCCGTATCGTGCCGCGGCGGCCCTCGGAACAAACACATAAAAATCCGCCGCGTTGCGGACCGCACCGGCCCGTTCGCCAGCCTCGAAGCCGGAACCGGTGAAGATGTCACCGCGCGCCGGTCCAACGATCGCCGAACCCGTGTCGAGCGCCAGCATCAGGCGCTGGAAGGGCTTTCCGTCGTCGAGGCGCGTCAGGCTCTCGCTCGCGATGTAGAAGGGCACGCCGAAAGTGTGGATGAGGCGATCCACCGCCAAGGAACGTCCCGGCTCGAGCGAGACCTTGGCGGCGGCGATCGGACCCAGGTGCTCGTCCTCGACCGCAGCCTCGCGGAAGAAGATGAACGACCGGTTGTGCCAGAGCACTTCATCGACATCGTCCGGGTGCCCCTCCAGCCAGGCACGGATGCTCATCATCGAGACGGTCGCGGCATCGATCTTGCCGCGTTCGATCAGCAACTTGCCGACCGGCGAGAAATAGTGGCCGGTCTTGGCGGCATAGGTCACGCGACGGCGCGAACCGTCCGGGAAAACGAGTCGCGCCGCACCCTGCACATGCACGAAGAAGACATCGATCTTGGATTTTGCATAGGCAATCTCCAGGCTGCGGCCGGCCAAATAACCCTGTTCGATGGCCCGCCTGTCCGGATACTCGCTGATCCGGTCACCGTCAGAAAGGCCAAAGGCGAAATAGGGATCCATGCCATCGGGTCGGTTGCTGTCGTCGATATCGACTAGGTCGGCCGGCCGCCGATAAAGCGGATAACGATAGGTTTCGTTCGCTTCAGCACGAACTTCGATTTCTGGTTCGTAGAACGCGGTCACGAATCCGGAACCGGCGTCCGGGCCGATTAGGAACGGCACGAAGTGCTTCTCGAAAAATGCCCGCGCGCCTTCAGCCGTATCGATGTCTGCCGACGAAGCCGAGAGCGCCGGCATCAGATCATCGACCGAGATCCCGAGCGAACCGGTGCGATAGGGCTTGACCGTCGAGACGTGCTTCTGACAGCGCCGCATCGCCTCGATCACCTTGGTCGGGTCGTCGTCCCGCCAGCCGGGAAGATCGTCGAAACTGACGGGTTCAAGTCGAAAGGACATGGCAGCCCCGTCCGCTCAGTTTTCGGATTCGGTGGCGATCAGTTTCCAGTTTGGATCCCGCGAACGGATGTCGCGTGCAAAAGTCCAGAGATCGTTGACCTCGGCGACCGACTCGGCATCGCCGTCGATCAGGCCACCTTGCTTGTCATAGGTCGCCGAAATCAGCTGGCTGACGATGCGCACCGTGATGTTTTCCTCGCTGTCCTTCACTTCGGCGTGAATGATGTCCGCCTTGTCGATGCCGACAAAGGTGGACTTGACAACTTCGCCCTTGCGCTCGCGATCGGTGATCGCCGCGTCGAAGCCTTCATAGACCTCGCGGGACAGCAGGTTCTTCAACGTCTTGCGGTCACCGTCAGCAAAAGCCATGACGATCATCTCGTAGGCCATCTTGGCGCCGTGGACGAATTCCTTCGGATCGAAGCTCGGATCAGCGTCGCTCAGCGACCGAAGCTGGGTATTCAGTGTCGTGCCCGCCTTGGCGAAGGTATCGATCGATTCGTAGCGCCCCGCTTGTTCGTCCGCATTCTCGCGCCGCGGCAACTGCACGACTTTGCCCTTGTCGCCGTTTTCCGGCCCCTGGCTCATATCACGCGGCGAGTAAGGATCGAACGGCGGCCGCTCGCTCCCTGTCCGACGGCCCAAGACGCTGCGCAGTTGCAGGAAGATGACCACCGCGGCGATCAGGAAAAAAAACGTGATGAAGTCGAAGGAGCCCATTTCCACCCGGAACCGCTGTTAGATTTTCTCGTGGCTATTTCCATATAGTCCGCAAGAATAGATCATTCAAATGGCGATGTCCGCACTCTTACGGCGTCGCGCGTCTTTTAAGATGCGCAAAGATCGCTGTGATCCTTCAGAGTTGCTGCATGCTTTTGCCCTGAAATCGGAGACGCTTTGAGGAAACATGCGGTAGAAGGGGTTCTGACACCAGGTTTCATTTTCGGGCAGCATCGATGCGTTCAATTCTTATCCCCCTCGTCATCCTCGGGCTCCCGCTCGCCGAAATCGCCGGTTTCGTCGTCGTCGGCCGAGAGATCGGGCTTTTGATGACGCTGCTTCTGGTGCTTGCAAGCGCATTTGTGGGTGTGATCCTGCTCAGGGTCCAGGGATTTGCCGTCATCCGCCGGATGCAGGATGCCACCCGCACCGGCAGTGACCCGGGCCGAGAGGTGATCGGCGGCGCCTTGTTGTTCGTCGCGGCGATCCTGCTCATCGTGCCGGGCTTCGTCAGCGACGTGATCGGGCTCCTCCTGTTTCTGCCCTTGGTCCGGAATGGCGTGGCCGCCTACCTGCGCAAGCGGATGACGATCGTGACCGCGGCATCCGGGGCGAACTGGTACCAACAAAACGACCCGCGAGAACCACGGCCCTCGCCGCGCGTCATCGACCTCGACGAAGGCGAATTCTCGCGGACGGACGACGAGGATCCGCCGCAAAACGGCGATCGCCATCGCCCCTGACCAAAAGAATGCGCAAACGGCACTCCGTCGCCCACATTCTGGAGCATTTTCCCGGCTTCGCGGTTTGGAGCAAAGGTACCCGCATCCGGCCGAACGGGCCGGGTCCGCAGGGTTGTAAGCCCCAGGCCGAAATGCTAGATGGCCTCACCGAATTGATGTCGAGGAACCCTTATGACGACTGATACCGCATCCAACGGCAACGGCAGCGCGCAGCAGAGCCCGTCGCTGAACATCCTCGCCCAGTATATCAAGGACCTTTCCTTCGAAAACCCGGGCGCTCCGCGTTCGCTGCAGGCTCGTGACAAGGCGCCGTCGATCAACATCAACGTCAATGTCAACGCCAACCCGCTCGCAGAGAACGATTTCGACGTCGTCCTGTCGCTGAATGCCGAAGCCAAGGACGGCGAACGGGTTCTCTTCAACGTCGAGCTGGCCTATGGCGGCGTCTTCCGCGTTGCAGGTTTCCCGCAGGAGCACATGCTGCCGCTGCTCTTCATCGAGTGCCCGCGCCTGTTGTTCCCGTTCGCGCGGCAGATCGTTGCCGACGCGACCCGCAACGGTGGCTTCCCGCCGCTGATGATCGACCCGATCGACTTCGCGCAGATGTTCGCGCAGCGCATGGCCGAAGAAAAGGTCCGTGCCCAGGTTTCGAGCGCGAACGAAACCGCGAACTGATCAAAATCCAGAACGCTGGAGCAAAGAAGCCCGGTTCGCGCCGGGCTTTTTTGATGCCTATTATTCCTGGGGTTCGTATTTTGCCCAGATCGCCTTGGCGCCGATCTTCGCGATCAGCGCAGCGTGCGCCGCAAGATCGTCCTGCGACAGCCGGCTCGGCAGCGGACGCGGACGCTGGCCGATGACGATCGGCGCATCATCGAGTTCGATCGACTGCCCGGCCGATTTCGTCGAGACAAGGCCGAGCGCAGCCTGCCGACCGCCGATCATCTCGATATAGACTTCGGCCAAGAGTTCGGAGTCGAGAAGAGCGCCGTGTTTCGCGCGATGCGAATTGTCGATGCCGTAACGACGGCAAAGCGCATCGAGCGAGTTCGGCCCCATCGGGTGCTTGCGGCGCGCAAGCGCCAATGTGTCCGTCACCCGGTCGACAGCAATCGGCGGCAGTCCCAGGCGGGCGAACTCGGCGTTGACGAAGCCCATGTCGAAGGTGGCGTTGTGCGCGACCCAACGCGCATCACCGAAGAAATCGAGGATCTCGTCGACGACATCGGCGAAGGGCGGTTTGTCCTTCAGGAATTCGTCGGTGATGCCGTGGATGGCGAGCGCGTCCGGGTGAACCTTGCGGCTGCCGGGATTGATGAAGATGTGCAGCGTGCGGCCGGTCGGAAACTGATTTTCGAGCTCGACACCGCCGATTTCGATCACGCGGTCCTCGCGATTGTCGAGGCCTGTCGTTTCCGTATCGAAGATGATCTCACGCATCCGTGTCTCCGTTGCTGGCTGCGAGCTCGTCGACGACCGCCTTCACCTGGCCGCGGGTGACGTCGAAACTGTCGCTGGTATCGATGATGTAGTCGGCGCGTTTACGCTTTTCGCTGTCGGGCACCTGCCGTGCAAGGATCATCGCGAGTTTTTCCTCGGTCATTCCCGGGCGCTTCAACGCTCTTTCGCGCTGGAGTTCGGCCGAGCAGGTGACTACCACGACGCGGTCGACCCGCTTTTCCGCACCCGTTTCAAACAGCAGCGGGATGTCCAGGACGACAAAGGGCGCGCCCGCGTTCTTCGTTAGGAATTCCTGTTCCTTCTTGCGCACGAGCGGATGAACGATCGCCTCGAGTTCAGGCAGCCGTCCCGGCGCCTCCATGAGCTGGCGCGACAGTTCGGCGCGATCGACCTCGCCGTCTTTCGTCGTTCCGGGAAAGGCCGCCTCGACCGGCGTAACCGCCTCGCCGCGATAAAGTTCGTGCACGACCTCGTCGGCATCGTTCACCGGAACGCCGAAATCACGGAACATCTGGGCCGTCGTCGACTTGCCCATGGCGATCGATCCTGTCAGGCCGAGGATCATCATCAGTGCCTGTCCATATCATCGATGATGCGCTGTCGAAGCGCGGCATCGACCGTTGGCCGACAGCCAAACCAGAGCTCGAAGCCGGGCACGGCCTGATGCAGAAGCATGCCCAGGCCGTCGACGATCGCAAGACCTTGCGCCTCCGCCTGGGCCAGGATCGGCGTCTTCAGCGGAACATAGACGATGTCCGTCACGACCGCGCCGGAAGCCATGATGCCGAAATCGATCGCCAGCGCTTCGCTGCCGTCCATGCCAAGGGAAGTGGTGTTGATGAACAGGCCTGCACCCGCCATCACCTCCTTGAGCGCGCCCATGGGATGCGCTTCGACCGACGGTCCGAAACGATCGGCGAGCTCCTTCGCCCGCTCGACCGTCCGATTGACAACATGGATCGTCTTGATGCCGCGATCACGGACCGCCTGGATGACCGCGCGGCTGGCGCCGCCGGCGCCGAGGACAACGGCGGTCGACGTCTTGTCCCAGCCGACGGCCCGCTCATCGAGATTGGCAACGAAGCCGCGGCCATCGGTGTTGGTGGCGCGAACCTCTCCATCTTCAACCCAAAGCGTATTGGCGGCGCCGAGCTCCTGGCTCAGTTCATCGGGTCGATCCGCCAGGCGACAGGCGAGTTCCTTGTGCGGGATGGTGACATTGCCGCCGCAGAAGCCGGACGTTCCGTCCTTGAGGCTTGCAATGAAGCCGCCGAAATCTTCCGGACGTACCTCATGGGCGCGATAGCTGCCGGGCAGACCGAGCTGTTTCAGCCAATAGCCGTGGATCAGAGGCGACCGGGAATGCTTGATCGGATAGCCGGTGACGAAGGCGTGGTTAACAAATGTTTCACGTGAATCACGCATCGATCGTTCCCAGTTCACGAAGTTTGGCGAGCAGCGGCAGCATCGGAAGACCGAGGATGGTGAAATAGTCGCCCTCGATCTTTTCGAAGAGCTGGATCCCCTCGCCTTCCAGTTGGTAGGCGCCGACGCTCGAAAGTGCCTTTTCGCCGACACGCTCCAGGTGGCGCCTGACGAAGTCTGCCGTCAGCGGCCGCACGGTCATGTGCGCGGAAGAGACGTGCCGCCAGACAACCTCTTCGCCGCGCAACAGCACGATGGCGCTGTTCAGGCGATGGGTCTTGCCCGACAGCGAAAGCAGATGCTGTGCCGCTTCCGCCATGTCCTTTGGCTTGTGATAGACCCGCGCTCCTAAGGACATGGTCTGGTCCGAGCCGATCACCAGCGCGTCGTCAAAATGCCTGATGACGTCGCGCGCCTTTGCCTCCGCCAGCGCGAGCGCTACGGTTTCGGGCGCAACACCGGCTTCTTCGAGCGGCTTTTCCAGCGCCCGTTCATCGATCTTGGCAGCCTTCGCCTCGAAAACGAGGCCGGCATTTTCCAGGAGCGCACGGCGAAACCGGCTTGCCGAGGCCAGGACGAGCAAAGGATTCATCAAGCAGGTTCCCGTATTGTTCGATTCGGGTCTAGCGCAGACGCGGACGCAGGGCAACGATGGCCGCCGCGGTTTCCTCGATCGAACGGCGGGTAACATCGATGACCGGCCAGTTGTTGCGGGCGCAAAGTGACCGGGCATATTTCAGTTCCTCGGTAATCGAGGCCTTGTCCGTATATTGATCACCATGGAACCCTTGCGTCGTTCCGAGTACCCGGTGCTGGCGCACTTGTGAGATGCGGTCGGCGGTGGCGATCAGACCGACGACGAGCGGCTTCGTCGCCTCCATCAATCTGTCCGGCAACGGCACGCCGGGGACGATCGGAATGTTGGCGGTCTTGATGCCGCGGTTGGCGAGATAGATGCTGGTCGGCGTCTTCGACGTCCGGCTGATGCCGACGAGAACGACATCGGCCTCGTCGAAATCGGCAGGCAACTGACCATCGTCGTGGTCCATCGTAAAGTTGAGCGCATCGATACGGGCGAAGTATTCCGCATCCATCACATGCTGGGCGCCGGAGCGACGGCGCGAGGGCGATCCCAGATAGGACTGGAAGAGGTCGATGATCGGGTCGAGCACCGAGACACAAGGGACACCCATGTCGCGGCAACGCCGGTCGATGATATCGGCGAGTTCCCGGTCGACAATCGTGTAGAGCACGATGCCGGGCGCGCCATCGATCGCATCGAGAACCTGCAGCAATTGTTTGCGGTTGCGGATCAGCGGATAGACATGTTCCAGCGCATGGGAACTCTGGAATTGAGCCGCTGCCGCGCGCCCTGCGGCGATCAGAGTCTCACCGGTCGAGTCCGAAATCAGGTGAAGGTGGAAGTAGTTTTTCTTGTTCTCCACGCAATTCTCCTGGTGCTGTTGATAAGCCGGGATGAAGAACAGCTAACGACGCGGTGCCGATCCAGGCAAGTGGAAAACAGCCGACTTATTCACAATTGGCGCAGCCGCGGAAAATGCTCCGCGGCAAATGTGGAAAAGACTCGCGGCGATGACAAAGTGTCACGCGTATCAACCGTTTGTCCACAAGCCCGGTCGAAATCTCTGTGTCGCTAATCGACTGAATCAAAAGGCCTTTATTCGCCTATCTGCACTGTTTTTCCAGATGGCGCAGTTGTTGTCCCGGCGCGCTTCATCCCGATCTGCAACCGTGGACAAGTTGGTGGGTTGTTTTAATCCTTGATACCCACCGACTCTAAGAAATAGAAACCTTCTAAATATCTTTGATTTTAGATTGGGAGAGATGATCCGTGACCGAAACGCGCAGAAAGGTTCTGGAGGTTTTGGCAGGGAAGACGGTGTCTCCTCCTCCGATCTGGCTCATGCGCCAGGCCGGTCGATACCTGCCGGAGTACAGGGCAACGCGGGCTAAGGCCGGAAGCTTCCTCGATCTCTGTTACACGCCGGATCTCGCAGTCGAGGTGACGCTGCAGCCGATCCGTCGATATGCTTTCGATGCCGCCATTCTCTTTTCCGATATCCTGGTCATCCCGGATGCTCTGAAACGCAATGTGCGCTTCGAGGAAGGTCATGGGCCGCGAATGGATCCGATCGATGTCGACGGCATCCTTAGCCTGAAGCCTGAGGGCATCGCCGAGCACCTCCAGCCGGTATTCGAGACGGTGTCGCGGTTGCGCGCCGAACTCCCCGGAGAAACGACGCTGCTCGGCTTCTGTGGCGCTCCCTGGACGGTTGCGACCTATATGATCGCCGGACACGGAACGCCGGACCAGGCCCCTGCCCGTCTCTTCGCTTACCGCAATCCGGAAGCCTTCGATCACCTGCTGTCTTTCCTTGCTGATGTCTCGGCCGATTATCTCGTGCGGCAGATCGATGCCGGCGCCGATGCGGTGCAGATCTTCGATTCCTGGGCGGGGGTTCTCGGCGAGGAGGAATTCGCCCGTTATGCCGTCAAGCCGGTTCGCCGGATGATCGCTTCGGTCCGGGCGCAGCGGCCGAACGCGAAGATCATCGCCTTTGCGAAAGGCGCCGGTCAGCTACTGAAGACCTATCGCCAGGCGACGGGCGCCGATGCCATCGGTCTTGACTGGACCGTGCCGCTTTCCTTTGCGCAGGATCTGCAGAAGGAAGGGCCCGTCCAGGGCAACCTCGATCCGATGCGGGTCGTTGCGGGCGGCACGGCGCTCGCGGAAGGCATCGACCGTATTCTCGATGCGCTTGGCCATGGACCGCTGATCTTCAATCTCGGCCATGGCATCACGCCGCAGGCCGATCCGGATCACGTGTCGGCCCTGGTTGCCCGGGTCCGCGGAGCAAGCTGATGGCGGAGAAACAGACCGATCAGGCGCCCGGCAACAGGGCGCGGCTCAGGGCAGCGATTGCGCTCGGCGCTTTCGTCGCGCTTCTTGTCGGTCTGTTCCTTTGGCAGCCGGATGATCTCTATCTCTGGATCAAGGCGCTGCATGTCATCGCGGTCATGTCCTGGATGGCGGCCCTTCTCTACATGCCGCGCCTCTTCATCTATCACACCGACGCCGAGCCGGGCTCGGCGCAGTCGGAAACCTTCAAGATGATGGAGATGCGGCTTTTGAAGGTCATCATGAACCCGGCGATGATGATCTCCTGGGTGCTCGGGCTTTACCTCGCCTGGAGCGTCTATGGCTTCCAGGGCGGCTGGCTGCACGCCAAGCTCCTGTTCGTGGTGCTGCTGACGGGTGTCCACATGCGCTTCAGCCGAGCCGTTCGCGAATTTCAGCGTGACGAAAACAAGCACGACGCGCGCTATTGGCGGCTGATGAACGAGGCCCCGACGCTGCTGATGATTCTCATCGTGATCATGGTCGTGGTGAAGCCATTCTGAATTTAATCGATTTGTGGTTTGCAATAGTCGTTTCTAATTTGCGACAGCCCCTTGCGGGGTTTCACGTGAATCGCTATTTTCTGCCATCTCCTCTTCATGGCTTGTGACAAAGACAAGAGCCTGCCTCTTCCAGCCGCAGCTCCCCAACGAATACTCGCCATCTCTCCATTACCCATACCAAACATGGATCCTTCATGGCTGAAATGAAGCTACAAGAACTCAAGAACAAGACGCCGACCGATCTGCTCGCCTTTGCCGAGGAGCTCGAGGTCGAAAACGCCAGCACGATGCGCAAGCAGGAGCTGATGTTCGCGATCCTCAAGATGCTTGCCGCACAGGATATCGAAATCATCGGCGAAGGCGTCGTTGAAGTCCTGCAGGATGGGTTCGGCTTTCTCCGTTCCGCGAATGCAAACTACCTTCCCGGTCCCGACGACATTTACATCTCGCCTTCCCAGATCCGCCGCTTCTCCTTGAAGACCGGCGACACGGTCGAGGGCCCGATCCGCGGACCGAAGGAAGGCGAGCGCTACTTCGCCCTGCTCAAAGTCAACACCATCAATTTCGACGATCCGGAAAAGATCCGTCACAAGGTTCACTTCGACAACCTGACGCCGCTCTATCCGAACGAGCGCTTCAAGATGGAACTCGACGTTCCGACGTCGAAAGATCTCTCCGCCCGCGTCATCGACCTCGTGGCGCCGCTCGGCAAGGGCCAGCGTGGCCTGATCGTCGCGCCGCCGCGCACCGGTAAGACCGTTCTCCTGCAGAACATTGCGCATTCGATCACCGCCAACCATCCGGAATGCTACCTAATCGTTCTCCTGATCGACGAGCGTCCGGAAGAAGTGACGGACATGCAGCGCTCGGTGAAGGGCGAAGTCGTTTCGTCGACCTTCGACGAGCCGGCAACCCGCCACGTGCAGGTGGCCGAAATGGTCATCGAAAAGGCGAAGCGCCTTGTCGAACACGGCCGCGACGTCGTCATCCTGCTCGACTCGATCACCCGCCTCGGCCGCGCCTACAACACGGTCGTTCCGTCATCGGGCAAGGTCCTGACCGGTGGTGTCGACGCCAATGCCCTGCAGCGTCCGAAGCGCTTCTTCGGTGCTGCCCGTAACATCGAAGAAGGCGGCTCGCTGACGATCATCGCGACCGCGCTGATCGATACCGGCAGCCGCATGGACGAAGTCATCTTCGAAGAATTCAAGGGTACCGGTAACTCGGAAATCGTGCTCGACCGCAAGGTCGCCGACAAGCGCATCTTCCCGGCTATGGACATCCTCAAGTCCGGTACGCGTAAGGAAGACCTGCTGGTGCCGCGCCAGGATCTGCAGAAGATCTTCGTGCTCCGCCGCATTCTGGCGCCGATGGGCACGACCGATGCGATCGAGTTCCTCATCGACAAGCTCAAGCAGACGAAGAACAATGGCGACTTCTTCGACTCGATGAACACGTAAGACGCAGTCGATATCCGAAATCAGAGACCGGCCGACCTTACTCGGCCGGTTTTGCTTTCCAAAAAACTTAGCCGGATTCACAGCAGGTATTGATTCGGCTTCGCAACAATCGGGATCATCTGGATCTCGATTTCGCGATCGTTTCCGGCTGATTCACGTGAAACATGCCGATGCCGTGAAACACGCGCGTGGCAGTACCTTGATATTTCAACGCCGTTTCGGCATAAGCTCCCCGACCCGTTGAGATACAGTTTTCATTCTGCGTGAGCCTGCTCCGCGAAGTGAAACGATCCGGTCCCGAACTTCGATGATCCCCATTGTTTCGACCAGCGAACTGCATAACGGCTTTCGCGGTCTTTCAGGTGAGCCAATGACAGCGATGCACACGATATATGCGCTTTCCAGCGGGGCCCTGCCCTCTGGCGTCGCGGTCGTGCGTGTCAGCGGCCAGCACACCGCGGCGGTCTTACAGGCATTGTGCGGCGACGTGCCGTTGCCGCGAACAGCGACGCTCAAATCGATTCGGACCCGCAACGGTCTCGTGATCGATAGCGGCCTTGTACTCTATTTTCGCGCGCCTGCCTCCTTCACCGGCGAGGATTGCGCCGAGTTTCAGATCCATGGCGGCCGCGCTGCGGTAAACGCCCTGCTCGAGGAGCTCTCCCAGTTCGAGGGCTTGCGGCACGCCGAAGCGGGCGAGTTTTCACGGCGCGCCTTCCAGAACGGCAAGCTGGATCTGGTGGAAGTCGAGGGGCTCGCCGACCTGATCGTTGCCGAGACCGAAATGCAGCGCCGCCTGGCGATCGAGCATTCGGGCGGCGGGCAATCGAAGGTCTATGCGGCCTGGGCGAAACGTCTCACCCATGCACGGGCGATGATCGAGGCTGAGCTCGATTTTGCCGACGAGGACGATGTGCCGGGTTCGGTGAGCGAGCGTATCTGGCAGGACATGGCGACGCTGGCACAGGAGATCGCCGCCCACATCGCTGATGCGCCGCTCGCCGAGATCATCCGGGACGGGTTGAAGATCGTCATCGCGGGCGAGCCGAACGCCGGCAAGTCGAGTTTGCTCAATGCACTGGCGCAGAGGGATATCGCCATCGTCACGGAAATCGCCGGAACGACGCGCGACGTACTCTCAGTCGACCTTTCATTAGCCGGATTCTCTGTCAAACTTTACGACACTGCGGGATTGCGTGAAACCGACGAACGTGTCGAGCAAGAGGGTATCCGTCGCGCGCGAGAAGTTATCGAGCGGGCAGATCTGATCCTCCTTCTGTCGGAGTCGATGGGCGGCTTCGACTCTTTGTCCGAGATCGCCGCTGACGGCACGCCCGTTTTGCGGGTGGCAACAAAGATCGATCAACCGGACCGGCGGTGGTCTCCCGATGCGGCCGACGTCTTTATTTCGGTCAGGACCGGTGAAGGCATGGATCGCCTGTTGGATGCGATCGCCAGTCACCTGCCCGACCTTAGTGGCCGCACCGCACTCGCTTTGCCGTCGCGTCGCCGCCATGTCGATAGCCTGCGGCAAGCACTTCGAGCAATCGAAGCAAGCTTGGCGGGGGAAAGTTATGGTCTCGACATCCGAGCTGAACAGCTTCGTCTCGCTGGCGATGCCATCGGGCGGATTACCGGCCGGGTGGATGTCGAGAACCTCTTGGATGTGATATTTTCCGAATTCTGTATTGGAAAATAGTCTGTGGAAACAACGATACAACGTTTGCGAGTCCTTCGTTGTGTTTCACGTGAAACGAATCGTGCCGGCGCGAAGCGGTGCGGGTTTGGAGATATGAACAATGATCCAGTATGACGTCATCGTCATTGGCGGCGGCCATGCGGGCTGCGAGGCGGCAGCCGCGGCTGCGCGTCTCGGTGCTAATACGGCACTGATTACCCACAAGGCGTCGACCATCGGCGTGATGTCCTGCAACCCGGCGATTGGTGGATTGGGCAAGGGTCACCTGGTGCGCGAGATCGACGCGATGGACGGCCTGATGGGCCGCGTCGCCGATGCCGGCGGTATTCAGTTTCGCCTCCTCAACCGGCGCAAGGGCCCTGCTGTCCGCGGTCCGCGCACACAGGCTGACCGGCGCCTCTATCGCGAAGCCATGCAACGCGAGATCGCCGCCATCGCCAACCTGACGGTCATCGAGGGCGATGCTTTCGACCTTGTCGAGGCGGACGGAAAAGTCAGCGGCGTCGTGATGAAGGACGCGCGGTCGTTTGTATCAAAGGCCGTGGTCCTGACGACTGGCACCTTCCTGAAGGGCTTGATCCACATTGGCGATCAGAAGATCCCTGCCGGCCGCGTTGGCGAAGAACCATCGGTTGGTCTTTCCGGGACGCTGTTGCGCTACGGTCTGAAGCTTGGCCGCTTGAAGACCGGTACGCCGGCACGCCTCGATGGACGCACGATCGACTGGGATCGTGTCGGGAGGCAAGGCCCGGACGAGGATCCTGTGCCCTTCTCCTTCATGACCGACCGTATTTTGAACCGGCAGATTGATTGCGGTGTGACGCGCACGACGGAGGCAACGCACAAGATCATTACCGACAACATCGGCAAGTCGGCCATGTATTCGGGCCAGATCGAAGGTGTCGGCCCGCGCTATTGCCCGTCGATCGAAGACAAGATCGTCCGCTTTGGCGAGCGCGACGGCCATCAGATCTTCCTGGAGCCGGAAGGCCTCGACGATGACACCATCTATCCGAACGGGATCTCGACGTCGCTGCCCGCCGATATCCAAGACGCGTTCATTCGAACGATCCCCGGCTTGGAGAATGTGACGATCCTGCAGCCCGGCTATGCCATCGAATATGACCATGTGGATCCGCGCGAGTTGAATGCGACACTGGCGGTGCGCAAGATGCCCGGCCTGTTCCTGGCGGGACAGATCAACGGGACGACCGGTTACGAGGAAGCTGGCGCGCAAGGATTGGTCGCGGGTTTGAACGCGGCTTTGCTTGCGACCGGACGACCGGAGGTGATCTTCAGCCGCACCAATTCCTATATCGGCGTCATGATCGATGATCTGACGTCGCGCGGCATCACTGAACCCTACCGCATGTTCACATCTCGCGCGGAGTATCGTTTGTCGCTGCGAGCCGACAATGCCGATGCCCGTCTCACACCATTGGCGATGGAGCTCGGCTGCGTCTCCGATGCGCGCCGTGATCGTTTTGTCGATTGGCGGGCTCAGTTCGACGACGGTCGGCAACTGTTGAAGAGCCTTTCGGTGACACCGGCGGAAGGCAATCGCCATGGCCTGAAGTTGAACCAGGACGGGCAGCGGCGCACTGCCTTTGAGATCCTCTCCTATCCGGAGCAATCGATCGCTTCGCTGCTGCCGATCTGGCCGGAGCTGTCGTCGATTGGCCCGCGGGTCGTCGAGGCGCTAGAGATTGATGCTGCCTATGCGGTCTATATGGACCGCCAGGCGGCGGACATAGCCGGCATTCGTCGTGAGGAAAATCTGGTCATTCCCGATGGCTTTGACTTTGACAAACTGTCGGGCTTGTCCAATGAGCTGAAGCAGAAGCTGAAGCAGCAGGCACCGCGAAACCTGGCGCAGGTGATGAAGGTCGACGGCATGACCCCGGCCGCGGCGTCGCTGATTCTTGCCTGGTTGAAGCGCCAGAACGGAACCGTAGAACGCGAAGAGAAGGCGAATGCACAATGAAAACGAGTCCAGTCGACGTGTTGAACGGACTGCGTGTTTCACGTGAAACGAATGAACGACTGGAGCATTTTGCCCGCCTCTTTCAGAAATGGGCGAAGTCGATCAACCTCGTGGCGCCCTCGACGATCGAGGATTTATGGCGCCGTCATATCGTCGACAGTCTGCAGCTTGCGCAACTGTCTCCCGAGCCGAAGACCTGGGTTGATCTCGGCAGCGGCGGCGGCTTCCCGGGTGTCATTACGGCGATCTATCTCTCGGAGTTCGCCGACGGCTGGGTGCATCTCGTCGAAAGCAACAACAAGAAGGCCGCATTCTTGCGAGTCGCTTTGGCCGAAACGGGTGCACGTGGCTCCGTTCATCCGATTCGGATCGAAGAAGCTGGAAAGGTGATTCCGCAGGCAGACGCAGTTTCCGCGCGCGCATTGGCCGACTTGACGCTGTTGCTCGACTATTCGGCGCCGTGGTTGCTGGCCGAAGAGCGCAAAACGGTCGCCTACTTCCACAAAGGGCGGGATTACCAGCGCGAAATCGACAAAGCCATTGGCCGCTATCAATTCGATCTGGTAAAACATCCAAGCGTCGTCGAGCCGGATTCTGTTGTGCTCGAGATCGCAAATCTGTCACGCAAGGTTCAGTGATCGGCGAGCGGAAATATGTTTGGCGCAAGAAATCGGATCATCACAATCGCAAATCAGAAGGGTGGAGTCGGTAAAACGACGACCGCCATTAATCTGGCTACCGCTTTGGCGGCGATCGGCGAGCGCGTCCTCATCCTCGATCTTGATCCGCAGGGCAATGCCAGCACCGGTTTGGGTATTCAGCGGCGCGATCGAAACCTCTCGTCCTACGAGCTGATGATGGGATCCCATGGGATCGGCGAGATCGCGCAGCAAACCGCCGTTCCGAACCTCTCGATCGTCCCTTCGACGATGGATCTTCTTGGCGTCGAGATGGAGATCTCGCGGGAAGCAGACAGGGTTTTCCGGTTGCGCAAGGCATTGGTTAGCCCGGCGGCGATGGAATATTCCTACGTACTCGTCGATTGCCCACCGTCGTTCAATCTGCTGACGATGAATGCCATGGCGGCCGCACATTCCGTGCTGGTGCCGCTGCAGTGCGAGTTCTTCGCCTTGGAAGGCCTCAGCCAATTGCTGGAAACCGTGGACCAAGTTCGCCGATCGGTAAACCCGTCATTGGATATCCAGGGCATCGTGCTGACGATGTTCGACTCGCGCAACAATCTCGCCCAGCAGGTCGTCAGCGATGTCAGGACCCATCTTGGCGACAAGGTCTATCACACGCTCATCCCGCGCAACGTTCGCGTCTCGGAGGCGCCGTCCTACGGCAAGCCTGCGATCCTCTACGATCTGAAATGTGCCGGAAGCCAGGCCTATCTGCAGTTGGCATCGGAAGTGATTCAGCGTGAGCGCCAGCGCAAGGCGGCATAATCATTTCGGCAGCGTAATTTAAATCGGGTGACAAAATGAACGACGATAGCTCGAAGAGACGGCTTGGTCGCGGACTGGCGGCGTTGATCGGTGAGATGGATCAACCGCTGCAGACCGGCGCCGCAGCCCCTGTCCCGGTCAATCCGGACCGACGGGTGCCGATTGAGTTTGTGTCGCGCAGCCCGCGCAACCCGCGCCGACAGTTCGACGAAACCGAACTCCAGGATCTCGCCAATTCGATTCGCCAGCATGGTATCGTTCAGCCCGTTGTCGCCCGCACCATTGGTGTCGATCGATACGAAATCATCGCCGGCGAACGCCGCTGGCGGGCCGCACAGTTAGCCGGATTCACCGAGATTCCGGTGATCATTCGCGACGTCGATGATCGGACGGCGCTGGAGATCGCCATCGTCGAAAACGTTCAGCGCTCGGACCTCAACCCGCTTGATGAGGCGCTTGGGTATGAACAATTGATTGCCGAGCACGGCTATACGCAGAACGATCTCGGTGAAATCATCGGCAAGAGCCGCAGTCACGTCGCCAACAGCCTGCGGCTGCTGAAACTGCCGGAACCGGTGCGCGACATGCTGTCGGAGGGCACGCTTTCCGCGGGTCATGCACGGGCGCTCATTCCCACGTCGGATCCGGCGACGCTGGCCCGGACGATCGTCGCCAAGGGGCTTTCGGTGCGTGATGCCGAGCGCATGGCCCAGAACGATATCCGCGCGCAGAACGATCCGAATTTCGGCAAGACAGCGCGCCGCGACGAGAAGGATGCGGATACGCTGGCGTTGGAACGCACCCTGTCGGATAGCCTTGGCCTCGAGGTGACCGTCAACCACAAGGCGTCTGGTGGCCATCTCCGCATCGCCTATAAGACGCTCGATCAGCTCGAGGAAATTTGCCGCCTGCTTGAGCGCCGGTGAGAGCTTCAAGCGGCATTTTCAGAGCTCCCGAAGGGCGCGCCTTGTACGCAAAGCGCGTCCTAATCTATTGATTCACTTAATCTTTCTGTCTCACTGGGCTTAGCAGAAGCCTCCGTATCCGTGCCGGGCGTAATTACCGGCGAGGAAAGTGACGGAAGCAATCGATTGCTACAGGCTGGGTTCCCTTTGCGTCAACCGCATCAGCGCCGTGCGGATTGCACGGCGATCGCCATGAGATTCTGCAAGACCAGGCTTTCTTCCAGGCTGGCACGGCTGCGGCTTTGAAAGATCGTCGTCTGAAGACGATTGAGTTCACGGCGTATCGCCGGCGCCGTCCATTGCTTCAAGGCGGCTTCGACGATCGGCTTGCGCCGGAAATGTAGACCGCGGCCGAGCGTGGCAATGACCTGCCCTGCCTGCTGGCGACTGGCATCCATTTCGGCGCGCATCACGTCGAGCTGCTGGAACTGTCTTAGGCAGGCCTGCAGCACCAGAAACGCCGGTGTCTTCGACGTGGTGATCTTCTGCATCGCATGCAGCAGACCGTCGAGATCGCCCTTCAGCACGGCGTCGACTGCGTCGTCAACGGAAATGGCGCTGGCGTCGCCGACGATGTCTAGGACATCCTCCTCGTCGACAGCCGTCTTGCCGCGGCAATAAAGGGCGAGCTTGCGCAGTTCGTTGCGTGACGCCAGGCGATCGCCACCAAGCGCCTCCAGCAGGCGCGCACGGGCGGCCGGCGTGATTCCCAGCTTCTCGTCGCCAAGTTCCTTGTCGATCAAGGCCTGCAGGCCGCGAATGTCGTCGCTGTAACAGGCGATGCAGGCCACAGAACGGGCCGTTTCGGCGATCTTGCGAAGCGCGGCACCCTTCTTCAGGTCACCGGCCTCGACGATCACATAGCTTCCGGACGGCGGTTCGGCGGCCAGAAGCTGCATCGCGTCGACGAGCGACTTCTCGTTGGCCGCACCCCGCACCCAGATGAGCTTGTCACCTCCGAAGAGGCCGATCGAATTGACCTCATCGAGCAACCGGCCCGGCGATTGCGTCAGCTCGCTGACATCGAGTTTCAGGACGGAAAAGGGATCATCCAGCGGCACGCCGCAGCGCGCGGCGAGCGCGGACGCACGCTCGGAGACGAGCCCGCGGTCGGGCCCGTAGAGAATGAACAGCCGATAGACCCCGGCGGACTTCTGGAGGAAGGAGTCGAATTCGTGCGACTTGACTTCGCTCATCCCGACACCGACTAGCGGCTGAGGGCCGCGGCGATATCAGCCCGGATCAGCTCGGCCAGTTCCTTTGCGGCGCGGTTTTCGCCGTCGCGGATGGCGCGCAACTTGGCAAATTCCTGGACCGGGAAGTCGACGAGCGCGACCGCCGTACGGTTGCCGGACTTGATCGTCTCGCCCGTGCCGATCTTCGTCAGGTTGTAGTCCGCCTTGACGACAATGCGTCCGGCGCTGGCGCGGTCCACTCGGTCCTTGTCTTGGTCATAGAGCACGCCCATGGCACGGGTCGTGACCTCCAGTGCCAGGTGATACTGCGGGTTTACCGGTTCGCCCTGCCCGCCCGCCACAAGGAAGATCAAGTCGTTGCGGACTTCCTGTTCGACGCGGTCGTCGGCATCGGAGATCTCGATGGCCGCCAATGCCGTCGACGTGCCGACAGGATCGGAATAGAGCGGCCTGACCTGGCAGCCGGCGAGCGCGGTCAGCAAAAGAACACCTGCCAGCACCGGGATCGACCGGATGCGGGCGCCAGCTCTATCAGACAACGACATTGACGATCCTCTGGGGCACGACGATGATTTTCTTGGGGCTGCTGCCGTTGAGCGCAGTCTTGACGGCATCAAGCGCCAGGACGGCGCTTTCGATCGCACTCTGATCCGCATCGCGGGCGATTGTCAAATCGGCGCGCTTCTTGCCGTTGATCTGTACCGGAAGCGTGATTTCGTTCTCGACGACCAGCGCCGGGTTGAAGGCCGGCCAGCCGCGTTCCGCGATCAGCCCCTCGCCACCGATTTCACGCCAGCATTCCTCGGCAAGGTGCGGCGTCATCGGCGCGATCAGGTTGATCAGGATCGTCGTGGCGTCCTTTACGGCGCCAGCGAGTGCCGCATCCGCCTTGCCGGCGGCAACCTGGGTCAACGGCGCGGCAAGCGTGTTCACCAGTTCATAAATGCGCGCCACGGCCTTGTTGAAGGCGAGCTTGTCATAATCCGCCTCGACGGCGCGCAGCGTCTTGTGAGCGGCCTGCGAAACGGCAAGGGCTTCGCCTTCAGACGCCGGTGCAGCCTCGGTCGCGCGCAGATTTTCGGCGGCCTCGCTCACCAAACGCCACACGCGCTGGACGAAGCGATGCGATCCTTCGACACCGGCTTCGGACCAGATAACGTCACGATCCGGGGGCGAATCGGAAAGAACGAAGAAGCGCGCCGTATCGGCGCCGTAGGAAGCGATGATGTCGTCGGGATCGACGACATTCTTCTTCGACTTCGACATCTTCTCGATCGAGCCGATGGCAATTTCCTCGCCGGTCTCAAGCAGTACGGCGCGGCGTCGTCCGTCGATCTCTTCGATGCGGATCTCAGCCGGCGTAACCCATTCGCGCTGGGCGCCCTCGCCGCGGCTATAGGTTTCGTGCACGACCATGCCCTGGGTGAACAGACCCTTGAACGGCTCGTCGATCGCGACATGGCCGGTTGCCTTCATCGCGCGGGTGAAGAAGCGCGAGTAGAGCAGGTGAAGGATCGCGTGTTCAATGCCGCCGATATATTGATCGACCGGCAGCCAGTGGTTGGCGACCTTGGGGTCGGTCGGATTGTCTTCCCAGGGTGCGGTGAAGCGCGTGAAATACCAGGACGAGTCGACGAAGGTGTCCATCGTGTCCGTCTCGCGCCGGGCATCCTTGCCGCAATGCGGGCAGGCGACGTGGCGCCAGGTCGGGTGACGGTCGAGCGGATTGCCTGGCTTGTCAAAGGTGACGTCCGGCGGCAGCACGACAGGCAGATCGGCTTTCGGAACCGGCACGACGCCACAGTCGTCGCAATGGATGACCGGGATCGGGCAGCCCCAATAGCGCTGGCGCGAAATGCCCCAGTCGCGCAGGCGGAAGTTCACCTTGCGCTCGGCGCGCGGCGTGCCGTTGAACGTTTCCTTTTCCAGCTTCGAAGCGACCGTCTCGAAGGCGTCTTCCGTCGACAGGCCGTCGAGGAAGCGCGAGTTGATCATCACGCCGTCGCCGATATAGGCCTCGTCGCCGATTGCAAAGGTCGCGGCATCACCGTCCTTCGGCATGACGACGGGGACGACCGGCAGGCCGTATTTGCGGGCGAAATCGAGGTCGCGCTGGTCGCCGGAGGGGCAGCCGAAAATGGCGCCCGTGCCGTAGTCCATCAGCACGAAGTTGGCGACATAGACCGGCAGCTCCCAGCTCGGATCGAGCGGGTGCTTGGCGCGAATGCCGGTATCGATGCCCTTCTTTTCTGCCGTTTCCAGTGCAGCGAGCGACGTGCCGGCGCGGCGGCATTCCTCGCAGAATGCCTCGACCTCCGGATTGGTGGCTGCCACCTGCCTGGCCAGCGGATGGTCGGCGGCGATCGCCAGGAAGGAGGCGCCGAAGAGCGTATCCGGACGGGTCGTGTAGACGGTGAGCTCGGCCGCGTCACCAGCGGTACCGTTCACGAGTTCCCAACGCAGCGACAGGCCTTCCGAGCGGCCGATCCAGTTCTTCTGCATCAGGCGCACCTTCTCGGGCCACTGATCCAGCGTGTCGAGCGCGTCGAGCAGTTCCTGGCTGAAGTCGGTGATGCGGAAGAACCATTGCGTCAGCTCGCGCTGTTCGACCAGAGCGCCCGACCGCCAGCCGCGGCCGTCGATCACCTGCTCGTTGGCGAGCACGGTGTTGTCGACCGGGTCCCAGTTGACCTTCGACTGCTTGCGATAGACGAGACCCTTCTCCAGGAAGTCCAGGAACAGGTGCTGCTGGCGCTGGTAGTAGGCGGGGTCGCAGGTCGCAAATTCGCGGTTCCAGTCGAGCGACAGGCCCATGACCTTGAGCTGCGCCTTCATCGAGGCGATGTTCTGGTAGGTCCAGCTGGCCGGATGCACGCCACGTTCCATGGCGGCGTTTTCGGCCGGCATGCCGAAGGCGTCCCAGCCCATCGGATGCAGCACGTTGAAGCCGCGGGCACGCTTGTAGCGCGCTACCACGTCGCCCATGGTGTAGTTGCGCACGTGGCCCATATGGATGCGGCCCGACGGATAGGGGAACATCTCGAGCACGTAGTACTTTTCGCGCGGATCGTCGTTCTCGGTCTGGAAGACCTCGTGCTTTTCCCATTCCTGTTGCCAACGGGGCTCGGCATCACGCGGATTGTATCGTTCGCTAGACATGTCTTTTCGATGTTCCGGAAGTTCTGCGGCGCATCGGCGCGCCTCATGATAGTTGGGGTGACCTTCACCACGAAACCGCCTGACGGTCAAGTTTTTGAAGGGTTTGCCGCGACACTTTGGCGGATTTGAGCCTGCCGGTGTGGCCATGGCCTTGGCAAGTCGGTCAAGTTTGCCTAAGCCGCTCGGTCAGTGGTTTGATAGTTCCTTGTCGGAGAACGGGTCGATGGAAGTCCAAGAGCGGTTGCAGGATGTCGTGAGCCGGATTCAGGCGGCGGAGAAGTCTGCCGATCGCGCCGAGGGCGCCGTTACGCTGGTCGCGGTTTCCAAGACCTTCGACGCCGATACCATCCGGCCGGTGATCGCGGCGGGCCAGCGGGTCTTTGGCGAAAACCGGGTGCAGGAAGCGCAGGGCAAGTGGCCGGAGCTGAAGGCGGAGACATCCGACCTCGAACTTCACCTGATCGGCCCGCTGCAATCGAACAAGGCGGCCGAGGCCGTGGCCCTGTTCGACGTCATCGAGACCGTCGATCGCGAGAAGATTGCCCGCGCGCTCGCGGCAGAGATGCAGAAGCAGGGCCGGAACCTCAGGTTCTACGTTCAGGTCAACACGGGGCTCGAGCCGCAGAAGGCCGGCATCGCACCGGAGGAGACGGTCGCCTTCGTCGATCTCTGCCGCCGGGAGCTGGGCCTTCAGATCGAGGGGCTGATGTGCATTCCGCCGGTCGAGGAAAATCCCGGCCCGCATTTTGCCCTGCTTGCGAAGCTCGCCGCCGCCTGCAGGCTCGACAAGCTGTCGATGGGCATGTCCGGCGATTTCGAGACGGCCATCCAGTTCGGCGCCACCAGCGTTCGCGTCGGTTCGGCCATTTTCGGCGCGCGCTGACGACAGAGTGTAGGAACTTGCAATTCCAGCGAACCCTTTCACGCTTTCGCTGGAATTGCTCGAGCTCGACGCATACCGCTTTCGTCGGGGTTCCCCTGCCCACTCATTAGCCTATCCTTGCGCATGAGGAGGCCGGACATGTCCGGCAACATGCACAGGGAGGAACGGAAATGGCGAGTCGCTATTCCGAAGTGTACGCCGCCTGGAAGGCGGATCCGCAGGGTTTCTGGTCTGGTGCCGCCGACGCCATCGATTGGTTCGAACGTCCGCAGCGGGCCTTTGACGCCGAGCGTGGCACCTATGGGCACTGGTATGCCGATGGCCTGACGAATACCTGCTACAACTGTCTCGACCGTCATGTCGAAGCGGGGCGCGGAGAGCAGATCGCCTTCATCTATGACAGTCCGGTCACCGGTCGGGTCGAGCGCATTTCCTATGCGGCCCTGCTCGCCGACGTGAAGGCGCTGGCCGCCGTCTATCGGAAGCTCGGCATCGGCAAGGGTGACCGCATTATCATCTACATGCCGATGATCCCGCAGGCGGCGGTTGCCATGCTTGCTGCCGCCCGGATCGGCGCCGTCCATTCCGTGGTCTTCGGCGGTTTTGCCGCCAACGAATTGGCGGTGCGCATCGACGATTGCCAGGCGAAGCTCGTGGTTTCCGCAAGCTGCGGCATCGAACCCGGCCGGACCGTCGCCTACAAGCCGTTGCTCGATGCGGCGCTGGAGATCGCTACCCACAAGCCGGCGCATTGCCTCGTCTTCCAGCGCGAAATGGCGGAAGCCGCCATGACGGAGGGACGCGACATCGATTTTGCTGCGGCGCTGGCCGCGGCGAAGCAGGCGGGCGAAGAGGTCGGATGCACGCCCGTTGCCTCCACCGATCCGCTCTATGTGCTCTACACCTCAGGCACGACCGGCCAGCCCAAGGGCGTGGTGCGCGACAATGGCGGTCACATGGTCGCGCTCAAGTGGTCGATGGAGAATTTCTTCGGCGTCCAGCCGGGCGAGGTGTTCTGGGCCGCCTCCGATATCGGCTGGGTCGTCGGCCACTCCTATATCGTCTATGGGCCGCTCCTGAACGGCAGCACCTCGATCCTCTTCGAAGGCAAGCCGGTCGGAACGCCTGATCCCGGAACCTATTGGCGGATCATTGCCGAGCACGGCGTCGTGGTGATGTTCACGGCGCCGACGGCGTTGCGGGCGATCCGCAAGGAGGACCCTGACGCTTCCCATGTCGGCCGCTACGACCTGTCGCGCTTCCGTGCGCTGTTCCTTGGCGGTGAGCGGGCGGACCCTGACACGATCCGCTGGGCAGAAAAGGCGCTTGGCGTGCCGGTCATCGATCACTGGTGGCAAACGGAGACCGGGTGGCCGGTGGCCGGCAACCCCATGGGCCTCGGCCTGTTGCCGGTCAAATATGGGTCGCCGTCCGTTCCGTTGCCGGGATATGATGTTCAGATCCTCGACGATGCCGGGCATCTGGTCGGCCCGGGGACGCTCGGCAATGTCGTCGTAAAACTGCCGCTGCCGCCCGGCTGCCTGCCGACGCTCTGGAACGCCGACCATCGCTTCCGCGCGGCCTATCTCGACGAGTTCCCCGGCTACTATAAGACCGCTGACGCCGGTTATCTCGACGAGGACGGCTATATCTTCATTATGGCGCGCACCGACGACATCATCAATGTTGCCGGTCATCGCCTCTCGACCGGGGCGATGGAAGAAGTCTGCGCCAGCCACCCCGATGTCGCCGAATGCGCCGTCATCGGCATCGCCGACGATCTGAAAGGCCAGGTGCCGGCGGGCTTCCTGGTGATCAATTCCAATGTTTCCCGTGAAACGTCGGAGATCGAACGCGAAGTGATCAGCCTCGTTCGCGAGCGCATCGGGCCGGTGGCGGCGTTCCGGATGGCGATCTGCGTCAAGCGGCTGCCGAAGACGCGCTCAGGCAAGATCCTGCGGGCAACGATCCAGAAAATCGCCGATCGGCAACCCTGGAAAATGCCGGCGACGATCGACGATCCGCTTATCCTCGACGAGATCACCGTGGCCTTGCATGGCCGGGGAATCGGAATCTAGAGGCTTTCTGAGCCGGCTTATGATGTGAGCGCCGTGGCGCTCGCATCAAGATCTGGCAACCATTGCGAACCAGTCGCTGAAAGCCGACACCGCCTTTGAGCGTGCGGTCTTGGTGATGAGAAAATAGCTTTCGTTTTCGAGAGTGGCGATATCGGAGAGTATCACGAGATCGCCGCTCTCGATTTCGCGCCGGAAGACTTCGACGGGGCACAGTGCCACGCCATGGCCGGCGATGACGGCCGTGGCGAGAAGGTTGAAGTCCTGGAAGATCGGACCTCGCAAGGCTTGCCCCGCTGCCACCCCTGCCTTGGCGGACCAATCGCGCCAGCGCGAAGTTGTCTCGTCATGCAGCAGATCGGCGGAAGCGATCGCCTGCGCCGTCCTCAGGTCCCCTTTCCGTTCGATGTAGCGTGGGTTGGCAACCGGCCGGTTGATTCGTGAAAACAGCCGGTCTGAGCGCGTCCCTTCGCTTGTATCGGCGCCGAGGGTGATGAGGATATCGCAGCCGGTTTCGCGCAATTGCTGCTCGGCCATGGCGTAGACGACCCTGACGTCGACGTCCGGGTGATCGCGGAGAAACTCTCCGAGTGCCGGTATCAGCCAGCGCGTGGCGATCGAAGGAATACAGGCGACGCTCACTTGCGCCTTGGCATTCAGTCGCAGCAACTCCGTTTCCGCGGCGATGCGCTCGAAGGCCGATGTCAGTGTTGCTGCCAAGCTCTCGGCTTCCGCCGCCAGCCGCACACCACGTTTCTCCCGCACGAAGAGCGGCCGGCCGAACCACTCCTCCAGCAGGCGGATCTGGTGGCTGACGGCGGCATGCGTCACGTGCAGTTCGTCCCCGGCGCGGGAGAAACTTGCCAAACGCGCCGCAGCTTCGAAGGCGCGCAGCATGCCAAGTGGCGGCAGTGTCATCTGTAAGATTTCCTCAGCTATTCCGTGAGGAATCGTCGTTTGATCGGCTGCCGATGTCAACGGATACTGGTTTCATCACGGGAATGAGCGGGAAGCTCGCCCGGAAACATTAGAAATCTTTACAGATGGAGAGACCCATGTTCGTGCGCAGCCTGCAGCAAGTCGAGGCAACCGATCATTTCGTCGAATGGGGCAGCGGTACCAGCCACCGCCTGCTTACCGAGAAGGATGGCATGGGTTTCACCGTATGCCACACGGTCGTGCGCGCTGGCACCGTGTCGCTGCTCGAATACCGCAACCATCTGGAGGCGTGCTACTGCATCGCCGGCCACGGTGAGGTCGAGGACATGCAGGGCAAGATCTTCCCGATCACCAAGGGCGACATTTACGTGCTGGACCAGCACGACAAGCACTATCTGCGCGGCGGCAAGGATGAAGATCTGATCCTCGTCAGCATCTTCAATCCGCCGCTTAAGGGAACCGAGCGTCACAACCTCAACGATCCATCCGGTTCGGCTTACTGAACACTTTCTTGAGCACAGGCCAACAAAAAAGCCCGGATCGTCGATCCGGGCTTTGATCGAACTGGACGGTGATCAGTATTGATCGTCGTCGTCCTCGTCCTTGCGGTCCGACTTCAGCGACTTGAGCTTGGCGAAGACGGCATCGGCGTCGATTTCCTTCTCTTCTTCGCGCTCGTAGCTGAAGCCGAGCTTTTCGGTTTCCTGAGCCGACTCCAGCGTCTGGCCGAGTTCGGCAGCCGTCGGCAGCGGACGGCCCTTGGAGGCGCGTTCGACTTCGAGGTCGAGGTCGATCTGCGAACACAGGCCGAGGGTCACCGGATCCATCGGCGTCAGGTTAGCGGAGTTCCAGTGGGTGCGCTCGCGGATCTGTTCGATCGTCGACTTGGTCGTGCCGACGAGGCGCGAAATCTGCGCGTCCTTCAACTCGGGATGGTTGCGTACGAGCCAGAGAATGGCGTTGGGGCGATCCTGGCGCTTGGAGACCGGCGTGTAGCGCGGACCCTTGCGCTTGGAATCGGGAACGCGGACCTTCGGCTCCGAAAGCTTCAGCTTGTGGTTGGGGTTTGCTTCTGCGCGCGCGATCTCGTCACGCGAAAGCTGGCCGGTGGCAATCGGGTCGAGGCCCTTGATGCCCTGCGCGGATTCACCGTCGGCGATCGCCTTCACTTCAAGCGGGTGCAGCTTGCAAAACTGCGCGATCTGGTCGAAGGACAGCGCGGTATTGTCAACGAGCCAGACGGCTGTTGCCTTGGGCATAAGCAGTTGCTGAGCCATGGATATAGTCCTTTTGTCCGTCCGCGCCGGTGTCGCGGGCCGTGGAGTCTACCACTGATTTCCGGGAAATGTGGGCCTCTATACCGTCCTTGTCTCAAAATTGCAATTCTTCAGTTCCAAATGTCCTTTTGTCTAATTGCGGCGGGGATTTGACCTGCTATGAATGTGCGCGAGCGAGCGCCCCGGGGAGGGGTCGCCGGCATCGAAATGCGCAGGGAGGAAAAAATGTCCGCCAAGATCTATCCGGTGTTGAAGTCTGCCAAGAGCCGGACGTTGCTCGACAACGCCACTTACCTGAAGTGGTACGAGGAGAGTGTTTCGGACCCGGCAAAGTTCTGGGGCAAACACGGCAAACGGATCGATTGGTTCAAGCCCTATACCAAGGTCAAGAACACCTCTTTCAAGGGTAAGGTTTCGATCAAGTGGTACGAAGACGGCCTGACCAACGTCTCCTACAACTGTATCGACCGCCACCTGAAGACGCATGGTGAGAAGACCGCGATCATCTGGGAAGGCGACAATCCCTATATCGACAAGAAGATCACCTACAACCAGCTCTACGAACAGGTTTGTCGCCTCGCCAACGTGCTGAAGAAGCACGGCGTAAAGAAGGGCGACCGCGTCACCATCTACATGCCGATGATCCCGGAAGCGGCCTATGCGATGCTCGCCTGCGCCCGCATCGGGGCGATCCATTCCGTCGTCTTTGGCGGCTTCTCGCCGGACGCGCTGGCCGGCCGTATCGTCGACTGCGAGAGCACTTTCGTCATCACCTGCGACGAGGGTGTGCGCGGCGGCAAGCCGGTACCGCTCAAGGAAAACACCGACACGGCGATCGATATCGCGGCCAAGCAGCATGTCATCGTCAACAAGGTGCTGGTGGTCCGCCGCACCGGCGGCAAGACCGCCTGGGCGCCTGGCCGCGACCTCTGGTATCACCAGGAAATCGCGACCGTGAAGCCGCATTGCGAGCCGGCGAAGATGAAGGCGGAAGATCCGCTGTTCATCCTCTATACGTCGGGCTCGACCGGCAAGCCGAAGGGCGTGCTGCACACGACCGGCGGTTACCTCGTCTATGCGTCGATGACGCATGAATATGTCTTCGACTACCGCGATGGTGAAGTCTATTGGTGCACGGCGGACGTCGGCTGGGTCACCGGCCACTCCTATATCGTCTATGGTCCGCTCGCGAATGCGGCGACGACCGTGATGTTCGAAGGTGTTCCGAATTTCCCGGATGCCGGGCGCTTCTGGGAAGTGGTCGACAAGCACAAGGTCAACGTCTTCTATACGGCGCCGACGGCGATCCGCTCGCTGATGGGGGCTGGCGACGAGTTCGTCCAGCGTTCGTCGCGCTCGTCGCTGCGCCTGCTCGGCTCGGTCGGGGAGCCGATCAACCCGGAAGCCTGGGAGTGGTATTACAACGTTGTCGGCGAGCAGAAGTCGCCGATCGTCGATACCTGGTGGCAGACGGAGACGGGCGGCATTCTGATCACGCCGCTGCCGGGCGCGACCGATCTCAAGCCCGGTTCCGCGACCCGGCCGTTCTTCGGCGTGCAGCCGCAGCTCGTCGACAATGAGGGCAACGTGCTCGAGGGCCCTGCCGACGGCAACCTTTGCATCATTGATAGCTGGCCGGGCCAGATGCGTACGATCTATGGCGATCACGCGCGCTTCGCCCAGACCTACTTCGCCACCTACAAGGGCAAGTATTTCACTGGTGACGGCTGCCGTCGCGATGAGGACGGCTATTACTGGATCACCGGTCGCGTCGACGACGTCTTGAACGTCTCCGGCCATCGTCTCGGCACGGCTGAAGTCGAATCCGCGCTGGTGTCGCATCACCTGGTCTCGGAAGCCGCCGTCGTCGGCTATCCGCATCCGATCAAGGGCCAGGGCATCTACTGCTATGTCTCGCTGATGGCCGGCGAGATCGGCAATGATGATCTTCGCGCAGCTCTGGTGAAGCACGTTCGTTCGGAAATCGGACCGATCGCCACGCCTGACAAGATCCAGTTCGCGCCCGGCCTGCCGAAGACCCGCTCGGGCAAGATCATGCGGCGCATCCTGCGCAAGATCGCCGAAGACGATTTCGGAACGCTCGGCGATACGTCAACGCTCGCCGATCCGGCTGTCGTCGACGATCTGATCGCCAACCGTCAGAACAGGGCCTGACGCTCTCGGCCGCTGTCCATCCCGTTGGGGTGGGCAGCGGCCGTTTCGATCGAAACAAACAAGCTTCGCAAGTGAAGTGCGGTGTCGTGAGCCGGATTCAGATCGCGACCAACGACTGACAGCTTGCAGTCTCAAATTCAGAAATCGATCGCCCGCCCCTTGATCTCCCAGTCGCCGTAGCGGGCAGGATCTTCACCGCCGCGCCCGCCGATTTCCGGCGGCAATTCCTTCGTGACCTCCGCCCGACGTCGCTCTTCGGCTTCCTTCAGTGCGCGTATGGCTGCAGGCGGCAGTGGTCGCTTCGGACGATCGGGAGCATTGTCATTGTCGTTCTGCATCTGAACGTATCCGGATTCGAGCATCAATATTGAAGAACGGGGCATTTGCACCCATCATATAGGATGCCATTCCCAGAACGGGAACCCTGATTCACGTGAAACATCGACGATCCGGAGACTTTGATGAACCTTGTCCGCACCGCCATGCTGCTTGCAGTCATGACCGCCCTGTTTATGGCGGTGGGCCTCGCCATCGGTGGACGTGGCGGCATGATGATCGCCTTCGTCATCGCTGCGGGCATGAACTTCTTCTCCTACTGGAACTCCGACAAGATGGTGCTGCGCATGTATCGCGCCCAGGAAGTCGATGAACGCAGCGCACCGGAATATTACGGCATCGTCCGTGATCTCGCGCGAAATGCCGGGCTGCCGATGCCGCGCGTCTATGTCATCGACAACCCGCAGCCGAATGCGTTCGCCACCGGTCGCAACCCGGAAAATGCCGCGGTTGCCGCCTCGACCGGCCTGCTGCATGCGCTGAGCTATGATGAAGTCGCGGGCGTGATGGCGCATGAACTGGCGCACGTCCAAAATCGCGACACCCTCACGATGACGCTGACGGCGACGCTTGCGGGTGCGATCTCGATGCTCGGCAACTTTGCCTTCTTCTTCAGTGGCAACCGCGAAAACAACAACCCGCTGGGTTTCATCGGCACGCTGGTCGCCATCATCGTGGCACCGCTGGCGGCGATGCTGGTGCAGATGGCGATCAGCCGCACCCGTGAATACTCCGCAGACCGGCGCGGCGCCGAGATCTGCGGCAAGCCCATGGCGCTGGCCTCCGCCCTGGAGAAGATCGCCGGCGCTGCCCATCGGATTCACAATGACGAGGCCGAGCGCAATCCGGCCACGGCGCATATGTTCATCATCAACCCGCTCTCCGGCGAGCGCATGGACAATCTGTTCTCGACCCATCCGAACACGGAAAACCGGATTGCGGCTCTGCAGCAGATGGCCCAGGAAATGTCTTCGGGCTCGACGCCGCCGGTTCGTGCTGATAATCCCGTGCGCAAATCGCGCTCTGTGCCTCCTACCGGTTGGGGTCGCGGTGGTTCCGAACCGCCCAAAGGTCCCTGGTCCTGATGTCCGCAGAAAACAAAAACGATTCACGTCCGAAACGATCACACGGAAACGGCGCCGCGGCAAAATCGAAGAAGCCCGCCGCTCCGCGCGGCCCGGAAAAACCGGGTCTCAGGGCACGGCAGGCCGCCGCAAAAATTCTGGCCGCGGTCATCGACCGCAAGACCTCGCTTGACGGGATGCTCGACAGCGAGCACGGCAATCCGGCCTACCGCGAGCTCAACGAGGCCGATCGCGCGCTCGTTCGGGCAATCCTGAACTCCGCACTTCGCCATCTGCCACGCATCCAGGCCGCCATCGATTCGCTGCTGCAGACGCCTTTGCCGGAGGGCGCACGCGCGCTCGAGCACGTGCTTGCCGTGGCGGCAGCGCAGATCCTCTATCTCGATGTACCCGATCATTCCGCCGTCGACCTCGCCGTCGAGCAGGCGCAGGCGGATCCGCGCAATCGGCGTTTCGCCAATCTCGTGAATGCGGTTCTTCGGCGGCTGTCGCGTGAGAAGGATGCCATTCTCGAAAGCATGCGGGATGTGCCGGCGATGCCGGACTGGTTCTTTGAGCGCCTAGTTGCCCGCTATGGGGCTGGACCAGCCCAACAGATCGCCGAAGCACAGCTCACACCGGCGGCAATCGATCTGTCGGTCAAATCGGAACCGGCAAGCTGGGCCGAGCGCCTCGGCGGCACTGTGTTGCCGACGGGCTCGGTTCGTCTCGGCGCATTCTCCGGCGCCATCCCTTCCTTAGCCGGATTCGAAGAGGGCGCCTGGTGGGTTCAGGATGCCGCCGCATCGATCCCCGCGCGGCTGTTCGGTGACCTTAGCGGCAAGCGGGTCGTCGATCTCTGTGCCGCACCGGGCGGCAAGACCGCTCAACTCATCCTCGCCGGCGCCGAAGTGACGGCGCTTGATCAGTCCGGCAGCCGCTTGCGCCGGCTGAAGAGCAACCTGAAGCGGCTCGGCCTGGAGGCGGAGACGAAGGAAGTCAACATGGCCGACTTCCAGCCGGAAACGCTGTTCGATGCGGCCTTGCTCGACGCGCCCTGCTCGTCCACCGGCACGACCCGTCGTCACCCCGACGTGCTGTGGACCAAGGGCCCGGAAGATATCGCGAAGCTCGCCGCCTTGCAGGAGCGGTTGCTCCGCCACGCGCTCACCGTGGTCAAGCCCGGCGGCATCGTCGTCTTCTCCAATTGCTCCCTCGATCCGCTCGAAGGCGAAGAGGTCGTCCAGCGGGTGGTCGGTTCGGGCGCCGTCTATGAGCGGGTTGCGATCTCCCGCGCGGATTGGCCGGGGCTGGAGGACGCAATCACGCCGCTTGGTGAGATGCGCACTACGCCGGCCATGCTGCCGCTCGATGCGCCCTTTGCCGGCGGCCTCGATGGCTTCTACGCGGCAGTGATTCGCCGCAAATAGCACCGCTGGCCCGCGGTCAGGCCGGTCAGGATGGGCTCAAGGCCCTGTCTTGCCGTGTCATTTGACGCTTTCGCGCCAGGGGCCTATCAAAGATGGCAAGATTGATAAAAGTTTAACGGTCTCTCTGGCACCATGCGGCGGCTGGCGCGAGACCATCGCCCGTTCAGATGTTTGAGCGGTCGTGCCAGTAATGAGGAAACCGGCGGCGTTGAGGTTGTTTTCCGGCAGGCGGAGGCTTTCTTACCTGTATGTGCGTGAAGGCTGGCGCCGCGTGTCGCGCCGGCTGTCGATCGGCCGTGTCTCCACCCTGCGTTTCACCGGCACGACGCCGAACCGCCTGATCGTCGCGCCGACCGATCTCAGAGCCGTCGATCCCTTTGTCGCCGAGGAAATCCTCGCTGGGCGTTTCCCGCTTGCCGGCCGCGTCCTCGATACGGAAGGCGAGTCGCCGTTCGAGATCGATCTTCCGTCGCGCGAGTTTGCGGCGCGTCTCCACTCCTTCGGCTGGCTGAGACATCTGCGTGCGATCCGCGAGGACGCCGGCTACGTGCGCTTGCGCCAGATCGTCGACGATTGGATCGCCACCCATGGCCGCGATCTCGGCGGCATCGCCTGGGATCCTGATATCATCGCCCAGCGCATCATTGCCTGGCTTTCTCACTCGCCTGTGGTTCTGCGCAACGCCGAACACGGTTTCTATCGCCGTTTCCTGAAGAGCCTCGCGCTTCAGGTGCGTTATCTTCGCCATATCGCCGATACGGTGCGCGACGGCGAGGCGCGGCTTCGGGTGCGGCTTGCGCTTGCCATGGCGTCGGTCGCCATGCCGGCTTCGCCGAGCGCCATTCGCAAGGCCTCGCGCCATCTCGACCTCGAACTCGACCGCCAGATCCTGCCGGATGGCAGCCATTGCTCGCGCAGCCCGCGGGCCGGGCTCGAACTGTTGCTCGATCTGCTGCCGCTCCGGCAGACCTACGTCAATCTCGGCCATGACGTGCCGTCGCGGCTGATCCCCTGCATCGATCGGATGTATCCGGCTCTGCGCTTCTTCCGGCATCAGGGAGGGGAGCTCGCGCTGTTCAACGGTGCAACCTCGGTCCTGGCACATGAACTGGCCTCCGTGCTGCGTTACGACGAGACGGCAGGCGACCCGTTCCGGTCTCTGCCCCATGCGCATTACGAGCGTCTGGCGATCGAGAACACCGTCGTCATCATGGATACCGGCCGGCCGCTGTCCGTCGATCTTTCGCGCAGCGCCCATGCCGGCTGCCTGTCCTTCGAAATGTCCTCGGGCAAGACGCGCTTCGTCGTCAATTCGGGCGCACCGAAATTTGCCGGCGATCGTTTCAGGCAGATGTCGCGCACGACCGCGGCGCATTCGACGGTGACCGTCAACGACACGTCCTCGTCACGCTTCTCGCAGTCGCGCTTTCTCGGACCGATCATGACGACAGGCGTTTCCAAGGTTGCGGTGGCGCGCAAGGACGAGCCGGGTCGGCTGGAGTCGGTGACGGCAAGTCATGACGGTTATCTTGCCGCCTTCGGCCTGGTGCACGAGCGTGACATCGGCGTCCTGAACGGTGGCCGCATGATCCGCGGTCGCGACCGGCTGTCGCGCGCCGACGGCAGTGATCCGGACGAAGGCGATACGGCCACCGCGGTCGCCCGCTTCCATATTCATCCGGCGGTCGGCATCCGCCAGAACAATGCACGCGAGGTCTTTCTGACCGCGCCGGATGGCGAGATCTGGCTCTTTGCCTGCCAGGACGGAGAGCTCGCCGTCGAAGAGGATATCTTCTTTGCCGATCCTTCCGGCATCCGCGCGTCGTCGCAACTGACCGTAACCTTCGCCGTCGGCCGCCAGCCGGAGATCCAGTGGACCTTCTCGCGCGCGAATTGAGGTGCTTATTTTAGCGCTGCCGCCTCGTGGAGGTTTCTTCGACCGGCAAGCTATGCTAACGGGCAGCCATCCCAACCGCCGGAGCATCCTCCCGGGCGTCCGGCGCCGCCAAAGGAGCATGGTTGATGGCTGTCGCCTCCAAGAAAATCCCCGCCCCGAACGAGGTTACGGTCCGCACCGCCCTCCTCTCCGTCTCCGACAAGACCGGCGTCGTCGATCTGGCGCGTTCCCTTCACGAGAAGGGGATCCGGCTCGTATCGACCGGCGGCACGCACAAAACACTCTCGGAAGCCGGCCTGCCGGTGAGTGACGTTTCCGAACTGACCGGTTTTCCCGAAGTCATGGATGGCCGGGTGAAGACCCTGCATCCGGGCGTGCATGGCGGCCTGCTGGCAATCCGGGACGATGCCGAACACGTCGCCGCCATGTCCACGCACGGCATCACCGCGATCGACCTCGCGATCATCAACCTCTATCCCTTCGAAGAAGTCCGGGCCAAGGGCGGCGACTATCCGACCACCGTCGAGAACATCGACATCGGCGGCCCGGCAATGATCCGCGCCTCGGCCAAGAACCATGCCTATGTGACGATCGTCACGGATCCGGCTGACTATCCGCTGCTGCTCGAAGAGCTTGACGCGGGCAAGACGACCTATGCGTTCCGCCAGAAGATGGCGGCCAAGGCCTATGCCCGCACTGCGGCTTACGATGCGGCTATCTCCAACTGGTTTGCCGAGGCGCTGGATACGGCGATGCCGCGCCACCGCGTCATCGGCGGCGTGCTGAAGGAAGAAATGCGTTACGGGGAGAACCCGCATCAGAAGGCGGGCTTCTACCTCACCGGCGAGAACCGCCCGGGCGTCGCCACCGCGACGCTGCTGCAGGGCAAGCAGCTTTCCTACAACAACATCAACGATACGGATGCCGCCTTCGAACTCGTCGGCGAATTCCTGCCGGAGAAGGCGCCGGCCTGCGCCATCATCAAGCATGCCAATCCGTGCGGCGTCGCCACCGCGCCGACGCTTGCCGAAGCCTATCGCCGGGCGCTTGCCTGCGATTCCACCTCGGCTTTCGGCGGTATCATCGCGCTCAACCAGGAACTCGATGCGGAGACGGCGGAAGAAATCGTCAAGCTGTTCACCGAAGTGATCATCGCTCCGTCCGTGAGTGACGCGGCCAAGGCCGTGATCGCCCGCAAGCCGAACCTGCGCCTGCTTTCGACCGGCGGCCTGCCGGACCCGCGCATTCCGGGCCTTGCGGCCAAAACCGTCTCGGGCGGCCTTTTGGTGCAGACGCGTGACAACGGCATGGTCGAAGATCTCGAGCTCAAGGTCGTGACCAAGCGTGCACCGACCGCTCAGGAACTCGAGGACATGAAGTTCGCCTTCAAGGTGGCGAAGCACGTCAAGTCGAACGCGATCGTCTATGCGAAGGATGGCCAGACCGCCGGCATCGGCGCCGGCCAGATGAGCCGCGTCGATTCCGCTCGCATCGCGGCAATCAAGGCCGAGGAAGCGGCCAAGGCCCTGGGCCTGGCCACGCCGCTCACCAAGGGCTCCGCTGTCGCCTCCGAAGCCTTCCTGCCCTTTGCCGACGGTCTGCTTTCGGCGATCGCCGCGGGTGCAACCGCCGTCATCCAGCCGGGTGGTTCGATGCGTGACGAAGAGGTGATTGCCGCTGCCGACGAACATGGCGTCGCCATGGTCTTCACCGGCATGCGCCACTTCCGTCACTGAGACGACACCGGGATAGCGTTCGACGCATGTCCCGGAGTTTGCCTGTAGATCAACAGTCAGAGGCCGTCGCGTCCCCAGGACTCGGCGGCCTTCTTGTGTCTGGTGTCGGCCGGATACGGCGTGCGCAGCAGGATCAGGAAACCGACCGCAAGGAAGACGATGAGCGCCATCATGCCGGTGCGGGCCGAGCCGGTGGCAAGCGTGATCGTGGCAACCGCCGCCGGGGCGAGGAATGAGGTGGCGCGGCCGGAGAGCGCATAGAGGCCGAAGTAGCGGCCTGCCTCGTCCGGGCTGACGCTGCGGGCGAGATAGGAGCGTGAGGAGGCCTGTACCGGACCGAAGGCGATGCCGACCAGCAGTCCGTAGAGGATGTAGGCTTTCTCGGCGGCGGTGCCGAAGAGCGCACCGGAGTCGTCTGTCGATAGCGGTATCAAGCCAAAGGCGGTGAAGCCGGGCCCGGTCGAGACGATGCCTATCGTCGCAACGATAAGGCAGATGAGGCTGGCGGTGACGATGGCCTTGGAACCGAGCCGGGCATCGAGCCTGCTTGCATAGAGACAGCCGCCGATGGCGACGACGTTGAGAATGATGCCGTAGATGCCGAGTTCCAGCGTCCGCCAGCCGAACATGGCCGCGGCGAAGGTGCCGCCGAGTGCCAGAAGGCCGTTGACGCCGTCCTGGAAGATCATGCGCGCGATCAGGAAGCGCAGAATGCCGGCTCTATCCCTGAGTTCGCCGAGCGTGCCTTTGAGCTCTCTGAGGCCGGTCACGGTCGCCTTGCCGAGCGACATGGTCGCCTTGGTCGCATCAGGCGTGAACAGGAACATCGGCAGGATGAAGACGAAATACCAAAGTGCTGAAATCGGTCCGGTGATGCGCGCGTCCTCCCCCGTTGCCGGATCCAGCCCGAACAAGGGATCGATGCCGGCTGCCGTCTTGCCGGTTTCGGGGTTGCCGGCAAGCAATGCGACGACGGCGATCAGCACGATCATGCCGCCGAGATAGCCGAGACCCCAGGCGATGTTGGAGATGCGGCCGACATCCTTCTCGTCGACCAGCCGGGTCATCATCGAATCGTTGAAGACGATCGAGAATTCGGCCGCGACGGTCGCGAGCACCATGAAGATCGCCGGGTAGAGGATCGGAGAGCCCGGGGCCGCAAACCAGAGCATAGCCAGCGATGTCATCTTGATGACGGCGAAGAAGGCGATCCAGGGCTTTCGCGGGCCGGTCGCGTCCGCGATGGCACCCAGCACTGGCGAAAGGACCGCGATGATGATGCCGGAAACGGTCAGCGTGTAGCCCCACATCGCCTGGCCGACGGCGTGATCCTCGGTCAATCGGGAGACGAAGTAGGGGCCGAAGATGAAGGTGGTGACGACGGTGAAGAAGGGTTGCGCCGCCCAGTCGAACAGCATCCAGCCGGCGATGCCTGCGCGCGATGTCCGCGGCTGTTCTTCCGTCCTCTCGGCCAAAATCTGCAAGGTCCCCCTCCCGAAACGACTGCGCCGCGCGTCCCTGGAACGCGCGGCGCAGCCTATCTTCAATCGGACCGATTCCAAAAGGTCCAGAGCGGGATCCGGGCGAAAAAACTGCCCACGCCCCCATTCGTCCTGTTCAGGCGGACCGGTCCGATCCGATCCGTGCCGATCAAGACGGGACGAACCGTCTCACTGCGCCCTTCCGCGCGCCAGGTCGTTGAGGAGGCCTGCAGCAACCGTGATCTTGGCGAGCGTCGTTTCGCCCTTCTCGGTCAGGAGCTGCAGCTGGCCGGTCGCCTGGGCGACACGGACACGCGCGCTCTCCTCCCAGGCGGCAACCGGATTGCGTTCCTTCTTCTGCTCGCGCAGCGCTGCTGCTGTGATCTCCCGCCGTGCCGCGGCGATATCGGAGACGGCCCGCGACAGAGCCATGGCCTCGAACTGCTCCGTTGCCGGAACGCGATCGGAGGCCGCCAGCAGCCGGTTGATCCGAAGCGTATCGGTGACGGCGAAGTAGCTCTGCGCCGTGCGGCTCAGCGTCTCGCCGGTTTCAGCGGCAATCTGCATGATCTCCGGCACGAGCGTCATCAGCGTCAGTTCCGAGATTTCCTCGGCGAGCTTGGCCGGTACGCCGCCCTCGACGAAGGCCGCCGTCTTCAGCCGTGCTTCTTCGGCACTCTCGCCGGAAACCGCGGTGCGCATCGTGGCGCGCAGCTTCTGCAGGCCGTCACGCAGGCGCGATACGGCCTCGGAGACGGAGCCGGTCGCCGCATGGGTACGCAACGCCCGCTCGGTGACGAGCGTGAAGATGCGGCCGACTTCCTGGTAGAGGATGTTCTGCAGGCCGCCGCCGATCTTGTTGTCGAGCGCGTCGATCTCGTCATAGATGCGCGGCAGGTCGAAGCCGTCGAGTGCCAGCACTGCGGCCTTGACGACATCGGCCGAGAGGAAGCCGGTGGCGTCCGTCAGGGTCGAGACGAAGGCGGGACCGCCACGGTTGATCACCTCATTGGCGAGGATCGTCGCGATGATTTCGCGGCGCAGGCGATGCCCGCGGATGTCGCCCGCATAGGCCTTGCGCATCTTCGCCGGGAAGTAGCGCTCCAGCGTCGCCGTGAAGTACGGATCGTCAGGCAGTTCGCTCGCAATCAGCTCATCGAAGAGAACGAGCTTGGAGTAGGACAGCAGCACGCCGATTTCCGCGCGGGTCAGCGGCTTGCCCGCCTGGTAGCGCTCGGTCATCGCCTGGTCGGTCGGCAGCGTCTCGACCTTGCGGTTGAGATGGCCGTCGGCCTCGAGGCGCGTCATGAGCCGGCCAAGCGCCGTGCGGTTGCCGAGGCCCTGCATCGCGGTCAGCGAGATCGCCAGCGATTGCTCGTAGTTGTTGCGCAGCACCAGATGGCCCACTTCCTCGGTCATCGAGGCAAGCAGCGTGTTGCGCTTCGCACGGGTCAGGCGACCGTCGCGCATGGCGGAAGCAAGCGCGATCTTGATGTTGACCTCGACGTCCGAGGAGTTGACGCCCGCCGAGTTGTCGATGGCATCCGAATTGCAGCGGCCGCCATTGAGGCCGAAGCCGATGCGGCCCTTCTGGGTAACGCCGAGGTTGGCACCCTCGCCGATGACGCGGGCGCGGACCTCTTCGGCCGTCACGCGGATGGCATCGTTGGCACGGTCGCCGACTTCCGCATCCGTTTCGTTGCTGCCGCGCACATAGGTGCCGATGCCGCCGAACCAGAGCAGGTCGACCTGGCTCTTCAGGATCGCGTTCATGATCTCGAAGGGGGTCGCCTTCTGCTTGTCGAGGCCGATGGCCGCCATCGCCTGCGGCGTCAGCGTCACCGATTTCTCGGCACGCGAGATGATCATCGCGCCCTCGGAAAGGGTCTTGCGGTCATAGTCCTGCCAGCTCGAACGCGGCAGGGCGAACATGCGTTTGCGCTCGGCAAAGGAGGCTTCGATATCCGGCGACGGATCGATGAAGATGTCGCGGTGGTCGAAGGCCGCGATCAGGCGGATCTTCTCCGAGAGCAGCATGCCGTTGCCGAAGACGTCGCCCGACATGTCGCCGACACCGGCGACGGTGAAGGGCGTCGTCTGGATGTCGATGTCCATCTCGCGGAAGTGCCGCTTGACGGTCTCCCAGGCGCCGCGGGCGGTGATGCCCATCTTCTTGTGGTCGTAGCCGGCGGAACCGCCGGAGGCGAAGGCGTCGTCGAGCCAGAAGCCCGCTTCCTGCGCAAGGCCGTTGGCGGTGTCGGAGAAGGTTGCCGTGCCCTTGTCGGCGGCAACGACGAAATACGGGTCGTCGCCGTCGCGGCGCAGCGTATCGGCCGGCGGCACGATATCCTGGCCGACGATGTTGTCGGTCACCGAGAGCAGAGTGCGGATATAGGTCTTGTAGGCCTCGGTACCGGCCTTGAAGACCTCGTCACGGGTGCCGCCGACCGGGAGCTGCTTCGGGTAGAAGCCGCCCTTGGCGCCAACCGGCACGATGACGGCGTTCTTGACCTGCTGCGCCTTGACGAGGCCAAGCACTTCCGTGCGGTAGTCCTGAGCGCGGTCCGACCAGCGCAGGCCGCCACGAGCGACCTTGCCGAAGCGTAAGTGCACGCCCTCGACCTCGGTGCCGTAGACGAAGATTTCGCGGAACGGACGCGGTTCCGGCAGGCCGTCGAGCTGCTTCGGATCGAGCTTGAAGGCGAGAACCGCGCGCGGCTTGCCCTCTGCGTCATGCTGGAAGTAGTTGGTCCTGAGCGTCGCTTCGATCGCGTTGACGTAGCGGCGCAGGATGCGGTCTTCGTCGAGGCTCGGAACGGCTGACAGCGCGTCTTCGATCGCGGAAACCAGGGCGCTGCACTTCTTGGCACGCGGCTTTTCCTCGAGCTTCGGATCCATGCGGGTCACGAACAGCTTGAAGATCTCGGCGGCGATCGCCGGATACTTGTTCAGCGTGTCGGCGATATAGCCCTGCGAATAGGTGATGCCGGCCTGGCGCAGATAGCGGGCATAGGCGCGCAGCACCGTGACTTCGCGGGCATTGAGGCCCGCAAGCAGGATCAGCCGGTTGAAGTTGTCGTCCTCGATCGTGCCGTTCCAGGCGGCGAGGAACGCCTCCTCCAGAGCCGGGCCCGTCTTGTCGAGGTTCAGCGTGTGCCCGTCGCGGTGGATCAGCTCCATGTCGTGCAGCACGACCTTGCGCTCGTCTTCGCCATGGACCTTGACGCCGATATCGTAGGTCTGCTCGCTGATCACCCGGAAGCCGAGGTTTTCGAGCAGCGGCACGCGGCGCGACAACGATACGGGCTCGCCGGCATGGAAGATCTTCAGCTCTGCCGTATCGGCGCGCGTGACGGCGCGCGGGTAGTGATAGAAGGAGATCCGGATCGGGTCTTCCATCTTGCAGGCGGCGATATCCGCGAGGTCGGCATAGGCTTCCGCCGGGGTGAAGAATGACTGATAGGCTTCGTCGACATTGAGTTCGATGCCGTCCTTGCGGGCGAGCAGATCGAACCGGTCGATCCAGCGCGTCACGATTTCGCGGACAGCTTCCTCGAGCTTGGCCTGCGGAATGCGTGGGGTCTTGCCGGCGGAACGGCCGATGATGAAGTGGACGCGGGCCAGGCCGCCTTCCGGGAAGGCCGGGTAGTAAGCCGAGACGCGGCCGTCATAGACCGTCTTCAGGTAGTCGCCGATCTTCTCGCGAACGTCCGAATCATACTGTTCGCGCGGCACGAAGACGATGACCGAGACGAAACGGTCGAAATGGTCGATGCGCGGCAGCACGCGGATGCGCGGCCGGTCGCCGAGCTCGTTGATCTGCTCGCAGAAGGCGGCAAGCAGGCCGACATCGATCTGGAACAGGTCGTCACGCGGATAGGACTCCAGCGTGTTTGCCAGCATCTTGCCGGAATGGCTCTGCGGGTCGTAGCCGAAGTGATCGACGATCTTCTCGATCTTGTGGCGCAGCAGCGGGATCTCGGATGCCTGGCGGGTGTAGGCCGTGGAGGTGAACAGGCCGACGATGCGCAATTCCCCGGTGACATTGCCGTCGGCATCGAAACGCTTGACGCCGACATAGTCCATATAGGCGCGGCGATGCACGACCGACTTGACGTTGGCCTTGGTGACAATCAGGAAATCCGGGCCATCAAGGAAGGCGAGGATTTCCGGCGTGGTCAGCACCGCGTCCTTGCCCTGGCGCAGGACGCGTACGTCCGGGTTGGAAAGAATGCCGAGGCCCCTGCCCTTGCCGCGTTCGACGGCTGCCTTCTCGCCCTTGCCCGAATAGGTGTACTCGCGCATGCCGAGGAAGGTGAAGTTGTTGTCGCGCAGCCAGCGAAGGAAGGCGAGCGCCTCGTCACGGTCGCTCTTCTTGCGCGACGCGTTGTAGGCCTCGAGTTCCTGCATGGCCTGGTCGAGCAGCGCCGTCATCGCCGGCCAGTCGTGCACGGTCTGATGCACCTGCTCCAGCACGTCGCGAATGCGGTTGCTGAGGTGTTCGGCCTCGACGGGTGCCAGCTTGGTCAGATGGATCTGGATGTGGCTGACGCGGTGTGCCGGATCGCTTGCCTCGTCCGGATCGAAGAGCTTCGCCGGCTTGCCCGGTTCCTGAACCAGGATGGGATGGATCGCGAGGTGAATGTCGCGGTGGGTGCTGGTGATCTCCCCCATGATCGAATCATAGAGGAACGGCATGTTGCGTTCGGTGATCGCGATGATCGAAACCTCGGTGCCGCCAGGTGCGACGCCGGCGACGCTCTCCACCGAAACCTGTGGCTTGCCGCCATCCCAGCGGGCGAGCTCACGGTGCGCATGGGCTGCAGTCAGCGCCAGCATGTCCGCCGAATAGAGATCGAGGTCGTCGTTGCTGGCCCCACCGAAGAGGATTTCCGGCGCCAGCCCGTCGACGCCCAGTTTGATGGCGGCCGCCTTTGCTGCGTCGATGTGTCTGTCCCGCTTCGGATTGTATTTCACGCCCATGAAGTCTCTCCCACTCATGATAGGCCAAACCCTATCAGAACCATGGCTAATGGCGACCGCTTTTTACGCCGATTTCGGCAAAATCGAGCCCAAAATCGGAGAATTTCACGTGAAAACAGCTTAAATCCATTTAAATCGAAGGCAATTTCGCGAAAATTGCTCGAAAATCGATGAAAAAGCACGAAAACGCCAGCGGCTTCTGCGGGACCTATTTGCCATCGGCTGTTGACAGGGCGGTGACAGTCGGGTGATCAGAGTTCTAGACTGAAGGATTGGACTCGTCGATGCCCGAAATGCCCTCCCTGCCCGGCGCCGTCATCGTCATCTCGAGCCATGTCGTACGTGGCAAGGTCGGCAACCGGGCCGCAGTCTTCGCGCTGGAGACGCTGGGGCATCCGGTCTGGGCTCTGCCGACGGTCATTCTTCCCTGGCATCCCGGGCACGGGCGCTCGACGCGCGTCACCATTGCGGATGCGGATTTCCAGTCGGTGATCGACAATCTCATTGCCGCGCCCTGGGTGGGCGAGGTGCGCGCCGTGCTTTCGGGCTATCTCGGCTCGGCCGGCCAGGCCGAGGGTGTCGCGCGACTGGTGGCAGCTCTCAGAGAGCGCAATCCCAAACTCATCTATGCCTGCGATCCCGTCATCGGCGATGCCGGCGGGCTCTATGTTCCGGAGGCGACCGCGACGGCCATTCGCGACCGGCTGCTGCCGCTTGCCAATCTGGCGACACCGAACCGCTTCGAGCTTGCCTGGCTCTCCGGCGCCACGCTGGAAACGAATACGGCGATCCTCGATGCCGCTCTCGGCCTCGGCCCGGCCCGCGTGCTGGTGACCTCGGCAGTGCCGATGATGAGCGGCGGTACGGGCAACCTGTTCCTTTCGGGCAATCATGCGCTGCTTGCCGAGCATCGGCTCGTCGAGAACCCGCCGAATGGCACAGGCGACTTGCTGACTGCCGTGTTCCTGGCGCGACTTCTCGAAGGACTTTCAGAAGAGCGCGCACTGCAGATGGCGACTGCGAGCGTGTTCGAGATCATCGCGCGCAGCGTCAAGCGCGGTGCCGATGAACTGACGATCGAGCAGGACGCCTCGAGCCTTTCGACGCCGATGGCGATGGTGCAGATGCGCCGGCTGGTACATCCGAATCAGATACGGCGAAAATAGAAGAAGCTGTTCATCGACGATGCCTGGAAGACATCGTGGATTGAACTTTAGATCATGATGATTTTCATGACTTGGAGCGTGATGCGGGCGAAGGCCCGCGTCTGGCTCGAAGCAGCAGCGGAGAAACCGATGGACAAGCAGCAGCAGCGTTTTCCGGATCACCTTCTGAACGGCTACCGCAACTTCATGAATGGCCGCTTCAACGAGCAGCAGAAACGCTACAAGGTGCTCGCGGAAACCGGCCAGAAGCCGAAGACGATGGTCGTTGCCTGTTGCGATTCGCGTGCGGCGCCGGAAACGATCTTCGACAGCGGCCCGGGTGAACTCTTCGTCGTGCGCAACGTCGCCAATCTCATGCCGCCCTATGAGCCCGACGGTCACTATCACTCGACGTCGGCCGCCCTGGAGTTCGCTGTGCAGTCGCTGCGCGTCAGCGATATCGTCGTGATGGGGCATGGCCGCTGCGGCGGCATCAAGGCGGCCCTCGATCCGGATGCCGAGCCCTTGTCGCCCGGTGATTTCATCGGTCGCTGGATGCACCTCCTGAAGCCGGCAGCCGAGCAGATCCAGAGCAACGACATCATGACCCAGGCGGAGCGCCAGCGTGCGCTCGAGCGGGTCTCGATCCGCAACTCGCTTGCCAACCTGCGCACTTTCCCCTGCGTTCAGATCCTCGAGGCCAAGGGCAAGCTTCACCTGCATGGCGCCTGGTTCGACATCTCGACCGGCGAGCTCTGGGTGATGGACCCGGCGACCGGCGACTTCTCCCGCCCGGGCATGTAGCCAGCAAAAAGCCCGGTCCATCGAACCGGGCTTGAGACTATCTCAGAAAAGGTCGGACATCCCAAAGATCAGAGGCCGTCGATCTCCGCGCCGATGATGGCGATTGCCTGCTGGTAGACGCTTGCCGCGTTCCAGCCTTGGATCGCACCGAAGTTCGCCTGGCCGGGCTGATAGCCTGCACCCGGCTGCCAGCCGTGGCCGCGCAGGAAGTTGGCGGTCGAAGCCAGCGCGTCGGCCTTGGAGCGCACCATGTCGATGTGGCCATTGCCATCGCCATCGACGCCATACTTCAAGACGTTGGCCGGCAGGAACTGGGTCTGGCCGATCTCGCCGTGGGCAGCACCGCGCGCATCCGGGCTCAGGTCGCCGCGCTGCACGAGCCGCAGCGCCGCATAGAGCTGATCGGTGAAGTAGTCCGAGCGGCGGCAGTCATAGGCAAGCGTCGACACGGCCGAAAGCGTATGCTCCTTGCCCATGAAGCCACCGAAGCCGGTCTCCATGCCCCAGATGGCGATCAGCGGGCCGGCCGGGACGCCGAAACGCTGCTCGATGCTGGTGAACAGCGCGGCGTTCTGCTGTTTCATCTTCTTGCCGCGGGAAATGATCGCCTGGCCACCGCGCTTCTGCATGAATTGGTCAAGTGACAGCTTGAAGCTCTTCTGGCCACGGTCGGCGCGGATCGTGGCCTTGTTGTAGGAGACGCTCGAGAGGGCGCGATCGAGGACCGCAGGGCTGATCCCGTTGCCGGAGGCTTCCTGCTTGAAGTTCTGCACCCAGGCAGCAAAGCCGCTTCCGTCATTGCCGCATTGGGCGGCAGATGCCACCGCCGGAAAAATTGCAGTCGAAATCAGGGCAGCAAGCCCCACTGCTACGCACTTTGCCCTGTGCATGAAATACCCCGTCATAGCCCGAATCTCGTTGCTTTCAAAAAATGCCAGCCTTCGCCGGCGGTGTCACCTGCCGGGAGCGGCGGGTAACTTTATCGTCGTTTCACGTGAATCCGGGGCGACACGGCCCATGGCCCGTGAAACGGGAAACCCGCCAAGCCCGGATGGGCTCGGCGGGAAGAACTGCTCTACTGCCTGTTTCAGGCTGCCTGCTTGCGCGGCTTGATGAGGCCACGGTTGACCAGGAGCTCGGCGATCTGGATCGCGTTCAGTGCGGCGCCCTTGCGCAGGTTGTCGGAGACGACCCACAGGTTGAGGCCGTTTTCGACCGTCGCGTCTTCGCGGATGCGCGAGATGTAGGTCGCATCTTCGCCGGCGCATTCGTAAGGGGTGACGTAGCCGCCGTTTTCATGCTTGTCGACGACCAGGCAACCCGGTGCCTCACGCAGGATATCGCGCGCTTCATCGGCGGTGATCTCGTTTTCGAATTCGATGTTGACCGATTCCGAATGGCCGATGAACACGGGAACGCGCACGGCGGTGCAGGTCACCTTGATCTTCGGATCGAGCATCTTCTTGGTTTCAGCCAAGACCTTCCACTCTTCCTTCGTGTAGCCGTCTTCCATGAACACGTCGATGTGCGGGATGACGTTGAAGGCGATGCGCTTGGTGAACTTCTTCGATTCGATCGGGTCGGCAACGAAGACCGCGCGGGTCTGGTTGAAGAGCTCATCCATGCCCTCCTTGCCGGCACCGGAAACCGACTGGTAGGTCGAGACGACGACGCGCTTGATCTTGGCGTGGTCGTGCAACGGCTTCAGCGCGACGACGAGCTGTGCGGTCGAGCAATTCGGGTTGGCGATGATGTTCTTCTTGGTGAAGAGCGAGACCGCGTCCGGGTTTACTTCCGGAACGATCAGCGGCACTTCGGCGTCGTAGCGCCAGGCCGAAGAATTGTCGATGACGACGCAGCCCTGCTGGCCGATCTTCGGCGAATACTTGAGCGAAACCGCGCCGCCGGCCGACATCAGGCAGATATCGGTATCGGAGAAATCGTAATTTTCGAGGTTCTTGACCTTGAGGGTCTTGTCGCCAAAGGAAACTTCCGTGCCCTGGGAGCGGGCGGAAGCGAGGGCGACCACTTCATCCGCGGGAAAGCCGCGTTCGGAAAGGATGTTCAGCATCTCCCGGCCGACATTGCCGGTGGCGCCTGCAACTGCAATCTTGAAACCCATGATCTAAGCTCTCTTTCTGTCTCTCCTCATCGGGTGGAGGGGGAACTGCGCGCGCTGCCGCGAAGGTTCCGGTCCCCGGCCTTACCGGGGAGAGAGCGGAGGGCCAGAGACGTCAGACGGTTTTCGTCGTCGTTTTGGCCGTTGTTTTGCAAGCGAACGAAAAATCGACATCCTGCCCCGCGGCAAGAGCCGGCAGGATCAAAGCAGCAATGGCTGGACCGATCGGTCGCATGGTGGTGATTTCCTCGTTCGACGCTGCTCTTACGCGGTTTTGGGGAAGAGTCAAGACATGGCGGCGCTACGGCGTCTTTGCCGGACCCTCCGCGGTCGATCGCCGCATTAGACGAAAGTCATAAGCCGAAAGCATCTCTGCCTGCGGCGGCGCTTTTCTGACATCCTCGGGATCAGGCGCACCACGTCTGGACATTCAAGGGAGGAATGCCGGACCAGCCAATGGGCGCTCCAACAACTGTTTTGGAGTGGAGGATAAACGAAATGGCAAATGTCGCGACAGCGGACGATGTAAGAACCCGTCCGATGACCGGCGAGGAGAAGAAGGTCATCTTCGCCTCGTCTCTCGGTACCGTATTCGAATGGTACGATTTCTATCTCTATGGTTCGCTTGCCGTCTACATCGGCGCGACGTTCTTCAGTGCCTACCCGGAAACGACACGCAACATCTTCGCATTGCTGGCCTTCGCCGCCGGCTTCCTGGTGCGTCCGTTCGGCGCACTGGTCTTCGGTCGGCTCGGCGATCTCGTCGGCCGCAAATACACCTTCCTCGTCACCATCCTGATCATGGGCCTGTCGACTTTCCTCGTCGGCGTCCTGCCCGGCGCTGCCTCGATCGGCATCACCGCGCCGATCCTGCTCATCGCCCTGCGCATGCTGCAGGGCCTGGCGCTCGGCGGTGAATATGGCGGTGCCGCCACCTATGTGGCCGAACATGCGCCGCACGGGCGCCGCGGCTATTTCACCTCCTGGATCCAGACCACGGCGACGCTCGGCCTGTTCCTGTCGCTGGTGGTGATCCTGCTCGTGCAGTTTGCCGTCGGCAAGGAAGCCTTTGCCGCCTGGGGCTGGCGCATTCCGTTCCTGGTCTCGGTCGCTCTGCTCGGCGTCTCGGTCTGGATTCGTCTGAAGATGAACGAATCGCCCGCCTTCAAGAAGATGAAGGAAGAGGGCAAGGGCTCGAAGGCGCCGCTGTCGGAAGCCTTCGGTCAGTGGAAGAACGCCAAGATTGCACTTCTGGCGCTGTTCGGCGCTGTCGTCGGTCAGGCAGTCGTCTGGTACTCGGGCCAGTTCTACGCGTTGTTCTTCCTGACGGGCGTGCTCAAGGTGGACGGCCAGTCCGCCAACCTGATGGTCGCTGCCTCGCTGCTGATCGGTACCGGCTTCTTCGTGTTCTTCGGCTGGCTCTCCGACAAGATCGGTCGCAAGCCGATCATCATGGCCGGTCTGCTGCTTGCCATGCTTACCTACTTCCCGCTGTTCAAGGCGCTGACCTGGGCCGGTAACCCGGCGCTCGCTCAGGCCCAGGCGACGGTCCGCGCCACCGTGACCGCAGCACCGGGCGACTGCAAGTTCCAGTTCAACCCGACCGGTACGGCGAAATTCACCACCTCATGCGATATCGCAACCGCGTTCCTGACCAAGAACTCCGTGCCTTACGACGTCGTTACGACCGCAGCCGCCGGCACGGCCGCAACGGTCAAGGTCGGGGAAACCACGATCAATAGCTACGATGCGATTGCCGCCGGCGATAAGGCCAAGGCTTCGAACGCCGCCTTTGAAAAGCAGGTCAACATGGCGCTGCACGGGGCCGGCTATCCGCTGGTTCGCGGCGCGGCCAAGGTTGCGGAAACCAAGCTCGACGCTTTCGTCGCGGCCAACCCGGAACTGTCGCTCGATGCGGCCGCTATCCGCGGCGGCGAAAAGACCATGGTTCCGGCGGAGAAGCTGATCGCTGACAAGCTGTTGACCAAGGATGAAGTCGGCACTGCCACCGAAATGGCCGTCTACACGATCGCCGGCGGCGGCACCTTCGCGATGGTGGCGGATCCCGCCAACGTCAACTGGACAACGATCATCGCCGTTCTGACCGTGCTCGTCATCTACGTGACGATGGTCTACGGCCCGATCGCCGCGCTGCTGGTCGAACTCTTCCCGACCCGCATCCGCTACACCGGCATGTCGCTGCCTTACCACATCGGCAATGGCTGGTTTGGCGGTCTGCTGCCGGCAACGGCCTTCGCGATGAGCGCGGCCCAGGGCGACATCTACTACGGCCTCTGGTACCCGATCGTATTCGCAGGCATCACGCTGGTGATCGGTCTGCTGTTCCTGCCGGAAACGAAGGATCGCGACATCCACGTGATGGATTAGAGGCTGAAATCACGCAATTCCGGGCGGAAAACCCGTTTCGCCCGGAATTGCCCAGATCTTCCCCGAGCTATCATGGCTCTCCTGACTCCGGCGCGGCCTTCCGCGCCGGCTTTTTATTTGGCCTGGTCGCTGCGTCCGAGCAACGGCCAGCCGCCTGGACCGAGATGGAACAGCCGATCATATTTGGCGAAGAGAAAGGCCATCATCACCGATGTCCAAAGGCCGAGCAGCAGCCCGGCAGCGACGTCGCTTGGATAGTGCGCGCCGACGATGACGCGGGAGACGCCGATCATTAGCGCCAGGATCAGAAACAGCGGCCTCAGCTTCGGCAGCAGCATGGCGAAGACGCCGAAGAAGGCGCCGGCGGCGGTCGAATGGCCGGAGGGAAAACTCTCGTAGAGATTGGTGTTGGCAAACGGCGTCAGGCTATAGGCGCCGAGTTCGGTAAAGAGCTCCGGCCGGGCCCGGCCGACGAGAATCTTCAGTGTGTGCACCAGCGCGCTGGCTGTGCCGATCGTCAGGAGGAAATAGGCGGCAAGGTCGCGGGCGGTGCTTGCCTTGCGCTGGAGCGGCTCCTGTTTTGCCGCGCGCCGCACGACGAAGGCGGCGGCCAGGGCAGTGGCGGAAAGATAGATCATCCAGCCGAAGCGACCGAAGTCGGTGATCGTTTCGTTGAAGGCCACGATGCTGGCCGGCAAGCCTTGCGCCTTTTGGGACAGAAACGGGTCCAGCGGAACGAGGGCGAACACGAGGACGATCGTCGTCAGCAAGATCCATCCGGTGGCCACTAATGGTCGTTTCATGACTCTCCGTCCAGCCGCCATCTCTCGTCAATCCTGCGGTCATTGCGTTTGACTGGCTCTCGGCCCATCTCTCTCGATGTGTCGGATCTTTTGGCAATTTCAAGGCGCTAAACGCAAGACACCTCCGGATGCGCATCCGGAGGTGTCTGTTTGTCGGGTGGCGCGTCGGGCCGACGCCACGCGCTGCGGCATCGTCCGCTGATCAGGCCGACAGCGCCTTGAACTCGGCGAGGATGGCGTCGCCCATCTCTGTCGTGCCGACCTTCTTCGCACCTTCGGCCATGATGTCGCCGGTGCGGATGCCCTGGTCGAGCACGTTGGCGATCGCCTTCTCCAGATTGTCGGCGTCCTTCACCAGGTTGAAGGAGTAGCGCAGGCACATGGCGAAGGAGGCGATCATCGCGATCGGGTTGGCAATGCCCTTGCCGGCGATGTCCGGGGCCGAACCATGCACCGGCTCGTAGAGCGCCTTGCGCTTGCCGCTGACCGCATCCGGGGCGCCGAGCGAGGCCGACGGCAGCATGCCGAGCGAGCCGGTCAGCATCGCCGCCACGTCCGACAGCATGTCGCCGAACAGATTGTCGGTGACGATGACGTCGAACTGCTTCGGCTGGCGCACCAGCTGCATGCCGCCGGCATCCGCCAGCATGTGCTCGAGCTGGACGTCGGCGTATTTCGCCTTGTGCGTCTCGGTCACCACCTGGTTCCACAGCACACCCGACTTCATGACGTTGCGCTTCTCCATCGAGCAGACGCGGTTCTGCCGCGTGCGGGCAAGCTCGAAGGCGACGCCGGCGATGCGCTCGATCTCGTAGGTGTCGTAGACCTGGGTGTCGATGCCGCGCTTCTGGCCGTTGCCGAGATCGATGATCTCCTTCGGCTCGCCGAAATAGACGCCGCCGGTCAGCTCGCGCACGATCAGGATGTCGAGGCCTTCGACGAGCTCGGGCTTCAGCGACGAGGCGCTGGCGAGCGCCGGATAGCAGATCGCCGGCCGCAGGTTGGCGAAGAGCTCGAGGTCCTTGCGCAGGCGCAGCAGACCGGCTTCCGGGCGGACCTCATAGGGCACCGCATCCCACTTCGGGCCGCCGACGGCGCCGAACAGCACCGCATCGGCGGCCAGCGCCTTTGCCATGTCCGCCTCCGAGATCGCCTGGCCGTGGGCGTCATAGGCCGAACCGCCGACCAGGCCCTCGTCCGTCACGAAGCCGGCGCCAAGCTCGGCATTCATGTAGGCGATGATTTTGCGGACTTCCGCCATGGCTTCCGGGCCGATGCCGTCGCCGGGCAGAAGGAAGAGGTTGCGCACAGTCATGGATAGTCCTTCTCGCGGGGAAAACTGACTGCATGTTTGCTCAGATCCTGGCCGATCCAAGGGGAAAACATGCAGCCCTTCAAATAGTGCTACGCGGCCTTCGTGCGTCTGAACAGATGCACGGCGCTGCAGGCCGCGTTCTAGCGCAACTTCGTGTCGAGGGAAATCATTGCGACGAAAGATTTGTGCGTCCGTCGTGGCCGCGCATTCCCGGAGAAACAGGCGGTTGTGCAGGCAGATGGAATGCTGCCGGTGCGAGCGTGTCCGAGGGCAGGCTCAGCCCCGGGAGAGGAGCGCAATCATGCGAAAACTCATCAGCGCCGTAATGGCGATGCCGCAGGCGACAACGATGCCCTGACCTTTGTCAGCCTGATCAGCGGACGGTGACCGCCTTGGCGGTCGGCACATGGAATGGCGCGCGGGGAAATGAGGAACGGGGCGGGCCACGGTCCCGGCTCTACCGGTGCAACGACTGGCATCGAATGCCTTGCTTTCCTCTTGACGGAATCGGTGCTGCGGGATCGAATGCCGGCGATAAAATCAGGAATATGCCATGTCCGAGACGCTGCTGATCGGAGCCTTTCTCGCCGCCCTCTCCTATACGCTCATTCCAGGCCCCGCCTTTCTGGCATTGCTCGGTATCGGTGCCGGTCAGGGGCGCAAGGCAGGCGCCCTATTCATGGGCGGGCATCTGGCTGGCGATATCCTCTGGTCGACGCTGGCGCTGGTCGCAATCGTCGGCGCCCGTTCCGTCGGCACGACGATCTTCGATATTCTCGGCCTTTTCTGCGGTGCCTATCTCGGCTGGATCGGCTGGACGGCGCTACGGGCGCGGCCGGCCGGCGAAAATCGGGCGCTTTTGACGGTCGAGCGTCCGTTGCGACGCGGTTTGATCTTCGGGCTCACCAATCCCAAGGGATATCCGGTCGCGCTCGCAACCTTCACGGCCCTGCTTGCCGGTTCCGCCAATGCGCTTGAATTCGATGCGCTGCCGGCGCTGCTCGGCGTTTCGCTGGTCGGCTTTCTCGTTGCCGACCTGATCCTGGTCGCCATCATCGGTGCCTCGGTGGTACGACGCTTCTATCGTCGCCACGAACTGGCGATCGTCAGGCTCTCCGGACTCCTGTTCATGGGCTTTGCCGTCCAGGCGGTCTGGCATGCCGCTCCCGGCCTTCTCGGCCTGCGCAAACCTTGACGGTGTCCCCGCCGGCAACCACCTTCATTTTCGCCGCTTCCTGATGTCATAGGTCGCCGGCCCCCTCCCCGGTCTCGAGCCGGACCGCATGCGAAAGGATTTCTGATGACCACCAGCACCCCGCTCAACCCCGCACTTACGCAGTGGACGGGACACGAGGGCCTGCCGCGTTTCGATCTGGTGAGGGACGAGGATTTCGCCCCGGCTTTCGACGCGGCCTTTCGGGAACACGAGGCGGAGATTGACGCGATCGCCGGAAATCCTGCCGCCCCCACCTTCGAGAACACGATCGTCGCGCTCGAGATCGCCGGCGACGGGCTTTCGCGGGTGTCCTCGATCTTCTGGAACAAGGCCGGCGCCGACACCAACGAAACGATCCAGGCCCTGGAACGGGACATCGCGCCGAAGATGTCGCGGCATTATTCGAAGATCGGCATGAACGCGGCGCTGTTCAAGCGCATCGATACGCTGTGGCAGGGACGTCAGGCTCTCGGTTTCGATCTCGAAGCGACGCGTGTGCTGGAGCGGCACTGGAAGGGTTTCGTCAAGTCCGGCGCCAAGCTCGAAAAGCCGGAGCAGGAACGCTTGGCGGGAATCAACGAGAAGCTCGCCGGCATCGGCGCCAAATTCGGCCAGAACGTGCTTGCCGACGAAAAGAGCTGGGTATTGTTCCTGGAGAGCGAGGAGCAGCTTGCCGGTCTGCAGGACTTCCTGCGTGACGCGATGGCGGCGGTCGCCGAAGATCGCGGTCAGAAGGGAAAATACGCGGTCACCCTGTCGCGCTCGATCATCGAACCGTTCCTGACCTTCTCGGACAATCGCGAGCTCCGTGAGCAGGCCTTCCGCGCCTGGATTGCGCGCGGCGAGAACGGCGGTGACACCGACAATCGCGGGCTGATCGCCGAGATGCTGGCGCTGCGCGCGGAAAAGGCGAAGCTGCTCGGCTACGAAAACTTCGCGTCGCTGAAGCTCGACGACACCATGGCGAAGACGCCGGCTGCGGTGAACGGTCTCCTGATGCAGGTCTGGGAAAAGGCCGTTGCCCGCGCCCGCGAGGAAGAGGCCGAACTTGCGCGGCTCATTGCCGACGAGGGCCGCAATCACGACGTCATGCCCTGGGACTGGCGCCACTACGCCGAGAAGCTCCGGGCCGAGAAGTTCAATTTCTCCGAAGGCGAACTCAAGCCTTACCTGCAGCTCGAAAAGATCATCGAGGCCTGCTTCGACGTTGCCAAGCGCCTGTTCGGCATCACCGCGACGGAAAAGAAGGGCGTTGCCGCCTACCATCCCGATGTGCGTGTCTTCGAGATCCGCGATCCGGCGGGCAAGCTGGTGGCGCTCTTCCTCGGCGACTATTTCGCCCGGCCCTCCAAGCGCTCCGGCGCATGGATGAGTTCGTTCCAGTCGCAGCACAAGCTCAAGCTGAAGAACGGTGCCGAGGGCGAGCTGCCGATCATCTACAATGTCTGCAATTTCGCCAAGCCCGCCGAGGGCAAGCCGGCGCTGTTGTCGCTCGACGATGCCCGCACGCTCTTCCACGAGTTCGGGCACGCCCTGCACGGCATGCTGTCGAATGTCACCTATCCTTCGGTTTCCGGGACGGGCGTCTCACGCGATTTCGTCGAGCTGCCGTCGCAGCTCTACGAACACTGGCTGACGGTGCCGGAGATCCTCAAGCGCTACGCGGTGCATTACCAGACCGGCGAGCCGATGCCGCAGGCGCTGCTCGACAAGGTGCTGGCAGCCCGGACCTTCAACTCCGGCTTTGCCACCGTCGAGTTCACCTCCTCCGCCCTGGTCGACATGGCCTATCACACGGCTGAGGCGATCGCGGAGCCGATGGCGCTCGAAGCGAATAAACTCAATGAGATCGGCATGCCCCGATCGATCGTCATGCGTCACCGCAGCCCGCATTTCCTGCATGTCTTCTCCGGCGACGGCTATTCGGCCGGCTACTATTCCTACATGTGGTCGGAAGTGCTCGATGCCGATGCCTTCGCGGCCTTCGAGGAGACCGGCAACGCCTTCGATCCGGTGATGGCCGCCCGCCTCAAGGACAACATCTATTCGGTCGGCGGCTCGGTCGACCCGGAGGATGCCTACAAGGCGTTCCGCGGCAAGCTGCCAAGCCCGGACGCGATGCTTGCGAAGAAGGGCCTGGCAGCCTGAACCGCTCCAATCACCGGTCACGCCACCCGGCGTGACCGGTCGGCGGCCGCTTCTGGCTGAGCCTGGCAGCCACGTTCCGACCGGAGGCCGGACCCTGCCCGGCTCAAAGTCAAGGACAGATGGCGCTCTCACAGGGGCGCCGTCTGATTTTCCTTACGCGCCCCGGTCCACGCCCAAGGTCAATAGCAGGCTTTTCATCCTCTCTGCCGCCAGTTCCGGCCGGTCGAGCACATTGGCGCGGTCGGCGAGGCGGAAGATGTCGGCATAGTGCAGCACCCCGCGGGCGGATTGCATGCCCGCCGGCATGGTGAAGTGGCGCTGGTGACCGTTCAGCCAGGCGAGAAAGACGACGCCGGCCTTGTAGTATTGCGTCGGTGCTTCGAAGATCTTGCGCGACAGCGGCACGGTGGGCTCGATCACGCCGCGGAAGGTGGCGAGGTCGCCCTTCGCGAGAGCGGTGAGCGCCTTGGAGGCGGAGGGCGCCACCGCGTCGAAGATGCCGAGCAAGGCATGACTATATTTCGCGCCGTCGCCTTCGATCAGTTCCGCATAGTTGAAGTCGTCGCCGGTGAAGCAGAGCACGCCTTCGGGCAGGCGATTGCGCAACGCCACTTCCTTGTCGTTGTCGAGCAGCGAGATCTTGATGCCTTCCACCTTGTCGCGGTTGGCCTCGATGATCGAGAGCACGGTATCGAGCGCCTGGTCGAAATCCTCAGAGCCCCAATATCCCCTAAGCTGCGGGTCGAACATGTCGCCGAGCCAGTGCAGCACGACCTTGTGCCGGGTCTGGCGAAGGATGTGCCCGTAGACGTGGCGATAATCGCCGGCCGAGCGCGCGACCCGGGCGAGCGCCCGGCTTGCCATCATGATCGCCCTTCCCCCCTCGCCTTCGACGAAGCCGACCTGCTCCTCATAAGCGGCGATCACGTCGTCCAGCGATCGCGTGTCGGCGGGCGCCAGATGGTCGGTGCCGGCGCCGCAGGCAAGGTCGGCCCCAGGTACCTGCCGCGCATCGGCAAGCGAGCGGCGGATCAATTCCTGCGCGCCTGGCCAGGCAAGGCCCATGCCGCGCTGGGCAGTGTCCATCGCCTCGGCGATCTTGAAGCCGAGGCTCCAGAGGTGGCGGCGGAACGCCATCGTTGCGTCCCAGTCGATCGCCGGACTGCCCCAGGGATCGAGATCGCGAAGCGGATCCGAGACCACATGGGCGGCCGCATAGGCAATGCGGTTGAAGGTCGGCGGCGTCCCGGGCCGCGCGATCGGCGTTCCCGCCAGGTGGTACTGTTCAAGCGAGCCGTCTTGGCGCGGCAGCGTCAGGCTTGTCATCGGGGTTGGTCTCCTCCGCGGAAATTTGTCTTGGAATACTTTGGATCGTTCCAAATGGCAAGCGGCAATGTTTTTGGGTGTGCGACCACGCAAGATCGTCGGTGACGAAGCGGCGAATATATCTTTATTTTTCATAATGTTATTTTGACTTAAATCTCTCTTTGCATCGATCAACGAGGCTGAGCAATCATGCGATGAGCGAGCAAGGTGGAAAAAAGTGATCCGCCATCTCTTGACGAAATTGGAACGTTCCAATTATGAAAGGGAAAGCGGATAAGAAAATTCGGGAGGATGCTGTGGTCAAGGAGAGGGTAACGGTCATCGATATTGCGCGCGCCGCCGGCGTGTCGAAGTCGACCGTGTCGCTCGTTCTTCAGGGCAGCTCGCTCGTCAACGAGGCGACGCGCGCCAAGGTCAATGCCACGATCCGCGACCTCGGCTATGTCTATAATCGCAGCGCCGCCAATCTTCGCCAGGCGAAGTCGAAGATCATCGGCATCGTCGTCAACGACCTCACCAACAGCTTCTTTGCGGAGCTCGCTGTCGGCGTCGACGCCGTCGTGCAGTCGGCGGGTTTCGTGCAGTTCCTTGCCAATACCGGCGAGAAGATCGAGCGCCAGCGCGAAGTGGTGGCATCGATGCGCGAGCACGGTGTTTCCGGCCTGATCGTGTCGCCGGCGCGCGGCACGGAAGCGGCGGATCTCGCGCCACTCGTCGCCAGCGGCATTCCCGTCGTTCTGGTCGTGCGTGACATTGCCGGCGCCCATGTTTCGTCGCTGACCTCCGACAACCACGCCGGCGCCATGGCTGCCGTGCGGCATTTGATCGAGCGCGGTCACCAGCGCATCGCCTTCCTCGGCGGTTTTCCGGATACTGCCGTCTTCGAGGCGCGCATGCGCGGCTATCGCGATGCCCTCATCGAGGCCGGCATTCCGGTCTCCGATGCACTGATCATCGGTTCGGCGCCATCGCGTGCCGGTGGCGTGACGGCGGTGGAGCAGGCGATGATGCTCGCTGACAGGCCGACGGCAGCGCTCTGCTTCAACGATGCGGTTGCCTTCGGTGTCTGCGACGGCCTCAGGGCGCGGCGGCTGGAGCCGGGCGCGGATTTTGCCGTCATCGGTTTCGACGACGTGATCGAGGCAAAGACCGCCGTGCCGGCGCTGACGACGGTTTCCGTCGATCCGCAGGGCATGGGCCAGCGGGCCGCCGAATTGCTGCTGAAGCAGATCAAGGCCGGAAAGGCGGAGCCGGAAGCGATCGTCGGTTCGGTGCGTCTCGTCGTCCGCCAGAGCTGCGGTGCTGCAGTCGAAAGAAAAAGGGAGGCATTGGCATGACGAGGTGGGGTCTGATCGGCGCGAGCACGATTGCGCGCGAATGGGTGATCGGCGCGATCCGCGCCGCCGGTGGTGAAGTCGTTTCCGTCATGAGCACCAGCGCCGAGCGTGGTGCCGCCTATGCCGAAGAGAACGGCATCGCCAAGTCGGTGACCTCGGTCGCGGAGCTGGTCGGTGATCCCGATGTCGATGCCGTCTATGTCTCGACCACCAACGAACTCCACCGCGAGCAGACGCTGGCAGCGATCGCCGCCGGCAAACACGTGCTCTGCGAAAAGCCGCTGGCGATGAACCTCAATGATGGCTGCGAAATGGTGCTGAAGGCGTGTGAGGCCGGCGTCGTGCTCGCCACCAATCACCACCTGCGCAATGCCGCCACCCATCGCGCCATGCGCGAGGCGATCGCCGAAGGAAAAATCGGTCGGCCGATCGCCGCCCGGGTCTTTCACGCGGTCTATCTGCCGCCGCATCTCCAGGGCTGGCGGCTCGACAGGCCGGAAGCCGGAGGCGGCGTCATTCTCGACATCACCGTGCACGATGTCGATACGCTGCGCTTCATCCTCGACGACGACCCGATCGAAGCGGTCGCCATCAGCCACAGCGCCGGCATGGGCAAGGAGGGGCTGGAGGACGGCGTCATGGGCGTGCTTCGCTTCCGGTCGGGCGTCATCGCCCAGTTCCACGATGCCTTCACCGTGCGCTTCGCCGAAACCGGTCTCGAAGTGCACGGCACCGAGGGGTCGCTGATCGGCCGCAAGGTCATGACCCAGCGACCGGTCGGAACCGTGACACTGCGCAATGCCGATGGTGAGACGGAACTCACGCTCGACCATTGCAATCTCTACGAAACCGCAATTTCCGCTTTCCATGCCGCCGTCCGAGGCGAAGGCCGCCCTTCGGCGACCGGCGAGGATGGCGTCTGGTCGCTGGCGACGGGCCTTGCCGTCGTCAAGGCGGCGGCCACCGGCCAGGCGGTGGCGATCGAAACGGGACTTTGAACTTATGTCGATGAACAAGCATATCTCGCCGGCCGAAGCGGCCGCCCTGATCCCGGACGGTGCGGTGGTTTCCGTCTCCTCGTCCAGCGGCCTCGGCTGCCCCGACCTGATGCTGAAGGCGATCGGAGAACGCTTCGAGACGACCGGTCATCCGCGCGATCTCACGACGTTGCACCCGATTGCCGCCGGCGACATGAGCGGTATCAAGGGTGTCGACTACATCGCGAAGAAGGGGCTTCTGAAGAAGATCATCGGCGGCTCCTATCCGTCCGGTCCGTCGAGTGCGGAGCCGCCGATGATCTGGCAGATGATCGGGGCCAACGAGGTGGCTGCCTACAATATTCCCTCCGGCATCCTCTTCGACATGCACCGTGAAGCTGCGGCCAAGCGGCCGGGCGTGATGACCAAGGTCGGGCTCGACACCTTCGTCGATCCGTCGCGTGAAGGCTGCGCCATGAATGCTTCGGCCGCCGCCGAGCCGATGGTCAAGAAGGTCTCGTTCGAGGGTGAGGACTGGCTTTATTTCAAGGCGATCGCGCCTGAGGTGGCGATCATCCGCGCCACGACCGCCGACGAGCGCGGCAACCTCACCTACGAGCACGAGGGCGCCTATCTCGGCGGTCTCGACCAGGCGCTCGCCGCCCGCAACAATGGCGGCATTGTCATTGCCCAGGTCAAGCGCATCACCAAGGAAGGATCGCTGAAGCCCCACGACGTGCGCGTGCCGGGCGTCCTGGTGGATTATGTCATCGTCGATCCCGACCAGAAGCAGACGACCCAGACGCTTTACGACCCGGCAATCTCCGGCGAGATCTTCCGGCCGCTCGACAGTTTCCGCGTCCCGGAGTTCAACATCCAGAAGGTGATTGCCCGTCGGGTGGCGCAGGAACTCGAGGCCGGCAGCGCCGTCAATCTCGGCTTCGGCATTTCGGCCAACGTGCCGCGCATCCTGCTCGAAGAGGGGTTGCATGGTGCCGTTACGTGGGTGATCGAGCAGGGCGCCGTCGGCGGCGTGCCGCTGCTCGATTTCGCTTTTGGCTGCGCCTCGAATGCCGATGCATTCATGCCTTCGCCCTACCAGTTCACCTATTTCCAGGGCGCTGGCTTCGATGCCTCGCTGCTCTCCTTCCTCGAGATCGACCGCAACGGCTCGGTCAATGTCTCGAAGCTCTCCTTCCGCCCGCATGTGACGGCGGGCGCCGGCGGCTTCGTCGACATCACCGCGCGGGCGAAAAAGATCGTCTTCTCCGGCATGTTCAATGCGGGCGCCAAGCTTGCGGTCGCCGATGGCAGGCTGGTGATCGAGAAGGAAGGCAGGCTGAAGAAGCTGGTCAACGAGGTCGAGCACGTCACCTTCTCCGGCCGTCGTGGCGTAGAGCAGGGCCAGGACATCACCTATGTGACGGAACGCTGCGTGATGAAGCTGACGCCTCAGGGCGTCATGCTGACGGAGATCGCGCCGGGCGTCGATCTGCAGGCGCATATTCTCGACCAGTCCGAGTTCCCGCTGCTCGTTTCCGACAATCTGAAGACGATGGATGCCTCCCTGTTCCGGGAAGCTCCGATCGGACTCGAGTTGCCGAAGAAGCCGGCACGCCGGCTTGAGGGAGGCGCGCGTGGCTGAGGGCGGCCGTATCCGCATCGAGGTGGATGGAGCGATCGCGACCATGACGGTCGCCCGTCCGGAAAAGCTCAACGCCTTCGACATCGATATGCTGAAGGCGCTGGCATCCGCCTGCGATATGGTCGAGGCCGATCGTAACATCCGCGCCGTCATTCTCACCGGCGAAGGCAAGGCATTCTCCGCCGGCGGCGACATCAAGGCCTGGGGCGGCATGGACGCGCCCGCCTTCGGTCATGACTGGGTGCGTTTCGGTCACCGCGTCTTCGAGCGGCTGGCGACGCTGCGCATGCCGGTCATCGCCGCGCTCAACGGTCATGCGCTCGGCGGCGGGCTGGAGCTTGCGGCCGCCGCTGACATCCGCCTTGCCGAGGCGCAGATCAAGATCGGCCTGCCGGAGACGAGCCTCGGCATGGTGCCGGGCTGGTCCGGTACGCAGCGCCTGGTTTCCCGCTTCGGTGCCCAGATCGTCAGGCGCATGGTGCTCGGCGGCGAGATGTTCACGGCCGAGGCGGCTCTTTCCGAAGGCCTGGTCGATGCCGTGGTCGAAACCGGCACGGTCCTTGCTGCCGCCCGCGACTATGCGGTGCGGGTCGCCAAGCGCGGGCCTGCGGCGCTGGAGATTTCGAAACTAATGATCGCTTCGGCAAATGGCGAAGACAATGGCGCCGCGGTCGAGGCGCTCGGCTCCATCCTCGTCGCCAAGACCGGCGACCTCAAGGAAGGTGTCGCCGCCTTCTCCGAAAAGCGTGAAGCCCAATTCAAGGGAGAATGGTAATGACCGTGCTCGTGAAACCCAAGCCGATCGAAGGCCACAAGGTGCGCGCCTTCCAGATGCTGATCGACGGCGAATGGGTGGACAGCGCCGAAGGACGCACGATCGAACGCGTGGCGCCCGGTCACGGCGTCGTCGTCAGCCGCTATCAGGCCGGCACCAAGGCAGACGCCGAGAAGGCGATTGCCGCCGCGCGCCGCGCCTTCGATGAAGGCGCCTGGCCGCGCATGACCGCGTCGCAGCGCTCGCTGGTGCTTTTGCGTGCCGCCGACATCATCGCCGAACGGGCCGATGAACTCGCCTATCTCGATGCGATCGAATCCGGCAAGCCGATCAGCCAGGCAAAGGGCGAACTCGGCGGTGCCGCCGATATCTGGCGCTATGCCGCAGCACTTGCCCGCGACCTGCATGGCGAAAGCTACAACACGCTCGGCGACGGCACGCTTGGCGTCGTGCTGCGCGAAGCGGTCGGCGTCGTCTCGATCATCACGCCCTGGAATTTCCCCTTCCTGATCGTCAGCCAGAAGCTGCCCTTTGCGCTTGCTGCCGGCTGCACTACGGTGGTCAAGCCGTCGGAGTTGACGTCCGCCTCGACGCTGCTGCTCGGCGAAATCCTCGAAGCGGCCGGTGTTCCCGCCGGTGTCGTCAACATCATCACCGGCACGGGGCCTGAGGTCGGTGCGCCGATGACCAGCCACCCGGATGTCGACATGGTGTCCTTCACCGGTTCGACCGGCGTCGGCCGGCTGACCATGGCGAGTGCGGCGCAGACGCTGAAGAAGGTCTCGCTGGAACTCGGCGGCAAGAACCCGCAGATCGTCTTTCCGGACGCCAATCTCGATGAGTTCATCGATGCGGCTGTCTTCGGCGCCTATTTCAATGCCGGCGAATGCTGCAATGCCGGCTCGCGGCTGATCCTGCATCGCGATATCGCCGACGAGGTGACGCGGCGCATCGCCGCGCTTTCGGCCAAGGTGAAGGTCGGCGATCCGCTCGACCCGGAAACCCAGATCGGTGCGATCATCACGCCGCAGCATCTGGAAAAGATCGTCGGCTATGTTTCTGCCGCTTCCAGGGACGGCGCTGCGGTCGCCCATGGCGGCACGGCGCTCGATCTCGGCATGGGCCAGTTCATGGCGCCGACGATCCTTTCGGCCGTGCGCCCTGACATGGCAGTGGCGCGCGAAGAGGTGTTCGGCCCGGTTCTTTCGGTGCTAACCTTCGAGACGACGGAAGAAGCGATCCGGATCGCCAATGCGATCGACTATGGCCTTTCGGCCGGCGTCTGGAGCCGCGACTTCGACACCTGCCTGACGATCGGTCGCCGCGTGCGGGCCGGCACGATCTGGATGAACACCTTCATGGACGGTGCGTCGGAACTGCCCTTCGGTGGCTACCGCCAGTCCGGTCTCGGCCGCGAGCTCGGCCGCCATGCGGTCGAGGACTACACCGAGACCAAGACGCTCAACATGCATATGGGGCCGCGCACCGGCTGGTGGATGCCGCGCTGAGGCTGGAACAGGGGAGACGAGGACATGCGGACCAGGGAGGGAATACGGCAGCAGGAGGCAGCGTCACGCGACGCCGCCTTAAGCGCCCGTTCCGTCCGCTCAGTCGGCCGCGCCGAAGCTCGACGGGATCTGCGGACAGAGCAGCAGTTGCAGCTTGCTGACGTCGCTCTCGCCGCCGATCTTCTGCAGCAGCACCCTGCCCATGTCCTCGCCGGTCGCCGTCAGGTCCTCGTAGATCGTCTCGACTTGCGGCTGGATGGCGCTGAGAAGATGCGAGGTCTGCTTTGCGACGATGTCGTATTCGCGGCCGAGTGTCAGGCCGCAATCGCTCATGCCGGTGATGGTCGCCAATGCACAGACCTCGCCGCCGCACATGAAGCTGTCGGGCGGATCGGGCTCGGCGTAGCGCTGGCGGATTCGGTCGCGGATCGCGCCTGCGGGACTGTCGAGGTCGATGCCGGAGAGGATCTCGTAGGCGCAGCCGGCCTCACGCACGGCGGTCATGAAGCCGTGCTGCAGATGGCCGGAAAAGGTGAAGTCAGCCGGGCCGCTGATCAGCGCGGGCTTGCGTCTGCCCTTGGCGATCAGGCGTTTCGTCGCCTGATAGGCAAAGGTGAAGTTGTCGTAGTCGACATAGGGGTGTGGGGTCGAAAGTTCCGTGCGTCCATGGGTGACGAAGGGAAAGCCGAGATCGGACAGGAGCCGGACGCGCGGATCGAGCGGTTCCGTGCGCGAGAAGATCAGGCCGTCGGCCATGCCGTTGCGGGTAATGTAGTGCACCGCCTGGACATTGGTCGAGTTGAGGAAGTTCGGCATGACGATCAGGTGATAGGCGGTGCCCTGCAACGCCTTGGCGATGCCGCTCATGATCGAGGTGCCGTAGCCGAGGATTTCCTCGTGCGGGTCGAGCAGCACGCCGATGACATTGGTGCGACCGGTTTTCAGGCGCTGGGCGGCCCGGTCAGGCGAATAGCCGATCTGATCGGCGACCTCGCGCACCCGCTTGCGGGTTTCGATGGAGATCTGCGGCGCATCGGAGAGCGCGCGCGAAACGGTGGTGACCGCAAGGCCGGTGATTTCCGCGATGGTCCGAAGGGTCGGCTTGCTGCGCTTGGCAGCAGCGCCACTGTCTTCGTGATGGGCGGGCTTGGAGGGATCGGCCAATGCTAGTCATCCTGAAAGCGGGTGAGAGCGGGTTTTGTAACGTGGAGCGAACGCTTAGGCAATCGAATCATGAAAACGTTTTAAATCTCGCATTGCGGCATGATTTGCTGCGCTGCAATAGCCGGTGTGTGCTGTATAATTCAGTAAATTCAAACAGTTCCGAAGGTGCTAAAATACAAAAAGGCGGAGTGCTTGACTTGCTGAATTTGTAACGTTTTAAATGGCCAGCCGCTGGCTAGAGCGGCGCGAATTCCGGGGTGGGAGGAGGTTCCATCTCGAAAACTTGCAAACGGGAGGATAACGATGCGCAAGTTGATGACGACGACGGCCGCTGTGGCGCTGATGATGGCGGCCACCGCCGCGCGCGCAGCCGAGAACGTGGAAGTTCTGCACTGGTGGACATCCGGTGGCGAAGCCGCCGCACTCGACGTTCTGAAGAAGGATCTGGAAAGCAAGGGCATCACCTGGACCGACATGCCGGTTGCCGGCGGTGGCGGTACGGAAGCCATGACCGTTCTGCGCGCTCGCGTCACCGCAGGCAACGCTCCGACTGCCGTGCAGATGCTCGGCTTCGACATTCTCGACTGGGCCAAGGAAGGCGCGCTCGGTAACCTCGACGAGACCGCTGCCAAGGAAGGCTGGGACAAGGTGATCCCGACCGCCCTGCAGCAGTTCTCGAAATATGACGGCCACTGGATCGCCGCACCGGTCAATGTGCATTCGACCAACTGGGTCTGGATCAACAAGGCGGCACTCGACAAGGCCGGCGGCAAGGAGCCGACCAACTGGGACGAGCTGATTGCGCTTCTCGACAACTTCAAGGCCCAGGGTATCACCCCGATCGCCCATGGCGGCCAGCCCTGGCAGGATGCGACCATCTTCGACGCCGTCGTGCTCTCGCTCGGCACCGACTTCTACAAGCAGGCCTTCATCGACCTCGACCCGGCAGCGCTCGGCGGCGACAAGATGAAGGAAGCCTTCGACCGCATGACGAAGCTGCGCTCCTATGTCGACGACAACTTCTCCGGCCGCGACTGGAACCTCGCTTCCGCCATGGTCATCGAGAACAAGGCCGGCCTGCAGTTCATGGGCGACTGGGCGAAGGGTGAATTCCTGAAGGCCAAGAAGGTGCCTGGCACCGATTTCGTCTGCATGCGCTTCCCGGGAACGCAAGGGTCCGTCACCTTCAACTCCGACCAGTTCGCGATGTTCAAGGTTTCCGACGACAAGGTTCCGGCGCAGCTCGCCATGGCTTCGGCCATCGAAAGCCCGACCTTCCAGTCGGCCTTCAACGTCGTCAAGGGCTCGGTTCCGGCCCGCACCGACGTTCCGGACACGGAATTCGACGCCTGCGGCAAGAAGGGCATCAAGGACCTCGCCGAAGCCAATGCCAGCGGCAAGCTCTTCGGTTCCATGGCGCACGGCCATGCCAACCCGGCTGCCGTCAAGAACGCGATCTACGACGTCGTGACGCGTGAGTTCAACGGCGAACTGACGTCCGAAGCGGCCGTCAAGGAACTGGTCGCTGCCGTCGAGGCTGCGAAGTAACGGGCCTGTTCCGGGGCGCATACTGCATAATTCCTTGAATCCCTATTGGATTTAAGGACAAATTATGCAGCAGCTTAAGTGTTGCAGCGACCTTAGCGCGTCTTGAAAGACGCGCGGCGCTGCAGGCGCCCCGGACACCCATTTCGACATGCAAGCGCCGTCGAACCACCGTGGCCAATGGGACGCGGGGAGGGGCGCTCTGATACCCAGAACCTCGCGCAGAGGCCGAAATCAGGGGCTTCCCCACGGCCGAGCGCCAGAAGTGGTGAACGTTCATGGATAGCCGCAGTCGACTGCAGGAACTGGTGCCGAAGCTGGTCCTTGCCCCGAGCTTCCTTATCGTCCTCGTCTTTGTTTACGGCTTCATCGCCTATACCGGCTTTCTGTCGATGACAGACAGCAAGATGCTGCCGTCCTACAACTTCGTGGGCTTCAGCAACTATGCGAAGCTGTGGGCGTTGCCGCACTGGTGGCGGGCGGTGAGCAACCTGGCGATCTTCGCCGCGCTCTATATCGCCATTTGCTCCGTGCTCGGCCTGGGGCTGGCGATCCTGCTCGACCAGAAGATCCGCGCCGAAGGCTTCCTAAGGCCGATCTACCTCTATCCGATGGCGCTTTCCTTCATCGTCACCGGCACCGCCTGGAAGTGGTTCCTCGATCCCGGCATCGGGCTTGAAAACACCATGCATCTCTGGGGCTGGGAGAGCTTCTCCTTCAACTGGATCAAGGATCGCAACTACGCGATCTACTGCGTCGTCATCGCCGCGGTCTGGCAGTCGACCGGCTTCATCATGGCGATGTTCCTCGCGGGTCTTCGCGGCGTCGACAACGAAATCATCAAGGCGGCGCAGATCGACGGCGCCAAGACCTCGACGATCTATCGCCGGATCATCATTCCGCTGATGCGGCCCGTATTCCTCTCGGCTTTCGTGGTTCTCGCGCATCTCGCGATCAAGGCCTACGACCTGATCATCGCCTTGACCGGCGGCGGTCCGGGCCAGGCGACCGAGCTGCCGGCGACCTTCATGTATTCCTACACGTTTACCCGCAACCAGATGGGCATCGGCGCGTCCTCGGCGATCATCATGCTGGTGATGATCTTCTCGATCATCATTCCCTATCTCTATTCCGAAATCCGCGGAGGAAAACGCTGATGAGCGCTCCGAGCCCAGACAATGTCATCTCGCACAATCGCCTGACGCGAGCGCTGATTTACACGGCGCTGATCCTCTTCGCGCTCTATTCGCTGCTGCCGCTTTACGTGATGGTGGTGAACTCGCTGAAGCCGCTCGACGAGATCCGCCAGGGCGGCATGCTCAACCTGCCGCAGACCTGGACGGTCGAGCCCTGGCTCTCGGCCTGGTCGACGGCGCAGATCGGCGTGCAGCCGACCGGCCTCAAGCCGTTCTTCATCAACTCGATCCTGATGGTGGTCCCGGCCGTCGCGATCTCGACGATCGTCGGCGCGCTGAATGGCTACGTACTGACGAAGTGGCGCTTCCCCGGCGCCAACATCTTCTTCGGCATGCTGCTGCTCTCCTGCTTCATCCCGTTCCAGATCGTGTTGATCCCGATGGCGCGCATCCTCGGTATCCTGGGGCTCGCCGGGTCGATCTGGGGCCTGATCATGGTGCATGTGGTTTACGGCATCGGCTTCACGACGCTCTATTTCCGCAACTACTACGAGGCCTTCCCGACCGAACTGGTGCGCGCGGCGCAGATTGATGGTGCCAGCTTCTTCCAGATCTTCTGGCGCATCCTGCTGCCGTCCTCGGGCCCGATCATCGTTGTTTCGGTCATCTGGCAGTTCACCAACATCTGGAACGACTTCCTGTTCGGCGCCTCCTTCTCCGGCCCCTATTCGACGCCGATGACGGTCGCGCTCAACAACCTCGTTTCGTCCTCGACAGGCGTCAAGGAATACAACGTCCACTTCGCGGGCGCGATCCTCGCCGCCCTGCCAACGCTCATCGTCTACATCGTGTCCGGCCGTTACTTCGTGCGCGGGCTGATGTCGGGCGCCGTGAAAGGATAAGCTCATGTCTTTCTTGAAAATCACCAACCTGCGCAAATCCTACGGCTCGCTTGAGATACTCAAGGACATCAACCTGGAGATCGAGAAGGGTGGCTTCCTGGTGCTTGTCGGCCCCTCCGGCTGCGGCAAGTCGACCTTGCTCAACACCATTGCCGGACTGGAGCCGATCACCTCGGGCGACATCGCCATCAACGGACGCTCGGTCGCCGACCTGCACCCGTCGAAGCGTGACATCGCCATGGTGTTCCAGTCCTATGCGCTCTATCCGAACATGACGGTTGCCGGAAACATCGCCTTCGGCATGGAAATCCGCGGCGTGCCGAAGGAGGAGCGCGAGAAGGCGATCAAGCAGGTCGCGGACATGCTGCAGATCGGCCATCTGCTCGACCGCAAACCGAGCCAGCTTTCCGGCGGTCAGCGTCAGCGCGTCGCCATGGGCCGTGCGCTGGTGCGCAACCCGCAGGTCTTCCTGTTCGACGAGCCGTTGTCGAACCTCGATGCCAAGCTGCGCGTCGACATGCGCACCGAGATCAAACGGCTGCACAGCCGCATGAAGACGACGATCGTCTACGTCACCCACGACCAGATCGAGGCGATGACGCTGGCGACGAAGATCGCCGTCTTGAAGGATGGCGTGCTGCAGCAGTTCGGAACGCCGGCCGAGATCTACAACAACCCGGCCAACATGTTCGTTGCCGACTTCATGGGGTCGCCGGCGATGAACCTCCTGACTGCACGAATCGAAAAGAGCGGCAACGATATCGCCGTGGCGCTGGCGCGTCCGAATTCCGAGCCGCTGAAGCTTGCGGTGCCGCATGCCAATGGCGCGCTCTCGGCCTATGCCGGCAAGGACGTCGTTTTCGGCATTCGTCCGGAAGCACTGACCGATCCAGACGGCGCCGACCGCAATGCCAAGGTGGTCGTAGAGGGCGATTGCCTGATCGAGGTGGTGGAGCCGGCCGGTTCCGACACCTTTGCGGTTACCCGTCTCGGCGGCAAGGAGATCGTTGCCCGGCTCAGGGCCGATGCCCGCATTGCGCCGGGCCAGACCTCGCGGCTCGCCTTCAACCTCGACAAGGCGGTGTTCTTCGATCCGCAGAGCCAGCAGCGGATCGCGTAACCGACGATGCAGACGCAGCCGGACATCGTCATCATCGGCTCAGGCATCGGCGGCTCCACCATTGCGGCGGGGCTTGCCGACTCCGGTGCCCGCATCGCCATACTCGAGCGCGGCGAACGGCTGCCCGACACGCCGGATGCGCGAAGCTACAACTCGATCTTCGTCAAGGGCCACTTCCGGCCGAGAGAGATGTGGCGTGAACCGGATGGTACCGAATTCAATCCGGGAAATTTCTATTTCGTCGGCGGAAATTCCAAGCTCTTCGGCGCGGTACTGCTGCGCTACCGCGCCGAGGACTTTACCGAGATGCAGCACCTTGGCGGTGTTTCGCCGGCCTGGCCCTTTCCCTATGAGGAGCTGGAGCCGTGGTACGGCAAGGCCGAGCAATTGTTCGAGGTGCGCGGCGCATTGGGCGAGGATCCGACGGAGCCGTTCCACACCACGCCTTACCCTCACGGACCTGTACCGGACGAGCCGGCGATTGCACGTGCTCGCGCCGAGCTGAAGGCGCAGGGACTCAACCCGGCGACGCTGCCGCTCGGTGTCGACATCGGCACGTGGCTGGCCGGCGGGCGCACGCCGTGGGATGGTTTTCCCAATACCGGTGAAGGCAAGAGGGATGCCGAGACCGCATCGCTTGCCTCGGCGCTGAAGGATCCCAAAGTCGAGCTGATCACCTCCGCCCATGTCGACACGCTGGAGGCGGGGCCGGGTGGCCGGATCGAGGCGATCCATTACACCCACAGGGGCGAAAAGAAGCGCCTGTCGCCAAAGCTGGTGATCCTGTCGGCAGGCGCAATCAACTCGGCTGCGATCCTGCTGCGCTCCGGCGACGGCAAGGGGCTTGCCAACGCTTCCGACCAGGTCGGCCGCAACTTCATGAACCACAATTGCAGTGCCATGCTGGCGATCAATCCGTTCCGGCGCAATGACAGCATCTACCAGAAGACGCTGATGCTGAACGATTATTACCTGACCGGCGGCCGGGACGGCTTGCCGCTTGGCAATGTCCAGCTTCTCGGCAAGATCAACGGCGACATCCTCAAGGCCAATGCGCCACTCTGGGCGCCGCGCTTCGCCTTCGACTTCATAGCCGGCCATGCGGTCGACTGGTACATGATGACGGAGGACCTGCCGAATCCGGAAAGCCGCATCATGGTCGACGGCAAGGGCATCATCATGCAGTGGCGGCGCTCGAACATGGAGGCGCTCTCCGGGCTCGAAGCGAAGATGCGCGCGCACTTCAAGGCCGCCGGCTATCCGATCGTGCTTTCCCAGGCCTTCGACAAGCGGACGCCATCGCATCAGTGCGGAACGGTGCGGATGGGCAATGATCCCAAGGATGCGCCGCTCGATCCCTATTGCCGGGCCTTCGACCATCCGAACCTCTTCGTCGTCGACGCCGGTTTCCTGCCGACGTCTGCGGCCGTCAACCCGGCGTTGACGGTCGCCGCCCAGGCGCTGCGCGTCGCCGACCATATCGCCACGAGGGAGTTCCGCTCATGACGTCATCGACGCGTCCTGTCGCCATCGTCACCGGCGGCCGCCGCGGCATCGGTCTCGGCATTGCCCGTGCGCTTGCCCGAGAAGGTTTCGACATCGCCATCACGGGCCTCGGTGCCGCAGACGCCACGACCGCTCAGACGCTATCCGACCTTTCGGGCGATCGCGGCCGGGCCATCTACATCGAGGCGAACCTCGCCGATGTCAGCGGCCATGCCGCGACCGTCGAGCGGGTCCGCGCCGAGCTCGGCCCGATCCGCTGCCTCGTCAACAACGCCGGCATCGCCTCGGTGGTCCGGGGAGACTTCCTCGATCTGCTGCCGGAGAACTTTGACACGATCGTCGCCACCAACCTGCGCGGCACGGTGTTCTTCACCCAGGCCGTGCTGGTTTCGATGCTGACCGATCCGACGGACGTGACGCCGCGGTCGATCATCAACATCACCTCGGTTTCGGCGACGATGAGCTCGCCGGAGCGGCTCGACTATTGCGTGACCAAGGCCGGCCTTGCCGCCTTCAGCCAGGGGCTGGCGCTCCGGCTCGCCAATACCGGGATCTCCGTCTTCGAGATCCGGCCCGGCATCATCCGCTCCGACATGACCGCCGGCGTTTCGGCGAAATACGACGCCCTGATCGATGGCGGACTGGTGCCGATGCGGCGTTGGGGCGAGCCCGAGGATATCGGCAACATGGTGGCCGGGCTTGCCGGCGGTAAATTCGGCTTTGCAACGGGCTCGGTCATCCAGGCGGATGGCGGTCTTTCGATCGGCCGGCTCTAGGGAACGGGCAGGACTTTGACGCTCGCAAGCGGGCAGGTTTTGGAATTATCACGTCGAAAATTTGGAACGTTCCAAATTACGGCGGCGGAGGAAGACAAGGAATGAGCTACGACTACATCATCACCGGCGCCGGTCCGGCCGGCTGCGTTCTTGCCAATCGCCTCTCGGAGGATCCTTCGGTTCGAGTCCTGCTGCTGGAGGCCGGCGGCGGCGACTGGAACCCGCTGTTCCATATGCCGGCGGGCTTTGCCAAGATGACCAAGGGGGTCGCGAGCTGGGGCTGGCACACGGTGCCGCAAAAACACATGAAGGGCAGGGTGCTGCGCTATACCCAGGCCAAGGTGATCGGCGGCGGCTCGTCGATCAATGCCCAGCTCTATACGCGCGGCAATGCCGCCGATTACGACCTATGGGCGTCCGAGGACGGCTGCAGCGGCTGGGATTATCGGAGCGTGCTTCCCTATTTCAAGCGCGCCGAGGACAACCAGCGCTTCGCCGACGATTACCATGCCTATGGCGGGCCGCTCGGTGTTTCGATGCCGGTCGCGGCGCTGCCGATCTGCGACGCCTATATCCGCGCCGGCCAGGAACTCGGCATTCCCTACAACCATGATTTCAACGGACGCCAGCAGGCGGGCGTCGGCTTCTACCAGCTCACCCAGCGCAATCGCCGCCGGTCGAGCGCATCGCTTGCCTACCTCTCGCCGATCAAGAACCGCCGCAACCTGACGGTCCGGACCGGTGCGCGTGTCGCGCGGATCGTGCTCGAAGGTACGCGCGCCGTCGGCGTCGAGGTCGTCACCGGCAAGGGCAGCGAGATCATCCGGGCCGAGCGCGAAGTGCTCGTTTCCTCCGGTGCTATAGGCTCCCCGAAGCTCTTGTTGCAATCCGGCATCGGGCCAGCCGATCACCTGAAATCGGTGGGTGTCCAGGTGAAGCACGATCTGCCCGGGGTCGGCGGCAATCTTCAGGATCACCTCGATCTCTTCGTGATTTCCGAATGCACCGGCGACCACACCTATGACGGCGTGGCGAAACTTCATCGTACGCTATGGGCAGGGCTGCAATATGTGCTGTTCCGCTCCGGACCGGTGGCCTCTTCGCTCTTCGAGACTGGCGGCTTCTGGTACGCCGACCCCGATGCCCGCTCGCCGGACATCCAGTTTCATCTGGGCCTTGGGTCCGGCATCGAGGCGGGCGTCGAGAAGCTGAAGAACGCCGGCGTCACGCTCAACTCCGCTTACCTGCACCCGCGCTCGCGCGGCACCGTGCGGCTGTCAGCGTCCGATCCGGCGGTAGCGCCGCTGATCGATCCCAACTACTGGGAAGACCCGCATGACCGCAAGATGTCGATCGAGGGCCTGAAGATCGCCCGCGAGATCATGCAGCAGGCAGCACTCAAGCCGTTCGTCCTGGCGGAGCGTCTGCCGGGCAATTCGATTGCGACCGACGAACAGCTCTTCGACTATGGTTGCGCCAATGCCAAGACGGATCACCACCCGGTTGGAACCTGCAAGATGGGGACGGACGCCTCGGCTGTGGTCGGACTCGACCTCAAGGTGCAGGGGCTCGAGGGCCTCAGGGTCTGCGACAGCTCGGTGATGCCGCGGGTTCCCTCCTGCAACACCAACGGACCGACGATCATGATGGGAGAAAAGGGCGCCGACATCATCCGCGAGCGCCAGCCCTTGCCGCCGGCGATCTTCGCCCATGAACGTAACGACAGCCGCCCACGCGCCCGCGCCGATATCCGTTGAGGTCTCCATGATCCGCCATTGCGTCTTCATTCGTTTCCGGCCCGAAATCACCAGGGAGGACAAGGTGGCGATCTTCGACGAGATCGTCGCGCTGAAAGCACGGTTGCCGGGGTTCATGGCGGCCCATATCGGCGGCAATGTCAGCCCGGAAGTGGGCATGGACAAGGGGTTCAGCGAAGGCTTCATCGTCGATTTCACCGATGCAGCGGCGCGGGATGCCTATCTGGAAGACGAGGAACATCGCAAGACCGGCGCCAAGATCGTCGCTGCCGCCGAGGGCGGTGTCGCCGGCATCTTCGTCTACGACCTCGAAATTGCCGATTGAGCGAAAGTTATGTTTGAAGCGCGCCCGTTCCTGACCCGGCTTTTCGAGGCGGCCGTCAGAGCCGCCGATCCCTATGAGGCGCTCAAGGCGCATCTGCCCGACCCGCCGAAGGGGCGGGCGGTCGTCGTCGGTGCCGGCAAGGCGGCAAGCCAGATGGCGGCGGCCTTCGAGAAGCTTTGGGAGCATCCCTACAGTGGCACCGTGGTGGCGCGTCATGGGCCGGTGGTGCGTTGCGAGCGGATTACGGTGCTGCAATCGGCCCATCCGGTACCGGACGAGGCGGGACTTGCCGCATCGGATACCTTGCTCAAGGCCGTGGCGGGCCTGACCGCCGACGATCTCGTCATCGCCTTGATCTCCGGCGGCGGCTCTGCCTTGTTGCCGGCGCCGCCCGCGGGGTTGACGCTTGCCGATGAGGTCGCGGTCAACAGGGCGCTGCTCGCTTCGGGCGCGCCGATCTCGGCGATGAACGTCGTGCGCAAACACGTGTCACGGATCAAGGGCGGGCGGCTTGCCGCAGCGGCTTTCCCGGCGCGCGTCGTCAGCCTTGTGGTCTCCGACGTGCCCGGTGACAACCCGGCCTTCGTCGCCTCCGGTCCGACCGTTCCGGACCGCAGCACGGCGGACGAGGCGCTCGACATCGTCACCCGCTACCGGATGCAGCTTCCGGATGGCGTGATGGCGCATCTGCGCTCGGAAGCGGCCGCAGCGCCCGATCCGGATGATCCCCGGTTCGCCGGGCATCGTTGCCATGTAATCGCTTCGGCCAGCGTGTCGCTGGAGGCGGCCGCCGCCAAGGCGCGGCAGCTCGGCATCGAGGCGCGCATCCTTTCCGATGCGATCGAAGGCGAGGCCAGCGACATCGGCCGCATGCATGCGGCGCTGGCGCGCGAGGTGGCGCTCCGGAATCGCCCCTTCGACAAGCCGGTGGTGCTGCTTTCCGGCGGCGAGACGACGGTGACGATCTCCGGCAAGGAGTATGGCAAGGGCGGCCGCAACAGCGAATTGCTGCTGTCGCTGGCGCTCGACATCGATGGTGTTGCAGGCATCGATGCGCTTGCCGCGGATACGGATGGAATTGACGGTTCGGAAGACAATGCCGGGGCGTTTGCCGATGGCGAGAGCATAACCCGCATGCGCGCCGCCGGTATCGATCCGCGCCTGCATCTCGCCCGTCATGATGCTTGGTCGGCCTTTGCCGCGAGTGGCGATCTGTTCGTGCCCGGACCGACCGGAACGAACGTCAACGATTTCCGGGCGTTGCTGATCCGTTAGCCGGATTCGTCAGTTGAATAGTCAGGCCGCTGCCCACGAGGACAGCGGCCATTTGTTGGTCGTGTTACTTGGCGCGCTTCAGCGCATCGCCAAGGATCGAGACGATTTCGCCGAAATGCTTCTCCTCGGCAATCAGCGGCGGCGAGAAGGCGATGATGTCGCCGGTGACGCGGATCAGCAGACCCTTCTCGAAGCAATCGACGAAGACGTCATAGGCGCGGGCGCCGATCGCGCCATCACGCGATTGCAGTTCGATGCCGGCGATGAGGCCGATCGTGCGGATGTCGATGACATGCGGCAGGCCCTTCAACGAATGCATGGCATCGTGCCAGGCGTCCTGCAGCTCGGCGGCGCGGGTCATCAGGCCCTCGTCACGGTAGATGTCGAGCGTGGCGATGCCGGCGGCGCAGGCGGCCGGGTGGCCGGAATAGGTGTAGCCGTGGAAGAGCTCGATCTGACCTTCCGGGCCGTGCATCAGCGCGTCATGCACCTTGCGGCTGGCAAAGACCGCGCCCATCGGGATCGCGCCGTTGGTGAGGCCCTTGGCCGTCGTCACCAGATCCGGCGCCACGCCGAAGAAATCGGTGGCGAACGCGGCGCCCAGACGGCCAAAGCCGGTGATCACTTCGTCGAAGATCAGCAGGATGCCGTGCTTGTCGCAGATGGTGCGCAGTCGCTCGAGGTAACCCTTCGGCGGGACCAGCACGCCGGTCGAGCCGGCGACCGGTTCGATGATGCAGGCGGCGATGGTCTCGGCGCCGTGCAGCGCGACCAGCCGCTCGAGGTCGTCGGCAAGCTCGGCGCCGTGTTCCGGCTGGCCCTTGACGAAGGCATTCTTGGCAAGGTCATGGGTATGGCGCAGATGGTCGGAACCCGGCAGTTGCGGGAAGACGCGGCGGTTGTTGAGGATGCCGCCGACCGAAATGCCGCCGAAGCCGACGCCGTGATAGCCGCGCTCGCGGCCAATGAGGCGCGTGCGGGTGCCCTGGCCGATGGCGCGCTGGTAGGCGATCGCGATCTTCAGGGCGGTATCGACCGATTCAGAACCTGAGCCGGTGAAGAATACGCGGTCGAGCTTCTGGCCTTCTGGGCCTGGCGCGATCTCGGCAAGGCGTTCGGCAAAATCGAAGGCGATCGGGTGGCCCATCTGGAAGGAGGGGGCGAAATCCATGGTCGAAAGCTGGCGCTCGACAGCAGCGGCGATCTGGCGGCGACCGTGGCCGGCATTGACGCACCAGAGCCCGGCGGTGCCGTCGAGGATCGTCCGTCCGTCGACACTGGTGTAGTGCATGCCCTCGGCCGAGGCGAGCAGCCTGGGTGCCGCCTTGAACTGCCGGTTGGCGGTAAAGGGCATCCAATAGCTATCGAGAACGGGGGCGTTGGGTTTGGTGTGCTGGTTCATGGCATCCTCCTGAAATGCGGCGATTGACGCCATGATTTGATTTGCCAAACAAGTCCTTTTCTGCTGTCAGTTAAGCCATTGATTTTCATAATGCAGGAGTGGCTGGTTTGCGCTATTCCGAACAACCTGAACAGAGACCTGAGCGCCCATGAGCGTCGATATCGGAAACCGGCTTCGCCATCTGAGACTCATGCACAACCTGTCGCAACGCGAACTCGCCAAGCGCGCCGGCGTCACCAACTCGACCATCTCGCTGATCGAGTCGAACGCCTCCAACCCTTCTGTCGGCGCGCTGAAGCGCATTCTCGACGGGATACCGATCGGGTTGGCGGAGTTCTTCTCCTTCGAGCCGGAGAAGCCGCGCAAGGCGTTCTATGCGGCGGAGGAGTTGGTCGAGATCGGCAAGGGGCCGATTTCCTATCGCCAGATCGGCGAAAACCTCTTCGGCCGCAGCCTGCAGATCCTGAAGGAATGCTACCAGCCGGGCGCCGACACCGGAAAGGTGCCGCTGGTGCATGATGGCGAGGAGGGGGGAATCGTGCTTTCAGGCCGCATCGAAGTGACGGTCGATGACGAGCGGCGGATCCTCGGGCCGGGGGATGCCTATTACTTCGAAAGCCGGCGGCCCCATCGATTTCGCTGCGTCGGGCCGGTGCCCTGCGAGGTGATCAGCGCCTGCACGCCACCGACGTTTTGAGGGTAGGGACCGCTTAATCGCAGCGGTGGAGTGGGAGAATGCCCCTCATCCCGCTGCCGCGACCTTCTCCCCGTTTTGACGGGGAGAAGGGACATGAGGCGTGCTCCCCAATCCCTCTCCTGTGGAGTTGTGGAGTTGCTTCTTAGGAAGCGACGCCAACCACAAAACCTGTCTTTGCAGGTGAGAAAGTGTTGGTGCGGCGGTCTCGACCGTCCCCTCGCCCCGCTTGCGGGGAGAGGGCTAGGGTGAGGGGCCAATCAGCCCGTTACGAAAGCCGTGCGCAGGCGTCGGCGATGCGTTTCAGCGCTTCCTTCAGCTCCGCTTCCGAGGTCGCATAGGAGATGCGGAAGAAGGGCGACAGGCCGAAGGCCGAACCCGGTACGACAGCCACATGGGCGTCGTCGAGCAGGTAGGCGCAGAAGTCCGCATCCGTTTCGATCTTCTTGCCCGAGGGCGTGACCCTGCCGAGCATGCCGGCGCAGCCGGAGAAGGTGTAGAAGGCGCCTTCCGGGACGCGGCAGTCGAGGCCGTCGATGGCGTTGAGGGCGCTCACGACGAGATCGCGGCGGCGCTGGAAGCTGGCCGTGCGCTCTTTCAGGAACTCCTGCGGACCGGTCAGCGCGGCAACGGATGCGGCCTGGCTGACGGAGGAGGGGCAGGAGGTCGCCTGGCTCTGGACGACGGCCATCGCCTTGATCAGGTCGCGCGGGCCACCGGCATAGCCGATACGCCAGCCGGTCATGGCATAGGCCTTGGAGACGCCGTTGACCGTGAGCGTCCGGTCTTTGAGGCGGGGCTCGAGCTGGGCCGGGGTGACGAAGCGGAGGCCGTCATAGACGATGTGCTCGTACATGTCGTCGACCAGCAGCCACACACGCGGATGCGTCAGGAGAACATCGAGCAGCGGCCGGTAGTCGGCAGCGCCGTAGGCGGCACCCGAGGGGTTCGACGGCGAGTTCAGGAGCACCCAACGCGTCCTAGGCGTGATGGCTGCTTCGAGCTTGTCGGCGGTCAGCCGGAAGCCGGACGAGGCGTCGCAGGGGATCAGAACCGGCTTGCCTTCGCAGATCTGGACGATATCCGAATAGGAGGTCCAGTAGGGCGTCGGGATGATCACTTCGTCGCCGGGATTGATCGACGCCATCATGGCGTTGAACAGGATCTGCTTGGCGCCGGTCGCCACCGTGATCTCGTCCTGCTCGTAGGCAAGGCCGTTCTCGCGCTGGAACTTTTCGCGGATCGCCTTCTTCAGTTCCGGCGTGCCGTCGAGCGCCGTGTACTTCGTTTCACCGCGCCGGATCGCTTCGCAGGCGGCGTCCTTGACGTAGTCGGGCGTGTCGAAGTCCGGCTCGCCCGCACCGAGGATGATCACCGGCTTGCCTTCGCGCTTCATGGCTTGCGCGCGGGCACCGATCTTGAGGATTTCGGACACCCCGATCGAGGAGATCCGCGAGGCGGGCTGAAAGCCCGCCTCCTTGACCGTTGCGTTGATGGTCATGGTCGAATCCTAGTTGGGTGCGCCGATTATTCGATGTCGAACGACACGCCCTGCGCCAGCGGCAGAGCCTTCGAATAGTTCACCGTGTTGGTGGCACGACGCATATAGGCCTTCCACGAGTCCGAACCGGATTCGCGGCCACCGCCGGTTTCCTTCTCACCGCCGAAGGCGCCGCCGATTTCGGCGCCCGAGGTGCCGATGTTGACATTGGCGATACCGCAATCCGAGCCGTCGACGGCGAGGAAGCGTTCCGATTCCTGCATGTCGCGGGTGAAGATCGACGACGACAGGCCGGCTGCGACCGCATTGTGGTCGGCGAGAACCGCGTCGAAGTCGCTGTACTTCATGACGTAGAGGATCGGCGCGAAGGTTTCTTCGAGAACCGGGCCAGCCTGCTTCGGCATTTCGACCAGCGCGGGCTTGACGTAGTAGCCGTTGTCATAGCCGAGCTCGACGCGTTCGCCGCCGGTGACGGTGCCGCCGTGCGACTTCGCTTCACCGATCGCCTTCTGCATGCCGTCAAAGGCAGCCTTGTCGACGAGCGGGCCGACGAGGGCCGTCGTTTCCAGCGGGTTGCCGACCGATACCGAGCCATAGGCCTTCTTCAGACGCGGAACGAGCTGGTCGTAGATGCTCTCGTGCACGAAGAGGCGGCGCATGGTGGTGCAGCGCTGGCCGGCGGTGCCCATGGCGCCGAAGGCGATGGCGCGCAAAGCCATGTCGAGATCGGCCGAGGGGCAGACGATGCCGGCATTGTTGCCGCCGAGTTCGAGGATGGCGCGGGCGAAGCGCTTGGCGAGGCGCGGACCGACTTCGCGGCCCATGCGGGTGGAGCCGGTGGCGGAAACGAGCGGTACCTTCGGGTTGTCAACGAGGACTTCACCGACGGTGCGGTCGCCGATCAGCACCTGCGACAGGCCTGCCGGAGCGTCGCCGAAGCGGGCGAGCGCACGCTCGAAAATCGCCTGCGAGGCAAGCGCCGTGAGCGGGGTCTTTTCCGACGGCTTCCAGACGACCGAGTTGCCGCAAACGATGGCAAGCGCTGCGTTCCACGACCAGACGGCGACCGGGAAGTTGAAGGCGGAGATGACGCCGACGACGCCGAGCGGATGCCAGGTCTCCATCATGCGGTGGCCGGGGCGCTCGGTGGCGATCGTCAGGCCGTAGAGCTGGCGGGAAAGACCGACGGCGAAATCGCAGATGTCGATCATTTCCTGGACTTCGCCGAGGCCTTCGGAGGTGATCTTGCCGGCTTCGATCGAAACCAGGCGGCCGAGGTCGGCCTTGAACGCGCGCAGTTCTTCGCCGAGCAGGCGGATCAGTTCGCCGCGCTTCGGCGCCGGAACGAGACGCCAGGCCTTGAAGGCTTCATGGGCCTGTTCGATCTTGGCAGCGGCTTCAACGGCCGAAACGGTCTTGAGGCTCGCGATCTTCTCGCCGGTGACCGGGCTATAGGACGGCATGTCGCCGCCGCTGTAGAGTTCCTTGGCGACGCCCATCTTTTCGAGAAGCGCTGCGGCTTCCTTGGTCACGTCGACTTTCTTGGTTGCGATGTTCATGGTCTGACTCCCGTTTTCTTGGCTTAGATCATTAGTTAGAGCGGAATGCGGGCGGAAAACCGCACACACTTTTCCTCATTCCGCTCTGGCCTATCCGAAACGCACGCTGCCGAGCTTTCCCGGCGAGGTGAGCGTCTTCAGGCCTGCGGCCATGTCCTTGAGTTTGTCTGGTGTATAAAAGTCGTAATAGGCCTGGTTGCGGCGGCCGATCGCATGTTCCGCGCTGAAGCTGCCGTGGTACTCCTCGACGGCGACCGCGAAAACCCATTCGCGAAGCCTCGGTTCGAAGGTCTCGTCCTCGAGAAGGTCGCTGTCCTTCGGCACGACGAGGTTGAAGTGCACGCCACCGTCGCCGATATGGCCGAAATCGCAGACGGTCACGTCAGGAAATTTCGCTGGCATTTCGCCCTTCATATGGTCGCAGAAGGCCATGATGTCACCCCTGCGGAAGGAGAGGTCGAAGGCAATCAGCTTGCCCAGGTGCTTGACGCCCTCAGACAAGGCGTGGCGCAGCGCCCAGATCTCGTGCGGTGGGCCGACGAACGCGTCGGCGAGCGGCGCCGAGTCCATTTCCCAGATCTCGGCGAGCACGGATTCCAATACGGCGTCGAGCGACTGCTCGCCCTCGCGTGGGCTCCAGGTGCGGCTGATCTCGGCAAGGATGACGTAATCAGGGACGTTGCCGCCCTGGAACGGATTTTTCAGCGATGGCACATGGGCGAAGGCCGCCTTGACGGCGTTCTTCGACATGCCCTCGAAGGCCGAGAGATAGGCGCCGAGCCGCTCTTCCATGGCTCTCAGCAATGGCAGTACATCAGCGCCGCTGGCCGGAACCAGAAGCGCGGTTGCCGTCTGCTGCGGCAGGCGCTCGAGGTTCAGCACGCATTCGGTGACGATGCCGAAGGCGCCCGAGGTGCCGAAGAAGATCTGCTTCCAGTCGACGCCGGTGTTGTTCTTGCGCAGGTCGCATTGCAGGTCGAGCACGGTGCCGTCCTCGTCCGCCAGCACGACCTTGAGGCCCAACGTATTGCGACGCACGTCGCCGTACTTCAGGAAGCGCGAACCGCCGGTGTTGGTGGCGATCATACCGCCGATGCGCGGGTCGGCGCCGAGATCGATCGGGAAGAACAGGCCGTGCTCTTCCAGGCGCCGGTTGAGATCGGACAGCCGGAAGCCGGCATCGAGCCGCACCGAGCGGTTGTCGAGGTCGAGATCGAATTGCTTGGTCAGCCGGTCGAGGCTTAGGACGACTTCATCACCCGACTGGTCCGGGGTCGAGCCGGAGACGAGGCCGGTGTTGCCGGATTGCGGGATCAAAGCGATGCCGTTCGTGACGCAATAGGCAACAGCGGCGGAGACTTCTTCCGTCGTCGCCGGCCGCAACACGAGCGAAGCCCGGCCACGATCATAGCGCGCGCCGGTCTCGTAGGCTTCCAGGTCTTCAGGACGCGTGACGACACCCTTGTCTCCAAGGATGCCGGTCAATGCGTCGATGTGCAGTTTCTCGATCATCTCGAAAGCATCATTCCGCAGCGATCGCGCCGGTCAAGGCCTGGATGCAGCTTTCGATCGAAGCCTGCTCGATGCCGGCATAGTGGTCGAATTCGTTGAGCACGGTGGCGCCGAGATCGGCTTCAAAACGCTTCTGGTTGGGGCTGGCGATGAATTCCTGCTGGGCGCCGTCGCCGAGGTTCGACTGGAAGATGCCTGCGGCGCTGACCGGCAGGAAGTCTTCGTAGACGATCGCGTCGAACTGGACGAGGCCGTCGGTGATCAGCGCCTCGATGTCACGGGCCGGGGAAATGCCGGCCTTGCGGCCCTTCTCCGTCGGCGAATAGCTGAAATAGCCGAGGCCGGCTTCGCGGATACCTGCCCAGGTGTCGGGGAAAGGCTGGAACGCCTTGGCGAGTGCCGCTTCGTATTCGCGGGCATTCGAGCCGTCGGCCGCCGGGCGGACGATCTTGCGCGAGGCGTCGAGCAGCTCGTCGTAGAGCGCACGGCCCTTCGGCGTCAGCGCAATGCCGCGCTGTTCGATCTCGCCGAAGCGGGCGGTGTGCGAACCGGCCTTCCAGGTGCCGTCGGCATCCCTGAAGGAGACCGGCTCTTCCAGGGCCTTGAACGAGGTCTGGCGCAGGAGGATCGGGCACTTGCGGGTCGGCGGCCCCTCGACGACGGCTTTCGGGGCGATGGCGTATTCCGGCATCAGCGCCTGCACCTTGTCGATATCGAGCGTGCGCGGCGTCAGGTGGTTGATGTGCGGCCCCTTGAAGGAGACGACGTCGGCGATCAGGCGATGGGCGTCATGCAGGCGCTTATACATGTCGGCGCTGACATTGGCCTTGTCGTGCCAGCGGAAGGTTTCGAGCACTTCCGAGACGAAACGCTCGGCGTCCGCCTTGTCGAGGCCGCCGTCGCGCTCGGCCTTTTCCGTCAGCTCCACGGCGCCGGCGGTGAAGATCTGGCGCGCGGCGAGGATGACCTCGGCTTCGGCGCGCAGCGCTTCGTCGGCGATCAGGTCGAGGCGCAGCAGCGAGGTGAAGACGCGGAACGGGTTGCGCTTCAGCGCGGCCTCGCCGACCGGGCGGAAGGCGGTCGAATGGACGGGGACGCCGGCGGTCGACAGATCGTAGTAGCCGACCGGATACATGCCCATGACGGCGAAGACGCGGCGCATCATTGCGAGTTCGGCCGGCGTGCCCAGGCGGATCGCGCCGTGGCGCTCCTCGGAGATACGATCGAGCGAATCCGTGGCGTTCAGACGCTCCTTCAGGAGCGGGTCGGCGGCGAGCGTATCGTCGTTCACCTTGGCGACCAGTTCCATCAGCGTGCCATAGGCCGGCACCTCTTCGCGGTACATGACCGACATGGCTGCGGAAAAGGCCGAACGGATGTCGTCGGCGGATACGGAACTATTCTCTTTCACTGGGGCTCGCCTCGCGCTATGGGTGAAGGACAAGGTCATTCTCATTTCGGATCATATCCGATCGAACTGGCCATTGATCGCGTTGCTTCCGACTATGTTGATGCGAGGCTGGAATGAAGTTAAGCCGCAGGCTGGTTCCCGACGTGACGACGCTGCAGGCGTTCGAATGCGCGGCGCGACATGGCAGCTTCACGCAGGCCGCAGCCGAGCTGAACCTCACCCAAAGTGCCGTCAGTCGGCAGATCAAGGATCTCGAAAACCAACTCGGCGTGCTTCTATTCGAGCGCGTGCGCCAGCGGGTGATCCTGTCGGATGCCGGCCAAAAATTCCTGCCGGAGGTTCGGCGTCTCCTCAACCAGACCGAGGAACTGATGGTGCGCGCCATGGCCTCGGCCCGGGCGGACTCGACGCTGTCGATCGCCTCGCTGCCGACCTTCGGCAGCCGCTGGCTGGTGCCGCGCCTTCCCGATTTCCTCAAGCGCCATCCGGATACGGTGCTGAACATCGCCTCCCGTTCCGCGCCTTTCGATTTCGACGAACAGAACTTCGATCTCGCCATCCACTACGGCCAACCGGTCTGGGCGCGCGCCACCTGCAGCTATCTCTGCAGCGAGATCATCGTGCCCGCTGCAAGCCCCGCCCTCTTGGCGAACCATCCGGTCAAGACTCCCGAGGATCTCGTCGCCGGCCCGTTGCTGCACCTCGCCACGCGTCCCAAGCTCTGGGCGCAATGGTTCGAGGCGAACGACATGGACGGCCGCGGCGCCTATCGCGGCAACCGCTTCGACCAGTTCTCCATGGTGATCGAAGCGGCGACGGCGGGCCTCGGTTTTGCGCTGCTGCCACGTTACCTGATCGAACAGGAAATTGCCGCCGGCACGCTCAGCATCGTGCTCGACCGGCCGATGAAGACGGAAAACAGCTACTATCTCGCCGTGCCCGAGGGCAAACTCGAAAACCCCATCAGCCTGGCCTTCCGGGAGTGGATTACCGAGCAGGTAGGCTGACGGATTTTCTGCAAATCGAGGGAACCTTCCTCGCCGCTTCACGTTTCGCCTCGTCTGCCATCCGCGATGAAGCTTGAGAAGAGGGCAATTGAGAGAGCTGTATCGAAGTGCCATTGGGGGCGTGTTTAGCGGCCGGTTTCGGCTTGATTCGTCTGTGCGCAAATCGTCCAAACTTATATGAGCAATCCTTGCAAGCTGTTGGCACCACGGCTAAAAAATGCCATTTTCATGCATCACGCGGCCTTGAAAACCAATGCGCCGCCGGCTTTGCGATCTCCGATGCCCAGTCGAGGGCGGTGCCTGTTACCGCCAGTTCCCCACATGCGGGAATTGACGGTGGATGGGAGGACACATGACCGTGTCTAGCAACGCGCCGGCTCAGCCTGAATTCTCAGGTCCGCAGCCAACCCGGCAACCCAACGAGGACCGGGCCGATCAACCCCGGCTGGATTCAGAACCCGTACCCATGCAGCTTCAAACTACGCCGCCCACCTCTCCGCGCGAACCGGAAGCAAAGCAGATCGACTACAATGATTCGATCCGCGCCACCTTCTTCTCGATGGAGGACCTCCGGCAATGCGGCGAGGATCTCGCATTGAAGGGCGCTTCCGCGCTGCCGGGTTTCTTCCCGTTCGAGTTCCGCCCGCGGCATCGTGAAAACGAGAACGAGATCCTGCGCGTCTACCGGGCGACGGCCGCCGACGTGGAGGCCGGGGCGACGATAACGCCGGCCGCCGAGTGGCTGCTCGACAACCACCATGTCGTCGAAGAAGCGATCCAGGAAGTCCGGCGCGACTTCCCGCGCCGGTTCTATCGCCAGCTTCCGACGCTCCCGGTTTCGGGCACGGTGATTCCGCGCACCATGGCGCTCGCCTGGCTCTATGTCGCCCACACGCACAGCACGGTGACGCGAGAAAGCATCACGGCGATGGTCGAGGGCTTCCAGAAGCACGAGACCTTCAAGATCGGCGAACTTTGGGCGCTGCCGTCGATACTGCGCTTCGTGCTGATCGAAAATCTTCGCCGGATCGCCATCCGCGTCGAGCGCTCGCGCGGCATGCGCCGCAAGGCAAACGATGTCGCCGACCAGATCATCCGCCTGAACGATCCGGAAAAATGTCGGGCACTGCTGGCCGAGTCGGAAGCTCTGGCCGCCGACAACACCTTCGTCGCGCAACTGCTTTACCGCATGCGCGACGGCTCGCAGACTTCGGGCGCCGTCATCGGCTGGATCGAGGAGCAGCTCGAGAACCGCGGCAGCGACGTTGAGAACGCGCTGGTCGCGGAGCAGAACCGCCTGTCGTCCGGTAACGCGACGATGAGCAACATCATCCGCAGCCTGCGCGAAGTCGACGACACCGATTGGGCCGTCTGGTTCGAAAGCGTCAGCAAGATCGATGCGGCGCTGCGCGAGGGCTCCGACTATGCAGCGCTCGATTTCGGCTCGCGCAACAAGTATCGCGATACGATCGAGAAGCTGGCTCGCCGCTCCGGTCACAGCGAATACGAGGTGACGCAGATCGCCATCGAGATGGTGCGCGAGGCGGAGGCCGCGGCCGCGACCGAAGCGCCGCTGCAGGAGCCGAATGTCGGTTCCTTCCTCGTCGGCAAGCAGCGGAAGATGCTCGAGAAGAGGATCGGCTACCGACCCTCGCTGCTGCAGACGATCATCCGTATCAGCCGAAAGCTCGACTGGTTCGCGATCGCCGGACCGAACATCCTCTTGACCATCCTGGCGATGATCGCCGTCTTTTCCTTCGTCAGCCCGATGGACATTCCGAACGGCGCGAAGCTGATCATGCTGCTTCTTTTCGCGCTTCCGGCTTCGGAAGGCGCGATGGGCCTGTTCAACACGCTGGTGACGCTGTTCGTCAAACCATCGCGACTTGTCGGCTACGAATTCCTCGACGGGATTCCCGAGCATGCCCGCACCCTCGTCGTCGTGCCCTGCCTGATCGCCAAGCGCGACCATGTCGACGAACTCGTGCGTAATCTCGAGGTACATTATCTGGCCAATCCGCGTGGCGAGATCTACTTCGCGCTTTTGAGCGATTGGGCGGACAGCAAGGTGGAGGAGTCGAGCACCGATTCCGACGTGCTCGACTACGCCAAGCGCGAGATTGCCCAGCTTTCGGCGCGCTACGCCTATGACGGCAAGACGCGCTTCTACCTCCTGCATCGCCGCCGCCTGTTCAACGAACAGGAAGGCGTGTGGATGGGATGGGAGCGCAAGCGCGGCAAGCTGCACGAGCTGAACATGCTGCTTCGCGGCGACCGCGACACCTCATTCCTGCAGGGCGCCAACACGGTGCCGGACAACGTCCAGTACGTCATGACGCTCGATTCCGACACGCGCCTGATGCGCGATGCGGTGACGAAGCTCGTCGGCAAGATCTGCCATCCGATCAACCGCCCGGTGGTCGACCCTAAGACGCAGAAGGTAATCGCCGGCTACAGCCTGCTGCAGCCGCGCGTGACGCCGTCGCTGACCACGGGCAGCGAAGCCTCGGCCTTCCAACGCATCTTCTCGGCCAACCGCGGCATCGACCCCTATGTCTTCACCGTTTCCGACGTGTACCAGGACATCGCCGGCGAAGGCAGCTTCACCGGCAAGGGCCTCTACCATGTCGACGCCTTCGAGGCGGCGCTGAAGGGCCGGATCCAGGAAAACGCCGTTCTCAGCCACGACCTGCTCGAAGGCTCCTATGTGCGCTGCGCGCTGGTGACCGACGTCGAGCTCGTCGAGGATTTCCCGACCCGCTATGAGGTCGAGATGTCGCGCCAGCATCGCTGGGCGCGCGGCGACTGGCAGCTCCTGCCCTACATCTTCAACTTCTCGAACGGGCTGTCGATGCTCGGCCGCTGGAAGATGTATGATAACCTGCGCCGCTCGCTGATCCCGCTTGCCTGGCTCGTCGCCTCGGTCATGGGCTGGTACTATATGGAGCCGGCGGAAGCGTTGATCTGGCAGATCGTGCTGATCTTCAGCTTGTTCGTGGCTCCGACTCTGTCGCTGATCAACGGCCTCCTGCCGCGCCGCAACGACATTGTCGCTCGCGCCCACCTTCACGCCGTGCTCACCGAAATCCGTGCGGCCAATGCGCAAGTGGCGCTGCGCATCGTCTTCATTGCCCACAATGCGGCGATGATGGGTGACGCGATCGTGCGCTCGCTTTACCGCACCTTCGTCAGCGGCAAGCTGATGCTCGAATGGCGTACGGCGGCGCAGGTGCAGAGTGCCGGCCACGGCACGATCGGCGATTACTATCGCGCCATGTGGATCGCGCCGGCGCTTTCGGCGCTTTCGCTGGCACTTGCCGCGGTCTCCGACACCGGCCTGCCGTTCATCGGCATTCCCTTCGCGCTGCTCTGGGCGCTGTCGCCTGCCGTTGCCTGGTTCGTCAGCCAGTCGGCCGAAACCGAGGACCAGCTCGTCGTCTCCGACGAGGCAATCGACGAGATGCGCCTGATTGCGCGTCGCACCTGGCGTTATTTCGAGACCTTCGTCACCGCCGAGCAGCACTTCCTGCCGCCGGACAACTTCCAGGAAACGCCGCAGCCGGTTCTGGCCGAGCGCACCTCGCCGACCAATATCGGCGTCTACCTGCTGTCGGTGATGTCGGCGCGCGATTTCGGCTGGATCGGCTTCGAGGAGACGATCAACCGGCTGGAGCAGACGATCGCCACCATCGACCGGATGCCGAAGTATCGCGGCCATCTGTTCAACTGGTATCGGACGAACACGCTCGACACGATGGAGCCGCGCTACATCTCGTCGGTCGACAGCGGCAACCTTGCCGGTCACCTGATCGCCGTATCGTCGATGTGCCGCGACTGGGCCGAGGCCCCCTCGGCGCATGTCCAGGGCAGCCTGGACGGCATCGGCGACGTCGTCGCGATCCTCGAGGAGGTGCTGCGCGAGCTGCCCGACGACCGCAAGACGGTCCGGCCGCTGCGCCGCCTGATCGAGGAACGCATCGTCGGCTTCCAGAACGCTCTTGCTGCAGTCAAGCGCGAGCGCGAGTTCGCGTCGATCCGGGTGATCAACCTCGCCGTGCTGGCGCGCGACATGCACAAGCTCACCGTCAACCTCGACCATGAGGTGCGCACGCCGCAAAGCACGGAAGTGACGAAATGGGCAAACGCACTGGTCAGTACCTGTGAAGCCCATATTGCCGACGGTGTCTTCGACCTTAGTGCGATCGAATCGCTGCGCCAGCGCCTGCTGGTGCTGAAGGACCGCGCCCGCGACATCGCCTTCTCGATGGATTTCAGCTTCCTGTTCCGGCCGGAGCGGCGCCTGCTGTCGATCGGCTTCCGGGTCAACGCCAACGAACTCGACGAGGCCTGCTACGACCTTCTCGCCTCGGAAGCCCGTCTCACCAGCCTGTTTGCCATCGCCAAGGGCGACCTGCCGACCGAGCACTGGTACAAGCTCGGCCGTCCGATCGTGCCGATCGGCGCGCGCGGCGCGCTGATCTCCTGGTCGGGCTCGATGTTCGAATATCTGATGCCGCCGTTGGTCATGCAGGAGCGGCAGGGCGGCATCCTCAACCAGACCAACAATCTGGTGGTGAAGGAGCAGATCAACCACGGCCGCCGCCTCGGCACGCCCTGGGGCATTTCGGAAGCCGCGTTCAATGCGCGCGACCACGAACTCACCTACCAGTACACCAACTTCGGTGTGCCGACGCTCGGCCTGAAGCGCGGCCTCGGCCAGAACGCGGTCATCGCGCCCTACGCCTCGATCCTTGCCTGCATGTACGATCCGAAATCGGCGCTCGCCAACCTCGGCCGTCTGCGCGAGGTCGGCGCGCTCGGCGCCTACGGCTTCCACGATGCCGTCGACTTCACGCCGACGCGCGTGCCCGAAGGCCAGAAATGCGCGGTCGTGCGCAACTACTATGCGCACCACCATGGCATGTCGATCGCGGCCGTCGCCAACGTCGTCTTCAATGGCCGCCTGCGCGAGTGGTTCCACGCCGACCCGGTGATCGAGGCCGCCGAACTCTTGCTGCAGGAAAAGGCGCCGCGCGACATCCCGATCATGAATGCCAAGCGCGAGCCGGAATCGGTCGGCAAGGGCCAGGACGATCTCCTGCGTCCGGAAGTCCGCATCATCGAGAACCCGCTGGCGCAGGACCGTGAGACCGTGTTCCTCTCCAACGGTCACTACTCGATCATGCTGACTGCCAATGGTGCCGGTTACGCCCGCTGGAACGGCCAGTCCGTCACCCGCTGGAAGCCGGATCCGGTCGAGGACCGCACCGGAACCTTCATCTTCCTGCGCGACACGACCACCGGCGATTGGTGGTCGGCGACATCGGAGCCGCGCCGCGCCGCCCGCGAGAAGGTGCTGACCCGCTTCGGCGACGACAAGGCCGAATTCGTCAAGACGGTCGGCGATCTCACCAGCGAAGTGGAGTGCATCGTCGCCACCGAACACGACGCGGAAGGCCGCCGGGTCATCCTGCTCAATACCGGCGCCCAGGATCGTTTCATCGAAGTGACTTCCTATGCCGAGCCGGTGCTTTCGACCGACGAGGCCGACAGCGCGCATCCGGCCTTCTCGAAGATGTTCGTGCGCACGGAGATCAGCCGCCGTGGCGACGTCATCCGTGTCAGCCGCAACAAGCGCAGCGCCAGCGACCCGGACATGGAAGTGGCGCATCTCGTCACCGACAATGCCGGCAGCGATCGCCATACGGAAGCGGAGACCGACCGTCGCCGCTTCATCGGCCCGGGCCGGACGCTTGCCGAAGCGGCCGCCTTCGATACGGATGCGGTGCTTTCAGGAACCGATGGTTTTACCCTCGATCCGATCATGTCGCTGCGCCGCGTCGTCCGCGTGCCCGCCGGCAAGAAGGTCAGCGTCGTCTTCTGGACGATCGCTGCGCCGAACCGCGAGGAGGTCGATCGGGCGATCGACCGCTACCGCCATCCGGAGACCTTCAACCAGGAGCTCATCCACGCCTGGACCCGCAGCCAGGTGCAGATGCGCCATGTCGGCGTGACTTCGCAGGAGGCGGCGAGCTTCCAGATGCTCGGCCGCTATCTCGTCTATCCGGACATGCACCTGCGTGCCGATACGGCAACGGTGCAGGCTGGCCTCGACTCCCAGTCGAAGCTCTGGCCGCTGGCGATCTCGGGCGACTATCCGATCTTCTGCCTCCGCATCAACGACGACGGCGACCTCGGCATCGCGCGTGAAGCGCTACGCGCCCAGGAATACCTGCGTGCCCGCGGCATCACCGCCGACCTCGTCATCATCAACGAGCGGGCTTCGTCCTATGCGCAGGACATGCAGCACGCGCTGGACTTCATGTGCGAGAACCTCAGGCTTCGCGGTCTTTCGGACGGCCCGCGCCAACACATCTTCTCGGTGCGGCGCGACTTGATGGAGGCGGAGACCTGGTCGACGCTTCTGTCGGCTTCGCGCGCCGTGTTCCATGCCCGCAACGGCACGATCTCCGATCAGATCGCCCGCGCCAACTCGCTCTATTCGCCGGCGCCGGTGAAGGGCAGCGAGAAGACCACCGGGTTCGTCGGACCGCTGCTGGCCGCGCCGCAGGAGAAGACGGACGTTGCCCCGGCGGAAGTCAGGGGCGACGGCCTTTCCTTCTGGAACGGTTTCGGCGGCTTTGCCGAAGGCGGTCGCGAATACGTCGTGCGCCTGCGTGGCGGCGAAGCGACGCCGCAGCCCTGGATCAACGTGATCTCCAACGAGCAGTTCGGCTTCCACGTTTCGGCGGAAGGGGCGGCCTTTTCCTGGAGCCGCAACTCGCGCGATTACCAGTTGACGCCGTGGACGAACGACACGGTCATCAACCGCCCGGGCGAAGCGATCTTCATCCGCGACATGGAGAGTGGTTCGGTATCGACGCCCTATGCGTCGCTCTCGCGTCGCCGCTCCGTCGTCTTCGAAACCGCACATGGGCTCGGCTATTCGAGCTTCCGCAGCACCCAGGACGGCCTCGAGATCGAGGCAACCCATACGGTCCACCGCAGCCTGCCGGCAAAGCTCATCCGGGTCTCGATCCGGAACCGTGCCGCGACGGCACGGCGGTTGAGGCTCTACGGCTATAACGAGTGGGTGCTCGGCAACAACCGCGCCCGTTCGGCACCCTTCATCCTCTCGAAGTGGGACGAGGAGGCAGCCGCATTGGTCGCAACCAACCCCTATAGCATCGACTATGCCGGTCGGTTCGCCTTCTTCACTGTCGATGGCGGCCAGGCCGCCGGCTACACCGCGAGCCGCCGGGAGTTCCTCGGCTCGCTCGGCGGCATCCTCGTGCCGCAGGCGGTGCTTTCGGGCGCCGACCTCTCCGGCTCCGTCGACGTCGATGGCGATCCCTGCGCCGTCGTTGCGTCCGATCTGACGATCGAACCCGGCGCCGAGCGGCAGGTCACCTTCATTCTCGGCGATGCCGACAATGAGGATCAGCTTCGCGCCATCATCGGTGAGCTGCGCGAGACCGCCTTCGATACGGTGCTCGACGCGGCAAAGACGTTCTGGCGCGATTTGACCGATATCGTGAAGGTGGAAACGCCGGATCCGGCTTTCGACGCCATGATCAACCACTGGCTGCCCTACCAGAGCCTCGGTTGCCGCATCATGGCACGCTCCGCCTTCTATCAGGCGAGTGGTGCCTTCGGCTTCCGCGATCAGTTGCAGGACACGCTGGCCTTCCTGATCCACCGGCCGGAGCTTGCCCGGGCGCAGATCCTGAACGCCGCGGCCCGCCAGTTCGTCGAGGGTGACGTGCAGCACTGGTGGCTGCCGGGAACCGGCGCCGGCGTGCGCACGATGATCTCCGACGACGTCGTCTGGCTCGCCCATGCCGTCACGCATTACTGCTCGGTGACGGGCACATCCGACATCCTGTCGGAACAGATCGCCTTCATCAGCGGGCCGGCGCTCGAAGAGGGCCAGCACGACGCCTTCTACAAGCCGGAAATCTCCGAGGAGGTCGGCGACGTCTACGAGCATTGTGCTCGCGCGCTCGATCTCGCGATCAAGCGGACCGGCAAGAACGGCCTGCCGTTGATCCTCGGCGGCGACTGGAACGACGGCATGAACCGGGTCGGCGCTGCCGGCAAGGGCACCAGCACCTGGCTCGGCTGGTTCCTCGCGGGCACCCTGCGTGGCTTCCTCCCTTACGCGCGCGAGCGCAAGGACCAGACCCGCGTCACCCGCTGGGAGTCGCATCTCGAAACCCTGAAGAAGGCGCTCGATACCGCCGGCTGGGACGGCGACTACTATCGTCGCGGTTATTACGACGACGGAACACCGCTCGGCACGAGCGAGGCGCTCGAGTGCCGGATCGATTCGATCGGTCAGTCCTGGAGCGTGCTTTCGGGCGAAGGCGACGAGCAGCGCTCGCTCAAGGCGATGGACGCGGTCATGGCCGAACTCGTTGATCCAGATCAGCACATCGTCCGGCTGTTCACGCCGCCGCTCGAACGGACGTCGCAGGATCCGGGCTACATCAAGGCCTATCCGCCCGGCGTGCGCGAGAATGGCGGGCAATATACCCATGCGGCCACCTGGGTGGCGCTGGCCTTCGCCGAACAGGGCAGGGCCGAAGAGGCCTGGCGCGTCTTCCAGATGCTGAACCCGGTCTCGCATGCCGGAAGCCGGGAGGCGGCGGAGCACTACCGCGTCGAGCCCTATGTCGTCGCCGCCGACATCTATGGCGAAGGCGATCTCGCGGGACGCGGCGGCTGGACCTGGTATACCGGGTCGGCCGGTTGGCTCTATCGCGTCGGCATCGAGGGTATTCTCGGAATCCGCAGGCAGGGCGACAAGCTAGTCATCAGGCCGGTGCTGCCGGCGGCCTGGGATGGCTACTCCGCCGAGGTGACGCTCAACGGCGCGCGGCACAAGATTTCCGTGCAGCGCGACCAGAAAAGTGGCGAGCCGATCGTCAGCATAAACAATAGTGTCACAAAAAACGCGCATGAAGGCATTTTGCTGTAACTGCCGGCACTGAAGACAGGACGAGACCGGCTTTGTTCCCGCAAGGGCAAGGCCGGTTTTTTCTTTGCGGAGGTGTCGGCGGCACGATCTCGACGGGCGGGCGTCGTGCCTTGGAGCGTCGTGCGTTCGGACGAACGCACAAAGGACGCTCTAATACATTGAAGCTAGAGCGTCTTTTCCGCGTCCGGTGACTTCACGTGCGAGCGGGATGCTCTAGATCACCCCAGAGCGGGATGCGGGCGGGAAGCCGCTGCACATCGTCATCTCGCTCTCGTTCATGGTGCCGGGCATCACGCGACAAGGCGAGGTGTCGGTGCCCGTTTCAACAGGGATGGGGCAGGGGCGCCAAATCCTGGAAAACGGAGCGCATGCTGCAAAAGACATTTCAGGATGGCGTCACCCCGACGTCCGTCCGAATGGTTCCCAAGGAGCGTGACACACGCCTCGACGTGTTCAGGGCGCTGTGTCTGCTGACGATCTTCGTCAACCACGTTCCGGGACAGTATCTCGAATATCTGACGCACAAGAACTTCGGCTTTTCCGATTCCGCCGAAGCCTTCGTACTGATCTCCGGCCTGTCGGTCGGGATCGCCTATGGCGGAAAATTCGCCGCCGGCGGACGGCTGGCGACGACGCTGAAAATCTGGCGGCGGGCGCTGGCGCTTTACATCGCCCACATCATGACCAGCATCGTGACGCTGGCGATCTTCGCCGGCGGTGCGATCTATTTCGGCCGGCAGGACTTGATCGGCGAGATCAATATCCGTCCGATGGTGGAGCAGACCGAGCAGGGCATCGTCGCCATGGTGCTCTTGGGACACCAGCTCGGCTACAACAACATCCTGTCTATGTATGCGGCGCTGTTCTTGATGCTGCCGGGAATCCTCTGGCTGAACGGCGTCAGCAAGAAACTGCTGCTATTGCTGTCGGCCGCCCTGTGGCTGGCCGCAGGCATCTTCAAATTCGTGCCGTCGAACTTCCTTGACGAAGGCTATTGGTTCCTCAATCCCTGGTCCTGGCAGTTCCTGTTCGTCATCGGCATCGTCCTGATGACCTTCGTGCGTGGCGGTGGAACGCTGCCGCGATGGCGCTGGCTGTTCGTCCTTTGCTGCGCCTATCTCGCGGTCTCGGCTGTCTGGGTACTGTTCTCCTTCTGGAGCATAGACCTCTCCTTCGGTCTTCCAGCGGTGCTCACCGGCTTCGACAAGACCTTCCTGTCGGGACCGCGGTTGCTGCATGTGCTGGCGCTCGCCTATGTCATCGCCGTGACGCCTCGGATCAGCAACCTTGCCAAACTCGACAGCGATCATCCGCTCGCCGTGGTCGGGCGGCATTCGCTGCCGATCTTCATCTTCGGTACGATTCTGGCGATGTCCGGCCAGGTGCTGCTGTTCGTCACCGGGCGAAATCCGATCTTCGGCAGCTTGTTCGTGCTCGTTGGCATCGGGCTGCATTTCGCCTATGGCTATTATCTCGAATGGCTGCGCGGCATTGCCACGGCGAGGCCGCTGCGGGCGACGTGACCGTTCACCGCCGCTGTCCGCGCCGCTCTTCCCGCGCCGACGCCTCATGGCGTCGGCCGCGAAGCGAAGGACATGCAGTGACCAATGACCCGGCGCCTGCGACCTGTTCGAGCCCCATATTGACGCCCTAGGACAAATGTCCTAATAATTCCGGCCGAACGGAACGTCGCACATCCATGCCAATAGCATCCACTCGCAACCTGATCATCGAAAAGGCGGATGCCCTCTTTTACGAAGGTGGATTCGAGGCCACATCCTTTGCCGACATTGCGACCGCGGTAGGCATCTCGCGCGGGAATTTCTATCATCACTTCAAGACCAAGGACGACATACTCGATGCGGTGATCGTCCTTCGCATGGAGCGCACACGCGCGATGCTCGATGGCTGGCAAGCCGAGGGGGAAGGCCCGCGCGAGCGTATCCTCTCCTTCATCCACATGCTGATTGCCAACCGGGCGAAGATCATGGCCTTTGGCTGCCCGGTCGGGACGCTTTGCTCCGAGCTCGCCAAACTTGATCACGCGGCGCAGAAGCGGGCGACCGAAATCCTCGGCCTGTTCCGCGACTGGCTCGCCGGACAGTTTCATGCCCTCGGTGCCGGCGACCAGGCGGAGGCGCTGGCGCTGCATCTGCTCGCGTGGTCGCAGGGCGTGGCCGTCATGGCAACCGCTTTCCGCGACGAGGCATTCATTTGCAGCGAAGTCGCCGGGATCGAGCGCTGGATGGCGAACGCGACGAGCCTTTCCCACCCCGTTTGACCAAGGAGCACCGATGTTCGTTACCTTCCTGAAATTCGCGGAAAACCGCGCCGCTGCGCCCGAATTCATGGCGGCGCACAATGAGTGGATCGCACGCGGTTTCGCCGATGGCGTGTTCCTTTGCGTGGGATCTCTGCAGCAGGCTGCTGGGGGCGCGATTCTCGCTCATCAGGAAAGCCGGGCGGCCTATGACGCGCGCATAGCGGCCGACCCGTTCGTCGTCCAAGGGATCGTAACCGTTGAAACCTACGAAATCGACCCGGACCGTTGCTGCTCTTGATTTCCTGAAGGCGCCGGCATGAGCGGCAGCGTTATGGGGCTGGACGGCCGTCTTCGGTGCCGCTGGTGTATCGCAGCGCCCGAGTTTCTCGACTACCATGACAAGGAATGGGGCGTTCCGGTCGTGGACGACATCAGGTTGTTCGAGAAGCTTTGCCTCGAAAGCTTCCAATCGGGCCTGAGCTGGCGCACCATCCTCGCCAAACGTGAGAGTTTCCGGGCCGCTTTCGCCGGCTTCGATTTCCGCAAAGTGGCACTGTTCGATGAGGCCGATGTAACGCGGTTGATGGCGGATGCAGGTATCGTCCGGCACCGCGGCAAGATCGAGGCTGTCATCAATAATGCACGACGCGCCTGCGAGCTGGTCGAGGCTGAGGGCTCGCTTGCAGCATTCGTCTGGCGGTTCGAGCCGGTCGATGACGAGGCGCGGCCGCAAAGCCGCTCGACCTCACCTGCCTCGGAGGCATTGTCGAAGGAGCTGCGCAGGCGAGGCTGGAAATTCGTCGGCCCCATCACCGTCTATGCTTTCATGCAGGCGATGGGCCTGGTCAACGACCATGCGGAGGATTGCGTCATGCGATCCGAAGTCGATCGGGCGCGCGCGAATTTGCGTCGTCCGTCGTGACGGCCTTCCACAAAAAAACCCCGGGGTTATCCCGGGGCTTTCGTATCATCTGCAGCGCCTTGCGCCTTACGCGGCCGTATGGCTCATGCGGACGTCTTCGTCCGTCAGGATGCCGCTGGCGCGCAGCAGGGCTGCAAAGCGGCCGTTGCTCTGGCTGAGCTCGTTGAAGCCGCCCATTTCGACGATCCGGCCCTGATCCATGAAGATCACCAGGTCGGCCTCGCGCACCGTCGACAGGCGGTGAGCGATGATGAAGGTCGTGCGGTTCTTGCGCAGCGCATCGATCGCATCCTTGACGCGTGCTTCGGTTTCGACGTCGAGCGCACTGGTCGCCTCGTCGAGCACCAGAATCGGCGCATTCTTGAGGATGGCGCGGGCAATCGCCACACGCTGGCGTTCGCCGCCCGACAGGCGGTTGCCGCGCTCGCCGACGACCGTATCGTAACCATTGGTCCGGCTTTCGATGAAGTCGCATGCGGCTGCGGCTTCGGCCGCCGCCATGACTTCCTCGATCGTTGCGTCGTCACGGCCGAGGCGAATGTTGTCCTGGATCGAGCGGTTCATCAGGCCCGCATCCTGGAAGACTGTGGCGATCGAGCGGCGCAGCGACTTGCGCGTGACCTTCGAGATATCGTTGCCGTCGATCAGGATCTGGCCGTCACGCGGGTCGTGGACGCGCTGCAGCAGGTTGACGAGGGTCGTCTTGCCGGCCCCCGTCGGGCCGACGATGGCGACCGTCTGGCCAGCCTTGGCGGTGAAGGAGACGTTGTGCACGCCCTGGTTCGTGTTGGCAAAGTCGAAGGAGACGTTGCGGAACTCGACTTCACCGACGACGGGCGGCAGTTCGGTCGCACCCGCCGGCTCGTCGCGTTCGCGGACGGCGTCTTCGAGGTTGAAGAAGTCCTCGAGCTTGGCGCGGGCTTCGAAGATCTGCGTCACGAAGGCCTTCATCTGGTCGAGACGGCCGATCAGCAGGTTGGCAAAGCCGATGAAGGCGATGACTTCGCCGACGCCGAGCTCGCCGCGCTGTACCAGCACGGTACCGATGACGAGGATCGCCATCATCGAAATGGTGGAGGCGACGCGGTTCAGCGCGCTCGCCAGCGCCCACCAGTCGAGCACCGGGAACTGGGCGGAGATCAACCGCTCGGTGAACTTCTTCAGTTCGCGGGTTTCAGCCTCGATGCGGTTGTAGCTGTGCACGACCGAGACGTTGCTGATGGCGTCGGAGACGTGGGAGAAGACCGTATGGTAATGGTTCTCGACCGAGGCCTGGCCTTCCTTGGTGCGGGCCATGACAACCTTGCTGATCAGCACGTAGAGCGCGCCGAGCACGACGAGCACGAGCGAGAGGCGCACATCCATTGAAAAGGCGGTCGGAACGAGCAGCATGAGCGCCACGGCAGTCGCCAGGTGCTGGCGCATGAATTCGAGCCAGAGGCCGAAGAGGGTTTCGCAGGCGCGCAGCAGCGTGTGCAGCGCGTTGGACGTGCCGCGCTGGCTATGCCATGCGAGCGGCATGGAAACGATACGGCCGAAGGCTTCCGTCAGCAGCGTGGCGCGGCGGCCATGGGCCAGCCGGTCGGCCTCGCGGGCGACAAGCACGAAGGCGACGGTGTTGAACACGCCGAGACCTGCCCACATGAGCAGCATGGGCGTGACTTCGCCCTTTGACGAAATGGCGTCGATGATGCGCCCGAACAGGACCGGTTCGGCAATCGTGATGATGGCCAGAACGACGTTGGCGAGGACGATCGCCGAGACACGAAACTTGTGAGCCGCAAGATACTGGAGCGCTCTTGCATACACTTGGAACAATGACACTGTCTCACCCCTTCCGGGTACCGGATTTGGTGCCGCAGACTTTCCGCGGCGGATGCACCCGCGTCCTCGATGTACGGTTGGCGGGCCTTGGTCCACCGCAGTACATTCGGGGCCGCGCTGAGACGGTCTTAGGCGGCAAGGGAGGCCGTAGCCGGACATATGGACAGCCACTCGTTTTCCCGTTTCGCTCGTAACCGAAGCTTGGCGAGAATATTCATAGTCTGCTATCTATCGTGCCAACTCCGATTTCTTGCATATTTCGCATAAGACCGGGCGTGGTATGACGGATTATCGCGGGTGCAACATGAATGGTCGCTGAACGGTGCCTTTATGTCCGGATTCGGAAATGCGACCATATGCATCTACCTGGAAGGTGATCCATGAACATTACGCTGCTCGTACAGTTTCTCGCGCTTCTGGAGGAGATGAAGACTCGCGAGGAAATCATTCCGGAATTCGAGCGCCTGCTCGATCGCTGCGGCTTCGACTACTACGGCGTCGTCCGGCAACCGAAGCCGCATGACAATCCGCTGCGGCTGCTGCTCGCCGGTCGCTGGCCGGAAGGCTGGCCGCAGATCTATATCCGCAAGAAATTCGTGGTGATCGATCCGACCATCCGCTATCTCGGCCATGCGCAGCGAGGCTTTCGCTGGCGCGACACGCTGTTTGCCTTCCGCTCCGATCCGCATCGCAAGCGCATGGAAAGCATGATGATCGAGGCCCGCAACCACGGTCTCTACGATGGCTATATCTTCCCGGTGCACGGCCGGCGCGGCCTGCTCGGCAACCTGACGGTCGGTGGTCGTGTCGTCGAACTGAGCCCCGTCGAGATCAGCCTGTTCGATGCCATCGCCAAGCGGCTGTTCTGGAAGCTGCTGGAGCTGTCCGATCCCGAGGTCTCGGCCGAGCTCGGCTCGCGCGTCGAGGTACAGATGACGCGGCGCGAAATGGAAGCGCTGAACTATCTCGCCGACGGCATGACCTCGAACGACATCGGCAAGGTGCTCGACATATCGAGCCACACGGTCGACTGGTACATGAACGGTATCCAGGAGAAACTGAAGGGCAAGAACCGTCATCACGTCGTGGCGATCGCCTTCCGGCTCGGGCTGATCTCGTAAAGTCAAAGGCGTTCGGTTTCCTGTCGCATCTGAAATTGCGCTCTGCTCGGTGACTCGCTAATACTTTATTTCGCGGGTGCAGCATTTCCCGCAATTTCAAGTCATTGAGGAGACCGACTTGCCTATCTCGAAGATCCTTGTTGCCAACCGTTCTGAAATTGCCATCCGCGTTTTCCGCGCTGCAAACGAACTCGGTCTGAAAACGGTCGCGATATGGGCAGAAGAGGACAAACTGGCGCTGCACCGCTTCAAGGCGGACGAAAGTTATCAGATCGGCCGCGGCCCGCACCTTGCCCGTGACCTCGGTCCGATCGAAAGCTACCTGTCGATCGACGAGGTGATCCGCGTCGCCAAGCTTTCCGGCGCCGATGCCATCCATCCGGGCTACGGCCTGCTTTCGGAAAGCCCGGAATTCGTCGATGCCTGTGACGCCGCCGGCATCACCTTCATCGGCCCGCGGCCGGAGACGATGCGCCAGCTCGGCAACAAGGTCGCCGCGCGCAACCTCGCCATTTCCGTCGGCGTGCCCGTCGTGCCGGCCACCGATCCGCTGCCGGACGACGAAAAGGAAATCCACCGTCTTGCCGCCGAGATCGGCTATCCGGTCATGCTCAAGGCCTCCTGGGGCGGCGGCGGCCGCGGCATGCGCGCCATCCGCGACCCGAAGGACCTGATCCGCGAGGTAACCGAAGCCAAGCGCGAGGCGAAGGCCGCCTTCGGCAAGGACGAGGTCTATCTCGAAAAGCTGGTCGAGCGCGCCCGCCACGTCGAAAGCCAGATCCTCGGTGATACCCACGGCAATGTCGTGCATCTCTTCGAGCGCGACTGCTCGATCCAGCGTCGCAACCAGAAGGTCGTCGAGCGCGCGCCGGCGCCCTATCTCTCCGACGCGCAGCGTCAGGAGCTTGCCAATTATTCGCTGAAGATCGCGCGTGCGACCAACTATGTCGGCGCCGGCACGGTCGAGTATCTGATGGATGCCGACACCGGCAAGTTCTACTTCATCGAGGTGAACCCGCGCATCCAGGTCGAACACACCGTCACCGAAGTGGTGACCGGCATCGACATCGTCAAGGCGCAGATCCACATCCTCGACGGCGAGGCGATCGGTACACCGGCATCGGGCGTACCTGACCAGGCGGACATCCACCTCAACGGCCACGCGCTGCAGTGCCGCATCACCACCGAAGATCCGGAGCAGAACTTCATCCCGGACTATGGCCGCATCACCGGCTATCGTTCGGCGGCCGGCTTCGGCATCCGTCTCGACGGCGGCACGGCCTATACCGGCGCCTACATCACCCGCTACTACGATCCGCTGCTGGTCAAGGTCACGGCATCCGGCAGCACGCCGGCGGAAGCGATCAGCCGCATGGACCGGGCGCTGCGCGAATTCCGCATCCGCGGTGTGGCGACCAACCTCACCTTCCTCGAGGCGATCATCGGCCACGAGCAGTTCCGCAATAACACCTACACGACCCGCTTCATCGACACGACGCCGGAACTGTTCCAGCAGGTGAAGCGCCAGGACCGCGCGACGAAGCTCTTGACCTATCTGGCCGACGTCACGGTCAACGGCCATCCGGAGGCAAAGGGCCGCCCGAAGCCGCCGGCGGACGCGGCCAAGCCCGTCGTGCCGTTCATCCAAGGCGAAATTCCCGCCGGTACCAAGCAGAAGCTCGACGAACTCGGCCCGAAGAAGTTCGCCGAGTGGGTGCGCGGTGAAAGCCGGGTGTTCCTGACCGATACGACAATGCGCGACGGTCACCAGTCGCTGCTTGCGACCCGCATGCGCACCCACGACATCGCCCGTGTCGCCGGTACCTATGCCCGCGCGCTGCCGCAGCTCTTCTCGCTGGAATGCTGGGGCGGTGCGACCTTCGACGTTTCCATGCGCTTCCTCACCGAAGATCCCTGGGATCGCCTCGCCCGCATTCGCGAGGACGCGCCGAACCTGCTGCTGCAAATGCTTCTGCGCGGTGCCAACGGCGTCGGCTACAAGAATTACCCGGACAATGTCGTCAAATACTTCGTGCGCCAGGCGGCGAAGGGCGGCATCGACGTCTTCCGCGTCTTCGACTGCCTCAACTGGGTCGACAACATGCGGGTGTCGATGGAGGCCGTTGCCGAAGAGAACCGCATCTGCGAAGCGGCGATCTGCTACACCGGCGATATCCTGAACTCGGCGCGCCCGAAATACGATCTCAAGTATTACACGGCGCTGGCGGCCGAGCTCGAAAAGGCCGGCGCGCACATGATCGCCGTCAAGGACATGGCGGGCCTGTTGAAGCCGGCGGCCGCGCGTGTGCTCTTCAAGGCGCTGCGCGAGGCGACGGATCTGCCGATTCATTTCCATACGCACGACACCTCGGGCATCGCGGCCGCGACCGTCCTTGCTGCCGTCGAAACCGGTGTCGACGTGGTCGATGCGGCGATGGACGCCTTGTCCGGCAACACCTCGCAGCCCTGCCTCGGCTCGATCGTCGAGGCGCTTCGCGGCTCGGAGCGTGATCCGGGGCTCGACCCCGAATGGATCCGTCGCATTTCCTTCTATTGGGAAGCGGTGCGTTACCAGTACGCCGCCTTCGAAAGCGACCTCAAGGGACCGGCATCGGAAGTGTACCTGCACGAAATGCCGGGCGGCCAGTTCACCAACCTCAAGGAGCAGGCGCGTTCGCTCGGCCTCGAAACCAAGTGGCACCGTGTCGCCCAGGCCTATGCCGACGCCAACCAGATGTTCGGCGACATCGTCAAGGTGACGCCGTCCTCGAAGGTCGTCGGCGACATGGCGCTGATGATGGTCTCCCAGGACCTGACCGTCGCCGACGTCGAGAACCCGGCGAAGGACATCGCCTTCCCGGATTCGGTCGTCTCGATGCTGAAGGGCGATCTCGGCCAGCCCCCGGGCGGCTGGCCGGAAGCGCTGCAGAAGAAGGCGCTGAAGGGTGAGAAGCCCTATACCGCCGTTCCGGGCTCGCTGCTGCCGCCGGCCGATCTCGATGCGGAGCGCAAGGCAATCGAGGACAAGCTCGAGCGCAAGGTCGACGACTTCGAGTTCGCTTCCTACCTGATGTATCCGAAGGTCTTCACCGACTATGCGGTCGCCGCCGACACCTACGGTCCGGTCAGCGTCCTGCCGACCCCCGCCTATTTCTACGGGCTCGCGCCGGGCGAGGAGTTGCAGCCGGAGATCGAGAAGGGCAAGTCGCTGGTAATCCTGCACCAGGCGAAGAGCGAGCCGGACGAGAAGGGCATGGTCAAGGTGTTCTTCGAACTGAACGGCCAGCCGCGCCTGATCAAGGTACCGGACCGCAACCGCAGTGCCGCCAGCGCCGTTCGCCGCAAGGCCGAGGGCGGCAATGCAGCCCATCTCGGCGCGCCGATGCCGGGCGTCATCTCGACCGTTGCCGTCAGCGCCGGCCAGGCGGTCAAGGCCGGCGACGTGCTGCTCTCGATCGAGGCGATGAAGATGGAGACGGCGTTGCACGCCGAGAAGGACGGCACGATCGCCGAAGTGCTGGTGCGCGCCGGCGACCAGATCGACGCCAAGGACCTGCTGATCGTCTTCGACGCCTGAGGGCTTCTGCTCCTGTAAACAGAAACGGCCGGGTTTTTGCCCGGCCGTTTTTTGTTTTTGCGAGGTTGCTGTCGAAGTGGTCGGCTCGGCCATCTCTCCGGACTGAACATCAAGCCCGAGGATGACGATCGAGAGGGATGCCGCTTTTCTCCTGCGACCGGACGTGACCGGGCAAACCAGTCGCCTGACCCTGCCGTCAAATCTCGTAATCGTGTGGGGCGCTGAGCGAGGCGATGAACTTCTTGGTGCGTTCGCGTTCGGGGGCCGTGAAGATTGTCTTCGGCGCACCGCTTTCGACGATGACGCCGCCGTCGAGGAAGATCACCTTGTCGGCGACGCGCGAGGCAAGCCTGAGGTCGTGGGTGGCCATCACCATGGTCGTGCCCTCGCGGGCAAGCCGGTTCAGGACCTCGACGACTTCCTCCGCCAGTTCCGGGTCGAGCGCGGAGGTCGGCTCGTCGCAAAGCAGCACGCGCGGCGAAGGTGCAAGCGCGCGGGCGATCGCGACACGTTGCTGCTGGCCGCCCGAAAGCGTCGCCGGCCAGGCATTGGCCTTGTGCGCCATGCCGACCTTTTCCAAGAGTTCCATCGCGCGCGCCTTCGCCCTTTCGATCGGCCATTTCAGCACGGTGACGAGGCCCTCCATGACGTTGCCGAGGGCAGTCTGGTGCGGAAAGAGCTGGAAATTCTGGAATACCATGCCGGTCTGCCGACGCAGCCGCTGGGTCGCCGCCCAGCCGATCTTGTGGCCGGGAGAGAACTCGATCCTCTCGTCGCCGAGGCGGATCGAACCGGAGGTCGGGGTCTCCAAGAGATTGATGCAGCGCAGCAGTGTGCTCTTGCCGCCGCCGGACGGGCCGACCAGCGCCGTCACCGTGCCTTCGGCGAGCGTCACGGAGATATCCTTCAGCACGAGATTGTCGCCGAAGCGCTTTTCGATATGGGAGAGCTCGATCATGCGCGTGCCTCCAGAAAGCCGCCATAGCGGGCGAAACGGCGCTCCAGCCGCACTTGCAGGGCGGAGAGCACGGAGCTCATGGCAAGATAGATCAGCGCCGCCTCGATATAGAGGATCAGCGGCTCGTAAGTGGTGGCGACGATGCGCTGCGCGGTCTGGAACATCTCCGGCACGGTAATCGCCGCGGCAAGCGACGTGTCCTTCACCAGCGAGATGAAGGTGTTCGACAAGGGCGGCACGGCGACGCGGGTCGCCTGCGGCAGGATGGTGCGGCGCATCGCCTGGCTCCAACTCATGCCGATGGAGTAGGCCGCTTCCCATTGCCCGCGCGGCACCGACGAGATGACGGCGCGAATGACTTCGGACGAATAGGCGCCGACGTTCAAGGAGAAGCCGATGAGGGCGGCGGTGAAGGCATCGAGCAGGATGCCGGCGCTGGGGAGCCCGTAGAAGATCACGAAGAGCTGGACGAGCAACGGCGTGCCCCGGATCACCCAGACGTAAAAGCGGGCGATCAAGGAAACCGGTGCCGGCCCGAAGAGACGGGCCACGGCCGTGACGAGGCCGAGGATCAGACCGAAAATGAAGGAAAGCAGGGTCAGCGGGATGGTAAAGGTCAGGCCGGCCCAGAGCAGGGACGGCAGAGATTCCAGCATCAGTGGGAGCCAGGTGGTCAAGGGCGGGCCTTTCAAAAAGCGCGATCCGCCCCGGGGTCCGGAACGGATCGCTTTTCATAGCCGAGTTCGGCCGGCGGAGAAACCGGCCGGAAGGTCTGTCAGACGTTACTTCGAGACGTCGGCGCCGAAGTACTTCTGCGAGATCTTGTCGTAGGTGCCGTCTGCCTTGATCTCGACGAGCGCCTTGTTGATCGCTTCCAGAAGCTCCGGCTCGCCCTTGCGGATGATGATGCCGGAGAAGTCGGCATCGGCCTGCTCGGCAGCAATCTTCACCGGTGCATCGGGCTTCTTCTTCTTGAAGTCGAGGAAGGAGAGGCTGTCGTTGATTGTCGCATCGGCGCGGCCGGTCAGCACGAGCTGGATCGACTGGTCGAAGCCATCGGTGCCGACGAGTTCGGCGCCGGACGCGGTCGCAAGCTTGCCGAAGTTGCTGGTCAGCGACTGGGCCGCCTTCTTGCCCTTGAGATCGGCGAAGTCCTTGATCTCTTCGTTGTCGCTCTTGACGATCAGCACGGCCTTCGAGGCGATGTAGGGCTCGGAGAAGTCGTATTTCTTCTTGCGCTCCTCGGTGATGCCGACCTGGTTGATGACCGTGTCGTAGCGGTTGGCATCGAGGCCGGCGATCAGGCCATCCCACTTGCCTTCGAGGAATTCAGCCTTGACGCCGAGCTTTTCGGCCACCGCCTGGCCGACCTCGACGTCGAAGCCGACGAGCGCGCCGGAGGCGTCGTGATAGGTGAAGGGAGCGTAGGTGCCCTCAGTGCCGATCTTCAGCACACCGGCAGACTTGATCGCATTGAGGTTCTCACCGGCTTCGGCGGAAGCAAGGGCGGCAACCTGCATCAGAGCAGCGGCAAACAGCGTGGGGAGGAGTTTCATCGTGATTTTCCATCTTCTTTCTGGTCCGGCCCGTCGTCCGGATTGAGCGGACAATCGCATAAAAGATCAGCGATCTGAGCATATAAAACACCAATTCCCGAGCGTTTTGATGAAGATTTTTCCTCAAAACGGCGCTGGCTGGGCGCAGAAGGCACGGTTTTCCGGAAATCCCAACCCATTCTGATTTGACTGTCTTGCGCACTTGAAATCGGTTTCAAAAGTCGGTATGCACATTTGTAGCGATTCATGCACGTTTATGCACGATTGATGAAATGTCAGGCGAACTCCTACTTCGTGAGCGAAAGACGCTGATCCAGGAACGGCTGAAAGCCCACGGCCGGGTTCTGGCGGCCGATCTTGCTGCCGAGTTCAACGTCTCCGAGGACACGATCCGCCGCGACCTCAGGGAAATGGCGGCGGCGGGCCTTTGCGAGCGGGTCTATGGCGGCGCGCTTCCGGTCGTTCCCGCAGCGAACTCCACCCTGAGCGAGCGCATTGCCATGGCGCCGGAGCGCAAGGCAGCGCTCGCCCGCGCGGCCGTCGGTATGATCGAGCCGGGCATGACCGTGTTTCTCGATGCGGGGTCGACCAACCTCGCCATCGCGCAACTGATCGAGCCGGACCTGCCGGTCACCGTCGTCACCAATACGCCGCTGATTGCCGCGGCGCTGATGGAAAAAGCAGGCGTCGACCTCATCTTGCTGGGTGGGCCGCTCAACCGGGCGGTCGGTGCGGCGGTCAGCGCGCGGGCACAGCGCGATGCGGAATTGCTCAGACCCGATCTCTGCTTCCTCGGCACCTGCGGCGCCGATGCCGCGGCGGGCCTGACGGCGATCCATTTCGAAGACGCGGAATTCAAGCGGCTGATCGCGTCGCGCAGCCGGCGCCTCGTGGTCGCCATAACCAGCGACAAACTCGGGACGGCGGCCGCGCACGGGATCGTCGACATCGACGACAGGGTGGCGTTGGTGCTGGAGGGAGACGCTCCAGCGGAACACCGTGCTGCATTCGAGGCGATGGGCGCGGACGTCAGGATGGCCGGAGGAACCCGATGATGACGATCGCCCATGTGGCGCTGTGGACCCGGGACCTCGATGCGATCGTCGGCTTCTGGTCGACGTTCTTCGGGGCCGAGGTCGGAGATGTCTATGAAAGTCGGCGGCGGCCGGGCTTTCGTTCGCGCTTCCTGACGCTCGGCGCCGGACCGACGATCGAGATCATGGAGGGCCCCTGGGTTGCGCCGGGCGATCCCAAGGAAGAGCGCACGGGCCTTGCCCATGTGGCGCTTTCACTCGGCAGCGAGCAGGCGGTCGATGCCATGGCCGCGCGCGCTGAAGCCCAGGGCCTGTTGGTGGCAAAGCCGCGCTGGACCGGCGACGGCTTCTACGAGGCGGTTCTGTGTGACCCCGATGGCAATCTGATCGAAATCACAGTTTGAGCCGGACGGTCCGGCACTGAGGCAAGACCATGGACCAACGTTCTCCCACCGCGACCGTCCGTCAGGGCTACATGACCCGCAACCGGCTGGCCGTTTCGCTGCTCTTCCTGATGAACGGCTTCGTCACCGGCAGCTGGGCGCCGAAGATCCCCGAGTTCAAGGACCGGCTCGGCATCAGTGAAAGCGTGCTCGGCCTCCTGATCCTGATGTTCGGCATCGGCTCGTTGGTGCTGATGCCGATTGCCGGTGGCTACATCGCTCGCGTCGGCTCGCAGAAGGTGGTGAAGGTCACGGCGATTATCCTGTCACCCTTGCTTTTGCTCCTTACGCTCGTTCCGAACGTCTGGATGGCGGCCATCGGCATGTTCGTGCTTGGCGGTTTCGTCGGAGCCATGGACGTCGCCATGAACGCCAATGCCGTCGAGGTCGAAAAGTCGATGCGCCGGGCGATCATGTCCTCCTGCCATGCCTATTGGAGCCTTGGCGGCCTGATCGGCGCCGGCATCGGCGGTTTCCTGATGGCGCATTTCGGCGTGCTGCCACATGTCTTCGTCGTCACACTGATCTGCCTGACGCTGATCGCGATTGCCTGGCCGATGATCCTTGCCGACAAGCCGCATCCGGCCGCTGCGAAGGAAAAACTGCGCCTGCCGATGACGCCGCTTCCCTGGCTGATCGGTATCATGGCGCTGTTCTCGATGGTGCCGGAGGGCACGGTTCTCGATTGGGGCGCGCTCTATCTGCGCAACGAGCTCGGCGCCTCGGTGGAGCTCTCCGGCTTCGGCTTCGCCGCCTTCTCCGCCACCATGGCAACCATGCGTTTTGCCGGCGACCTTGTCCGCGATCGTTTCGGCGCCAAGCGAACCTTGCGCATCTGCACGGTGACCGCGCTCATCGGCATGATCCTCGCGGGCATGGCGCCGAACGCCTACATCGCCATTCTCGGCTTCGCCATCGCCGGTATCGGCATTTCAAACATGGTCCCGATCGCCTTTTCGGCCGCCGGCAACATGCCGGGCCTGCAGCCGGGCATCGGTCTCTCGGTCGCGACCTTCATGGGCTATTCGGGCATGCTGTTCGCGCCGTCGGTGATTGGTTTCGTCGGCGAGCACACGGGCTTTGCCATCGTCTTCACCTCGGTGCCGCTGCTCTTCATCGTCGTGCTGCTGCTATCGCACAATGCCGCGCACGCCGATCACGCCAAAGGGCACTAATGATCCATTGAGCCACGGACGAGCGTGTTCTGCGCAAGGCCGCCATCAAATCGCCGTCAGGGCATGATGTCGCCGTTGACAAGCAGGCTTTCCTCATCCACCTGATGGGCGAAAAGCCGGAGCTTGATTAGGGAAAGCGTTGCGGTATCCGTACGCGACCCGCTCCGCCTGAGATGACCCACGAAGAGGCCTTCATGTCTTCCGCCTTCGATTTCGAACCGCAGCCCCGCCGTGCCTCCGTTGCCGTCGATGTCGGCGGTGTCATCGTCGGGGGCGGCGCACCGGTCGTGGTTCAGTCGATGACCAACACCGACACGGCCGATATCGATGCGACCGTGGCCCAGGTGGCCGCTCTCCACAAGGCCGGCTCGGAACTGGTGCGCATCACCGTCGACCGCGACGAAAGTGCTGCCGCGGTGCCGAAGATCCGCGAGCGGCTCGAGCGCCTCGGTCTCGACGTGCCGCTCGTCGGTGACTTCCACTACATCGGCCACAAGCTGCTTGCCGATCATCCGGCCTGCGCCGAGGCGCTGGCGAAGTACCGCATCAATCCGGGCAATGTCGGCTTCAAGGACAAGAAGGACAAGCAGTTCGCCGAGATCGTCGAGATGGCGATCCGCTACGACAAACCAGTGCGCATCGGCGTCAACTGGGGCTCGCTCGACCAGGAACTCCTGACGCGGATGATGGACGAGAACCAGGCGAACGGCTTTCCGCTGACAGCCCAGCAGGTGACGCGCGAAACGATCGTGCAATCGGCGCTGCTGTCGGCCGATCTTGCCGAGGAAATCGGCCTGCCGCGCAACCGCATCATTCTCTCTGCCAAGGTTTCCGGCGTTCAGGATCTGATCGCCGTCTACGCCATGCTGTCGGCCCGCTCCGACCACGCGCTGCATCTCGGCCTCACCGAGGCCGGCATGGGCACCAAGGGCATCGTCGCCTCCTCTGCCTCGCTTGGCATCCTGATGCAGCAGGGCATCGGCGACACGATCCGCATTTCGCTGACGCCGGAACCCGGCGGCGACCGCACCCGCGAGGTGCAGGTGGCGCAGGAACTACTGCAGGTCATGGGCTTCCGCCAATTCATTCCCGTCGTTGCCGCGTGTCCCGGCTGCGGACGCACGACGTCGACCGTGTTCCAGGAACTCGCCCAGAAGATCCAGGACGACATCCGCCGCAACATGCCGGTCTGGCGCGAGAAATATCCCGGCGTCGAGGGCCTGAAGGTCGCGGTCATGGGCTGCATCGTCAACGGTCCCGGTGAAAGCAAACATGCCGATATCGGCATCTCGCTCCCCGGCACCGGCGAAATGCCGGCCGCGCCCGTGTTCATCGATGGCCAGAAGGCAATGACGCTGCGCGGTCCGAACATTGCCGCCGACTTCGAGACGCTCGTTTCCGACTATATCGAGAAGCGTTATGGCCGCGGCCAGGCGGCCGCCGAATAAACGGGCTCGCTCGGGGTAATCCGACGCCGGACGGCCTCGGAGTTAAAGCCGCGACGTCAGCAATTTCAGCCCCGCAAAGGCGAAGAAGCCGGCCATCAGGCTTTCGATCAGCCGCTTGGATCTCAGATAGGCGCGGTGCACCGGCGAAAGCGAGAACACGATCGCGAAGCCGCAGAAGGTCATCAGGCCGAGGACCATGCAGCCGCCTATGAAGGTGGCGGTGATGCCGACGGGCGCCCCCGCGGGCATGCCGAGCGAGACCAGCATGATCCAGGAGAAGATCGCCTTCGGATTGGTCAGGTGGATGCCGAGCCCCTTGAGATAGAGCCGCTTCAACGATGTCTGTACCTTCGCCGCCGGCATGATCGCGCCCCTGTCGCTGCGCATGGCGCCGCGCAGAGCGTTATAGGCGAGCCAGAAGAGATAACAGGCGCCGGCAATCTTCAGGACGATGATCGCCTGGCCATAGGCGCGGATCAGCGCCGAGAGGCCCGACGCTGTCAGCATCGCCCAGGTGTAGCTTCCGGTGAGCACGCCGAAGGCAAGCGCCAGGCCGGCCTTGCGCCCCTGGCTGACCGAGGTGGTGATGATCGCCAGGATCGCCGGTCCCGGTGAGGCGGTCCCGATCAAATAGGCGGTCCAGGCGATGAGCAACTGCGGCAGATAGGGCGTCGGGTCGAACATGCGAAAAAGCTCCGGCTCGGTCGCCGGAGGCTAGATCAGTCCATCGCCTGTTTGAAACGGGGAAATGTCACCGAGACAAGATCTCAGAGGATCTCGTCGAGTGCCTCGACGAGCCGCACACATTCCGCGTCGGTGCCGATGGTGATGCGCAGGAAATCGCCGATGCGCGGCTTGGCGAAGTGGCGCACCAGAACGGCGCGTTCACGCAGCGCCTTCATCAGCGTTTCGCCGTTGTGGCCGGGGTGGCGCGCGAAAACGAAGTTTGCCGATGACGGCAGCACCTCGAAACCACGCTGGGCGAGATCTGCGGTGAGGCGTTCGCGCGAGGCGATGATCTTTCCCCGCGTCTCCTCGAACCAGGCTTCGTCCTCGATCGCGGCGATGGCACCGGCCTGTGCCGGGCGGCCGAGCGGATAGGAGTTGAAGCTGTCCTTCACCCTTTCCAGCGCCTCGATCAGCGGCCGCTGGCCGATGGCGAAGCCGACGCGCAGGCCCGCAAGCGCGCGCGACTTGGAAAAGGTCTGGACGACCAGCAGGTTCTCGTATTTCGAAACCAGCTCCGCTACCGACTGGCCGCCGAAGTCGACATAGGCCTCGTCGATGACGACGGGCTGATCCGGGTGGCTCGCGACGAGCCGCTCTATATCCGAGAGCGGGAGTGCGATGCCGGTCGGCGCGTTCGGGTTCGGCAGGATGATCGCGCCACAGGGGCGATCATAATCGGCGAGATCGATCTCGAAGCGGTCGTTCAGCGGAACCTCGACCGCGTCGATCTCGAAGAGCCGCGCATAGGTCGAATAGAAGCTATAGGAGATGTCCGGATAAAGCAGCGGTGCGTCGTGCTTGAGCAGGCCGGCGAAGATATGTGCCAGCACCTCGTCCGAGCCGTTGCCGACGAAAACTTCCTCGGCCGAAACGCCGAAGCGCGCGGCGATCGCCACTCGGAGCTTCCGCGCCAGCGGATCCGGATAGAGCCGGAGGTCGGCGCTTGCTGCCGCCGCGACCGCGTCGAGCACCTTCTCCGACGGCCCGTAGGGGCATTCATTGGTGTTGAGCTTCGCCAGATTGGCGACGCGCGGCTGCTCGCCCGGAATATAGGGTTTCAGCTTGGAGACGATCGGCGACCAGTACTTGCTCATGTCTCTAGTTCCTGCGGTTGGCGACGAAGCGGGCAGTTTCGACGAGAATGGTGGAGCGCTCGCCATAGGGCGTAAGCAGAGCTTCCGCTTCTGCGACCAGTTGCTCCAGCCGCTCTTCTGCCCAGGCCTGGCCGTGCAGCGCGACGAGCGTGCCCTTGCCGCGGGCGGCGTCCTTGCCGGTTGCCTTGCCCATGGTCGCCGCATCGGCGGTGAGATCGAGCAGGTCGTCGGCAAGCTGGAAGGCAAGGCCGATCTTTTCGCCGAAGCTGCGAAGCCGCGCCCGGTCGTCCTTCGACGCGCCGGCGACAATCGCACCGGCCTCGCAGCCGAAGCGAATGAGGGCGCCCGTCTTCATCGCCTGCAGCGTGACAATGCCGGCCTCGTCGGGGGGCAACTTTTCCGCGGCAAGATCGAGCGCCTGACCACCGGCCATGCCGCCGTGGCCCGCGGCCCGTCCGAGCGCCAGGATCAGTTCCACCTTCTGGGCATCCGTCAGTGGTGTTTCCGGCGCCGCGATGATGTCGAAGGCGAAGGTCAGCAGACTGTCGCCGGCGAGGATCGCCGTCGCCTCGTCGAAGGCCCTGTGCACCGTCGGCTGACCACGCCTGACATCGTCGTCGTCCATCGCCGGCAGGTCGTCATGGACGAGAGAATAGCAATGCACGCATTCGAGCGCCGCGCCGACGCGCAAGGATGCATCGATGCCGCCACCGAGAAGATCGGCACACTCGATCACCAGGAAGGGGCGCAGCCGCTTGCCGCCGTTCAGCACCCCGTGGCGCATGGCGGCGAGCAGGTTTGCCGGCCGGGCGATCTCGTCGACCTCCGTCGTCGTGCCGAGCAGGCGCTCGAGCAAAGCTTCGACGGCGCGGGCATTGCTGGCGAGGCGGCGGGTGAAAGGCGATGTGTCCTGGCTCATGCGCGCTCTTTGGCATGGGCGAAGAGGGCTTTCAACGGGGATTCGTGTCGCAGCGGCGCGCTTTCCCCGGGACAGCCGCGTGCGCACCTTGCCTTTTGCCTGAAAGCCCGTTCAACTTTGCCGGCCCATGCACTAAGAGAAGCGGATGGACAGCGAGGTGAACAGTCAGGCCGTGAACATGGTTCCGGAAGCGCGCGAGGACGGCGAAGTGCCTTCCAGTCGCTGGTCTTCGCTTCGCCGGTCGCTGCGTACGAGGCGCCGCCAGATCGCTTTCGCCGTCGTTGGTTTTGTCGCACTGCCCTATGCGCTGATCGTTCTCTACCTGATCGAGTTCATACATCCGGTCTCGACGCTGATGCTGCGCGACCTCGTCCTGCTTCGCGGCTACGACCGTCAATGGGTCGAATTCGACAATATCGCGCCGGTGCTGGTGCAATCGGTGATGATGTCGGAGGACGGCCAGTTCTGTGTCCATGACGGTGTCGACTGGGGGCAGATGCGCGGCGTGGTGGAGGATGCCCTGGATGGGGAATCGACCCGCGGGGCCAGCACCATCCCGATGCAGACGGTCAAGAACCTCTACCTTTGGAACGGCCGCTCCTTCCTGCGCAAGGGCATGGAACTGCCGTTGGCGATCGCCGCCGATTTCGTCTGGAGCAAGCGGCGGATGATGGAGATCTATCTGAACGTCGCCGAATGGGGCGACGGAATCTACGGTATCGAAGCGGCCGCCCGCCACCACTTCGGGGTTTCTGCGGCCAAGCTGTCGCGGCGGCAGGCCGCGCTGCTCGCGGTTTCGCTGCCCAATCCGAAGGAGCGCAATGCCGGCAAGCCCGGTCGCGGGCTCAAGCGCCTGGCAAATTTGATCGAGCGTCGCGCCAGCCGCTCCGGTGGCTACATCACCTGCCTTTATGATTAGGATCAGACCTTTTCATTGGAAGCCGTCGTCGGGCGATGTCATGTTCGCGTAGTAGAGTTCTGCCATCTGGACCTCTCTCCATTTGAAAGGCCCGATCGCTCCCATGACCTCGATTTCCCCCTCGCTTCTCACCGTTGGCCGCAACGCAAACAATGCACCGCCGAAGCATCTCGGAACCCGCTACGCAACGGATGGCCGTTTCCTGCGTGAACCGGGCAACACGGTCGTTTCCCACGTCACCGCCGGTTCGCCGTCCGAGGCCGCCGTGCTTGCGGTGCGCGATCGACTGATGGCGATGCCCGAGGCGGGCCAGTTCGCCTTCACCCATCCGTCCAGCCTGCATATGACGATCTTTCAGGGTATCATCGAATACCGCCGCAGGCTGCCCTTCTGGCCGACAGACATAGCGCTCGATACGCCGATCGACGTGATGACCGAGCACTATTGCGGGCGGCTCAAGCACTTCGTTCCGCTGGAGCCGTTCCGGGCCCGCGTGACGGACGTCACGCCGACCGGACTCGCGCTCGAAGGCGACAGCGCAGCCGATCGCGCATGCCTCAAGGCCTGGCGCGATGCTTTCGCAGAAGCCTTCGGCTATCGCCATCCGGACCATGACGACTACGCGTTCCACATCACCTACGCCTATGTCATCGACTGGCTCGACGACGCGGCACTGCCGCGCTGGCAGGAGATGTTGGGCGAACAACTCGCCTACCTCAGGGAAAGGGCGCCGGTGATCGAACTCGATCCCCCGGCCTTCTGCTCCTTCGAGGATATGAACCATTTCGAGGAACTGATCGTTTTCTCGGACAGACCCGCAATCAAGGCCAGCAATCAAGGATCCTAAATGACCGGACTTACGCTTTACGTCGGCAACAAGAACTATTCATCCTGGTCGATGCGACCCTGGATGGCGATGACCGCCGCGGGCATCGATTTCGAGGAGGTGGTCATTCCCTTCGATTTTGCGGCCGGCAATCCTGATATCCGCGCCATCTCGCCGACGGGACGCGTGCCGTTGTTGCGGCATGGCGACCTGCTCGTCTGGGAGTCGCTGGCGATCATCGAATATGTCGCCGAGCTCTTTCCCGATGCCGGGCTCTGGCCGGCCGATCGCCAGGCCCGCGCCCGGGCGCGCAGCTATTGCATGGAAATGCTCTCCGGCTTCCGGGCGCTGCGCGGCGCCTGCCCGATGAACATCCGCCGGGGAAAGCGGGCCCTCGAGGTGGATGCAGACGTTCGCGCTGACGTCGCCCGCATCGAGCGGATCTGGAAAGAGGCGCTCGCCCAATCCGGCGGTCCGTTCCTCTTCGGTGCCTTCGGTGCGGCGGATGCGATGTACGCTCCTGTGGTCAACCGCTTCGACGTCTACGATCTCGTTGCGGATCCGGAAATGCTCGGCTACATGCAACGCGTGAAGGCGCATCCCGCCTACCGGAAGTGGGAAGAGGCCGCCCGCGCTGAGCCGTGGGTCGTTCCCGAAGACGAGGTCTGACTCGGTCGAGTCGAAAAATTGCGGCTGGGGACTGGTCAAACGGGAGTTGGCCATGTATAAGCGCGCCAAATTTCCGTGATTGACATCTGTTTGACACGGCCATTTCGGCTGCTGAACAGTGTTTGCCCGATAAGTGGAGAATGAAATGGCTGTACCGAAAAGAAAAACGAGCCCGTCCAAGCGTGGCATGCGCCGTTCCGCTGACGCCCTCAAGGCTCCGACCTACGTCGAAGACAAGAACTCGGGCGAACTGCGCCGTCCGCACCACATCGACCTGAAGACCGGCATGTACCGTGGCCGTCAGGTTCTGACCCCGAAGGAAAACGCATAAGCGTTTCCGTTCGCGGATTAGGTTCAAAGGGCTGGCTCTGCCGGCCCTTTTGTTTTGCGTCTGACATTTTCTCGCTTGGACCCTGTGCTATCAGCAGGAGCCTGACCTGAAGACGCCGCAAGACGCGGCAAAGGAGTTCGTGCCTGATGCTCGCTGCCGTTCCGCTGCTGATCCTGCCTTTCGCCATCTACAATCTCGCGATGATCGGAATGTTTGGCGGTATGGCCGGGCTCAATGCCGAGATGCTGTCGCTATCCATGCTGTCGGGCGCGACCTGGACGATGCGCTTCGGCGACCTTCTGATCGTCGTCGCGCTGTTGCTGCTGTTCGTCGAATTGCTGAAGGCGACCCGCACGAGCACGCGGGCGCTGATGGATCACCTGCTGTCGATGATCCTGTTCATCGCCTTCCTGATCGAATTCCTGCTACTGGCGCCGGCGGCGACCCAGCTCTTCTTCATCCTGATGACGATCAGTTTCATCGATGTCATCGCCGGTTTTGCCGTCTCGATGCGTTCGGCTGGCAGGGACGTGTCGATCGGCCTTTGAAGCGCGTCACGATCCGGGGCGCGGGCTCAATTCAAAAGCATTTTTTGCTGGACGGGAAACGAGGCGGGATCGAACTCACCCGCCTTCACGAGGAAAGCGCGCTCAGCCGAGATTGTCGAGCTTGGTCTGGAGCGCGCGAAGCTGCTCCTTGAGCTCGTCGATATCCTTGGCTTCGGCCTTCTTGCTTTCCTTCACCGGCGGGGCGGTGATGAAGGGCGAGAACATCTGCATCGCCTGATGGAACATCTCGGTGTTGCGACGGACCTGCTCTTCGACAAGTTGCAGCGGCACCTGCAGGTTCTTGCCAAGCGGCGTGTCGCCGAAGGCCTTGTTGATCTGCTCACGCATCTGCGACTGCTGCTCGGTGAAAGCCTGCATCGAGTGCTCGAGATAGCTCGGCACCACCATCTGCATCTGGTCGCCATAGAACGAAATCAGCTGGCGCAGGAAGGAGATCGGCAGAAGCGTGTTGCCGGTCTTGGACTCCTGCTCGAAGATGATCTGCGTCAGCACGGAATGGGTGATGTCCTCTCCGGACTTTGCGTCCTGGACGACGAAATCCTCGCCCTTCTTCACCATCACAGCCAAGTCGTCGAGCGTGACATAGGTGCTGGTCCCGGTGTTGTAGAGCCGCCGGTTCGCGTATTTTTTTATAACGATCTGGCCTTCGTGCTTCGCCATCAGGGTCTCCTCTCACCCATCGTCCCGTCTTTATTGCGTTTTTCAGAGTATCCGCAAAAGAGCGCCGCTGACAATGTCTTTGTGCGTTGCGGCGACGCAAGTGCGAAATCTTGCGGTTGCGTCTTACGTGATGGTTTTGTGGCACCGCATCAAGCCGTTTGACTTGCGTCGCGCGCTTTGCCAGTCTGCTTTCATTAGGCAAGAAAGATCTGAGGAAACGTCCCATGAGCAATCCCTCCATCGTGATCGCCAGCGCCGCCCGCACTGCGGTCGGATCCTTCAACGGTGCATTCGGCAATACGCCGGCGCACGAGATCGGCGCCGCCGTCATCAAGGGCGTACTCGAGCGCGCAGGCGTCGAGGCAGGCGAGGTCGACGAGGTGATCCTCGGCCAGGTGCTGCAGGCCGGCGAGGGCCAGAACCCGGCGCGTCAGGCGGCGATGAAGGCGGGGATCCCTCAGGAAAAGACCGCCTGGGGCATGAACCAGCTCTGCGGTTCGGGCCTTCGCGCCGTGGCGCTCGGCATGCAGCAGATTGCAACCGGTGATGCGGATATCATCGTCGCCGGCGGCATGGAGTCCATGTCGATGGCGCCGCACTGCTCGCATCTGCGCGGCGGCGTGAAGATGGGCGACTTCAAGATGATCGACACGATGATCAAGGACGGCCTAACCGACGCCTTCTACGGCTATCACATGGGCATCACCGCCGAAAACGTCGCCCGCCAGTGGCAGCTCAGCCGCGAGGAGCAGGATGCGTTCGCACTCGCCTCGCAGAACAAGGCCGAAGCGGCACAGAAGGCCGGACGTTTCGCCGACGAGATCATTCCCTTCATCGTCAAGGGCCGCAAGGGCGACGTCACCGTCGACCAGGACGAATATATCCGCCATGGCGCAACGCTCGACCAGATGACGAAGCTGCGTCCGGCCTTCGACAAGGAAGGCACGGTCACCGCCGGTAACGCCTCCGGCCTCAATGACGGCGCCGCCGCCACCCTGCTGATGACCGAAGCGCAGGCTTCCAAGCGCGGCATCCAGCCGCTCGCCCGTATCGTTTCCTGGGCAACGGCCGGCGTCGATCCGCAGGTCATGGGCACCGGCCCGATCCCGGCTTCACGCAAGGCGCTGGCGAAAGCCGGCTGGGCGATCGGCGACGTCGACCTGGTCGAGGCCAACGAGGCTTTCGCCGCTCAGGCCTGCGCGGTCAACAAGGACCTCGGCTGGGATCCGTCGATCGTCAACGTCAATGGCGGCGCGATCGCCATCGGCCATCCGATCGGCGCTTCCGGCGCGCGCGTGCTCAACACCCTGCTCTTCGAAATGAAGCGCCGCAGCGTTTCCAAGGGGCTTGCAACGCTCTGCATCGGCGGCGGCATGGGCGTCGCCATGTGCGTCGAACGGCTCTAGTCGGCTTGGCGGCATGAACAGCGCCAGGCGGGTTCCATTTTCCCTCTTGCTGGCCGGTTCGCCGATCGTTTCCGCACATGCCAGTCCCGGGCCTCTCGACGGGGCGCGGCTGGTTCAGTGCGTGCTGGAACATGCGACCTCGGACGACGAGGCCGTTTTCAAGGACATGATGGTTGCGGCCCTGAACGAAGGCGATGGCGCTTTGAAGGCGTCGCCCGTTCAGCGCAGCAAGCTGATGATGAACCTCGCGCTCACCAGGTGCGAGGCAGGGATGTCTATGCCCGCGACGCCTCAATTCCAGGCTGCCGCCGGGCTCTACGGACGACAGATCGGCGCAAAGCTGATGAACAAGGCCTTTGAGAAACTGAACTGATCAAGTGGGAGGCGTGCATGAGCAGGGTAGCATTGGTCACGGGTGGGTCGCGCGGCATCGGCGCGGCAATTTCCATCGCACTCAAGAATGCCGGCTACAAGGTGGCTGCCAACTATGCCGGCAATGACGAGAAGGCCGGGGCCTTCAAGCAGGAAACCGGTATCCCGGTCTACAAGTGGGACGTTTCCAGCTATCAGGCCTGCGCCGAAGGCATCGCCAAGGTCGAGGCCGATCTTGGCCCGATCGACGTGCTCGTCAACAATGCGGGCATCACCCGCGACGCGATGTTCCACAAGATGACGCCCGAGCAATGGGGCGAGGTGATCGGCACCAACCTTACCGGTCTCTTCAACATGACGCATCCGCTGTGGTCCGCCATGCGCGACCGCGGCTTCGGCCGCGTCATCAACATCTCGTCGATCAACGGCCAGAAGGGCCAGATGGGTCAGGCCAACTATTCGGCCGCCAAGGCCGGCGATCTCGGCTTCACCAAGGCTCTCGCCCAGGAAGGGGCCGCCAAGGGGATCACCGTCAACGCCATCTGCCCGGGCTACATCGGCACGGAAATGGTGCGGGCGGTGCCGGAGAAGGTCCTCAACGAGCGGATCATTCCGCAGATCCCGGTCGGCCGCCTCGGCGAGCCGGAGGAAATCGCCCGCTGCGTCGTGTTCCTGGCTTCCGACGATGCCGGCTTCATCACCGGCTCGACGATTTCGGCGAATGGCGGACAGTTTTTCGTCTGAGCTTGTGATCTCATCAGCGCTTTCGAGCGGCGCCCTTCGGGGCGCCGTTTTCATGTGAGGCTGGGGCAGGGGTGCCTGTTCCTGCCCGCGATCCTGTTGGCGGCGGGCGGCGCAGACACTATATCTTGTGGAGAACAAAAGCGGAATGATGCGCGAGGCACGAGTCGCCATCGGAGGCTCGCGTGTTGGTCGAGGGTGCGCGGTGCGATTCTCATTCTCTCCGTTCGGCGAATCTTCGACGAATTTCGTGAAAAATTTTCCAGGCTTTCCAGAGTCTTGGATTCGGAATCCTTTGATCTGTCTGGCAATGGGACAGCCAGGCGCGCGGCGAGTTGGCGGCTCTAATGCGCGGAATCCGTGCCAGATTCAGCATGTGGTGCAACGTTCGGTGTTGAAATCTATATGTAGTCGTGAACATACAGTGAATCGCAATGAGTCTTCGATTCGTCGCCGATTCGTTCCATGGCTGTTCCTGTCCTCGATGCCGCCGACCACAACAGGTGGTGCAAAGGGCTGGGAGACGCCGGACGATGGTTTTAGTTGTCGGCGCCCCTTGCGTTTGGCTCGGCGCGTGGGCATGTGTTTGCCGCCAGCGTGAAAAGACGCTGCCGTAATTTTGAGAATGCCCGGGATCGATGACGTGTCCGTTCACCCCATGATCCTGAGCGGCCGCGGCGTAACCGCGGTGCTCGGGCCAACCAATACCGGCAAGACGCACTACGCGATCGAACGCATGATCGCGCATGACAGCGGCGTCATAGGCCTGCCGCTGCGCCTCCTGGCGCGCGAGGTCTATACGCGCCTGGTCGAAAAAGTCGGCCATCACAATGTCGCGCTGATCACCGGCGAAGAGAAGATCACGCCGCATCGCGCCCGCTATTCGGTCTGCACCGTCGAAGCGATGCCGCGCGAGACGACTGCATCCTTCGTCGCGATCGACGAGGTGCAGCTCGCCGGCGACCTCGAGCGCGGGCACATCTTTACCGACAGGATCCTGCATCTTAGGGGGCGCGGCGAGACGCTGCTGCTCGGCGCGGGAACGATGCGGCCGATCCTCGAACAGCTTCTGCCCGGCATCACCGTCGTCGAGCGGCCGCGCATGTCGCAGCTTCTCTATGCCGGCTCGAAGAAGATCACGCGCCTGCCGCACCGCTCGGCGATCGTCGCCTTCTCGGCCGACGAGGTCTATGCGATCGCAGAGCTGATCCGCCGCCAGCGCGGCGGCGCCGCCGTCGTTCTCGGCGCGCTTTCGCCGCGCACGCGCAATGCCCAGGTGGCGCTCTATCAAGAAGGCGACGTCGAGTATCTGGTCGCGACCGACGCAATCGGCATGGGTCTCAACCTCGACGTCGACCATGTCGCCTTCGCACAGGACCGCAAGTTCGACGGCTACCAGTTCCGCAACTTGAACCCGGCCGAACTCGCGCAGATCGCCGGGCGTGCCGGCCGTCACCTGCGCGACGGCACGTTCGGGGTGACGGGCCGCGTCGATCCTTTCGACAACGAGCTCGTTCACCGCATCGAGTCGCATGAGTTCGATCCGGTGAAGGTGCTGCAGTGGCGCTCGAAGGCATTCGACTACTCCTCGCTCACCGCCTTGAAGAAGAGTCTCGACGCCGCGCCGACGGTTCCCGGCCTTGCCCGGGCGCTACCTGCGGTAGATCAGCAGGCGTTCGAGCATTTGGCCCGCTACCCGGAGGTCGTCGACATCACGACCAATGCCGAGCGTGTGGAAAAACTATGGGAAGCCTGCGCGCTGCCGGACTATCGGCGCATCACGCCCGTCCAACACGCCGATCTGATCTCGACGATCTACGCGGATCTCGTTCGCCGGGGCACGGTGAACGAGGATTTCATGGCCGAACAGGTCCGGCGTGCCGATCACACGGATGGTGAGATCGACACACTTTCGGCGCGAATCGCGCAGATCAGGACCTGGACCTATGTGTCGAACCGGCCGGGATGGCTGGCCGATCCGACACACTGGCAAGAAAAGACGCGGGAAATTGAAGATCGATTATCCGACGCACTACATGAACGGTTGACGAAACGCTTTGTTGATCGCAGGACATCTGTGCTCATGAAGCGCCTGAGAGAGAATGCTATGCTGGAAGCTGAAATCAGTGTGAATGGTGATGTCTTCGTCGAAGGACACCACGTAGGACAACTAACCGGTTTCCGGTTCGCGCTGGCGACCGGCGGCGACGGCCAGGATGCCAAGGCCGTGCAGGGCGCTGCCCAGAAAGCGCTGGCGCTGGAGTTCGAGGCGCGGGCCGCACGTCTGCACGCTTCCGGCAACAATGACCTGGCGCTGTCCTCCGATGGTCTCGTTCGTTGGCTCGGCGATCCCGTGGCTCGGCTGGCGGCGAGCGACCACGTCATGCGTCCGCGCGTCATCCTGCTGGCCGACGATCAGTTGCAGGCGAACGCCCGCGAGCACGTGCTGGCGCGCATCGAGCGTTTCGTGAACCATCACATCGGCACGGTCTTGAAGCCGCTCGACGACATTTCGCGCGCCGAAGACCTCGAAGGCCTGGCCAAGGGCCTCGCCTTCCAGCTTGTCGAGAACCTCGGCGTGCTCTTCCGCCGCGATGTTGCCGAGGAAGTGAAGTCGCTCGACCAGGACGGCCGCGCTTCGATCCGCAAATACGGCGTTCGCTTCGGCGCCTACCACATCTTCCTGCCGGCGCTCCTGAAGCCGGCTCCGGCCGAGCTCATCACGCTTCTCTGGGCGCTGAAGAATGACGGTCTCGACAAGCCCGGCTATGGCGACCTCATTCCGATGCTCGCTGCCGGCCGCACGTCGGTCGTCACCGATCCGTCCTTCGAGCGGACCTTCTACAAGCTCGCCGGCTTCCGTTTCCTCGGAAAACGCGCCGTGCGCATCGACATCCTCGAGCGCCTGGCCGATCTCATCCGGCCGTTGTTGCAGTGGAAGCCCGGCACGCAGCCGCGCCCGGAAGGCGCCTATGACGGCCGTCGCTTCACCGCGACCACGTCGATGCTTTCGATCCTCGGCGCAACGCCTGATGATATGGAAGAGATCCTGAAGGGCCTCGGTTACCGGGCCGACAGCATCAAGGCCGAGGAGGCCGCAGCCTTCCTCGCCAGCCAGGACGGTGCGCCGGCCGTTGCTGCCGCCGCTTCCGATCCGGCTGCTGCCATCGATGACGCCGACGCTGGTGACGGCTCGGCGGATGCCGAGACCGCCGTCGCGGCACCTGCAGCGGAGACCGAGAAGGCCGAAGGTGACGCCGTCGTCGCGACGAGCGATGCACAGCCAGCGGAAGCCCAGGTTAGCGAGGCCGGGGAACCGGTCGAGGCCAAGCCCGTTCTGCTCTGGCGTCCAGGCACCCGCCAGGATAACCAGCGCCAAGGCGGCGGCCGCCATCAGGGCGACCAGCGTCGCGGCGGCCAGCGCCACGGGCGTGGTCAAGGCCAGGGCGAAGGTCATGAGGGCGGACGCAAGGGCGGCGAGCCGATGCGCGGCAAACGCCACGAGGGCGGCAAGTCGGAAGGCGGGCCGCGACAGGACCGTGGTGACCGTCACGATCGTCACGACCGCGGCGGCAAGCCGGGGCAGGGCAAGTTCGAGGCGCGTCCGCCGCGTCGCGAGAAGCCGGTGGATCCGGATTCGCCCTTCGCCAAGCTTGCGGCGCTCAAGGAGCAGATGAAGAAGTAAGGCAGGTCATGGAAAAACAGCCCACGTCCAACCCGGCATCGCGCCAGCGTCTCGACAAGTGGCTGTTTTTCACGCGGCTGATCAAATCGCGTTCGCTTGCGCAAAAGGCGATCGAGGACGGCCGGGTGGCCGTCAACGAGCAGCGCGTGACGCAGTCGTCGTTTCAGGTCAAGGCGGGGGACGTGCTCCAGCTCGCCCTCGACCGCCGCGAACTGATCGTGCGCGTGCTCGCCCCCGGGGAGCGGCGTGGCCCTTACGAGGAGGCGCGGCTTCTCTATGACGATCTCACGCCCGAACGGCCGAAGGAAAGGCTCTCGGCTTATGATCTCGCCACGCGCGATCGTGGGGCGGGACGCCCGACCAAGAAAGAGCGGCGGGAAACCGATCGGCTGAAACCCGATTTCGATCCACGCGAGGATTGAAGCGCGTCGCGAACTTTCCGATCCGCTCCGTGCGCTTCGAGTTTTTGATTTTTTTTAGCAGGCCGTACCGCAAAACCGCTCCGCACTTTTGCGCGACATGCTTTAGAAAACTCTGCCTTTGCCGCGGCGTTTCGCGCATTGAATATTCTTGCAAAGGGCCCATAAAGCCTTTACCTGACAGACCCACGTTGGGTGCATCGGGTTTGCTTCGGCAGCTATGCGCGCCGGACATTCCTAGCATGCGCGGACGACGAGCATCACCATTGATTGCCGTCTGCCATCAAACGTGAGCATTGGCTGGAGTACCTCATGACGTACGTCGTGACCGACAACTGCATTCGCTGCAAGTATACCGACTGTGTCGAAGTCTGCCCCGTGGATTGCTTCTATGAGGGTGAGAATTTCCTCGTCATTCATCCGGACGAGTGCATCGACTGTGGCGTCTGCGAACCGGAATGTCCTGCCGAAGCGATCAAGCCGGATACGGAGCCGGGCCTTGATATGTGGTTGAAACTGAACGCTGATTTTGCCACGAAGTGGCCGAACATCACCGTCAAGCGCGACCCGTTGCCGGAAGCCAAGGAGATGGACGGCGTCGAAGGCAAGTACGAGAAGTTCTTCTCTGCCGAGCCGGGCCAGGGCGACTGAGACGAACGATCTCCATCGTTCGTCGAGGCTGACGCAGTGAGAGCGACCCAGCGCGCCAAAGCTGGGGAAAACACGCACTGCGCTCGCAGTTGCGAGAATGGTGGCTTGATGGCTGCCATGCAGCAAATTATTGATTTCGGCACTTTTTTGTGATAGGTTCCTTCTACTGATCCACAGAGGGTGTTTTTGCGCGCCCGAAAACCATCACGAAAGCAAACGATCTCCAAAACGCGGTTTCTCCCTATACGCAACATGGCTTTGCTCTGTTGTGACCGCATTTCATGAGGCTGTTTGCATTCCTTGGACGGACCAGGATGTACCCACCCGGCGGTATCCCCGTCTTCCCGGGCCTCACTGACCCGGCCCCGGCCAGAATGGCCGGCGCGAAACAGGGAGTTTTTGAAACGAATGACGACCCAGCAGAAAAAATCTTCGACACGCCAGGGCTTCAAGACCGGTGAATCGATCGTTTATCCGGCCCACGGCGTTGGCCAGATCGTGGCGATCGAAGAGCAGGAAGTCGCCGGCATGAAGCTTGAGCTTTTTGTCATCGATTTCGAGAAGGACAAGATGCGTCTGAAGGTGCCGGTGGCCAAGGCTGTCAGCATCGGCATGCGCAAGCTGTCCGAAACCGATTTCGTCGATCGTGCGTTGAAGGTTGTGCAGGGCAAGGCTCGCGTGAAGCGCACCATGTGGTCGCGCCGCGCCCAGGAATACGATGCCAAGATCAACTCCGGCGACCTGATTTCCATCGCGGAAGTCGTCCGCGATCTTTATCGCGCCGAAAACCAGCCGGAACAGTCCTATTCCGAACGCCAGCTCTATGAGGCTGCCCTTGACCGCATGGCGCGCGAAATCGCTGCCGTGAACAAGATGTCGGAGACCGAAGCCGTGCGCCTCGTCGAGGCCAACCTCAGCAAGGGCCCGAAGCGCGGCAAGGCTATCGAAGAAGACGATACCCAGGACGAAGCTGCGTAAGCGCATTTCGCCCGCATCAGTACCTCGCAAAAAGCCCGGTCGTCGCGCCGGGCTTTTTCTTTGACCGAATGGAACCTTTCGCGCTGACGCGCATTTAGATTAGCCGGCAGGAATGCGCCGCTTTCGCGCCGGGCGATCTTGGTTCTGTGATCCATCACCGTTCAGGTTCGTGACTTCGAAGTTAGGGCGCCGCGTCGTTTCTTCAAGTTCCGACGCCGCGGCTCCGGAGCATCCCGCTTCGAGTGGCATCACTGGAAGCGGAAAAGATGCTCTAGAAACAAAGTGCTGGAGCGACCTTAATGCGTTGACCTGAACGCACGGCGCTCTGGAGCGGGATGAGGAAAAGTGCGAGCGGTTTTCGCCCGCATCCCGCTCTGGCTTATTGGAATCGATTACGATGATGTGGATCGATCCGATCCACATAATCGTGATCTGGACGCCCCTGCTGCCGGACGCCTCATCCGTCCGGCCTTTTGGACTTCACACGCAATGGCGCCCGGGCGCCAGTCACGGAGTGATCGATGAAGACTCTCACTGCAGACCGGCGGATGATCAAGATCGCAATGGAGGCCCCCTATCTCGAGCGCGACGAGGAGCACGCGCTGGCCCAGGCCTGGCGGAACGACCATGATCAGGAAGCCCGCAACAAGATCGCCATGTCCCACATGCGGCTGGTGATCTCGATGGCAGCGAAATTCCGCAATTTCGGCCTGCCGATGGGCGACCTGGTCCAGGAGGGCCATATCGGCCTCCTGGAAGCGGCGGCCCGCTTCGAACCCAGCCGTGAGGTCAGGTTCTCGACCTATGCGACCTGGTGGATCCGGGCATCGATGCAGGATTACGTCCTACGCAATTGGTCGATCGTCCGCGGCGGCACGAGTTCGGCGCAGAAGGCGCTGTTCTTCAACCTGCGGCGCTTGCGCGCGCGTCTTGCCCAGGGCGACAGGCAGCTTACATCGCAGGCTATGCATGAGGAAATCGCCGCGGCGCTTGGCGTCAGCATCGCCGATGTGCAGACCATGGATGCGCGGCTATCCGGCAGCGACACCTCCTTGCAGGCCCCCGTCGGCGGCGCCGATTCCGATGGCGGCGAGCGACTGGATTTCCTGGCCAGCGATGCGCCGCTCCCCGACGAACAGGTCAGCGACATGATCGACGGAGAACGCGCCCGTGTGTGGCTTCGCGATGCGCTCGGTGCCTTGACGGAGAGGGAAATGCGCATCATCCGTGCACGACGGCTGTCGGAGGATGGTGCGACGCTCGAAGAGCTTGGCCTCGATCTCGGCATTTCCAAGGAACGGGTGCGGCAGATCGAAACCCGGGCGCTCGAAAAGCTGAGGGTGGCGCTTGCGACCAAAGCGCCGGCCCTGACCGCGGGCATTCACTGAAGCGCGTCGCGACCTTTCAGCTCCGCTCCCCGCGCTTTAAGTCTCTGAGATTTCGCATGTCGTTATTTGCGCGACATGCTTTGGCAGCCAGCACAGGCACCGCGTAGTGGCTTGGACCCAGTCCGAGGCACTACGCATTCGCTCGCATATCGAAGTCCGACCTACTGCCTGTCTCCTTAATTCGACCTCGATTGAAGGACGAAGACATGCAGCCAGTCAAAGTCCTGCAGCGACCTTTGCGCGTCTGATAAGGCGCGCGGCGCTGTAACAGCGAACGCCTGAGCCTTCCGCAGCACAAGCGCGTGCGAACCCGCCTGCGGTGAGGCGCCGTCGCTTACTCGGAAACGATTTTCACCTTGTCGCCCGGCTTCACCGTCGAGGTGACCTGCATTGCGTTGATCACCCGGAACAGGTCGAGTTTGCGATCCGTCCCCATCATGCGGGCGGAGAGCGTCGCGATCGTCTCGCCGGGCCTTACCGTCACGACCCGGATGCGCAGCGGCTTCAGCGACTGGGCCTCGACCGGCGTCATGCGGCGGAACGAGCTGCGCAATTGGTTCGCGGTCGGCTCGAGTGCGCTCGACCCCTTCGGAACGGCGGTCAGGAAGCGGTAGATGCGGTTGTCGATGCGGATGACGGTGACGTCGAAGTCCCAGCGATCGGCGGAGGCGCGCGCGGTCGCGGCATCGAGGCCGTTGACATTGATCGGCCTGATCGTGTCGGGCTGCAGGCCGGTGACCCAGCCGCTGGCGATATAGTCGGTCAGGCTGCGGCCGCCCGTGTCCGCCACGCCGTCGAAGCGCACGGCGATGTCGCCCGGGCCGGTGGCAAGAACCGCTTCCGCCTTGTTGTCGATCTGGAAGCCGGTCGGCACGTCGAAGCGGATGCCGAGCTGGCCGTGCAGGAAGGTCTGGCCGCGGACATAGCCTTCCTGCGGGCTGTCGCCGTAGAGCAGGCCATCGATGCCGGCGAGGTAGTAGTCGCGGCCGCGATCGCCGCTGGTGCCTTCCGGGCCGAAGGCGCGGGCATGCCGGCGCGCAAGGTCCACACGCTGCGGCGCGTTCGGGTGGCTCGACAGGAAGTCGAGGCTCTGGTCGGATTCCGGGTCGACCGCGGTGAAGCGGCTATAGGCCGCCATCGAATCGAGGAAGCGTGCCGCGGCATAGGGGTCGTAGCCGGCTTCGCCGAGCATGCGCACGCCGATCACGTCCGCCTGGAGTTCCTGGTTGCGCGAAAAGGCCGCAAGCCGAAGCTTGCCGCGGGCGAGCGCCTGCTTGCCGGCAAGATCGGACGACAGCACTTCGGAGACCACGCGACTGGCGATGACTTCCGCTTCCTCGCGCTGTTGGCGTTCGATACCGTGGTTGGCGGTGACGTGCGCCATCTCGTGCGACAGGACGGCTGCCACCTCGGAGGCATCGTTGGCGAGGGCGAGCAGGCCGCGGGTGACGTAGAGATAGCCGCCCGGCAACGCAAAGGCGTTGATTGCCGGCGAATTCAGAATGGTGATGCGGTAGGACTGCTGCGGGTTTTCCGAGACGGCGGTCAGCGCTCCGGCGATGCGGGCGACCAGCCGTTCGGTCTTCGCGTCCTTGTATTCGCCGCCATAGCTTGCAACGATGCGCGGATGTTCGCGCGCGCCCATTTTGGCGCGCGGGTCGTTTTTCTGGACCTCGTCGACAATCTGCGGATTGGACGAAGGCGAAACGGTCGGCTCGTAGGATTGCTCGATCACCGACTGGCATGCGGAGAGAAGCATGGTCGCGAGCAGTGCAACCACGGCGCGTGCACGCAGCCGTCCGCGCTTCGGCGGGAACCGGTCGTGTGTGACTGTCTGCCTCTCCATGCCTCAGCCCGTTTCCCGTCGGTCGCTCCGGAACGACCGCGTTGAAAGTCCTACTTTTTCAGTCCGGCAGCATTGCTCCGCCGCGACTGTTCAGCCCTGGTCTTGCTGTATCTGATTTCAGCGCCACCTGCCTAGTTTGTCTCGGTAGAAATAGTTGCCCCGTGGTATCACGGCAACGGATGCGCGAATATTCGCGCCCGCGGCCGGATATTTCGCGCGTCGCATGGCGTCGCGGTCAAATTGTGGCAATCGGCTGAGGGCGAGGCGAAACTGCACTCTCCTTCACGCGTTGCCAAGAAAACGGTCGATTGCCGCATCGTCGCGCCGCTCCAGGAAGCGGTCGAGCGTATCGTGTGCAATGATACGCCCCTGGTCGAGAAAAAGCACGCTATCGGCCAGAGCCTTCACGTCTTCGGGATGGTGTGTGATCATCAAGATGGTGTTGCCTTCTTCCGCGTGCAGCTCGCGAAGCAGCGTGCGCATGCCGCTGCGCATCCCGGGATCGAGGGCAGCGAAAGGTTCATCCAGCAGGAGGAGGGGGCGGTGCCGCACGAGTGCGCGGGCGAGCGCGACCCGCTGGCGTTCCCCGCCGGAAAGCGTGGACGGCAGTCGTCGTCCGAAGCCTTCAAGCCCAACGCGGCGAAGCGCGTCCTCGATCTTCTTCCGATCTTCGTCCGTCAGGCGAAGTGCGGGATCGATGCCGAGGCCGACATTGGTCGCGACATCGAGATGGGCGAAGAGATTGTTGTCTTGGAAGATCATCGAGACCGGGCGCTCGGAAGGTGTCCGGTTGCCAGCGTTCTCACCGAGGATACGGATCTCGCCGTAGTCGGCATCCTCAAAACCTGCAATGAGGTGGAAGAGCGTCGACTTGCCGGTCCCGGAGGCGCCGGCAACGGCAACGATTCCGCCGGCGGCGATCGTGCAATCGAAGCGCAGCGTGGTCGCTTCGAAACGAACCTCGACATTGCGCAGTTCTATGGCAGCGGTGGGCTCGGTCATGCTTTGCGTCTTTCCGGCCGGCGGACGTCGTCCGCCGTGCCGAGGATGGTGAAGATCAGGCAGAGAAGCCCGAGGAAGAGGGCGAGGCCGGCCGCATCGGCCGTGCGGTAGCTGCCCATACGGCTATAGAGCAGCCAGGGAAGCGTCACCATGTCCTGCGAACCGAAGAGCGCGACGGCACCGAGATCGCCGAGCGACAGCGCCATGGCGAAGGAGAGCGCCATCAGCAACGGTTTGCGAAGGGCGGGAAAGTCGATCCATCGCAGGCGATGAAAGCCGCGGATGCCGAGGCTTGCCACCAGCCGTTCAGAGCGCGCCGTGTGCGTCGCCATAGCCGGCGCCAGGATACGGTGGACGAAGGGGAGCGCCATCAGGGCATTGATCGCCACGACAATGACAGGCGCAAAGCGCGCGACATCACCGAAGGGGCGGAGGAGCAGGAACCAGCCGGCGCTGAGCACGACCGGCGGCACCAGCAGGATGAGCGAGGTGCTGGCGCCGATCATACCGGCAAAGCCGTGCGCCAGCTTTCCGGCATGCCGGGGCGCGGTCATTGTTGCCGCGGCGCGGATCATGACGGCCGCCATGGAAACGGAGGCGAATGCCGAGGCAAGCGCGATCGCAGCACTCGTCATCAGCGCCCGGTGCACGTTCGGGTCCCGGGCGAGCTTGAGGAGATCGGCCTGCAGCCCGGAGACGACCACCGCAACCAGGGGGGCGATGAGGAAGAGCAATGCCAGGACGATCCAGGTGCCATCGTTGAGACGCGCTACGGGTGCCGCGCCATCGAAGCGGCGAACCGTGCGGCCACCGGTCATGCCCTCCTCCGGCTCCGTTGCCAGACGTCTGAGAATGAAAAGCAGGACGCCGGTCATGGCGATCTGCAAGCCGGACAGCGCGATGGCGCGCGGCGGATCGAAATCGAAGCGCAGCGCCTGGTAGATCGCGACCTCGATCGTGCTGGCCGCCGGCCCGCCGCCAAGCGTCAGCACGAGCGTGAAGCTGGTGGCGCAGAGCATGAAGACGAGGCCGGCCACACCCGGCAGCAGGCCGCGAACAACAGGCCATTCGATGAAGCGGAAAAGCGCGTGGGACGCCATGCCGAGATTGGCGGCGCTGCGCCAGTATTCGGCGGGAATGCGCTCGAGACCGGCCAGGAACAGGCGCGCCGCAAGCGGCATGTTGAAGAAGACATGGGCGAGCAGGATGCCGAACAGGCCGTAGATGCTGACCGGCCGCTCAAGACCAAGCCAGCGCAGGCCCGCATTGAGGAACCCTTGGCGTCCCCAGATTTCGATGAGTCCAAGCGCGCCGACGAGAACGGGCAGACCGAGCGGCAGCGCCATCAGCCGCAAGAGCCAGATGCGGCCGAAAAACTGCGGCCGCCGCGCCAGCGCCCGCGCCACCGGTATCGCGAAGAGCACCGATAGCAGCGTGGAAAGGCTTGCCTGCAGCAGCGTGAAGCGGGTGACGCGCCAGATATAGGCGTCGAACAGGGGGCCCTCGCCCGCGCCGCCGGTCTCAGCGAGCAAGGCGGCGATCGCCAGGCCGACGAAGAGCAGGAAGGCGCCGAGGCAAAATGCCCCGGCGGCAACCGTCATGCGGTTTTCGCGAAGCGCGAACAATCCGGCCTCAGTTCTTGCTCATCGCGGCAAGCCACTCGTCGATCCAGGCCTTGCGGTTCTTCGCGACCTCTTCCGACGGCAGCAGCAAGGTCTTTTCCGGAGTGACCAGCTTGTTGAAAGCATCCGGCAGCGGCGCGCTGGTGGCGCCAACCGGCATCATCCAGTTGGTCGTCGGGATGATCGACTGGAACTCCGGCCCGGTCATGAAGCTCAAGAACTGCTTAGCCAGTTCCGGCTCCTTGGCATTCTTGGTCATGCCGGCGACTTCGATCTGGATGTAGTGGCCTTCGGAGAAAGCGGCCGCCTGGTAGCGGTCGGTGTTCTCAGCAACCATGTGGTAGGCGGGCGAGGTGGTATAGGAGAGCACCATCGGCGCTTCGCCCTTGGTGAAGAGGCCATAGGCTTCCGACCAGCCGGGGGTGACCGTCAGGACGCGATCCTTGAGCTTTGCCCAGGCGGCACCCGCCTCATCACCATAGACGGCCTTGACCCAGAGCAGCAGACCGAGGCCGGGCGTCGAGGTGCGCGGGTCCTCGATGACGATCTTCTGCGACGCGTCGCCTTCCACCAGTTCCTTGAGGCTCTTCGGCGGCGTCTTCAGCGTTTCGGTGTCATAGACGACGGCGAAGTGGCCGTAGTCATAGGGCAGGAAGGTATCGTCGGAGAAGTCGCCCGGGACCTTGAGGTCCTTGGCGTCGACCCCGTGCGGCGCGAAGAAGCCGGTTGCCTTGGCTTCCGCCACGAGGTTGGTGTCGAGACCGAGCACGATGTCGGCCTTCGAAGCTTCGCCTTCGAGCTTCAGGCGGGTAAGCAATTCGACGCCATCGGCAACGCCGACATAGTTGACCTTGCACTCGCACGTCTTTTCGAAGGCTTCCGCCACCTTGGCGCCGGGGCCCCATTCGGTGATGAAGCTCTCATAGGTATAGACCGTCAGCGTCTTGTCGGCAGCCGTTGCATAACCAGCGAAAACAAGGCTTGCCGCGGCAGCCAGAGCTAGAGCGCGGAAGCGCTCCAGCTTCTTACTTTTGCGCAATTCCGGACGCAAAACCGCGTCGCACTTTTGCTGGAATTGCTTTAGCCGGCTAATCATTTTGAGCTGTGATGAATTGGACATGCGAAGCACCTCTCCCAATGTTCGTTGTTGCACGGGAAAAGGGCGTATCGGTGCGATCGCGTCTAATCCCTCCGCCGGTATGAGCCGGATCAGGTTCCGCGGGTTGGCGTTTCACGCCTCTCAGCCTTCGGCCGTCATGCGGTCGGAAGGCACCCCGTTAGAGCGCCAAGAGATTTACCGCCACGTTGGTTCCATGGCAAGCGTGTTTGGTGCAAGCCGAGACTGGTGCGGCTCCGGGCATGGCGTCCGCGCTTGCGTAAGCCGGCAGCCGCGTTAAGACAAAAACTGCAGAGAGCCGCGAGGAGGAAATGCCATGCCAGATATGCTCGTTCGACTATATGCCTTGCCGGCGCAGCCCCAGTCGAAGCTTGGCCCGGGCATCCGCATTCGCCGCGCCATGGCGCCCGAGCGCCGCCTGGTCGTCTCCTGGATCGAGAGGACTTTCGGCGCCGGCTGGGGGGGCGAGGCGGAAGCGGCCTTTTCCTCGACCCCGACGCGCATTCATATCGCGGTGCATGACGAGAAGATTGTCGGTTTCGCCTGCTACGACGTGACCGCGCTCGGTTTCTTCGGCCCGACCGGCGTCGACGAAGGCATGCGCGGGCAGGGCATCGGCGAGGCGCTGCTGATCGAAAGCCTGACGGCGATGCGCGAGGCTGGCTACGGTTATGCGGTCATCGGCGGGGTCGGCCCGGCGAAGTTCTATGAGCGGGTGACCGGCGCCATCGAGATTCCGGATTCGACGCCTGGCGTCTATGCCGGCATGCTGTCTCCCGATCTGGTGCCGGATGGCCATTGACGGCTCTCGCAAAATCTTGAGATCCGAGCGTCTTGCAGCTTTCTTCGTTTTCCTTCCGCGGTCCTTTGCGCTATGGGCTTTGCCATGGCTCGATCGACCTTCACCATTCTGCTTGGCGGTGCGCTCACAAGCACCGACCGGCTGACACGCCAGCTCGGCGGAAGCCGCTTCGTCGCGGCTGACGGCGGCATGCGGCACGCCCGTCTGCTCGGCATCGTCCCGGATGTCTGGGTCGGTGATTTCGATTCGACTGAAGACACCCTGCTTTCCGAATTCGCCTCCGTTCCGCGCGAGGCCTATCCGGCGGCAAAGGCGGCCACGGATGGCGAGATCGCCGTCGAGGCTGCCCTGTCGCGTGGTGCCGATAGCTTGATCTTTGCCGGTGCGCTTGGCGGCACCCGCAGCGACCATGCCTTCCTGCACCTGTTGCAGGCGGTCGCCCTTGCCGAGCGCGGGCTTTCGGTGCTGATGACCTCCGGCGAGGAAGAGGCCTATCCGCTGCTTGCCGGTACGCTCGAACTCGACCTGCCGAAGGGTTGCCTCTTTTCGGTCCTGGGATTGACCGAGCTTACCGGTCTTTCGATCGTCAATGCGCGTTACCCGCTCGACGATTTCACCCTGCCGTTCGGCTCGTCCCGAACCGTTTCCAATGTTGCGGAGGGTCCCCTTCGCTTCAGCCTCAAGAGCGGCCGCGCCATCGTGCTTGCCCGCCCCTATGATCTTACCGGAGCCTGAGCCTTGGCGCCCCCCATTCTGAAACTCGACGACATCTTCCTCACCTTCGGCGGCACGCCGCTTCTGGCCGGCGCCAACCTGCAAGTGGAGCCGGGCGATCGGATCTGCCTGGTCGGGCGCAACGGCTCGGGCAAGTCGACGCTGATGAAGATTGCCGCGGGTCTTGCGGAAGCACAGTCGGGCGAAGTGTTCCGCCATCCCTCGGCGACCATTCGCTATCTGCACCAGGCGCCGGATTTCGACGGCTACGACACGGTGCAGGCCTATGCCGAGGCGGGGCTCGGGCCGAGCGACGACCCCTATCGCGTCGCCTATCTGTTGCAGCATCTGGGACTGACCGGCGAAGAAGACCCGAAGCGGCTCTCCGGCGGCGAGGCGCGCCGGGCGGCGCTCGCCCGCGTCATGGCGCCAGAGCCCGATATCCTGCTGCTTGACGAGCCGACCAACCATCTCGACCTGCCGACGATCGAATGGCTGGAAGACGAGCTTACCCGCAGCCGCTCGGCACTGGTGCTGATCTCGCACGACCGGCGCTTCCTGGAGAAGGTATCGACGGCGACCGTCTGGCTCGATCGTGGCCAGTCGCGCCGGCTCGACCGCGGCTTTGCGCATTTCGAAGCGTGGCGTGACGAGGTGCTGGAAGCGGAAGAGCTGGAGCAGCACAAGCTCGGCAAGGCGATCGAACGCGAGGAGCATTGGCTGCGTTACGGCGTGACTGCGCGGCGCAAGCGCAACATGCGCCGTCTCGGCGAACTGCAGACCATGCGGGCGGCCTATCGTGGCCACAAGGGACCGCAGGGGACAGTGCAGGCGACGGTTGCCGATGCCAAGGAATCCGGCAAGCTGGTGATCGAGGCCGAGAAGATCAGCAAGGCCTATGGCGAGCGCACCATCGTTGCACCCTTCTCGATCCGCGTGCATCGCGGCGACCGCATCGGTCTCGTTGGCCCGAATGGTGCCGGCAAGACGACGCTTCTGAAGATTTTGACCGGGCAGATCGAACCGGACAGCGGCACGGTCAAGCTCGGCACCAATCTCGAAATGGCGACGCTCGACCAGAGGCGCGAAGACCTCAATCTGGATGACACGCTGGCACACTACCTGACGGACGGCCGCGGCGATAACCTGCTGGTCAATGGCGAGCAGCGCCACGTCACCGGTTACATGAAGGACTTCCTGTTCCAGCCGGAGCAGGCGCGCACCCCGATCCGCGAACTCTCCGGCGGCGAGCGGGCAAGGCTGATGCTGGCGCGTATCCTGGCGCGGGCGACGAACCTCTTGATCCTCGACGAGCCGACCAACGACCTCGACATCGAGACCCTCGACCTCTTGCAGGAGATCGTCGCCGGCTTTGCCGGAACGGTGATCCTCGTCAGCCACGACCGTGATTTCCTCGACCGCACGGTCACCTCGACGATCGCGCCGTCAAACCCCGAGGAGCCGGACGGCCGCTGGATCGAATATGCCGGCGGCTATTCCGACATGATGGCGCAGCGCAAGGGCGCGATCGAGGAGAAGCGCAGAGCCGAAAGGGTGGAGAAGGCCAAGGCCAACGACACGGCCGCACCCGCCGCCGAAGCGCCAAGGGCCGCCAAAGGCAAGCTTTCCTACAAGCAGAAATTCGCGCTCGAAAACCTGCCGAAGGAGATCGCCAAGGCGCAGGCCGAGGCCGCCAAGCGCGAAGAGAAGATGGCCGACCCCAACCTTTTCACAAAAGACCCAAACGCTTTTGCGAAGCTCGCGCAGGAACTGGAGAAGCTTCGTGCGGATCTGGCCCGCATGGAGGAGGAATGGCTGGAGCTCGAAATGTTGCGTGAGGAGCTCGAAGGCTAAGCCACAACCGGTGGCGCGTTGAACGCTGTCAGGGGATATGATAAGGAAAACTTATTATATCTTTTATGCACGATCCTGATGCCCTTCAAACTCGAATCCGAAACCATTGGAATGCTGCTGACCGACGTCTCGCGCCTGTTGCGTGGGGCTTTCGATCGCAAGGTCAACGCCATGGATCTGGGCATCACCCCCGGCGAGGCGCGCACGCTCATCCAGGTGGCGCTCACCGAAGGCATCAAGCAGGCCGAGATCGCCACCCGCATGGGCATCGAGCCGATGACGCTTTCGGCCTATCTCGATCGGCTGGAGGCGATGGGCCTCGTCGCCCGCGTTCCGGATCCGGCCGACCGCCGCGCCAAGAACGTCGTGATCAGCGACAAGGCCGATCCGCTGCTCACCGAGCTGATGGCCGGGCTGCGGGAGATGATGAACGCCTATACCGCCGGGCTCGACGAGGCGGCGCGTGAACATCTCTGTTCGAACCTGCGCATTCTGCGCGACAATCTGCGCCGCCTCGATCCGTGCCTCGCCGGCAAGGAGACGGGAGAGAAGTCCGGAGACGCTCGATGACGCGCCGCATGAGCGAACGGCGCACGAGCATCATCGGCGCCATGCTGGCGACCATCGGCCCGATCTCGATGTCGATCTACACGCCGGCGATGCCGGAACTGGTGACTGCCTTCGGCAGCACCGAGGCGGTGATCAAGCTCACGCTTTCGGTCTATTTCGCCGGCTTTGCCATGGCGCAGCTTCTGGCCGGGCCGATGTCCGATGCCTTCGGCCGGCGGCCGGCGACGGTGGGTTTCGTCGGCGTCTACATGCTCGGCAGCCTCATTGCCGCCTTTACGCCCTCGGTCGAATGGCTGCTCGCCGGCCGTCTCGTGCAAGGCGTCGGCGCCTCCGTCGGTATGACGGTGGCGCGGGCCATCGTGCGCGACCAGTTCGTCGGCGCGGAATCGGCGCGCATCATGAACCTCATCGGCATCATGCTGGCGATCGGTCCGGCCATCGCGCCGACGATCGGCGGGCTGGCGCTCGCCACCTTCGGCTGGCAGTCGATCTTCTTCCTGCTGGTCGGCTTCGGCCTCATGCTCGCGACCGTCGTGCTTGCCTTCATGCGGGAAACCAGCGTGCCAGACCGGTCGCGGGCGCGTCCTGCGGGGCTCGCGAAGGCCTATGGCGAGCTTGTCCTCAATGCCCGCTTCATCTCTGCGGTCATCGTGCTCGGTGGCTCCGTCGGCGCGCTCTATGCCCAGGCGACGATGCTGCCCTTCATCCTGATTGGCAAGGTCGGCATGACGCCGACGGCCTTTGGCCTCGGCATGATGATGCAGAGCGGCGCCTATTTCTTCGGATCGATCTCGCTGCGCTTCGCCGTGCCCAAGCTAGGCGGCGAGGGGTCGGTGCGCGCGGGGCTTTCGATGCTCGGCCTCGGCGGGCTGATGATGGCGATCTCTGTCCGGGCGATCGAGCCCAGCTACCTCACGATCATGGTGCCGGTCGCCTTCCTCACCTTCGGCATCGCCTTCCTGACGCCGCACATGTCGACGGCGGCACTTTCGTCCTTCCCGCATATCGCCGGCTCCGCTTCGGCGATGATGGGTTTCATCCAAATGACCTGCGGCTTCCTCGGGGGGCTTGCTGCGGCGCTCATCGGCATGCCCACCCTCGCCTTCGGGACGGTCATCCCGTTGATGGTGCTGACAGCGATCTTAAGCTACGTCTGGTTCCTCCGCGCGACGCAGAGGGAAGTGCTTGCCGCCGCACCGTCGCCCGGGGAATAGGGCAACGAAAAGGCCCGCATCGCTGCGGGCCTCGATCGATCCAATCCGGTTAGTCGTCACTGGTTGCGGTTGCGTGCGGCCAGCGTGCGCAGGCGCAGCGCGTTGAGCTTGATGAAACCGGCGGCGTCCTTCTGGTCATAGGCGCCCTGGTCGTCCTCGAAGGTGACCAGCTTGTCGGAATAGAGCGACTTGGCGCTCTCGCGGCCGATCACCATGACATTGCCCTTGTAGAGCTTCAGCGTCACTTCGCCTTCGACATGCTCCTGGCTCTTGTCGATTGCCGCCTGCAGCATCTCGCGTTCCGGCGAGAACCAGAAGCCGTAATAGATCAGCTCGGCATAACGCGGCATCAGCTCGTCCTTGAGGTGAGCGGCGCCGCGGTCGAGCGTAATGCTCTCCATCGCACGGTGGGCGGCGAGCAGGATCGTGCCGCCGGGGGTCTCGTAGACGCCGCGCGACTTCATGCCGACGAAGCGGTTTTCGACGAGGTCGAGGCGGCCGATGCCGTTGTCGCGGCCATATTCGTTGAGCTTGGCAAGGAGGGGCGCCGGCGACAGGCGCACGCCGTTGATCGAGACGGCGTCACCGCGCTCGAAGCCGATCTTGATGACTGTTGCCTTGTCGGGAGCGGCCTCGGGCGAGATCGTGCGCATGTGCACGTATTCCGGTGCTTCCTGGGCCGGATCTTCCAGAACCTTGCCTTCGGAGGAGGAGTGCAGGAGGTTGGCGTCGACGGAGAACGGCGCCTCGCCCTTCTTGTCCTTGGCAACCGGGATCTGGTGCTTCTCGGCGAATTCGAGCAGTTCGGTGCGGCTCTTGAACGACCAGTCGCGCCAGGGGGCGATGATCTTGATATCCGGGTTGAGCGCGTAAGCCGAGAGTTCGAAGCGAACCTGGTCGTTGCCCTTGCCGGTGGCGCCATGGGCGATCGCGTCGGCGCCGGTCTTCCTGGCGATGTCGATCAGGTGCTTGGAGATCAGCGGCCGGGCGATCGAGGTGCCGAGCAGGTAGACGCCCTCATAGACGGCATTGGCGCGGAACATCGGAAAGACGAAATCCTTCACGAATTCCTCGCGGACGTCCTCGATGTAGATCTCCTTGATGCCGAGCATTTCGGCCTTCTTGCGGGCCGGCTCAAGCTCTTCGCCCTGGCCGAGGTCGGCGGTGAAGGTCACCACTTCGGCGCCGAGTTCGGTCTGCAGCCACTTCAGGATGATCGAGGTGTCGAGACCGCCCGAATAGGCGAGAACGACCTTTTTCACGTCTTTATGCGATGCCATGGTTTCTGTCCGTCTGGTCGTGGGAGAGCGGCGATGCCGCGTGCAAATCTGCGGCACTTTAGCCAGAACCTGCGGCGATACAAGCGGAAGAACGCCTGACGGAGCGAATCCGCTGGCAAAAGCACCGGCGCGGGACTAGAGAAGGCGACTGTGCGCCGAGGAGACCGACGATGGACTTCATTCCCAGCCTGCCGACCCTCTTCACCTTTGCGGCCGCGACGCTGCTCTTGGCGGCAACACCCGGCCCGGACATGACGCTTTCGATCAGCCGGGCGCTGGCTCAGGGTAAAAGGGCCGCGCTCTTCGTGGTGCTCGGCACCAGCTTCGGCATCGTCGTGCATACGCTTTTGGTCGCGTTCGGCATCTCGGCGTTGATCACTGCCTCGCCGACCGCCTTCACCATCCTCAAGACCGGTGGTGCCGCCTATCTGCTGTGGCTCGCGGTCCAGGCGGTCCGCTTCGGTTCGAGCATTTCCGTTCAGAAGGTCGAGGTGACGGAAGGCACGGCGCTTGCCAACATCTCCGCCGGCTTCTGGGTGAACCTCTTGAACCCCAAGGTCATCATCTTCTTCATGACCTTCCTGCCGCAGTTCGTCAGCGCCGACGATCCTTCGGTCACCGGCAAGCTTTTGTTCCTCGGCCTCTTCTTCATCGTGATCGGCATGCCGGTCAACATGCTGGTCGTCTTCACCGCCGACTGGCTGGCGTCCTGGCTGCAGCGCAACAAGGGCATCATGCGGGCGCTCGACTTCAGCTTCGCCGGCGTCTTCTCGGTGTTTGCGGTGAAGATCCTCATGACAACGGCGCGGTAAGGCGCGGCGGCCGGATTTGCCCCTCATCTGCCTGCCGGCATCTTCTCCCCGCTCGCGGGGAGAAGAGCGCATGCTGCGCCGATCGGCGCGATACGCGACGTCGGCGGAGCCATCTTAGAAGGGGTGTCGATTGCAGCCTGTGCCGTTGGCTGGCGGGAACCGAGCGATCGCCGCTTGTCTCTTCTCCCCGTGTCCACGGGGAGAAGATGCCGGCAGGCAGATGAGGGGCAAACCCGGATCGGTTCCAGGTAGACCGGCTCAGCCGATCAGCAGCGCGTCGTCGTCGAGCGTCTGGCCGCGGATGCGGCGGAACATGGCGATCAGGTCCTCGACCTGCAATTCCTTGCGGCTGTCGCCGGCGACGTCGAGCACGATCTCGCCGCCGTGCAGCATGATGGTGCGGTGGCCATAGTCGAGCGCCTGGCGCATCGAATGGGTGACCATCATCGTCGTCAGCTTGCGCTCCGAGACGATCTTCTGCGTGAGGTTCATCACGAACTCCGCCATGCCCGGGTCGAGTGCTGCGGTGTGCTCGTCGAGCAGCAGCACTTCCGAACCTGCAAGCGTCGCCATGACTAGCGAAACCGCCTGGCGCTGGCCGCCGGAGAGCAGGTCCATGCGGTCGCCCATGCGGTTTTCAAGTCCGAGATTGAGCTCGGCGATGCGTTCGCGGAAATGCTCGCGGCGCTTGGGCCCGAGCGCCGCGGTGAGGCCGCGCGCTTCGCCGCGCTTGGCGGCGAGCGCCAGGTTTTCCTCGATCGAGAGCGCGCCGCAGCTGCCGGTCAGCGGATCCTGGAAAACGCGGGCGACAAGGCCGGCGCGGGCGGCGGTGCCCTTGCGGGTGACGTCGGTCTTGCCGATTGTCACCTGGCCTGCACTTGGCAGCACGTCGCCGGCGAGAACGCCAAGGAGCGTCGACTTACCGGCGCCGTTGGAGCCGATGACGGTGACGAACGAGCCTTGCTCGATGGTCAGGCTGACGCCGTTCAGTGCCTGCTTCTGCAGCGGCGTGCCCTTGCCGAAGACGACCTGGATGTTCTGGACGCTGATCATGCCGCACCTCCACGACGCAGGCGGGGAAGGATAAGGGCGAAGGTCACGAGCGCGGCCGTCACGAAGTTGAGGTCGGAGGCCTGCAGCCCGAGCATGTCGGTCGACAGCGCCAGCTGGATGGCGATGCGGTAGAGGATCGAGCCGAGCACGCAGCCGATCAGCGCGATCAGGATACCGCGGGCACCGAGCAGCGTCTCGCCGATGATGACGGCCGCGAGACCGACGACGATGGTGCCGACGCCCGAGGTGACGTCGGCAAAGCCGTTGGTCTGAGCAAAGAGCGCGCCGCCGAAGGCGACGAGCGCGTTGGAGATCGCCATGCCGAGATAGATCTGGCGGTTGGTGTCGACCCCCTGTGCGCGGGCCATACGGGCATTGGCGCCGGTGGCGCGCATCGCGAGACCGGCATCGCTTTCGAGGAAGCGCCAGACGACGACGACGGCGATGAGGACGAGCACGCCGATGAACAGCGGACGGACATAGAAATCACGCAGACCGAGGCCGTAGAAGGGCGACAGCATCGTGTCGGCATTGATCAGCGCGACGTTCGGCTTGCCCATGACGCGCAGGTTGACCGAGAAGAGCGCGATCATCGTCAGGATCGAGGCGAGCAGGTTGAGGATCTTGAAGCGCACGTTGAGCATCGCCGTGACGATGCCGGCCACGGCACCGGCGACCATCGCCACGCAGGCGGCAAGCCACGGATTGACGCCGGCGATGATCAGAACGGCGGTGACGGCAGCCCCCAGAGGAAACGATCCATCGACGGTCAGGTCGGGGAAATCGAGTACCCGGAAAGCGAGAAAGACGCCGACGGCAACGAAGGCGTAGACCAGCCCCAGTTCCACGGCTCCCCAGAAAGCGATTAGACTCAACCCCAGACCCTCTTTTCCACGTGTCGCGCTTGGTTGTCCTTATGTGCGCGACGCTCCCGCCTGGCATATTCGCCCGACGGTGGGGCGCCTATGCTGCTTAGAACTTTGGAGCGGCCTCGATATCCCGGGCCTCTCATAGCGAACCGCCCCCGTATGGAACGGAGGCGGGTAAAACGCAACAAACTTGAACCTGAAAAGGCCGAAAGCCTTATTCAACGACGCGCGTTGCGCGCTTTACGACACTTTCCGGGAGGGTGACGCCCATCTTCTCGGCGGCCTTCTTGTTGATCACCAGGTCGGAACCAGCAGCGACCTTCACGGCGATGTCACCCGGGTTTTCGCCCTTGAGGATGCGAACGACGACGTCGCCGGTCTGCTTGCCGACGTCGTAGTAGTTGAAGCCGAGGGCTGCCAGCGAGCCGCGGGCAACGGAGTCCGTGTCGGCGGTGAAGAGTGGCAGCTTGGCTTCCTCGGCAACGGCGACGGCGCCTTCGAGGGCGGAGATGATCGTGTTGTCGGTGGGCACGTAGATCGCATCGGCGCGGCCGACGAGAGCGCGGGCCGCACCCTGGACTTCGGCCGACTTCGTGGCAGCCGACTCTACGACAGTCATGCCGGCCTTTTCGGCTTCGGCCTTGAGCACGGCGAGCAGCGAAACGGAGTTGGCTTCACCGGAATTGTAGAGGTAGCCGATCGACTTGGCGTTCGGCAGGATCTCCTTGATCAGCGCCACGTGCTCGCCGACCGGCGACATGTCCGAGAGGCCGGTGACGTTGCCGCCGGGCTTGTCCATGTCCTTGACGAGCTGCGCGCCGACCGGATCGGAAACGGCGGTGAAGACGACCGGGATGTCGCGGGTCGAGGAGACGACGGCCTGGGCGGACGGCGTCGAGATCGGCACGATCACATTCGGGCCCTCGCCGGCGAACTGGCGGGCGATCTGCGCGGCGGTCGCCGGGTTGCCCTGGGCCGACTCGTAGATGAACTTGAGGTTTTCGCCTTCCTTGTAGCCGGCGGCGGCCAGCGCATCCTTCACACCGTCGCGGGCGGCATCGAGCGCCGGATGCTCGACGATCGCGGTCACGGCGACGGTCACCTCATCGGCACGGGCGGGCAGGGTGAATGCCACCGTAGCGGCAAGGGCGATGAGAAGTGAGCGCATGGGTTGTCCTCCTGAAATGATTTCCGCCTTCTTAGGAAACCGAGGACATGAAATCAATCGATAGGAACTGGATCATTCATCAAAGTTCTTCATCGATTCCCAAGGCTGAAGACCGCGGAGCCTTGTATTGTCTCCCTCGATCTCAGTCTTCACCGTGATTGGCGATCATCATCGCCTCGAAGGCCAGGCGATCGACCTTGCGCATGCGCTCGGATTCGGACTTCAACTGGCCGCAGGCGGCGAGGATGTCACGGCCGCGCGGCGTGCGGATCGGCGAGGCGTAGCCCGCCTGGTTGATGAAGTCGGCGAACTTCTCGATCTGCTCCCAGTCGGAACACTGGTAGTTGGTGCCCGGCCAGGGGTTGAACGGGATCAGGTTGATCTTCGCCGGAACGCCCTTCAGGAGCTTCACCAGTTCCTTGGCGTCTTCCAGGCTGTCGTTGACGTCCTTCAGCATCACATATTCGAAGGTGATGCGGCGGGCGTTCGAAAGTCCCGGATAGGCGCGGCAGGCCTCCATCAGTTCCTTCAGCGGATACTTCTTGTTGATCGGCACCAGCAGGTCGCGCAGGTCGTCGCGCACCGCATGCAGCGAGATCGCCAGCATGACGCCGATTTCCTCGCCGGTGCGGTAGATCTCCGGCACGATGCCGGAGGTCGAAAGCGTGATGCGGCGCTTGGAAAGCGACAGGCCCTCGCCGTCGGACGCGATCAGAAGGGCGGTCTTGACCTCAGCGAAATTGTAGAGCGGCTCGCCCATGCCCATCATGACGATGTTGGTGATCTTGCGGCCCTCGGCCGGCACGATCGCGCCCTGCGGCGTGTCGCGCTCCGGGAAATCGCCGAGGCGGTCGCGCGCGAGCAGCAACTGCGCCAGAATTTCCTCCGCCGTCAGGTTGCGCACCAGCTTCTGCGTGCCGGTGTGACAGAAGGAGCAGGTGAGCGTGCAGCCGACCTGGCTCGAAATGCAGAGCGTGCCGCGGCCTTCCTCGGGAATGTAGACGGTCTCGATCTCCACCGGGCGGCCGGCGCCGCGCGCCGGGAAGCGCAACAGCCACTTGCGGGTGCCGTCGCCGGAGATCTGCTCCTCGACGATTTCCGGCCGGGCGATGGTGAAATGCTGTTTCAGCATCTCGCGCATGTCCTTCGACACGTTCGTCATATGGTCGAAGTCGGAGACGCCGCGCACATAGAGCCAATGCCAGAGCTGGCTGACGCGCATCTTGACCTGGCGCTCCGGCACGCCCCGTTCGACCAGCGCCTTTGCCATGTCCTCGCGCAGGAGGCCGATCAGCGACGGCTTTTCCGCCTGGGGCGTTGCGCGCATCTGCGGCGTCTTGACAATCTCCACCCGGTTCAAAATTTCAGTGGCTGCCATGCTCGTGATGTCCTGTCATACGGCGTGAGGCCGTCCGGAGAGCGGGTCCGGAAATCGTCCTGATGCGCGAATTGAAATCGGTCGAGCCATCGAAAGCGGCCAATCGGGGCGCGGAGGCTCTCAAGTTGGGCCGCGCTTTAGCATTGTTTTGGCCGGGAGTCACGCGGCAGACCCCGGGAACGCAGAAGGCCGGCTTCGCAGCCGGCCCCATGCCTGGTTTTTCGCCTTCAGACGTCACGCAATCGTGTTGCAAGACCGCTGCACAGTTTTGCGCGACATGGCTGGATTACTTGCAGGCCTCGATCTGCTTCAGCGCAGCGGAAATGCCCGAGAGCGAATAGGAATAGGAGGTTGCCGTGCCCTTGCGCGACTTGGCGTTGACCGCCATGGCCTTGCCGTTCTTCATCGCGGCAACGAGCGCCGGTTCTTCCGCCGCGTTTTCGACCCAGGCGGAGTTGCCCTTGGTGAACATCACGAAGGTGCGGCCGTCGATGACGACGTTGACCTTGGAGTTCTCCTGAAGCGGGTAGCCCATCATCGCCTGCGGTTCGTAGCTGATGTTCTGGCCCGGGCGCTGGGATACGAGGAAGAAGATGTCGCCGTGGTCGACGCCGGCCGGGCTCTTTTCCTTCGGAACCGAGAGGACGTAGCAGACCTTGCCGCCGCCGGCATTGTAGGAATAGGCGCCCCAGGCGTTGAACTGCTGGATGCGCGTCGGAGACTGGGCGGCAGCCATGCTGGCGGTTGCCAGAACGAATGCGATTGCGGTTGCGATCTTTCTTACAAACATGAGGTCCTGCCGCTTTTCTTGCTCTTCGATCACCCGAAACAGGTCAGACGGGCGACGCGTCGTCATCATTTGAGTTTGTTTTGACTTAATTCAGGTTACCAAACCGTCAACGATGGTCGAAAACCGCCGGTTTAGCCCCGAAACGGAGCGATTTGCTCCATTGTCCGGCGCCGTTCGACCGGTGATTCGTACCTTCGCCGGACCAAGGATCGATGTCGGATTCGCGGTACTTCGGAATGCTGTTCCGGAAGGATTCCTGCCCAAGCCATTGAATGACGCCGAACGCGCCAAAGCGCGCGACCGACCCCATTCGCATGTCTATGCCACAAAGAATCGGGCAAGAGTTTGACTTTTTGGCGGGAATGGGGCGCCACAACCCAGGAGGCCAATCTCGGTTCAATCTTGCGGAGTGTCGGCAAGGGTCTCGTCAGCCTTGGTGTAGTGCGTTTCCTTGATCTGGCCGCTGATGGCGGCGAAGGCCGCGGTCAGCACCGCGACGTCGTCGGAGAAGCCGACGACAGCCAGCATGTCGGGGATGATATCGATCGGCAGCACGAAATAGGCGAGTGCGGCAAGCAGGATGCCGCGGGTCCGCGTCGGCGTTTGCGGATCGATGGCGCAGTAATAGGCGGCGACGAGGTCGCGGCTGAAGGGGATCTGCCGTGCTGCCCGGCGAAACGTCGGCCAGAAGCGTCGCTTCACACGCTTTTCCCTGCGCTCCTGCTCGGATTCTTCGCCAGGCAAGAGAATTTCACCGATCTTGATGTCGTCCATCGTCCCGCTTCCGCTGTTGCAGCGCTTTCAATATGGGACTTGTGTTCCCTATTTCAAATGATCGGGCATGCGACCCGCTGCCGCCTTGTCCATCCGGGCCGCCAGCTTGAAGTCCAGCTCCGTCAACCCGCCGGCGTCATGGGTCGTCAGGGTCACGTCGACACGGTTGTAGACGTTGAACCATTCCGGATGATGGTTGAGTTTTTCGGCAACGATCGCGCACTCGGTCATGAAACCGAAGGCCTCGACGAAATTCTTGAAGCGGAAGGCCTTCCAGATCGAGTTACCGTCTTCGGCCCTGACCCAGCCCTCCATCTTGTGCAGGTTTTCGGCAATCGTCGCTTCGCCGAGCTTTTCCGCAGTCATCGTCTCTCTCCCTCGCATCCGCCTGTTCTCAGACCGAGCTGTCGCGTATAAGCGTCCGCTGTCTCCAGCCTTTCAAAACTGAATAGCATGAAACCGGTCAGAGTTCTTTTCGTTTGTCTCGGCAATATCTGCCGGTCGCCGCTGGCCGAGGGCGTGCTGTGTGCGTTGGCGGAGCAAAAGGGATTGGCATCGGCGCTGCAGGTGGATTCGGCCGGAACCGGTGCCTGGCACATCGGCGAACCGCCCGACGGCCGCTCGATCCAGGCGGCGCGTCGGCATGGGATCGATATCTCGGCCCAGCGCGGGCGCCAGCTCCGGGCCGAGGATTTCCGGGATTTCGACCTGATCCTCGGCATGGACGAGAACAATGTCCGCACGCTGAAAGGGCTGGCGCCTGAAGGCGCGGCAGGGAAAGTGCATCTTTTCCTGAACTATGCCTCAGGCCGCAGCGAAGACGTGCCGGACCCCTATTACGAAGGCGCGGACGCCTTCGAGGCGCTCTACCAGATGCTGGAGGCCGGATGCTCGTCGTTGCTCGTAAGGCTCGGCGAGCGCACTTCGTGAAGCGGGAAGACCTCCTCCGTGAGGTAAGGCCCGCCACCGACCGAATCGCGCGATGACAGAAGCACGAAGCGCGAGACGGTGAAGAGCGAGGTCATGAAGTTGCCGCGCCCGGAGAGGTATTCGACGACATCCTCGACGCGGCTGGAGCGCAGCCGGGCGAGCGTCACATGCGGTGTGAACTTGCGCGGATCCGGCTGCAGACCGAGCCGCTGGCAGATGCGCTCGATTTCGGCCTGCAGCGCATACATTTCCGGCTGGTTAGTGACCCCGGCCCAGACCGAATGCGGTTTCTTGGAGCCGAAGGCGCCGGTGCCGGTCAATTGAAGCTGGAATTCCGGTCTTTCGATCCGATCGAGCTTGTCGATGATCTCGTCGGCGGTGCGCCAGTCGACGTCACCAATGAAGCGCAAGGTGATGTGGTAGTTCTCCACATCTATCCAGCGAGCTCCGGGAAGTCCTCCGCGCAGCAACGAAAGACTCATTGCTGCATTGCGCGGAATTTCGAGGGCGGTGAATAGTCTCGGCATGGCGAGCTCCCCGAATCTCTTGCAGATGTCTCAGCGAATCACGCATCGAGTCTGCACGCAACTAGTATTTGACACTTACGAATATTAACGTTCTCTTAACTGTGGACGATGTCATCACTCCGTCTTATTCAATGTTGCCAGAAAGCGTTCGACCACGGGCAATGCCTTCTCGACCATCACGCCGACGCCGTCGCCATTGGGATGAATGCCGTCTTCCAGCTTGAGCTTCGCCTCGGTCACCACGCCGTCGAGGAAGAACGGGTAGAGTTCCAGCCCATATTTTTCGGCGAGCTCCGGAAAGATCGGGTTGAAGCGGGCGGCGTAGTCCGCGCCCATGTTCGGCGGCGCCATCATGCCGGCGAGTAGCACCGCTATGCCTCGGTCCTTGAGCCGGGTGATCATCGCCTCGATGTTCTTGCGGGTGGCTTCCGGCGGGATGCCGCGCAGCGCGTCGTTGGCGCCGAGCTCGAGGATCACGCCCTTCGTGCCATCAGGCACAGACCAGTCGATGCGGGCAAGACCGCCGGATGAGGTGTCGCCGGAAACGCCGGCGTTCGCGATCGTCACGTCGAGGCCCTTTTCCTTCAGCGCCTTTTCGAGCCGAGCGGGGAAGGCGTCCTGCGGCGGGAGCTGATAGCCGGCCATCAGGCTGTCGCCGAACCCCACAAGGCTGATCGTCTCGGCACGCGCTGTCGATGATAACGCAATTGTCATCATCAGTGCCAAGAAAACCCGTTGAAATCCTTTTAATGCCATGGGCCTGTTCCTAAATCCCGAATGCCGTTTCTGTTCCCCATTTCGTTCATATAGGGTTGTTTCCCTTGGCCAGCACCATCATCGAACTCAAAAACGCGGATCTGACCCTCGGGGAGGCGGCAGCCTCGGTGCACGTGCTGAAGGGCATGAACCTCACGATCAACGCCGGCCAGTCCGTCGGCATCGTCGGTCCGTCGGGTTCGGGAAAGTCGACCCTGTTGATGGTGCTTGCCGGGCTCGAACGGCTGGATAGCGGCGAAATCGTCATCGACGGCACGCCGTTGCACCGGCTCGACGAGGACCGGGTGGCGGACTTCCGCGGGCGCAACATCGGCATCGTCTTCCAGTCCTTCCACCTCATCCCCAACATGACCGCGCTCGAAAACGTCGCGGTGCCGCTCGAACTCGCCAATGTCGCGGGCGCCTTCGAGATCGCGCGCAAGGAACTCGTCGCCGTCGGCCTCGGCGAGCGGCTCAGCCACTATCCCGGCCAGCTCTCCGGCGGCGAGCAGCAGCGCGTGGCGATCGCTCGCGCCTTGGCGCCTTCGCCGAAACTGCTGATCGCCGACGAGCCGACCGGTAACCTCGACGCCGAGACCGGACGCCAGATCGCCGATCTGCTTTTCGCCGAACAGCGTGACCGCGGCATGACACTCGTTCTCGTGACGCATGATGCGGCTCTTGCCGCACGCTGTGTGCGGCAGGTCCGCGTCCGCTCCGGCGAAATCGTCGCCGGCGGCGAGGCGGAGCCGCTTGTGGTGACGCCGCGCCAGGAGGCGGCTTCGGCATGAACGGCGTGTCACCGGTTCGGCTGCGGCCGCTGCTTGCCCTTCGCCTGGCGCTGCGCGAAATGCGCGGCGGGCTTCGAGGTTTCTACATATTCCTCGCCTGCATCGCGCTCGGCACCGCGGCCATTGCCGGCGTCAATTCGCTGTCGCAATCGATCACCGCGACGATCGCTACGCAGGGGCAGGAACTGCTCGCCGGCGACATCCGCTTCGAGCTCAACAACCGCGTGGCGACGACCGACGAGCGGGCCTATCTCGACACGCTCGGCACCGTTGCGGTTTCCGCCGGCTTGCGCTCGATGGCGCGGTTGCCCGACGGTTCCAACCAGGCGCTGGTCGAAGTGAAGGCGGTCGATGCCGCCTATCCGCTCTACGGCGCACTGGAAAGCGAGCCGAACCGTCCGCTGCGTGAACTGCTGGCGCGCGATGGCGAGACCTTTGGCGCCATCGTGGCACCGCTGCTGCTCGACCGCCTGGGCGTACAGATGGGTGACGAGATCCTTCTCGGCAACGCCAAAATCCGGATCACCGGCACGATCCTGCGCGAGCCGGACGCCTTGTCCGACGGCTTCGGCTTTGCGCCGCGCCTGATGATCTCGGCCGAAGCGCTTGCGGCCAGTGGCCTGGTGCAGACGGGAAGTCTGGTCGAGCACAGCTACAAGGTGAAGGTCGCCGATCCGGCACAGCTTCCGGCCATTCGTGCCGATGCCGAGAAGCGCTTTCCGGCAGCCGGCTGGTCGATCCGCACCAGCGCCAACGCCGCGCCGTCACTGACGGCGAACATCACCCGCTTCTCGCAGTTCCTGACCCTCGTCGGGCTGACGGCGCTGATCGTCGGCGGCGTCGGCGTTGCCAACGCGGTGCGCGCCTATCTCGATCAGAAGCGCAGCGTCATTGCGACCTTCAAGTGCCTGGGTGCTCCTGCCTCGCTGGTGGCGATGATCTATCTGGCGCAGATCCTGATGATCGCCCTGATCGGCATCGTGATCGGCCTGATCCTCGGCATGCTGATCCCCTTTGTCGCAGCGCAGTTCCTCGCCGACCTGTTGCCGATCTCGACCGAGTTTCATCTCTATCCGGGCGCTCTCGGTCTTGCCGCGCTCTTCGGCGTGCTGACGGCGCTGACCTTCGCCATCCTGCCGCTCGGGCGGGCGCGGGCCATTCCGGCCACCGCGCTCTTCCGCCAGCAGGGTTTCGACCCCTCGGGCTTTCCGGCATGGCCCTATTTGCTGGGCGCCGTCGCCTGTCTCGCCGCGCTGGCGGGGCTCGCGATCTGGACGGCCTACGACCGCTATATTTCTCTGGTGTTCCTCGGCGCGATCGCCTTCGCCTTCATTGTCCTGCGCGTCGTCGCGCTGCTGATCGCCTGGCTTGCGCGCCGCAGCCCGCGGGTCAACTCGCCGGCCCTGCGGCTGGCCATCGGCAACATTCACCGCCCTGGTGCGCTCACGCCTTCCGTCGTATTGTCGCTCGGTCTCGGGCTGGCGCTGCTCGTGACACTGGCGCTGATCGACGGCAATCTGCGCCGCGAACTCACCGGCAACATGGCGGAGCGGGCGCCGAACTTCTTCTTCGTCGATATCCAGGGCAGCGAGATCGACGGCTTCCGCTCGGTGCTGAAGCGGACGATCCCGAAGGGCAAGGTCATCGAGGTGCCAATGCTGCGCGGCCGCATCATCGCCTTCAACGGCGAGGACGTGAACAGCCGCAACGTTCCGCCCGGCGGCCAATGGGTACTGCGCGGCGACCGCGGCATCACCTATGCCAAGAACAAGCCCGAGAACTCGACACTGTCCGAGGGTACATGGTGGCCGGCCGACTATAGCGGCGAGCCCCTGGTCTCCTTCTCGGCGGAAGAGGCCGGCGAACTCGGCCTGAAGATCGGCGACACCGTGACCGTCAACGTGCTCGGCCGCAACATTACCGCCAGGATCGCCAATTTCCGCAATGTCGAGTGGGAATCGCTTTCGATCAACTTCGTCATGGTGTTTTCGCCGAATACCTTTGCCGGTGCGCCGCATGCGTGGCTGGCAACGGTCATCGATCCGGAAGCGACGCCGGAAGAAGAGGCTGCGGTGCTGAAAGCCGTCACCAACGCCTATCCGACGATCACCAGCGTGCGTGTGAAGGATGCTCTCGACATCGTGAACGGGCTGCTCGGACAGTTGGCAACGGCGATCCGGGCCGCGGCCGCGGTGGCGCTCGTGGCGTCCGTCCTGGTGCTTGCCGGGGCGCTTGCCGCCGGCAACCGGGCGCGTGTCCATGATGCGGTCGTCCTGAAAACGCTGGGCGCGACGCGCGCGACCCTCATCCGGGCCTTCAGCTACGAATATGCCATTCTCGGCCTTGCAACCGCGGTTTTCGCCCTGTTTGCCGGCGGTGTTGCCGCCTGGTTCGTCGTCAGCCGCATCATGACGCTGCCGTCAAGCTTCCTGCCGGATGTCGCCATCCTGACCGTCGCCGGGGCCCTGGTGATGACCGTTGGCATCGGTCTTGCCGGTACGTGGCGCATTCTCGGGCAGAAGGCGGCGCCGGTTCTGCGCGAGCTCTGAGTGCGTGCAGTTAACCGTAAATCCCCGTCGCGCTTGCCGGAAACGGTCGGATGCGTTCGAATCCAGGGGCTTCGGGTCTTGTACGCAACGGATTTCGGCATCATATTTATCCACAGGCATGCTGGAGCTCCGCAGCGGCGCCTGGGCGTGGAAGCCGGCCTTCCTGAGCGAGACCGTTCGCCGCCCGACACCGTAACTTCCACCGGAGCTTAAATGAGGAAACAATGGCTGATCTGAGAAACTACCAAACCCGAATGTCGCCCGCCGGCGCTCAGGCGGGTGCCGTGATCGATGAAGGCCTTCGTGCTTACATGCTGAAGGTCTACAACCTGATGGCGCTGGGGCTGGCGATCACCGGCGTGGCAGCTTACGGAACCTATGCGCTTGCCGTCTCCAATCCGGCATTCGCCCAACTTATCTACGGTTCGCCTCTGCGGTGGGTCGTGATGCTGGCGCCGCTGGCGATGGTCTTCTTCATGAGCTTCCGCATCAATTCGATGAGCGTCTCCGCAGCGCAGACGGCGTTCTGGATCTACGCTGCCCTGATGGGCCTGTCGCTGTCGTCGATCTTCCTGGTCTTTACCGGCCAGAGCATCGTGCAGACGTTCTTCGTCACGGCCGCGTCGTTCGGCGCCCTGTCGCTTTACGGCTACACGACCAAGAAGGACCTGTCGGGCTTCGGCACGTTTCTGATCATGGGCCTTTTCGGCCTGATCATCGCGTCGATCGTCAACATCTTCCTTGCTTCGTCGGCCCTCGGCTTCGCGATCTCCGTGATCGGTGTGCTGATCTTCGCTGGCCTTACCGCCTATGACACGCAGAAGATCAAGGAAATGTACTACGAAGCCGATGACAGCACCGTTGCTGGCCGCAAGGCGATCATGGGCGCGCTGACGCTCTACCTCGACTTCATCAACCTGTTCATGTTCCTGCTGCAGTTCCTGGGCAACCGGAACAACTGAGCACGAAACGAATGACGGAAAAGGCGGCTTCGGCCGCCTTTTTTGTTGCCCACTTATGTTGATCGCGTCCCGGCTCCGTGGGAGTGAAGGACGATGAAACCTCGAGATGCAGTCTATCGCCATGTCCCTGAGTTTGCGTGACGCCACCTTGGCCGACCTTCCCGTCATCACCGGAATCTACCGCGAATCCGTCCTGAACGGTGTCGCCACCTATGAGATCGTGCCCCCTTCGGAGGCGGAGATGCGAAGCCGCTTCGAGACGATTGTCGGCAACGGTTACCCCTATATGGTCGCATGTAACGCCAGCGGATCGATCATCGGCTATGCCTATGCGTCCGCCTTCCGGACGCGCACGGCCTATCGCTTCCTGGTCGAGGATTCGATCTATCTGGCGCCGGAAGCGCGCGGCAAGGGCGCCGGCAGGGCGTTGCTCGCCGAACTGATCCGTCGCTGCACGGAACTCGGCTTTCGGCAGATGGTCGCGGTGATCGGCGGCGCCCATCCGGCCTCGATCGCGGTGCACCGCTCCCTCGGCTTCGAACTCCAGGGTACGATGAAGGCGACCGGCTTCAAGCATGGCCGCTGGCTCGATACGGCGATCATGCAGCTCGCGCTCGGCGAGGGGCAGGCGAGCGATCCACCGGAAGACGTCTATCCGGACACGCTCTATCAGAGCTGATTGCCGACAGGTCGGACGGCAGGCTCGGCGTGCGCTGCTTGCAGTCAGCCTTGCGTTCGGGCCAAAGCCATTCGCCGGCAGAAACCGCTGCGCATCGCACCGGGCTGCTGATGCAGATCGGGCCTTGAAGCGTATCGCGATCTTTCGGATCGCTTTTTGCGTTTTAAGACCTTGATATTTCGCATGTCGCGCAAAGCCGCTGCGCACATTTGCGCGGCATGCCTCAGGTTTCCACCAGCTTCAGGACCTTGTCGAACACCTTGAGCACTTGGGCGAGCTCGTGGCCGCGTTTCAGGATCGTGCCGTGAATGTTCAGCACGCTATAGGCGCCCTGTTTCGTCGACAGCTTCGGGTTCTTCTCGATCCGGTAGAGCGGCATCTCCCCCGATCGCTTGAACACCGAGAAGACCGCTCGGTCCTTCAGGTGGTCGATGGCGTAGTCCCGCCACTCACCCTCGCCGACCATGCGACCGTAGACCCAGAGGATCTGGTCCAGCTCGCGGCGATGGAAAGTGATGGGGGGAGGGTTCTTGGCGTTCTTGTATTCGTGAAGATCGACAACCACTTCGGAAGTGGTCTCGCGCTGATGGCGCGCCTCGCCTTGCGGCAAATCCGGCTCATCGGTCATCGGCAATCCGGCCTTCTGTTGTGACAGAACGATAACAGTGTGCCTGACGTGAGCCGAAAAGCAAGCCGGAAGCCGTTGGACGATGAGGGCATTTCTTGCCTCTGCCCCATTTCAGTCAAATCGCCGCCCCAATTCACCGCAAAACTCGCGGGCGCTGACGGACAGAGTCGTTGCCACCGTATGTCCGGTCAGGTCGTCATGCTGCGGGAGTTCACCGAACGCAGCCATGGCCGGTTCGGTCCGGTAACTTCGAACCCTCAGCCCCAGCCCCTCGATGCTGCCGGGCCGAACCACCCCCTCGCGCTTCGCGCTAGAGTTTGCCCTGGGGACCGGCGAGCACGGCGGTTGCGCCGACGATCGCGCCCGGCGTCTCCTTGTCCTTCATCGACTGCAAGAGAACGGCACAGCCACCGTTGCCGGGGCGTTCGGTCAGCACCGTTGCAGGAAGGGTGAAGCTTGCCGGTTTTCCATCCCACATGCCGATGGTCTGAATGTCGCGCACGGCATGCCAGTAGGGGATTTCCTTGCCGCTGTTCTCCCCCTTCTCCATCTTCACGACCTTCGCACGGTCGAAATAGACGACGACGACGTTCGCCTTGCCGATGCCGCTGCCGATGTTGATCTGGATCTCTTCGTCCTGGATCTTCGCATCGACGGGTACGGCAAGCCCCTTGCCTTCGGCCTTCATCGTTTCCAGCCGCGTCTTGATCGCCTGAAGGTTGCCGCCGTTGAGATGGTCGCGGCCATTCAGAATGGCCTGGGGCGTATAGACGCCATTGCGACCGAGCATGCGGGCATAGGCATATTGCCGCTCGGTATTTTCCTTGGAGGCGAGCGTGTCGGCCCAGCCGAGATAGTTCCAGTAGTCGACGTGATAGGCGAGCGCCACGACGTCACCGTCATCGACCAGCGTCTTCAGCGCTGCGTCCGCCGGCGGGCAAGAAGAACAGCCCTGGCTGGTGAACAGTTCAACGACGCCTTTGATCACCTGTCCGTCCTGTGCCCCGGCCGGTGCACCAGCGGCTGTGAACAGCCCGAAAGCCAGTGCAAAAGGGCGAATGAAAGAACGGTCTGCGGATGTCATGGCGTCACTTCGTTGGGGCCGTCGGCCTACTCCTTGTGGGGGAGTTAATTACATACGCCGGCCAGGCATCAACGGAAAGTCACGTTGGAGTGAGATCGCGGGTGAGTGCGGCCTTGTTGCGGGCGTCCGGCATTTGGCGGCCAGAGAAGAAAGAGCCGGGGCGCCTTTCGGCGTCCCGGCTCCCATGTTTCACGGCATGTCGACCGCGGCCGATCAGGCGGCCAGGTCGCGCAGAACGGTCTGCAGGATGCCGCCGTTGTTGACGTAGGTCACTTCGTCCAGCGTATCGATGCGGCAGATCAGCGGAACTTCCTTCACGCTGCCGTCGCCATAGGTGATCCTGGCAACGCGCTTCTCGCGCGGCTGGACATTGGCGAGGTTGTCGATGGTGACGACTTCATCGCCCTTGAGGCCCAGCGATTCCCAGGTCGTGCCCTCTTCGAAGACGAAGGGGATGACGCCCATGCCGACGAGGTTCGAGCGGTGGATACGTTCGAAGGACTGCGCGATGACGGCCTTGACGCCCAGCAGGTTGGTGCCCTTCGCGGCCCAGTCACGGGACGAACCGTTGCCGTATTCGACGCCGGCGAAGATGACGAGCGGAACGCCCTCTTCCTTGTACTGCATGGCCGCGTCGTAGATCGACATCTCTTCCTTCGACGGATAGTGGATGGTGTAGCCACCTTCCTTGCCATTCGGGCCGAGCATGTGGTTGCGGATGCGGATGTTGGCAAACGTGCCGCGCATCATCACCTCATGGTTGCCGCGGCGCGTACCGTACTGGTTGAAGTCGGCAACGCCGACGCCATGACCGATGAGGTAGGAGCCAGCCGGCGAAGCGGCCTTGATCGAACCCGCCGGGGAGATGTGGTCGGTGGTGATCTTGTCGCCGAAGAGACCGAGAACGCGAGCGCCCTTGATGTCGGAGATGCCCGAGCCGGCCTTGCCCATGCCGACGAAGTACGGCGGGTTCTGCACATAGGTCGAATCCTCGTCCCATGCGTAGGTCTGCCCGGCCGGAACCTGAACGGCCTGCCAGTTTTCGTCGCCCTTGAAGACGTCCGCGTACTTCGTCGCGTAGAGCTCGCGGGTGACGTACTTGAAGATGAACTCCTGGATTTCCTTCGAGGTCGGCCAGATGTCCTTGAGGAAGACCGGCTTGCCGTCCTTATCTTCGCCGATCGGCTCCTTGGTCAGGTCCTTCTGCACGGAACCCGCGAGCGCGTAGGCGACGACGAGCGGCGGCGAAGCGAGGTAGTTCGCCTGAACGTCAGGAGAGATGCGGCCTTCGAAGTTGCGGTTGCCCGAGAGAACGCCGGCGGCGATCAGGCCCTTGTCGTTGATCGTCTTTGAGATCGGACCCGGCAGCGGTCCGGAGTTGCCGATGCAGGTCGTGCAGCCGAAGCCGACGAGGTTGAAGCCAAGCGCGTCGAGGTCCTTCTGCAGGCCCGACTTGGCGAGGTATTCGCCGACGACCTGCGATCCCGGTGCCAGCGAGGTCTTGACCCAGGGCTTGGACTTCAGGCCCTTGGCAACCGCGTTGCGGGCGAGCAGGCCGGCCGCGATCAGCACCGACGGGTTGGAGGTGTTGGTGCATGAGGTGATCGCGGCGATCGCGACATCGCCATGGCCGAGGTCGTAATCCGTGCCTTCGACGGCATAACGGTTCGAAAGCTGGCCGGGCTTCTTGTAGTCGTTTTCGAGCGCGGTGGCGAAGCCGGAAGCGATGCTTTCGAGCGCGATGCGGCCTTCCGGACGCTTCGGGCCGGCCATCGAGGGAACGACGTCCCCGAGGTCGAGTTCGAGCGTGTCGGTGAAGACGAGATCGGCGCCGTCGCCTTCGCGCCACATGCCTTGCGCCTTGGAGTAGGCTTCGACCAGCGCGATGCGCTGTTCTTCACGGCCGGACATGGTGAGGTAGTTGATGGTTTCGCTGTCGACCGGGAAGAAGCCGCAGGTCGCGCCGTATTCCGGACCCATGTTGCCGATGGTCGCACGGTCGGCGAGCGTCATGTTGTCGAGGCCCGGGCCGAAGAATTCGACGAACTTCGAAACCACGCCCTTCTTGCGCAGCATCTGAACGACCATGAGCACGAGGTCGGTGGCGGTGACGCCCTCTTTCAGCTTGCCGGTCAGCTTGAAGCCGATGACTTCCGGCAGCAGCATGGAGACCGGCTGGCCGAGCATTGCGGCTTCAGCCTCGATACCGCCAACGCCCCAGCCGAGAACGCCGAGGCCGTTGATCATGGTGGTGTGGCTGTCGGTGCCGACGCAGGTATCCGGGTAAGCGGTGATTTCGCCGTCTTCTTCGCGGGTCCAGACCGTCTGGCCCAGATACTCCAGATTGACCTGGTGACAGATGCCGGTGCCGGGCGGAACGACGCGGAAGTTCTTGAACGCCTGCTGGCCCCACTTCAGGAAGCGGTAGCGCTCGCCGTTGCGCTGGTATTCGAGTTCGACGTTGCGGGCAAAGGCGGTCGCCGTGCCGAATTCGTCGACGATGACCGAGTGGTCGATGACGAGGTCGACGGGAACGAGCGGGTTGATCTTCTCCGGGTCGCCGCCGAGCGAGACCATGGCGTCGCGCATGGCAGCGAGGTCGACGACGGCGGGAACGCCAGTGAAGTCCTGCATCAGCACGCGGGCCGGACGATAGGCGATTTCGTTTTCAGCCGTGCCCTTGTCGTTGAGCCAGGCGGCAACGTTCTCGATGTCCTTCTTGGTGACGGAACGGCCGTCTTCGTTGCGCAGCAGGTTCTCGAGCAGAACCTTCATCGAGTAGGGGAGCCTGGACACGCCGGCGAGACCGTTCGCCTCAGCCTTGGGCAGGCTGTAATAGACGTAGTCCACACCGTTGACGGTGAGCGTGGAGCGACAATTGAAGCTGTCTAGGGATTTGGACACTGGATAATACCCCGTTCCGTCTGATCGCCAAAAACTGACGTACGAACGCCCGAGCGCCTGTGAAGCGCAAATTGGGATGCGGGTGCGGCCATTTCCGCTGTCCGTACGTGGAAATTCATTCCATGTTCGGCGCTAGGATGAAATTCACGCCGACCGCTGGCGTGTTGGCCGCCTTATAGATAATTTCTCCAAAACGTGCCAGAGCAACGAAGGTTCAATTGGAACTTTTTTTGCTCTGCGGAACACGCGCGAAGGGAAGACAGATATTCATGCGCCTGCTGGCTGAAGGTTTGAGTGCGAAGCGCGGCGAGGATCTGATTTTTAACGATATTTCCTTTGCGCTTGATACGGGCGAAGCTCTTGTCGTGACGGGTCCGAACGGCTCGGGCAAGTCCACGTTGCTCCGGGTTCTGGCAGGTTTGCTGAGGCCGGAAAGCGGGCACTTGAAACTTGAGAATGGCCCCCCGGAAATAGCCAGTCCCACAGAGGTCAGCCACTATCTCGGTCACCGCAACGCGATGAAGCGCGAACTGACCGTCGCAGAAAATCTTTCCTTTTGGCAGCGTTTCATGGGCGATTCGCCCGGTGGCGATGGCGTCACTCTCCATGAGGCCGTCGAGGCGGTCGGTCTGCCTGACATAGCACACCTGCCCTTCGGCTACCTCTCGGCCGGCCAGCAGCGCCGCATGGCGATGGCGAAGCTGCTCGTCGCCTACCGCCCGATCTGGATTCTCGATGAGCCGACCGCTGCCCTCGACGCCGGCGCCGACCGGCTGTTTGCAGATCTGGTGAAGGCGCATCTTGGCAAGGGCGGCATCGTAGTCGCAGCGACACACCAGCCGCTCGGGCTCGATCAAACGAAGGAATTGCACATGAAGGGCTTCGAGCATCTGGCGGGAGGGCTCTGGCATGATGCGTAGGGGCGTGATGCATAGAAGCCTGTCCGCGCTCGCTGCCGCGAGACTGGCGGCATGATGGCGCTCTTCTTCCGCGATCTGAAGCTGTCGATCCGTGCCGGCGGTGGCGCCATGATCGGCGTACTCTTCTTCATGACCGTGGTGGCGGTCATTCCCTTCGGCGTCGGCCCGGATCTGAACCTGCTTGCGCGCATCGGTCCGGCGATCCTCTGGATCGGCGCGCTGCTTGCCTCGCTGCTCGGCCTCGACCGCCTGTTCCAGGCGGAGCGGGACGACGGTTCCCTCGATCTGATGCTGATGCAGGAGACGCCGCTGCTCTTCACCGTCTTCGTCAAATGCGCGGCCCATTGGGCGGCGACCGGCCTGCCGCTGGTGATCGCTTCGCCTCTGCTCGGTCTCTTCATGAACATGAGCGAGATGGCGATCGGCGCTACCATGCTGACGCTTCTGATCGGCACGCCGGCGATCACCTTCATCGGTGCGGTCGGCGCCGCCGTCGCCGTGTCGCTGCCGCGCGGCGGGCTGCTCGTTTCGATCCTGGTGCTGCCGCTGGCCATCCCGGTTCTGATCTTCGGCGTCAGCGCGGTCTATGCGGCGATCGAGGATCCGGCGCCGTTCCTGCCGCCCTTGATGATCCTCGCGGCGATCACCCTGTTCTTCGCCGTCATCGGGCCGGTTGCCGCCGCAGCCGCACTTCGGCACGCGTCCGATTGACGCAATCGGAACGGATCGGCTGAAACTGTTTGCGGTTTTCCGTCGCACTCGGCGCTAAGTCATTCAGATCGATCACGTTTATGATTGGCGGCCCAAACTGATCGTGATCGGCCGATTGACGGGGATCAATTGCAGCAGAGGGGCTTAAGCGTTAAAGAGCCATCATGAGCGAAAACAGCCTGGCCATCCGCAAATTCAGTGACCTCGCCAACCCGACACGGTTCCTGGCGTTGGCCGACCGTCTGCTGCCTTGGCTTGCCGGCCTGGCGGCGCTGTTCTTCATCGCCGGCCTCTGGCTTTCCTTCACCACCGAAGGCGACTATCAGCAGGGCGAGACGGTGCGCATCATGTATGTGCACGTGCCCGCCGCCTGGTTGTCGATGATGTGTTATTCGGTGATGGCCTTGGCAGCCCTCGGCACGCTCGTCTGGCGCCATCCGCTCGCCGACGTCTCCTCGCGTGCCGCGGCGCCGATCGGCGCCTGTTTCACCTTCCTGGCGCTCGTCACCGGTTCGCTCTGGGGCAAGCCGATGTGGGGCACCTGGTGGGTGTGGGACGCGCGGCTCACTTCGGTCTTCGTGCTGTTCCTGATGTATCTTGGGCTGATGGCGCTCAACCGCGCGATCGACGATCCGGCACGCTCCTCCAAGGTTTCCGCGGTGCTGGTGCTGGTCGGCTTCGTCAACATCCCGATCATCAAGTTCTCGGTCGAATGGTGGAACACGCTGCATCAGCCGGCGAGCGTCATGCGGCTCGACGGGCCGACGATCGATCCGGAGTTCCTGTGGCCGCTGATCGCGATGGCAATCGCGTTCACGCTTCTCTTCTTCACGCTGCACATCGCCGCCATGCGCAACGAAATCCTGCGCCGGCGCGTCACTGCGCTGCGCCGTCTGGCGGCGCGCAGCGCCGGCAGGGGAGCCCGCACGAAATGATGAGCCACGCCGCTTACGTCTTTACGAGCTATGGAATAGCGACGCTGACCGTCCTCGGCCTGATTGCCTGGGTCGTGCTCGATGGGCGCGCGCGTCGGCGTGAGCTCGCCGAGCTGGAAGCGTCCGGCATTCGCCGGCGCTCGGCCGAAGCGGCATCGGGAGAGACACGATGACCAGCACCCCTGCGCCCGGCGGCGAAGAGCGCAAACCCGGCCCCTTGCGTTTCGTGCTCGCGGCACTGCCGCTCATCATCTTCGCCGGGCTTGCGGCGATCTTCTGGAGCCAGCTCAATTCCGGCAAGGATGTGAGCGAGATCCCGTCGGCACTGATCGGCACCAAGGCGCCGAAGCTCGACCTGCCGGCGCTCGAAGGGGCGACCCGCGACGGCCAGCCGATGCCGGCGCTGACCGATGCTGCGATCAAGGGCAAGCTGACGCTCGTCAACGTCTGGGCCTCCTGGTGCGTGCCCTGCCGTCAGGAGCATCCCTTCATCCTCGAACTGTCCAAGGATCCGCGGCTTACCGTCGTCGGCATCAACTACAAGGACCAGAACGAAAACGCCCTGCGCTTCCTCGGCGAACTCGGCAACCCCTTCTCGGCGATCGGCGTCGACCCGCGCGGCAAGGCGGCGATCGATTGGGGTGTCTATGGCATTCCGGAATCCTACCTCGTCGGACCTGATGGTACGATCCTCTACAAGCGCGTCGGTCCGTTCGACGAGAACAGCGTCAAGACCGGCCTGCTGCCGGCGATCGAGAAGGTCGCTGCAGCGGGATGAGGGGCGGAGCCGAAGTCTGACGCCCGCCTAAATCCCCGCCTGCCATTCCCTGATGGCATCGAGCGGCCAGGCCAGCATCAGCACGTTCAGCGTGAGATTGTCGCGGATCAGCCAGCCGGTGAAGAGCTCGAAGACGATGGCGACCGTCACCGTCAGCCAGATGGGCATGCGGGCGGCGAACAGGAAGCCGGCGACCATGGCCAGCGTGTCCATGGTGGAATTGAGGACGCTGTCGCCGAAATAGTCGAGCGAGATGGTTGCCGAGCGATAGCGGTTGATCACCATGGGGGTGTTTTCGGCAATCTCCCAGGCGGATTCGATCACCGTTGCCAGGAAGAGCTTTGCCGACAGCGGCTTGCCGCGCAACAGCAGGTGACCGAGACCGTAGAACAGGAAGCCGTGGATGATGTGGGACGGCGTGTACCAGTCGGCGATGTGCTGCGAGTTGCCGCTGGATTTTACCACGGGCTCAAAGAGTTTGACGTAGCCGCACTCGCAGATCCAGAGACGTCCCATCAGATGCTGGGTAATGATCTGGATGATGAGGACCGCAAAACAGGCGGCCAGCCAGAGGAGTGCGCGACGGTTGCGGCTGTCATTCTCCTCGATAGCGGTGCTCACTCGGCGTGCTCCTGGTCAAGCGAGTGCTTCATGATCAATGGCATCTGGGCGAGCGTGAACAGAATGGTGATCGGCATCGTGCCCCAGACCTTGAAGGCGACCCAGAAATCAGTCGAGAAGGAGCGCCAGACCACCTCGTTGAGCACGGCCAGGAACAGGAAGAACAGGCCCCAGCGCAGCGTCAGTTTGCGCCAGCCGGGTTCGTCGAGCTTGAAGGCGGAGTGGAAGACGTAGCCGAGCAGTGACTTGCCGAAGAGGAGGCCACCGAGCAGGATCGCGCCGAACAGCGTGTTGACGATCGTCGGCTTCATCTTGATGAAGGTGTCGTTCTGCAGCCAGAGCGTCAGCGCGCCGAAGACGAAGACGACGATGCCCGAGATCAGCGGCATCATCGGCAGCGTGCGGGTGAGCATCCAGGAAACGGCGAGCGCAATTGCGGTCGCGGCCATGAAGAGCCCGGTGGCGATGAAGATCGGACCGCCGAGCTCGGCGAGCGTCGGGAAATGCCCGGCCAGCCATTCGCCGCGCGAATTGGCGAAGAAGAAGACCATCAAAGGCCCAAGCTCCAGCACCATCTTGAGCAACGGGCTGACTTCCTTCTGCGGCTTGGTAGCCTCGATCGTCGACATCTGGGGGTCCTGTTTTCGCATGTGCCTGCTGCTCATAACACCAGCTTTGCGGCAAAACCATATCAAGACGGCGGTCTCACGCAAACGCGCAACGCCTCGTCAGGCGGCAACGCCAGCGATCGCTTCGGCAAAATCCTTGGCCTCGAACGGTTCCAGATCGTCGACGCCTTCGCCGACGCCGATGAAATAGACCGGCAGCTTGTGCTTGGCGGAGATGGCGACGAGGATGCCGCCGCGCGCCGTGCCGTCGAGCTTGGTCATGATCAGGCCGCTGACGCCGGCGACGTTGCGGAAAATCTCGACCTGCTGCAGGGCGTTCTGTCCGGTGGTGGCGTCGAGGGTCTGCAGCACGGTATGCGGCGCATCCGGATCGAGCTTGCCGAGCACGCGGACGATCTTTTCGAGCTCGGCCATCAGCTCCGCCTTGTTCTGCAGGCGGCCGGCGGTGTCGATGATCAAGACGTCGGACTTCTTCTCGCGCGCCTGCTGGAAGGCCTCATAGGCAAGGCCGGCCGCATCGGCGCCGAGCTTGGAGGAAACGATGTCGGACTTGGTGCGCTCCGCCCAGATCTTGAGCTGCTCGATCGCCGCGGCGCGGAAGGTGTCGCCGGCGGCGAGCATGACCTTGAGGCCCGCGCCCGAAAGTTTGGCGGCGAGCTTGCCGATCGTCGTGGTCTTGCCGGTGCCGTTGACGCCGACCACCAGGATGACGTGCGGCTTGTGGCTGAGATCCAGCTCCAGCGGCTTGGCGACGGGCGAAAGAACCTTGGTGATCTCGCCGGCCATGATGCGCGAGACGTCCTCGCCGGAAACATCCTTGCCGTAGCGCTCGGAGGCGAGCGTGTCGGTGATGCGCATCGCCGTCTCGACGCCGAGGTCGGCCTGGATCAACAGGTCCTCGAGATCCTGCAGCGTCGCTTCGTCGAGCTTGCGCTTGGTGAACAGGCTGGCGATCTGGCCGGTGAGCTGCGACGAGGTGCGCGCGAGGCCGCGGCGCAGCCGCTGGTACCAGGTGAGCTTTTCCTTCGGCGCGGCGGCCGGCTCTTCCCTGGGTTTGCGTTCGGCGGCCGAGAAGCCCTTGGGGAGGGCGGGGGTGGAGGCTGTCTCGGCTTCACCTGCCTCGATTTGTGCGACGTCGGCCGTCGTTTCCGCGGCGTCGCTCTTTGTGGTCTCTGAGCTTTCTTGGAGGGCTACGGCTTCACCCCCCTCTGCCCTGCCGGGCATCTCCCCCACAGGGGGGGAGATTGCGCTGGGCTCGCTCTCGGCGTCAGGCACAAGCGTTTCGACTGCCGTGATGTCGCTTGCTTCGGTTTCGGCATTGTCCGCAGGTGGCACGGCTTCCGCGGTGCTCTCGGCGGTTTCGGCCTTGTGGGAGGCTACGATGGTTTCTTTGGATTCCGCCGGCTTCTCGGCAGAGATCGTTTCCGCAGCCTCGATGGCTGCAGGCATGTCGTTGGAGGTCGACGCGGTCTCCATCTGATCTCCCCCCTTGTGGGGGAGATGTCCCGAAGGGACAGAGGGGGGTATCGCTGCCTCAGCCTCCACGGGCGCCGTATCGGCCTCGTCACGGGTAAGTTCCATGGCATCGTCGGAGGCGGGGCCACCGGCGGTCTCGATCTCGGCAACGAGCACCGGATCGTCCTCGGAGAGAGGCAGCGTCTCGATGTCGACAGGCGGTTCGAAGGCGGCTTCGGGGCTTTCCTCGACGATCTCTGCCTCGGCGACAGAGGCGGACGGTTCCACTGCCTCAGCATTTGGCACGGGCTGCCGCTCCGCCTCGGGCGAAGAGACAATCGTCTCGTCAGGCACACCTCCCGGCGGCTTCGTTTCCTCCACCGCGCCCTTGCCGAAGGTGAAGATCCTTTTGATGAAACCCATTGCCATTCAGGAATTCCGCATAAATCAGGCCGCAGCCATCTGTTTTACCTGCATCGTCAGATGCTTGCCATTGTGGCCGGTGATCGTGACCGGGACAAGCGCGCGGGCTTTCAGGCCGGCGGCGTCGACGAGCGTGAAGTTTTCGGTATGGGCGAGCCCGTTGTTCTCGACCAGGATCGTCTGTTCGCTGCCGATCATGCCTTCGAGATGCTGCGCGTAAAGCGTTGCGCCGACGGCGCGCAGGCGGGCGGCGCGATCCTTGACGAGGCCGCGATCGAGCTGCGGCATGCGTGCCGCCGGCGTGCCCGGACGCGGGCTATAGGGGAACACATGCAGATGCGCGATGCCGCAATCCTCAGCGAGCCTCGCAGCATTCTCGAACATCTCCTCGGTCTCCGTCGGGAAACCCGCGATCATGTCGGCGCCGAGGCTGATCTCCGGTCGCAGTCGACGGACTTGATCGGCGAAGGCGCGGGCATCGGCGCTCGAATGCCGGCGTTTCATGCGCTTCAGGATCAGGTCGTCGCCATGCTGCAGCGACAGGTGCAGATGCGGCATGAAGCGCGCCTCGTCGGCGATCAGGTCGAAGAGGTGCTTGTCGGCCTCGATTCCGTCGATCGAGGATAGCCGCAGGCGGCGGATCTCCGGCACCTGCTTCAACAGCGTCTTGGCAAGCAGGCCGAGCGTCGGCGTGCCCGGCAGGTCGGCGCCGTAGCTGGTGGCGTCCACACCGGTCAGCACGATCTCGCAGTAGCCTGCTCCGACGAGCTTGCGCGCCTGGTCGACGACGGCACCCATCGGCACGGAGCGGGAATTGCCGCGGCCATAGGGGATGATGCAGAAAGTACAGCGATGGTCGCAGCCGTTCTGCACCTGGATGAAGGCGCGCACGTGGCCGTCGATGTGCTTGACCATCTGCGGTGCCGTGGCGCGCACGCTCATGATGTCGTTGACGCGCAGCTTTTCTTCCGCCGAGACGCCGAAATCGGGCAGGGCGCGATAGGAGGCGCTCTTGAGCTTTTCCTCGTTGCCGAGCACGGCGTCGACCTCGGCCATTCCGGCAAAGGTCTCCTTTTCCGTCTGCGCGGCGCAACCGGTGACGATGATGCGGGCATGCGGATTGTCGCGGCGCGCGCGGCGGATTGCCTGGCGCGCTTGGCGCACCGCCTCGCCGGTGACGGCGCAGGTGTTGACGAGGATGGCGTTGTTCAGCCCCGCCTTCTCGGCTTCCGCCCGCATCACTTCGGATTCGTAGGTATTGAGGCGGCAGCCGAAGGTTATGACCTCGACGCCGCTCAAAGCGCCTGCGCTCCGCTGGCCCCGGTTTCGTCGCGCTGCCAGGTGCCGGTGGAGGGGTTCAGCGTGCCGGACCATTCCCATTCGGCCGGGCCGGTCATGATCACATGATCGTCGCGCTCGCGCCATTCGATCGTCAGCCTAGCCGGAGCAGGGGCGGAAGAGACGTCGATCGTCACCTTTCGGCCGGTGCGACCCGTGCGCGCGGCGCTGACCGCTGCGGCGCAGGCTGCAGAGCCGCAGGCCAGCGTCAGCCCCGCACCCCGTTCCCAGGTGCGGGTGCGCAGCGACGACGGCGAAAGCACCTGTGCCAGCGTGATGTTGGCGCGCTCGGGGAACATCGGATGGTTTTCAAGCAGCGGACCGAAGCGATCGAGATCGAAGGACATCGGATCCTTGTCGACCCAGAAGATCGCATGCGGATTGCCCATCGACATGGCCGAGGGCGAATGCAGGACGGGATTGTCGATGGGGCCGATCTGCAATTCGATGCGGCTCGTATCGGCGAACTCCTCGGCAAGCGGGATCCTGTTCCAGGCAAAGACCGGCTTGCCCATATCGACCGATATCGTGCCGTCCTCATGCTCCGCGGCATTCAGGATGCCGGCGACGGTCTGGAAGGTGAACGCCTTCTTGCCGGTTTCTGCGGCAAGCGCCTGGACGACGCAGCGCGTGCCGTTGCCGCAGGCCTGGGCCATGGAGCCGTCGCAATTGACGATGTCGATCCAGGCGTCGGTGCCGGTCGCCTTCGGGTCGTGGATCGCCATGATCTGGTCGAAGGCCGTCGCCGGGTCGGCATTGAGCGCGATCGCGGCTGCGGGCGTCACCCGATCCTTCCGGCCGCGCATGTCGACGACGAGGATCTTGTTTCCAAGCCCGTTCATTCTGGCGAATTGCACGTTGTCGGTCATGTGGCGATGGTCCAAACCGGCCTGCATCAAGCGAGGCACCCTTCATTCGGGCTGTATATGGCGGAAAAGCCCGGAAATTACCAGTGCCGCCTTCATTCTCCGGCGGATGCGGCAGCAGGCACGTCGAAGACCTCGCCGGGGCGCAGCGGCCGGAAGCGGGAGCGGGCGATGCCGGCCGCATCGAGCGCCCGTTCCAGCGCAAGCCGCGGCTCATCGACACCCTCATCGGTCAGGCGGAACGTGCCCCAGTGGTGGCCGGCGACGTGGGCGGCGGCACAATCGATCATGCCGCGCACCGCTTCTTCCGGGTTCTGGTGCTGGTCCTGCATGAACCAGCGCGGTTCGTAGGAACCGAAGGGCAGGTTGGCGAGGCGGAAGGCGCCGTGTTTTTCACGGGCGGCCCGATAGTTTATGCCGTCGTGAAAGCCGGTGTCGCCGACATGGTAGATCTTGCCGGCCGGCGTCTCCAGGACGAAGGCGGCCCATAGCGCCATGCGCCGGTCGCGTGAGCCGCGGGCCGACCAGTGGTGGCAGGGTTCCGCGTGAATCACGACGTCGTCGCCGCAATCGACCCGATCGTGCCAGTCGACCACCGTTATTTCGGCATCGGGAACGGCGTGGCGGATGATCGTGTCGTTCCCGAGCGGAGTAATGATCCGGGGCGTGTGTTCTTCGTGAAGCGCGGCCAGCGTTTCGACATCGAGATGGTCGTAATGGTTGTGGGTGACCAGCACGATGTCGATCGGCGGAAGATCGTCGAGCTCGATGCCGGGGGCATTGCGGCGCTGCGGGCCGGCAAAGGCGAAGGGGCTGGCGCGATGCGCCCATACGGGATCGGTGAGGATGTTCGTGCCATGCACCTGAATGAGCAGCGTGGCGTGTCCGACCATCGTTACTCTGAGACGCTCGCCTTCGACGCTGAGTTCGGGCTTCGCCTGTGCGAACGGGCTTGGATAGTGCGTCGGCCACCGCACCTTGCCTCGGCCGAATTGCCAGCGCAGAAGGTCGGGTAGCCCGCGCGGCTCCGTTCCGCCGGGATTGAAGAAGCGCGTTCCGTCGAAATGATCGGAGACGGAGCCCTGATAGTATGGATTTCGGATCTTCATCCCTGGCCTTCCGGCGTGTGTCTTTGTTGCATCAAGTGTCGCGCCGGTCGCGTTCGGTTGAAAGGTCAAAGTTTAACAATTTGTTGAAAACAGCAACTGAATTGCTATCGTGATTGCATGCTCGTCCGATTCGATCCGCATCAACGCCTCTACAAGACCCTCAAACTGGTCCGCTCTATCCATCTCAATATGCAGCGTTCGACAGAACATATGCTCGATGGCGCCGGCGTTTCAGTGGCAGAGCGGGCGGTACTCGAACTTTTTTGCGACGAGCCGCTGACGGTGCCGGAAGCGGCACGGCGACTGTCGATGAAGCGACAGTTCGTGCTGCGCGTCGCCATCGGCCTGATGGAAAAACAATTGCTCGAAAAACAGCCGAACCCGGAACATCGCCGCGCCTATCTTTGCGCCCCGACCGTCCCCGGACGTGCCTTGTTCGAGGAAATTCACCGCCGCGAAGTCGAGATGCTGCACGCCATGCTCGGCGACATCAACCAGACCGAGGTGGTGGCGGCGCTTCGGGTGATGACGCGTGTGGCGACGGCTTTCGAGCGTCTAGCCGGCGAATTGGAGACCGACGGAGAAGTGCGCTGACAGCGCTCGTTCCGTCGTGCGGGTATTCATCCTCCGGGAAGGTCCATGGCGGGTCGATGGAATCCGAAACGGCTTCCACGAAATGCCCTCGCCCAAGGCAGAAAGCGCTTCATTGCCCTGCCGTCCTTGACTTTTGCCGCGCTTTCCTGTTTATCCGCCGCAATTCCTTCGCAAGCTCAAGTCTTCGAAGCCGCCGACCGGGTCCCGCAAAGGTATAAAGAGAACCCGGAGGTCACCATCCGACAGCGCGTCGCGCCCTCGGGTGGTTTTTGGCTTTGCGCCTTGTTTTCTTGGCGAGGGAACCCACGTTTCCGGCGAGTTGATCGCCACCGGAAACCAGAAGGAAGTAAGAATGTTCGAGAGCCTCCAGGACCGCCTTGGTTCCATATTGAATGGACTGACCGGCCGCGGCGCATTGTCGGAAGCCGATGTTTCCGCCGCGCTCCGCGAGGTTCGCCGTGCGCTGCTCGAAGCCGACGTCGCGCTCGACGTCGTGCGCTCCTTTACCGAAAAGGTTCGCGAGAAGGCCGTCGGCGCCGAGATCCTGAAGTCGATCAAGCCCGGCCAGATGGTCGTCAAGATCGTCCATGACCAGCTCATCGAGATGCTCGGCTCCGAGGGGGTCACCATCGACCTCAATGCGCCGGCGCCCGTCGTCATCATGATGGTCGGTCTGCAGGGCTCGGGTAAGACGACGACGACAGGCAAGATCGCCAACCGGATGAAGTCGCGGGACAAGAAAAAGGTCCTGATGGCTTCGCTCGACACCCGCCGTCCGGCCGCGCAGGAGCAGCTGCGTCAGCTCGGCGTGCAGACCGGCGTCGACACGCTGCCGATCATTGCCGGCCAGTCGCCGACCGATATCGCCGCGCGCGCCGTCCAGGCTGCCAAGCTCGGCGGTCATGACGTCGTCATCCTCGACACCGCCGGCCGTACCCATATCGACGAGCCGCTGATGATCGAGATGGCGGAGATCAAGCGGAAGTCCAATCCGCATGAAATCCTGCTCGTCGCCGATGCGCTGACTGGTCAGGACGCCGTCAACCTCGCCCGCAACTTCGACGAACGTGTCGGCATCACCGGCCTGGTGCTTACCCGCATGGATGGCGACGGCCGCGGCGGTGCGGCGCTCTCGATGCGCGCCGTCACCGGCAAGCCGATCAAGCTCATCGGTGTCGGCGAGAAGATGGGCGAGCTCGAAGAGTTCCATCCCCGCCGCGTCGCCGACCGCATCCTCGGCATGGGCGACATCGTCTCGCTGGTCGAAAAGGCGGCCGAGAACATCGACGCCGAGAAAGCGGCGGCCATGGCCGCCAAGATGGCCAAGGGCAAGTTCGACCTGAACGACCTCGCCGACCAGCTCAAGCAGATGCAGAAGATGGGCGGCATGGGCGGCATCATGGGCCTGATGCCCGGCATGGCCGGCATGAAGGACAAGATGGCTGCGGCCGGTCTCGACGACACGCTCTTCAAGCGCCAGCTCGCCATCATCTCGTCGATGACCAAGGCCGAGCGCGCCAACCCGGACCTGCTCAAGCATTCGCGCAAGAAGCGCATCGCTAGCGGCTCCGGCACCGATGCCGCCGACATCAACAAGCTTCTGAAGATGCACCGCCAGATGGCGGACATGATGAAGATGATGGGCGGCAAGGGCAAAGGCGGCATGATGAAGCAGATGATGGGCGGCCTTGCCAACAAGATGGGGCTCGGTGGCCTCGGTGGCGGCGGCATGCCTGACCTGTCGAAGCTCGACCCCAAGCAGCTCGAAGCGCTGCAGAAGCAGGCGGAAGCAGCCGGCCTCAAGCCGGGCGGAATGCCGGGCCTTGGCGGCGGTGGCCTGCCGGGTCTCGGCGGCGCCAAGCTTCCGGGCCTCGGTGGCGGCTTCCCCGGCCTTCCCGGCCTGCCGAAGAAGAAGTGAGGATCGGCAAGAGATGATTGATCCCGAAATCAAACAGGAATTGGCGGGCTACCGGCAGTCGATCGACAACATCGATGCCGCGCTCGTCCACATGCTGGCCGAACGCTTCCGCTGCACCCAGGCAGTCGGCGTTCTCAAGGCCAAGCATGATCTGCCGCCGGCCGACCCGGCGCGCGAAGAATACCAGATCGAACGCCTGCGCCGCCTGGCCAAGGATGCCAATCTGGACCCGGATTTCGCCGAGAAGTTCCTGAACTTCATCATCAAGGAAGTCATCCGGCATCATGAAGCCATCGCCGCCGATCGCTCGCATAGCGCGGGCAACGCCGGCACAAACCATTCCGCTTGAACGAAGCGGTCAAGAAAGCCTGCAAGGAGTAACTGAAATGGCACTGAAAATTCGTCTCGCCCGTGGCGGTTCCAAGAAGCGTCCGTACTACCAGATCGTCGTTGCCGACGCCCGCAGCCCGCGCGACGGCCGCTTCCTCGAGAAGATCGGCTCCTGGAACCCGATGCTCGGCAAGGACGACGAAAAGCGCGTCGAGCTCGACGCCGAGCGCGTCGCTCACTGGATCGCCCAGGGCGCCCAGCCGACCGACCGCGTTCTGCGCTTCCTCGACCAGGCTGGCCTGGCAAAGCGCCCGGCTCGCAACAACCCGACCAAGGCCGTTCCGGGCAAGAAGGCTCAGGAGCGCGCTGCCGAAGCCAAGCAGAAGGCTGAAGAAGCCGCTGCTGCCGCTGCAGAAGCTGCCGCGGAATAATAGCCGGCAATCGGTTTGGAGCGGGATCGGCGGTCTTTCGACCGCATCCCTGCTTCGGCTTGCCGTGACATAAGGAAACGGGTGGCATTTCCATGCCGCCCGTTTTCCGTTATGTGCACCGATATATCCCGAAACGGACGCGGACGATGAGCAAACTCGAAAACCCGGTTCTGATGGCGACGATCGGCGCGGCGCAAGGTTTGCGCGGCGAGGTCAGGGTCAAGTCCTTTACCGACGATCCGACGGCGCTCGGCGACTACGGCAACCTGCACAGTGCCGACGGCCGCGTGTTCGAGGTACTGGAAATCCGCGAGGCGAAGAACGTCGTGATCGTGCGCTTCCGCGGCGTCAACGACCGTAACGCCGCCGAGGCGCTCAATGGCCTCGAGCTCTTCATCGAGCGGGACAACCTGCCGGACGAGGATCTCGACGAGGACGAGTTCTTCTATGCCGATCTCGAGGGCTTGGAAGCGATCGACGGCAACGGCACCAGCTATGGCAAGGTCAGTGGCGTATTCGACTTCGGCGCCGGTGATCTCCTGGAGCTGAAGGGGCCGGGCAGGCGCCCGGTGCTGATCCCCTTTACCGAATGGTCGGTGCTGGAGATCGATCTGGAGGCGGGCAGGCTGCTGGTCGATCCGGTTGCCGCCGGTCTTTCCGACGACAAGGACCAGGATTCGGACAATCCGTTTTCCACAAAACGCAAGTGAACGATGCGGCAATGACCTTTCGTGCGACCGTTCTGACGCTCTATCCCGAGATGTTTCCGGGCCATCTCGGCGTTTCCCTCTCGGGCAAGGCACTGGAGCGCGGCCAATGGTCGATCGAGGCGGTGCAGATCCGCGATTTTGCCGAGGACAAGCACCGCACCGTCGACGACACGCCGGCCGGCGGTGGTGCCGGCATGGTGCTGAAGCCCGACGTGCTCGCCCGGGCGATCGACCATGTTTCTGAGGGCGATGATCGCCCGCGGCTGCTGATGAGCCCGCGCGGCCGGCCGCTGACGCAGGCGCGGGTGCGCGAACTTGCCGCCGGTCCCGGTGTCGTCATCGTCTGCGGACGCTTCGAAGGCGTCGACCAGCGGGTGATCGACGCCCGCGGCCTCGAAGAGGTTTCGATCGGCGATTATATTCTTTCCGGCGGCGAGCCGGCGGCGCTGACGCTGCTCGATGCCGTGGTGCGCATCCTGCCCGGCGTCATGGGCAACGAGCTTTCGGGGGTTCATGAAAGTTTCGAAGGCGGGCTGCTCGAGCATCCGCATTATACCCGGCCGCAGGTCTTCGAGGGCCGCGAAATCCCGGCGGTGCTGACCTCGGGCAACCACGGCGCCATTGCCAAGTGGCGCGAGGCGGAGGCGAAGCGCCTCACCGCCGAGCGCAGGCCCGACCTTCTCGATCAGCCCGTGAAGAAATAATAGGCGGCCAGCAGCAGGCCGACGGCGACGACGAGGGCGCGGATGATCGCCTGCGGCACGCGCCTGGCCGCCCAGACGCCGGAGTAACCGCCAAGGGCCGCTCCCGGTACCATGATTGCCGCATGCAGCCAGGAAACGACGCCGCCGGCGGCGAAGACGACGATGGCGATCGCGGCAATCACGATCGAGATGAAGTTCTTGAGCGCGTTCAGCCGGTGGTAGCCGCCACCGGTCGCCAGCCCCAGCACTGCCAGCATCATGATGCCCATGCCGGCGCCGAAGAAGCCGCCATAGACGGAGGTGACGAACTGGGCGCCGATCCCGGCCGGATTGATCGCATGCTCGTCAACGCGCGCCTTGGGCCTCAAGAGCGGCCCGGCGGCGAAGATCGCCGTTGCCGCAAGCAGCAGCCAGGGGACCAGCGCGCGGAAGGAGGCGTTGGAAAGCGAGACGAGAAGCAGCGCACCGCCCAGACCGCCGAGCGCCGAGATCACGCCGAGCAGCATCGCATAGCGGCTGTCGGCGCGGATCTCTTTGGCATAGGCGAGTGCCGAGGTGATATAGCCCGGGAACTGGATGATCGACGAGGTCGCATTGGCGACGATCGGCGAAAGGCCGCCAAGCGTCATCGCGCCGAAGGTCAGGAACGTTCCGCCGCCGGCGATGGCATTGACGATACCGGACAGGAAGCCGGCCGTAAAAAGCATGAGCACTTCGAAGATATGCATGGTCTCCCCCGACCCACCACGCTCGGGATAGCCGGTGGTTGTGACGGCCGCAAGTCCGTTGCATCCGATAATCGCCCGCGCGTGTTTGCGGATTTTCTGATAGAATCATCATGTTCGGCGCGGATCGCCGAGAAAATATGGCTTCCGGGGATGACAAGCCGAACCGATTGGTGTATGTGCCGCCCCGGTTCGGGTTCTGTGCCCGTCGACCAAAACAAAGAATGGCGAATCCGCTCCTGTCGGTTTCCGGCAAGACCTGAAGGCAAGCCCGACAGGTTCATCGAGAGCGCTCTGGCTGTTTCAGAAGAACTTGAAAGGTTTAGACCGATGAACATCATCCAGCAGCTGGAAGCCGAACAGGCCGCCAAGATCGCCGCCAAGCGCACGCTCCCCGAATTCTCCGCAGGCGACACGCTGCGCGTCAACGTCCGCGTCGTCGAAGGCAACCGTACCCGCGTTCAGGCCTATGAAGGCGTCTGCATCGCTCGTTCGGGCGGCGGCATCAACGAAAACTTCACGGTTCGCAAGATCTCCTACGGCGAAGGCGTCGAGCGCGTATTCCCGGTTTACTCTCCGCTCGTCGAGAGCGTCGAAGTGGTTCGCCGCGGTAAGGTCCGTCGCGCCAAGCTCTACTACCTGCGCGATCGTCGCGGCAAGTCGGCTCGTATCGTCGAGAACACCGGCACGCGCGCCCGCAAGCTGAACGAAGCCGAGCGCCAGGCGATTGCCGAGGAAAAGGCACGCATCGAGGCTGAAAAGGTTGCAGCAGCTCAGGCGCTCGCCGCCGAGAAGGCAGCAGCCGAAGCCGCCGAAGCAAAGGCAGCAGCGGAAGCCGCAGCAGAATAAGATTTCAATCTTCTTGGATTGGTGGAAAGGCGGCCTCGGCCGCCTTTCTTTTTTGGTACTATGCGCTTGTCTTTTCGACGGAATTTGTGACATTTTCCGCTGCCACAATTTTCGGGAGCCCTCCAATGACAATCCGTCGCCACGTGCTTGCGGGCATCGCAGCCGCACTTGCCGTTCCTTTCGCATTTTCTGCACCGGCCACTGCCAGCGACCTGCCCGATCTCGGCGGCAAGACGGTCGTCGTCGTCACGGAGAACGCCTACCCGCCGCTGCAGTTCGTCGATCCGAAGACCGGCGAAGCCAAGGGCTGGGAATACGACGCCATGAACGAGATCGCCAAGCGGTTGAATTTCAAGGTCGAATACCAGAACACCAGCTGGGACGCGATGATCCAGGCGGTGCATGACGGCCAGTACCAGATCGGCATGACCGGCATCACCATCAAGGATGACCGCAAGGAGAAGGTCGACTTCTCGGACCCCTATATGCGTTCGCAGCAGTTCATGCTGGTGCGCAGCGATGAAAACCGCTTCAACGACGGCAAGAGCTTCGGCGCCTTTGCCGACGGTCTCGTCGGCGCTCAGCCGGGCACCTCGCCGTTCTACACCGCCGTCTACGAAATGCTTGACGGCAACGAACAGAACCCGCGCATCAAGCTGTTCGAGACCTTCGGTGCGACCGTCCAGGCGCTGAAGGCCGGCGACGTCGACGTGGTGCTGACCGATAGCGTCGCCGCCAAGGGCTATGTCGACTCCTCCGAAGGCAAGCTCAAGGTCGTCGGTGGTCCGCTCGGCACCGAGGATTTCGGCTTCATCTTCCCGAAGGGCTCGGATCTCGTCGCTCCGGTCAACGCCGCGATCAAGGCCTTGAAGGAAGACGGCACCTTCGATGCCCTCGATAAGAAGTGGTTCCTCGAATACAAGATGGGCGGCTGATCTGAGTGGCTGCCCCGCAATCTCCTGATATGTCCGGCAAGGGCGACTATCCCTGGTGGTTGGTCGCCCTTCTCGTGATCGCGGTGGCGCTTGCCGCCGTGATCGTCAGCAATGACATCTTTTCCGAAGTTTTCACCGTCGTCTTCAAGGGCCTCGGCGTTACCGTTTTCGTGACCCTCATGGGGTTCGTGCTGGCGACGACGCTCGGTCTCGGCATCGCGCTGATGGCGCTCTCCGAGCATACGGCGCTGCGGCAGATCGCGCGCTTCTATACCGAAGTCATCCGCGGCGTGCCGATCCTGGTTCTGCTGTTCTACATTGCCTTCGTTGGAGCGCCGGCGCTGGTCGTCGCCGCCAATTTCGTCTGTGCGCCATTGATCGGTGCCGGCTGGATGGACCCGGTCGTCGTGCGCGACATCTCGCTGATGTGGCGCGCAATCATCGCCTTGATGATCGGCTATTCCGCCTTCATCGCCGAGGTGTTCCGGGCCGGCATCCTTTCGGTCGACAAGGGGCAGGTCGAGGCCGCGAAAGCGCTGGGACTTACGCGCTATCAGCGTTTTCGCCTCGTCATCTTCCCGCAGGCGGTCCGCGTGATCCTGCCGCCGCTCGGCAACGACTTCGTCGCCATGGTCAAGGATTCGTCGCTCGTGTCGGTGCTCGGCGTCGCCGACATCACGCAGATGGGCAAGGTCTACGCCTCCGGTTCCTTCCGCTTCTTCGAGACCTACTCGATCGTCGCCTATGTCTATCTGGTGCTGACCATCGGCCTGTCTCTGGCATTGCGGGCGCTGGAGCGGCGGCTGCGACGTGCCGAGCAGCGCTGAGGCCGCTTCCACCGATTGCCGACCTGTCAGAAAATTGATATGAACACGGCCATGGAATCCAAATTCGGATGTCGCGAACAGAAAATTGTCGTGCTGCAGGATCACAAGCGCCTGCCGGCACGCTTCTTTGCGCGCGTCCACGGGGCGCTCACAAGCCGCCTATCCTGATCTCCTGATCAGCGTTTCCGGCCGCCCTGCCGCCGGCTTTCCCTACCTTTTGAAAACTCGATGGATATACCGCCATGAGCGCACCGCGTACCCTCTATGACAAGATCTGGGACGACCACCTGGTCAACGAGCAGGAAGACGGCACCTGTCTTCTCTACATCGATCGTCACCTCGTTCACGAGGTGACGAGCCCGCAGGCCTTCGAGGGCCTGCGGATGGCCGGCCGCCAGGTCCGCGCCCCGGAAAAGACGCTCGCCGTCGTCGACCACAACGTTCCGACGTCGGCCGACCGCCACCTCGGCATCAAGAACGAGGAAAGCCGCATCCAGGTCGAGGCGCTCGCCAAGAACGCCGCCGACTTCGGTGTCGAATACTATTCCGAGAACGACAAGCGCCAGGGCATCGTGCACATCGTCGGCCCGGAGCAGGGCTTCACCCTGCCGGGCATGACCATCGTCTGCGGTGACAGCCACACCTCGACGCACGGCGCCTTCGGTTCGCTGGCCCACGGCATCGGCACCTCCGAGGTCGAGCACGTGCTCGCCACCCAGACGCTGATCCAGAAGAAGGCGAAGAACATGCTGGTGCGCGTCGACGGCCAGCTTCCGCCCGGCGTCACCGCCAAGGACATCATTCTCGCGATCATCGGCGAGATCGGCACCGCCGGCGGCACCGGCCACGTCATCGAATTTGCCGGCGAGGCGATCCGCTCGCTGTCGATGGAAGGCCGCATGACCATCTGCAACATGACGATCGAAGGCGGCGCCCGCGCCGGCCTGATCGCGCCCGACGAGACGACGTTCGCCTATATCAAGGACAAGCCGCGCGCCCCGAAGGGCAAGGCCTGGGATATGGCGCTCGAATACTGGAAGACGCTGCACACGGACGAAGGTGCGCATTATGACCGCGTCGTCGTGCTCGACGCCGCCAACCTGCCGCCGATCGTTTCCTGGGGCTCCTCTCCGGAAGACGTCATTTCGGTTCAGGGCATCGTTCCGAACCCGGACGACATCCAGGAAGAGACCAAGCGGGCCTCCAAGTGGCGCGCGCTCGACTATATGGGCCTGAAGCCGGGCACGAAGATCACCGACATCGCCATCGACCGCGTCTTCATCGGCTCCTGCACCAACGGCCGCATCGAGGACCTCAGGGCCGTCGCCCAGGTCGTCGAAGGCCGCAAGGTCGCCTCGACCGTTTCGGCGATGATCGTTCCGGGCTCGGGCCTGGTGAAGGAACAGGCCGAGGCCGAGGGCCTCGACAAGATCTTCAAGGAAGCCGGATTCGACTGGCGCGAGCCGGGCTGCTCCATGTGCCTGGCGATGAACGACGACCGGCTGAAGCCGGGCGAACGTTGTGCGTCGACGTCGAACCGCAACTTCGAAGGTCGCCAGGGCTTCAAGGGTCGCACGCATCTGGTCTCGCCGGCCATGGCGGCCGCCGCGGCGGTGGCGGGTCACTTCGTCGACATCCGCGAATGGAAATAAGCCGGATTTGAGCTTTTCCGGCGCAAATGGCCGCCCTTCGGGGCGGCCTTTTTTGTCTGCGCGCATTCAAGGCATTCCGCGCGGCTCGGCGAAATGCGCTAAGCTGTCCACTCCTGGCCCGAAGAGCCTTGGGAGGACGACGGATGAGCGACGACCTGCCTGTTCACACCTACTGCCTGATGCTGCTTCGGCATGCCAAGTCCGCCTGGCCGGACGGCGTCGCCGATATCAATCGTCCGCTTGGCGAACGTGGCCGCAAGGCGGCGCCCCGGATGGGCGACTACATGAAGCAGCATAAACTCGTGCCGGAACGCGTCCTCGTCTCGACGGCGAAACGTGCACAGGAGACCTGGCAGTTGGTGGCGGCCGCTTTGCCGTCGGGGATTGCGGTCGAGAATACCCGCGCGATCTACGAAGTGGGGGCGGCGCAGATCCTGAGCGTCCTCCGCGAGACCGATCCGGCCGTCGGGACGCTGCTCGTCGTCGGCCACAATCCCGGGATGGAGGACCTGGCGTTCCAACTCGTCGGTTCCGGCGATGCGGACTTGCGGATGCGTATGGCGGACAAGTTTCCGACGGCTGCCCTTGCCGTGCTCGAATTCGAAGCAACGGGTTGGCGCGAGCTTGCGCCCGGCGGTGCCAAGCTCCGGCGTTTCGTGACGCCCCGGTCGCTGGCCTGACTGACACCAGCCCTGGCCGGTATCAGAGAACCTGGATAACGGTGCCGCGCCGCATATGCGGGATCAGCCGCGACATGGCGGACAGGCTGACCGCGACGCAGCCCTGCGTCGGCTCATAGCCCGGCCGGATCAGGTGGAAGAAGATCGCCGAGCCGGCATTTCGCCGGCGAGCCATAAGGTTCCAGTCCATCACCAGGCAGATGTCATAGAGCCCGTCCTCGCGCATCATTTCCTCATGGCTCGGCGCGAAAGGTGCCGTGACCGGACGATTGTATTGGGCGTGGCCTGACGCGTCGCACCACAGCATGCCCTTGCGCGTGGTCCGCGTCGGCAGCGGCGTCGGCGGCAGGGAGAGCCGATCGCGCCTGACATAACCGCAGATCAGCTTCATTGCGGCGCGCGGGGTGGCGCCGTCACCCTCGCGCTTCAGGCTGGTGATGCCGCTTCGTCCGATCGCCGCCTGCTCGACGCGGCCGTCGAAGCAGACCAGTGCCCGCTTTCGATCGCGCGGCGCCGGGCGAACTGTGATGATGGATTTGGCTGGTCTTTTTCCCGACGTTTTCTTGCGCATCATTCTCACGGATTTTTGCTTTGCCCGTGATTTGGGGGGCACCATAAGCACGGTTGCGAATATAACGATCCAGCAATGCTGGTTCGCTTGCCAACACAGGCATTTGAGCTAGTTTGAAAATGGAAGCAAACAGGAATTGTCCAATGGCGACCCGTACCATTCTTCTTGTCGATGACGACAATGACCTGCGCGAGACATTGGTCGAGCAGCTCTCGCTCTACGAAGAATTCGATCTCATCCAGGAGGCGACCGCCGGCAAGGGCATCCAGACCGCGCGGGCGCAGCAGGTAGATCTGCTGATCATGGACGTCGGCCTACCCGACATGGATGGCCGCGAGGCGGTAAAGCTTCTGCGCAAGGGCGGCTTCAAGGCGCCGATCATCATGCTGACCGGCCACGACACCGATTCGGATACGATCCTCGGGCTGGAAGCCGGCGCCAACGACTATGTGACGAAGCCGTTCCGCTTCGCCGTGCTGCTTGCCCGCATACGCGCGCAGTTGCGCCAGCACGAGCAGAGCGAGGACGCGACCTTCAGCGTCGGGCCCTACACGTTCAAGCCCAGCCAGAAGCTGCTGACGCTTGAGAACGGCCAGAAGATTCGTCTCACCGAGAAGGAAGCGGCGATCATCCGCTACCTCTATCGCGCCGACCAGAAGGTGGTGACGCGCGATGTTCTGCTCGAAGAAGTCTGGGGTTACAATTCCGGCGTCACCACCCATACACTGGAAACCCATGTCTACCGGCTGCGCCAGAAAATCGAGCGGGACCCTTCCAATGCCGAGATTTTGGTGACAGAGAACGGCGGCTACAAGATCGTTCCGTAGCCGGGCTATGCATGGCGCAACCTGCTCCATGCCATGTTCCGTTTTCCGTTATCGCCCTGCCGGTCGGCAGCGACGTGACTTCCGGAGGTTAGCCGCTTGGCGCTCAACGATGATATCGTGCTTCTGTCCAACGTGCCGCTGTTTGCCGATATCAGCGAGGACAAGCTCAGACTGATCGCCTTCGGCGCGGAGCGGCGCCGCATATTCAAGGGGCAGGAACTGTTTCGCGAAGGGGCGCCCGCCGATTGCGCCTATGCGATTGCGAGCGGCAGCCTGTCCTTGTCGAAGGCAGGCGCCGACGGTTCCCTGGCGACGGTTACCACGGTTGGCCGTGGCGCACTTCTGTCGGAACTGGCCCTGATCTCGATGGTCGAACGCAAGTTCACGGCGACCGCCGAGGAAGACAGCGAGGTCATCCGCATCAACCGGCCGCTCTTCCGCCGCATGCTGGAAGAGTATCCGGAAGTGGCGGAGCTCGTCGAAGTGCGCATCCGCGAGAACCTGCAGGCGATGATCCGCCGGGCCGGCGCGCTCGCCGGCCGCTTTGCCTGAGCGCGGGTAAAGGGCTTCTGTCCGTTACCGCCGGTATTTCAGCGAACCGAGCACCGTGCGGCCCTGGCCGAAATAGCAATAACCATCGGTGCAGACCTCTTCGCGGCGGTCGCCGAGATTGGTGACGCTCCGGCTAGATGTCGAAATGGGCGATGACCGGCACGTGGTCGGAGGGACGCTCCCAGCCGCGCGCTTCGCGCAGGATGTCGACGTGCTTCAGCACCGGCGCCAGGTCCGCGGAGGACCAGATGTGGTCGAGCCGGCGGCCGCGGTCGGCAGCCTCCCAGTCCTTCGCGCGGTAGCTCCACCAGGTGTAGAGCTTGGTCGGTGCCGGTGTGTGCTGGCGCATCAGGTCGACCCAGCCGCCGCCGGTCATGACCGTGGTCAGCCCTTCGGTCTCGATCGGCGTGTGGCTGACGATCTTCAAGAGCTGCTTGTGCGACCAGACGTCGTCTTCGAGTGGTGCGATGTTGAGGTCGCCGACGAGGATCGAGGAGATGCCGGCCTCGGCCTCCGCGTGCAGCAGCTTCATCTCCTCGACGAAGTCGAGCTTGTGGCCAAACTTCGGGTTGATGGTGCGGTCCGGCTCGTCGCCGCCCGCCGGAACATAGAAATTGTGCAGCCGGATCTTCTTGCCGCCGGCCTCGAAGACGACCGACAGGTGGCGGGCATCGCCGACGCCGCAATAGTCGCGGCGGTCGCTGAGCTCATGCAGCGGCAGGCGCGAGATCGTTGCCACGCCGTGATAGCCCTTCTGGCCGTGCATCTCGATATGATTGTAGCCGAGCGCCTTCAGGGGCTTGGAAGGGAACTGGTCGTTCGGGCACTTGGTCTCCTGCAGGCAGAGGATGTCCGGCTGCCAGGTCTTCAGGAGATGCTCGACAAGCGGCATGCGCAGGCGAACGGAATTGATGTTCCATGTGGCAACGGAAAGGGCCATTCGTCATTCCCTGATCGGCTGGGGCCGGGCGTTCGCGAAGGAAAGGCCGGCTTGGGATGGATGTTTGACCTGAGCTTTAAGCAGGTCCGACGCGCCGGGACAAGAAATGGGCGAACGGGATCGCACGAAAAAGGCTGCCATCCGGCGGCCGCATGTCCATCATGCCAGCGGTCGGGATGCCGGCGGTTGGATATCTTTAGCCGCCCCGCTTGTTGCGGACCTCGTCATAGGGGATCTGGAAGACCTTGTCGTCCAACGGCATCCCGGTCTGGACATTGAAGATCATGACCGAGGTATCCTTCTTCTGCGCGTCGGTGATCGTCCACTGGCGCAGGTCGTAGGTCTTCGGGTCGAACATCATGGTAATGGTCGAATCGCCGAAGATCGAGCGGTCGCCAAGCACGATGGTGATGAGGTCGGACTCTTCCTTGACGCCGCGCACCATCTTGCCGGTCAGGTCGATCTTCTCGCTGAGCAGCAGGTTGAGCGGCGTCTTCGACAGCGGATAGATGTCCCAGGTCTTGAGCTTCATGTTGCCGATGACCACCGACTTGCCGTCGGCGATGACGCGCATCGGCGAGGGGGCCTCATAGTTGAAGCGGATGCGGCCGGGGCGGCGGATATAGAACTTGCCGCCGGTCTGTTCGCCGCGCGGGCCGAACTGCACGAATTCACCGGCCATGGTCTTCACCGAGGAGAAGTGGTCGGCGATCTTCTGGGCGGCACTCGGCGCCTGCGCGAATGCCTGGGTGAGGTCGAGACCGGTGCCGCCGATGCCGGCAAGCGCCGCAAGCCCGCACACGAAGAGGCGGCGCGAAATCACCGGAGGATTGCGCTCGCCGATTTTGGTCTCTGTCATCTCAGTCTCCTTCATTTACCGATCATCTGGAGCGCAAGTGCGGCGCCTTCAAGGCGCCGTTTCCGAGCTTTGCGGCTTGTGCTCTCACATGACCGTTACTGGTCCGGGGCGTCTGCCCTCGTCTGTCGGCCGCATCAGCGGCCGGTGATTTCCGCTTCGGTCGGAACCAGGATCTCGCGCTTTCCGGCGTGGTTCGCCGGGCCGATGATGCCTTCCTGCTCCATGCGCTCGATCAGCGATGCCGCCCGATTGTAGCCGATCCCGAGGCGGCGCTGCACGTAGGAGGTGGAAGCCTTGCCGTCGCGCAGAACGATCGCGACCGCCTGATCGTAGGGGTCGTCGGAATCGGCGAGGTTGGAGGTGCCGGCCGGTCCGCCGCCCTCACCATCCTCGTCGTCGTCCTCGGTGATGGCATCGAGATACTGCGGCACGCCCTGGGTCTTCAGATAGGCAACGACTTCCTCGACCTCGGTGTCGGAGACGAAGGGACCGTGGACGCGCTGGATGCGGCCGCCACCGGCCATGTAGAGCATGTCGCCCATGCCGAGCAGTTGCTCGGCGCCCTGTTCGCCGAGGATCGTGCGGCTGTCGATCTTCGAGGTGACCTGGAACGAGATGCGGGTCGGGAAGTTGGCCTTGATCGTGCCGGTGATGACGTCGACCGACGGGCGCTGCGTCGCCATGATGACATGGATGCCGGCGGCACGCGCCATCTGGGCGAGGCGCTGGACAGCGCCTTCGATGTCCTTGCCGGCGACCATCATCAAGTCGGCCATTTCGTCGATGATGACGACGATGTAGGGCATCGGCGACAGGTCGAATTCTTCCGTTTCGTACATCGCCTCGCCGGTCTGGCGGTCGAAGCCAGTCTGTACCGTGCGGGTGATCGATTCACCCTTGGCAAGCGCCTGCTCGACGCGGCTGTTGAAACCGTCGATGTTGCGCACGCCGATTTTCGACATCTTCTTGTAGCGCTCTTCCATCTCGCGCACCGTCCACTTCAGCGCGACGACTGCCTTCTTGGGATCGGTCACGACCGGCGAAAGCAGGTGCGGGATGCCGTCATATACGGAGAGTTCGAGCATCTTCGGGTCGATCATGATCAGGCGGCACTGATCCGGGCGCAGCCGATAGAGCAGCGACAGGATCATGGTGTTGATCGCCACCGACTTGCCCGAGCCGGTGGTACCGGCGACGAGCAGATGCGGCATCTTGGCGAGATCGGCAACCACGGGCTCGCCGCCGATCGTCTTGCCGAGCGCCATGGCAAGGCGTGCCTTGGAAGTCTCGAAGTCTCGCGAGCCGATGAGTTCGCGCAGGTAGACGGTTTCGCGCCGCTGGTTCGGCAGTTCGATGCCGATGGCGTTGCGACCCGGAACGACGGCGACGCGGGCAGCGATTGCGCTCATCGATCGGGCGATGTCGTCGGCAAGGCCGATGACACGGGACGATTTGATGCCGGGTGCCGGCTCCAGTTCGTAGAGGGTGACGACCGGACCCGGGCGCACGTGGATGATCTCGCCCTTGACGCCGAAGTCCTCGAGCACGCCTTCGAGCATGCGGGCATTCTGCTCGAGTGCGTCGGGCGACAGCGACGCGTCGCGGCTGACGTTCTTCGGTTCGGCAAGGAAATGCATCGGCGGCAGCGTGAAGTCGCCATCATCCTCGACGAAGGAGCGCTGGGCTTCGCGCTCGATCCGCTGGCCGGCTTTCGGACGGGGCGCCGGCGTTGCCACGCGCGAGCCCGATTTCGGCAGGCCCTGCTTCGGCGGCGCTGCCCGCGGCGCCCAGTCGGATGCCGGATCGTCGTCCTCGTCGTCCGGCAGGATGCCGGCGGGGCGGCGCTCGTCGATGTCGAAGGACGGATCATCGTCCTCACCGTCGGCCATGATCGGCGGGGGCGTGACGATGCGGCGTTCGGAGCGGCCGAGCGAGGGTTCGATGCGGTCGCCGGCAGCCATCGGCTTCGGCCGGACCGGCTCGTTCAGCGTGCCGAACTCGTCATTGTTGAAGTCGTAAGGCTCGTCATACTGGCGCTTGGGCGAACTGCGCGTGCCGCTCATGCCGAAAATACGGCGCACGCGCGCGTGCATCGTGTAGCGCATATGGGCGAAGGAGCCCATCAGCAGGGTGAAGGGACCTTCGCTGTCGTCCTCGTCCAGCTCGTCGCGAACGGTACGCGCCTTGCTCGGCGTCGGTTCGACAACCTCCTCGTCTTCCTCTTCGTCGCTGACGCCGATGAGACCGGCGCTGTAGATCAGGCACCAGGCGGCGGGTGCCGCAAAGATGCAGGCAAGCACGGTCGCGAGCGTGCCGGTCGGGAAGGCCCCGGTGAAGAGTGCGGGAAAACGGAGAATCATGTCGCCGAAGACGCCGCCGAGGCCGTTGGGCAAGGGCCAGGTGATGGGGGCGGGGACGCAGCTCAGCGCCGCACCGGCAAGCACGGAGCCGATGAACCAGACGCCGAGGCGCTTGAAGATCTTGTCGAAGCGCTTGCCGCTGATCAGCACCAGCGCCCAGGCAACGGCCGGCAGCAGCGCGACGACGCTGGCAAGGCCGAAGAATTGCATGAAGATATCGGCAAAGGCCGCACCCGGATAACCAAGCACATTGGTCGGCGCTTCCGACGTGGCATAGGAGAAGCTCGGGTCGGCGACGTTCCATGTCGATAGCGCCGCGACAGCCAGCGCCAATGCGCCGAACAGCGCAAAGCCCGCCAGCGACGCGATCTGTCGCCAAACGAAGGTGGTTAGCACGAACCGGTTGGAACGGCTGTCAAGCGTTGCCGGATTGCTTCTGCTCATATTGCCTGCTGCCCGTGTCGATCTCGAGGGCACATTGCGTGCCATGGAATCAACCTAAGCGGAGTACGGTTAATGCGACATTAACCATGCGTAGTTGCCGCTAAAATAACGGTGAGCTGGGCTTCTGTAGGCGCCGAAAGGAAAAAAGGCCCGGATCTTGCGATCCGGGCCAAAGGCGATCCGCATCAGACGGATCGCGACGGGACTTGGGTGGCGCCGTTTGTGGCGCCACGTTGCACTTAGCTGGCGTGGTAGGCGGCTTCGCCGTGGGACGAGAGGTCGAGGCCCTCGCGTTCGGCTTCGACGGAGACGCGCAGGCCGACGATTGCGTCCACCACCTTGAAGATGATCAACGAACCAATACCGGACCAGACCACGGTGACGAGCACGCCCTTGAGCTGCGACAGGACCTGGGTTGCCGTGCCGGCATAACCGGCGGCGAAATCCGCGGTGGAGTAGTCGACGATGCCTGCGCCGCCGAGGGCCGGATTGACGAGAATGCCCGTGGCGATGGCACCGAGGATGCCGCCGACGCCGTGCACGCCGAAGACGTCGAGGCTGTCGTCGTAGTTGAACTTGTTCTTCACGACGTCGACGAAGAAGTAGCAGACCGGCGAGACGATGAAGCCGAGCACGATCGCACCCATCGGGCCTGCGAAGCCGGCAGCCGGCGTGACGGCGACGAGGCCGGCGACGGCACCGGACGCTGCACCGAGCATCGAGGCCTTGCCGCGGACGAGCGTTTCGACGACGGCCCAGGAGATGATGGCGGCGGCGGTTGCGAGGAAGGTATTGATCATCGCGAGGCCGGCATAGGCGTTGGCCTCGAGGTTGGAGCCGGCATTGAAGCCGAACCAGCCGACCCAGAGCAGCGACGCGCCGACCATGGTGAGCGTCATCGAGTGCGGCGCCATGATTTCCTTCTTATAGCCCGTGCGCTTGCCGAGCAGGATGGCGCCGACGAGACCGGCAATGCCAGCGTTGATGTGAACCACCGTGCCGCCGGCGAAGTCGATCGCGCCGAAGGAGAAGATCAGGCCGGTCGGAGCCGTGTAGGCGCTCGGGCCGCCCCAGAACCAGACCATGTGGGCGATCGGGAAGTAGACGAACGTGACCCAGAGAATGACGAACAGCACGACGGCCGAAAAGCGGATGCGCTCGGCGAAGGCGCCGACGATCAGCGCCGGCGTGATGCAGGCAAAAGTCATCTGGAAGACGACGAAAACATATTCGGGGATGAACACGCCCTTGGAGAAGCTCTCGGCGAGCGTGGTCGTGTCGACGCCGGCCAGGAACATCTTCGACAGGCCGCCGACGAACAGGTTGAGCGAGCCGCCGTCCGTGAAGGCCAGCGAGTAGCCGTAGGTGACCCAGATGATCATGACGATCGCGGTGATCATCAGAACCTGCATCAGCACCGACAGCATGTTCTTGGCGCGCACCAGGCCGCCATAGAAGAGGGCAAGGCCCGGAACGGTCATGAGGAGCACGAGGATGGTGGACAAGAGCATCCAGGTGGTATCGCCCTTGTCGGGAACCGGGACGGCCGCGGCAGCCTCTGTTGCGGCCGGCGCCGCTTCCTGGGCGAAGGCAACAACCGGCGCAAGCAGGGCGGCGGTCAGTGCGCCCAGGCGTCCGAGAGAGGTGGAGAATTTCATTGATGACATCGAGTAGTGCTCCCTGAACGGCGTGATTTACAACGCTTCTGAATCGGTTTCGCCGGTGCGGATGCGCACGGCATGGTCAATGGCGTAGACGAAGATCTTGCCGTCGCCGATCTGGCCGGTCTTGGCGGCTGCAGCGATCGCTTCCACGGCCTTGTCGACGAGCTCCGAGGGGACTGCGATCTCGACCTTCAGTTTCGGTAGGAAGCTCACGGCATATTCGGTGCCGCGGTAGATTTCGGTATGTCCCTTCTGGCGGCCGTAGCCTTTGACTTCGGTTACGGTCAGGCCCTGGATGCCGACAGCAGTGAGGGCTTCGCGAACCTCATCGAGCTTGAACGGCTTGATAATGGCCATCACAATTTTCATCTGGTTTCATCCTTGTTCGCCTCCGGCGGAGGCCGTCTCTCCTTGCTGCGGAGCGCCAGAGCGCCGTGCAACCGGACAATGACATTCAAGGGGCGTGCCAGATTCAGGAGCCTCCGCTAAGATTATGAAAAACAAGAAGAAAAACGAAAGCCGCAGCACGGGTGCTGCGGCGTACTAAAAATTCGTCAATTTAGAAGATCAAAAAATAGGCAGATTATTGAATCTGCCCGTTTTCTATTCAGATGCCTTTTTCCGGATCAACCCTTCCTGGGCGACGGAGGCGATCAGCACGCCGGAACGCGTAAAAAGGCTGCCTCTGGTCATCCCGCGGGCACCATGTGCACTCGGACTGTCCTGGGTATAGAGCAGCCAGTCGTCCATCTTGCAGGGGCGGTGGAACCACATGGCGTGATCGAGGCTTGCGACCTGCAGGTTCCGGTCGAAGACCGAAGTGCCGTGCGCATAGAGCGAGGTGTCGAGCAGGGTCATGTCGGAGAGATAGGCAAGGATGGCCGCCTGGATATGGCGCTCGTCCGGAACCGTGCCGACCGCCTTGACCCAGACGTCCTGGATCGGCTTGCCGTCGTTGCGGGTGAAATAGTGGTGCAGCGAAGCCGGGCGGATCTCGATCGGACGCGGCCGCTCCCAGTAGCGCCGGATCGCTTCCGGCGCGTGGACGAGGAATTTCTCCTTCAGCTCCTGTTCGCCCGGCAAGGTCTCGGGCATCGGCAGCTTCGGCATCTCGATCTGGTGGTCGAAACCGTCCTCGTCGTACTGGAACGAGGCGGACATCGAGAAGATCGCCTTGCCGTGCTGAATGGCGACCACACGGCGGGTGGCGAAGCTCGAGCCGTCGCGGATACGGTCGACCTCGTAGATGATCGGCACCGATGGATCGCCCGGCCGCATGAAATAGGCGTGCAGCGAATGGACGAAGCGGCCGGCGTCGACGGTCCGCTGGGCCGCCACCAGCGCCTGGCCGATGACCTGGCCGCCGAAGACCCGCTGCCAGCCGACCTGCGGGCTCAAGCCCCGGAACAGGTTTTCCTCCAGCTTCTCGAGGTTGAGAATGGCGAGCAGCGCATCCATGGGCGTGGCGGTCTCAGTGGGGCGCGACATTTCGGCTGTCTCCGATGGTAGGAACGTCGATGGCATTGATCTATATAGACATAAAACGATGCTCAAGTGCGACGGGAGAAAGCCGATGCTCGATATCTTGATTGCCGGTGGCGGCTATGTCGGCCTTTCGCTCGCCGTTTCCCTGAAGAAGGCGGCGCCGCATCTCGATGTGATGGTGATCGACGGTGCACCGGAAGGCGCCTGGAAGAAGGACCAGCGCGCCTCGGCGGTGGCGTCGGCTGCCGAACGCATGCTCGACGTGCTCGGGGTCTGGGATCAGATCGCGCCGGAGGCCGAGCCGATCCGCCGGATGGTGATTACCGATTCGAAGGCGGCCGATCCGGTGCGCCCTGTGTTCCTGACCTTCGATGGCGACGGCGGCGATGGCCGGCCCTTCGCCCACATGGTGCCGAACACGGCAATGGTCGGCGCGCTGCGTGGAGCATGCGACGAACTCGGCGTCGTCAATCGCCAGTCGACGATGGTCGAAACCTTCAAAAGCGGCGACCACGCGGTCGACGTCACGCTTGCCGGCGGCGAAAAACTGGAAGCGCGCCTGCTTGTGGCCTGTGACGGCGTGCGCTCCAGGCTGCGCGATGCCGCCGGCATCAAGACGGTCGAATTCGACTACGGCCAGTCCGGCATCGTCACGACGGTCGAGCACGAGCGGCCGCACGACGGCACGGCGGAGGAGCATTTCCTGCCGGCCGGTCCGTTTGCGACGCTGCCGCTCAAGAACAATCGCTCGTCGCTGGTCTGGACCGAGCGCACCGAAGACGCCGAACGGCTGGTCAAGGGCGACGATTTCCTGTTCGAGGAGGAGCTGGAGCGCCGTTTTGGCCACAAGCTCGGACATCTGAAGGTGGTCGGCGGACGACGAGCCTTTCCGCTCGGCCTGACGCTCGCCCGCGATTTCGTCAAGCCGCGCTTCGTCCTTGCCGGCGATGCCGCCCACGGCATCCACCCGATCTCCGGGCAAGGGCTCAATCTCGGCTTCAAGGATGTCGCGGCTCTGGCGGAAACGATCGTCGAGGCTGACCGACTCGGGCTCGACATCGGCTCGCTCGCAGTGCTCGAGCGCTACCAGACCTGGCGACGTTTCGACACCTTCCGCATGGGAGTTACGACCGACGTGCTCAACCGGCTGTTTTCCAACGACATTACCCCGGTCCGTATCGCCCGCGACTTCGGCCTCGGTATCGTCGATCGGTTGCCGTCTCTCAAGAATTTCTTCATCCGCCAGGCCGCCGGCATCGCCGGTGAGGCGGATCCACGGCTATTGTCGGGTCAGCCGATCTGAACACCGACCTTGGGATTGCCCCTCACCCTCTCCCCGCAGGCGGGGAGAGGGGACTCGGCATGTCTTTGCGGCGTCACTTGGTATTCGGCCATCGAACAACAATTGGGCAGGGAACGGTTGCTGCTGAAGTGCAGGAGGTGCAGCGGCGTTCCTTCTCCCTGCTTGCGGGGAGAAGGTGCCGGCAGGCGGATGAGGGGCAACTGCGAAGTCCCGCGTTCGTCAAATCGGCCGAGCCGCCGCGACCTCAATCCTCGATCTTGCGCGCTTCCGAGACCAGCATGATCGGCACGCCATCGCGGATCGGATAGGCGAGGCGGGCCTTTTCCGAGACGAGTTCGTTGGCTTCGGCGTGGTAGCTCAAGCGGCCCTTCGTCAGCGGGCAGACGAGCAGTTCAAGCAGTTTCGGGTCGACCTTGCTGGCGTTGATATCCATTATCCGTCGCTCGCTTCACTGCAGGATGCTGTCCATATCGCCGAAGTCGCGCGCGAGCACGATCTCGGTGATGGCGATCAAGGTTTCCGCGCGTGTCTTGAGGTCGGGTGCTTCGAGCAGCGCCTGTTTTTCCGCAGGGCCATAGGGCGACATCATCGCCATGGAATTGACCAGGGTGCGATTGCTCGCCCGTTCGACGCTTTCCCAGTCGGCCTTGAGCTTGTTGGCTTCGAGATAGGCCTTGAAGGCGGCAAGCAGAGCTGCCCGGTCGACCAGGGTTTCGTCGTCGCGGTTCTCGAGATCGGCGGCAAAGGGGCCAATGCGGAAACGGCGGTAGCCGCGCGTGCCGCTTACCTCCGAAAACAGCCGGAAGCGGCAGACCCCCGTGAGTGAGGTGATGTAGCGGCCATCGCCGGTCTCGGCGAAGGAGGTGATGCGGCCGATGCAACCGACCTCGCAGAGTGCCTGCGTCGGACCGGTGGCGGTCTCGTTGCGGCCCTCGCAGAAGGAGGGCTGCACGATACCGATCAAGCGGTTGCCGGAAAGCGCGTCATCGAGCATGGCGAGATAGCGCGGCTCGAAGATGTTGAGCGGAAGCTGGGCACCGGGAAGCAGCAGCGCACCGGTCAGCGGAAACACCGGAATGATCTCCGGCAAGTCCTGAGGACCGAGGTAGCGTGCATTTCCGACGTGCATTTTCCGATAGACCCTGCAGGTATCCGCTCTTGCCCCGCCGAGGAAGCGTGGTCACCAGACCAAAAGATGGTGCATTCCTTGAAAATCTCAAGAGACGGGCACATCGATCTTCATGGGGGAATGCGGATCGTGATCAGGTGCGCACAAAAAAGGGCACCGACGGCGCCCTATTTTAGGCCAAGCCTGACGGTTCAGGAGAACAGGATCGACGAGAGTTTGCGTCGCGCGGCGACCGTTGCCGGATCCTTCGGCCCCCAGACCTCGAAGAAGGACAGGAGTTCGCGCCGGGCGCCGTCGTCGTCGAAGCCGCGATCGCGCTTCATGATCGTCAGCAGGTGGTCGGCGGCAGCCGTCCGGTCTCCTTCGACATTGCGGATCTTGGCGAGCAGCATCCGCGCCTCGTGATCGTCGGGGTTTGCCGCAAGGCGCCGCTCGAACTCGTCGGGATCGCCGAGCTTGCGCGCTTCCTCGATCTGGTCGAGTTTCTTGCCGATCGCTGCGATGCCTGCGTCCTTGGCGAGATCTTCCGGCAGGCCGGAAAGGGCCTCGCGGGCTTCGGCGAACTGGCCGAGGGCGATCATGCAATCGACCATGCCGGCGATCGCCACGACGTTGTCGGGATCGGCCTGAAGCACGGCGCCGTAGAGGCCGGCGGCGTTCTGGGCGTCGCCGGCATCGAGCAGCGCCTTGGCATCGGTGAGTACGGCTTCGATTTCGGCCTTGCTGTCGTCGACCGCGGGGCCGGCGATCTTTTCGATGAATTGCTTGATCTGGCTTTCCGGCACCGCGCCCATGAAGCCGTCGACCGGTCGTCCGCCGACGAAGGCGATGACGGCGGGGATCGACTGGATGCCGAGCTGGCCGGCGATCGAGGGATGATCGTCGATGTTCATCTTGACGAGCTTGACGCGGCCTGCGGCTTCCGTGACCACCTTTTCGATTACGGGCGTCAGCTGCTTGCAGGGGCCGCACCAGGGTGCCCAGAAATCGACGAGAACCGGCTGCTGGCGGGAGGCGTCGAGCACGTCCTTGGCAAAGTTGGCGGTGGTGGTTTCCTTGATCAGGTCACCATTCGACGCGGCCGCCGGCTGGCCGAAGGAGGCCGAACCCGTCATCTGAGTGCCGAAAGACCCTGCATAGGGATTGTCGCTGCCCGTCATTCTTCTCTCCTCGCCGGCTCGCTGGCCGGCTTTTTGCATTCGCGCCAAAGATCGTATGTCAGCCCGTGACTTTCAAGACAAGCGGTTCGTGTCCGGTCGCTTCCATGAAGCGCAGCAGATCCCTGGATGCGATCGAGGTCGTCGCGTCATTCGAGAGCGGATGGCAGTTGACGATGTCGAACTTCATCAGCTCCTCATCGAGGATGACCTTGACGTTGCCGCCGGTGTCGTTGATCGCGCCGAAGGCGGTCACGGCCCCCGGAATGACGCCCAGATATTCCATCAGCTTTTCCGGCTTGCCGAAAGAGACCCGGCTCGCCGCGCCGATCACCTGGTGAACGGTCTTCAGGTCCACCGTCGCGTGCTCCTCGACGGTGAGGAGGAAATAGTTGTCCTTCTTGTCCTTCACGAAAAGGTTTTTCGTGTGGCCGCCGGGGATCTCGTCACGCAGCGCCACCGATTCGGCGACGGTGAATACCGGCTCGTGGTTCTTGGTTTTATGCTCGATCCCAAGTCCGTCGAGAAAACGAAAGAGGTCTTCGGCGGTCTTCGGCTGTGATTCACTCATGATTCTCATCCCTCGGGCATTCGATTTCGATCCTGCTTTAGGGGAGAAGCCCATCGGGGCGCAATCTCACAGGCGGCGACGATCACCGAAAACGCGGCATTTCCGGGCTTTGCTGGGGGCCTCCAAAAAAATATTCGATTTCTCGTCATTTCCCTGTTGCATTCCAAAATCGCTTAGGCCATATACCGCCCGTCGCCGCAAGACAGCGCCGACGCCACGGTCCACCGACTACCCCCGGGCCGCGGAAAGTGAGCGGGTGTAGCTCAGGGGTAGAGCACAACCTTGCCAAGGTTGGGGTCGGGCGTTCGAATCGCCTCACCCGCTCCAATTTCTCCCAACCATTTCATTTCACAGATTTTTTGGAAATGAGACGGCATCTGCCGTAAGGCACGTTGCACCTCGAGGCCGACCGCAGCGCCGTGCGAACAGGTGCGCTCTGCCGAACACGACGCCGCTCCCTTGGGCCGCTCGTACCCTTCCCTCACTACTGCATGTCTCCTTAAATCGACCTCGATTTAAGGACGAAGACATGCAGCAAATCAAAGTCCTACAGCGACCTTTGCGCGTCTGATAAGACGCGCGGCGCTGTAGAGATCGTCAGCGCCCGTGCAGGTCGCACTCAGCTCTTCATGAAGACGTAATCCGTCTCCTGCCGGCGGGTTTCACCGGGCCTGAGCACAGCACTCGGGAAATCAGGATGGTTGATGGCGTCCGGCCAGATCTGGGTTTCCAGGCAGAAACCGGCGAAGGGGCCGTACCGGCGGCCCTCGAGGCCGGGGACGGGGACGTCGAGCTTTGCGCCGGTATAGAGCTGCACGCCGGGCTCGGTGGTCAGCACTTCGAGCGTGACGCCGGAATTGATGCTGCGGGCCAGCGCCACCGAGTGTTTCGCCATGGGCTCGTTCGAAAGACAGAAATTGTGGTCGTAGGCGATGCGCTCGCCTTCGGTCTGGCAGCGAAGCGGCGTCATTTCCCGGAGATCGAAGGCGGTGCCCTCGACCGCACGGATCTCGCCCGTCGGGATTTGCCGTTCGTCGGTCGGCAGATAGTGGTCGGCTGCGATCATGATGTCGTGGCCGAGCGCGTCGGCGCTACCGTCGAGATTGAAATAGCTGTGCTGGCAGACATTGGCGAGCGTCGGCCGATCGGTCTCGGTTTCATAGACGACGCTCAAAACGCCGCCGGGCTTCAGCGCGTAGGTGCAGGTGACCTGACAATTGCCGGGATAGCCGGCGCGTCCGTCCGGATCGGTGATCACAAGCGTGACGCTGTCGGGCGCCTGGCGGGCGATCGTCCAGTTGCGCTTACCGATATTGTCGCTGCCGCCATGCAGGTGCGTGACGCCCTTCTCGTTCAGTTCGAGCTGATAGGCCTCGCCGTCGAGCGTGAAGCGCCCGTTTCCGATTCGGTTGGCGTAACGTCCGGGCGTGGCGCCGAGATAGGGCGAATGGGCGAGATAGCTTTCGAGGTCGCTGAAACCGAGCACCAGCGGCGGCTCATGGCCTTCCAGCCGCAGATCCTGGATGACAGAGCCCCAGGTCAGCACATGCGCTGTAAGGCCGCCGCCGGAGAGCACCACACGATGGACCGGCTCGCCGGATGGCAGGTGGCCGAAAACTTCCGTGTTCTGATGCATATTCACCGCTGGCTCCCTCTTCGTGACCACAGCAACCTGCGTCATTTCCGAGGATGCGGCAACCGGAAATCTTAGTGCAGAGCCACGGCGACCCTGGCGCGTCTCGAAAGAGGCGCGGCGCTGTAGGATTCGCCGTCATTTCAGCGGGATAGTTGCTTGGTGGCATCCTGCAGGCCAGCGAGCGTCAACGGGAACATCCGCCCTTCGAAGAGCTTTCTCACCATGGCGATCGACTGGGTGTAGCCCCAGTGCTGCTCGGGCACGGGATTGAGCCAGATCGAGCGCGGGAAATGTGCGGTCATGCGCGAGAGCCAGAGCGCGCCGGCCTCGTCGTTCCAATGCTCGACAGAGCCGCCGGGATGGCTGATTTCGTAGGGACTCATCGAGGCGTCGCCGACGAAGATCGCGCGGTAGTCGCCACCGAAGGTGCGCAGCACCTCCGTCGTGCGGGTGATGTCGGCGCGCCGGCGCCGGTTGTCCTTCCACAGCCCCTCGTAGATGCAATTGTGGAAATAGAAATGCTCCATGTGGCGGAATTCGCCGCGGGCGGCAGAGAACAACTCCTCGACGATGCGGATGTGATCGTCCATCGATCCGCCAACATCGAAGAACATCAAAAGCTTCACGGCATTGCGGCGCTCGGGCCGCGTCACCACGTCGAGATAGCCGTGCTCGGCGGTGGCGCGGATCGTGCCGGAAAGGTCGAACTCATCGGCAGCACCCTGGCGCACCCAGCGCCGCAGCCGTTTCAGCGCTACCTTGATGTTGCGGGTGCCGAGTTCGACCGTGTCGTCATAGTCTTTGAACTCGCGCCGGTCCCAGATTTTGACGGCGCGGCGATGGCGCGACTGGTCCTGGCCGATCCTGATGCCTTCGGGATTGTAGCCATAGGCGCCGAAGGGGGAGGTGCCGGCAGTGCCGATCCATTTCGAGCCGCCCTGATGCCGGCCCTGCTGTTCGCGCAGCCGTTGGCGCAGGGTCTCCATCAGCTTGTCGAAACCGCCGAGCGATTCGATCAGGCGCTTTTCTTCCTCGGTCAGGTGTTTTTCCGCGAGTTTGCGCAGCCAATCCTCGGGGATGACGGCCTCTTCGCCCGTCTCCATCGGATTGACCGCCTCCAGCCCGGAAAAGCAGTGCTGAAACACCCGGTCAAAGCGATCGATATGGCGCTCGTCCTTCACCAGCGCCGTGCGCGCCAGGTAGTAGAAGGCTTCGACGTCGAAGGCGGCGATGCCCGCCTCCATCCCCTCGATCAGGGACAGGAATTCCCGGAGCGTCACCGGGACCTTCGCCGCCTTGAGTTCGAGGAAGAAGGGGACGAACATCGCTAAGCCTCAACTTTCTCCGGTGCCGATCTCCGAGAGATCATAGGGCGTCGTCTGGTACATCTCGTTGATCCAGTTGCCGAAGAAGAGATGCGCGTGGCTGCGCCAGCGGTTCTGCGGCGGCAGGGTCGAGTCGTTATGCGGGAAATAGTCGTGCGGCATCTTGATCGGCACGCCGGCGTCCACGTCCCGGAAGTATTCGTCCGACAACGAGGTCGAATCATACTCCACGTGGTTGAACATGTAGAGCCGGTTGCCCTTTTTCTCGTGCACGAGGCAGACGCCCATCTCCTTCGATTCCATCAGGATTTCGAGGCTCGGCACCTTGTCGATGTCGGCGCGTCGGACCTCGGTCCAGCGCGAGACCGGGACGGCGAAGTCGTCGGAGAAGCCGTTGAGATAGACGGAGGAGCGGTTGAGGTTCTGGTGACGGTAGACACCGAAGGCCTTCTCGGCGAGTGGGTATTTCGGCACGCCGTGGAAATGGTAGATCGCCGCCATCGCGCCCCAGCAGACATTGAGCGTCGAGTGCACGTTGGTCGCCGTCCAGTCGAAGATCCGCTTCAGTTCCTCCCAATAGGTGACGTCCTCGTATTCGAGCGTCTCGACCGGCGCGCCGGTGATGATAAAGCCATCGAACTTACGGCCCTTCACCTCGTCCCAGGTCTCATAGAAGGAGAGCAGGTGATCTTCCGAGGTGTTCTTCGCCCGGTGGGCACCGATGCGCACGAGCGACAGTTCCACCTGCAGCGGCGAGGCGCCGATCAGGCGCGCCATCTGGATCTCGGTCTTGATCTTGTTGGGCATGAGGTTCAGCAGCCCGATCTGGAGCGGGCGAATATCCTGACGGATCGCCACGGTCTCGGTCATCACCCGCACGCCCTCATGCACGAGGGTTTCGAAAGCGGGCAGTGTATCGGGAATCTTGATGGGCATGGGCTTCCACTCGATCAATACAAAAAAACCGGCGGCGATTGATCGCGACCGGTCCTCGGAAATCCAACTTTCCTCGGCCCTTTAGCGACTTGTTTAACGTGGCTGCAAGCCGGCCGGCCAAATCACCACGGGGATTTTGATAGCGCGAGTGGGACGCGGGGGTCAAGAAAAACGATTCGGGGTGGGGCTGGCCCCTCATCTCGCTGCCGCGACCTTCTCCCAGGGAGGGTTAGGGGGAGGGCAAATGCGCTGGCCTATAGAAAATCCAGGGCATCCTGCATGCCATACCCCAGTTGATGCCGTGCCTCGTCGATGTCGAGCCAGAAGAAGCGGAAGCGGATCGGAGGGCCGCCGCTATCCGGCGTCATCTCGCGGTGCAGCCACGTCTGCCGTTGCTCGCCGGCAAGGGCGACGTGAAAATAGTGTCGCCGATGGCAGATGGTTCTACCGTCCTTCCAGTAAGAATAGTCCTGCGTGACGAGGTGCACGAGCGGCTGCAATGGCGTAAGCCCGGTCTCCTCGATGAATTCCCGCCGAGCCGCTGCTTGCGGGCTCTCGCCCGGCTCCATCGTGCCGCCGGGCACCTGTAGTTCGATTTCGGGGAAATCCGGCTCGTCGAAGACCAGCAGGCGGTCCTGCCAGGTGGCATAGATCAGGACCTTGTGCGCGTCCGGGCTCATCCGTCGCGACGCGCCATGAAGGCCAGGCGCTCGAAGAGGTGCACGTCCTGCTCGTTCTTCAGAAGCGCGCCGTGCAGCTTCGGCAGCATGGTCTTGGCATCGGCCCTGAGATCGGCCGGATCGACCTCGTCGGCGACGAGCAGCCGGATCCAGTCGAGCGCTTCCGAGGTGGAGGGCTTCTTCTTGAGGCCCGGCACCTGGCGGATGTCGTAGAAAGCGGCAAGAGCTGCCGAAAGCAGCGTCTTGCGGATGCCGGGATAGTGCACCTCGACGATGCGGGCGAGCGTTTCGGCATCGGGAAAGCGGATATAGTGGAAGAAGCAGCGGCGCAGAAATGCGTCCGGCAGTTCCTTCTCGTTGTTGGAGGTGATGATGACGATCGGCCGCTGGCGCGCGCTGATCATCTCGCCGGTCTCGTAGACATGGAATTCCATGCGGTCGAGTTCCTGCAAGAGGTCGTTCGGAAACTCGATGTCGGCCTTGTCGATCTCGTCGATCAAAAGCACCACGCGCCGGTCCGCCTCGAAGGCCTGCCAGAGCTTGCCCTTGCGGATGTAGTTCCTGACCTCGTTGACGCGCTGGTCGCCGAGTTGGCTGTCACGCAGGCGCGACACCGCGTCATATTCGTAGAGGCCCTGCTGCGCCTTGGTGGTCGACTTGACGCTCCATTCGATGAGCTCGAGGCCAAGCGCGGCGGCGATCTGGCGGGCAAGCTCGGTCTTGCCGGTGCCGGGTTCGCCCTTGACGAGCAGCGGCCGCTCCAGCCGGATCGCGGCATTGACGGCGATCATCAAATCCTTGTCGGCGATATAGTCGGTGGTGCCTTCGAATTGCATGGTCGTCTTCCGGTTCAGCATAGGTCTAGCAAAGCGATGCCCATGGACTATCGCATATTGGCTTAATTCGGAATCGATTTGAGAGGAGATGGCGCGGGCAGAAGGGCTCGACGTCAGCCACGAAGGGCGGTGACTTCGATCTCGATCAGCATTTCCGGGCGGATCAGGTCGCAGACGATCATGGTTGCGGCCGGACGGATCTCGCCGAAGACTTCGCCGAAGATGGGGAACACCCGGTCGGCGAAGCTGGCATCGGTGACGTAATAGTGATTGCGCACCACGTCGGAAAGCGAAAAGCCCGCTTCCTTCAACGCGCCTTCGATCGTCCTGAGGCAATTGTGCGCCTGCTCCTCCACCGTCTCCGGCATGGTCATGGTGGCATAGTCGTAGCCGGTCGTGCCGGAGACGAAGCACCAGTCGCCCATCGCGACGGCACGCGAATAGCCTGCCGTCTTTTCGAAGGGCGAACCCGAGGAGATCAGCTTGCGCGCCATGTTGCCCGCTTTAGGCCCAGGGGCGCGATGTGGCGGCCGACTTCTCGAAGCTATCGATGGCGGTTGCCTTTTCCAGCGTCAGGCCGATGTCGTCGAGGCCGTTCAGCAGGCAGTGGCGCTTGAACGCATCGATCTCGAACTTGATCGAGCCGCCGTCCGGGCCAGTGATTTCCTGGGATTCCAGATCGACCGAGAGGATGGCGTTGGAGCCGCGCGAGGCGTCGTCCATCAGCTTGTCGAGGTCGGCCTGGCTGACGACGATCGGCAGGATGCCGTTCTTGAAACAGTTGTTGTAGAAGATGTCGGCAAAGGACGTGGAGATCACGCAGCGGATGCCGAAGTCGAGCAGGGCCCAGGGGGCATGTTCGCGCGAGGAGCCGCAGCCGAAGTTGTCGCCGGCAACGAGGATCTTGGCGTTCTGGTAGGCGGGCTTGTTGAGCACGAAGTCCGGATTGACCGAGCCATCCTCGTTGTAGCGGGCTTCGGCGAAGAGGCCCTTGCCAAGGCCGGTGCGCTTGATCGTCTTCAGGTAATCCTTCGGAATGATCATGTCCGTGTCGATGTTGACGACGGGGAGGGGGGCTGCGACACCGGTGAGCTTGACGAATTTTTCCATAACTTCAGGCCTTCGATTTCAGAAGAATGTTGCGTAGCGTTTAGAGCAGTTCTACGCAGAAATGAAGGAAAATCTCTCCAAACACGCGTCGTCGGGCGGGTGAAAATGCCCGCCCGCCCAAAGTTCCGTCCGGTTTTCGTCCCTGGTAAGGGTCAGCCTGCCTTCACCGGGCTGTTCATCGCCCAGAGAACGCCGAAGGGATCGCGAAGCTGGCCGTAGCGGTCGCCCCAGAACATCACCTCGATCGGCATCACCACCTCGGCGCCGGCGGCAACGGCGCGGTCCCACCAGGCATCGATGTCGTCGACGGTGAGCGTCAGGGTGAAGGCCTGCGGCTTTTCGAGCGGATGGCCGTATTCCGGATAGGCATCGGCCAACATCAGCGAACTGCCGTTGACGTAGAGATGGATGTGCATCGTCCGGCCCTGCTCGTCCACCGGATGGCGGTTGACTTCCTTGGCGCCGAAAGCCCGTGTGTAGAATTCGGCCGCCTTCACAGCGCCATCGACCTGAAGATAGGGCAGAAGCCCGTTCAGGACCGGTGCCGGCTGCTTCGTTTCAGTCTGCTGCGTCTCGATGTCCATGTCGTCCTCCATTCTGTTCGAAGAGCCAGGACCGTGCTGGCCTGTCTCAAGGACGGGGATAACGCGCCTGATCCGACAGGAAGGTGGAAAAAATTTCGCAGTCTGGGGAGCCGTGGCTTTTCACAGGAAGCAATGGCCGGCGAGCCGATCATCGATCGGCCCGGGTCACCACAGCCTGTGAGGATCGATCCCGATCGCTGGGGATCAGAGGTCGATGATTGTGCCGCGGCCGTCGTTCCAGATGCGCATCTCGCGCTGGCCATGGGCGGCGCCTGCGGCGGCCGGGCGCGTGGTGGCGCGGCCTGGCTTGAGGTTCAGACGGGCGGCAATGGCGCTGCCGATCACGACGACGGCGGCCATGCCGGCCAGTGCCAGCGCCAGCGAAGCGGTCAGAACAAAGGCCGCGAACGTGATGGTCAAGGCTGCGGCCGTAAAGAGGACAGAGCGAATGCTTTGCATAATCGTCACCTTTCTGGGTGCGATGTGGTGGTTCGCAGCTGCGCTTGCAAGGGGTGGCTCTTATGAAAGGGTGCGGCGGCTCGCCTCGTCTTGCGGAACGAAGGAAAGGCGGGCACAACTGAAACATGAACAAATCGATCGAACATCACCCCGTGCGCCTGCGCCGCTCGGTGCTCTCGGTGCCGGCCGACAATGCCCGTGCACTTGCCAAGGTCGCTGAACTCGCGGCGGACGCTGCGATCTTCGATCTCGAGGATGCGGTTGCGCCCGAGCGCAAGGTGGAAGCGCGCGAGGCGCTGGTGCAGTTTCTGACAGCGAGCCGACCGGATTGCGAAATCATCATCCGCATCAATGCGATCGGCTCCGACTTCGGTCAAGGTGACCTCGCTGCGGCACTTTCTGCCAACCCGGACGCCATTTTACTGCCGAAGGTCGAAAGCCCGGCGGATATCCAGGCGGCGGCCGACTGGCTGGCCGAGAACGATGCGCCGGAGACGCTGCGTCTCTGGGCGATGATCGAGACGCCGCGCGGCGTCATCAACGCGCCTCTTATCGCCGAGGCCGGCCGCACCTTCGGCGGGCGGCTCGATTGCTTCGTCGTCGGCCTCAACGATCTGCGCAAGGAGACCGGCGTACCGGATCGTCCGGGCCGGCCCCATCTCGTCCCCTGGCTGATGCAGATCCTGCTGGCAGCGCGGGGCGGTGGGCTCGACGTCATCGACGCCGTGTTCAACGATTTCCGCGATGCGGCGGGCTTCGACGAGGAATGCCGGCAGGGCCGCGACATGGGCTATGACGGCAAGATGCTGATCCATCCGGTCCAGATCGGCCCGGCGAACGAGCGCTTCGGCGTGGAGCAGGTCGCCGTCGACGAGGCGCGCGCGATCATCGCCGCCTTCGCGGCTCCGGAAAACACCGGCAAGGGCGTCATCAATCTCAACGGACGCATGGTCGAGCGACTGCACCTCGACCAGGCCGTGACGCTTGCCGCCAAGGCGGACCTTATCGAGAAACGAAAGGCAAGATCTTGAAACTCTACCGCTTCCTGACCGGCCCCGACGACGCCTCCTTCTGCCACAAGGTGACGGCGGCGCTGAACCAGGGCTGGAGCCTGCACGGCTCGCCCACCTATGCCTTCAATGCCGACACCCAGCACATGCAGTGTGGCCAGGCGGTGGTCAAGGAGGTCGAGGGCAAGGATTACACGCCTGATATGAAGCTTTCGGAGCAGTAGCCGTGGCAGCCATCAGCGTCAGGGATTGCCCCTCTCCTCGGGTTTAACCCGAGGACTAACCCTCTCGCCGCAGGTGGGGAGAGGGACGTGCCCGTTTCGCATTGTCAGGAAAAATCGACGGGGGCTCTTGTTGAAGCGAGCGGGTGCCGCACGCCCCCTTCGCCCCAGAACGTGCCGGCAGGCGGATGAGAGGCAAAATGGCGGGCGGGTGTACTCTCTGAAGTAACGCAATTCCGGACGGAAAACCGCTTCACAGTTTTCCTGGAATTGCTCTAACCGCCGACGTGCTCGACGCTGGCCTCGATCCGCTCCATGTCGTCGTCGGAAAGGCCGAAATGGTGGCCGATCTCGTGTATCAGGACATGGGTGATGATGTCGCCCAGCGTCTCCTCGTTCTCTGCCCAATAATCGATGATCGGGCGGCGATAGAGCGTGATCCGGTTGGGGAACTGGCCGGTTTCCATGGTGAAGCGTTCGCCGATGCCGCGGCCTTCGAAGAGGCCGAGCAGGTCGAAGGGCGTTTCCAGCGCCATGTCCTCGAAAACGTCGTCGCTCGGGAAGTCGGCGACCTCGATGATGAGGTCGGTCGTCAGCTGGCGGAACTCCTGCGGCAGGTGGCCATAGGCTTCCAGCGCGAGCTGTTCGAAAGTGGTAAGCGTCGGTGCGTGGCGTTCCCGCCAATCATCGGTGTGGTCAATGCTGGCCATAGGCACTCCTTGTTGCCCTCCATATAACGATTTTGCCTTTGTTTTTCGAGTGTTGAATTCCGCGGACACAGGGGCAGGAATAAATTCTTAGAATTGGCTGTTGACTCATTTGGGAAGCTCTGGAATCAATTAGAACATAACGTGAACATTTATGATGGGAGTTGACCGTCATGGCCGACAAAGCCGTGCAGCGGGAGACGGTACTTTCGCTCCGAGAGACCATAGCCAGGATCGAAAACCGTCGACTTCCGGGCGTCGTGCGTGCCGCCAAGGCGGCTGACCCCGGCGGCTTCCGTCAGCGCGAGGAAGATGAATCCGGCCGCAAGGCGCTTGCGCTCGGGGTTCCGGATCTGGACGCGCTTCTCGAAGGCGGCCTGCCGCTCGAAGGCATGACGGAAATCCGCAATGCCGAGACGCGTGATGCTGGTGCTGCCGCCGGTTTTGCCGCCGCACTCGGTGTGCTCTGCCAGCAGGCGCGCCTGGAAAAGGGCGAGACGGCAGCTCCCGTTCTCTGGATCAGCCAGTCGATGGCCTCCAACGAAGCGGGCATGCCCTATGGGCTCGGTCTGAAAGCTTACGGGCTCGATGTGCGCGGCCTCGTCTTCAGCCTGCCACGCACGGTGAAGGATGCGCTCTGGATCGCTGAAGCCGCGCTTTCCGTCCCAAGCTTCTGTGCCGTCATCCTGGAAATTCGCGGCAATCCCGCAGCCCTGGCGCTTAGTGAAAGCCGGCGCCTGCATGTCCGCTCGCGGGCGGGCCACGTTCCTCTTCTGCTCCTGCGCCAGTCCGGACACGAGGAGGCCAGCAGCGCCTTCTTTCGCCTCCTCGTCGAGCCGGCGCCGGCGCGAGAGCGCCCCCTGCCGGATGGATCGATGCTTCGCGGCAGCATCGGCCATCCCGTCTTTCACGTCATTGCCGAGAAGAGCAGGGCTCCTGCGCCGCTCGGCTTCTTCCTGGAGTGGAATCCCCATGACCGCCGTTTTTACCCCGTCGAGCCCCTACCAGCCGCTGCTGCGGCAGATCCAGAACCAGCGCATTCTGTCGCTCGCCTTTCCGCATCTTCCGGCCGATCGGGTCGCCCGCAAGCGCTGGGGGAACTCGTGGCTTTCCCGCGGGCGTCCTGAGCATCCGCCCGTCGTCTTCGCCGATAAGGTGAAGAGTGCGATGCGTCTCGTCGCGCTCGACGGTTATGCCGAGAAGCGTGGGTTTCACATTGGCCAGGGGGTTGCCGAGGCTCGGGCCATGTGTCCCGAGATCGACGTGCTGCCGGCCGATCCCGCCGCCGACCGGGCTCTGCTCGAGGGCCTTGCCGATTGGTGTTGCCGCTATACGCCGCTGGTCGCGCTCGATGGCGACAGTGGCCTCTTTCTCGACATCACCGGCTGCGCCCATCTTCTCGGTGGGGAAAAGGCGCTTCTCGACGATCTGCTTGCCCGCCTCTTCCATCTGGGGGTCGAGGCCCGCGCGGCGATCTCCTCCTCCGCCGGGCTTTCCTGGGCGGTGGCGCGCTTCGGGTCCGAAGGCATCATTGCCCCGGATGAGGCCACACGGGTGCTGGCGCCGCTGCCGATGGCGGCGCTCCGGCTGCCGCGGGAGACGATCGAAACGCTTGGCCGGGTCGGGCTCAAGCAGGTCGGGGACATCCTCGAAGCGCCGCGTGCGCCGCTTGCCCGCCGGTTCGGCGCGATCCTGCTTCTGCGTCTCGATCAGGCGCTCGGGCGGGAGGACGAACCTTTGTCGCCACGGCTGCCCGTCGCCGCCCTTTCGGTCGAGCGCCGTCTCGGCGAGCCGGTCCAGGGCGAAGACGATATTTTAGGCCTGACGGAAGAGTTGGCGTTGCGGCTGAAGCCGGAACTGGAAAAGCGCGGGCAAGGCGGACGACTGTTCGAGCTTCTGCTCTTTCGCGTCGACGGTGCGGTCTTCCGCATCGCCGCCGGCACATCCTCGCCGCTCAACGAGCCGCGGCGTGTCGCCGGTCTTTTCCGCGAGCGGCTGCAGGCGGTGCATGAGGATCTCGACGCCGGCTTCGGCTTCGAAATCCTCAGGCTCTCGGTGCCGAAGAGCGAAAAATACGAGGTGATGCAGGAGGATTTTTCCGGCACGCCGGATCGCGAGCGGCCGCTGGCGGCCTTTGCCGATCGGGTCATGGCGCGGTTCGGCGCGGAGAGCCTGCTGGTCCCGGCTCTCTCGGAAAGCCATGTGCCGGAGCGGGCAGCGACTTTCCGTCCGCTCACGGATCTGGCGCTGATCGGCAAGACCGAGGAGCCGGGGGAAAACATTCCCGCGCCCCTGCTTGCCGCTGCGGCCCGGCCACAGCGGCTCTTTCCAAGCCCCGAGCCGGTGGAGGCCGTGGCCGAGGTGCCGGAGGGGCCGCCGAGAAGCTTCCGCTGGCGCCGCACGTTGCATCGCATCGCGCGCGCCGAAGGACCGGAACGGATTGCCGGCGAATGGTGGCTCGATGGCGAGCCGGCGATGGAGCGCGACTATTTCCGGGTGGAAGATGAGCGCGGCCGGCGGTTCTGGCTGTTTCGCGAGGGCCATTACGGGGCTGCCACCCCGCCCCGCTGGTTCATGCATGGAGTCTTCGCATGAGCGGTGCCATTCCCTATTTCGAGATCGGCGCCTGGTCGAATTTCTCCTTCCTCGAAGGCGCCTCCCATCCGGGCGAGATGGTCGTTGCGGCAAGCCGCCTCGGCATTGGTGGCCTTGGTATTGCCGACCGCAATACGGTGGCAGGCGTGGTGCGCGCTCATGCGCAGGCCAAGGTGGAGAAATATGCCTTCCAGCCCGGTGCGCGGCTCTCCTTTGCCGAAGATCTGCCTGACGTGCTTGCCTATCCCTTAAATCGCCGCGGCTGGGGCAATCTCTGCCGGATGCTGAGCGCCGGAAACCTGCGCGCCAAAAAGGGCACCTGCACACTCTACGAAGCCGATCTCGTCGAATGGGGCGAGGACCTCTTGCTTGCCGTGCTGCCCGATCCGGTGATCGGCGCGCCGGAGGCAACCCTGCTTGCCGATTTCCTCAAGCGGCTGAAACCGCATTTTGCCGATCGGCTCTATCTGGCGCTGGTGCCGCGTTATGACGGCTTCGACCAGCTTGCCTTTGCCGGACTTGCGACCATCGCCCGCCATGCGGCGGTGAAGCCCGTCGCCACCAACAGTCCGCTGTTCCATGCCGCCGCCCGGCGGCCGCTCGCCGATGTCGTCACCGCCATCCGTGAGCATGTGACCATTGCCACGGCCGGCTACCGGCTGCATGCCAATGCCGAACGGCATCTGAAGACACCTGAGGAAATGACGCGCATCTTCCGCGACTACCCGGAAGCGATCGCCAATACCGGGCATTTCTTTGGGAGATTGAAGTTCTCGCTGTCTGAACTCGAATATCAATATCCGGACGAGAGCATTCCGGGCGAGACGCCGACTGAGACCTTGCGGCGGCTGACGATGGAGGGCGCGCGCGAGCGGTATCCTGAAGGTATTCCGGAGAAGGTTTCAACGCAGATCGAGTACGAGCTCGAGCTGATCGCGGGCAAACGCTACGAGCCCTATTTCCTGACGGTGCGCAATATCATGCAGTTTGCGCGCAGCGTTCCTATCCTGTGTCAGGGCCGCGGGTCGGCGGCAAACTCCACCGTCTGCTATTGCCTGGGCATTACCGAGGTCGATCCATGTGAGACCACCCTGCTCTTCGATCGCTTCCTTTCGACCGAGCGTGACGAGCCGCCGGACATCGACGTCGATTTCGAGCATGAGAAGCGGGAAGAGGTGATCCAGCACATCTACCGCACCTACGGCAAGGAACATGCGGGGCTGACGGCCGCCGTCATCAGCTATCGGGCGCGCTCGGCCGGCCGCGAGACCGCCAAGGCTTTCGGCTTTTCCGAGGACGTGCAGTCGGCGCTCGCCGGCTCGGTCTGGGGCTGGTCGGTCGCCGATCTTTCCGAGCGTGAGGCGCAGGCTGCCGGTCTCGATACGAAGGACTCGACGACGGTGAAGGTGCTCGATTATGCCACCGAACTGATGAGCTTCCCGCGCCATCTCTCCCAGCATGTCGGTGGGTTCGTCATCACCCGCGACCGGCTCGACGAGGTGGTGCCGATCATGAACACGGCAATGCCCGATCGCTACATGATCGAGTGGGACAAGGACGACCTCGACACGCTGAAGATCCTGAAGATCGACGTGCTGGCGCTCGGCATGCTCACCTGCATTGCCCGGGCCTTCGCGCTGCTCGACCGGCATTACGGCGAGAAGAGAACGCTGCATCAGCTCTTCAAGGACGACCAGAAGGACGTCTACGACATGATCTGCCGGGCCGATACGATCGGTGTCTTCCAGATCGAAAGCCGGGCACAGATGAGCATGCTGCCGCGGCTGAAACCGCGCGTCTTCTATGATCTCGTCATCGAGGTGGCGATCGTCCGGCCCGGGCCGATCCAGGGCAACATGGTGCATCCCTATCTGAAGCGACGGGAACAGCATGCTTTGAAGATTCCCATCGAATATCCGAGCCCCGAACTAAAGGTGGTTCTGGAGCGAACGCTCGGCGTGCCTTTGTTCCAGGAGCAGGCGATGCAGATCGCCATCACGGCCGCCGGCTTCTCGCCGAGCGAGGCTGACCGGCTACGGCGCGCCATGGCGACCTTCAAGCGCACCGGCACCATCCATACCTTCCACGAGAAGATGATCGAAGGCATGGTCAAGAATGGCTATGACAGGGATTTTGCCGAGCGTTGTTTCAAGCAGATCGAAGGTTTCGGCGAATATGGTTTTCCCGAGAGCCATGCCGCGTCCTTCGCGCTTCTGGTCTATGTCTCCTCCTGGCTCAAGACCTATTATCCCGATGTCTTCTGCGCGGCGCTCCTGAACTCGCAGCCGATGGGGTTCTATGCGCCCGGGCAATTGGTGCGCGATGCAAGGGAGCATGGTGTCCGGGTACGGCCCGTCGATATCAACCATTCGGTCTGGGATGCCGATCTTGAAGAAGGAAGCCTCAATCGCGGCGCCATAGAGCCGCGCCATCGCGAGATGGAGGACGTGATCAAGACGGACAAGGCCATGCGCCTCGGCTTCAACTCGATCAAGGGCCTGAACCAAAAGGAGATGGAGGATAAGCTCGTTGCCAACCGCGGCGCCGGCTACCGGACAGTCCGCGATCTCTGGCTGCGCTCCGGCCTCTCCCGTTCCGCGCTCGAAAGGCTTGCGGACGCGGATGCCTTCCGCTCGATCGGGCTCGATCGGCGCAAGGCGCTCTGGGCGGTAAAGGCCTTGGACGAAAAGAGTGCCGCCGAACGGCTGCCGCTCTTCGACCGGGCGGCGAGGGAAGAGTTGCGGCCGGAGCCGGCGATGATCCTGCCGGAGATGCTGCCGGGCGAGCAGGTCATCAACGACTATCGCTATCTCTCCTTCTCGCTCAAGGCGCATCCGGTCTCCTTCCTGCGGGCGGCGCTTTCCGAGCAGGGCATCGTCACCAGCCGCACGCTTGCGACGGCCCCGGTCGGACGGCGGATAACGGTCGCCGGGCTGGTGCTCGTCCGCCAGCGCCCGGGCTCCGCCAAGGGCGTGATCTTCATGACGATCGAGGACGAGACCGGCGTCGCCAATGCGATCGTCTGGCCGAAGGTGTTCGCGACCTATCGGCCGGTGGTCATGGGGGCGCGCCTCGTCAAGATCCGCGGCCGGCTGCAGCGCGAAAGCAGCGTCATCCATGTGGTCGCCGAACACATCGAGGACATCACGCCGATGCTGGGATTGCTGCGTGCAGAGGTGAGACGGTTCGGCGCGAACGACCGTGCCGATGAAACGCTGAGACCGACCGGCGACGCGCGCGAGAAGAAAGCGCAGGGCGATCTACGCTTGGCGAGGGCGCGGCGTTCCGGCAGCAGTCCGGAGCAGACGACGGCCGAGGTGGCGGACGTGATGCCGAAGGGGCGCAATTTCCATTGAGGACAGGGCTCGGATCCCGGCCGCCGCACAGGGCAGCCGGATGGGCTTTCCGATAAAATGGGCAGGTCATCTGACGCGCGGATCGGGACGGTCCGCATCACCATTCGGCAAAGGCTACAGTCGGCGCGCTCGACGAAAGCGGTCTGATAGTGTGTAAAAATGTCGCAGTCGGCGTGCGGCAAGATCGACTTAAGGTCTGCAAGAATAGTCGTTCATATTTCTCTAAAATTTTGAAAAGACGAAGCTTTTTATCAAGTTTAGAGTCGTTCTAATCGACCTGCAACTTCCGCTCGCGGAGTTTTTAGTTGACACTAAATGTCCTGTTTTGCTTTAAGCGCTGACACAGGGCGTTGCGTACGACAGGCGAGACGAAATGCTGGTTTGCAGCTGCAATTTCATCACGGAAAAAGAGATCGAAGACACGATTGTCGGCCTCCTCGACGAGGACTGTTGGCAGCTGATCGTGCCGGCGAAAGTCTATCACGCGATGGAAAAACGCGGCCGTTGCTGCGGCTGCTTCCCGAATGTCGTCGACATCATCATCCGCACCACCGAGCAATATCACGCGCACCGCGACTCGACGGACGCCGAGATATTTGATTTCATGACCCGCCTCAGACAATTCCACGAAGAGAACCGGAGGGCGGACATTGAAAGGCGACAAAAAGGTCATCGAGCAGCTTAACGAAGCGCTTTATCTCGAACTCGGTGCCGTCAACCAATACTGGCTGCATTACCGCCTCCTCGAAGACTGGGGTTACACGCTTCTCGCCAAGAAGGAGCGCGCGGAATCCATCGAGGAGATGCAGCATGCCGACAAGCTCGTCGCGCGCATCATCTTCCTTGAAGGCCACCCCAACCTGCAGACGGTTGCGCCGCTACGCATCGGCCAGAACGTCAAGGAAGTGCTGAAGGCTGACCTCGCCGGCGAATACGACGCCCGCACCGCCTACAAGAAATCACGCGACATCTGTCACGCCGCCGGGGACTATGTCTCCATGAAGCTCTTCGAAGAACTGCTCGCCGACGAAGAGGGCCACATCGACTTCCTGGAAACCCAGCTCGATCTGCTCGACAAGATCGGCGAAGAAAGATACGGCCAGCTCAATGCGGCACCGGCCAACGAGGCCGAAGCCGACTGAGTTCGGCGCAGCTTTCCAAAGGCAAAGGCCGGCGACATCGCCGGCCTTTTTCGTCTGTGAGAGACGAACTCTCGCTTGGGTCCTTTGAAATTACGCAATTCCGAACGCAAAACCGCTTCACGCTTTTCCCGGAATTGTCTTAAGCGCGTCGCGATCCTTCAGACTTGCCGCTCGCGCTTCAAGTTCTTGATATTCCCTCGCTTCCGCAAAACCGCTGCGCACTCTTGCGCGACGTCCTTCAGGGCGCGAGATGCGCGAATGCGGTGACGACCTCCTCATAGACCTTGCGCTTGAACGGCACGATCAGTTCCGGCAGTTCGCGCATCGGCTTCCACTCCCAGGCGTCGAACTCCGGATCGTGTCCGCCCGGCGGCGGGTTGATGGCGATTTCGTCCTCCTCGCCCTCGAAGCGAAAGGCATACCAGCGCTGCGTCTGGCCGCGATACTTGCCCTTGAGGCCGATGCCGATCAGATGCTCTGGCAAATCGTAGTTGATCCAGTCAGGCGCTTCCGCGAGCAGCGAGACTGTCTTCATGCCGGTTTCTTCGTAGAGCTCGCGATAGGCGGCCTTCAACGGATCCTCGTTCTTGTCGATGCCGCCCTGCGGCATCTGCCAGCGCTGCGGCGAGCCGTCATATTCGGAATTGCCGACGGCGATCCGGTGCCCGGCCCAGACGAGGCCTGCGCGGTTCAGCACCATGACTCCGACACAGGGGCGATAGGGAAGGTCCTCCGCTCTGAGTTTCTTGCCCTTTTCCTTGCTCATCGGCTGCCTCTTCTTTTCAATCGCAAATCATTCTGTCGGATGGCTGTAAGCTAGTTCTGTTGCGGATCCTTGACGAGCGCGGAAACGCCGACGATCTCGATACCGCGTCCCTGTGCCTCGCCGATCCAGGAGGCAATCGCACCGACGCTTTCGTCGAAGGCGGAAGCGACGCCGATGGCGGTGCCATTGCGGCGCGCAATCCGCTCCAGTTCGTCAAGCTTCTTCAGGATCGCGCTGCGGCTGAGCTCCGTGTCGAGCGTCAGGTCGGCAAAGCCGTGCGGTACGTCGAAGGCATCGGCGAGCTTGCCCGAGAGCGATTGCGCCGACGTTCCGTCGTCGAGGAACAGCAGGCCGCGCTTGCCGAGATCGCGCATCACCGGTTCCAGCGCGTCGGCGTCCGACAGGAAGCGACCACCGAGATAGTTCATGATGCCGGTGTAATTGGTGATCTCGGCGAGGTTCCGGTGCAGCTCCATCAGGTTCTTCTTGGCGCCGAGGCCGACGCGCAACGCGTTGGGCCCAGGATCGTTCGCCGGATAGTCGAAGGGCTCCATCGGTATCTGCAGCAGGATCTCATGGCCGCTTCGGCGCGCCTCCTGCATCCAGCGCTGCAGGCTGTTTCCGGCCGTGGCAAAGCCCAGCGTCACTTCGGCCGGCAGGTCGCGGATCGCCTTCTGGGTGCCGGTCTGGCTGAGGCCGAGGCCGCCGACGACCAGCGCGATGCGCGTGCCGCGCGCGCCGGACCAGGGCCGTGCATATTGATCCATGGAGCGCAGACCGTCCGGACCGATGATCGGCAAACGTCCGGCTGGGCTGTCTTCCAGGAGATCGTCGTTGGGTATGGCCGCCATCCGCGGATCCTGGCCGCGGATCGGACCGACATTGATCAGGGCCGGGCCCTTGCCGTCGCGGCTGCGCGGTGAAAACTTGGTAACGGTAGAGCCGTCATCGGTGAGCGTGTGTTCGACGTCGGCGCCGGAATAGGCGGTCCCTGGCTCCATCGTTCCGCCCGCACCGGACTGGCCATTTGCCGCTTTCGCTGGCTTCTCGGCGGCGCCCTTGGCGCTCTCGGTTGCTGCCGTTTCAGGCTGGCCCCGCTTCAGTCCGTCCGGCGCAAGCGTGCCCCATAGCGACAGTCCGACAATCGACGCAATACAAATACCAAGAAAAGAGAGCCCGAGCATCCGTCGGGGATCGCGCCTCGCCGCTGGCTTCACCCGCCGGTTCTGGCCCAGGGGGGCATTGAGATCAGTTCCCAAACGGAGCCTCGGTCGATCTGTGCGATGTTGCCGCTCCTGCATGCCTGCTTTGATCATGGTCGATCAAAGGACAAACATGCAGCAATTCAAGGCGCTGCAGCGGCTTTGCGCGTCTGACAGGACGTGCGGCGCTCTAGAGCAAGGCGGCGTTGAGACGCTTCGCAATTCCTCTCCGAGCGCACCGGTGCCTGAGAATCAGCGGCCGCGGCAGCGTCCTTACCCCTATAATTTAGCTGTGTCGCGTTGACCAGTGAGTCTGCTTCCGGCGGAGCGGATGCGCTCGGCTGAAATGCAGAGCGCCGCGTGTTCGTTCGAACACGCGGCGCTCTCATTCCATGCTCGCAGGCTTACTTCTTGAGCTGAGCCTGTTCCGGATTGGCCGGGAAGGCCGGATCCGTCTTCTTGCCGCGCAAGAGGTCGAGCGCGTAGTTGAGCTGCAGGTCGTCCTTCGTCTCCGGCGGCACATAGGCGACCGAGCCCGATCCTTCTTCGGTCTCGCTCTGGCCCTGGATGTGGCCGCGCAGGTCGGACTCGCCCTGGGCCTCGACCTTACCGAGCAGTTCCGGCGGCAGCGGCTGTTCGACCTTGATGTCGGGCGAGATGCCCGTGCCCTGGATCGATTTGCCTGATGGCGTGTAGTAGAGCGCCGTCGTCAGACGCAAGGCACCGGCTTCGCCGAGCGGGATGATCGTCTGGACCGAACCCTTGCCGAAGGAGCGGGTACCGAGCACGGTCGCGCGCTTCAGGTCCTGCAGGGCACCGGCGACGATTTCCGACGCGGAGGCCGAACCGCCGTTGACGAGCACGATGACCGGCTTGCCATCGGTCAAGTCGCCGGGCGTCGCGTTGAAGCGGCGGGTCTCGTCCGGGTTGCGGCCGCGGGTCGAAACGACCTCGCCACGCTCCAGGAAGGCGTCGGAGACGTTGATCGCCTGGTCGAGCAGACCGCCCGGGTTGAGACGCAGGTCGAGGACGTAGCCCTTGAGCTTGTCGGCCGGCACTTCGGCCTTGATCTTCTCGATGCCCTTCTTCAGGTCGTCAAAGGTCTTCTCGGTGAAGGAGATGACACGCAGATAGCCGACGTCGCCTTCGGTGCGGAACTTGACGGCGCGAACGGCGATGACGTCGCGCACGATCGTCAGTTCGATCGGCTTTTCCGCGCCCTTGCGCAGGATGGTCAGCTTGATGGGCGTACCGACCGCGCCGCGCATCTTCTCCACGGCGTCTTCAAGCTTCAGGCCGCGAACGTCCTGGCCGTCGATCTTCGAGATGAAGTCGCCGGCAAGCACACCGGCGCGTGCGGCCGGCGTGTCGTCGATCGGGCTCGTGACCTTGACGAGATCGTCCTCCATGGTGACTTCGATGCCGAGGCCGCCGAACTCACCGCGGGTCTGGGTGCGCATGTCCTCGGCATCGGCCGAGTTCATGTAGCTGGAATGCGGATCGAGCGAGGAGAGCATGCCGTTGATGGCATTCTCGATCAGCTTGTCGTCCTGCGGCGGCGTCACGTACTGCGCGCGTACGCGCTCGAAGACGTCGCCGAAAATTGCCAGTTCGCGATAGGTCGAGGTGTTGGCCGCGACAGCCGGAACGACAGCCGAATAAACCACGCCCATCGCGGTCGCGCCCATCAGCGCCCCGACCAGAACAAGTGAAGCCCTACGTATCATTTCGCGCCTTTCCAACCTCTGCTGCGGTCCACCACGGTCGGGAATCAACCGGTTTCCCGTCTTTCCGGAATTCAATGTAAAGCGTCGGCCGGTCTGTTTCCAGCGCCAAGGCCGCAGCGCTCGCCACTCTTTTTGCGCCCATCGTCGCCAATGGTTCACCGGCCACGACGAACTGCCCGGGCTGTACGCCCACCCTCTCCATCCCCGACAGCACGACGTGATAGCCGTCGCCCGGGTTGAGAATGATCATCTGCCCATAACTGCGGAAATTGCCTGCATAGACGATCCAGCCATCTGACGGCGCAGTCACCAGCGCGCCCGGATTGGTTTCCAACATGATCCCTTGCAGGGAGTGCCCCGTGCCATCTGCATCGCCGAATTTGCGCAACAGCGATCCCGCAGCCGGATAGGCAAGCTTGTTCCTCAGCTCCGAAAACACATATGCGGGGGTAATGCGGTTTTTGTCGGGCACGGCATTGCGAGCCAATTCACGCGCCGCCTCGCGCTCGGCCTCGCTCATGCGCCGGCGCTCTTCCTCCTGCGCGCGGGCCGCTTCCGCGGCGTCGCGAACGGAGGCGATCTGGCTTTCGAGCGAGCCGATCAGACCTTGAAGATTGGTGGCCTGGGCGGCAAGTTCCTGCGCCTTGCGCTGTTCGGCGGCAAGTTCGCTGGCGCTCGACTGGCGTAGTTTCTCTTTTTCGGCGACCAGCATCGACATGCGGCGCTCTTCTTCGAGATTGGCCGTCATCGCTGCGGTCAACTCTTCACGCTGCCGGTCGATGCCGGCGCGGATGTCCGAGAGCGCCTTGAGGTCCGCCACCAGGTTTTCAGTTTCCTTGCGCAGACCCGGCACGACGGCGCCGAGCAGAATCGCGCTTCGCACCGAGGCCAGCGCGTCCTCCGGCGTCACCAGGATCGCCGGCGGCGGGTTGCGCCCCATTCGCTGCAGCGCGGCGAGAACCTCGGCAAGCACCCCGCGGCGCGCGTGCAGCGACTTGCGGACAGCATCCTCCTTGGTTCGCAGGTCACTCAGTTTCCTTTCGCCGTCGACGATCTGTTGCTCAAGACCCTGCCGCTTCTTGGCGGAATCGACAATTGCGGCGCGCAGCGTCTCGTTGGTCTTGTCGATCTCGGCGATGGTTTCGCTCAGCGCGTTGGCACGCTCCTGCGACAGCGTAATGGTCTTCGAAAGTGCGTCGAGTTCGCTGCGCGTGCTGTTGCGGCGAAGGGTGAGGTCGGCGGCAGGATCCGGCGGACCCTGTTCCTGGCCGGCCATCGTGGCGCCGGGTGGCGTGGCTTCCTGGGCGCCTGCCGGCAGGCCGATCGCAAGCGCGACCGCAAGCGTCGCCGCCTTGCGGCCAAGCCGCCCTGCGTCGCCTCTTCCCATGCTGAAAACGCTGGCCCTGCCTCGGCGCGTCATCGGTTCGCGTGCGTCCATCCGAAAAATATGAAGAAAAAACCTAATCTGATTTGGCGCGCGCGACCAAGCATATTCTCGTTATCGCTGCGTGTGCTGCGCCAGGAGTACGGACGAAGAACCCGCGCGTTAGACGCGATGGTACGGGTGCCCGGAGAGAATGGTGACGGCGCGGTAGAGCTGTTCGGCGATCAGGATACGGACGAGCTGGTGCGGCCAGGTCATCTTTCCGAGATTGAGCACGGCATCGGCGCGGGCGTGAAGGCTCGGGTCGAGGCCATCGGCGCCGCCGATCGCAATCATCAGGTCGCGCTTGCCGCTGTCGCGGAACGTGCCGAGCAGCGATGCAAAGCCGTCTGAATCCAGCGCCTTGCCGCGTTCGTCGAGAAGCACGAGCAGGCTGCCATCGGCGAGTGCCTTCTCGAGTTGGGAGGCTTCCTCCCGCTTGCGCGTGTCGGCGTTCGAGGCACGGCTTTCGTTGACTTCGACGACACGGGAAAGCTCGAGGCCGATCGCCGGGCCGGCCTTGGAAAAACGATCGAGATAGCGGGCCGCGAGATCCTTTTCCGGCCCCGCCTTGAGGCGGCCGACTGCGAATAAGCCGATACGCATGACCTTTTCCGTCCTCGCTTGCGCTGCACCGCGCACTGCATAGTTCCTGAAATCGGGTCGATTCAAGGAGAATTCTATGCAGCGTTCATGGAGCCTTGCAGCGTCGTTGCGCGCCTTGTCCGGTTAACGGCCCTGAAGGTCACGATCAGTCGCAACAAACTTCCGGCTGAAAGCGCCGCTCAAGACGGCGACAGCCCTTCAAATTCATGCATGACCGCAACTCGGCTCGTCCGGCATTCAGTTGCGCGGCGACCCGGTCGGTCTCAATGCAGGGTGCCGTCCTCGATCTCAGGAGCTGCCCACATCTTCTCGATGTTGTAGAACTCCCGGATCTCCGGCCGGAAAATGTGAACGATCACATCACCGGTGTCGATCAGCACCCAATCACCGCCTTCCAGACCTTCGACACGGGCGTTGCCAAAGCCCCCGTCTTTGAGGTCGGTCGTCAGGTGATCGGCAATGGCCATCACATGCCTGTTCGATCGCCCGGAGACCACGACCATGAAGTCTCCCAGCGCCGACTTTCCGGCAATGTTGATGCTGACGATATCTTCTGCCTTCGAGTCCTCTAGGCTTTCGAGGACCAGTTGAAGCGCACGGACAGCGGCTTCGTCGCTCGATCCCGTGCTGCGCGGGAATGCGGAAACCGCATATCCCTTGGCGTGTGCTGTTGTCAGGGTCTTTCCTTTCCATATGAACAGAACAGGCACTTTCGATTCGAACAAAGATCGAACCGTCCATGAATTTAGGCATCAAACCGTAGCGGTTTCAAGACAGCAGATCTGATTCCCAGGAAATCATACTCCGCCCGCAGCCCGAAGCGCGGTCGAGCTCATCGACGAGCGCGGTCCGTGAATGAAGGTCCAGGCGGGAGCTGCGTGATAGGCGAGGCGGCGTGCGTCGTCCTCGTCGATGCGCGCCTGGTCGAAGGTCTTGGCCATGCGCGAGGAGAGGTAGGCGAGCGTCGAACCCGGCCGGTCGATGACGGCGATCGGGAAGGTGCGGGCGATCTTCTGCCAGTTCTGCCAGCGGTGAAAGTTCTTCAGGTTATCGGCGCCCATGATCCAGACGAAGCGAATGTCGCGATTGCGGGCGCGCACGATCTCCAGCGTGCGGGCCGTATAGCTCTGCCCGAGCGCCTGTTCGAAGGCCGTCACCTTGATGCGGGGGTTGCGCGCGATCGTTTCGCTCATGGCGATGCGGTCGGCGAGCGGCGCCAGATCGTTGTGGTCCTTGAGCGGGTTGCCGGGCGTCACCATCCACCAGAGCTGGTCGAGCCCGAGCCGCTGGATGGCCGTATCGGCCACCAGCACATGGCCCTGATGCGGCGGGTTGAAGGATCCACCGAAGAGGCCGACCACCATGCCGCTTTCGACATGGGGCATGCGCAGGTAGCGGGCGTTCACCTTGCCCGCCGTCACCTCAGGGCCTGACCTGTCCAGCACCGCGCACCCGATACTTGAAGGATGTCAACTGCTCGACGCCGACGGGGCCGCGCGCATGCATCTTGCCGGTGGCAATGCCGATCTCGCCGCCCATGCCGAACTCGCCGCCATCTGCAAACTGCGTCGAGGCGTTGTGCAGCAGGATCGCGGAATCGATCTCCGAGAAGAAACGTTCGACCACCGCAGGATCCTCGGCGATCACCGCTTCCGTATGCGCCGAAGACCAGGTGCAGATGTGTTCGATGGCGCCGGAAATGCCGTCGACCAGCTTCACCGAGATGATGGCGTCGAGATACTCCGTCGCCCAGTCCTCATCGGTTGCGGCCTTCAGTCCGTCGACAGACCCTGCGAGTTCATCCGACACCCGCACTTCGCAGCCGGCCGCAAGCAGGGCGCTCAGCAGCGGCTTGGCCAGCCGCTCGACGTCGTTGCGGTCGATCAGCAGCGTTTCGGCCGCGCCGCAGATGCCGGTGCGACGCATCTTGGCGTTGACGACGATCTTTTCCGCCATGGCAAGGTCGGCCGAGGCGTCGACATAGATGTGGCAGAGGCCCTCGAGATGAGCGAAGACCGGCACGCGCGCCTCGCTCTGGACGCGGGCGACGAGGCTCTTGCCGCCGCGCGGGACGATGACGTCGATGGTGCCGCCGAGCCCGGAAAGCATGGCGCCGACGGCGGCGCGATCGGCGACCGGCACCATCTGGATGGCGTGTTCGGGCAGGCCGGCGGCCTTCAGCCCTTCGACGAGGCAGGCGTGGATCGCGCGCGAGGAATGGAAGCTGTCGGAGCCGCCGCGCAGGATCACGGCATTGCCCGCCTTGAGGCAGAGCGCGCCGGCGTCGGCGGTTACGTTCGGCCGGCTTTCATAGATGACGCCGATGACGCCGAGCGGCGTGCGCACGCGCTCGATATGCAAGCCGTTCGGCCGGTCCCATTCGGCGATCACGTCGCCGACCGGATCCTTGAACTCGGCAATCGCGCGAATGCCGTTCGCCATGTCGCGGATGCGGCCTTCGGTGAGCGTCAGGCGGTCGATGAAGGCACTGGCGACGCCGGTCTTGCGGGCGTTTTCGAGGTCGATCGCATTGGCGGCGAGGATCTCGTCCTTGCGCGCAAGGATGGCGTCGGCCATGGCGATCAAGGCGGCGTGCTTGCGTTCGGCGCTGGCGACGGCAAGCGGACGGCTGGCGGCCTTGGCTCGGCGGCCGATCTCCAGCATGACGCTTTCGACGTCGTCCTTGTTCTTCACCTCGTCAAGCATGGACCTCATCCTTCCGGCTGCCCTCGTCTTGGGCGCGTTTTCCGGTCATCACCATATCATCGCGGTGCACCATGGCGGCGCGGCCGGCATAGCCGAGGATCGCGGCGATCTCGGCCGATTTCTTGCCGGCGATCTGGCGAGCCTCGTCGGCGTCGTAGCCGGCGAGGCCGCGGGCGATCTCGCGGCCCGATACGCCAAGAATGGCGATCGTGTCGCCGCGGCTGAAGCTGCCGGTGACGTTGCGGACACCGGCCGGCAGCAGGCTCTTGCCCGAGCGCAGCGCCTCTTCGGCGCCGGCGTCGACGCTGAGCGTTCCGGCCGGCAGCAATTGCCCGGCGATCCAGGTCTTGCGCGCGGTCACCGGCGAACCGGACGGGGCAAACCAGGAGGAGCGGGCGCCTTCCTCGATCGCGGCGAGCGGATGGTTCGGCTTGCCGGAAGCGATGATCATGGCGCAGCCCGCGGTCGTCGCGATCTTGCCGGCATCGATCTTGGTGCGCATGCCGCCGCGTGAAAGCTCGGAGGCCGCACCGCCGGCCATCGCTTCGATTTCGGGCGTGATCTCGGCGATCGTTTCCAGGAAGCGGGCGTTCGGGTCGAGATGCGGCGGGGCGGTGTAGAGCCCGTCGATATCGGAGAGCAGCACCAGCAGGTCGGCGCCGACCATGGTGGCGACGCGGGCGGCGAGGCGATCATTGTCGCCATAGCGGATTTCCGTGGTTGCCACGGTGTCGTTCTCGTTGATGATCGGCACGGCACCGAGCTTCAGCAACTGGTTGATCGTTGCGCGGGCATTGAGATAGCGGCGGCGCTCCTCGGTATCGCCGAGGGTCAGCAGCACCTGGCCGGCAACGATGGCGTCGGTCGAAAGGCTCTCCGACCAGGCGCGCGCCAGCGCGATCTGGCCGACGGCGGCGGCCGCCTGGCTTTCTTCCAGCTTCAGCGCGCCGGACGGCAGCTTCAGCACCGTGCGACCGAGCGCGATTGCGCCTGACGAAACGACCAGCACCTCGACGCCTTTGGCCTTGAGGCCGGCGATATCGGCGCACATCGCGTCGAGCCAGGATTTCTTCAGCCCTGTCGCGCGATCGACGAGGAGTGCCGAGCCAATCTTGATGACGACCCGGCGATACTTCAGGAGCGGCTTGCGGGTCTTGGTCATCTCAGACGTTCTCCTCGCCGGACTCTTCGCCTGCCTTCGCAGCGACGATGACGCCACGAAGGGCCCTCAGCGCTTCGGTCATGCCCTTGCCGACGGCGGCGGAGAGCAAGAGCGGCGGCGAGCCGCAGGCCTTCGCCAGAGCCTTGCTCTTTGCCTTCAACTCGTCCTCGTCCAGCACGTCGATCTGCGACAGCGCCACGATCTGCGGCTTGTCCTCAAGGCCGCCGCCATAGGCTTCGAGCTCGTGTTTCACCGTCCTGTAGGCCTTGGCGACATCTTCTTCCTGGGCCGAAACCAGGTGCAGCAGCACGCGGGTGCGCTCGACATGGCCGAGGAAGCGGTCGCCGATGCCGACGCCTTCATGCGCCCCTTCGATCAGGCCCGGGATGTCGGCGATGATGAACTCGTTGCCGTCGATGGTGGCGACGCCGAGATTGGGATGCAGCGTCGTGAAGGGATAGTTGGCGATCTTCGGACGCGCGCGGGTGCAGGCGGCGAGGAAGGTCGACTTGCCGGCATTCGGCAGGCCGACGAGGCCGGCGTCGGCGATCAGCTTCAGCCGCAGCCAGAGGGTCTTCTCGTCGCCTTCGAGGCCCGGATTGGCCCAGTTCGGCGCCTGATTGGTGGACGACTTGAAATGCGCGTTGCCGAAGCCGCCATTGCCGCCGGCGGCTAGCCGGTAGCGCTGGCCCTCGGCCACCATGTCGACGATCAGGGTCTCGTTGTCTTCCTCGAAGATCTGCGTGCCGACCGGTACCTTCAGCGTCACGTCGTCGCCGCCGGCGCCGGTGCGGTTGCGGCCCATGCCATGCTGGCCGGTCTTGGCCTTGAAGTGCTGCTGGTAGCGGAAGTCGATCAGCGTGTTGAGACCGTTGACGGCCTCCACCCAGACGTCGCCGCCGCGACCGCCATCGCCGCCGTCCGGTCCGCCGAATTCGATGAACTTCTCGCGCCGGAACGAGACGGCGCCTGCGCCGCCGTCGCCGGAGCGGATATAGACTTTCGTTTCGTCGAGAAATTTCATTGGGCTGCCATCTGTTCGGTAAAGGTGCGCGGTCTTAGTTCATGGTGAGAGCGGGATGCGGGCGGAAAACCGCATACACTTTTCCTCATCCCGCTTTATTTTGCCGCCATCGATATAGGCGGTTTATTCGGAGGTCAAAGAATATCGTGCGGTTTGTCAGCTACAACATCCAATACGGCATCGGTCTCGACGGCCGCTTCGATCCCGAAAGGATCGCGGCCTCGATCGGGGACGCCGATATCATCGCGCTGCAGGAAGTGACGCGCGGCTTCCACCGCAACGATCACGTCGATCTCGTCGCTCGCTTCGGAAAGCTGTTCCCGGGTCATTTCGCGGTCTTTCACGCGCCTTGCGACATCGACATCGGCTCGGCGATCGAAGACGGGCGGGCCGTCAGCCGCCGCTTTCAATTCGGCAACATGATCCTGTCGCGCTGGCCGATCCTTTCGACGCGGCCGATCCCCCTGCCGCGCACCCGCACGATCAGCCCGATGAACCTGCAGCGCGGTGCGACCGAAGCGTTGATCGCGACGCCCGGCGGTCCGCTCCGGGTCTATTCCGTACATCTCGACCATGTGCTGCCGGCAGAGCGCATCGCCCAGATCCGCTATCTCAAGGACCGGCTGCTCGGCTATCCGCTCGAAGGCGGCGCAATCACCGGGGCGGCCGATTTCGGCCTGGCCGAGCCGCCGCATCCGGAAGACTTCGTCGTCATGGGCGATTTCAACATGGAGCCCGAGACGCCGGAATACAACACCATGGTCGGTTCGCGCGACGCCTACTACGGTCGCTCGCTGCGGCTCGAGAACCCGGTCGATGCGCTCGCCCATCTCGGTCGGCTGACGCCGGAAAGCTACAGCTGGATTCATCCCGAAAACCCCGAAAGACGCATGCATCTCGACTATTGTTTCCTGAGCGCCGGCCTTGTTTCGCGGCTGACGGACGCCTGGATTGACTATGACGCCAAGGGCTCCGACCACCTGCCTGTCGGCTTCACGCTCGCATGATAAATCCCCCGCGAAGTGAGCTTCGCGGGGGTGTCTTTCAATGTGGTCGACGCAGATCGGCAGCGGTCAGCCGCGTTTCGATATGCGCGACCATGGCATTGCGGGCGAGTGCGTAGACCTGGCTGCAGCCGGTGATCTGGAACCCGATCTTCTCCTGCACCTTCAGCGAGCTCGGATTGTCGGCAAAGACGCCCGAATGCAGCGTCGTTTCCGGCATGCGGCGCAAGAAGCGTTCGACCGCCGCATAGGTCGCTTCGGAGGCAAAGCCCTTGCCCCAGTAGAACCGGTTTAGCCAGTAGCCGACATGCCATTGGCCGTGCCGGAGCTCGATGCCGACACAGCCGATATGCACGTCGTCGCCCGTGGTGACGGCGAAGGTCCAGTCGGGCGTCAGCCCCGAGGTCTGCGCGGTCAACCAGTCGAGCGCATCCTGCAGATCGTAAGGCGCCGGCACGCGCGCCAGCATGCGCGCCACCTGGAAATCGCCGAGCGACTGGGCGATCGCCTCGGCGTCATCTCGCCGGTGCGGGCGCAGGATGAGGCGCTTCGTCTCGATGACCGGGCAGGGGCCCGGACCGGGGCGGGCGACGAGCCGCTGGCGTTCGGAAACGAGCGCGTTCATCGCATGCCTCCCCAGCTTCTCAAGGAGACCCAGGTCTTGCGGTCGAGCCGGTACCACTCGACGGCGATCGAGCCGCCGAGCGCCAGGCTGCCGACCATGCCGCTGCCCTGGAACTGGAAGCCGCACTTCTGGATGACCCGGCGGGACGCCAGATTCATGACCCGGCAGCGCGCATCGATCTGGTCGATGTCGCGGGTGCGGAAGGCCATGTCGGTCAGGACCTGGGCGGCCTCGGTGGCAAAACCCTGGTTCCAGTAAGGCTCGCCCAGCCAGTAGCCGAGTTCCGCCGTCTTGCCGTCCGGATGCGGCTCGATACCGCAGCAACCGAGAAATGCGCCGTTGTCCGCCTTGGTAATCGCGTAGACGCACTTGCCAATCGTGCCGGCTTTCGCGCGTCGCACGAAGTCGGCGGCATCGGCCGTCGTGTACGGGTGCGGCATGCGCGAGACCATGGTCGCGACATTGGCATTGTTGGCAAGATGGGCAAGGGCGTCGATATCGTCTTCATGAGGGGCGCGCAGAACGAGCCTGGGTGACAACAATATCGGGCAATCGGTCCTTGACCGTTGGGGCCTCAGCCTCTGCTCGGGAGACCGGGATTGGTCTTCCCTCAACAACTCGGTTTGCATGGTTTCCTCCAGAAACGAAAAAGGGGAGTTGGGTCTTGCCCCATCTCCCCTTTTCAAGTCTGGCCTGGAACCATCAGGTGCGTCAGCCGGGTCGATGAGACGCCGGCTGTTTTAGAGCGCTACCGGCTTATTCCGCTGCTTCGGCTTTCGGCATTACAGACACGTACACGCGGCCATTGGCCTTCGTACGGAAGTCCACGTTGCCGGCCGTAAGTGCAAAAATCGTGTGGTCCTTACCGAGGCCGACATTGGCGCCCGGATGCCACTTCGTGCCGCGCTGGCGCACGATGATGTTGCCTGCAACGACGTTTTCGCCGCCGAACTTCTTCACGCCAAGGCGCTTGGACTCAGAATCGCGACCGTTACGCGACGAACCGCCAGCTTTTTTGTGTGCCATTGGTGTTCTCCTTTAAACCTTAGATCCAGGAACTCAGTTTGCAGCGGCTTCGGCGGCAGCTTCGGTCTTCTTCGAAGCCTTCTTCGCCTTGCCACCGGCAGCAGCGATGTCCAGGATGCGGACGGTCGTCTGGTGCTGGCGGTGACCGCGCGAGCGCTTGGAGTTCTGGCGGCGACGCTTCTTGAAGGCGATGACCTTCTTGGCGCGGCCCTGTTCCACAACTTCAGCGCTGACAACGGCGCCTTCGACAAACGGAGCACCGATGGTTGCATCGGCGCCGACGCCGACCATCAGGATCTCGGTGAATTCGATCTTGTCGCCTGCAACGCCTTCCAGCTTTTCGATGGTGAGGACGTCGTTGGCGGCCACGCGGTACTGCTTACCGCCGGTCTTGATGACTGCGAACATTCTTTATCCTTTCATGTTCGATCCGGCTCTTTGCCCAAGGACAAGGCCGTCTTTTTGTCAGTCGACAGGTAAAGTGGAGACTTATAGGTTTCCACCAGTGAAAGGGCGCAAATCACACCCGATGCGGAGCAGCCAGGCCACACCACTTCATTGCGCGGATTACGGGAATCGCGCGTGTGTGTCAAGGCGAAAGCAACAGGGCCGTTACATATTCTTCAAACAGGCACTTGCCAGCACCCGAATCTGCCGCTATGAACCCGACCGCGCTCACCGAGCGCCAACCAGTTATGCGGAGAGGTGGCAGAGTGGTTGAATGCACCGCACTCGAAATGCGGCATAGGTGCAAGCCTATCGGGGGTTCGAATCCCCCCCTCTCCGCCAGACTCTTCTTTTATCTCGCCACAGTATGATGTCACGGGGCAGCCCCACTTTGGGGGGGCGGTCTTGCACGACGTTTGATCCCCGGCCCCTCGCAAGGCCAAGGATCGGATCCGTCCTGCATCACTTCTTCGGTGATTTCTCCGCGGGCGTTGGAGCGGCCTGCAGGTCGCCGAGGAGCGACGAAATGGCGTTTTCGCCGTTGAAGCCGGCTTCCTTCAAGAGTTGATCGAGCACCGGTTTATTGGCCTGGTAGGCGAGCAATTGACCCGCCAGGCCGTCGCCGAGTCCGATTCCGTTGGTGGTGCCTTCGCCGCTGGCTCCGCGTCCCAGCAGGCCGCCGGTGTCGAAGATGCGGATGTCGGAGATCTTCTCGATCGGCTTGACCGCCTCGGCCAGCGCTTCGGGAATGATGCGGATGCGTTCGCGCAGGATTTCGAACTCGATGATCGCAGAACTCAGCTTGTTGCGGGCTTCGTTGAGCAGCGCTTCGCTTTCCGCTGCGGCCTTGCCGGTTTCGAGCACGCCCTTGGCCTTGATGATCGCGGCGTCGGCCTCGGCGGTGGCAAGCGTCTTGATCGCATCGGCCTGGTCGAGGGCCGCCTGCTTTTCGGCTTCGGCGCCGACGGTCACGGCCGTTGCTTCAGTTTCGGCATTCTTGCGCGCGTCGATGACGGCGATCTGGCGTTCACGTTCGGCGATTTCCACGGCCTTTGCGGTTTCTACCTTTTCTTCCGCGGCAATCGCCAGCGCACGGGCGGTTTCAGCCTTGGCCTTGGCTTCCGATTCCTCTCGGCTCTTGTTGGCGACGGCAATGGCGCTTTCCTGGGAAACGATCTGCAGGTCGCGCTTGGCTTCCGTGTCGCGCTGCTGCACGGCGCGGGTGGCATCGATGTTGGCGCTTTCACGCGCTTGCTTGGCGAGCGCTTCGCGTTCAGCGATCGCCTGTTCGGCGGCGATGCGGGCCTCTTCCTCGGCGCGCTTGGCCGCCTGTTCCTGCTGCGCGGTTTCGGCGCGCGTGGCGGCCGATTTGTTGGCGATGTCGCGTTCCTGGTTCAGTTCCGCCTCGCGCTTGGTGCGCTCGATGGTCAGCGATTGCTGACGGGCTTCCAGGTCTTTCTGAGCGATGGCGACTTCGGTGTCGCGCACGATCTCGTTGCGCTCTTTCTTGCGGCCCTCGGTGATGCGGGTCAGCGCCGCAAGACCATGGGCGTCGAAGAAGTTGTTGGCATTGAAATGCTTGATATCCGTCTGGTCGAGACGGGTGAGCGAAACGGATTCGAGTTCGAGACCGTTCGATTGCAGGTCGGCACCGACCGCCTCCTGCACCGCCTTGACGAAATCCATGCGCTGTTCCTGCAGCGCGTCGAGGCTCATGGTGGCGGCGACGGAGCGCAGACCGTCGACGAACTTCGCCTCGATCAGCACGCGCAACTGCTCCGCATCATTGGTGCGGTCGCCAAGCGTCTGGGCCGCAAGCGCGATCGAGGAGGCATCGGGCTTCACGCGGACATAGAATTCCGCGCCGATATCCACGCGCATACGATCCTTGGTGATCAGCGCGTCGCCCTCGCCGCGGCGAACCTCGAGGCGAAGCGTCTTCAGGTTGACGCGGGCGATCGAGTGGAAGATCGGAAGCACGATGGAGCCTCCGTCGAGGACCACCTTCTGGCCGCCGAGGCCGGTGCGCACATAGGCTTCGTCGCGGCTCGAGCGGGTATAGAGCGATGCAAGAACAAAGCCGATGCCGAGGATCAGGACAATGCCGATGCCGGCCGGCACCAAGAGTTCGTAAAACATGGTTGCTCCGTGAGGATGAAGGATCGGGGAGAATTAAGGATTGGGCGGCGTCAAAAGGTCTGACGGCGCGGATATCGCAATGAAAATGTCGGAAACGCGATCGACGACGAGGACCTGTGCGCCGATGGCGATCGGTTGCTCGTTACGGGCGGCCCGTGCGCGCAGCACATGCCAGTTGCCGTGGCGATCCTTCAGGCGGATGCGTCCCGGCAGGCCCTGGTCCAGCGGACCGACCGTGACTTCGCCGCTGCGGCCGACGAAATCGCCGAGATCGACGACATAGCTTTCGTCACGCGGGACGATCTTCGCCACCCACCGGCTCGACGTGCGGACGGCGGGGAACGAGAGCGCAAGCGCCGGCAGGGCTGCTGCAAGCGCCGGCAACGGCACCCACAAGGCTCCTGCCACCGCCTGAATGACAAAACCGGTCATAGCGAAGAGGCCGAGGAAAAGCATCAGCAGAACAAGCAGCGGCACGCCACCGACATTGAACCAGGACATCAGGCCGCCCAGCGCGTTGTGGTCGTCCAGCCAGGCCTTGTCGATCGCCTCGCCCAGCGAAAAACCGAGCAGCAGGCAGAGGATCTCTATGCCGGTGAAGGCGGTCAGCATCACCGCTGCAATCGCGAATGGCAGGGATTCTGGAGCGAGGAAGAACTGCATGGGCGTCAGTGCTGCTTTGCCTTGAACTCAGCCAAGCGCGCCTCGATGGCCCTGTCGCGATGCAGGCGGTCGAGCTCGTCCAGTACGGCACTGTTGCTGTGTTCTCCGCCCGGAACGCCCGTTGCGCGGGAGACGGCGGCGGCGGCACGGGCGGCACCTTCCACGGGGCTCGCTTTTGCCAGGCCGGGCGCTTTGCTCTCGGGGAACTGGGCGATGCTGCGCTTGAGATCGGCAAGCCGCGCTTCGGCTTCGCGGCGGGTGGCAAGCACCGCCTGCAGCGCCTGCTGGCCCTCTTCGAGATCGGTGCGGGCGCCGGCCAGAGCCTTGTCCAGCGCGGCAAGTTGCGATTCCAGATCGATCTGGCGCGCGACACCGGCCTTGGCAAGGTCCTCGCGGGCGGCGGAGATCGCGGTCCGGATTTTTTCGTCCAGTTTCTCGAGATCGGCGCCGATTTCGTCGCGGCGGCTGAGGATGCGATATTCCTCGGCGCGCGCCTGGCCGATATCGACCCGAGCCTCTTCGGCGGCCGCGTCGATTTCGCGGAGCGCCTGTTCGACGATCACGATCTTGTTGCTGCCTTCCGCCTTGTCGATGGCGGCATTGGCGAGGCCTGCGATCAAGCGGCCCATGCGGGAGAGGATGCCTTCATTCGTCATCGTTTTCTTCTCCGTTCGGTCGGAATGCGTGGTGACGCCGATGTGGATCTGGTAGCCGCCGTTTTGTGCAGCGAGCTGGGCGGCGAAGATATTCAAGGTGCCGGGCGAATAGCCGGCGACATCGTATGGGATCGCGACGCGACCGCGCACGGTGGCAACGGTCAGGTCCGACGGGCCCTTGAGCGTAAAAAGCTTGTCGTCCAGAGGCAGCCTGTCGGCGCTGGCCACCTGTCCCCGGTTCGCCGCGAAATCGCGCAGGCCCAGCGTGACCATCCGCGCCGGAAGCCCCGTGCGCTCCCGGACTGTTTCGTAAGCAAGCTCGTGCAGCGTTACGAGATTGGCCCCCGCCTTTTGACCAGCGAGTTCATTGAGCATTGCCAGCATGTTGGCGTAAGCAACGAAGGTTTCCTCCAGAGCGTGCCTGGCCTCCTCGTCAGGCGCGAGATCGTAACACAAGATCGACGTGTGGTTGCTCTGAGCCATAAACAATTACATAAAGCACCGCTTTTGTGCTTTCAAGGATCAGCTCAGTTTTAGGTTGCAATTTTCTTACGTTGAACGCGACTACGGTTTCAGCGCTTGCAAAGCGGGACGGAACCAGCAGAGGCGGGTGACATCGGAAGCGCGAAAATCGCCCGGCGAAATCAATCCCCCTTGTTGTCCCGCAACCAAATCTCCAGCGCCGCAATCACCGACAGCCGCAGGCTTGCGCCCTTGGACAAGGCGTGGGTGAGGGACATGTCGTCGCCTGCGAAACCCATCTCGGCCATGATGTCGTTCGCGCGCATCCGGCGGCGGTTCATGACGGTGCGGATTTCGGCGATCGCTTCGGGAAGCAGGTAGCGGCCGCTGGCGATGGCGGAGGGCTGGTGCGCTGCGCGTGGCGGATCGATTTCAACCGGTGTCGTGGCCAGTTTCACGGCGTCGTTGCTGCTCAGCCAGTTCAGGAAAGCCTCGCGTTCGGCGGGGCTTGCCTTGGTCCAGGAATTCTTGAGCTTGTCGAGACGGGTGCGCTCGTCCTTGAGCCCGGCCGCGACGAGCGCCTTGCGCAGCGACGGGATGCGGCCGGAGAGCAGGTCCGCATGGATCTCAGGGAAATCGAGCTTCAGGCGCTGCATGTCACCGGTTTCGTCGCGCTTGGTTTTCTTCGACATGCTCATTCCCGCGTCGTTCGTCCAGGCCGTTTCAGCGGAAACGTCCCGTCTCCGCAGCCGTGTAAATAAGGCGAAGGGGCGCTTTCGCGTTTCTGGCGCAGCGGCGCGGATCAAGCAGCGTGCCTGAGCCGAGCTGATCTCGTCCAAGCCTCCGCCGCGCTCCGCGCTTCTGCGCGACATGCTCTAGCGTGGTCGATCGCCCGGCGCGAGCGAAATAGCCCACTATCCTCTGTCCTTTGCGGACCATTGCCGATAGAACCGGGATCGAAGCGGTGCTGCGGCGCGATATCCGATCGGTATGTTCGCTCGACGCCTTGACGTCATGCATCCAGCTTTACGCAAGTCCCTTCGCCTATCGTCACCTCAATGGCCGGGATGTGACACGGCGAATGAAGGACAATGATATGTCAAAGGATATCGAACATTACCGCGACCCATCCGATTCGATGGTCGCCCTCTATCTCGCCAACAACGACGGCGACGAACTCACCGATGCCCTGGTTGCCGCGCTTGAAGACGCGTTCCGAATTCTGCGCGACGAGATCTCCGGCGAGACGATGCACTGAAGCGGTGACGCATCCGGAAGCGTCAGCGCCAAGCGGCGTAGGCGTGCTTCGGTGGGCTCGCATTGACCACAGCGGATAAGGGGTTGTAGGGGTCCGCTTGGGTAAGCCCCCCTTGCTAACGGATGCGCTGGCTCAGGCCACCGGCCAAGCCAGGCTGCTCACAGGCCGGGGCGCCGTTGCATAGCGATCGCCTGCCACGTCAGTTATTCCGCAGCAGCGCCTCCACCGAAAGCGCGGCCGTCAGCACGGCCGCATCCGTTCCATTCTGCCCCACCAGCATCATGCCGGCCGGGCGCAAGAGGCCCGGCATCGGCAGCGTGATGGCGTTCAGGTCGAACTGGTTGGCGATCTGGCAATTGCGCAGCAACAGATCCTCCACGCGGTTGTATTCCGCCCGGTCCGCTTCGACGCTTGCGATCGGCACGGCGGCGATCGGCGTCGTCGGCAGCGCGATGAGATCGTAGGGCGAAAGCCGCTCGTCCATTGCGGCGGCGAGCCCGCGCCGTGTTTCCAGCAAGGCGGCGATGGCCGCATCGGGTACGGTGAGACGGCGCCGAAGCGGGAGCTTGACCCTGTCGTCGACGGGGGCCGCGGCGTCATTCAGCCAGCCGGCATGGATGCGGCTTGCCTCCATGCCGGCGATCGAGCCGATCCTGGTTGCTTCGCCGAGCTTCTCGATCAGGTCCTCTAGCGTGAAGTCGACGATTTCGGCGCCGGCCTTGGCCAACCGGTCGAGGCTTGCCGAGAAAGCATCGGCGATTTCGGGCGAGAGGTCTTCGAGCAGCCTTCCCCGGGGAAGGCCGATGCGAAGCCCTGCAATCGGGCGGGCGACGGGCGGTTTCGGTTGCTCGCCGGCGATCACGGCGTCAGCCATCGCGCAATCGGCAACCGTTCGCGCAAGCGGCCCGAGCGAATCGAGGACGGGCGACAGCGGAAAGGCGCCGGCGAGCGGGATGCGGCTGGCGGTCGGCTTGAAGCCGACGATGCCGTTCAGTGCCGCAGGGATGCGTATGGAGCCGCCGGTGTCGGAACCGATGGCGATGTCGCAGGTGCCTTCGGCAGCCGAAACCCCGGCGCCGGAAGATGAGCCGCCGGGGATGAGGCTCTCGTTGGTGGCGTTGCCGGGCACCGGGTAGTGCGGATTGAGGCCGACCGCGGTGAAGGCGAACTCGGTCATGTGGGTCTTGCCGATGATCACGGCACCGGCAGCGCGCAGTCGCTGGACGACGAGGGCATCTTTCTCGGCCGGGACCGCATTGCGGCGGATGATGGAGCCGGCAAGCGTCGGTTCGCCCGCAATGTCGAACAGGTCCTTGATCGAAACGATCTTGCCGTCGAGCGGACCAAGGCTCGCGCCGTCCCGTCGGCGTCGGTCGGAGGCATCGGCTTCCGCGCGGGCATTTTCCGCACAGAGGCGTACGAAGGCTTTTTCTTCGCGCCGGCGATCGTTGAGCCGGCTCAGGATCTGTTCCAGGCGGTCGCGGGCGGGAGCGTTGGCGAAGTGAGACACGATGATGACCTGTCGATTTGGTGTCGCGGCGCGGCGGCGTGAGGCGGGATCGTTGCCCGGATTCGCAGTGCGGTCAGGCGTTCTTCTTTGATAGCAGCATTGGCGGCGAAAGCCATTGCTGCGATGCCGATGAGATGGTCTCGACCTTCACCGAACTGTCGCCAAATCGTTCAAATAGTTTCATGCGGCTGTTACGTCGCTGACATCGGCATGACCAAAGGTCCGGCACGCGCGGTCGCGCTGCCGAATCGGAGGTCTGTTTGGCCGATATCCTCAAGACGCTTTCCCGGCGTTCTTTCCTGCTTTCCGCCGGTGCCGCGGGGTTCGTCGCCTCATCCGGCCTTGCAACACCCTTCTATGCCAGAGGCTACGGCCGACCGGAGTTCATTCACGGCGTGCAATCGGGCGATGTCGATACATCCTCCGGCATGATCTGGACACGAGTGGATCGACCGTCGCGCGTGTCGGTCGAATATTCGACGACCGAGAGCTTCGCCAATTCGGTTCGGCTTGCCGATCTCACGGCGACGCCCCAAACCGATTGCGCGGTCAAGTGTTCGCTCGACGGGCTGCTGCCGGACCAGGATATCTTCTACCGTTTCACCGCCACCGATCTTTATGATGTCAATCGTGTCTCCGAGCCGGTGGTCGGCCAGTTTCGCACCGCCCCTTTGCGCAAGCGCTCGGTCCGGTTTGTCTGGTCCGGCGATACCGCGGGCCAGGGCTGGGGCATCGACGATATCGGTATGAAGACTTATTCGACCATGCGGCTGCACGAGCCGGATTTCTTCATTCATTCCGGCGATACGATCTATGCCGACAATCCCATCCCCGACGAGGTCCCGCTTCGCGATGGCGGCGTCTGGAAGAACCGGGTGGTCACGCATGAGAAGCGCGACGTGGCGCGCACGCTGGAAGAATATCGCGGCCAATGGAAATACAACCTGCTCGACGAGCATGTCCGGCAGCTGAATGCCGTCTGCCCCACCTTCTATCAGTGGGATGACCATGAGGTCCTGAACAACTGGTCGGCCTCGACCGATCTTCGCGACGATCCGCGCTATCCGGAAAAGGATGTCGCCGTCTATGCCGAGCGGGCGGCGCGGGCGTTCAACGAAATGACGCCGATCCGCACGCCGGCGACGCAGCCCGGACGCATCTTCCGCAAGGTCGGTTACGGGCCGCTGCTCGACGTGTTCTTCGTCGATCTCAGGTCCTATCGCGGCGCCAACCAGGGCGAGGGCGGCGGCGCGCTGTTCGGCTGGCGGCAGGCGGACTGGCTGAAGCGCGAACTTGCCGCCTCGCGCGCGGTCTGGAAGGTGATCGCCTGCGACATGCCTGTTGGACTCGTCGTCTGGGACGATTATGCCAACAGGCGCGGTTCGGACGCGATCGCCAATGGCGACAATGGTGCGCCTCAGGGACGTGAGCGCGAATTCGCCGATCTCCTCACCTTCATCCGCGACAATGGCATCAACAACCTCGTCTGGCTGACGGCGGACGTGCACTACACCGCCGCGCATCGCTACGATCCCGAACGCGCTGCCTTCAAGGACTTCACGCCCTTCTGGGAGTTCGTGTCGGGGCCGCTTCATTCCGGCACCTATGGGCCGAAGGAACTCGACATGACCTTCGGGCCGGAGGTCCGCTTCATCAAGGCGTCCGGCGGCGGCATCGACAGCAACCTGCCGCCATCGGCCGGTCTGCAGTTCTTCGGCATCGTCGATATCAACGGCCAGACGGAGCAGATGACGGTCCGTTTGATGGACCGGCAGGACCAGGAACTCTGGCGGGTGACGCTCGATCCGGCCGCGATTGCATGACGAATCTGGTCCGGGTCGGCCGCTTCCCAAACCCTGTTTGCGAGACCCCCGGCGGGTGCAAACCCATGGCCTACCGGCATTTGAACGCGGCGCTCGTGCGCGCGCCCCCTTTCGCAATCGCAAAAAAACCTGTATGAGCGCGACCATTGAAAAAGCGGCGTGGCCCATCGGGGCTTGCCCTGAACCTCCGAGACGAAAAATGAGCATTCGTAACATCGCGATTATCGCGCACGTCGACCATGGGAAAACGACCCTTGTTGACGAGCTCCTGAAGCAGTCGGGCTCGTTCCGCGAAAACCAGCGCGTTGCCGAACGCGTCATGGACTCGAACGACCTCGAAAAAGAGCGCGGTATCACCATTCTTGCCAAGGCGACTTCGGTCGAATGGAAGGGAACCCGCATCAACATCGTCGACACCCCCGGCCACGCCGACTTCGGCGGTGAAGTCGAGCGCATCCTGTCGATGGTGGACGGCGCCATCGTTCTCGTCGACGCTTCCGAAGGCCCGATGCCGCAGACGAAGTTCGTCGTCGGCAAGGCGCTGAAGGTCGGCCTGAAGCCGATTGTCGCGATCAACAAGATCGACCGTCCGGACGGCCGCCACGAGGAAGTCATCAACGAGGTCTTCGACCTCTTCGCCAATCTCGACGCCTCCGACGAGCAGCTCGACTTCCCGATCCTCTACGGTTCGGGTCGCGATGGCTGGATGAACGTCGCTCCCGAAGGTCCGAAGGACCAGGGCATGGCGCCGCTACTCGATCTCGTCCTGAAGCACGTGCCGGAGCCGACGGTTGCCGACGGCCCGTTCCGCATGATCGGAACGATCCTCGAAGCCAACCCCTTCCTCGGCCGCATCATCACCGGCCGCGTTCACTCAGGCTCGGTCAAGCCGAACCAGGCCGTCAAGGTCCTCGGTCAGGACGGCAAGCTGCTCGAATCCGGCCGTATCTCGAAGATTCTTGCCTTCCGCGGCATCGAGCGTCAGCCGATCGAAGAGGCCCAGGCAGGCGACATCGTCGCGATTGCCGGCCTCACCAAGGGCACCGTCGCCGATACCTTCTGCGACCCGTCGGTCACCGAAGCACTGACCGCCCAGCCGATCGACCCGCCGACCGTCACCATGTCCTTCATCGTCAACGATAGTCCGCTTGCCGGCACCGAAGGCGACAAGGTCACGAGCCGCGTCATCCGTGACCGCCTGTTCAAGGAAGCGGAAGGCAACGTCGCGCTGAAGATCGAAGAATCGTCCGAGAAGGATTCGTTCTTCGTCTCCGGCCGCGGCGAATTGCAGCTCGCGGTCCTGATCGAGACCATGCGCCGCGAAGGCTTCGAACTGGCCGTGTCGCGTCCGCGCGTCGTCATGCACAAGGACGACAACGGCCAGCTGCTCGAGCCGATCGAAGAAGTGGTCATCGACGTCGACGAAGAGCATTCCGGCGTCGTCGTGCAGAAGATGTCGGAGCGCAAGGCCGAAATGGTCGAGCTGCGTCCGTCCGGCGGTAACCGCGTCCGCCTGGTGTTCTTCGCGCCGACCCGCGGCCTCATCGGCTACCAGTCGGAACTTCTGACCGACACCCGCGGCACGGCGATCATGAACCGCCTGTTCCACGACTACCAGCCTTACAAGGGTGAGATCGGCGGCCGCGTGAACGGCGTTCTCCTGTCGAACGACGCCGGCGAATCGGTTGCCTACGCGATGTTCAACCTGGAAGACCGCGGCCCGATGATCATCGACGCCGGCGAGAAGGTCTATGCCGGCATGATCATCGGCATCCACACCCGCGACAATGATCTGGAAGTGAACGTGCTGAAGGGCAAGAAGCTCACCAACATGCGCGCCGCCGGCAAGGACGAAGCCGTTCGCCTGACGCCGCCGATCCGCATGACGCTCGAGCGCGCGCTCTCCTGGATCCAGGACGATGAACTCGTCGAAGTGACGCCGAAGTCGATCCGCCTGCGCAAGCTGCATCTCGACCCGAACGAGCGCAAGCGCTTCGAAAAGGCCCGCACCGCCGGCGCTGCGTAAAGGAAGAATGCCCCTCATCCGCCTGCCGGCACCTTCTCCCCGCAGACGGGGAGAAGGGAAATGCCGCGCTCGCTCAAGTCCCCTCTCCCCGCTTGCGGGGACAGGGCCAGGGTGAGGGGCAGTCCCATGCTGCGACTTCGTCGACTATGAAACCCCGGAGCGATCCGGGGTTTTTTGCTGTGTGTGCCACGGATGGGCGACTTGCGGATAAAGTTAAAAAGGCGTTAACCTTCCACAGGGAGCCGTTAAAGTTGCCTGTGGGTTAACGCTGGCCGGCAACCGGGCGGGATTCCTGTTCGCCCTGTGTGCGTTTAGAGTCGCGAGTCATGAAGACTGTTTCGATCGAGGTCCGGCCTGGAGAGCCGCAGGAAGCGGCGGCGATTGCCGACGTGCACCGCGTTTCGTGGTTGCAGGCCTATGGCGGTCTCATTCCCCATCGTCCGCTGGTTCAGATGGTCAACCGCCGCGATGAAGTGTGGTGGCGCAAAGCGACGCGCGGGCCGGCGACGCTGCTCGTCGTTGACGTTGCCGGAACCATTGCCGGCTATGCAACGCTCGGCCTTAGCCGCGCCAAGGCGCTGCCGCAGGAAGGCGAGATCTACGAGATCTATCTCAGGCCGGAATATCAGGGAATCGGTCTCGGACGCATCCTCTTCGGCGAAGCCAAGAGCCTGTTGCGTTCGCTCGGCTGCCGCGGCCTCGTCGTCTGGTGCCTCGAGGACAGCGAACACGCCTACCAGTTCTTCCAGGGCGCCGGCGGCACCGATATTGCCGAAGGCATGGAAGACTTCGGCGACAAGCACCTGAAGAAGGTCGGCTTCGTCTGGAACTGATCCGCTCCGCCCTGCGGACAACCCCCTGAAATCGAGGGCTTATTCCGGCAGCTGATTGTTGGGCTCGGCCGCCTTGTCGCCGCGCGTGCCGTGATAGCTGGCCTTGTCGATGCCGCAGCGGAAGGTCGGCGCCACTTCGTCGGCGATCTTGCGGGCAAGGGCGTTCGGATCGGGATTGGCAAGCGCATCGACATAGCCGGCGACGCAGCCCTTGCCGTCATCCTTCTGCGCGACCTTGGAGACGACGAGGACCTGGCCCTGAAGCGCGGGGACCGAGGCGCCCGAGGCGTCCGCGTTCTCGATAAACCAGCGCAAGATCGTCGCGACCGGGGTGCCGCCCCTGGCAATCCGCCACTCCACCGTCGTGCCGGTATGGTTGAACGGGATGAAGCTCTCGAAGGCATCGTCGGCGTAGCGCTGGTTCAGGTGGCCGAAGGAGACGCTCTGGCGGATGTCGGCTTCCTTGAACCGAACAGGGTAATCGGCGTGCCCGGGGCAGGTCATCAGCACATACATGCCTTCCTCTTCCTCGATCGTCTTGCACTTGTCACGGCCGATGTCGATGTAGACGCTCTCATTGACCGTCACCGGTCCGGCGGACAACAAGACCAGCGCCACGACTGCAACCTTTCCGTTCATCGTCATCTCCCTCGAACGAGATTTGGGCACTCCAGCAAGACGTTTCGCGAAGACAAAACGAGCGGTTGAATCTGCGCTACGGACGAAAGTTATGTTGCATCGCGGCATGTTTCCCTTTATCCGACGGGCACACTTCTCAACTGACCCTGGAGTAGTCCATGCGCATCGACGCGATTTCCATCGGAAAGAATCCACCAGAAGATGTCAACGTCATCGTTGAAGTTCCCGTCGGCGGCCATCCGATCAAGTACGAGATGGACAAGGAAGCCGGCACGCTGGTCGTCGACCGCTTCCTCTACACGCCGATGACCTATCCGGGCAATTACGGCTTCGTGCCGCATACGCTCTCGGACGACGGCGACCCGATCGACGTTCTGATCTGCAACACCCGTCCGCTGGTTCCCGGCTGCGTCATCAACGTCCGCCCGATCGGCGTGATGATGATGGAAGACAATTCCGGCCAGGATGAAAAGATCATCGCCGTGCCGTCGTCGCACCTGACCAAGCGTTACGACAAGGTTGTCGAATACACCGACCTGCCGGAAATCACGCTCAAGCAGATCGAGCATTTCTTCGAGCACTACAAGGATCTGGAGCCCGGCAAGTGGGTGAAGATCTTCGGCTGGAAGGATGCTTCCACCGCCAGGCAGCTGATCAAGGAAGCCGTCGAGCGCGCCAAGGGCGCCAAGTAAGCTTCGAGCGGCGCAGTTCCGGATGGAAGACCGCTTCAGAGTTTTCCTGGAACTGCGCTACCGACCGACAAGTTCTGCAAGTCGTCTGAAAATGTCCTCCGGGTCGCCATCGATCCGGAGGATTTTTTTACGCTGCGTATCGCCTGAAATGAGGGAGAGCTTGCTCTTGGCAAGGCCGAGCTTCTTCGCGAGAAAGGCAATCAGCGCCTGGTTGGCCTTGCCTTTCTCCGGAACCGCGCTGACACGCACTTTCAGATGTTCTTCTCCGTCGGCGGCCGCTTCCAGGCCATCAATGGCATCGCGACCGCCGTTCGGCGTCAAGCGTACCGTCAGGCGAACGTGGTCGCCATGCGCGGTGAAGGCCGGGTTGGCCATCGTCAGCCAAGCAGCGCCTGTGCGATCGTCGTGTTCAGGAAGAGCTGGATGAAATAGAGGATCACCAGCACCACCAGGGGCGACAGGTCCACGCCGCCCATGTCGGGCAGCACACGGCGGATCGGGCGATAGAGCGGCTCGGTCAGCTGGTAGAGCGAGCGGCCGATCATGTTGATCGCCTGATTGTTCACGTTGATGACGTTGAACGCGTAGAGCCAGGAAAAGATGGCCGACGCGATGACCAGAAACCACGCGATGTTGATGATGAAGTTCAAGGTGCCGATAACAGCAAGCATGCCGGTCTCCAAATCGTTATTGACAGACATGTAGACATTGAGACCTAAACGAGCAAGTACGCCGGTTTATCGGGCGCGATCATGTTTAACGTGAGAACGCGTGATAACCGACCCTCAGCAGGAGTCTCTTCCGCATGTCCGCCGTTCATGCCTCGCATCGTTTTGCCGCCTTTCGGCATGTCGGCTATCGCCGTTATTTCTTCTCGCGGTTCCTGGCTTATTTCGCCATCCAGATCATCTCGGTCGCCGTCGGTTGGCAGATCTATGATCTCACCCGCGATCCCTTCGATCTCGGCCTGATCGGCCTCTTCCAGTTTCTGCCGTCCCTGGTGCTGATCCTCGTTACCGGCGCAGCTGCGGACCGCTACAACCGGCGCATGATCATGGGGATCTGCATGGTCGTCAGCACGCTCTGCGCGACGGTATTGCTGTTGCTGACCATATCCGGCTTGTTTTCACCTTGGCCGGTCTATGCGGTCCTGATCGTCTTCGGCATCGAACGCGCCTTCCTGGCGCCCGCGTCGCAGTCGCTGGCGCCCAACCTCGTGCCGCCCGAAGATCTGCCCAATGCGATTGCCTGGAATTCCACGTCCTGGCAAACGGCGATGATCGTCGGTCCGGTTGCCGGCGGCCTGATCTATGCGCTCGGCGCCGTTGCGCCCTATGCCGTCGGCGTCTGCTTCTTTCTGGCCTCGGCGCTGATGGTTTTCGCGATCCCGAAACCGGCAGCGCGCACGCAAGCCGCGGCCCAGAGCTGGGAGACGATCACCGCAGGTTTCCGCTATATCAAGGCGGAGAAGGTGGTCCTCGGCGCGATATCGCTCGATCTCTTCGCCGTGCTGCTCGGCGGTGCGGTCGCGCTGATGCCGGTCTTTGCCCGCGACATTCTCGATCTCGGTCCCTGGGGTCTCGGCCTCCTGCGCGCCGCTCCCGGCATCGGTGCCGTCAGCATGGCGGTCTGGCTGGCGGCGCACCCGATCCGCCACCGCGCCGGCTTCTACATGTTCACCGGGGTGGCGCTCTTCGGGCTCGGCACCGTTGTCTTCGGTCTTTCGGCGACGCCCTGGATCTCGATCGCCGCGCTCGTCGTCATGGGCGCTGCGGACATGATCTCGGTCTATGTGCGTGAAATCCTGATCACGCTCTGGACGCCGGACGAGCTGCGCGGCCGGGTCAACGCCGTCAACATGGTCTTCATCGGTGCATCCAACGAGCTCGGCGAATTCCGCGCCGGCATGATGGCATCCGGCTTCGGCGCCGTTTTTGCGGTGGTCTTCGGCGGCATGGGAACGCTGCTCGTGTCCGGGCTCTGGGCGCTCGGTTTCCCGCAATTGCGCAGGATCGACACGCTGGACGTGCCCGATCACCACAAGTAGCGGGCACACGGCGCAAGGGGCAGGCCGCTTTACGCTTTTGTCGGATTTGATTTCGGCCGCTCGTCGCGCAGGAAGATCAGTTCCAGGAAGTTTTCCATCCAGGTGCGCAGCGGCCCGTCGTGCTGCATGCGGCCGTCGAGATGCGCCTTGCCCACCTGGGCGCCCGGCATCTCGAAGCGGTGGGCGCCGTGCACCACCCAGCGGTGCATCATGGCGCGGGTCAGTTCGCCGTGGAACTGAATGCCCCAGGCATTGTCGCCGTAGCGGAACGCCTGGTTGGGATAGGTGTCGCCGGTCGCCAGCAGTTCGGCGCCGGCGGGCAGGTCGAAACCTTCGCGGTGGAAATGGTAGACCATGGCCGGCCAGTCCATCAGCGCCTTGCCGGCTTCGGTCGCGATGAGCGGATACCAACCGATCTCGGTCATGCCTTCATGATGCGGCGCCACGGAGCCACCGAGATTGCGCGCCAGCATCTGGGCACCGAGGCAAATGCCGAGATAGGGCTTGTTCTCCCTGAGCGGCACGGACAGCCAGTCGATCTCGCGGCGAACGAACTCTTCCTCGTCATTGGCGCTCATCGGGCCGCCGAAGATGATCGTGCCGCTGTGATGTTCCAGTGTCGGCGGCAGGTCATCGCCGAGCGCCGGCCGACGGATGTCGAGCCGAAAGCCCTTCTGCTCCAGGATCTGGCCGACACGGCCGGCGCTCGACCGCTCCTGATGCAGGATGATCAGGATCGGCTTTCGGGCGCTGGTGTCCGGCATCGGCATTTCAGTTTTCCTGTTGCGGCTCGGCTTCGACGGTGTCGCTTCTCGCCGCAGCCACCTGCCGCTGCAGCACCCGATCGCGACCGGAGACGCCGAGCAGATCGGCGATCCGCCAGATCACGTGGTCTTCCATCTCGCTGCGCTCGCCGTCGGCATAGACGATATCCCAGAGCATGCCGACGAGTTCGATCCGCTGTTCTTCCGAGAGGTGGCGCTTGATCTCGGCGGTGAACTGGTAGAAGTCGATCGCCTCGCTTTCCGCAGTCTCCCCCGCTTCGATCAGCGCGGCAAGCGAGGCATCGTCGAGCTTGTAGTGTTTCTTGATGACTGACCGCATCTTGCGCCGTTCGGACGCGAGGATCCGGCCATCGGCTTCCATCACCTGGAAACAGAGGGCGATGACGGCCACGCGCGGATCGCCATGCTCTATCCGCGTCGCCGGGCCGGTCAGGCCGTCGAGAAACGTTCGTAAGCGTTCAAGCATATATTTCGCCACAACCCCATGAGAGTTCAAAACAGTCGGAAACCAGTCTTTTCCGGCGCCCTCTCGCCGGCGGCCGGATCGCGCACGCCGGGATCATCCGGCGGACGGCCGAAGAAAGGATCGGGTATACGCTCGCCGTTGGTAACCTCTTCCTTCTCCGTCTTCTTGACCGGAGCCTTGTCGGCTATCGGCTCGGATGGCTTGCGCTCCGTAACCTTGATCGGCTGCGGTTCCGGGCTTGCCTCCTCCCGTTCGGCTTCGAGGATGACGGGCGCTTCGCCACGGCGGGCTGCGGGTGCCGGTTCATGCGCATGCGGCTCCACCGCCACCGGCGGCAGGCTGCGGATCGCCGCGTCGGCATTCGATTGCTCGTGGTCGACGGTCGCCGAAAGCGTATGCGGCGGCGCCTTCCATTCGAACGCATCGAGCCGCCCGCTGACCGGCGAGACCGGCAGCCAGGTCGGTGACGTCACGCCGTCGGCCGTCCAGGCCGGGTCGCGCGGGCTGCGCAGCGCCTGCGCCATCCAGTGGCGGATGCGGCCCTCGTCGCCGGTATCCGCCTCTTCGATATCGGCGAGCAGCAGGAAGATGCTCTCGGTCGGGTCGAGCCTGGCGGCGGCCTCCGCCTTGGTACGGGCGAGAAGCAGTTCGCGCGCTTCGAGCGCGGCTTCGGCGACGGCAGCCATGGCCACGGCATTGTTGGGCTTGAGGGCTTCGAGCTTGCGCGCCCGTTTCAGGCGGTCGACGGCGGTGTCGCCGCCGCGGGCGCGCACATAGAGCCGCGCCACGTCCGGATGCGGCTCGTGCTTCCAGTTCTTTTCGAGGATCGAGGCCCCCTTGCGCAGGTTGTCCTCGCGAAACAGTGCCTTGGCGGCGGTCAGCGCCGCCGGCACCAGATGTTCGTCGAGCTTCAGCGCGGCGAGCGCATCGTCTCGCGCCGCCTTCACGTCGCCATCGAGCCTGGTCATCGCTCGAGCGGTCAAAAGCACCGCCTTCTTGCGGTCGGCTTCCTTGCGCTCGACCACATGGGCCGCGCGGCTCTGGTCGAGGAGACGCAAAGCATCGTCCCACTGTCCGGCCTGGCTCTGGCTGTCGAGCGTCGCGAGCGCTGCCCAGGGCAAATGTGGTGCCTTCTCGGCGGCGCGTTCGGCATATTGCCGGGCGGCCTCGTGCGCGCCGAGGCGCTTGGCTTCGAGATAGAGGCCACGGAGCCCGAGCTCGCGGGTCTCCGGATCGTCGGCCATCAGTTCGAACTTGCGGCGCGCATCGTCGTACTTGCCTTCGATGAGGGCGGTCTGCGCTTCGAGCAGATGGATCAGCGGCTCCTGGTCGGCGCTGATCAATCCGCGGGTGCGGGCGGTCATCTTGCGGGCGAGGTTGGCATCGCCGGCGCCGGCGGCGATCAGGCCGGTCGAAAGCGCCTGGTAGCCACGGTCGCGCTTGCGGGCGCGGAAATAGCGGGTGACGGTGTGCGGCGAGAGCCAGATGGTACGTATCAGCCAGACGGCGATCAGCACCGCGGCGATCAGCGAGATCAGGAGTGACGCAGCGCGCATCAGGCTCATCTCGATGAGCTGACCCTGCCAGATCAGCGAAAGTTCACCCGGTCGGTCCGCGAGCCACGCGAAGCCGAGGCCGAGACCGAGCACGATCAGGATGAAAATCAGAATGCGGATCATATCTGGTACCCTCAGCCCTCTGTGCTTGGCTTTGCCATCGTCGCGGCGACGGCGGCATCGATCGCGGCTTCGACACGCAAACGCTGGTCGAGCTTGGCCTTGAAGGTCTCGCCCGCCGGCTTGGCGGCATCCGGCAGGCCATCCCATTCCAGAGCGGCGCCCTTGAGATCGCCGTTGTTCAGCTTGTCCTCGATGCGGGCGATGACGGCTTCGGGCGTTTCACCCTCGACACTGCCGACGGGGCGCACGCGAATGCCGGACATGGCGCTGGACACCAGCCGGTCGAAGATGCCCTCATTCGGATCGGGCTGATTGAGGGCGTCGAGCATGGCGTCGGCGGTTTTCGGGAATTCGCGGCGCAGCTCGGTGCGGGTCGGCACGCCGACCTGGGCATCCTTAGCCAGAGCGGCGACGGCGGGCTCTCCCGGTGCGATGCTGCGCAGGGCATCGAGTTCGGCAAGGAAGGGACCGCCGCGATCGATTGCCGACTTCAGCGCCGTGACCGCGACCGCCTTGGCCATCTGGATGTCGTTGACCGGCTCGCTGAGCTTCTGCTCGGCAGATTCGATGCGGTTCGTGAGCTCGGCCTTCTCGGCGGTTGCCGTCTGTTGCGCATCGGCAAGCGCCGTCTTCAGGCCTGCAAGCTCCTTGGTGAGCGTGTCGATCTCCGCCTTCAGCGTTTCGACCTCGGAGCTGGGCGCCCCGTTCGTGCCGGGTTGGGAGGCAGACTGCTCCAGGGCTGCGACACGGGTTTCGAGCGCCGTGTTGTCGACGACTGCTGCGGACGTCGGCAGTGCTGCGATCTGGTCGCGCAGCGCCTGCAGTTCACCGGAGATGTTCTGCTCGATGCCGGAAGCGCCACGATCGGGGCCAAGTCCGGGGACGATGCCCGCATATTGCAGGCCGCCGAAGCCGAGCAGCGTCACGAGGCCGCCGACGATGCCGGCCGCAAGCGCGCCAGAGTTCGATACCGGTTTCTGCCGCAGCGTCGGCTCCGGCTCATGTGCCGCGTGGGGCGGCTCTTCGGCGAAGACGGCTGCGGCCGCATCGGCACGCTGCTCCTCGATCTCTTCTTCCAGACGCGATCCGGCGGCGCTGTCGTCGCTGCTGTCCGTTGCCGTGTCATCCGCCTCCGCGTCGCTTGCCGGGCTTGCGGCTGCAACGTCCGTCACCGTCTCGCGGCTGGCTTCGGCCTCCGATTCCGCAACGGTTTTTTCCGCTTCGAGGTCGATCGTCAGCGGTTCCTTCTCGGACTTCGAGCGGCGCGGCGGGTTTTCCGATACCATGGTGACCTCTTCCCGTTGGTGCCTGTCGGCTCTTCTCTCAAACCTAGTCAGCCGGACCGGTGAGGGAAAGCCCCTCCGTTCCGATTTTGACCGAATCGGCGTCGGACTAGCGCGGAATGCGGGCGGAAAACCGGCCACACATCTCCTCACCCCAATTTAGAGCAATCTAAAAAGGTTTTCTTCATCGGGCTTTGCGGCAATCTGCGACATGACGTTGCCCGGCAGCGCCCCGGCAACGGCAGCGCTCAGGCAAAGGTAGCGCGGGGCGAAGGACGCAGCGTCCAAACCGGCCTCCGACAGCAATGTCGTGAGCCGTCGAGCCGTCTCCCGCGAATAGAGCAGGACGGCGTCGGGCCGGCCGGCCTGCGCGAGATCGTGCAACGCGCCGGGCGCGTGCGCGATCGGTTCCATGCGATAGCATTCGACCGCTCTATGTTCGACGCCGTGCTGGCGGAGCGTGCGTTCGAGACCGTCGGAGCGAGGCGAACCGGTCAGGTAGAGGAGGGGCTGTTTCGGCAAGGTGCCGGCCGAAACGATCAGCCCGGCCAGCGCTTCGCCGGTGCCGTCGCCGACGCGGATATCGGTGAAGCCAAGCTCCCCTGCCGCCCGTGCGGTCGCTTCGCCGACGCAGAAGCACGGGGTTTTCAGATGCTTTTCCATTTCACTGCCCAGCGCTGCGAGCACCCGAACGGCTTCGGCGCTGGTCAGGACGATGGCGGCAAATGGTTGTTCGAGCGCCGCCGTGGCAACGGCCGTGAGATGTTTGGCCCGCATCAACGGCAGGAGGATCGGCTGGTGGCCGGCAGCCTCCAGCCGGCGTGCCGTCGCCTCGGCGGCGGGAAGCGGCCGGGTGACGAGCACGCGCATCGGCTCAGGTCCAGCTTGCAAAAAAGCCCGGACCGGCCTTGGCGCGGATTTCCACGCCGGCCTTCTTGCCGAGCGCTTCGGCGTCGGTGGCCTTGCCTTCGATCGTGACGCGATGATGAGTCTGGCCGTCGGGCGTGAGGATCATGCCGGAAAATTTGAGATGGGTGCCATCAGAGGTGGCGAGACCGGCGATCGGCGTGCGGCAGGAACCGTCGAGCGTTGCCAGGAAACCGCGCTCGCAGGCGACCGCCTCGTGCGTGCGCGGATCGTCGATCGCGGCGAGCAGATCGTTGATGCGGCTGTCGCCGATCCGGCTCTCGATGCAGATCGCGCCTTGTGCTGGGGCCGGCGGGAAATCCTTGGGGTCGAGCAGTTCGGTCACGACGTCGGTCATGCCGAGCCGCTTCAGGCCGGCATAGGCGAGCAGCGTGGCGTCCACCTGGCCCTCGGCGAGCTTTCGCAGCCGTGTTTCCACCTGGCCGCGATAGGTGATGACGTTGAGATCCGGGCGCAGCCGGCGGATCAGCGCCTGGCGGCGCAGCGACGAGGAGCCGACGGTCGCGCCTTCGGGCAGTTCCATCAGCTTGCGCGCCGTGCGGCCGATGAAGGCGTCGCGGATATCCTCGCGCGGCAGGAAGGCGGAAAGACAGAGCCCGTCCGGCAGCTTAGTCGGCATGTCCTTGGACGAATGCACGGCAAAATCAAGCTCGCCCGACAGCAACTGCTGTTCGATCTCTTCGGTGAACAGGCCCTTGCCGCCGATCTCGGCGAGCGAGCGGTCGGTGATGCGGTCGCCCTTGGTCGAGAGGATCACGACCTCGAACATTTCCGGCGCCAGGCCATGCGCCGCTGCGAGCCGATCGCGCGTTTCATGGGCTTGAGCGAGCGCCAGCGGGCTGCCGCGCGTGCCGATCCGTAAAGGTTTTGTTTGCATCAAAGGCTATCCATTGTTACCGGAGTTCCGTGTACCCACCTTTCGGTGCGACCGCAATCTTTGAGTATACTCTGATGTCTCCGCCCCTGCGCATCCTCGGCATAGAAACAAGCTGCGACGAAACCGCCGCTTCCGTCATTTTGCGCGATTCCGACGGCAAGGGCCACATTCTCGGGGACGTCGTTCTCAGCCAGCTGGAAGAGCACAGCGCCTATGGCGGCGTGGTTCCGGAGATCGCAGCGCGCGCCCATGTCGAGGCGCTCGATACGCTGATCGAGGAAGCGCTGCTGCGCGCAGGTGTGACGCTTTCGGACATCGATGCCATAGCTGCGACAAGTGGTCCCGGTCTGATCGGCGGCTTGATCGTCGGGCTGATGACCGGCAAGGCGATCGCGCGGGCGACGGGCAAACCGCTCTACGCCGTCAACCATCTCGAAGGCCACGCGCTGACGGCGCGGCTGACCGACGGGCTCTCCTTCCCCTATCTGATGCTGCTCGTCTCCGGCGGCCACACGCAGCTCATCCTCGTCAAGGGCGTCGGCGAATACGAGCGCTGGGGCACGACGATCGACGATGCGCTCGGCGAGGCTTTCGACAAGACGGCGAAACTGCTCGGCCTGCCCTATCCGGGAGGCCCGGCGGTGGAGCGTGCGGCACTTGCCGGCAACCCCGAACGTTTCGATTTTCCACGCCCGCTCGTCGGTGACGCGAGGCTCGATTTCTCGTTTTCGGGTCTGAAGACGGCGGTGCGCCAGGCGGCGCAATCGCTGGAGCCGGTGACGGATGAGGACATCGCCGATATCTGCGCTTCCTTCCAGCGTGCGATTTCGCGCACGCTCAAGGATCGCGTCGGTCGCGGGCTGAAGCGTTTCAAGGCGGAGCATGCCGGCGTGGCGCGCCCGGCGCTGGTGGTTGCCGGCGGCGTTGCCGCCAACCAGGTGCTGCGCTCGACGCTGCAGACCCTGTGCGCCCAATTCGGTTTCGAGTTTATCGCGCCGCCGCTTTCGCTCTGCACCGACAATGCCGCGATGATCGCCTGGGCCGGTGCGGAACGCCTGGCGGCGGGCATGGCGGCCGATGGCCTCGACGTCGCGCCGCGCTCGCGCTGGCCGCTCGATGCCCAGGCACAGGCACTGCTTGGCTCTGGCAAACGCGGCGCCAAGGCATGATGCAGAATGTGACGGATAGAGATGAACGATAATTCCAAGATCGGGCCGAAGATCGTCGTCGTCGGTGCCGGCGCCTTTGGCACCGCGCTCGCAGCGGTTGCGGCCTCGGCCGCAGGCAGCGACGTGACGTTGCTCGCCCGCCGCCAGGAGACCGTAGCGGCGTGCCAAAGCACCGGTCGCAACGAGGAGCACCTGCCGGGCATCGACCTGCCTGCAGCGCTGAAACATACGGCCGACGTCTCCGTTCTGGCCGATGCCGAGGTCGTTCTTTTCGCCATGCCGTCTCAGGCGCATCGCGATGCGGCGCGGCAATATGGCCCGCAGATCAATGTCGCCGCCACGATCGTCACCTGTGCCAAGGGCATGGAGCAGGCAACCGGCCGGTTGCTGACCGATGTCCTGTCGGAGGAATTGCCCGGCCGTTCGATTGGCGTGCTCTCGGGTCCCGGTTTTGCCGCCGACATCGCCAAGGGGCTGCCGACTGCGATGGTGATCGCTGCGGCCGATGCCCAAACGGCGACCATGCTGGCGGAGGTGCTTTCAGGCCCGACCTTCCGTCTCTACCCGTCGGAGGATCGCATCGGCGTCCAGCTCGGCGGTGCGCTCAAGAACGTGCTGGCGATTGCCTGCGGCATCGTCGAGGGTGCAGGTCTCGGCGATTCCGCCCGCGCGGCGCTGATATCGCGCGGCCTTGCCGAGATGTCGCGCTTCATTGCCGCAGAGGGTGGCGAGGCCGATACGGTGCGCGGGCTTTCCGGCCTCGGCGATCTCGTGCTGACGGCCACCAGCCACCAGTCGCGCAACCTGCGCTTCGGCATCGCGCTCGGCAAGAACGGCCGCGCCGATGGGCGCAAGGGCGAACTGGTCGAAGGGGCGTTTGCTGCCTCGGTCGCCGCCCGTGTCGCCCATGATCTCGGGGTTGAAATGCCGATTACCGAAGCGGTGGCGGCGATCATCGACGGCAAGCTCGATGTCCGCACCGCTCTCGAACAATTGATGACACGCCCGATTACCCAGGAATAATCCGGCAGCGGGATGAGGAAAAGTGTAAGGCGGTTTCCGCTTGCATCCCGCGCCAAACGACAACACCAGGAGGAAGCATGCTCTTCGCACTTCATTGCACCGACCACCCAGGCGCGCTGCAGCTTCGGCTCGATACCCGCCCCGATCACGTCGCCTATCTCAATGATCTCAACGCCAAGGGCATCCTGAAAATGGCAGGCCCGTTCCTCGGCGACGACGGCAAGCCGACCGGCAGCCTGGTGATCGTCAAGGCCGAGACCATCGGCGAAGCCCGTGCTTTCGCCGAAGCGGATCCCTATGCCAAGGCGGGTCTTTTCTCCAAGGTCGAGATCAAGGCCTTCAACTGGGTCTTCAACAATCCGGAGGCTTGAGCGGCGATGGCGCACTGGCTCTACAAGTCCGAACCATTCAAATGGTCCTGGCAGATGCAGAAGGATGCGGGCGCCAAGGGCACCGAGTGGACCGGTGTGCGCAACTATCAGGCGCGCAACAACATGCGGGCGATGCAGATCGGCGACAAGGGCTTCTTCTATCACTCGAACGAGGGCCTGGAGATCGTCGGCATCACCGAGGTCTCGGCGCTTTCGCACCCGGATTCGACCGCAGAGGGTGACGCCCGCTGGGACTGCGTCGAGATCCGCGCGGTGATGGACATGCCGCGTCCGGTGACGCTGAAGGAAATCAAGGAAAACCCGAAGCTCGCCAAGATGTCGCTCGTCACCTCCATGCGCCTGTCGGTGCAGCCGGTGACCGAGGACGAATGGATCGAGGTCTGCCGTATGGGCGGGCTCGACAATCCGCCGCGGTAGTTTGTTTTTCCGCATGATTGGTCCGACACCGGTTCCCCGCCTTTCGGATCACGCTTGGAGAGTTGTTTGAAGACCGATCCGGAAAGCTTCATTCTCGCCAATACCGGTGTGCTCTCGCCGCCGCACGTGCCGGAGGTCCGCCTGCATCTGGCAACCGAGGCGCATGAGCTCTGGCTGAAGACCGAGGAGGAATTGCAGGAGATTGGCCTGCCGCCGCCGTTCTGGGCCTTTGCCTGGGCCGGAGGGCAGGGGCTTGCGCGCTATATCCTCGATCATCCGGAGGTGGTGCGCGGCAGGCAGGTCGTCGATTTCGCCTCCGGCTCCGGTCTGGTGGCGATCGCCGCGATGAAGGCCGGCGCGGCCTCGGTTCTCGCTGCCGATATCGATCCCTGGGCGGAAACGGCGGTCCGGCTCAATGCCGATCTCAACGGCGTCACGCTTTCCTATACGGGCGAGGACGTGACCGGCCGCGACCTTCGGGCCGATGTCTGCCTCGCCGGCGACGTCTTCTACGACAAGGCTTTCGCCGACCGGCTGAAGCCGTGGTTTTCGGAAATGGCGGCAAAAGGCGTGACGGTGATCGTCGGCGATCCCGGCCGTGCCTATTGCCCGCGCGAGATGATGACGCCGCTTGCGACTTACGAGGTTCCCGTGACGCGCGCACTGGAAGACAGCGAGATCAAGCGCACGACCGTCTGGCGCTTCGGGGCTGCCGCGGACACGGACGGTTGACAGCCCAAAGGCCTTCGATTCCAATCCCTCAAAAAAACAAGGGGATCGGACATGGCATTTGCGGGCATGAACTATCTGGCGGTGCTGATGGCCGCCATCGCGGCTTTCATCATTGGCGCGGTCTATTACGGCGTTCTCGGCAAGCCCTGGATGAAGGCAGCGCGCATCGATCCCGCAAGCGCGCAGATGTCGCCCGTACTCTTCGCCATTTCCTTCGCCTCGGAACTGGTGATGGCGACCATGGTCGCCGGCGTCGTCGGCCATCTCGGTCCGGACGAGGTGACGCTCGTCAACGGCATCGCCTCGGGCTTCTTCCTCTGGCTCGGCTTCGTCGCCACAACCCTCGTCGTCAACCATCGCTATCAGGGTTTCGGCTGGGACCTGTCGCTGATCGACGGGGTACACTGGCTGCTCGTGCTTCTGGCGATGGGCGCCATCATCGGCGCCATGGGCGTGACGGGCTGATTCGGCCGGAAGCGCTGCGGCTACCGCCGGATCACGCAGACGCCGTGTTCATAGGCGCAGGAGCCGTTCATCGTTTGCGGCGTGACATTGATGATCTTGCCGCGTTTCGCCTGCGGTGGCGGCGCGTACTCGCCGCCGTCGGCATAGCCGTAATCGCCTTCCTGGTTGAAATAGATGCCGTTGCCGAGGTCGACATAGGCGGAAATGCCGCCGACATAGGTGCCGATGCCCGGGATCATGTCCGGATACTCATCGCCGCCATAGTAGCTCGGGCGGTAGTCGCGGCGCTGGCCACCGGATGTCCAGATCTCGCGCCCCGCCCGGTCGCGAACCCACCCGCCGCCGGTTCCCCAGTGTTCGGCATAGGCACCGCGATAGGGACGGTATTGCGGGAGGAGAACATGCCGCGTGCGTGTCTCGACTTCCGGCAGGCCATCGGCGATGCGTGGGCGACCGTCGTGGCGGCGGCCCCCGGAGGTCCAGATGTCATTGCCTGCCCTGTCACGAACCCATCCGCCGCGATGTTCCCAGCGCCCGGCATAGTGGCCCGGGTAGGGGCGATATCGGGGGAGCCGAACATGCCGGGTGCGCGTGTTCACTTCCGGCAGCCCATTGTTGGCCATCCAGTCGCGACGCGGCATGTGATTGCGGTTCCAGCCGCTGCGATAGCCTGAGCGGTCCGAATACATGCGGATATGGTTGGTGCGCGTCTGAAAGCCGCGTGCTCCGCCCCAGTCGCGGGCCTCCAAGGGGATGCAGGTCGTGGCGATGGCCAGGCCGGCGAGCGCTAGCACTTTGGTCGCATGGATTGCCCTGAACAGAGTCATTCTGTTCGCCCTCCGGATGACGCTTAACAAATCGTTAAGATCACCTTGGGCCACTTTCGCCGGAAAGTCACGGAATTGCTTGGCTTTTTGCTGGTATCGTTAACGGATGCCCATGTCTCCGGCAGGCAGAAAAATGGCGCAATTCGTCTAATCGATTAAATTGATTTTGCACCGCAAACACACTTGTCGTTAAGCATTATGGTGATTAAAGGTCCGAATGACTGAATTGCGCACAATCAGGTGCGATACCGGACTAAAATCGTCCAGTTTCTTGGGCGAAAATCCGGGCATTCCGTGAGGTTCCGATGACGAATGTCACAAGAAGCCGGCCACTCTCGCCGCATCTTCAAATCTATAAACCGATCCCGACGATGGTGATGTCCATTGTGCACCGCATCACCGGCGGCGCGCTCTACTTCGGCACCATCCTCGTTGCCTGGTGGCTGATCGCCGCCGCATCGGGTGCGGCCTACTACGACTGGGTTAGCTGGCTGTTCGGCACGCTGATCGGCAAGCTGGTGCTCTTCGGTTACACCTGGGCCCTGGTGCACCACATGCTCGGAGGCTTGCGCCACTTCGTCTGGGATCTCGGCTACGGCTACGAGAAGCACTTCGCCACGAAGATGGCCAAGGCGACGATCATCTGTTCGGTGGCGCTCACGCTGCTGATCTGGGTGGTCGGCTATCTCGTCCGCTAACTGAGAGGAAAGACACCCATGGATATGCGCACACCTCTCGCCAAGGTCCGCGGTCTCGGTTCCGCCAAGGAAGGCACCGATCACTTCTGGCGCCAGCGCCTGACGGCGGTCGCCAACGTTCCGCTCCTGATCTTCTTCGTCATCTTCCTCGTTCGCTACGCAGGCGCCCCTCACGCGGATGTCGTCGCCGCGCTTGCGAACCCCTTCGTCGCGGTCGTCATGGCCCTCGTCGTGCTCTCGGGCCTGATCCACATGCGTCTCGGCATGCAGGTGATCATCGAGGACTACGTGCATGGCGAAGGCATGAAGATCGCCCTTCTCATGCTCAATACGTTTTTCCCGATCGCGGTTGGCGGGCTCTGTCTCTTCGCCATCCTGAAGATCGCTTTTGCAGGGTAATTTCGCCATGGCATCGAACAATTCACCTGCTGCAAACGGCAAGGCCTACCAATATGTCGATCACGCCTTCGACGTCGTCGTCGTCGGCGCCGGCGGCGCGGGCTTGCGCGCGACCCTCGGTATGGCCGAACAGGGTCTGAAAACCGCCTGCATCACCAAGGTCTTCCCGACCCGCTCGCACACGGTTGCCGCCCAGGGCGGCATCGCCGCCTCGCTGCAGAACATGACGCCGGACAGCTGGCAGTGGCACCTCTACGACACCGTCAAGGGTTCCGACTGGCTCGGCGACGTCGACGCCATGCAGTACCTCGCCATGGAAGCGCCGAAGGCGGTCTATGAACTCGAGCATTACGGCGTGCCGTTCTCGCGCAACGCGGAAGGCAAGATCTACCAGCGGCCCTTCGGCGGCCACATGCAGAACTACGGCGAAGGCCCGCCGGTTCAGCGCACCTGCGCTGCCGCCGACCGTACCGGCCACGCGATCCTGCACACGCTCTACGGCCAGTCTCTCAGGAACAATGCCGAATTCTTCATCGAGTATTTCGCGCTCGACCTGATCATGTCGGATGATGGCCGCTGCACCGGCGTCGTCGCCTGGAACCTCGACGATGGCACGATCCATCGTTTCGCCGCCAAGATGGTGGTGCTGGCGACCGGCGGCTACGGCCGTGCCTACTTCTCGGCGACCTCGGCACATACCTGCACGGGCGACGGCGGCGGCATGATCGCGCGCGCCGGCCTGCCGCTGCAGGACATGGAATTCGTCCAGTTCCACCCGACCGGCATCTACGGCGCGGGCTGCCTGATCACCGAAGGCGCACGCGGCGAAGGCGGCTACCTCGTCAACTCCGAAGGCGAGCGCTTCATGGAGCGCTATGCGCCCTCGGCCAAGGACCTTGCCTCGCGTGACGTCGTCTCGCGCTGCATGACGATGGAAATCCGCGAAGGCCGCGGCGTCGGCAAGAACAAGGACCACATCTTCCTGCATCTCGACCACCTGGATCCGGCCGTGCTGCACGAGCGCCTGCCGGGCATCTCGGAATCGGCGAAGATCTTCGCCGGCGTCGACGTGACGCGCGAGCCGATCCCGGTTCTGCCGACGGTGCACTACAACATGGGCGGCGTGCCGACCAACTATTGGGGCGAAGTCCTGAACGCCGACGGCCAGAATCCGGAACGCGTCGCGCCCGGCCTGATGGCGGTGGGCGAAGCCGGCTGCGCCTCGGTGCACGGCGCCAACCGTCTCGGCTCCAACTCGCTGATCGACCTCGTCGTCTTCGGCCGTGCCGCCGCCATCCGCGCCGGCCAGGTGATCGACCGCAACGAGGCGATACCGGAACTCAACAAGGCCGCCTGCGACCGGATCATGGACCGCTTCGACCGCCTGCGTAACGCCAATGGCGGCACGCCGACGGCGGCGCTGCGCGAAAAGATGCAGCGCGCCATGCAGGAAGACGCAGCCGTGTTCCGCACCCAGGAATCGCTGGAATCGGGCTGCAAGCGCATCTCGGCGATCTGGAAGGAACTTCCCGACATCAAGGTCACCGACCGCTCGATGATCTGGAACTCCGACCTCGTCGAGACGCTGGAACTCGAAAACCTCATGGCCAATGCCATCACGACGATCTATGGCGCGGAAGCGCGCAAGGAGAGCCGTGGTTCGCACGCCCGCGAGGACTTCACCGAGGGCCCGCTCGGCGGCCGCGACGACGTCAACTGGCGCAAGCATACGCTCGCCTGGGTCAACGAGGCCGGCGACGTCAAGCTCGACTATCGCCCTGTCCATACCGACCTGATCGCCGACGGCATCGATCCCAAGAAGATCGCGCCGAAGGCGCGCGTCTACTGATCTTGAGGAATAAGCCACATGGTTGAACTCGCTCTCCCCAAGAACTCGCAGATGACGGAAGGCAAGGTCTGGCCGAAGCCTCAGGGCGCGACCAACGTTCGCGAATACCGCATCTATCGCTGGAACCCGGATGACGGCGCCAATCCGCGCATCGATACCTTCTATATCGATATCGACGATTGCGGCCCGATGGTGCTCGACGGTCTGCTCTACATCAAGAACAAGATCGATCCGACGCTGACGCTGCGCCGCTCCTGCCGCGAAGGCATCTGCGGTTCCTGCGCGATGAACATCGACGGCACCAACACGCTCGCCTGTACCAAGGGCATGGACGAGATCAAGGGCGCGGTGAAGGTCTATCCGCTGCCGCACATGCCTGTTGTCAAGGACCTGGTGCCGGATCTGACGAACTTCTACGCCCAGCACCGCTCGATCGAGCCGTGGCTGAAGACGGTGTCGCCGACGCCGGCCAAGGAATGGAAGCAGAGCCATGAGGATCGCCTGAAACTCGATGGCCTCTACGAGTGCATTCTGTGCGCCTGCTGCTCGACCTCCTGTCCGAGCTATTGGTGGAACGGCGACCGTTACCTCGGTCCGGCGGTTCTGCTGCAGGCCTATCGCTGGCTGATCGACAGCCGCGACGAAGCGACCGGCGAGCGTCTCGACAATCTCGAGGACCCCTTCCGCCTCTACCGCTGCCACACGATCATGAACTGCGCGCAGGCCTGTCCGAAGGGCCTGAACCCGGCTAAGGCGATCGGCGAAATCAAGAAGATGCTGGTCGAGCGCCGCCTCTGATCGACAGGCAGAATTCGATTGCGAAAGCGGCGGGTCCCGGGCCCGCCGCTTTCATTTCGACATGTTGGCCGGCGGTGCCGGTCGAGCAATCCGCGATTGCGGGACGCAAATCAACAGATCGTCGCTCGCGACCTCGAGTTGAGGCCATGTGGCGCGGGCTGGCTTGCACTTTGGCCAGACGTTTCAATCCTGCAACAGATCGGCAGGAATCGTCGTCCCTTGATTTGGCCGGTGGATTTGCTGTATTTCGGCCTATATTATCGCGTTGCATCATGGTTCGCGGACACGAACAGGAGTAGGGATATGCGGGTTTTTCATGCGGCGGCGGGGCTGGCAGTTGTGCTTGCGCTGACCGGATGCCAGCGGACGTCGATGGGCGGTTTCAGTTCCCAGGATGCTTCACCCGCTCCCATTCAGGCCGCACCGGTTCCCTCGGTTTCGTCGAACCAGCTTCCGGCGCCGACCGGAAACACCTCGCAATTCCCGGCTGCACCGACGAGCGGGACCATGACGCCCGGCACGGTTCAGCAGCCTGGCACGCAGGTCGCTGCCACGGCGGGCGGCGGACTTGACGTCACCAAGGAGTCGATGGTCGGCAACTGGCGCGTATCGAGCGCCGGCAGCTCCTGCGACATGTTCCTGACGCTTACCAATCTCGGCTCCGGCTCGCGCGGCGGCACGCGCGGCTGCGCCGGCGAGCTGACGACCATGGGGTCCTGGGAAGTGGCCGGCAAGCAAGTGGTTCTCAAGGACCGCAGCGGCAATGCCATCGCCCGTCTCTACAAGACGGCCGATGCCCGTTTCGACGGCTCGACCAATGGCGGCCAGCCGGTCAGCCTCAGCCGCTGACGCTTTTTCAGCCCGGTCTCGCGCCGGGCTTTTGTTTTCCGGCCCATCTCGGGTGAGACGTGCTCAATCCTGACGACAGCATCTACCGCAAGCTCGAAACTCTCGTTGAGAGCGGCGAGCGCAAGCGCGACCCCGCACAGTTTACGATTGCGCGGCGTTTCGACCATCTTTCCGCAGAGCTGCTGGCCAGCCGTCCGTCGCGCAAGACCAATGCGCTCGGCTGGCTGTTCGCCTCACGCAAGAAGGACCATGCGCCGGTCAAGGGCCTCTACATCCATGGCGGCGTCGGGCGCGGCAAGACCATGCTGATGGATCTGTTCTTCGATACCGTGCCGATCCAGCGCAAACGTCGGGCGCATTTCCATGAGTTCATGGCCGACGTGCACGAGCGCATCTACAGGCACCGCCAGAAGCTCAAGAACGGCGAGACGAAGCAGGCCGATCCAATCCCGCCCGTCGCCTCGGAGCTTTTCGGCGAGGCGCGGCTGCTCTGCTTCGACGAGTTCTCGGTTACCGATATCGCCGATGCGATGATCCTTGGGCGGCTGTTCGGCGAGCTCTTCTCGAAGGGCTGCGTCCTGGTCGCGACGTCGAATGTGGCGCCTGACGATCTCTATCGCGACGGTCTCAATCGCGGCCTGTTCCTGCCCTTCATCGATCTCCTGAAGGCCAATGCCGAGGTCATCTCCCTCGACACGGACACCGACTACCGCCTGACGAAGACGGACGGCAGCCCGGTCTGGCTTTCGCCGCTCGACGCCGAAGCGGATGCCGCGATGGCGCGGGCCTGGATCCAGGAGACCGGCAACGCCCTGGCCGGACCCGCCGAGGTGCCGCGCAAGGGTCGCAAGATCCATGTGCCGGTCGCCTCCGGAAAGAGCGCCCGCTTTACCTTCGCCGATCTTTGCCAGCAGCCGCTCGGCGCGGCGGACTATTTGGCTATCCTCGAACGCTATACGACGATCTTCGTCGATCACGTGCCGCATCTGGGTCCCCACATGCGCAACGAGACCAAGCGCTTCATCCTCCTGGTGGACACGCTCTATGATCACGGCGCCCGCCTTTTCGCTTCGGCCGTGGCCGAACCGCAGGGCCTTTTGACCCTGAAGAAGGGTACCGAGGGCTTCGAATTCGACCGCACGGTTTCGCGCCTGATCGAGATGCAAAGCGAGGAATATGCCGCCGCGCACCCCGCCAATACTGCTGTTCCATGACACAGTTGTGACGCAAATTCTTACGTTTACGTAAGAAATTTATGATCTAACCGATTGAAATTACTTCACTCGAAAGTATCGATTGATATTTTACCGTTTGCCGTTTAATGGCTTCCGGCGAAGGTTTGGCGTTTGCCGCGTTTCAGGCCTCGATCATATTGGGATCACAAAGGAAGCACTTTCATGGCGCGCAACAAGATCGCACTTATCGGTTCAGGGATGATTGGTGGTACGCTGGCGCATCTCGCCGGCCTGAAGGAACTGGGCGACATCGTCCTCTTCGACATCGCCGACGGCATCCCGCAGGGCAAGGGCCTCGACATCGCCCAGTCCTCCCCGGTCGAAGGCTTCGACGCCAACCTTACCGGCGCCAGCGACTATTCGGCAATCGAAGGTGCTGACGTCTGCATCGTCACCGCCGGCGTTCCGCGCAAGCCCGGCATGAGCCGCGACGATCTGCTCGGCATCAACCTCAAGGTCATGGAACAGGTCGGCGCCGGCATCAAGAAGTACGCTCCGAACGCCTTCGTCATCTGCATCACCAACCCGCTCGACGCCATGGTCTGGGCGCTGCAGAAGTTCTCGGGCCTGCCTAAGAACAAGGTCGTCGGCATGGCCGGCGTTCTCGATAGCTCGCGCTTCCGCCTGTTCCTGTCCCAGGAATTCAACGTTTCGGTCCAGGACGTCACCGCCTTCGTGCTCGGCGGCCACGGCGACACCATGGTGCCGCTCGCCCGCTACTCGACCGTTGCCGGCATCCCGCTGACCGACCTCGTTCAGATGGGTTGGGTCACCAAGGAGCGCCTCGAAGAAATCATCCAGCGCACCCGTGACGGCGGCGCCGAAATCGTCGGCCTGCTGAAGACCGGCTCGGCCTACTACGCCCCGGCCGCCTCGGCGATCGAAATGGCCGAAGCCTACCTCAAGGACAAGAAGCGCGTCCTGCCCTGCGCCGCGCACCTGACCGGCCAGTACGGCGTCAAGGACATGTATGTCGGCGTTCCGACCGTTATCGGCGCCGGTGGCGTCGAGCGCATCATCGAGATCGATCTCAACAAGACCGAGAAGGAAGCTTTCGACAAGTCGGTCGCTTCGGTCGCCGGTCTTTGCGAAGCCTGCATCGGCATTGCGCCGAGCCTGAAGCAGTAATCGCATCCGGTTGAGCGGACGCCAGATCCGCTCAACTTCTTTGTTTTTGCCGCATTTGTGTGAGGGCAGGTGTTTCACCTGCCTGCGGAATGCTCCAGACAGGAAAAACACCATGAACATTCATGAATATCAGGCCAAGGCTCTCCTGAAGAGCTATGGCGCACCGGTCGCGGAAGGCGTCGCGATCTTCTCCGCCGACGAAGCCGAGGCTGCTGCCAAGTCGCTTCCGGGCCCGCTCTACGTCGTCAAGAGCCAGATCCATGCCGGCGGCCGCGGCAAGGGCAAGTTCAAGGAACTCTCTGCCGACGCCAAGGGCGGCGTTCGTCTTGCCTTCTCGGTCGATGAAGCCAAGGCTCATGCGAAGGAAATGCTCGGCAATACGCTCGTCACCGCGCAGACCGGCCCTGCCGGCAAGCAGGTGAACCGCCTCTACATCGAGGACGGCGCCGACATCGATCGCGAACTCTATCTTTCGCTGCTCGTTGACCGCTCGGTCGGCCAGATCGCCTTCGTCGTTTCGACGGAAGGCGGCATGGACATCGAGGCCGTTGCGCATGACACCCCGGAAAAGATCGTCAACGTCGCGATCAACCCGGAAGCTGGCGTCACCGCCACTGATCTCGCCAAGCTCACCTCGGCCCTGAAGCTCGAAAGCGAAGCCAAGGCTGACGCCGAAAAGCTCTTCCCGATCCTCTACAAGGCTTTTGTCGAGAAGGACATGAGCCTGCTCGAGATCAACCCGCTGATCGTCATGAAGAACGGCCGCATGCGCGTTCTCGATGCCAAGGTCTCGTTCGACGGTAACGCCCTGTTCCGCCACGACGACATCAGGGCGCTGCGCGACGAAACCGAAGAAGACGCCAAGGAACTCGAGGCCTCCAAGTGGGACCTCGCCTATGTGGCGCTCGACGGCAACATCGGCTGCATGGTCAACGGCGCAGGCCTTGCCATGGCGACGATGGACATCATCAAGCTCTACGGCAAGGAGCCGGCGAACTTCTGCGACGTCGGCGGCGGCGCCGGCAAGGAGAAGGTCGCGGCAGCCTTCAAGATCATCACGGCCGATCCGAAGGTCGAGGGTATCCTCGTCAACATCTTCGGCGGCATCATGAAGTGCGATGTCATCGCTGAAGGTGTCGTTGCGGCCGTGCAGGAAGTCGGCCTCAAGGTTCCGCTGGTCGTTCGTCTCGAAGGCACGAATGTCGAGCTTGGCAAGAAGATCCTGAATGAATCCGGCCTGGCGATCACCGCCGCCGACGATCTGGATGACGCTGCCAAGAAGATCGTCGCCGCGATCAACGGCTAACTGAAGGACCAGACCACATGTCGATTCTCGTCAATAAGAACACCAAGGTCCTCGTTCAGGGCCTGACCGGCAAGACCGGCACCTTCCATACCGAACAGGCGCTTGCCTATTACGGCACGCAGATGGTCGGCGGCATTCACCCGAAGAAGGGCGGCGAAACCTGGACCGGCTCCAAGGGCGAAACCCTGCCGATCTTCGCCTCGGTTGCCGAAGGCCGTGAAAAGACCGGTGCGGACGCATCCGTGATCTATGTTCCGCCGGCAGGTGCTGCGGACGCGATCATCGAGGCGATCGATGCGGAAATCCCGTTCATCACCTGCATTACCGAAGGTATCCCGGTTGCCGACATGGTGCGCGTCAAGGCTCGTCTCGACCGCTCCAAGTCGCGCCTGCTCGGCCCGAACTGCCCCGGTATCCTGACGCCGGAAGAATGCAAGATCGGCATCATGCCGGGCTCGATCTTCCGCAAGGGTTCGGTCGGCATCGTCTCGCGCTCCGGCACGCTGACCTATGAAGCCGTGTTCCAGACCTCCAACGAAGGCCTCGGCCAGACGACGGCCGTCGGCATCGGCGGCGACCCGGTCAAGGGCACCGAGTTCATCGACGTGCTGGAGATGTTCCTGGCCGACGAGGCCACGACCTCGATCATCATGATCGGCGAAATCGGCGGCTCGGCCGAAGAGGATGCGGCGCAGTTCCTCATCGACGAGGCCAAGAAGGGCCGCAAGAAGCCGATGGCCGGCTTCATCGCGGGCCGTACCGCGCCGAAGGGCCGCACCATGGGTCACGCCGGCGCCGTCGTTTCCGGCGGCAAGGGCGATGCGGAATCCAAGATCGCTGCGATGGAGCAGGCCGGCATCCGCTTGTCGCCGTCGCCGGCCCGCCTCGGCAAGACGCTGGTCGAAGTCCTCAAGGGCTGATCTCAAACCGTTTGTCCGGGCCGGCCGATCCGGCCCGGACAATCTGCCTGCCGCGAGTTTCCTTGGCTGATTGAAGATCAGGACACGCGGCAACTTAGTGCCACGGTGATCCCGGCGCGTCCTTTCGATGCGTGGTGCCGTAGGAACAGCAGGCGCCTGCGCGCCGAACGAACATGAACGACCGGGATACCCGGCAACCCAACTTCAGTCAGGAGGCGGACAGAAACGTCCGCGTGAGACCATGACAAGGCAAGAGGCCAACGAGCAATTCCAGCTCACTTCGTTTCTGGACGGCGCCAATGCCGCCTATATCGAGCAGCTCCAAGCACGCTATGAAACGGACCCGGCGTCCGTGTCGGCCGAATGGCAGGCCTTCTTCAAGGCGCTCGCCGATCGGCCGGAAGATGTCGTGAAGGCAGCCAAGGGCGCCTCCTGGAAAAAGAACAACTGGCCGATCCCGGCCAATGGCGAACTCGTCTCCGCGCTCGATGGCGACTGGGGTACGGTCGAAAAGGTCATCGAAAAGAAGGTCAAGGCGAAGGTTGAGGAAGCCGCCGCTGCCGCCGGTGTTGCCGTCAGTGCGGCCGACATCCATCAGGCGACGCGCGACTCCGTCCGTGCCATCATGATGATCCGCGCCTATCGCGCCCGCGGCCACCTGCATGCCAAGCTCGACCCGCTCGGCCTTGCTGCCCCGGTCGAGGATTACAACGAGCTTTCGCCCTCGAACTACGGCTTCGAGGACAAGGATCTCGACCGCAAGATCTTCATCGACAACGTGCTCGGCCTCGAATACGCGACCATCCGCGAGATGGTCGAAATCCTCGAGCGCACCTATTGCTCGACGATCGGCGTCGAGTTCATGCACATGTCGAACCCGGACGAGAAGGCCTGGATCCAGGAACGCATCGAAGGGCCGGACAAGGGCGTCGAATTCACCCCTGAAGGCAAGAAAGCGATCCTGCAGAAGCTGATCGAGGCCGAAGGCTTCGAGCAGTTCATCGACGTCAAGTACAAGGGCACCAAGCGCTTCGGTCTCGATGGCGGCGAGTCCGTCATCCCGGCGCTCGAGCAGATCATCAAGCGCGGCGGCCAGGAAGGCCTCAAGGAAATCGTGCTCGGCATGGCCCACCGCGGCCGCCTGAACGTGCTTTCCCAGGTCATGGCCAAGCCGCACCGCGCCATCTTCCACGAGTTCAAGGGCGGCTCCTACGCGCCTGACGACGTCGAAGGTTCGGGCGACGTGAAGTACCACCTCGGCGCTTCCTCCGACCGCGAGTTCGACGGCAACAAGGTTCACCTGTCGCTGACGGCGAACCCCTCGCACCTCGAAATCGTCAACCCTGTTGTCATGGGCAAGGCACGCGCCAAGCAGGACCAGATGGCGACCGTCTTCGAGGGCGACATTATTCCGCTGCGCGAGCGCTCCAAGGTCATGCCGCTTCTGCTGCATGGTGACGCCGCCTTTGCCGGCCAGGGCGTGATCGCCGAAATCCTCGGCCTTTCGGGCCTGCGCGGCCACCGCGTTGCCGGTACCGTTCACTTCATCATCAACAACCAGATCGGCTTCACCACCAATCCGGCCTTCTCGCGTTCGTCGCCCTATCCGTCCGACGTCGCCAAGATGATCGAAGCGCCGATCTTCCACGTCAACGGCGACGATCCGGAAGGCGTCGTCTATGCGGCCAAGATCGCGACCGAGTTCCGGATGAAGTTCCACAAGCCGGTCGTCATCGACATGTTCTGCTACCGGCGCTTCGGCCACAACGAAGGCGACGAGCCGGCGTTCACCCAGCCGAAGATGTACAAGGTCATTCGCGCCCACAAGACGGTCGTCCAGCTCTATTCGGAACGACTGATCGGCGAAGGCCTGATCTCCGAAGGCGAAGTCGAGAAGATGAAGGCCGATTGGCGCGCCCACCTCGAGCAGGAGTTCGAGGCCGGCCAGTCCTACAAGCCGAACAAGGCCGACTGGCTCGATGGCGCCTGGTCTGGCCTGCGCTCGGCCGACAACCAGGACGAACAGCGCCGCGGCAAGACCTCGGTGCCGATGAAGCAGCTCAAGGAAGTCGGCCGCAAGATCTCGGAGATCCCGGCAGGCTTCAACGCGCACCGCACCATCCAGCGCTTCATGGAAAACCGCGCCAACATGATCCAGACCGGCGAGGGCATCGACTGGGCAATGGCCGAAGCGCTCGCCTTTGGTACGCTCGTCACCGAAGGCACCAAGATCCGTCTTTCGGGTCAGGACTGCGAGCGCGGCACCTTCTCGCAGCGCCATTCGGTGCTCTACGATCAGCAGACCGAAGAGCGCTACATTCCGCTCGCGAACCTGTCGCCGACACAGGCCCGCTACGAAGTCATCAACTCGATGCTCTCCGAAGAGGCGGTTCTCGGCTTCGAATACGGCTACTCGCTCGCCCGCCCGAACGCGCTGACGCTCTGGGAAGCCCAGTTCGGCGACTTCGCCAACGGTGCACAGGTCGTCTTCGACCAGTTCATCTCGTCGGGCGAACGCAAGTGGCTGCGCATGTCGGGTCTCGTCTGCCTGCTGCCGCACGGCTATGAGGGCCAGGGTCCGGAGCACTCCTCCGCCCGCCTCGAACGCTTCCTGCAGCTCTGCGCCGAAGACAACATGCAGGTCGCCAACGTCACGACGCCGGCGAACTACTTCCACATCCTGCGCCGCCAGGTGAAGCGCGATTTCCGCAAGCCGCTGATCCTGATGACGCCGAAGTCGCTGCTGCGCCACAAGCGGGCGATCTCCAGCCTGTCGGAAATGGCCGGAGAGAGCTCGTTCCACCGCCTGCTGTGGGACGACGCCGAAGTCATCAAGGATGGTCCGATCAAGCTGCAGAAGGACTCGAAGATCCGTCGCGTCGTGCTCTGCTCGGGCAAGGTCTACTACGACCTGCTGGAAGAGCGCGAAAAGCGCGGCATCGACGACGTCTACCTGCTGCGCGTCGAGCAGCTCTATCCGTTCCCGGCCAAGGCGCTCATCAACGAGCTCAGCCGCTTCCGCAATGCGGAGATGGTCTGGTGCCAGGAAGAGCCGAAGAACATGGGCGCATGGTCGTTCATCGACCCCTATCTCGAATGGGTTCTCGCCCATATCGACGCCAAGTATCAGCGCGTGCGCTACACCGGCCGTCCGGCCGCCGCCTCGCCGGCGACGGGCCTGATGTCGAAGCACCTGGCGCAGCTTGCCGCTTTCCTCGAGGACGCGCTGGGGGGCTGATGCTCCCCTCGCTCTGAGCCAACAGAAACAGATATCTGATCAACGGAACAAAAATCATGGCAACAGAAATCCGCGTTCCCACCCTTGGTGAATCCGTCAGCGAAGCGACCGTCGGCACCTGGTTCAAGAAGGTCGGCGATGCCATCAAGGCCGACGAACCCCTGCTCGAACTCGAAACCGACAAGGTGACGATCGAAGTGCCGGCCCCTGCTGCCGGCACGCTTTCCGAAATCGTCGCGCAGGCCGGCGAGACCGTCGGTCTCGGCGCACTGCTCGGCCAGATCGCCGCCGGTGACGGCGCTGCCACAGCAGCAGCAGCCCCGGCTGCCGCGCCTGAGAAGAAGGCCGAACCGGCTGCTGCTGCCCCGGCCGTTGCTGCGGCTCCCGCCGCCTCGTCGATGCCGCCGGCACCGGCTGCCGCCAAGCTGCTCGCCGAAAACAACCTCTCGGCCGACCAGGTCGACGGTTCTGGCAAGCGTGGCCAAGTGCTGAAGGGTGACGTGCTTGCCGCCGTCGCCAAGGGCATCTCGACGCCGGTCGCCGCAGAGCCGGCCAAGGTCCAGGCCCGTGCGCCGTCAACGGCCGAAGACGCCGTTCGCGAAGAGCGCGTCAAGATGACCCGCCTGCGCCAGACGATCGCACGCCGCCTCAAGGATGCGCAGAACACCGCCGCCATGCTGACCACCTACAACGAGGTGGACATGAGCGCGGTCATGTCGCTGCGCAACAAGTACAAGGACATCTTCGAGAAGAAGCATGGCGTGAAGCTCGGCTTCATGGGCTTCTTCACCAAGGCCGTCACCCACGCGCTGAAGGAAATCCCGGCCGTCAACGCCGAGATCGACGGCACCGACATCATCTACAAGAACTACTGCCACATCGGCGTCGCCGTCGGCACGGACAAGGGTCTTGTCGTTCCGATCGTACGTGATGCCGACCAGATGTCGATCGCCGAAATCGAGAAGGACATCGGCCGCCTTGGCAAGGCTGCGCGTGATGGCGCGCTGTCGATGGCCGACATGCAGGGCGGCACCTTCACGATCTCCAACGGCGGCGTCTATGGTTCGCTGATGTCTTCGCCGATCCTGAACGCCCCGCAGTCGGGCATTCTCGGCATGCACAAGATCCAGGACCGTCCGGTCGCCATCGGCGGCCAGGTCGTCATTCGCCCGATGATGTACCTCGCGCTCTCCTACGATCACCGCATCGTCGACGGCAAGGAAGCCGTGACCTTCCTCGTCCGCGTCAAGGAAAGCCTTGAGGATCCGGAGCGTCTGGTTCTCGATCTCTAATCTTGGCAATGGACGCGGGCGCCTCTGCGCGCCCGCGTCTCTCCTCATGTCGGTCGGAGACGGCGAATGATGGTTCGTCGCCGCCTTTGCCGAAGAGACCTGCCCCGGCGGGGCCGTGATACCGATCTGGATTGATCCTGAGATTGCGAGGGTTGATGGAAGCCGCGGCAGCGTCGACTGAAATCTGGGTGCTCGGCTGGAGCGTCGTGCTGCTGATCGTCCACATCCTGGTGCAGGGGCTGTCGCTCGACCTCGCCGGCGATCTCGGCGTCAAGTACCTGCTCGGACCTCGTGATCAGCAGCGCGTTTCGAAGAGCATCGTGGCGGGACGTCTCCTGCGGGCGCTTCGCAACATGCTGGAAACCTATCCTGCCTTCGTTGCCCTTGCGCTTGCATTGGCGGTGACTGGGAAGACCGGCGGCCTCGGTGCCATCGGCGCCTTAACCTGGATTTTGGCACGGGTGGCCTACATCATCCTCTACGTGGCAGGCGTTCCCGTATTGCGCTCCATCGTCTGGTTCGTGTCGATCATTGCACTGTTGCTGATGGTCGTCCGGCTCATGGCATAGCATCCCTGCGGCAAGGCAAGAGGAGACTGGGCATGGCATTCGAACCCAATATACCGCCGATCCAGGTGCATCTCTGCGTCAAGGATGGCATGGCGGCGATTGCTTTCTACGAGAAGGCCTTCGGCGCCCAACACACCTTTTGCCAGTTGGCGGAGGATCGCAAGCGCGTGATGCATTCCAATCTCGTGCTCTTCGGCGGCGAGATCATGCTGCACGACGAATTTCCCGAATTCGGATCGAGCGTGCTTTCACCGAAGACGGTCGGCGGCGCAAGTGTGGCCATCAACGTCAACCTGCCGGAGGCTGCCGATGTCGACGCGGCCTATGACAGGGCGATTGCCGCAGGGGCATCGACAGTGCTGGAGCCGCAGGATACCTTCTGGCACGCACGCTACGCGCGCATCCAGGATCCCTTCGGCCACGTCTGGGCCTTCAACGCACCGGTCGCAAAACCATGAGCCAATACCTCCTTGAACTTGCCTCGCTGATGGCGATCTTCGCCTTCGCCATCGTCTCGCCCGGCGCCGACCTCGCCATGGTCATGCGCCAGTCGATCGTGCATGGCCGCCGCCCGGCCATCATCACATCCTTCGGCATCGGTACGTCGCTGATGTTCCATGTCACCTATACGATCCTTGGCCTCGGGCTGATCATTTCGCAGTCGATCTACCTGTTCAACATCGTCAAATGGTGCGGCGTCGCTTACCTGATCTATATCGGCATCAAGGCGCTGCGCGCCGGTCAGACGGAGATCAAGGTCGAGCGCGCGGAAGGCGCTGAGCCCGCCAAGAGCCAGTCGGCCGCAAAGGCCTTCGGCCTCGGCTTCGCCGCCAACGCGCTCAACCCGAAGCCGGTGTTCTTCTTCCTGTCGATCTTCTCGACCGTCGTCAGCGCCCACACGCCGATTCTCATCAAGTTCGGCTACGGTCTGGTCATGGCCTCCTGCCTGATCCTCTGGTTCGTCGGCGTCAGTCTGTTCATGACGACGCCGCGTATGCGCGCCGCCTTCACCCGCGCCAGCAAGTGGATCGACCGCATGAGCGGCGTGGTCTTCATCGCCCTCGGCCTCAAGCTCGCGACGGAGAAGGCCGCCTGATCATGGTTCCCGGTCGTTTCGTTCCGACATTGTTTGGCTCGGCTCTGTTCGGCCTTGCACTCGCCGCACCGGCAACCGCTGCCGACTGCAAGCAGTCGCATGCGATCTATGGCGATCGCGACGGCGGCTACGAACTGCGTTTCGAACCGGTCAGCTCGGCAAGCGCGGCGACCAGCAACCACTTCAAGGTGGTGGTGCTGAAAGCCGGCCTGCTGCTCGACGGCATCGTGATGCCGGCAGGCGAGCCGGAGCGCGCGACGGGGCTGATCATGCACAACTGCCCGGAGGGGGACGCGACCGGTGAGGAGCTGCGCGCCTGCACCGTCTGGCAGGGCGTCGTCTACGCGATAAACAGGGCCGGAGCGGTCAGCGAGATCCCGGCTGAGACCGAGCCTGCGGCCGAGCAACTGCTGCTTCCCGATTTCGGCCCGTCGCTCAGGGCGTCCAGCGCCTGGGGCAAGGGCAAGGCGGAGGCCGACAGCTGGGATTCCTTCACCCTCAAGGGATGCGCCGCATGAGCGTGCGCCCCGTTCTCCTCGTGACCGGCGGCAGCCGCGGCATCGGCGCGGCGATCTGCCTCGGCGCCGCCAAGGCCGGCTGGCGCGTCGCCGTCAACTATGCGAGCAACCGCAAGGCCACCGATGCTGTCGTCGGCGCGATCGAGCGGGCAGGCGGTTCGGCGATTGCGGTTCAGGGCGATGTCGGCTCTGAAGCGGATATCCAGGCGATGTTTGCCGCCGTCGATGCGGCGTTCGGCCGCCTCGACGGCCTCGTCAACAATGCCGGCATCGTCGGGCCGACCGAGCGGGTGGATGAAATGTCCGTCGACCGGCTGGAGCGCATGTTCCGCATCAACGTCACCGGTTCCATTCGCTGTGCGGCGGAAGCGGTCCGGCGCATGTCGACGCGCTATGGCCACCAGGGCGGCGCCATTGTCAACATCTCCTCGGTCGCCGCGGTGCTCGGCTCGCCGGGGCAATATGTCGACTATGCCGCGTCGAAGGGCGCTATCGACACCTTTACCGTCGGCCTTGCGCGCGAGGTCGCGACCGAGGGCATTCGCGTCAACGCGATACGCCCCGGCATCATCGATACCGAGATCCACGCCTCCGGCGGTCTGCCTGACCGGGCACGCGATCTCGCTTCCACCATTCCCGTTCAGCGACCCGGCACCGCCGAGGAAGTCGCTGACGCGGTTCTCTACCTCCTGTCGGACAAGGCGACTTATGTGACGGGAGCAATTCTCAATGTCAGCGGCGGGCGGTAACCGCCCTGAAGGAAGGATATTCTAATGGCTTATGATCTCATCGTTATCGGCAGCGGCCCCGGCGGCTATGTCTGCGCCATCAAGGCGGCCCAGCTCGGCCTGAAGGTGGCCGTCGTCGAGAAGCGCGCGACCTATGGCGGCACCTGCCTCAACATCGGCTGCATTCCGTCGAAGGCGCTGCTGCATGCTTCCGAGATGTTCCACCAGGTCGCTCACGGCGTGGACGCGCTCGGCGTCGAAGTCGTCGCGCCGAAGCTGAACCTCGAAAAGATGATGGCTCACAAGGACGCGACCGTTAAGTCGAACGTCGATGGCGTTTCGTTCCTGTTCAAGAAGAACAAGATCGACGGCATCCAGGGCACCGGCAGAGTGCTCGGCCAGGGCAAGGTTTCGGTCACCAACGACAAGGGTGAGGAGCAGATCCTCGAAGCCAAGAACATCGTGATCGCCACCGGCTCCGACGTGGCAGGCATCCCGGGCGTAAAGGTCGACATCGATGAGAAGGTGATCATCTCATCCACCGGCGGCATCGCGCTTGAAAAGGTTCCGGCGAGCATGATCGTTGTCGGCGGCGGCGTCATCGGCCTCGAGCTCGGCTCGGTCTGGGCCCGCCTCGGCGCCAAGGTCACGGTCGTCGAATATCTCGATACCCTCCTCGGCGGCATGGACGGCGAAGTTGCCAAGCAGTTCCAGCGCATGCTTGCCAAGCAGGGCATGGACATCAAGCTCGGCGCCAAGGTGACCGGCGTCGTCAAGGACGGCAAGGGCGCCAAGGTGACCTTCGAGCCGGTCAAGGGCGGCGAGGCCGTGACGCTCGACGCCGATGTCGTGCTGATCGCCACCGGTCGCAAGCCCTACACCGATGGCCTCGGCCTGGACAAGGCCGGCGTCGTCATGGACCAGCGCGGTCGCGTCGAGATCGACCATCACTACCAGACCAGCGTTGCCGGCATCTACGCGATCGGCGACGTGGTGCGCGGCCCGATGCTCGCCCACAAGGCCGAGGATGAAGGTGTCGCCGTTGCGGAAATCCTGGCAGGCCAGGCCGGCCACGTGAACTATGACGTCATCCCGAGCGTGGTCTACACCCAGCCGGAAGTTGCCTCCGTCGGCAAGACCGAGGAAGAGCTGAAAGCCGCAGGCGTTGCCTACAAGGTCGGCAAGTTCCCCTTCACCGCCAATGGCCGTGCGCGCGCGATGCTTGCCACCGACGGTTTCGTGAAGATCCTCGCCGACAAGGAAACCGACCGGGTTCTCGGCGGCCATATCGTCGGCTTCGGCGCCGGCGAGATGATCCACGAGATCGCCGTGCTGATGGAATTCGGCGGCTCGTCCGAAGACCTCGGCCGCACCTGCCATGCGCATCCGACCATGTCGGAAGCGGTCAAGGAAGCGGCACTGTCGACCTTCTTCAAGCCGATCCATATGTGATGATTTTGCGGGGGCTGCGGCGAGCGGCCCCCTCATTCCGGCCGCGCGTTTCGGCTCGCCGGCTGCCGTTGCAGACCTATGCCGAGTCGGCGCGCACTGACATTGCCGCCACGAACGTCGTCCGATGCCGGCGATCCTACTCCTCAGAAGCAGACCGGACCGCGTGGAAGCGCTCCTCGAATTCGCGCCTGAGGCTGCGTCGCGCCTCGGCCGCGCGCTGCCGTTGCTTACGGTCGGCCGTGTCCGTGACGAGCGGAGGAACGGGCGTCGGGCTGCCATCGGCATCGACCGCGACCATGGTGAAATAGCAGGAATTGGTGTGGCGGCGCTCGCCGCTGCGGATGTTCTCGGCCTCGACCCGGATGCCGATTTCCATCGAGGTGCGGCCGGCATGGTTGACCGCGGCGCGGAAGGTGACGAGCTCGCCGACGTGAATGGGTTGGCGGAAGATCACCTGATCGACCGAGAGCGTCACCGCATATTGCTGCGAATAGCGCGAAGCGCAGGAAAACGCCACGCGGTCGAGGAGGTTGAGCAGCGCGCCGCCATGGACCTTGCCGCTGAAATTCGCCATGTCCGGCGTCATCAGGACGACCATCTCGAGCTCGCGCGGGTCGTGGCTGGGTTCCATAGTATGTCTCCTTGATGCGATTGGCGGCGTCTTGACAGAGTTATGCAGCTTGTCGCCGCGAAGGGAAGAGCGCGCAAGCTCGTGGCCCTGGGGCGGGAGACGACGAGGTGTGACGATTGGCCCGAGGGGCTGCGACAAGCGGCGGTCTGTGCGGCGACGATCAGGGGCGCGATCATGTTTCTCGCTTCAGATGACCAGTATCGCGGGGCGCAAGGAGGGACCATGAAACCGAGAGCCGTGGCCGTTTCGCTGCCGAACCGGCATCTGCCGGAGGCCGATTGGGCCGACCGTTTCGAGCTCGCCCTTGACGGCAAGGGTGTGACCGCCGCGGAAGCGGCCGAACGTTCGCTTGGCCGCTCGCCACGATGGATTCGCGAGCTGTTGCGCCTGCGCAATCGCATGGTGTCCCTCGTCGGCTTGAAATCGGCAGCGCCGAGGCCCGGCCGTTTCGGCCTGGTCGGGGCGTTTCCGGTGCTGTCGAAGACCGACGATGAAGTGGTGCTCGGCTTTGATGACAGGCATCTCGATTTCCGCATCATCGTCGATGTCAGGGCAGGGTCCGCGGTCAATCAGATCGTCGGCGTCACCACGCTCGTTCGGCGGCACAATACACTCGGTTGGGTTTACCTCGCGGCGGTCATACCGTTTCACAAGGTGATCGTGCCGACGCTGCTCGCCGGCGTTGCCGGTCCAGGCGGCATGATTGGCTGATCAGGCTTCGGCTTGAACGCCCGCCAGTCAGTTGGCGCGCGTTAGAGTGAAACCCTGGGCACGCAGGAGTTCCACGAGGCCCTCCTTGCCCGGAAGGTGCAGCGCCCCGACAGCCATGAATGCACCTCCGTCCTTCAGGATCGGTTCGGCGCGCGTCGCCATCGTCCTGTTGCGCTCGACGATGATGCGCTGTTCGAAATCGGCATAACCGAAATCCTCGCTGGAGGTCGTGTCAACGGCCTTCATCATCGGCATGATCATGCCGGTGTCGCCCGCGAGATAGAGATCGGTCATGGTCGCGAAGACGTCGTCGATCGTCTTGCCGAGCGCCAGCGTCTCGATGAGGGCGCGCAGATGCAGTTCGGTCGGCAGCGAATCCATCGCCGAGAGCTGTTCGATCAGCGTCTCCAGCCCCTTGAGCGTCTTGCCCTGGCCGACGGCATCCTCGGCGATCTTCTTGTCGAGGAAGGAGGCGCCCGCCGCCTTTCGGGTGATCTCGCAGGCAGGCAATGCCACGAAGCTCGCGATCATCCATGGTTTCATGCGCGCAACCAGCGTCAGCGGAATGCCGCGTGCCTTGAGACCCGCTTCGAGCTGCTCACGGTCAGCGGGCTTCAGGAAATCGGCGATCGTCTTGTTGTCCGGGAACATGGTGAGGTCGGGCCGCATCAGGATCGCGGCGGCCGATTTCTTTTCGTCGATGATCTCGTCCGATTCGACGATGACGGTCGAGGCTGCCTCGAAGGCGCCCGGCGCCTCGGACGGCAAAGCCAGCACGCGCGGATCGGTGACGTGCATGGTGCCGAGCAGCCAGGAGGGCGCGATACCGTCCTTCTCGATCTTCCAGAAGATGCCCTTGCCGTTCGGCACGGCGGCGGCCTCCGCTTCGAGCGCGGCGAATTTTGCCGGGTCCGACTTGGCAAGCGCGGTCAGGACGTTCGAACCGCCGCATTCCCCATCCTGGACGGCGTCCTGGGCATCGGCTTCGGCGACGAAGAAGAGGGCAGCGACAAGGCAAGCCGCAAGGGCGACGTGCAGCAGGGCGATCAGCCACAGCGTGCCGTCAGTAATCCGCGCAAGCAGGTTGCGGTGCAGGTTTCGATCAGGTCTCGCAAAGGCTGTCATCATTCTTCCCCGACGGACGGACGGTCGCTGCTGAACCCTAGGCCCGGGCCGGTCACGGCTTCCTTAAAGGGCATGGTTAATCCAAGGTTTCGCCGAAAATCAGGCGCGCGGATGAGCACGATCATAGATTTCCAGAAGCCTTGCGGAATCGACGCCGGTATAGACCTGCGTCGTCGACAGACTGGCGTGGCCGAGCAGCTCCTGAATGGTCCGCAGATCGCCGCCGCCGGCCAGGAGATGGGTGGCGAAGGAGTGGCGCAGGGCGTGCGGCGTTGCCGTGTCCGGCAGGCCGAGGGCGCCACGCAGCTTCTGCATCTCGCGCTGGATGATCGCCGGCTGCAGCTTGGCGCCGCGCGCTCCGCGGAACAACGGCTCATCGGCCGCGGGCCGGTAGGGGCAGAGCTTGATATAGGCGGTGACGGCGTCACGTGCAGCCTGAATCAGCGGCACGAGCCGCGTCTTGCCGCCCTTGCCGACGATGCGCAGCGACGAGGGCGCGCCGGCGAAATCGCCCGATGTCAACCCGAGCGCTTCGGAAATGCGCAGGCCGCAGCCATAGAGCAGGGTCAGCACCGCGGCATTGCGCGCCGCAATCCAAGGCTCCTCGGCAAGCTGCGCCTGCGAGGTCACGACGTTGAGCGCTTCACGATCGGTCAGCGGTTTCGGCAGGGATTTCGGCTGCTTCGGCGAGCGCACCGCGGTTGCGCCCGCCGCATTGGCGAGGCCATTGCGTTCGAGGAAGCGGAGGAACGAGCGCAGCCCCGCGAGCCCGCGGCCGAGCGTTCGTGCGCCCGCGCCACCCTTGCGGCGCTGGGCGAGGAAGCCGCGCAGATCCGCGGGCCGCAGCGTTCGGATGTCGGAGAGCCGCGGCGGCCCGGCCAGATGCCCGGTCAGGAACGTCAGGAACTGGCGGGTGTCGCGCTCATAGGCCTCGACGGTGTTGTCCGAGAGGCGGCGCTCTCGCATGAGTCCATCGAGCCAACGTTGGCGTTCGGCAAGGAGTTCCGGATGGCCGATGACGAGGAGCTCGTTCATTGTCGCTTCCCAAGTTGGTCCATCGGCGACAATGCCCTGACGCATCTTATGTTTTTGCTAATGCGCCCTTGGAATCTGTCATCCTTCGATCATATAGAATTGCGATGGTCAGCCGGAAAGAATCGGATGGGACTATGGCGGGACGGGATTCGGTGAACGGATTCGCGCATTTTGCTGAAGTAATCGCCCTGGTCTCACAGGGGCAGCCTGGTCACATCGTCGACACCCTGATTGCCGAGCGCGGGCAGCGCATCGTCAAGAGTCCGCTATGGCCGCTGATGCGGCCTTTTCTCTACACGTTGCTGAACTACCGCAAGGCGCATGAATTCGCCGATGCGGTTGCCAACATGCCGGGCTTTCAGGCCTTCGAACATCTGAGTTCGCTGCTCTCGCTGGAGGTGCGGGTCGACCGGGCCGAACGCATTCCGGCCAAGGGCGGCTTCCTGCTCGTCAGCAACCATCCGACCGGCATTGCCGACGGAATCGCGGTCTTCGACCTGCTCAAGGAACGGCGGCCGGACATGATGTTCTTTGCCAATCGCGACGCCATCCGCGTCAATCCGCGCTTCGTCGAGATGGTCATCCCGGTCGAATGGCGCGAGGAACACAAGAGCAAGCTGAAGGCTCGCGAGACGCTGCAGGTGACCAACCGGGCGATCGGCGAGGGCAAGGCGACGGTGCTGTTTCCCTCCGGTCGCATCGCCTATTGGGCCGACGGGTGCCTCAACGAGCGGCCGTGGAAGACCTCTGCGGTGGGCTTTGCGCGCAAATACGGCTTGCCGATCCTGCCGGTGCACATGAGCGCCCGCAATTCCGGCCTGTTCTACTGGTTCGCCAAATGGTCGACGGAACTGCGCGACATGACCGTGTTCCACGAGTTGCTCAACAAGAAGGGCGATCTCTTCGATTTCCGCATTGGCAACCTGATCCCGCCGGAGGCGCTGGAAGGCGAGTCTGGCGAGGTGACGAAGGCGCTCGAGCGGCACACGGTCTTCGATCTCGCAGTGGACGCGGACGCGGCGTTCGAGCCCAGGCTGCAAATGGCGGCTGGGCTCTAGCGACCAGCCGCGCCATGTCTGGCGGCTTCACGCCGTGCGGCGGATCGGCTAGGTCAGAAGCCATGCTGCTTCGATCCATGTTTGCCGAAAACTATCGTTCGCTGAAGTCGATCCGCATGGATCTGACCGGGGTCAACCTGTTCATCGGCGAGAACGGCGTCGGCAAGTCCAATCTCTATCGGGCGCTTCAACTCGTGCAGGCTGCGACACGCGGCACGCTGGCGCGCGAGATCGCCGAAGAGGGCGGCATGTCGTCGGCGCTCTGGAGTGGCCGTCGGCGCGCCGACAAGCCGGCGCGCATCCGGCTCGAAACCGAGCTTCTGGACGAGGAGCGGGCGATCACCTTCCGCTACCGGATCGAGGCAGGGCTGCGTCCGCCGTTGGCAGCCGCAGGCTTTGCCTATGAACCCCAGGTCAAGGAAGAGGAACTGACGGTCGAAACCGGCCGCCGGCCGGTGACGATGATGAAGCGGTCCGGGCCCGGCATCTTCGTGCGCGGCGAGCGCGGACGCATGGAAGACTATCCCGAACAGGCGCTGACATCGGAGACGGCGATCTCGCTGCTCGGCGACGCCGGCCATTATCCCGAGGTCGGCACCTTTCGTCGCGCGGTCGATCAGTGGCGGTTCTTCCACGGCTTCCGGACCGATCGCGATTCGCCCTTGCGGTCGCCTTGCCTCGCCGTCACGGCGCCGATGCTCGACGAGACGGGCGTCAACATGGCCGCGGTCTTCGCGACGCTTCGGCACACGCGTCAGGATACGGTCGATCTCGACCGCGCCATCGCCGATGCCTTCGGCGGCGCCCATCTCGATGTTCCCGATCCCGGCCAGTTCGCCGAATTCTCGCTGGTCTTTCCGGATTTTCCGAACCGGCCGTTTTCGCCGCGCGAGCTTTCCGACGGGCAGATGCGCTTCCTGGCCTTGGCGGCGGCGCTGCTTTCCTATCGCCGCCCCCGCTTCATTGCGCTGAACGAGCCGGAAACGAGCCTGCACCCGGACATGCTGCCGGCGCTTGCCGACATGATCGCCAGCGCCTCGCGCGAAAGCCAGATCTGGATCGTCACCCATTCGGAGCGGCTGGCGGAAGAGGTGCGCCAGCGCTGCGGCATTCGTCCGCGGCGGGTAATCCGCAAGGACAGCGCCACCTGGATCGACGGCATGCGGCTGACGGGGCTGATGGGCGACGATGAGTAGGCAACAAAAAACCCCGCGTCGCTGCGGGGTTTCTGGTCGCTCCTGAATGATCAGGCGATCTTCTGGCCGGTCTTGGCCCAGTCGGCCAGGAACATCTCCAGACCCTTGTCAGTCAGCGGGTGCTTGACCAGGGCCTTCAGCGTTGCCGGCGGCGCAGTGACGACGTCGGCGCCGATGAGGGCGGCTTCCTTGACGTGGTTCACGGTGCGGATCGAGGCTGCGAGGATCTCGGTCTCATAGCCGTAGTTGTCGAAGATGTGGCGGATTTCGCGGATCAGGTCCATGCCGTCGAAGGCGATGTCGTCGAGACGGCCGACGAAGGGCGAAACGAAGGTCGCGCCGGCCTTGGCTGCGAGCAGGGCCTGGTTGGCCGAGAAGCACAGCGTCACGTTGGTCTGGTGGCCGTCCGAGGTCAGCGCCTTGCAGGCCTTGAGGCCGTCGAGCGTCAGCGGCAGCTTGATGCAGATGTTGTCGGCGATCTTCGAGAGAACGGCCGCTTCCTTCATCATCTCGGCGTATTCGGTTGCAGTCACTTCAGCCGAAACCGGGCCTTCGACGATCGAGCAGATTTCCTTGGTGACTTCCGTGATGTCGCGGCCCGACTTCAGGATCAGCGACGGGTTGGTGGTGACGCCGTCGAGGAGGCCGAGATCGTTCAGCTCACGGATTTCCTTGACGTCGGCGGTATCAACGAAAAATTTCATGGAGTCACTCCCTTGGGGCACGATTGCCGTTCGGGCGCATATCTACCGGGGAGGAATTCCGTTGGCAGAGATCGCGCGCGTTGAAACTCTGGTGGAACCGTGACAAACCCTGCGCCGGCAAGGCTGCGGTTCGCAGCGCAGTTTTCTTTAACCGAAACACGTGGCAAGGTCACGGCAAAATGACTCGCGATTCAACCGATTTATTCGGCGATTTGCTCGGGCCTGTTCCGGGCCGTCGCGTCGTGCCGGTCCTGGTGCCCATGCCGGCGCCGAAAGCCTATTCCTATGGGGTTCCTGATGGCATGGCGGTGGAGCCGGGCTCGATCGTGCAGGTGCCCCTCGGGCCGCGCCTCGTCGTCGGCGTCGTCTGGGATGGTGATGACGATGGCTCCGTCGACCCGAAGAAGCTCAAATCAATCGAGAAGGTTTTCGACTGCCCGCCGCTGACGCGGGATATGCGGACCTTTCTCGATTGGGTTGCCGCCTATACCGTCACGCCGCCGGGGCTCGTCGCGCGCATGGCCCTCCGGGCGCCGGCGGCCTTCGATCCGGAGCCGATGGTCGAGGCCCTGCGCCTTACCGAGATGCGGCCGGAGCGCATGACGGCGGCGCGCGAGCGCGTGATTGCCGCCGCCAGCGACGGCTTCTCCTGGACGCGCTCGGGGCTCGCGCACGCGGCCGGTACCTCGTCGAGCGTGATCGACGGGCTGACCCAGCAAGGCGTCTTCGAGACCGTATTCATGCCGCCGCCGCCGGTCGTCGCCTTGCCCGATCCCGATTTCGTCGCCCCCCGGCTCGAAGGCGCCCAGAAGGACGCCGCCGCCGACCTCCTGGCAGCGGTGGAGGAGGGCGGCTTCTCGGTGTCCTTGATCGACGGCATCACCGGGTCCGGCAAGACCGAGGTCTATTTCGAGGCGATCGCGGCGACGCTTCGGGCGGGCAAGCAGGTTCTGATCCTGCTGCCGGAGATCGCGCTCACGTCGAGTTTTCTCGAGCGCTTCCAGGATCGTTTCGGCGCGAAGCCTGCGGAGTGGCATTCGGACCTCGCGCCGCGCACGCGTGAAAAGGTCTGGCGTCAGGTGACGACCGGCACGGTGCGTGTCGTTGCCGGCGCCCGCTCCGCGCTGTTCCTGCCCTTCGAGGACCTGGGTCTCATCATCGTCGACGAAGAGCACGACCCGGCCTACAAGCAGGAGGACCGCGTCTTCTACAATGCGCGCGACATGGCGGTCGTGCGCGGCCGCATCACCGGCTTTCCGGTCGTACTCGTCTCGGCGACGCCTTCGGTCGAAAGCCGGGTCAATGGCGAGGTCGGCCGCTACAAGCCGATCCATCTACCGACGCGTTTCGGCGATGCGGCGCTGCCGCGGCTCGGCTTGGTCGACATGCGCCAGCATCCGCCGGCGCGCGGCGGGTTCCTGTCGCCTGTCCTCATCAACCAGATCGGCAAGGCCGTCGAGCGCGGCGAGCAGGCGCTGCTCTTCCTAAATCGCCGCGGCTATGCGCCGCTGACGCTCTGCCGTGTCTGCGGTCATCGCTTCCAGTGCCCGGATTGTGCGAGCTGGCTGGTCGAGCACCGCTTCCGCGGCCAGATCCAGTGCCACCATTGCGGCTACTCGGAGAAGACGCCGGAAGCCTGCCCGGAATGCGGTACGCTCGATCACCTGGTTGCCTGCGGTCCCGGTGTCGAGCGCATCGCCGAGGAGGTGGAGCGGCATTTTCCCGAGGCACGCACCATCGTGCTGTCCTCGGACCTGATGGGCGTCAAGCGCCTGCGACTGGAACTCGACGCCATTGCCCGCGGCGAAGCCGACATCGTCATAGGCACGCAGCTCGTCGCCAAGGGGCACAATTTTCCGCTGATGACGCTGGTCGGTATCGTCGATGCCGATCTCGGCCTGGCGAACGGCGATCCGCGTGCGGCGGAGCGGACTTTCCAATTGCTCTCGCAGGTCACGGGTCGTGCGGGGCGAACCGGTCTCAAGAGCCTTGGCCTCTTACAGACCTACCAGCCGCAGCACCCGGTGATGCAGGCGATCGTTTCGGGCGATGCCGACGCCTTCTACGAGCGCGAGATCGCCGAGCGGGAGAAGGCGCTGCTGCCGCCCTTCGGTCGACTCGCGTCGCTGATCGTCTCAGCCGATACGCGGCAGGATGCCGAGGGCCATGCGCGCGGCTTGCGCATGGCCGCGCCTCGGACCGATGGCATTACGATCCTCGGCCCGGCGGAAGCCCCGCTGGCGCTGATCCGCGGTCGGCATCGCTTCCGCCTGCTGGTGCATGGCCGGCGCAACAGCGACATGCAGGCCTTCGTCAAGGCGATGATCGCCGCCGGCCCGAAGGAACGCGGCTCGATCAGCGTCCAACTCGACATCGATCCCCAAAGCTTCCTGTAAATCCAAGTTTCCTGTGATCGTCGTTGCTATGAGACGGCAGGCGATTCACAACCAGCGCGACATGCGCTAGAGGTCAGAAGTGCTTCGCTTCGGGCGGCCAGCCAGCCGAAGGCGAAACGACATGACAACGGCTCATCTGCGGGAACGGGCATGGAGTTCTATATTCCGACGGAAACCGGCGAATTTCTCGCCTTCTGCGCTGCTGCGGCCGCGGCGCTGATCGGCGTCGTGATGCTGTTTGCGCCGCGGCTTACCTTTCGCGCGGCTGGCATCGGCATCGCCGAGGGGCGGCGCGGCGGCTATGCCGAGGCGCGTTCCACCATGGGTGGCATGCATGTCGGGCTCGGGCTTGCCGCCATTCTGCTGGCGCAGCCGATGGTCTATCTTGCCGTCGGAGCGGCCTTTGCGCTTGCCGCCTTCGGCCGCATCCTCTCGATGATGAGTGACAATGGTGGCACGGTCTACAACTGGCTGGCGCTCTTCATTCAGGCGGCACTCGCCATCCTTCCGCTCGCCTACGTCTTCGGCATGATCTGATCGTGCCCGCGGGCCATTCCGCGATTCACGGTGCAAGAAACGGATTTACGGCAAAATTCGGCCGAAGGTGGCCGACTTATGCCGCATTCCTGCCGTTCGCGTGTTGCGAGTCCAAACATCCTATGCTAGACGAACCGCGAATTGCGGGGGAAGTGGGTCGCCAGGCCTCGATATCCTGCAAGTTATTGCAGCAAATTCAAGAAGTTAAGTTGACGGCTCAACGCCAGCTCGGTTCTTGGATGAAATTGAGAGAAGCTTGTGCCCGTGGCAGACACATCCCAGCTTATTTCCGGTGTTGCAGAAAGATATGCGTCCTCGCTTTTTGAACTCGCGCTTAGCGCCGGTTCCGTCGAGGCAGTCGGCGCGGATCTTACCCGTGTCCAGGCCCTGATCGACGGCAGCGATGATCTGAAGCGGCTGATCGTAAGCCCGGTCTTTTCTGCAGACGACCAGTTCAAGGCCATTTCGGCAGTTGCCGAGAAGGCTGGCATCTCCGGGCTCGTCGGCAACTTCCTCAAGGTCGTTGCCCGCAATCGCCGCCTCTTCGCGCTGCCGGGCATGATCAAGGCGTTCCGCCTGATCGCTGCGCGCCATCGTGGCGAAATCTCCGCCGACGTCACGTCGGCCCATGCGCTCACCGCAGCGCAGGAAACTGAATTGAAGGCGACTCTGAAAAGCGTCACCGGCAAAGACGTGGCGGTCAACGTCACCGTCGACCCGTCTATTCTTGGAGGTCTGATCGTCAAGGTCGGGTCCCGCCAGATTGACACCTCCCTTCGCACCAAACTCTCTACCCTTAAGCTTGCACTGAAAGAGGTCGGCTGATGGATATCCGCGCCGCGGAAATTTCCGCAATTCTCAAAGATCAGATCAAAAATTTCGGCCAGGAAGCAGAAGTCTCCGAAGTCGGTCAGGTGCTTTCCGTCGGTGACGGTATTGCCCGCGTCTACGGCCTCGACAATGTTCAGGCAGGCGAAATGGTCGAATTCCCGGGTGGAATTCGCGGCATGGCGCTGAACCTCGAAGCCGACAACGTCGGTGTCGTTATCTTCGGTTCGGACCGTGACATCAAGGAAGGCGACACCGTCAAGCGGACTGGCGCCATCGTGGACGTCCCGGTTGGTCCGGAGCTGCTCGGCCGCGTCGTCGACGCGCTCGGCAACCCGATCGACGGCAAGGGCCCGATCAATGCCAAGCAGCGCGCCCGCGTTGACGTCAAGGCTCCGGGCATCATTCCGCGCAAGTCGGTGCATGAGCCGATGTCGACCGGCCTCAAGGCCATCGACGCGCTGATCCCGGTCGGTCGTGGCCAGCGCGAGCTCGTCATCGGCGACCGCCAGACCGGCAAGACCGCGATCATCCTCGACACCTTCCTCAACCAGAAGCCGATCCACGACAACGGCCCGGACGCCGACAAGCTGTTCTGCGTCTACGTCGCTATCGGTCAGAAGCGTTCGACGGTTGCCCAGTTCGTGAAGGTTCTGGAAGAGCGCGGCGCCCTGCAGTACTCGATCGTCGTTGCCGCAACGGCTTCCGATCCGGCTCCGATGCAGTACCTCGCGCCGTTCGCCGGCTGCGCCATGGGTGAATACTTCCGTGACAACGGCAAGCACGCTCTCATTGGTTACGACGACCTGTCCAAGCAGGCCGTTGCCTACCGTCAGATGTCGCTGCTGCTGCGTCGCCCGCCGGGCCGCGAAGCCTATCCGGGCGACGTTTTCTACCTGCACTCCCGCCTGCTCGAGCGCGCTGCAAAGCTGAACGACGACATGGGCGCTGGCTCGCTGACGGCTCTGCCGGTCATCGAAACGCAGGGTAACGACGTTTCGGCGTTCATCCCGACCAACGTGATCTCGATCACCGACGGCCAGATCTTCCTCGAAACCGACCTGTTCTACCAGGGTATCCGTCCGGCCGTTAACGTCGGTCTGTCGGTATCGCGCGTCGGCTCGTCGGCCCAGATCAAGGCGATGAAGCAGGTCGCGGGCTCGATCAAGGGTGAACTGGCTCAGTACCGCGAAATGGCGGCCTTCGCTCAGTTCGGCTCGGACCTCGATGCCGCAACCCAGCGCCTCCTGAACCGTGGTGCACGCCTGACCGAACTCCTGAAGCAGCCGCAGTTCTCGCCGCTGAAGACGGAAGAGCAGGTCGCGGTGATCTTCGCCGGCGTCAACGGCTACCTCGACAAGCTTCCGGTCGCCCAGGTCGGCAAGTTCGAACAGGGTCTGCTTTCCTACATGCGTTCGGAAGGCAAGGACGTTCTGGAAACCATCCGCAAGGAAAAGGCGATCTCGGACGACACCAAGGCAAAGCTCAAGGCAGCAATCGACAGCTTCGCCAAGTCTTTCGCCTGAGCGGATTTCATTTAGGACGGACAACGGATGCCTTCACTTAAGGATCTGAAAAACCGGATCGCCTCCGTCAAGGCGACGCAGAAGATCACCAAGGCGATGAAGATGGTCGCCGCGGCGAAGCTTCGGCGTGCGCAGGAGGCGGCCGAGGCCGCCCGGCCTTACTCGCAGCGCATGGCTGCCGTTCTCACCAACATCGCCCAGGCGGTTGGTGCGGACGACACCGCGCCTGCGCTGATGACCGGGACCGGTAAGGACGATACGCACCTTCTGGTCGTCTGCACGGCTGAACGCGGCCTTTGTGGCGGCTTCAACTCGCAGATCGCCCGCCATGCCCGCGACCACGTTCGCAAGCTGCTTGCAGCCGGCAAGACGGTCAAGATTATCTGCGTCGGCAAGAAGGGCTTCGATATCCTGCGTCGCGAATATGCGTCGCTGATCATCGATCGTGTCGATCTGCGTGAAGTCAAGAAGATCGGCTTCGAGAACGCCGATCAGATCGGTCACAAGGTCATCGGGCTCTTCGAAAAGGGCGAGTTCGATATCTGCACGCTGTTCTACTCCGAGTTCAAGTCCGTTATTTCGCAGGTTCCGACTGCGCAGCAGTTGATCCCGGCTTCGGCGGCGCCGGTTGCCGCCGACGCATCGGACGCTTCGGCCGTCTACGAATACGAGCCGGACGCGGGCGCCATCCTCACCGATCTCATTCCCCGCAACATCTCCGTGCAGATCTTTAGGGCTCTGCTGGAAAACGTTGCCGGCGAAATGGGCGCGAAGATGAGCGCGATGGACAATGCGACGCGCAATGCTGGTGAGATGATCAACAAGCTGACGCTGAACTACAACCGTCAGCGTCAGGCGCAGATCACCAAGGAACTCATTGAAATCATCTCGGGCGCGGAAGCGCTCTAAGGTCACGAGAAGAGGGTAAGAATTATGGCTAAGGCAGCTACCCCGAAAGAAACCGTAGCGGAGAAGAAGCCCGCTGCACCGAGGAAGGCAGCTTCCGCCAAGACCGCAGCAGTTGCCGCAACCGGCGCTGTGGGTCGTGTAACGCAGGTCATCGGCGCCGTCGTCGACGTCGCGTTCGAAGAAGGCCAGCTTCCGCAGATCCTGAACGCGCTGGAAACCGACAACAACGGCAACCGCCTCGTTCTCGAAGTCGCGCAGCACCTCGGCGAAAACTCCGTCCGCACGATCGCCATGGACTCGACCGAAGGTCTGGTTCGCGGCCAGTCGGTCACCGACACTGGCGGCCCGATCTCGGTTCCGGTCGGAGACGAAACGCTCGGCCGTATCATGAACGTCATCGGCGAGCCGGTTGACGAAGCCGGTCCGCTGGTCACGTCCGCAAAGCGCGCAATCCACCAGGACGCTCCGGCCTATGTCGAACAGTCGACGGAAGCCCAGATCCTCGTCACCGGCATCAAGGTCGTCGACCTTCTCGCTCCTTACGCAAAGGGCGGCAAGATCGGCCTCTTCGGCGGTGCAGGCGTCGGCAAGACCGTTCTCATCATGGAACTGATCAACAACGTCGCCAAGGCACACGGTGGTTACTCGGTGTTCGCAGGCGTGGGTGAACGTACCCGCGAAGGCAACGACCTCTACCACGAAATGATCGAGTCCGGCGTTAACAAGCACGGCGGCGGCGAAGGCTCCAAGGCTGCGCTCGTTTACGGCCAGATGAACGAACCGCCGGGCGCACGCGCACGTGTTGCTCTGACCGGTCTGACGATCGCTGAAGACTTCCGCGACAAGGGCCAGGACGTTCTGTTCTTCGTCGACAACATCTTCCGCTTCACCCAGGCTGGCTCGGAAGTGTCGGCTCTGCTCGGCCGTATTCCTTCGGCCGTGGGTTACCAGCCGACGCTGGCGACCGACATGGGCGCGATGCAGGAACGCATCACCACCACGACCAAGGGCTCGATCACCTCGGTTCAGGCCATCTACGTTCCGGCCGACGACTTGACCGACCCGGCGCCGGCAACCTCGTTCGCGCACCTTGACGCGACGACCGTTCTGTCGCGCTCGATCGCTGAAAAGGGCATCTACCCGGCCGTTGACCCGCTCGACTCCACGTCGCGCATGCTCGACCCGATGATCGTCGGCGAAGACCACTACGAAGTCGCTCGTAAGGTCCAGGGCACGCTGCAGCGCTACAAGGCGCTCCAGGACATCATCGCCATCCTGGGCATGGACGAACTGTCTGAAGAAGACAAGCTGGCCGTTGCCCGCGCTCGCAAGATCGAACGCTTCCTGTCGCAGCCGTTCTTCGTCGCCGAAGTCTTCACCGGCTCGCCGGGCAAGCTCGTCGCCCTCGAAGACACGATCAAGGGCTTCAAGGGCCTCGTCGATGGCGAGTACGACCACCTGCCGGAAGCTGCCTTCTACATGGTCGGCTCGATCGAAGAAGCGATCGAAAAGGCCAAGAAGCTGGCTGCAGAAGCCGCTTGATAGCGCTGTTAAGCCTCGGCGCGACGGCGCGCCGAGGCTTTCATCCTGCCTTTTCAGAGGGCAGGGAAGACATGCACAGCCGCCTTCGGGTGGCGCGCCCACGAGAAGTGAATGGTCATGGCCGATTTCAACTTTGAGCTTGTTTCCCCCGAGCGCCTCCTCCTCTCCGAAAAAGTGACGGAAGTCGTCATTCCGGCGACCGAGGGCGAGATGACCGTGATGGCCAATCACGCTCCGACGATGACGACGGTCAAGCCCGGCGTGGTCACGGTGAAGACGGCTGACGGCAAGACCGAGCGCTTTGCCGTGTTCGGCGGCTTTGCCGACATTCTGCCGACCGGCTGCACGCTTCTGGCCGAGTCCGCCGTCCACGTCGACGAACTCGACCGTACGATCCTTGAAAACCGCATCGAAGCGGTTCGTGCCGAGCTGGAAGGCGCCGGAGACGAGAAGAAGACCCGTCTCGAACAGTTCGTTGCCGAGCTGACGAAGCTTGGCGAGATCGTGATCCCAGCTTGAAAGGGACACCCGGAAGGGTAACCGATTTGAAAAGGCCCGCCTTCTGAAATGGCCCCGAAAGCTGGACATCCGCTTTCGGGGTTTTTTATTGGTCGCCGGGCCTTGCCGCAATCGCTTCTCTTCAGTTAGAGCGATGTGCGGGCAGCGGCACATTCATCGTCATCCCGCCTAAGCTCCTTACGTCGGCGAATGGCTTGCCCGGATCGGCGCTTTGGCTATTCTTCGTCAGAAGCCCTCAATTGGTCCCGGAACGTTCAGCTCGAAGAGGAAGAGGCGCCGGCATGACGTCAAAGATTGTTCCGGTGATCATGGCTGGCGGACGGGGTACGCGCCTGTGGCCGCTCTCTCGCGCCGCTGCGCCGAAGCAATTCCTGCAAATCCTCTCCGATCGCTCGTTGTTTCAGCAGGCGCTGGAGCGCGTTCGCGACGCCAGCCAGTTCGAGCCGGCCATCGTCGTCACCAACAGCGACTTTCGCTTCATCGTCGCGGAGCAGGCTCGGGCGATCGACGTTCACCTGGGCGACATCCTGCTTGAGCCGATGGCCCGCAACACCGCACCGGCGCTGGCTGCTGCGGCTTTCCAGGTTCTCGCCCGCTACGGCAAGGGCGCCATCATGCAGGTCCTTGCCTCCGACCACGAGATCGATGCCGGCGAGGTCTACAGGGATTGCATCATCAGGGCGCACCAGGCCGCAAGTCACGGCGAGCTGGTGACCTTCGGCATCACGCCGACGGAACCCGCCACCGGCTACGGCTATATCGAGTGTGGCGAGGAGTTGACGGCGGGCACGAACCGTGTGGCTCGTTTCGTCGAGAAGCCGGACCGTGCGAAAGCCGAAGCGATGCTCGTAACCGGGCGCTACCTCTGGAACTCCGGCATGTTCATGCTGCCGGTAAATCCCTTTCTCGACGAAATGAAGCGGCACGCGCCGCAGGTCTGGGAAGCGACGAAGCTCGCACTGGAAGGGGCACAGAAGGATCTCGATTTCACGCGCCTGGATGCGGCGAGCTTTGCGACTGCGCCCGAGATCTCCGTCGATTATGCGGTGTTTGAAAAGACCGAGCGGGCAGCCGTGGTACCGTCTTCCTTCCTCTGGTCCGATCTCGGCAGCTGGGATGCCGTTTGGAAGACGGGAGAAAAGGACGGTGACGGCAATGTCGTCACAGACAAGGCGACGGTGTCGAACACGCGCAATTCGCTGGTCTTGTCGCGCGACATCCACCTTGCGGTTCAAGGGCTGGACGATGTCGCCGTCATTGCCGGCGAGGATGCCGTCTATGTCGGACGGCTGGCCGATAGCCAGAGCGTGGGTTCTATCGTCAAGACACTGGCGAAGTCGCCGCAGACGACGGTCCTGACCGAGGTTCACCCGACCTCCTATCGTCCTTGGGGGGCGGTCGCCGCCATATCGGACGGAGAACGTTTTGCCGTCAAACGGCTGCGCGTGAATCCCGGCAAGAAGATCTCGCTGCAGAAGCATCATCATCGGGCAGAACATTGGATCGTGGTGCGCGGCACGGCGGAGATCACGATGGCCGGAGAAACGCGAATGCTGCACGAGAACGAGTCGGCCTACATCCCGCCGGGAATCGTGCATCGGCTTCATAATCCGGGCAAGATTCCGCTGGAACTGATCGAAGTGCGGACCGGTTCCTATCTCGGAGAAGACGACATCGTCCGCATCGAGGACGAATTCGGGCGAAGCTAAGGTCCCTTGAAACATGTCGCGCAAGGGCGCGTCGCGCTTTTGCGATACCGGCAAATGACTGGACGACATGAAAAAAGCCCGGGCGGAGCCGGGCTTTGCGTAGGTGAGAGCGGAATATCTACCCCGCTCCAAATCTGGCACGCTTCAAGCTGAAGGATCAGCCGGCGACGCGCTCGGTTTCGCTCTTCTGAGCGTAGTAGTGGCCGAAGCGGTTTGCGAGGAAGGTGTCGAGGCTGATGTCTTCCTGGCGGACAAAGCCCTTCGAGGCGATCTTGCCTTCGGCGAGCAGGTCGAGCACGGCGCAGATGCTGCCTGCCGTTGTGATCTGGATACCGCTCTGCATGCGGCCGGCAACGACGCCGCTATAGACCTTGTTGGCGTAGGTTTCCTGGATCAGGCGGCCGTCGCGGAAGCCCGAAACGGTGACGAAGATCACGACGACGTCCTGGGTCGTGGTCGGCAGCGCGTTCTCGAAGATATCCTTGAGGACTTCGCGACGGTGACGCAGGCCGAGGTCATTGAGGAGCGCCTTCATGATCGCGGCGTGGCCCGGATAGCGGATCGTCTTATAGTTGAGCGTCCGGACCTTGCCCTTCAGCGATTCACAGAGGGTGCCGAGGCCGCCCGAGGTGTTGAAGGCTTCGTAGGTGACGCCGTCGAGCGAAAATTCTTCGCGCTCTTCCATGGCGGGCACTTCGATGAGGTTGCCTTCGACGATCGCCTCGCAGGGCTCGATGTATTCGTTGATGACGCCGTCGGTGCTCCAGGTCAGGTTATAGTTCAGAGCGTTCGACGGATACTGCGGCAGGGCGCCGACGCGCATGCGCACGTTTTCCAGCGTCTCAAAGCGGCTGGCGAGATCGTTGGCGACGATCGAGATGAAGCCCGGTGCGAGGCCGCACTGCGGGATGAAGGCGGTGTTCGCCTTGGCAGCGATCGCCTTGACCTGGCGGGTGGATTCGACGTCTTCGGTAAGGTCGAGATAATGAATGCCGGCTTCGGCAGCGGCTTCGGCGATCGCCACCGTCAGGTGGAACGGAGCGGCGCTGAGCACGGCGAACTTGCCGGAGAGAAGGGCGACGAGCGCCTTCTTGTCGCTGATGTCGACGGTTGCCGTCGTGATCGCGGCATGCTTTTCGATCTGCTCCAGCTGCTCGGCGCTGCGGTCGGCGACACAGACGCTGTAGTCGCCGGTGTGGGCGAGCATGCGAGCGATGGTGGAGCCGATCTTGCCTGCTCCGATGACGACGATATTCTTCATTCTTTCCCCCAGGGTATGAGAACTGTTTCTGTCTCTATTGTCGGGGGAAGGGTTGTTGATGTGAAGCTCTGAAACGACTAAATCGCCTGTAGATATTCGGCAGATTGCCAAACCGGACCGACGAAATGCAAGTTACGGACAAGGATCGGGAGCTCCTCGCCATCCTCAGCGAAAACGCCCGCATGCCGACCGCGACGATCGCGCGGAGGCTCGGCCTGTCGCGTACGACGGTGCAGGCGAGGATCGAGCGGTTGGAGCGTGAGGGCATCATCACCGGCTATGGCGTGCGCCTGTCGGAGAGCTACGAGAAAGGGCTGGTCAAGGCGCATGTGCTCATCACCATCGCGCCGCGCGCGCTCTCCCGCGTCACCCCTGAACTCAGCGCGATCCGTGAAATCCAGACGCTGCATTCCGTCAGCGGCAGTTTCGACCTCATCGCCGTGGTCGCGGCGACGTCGATCAGCGAACTCGATCTTCTGATCGATCGCATCGGCGAAATCGATGGCGTCGACCGGACGTTATCTTCGATTATCCTGTCGACCCGGATCGATCGGTAGGTCGTTGCTTTCCGTGAACCTTGCGCGACAGGATCGTCATGGCGTGCGGTTGGCGGCGGGCTTTTCACCGGCGCTGGTATCGGTCGCCGGTTCCGTGCCATCCGGCACTTCCGCCGGCACGTTCCATTCCGTGGGGCCCTTGACGAAGCTGCGTTGACTGGCATCGCCATAGGCGAGCCATTTGCTCCGGTCGAAGTAGAGCTCGGCAATGCTCTTCGGCCGGGCGCGGGGCGGCTGGTTCGCAAGGAAATTGTAGCGTGGCGTCACCTCGTCGGACTCGCGCTTGAACTGGACGCGGCTGCCGAAACGCTTGAGGTCGAATTCCTTCAGAGCCTGCATCTGCAGCGTGACGCTGGCCGCGTCGGCCCAGCGCACATGGTCGAGAAATACGGAGGCCGCCCGTGCTGCTGCGGTGGTCACGGCCTGGCGGTCCTCGGGGCGTTCGATGTTGAGCTTGACGCGGAAGGAGGTGATTTCCTCTTCGCCGCTGCCCTTGACGAAGATGAAGATCGACGAGGGTTTGTCCTCGCCCGGACGCGGGAAGGAGACGAGCGATGAACATTCCCACTGGCCGCGTTCGCCGGCACCGGCTTTCCATTCGAGTTCGCGGAAGCCGGCGTCACGCAATTCATCGCAGAGCGCCTTGGGATCGCTGCGGATCACGCGCAGGAATTGCTGCTCCGGCGTCTGCAGATCCTGGAAGGTCCAGGCGGGCAGGGCGATGCGCGGCGGTTCGCGCCTTGCCGGTTTGTCGGCCGCTGGTTCGGAGGGCTCGCTCCTCTCGAGGAATGTCGTCGGCAGGCCCAATGCGACGAGAACTTTCCTGAGGTTGCGCTGCTCGTTGGCGAGCAGGGCCGTCGCGAGAATAGCGGTGACGATCAGAACGAGGGCCACAAGAAAGAAGCGCAGTCCAGTCCGGCCGGCGGGCCTTTGAGCCGGCGTCTTGCCACGGGACGTGCTCATGCCACCTCGCCTGCCCGGCGGGGCGCGATGAGGCGCGGCGCCTCCTGCAAAAGGTGAACGGTCGGCCGGGCTTCCATGGTCTCGGGTTATCAACGGGTCTGGGCCCTCTTCATCCCCGAAATCCGTCGCGGCGGCAATATGCAACCGCCGATATCGGCAAAGGACTATTGCATCTCGGCACAACGCGCCGCTGAACGGGGAGCGCGGTGGAACTAAGAAGTTGAAATCCAGGGGCGATCACATAGCTTGGCGCAAATATCGAATGGGATGCGCCATGGCAGTTTCGAGTTCAGCCGAGCTTGTGATCGACGCGTCGCTGGTACGGCGGCTGATTGCGACACAGTTTCCGCAATGGTCGGATCTCGAGGTGCGCCCCGTCGAACCCGGCGGTTGGGACAACCGAACCTTCCGGCTCGGCGACCGGATGACCGTGCGCCTGCCGAGCGCCGAGCATTACGTGGCGCAGGTGGAGAAGGAGCACCACTGGCTGCCGCGGCTGGCGCCGCACCTGCCGTTGCCCATTCCCGTGCCCCTGGCCAAGGGCACGCCCGGCGAAGGCTTTCCCTGGCGCTGGTCGGTCTACCGCTGGCTTCCGGGCGAGACATTGGCGGTGGAACGGGTCACGGATCTTCGCGACGTGGCGAAGGATCTCACGCGGTTTCTGCGCGCCATGCGGCAGGCGGATACGGCCGGCGGGCCCTTGCCCGGCGACCACAATTTCCATCGTGGCGGCCCGCCAGGCTTCTATGACGCGCAGACGCGCCAGGCGCTCACGCTGCTCGAGGGCGAGGTCGACACGGCGGCGGCCAGGGAGGCGTGGGAAGCCGCCCTTGCTGCACCGTTCGAGGGGATGCCCGTCTGGTTTCACGGCGATATCGCCTGGGGCAACCTGCTGGTCGAGCACGGTCGCTTAAGCGCCGTCATCGATTTCGGCACCTCGGGCGTCGGCGATCCGGCCTGCGATCTCGCGATAGCCTGGACGTTCTTCCACGGCGACAGTCGCGACGTCTTCCGCGATGGCATGGCACTCGATCGCGGCGCCTGGGCGCGCGGGCGGGGCTGGACGCTGTGGAAGGCGCTAATCGTTCTTGCCGGCATGACCGGCGCGCCCGCAAGCGAGAGGGCAAAGCAGCGCGCGGTGATCGAAGACGTGCTTATGGATCATCGCCGCTACGGCTGAGGCCGGTTGCGCATCGGACAGGCGCCAGCCTGACCGGGCGGCAAGTTGCCTCCGGCTCGGGCGCACGCAGGACGGCCTACGTCGCTGCTTCGCATGGGGACGGCCCCACTATCTCGACCGAGATACTGGCGTCGATCGCATCATGCAGCCCCAAAACCCGCGGCACGTCCACGTGACCTTCCTCCTCCTGGAACAGCCCGATCAATCCATCGGAAGCGTTCGCTTCGTGGAACGATCTCGGTCGTCGACGCTTATCCAACACATTGACGCGTCGGTGGCCGCCGCCGCGTGCCGCCGATGTTTCGTCACCAATGCACGAGGTTGATGATGGCTGGACCCATCGAACAATTCGAGATCAAGTCGCTCCTTCCGATCGCCGAGGTCGGCGGCCACCAGATCAGCTTTACCAACTCGGCCGCCTACATGGTGCTGACCGTCGCGATCGCCAGCCTCTTCCTGATCCTGTCAACGCGAAGACACGGCCTCGTGCCGAACCGGGCGCAGGCGGCGGCCGAGATCCTCTATGAGTTTGCGGCCAAGACGCTCCGCGACAATGCCGGCGAGAAGGGCATGCGCTTCTTCCCGCTGGTCTTCTCGCTGTTCATGTTCATTCTGGTCGCCAATGTGATCGGCACGTTCCCCTATGCCTTCACGGTGACGAGCCATATCGCCGTGACCTTTGCGCTGGCGATGCTCGTGTTCCTGACGGTCACGCTCTTTGGTATCTACCGGCACGGCTTCGGCTTCCTGCGACTGTTCATGCCGGCGGGCGTGCCATTGATTCTGGCGCCGATCATCATCCCGATCGAGGTGGTCTCCTACCTCGCGCGCCCCGTCAGCCACTCGGTTCGTCTGTTCGCGGTCATGCTGGCCGGCCACATCACCCTCGAGGTTTTCGCCGGCTTCGTCGTGGGGCTCAGTGGCCTCGGGGCACTCGGGATCCTGGCCGCGGTCATGCCGCTGATGATGACGGCGGCGCTGACCGGGCTCGAACTGCTGATGGCGCTCATCCAGGCCTATATCTTCACCATGCTGACCTGCATGTATCTCAACGACGCGCTCCATCCGAGCCATTGAGAGCAGGCAAGGCGGCTCCCTGCAACGGGAGCCGCGTTGTCACTCGGCCGTCGTTCGCCGCGCTTCGATCCGGTAGGTCCGCCAGGATGACCAGGCGAAGGCGAGCAGGAACATTGCGGTCATCAGGAGCACGATAGTCGGCGCGGGTGCGCTGTCGATGAAGAAGGAGAGGTAGACCCCGCAGAAGGAGGCCGTCATCGCTATGAACACGGCGACGACGAGCATCGCGCCCATGGTGCGGGTGATCAAGAAAGCGATGGCGCCGGGCGCGATCAGCATGGCGATGGCAAGAATCAGCCCTACCGCCTTCAGCGCGCCGACGATCGTCAGCGACAGGATCGCGAGCAGCCCGTAATGCAGCCAGTTGACCGGAAGGCCGACGGCCTTGGCCTGGGCGGGATCGAAGGCGTGCAGCAGGAAATCGCGCCATTTAACGGCGAGAATGCCAGTGGCGACCAGGGCGATCACGCCGGTTTCGACAATGTCCGGCCAGCCGACGCCGAGCATGTCGCCGAAGAGGATATGGTCGAGGTGCACGTCGCTTTGGATCTTGGTGTAGAGCACCAGCCCGAAGCCGAACATGCCGGAGAAGACCACGCCCATCACCGTGTCCTGCTTGATGCGGCTGTTCTCCTTGAGATAGCCGGTCAGAAGCGCGCAGGACATGCCGGCTGCGAAAGCGCCGACGGCGAGCGGCAGGCCGACGATGTAGGAGATCACGACGCCGGGGAAGACCGCGTGCGAAATCGCGTCGCCCATCAGCGACCAGCCCTTCAGCACCAGGAAGCAGGAAAGCATCGCCGTCGGGATAGCCACCAGCACCGAGATCAACAGCGCGTTGCGCATGAACTCGAATTCGAAGACGGCAAGCAGCATGTCGAGCGAGATCATCGGCCAACCTCCGCCGGTTCGGCACCACGTCGGCGCGCGGCGAGAAGCCCGTGCTTCGGCGCGAAGACGAAGGCCCCAAGGAAGATCAGGGTCTGCAGCACGATGATGATGCCGCCGGTGGCGCCATCGAGGAAGTAGCTGAAATAGGCGCCGAAGAAGCTCGTGAGCGCCCCGATCGCGACGCTGATCAGGATCAGCCGCGGAAAACGATCCGTCAACAGATAGGCCGTGGCGCCGGGCGTCACCACCATGGCGATCACGAGGAAGGCGCCGACGGTCTGCAGTGCTGCGACGGTGCAGGCCGAAAGCAGCGTGAAGAACAGCACCTTGAGGAAAGTGGTGGGAATGCCGATCGAGCGGGCGTGGCTCTCGTCGAAGAAGGTCACCATCAGGTCCTTCCACTTCGCCGTCAGGATGATGAGCGAGACGATGCCGATGATGGCAAGCTGCAGCGTGTCGGCGGGCGTGATCGCCAGGATGTTGCCAAGCACGATCGTCTGGATGTTCACGGAGGTCGGCGACAGCGACACCATGAAGAGCCCGAGGCCGAAGAAGGAGGTGAAGATCAGGCCGATGATCGTGTCTTCCTTCAGTCGGGTGCGCTGACTGAGAAACAGCATGGCGCCCGCCGCAAGCGCGCCGGAGAAAAAGGCGCCGATGGAAAACGGCAGGCCGAGCAAGTAGGCGCCGGCGACACCGGGGACGATCGAGTGCGAAAGGGCGTCACCGATCAGCGACCAGCCCTTGAGCATCAGGTAGGAGGAAAGAAAGGCACAGACGGCGCCGACCAGCGCGCTCACCCACATGGCGTTGAGCATGTAGCCATAGGTGAATGGTTCCAGGAGTGTGGCGGTCATTTGCCGTTCGACTCCGCGTCCGTTTCGGGTTTTGCCGGCTGCGCCACCATGCGGTCCTTGTCGCCATACATGACCAGCGGGCGCTCGTCGTCGGTGATGACGGCAAGCTGCCGCGGGTCGGCATCGTCGTGCAGGTTTTCGCCGCCGAGCACGAAATGCCGGAGCACGCCGCCGAAGGCCAGTTCGAGGTTTTCGCGGGTGAAGGTGGTTTCGGTCGGGCCGTAGGCGAGCACGGTGTTCTTTAAGAGCACCGTGCGGTCGCAGAATTCCGGCACGCTGCCGAGATTGTGGGTCGAGACCAGCATGACCCGGCCCTCGTCGCGAAGGCCGATCAGGAGGCGAATGATCGCGTCCTCGGTCTTGACGTCGACCCCGGTGAAGGGTTCGTCCAGCAGGATGACCTTGCCATCCTGGGCAAGGGCGCGCGCCAGGAAGACGCGCTTCTTCTGGCCGCCGGAAAGCTCGCCGATCTGGCGCTTGCGGTAGTCGCTCATGCCGACCCGGGCAAGTGCCGCCTCGACCGCCGCGTGGTCGGCCTTCTTCGGGACGCGCAGCATGTTCATGTGACCGTAGCGGCCCATCATGACGACGTCCTCGACCAGAACCGGGAAGTTCCAGTCGACCTCTTCGGCCTGCGGCACATAGGCGACGAGGTTCTTCCTGAGCGCTTCCGGAACGGAGCGCCCAAGGATCGAGATCTCGCCGCGCGACAGACGGGCAAACCCCATGATCGCCTTGAACAGAGTGGACTTGCCGCTGCCGTTGACGCCGACGAGCGCCGTGATGGTGCCCGTCGGGATCTCGAAGGTGGCGTCGCGCAGGGCGCGCAGCCCGTTGCGGTAGGTGACGGTGGCGCCTGAGACGCGGATGCCGCTGCCTTGCTCGCCTGATATCGGCGGCTGGCCGGTGCGGGGCTTCACCTGGAGGTTCATTGCGAGAGGCCCTTGGCGATGGTTTCCGATGTGACGCGCAGCAGATCGATATAGGTCGGAACCGGGCCGTCCGCCTCGCTCAAGGAATCAACGTAGAGCACGCCGCCGTATTTTGCACCGGTCTCGCGCGCCACCTGCTCGGCCGGATCGGGCGAGATGGTGCTCTCGGAGAAGACAACCGGAATGTGGTTGGCACGGACCGCGTCGATGACCTTGCGGACCTGCTGCGGGGTGCCCTGCTGGTCGGCATTGATGGGCCAGAGGTAAAGCTCCCTCATGCCGAAATCGCTGATCAGGTAGCTGAAGGCGCCTTCGCTCGAGACCAGCCAGCGCTTGTCCTCGGGGATCTTGGCGATCTCGGCACGGATCGGCGCAATGGTCGCCTCGATCTTCTGCTTGTAGGCCTCGGCATTGGCCTTGTAAGTCTCGGCATTGGCGGGATCGTACTTCACGAAGGCATCACGGATGTTGTCGACATAGATCAGCGCGGCCGACGGCGACATCCAGGCATGCGGGTTGGGCTTGCCGGTGTACGGGCCCTCGGCAATGCCCATGGGTTCCACGCCAGTCGAGACGACGACGCCCGGTACGGCGTCGAAATTCTGGAAGAACTTCTCGAACCAGCGTTCCAGGTTCAGGCCGTTCCACAGGATCAGCTTGGCGTCATGCGCCTTCAGGATGTCGCGCGGGGTCGGCTGGTAGTTGTGGATCTCGGCACCCGGTTTGGTGATCGACTCGACGATGGCCGCGTCGCCCGCGACGTTTTTTGCCATGTCGGCAATGACCGTGAAGGTCGTCACTGCCTTGAACTTTTCCTGCGCCGAGCTGGTGCCCGGAGCGAGCGCGATGGCTGTCAGGGCAGCTGCCGCTGCCAGGATCGCGCGCCTCGTCTGATCGATCATTCACTACTCCCAGATGTTGACGCCCACAGGAGTAGGCGAATGGTTTGCATAAGTCAATGCAAATGAGAAGCATTCGCAACTAGCTATTTTCAAAACCGGTGCCCTTGGCTAGTGTACGACCATGAAACAGAACAAGAATCGTGTCGAAGAACTGGAAGGCGTCTTGCGGGATGGCGGCGTGCGTGTGACGCGTCAGCGCTCCGCAATCCTGAAGATTCTCGCCACCGCCGAAGACCATCCGGATGCAAACGAACTGCATCGCCGGGCGAAGGAGATCGACGCCACCGTCTCGCTTTCGACCGTCTACCGGACGCTGTCGGCGCTCGAACAGCAGGGCGTGGTGCATCGCCACGCCTTTGAAAGCGCCACCGCCCGTTTCGAGACCGCCGACGCGCCACATCACGATCATCTGATCGACATCGATACCGGTGCGGTCATCGAGTTCCGCTCCGACAAGATCGAGCAACTGCAAGCGGAGATTGCCGCCGAGCTTGGCTACGATCTCGTGCGGCACCGCCTCGAGCTCTACTGCCGCAAGCGCAAGGACTGAGCCAAGCTCGTTGGGGCCGCGCTACGTCTCCTGTTGCCTTCAACGGAAAGAAAGTCAGCCGCGAGCCGCGACGGCGGAACTGCGCCACCGTGCCGGTACGGTCATGGCGGCAACGCCGACGATGACGCAACCGAGGCTTCGGTGGCGGTCGAAGTATCGAAATGTGCATGAGACGACAGAGCCCCGGCCACCTTTCAGGGGCCGGGGTAGATGTTTTCGGCCTCTCAGTGGCCGTCGGCGAGCTTGGCCGCATCGACGGAGGCGGATCTTTCAAAGCTCAGCCCATTGAAGAAGGCGTTGAGCATCACCGCGGAGATCGAGGCAAGCACGATGCCGGACTCGATGATCGGATGGATCGCATGCGGCAGCCACATCAGGTAGTTCGGCGCAATCAGCGGGATCAGGCCGAAGCCGACCGAGACGGCGACGACGAAGAGGTTGTTGCGCGACGACTTGAAGTCGACCGTCGAAAGGATGCGCACGCCGGTTGCTGCCACCATGCCGAACATCACCAGACCGGCGCCGCCGAGCACGAAGGTCGGTACCGCTTCGACCAGCGCGCCCATCTTCGGGATCAGGCCGAGCGCGATCATGATGACGCCGCCCATCACGCAGACATAGCGGCTCTTCACGCCGGTGACGCCGACGAGGCCGACATTCTGCGAGAAGCTCGTATAGGGGAAGGTGTTGAACAGGCCACCGATCATGGTGCCGAGGCCATCGACCCTAAGGCCCGCGGTCAATTGTTGCTGCGACACCTCGCGGTTGGTCATTTCACCGAGTGCCAGGAACATGCCGGTCGATTCGATCATGACCACGATCATCACCAGCGACATGGTGGCGATCAGAACCGGATCGAAGATCGGCATGCCGAAGCGCAATGGCGTGACCACGGCGAACCAGCCGGCATCCGCCACCCGGTCGAAATGCATCATGCCAAGGGCCGTGGCGACGACACAGCCGACGACGACACCGGTCAGCACTGCGATGTTGCTGATCAGCCCGCGACCGAAGCGCGCGATCACGAGAATGGAGACGAGCACGAAGGCGGCAAGGGCGATATGGCTCGGCTCCGCATAGAGCGGGTTCGGCACGGTGGCGCCGAGCACCAGACCATCAGGAACGGCAGGTCCGCCGGCGGCGGCAGCCTTCTTCAATTCGGCCAGCCATTCGGCATGGGTCGGATCGACGAGCTTCGGCGCCGTCGGCCCGAAGGGATTGCCGAAGATCCAGTTCACGCCCACGCGCATCAGCGAGACGCCGATGACGAGGATGATGGTGCCGGTGACGACAGGCGGGAAGAACTTGAGCAACCTGCCCATCAGCGGCGCGAGCAGGAGTGCGACGAGGCCGGCCCCGATGATGGCGCCGAAAATCATGCGCGCCCCTTCCTGCCCGGGCGTCATCGCCGCCATCGAAACCATCGGGCCGACGGACGCGAAAGTAACGCCCATCATGACCGGAAGGCGGATGCCGATGCCGCGGCCGAGGCCAAGCGACTGGATGATGGTGACGATGCCGCAGACGAACAGGTCGGCCGAGATCAGAAAAGCGACGTCCTGAGGGCTGAGCTGCAGCGCTCGGCCGACGATCAGCGGCACCGCGACGGCACCGCCATACATGACAAGAACATGCTGGATCCCGAGGGTCGCGAGCCTGCCCACCGGCAGCTTCTCGTCCACCGGGTGTATGCTGGAAACGTCGCTCATGGTTCCTCCTCCCATCACGTCGACCAGTCCGGCTCCCCCGTCCTCCAACAGGGGAATGCAATTTTTCCGTGTCGAGGCAGAATGTCGCAAGTATCGCCAGAACGAAAACACTTTCTGGAATCCGGGGGAAATCCGCCAAGACGCACGGAGGTCGGAACGCGTGTTGCGAGGTCTGAGCGCTTGCCCGAGGCGGCCTGACGAATCCAAAGACCATGCAACCTAGCCGCAATGCGAAGCGTCGATGGTTTCTGCGCCGATGCGAATGCTTCGGCGTCGTTCGTTTGGGGACCACGATCAATGGTATCTTGGAGACAGGCCTTCCGGCATTTGGCCGCTATGCTGTTCACGCTCGCCTTCGCCCTTCTGCCGGCTGTTGCGCGGGCCAGCGGCGCTACCTTTCCGGGACAGTGGCAGCAGGTGGCGTCGGGAACGCACGCATGCGAGACCTGCTGGGTCGAAATCAGGCGGAACGGTCCTGTCCTGAAGGTGACGGGCAAGGACGGATGGTTCGCGGTGGTCCATCTCGGGCGCGCCGGAGGCGGCTATAGCGCCGAGGGGATCGGCCGGTGGAGCGAGGGCGGCGACAGTCACTATCGCGGCCAGCCCTTCGACATCCGGATCGCGATTGTCGACAAGCATCTCTACATGGACATGACCGTGCGGATGGACGATGGCTCGACACGGACAGTCAGGGCGATCTTCGACAAGCGCCGGTCCGAGAAGTCCAGGCGCTTGCGACTGGCGCGCATGTAGGTCGCGGCCACTTTTCCGAGATGTGCCGACCAAGAAAAACCGGGGCCGTTGCCGACCCCGGTGCCGCATCTCCTGAAGAGAAGAGGCCGCCCGTCTTGCGGGCGGCCCCGTTTTTTACTGCTGCCAGCTCTTGACCAGATCGTCGTAGTTGACGGTCTGCGGCTTTTCCTTCTCGTTCTCGACCTTCAGCTGCGGAGCGAGGTTGCCCTTGGAAACGGCGTCCTGGTTCCAGTATTCGAGATCGTGCTCTTCAGCGAGCTTCGGACCGATGTCGCCCTGGACGCCTGAGCGTTCGAGACGGGAGAGAACCTTCTCCTGCTCGGCGCACAGCGAGTCCATGGCTTCCTGGGCGGTCTTCGCACCCGAGGAGGCATCGCCGATCGCCTGCCACCAAAGCTGGGCCAGCTTCGGATAGTCAGGAACGTTCGTGCCGGTCGGCGACCACTGCAGGCGGGCCGGCGAACGGTAGAACTCGATCAGACCGCCGAGCTTCGGAGCGCGGTCGGTGAAGCTCTTGTGGTCGAGTGTCGACTGGCGGATGAAGGTGAGGCCAACATGGCTCTTCTTCACGTCGACGGTCTTCGAGGTTACGAACTGCGCATAGAGCCATGCGGCCTTGGCGCGATCGTCGGGGGTGGACTTCAGCAGCGTCCAGGAACCGGCGTCCTGGTAACCGAGCTTCATGCCGTCCTTCCAGTAGACGCCGTGCGGGCTCGGAGCGAAACGCCACTTCGGCGTACCGTCTTCGTTGACCACAGGCAGACCAGCCTTGACGAAGTCGGCGGTAAACGCCGTGTAGGTGAACATCTGCTGGGCGATTTCACCCTGCGACGGAACCGGGCCGGACTCCGAGAAGGTCATGCCCTGGGCGGCAGCCGGTGCATAGGCCTTCATCCAGTCGAGATACTTCTGGATCGAGTAGACCGCGGCAGGGCCGTTGGTGTCGCCGCCACGGGCAACACAGGAGCCGACCGGACGCGAATTCTCGTCGACCTTGATGCCCCACTCGTCGACGGGCTTGCCGTTCGGGATGCCCTTGTCGCCGTTGCCGGCCATCGACAGCCAGGCGTCGGTGAAGCGCCAGCCAAGCGACGGGTCCTTCTTGCCGTAGTCCATGTGGCCATAAACCTTCTTGCCGTCGACTTCGCGACCGGTGAAGAACTCGGCGATGTCTTCGTAAGCGGACCAGTTGACCGGAACGCCGAGGTCGTAGCCGTACTTCGCCTTGAAGTCCGCCTTGTTCTTCTCGTCGTTGAACCAGTCGTAGCGGAACCAGTAGAGGTTCGCGAACTGCTGATCGGGAAGCTGGTAGAGCTTGCCGTCCGGCGCGGTCGTGAAGGACTTGCCGATGAAGTCGTCGATGTCGATGTTCGGGTTGGTGACGTCCTTGCCTTCATTGGCCATGAAGTCGGTCAGGCTGCGGGCCTGCTGGTAGCGCCAATGGGTGCCGATCAGGTCCGAGTCGTTGATGTAGGCGTCGTAGACGTTTTCGCCCGACTGCATCTGCGTCTGCAGCTTTTCGACGACGTCGCCTTCGCCGATCAGGTCGTGGGTGATCTTGATGCCGGTGATGTCGGAGAAGGCCTTGGCGAGAACCTTCGATTCGTATTCATGGGTGGTGATCGTTTCGGAAACGACCTTGATCTCCATGCCGGCGAAGGGCTTGGCCGCATCGACGAACCACTGCATTTCGGCTTCTTGGGCCGCGCGGTCGAGTGACGACATGTCGCCGATCTCGCTGTCGAGGAACTTCTTCGCCTCGTCCATGCCGGCGAATGCCGTGCCGGTAAAGGCCAGCAGCATTGCTGCCGTCGTAGTCAAAAGATGCCGTCGCATAATTCCCTCCCTTAGGTTTGCGAGTGCGGTTCTTTAGGTTTTGACGGGCCGCTACCCAGCGGCCCGTCAAATCGGTTCGCCTCAGACGTAGCGGAAGACGCCGACGGCATAGACCAGGGAGAGCGCGAGCGCCCACCACAGGTTCTGTCCGCCGACGAAGCCGAGCCATGCAAGGTGAATGAAGGCGCTGCCGAGCAATGACACGAAGAGGCGATCGCCCCGCGTGGTCTCGAAGCGCAGGATGCCGACGCGCGGATTGCCGCCCGGCGAGGCATATTCCCAGACTGCCATCATCGACAGCAGTGCGAAGATGGTGAGGAAGAACATGGCCGACGGGAACGACCAGGCCATCCAGCCGCCGGCGACCAGCGGCGCGAACCAGTCGCGCGCGCCGTCCTTGATCGGCAGCATGCTCATGAGCAGCCCGGCGACGGCGGCATAGACGACGAGAACGGCGGCGAAGGGCAGTTGCCAACGGGCCTTGCGATTGGGTTGAGCGGTCATCATACCCTCCCGAGGGCAAAGCCCTTGGCGATGTAGTTGCGAACGAAATAGATCACGAGCGCGCCCGGAATGATGGTGAGCACGCCGGCAGCGGCCAGCACGCCCCAGTCGAGGCCCGAGGCGGAAACCGTGCGGGTCATGGTGGCAGCGATCGGCTTCGCGTCGGTGGTCGTCAGCGTGCGGGCAAGCAGGAGTTCGACCCAGGAGAACATGAAGCAGAAGAAGGCGGCGACACCGATGCCAGAGGCGATCAGCGGCATGAAGATCTTCACGAAGAAGCGCGGGAACGAGTAGCCGTCGATATAGGCGGTTTCGTCGATTTCCTTCGGCACTCCCGACATGAAACCTTCCAGGATCCAGACGGCGAGCGGCACGTTGAACAGGCAGTGGGCGAGTGCCACGGCGATGTGCGTGTCGATCAGGCCGAAAGCCGAATAGAGCTGGAAGAAGGGCAGCGCGAAGACCGCGGGCGGCGCCATGCGGTTGGTCAACAGCCAGAAGAACAGGTGCTTGTCGCCGAGGAAGCGGTAGCGCGAGAAGGCGTAGGCCGCCGGCAGCGCTGCCGTCACCGAGATCACCGTGTTCATGACGACGTAGATGATCGAGTTGATGTAGCCGTTGTACCAGGACGGATCGGTGAAGATCACCTGGTAGTTCCGGAGCGTCGGGTTCTGCGGCCAGAGCGAGAAGGTGCTGAGGATCTCGCTCGTCTCCTTGAAGCTCATGTTGACGAGCCAGTAGATCGGCAGCAGCAGGAAGACGATGTAGATCGTCGGCACCAGCCAGGAAAGGCGTTCGGTAAGCGGTTGTGTCTGCATGTTGGTTCTCCTCCCGCTCACGTCAGCCTTGCGCGTCGCTCGTGGTCATCACGGTGTAGAAGATCCACGAGAGCAGCAGGATGATGAGGAAGTAGATGATCGATAGCGCTGCCGCCGGACCGAGGTCGAACTGGCCAATGGCCGTCTTGACGAGGTCGATCGACAGGAAGGTGGTGGAGTTGCCCGGGCCGCCGCCGGTGACGACGAAGGGCTCGGTATAGATCATGAAACTGTCCATGAAGCGCAGCAGGAAGGCGATCAGGAGCACGCGCTTCATCTTCGGCAACTGGATGTAGCGGAACACCGACCAGCGCGAGGCGCCGTCGATCTTGGCCGCCTGGTAGTAGGCGTCGGGGATCGAGACGAGGCCGGCATAGCAGAGCAGCACGACGAGGCTCGTCCAGTGCCAGACGTCCATGACGATCAGCGTCACCCAGGCGGCGACGGGGTTCTGCACGTAGTTGTAGTTGATGCCCATGCCTTCGAGCGTGCGGCCGAGCAGGCCGATGTCGACGCGGCCGAAGACCTGCCAGATGGTGCCGACGACATTCCACGGGATCAGCAGCGGCAATGCCATCAGGACGAGGCAGACCGGCACGCCGAGACCCTTCTTCGGCATGTTGAGCGCGATGATGATGCCGAGCGGGATTTCGATCGCGAGAATGATCGCCGAGAAGATCAGGTTGCGGGTGAGCGCATCCCAGAACCGGTCGGACGTCAGCACCTGGACGTACCAGTCGGTGCCGGCCCAGAAGAACTCGTTGTTGCCGAAGGTGTCCTGGACGGAATAGTTGACGACGGTCATCAGCGGGATGACGGCCGAGAAGGCGACCAGCACGAGGACCGGCAGCACCATGAACCAGGCCTTGTTGTTCCAGGTTTTCTCCATGGTCAGGCCTCCTCGCCGACGCGCCAGGAATCGGCGTAGATGTTGATGGCTTTCGGATCGAAGCGGACGCGCGGATCGGCGGGGATCTCGCCGTCCTCGTCGACGATGATCGAGATCGGCTGATCGGCGAAGCGGGCGCGTACGATCTTGTGGCGGCCGATGTCCTCGACCTTGGTGATTGCGACCGGCATGCCCTCGCGGCCGATCGAAACGAATTCCGGGCGGATGCCGAGCTCGGTCTTGGCGCCGGCCTTGACCTTGGGCAGGAAGTTCAAGGCCACATGTTCGCCGCCGACGGTGGCGGTGTTGCCGTCGAGATTGACCGGCAGCACGTTCATGCCCGGCGAACCGATGAAGTAGCCGACGAAGGTATGGCGCGGACGCTCGAAGAGCTCGGCCGGCGTGCCGATCTGGACGATCTGGCCGTCATACATGACGACGACCTTGTCGGCGAAGGTCAGTGCCTCGGTCTGGTCGTGGGTGACGTAGACCATGGTGAAGCCGAACTGCTTGTGCAGCCGCTTGATCTGCGAACGCAGCACCCACTTCATTTCCGGATCGATGACGGTGAGCGGCTCGTCGAACAGGATGGCGCTGACGTCATTGCGCACGAGGCCGCGGCCGAGCGAGATCTTCTGCTTCTGGTCGGCGGTAAGCCCGCGGGCGGTCTTCTTCGCCCAGCCGCCGAGACCGATCATTTCGATCGTTTCCTTGACGCGGCGGTCGACCTCGGCTTCCGGCACGTGCCGGTTGCGCAACGGGAAGGCCAGATTGTCGTAGACGGTCATCGTGTCGTAGATCACCGGGAACTGGAACACCTGGGCGATGTTGCGTTCCTGGGTGGAGAGATGCGTCACGTCCTTGCCGTCGAAGAGGATGCGCCCTTCCGACGGGTTGATCAGGCCGGAGATGATGTTGAGCAGCGTGGTCTTGCCGCAGCCGGACGGGCCGAGCAGTGCATAGGCGCCGCCGTCGTTCCATTCGTGATGCACTTCCTTCAGCGCGTAGTCGTTTTCCGACTTCGGTTTGGCGCCGTAGGCGTGGCGGATATGTTCCAGGTTGATGCGTGCCATGTTTTCCTCCCAGCGCCTCCTTTAGGCTGCGCCGCCGATGGCGCGTCCATCAGGCCCGAAGGCCATGAGATGGCGGGTGTCGACGAAGACCTCGAGGGTCGCGTCCGGTTCGATGTCGTGAACGCCCGGCGCCAGCATGACCCAGCGCGCATTGGCGAAGCCGACGTGAATGAAGCTTTCCGAGCCGGCGATCTCCGAGATCGCCGTCTTGACCGTAAGCGCGTTGCCGCCGCCGTTCGGCCGGTCGAAGGAGATGTGGTGCGGCTGGAAGGCGACGGTGCAGGGACCGTCGCCAATCGCCGTCAGATGCGTCGGCACGGCGAGCACGGACTTGCCGTCGAGCGTGAAGGCCGAGCCGGTCTTGACGAGTTCGATCGTGTTCAGCGGCGGGTCGGCGAAGGTGCGGGCGGTGATGAGATCGATCGGACGACGGTAGACGTCGATCGTCTTGCCGAACTGGGTGACGCGACCCTGGCTGAGGGCTGCCGTATTGCCGCCGAGCAGCAACGCTTCCGATGGCTCGGTGGTGGCATAGACGAAGATGGCGCCGGACGCGGCGAAGATCTTCGGCAGTTCCTCGCGCAGTTCCTCGCGCAGCTTGTAGTCGAGATTGGCGAGCGGTTCGTCGAGCAGCACGAGATCGGCATTCTTGACGATGGCGCGCGCCAGCGCGGTGCGCTGCTGCTGCCCGCCCGAGAGGTTCAGGGGCGTACGGTCGAGATAGGGCGTCAGCTTCAGGAGCTCGGCTGCCTTGCGGACTTCGCGGTCAATGGTGGCGGTATCGGCGCCGCTGATGCGCATCGGCGAGGCGATGTTCTCATAGACGGTCATCGCCGGGTAGTTGATGAACTGCTGGTAGACCATGGCGACGGAGCGCTTCTGCACCGGCAGGCCGGTGACGTCGGTACCGTCGAAGATCAGCGAGCCGGAGGCGGGCTTGTCGAGACCGGCCATCAGCCGCATCAGCGACGTCTTGCCGGAAAGGGTCGGGCCGAGCAGCACATTGAGCGACCCCCTCTCCAGCACCAGGTCGGTCGGGTAGATATGCGTCTCCCCGCCCACGACCTTGGATATCTTCTTCATTTCAAGCATTGAATTCTCCACCCAGCCATCGGCAGTCCAGAGCGTTTCCACGCCGGCGCGGAAACGCTCTACCTCATCGTCTTTCGCATTTCCGGACGCAGAACCGCTGCGCGCTTTTGCTGGAAATGCTCTTGAATGCGAGCGTTTTCAGGCGGCTGCGTTGGCCGCGCCCCGCATGTACTCCTCCAGTGCTGCCGCCTCGCCGGGCGTCAGCTTCAATCCCAGTTTCGTCCGGCGCCACAGCACGTCCTCGGCGTGCCGCGCCCATTCCTTGGTCATCAGCCACCTGACCTCGGCCTCGTAGAGATCCGCGCCGAAATGGTGGCCGAGTGCGGCCTCGCTCGAAGCAGAGCCGAGGAGCGCGGCGGCGCGTGTGCCGTAGAGGCGCACCAGGCGTCGCGCGTGTGCCGGCGCAAGGAAGGGATACTGCTCTTGCAGCCTTGCGACTTCGTCGGCATAGCCCTGGGCAGGAAAATCGCCGCCCGGCAGCCTCGAGCCGGCGGTCCATTTCGATCCCTTGACGCCGATTGCCTCGCCGATCTTCTCGAGCGCGGATTCGCCGAGCCGGCGGTAGGTCGTGAGCTTGCCGCCGAAGACGTTGAGCAGCGGCGCCGCACCCTTGTCGCCCTCGACCCGCAGCACGTAGTCGCGGGTTGCCTCCTGCGCCTTGCTGGCGCCGTCGTCATAGAGGGGGCGCACGGCGGAGTAGGTCCAGACGATGTCGTCCTTCGTCACCGGCTCCAGGAAATATTCGCTTGCGGCCTTGCAGAGATAACCGACCTCGGCGTCGCTGATGCGGACATCGGCCGGGTTGCCGGTGTAGTCGCGATCGGTGGTGCCGATCAGGGTAAAGTCTTCTTCATAGGGGATGGCGAACATGATGCGGCCATCCGGGTTCTGGAAGAAATAGGCGCGCGGGTCGTCGAACTTTTTCTTCACGACGATGTGGCTGCCCTGGACGAGGCGGACATTGTGAACGTCGTTCTTGCCGAGCGCGCCGGAAAGCACCGTGTCGACCCAGGGGCCGGCCGCATTGATGAGCATGCGGGCCCGGAGGGTCTTGCGTTCGCCGCTCGTCTGGTCTTCGGTCTCGACGGTCCAGAGCGCGCCATTGCGCCGTGCCGAGACGACGCGGGTGCGGGCCATGATCAGGGCGCCGCGGTCGGCGGCGTCGCGGGCGTTCAATAGGACGAGGCGGGCGTCGTTGACCCAGCCGTCGGAATATTCGAACGCCTTGTTGAACAGGCGCTTCAGCGGCTTGCCGGCCGGATCGCGGTTCATGTCCAGCGTCGCCGTCGGCGGCAAGAGCTTGCGGCCGCCGATGTGATCATAAAGGAAGAGGCCGAGGCGGATGAGCCAGGCCGGACGCAGGCCGCCCTTATGGTACGGCAGCACGAAACGCATCGGCCAGATGACGTGCGGCGCCATCGCCCAGAGCACTTCCCGCTCCATCAGCGCCTCGCGCACGAGGCGGAACTCATAATGCTCGAGATAGCGCAGGCCGCCATGAATGAGCTTGGTGGAGCCGGAAGAGGTGCCGGAAGCGAAATCGTTCATTTCGGCCAAGGCGACCGAATATCCGCGGCCGACCGCGTCGCGCGCGATACCGCATCCGTTGATGCCGCCGCCGATGACGAAGACGTCGTAGATTGTCTGCTCTGACACTGTCTGTTTCCCCTCCACTTTTCGCGGCGCACAAATTGATGCGTCAGCGAAAGTGAAATCAGTTAAAACGAAAACATATCGAATGTCAAACGAATGCTCCCCGAATCTTTAGGGGTGCCTAAGCCTCCCGTCTCAGGCGTCGGTTTCGATCAGCCGAACGTCCTGTTCGGCGCAGATTTTCCTGACGTTTTCGAGCGTGCAGCGATCGGTGATGAAGGTCTGAACCTGCGAGATATGACCGATGCGGACCGGCGCGGTTCTTTCGAACTTGGTCGAGTCGGAAACGAGGATGACATGGCGCGCATTGGCGATGATTGCCTGTGCGACCTTCACTTCGCGGAAATCGAAATCGAGAAGCGCGCCGTCATGGTCGATTGCCGAGGCGCCGATGACGGCAAAATCGACCTTGAACTGCTTGATGAAGTCGACGGCGGCTTCGCCAACGATGCCGCCATCGGAACCACGCACGACGCCGCCGGTGATCACCACCTCGATCGAGGGGAAGACGCGTAAGCGATTGGCGACATTTATATTGTTGGTGATGACCATCAGTTCCTTGTGGTCGAGAAGGGCCTCGCCCACGGCCTCGGTCGTCGTGCCGATATTGATGAACAGCGAGGCATTGTCGGGAATGAGTTCGGCGGCGGCCTTGCCGATTGCCTGTTTCTCTGGCGCTGCGATCTGGCGGCGGGCATCGTATTTGACGTTTTCCTTGCCGCTCGGGAAAATCGCGCCGCCGTGGATGCGGTTCAAAACCTTGGCGTCGCAAAGGTCGTTCAGGTCCTTTCGGATGGTTTGCGGCGTGACGGAAAAGCGCTGGGCCAGCTCCTCCACGAGCACGCGACCCTCGCTCTTTGCCAGTTCCAGGATCTCCGCCTGCCGACCCGTCAGATACATTCCATCCTCCCTATTTTCGTTTTGTTTCATAATATGCAAAAACGAAAGTCGCGCAATTTCATAAATTGGCGTTTATCGTGAAACCGGTTTCGCCATGGTTTAAAATGCGGGAGCGCGTTGCATTCGTTTCGGCGATGGGCGACGCTGCCCTGAGGAGCGAAGAGGGGAAAGACATGTTTCATCCGGCCTTGTTCAAGGGAATGACCGTCGTCGTCACCGGGGCCGGGCGCGGCATCGGGCTGGAGGTCGCGCGGCAATTCCTGGACTGCGGCGCGCGCGTGCTCGTCCATGCCGGCCGGTCTATCGGCGAGCTGCCCGACTTTCTCGAATCGGCGGCGACCGAGGGGCGGGCGCATGTGGTGACGGCGGATTTTCTGGCGCCGGATGGCGTCGAGAGTTTGGCCGAGGTGGTGCGGAGCCGGTTCGAAAGCGTCGATATCCTCATCAACAATGCCGGCACAATGGTCGGCCGTTTCCCCGCGGCGGAGCTTACCGACGAGCAATACCAGACCGTCGTCCAGCTCAACCAGACAGCGGTCGTCGAGATGACGCGGGCGATGCTGCCATTGCTGCGGAAGGGCACGCATCCGGCGATCGTCAATACCGTGTCGATCTCGGCGGTCACGGGCGGCAGTGCCGGCTCCTCGATCTATTCGGCCACCAAGGCTTTCGTCGCCACCTATTCCAAGGCGCTGGCGCGCGAGCTCGCGCCCGAGGGCATCCGGGTCAACTGCGTTTCGCCCGGCACGATCACCACCGACTTTCATCAACGTTATTCGTCGCCGGAAAAGCTGGAGGCGACCCGCAAGACCATTCCGCTCGGCCGGCTGGGAACGGCGGAGGATTGCGCACCGGCCTACCTTTTCCTCGCCTCGCATGTGCTGTCGGGTTACATCACGGGCCAGGTGCTGGAGGTGAATGGCGGGCAATTGATCGCTTGAGTATGTGTTTGCGGTCGCATTCGCCCCTCATCCCCCTGCCGGGACCTTCTCCCCGCAGGCGGGGAGAAGGGGCAAGCTGCACCGTTTGAACCATCGTTAATGCCGCCTGCGGCACGTCCCCTCTCGCCGCACGCGGGGAGAGGGCCAGGGTGAGGGGCGAACCCGTTAGGGTGAGGGGCAGGGCAGTCCCCGAAGGGTAGACATGATCGATAAGCTGGAAATGTTCCTCGTTCTCGCGCGCGAACGGCACTTCGGCCGCGCGGCGGAGGAGTGTGGGGTGACGCAGCCGACGTTGTCGGCCGCCATTCGTCAGCTCGAGGATCAGCTCGGCGTCATGCTCGTCAGCCGCGGTTCGCGTTTCCGAGGACTGACGCCCGAGGGACAGCGGGTGCTCGAATGGGCGCGCCGCATCGTCGGAGATACCCGGACGATGCGGGAGGAGATGCGGGCGGCGCGCAAGGGTCTTTCCGGCCATATCCGCCTGGCGGCGGTGCCGACGACGCTTGCCATGGTGCCGATGATCACCGCGCCCTTCCAGGAAAAGCACCCCGACGTCACCTTCTCCGTGCTGTCGACGACATCGGTGCAGGTCCTGGCGCTGCTCGAAAATCTCGAGATCGACGCCGGATTGACCTATCTGGAGAACGAACCGCTCGGCCGCGTGACCAGCGTTCCCCTCCAGGTCGAGCGTTACCACCTCGTCACCGCTGCCGGGACGCCGCTTTCGGAGCGGGAAAGCGTGACCTGGAAAGAGGTTAGCGACGTTCGGCTTTGTCTATTGACGGCCGACATGCAGAACCGCCGCATCATCAACCAGCATTTTTCGGAAGCCGGCGCCGTTGCCAGTCCGACGCTCGAATCAAACTCGATGATAGTACTTTTTTCGCATGTACGCACCGGTCGCTGGGCCAGCATCATGCCGTTCAACGTCGCGAAATCATTCGGTTTTCATGAGGACATCCGGATGATTCCGATCGTCGATCCGGATGCCCGCCACACGGTTGGCCTGGTGGCGACGCATCGCGAGCCGTTTACGCCACTCGTCTCGGCTCTGCTGCATGAGGCGCGCATTCTCGGCGAGCGAAATCAGGTTCAATAGATTTTTTCTATCGATCGACGGAACAGCGTTATTGACCCATTGGGGCATAAGCGCGAAGCTTTTTTAATCATGGCCGGAGACCGCCGGGGAACGGCCTCCTTGAGACAAGTGAAATGTCGGCTGGGCCGGTTGCCCGTTTCGGGTGCCGCCATCCTAGCCCACGAGCCGGGAGGGCTCCCGTTGAATATCCATCAGCCGCGCGCCGATATCGCGGAAACCACGCTCGCCATCGTCGAGGAGCTGAAGGGGCTCGAAGGGCCGCTGCTTCCGATCCTGCACGGGATCCAGGAAGAGTTCGGCTATGTGCCGCAGGAATGTCTGCCGCTGATTGCGCGCGAGCTCAACCTGTCGCGCGCCGAAGTCTATGGGGTGATGACCTTCTACCATGACTTCCGGGAGCATCCGGCCGGGCGCCACGTGCTGAAGCTCTGTCGTGCCGAGGCCTGCCAGTCGATGGGTGGAGATCAGCTTGCCGAGCGGGCAAAGCGGCTGCTCGGCATCGACTTTCACCAGACGACGCCGGACGGCGCGGTGACGCTGGAGCCGGTCTACTGCCTCGGGCTCTGTTCCTGCGCACCCTCCGCCATGCTCGACGGAGAGGTGCATGCCCGGGTCGATGCCGCCGAACTGGAAGTGCTCGTTCAGGAGGCGCGTCGATGACGGTGAAGATCTATATCCCGCGGGACGCGGCCGCCGTGGCGCTCGGCGCCGAGAAGGTCGTGACGGCGATGAGCGAGGCGATCGCTTCGCGCGGTCTCGATGCGGTGATCGTGCGCAATGGTTCGCGTGGCATGCACTGGCTGGAACCGCTGGTCGAAGTGGAGACGGCCGAGGGCCGGATTGCCTATGGCCCGATCAAGGCGCGCGACGTTGCCTCGCTCCTCGATGCCGGCCTGCTGGACGGCGGTGATCACGCGCTCTGTCTCGGCAAGACCGAGGAGATCCCCTTTCTCAAGCAGCAGACGCGGCTGACCTTTGCCCGCTGCGGCATCATCGATCCCCTGTCGCTCGACGATTACCAGGCCCATGGCGGGCTTGCGGGTCTGCGCAATGCCATCGCGCTGACACCTCAAGGTATCGTTGCGCAGGTGACCGAGAGCGGGCTTCGCGGCCGCGGCGGCGCCGGCTTCCCGACCGGCATCAAGTGGAAGACGGTTCTCGATGCTGCGGGTGACCGCAAATACATCGTCTGCAACGCCGACGAGGGCGACAGCGGCACCTTTGCCGACCGAATGATCATGGAGGGTGATCCCTTCGTGCTGATCGAGGGCATGGCAATTGCCGGGATCGCGACCGGCGCCACCAAGGGCTTCATCTATACCCGCTCCGAATACCCGCATGCGATCACGGTGATGGCAGAGGCGATCGAGATCGCGCGCAAGGCGGGCGTGCTCGGACCCTCGGTGCTCGGGTCGGGCCGGGCCTTCGACATGGAGGTGCGCACCGGCGCCGGCGCCTATGTCTGCGGCGAGGAAACCGCGCTGTTGAACAGCCTCGAAGGCAAACGCGGCATCGTCCGCGCCAAGCCGCCGCTTCCGGCCCATAAGGGCCTCTTCGACTGTCCGACCGTCATCAACAACGTGATTTCGCTCGCCTCGGTGCCCATTATCATGGACAAGGGCGCAGCCTTCTACCGCGACTTCGGCATGGGCCGATCGCGCGGCACGATCCCGATCCAGATCGCCGGCAATGTCAAACATGCCGGTCTGTTTGAAACCGCCTTCGGCCTGGCGCTGGGTGAAATCGTCGATCAGATCGGCGGCGGCACGGCGAGCGGCCGGCCGGTGAAAGCGGTACAGGTCGGCGGTCCGCTCGGCGCCTACTTCCCGCGGGCGCTGTTCGACACGCCGTTCGACTACGAGGCCTTTGCCGCGCGTGACGGCCTCATCGGCCATGCCGGCATCGTCGTCTTCGACGACACGGTCGACATGCTGCACCAGGCGCGTTTCGCCATGGAATTCTGCGCCGTCGAAAGCTGCGGCAAGTGCACACCCTGCCGCATCGGCTCGACCCGCGGCGTCGAGGTCGCCGACAAGATCGCCGCCGGCATCGAGCCGGAGAAGAACCGCGAACTGCTTGCCGATCTCTGCAACACTATGAAGTTCGGGTCGCTCTGTGCGCTCGGCGGCTTTACGCCTTATCCCGTGATGAGCGCCATGACCCATTTCCCGGATGATTTTAAGCCGGCGCCGGCGGTGGAGGCTGCGGAATGATTGTGTTGGAGCAGTTCACCCCCCTCTGGCCTGCCGGCCATCTCCCCCACACGGGGGGAGATCGACCCGCGGCTGACCTTTCGCCCCGGCAGGAACGGTTCCGCAGGCCGAACGTTTCAATCGTTATGCAACGCGCGCCACATCTTTTCTCCCCCCTTGTGGGGGAGATGGCCGGCAGGCCAGAGGGGGGTAACGCCGCCCTCTTGAACGCATCTTCTCTGGAGGCCCGCTAATGTCCCTCATTCATGAAATTGACTTCGGCACTCCCGCTTCCAAGTCCGAAAAGCTGGTGACGCTGACGATCGATGGCCGCGAGGTCACGGTGCCCGAGGGTACCTCGATCATGCGCGCGGCGATGGATGCGGGCATCGAGGTGCCGAAGCTCTGCGCCTCCGACATGATGGATGCCTTCGGTTCCTGCCGGCTCTGTCTCGTCGAGATCAAGGGACGCGCCGGCATGCCGGCCTCCTGCACCACGCCGGTGGCGGCCGGCATCGAAGTCTCCACCCAGACGCCGCGGCTGAAGGACGTTCGCCGCGGGGTGATGGAACTCTACATCTCCGACCACCCGCTCGACTGTCTGACCTGTGCAGCCAATGGCGATTGTGAACTGCAGGACATGGCCGGCGCCGTGGGGCTGCGCGACGTGCGCTACGGCTACGACGGCGAGAACCACGTCACCGCCCGCAACAATGGCGAAATCAACGCCAAGTGGATGCCCAAGGACGAGTCCAATCCCTATTTTACCTATGATCCGGCGAAATGCATCGTCTGCTCGCGCTGCGTGCGCGCCTGCGAGGAAGTGCAGGGCACCTTTGCGCTGACGATCGGCGGCCGCGGATTCGACAGCCGCGTTTCGGCCGGCATGGCGGAAGACTTCATGTCGTCGGAATGCGTTTCCTGCGGCGCCTGCGTGCAGGCCTGCCCGACGGCGACGCTGACGGAGAAATCGGTCATCGAGATCGGCCAGCCGGAGCATTCCGTCGTCACCACCTGCGCCTATTGCGGCGTCGGCTGCTCGTTCAAGGCGGAAATGCGCGGCGAGGAACTGGTGCGCATGGTGCCGTGGAAGGACGGCCAGGCGAACCGCGGCCATTCCTGCGTCAAGGGCCGCTTCGCCTATGGCTATTCCAACCACAAGGACCGCATCCTCAATCCGATGATCCGCGAGAAGGTCACCGATCCCTGGCGTGAGGTCACCTGGGAGGAGGCCTATGCGCATGTCGCGGCCGAGTTCCGGCGGATCCAGTACCAATACGGCCGCGATTCCGTCGGCGGCATCACCTCGTCGCGCTGCACCAACGAAGAGACCTATCTGGTGCAGAAGCTGGTGCGTGCCGGCTTCGGCAACAACAATGTCGATACCTGCGCCCGTGTCTGCCATTCGCCGACCGGCTACGGCCTTGGACAGGCCTTCGGCACCTCGGCCGGCACGCAGAACTTCGACAGCGTCGAATACACCGACGTCGCCGTCGTCATCGGCGCCAACCCGACGGACGGCCATCCGGTCTTCGCGTCACGGCTGAAGAAGCGGCTGCGCGAGGGCGCCAAGCTGATCGTCATCGATCCCAGGCGCACCGACATCGTGCGCTCGCCGCATATCGAAGCCGCTTACCACCTGCCGCTGCAGCCGGGCACCAATGTCGCGGTCCTGACGGCGATGGCGCATGTGATCGTCACCGAAGGCCTCGCCGACGAGACGTTCATTCGCGAGCGCTGCGATTGGTCGGAATACGAGGATTGGGCAGCCTTCGTCGCCGAGCCCTATCACAGCCCCGAAGCAACCGAAGCCTATACCGGGGTGCCGGCCGCGCTCGTGCGTGGCGCGGCGCGGCTCTATGCCACCGGCGGCAACGGTGCGATCTATTACGGCCTCGGCGTCACCGAGCACAGCCAGGGATCGACGACGGTCATGGCGATCGCCAACCTCGCCATGGTCACCGGCAATATCGGCCGGCCGGGCGTCGGCGTGAATCCGCTGCGCGGCCAGAACAACGTGCAGGGCTCCTGCGACATGGGTTCGTTCCCGCACGAACTGCCGGGCTACCGCCATATCTCCGACGATGCGACCCGCGAAACCTTCGAGAAGCTCTGGGGCGTCGAGATTTCCAGCGAGCCTGGCCTGCGCATCCCCAACATGCTCGATGCCGCCGTCGACGGCACCTTCAAGGCCCTCTACATCCAGGGCGAGGACATCCTGCAGTCGGATCCGGACACCAAGCATGTGGCCGCCGGTCTCGCCGCGATGGAATGTGTCGTCGTGCACGACCTGTTCCTCAACGAAACCGCGAACTATGCCCATGTCTTCTTGCCGGGCTCGACCTTCCTGGAGAAGGACGGCACCTTCACCAATGCCGAGCGCCGGATCAACCGGGTGCGCAAGGTGATGACGCCGAAGAACGGCTATGCCGACTGGGAGGTGACGCAGAAGCTCGCCCAGGCGATGGGGCTCAATTGGAACTATCGCCACCCGTCCGAGATCATGGACGAGATTGCCGCGACGACGCCGAGCTTCGCGCTGGTCTCCTACGACTATCTCGAAAAGATGGGCTCGGTGCAGTGGCCCTGCAACGAGGCGCATCCCGAGGGTTCGCCGATCATGCATGTCGACGGCTTCGTGCGCGGCAAGGGCAAGTTCATCCGCACCGAATATGTCGCGACCGACGAGCGCACCGGCCCGCGCTTCCCGCTGCTGCTCACCACCGGCCGTATCCTCAGCCAGTACAACGTCGGCGCCCAGACGCGGCGCACGGACAATGTCGCCTGGCACGCGGAGGACCGGCTGGAGATCCATCCACACGATGCCGAACAGCGCGGCATCCGCGATGGCGACTGGGTGCGGCTTGCCAGCCGCTCGGGCGAGACGACCCTGCGCTCGCTGATCACCGACCGCGTGGCGCCCGGCGTCGTCTACACCACCTTCCACCACCCGTCGACGCAGGCGAACGTCATCACGACAGACTTCTCCGATTGGGCCACCAACTGCCCGGAATACAAGGTGACGGCGGTGCAGGTGATGCCGTCGAACGGTCCGTCCGACTGGCAGGTGGACTACGACGAGCAGGCCCGCCAGTCGCGCCGGATTGCCGGCAAGCTGGAGGCGGCGGAGTAACGAGCCATGGCGTTGTGCGCGTGGAACTTACCCCCCTCTGCCCTGCCGGGCATCTCCCCCACAAGGGGGGAGATCGCGGAGGCGAGCGCTCGCTCCACGATTGGCGGTGAGCGTCAGGCGATCTCCGCGCGCGACCTTGCGAATGCCGCCAACTTGAGACCGAGCCCGAGCGCTTTCCCCATGTTGATCTCCCCCCTTGTGGGGGAGATGCCCGGCAGGGCAGAGGGGGGTAGCCCGCTCTCAGCAAAGCGAGGGGGCGCCGACGCCCCGACGAACGAATGACCAGGTTCAAGACATCGACAACCGTTCCCGAGGTTGCCCGTCGCAACGGCACGCTGCGGGAGGGTTCCCGAGCCGTACCGGAGGAAACGCCTGTCGCCTTTACCTATGGCGGCTCGACCCATGCGGTGATGATGGCGACGCCCGGCGATCTCGAGGATTTCGCCGTCGGCTTCAGTCTGACCGAGGGCATCATCACGGATCCCGGCCAGATCGAAGCGGTCGAGATCGTGGCCGAGACGGTCGCGGACAATCTCGGCATCGACCTGCAGATTACGCTTCGCGACGAGGAGAACGATATGCTCCGCCGGCGTCGCCGGCATATGGCTGGCCCGGTCGGCTGCGGCCTGTGCGGCATCGAATCGATCGAACAGGCGGTCCGGCCGACGCCGGACGTTTCCCATTCGAAGCTGACGCTGTCGCAGGAGGATGTGGTCTCGGCCGTGGCCTTGCTCAACGGCCAGCAGCCGCTGCATGTCGAGACGCGTGCCGTGCACGGTGCCGCCTTCTATGTGCCTGGGCGCGGCCTGATCGCCGTGCGCGAGGACGTCGGCCGGCACAATGCGCTCGACAAGCTGGTGGGTGCTGCCGCGCGCGCCGGCTTCAAGGGCAGCGAAGGCGCAGTCGTCGTCACCAGCCGTGTGTCCGTCGAGATGGTGCAGAAAACGGCGGTGGTCGGCAGTCCCGTGATCATCGCCATTTCGGCGCCGACGGCGCTTGCCATCCGCACGGCGGAAGCCGCAGGCATGACGTTGATTGCGCTGGTGCGCGGCGACGAATTCGAAATTTTCACCCATGCCGAACGCATCAAGTCCGGAGCTGTCGCCGATGTCGCATGACAACACCAACGCCAAACTGATCTACATGGCGAACCAGATCGCCACCTTCTTCAAAAGCCAGCCGCAGGACGAAGCGGCCCAGGGCGTTGCCACCCATATCAACAAATATTGGGAGCCGCGCATGCGGCGCAAATTGTTCGAGCATATCGACAATGGCGGCGAGGGGCTGACGCCGCTGGTGCTGGAAGCGGCGCCGAAGATCAAGCGCCCGGAAGCTGCCTAGCTGCTGTCATCACCCGAAGGTTCTCCGACCGGGTGCTTTTCGAAGCTACCTCATCTGAAAAGATTTAAGGGAAGGCGGCTACCGGTCGCCGCCTTCCCCATTCCCGAGCGCGGGGTGCAGGGATGTGCGCTCAGAAATTCTGCCAGCCGCTCGTTGTTCAAGCCGACTCGTACGTGCTGTCGACAGGGTTTGCGGGGCCAAAAGCGGCGCAACTCTCTGGACGAGGACATAGGCCGGATTGCCAAAAAAATGTCTGGTCCGTTCTACGGCCGTCCCTTCCGGGCCAGCGGCTTCGTGCTTCGTAGGGAGAGTTCGAACTACCGGGCTTCATGCCCAAGGCGCCGTGTTTCTGCAATCTATGTTAGTGGTATGACTATTAAGCAGGTGTTAAAATAGAAATTATCAAATCTTAGTTGTGAAAAGTTGTATACTACCTAGGAGTTGAATTAGATTGTCCTGTTTTGGTCGCCCCTCAAGTAACTCCGGTATCCCCGCCAAAAGGAAAGGCCCCCTCGCCGTTGGGCGAGGGGGCCCTCGAATTGCAGGCCGGCGCGTATGATCAGGCGGCCATTTCCTCGACGTCGCGTTCCTTGAACATTCGCGCGAGGTTGAGGAAGCAGATCATGCCGTTCTCGTTGGCGATGATGCCTTCGGCAAAGCTCTTGTCGAAGGATGCAGTCACTTCCGGCACCGGTTGCACCTGGCTGCCCTGGACGGTGAGGATGTCGGAGACCCGGTCGACGACGAGGCCGATCACCATGTTGTGCACTTCGGCGACGACGATGGCGCTGCGTTCGTTGGCCGTCGTCGATTTCATGCCGAGCTTGTGGGCGAGGTCGATGATCGGGATCACCGTGCCGCGCAGGTTCATGACGCCGATCACTTCCGGCGGCGAATGCGGAATGGGGGTGGAGGGTGCCCAGCCGCGGATTTCGCGGATCGTTGTCGTCTTGACGCAGAATTCCTGATCGTGGAGGCGGAACGCAATGATCTCCAGCGTCTCGCCGTCGAAACCGGCCGTCCTGATTGTGTTGGTCATCGAAGGTCCTTCCAGCTTTCCGGTCGACGCCTATGGACGCGACACCGCCAAACTCGAGATATCTCCGCATGACTGCCGACGACGGGAGCGCGGCGATGGTCCGTTGGGGAGAGATCCTTACAGTCCGCCGATCACATCCGGCGGGGCGCAGCTGCATCATGCGCGGAAGAACCGCTTTGCGCTTTGGGAAGGCACTATAGGCCCGGATTCGTTAAGACTTGCTTTTGCAAGTGCTCACGAACCAATCCGCCCCGAGGTTGGCCCGGGGCGGAGGATTGAAAAGGTCAGGCGGAGGCGAGGACTGCCGCGAAGTGCTCTACGGCCCAATCCACCTGGTCGGCGGTGATGACGAGCGGCGGTGCGATGCGAATGGTGTCGCCATGGGTGTCTTTGGCGAGAATGCCGCGCTCCTTCAGCGCCTCGCAGTATTTGCGGGCGCCGCCGGCCTCCGGTACCAGCTCCACCGCCAGCATCAGGCCGCGACCGCGCACTTCCTTGATGATGTTAGAGCGGATGTCGGTGAGGCCCTTCTGGAAGCGCTCGCCCATCCGTGCCGAATTCTCGATCATGCCTTCTTCAGTCAGCGCCTTAAGCGCCGCGCGGGCAATGGCGCAGGCGAGCGGGTTGCCGCCGAAGGTGGAGCCATGCTGGCCGGGCTTCAGGACACCCAGCACTTCCGTATTGGAAAGCACGGCGGAGACCGGGTAGAACCCGCCTGAAAGAGCCTTGCCGATCAGCGTCACGTCGGCCTCGATGCCTTCGTGCTCTTCCGCGAGCAGTTTGCCGGTGCGGCCGAGCCCGGTCTGGATCTCGTCGAGGATCAGCGTGACGCCATGCTTGGTGCAGAGTTCGCGGACGGCGGTGAAGTAGCCAGCCGGCGGAACGATGACGCCGGCTTCGCCCTGGATCGGCTCGACGAGGAAGGCAACGGTGTTCTCGGTGATTGCGGCCCGGAAGGCCTCGATGTCACCGAACGGCACGACCTTGAAGCCCGGTGCGAAGGGGCCGAAGCCGGTGCGGGCGTCCGGATCGGTCGAGAAGCCGACGATGCCCATGGTGCGGCCGTGGAAGTTATTGGCGCAGACGATGATCTCCGCCTTGTTATCGGCGACGCCCTTGACCTCGTAGCCCCACTTGCGCACCGCCTTGACGGCGGTTTCGACGGCTTCGGCGCCGGAGTTCATCGGCAGCACCTTGTGCGAGCCGGTCAACGCCGCGATCTCTTCGTAGAAATGCGCGAGCTGGTCGTTGCGGAAGGCGCGGGAGGTGAGCGTCAGCTTCTGCGCCTGCTCCATCATCGCCTTCAGGATCTTCGGATGGCAGTGGCCCTGATTGACGGCGGAATAGGCAGAGAGGCAATCGAGATAGCGATTGCCCTCCATGTCCCAGACATAGACGCCCTCGCCGCGCGAGAGCACCACGTCGAGCGGCTTGTAATTATGCGCGCCGAGCCGGTATTCGGTTTCGATCAGGGCTGCCGTCGTATTCATGCATTGTCCTCCGTTTGTCATCTCAGGCGCTGCGGGTCGGCCGGTCGAGCACGCGGCGGCCGAAGAGGCTCGCCGTCAGTTCGACCAGGATGCGCGCGCTCTTGCCGCGGTCGTCGAGGAAGGGATTGAGCTCGACGACATCGAGCGAGGAAACCAGCCCGCTTTCCCAGAGCATTTCCATGATCAGGTGCGCTTCGCGGAAGGTGGCGCCGCCGGGAACGGTGGTGCCGACGCCCGGCGCGAGTTCCGGGTCCATGAAGTCGACATCGAGGCTGACATGCAGCAGGCCGTTGGCGGCACGAACCTCTTCGAGGATCTGGCGCATGATGTGGGCCATGCCGAGTTCGTCGACGGCGCGCATGTCATAGACGCGTACGCCATGCTCGGCGATTTCTTCGCGCTCGCGATCATCGACGGAGCGGATGCCGACCTGGAAGACCTTGTTCGGATCGACGAAGGGGCGGTCGGCCGGCAGGATCGGGGCGAATTCCGCTTCGCCACAGAAATAGGCGACCGGCATGCCGTGCATGTTGCCCGAAGGCGAGGTCGACGGGGAGTTGAAGTCGGCGTGGGCGTCGAGCCAGAGTACGAAGAGCGGCCGGCCGACTTCGGCGGCGTAACGCGCCATGCCCGAGACGCTGCCCATGGAGAGCGCGTGGTCGCCGCCGAGGATGATCGGGAAATAGCCCTTGCGAACCGTGTCGTGCACGGAGTCATGCAGCGCGCGGGCGAAGGCGGCGACGGTCTGCAGATTGTTGGCGCCCGGGTGGTTGGCGAGGTCGCGGGCCGGCAGCGGCTTGACGTCGCCTTCGTCGTGAACCGTGTGGCCGAGGTCGCGCAGCACCGTGTCGATGCCGGCGATGCGCAGCGCCGTCGGCCCCATGGCCGCGCCGCGTCGTCCAGAACCTTCTTCGATGGGTGCGCCAATCAGCGTGATGGTCGTCATATCCGCCCGATTCCTTCTCAAGATAATTCCGTGTGTTCCCGGTTGGGATCGCGCGGATTATGGCCAAAATGCGTGTCAGCAAAAAGATGGAAAACTGCCGATTAGTGAGATAGAATCGACAGATTGATAAGCATCATTTTACAAAGTGACAGGCAATGGATGATCTCGATCAGGCACTGATCAGCGCCTTGCGCCAGAATGCGCGCATTCCCGTTTCGACGCTATCGGAAATGACCGGCGTCTCGCGCGCGACCGTTGCCGCCCGCATCGACAGGCTCGTCGCCAATGGCACGATTGCCGCCTTTACCATCCGCACCGGCGCGGAAATTCCGGCCTCAGGGGTCCGCGCCGTGGTGATGATCGAAGTCCACGGAAAGATGGCCGATCGTGTTGCCGAGCAATTGCGCGGCCTGCCGCAGGTCCGCGCATTGCACAGCACCAATGGCCGCTGGGACTTCATCGCCGAGCTCGAGGATCGCGACCTCGTCTCCTTCGACGAAACGCTGCGGCGCATCCGCCTGATCGACGGCATCACCGTCACGGAGACCAATATCCTGTTGAAAACCAGCAAGATGACCGGCGCCTTCTGAGCGGTTGGCTCTGCTCTGGCGGATGACGAAATCGCGTCCGGGGTCGAATTGTTCTTGCTTTGTTCCAATATTTCGCTATCATGTGCGCCTCACCCAAGATGGAGGATGTCATGGTTGCCAATGGCGGCAGGCTTGCCGATCGGCAGATCTGTGTGAAGCTGTTTGTCAGGCATGGCGACGAGGATCGCGCCATCGCCTTTTATCGCGAGGCGCTCGGCGCCGAGCTTTTGCAGCGGCATGAATGGCCGAGCGGGATCCTGACGAGCGCGGATTTGCGGATCGGGGAATCGGTCTTCCGGATTGCCGGGGCCAACCCGCGTCGTGATGCGGAACCCAAGCTTGGGGGGCCGCGCTCGCCGCATGCGCTCGGCACCACGGCGGTGATCCTGGAACTGCACGTGCGGGATGTCGATCGTGTCATCGGCCGGGCGATTGGTGCCGGTGCCAGCCTCCGGAACCCGGCCGAAACCTTGTCGACGGGCGATCGTGTCGGTGCCTTCATCGATCCCTTCGGCCATATCTGGGCGCTGTTCAATGCCATTGAGGACGCCGACATCGTCGATCTGAGCATCGAGGCCCGCAACGCCGCCTGAGGCGTTGCGGGCCTTTCGCTAAATTGCTGTCTGGTTGGGCGGAATATGTTGGTCGCAGCGCGGCAATCAGAAGAACTCGTCGAGCAGGCAGTAGAAGTCGCGTTTGTCGGGATCGTCCTCGTTGATGCCGTAGGCTGTCAGAAACGGCTCAACCCATTCCTCGCCGAGATTGTTGGTGATGCTGCGGCAGGCAAGGGCGATGTCTTGGTAGCGATCGGCGACGCCCAGCCGGCCGCAATCGATGAATCCGGAAAGCCGGCCGTTGTTCTCGATGATGTTCGGCAGGCAGGCGTCACCGTGGGTGACGACGCGCGTGCCGGTCGAGGGCACGCGGGCTTGCAGCTCGGCAAAGAGATCGACCGCCGTCCGGCCGAGCCGCGTTTCATCGAAATCGTCTTCATCGACAAGGCCGGCTTCGGTGCGCGTTCTCGCAAGGGCGATCCGCTTGTCGATCCGGTGATCGAAAGGGCAGCCGGAGACATCCAGCGCATGCAAGCGTTTCAGGGCGTCCGCCAGGATGGTGATCCGGTCCCTTGGCGATCGCGTCGTGGATGCGAGGTCCGTGCCCTCGACGGCCTGCAGCAGCAGCCAGTTCGTTTCCGTTTCGAAGGCGCGGGCGACCACCCGCGGGCACGGCATGCCCTGAGACGCCAGCCAATCGAGCCGCGCCGCTTCGTCGACGAATTCGCCGAACGGGCCGGCAACCTCGATCTTCAGCACCAGCATCGGACGATCCGGCGCCTGCAGCAGAAAGATGCTCGAGTCCGACTGTCCGAGCGTGTCCCGGTTCCAGTCATAACCCGCAACGAGCGGCAGGAAATTGTCGGGCAATTCGAGATGCGGTTTTTGGGAAGACAAGACGATCACCTGAAAAATGAATGAAGCAAATTGGCCGTGATGACGGCCGACGCCGATGTTGGTTCGCCGCGGCGGCAGTTCCACAGGTGATGCGCGCGTTCACGCGGCTCAGGATCGCATTCGGTCCGCAGGCCGTATTTTGACTTGATCAGACGGTCGTCGAGGAGCGCGCCGCCAGACAAGTCGCCGCTCAATACTCCTTCTCGAAGAAGATGCCGCCCGCTGCGGAGCCGTCGCCGGCGGCTGAGCCCTTGAGCTTCACGCCCTTGCCGACATCGAGATTGATGACCGCCTTGCTGGAGGAGGAATCGGAACCCTGCTGCAGTTCGATATAGGTCCGGTCGTTGAGATACTTGCCTGCCCGCACCGAGGCGCCGCCCTTCTCGTCGGTGGTGACGTCGAGGTCGTCGACGCCGAGCTTGTTGCGCAGGCCATCAAGCAGCGACGTCGAGCCACCGCCGGCAAGCTGGCTGACGGCGGATGCGAGCTGGGCGATCTGGAAGGCCGAGAGGTTCGACAGCGACCGGTTGAAGATGAGCTGCGCCAGGATCTCGTCCTGCGGCAGCGCCGGCGATGACGAAAAGCCGATCTGCGGATTGTTGGCGAGGCCCGAGACCGAAACGGTGATCGTCGTCGCGCCGACGCTCGAAGTTGCCTTCAGATCCAGTGTCGGGATGAGATCGCCGCCGAAGCCGATCTTGCCTTCGGTGAACGTCAGGCGCTTGCCGAGGATTTCCAGCCGGCCGCGGCGCATTTCGAAGCCGCCGGATACGATCGGCTGCACCGCCGTGCCACGGATCGTCAGGTCGCCGCCGAGTTCGGCGTCGATGCCGCGGCCGCGCACGAAGACCTGGTTGGCACTGACGCCGAGATCGAAGGCGATGATGCCGCTGGCATTGGCGCCGGCTGCCGGCACCTCGTCCTTGCGCAGGTCCCTGACCATCTTCTGCACCTTGGCGGGCGCATTCTTGTGCTTGATGTCGATTGCCGAGAGCGAGGTCGGCAGCTTCTCGGGAATGGTGATCGACGCCTTGCGGATCGTCACCTTGCCGCCGAGCGTCGGGGTCGCGACCAGCGGACCGGTCAGCGTCATTTCGCCGGCGAGATTGGCGTTGAACAGCGTACCGTCGACGTAAGTGGCATTGTTCAGGCGGATTGTCAGGTTGGCCGGGAAACCGGAGCCGGGAACCGTGCCGACGGTGCCGGTCGCCTCGATCGAGCCGCCGGTCGCGAGATTGGCCGAGAGCTTCGAGATCGTCGCCTGCTTGCCGTCGAGCGCGACATTCGCCGTGAGGTCGTTGAGCGCCAGGTTGCGGCGCACGTCGACGAGCCGGCCGCCAGCGGTGGTGACGGTGCCGGCGATTTGCGGCGCCTTGGCGGAGCCGGAAATCGCAAGGTCGATGCCCGCCTGGCCCGTCAGCGTGAAGCCTTTTTCCGCCATTAGGTTGGCAATGAGGGCAAAGGGCAGGTTGCCGTTGAACTTCATCGCGATCGGCATGTTGCCGCCGATGTCGACATTGCCGCCGCCCTTGAAGGAAAGGCCGCCGGCGCCCGAAAGCGTCGTGTCGAGCGTTACCTTGTTGTTGACGAACTTGCCGTCGGCGGCGATGTCGAAGGCGGCGACCCCGGCCGTGCGTGCCGCGGCGAGCGAGGCACCGGACCACTTGAGGCCGTAGGTGACAACAGGCGCGGATGCTGCGCCATCGACATCGACGGTGCCGGCAATCGTGCCCTCGGCGCCGAGGTCCGGCGCGAAGGCGTTGACCAACGCCGCCGGTAGCGCGTTGAGCTTCGCAGCGATGTCGAGTTTTTCGCCGGCGATGCCGTTGACGGCGATGGTCCCCTTCGATGCCTGGATCGTCAGCGCGTTGAGACGGGCGACGCGGTTTTCGATGGCGATGACCGTCGGCTGGGCCAGCTTCAGCGGGATGCCCTTCGGCGTCGCGCCAAAGGATGCGAGCCGAATTTCCGTGCGTCCCTTCGCACTCGTGAGATCGCCGTTGGCCGTGAGCGGACCTCCGTCATATTTACCGTCGATCGAGAAGCCGGTGCGTCCGGCCTGCTGCTGGAAATCGACGGCGAGACCGGCGACGCGGTTCGGCCCTTGCGCGATCGTCTCGGCGCGCACGCTGCCTTTGATGGCAAGGGCGGCGACATCGGAGATCGTGATATCGGCGGTCGGCTTGGCAATCGTCAGGGCGTCGCGCTTGATGCCGCTGCCGCCGGCCTTGACGACGACGGAGGTGATGCCGTTTGTGGTCTTGATTGCGGCCGACCCGTTGAGATCGCCCGAAGCCTTCTGTCCGGCCATGGCGGCCAAAAGGCCGAGATCGGGCAGGTTGAAATCGATCGTGCCGTCCGGCTTGAAGTCCGGGGTGAAACTGATCGCACCGGTCAGCTTGTTCTCGCCGATCCGGGCTTCGAGCACGGGGATCGCGGTGCGCCCGTCCTTTGAGACGACGTCGGCCTTGACGTCGATTGCCTGGCCGTCGAGCGCGCCGGTGGCGGTCAGGCTCGCTTGCGGGCTTGATGGGTTGGCCTTCGCGTCGGCCTTGATCGTAAGATCGCTGAGCGTGCGTCCGGCAAGCGTGGCGCCGCTCGAGGTCAGTTCGGCCTTGATGCCGAGTTCGGCGAGTGGACCGGTCACCGCCGCCGTGAAATCAGCCTCGCCCTTGGCATCGGCCAGGAGTTTGCCGAGATCGGGCAACTTTCCCCTGAGATCGGTCATCAGCTGACCCTGAGCCAGGGCGACGGTACCGGCTGCTTCGATCGTGCTCGATTTGAGCTCGAGGCCCTCCACGGAAACGTCGCCGTCGCTCGTCGTCTTTACTTCCCCGGCAAGCGCGATGGTGCCGTCGAACTTCGCTGCAGCGGCCGGCGGCAGGGCTCCCGGAACGGCAAAGAGCTTGAACGCAGCGGCGACGGTGTTTTCTTCACGCGAGAAGGCGCCCGTAAGCGCGCCGCCAATGCCGGGGCTTTCGATCGTCACCGGATCGAAGCCTATGCTCTCCTTCGTCACCGCGAGGCTGGCGTCAACCTTCATCGGCGCCTGCACCAGCCGGGCGAGGTTGGCGTCGTTGAAGCCGGCTTCGCCCACTTCGAGCACGGTCTTCACGGGACCGGACTGGGCCTGGAGGTTGAAGCCGTCGCTGCGGGCTGACATTTTGACGGAACCGAGCGCAACATCCGGCAGAGTGACCGAGGCGACGTCGGCGGCGAGATCGAGGATTGCCGCTTGCGCGTCGCCGATCAGCGACAGGTTGACGGCGTTGATCTTTGCCTGCGCCTCACCCTTCTGCAGCGGCCAGCGGAAGTCGATCGCGCCGTTGGTGCCGGCAAGCCGGGCCTGCAGATTGTTGTCGCCCTTGCTGTCGAAGGTGCCGAAGGCGCCGAAGGTGAGCGCGCCGGTCGCGATCTGCCCCTTGTCGACGCGCACCATGCCCTGGCTGTTGAACGCGGCGGCAACGTCGATGCTGGTCTCATCCTCGAACATCGGACGCAGGGCCGGCGGCATCAGCGAACCGAAGCCGCCGCCGCCGGTGACGGTGAGCCGGTGCATGCCATCCGGTGTCTGGACGTGGCGACCGTCGAGCTTGAGGATCTCGCTGCCGTCGAGCGCAGCCGTTGCCGTGCCGGCCCAATCGGAAAGCGGTCCCTGACCGGTCAGCTTGATGTTGACCGCAGGTTTGTTGGGCAGGCGAAGCAACTTCGCCAACACACCGTTGCTGGGCTCGTCCACGGTCGCTTCGAGCTTCAGCTCGTTGCCCGCCGGATTGAAGACGATATCGGCGATGGCCCGCGCTTCCGGCCGATCGCGCTGGGCGGCGGTCAGGCCAAGGGCGATGCTCTCGTTGGTCGCATTGATCTTGCCGCTGGCCGTCAGGAACTGGTCCTCGCCAGCGATCGCCTTGCCGATGACGATTTCCTTGAGATCGATCGCGTCGATCTTGACGTCGACGGGAAGTACGAAGGTCGAGCGCACTTCCTTCGTCTCGGTCGAGGGGATCGGCAGGCGTTCGACACGCACCGAGCCGGCGGAGATCGCAGCGGCGTCGAAGCGGAAGGAGAGGAGGGCCGCCGGCGACCAGTTGAGCTTGAGGTCGCGAATCTCCGCATAGACGCCCTGGCCGTCGAAGAGCGTGATGCTTCCCGCCGCAAATTCACCCGTCAGCAGCGCACTCGGATCGGCGATCCGCACGATCTGGTCAGGCGTTGCCGCATATTTCTCGATTGCCCAGGCGACGAGCCGTGCGCCGGGGGTCGTGAAGCCCACGAAGGCGACGAGAAGGAGGGCAACGACCGCAATCACGCCAAGCACACGAAGGCCATAGCGCAGCGTCGCGCGAAGGAAGCGGACGACCTGATTCATGTTCTACCCATAGCGCAAGTTGCGCTGCAGCGGAATCGCCGCCGGGCGAAACTATCATCGGATGAGGGCAATTTGCGGAACCTGCTGCATAATTCCTCAGATCGGCATCGATTTGAGGAATTATGCAGCAGATCTAAAGTGTTAGCGACCTTAGCGCGTCTTGAAAGACGCGCGGCGCCGTAGGGGTGACCCGCTCCGAATCACCCACATCAGGAATCAGAAGGATTGGCCGATACCGGCATAAATCCCGTATTTCGTGCCGCCGGGGTATTTGTTCAGCGGTACGGCGAAGTCGAGACGGATGGGGCCGAAGGGCGTGGCATAGCGCAAGCCGATGCCGGCGCCGGCGCGAATATCGGAGAAATCCGGCGTCGTTTTCGCCGAGACGGTGCCGGCATCGATAAACGGAACCACGCCGATCGTGTCGGTGATCGCGATGCGGGCTTCGAGCGAGGCGTTGACATAGGAGCGCCCGCCGGTCTCCCTGTTTTCGGAGTTGCGCGGGCCGATCTCCTGGTAGGAGTAGCCGCGCACCGAGCCGCCGCCGCCGAGATAGAAGCGACGGTTCGCCGGGATATCCTCGAGCCCGCCGCCGCCGACGAGCACGCCGGCGCCAATCTTGCCGGCGAGGACGAAACGCTTCTCGTCGCCGAGCGCATGGTAGCCCGATGCCGACGCTTCGAAAGACGAGAAGAAGGTCTGTCCCTTGATCTCGTAGCTCGGCTTGGCGTTGATCATCGCCCGGTAGCCTTCGGTCGCGTTCAGCTTGTCGTTGCGGGTGTCGCGCACATATTCGAGTGGAATGGCGGCGGTCAGGTAGGAATTCGAGCCAAAGGCGTCGTCGATATTGGCCCAGCTCAGCTCGCCGCCCCCCGAGACGGTGTCGGTCGGCGAGAGTTCGAATGTCGCACCGGCCGCACCCGTCAGGATCTTGGCACGGTAGGCGTCCGGATCCTGGATGTTGGCCTTGACGCTGGCAGTAAACGTCGAGGCGGGGCCGAAGGCGCCGGGCTTGGCGAAGAGGATGCCGACCGAATAGTCGAGCTTGTCCAGTTCCTTCGTCTCGCCGATGCGGTCGACCGAGCCTTCGATGCGCAGCGATTCCGCCCGCCCGAAGAGATTGCGGTGTCCCCAATAGCCCGAAAGGCCGAGACCGTCGGTGGTCGAAACCTGGGCGCCGAAGCCGAAATACTTATGCTTGCCCTCGGAGACCTCGATCTTCATCGGGATCGACCCATCGGGCGAAAGCGCGTTGGCTTCCTTGATCGTCACGCTCGAGAACACGCCGAGTTGGCGCAGGCGCTCGGATGCCCTGCGGATATTCTCGGGCGAATAGGGGCGGCCCTCATTGAGGCGCGAATAGTCGCGCACGAAGGCGGGATCGACGGTCTTGGTTCCCGACACGCTGACATCGCCGACAGGCGCGACCGGCCCGCCGCTTGCGCCGATGACGACGTCGACGGTGGAATTGGCGTGATTGGCGACGGCGCTGCGTTCGGTAAGCTTGGCGAGCGGCCGGCCCTGCTCGCGCAGGTCGTTCACGACCTTTTCGCCAGCCTTGATGATCAGGGTCGAATCGGCGCGTGCGCCGGCCGGCAGGCCGTAGTCATCTGGATTGAAGCCGACCGCATCGCCTTCGAACTTGACGGAACCGACCGTAAAGGCGGGGCCGGGCGTGACGGTGACGGTTACCGGGATTGCCTGCCCATCGGGGAAGGCGGGATCCGGCGGCAGGCTGTCGATGTCCTGGCCGTTGATGCGAATTGCCACGGTGCCGCCGTAGCGGGCTTTTTCGTAAAGGGCTGCGAGTAGACGGTCGCGATCGTCGCGGGCGCGGATGGCAAGGCCAAGATCGCCGGACACGGGCTTTTCCTGGCCCTGGACGAGTTGCGAGCTGTTTTCCAGCGCTTCCTTCAGTTCCTTGTCGTCGGTGCCGGCATCGAAGGTAAGCGTGTAGTTGACCGGGTCGATGACCGGCGCTTCCTCTTCGTCGCTTTCGAAGAACTTCATGCCGAAGAGCTTGAAGGCGTGGGCGCTTTTGACAGAAATCGGGCCGAGCGCAAACGAGAAGGCGACTGCAAGCGCAGTTGCGGCCTTCCAGTACGCAATACTCGACCGTGGTGGGGACATTCGCTTCCGCATCCCGTCTTCAGGCGACCCAATACAAACTGCCTGCATATGCGGCCGGGTCACTATTGCATGCCTAAGGTTTTCCATCTGTTAACGATGACCGCCGGCCGCATCCACCCCTGATGCCGATTTTCGGTGGCGATTTGCTGGAAAAAGCTTCGAAATGTTGTCGGCGCATCACAACCATAGGCTCCGAACGGACGGTTGCCAGCCAGGGTTTCCGACGATTTTGTCGGGCGCTTGGCTGGCTTTGTTCGCGGTCCACCAGGGTTAGGCTGCTTCCGGCTGTGCGCGCAACTGCGGTACGCGGGGGGCTATGATGACGAGAAACTGGATCAGGAAACCCGCGGCGGCGACCGCCAGGCATAGCTCGACGCCGAAGCGCGTGGCGACGACGGCCCGAGCGCTGCACCGATCGGCCGCGCTCCGAACGTGGCCGTGGTGATGAAGGCGGAAACCTGGCCAAGCATGGCATTTGGCGTGACGGTCTGTCGCAGGGTGAGGGTTGCGATCGACCAGAGCACCGGGCCGGCGCCGAACAGAAAGAAGCTAACCGCGGCGAGGATACCGGACGGTACCCAGATCGTCGAAAGCATCACCGCGGCCGCCGCCAGGCCGCCGAGAGGACCAAGCGCGATCATTGCGCCGAACGAAATACGGCGCGCAATGGCGGGCGCGGCGAATGCACCGACCATCATGCCGGCGCCGTAAATGCCAAGGGTGATGCGCCGGAACGAAAAACCCCCTCAGGGCGTCGGCCATGAGGGGGTAAACGAATCCTGCGGTGGGCTTGCGCTACGCCGAAGGATGATCGCCTTCGCTACGCCTTAGCGCGGGCAGGCGTCGATGTAGCGGCGGCCGTAGCGGTCGCGGTAGTAGCACTGTCCCGGCTGTTCGCTGACATGGCCGATGACTGCGCCGGAAACGCCGCCGATGGCTGCGCCGACCGCTGCGCCACGGACGTCGCCGGTGATCGCGCCGCCGATGATCGCGCCGGAAACGGCACCGATGCCGGCGCCCTTTTCCGTCTGGGTGCAGCTTGCGACCGACAGGGCGACCAGCACAAGTGCGATGGCTTTCTTCATGTTGTCCTCTCCGATCTCTACGGATCTTAGCCTTTGCTCAATCCGTCCCTTGGATGATGGCGGAGCCGAGATCATCCCGCTCCACCTGAACTTGCAGTTCGGAAAATACGCGGTCCCGATTTAAAGTCTACGGGAGACCTGCGGTTTCTTCCGGCGCGCAAGATAATGATATCGTTCCTGAACGGGACATGAAGGCGCAGTTCCCCGCGATACAACCGGCGTGGAAAAATTTTGTCGTTCGGCGGGCGGTAGCGGTTGCGGCATTCCAAAAAAAGACAAATGATACAAACAAGCCTACGAAATCCGGGAGGAATGGATTCGTGGGCGACGGGCATCGATATCAGTTGGCGCGTACCCCTAGTCGCGTGAACCATCTCACCCGACTTTTCGGCCGCGCTCGTGTTGGCATTGACCGACCCCGGAGGAGCGAAATGGCGAAAGTGACAATGACGGTCAACGGCCGTCAGGTGAGTGGTCATTGCGACGACCGCACATTGCTGGTGCAATTCATACGCGAAAATCTTGGACTGACGGGCACCCATGTCGGCTGCGACACCTCGCAGTGCGGCGCCTGCGTCATCCACATGGATGGAAAGTCGGTCAAGAGCTGTTCCATCCTCGCCGCGCAGGCGGACGGATCCACGATCACCACCATCGAAGGGCTGGCGGCCGACGGCGAACTCCACCCGGTGCAAGCGGCGTTCAAGGCCAATCACGGCCTGCAATGCGGCTTCTGCACGCCGGGCATGGTGATGACGGCCGTCGACATGATCCGCCGACACCAGGGGCAACTGGACGAGGCGACGGTTCGAGCCGAACTCGAAGGCAACATCTGTCGCTGCACCGGCTACCACAATATCGTCAAGGCGATCCTTGCTGCTGCCGCCGAGATGAGCGGCGCACGCGTGGCTGCAGAATAGCGGCCGGACGGGGGCGAAAAGAGCGTCGCCCTGCATGTCATCGAAGGACTGTCGCTGGAAATCTCGGGAGGAGATCGGCAATGGGAGTTGAAGGCATTGGCGCGCGGGTGGCGCGCAAGGAAGACAAGCGGTTCCTGACCGGCAAGGGCCGCTATACGGACGACATGTCCGTGCCGGGCATGAAATATGCGGTGTTCGTGCGCAGCCCGCATGCGCACGCCAAAATCCTCAAAGTGGACGCATCCGCAGCCAAGGGCATGCCTGGCGTCATCGACGTGCTCGACGGCAAGCAGCTTCTTGCCGACGGAATCGGCAACCTGATCTGCGGCTGGATGATCCACTCCAAGGACGGAACGCCGATGAAGATGGGCGCCTGGCGACCGCTTGCGCACGAGACGGTGCGCTATGTCGGCGATGCCGTGGCGATCGTCGTGGCCGACAGCGTGGCCGAGGCCCGCGACGCGGCCGAGGCGGTCGTGGTCGATTACCAGGAGCTTCCTGTCGTGACCGATGCGACCAAGGCGCTGGAGCCAGGCCAGCCGCAGCTTCACCCGGAGGCGGCCAACAACCTGATCTTCGATTGGGAACTCGGCGATGCGGCCGCGACCGACAAGGCGATCGCTGAGGCGGCGCATGTCACCGAGATCGAGATCCACAACAACCGGCTTTCGCCCAACCCAATGGAGCCGCGCGCCACGCTCGGCATCTATGACAACGGCGACGATCACTATACTTGCTACACGACCAGCCAGAACCCCCATGTGGCGCGGCTGGTGATGAGTGCCTTCTATAACGTCGCGCCGGAAAACAAGCTCCGCGTCATCGCCCCCGATGTCGGCGGCGGCTTCGGCTCGAAGATCTACATCTATCCGGAGGAGATCGTCTGTCTCTGGGCTTCGAAGCGCACGGGCGTCCCGGTCAAATGGACCTCCGATCGCACCGAGGCCTTCCTGACCGACGCGCATGGCCGCGACCACGTATCGAAGGTGAAGATGGCATTCGACGCCAACAACCGCATCATCGGGCTCAAGGTCGATACGATCGCCAATCTCGGCGCCTATATGTCGCTCTTCTCTTCGGCGGTGCCGACCTATCTCTATGCGACGCTGCTTTCCGGGCAATATGACATCCCGGCGATCCATGCCAATGTCCGCACCGTCTACACCAACACCGCGCCGGTGGATGCCTATCGCGGCGCCGGACGGCCGGAGGCGACCTATCTGCTCGAGCGCACGATGGAGACGGCGGCACGCGAACTCGGCGTCTCGCCGGCGGAACTGCGGCGGGTCAATTTCATCCGCTCCTTCCCGCACCAGACGCCTGTCATCATGAACTACGACGCGGGCGACTACGAGGCCTCGCTCGATGCGGCGATGAAGGCGGCCGACTGGAACGGCTTTGCCGCCCGCAAGGCGGATGCCGAAAGCCGCGGCATGAAGCGCGGCATCGGGATGAGTTGCTACATCGAGGCCTGCGGCATTGCGCCGTCGGCGGCAGTGGGTTCGCTCGGCGCCGGCGTCGGTCTCTGGGAATCGGCCGAAGTCCGCGTCAATGCGGTCGGCACGATCGAGGTGCTGACCGGGTCGCACAGCCATGGCCAGGGCCACGAGACGACCTTTGCCCAGCTCGTCGCCGACCGCTTCGGGGTGCCCCTCGACAGTGTCAACATCGTGCATGGCGATACCGACAAGGTGCAGATGGGCATGGGCACCTATGGCTCCCGCTCCGGTGCCGTCGGCATGTCGGCCGTCGTCAAGGCGCTCGACAAGGTCGAGGCCAAGGCAAAGAAGATCGCCGCGCATCTGATGGAAGCGGACGAAAGCGACATCGTCATCGAGAACGGCGAGCTGAAAGTCGCCGGCACCGACAAGGCCGTGCCCTGGTTCCAGATGGCCCTTGCCGCCTATACCGCCCACAATCTGCCCGCCGGCATGGAGCCGGGGCTGAAGGAAGGGGCCTTCTACGACCCCGCCAACTTCACCTTCCCGGCCGGCTGCTACATCTGCGAGGTGGAGGTCGATCCCGAGACGGGACAGACCAAGATCATCCAGTTCGTCGCCGCCGACGACTTCGGCAACATCATCAATCCGATGATCGTCGAGGGGCAGGTGCACGGCGGGCTGGCGCAGGGCATCGGCCAGGCGCTGCTCGAAGGGGTGCACTACGATGCCTCGGGCCAGCTTCTGACGGCGAGCTATATGGACTACGCCATGCCGCGCGCCGACGACCTGCCGTCGTTCCAGGTCTCGACCTCGAACACACCCTGCCCGAACAATCCGCTGGGCATCAAGGGCTGCGGCGAGGCCGGCGCCATCGGCTCTCCACCGGCGCTGATCAATGCGATCACCGACGCTATCGGCAACAACGCGCTCACCATGCCGGCGACACCGCAGAAGGTGTGGGCGGCGGCGCAAGCGGCCAACTGATCGGAGGATACCCATGTACGAGACCCAATATCACCGGGCGTCCTCGGTTCAGGATGCCGTCAAGCAAATGGAAGCGGCGGGCGAAGGCAAATATGTCGCCGGCGGCATGACGCTGATCCCGACGATGAAGCAGCGGCTGGCCGCACCGAGCGACCTGATCGATCTCCGCCACATCGGCGAGATGCAGGGCATCACGGTCTCCGGCCGGTCGGTGCGGATCGGCGCGGCGACGACCCATCATGACGTGGCCTCGTCGGCGGCGCTCAAAGCCGTCTGTCCGGCGCTCTGCAGCCTTGCCGGCCATATCGGCGATCCGCATGTGCGGCACATGGGCACGATCGGCGGTTCCATCGCCAACAACGACCCGGCCGCCGACTATCCGGCGGCGATGCTGGCGCTCGGCGCGACAATCGTGACCAACAGGCGCGAGATCGCGGCTGACGACTTCTTCACCGGCCTGTTCGAGACGGCGCTGGAAGGCAGCGAGATCGTCACCGCCATCACCTTCGATGCGCCGGCTCAGGCTGCCTACCAGAAGTTCGCCAACCCGGCGTCGCGCTATGCGATGGCCGGTGTGTTCGTCGCGCGACGCGACGATGGCGACGTCCGGGTGGCCGTTACCGGAGCGGGAGCGAACGGCGTGTTCCGGCATGGCGATATGGAAGCGGCGCTCGTTGCCAACTGGTCGCCGGATGCGCTGAGCAATGTCAGCATCGATGCCTCGGAGCTGCTCTCCGACATTCATGCGGACGCGGCCTACCGCGCCAATCTGGTGAAGGTCATGGCCAAGCGCGCCGTGGCAGCGGCCTGACCGGCATGGGGTATCGTCAAACAGCAAAAAAAGGGACGGCTTCGGTCGTCCTTTTTTCATCCTTGCTTGACTTCGATCAAGCTTGAAGAGATGAACATGCGCTAAGGCTCTCTTTGGAATGTTTCAAAACTAGGGCTCTCCGGGTTGAAACGGTTTCAGTGAAAGCAACGAAGATGCTTCGGCCCGAAAATGCTAGATCATCCCGGATGCATTCATTGGACGGGCAGCGCTTCAGGGGCCTTTTGCCGCAGGTGGCAAATGCCGAGCATTCCGAGGTTGACCCCAGGTCGCTTTGAATCAAGAAAAGCGATCGGGCACTGGAGAAAATGATGGATTTCGAGAATTTCTTTAAGAACGAGCTGGACGGGCTGCATCAGGAAGGCCGCTACCGGGTTTTCGCAGACCTCGCCCGTCATCGCGGCAACTTCCCGAAGGCAGCGCGCCATACGGCCGATGGCGTCCAGGAAGTCACCGTCTGGTGTTCGAACGACTATCTCGGCATGGGCCAGCATCCTGTTGTCACCGAGGCGATGAAGCGCGCCATCGACGAATGCGGTGCCGGCGCCGGCGGCACCCGTAACATCTCCGGTACCAACCACTACCACGTCCTGCTCGAACGCGAGCTCGCAGACCTGCACGGCAAGGAATCGGCGCTGCTGTTTACCTCGGGCTATGTGTCCAACTGGGCAGCACTTGGTACGCTCTGTTCCAAGATTCCCGGTGTCATCGTCTTCTCGGACGCCGGGAATCACGCTTCGATGATCGAGGGGATCCGTCACTCCAAGTGCGAACGCGTCATCTTCAAGCACAATTCGGTCGCTGACCTCGAAGCCAAGCTCGCCGCCGCCGATCCGCGCGCGCCGAAGATCATTGCTTTCGAGTCCGTCTATTCGATGGACGGCGACATCGCGCCGATCAAGGAATTCTGCGATCTTGCCGACAAGTACGGCGCCATGACCTATCTCGACGAAGTGCATGCCGTCGGCATGTACGGTCCGCGCGGCGGCGGCATTGCCGAGCGCGAAGGCCTGATGCACCGGCTGACGGTTATCGAAGGCACGCTCGGCAAGGCCTTCGGCGTGATGGGCGGCTACATCGCCGGCTCGGCCGCGCTCTGCGACTTCATCCGCTCGTTTGCGTCCGGCTTCATCTTCACGACGGCGCTGCCGCCGACGCTTGCTGCCGGTGCGCTTGCCTCGATCCGTCACCTGAAGGAAAGCCAGGTCGAACGCTTCGCGCACCAGGAGCGCGTGCGTCGTCTGCGTTCGCTGCTCGACCAGCGCGGTATTCCGCACATGCCGAACCCCAGCCATATCGTGCCGGTCATGGTCGGGGACGCGGCCAAGTGCAAGTGGATCTCCGACCTGCTGCTCGACAATTTCGGCGTCTACGTGCAGCCGATCAACTATCCGACGGTGCCGAAGAAGACCGAGCGGCTGCGCATCACGCCGACGCCGCTGCACTCGGATGCCGACATCGATCACCTCGTCGGCGCCCTGCATTCGCTGTGGTCGCGCTGTGCGCTGGCAAGGGCGGTTGCGTAAGCTTCGGCTTATCTTTCGAGAGATCTGCCTCTCAGCCTAACTCTCCTCGTTTGCGGGGAGAGGTTGCCGGCAGGCGGATGAGGGGCTTCCCTCACCGCGCGGATGCGGGGCGAAGAGCCTAATGAACCTGCAGGGTAAACCTGACTATTGAATGAGCCCGGCCGCCAGTTGCCGGGCTTTTTCGTCTGCGGCGAAAACGTCGTCCATTGTTGTCGCCGCCGGCAGGTCGGCGAGCGCGTCCATGACCTTTTCGACGATCTCCGCCATGGCGAGAAATCCGGTGCGCCCGGCGATAAAGGCGTCGAGTGCCGTTTCCTTGGCACCGTTGAGCACCGCCCCCTGCACGCCGCCCTCGACCATGGCGCGGCGCGCCAGGCGGATCGCCGGAAAGCGCACTTCGTCCGGTGCTTCGAAATCGAGGCGCGACAGCTTGGCGAAATCGAGCCGCTCGATCGGCAGGCTGCAGCGGCTGGGATAGGAAAGCGCATAGCCGATGGCGGTGCGCATGTCCGGGCAGCCGAGCTGCGCCAGCACCGAGCCGTCCGTGTAGCCGACCATCGAATGGATCACCGACTGCGGGTGCACGATCACTTCGACCTGTTCCGGCTTGAGAGCGAAGAGGTGCTTCGCCTCGATCATCTCCAGCGCCTTGTTAAACATCGAGGCGCTGTCGATCGAGATCTTCAGTCCCATCGACCAGTTCGGATGGGCGCGCGCGACATCGGCGGTCACGTGGCGCATCTCCTCGAGCGACTTGGTGCGGAACGGGCCGCCCGAGGCCGTCAGGATGATGCGCTCGACGGCGTGGCGCTGCTGTTCCTCGAGCACCTGGAAAATGGCGTTGTGTTCGCTGTCGACGGGCAACAATCGTCCGCCGCCCTTCTTCACCGCCTCGATGAAGAGGCTGCCGGCGGAAACCAGGCACTCCTTGTTGGCGAGCGCAATGTCGGCGCCGCGGCGGGCGGCGGCGAGGGTGGGGGCAAGACCGGCATTGCCGACAATGGCCGCCATCACCCAATCCGCGTCGCGTTCGGCCGCTTCGATCAGGCCGCTCCTGCCGGCGGCGACGGCAATGCCGGTGCCGGCAAGCGCCGCTTTCAGGTTTTCGTATTGGCTCTCATTGGCGGTGACGGCGAGCTCCGCCCCGGCCTTCACCGCCTGTTCGGCGAGCAGGGGAATGTTGCCATTGCCGGTGACGGCGACGACTTCGAAGCGCTCGCGACCGCCAAGACGCTCGATGACGTCGAGCGTGTTGGTGCCGATCGAACCGGTCGACCCGAGGATCGTCAGTCGGCGCTTCGCATTGTCGCGGGATGCCATGCCAATACCCATGTTCTTCTTTTTCGGAGGGGATGCGCGAGGCGGCTTTCGTCGCGAGCGTAGCGCATGATCTTCGCCAGATCGATCCGAACTTTTATATTGTATGTTGTGCGCTTCAGCGCCGCGCGTCTTATCAGACGCGCAAAGGTCGCTGTAGCTCTTTGATTTGCTGCATGTCTTTGTCCTTAAATCGAAGTCGATTTAAGGAGACATGCAGTAGGCTCTACAGGCGAATTCCGCCGGCAACAAGGGCGCGGTCTTCAATCCGTCTCGTCCAGGGTCTAAGAATCGGACTGCTTGAGTCGACGCCCGAAGGAGCTCGCGATGCTGAAAGTCATTACCGCCGTTTCCTGCGCCTGCGTGACGATCGAGATGGCCTCGATGCAGCCGGTTGCCGCCGAAGACGTGCCGCAGCAGCTCGTCGGCACCTGGCTTGCCGAAGACATCGGTGGCGGCGGCGTGGTCGACGATCTGCAGTCGACGCTCGAAATCCGCGAGGACGGCACCTTTGGCGGCATGGCCGGCTGCAACCATTTCACCGGTACCTTCAGTCTGTCGGGCACGAAGATCACCTTCGGACCGGCCGCATCGACACGCAAGATGTGCGTGCCGGCGGCGATGACCCAGGAGCAGAAATTCCTCGAGGCGCTCCGCAGCGAACTCTCCTGGACCGTCGAGGGATCGAAGCTCGTTCTCGTCAAGGCGGAAGGCGCGACCGCCATGAAGCTCGCATTGATGACCGCCGGCTCTCAGGGCGCCGATGTGACGATCCGCGTGCCCGGCGCCGATGCCGTGGATCGGCAAGCGGTTCGCTACGATTGCGGCGGCAAGGCCCTCGAGGCGCAGTATATCAATGCGGGCGCCGTATCCCTGGTGACCTTTACGATCGACGGCACCTTCGTCGTGGCTTCGAACGTGATCTCCGGCTCCGGCGCCCAATATGCCGGCGGGCAATATATCTGGTGGACCGAGGGCGACGAGGCGACGCTTTTCGACGTGACGAAGGGCGAGAATGATCAGGGCATCGCCTGCAAGCCCGCTCCCTGACGCCTTTTTTACCTGCCTTCCCGAGCCGGTTGGCACAACCCGGCTAAAGACGTTGCCGGGCAACTCGGAACCTTTGCCCTCGCTCCATAGTTACAATCCCGGCGCTGTCGCGCTGTCGTTGTGAAAAGGGAGTTGATCCATGGGGCTGCTTATCGGAATCCTGATTACATTCCTCGTCATTGTGTTGGTGCTCTATCTCGTCCAGCGGCTGCCGCTCGACGCACGCGCCAAGCAGATCGTCCAGACCATCGTGATCATCATCGGCATCGTCTCTCTGTTGAAATACCTCGCCGTCTTCTGACGCGCCGCCTTCCAGCCAGAGGCCGGTTCAATGGACCGGTCGCCTGTCGCTATGCGCTCCATGCTGACAAAAGCTGACAGCAGCTTCGACTAGGTTCCGGTCATCAGAAGAAGGAGATCCGAAGATGCTGTCACCGAACCTTGTCCTGCTCTATGTCGACGACCCGGCAAAAAGCGCCCTGTTCTATGCCGATCTGCTCGGGCGCGAACCCGTTGCTTCCTTTCCTGCCTATGTCGCCTTCGGACTCGAAAACGGCCTGACCTTCAGCCTCTGGTCTACCCAGGCGAGGGACTTCGTCTCGTCCGGCACCGGCCATCGCTCGGAAATCGCCTTCATGGTGAAGGATGACGCGGAAGTCGAGCGCCTCTATGCGGATTGGCGCCGGCGCGGAATGGCAATCGAGCAGGAGCTGAAGACTGCCGTGTTTGGTCGCACTTTCGTCGCTCTCGATCCGGACGGCCATCGGCTGCGTGTCTGCCGGCCGGACGATTGAGCCGTCACCGAGTAGCGGCGGTCACCCGCAGCCAGGAATGATTTCAGCACGATCAGCCCCCCTGCCGAAAGCAGGGCGATCGGCACCCTACGAGGCGGCAGCAGTATGTATCACCAATTCGAGTTCGAGTGGCGGTGATAGTGCCGCCTTGGCGGGGCGCTCAAAGCGCCGCCGAGGATCGCACCAACGGCGAAGCCGCCGATAAATGCGCCAATATCGCTGTGATGATGCCGGTGGTGATAGCGACGATACCGATAGTAGTCGTCGTAGTCTTCGTCGTAGTAGCGACGGTCGTATCGCCATCCATCTTCATCATCGTCATCGTAGTACCACTGGCGATGACGATGGGTGACCTGTTCGACATTCGATAGGCCCGCCTTCAGTGGACTGACCGACGGGAATGCCTGTACCGGGTCCACGCTGGAGAGGGCCGTTGCCAGCGAAAGCGCAATAATAGCCAGCGTTTTCATGAGCTTTCACCATTCTCCCTTCTGCAAGGAAAATGATCGAGAGCCCATTTTGTGCCGTCTCCGGCAGCCGGTAACGATTTCGTGAATAGAGATCCTGCGGCTCCCCGAGGAAAGGGCAGTCGCAGCCTGGCGGGGAACGCCGCCGAACCCAACAAAAAAGGTCGGGGCGACCCGACCTTCCTCATCACCGTCAACCGATGCCAGTTCATCCGTGGTCATCGGCGAGGTGTAAGTTTCTACTAGCGGCCGTTCGTGACAGGCACATGACGCGCATGCGTCTTTTTCCCGGTCGCTCGGCGGCATCGGAATTCTTGGCCGACCTGAACGCCATCGCGGTCTTCGTCGCCGTTGCCCGATTTGAGAGTTTCGGCCGGCGAATGCCGGTATCTACTCTCTGCCGCAAGGTGACGGCACTCGAGGAGCTTGACGGTTCAGGGGGCTGCTACAGCCAGTATTATCTGGACAAATACTTGAGATGGTGATCCCGGCGCGATTCGAACGCGCGACCCCCAGATTAGGAATCTGGTGCTCTATCCTGCTGAGCTACGGGACCACTCGGATAGCACCCATACAAAAGCATGAGGTTTTCGCCAAGTGTTTTTGCGTGGCAGCGCCCGGAAATGCGAGACAGCCGCCCCTTGCGTGCGCACCGTCCGATCCTCGCTTCAGGTCACCGGATGGGGCTGGTCTTTCAGGTCTTCCGAATGCTAAGCAAGGCGGGCGCTGGCGGGAGGAAAGCCGGCGCTCCCCTTGAGACCTTCATCAGAGACCTGATCCAGATATGTTCATCGGAATAGATTGGGGCGGCACGAAAATGGAAGTCATCGCGCTCGGCCGCGATGGCGAAACGCGCGCCCGTCATCGCCTCGCGACCCCGACGAGCGGCTACGACGACTGCATCCGCGCCGTTCTCGATCTCGTTGCCGCCGCCGAGCAGACTGCCGGCGAAAAGGGCTCGATCGGCATCGGCATTCCCGGCAGCCCCAATCCGCGTACCGGCATCGTGCGCAACTCCAACGCGGTGCTGATCAACGGCAAACCGCTCGGCCGCGACCTCGAAACCGCACTCGGACGGCCGGTGCGGCTGGCCAACGACGCCAATTGCCTGGCGGTTTCGGAGGCGGTCGACGGCGCCGGCAAGGACGCACATGTGGTCTTCGGGGTCATCGTCGGCACCGGCCATGGCGGGGGGCTGGCGATCGACAAGAAGGTGCATGCCGGATACCAGGGCGTTGCCGCCGAAATCGGCCATTATCCGCTGCCCTGGATGACGAAGGACGAGTATCCCGGCCACAGGTGCTGGTGCGGCAAGCAGGGCTGCCTCGACATGTATGCCTGCGGCACCGGCGTCGAACTCGACTACCGGCTCACGACAGGCACCGAACGGCGCGGGCGCGACATCATCGACGCGAAACGGGCGGGCGACCCGGTGGCAACGGGCGTGTATGAACGCTTCGTCGACCGGCTGGCGCGGAGCCTGGCGCTGCTCACCAACATCGTCGACCCCGATGTCTTCGTGCTTGGCGGCGGCATGTCGAATGTCGACGAGATCTATGCCGACGTGCCGCCGCGCGTGGTCAACTATCTCTTCGGCGACACGTTCGAGACGCCTGTTCGTAAGGCCCTGCATGGTGACAGCTCCGGCGTGCGCGGCGCGGCCTGGCTCTGGAAGGATTGATTCCCATGAACATCGACAAGGATCTGGCCCGCATCGCGCGGCAGGAACAGGAATTGCAGTTCGAGCGTTTCGACCTCGAAACGGCCTGGGAACTCGGCTCGCGGCTGCGCAAGATGGCGGTCGAACGCAAGCTCGGCGTGGTGATCGACGTCACGCTGTTCTCGATGCAGGTATTCTACGCAGCGCTCGACGGCGCGACGCCGGACAATCCGAACTGGGTGCGCCGCAAGCGCAACACCGTGTTCCGGCTGTTCAAGAGCAGCTATGCCACCGGTCGCGAACTCGCGAAGGCGCAAACCAATCTGCAGGCCAAGCTTGGGCTGTCGGACGCCGACTATGCCGCGCATGGCGGCAGCTTTCCAATCGTCGTCAAGGGTACAGGCTGCATCGGTGCCGTCACGGTTTCCGGGCTGCCGCAGCGCGAGGACCACAACATGGTGGTCGAGGCGCTCGCGATCTTGCTCGGCAAGGATCATGACGGCTTGAAGCTCGAGGACTGAGTGTTGGCAGACGATATCTTTTCTCAGTCTCGTGTTCTCTCGCAGTGGCTGGCCGACAAGGCCCTGCCGCTCTGGCGCGAGGCGGGTGTCGATGCCGCCGGCGGTTTCGTCGAGACGATCGATATGGCCGGTGAGCCGACCCGCGCCAACCGGCGTGCGCGGGTGCAGCCGCGGCAGGTCTATTGCTTCGCGGAAGCTGGCCGGCGCGGATGGAGTGGTGACTGGCGCGGTGCAGCCGAAGGCGGACTTGCCTATTTCGATCGCGTCTTCAAGCAGCCGAGCGGCTTTTATGGCGCGCTCGCCGATGCCGATGGCAACCTGCTCGACCCGTCGTTTGATCTCTACAACCAGGCCTTCACCCTGTTGGCCTTCGCCTATCTCGCCGAGGTCGTGCCGGCACGCAAGGCCGAAATGACCGAACGCAGCAACGACCTTCGATCCCGGATCGAAGCTCACGCCAAGCATCCGGTCGCGGGTTTCGAGGAAGACAATCCTCCGCGTCTGCCGCTCTGTTCCAACCCCCATATGCATCTCTTCGAGGCCTGCCTCGCCAGCGAGATCGTGGACGGATTCGATCAGGTCGCCTGGGCCAATCTCGCCGACGAGATTGCGGACCTGGCGATGGATCATTTCATCGACGCCGAGACCGGCGTTCTGCGTGAGTTCTTCGATCACGACTGGGCGCCCTTTGCCGGCGACAAGGGCCGGATCGTCGAGCCCGGCCATCTGTTCGAATGGGCCTGGCTGCTGCTGCGCTGGGCGGAGCGCCGCGGCAGCGCCGAGGCGATCGTCAAGGCGCGGCGGCTGTTCGATATCGGCGAGGCGCACGGCATCTGCCCGAACCGCAACGTGGCGATCATGACGCTGCTTGACGATCTCTCGGTGGCCGATCCGATTGCACGGCTCTGGCCGCAGACCGAGTGGCTGAAAGCGTCGATCCGCTTCGCGGCACTCACCAATGGCGTTGAGCGAGAGCGTTACCTCGCTTCGGCCGCCCGGGCGGCGGCGGCACTTCGGGCGTTCCTGGAGACGCCGGTTGCGGGCCTCTGGCGCGACAAGCAGAAGGCCGACGGCAGCTTCGTCGAGGAACCGGCACCGGCGAGCAGCTTCTATCATATCCTCTGCGCCATCTACGAATCGGAAGATTGCCTACAGCGCCTCGCGTCTTATTAGACGCGAGAAGGCCGCTGTAGCACTTTGCAGCGGCGCGGCTCTGAACCGCCCTACCGATGTGGCCCGTCGCAATCGCGGCGGGCCATTTTCTTTTTGTGGCGGGCAAATGTGATCGCGCCATATGTTGACATAAAGATATCTTTATGTGATTGACTCGTTTATTGTTTGTCGTTTTCAGAACGGGAGATTTCCCATGTCCGCCATCGGCGCCCTTTTCGGTGACGTTTCCTCCAAGCCGGAGGGCTCCGAGATCAAGCGGGCGCTCGCCCAAGCGGCGCGCGAACGCATCCTGATCATGGATGGCGCGATGGGCACGGAGATCCAGCAGCTCGGCTTCGTCGAGCAGCATTTCCGCGGCGACCGATTCGGCGGCTGCGCCTGTCACCAGCAGGGCAACAACGACCTTCTGACGCTGACGCAGCCGAAGGCGATCGAGGACATCCACTACGCCTATGCGATCGCCGGCGCCGACATCCTCGAAACCAACACCTTCTCCTCGACCCGCATCGCCCAGGCCGACTACGGCATGGAGGACATGGTCTATGAGCTCAACCGCGACGGCGCCCGGCTGGCGCGCCGTGCCGCCAAGCGCGCCGAGGCCGAGGACGGCCGCCGCCGTTTCGTCGCCGGCGCGCTCGGACCGACCAACCGCACGGCGTCGATCTCGCCCGACGTCAACAATCCCGGCTATCGCGCCGTCACCTTCGACGACTTGCGTATTGCCTATGCCGAACAGATCCGCGGGTTGATCGATGGCGGCGCCGACATCATCCTGATCGAGACGATCTTCGACACGCTGAACGCCAAGGCCGCGATCTTCGCAACCAAGGAAGTGTTCGCCGAAAAGGGCGTCGATCTGCCTGTGATGATCTCCGGCACGATCACCGATCTCTCCGGCCGCACGCTTTCCGGCCAGACGCCGACCGCCTTCTGGCATTCGGTGCGCCACGCCGAGCCCTTCACCATCGGGCTCAACTGCGCGCTCGGCGCCAATGCCATGCGTGCCCATATTGACGAGCTCTCCGGTGTCGCCGACACCTTCGTCTGCGCCTATCCCAATGCCGGCCTGCCGAACGAGTTCGGCCAGTATGACGAGACGCCGGAGCAGATGGCAGCGCAGGTGGAAGCCTTCGCGCGTGACGGTCTCGTCAATATCGTCGGCGGCTGCTGCGGTTCGACGCCGGCCCATATCAGCGCCATCGCGAGAGCCGTTGCCAAGCATCGCCCGCGCGCGATCCCCAAGGTCGAGCCGCTGATGCGGCTTTCCGGGCTGGAGCCCTTCACGCTGACTTCGGACATTCCCTTCGTCAATGTCGGCGAGCGCACCAACGTCACCGGATCGGCCAAGTTCCGCAAGCTGATCACCGCCGGCGACTATTCGGCAGCGCTCGACGTCGCGCGTGACCAAGTGGCGAACGGCGCCCAGATCATCGACGTCAACATGGACGAGGGCCTGATCGATTCGAAGCAGGCGATGGTCGAGTTCCTGAACCTCGTCGCCTCCGAGCCGGACATTGCCCGGGTGCCTGTCATGATCGATTCGTCGAAATGGGAGGTGATCGAGGCGGGCTTGAAATGCGTGCAGGGCAAGCCGCTGGTCAATTCGATCTCGATGAAGGAAGGCGAAGAGGCTTTCCTGCATCACGCCAGGCTCTGCCGCGCCTATGGCGCGGCCGTCGTCATCATGGCCTTCGATGAAGCCGGCCAGGCCGACACCAAGGCGCGCAAGGTCGAGATCTGCACCCGTGCCTACAAGCTCCTGACGGAGGAGGCGGGTTTCCCGCCCGAGGACATCATCTTCGACCCGAACATCTTCGCGGTGGCGACCGGCATCGAGGAGCACAACAATTACGGCGTCGACTTCATCGAAGCGACGCGCGAGATCATTGCCACCCTGCCGCATGTGCATGTGTCGGGCGGCGTCTCCAACCTCTCCTTCTCGTTCCGCGGCAACGAGCCGGTGCGCGAGGCGATGCATGCGGTCTTCCTCTACCACGCCATCCAGGCGGGCATGGACATGGGTATCGTCAATGCCGGCCAGCTCGCCGTCTATGACGCGATCGATCCGGAACTGCGCGAGGCCTGCGAGGACGTGGTGCTCAACCGCCGCGCCGATTCGACCGAGCGCATGCTGGAAATCGCCGAGCGTTATCGCGGGCAGGGCGGCGCACAGGGCCGCGAGAAGGATCTTTCCTGGCGCGCGTGGTCGGTGGAGAAACGCCTCGAACATGCGCTGGTCAACGGCATCACCGAATACATCGAAATGGATACGGAGGAAGCGCGCCTTGCCGCCGCGCGGCCGCTGCATGTCATCGAAGGTCCGCTGATGGCCGGCATGAACGTCGTCGGCGACCTCTTCGGCTCGGGCAAGATGTTCCTGCCGCAGGTGGTGAAATCCGCCCGCGTGATGAAGCAGGCGGTCGCCGTGCTGCTGCCGCACATGGAGGCGGAGAAGCTTGCCAATGGCGGCGGAGCGCGGGAAAGCGCCGGCAAGATCCTGATGGCGACGGTCAAGGGCGACGTGCATGACATCGGCAAGAACATCGTCGGCGTCGTGCTTGCCTGCAACAATTACGAGATCATTGATCTCGGCGTCATGGTGCCCTCGGCGAAGATCCTCGAAGTGGCGCGTGAGCAGAAGGTCGACATCATCGGGCTTTCGGGCCTGATCACCCCGTCGCTGGACGAGATGGTGCATGTCGCCTCCGAACTCGAACGCGAGGGTTTCGACGTGCCGCTGCTGATCGGCGGCGCGACCACCAGCCGTGTCCATACGGCGGTCAAGATCAATCCGCGCTATGATCGCGGCCAGACGGTCTATGTCACCGATGCCAGCCGCGCCGTCGGCGTCGTCTCGAGCCTGTTGTCGCCGGAAGCGCGGGGTAACTACATGGAGACGGTCCGAGCGGAATACCGCAAGGTCGCCGAGGTGCATGCCCGCAACGAAGCGGAAAAGCGCCGTCTGCCGCTGTCGCAGGCCCGCGCCAACCAGCACAAAGTCGACTGGGCGAGCTACCAGGCAAAGACGCCGTCCTTCCTCGGCACGCGCGTGTTTGAAAGCTGGGATCTCGCAGAACTCGCCCATTACATCGACTGGACCCCGTTCTTCCAGACTTGGGAGCTGAAGGGCGTCTATCCGAAGATCCTGGAGGACGAGGCGCAGGGTGCCGCCGCCCGGCAATTGTTCGACGATGCCCAGGCGATGCTTGCGAAAATCGTCGAGGAGAAATGGTTCGCACCGAAGGCCGTCGTCGGTTTCTGGCCGGCGGGAACGGTCGGCGACGACATCCGGCTGTTCACCGATGAAGACCGGACGTCTGAGCTCGCGACCTTCTTCACGCTGCGCCAGCAACTGACGAAGCGCGACGGCCGCCCGAACGTGGCGCTTTCCGATTTCGTCGCCCCGGCGGCCAGCGGTTCCAATGACTATGTCGGCGGCTTCGTCGTCACCGCCGGGATCGAGGAAGTCGCGATTGCCGAGCGTTTCGAGCGCGCCAACGATGACTATTCGTCGATCCTGGTCAAGGCGCTGGCCGACCGCTTCGCCGAGGCCTTTGCCGAGCGCCTGCACGAATATGTGCGCAAGGAACTCTGGGGTTATGCGGCCGACGAGGCTTTCACGCCTGAGGAACTGATCGGCGAGCCCTATGCCGGCATCCGGCCGGCGCCCGGCTATCCGGCGCAGCCCGATCATACGGAAAAGGCGACGCTCTTCCGGCTGCTCGATGCGGAAGCTGCGATCGGCGTCAGCCTGACGGAAAGCTATGCGATGTGGCCGGGATCGTCGGTTTCCGGCCTCTACGTCGGTCATCCCGAAGCCTATTACTTCGGTGTCGCCAAGGTCGAGCGCGATCAGGTCGAGGATTATGCCGAGCGCAAGCGCATGCCGATCCGCGAGGTCGAGCGTTGGCTTTCGCCGATCCTCAACTATGTGCCGATGCCGGAGTCCGAGGCGGCCGAGTAACCGTGGCCGGCGGGGAAGGTGGGTCGAGACCGGCCCGCCCCATCCGGTAGTCAGGCGATCGGGGCAGGATTAACCCGGCAGCTTTGCCAGGAATGCGTTGAGGACCGCATTGAATCGGTCCGGCCGCTGCAGCGGTGCGAAATGGCTGACGCCGGGAAGCAGGATGAATTCGGCGCCGGGAATGCTGCGGGCGAGATAGTCAGAATGCTCGCGCTTGATGAACTCGTCATTCTCGCTCTGAACGATCGCGACCGGGACGCGGATCCTGCCGAGGTCCTCGGCCGTGTAGTTCGGCTCGGTCCTTTGCATCTCGCTGACGGCGTCGACGAAGGCGCCGAAATCGTCAGGTGTTGCCGACAATTGCCTGTAGTCGCTCGAATGGCGGCCGAAGCAGCGGTCGAGGATCGGGCTCGGTTCGATCTCCCTGGTTCCGCTCGGGTCCATGTTGCAGGCGAAGAAGAAGACGCCGGCGGCACGCTCCGGCGCCATCGAGGCGAGAACGAGCGCAATGCAGGCGCCGTCGCTCCAGCCGGCAAAGGCGGCCGTCTCGATCTGCAGCCTGTCCATGACGGCGAGCACGTCCGACGCCATCAATTCATAGCTATAGGGTCGGGTATCGCGGGTGCTGCGGCCGTGGCCGCGGCTGTCGATTAGGATGACGCGGCGACCGGCCTCCAGCAGTGCCGGGACCTGGTAGCCCCAGTTGCCGCTGTGGCCAAGGCCGCCGTGCAACAGGATCACCGGTGCGCCCTTGCCATAGGTCGCATACCAGATGCTTGCGCCGTTCCGCGCGACGTGGCCCTCGGCCGCTGCGGCCGGCAGGGGCGCTGCGCCATTCTCGGCGAACGCGGCGAGGTCGTCGTCCCGGAACTCCATGCACTCGGTCTCCCGCGCTTGATTCGCGACGCGGGAAGCTTAGTTCACCGGCTGGGACTCGGGAAAGTGCGATCTTGCCGTCGCCGGCTCTCGATCGGACATGTCGGCCCTGGCGGGTGGTTGGTGCAGTAGGTTACGGTTACGGCGTTGAGCAGGTGTCCTGCCGGTGTGCGCCGATGGCGCTGTTTGCCAAGCTGCGGTAACATCTGCCCTTGGGGTACATCGTACGTTGAGAGCTCGTCGATGGAGCGCCGTCTCGCTGCCGTCCTGATTGCGGATGTCGTCGGCTACAGCCGCCTGAGCCGACTCGACGAGGAAGGGACGCGCCTTCGCTTCCAGTCGGACCTGTGCACCATTCTCGAGCCGCTCTTTCGTGAGCATCACGGACGGCTGGTGAAGACGATGGGCGACGGTCTGCTCGTCGAATTCCGCAGCGTCGTCGACGCAGCGCAATGCGCGATCGATATCCAGAAACACAAGGCGGCGGCGGAGGATGAGCGGGGGCCTGACGGCGAGCGGCTCGATTTCCGCATCGGCATCAATCTCGGCGACATCATCGTCGAGGGCGACGACATCCACGGCGACGGCGTCAACATCGCCGACCGGGTGCAGGGGCTGGCCCATCCGGGCGGCATTGCGATATCGGGCACCGCCTACGACCAGATCAGCTCCAAGCTGAAGGTCGGATTTGCATCGCTGGGGTGGCAACCGGTGAAGGGCATCGGCGAGCCGATCCGTGTCTACCGCGTGCTCCTCGAACCCGAAGCCGCAGGCAAGACTTTTGGCGAGAAAAAGGGGCGAGCCGCCCGCCAGAGCGTGGCGATCGGTTTGGCCGCGCTTGTGCTGGCGGCAGCGATCGCCTGGTGGCAGCCCTGGACGCTGATCTCGTCGATAGATTCCGCGCAGCGCTTCGCCTACCCCCTGTCGGACCAGCCTTCCGTCGCGGTGCTGCCCTTCATCAATGTCAGCGGCGACAGTGGTCACGATCACCTGGCCGAAGGCCTGACCGACGATCTCATCACCGAATTGTCGAAGGTCTCCGGGCTCTTCGTCATCGCCCGGCATTCGGTATTTGCGCTGAGGGGCAATGCCACCAAGATCCAGGACGTCGCCGCCGAACTCGGCGTGCGCTATGTGCTGGAAGGCACGCTGCAACGCACCGACCAGCGCCTGCGCATCAACGTCAAGCTCATCGACGCGGCGAGCGGGCTGTCGTTGTGGGCGGAGCGCTACGACCGGCAGTATGCCGATCTCTTTGCCGTCCAGGACGACGTGATCGGCAAGATCATTGCCGCGCTCGAGGTCAAGCTCAGCGAGGGCGAGCGTGACCAACTGGCGCGCATCCCCACGGACAATCTCGAGGCCTATGACAACTACATGCGCGCCGAGCAGCAGGGCCTTATCTGGCGCGATGTCGAGACCAATCGTCAGACGCTCGCCTTCTACCAACGGGCGATCGACCTCGATCCCGATTTTGCCGATGCTCATGCCGGCATAGCCCGGGTCGCGGTCGATGTCTGGCGCAACGACTACAATTATCTCTGGTCCGCGGCCGTGGCGCGCAAGATCGCCTATGATGCGGCCGGGCAGGCTCTGAAGCTCGACGCCAACAATGCGCGCGCCCACACGGTCTTGGCGCTGCTTCAGCTCGTCGATGGACGCGCTTCCGAGGCAAGGCAATCGGCGCTGCGCGCGGTCTCAGTTCAGCCCAACGATGCCGAAGCGCTCGCCAATCTGGCGCTGGTTCTTGTCCAGACCGGCGAACATCAGCAGGCGATCGAGGACATCGAGCGGGCGCTGAGGCTCGACCCTTCGCCGTCGTCCACCCTGGAACTCATGGCAGGCATCGTCTACTACACGGCGCGCCGCCTCGAACGGGCGATCCCACTGATCGAATCGGCACGCGAGGAACTGCCGAAAGCCGAAGCGGTGCGGGAGTACCTGATATCGGCCTATGCCCAGCGCGGCGATCAGGCGAGCGCTGCGGCGGAAGCAGCAGAACTCTTGAAGCTCTTCCCGGACAGCAACCTGACCTATTACAGCTATCTCTATGACTATTGGCGCGAGGAGGATCTCCATCGGCATCTCTTCGGGCTGCGCACCGCGGGTATCCCCGAATGGCCCTTCGGTTTCGTTGGTTCCCCCAGCGATCGGCTCGGTCCGGCGGAACTGCAGCAATTGACCAACGACAAGACCTGGGTCGGCACGCACAAGAACGGCACGAGCTTCGCCCAGTTCTTCGACAAGGCCGGCAACACCGCCTATCGCAGCAGCAATACGAGCATCACCGGTCGTATCGAAGTGAAGGGCAATCAGCTTTGCGAGAAATACGAAGGGTACTTTCTGGATCGCATGGTCTGCGGCTACGTCTACCGCAATACGGCAAACGGCCAGCGCAGCGCCGACTATATCAACGTCACACCGCAGGCGCTGAAGTTCTTTTCGATCCAGCAATGATGCCGATCATGTCCTGATTGGCAACGCAATCAGGGCGAGGGCTTCATCCAGTTGATCGACGTCTTCTCCGTGAGCAGCGTCTGCTCGACCTCGGACCAGTGCTTGCGTGAATCGACCACTTTGGCCGGGTTCTTCTCGAAGCCATCGGCTGCGCCCGGATCGTAGCTTAAGTAGAGTTTGCCCTCGATAATGCGCCAGGCTTTCGGGTCGATGTTGGTCGTCACGGTGCCGAAGGAGACGCCGTCGGCACAATAGCCGCCATATTGCGGTGCATAGCGGGTCGGCTCCTTCATGAACTGGTCACGGTGCTCGGCGCTGGCGAATTGCCAGGTGGCGCCGAGCCAGCGATAGGTGAATTCCGGCGATCCTTCGACCGCCTTGTTCTCGGTGAAATAGGCGACCGGATCATACCCCTTGATCGCCACGTCGCCGAAATAGCCGGTGTTGACGGGCTCCTCCGCGCGCGTTGCGCCGGTGAATGCAAGGAATATCGCCGTCGCCGCGATCGCGGCCGCTATCGGAAATCGAGACATGCCATGTCCTCCGTTGCCGGATGTATTCGTCATTGTCGTTTTGTGCATTCGCCATAGAGCCAATCGCCGACGAGATCGGCTTTCTGGCAGGTGGCTCCCGCCTTCAGGAGAAGCTCGGCGGCCGGCCAGTGCGAGCGCCATCCCGCCTGTGTCAGCGGCGTGTAGCCGTTGCGTTCCTTGACCTCGATGTCGGCCTTGTTGGTCAGCAGGAAGGCGACGATCTCGGCGTGGCCCTCTTCGGCTGCTGCGTGCAGCGGCGACATCTTGTAGAAGTTGGCGACGTCGTTGACGGCAGCCCCCTTGGCGACGAGCAGCTTGGCGGTTTCGAGATTGCCGCCATAGGCGGCGGCGTGCAGCGCCGTCAGGCCGCCCTTGTTGCGGATCTCGATGTCGCATCCGCGATCGATGAGGAGAGCGACGACCTCGGTGCGTCCCTTGAGCGCGGCGATCAGCAACGCCGGCTCGCCGGCCGCATCGGGCTCGGCTATGTCGGTTCCCTGGTCGAGCAGTTGTTTGACGCGTGCGGTATCGCCCTCCCTTGCCGCGTCATGCAAGGGGCCCGCCATGGCTGCCGCGGCAAAGAAGGCCACGGCGGCGAGCGGAGCAAGAAGAGATTTCATCGCGCAACCTCCGCCCCAGCTTCGGTCTCGCCCAATTGGAAAGAGCAAAAATACCACGGGGCAGGCGGCGGAAACAGGCGTTACCGCTGCCGGATCCATAATCCTTTTGGGTGTCTGCGATGATGAATGCCTGTCAGGCGGCGACCCGCATCAGGTCGAGCATGCGGTCGATGGCGCTCGGGATGGGCGCGATAATCGGCGTCGAGAACAGCGGCTGGAGCTGTTCGGCCGCCTGGCCCAGCGGACCGCCGCCGATGATGACGGCTTCGGCGCCATCCAGTTCGACACACTGGCGGACGGCGTCGCCGAGGGCGTCCAGCAGGCGTTCCGGGTGGGCGGAGAGCGCCAGCGGATCGCCGGATGTGCAGCGGATGCCGGTATATTGCTCCCAGACGCCGAGATCGCGGGCGCGGTCGTCGATTGCCTGGATCAATTCCGGCGTCGTGGTGGCGACGCCGAACTTGCGGCCGTCCTGCGAGGCCTCGATCATCGAGGCCTCGCAGATGCCGATCACGGGGATCGCGAGGCGATGCTTGAGGGCGGCAAGGCCGGGATCGCCGAAGGCGCTGACGACAATGCCGAGGCACCCGGCCTCATGTTTTTCGCCGATCTCGACGACCTCGGCAGCGGCCGCATCCAGCTGCTCGGGTGTCACGATCATCGGCGGGTTCCGCATGGCCGTGGCGACTGCCACGGCCACGCGTCCTGATGCGGCCCGGCGTGCGATGGCGACCATCATGTCGCTGGTGGCACGCGAACTGTTCGGGTTGATCAGAAGGATATGTGCGCTCACGTTCTCAGTTCCACGCCGACGTTGATTTCAGAAGTGCCAGCCTTTGCGAGGTCGGCGTCCGCCGGCTGGGTCAAGTCTTCCATCGACATGCCGTAGGTCTCGGGTCCGAGCTGGATGCAGAAGGCGAAGACCGCATACATGCCGGCGGCGAGACCGAAGACCCCGACCATGCCGTAGGTGTCGAACAGCGCTCCGGCGATGGTGGGAATGAAGGAACCTGCGGCCGAGCCGGTTGCCAGGATCAGCGCCACGCCGAAGGCGCGGATGCGGGTCGGGAAGAGTTCGGGAGCATAGATCCAGATCGAGGTGTTGAGCAGCAGCACGAAGAACTGGAAGATCGCGCCGAAGAGCAACACCAGATAGATGTTGGCGCCGAGATAGGCGATCGAGACGGCCGCAAGGCAGGCGCAGGCGGCACCAAGGGTCAGCACCTTCTTGCGCGGGAAATAGTAGCCGAACATCGATGCGGCGATGGCGCCGAGCACGCTGCCGCTCTGGATGATCATGCTGTAGAGCAGGCTGCCCTGCAGCGTGTAGCCCATGGACACGAAGATGATCGGCATCAGCGTCAGTACCGAAAGCTGGGCGCCGTAGCTCATCAGGATCGCGATGGCGACCGGAATGGTGCGGCCGATGAAGGGCGCGCGGAAGAGTTCCTTCCAATCGCTCTTGGCCGGTTCCTCATCCTTCAGGTGGTCCTTGGTCAGATATTCCTGAACCTTGAGATTGCGCGGCCGCAACGAGCCGGAGGCAAGGATCGAAAGCACCCTGTTGGCCTCGTCGATCTTGCCCTGCGAGGCGAGAAAGCGCGGTGTTTCCGGCACCAGGCGGCGGTAGAAGACGACGAGCAGGGCCGGCAGGGCGAGCGAGGCGAAGAGCCAGCGCCAGCTGTTTTCACCCGGGAAGAGGGTGAAGATCATCAGGCCGAAGGCAGGCGCCAGGAAATTGCCGAAACCGCCGGCGCCGACATTGACGAGGCCGGCTGCCGTGCCGCGGAATTTTGGCGAGCAGAACTCCGACAGCATGGTTACCGCCGTAGAAATCTCGCCACCGACGCCGAAGCCGACGATGGCGCGGGCGAAGCAGAGCGTCGCGAAATTCGGCGCCATGGCGCAGGCGGCCGAGCCGATGGTGAAGAGCAGCAGATTGATCGTCAACATCACGCGCCGGCCGTAACGGTCGCCGAGGATGCCGGAGAGCAGGCGCCCGAGGGCGGCGCTGCCGAAGGTGATGGTGTTGAGGAAACCGATGTCGGTTCCGGTAAGGCCCCAGTGCTCCTTCAGGATCGGGCCGGCGACGCCGATGGTGTTCTGCTCGAAGCTGTCGAACAGGCAGCCGATGAGGACAAGCGCAAGGATCTGTTTGTGGGCGCCGGTGACGCCGATCTTGGTGAAGGCTGATTCCAACTGTCTGATGACCGGCGATGACCTGCCGGAAGGCACCATATTTTCCGCTGCCATGGTTCGTTCCCCTTTATGGCTTAACAACGTGAAAATGTGAAAACCAAGTTTCATAAAAACTACATCATGAAATCCTGGTTTCATAGAAGATTCTATGATGCGCTGCGAAAGGACCAGGCCGCTTCGTGACGCAATCGACGGAATGCAGATTTCGTGCCATTTTGCGAGAAACTGTGGTTTCTCGTTTTGTGTCAAAGCCTTGGCGGCAAGTTGCCTTTGCGTGCGTGGCTGAAACTCAGATTTCTCGTGCGCAAAAAATATTCTGGCGTTTCAAGCAAATGCCCAATCGACGCTCACAATTCCTCAAGTGCATCGTTGATGGCTTCGATACCGCGGAGCCGATTTCGACCGGACGTGCCGGCGATTTCGATGCATCGCGTCGTCAGGAGATGGCAGAGCGCCATGACTGAGACGTGATTGAAGAGGGGGCCTGGCGCCAGCGTCTGGCAGCGGAAATGCCATTCCGCCTGATTGAGGAAGGGCACACCCTCGTCGGTGATATAGAGCAGCCGTGCGCCGGCCTTTTCCAGCTGTGCGAGCAATGGCTCCATCAGGGAAACGCGTCGACGCAGGCCGAAGAGGATGACGACATCGTCGCGGTCGATGCTGACCAGATGCTCGCCCAGCGTCTGGCCGCCACCGGGAATGGCCGAGATGTTCTCGATTACCTGCGTCATCTGCCACTGCAGATAGGTGGCGAAGGAATGGCTGGCGCGAAACCCGATGACCCAGACCTTGCGGGCGCCGAGAATGGTGGTTGCCGCTGCCGTCACCTGGGTCTCGGAGATGGCGAGGAACGTCGCCTCGATGTTGGCGACCCCTTGCGCCACATGCGAGGAAAGCGACTGCTCGCCGCCGCTGTCGGTGGCGGTGGCCAGGAAGAGGCGCGAACCGGTCTGCTTGTCGGCGCGGGCATGGCGGCGCGCCTCCTCGTAATTCTCGTAGCCGAGGCGCTGGATGAAGCGCGAGACGGTCGCCTTCGACACATGCGCCAGCGCCGCCAGTTCCTGGGCCGAGTAGCTCGCGATCTCGCCGGGAAAATCGCAGAGAAAGTCGCCCAGCCGCCGTTCGGCAGGATGCAGTTCCGGCAGCACCTGGCGGACGCGCGTGAGGAAGGAGCGTTCTTTGGGGCTCATGTCGATTCCATGAAACTGTCGTTTCACGGCAATCTCTGATTTTCGCGGCGATATTGCAAGCGAGGCGGGCGGGCGCCGCCTCGCTTTCAACTGCGGCCGGGGCGGCGGCGCAAGCGCCACTGCGCCCACGGCGTCAGTATTTCGCGGGCACGTAGAGTTCCGGCGGCAGCACCTTGCGCTCGTAGTCCGGGTTGAAGACGCGCTCGGGCAGGGTGATTTCCTCGTGCGGCACCTCCTCGTACGGGATCTGCGTCAGAAGGTGGTCGATACAGTTCAGCCGGGCACGTTTCTTGTCGTTGCCTTCGACGATATGCCAGGGCGCTTCGGGGATGTTGGTGCGGGCGAAGGTCTCTTCCTTGGCCTTGGTATAGCTTTCCCAGCGCACCCGCGACTGCAGGTCCATCGGTGAGAGCTTCCACTGTTTCAGGGGATCGTGGATGCGCACCAGGAAGCGCATCTGCTGCTCTTCGTCGGTGATCGAGAACCAGTACTTGACGAGCCGGATGCCCGAGCGGACCAGCATGCGCTCGAATTCCGGAACGTCGTTGAAGAACTGCTCGACCTGGTCTTCGGTGGCGAAGCCCATGACCCGCTCGACGCCGGAGCGGTTGTACCAGGAGCGGTCGAAGAGCACGATCTCGCCGCCGGCCGGCAGGTGCGGCACGTAGCGCTGGAAGTACCATTGCGTCTTTTCACGGTCGGAGGGTGCCGGCAGCGCGGCGACGCGCACGACGCGCGGATTGAGCCTCTGGGTGATGCGCTTGATTACGCCGCCCTTGCCGGCGGAATCGCGCCCCTCGAAGATCACCACCACTTTTTCCTTGTGGTAGACCACCCAGTCCTGAAGCTTGATGAGCTCGGCCTGCAGCCGCAGCAGCGTACGGAAGTAATCGATGCGCGGGATCGATGGCGGGTGGTTCTTGCGGTAGATCTTGCGGATCTCTTCGGAGAGCGCAGGTTCGGAAAGCTCGAGTTCGTAGTCTTCGTCCAGCGTGTCGGCCAGTTCCGCCTCCAGCCAGTCGTGCATTTCGATCCCGTCGTTCGATCTGTTCATCTGACCCTCCGAATACAGCGCGTCCGGTGGCAGCTTTGTGCTACTATCGCCCCTGCATGTTTCCTTAAAGTGTCTCCCATTTGAGGAAACATGCAGTATTTCAAAGTGCTACAGCGACCTTAGCGCGTCCAAGAGACGCGCGGCGCTGTAGTCGGCTTATTTCACGGTCGCATGAAGGGAATTTGACGCCGGGCTTTCGCGCGCCGATTGTCCCTATTCCTTGAGATACCAGCCCCACGGTTCGTCGGCGTCGAAGCTGGTGATCTGCTTGGTCTCGAGATAGTTCGAAAGGCCCCAGCGGCCGAGTTCGCGGCCGATGCCCGACTGCTTGTAGCCGCCCCAGGGAGCCTCGGTGAAGGTCGGCTGCGAGCAATTGATCCAGACGATGCCGGCGCGAAAGGCGCGGGCCACACGCTCGCAGCGTTCCCTGTCGGCCGACATGACCGCCGCCGCCAGCCCGAAGCGGCTGTCATTGGCCATTCGGATTGCATCCGCCTCCTCGCGGAACGGCTTGACGCAAACGACCGGGCCAAAAATCTCCTCGCGCCAGACGAAGCTGTCCTCGCGCATGTCGGTGAGCACGGTCGGCTCGAGGAAATAGCCGCTGTTGAGGCCGGGCGGGCGGCGGCCGCCGGCGGCGACCGTGGCACCGTCCTGGCGGGCGCGGTCGATGGCGCCGAGGACCTTGTCATACTGACCCTGGGAAACGATCGGCCCGAGGAGCGTGCCGTTCTCGAGGCCGTTGCCGATGGTGATCTTCGCGGCCTCCTCGCACAGGCGTTTGACGACCGCCTCGTAGATCTCTTCCTCGACGAGTACGCGCGAGGTCGCCGAACAGACCTGGCCCTGGTTCCAGAAGATGCCGAACATGATCCATTCGACGGCCTTGTCGATGTCGCTGTCGGCAAAGACGACGAAGGGCGATTTACCGCCAAGCTCGAGGCTGACATTCTTGATGTCTTGGGCGCCGGCCATCATCACCTTGCGGCCGGTCACGACAGAGCCGGTGAAGGCGAGCTTGTCGAGCAACGGATGCTCGGTGAGCGGCTGGCCGGCGTCCGCGCCGGTGCCGGTAACGATGTTGAGCACACCGGGGGGCAGGCCGACTTCCTCGGCGATGACGCCGAGTTCCAGCGCCGTCAGCGGCGTCAGTTCCGAGGGCTTGAGCACGATGGTGCAGCCGGCGGCCAGCGCCGGCGCCACCTTCCAGGAGACCATCAGCAGCGGGTAGTTCCAGGGGGTGATCGCACCGACGACGCCGAGCGGTTCGCGCACGGCGCGTGCAGTGAAGCGGCTGTCGCCGACGGCGATCGTCTCCTCCGGATTGGCGTCCATTTCCTCGGCAAGGCCGGCATAGTAGCGGAAGCAGCCGGCGGCATCGTCGATGTCCCAGAGTGCTTCCGGCAGCGGCTTGCCGTTGTCGGTGACCTCGAGCCGCGCCAGCGCGTGGCGCTTCTCCTCGATCTTTGCGGCGATCGCCCGAAGGAAAGCAGCGCGCTCGGTACCCGCTAGCTTCGGCCAGGGGCCGCTGTCGAAGGCAATCCGGGCAGCCTTCGCCGCCCGGTCCACATCCTCGTAGGTTGCTGCCGGCGCACGGTGGATGACCTCCTCCGTCGCCGGGTTGACCACGTCGAGCGTGCCGCCGCGCCGCGGCTTTTCCCATTTACCGTCGATGAACAACCGGTCCTGCATGCCATACCCCTTTTTAGCCCGGACCGAGTATGGCCAGACTAAGCCGATCGCGCCAGCCGCAAGTTACGGCCGCCGTTGATCTTTTTGGCTCGGTGCGGCCATCTGGCGGTCCGCGATCCTCCCTCGCCATCCGAGGAAGGGCAGGACCGGCAGGACGGTACAGGCACTGGCAAACAGCCAGAATTGCCCGAGGGACATGAACCCGCTCGTATGCATCGCTCCAGACAGCACGCCGATGGCAAGGCTCAAGTCCATCAGCGGCAGGGTGAGAGCGTAGAACACCGTCTGGCGCTCCAGAGACAGGCATCGCTGCACCAGGGTGAAGTAGGCCGCGAAGGCGACCATCTCCGGTATGCCGCCGATAATCAAAAGCGCCATGGCCGTACCGTGGTTGGGCGCGAAGATCAGTGCGAAGGTCGAGATGCCCTCGAGCAGGCTTGCGACGAGATAGGCAATCAGCAGTGTGCCCATATCGTTCAGCGCCCTTGCCAGCCGGTTTGAGACGAGGGCGCCGAGGAGGGCGCCCAAACCTTGGGCGCCGAGCAGAACGGTCCACATCTCCGGCCCGAGGTGAAACTGGTCGCGGTTGAGCCAGAACAGGAACGGCTGCAGCGCGCCAAGCGAAACCATGTAACCAAGGGCCGGGAGGAGCAGAGCCCAGAGCAGCGGATTGTCGCGCATGATCGCGATTGCCTCCTGCCGGAAATTCAGCGTGCCGGAGACCGACGGCGCGCGGGGCGGCTGGTTGCCGGCATGGCGCAGCAGGAGACTTGCCGCGACGACATGGGCGAGCGTCAGGGCGAAAAGGGTAGTCGAAATAGAGGTTGCCGCCGCTGCGATGCCAGTTGCCGGCGGGCCGAAGATCTTGGCGAAGCGGTCGATGGCCTGAAAGGCTGTATTGGCTTCCATGTTGCGGCCGGGCGGAACGGATGCGGCGCGAAGCGCAAGCAGGCCTGGCGCGATCACCGTATCTGCAAGGCCGATGAGGATGACGATGGCTTGGAACGTCATCGCATCCGGCGCAAGCGCCAGACCAGGGATCGCTGCCGCAATGCCCGCGATTGCGCAGAGGACGGGAATGCGTGGGCCCGTGCTTCGGATGAGCGCAGTGGCAAGCGGCGCAAACAGGAGGCGCGGCAGAAGGCGAAGCACCAGGCTGCCGATCAGTTCCGCGCCGGCGCCGAAGCGTGCCGCGACGATGAGCGGCAAGGCGGCAACGAGCATCCAGGAGCCGAAGGAATGAACGACGAGAACGAGGCTGATGCGCCGAAAGGCGGCTGAGCCCCAAAGGTTTGACGTGGTCATGACGAGCCCGAGAGCAGGCAGTCGATCCGGGTACCTCTTTCAAAAGAGGGGTGGGCGGATCGATGCGAACGAAATCTGTCCGCTCAGTTGGCGGACGGTTTTGGGCTCACAACTGCAAGCCCCGCCTTGCGGGGCAAATCAGGCCATCAAATGGGGTTCGCTCGACATGATCAGCCATCTACCATGCGCGCTTCTCGTGTGACAAGCGCGCAACACGGCGGTTGTGGCCGCCGCGTCGGTTTTCGGATGTCCTGCCATCGCGTTTCGAGGAACATTTCGCCTGCCTGGCAGATGGCGCCAGCCTTGGTGGTGAAAAGACGATGGATCTCACGGCCTATCTGGAGCGGCCGCACATTCTCGTCTCGCTGCGCGGCGATGCCGGCAACGAAATCGACCTGGCGCTGGCGGCCGCGGGACACAAGCGCCGCATCGCGCTGGCGCTGCCCCATTGGAGTGCGGCGCCTGGGCTCGTGCGCGGAACCGACCTGGTGCTGACGGTGGCGCGTCGCATCTTGCCGCAAGACGCGAAGATCGGATCATTGGTCGTCTTCGAGCCGCCCTTCGCCATCCTACCCTTTGCTTTTCGGCAGATCTGGCACCGGCGACGCGACGGCGACCCCGGCCATCGCTGGCTCCGGGATTTGATTACCCACATCCTCGCGCCGCCGGAGGCGCCTTCGGCCAGCGCGCCGTCCTGAAAAGCGTGATCCTGAAAATGAAAAGGCCCGGTCGGCGGTGCCGACCGGGCCTCTCGTGGATCTTTTTCGCGTCAGTCGTGGCTGACGCCCTGGATTGCCGAAACCTGCCATTCCGCACCGGGCTTGCGCACGAAGGTCCAGAGCTCGACCGCTTCGGTCAGATTGTCCGGATCGCCGCTGATCACCTTGCCGGTGGCACGGTCGCGCATCACGTCGATGCTCTCGTAACGCATCGCAACGGTCGCGTAGTCGGTCCCGTTTTCAGACCAGGCTTCGGCGACATCGCCCTGGACGAGATGCACGTCGCGCACATCGTTCTTGACGCCGCTCGTCGCGTTGTCGCTGAGTTCTTCGGCCAGATAGGACATGGCCTCCGGCGTCGTCAGCCGACGCAATGCGCCGTAGTCCTCCGCGGCGTAGGCCGCCTGCACGTCCTTCAGCATCTTTTCGAACTGGTCGAGGTCAGACTGCTGGACGCCGATTTCATCGGCGGGACCGTCAGTAACCGGCGCCGGCGCCGGTGTTGCAGCCGGGCGCACATTTGCCTGACCACCCGCCTGGCCGCCGCCGATGCTCGGGATCTTGAACGAGGGCGCGCCGGCCGAGGACGGCTGACCCGACGAACGCTCGGCCGGGCCGGCATAGGCCGTTTGCTGGCCGCGGCCGAAGAAACGCATCGCGAGCATGATCAGGCCGCCGATCAGAAGCATCTGCACGATCAGGCCGAGGAAGCCTGCGGCGCCGCCGAGACCGTTGCCCATCAACATGCCGATCAGGCCGCCGACCATCAGGCCAACGAGCAGCGATCCGCCGAAGCCGTTGAAGAAGCCGGGACGCCTGTTCGGCTGGTTAGCGGTGGTCGGGCGCGTTTGGCCGGCCGCCGGGTTGGTCGTGGTCGGGCCGGCGTCCTGGCGCGGCGTCATCGAACGGTCGATCGGCGCGGCGTTGGTCGGCGCGGTACGGGTGACGGGCGGCTGCGAGAAGGTGCGGGTACCGCGGCTGCCGAAGCCGCCGCCCGAACGCCGCGCTTCGGCGACGTCCACAACGGTCAGCGCGACGGTCAAGCCGATCGCCATCATTGCCAGAGCTCGTCCAAAACGCCCAAATCGCTGCATTGCTATCAAAACCCCTAATCTTGCTTGGGCCCAAAACTGAGCCATCGGCATCCGATATAGGGGCTCAGACCCTGAGATTTAAGCTTTCCGCATCGCTTTTCGGCCAGTTTACCGTTATCCGCCGCCGCTCCCTTTGCTGAATCCGATCTGGAAACAGCACCTTGGGGTTCGATGCGACGCGTTTCCTGATGCAACCGCTGCACGCTTTGGCTGGATTTGCTCTATCGATTGGCCGCCAGGATCATCGTCGCCGCCTTTTCGGCGATCATGATCGTCGGCGAGTTGGTGTTGCCCGAAGTGATCGTCGGCATGATCGAGGCATCGGCGATGCGCAATCCCCTAAGACCGCGAAAGCGCAGTTCCGGATCGACGACGCTTTCCGGATCGGCACCCATGCGGCACGTGCCAACCGGGTGGAAGATCGTCGTGCCGATATCGCCGGCCGCACGTTTCAGATCGTCCTCGGACTCATAGGAGGGACCCGGCTTGAACTCGACCGGATTGAAACGGGCGAAGGAGGGCTGCTTGACGATCCGCCGCGTCAGCCGGATGGCGCTGACGGCGACGTTGCGATCGGCTTCGGCGGTCAGATAGCGCGGCCGGATGTCCGGTGCGGCGGCGAAGTCCGGACCTTTCAGGTGCACCGAGCCGCGGCTTTCGGGCCGCAGATTGCAGACGCTGGCGGTGATCGCCGGGAAGGAATGAACCGGTTCGCCGAACTTGTCGAGCGACACCGGCTGCACGTGATATTGCAGGTCGGGCGTTTCCTTCTCCGGGCCGGACCTGGTGAAGATGCCGAGCTGGCTCGGCGCCATTGCCATCGGTCCGGAGCGCCTGAGCAGATATTCAAGCCCGATCGACGCCTTGCCGAAAAGCGAGTTCGCCTTCTCGTTGAGGGTAGGCACGCCGGTGACCTTGTAGGCCATACGGAGCTGAAGGTGATCCTGCAGGTTTTCGCCGACGCCCGCGCGTTCGTGACGAAGCTCGATGCCGTTTGCCTGCAGCACGTCGCCGCGGCCGATGCCTGAGAGTTCGAGGATGTGGGGCGAACCGATCGCGCCGGCGGAAAGCACGGTTTCGCGGCTGGCGCGGGCGCGCTTGACCGTGCCGTCGTGCTGGAACTCGACGCCGGCGATGCGGTCACCCTCGATGATCAGCTTGCGCACATGCGCCTTGGTGAGAACCGTCAGGTTGCCGCACTTCTGCGCCGGGCGAAGAAATGCCTTTGCCGTGTTCCAGCGGATGCCGGAGCGCTGGTTGACGTCGAAATAGCCGGAGCCTTCATTGCTGCCGCGGTTGAAATCCGGCGTTTCGGGAATGCCGGCTTCGGAGGCTGCCTTCTGGAAAGCATCGAGAACCGCCCAGCGCACGCGGGCCTTCTCCACCCGCCATTCGCCGCCGGCCCCGTGCATCTCATTGGCGCCCTGATAGTGGTCCTCCGATTTACGGAAGAGCGGCAACACATCGTCCCAACCCCAACCGGTGCAGCCGAGCTGGCGCCAATGGTCGTAGTCCCGGGCCTGGCCGCGCATGTAGATCATGCCGTTGATCGACGAGCAGCCGCCGAGCACCTTGCCGCGGGGATAGCCGAGCGAGCGGCCGTTGAGGCCTTCTTCGGCGGCCGTGGTGAAGCACCAGTCGGTGCGCGGATTGTTGATGCAATAGAGATAGCCGACCGGAATATGGATCCAGTGATAGTTGTCGCGGCCGCCGGCCTCCAGCAGCAGCACGCGATGCCCTCGGTTTTCGGAAAGGCGGTTGGCAAGCACGCAGCCGGCGCTACCCGCTCCGACGACGATGTAGTCGAACGTGTCCATGGGTTCTCTCTCGATATTCGGGGCTCGATCCGTCAGTGATCGGGATCGGGCGGTGGCTTCTTCCCGGCCGCGGCGCGGGCGAGAAGAGTCCAGCTACTGTCTGTGTTCAAAACCGAGTTTGCGGCCGAGCCGCGAATTATAGAACTCGCCGACGATGCCGCGACGGAAAACCAGCACGCAGACCATGAAGACGAGGCCGGTGATGATCGTCACCGGGAATTCCGAGGTCGCGAGATAATTCTGCAGCGTCACCACCAGCCCGGCGCCGAAGAGCGGGCCGATCAGCGTGCCGATCCCGCCGAGCAGCGTCATCAGGATCACTTCGCCGGACATCTGCCAGCCGACGTCCGTGAGCGTCGCGAACTGGAAGACCAGCGCCTTGACGCCGCCGGCAAGGCCCGTCAGCGCCGCCGACATGACGAAGGCGGCGAGCTTGTAGTTGCGCACGGAATAGCCGAGCGACACGGCGCGCGTCTCGTTCTCGCGGATCGATTTCAGGATCATGCCGAAGGGCGAATGGATGATGCGCCAGATGATGGCGACACCGATGACGAAGACGCCGAGCACGAAATAGTACATGTTCGTCGACTGGCTAAGATCGATGAAGCCGAAGAGGTGGCCGCGCGGCACGGACTGGATGCCGTCCTCGCCCTTGGTGAATTCCGCCTGCAGGCAGAAGAAATAGAACATCTGCGCCAGCGCCAGCGTGATCATGGCGAAGTAGATGCCCTGCCGGCGGATCGCCAGATAACCGACGATCAGGCCGAGCGCCGCCGCGCCGACGACGCCGACGAGGATGCCGAGCTCCGGCGGCAGGCCCCATTCCTTGACCGCGTGTGCGGTAAAATAGGCCGCGCCGCCGAAGAAGGCCGCATGGCCGAAGGAGAGCAGGCCGGTATAGCCGAGCAGCAGGTTGAAGGCGCAGGCAAAGAGCGCGAAGCAGAGGAGCTTCATCAGGAAGACGGGATAGAAGAACAGAGGCGCCAATATGAGGAGTGCCAATCCTATTCCCAGGAACAGGGTCTGGGTGACGATCGGGCTCTTTTCCTTCGGTTTTTCGATGTCGAGTGTCAGTGTCATATCAAGCATCCCGGCCGAAGAGGCCTGCCGGCCGTATCATGAGAACGATGGCCATGATCACGAAGATCACGATGTTGGAGGCCTCCGGATAGAAGACCTTGGTCAATCCCTCGGCGACACCGAGCAGGTAACCGGTGACGATCGCGCCCATGATCGAGCCCATGCCGCCGACCACCACCACCGCGAAGACGACGATGATGATGTTCGAGCCCATGAGGGGCGAAACCTGGTAGATCGGCGCGGCGAGCACGCCGGCAAGAGCCGCAAGGCCAGCCCCCAGCGCATAGGTCAGCGTCAGCAGGAACGGCACGTTGATGCCGAAGGATTGCACCAGGACCGGGTTTTCGGTGGCGGCGCGCAGATAGGAGCCGAGCTTGGTTTTCTCGATCACCAGCCAGGTGCCGATGCAGACGATCAGCGAAAAGACGATCACCCAGCCGCGATAGATGGGCAGGAACATGAAGCCGAGATTGGTGCCGCCGGCAAGCGCCGCTGGCGTCGCATAGGGCTGGCCGGATGCGCCGTAGAGGTAGCGGAAGGTGCCTTCGATGGTCAGCGCCAGGCCGAAGGTGAAGAGCAGGCCGTAGAGCGGATCCAGCGTATAGAGCCGCCGCAGCATGGTGCGCTCGATGACCGCGCCGACGAGACCGACGGCGACGGGTGCCACGATCAGCGCCGACCAGTAGCCGATGCCGAAATGCGACAGCAGCATCCAGGCGAAGAAGGCGCCGAGCATATATTGCGCACCATGGGCGAAGTTGATGACCCGCAGGAGGCCGAAGATGATCGCCAGGCCGAGGCTCAAAAGCGCATAGAACGAGCCGTTGATCAGTCCGATCAACAGTTGCCCGAGAAAGGCTTGCATGGGAATTCCGAAGATCGTGCTCATGGTTCAGACTCCCAGCACATCATGCAGCATGTCCATGCGGGTCGCGAGTTCCGCGACCGGGAATTCGCCGACCATCTGGCCATGATCCATCAGGTAGAAGCGGTCGGCGACCTTGCTGGCGAAGCGGAAGTTCTGTTCGACCAGAAGCACGGTCATGCCGCGCTGCTTCAGGGTTTTCAGCACGTCGCCGATGCGCTGGACGATGACTGGGGCAAGTCCTTCGGTCGGCTCGTCGAGCAGCATCATGCGAACGCCGGTGCGCAGGATGCGGGCGATCGCCAGCATCTGCTGTTCGCCGCCGGAAAGCTTCGTGCCGGGGCTGCTGCGGCGTTCGTAGAGGTTCGGGAAAAGCTCGAAGATCTCGTCGATCGTCAGGCCGCCCTTGGCGACCGCCGGCGGCAGCAGCAGGTTTTCATGGACCGAAAGGGTCGAGAAGATGCCGCGCTCCTCGGGGATGAAACCGAGGCCGCGATGGGCGACCCGGTGCAGCGGCACTTTCATCAGGTCTTCGCCGGCAAAGCTGATCTCGCCCTTGCGCTTGCGCACGATGCCCATGATCGAGCGCAGCGTCGTCGTCTTGCCGACGCCGTTGCGACCGAGAAGGGTGACCATCTCGCCTTCGCCGACCGTCAGGTCGACGCCGTGCAGGATATGGCTTTCGCCGTACCAGGCATTGAGGCCGGAAACTTTCAGGAGCGGTCTCATGTCAGGCCTCCTCGGTGCCCATGTAGGCGGTGCGCACGCGCGGATCCGCCGACACCTTCGCATAGTCGCCTTCGGCCAGGATCTCGCCGCGCTGGAGCACGGTGACGTGGTGGCAGAGCGTCGAGACGACGGAGAGATTGTGCTCGACCATCAGCACGGCGCGTTCGCGCGCGACCTCGCGGATGATCTCGGCGACCATGCCGACATCCTCGTGGCCCATGCCGGCCATCGGCTCGTCGAGCAGCAGCACCTTGGGATCGAGTGCCAGGGTCGTGGCGATCTCCAGCACGCGCTTGCGGCCATAGGAAAGGTCGGCGGCAACGGCGTTGCGCTCGCGCTCCAGGCCGACCGATCGGATCAACTGATCGGCCTTGGCATTGAGGCCGTCGAGCGCCGAGATCGGTTTCCAGAACTGGGTCGCAAGTCCGTTCGGCCGCTGCAGCGCGACGCGCACATTGTCGAGCACCGTCAGGTGCGGAAAGACGGCGGAGATCTGGAATGAGCGCACCAGGCCCATGCGCGCCACTTTGTCCGGCGCCGTGCGGGTGATGTCCTCGCCGAGCAGCGTGATCGTGCCGTCGCTCGGCTGCAGGAACTTGGTCAACAGGTTGAAGACCGTCGTCTTGCCGGCGCCGTTCGGACCGATCAGCGCATGCACGCGCGCATGATGGACGTCGAGATTGACGTTGTTGACGGCGGTGAAGCCGCCAAAGTCACGGCGCAGACCGCGGGCGGACAGAACCACCCGCGGCGCGCCATTCGGTTCGCTGACCGGTGCGCTCATTGCGATCGGACCGCTTACGACTTCACCAGGTCGCAGCCGCTCTTGGCCGGATCGATGAAGGCTTCCGCTCCCGGAATGGTGGCAAGAACCTTGAAATAGTCCCAGGGTTCCTTGCTTTCGTCCGGCTTCTTCACTTCCAAGAGGTACATGTCATGGATCATGCGGCCGTTCTCGGCGACATTGCCGTTCTCGGCGAAGATGTCGTTGACCGGCAGCGCATGCAATTCCCTGGCAACGGCGTCGGCGTCGTCGGTGCCGGCCTTCTCGATCGCCTTCAGATAGGAGAACACGGCCGAATAGGTGCCGGCATGGACCATGTTCGGCATTTTGCCGGTGCGCTCCATGAAGCGCTTGCCGAATTTGGCGCTCTCCTCGTTGCGGTTCCAGTAGAAGCCTTCGGTGAGCGTCAGCCCCTGGGCAGCTTCCAGGCCGAGGCCATGGACTTCGGCGAGCGTGAAGAGCAGCGCGGCGAGGCGCTGGCCGCCCTGGACGATGCCGAATTCGGCCGCCTGCTTGATGGCGTTCGAGGTGTCGAGACCGGCATTGGCAAGACCGATCACCTTGGCGCCGGAAGATTGCGCCTGCAGCAGGAAGGAAGAGAAATCCGTGGTTGCCAGCGGATGACGGACGGAGCCGACCACCGTGCCGCCGTTTTCCTTGACGTAGTTGCTGGTGTTCTCCTCGAGCGAATAGCCGAAGGCATAGTCGGCGGTCAGGAAGAACCAGCTGTCGCCGCCCTGCTTGACGAGCGCGCCGCCGGTGCCGACCGCAAGCGCGTGCGTGTCGTAGGCCCAGTGGAAGCCGTAGGGCGAGCACTGCTTGCCGGTGAGCTCGGTGGTCGCGGCGCCGGTGTTGATGGTGATCTTCTTTTTCTCCTTCGACAGCGCCTGCACGGCAAGGCCGACCGAAGAACTGGTCAACTCCATGATGCTGTCGACCTGTTCGGTATCGTACCATTGGCGGGCGATGTTGGAGGCGATGTCGGCCTTGTTCTGGTGGTCGGCGGTGATGACTTCCACCGGCACGCCGAGCACCTTGCCGCCGAAATCCTCGACCGCCATCAGCGCCGCTTCGTAGGAGGACTTGCCACCGAAGTCGGCATAGACGCCGGACTGGTCGTTCAGAATGCCGATCTTGACCTTGCCGTCGGATGCGTCGGCGAAAGCGGCCGTGCTGCTGGCGAGCATTGCCGCCAAGGTTACGATCAGTTTCTTCGTCATCTTGTCCTCCTCCAGAGACGTAGCCGTCGCGTGAAAATACGCGCGGGTTCCGGCGCGCCAGTTGGCGATGCCGGATCGTTCATTTCGTTCTGTTCATATTTGGCCAGACAAGCTCCTCAGTTGTCGGCTCTGGTCGTTACAATCCGGAAAAAAACGCTTGGATGCAAGCGGCCCGAACCGTAAATTGCAAACAGGATCTGTTCATTTTCGAACAGATGGGGAGTGGCGATGAATCCGAATTTCACCTGGGACGATCTGCAGTTCTTTCTCGCGGTGGCCCGCACCGGGCAACTGTCGACGGCGGCGCGGCGGTTGAGGACCAGCCACGCCACCGTTTCCCGGCGTATCGATCGCCTGGAGTTCGCCCTCAAGGTGAAACTGTTCGAGCGCAATCCGCGCGGTTACGTGTTGACCAGCATGGGGCAGCGCTTCATCGAAACCGCCGAGCGCATCGAACGCGAGACCGAACAATTGCAGCTCGACATCAATGACGGCCTGACGGCGCAGCGCGGCGTCGTCAGGCTGAGCACGCTCGAAGGTTTCGGTAACTTCTTCCTGGCCGACCGGCTGGCGGATTTTGCGGCGAGCTACCCGAATGTCTCGTTGGAACTGGTGGCGATCCAGCAGATCATGTCGCTATCGCGCAAGGAAGCGGACATCCAGGTGGCGCTGACGGCGCCGAAAGCCGGCCCTTACCATTCCGAGGTGCTGACCCCCTATACGCTGCATGTCTACGGCGCACGCAGCTACCTTGCGAAGCATGCGCCGATCAAAGGTCGCAACGATCTCGCGGCGCACCGTTTCGTCGGCTATATCGAGGACATGATCTTCGCGCCCGGTCTCGACTATCTCGGGGAACTGCAGCCGGGGTTGCGGGCGCATTTCCAGAGTTCGAGTATTTTGACGCAGCTGAAAGCGGTGCGGCAGGGGCTCGGTCTCTGTGTGCTGCCGCACTTCATGGCCCGGGAAGAGCCGGACCTTGAAATCGTCCTGCCGGAGGAGATCGAGCTCAAGCGCACCTATTGGATGGTCTGCCATCGGGATCTGGTGGCGGTGCCACGGGTGAAGGCGGTACGGGAGTTCCTGATGCAGACCGCCCGGGAGAACCGGGGGTATTTCACCCGTGAAGCGACGCCAGTGATGACGGGCCCTCGACGCCCGTCGTGGCCGTAAGTCGTGCTGGACGATGACGAGATGGCGCGAGCCGGTGATTTGCTTGTCAAAAGCCGGCGTCCCGGGTCCTCAAAATCGAGAGAGATTATCAACAGTCGAAATTATTCTTTAGAATCAGGATGTTGTCGAATTTTGAAGTTTTTTTGAAAATGTCTGTTGACGTGTGAGAGGGGGTGGGTCTATAAGCCCGATCACTGACCGGTTTTTTGACAATTGAATAATGAGAAAGAGAAACGTGGGCGGCGGAGCTCGCGAGGAACCTTAAGGGGTTCTTCGGAAAGAGACTTTGGCGGTCACGTTTATCAAGAGACAACACTACATTTTCTGGGCTCAGATGCCTTTCGCCGATCCTTTGGATCGACGGGAGCTGAGCCGGCCATACGGCGCGCTGTGAAGCGTGTAGGATGGTTGAGGAAGATGGGTGTGAGTTCTCGTCGATTCAGAGACGTGATTTAAGCCAATGATTGAATTCTCAACTTGAGAGTTTGATCCTGGCTCAGAACGAACGCTGTCGTCAGGCTCATAACCTGAAGGCCGCAGGTTCAAATCCTGCCCCCGCAACCAAAGTCCAATACATACATAGAGCCCGCAAGGTGAAAGCCTGCGGGCTTTCGACGTTTAAAGGGCTGCAAAAAAAGGGCGAGGGACAAGATACATTGCGTATCAGGCAATGCCGGCGGTCGTAGTCCCTTGGTGATCCCGCGCCGAAAGCCAGGTGCAGGTCTCCGCGAGGATCTCGTTGGACAGGGCAGGATCGTCGGCCATTCGGGCCAGGATCAGCGCGCCCACCATGGCAGACCAGGTTCCGATCGCGGCGCGGCGCCGATGTGCTTCGTCTGGGCCGGGTGCTACTTTGCTGAGGCGCGCGAATTGCCGCCTGAGTCCCGCGGTCATTTCGGCGCGCGCTTCCGCTGGTTGACGGATGACTTCCGATGCCAGAGCGGCAACCGGACAGCCATGGCCGAAATCGTCGCGATGCTCCGGGGAAAGATAACGGCTCGCAACAGTCGCCAGGTCCACGGACAGAGGCTCACCCTCACCTTGCAGTTCGGCCAGCGTCTGGGCAATCAGATCGTCCTTGGATTTGAAATAGCCGTAGAAGCCGCCATGGGTGAGACCGGCCGACTTCATCACATCCGTCACCGTGACGGACTCGAAACCACGCTCCCGGAACAGCCGACCGGCGGCCTCCAGAATGGTTCGCTTATTCTCTTCAACCTGCTGTCGGCTCACGCGCATCATCGTCTCCCAAAATTTCCTTTGACTTTATACATGACGTCCATCATATATCCAAATACATGATGATCATCATGTATAAAACAAAGGAGCACACTCGATGAGCAAGAAGCCTGCAGTCCTCGTAACCGGTGCTTCCACCGGTATCGGCGCCGTCTATGCGGAGCGATTTGCGCGCCGCGGTCACGATCTCATTCTCGTCGCCCGCAATGCCGTTCGCATGGCAGCGCTTGCCGAGCGCTTGCGGAGCGAAACCGGTGTCGATGTGGACGTCGTTCCCGCCGACCTGACGGACGAGCAGGATCTGGCCAAGGTCGAGCAGCGCCTGAGAGAAGACGGTCGCATCGGTGTTCTGGTCAACAATGCCGGCACATCGATCCCGCGCGACTTCCTGCAGCAGAAGAGCGAAGACATTTCGAAGCTGATCGCGCTCAACGTCACGGCCGTCACCAGGCTCGCGCATGCTGCGGCACCTCGTTTTGCCGAGAAGGGGGACGGGGCGATCATCAACATTGCCTCGGTCGTTGGCCTTGCTCCGGAGATGGGCGCCACCGTCTATGGCGCGACCAAGGCCTTCGTGCTGTTTCTTTCCCAGGGGTTGAACGTCGAACTGGCAGGAAAGGGCGTCTATGTGCAGGCGGTCCTGCCGGCGGCGACACGCACCGAGATCTGGGATCACGCGGGCGTCGATGTCGAGACGCTTGCGGGCGTGATGGAGGTTGGTGATCTCGTCGACGCAGCCTTGGTCGGTTTCGGCCGGCGCGAGTTGGTGACGATCCCGCCGCTGCCGGACGCGGGCCAGTGGAATGGGTTCGACGCTGCGCGCCAGGCAATGCTCCCGAATTTCGCACAGTCCGAACCGGCTGAGCGTTATCGCTCTGCTGCATGATCAGATGGCGGGACCGGGAGCCGACGACCCTGTCGGCTCCCACGACGATAGGACAGCAAGGCGCTGGCCAGGCGGCCAGCGCCTTGCTGCCTTATCACCCGCCGTACCACCGTCGACAATGTCCGGACGTTTGCCAAGCGCCCCCGGACTGGTAGAGATTGAGGGGCAAGAATCGCCCTTTCAGGCCGTTTGTGGCTGCGGTCGGGGATTCCGCCTTCAAAACGACGTCGATGATACGAGCGCAAATCGATGAAAAAGTTCAACCTGGGAACAACCGATCTCCCCGTTTCATCCGCCGTTCTCGGCCTGATGCGGATCGCCGATCTCAGCGACGATGCCATTCGCCGTCTCTATGGCAAGGCGCGCGACGTCGGCATCAACGTCTTCGATCACGCCGATATCTACGGCGCTGAACTGCACGCCTGCGAGCGCCGCTTCGGCGACGCGCTCCAACTGAAGCCGGCCGAGCGCGAACAGATCGTCGTCCAGAGCAAATGCGGGATCCGGCGCGGTTACTTCGATTTCTCCCGCGATCATATCCTCCAGTCGGTCGACCGGTCGCTCGCGGCACTGAAGACCGATTACCTCGATCTTCTGTTGCTGCATCGGCCGGATGCGCTGGTCGAGCCCGAGGAGGTGGCGGACGCCTTCGACAAGCTGCAGGCGGCCGGCAAGGTCAGGCATTTCGGCGTGTCCAACCACACGCCACGGCAGATCGATCTCTTGAAGACGGCCGTGCGCCAGCCGCTGGTCGCCAATCAGATTCAGCTCAGCATTGCGCACGCCCCGTCCGTTGCCTTCGGCATCGCTGCGAACATGGCGGGCCTGGAGCAGTCGATCGATCGCGACGGCGAGGTCGTCGTCTATTCGCGGATCAACCGCATGACACTGCAAGCCTGGTCGCCGTTCCAGCAGGGCTTTTTCGGTGGCGTCTTCGTCGGCGATGAGACCAATTACCCGGAGCTCAACCGTGTGCTGGACGAACTCTCCGGGAAATATGCCGTGTCGCCGTCGGCCATCGCTTTTGCCTGGATTGCCCGGCATCCGGCCAACATTCAGGTGGTCTTGGGAACGACGAGTCCTGAGCGGCTGGCAGACATCGTGCCCGGAGCCGACATCACCCTGTCGCGCGAGGACTGGTATCGCCTTTTCACCGCCGCAGGCCACGTGCTCCCCTGACATCCATCTTGCTGCTAAGCACATACGAAAGGGCCCGCTCGGATGTGAGCGGGCCTTTGGCTTTTGGGCGTAACGCGCTACAGCGTCGCGCGTCTTATGAGACGCGCAAAGGTCACTGTAGCACTTTGATTTGCTGCATGTCTTTGTCCTTAAATCGAGGTCGATTTAAGGAGACATGCATAGTGGATCAGGTGCGCGGCTTCAGGTTCTCGGGATCGTAGAGCGGCTTGTAGCCGACACCCACGACTTCGACCGGATAGGTCTCGGCGAAATACTCGACATTCAGCTTGCGGCCGACCTGGCAATGGGACCAGGGCAGATAGGCAAGCGCGATGTTCTTGCCGATCGTGGGCCCAAAAGCGATGGAGGTGGTGTAGGAGCGACGGCCGAGTTCGTCGATCAGAACCTTGCCGGTTTCCGGGTCCATAACCGGCAAGTTACCGACCGGGTAGCGCTTCACGCCATTCCTGTCGGTGTTGTCAGTCATGACGAGCGTGCAGAGCATGGCGGGCTGGTGCTCGCGCGCCTTGTACTCCAGGTGCTTTGCCTTGCCGCGGAAGTCCACGTCCTTGACCTTCGGACGGGCAAGGTCGGCCTCGATGAGGTTGTACTGGGTGAGAAGATCGGCGTTCTGCAGGCGCAGGCTCTTTTCCATGCGGCGCGAGTTCGCATAGGTTTCGACGCCGAAGGCCATGACGCCGGTGGCGCGCAGCGCGTCCCAAACGGCGAGGCCATCTTCGTACTTCATGTGCAGTTCCCAGCCCTGTTCGCCGACATAGGAGATGCGGAAGGCCGTGACCTTTTTGCCGGCGATCTCGATCGGCTTGATCGCGGCGAAGGGGAAGTTCTCGATATCGAGGCCGGCCGGATCGGCAACCACCTTCTTCAGCGTTTCGCGGGCGTTGGGCCCCCAGATGCCGATGGTGATGAACTTCTCCGAAACGTCGGTGATGGTGACGTCGAGGCCGCGATCTTCCGCGACGCGGCGCATGTAGTGGAAGTCGCGCGGCCCGGCATCGGCGCCGTTCACGAGGCGGCAGCGGTCGGCCATGCGGAAGACGGTGAAGTCGGCCCGCACCATGCCCTCGTCATCGAGGAAGTGGGTGTAGATGCCCTTGCCGATGTTGCCGTCGCCACCGATCTTGGCGGCGCAAAGCCACTCGAGCAGCTCGACATGGTCAGGACCCTCGATATCGACCATATGGAAGTGCGACAGGTTGACGATGCCGCAATCCTCGCTCATCGCCAGATGTTCGGCGTTGGAAACGCGCCAGAAGTGGCGGCTGTCCCACTCGTTCTCGCGCACCGGGACGCGGTCACCGTATTTTTCCAGCAGGTGCTCGTTGGCGGCGTAGCCATGGGCGCGCTCCCAGCCGCCGAGTTCCATGAAGTAGCCGCCGAGCTCCTTCTCGCGCTCGTAGAAGGGCGAGCGCTTGACGTTGCGGCCGGTGGCATAGGGCTCGCGCGTGTGGACGGCCGGGAAGTAGATCTTCTGCGCCGCCTCGAAGCAGCGGCCCTCGATGAACTTCTCCTCGAGCTGGTGCGGATAGAAGCGGGAATAGTCGATCGAGGCATGGTCGATCTCGGTGCGGCCGTCGGTCATCCAGTCGGCGATCAGCTTGCCGTAGCCGGGGCCGTCCTTCACCCAGATGGCGACGCAGTACCAGAGGCCGCGCACCTTCTGGCTCTCACCGCAGGAGGGGCCGCCGGCGGCCGATACTTGCAGCAGGCCGTTGAAGGAGTGGCTCTCGTTATAGCCGAGTTCGCCGAGGATCGGCGTCAGTTCCATGGCGCGCTCGAGCGGCTCGATGATCTGCTCCATCTCCAGGTCGCGCTGCGAGGGCGACAGGCGTGCCTCGTGCTTTTCGAGGATGTCGCGCGGATGGCAGAGGCGGGGATTGGTGGTCTCGTAATAGCCCCACTCGATCTGGCCGCCTTCGGTGGTCTTCGGGTCGCCGGTGTCGCGCATATAGGCCGAGTTGCCCTGGTCGCGCAGCAGCGGGAAGCCGATTTCCTTGCCGGTGCCTTCGAATTCGTTGTACGGGCCGAAGAAGGTGAGCGGATGGTCGACCGGCATGACCGGAAGGTCTTCGCCGACCATTTCGGCAATGAGGCGGCCCCAGATGCCGGCGCAGACGACGACGTGGTCGGCCATGATGGTGCCGCGATGGGTGACGACACCCTTGATACGGCCGTTCTCGACGATGAGCGACTTTGCCGGGGTGTTGCCGAAGACCTGCAGCTTGCCGGACTTTTCCGCCGCATCGACCAGCTTGCCTGCAACCGTCTGCGAGCGCGGGATGACGAGGCCGGCATCCGGGTCGAACATGCCGCCCATCACCTGGTCTTCCTCGATCAGCGGGAACATCTTCTTGATCTCGGCCGGCGAGACATAGTGTGCGCGGGTGCCGAAGGCCTTGGCGGAGGAAAGCTTGCGCTTGATCTCTTCCATCCAGACGTCGTCGCCGGTGCGGGCGACTTCCAGGCCGCCGATGCGGGCGTAGTGGCCCATCTTCTCGAAGAAGTCGATCGAATACTGCGTCGTCCAAACCGACAGATAATCGTGGCTGGTCGTGTAGCAGAAGTCGGAGGCGTGTGCCGTCGAACCGATATCGGTCGGGACGCCGGATTTGTCGATACCGACGATATCATCCCAGCCGCGCTCGATCAGGTGGTGCGCGATCGAGGCACCCACGATGCCACCCAGCCCGATGATTACGACCTTCGCCTTTTGCGGAAACTCTGCCATTGATTGCGACCCTAGTTGGATTGGATGCCGGATTTTAGGGCTTGATCCGCCGTGACTAGAGCCTGTCTACGACATTATCATCAAACTGCACGACCAGAGCCGGGCAATTTGTGGATGGCGAAACGAGAGCTGTTGAGACGGTCATGCCACTGATTTCGTGAGAAAAAGCGCCCGCCGGCGCGAATGGGACTTTTCCACCATACAGCAAAATCGAGCGCATTCGAATGCGTCATCGCAGTGCGTCGATCATGTCGGTTTGAGATCGGAATGATCACTACAGCCGCACTGAAGCAATGGACGTTCAACGGCGCCACCTTTCGGTTGGCGCCGTTTGCGGTCACGGTGCGGCGCCGAAGAAGGCGAGGCGGGTGAAGAGCACGTAGTGCGATTCCGAAACCATGAGCGCCACGAGCACGAGCACCAGCAGGGGCGGCAGCAGGATCGCATAGATCAGCGCCAGCCGCTCCCAGGCCATGTGCATGAAGATCGCCACGATGAGCCCGGCCTTCAACACCATGAAGATCAGGATCAGGGACCATCTGAGATAGCCCTGCAGCCCGAGATAGTCGACGAGATAGGAGAAGGTGCTGAGCACGAAGAGCAGCAGCCAGACCACCAGGTAGAGCCCGATCGGGTGCTGCTGGTGTTCATGCGCTGGCGCCTGCACCTGCGCCTGAGCTTGCGGTACCGTGCCGGTGTGTGCCGTCGTCTCTGCCATGGCCATGCCTCACCACAGATAGAAGAACGCGAAAATGAAGACCCAGACGAGGTCGACGAAGTGCCAGTAGAGGCCGGTGATCTCGACGATCTCGTATTGTCCCTTGCGGCTCGTGAAGAAGCCGCGCCTGCCGGTGTCGAAGTCGCCGCGCCAGACCTTGCGGGCAATGATCAGCAGGAAGATGACGCCGATGGTGACGTGCGTGCCGTGGAACCCGGTGATCATGAAAAAAGTCGAGCCGAACTGGGCCGCTCCCCAAGGATTGCCCCATGGTCGCACACCCTCGGTGATCAGCTTCGTCCATTCGAAGGCCTGCATGCCGACGAAGGTGGCGCCGAAGAGGGCGGTCAGCAGCATGAGAAGCGCGGTCTTCTTGCGGTCGCGGCGATAGCCGAAGTTGACGGCCATCGCCATGGTTCCGCTGGAGGAGATCAGGATGAAGGTCATGATGGCGATGAGGATCAGCGGCACGTCGGTACCGCCGATGTGCAGCGCGAACACCTCGCTCGGATTGGGCCAGGGAACGGCGGTCGACATGCGCGCCGACATGTAGGCGATGAGGAAGCAGCCGAAGATGAAAGTGTCGCTGAGGAGAAAGATCCACATCATGGCCTTGCCCCAGGAGACGTTCTTGAACGCCCGCTGATCGGAGGCCCAGTCCGCGGCAAGGCCGGCAAGGCCGGTCGGGCGATGGAGCGGTTGTCTCACAGGCGAATGTGTCTCGGCGGACATGCCACGGCTCCTCAAGTCAAGAGTTGCCGGCAGAGCTCGACGAAATCATTGGCCCAGCCGGAAAAGAGCGCGAAAAGCACCAGCCAAACGGCCAGCATGAAATGCCAATAGGTGGCGCAAAGCGTGATCGACAGCACGGCCTTTTCGCCCATCGGGCCGGTACGCGTCTTAACGATCACCCGGGTAAGCGCGAACAGGCCGCCGAGGATGTGGAGGCCATGCATGCCAGATATCATGTAGAAAAAGCTGTTGGCCGGATTGTCGGCGAGCAGATAGCCGGCATCGCTGAGTTCGCGCCAAGCGAAGACCTGGCCGGCGAGGAAGGCCAGCCCCGCGGCAAGGGCGGCGATCAGTGCCGTGCGGCTCGTGTCGTCCTGGTGACGCTCGGCCGTCACCCCTGCTGCGTGGAGCAGCAGGCTGCCGAGCCCGAGGATGGCGGTGTTGAGCCAGAGGATCCGGGGCATCGGCGTCGACCACCAGTCGGTGGATGCCATGCGCATGAAATAGGCGCTCATGAAGAGGGAGAAGAGGGCTGCGACGACCGCGAGGAAGACGCCAAGGCCGATCTTCGCGGGCGGGATCGAAGGCCGATCGTGCGGGCGGAGATCGTAGGTGTGGCCGACCTCTAGCCACGGCTTGGAGAAGAGCCGCTGCCGGCTGAGCCACCAGCCAGCGATCGTGAGGATCACCACCAGGAAGATGAGGGCGACGTTCATGAGGCTCCCTCCGGCGCAAGGCCGGCCGAACCCGGCTGGTTCTGCGGAATGAAGTCTTCGGGCGCCCCGGGAACGCTGTAGTCATAGGCCCAGCGATAGACGACCGGCAGTTCCTTGCCCCAGTTGCCGTGACGCGGCGGCGTTTCCGGCGTCTGCCATTCGAGCGTCGTCGCCCGCCAGGGATTGCCGCCGGCCTCGCGACCATGGCGGATGCTCCAGACGAGATTGAACAGGAAGATGATCTGCGCGGCGCCGACCACCAAAACCATGATGGTGATGAATTCGTTGAGCGTATGGGCAGAGGCCGGGACGAAGGCGGTTTCGCCCATTTCATAGTAACGGCGGGGAACGCCGATCAGGCCGAGATAGTGCATCGGAAAGAAGATCAGATAGGCGCCGATGAAGGTGACCCAGAAATGCAGATGCCCCATTAGGCCGTTGAGCATCCTGCCGGTGATCTTCGGATACCAGTGATAGATCGCGCCGAAGATGACGAGGATCGGCGCGACGCCCATGACCATGTGGAAATGGGCGACGACGAACATCGTGTCGGAGAGCGGCACGTCGACGACGACGTTGCCGAGGAACAGGCCTGTCAGCCCGCCATTGACGAAAGTGACGATGAAGGCGAGTGCAAAGAGCATCGGCAGGGTCAGGTGGATGTCACCGCGCCAGAGCGTCAGCACCCAATTGTAGACCTTGATCGCCGTCGGCACGGCGATGATCAAGGTCGTCGTGGCGAAGAAAAAGCCGAAATAGGGGTTCATGCCGCTGACATACATGTGGTGCGCCCAGACGATGAACGAGAGCGCGCCGATGATGACGATCGCCCAGACCATCATGCGGTAGCCGAAGATGTTCTTGCGGGCATGGGTGCTGATGAGATCGGAGACGATGCCGAAGGCAGGCAGCGCGACGATATAGACCTCGGGATGGCCGAAGAACCAGAAGAGGTGCTGGAACAGGATCGGGCTGCCGCCACCGTGCTGCAACTGCTCTCCCATCTCGACGATCGCCGGCATGAAGAAGCTGGTGCCGAGCACGCGGTCGAAGAGCATCATGACGCAGGCGACGAAGAGGGCGGGAAAGGCAAGCAGGGCCATGACCGTTGCCGTGAAGATGCCCCAGACGGTGAGCGGCATGCGCATCAGCGTCATGCCGCGCGCGCGGCCCTGAAGCACGGTCACGACATAGTTGAGGCCGCCCATGGTGAAGCCGATGATGAAGAGAATGAGGGACGAGAGCATCAGGATGATGCCCCAGTCCTTGCCGCCGGGTGTGCCCGAAAGCACTGCCTGTGGCGGATAGAGCGTCCAGCCCGCCCCGGTCGGTCCACCGGGCGCGAAGAAGCTCGCGACGAGCACGAGCACGGCGAGCAGATAGAGCCAGTAGCTCAGCATGTTGGCATAGGGAAAGACCATGTCGCGCGCGCCCAGCATCAGCGGGATCAGGTAGTTGCCGAAGCCGCCGAGGAAAAGCGCGGTCAGAAGGTAGATCACCATGATCATGCCGTGCATGGTGATGAACTGATAGTAACGATCCGCGTCGATGAAGGCGAAGGCACCGGGAAAGCCGAGCTGCAGCCGCATCAGCCAGGAAAGCACCAGGGCGACCATGCCGATGGCAATGGCGGTCGACGCATATTGTATGGCGATGATCTTCGCGTCCTGGCTGAAGACGTAGCGTGTCCACCAGCTATGGGGATGGTAGAGCTCCACGTCCTCCACTTCCGCGGGGCCAATCGGTTCGCCCGTACCTGACCGAATGTCGACCATATGCGAGAACCTCCCAACACCGGGTCATTTCAACGAAATGATCCAACGCTTTGAACATGCAATTCCGGATGGTGAACCGCGGAATTGTTCTCGCCGTCGGCGCGCGTCCTACTGCGCCGCCGCGGCGTTTTCTGCCTGTGCCGTTTGCTTCGTCTCTGTTGCTGCCATCATCTGCGAAAACGTCTGCTGGCTCGAAAGCCAGGTTTGGTAGTCGGCGGCATTGTCGACGACGACCGTGCCGCGCATCTGCGGATGCCCGGTCCCGCATAGTTCGGCACAGAGCACCTCGAAGGTGCCGGTGCGCGTCGGCGTCAGCCAGAAATAGGTGACCATGCCCGGCACCATGTCCATCTTGGCGCGGAACTCCGGTACGTAGAAATCGTGCAGAACGTCGACGGAGCGCAGCAGGATCTTGACCGGCTTTCCGACTTCCAGATGCAGTTCGCCGCCTTCGATGATGACATCGTCCAGGGCTGCCGCATCGTTGCGATTGAGGCCGAGCGAATTCTCCGGGGTGACGTCGCGCGTTTCGGAGGTTCCGAGCTTGCCGTCGGCGCCGGGCAAGCGGAAGCTCCACAACCATTGCTGGCCGACGACCTCGACCTCTGCAGCACCGCTTGGCACGGTGACGAACTGATGCCAGACGAAAAGGCCTGGTGTCAGCATGGCGGCGACGCCAAGCGTCGTGCCGCCGGCGAGCCATCCTTCGAGCTTCCGGTTTTCCGGTTCATAGGCCGCCCGGTTTCCCGGGCGATGGCGAAAACGGAGAACACAATAGGCCATGAAGAGCACCACGGCGACGAAGACGACGCCGGTGATCCAGAAGGTGATGATCAGCGTATTGTCGATGTAATTCCAGTTGGACGCGATCGGCGTCCACCACCATGGGCTCAACAGATGGAACAACACCGACCCGACGGCCAACAAAACCAGAATAACTACCACGGCCATTTCTGTCCCTCCTCGCCGCTGCCGGCTGTGGGCATGAATACGCAATCCGTAGAGCCTGCTGCATGTTTCCTTTAATCGTAGCCGATCAAAGGACAAAAACATGCAGGAATTCAAAGTTCTACAGCGACCTTTGCGCGTCTGATAAGACGCGTGGCGCTGTACTGCAATTATTGCACGAACGCAAAATAGTCGCAATTCGCCGTCTCGCCATGGGCGGCGCTTGCTTCTAATCTTTCTCGGCTACTGCGAATACTGCTTGAGATAGGCGATGAGGTTGGAGATTTCCGTGTCGTCCTTCAGTCCGGCAAAGGCCATCTTGGTGCCCTTCACCTTGGCCTTGGGGTTTTTGAGATAGTCGCGCAGCGTTGCCTCATCCCAGACAAGGCCGCCCTTACCGGCTTCGACCATTGCCTTGGAATAACTGAAATCGGGATGCGTGCCGGCGGTCCGCCCCAGCACGTGATTGAGCGAAGGGCCGACCTTGTTGGTATCGCTGTCGGCGATATGGCAGGTGGCGCATTTCTTGAACACGGTCTCGCCGGCGGCGGCATCGCCCTCTTGCGCGAGGGCAGCGATCGGACAGAGCGAAGTTGTCGAAAAGGCAAGGGCAACAACAAAATTTCGCATGACACTTCCTCAAAATCGCCGGGCGCAGGCAAGGAAGGCTATCGTCAGTTCGTCGTCTTGGCGGTGCTTGCTTCTCTCAATTGGCGCCACGGGCGGTTGATACTTGCGACATTGAAACGGTACGCCTCGCTTTGTGGAAGTCAACCGCCGCAGCCGACCGTTCGCCGGCTGCGCCTAAATTTTCACCAGAGGGATCGGCCGTCAGACGCGATTGCCGGCGGCGTTGAAGAAATGCAATCGCTCGACCGGCAGCCGTACGGGAAGCGAACCCGAGGCATTCAGGAACCTGCGGTCGTTTGTGAACGCCTTGAAGCCGGAGCGGCCGAAGGAGAGATGCAGGATGATGCCGAAGCCGGTCGGCTCGACCAGGTCGACGGTGGCCTTGAGCGCATCCGGTGCTTCCGCGCCGATTTCCACATGCTCCGGGCGGATGCCGAGGGTCGCCCGGGCGCCGTCGGTCAAGGCGGGATGCGGCTGTGCGGGGATGACAACGCCGCCTTCCGTTTCGAAGCGCGGGGCGGTGCCGTTCAGGTAGGTGCCCTCGAAGAAGTTCATTCCGGGCGAACCGATGAAGCCGGCGACGAAGAGGTTGGCCGGCCGGTCATAAAGATCGAGCGGGCTGCCGACCTGCTGCACGAAGCCGCCGTTCATGGCAACGATCCGGTCGGCAAGCGTCATCGCCTCGATCTGGTCATGGGTGACGTAGATCGAGGTCGCGCCGAGATCCTTGTGCAACTTCTTGATCTCGGCGCGCATCTGCTCGCGCAAGCGGGCGTCAAGATTCGAGAGCGGCTCGTCGAACAGGAACGCCTTCGGCTCGCGCACGATGGCGCGCCCCATGGCGACGCGCTGGCGCTGGCCGCCGGAAAGCGCGCGGGGCCGGCGTTCGAGCAGCGGATCGAGGCCGAGCTTGGCGGCCGCACTGGAGACGATGCTCGCGATCTTCTCCTTGGCGGTCTTCCGGAGCCTCAGGCTGTAGCTCATGTTCTTGGCGACCGACATGTGCGGGTAGAGCGCATAGGACTGGAACACCATGGCGATGTCGCGGTCTTTCGGCGCCAGCTCGTTGACGCGTCTTCCCGCGATGCGGATTTCGCCCGAGGTCACGCTTTCAAGGCCGGCGATCATGCGCAACAGCGTGGACTTGCCGCAGCCGGACGGGCCGACCAGCACGACGAATTCGCCGTCGCCGATCTTCAGGTCGACATCGTGCAGGACCGGGTGGATGCCGTAGGATTTCTGGATGTTGGCGATATCGATGGAAGCCATGGGTAATCCTCAGCCTTTGACCGCGCCGGCCGTGAGGCCCTGGACGAGATAACGTTGAATGAGCAGGAAGAAGAGGCAGGCGGGGATGAGCGCAAGCACACCGGCGGCCATCATCTGCCCGAAGTCGACAGAGAACTTCGACACGAACGACAATAGTCCGACGGGGAAGGTCGCCTGGTCGTTGCCGGAGATCAGCATCAGCGAGAACAGGAGCTCGCTCCAGGCGGCGGTGAAGACGAAGCCGAGCGTCGCGGCGATGCCTGGCAGCGTCAGCGGCAGGATGATCTGGCGGAAGGCGACGAACTGCGTCGCGCCGTCGATCATCGCCGCCTCTTCCAGATCCTTCGGAATGCCGTCGAAGAAGGACTGCATCAGGAAGGTGGCGAAGGGCACGTTGAAGGCGGTGTAGACGATGACGAGGCCGGTCAGGCTGTTGGTGAGGCCGAGCGGCGACAGGATCTTGAAGATCGGCGCCACCAGCATCACCAGCGGGAACATCTGCGTCAGAAGCATCAGCGCCACCAGCCAGTACTTGCCGCGGAAGTTGAAGCGCGACAGGGCATAGCCGGAGAGCGAGGCGAGGATGGTGACGATGACGGCCGTCGAGCCGGAGACGATCAGGCTGTTCCTGAAGAACACCGGAAAGGCGCTGTGGCGCAGCACGAAATCGAAATGTTCGAGGCTGGCGTGCGACGGCCAGAGCCTGATGCCTTCGGAATAGAGCAGGTCGTTCGGGGTGACTGCGACCTTCAGCAGCCAATAGAGCGGGAAGAGCGCGAAGGCGATATAGGCGAGGATTGCCAGCCGGTGCGCGATCGTGAGGAAGAGAGGTTTGGCGCGCATTGGTCTCAATCCTTGCTCAAGAGCCACTGCCGCAGGATGACGATCAGCATCGAATAGGCGAGCAGCAGTGCCAGAAGCACCAGCGCGATCGCCGAGGCGTAGCCGAAATCCAGCCGCTTGAAGGCCTGGGTGAAGATATAGCTGGCGACAATCTGGGTGCGGTCGGCCGGTCCGCCATTGGTCATGACGATGATCAGGTCGGCGAAATTGGAGATCCACACCGTGCGCAGCAGAATGGTGATGGCGATCGTCGGCGCAAGGAAGGGAAGCGTGATCGAAAGGAACCGCTGCACCGGGCCGGCGCCATCGATGCTCGCGGCCTCATAGAGATCGCGGGGGATAGCCTGGAGGGCGGCAAGAAGCGTGATCGCGAAGAAGGGAATGCCCCACCAGACATTGGCGACGATCGGGCCCCACATGGCAAGCTGGGGATCGGAGAGAATGTTGCTCGGCCCGCTCATGATGCCGAGGCCGAAGAGCCAGTGCGGCAGCGGACCGACGACCGGATTGAACAGCCAGGCCCAGTTGAGGCCGGCGAGGAAGCTCGGCACCGCCCAGGGCAGGAAGACGAGGGCCTGTGCCAGGCCGCGGCCATAGAAGGGCTTGTCGAGCAGCAGCGCCAGAATCAGGCCGAAGACGAATTGAAGGAGAACCGAGGCGCCGGTCCACCAGAGCGTGTTGCGCAGTGCCCTGTAGAAGGCCTGGTCCTCGGAGAGTGCCCGGAAATGATCGAGACCGACATAGGCACCGGAGAACGGGTTCAGGAGCTGGATGTCGCGAAAGGCGTAGGAGACGCCGAGCACCAGCGGCACCAACATGACCGTAACGATCAGGATCAGCGCCGGCGCGCTATAGAGATAGGGCGCGGCGCCATCGGCGATGCGCTTCATCAACGGCGTCCTGCTTTTGGGCAGGCCGCTTTGGCGGGCGACATAGTCCATCGATCGAATTTTCCCCTGTGCGGCCGCCGGTTGTTCGAGCGTGCCTATTTTCACGAATGAAAGGCCGGCGGCGGCAAGCCGCCGCCGGCCACAGGCTTACTTCTTGCTGGCCAGGAACTTCTGCTGTGCCTTGGTCAGGTAGTCCGCCCACTGGTTGGCAAGTTCCTCCGGCGTGATGTCGCCGAGCAGAGCTTCCTGGGTGGTCTTGATGGCGAGCGAATCCTTGAAGAAGGCGAATTCTTCGAGGTAGGTCGGCATGACCGTCAGCACGACGTCCTTGTCGGCGAGCTCGTCGAACCAGCCCTTGAACTGCGGGCTTGCATAGAAGGGGTCCTTCTCGGCCGACTTGTGCACCGGCAGCGCGCCGGTGCGCTTGTTCCACTCGATGTTGCCTTCCGGTCCTTCGAGCGTCTCGATCAGCTTCCAGGAGAGGTCCTTGTTCTGGCTGGCGGAGAGCATCGACCAGCCGGCGAAGCCGATGGTGGTGAAAGCCTTGCCGCTCGGGCCCTTCGGCATGGTGGTGACGCCGAAATCGTCGGGCTTCATGCGCTCGGCAATGGCGATCAGCGCGTCCGGATCCTGGTCGAGGAAGGCGCAGGTGCCGCTGTAGAAACCGGCGACAATTTCGTTGAAGCCCCAGTTTACGCTGTCCTTTGGAGCCAAACCCTTCTTGTAGAGGTCGATGACCCAGGTCAGGCCCTTGACCCAGCCTTCGCTGTTCATGGTCGAGGTGCCGTCCTCGTTGAAGAACTTGTTGCTCCCGGCCATGGTGGCGCCGAACATCACCCAGCCATTGAGGCCGCCAGGACCGCCGCGCAGGCAGTAGCCGGATTTGCCCGGAAGCTTGGAGACGGCTTCGGATGCCTTGACGAAATCGTCCATGGTCTTCGGCGGCTCGCTGACGCCGGCTTCCGACAAGAGCTTCTTGTTGTAGAACATCGCCCGCAGATAGAAGCCGTAGGGCAGCATATAGGCGGTATCGTTGACGTCACGGCCGAGTTCGAGCGCGCGTTCGGTGAGGCCGCCGGTGTGTTCCCACTTGGCGAGGTAGGGCTCGAGGCTTTCGAGCATGCCGTTGTTGGCGTAGAGCGACAGCCAGGTGTCGGGCATTTCCATCACGTCGGGCAGCTCGCCGGCGGAGACCATGGTGGCGAATTTCTGGAAGGCTTCGCCCCAGGGCAGCGAGATGATCTCGACCGTCGTGCCGGGGTTGGCCGCCTCGAACTTGGCGACGATCGACTTCAGCGTCTCGGTGCGCTCGGGGCTGGTGATCACCTCGACGAGCTTCAGCTTGGTGTCGGCGAGTGCGCTCCCGGCCATGAGGCTGGCGAGAAGCGTGGCAGTGATCAGTTTTTTCATGTCTGTTCCCTCTTTTCTTCGTTGGTTTGGTTCATAGTGGGGAGAGCGGGATCCGCATCCCGCTCCTGTCAGCCAGTCGAAGCGACGGCGAGCGCCGCCTCGATATCGCTCCAGAGGGCCTCCGTTCCCTCCAGGCCGACATGGAGCCGTACCGACCGCGGCGAAATGCCGAAGGCGGCCGCGGAATTGGGTTGAGCTTTCTGCGACAGCACGACTTCGCCCGGCACGATGAGGCTTTCATGTCCGCCCCAGGAAACGCCGAGCTTGAAGAGTTCGAGATGGTCCGCGAAACGCCTGACGTCGACGCCCTCGCGGAAGATGAAGGAGAACAGGCCCGAGGTGCCGGAAAGGCCTGGAGGCAGCGTGTTGCCGAGGCCGGGATGGCAGACCGTTTCGACCAGCGGATGGGCCTGCAGCCGCCGCGCGACTTCAAGCGCCGAGCGCTCATGCGACTTCATGCGGATCGGCAGGGTGCGCAGGCCGCGGATCAAGAGCCAAGCGTCGAAGGGCGAGAGCTTGCCGCCGAGATAGGGATAGGCCTCGGAGCGGATGCGGCCGATCAGTTCCTTCGATCCGGCGACGACACCGGCGACGACGTCCGAGTGGCCACTGAGATATTTGGACGCCGAATGGATGACGAGGTCGACGCCGAGCGAGATCGGCTGCTGGAAGATCGGACTTGCCCAACTGTTGTCGATCGCTGTGATGATGCCCTGGTCCTTGGCGAGGCGGGTAAGTGCGGCGACGTCATGGGTGTCCATCACCCAGCTCGTCGGGCTCTCCATGTAGAAGAGCTTGGCGCCGGGCAGGGCCTTCGCGACCGCTTCCTCGTCGCGGCCGTCGACATAGGTCACCTCGATCTTCATGCGCTTCAGATGCGTGCCGAACAGGCGGAAGGCATCGGGATAGACGTGGTTGACGGCGACGATGCGGTCGCCCGGCTCGACGAAGGAAAGCACGGTCGAGGAGATCGCCGACATGCCGCTGGCAAAACCGATCGCGTCCTCGCCGCCTTCGAGTTTCGCCAGCATCTCCTCGAACATGCGTACTGTCGGGTTGAGGCCGCGGGTATAGATCGGCCGCACGCGCTCACCCCGGTAGGAGGCGACCATGTCGTCGTAATCCTTGAAGGTGAAGAGCGAGGTCTGCACGATCGGCGGCACGACGGCATCGAAGGCGTGGCCTTCGTCATGCGCGACGATCAGCGAGGCGTGGTCGAACGGATCGAGGCCGTTGGTCATTTGGACATTTCCTTGATGTCTTCCTCGACGATCGCGAGGATTTTCAGCGTTTCTTCGCGCGCGGTGTCTGGATCTTGAGCCGCGATCGCGTTGAAGAGGGTGCGGTGGAAGGGGAAGGAGCGGCGGGCGAAGTCCGACCGGTCGAACGGTTCTTCCCAGAAGCGCTCGAAGGCCTCGCGCATCTGTTCGAGAAGCTGGCGGAACAGCGGATTGTGGGTGGCATCATAGATCGCCAGGTGAAAGGCGAGGTCTTCCGGACCCGAGGTGCCCTTGGCGATATGCACCCGCTCCATCTCGTTGAGCTTCGTTTCGATGATCTTCAGGTCTTCGTCGGTGCGTCGGCGGGCGGCGACCATGTTCGCCTCGACCTCGATGCCGCGGCGGACCTCGAGCGTCATCAAGAGCACGTCGCGCAGATGCGCGGCGTCGAGCGTGAGCGGCATATGGACGGTGGCGCCGGAGATCGTGCGCAAGAGATAGGTGCCGCTGCCCTTGCGTGCCTCCACGACGCCGAGCGCCTGGAAGTGGCGGATGACTTCGCGAATGGTGGAGCGGCCGACGGCCAGAGCCGTCATCAGCTCCCGTTCTGCCGGCAGGCGTTCGCCGGGTTTCAGGCCCGATTGTTCGATGTAGTCAGCCAACGCAGCAATGACCTGCTGGGCCCGGTCGGCCGGGGGCAGGGGCATCAGCGCCGCTCTTGCCGGTTCACTCATTCGGCTTCCTCCCAGAGGCCAAATTGGTCTGACATCTGAGCACTATGATCACGGCGGCGGTGGTCGTCAAGCGGGAACTGATAGACGCGCAGGTGTTGACCGCGCCCGCTCCCGGCGTAGACATGGAGGTAAGGAGCTGGTGATGATGAAATCGGAATGTTGGTTCGTGATTGCAGCCGTGTTCGGCGCGTTCTTCATCGTGGTGACGATCGCGGGCGAGGCCGAAGCACAGATGCGCACCAGAAAGGGCGAGTATTACGAGGGAATCCAGCGCAAGCCCTATGGCCATTACTGGATATGGCCGCCGGTCGAGCAGCGGGAGCCAGTCTATGGTCCTCGCCGCGGCAAGGAGGGTGCCGGAAGCGCGATGCCGAAGCCGCGCAAGCGACCGACCCAGTAGCCAGGCCGGCAGGGGAATAGGGCAAAGAAGAGCGGCGCCCGAAGGCGCCGCGAATTTCGTCAGCTCATTCCGTGTTCCGAAAAGTCGCGATTCCGACGGAAAACCGTTTCACACTTTTCCTGGAAGAGCCTTAGACCTTGGCGACGTGCACGTCGCGGGAGAGCGAGGAAAGAACCTCCGGCCCGTCTTCGCGCAGGATGACGATATCCTCGAGGCGGATGCCGAAGCGGCCGGGCAGGTAGATGCCGGGCTCGATCGAGAAGACCATGCCCTCTTCCAGCACGGTTTCCGAGGTTGCGGTGATGTAGGGCGGCTCATGGCCGTCGATGCCCATGCCGTGACCGGTGCGGTGCACGAAGTATTCGCCATAGCCCGCATCGCTGATCACCTTGCGGGCCGCAGCATCCACGTCCTTGGCGAGCACGCCGGGGCGCGCGGCTTTCATTGCCGCCTGCACGGCCTTTTCGACGATGGTGTGGATCTGGCCGTACCCCTCGGGCGCGCGGCCGACGATCGCCATGCGGGTGATGTCGCTCGGGAAGCCCTGCTTGCGGCCGCCGATATCGATCACGACGGCATCGCCTTCCTCGATCACCCGCTCGCTTGCCGAGTGATGCGGGAAAGCGCCGTTGCCGCCGGCGCCGACGATCCAGAAGGCCGGTGCCGCGCCTTCGGAGGAGAAATGCCCGCGGATTTCGGCTGCCAGTTCCTTCTCGGTCATGCCGGGACGGATCTTGGAAAACGCCGCCTGCATGGCGCGGTCGGCGATGCCGGCGTTCATCTTCAGGAGTTCGTATTCGGTTTTGTCCTTGCGCATGCGAAGGCTGCCAAGCGTTGCCGGCGTGAACTCGCGGGCGGTATCTTCCGGCAGGGCATCGATCAGCAGCAGCGCGAAATCGGCACGCATGGTTTCGTCGAGCACGACGCGGCCGGGCTTTTCGGCACCGATATCGGCGAGCGCCGCCGTCAGGGCAGCGGCCGGGCCCTCGTCATCGGCCCAGTTGTGGAAAGCGATGTCGGTGTGTTCGCGTGTGCCTTCGGCGTTGAGCGCCGGCATCAGGAAAGCCTCCCTTTCCGGGCCGATCAACAGCAGGCAGGGCCGCTCGTCCGGATGCGGATGGTAGCCGATCAGCCAATCCATGTGCGATCCGGGCGCCAATGCGATGAGACCGACATCGTTTTCGGCCATCTTGCGGCGGAGCGCGGCAAAACGGGCCTTGGTGAGTTCCGTCATGGGGTTTCCTGTCTTGTTGGAGGCAATGGGATGCCGAACGTCATTCACGTCGCTGGCCGACGGACGGGTGGAGGACAGCGCCGACCGGTTCGGCGCGAAGTGTGTCTATGAGGAATGCTCGAGGCCGGTGCAGGTGTTGCCCCGGGATACGGATCTCTGGCTCTTCAAGCGGTCTCCTCCCCCTCGAATGCACGCGCACAGGCTCGGAAAGCTGATCGCTTCCCGGCGCTATGCATTTGTATTTGCAAGACTTTGGTGCCGTGCTCCGGCATTGTCAATATAGAATTTTAGTCACACTAAAATTTGTGGATCTGCGGTGCCGGCGGCAGGTCAGGCGGCCAATCGCAGGAGACGCGCGACCGCCTGCTGGTCAAAGCCGCCGATGCCCTCCCTGATATCGGCAGCGATCGCATCGGCGACGGCCTCTTCGTCGCGCCGCCGAAGTGCCTCGATCGCTTCACGATGCCGGTCCACCACATAGAGTTCGGTGACGTGTTCCATGGCAATCCCGAGGATGGGGCCAAGCTGCAGCCAGACGCTTTCGATCAGCGGCATGGCGACCGGATCGGGGTTGGCCGTGTAGATCTTGCGGTGAAATGCCTGGTTGGCGATCAGTGCGGCCACCTTGTCGCCCCTGCGGATTTCCGTCTCGATACTGTCGTCGATTGCCGTGATATTTTCGATCTGGCGCTCGGAAAGATGGGCGACGGCCCGGCGGGCCGCATGGCTTTCGAGCGCGATGCGCAGCGAGATCAACTCCTCGAACCGGGCGGGCGTAATGTGCGGCACGACGATGCGGCGGTTTTCCAGGAACTGCAGCGCGCCGATCGAGGTCAACTGGCGCAGCGCCTCGCGCACGGGCGTCGGGCTGCTTTCGAGCGCTTCGGCAAGGCCGCGGATGGTGACAGAAGTGCCGGGCCGGAAGGCGCCAACCATGATCGCCTGGCGCAACCGGTTGAAGGCGTAGTCGTGCGTGGTCATGCCGTCGGGTCGCGCAAGTGGCGGCAAAACAAGGGGTTTCAAGTGTGCATGTCCTTCTGCCTAGTACACGGTGGGAGCGGGATGCGAGCGGAGAGCCGCATACACTTGCCGACGCCTCGCTCTACGTCACACGCCTGATAGCATTGCTCATGCTTGACTCCAACTCCTGAACTATGTCAACTTTCTGAAAATGTGATCACAAAAAGAGATTTGCGATATGTCGCTCGACGCGGAAGACCCCAGCGCATTCAAGGCATGGCTCGAGCAGAACGGGCCGATCGAGAGCATTCAAGCCGTCGTCTGCGACCTCAACGGCATCATGCGCGGCAAACGCGTTCCCGTGGAGCAGGCGGCGAAGGTCTTGGGCGGCGGCATCCGCATGCCGCTCTCGATCGTTGGCGTCGACGTCTGGGGTGAGGACATCATCAACAGCGAGCAGGTGTTTGCGAGCGGCGACCGCGACGGCATCTGCGGCGTCACCGGCCGCGGAGCGCTGCCGGTCAACTGGACCTCGCGGCCGAGCGCGCTGGTGCCGCTCTGGCTACAGCTCGAGGACGGCAAGCCGTTCCTTGCCGATCCGCGCCAGGCGCTGGCGGCGGTCGTGCGCGAATATCAGGAACTCGGCCTGCGCCCCGTCGTTGCGACCGAGTTGGAGTTCTACCTGATCGATCCGGAGCCGGACAGCGCGGTGCCGCCGATCTCGCCCTATACCGGCAAGCGGCTCGATTCCGACGCGATCCTCTCGATCGACGAGCTCGACGATTTCGGTGAGTTCTTCTCCGACGTCTACAAGGAGTGCGCCCGGCAGAACGTACCGGCGGACGCAGCGATCGCCGAGAACGGCATCGGCCAGTTCGAGATCAACCTGTTGCACACCGACGATCCGCTGAAGGCGGCCGACGACGCCATTTTCTTCAAGCGCATCGTCAAGGGTGTGGCGCGCAAGCACGGGCTTGCCGCCACCTTCATGGCGAAACCTTACGGCACGCGTTCGGGCAACGGCATGCACATCCATTTCAGCCTGCTCGACGAGGAGGGCAACAACGTCTTCAACGACGGCAGCGACGAAGGTTCGCCGGTGCTGAAGCACGCCGTTGCCGGCCTCTTGCGCGGCATGGCAGAGACGACCCTGCTTTTTGCGCCGCATTTCAATTCCTATCGGCGGCTGAGGCCCGACACGCATGCGCCCACGGCCGTCTGCTGGGGATACGAGAACCGCACATCGGCGATCCGCATTCCCGGCGGCAACCCCAATGCGCGCCGTATCGAACATCGTGTCGCCGGCGCGGATGCCAATCCCTATCTCGTTATCGCCGCGATCCTCGGCGCCGCACTCGTCGGCATCCGCAACAAGTGGAAGCCGCCGGCGCCGGTTTCGGGGCGCGCCTATTCAGCGGAGAAACTGTCCAAAATTCCCGCCGATTGGGGGCAAGCGGTCGATACCTTCGAGGCAGGACCGATTGCCGCCGAGATCTTCGACCCCGTGCTGCGCTCGATGCTGATCGCCTGCAAGCGCCAGGAGATCGCCGGCTTTGCCGAGCAGGTCACGGATTACGAATTCAGCGCCTATCTGGAAATCGTCTGATGCTTACCAAACAGAAATCCTATGCCGGCGACGGCAGCTATCCGACCAGCTACTACGCCGCTTCCCGCAATATCATCCGCACACCGGTCCGGCTTAAGGGTCGCGTCGAGACCGACATCTGCGTCGTCGGTGCCGGTTATTCCGGCCTGTCGACGGCGATCCATCTTGCCGAGAAGGGCTACAAGGTCGTCGTCGTCGAGGGCGCGCAGGTCGGCTGGGGGGCGTCGGGCCGCAATGGCGGCCAGGTCGTCAACGGCCTCAACGCCAGCCTGTCGACCATCCAGCGCCGCTACGGCGAGGATGCGGCGCGCTTCATCGGCGGGCTGGTGCAGGAGGGCGGCAAGATCATCCGCCGCCTCGTCAGCCAGTATCAGATCGACTGCGACCTGAAGCCGGGCAACATCTATGCCGCCTATACGCCTGCGCATATGAAGGAGCTCGAAGCCAAGCAGGCGCTCTGGCGCAAATACGGCATGGACGACCACCAGCTTCTCGACCGCGAAGCGCTCCGCAAGCTCGTCAAATCGGATGCCTATTGCGGCGGCATGCTCGATACGACCGGCGGCCACATGCATCCGCTCAATCTCGTGCTCGGCGAGGCGCGCGCATTCGAAAGCATCGGCGGGACCATCTATGAACAGTCGCCGGTGACGCGGGTCGACCACGAGGCGTCTCGGCCGACCGTCTACACTCAGAACGGCGAGGTTTCGGCGCGCATCGTCGTGCTTTGCGGCAATGCCTATCTCGGCGACGCGGTGCCGAAGCTCGTCTCGCGGGTTATGCCGGTCTCGACGCAGATAATCACGACGGCGCCGCTCGGCGAGGAACTGGCGCACGCGCTGATTCCGAGCGACATGTGCGTCGAGGACGTGCGTTACATCCTCGATTATTTCCGCCTCTCTGCCGACAAGCGGATGATCTTCGGCGGCGGCACCGTCTATGGCGGCACCGATCCGGCCGATGTGGTTGCGAAGCTCAAACCCAATCTCGAAAAGGTGTTCCCAGAGCTCAAGGGCGTGAAGATCGACTATGCCTGGAGCGGCAACTTCGCGCTCTCCTTCACCCGCGTGCCGCAGATGGGCCGGATCGGCTCCAATACCTACTTCGCCCACGGCTACAGTGGCCACGGCGTCACCGGTTCGCACCTTTTCGGCCGCACGCTCGCCGAGGCGATCGATGGCGACACCACGCGCTACGACGTCTTCGCGAAACTGCCCTGGTATCCATTCCCGGGCGGGCGGATGTTCCGCGCGCAATATTCGACGATCGGTTCCTGGTGGTACCAGTTCAAGGATGCGGTCGGATTGTAAGGCGAAAGACCGACGCCCCGCGAAGGAGTGGCTTGCCAGGAAGGCGCGCCCTTTGCGCGCGAGTCGGACAGTCGATTTCCCGCGGAGCGCAATTTCGCGTCGCCGGTCGTTGCGCTACTATCAAGCCTCTACTGCATGTTTCCTTAAATCGTCGCCGATTTAAGGAGAGAAACATGCAGCGATTCAAAGTGCTACAGCGACCTTTGCGCGTCTGAGAAGACGCGCGTCGCTGTAGGGCATCGGCCCGTCGGCTGGATGGGCCCGTTGCATCTTTGGCATGTGGCCAGTCCTTGGGAGTGACCGCATGCCAACGGATACCAAGGAGGGCCCGCATTCCCGCGGGCAAGGCAGGCGGGGAGCATTTGACTCCCGGTTGATCCTGGGAGGTCTCAGATGTTCGTGCGCTTTGGCTATGAGATCGGCATACGCTGTCCGCAACCGACTCCGATGATGACCTATCTTTCCGTAGTGCCCGAGCGGCGACGGACCCTTCGCCGCGAACATGGCCCGGTGTCTTCACCGCTGGTGAAGATGGAGCAGATCACTGATCCGCATGGCAACAATTGTCTGCGGATGACGGTGCCTGAAGGCGACTTCAAGCTGTCCTATGATGCAGTCATCGAGGACGATGGCAGGCTCGATGCCTCCGATCCGCTGGCCGAGGCGGTGCCGGTCGAAAATCTGCCGGCAGCGTGGCTGCCCTATCTCGCGGCGAGCCGCTATTGCGAAACGGACCGGCTTGGCGCGCTCGCCTGGCGGCTGTTTGGCGACGTGCCGCCGGGCTGGCAGCGCGTCCAGGCGATTTGCGACTATGTGCATGAGCGGCTCGTGTTCAGTTACGGCTATGCGCAGGCAATGCGAACGGCGCTCGAAGCCCATGAGGATCGCCTTGGCGTCAGCCGCGACTATGCGCATCTGGCGATAACCTTCTGCCGCTGCATGAACATGCCGGCGCGCTATGTGAACGGCTACATGGCCGATATCCCGGAGAGCGACAATCCGGCGCCGATGGACTTCAACGCCTGGTTCGAGGTCTTTCTCAGTGACCGGTGGCATACGTTCGACGCCAAGAACAACCAGCGGCGGGCGGGGCGCATTGCGGTGGCCCGCGGGCGCGACGCGGCGGATATTCCGCTGATCCAGACTTTCGGCAAGCATGAGCTGACGGCCTTCACCGTCTGGACCTGCGTCGAGACGGACAGCGCGCTGACGCGCTCGCATCGTGCCTCCGACGTTTCGCTGTTGACCCCGTGGTTCAGCGAGACCTGGTCGAAACATCTGCAGGAGCGCAAGCGCAACCGGCATTGAAGGCGCCGGTGTCGAACCGATTTTTTTACGGTTTGCGCCAATTGCGGAAAATAATATCTACAAACTCAATGGAGAATATAGGAGAACAAGACAGTCGATGGGCGCTGGCCCGCGCATGAACGGAGAGACGCGATGAACGCTGCTAAACCGATGGTCCAGTCCCGATACACGCTTTATGCAACCGCACCTCAGCGCCGGCCGCTTGTCCACCTAGTTCCGCACGCGATCGCCATCCTTGCCGCCTTTTCCTTTGTCAGCGCCATTGTCTTTGGCGCCATCTGATCTCCCGCCGTTATCAGCCGAGCCGCGACAGATGCTCGTGCACGGCAATCCATTCGCCTGAAGATTCCCGTTGGAACACGATCGTTTCCCGCTCGTCGGCGGTCGCGGGCTTGCCATTGAACTCCAGCTCGGTGTCGACGCGGTGCGTGAAGACTGCGACATTGCCGATCACCTGGACATGCCGCTCGCTCGACCGGCAGGCGCGCACGCGAAAACCATCCCGCTTCTCCCAAAGCGACCATTCCGCCTCGTATTCCGCCCGGCTCAAGAGTGGCCGGTTGAGTGTGTGGAAGATGAAGGTGGCGTTGGGCGCGAAGGCTGAGAAATAGGCGACACGGTCGTGCTGCGCAAAGGCGGCAACCAGCCCGTCGGCGGCGGCGAGCACCGACTGTTCGAGATCTTGCATCCGATTCCCTTTGTTTTTCCGCGGAGCGAGGTTCGCTCCGGTTCGTGTTCTCGTGAGGCGAGCGGGCTCAGCGTGCGGCGATCAGCGTCGCCAGCGGCCGGTTCTGACGGGAAACGCGCGCCTTCAGGTCGTCGAGCGACATCGTCTCGCGCTTGGCGAACTCAGTGAACATCATGTTGAGATTGTTGAAGAACATCTCGCCGACCGCTTCGACATCGACATCAATGGCGACGACTCCTTTGGCCTTCAGCTTGAGGATGAGGGTCGAGATCTGTTCGCAGAGCCGGCGATCGAGTTCGGTGTAGCGTTTGCTGAACGGGCTTTCCGGCTGCTGGATGGCGATCGCCATGGCCGTGCGCCACATCTCCTTGCTGAGATAATAGAGCGAGTGGTCGTAATATTCGCCGATCAGCGCATCGAGCGCGCCCATGACGGAGGCGGGCGGATTGTCGACGATCGAGCGACCCGCGGCAAGCACTTCCTCGACTTCCATCGACACGGTGGCGAGCAGGATGTCGCCCTTGTTTTCATAGTAGTTGTAGAAGGTTCCGACCGAGATCTCGGCGCGCTCGGCAATGTCCTCGATGCGCGCGCTGTCATAGCCGACCTCGCGAAAAAGCGCGGCGGCGGCGTCGAGAATACGCCGGTTCCGATCGGCCTTTTGCCGTGCGCGCAGTCCCGTCATCTGATGTTTCCCCGAATTATGAATTGGTTCAAAATTGAGATTGACTTAAAAAATGAATTCATTCAATCTTTTTTTGAAGACGCCGGAACGAGCGTCAAAACAAGAGGGCAACAGCATGATGCAGTCAGTTCGTGACGGTGCGCGCCTGCGCCGTTTTTTCTCCTCCACGGCGGCCATCGCCATCGCCGCGCTGTCGACGGCCGCAGCGCCCGCGCCGGCTTTTGCCCAGGAAGAGCTCAACGCGCTCGTCTGGTGCGACCACACCGATCCGGTACTGCTGGAACCATTCGAGAAGGCCAACGACGTCAAGGTGAACGTCAAGGTCTATGAGGGCACCGGGGCGGGGCTCTCGATCCTCGACCAATCGCAGCCGGGCGACTGGGATGTGCTCGTCATCGATGGCGTCGACGTTCATCGTGCTATCGACCTCGACCTGCTCGCCGAAATGCCGGCAGATGGGCTGCCGACCGCCGACATCTTCCCGGAAGTGCGCATGGAGGCGAACAACACCAAGGACGGCAAGATCTACGCCGTCACCGAGAAGTTCGGCTACAACACGATTTCCTACGACAAGACCAAGGTCGACCCGAAGGACATGCAGGACCTGTCGATCATCTGGTCGGACAAGTACAAGGGCCGCATCGCGCTCTATGATTATTACCTGCCGATGATCGGTCTCGTCGGCCTCGGGCTCGGCAAGAAGACCGCCGAACTCAGCGAAGCGGACATGCCGGCGATCAAGGAAAAGCTGGCGGCGATGCGCGCCGTGTCGAAGCAGGTGAGCGACGTCGTCTCCTCGCAGACGGCGCTTGCGACCGGCGAGGTCGACATTCTCGTCGGCGGCGGCGAGTGGATCACCGCCGTTCTCTCCGCCGACAAGCCGAGCCTCGACTGGACCATTCCCGAACAGGGCGCGGTACGCTGGGCGCAGTCGATCGGCGTGATGAAGGATTCGACCAAGCAGGACCTGGCGCTGAAATTCGTGCAGTACATCCTGAGCCCCGAGGGCCAGGCACGGCTTGCCACCTCTTCCTGCTACTGGGCGATGCCGGCCAATGCCAGGGCGGACGAGCACCTCACCGACCAGCAGAAGGCGGCGCTGCGCTTCGACCAGCAGGCGGAATATCTGAAGAAGACGCAGCTTTACCCGATCCCGTCGGCCGAACTCGACCAGCAGTTCCAGGATGCCTGGACCGAAATGCTGCAGCAGTAATCATGGATGCGGGCGCGATTAACGCCGCGCCCGCCTGATCTTCGTTGTGAGCCGCTGCGGCGGCGCGGGGGCAAATCATGCCCGCAACCCTTGAGCCCGGGATAGCCATGGCAGACGCCGGAACCTTGAGATCAGCGACAGCGCTCGAAGACGCGGACCGACGCAAGGCTTGGGGCTTCGTCGCGCCGGCGCTTTTGTGGACCTTGGCCTTCTTCGTCGTGCCTTTTGCCTTCATGGCTGCCATGAGCCTCTGGAAGCGGGAAGGGCGGGATCTCGTCCGCATCTGGAACTTCGACAACTACGTGCGTTTCTTCTCCGAGAACGCGTTGTTCCAAGGGCTCGTCAATTCGCTCGAAATCACCGTGATCGTCACCGTGATTTCGGTGCTGCTCGCCTATCCGCTGGCCTGGATCATCGCCGAGCGCGTGCCGAAGCGGCTGCAGCGCCTGGCACTGATCCTGGCGATCCTGCCGTTCTGGACCTCCTATGTGGTGCGCTCCTATTCCTGGCTGCTGGTCTTGTCGAAGAACGGCGTCATTAACCAGATGTTCATGAGCATCGGGCTGATTTCCGAGCCGCTGGAGCTGGCCAGTACCCGCACGGCGACGGTTATCGGTTTCGTGCATTTCTTCGTCATGCTCTTGACGCTGACGATCTATTCCAACCTGATCCAGCTATCGCCGAACTACCGCCGCGCGGCCGCCGATCTCGGCGCCAATGCCTTCCAGACCTTCTGGCACGTGGTGCTGCCGCTGACGCTCCCCGGCATCATGACAGGCGCCTTCCTCACCTTCGTGCTCTGCATTGGCGACTACGTCACGCCACAGATCCTCGGCGGCAACAACGAGCTGGTGCTGCCGCAGATCATCATGCTGCAGCTCGGGCGCCGGGCGGATTTCCCGATGGCTGCCGCATTGTCGATCGTGCTGATGCTGGCCGTCACCTTCGCCTACGTGGCCTGCGCCCGCTGGCTGAAGATCGAGAGGGCCTGACGATGCTGCGCCGGATCTTCGCAAACGTTCTCTCCTGGACCTACCTCGTCCTCGTCTACGCCTTCATCTTCCTGCCGGTCGCCGTGCTGGTGCTCTTCTCCTTCCAGGATGGCCGCCTGCCGGTGCCGCCCTTCAATGGGTTCTCGCCGCAATGGTACGAGGCGGTCTTCGTCGACCGCAAGCTGATGGCAGCACTCGGCAATTCGCTCATCGTCGCGCTCGTCTCCTCCGTCATCTCGGTACTGCTCGGCTTCCTTGCCGCCTATGCGCTGGCGCGCTACAAGCTGCCGGGCTCGGCGCTGCAGCGGGGACTGCTGATCGCGCCGATGACGGTCAGCTACCTGATCATCGCGCTCGGCCTGCTGTCGCTCATGAACGCGCTCCATATCCCGCTGTCGCTGATGACGGTCGGCATCGGCCATGTAGTGATCAACCTGCCGCTCTGCTTTGCCATCATCTATGCTTCGATGGGCGATCATCACATCAATATCGAGCGGGCGGCGCGCGACCTCGGCGCCAGCGATTTCAAGGTGATGGCGCTGGTGACCGCGCCGATGCTGATGCCCTCGATCCTCGCCGCCTTCTTCCTCTCCGTCACCTTCAGCTGGGACGAGTTCATCATCGCCTTCCTGCTGTCGCGCTTCGACGTGACTCTGCCGGTTGAGATCTGGAGCATGCTACGCTCCGGCCTCAACCCCAAGACCAATGCCATCGGCTCGCTGGTGTTTCTAGCCTCGGTGGCCGTGCTGCTCATCCTCGAGCTTTCCCTGTTCGGAAGGACGAAAAAGTCATGACCGCTCCCGTCTCGATCGAAACCGTCAGCAAGATCTTCGGTGCCTTCACGGCCCTCGACGCGGTCTCGCTCGATATCCGCGCCGGCGAATTCATCGTGCTGCTCGGACCTTCCGGCTGCGGCAAGACCACGTTGCTCTCGATCCTCGGCGGCTTCCTGTCGCCGACTTCCGGTCGCGTAACGATCGGCGGGCAGGACATGACCTACGTTGTTCCGTCGAAGCGCCCGACGACGACGATGTTCCAGGACTATGCGCTGTTTCCGCATATGCGCCTCGTCGACAATGTCGGCTTCGGGCTCAGGATGCGCGGCCTTGCCAGGGCCGAGCGTGACGAGAAGGCGCTCGGTTTCCTCGATCTCGTCGGGCTGAAGGCGTCCGCCGGCAAGAGGCCGCACGAGCTTTCCGGCGGTCAGCGCCAGCGCGTGGCGCTTGCCCGCGCGCTTGCCGTCGATCCCGACGTGCTGCTTCTCGACGAGCCGCTCGGCGCGCTGGACCTGAAACTCCGCCGCCAGATGCAGGACGAGCTGAAGGCGATCCAGAAGCGCGTCGGCACGACCTTCGTGCACGTCACTCACGACCAGGAAGAGGCGATGGCGATCGCCGACCGCATCGTGGTGATGAACCAGGGGCGGATCGAGGATTTCGGTCCGCCGTCGCAGATCTACATGCGGCCGCGCTCGCTGTTTTCGGCGGGATTCATGGGCGAGGTCAATTTCGTTTCGGGGCGCGTCGCGGCGGCGGATGCGAGTTCCGCCAAGGTCGAAACCGCGCTCGGCAGCCTGGCGCTTCCGGCTGATAATTTCACTGCATCCGCGCCGAAGGCCGGCGACCGCATCACGCTCACCATCCGTCCGGAGCATTTCCGCGCTGACGATCGGGCGGAAGGGCCGACCGTGACGCTCGGCGAAGCGCGCGTTGCGGGCAGCGCCTTCTTCGGCACGCATTATCGCTGCCATCTGCAGCCATGCGCCACGGATACCCGAGCCCTAGTCGCTCATCTGCCGCAATCGGCAAGCGTGCGCGAGGGTGAGATCGTGCCGCTTGCCGTGCGCGCCGCCGACGTCGTAGCCTTGCCCGCCACAGGACATGCGTAGCGCGATGCGGAGAATTGCCCCTCAGGACTGGTACCGGGTGAGACGGCTCGACGACGATGTCACCGCCATCGACGAGCCCTATATCCAGGAATTCTATCGCTGCAACATCTGGCATGTGCGCGGCCGCGACCGCGACATGCTCGTCGATAGCGGCATGGGCGTCGTGTCGCTCAGAGAATGGGTGCCGCTCGTCACCGAGCGTGCCCTGACCGCCGTCGCCAGTCACACCCATTTCGATCACATCGGCTGCCATCACGAATTCGACTGCCGCTGTGTGCATGCTGCCGAGGCGGATCTTCTGGCGCACCCGACGCGCAAGAATACGCTCGCCGATCCCTATGTCGCCGACGAGATCTTCGACGCGCTGCCGCCCGAACCCTATGCTTCCACCACCTATGCGGTAAAGGCGGCGCCGGCGACGCGGCTCTTGGAAGATGGCGACCACATCGATCTCGGCGACCGGGTCTTCGAGGTCATCCACACGCCCGGCCATTCGCCCGGCGGTATTGCGCTTTTCGAGGCGAAGACCGGTATCCTGTTCTCCGGCGATATCCTCTACGATGGGCCGCTGATCGAGGACACCTATCATTCCAATGCCGGCGACTATCTGGCGTCGATGGAACGCCTGCTTACGATCCCCGCACGTATCGTTCACGGCGGACATTTTCCGAGCTTTTCCGGCGAGCGCTACAGAGCGCTGATCCGCGACTGGCTTGCTGAAAAACAAAAGACAAACTGACGGGAAGGAGGAGCGAATGCTCGACAAACGCAAGTTCTACATCAACGGCGCCTGGGTGGATCCGGTCGTTGCCAACGACCTGGAGGTCTTGAACCCCGCGACTGAAAAGCCTGTTGCGGTGATCTCGATGGGCACCGCCGAGGATATCGATCGCGCGGTAGCCGCCGCCAAGAAGGCCTTTGCAGCCTATAGCCAAACAAGCGTCGAGGAGCGGCTGGCGCTGCTCGAAAAACTGCTCGCCGTCTACAAGCGCCGCTACGACGAGATGGTCGACACGATCACCATGGAACTCGGTGCGCCGAAGACTATGACCCGCGAGCAGCAGGCCGATGTCGGCGTCGGTCACCTCCAGGGCTTCATCGACGCGCTGAAGCGTCTGAAGACCCGCGACCGGCTGCCGAACGGCGACGTGATCCTGCGCGAGCCGATCGGTGTCTGCGGGCTGATCACACCCTGGAACTGGCCGATCAACCAGATCGCCCTGAAGGTGGTGCCGGCGCTGGCGACCGGCTCGACCTGCATCCTGAAGCCGAGCGAATTCACGCCGCTGAACGCCATGCTCTATGCGGAGATGGTGCATGAGGCGGGCTTCCCGGCCGGTGTCTTCAACCTCGTCAATGGCGACGGCATCCATGCCGGTGCCGCACTGTCGAAGCATCCCGACATCGACATGATGTCGTTCACCGGCTCGACCCGCGCCGGCATCGCCGTCAGCAAGGATGCGGCCGAGACCGTCAAGCGCGTGACGCTCGAGCTTGGCGGCAAGTCGCCGAACATCGTCTTTGCCGATGCCGATCTCGAAGATCGCGTCACCGGCAGCGTGCTGGAATGCTTCAACAATTCCGGCCAGTCCTGCGATGCCCCGACCCGCATGCTGGTGGAGCGCAGCGTCTACGACAAGGTGGTCGAGATCGCCAAGCGCGTCGGCAAAGAGGCGAAGGTGGGCGATCCGACCAAGGAAGGCAGCCATATCGGCCCGCTCGTCAGCCATATCCAGTTCGGCCGGGTGCAGGCGCTGATCGAGGCGGGTATCGCCGAAGGTGCGCGTCTTCTCGTCGGCGGTGCCGGCAAGCCCGAAGGCTTCGAGACCGGTTACTTCGTCAAGCCGACGATTTTTGCCGACGTCAACAACGACATGCGCATCGCTCGCGAAGAGGTTTTCGGTCCGGTGCTTGCGATCATTCCCTTCGACACCGAGGAGGAAGCGATCGCGATCGCCAACGACACCAACTACGGTCTTGCTGCCTATGTGCAGACGGGCGACCCGAAGCGCGCGGAGCGCGTCGCCGCGCGCCTGCGCGCCGGCATGGTGCACATCAACGGCGGGCCGCACCGTTATGGCAGCCCGTTCGGTGGCTACAAGCAGTCGGGCAATGGCCGCGAAGGCGGTATCTTCGGGCTCGAGGACTTCCTCGAAGTGAAGACCATCCACGTTCCGGACGCCACCTGAGCAAGGCATAACGCCCCTTGAAAGGCGGCCGTCGCAACCCGCGGCGGCCGTTTTTCTTTCAGGCCTCGACGCACAAGGACTGTCGCTGGCTGCCTGCATCTGCCCGCCTCAGACGACGCTCCTTTCCGGATGCCTCCCGTGACCCACGCACATCATTCCTCCGCCCACAATCGCGTCGCCATGGCGGCATTCCTCATCGGCGGCGCTGCGATCGGTGGCTCGCCAATCTTCGTGCGGCTGTCGGAGGTGGGGCCGCTGGCGACCGCCTTCTGGCGCGTCGCGCTGGCCTTGATCCCGCTGCTCGCCTGGACCTGGTTCCGTCCTGAGGGTGCTGGCGGGCGGCGACCGGAAAAGCTGTCGGAATATGCGCTCTTGATCCTGCCCGGCGTATTTCTCGCGATCGATCTCGGCGCCTGGCACTATGCGCTGACCAAGACATCCGTCGCCAACGCCACGCTTCTCGCCAATCTCCGTTTTTGTGACGCTTGCGAGTTGGCTGCTGTTTCGCGCGCGGATCAGCGCCATTTTTGCGATCGGCCTCACAACGGCAGTCGCGGGCGTGGTGATCCTCAAGGGCGGGCCGATGGCGCTCGGCGAGGGTAATCTACTGGGCGACGGCATCGCCGTCGTCGCGGCCATGTTCTATGCCGGCTATATCCTGGCGATCGGCCGGCTGCGCAGCCTGTTCAGCACTGTGCGCATCATGATCTGGAGTACGGCCTCGGCGGCGATCTGCATGCTGCCGATGGCAGTGCTCTTCGAGCCGTCGCTTTTGCCGCCGACCGCCTTCGGCTGGGCGATGCTCTTCGGCCTCGCCTTCGTCAGCCATGCCGGCGGGCAGGTGGCGATCACCTATGCGCTCGCCTATTTGCCGCCCGCCTTTTCGTCGCTGACCCTGCTCTTGCAGCCGGTCGTGGCGGCGATCCTGGCCTGGATCCTGCTTGCCGAGCCGGTCGGGCTGATGCAGGCGATCGGCGGGGCGATCGTCCTTCTCGGCATCCTGATCGCGCGGCGAGGATAACGCCGCGCGCTTTCTTCAGAGCAATTCCAGAAAAAGTGTGAAACGGTTTTCCGTCCGGAATTGGGCTACCTCAAAGTCTTAAAGGCCCGGCGGCGTGAAGTTCGCCAGCCGCTCTTCGAGCTTGCGGATCGTTTCGGCATCCGCATTGGCGAAGGCGAAGCGCAGGTAGTTTTCCTGGCCTTCGCCGAAATAGTCGCCCGGCAGGCAGACGACGCCGGCGAGCTTTGCGAGCTTCTCCGCGATGAACTGGGAATCGATATCCGGGAAGGGGTGGCGGACATAGGCGAAATAGGCGCCGACCGCCTGCAGCTTCCACTTCGGCAGGCGGCCCATCACCTCCCTCAGTGCGTCGGCGCGGGCGGCGATCTCGGCGCGGTTCGTCTGGCGCCAGTCGGCAAGCGCCGGAATTGCTTTGGCAACGGCGGCCTGGGCGGAGCGCGGCGCGCAGATCTGCAGGTTGTCCATGATCTTCGCCACCTGTTCGATCACGGCCGGGCCGGCGGTGATCGCGCCCAGGCGATGACCCGGGATGCAGAAGGACTTGGAGAAGCTGTAGAGGCCGATGAAGCTCTCCTGCCAGCCTTCGCCCGCAAGCAGGCCATGCGGCGCGGCAGAGGCATCAGGCAGGAAGTCGCGATAGGTCTCGTCGAGGATCAGCCAGACGCCCTTGGCGCGGCAGGCCGCGTGAATGCGGGCAAGCAGTTCCGGGGGATAGACAGCGCCGGTCGGGTTGTTGGGCGAAACCAGCGCGAGTGCGCGGATGCCGGGGCGAAGCGCTGCGGCAATTGCATCGACCTCGGGCAGGAAGCCGGCGCCGGCGTCGCAGGGCACGAGTTCGACGTTGATGCCGAGCATCGAAAGCGTCGTTTCCTGGTTGAAGTAATAGGGGTTGGTCATCAGGACCGTATCGCCCGCGCCGGCGATCGCCATCGCCGCGCAGATGAAGGCCTGGTTGCAGCCCGAGGTGACGTGGATATTGTCGGCCGTGACCGCCGCGCCGTAGAGCGCTGCCACATGGGCGGCATAGGCGTCACGCAGTACCGCTTCGCCCTCGATCGCGCCGTAGCCGGTATAGGCGGTGGAGGCGGCCGCCTCGCCGAGCCAGGCCAGCATGTTCGGATGGGCAGGGTAGCCGGGCACCGCCTGCGACAGGTCGATCAACGGGCCACGAGAGCCGTCGTAGGATTTCGCCCAGGCCAGCACCGAGGGCACGGGCGGCGGCGAGAGCTTTTCGACGAGCGGGTTGAAATGCGGCATGGCGGATGTTCCTGCGTTAGATAGTTTCAAGCGGGATGCGGGCGGAAAACCGTATACGCTTTTCCTCATCCCGCTTAGGCCTTGGCTCTACGTTTCTGTGGGCGATCGGGGCGGCGGGCACGGCTCGGCGCCGAGACCGGCTGAAAGCCGTCGGTCCCCGATTTACGATCTGCCGGCTCGGATTTCGAGGTACGGCTGCGAATAATTGTGCGTGCCGAGGTCTGGAGTTCGGGCATCGGGTCGTTTTCGAGCGCCGCGAACATCCAGTCGATGAAGATGCGCACGATCGGGGCTGCCAACACTTCGTTGCGGCAGGCGACGAAGAAGGCGTCGTTGGCAGGCACCGTCAGGTCGAAGGGCGCGATCAGTTCGCCGCGCGCGATCAGGCTGCCGGCGGTGATCGTGTCGCCGAGCGCCACGCCCTGGTTGTGCAGCGCCGCTTCGGTCGAGAGCCGCGCGTCGCTCATGAAATGCTGCCGGCCGCGCTGCAGGTCGCTGGCGTCGGCCGCAGCGAGCCAGGTGTTCCACTCGCGACCATCGTCGCCATGCAGCATCACGTGATCGCGCAGGTCCCGCACCGAACGCAGCGGCCGCATGTTGAGGAGCGTCGGGCTGACGACCGGGAACAGTTCCAGCCGGCTCCAGAGCTTGGCCCAGGCGCCCGACCAATTGCCGTCGCCATAGATCACGCAGACGTCGACATCGGGCGAATGCAGATAGGCGTCGTCATTGGAGGCGATCAGCGTCAAGCGTACGTCCGGATACTGCTCGGTGAAGAGGTGCAGCCGCGGGATCAGCCAGAAGGAAAGGAGAGCGGGGACGCAGGTTATCCGGAGTTCACCGCTCGTCGTCGGCCGCGTCATTGCCGCGGTCGCCGCGGCGATCTCGGCGAAGGCATGAGTCACCGCCGGCAGCAGCAATGCGCCCTGTGGCGTGAGCTTCAGCCGCTTGCCGCCGCGCTCGAAGAGGGCTGCCTTGACCGAGAGTTCCAGCGCGCGGATCTGATGGCTGATCGCGCCGTGGGTGACGTTCAGTTCGCGTGCAGCCGCCGACACGGAGCCCCGCCGCGCCGTCGCTTCGAAGGCGCGCAAGGGGTTGAGCGGTGGCAGGCGGCTGGACAAGGCGGCGGGTTCCGGCGAGGTTTGGTTGTGTGAGTTTTTCTCACACGAAACGCTATAACAATGTCAATTGATTTTCCAGAGGAATTGCCGCCTAATATTCATCAACGAAGGCGAAAAAGCCTGGGGAACATGATCGCGCCGGACGAACCGGCTTCATCCGCAGTGAGATATCTGTGGCGCTTTTCAGCGCATGCCCGGGCTATGGATGACGGAGGACTGCACCAATGGCTTGGGACGAGAACAAGCTTGCCGAACTGAAGGCGAAATACGGCGAGAGCCATGGCGGCGAACTGTTCGATCCGACCTTCCGCAAGGTTGCCGACAAGATCTTCAACAAGAGCGGCACGCGCCTTGCGCCCTATTCCGGCATCCCGACCTTCCTGACCGCGCCGCACATGCCTGTTGATGCGGATAACCCGGATTTCGGCAATCTGCAGGTGGCGATCGTCGGCATCCCCATGGATCTCGGCGTCACCAACCGGCCGGGCTCGCGTTTCGGACCGCGGGCGCTGCGTGCCATCGAGCGTATCGGCCCCTACAACCACGTGCTCGGCTGCACGCCGGTGCAGGAACTCCGCGTCGCGGATATCGGCGACGTGCCGTTCCAGAGCCGCTACCGGCTGGAGCTCAGCCATGAGGATATCGAGAAGCGCATCAACCAGATCGTCGATGCCGGCGTGCTGCCGCTCTCGGTCGGCGGTGACCACTCGATCACGCATCCGATCCTGAAGGCAGTCGGCAAGAAGCGTCCGGTCGGCATGATCCACATCGATGCGCACTGCGATACCGGCGGCGCCTACGACCTGACCAAGTTCCACCACGGCGGCCCGTTCCGCAACGCGGTGCTCGACGGTGTGCTCGACCCGACCCGCGTGGTGCAGATCGGCATTCGCGGCTCGGCCGAATATCTCTGGGAGTTCTCCTACGAGTCCGGCATGACCGTCATCCACGCCGAAGAAGTGACCGGCCTCGGCATTCCCGCGATCATCGAAAAGGCGAAGAAGATCGTCGGCGACGGCCCGACCTATCTCTCCTTCGATATCGACAGCCTCGATCCGTCCTTCGCGCCGGGCACCGGCACGCCGGAAGTGGGCGGCCTTACGACCCGCGAAGTGCTGGAACTGATCCGTGGCCTCAAGGGCATCAACCTCGTCGGCGGCGACGTCGTCGAAGTGGCGCCGCAGTATGACTCGACCACCAACACGGCCCATGCCGGCGCCCAGGTGCTCTTCGAAATCCTGAGCCTCATGGTCTTCAGCCCGGCGATCACGGGCAGGTCTGCCTGAGGCTTGGCAAAAGGTTCGTCGGCTGCCGGACCGGAAACGGCGGCCGACCACCAGACATCACAATCACAAAGCTTCCGGGTAGGGGAATAACCATGACGATCCAAACAAAACTGAAGACAGCATTGGCCGCCGCCCTGATGCTGGGGGCTGCTGCCGGCATCGCCAAGGCCGATGCGCTCGCCGACATCAAGTCCGCCGGCCAGATCAATGTCGGCATCTTCTCCGACTTCCCGCCCTTCTCCTCGGCCAGCGCCGACATGAGCATCAAGGGCTACGACGTCGACGTGGCCCAGCGGATCGCCGACGATCTCGGCGTCAAGCTGAACCTCGTCAGCGTCACCGGCCAGAACCGCATTCCCTATCTCAACGACAAGCGCGTCGACATTCTGATGAGCGTCGGCTTTTCCAAGGAGCGCGCCGAGGTGATCGACTTCGCCGCCGCTTACGCGCCTTATTACATCGCCGTCATCGGTCCGGCGGAACTCAAGGTCGCCGGCAAGGAAGACCTCGCGGAGAAGACCATTGCGGTCAACCGCGGCACGCTGGAGGATACCTCGCTCACCGAGGCGGCGCCCACCAATGCCGACATCCAGCGTTTCGACAACTACAATGCGGTGATCCAGGCCTTCATCTCCGGCCAGACCCAGCTGATGGTCGTCGGCAACGACGTCGGCGCCCAGGTGCTGGCCCGCCAGGAAGCCCTGAAGCCGGAGCAGAAGTTCCAGCTCCTGACCTCGCCGTCACATATCGGCCTCAACAAGAACGAAGAGGGCTTGAAGAAGGCGGTCAATGACGTCGTCGCCAAGATGCTGGCCGACGGCAAGCTGAATGCGAGCTCCGAAGCCTGGCTGAAGACGCCGCTCAACCCCGAGAACCTCAAGGACTAAGAGAGCTTGATGGAGGCGGGGAGCAACGCTCTCCGCTTCTCTCTTGAGGAAGGTTGCGATAATGGGTTACGGCCTCAGCTTCGGTTGGCTCAAGGACGCCGCGGGTGCGATCGCCCATGGTGCGGCCACGACCGTATTCCTGATTGCCTGCACGACGGTGCTCGGTGTCCTGATCAGCATTCTCTTTGCCGCCGGCCGCCGCAGCCGCTACGGCGTCTTGCGCCAAGCGGTGGCCGTCTATGTCGAAGTCATCCGCAACACGCCGTTCCTGGTGCAATTGTTCTTCATCTTTTTCGGCCTACCGAGCCTCGGCATCCGGCTCGATCCGATCGTCGCGGCGATCCTGGCTATGACGCTCAACATGGCGGCCTACACGACGGAGATCGTCGGCGCCGGGCTCGACGCGGTGCCGAAGGGGCAGAGCGAGGCGGCCTACGCGCTCGGGCTCAAACCGCGCCAGGTCTTCGTCAAGATCATCCTGCCGCAGGCGCTGAAGGTGATCTTTCCGGCGCTCACCAGCCAGGTCATCATCATGATGCTGGAATCGGCCGTTGTCTCGCAGATCGCGGTGCGGGAGCTTGCGCATGAGGCGGATCTTCTGCAGGCGCGCACCTTCCGGTCCTTCGAGACCTACTTCGTCGTCACGCTGATCTATCTTGGCCTGTCGATGGCGATGCGACGGCTCTTCGTTGCCGGTGGTCGGCAGGTGCTCGGAGCCGGCGTGTCATGATCGAATTCACCTTCTGGGACATCCTGCGCAACCTGATCTTCGCCACACGCTGGACGGTGCTTTTGTCGATCGTCGCCTTCGTGGGCGGGGCCGCGGTGGGACTCGCCATCCTGGCGGCCCGCATCGCCGAACGCCCGTGGCTGCGCCGATTCGGTTCCGGCTACATCGCGCTCTTCCAGGGCACGCCGCTTTTGATGCAGCTCTTCCTGATGTTCTTCGGTCTGCCGATGCTCGGCTTCCGCATCGAACCCTGGACGGCGGCGGCACTCGGGCTCACCTTGTATGCCAGTGCCTATCTCGCCGAGATCTGGCGCGGCGGGGTGGAGGCACTGCCGCGCGGCCAATGGGATGCCGGCGCGAGCCTCGGTTTGCACCGGTTTCAGGAACTGCGCCTCGTCATCCTGCCGCAGGCCTTCGCCATCACCCGGCCAGCGGCGGTCGGGTTCCTCGTGCAGTTGATCAAGAGCACGGCGCTCACCTCGATCATCGGCTTCGAGGAGCTTCTCAGAACCGCCAATGCGATCAATAATGCGACCTTCGAACCTTTCACGGTCTATGGGCTGGTCGCGGTCATCTTCTTCGTGCTGTGTTATCCGCTGACGCAATATGCACGGATGCTGGAGCGCAAAACACCCGCGCACTGAGACTGAAAATATGCAAGAAATCAAACAGAACAGGGAACAAGGCGGATCACCGCCGGAACAAAGGAGACTGATGATGATCACCACTTCCATCAAGCGGCGGACGCTGCTCGGCGCCGGTCTTGCCGGCGCCTCCATGCTGGCGATGCCGTCGATCCTCAGGGCGCAGGACAAGTCGCTGAAGGTCGGCGTCTATGGCGGCTACTTCAAGGATTCCTTCGACAAGAACATCTTCCCGGAATTCACCAAGGCGACCGGTATCGCGATCGAATCGATCGCCGAGCCGACCGGTGAAGCCTGGCTCGTCCAGCTCGAACAGGCCGCTCGCGCCGGCCAGGCACCGGCCGATGTCTCGATGATGTCGCAGGTGGCGATGCTGAAAGGCCAGGCGACGGACCTCTGGACGCCGATCGACACCGCCAAGATCAAGAACGCCTCGAACCTGCTCGATCGTTTCGTCAACAAATATCCTGACGGACGCATCGCCGGCATCGGAGCGGTCTCCTGGTACATCACGCTGGTGACCAACACCGACGTCTACAAGGAAGCGCCGACCTCCTGGTCCGCCTTCTGGGATCCGGCAAACGCCGACAAGCTCGGCCTGCTGGCGCTCGTCTCCAACTCGTTCCTGCTCGAAGTGACGGCCAAGACCTTCATGGGCGGCACCAACGCGCTCGATACGGAAGAGGGTCTGTTGAAGGCGTTCGAGAAGCTCGCCGAAGTCAAGCCGAACGTCCGGCTCTGGTACCGCGACGAAGCGCAGTTCGAGCAGTCGCTGAAGTCGGGCGAAATCCCGATGGGCCAGTATTATCATGACGTGACCGGCCTTGCCGCCGCCGACGGCCATCCGGTGCGCTCGACCTTCCCGAAGGAAGGCGGCATCCAGGATTCCGGTTGCTGGGCGCTGTCGCGCGCCTCGCAGAAGTCGGAAGAGGCCCATATCTTCATCGACTACATGTGCCAGCCCTCGATCCAGGCGACGCTGTCGCGTAAGGTCGGAACGTCGCCGACCGTCAAGCGCGAGGTTACGGATCTGACCGACAAGGAATTCGCATCCGTTTCGTCCGACATCGAGCCGATCATTCCGCGCTACGATCTCTACCAGACGAAATCGGATTGGCTGAACCAGAAGTGGACCGAGCTGATCGTCGGCTGAGCTTGACCGACGCCCTTCCTTGATCTTCAGGGAAGAACTGAACCCAACGACGGGGAGCGGCTGCCGGCCGCTTCCCGCCTGAACCCTCCCATGAGCAGGAGGGGACCATCCTCGCGGAGAAACAATGTCCGGACTTGCCCTTCAAAACGTCGTCAAGGAATTCGGAGCCTTCAGGGCCGTCAACAATGTCGACCTGACCGTGCCGCACGGCACCTTCGTCTGCATGCTCGGACCTTCCGGCTGCGGCAAGACCACGCTGCTCCGGATGATCGCCGGCCTCGACCTGCCGACGGACGGCGCGATCCGGCTCGACGGCGAGGACATCACCCGCGTCCCGACGCACAAGCGCAATCTCGGCATGGTGTTCCAGTCGCTGGCGCTGTTTCCGCATCTGACCGTCGGCGAGAACATCGCCTATCCCTTGCGCATCCGCGGGAAAGCCAAGGAAGAACAGAAGAAGCGCGTCGACGAACTTCTGGCGATGATCCATCTCTCCGGCTACGCCGATCGTCCCGTCGCCAAGCTCTCGGGCGGCCAGCGTCAGCGCGTGGCGATCGCACGCGCCTTGTCGATCTCGCCGAAACTCTTCCTGCTCGACGAGCCGCTCTCGGCGCTCGATGCGAAGCTGCGTGAGGCGATGCAGGTGGAACTGCGCCAGCTTCAGCAGAAGCTCGGCATCACCACCATCGTCGTCACCCACGACCAGCGCGAAGCGATGACCATGGCCGACACCGTCGTCGTCATGAACGGCGGCGAGATCCGCCAAGCGGCGTCGCCGATCGAGATCTATCGCCGACCGGCCGACAGTTTCGTCGCCGACTTCATCGGCCAGACGAACCTCCTCGATGTTCAGGCCGACAGCGCTGGCGGCGCCGCGGTGCTCGGCCACGTGGTGCCCGGCCTCGTCCTGCCGGCAGGGGCCAGCAAGGGCACGCTTTCGGTGCGCCCGGAAGACGTGCATCTGACCGCGCCCGGCGCCGGTGCGCTCACCGGCAAGGTCACGTTCGTGCGCGATCTCGGCGGCACGATCGAGACCTTCGTCGACATTGCCGGCCGCCAGATCGTCGCCGTCTCCACGCCGCGCGAGCGGCCGGAAGTCACCGTCGGCCAGGAAGTCGGCATCGCGCTCACCCCCGACGTCTGCGTGGTGCTGAAGAAATGAGACGCGAACCACCCCAGACTCCCGGCGATTACGCGCCGCTTCTCTTTCCGGCGGCGATGCTCACCATCTTCTTCGTCGTGCCCTTCGGCACGATGATCGCCGTCAGTTTCTTCCAGCGCCAGCAGGGCGGCTTCTATACGCCGGCCTTCGTCTTCGACAACTATGCCCGCTTCCTCTCGGCCTTTTTCGGCGGGGTGCTCGGCTTCTCGCTGATGCTTGCGATCACGGTCGCGATCTGCTGCGTCGTGCTCGCCTTGCCCTTCACCTATATGCTGACGCGCATGTCGCGGAAGGTGCAGGTGGTCTGGCTGGTGGCGCTGCTGTCGATCCTGTCGCTCTCGGAAGTCATTATCGGCTTTGCCTGGTCGACGCTGTTCTCGCGCACCGCCGGGATCACCAACATCCTCGTCGCCCTCGGCATCATGGCCGAAGCCAAGGCCCTGACGCCGAGTTTTGGGGCGGTTTTGACCGGCATGGTCTATCAGGCCTTCCCCTATACGGTGCTGGTGCTCTTCCCGGCGCTTGTCCGTCTCGATCCGACGTTGACGGAAGCGGCCCGCACGCTCGGTGCCTCGCCGCTGAAGGCGTTTTTCACCGTGGTCGTGCCGGCGCTTCGCAACACCATCACCGCCACCTTGATCATGGTCTTCATCTTCGCGCTCGGCTCCTATCTGTTGCCGCAGCTTCTCGGCCGGCCGCAGCACTGGACGCTGTCGGTGCTGATTACCGACCAGGCGATCTACCAGTCGAACATGCCGTTCGCTGCCGCCATGGCCGTGTTCCTGGTGCTCGTCACGCTCGGCCTCGTAGCGCTCACTGTGATTGCCGGACGCAAGGGAGAAGCGGCATGACCTCGATCTTCCGCAGGGCCTATTTCTTCGCGATCGGCCTGTTCCTGTCATTGCCGCTGATCGTGGTTGCCGGCGTCTCGGTCAATCAGAAACAGACGCTCGCCTTTCCGCCGCAGGGCTTTTCGCTCTCCTGGTATGGCGAGATCTTCCTCAATCCGGAATGGCGCAACGCGCTCTTCGCATCGGTGACGCTGGCGGTGCTTTCGGCAGCACTTGCGGTGGCGATCGCGCTGCCGCTCTCCTGGTTCCTGTGGCGACGTATCGCGCCCTGGGCGAATATCTTCCAGCTTCTCGGCGTCGCGCCCTTCACGCTGCCGCCGGTCATCACCGCGCTCGGCATGCTCACCTTCTGGGCGACGGTCGGTTCCTACGGCCAGCCTTGGACGGCGGTGGTCAGCCACGCGATCTTTTTCGTCACACTGCCGCTGGTGACGCTGTCGCTGGGCTTCACCTCGATCGACCGTTCCCTCGTCGAGGCAGCCTCGACCATGGGAGCCGACGAGCGCACCATCTTCCGCACCGTCGTGCTGCCGCTGATCCTGCCTTACATCGTTTCCGGTTATGCCTTCGCCTTCGTGCTGTCGCTCAACGAATACATCGTTGCCTACATGACCGTCGGCTTCACCGTGGAGACGCTGCCGATCAAGATCTTCAATGCGCTTCGCTACGGCTACACGCCGACCATGGCGTCTGTGACGGTTCTCTTCGTCACGACAGCCGCGGTGATCTTCGGCCTTGTCGCCCGCTTCGGCGACCTGCCAAAGCTGCTTGGCGCCATGTCAACGGACGGAAAATGATGAAGCTCGCCGCCCTTCAGATGCAATCGGCGCCGGGAGACGTCGCCGCCAATCTCGATCGTATCGCGGGCGCCGCGGCGGAAGCCGCGACACGAGGGGCGACGCTGTTGCTGACGCCCGAACTCGGCATCACTGGCTACGGCGCCGGAGAGGCACTGGCGACGATCGCCGAAGCGCCGGACGGTGCGATCGTAACGCGGCTCAAGGCGATCTCGTCTGAGACCGGCATCGCCCTTATCGCCGGCTTTGCCGAACGCGACGGGAGCGATGTCTATAACAGCGCCGTCTATGTCGATGGCGATGCGGCGCCGGTCGTCTACCGCAAGTCTCACCTCTACGGCGATTACGAGCGCTCGATCTTCAAGGCGCCCCCACCCGAGACCAAGCTGTTCGTGCATCGCGGCGTCACCTGCGGCATGCTGATCTGCTACGACGTCGAGTTTCCGGAGAACGTCCGGCGGCTGGCGCTGGCCGGTGCCGAGGCCGTGCTGGTACCGACGGCGCTGCCGGCGGGCTGGTCCGGTTCCTTCATCGCAGAGCACATGATCCAGACACGGGCCTTCGAGAACCAGGTTTTCGTCGCCTACATCAACCATCACGGCTCGGATCCGCTGTTCTCCTTCGCCGGGCTGTCGCGCATCGCCGCTCCCGACGGCCAGCTTCTCGCCAAGGCCGATGCCGGTCACGAGACCTTGCTGATCGTGGATATCGATCCCCAAGCCTATGCGATCTCTCGCCTCGAAAACACGTATCTCGGCGATCTGAACCGGCGCTGAAACTGCGCCGGTTGGCCGTGCGGGCTTGGCTCCGGCCGCTTCGAAATCGATGCAGGTTCAGGAACAAAGTCGCCGGGCGATTGTTCACTTGGCGGGAACGTTCCGTTCTTTGTTGATCCACTGTCGGAAACGATACGGCATCCCATATTGTGCTCAACAGTAATGCCACGCATTGGAGGCAATCATGAGCTTGCAACTGACCGGGATCCATCACCTGACGGCGATCACCGCCAACGCCCCGGAGAACCTGCGTTTCTACACCGAGACGCTCGGCCTGCGGCTGGTCAAGAAGACCGTCAACCAGGATGATACCACCGCCTACCATCTCTTCTATGCCGACGGGCGCGCAACGCCCGGAACGGACCTGACCTTCTTCGACTGGCCGGTTGGGCCGGAGGGCCGCGGCACGCACAGCATCTCGCGCACGGGCCTGAGGGTCGGCAGCGTCGAGAGCGTGCGCTGGTGGAAGCAGCGTTTCGACGACCTCGAGGTCACGGCCGGTGAGATCGCGGAGATTGATGGACGCGTCTCGCTCGACTTCGAAGACGGCGAAGGCCAGCGCTTCCGGCTGATCGACGACGGTGGGCTTGAGCCCTCGCATCCGTGGGAGAAAAGCCCGGTTCCAGCCGAGCACCAGATCAAGGGCCTCGGGCCGATCACCATCAGCGTGCCCGACATCACCAACACGCAGTTGGTCCTGACCCATGTGATGAACATGAGTGAGGCCCGCGCCTATCCGTCACCGGATGGTCAAGGTGAGGTCCATGTTTTCACCATGGGCGCGGGCGGTCCCGCGGCCGAACTGCACGTCGCGGTCCAGCCGGGCCTGGCGATTGCTCGGCAGGGCGCCGGTGCCGTGCACCACGTCGCCTTCCGGGCGCCCGATAACGCGGCACTGACGGAATGGACGGAGCGGCTCAACGGTTTCCGCCTGCCGTCGAGCGGCGAAGTCGAACGTTACTACTTCCGCTCGCTCTATTTCCGCGAGCCGAATGGCGTTCTCTTCGAGATCGCGACCGACGGGCCCGGTTTCGCGGTTGACGAACCGATGGAAACGCTGGGTGAAAGCCTGTCGCTGCCGCCGTTCCTGGAGCCGAAGCGGGCTCAGATCGAAGCGCGGTTGAAGCCACTGGTCTAACAATTTGGCTCGAGCGACAAGCCGGGGATTCTTCCCCGGCTTACTTGTGTCTATCCCTCTGATCCTGTTGGACATCGTCTTCGAGCGGACCCATCATGGCGCCTGCTGCGTTATGCGTCTGAGCACGAGGAGGAAGAGTGTGTCCCGATTTCCGCCCGCATCCCGCCCTCACGTATCGAGGCGCACCCGCAAGGACCCCGCAGAGTAGGAAGGATCAAATCTCATGACGAAAATCCTCGGCATATCCGGGAGCCTGCGCAAGGCCTCGTTCAACACTGGCCTCATGCGGTCGGCTGCGGAGAACGTGCCGGATGGCGTCGATTTCGACACCGCGACCCTGCACGGGATTCCGCTCTATGACGCCGATATCGAGACGGAAAGCGGTATTCCCGACGCCGTGACGGTGCTTAAGCAAAAGGTGATGGCCGCCGATGGTGTCATCCTGTTCACGCCGGAATACAACAACTCTATCCCCGGCGTGTTCAAGAACGCGATCGATTGGCTGAGTCGCCCGTCTGCCGATATCGCCAAGGTGTTTCGCGGCCGTCCCTTCGCGCTCGCCGGCGCGTCGCCTGGCAATTTCGGCACCATCCTCAGCCAGAACGCCTGGCTGCCGGTCATGCGCACGCTCGGTGCCGAACTCTGGTCGGGCAAGCGGCTGATGTTGCCGAGGGCGGAGACGCTTTTCGATGCGAACGGGACCCTGACAGATGAGGGCGCGCGCGATCGGCTCACCGCCTTCGTCAAGGCGTTCGCCGACTTTGCGGGTGCGGGGAAAGGAGCCTGAGGCGAAGCCCCCTCAGAGCCCCTTGTCCTCCAGCCATTGCTGGATGGCCGCAATATCCGAAGCGCCGATTTCGTGCCCCATGTCGAGTTCAGCCGCCGTCAGGTCCGCGCCCGTGCGTGACAGCTCCGCCTTCAGCCGGGGCGCGAATTCTCCATAGCTGTCGTGCTTGCCCGTGAGCAACAGCACCTTCGTCCCAGTAAGATCCGGCGGCGGCACGTCGTCGATGACGAGCATCGAGCGCATCAGCACGACGTTGCGGATGAGGCCGGGATGTAACAGCATCAGTGCCACCAGCAGGTTGGCGCCGTTGGAATAGCCGATGAAGACGGTCTTCTCGAGATCGATCCGGTAGCCGTCCGCAGCCCCTTCGACGAAGGCGGCGAAGGCGTCGGCCTCCGCGCGCACGTCCTTCTGGTCGAAGGTCGTCGGCGAATAGCGCCGGAACCAGCGCGGCATGCCTTCTTCGTTCGCCCGGCCGCGAATGCCGACCAGCGTCGCTTGCCTGTCGACCTGGTGGGCGAGGTGGAGAAGCTGTGTCTCGTTGGCGCCGCTGCCGTGAAGCAGCATGAAGGTGCGGTCATCCAGCACGTCAGGATGATAGAAGCGGTGCACGAAGGGCAGGTCGCGCTCCGTTAGCCGCGGTTCTCCCGGCAGCGCGAATTGCGGCATGGCGAGCAGCATCTCTTCCCTCGCGGCGCCGAAATGCGCGGGGACGAAAAGCTCGGTGCCGAGCGTTTCCTTGGGTTCGTCGACGGTGAAGCCGGGCACGTCGCTTGCCAGTTCGTAGAGCGAGCCGCCCGGCTCGCGCACATAGAGCGAATAGAAGTATTTGCGGTCATGCGCATTGATGGCCCCGGCACCATCGCGCTGCAGCTCGTCGCGCACCCGTTCCACCGCTGCCCGATCGGGAGCGCGGAAGGCGATGTGATCGATCGTTCCGGTGCCGGGCGCCGACGTCCAGAAGCCGGTCGCGTCGCGTACGTCGATGACGTCGCCGGAGGCGGAGGTGAGGCGACGGATCGTGTCGCTGGAGGCGGTCTCGCTGTAACCGAAATGCGTTTTCAGGAAGCGAACGGACTCTTCCGGTCTTTCTGTGAGGATCGTGGCGCCGCGCAGGCGTCGGATCGCATCTTCCTCCGGGATGTCGCGCGTGTTCCGGGGGGCGGTGGCCAAAACCGCCTCGGTGCCGACGAGCTTGACGATGACACCGTCCGGATCCTTGAGCCGCAGTACCGGTTCGCCGAACTCCTGCGACGGCCCCGAGGTGGCGATGTTGAATTGCAGCGCCCGGGTTAGCCAGAAGCCGATGCTCTCCGGCCGGATCGCGAAGGCGATTTCGCTTGGCTGGCTGTGACCGACCCGGCCACGGCCGCCATCCTCCCACATCAGGAACGTGACGAGCGATCCGGGTGAGCCCTCGGCATCGCCATAGAAGAGGTGCAACTGGTTGGCATCCTCGTAGCCGCCGGTCCGCTTGACGAGCCGCAAGCCCAGGAAGCCGACATAGAAATCGACGTTTGCCTGAACCTTCCGGGCGATCAGAGTGATGTGGTGGATGCCGCTCGTCATTGTCGGTCCCTCGTTGGTATGCGCTCACAAAACACGAGACGGAGCGCCGGCGCCAGAAGCGCTGCGGAGAACGCTGTGTTTACGCGCGAGGATCAGTCGCGGTCCTTTTCCAGGAATGCCTTGAAGGCATCCGCGTGGTCCGGATGCCAGCGCGACAGCGGCGGCCGGTTCTCGACGATATCGCCGGCGGCCCACAGGATACGGCGCTCGTCGGTGGGGCGGGGGACGTCGTTGTCGGGGCAGAGAATGTAGAAGTCGCCGCGCGCCAGGCTTTCCATCATGAAGTCGACGGTCTGCTCCGGCGTCCAGGCGCCGGCCGGCTTTTCGCTGCGGCCCTGGGCCGTCAGCCCGGTATAGACGAAGCCGGGGATCAGGAGATGGGCGTGGACCTGGCTTCCGGCGGTGTTGCGCAACTCATGCTCGAGCGCCTCGGTGAAGACCTTCACGCCCGCCTTCGAGACATTGTAGGCCGGGTCGCCCGGCGGCGTGGTGATGCCTTGCTTCGAGCCGGTGTTGATGATGACGGCCGGTTTGCCGTGCGCGATCATGCCCGCTGCGAAAACGCGAGAACCGTTGATGACGCCCCAAAGGTTGACGCTAAGCGTCGCTTCCCAGGCAGCCAATGGACCGAGGATCGCGCTGCCGGGCTGGATGCCGGCATTGTTCATCAGCACATGCACCTCGCCGAACCGCTGACGCACGCCGCGTTCGAGTGCTTCCAGGTCTTCGAGCCGCGACACGTCGGTCGGCATTGCCACGATGTGTTGCACTCGATCGGGGGAGGCGGCAGCGACTTCGGCCGCCGCCTTGTCGAGCTTATCGCCGGCGAGATCGGCGAGCACGACGCGCATGCCGAGCGAGGCGAAGTGACGAGCGGCGGCCAGACCGATGCCGGAGGCGGCGCCGGTGATGACGGCAAGATTGTTGGGGGCGAAGGCAGGATGCGACATGACGGAACTCCTGTGGCGGGATCGCGTGCAAGACATAGGGCGCCGCAGACGACCTGTCCATTGGCGTTCCCGGAACCTGCTCCTGAAAACCATGTGTTTTCAAGCCTGTCCCTTGCGCAAGCTCGACCAATTCTGCGCCTTCACAAAGGAGGAACTTGCGTTCGTATCGCAATTCAAGACCGAGTCGACGGCGGCAAAACCATCGTCGTCGAAGGCGCGCACGGCGCCCACCTGCTGAAGGGCCGGGAACGTTTCTTTCCGATGCAGCGCCGTCGCCGCATCGATGCCAGGCGCCGAAAGGATCAGGCCGCAACGATAGCCCGCAGCATCCATAGCGCTTTTTCGTGAAATTCGAGGCGCTCGGACAGCATGTCGGTGGTGACGAGGTCGCCGTTCTCGTCGGCCTTGGTGCCGGCCTCGCGCATGCGGCGCGCCGCCGCCTCGTGATCGGCAATCAGGTCCGCCACCATTTCGGCCGCGGTCGTATGACTGACCGAGGCTGCGCTGGGCGCGAAAGTCTTCGCTTCGGCAAGTTTTGTCGGGGCGAGATGGCCAAGAGCACGGATGCGTTCGGCGATGATGTCGGTCGCCTTGAACAACGCATTGTAGTGTTCTTCGGTCAGTTCGTGCAGCGGCTTGAACAGTGGGCCAACTACATTCCAATGGTAGATGTGGCTCTTGATCACCAGCTTGTAAGTTTCGGCCAGGATGTCGGAAAGCGCTGCGGCCATGTGTTGGCGATAGGGCTTGGTCAGACCGATGTCGAATTCCTCGTCCCTGACCTTGGGCTTCAGCACGGCGGCTGTCTGTTTCATTCTCCTGCTCCAGTTCTGTCTTTGAAAACGTCGAGCGGATGCGGCAGTGTCCGGCCGCCTATGTTGAACGCCGTGGCGGGGCGGTTGTTCCGGCCGCATAGGCGGCCGTCACATGCCTTTTAGCCGAATGCCAGGGTAGGGCAGGGAGACGGCGTGACCGCCCAGCGCGCGCAGAAAACAGGCCCCGACCACGTCGCGGTTCCAACCGGACGCGGAGAGGATCGGGGCAGCGTTACCTCAAAGTGAAATATGGAGTGACCGCGGAAGGGCGGCGCGCCGACACCGGCTCCGTCGAAGAAAGAAGCGATCAGGGCTTGCCGCGCGAGACGAACCAGGGGTTGGCGAAGTCGCTTTCGTTCTTCTGGTTGCGCTTGCCGTAGGTGAGCGGTGCACCGTCCATCGTCAGTGTTTCGCCGCCGGCTGCCCGAAGGATGGCATCGCCCGCGGCCGTGTCCCATTCCATCGTGCGGCTGAAGCGTGGATAGACGTCGGCGAGACCCTCGGCGAGAAGGCAGAACTTCAGGGACGAACCGACCGTCCTATAGTCGACGATGCCGTGCTCGGCGAGGTAGGCGATCGTTTCGGCGCTGTTGTGCGAACGGCTCGCGAGCCCCACCATGCGATCGCCGCAACTGCGGCAGCCAATGACGGTTTCATTGTCGAGGTGGAAGGTCTCGTCGACGACCGCCTTTACTGCCTTGCCGTGGTGGGCGGCGTAGAGGATGCCGAGTGCCGGGGCATAGACGACGCCGGCCACGGGCGCGCCGTTCTCGATCAGCGCGATATTGACGGTAAAGTCGTCATGCCGGCCGATGAACTCCTTCGTACCATCGAGGGGATCGACCAGGAAGAAGGACCTGCCGGATATATCAGGCACGAAACCGGCGGCGACCGCTTCCTCGGCGACAACGGGAATCTCCGGAAAGGCGCGGGCGAGATCCGCGAGGATGATGCGCTCGGCGCAGGCGTCGGCGTCGGTGACCGGCGAACAGTCCGGCTTGTAGGTGACCTCCGGGCCAGCGTTATAGATGTCGAGAATGGCCCGACCCGCTGATATCGCCGATTGTTGCAGTATCTCCAGCATTTGCCCTTACTTTCCGTCCGTCATCAGCCTCATAACATATCGGGAACAGGAAGGTAGTCATGCTTTGGCGGTAGGCGCATTCCATTCGCGACAATCATCGATTCGTTCCGTCGGGCAGCCAGCCGCATGATGAGCCGGCGAAGGGTTTTTTGCCCCTGCGAGACGCTTGTGTCTTTGCTTCCGCCGCGCGGCTGTGCAAATGTGCCGATGCAACTGAACTGGATGCCTTCATGCGTTATTCCGCCTTCTCGCTTGTCAGGAACGCCCTTTCCGGAAACCTGAATTGGAAGCCGCAATGGCGCCAGCCGCAACCGAAACCGCACTATGACGTCATCATCGTCGGCGGCGGTGGACATGGCCTTTCGACGGCCTATTACCTTGCCAAGGAATTCGGCGTGAAGAACGTCGCCGTTCTGGAGAAGGGCTATCTCGGTTCGGGCAATGTTGGCCGCAACACGACGATCGTGCGCTCCAACTACATGCTGCCCGGCAACGAGCCTTTCTACGAGTTCTCGATGAAGCTCTGGGAGGGGCTGGAGCAGGATCTCAACTATAATGTGATGCTGTCGCAGCGCGGCGTCATCATGCTTTATCACAGCGACGGCCAGCGCGACGCCTATGTCCGGCGCGGCAACGCGATGTGGATGGAGGGGGTGGCGGCCGAACTCATCGAGCGTGCGCAGTTGAAGAAGATGATCCCCTTCCTCAATTACGATCACGCTCGCTATCCGATCCTTGGCGGCCTGTTGCAGCGGCGCGCCGGCACCGCGAGACATGATGCGGTCGCCTGGGGCTACGCCCGTGGCGCCGACCGGCACGGCGTCGACATCATCGAACATTGCGAAGTGACCGGCATCCGCCGTGAAAACGGCGTCGTCACCGGCGTCGAAACGAGCAAGGGCTTCATCGGCTGCGGCAAGCTGGCGCTGGCGGCAGCCGGAAATTCGTCGCGGGTCGGCGAGATGGCGGGTCTCAAGCTGCCGCTCGAAAGCCATGTGCTGCAGGCCTTCGTCACCGAGGGGCTGAAGCCCTGCATCGATCACGTGATCGTCTATGGCGGCGGCCACTTCTACATCTCGCAATCGGACAAGGGCGGCCTCGTCTTCGGTGCCGAAATCGACGGCTATTCCTCCTACGCCCAGCGCGGCAACCTCGCGACCGCCGAGCACGTGATGGAGGAGGGGGTGGCGATGATCCCCGGCCTGTCGCGGGTGCGGGTGCTGCGCGCCTGGGGCGGCGTCATGGACATGAGCATGGACGGATCGCCGATCATCGACCGTACCTCGATCGACAATCTCTACCTGAACTGCGGCTGGTGCTATGGCGGCTTCAAGGCGACGCCGGCTTCCGGCTATTGCTTCGCCCACCTGATCGCCAGGAACGACACCCACCCGGTGGCGCGCGCCTTGAGGCTCGATCGCTTCGCCCGCGGCTATGCCGTCGACGAGGCCGGCGCCGGCCCACAACCCAATCTTCACTGACAGCACGTGGCCGACCCGCCGGCCCGCATGGAATGAACAGGAAGCCGAACCGCGGCTTCAGGACACGGAAGACGATGGCAAGCCTGATTACCTGCCCGCATTGCGGGGTCCGACCGAAGGAAGAGTTTGCGATCCGCGGCGACGCGTCGCGCGGCCGCCCGGAACCGATGGATTCGGATGAAGCCTGGCACGACTACGTCTATGTGCGCGCCAATCCGCGCGGCCGCACCTTCGAGCATTGGCATCACATCGCCGGCTGTCGACGCTTCCTCGTGGTCGAGCGCGATACGGCCACCCATGAGGTCTATTCCGTCGTCGATGCGGTGGAGTTTCTGCAGAGGGCCGAGCGATGACCGGCTATCGTCTTTCCTCCGGTGGCCTCGTCGATCGCAGCCAGTCGTTGAGCTTCACCTTCGAAGGCCGACCGCTGCGCGGCTTTGCCGGCGATACGCTCGCCTCGGCGCTGCTTGCCAATGATCAACTGCTCGTCGGCCGCAGCTTCAAGTACCATCGGCCGCGCGGCATCGTCAGCGCCGGACCCTCCGAGCCGAACGCGCTCGTTACCATCGGTTCCGGTGCGCGCACCGATGCAAACACCAAGGCGACGGTCGCCGAACTCTACGGCGGGCTCACGGCCAATAGCCAGAACCGCTGGCCCTCGCTCGGCTTCGATGTCGGTGCCGTCAGCGGCCTGCTGTCGCCGTTCCTCGGCGCCGGCTTCTACTACAAGACCTTCATGTGGCCGAAGCAATTCTGGGAGCGCGTCTACGAGCCCTTCATCCGCCGCGCCGCCGGCCTCGGCCGGGCCGTGCTGGAGCCTGACCCGGAGACCTACGAGAAGTCCTGGGCGTTCTGCGATCTGCTCGTCGTCGGTGCCGGTCCGTCCGGCCTGATGGCGGCGCTGACGGCCGGCCGTGCCGGGCTGCGCGTCATCGTCGCGGACGAGGATTTCCGGCTCGGCGGTTCCCTGCTTTCAACCACCGAGACCATCGACGGCGGCGCGGCTTCGGTCTTTGCCGATCGTGCAGTTGCAGAGTTGCAATCGCTGCCGAACGTCACGCTGCTTTCGCGCACCACCGTTTTCGGCTGGTACGACGACAATGTCTTCGGGGCAGTCGAACGCGTGCAGAAACATGTCGCCGAACCGTCATCGAAGCATGTGAGCGAGCGCGTCTGGCGCATCGTTGCCAAGCGCGCGCTGCTTGCCACCGGTGCCGAGGAACGGCCGCTGGTCTTTGGCGGAAACGATCGCCCCGGCGTGATGATGGCCGGTGCCATGACCACCTATGCCGAACGCTACGGTGTCGCAGCGGGCAAGTCGGTCGCGATCTTCACCAGTGGCAGCGCCGGCTATCGCACGGCGCGGGCGCTTTCTGCGAAAGGCGTCGCGATTGCGGCGATCGTCGATGCCCGGGCGGAATCCGGTGATCGGGCGCCCGATGGCATCAGGGTCATCCGCTCGGCCTCGATCGTCGATACCAAGGGCAGGCAACGCCTCAAGGGCATCGTCGTCGAACGCTCCGGTTTCGAGGAACTGATCGCCTGTGATGCGGTCGGCATGTCCGGCGGCTGGAGCCCGGTCGTGCATCTTGCGTGCCAGCGCGGTGCCAAGCCTATCTGGTCGGAGGAATTGCAGGCGTTTACTGCCCCCGATGTCGGTGGTGGCCTTCGTCCCGTCGGCGCTGCCAATGGCGTCTTTACGCTCGCCGGCTGCCTATCTGATGGCGCGGAAAAGGCCGCAGCAGTGGCGGCGGAACTCGGTTTAAACGTCACGCCGGCCGCACCACCCGTCGTCGATGGCGAGGAGACCTCTTCCTTTGTCGCGCTCTGGTACGTGCCGGGCGCCAAGTCGAAGGCCTTCGTCGACTTCCAGAACGACGTGCATGCGAAGGATCTCGGCCTCGCGCTGCGCGAAGGCTTCGGCCATGTGGAACATGCCAAGCGCTATACGACCAACGGCATGGCGACCGACCAGGGCAAGCTTTCCAACATCAATGCCGTCGGCATTCTCGCCGGCATGCGTGGCGTCAGCCCGGCCGAGGTCGGCACAACGACCTTCCGGCCTTTCTACACGCCGGTCTCCTTCGGCGCACTTGCGGGCGCGGCGCGCGACGAACATGCGGTGCCGGCACGGAAATCGCCGCTGCACGGCTGGGCGACGAAAAACGGTGCGACCTTCGTCGAGGCAGGGCTTTGGTACCGCTCTGCCTGGTTCCCGCGCGCCGGCGAGAAGACCTGGCGCGAAAGCGTCGATCGCGAAGTGCTGAACGTACGCGCCAATGTCGGCCTCTGCGACGTCTCGACGCTCGGCAAGATCGAGGTTTTCGGTCCGGACGCCGCGGAGTTCCTCAACCGGCTCTATTGCAACCCGGTCTTGAAACTGCCCGTCGGCAAGGCGCGCTATGGCCTGATGCTGCGCGAAGACGGCTTCGTGTTCGACGACGGCACGGTGAGCCGGTTCGATGAGGAGCATTTCTTCGTGACCACGACGACGGCGATGGCCGGTCCGGTGATGGCCCATATGGAATATTGTGCCCAGGCGCTCTGGCCGGAGCTTGAGGTCCGGTTCACCTCGTCGACAGACCAATGGGCGCAGATGGCGGTCGCCGGTCCGAAGGCGCCCGCGGTATTGCAGCAGATCGTCGATGGCGACATTTCCGACGACGCATTTCCGTTCCTTTCCGCCCGGAAGATCGTTCTGAAAAGCGGCGTTTCCGCGCGGCTCTTCCGCATCTCCTTCTCCGGGGAGCTCGCCTTCGAGCTGGCAGTGCCGGCGGGTTACGGCGAGGCGGTCGCGGACCAGATCATGGAGGCCGGCCGGCCGCACGATATCTGTGCCTATGGCGTCGAAGCGCTCAATGTGCTGCGGCTGGAGAAAGGGTTGCTGACGCATGCCGAATTCGATGGCCGCGTGACGCCCGACGACGCCGGCCTCGGTCGCATGCTGTCGATGCAGAAGGCCGACTTCATCGGCAAGCGCCTGTCGGCGCGCTACGGGTTGACCGCGGCCGACCGCATGCAGCTCGTCGGCTTGAAGCCGGTCGATGCCGACAAGGATATGCGTGCCGGTGCCCATCTCCTGAAGGAGGGAACGAAGCCCTCGACGCTGAACGATCAGGGCTGGGTGAGCTCGGCCGGCTTCTCGCCGGTCCTGGGGCACGCCATCGCGCTTGCCTTCCTGAAATCCGGGCGCGAGCGCTATGGCGAGAAGGTCATCGTTTTTGACAAACTGCGTGATCAGGAGATCGTCGCCGAGGTCTGCGATCCGGTCTTCGTCGATCCGCAAAACATGAAGCTGAAGGCCTGAGGAGGCGGGGATGGTTCGCGACTACAACAACCGCCACGCTTTGGAGCAGAAGTTGCGTTCTGCACCGACGCCTCCAGCGGCCGATCACCTGATGGTCGGCCATTGGCGCACGATCGCGACGGTTCTCGCCCGCACCGGGCAGGAAGAGGCGGTGCGGCAGGCGATTGCTTCGGTACCCGAGCTGTCGCTCCGTTTCTCAGGTCCCGGGGAATGGCTGGTGGTTTCGGAGGTGGAGGCGCCGAGCGGACTGATGCGGCACCTAGAAGAGCTGTGCGGTGGGCGGGCCTATGTCGTCGATCAAAGCGACGGACGCGCCGTCTTCCGCCTTGCCGGCCCGAATGCGCGCAGCATCCTCGCCAAGGGCATCGGCCTCGATCTGCATCCTGCCGTTTTTGCGCTCGGGGGCAGTGCCAACGTGCTGTGCGGCCACATCCCGGTCAATCTCGCCCGGACGGACGAAAATGCGTTCGAACTGATCGTGGCGCGAAGCTACGCGGAATCGCTGTTCGACGACCTGATGCGGATGGGGCGGGCGTTCGATCTCACGGCCGCCTTTTCGGACTGAACCGGCTTCCAGCGATAGGCTGAAAACAAATGCGGCATGATATGCCGCAAACGGGTCGCCCATCCGCCAGCAAACGGCGGAAATGGACAAGCGTCCTTCGCAGTCGTGTCTTTATCGCCGCCGCCTTTCTGACTAGGCTGCCATCATTCGCTGCCTGAGCTTCCATGGCGGAAGGCAAGCGGCCGCCGTGCCTGATTTTTCCTGACAATTTGGCCATGCCTCCGGCAGGAGCATGGAAAGACGGAGTGTACGCATGAAAAGCCATGCCAAGGTCGTCGTTATCGGAGGCGGTGTCGTCGGTTGTTCGGTGCTTTATCACCTGACGAAGTTCGGCTGGGCCGATGCTGTTCTGCTCGAACGATCGGAGCTGACCTCCGGCTCCACCTGGCACGCGGCCGGCGGCATGCACACGATCAACGGCGACCCGAACGTCGCCAAGCTGCAGAAATACACGGTCGAGCTCTATAAGGAGATCCAGGAATTCTCCGGTCAGGATGTCGGCCTGCACATGACGTCGGGCATGATGCTGGCAGCCACCAAGGAGCGCTTCGACTGGATGAAGTCGATCCTCGCCAAGGGCCGCTATATGGGGCTCGAGGCCGAGCTGCTGACGCCCAGGGAAGCGCATGACCTGATGCCGCTGCTCGATCCTGACCAGTTCGTCGGCGCGGTCTTCGATCCGGTCGAGGGCCATCTCGATCCCTACGGCACGACCCATGCCTATGCCAAATCGGCGAAGAAGAACGGTGCAGAAATCTATCTGCACACCAAGGTCGAGGATCTGGTGCAGCGGGAGGACGGCTCCTGGCGCGTGATCACCAACCAGGGCGAGGTTATCGCCGAGCATGTCGTCAATGCCGCCGGGCTCTGGGCGCGTGAAGTGGGGCGCATGCTCGGCCTCGAGCTGCCTGTGCTCGCCATGGAGCACATGTATCTCATCACCGAAGATATGCCCGAGGTCATCGAGTTCAACCGGACGCGCGGCAAGGAACTGATGCATTGCGTCGATTTCGACGGCGAGATCTATCTGCGCCAGGAACGCAACGGCATGCTGATGGGCACCTATGAGAAGGCATGCCGCCCCTGGTCGCCGGTGACGACCCCCTGGGACTTCGGCCATGAGCTGCTGGCCGAGGATATCGATCGCATTTCGCCGGAGCTCGAAGTCGGCTTCCGGCATTTTCCGGCCTTCAACCGGGCCGGCATCAGGAAGATCATCAACGGCCCCTTCACCTTCTCGCCGGATGGCAATCCGCTGGTCGGTCCCGTGCGGGGCTTGCGGAACTTCTGGTCGGCCTGCGCCGTCATGGCCGGCTTCAGCCAGGGCGGCGGTGTCGGCCTGGCGCTTGCCAACTGGATGATCCATGGCGATCCCGGTTTCGACGTCTTTGCCATGGACGTCGCCCGCTACGGCGATTTTGCCACACTCGCCTATACCAATGCCAAGGTGCGCGAAAACTATTCGCGCCGCTTCTCGATCCGCTATCCGAACGAGGAGTTGCCGGGCGCGCGGCCGCTGCTGACGTCGCCGATCTACGACAGGCTGAAGGCGGCCGGCGCCGTTTTCGGCGCGTCCTACGGTCTCGAAACGCCGCTGTGGTTCGCACCCGAAGGGGTAGAGGATGCCTTTTCCTGGCGGCGCTCGACGGATTTCGAGACGGTTGGAGCGGAGGCGCGCGCCGTGCGTGAGGGCGTCGGCCTGATGGAGACTTCGGGCTTTGCCAAATATGCGATCACCGGCAAGGGCGCCGAGGCCTGGCTCGACCGGATGCTTGCCTGCCGCATCCCGCAGGCGGGACGCATGACGCTGGCGCCGATGCTGAAGGAGGACGGCAAGCTGATCGGCGACTTCACGCTGGCAAATCTCGGGGAGGGGGATTTCCTGCTCGTCGGCTCCGGCATCGCCGAGGACTACCACATGCGCTGGTTCGAGGCGCATCTGCCTTTGGACGGCTCGGTTTCGCTGAAGCCGCTGAAGCTGGAACTGGTCGGCCTGTCGATCGCAGGGCCGAAGGCGCGCGAGGTGCTTGCCAGCCTCACCCATCTCGACGTCTCGGACTCCGCCTTTCCGTTCCTGGATATCCGCCGGATGGACCTCGGCATGGCACCCGTCATCATCGGCCGCGTCAGCTATACCGGCGATCTCGGCTACGAGATCTGGATGAAGCCGGAGTATCAGCGCTATCTCTTCGAGCTCCTGATGGAGAAGGGGGCGTCGTCCGGGATCAGATTGTTCGGCCTCAGGGCGCTGAACGCATTGCGGGTCGAGAAGTCCTTCGGCAGCTGGGCGCGCGAGTATCGACCGCTTTACGGTCCGGTCGAGGCCGGCCTTGGTCGCTTCGTCGCAACCGGCAAGGAGGCCGATTTCATCGGCAAGGCGGCGGCGACCAAGGAGAAGACCGACGGCGGCGTGCTGCGTCTCAGGACCTTCGTCCTCGAGGCGAGGGATGCCGACGTCATCGGCGACGAACCGATCTATCTCGACGGTGTCGTGCGCGGCTGGGTGACGTCGGGCGGCTATGCGCATACGAGCGGCGTCTCGGTGGCGATGGGTTACGTGCCGAAGGAGATCGCCGACCGCAGCGACGGCTGGTCGATCGAACTCCTGGGCGAGATCCTGCCGGCGCGCATGCAGCCGAATCCCTTGTTCGACGCAAGCGGTCAACGGATGCGCACTTGAGCGGTGGGGCGGCCGCTGGTCCGGCCAGTTCGTAGCCAGACCTCCGCAGGTCTCACGGCATTTACGACCAAAGTTGATGATTTTGCGGGCGAAAGCTGCGGACGGTTTGATTTTTCTGGCTTTAAAAGCGTCAAATCGATTTTATCGAGGAAGATTTTGCCGAAGTCGCGTTTTTTAGCTTTCCTTTTCGTTTGAAAGAGGTATGGAATCGAACAAACACGGCGCTCACAAGAGCTCAAAAAACAAAGAGACCAGACCTTAGGGATTTGGTCCAGGGGAAGATTGATGGAGTATTTCGTCCAGCAGCTCGTCAACGGGCTGACTCTTGGGTCTATTTATGGTATGATCGCAATTGGTTATACCATGGTCTACGGCATCATTGGCATGATCAACTTCGCCCACGGCGATATCTTCATGCTCGGCGGTTTCGCCGCTTTGATTGTCTTTCTGATTCTCACTTCATTTATAGCAGGCGTGCCGGTTGTACTTGCGCTTTTGCTGATGATGATCGTGGCGATGCTCGCGGCGTCGCTGTGGAACTGGACGATCGAGCGAGTGGCGTATCGTCCGCTGCGCGGGTCGTTCCGGCTGGCGCCGCTGATTACCGCGATCGGCATGTCGATCGTCTTGTCGAATTTCATCCAGGTGACGCAGGGGCCGCGCAACAAGCCGATCCCGCCGCTCGTCTCGTCCGTCTATGACGTGTTCGGCATCGCCATTTCGCTGAAGCAGATCATCATTATCATCATCACCGCGATCCTGCTTTCCGTCTTCTGGTACATCGTCAACAGGACGCCGCTTGGTCGTGCTCAGCGCGCCACCGAGCAGGATCGCAAGATGGCGGCCCTGCTTGGCGTCGATGTCGACCGAACGATCTCCGTGACCTTCATCATGGGCGCCGCACTCGCTGCTGTCGCGGGAACCATGTACCTGATGTATTACGGCGTGGTCGTTTTTACCGACGGCTTCGTCCCCGGGGTCAAGGCATTCACCGCCGCCGTTCTCGGAGGCATTGGCTCGCTGCCGGGCGCTGTATTGGGCGGACTTCTGATCGGCCTGATCGAGTCTCTATGGTCGGCCTACTTCACCATCGACTACAAGGACGTTGCGACCTTCTCCATTCTCGCAATCGTCCTGATCTTCAAGCCGTCGGGTATTCTCGGACGACCGGAAGTCGAGAAGGTATAATTCAATGGCAAACATTGCTTCTACAACTGCAAGCGCCGGCACCGAGGTGACGGCGCGGGCCCTGCGCGAGTCTGTCTTCGCGGGCCTCATCACGCTCGGACTGTTCGTCCTCTTCGTCGGCCTCAAGACCGACCAGAACATCCGCAACGAACTGATCCTGACCCAGCGTTGGGGCCTGTTGGCGATCTTCGTGATCATTGCCATGGTTGGCCGCTTCCTCATGGTCGCCTACGTCCAGCCGTGGCTTGCCCGGCGAAAGGCTGCAAAGGCGGCAGCGCCGGAAGTCGCCAAGGAAGAGAGCTTCTTCAGCCGCAATTTTTCGAGGATTGCGATCGTTGCCTTGATCCTTTATCCGCCGGTCATCGTCGCGCTCTTCGGTATTCAGGGCTCGCTGAAATGGGTGGACAATTTCGGCATCCAGATCCTGATCTATGTGATGCTCGCCTGGGGGCTCAACATCGTCGTCGGCCTCGCCGGCCTGCTCGACCTTGGTTACGTCGCTTTCTATGCGGTCGGTGCCTATTCCTACGCGCTGCTGTCGACCTATTTCGGCTTGTCCTTCTGGGTGCTGTTGCCGGTCGCCGGCCTGCTCGCCGCCTGCTGGGGCTTGGTCCTCGGCTTCCCGGTGCTGCGCCTGCGCGGTGACTATCTGGCGATCGTCACGCTCGCCTTCGGCGAAATCATCCGACTGGTGCTCATCAACTGGACCGAGGTCACCAAAGGCACCTTCGGCGTGTCCGGCATTGCCAAGGCGACGCTGTTCGGCATCAAGTTCGATGCCTCAAAGGATGGCTTTGCCGCATTGATGGGCCTGCCGATCTCGTCGGTCTACTACAAGATCTTCCTGTTTTACCTGATCCTCGGTCTTTGCTTGATCACGGCCTTCGTGACAATCCGCATGCGTCGGATGCCGATCGGCCGCGCCTGGGAAGCGCTGCGCGAAGATGAGATCGCCTGCAAGTCGCTCGGCATCAACACGGTCACCACCAAGCTGACGGCTTTCGCCATGGGCGCCATGTTCGGCGGCATCGCCGGGTCCTTCTTCGCGGTACGCCAGGGCTTCGTGTCACCCGAATCGTTCGTGTTCCTCGAATCGGCGGTGATCCTCGCGATCGTCGTGCTCGGCGGCATGGGATCGCTGACCGGCATTGCGGTCGCGGCGGTCGTCATGATCGGCGGCACCGAAATCCTGCGTGAGCTCGCCTTCCTGAAGGTCATCTTCGGACCGAACTTCACACCGGAACTCTACCGCATGCTGATCTTTGGCCTGGCCATGGTCGTCGTCATGGTCTGGAAGCCGCGCGGCTTCGTCGGATCGCGTGAACCGACCGCGTTCCTGCGCGAACGAAAGGCCGTCTCCGGCAGCTTTACCAAGGAAGGGCATGGCTGATGGCCCTCGAGACCACGACGATGACAATGACACAAGACCCAATTCTCAAGGTTGAGCACCTGTCGATGCGCTTTGGCGGTCTGATGGCGATCAACGACTTCTCCTTCGAGGCCCATCGCGGCGACATCACCGCGCTGATCGGCCCGAACGGAGCAGGCAAGACGACGGTGTTCAACTGCATCACCGGCTTCTACAAGCCGACGATGGGTATGATCACGATGAAGCAGCGGTCCGGGAAGGAGTATCTCCTGGAGCGGCTGCCGGACTTCGAGATCACCAAGCATGCGAAGGTGGCGCGCACGTTCCAGAACATCCGGATGTTCTCCGGCATGACCGTGCTCGAAAACCTCTTAGTCGCCCAGCACAACAAGCTGATGCTGGCATCGGGCTATACCGTGCTCGGGCTCCTTGGATTCCCCGCCTATCGGCAGGCCTCCAGGGAGGCGACCGAGCTCGCCAAGCATTGGCTCGAAAAGGCGTCGCTGATCGACCGGGCCGACGACCCGGCCGGGGACCTGCCCTATGGCGCGCAGCGGCGGTTGGAGATTGCCCGTGCCATGTGCACGGGACCGGAGCTGCTTTGCCTCGATGAGCCTGCGGCCGGCCTCAATCCGCGCGAATCGCATGCCCTCAATGAACTGTTGCAGGGCATCCGCCGTGACACCGGCACGTCCATCCTGCTGATCGAGCACGACATGTCCGTGGTCATGGAGATATCGGACCATGTCGTCGTGCTCGAATATGGACAGAAGATTTCCGACGGCACCCCGGATTTCGTCAAGAACGATCCAAAGGTCATCGCGGCCTATCTGGGTGTCGAGGATGAAGAGGTTGAAGAGGTGATCGAGCAAATCGAGGAAATCGAAGGCGGGCAGGGAGGCACCAAGCAATGACTGCGCCGCTGCTGCAAGTGAAAGCCGTCGAAACCTACTACGGCAACATTCGGGCGCTGAGCGGCGTCGACGTCGAGGTCCATCGCGGCGAAATCGTTTCGCTGATCGGTGCCAACGGTGCGGGCAAGTCGACCTTGATGATGACGATCTGCGGCAGTCCGCAGGCGCGCACCGGCACCGTGATGTTCGACGGTCATGACATCACGCGCCTGCCGACCCACGAAATCGCACGCATGAGGATTGCTCAGTCGCCGGAAGGCCGCCGCATCTTCCCGCGCATGACCGTATTCGAAAACCTGCAGATGGGCGCGAGCCTCGACAACCTCAAGCATTTCGACGAGGACGTGGAAAAGATCTTCAGGCTTTTTCCGCGACTGAAGGAGCGTCAGGCGCAACGCGGCGGAACGCTGTCGGGCGGCGAGCAGCAGATGCTGTCGATCGGCCGCGCGCTGATGGCCCGCCCGAAGCTTCTGCTTCTCGACGAGCCGTCGCTGGGTCTCGCGCCGCTGATCGTCAAGGGCATCTTCGAAGCGATCAAGAAACTCAACAAGGAGGAGGGCCTGACGGTGTTCCTCGTCGAGCAGAACGCCTTTGGGGCGCTCAAGCTTTCGGATCGCGCCTACGTGCTGGTCAACGGCCGGGTGACGATGAGCGGCACCGGCAAGGACCTGCTGGCGAACCCGGAAGTTCGCGCGGCCTATCTCGAAGGCGGCCGTCATTGACGGGCTGCATCTGGAGCAAGTGACATGCAGGGAATTCTCTACGAAGAACCGTCGATCTGGCAGTTTTTTTTCATCAGCTGCGTGATGGGCGGTTGGACCGCCTGGCGAACCGGCAAGAGCGTTGCCGAAAGCTGGCAGGGCGTGCCACGGCTGCTGCTCTACGTGGCGTTGCTGGGGCTGGCGATCCGTTTCGTGCATCACGCCCTCTTTGGCGGCACGATGTTCAGCCTGCAATACTATATCGTGGACACGGTCGTGCTTTTGTTGTTTGCTACCGCAGGTTTCCGGTACTATCGGACCAAGCAAATGACCAAAATCTACTACTGGCTCTACGAGAAGGTTTCGCCCTTCTCTTGGAAGACCAAATAAAGGGAACAGCGCGTGCCGGTCCGCCGCGGCCGGTGCGAAGGAAACACCGGCGCAACTATGGTGGGCATTGCGCAGGTTGATAACGAGACCCGCTCGAATATTTGGGAGTAACAAGATGAAAAAATCTCTTCTGTCGGCCGTTGCGCTGACGGCTATGGTTGCCTTCAGCGGCACCGCCTGGGCCGATATTCTCGTTGGTGTCGCCGGCCCGCTGACTGGCCCGAACGCAGCCTTCGGTGCACAGCTCCAGAAAGGTGCCGAACAGGCCGCTGCCGACATCAACGCGGCTGGCGGTATCAACGGGGAACAGATCAAGCTTGTGCTCGGCGACGACGTTTCGGACCCGAAGCAGGGCATTTCGGTCGCCAACAAGTTCGTTGCTGACGGCGTGAAGTTCGTCGTTGGTCACTTCAACTCAGGCGTGTCGATCCCGGCATCGGAAGTCTACGCCGAAAACGGCATCCTGGAGATCACGCCTTCTGCGACCAACCCGCAGTTCACTGAGCGCGGCCTGTGGAACACCTTCCGCACCTGCGGCCGTGACGACCAGCAGGGCGCCGTTGCCGGCGCGTACCTCGCCGCCAACTTCAAGGATGCCAAGATCGCCGTCGTTCACGACAAGACGCCCTATGGTCAGGGCCTTGCCGACGAAACCAAGAAGGCGATGAATGAAGCTGGCCTCACCGAGGCCCTCTATGAAGGTGTCAACATCGGCGACAAGGACTTCTCCGCACTGATCGCCAAGATGAAGGAAGCCGGCGTTTCGGTCGTCTACTGGGGCGGCCTGCACACCGAGGCTGGCCTGATCATGCGCCAGATGAAGGACCAGGGCCTCAAGGCAACCATGATGTCCGGCGACGGTATCGTTTCCAACGAACTGGCCTCGATCGCCGGCGACGCCGTCGACGGCACGCTGATGACGTTCGCTCCGGATCCGCGCAAGAACCCGGCCGCCAAGGAACTCGTCGAAAAGTTCCGCGCAGCCGGCTTTGAACCGGAAGCCTACACCCTCTACTCCTATGCCGCTCTTCAGGTCATCGCCGAAGCCGCGAAGGCTTCCGGCGGCAACGACCCGCAGGCCGTTGCCGAAGCCATCAAGGCAAAGGGTCCGTTCAAGACCGCAATCGGCGAACTCGGCTACAACGAAAAGGGCGACATCACCCGCCCGGACTACGTCATGTACACTTGGAAGAAGGGCGACGACGGCAAGTTCACCTACTTCCAGAACGAGTAGTTCTGATTTCGGACATTGCGTCCGCTTTGTCAGGCCCGGCGAGCGATCGCCGGGCTTTTCTGTAGGCAAAGCAACCTCCACCTCTGGTCGAGGCTATGGGTTTTCGTGATAAGTGTTTCGCCTGTCGAGATGGCTGTCGCGTCGCGCCGTTTCGTGCTCTCTCTCTCTCTCTCTCTCTCTCTCTCTCTCTCTAATCTGTTCCGGAAGCGGCCATGAGCTCGAAACCCTGCATTCTCGTCACCCGTCGGTCGTCAACGTCGCCGCTTTCTTCGGAGTCGCCGGATCGGATAGCGTAAGCGGCTGCCTGTTTTTCGCGCAGCGCTTGCACGGAAATGCAGCGTTCTGACGATTTTCTTTGCAAAACAATAACTTGACTTGTCATGCCGCGATGCGGACGATAGCGCGAAGGCAAGGCGATCTGCCCAACGGGGTGCAGCGCCCAGGGACTGAAGGACACCGCACGGTGGTCGAGGATGAACAAGGCAGCAAGCATCGCTCCGCAACGGGCCTGGGGTAAGGGCCGGCTGGTCGCCAAGACGGCGCTCGGCCAGAGTCGCATTGCCGAACTCTACCAGGAAGGCTGCGCCAAGATCCGCCTGCCGAAGACCTTCGATGCCTCCATGGAGGCCGTGCTCATCAATTCATCCGGCGGCCTCACCGGCGGCGACCGCATCGTTTGGGAAGTGGCGGCAGGGGCGGGAACCGATGTGACGGTGACGACGCAGGCCTGTGAGAAGATCTACAAGGCAAGCGCCGATACGGTCGCGGTGGCCACGCGTATCGAGGTTGCCGCCGGCGCCCGCGTCGACTGGCTGCCGCAGGAAACGATCCTTTTCGACCATGCCTCGCTGTCGCGTTCGCTGGACGTGGAACTTGCCGCGGACGCGACGTTCCTGGCGGTGGAGGCGGTTCTTCTTGGCCGCAAGGCGATGGGGGAGGTGGTGCATGCCGGGCTCTTTCGTGATCGCTGGCGCGTCCGCGTCGAGGGCAAGTTGCTGCATGCGGACAATCTGGCGCTTTCCGGAGAGATCGCCAGCCTCGGTCAGCGACGGGCGGTGCTCGATGGCGCGTCCGCCTTTGCCACGCTCCTCTATGTCGGTCCCGATTGTGAGCCCTTGTTGCCGCGTCTCCGGTCGCTCCTTGACGGCGAGGCTGGCGCTGGCATCAGCCATTTCCAGGTCGATGGCCGCGACAAGCTGGTTGCCCGCTTCGTGGCGCCGGATGGGTTCGCGCTCAGAAAAATCCTCATCCCCATCATTTCGCACTTGCGCAAGCAGAAGACAGTGCCGAAAGTCTGGGTTCTCTAGGTCATTTCATATTTTTATTGAAACTGTGAAATGATCTAACACATTGAAACTCTGTAATTCCTGACGGAAACCCGCTCCGCAGATTTCCTGGAATTGCTTCACGAACAACCGGTGGCGACGCATGAATCTTACTCCGCGCGAAAAGGACAAATTGCTGATTTCCATGGCGGCGATGGTCGCGCGCCGACGCCTGGAGCGCGGCGTGAAACTCAACCATCCGGAGGCGATCGCGCTGATCACCGATTTCGTCGTCGAAGGCGCGCGCGACGGGCGCTCGGTTGCCGAACTGATGGAGGCGGGCGCCCAGGTGCTGACGCGCGATCAGGTGATGGAGGGTATCCCCGAGATGATCCACGACATCCAGATCGAAGCGACGTTTCCCGACGGCACCAAGCTCGTCACCGTTCACGAACCGATCCGCTAGACGAAGGAAACACGGCCCTTTCGGTCGTATCCGTCCAACCCATGATCTCAGGAGGCAAGCATGCTGGCTTTGCGCCCCAATTGCGAGTGCTGCGACAAGGACCTGCCGCCGGATAGCCGCGAGGCGATGATCTGCACGTTCGAGTGCACCTTCTGCGTGGATTGTGTCGATGGAAAGCTCGGCGGCGCCTGCCCGAATTGCGGCGGCGAATTCATGCGGCGGCCGGTGCGCCCGGCAGCCCTGCTTGAAAAATATCCGGCCTCCACCGAGCGGGTGCTGAAGCCTGAGGGCTGCGCCGGTGCGAAGGCGGCTTGAGGAGAGAACCATGATCCCAGGAGAAATCATCGCGGGTGCCGGAGAGATCGAGCTCAATGCCGGTCTCGACACGACAACCATCGAGGTGGCCAATACCGGTGACCGCCCGATCCAGGTCGGCAGCCACTACCATTTCGCCGAAACCAACGCCGGACTGCAGTTTGACCGGAAGGCCGCCTATGGCAGACGACTGGACATTCCGGCCGGCACGGCCGTTCGTTTCGAGCCGGGGCAGACGCGCCAGGTGACGCTGATCCCCCTTTCCGGCAAGCGCGAGGTCTACGGCTTCCGCCAGCAGGTGATGGGCAAGCTATGAGAGCAGTGGTTCCGGTCCTCGGCTTGCTTCTCATTTCCGCGGCTTCCGCGCCGGCTCAGGAACCGCCGAAAGTGGATTGTGCGAACGCAACCGCGCAGCTGGATCTGAATATGTGCGCCGATCAGGAATACCAGGCGGCGGATGCTGAACTGAACAGGATCTACAAGCAGGCGATGACGGCAGTGCAAGCGATCGACTCCGATCTGGAGGGCGCCGAGGTCGGAGCTGTCGAGGCGTTGAAAAAGGCCCAGCGCGCCTGGATCGGTTACCGCGACGGCCAATGTGAACTGGCCGGCTTCCAAGCGCGAGGCGGCCAGGCGGAGCCTATGCTGGTTTCGGGCTGCCTTACAGACCTGACGCAAAAGCGCACCGCCGAATTGAAAGAATTCCTCGAAAATCAAGGAAACTGACCCGTGCAAGGGCGCCGCATCATCATGATCGTGGGTAATGGCGAAGTGCCTGACGGCGCTGGCGCGACGATCGATGCAGCCGATCTTGTCGTCCGTTTCAATGATTGCCGTTCCGTCGGTTCCGGTGGCCGCAAGACCGATATCGTCGCCGTCTGCAACACCGGGCGCCCCGGGCTTGCCATGCTCGGCGGCGGCCGCTGGAAGACGAGTTCGGCGGTGCGTAAGGCGCGCGAAATCTGGTGCGTCCGCACTGGTGCGAAGTTTGCCGCGATGCGGGCCACCCTGGCGAAAACGCATCCGGACCTCGATGATTTCTGTGACGATTACACCGTCGGTTTCGAGAGTTTCAGCCGTTCGACCAACCGCGGTTTTCGCATCGTCCCCGCCGCGGTGCATGAGCAACTGGACCATGACCTCGCCCGCTTCTCACCGGATCCCTACGTCGTTCCGTCCAGCGGCCTGGTCGTCATTGCCGATATCCTGTCCAATGTCGCGACAGCCGATGACGACGTCGTGCTCGCCGGCTTCGGCCATGTCGGGTGGCAATGGCATCCCTTTGCTGCCGAGCGCCGCTATGTCGATGCCCTGGCAGCAAGAGGCCGCCTTCGCCGCCTCCATCCACTTTCTTCTTCGTCCCAAGGAGCCTGAACCATGCCCTACAAGATGTCGCGCGCGGCCTATGCCGCCATGTTCGGTCCGACGGTCGGTGACAAGGTGCGGCTTGCGGACACCGAACTCTTCATCGAGGTCGAGAAGGACTTCACCACCTATGGCGAGGAGGTGAAATTCGGCGGCGGCAAGGTCATTCGCGACGGCATGGGGCAGAGCCAGGTGACCCGTGCCGAGGGCGCCGTCGATACGGTCATCACCAATGCGCTGATCGTCGACCATTGGGGCATCGTCAAGGCCGATATCGGCCTTAAGGACGGGCGCATCGCCGGGATCGGCAAGGCCGGCAACCCGGATTCCCAGCCGGGCGTGACCATCATCGTCGGTCCCGGGACCGAGGTGATTGCGGGCGAAGGCAAGATCGTCACCGCCGGCGGCATGGACAGCCACATCCACTTCATCTGCCCACAGCAGATCGAGGAGGCCCTGGTCAGCGGGCTTACCTGCATGCTGGGCGGTGGCGCCGGTCCGGGGCATGGCACGCTTGCCACCACCTGCACGTCCGGCCCGTGGCATCTCGCCCGCATGATCGAGGCGGCCGATGGTTTTCCGATGAACATCGCCTTTGCCGGGAAGGGCAATGCCTCGCGGCCGGGCGCATTGGTCGAGATGGTGCTTGCCGGGGCCACCTCGCTGAAGCTGCACGAGGACTGGGGCTCGACGCCGGCGGCGATCGATTGCTGCCTGGGTGTGGCCGACGAATACGACGTGCAGGTGATGATCCACACCGACACGCTGAACGAGAGCGGTTTCGTCGAGGATACGATCGCGGCGATCAAGGGCCGCACGATCCATGCCTTCCACACGGAAGGCGCCGGCGGCGGCCACGCGCCCGACATCATCAAGATCTGCGGCCAGCCGAACGTCATTCCGTCGTCGACCAACCCGACGCGGCCCTACACCAGGAACACGCTGGCCGAGCATCTCGACATGCTGATGGTCTGCCACCACCTGTCGCCGTCGATCCCCGAAGACATCGCCTTTGCCGAGAGCCGCATTCGCAAGGAAACGATTGCGGCCGAGGACATCCTGCACGATATCGGCGCGTTTTCGATCATCTCCTCCGACAGCCAAGCCATGGGCCGCGTCGGCGAAGTGGCGATCCGCACCTGGCAGACGGCCGACAAAATGAAGCGCCAGCGCGGGCCCTTGCCGCAGGAAACCGGCGACAACGACAATTTCCGGGTAAAGCGCTATATCGCCAAATACACGATCAACCCGGCGATCGCCCACGGTCTCAGCCACGAGATCGGTTCGCTGGAGGTCGGCAAGCGCGCCGATCTCGTCATCTGGAACCCGGCCTTTTTCGGCGTGAAGCCGGACTTCGTGCTGCTCGGCGGTTCGATCGCCATGGCGCCGATGGGCGACCCGAACGCCTCCATCCCGACGCCTCAGCCGGTGCACTACCGGCCGATGTTTGCCGCTTACGGCAAAAACCGCACGAGCTCCTCCGTCACCTTCGTGTCGCAGGCTTCGCTGGATGCCGGGCTTGCCGCCAAGCTTGGCGTCGCCAAGCAATTCGTGGCCGTCAGGAACACCCGTGGCGGCATCGGCAAGGCGTCGATGATCCATAACAGCCTGACGCCGCATATCGAGGTCGATCCGGAGACCTATGAAGTACGCGCCGACGGCGAGTTGCTGACCTGTGAGCCGGCGACGATCGTGCCGATGGCGCAGCGCTACTTCCTGTTCTGAGCGAGCAGGAACCGAGCATGAAGCGCGGCCTGAAATGGGCTTTCATCGGCCTGCTGGCGGCGGTGCTGGCGCTTGTTCTCGGAACCCTCCTGCCGCGGCCGCTTTTGCCGGCATCCGCCGTCGCGGCGGGAGCAGGGGGTACGCGCATCCTGGTGCTCTCGGGTCCGATCCACACGGATATCGCCGTGCCCTTGACCGAGGAAACGAGGGCCCGGTTCGGCTTCATCGAGCCTGCCGGCGTACCGATTGCCCATCCTCAGGCACAATGGTTGATCTTCGGCTGGGGCGGGCGTTCCTTCTATCTGGAAACGCCGACCTGGTCGGAGCTGAAGACCATACCGGTCTTCAGGGCGCTGACGCTCGACCGCTCGGTGATGCATGTGGATGTCGCCGGCCGGATCGCCGAACCGCAAGCGTCCGTCGCCGGCTTCGAGCTGGACGCGGCAGGGTACGAGCGGCTGCTTGCTTTCATTGCCGAGAGCTTTACGGGTGACGCCGGGGCTGCCGTCCCGATTGACGGCTTTTCCTACAATGGCAACGACCGCTTCTTCGAAGCGGAGGGCAGTTTCAATGCGCTTTTCGGCTGCAACACCTGGACGGCGCGGGCACTGCGCGAAGCAGGCTTGAGAACAGGCTTGTGGAACCCGATCCCGCCGAGCCTCGGACTGTCGTTGCGCATCCACAATTGAGGCCTCGTGGGATGAGCAGAAGCCATGCGGCTCTTGCATGGCTGCCATGCCCGCATGTGAATCGGGGCGTTTCGTGCTGCGCCGCAGCGCAAGATCGGATAGGAAAGCGGCTAACCTTTTCTCGGTTGCCAGCAATCCTCCCAAGACCTGCCGACCGAGAGCCGCTGGAGCGGGATGAGGAAAAGTGCTTGCGGTTTTCCGCCCCCATCCCGCTCTGACTTATGAGATGCGATCACGTTCATGATTGGGTCAATCCGACCCAAATCATCGTGATCTGAAGGAGATGACGATGCTTGGCAGAAAAGTACCCGCTGTAACGTTCCGCACCCGCGTTCGCGACGAAGCCGTTGGCGGCCCCAACCCGTTCCGCTGGGAGGACGTGTCCACCGACGATTATTTCGCCGGCAAGCGCGTCGTGCTGTTCTCGCTGCCCGGCGCCTTCACGCCGACCTGCTCGACCTATCAGCTCCCGGACTTCGAAAAGCTGGCCGCCGATTTCCGCGCTGAAGGCATCGACGAGATCTATTGCATCTCGGTCAACGACGCCTTCGTCATGAATGCCTGGGGCAAGTCCCAGAACCTCGAGAACGTCAAGCTGATCCCGGATGGTTCGGGTGAATTCACCCGCAAGATGGGTATGCTTGTCGCCAAGGACAATCTCGGCTTCGGCATGCGCTCCTGGCGCTACGCCGCCGTCGTCAACAACGGCGTCGTCGAGCAGTGGTTCGAGGAAGAAGGTTACTCCGACAATTGCGACAGCGACCCCTATGGCGTTTCCTCGCCGCAGAACATTCTTGAGACGCTGAAGTCACAGAAACTTGCTGCGTGATGGCAGGGGCGTACCGTTCCTGATTTGAGAAAGCCCGAGGATCGGATCCGGTCGTCGGGCTTTTTCTTGTCCGATGCGAGCGGGGCAGACCTTGAAAAGCGGCCCCCACGACTGGCGTCGAGGCTTTTTCTTGCTAGACTAGCGCATAGAAAAGATATCGAGGGTTCAATGGTTTACGTTATCGCCCACCTGACCGCGCATCCGGGCAAAGGAGATGAAGTCGTGTCGCTGGCAGCACCACTGATCGAGGCTGCGCGGTGCGAGGCCGGCTGCATCACCTATGACTTTTACCGCAAGCCGGCCGACCCCGATGCCCTGGTGTTCGTCGAGACCTGGCAGAGCAAGGCGGCCGTCGATGCGCATTTCGAGGAGCCGCATCTGAAAGCCTTCCAGGCGGCGATGGCGGACCTGCTGGTCGAGGCGCGCATCGAGCTCGTGACGCCGGAAAAGGTCGAGGTGCTCTGAGATGCCGTATCGTTCGACGGAAGTTCTCTCGCCGGGGCCGGGCGACAAGACGCCGCTCCACAGCGTAACGCTGGCGCACGACGCGCGGCACCTGCGGCGCAAGCTCCTGCATCTCGAAAACGACGACGTGGTGATGCTGGACCTCAGGGAACCGGTGATGCTCGCCGACGGCGATCTCCTGGTGCTCGACGGTGGCGGCTATATCCGGATCGTTGCCGCGCCGGAGGCGCTTTACGAAATCCGCCCGCGCGACCCGCTGCATCTCATCGAGCTCGCCTGGCATCTCGGCAATCGCCATCTGCCGGCGCAGATCGAGGCGAAGCGCATTCTGATTGCCCGTGATCCGGTCATCCGCCAGATGCTCGAAGGTTTGGGCGCGGAGGTGAGCGAGGTTTCGGAACCCTTCCAGCCGATGCGCGGCGCCTACCACGCCGGCGGTCACAACCACGGCCACGGCCATCACCATGGCTGAACGGGCCGATACGCAGGCGCTGCTGCGGCTTGCGACCTGGCTGTCCCCGGCCTTCCCGGTCGGTGCTTTCTCCTATTCCAGCGGGCTCGAACAGGCGGTCCATGATCGTTTGGTCACGGACGCGGTGGAGCTTCGCTCCTGGCTGGAGACGGTCATTTGCCACGGCTCCGGCTGGAACGATGCCCTGCTTCTTGCCGAAAGCTATCGAGCCTCCGGTGATGCTCCCCGGCTGGCTGCGGCCGCAGAACTTGCCGAAGCCCTGGCGGGAAGCCGCGAGCGGCATACGGAAACCATGTTGCAGGGCCAGGCGTTTCTGGCGGCTGCGCGGTCGTGGCCGCACCTGGTCTTCGATGCCCTCAGCGAGACCGTCGCCTATCCGGTGGCCGTCGGTGCCGTTGCCGGTGGTCATCAGACTGGTCTCGAGCCCGCGCTTGCCGCCTTTCTCAATGCTTCCGTTTCAAACGCCGTTTCGGTGGCGATCCGCTGCGGCGTCACCGGCCAGCGCGATGGCATGGGCGTCATCGCAGCGCTCGAGCCGGTCATCGCGGCGACGGCAAGTAAGGCCGCAACCGCCTCGCTAGACGATCTTGGCTCGGCCACGATCATCGCCGATATTTCGGCATTGAGACACGAAACCCTGCATTCGCGGCTCTTCCGCTCCTAGATCATTTCACTGTTTCACAGTAACAGTGAAATGATCTAACCTTTTGAAATTACGCAATTCCGGACGGGAAACCGTTTCACACTTTTCCTGGAATTGCTCTTAGGAAGAGATCGCCTCGAAAGGACATCCAGATGACATCGAAGAACGGTCCCCTTCGCGTCGGCATCGGCGGGCCGGTGGGCTCGGGCAAGACGGCGCTGACCGACAAGCTCTGCAAGGCGATGCGGGAGAAGTACTCCGTCGCCGTCGTCACCAACGACATCTATACCAAGGAAGATGCAGAGGCTCTGGTGCGCATGCAGGCGCTGCCGTCCGAGCGCATCGTCGGCGTGGAAACCGGGGGCTGCCCGCATACGGCGATCCGCGAGGACGCCACGATCAATCTGCAGGCAATCGCTGACCTCAACCGGCGCATACCCGATCTCGACATCGTCTTCATCGAATCCGGCGGCGACAATCTCGCGGCGACCTTTTCGCCTGATCTTGCCGATCTGACGATCTATGTCATCTCCGTCTGCCAGGGCGAGGAGATCCCGCGAAAGGGCGGCCCGGGCATCACCAAATCGGATCTGCTTGTCATCAACAAGAAGGATCTCGCTCCCTATGTCGGGGCCGATCTCGACCTGATGCAGCGGGATGCGACGCGGATGCGTGCGGAAAAGCCCTTCGTCTTCACCGACATGAAACGCGGCGACGGCGTCAACCGGATCGTTGATTTCCTGGCGCTGCACGGCGGGCTGTGACGCTCCCAGGCTGGTGACAGCCGAACCTCGTCGGCGCGTCAGAATCGTTCGAGCGCCTGCCGGTCGTGGATTTCGATGACGCGGCCCTTGACCGTGACGCCCGAGCGGCGGAGTGCGGAGAAGGCGCGCGACAGCGCTTCCGGCGCCAGGCCCAGCTTGCCGGCCAGCACATTCTTCTGGAAGGGCAGGCGGAAGGAAAAGTTCGTGATGCCGTCCGGGCAGTTGCCGAGAATATAGCTTGCTACCCGCTGTGGCGCCGTCAGCAGCCGGTCTTCGGCCAGGCAATCCTCGGCCATTTGCGCGTGCCGGCAGAGAAGCTGCATCAGCGCGTCGGCGATTTCAGGTGTCTGCTCGGCGAGCTTGCGCAGCTTGCGGCTGTCGATCCTTGCAAGCATCGTCGTCTCGATCGTCTGGGCGTTGGCGGTGGCGCGGTTTCCGAGGAACATGGCGCTTTCGCCGAAAAGCTCACCTTTCGGAAACACGGCGATATCCGCCTCGCGTCCGTCCTTGCCCAGCCGGTAGAGACGGACCAGGCCGGAAAGAACGAAGAAAACGTGATCGAGCGGCTCGCCATGGCCAAAGAGGATGTCGTGCTCTTCGTGGGTGGAAACGACCACATCGTCCAGAATTGCGTTCGTTGCCGCCAAGGGCAGCTTCTCGAAGAAGCAAGAACCGAGCAGCACAGCCCTATCGTTCGAGTTCAATCGCAACGTCTTCATTACACCCGTCCTGAGCAAGATCCAGATGCAAGGTAATAAAGCTTGGCGGAAGGCGGTTTGACCTCGATCAAATAAAATCGACAAAAAGCCCGCGCTTGCAGGGCGCGGGCTCGTACTTGGATTGTGACAGTTGCGGGCGAAGCGCCGGTTCGGCCACTACAGCGCTGCGCGTCTTATGAGACGCGTAGAGGTCGCTGTAGCACTTTGATTTGCTGCATGTCTTTGTCCTTAAATCGAGGTCGATTTAAGGAGACATGCAGTAGCCTATTCGGCGGCGAGCGCCGGATGGTTGATGACCTTGCTGCCGGATCGTCCCTTGGTCTGGTCCGACTCCAGCGTCTTCAGCCGATCTTCCAGGCCTTCGATCGTCTTGCTCTGCTCCTGGACCAGGCCCGTCAGGGTCCCGCGATCGAGCGGCAGGTTCTCCTCGTCCTTCTGGCCGACGAAACGGCCGAAGATGCGGGCGAGCAGCCGCGAGAGGTCGTCCATGATCAGGAAGAACGACGGGACGATCACAAGGCTCAGCACCGTCGAGACGATGATGCCGCCGATCACGGCAATTGCCATCGGGGCGCGGAACGAGCCGCCTTCGCCGACGCCGAGCGCGGAGGGGAGCATGCCCGCCGACATGGCGATCGAGGTCATGATGATCGGGCGGGCGCGCTTGCGCCCGGCCTCGATCATCGCGAGCTGACGGTCCATGCCGTGGTGCATCATCTCGATGCCGAAGTCGACGAGCAGGATCGCGTTCTTGGTGACGATGCCCATCAGCATCAGGATACCGATCAGCACCGGCATCGACAGCGCGTTCTGCGTCAGGATCAGAGCGGCGGCGACGCCGCCGATGGCAAGCGGCAGCGAGAACAGAATGGTGAACGGCTGGATCACGTCCTTGAAGAGCAGGATCAGCACCACCAGCACCAGCATCAGGCCAAGCAGCATGGCATTGCCGAAGCTCTGCTGCATCTCCGCCTGAACCTCGGCGTCGCCGCTTTCGAGGAACTGCACGGATTTGGGCAGCTCGGCCTGACCGGCGATCTGCTTGAAGCGGTCCGAGGCGGTGTTGAGCGCGACGCCGATCGGCAGGTCCGCGCCGAGCGAGACGACGCGGTTACGGTCGTAGCGCTTAATCGAGCTCGGGCCTTCCGAATAGTTGATGTCGGCAACGCTCGACAGCGGCACGGTGGCACCCGCTGCCGTCGTGATCTTGAGGTTGCGGATCGCCGCGATATCAGTGCGGAAATCGCGGTTGATCTGCACGCGGATCGGGATCAGCCGTCCGTCGAGCGCGATCTTGGTGAGCGCCGCGTCGATATCGCCGATGGTGGCGACGCGGATGACCTCCGAGATCTGCGCCGTGGTGATGCCGAGGCGCGACATCTGTTCGTCACGCGGGCGGATCTGCAGTTCCGGACGGGGGAGCGCCCCATCCGGGCTGACATTGGCGAGCAGCGGATCGCTGCGCAGCTTCGCTTCCAGGATCGCGACGCCCTGGTCGAGATCGGCCTCGTTGTTGGAGAGCAGGTTAAACGCAAGGTCGCGCTGGCCGCGGTCGTTGAGCTTGATGACCCTCACGTCCGGTATGTCGCGGACGCGGGCGAAGATTTCCTTTTCGATCTCCGACTGCGGGACGATGCGGCCGGCGGGGGTCATCTTCGGCAGGTAAGGGCCGATCAGCGGCGCGCGGCCGATGACGTCGTTGACGACCTTGTTCAAGAGCGAATGGTCGAGCTTTTTCAGAAGCACAGTGACGGTGGCGCGGCGCAGTTCCAGATCGCCTTTCGGCGAGGCGCCGCCGAGGACGAAAATGTTGTCGACCCCATCGATACCCTTGATCCGGTTGTAGATCTCCGTCGTGGTCCGGTCGGTGTCCTCGAGCATGGCATCCGGCGGCAGCTCGATCGACAGGCTGACGCGCGAAGCGTCTTCCGGCGGCAGGAAGCTGCCGGGCACATAGAGGATCAGTGCAAAGACGGAGCCGACCGAGAAGGCGATTGCGGCAAGCAGCGTCAGGTAACGCGTGTACCAATGTTTGGTCGTGACCTGCACGAGGCGCGTGTAGTTGCGCATCATGAAGCCGTCTTTGTTGTGGTGGTCGGGGCCCGCGTCCGAAGCACGCATCAGATAGGCGGCCATCACGGGCGTGATCAGGCGGGCGACGAGCAGCGAGAAGAACACTGCGACGGCAACCGTCAGGCCGAACTGGATGAAATACTGGCCAGGAATGCCCGGCATGAAGGACACGGGCACGAAGACCGCAATGATCGTGAAGGTCGTCGCGATAACCGCCAGGCCGATCTCATCCGCCGCCTCGATCGCGGCCCGATAGGGCGACTTGCCCATATGGATGTGCCGCTCGATGTTCTCGATCTCGACGATCGCGTCATCGACGAGGATACCGGTCGCAAGCGTCATCGCCAGGAAGCTGACGAGGTTCAGCGAGAAGCCGAGCAGGTCCATGACCCAGAAGGTCGGGATCGCCGACAGCGGCAGCGCAACGGCCGAGATCAGCGTGGCGCGCCAGTTGCGCAGAAAGAGCATGACGACGATGACGGCGAGCAGCGCGCCTTCCATCAGCGTGTGCAGTGCCGCTTCGTAGTTGCCGTAGGTAAAGTAGACGGAATCGTCGACCATCTCGATGGTGACGTCGGGGTTCGCCGCACGGATCTTGTCGAGCGACTTGGCGACCGTCTCGGCGACGCTGACCTCGCTGGCGCCCTTGGCGCGGAAGACCGCGAAGGTCACGCCGGGATTGCCGTTGAAGCGCGAGAAGGAGCGCGGCTCCTCATAGGTGTCGGTGACCGTGCCGAGATCGGAGAGGCGCACGAAGCGACCGCTCGGCACCGAGATCATCGTATTGGCGAGCTGGTTGACGTTGCGGGTGTCGCCGAGGGTGCGGATCGCCTGCTCGCTGCCGCCGACCTGGCCGCGGCCGGAGCCGAGGTCCATGTTCATGCGGCGAAGCTGGCCGTTGACGTCGGCGGCGGTGATGCCGAGCGAATTCAGCTTGTCGTCGTTGAGTTCGATCCGAACCTCGCGGTCGGCGCCGCCATAGCGGTCGACACGGCCGATGCCCTTCTTGCCCTGGATCTCGCGCTTGATGACGTCATCGACGAACCAGGAGAGCTCTTCCAGCGACATGCCGGGCGCGGAGACGGAGAAGGTCTGGATCGCCTGGCCTTCGACGTCGACCTTGGAGACAATCGGTTCCTCGATCGAGGTGGGGAGATCGCTGCGGATGCGGTCGATTGCGTCCTTGACGTCCTGCACCGCCTGGGTCGTCGGCACTTCCATGCGGAAGATGACCGCGGTCGTCGATGTGCCGTCGTTGATCGTCGACTCGATGTGGTCGACGCCGGTGACGCTCGCGACCGCGTCCTCGATTTCCTTGGTGACCTGCGTTTCGAGCTCGGCCGGTGATGCGCCGCTCTGCGTCACGTTGATCGAGACGATCGGCACGTCGATATTGGGGAAGCGGGTGATCGGCAGCGATTCGAAGGACTGATAGCCGAGCACCATCAGAACGACGAAGGCAAGGATCGGCGCGATCGGATTGCGTATGGACCAGGCTGAGAAGTTCATGGTCACGGTTCCTGTCAGTTGGTCGCTGATGCAGCGGACTTGACGGGGTTGATGTGGTCGCCGTCGCGGACATAGGCTCCGGCCCTCGCCACCACTTCTTCGCCGGCCTTCAGGCCTTCGAGGACTTCGATGAACTTGCCGTCGGAAATCCCTGTCTTGACCGGCAGGATGCGGATGACGCCGTTTTCGACCTTGCGGACGATCGTGCGGCCGTTCTCATTGGTAACGGCCGTTTGCGGCAGGACCACTGCCTGCTTCTGTTCGGCGGTGATCAGAGCGCTCGCATACATGCCGGCGCGTGCCTTCTCGGTGGCCGTCAGGCTGATGAAGACGGTTCCAAGGCGGCTGACGGGATCGACGGTCGGCGCGATCAGGCGGATCGTGCCCTCGACCTTGGTGTTGCCGCCGGCGAGCGTCACGGTTGCCGGCTGGCCGACAGCGAGCTTGATGATATCGGCTTCGGCGACGTCGGCCTTCATCTCGATCGCGCCATCGCGGATCATGGCGAAGAGTGGCTCGCTATTGCCGGTGGCGATCGCGCCGACCTTGGCGTTCTTGGCGGAGATCACGCCGGCGACAGGCGCCTTGACCTCGGTACGGGCGAGGCGAAGGTCGATGTCGTCGATCTGGGCTTCGGCCACCTTGATGTCGGCATTGGCAACGGCGACGGCCTGCTCGGCGGAGAGGACGCGTGCGTGGGTCGCGATCGCGAGCGCCCGCACCCGGTCCGCCTCGGCCGTCGAAACGGTGCCGTTCTTGGAGAGTTCGGCGGCGCGGTCGCTGACCCGCTTGGCCTCATCGGCGTTCGCCCTGGTTTCGCTGAGTTGTGCGTTCAACTGAGCAAGCCCGGCTTCCGCCTTGGCAAGCGACGCTTCGAGTTCGCTCTTCTGCAGGCGAAGCGCGTCGTCGTTCAGGACCACGAGCACGCTGCCGGCTTCCACCTCGTCGCCGACATCGACATTGAGTGTGCGGATGGAGAGGCCGTCGACCATCGGGGCGACATAGACCTGCTCGACGGCCTGGATGGTGCCGGTCGCAACGACGCGGTCGCTGATCGACTGGTCGACCGCCGAGGTGACGACGATGGACGGGAGGCTTTGTGTCGGCTTCGCTTCTATCGCGTCCTCCGCTCCGGCAACGGAAAGCGAACCAAAGGTCATCGCAGCGCACAGGCTGAGAATAGGCAGTACTTTTTGAGCCATCGGCTTCATAGTCCCGGCAATGAAAACAACTTTGAGCGGATCACAGCTCGAGGCAGGATCCACGGGCAATCAGGCGATTTTATCACGCGGACATCGCGCCCCGGCTGATCGCGCGGGGACAGGAGACTGCGCTTTTCCTCATTTCGCGCTCCGCGTGTACGGTATCAGACCGTAGACGCCGGCGGAACTGGGACCGGTTACCGCAGGCAATGCATCGGGAAAAGTACGTCCTCCGCCATGCCTGCCTCCAACAAACATCGGGGCCTATGTAATCTCGGCTCTTGACGCTTACAAGAGCGCACGAAGCGATGGTGCCTCAATATTCAAGCTGTTCTGCGGTTATGGTTGCGATCTTGACACGATCTTGACAATAGCAAGCAAGGGTAGCGCCGTTGTCAGCCGGGTTACCACCCCCACGCCCGGTATCTGGCGGCAACATGGCGGATGCGAACGGCCGCCCGCTGCATGTTTCCTTAAATCCTGACCGATCTGAGGATAAGAACATGCAGCAGCGACCTTCGTGCGTCTGGGAAGACGCGCGGCGCTGCAGAAACGGAAGAGGGCCGCACGATCGTGCGACCCTCTTCTGACCTTTTGGCGATCGCCTATTTCAGTGCGGCATCGGTGATCTCATGCGTCCAGGCGCCTTCCGGCTCCTTGGAGATCACGGGATCGGAACCGCCGGCAAGCAGCGACTGCACCGTGCGCTTGTAGTCGGCCTCGTCGAGCGCGCCGCTGGAGCCCGATGTCAGTTTCGCCACTTCGCCCATCATGCGCTTCTGGTGCTTTTCCGTCTGCGCGCCGGTGGAGTCGTTTTCGAGAACGATATCCGCAGCTTCGTCCGGGTTCTCCTCGGCGTACTTCCAGCCCTTCATCGAGGCGCGCACGAACTTGACCATCTTCTCCTTGAAGGCGGCGTCCTTGAGCTTGTCTTCGAGCACATAGAGGCCGTCTTCGAGCGTTGCCACGCCCTGGTCTTCATATTTGAAGGTGACCAGGTCCTCCGGCTTGATGCCGGCATCGATGACCTGCCAATATTCGTTATAGGTCATGGTCGAGATGCAGGCGGCCTGCTTCTGGATCAACGGATCGACGTTGAAGCCCTGCTTCAGGACGGTGACGCCGTTCGGGCCGCCATCGGTCGGGATCTTCAGCTGCGACATCCAGGAGAGGAACGGGTATTCGTTGCCGAAGAACCAGACGCCGAGTGTCTGGCCCTTGAACTTGTCAGGGCTGGTGACGCCGGTTTCCTTGAGGCAGGTGAGCATCATGCCCGATTTCTTGAAGGGCTGGGCGATGTTGACGAGCGGCACGCCCTTTTCGCGGGTGGCAAGGGCTGAGGGCATCCAGTCGACGATCACATCGGCGCCGCCGCCGGCGATCACCTGTGCGGGTGCGATATCAGGACCGCCGGGCTTGATCTCGACGTCAAGGCCCTCCTCTTCGTAGAAGCCCTTGTCCTTGGCGACGTAGTAGCCGGCGAACTGCGCCTGGGTCACCCACTTCAGCTGCAGCGTCACCTTGTCAGCGGCTTCGGCCTGGAACGCTGCAAGCGAAAAGACGCCTGCGGCGAGAAGCGATGCAAGTCTTTTGTTCATGTCAGTTCCCTCTTGTTTTTGCTTCATTTTCTTTCAACTGCGCAATTCCGGACGGAAAACCGTTTCACACTTTTCCTGGAACTGCTCAGGCAGTATGCGTCAGGCGCGCCCTCCGCGGATGGAAGGATGCCAGAAGGTGACGGCACGCTCGATGAGCGCGACCACCCCGTAGAAGGCGGAGCCGGCGACGGCCGCAACGGCGATCTCGGCCCAGACCATGTCGACATTCATGCGTCCCACTTCCGTGGAAATCCGGAACCCCATGCCGACGATGGGGGTCCCGAAGAACTCGGCGACGATGGCGCCGATCAGCGCCAGCGTCGAATTGATCTTCAGCGCGTTGAAGATGAACGGCCAGGCGGCCGGCAGGCGCAGCTTGACGAGCGTCTGCCACCAGGACGCCGCATAGGTGCGCATCAGGTCGCGCTCCATGTGGCTGGCGGCGGCAAGGCCGGCAACGGTGTTCACCAGCATCGGGAAGAAGGTCATGATGACGACGACCGCGACCTTCGATTGCCAGTCGAAGCCGAACCACATGACCATGATCGGCGCCACGCCGATGACGGGGAGGGCGGAGACGAAGTTGCCGAGCGGCAGCAGGCCCTTCTGCAGGAAGGGCGAGCGGTCGATGAGGATCGCGACGGCGAAGCCGAGGCCGCAGCCGAGCGCGTAGCCTGACAGCACGGCCTTCAGGAAGGTCTGGCGGAAATCGGCACCGAGCGTCGGCAGCGAGTTGATCAGCTTGTGCCAGATCATCGAGGGCGCCGGCAGCAGCACCGATGGCACGGAGAAGCCGCGCACGATGCCTTCCCAGAGGACAAGGATGGTGACGCCGAAGATCAGCGGCACGGCAAAGCGCGCAGCACTCTTGGCGGCTTCGCTCTGGAAGGTTTGGCGCACCAGCCATTCGTTGAAAGCCCAGGCGGTGAGCCAGAAGATGATCGCGGCCGCAAGGATGGGAAGGTTCATGGCTTGGCTCCCATGCGCTTAAGGACGGCCGTGTGGGCGAAGCCGACGATCATGACGAGGACTGCGGCGAGTGCTGCCGCCATGAACAGCGCCGCCCAGATCTGCACCGTCTGTCCGTAATAGGAGCCGGCGAGCAGGCGGGCGCCGAGGCCGGCGACGGCGCCGGTCGGCAGTTCGCCAACGATGGCGCCGACCAGCGAGATGGCGACGGCAACCTTCAGCGAGGTGAAGAGATAGGGCATCGACGACGGCCAGCGGAGCTTCCAGAAGGTCTGCGCCGAGGAGGCGTTGTAGGTGTGCATCAGGTCGAGCTGGATCGTCTCCGGGCTCCTTAGCCCCTTCACCATGCCGACGACCACAGGGAAGAAGGAGAGGTAGGTGGAGATCAGCGCCTTCGGCAGCAGGCCGGAAATGCCGACGGCATTGAGCACGACGATGATCATCGGCGCGATGGCGAGGATCGGGATCGTCTGGCTGGCGATCACCCAGGGCATCAGCGAACGGTCCATCGCGCGGTTGTGCACGATCCCGACGGCGAGCAGGATGCCGAGAGCCGCGCCGATGCCGAAGCCGAGCAGGGTCGCCGAAAGCGTGATCCAGGCGTGGTAGATGAGGCTGCGTTTCGAGGTGATCGCCTTGTTGACAGTCGTATTCCAGATCTCGGCGATCACCTGGTGCGGCGCCGGCAGCACCGGGCGTTCCTGCGCCATGGTGTTGCGCACGATCTCGGAGAAGGTGATCTCGGTGCCGGCGCGTGCAGCCGTGTCACGCTCGAAGGGCGCGTTCAGGAACACGGCGGCGACGTACCAGAGTGCGATCAGCAGCACGATGACGGTGCCAACCGGCAGCAGTTTGTCCCTGAGGAAGCTTGGTTCCTGCATCGTCACGCCTTTCCGCTTGCCGGGATCATCATCAGGCCCATCGCGGCGATGCCGAGAGCGACACCGGCCGCCTGTGTGAGGCTCAGCCTTTCACCGAAGACGGCAAAAGCGATGATGTTGACGAGCACGAGTTGCACCACGGCCGAGAGCGAGATCGCAAGGCCAAGGCCGCCATCGCGCATCAGCTTCACCATGATGATGTTGCCGATCATGTAGAGCCCGAGCGCAAGGCCGAGCATGCCGAGATGGTCGTTCGAGACATAGGCGCGAGAGGCCGTCGCGCCCCCGAGGAAGATCGTCGTTGCGAACAGCAGCCAGAGGCCATAGGCGAGGTTCATGCCTGCATCTCCCGGGCTCGCCAGCGATAGAGGATATCCGGCAGTTGCTCTTCGTTGTCGCCATCGGTGCGGCTGACCGCCTGAAAACCCTGGCGCTCGTAGAAGCGCTGGGCTTCACGATTATGTTCGAAGGTCCAGAGACTGAGCTCGTCAGGAGACAGTGCCTTCGCGGCCTCGATCAGTCGGGTGCCAATGCCTGAGCCCCGATGCGATGCATCGATATAGAGCGCGGTGACGTGGTTGTCGGCGGCGAGCGAAAGGAAGCCGGCAATGGTGCCGTCATTTTCCGCCAGCAGCACCGTGCGTTCGGCAAAGACCGTATCGGCGTAGAACCGCTCGACGTCGGCATGATCGTGCACGCGCGGCATCCACGGCGTTGCGTCGATCCAGCGGTTGAGGATGCCGGCGCAGGCGGTCATGTCGCCCCGCTCGGCCCGGCGGATCTCGACGCTATTCGTCATAGCTGTGTCCTGCGCGCAGGCCCTCGCGAACGCGGTGGGCGATTTCCAGAAACTCCGGCGTTTCGCGGATGCCGAGCGGCCGTTCGCGCGGCAGCGGCGACTCGATCACGTCGGTCACCCGACCGGGGCGCGGGCTCATCACCACGATCTTGGTGGAGAGATAGACCGCTTCCGGGATCGAATGGGTGACGAAACAGATCGTCTTGTTGGTGCGGGCCCAGAGCTTCAGCAACTGTTCGTTCAGGTGGTCGCGCACGATCTCGTCCAGCGCGCCGAAGGGCTCGTCCATCAACAGGAGATCGGCGTCGAAGGCGAGCGCTCGGGCGATCGATGCGCGCTGCTGCATGCCGCCGGAGAGCTGCCAGGGATATTTCTTGCCGAAGCCCGAGAGATTGACGAGTTCGAGCGTGCGCTCGATGCGCGCTTTCTTCTCTTCCTTGGAATAGCCCATGATCTCCAGCGGCAGGGCGATGTTGTTCTCGATCGTGCGCCAGGGATAGAGCGCTGCCGCCTGGAACACGTAGCCATAGGCGCGTTGCTTGCGTGCTTCTTCCGGTGTCATGCCGTTGACGCTGATCCTGCCGGAGGTCGCCTTTTCGAGATCGGCGATGACCCTGAGGAACGTCGTCTTGCCGCAGCCGGACGGGCCGATGAAGGAAACGAAATCGCCCTTGGCAACGTCCAGGTTGACGCCGGTCAGCGCATTGACCGGCCCGTCGGCGGTTTCGAAAGTCAGGCAGAGGTCCCGGGCCGAAACCACGGATGCGGTGTTGGACGTCATCGGCAAATACTCATTCTGGCTGGTCTGTGTCAGACTGCTATCCGGACCGGCAACATGCAATCGCGGATTTGGGTGCGAAGCCGTTTGTTGCTGGTTTTTCAGGGAATTCTGGAGAACGTTCATGTCTCGATCATCCAATCCGGGCTGTCGCGTGGTTCGTCCTGAAGGCATCACGGCCGGCCAGCAGGGGCTCAACTATTTTGAGGGCATCGCGGCCGAGACCGTCGGTGCGATCGGGCTCTGCATGCATATCGTCACGATCCCGCCCGGCGCGCGGGCCAAGGCGCACCTGCATGAGAGCCACGAGACGGCGATCTACGTGCTTTCGGGCGAGGCCTGGACCTGGTTCGGCGAGCGGCTGGAGGAATCCGTCGTCGCGCGCGCCGGCGACATGGTCTACATCCCCGCCGGCATGCCGCATCTGCCGGAGAACCGATCGAGCGAAGCCTGCACGGCGGTCATTGCGCGCACGGACCCGAACCAGCGGGAAAGCCTCGTGCTGCTGCCCGAGCTGGACGCGCTCGTGCCCGCCTGACGCAACCCGCGCCGAAGCGCCCCACCGGCCTGGCGGGACATGTCCGGTGGGACAGAGCGGCGCGAAGAAGTGCAGGCCGCGAAACATGAGGCCTCAGACGCCGGTGGCCGGAATGCCGGTGCGCTGGACGGCGCGGGGCGCGGTGACTTCCTTCCAGGTGGAAAGGGCGGAGCTGACCGCCGGGAAGGGATCGCGGCGGACGAATTCGCCGTGGCCTTCGCGGGTCTTGATCGTGCCTTCCTCGATCGCGACGACGCCGCGGGTCAGCGTGTAGCGTGGCAGGCCCTTCACCTCCTTGCCCTCGAAGACGTTGTAATCGATCGCCGATTGCTGGCTCTTGGCGGAGATCGTCTTCGAGCGGTTCGGATCCCAGACAACGAGGTCGGCATCGGCGCCGACGAGGATCGCGCCCTTCTTCGGGTAGATGTTGAGGATCTTGGCGATGTTGGTCGAGGTGACCGCCACGAACTCGTTCATGGTGATGCGGCCGGTATTGACGCCATGGGTCCAGAGCATCGGCATGCGGTCTTCGAGGCCGCCGGTGCCGTTCGGGATCTTGGTAAAGTCGCCGACGCCGAAGCGCTTCTGCTCGGATGTGAAGGCGCAATGGTCGGTCGCCACCACCTGCAGCGAGCCCGAGGCAAGGCCGGCCCAGAGACTGTCCTGGTGCAGCTTGTTGCGGAAGGGCGGCGACATCACGCGGCGGGCCGCATGGTCCCAGTCCTTGTTGAAGTATTCGCTTTCGTCGAGCGTCAGGTGCTGGATCAGCGGCTCGCCGAAGACGCGCATGCCCTTGGCGCGGGCACGGCGGATCGCTTCATGCGCCTGCTCGCAGGAGGTATGCACGATGTAGACGGGGCAGCCCGCCATGTCGGCGATCATGATCGCGCGGTTGGTCGCTTCGCCCTCGACTTCGGCCGGCCGCGAATAGGCATGCGCTTCCGGCCCATTGTTGCCTTCGGCCAGCAGCTTCGCCTGGAGCTGGGCAACGACGTCGCCGTTTTCGGCATGCACGAGCGGCAGCGCGCCGAGTGCTGCGCAGCGCTGGAAGGACGAGAACATCTCGTCGTCATCGACCATCAGCGCGCCCTTGTAGGCCATGAAGTGCTTGAAGGTGTTAATGCCCTTGTCCTTGACGATGGTCTCCATCTCGTTGAAGACCTGCTCGCTCCACCAGGTGATCGCCATGTGGAAGGAATAGTCGCAATTGGCGCGGGTGGACTTGTTGTCCCACATGGTAAGCGCTTCGAGCAGCGACTGGTTGGGCGAGGGGAGCGCGAAATCAACCACCATGGTCGTGCCGCCGGCGAGGGCCGCGCGCGTGCCGCTTTCGAAATCGTCGGAGGAGTAGGTGCCCATGAAGGGCATTTCGAGGTGCGTGTGCGGGTCGATGCCGCCGGGCATGACATAGCAGCCGCTCGCATCCAGCGTTTCGTCACCCGAGAGGTTCGGCCCGATCTCGACGACCCTGCCGCCCTCGACCTTGACGTCGGCCTTGTAGGTCAGGTCGGCCGTGACGATGGTTCCACCCTTGATGACAGTGCTCATGGTTCTTGATCCCCGCGATTGCGCTTCCGGCGCCTACAGCGCCGCCACGAAAAGGGCGGAACTTTCGTCCCGCCCGCAAACTCACTCGACGATTTCGGCCGTTTCGACGACGGCGTGGAAGAGGACGTCAGCGCCGGCGCTGGCCCACTCCCTGGAGATGTCCTCCGCCTCGTTGTGGCTCAAGCCTCCGACGCAGGGGCACATGATCATCGTCGTCGGCGCCACCTTGGCGGCCCAGCAGGCATCGTGGCCGGCGCCCGAGATGATGTCCATATGGCTATAGCCGAGATGTTCGGCGGCGTTGCGCACGGCGCTCACCAGCTTCGGATCGAAGGTTACCGGCTCGAAATGGCCGATCGCCTCGATGGAACAGCCGACACCGAGCGGTTCGGTGATCTTTGGCGCTTCGGCCTCGATCTTGGCTCGCATGCGGTCGAGCTTGGCCTTGTCGGGCGAACGGATATCGACGGTGAAGACCACCTTGCCCGGCAGCACGTTGCGGGAATTGGGAGAGAAGATCACCTGGCCGACACCGCCGACGGCGCCCGGTTGGTTCTCCATGGCGACGCCCTGGACCATTTCCATGATGCGGGCCATGGCAAGGCCGGCATTGACGCGCATGTTCATCGGGGTGGAGCCGGTATGGGCCTCGCGGCCGGTCAGCGTGAATTCCAGCCACCACAGGCCCTGACAGTGGGTGACGACGCCGATATCCTTGCCCTCGGCCTCGAGAATCGGGCCCTGTTCGATGTGGTATTCGAAATAGGCGTGCATCCTGCGGGCGCCGACCTCCTCATCGCCGACCCAGCCGATGCGCTTCAATTCCTCGCCGAAGGTTTTTCCCTCCGGATCCTTGCGGCCGTAGGCGAACTCCTGGGTGTGGACGCCGGCAAAGACGCCGGAGGCAAGCATCGCCGGCGCGAAGCGCGCGCCTTCCTCGTTCGTCCAATTGGTGACGACGACCGGGTGCTTGGTCTTGATGCCGAGGTCGTTCATCGAGCGTACGACTTCGAGGCCGGAAAGCACGCCGAGCACGCCGTCGAACTTGCCGCCGGTCGGCTGCGTGTCGAGATGCGAACCGACATAGACGGGGAGCGCTTCCGGGTCGGTGCCGGGCCGGGTGAAGAACATGTTGCCCATGCTGTCGACGCCCATGGAGAGGCCAGCCTTCTCGCACCAGGACTCGAACAACCGGCGCCCTTCGGCGTCGGCGTCGGTCAGCGTCTGACGGTTGTTGCCGCCGGCGACACCAGGGCCGATCTTGGCCATTTCCATAAGTGAATCCCACAGGCGGTCGGCATTGACGCGCATGTTTTCGCCAGGTGCAGCCACGGCGCTCTCCTCATCTTTTCAGGGCTTTGCCTCGATCGGCGTGCCCTCCTGTTCCCGTGGGTCAAATCCAGGCTTGGTTTTTTCTGGTGCCCTTCGATCAGCCGTTGCCTTTGGCGGCGAACTGGCTGATAATTTGACCGGTTGGTAAACATTACAACTTCCGTTGCGGCACTCAAGCCGGAAAAACAAAAAAACGAAGTTGTTGCCCAAGAAGATGGCGGGACCAGAAATTGGGCAGACCGGTTCCTGCGCGACGTGCGCGCGGGCATCGCCAGGGGGACAGATGGTATTACCGAGAGCGGCGAAGACCCAGAGGCGGACACGAATCCAGGAGGAGAAGGAAGAGCGCATCCTGGAAGCCGCGCTCGAAGTCTTCTCGGCCAACGGTTTCCGCGGCGCGACGGTCGACCAGATCGCCGAAGTCGCGGGCATGTCGAAGCCGAACCTGCTCTATTATTTCCGCACCAAGGAAGCGATGCACCGGGCCCTGATCGACCGGGTGCTCGATACCTGGCTCGACCCCTTGCGCGAGTTCAATGCCGAGGGAAATCCGGTCGCCGAAATCCGCAGCTACATCCGGCGCAAGCTCGAAATGGCGCGCGACTATCCGCGTGAAAGCCGGCTCTTCGCCAACGAGGTGCTGCAGGGCGCGCCGCATATCGAGGACGAACTCAAGGGGCCGTTGAAGGCGCTGGTCGACGAGAAGGCGGAGGTGATCCGCGCCTGGGCCAAGGCCGGCAAGATCGCCAAATGCGACCCCTACCACCTGATCTTCGCGATCTGGTCGACCACCCAGCATTATGCCGACTTCGACGTGCAGGTGCGCGCCGTGCTCGGCCAGGGCAATGCCGGCGAGGGACGGTTCGAAGATGCGGCTCGCTTTCTCGAACGGTTGTTCGTCGACGGGCTGCAGGTGAGCGAGCAGCCGGCGGCCTGAGCCGCTTTCTTATTTTCAATCGGGCAGCAGCGCCATCAACAGCAGGCCGCAGGCGGTGGTGAGTGCGCCGGCGAGAACCGGCAGGCTGGTCCAGCCGTGGCCGAGCAGGCCTTCGAGCAGGATGATGAAGCTCGGCGTCAGATAGCCATAACCGAGCACTTTGGACGCCGGCAGCCGCATCGAGGCGTATTGCAGCAGCAGGAAGGTGATCGCGGTGGTGACCACCGCGAGATAGAGGACGGCGATCCAGACGACCGCAGGCAGGCTTGCAAAGTCCGTGGTGACGAGGCCGACGCCGCCAGGAACCAGCAGCCAGGGCACGGTGAACACCGCAACCCACAAGCCGAAGGCGAAGGGGCTCTCCTCGCGGCCGAACTTACGGATCAGCGGCACATAGACCGCGTGGCAGACGACGCCGACGAAGAAGATCAACTCGCCCCGGCCGATATCGAAGGCAAGGATCGCCTGGATATTGGCACGGAAGATCACCCAGACGGCGCCGAGTGCCGCAATGATGAGGCCGGCAAGCACGCCCGGACGCGTGCGCTGGCCGAGGAGCAGATAGGCGAAGCCGGCGCTCAGCAACGGCATCAGCGTGAAGACCGCGCCTGTCGAAACCGGATTGGTGAATTCCAGCGCCTTGAACATCGTCAGCATGTAGACGGCGATCAGGCCGCCGAGGATGAGGAAGCGCCACCACTGTTTCGGGAAATGGAAAGGCACCCGCGCATAGCCGAAGGTCATCAGCCCCAGCACGACGACGGTGAGCAGGTAGCGCCAGAGCGTCAGCGGGCCGGCGCCCATGTGCTGGGTCGCAAGGCCGCCGAAGGAAAAGGAACCGGCAATCAGAATGGCGAAGGTCAGCATCGCCAGATGTGCCCGGAGCTTCTCGATGCCTTTCGCGTGAACCTGATGAGCCGTTTTCGGGGACACGTCCTGCTTCATTCGAGCTTCCGGGAGGTGTGAGGGCGAGGATCCCAACCTAAGCGTTCGATGGCGCTGGTTGCAAGGCCGCGGAGATGCGAGCGGCGTCCGCGACGATCCAGGTTTCGAGCGTCGCCTGGCGGCCGCGCAGGCTGATGTCCAGCCGTTCGTGTCCTTCGATCACGAGACCCGCGCGGTTGACGAGTTCGGCGGAAACGGCGAGTTGCGCGTCGTGCTCCTTGGCGAGGCCCTCGAGCCGGCTGGCGGTGTTGATCGTATCGCCGACGGCGGTCAGCGAGGTTGCCTGACCGTAGCCGATCTCGCCAATGATGGCGGGGCCGGCATGCAGCCCCATGGCGATGCGCAGCGGCTCGTCGAGTTCGCCGCGGAAGGTCTGGTTGAGCGTCTCGATACCCCTGGATATCCGCACGGCGGCAGCGAGCGACTGCCGGCAGGCCTCGGTGTAGGAACTCTTGAGGCCGAAGATCGCAAGCGCGCCGTCGCCGATGAACTTGTCGACCACCCCGCCGGAATCCTCGATCGCTTCGCCGACCATCTCGAAGTAGCGGTTGAGCAGGAACACGGTGTCGAAGGGCAGCTTGTGTTCGGCAATGCTGGTGAAGCCGCGCAGATCGCAGAACAGCACGGCAATCCGCCGCTCCCGACCTTCGCCGCCCTCGCGCCCGAGCTGCTTCTTGATGCCGAGACTGTCGCTGTCGAGGATCGGCACGACGGTCACGTTGTGCACAGGGCGGAACTGGCAGGCGAGACGGACATTGTCGGGCGCGCCGATCCGGGTCAGCGTCGCAAGCTCGGCGTCCTCAGGGGCAGGCTGGTCTTCCAATCCCTGGATGACGCGCACGCGGCAGGTCGAGCAACGCCCCCGGCCGCCGCAGACCGAGACGTGTGGAATACCTGCGGCGCGGCTCGCTTCGAGCACGCTGAAACCGAGATTGACGGTTGCGACCCGGCCATCGGGATAGCGGACGCGAATGCGGCCGCCCTTCGGCATGGCGCGCAACAGGAAGGTGCCGCCGATCAGCCCGCTGAAGCCGAGATAGAGACCGAGGCGGATATCCTCGAGAAGCGTGAGATCGACTGCCGGCCTCGTGTAGGCCCTGTCGCCGTAGCCGCCATGTTCGGCATAATCGCTCTCGATCGATCGGGCGCCGCTGACGAAGCCGAGCAGCGCGAAGATCGGCACGAGGATTGCGACCGTGTAGAGCAGGATTTCATAGCGCGGGAACCAGGTCCGGCCGCGCATCCAGAACCAGGCGCCGAGGCAGCCATGGCCCCAGACGAGCAGCAGGGCGACCGATTGTCTGGTGGCATTGACCGAGTTCGACCAGAGCAACCGCAGCATGTTCGGATAATCGGCATCGACACCGGTCAGCAGTGGTTCGACGCGCGCGGCGCTGACGTGGCCTATCAGCAGGAAGGGCAGGCAGAGACCGAAGACGATCTTCAGCGCTTCGCGCGCGGGCATCCTCAGCGTCTGGCGGCGATAGATGCTTTCGAGCGCCATGGCGAAATGCAGAAGCAGGGCGCCATAGAGCAGCACCGTGCCGGGCACGCTGTGCCAGATCAGGTTGAAACCCTTGCGCGCGGTCTCCATCGCCTCGATGGAGATCAGGCCGAGCGAATGATTGAAGAAGTGCGCCACCACGAACGAACCGAGTATGGCCCCGGAGACGAGGTGGATTCGCTTGCGTCGGTTGGCCGAAATGATCGTCAAACAGCAGGTCCGGCTCTGCCGGAGTGTCGTCCGGCCGCAGTGTCAAAACCGTCGGAACATGCGCAGTGGTCCCTGATCGAACGCGTCGCGCACTCCGGATGAGAACTCCCTTATTATCCAGATCGCGCGGGCCGACAACTTACCATTTTTACACAATCTGTTTCGTTTTCGTGTCCTGTTCGTTATCGGCGGAGAACGCTATTCAGCGGGATTCGGCTGCCGGAGCCCGACCGGGCCGCCTTCGTGATCGTAGAGGCGGGCGAGGTGGCCGTTGGCTCCGGGATGCCGAACGGCTTTTGGCGGTGGACTTGCGGTGGCAATGCCGGAATGAGTTGCACTCGTTTCGTTGCCGTCATTCCATCATGGCAGGCAAGCGCGCGGCAAGCGTATCGATGAGCAGACGCAGCTTCGGCGGCATGTACTGGGTTTTCGGCCAGACGGCATAGGTGCCGTAGGACAGCGCCGGCGCGTCGGTGAGGATCCGCACCAGCGAGCCGGAGGCGATGCGATTGCCGACGAGCCAGCACGGCAGCCAGGCGATGCCGAAGCCGTCAGCCGCCGCATCGGCGATCGACGTCAGGTCGTCGAGCCGCAGCCGCGCCGGCGGTGTGATGGTCCGCACCTGACCGGCCTTTACCGGAAAGGACCAGGCGAGCGGCTGCCCGCTGCGCCGATAGAGGATCGCCTGATGCGACATCAGGTCATCGATCGTTTTGGGCGTGCCGTTTGCTTCAAGATAGGCCGGAGCGGCGCACACGGTCATGCTCTGGTCGGCAAGCTTGCGCATCATCAATTCCGGTTCGCCAGGCAGTGGACCGGTGCGGATGGCAAGATCGAACCCGTCCTCGACAAGGTCGACGTTGCGATCGCTGAAGTTGAGGTCGAATTCCAGGCGCGGATGCAGCCGCAGCAGTTCCGACAGCAGCGGCATGATGCATTGGCGGCCGAAATGCACGGGCATCGACAGGCGCAGACGGCCCTGGATCTCCTGTTTTCCGGATTCCAGCAGCGCCTCGCCGGCCCGGATCTCGCTGAGCGCCCTCAGGCAGTTTTCATAGAAAAGTTGGCCCTCGTCGGTGAGGCTCTGCGTCCGGGTGGTGCGATGAAACAGGCGAACGCCCAGCCTCTGTTCCAGCTTGGCAACGGTCTTTCCGACCGCCGAACGCGACAGGTTGAGCCTTTCGGCGGCGGCAGAAAACCCGCCGGCGTCGGCCGCTTCCACGAACACCGAGACCCCGTTCAGGTAGCTCATCTTTGTATCCTCTGTGGAACCAATATGGCGAAATCTTATCGCAACTGGAGAGGAAAATTCAACGCTATGATTTCTTCATCAGATCAAACCGATGAAAGGAAAGACCATGGCAAGACTGATGAAGGCGTGGACCATCGACGCGTTCGGCGCTTCGAACCTGAGGGTCACCGAGCGGCGCGTTCCTGAGGCAGGTCCCGGCGAGGTGCTGGTTCGCACGACCGCCCTGTCGCTCAACTACCGCGACAAGCTGGTGCTCGAAAACGGCATGGGCATGCCGCTCGTCTTCCCCTTCGTGCCGGGATCCGACATGACCGGCGTGGTCGAGGCGGTCGGCCGGGGGGTGACCCGCTTCCAGCCCGGCGATCGCGTGATTTCCGTCTTTGATCCCACCTGGATCGACGGTCAGAAACCGGGGACTGCCCGCCATCCGACCTCGTTTGCGCTCGGCGGCCTCAACCCGGGCGTTGCTTCCGAATATGTCGCCTTCCCGAAAGATTGGTTCGTGAAGGCACCCGAGAGCCTCGACGATGGCGAGGCGAGCACCTTGCCCTGCGCCGGGGTGACCGCCTGGTTCGCGCTGGTCGAGAAGGGTCACCTGAAGGCCGGCGATCGCGTCGTGGTGCAGGGGACCGGCGGTGTTTCACTGTTCGGCCTGCAGATCGCCAAGGCCCATGGGGCCGAAGTCATCGTGACCTCGGCCAGTCAGGAGAAGCTCGAGCGCGCCCTCGCTCTCGGCGCCGACCATGGCATTGATCGCGTGAAAGAGGACTGGGCAGAGCGTGTTCTTGGGATCACCGCCGATCACGGCGCCGACCACATCCTCGAGCTTGCCGGCGGCGCCAATCTCGGCAAGTCGCTGCAGGCGGTGGCCGTGCAGGGGCGGATCTCGGTGATCGGCGTGCTCGAAGGCGGCGAGATCTCGGCGCCGGCACCGTTCGTGCTGCTGAAGTCGCCGGTCATTCAGGGCATCGGCGTCGGCCATCGCCGGGCGTTGGAGGATCTGGTCGGCGCCATCGACCGGACGGGCATCAAGCCGGTCATCGATGCCCGCTACCGGTTCGCAGAGTTGCGCGAGGCGCTGGCGCATCTCGACCGTGGGCCGTTCGGAAAGGTGGTCGTCGAGTTCTGACCTCGCAACGGAATACGCCGCCGGATTTTTAGGTCCGGCGGCGCTCGATTGGTTGGACCGAGACCTTACTCGGCCGCCTGGCGGGCCATCGGGTTGTTCGGGTGGGTCGTCCAGTTGGCGTAGTTCGGATCAACCGGCTTGCCGGTGCGCTGGTCGATCGTGCCGGCCGGCAGCTCTTCCATGGTGATGCAGTTCTCGACGGGACAGACGTTGACGCAGAGATTGCAGCCGACGCACTCGTCCTCCATCACCTCGAAGTGGCGCACGCCGTTGACGAACTGGGTGATTGCCTGGTGCGAGGTGTCCTCGCAGGCGATGTGGCAGCGACCGCACTTGATGCAGGCATCCTGGTCGATCTTCGCCTTGGCGACGTAGTTGAGGTTCAGATACTGCCAGTCGGTGACATTCGGAACCGCACGACCGGTGATGTCGTCGAGCGTGCGGTGGCCCTTGGCATCCATCCAGTCGGAGAGGCCGGAGATCATCTCCTGGACGATCTTGAAGCCGTAGGTCATGGCGGCGGTGCAGACCTGGACGTTGCCGGCGCCAAGCACCAGGAATTCGGCCGCGTCGCGCCAGGTGGTGACCCCGCCGATGCCCGAGATCGGCAGGCCGTAGGTTTCCGGATCGCGGGCGATCTCGGCGACCATGTTGAGCGCGATCGGCTTCACCGCCGGGCCGCAATAGCCGCCGTGGGTTCCCTTGCCGCCAACCGTCGGGTTCGGGGCGAAGTTGTCGAGATCGACGGAGACGATCGAGTTGATCGTGTTGATCAGCGACACGGCGTCGGTTCCACCCGCCTTGGCGGCACGTGCGGGCTTGCGGATGTCAGTGATGTTCGGCGTCAGCTTGGTGATGACGGGCATGCGGGTGTACTGCTTGCACCAGCGCACGACCATCTCGATGTACTCTGGCACCTGTCCGACCGCCGAGCCCATGCCGCGCTCGGACATGCCGTGCGGACAGCCGAAGTTGAGTTCGATGCCGTCGGCGCCGGTATCCTCGACGAGCGGCAGGATCGCCTTCCATGCCTCTTCCTCACAGGGCACCATGATCGAGGCGATCAGTGCCCGGTCCGGCCAGTTCATTTTCACCTGCTTCATCTCGCGCAGGTTCACATAGAGGTCGCGGTCGGTGATGAGCTCGATGTTGTTCAAGCCCAGCAGCCGGCGGTCGGCGCCCCAGATCGCGCCGTAGCGCGGTCCGTTGACGTTGACGACGGGCGGTCCTTCCTCGCCGAGCGTCTTCCAGACGACGCCGCCCCAGCCCGCCTTGAAGGCGCGCTCGACGTTATAGGCCTTGTCCGTGGGCGGGGCGGATGCCAGCCAGAACGGGTTCGGGGATTTGATGCCGACGAAGTTGTTGCGAAGATCAGCCATTGGTTTCTCCTCCCGATCCTTAGGCAACTGCGCTCGCGCGCGGCGCGGCCGCGGCGAAGGCCCGGTTGATCGATTCAGCGGCATCGCGGCCCATGGCAACGGCCGAGACCGTCAGGTCTTCGCCGCCCAGCACGCAGTCGCCGCCGGCCCAGACGTTGTCGATCGAGGTTCGCCCTTCGGCATCAGTGACGATACGGCCGCCTTCGAGCTTCAGGGCGCCGAGGCCGCTTCCGAGGAAGCTCTGGCCGATCGCCTTGAAGATCTGGTCGGCGGCAATGATACCGGTTTCGCCCGTCGCCGTCAGCTTTCCGTCTTCGAGCGTCGTGTACTCCAGCTCGATGCCGGCGACCTTGCCGTCCTTCTCGGCAATGCGCTTCGGCTGCAGCCAGTGGCGGATGGTGACGCCCTTGGAGGCGGCCAGATCCTGCTCGAACTCGGAAGCGTTCATGTGCTCCTTGCCGCGACGATAGCAGATCGTCACCTCTTCGGCGCCGAGCAGTTTCGCCTGGACCGCCGCGTCGATCGCGGTCATGCCGCCGCCGAGAACGACGACGCGGCGGCCGACCGGGATATCGGCCTTGGTCTTCGACTGGCGAAGGGCCGCGATGAAATCGACGGCGTCCTCGACGCCCTCCGCATTTTCGCCTTCGAGGCGCAGCGCGTTGACGCCGGCAAGGCCGAGACCGAGGAAGACGGCGTCATATTGTTCCTGAAGTTCGGCGAGGGTGAAATCGCGGCCGAGTGCCTGGCCATTGCGCACCTCGATGCCGCCGATCGACAGCACGTAGTCGACTTCCTTCTGGGCGAAGTCGTCGACCGACTTGTAGGCGGCAATGCCGTATTCATTGAGGCCACCCGATTTCGGGCGGGCGTCGTAGATCACGACGTCGTGGCCCTTGACGGCGAGCCGATGGGCGGCCGCAAGGCCTGCCGGGCCGGCGCCGATGACGGCGACCTTGCGGCCGGAGGAGGCGGCGCGGGTGTAGAACTGCTTGTTCTCCTTCATCGCCACGTCGGTCGCATAGCGCTGCAGGCGGCCGATCTCGACCGGGCGCTCCTCGGCGGTGTTGCGAACGCATGCCTGTTCGCAGAGCGTTTCGGTGGGACAGACGCGGGCGCACATGCCGCCCAGGATGTTCTGGTCGAAGATCGTCTTGGCGGAGCCGATCGGGTTGCCCGTCGATATCTGCCGAATGAACAGCGGGATATCGATGGAGGTGGGACAGGCCGTCATGCACGGTGCATCATGACAGAAGTAACAGCGGTCGGAAGCGACGAGGGCCTCGTGCTTGTCGAGCGGCGGATGGAGGTCGGAGAAATTGCTCTCGTACTCCCCGAGCGGCAGGCGGCCGCCGAGGATCCCAGATTGTGTCGTTCCCATTTTTGGCTCCCAATGTTTTCTCAGGATGATGGAACGGTAACACGCTTTATTTTTTTATCAAACGGTAAAATTTTGAAGTCGAACAACCTCGAAACCCTTGAGATCAGGGCGTTTGAGGAGGCTCGCCGGCCGGTTGTTCCGACGCTTTGTTTGACAGGGTGGGGCAAATAGTGGCAGCAAATCAAGGGGGAAGGAGAACAAGGATATGGCGCGCAGGGGCGAGGCGAACAACAGGCTGGATGATGCTGCCCGCGCGGGCTGGCTGTACTATGTTGCCGGCCGCACCCAGGACGAGATCGCCGCGATCATGGGGATTTCGCGCCAGTCGGCGCAGCGGCTCGTTTCGCTGGCAATGGCGGAGCGCTTGATCAAGGTCAGGCTCGATCACCCGATCGCCGCCTGCCTGGAAGCGGCCGCGGGCCTGCGGGACAAATACGGGCTGAAACAGGTGGAGGTGGTGCCAAGCGATCCCGGTTCGACCTCGACAACCGTCGGCATTGCCGAGGCCGGGGCGGCCGAAATCGAGCGTTGGCTGAAATCGCCGGAGCCGCAGGTGCTGGCGATCGGCACCGGCCGCACGCTGAAGGCGGCGGTCGATCAGTTGCCGCCGATGGAATGTCCGCAGCACCGCATCGTTTCGCTCACCGGCAATATCGGCCTCGACGGTTCGGCCGCCTATTACAACGTCATTTTCAGCATGGCCGATGCGGTCAAGGCGCGGCATTTTCCGATGCCGTTGCCGGTTCTTGCCTCCTCGCCGGAGGAGAGGGAAGTGCTGCACAGCCAGAGCCTGGTGCAGGTGGCGCTGAGGCTCGGGGCAGAAGCCAATGTCGCCTTCGTCGGCGTCGGCGAACTCGGCCCGGATGCACCGCTCTGCCAGGACGGGTTCCTGGCGCAGGACGAAATGGCTGAGCTCACCAAGGCTGGCGCTGCCGGCGAGATCTGCGGCTGGATGTTCGACCATGACGGCGCATTGCTTTCGGGAAGCTTCAACGAGCGCGTCGCGTCGGTGCCGCTTCCATCACGGGACAAGGCATCGGTCATCGGCCTCGCCAAGGGGCGGCGCAAATACGAAGCGCTGAGAGCGGCCGTGAAAGGCGGAATCATCAACGGCCTCATCACCGATGAGGCGACGGCGAGCTATCTACTCAACGCCTGATCGCAATACGAAACGTTTGAAAAGGCCGGCCGATGCGCCGGCCTTTCGCTTTTGCGTAAAGAAAAAATCGGCAATCAAAACAGCCCTCTAATGTTTCTGTGTGCGACGCAGCAACGATTGCGCATTGACATTTTGCCACGAGAGGTGAGTAATTGCTCACGAGCGAGGCAAATGCTCAAATCTTCTGGGAGGAAGTCGATGAACTTGAAAACTTTCCTGCTGGGCACGTGCTCGGCAGTTGCGCTGTCGGGTCTGGCCCAAGCAGAAACCCTGACGATCGCGACCGTGAACAACGGCGACATGATCCGGATGCAGAAGCTGACGGAGGATTTCACGTCCAAGAATCCGGACATTCAACTCGAGTGGGTAACGCTCGAGGAAAACGTGCTGCGCCAACGCGTGACGACCGATATCGCCACCAAGGGCGGCCAGTACGACATCATGACGATCGGCACCTATGAAGTGCCGATCTGGGCGAAACAGGGCTGGCTGCTGCCGCTCGAAAATCTCGGCGCCGACTACGATGTCGACGATCTCCTGCCGGCGATCCGCTCCGGTCTCACCATCGACGGCAAGCTCTATGCCGCGCCGTTCTACGGCGAAAGCTCGATGGTGATGTATCGCAAGGACCTGTTCGAGAAGGCGGGGCTGACGATGCCCGACGCGCCGACCTGGGACTTCATCGCGGACGCCGCGCGCAAGATCACCGACAAAGGCAACGAGGTCTACGGCATCTGCCTGCGCGGCAAGGCAGGCTGGGGCGAGAACATGGCCTTCCTGACGGCGACCGCGAACGCCTTCGGCGCTCGCTGGTTCGACGAGAACTGGAAGCCGCAGTTCGACCAGCCGGAATGGAAGAACGCGCTCGACTTCTACGTCAAGCTGATGAACGACGCTGGCCCGCCCGGCGCTTCCTCCAACGGCTTCAACGAGAACCTGTCGCTGTTCCAGACCGGCAAGTGCGGGATGTGGATCGATGCGACGGTGGCCGCGTCCTTCGTCACCAACCCGAAGGAATCGACGGTTGCCGACAAGGTCGGCTTCGCGCTCGCTCCGGACACTGGGCTCGGCAAGCGCGGCAACTGGCTCTGGGCCTGGAACCTCGCAATCCCCGCAGGCTCGCAGAAGGCCGCTTCGGCCGAGAAGTTCATCGCCTGGGCAACCGGCAAGGACTATCTGAAGCTGGTCGCTGAAAAGGAAGGCTGGGCAAACGTTCCTCCGGGCACGCGCACCTCGCTCTACGCAAACCCCGAGTACCAGAAGGCGGCGCCGTTCGCGAAGATGACGCTCGACTCGATCAACGCGGCTGACCCGAAGAACCCGGCTGTGAAGCCCGTTCCCTATGTCGGCGTGCAGTTCGTGGCGATCCCGGAATTCCAGGGTCTCGGCACGGCGGTCGGCCAGCAGTTCTCGGCAGCGCTTGCCGGGCAGATGAGCGTCGACCAGGCGCTTGCCAGTGCCCAGCAGCTCACCGAGCGTGAGATGACGAAGGCCGGCTACATCAAATAGGGCTCCCAAGGGCCCGGGGTGCTGGCCGCAAATGGCCGGCGCCCCGGTAATTCTCCTTCAGGTCTGTGCCTGGAGGCAGGCGCCTGACAAGCCCGCGCCTGGTCCGAGCTCTCGAAACAGCGTTGAATTCCATCATTGGGGGACGCCATGGCGACCTTGCACACCCGCTCCGCCGCGCGGCTGATGATCGCGCCCTCGGTGCTTCTGCTTCTGGCCTGGATGATCGTTCCCCTGGCCTTGACCATCTATTTCTCGTTCCTGCGCTACAATCTGTTGATGCCGGGAATGGAAGAGTTCGCCGGCTTCTCGAACTACAGCTACTTCCTCACCGATCCCGCCTTCTTCCAGGCGATTTTCAACACGCTCGCGATCGTGCTCGGCGTGCTGTTCATCACCGTGATCGGCGGCATCGCGCTGGCGCTGCTGCTCGACCAGCCGATGTTCGGGCAGGGGATCGTGCGCATCCTTGTCATCGCACCCTTCCTGATCATGCCGACGGTGGCGGCGCTCGTCTGGAAGAACATGTTCATGAACCCGGTCAATGGGCTCTTTGCCTGGGTTGCCAAGCTTTTCGGGCTGCAGCCATTCGACTTCCTCGCCAACGCGCCGCTGCTGTCGGTGATCCTCATCGTCGCCTGGCAATGGCTGCCCTTTGCGACGCTGATCCTGCTGACGGCGCTGCAGTCGCTCGACGAGGAGCAGAAGGAAGCGGCGCAGATGGACGGCGCCGGCGCCTGGAGCCGTTTCATCTATCTGGTGCTGCCGCATCTTTCCCGCGCGATCACGGTCGTCATCCTCATCCAGACGATCTTCCTGCTTTCGGTCTTCGCCGAAATCCTGGTGACCACCAATGGCGGGCCGGGCACGCAAAGCACCAACCTGACATTCCTCGTCTATGCGCAGGCACTGCTGCAGTTCGACGTGGGCGGTGCCTCCGCCGGCGGCATCATCGCAGTCATCCTCGCCAACATCGTCGCATTCTTCCTGATGCGCATGATCGGCAAGACGCTGGAGGCTTGAGAACCATGGCACGCAACGTCTCAACCCGACGCAAGGTGGTCGTCACGGTCGTGGCCTGGACGATCGGGATCCTGATCTTCTTCCCGATCCTCTGGACGTTCCTGACGAGTTTCAAGAGCGAGGCCGAAGCGATCGCTTCGCCGCCGTCCTTGCTGTTCTTCGACTGGACGACGGAAAATTACTTCGAGGTGCAGAGCCGCTCGAATTATTTCCGCCACTTCATGAACTCGGTCGTCGTCTCCTTCGGGTCGACGCTGATCGGCCTCGTCATCGCCATTCCGTCCGCCTGGGCGATGGCGTTCTCGCCGACCAAGCGCACCAAGGACGTCCTGATGTGGATGCTCTCCACCAAGATGATGCCGTCGGTCGGCGTGCTGGTGCCGATGTATCTGATGTTCCGCAACACCGGCCTGCTCGACACCCGCACCGGCTTGGTGATCGTGCTGACGCTGATCAACCTGCCGATCATCATCTGGATGCTCTACACCTACTTCAAGGAGATTCCGGGCGAGATCCTGGAGGCCGCGCGCATGGACGGCGCCTCGCTCTCCAAGGAGATCATCTACGTGCTGACGCCGATGGCGATTCCAGGCATCGCCTCGACGCTGCTACTCAACATCATCCTCGCCTGGAACGAGGCGTTCTGGACGCTGAACCTCAGCGCCGCGAAAGCCGCGCCGCTGACGGCCTTCATCGCCTCCTATTCGAGCCCCGAAGGCCTGTTCTACGCCAAGCTCTCGGCCGCCTCGACCATGGCGATCGCCCCCATCCTCATACTCGGCTGGTTCTCGCAGAAGCAGCTCGTACGCGGCCTCACCTTCGGCGCGGTCAAATAAGGGATACGACAATGGGAAGCATTACACTCAGCAAGGTTTCGAAGGTTTTCGGCGCCCATGCCGTCATCCCCTCGATCGACCTCGACATCAACAATGGCGAGTTCGTCGTCTTCGTCGGGCCGTCCGGATGCGGAAAGTCGACGCTGCTCAGGCTGATCGCCGGCCTGGAAGACGTCAGTGACGGCGACATCGTCATCGACGGCAAAAACGCCACCGAACTGCCGCCGGCCCAGAGGGGTCTCTCGATGGTGTTCCAGTCCTATGCGCTCTATCCGCATATGAGCGTGCGCTCGAATATCGCCTTTCCCCTGAAGATGGCGGGCGAGGACAAGGCCGTCATCGACAAGAAGGTGGCGGATGCCGCCCGCGTGCTCAACCTCACTGATTATCTCGACCGCAAGCCGCGCCAGCTTTCCGGCGGCCAGCGCCAGCGTGTCGCGATCGGCCGGGCGATCGTGCGCCAGCCGAAGGCCTTTCTGTTCGACGAGCCGCTGTCGAACCTCGATGCGGCGCTGCGCGTCAACATGCGGCTGGAAATCAGCCAGCTGCACCAGGATCTGAAGACGACGATGATCTACGTCACCCACGACCAGGTGGAGGCCATGACCATGGCCGACAAGATCGTGGTGCTGAATCGCGGTCGCATCGAACAGGTCGGTTCGCCGCTCGAGCTCTATCACAAGCCGGACAACCTGTTCGTCGCCGGCTTCATCGGCTCGCCGCGCATGAACTTCGTAAACGGTGCCGCAGCGGCCGCCCATCAGGCGCACACGATGGGCATCCGCCCCGAACACCTGGCGCTTTCCAAGGACAGCGGCGCCTGGCAGGGCACGGTCGGTGTTGCCGAACACCTCGGCTCCGATACGTTCCTGCATGTCAATGTCGACGGCATCGGCACGGTGACGGCGCGGGTCAGCGGCGATTTCGCCGTGACCCATGGCGATCGCGTGTTCCTGACGCCGGATCCGCAGCGCGTCCACAGATTCGACGACAAGGGGCTGGCAATCCGATGAGACGGCTCGAAGGAAAGAGGGCGCTGATCACCGGGTCTGCGCGGGGGATCGGCCGTGCCTTCGCCGAGGCCTATGTCCGCGAAGGTGCGACGGTCGCGATCGCCGACATCAACATCGATCGGGCGCGGCAGACGGCCTCCGAGATCGGTGCGGGCGCTTACGCGGTCGAGATGGACGTGACACAGCAGGCATCGATCGATGCGGCGATCGCAGCGGTCGTCAGCCAAACCGGCGGGCTCGACATCCTCGTCAACAATGCCGCACTCTTCGACCTCGCGCCGATCGTCGAGATCACCCGCGAAAGCTATGACCGGCTGTTTTCGATCAATGTCGCCGGCACCTTGTTCACCCTGCAGGCGGCGGCAAAGCAGATGATCGCGCAAGGCCGGGGCGGCAAGATCATCAACATGGCGAGCCAGGCGGGACGCCGCGGCGAAGCGCTGGTCGCGATCTATTGCGCCACGAAGGCGGCGGTCATCAGCCTTACCCAGTCGGCCGGACTCAACCTCATCAAGCATCGCATCAACGTCAACGCGATCGCGCCCGGCGTGGTCGATGGCGAGCACTGGGACGGTGTCGATGCGCTGTTTGCCAAATACGAGAACCGCCCGCTCGGCGAAAAGAAGAGACTGGTCGGCGCCGCGGTGCCCTTCGGCCGGATGGGAACGGCCGAGGACCTGACCGGAATGGCGATCTTCCTCGCCTCGGCGGAGAGCGACTACGTCGTCTCGCAGACCTACAACGTCGACGGCGGCAACTGGATGAGCTGAGCCTGTGCACGCAGGCAAGGCCTCGAAAGGATACGAGACCATGACGACCAAACTCTCACTTGCCGCCCTCGACACGATCAAGGCCAAGACCGGCGTGCCGAACTACGACCGGTCGCAACTGACGGCGGGTATCGTGCATTTCGGCGTCGGCAACTTCCACAGGGCGCACCAGGCCGTCTATCTCGATGATCTCTTCAATGCCGGACACGATCTGGACTGGGCCATCATCGGTGCCGGGGTTCTTCCTTCCGATGCAACGATGCGCGCCAAGCTTGCGGCGCAGGATTTCCTGACGACCGTGGTGGAGCAGGACAACAACCGCACCGGGGCTCATGTCACCGGCGCGATGATCGACTATCTCGAGCCCGGCGACATCCGGGCGATCGTTGCGAAGCTCACCGATCCGGCGATCCGCATCGTGTCGCTGACCATCACCGAAGGCGGCTATTTCATCGATCCGGCCTCGGGCGTGTTCAACCCGACCCATCCATCCATCGTTGCCGACGCGCAGAGTCCGGCGGCCCCGAAAACGGTGTTCGGGCTGATTGTTGCCGGGCTGAAAGCGCGCAGGGACAAGAACGTTCCGCCCTTCACCGTGATGTCCTGCGACAATATTCCGGGCAATGGCGAGGTCACGCATGCGGCGGTCGCGGGGCTCGCGCGGCTCTTCGACCCGGCCTTCGCCGATTGGATCGACGCCAATGTCGCTTTCCCGAACGGTATGGTCGACCGGATCACGCCGGCGACCGGCGCTCGCGAGATCGGCATCGTTGCCGATGAATACGGCATCGAAGATGCCTGGCCGGTGTTCTGCGAGGAATTCAAGCAATGGGTGCTGGAGGATCATTTCCCACTCGGCCGCCCGGCGCTGGAGAAGGTGGGCGTCCAGTTCGTGCCTGACGTGGCGCCCTACGAGCACATGAAGATCCGCATCCTCAACGGCGGTCATGCGGCGATCGCCTATCCAGCCGCCTTGCTCGATATCCATTTCGTGCATGAGGCGATGGAGGAACCGCTGATCCGCGCCTTCCTTGCCAAGCTCGAACATGACGAGATCATCCCTGTCATCCCGCCGGTGCCGAACACCGATCTCGGTGACTATTACAGGCTGATCGAGACACGCTTCTCCAATCCCAAGATCGGCGACACGATCCCGCGCCTGGCGCAGGACGGCTCCAACCGGCAGCCGAAATTCATCCTGCCTTCGACCGCCGACCGGCTGGAGCGCGGCGAGGATGTCGTGGGCCTCTCGCTCGTTTCGGCGCTGTGGTGCCGCTATTTCGCCGGCACGTCGGATAGCGGCAAGGCGATCGTCTTCAATGACCAGAGTGCCGACCGGCTGAACAAGGCAGCACTTGCCGCCAAGGACGATCCGATGGCCTTCCTGGCGCTCGGCGACATCTTCGGCGATGTCGCGCGCTCCGATCTCTTCCGCCGCCGCTTCGCTCATGCATTGAAAACCCTCTGGGAAAAGGGTACGCGCGCTACGCTCCAGCTTTATCTGGACGACAAGCTTACCGCATAATTTCCTGGATCGGATTCGATGCAGGGATGAATTATGCGCCAATTCAAAGCGTTACGGCGACCCTTGCGTGGTGCGCGTCGCTGTAAGGGGTAGGGGTGTTATGGCGGATGCGGCGTCCGGGCTGGTGATCTTCGATTGCGACGGGGTGCTCGTCGATAGCGAGCCGATTTCGCTGGAAGTGCTGGTGGACGTGCTCTCGGCCGCCGGTGTTTCGATGACCACCGAGGAGGCGACGGAACGCTTTCTCGGGCGCAGCCTGAAAAGCATGTCGGCGATCCTGCACGACGAATACGGGCTCGCCACCGACGACGTGTTCCTCGAGGGCATGCGCCTTCGTCTCTACGATCGCTTTCGTTCGGAACTGCAGCCAATTGCAGGCATTCGCGAAGCGGTCGAGGGCCTCGAGGGCGCGTGCTGTGTCGCCTCGTCCAGCCAGCCGGAACGCATCCGCCTGTCGCTGACCGTCACCGGCCTCATCGATCTCTTCGAGCCCAACATCTTCTCCGCCACCATGGTCAAACACGGCAAGCCGGCGCCTGATCTCTTCCTGCATGCGAGCCGCGAAATGGGTTTCGCCCCCAAGGATTGCGTCGTCGTCGAGGACAGTCCGGCGGGCATCGAAGCGGCGAAGGCGGCGGGCATGCGGGTCTTCGCCTTTGCCGGCGGCAGCCACGCGCGCACGGACAAGCATCGGCAAAGTCTCTCCGACCTCAGCCCCGACGTGCTGTTTGACGACATGGGCGAATTGTTACAGTTTGTCGGCCGATAGCAGGGACGGAACTACAGCGCCGCGCGTCCTATGAGACGCGCAAAGGTCGCTGTAGCATTTTGAAGTGCTGCATGTTTTGTCCTTTAATCGGCGGCGATCAAAGGAAACATGCAGTAGAGCGGGGTGAGGAGAATGTGTGCGGATTCCGCCCATATCCCACTCGAACTTATGACAATCGATCACGGTTTGATTTTGGGTCGATCCAACCGAAAACCACCGTGATCTAACCTTTTGAAATTAAGCAATTCCGGACGGAAAACCGTTTCACACTTTTCCTGGAATTGCTCTAGGGGGCGAGACATTCATTGATGCGTGAATTCGTCGTTGCGGTCGATGTCGGCACCGGCAGTGCGCGCGCCGGTATCTTTGACCGAAAAGGTACGCTGCTTGCGCGTGCCGACTTGCCGATCGCCATGAACCGGCCGGAAGAAAACCATGCCGAGCATGACTCCGAGGATATCTGGCGCGCCGTCTGCGGCGCGGTCAAGGCGGCCAAGGATAGGGCTGGTATCGCCGCGCAAGACGTTGCGGCGATCGGTTTCGACGCCACTTGCTCGTTGGTGGTGCGCGACCGGGACGGCAAGCCGCTTTCCGTCAACCGCAAGGGCGAGGCACGCTGGGACACGATCGTCTGGCTCGACCATCGGGCGCTGGCAGAGGCTGACTTCTGCACGGCCACCGGTCACCCGGTGCTCGACTTTTCCGGCCGGGTCATGTCGCCGGAAATGGAAATGCCGAAGCTGATGTGGCTGAAGCGCAATCTGCCAGAGCAATGGCAGAAGGCCGGCTTCTTCTTCGATCTCGCCGACTATCTCTCCTGGCGGGCGACCGGAAGTGCTGCGCGCTCGCGCTGCACTTTGACGGCAAAATGGAACTATCTGGCGCATGAGACGCGTGGCTGGCAGCCCGACTATCTCTCAAGGATCGGGCTCGAGGATCTCATCGAACGCGGCGGTCTGCCGGAAGAGAGCTTGCCGATCGGAAGTTCGGTCGGCCACTTGAATGCAGCGGCGGCGGCCGAGCTCGGACTGGACGAAGGCTGCCAGGTGGCGCCGGGCCTGATCGACGCCTATGCCGGTGCGCTCGGCGTCGTTGGCGGGTTCGTCGGTGCGCCGGAAAAGCTCGAAAGGCAACTGGCGCTGATTGCCGGCACGTCGAGCTGCATCGTCGCCTTCTCCAGGGACATGAAGCCCGGCTTCGGCATGTGGGGCCCCTATTACGAAGCGGTTCTTCCCGGCGCCTGGCTGATCGAAGGCGGGCAATCGGCGACCGGCGCGCTGCTCGATCATATCGTGCGGCTGCATGGCGGCGGTCTCGAGCCGACCGCCGAGACGCATGGCCGGATCATCGCCCGCGTCCAGGAACTGCGGGCGGAGCAGGGGACCGCTTTTGCCGATCGCCTGCATGTGCTTCCCGATTTCCATGGCAACCGCTCGCCGCTTGCCGATCCGCACGGGCTCGGCGTTATCAGCGGCTTGCCGCTCGATTCCTCCTTCGATGCGCTCTGCCGGCTTTATTGGCGCACCTGCGTTGCGATCGCACTCGGCATCCGTCACATCCTGGAGATGATGCGCGAAGTCGGCTATCAGCTCGACACGCTGCACGTTACCGGCGGCCACGTGCGCAACGCGCTTTTGATGGAGCTCTATTGCGATGCGACCGGCTGCCGCGTGGTGGCGCCGCAGGCGCCGGACGCGGTGCTGCTGGGTACGGCGATGGCGGCGGCCGTTGCCGGCGGCATCCATCAGGACCTCGCGGCCGCGGGCACGGCAATGGCGTCGGACGGACATGAGCGCGCGCCGGATGCAAGCGTTCGCGCCACCTATGACCGCGATTACCGTCGGTTCCTGGCGCTCTACCGCCACCGTGACGAACTCGACAAGATGCTATGAGTCGGTAGGCGAAACAGCCAGCGCAAGCGCATGGAACCTTTTGCCGCGTCGCGCATTTTGTTTGCGACCGGACGGTGGCGCGCATAGCCCCCAATGCCGCGCCGGAGGCAGACCGCCGGCCTACAACTCACACTCCCCGAGTGAGTTGCACATACCAGCCAGTGCCTTCCCTCGGCACTGGCTGTCGTGTGTTTGGGGGGTAATCGAAGAACGGGTGTCCGCCCAAGTACGATGCCGCAGGCGCAGGCTTGTGAGCAGGTGCTGCTGCCAAGGTCGATTGCGGGAAAGGTGGAGGTGTTGTCCCGAAGGGTGCCGTCCAGCAAAGGGTGGTCATTTCGCCGTTTCGGGAACGGCGAAATGACCCGTGCTCAGGCCGCCGCCTTGGTCGATTCGTTGAAGAACAGCGCTTGGCTGATCAGTGCCTTGACCATGTCCGGGTTGAAGGGCTTGGTGACGAGGAAGGTCGGTTCCGGCCGTTCGCCGGTCAGCAGCCGTTCCGGGAAGGCGGTGATGAAGATCACCGGAATGGCGCTCGTCTTCAGGATGTCGTTGACGGCGTCGATGCCCGAGCTGCCGTCGGCGAGCTGGATGTCGGCAAGCACCATGCTTGGCCGGGTCTTCTTGTAAAGGGCGATCGCTTCGTCGCGCGTCCGGGCGATGCCGGTGACGCGATGGCCGAGGCTCTCGACCATCTGCTCGATGTCGATGGCGATCAGCGGTTCGTCCTCGATGATCATGATATCGGTCGCGACCTGCCGCGAGATTTCCTGCGAGGCGCGGTCGAGCAGGGCGCCGACCTTATCGGTGGAGACGTCGAGCACTTCGGCGGCTTCCTCGGGACGGAAACCTTCGACCGAGACGAGCAGGAAGGCCTGGCGGGCAAGGGGCGAGACCGTTGCGAGATTGATCGACGCACGCTGTTCCCAGGCAAAAGGCGAGACCGGCTCGGGCACGAGGACGGACGAGGAACCGAAAAGTGAAGTGAAGAGTCGGAACAGGCCGACGCGGTCATTGCTTGCTTCCGGGAAAATCGACGTGTCGGCGATCAGCGCTTCGAGAACGGCAGCGACATAGGCGTCGCCGGATGTCTGCGAGCCGGTCAGCGCGCGTGAGTAACGGCGCAGATACGGCAGAAGCGGTGCGATCCGCGTGGACAATGTCATAGGGGGAACTCCCTCGAATATCTTTCTACGGTGACGTTGCGAGAACGCCGGACGTAAAAAAAGGTTCCCCAAGGGGAACATTTCAATTTTCCGCCGCGTTATGGCGGCTATGGACACTCGAAGGCGACAGTTTGACAATGAAATATAAGACAGGGGCAGGGCGGACTACCGGCACGACCTTATGGACAGAAGATCCAAACGCGCAGATCGCAGCAAAGCTGAAAGCGCTTTATCAGTCCGTGCAGGAAGAGGCGATACCCGCGCGTTTTCTCGATCTTCTGGAAAAACTCGACGCGGCCGAGCAGCAGTCGGCACTGCAGGGCAGGGAGTAAGTGCCAGAATGTCGTCCGAAAAGAATGATTTCAAGCGAGAGATGCTTGCCGCCTTGCCGAGCCTGCGCGCCTTCGCCATGTCGTTGATCGGCCGCCACGACCGCGCCGACGACCTCGTCCAGGACACGATCATGAAGGCCTGGGCGAAGCAGGACCATTTCGAGATGGGCACCAATATGAAGGCCTGGCTCTTCACGATCCTGCGCAACGAGCTCTACAGCCAGATGCGCAAGCGTGGGCGCGAGGTGCAGGACACCGACGGGCACTTCACCGAGTCGCTGGCCCATCATCCCGAGCAATACGGATCTCTCGACCTGCAGGACTTCCGGCGCGCGCTCGATATGCTGCCGCCGGACCAGCGCGAAGCGATCATCCTGGTCGGCGCTTCCGGCTTCTCCTACGAGGAGGCGGCGACGATCTGCGGCTGCGCTCTAGGTACGATCAAGAGCCGGGTGAACCGCGCGCGTCAGCGGCTGCAGGACATCCTCCAGGTGAAGGGTGAAAACGACTATGGACCTGACGAAACCTCGGCTCCGGTCACGTCGCGCGCCTTCGTCTCCTGAGGGAAGAAATTCGGGCCGGATACCGTTGCAAAAGCGGCGGCGTCCTGCTTTCACTGGCGGCTGGGGCCCGAGGGGATAGGCGGTGACGGCTGATATCGACTGACGAATGCGCAGTCGTGACGACATTGGGTCGAGACGCTCCAAATCGAGCGGGATGCGGTTGACCCCGGCGGCTTCCTCATCTCGTTCAGATTGAGAATTGAGACCGTATGCACGTGAGGACAGAGAAAACGGATCCGCCTGTGACGAGGCTGCTCGACGCGCCCGAGCGTCTTGGCGTCCTGCATGCGACCGTGCCTGACATGGCCGTTCCGGACCGGGACTTCGACGGGATCGCCGAAATCGCTGCCGGGCTTTTCGACGCACAGGTCGCACTGGTGACGCTGATCGACCGCCAATGGCAGTGGTTCAAGGCAGCCGTCGGCACCGATGAGACCCGTGCCCCAGCCGAAGACGCATTTTGTGCGCATGTAGCCGCTGCGGCCGATTCAAGCCTCGTCGTCCTCGATGCCTCGACCGATCCGCGGTTCGCGCGCCATAGGCAGGTCAAGGGGCCGCCATTCCTGCGCTTCTATGCCGGCGCGCCGATCATGCTCGACGGGCAGGCGGTGGGCACGGTTTGCGTGCTCGACGACAAGCCGCGCGCTGACGTATCGCAATCGCTCATCCACCAATTGCGCCGGCTTGCCGCGCTCGCAGCCTCGCTCTTCAAGGTCAAGGACGAGGCCCGTCGACGCGCGTTGAAGGAGGCGGCATTGTCGCGCGAGGAGCAGCGGCACGCGATGGCGCTGGAAGCGGCCAACATCGGCAGCTGGCTTTGGGATATCCGCTCGGGTGCGATTGCCGGCAACAGCGCCTTGAAACGCATGTTCGGACTTTCGGCCGACAGCTCGGTTGGCGCCCGGGACATCTTCGGCGCGATCCACGTCGACGATCGCGGCGCGACTTTCGCCAAGCTTCGCCAGGCGATGAAGGCCGACGACGAATATGACGGTATGTTCCGTATCGGCGACACGGGACGCTGGCTGCTCGGCCGCGGCCGCGTGCACGATCGGGACACCAAGGGCAATCCGCTGACGTTCATCGGCGTGACGATCGATGTCACCGACCAGCAAGCTTCGGCGCAGCGCACCCGGCTCCTGCTGAAGGAACTCAATCACCGGGTCAAGAACACGCTCGCCATGCTGCAATCGCTCGCGCGCCAGACGCTTCGCCAGACGAGCGATCCGGCCGAATTCATGACCGCGTTTGCCGGTCGCTTGCAGGCGATCTCCGAGGCGCATGGTCTGCTTTCCGATCACGAGTGGGGCACGATCCGGCTTGCCGACCTGATCGCCAAGCAACTGCTGCCGCATGTGAGCGCCTATGCGGACCAGATCGAACTGCATAAGGACGAAGTGTCGCTCGGTCCCGACCAGGCGGTCGGTCTCGGGCTGGTGCTGCACGAACTTGCAACCAACGCCGTGAAATACGGATCGCTTTCAGTGCCGAAAGGCAAGGTCGTGTTGACGGCACGCAACGTCGTCGAAGACGGTGACACCGTCCTTCATCTTACCTGGAGCGAGGTTGGCGGGCCGCCGGTGCTTGAGCCCAAGCGGCGCGGCTTCGGCTCCATCCTGATCGAGCGCAGCCTCGACAAGGTGCTGGGCAGTTCGGTGAAGGTCGAGTATCTCCCCGCCGGTGTCACGGCGCTTATCCGGTTGCCGCTCTGACGGGATCGCGCCCGCCGATTAAGACGACGACTGGCTGTGCATCAATCGTCGTGTTTGCGTCCACGCCGCTTGCCGGTTCCCAAGAGAGCGCCGACTGCGAGAGCGATGGCGACGGCAAGAAGCGGCTGCTTGCGCAGGATGCCGGCTACTGCGAGCAGCGTCAGATTGGTCTGCATCTGCGTGCGGCGGCGGCGTTCTTCCTGAAGACGACGGTCCCGGTTCTGCAGGGCGATGAGGATGGCAATAAACACCAGGGCGGTGACGACCAGCGCCCCGGCGATTGCCGCTGCGGCCGCGACCGGGGAGTAGCGAACACTCAGAAACAGAAAGGTGGCTGCGAGGGCGAAGACGTAGGCGGTGACGAGCAACAGCCCTATGACACTCCATAGGGCTGCGTTGCGCTTCACACGAGAGGCGGTGGCGCCGATGTCGGCGGCCAAGAGGCTGGCGAGGGCGGCCGTCAATGATCCCATGCGTTACTCCCCGTCGTGCTCGACTCTGATAGGTTGGGGCGAGATACCGGTGGAAAAGCTACATGCCTTTCCTCATCTCGAACTGCGAGCTGTTGCCCGCAGGTCCAGTTCGACCGATTGCAAGTCAGCGACGAAGCAGCGCCGCCACGGCGAGCCCGATCAGGGCAGCCGCGCCGAGCGTGGCGACGGGATGCTCGCGAACAGCATGGCGGACCTGCTTTTCTGTGCCGGCATAGCGGTCGCGAAGCTCGGCCAGCAGGTCTTCGCCGCTTGCCAGCAAATCGCTGATGCCGGCTTCGGCCTGTTCACGGGCATCCTGCACCTTGCCGCGCGCCTGCTTTGAGGCGGCCAATCCGCGATCGGCGAGCAAGGCGACGAGCGTTGCGACATCGCTCCGCAACTCGCCCAGTTGTTCCTCGATGGAGAGATCGGCGAGCTTGCCGTTGCTTTTGGTCGATCGCGAGCCCGAACCGGAGAAGAGGCCTAGCGCCATGATGAATACTTCCTTTCACGCCTGCGCCGGCCGCGAGCGGTCGGCGCTGTCTGATGGAACCGGTGGGCACAACCAGAGACCCTTTCCGGCGCTTCGGGAGAACAACGCACAAGTGCAGAAATTGTTTCGTGAAAACTTGACCTTGGCCGATCGAACGCGGTCAGAGCGATGCAGTCTGCGGCAGGACGAAAGGCACGTGCGGTGACGGCGCAACACCCACCTGCATGCGGCAGCCGAAAACGGCTTCCATCGTCTCGTCGGTCAGAACCTCGCGGGGGGCACCGTTGGCGCGGACCTTGCCGGCCTTCATCATCACCATATGGTCCGCGAACATGGCCGTGAGATTGAGGTCATGCATCACGGCGACGACCCCGCCGCCGCGTTCGCAGAACTTGCGGGCGAGCTGCATGATCCCCAGTTGGTGGCGGATATCGAGGCTCGACACGGGTTCGTCGAGAAGCAGGTAGCGCGGCTCGCCGTCGATCACCGGATCGGAGATCTGGCAGAGGACGCGGGCAAGCTGCACGCGCTGCTGCTCGCCGCCCGACAATTCCTGGTAGAAGCGCCCGGCAAAGCCCGCGAGATCCACCGCTTCCAACGCCTCGGCCGTGACGCGGTCGTGCGCGGCGGGATCCGCATTGGCACCGGCGGCAAGGCCCAACCTCACCACTTCGCGCACGGTGAAGGGGAAGGAAATGACCGTCGACTGAGGCAGCACGCCGCGCATCAGCGCGAGTTCCCACGGCTTCAGCCCGCTGAGGTCGCGGCCGTTGATGCGGATCGCTCCGCTCGACGGCGAAAGCTCGCCGGAGATCGCCTTCAGCGTCGTGGTCTTGCCGGAGCCGTTCGGTCCGACGATGGCGGTCAATGCGCCCGGCAAAGCCTCGAGGAATACGCCATGGATGACGGGTCGCCCGCCGAGTCGGACGGAGAGATTGGAGACGTTGATCATGGTTTCCTTCAGAGTCCCATGTTCGAACGGCCGCGCAGCAGGATCCAGAGGAAGAACGGCGCGCCGATGAAGGCGGTGACGATGCCGATCGGCAGTTCTGCCGGAGAAACGATGGTGCGGGCGATCATGTCGGCGAGGATCAACAGGGTGCCGCCGAGCAGCGCCGAGGCGGGCAGCAGGTAGCGATGATCGGGGCCGATGACGAGGCGCAGCAGGTGCGGAACGACAATGCCGACGAAGCCGATGCCGCCGCTGACGGCAACGGATGCGCCGGTTGCCGCCGCGACGCTGACGATCGCGATGTTCTTCAGGCGCTGGACGGGAATGCCCATGTGGAAGGCGACCGCTTCGCCGAGCGTGATGGCATTCAGTCCGCGCGCCAGGAAGGGGGTCACCGCGAGCGAAGCGAGGATGATCGGCGCTGCGGCCAGGATTTTCGTCCAGTTGGCCCCCGCTAACGAGCCGAGCCCCCAGAAGGTGAGGTCGCGCAGTTGCTTGTCGTCGGCTCTGAAGACGAGAATACCGGTGATCGCGCCGGTCAGCGCGCCGAGCGCGATACCGGCGAGCAACAGGGTGGCGATCGACGTCTGGCCGCCGCGGGTGGCGATGCGGTAGAGCAGCAGCGTCGTGACGAGGCCGCCGACGAAGGCTGCGACCGGCAGCGCATAGAATCCGAACAGCGCGAAGAGCGGCCCGAAGGCGGCGGTGCCGAGCACGATCAGCAGCACGGCGCCAAGGCTCGCGCCCGAGGAGACGCCGACGAGACCGGGATCTGCCAGGGGGTTGCGGAAAAGACCCTGCATGACGACGCCGGAAACGGCGAGCGAAGCGCCGACGAGCAGGCCGAGCACGGCGCGCGGCAGGCGGATATCGAGGATGATGATGCGGTCGCGGATGCTTAAGCCCTGATCGGCCCCGCCGACCAGCCAGCGCCAGACATTGGCGAGCGATGCATCGGCAGCACCGGTCATGATCGAGCCGACGAAGGTTGCGACGGCAACCGCGATCAGGACGACGATCACCAGACGCGCCAGCCGCGAGCGGTTGCCCGCGCGCCATTCGTTGCGGATATCGGCGGCGAAAGCGGTCAGGCGCATGCCGCGGTCCACCGCCTCACTGCGAGGCATTGGCCTTCTTCCCGTAAATGGCGGCATTCAGTTCGCGCACGGCGCTTGCCGTACGGGGGCCGAAGCCGAGCAGGTGCAGGCCGTCCATGCGGATCAGCGCCTTGTTCTTGGCGGCAGGCGTGAGGCTCAGCGCCGGCAGGGCGAAAAGTTCGTCTGCCTTGGCGGAATGTTCGCCGCCGCGGTCCATCATCAGGACGATATCGGGCTTGGCCTCGATGATCGCCTCGTCGGTCAGCGCCTTGTAGCCGGGGAATGTCCCCACCGCGTTGACGGCGCCCGCAAGCTCGATGATGCCGTTGGCGGCGGTGCCTTGCCCCGATGCCATGACTTTTCCGCCCTGCGTGCTCAGGATGAAAAGCACGCGCTTGCGTTCGCCTTCCGCACGGGCGGCACTCTCGGAAACTGCCGCATCGAGATCGGCTTCGACACGCGTTGCCAGGATTTCAGCCTTTTCCTCGACACCCAGGAAAGCACCGACGGCGCGGATCTTCGAGGGGATGCCGGCCTTGTCGAAGGTCTCGGGCACGCTGGTAAAGGCGATGTTCGCTTCCTTCAGCACCGCCAGCGCCTCCGGCGGGCCGCTGCCTTCGATGGCGATGATCGCGCTCGGGTTGGCGGCGATGATGCCTTCCGGTGCCAGCTGGCGCATGTAGCCGACATCGGGAAGCCTCTTTGCCGCTTCGGGATAGGTGCTGGTGGAATCGCGGCCGACGAGACGGCCTGCCTCGCCGAGCGCATAGATGATCTCGGTGATCGCTCCGCCGACGGAAACGACGCGCGAGACGTCGGCTTTCTGTATCTCCTCGGCCACCGCCGGCCGGATGAAGGAGGGGGCGCCGGGTGCGACCGCCGGCAGCAGGAAGGGTGCCGACAGGGCGAAGGCGGTAAGCACCAGTTCCCGGCGGCGAAGGCGACGGAAGTCGAGACCGTTGATCATCGAAGTGTTCCTATCCTGTTCTCAGGCGGCGACCGTCGTGTCGAGACGCGGCAGGCCTTCGGCGATCGAACGCCATTCCGGACGTTCGGCGAGACCTTCTTTCCGCTTGCCGAAGAACTGGATGATCATCTCGCCCTTGGCGTCGAGCGCCTCGATCGAGGTGACATGGCCGTCGGCCGTCGGCTTGCGTACGGCCCAGAGTTCGGCGATGTGGTCGGTGCGCAGGTGCAGGTGGAAGGTCGGGTCCATGACGTTGAGCCAGGGGCCCATCGGCGCGATCTTGGCGATCGGACCGGAATGGATCTGGATCATGCCGCGATTGCCGACAAAGCACATGATCGGCAGTTCGATCTCGGCGCTGGAACGCATCATGGCTTCGATGCTGGAGGGATCGAGCTGCCAGGCGAAATCCTCGCCGATGTTGCTGAGCGCCTGGCGGCGGCCGATCTTCAGCTTGCGCAGCATGCCGTGGAACTGATGCGTGTCGGTCATCTTCGTCCAGCGGTCACGCAGTTCGGTAACATCGACGACGGTCTCCGGCCTGTCATCGGTGGCATGCACGCTGGCGTCGGCGGCGAATTCCTGCGACTGGTCGTCAAGGCGGAAATCCGCGACGATCTTGTCATAGGCTGCCACATTCGACTCTGGGCGCAGATGCACCTTGTGCACGGCATTGCCCCACTTGTCGAAGAACTGCAGGCTCTTGCGCGCTTCACCCTGCTCGTCGGTTTTGGTCACGGCGAAGGCATGCGCCCAGGCGCTCGGGAAAACCCGGAGGTCAATCTCACCGCCGAGCACGATGCTTGCCATCTCGCCGGTGGTGATCTTCTCGTAGATCCCGATCTTTTCGTGGACCGCACTTTCGTTGCGGGTCAAAGCCATGACTTCGCCGAGTTCCTCGACGCGCGAAAGGAAACGGTTGGCATCGGCATCGATGCGCACGGCGGTCAGCCCGCATTCGGCAGCGACGAGAGCGGCTTCGGAAACACCGAGCTGGGCTGCGATATCACGCTCGCGCATCTTCGGGTTCTCGGCGCGGTAGGCGCGGATTTCGGAAGGAGTGGGGCGGAGGCTCTCGGTCATTTTCATCTGCCTATTTGTTCAGGATCAGTTTGCCTTGGCGGGTGATCTTCATGCGGTAGATCGCACCGTCGTGGGAAATGAGGATCTCGTTTTCGCTGCCGAAAAGTTCGCGACTTTCGATTATCCGTTGCGCCCGCCCGGCCTGGATCGGCGGCTCGGATGGGCGCGCAAGGTCATTGTCGTTGGTCACTGCGTTGGCCGTTTCGAGAGGGCAGGCCGCGCTGTTTTTCCAGCATTTCCTGCCGTGCAATTCGTTTACTATCTTGACTTCATTACTCATATTTATTTATGGACGCAATACCGGACTTTAGCACTCAAGTTAATTATTGCCGGCTTGTGGACAAGGGCGTGCGGGCCTCGTTCGGTGGCTCGCTGCAACCCTTTGGAGTGATGTCGTCATGAAGTTTTCCAGCCTTCCGATTGTTTCCATTGCTCTTGCAGCCCTCATCGCTGCGACCAATGCCAACGCGCAGGAGGCTGTGCCCGCCGGTGGGCTGACGATCGAGTTGAACGACGTCGCCCCGTCGCAGAAGGGCTGCAAGCTCACCTTCGTTGCCGGTAACGCCTTTGCGCAGTCGCTGAGCAAGGTTTCCTTCGAATTCGTGATCTTCGACCAGAAGGGGCTGGTCGAGCGCATGGCGGTGCTCGACTTCCGCGATCTTCCCGCCGGCAAGACCAAGGTTCGCCAATTCGATCTCCCCGGCACCAGCTGCGATGCGGTGAAGAGCCTGCTGATCAACGACGCGCCGGCCTGTGTCCGCGACGGCGTGCAGCCGGGCGCCTGCATGAGCGGGATCAAGACCGGCTCGAAATCGGCGGTGGAACTCAAGGGCTGAGCGAAGAGGGGCTGATTGAAACCGCTTCCTAGGGAGCGTGGGTTTGCGCCGCCCGGTGCGGCGAAGGTAAGGCTGTCATGAAGCGTATCGTCATCTGGACTGGGGCCGCGATCATCTCGCTTGCAACGCATGGCGTTGTTCTTGCCACCCTGTTCGCATCTTCGCCGCCGGAGGACGAATCGACGCTCATGATCGGCGGTACGGCGACGGAAGTTGCCGTTCTCGGCGACGCGTTTTCCGAAACGCTGCAGGCAGGTGATCCCTCCGAGATCGTCGAGCCGATTGAAGACGTTCCCGACGAGGTGAAGCCGGAGGAGCTTATGCCGGTCGAGGACCTGACTTCGACCACACCGGAAATCGCTGCGGAAGAACCGCACGATCTGACGGCGACCGAGGCCGACGTCATCCTGCCGGCCGAAGAGATGCCGACCCTCGAGGTTGCCGAAGCCATGGTCACCGCAAGCGTTGCGCCGGTCGAACCCGTCGTGCCGGAAGAAAAGCCCGAGACCGTGGAGCCGAAGAAGCCGCAGGTGGAAAAACCTGAACCGAAGAAGGAACCGGTCAAGAAAAAGAAGGTTACCCGCAAGAAGGCCGGTGACAAGGGTGCGCAGAAGCAGACCCAGGTCAAGGGCCACGCGGACGGCGATATCAATGGTGCTTCCACGGCCGCCACTGGCCAGGGACGGGCAGCGTCGGTTGTCGGGAATGCCGGCGAGGAAAACTACAAGGGCAAGGTCCGCTCAAAGGTCCAGCGCGCTTTCCTCAGGAAGACCCGCGGGATCCGCAGTGACGAAGGCGATACAGCGACCGTTACGTTCGTCGTCGCCGCGAATGGAGGTCTGGCAGGGGTCAATCTCGTTCGCAGCTCCGGATCGGACCGTCTCGACAAGGCGGCCCTGGATTCGGTCCGCAGCGCAGCACCCTTCGCCGCCATCCCGGCCGGTTCCGGTAAGAGCAGCTGGAGCTTTACCGTCCCGATGTCCGTAAACTGACAGGCGGACGCGCCGTTTCCTGCCTCGGGCGAAGAGCTGATTTTTTCTCGAAAAATATGATTACAAAACTCATGTTTATACTTTACTCGGATTATCAAGTTTAATAGGTTGCGGCCGTCACGCAGCCGAAGGGCGTGTGTCGAGATGATGTCCCGATGCGACCGGCTGCCCATGAAGGCCCTTGTCGCACGATCAGACGGAGAGGATTGCATGCGCGGCAAGCGTCACCAGAATGCGGCGAAGAATGGCAAGGGTCGTTCGGGTTCGGAAGCGACCGAGGCACGCCAGGAGGCTGGCAAGGCAACGCTCGAAGGGCGCAGTTTCCTCTATGTCGGCGGCCGCGATTGTCAGGTGGCGCATCTGCGCGAAATCGCCAGCTCCTTCGGCGCCGAGCTGCTCCACCATGACGGCGGCCTGCGCGAGGCCGTCTCGCGGATCGATCGGGTGCTGCCGTCGGTCGACTGCGTCTTCTGCCCGATCGACTGCATCAGCCATGACGCATGTCTTCGCGTGAAGACCGGCTGCAAGAAGTGGGGCAAGGCCTTCGTGCCGCTGCGCAACGGCTCGAAATCGAGCCTGGAGCGCGCGCTTCAGGACCTGACCACCAGCCGCGACGAGCGGTAATCCTCCCAAGACAAGACGAGAGTTTGCAATGAACGAAGAACGTCCTGACCTCGCCATGATGATCGGCCTGCACAAGCTGGCGGTACAGAACGGCGATGGCCTGGTGCCGGAGCTCTACGAGATCCTGACGCGCCGCGCGCGCACGCTGGAAGAAACCACCAACGTCGCGGAGTTCCCAAGCTGGCAGGCGCGACCGCCGGTTCGCGATCCTCTCGGCCTTGCGGAGCCCAAGGAAGGAACTATTCTCGCCTTTCCGCGGGCCGCAAACGATGCCACCCGGAAAAAAGAAAGGGCCTGAGAGCAAGGCCAGGAAAAGTGCGATTTCCGTCCGGGATTGCGCCGTTTCAAAGAGCCGGGTCGCTTCGCAGTCGGCGAAAGGGACCTACGGAGACCAAGATGTACGTTGCCATGAACCGTTTTCGTATCGCCATCGGCCAGGAAGAGGCTTTCGAGGCTGTGTGGAAGGGCCGCGAATCCAGTCTTTCGGAAATGCCGGGCTTCGTTTCCTTCCATCTGCTCCGTGGCGACAGCGTGCCGGAAGAGGGCTATACGCTCTTCGTCTCGAACTCGGTCTGGAAGGACAGGGGTTCGTTCTCGGCCTGGACGAAATCGGAAAACTTCCGGGCTGCGCACCGGAGTGCCGGCGACAACAAGGCGATGTATCTCGGTCCGCCGAAATTCGAAGGTTTCACTGCCGTCGAAGGTGCCTGATCCGCGCCGCGCCGGCTTGGTCCCTGATATCGCCTGTCATTCGCCTCCTGGATGGACCCGTCCGGGAGGCGCATTGCTTCTGAGCTAGGCCTTTCGCGGCAGGAAGGCGCCGAGCGAAACGGCGAGCCAGCCCGCCATGATCGTCGTGCCGCCGAGGGGCGCCGACATCGGGAACAGGCCGTGGCCCGAGGCATGGCGCATGGCGAGATCCGCCGAGAACAGCGCCGTTCCCGCGGCGATCAGCAAGGCCGCAGCAGGAGCCGTGCGAAAGCTCGGCCAGGCTGCGTAGAGCGCGACCAGAGCAGGCGCGTGCGCCAGGCACATCGCGGAAATGCCGGCGAGCAGTCTCGGATCGTTGCCGTGCGAGGCCGCGGCCGCGCTGACAACGCCGGTCAGCCCCATCAGCCCGGCAACAAAAAGCGTGGTTGCGCGAAATCCGCTCTGCGACATATCACGTCATTCCTTGTTCTGCATATGAAGGGCGAGGCGGGTGATCGGCTCGAGAATGATCTGCCTGAGTTGCGGATGGGCGATCGTTTCCTCAAGCGCACGGGTGAAGCAGAGCAGCCATTCGTCCCGTTCCGCAGGGCCGATTTCGGCGACGAAATGGCGACGGCGCAGCATCGGGTGGCCGCGCTTCTCGACATAGATTGGCGGTCCGCCAAGCCAGCCGGTCAGGTACTCGTAGAACTTCTCCTCGCTGCCCGAAAGGTCGGGCGGATGCACGGCGCGGCATCGTGCCGCTTCCGGCAGCGTGTCCATCAACTCATAGAAGCGGCGCGTCAGCGCGCGAACCGTCGGGTCGCCGCCGATCGCTTCGTAAAGGGTGGTGGTTTCGGTTTCCGCCATGCTCGCGTCCTTCATTCCCGGCGGTCCTAGCGCGCGGCATCCGGTCCGACAACGGTTTTCCTGGCAACGGCTTTGCGGCGTTTCATCGCGGCCGGCCGGTGTCCCTTACGGCCGTTCGCGCCCGGGTCTCATCATGGCCGTGGTGGTGGTGGTGGGCCTCAACCCCTTTTCCAAGCCCGCCTTCCTTTGGGACTGTCAAAAGCCGGTCCTCACGCATCCTCGGGCGGCGGTGCTGTCGATTCCCGCAGGATCAGTTCGACCGGCCAGAGTTCATGAACCTCCTCGGTTGGCCTGCCGGAGAGAAGCTGCAGCACGAGGTCGGCCGAGCGTGCGCCGGCAGCGCGCATCGAAGACCGTGTCGCCGAGAGCGACGGCACCATGTTTTCCGCGGTCAGGTAGGGGAAGACGTCGTCATGGGCGATCACCGAAACCTCGCGGCCGATCTCCAGCCCCATGGACCGGGCCGCTCTGTAGATGCCGAGGGCGGTCATCATCGAGCCGGCGACGAAGGCGGTTGGCCGCGGCGTCTGCTCCAGGAAGGAGCGTGCGAAGCGGAAGCCCAGTTCATCGGTGAAATTGCCGTGGGCGACGAGACGCGGATCGAACGGAATGCCGCGCGCCTGCAGCGCGTCGCGATAGCCCTTGTCGCGGTGGAGCGAGAAGGTTCGTCCCTTCCGTCCGTTGATCATGGCGATGCGGCGATGGCCGAGATCGATGAGATGCGAGGTCGCCCGGCGGATCGCGCCTTCGTTGTCGATGTCGAGCCAAGCATGCGGCACGTCGATATCGGATCGACCGTGGACGAGGAAGGGCATGCCGAGCTTGTGGAGGAGCGCAATGCGTTCGTCGTTCGGTTCGGGCGAATGCACGATAACCGCATCGACGCGGCCACTGACGGCGAGCCGGCTATAAAGCTGGATTTCGCCCTTGGGATCCTTGTCATCGATCGGGCTGACGAGGATGTCGATATCCTCGGTGCCGAGCCGCTCGGCCAGCCCGCCCATGAACTCGGAGAAGTGAAATTCCCCCGATCGTCCCATGACGACGCCAATGGCGCCGGCGCGACCGGTGGCGAGCCTCACGGCATTGATGTTCGGACGATAGCCAAGGCGCGATGCCTCTTCGGCCACGCGTTTGCGTGTCTTTTCGCTGACCTCTGGGTAACCGCTCAGCGCCCGGCTGACGGTGGTTGGCGAAAGGCCCAGTTGCTGTGCGAACTCCCTCAGTTTCATTCGGTATGCGTTTCCTCAGCCTAACCCCGGTCCCAGAAATATACACCTTCCCCGTCGGTAACAATCAGTTTGTCGGGGCAGTCCCCTGCCTTGCATCCGAACAGTGTTTTGCCAAACCGTTTTAAATTATCGCTGTTCCCCTTGGATTTTATGGGTCGCCGCCCCTGCGTGCAGAATTCCCTCTCATTTTTATAAGCTATTGAAAATCAACAACTATATTCTAAAACTCGTCGCAATTCGACTTTTTCCAATGCATGGATTGACAGTTTTTTCGTCTTCTGCCAACTTTTTCCGATCCAAACCGCTTTCGATTTTGCTGAGGAGCTTTCGGGCGGTGGAGGGGAACAGGAGGAGTCGACCATCATGAGAACCATGCTCAATGCCCTGAGTTTTTGCGCCGCGATCATTGCAGCCGGGACGGCCAGCGCCGCCGAGCTTTCGCTCGCCGCCAACACGACCGGCAAGAACGTCAATTTCATCCGCGAGCAGCTCGACATCTTCGAGAAGCAGACGGGACACAAGGTGAGCCTGGTCACCATGCCGCCGTCGAGCAGCGAGCAGTTCAGCCAGTACCGGCTGTGGCTTGCCGCCGGAAACAAGGATGTCGACGTCTACCAGACCGATGTCGTCTGGGCGCCGCAGTTGGCCGATCAGTTCGTCGATCTGACGGAAGCAACCAAGGACGTTGTCGGTCAGCACTTCCCGTCGATCATTGCCTCGCAGACGGTCAACGGCCGTCTCGTGGCCCTGCCGGCCTTCACCGATGCGCCGGCGCTGTATTACCGCAAGGACCTCCTGGAAAAGTACGGCAAGACGCCGCCGAAGACCTGGGACGAGCTGGCGGCGACCGCCAAGGAAATCCAGGAGAAGGAACGCGCCGCTGGCCAGGGAGATCTTTGGGGCTACGTCTTCCAGGGCAACGCCTATGAAGGGCTGACCTGCAACGCGCTCGAATGGATCAAGTCGTCAGGCGGTGGCCAGATCGTCGAGCCCGATGGCACGATCTCGATCAACAACGAGAAGGCGGCCGCTGCGATCGACCGCGTCAAGGAATGGATCGGCGCGATTTCTCCGCAGGGCGTGCTCGCCTACCAGGAGGAAGAGTCGCGTGGTGTCTGGCAGACGGGCAATGCCGTCTTCATGCGCAACTGGCCCTATGCCTACGCGCTCGGCAATGGCGACGACAGCGCGGTGAAGGGCAAGTTCGCCGTGGCTCCGCTGCCGACGGCGACCGATGGCGACCAACCGTCCTCGACGCTCGGTGGCTGGAACCTTGCCGTCTCCAAATATTCCGACGACCAGGAAGCAGCGATCGCGCTCGTCAAGTTCCTCGCGTCCCCCGAGGTGCAGAAGCAGCGGGCCATCCAGCTCTCCAACCTTCCGACGGTTGCCGCTCTCTACGACGATGCGGAGGTCGCCAAGGCGCAGCCGTTCATGCCGGCCTGGAAGCCGATCTTCCAAAGCGCCGTACCGCGGCCGTCGGCTGTTACCAAGGTCAAGTACAACGAGGTTTCGGCCAAGTTCTGGAATGCCGTCCACAACACGCTGTCTGGCAACGGCACGGCCGCGGAAAACCTCGAACTGCTCGAAGTCGAACTCACGAACATGAAAGGCGATAGCTGGTGATCCTCCCGGGGGCGAGGGGAGTGCCTTCGGGCCTTCCCTCGCTCCACCGAGCCACCGCCGACGACGCGCTCTTTGAACCAGGTAATTCCGGACGCGATACCGTTTCACGCCGTGATTTGCCGAGAGCAGCGTCGTTCCTCTCGGGCCAACCGTCCGGCCGCGCGCCGAACGGCAAGGGTGAGTATAGACATGACCGATCTTTCACTCGCAGATCCCCCTTCCGCATTGGGACAACAGGCAGGGATCCGTTCAGATCTCAACGCCAGCCGCGTTCGTTCCGCCTGGATCTTTCTCGCGCCAACCTTGCTGGTGCTCGCGCTCGTCGCCGGCTGGCCGTTGCTGCGCACCATCTATTTCAGCTTCACCAACGCGTCGCTGACCAACCTCGAAGGCGCCGAGTTCGTCGGCTTCAAGAACTATCTGAGCTGGATCACGCTGAAGAGCGGGCGCACGGTCTATAACGGCCTGCTCGCCGATCCCGCCTGGTGGAACGCCGTCTGGAACACGCTGAAGTTCTCGGCGATCTCCGTCACCATCGAGACGGTGCTGGGCCTCGTCGTCGCCCTGGTGCTGAACGCCAATTTCCCAGGCCGCGGTCTGGTGCGGGCGGCGATCCTCATCCCCTGGGCCATTCCCACCATCGTTTCCGCCAAGATGTGGGCCTGGATGCTCAACGACCAGTTCGGCATCTTGAACGACCTTCTGCTCGGCCTCGGGCTGATCAGCCAGAAGATCGCCTGGACTGCCAATCCGGAGACGGCGATGGTTGCGGTGCTGATCGTCGACGTCTGGAAGACGACGCCCTTCATGGCGCTCTTGATCCTTGCCGGCCTCCAGATGGTGCCCTCCGATATCTACGAGGCGGCCAAGATCGACGGGGTCCATCCGCTGAAGGTGTTCTGGCGGCTGACGCTGCCTCTGATTCGGCCGGCGCTGATGGTCGCGGTGATCTTCCGCATGCTCGATGCCCTGCGCATCTTCGATCTCATCTATGTGCTGACGCCCAACAACGCCCAGACGAAGACCATGTCGGTGCTGGCGCGCGAGAACCTGTTCGACTTCGACAAGTTCGCCTACGGCGCAACCGCCTCGACGATGCTGTTCCTGATCATCGCGGCGATCACCGTCGCCTACATGTGGTTCGGCCGCGTCAATCTCGAAGGAGGAGAACGCTGATGGTCGCCACCTTAGCCAAGCGCACGGCGTTCTACGCCCTCGTCGCCGCCATCATCGTCATGGCCGTCTTTCCGTTCTATTACGCCGTGCTGACGAGCTTCAAATCCGGAACGGCGCTCTTCCAGGTCGATTACTGGCCGACCGAGATTTCCTTCGAAAACTACGCCGGGGTCGTGTCGAGCAGCGGCTTCCTGCGCAACCTCGCCAACTCGCTGCTGGTCGCAACGATCGTCGTCGCCGTGTCGCTGCTGCTGGCCGTCACCGCTGCCTACGCGTTGGCGCGGGTGCGGTTCCGCGGACGGGGGCTCTTGCTCCTGACGATCCTGTCGGTGTCGATGTTTCCGCAGATCGCCGTGCTTGCCGGTCTGTTCGAACTCATCCGCAGTGTCGGGATCTTCAACACGCCCTTAGCGCTGATCTTCTCCTACATGATCTTCACGCTGCCCTTCACGGTATGGGTGTTCACCACCTTCATGCGCGATCTGCCGGTGGAGATCGAGGAGGCGGCGATCGTCGATGGCGCCACGCCCTGGGTGATCATCACGCGCGTTTTCATGCCGCTGATGTGGCCGGCGCTGGTGACGACGGGGCTGCTCGCCTTCATCGCCGCCTGGAACGAGTTCCTGTTCGCACTGACCTTCACGTCGTCCGATAGCCAGCGCACCGTCCCGGTCGCGATCGCGCTGCTTTCGGGGAGCAGCCAATACGAAATCCCGTGGGGCAACATCATGGCCGCATCGATCATTGTCACCGTGCCGCTGGTGATCCTCGTCCTGATCTTTCAGCGGCGGATCATTTCCGGGCTCACGGCCGGTGGCGTCAAAGGATAGAGCGGGGTGAGGAAAAGTGTGTGCGGTTTTCCGCCCGCATCCCGCTCTAACCCATTAGAATCGATCACGTTTATTGTTTTGGGTCGGCCCGACCCAAAACAATCGTGATCTAAGGAGGAAAACATGGCAGAACTTCAATTGCGCAACATCCGCAAGTCCTTCGGCGCCTTCGAGGTCATCAAGGGCGTCAGCATGGATATCCGGGCGGGTGAGTTCATGGTCTTCGTCGGGCCGTCCGGTTGCGGCAAGTCCACGCTGCTGCGCTTGATCGCCGGGCTTGAGGACATTTCTTCGGGCACGCTCTCCTTCGACGGGCAGGTGGTCAACCAATTGACGCCGTCGAAGCGCGGCATCGCGATGGTGTTCCAGTCCTATGCGCTCTACCCGCACATGACCGTCTTCGAGAACATGTCCTTCGGCATGCAGCTTGCGGGCAAGGACAAGGAACAATGCCGGAAACGCGTGGAGGCGGCAGCCGAGATGCTGCAGCTGACCCCCTATCTCAAGCGGCTTCCCCGTCAGCTCTCCGGCGGCCAGCGGCAGCGCGTCGCGATCGGCCGGGCGATCGTGCGCGACCCCAAGATCTTCCTGTTCGACGAACCGCTCTCCAATCTCGATGCGGCGCTCCGGGTGGCGACCCGGATCGAGATCGCCAAACTGCATCGCAGCATGCACAAGACGACGATGATCTATGTCACCCACGACCAGGTCGAGGCGATGACACTGGCCGATCGCATTTGCGTGCTACGGGATGGTCGGGTCGAACAGATCGGCACGCCGCTCGAGCTCTACGAGAGCCCGAACTCGGTGTTCGTCGCCGGCTTCATCGGCTCGCCGAAGATGAACTTTCTCACCGGCGCTCTTGCCGCTCCCTACGATGCACACACGATCGGCATCCGGGCCGAACATCTGGAGATCAGGGCAGGGGATGGCAAGTGGTCGGGCACGGTGGTGCATTCCGAAATGCTGGGATCCGACAGCTATATCTATCTCGACATCGGCGCTGCTGAACCGGTCATCGTCCGGGAAGGCGGCACCTCGCTTCACCGGCCGGGCGAGACAGTGCAGATCTCGCCGGTCGGCGACAACATCCACCGCTTCGATGCGGAGGGGCAGGCCTTGGGTCGCATGCCGATGAAAGGGGCGGCCTGACAAACCCTGATGAACAACGAGGCAGTCTTGAGCTTCGGGGCCGCAAATTCCCGGCGGCCCCATCTATCGTACGACGACAGGCCCGCAACGGGCAAAACGCAAGGAGAATGACCGTGCCTATCAGAACAGTCGTTTGGGGCGAAAACATCCACGAGCAGACCAACGAGGTGGTCCGCAGCATCTATCCGAACGGGATGCACAACACGATCGCAGCGGCGCTGAACACGGAAAGCGCGATCGAAGCGACGACCGCGACGCTGCAGGAGCCGGAGCACGGGCTCAGCGTCGAGCGTCTGGCCAATACCGACGTGCTCCTGTGGTGGGGCCACAAGGACCACGGCGCCGTCAGCGACGAGGTGGTCGAGCGGGTCGCCAAGCGCGTCTGGGAGGGCATGGGCCTGATCGTGCTGCATTCCGGCCATTTCTCCAAGATCTTCAAGCGCCTGATGGGAACACCCTGCGCGCTGAAGTGGCGTGAGGCCGGTGAACGCGAGCGCGTCTGGGCGATCAACCCGCGCCATCCGATTGCCGAGGGGCTCGAAGAGAATTTCGTGCTCGAGAACGAGGAAATGTATGGCGAGCAGTTCTCGGTTCCCGAGCCGCTCGAAACCGTGTTCATCTCCTGGTTTGCCGGCGGTGAAGTGTTCCGTTCGGGTCTCACCTGGCGTCGCGGCGCCGGTAACATCTTCTATTTCCGCCCCGGCCATGAGACCTACCCGACCTATCATGACGCCAATGTGCAGAGGGTGCTGCGCAATTCGGTGAAGTGGGCCTACAACGCCGACAATCGCTACACGGCGATCCATGATGCGCCGAACGTGCCGGTCGAAAAGGCGCTGGAGCCGATCGTCGAACGTGGGCCGAAGCTGCACCAGGCCGGCGAAGCAGGATATAGGTGAGAACGATGCGTCTTCTTGTTGTTGGAACCGGCGGCATGGCGAACAGCCATGCCCAGGCCTTTGCCAAGATCGAAGGCGTCGAAATGGTTGGCGCCGTCGATGTCGATCCGTCGCGCGCCCGTGCCTTTGCCGAGAAGCACGGGATCGCCGAGGCCTTCACGTCGCTCGACGAGGCGATCGCCTGGGGAAAGTTCGATGCGGCGACGAACGTGACGCCGGACAAGGCGCATCACCCGACGACGCTGGCATTGCTGGCGGCCGGCAAGCACGTGCTCTGCGAGAAACCGCTCGCCGAGAACTACGCCAAGGCGGCGGAGATGGCGGAGGCGGCCGAGCGCTCTGGCTTGGTGACGATGGTCAACCTCACCTATCGCAATGTCGCGCCGCTGCAGAAGGCGCGGGCGATGGTGCTCGCTGGCGAGGTCGGCCAGTTGCGCCATCTCGAGGCCTCCTATCTGCAGAGCTGGCTCGTCTCCAAGGCCTGGGGCGATTGGGCGACGGAATCGCAATGGCTGTGGCGGCTCTCGACCAAGCACGGCTCGAATGGCGTGCTCGGCGATGTCGGCATTCATATCCTCGATTTCGCCGGTTATGGCGCGGGCACGGATGCCGCCCGGATCTTCGCCCGTCTCAAGACCTTCGACAAGGCGCCCGGCAACCGCATCGGTGAGTATGACCTCGACGCCAATGACAGCTTCGTCATGACGGCGGAATTCGGCAACGGCGCCATGGGCGTCATCCATGCCAGCCGCTGGGCGACGGGACATCTGAACGAACTGCGGCTGAGGCTGCACGGCGACAAGGGCGCGCTCGAAGTGGTGCACACACCCGATGACTCCACGCTGCGCGCCTGCCTTGGCGCCGATGTCGAAACCGCCACCTGGCGCGATGTCGATGCGGGCACCGTTCCGACCAACTACCAGCGGTTCGTGGCGGCCGTGCGCGAGGGCAGGGCTGAGGAGCCGGGCTTCCGCCATGCGGCAAACCTGCAGAAGGTGCTCGACCTGGCCATGGAGACGGAAGCCGGACGACGCGAACTCGCGGTTTGACGCACTGGTAGTGCGGGCGGCGTAACCATTGCCACCCGCTGCCTTGTTCAAGGGCTGATTTCAGCTCCCTGAAAGCCCATTCGGCGATCCGTGTTTGACAGCACGGATCGCCGAATGCGGTACTGGACCCCGCGTTTTCTGAGGCACGCTAGGGCCGTTGTAACACCCTGAACTGCTGCATAATATCGCCCTCGATCGATTCCGATTTGACGATTTATGCAACAGGGTCCGCGCGTCAGGGTGTTACCGTTGCGCCGACGGTGTTTTCCACCGACTGGCCGAGACGTCGTACTTGCTCGTCGTAGTTCTTGCGGGTGTTGGGGTCGAAAATCATGATCGGCGTCGAGACCGCGAGGCTCGCCGCGTTGCCGACGGTCTGCGTGGCGCCGAGCGTGACGGCGCCCAGGCGTTCGCCAAGCCCGACATCGGAATCGGTCACGGTCTGGCCCGCGATCAGGCGGTTGCCGAGCAGGCGCACGACTTCCGGACTTTCGGCGAACTTGCCATGGTTCAGCTTGTCGCCGCCCTTCAGCGCCGTCAGGTCGATGACGCTGATGCCGGCCTTTTCCAGTTGCGTGCGGTAAGGCTCAGCGGTCGGATCGATCTGCCCAAGGCGGTCGGCATTGCCGGAAATGCGCCTGGACAAGGTCAGCGCCCGGTCGTCGCGCGACACGAATAGCGTGAACTTCGGCCGCTTGTCGCCCATGGCGCGGATCTGCTGGCCGAAGACATCGACGTCGAGATCGGGCGAAGCCAGGATGACGTCGGTGATCTTGGGCGCGATGCGTTTGTCGCGGATCGCCATCTGGCGCAGAGCCTCGACCGTCAGCCACGAGCCCATGGAGTGGGCCATGACGGTAATTTCACTGACCTGGGGGTTGCTCGAGGCACGTCGAAGCAGTTCCTCCAGCGCATCCCGCGAATAGTTGGTGCTTTCCTTGTCGTAATTGTAGTCGAAGATGCTGGCGCGCGAGGGCCAGGTGAAGATGACCGGGGCGACGTCCGTGCCGGAATCGTGCACGATCTGGGCAAAGCGGTAGACGGCATCTTCGTAGCGATTGTTGAACCCGTGCACGAAGATCAGCACACGACGGCTCTTCGGCAGGTTACCCTTCAGCCAGCTTTGGACGTCGTTGCCCTGATGCAGCGGCGTGACGCTGACCGTGGAAAAGTCGCGCTCCGGATTGGCCGGGAGCTTCTTCGGCCATTGCACTTGGCCGACTTCGCGGTTCTTTTCCGGTGGGATGGAAACGACGATTTCCGTCAGGGAAAGCTGGTCTGACCGTTCGCCGCTGAAAAGCACGCCCGGTTCCGCCGTGGGGGCGCGTGTTGTCGCGACCATCAGGTCGACTTCGGAGGCGCCACCCGTCGTGCCCGAAGGAACGAGCACGCCCACCGGACGACCGGCACAGGCAGCGAGGGTTACGGCAAGCAGGAGCGTGGCGGCGACGCGGCTCCAATGCCCTTCCGAACCTGCCAGTGAAAACGGACGCAGCAACCAAACCCCCAGTACCGCATCATGCGGTGCGACATCCCGGCCATCGGGACCAAGCTATTTCCTTGCATTAGAAACGGCAGATTTTCATCCCTTGATCGATATTGCGCACCTGTTGCCGCTGTGTTTGACGGAGAGATTGCGGCAATCATGCAACATTTCGCTACAGGCAGGCCTGGGTAAAACCCCCTGATATTCATTGAAAAGGCTTTGGCCTTTCAATAGCATCGCCACGACTTTCTCCCGGACACGGCGGTAAACGGCCTGTTCGATCTCCTTGAAATGATGAGGGAATTCAGGAATGCAGGCGGTTTTCGATGGCCATAACGACGTGCTTCTGCGCCTGTGGCAGAACGCCCGGAAGGGGTCCGACCCGGTCCGCGAATTCGTCGACGGTATCGGCGAGGGCCATATCGATGCGCCACGCGCCAGGGCGGGCGGCCTCATCGGCGGCCTTTCGGCGATCTACGTGCCCTCGGGCGATCTGATCCTGCAGCCGCCGGATGAAAACGGCCACTATGAAACGCCGCTTTCGGCGCCTCTCGAACACTTGCCGTCGCTGGCCGTCGCCATGCAGCTCGCAGACATCGCCGTTCGGCTCGACCGGGCAGGGGCGTGGAAGCTCTGCCGCTCGACTGGCGAGATCCGCCGTGCAGTCGAGGCCGGTGTCTTCGCTTCCGTCCTGCATATGGAAGGCTGCGAGGCGATCGGCGCCGATCTTTCGGCACTTGAAACCTTCCATGCCGCCGGGCTGCGCTCGCTCGGGCCGGTCTGGAGTCGCCACAACGTCTTCGGCCATGGCGTGCCGTTCTCCTATCCGAAGTCGCCGGATACGGCGCCCGGCTTGACCGGGGCGGGTTTTGAACTGGTGCGCGCCTGCAATCGCCTCGGCATCCTCATCGACCTCGCGCACATCACCGAGCAGGGTTTCTGGGACGTCGCGAAGACGACAGATCAGCCGCTGGTCGCCAGCCATTCGAACGCGCATGCGCTGACGCCGGCTGCGCGCAACCTCACCGACAGGCAACTCGACGCCGTCAGGGAAAGCAAGGGCCTCGTCGGCCTCAACTATGCGACGACGATGCTGCGCGCCGATGGCCAGGAGAATGCGGCGACACCGCTTTCCGACATGGTTCGCCATGTCGACTACATGGTCGAGCGCATGGGCATCGAATGCGTGGCGCTCGGATCGGATTTCGATGGTGCGACGATCCCCGAGGGGATCGCCGACGCAGCCGGTAACCAGGCGCTCGTTGCCGCGTTGAGAGGTGCCGGATATGGTGACGCCGAACTGGCAAAGATATGCCGGGAGAACTGGTGGAGAGTTCTGGGACAGGCTTGGCACGAGGCCGCCTGAACCATGAAGAAGGGGCCCAAAAGGGCGCAAACGAGGGAACTGCAAAAATGATGCACAAGCTCAATGGACGTCTTCGCCTTCTGACCGCTTCGGCGGCGCTGGCCATGGTCATGGCCGCCACCGCGCCGGCCTTCGCCGAAACGCCGAAGGACACGCTGGTCGAAGCCTTTGCGATCGACGACGTCATTTCGATGGATCCGGGCGAAGCCTTCGAGCTGACCGCCGCCGAAATCACCGGCAACACCTACAGCATGCTGGTGCGCCTCGACATCAACGATACCTCCAAGGTCGTCGGCGATCTCGCCGAGAGCTGGACCGTGTCCGACGATGGCCTGACCTACACCTTCAAACTCAAGTCCGGCCTGAAGTTTGCCTCCGGCAACCCGGTGACCGCGGAAGACGTGGCCTGGTCATTCGAGCGCGCCGTGAAGCTGGACAAGAGCCCGGCGTTCATCCTTACCCAGTTCGGCCTTACCGGCGACAACGTCACCGAAAAGGCGAAGGCAACGGACGAGCAGACCTTCGTCTTCACCGTCGACCAGCCCTATGCGCCGAGCTTCGTGCTCAACTGCCTGACGGCGACCGTCGCCGCCGTGCTCGACAAGAAGCTCGTTCTCGAACACGCCAAGGCAGTAACCCCAAGCGACGACTTCAAGTACGACAACGACTTTGGCAACGAATGGCTGAAGACCGGCTATGCCGGCTCCGGTCCGTTCAAGCTGCGCGAATGGCGCGCCAACGAGGTCATCGTTCTCGAACGCAACGACAACTACTATGGCGAACAGGCAAAGCTCGCCCGCGTCATCTATCGCCACATGAAGGAAAGCTCCGGCCAGCGCCTGGCGCTCGAAGCCGGTGACATCGACGTTGCCCGCAACCTTGAGCCCGGCGATCTCGATGCCGTGTCGAAGAATGCCGATCTTGCCGCCACCAGCGCGCCCAAGGGCACGGTCTACTACATCAGCCTCAACCAGAAGAACGCCAACCTCGCCAAGCCCGAGGTGCGCGAGGCCTTCAAGTACCTGGTCGACTATGATGCGCTCGGCTCGACCATCATCAAGGGTATCGGCGAAATCCACCAGAGCTTCCTGCCGAAGGGCGTACTCGGCGCTCTCGGCGAGAACCCCTACAAGCTCGACGTCGCCAAGGCGAAGGAACTGCTCGCAAAGGCCGGCCTTGCCGACGGCTTCACCGTCACCATGGACGTTCGCAACGGCCAGCCGGTCACCGGCATTGCCGAATCCTTCCAGCAGACGCTCGGCCAGGCCGGCGTGAAGCTCGAAATCATCCCTGGCGACGGCAAGCAGACGCTGACGAAGTATCGTGCCCGTAACCACGACATGTACATCGGCCAGTGGGGCATGGACTATTTCGATCCGAACTCGAATGCGGAAACCTTCACCAGCAACCCCGACAATTCCGACGAAGGCAAGAACAAGACGCTTGCCTGGCGCAATGCCTGGGATGTTCCGGAGCTGACAAAGAAGACCAAGGAAGCTCTCCTCGAGCGTGACGGTGCCAAGCGCGCCGAGACCTACAAGGAGCTGCAGAAGACGGTGCTCAACGAAAGCCCCTTCGTCATCATCTTCCAGCAGACCGAAGTCGCCGGCTACCGCGGCAACGTCAAGGGCCTGAAGCTTGGCCCGAGCTTCGACACCAACTTCGTCGCCGGTATCACAAAAGAATAGGCCGTCTCGAAGGAATAAACCGAAAGGATCGTTCCCTTGAGCATGAGCGGAACAGAGACAGTGGGTGGGCGCAAACGCGCCCGTCCCGGCAAGATCGTTGCAGCCGTGCTGCGCTTTCTTGTCGTTGTCGTCACGACATATCTCGGCCTTCTGGCCGTCACCTTCTTCATCGGCCGGGTAATCCCGATCGATCCGGTTCTCGCCGTCCTCGGCGACCGGGCGCCGACGCACGTCGTCGAAAGGACGCGCGAGGCGATGGGGCTGAACCTGCCCCTCTACCAACAATTCTTCATCTATGTCCGCCAGGCGCTGACCGGTGAGTTCGGCGTTTCGGTGCTGACGACCAATCCGGTTATGACCGACATTCGCCGTGTGTTTCCCGCGACGATGGAGCTTGCGACGCTCGGCACGCTCATCGGCGCGCTGATTGGCGTGCCGCTCGGCGTGCTTGCCGCCGTGAAGCGCGGCAGCATCGCCGACCAGATCGTGCGCGTCATCGGCCTCGTCGGCTATTCGGTGCCGATCTTCTGGCTGGCGCTCCTGTCGCTGCTCGTCTTCTATGCGCGGCTGAAGTGGGTCGCCTATCCGGGCCGCATCGATATCGTGTTCGAATACACGTTCACCCCCATTACCGGCTTTTATCTCCTGGATTCGCTCTGGCAGCGGCAATGGGACGTCTTCTTCGACGTGTTCCGCCACATCATCCTGCCGGCCGCGCTGCTCGGCTACTTCTCGCTCGCCTATATCAGCCGCATGACGCGCAGCTTCATGCTCAACGAACTGCAGCAGGAATACATCGTCGCGGCGCGCGCCAAGGGATTGTCCGAGACCCGGATCATCTGGGGACATGCACTGCGCAACGCGGCGGTACCGCTCGTGACCGTGATTGCGCTCTCCTATGCCGGCCTGCTCGAAGGCTCGGTGCTGACCGAAACCGTCTTCGCCTGGCCGGGCCTAGGCCTCTACATCACCAACTCGCTGCAGAATGCCGACATGAACGCCGTCCTCGGTGGCACCATCGTCATCGGCTCGGTCTTCATCGGTATCAATCTGCTGTCCGATCTTCTCTACCGGACACTCGACCCGAGGACGCGTCAGCGATGAGCACCATTACCGAAACACGTCCGATGACGCGCCGCGAATGGCTGCTGTCCGATCGCCCGCAGTCGCGCACCCAGGCCCGTCTCGGCCGCGCCTACATGACCTGGCAGCGCTTTGCCGCCAACAGGCTCGCCGTTCTCGGCCTCATCATCCTGTTGGCGCTGGTCTTCGTTGCGGCCTTCGCCGATTTCCTGGCGCCGCATTCCCCCTATCTCGGCGATCTCGCCAATGCCCGGCTGCTGCCGCCCGGAAGCCCCGGCTACCTGCTCGGCACCGACGATCTCGGCCGCGACATCCTCTCGCGGCTGATCCATGGGTCGCGGCTGACGCTCGCCGTCGTGTTGCTCGTTGCAATCATCGCGGCACCCATCGGCCTGATCGTCGGTGCCGTCGCCGGCTATGCGGGCGGTTGGGTCGATGCGGTGCTGATGCGTATCACCGATATCTTCCTGGCCTTCCCGAAGCTGGTCCTGGCGCTCGCCTTCGTTGCGGCACTCGGCCCGGGCATCGAGAATGCGGTCATCGCGATCGCCATCACCTCCTGGCCGCCCTATGCGCGTATCGCCCGCGCCGAGACACTGACGGTGCGCAACTCCGACTATATCGCCGCCGTGCAACTGATGGGCGCGTCGCCCATTCGCATCGTCTTCCGTCACGTGATGCCGATGTGCATGTCGTCGCTGATCGTGCGCGTCACGCTCGACATGGCCGGCATCATCCTGACCGCGGCCGGCCTCGGCTTCCTCGGCCTTGGCGCACAGCCGCCGCTGCCGGAATGGGGCGCGATGATTGCTTCGGGCCGCCGCTTCATCCTCGACCAATGGTGGGTGGCAACCATGCCCGGCATCGCCATCCTCATCGTCAGCCTCGGCTTCAACCTGCTTGGCGACGGCCTGCGCGATGCGCTCGATCCCCGGGAGAGCGGCCAATGAGTGCGCTCCTGACCGTTGAAAACCTCAAGGTTTCGTTCCCGACCCGCACCGGCCTCGTCGAAGCGGTGCGCGGCGTCTCCTTCACGCTCGGCCGCGAACGCCTCGGCATCGTCGGCGAAAGCGGTTCCGGCAAGTCGCAGACGGGCCGTGCCATCATGGGGCTGACGCCTGGTCATGCGCAGGTGACGGCAAAGCAGCTGTCCTTTGACGGGATCGATCTGCTCTCCGCTTCCCCGAAGGTCCGCCGGGATCTCAGGGGCAAACGGATCGCCATGATCCTGCAGGATCCGAAGTATTCGCTGAACCCGGTCATGAGCATCGGCCGGCAGATCGTCGAGACGCTGCGGCAGCATGAAAACGTCAGCCGGGCGGAAGCCCGGGAGAGGGCGCTCGACATGCTGGCGGCCGTGCAGATCCGCGATCCGAAGCGCGTCTATGATCTCTATCCGCACGAGGTTTCGGGCGGCATGGGGCAGCGCGCGATGATCGCCATGATGCTGGTTGCCGGGCCGGAACTCCTGATTGCCGACGAACCGACATCGGCGCTCGACGTGACGGTACAGCTCGAAGTGCTTGGTATCCTCGACAAGCTCGTTGCCGAGCGCGGCATGGGCCTGATCTTCGTATCGCACGACCTGCGCCTGGTCTCGTCCTTCTGTGACCGGGTCATCGTCATGTATGCCGGCAGGATCGTCGAGGAACTGGCGGCATCCGAACTCGCCAACGCCAGGCATCCCTATACCCAAGGTTTGCTGAACTGCATGCCGGCGATCGGGTCCGATCGCCATCCCCTGCCGGTTCTCGACCGCAAGCCGGAGTGGGCTCAATGACATCAGCCGTTTCCGTCTCGAACCTCTCCGTCACCTATGACGACTTCAAGGCGCTGAACGACGTCAGCGTCGAGATCGCGCCGGGCGAGTCCTTCGGGCTCGTCGGCGAATCCGGGTCGGGCAAGTCGACGCTGCTGCGGGCGATTGCCGGTCTGGCGCCGGTCACGGCCGGCACCATCCGGGTTCATGACCGCGCGCTGCAGGGGGCCAAGCGTGACAAGGCCTTCTATCGCGCCGTGCAGATGGTCTTCCAGGATCCCTACGGTTCGCTGCACCCGCGCCAGACGATCGACCGGCAATTGCTGGAACCCCTGGCGATCCACGGCGTGGCCGACGGCGAACGCCGCATCCTGAAGGCGCTTGACGAGGTCGGTCTCGGATCCGGGTTCCGGTTCCGCTATCCGCACCAGCTCTCGGGCGGTCAGCGCCAGCGGGTCGCGATCGCCCGCGCGCTGATCCTCGAGCCATCGATCCTGTTGCTCGACGAGCCGACCTCGGCGCTCGACGCCTCGGTGCAGGCGGAGGTCCTGAACCTGCTGGAACAGGTCAGGCGCAACCACAAGCTCACCTTCATCATGGTCAGCCACGACCTCGGCGTCGTCACCCATATGTGCGACCGGCTGGCGGTCATGCAGGGCGGGCGTGTCGTGGAGCGCCTGTCCTCGGCGGATCTCGTCGCCGGGCGGATCGGTGAGGACTACACGCGCAGCCTGATGGTCGCGAGCAAGGGCTTCCAGCGCAAGGACGTAGCCGCGACCGCGTGACGAGACTGCTGCAAGCGGGGCGGTCGTCCCGCTTGGATGCTTTTCGTCGCAAGGAACGGCGCTAAGTCCGGTCCATTTAGGCGCTTTGCCGCCAGACCGAGGTCGAGTCGGTGATCACCTTTTGGATGCGGCGCTGCTCACGCCATTCTCGTCCCATGTCCTTGATGACCGGGCGCGCCTCCGGCGAGAAGATATAGTTCCGGGAGCGGGCGACGTAGGCTTCCATTGCGGGGTTCACGCCCGAATAGAACTGCTTCTCCGGATCGCGGGAGAGATCCATCAGGCCGGCGCAGTGCCGCGCAAATCCACCACGCAGGATGGACGGAGACGTCGTGAATTTCGGGAAGGTGCGGAACAGCGGGATCTTGATCCCGAGCAGACGCGCATACTCGTTTCGCCGATGGAAATGCCCCTTGCGTCGGATATCCCAGTTCTGGTCCGCGGTGTGGAACGACACCTGGGTGATCGCCGGATCGGCGAAGGGCGCCAGCAATTCCTCGCCCATGTCCCTCAAGGCAATCCAATCGTCTTCGAGATGGAAGACATAGTCGGCGCTGGTCGCCGACCAGAGTCTCGCGACGGCCGCGCAGAAGCCGGGGCTTTCCGGCTGGAAGACGACCCCGTCGGGGAAGTGGCTGCGGAAGATCTCGACGCAGGCACCGTGATCGGCCGTCGATCCGAAGACCGGGTCAAGATTGAGATAGGCTTCGCCTAGTTCAAGGTTGCTGAAAATTCTCTCCCGGAAACTGGCAAGCGTCTGAGCAAGCAGATCCGGGCGCCGAGTGGCGACAAGGCATAGGTCAAAGGTAGACATGGCACCTTCCTAGGCGCTTTGTTTACAACCGTCAATACCCACGCTGCCGCTGAATTTGACGCTGATTTCGGCTATTTTGGGGCAAAAGCGTTTCAGTGCGATAGTTTTTTGATTTTCGTTACTTAGCGAAAGTGCCAGGCGGAAAAGACGTCGACATCTCTTAGCGCCCGGCTCCCTGATCAGAGGATCTGAACTTCCGGAATTGCAACGACAAATTGCCCGCCCCAGGCGCGGATCGCGGCATTGTCGGCGACAATTTCGTCCGTGAGATTCCATGGCAGGATCACGAGATAATCGGGCTTCGCCACTTGCAGATGGGCCGGTGCGTGCACCGGAATGTGGGTGCCCGGCAACAGCTTGCCCTGTTTCAAGTCGTTGCGGTCGACTGCGAAGGCAATCTCGCCCGGCTTCACGCCGCAGACATTGAGGAAGGTGTTTCCCTTGGCCGCGGCGCCATAGGCGGCCACCGTCTTGCCTTCGGCCTTGGCGCGCGCCAGGAACTCCCGAAATCCTTTGCAGACGGCGGCGATCCGGTCATCGAAGGCGGCGTAGGTTTCCATCCGCATCAGGCCGGCAGCGGCTTCCTTTTCGCGGACGGCGGCGAGCCTTTCGGTCGCTTCGCGCGTCCCGGAGGCAAGCTGGGCAAACACGCGCAGCGAGCCGCCGTGGGTGGCGAGTTCCTCCACGTCGAACACCTTCAGGCCGGAGCTTTCGAAGATGCGTTCGACGGCAGCCAGCGACAGGTAGGAATAGTGTTCATGATAGATCGTGTCGAACTGCACGCCTTCCATGAGGCGCAGCAGATGCGGGAACTCGAACGTCGCCACGCCATCAGGTTTCAGCAGGATGGCGAAGCCGGCGACGAAATCCGCGATATCGGGAACATGCGCCAGCACGTTGTTGGCCGCGGTGAGATCGGCGCGGATACCGCGGTTGACGAGCGCTGTCGCGGTTTCCCGACCGAAGAAGGCGACCTCGGTCGGAACCTTGCGGTCTTCGGCGATCCGCGCCGCATTGGCGGCGGGCTCGACGCCGAGAACGGGCACGCCCTTGGCGACGAAGTATTGCAGCAGGTAGCCGTCGTTGGAGGCGATCTCGACGACCTGCGACAAGCCCCCAAGTCCAAAGCGCTCGCTCATGGTGTCGGCGTAGCGGCGAGCGTGCTCCAGCCAGCTGCTCGAGAACGAGGAGAGATAGGCGTAACCGTCCGTAAAGATCTCGTCCGCCGGCACAGTCTCGGTCGTCTGCACCAGCAGGCATTCGGAACAGACCATCGCCTTCAGCGGGAACGAGCGTTCACGCGCGATGGCTTCCTCGGTCGGCTCCAGGAACGAGTTCGACCAGGGCGTCGATCCCAGGTCAGCGACGACGGTCGCGAGCGGCGTCGCGCAGAAACGGCAGTTGTGGGACATTGAAGTCGTTAGCCTCTCATGAATGCGTCGATTTGGCCGAGCGTCAGGTCGCGGGCGGAGCCGCCGCGACGCCAGCTATCATACCAGTGCGCCGTCCAGGCGATCGCCTGATCCTGCGAGAGCCTGGCGGTCCAGGACAAGGTTTTCAGCGCGAGCGCGGGATCGAGGCCGAGCGTCTGCATCTCGCGGGGTTGATCCGCCGACGAGTTGTCGCGCCATTGCGTCGGCAGGCCCATGGCGGCCTGGATCGCGCCGGCGACATCGCGCACGGGAATCTGCCGTTCTGCGGGGGAGGGGCCAAAATTCAGCGCGGCAGCTTCGGTTTGGCCCTCGTGCAGGGCCTCGGCATAGACGAAATAGCCGTTGAGGCAATCGAGCACATGCTGCCACGGCCGCGTCGCCATCGGGCTGCGGATATCGAGCATCTCGCCCGACAGCGCGGCACGGACGATGTCGGGGACCAGCCGGTCGACCGAGAAGTCTCCACCGCCCAGCACGTTGCCGCCGCGGGCGGTCGCCACACGGATGCCGCGCTCGCGCAGGAACGAATCGCGCCAGGTGGAGACGACCAGCTCGCAAGCGGCCTTGGAGCCGGAATAGGGGTCATGGCCGCCGAGCATGGCCTCTTCCGGAAAATGCCGGCCGCTTTCGTCGTTGCGGTAGACCTTGTCGGTGGTCACGACAACGATCGTCTTGAGAGCCGGCGCCGCGCGGGCGGCCTCCAGCAGCCGCACGGTTCCCATGACGTTGACGTCGAAGGTTTCGGCCGGCGTCCGGTAGCTTTCGCGCACCAGCGGCTGGGCCGCCATATGCAGCACGATTTCCGGGTCGAACTGTCGCATGGCCGTCGCGAGCGTATCGCCGTCGCGGATATCGCTCAAATGTTCGCCTGCGATTTCGCCAGGCCCGAGCAGGGCGTGCAGGGATGGCTCCGCGGCAGGCGGCAAGGCGTAGCCGGCAACGCGGGCGCCCATTCGAGCCAGCCAGAGCCGCGCCCAGCTTCCCTTGAAACCGGTGTGCCCGGTCAGAAGCACGCGCTTGCCGGCCCAGAAGGCGGGATCGGCCAGCCGGCTCATGACCAGACTTTCCAGGGCGCCGAGCCGTTTTGCCAGAGCTCTTCGAGCTGGTTCTTGTCGCGCAACGTATCCATCGGTCGCCAGAAGCCGTCATGCGGGAAGGCCATCAACTGGCCATCGCGGGCCAGGCCCTCGAGCGGCGTTGTCTCGAACGAGGTGTGGTCGCCCTCGATGCGATCGAGCACGGCCCTGTTGAGGACGAAGAAGCCGCCATTGATGCGGCTGTTGTCGCCGGCGGGCTTCTCGATGAAGCTTTGAACCCGTCCGTCGCTGACGGCGAGGGCGCCATAACGGCCCGGCGGAACCACGCTGGTCACGGTCGCTTCGCGGCCGTGGCTGCGATGGAAATCGGTAAGCGCCTTGATGTCGATGTCGGCAACGCCATCGCCATAGGTGAGGCAGAAAGTATCCCCCAGATGGTCGGCGACGCGCTTCAGGCGTCCGCCGGTCATGGAATCCGTGCCGGTGTCGACGAGCGTCACGCGCCACGGCTCTGCCTTGTTGGAATGAAAGAGCGTCTCGCCGGTCGCCATGTCATAGGTGACGTCGGATGAATGCAGGATGTAGTTGGAGAAGTATTCCTTGATCATATAGCCGCGGTAGCCGAGGCAGATCACGAAATCCGAGAAGCCGTAGTGGCTGTAGATCTTCATGATATGCCAGAGGATCGGCCGCCCGCCGATTTCGATCATCGGCTTGGGTCTCAGATGACTCTCTTCCGAGATGCGCGTGCCGTAACCACCGGCAAGTATGACGACCTTCATGCTCTCTTCCCGCTGTCGCTAGATGCCCATGCAAGGATACCGGGCGGATTGACAACGTTGGCAGCTTCGACCAGAAGTCTATCGGTTCCAGGCACGGGTAGTTATGGCTGAGCATTGAAGCATTTCCCGATTCTGTGCAATCGCGATCAGAATATTCGCTGGTCTATATATGAATATATGCGCACGTACATGACAATCTCGACAAGACCATCACCGTGACGCAAGATTCCGCCTCCCCGGTCTTTTCCGTTGTCATTCCGACGCGCAATCGGCCGGATATCCTGGTCGATGCTGTAGCGAGCGTACTCGAGCAGACCTTTTCCGACCTCGAGCTCATCGTCTCGGACAATTCGCAGTCCGCTGACAGCGAACTCACCCAGGTTGCTCTTGATCAGTTTCGGTCCGACCCTCGCTTTCGCTATATTCGTCCCGACCTTAACTTGCCGATGGTCGATCACTGGGAGTGGGCACTTACCCACGCGAGAGGCCGATATGTCGGTGTCGTCACCGATCGAATGGCGCTGCGTCTCTATGCGCTTGAAGAGGTCTATACGGCGATAGAACGGACCAAGGCGGCAACTGTCGGCTACGCGACGGCGAACGCGCGAGAACTCCCGGGATATCGCGGCCTACGGCGTGGACATGGGGGCGTCGCCACGCGAGAGATCGCGACTGCGGACAAGCTACAGCAGTTTGCGCGCGGCGATTGGCCCAAGGACACGCCGCGGATGCTGAATTCCTTCACGCATCGGGATTTGCTCGCCTCTCTCCGGGAGCGCTATGGCACTGTTTTTACGGGTATATCGCCGGACTATGCCTTCGCGTTCCGAACGCTCGAAGCGTTGAACAGCTACGTGTACATCGACTTTCCATTGCTGGTGACACAGGGAGAAGCGCGGAGCAACGGCAACGCGCTGACGATCGGCGCCGTCACACAAGAGACCACGGACTTCCGGCGGCGGATGCTGGAGGAACAGGGGGAGTGGCTAAAATATGGACCGATGCCGGGCGATACCAGCGTGCTCCTAAACGGCATCTTGCGTGAATATGCGCTGGCTGCGGAACAGAGCCGGTCCAGCCGATTCCCTCAAATTGAACCCGCAGATTTCTATCGGGGGGCGATGAGCCAGGCCGCGGGTTGGGCGCGCAAGGCGATGCTTCCGCCGGGCGTCGTGAGTGCGCTCGACGAGTATCGGGTAACACACGGTCTGAACCCGATCGCGCTGCCGCACCCGAAGCCGCGGGTTCGGCGCTGTGTGAACCTAGTCGCCGGCGGGAAGATGGGGCCGTTGCCATTGCGGCGGACGATCGCGTCCCTGAGGCTTTCGATCGAGCGCGGCCTCATGAAACTCGGCATAGGTTCGCATTTCGCCGGCCGGACGTTGAGAGATGTCATCCGACAGGACCTGCGCCTTCGTCAACGCGAAGGCAAGTAGCGATGGTATCACCGCGGCTCATGGCAGCGGCGCTTGGACATTTCTTTGGAAACTCGGACTCAGGCGGTAGCGCAGTCGCGCAACACCTGCACGACCCGGCCGATCTCTTCGGCCGTCATGTCGTGATAGCTCGGCAGATTGATCGCCCGGCCGGGAAGGTCATAGGCAACGGTGTTTTCCGGCACGCTTTCGAAGGGTGGCAGCGAGCTCAGCGGCCAGAAGAAAACGCGGGCGTCGATGTTCTCGGCGGCGAAAGCACCCTGCAGTTTTTCCCGCGTGACGTCGGTTTCCGGCGCGAAAACGACCGTCGGCATCCAGAAGCCGTTCTTCGTATCCGCCGGTTCCGGGTTCATGGAAATGGCGTTCACGCCCGCGAGTTGTTCCTGATAGGCGTAGAAGATCTCGCGCTTGCGCTCGACCAGTTCGTTCACGCGTTCGATCTGGGCGAGACCCACGGCCGCCTGCAGGTTCGACATCTTATATTTGAAACCGACCTCGTCCGGCCAGAACTGCTTCTTTTGTCCGCGCGCCCGGCCGTGATTGGAAAGAGTCAGCACCTTTTCGTAGAGCTTGCTGTCGCTGGTGACGAACATGCCGCCTTCGCCGGTCGTCACGGTCTTGGTGCCGTGGAACGAAAATGCACCGAAGGCGCCGAGCGAGCCGGCCTTGCGTCCGCGCCATTCCGATCCGAGTGCTTCGGCTGCGTCCTCGACAACGGGGATGTCGTGCCGCGCGCCGATTGCGAGCAGGCGGTCCATGTCGCAGAGATTGCCGTAGATGTGCACGGCGATGATCGCCTTGGTCTTCGGCGTGATCGCCGCCGCCGCTTTCTCGGGATCGATGCACCAGCTGTCGGGGAGCACATCGACAAAGACAGGCTTTGCTCCGAGGTGGACGATCGGGGCGGCGGATGCGGTCCAGTTCGTGTCGGCGAGAATGACTTCATCGCCCGGCCCGACGCCGAGGGCGGCAAGGCCCATGTGCAGCGCGCCGGTGCAGCTTGACGTCGAGATCGCATGGGTGACGCCGAGATGGGCGGCAAAGGCGGCCTCGAAGCGGTTGATGTAGTCGTAGCAGCGCTCGCCCCAGCCGTTCGCCGCTGCGTCGGTGGCATAGGCGACTTCGCGTTCGGTGATTGAGGGCTTGGTGTAGAGGATGCGAGGTTTCGTCATGTGGGCTGCCTGTGCTCAAGCCGATCGGTCGTTGGTTGCCTCTGCAGCAACGATCTTGTCAATCCGGCCGCCGATCTGCGCGCCGAGATAGAGGTTCTCGTAATAGCGGTCCGGGAAGCCGGCCTGCCGCATATGATGGGCAGTCCGGTCGATGTCATAGGGGACGCGATGGAGCTCGATACCTGCCTCGGAAAGCGTCGCGAAAGCGGCGCGCGGGTCGCCGTCGCGCGGCTGCCCGACCGAGCCGGGATTGCAGAAAGACTTGCTTCCGATCTCCAGACGGACCTGCACATGGGTATGCCCGGCGAACAGCCGTTCGCACCCGTCGGGGAACTGCGCTTCCGAGATCTTGTAGAGATATTCGTCTATCGGATCCTGCCAACTGCCGTGGACGAAGTAGGTCGATCCGTCGATGACATAGGATCGCGATCCGCCGAGCCAGGCGCGTTGATCGGCCGAGATGACGCCTCTCTGGTACTCGATGATGTCGTTGACCATCTTCGATCGCGGGCAGCCTTCGCCGCTGACGATGTAATGGTCGTGATTGCCCATGATGTTCACAATGCCGCGTGCTTTCAGCGCGTCGATGCACTCGCCCGGTTGGGCGTAGTATCCGACGACGTCACCAAGCGAAAGCACTGAGCTGCAGCCGAGTTCGTCGATGCGTGCGAGTACTGCCTGCAGGGCAGGAAGGTTGCCGTGAATGTCGGAAATGATGGCGATCATAGGACGACCAGATCTTCTGAGTAGCGCCAGGCACGGCCCGTTTTGATCTCCGGTGCCTCGGGTTTTTTCCCGTATGCGTAATAGTCGAGGGCCATCGCCGCCTCGTTGTAGCCGAAGGCTGCGCGCAGTGACGTACTGCTCGAGAAGCGGGGATTGATTTCGAGCAGATAGGGGGTCGTGCCCTCTAGCCGGAACTGATAGTTCGTCGGCCCAAGCGGCTTGAAGTGTTCGGCAAGCTGCTGAACCGCTTTCGTGATGACGGGAGCATCGACGACCTCGGCATATTGCGTGTTGCCGGCGACCGACAATCTCCGACGGAAGATGATCGGCGGCAGCATCGTGCCGTCGCCGAGGCCAAATGCACCGACGGTGTATTCTTGATCGTCCGTGCCGACACGTTTTTGAATGAGGAAATCGTCGGCGCTCTTGTGCGTCCAGTAGTCGAAATCCGCCTTGTCACGAAGCAGCACGATGCCTCGTGAGCCATTTCCGCGGCGGGGCTTCAAGAGCAACGGCAAGGGGCCCAGTTCGCGTTCGCAGTCGGCAAGGTTCCGGTTGAGCGTACTCGGGATTGCCGGAAGTCCGGCCTGCAACAGGGCCGTGCCCATGTCCCATTTGTCCTGAGCGAGGGCAATCAGATGGGCCGTGTTCAGCGCTATCCGCGTCGCTATCGTGTCGAACACGGCGCGGTGTTCGTTGAAAAACAGAACATCGTGCTCCAGGCCAGGCAGCACCACCGCGACGTCTTCGCGCTGCAGCAGATCCAGCCAGAAATCGAGATACTCCGGTGAGGCCTCGTCGCAGGCCGGCTTGGCGACGAAATGGTCGCACCAATGCCGGCCGATGCCATCGGCGTCCCGATCGACGCCGACGATGCGGATCGGGGTATCCAGCTTTCGCAGCGATGCGGCGATCCCTTGGCCGATGATCGCGCCGACTGCCGTTACGACAACCGTGATCGTCCGTTGCGGCTGCTTGTCGGCTTTGTCCATCATTTCACGTCCATTGGTCCGAAGGCGCTGGCCGTACCGGCATCCCGGATGCCGCTGATGCCTTCGTGCATTGTGGCCAAGGAGAGCTTCCCCAACGTCGTCAGCGTCCCCTCCGCTGCGGGGGTGTCAACAGGCCGGAAGGACGTCTTTTCCGGTGCGACTTCGACCGCTCCGCCACGACCGAACACGTCGTAAGCGATATCGGCGATATCACGGTAGCTCAAGGGATCGGGGTGAACTGCCGCATGGACACCCGACAGCCCTTTTTGCGCCGCACGTATCATCAGATCTGCGGCATCGCGTACATGGAGGAAGTTTTGAGAACCCCGCGAATCCGGCATCCGAATGGTCGCACCACGAGAGGCGTAGGCGATGATCCGGCCGAACCACGGCTGATGGGCGCAGCATCGCCCTTCGGTATCGTACAGTTGTGACAGTCGAAGGCTGCAGAAGAGCTTGCCCTGCTTTTGCAACTGCCAGCTCAACAGCTGCTCGGCCAGAGCTTTGGTGAGCCCATAGGATGTGAACCGGTCTCGGTTCAGGTTTTCATAGGACCAGATTGAGCCGGCATAGACCAAGGCTCTTGCATTCAGCCGAAGGACGAGTTCGGCAACGCCCAGGGAGCTCGTGGTGTTCGTTGCGTAGTTCTGCCTCAGGCCGGCATCGCTGTCGTCGCCAAAGCTCGAGGCGCAATGGAAGACGATATCGGCGGACGCGCCGGAGGTGCCGGCGAGAGCGCCTTCCAGGTCAAAGAAGAGATCGTCCTCGGACGAGCGCCCGACGCTCAGCGTTTCAATGCCGCACGCTCGAAGCTGTGCAACCACATGACTCCCAAGCATCGATCGTGCGCCGATGACGGCCGCCTTCTTCATGTCGGCTCGGCTTCCATCAAAAGGCCGACGCACAGATCCGGGAATTCGATGCCGACCTGCAGCATGGCCTGCAAATTGGCCTGGAAATCGGGCAGCGTCTGTAGCACCGGCAGCGGCAGCGGTTTCAGGTAGATGCCTTCCTCATGCACGACCCGGAACCCATGGTTTTGCAACTCGCTGCGGAACGTGTCGCGGCAGTATTGGCGCTTGTGTCCAAGGGCGAGATCGTTGGCGTTCAGGCTATAGATGTCATCGATCTTGCCGAGCTCCAGGCCGAGCCGGCGGTTCAGGGATTTTGCATTCGGCACGGCAGCAAAGAGCCGGCCGCCGGGCTTGAGGAAGCGCTTGAAGCGATCCAGCACATAGCCGGGATCGTCCACGTGCTCGAGGATGAAGCCCATCACGATGACGTCGAAGCGCTCGTCGGTGTCGAAGTTCTCGAAATAGGAGAAAACGATTTCGCCGGCGAAATCGGGGCTCTTCTCCTTGAAGAGGTCGATCACCAGCTGCGATCCTTCGACGATCACATGACGCTCGCAAACCGCGTTGAAGAGATGCGGGGTGTAGCCGTGACCGATGCCAAGGTCCAGCAATGAATGGCAGGACCCGAAGCGCTTGACCACACGCTGCGGATACCAGTTGAGGATCAGGTCGTTTTCAATGGCGGTCGGCGCATTCGGAAGGTATTCCGATGCGACGGCATCCAGGTTCTCGGAGGTCATTGCGTAAATTCCTTCCAATCGATCGCTCCCGACCGCACGACACTTGCACCTTCCGGCCCACAATTGGCAACAAGATCCAGGCCGGTAACATAAGGGGTGAATTCGCCATAGAGTTGCGGATAGGGGGTGAGCTCGTAGCTCATGTAGCGCACGTTGATGCCGTTGCGCTCGAAGAGTTCGTGGTCGAGATAGTTTTTTGCCCCGTGGCCCGTGACGTAGATGCTGCCGTCGAGCCGGGTGACGATATCGTAAAGCCGCTGGCTACCCGAGCCGCCGATGCCGAGCGCGCGCGCGTTCAAGAACTCCGGGGCCGGGAGATCGAAATAGCGCACGAGCTCGAGGATCGAATGACGGGCAAGCTCGGCCAATGTCGGCGCATTCCGATTAAAGACCTTGTCCACGATCTTCAGCATGTCGTCGCGGAATGGGGCCTTCTGGTAGGCGTGCTGCAGGACCTTTCGGTGCTTGCTTCGCCAGTCTTCGCGGTCATCGATGACGACCTCGTCGATCAGGTCGCCCTGGTGATGATCCCGCAACGGAACCGTGATCCAATTCCGGCCGCCGCTGGTCTTCACCTGCACCCTGTTAAAGAAGCCCCGGGCAAACTGAACGTCGTCGTAGTGCACAAAGACATCCGCCAGGCGGACCTGTTCGAGCAGTCCAACCCAAGGGAAATACATAGATTGCGAGACAACGATGGTGCGGTCCATAAGCTGTTCGTTCGTTACCTTGCCGTGGGGATAGTTTCCTTGGCCCTGGTTGCCGGCGTCAGGCGCTGACGCATTTCAGATAGCCGCGCGGCGAGCTTGAAAGCACGAGCTTGCCGTTCAATGCCTCGTCGGCCTCAAAGCGGGTCGTCTCTTCCATGTAAGCCGTGAGCGCCGCGTAGGGCTCGTCGCCGGCGCGCCAGATTTTTGAGCGCTTGGTGGGGGTCTGCGATGCGTCGGCCCAGCCGAGAACCGTATCCGCCACCACCATGTACTGGCCTTCGGTGACGAGCGGGCCGTAGGCGCGCAATTCGTCCAGCACGTGGTCGCGGCTGTGGTCGCTGTCGAGCACCACCATGACCGAGGCGCCCTCCGGGATTTCGGCCTTCACCTTCGCCAGCGTTTCGGCCGTCGTCGACGGGCCCTCGATCAGCGTGATACGCGAGGACATCGGGTGCTTTTCGATCGAGTCGCGATTGTGGGCGCGGATGTCGATGTCGACGCCGATGACCCTGCCCTTGCCGATCAGTTGCAGCATCGCGGCCATGAAGATCACCGATCCGCCACGGGCGACGCCCGTTTCGATGATGACGTCCGGCTTGGTGTTCCAGATGACCTCCTGGGTTGCCATGACATCGGCCGGCATCTGGATGATCGGCACGCCCATGAACGACCAGAGGTAGGAATAGTCATATTTGTCGAGCGTCACCAGCGTGTCGAGAGACTGGCGAAAGGCGGCGTCGTCCTTGCCGAGCGCGAGCGCCATTTCCTTCTTGTGAGCCTCGAATGCGAGACGATCGTCTGCTACTGCCATAACTGCTGATGCCCTTTTTCGGATACAATCCACCAATATGCCGGAGGTCGCGATTCGCGATCTGGCAGCCTCGTCGATTCGTAATCGCTTTCCTGTGAACGCTTTCATGTCGGCAATTGCAAATACGGTCAAGGCCGGTTTCTTAAGGGGGAAAAGAGAGGGCGTCTCGCTCGCTCGTGGAAGTTTCAAATGTCGCGCTTCAACCGAGTTCCCACACCCCTCGCGGGTCTCATTGTCGTCGAACGTCAGCGCTTTGGCGATGATCGCGGCTTCTTTTCGCGCTTCTTCTGCCGCGAGGAACTTGCCGATTTTGGCGCAGAGGGTTCGATCGCGCAGATCAATCACACATTGACGCGGGCGGCAGGCACGGTTCGCGGCATGCATTTCCAGCGGGCGCCGCACGACGAGACGAAGTTTGTCTCTTGTCTTGCCGGCACGATCTTCGATGTTGCCGTCGACATGCGGCCGGACTCCCCGACCTACCTCCAATGGCATGGCGAGGTGCTGAGCGCGGAAAACGGGAGATCGATGATGATCCCCGGTGGTTTCGCGCATGGGTTCCAGACGCTTTGCGCCGACTGCGAGTTGATCTACCTGCACGACAAGCCCTATGCGCCGCAGGCCGAAGGCGGCCTCAATGCCCTGGATCCAAGGCTGGGGATCGCCTGGCCTTTGCCGGTCGCGCAGATGTCGGCGCGCGATCAGGCTTTCTCCATGCTCAAGGCTGAGCGCTGACTGCCGCACGCTGACCATCGTTGACTTCATGGTGGATGGGTGGACAATGACCTTTCCGCGCCACCACGAGAGAGAAGGGGTGTCGACGATGACGATCGCCAGAAAACTTCAAGACTATATCGATGATGCGGGTGTTGCCTATGACACCGTCGCCCATCATCGTACTTCCACCACCAGCCAGACTGCGAGAGCGGCGCATGTACCCGGCAACAGGCTTGCCAAATCCGTGGTCGTCCACCACGAGATGGGCTACGTGCTCGCCGTTGTGCCGAGCACGCACCGGGTTGAACTCTCCACCTTGCAGGACGTGATGGACCGGCGCCTCGGTCTCGCTTCGGAGGAGGAGGTCTGCAACCTCTTCGCCGATTGCGATATCGGCGCGGTGCCGCCCATCGGTTCGGCCTATGACGTGCCGGTGTTGCTCGACGAAAGTCTGGGCGACGTAAACGACGTCTACTTCGAGGGCGGCGACCACAAGACGCTGGTGCACATGAGCGGGTCGAACTTCCGCAACCTGATGAAGGGTGCGCAGATCGCTCGCTTCAGCCACCCGGCGTAACGGCCGCGCAGTGGTGAATTGCCAAGACCGGCGGTTCGCCGGCGGCGGCGTTCGTGCGCGCGAATCGCTTGGACCGGAAATGATGGCCAACCGATGGTGAGCATGGGCGCGCTGGAACGCTACCTGTCGGGCCTATCGGAGCGGCGGCGGGGGAACTCGGACCGCGCCGGCCATCGAGCCGATTGCGGGCAACGTGATTGGCAAGCGTTGCATCGGCTCCACGAGGCCGCGACGGCGATCTTCGCCTAAATGTAATCCGCCGATGTCGTGAAATTCGACAATAACCAGCGTGCCGTTGTTGCGAATGCCGAGTAGAGCCAATCGACTATGGCGCATTCGCAAACGTCACGTTCCGGTATTGTTCACTGGGTGGCCGCTCCGGTGACAAATCCCATGTTCTAGACCTGCAGAGCATGCAAAATCGTCCGATGGTCTGCAGCTATCGGCAAAACAATCCTTGCGAAATAGTCACTGAAAGAATCGGTATCTGACAATTTTCCGTTGTGACAAATGAAAAATCTGCTTTACTGCGCCTCGCTGCTTGGCTTTTCGGGGGATATTGCCGATGGAGTGTACCCGCAGGGATATTATGCTTGGTGGTTTGGCGCTGCTCGGCGCCGGCGCGGTCCAGAAGCCGGCCTTTGCCGCAGCGACGTCCTATTTTGCCGGCCCGGCTGTCGACAATGGCGTGACCTATCGAAGCACGAATTTCGCCAAGATCGACAGGAAATGGCAGCGCCAGGTCGTCAAGTATTTCAGCAGCGAGCCGATCGGCACCGTGGTCGTCGATACCAGGCACCATTTTCTCTACCTGATCATGGAGAACAAAACGGCCATCCGCTATGGCGTCGGCGTCGGGCGCGAGGGCTTCAAATGGTATGGCCGCGCCACGATCGACCGCAAATCGCTCTGGCCGCGGTGGACGCCGCCGCCGGAGATGCGGGAGCGCCACCCCGAACTGCCTGAATTCGTCGACGGCGGCTCGCCGAAGAACCCGCTTGGCCCGCGCGCAATGTACCTGCTTCGCGATGGCGTCGATACCGGCTATCGCTTCCACGGTACGCTGGAGCCGGGCAGCATCGGCAAGGATGCTTCCAGCGGTTGCATCCGCATGTTCAACGAAGATGCGATCGATCTTTATCAGCGGTGCCCGATCGGCACAGCCGTGCAGGTCCTGCCGCATATTGCCGACAAGGCCCCCGAGGTCAGCCAAGCAACCCCGGTCGCAAATCCGGTCGAATAGGAAAATCACCCTGATGCCCGCTATGCCCGGATATACGAGGCCGCTTTCTGTTGCGGCCATTCTGCTGACCTTGACCGCCTGCAGCACCACCGAGATTGCCGCGGTCGAAGAACCGGCCGTGGCGCCGATGACCGGACAAACCGACGATCCGGCGCCCGGTTTCGAAACGGTTGCCGCTGGCAGCGAAGAGGACTTCATCCTCAATGTCGGCCGCCGGACCTACTTCACGCAGGACTCGGCCACGCTCGATTCCGTCGCCAAGGCAACGTTGGACAAGCAGGCCATCTGGCTGAACAGCAATCCGCGCTGGCTCGTCAAGCTGCAGGGCTTTTCCGACGATTCCGGTTCCGCGTCGAAGATGGCGACGCTGTCGCAGCAACGCGCCGATGCGGTCATGGCCTATCTCAGCTCGAAAGGCGTGGACCCGAACCGCATGTGGGCCAAGGGCTACGGCAATGACCGCGAGGTCCGCGACTGCACGGAGCGCTCCTGCAAGGTACAGAACCGCCGCGTCGTCTCCAATCTACGCACCGAGCGCGACGCGATCTGATCGCGCGCCGGACGGGTCGGTCTTGTAGGCTCCGGCGGGAGCCTGATCAGTGAAACCTGCGACAACGGCAAGAGCCGTGTTCAGTGCGAAACCGATACAGAATGCGACTATACGAAGCATGGATGTTTCCTTGAAACCATCGTGTTGAAAGGGGCTATTCAGGCCGCCTTATCGCGGCCAATCGCCTGGATCTTGTCCCAGATGTCTCCGGGGCGGGGAACGTCGAGGTCGAACACTATTTCGAACATGTCCGCGAGATGGTCCGCGCTTGTAATGCGCCGCTCGCTAACGCCGTTGGGCGTGACCGTGCGCAAGCGGTCGTTCTGCAGGGCGACATAGCCGTCGGCGGTATGACGCAGGACCGCCAACGCATTCGTGAACGGTGACCCGGGATCGCCCATCAACCAGCCCTGCGTGGCGGCCATGGCGGCCTCGTCGCTGTGGTCGGCCCGGAAATCGAAGCTGCGCGCGATGCCATGCGCGTGATTGTTGAAGCGCAACCAGCCGTCCTCCGTCGGCATGATCGAAAAATCGAAACCGCGCTGGCTGATCGGTCCGACGGCAAGCGGCACGGGTTCGATGATGGCATCGGCCACGCCGACCTCGGCGAGATAGGCGCGGTCGAGATCGACACGCAGGGTCAGGTGATTGCCGATGGCGATGTCGCCCAGTTTTTCACGATCAACGCCACCGCAAAGGCGGGTCACCCGGAAACCGAGCGCATCGAGCGCTGCGCCGAAGAGACCGTTCATCTCGTAGCACCAGCCGCCGCGCCTGCCCTTCACCATCTTGGCGAAGGCGGATGCCGGGATGACCGAGGACGGCCATCCCATGAAGGCATCCAGCGCCTCCCAGCTGAAGGTCATCAGGTGAGCGCGGTGCAGTTTCGACAGGCTGTGCAGGTCGAGAGAAGATGGCCGCTCGACGCCGATCCTTGCGAGATAGGCGTCCAGCTGGGCGGCTGTCAGGGTCATTGCGTTTTCGTTTGAAGGCATGCGTGTCATCCTTCGGTCTCCTTTCGATGGACCGTTGTTGCGGTTCTCGGTGCTGTGGTTCAGGGCGGGCAGTCGCTGGATCAGGCGACCTTGCGATCCTTGCCGGGGCGATCTTCGTCGGGCAGGAAGGTCAGGCCGAAATCCATTGCGACGGCGGCGATCTGCTCGGGCGTTTCAGGCTTGCAGAGCTCGATGATCGGAAAGAAGCTCTCGAACCCGCCCGGTGTTACGACGACCATCAGATGGCCTTCCGTCTCTCCAATGTTCCGGAAGCGATGCGGCACGCCGCGCGGCAGCGCGATGCAGCCCCCCTCTGCCAGTTCGACGTAGTCGCCGGCACACCAGAAGCCGAAGCAGCCGGACAGCACGCGGAAGAACTCGTCCTCGCGCTCATGCACATGAAGCGGCGGTCCCTCTCCGGGCGGCACGATGGCCTCAAGCATGCCCAGCGCGCCGCCTGTATTGGCCGCCATCATGCGTATGATGTGTTTGCCGAACGCCATTGCCGGCGTTCCATGGCCGGGCGGTGATGCCGCCGCATAGGTGAATGTCTTCATGTCGGGTCTCCATCTGCTTGAGGACACCCATCGATTACTTTGTGCCGCGTCTCATGATAAGATCGATGAATTGACATCATTGAGTGGATAATCGCTCTCGTGAAAACGCTCGATCCGCTTGACGGGATTGCCGCCTTTCTGTCGGTTTCCACGCATCTCAGTTTCTCCAAGGCGGCGGACGAGCTCGGCATGTCGCGCGCGACGGTGGGGGCGCAGGTGAGGCAGCTTGAGGATCGCCTCGGCATCCGCCTCTTCCAGAGATCGACGCGCAAGGTCGCCCTGACCGAGGCGGGCGCTGCCTACCGGGAAGCGCTCTCGGGAATCCTGCCGCAGATAAGGGAGGCCGAACGGGCGGCAACCTCGTTCCAGAAGGAAGCCGTCGGGCGATTGCGGGTGTCCGCGCCGCCCGATCTCGGGCATCTGGTGATCGTCCCGGCGGTTTCGGAGTTCCTCAAGCTGAACCCGGCTGTGTCCATCGAACTCGACCTGTCGCATCGGGCCGTAAACCTGATCGAGGATGGCTTCGACCTTGCAATTCGAGGGCGCCTTTCGGTCGATATCAATCTCATCACCCGGCAACTGGCGACATCGTCAATCATGATTTGCGCTTCGCCCGCTTACATTGCCGAACATGGTGCACCGGAGACGCCGCATGACCTCGCACACCACTCCTGTCTCCACTTTGCCGAACTGAGATGGGGTCGGATCTGGCCGTTCAGCAGGAACGGTGAGGAGTATCGCATTCCGATCGTGCCCCGGCTGGAACTCAATCACAGCCTTGGCCTGCGCGACGCCGCCTTGCTGGGAGTCGGTATCGTTCTCCTGCCCGATTTTATCGTCGGCGAAGACCTCAGACAGGGCAGGTTGATACGTCTCCTTCCCGACTGGGATATCAGCACGATACAACTGCAAGCGGTCTATCCGGCTAATCGCCATATCGCGGTGAAGGTCCGACGCTTCGTCTCGTTCCTGGCGGGAGTACTGCGGCCGGAGCGATGAGATATGTCGGCGAAGCGTGTGATAATCGCGTTCGGGGTGCGTTTGACTGATAAATCAATGACTTCAAGGGGAAAATGGCGCACCCGACAGGAATGCAACGAGCGTTCCGAATCAATGGGTTAGAGCTACTAACCCTCCCAAAACGTCCCATTGTTTCTTCATGCGTTTTTCCGATTTCTCCTAACCTCGGAGAGATCGCATCAAATGGAAAAGCCGCCGCGATTGCAGTCGCGAACGGCTTTGGTATTCATCAACACCACGACTATAGCTTCTCGGACTCCTCGGTTCAAGAGGTGGCCGCATGAACGTGGCGCAATCCGTATTCGAAGCCGTCGGCGGCAAGCGCTTTGCCGACATGGACACGTCTGGTAACAAGGTCTGCATTCCCGGTCCCGGTCATGGCAAGGACGACCGCTCGCTTTCCGTCCTGAACGACGCCAGCAACCCTGACGGGTTCGTCGTCAATTCGTTCGCAGGCGATGACGCTGCTGAATGCCGCGACCATGTGCGACGCCTCGCAGGTCTGCCAGATTGGAAGCCGACGCCTCGCTCTGATCGTCCGACCGATCCCCAGTTCGTTTATCGTGATCAGCACGGCCAGCCCTACCTGCGCGTGACGAAGGTTCATAAGCCGACGGGCAAGAGCTTCTATCAGCACAGCTGGAACGGCAGGGAATGGGCGAAGGGTGCGCAACAGGTCCGCATCCCCTACCGCCTGCCGGAAGTGATCGCGGCTGATACCGTCTACATCTGCGAAGGTGAGAAGGATTGCGACCGTCTGGCCGATCTGGGCCTCGTGGCGACCACGGCACCGGAAGGCGCGGGAAAATGGCGACCGGAGTTGAACCAGTGGTTCACCGGAAAGCAGGTCATCATTCTCGCTGACAACGATAAGCCAGGGCGTGAACATGCTGATCAAGTAGAGGGGGCCTTGCGGGGGATTGCCGCTTCCGTTCGATCGGTCCATTTCCCGATGCTGCCCGAGAAGGGCGACGTGTCCGACTATCTAGACACCGGCAAAGGCAAGGCCGATCTGCTGGCGCACATTGCCGGCCAGACGGTCAAGGCCGATCCGAAGCGCCCTGTCATCGGGACCGCTGCCGCGCTCAAGAAGATGATCTTTGCGCCGATCAGGTACATTGTGCCGGGGTATATCGCCGAAGGCTGCACACTGTTGGCAGGGCGACCGAAGCTCGGCAAGTCTTGGATGGTCATGGAGATGGCGCTTGCCGTTGCTCGTGGCGGAACCTGTCTCGGCGGTATCCAGTGCGAGCAGGGCGACGTGCTGATGCTGGCGCTTGAAGACAATCAGCGCCGCCTGCATTCCCGCATCAAGAAGCTGATGCCGCCGCTGATCCCGACCGCATGGCCGGAATCGTTCCACTACTCGACTGAATGGCCACGAGCGAACGATGGCGGGCTTGCCTACATCAATGAATGGCTGGACCAGCATCAGAACGCGCGTCTGATCATCGTGGACGTCCTAGCGCAGTTCCGCCCGATCCGCAGCGGCAAGGACCAGCTGTATGATGGGGACTACCGCGCAATCAAGGATCTGCAAGAGATCGCCTCCAAGCGCAACGTCGCAATCGTTATCGTGCATCACACGCGCAAGTCCCAGTCCGAAAGTGGCGACCCCTTCGAAACGGTCTCCGGCTCGCTCGGCCTGTCTGGCGCTGCCGACACTACGCTCGTGCTCGACCGCAACAGCAACGGCTGCACCCTGTATGGCCGTGGCCGCGATATCGAGGAAATCGAGAGCGCCGTGACGTTCGACAAGACGACTGCGAAGTGGATCGTTCAGGGCAATGTTACCGAAGTTCGCCGATCTGATGAGCGCGGTAACATCTTGGATGCACTCCGCCATGCGGGTGAAGCCATGTCCCCGAATGATCTCGTGGTTGTTACCGGTATGAAGAGCGGTAACATTCGGCGGCTGCTCTTGAAGATGGTCGAGGCCGGGGAAGTCCAGAAATCAGGGCGTGGCAGCTACATTCATCCCGACTTCGTTGTTACCGACGCTCACACCCCTACCACTGGTAACAACGGTAACAAGGTAACAATGGACTATGAAGGGCAGGACGAGACTGAGGATGATGATGGTGTTGTTACCGTTGTTACCGATGTTACCGCCCCCCTGCACCATGAACCGGTAACAACCCCTCTGACGAATATGTATCAGCAGATGAAGGATGGTGAGGACGATGACTTCGAACCGCCTGCCTTCCTTCGTCGCGGAGGTGAAGCATGACCGCTTGGCCATACGGTACACCACAGTGGCGCGGTCTCCGCGCTGCTAAGCTCTCGGTCCAGCCTCTCTGCGAAGCCTGCCTTCGCCGGGAGGTCGTGGAGGAGGCCAAGGTCGTTGACCACATCATCGCGATAGCCAAGGGCGGCGATCCTTTCCCGCCCTTGGCCGGTCTCATGTCGATGTGTGAGCCGTGCCACAACGCGAAGACGAACGCCAAGGACCATCCCAATGCATCCGGCTTCAGGCGCGCGCTCAAGGGCTATGACGTGGATGGCAACCCGATCGATCCAGAGGGATGGGAAACGGGGGCCTTCGCAGGACGGCCGATCGACGGCCAGGTACCGGCGGGGGAGACGAACAAAGACTTAGTTTTGATTTTGCCTAACCGGGAGGCCAACCGATGGGTCTAAGGGGACCAGGCGCGAAGCCCAAAAAGACCCTGATCGCGGCCAACAGCAACCTTCGCGAAGAGCTTCCATGGGAGGCTGAAGGCCTCGACAGGCTGGAGCGTGTCATCGCCTTCATGGAGGACATGCCAGTCACACAAGGCAAGCTGGCCGGCACGAAGATGAAACTTCGCGATTGGCAGATTGAGCAGTTTCTCGAGCCGATCTTCACGGAGGATGACGAGGGCAAGCGGCGCGTTCGCACGGCCGCCCTCTCTATGGGCCGCAAAAACGGGAAAACTGGAATCTCGGCAGCTTTGGCCCTCTGCTTCCTCGTGGGTCCAGAAGCTGAAGAGCGAGGCGAGATCTATTTTTGCGCCATGGATAAGGCGCAGGCGGCAAAGGCATGGGCAGAATGCAAGGCCATGTTGGAGGCGCACCCAGAGCTTTCGCAGCGGGTGAACATCATCCGGTTCTCTAAGGAGATCGAAGTCCTCGACGGTCAGGGCAAGGGATCGGTCCTGAAGGCTCTGTCAGCCGACGCGGACTCCAAGCTCGGATTGTCGCCTTCATTCGTTCTCTGCGACGAGATCGGATATTGGCCGAAGCGTGACCTGTTCGACGCGATGGACTCCGCCCTCGGCGCACGTGATGAGCCGCTGATCGTTGCCATCTCGACGCAGGCCAAGGACGACACGCACTTCTTCTCCGAAATGATCGATTACGGCTTGAAGATCAGAGACGGCGAAGTCGAGGACGACTCCTTCCACCTGGCCATTTTCTCGGCCAGCATGGATGATGATCCGTGGGATCCAGCAACGTGGGAGAAGGCAAACCCCGCCCTCGGCGACTTCCTCTCCTATGAGCAGGTCGAGCGCATGGCGATGCAGGCGCAGCGCATACCGTCGAAGGAGGCCGATTTCCGCAACAAGGTCTTGAACCAGCGGATTGACGGCACTGTGCGCTTTATTGCGGCGAGGGAGTGGAACGACTGCAACCTTGGTCCGATCGATGACAAGGAACTGGAGGGGCGTGAATGCTTCGGGGCCTTGGACTTATCGGCTGCGCGGGATTTGACTTGTTTCGTTCTCGTGTTCCCCGAAGAGGATGGCCGCTACACGGTCTTGCCGCGGTTCTTCCTCCCGGAGTTCGACATCGAGGGCAAGAGCGACACCGATCGCGTTCCATATAATGTCTGGGCGAAGCAGGCAGACGCACGGCTGACCCTGCTTCCTGGCAAGGTGATCGATCCCGCCCTCGTGGCCGAATACATCGCCGACGAGGCCGCCCGCTTCGACATCAAGGAAATCGCCTTCGACCGTTGGCGCATTGAGGATCTGAAGCGCGAGCTTGAAAAGCTATCGGTCGAACTACCGCTCGTGCCGTTCGGGCAGGGCTACAAGGACATGTCTCCGGCCGTGGACGTTCTTGAGGTGACGGTCGCGCAGCAGAAGCTGAACCATGCTGGAAATCAGTTGATGCGCATGTGTGCTGCCAATGCCGTCGTGACGGTCGATCCAGCGGGGGCGCGCAAGCTGGATAAGAGTAAGGCCAGCGGACGTATAGATGGACTTGTCGCGCTCGCCATGGGGTTGCAAATTGCATCGCGGCACGAGCCGGAATCACTGCCAGCGTGCCTGCTGGCGGCATAACAGGAGATGGGAATGTTTGAAGTTGGATGCAGCTACAACATAGTAATGCTGGAGACTGGCGATAACTATGAGGGCAAATGGGCGACCTATGAAAGCTCCATGGTCTATGAGGTCGGTGCGGTCGACGGCACTCTCGTGAAGCTCCTTGGGCCGGATTGGTCGAGGGAGGAATTCGAGGACTTTCTTCCGCCAGGAACGGATAGAAACGCGCCTCGGGATGAAACTATCCTGAATACGGCCAGCATGTTCTTTGTTCGGGCTGAGAAAGTCCACAAGTCCTAATTGCGACAATATGGCAACACCCTGCCGTCATCTTCTGGCGGCGGGGCAACTTTTTTCGGCGAAAAGTGACCTTTTATGGCTTCTCGTGGAGAGTATATATAGAGGGGTGTCGCATAGCGTCACATTGAGGCATGCCTCAAGCGCCTCCAAGTTTGTAATAAGGGGAGGCATTGCTCCTTGCCCCTCATGGCCTGGCGATCTTCACACCCGTTCCGTTGATGAACTCGATACCGGCCGCCTCAAGCGCTGTCCGCATCGCTGCGGTAGCGTCTATCGATACAGATCTTCGTTCCTTCTCAAAATCGACCACGGTGGACAGGCCGAGTCCTGCGGCTGTCGCCAACTGCGGTTGCGTCCAGTCAAGCAGCGCTCTGGCTGCGCGGCATTGCGAAGGTTTCATAGCGATCAACATTTTCTGTTGACACGCGAAGCGCGTGTGATAAATCAATAGAAAATGTTGATACCTAATATCGATGACGAGCGCAACGAGGTGCCCTGAAATGATCCATGCTACGGTTAATGGTCCACTACCGCTGAAGCCATCCGATCTTGAGGATCCGATCTGCGGGTTGCTGAACATGACCCGCATCGCTGTTTCGCACATCGAGGGCGTCGTTAACTTCGAGCACAGCATCGGCCATCTCTCGGACGATGAGGCGAATGGAGTGATCTTCGCGCTCTACGAGGTCCAATCAAGGGCGCAGGATCTGAGGAACAAGTTCTATTGGGCCGTGCACGGCGAGCCTCTCTAGCAGTTTCGCCCTCGTACCGTCGCAGGCCTTCTATCCTGACAGACGTAATGGATGATGCAGGTTCGACCCCTGCCGAGGGCTCCAAGTCACCAATGGCCAGCGCGACCACCACCTCGCCCTACACGTCGAGCGCGCTGGCCGGTCTTTTTCTATCAAGCCCTTGTCGGTCTTCATTCATCCGCCTATATACAACTTTGTTGGCGCGGATCACAATTTACGTTGAATGTCAAGAAATATCTTGACAAAAATGTAAAAATTTGCTACCATACAAAAATAGAAGAAATGGCGATTCGCCATGGATGCGGGACAACCGCTGATAGCCGCCGGAGACGGCAACGGGGACTGCGCAAGAGCGCAACAATAGGAAGGCGCCGATTTGGCCGCTACCTGTGAGGGGAATTCAATCTGAAGGTTTTTAGCCTGGCACCCATACGGTGACCGGGCTTTTCGGCATTTCCGCGCTTGTGCGGGAATAACCTCGACCGATTGGCGAGGAAAGCAACGGGGATGGTGACCGCCTGAGAAACGAAACCAAACCCATCAACTGTCTTTCGAAAGGACACACTTTGAACGTACATCACTTGAATGAACAGCGCGCCGGGAAAATTGCAGAGATGAAGGCTGCTGTCAACAACGCCGAAGCCTTCGACAAACTCGAAGCTGAAGTCCGCGCGCTCGACAAGGATATCAAGCGTGCCGCAACGCTCGCCGAGTTCGAGCGCCAGGCTGACGCAGAACCGGACGCTTCCAAGGTACGCGAACTGCGCAGTTACTCGGTTGCCAAGGCCATCCGCGAGGGCGCTGCTGGCACGCTGACGGGCGTCGAGCGCGAACAGCATGACGAACTGAGCAAGGGCCGCGAGGCGCGTGGTGTCATGGTCCCGACTTCCATGATCCTTGAGAACCGCGCCATGACGGTAGGCGGTTCGGCCGGCAATACGGTTGCAACCAATCTCGGCGGCCTGATCGATCGCCTTCGTCCGACTCTCGCAGTGCAGGGCATGGGCGCCACGGTCATCTCTGGCCTGACCGGCAACTTCGACCTTCCGCGCCTGACCTCTGGTCCCACTTCCTCGTGGGTAGCCGAAGACGGCGCATCGACGGCCTCTGACGCGACCTTCGACAAGGTGGCCATGTCGCCGAAGACCGTCACCGGCGAAATGTACCTCTCCCGCCGCCTGACGCTTCAGAACAGCGTTGCGATCGAAGATCTGCTTCGCCGTGACCTCGGCTTCGTACTGGCGCAGGCGCTGGACGCTGCGGCGATCAAGGGCAACGGTTCGGCCAACGAGCCCGACGGCATCATGGCGGTCATCGCCGAAGATGGCACGACCTCGACCGAGATCACCGATATCGCCGCCGATCTGATTGCGGCGCTTGAGATCGACGACGTGATGGGTACGGGCGCGTTCCTGACCAATCCGAAGCTTATGGCGCTTGTCCGCAAGCTGAAGGATACGACCGACCGCAATATCCCGGCTTCGGAGATCTTCCACCAGAAGTCCGTCACCACGACCACGCAGGTGAAGACGATCACTGGCACCCCCAACAAGGAGCCGCTGATTTACGGTCACTGGAATGATCTGGTCATCGGCTACTGGTCTGGCGTCGATATCCTCGCGAATCCGTATTCGGACGCATCCAAGGGCGGTCTGCGACTGCACGCCTTCCTTGATGCTGACGTTGCTGTTCGCCACGTTGAAAGCTTCGCCTGGAAGGGCGTCTAATGTCAGAGGTCGACCTCGCTGACGCCAAGGCGCATCTCCGCATCACCTTTGCTACGGATGACGCGTACATCACTGGGCTGATCGAGGCGGCTGAGGACTACGTGGAATCGGTGGGGGTGGCATTCGCCACTCCCATTCAACCCGCCGTCCGTCATGCCGTGCTGCTGATCGTTTCCCACTTCTTCAACAACCGCGAAGCCGTCACCACGGCCGGCATTGCTGCCATGCCGTTCGGCGTGAACGCATTGCTTCAGCCCTTCCGGGAGCAAAGCCTATGACCATTGAGAAGCGTATCGCGACGGAAATTCGCGCAGAGGGCCGCAAGCTGACCGGCTATGCCGCGACGTTCAACACCGAAACCCGGATCCTCGATTTCCATGAGAAGATCGCGCCAGGCGCGTTCGCCGCTTCCCTGCGCTCCAATCCCGACATTCTCGCCCTCGTGGATCATGATCCATCGCGCGTCCTGGCGAGGACCAAGAGCGGCACCCTGCGCCTCTCTGAGGATGAACGTGGCCTGAAGTTCGAACTGGACGTTCCCGACACCAGTGCCGGCCGTGACGTGCTGGCACTGGCCGCGAGGGGCGATCTGGGCGGCATGAGCTTCGGCTTCACGGTCCCGGATGGCGGCGACAGTTGGGCCGGAGACAAGCGCGAACTGCGCAACGTCGTCCTGCACGAGATCAGTGTGGTCCAGTCCTTCCCGGCATATGGCGGCACCAGCGTGCAGGCTCGCTCTCGCCAGCGTCGGACGGATGCTGATCGTCGCATTGCTCTGCTGGAACTGGAGGGCGTTCGCTAATGTGGCCCTTTTCGAAGCAAGAGAAGCGGATCGCGACCAGCGATCCTTTCCTCGGCGAGTTCCTTGGAGCGCGCTGGCAGGGGCGAGCTGATATCGAGAAGGCGAGCGGTCATGCGGTCGCCCATCGCTGCATCTCTGTCATCGCCGAAAACCTCGCATCGGTCCCGTTGAAGGTCTATCGCAAGACGGCAGATGGCGGCCGGGAAGCCGCTACCGATCATCCGCTCTATGCGGTCCTGCATGACCAGGCTTCGGCAACCCTGACCGCCTTCGAGGCGCGGGAATGGCTGCTGGCATCGGCACTGACCTACGGCAACGGCTACGCCAAGATCGAGCGAAACGGGCGCGGCCAGGTCACCGGCCTTTCCCCTCTCGTGGCTGGCTCTGTCACGGTCGAGAAGCTGACCACTGGCAGACTGCGGTATAAGTACGCAAAGTCTGACGGTGGCACGGAAACTCTTCTGCAGGACGACGTTCTGCACGTTCGATATCGGACCAAGGACGGCATTCTGGGCATGTCGCCGATCCAGATTGCTAGTGCAGCGTTCGGCCTTGCTTTGGCGCAACAGGATCAGGCAGGGGCGGCTGCTGAAAACGCCTTCCGTCCTGCCGGCGCGCTTGTGTTCCCCGACAAGCTGGCGGCCGGCACCGGTCCAGGCAGCAAAGAGAACGTCATCACCAAGTTCAAGGAAAGGTTCCTCGGCCAGTTGAAGGCCAACGAGGTCATGGTCTTGGACGGTGGGGCGAAGTTCGAGACGTTCCAGTTTTCGAGCAAGGATTCGGAATTTCTCGAGAGCCGGAAGCTGAGCAACCTTGATATCTGCCGAGTGTACGGCGTCCCGCCGTCGGTCGCAGGCATCACCGATGATGCGACCTACAGCAACATCGGCGAGGAGAGCCGCGCGCTAGTCATGCGGTGCCTGGCACCATGGGCCAAGCGTGTCGAGATGGCCATGACGATCCAGTTGCTTTCGCCGGATGCGCGCAAGACGCTCTTTATTGAGCATGACCTGGCGGGCCTCATGAGGGGCGATCTGGTCAGCCGCTACAACGCTTACCGCGTAGGCCGCGAGGGCGGATGGCTGAGTGCGAACGAGATCCGCGCCTTCGAGAACATGAGCAAGATTGCAGATGGCGACAGCTATGTGCAGCCGCTCAATATGGGGATCGTCGGCGCCAACGACAACCGCGCGAAGGTCGAGGACCAGGTATGACCGGCGCGGGCGACCTTCGGGAAGTTATCGAGATGCAGTTCCGGACCCTCGTGGATGACGGCTTCGGAAATGAGCAGGCTGGACCGTGGGAAACGGTCTGGTCTGCACCGGCCCGCATCCAAATCTTGAGGGGCACAGAGACGGTCATGGCGGGCCGTCTCGGCGGCACGCAGACGGTAGCGATCAACATGAGGTGGCAACCCGACTTCGCCACTGTGAGCAGCGCCTGGCGGGCGAAGAACGGCCGCACAGGAGAAGTCTACAACATCAGATCAATCGAGCCGGATGAGCGGAAAGCGTTCGTCAACATGCTCACAGAAACAGGAGTCGCAACGTGACCTTCAACACCAAAATCCGCGGAATGCGGCTGTTCATCAACGACGATGGCACCCGCGCGTACAAGACCCTGGCAATGGCTGAGGTCTTCATTCCTGAGCTTCACATGACGCTCCATGACGTTCGGCTGACATGGTCACCTGATCGTGGCTTCGTTGCTCATTCGCCTTCCTCGCCCCGCCTGGCGGATCGACCGTTGATCCAGTGGTTTCATCGGGGAGCGTTCGCACGCGATCTGACGGAGAAACTGCGCGACATGTTCGAGCGTATGGGTGGCGAGATGCCAGAAGAGCCGACCGTGAAGCAACAGACCGGCCTCAATGCCGCAAGGCGATTTGCTGAGAAGCCGGTTCGCCGCGATCATGTCACCGGCAAGACGATCGGCGCCGATCCATTCGAGCAACCGATTGAGCGGATCGTGGTCCCGGCAACGTTTCACGTCCATGAGGACGCGAGCGATACAGAAGCTGTCGAGGGCCTTGCCCGTACCCTGAGCGTCGAGCATCGGGAGGCCGCGCGTGTCCTCGGCTGATTTCGTCCCTCGTGGCCTCCGCCGCGAAGATGCAGCCCGCTATATCGGGATCAGCCCGACCCTGTTTGACCGCAAGCGGAAGGAGGGCGCAATCCCTCCGCCGCGTGACATTTTCGGGGTGATGATCTGGGATCGACATGACCTCGATTCCCTTTTCGCCAAGCCCGTCTATACTGCGGCTAACGATAACAATTCCAGCTATTGGGATAAGGTGTGCGGCTTCGAAAACCAAAGTACGTGAACGTCTATCAGGACCGTCACGACACACAGCGTATCTATTATAGAGAGCCGGGAAAGCCACAGGTGGCTTTGCCTGGCCCTTTGTATTCTGAAGAGTTCTGGATCGCGTACCACCGGGCCAAGGCGGCCGAACCGGTATCGGCCGGAAAGCCTCCGGTTGCCGGATCGATGGGCGCAGCCATACAGGGCTACTATCGCAGCGCCGAGTTCGCCCAGCTGGCGGACTCGAGCAAGCAGGTCTATCGCCGCATCCTCGATGCCTTCGCGAAAGAGCATGGTCATGCGCCGATTGCGGGGATCCAGACGAAGCACATCAACGTGCTGATCGACGGGAAGGCAGAGACGCCGGCCGCTGCGAACATCCTTCGGAAAAGGCTGTCATCGGTTTTCGAGTATGCCAAGTCAGTCGGGATGATCCAGGTCAATCCAGCGAAAGAAGCGAAGCGGATCAAGACGAAGTCCAAGGGCTACCGGAGTTGGACCGAAGCCGACATCGCCGCATATCGCGAGAAGTGGAAGGAAGGTCAGCCGGAGCGGATCGCCATGGAGGTGCTTCTGCATACCGGCTTGCGCCGGTCTGATGCTGTCCGTCTGGGATGGCAGCATATCGTCGACGATGCCTTCGTGATCAACACCAAGAAGTCACAGGAGATCGTGGAGCTTCATATCCCGCTGCACAGCGATCTAGCGTTCCTCTTCGATCTGCCACGAGGGAGAGAGACGTTCATATCGACGGTCTACGGCTCCGCCAGATCGGAGAAGGCTTTCACGAACTGGCTGCGGGAAGCGGCCCATGCTGCTGGACTGCCGTCGAACTCTTCCCCTCATGGCCTCCGAAAAGCAGCCTGCCGGCGTCTTGCCGAATCAGGATGCACCGCTCTGGAGATCATGTCGATCACCGGTCACCGGGATATCAAAGAGATAGAGAGGTACACGAAAGCAGCCGAAATGAAGCGATTGAGCCGTGCCGCTATGGCCAAATCGGAGCAATCGTTTATCATCAAATTGCCTAACCCAAACGATGGGTTAGTGGAATCCTAGTCTTAAAGCCTTGATTTCATGAAAGGAAATCTAGAAATGGCGCACCCGACAGGATTCGAACCTGTGACCTTTGGAATCGGAATCCAACACTCTATCCAGCTGAGCTACGGGTGCATCCGTCGGCGGCAGGGCCGCCGAAGCAGGCTGTGAAGCGGTTCATAGCTTAGCTTTGGCGCCGCATCAATGGTGAAAAGGTGGAGTTCGCAGGGGAATTTGCCGTTGTTGCTGAAAATGCAACTGCTTGCCCTGCCTCTGCCGGTCGGCAAGGTGCTCGGCGGCGGACCGGTGAGGCGCGCCGCCGAGGATTGCTTCAGGCGACCTGCATCGCGCCAGGGCCGGGGATGGCCTTCGGCGGTACCTTGCCCATGATGATCATGCCGAGCACCTCGTCCTTGGTCACGTCCTCGGTGCGGGCCTCGCCGACGACCTGGCCGTTTTTCATCACCGACACGCGGTCGGCGAGGTCGAAGACGTCGTGGATGTCGTGGCTGATCAGGAAGATGCCGATGCCTTCGCGCTTCAACTGCTTGATGAGGTCGCCGACCTGGGCGGTTTCCTGCGGCCCGAGGGCGGCCGTCGGCTCGTCCATGATCAGGATGCGGGCGTCGAAGAGAATTGCGCGCGCGATCGCCACCGATTGCCGCTGGCCGCCGGAAAGCGCCTTCACCGGTTCCTTGAAGCGCTGGAAGTTGGGATTGAGGCGTCCCATGACTTCGCGGGCCTTGGCCTCCATCGCCACGTCGTCGAGCGTGCCCCAGGGAGTCCTGAGCTCACGGCCGAGATAGAGATTGGCGGCGGCATCGACATTGTCGGCGACGGCGAGCGTCTGGTAGATCGTCTCGATGCCGTATTTCTTGGCGTCGCGCGGGTTGTTGATGTCGGCGGGCTCGCCATTGATCAGGATCTCGCCGGCATCGCGTTTGTAGGCGCCGGAAAGGATCTTGATCAGGGTCGACTTGCCGGCGCCGTTGTGGCCGAGCAGGGCCACGACCTCACCGGGGTAGAGGTCGACGGAGGCGTTGTCCACCGCGTGGATGCCGCCGAAGGAGATGGAAATGTTCTTCATTTCCACGAGCGGAGTGCGTTGGTCTTTCATGGTCGACCTCCTTCTTACTTGGCGCGGGCGCGGTAGATGGTGTCGAGCCAGACGGCAACGACCAGAACCACACCGACGACGATGCGCTGGAATGGCGAGTCGATCCCCAAGAGCACCATGCCCGACTGTAGTGATTGCATGACGAGTGCGCCGATCATGGCGCCGGCGATCGTGCCGACACCGCCGGCGAGCGAGGTGCCGCCGATGACTGCGGCGGCGATCGTGTAGAGTTCGTCGAGTTCGCCCTGCGCGTTGGTTGCCGCGTTGAGGCGGGCGGTCGAGATCGCCGCGGCGATGGCGCAGAGAATGCCCATCAGCGTGAAGATCTTGACGGTGACCCAGCGGGTCTTGATGCCGGCGAGTTCCGCAGCCTCAGGGTTGCCGCCGAGCGCGAAGACATAGCGGCCGAAGCGGAGCCGTGTGGCGATAAAGGTCATGACGATGCCGACGGCGACGGCGACGAGCACGGGGATGGCGATACCGTGCGGGATCTGCAGGCCGCCTTCGGGCCAGGCGATGCCGTTGGCGTCGGCATATTTGCGGGCGATGTTGGTCGGCCAGTAGTAGCTGTTGGCGACAGTGATCGCGCCGAGGACCAGGATACAGCCTAGGATCGCCAGGAAATACTCCGCCCAGACCGGACGCAGCGGGAAACGGAAGCGCTTGCGCTGCTTGCGCGAATTGAGGATGGCGGCGACGATGGCGATGCAGGCGAGGATGCCGACGATCCAGCTTGCCGTGGCGCCGATCGAGCCCTCGGTGCCGCCGCCCATCAGGCGGAAGGTGGTGTTCATCGGCGCGACCGTCTGGCCGCTGGTCACGAACCAGGTGGCGCCGCGCCAGACGAGCAGGCCGCCGAGCGTGACGATGAACGCCGGCACGTTGAGGAAGGCGACGATCGAGCCCTGGAGCGCGCCGATGGCGGCGCCGACGGCGATGCCGCTCAAAAGCGTGATGATCCAGATGGCCGGATGCTCGAGGCCGAGATATTGCGGCAGGAACTTCACCTGCATGACGCCCATAACCATGCCGCAGAAGCCGAGCACGGAGCCGACGGAGAGGTCGATGTTGCGGGTGACGATGATCAGCACCATGCCGGTCGCCATCACGGCGACGGAGGAGGTCTGGACCGTCAGGTTCCACAGGTTGCGCGGCGTCAGGAACAGGCCGCCGGTCATAATCTGGAAGCCGACCCAGATGATGACGAGCGCGCCGACCATGCCGAGCAGTCGGGTGTCGATTTCGGTGGCGCGGAAGAAGCGCTTCACCGGGTTTTCGTCCGCTGTGCGGGCGCGATTCGCTTGTGCGCCCTGCGTGTTGCCTTGTGTGATGTCGGCCATGGACGTGCCTTCCCCCACTTTTTGTGTTGATGTCGCCGCGTCAGATGGCACCAGGAGCCGGGATCGACGCGACAAGTCCGGTGCGACGGCAGAGATCGAGCGTTTCGTTGCGTTGCGCCGGTCGCGCGGGCGGCATTGTCCGCTCGGTGCGTACCTTGCGCAAGCGCCGCAACGGGTTGCGTTGCGGCGCTTGTCTGACGTCAGCGCTCAGTTCTGCTGATGCGGTTTACTTGCAAGCCGCGACGTCGCCCTTGACGCCCTGGCAGGCTTCCGCCTTGGAGATCCAGCCCGCGTCGATGACGACGTTCAGGTTGTCCTTGGTGATCGGCAGCGGTGCGAGGAAGACCGACTGCATGGCCACGCCCTTCGGTCCGCCGTTGAAGGTGGTGACGCCGGCGATTTCTTCCATCTTCTTGCCGCCGGCAAGATCGACGGCGACTTCTGCAGCGCGCTTGCCGAGTTCGCGGGAGTCCTTCCAGACCGAGACGGTCTGCGTGCCCAAGGCAACACGGTTCAGTGCCGCCTTGTCGGCATCCTGACCGGAGACCGGGACCGAGCCGGCGAGGCCCTGTGCATCGAGAGCCGCGATCGAGCCGCCCGCCGTACCGTCGTTGGAAGCGACGACTGCGTCGACCTTGTTGTCGTTGGCGGTCAGGAACTGCTCCATGTTCTTCTGGGCGTTCTCCGGCTTCCAGCCGTCCGTATAGGCTTCGCCGACATTCTTGATCTTGCCGGCGTCGACGGCTTCCTTCAGCACTTCCATTTGTCCGGAGAAGAGGAAGTCGGCGTTCGGATCGGCCGAGGAACCCTTGATGAAGACGTAGTTGCCTTCCGGCTTCACCTTGAACACTTCGCGGGCCTGCATGCGGCCGACTTCCTTGTTGTCGAAGGTGATGTAGAAGGCGGCCGGGTTTTCGATCAGGCGGTCGTAGCCGACGACCGGAATGCCTTCGGCGGCGGCCTTTTCGATGGCCGGGCCGATGGCGTCGCTGTCCTGGGCCAGCACGATCAGTGCATTGGCGCCCTGGGCGATCAGCGACTCGATATCGGTCAGCTGCTTGGCTGCGGACGACTGCGCGTCGGCGGAGATGTACTTGTCACCGGACGCTTCCAGTGCGGCCTTGATGGCGGCTTCGTCGGTTTTCCAGCGCTCTTCCTGGAAGTTGGACCAGGAGACGCCGACGACCAAGTCCTTCGCCTGGGCAACGGAATGCAGGGAAACGATGACGGCAACCCCTGCCATCAGCTTCAAAACGGATTTCATTTCATCCTCCCGAGTGAGGGCCGGCCGAGCGTGCGAACCTCCCGCACCATCCCCCGCCAGCCTTGAATGCTGTCGGAGATCGCGCCGCCACATCGTGCGGAATTATTTTCTCGACAGTCGAGAAAATGAATGTCATGGATTTTGGAGGCTGTCAACACGGCGTGAATGCGGTGGTTGCGGCATCAACAAAGTGCTTCGCGAGCGGTCTCGTGCGTTGTTTCCCGACCGTCGGGAAAATCGGTGCCACAAGGCTGTCGACAAGGCTGTCGGCGCCTTGTCTTGCCGTTCAACAGATGCTTTGGGAGGGGCATGTGTTCGAAGGATCTGCCACTGACAGGGACGTCTCATGCTGACAAAGTCCAGCACTGAGCTCGTGCGTCAGCAGAACAGCGCGCTGGTCCTTGCGGCGCTCAGGCGTGCCGGCAATCTCTCCCATACGGAAATTTCTGCCGAGACGGGGCTTGCCTCGGCGACCGTTTCCGTGATCACCGCGGAACTGGAGAAGGCCGGGGTGCTCGCCAAGGCGGAGCAACAGGTTCAGGGCGGGCGAGGGCGGCCCCGTGTCCTCTTCACGCCGCGGCGCGACTACGGCCACCTCGTGGTCGTCAGGATCTCCTCCGACATCGTGCAATATTCGCTGATCGATTATGGCGGCACGCTTCTCGACCGGTTCGACGAAACGCGAAACCACGGCGAGCGCGGCACGGTTCCTTTCGCCCGTGCATTCGTGGATGCGCTCGAACGCCTGCTGCAGCGTTCGAGGCTGGAGCGGGATCGGGTGCTCGCCGTTTCGATCAGCAGCAAGGGCCTGGTCGACAGCGCGGCGGCGCGGCTTTTGTGGTCGCCGGTCTTCGGCCGGGAAGAGCTGGATTTCGCCGCGTTGCTTGCGCCGCAGTGGCGCGCGAAAGTCATGCTCAGCAACGAGACGCTGCTGGTCGCCCAGGCGCTCGCCGCCCAGGCCGAGCGCAAGCCGGAGGGCGGGTTCAGGGCGCTTGCGGCGATCTCGCTCGGCCACAGCATCGGCCTCGGCGTCGCCCGCAAGAGCCAGAGCGGGGACATGGATGTCAGCGCGCCCAACTTCGGCCACATGCTGCATGCGCCGTCGGCCGGCCTGTGCCGTTGCGGTGCCTATGGCTGCATCGAGGCGGCGGCCGGTTTCTATGGGATTCTGCGTGCCGCGTTCGAGGTGCCGGCGGATACCATCCCCGCCAAATTCGTTCCCGTCGCCGAGCTCGACAAGATTGCCGCCAGTGCGCGGCAGGGGCACCGCATGGCCGGTTATGCATTCCGCCAGGCGGGCATCGCGCTCGGCAACGGCATCTCGCGCATGCTGAGCCTTTATGAACGCATGCCCGTCCACGTCACCGGCCCCGGCATCCGCTACTTCGATCTCATGCTGCCGGGTATCGAGGAGGGACTCGCCCAATCGATGCAGGTTCGTCTCCAGGGCGCTCCCGAAATATCGGTCGTGCCGGACGAGCAACGCCTCGTCTTCGAGGGGCATCTGGAGCGGGCGCTGGGCGCGATCGATGCCGATATCGCCACCACCGGCCTTTCGTGATGACCGGCTGAAGCGCATCGCCCGGCGTGACCATTTTTGGGCTTGTGCCGAAGGCGAACGCCTTTTGGTAATACAATTTACAGTTATTTAGCGACTCCTTGTCAATGTGGCCGTGACGCGGGAGACGTCTATGTTTTCAGTGATTGCATGCATACGCGACGATCATGACTGGCGGCTCATCGTGGCCGCCGCGATCGTCTGCCTGGCTGGCAGCGTTGCAACGATGTTGCTACTGCTGCGTGCCGAGCGAAGCGAAGGCGGCCAGCGCAGCCTCTGGGTCGCCGCCAGCGGCCTTGCCTGCGGTTTCGGCGTCTGGTCGACGCACTTCATCGCGATGTTGGCCTATGACGGTGGCGTGCCGGTTGCTTACGGTCTCTGGGGCACCGCCCTGTCGATGGTCGTAGCCATAGCCGCGTCGTGGATCGCTTTCACAATCTGCCTCAGTGGTGGTTCGCGTCTCTCGATGTGCTGCGGCGGTTTCGTGCTTGGTGCCGGCGTTGCGGCGATGCATTTCACCGGCATGCAGGCGATCGAGATCCACGGGCACATAGCCTATGATCTGCGAGCGACTGGTTCGGCGGTCGTCGCCGGAATGCTGCTGGCGGGCGCTGCGCTCTACGCTTTTCATGTCCTGCGCAGCATGCGGCGGTTGGTCGTCTCCTCACTGCTGCTGGTGCTTGCGATCTGTGCCTTGCACTTCACGTCGATGAGCGGCGTGACGCTGGTGCCAGAGGCCAGTGTCGCCGTCGCCGATACCATTCATCCCGCCTGGCTCGCCGGTGGCGTCATCGCCGCCTCGACCACATTGATCGTGCTCGCCTTCGGCGCGCTCTTCGTCGATCGGCACCTGACCGATCTCCGAGGGCTCGCCAACGCCTCGCTCGAAGGCATGGCGATCGTTTTCGATGGCGTCATCGTCGAAGCCAATGAGCGGTTTTCCGGCCTCACCGGTCGACCGCTTGCGGACCTGTCCGGGCGTCGCCCGTCCGAGATCTTCGTCTTCGGCGAGGAGGGGCTGGAGGGACACAAGCGCGGGGACGGTCCCGGCGAGATCGACCTTTTGAATGCCGACGGGCGCACCATCCCCGTGGAGTTCATGTGTCGGACGATCGAGTATCGTGAACGCGAATGCGAAGTGATCTTCGTGCGCGACTTGAGGGCAAGGAAGGAAGCCGAGCGCACCATCGAGCATCTGGCCCATCACGATGCGCTCACCGACTTGCCGAACCGCGCCTTCTTCGACCGCAGGCTGGCCCAGACGCTGGCGGCGGCTTCTGCGCGAGGCGAGGAACTCGCGATCCTCTGCCTCGACCTCGACCGCTTCAAGGCGGTCAACGATATCTTCGGCCACGGCGAAGGTGACCGTATCCTGCGCAAGGTTGCCGACATCCTGCGGGCGGCTGCCGGAGAGCAGGACACGATCGCCCGTCTCGGCGGTGACGAATTCGCAATCATTCAGGTGGGCGGCAGGCAGCCGCAGGCGGCGCGCCTGGTGACGGACCGTATCCTGGCGCTGTTTGCCGCGGAAATGGATACCAATCGCGACCCGACCGCCGTCGGTGTCAGCATCGGCGCCGCGCTTTACCCGACCGACGGGCAGACCGCAGATCAGTTGCGCAACAACGCCGACACGGCGCTCTACCGCGCCAAGCAGAGTGGCAAGGGTATCGCCTGTTTCTTCGACCGGGAAATGGATGAAGCGGTTCGCACCCGCCGGCAGATCGAAAACGACCTGCGCCATGCGGTGCTTCGACGCCAGTTCTTTCTCGAGTACCAGCCGATGGTCGAGGTTCAGAGCGACAGGATCATCGGCTACGAGGCACTTCTGCGCTGGAGCCATCCGCAGCGTGGGCTGATCGGACCCGACGTGTTCATCCCGATCGCAGAGGAAAGCGGCTCGATCATCCAGATCGGCGAGTGGGTGCTGGAGCAGGCTTGCACGGAAGCGGCAAAATGGAATGAACCGCTGCCGATTTCCGTCAACATTTCGCCGGTCCAGTTCCTGCTGCCCAATCTCTTCGACCAGGTCGCCAGCATCTTGCGCCGGACCGGCCTCGATCCCTGGCGGCTGGAACTCGAAATCACCGAGGCGGCGCTGATGCACAATCGCGAGGACGTGCTGGCGGTACTGGTTCGCCTGCGTATCCTCGGCGTCAGGATCGTCATGGACGATTTCGGCACCGGACATTCGTCGTTGAGCAACCTGCAGACCTTCCCCTTCGACAAGCTGAAGATCGATTGCAGCTTCACTGCCGCCCTCGAAAAGGATCCTTCGGCGCAGGCGATCGTCCGGGCGATCATCGCGCTCGGCCACAGCCTCAAGCTGGCAGTCGTGACCGAAGGCGTCGAGACCGAACGACAACGGCAGATCCTGGCGGAGGAAGGCTGCCTGCAGATACAAGGATTTCTTTCCGGGCGGCCGGGTGCTGCGCCCAGCACCGGCCGGGAAGCGCCACGATGGGCGAAGGTGCCGGCTTGCGCCGAAGGCTGAGACGCCTGGAGCGCCGACTTGCCGCGTGCGGGTGCAAAAAAAGGCCGGGCACGCGGCGCCCGGCCTTTTTGCTTGCTTGGGAGGCGAAGTTCTAAGCCACGCTGATCTGGCGCTTTTCGACAACCGACTTTACGGCTGCGTCGGCGAGCGCCAGTGCGGCAAGGCCGTCCTTGCCGGAAGGCGTGATTTCCGCGCCCTTTTCGATCGCGGCGATGAAGCTCTCGATCTCGTTGGCATAGGCTTCGGTATAGCGGGTCATGAAGAAGTCGTGCAGCGGCGGGCGGGTGTAGCCATCGCCGTTGGCGATCTCGATCGACACCGGCCGCTGGTTCTCAGCCGAAACGGCGCCCTTCGAGCCGTGCACTTCGATGCGCTGGTCGTAGCCATAGGTGGCGCGACGGGAGTTGGAGATGATGGCCTGCTTGCCGGATGCCGTCTGCAGGATCACCGAGACGCTGTCATAGTCGCCGGCTTCGCCGATCGCCGTGTCGACGAGAACGGCGGCGGTTGCTGTCACCGAGACCGGCTCCTCACCGAGCAGGAAGCGGGCCATGTCGAAGTCGTGGATGGTCATGTCGCGGAAGATGCCGCCCGAACGCTTGATGTAGTCGACCGGCGGGGCGCCGGGATCGCGCGAGGTGATCGTCACCATCTCGACGTCGCCGATCTTGCCGGCGTCGATCGCCTGCTTGACGGCCATGAAATGCGGGTCGAAGCGGCGGTTGAAGCCGACCATCAGCTTGGCCTTGGTTTCGTTGACCACCTTGAGGCAGGCCCTGACGCGCTCGACGTCGAGATCGACGGGCTTTTCGCAGAAGATGGCCTTGCCGGCGCGGGCGAAACGCTCGATCAGGTCGGCATGGGTGTCGGTCGGGGTGCAGATGACGACGGCATCGATGTCCTTGGCGGCTTCGATCGCCTCGATGGTGCGCACGTCGCAGCCATACTGCTTGGCGATGGCTTCGGCAGCGGCGGGGAAGGCATCGGCAACGGCAACGAGCACGGCGTCCGGATTGCCGCTGACGGCTTTCGCGTGAACCTTGCCGATGCGACCGGCGCCCAGAAGACCAAATCTGACTGTCATCTCTGTTTCTCTCGAAGTCCGGTTCGCGACCGGGAAGGGGCGTGATGATCGGCGCTCATCGCGCAAAGGCGCCGCGGAAAACCGTTTCCGCGAATGGGTCGAAAAGTTGCCACGAAAGATCGCGCGTTGGAACGCTGCGCCGACGCCTCTCCCTTGGTACCTCCGTTGTCCGTTCGGCCACCCAATCCCGCACAATCGGAATGAAACGGCCGATACGCACATTTTCGGAATTTTTATTCCATTTTGTGCTTTCCCGTCAAGGGGCGTTCGTGGTCCCGGGCTTGCCGTTGTGGGCGAACTTCTCGTAAATGGAGCACTCGAGATAAGGCTGCCAGAGGATAGAATGCTCAAGTTCATCGACCCGGACCACCCCTTTTACCGCCCGCTGTGGATCCGTCTGCTGATCGTTCTCTTCTGCGCCGTGTGGACGGTGGTCGAGTTCCTTGGCGAGCAGACGCTTTGGGGCATGATCTTCCTGGCGATCACCGCCTACGCCTCGGCGGCGCTGCTGATCTTCTACAGGCCGAGCGAGAAGGGCGAGGCAAAGGCCGGGGGCGAGGAGCAGGACAAGGGCGACGAGGGCGGCCCCACCGGCTGAGAATCAGGGGGGCGGACTGTTCGCACGCACCTGCCGAGAGGCTTCGTCGATCAGCATGTTGGCGAGTTTCATCCGCACGGTCGCATTGGCGCGAAAGGCGGCCGGCAGCCGGTCCGGGTGGTTCAGGGCAGCGAATGCCCGCCGCTTCGCAGCAAGCGTCACGTGCGTTTCGTCGTCTGCAAGCGCCAGTTCCTCGGCGACCTCCGCAAGGCTCGTGCGGCTGAGAAAGTCGGGCATGACGGGCGGGGGCGGCGGGTCCACGAAAGACGCGTCGAGATAGGCGCGCTCGACCGCGCCGAAGGAAGCCAGGCCAATGCTCTCGGCGGCAAAGCTGCTGCCGAACGCCGGGGCATAGGGCGTGGCGACACGCGTCGCTTCGGCCGGTGCAGGTTCGCTATCCTCTTCCTCTTTCAGCCGCTCGAGCACCGACTGAAAGACTGACATTCCAAACATGACGCCTCCAATGGAGGCGCACCATGGCAGCCGGAGATTATCCCGGGCTGATCATTCGATGATGCGGGGCTGATCACTTTGATCATGCCGGGCGGGTCATGCTCGTCCCTGCTTCAGGATGAGGTCGTAGAGCAGTTTGGCGCTTGGCGGCAGTGCGCGTCCCTCCGCCGTGATCAGCCCGTAGGGCTTGATGCGGATCGGGATTTCGGTCTTGAGGATGCGGATTTCTCCGGCCGGCGTACGATTGCCGGCAATCAGGTTGGCGACGTCGAGCGCCACCGGCGCGATCGCATTGGTGTTGCGCACGATGGACAGCGTCAGGATGATCGACGAGGTGTTGATCACGGTTGCCGGCAGCCTGACGCCGGCGGACACGAAGCTGTCCTCGACCGCGCGTCTGAGCAGCGTGCCCGGCGGCTGGAACACCCAGTCATAGGAGGGCAGGTCCTCGGCGCCGACCACGGGCTTGTCGAGCAGCGGATGGCCGTCACGCACGATCAGGCAGACCTCCTCGTAGCCGATTTCCACCATGTTGAAGAGCCGCGGCGGCTGGTCGTCGGGGATGCGCCCGATGATGAAGTCGTGCCGCGCGGCGAGCAGTTCCCTCGCCAGCACGTTGCTGTTTTCGATCTGGACGTTGATTTCGATGCCGGGATAGGCGGTGATCACCTGGCGAATTGCGGGGACCGCGAGGTTGAGCGCCGGGCCGGTGACCGAGCCCAGTGAGACCGAGCCGCCGCTGCCGGTCTTGAGTTCGCTGATTTCGCGGGAGGCCTCCCGAAGCTCTAGAAAGATGGTGCGCGCGCGCCGCGCCAGCGCCTCGCCATAGGGCGTCAGTTCGACGCCGCGGGCGACGCGTTCGCAGACCGGCGCCTTCAGCATAGTCTCGATTTCCGACAGCATGCGCGAGGCCGCCGGCTGCGAGATTCCAAGGGCTTCGGCCGCGGCGCTGATGCGCCGGTGATCGTCGATCGCGAGAATCAGTCGCAGGTGGCTGATCTTCAGGCCGGAACGGAAGAGCGCCGAATCGAAGAGTTCGCCGGTCGTGCCGGCGGTGCCGGGCTTCTGGTCGCGCATTCTCAGCCTCCTTCATTTTCCCCTTGGTTTTCAAGGATTTTCAAAAATCACACTGTTTGCAGGTGCTATATCATTTTTGGTATGCATTCAAAGCGATATTGTATTTGACAGTTATATGTTTTGATTCCAGTTTTCACCCATGTGCCAGCGCATGTGGGAGCATGCGAGGCGGGGAGGCCTCTCCTTCACCTTGATCCGCAGCCAGGGACGAAGATCTCGGGCGGTGGATTACTGCGCATAGACGGAAAGGCTCTGCCTGCCGGCTTCAACTTTTTTGGGAGAGAACTGATGAAATTGATGACTTCGCTTCTCGCAGCCGCTGCGATTTCGATCGCGTCCTTCGCTGCGCCGGTATTTGCGCAGGACAAGGGCACGGTCGGCATTTCCATGCCGACGAAGACGTCGACCCGCTGGATTTCCGACGGCGAGACGATGGAGAAGCTGTTCAAGGAAGCCGGCTACACCCCGGACCTGCAGTTCGCTGACGACGACATTCCGAACCAGCTCGCCCAGATCGAGAACATGGTGACCAAGGGTGCCAAGGTTCTCGTCATCGGCGCCATCGACGGCACGACGCTTTCCGACATCCTGCAGAAGGCCCATGACGCAGGCGTCAAGGTTATTGCCTATGACCGTCTGATCCGCGACTCGGGCAACGTCGACTACTACGCCACCTTCGACAACTTCCAGGTCGGCGTGCAGCAGGCGACGTCGCTGGTCCAGGGCCTCAAGCTCGACGGTGCGACCGAGCCCAAGAACATCGAGCTCTTCGGTGGTTCGCCGGACGACAACAACGCCTTCTTCTTCTATGACGGCGCGATGTCGGTCCTGCAGCCGCTGATCGACAGCGGCAAGATCGTCGTCAAGTCCGGCCAGAAGGGCATGGACCAGGTCGGCACGCTGCGTTGGGACGGTGCGGTTGCCCAGGCCCGCATGGAAAACCTGCTGTCGTCGAACTACACCGATGCCAAGGTCGATGGCGTGCTCTCGCCCTATGACGGCCTCTCGATCGGCATCATCTCGGCGCTGAAGGGCGTCGGCTACGGCTCGGGCGACATGCCGATGCCGGTTGTCACCGGTCAGGACGCGGAACTGCCGTCGGTCAAGTCGATCCTCGCCGGCGAACAGTATTCGTCGATCTTCAAGGATACGCGCGAACTGGCAAAGGTCACCGTCGGCATGGTCAATGCGATCATGGACGGCAAGGAGCCGGAAGTGAACGACACCAAGACCTATGAAAACGGCGTCAAGGTCGTTCCGTCCTACCTCTTGAAGCCGGTTGCCGTCGACAAGTCCAACGTCAAGGACGTGCTCGTCAGCTCGGGCTACTACACCGAAGACCAGATCAACAACTGATCTTTTTGAGCATGGGGGCCCGCGCGACGGCGCGGACCCCTTTTATCCAGATGACGGAGCCGGTACTCTCTCGCAGACTGCCGCTGGAATGACTGAACATGGACAATATCATTCTTGAAATGCGTGGCATCACCAAGACGTTTCCGGGCGTCAAGGCGCTGGACAATGTCAGCTTCAAGGTCCGCGAAGGTGAAATTCACGCACTCGTCGGCGAAAACGGCGCCGGCAAGTCGACGCTGATGAAGGTGCTGAGCGGCGTCTATCCCGCCGGCACCTATGACGGCGAGATCTACTATGACGGCGAAGCCCGCCGCTTCTCGACGATTTCCGACAGCGAAGACCTCGGCATCATCATCATCCACCAAGAACTGGCGCTGGTGCCGCTGCTTTCGATCGCCGAGAACATCTTCCTCGGCAACGAGATCGCCAGCAACGGCGTGATCCACTGGCCGCAGACCTTCGCCCGCACGCAGGAGCTCCTGAAGAAGGTGGGCTTGAGCGAATCCCCGGCAACGCTCATCACCGACATCGGCGTCGGCAAGCAACAGCTGGTCGAGATCGCCAAGGCGCTATCGAAGAAGGTGCGGCTGCTGATCCTCGACGAGCCGACCGCCTCGCTCAACGAAACCGATTCCGATGCGCTGCTGAAGCTCCTGATGGAGTTTCGCACGCAGGGCATGACCTCGATCATCATTTCGCACAAGCTGAATGAGATCCGGCAGGTCGCCGACCAGATCACCATCCTGCGCGACGGCGGCACGGTCGAGACGCTCGACTGTCACAGCGAAGACATCGGCGAAGACCGCATCATCAAGGGCATGGTCGGCCGTGCGATGGAAGACCGTTATCCGCCGCGCGAGCCGAATATCGGCGAGACGTTGCTGGAGGTGAAGAACTGGAATGTCTTCCACCAGCATCATCGCGACCGGCAGTTCCTGCATGACGTCAATTTCACCGTGCGCGCCGGCGAGGTCGTCGGCATCGCCGGGCTGATGGGCGCAGGGCGCACCGAAACGGCGATGAGCCTCTTCGGCAAGTCTTGGGGCCACAAGATCACCGGTGAGGTGACGATGCGCGGCAAGCCTGTCGATGTCAGCACCATTCCGCGGGCGATCGATGCGGGTCTCGCTTACGTTACCGAGGACCGCAAGCAACTCGGCCTCGTGCTGATCAACAACATCAAGGAGAACACGACGCTCTCCAACCTGAAGGCGGTTGCCTCGAACGGGGTCATCGACGACCGCAAGGAAGCGAAGGTCGCCTCCGACTATCGCTCGAAGCTGCGCATCCGTTCGCACTCGATCTATCAGGAAACGGTCAACCTTTCGGGCGGCAACCAGCAGAAGGTCGTGCTGTCCAAATGGCTGTTCACCAATCCGGAAGTTCTCATACTCGACGAGCCGACACGCGGTATCGATATCGGCGCGAAATATGAGATCTACTCCATCATCAACCAACTTGCCGCCGAGGGTAAAGGCATTCTGATGATATCATCGGAAATGCCGGAGCTGCTTGGAACCTGTGATCGCATCTACGTCATGAATGAGGGCCGCATCGTCGCCGAGCTCTCGAAGGCGGAGGCGAGCCAGGAATCCATCATGCGTGCCATCATGCGTTCAGGGGAGAAACACTAATGGTCGCCGATACGAGCACCCAAACCAACAAGCCCTCGATCGGGGACTATCTCAAGAACAATATCCGCGAATACGGCCTGCTCGTCGCGCTTGTCGTGATCATGCTGTTCTTCCAGTTCGTGACCGACGGCGTGCTGTTCAAGCCGGTCAACATCACCAACCTGGTGCTGCAGAACTCGTTCATCGTCATCATGGCGCTTGGCATGCTGCTGATCATCGTCGCCGGCCATATCGATCTGTCGGTCGGGTCGATCGTCGCCTTCATCGGGGCGATTTCGGCGATCATGCTGGTCAAGTGGGGTCTGCCGGCCTTTGTCGTCATCCCGGCCTGTCTGATCGTCGGCGGCATCATGGGGGCGGCCCAGGGCTATTGGGTTGCCTACCAGAAGATCCCGTCTTTCATCGTCACGCTTGCCGGCATGCTGGTTTTCCGCGGGCTCACCTATGTCGTGCTCGGCGGCCGCCCGATCGGCCCGTTCCCGAAGGAGTTCCAGCTGCTGTCGACCGGCTTCGTTCCGGATTTCCTCTATTTCCTCAATCCGGCACCCGAGACCATTCAGAACATGGTGGCACTCATCGCGGTCATCGCGCTCGTCGGCTACGCTATCTACGCGGGGCTTCGCGACCGCAAGATCAACGAGCAGCACGGCACGGAGAACGAGCCATTCGTCTTCTTCGCGGTGCAGATGGCGGTGATCGCTGCCGTGGCGCTGTTCATCGGTTTCCAGCTTGCGACCTATCGCGGCCTGCCGAACGTGCTGATTGCCATGGCCGTTCTCATCGCACTCTACACCTTCATCACCACGCGCTCGACGATCGGCCGCCGCATCTATGCCATGGGCGGCAACGTCAAGGCGACCAAGCTCTCGGGCATCAATACCGAGCGGCTGACCTTTTACACCTTCGTCAACATGGGCGTGCTGGCGGCACTTGCCGGCATGATCATCACCGCCCGCCTCAACTCGGCAACGCCGAAGGCCGGTGTCGGCTTCGAGCTTGACGTCATCGCGGCCTGCTTCATTGGCGGCGCCTCGGCATCCGGCGGTGTCGGCAAGATCATCGGCGCGGTGATCGGCGCCTTCATCATGGGCGTGATGAACAACGGCATGTCGATCATGGGCATCGGCATCGACTACCAGCAGCTGATCAAGGGTCTCGTCCTGCTCGCTGCCGTCTTCTTCGATGTCTACAACAAGAACAAGGGTTGAGCCGAAAGCCATAAGACCCGACGCGAACCAGTAACATTCACCGGCAGCCGCGGTTGCCAGGATCGGCGGATTGGCCCGCTGGAATTGGGTGGTGAAAGTCACCCACGGGGACGCTTTTGCCTTGAGAAGGCGAAAACTGCGACCCGAACGACGACAGGAAGGACAGGATCGTGCTGATTTCGCAGATCAGGAACGAAGACGGATCGATAACGGTTGCGGTGCGTTTGCCCGGCGAAACCGCGCATGCGATCAAGGGCGCTGCAAGCGTCTATTCCCTGGCGATGGAAGCGGCCAATGCCGGGCGCAGCCTGAAGGAGACGATCGAGGCCAAGGGTCTCGGGGCGACCGTCGATCTCGACAAGGCCTATGCGGAGGGACGCTTCCTGCCGCCGATCACCCATCCGGATCCGGCGCATCTGCACCTGACCGGCACGGGCCTCACCCATCTCGGCTCCGCCGCGACCCGCGACGCCATGCACAAGAAGACGAGCGAGGCGGCCGAGGAAACGCTGACCGACTCGATGAAGATGTTCCGCATGGGGCTCGAAGGCGGCAAGCCGAAGGCCGGCGAGATCGGCGTGCAGCCGGAATGGTTCTACAAGGGTAACGGCACCAGCGCCGTGGCCCCCGGTGCTCCGCTCGTCTCGCCCTCCTTCGCGGAGGATGGGGGTGAAGAGCCGGAAATGGCCGGCATCTACGTGATCTCCGACAAGGGCGTGCCGTTCCGCATCGGTTTTGCCGTCGCCAACGAGTTCTCCGACCACAAGACCGAGAGGGTCAACTATCTCTGGCTGGCGCATTCGAAGCTGCGGCAGGCGAGCTTCGGTCCGGAAATCCGCGTCGGCGCAGCACCGGAAGATATCCGCGGCATGTCCCGGATCCTGCGTGGCGGCAAGGTGCTGTGGGAGAAACCGTTCCTGTCTGGCGAAGCCAACATGTCGCACAGTTTCGCCAATCTCGAGCATCATCATTTCAAGTACGAACTGTTCCGCCAGCCGGGTGATATCCACGTTCACATGTTCGGGACGGCGACGCTTTCCTTCGGCGACGGCATTCGCACCGAGGAAGGTGACGTGTTCGAGATCGAGGCGTCGGGCTTCGGCCTTCCGCTCCGCAACGCCCTTGCCATCGCCGCGGAAGAACAGGTCGCCATAAGCCAGCTCTGACACATCTCCTAAGCGCGACCGTTCACGAGGAACGGTCAAGCGCCTTTATCAAGGAGGCTCGAAGCCTATGACATTGCACCAGAACCTGATTGCCGGCGAGTGGGTCGGCGGTGACGGGGTTGCCAACATCAACCCGTCGAACACCAATGACGTGGTGGGCGAATATGCCCGCGCCTCGGCTGACGATGCGCGGGCAGCGATCGCGGCGGCCAAGGCGGCGTTTCCCGCCTGGTCGCGCTCCGGCATCCTCGAGCGCCATGCGATCCTGAGGAAGACCGCCGACGAGATCCTCGCCCGCAAGGACGAGCTCGGAAAGCTTCTGTCGCGCGAGGAAGGCAAGACGCTGGTCGAAGGCATCGGCGAGACCGTGCGCGCCGGCCAGATCTTCGACTTCTTCGCCGGCGAGTGCCTGCGCCTGGCAGGCGAAGTCCTGCCGTCCGCCCGGCCCAATATCGGCGTCGAGATCACCCGCGAGCCGGTCGGCGTCGTCGGCATCATCACGCCCTGGAACTTCCCGATCGCCATTCCCGCCTGGAAGATCGCCCCGGCGCTCTGCTACGGCAACACCGTCGTCTTCAAGCCGGCCGAGTTGGTGCCCGGCAGTTCCTGGGCGATCGTCGACATCCTCCATCGCGCCGGCCTGCCGAAGGGGGTCTTGAACCTCGTCATGGGCAAGGGCTCGGTCGTCGGCCAGGCGATGCTCGACAGCCCCGATATCAGCGCCATCACCTTCACCGGCTCGGTCGGCACCGGCAAGCGGGTCGCTGCCGCCTCCGTCGAGCACAATCGCAAGTACCAGCTGGAGATGGGCGGCAAGAACCCCTTCGTCGTGCTCGACGACGCCGATCTGTCGGTGGCGGTCGAGGCGGCGGTCAATTCCGCCTTCTTCTCCACCGGCCAGCGCTGCACCGCGTCCTCGCGCATCATCGTCACCGAAGGCATTCACGATCGTTTCGTGGCGGCGATGGGCGAACGGATGAAGGGGCTGACGATCGACGATGCGTTGAAGGCCGGCACCCATATCGGCCCGGTGGTCGACGAGAGCCAGCTCAACCAGGACACCGACTACATCGCCATCGGCAAGCAGGAAGGCGCGAAGCTGGCCTTCGGCGGCGAGCTTCTGAAGCGCGACACGCCCGGCTTCTATTTGCAGCCGGCGCTGTTCACCGAGGCGACGAACGCGATGCGGATCAGCCGGGAAGAGATCTTTGGGCCGGTCGCCGCCGTCATCCGCGTCAGGGATTACGACGAAGCGCTCGCCGTTGCCAACGACACGCCCTTCGGCCTGTCCTCCGGCATCGCCACCACCAGCCTCAAGCATGCGACCCATTTCAAGCGCAACGCCGAAGCCGGCATGGTGATGGTCAACCTGCCGACCGCCGGCGTCGACTTCCACGTGCCCTTCGGCGGCCGCAAGGGCTCGTCCTACGGCTCGCGCGAGCAGGGACGCTATGCCGCCGAGTTCTACACCACCGTCAAGACGGCCTACTCCCTGGCTTAAGGGAAGCCGTGCAGGGCCCGCGTGATCTGCGCGGGCTGCTCAAGGAAGGAAAAGATGAAGAAGAAAGCTGAGTGGCCACGCCGGCTCCGTTCCCAGGAGTGGTTCGGCGGTACGGGCAAGAATGCCATCATGCATCGCTCCTGGATGAAGAACCAGGGCCTGCCCGCCGATACGTTCGACGGGCGGCCGATCATCGGCATCTGTAATACCTGGTCGGAGCTGACGCCGTGCAACGCGCATCTGCGTGACCTTGCCGAGCGGGTGAAGCGTGGAGTCTACGAGGCGGGCGGCTTCCCGGTCGAGTTTCCGGTCTTCTCCGTCGGCGAAAGCACGCTGCGCCCGACGGCGATGATGTTCCGCAATCTTGCGGCGATGGACGTGGAAGAGGCGATCCGCGGCAATCCGGTCGATGGCGTCGTGCTGCTCGGCGGCTGTGACAAGACCACACCGAGCCTGCTGATGGGGGCTGCCAGCGTCGATATCCCGGTCATCCTCGTCTCCGGCGGCCCGATGCTGAACGGCAAGTGGCGCGGCAAGGACGTCGGTTCCGGCACGGCGATCTGGCAATTCTCGGAAATGGTGAAATCCGGCGAGATGTCGCTGGCGGAGTTCATGGATGCGGAGCAGGGCATGGCCCGCTCGGCCGGAAGCTGCATGACAATGGGCACCGCTTCCACCATGGCCTCGATGGCGGAAGCATTGGGAATGACGCTGCCCGGCAATGCGGCAATCCCCGCGGTCGACGCACGTCGGCGGGTGATCTCGCAGCTTTCCGGCCGCCGCATCGTCGAGATGGTCAAGGAGGACCTGAAGCCCTCCGACATCCTGACGAAGCAAGCCTTCGAAAATGCCATCCGCGTCAACGGCGCCGTCGGCGGCTCGACCAACGCCGTGCTCCACCTCCTGGCGCTTGCCGGCCGCATCGGCGTCGACCTGACGCTCGACGACTGGGATCGCCTCGGCCGCGACGTGCCGACGATCGTCAACCTGCAGCCGTCGGGCAAATACCTGATGGAGGAGTTCTACTACGCCGGTGGCCTTCCGGTCGTGATCAAGGCCGTCGGCGAAATGGGCCTCTTGCACAAGGAGGCGCTGACCGTCACTGGCGATACGATCTGGAACGACGTCAAGGATGCGGTGAACTACAACGACGACGTCATCGTGTCGCGCGACAAGGCGCTGACCAAGTCCGGCGGCATCGCGGTGCTGCGCGGCAATCTGGCGCCGAAGGGCTGTGTCCTGAAGCCGTCCGCCGCTTCGCCGCACCTGATGCAGCACAAGGGCCGTGCCGTCGTGTTCGAGAGCATTGAGGACTATCACGCCCGCATCAATCGCGATGATCTCGATATCGACGAGACCTGCATCATGGTGCTGAAGTATTGCGGCCCGAAGGGTTATCCCGGCATGGCCGAGGTCGGCAATATGGGCCTGCCGCCGAAAGTCCTGAAGAAGGGCATCACCGATATGATCCGCATTTCCGATGCGCGCATGTCCGGCACGGCCTATGGCACGGTCATCCTGCACACCGCACCGGAAGCGGCCGATGGCGGTCCGCTGGCGCTCGTGCAGAATGGCGACATGATCGCCGTCGACGTGCCGGCTCGCACCATCCACCTCGAGGTTTCGGATGAGGAACTGGCTCGCCGTCGCGCAGCCTGGGTGTCGCCGGTGAAGCCGCTTGCCGGCGGCTATGGCGGCCTCTACGTCAAGACGGTCATGCAGGCCGATACCGGCGCGGACCTGGACTTCCTCGTCGGTCCGCGCGGCGCGGAAATTCCGATGAACCGCGACAGTCACTGATTTTTCTGGCTGCTGGAATGCAATGCCGCACCGCTTGTCGGTGCGGCATTTCCATTTGTCATCCAACCGGTCGAAAGGGTGCGCAATCTTTGCGCGCCTTCGATGGCGCGCCATCGCGAAAGTTACTGGCCCTATGACTGGCTTTGACTCTGGCTTTGCTGCTGTTCGACCGTCACCGATACTTTGAGCGTCTCCTTGGCTTCGCCATGGATCAGGCCCGATATGGGCGCGGCGTCGCGGTAGCAGAGGCCAGAAGCGATCCGGACATAGCGGTCGTCGGGGCAAATCTTGTTGGCGGCGTCGAAGCCGACCCAGCCCAGTCCGTTCAGATGAATTTCCGCCCAGGCGTGGCTCGCCGTCTGGTCGGGCTGACCCTCCATCATCAGATAGCCCGAGATGTAGCGGGCCGGCAGGTCGAGCGAGCGCGCAGCCGCGATCAGGATATGGGCGTGGTCCTGGCAGACGCCGCTACCGCTTTCCAGCGCATCCTCGGCCGTCGTCTCCGCATGGGTCTCGCCGGGCTTGTACTCCACCGCCTCGTGGATCGTCGCCATCAGCGCATGCATGCGGGCAAGATCGGTTTCGCCCTCGGCGGATTTCGCCAGTTCCCGGATCAATTTGCCGGCCTTGGTCAGAGGCGTCTCGCGGGCATAGAGCCACAGCGGCACGTAGGACTGATGCGGACCGAAGACGCCGGCGCGGTCCTCCGTATGCACCTCGCCAGAGGCCGTGATGCGGATCGCCTCGCGGTCGCCGTCGACGCTGACCAGGTGAACCCGATTGCCGAAGTGATCGTCGTAGCTCACTTCGATCGCGGCGCCATCGACGAGCGTCTGCCAGCCGAGCACGGTCTGGCCAGGCTGGGTCAGCGGCGTCAACCGCAGGCGCTGCAGTGCATATTGCACGGGCTCGTCATAGTGGTATTCGGTCGTGTGGCTGATCTTCAGGTGCATGCCATCCTCCCGAACTCAATAGAACCGGTAGCCGTCGGAGATTTCCTGTCCCAGACGGTTGTTGTGGCTGATGAAGTCTTCGAGATATTCGTGCAGACCCTGGTCCATGATGTCCTTGATGGACTGGCTGCGCAGCGATGCGAGCGTGCGGTCGGCCGTGTCGTGGGCGGCGTGGCGCTCGCCATATTCCCGCTCGAGATAGCCGAGGTTGCTGGCGATCTTTTCGTAGCAATAGGCAAGCGAGCGCGGCATGCGGCCATTGGAAATCAGGAAGTCGGCGATGTTGGCTGGCCGGAGCTCTGCATCATAGACCCAGCCATAGGCGCGGTGCGCCGAGACCGACCGCAGGATCGATTCCCACTGCACATTGTCCATGGACGAGCCGACGGCGGCGACCGCCGGCAGGAGTACGTAGTATTTCACGTCGAGGATCCGGGCGGTGTTGTCGGCCCGCTCGATGAAGGTGCCGATGCGTGAGAAGTTGAAGATCTCGTTTCGGAGCATCGTGCCGTGGAAGGCGCCGCGAATAAGGCCGGCTTGCCGCTTGATCGTGTCGATGATCTCCGGCATGTCGGTCGGGCGCGCCCTCTTGGAAAGCATCGCCTTCATCTCGAGGTAGCATTCGTTGGTCGCTTCCCAGGTTTCGCGGGTGAGCGCGGTGCGCACCATGCGGGCGTTGTGGCGGCCTGCCTCGATGCAGGACATCACGCTCGACGGATTGGCGCGGTCGCGCAGCAGGAAGTCGATCGCGTCGATGCTCGTCAGCTTGTCGTGCACCTCGTCATAGTTTTCACGCACGCCGGCGCTTTGCAGCACGCCGTCCCAATCGTCTTCGCTCGCTTCGCTGCGCGTCAGCGACATGCGCAGGCCGGCGTCGATCAGCCGGGCGCCGTTTTCCGCGCGCTCGATGTAGCGGAACATCCAGTAGAGGCCGTTTGCAGTTCTTCCCAGCATCTCTCAGTCCTCCAGCACCCAGGTGTCCTTGGTCCCGCCGCCCTGGCTGGAATTCACGACCAGCGAACCGGCCTTCAGCGCCACGCGCGTCAGGCCGCCGGGGATGATCTGCACCTTGTCGGAGACGAGGACATAGGGGCGAAGGTCGACGTGCCGGGGCGCAATGCCCTTGTTGACGAGGATCGGCACGGTGGAAAGGGAAAGCGTCGGCTGGGCGATGTAGTTGTTGGGGCGGCTCTTCAGCTTTTCCGCGAAGACGGCGCGCTCCTTCCTGGTCGCCGTCGGCCCGACCAGCATGCCGTAGCCGCCGGAACCGTGCACTTCCTTGATCACCAGCTCTTCCAGGTGTTCGAGCACGTATTTCAGGCTCTGCGGCTCGGAACAGCGCCAGGTGGGCACGTTTTCCAGGAGCGGCTTGCGGCCGGTATAGAACTCGACGATCTCGGGCATGTAGGAATAGATCGCCTTGTCGTCGGAAATCCCGGTGCCTGGGGCATTGGCGATCGTGATGTTGCCGGCGCGGTAGACGTCCATGATGCCGGGAATGCCGAGTGCTGAATCCGGGCGGAAGGTCAGCGGATCGAGGAAGTCGTCGTCGACGCGGCGGTAGAGCACGTCGATCGCCTCGTAGCCGCGGGTCGTACGCATCTTCACCTTGCCGTCGATGACGCGCAGATCCGAGCCCTCGACGAGTTCCACGCCCATCATGTCGGCGAGGAAGGCGTGTTCGTAGAAGGCGGAGTTGTAGATGCCGGGCGTCAGCACCGCGACGCGCGGCTTGCCGCTGCAGCCGGGAGGGGCGAGCGAAGCGAGGCTCTGGCGCAGCAGGTAGGGGTAGTTCTCGACCGGGCGCACGCGGTTCTGATGGAAGAGTTCCGGGAACATCTGCATCATCGTTTCGCGGTTTTCCAGCATGTAGCTGACGCCGGACGGTGTGCGCGCATTGTCCTCCAGCACATAGAACTGGTCTTCGCCGGTGCGCACGATGTCGGTGCCGACGATGTGGGTGTAGACGCCGCCCGGCGGCCTAAAGCCGATCATCTGCGGCAGGAAGGCTTCGTTCCTCTCGATCAGTTCGCGCGGGATGCGGCCGGCGCGGATGATTTCCTGCTTGTGGTAGATGTCGTCGAGGAAGGCGTTGAGGGCGATGACCCGCTGTTCGATGCCCTGGGCCAGCTTGCGCCATTCGCGGCCGGAGATGATGCGGGGGATGAGATCGAAGGGGATGAGCTTTTCGGAGCTGTCTGCGTGTCCGTAGACCGCGAAGGTGATGCCGGTTTTGCGGAATATGTTCTCGGCTTCCTTGGATTTCGCTATGAGCCGATTTCTGTCCTGGCTGGCATACCATTCATGATAGGTCGAATATGGCTGGCGCGGACTGCTGTCCGCATTCATCATTTCGTCAAATGCCAAAGGCGTGGTCCCCTTATTTTTGACCATTTGAGTACAACGCTGGTTGCAATGCAAGAAGCGTGCTCAGTCGCCTGAAAAGAAAATTGACGCCTGTTTGCGGGGGAAACTGCCCAACAACCGGGCAGCGGGATGCAGCCGCCGAAAAGCTGCGGCGGCTGCACGGCTACAAAATGTGCACATGCCCTAAAATTGGACTTGGGTTTCGAGGCTAACCGAGACCCAGGCAGGCGATTGCGAGCGCCGACAGAATGCAGAGCACGAGGAGCGAGAGCAGGGCAGCGGCACTGGCGCGCGGGCCGGCATTGGCGAGCGTGCGGATGTCGACCTCGAGGCCGAGTGCGGCCATGGCGATGACGGTCAGCCAGGTGGAGGCCTTCACGGCGCCTGTCGCGAGCGGATCGGAGATTACGCCGCTGTTGCGGGCGATGGCGACGGCCAGGAAACCGAGGATGAACCAGGGAACGAAGTGGGCGACGGTGGCGAGGCGCGAACCCGTTTCACGGCGCTCGCCCGGCATGGATCCAGACTCGGCATCGCGGCCGCCGATCAGCGAGAAACAGAAGACGACGGGGCCGAGCATCAGCACACGCACGAGCTTGACGAGCGTGCCGACCTGGACCGAGAGCGAACTGAAAGGGCTGGCAGCGGCCAGCACCTGCGGTACGGCGTAGACCGTCATGCCGGCAAAGACGCCGTAGCCCTGCGGCGTCATGCCGAGCCAGCCGCCGACGAAGGGCAGAGACAGGACGACGGCGATGCCGAGGATGGCGGTAAACGAGATGGCGGCTGCCACCTCTTCGCCGCGGGCGCCGATCGCTGGGGCAACGGCCGCGATGGCGGAGTTGCCGCAGATGGCGTTGCCGCAGGCGATCAGTGTCGCCAGGCGTTTCGGCAGGCCGAGCAGCCTTGCGATCAGGTAGCCGGTCGAGATCGACAGCAACACCATGGAGACGACGGTAGCGAGCAGCGTCGGCCCGCTCGCGGCGATCGCGTCGAAGCTCAGCATGGCGCCGATCAAGACGATCGCGGTCTCCAGCAGAACCTTGGCGGAGAAATGGATGCCGGAGAGGAAGCGGGCGCTGGGCGTCCAGATGGTGCGGACGATGGCGCCAAGAAGAATGGCAAGAACAAGGGCCTCCAGCCAGGCCCGACCTGTCCAGCGCCACTCGATCCATTCGAGGCCGATGGCCGCGAGCGCGACGAGACAGCAGAGGAATAGTCCCGGAAGAATACACGTCAGGCGGGAAATGGAGGACGAAAAAGTGAAGCGAAATGTAGGATGCAATCTCGACATGGCGCGCAACCTACGCCGATCCATGAATCAGTCTAACGGATTATTCTTGTCATTCTGATCGATTTTTGAGATTGATCTGCCATGACACTCGATCAGCTTAGAATCTTCGTCGCGGTCGCCGAGCGCCTGCACATGACCAAAGCCGCCGAGGCGATGAACGTCACCCAGTCAGCGGCAAGTGCTGCAATCGCCGCGCTCGAAACCCAGCACGACGTGCGGTTGTTCGATCGGGTCGGCCGCGGCTTGGCGCTGACGGATGCCGGCAAGGCGTTCCTGCCGGAGGCGAGGGCGGTCCTCGCCCGGGCGACGGCAGCGACTGCCTGTCTCAACGATCTCTCGCAGCTTCGCCGCGGCGAACTCTCGATTGCCGCAAGCCAGACGGTTGCGAGCTACTGGCTGCCGGCGCGCCTCGCCCGCTTCACTCACGACTATCCGCAGGTCGACGTGAAGCTGACCGTGCGCAATACGGCCGTCGTCGCCGAAGCAGTGGAGGAGGGGACCGCACAGCTCGGCTTCGTCGAGGGCCGCGTCGATGGCGCCAAGCTCGACCATCGCCGCGTCGCGATCGATCGCATCGCGGTCTACGCTTCACCCGCGCATCCGCTCGTCGGTGCCCCGGTCAATCTGGCGATGCTGCTTGCGGCGCGTTGGGTACTGCGTGAAGAGGGGTCTGGTACGCGGGCAATGTTCCTGCAATCGATGGCTGATCATGGAGCGGACCTCGAGGGGGTGAAGATCGAGCTCGAATTGCCTTCCAACGAAGCGGTGTTGACGGCTGTCGAAAGCGGTCCATTCGTGACGGCCGTCTCCCGGCTTGCCGCCCAGCCCTTCGTCGACAGCGGCCGGCTGGTCGAGCTGCCATTCGGACTGGCGGAGCGCAGCTTCGAACTGCTGACGCATCGTGAAAGGCAGTTCAGCCGCGCGGCGCGCGCCTTCGTGGAACTGCTTTGAAGCAAGCCCGTTCACATCGACGATTGCCATTCGACGTAACCGGTCGATAATTGAGAGATCCTCGACTCGAAGAGGTGATCATGGCATTCGAAATCGTGGAAAGACCCGCGCAGCGGATTGCCGGCGCCTTCTGGGAAGGCACGTTCGTCGAGGCTGCCGATGGCGCCGTGCGCCGGCTGATTACCGAGGTGCAAGGGCATCATCGACGCCTTCACCCCAGGGATCATGCGGCCTTGGTCGGTCTTTCCTGGAACGATCGCCCGGACGGCTTTCGTTACCTCGTCGGCTATGTCTCGGACAAGGCCGAAACAACGATTCACCCCGGGCACGTCGACCTGCCGGCCATGCGCTTCGCCACTGCCCTGCATCATCCGGACAGCGGCGACGCTTTCGTGCACTATCAGAAGATGTTCGATTGGATTGCGGCCGAGGGCTACGCAGTCGATACCGCCCTGCTGCACTATCGCGAGGAGTACGAACCCGGATTCGTCTCGCTGTCGCTTTCCTCGCTGCGGCTGATGGTTCCGATTGGCTGATGCTTGCCATCAGAAAAATTGTTTTGACCATCAACAGGGTCGCGGCTACCTGCTTGAGTGCTCAAATCACAGGGATTTGAGCCGAAATCAACGGCAGATCAAAGTGTTACAGCGGCTTGGAGCTATTCCGGAGGGCGCGTTGCACTGCTCTGCCGTCTGCCACCGTCATCCTGATAGGCCCATCATGCTCGCCCGCCTGGCTCCCGCCATCTTCGTTCTGCTCTGGTCGACCGGCTGGGTCGTCGCGAAATATGCGGCCGCTTACGCCGATCCGCTGACCTTTCTGGTGCTGCGCTATACGCTGGCGATCGCGCTCTTCATCCTGTTCTGTGTCGCGACCGGCGCCCGATGGCCGAAATCCCTGGCGACAGTGGGTCACGCCGTGGTGTCGGGCATGTTCCTGCATGGGCTTTATCTCGGGGCGGTCTGGTGGGCGATCGGCGAGGGCGTGCCCGCCGGCATTTCCGGCATCATTGCCGGCCTGCAGCCGCTGATGACGGCGGTCGCCGCCGCCTTCGTCATCGACGAAAAACTGACGACCCAACAGAAGCTTGGGCTGGTGCTCGGCTTCTTCGGCATAGTGCTCGCCGTGCTGCCGAAGGTGCTGGCGATCGATACCGGCGCGACGCCGATCCATCTCCTGCCCGTCATCGTCAACGTGCTCGGCATGGGCGCCGTCACCTACGGCACGCTCTACCAGAAGCGCCATCTGCAGAGCGGCGATATCCGCACCATCGCGGCGCTGCAATATCTCGGAGCGCTGATCGTCACAGTCCCGCTGGCGCTGCTGCTGGAGGACCTGCATGTCACCTGGAATCTTCAGGTCGTTGCGGCGCTCGCCTGGTCGGTGCTGGGGCTTTCGATGGGGGCGATCGCGCTGCTGCTCTATCTCATTCGGCGTGGCCAGGTGTCGCGCGCGGCGTCGCTGATCTATCTCGTGCCGCCGCTTGCGGCCGTGCAGGCGGCCATTTTCTTCGGCGAGGCGCTGACCCTGCCGATGATCATCGGAACGGTGATCGCCGTTGCCGGGGTCTATCTCACCAACCGCAAACAGCGGGCATAAAGCATGTCGCCCAAAATGTGCGGCGGTTTTGCGATAACCACACGCGAATAACCAAAAACTGAAACGGCGGGCCGAAACAACCCGCCGTCCGTATCGATGATCTTCGGAGATCAGCCCTGGTGGCCGCGGCTGCCACCGGCGCCGCGGCGCATGCCCTGGCCACCGTCGCGGCGCTCGCCGCCAGCGCGGTTTTCGTTGCGGCCGCCATGGTTGCGGTCGCGCCGTTCGCCCTGCTTCTGGCCGGGGCGACCATGGTGCTTCTTGCCTTCGTGGTTGCGGTTACCCTCGCCACGGCCGTCGTTCTGCGGATGGCCATGGTCGCGGCGCTCCTGCTTCTGCGGGCGGCGTTCGTCGCGCAGCAGGTCATCGCCGGTGAAGCCGCTGGTGACGGCAATTGGTTCGCCGGCCGGGCGTTCACGACGCGGGCGACCGCCGTTCTGATGCTGGCCGCCGCCGTTGCCCTTGCGATGGCCATTGCCACGGCCGCTGCGGCCCTTGGCGGCGCGAGCCTGGTCGGCCGGCGCTTCGCCGCTGGCAACGGCGATCGAGATGCCCATCAGCTTCTCGATGTCACGCAGCAGGCGGATTTCGTCCGGGGCGCAGAAGGCGATCGCGATGCCGTCGCGGCCGGCGCGGGCGGTGCGGCCGATGCGGTGAACATAGGCGTCGGGCACTTCCGGCAGGTCGTAGTTGTAGACGTGGGTGACGCCGGGAATGTCGATGCCGCGGGCGGCGACGTCGGTTGCGACCAGCACGCGGATTTCGCCGTCACGGAACGCCTTCAGCGCGCGCTCGCGCTGGCCCTGGCTCTTGTTGCCGTGGATCGAAGCGGCCTTGAAGCCGACGTGGTCGAGATGCTTCATCAGCTTCTCGGCGCCATGCTTGGTGCGGCTGAAGATCAGCGACAGGCCGTCCGGATTATCGGTCAGCGACTGCTTGAGGATCTGCGTCTTCAGGTCCTTGCCGGGCACGAAGTGCACATACTGCTCGACCTTGTCGGCGGCCTTGCCCGGAGGCGTGACCTCGACCTTGACCGGGTTGGTCAGATATTCACCCGCGAGATCCGCGATCTGCTTCGGCATGGTGGCCGAGAACAGCAGCGTCTGGCGGTTCTTCGGCACGAGCTTGGAGATCTTGCGCAGGTCGTGGATGAAGCCGAGGTCGAGCATCTGGTCGGCTTCGTCGAGCACGAGGTAGCGCCCTTGCGTCAGCGTCACAGCCTTGCGGGCGACGAGGTCGAGCAGGCGGCCCGGTGTTGCGACCAGGATATCGACGCCGCGGGCGAGCTGTTCGGTCTGCTTGTTGATGGAGACGCCACCGACGACGACGCCGATCTTCAGCGGAGACTTCCTGACGAAGAGCTTGAGGTTGGCAGCGATCTGGTTGACCAGTTCGCGGGTCGGAGCGAGCACGAGGGCGCGGATGTTGCGAGGATCGGGGCGCCTTCCTTCGGCAACGAGCTTTTCGATCATCGGCAGGCCGAAGGCGGCCGTCTTGCCGGTGCCGGTCTGGGCGAGACCGATGAGATCGTTGCCCTTCAGCACCTGCGGAATGGCCTGCGCCTGGATCGGCGTCGGTTTTTCGAAGCCGTTGGCGGACAGGGTGTCCAGAATGTGCTGGGAGAGGCCGAGATCTTTAAAGGTGGACAAATGCATATACCTTTTGGGGGCGCCAAACGCATTCGCCGGAACCGCATCCTTGCTGTTCCGGTGTCGTTCGGCGTCAAGAACCCCGCGTGAATTGGGAACTTGTGGGTTAAAGAAAGTCGTCAAGCGCCTATGCTATGCCGCCTAGTGCGGCGATGGGTGCGCTATACCTTCTTCACGGCTTTCAGAGGTTGCCGAGGGCGCGCTCACGCGGCGGCCGGAAGGTGACGCTGGGCACCATGTCGTTGGTTTGGACGAAAAAGTCAAGCTGCATCTTTTCGCAGGTGCGAAATGAGATCTACTCCAGCGCGAGTTCAAAACCGGCTTCCGCCGCTTCCTGTCCGTTGACGAGGATGACGATGCGGTGCGTGCCGGCATAGTAGCGGCGCGTCGTGATCGGCCGGATCGCATGGCGTTTCTCGATCTCGATCGAGCCGCCGGGCGCGAGCGTCGCCGATGTCCATTTGAAGACTTTGGGTGACGTCGAGCCATTCGCCTTGCGATGATGCACCGCGTAGTCGATCATCACCTTTTGGCTGGTTTTGGCCTGATGGCTGATCGCAAGGCGCAGGCCGAGGCTTTCGCCGCGCACGATTTCGGAGCGGTCGAGAGAGAGATGGGCATGGATGCGGCTCGGAGCGGCGAAGCCGAAATTCGAAAGCGCGGCCGAATGCCCCTGTTTCAGGAGCGTGCGCGAGGCGTGGCGCAGAAGCTGGCGGCGCTCCGGCGACGCATCGCCGATATGCTCGGCGACGAAGGCAGCCACCATGTCCGGGTGGTCCTTGGCGATGTCGTTGAGGCTGTTGGCGACCGACCGGCGCACATAGTCTTCGGGGTCGTCGAGGAGCGCCGTCAGGATCGGCAGGATCGGTTTCGGATCGCGGATGAGTTTCGGCAGACGCATTGCCCAGGGCAGGCGCGGCCGCGTACCTTCGCTCGCCAGCCGCCGGACGTGATGGTTGGCGTCGCCGGACCAGGTCCGGATCGTTGCCAGTGCGCGATCCTGGTCGTGATCGATGAAGACGCGAATGCCGAACTCGCCGGTGAAATGCGGCGTTAGGGCGCGCAGCAGCGATAGCGACAGGTCAAAGTCCCCGAGACCGCGCAGGGCGACAAACTGGCTGACGGGCAGGAGCGCCCAGCCGTCGATACCGGGAACGCCATCCCGGGGCAGGCAAGCCGCGAGAATCTCGGCGGCTTCGGCAAACGGCTGCGGCAAGGTCTCGACGAGCGCGTCGCGGATCTTGAGCGAACGCTGCATCAGTTCCAGCGCTTCGAGACCGTCGCCTGCGAGCCGCAGGAATTTTTCCCGATCGAAGGCGTTGGTGTCGCGGGCGATCCGGTCGGCAATGTCCATGACGACCCCGGGGTGCAGCAGGTTCTTCAGCGGCTCGGCCATTGTCAGGCAGTCCTTCCCTCGTTTCTCTGGCCCCTCGTCTCTCTGGCCGCTCAGATCTTCTGGCCGTCGGTAAAATGCTGCACCAGCATGACCGCACTGATCGTTGCCGCATAAGGCGCAAACTCCGGATCGACCCGAACGCGCTCGCCGGCCGATCGGGCGGCCTCCAGCGTCTCCCATTCGACCAGATCTGCAAACATTCCCGACGTCTCGCACGAATCGACCGCGCGCCAGGAGATGAAGCCAGGATAGCGGGAAACGGCTTGCATCGCCCGGTGGCGCGTGGCTGTCGCCGCGGGTTTGTCGAGGACGATGCAAACGGCAAGCTCGAGGATGTGATCGCTGGTCATGTTCATGCTCCATGTCTGTTGGAGCTTGATTTAGCACAGGGCAACTGACAGCCTTATGGCCATAGTCGATGGTCGCATGCTTGTGCGTGTCGGGCGGCCGCTGTAGCCCTTCAAACGTGCGGCAAGATGGCGAAGGAGGCCACGCATGAGACCTGCCGACCGGCTCTTTCGCATCATCCAGCTCATGCGCGCCACCGGGCGGGCGATGACGGCGCGTGAGATCGCCGAGAAGATGGAGGTCGCTCAACGGACGATCTACCGCGACATGGAGCATCTGATCGCCTCGGGCGCTCCGATCGATGGCGAGCGCGGCGTCGGTTATCTGCTGCGCGGGGCCTTCGACGCGCCGCCGCTCGCCTTCACCTTCGAGCAGCTCGAAGCGCTCGCCTTCGGTGCCCGGGCCGTGCAGATGCTGGGCGACGGGCGGCTTGCCCAGTCGGCGCGCGAGGCGATGGAGAAGATCGCCCACGGTCTGCCTCCCGAACACCGCCAGCGGCTGACGGCGGCACCGCTTCGCGCCTTCCGCTCGGCACTCCAGCCGGAACCGCCGGCATTGCTCGGCGATCTCCGTCAGGCGATCGCCGAGAGGCGCAAGCTTCGGCTCGCCTATGACAGCCTCAAGGACGAGCACTCCGAGCGTACCGTCTGGCCGCTCGGCCTCAGCGTCTTCGGTCATAACTGGCTGCTGACCGGCTGGTGCGAGCTGAGGTCGGACTTCCGGGATTTCCGGGTCGACCGGATCAGTTCGCTTGAGGTCGAGCGCGAGCGCTACGAGGCGATGCCCGAGCGCAGCTTCGAAGCCTATCTTGCACGGATGTAGATGCAACCGCGGGCGCAAACAATTGGCGCGGAAGCGTGCCGCCGATGGAACCGAACCGAGCCTCGTGCGTTTCTTTAAAGGGCCTTTTCGGCCCAACACGATCCACAGCTTTCACTGGGAGACAATCGTGCAGAACCGGACATGGATATTGGTCGCGGACGGCAACACCGCGCGCATCGTCAAGGGCGTTAATCTCTTGAAAGAGTGCCGCCAGCGACCGGACGAGGAGACTTTTCACACCGAACCCAAGCGCGTGCAGGACATCATGGCCGACAAGCCGGGTCGGTCGCACACTTCGGTCGGATACGGCCGATCCGCAATGGAATACAAGAGCGATCCCGTTCGCGAGGAGCAGCAACGCTTCGTTGCCGACGTGGCTGAAAAACTGGAGAGCTACGCCGCCGACCATGCTTTCGACAGCCTGGTGATCTGCGCGGCTCCAAAGACGCTCGGCGATCTCAGGAAGCACCTCTCTGCGCACGTCCGGGAGCGGACGGTCGCCGAGATCGACCGCAATTGCGTCGCTGCAACCACCGAGCAACTGATCGCGACAGCGCGGGCCGCAGTGTTCCCCTAAGCCCGGCGAGGCTGCGCTTTCGCAACGTTCACTGCATCTCTTGGGGGCGTCCCGTCAGAAGTCCGTCGGGACGCCGCCTTCCGCCTTGCGCTTGGCGACGAAGGCATCGAGCTCCTCCTCGATCGCCGGGTCGAGGGGCGGACGCTCGTATTCGTTGAGCTTCTGCTTGAAGATCCGGTTGGCGTGGTCGTAGGTTGTCGGCCGTCCGGCTTCGGTCCAGGTCTCGAAATTGCGCCAGTCGGAAAGGATGGGCGAATAGAAGGCCGTTTCGTAGCGCTGCAGCGTGTGTAACGTACCGAAGTAGTGGCCACCGGGGCCGACGTCGCGCACGGCGTCGAGGCCGAGCGCATCCTCGCTGACATCGAGCGGCGCCAGATATTCCGCCACCATCTGCAGCATGTCGACGTCGAGGATGAACTTCTCGAAGGAGGCCGTGAGTCCGCCTTCGGTCCAGCCGGCGGCATGCATGACGAAATTGCCGCCCCCTTGCGTCAGCGCCCAGAGCGACATCGCCGACTCGTAGGCCGCCTGGGCATCGAGCGTATTGGCGGCATTGGTGTTCGAGGTGCGGTAGGGAATGTTGTATTTGCGCGCGAGCTGGCCGCCGGCGACCACCGCCTTCATATATTCGGGCGTGCCGAAGGCCGGCGCGCCGGTCTTCATGTCGACATTCGAGGTAAAGCCGCCATACATCACGGGCGCCCCGCGCCGGACCATTTGGGTGAAGGCGATGCCGCAGAGCGCTTCGGCATTCTGTTGCACCAGGGCGCCTGCGATCGTCACGGGGGCCATGGCGCCGGCCAGCGTAAAGGGCGTGACCACCACCACCTGATTGCGCGAGGACATCTCGATGATCCCTTGCAGCATCGGTCCGTCGAGGCGCAGCGGCGAGGAGGTGTTGATGATGGTGAAGAGCGACGGCTCGCGTTCCATCTGCTCCATGGAAATGCCGCGGCCGATGCGGGCGATCTCGATGCCGTCGGTGTTGCGCTGCCGCCCGAGCGAATAGACGTGGAAGACCTTGTCCGTCAGCTTCACCATGTCGGAGAGGCAGTCGAGGTGGCGCACGGATGCGTGCAGGTCCACGGGCTCGACGGGATAGCCGCCGGTCGTGTGGACGATGTCGTAGGACTGGGCGAGCTTCACCAGCTTGCGAAAGTCTTCGTGGTTGCCGGTGCGGCGACCGCCGTCACGATCGGCGACGAAAGGCGCGCTGGCGATCTGGGCGAAGACGAGATTGTTGCCGCCGATCGCGACGTTGCGCGCCGGGTTGCGGGCATGCATGGTGAAGGAGGAGGGGGCTGACGCGACCATCTCCATGATCAGGCCGCGGTCGAAGCGCACCCGGTCGGTGCCGGGCATCACGTCAGCGCCGGCAGCCTTCATCCGGTCACGCGCTTCCGGCAGGATGATGTCCATGCCGATCTCTTCGAGGATGGTCAGCGACGCGTCATGGATCGCCTCGAGCGCATCTTCCGAAAGGACCGTAGATTTGCTCAACATATTGACGAGATTGAGATATTTTCCGCCTGTTGACTTGCGGGCCCGTTCGGCCCCGCGGCCGCCCGGCCTGCGTCGCCGCTCCAGCGGCGTCGAAGCCGCATCGCCGGTTGCTGCATCGGGAAACTGATCGTTGTTCATGATGGTCCCACCGCGTTGCCGATGGGTGTGTGTCGCAGATTCTCGGTGGCGATGGCCCGCCATTTGCGACAGTTCAGTTCTCTCGTGGAGTAAATCGTTCCCGCTGACGCATTTTCGCAGTCCAATGGCGCAACCGTTCAAGACGGGTCGAAATCGGGGGGTAAGGCGATTTAGGGGCGGTCGCCCCGCAGCATCTCGCGCTTGCCGGCAAAACCCTTGCGCTTTTCAACGACGAAGCCGGCGGCCTGGAGATTGCGGCGGACGAAGCCGGCGGCCGCGTAAGTCGCGAAGCTGCCGCCTGATGCCGTCTTTTCGAAGACGAGCCGCATCAGCTCTTCCGACCACATGTCGGGATTGCGCGAGGGGGCGAAGCCGTCGAGATACCAGGCGTTGAACCGGTCTTCAGCCCGGGCAACGCCCTCGAGCGCCGGGCCGCAGACGACGGTGAGGGTGACACCGTCGCCAAAGTCGATGTGGACGTCACCGTCGGGGCTTGCCGGCCAGCGGGAGACCAGGGCCTGCCGTTCCGCGTCGATCTCCGGCCAATGGCTCAACGCGCGGGAAATCTCGTCGGCGGCCATGGGAAATCGCTCGAACGAGACGAAATGCAGGCGGTCGCCGGCGCTCGCGGTCATTTTCCACTGGCGCCATGTCTCGCAGAAATTGAGCCCGGTGCCGAAGCCCAGTTCGCCGATGCGGAACGTGCCCGCGCCGACCCAGCGATGCGGCAGGCCGTTGCCGGAAAGGAAGACGTGGCCGCATTCCAGCCGGCCATCGGTACGGCAATAAAAGTGATCGCCAAACTCCCGGGAATAGGGCATATCGCCCTCGTGCCAATCGAGGTTTTGGTGCGCCGGGGGCTCGAACGGGTCTGCGGGTCCTGTCATGGCGAAGGCGATAATCCGCCGGCCGGAGAAGGTCAATCGATGAGCGAGCTTTTGGTCGTCGGCGGCGGCATCATGGGGCTGTGGGCCGCCCTTTCCGCGGCGCGCAAGGGCATGGAGGTGCGGCTCGTCGAGCAGCAGGCGATCGGCGCCGGCGCGAGCGGCGGCCTGCTGGGCGCGCTCATGCCGCATATGCCCGACCGCTGGAACGCCAAGAAGCAATTCCAGTTCGATGCGCTGGTGTCGCTCGAGGAGGAGATCGCGCAGCTCGAAGCAGAAGCCGGGATGTCGACCGGCTATCGGCGCACCGGGCGGCTGATGCCGCTCGCCAAGCCGCATCTGCGCGACATCGCGCTCCGGCACGAGCAGGACGCGCGAAAGCAATGGCGCGCGGGCGACCGGCAATTCTTCTGGCATGTCCAGGAGAATGGACCGGGGGGTTGGCCGACCGGGGAGGCAACGACGCACGGCGTCGTTTTCGATACGCTGGCCGCGCGGGTGTCACCGCGTCGAACGCTGTCGACCCTGCGCGCCGCCCTGTTGCAGTTCTCCAATGTTCAGATCGAGGAAGGCTCAGGCGTGCGTGCCATTCTCCCGGCGCACGGCCGGATCGAGCTCGACGATGGCGGTCGACACAGCTTCGACCATTGCATCATCGCTGCCGGCATCGGCAGTTTCCCGTTGATCGATGCGGTGTCAGGCCCGCTGAAAACGACGAGCGGCACGGCCGTCAAGGGACAGGCCGCGCTCTTGCGGGCAGAGGTGGACCCCGCCTTGCCGGTCATCTTCACCGACGGAGTCTATATCATCGCCCACGACGACGGCCATGTGGCGGTGGGCAGCACCAGCGAAAACAGCTTTGCCGATCCATTGTCCACGGACGAACAGCTCGACGATCTGTTGCGGCGCGCCATCCTCCTAGCGCCGCGTCTGGCGGATGCCCAGGTGGTCGAGCGCTGGGCAGGGCTCAGGCCAAAGTCAGCGGGGCGCGAACCCATCGTCGGCCGGCATCCTGATCATTCGAACATTTCCGTGCTGACCGGCGGCTTCAAGGTCAGCTTCGGCATCGCGCACCGCCTCGCGCGATTTGTCGTCGACGAGATCGCCGGCATTCCGACGATCGACATTCCCGAATCCTTCCTGAGCCGGAATCACTTGGAGGCGCTGCGCGAGGAGCATCTATAGGGCTGGATCGAGGAGGGGCTCCGCCCGCCGGCGGACGCCCGTTCGGACAATCGAAAATCCGACCTTACATCCAGTAGGGCACGCCGTAGTAGTCGGAGACGCGGCGGCCGTTTTCCCCGTTCCAGTCGTATTCCTCGTCGCCGCGATACTTCGGTGCGCGCTCCACCTGATCACGCGTCACGTCGGTGCGGTAGCCGCCGAGGTTTTCGTCATAGGTCAGCTTCGCCCAGGGCAGCGGATAGTGATCTTCGCCGATGCCGAGAAAGCCGCCGAAACCGAGCACGGCATAGGCCACGCGACCGCTGCGCTTTTCGATGATCACGCGCTCGATCGAGCCGATGTGCTTGTTGTCGGCGCCATAAACCTTCGTGCCTTCAACCTTGTCGCTCGCGATCAGGTCATGGGTTTCCTTGATTCCGGCGTCCTGCAGGCTTGCGTTGTAGTCGCTCACGCTTCTTCTCCATCCTTGATTGTTACCTTGAAGGAACGGCCCCTGGGCCGGATGGTTCCGATGTCTCGACGCAAACCGGTGGCGTCGGGCTGTTTTGCCCGGCCCACTTCGTCATTCTGTCACGCAAATCACCTAAGACGCGGCCAATGGATCATCATGAAGTAATCTCATGAGTTTGGGCGGGATGCGGGCGGAAATCGTACGTGTTTTCCTCATCCGCTCAAGGACAACCGGAGCCACCGATGCGCTACGCCATTTGTTTCACACCGCCGATGGCCGACCCGCTTTCCGCGGTTGCCGCAAGCTGGCTGGGGCGCAACGTCTATTCCGGCGAGCCGACGGAGCTGCCGTCGGTTGCCGGCCTGAGCTCTGCCGACATTGCCTACCACACGGCCGTGCCGCGCCGCTTCGGTTTCCATGCGATGATGATGTCGCCGTTCCGGCTGCACCCGGACATGACGGAATCGCAGCTCCTGAAGGCGCTCATGCACTTTGCCGGCGCGCAGACGCCGTTCGAAACCGACCGGCTGGAAGTCGCCCGCATCGGCCGGTGCCTCGGCCTGATGCCGCAGGTGCCGAGCACTGCCATGCACCTGCTGGCAGCCAATGTCGTGCAGGAGTTCAATGCCTTTCGCGCACCGCTCAGCGAAGACGAGATCGAGCGTTCCGATCCGGACCGGCTGACCGCGCCGCAATTCTCCAATCTGCACCGCTGGGGCGCTCCTCACGTCATGGACGAGTATCGCTTCCATATGCTGCTCACCGGCCCGCTCGCCCCGGACGCGCTGCGTCAGGTCGAGGCGCCGCTTCGCGACCTGTTCGAACCGCACCTGGCGACACCGCTTGCCATCGGCAGCCTCGCTCTCTTCGTCGAGCCGGAGACCGGCGCACCCCTGCGCGTGCATTCGCAGCACCCGCTCGGCAAGATCTCCACCAATGCGCGCACCGAACGCGCCAAACGTGTTGCCGCCGATCCCTCCCTTGGTCCAGGATCGATCCGGCCCTTGCCGCTCATCGTTGCGGCATTGATGGCGCAGCGTTAACAAGAGCGCGGTTCCCCATCTTCCTCTCCCTCCGACATCGCTGCCCGGCGCTCCCCACGGGTGGATTTCGGTATCGACAATCCGGCCGGCGGTGATACCGTTCTGGAAAAATCGAAGGGTGATTTCATGTCTGAGACGAAGTATCCACGCGACCTCGTTGGCTACGGCCGCAATCCGCCGAAGGCAAACTGGCCGGGCGATGCGCGCATTGCCGTGCAGTTCGTGCTGAACTACGAGGAGGGCGGCGAAAGCTGCATTCTCGATGGCGACCCGGCGTCTGAATGTCTGCTGTCCGAGATCGTCGGCGCACAGCCCTGGCACGGCCAGCGTAACCTCAACATGGAATCGATCTACGAATATGGCGCCCGTTCCGGCTTTTGGCGGCTGTGGCGCATGTTCACGAGCCGCAACGTGCCGCTGACCGTCTATGGCGTGACGCTTGCCATGGCGCGCAACCCGGAGGCGGTTGCGGCGATGAAAGAGGCCGGTTGGGAGATCGCCAGCCACGGCCTGCGCTGGCTGGAATACAAGGACTTCCCGGAAGAGGTCGAACGCGAGCATATCCGCGAGGTCGTGCGGCTGCATACGGAATTGACCGGCGAGCGCCCGCTCGGCATCTACCAGGGCAAGCCCTCGGCCAATACGCTGAAACTGGTGCTGGAAGAGGGTGGCTTTCTCTATTCCTGCGATTCCTACGCCGACGAGTTGCCCTATTGGGTGCCGGGTCTGCCGGCGGACAAGCCGCACCTGATCATTCCATATACGCTCGATGCCAACGACATGCGCTTTGCCACCAATCAGGGCTTCAACTCCGGCGACCAGTTCTTCACCTACCTCAAGGACACCTTCGACGTGCTCTACGAAGAGGGCCGCCAGGGCGATGCCAAGATGATGAACATCGGCCTGCATTGCCGGCTTGTCGGTCGCCCCGGCCGGGCCGCCGCGCTCGCCCGCTTCATCGATTACGTCATGTCGCACGACAAGGTCTGGGTGCCCAGGCGCATCGACATCGCCCGCCATTGGTACCAGCACCACAAGCCGGAAGGGGCGCTTTGATGTCCGACCGCGACGCCTTCGTCGCTCGATTCGGGGGGGTGTTCGAGCATTCGCCCTGGGTGGCCGAACGCGCCTTCGATCGCGCCGCGACGACGGGTCTGACGGCGGGCAACGTGCATTCGGCGCTCTGCCAGGCCTTTCGTGCGGCGCTGCCGCGCGAAAAGCTGGAGGTCTTGCGCGCCCATCCCGATCTTGCCGGCAAGCTGGCGATCGCGGGCAAGCTGACGGCGGACTCGACGGCGGAGCAAGCGTCTGCCGGCCTCGACCGGCTGACGCCCGAGGAGCATCAGCGCTTCACCGCGCTCAACGACGCCTATACACAGAAATTCGGATTTCCCTTCATCATCGCGGTGAAGGGGCTCACCAAGGGGCAGATTCTCGCCGCCTTCGAAAGCCGCATTGACAATTCGCCCGAAGAGGAATTTGAAACCGCTTGCGCGCAGGTGGAAAAAATCGCCCGCCTGCGGCTGCAGTCGATGCTTCCTGGAGACGAATATGCCTGACAAAACCGTTCGATACGCGCTCTCGCGCACTGGGGAGGCCGTCGAACTGGAACTGATATCCGCAAGCGCGGCCCCCTCTCATGAGGCCAAGGTCTGATGTCGCGCCTGCTTGAGATCGAGCCGCTGACGCGCGACGCCTTTGCACCCTTCGGAACCATCATCGAAGCGGATCCGGCGACGATGCGCCACATCAACGGCGGTAACACGGAACGCTTTCACGGGCTGGCGCGCGCCGATGTGGTCGGCGACGGCGCCAGTGTCATCATCAACATCTTCCGTGGCCAGCCGCGCGCGTTTCCCTATGCCGTGACCATGATGGAGCGCCATCCGCTCGGCAGCCAGAGCTTCTCGCCGCTCGACGACCGCCCCTGGCTCGTCGTTGTCGCCGAAGACGAGGACGGGCGCCCGGGCAGGCCGAGGGTATTCCAGGCGAGCGGTCGGCAGGGCGTCAACTATGGTCGCAATGTCTGGCATCATCCGCTGATGTCGGTCGGCGCCGTCAGCGATTTCCTAATCGTCGATCGCGAAGGGCCGGGCAACAATCTGGAAGAATATTTCTACGACGAGCCTTTTGTCATTCCGAGCCCAGTCTAGCGGGTTGGACGCCCGCATGCCGCGCCAGCAGAAAGAGGATGCCATGAGCAGCACCGGCCGCCTGACGACCCATGTTCTCGACACCGCACTCGGCAAGCCGGCCGAAGGTCTGCGCATCGATCTCTATTGGCTCGAAGGCGAGGAACGGCAACTGATCCGCACCGTTCACACCAACAGCGATGGGCGCGTGGACGGGCCGATGGTCGAAGGTGTCGGTTTCATGGCCGGCAATTACGAATTGGTCTTCCATGCGGGTGACTATCTGCGTCGCACCGGCGTGACGCTGCCGGAGCCGGCCTTCCTCGACCGCATCCCCTTGCGCTTCGGCATCGCCGATCCGGCCAGCCACTATCACGTGCCGCTGTTGCTCTCGCCCTATGGGTACTCGACCTATCGGGGAAGTTGAGGGCTTAACGCGCTTCCTGGCCGCTCGTCCGTTGCTTGGCGAGAGGCTCATCCCACTCTCCCTCATCCTCGCCCTTGTGGCGGGGATCCAGCGACCCGACGTCCGTCGGGTCGAAGAACCTCTTCAGCCCAAGGACTTGGGCTGGCTGGATCCCTGTGACAAGCACAGGGAAGAGGGAGGTCTGGGAAGTGGCTAGGGCACAGCGACCTGACGTCGCGCCCGCGTCTCAATCCGCCAGAATGCTGCGGTCGACGTCGTTGATATCGCGCTTGCCGCAGAGCGCCATGGTGATGTCCATCTCCTTGCGGATGATTTCCAGCGCCTTGGTCACGCCCTCCTTGCCCATGGCGCCGAGGCCGTAGAGGAAGGGGCGGCCGATATAGGTGCCCTTGGCGCCCATGGCGACGGCCCTCAGGACGTCCTGGCCGGAGCGGATGCCGCCGTCGATATGCACCTCGATCTGGTGACCGACCGCATCGACGATGCGCGGCAGCATGCTGATCGAGGAATGGGCGCCGTCGAGCTGGCGGCCGCCATGGTTGGAAACGATGATCGCGTCGGCGCCGGTCGCGGCCGCCATCTTGGCGTCTTCGGGGTCAAGAATACCCTTGAGGATCAGCGGCCCGCCCCAACGCTCCTTGATCCAGGCGACATCCTTCCAGGAGAGTTGCGGATCGAACTGTTCCGCCGTCCAGGCGCCGAGCGAAGAAAGGTCAGTGACGCTCTTTGCGTGGCCGACGATGTTGCGGAAGGTGCGGCGCTTGGTGCCGAGCATCTTCATGCACCAGCCGGGGCGCGTCGCCATCTGCCAGAGATGCTTGGGCGTCATTTTGGGCGGTGCCGAAAGGCCGTTGCGCAGGTCCTTGTGACGCTGGCCGAGGATCTGCAAGTCGAGCGTCAGCACCAGCGCCGAGCATTTCGCTGCCTTGGCGCGGTCGATCAGGTTCAGCACGAATTCGCGCTCGCGCATCACGTAGAGCTGGAACCAGAAGGGCTTGGTGGTGACCGAGGCGACGTCCTCGATCGAGCAGATGCTCATGGTCGAGAGCGTGAAGGGGACGCCGAAGGCTTCGGCCGCCTGGGCTGCCAGCATCTCTCCGTCGGCATGCTGCATGCCGGTGAGGCCGGTCGGGGCGAGCGCCACCGGCATCGAGACCTTCTGGCCGATCATCGTCGTTTCCAGCGACCGGTTGCTCATGTCGACCAGCACCCGCTGGCGCAGTTTCACCTTGGCGAAATCCTCCTCGTTGGCGCGATAGGTGCCTTCGGTCCAGGCGCCGCTGTCGGCATAGTCGAAGAAGAGCTTCGGCACGCGGCGCTTGGCAAGAGCCTTGAGGTCGTTGATTTCGAGGATTTGCGTCATGGAAACGGCCTTCATCAATGGACGACTGCCGAGCCATTATCATGTTTGCCGGAGGCTTGTTAATAGCCAGATCGCGGAGAGGTCAATTTTCTTGACCTCTCCGCACTTGGCGCGTCACGCGGCGGCGAGTGCCGATTTCGCCGGCTTGCCGGCGACATAGGTTTCGACGATCGCGCGGTCGTCGCCCATGGTCTGCAGCAGGAAGAGTTCGTCAGCCAGTGAATTGACCACTTCGGCCCGGAGCGCCATCGCCGGCGTCGCCGCCATGTCGAGCACGACGAAATCGGCGTCGGTTCCAGCTTCGAGCGTGCCGATCCTGTCGACGAGCGAGAGTGCCTCGGCGTTGCCGCGGGTCATCATGAAGAAGCTGTCGAAGGGGTTCAGCCGCTCGCCCTGCAACTGCAGGATCTTGTAGGCCTCGTCGAGCGTCTTCAGCATGGAATAGCTGGTGCCGCCGCCAATGTCGGAGGCGACCGAGGTGCGAACCGGCTTGTCGCGGCGGGTGAGTGCGCGCAGCGGAAAGAGACCGGAGCCGAGGAAGAGGTTGGAGGTCGGGCAGAAGACGGCGACGGAACCGGTTTCGCTCATCGCATCCGCCTCGCGCTCCGAGAGATGGATGCAATGGCCGAAGAGGCTTTTCGGCCCGAGCAGGCCATAGCGCGCGTAGACGTCGGTATAGTCCTTGGCTTCGGGATAGAGATCGCAGGTAAAGGTGATCTCGTCGCGGTTTTCCGAAAGATGGGTCTGGACGTGCAGGTCGGGGAACTCGTGCACGAGCGACCTGGCAACCTCCATCTGTTCCGGCGTCGAGGTGATGGCGAAACGCGGCGTGATCGCCACGTGGTTACGGCCCTTGCCGTGCCAGTCGCGGATCACCGCGCGGGTTTCGTCGTAGCTCATCTCAGGCGTATCGAGCAGCCCTTGCGGCGCGTTGCGGTCCATCATCACCTTGCCGGCGACCATGCGCATGTCGCGGCGGAGCGCCTCGGCGAAGAAGGCATCGGCGGAGGCCTTGTGCACCGAGCAATAGGCGGTTGCCGTCGTCGTTCCGTGCCGCACCATCTCATCGAAGAAGCGCGTCGCAATGCGTTCGGCATGGGCGGTTTCGACGAAGCGGCATTCCTCCGGGAAGGTGTAGGTGTTCAGCCACTCCAGCAGATTGGCGGCATAGGAGGCCATCACCTGCATTTGCGGGAAATGCAGGTGCGTGTCGATGAAACCGGGAACGATCAGGTGCGGGCGGTGATCGATTTCCGCCACGCCTTCCGGAGCGCCCGCCTTGATCGCGGCGTAGCCGCCGCTGGCAATGATCTGCCCACCTTCGACGAGCAGCGCGCCGTCGCTCTCGTAGTTATAGGCGGCGCTGTCGTCGATCGCCGTTGGCGCGCGATGGAAGCTTAAGAGTCGGCCGCGGATGAGGGTGGTTGTCATTGTGTCGTGCCTTCCTCGACGGCGCTTTCGAACCAAGCTGTCAGAAGCTGGCGCTCGTCCGTCGTCATGTCTGTTGCATTCCCGGGCGGCATCGCATGGCTGCGCCCGGCCTGGATATAGATTTCACGGGCATGGGCGGCAATCTCCGCATCGCTTTCCAGCACCACGCCGTTCGGTGCGCGGGTGATGCCCTCGTAAACCGGTTCGGCAGCATGGCACATGGAACAGCGGGTCGAGACCGTATCCTTGACGGCGGCGAAGTGGGCATTCTGAGCGAACAAGGCAAAAGCCGGCGCAACTTCCACCTTTTCCGCACCGGTCAGAACCTTCGGAACGGTCGAGAGCCACATGATCAGGATGAAGATGAGCGCGGTGACGAGCCAAGTCCAGGTCGGTTTGCCCTTGCGGGCGTGGGTGGTGTTGAACCAGTGGCGGATGGTGACGCCCATCAGGAAGACGAGCGCCGCGATGATCCAGTTGAACGCAGTCGCAAACGCCAGCGGATAGTGGTTCGACAGCATGAAGAAGATGACGGGAAGCGTCAGGTAGTTGTTGTGGAGCGAACGCTGCTTGGCTTGCGCTCCGAGCCTCGGATCCGGCGTGCGGCCGGCGATCAAATCCGCGACGACGATCTTCTGGTTGGGGATGATGATGAAGAACACGTTGGCCGACATGATCGTCGCGGTGAAGGCGCCAAGATGCAGGAAGGCGGCGCGGCCCGTGAAGATCTGGGTATAGCCCCAGGCCATGGCGACGAGCGCCACATAGAGCAGCGCCATCAGTCCCCAGGTGTTCCGGCCGACCGGCGATTTGCACAGGAGATCGTAGAACAGCCAGCCGACGCCGAGCGAGGCGAGCGAGATCAGGATCGCGGTCGTTGCGGAAATGTCGAGCACGTGGCGGTCGATCAGGAACAGATCGGCGCCGCCGTAATAGACGACACAGAGCATGGCGAAGCCCGAAAGCCACGTCATGTAGGATTCCCATTTGAACCAGGTGAGATGCTCGGGCATCGAGGCCGGCGCCACCAGGTATTTCTGGATGTGGTAGAAGCCGCCGCCATGGACCTGCCACTCCTCGCCATAGGCGCCAACGGGCAGGTGATCGCGCTTCATCAGGCCGAGGTCGAGCGCGATGAAATAGAAGGATGAGCCGATCCAGGCGATGGCCGTGATCACGTGCAGCCAGCGCACGGCAAAGGCCAGCCATTCCCAGGCAATGGCGAACTCGTACATTCAGATCCCCTTTTGTCTCCGCTCTAGATCACGTTTATGATTTTGGGTCGGATCGACCCAAAATCATAAACGTGATCGATTCTAATAAGTTAGAGCGAGATGCGGGCGGAAAACCGCACACACTTTTCCTAATCCCGCTCCAGCACTTTGATCCCAGAGCATCTTTCGGCTTTCAAGTCATTCCGACCTGAAAGGCGGATGCTCCAGCACCTTGCGCAAAAACAACGGAGGGGAAAAGGGGCTTGTGAACCCCTCAAGCCCTATTTGCTTGCAGGAACTGCGGCGGGCAGAGCTCGCCGAGGATCCAGTCGCGGAAGATCCGGATCTTCGGCGTGTTGCGGCGGGCGTGCGGATAGGCGAGCCAGTAGTCGCAACCGTCGCTGCAGCGCAGATCGAACGGCTGGTAGAGGCGGCCGAGCGCCACATCGTCCGGATAGAATTCCGGCGTCAGGATCGCGACCCCTTGGCCTGCGACGGCAGCGCGCGCCTCGAAGGATTGCGCGCCGAGCCGGCTGTGCGGCCGCCCTTCGAGATCCGGATCGTCGACCCCGGCCGCCTTGAACCACATCCGCCACCAGGGATCGCCGGCATCGATGATCCTGAGTTTCAGCAGGTCGCGCGGCTCGTGCACGCCGCCGATGGTTTCGGCAAGTGCCGGGCTCAGCATCGGGCTGAATTCCACGCGCATCAGCGGGTGTGTGTCGAGGCCGGGCCAGACGCCGGCGCCTGAGCGGATCGCGAGATCGGCCGGCTCCCGGGTGAAGTCGGTGAGCGAGTCGCTCGTCGTCAGCCGGACGGCAATATTGGGATGGGCGAGTTGGAAGCTGCCGATGTTGCGCGCAAGCCATTGCGAGGCGAAGGTCGGCGTCGAGCTGATCAGCAGCGCGCTGTCGATATCGCCGCGGGCGTTGGATACGGCTTCCTGCAGCATTTCGAAGGCTTCGGTCACACGCGGGGCCATGCGTTGGCCGACTTCCGTCAGCGAGATCTGGCGCGGGCGGCGCAGGAACAGCGGCTCGCCGACATTCTCCTCGATCAACTTGACCTGGTAGCTGACGGCCGTCTGGGTCATGCCCAGCTCTTCACCGGCCTTGGTGAAGCTGCCGAGTCTCGCGACCGCTTCGAAGACCCGCAGCGCATTCAGAGGAAACTGCTTCGACATCTTCATGGATAAGTTCTCTTGATGCATGCAGACGGATGTTCGATTGGATTTCGATCCTCCTCCACGGCATCCTCCAAGTCAACTTCCCAAGATGAACAGGTGCTGAGATGACTTGCGATACTTTCGAACGTACTGAAAGAAAACCATTTCTTTCCCTCGAGCCGGTCGCCCGGCTCACGGCCGCCCTGTTCGGCGGCCTCGTTGCCCCCAAGCCGATGCTGGATGTCAACGCGCTCTCCGATCACATGAAGAGAGACATGGGTTTCATGGATGTTCACAGCCCCCGCGGCGACGACGAGGAGGCGATGGCCAATGCTCGCCGACTGCTCAGCATCAATGAACTTCCGCGGCTCTAGAGGCCGTGCGTTCTGTTTCCAGAGCGTCTTTCCGCTTCCGGCGATTCCACTTGCAAGCGGGATGCCCGAAACACCGGATTGATGGCCGTCAGGCGCGCCGAAGGCGTTCGACGGCCATCAGCACACGCTCCGGTGTTGCCGGCGCGTCGAGCCGCGGGCATTCGCGGTAATCCGCGACACTGGCCACCGCCATCGACAGGGCTTCCAGTACCGAGATTGGCAGCATGAAAGGCGGCTCGCCCACCGCCTTGGAGCGACCAATGGTTTTCTCGACGTTGCTCGACCATTCGGCAAGCCTGACATTGAAGATCTTCGGCCGGTCGGAAGCGAGCGGGATCTTGTAGGTGGAGGGGGCGTGGGTGCGCAGCCGACCCTTGTCGTCCCACCACAGTTCTTCCGTCGTCAGCCAGCCCATACCCTGCACGAAACCGCCCTCGATCTGGCCGAGATCGATCGCCGGGTTGAGCGAGCGGCCGACATCGTGCAGCACGTCGACGCGATCGACCATGTACTCGCCGGTCAGCGTGTCGATCGAGACCTCCGAAACCGCGGCGCCATAGGCGAAATAGTAGAAGGGCGTGCCGCGGCCGGTGGCGCGATCCCAATGGATCTTCGGCGTCTTGTAGTAGCCGGCGGCCGAAAGCTGGATGCGGCCCATATAGGCCTGCTTGATGAAATCGGGGAAGGGCACCAGCTCCTCGCCGATCTTCACGTGGTTGGCCACGAAGCTGACATTGTCCGGCGTCGTCTGCCAGCGCTCGCAGGCGAAGCTCATCAGCCGCTCCTTGATCTGGCGTGCGGCGTCGAAGGCGGCCATGCCGTTGAGGTCGGAGCCGGAGGAAGCGGCGGTCGCCGACGTATTCGGCACCTTGCCCGTTGTCGTCGCGGTGATGCGGACGCGATCGAGATCGACCTGGAAACTGTCGGCGATCACCTGCGCCACCTTGATGTAGAGGCCCTGGCCCATCTCGGTGCCGCCATGGTTCAGGTGGATCGAACCGTCCTGATAGATATGCACCAGAGCGCCTGCTTGGTTGAAGGCGGTCATGGTGAAGGAGATGCCGAACTTCACCGGCGTCAACGCAATGCCCTTGCGGATGACGCGGCTCGTCCGGTTGAAGTCGAGGATTGCCCGGCGGCGCGCCTGATAGTCCGCACTCTCCTCGAGTTCGGCGACGATCTGCGCGATGATGTTGTCTTCGACCTGCTGGTGGTAGGGAGTGGTGTCGCGGCCGGAGCCCTTCTCGCCATAAAAGTTCAGCTTGCGGATCTCGAGCGGGTCCTTGCCGAGCTGATAGGCGATCTCTTCGATGATGCGCTCGCCGCCGAGCATGCCCTGCGGCCCACCGAAGCCGCGATAGGCAGTGTTCGACACCGTGTTGGTCTTCAGCGGTTGCGACGTGAGCTTCACATGCGGGTAGAAATAGGAGCTGTCCGCGTGGAACAGGGCCCGGTCGGTGACCGGTCCGGAGAGGTCAGACGAGTAGCCGCAGCGCGCCGCATAATTGGCATGGACGGCGTGGATGCGGCCCTCGTCGTCGTAGCCGACGTCATAGTCGACCAGGAAGTCGTGACGCTTGCCGGTTGCCGTCATGTCCTCGTCGCGGTCCGGGCGGAACTTGACGGCGCGTTTGAGCTTCTTCGCCGCAACGGCTGCAAGCACTGCAAACTGGTTCCCTTGTGTTTCCTTGCCGCCGAAGCCGCCGCCCATGCGGCGCACGTTCACCGTCACCGCGTTCGAGGGCACGCCGAGCACGTGCGAGACCATGTGCTGGATTTCGCTCGGATGCTGGGTCGAGGACCAGACGGTAACCTCGTCGTCCTCGCCGGGAATGGCGAGCGCGATATGGCCTTCGAGGTAGAAATGCTCCTGGCCGCCGATCCGCATGCTGCCTTTGAGCCGGTGTGGGGCCTTTTCCAACTCCGCCTCGGCGTCGCCGCGCTGCAGGATCAGCGGCTGCGTCACCAGGTCGCCGCCATGGGCGACAGCGTCGAGAATGTCGGTGACGTGCGGCAGGTCGCGGTAGGTGATCTTCGCCAGCCGCGCGGCCCGGCGGGCAATGTCGCGGGTCTCTGCAATCACGGCAAAGGCCGGCTGACCGTGGAACTGCACCAGCCCATCGGCGAGCACCGGCTCGTCGTGCCGGTGGCTGGGGCTGATGTCGTTGGAATGCGGCATGTCCTTGGCGGTCAACACCAAGACGACGCCGGGTACGGCGACGACGGCCGAGAGGTCCATGGCTATGATTTCCGCGTGCGCCCGGTCGGTCATGCCGAGCGCGCCATGCAGAGTGCCTGCCGGTTCGGGCATATCGTCGATATAATCGGCCGTGCCGGCCACATGCTTGTGGGCGCTGTCATGGCGCTGCGGCGCATGCATCTCGCCGCGGATCGCCTTGCGTTCCTCGAAGGTGGATTTGTCCATGGCTATCTCTCTCCCGTGGCGTAACGCACCAGTTGCGCAGGCTCGCCGCCGCTTTCCAGGAAGAAGCGCATCAACAGGTTCTTCGCCGCCAGCATGCGATAGTCGCTGGTGGCACGCCAGTCGGTGAGCGGCTGGTAGTCGGTCTCGAAGGCCGGCTGTGCCGCATGGATCGTTTCCTCGGTCCATGGCTTGCCGATCAGCGCCGATTCCACGGTCGTGGCGCGCTTCGGCGTGGCGGCCATGCCGCCGAAGGCGACACGGGCAGAGCGGACAACGCCATCTTCCACCGATAGGCGGAAGGCGCCGAGCAGGGCGGAGATGTCCTCGTCCCGGCGCTTGGAGACCTTGTAGGCGGCAAAGAGATCCCCGGCCGGCAAGCGCGGCACGAAAATGCTTTCGACGAATTCGCCCGGTTGGCGATCCTGCTTGCCATAGGCGATGAAGAAGAATTCGAGCGGCAGCGTGCGCCGGCCCTTGGTCGAGCGCAGCGTCACGGTGGCATCGAGCACGATCAAGGGCGGCGGGCTGTCGCCGATCGGCGAGCCGTTGGCGATGTTGCCGCCGATCGTGCCCATGTTGCGCACCTGCTCGCCGCCGATCCGGTTGATCAACGGGCCGAAGCCGGGATGGATCTTGGCGAGGGCCGAAAAGGCGGCGGTATAGGTGACGCCGGCACCGATCGTCAGGCCGGCTTCGGTCTCTTCGATGCGCTGCAGTTCGGCGATGCCATTGATGAAGATGACCGGGTTGATCGGCCGCATCTGCTTGGTCACCCAGAGGCCGACATCGGTGCAGCCGGCAGCGACCGTTGCCCCCGGATTGTCGGCGAGTGCGGCGGCCAGGCCGTCGCTGTCCGCCGGCACGATCAGACAGTTTTCGCCCTGGCGAATGGTGATGGTTTCGGCGGGTATCAGCGCCTTGAGCCTCGCGGTGACTGCTTCGCGCTCCCTGGTGATCGGATCGAAGACGGCGGAGGGCCGCGCCTTCGCGGCCGCTTCCGCGGCGCGCACGATCGGCTCGTAGCCAGTGCAGCGACAGAGATTGCCTTGCAGCGTCTTTTCGATATCGGAACGGCTCGGGTCGTCGTTCGCAAGCCAGAGGCCATAGAGCGACATGACGAAGCCGGGCGTGCAGAAGCCGCATTGCGAGCCGTGGAAATCGACCATCGCCTGCTGCACCGGATGCAGCGTGCCGTCCTTGCCGGCGAGATGCTCGACCGTGACCACATGCGTCGCCTGCAGCGAGCCGAGGAAGCGGATGCAGGCGTTGACGCTTTCATAGACGAGCGCATCGCCCGCGAGCCGCCCGACCAGCACGGTGCAGGCGCCGCAGTCACCCTCGGCGCAGCCTTCCTTGGTGCCGGTCAGCCGGCGCTCGAGCCGCAAATAGTCGAGCAGGGTCGTGGTCGGCGCGATATCCGAAAGCGAGACCTCGCGGTCGTTGAGGATGAAGCTGATCGTTCCATTCGACTGGGCCATGCCATTCATTCCCTGCGGCTGCATTACCTGAAATCACTTTGATTTTAGGTGGTTATGCAGAAAAGCAAAGGGCCGAAGAAACTTTTGCCTGCTCCAGGGGCGTGCCTATTGCGCCGTCCAGCCGCCGTCCATGGAAACATGGGTGCCGGTGATCTGGGCCGCGTCGTCGCCGGCGAGATAGACGGCGAGGGAGGCGACCTGTTCGACGGTGATGAACTTCTTGGTCGGCTGGCCCTTCAGCATCACGTCGTTGATCACCTGCTGCTCGGTGATGCCGCGGGTGCGCGCCTGATCCGGGATCTGCTTTTCGACGAGCGGCGTCAGCACGTAGCCGGGGCAGATCGAATTTACGGTGATGCCGTTTTCCGCGACTTCGAGCGCCACGGTCTTCGTCAGGCCGAGGACGCCGTGCTTGGCCGCGACATAGGCCGCCTTGAACGGCGAGGCGACGAGGCCATGGGCGGAGGCGATGTTGATGATGCGGCCCCAGCCTTTCGCCTTCATGCCGGGAATGGCGGCGCGGATCGTATGGAAGGAAGAGGAGAGGTTGATCGCAATGATGCGGTCCCATTGCTCGATCGGGAAATCCTCGACTTTCTCCACATATTGAATGCCGGCATTGTTGACGAGGATATCGACGCTGCCGAAGCGCTCGGCGGCCGTCGCGATCAGATCGGCGATCTCGGCCGGCTTCGTCATGTCGGCGCCATGATAGACGACTGTCCCGCTCGTCAGTGCGCCGACGTCGTCGGTCGCTTGTCTGATTTCATCGGGGCTGCCGAAGCCGTTCAACACGATGTTGGCGCCGCCCTTGGCGAAGGCCTTGGCGATCGCAAGCCCGATGCCGCTCGTAGAACCGGTGATGACCGCTGTTTTCGTCATTGCTGCTCTCTCCCTTTGCGGCGCCGCGGACTGCCCTTTGTTGCGGCGCAACAGCGCCAGCCTACGCGTAAAACCGCGGCGCTGACAATTGTGTTTTTTGCCCTCGGCCCCCAGACTTCGTGGCAAGATTGGCGAAGTGGATTGTTTGCGTTTTGTTTTCGTTTGACATTCGTTTTGCCATCGTATTGAAGTTTTCGAAATGACGTCCCGCCCTTGAGGAAGGGCGACGAATACATTTGGGTGCGGCCGGGGAGGGGCATATGGGCGGATATATTCTCGCGATCGATCAGGGTACGACCTCGAGCCGTGCGATCATCTTCGACGGTCGGCAGCGGGTCGTCGGTGCCGGGCAGAAGGAATTCAAGCAGCACTTCCCGAAATCCGGCTGGGTCGAGCACGATCCCGAGGAAATCTGGCAGACGGTCCTTTCGACGGTCCAGGAAGCGATCGCCAAGGCAGGTATAACCGCTGGCGACCTCTCGGGCATCGGCATCACCAACCAGCGCGAGACCGTCGTCGTCTGGGATCGCGAAACCGGCAACCCTATCCACAATGCGATCGTCTGGCAGGACCGCCGCACCGCCGCCTATTGCGACAAGCTCAAGAAGCAGGGGCTTGAAAAGACCTTCGCCAAGAAGACCGGCCTGTTGCTCGATCCCTATTTTTCCGGCACCAAGCTCAACTGGCTGCTGACCAATGTCGAGGGCGCGCAGGCGCGCGCGACCAGGGGCGAGCTCTGCTTCGGCACGATCGACACCTTCCTCATCTGGCGGCTGACCGGTGGCAAATCCTTCGCGACCGACGCCACCAATGCTTCGCGCACGCTTCTCTACAATATCGCCGAGAACGCCTGGGATGACGAGCTGCTGAAGATCCTCGAAGTGCCGCGCGCCATGCTGCCGGAGGTCAAGGACTGCGCTGCCGATTTCGGCGTCACCGATCCGGCGATCTTCGGCGCCGCTATTCCGATCCTCGGCGTTGCCGGCGACCAGCAGGCGGCGACGATCGGCCAGGCCTGCTTCAAGCCGGGCATGCTGAAATCCACCTATGGCACCGGTTGCTTCGCACTGCTCAACACCGGCAAGGACATGGTGCGCTCGAAGAACCGGCTGCTCACCACCATTGCCTACCGGCTCGACGGCGAGACGACCTATGCGCTGGAAGGTTCGATCTTCGTCGCCGGTGCTGCCGTGCAATGGCTGCGCGACGGTCTGAAGGTCATCAAGGCCGCACCCGATACCGGTACGCTCGCTGAAAGCGCCGATCCGACGCAGGAGGTCTATCTGGTCCCGGCCTTCACCGGTCTCGGCGCGCCGCACTGGGATCCGGATGCGCGCGGTGCGATCTTCGGCATGACCCGAAACACCGGCCCGGCCGAGTTTGCCCGCGCTGCGCTCGAGGCCGTCTGCTACCAGACGCGCGACCTGCTGGAGGCGATGCACAAGGACTGGCGCAGCAACGGCAAGGAAACGGTGCTGCGCGTCGATGGCGGCATGGTTGCGTCCGACTGGACGATGCAGCGGTTGTCCGATCTGCTCGACGCACCGGTCGATCGCCCCGTCATCCTCGAAACGACCGCGCTCGGCGTCGCCTGGCTCGCCGGCGGCCGCGCCGGCGTCTGGCCGAAACAGGAAGCGTTCGCCCAGTCCTGGGCGCGCGACCGTCGCTTTGAGCCGGCCATGGACGAGAAGACGCGCAAAGCCAAGCTTAGGGGATGGCGCAACGCCGTGAAGCGCACGCTGAACTAACAGCGCGGGCGAGACGCGGTTTTCAGCCGTAACATCCGGTTCTTCCGCCAATCATCCGACACAGGCTCCATTCATGTTCATCCGGGAAACACAGCGTTTCCCGGATGAACATTTGCTGCTCCTGCGCGCGGCAACTATCTGTTGTCACAACAGAAACAGGACGGGCATCATGGAACTCGGGCTTTACACTTTCGCGGATGTCGATCCGACTGCTGAAGAAAAGGGCAAAGAGGGGCAGCGCCGCCTCAAGAACCTTCTCGAAGAAATCGAGCTCGCCGATCAGGTCGGGCTCGACGTTTTCGGGCTCGGCGAACATCATCGCCCTGATTATGCGGCCTCCGTACCATCTGTCATTCTGGCTGCCGCCGCCGCCAAGACGAGGAATATCCGGCTGACCAGCGCCGTCACGGTGCTGAGTTCGGACGATCCCGTGCGCGTCTTCCAGCAGTTCTCGACCCTGGACCTGATCTCCAGTGGTCGCGCCGAGATCATGGCGGGGCGCGGGTCCTTCATCGAATCCTTCCCACTCTTCGGCCAGTCGCTCGACGACTACGACCAGCTTTTTGCCGAGAAGCTCGATCTCCTGATCGCGCTGCGCGACAGCGAGAAGGTCACGTGGTCGGGAGAGATGCGGCCGGCGATCCATGATCGCGGCGTCTACCCGCGGCCGCTGCAGGACCCGTTGCCGCTCTGGATCGCCGTTGGCGGCACGCCGCAATCGGTGGCGCGCGCCGGCGCGCTCGGCCTGCCGGTAGCGCTTGCGATCATCGGCGGCGAACCGCGCCGTTTCGCGCCACTCTTCGACCTCTACCGCGAGGCCGCGCGCCGCGCCGGCCAGGATCCGGCCAAACTGAAGACCAGCATCAACGTGCACGGCTTCATCGCCGACACGACCGATCTGGCTGCCGACCAGTTCTACGGGCCGCAGGCGGAAGTGATGAACCGCATCGGCCGCGAGCGCGGCTGGGGACCGACGAACCGGGCGCATTTCGACCAAGCGCGCGGCCCGAGCGGCAACCTCTTCCTCGGCGATCCGGAGACGGTGGCGGCGAAGATCGTCGAGAACTGGAAAGTCTTCCGCAACGATCGCTTCCTGCTGCAGATGGCGATCGGACCGATGCCGCACGACCAGATCATGCGCGGCATCGAACTCTACGGCACCAAGGTGGCACCGCTGGTGCGCCAGGCAATGGCGGAAGAGAAGGCGGCGGCGCCGGCCGTCTGACCTGCAACGCGGGGTTTCAGGACTCGATTGCCGGCCGTCCCGTTCGGCGCTGGCGTAACGTATGGCGACACGCTACATGTGGGCGCGAAAGCGAGACACGGATGACCCTGAACAACGAAGAAGATCTGCTGCGGCTGAAGGAAATCGGCCGCATCTGCGCCAATGCGCTGCAGGCAATGGGCGAGGCGCTCGAGCCCGGCATCACCACGGCGGAACTGGATGCGATCGGCCGCAAGGTGCTGGAAGAGGCCGGCGCACGCTCGGCGCCAGAGCTTTGCTACAATTTCCCCGGCGCCACCTGCATCAGCGTTAACGAGGAAATCGCCCACGGCATTCCCGGCAGCCGGGTGATCCAGGCGGGCGATCTCGTCAACATCGACGTCTCGGCCAAGAAGGATGGCATCTTCGCCGACACGGGCGCTTCCTTCCCGGTGCCGCCGGTCAGCGTCGCCATCGACAGGCTCTGCCGCGATGGCAAGCGGGCGATGTGGGTCGGCCTCAAACAAGTGCGTCCCGACCAGCCGCTGGCGGCCATCGGCAACGCGATCGGCGACTTCGCCCGCAAGAACCGCTATTCGCTCGTCACCAATCTCGCCAGCCACGGCATCGGCCGCTCGCTGCATGAAGAGCCGACCGAGATCGCCACCTGGCCGGACCCGCGCGAGCGCCGCCGGATGACCGACGGTATGGTCTTCACCGTCGAGCCCTTCCTGTCCATGGGTGCGCAATGGGCCGAAGGCGGCAATGACGACTGGACGCTCTACAGCGACCCGCGTGCGCCGACGGTGCAATACGAGCACACCGTCGTGGTCACGCGCGGCGGGCCGCTGGTGGTGACGCTGCCCGGCTAAAGCAACGCCAGGAAAAGTGCGAAGCGGTTTTCCGTCCGGCGTTGCGTCTTACAAGGGCAACGCCAGGAAAAGTGCGAAGCGGTTTTCCGTCCGGCGTTGCGTCTACAAGGACAACGCCAGGAAAAGTGCGAAGCGGTTTTCCGTCCGGCGTTGCGTCTTACAAGGACAACGCCAGGAAAAGTGCGGTTTCCCGTCCGGCGTTGCGGGCAGGTTTCGGGGGCGCCGGTCCCTGTAACCCATTGAAGTCGTTCGATCGTTCGATTTCTTCAATAGGTCCTTCAATTATTGTCATTTGTGAGGGCCCTTGTTGCAGTGCAATAAAAGGGCATGACCACGCTCGACAGACCGCTCCAGACCAGCATCTCCGCCACGGCCACTGCAGGCGCTATCGCCATGGCTGTCGCCATGGGCTTTGGCCGTTTCTCCTACACGCCGATCCTGCCGGCGATGATGGCCGATCTCGGCCTCTCACCGGGTGACGCCGGCCTCATCGCCTCGGCCAACTTCGTCGGCTATCTGGCCGGTGCCATTCTCGCTGCCTATGGCTGGGCGCATGGGCATGAGCGGCGGATCGGGCTGGCGGCGCTCATCGCCACGACAGCTCTGCTTGCGGCGATGGGGCTCTCGTCCTCCGTCGCCGTGCTGGCGCTCATCCGCTTCCTAGCCGGCCTTGCCAGCGCCTTTGCCATGATCTTCATCTCCGGCATCGTGCTTGGCCATGGCCTGCTTGCGCGGTCGGAGCATGTGTCCGCCGTCCACTTTGGCGGCGTCGGCCTCGGCATCGCATTTTCCTCGCTCTGCGTCTGGGCAAACCCGCTTGCGGGGCATGCTGACTTGACGACTTCGATGGGCGATTGGTTCACCGGTGCCCTCGTTGGGCTGGTCGGGACCATTTTTGTCGCAGCGCTGCTGCCCGGCGTTCCTTCGTCCGGTGGGGGCACGGTGCGCGAGAAGCCGCTTGCCTGGACACGACCGCTCACGGTGGTGACGTTCACCTATGCACTGTTCGGCTTCGGCTATGTCATCACCGCCACCTTCCTTGTCGCCATGGCGCGGGATCCCAGCGGCGGCCACAGCATCGAGTTTCTCGCCTGGCTGCTGACCGGCCTTGCCGCAGCGCTCTCCGTCCATCTCTGGCGCTTTGCCGTCCCGCGGCTCGGTCTGGCCGGTGTCTACGCGGTCGGCCTTTTGGTCGAGGCAGTAGGCCTGGTGCTGACGGTTGGACTGCCCTTGCCCTATGCGCCGCTTGCCGGCGGGCTGATGCTTGGGGCTACCTTCATGATGATAACCGCCTATGGCCTCCAGATCGGCCGACGGCTCGCGCCGGAAAGCCCGCGCAAGGCGCTCGCCCTGATGACCGCCGCCTTCGGTATCGGCCAGATCATCGGCCCGCTGGTTGCCGGCTGGCTTGCGGAGCGCACCGGCAGCTTCGCCGCGCCGACCTTGATTGCGGCCGTCGTCCTCTTCCTATGCAGCGGCGTCATCCTTGTCGAACTGAAGCGGATTTCAGGGGCGTTGAAGTATTGACCAGCGCCAACGGCGGCCAAAAATCCGTCGCCTGATGCTCGCGTTCGCGATGATGAAATAACAGTAAGGTTTGTATTACCGGATTGTTGACGAAGCCGCTTTGCCGTAGTTTCGGCGCATCGGTGGGCGTATCTCGCGTCAACCTACAACAGTCGATCACGATGGTGGCTGCAAGCCATCGTGAAAAAAAAACGAAAGTGCCGTACCTTGCTCGAATCCTTCTTTCCGAAGCCGAAGCTGTTCTTCCCTTCCGTTGTTCTGTGGTCGCTATTTCTGGTCGCCTTCTGGTACACCGCCGGCGAGCAAATGGGAGCGGTGTTCGGTCTGCCGCCCTTGGCAGGCGAGGCGCCCATCGGTCTTGGGCATTTCTTCACGACGGCGTCAGTTTGGTTCTACATATATTTCACTTCGAGCATGGCGCTGTTCTGCCTGTTCTGGCAGTTTTACGCCGCCGATAATCCGTGGCGGAAATGGTCCGTCTGGGGATCGGCATTTATCGTTTTTACTGTCTATTTCTCCGTCGACATCAGTGTTGCGCTCAACAACTGGCGCCGCCCTACGTTCGATAGGATCGTCGAGGCGCTGAAAGCACCGAACACGGTACAGGCCTCGGAAATATACGGTTACGCGCTCATATTCTTCGAACTGGCCAGCGTTTATATCGTTTCGGCGGTGCTGATCAGCTTTTTCACCAGCCACTACCTGTTCCGCTGGCGAAACGCGATGAACGACTACTACTATGCGAAGTGGTCAAAGGTCCGCCATATCGAGGGTGCCTCCCAGCGTATCCAGGAAGATACGATGCGCTTCGCAACCACCGTCGAAGGGTTGGGCGTCCGGCTGATCGATTCGCTCATGACTTTGATCGCCTTTTTGCCGGTGCTGCACGCACTTTCGGCCAACGTCAAGGAACTGCCGATCGTCGGCGCCGTGCCCTATCCCCTCGTGTTGGCGGCGATTTTCTGGTCGCTTTTCGGCACGGTGCTGCTTGCCGTGGTCGGCGTAAAGCTGCCGGGGCTCGAATTCCGCAACCAGCGCGTCGAGGCTGCTTACCGCAAGGAACTCGTCTACGGCGAAGATCACCCGGACCGTGCGCTCCCCCCGACCGTCACGGAACTATTCAGTAATGTGCGGAAGAACTATTTCCGCCTCTATTTTCATTATATGTATTTCAACGTTGCGCGATATTTCTATCTGCAGACGGATAACATCTTTCCGCTTTTCCTGATGGTTCCGGCAATTGTGGGAGCGACAATCACCTATGGGCTTTTTCAGCAGATCCAGGGTGCGTTCTCGCAGGTGACGAGCTCGTTCCAGTACCTCGTCAATTCTTGGCCGACCGTCATCGAGCTGATTTCCATCTATAAGCGCCTGCGCGCCTTCGAAGCGGCAATCGAAGAGGAGCCGCTGCCGCAGATCGATCAGCAGTTCATCGAGGCCGGCGGAAGGGAAGAGTTGGCGCTCTGACTCGTGCTCGGAGCGTGTCGCGTGACAGCGAGTCGCGCGGCGCGCTCAGTCCCGCGCTGCATATCGGCTGAGGCTATGGAACCGAGTGAGCGATATGTCCCAAGTTAGAAGGCGGAGCGATCCGCCTTCTTTTTTGCCTGCTCGATCATCGGCAAGGCCTGGGCATAACTGACACAGGCAACGTCGGACTTTCCACAGACTTCCGTCAGCAAACGATCGAGGGCGCGCCAATAGGCGCCGCCGTTCATCTCGACGAAATGGAAGCCGAGCTGCAGGGGAATTCGGTCGCCGCCATATTCGCGGTCGAAGGCTTTCCTGTAGGCCTCGTAGGTGCGCTCCTCGAAGCGCGCGCTGTCCTTCTTGTTCTCGATACCCATGGAGTGGCGGACGAAGAGATTGTAGTCCATGCCGATGACCGGGCGCTGTGACGGTCCCTCGGGGATCAGCGGCAAGCCGAAGCGCGGCAACCCGTCCTTGGCCGTCGGCCAGCCCGGTCCCTTGGTCACCAGGCTGGCGTCATAGGTGAAGCCCGTTTCCTTCAGGGCCGGCAGCAGACCGTCGCTCAGCGAGAGATAGGGAGCACGGAAACCCTTGACGTCGGCCTTGGCGAACTCGGCCCAGCCCTCGGGCTCCGCCTCTGGCCTCTCCGCCTTCTTCCAGGCGTCGCGGAGCGCAGTGTTGAAGGTCGCGAATTCGCTCTGCCAGTCGGCCTTGCTCCAGCCCTTGCCGTCGAAATGGCCGCAGGCGTGGCTGGCGATATCGTGGCCATCGAGATGGGCCTGCCAGATATGACCGGCGCGAACCGCAATCTCCTCGCGGCTCTGGGCGAAGCCGACATTCGAGCGGCCGGGCTTCTGGCCCGGCGGCCTATAGATCTCCTTGCCGTCGGCCCTGGTCATCAGGAAGGTGCAGGAGAGAAAATAGGTGAAATGCGCGCCGGTGTGCTTCGCCATCGCCAGGCTCTTTTCCCAAAGCGCATTGTCATGGGCGCCGTCGAAAGAGACGATGACGAGCTGCAGGTCAGCGGTGGGGACGGTGGCCGGCGTCGCCGGTTCGGAGCGCGCAAGCGCAGGTACCATGGCAAGGGAAAAGGCGAGAGATATACGAATCATGATCAACTGCAGCGAGGAAATTTTCGTCGCAGATGGTTCGAAATTGCGGCAATCCTTTGATCGGGCTGGAAAAAGGACGCCATCAAGGCTACTCCATAGCCACCCGGGCCAGAATCGGTCCAAGGGCGAATGGCATAAAAAATCAAAGAGCTACAGCGACTCAAGCGCGCCTGCCCGGCACGCGGACGCTGTCTTGGTCCGATATCTCGAACAAAGCGGTGGCCCCATGGCGATACTCGTTCTCGGCATCATCATCTTTCTCGGCATGCATCTCATCCGCGTGGTTGCGCCCGGTTTGCGGGCTAGCGTCATCGAGAGCCGCGGCAAGGGAACCTGGATGGGGATTTATGCGCTCCTCAGTCTCATCGGCCTCTGTCTGATCATCTATGGCTTCGGCCAGGCCCGCAGTGAAACGGGCATGCTCTACGATCCGCCGGTGTTCCTGCGCCACATTGCGCTTCTGCTGATGCTTTTCGCATTTGTCTCCCTGGCTGCAGGCTTCCTGCCGGCGGGCCGCATTGCGGTGGCGTTGAAGCATCCGCAGATCCTGTCGATCAAGCTCTGGGCCTTCGCGCATCTGCTCGCCAACGGCGAGACATCTTCCGTCCTGCTGTTCGGTTCGTTTCTCGCCTGGGGCGTGATCCTGCGCATCTCGCTGAAGCGCCGCGAGCGGGCAGGGGAGCGCGTGCTGCCGGTGTTCAAGTCATCGACGAACGACGTGTTGGCAATCGTCATCGGCCTCGTCGGCTATGTGCTGTTTACCTGGAAGTTTCACGAGTGGTTGATCGGCGTCGCGCCGGTGGTGATGGGCTAAATCACGTCGGCCCCCTTACAAGCGCCGCAAAATCGGGTAGAAGGCGCAAAATCCATGAGAGCGCGGTGCGTGGGCAAGAACGCATCGCGCGTGCTCGAACAGTTTGAGATCGTGCGCTGTTCCCGTCGATGACGGTCGGGATGGCGCATCAGTGGGCAGGCAAGGCCGGGGCAGTAGATGGCGAACCAAGACGACAGCTTTATCCGCGAGGTCAATGAGGAACTGCGTTCCGACCAGATGAAGAATATCTGGGCGCGTTTCGGCGGTGTCATCGTCGGGATCGCCGTGCTCATTGTCCTCGGAACCATCGGCAAGGTCGGATTCGACTACTGGCAGGAGGGGGCCTCGTCGAAGTCGGGCGACGCCTTCCTGCAGGCGCTCAATCTCGCCAAGGAAAACAAGACGGACGAGGCGCTTGCTGCCTTGAACGCGCTGGAGAAGGACGGCTACGGCGCCTATCCGGTGCTGGCGCGCCTGCGCGCGGCGACGCTTCAGGCCCAGAAGGGCGACACCGATGCGGCGGTAAAGGCATTCTCGGCGATTGGCAGGGACGGCAGCGTACCGGCGGCCATCCAGGACGCGGCGCGGCTGCGTGCCGCCTATCTGCTGGTTGACGTCGGCAGCTACGACCAGGTTTCGGCCGAAGTCGAGCAACTCGCGACGCCGCAGAACAACATGCGTCATTCGGCGCGCGAAGCGCTCGGGCTTGCGGCCTACAAGGCCGGTGATTACGCCAAGGCAAAGACCTGGTTTCAGCAGATCGTCGACGATCAGCAGAGCCCGCGCAACGTCGCCGGCCGCGCCCAGATGCTGCTCGACGTGATCACCGCCAGCGGCAAGGCCTGACGTTTCGCCCATCCGCCATGTGGACGGGCACAGGGTGCACGACCCTTTCGAATCAGCGCATGATCCCAAAATCGATCTCGATCTTGGGGTTGTGCGCTAAAGCATTTAAAGCAGTTCCAGCAAAAGTGCGCAGCGGTTTTGCGCCTGGAATTGCACGAGGAATCAGACGGAGCGGTTCCCCTGAGGAACGCTCCGGCGCCGCCTCAATGCGGCGGAGAACGAAATTACGAGCGCGGCCCGCCCAAATCGGCTGCCGCGCTCCAAGCGGAAACGGATAGATCCATGAGCTTCACCGTCGCCATCATCGGGCGTCCCAATGTCGGCAAGTCCACCTTGTTCAACCGTCTGGTCGGCAAGAAGCTGGCGCTTGTCGACGATACGCCAGGCGTTACCCGCGACCGTCGGCCGGGCGACGCCAAGCTGATCGACCTCAAGTTCCGCATCATCGACACCGCCGGGCTCGAACAGTCGCCGCCCGACAGCCTGCAGGGGCGCATGTGGGCGCAGACGGAAGCCGCGATCGACGAGGCCGATCTCACGCTGTTCCTGATCGACGCCAAGGCCGGCTTGACGCCGGCCGACGAGACATTGGCCGAGATGCTGCGCCGTCGTGGCAAGCCCGTCATTGTCGTCGCCAACAAGTCCGAGGCGCGCGGCTCCGACGGCGGATATTACGACGCTTTCACGCTAGGCCTCGGCGATCCTTGCCCGATTTCGGCCGAGCATGGCGAAGGCATGCTCGACCTGCGCGACGCCATTGTCGCCGCGCTCGGGGAAGAGAGAGCCTTCCCGCCCAGGGAAGACGTGGCGGAGACCGACGTCGATATCCGTCCAGCCGGTGCCGGGGAGGGGGCCGAGGACGAGGAGGCCGAGCCGGCCTATGACGAGACGAAGCCCTTGCGCGTGGCGATCGTCGGCCGTCCGAATGCCGGCAAGTCGACGCTGATCAACCGCTTCCTCGGCGAGGACAGGCTTTTGACCGGGCCGGAAGCCGGCATTACCCGCGATTCCATTTCGGTCGAATGGGAATGGCGCGGCCGCACCATCAAGATGTTCGACACGGCCGGCATGCGCCGCAAGGCCAAGGTGCAGGAGAAGCTGGAAAAGCTCTCGGTCGCCGATGCGCTGCGCGCGATCCGCTTTGCCGAAACGGTCGTCATCGTCTTCGACGCGACCATCCCTTTCGAAAAGCAGGATCTGCAGATCGTCGATCTCGTGCTGCGCGAGGGCAGGGCGGCAGTGCTCGCCTTCAACAAGTGGGACCTAGTCGAGGACTGGCAGGCGGTGCTTGCCGACCTTCGTGAAAAGACCGAGCGGCTGCTGCCGCAGGCACGCGGCATCCGCGCCGTGCCGATTTCCGGCCACACCGGCTATGGCCTCGATCGGCTGATGCAGGCGATCATCGAGACGGACAGGACCTGGAACCGCCGCATCTCCACCGCGCGGCTCAACCGCTGGCTGGAATCGCAGCAGATCCAGCATCCGCCACCGGCCGTGTCCGGCCGCCGCCTGAAGCTCAAATACATGACGCAGGTGAAGGCCCGCCCGCCGGGCTTCATGATCTCCTGCACGCGCCCCGACGCGCTGCCGGAATCTTACGTGCGCTACCTGATCAACGGTCTGCGCAACGATTTCGACCTGCCGGGCGTGCCGATCCGCATGCATTTCCGCTCGGGTGACAACCCCTACGAATCGAAGGCGAAAAAGCGGCGTTAAAGCAGTTCCAGGAAAAGTGCGAAGCGGTTTTCCGTTCGGAACTGCGGAAGACAGGCAAGCAGTTCCAGGAAAAGTGCGAAGCGGTTTTCCGTCCGGAATTGCGTGACCAAAGCAAAGCTGAAAGCGATCCTGCCGCTCAAGCGACAGGCAGCTTTTCCTTGGGGACGAGCGCCCCATGATGGCCGATAACACCGGCGGCAACGCTTGCTGCAAAGGCGGCGGCCTCGGCCGATTGAGCACCGGCGACCAGGCGGGCGACGAAGGCACCGTTGAAACTGTCGCCGGCGCTGGTCGTGTCGACGACATGTTCGACCGGCATTGCGGGCACGTGCTGGAGGGGGGCATCCCCGAAGGCGAGCGTCACGCCCTTCTCGCCATCTTTCACGACGACATTGGCGGCGCCGAGGCCCTTGTAACGCGCGATCGTCGCTTCGATCGAGGCGTCGCCGAAATGGGTGACCTCGTCGTCGAAACTCGGCATGACGAGGCTTGCCGCGCGGGCGCCATCGGTCAGCGTCCGGCGCATGCGTTCGGCGTCGTCCCAAAGCCGCGGGCGAATATTGGGGTCGAAGACCACCAGCTTGCCGGCGGCTTTCGCGCGACGCAGCTCCGAAAGCAGCGTCTCCCCCGCATCGGGAGCAAGGATCGCCAGGGTGATGCCGGAATAGAGGATGAGGTCGGAGGTCTCGATCGCGCGCCGCAGATGATCGGCATCGTCGGCCAGCAGCTTGGCGGCCGAGTGCGAGCGCCAGTAGGAGAAGCTGCGCTCGCCGTCCTTCAGGTGGATCATGTAGAGCCCGGCCGAACGGTTCTCGATCCGGCGCACGGCAGAAGTGTCGATCCCTTTTTCCGCCATGAAGGCTAGCATCTCGTCCGAGACGGTATCGGTGCCCACGGCGGAGCAATAGGCGACGGTCCAGTCGGCGGGCATGAACAGCCGCGCATAGTAGGCGGCGTTGAAGGTGTCGCCGGCATAGCCTTTGCGCAGCAGCCCGCCTTCCGCCTGCATGAGCTCGACCATGCACTCCCCGATCGCAAGCATCTTCCCGGCCAACGGCTTTCCTCCTCGCAAGATTTCGCCTGAGACGGGATAAGGGGCTCCGCCGCTCTCGGCAAGAGATTGTTTCCGGTGGCGTACGTGACGATGGAAGACGGCGTTTACTGATCCGCCGAGCAACGCTACACCTTTGCGGGCGGACCGTCTTCAAGGGGGCATTCATGACGTCTCGGCAGGTATCGGGTGACGATTGGTGGCGCGGCGCGGTGATCTACCAGGTCTATCCGCGCTCCTTCCAGGATACCGACGACGACGGCATCGGCGATCTGAAGGGCGTCACCCGACGGCTGGCGCATATCGCCTCGCTCGGCGTCGACGCGATCTGGCTGTCGCCGTTCTTCACCTCACCGCAGGCCGACATGGGCTACGACGTATCGGACTATTGCGACGTCGACCCGATGTTCGGGACGCTCGCCGATTTCGACGAGATGCTTGGCGAGGCCCATCGTCTCGGCCTCAAGGTCATCATCGATCAGGTTATCTCGCATACGTCCGATCGCCATCCCTGGTTCATCGAAAGCCGCTCGGACCGGACGAATCCGAAGGCCGATTGGTATGTCTGGGCCGATCCGAAGCCGGACGGCACGGCGCCCAACAACTGGCTGTCGATCTTCGGCGGGCCGGCCTGGGAATGGGACGGGGTGCGCAAGCAATACTACATGCACAACTTCCTCGGCTCGCAGCCAGACCTCAACTTCCACAATCCCGCAGTCCAGGATGCCGTGCTCGATGCCGCCCGCTTCTGGCTCGATCGCGGCGTCGACGGCTTCCGCCTCGATACCGTCAACTTCTATTTTCACGACCGGCATCTCAGGGACAACCCGCCGCTCGTTCCCGATCCGGACGCAACCAGCAACGATGCGCCTGACGTAAACCCCTACGGCATGCAGGACCATCTCCACGACAAGAGCCAGCCCGAAAACATCGCCTTCCTCCAGCGCTTCCGGGCGCTGCTCGACCGTTACGAGGGGCGCATGACCGTCGGCGAAGTCGGTGATGGCGCCCGCTCGCTGAAGACCGTAGCCGCCTATACCGGCGGCGGCGACAAGCTCAACATGTGCTACACCTTCGATCTGCTCGGTCCGGACTTTACAGCGCGGCATATCCGCCGCTGCGTCGAGAATTTCCAGAAGGTGGTCACCGACGGCTGGGTCTGCTGGGCCTTTTCCAACCATGACGTGACGCGCCATGTCAGCCGCTTCGCCCGGAACGAGGCCGAGCGGGAGAGGGTGGCGCGGCTGGCGATCACGCTGCTTTCCAGCCTGCGCGGGTCGATCTGTCTCTATCAGGGCGAAGAACTGGGGCTTCCGGAGGCGGCGCTTGCCTTCGAGGACCTGCGCGATCCCTATGGCATCCGCTTCTGGCCGTCCTACAAGGGCCGCGACGGGTGCCGCACGCCGATGGTCTGGGAAGAGGCTGCGGCCAATGCCGGCTTCTCCGCTGGCAAGCCCTGGCTGCCGGTGCCGGCTGAACACCGCCGCTTGGCCGTGGACGCGATGGCCGCGGGCGTGGATACGACCCTCGACCACTACCGGGCGACGCTCGCTTTCCGCAATGCACAACCGGTATTGCGTGATGGCGCGATGCGTTTCCTCGACACGAACAGCGACCTCTTGGCCTTCGTTCGCGAAAAGGACGGCGAGCGCCTGCTCTTCGTCTTCAACCTCACTCGCGAGCCGCAGGTGTTCCTGCCGCCCGCTCCGGTGCACCCCCTGGATTTGCCCGGATATCCGGCGCGCCTCGAAGCCGGTAGCATTCAGCTCTCCGGATTGTCGGCCTTCTCAGGGAAATTCTGATGCGCGTCTTGTTGATGGATGGTGAAACCATCGGCCGCTGGATCGAGATGCGTCTGGCACTCTGGCCAGATACGCCGGAAGCGGAGCATCGCGCCGAGGTCGAATCCTCCCTTGCCGAACGCGATCGCTATGCGTCGTTCCTATGCGAGGACGAGGCGGGGGTCGCCGCGGGCTTTGCCGAGGCGTCGATCCGCAGGGACTATGTCAACGGCTGCCAAACCTCGCCCGTGGCCTTTCTCGAAGGGATTTACGTGTTGCCTCGGTATCGCCGCCGTGGCGTGGCGCGTGCGCTGATCACCGCGGTGGAACGCTGGGCGACGAGCCAGGGATGCCAGGAGCTTGCCTCCGACACGGCGACCGACAATCTCAGGAGCCAGAGCCTGCACATGGCGCTCGGCTTCGAAGAGACGGAGCGGGTCGTCTATTTCCGCAAGGAGCTGGCGCCCGCCGCGGCGGACAATTGAGCGCTCCAGCGGCCAGAGGCGGGCCTCAGCCGATCAGCATGAACTTGTCGACGTCGACCAGCCCGCGGTCGGAGATCTTCAGGTGCGGGATGACCGGCAGCGGCAGGAAGGCGAGCTGCAGGAAGGGCTCTTCCAGCGTGGCTCCGAGCGCGAAGGCGGCGTGTCTCAGGTGGTGCAGGGTATCGCGCACGGACTCGTAGGGCTCCAGGCTCATCAGGCCCGCGACCGGCAGCGCGATCTCGCCGGTCACCTTGCCGTCTTCGACGACGACGAAACCGCCCTTGATTTCGCCGAGCCGGTTGGCGGCGATCGCCATGTCCTCGTCGTTGACGCCGACGACGCAGATATTGTGGCTGTCATGGCCGACGGTCGAGGCGATTGCGCCCTTCTTCAGCCCGAAACCCTGGACGAAGCCGTTGGCGTGATTGCCGTTGACGCCGTGGCGTTCGATGACGGCCACCTTGATGATGTCGCGACCGAGGTCGATGCCGGTCTGGTTGCCGACGGCCGGCAGGCGGTAGCGGCGGTGTTCGGTGATGATCTTGCCGGGGAGCACGCCGATGACCGAACTGTCGCCATCGGTCACGGGGATGCCGAAGGCGCTGGCATGAACCTGGCCGGCCTTGACGCTGTCGAGCCCAACGGGCGCAACCGGATTGCGAGTGGCAAAGAGCGCGTCCGTGACGCGCCTTCCGCCTGAGAACACCATCTCGGCTTTGCAGTTTTCCAGGCTGTCGACGACCACGAGATCCGCGCGCCAGCCGGGGGCGACAAGGCCGCGGTCGGAGAGCCCGAAGGCGCGGGCGGCCGAGATCGAGGCGGCGCGATAGATCGCCAGCGGCTCGACGCCGGCGGCGATGGCCGTGCGGATCATGTGGTCGAGATGGCCCTGCTCGGCGATATCGAGCGGATTGCGATCGTCGGTGCAGAGTGCCAGATGCGGTGACAGGCGTTCGGTGATGATCGGCATCAGCGCATTGAGGTCCTTCGAGACCGAACCCTCGCGCACGAGGATGTGCATGCCCTTGCGGATCTTCTCCATGGCTTCTTCGGCACTGGTGCATTCGTGGTCGGTGCGGATGCCGGCGGCGAGATAGCCGTTCAGATCCTTGCCGGAGAGCAACGGCGCGTGGCCATCGATATGGCCGTTCTGGAAGGCGTCAAGCTTGGCGAGACAGACGGGATCCTTGTGGACGACGCCGGGGAAGTTCATGAACTCGGCGAGGCCGATGACCTTGGGATGATGGCGGAAGGGCAGGAGCCTTTCGATCGGCAGGTCGGCGCCCGACGTTTCCAGGTGCGTTGCCGGCACGCAGGAGGAGAGCTGGACACGGATATCCATGATCGTTTCCTGGGCCGAATCCAGGAAGAACTGAATGCCCTCGGTGCCGAGCACGTTGGCAATTTCGTGCGGATCGCAGACGACGGTGGTGATGCCGAGCGGCAGGACGCAGCGGTCGAACTCGTGCGGCGTGACGAGCGAGGATTCGATGTGCAGATGCGTGTCGATGAAGCCGGGTACGACGATGCGGCCGGTGATGTCGATCTCCTCGCGCCCCTCGTAGCTCCCGAAGGTGCCGACGATGCGGTCGCCGGAGATCGCAATGTCGGAGGCGACCAGCTCGCCGGTCACGAGATCGAAGAAGCGCCCGCCCTTCAAAACGATATCGGCCGGTTCGCGTCCGACGCCCTGATCGATATAGCGTTCCAGCGCTTCGGACATGGGGCAACTCCAGTTCTTGTGTGCATCGAGCCACCGGTCTGGCTTCCGTAGCGACCGTGCTTCGGCTCCGCGTGGCAGATAAGAGTAACCCTCTCCCCGTCGCCGGGGAAAGGGTCATTGATGGTCGGCGCGAGGCCGGATCAGATGTTGTTGTTGAGAACGGCGCGCAGCTTGCCGAACAGCTCGTCGATCTGGGTCTTGCTGATGATCAGCGGCGGCGACAGCGCGATGATATCGCCGGTGGTGCGGATCAGCAGGCCGCTCTCATAGGCCTTCAGGAAGGCGGAGAAGGCGCGCTTGGTCGGCTCGCCCGCGATCGGCTGGAGCTCGATCGCACCGATCAGGCCGAGATTGCGGATGTCGATGACATTTGGGCAATCTCTCAGCGAGTGCAGCCCGTCTTCCCAGTAGGGGGCGAGCTCGGCAGCGCGCGTCAGCAAGCCTTCTTCCTTGTAGGTATCGAGCGTGCCGAGGGCGGCGGCCGAGGCGATCGGGTTACCGGAATAGGTGTAACCGTGGAAGAACTCGATCATGTGCTCCGGACCGTTCATGAAGGCATCATGGATCTCGGAGGTGACGAAGACCGCGCCCATCGGGATGACGCCGTTGGTCAGGCCCTTGGCAGTGGTGATGATGTCGGGCTTCACGTCGAAATACTGTGCGGCAAAAGGCGTGCCGAGGCGGCCGAAACCGGTGATGACTTCATCGAAGATCAACAGGATGCCGTGCTTGGTGCAGATGTCGCGGAGCTTCTGCAGGTAGCCCTTCGGTGGGATCAGCACGCCGGTGGAGCCGGCCACCGGCTCGACGATCACGGCGGCGATGGTGGAGGCGTCATGCAGGGTCACGATGCGCTCGAGCTCGGTGGCGATGTCGCCGCCATGTTCCGGCTCGCCGCGGGTAAAGGAATTCTGCGCCGGCAGATGGGTGTGCGGCATGTGGTCGACGCCGGTCAGCAGCGTACCGAACATCTTGCGGTTGGAGACGATGCCGCCGACCGAGACGCCACCGAAGTTGACGCCGTGATAGCCGCGCTCGCGGCCGATCAGCCGGAAGCGCGAGCCGTCGCCCTTGGCGCGGTGATAGGCGAGCGCCACCTTCAGCGCCGTATCGACCGATTCCGAGCCGGAATTGGTGTAGAGGACGTGGTTCATGCCTTCAGGCGCGATGTCGACCAGGCGGTTCGCAAGCTCGAAGGCCTTGGGATGGCCGAGCTGGAAGGCCGGCGCATAATCGAGCTCGCCCGCCTGTTCGCGAATCGCCTCGGTAATCTTCGGGCGACAATGGCCGGCGTTTACGCACCACAGACCCGCCGTCCCGTCCAGAACCGTACGACCGTCATGGGTCGTGTAGTACATATCCTTGGCGCCGACGAACAGGCGCGGTTCCTTCTTGAACTGCCGGTTCGCGGTGAACGGCATCCAGAAGGCGCGCAGATCGTTCGGGGTGTTGAGACGGTTCGACATTCCAGTTCTCCTCGGTCCGTTTTTCGTCAGGCGCTCGCCGCCCGCATTTTTTACCCTTTGGTCAAACTATCAGCGCCCCGGGAGGCGTCAAGCCTTGGAAGCCCCCCACAGAGAGCCTTCGGGGTGGCGAATTTTTGTCTCGGGGCTGGATATTTTCTCTAGCTTAACTTGTTTGCGTCAACGCTGCGTTGCCATGCCTTGCCGGGTCCATGGCCGCCTGTGAATGGGTCTTCGCGCCTGCGGCCCGGCTGAGCCACTTGGGAGCTTGGACGTGTCTCGGTTCGGGATAGTACACGCGGCAATTGCCGCGCTCTTCCTGCCTGCCCCGGCTGCTGCTGCCGAACTGATCGCCGACGGTCGCTTCGAAAAGGGGCAGGACGCGTTCTGGGCGAGCGACGGATTGACGCTCGAGCGAGAGAGCGGGCAGCTCTGTGTCGAGACCCGGGGCGGAGGAGAGGTCTGGAGCCAGATCATCGGCGTCAATGGATTGAAGCTGGTGCCGGGACATGTCTATCGCCTCTCGGCTAAAGTTATCGCCCAGCCGGCGCGCGCGATCCTGGCAAGAGTTCAGCGAGCTGCAGATCCCTGGACTGCCGTTGCCGAATTTACGATGCCGGGGTCACCCGGTGGCACCTCGTTCCCGGTCGACTTTGAGGCAAGAGTACCGGAAGAGGCGCAGTTTGTGATGCCGCTCGGGGGTGGAGTGGCCGGCCGCCTCTGTCTTGACGACGTATCGTTGGTCGTGACCGGCGCCGTCCTGCCGATGGCAAGGCGAGCGACCAAGGGACCTGCCATTCGCGTCAACCAGTTCGGCTACTTCATCAGCGGACCGAAGCGCGCGACCGTCGTTGCCAATACGAAGCGGCCGATGGATTTCCAGTTGCTCGATGCCAAGGGCGACGTCGTCGGCAAGGGCCGGACACAACCAAGCGGATTCGATCCGATGGCGGGCGTCGAAACCCAGGTCGCGGATTTCTCATTCTTCGCAACGGCTGGAGACGGCTATCGTCTGGTGGCCGGCGACTGGGCGAGCGATCGTTTTTCGATCGGCGATGATCTCTATCACCGCCTGCGCGTCGATGCCCTGTCCTGGTTCTATCCGCAGCGAAGCGGCGTCGAGATCAAGGCGGCGATTGCCGGCAAGGCCTACGCCCGCTCTGCCGGCCATATAGGCGTGGCGCCGAACCAGGGCGACAAGGCGGTCGCATGCCTCAATGGCAAGCGAGCCGAAGCGCTCTACGGCGGCTGGTCCTGTTCCTATCGGCTGGACGTTTCCGGCGGCTGGTACGACGCCGGCGACCACGGCAAATACGCCGTGACCGGCGCTTTGTCGGCGGCGCAACTGCTTGCCGCCTACGAGCGCGGCCGCGTCTATGCCACGGGGTCCCCGGTGACCCACGACGGTCTCTCGCGCATTCCCGAAAACGGCAACGGCATGCCCGACATTCTCGACGAGGCGCGGTGGGAGCTCGAGTTCCTGTTGCGCATGATGGTGCCGGATGGCCAGCCGCTCGCGGGAATGGTGCACCACAAGGTCCATGACATCGCCTGGACCGCGGTGCCGATGCTGCCCGGCGACGACCCGCAGCCGCGGGCGCTTCACCGTCCGTCGACTGCCGCAACGCTCGACGTCGCAGCCGTCGCGGCTCAGGGCGCCCGGCTTTTCGCCGGTCCGGATCCGACGTTCTCGGCGCGGTTGCTTGCGGCCGCACGCAAGGCCTGGGTGGCGGCCAATGCCAATCCGACACTCTTCGCGCCAAGATCGGACGGACTTGCCGGCGGCGGCGACTACGACGACGACAGCATTTCTGACGAGTTCTTCTGGGCGGCGGCCGAGCTCTATCTGACGACCGGTGACGACGCCTATCTCGACGTGCTGCGGGCGTCGCCGCTTTGGGCGGCCGATACGCTTTCTCCCGGCGGCGCCTTCGACTGGCGCAACGTCGCAGGCTTTGCACGGCTGCAACTGGCCCTTTATGGCACCCGGTTGCCGGACGGCGACCGTGACGCGATCAGGAACTCGGTGCTTTCGGCAGCGCGCCACTTCCTGTCGCTGCAACAGACAGAGCCTTTCGGTGTCGTCTACCGACCCGAGGACCGGCGTTACGGCTGGGGATCGAACCAGCTGATGCTGCAGAACATCATCGTGCTCGCGGCCGCTTTCGATCTCTCCGGCGAGAAGGCCTTTCTCGACGGTGCGCGCGAGGGCATGGATTACATTCTCGGCCGCAATGCGTTGGCCCTAGCCTATATCACCGGCTACGGCACGCGCGCGGCCAAGAACCAGCACAGTCGCTGGTACGCGCACCAGCGCGACCCGCAGCTGCCGAACCCGCCGGCTGGCTCTCTCGCCGGCGGCCCCAACTCCACCCTTGTCGATGACGTCGCACGGCAGCGCTTGAAGGGCTGCGCGCCGCAGACCTGCTATGCCGATGATATCGAAGCCTATGGATCCAATGAAATCGCCATCAACTGGAATGCGCCGCTCGTCTATGTCGCGTCGTTCCTCGCCGATGCGCGCTAGGAGAGTGAAAGCGTGACCGGAATAGCCTTCGTCGGAACCGGCTTCGTCGCCGACTATTACATGACGACGCTTGCCAATCATCCGCAGCTCCGGCTCGTCGGCGTCTGGGATCGCGATGCGGAGCGTCTCGATGCCTTTGTGCGCTACTGGAAAGTTTCGGCCTATGCTTCGCTGAATGCGGCGCTCGCCGATCCCGCCGTCTCGATCATCGTCAATCTGACGACGCCGGAAAGCCATTACAGCATCAACTACGCCGCTCTCTCCGCCGGCAAGCATGTCTATTGCGAGAAGCCGCTGGCAATGACGGTCGAGGAGGCGAGCGAACTGGTGGAGCTTGCCCGCGAGCGTGCACTCGTGCTTGCCGGCGCGCCTGCCAATGGCCTCAGCGATGCGCAGGCGCTCTGTGCGGACCTGCTTGCAGCCGGGACCATAGGCAAGCCGCGGCTGGTCTATGCCGAGATGGAGGATGGCCCGGTCTTCAAGGCGAACTGGCGCGCCTGGCGCAGCCGCTCAGGCGCCCGTTGGCCGGGCGTGCACGAATTCGAGGTTGGCTGCACGCTCGAGCATGCAGGCTATGCCGCAAGCTGGCTCGTCTCGCTCTTCGGACCGGTCGCCGAGGTCAGCGCCGTTTCCGCTCTGACCTTTCCGGACAAGGGCCCCGGAACCGAGACGCTGGCGCTCGGTCCTGATTTCTCGGTGGGGTGTCTCACCTTCCACTCCGGCGTGACGGCGCGCGTCACCTGCGGCCTGGCGGCGCCACGCGACCGGTCGTTGACGATCATCGGCGACAAGGGAACTATCGTCGTTCGCGACCTCTGGGACAATCGTTCGCCCGTTCATGTGGAGGCCTTCGGCGCCAGGCGCTCGCTTGTGCATCGCGGGCTCGACTGGCTGGAATGGAAAATGGGGCGCAAATTGCCTGTCCGGCTCTATCCCGGAACGAAGGTGCGCTACGCCAAGGCGTCGTCCGGGCCCGCCCTTCCGGCCTTTCCGTCGCAGATCGATTTCGTGCGGGGGATCGCAGTCCAGGCCGACGCGATCAAGTGCGGCGAAACACCGTTTTTCTCCGGCGCGACGGCGCGGCATCTGACCGAGGTCGTGCTCGCGCTCAACAGCGGCTGGAGGGACTATCGTCCGCTCGATCTCTAGGGCGCCGTGCGTTCCGGTGAACGCACAAAGGACGCTCCGAAACTTTTCCGAAGGGCGGTCGCCGGCGTGTCGGGCAGAAGGTTCAGGCCAGGGGTGCCTTGGCGCGGATCGTCTCGATGATTTCCAGAGCTTTGATGCTGTGCGAAAGCGGCATCAGCGGATGCTCACGCCGACCCTGCAGAATGGCCGCGCTGGCGGCCTCGATCTCGAATTGCAGGCCGTTGCCGGGAAATGCATGGTCGAAGCGTTCGAGACCGGGTAGCGGGATCCGCCGAGCGACCTTGAAAAGGGTTTGCCCTGTCGATGCCAGCAGCCTGCGCGCCGGGGCGGTGGTGCCGACGAACAGGCGGTTTGCCTTCAGGAACGGCGCGTCAATGGCAAGTGTGCCGCGGTCGCCTTTGATGACGAAGCGATTGTCGCCGCTTCGATCAAATCCGCAGCGGAGTTCGGCATCGAAAGCGGTGTAATCCAGACGAACGTCTGCCGAGACATCAACGCCGGTCGGCGCGCTTCTCCAGGTACCGACAATCGACTTCGGGTGGCCGAAGAGGTTCAGGCAGAGCGCGATCGGATAGATGCCGAGATCGAGCAGCGAACCACCGCCCAGCGTCGGATCGAAGAAGCGGCTGCCGGCATCGAACGGCTTTTCATAGGCGAGTTCCGCCCGGACGCGCCTGATGGTGCCAAGCCTCTCTTCGCGAAGGAGCATGCGAAGCTCGGCGATCGCCGGCAGGAAGCAGGTCCACAGCGCTTCCATCGCGAAGGCGCCGCTGGCAGCGGCAGCTTCCGCGAGGACGCGCGCATCAGCGACGCATGTGGTCAGCGGCTTCTCGACCAGCACGGCCTTGCCGGCAGCAAGGGCCAAGGCGGCATGCTCGCGGTGCACCGCATTGGGTGAGGCGATGTAGATGGCATCGATGTCCGGTGCTTCCGCCAGGGCCTGGATATCGTGATAGCTGCGGATGCCGCCATAATGCGTGGCGAAAGCATGCGCCCTCTCGGCACTGCGGGAGGAAACGGCGGCAAGCGTGGCATTACCCGCGAACCGCAAATCCGCTGCGAAGCTGTTCGCGATTGTGCCGGTACCGGCAATGCCCCAACGGACCCTGTCACGCATACCCTAATGTCCGCTTTTCAGGCTGATCTGTCGGGCGCATGGTGCCGTGGAAGTCTCAAGGCCCGGTAAACGGCGGAGGTGAGGCAAGCCGCCCGTCACGGGCTCGTTGCGATTCCTTGGAAAAGAATAAGCCCCGCGCGATTTCTCGTGTGGGGCTGTTCGAACGGGTCCGCAGAGCGAACCGAATATCAGGCCGACTTGCGGACCATAGTCTTTTCTGCGGTGGCGTTGGGTTCGTCGCCGTAGATTTCGTTGAGCGTGCCTAGAATCCGCATCACTGCGTCGGATGAGCTCGAATAATAGATGGTCTGCGCATCGCGGCGGGTGCTGACGAGATTCTGGGCACGGAGCTTCGAGAGATGCTGGGAGAGAGCCGACTGGCTCAGCCCAACCTTGTTGGCCAATGCGCCGACCGCCATCTCTTCCTTGACGAGGGAATCGAGAATGAGAAGGCGCTTAGGGTTTGCCATGGCCGAGAGGAAACCGGCTGCTACCTCGGCTTCATCGTGTTTTTCAGGCGAAAGTGGCTGCATTGCGTGCTCCATGCGAAAATTACATCACACGTAGTTATGGTTGACGAAGCACGATAATTAGTCGTGACGCATAAAAGGGCAACCACCCACTGCAAGAAATGGGGGTAGGTCTTTTGCGATTAACCGTAAAGTTCACGCAAAATTGCCCGTAAATTGGAACTGTCTTCGATTGGCACGGAAAATTCAAGGCGCTTCAGCCGATCGCCATCGGCGAGATCGATGCCGGCAGCGTCGATCCCAACGATCTTCCAGTTGCCTTGCGGAGCGTTGCAGAGTTTGACGGCATAGTGCTGCACGGCGTCCGAATGATCCGCATTCATATGCTCGATCGCGCTTGCTTCCTTGGCGGCGAGCGAGGCTATGGCGGGCGTGTCGATCAGCAGATCTTCCGCCGTCAGGACATAGGCGCGACCGAAACCGCCGTTGAGGCTGGCGCGCAATGGTTTCAGCCGGAAGAAGCCGAAGTCGGGAAAATCCACGTAGAGCTTCGACTTCGGGTGACGGCGAACGAATCGCTCACGGATGCGGGCGTGGGTTTCGCTGTCGCGGCCGACCTGTTCGGCGGCGCACTGCACGGTGAGACGCGGATGTGCCAGTGGATCGCCTTTGCCGGGCTCGCCCGTCAGCAACGAGGCGCGGTTGTCGGCAAGCAGTGCCTGGGTGTGGGTCGAGAGCCTGGAGATCAGGATCACCGGCACGCCGTCGACATCCGTGCCGACGAGAACGCGGCTGACGAAGGGAAAGCCGCCGCTTTCCGGTTCGATCGCGGCGAGCGAACCGCTGCGGGCGCCCCGCAGAAGGGTGCGGGCGAGGGTGCGGGCCTCGTCATCGGTGTCGCGCAGTACGTTCGGCTTGTCGCTCATGTCTTCAACCTCCCTGTCATGCTATCACGGCGTCGCGCGTCGTATCAGACGCGCAGAGGTCGCAGCGGCACTTTGAAGGACTGCATGTTGCTTCGGTCGGTTACGACTTAGGGAAACATGCAGGAACAAAAAGCCCGGAGCGGAGCCCCGGGCCTTTATTGGCTTGCTGAGCGGTTTCGTCAACTTTTGCTGCGGTGGCGCGTCAATCCCTGAACGATATCCTGGGCATCGATGGTGCCGACCACCGAACCGTTGTCGACGACGCCGATGCTGCCCGGCTGGCGGGACATGGCGTCGAGAATATCGACGAGTGGGGTCGTCGGCTTGGCGGTGGCGGTAACGCCGGCAACCGTTGCGCCGCGCTGTACGCCGGTCTGCATCACGTCCTTGGCGGTCAGCATGGTGATCGGGTTCATGTGCTGAACGAAATCCGCGACATACTGGTTGGCCGGATTCTTGACGATATCCTGCGGCGTGCCGCACTGGATGATGCGCCCGCCTTCCATGATCGCAATGCGGTTGCCGATGCGGAAGGCCTCGTCGAGATCGTGGCTGACGAAGATGATCGTCTTCTTCAGCCGCCGCTGGAACTCGAGCAGTTCGTCCTGCAGACGGGTGCGGATCAAGGGGTCGAGTGCCGAGAACGGCTCGTCCATCAGAAGGATCGGCGCGCCGGTGGCAAAGGCGCGGGCAAGTCCGACGCGCTGTTGCATGCCGCCCGAAAGCTCGTTGACCTTGCGCCCCGCCCATTTCGTCAGGTTGACGAGTTCGAGCTGTTCACCGACACGCGCCTTGCGCTCGGCGTCCGGCATGCCGGCAAGCTCGAGGCCGAAGCCCACATTGTCGGCAACGGTGCGCCACGGCAGCAATGCAAACTGCTGGAACACCATCGAGACCGTGTGCATGCGGAAGTCGCGCAACGATTTCGCATTGGTCCGGTAGGGATTGAGCGGTCCGTTCGAGGTCTTCACCTCGACGTCGCCGCGCACCACAGGGGCGAGGCCGTTGACGGCGCGCAGAAGCGTCGACTTGCCGGACCCCGAAAGTCCCATCAGCACGAGGATTTCGCCCTCGGTGATTTCGAGTGATGCGCCGGCGACACCCAGCACGAGCCCGGTTTCGGCGCCGATCTCGTCGCGGGTCTTGCCCTGATCGACCATCTGCAGCGCTGTCTGCGGGTTGTTGCCGAAGATGATATCGACATTCTTGAAAACGACGGCGTTGGTCATGCGCCTTCTCCTTCGTCGGACGAGCGGAAAAGGCGGTCGAGAATGATCGCCAGGATGACGATGCAGAGGCCGGCTTCAAAGCCCTTGGCGACGTTGACGGAGTTCAGCGCGCGCAGAACCGGAACGCCGAGACCATTGGCGCCGACGAGTGCGGCGATAACCACCATCGACAGCGACAGCATGATCGTCTGGGTAAGGCCGGCCATGATCTGTGGCATGGCGAAAGGCAACTCCACCTTGCGCAGCACCTGGCCGGGCGTCGCGCCGAAGGCCTGGGCTGCCTCGACGAGCGACGGCGGTGTCGAGATGATGCCGAGGCGGGTCAGGCGGATCGGCGCGGGGATCGCGAAGATCACGGTGGCGATGAGGCCCGGGACCATGCCGAGGCCGAAGAGAATCAGCGCCGGGATCAGGTAGACGAAGGTCGGGATCGTCTGCATCAGGTCGAGGATGGGCCGCATGACGGCATAGACCCAGGCCCGGCGGGCGGCGGCGATGCCGAGCGGCACGCCGACGGCCATGCTGACGAAGCTGGCGGCGAGCACCAGCGCCAGGGTTTCCGTCGTTTCCTTCCAATAGCCCTGGTTGATGATCAGCAGCAGGCCAAGGCCGGTGAACAGCGTGACGCCGAGCGAGCGGCGGAACCACCAGGCAGCCGCCGTGATGACGGCGACGATGATCAGCGGGTGCGGGGTCTGCAGCACCCAGAGCAGCACGGCAACGACGCCGGAGAGGAAGCGGGCGAGTTGGTCGAAGAAGAGTTCGAAATTGGTCGTCAGCCAGTCGACGAACGCCTTGGCCCAGCCGCCGATGGGGATGCGGTTATCGGTCAGATATTCCACGAAGGTAGATCCGTTTCGTCAGGTCAAAATGTGCGCATGACGCGGTGAAAAAAGGCGGGGTCTTTCCCCGCCTTGATGCCGATCAGAGGCCGAGCGCGGCCTTGACCGCGGCGAGCCCATCGCCGCCGTCCTTGGCGGTCACACCGGCAAGCCACGGATCGATCGCGGTCGGATTGGCCTTCAGCCATTCTTCCGCAGCCTTGTCCGGCTCCTGCCCGTCGTTCAGGATCTTGCCCATGATCTCGTTTTCCATCTGGAGCGAGAACTTCAGGTTGGTGAGCAGCTTGCCGACGTTCGGGCATTCGGTCGTGTAGCCGGCACGCACGTTGGTGAAGACTTCCGCGCCGCCGTAGTTGGCCCCGAAGATGTCGTCGCCGCCCGAGAGGTAGGTCAGCTTGAAGTTGGCGTTCATCGGATGCGGTTCCCATCCGAGGAAGACGATCGGCGAGCCGTCCTTTTCGGCACGGGCGACCTGGGCGAGCATGCCCTGTTCGGAGGATTCGACCACCTCGAAGCCCTTCAGGCCGAAGGTATCCTTGTCGACCATGTCGATGATCAGGCGGTTGCCGTCATTGCCGGGCTCGATGCCGTAGATCTTGCCATCAAGCGCGTCCTTCTTGCTGGCGATATCCTTGAAGTCCTTGATGCCGAGCTCGGCACCCTTGGCGTTGGTCGCCAGCGTGTACTTGGCGCCGACCAGGTTCGGGCCGAAGGATTCGACCGACTTGTCGTCAAGATAGGGGCGTATGTCGTTTTCCTGGGTCGGCATCCAGTTGCCGAGGAAGACGTCGATGTCCTTGTTCTTGAGCGAGGTGTAGGTGACCGGAACCGAGAGAACCTTGATGTCGGTCTCATAGCCGAGGCCCTTGAGAACCGTCGACACCGTCGCGGTGGTTGCAGTGATGTCCGTCCATCCGACATCGGAGAAACGGACGGTTGCACAGCTTTCCGGCTCGGCAGCTGCAGCCTGCCCAGCGGTAAGCGCGACGACCGAAACGGCGCACGCCAGCATCAGTTTGAGAGAGAGTCCTTTTTTCATTGTCGTTCCCCTGCCTCTATTATTGTTTTAGCCAAACACCATTGGATAGCGAATTCAAGCGCCTTGATGTCGAAGGAAGTGTATTGCGTCAATATGCTGACGGGGTGCACGATGCGACGCTGAATGTCGCAATGTCCACGAAATGATCGAGTCCGGCGAAAAACTGTGGGTGCCGCAAAGACGCTCTGGCCTTCCCGGACAAGCCTCGTCATTACCCGGGAGACGGAAACCGGACACGGTGAAGATGGCCAAACTCTATTTCAGCTATGCGACGATGAACGCCGGCAAGAGCACGATGCTTTTGCAGGCCTCCTACAACTACCAGGAGCGCGGCATGCGCGTGGTTATGCTGATCGCCGCGCATGACGACCGGGCAGGGGTGGGCCGCATCTCGTCGCGCATCGGCCTTGCCTCCGACGCCATTCCGTTCCATGGCGACGATGACCTCTATACGCTGATAGAAACGCTCCATTCCGATGGCGCCGGCGAGATCGCCTGCGTGTTCGTCGACGAGGCGCAATTCCTCAACGAGGGGCAGGTCTGGCAGCTCGCGCGCGTCGCTGACCGGATCGGCATTCCCGTCATGGCCTACGGCCTGCGCACGGATTTTCAGGGCAAGCTGTTTCCGGGCTCGATGGCGCTGCTGGCGATCGCCGACGAGCTGCGTGAAGTGCGCACCATCTGCCATTGCGGCCGGAAGGCGACCATGGTCGTGCGCCTCGATGGCCAAGGCAAGGTCGTCCGCGAGGGCGCCCAGGTCGACGTCGGCGGCAACGAAAAATATGTCTCCTATTGCCGGCGTCACTGGGACGACCTGATGCGTTGCGAATGAGTGCGGCGGCCTACGACGCCGCGTCCTATAAGACGCAGACTCCGTCGCACGTTGAATCGCCGCATTCACGGTGCCATTGTGGCTCTGTCTTCTCTCCGTGAGGTCTTCCATGTCGCGCCTGGTTGCCGGTTTTCTCCTCTGTCTCTGTCTTGGAGCACCGGCCGCCGAGGCCGGTGGCGATGCGACCGCGGGGGCGGCGGTGTTCCGCAAATGCGCGACCTGTCACACGGCGAGCGAACCGGTCAATCGGGTGGGGCCGAGCCTCATGGGGGTCGTCGGCCGGCCGGCGGCATCGGTTCCCGACTACAGCTATTCTGAGGCGATGAAGACTTTCGGCGCCGAGGGACATGTCTGGGACGAGGCGACGCTCGGCGAATATCTCCTGAGCCCCAAGGCGATGGTCGGCGGCACGAAGATGAGTTTTCCCGGCCTCAAGAAGCCTCAGGATATTGCCGACGTGATTGCCTATCTCAAGGCGCCGACGGCTGCCAAATAGGCAATGCCTTCGATATCTCAAGCACTTCGCTGCAACGCCTGATCGAAAAAAGCCGGCGAGAAAGGCTTGTTCTCTTTCCGCAAACACCCTTTATATAACTGCAATCGAAGGCTGAATAATTCGGCCGGGCTGGCGCGTTTGGCCGGGGTAGATCGAGGGGCAGGACATGGCGACTCTTCAGAATTTTGATGCGGAGATCGAGAAGACGAAAGGCGTCGTCGAACAGATGCGCGGCAAGCTCGAGCAATCCGGTGTGGTGCTGGAGCAATTCGCCAAGGCCGAGACCAAGCTCGGCGACGTCAACTTCGACATCGAGAACGCCCGCATCCAGGACGTGATCAACCAGCAGAAGGTGATGGAAGCCAACATCGCCGACCTGATCATCGGCCTCGAGGATGCGACCAACGTCTTCGGCTCCGAATTCGAGAGCATGAAGAGCTATTCGGGCTACGAGAAGTTCATCGGTATCTTCTCCAAGCAGAAGATGCAGCGCATGCGCACCGACCGCGTACGCAACATGTCGCTCGCCGGCAACCTGCAGGAGCTGCTCTCGAAGTCCGACATGATCGTCGGCATCCTCAAGGAGCAGAAGTCGATCCTCGACCAGCGCTACAAGACCTCGGAGCAGAGCCTGATCCAGGTGATCGAGCGCCGCAAGGGCACGATGGCGAACCTCGAAGCCGTGCAGAAGCGGATCGAGGAACTGAACCCGCTGCTGCTCGACATCGAGAACCGTATTGCCGCTTCTACGGAGCAGAAGGTTCGCACCGAGCTCGAAGGTGAACGTTCCGCGCTTGCGACCGAATACAACGAGAAGCAGGCTAAGGAGCAGGAACTGCTTGCCGAGAGCCAGACGCTCGAGCGCTACACTTCGATGTTCCAGACCTTCGTCGATTCGCTCAACAACCAGATCGCCGCGCAGAACACGCTGATCAACAAGCTGACGATCGATACCGAGCAGCGCATCGTGCTCTACAAGGCGCTGGAAGACTCCTTGAAGACGGCTGCCCAGCAGGACGTCGCCCACAAGATCAACACGCTCGGCAGCCAGGTCGACACGGCCGCCGAAGAAACGATGGCCGGCATTGGCGCCGCGGCGCAGCGCCATATCGGCGATCTCCTCGAAATGCACGAAAAGAACATGCTTTCGACGCAGGATATCCAGCGCCGCAAGAAGCTCGCCGACGATGCCTTTGCCCGCCGCTTCCAGGCGGTGATGGATAAACACAACACTGCCAACTACGTGAAGCAGTGATCGGCAGGCGCATGATCGGAACCGAGTTTGCCGGCTGGCACGCGCCACGGGGATTTGCATGAAGGTCGCGGCTTCATCCGCTGTCGCACAATATTTCGCGTCGATCCACGCGGCGCTTGCCGGGCTCGAACTCTTTCTCGGCGACCGCAACTCGCCGCTTTACCGCAACACGGTCGTCGGCGAGGTCATCGTTCCCTATCTCGCGCGCTTGAAAGCCTCGATCGACTGCTGGGAAAACCGGATCGGCTTCGTCGACCAGTTTCGGATATCGCGCGCCGAAAGCGGTTTTCCTGTCTTCCAGAACGTGCTGGAACTGGAGAACGACCGCCAGACGGCGGCCAAGCGCCTGGCCGACATTCCCTCGGCCGATGCGCTGCGCGACGAGATGGTCGATTTCATCCTGAGGCAGAAGGCCTTTCCGGAGGCGCTGCAGACGCGCATGGCCGAGCGGCTCTATCTCGAGCAGATCGGCAAGGGCGAAATCTTCTCGCCCTTCATCCTGCCGGAAACCATCCGCGTCGCCGTCAATTCCAAGACGATGCGGCCCTATTACGTGGTGAGCTGGGGGGCCTTTGACGGCGCCAACACCTTGCCGATGATCTATATGGCGACGATCGAAGATTCGTCCGAGAAGATCGTCGAGATGCTGGTGACCGAGGATGGCAAGCTCAACCCGCAGGTCGAGATCCCGCTGCCGGTGGGTGGCCTGCTCAATCCGGACCTCGCCAGCCGCTTCGACGATTTCGCCTCCAAGAACAGCAGCTATTCGCTGACGCCGGTGACGATTGCCACCAATCTTGACAGGGATTTCGACGAACTGCACCCGAAGCAGCTTCGCCGCATCGTGCTCGGTCCCTTCTATTCGGCGGGGATCACCGAGAACAATGCCCGCATCAACGACATCCTCTCCAAGGTGCGCAAGACCGAGAATGCCTGGCTTTTGACCTGGACGGTGCAGGAGGTCTTCTCGAAGGCGGAACGGCCTGCCAAGCGCGGCTTCTGGTCGACGACGCCGGCGCAGGAGGAATTCCACATCGATACCGCCAATCTGGAAGCGACGCGCATGGGGGTCTCCTCCTACGAGAAACATGCGCTGGTGCCGCATGACGCCTATCAGGCGCTCTATGCCGCCGGCGAGGCTGAACAGGTGTTCGGCGACTACAAGGTCCACGTCATTTCCGGAAACCAGGTCGTGAGCGAGGTTTGACGATGACACTCAATACGGGGCTGACGACGCTGCACGAGGATGACATCGCCAAGCACCAAGCGGTGGCGCAGGGGCTGGTAACCAAGCTGATCATCCTGGAGCGCGAGGATGGATCCGCCGGCACGTCGCTTGCCGGCACCGGCCGGCGCTTCGTGTCGACGGTCTCGACCGGTGGGCAGCGGCGCACGCGCGAGGTCGAGCTGACCAAGACCATCCAGGCGGTGCGCCAGGGCGACCCGATGCTGTCGCCGGCCCAGCACGCCGTGCTTTATCGCACGCGCCGCGGCATCCAGGTGGCGCTGGCCGTCGCCGACGTCTTCGCCCGCCAAACGCACCTTGAACAGCTCCAGGCGAAGAACGCCACCGCACCGCTTGGGGGAGACGAGGCAACCCAGTTCAAGGCGCTGCTCTCAGCTTCTGCTTATGTCGCCGCTTTCACGCTTGCCGCCTATCTCGGCTCGACGCTATCGGGCGAGGGCGAGCCGGTCGACGATGCGGTCGAGCCCGACTTCCTGTTCGATACGCCGCAGGACGCGCTGAAGAGCCTCGTTTCGGCGCTCGATCGCAGCATTGCCGGGGCCCCCGATGATCTGGCGCTGACCGCCCGGGCACGTGCCTTATCGCGCGTGGCGATCGAAGGGCTGATCGCCCGCAAGGCGCGCTTCACCGGCCTGCAAAGCTTCGAGACCGTGCATATCCGGCTCGACCAGGACGATTTCACGCTGAACGGTTTCGACGTGGCACCCGGCCAGAAGCGCAAGCCCCTGGTCATGACCTTCAAGAAGCCGGAGGAGATCATCGGCAACCACATCGCCAAGTATCAGGCGCTGAAGCTTGCCAAGATGTTGATGGCCTATGACTTCGACCGGCAGATGAACCCCTTCGTCGAACTCGGCGGCTTTCTCTTCACCTTCATCGGCGACGGCATGCCGGGTACCGGCAAGACGATCCTGATCCAGATGCTCGCCGGCATGCTCAACGATTATTGCCAGGTCGCCGGCTACGCCTTCCACTACGAGAATTTCGGCGTCGACCAGATCTCCTCCTACCAGGGCAAATCCGGGCAGAACTGCAAGGAGTTCGTCAACAACGTCATGAACCCGCGGGCGATCGGCTTCGGCACGATCGACGATGTCGACCAGGTGGCGGCGAAGCGCTCCGATGATCGGGCCTCCGCCGGCCAGCACGAAGTGACGGCGGTGCTGATGGAAAGCTTTGCCGGCGCCTCGACGGTAGTGCGCGGCAATTGCACCTTCGGCATGTTCTCCAACTATCCTGAAAATGTCGACGATGCGCTGCGCCAGCGCGCCGGCGCCCGCTGGCTGGTCGACGGGCCGCAGACGGAAGACGACTATATAGACATCTTCGCGCTGCTCGTCGGCAAGAACCACAAGATCCCGCTCGGCGAGCACCAGCTGTTCGAGGGCCAGGAGCTCAAGCGCGCGGTGTCGCAATCGTATGCCGAGCATTCGCGGCCGAAGGAGGATGGTCTGGTCGCCGTCTGGGAGCGCTACGAGAAGGAGAGGGGCAAGATCGCTTCGCTCGCCGATGTCGGTGCCTACCTGCACATGATCAAGGGGGCGGAGCCCCGCTTTACCGGCCGGGCGATCAAGAACATCACCGATGCGATCAAGCTGCGCGCCATGGATGTCGAGCTTCCGGATGACTGGTTCAAGGATGCCGGCTCCTTCATGCACAAGGGCTACGACGAGAAGAAGGCGATGATCGAGGCGCTGCGCGGTCCGATCACCATCGAGATGGTGCTGCAGGAGATCAACCGCTACGCCGACAGCGAATTCCGCTACACCGACAAATCCGACGATGCCGCCGTCACCGAGATCATCCGCCGCGAGCGTCAGCGTGAAAAGGCGATCCGCGAGATCGAGGCGATGAAGCGCGAGGGCCGGTGGCAGGGGTGATTGTGTCTGACGGCAATTATGTCTGTGCCATGCCCAGTTCCGGAAGGCGGCTGCGGGGCACGACGCCGTCCCCTCTCCCCGCCTGCGGGGAGAGGGCTAGGGTGAGGGGCAGCCATTGAGAGGGGCGAACGCGAAGGAAACTGAGCGTGCCCGGCTTCTGAGGCGTTCGGACAACGAGGCGGAAGCGGCCATGTGGTCGGAATTAAGGGGCCGGCGCCTCAACGGCTACAAGTTCGTGCGGCAGTTTCCGATAGGCCGCTACTTTGCTGATTTTGCCTGCCGGGATCACCAACTCGTCGTCGAAGTCGATGGCAGTCAGCACGCGAATAGGAGTAGCGATTCAATTCGCGATATGTACATGGTGGCCAATGGATGGAGTGTTGTTCGCTTCTGGAATACGCAAGTCCTTAGGGAACGAGCGGCGGTCCTGGAGACAATTGTTGCCATTCTGGAGAAGCGGTTGACAGATGAAGTGAGGGCACCGGATTTGACGTTCATTCCGGCGGGTGGAAGACATGATTAAGCTACGGCGAGTTGCCCCTCACCCTAGCCCTCTCCCCGCAGGCGGGGAGAGGGGACGTGGCCCACGCGGCGTTTGCGGTGCGCGATGCGGCCTACGCGGCACCTACGCTAAAGGGGATGTCGCATGAAACGCCTGCTTGAAGCGGAATTGATCTATGGGCGGTTGCTCGATATTTCCGAGCCGCATCTGATCGCGCGCTACAACAAGGCGCTCGAAGGCTTCGGCCTGCGGCCGACGGCACTCACGGCCTTCAGCATCGACATGACCGGGTTTTCGCCCGAAATCGCCGAGGAACTGGGCGACCGCGATTATCTCGACCCGAACCGCGTCAACCGCCGCTTCATCATCGTGACGCCGGAACAGGCGGAGCTGCCGGTCGTTCACACCAGCTTTTCCAATACCGCAGCGCTGATGCATGAATTCTTCAACGCCAACAGCCGCGCGATCAACGCGGTGACGATCAAGGATGCGCTCTACGGCGAGATCGAGGATTCGGTTTCGATCGTCGACGACATCGATGATCTGCTGTCGATCAACGAGGTGCGCTTCCGGGTGCTGTCGGCCGAGGACATGCTCGGCAAGGCGGCCGAGTTGCGCGGGCTGGTCGACCGGCTGAAGAAGGTGCCGACAGCCTGGTCCGATGACGAGATGCTTACCCGCATGGTCGAGCTCGCCAAGCTGACCGGCGATATCCGCCAGAACGCGCTGGTGCCGGATCAGCTCGTCTTCCGCCACGAAGCCTACTGGGCCAATCATTTCGGCGGCGTCTACGTCTTCCTCGACGACAAGACGACCACCGTCATCTGCGACCCCTCGGTTCCCGGCTTCCGCCGGTCGCGGCCCTGGCAGGTGAGTTACATCGCCATCAGCGACCACGCCCGGATCTACGATTTTCTCGCTTCGACCAAGCGGCTGCAGTTGCCGCAGGCCTCCTGGGTCGAGGACTCCGGCCTCTACCAGCATCGCGCCGACATGGTCGTGCGCGGCCTGATCAATGAAAGCGACCCGACGGCCGATCTCGCCAACGCCGATCGGATCTGGCTGCAGACCTGGATGCACCGCAATGCGGCCGCCGTCGCCAGGGACGGAGCCTATCCGTTCCTGCAGGAGATGATCCGCACCGTCGCTGCCACCGGCACGATCAAGATGCAGGATGTCGCGCCGGCGAACCGCTTCCTGCTGGTGCGCGCGGCCCCGACCCATCCTGATCAATGGCTCGTCAACCGCCTGATTTCCCAGCTCGTCCCTCGCGATTTCGTCTCCCGCTTCGTCTTCGACAAGCAGGGCTTCTATGACGCCTATGAGCGTTATAGCGAAAGCTTCAAGGCCTATGTTGTGGCGACGCTGACGGGGTCATATCTCAAGGACAAGGCGGCCTTCCGCCACAAGCTTTACGGCCTCAGAGAGGAATAGGACATGTTCGACCCGATCGTTGCGTTTTTCCAGCGTGTCTTTACCGCGATCGGCCGCGGCATCGGGCTTGCCGTTGCCTGGTTGCTCTGGCCCTTCATCGCACTCGGCAACTGGTATCGGCAGCGAAGCTGGATCATCAAGGGACCGATCGGCATCATCCTGCTCGGGCTGATCCTCTTCTATGGCTATTTCATCTGGCAGACCCAGGCCTGGACGAATTTCAACGAGGACTATGTCGACCGCTACAAACTGGCCGAGCGCAAGGTTCCTGCCGGCTCGCCGATGAGCGGGCCCGGCGCGACGACTGGACAGTCGGCTGCGGGCGGCGCCAGCAATCTCGCGGGCGTTGCGGGGCAGCCGCGGGAATCGACGCCGGAAGCGCTGTCGGCCGTGCAATTGCCGGCCGGCACGGTCTGCCAGACATCGGCGATCGTCGATGTCACCGCCGACCTCATCGATTTCAATGTCAACGAGAATGCCTGGATCTCGTCGATGCTGCTCTACAAGCTCGGCTTCTTCGGGCTCGACTGGGACGACACGCCCTGGCTCGACAACAAGGCGTCATTCCAGCGCGGCGTCAATCAGGCGATCCGCCGTACTTCGGTCGAGCTGGTCGATTCGCTCGGTCGCGTGCGCGGTACGTCCGGCATCAACAACGACCTGCAGCGGGCGCGCGGCAACCTCCAGTTCGACGAGGAGACCTGGTATTTCGGCCTGAACCCGTTTGGTCCGAAGACGCCGACGCCGAGCTTCTATCGTGCGGCAATGAAGGACCTGCGCTCGTTCAACACCTCGCTCAGCAAGTGCGAAGCGATCTTCGACGGCCGTTCCGACAACCTCGTCGAGTTTCTCGATCGCGTCGCCAACGACCTCGGCAACACCTCGGCGATCCTTCGCGAGCGTTCGGAAAACCACAATGGCGGCTGGTTCGACACCCGCGCCGACGACCGCTTCTGGTTCGCCTATGGTCAGCTCTATGGCTACTACGGCATCCTATCGGCAGCCGGTGCTGATTTCGAGAACGTGGTTGCCCAGCGCGGGCTGACGCCGATCTGGACCGAGACCATCAAGCAGTTGCGCGCCGCCTTGCGCATCCAGCCGTTCATCATCTCCAATGGTGAGGAGGCCGGTTGGATCATGCCGACGCATCTGGCGACCATGGGCTTCTACATTCTGAGGGTGCGCTCGAACATCGTCGAAATGCGCGATATTCTCGCCCGCTAATGTGAAAGAGGGCGGTCGCCGACGGCCGCCCTTGCATGCGTTCATAACGCGCCCGAAATGGAGCGAACAAGAAAAGAACCAGGGAGGAGCATGGCATGACGGAGGTGAAGTCGGATATCGAAATCGCGCGCGCGGCCAGGAAGAAGCCGATCCTGGAAATCGGGGCGGCGCTCGGAATACCAGCCGAAGACCTGCTGCCCTATGGACACGACAAGGCGAAGATCGGTGCCGATTTCATCGCGCGCCAGCGCGAGAAGAAGAATGGCCGGCTGATCCTGGTGACGGCGATCAATCCGACGCCGGCCGGCGAAGGCAAGACGACAACCACAGTGGGTCTCGGCGACGGCCTCAACCGCATCGGCAAGAAGGCGATCGTCTGTATCCGCGAGGCCTCGCTCGGCCCCTGTTTCGGCATCAAGGGCGGCGCCGCTGGCGGGGGGTATTCCCAGGTCGTGCCGATGGAAGACATAAACCTGCACTTCACCGGCGATTTCCATGCGATTACGTCGGCCCACAATCTGCTCGCCGCGTTGATCGACAACCATATCTACTGGAGCAATGAGCAGAATATCGACGTCCGCCGCATCGCCTGGCGGCGGGTGATGGACATGAACGACCGGGCGCTGCGTCACATCGTCGGCTCGCTCGGCGGCGTCGCCAATGGCTATCCGCGCGAGACCGGCTTCGACATTACCGTCGCCTCCGAGGTGATGGCGATCCTTTGCCTGGCGACCGATCTTAAGGATCTCGAACAACGGCTCGGCAACATCATCATCGGCTATCGGCGCGACAAGAGCCCGGTCTTTGCCCGTGACATCAAGGCCGATGGCGCGATGACGGTGTTGCTCAAGGACGCGATGCAGCCGAACCTGGTGCAGACGCTCGAAAACAATCCCGCCTTCGTGCACGGCGGTCCCTTCGCCAACATTGCCCATGGCTGCAATTCGGTGATCGCGACGACGACGGCGCTGAAGCTCGCCGACTACGTGGTGACCGAAGCCGGTTTCGGCGCCGATCTCGGCGCGGAGAAATTCTTCGACATCAAGTGCCGCAAGGCGGGGTTGAAGCCAGACGCCGCAGTGATCGTCGCGACGGTCCGGGCGATCAAGATGAACGGCGGCGTCAAGAAGGACGATCTCGGCAAGGAAAACCTGGAGGCGCTGCGCAGGGGCTGCGCCAATCTCGGGCGGCATGTGCAGAACGTCAAGAAATTCGGCGTGCCGGTCGTCGTCGCGATCAATCACTTCACCTCCGATACCGAGGCCGAGATCCAGGCGATCAAGGACTACGTCGCGACGCTTGGCGCCGAAGCGGTGCTCTGCCGGCATTGGGCCCAAGGGTCTGCGGGCATCGAGGAACTGGCGCGCAGGGTTGCAGAACTCGCCGAAGCCGGCCATTCGCAGTTCTCGCCGCTTTATCCCGACGACATGCCGCTCTTCCACAAGATCGAGACGATCGCCAAGGACATCTACCACGCGAGCGAAGTGATTGCCGACAAGACGGTGCGCGACCAGTTGCGCACCTGGGAGGAGCAGGGCTATGGCCGCCTGCCGATCTGCATGGCGAAGACGCAATATTCCTTCTCCACCGATCCGAACCTGCGCGGCGCGCCGACCGGCCATACGGTCCCGATCCGCGAGGTGCGGCTTGCGGCCGGCGCCGGCTTCATCGTCGTCATCACCGGTGAGATCATGACGATGCCCGGCCTTCCCAAGGTGCCGTCGTCGGAGAAGATCTTCCTGAACGAGCAGGGCTACATCGAGGGCCTGTTCTAGGCGCGCTTGCTTGCCGACGGCCCGACGAAAACAACGCCGCGCTTCCGGTGGATGCGCGGCGTTGTCATGCCTGCATTTCTATTCGCTTCCGCAGTAGGAACTACGCCCTGAGGCTGAGATAATCCGCCTTGCCGATCGGGACGCCCTTGTGGCGCAGGATGTCGTAGGCCGTCGTCAGGTGGAAATAGAAGTTCGGCAGCACGAACCGCAACAGATACTCTTCACCCGTGAGCGTCACTTTCAGCGTCGGGAAATTGAGGACGACCTCGCGGCTGGCACTGTCCTCCAGATCGACCGGACGGACCGTTTCGAGGAAGGCAACGGTGTTGGCGATGCGCTGGCGCAGTTCGTCCACGGTCTTTTCCTCGTCCGGGAAGCGGGGCACCTCGATCGAAGTCAGGCGGCCGACGAGGCCCTTGCTCGTATCGCTGACGCGCTGCACCTGGCCGGCCAGCGTCAACATGTCCGGCGCCAGCCGGGCATTGACGAGGTCGTCGGAGGAGATGCCGTTGTCGCGCGCGAAAGCCTCGGCCTTGTCGAGCAGTTTGGTGAGGACACCGAGCCCGCGGATGAGAGCGGGAATGGAGAGCTGATACATCGTCAATGCCATGACAATTATCCTTGAAACTGGGCGCAAAACGGGTGGATTTCCTCGCACCTGTATTTGGTAGCCCGGGCCCGTTCCTGCAAGGCGGGCGATCCGGTATCTTTGCGGGCCATGGAGCGCTGGCAAGAGGTAATAGGACGCAGGCCTGCTGCTCTGGCCAGGACATAGGGTCTCGTGCATTGATCGAAAGCGAACGCCGCCCGTCTCATAAGACCCGCGGCGCTGCAGAAAAGACCATGGACACCGCGATGACACCACAGGATTTGCAGACCTATCTTCACGCCCATATCCCGCTTTCGGCGGCGATGCAGGTTCATGTGGACGACGTAACGGATGACCATGTTCGGCTCTCTGCTCCCTTGGCGCCAAACATCAACCACCGTGAAACGGTGTTCGGCGGCAGCGCCTCGGCGCTCGCGATCCTTTCGGCCTGGTCGCTCCTGCATGTGCGGTTGCGCAACAGCGGCATGGCGGCCCGCCTGGTGATCCAGAGCAACCGGATGGACTATTTGAAACCCGTCGCCGGTGCCTTTGCGGCCCGCTCGTCGCTGGCAGACGCCGCGCAATGGCCGAGCTTTCTGCGATTGCTCGAACGGCGGGGCAGGGCGCGCGCCGTGGTCGTTGCCGATCTCCTTGACGGCGACGCCGTGGCCGGCCGCTTCGAGGGTGAATTCGTCGCCCTCGGATATGGCAAGGACTGAGCGGCGACGCCCCTCGCAATGGTCCTCGCCTAACGGCAGTAGCGATAGTCGTTTCGACGGTCGATGACGTCGAGATGCAGGTGGGTTTCGTGGGCGACATCGCTGCCGGGATCGAGCACGGTCTTGAAATACAGACAGGCGGAGGCGGTGACCGCGCGCTGGAACGCGCCTTCCATCGTGCCGTCCTCATCGCGCGGCTGGATGGCGATCGTCGTTCCGTCGCTCAAGCTGAAGGACGCGATGTCGACGGCATTGCCGTGGGCATGTTCGGAGATCTTGCCTGTCATCGCATTGTTGCGCAGACGACAGATATAGGTCGATGCTTGGTTCAGCGCCTTGATCTTGATGGTCTTGGCGAAGGCGACTTCGGCAGCCGGCTGGGCGGTTTCCTTCGTCCAGCGTGCCAGCGCCAGCGCCGTTTCGCACCGCATCAGTCCCTTGGGCGCGAGCGTGACGTCAGGCAGAATGCTGGTGACCTCCAACGGCTTGTCGATGCCGCAGCCCTTGCCGTCGTCGATGCGCTTGGCTTCAACGAATGTCGCCCCGACCGCCCTCAAGTCGGTCAGGCATTTCGCATATTCGGCTGCATTCTCCGTTTCGACCGGTGGATAGACGATTGGCGCCGGCGCCGGCACGGCATCCTTCTTCTCGTCGGCGCGCTGGTCCTTTTCGTCCGCCACCGGCTTCTCGTCCTTTGCCGGTTGCTCGTCTCCAGCCGTCGGCTTCGGCTGTGGGACGGGTCGCTCGCCGTTGCCTGCCGGCGGCTCTCGCGTCGTTGCGCTCTTGGCATCGTCCGCCGGCTTCTTGTCGGGCGTTGGAACAGACTGCTCGGTCCCCGCATCTGTTGGCGGCCTTTTTGCAGGGATGGGGCCGTATTTCGGCAGGCTGGCGCCCGTCAGGATCAGGAATGACAGCAGGATCAAGGGGAAAGAGCGACGCATCCAGTTCCTTTCTTGCTGCCCGCACAGCGGGCTTCGAGCGGAGGGAACGCGCGGAACCGGATCTGGTTTCATGGGATCACGATGATTTGGGTGGGTCGACCGAAATCATAAACGTCACCGATTCCAACGAATTAGAGCCGGACGCGGGCGGAAAGCCGCAGCATTTTTCCTCGTCCGCTCCGGCTTCTCCCGGCAAAAGCGTTGCAGTTCGGCAACGCCTCGAATTGCCGCAACCCCACAAATTGTGGGGAGGATCTTTGTATGTTGACAAATATACTCATGTTTTTTATGCGGCATAAATGAGGCGACGACATGTCGCAACGCCCAGAACGCGCCCAGCCAGCCCCTTGAGTTTGCCGCTCAACAGCAAGCCCGGCCTCGAACCTCAAAGGATTGGTCCATGCTCACCCGGCATCGTCGCCAGGCCCTCTTGGCTTGCACGACAACTCTTGCAATTTCAGTCGCCACCGTCGCCTTCGCCCAGAGCGCGACTACCCAGGCAAAGCCGGAAGAGAAAAAGGCCGAGGAGACCAAGAAGGGCGAAACCTACCTGTCGCCGATCGTTGCCAAGGGCTCGCGCACCGCTGACCCCTATGCCAAGGCCGGCCCGGTCAGCGTCGTCACGTCCGACCAGATCGACCTGCAATCCGGTCTCGAGACCGACGACCTGCTGCGTGGCGTTCCCGGCACTTCGACCGCAAACAACCCGCAAAACCCGGGCGTCGCCGTGAACATCCGCGGCTTCGAAGGTTCCGGCCGTGTCAACATGATGATCGACGGTGTCCGCCAGAACTTCCGTTTCACCGGCCATGAAGCCCAGGGCTTTGCCTATTTCGATCCGGCATTCCTGTCCGAGATCGACGTGACCCGCGGCGCCGTCACCGGTGTCGGCGGTGGCGCGCTTGCCGGTGCGGTCAATTTCAAGACCTATGACGTCGAAGACCTGATCCAGGACGGCAAGAACTACGGTGGCATCGCTTCGGCCACCTACGGCAGCAACGAGGCCGGCTGGTCGGAGTCGCTGATCGGCGCCTACCGTTTCAACGACGTCTTCTCGGTGCTCGGCGGCATCAGCAAGGCCGACCCCGGCAACTACGACAACGGCAATGGCGTAAAGGTGCCCTTTACCGAGGAAGACCTGCTGTCGGGTCTGTTGAAATTCGAGGTGACTCCGGACAAGGACCACACGTTCAAGCTCACCGGCATCACCTATGACAACGACTTCTTTGCGAACTCCTACTTCCAGAACGTGAAGAATGAGACCGTTTCGGCGAGCTATTCCTACACGCCGGACAACGAGCTCATCGACTTCAAGGCCAATGCCTATTGGAACCGGCTGAGGATGAAGTACGACGCGAATATTACCGGCGGCGGCTCGGCTGCCGGCCGTCGCATCACCGACACCGGCAAGGGTTTCGATATCTCGAACACCTCGCTGTTCGATCTCGGCGATGTCTCGGTCAAGGCAAACTACGGCGTCGAATACTTCCGCGATGACTACGACGTCATCAACAGCGCGGCACGCCCGGCCGGCGGCGTCAACGGCAGCGGCACCAATGCCACGACCGGTGTCTTCAGCAACACCACCTTCACCTACGGCATCGTCGACCTGACGGCCGGCCTGCGTTGGGATCACTTCAGCCTGGATGGCTCCGGTGCCGTCTCGGCCGGCAACCCGATCGGCCTGCCGGCGGGTCCGTACACGGTCGACAAGTCCGATGGGCGTCTCAACCCAAGTGTCACGGTTGCCCTCAACCCGACCGACTGGTTCCAGCCCTATGTAACCTATGCCGAGACTTCGCGTTCGCCGACGGTCAACGAAACCTTTGCCGGCGGCTCCCACCCGGGCGGCTTTCAGATGTTCTTCCCCAACCCGTTCCTCGAGCCTGAACTCTCGAAGGGCTGGGAAATCGGTGCCAACTTCACTTTCGACGGTTTGCTGGATCCCAGTGACAGCCTGCGCCTGAAGGCCAATTATTTCCACAACCGCATCGACAATTACATTACCGCTGCTCTTCGCAATGGGGGTAGCCAGGTCTTCTTCGTCAACAATCCGGGCAAGTCGACCGTCCAGGGCTTCGAGCTTCAAGCGGCCTATGATGCCGGCTATGTCTTCGGTGATCTCGCCTATACCTACACCGAGAGCGATCTGCCTTCCCAGGTCAACGGTTTCGGCGTGCAGAGCTACCTGCCTGACAACATCATCAGCGCAACGCTCGGTGCGCGCTTCCTCGAAGACCAGCGCCTGACGGTCGGCACGCGGCTCTATGCCGTATCGAACGCCTTCGTCGGCGAGATCAACCGCACGCCGCCGAACGTTCCGGGCTACGGCCTCGTCGACCTCTTCGCGAACTACAAGTTCGAGAACGGTTTCGAGGTGACGGCGACGGTGACGAACCTCTTCGACAAGACCTACACGCCGTCGTCGAGCACGATTGCCGGCAGCACGATCGATACGGGCCGCGGCCGCACCTTCCTGGTGACGGCGAAGGCGAAGTTCTGATAGTATCGGATCAACTCCAGTCGGGCGGCTCGCAAGGGTCGCCTCTTTTTTTGCCGCAACCGCCGCAATTGCCGTCGCTTTCCCGCTTGCGCGTGGCATAAACCCACGCTAACACTTTCGCCCATGGAAAACGCACGCAACATTTCGATCTGGTGGTGGGCTCGCTGAAGCGGCCTTGACCAGTCATGCGTGATTGAGAGATGAAGCCGCCCGGAGATTTCGAGGCGGCTTTTTTCATGTTTGGGCCGCTCAAGGACCGGGCTTTTACGGAGCGAGGCGAATGGCAACGGTAATTCTCGAAGACGGAGCGGAGAGCTACACCACCAAAGGCGGCATCGTGGTGACGCGCAGGCGGCGCGAAGCTTCCTATGGCCAGGCGATTGCGAGCTATGTGGACAAGCTCGATGAACGCCGCGGCGCGGTGTTTTCCTCCAACTATGAATATCCCGGCCGCTACACCCGCTGGGACACGGCCGTCGTCGATCCGCCGCTCGGCATCTCCTCCTTCGGCCGTTCGCTCTGGATCGAGGCCTATAACGGCCGCGGCGAAGTGCTGCTGTCGATCATCGCCGAGCATCTGAAGACCGTTTCCGACGTCACGCTCGGCGCTTCGACCAGCCGTCGCCTGGATCTGACGATCAACGAACCGGATCGTGTCTTCACCGAGGAAGAGCGCTCGAAGATACCGACGGTGTTCAGCGTGCTTCGCGCCGTCACCAATCTCTTCCATTCGGCCGAGGATGCGAGCCTCGGCCTCTATGGTGCCTTCGGCTACGATCTCGCCTTCCAGTTCGATGCGATTGAGTTGAAGCTCAAGCGCCCGGACGACCAGCGCGACATGGTGCTGTTCCTGCCAGACGAAATTCTGGTCGTCGACCACTATGCCGCCAAGGCCTGGATCGACCGCTATGACTTCGCCAAGGATGGCCGCACCACCGAAGGCAAGGCGGACGAGATTGCGCCGGAACCGTTCCAGACGGTCGACACTATCCCGCCGCATGGCGACCATCGTCCCGGCGAATATGCCGAGCTCGTCGTCAAGGCGAAGGAGAGCTTCCGCCGCGGCGATCTCTTCGAAGTGGTGCCCGGCCAGAAATTCTATGAGCGCTGCGAGAGCAAGCCTTCGGAGATCTCCAACCGGCTGAAGGCGATCAATCCGTCGCCCTATTCCTTCTTCATCAACCTCGGAAACCAGGAATATCTCGTCGGCGCCTCGCCGGAAATGTTCGTGCGCGTTTCCGGTCGCCGCATCGAAACCTGCCCGATCTCCGGCACGATCAAGCGCGGTGACGACCCGATCGCCGACAGCGAACAGATCCTGAAGCTCTTGAACTCGAAGAAGGACGAATCCGAACTCACCATGTGCTCGGACGTCGACCGCAACGACAAGAGCCGTGTCTGCGTGCCGGGCTCCGTCAAGGTCATCGGCCGCCGCCAGATCGAGATGTATTCGCGCCTGATCCACACGGTCGATCATATCGAAGGACGCCTGCGCGACGACATGGACGCCTTCGACGGCTTCTTGAGCCATGCCTGGGCGGTGACGGTCACCGGTGCGCCGAAGCTCTGGGCGATGCGCTTCATCGAAAGCCATGAGAAGAGCCCGCGCGCATGGTATGGTGGCGCCATCGGCATGGTCGGCTTCAACGGTGACATGAACACGGGCCTGACGCTGCGTACGATCCGCATCAAGGACGGCATTGCCGAGGTGAGGGCAGGGGCGACGCTGCTCTACGATTCAAACCCGGAAGAAGAAGAAGCCGAAACCGAACTGAAGGCCTCCGCCATGATCGCTGCCATTCGTGACGCGAAATCCGCCAACAGCGCCAAGGCAAGCCGCGACGTTGCGGCGGTTGGCGCCGGCGTCAACATCCTGCTCGTCGATCACGAAGACAGCTTCGTTCACACGTTGGCGAATTATTTCCGCCAGACGGGTGCGACGGTCACGACGGTGCGCACGCCGGTGGCCGAAGAGATCTTCGATCGCGTCAAGCCGGACCTCGTGGTGCTTTCGCCTGGACCGGGCAATCCGAAAGACTTCGATTGCAAGGCGACGATCAAGAAGGCGCGGGCGCGCGACCTGCCGATCTTCGGCGTCTGCCTCGGCCTGCAGGCGCTGGCCGAAGCCTATGGCGGGGACCTGCGCCAGCTCGCGATCCCGATGCACGGCAAGCCGTCGCGCATCCGCGTGCTGGAACCCGGCATCGTCTTCTCCGGCCTCGGCAAGGAAGTGACCGTCGGCCGTTACCACTCGATCTTCGCCGATCCGTCGAGCCTGCCGCGTGATTTCATGATCACCGCCGAAAGCGAAGACGGCACGATCATGGGCATCGAGCACACGAAGGAACCGGTGGCCGCGGTGCAGTTCCATCCGGAATCGATCATGACGCTCGGTGGCGACGCCGGCATGCGGATGATCGAGAACGTCGTGGCGCACCTTGCCAAGCGCGCCAAGATCAAGGCCGCGTGACCGCGGGGCTTTCCGCTTTCAGGTGGAAGAAGGCGGAGACGACACCCAGCAAACCATCGGGGGCGCTGCCTCTGCGATAGAGGCGGCGCCTTTTCCTTGCGCCTACCGCGCCGCCTCCATCGCCGGCACGCTCTCGCAGCGATCGGCGAAGAGCCGCTCGCTCAGGAAGTCGACGAAGACGCGAACCTTCGGGGAAAGGTGGCGGTTCGACGGCCAGAGGATATGGAACTGGCCGGGGGCATCGAGATAGGCGTCGAGCACGGTGCGAAGCCTGCCTTCGCTGAGGGGACTGCGCGCCAGGAAATCCGGCATGCAGCCAATGCCGAGTCCACTGAGGACGGCGCCACGCAGAGCTTCCATGTTGTTGCAGTTGAGCACCGTCTTGATGTGCGGTTCGGGTCCGCCTGATGGCAGTTCGATCGGCCATTCCTGCAGCTTCCGGCTGTTGGGAAAGCGAAACCGGACCGCATGGTGTCCGTCGAGATCGCGCGGGCATTCGGGCGTACCATGCTCATCGAGATAGGCGGGGGCGGCGCAGAGCAGCAGCTGGAACGGTCGCAGCGCCCGGGTCATCAGCCGCGAATCCGGCAGGATGCCACTGCGGATGGCGACATCGATTTCCTCGTCGATCAGATCGACGATCCGATCGTTGAAATCGAGGTCGAGCTCGACTTCGGGGTAGCGCCGCACGAATTCCGGCAGCACCGGCAGCAGCAGATGGTAGCTGACGATCGGAACGCTGACGCGCAGCCGTCCGCGCGGCATGGCCACGGCCTGAGCCAATGAAGCCTCGGCGTCGTCGAGATCATCGAGGATGCGGCGGCAGCGCTCGTGAAAGAGGCGCCCCTCTTCGGTCAGCCTGATGCTGCGCGTCGAGCGCTGCAGCAGGCGGACGCCGAGTTCTCTTTCGAGATTGGTCACGGCCTTGCCGACCGCGGAGGCGGACAATCCGAGCACGCGCCCGGCGGCGACGAAGCTGCCGAGATCGGCGGCGCGCACGAAGGCGGTCAATCCGCTCAAGCGATCCATGGTCTCTCCATTCGAGCGTTTTCTTCCTGTCTGACCGGCGTGGTCGCCCGGTTTTTATCGGATTATGTCGAAACTATCCTGCGTCGGTCAACGATACTCATGCGATAGCGATCTTCAGCCGGAGGCTTCCACGAAGCCTGCATGGGTATCTTCCTTGCTTGAACGGATGGATGGCATGAGAGAAGAAATCCGAGATGCGCACGAACGCCGCTTCGTGCTTTTGGCCGTTTGCTGTGCGGCCGCGGCGATGCCGCTCACCTTCACCGGACCGGCCGTGGCGCTGCCGGCGATCAGCCGTAGCCTGGGTGTCGACCCGATTGCGCTCAACTGGGTCACCAATGCCTTCATGCTGACATTCGGCAGTTCGCTGATGGCGGCGGGGGCAATGGCCGACAGCTTCGGCCGCAAGCGCGTGTTCCTTGGCGGCCTTGCCGCCTTCCTGCTGTTTTCGATCTGCCTGGCCTTCGCGGGTGATATCGTCTGGTTCGATGCTCTGCGGGCGCTTCAGGGCATCGGGGCGGCTGCGGCGTTTTCCGGCGGCATGGCCTCGCTCGCCCAGCAGTTCGACGAAGGCGAGCGGGTCAGGGCCTTCAGCCTCGTCGGCGCCAGCTTCGGCGTCGGCCTTGCCTTTGGCCCGATCGCCTCCGGCCTCATGGTCGAGGTCTTCGGCTGGCCGGCGATCTTCGTGCTCGTCGTCGCACTGGCCGGCGTCTCGCTGGCGTTCGGCGCGGTGTTCCTGCGCGAAACGCGCGATCCGGACGCTGCCGGTCTCGACTGGAGGGGTGCCGCGCGCTTCACGGCCGCGCTGACGTGCCTCACCTTCGGGATCCTTCAGGGGCCGGAAAGCGGCTGGAGCCATCCCTTCGTGATCGCGATGCTCGCCGCAGCGGTGCTCTTCTTCTTGGCGTTCTGGCAGATCGAGCAGAGGGTAGCGCGGCCGATGCTGGATCTGACGCTCTTCCGTTACCCGCGCTTCGTTGGCGTGCAACTGCTCGCGGCGGCTCCGGCTTATGGCTTCGTCGTTTTGCTCATCCTGCTGCCAGTGCGCTTCATCGGGATCGAGGGCATGAGCGCGGTAGCCGGCGGGCGGATGATGATCGCCATGTCCGCACCCCTCTTGATCCTGCCGATCGTTGCCGGCCTCTTGACGCGCTGGTTCGCGCCGGCCGCGATCTGCGGGGCAGGATTGCTGCTCTCGGCGGCTGGCCTGTTCTGGCTGAGCCGGTTTCCGGTGGGTTCCGAGCCGGTCACGCTGCTCGCGCCTCTGCTGTTGATCGGCCTTGGCATCAGTCTGCCCTGGGGCCTGATGGACGGGCTTGCCGTCAGCGTCGTGCCGAAGGAGCGCGCCGGCATGGCGACCGGGATCTTCAGCACCACGCGCGTTGCCGGTGAGGGGGTGGCGCTGGCGGTGGTCACCGCGGTGCTTTCGGCCCTCACGGCCTCCAACCTGGGCGCAGAGGCCGGCAAAAATACCGTCTCGATGGCGCAGCGCATGGTAACAGGCAATGTGGCGGACGCGGCGCTGCTCTCGCCTCAGACATCGAATGCGGCCCTGCTGCAAGCCTATGGCGACGCATTCAGCACCTTGCTCTGGCTGTTGACCGGAGTGACCGTGCTGACGGCTGTCGTCGTGTTCCTTTTCGTCGGCCGCGGCGGAGAGGCTGTAAGCGGCGACGAAGGCGACGCCGATGCGATGCCCTTCGATACCGTGCCGCTCGGCGAAATCGGGTCGAGCCGAACCAATCTTTGACAAGCGGCGTTTAATCCCTCATATGGTCTCCAGCAACCGCCTGCGCGAAAATTCGCGCGGGCGGTTTTGCGTTTGAATGGGCTTGCGTTTGCAACTCGTTTGCATCTGCATGAGGAATGAGAATGACGACTGGAACCGAAAACCGTACCGTGCTCCGACTGGCCTTCTGGGGCATAGCACTCTCGCTCGCCGTGCTCGGCCTGAAGTTGCTCGCCTGGTGGCTGACCGGTTCGGTCGCGCTTCTGTCCGATGGGCTGGAGTCGACGGTCAACGTGATCGCGGCGGTGATCGCCTATGCGATGATCGGCTATGCGGCAAAGCCCGCCGATGCGGGGCATCCCTTCGGTCACCACAAGGCGGAGTATTTTTCGGCCGTCATCGAAGGCGTGCTGATCGTCGTCGCGGCACTGCTCATCGTCTGGGAGGCGGTGCCGGCGATCCTGTCGCCGGTGCTGCTCGAGGCGCCGGCGCTCGGGCTCGCGATCAACTTCGTCGCCGGCGTCATCAACGCCTTCTGGGCCTATGTGCTGATCCGCGCCGGCGCGCGCCATCGCTCTCCTGCGCTCAGCGCCGACGGCCACCATATCCTTTCCGATGTGGTGACCTCGGCCGGCGTGCTCGTCGGCCTTGTTCTCGCCATCGCCACCGGCTACGCGATCCTCGACCCGCTGCTGGCGGTGGTCGTTGCCTGCAACATCCTGTTCCAGGGCTGGAAGGTCATCTCCCGTTCGATCGACGGCTTGATGGACCGGGCGGTTTCGGGTGAAGAGGAAGAGGCGATCAAGCAGGCGATCGCGGCCAATGCCAAGGGATCGCTCGGCGTGCATGACCTCAAGACCCGCCAGGCTGGCCCTGCGATCTTCGTGGATTTCCACATGGTCGTGCCGGAGGCTATGCCGGTCGGCGAGGCGCATGATATCTGCGACAGGATTGAGGATGCGATCCGCGCGGTGCATCCGGGTGCCAGGATCGCGATCCATGTGGAGCCGGAAGGTGAAAAGGCGCACGGCGTGCGCGTCAAGACGACGTCGGCACGCCACTGAAAACACAAACGGCCATATTTCTCTTGAACCGCAAGAAGGTTTCCTTCTTAAGGCAGTTCTGATTTAAGGGCCGCAAACGAGGCGGGTCGGCGCGGTGCGAGCCAGAACCGATCACGCTGATGCGCAAATGTTCTCACGGAGCAACAAGCAAATGAGCAAGACCGACGTATCCGGCCTTTCGCAACTGGGCGCGAAGGTCGATCTACCGCAAAGCCCGGAAGAGGCGGTGCTGGAACGGGTGCCGAGCGGCAACCAGGGCAAGGACTATCTGGTGCGCTTCACCGCGCCGGAATTCACCTCGCTCTGCCCGATGACCGGCCAGCCGGATTTCGCTCATATCGTCATCGACTATGTGCCGGACGAGTGGTTGGTGGAATCGAAGTCGCTGAAGCTGTTCCTGCATTCCTTCCGCAACCACGGCGCTTTCCACGAGGATTGCACGATCGAGATCGCCAACCGGCTGGTTTCGCTGCTTTCGCCGCGCTGGCTTCGCATCGGCGCCTATTGGTATCCGCGCGGCGGCATCCCGATCGACGTCTTCTGGCAGACCGGCAAGCCGCCGGAAGGCTTGTGGCTGCCCGACCAGGGCGTGCCGACCTATCGCGGTCGCGGCTGAATCGAAAATGGCGGGCCTACAGCGCCGCGCGTCTTATCAGACGCGCAAGGGTCAGTGTAGGACTTTGATTGCTGCATGTCTTCGTCCTTAAATCGAGGTCGATTTAAGGAGACATGCAGTGGCCCGCCATTTGCCCTTCTCCGGGTGATCCAAGATCAGGCGAAGATCAGGGCGGCGCCGGCAAGGGCCGTGAGGCCGCCGAGGATGCGGGCCAGCAGGCCGTTGCCGGAAAGGTGCCGAAGCGCGACCCCGAGGCCGATGCCCGCCGCGTGAAGAGCCGCAGTGGCGGCGATGAAGCCGGCCGAGAAGGCAAGCGCGCCGGCGCTGCCGAGTTCGCCGCCATGCGCATGCCCATGGAAGAGGGCGAAGACGCCGACGATTGCTGCCGATGCAGCCGTGTCGAGACGCACGGCCATGGCGACGAGCAGGCCGAGCGCCACCACGGAAGCAAGAATTGCCGGCTCGACGAAGGGGAGTGTGACGCCGGCCACTGCCAGCACAAAGCCCGCCGTCATCATGGCGACGAAGGCCGTCGGCACGACCCACAAGGCGCGGCCGCCGATCTGGGCGGCCCAGAGGCCAACGGCGACCATGACCAGGATGTGGTCGACACCGAGAAGCGGATGGGAGAAGCCGGCGGCAAGCGAGCCGTGTTCGGCCGGATTGAGATGGGCGAAGGCGGGTGCGGCCGAAGCCGCCAGCGCCGCCGCAGCGATCAGGATGCGTCTGTTCATGCGTGTTCCCCGTGGATCGGCGGAGCCTGGGAGGACGGCCCCGTCCTGCGATTGTTTGACGCGGTTGATCCTATTCGTCTTTATGGACCTGTCTATACGGCATTTGGCGATAGCAGTTTTTACCATAAGCATAGTCCGCCCTGCCGCTATGTTGCCCCTTCCGTTTGTTGCATTGTTTTCGGGGCCGAGTCGCATTATCTGATTTTGACTGTGAATTCATGAGACGCCGGAGAAATACGGATGAACGACAACGACGACGAGGACGACAAGAAGATTGAATTGCCGCTCGGCAAGGAAACGGAGGCGAACCTTTTCAAGTCGCGTTCGATTTTCATCTACGGCACGATCAACCAGGAACTGGCGCAGAAGGTCTGCTCGCAGCTCGTGGCGCTTGCCGCGGCCAGCGACGAAGACATCCGCATCTTCGTCAATTCGCCGGGCGGCCATGTCGAGTCGGGTGACAGCATCCACGACATGATCAAGTTCGTGAAGCCGAAGGTCTGGACCATCGGCACCGGCTGGGTCGCTTCCGCCGGCGCACTGATCTATGTCGGCGCCGCGAAGGAACGCCGCATCTGCATGCCGAACACGCGCTTCCTGCTGCATCAACCGTCCGGCGGCACCCGCGGCATGGCTTCGGACATCGAGATCCAGGCCCGCGAAATCATCAAGATGAACGAGCGCCTGAACAAGATCTTCTCCGAAGCGACCGGCCAGCCGGTCGAGAAGATCGCCAAGGACACCGACCGCGACTACTGGCTCTCGGCTGAAGAAGCCAAGGCCTATGGTCTCGTGTCGCGCATCATCACGTCGGCTGCGGACATCTGAGTTCGCCTCAGTCGAATGGATATCGAGGGCACCGGCATCGCGCGGTGCCCTTTTTGTTTTGCTGCGGCCTTCGCGCATTGCGACGCTTGCTCCCGTCCGGCAAGCCGTGTATAGGCTTTGACCATGACCAAGGCAGACGCATATCGGATCGCCTCGATCCCCGCCGGACACGATGACAATCGTGCGCCGTTGCGCGCCTTCGCATCGCTTCTTCTTCTCGGCCTTACTCGCGGTTGCCGGGTTCGCTGAGGAGCGCCCGGCGGCCGAAAAGCCGCGCCGGCAGATGCTCCTCGAATCCATCAAGAGTTTTAGGAAAAAGGCGCGTTCGACGCGATGCTGTAACGCTTTAGGTCTGCTGCATGATTTTGTCCTTAAATCGCTTTCAGATTTAGGGAATTGTGCAGCAGCCATCGCAATCCGATCTCCGATCGGTTATGGCAAGGCGGCCAGGACGCTCAGTGATGAAGAGAAGCTGCAATGATCCAGAAATCGCACCCCGTTAAGATTGGCATGCCGGAAGCGGCGGTGAAGTATCAACCCTATCCGCAGATCGCGCTTGCCGACCGCACATGGCCGTCGAAGACGATCACCAAGGCGCCGATCTGGTGCTCGGTCGACCTGCGCGACGGCAACCAGTCGCTGATCGACCCGATGGGCCACGATCGCAAGGCCCGCATGTTCCAGCTGCTGCTGGACATGGGCTTCAAGGAAATCGAGATCGGCTTCCCCTCGGCGTCGCAGACCGACTTCGACTTCGCCCGCTGGTGCATCGAAGAGGGCAACGTTGCCGAGGACGTGTCGTTGCAGGTGCTGGTGCAGTGCCGACCCGAGCTGATCACCCGTACATTCGAAGCATTGGAAGGCGCCCACAAGCCGATCGTGCACTTCTACAATTCGACCAGCGAACTGCAGCGCCGTGTGGTCTTCGGCAAGGACGTCGCCGGCGTCAAGCAGATCGCCACCGATGCCGCCAAGATGATCACCGACATGGCGGCCAAGGCCGGCGGCGGCTACCGCTTCGAATATTCGCCGGAGAGCTTCACCGGTACCGAGCTCGAAGTGGCGCTGGAGATCTGCAACGCGGTCACCGAAATCGTCAAGCCGACACCCGACAACAAGCTGATCCTGAACCTGCCGTCGACCGTCGAGATGGCGACGCCGAACATCTATGCCGACCAGATCGAGTGGATGTGCCGCAACCTCGACAACCGCGAAAGCCTGATCATCTCGCTGCACCCGCATAACGACCGCGGTACCGGCATCGCAGCCACCGAGCTGGGTCTGATGGCCGGCGCGGACCGCGTCGAAGGCACGCTGTTCGGCAATGGCGAGCGGACCGGCAACGTCGATGTCGTCACGCTGGCGCTGAACATGTTCACGCAAGGCGTCGACCCGCAGCTCGACTGCTCCGATATCGAGCGCATCAAGGAAGTCTACGAGTACTCCAACCAGATGGTCATTCCGGAGCGTCATCCTTATGTCGGCGAACTGGTCTATACGGCCTTCTCCGGCTCGCATCAGGACGCGATCAACAAGGGCATGAAGGCGATCAAGACCGCCAACAAGCCGCTCTGGGAAGTGCCCTACCTGCCGATCGACCCGCGCGACGTCGGCCGGTCCTACGAGGCGATCATCCGCATCAACTCGCAGTCGGGCAAGGGCGGCATCGCCTACATCCTGCAGGAGGATTACGGCATCAACCTGCCACGCAACCTCCAGGTCGAGTTCCGCGAGGACATTCAGCGCATCACCGACGAGGAAGGCAAGGAGCTGCCCTCCAAGCGCATCTACGAACGCTTCATCGAGCGTTATGTCGAGCAGCCGGGCGCGCGCATCAAGTTCGTCGATCACCACACCTACCCGGTGGGCGAACACAAGGGCCTGCGCGTGGTCGCGGCCGAGATCACCGACAATGGCGAGGTCAAGCGCATCGAAGGCAAGGGCACCGGCCCGATCGACGGCTTCATCAATGCGCTGTCGATCTATCTCGGCATCGACCTCTCGGTCGCCGACTATTCCGAGCACTCGCTGCAGCACGGCTCCAACGCGGCGGCAATCGCCTATGTCGAGATGGAGCATCCGGGCGGAAAGCTGTTCGGTGCCGGCATCAACACCAACATCGTCGCCGCCTCGCTCGAAGCGATCGTATCGGCGGCAAACCGGGTCCTGGACATGAAGCGCGGCTGATCGGCGCGTCAGGCGAGCAAGCAATAGGCCGTACCGGCAAGCCGGTACGGCCTTTTCGTGCCATGAATTCGATTGTGACTTACGCCTTGAAAGGACGCCGCTTTTTCCAGAAACGGCTTCAGATCGTCGCAGCGGCCGCCTCGGCGATGTCCTGCATTCCCACATGGGCGGAAGGCCCGACGAGCACGAAGGAGGCGCCGCCCCTCTGCCAGGAGACCATGCCGAGATCGTCGCGGATGCTCTCGTCGAAATTGTCCGACTGCGGGCCGGTGGTGTTCTTGAGGAAGCAGATCGCGAAAATCTCGCCCTCGGCGCTGCGGTAGACGAGCTGTGCCACGGGTTTGCCGTTGGCCACCAGCAGGCGAGCGCCTTCGAAGGTCAGGCCCTTGCCGCCGAGCTGCGGAATCTTGAAGGGAACGCCGACGCTGGACGCAAGCCAGGTCTCGATCTTGGGGGCCTCGGAGGCGGGAACCTCGACGAGATGTTCCTTCTGGCGCGAATAAACGCGGTGATAGTCGGCGATATCATCCAGCCAGCCGCGCGCGGCGGCCACTTGGGCCGGTTCGCCCACATTGTTCGCCGCGCCGATGATGAAGCCGGCCGAACCGCCGAGCAGTACCAGCGCCACCGACGCAGCAAGCACGCGCGGCCAGATACGCACATTTCGGACGCTGGCGGCCGTCGCCGTCACGCGTTCGGTCTTGGGGCTGACACCGGGACCCTGCTTGATTTGTCGTACCAGGGCCAGCGGCACCGGATCGTGCAGAAAATCCTCAAAAGCCGTATCGCCGAACCTGCTGCCGGCCTTCAGCTTTTCGAACAAGGCCTTGGCGTCCTCGTCACGGGCGAGAAGCGCTTCGAGTTCAGTTCGTTCCGCTTCGCCGACCTCGCCGTCGATATAGGCGGACAGGCGAACTTCGAGTGCGTGACCCTTTGTCTGTTGCAACGGTCAGGCCCTCCTTTCGGTATTCTCGGAGATCAGGGCGGCAAGCCTGAGACGCGCGGTCGACAGCCTGCTCATGACGGTGCCGATGGGAATGCCAAGGATGTCGGCCGTCTCGCGATAGCTGTGGCCTTCGACGTTGACCAGCAGGAACACGCTCGCAAGCCCCTCGGGCATCGACAGGATCATTTTCTGCAACTGATTGGCGTAGACGGCCTTTTCGGCCGACGGCGCGATGCTGAGCTCGTCCTGGCCAAGCGCATCGACCGTGCCGCTGCCGGCGCGGACCTTGCGCTTGCGAATCTCGTCGACCCAGAGGTTGCGCGTCATCGCATAGATCCAGCTCTCCAGACGGCCTTCTCCGTTCCAGAGGTGGCTGCGCGTAATCGCGCGCTCGCAGGCTTCCTGAACGAGGTCGTCGGCATCGTTGGCATTGCGCGTCAGCGTCATCGCGAACCGACGCAATTTGGGCAGGAGGCTGACCAAGTCGCGTCTGAAGTCCTTCGTTTCTGCCGCTGGACGCATTGCTCTTCCAAGTGAAACGTGCCGGATCGTGCGTTTATTCGCGGTGCGGGGCACGAGCCGAATTGTATGAAACATTTGCCCCTTAGTCTGCAAGGGAAGTGCCGGAACGGAAAGCAAATTCTGCTGTTTCTTGGCCTCTTTTCCCAAAAAGCTTTTGCTTGCCGGCGGCCGTTAACCAAGGTCCTCGTTACCGTAAACTGCAGCGGCGCCCGGAGATCGCGTCAAAGTTCGGCCCGAATCTGGCCGGACCTCATGGCACAACTGCAGGTCGATGTCGGGGACACGCCAATGAACGCACAGCATCGGAACAGGATGTATTTTGCCAGGTTTGCCGGGAGGCGTCGTGGCGGAGGCTGCCTCCGGGGAGCCGCTGCGGTCATCTGCACGGTTGCCCTGGCTCCGTTGCTTGCGGGGCTCGCTGCCTGCCAGAGCGCTGAAGTCATCGAAACCGGATCGCTATCGTCCTACAAGGATTTCGTCGCCAGCAACGGGATGGTGACCAAGACGAAATATCGGGTCGATGCCGCCGCGACCAAGAACGTAAAGACGGTGCACGTGATCCCGACGACCTTCGCGGCCGATGCCGATCTCGACAAGCTTGGAGATCCCCAGAGGAAGCTGGTGGCGACGGCGATTGACCGCTCGCTCTGCGAAGCATTGAGTGCGCAATTCGACGTCGTGCCGATATCGAAGCCGGCGGATATGGCCGTGCGGTCGGTGATCAGCAAGGTCAAATCGACAAATGCCGTCGTCGCGGGCGTGTCGACCGTCACCTCGGCGGTCGCGCCCGTTCCCGTTCCGCGCATTCCGATCGGTCTCGGAAGCCTCGCGGTCGAGGCGGAGGCTTTCGATACGAGGGGCAAGCAGATCGCCGGGCTGACCTGGGCGCGCGGTGCCAACATCCTCACCAATGGCTCGCGCGCATCGACGGCAGCCGACGCCTTTGAACTCGCCGGAGATTTTTCAGGCGATTTCAGTGCGCTGCTGGAAAAATCGGGCGACCCGATGAAAACCGATTTCGAACTGCCTTCGATGAAGAAGGTCAAGAACAGCGTCGCCTATGCGGTGACCGGCAAGCCGTCCGATCCGGATTGCGCCGTTTTCGGAAAAGGATCCGGTCTCGGCGGCATCGCCGGTGGCGCACTCGGCCTGCCGCCGGAATGGTCGGAGAAGAAGAACGGGAGCGCGCCCATTGCAAGCGGTGGCGGCGGAGGCGCAAAGAAGAGCTAGAAACCAATGCGGGGCGCCTCTCGTGCCCTCGGCTGAACGCAAGGCGGGTCCGTCGCTTGGCAATCGAGGTGGCGCCCAGCGCCACCCCATGCTGCCGTTGGTCAGTATTGGCGAATGCCGCCCAGCGACTGCAGCAGGGCGCGGTATGCCCAGGTGTTTTCGCCGCCGCGATCGCGGATCTCGACGAGTTGCACGCGGGCTTCCTCGACGTGTCCCTGTTCGATCAGCGCCTGGCCCATGTAGGAGCGGGCGAGGATGTAGTTCTCGTCGGCCTGGAGCGCACGTTTGTAGAACTGCATGCCGAGTTCCATGCGGCCGGCCTTGCGGTTGGCATAGCCGAGATAGTTGAGCACGCGGGCGCTCTTCTGGTCCTTGACCGCGCCGAGCACCTTGATGGAATTCTCATACTGGCCGGCATAGGCGAGCTCGCGGGCGGCCTGGAACAGGATATCGTCGCTGAGGTCGCTTTTCTTGGCGTTGACGCAGGCATTCTTCTTTGCGTCCCACACCTTGCCATCCGTGCATTCGCTGGTCGTCTTGGTCTTCTTGGGCGGTTCGCTGGTGTCTTCGCCGGCGGCCATCACGGCCTGCGCCATGAAGCTGGTTGCGCCGGCCACAATCATGGCACCAAGCAGGCTCTTCCGGTACATCATGCCATCTCCCGTTCCTCGCGCATGCCCTCGAAAGTCAGCGCATCGTTTCAAATTGATCGGATGTCCTTGACGCCCCGAAAGGAGGTGAACCACCATCGGCCGATCCACCCACGAAGATGCCAGAACACAGGGCACGCCACCGGTAAACGGTGCGCGACCGGCGTATGACGCATGAATACGGGAATTTATTCGCCGGGCGATGAATATTCTGCGAAGCGGATCCGCCTGACAGCTTCAGAAACGCGTCGTTTCGGCGAGCGTCAGCGTGGTTGCGTCGCTGTTCAGCGCGTAGCGCTCGCGCGTGAGGTGCCAGTTTCCAGGTTCGCCCACGACGGTGAACAGGTTGTAGGCCGCCGGCGGCTTGTGGCCGTCGGGTCCCTGCGAAGCGGAGGCGATGCCGACGACCGGGACGGGAGCCTCTGGCCCTTTGAGCCAATAGACGGTGTTGAGGTGAGTGTGGCCGTGAATGACCAGTTCCGCGCCACCCGACGAAATCGTCGCGGCAAAGCGGCGAATGCCGATCATGCGCTTGTGCATCGAGGTCGCGCCGCGGATCGGCGGGTGATGGATCATGACGATGCGAAAGAGGCCGGCCTCGCCGGCGGCCCTGAGCATGTTGACGGTCGCGCGTGCCTGCCGCTGGCCGAAATAACCGCTTGCAGCAAAAGGGGGCGTCGCGACGGCGGTCGAGCAGCCGATCAGTGCGACGGGCCCTCGCACCCGCATATAGGGAAAGCAATGGTACCGGTCATGCCAATGGGCGGGCGCATCGTCGCCCCGCATATAGGGGTACCAGGCACGGGTGGTCTTCTCGTAAGCACCCGGCACATAGGCGTCGTGGTTGCCGGGCACCACGGAAATGTTCTCCGGCTTGCCTGCATCCTCCAGCCATTCGGTCACGGCCTTGATCTCCAGCGAAGACGCCAGGTTCACGAGGTCCCCGGTGATCGCCAGGTGGTCGGGATCCTTCTTCTCGATATCGGCCAGCAGGGTGTCGAGCGTGCCGGTGAAGAGATGCCGGCTGCGGTTGCGGTGCCAGTTGACGAAACCGGTGATGCGCTTCGACGCGAGTTCCCGCAGCGACAATTCGGGCAGGGGGCCGAGATGGACATCGGATATATGGGCAAGTTTGAACATCGCCCCCGTCTAGCGCATATTCCGGTCGAGGGGAATCAGGTCGCCCGATGAATCGCGTGCGGCCGAAAACTGAGAAGGACGAGACGACTGAACGACGAACGGCCACCGGAGATGCGGCGCTGGTATCTCCGGCTCCTGATGCGGCTCGCGCATGGCTATTACGCATTTGCGCGCGGCATGACGATGGGCGTGCGCGCTGCCTGTTTCGATGACGAGGGCCGGGTCTTTCTGGTTCGCCATTCCTATCTGCCGGGCTGGCACCTGCCGGGCGGCGGACTCGATCGCGACGAAGCTTCGATCGACGGGCTGCTGCGGGAGTTGCGCGAAGAGGGGAACCTGGAGGTAACGACGCCGCCGGTTCTGGTCCAGGTCTATTACAACAGGCGCACGAGCCGCCGTGACCATGTCGTCTTCTATCGTTGCAACGGCGTCAGGCAGACTGCGCCGAAGGCGCCGGACCTGGAGATTGCCGCGAGCGGCTTCTTCGCGCTCGACGCGCTGCCGGAAGAGACGACGCCGGCGACACGCCGCCGGCTTGCGGAACTCGCCGGCAGCGCTGCTTTCGACCTTTACTGGTAGGCGATCGATCTACGGCCGCTCGCGTCCGTGCGGGGAGGCGAGGTCGAGCACCGGCCCCACCGGCACGACGCCGGTCGGGTTGATGGTCGTGTGGCTGCGGTAGTAGTGCTCCTTGATGTGGCGCATGTCGACTGTCTCGGCCACGCCCGGCACCTGGTAGAGTTCCCGAAGGTAACCCTGAAGGTTCGGATAGTCGGCGATCCGGCGAATGTTGCACTTGAAGTGGCCGACATAGACCGGGTCGAAGCGCACCAGCGTCGTGAACAGGCGCCAGTCGGCCTCGGTGAGGCGGTTGCCGATCAGGTAGCGGTGCGATGCAAGGCGTTCTTCCAGCTTGTCGAGCCGGGCGAAGAGCGCGGTGACGCTCTCTTCATAGGCGGCCTGCGTGGTGGCGAAACCCGCCTTGTAGACGCCGTTGTTGACGTCGTTGTAGACGTCCGTATTCATCGCATCGATCTCGTCGCGCAGTTCTTCCGGGTAGAAGTCGAGGGTCGAGCCGGTGAGTCCATCGAAGGCGGAATTGAACATCCGGATGATTTCGGAGGATTCATTCGAGACGATGGTGTTTTGCTGCTTGTCCCAGAGAACCGGCACGGTCACGCGGCCGGAGTAGTGGGCATCGGCGCGGGTATAGATCTGCCACAGCGCCTTCGATCCGAAGAGATGGTCGCTCGTGCCGATCCCGCCTTCCCTGAACTCCCAGCCCTGGGCGAGCATCAGCGGATCGACGACCGAAACGGAGATGAGGTCCTCGAGCTTCTTCAGCTTGCGGAAGATCAGCGTGCGGTGCGCCCAGGGACAGGCGAGCGAAACATAGAGATGATAGCGACCGGCCTCCGCCTTGAAGCCGGCGTCACCGCTCGGGCCCGCCGATCCGTCTGCCGTCACCCAGTTGCGGAACTGCGAAGCGCTGCGCTTGAAATGGCCGTTCGTTGCCACGGTATCGTACCAGACGTCCTGCCAGACGCCGTCCACCAACCTGCCCATCTTGAAATCTCCTTCGTGATCCTTGCCATCATAGATAGCGCTTCCAGCGGCGTCCGATAGATAGCGAATTGGGAACAGTGCGTTTTAGGCTTTGACAGAGGGCATTTTTCTGATATCGGCGATCTCACGACTTTTTTCGTGTTGGAAGATACCGCACTGATGATGTTCTCGGGAAACCTGCGACGACGCTGATGCTGCCAACGCCCTATTTCGGGCGAAGCCATCCCTATGTCTGTCCGCATTCTGGTTCCCGTTCCCATGAAAAAGCACGATCTCGTCTACCTGACCGAAGACGCGTCTCATGACGCAGCCATCGAAATCATCAACGAAGAAGCCTTCGGCCCCGGCCGGTTCGCCCGGGCGGCCGCACGGATTCGCGAGCAGGGACCGCATGATCGGGCGCTGTCCTTCATCTGCGCCGACAACGGCGAGACGATCGCCTCGGTCAGGATGACGCCGGTCATGGCCGGTTCGGTCAAAGGTCATCTGCTCGGGCCGCTCGCGGTGCGGCCATCGCACAAGAACCGGGGCATCGGCCGGGAACTGGTGCGCATCGCCGTCGAAGCGGCACGGCGGAAGGGGTCGCAGGCGGTGATCCTCGTCGGTGATCCGCCTTATTACCAGCCGCTCGGCTTCGAAAAGGTCCGCTACGGCGCCCTCGAGTTTCCGGGACCGGTCGATCCCGTGCGGGTGCTCGTCGTGCCGATGGCAGACGACGTGCATGCCGGCCTTGCTGGCGTCATCGGCTGGCGGGACGATGCGGTTGTGCCGGCCGTGGCGCTCGATCTGCCGCTTGCGGTCTGACGCTGACGCTATCCGGCGGCGAGCGATTTCTTCAGGAAAACCCGGGTGCGGCCGATGGGGAAGTCAGGCAGTTCACCGAAGGCCCGGTAGCCCTGGCGTTCGTAAGCGCGCCGGGCTTGCGGATTGAAGGTATCGATCCAGGCGCTGTGGCAGCCGCGGCTTCGAGCCTCGTCCTCCGCTGCCTGGAGCAGCTTGCCGGCGAGGCCTTGGCCGCGCAGATCCTCCGGCAGCCACAGCCATTGCACGAAGAGCCACCCCCAGCCGGTGTAACCGTTCAGGCCACCACGTTGCCCCTTGGCATCGGGACCGCCGATCAGAACGGCGAGCGGTCGCCGCTCCGACGGGCCGACATTGGCGGCATTGAAGGCCGTCAGGCCATTGCCGATCGTTTCCAGCGCCTCGGGCGAGGGCGCTTCCGTTACCTCGAACATCGCAGACCTCTTATGTGCGGTGCATGCTGAAGACTTCGAGGCGATCCGCGCCCACGTCCTTCTCATCGAGTCGTCAGCCGAGGCGCTCGTAGAAGGCCCGCTTGCCGGGAAGGGCGCAGAGATGAACGGCGCCGGCCCCGGTATCGAGCGCCGCACAGGCGGCTTTCAGCACGATATCGCCGCCGATGCCGAGCCCACGGAACGGCGGGTCGACCCAGACGGCCGCCACCCAAGGGGTGAGGTTCGGCCGCTCCTCAAGGTCCGAGGCAATCACCGAGGCGGTGCCGACGAAGCGATCTCCGGCGTGCGCCACCAGGCAAAGGGATTCTGCGCCATCGGCGAGGCTCTCCTCGAGCAGGCCGGTGATATGGCTCAGCGGGAAGCCCCGAGGCTCCCACCAGGAGCGCCAGATACGGTCGGCCACCGTACCGAAGAAATGCGGTGCGTCGCGAAGGTCGCTGACGACAATGGTCCGATCGGTCATCGTCCCTCGCGATACCAGGTGGCGGAGATCAGGAAGAGCAGGGCCGCAAGCCCGAGAAGTCCGGTGAACAGCGGCAGCGAATTGATGCCCTTCAATACGGTTTCGTCGGTCATGCGGATGGAGAGGCGCTGATCGTCTGCCGACCTTATCGAGCCCCTGACCGGCAGCACCGTCGGCAGGTCAAGCGGGCCATCGGCGCTTGCGAGACGCCGCACCAGCCCCTTGGTCTTCTCCGCCCAGGGGCGCAGCTTGTCCTCGGTCGAAATCGCCGCCTTGAACTCCGGCGCATTGGGATCGCCGACATGGGCAAGGGCCGTGAGTTCGCCATTGGTCATCTCGAACAGGCCGGTCTCGGTCGTGGCGAGTTCTGCCGAATAGAGGCCCGGCTGACGCTCGGTCAGCTTCACGTCCTGCTTTTTGCCCGACGGGGAAACGAGAGAAACGGGACCGGGATCGCCATCGATCGTCTGGCGGGTGATTTCCAGCGTCCGGCCCCGGGCGCGTGCCGTCAAGGCTTCTTCCTCGAGCGACGGCTCCTGCATCAGCCAATGGGCGGTGCGGCGATAGAGCGAGACGTGCGGGCCGCCGCCTTCGAAGCCGCGGGCCCAGAGCCAGCCCTGGTCGGAGAGGAGCATGGCGACGCGGCCCTTGCCGACGCGGTTGAGCACGAGCAGCGGCTTGCCGTCGGCCGCTTCCATCACCGTATTGCCCTGCGGCCTGTTGACATCGACCGTGCGGAACCAGCGGCCCCAGTGCGGCGGCTCGCTGTCGGAGCCTTCAAGGCCGCGGGTGACCGGATGTTTCTTCCCTTCCGCCGACAGGCGGGGGAAGAAGGCCTTGTCGTTCATGACGCCCGTGGGCGCGGCCGGAAGCACGGCCGAGAGCGGTGTTGCGGCGATCGAATCGTCGCCGGCATGTTCCGGTCCGGCGGCAATCAGAAGCGCGCCGCCGTTCTCCACATATTGCGCGATGTTGTCGTAGTAGAGGATCGGCAGCAGGCCGCGATGCTGATAGCGGTCGAGGATGATCAGGTCGAACTCGTTGATCTTGTCGACGAACAGCTCGCGCGTCGGGAAGGCGATCAGCGACAGCTCGTTGATTGGCGTGCCGTCCTGCTTTTCCTGCGGACGCAGAATGGTGAAGTGCACCAGATCGACCGCCGCGTCGGATTTCAGCAGGTTGCGCCAGGCGCGCTCACCGGCATGCGGTTCGCCGGAAACAAGCAGCACGCGAAGGTTTTCGCGAATGCCGTCGAGCACGTGCACCGCGCGGTTGTTGGCCGTGGTCACTTCGCCGGGAACCGCGTCCACCGCAAATTCAAGCACGTTGTTGCCGCCGCGCGGCACTTTGAAGCTGAAGGGAACGTCGGTGCCCGGCTCGGCCCTTTCCCGGGCGATTTCATTGCCGTTGAGGCGGATGCTCACTTCCGCCGTCCCGCCGGGTGCGGCGCCGTCGTCGACGACCCGGAACGAAAGCTTCTGCTCTTCGCCGACGATGCCGAAGCGCGGCGGGTTGATGAGCTCGACGCGCCGGTCGAATTCATCAGGCTTGCCGGTGATCAGGCTGTGAATCGGGGCGTCGAAACCCAGCTTGCGGCCGACGTCGGGCACGTCGTGGATCTGGCCGTCGGTCACGAAGATGGCGCCGCCGATGCGCGCCGGCGGAACGTCGGCGAGCGCAGTCGCGAGGGAGGAGAAGAGATTGGTCGCCGGCGAGACGCTCGCCGGATCGGACCTGGCCTCGATGATACGGGGCTCGATCAGCGGTATCGCCGCCAGCCGCGCCTTCAGGCCTTCGACCGCGCGATCGGTCTGCGCGGTGCGGTCGCCATTCTGCTGGCTCTGGCTGCGGTCGACGACAACAGCGACGATCGTCGATAGCGGATCACGCAGCTCGACGAAGATGGAAGGGTTGGCGATCGCCAGGGCGAGCGCGGCCAAGGCGAGGGCGCGCAGCCAGACGCCGCGTATCTTTCGCCACAGGCCATAGCCGATGAACAGGGCCGCGACGACCAGAAGCGGCACGAAGAACATCAGCGGAAGCAACGGAGCAAAACCATAGGTCATCGATCGGCCCTCACTGCCCAAGCCTCTGGAGGAGGTCCGGCACATGAACCTGATCGGACTTGTAGTTGCCGGTCAGCATATACATCATGATGTTGACGCCTGCCCGATAGGCATATTCGCGCTGCATTTCGTCCGGCGGAACCGTCGGCAGAAGCGGCGCGCCGTTGGCGTCCACGGCCCAGGCGCCGGCGAAATCGTTGCCGGTGATCATGATCGGCGTGACGCCGTCACCGCCGCGCACCGGTCGGTTGCTCTGTTCCTCGGCGCCGTTGGGCGCGGATTCCACCCACAACTGGCTCTCGGTGTAGCGGCCGGGAAAATTCGAAAGCAGGTAGAAGGCCTTCGTCAGGACGTGGTCGGTGGGCACCGGTTCCAGCGGCGGAATGTCGAGACCGTTCAGCATCTCCTGCAGGCGCTGCACGTTGGGGCTGTCGCCTGCCGCCGACGGCGTGAGCGAGGAGAACTGGTCGCGCGTGTCGAAGAGAACGGTCCCGCCGTTGCGCATATAGGCGTCGATCCTGCTCATCACTCGGCTGCTCGGCATCGGCGCCGTGGCGGATACCGGCCAGTAGATGATCGGGTAGAAGGCCAGCTCGTCCTGTTCGAGGTCGATGCCGACAGGCGCGCCCGGTTCGAGAGCCGTGCGATAGGTCAGGTAGTTGCTCAGGCCGACGAGGCCCTGTTCCGACAGTCGGTCGACCTCGGCCTCGCCGGTGATGACATAGGCGAGGTGGGTCGTGTCGAGGCGCTGCAATGTCTGCTCGTCGCTCGGCTGGTTATCCTGCGCCTGCGCGATGGTGGGCGCCAGCCCCGCAAAGCCAAGCGTTGCGAGTCCGAGCGTGGCGAGCACCGCTGCGGTGGCGGCGCCACGGCTTCCGCGGCCGCGCAATCCTGCAAAGCCGCCGGCCATGTAAAGTACGATCAGCGTGTCGATGAGGAAGAGCATCAGCGCCAGCCCGAAGAGATACGGGCGGATAGAGAAGGGGCGCGCGCCTTCCAGCCCCTCCGCGCGTTCGCTGACGAGGTTGCCTCTGATCGGAGCGAGGCTGCCGCCGTCGGGAAGAAGATTGTTGGCAACGAAGCCCTCTTCCGAGCCGTAGAGGCCGGGCGGTGTGTCTGCGGAAACGGTCGGGGCAATGCCGGGGGCGATCTCCAGCGGCCGGGCACTGCCGGTCTCGGCGGTCAGTTCGCCCCGGGCGTTCACCAGGCGATAGGGCGGCAGGGTCTCGGACTTGCTCGTCTGGTCGCCGGCGATGCCGCCGGCACGGGAAAGCTGGATGGACCGCCGCAGCATGTCGACGAAGGAGCCTGAAATCGGCAGGTTCGACCAGCCCGGGTCTGCGCTCACGTGGAAGAGCACGATGCGGCCGCGTCCGCGTTCGGCTGTCGTGACCAGCGGCGTGCCATCGGCGAGGTTGGCCCAGGTCCGTTCGGCGAGGTCTGGTGTCGGCTGTGCCAGCACCTGGCGTTTGACAAGCACATCGCGCGGATGCTCGAGACCGGCAAAGGGGCTGGAAGACGGGTAGTCGGCAAGCGGCTGCGGCTCTGACCAGGAGAGCGCGCCATCGAGGGAGCGTTCGCCTTGCCTCAGCACGACGGGGACCAGCGGGTCATCGGCAGGCGCACCGGCCAGTCTCGGGCCGGCAAAGCGAACGAGCATGCCGCCGTTCTCCAGCCAGCGCGTCACCAGCGGATAGCTTTCGTCCGGTAGCCGGCCGACGTCGGCCACGACAAGAATCGAGGGATTTTGAGCGAGAAGTTCGGCAATCGCCTTGCCGATCGCTTCCTCTCGCGGCTCGACCAGGTCGGCATGCGGTTCGAGCGCCCGCTTGATGTAGTAGAGCGGCGAGAGCAGCGGCTGCGACTGGTGAACCTCGCCGCTCAGCAACGCCACGCGACGGCGGCGATTGCCGTCGTCGAGCAGGTGGATGCCGCCCGCCGTCGCCTGGCCCTCGATCGTCAGGCGTGCGAAGTCGTTGCGCAGCTCGAAGGGCGCCCTCAGAAGAGCGTTCGCCGTCGTGGCGCCTGCACCGAAGCGGAGTTCGCCTTCGGCAATGGCGGTGCCGCGCGCGTCACGGGCAAAGACGTAATAGGCCCGTGGCTCGCCAAGCGGCAGCCGCGATGCCGTGACCCGCATGCCTTCGTTTTCGTTGGTCGTGGACGTCAGCGCGATGGCGCTTTCCGCATTGCCTTCGATCCGGCGAACGTTGGCCGCGCCGATCTCCGCCACTTGCCGCATCGTCTGGCCGTCCCCGGTCTCGATCCCGTCACTGAGGAAGGCAAGCGTGCCAGGCGGCGAGCTCGAAAGGGCGGCTTTCATGGCAGCGAGCGCGGGGTCGCGCATGGCCGGCAGCGGTTGCGGCTGCGCCGCGGCGAGACGATCGCGCGCAGTGGTGGCCGAGGCCGGAGTCGCGTCGTGCTGCCGGTCGGTCGTGAAGACGATCGAAACCGGCAGATCCTTCGCTTCCGCATCGTCGATGAGCGCATTGGCGGTCTCGACCCGCCGATCCCAATCGGAGACCGTCGCCCAGCTGTTGTCGATGACGAGGGCGAGCGGACCAGCGGAGGAAAGCGTGTTCTGTCGCGGGTTGAACACCGGGTCGGCGATCGCCAGGATCACCGCGGCGGCCATCAGCATGCGCAGCAGCGTCAGCCACCAGGGGCTTTGCGCCGGGGTTTCCTCGCGCTTCATCACGGAGGCCAGGATGCGCAGCGGCGGGAAGACTTCGGCCGCGGGCCTTGGCGGCGTCATGCGCAGCAGCCACCATATGACGGGTAGGGCGACTAGGGCGGCGAGGATGGCGGGGTTGGTGAACAGGAAGGGCAAGCCGCTCATAGCTGGCCCCCATGTGTCGCGCGTCCCGGCATGCCGGAGAGGTAGGTGTGCACGGCGACGAGCGCCTCCGATGCGGGCCGGTCGGTTCTGTGCGGGATGAAGGTCCAGCCGAGATGGCGGAGCGTCGCGCCCAGGCCGTCGCGGCGGCTGACATAGGCGCGCTGATAATCCTCGCGCAGCGCTTCGGCACGGCCAGCCGTCAGTTTCTCGCCGGTCTCCGGGTCGGTGAATTCGGTGCGGCCGCTATAGGGGAATACCTCTTCGGCCGGGTCGGCGATCTCGACCACATGGCCGCGCAGCCCGCGCCGTGCCAGCGGGCCGAGGCGATCCATGATCTTTTCCGCCGGATCGAGAAAATCGCCGATCAGCACGAGATCGCTGGCGTTGCGGATCATCCCGGTATCGGGGAGGCCTTCGGCCAGCGGGCTCAGCATGATCGCGGTCGCCAGCCGTTCGGCGGCGTTGCGCGCCGAGATCGGTTCCATGATGCCGGGGCAACCGATGCGTTCGCCGGAGCGCGCGAGGATTTCCGCGAGCGCCAGCATCAGCACGAGCGCGCGGCTTTCCTTGGAGACGGCGCCGAGATTCGACTTGTACATCATCGACGGGGAAAGATCCGCCCACAGCCATATGGTATGCGCGGCCTCCCATTCGCGGTCGCGGACATAGGTGTGATCGTCGCGGGCCGAGCGGCGCCAGTCGATGCGCGACATGCTCTCGCCGTCGCTATAGGGCCGGAACTGCCAGAAGTTCTCGCCGATGCCGCGCTTGCGCCGGCCATGCCAGCCGGAAATCACCGTATTGGCGATCCGCCGCGCTTCGACCAGGCAATCGGGAACGAGCATGGCGCGCTGTTGGGCGCGCGAAAGCACTTCACCAGCGGGAGTACGCGAGACTATGTGCCCGACGGTGGCCATGCCTTAGCCCCTGGCCTGTTTCACCAGGTCGGCGATGACGTCGCGCACGGTCATGCCTTCGGCGCGGGCAGCGAAGGTCAGCGCCATGCGGTGCTGAAGCACGGGTTCGGCGAGCGCCAGGATGTCGTCGATCGACGGCGCCAGGCGGCCGTCATAGAGCGCGCGAGCGCGGGCGCAGAGCATCAGCGCCTGGCCGGCGCGCGGGCCGGGACCCCAGGCGACGTTCTTGTCGGTCGCGGCGTTGCCGTTGCCCGGACGGGCAGAGCGCACCAGCGACAGGATCGCATCGACCACCTTTTCGCCGACCGGCATCTGACGGATGAGGCCCTGGATCTGCTGAAGCCGCGCGGCGTCGATGACCGGGTGGGCGGCCGCTTCGCCGACGCCGGTGGTCTCGAGCAGGATCTGCCGCTCGGCGGAAAGCTCCGGATAGCCGACGTCCACCTGCATCAGGAAGCGGTCGAGCTGCGCCTCGGGCAGGGGATAGGTACCTTCCTGCTCCAGGGGGTTCTGGGTGGCGAGCACGTGGAAGGGCTGGGGCAGGTCCTTGCGCGCGCCTGCAACGGTGATGTGGTACTCCTGCATTGCCTGCAGCAGTGCCGATTGCGTCCGCGGCGAGGCGCGGTTGATCTCGTCGGCCATCAGCAACTGCGTGAAGATCGGGCCGGGAATGAAGCGGAACGAGCGATGGCCGGCCGCATCCTGGTCCATCACTTCGGAGCCGAGGATGTCGGAAGGCATCAGGTCGGGCGTGAACTGCACGCGGCTGGAATCAAGGCCGAGCACCGTGCCGAGCGTGGCGACGAGCTTCGTCTTGGCAAGACCGGGAACGCCGACGAGCAGGGCATGGCCGCCGGAGAGAACGGCGAGCAGGGTCTGCTCGACGACGCTTTCCTGGCCGAAGATGACCTTGCCGACTTCCGCACGCACCCGGGCGATTTCTCCGAGTGCGCTTTCGGCTGCGGCGACAATCGCCTTCTCGTCGATCGCGTCGGCCGCGCCTTTCATCACAGTCATGGTCGTACTCCCCGGTCGCCCGTTGTTAAACCGAATCGCCTACAGCGCCGCGCGTCTTTATAAGACGCGCAAAGGTCGCTGTAACATTTTGAGCTGCTGCATAATTTTGTCCTTAAATCGATTCCGATTTACGGAATTATGCAGCAGCCGGGATTTCAGTTGCCAAATTCCAATTTAGACCCTGCCGGACGGCTGACAAGTCGGCGCCGACGCACTATCTCGTGAGATATCAAAGGTCTCGATGCAAAAATCGGGGTCAAACGGGACGGAACAATGGCAGAAGCCGAAATTCAGCAAACCGGCGATGCCGCCGGACTGGCGGCACTGATTGCGCGTGCCGCCGGGCAGACCGGCGAAAAGGCGCGCGGCCTGCCGCCGGTGGATCGTTGGAATCCGCCGTTCTGCGGCGACATCGACATGGAGATTCGCGCCGACGGCACCTGGTTCTATCTGGGCACGCCGATCGGCCGGCAGCCCCTGGTCAGACTGTTCTCCACCGTTCTGCGCAAGGACGAGGACGGGCGCACCTATCTCGTGACACCTGTGGAAAAGGTCGGCATCCGCATCGTCGATGCCCCCTTCGTCGCTGTCGAGATGAGCGTCACGCATGGAGAGGCGGGCCAAGTTCTGACCTTCCGCACCAATGTCGGCGACGTGGTCGAAGCCGGGCCGGAGCATCCGCTGCGCTTCGTCATCCACGGCGAGAACCGGGAGTTGAAGCCATATCTGCATGTGCGCGGGCGCCTGGAGGCGCTGGTCTCCCGGCCGGTGATGTATGACATCGTCGAACTCGGCGAGACGCTTGAAGTCGACGGCGCCGAGATGTTCTGCGTGCGCTCCGCCGGCGCCGTCTTCCCGATCATGCCGGCGGCCGAGCTGGAAGCGCTTTCCCGATGAACCGGCGTCTCTTCTCCGCTGACGAGTTCCGTCGACGCGCGCTGACCCAGATGGGCGGGCCGGTGGAAACCGCCTGGCGCGACCATGGCGACTTCCTGCTCAATCCCGGCATGGTGCCTTATCTGGAGACGCTGCATCTGAAGGACGCCGCCGTCCTCGTGCCGGTTGTCGACGATGGCGACGATGCGAGCGTCATCCTGACCCAGCGTACCACCAGCCTTCGCAAGCATTCCGGCCAGGTGGCTTTCCCCGGCGGCGCTGTCGATCCCGAGGACCGGTCCGTCGAGGTGGCGGCGCTGCGCGAAGCGCAGGAGGAGATCGGTCTCGATCCGCGCTTCGTCGAAACCATCGGCCGGCTGCCGCATTACATGGCGATGTCCGGGTTTCGCATTACCCCGGTGCTGGCGGTGGTGAAACCCGGCTTCGAACTGACAGCCAATCCGGACGAAGTCGAAAGCGTCTTCGAGGTGCCGCTGTCCTTCCTGATGAACCCGAGCAATCACGCCCGCGGGCGCGGGCATTGGCAGGGCGAGGAACGGCATTTCTACCGAATGCCCTATGGCGACTACAACATCTGGGGTATCACCGCCGGCATTCTCCGCATGCTCTATGAAAGGCTTTACGCATGACTTCCGTTGCCGGCGAAGGCTGGTTCTCATCGCCCTCTCTCCGCCGCGTCTTCGAGGTCCTGAACGTCGAGGGCGGCGAGGTCCGGGTCGTCGGCGGCGCCGTGCGCAACAGTCTGATGGGCCTGCCGGCCGGCGACATCGACATGGCGACCACCTGGAGTCCGGAAGACGTGTCCGAGCGGGCGAAGGCGGCAGGCATCAAGGTGGTGCCGACCGGCATCGATCATGGCACGGTGACGCTCGTCATCGACGGAACGCCCTTTGAAGTCACGACGCTCCGCCGCGACGTTGCGACCGATGGGCGCCGCGCGGAAGTCGCCTTCGGCACCGACTGGAAGGCGGACGCGGAGCGGCGGGATTTCACCATCAACGCACTCTATGCGAACGATCGCGGCGAGGTGTTCGATGACGTCGGTGGGCTGGCGGATATCAAGACGGGCACGGTACGTTTCATCGGCGATGCTTCCGAGCGGGTCGCCGAGGATTACCTGCGCATCCTGCGTTTCTTCCGGTTCTTCGCCCATTACGGCAGCGGCCGGCCGGATGCCGATGGCTTGCGCGCCTGTGCGAGAGCGCGTTCGAAGCTTGCAACGCTTTCGGCCGAACGGGTCTGGGCCGAAACGAAGAAATTGCTTTCCGCCGCCGATCCCGGCCGCGCGCTGCTCTGGATGCGCCAGGCCGGCGTGCTGACCGAGATTCTGCCGGAAACGGAGAAATGGGGCATCGACGCGATCCCGGACATCGTTGCCGCCGAGCGGGCCTTTGGCTGGACACCGAGCCCGCTCCTGCGCCTGGCCGCAATCGTGCCGCCGGACGAGGAGCGGCTGGAGGCGATGGCGGAGCGTCTGCGTCTGTCGAAGGTCGAGGCCGCCTATTTCGGCCGCTGGGCCAAGGCGCCGGCGGTCCCGGCGACGACCTCCGATACGGCGCTCGACCGGCTGCTCTATCGTCATGGCGCCGAGGGGATTGTCGTAAGACTGCGGCTGGCGTTGGCAACCGCGCGGCGCAAGTCGGAAGGCGACCCGGCGCTGTTGTCCGAAACCGCGGCGCTGCGCCGGCTGCTGGCGCGTGCCGAAGCCTGGAAGCGGCCGAGCTTTCCATTGAATGGCGGTGACGTGCTGAAGGCCGGCGTGCCGGCCGGCCCAAAAGTGGGGGAAATCCTCGGCGAACTCGAAAACCTCTGGATCGAGCGCAACTTCACTCTCGACCGGGCAAACCTCGTCGCCCGGCTCGAAGCCATGGTGCGGCTAGACTGATCTGACTGGCTTACGCCGCCTTGAGGACGGTTTGCCCCGCCTAGAGGACGGCTAGGCCGCCTTGGATTCGTCGGTGATCCGGGCCTTGATGTTTTCGATCATGTTTTCGCGGATGATCGTCTCGCCGTGCGTTTCGCGCATGTGCTCCACGACGCGGCGCACGATTTCGGCATCGTTGTCGGCGCGCGTGTGCCATTCGCAACCCGGGACGAGTGAACCGCATTCAAACAGGCGCATGGTGCTTCCTTCCTTGTGTGAGTTTGATGCGAGAGCGCGGTGCGCCAGCCGGGCGACCGCGCAAAATAGAGTAGCATCAACCCCCGAGGCGGCCAAATTGTTCCAGCCGGGCGCGCGAGAAGAAAGCATTATCGACAAGCGTGCTGATGGTGTTATGGGTTTGCGGTAACAAGAGACGCAAAGGCCCATTTGCCCATGACCACCACCGTTCAATCGGAACTGATCTCCGCCATCCGGAACATTCCAGATTATCCGAAGCCGGGCGTGATGTTTCGCGATATCACCACGCTGCTCGGTAATCCACGCGCCTTTCGCCGCGCGATCGACGAGCTGGTGCATCCCTACGCCGGTACGAAGATCGAAAAGATCGCCGGCATCGAGGCGCGCGGTTTCATTCTCGGTGGCGCCATTGCACACCAGCTTTCGTCGGGTTTCGTGCCGATCCGCAAGAAGGGCAAACTGCCGCACGACACCGTGCGCATCGCCTACAGCCTGGAATACGGCGTCGACGAGATGGAGATGCACAAGGATGCGATCCGACCGGGTGAAAAGGTGATCCTCGTCGACGACCTGATCGCTACCGGCGGCACGGCGGAAGCCGCTACCAAGCTTCTGAAGCAGATGGGCGCCGAAATCGTAGCGGCCTGTTTCGTAATCGATCTGCCCGAACTCGGCGGCCGCAAGAAGCTCGAAGCGCTCGGCGTCAATGTCCGGACGCTGACCGAATTCGAAGGCCACTGATCAGTCCAGCGATTCCTGCATGTCGCCTTGGATCGACCTCGATTTGGGGACGAAGAGAGGCAGCAAATCGGCGACCTTCGCGCGTGTGACGAGACGCGCGGCGCCGTAGAGCGGGCGAGAGCTGCACCTCTTTCTCGTCTCCGCGCTAGAACCGATTGATCGTCCGCAACATCAGCTGCACTTCACGCTGTGTTGCCGGTGGCAGTGTTTCCACTTCCTTCTGCCAGAAGCGTTCGGCTTCCGGCGGCTCTTCTTCCCAGCTTCTGACCGATGTCTGGTTGTCGTCTATGACGACACGACGGTGACCGCCGAGACGCATATATTCGTCCGCCAGTTCGCGGACATGGGTTTTTTCCATGGCTGCTCCTCCGCTACGAGCGGTTCATCACCCTCGGACCGCCGGAGACGCGGCCGACGGCGCGCGACCTCAGTTGCGAACGGAGAGTCTACCTCTGGTCAGCGGCGAATTTATGGAGGCGCGACAGTTCAAGGTGCTGCAGCGATCTTGGCGCCTCTTAAGAGAAGCATGGCGCTGCAGGCGGGCCGCCGCGTCAGACGAACTCGATCACCTTGCTCTCGAAGCGGATCACCGCCTCGCCATGCTGGTTGTCGCCCTCGCACAGGATCGTGTTGATCCGCCAGCCGGGTTTCGAGTTGAGCGAGCGGCTTGCGAGGAAGGTCACGAAATAGGTGACGGTGTCTCCGGCATAGACCGGCTTCAGCCACTTGAGGTCGCGGAAGCCGGGTGAGGGGCCGAGGTTCGGTGCGCGCAGCCCCTCGGCGGCAAGCCGGCGCTGCTCGTCTTTCCAGAACCGGACAAAGCATTGCATCCATCCGGCTGAGGTATGCCAGCCCGATGCGCAGAGCCCGCCGAACAGCGAATGCCGCGCCGCTTCTTCATCGAGATGGAAAGGCTGCGGGTCGAAGTCGCGAGCGAAGCGGACGATGTCCTCGGCCGTGAAAGTCAGGTTGCCGATGGCAGTTTTTGCCCTGGCGGCGTAAAATTCTTCCATCGTCGTCATCAGGCCTGGCCCTTCTCGCGGGCGCGAAAGAGAACCGTGCATTCGGAGATCGCCACGGGCTCACCCGCCTGGTTGGTGATTTCGTTGCGGAACTTGACGATGCCGAGATCGGGCTTCGACCGCGAGCGCCGCGCCTCGAGCACGAGGCTGAAACCGGTGAGGACGTCTCCAGCGATAACCGGTTTCCTCCAGTCCATGAAGTCGATGCCGGGTGAGCCCTGCGACGTCGAGTTGCCCATGAAGGCGTCGAGCATCATACGCATGCCGACGGCGCTGGTGTGCCAGCCGGAAGCTGCAAGACCGCCAAGGATGCTGCGCTTTCCTGCTTCCTCGTCGAGATGCATCGGCTGCTGGTCGAACTCGCTGGCGAAGGCGATCATCTCCGCCGGCTTCATCTCGACCGGTTTGTAGTCGAAGCGCCGCCCTTCGGAAAAATCCTCGAAATACAGCATGCCTGAGTGGCCCCGTCTGATTTGTTGCCGCCTTACCTACTGCATAATTTCGCGGAGCGGAATCGATTTGAGCGGGACGGCTGGATGCCGGCCTCAACGTCGTCGGCATCCTCCGGCAGCGACTGCGCCGCTTGGTCATGGACCTGCTGCCGGAAACGATTGCGGCGCGGTTGCATGTCGCGCCGTAGTGCCGAGTTCGTCGCGCGCTGCACTCTTTGCATCGCGCCGGGCCTTTGATCCTGTGCGTGTCGCGCAAGACCGCCGCAACACTTACGTGTTGAAGCGGAAGTGGATGACGTCGCCGTCCTGGACGACGTATTCCTTGCCTTCGTCGCGCGCCTTGCCGGCTTCCTTGGCACCGGTTTCGCCGCCGAGCGCGATGTAATCGTCATAGGCGATGGTGTTGGCGCGAATGAAGCCGCGTTCGAAATCCGAGTGGATGACGCCGGCGGCCTGCGGCGCCTTGGTGCCGCGCTGGATCGTCCAGGCCCGGGTTTCCTTGGGGCCGACGGTGAAATAGGTGATGAGGTCGAGCAGCTTGTAGCCGGCGCGGATCAGGCGGTCGAGACCGGCTTCTTCCAGGCCGAGCGCGGCGAGGAATTCCTTGGCCTCTTCATCCGGCAGCTGCGCCACTTCCGACTCGATGGCAGCCGAAATCACGACGGACTCGGCGCCCTGGGCCTTCGCCATTTCGGCGACGGCACGGGTGTGCTCGTTGCCGTCGGCGGCGTCACCTTCGGCGACGTTGCAGACATAGAGAACCGGATGCGCGGTCAGGAGGTTCAGCCCCTGCAGGATGCGCAGTTCTTCGGCGTCGAGCCTCGAAAGCAGGGTGCGGACCGGCTTGCCTTCGCGCAGCAGCTTCAGCGAAGCCTCCATGATCGGAAGCTGGGCCATCGACTCCTTGTCCTTGCCGACGGCGCGCTTGCGGGTCTGCTCCGTACGGCGCTCCAGGCTATCGAGGTCGGCCAGCATCAGCTCGGTCTCGATCGTCTCGGCGTCGGCGACCGGGTGGATGCGGCCTTCGACGTGGGTGATGTCGTCATCCTCGAAGCAGCGGAGCACGTGAACGACGGCGTCCACTTCGCGAATGTTGGCGAGGAACTGGTTGCCGAGGCCTTCGCCCTTGGACGCGCCGCGCACCAGGCCGGCGATGTCGACGAAGGAGATGCGCGTCGGGATGATTTCCTTCGACTTGGCAGTTTCGGCCAGCTTGCGCATGCGCGGATCCGGCACTGCCACTTCGCCGGTGTTCGGCTCGATGGTGCAGAAGGGATAGTTGGCAGCTTGCGCGGCCGCCGTCTTGGTGAGCGCGTTGAAGAGGGTGGACTTGCCGACGTTCGGCAGTCCGACAATACCGCATTTGAAGCCCATGGGGTCTCGTCCGTATCTTAAGAATTCCGTTGGCGTGGCTATGCGGGAAGGGCGCCTCCTGGTCAAGGGCGCACGCCCCGTTCACGGTAAATAAGGGGATTGCGCCGTTGAACGCGCGACCTTTGGGCCGCATATGCGTCTTAGAATTCCACCGGCCCTGTCGAGGCAGCGAAAAAATTCCGGGGAGCCCGCATTGATCGACCAGAAGTTCATGTTCCCGCGCGTGCCGGTGGCCGTCGTCGATATCGGCGACACGCTGGAGGCCCTGTTGATCCGCTCCATGCTGGAGAGCCTTGGCGCCGTCGTCACGCTGCATCTGCCGGGAACGCCTGAAGATTTCCTGACCCTTATCGCTGGCGGTGAACTCGTCCACCAGCATCTGATCATCTGCGGCCACGGTGACGAAAACGGTTTCGTCTTCGGCGACTACATCGCGGATATCGATACCTCGATGCTGGTCGAGGGCAGCCTGCCGCCCTCGGTGGTCGCCGAGCATGCCAGGCTCGATGGCAAGATCGTTCTCAGCACCTGCTGCGAAACCGGCGGCAAGGCTTTCGCCGATGCCATGGTCGAGAAGGGAGGGGCAGCGCTCTATGTCGCTCCCGATGGCTCGCCCGAAGGGGCCGATGCGCCGCTCTTCGTCCATTGCTTCTATCATGCGCTTCTTGCGCGCAAGCAGACGCCAGAGGCGGCGCTGGAGCGAGCCCGCTCCTACGACGAGGCAGCGACGATGTTCGTCGGCCACCGGCCCGGCCACTGACAGGCCGTGACTGAAGCCCGGCTTTTGCTTGATCGGCGCGCCTGCCCATAGGATAGTGCGCGTCGTGCGGCGCGCGATCTTAGAGAGGCCGCCGTAACACAGAGATCTGCTGCACGGATCTGTCCTTGAATCCATTTCGATTTAAGGAACCATGCGGTAGCGGTCGTGCCGTTCTTTCTGTCATCAACGGGGTGGTTCCGATGAGTGACAACGAAGTTGCCAGAAAAGTCAAAGTGAAGGTGAAGCCGAAGCTCGAACGGCCGAAGCTTTACAAGGTCATGCTGCTCAATGACGATTACACGCCGCGCGAGTTCGTCGTCGGCGTGCTCAAGGCCGTGTTCCATATGAGCGAGGAGGCCGGTTATCGCGTGATGATGACGGCGCACAAGATGGGCACTTCGGTGGTCGTCGTCTGTGTGCGCGACATTGCGGAAACCAAGGCCAAGGCGGCGACCGACCTTGCCAAGGAAGCGGGTTTTCCTTTGCTCTTCACCACAGAGCCCGAGGAATAGCGGCCGGTGCTGCGGATGCCCGACTGCTGCCGGCTTGCCTTATGCCTTCTTGTGCAGACGAAGCGGCTTGGTCGCTTCTCGCTCGATCGTGCCCTTGGCTTCGAGGTCGAGTTGAGCCGCCTTCAGCCACCAGCCGGCCTTTGCACCCCCGGGGAAAAGGTCCTGCGGCAACAGCGGCAAGAGCCGATCCTTCGCTTCCGCGACGGTCAGCCCCGGCGCGGCCGGTGGCAGCACCGTGAGCAGGGCTTCCCGCATTGCCTCGTATTTTACCCGGTCGACGCGGTATTTGTGGCCGGGCGAGGCGATGTTTTCGATCTCGATCTTCTCAGTCCCGGATGCCATTGGCCTCGCCTTTCACATAGTCGATCGCCGGCGCCTTGAAGCCCATTGCTGCCCAGGCCTTCAGCAGCCGCCACATGAACCGGCCCGAATGGGTCTTGTAGCTCGGCAACGTGTCGGCGAATTCGATGCCCGCCTTGCGATCTTTCGTCATGGTTCGCATTTCCAGCGGCGGCTGGTCACCCGGGGCGAAACGCTGGTTGTAGACGCTCAGCCAGTGGCCGCCTTTGAATTCGAGGAACATGGCGGCGTTGCAGCAGCTCGCAATGACCCTGCGCGTCGGAGCCGCGGGCGTCAACCGATGCTCGCGCAAAAGCTCGCTGCCCCTGAGACAGCGGATCCTGTCCTTCCGGTAGAGCGCGAAGCGCGTCGAGCCATCGGCTTCCAGCACCGGCGACGCTTCGGGCAGGGCCTCGAAGCGCTCGCCGGCGGTGCGGCAACTGGTGCAGTAGCAGGCGGCGCCGACGATCGGCTCGCCGACGGCTTCAAAGGCAACCAGCCCGCAGCGGCAGGCGGCAATGCGATTTCTTGCTTGCGGCTTGACCATGGTTCTCCTCCGGTCCCATTTCGCTAACTAGACTGGACCGTCCAGTTTGATTTGTCAATCCGACTGGCCTATCCTGCGTGGCAAGTGATTTGGCGATGTAAGGCAGGGGGAAGGGCAGGTTTGAGCAACGGTGCAAAGACGCGCATGGAGCGCACCCGCAGGGCGATCGTGGCGGCGGCGAGCGATCTCTTCCTGAAGCGCGGCTTTCTCGGCACCAACATGGATGAGATCGCGGCGACCGCTGACGTGTCGAAGCAGACGGTCTATTCCCATTTCCAGAGCAAGGAGGCGCTGTTCCTGGAAGTCGTGCGCAGCATGACCGGTGGCGCAGGCGACGCGTTTCAGGAACAGGTCGCCGACCCTGACGGCGATGAGCCGATCGAGGAGTTCCTGCTCGACTATGCCACCCAGTTGCTGACGATCGTGATGACGCCGCGGCTGATGCAGGTGCGGCGCCTAGTGATCGCCGAGGTCGAGCGCTTTCCACAGCTCGGCGAAGCACTGCACGAGCGCGGGCCGATGCGTTCGATCAGGCGGCTTGCGGCCGCCTTCAAGCGCTATGGCGAAAAGGGCGACATCCGGGTGAAGGACGCTGAGGCCGCCGGCGGGTTCTTCAACTGGCTCGTCATGGGTGGACCGGTGAACGACGCCATGCTGCTCGGCGATGGCGCCATTCCAGCGCCCGAGGCTTTGAAAGCGCATGCGGAGGAGGCGGTGCGGATCTTCCTCGCAGCCCACAGGGCAGCCTAGATGAGGATGTCGGCCCCGCCGTGGTCGAACCGAACCAAGCCGTCTCGGTGGGGGCCGCGGAGGCGGATCCGCGCGGGATCATGCTTCCGGTGCAAGCGGGAAGAGGCGAGCTCAGTCGCCCTTCGAGCCGAACATCTTCTTCAGCATGTCGGCCATCGGGCCGGTCGCCGGCAGCTTCTTCGGCTGGGCTGAATTGCGGGCCTGATGGATGTGCGATTGCGCGCCCTGCTTCTTCGGGGTTTCGGGCTCGTCTGCCTCCGGCTTGCCGCCGGTCGCGAGCGCGATCTTGTTCAGAAGCTGGGAATCCTCGCCGCGCACCAGCATGTCGGCATTGTCGGCTATGGCGTCGAGCAGCGGCACCAGCCAGGCTTGGTCGGCCTTGGCGAAATCGCCGAGCACATGGGCGTGCACCAGGTCCTTGACTCCGGGATGGCCGATGCCGAGGCGCAGGCGACGATAGTCCTTGCCGCAATGAGCGTCGATCGACTTGATGCCGTTGTGGCCGCCATGGCCGCCGCCCACCTTGAGCCGCGCCTTGGCGGCGGGCAGGTCGAGCTCGTCATAGATGACGGTGATGTCCTTCGGCTGCAACTTGTAGAAGCGCATGGCCTCGCCGACCGCCTCGCCGGAGAGGTTCATGAAGGTCTGCGGTTTCATCAAGAGCACGCGCTCGCCGGCGATCTCGCCTTCGGCGATCTCGGCCTTGAACTTCTTCGACCAGGAGGAAAAGCCGTGCCGGCGGTGGATGACGTCGACCGCCATGAAGCCGATATTGTGCCGGTTGGCGGAGTATTTCGAACCTGGATTGCCAAGCCCTGCGATGATCAGCATCTCGTCACGCGTCGATGATTTCGGGGTGGGGCCATCCAAAATCATCGTGCCAGGGGGAAGTCAACGCTTATTTCTCGGCATGCAGGCTGGCATTCGGCGTCAGGCCGTAGTGCTTGAAGATCTCGTCCTGGGTGCCGTTGCCGACCAACCGATCGAGTTCGCGCTGCATCGCGGCGACGGTTACGCGCGATACGTCGCGGTTGCAGGCGATGCCATAGAGCTTGCCCTCGAGCACGAGCGCCGCTTCGACCGGTTTGCCCTCGGCGCGCATGATCTCGAAGGTCTTTTCCGACGTCATCAGCAGGTCGACGCGTCCGGCGATCAGCTTCTTCAGGCTGGAATCGAGGTTGGCGGCATAGTCGATCTTCGGAAAGCCGTGATCCCTGAGATAGGTTGCGGAGAAGTCTTCGCGCTGCGTGCCGACGATGTATTGACGCGCCGCTTCCAGCGAACTCGGCGCTATATCGGAGCCGGTATGGCGAACCATCACCATGTGATCGACGAGCAGCGGCTCGACCCATTGGAACCTCCTGTCGCGTTCGGCGTCGTGGCCGGTGGTGAAAACGCAATAGGCGGGATCGGTTTCGGCCAGCATGAAGGCTCGCGCCCAGGGCAGGACCTGGATCGTGTAAGGCTGTTTCAGCCGCTCCATGATCAGCTTGACCTGGTCGACGGCGGCGCCGCTCGGACCGTTCTCGGTCGAAAAATTGTAAGGCGGGTACTCCTCGGTGACGAACCTGATCGTCTGCGCCTGCGCGGTCGTGAAGAGACCGAGAAAAAATAATGGGATCAGCGCCTTCACGTGCCTTCCTCCTTTTGCCGCCTGTTGCGATGTCCGCGGAATATGTCCGCGTCCCGAACCTCCATCGGGATCGTGGCCGCTGGCGGCGAACATCATGCCCGCTTGCCTGCGGCCGTCGCCGCCTTTGCTTCCGAGTCGCTTTCCAGCATGTTCAACATGCTTTCGATCGGCATCGGCCGGCTGAAGAGATAGCCCTGGCCGCAATCGACACCCAGCTTGCGCAGGAGCTGCCATTGCTCCTTCGTCTCGATGCCCTCGGCGACGACGGTGCAACCCATCTGGTGCGAGATGGTGCGGATGCCCTTGATCAGCATGCGGCTCTTGCGCCGGATGTCGGCGGTGCCTGAGCTCAGAGAACGGGTGAAGGACTGGTCGACCTTGACGATATCGACCGGGAAACGGTTGAGGTAGCTCAGCGACGAATAGCCGGTGCCGAAATCGTCGAGCGCGATGCGGCAGCCGAATTCGTTGAGCTGCTTCAGCACCGCATGCACTTCCGGATTGTCGAGCATGAGCACGGCTTCGGTGATCTCGACGACGATCCGGCTCGGCGAAATATGGTGCTTCAGCAGCAGGGCGGCGAGCTTGTGCGGCAGCGTCAGCTCGAATTGCAACGGCGAGAAGTTGACGGCCAGATAGGTATCCTGCGTGCCGTCCAGCTCGGAGATCGCTGCCAAATTGCGGATTGCTTTCTCGAGGATGCGATCGCCGATGCGCGCGATCGTGCCGGTTTCCTCGGCGATGCCGATGATCTTGCCCGGCGGCATCAGGCCCTTTTCCGGGTGGTTGAGGCGCATCAGTGCCTCGAAGCCGGCGATCTGCCCGTCGGCAAGGCTGACGATCGGCTGCAGCCAGGCCTCGAAGTGGTCGTCCTTCAGCCCGGCTTCGATGCACTGTTCGATCTCATGGCGTTCGCGGGAGGCGTCGAGCATGCTGGAATCGAACAGCTTCAGGCCGTTCTTGCCATCGTGCTTGCGCGCATACATCGCCATGTCCGCCTTGAGCAGCAGGTCGGAAGCGTTTTCCGCATGGGCCGGGTAGACCGAGATGCCGACGCTGGCGCTGACGAGGAGTTCGTTGCCGGCAATCGGCATCGGCTCGCGGAGCGTCGAAACGATGCGCTCGCCGATCTCGCTCGCGAGCGTTGCGGCGTCCCTGTCGGAAATCAGGATGGCGAATTCGTCGCCGCCGAGACGGGCCATGATGTCGCCGGGGCGCAGCGCGTCATGGATGAGCTCGACCGTGTGCCGCAGCACGTCGTCGCCGGCTGCGTGACCGAAATTGTCGTTGATCCACTTGAAGCGGTCGAGATCGATGAACAGGCAGCCGAGTTGCATGGCGCAATCGTCGGCCTGGCGGATCGCGTCGTCGAGTGCTGCCTCGAACCCCTGGCGGTTGAGCAGGCCGGTGAGGTGATCGGTGATCGCCTGGGTGTGGTTGCGGCTTTCCGCCTGCTTCAGCGCGGTGACATCGGTCATGACCGAGAGCGACAGGCTGCCTTCTCCGGTCGCCTTCGTTTCCTGGATCAGTACCGTCATCAGCTCGTCGTTCGCCTTGCGGAACGGGACAGTGACCTCGCGGATCTCATGATCGCCGACCGCGATCGTCTTGGCGTGAGTGCGATAGGTCTCGTGCCAGTGCTGGTCGATGAAGTCGACGAAGTCGCGGCCGATGACGTCGTCGCGATCGTAACCGGTCGCCAGCAGCCAATAGTCGCTGACGGCGAGCAGGCGCCCGTCGACGTCGAGCGAAAACAGCATGGCCGGCGTCAGGTTGTAGATGTCGGTCACGCGTTCGTGTGCGTTTTTCAGTTCCGTCTCCTCGCGCTCGAGCCGGTCCTGCATCTCGTTGAAGTTGGCGGCAAGCGCGCCCATTTCGTCATCGGAGGTCCAGTCGACGCGGTGGCGTGATCCGAGCCGGCGCGTCGCCTCGATCGCTGCGGTCAGGCGCATCAGCGGGCGCATCACCGTGAAGCGATTGCCGACGAGTGCGGCGGCGAAGACGATCGCGACGGCGAAGAGCAGGATGGCGAGGATCGCCAGTTCATCCTTGCTGAACTGCGACAGAAGGCCGGGCGTCGGTACTCTCACTTCGATGCGGCCGACCTCCTTCATTCCATCCATGGACTGATAGGAAATGGGCAGGCCGAGGATCCGGTCCTTGGTGCCGGGCACGGCGCCGCCAAGCGGCATCTGGGCGAGGATCGAGCCGGTTTGGTCGCGCACGGTGACGGAGAGGATATCGGTGCCGTTTATCAGCGAGCGAGCAATGTGCTTGATGCCGTCGCTGTCGAAATCCCAGATCGGCTTGCCCAGCGCCTCGGCGCTTGCGGCCATCAATAGTTCTATGTTGTGAATCCGCTCGCGTGCAATGCGGTCGCCGGAAATGCTCAGGAAGAGAACGAGCAGCGGGGCAATGAAAACGAGCATTGCGCCACAGACAATCGCAATAAATCGGTTCTCCACGGAGTGCATCATCGGATGCACGCCTCAGAAGGTGCTGCCACGCATCTCATATTCGGATTCTCTTCAGTCTGAGCCCCAGTTTCCCCGCCAGAAGGACATCATCAAAACCTTAAATGTTGCTGAAATCGTTTCGTGATAAATGATGGGATGCGATGGCGGCGCCGTGTGGCGAGCGGCCTGTGAACCAAAGCAAAAAGCCCGCCCCAAACGAATGGGACGGGCTCTCGATGAAGTGCGGCGGGACTGGCCTTTCGCCAGTCACCCGGAAGCCGATCAGGCTTCTGCTTCGCCTTCGGCTTCTTCCTTCACGCCACCAGCCGGAGCAACAAGCGTTGCAACGGTGAAGTCGCGGTCGGCGATAACCGGGGTCGCGCCCTTCGGCAGCTTGATGTTGGAGATGTGAATGGCGTCGCCGACCTTGAGGCCGGAGAGATCGACGGTCAGGAATTCCGGAATGTCGTCAGCCGAAACGTTGAGCTCGACTTCGTGGCGAACGATGTTCAGAACGCCGCCAGCCTTCAGGCCCGGGGACTTTTCTTCGTTCACGAAGTGAACCGGAACTTCGACGGTAACCTGGCTGTCCTTGGAGACGCGCAGGAAGTCGACATGCATGGTGAAGTCGCGGACCGGATCCAGCTGGTAGTCCTTCGGCAGGACGCGGATCTTTTCACCGTTGACGTCGATCGTTGCGACGGTGGTCATGAAACCGCCGGCGTGGATCTTCATCGTCACTTCCTTGGTGGAGAGTGCGATGGAAAGGGGGGCCTGCTTGTCACCGTAGATGACAGCCGGAATAAGACCGTTGCGGCGAAGTTCACGGGAGGACCCCTTACCAACCCGTTCGCGCGTCTCGGCCTTGAGCTCGTAAGTTGCGTGGCTCATGGGTAGACCTTTCTATGTCTAAATCTGGAGAGCTCATCCGGCATGCCGGATGAACCGAAGCCGCATGGGCTTCATCCGCGTTGCCTCCAAGGGTGTCTACGCGGACGCGCGGTGCATAGACGAGATCGCCCGCAAATGCAAGCTTTGCCGCGGGGTCAAGCCTTTTTGCGGGTGAGGCGCGCCAGCGCCAGCATCAGCCCGCCGGCGATCAGCCCCCAGAAGGCGCCGGAAATGCCGCCGAAACTGACGCCGGAGGCGGTGACCAGGAAGGTGATGGCCGCCGCCTCGCGGGTCTTCGCCTCGGTGAAGGCGGCCATGGCGGAACTGGCGAAGGCCCCGACGAGGGCGAGGCCGGCGACCGCCTCGATCAGGATGGAGGGCGCCAGGCTGACGAAGGTGGTGACGACGCCGGCAAGCAGGCCGAAGAGAATGTAGAAGGCGCCGGCATTGATCGCCGACCAGTAGCGCCTGCCGCGATCGGGATGGGAATCGCTGCCGGCGCACATGGCAGCCGTGATCGCCGCAAGATTGACCGCATGACCGCCAAAGGGTGCGCTCAGCACGGAGAAGACACCGGTCGTCGCAAACAGCGGTCCGGGAGCCGGGTGATAGTCGTTGACCTTCAGCACCGCGATGCCGGGGATGTTCTGCGAGGCCATTGTGACGATGAAGAGCGGCAGGGCAATGCTGACCATGGCCGCGATGTTGAACTGTGGGGTCACGAATTCGACCGTCGGCACCAGCGCCGAAGACAGGGAGGATAGGGCTCCTTCTGGGATCTCGACGCCAAAGGCGATGACGAGCACGAAGGCGACGAGTGCGGCCGGAACGGCGTAGAGCTTGTTGACGCTGCCGACGACTGCCCAGGCAATCAGGATCGGCAAGCCGAGAAGCGGATTGAAGTCAATCGCCTTGACCGGCGCGAAGCAGAGGCTGAGCAGCACGCCGGCAAGCATGGCGTTGGCGAGCGGGGCAGGGATGGTGGAAACCAGGCGGCCGAGCGGCTTCCAGAGGCCAGCGATGATGACGAGCAATCCGCAGACGAGAAAAGCGCCGACGGCAGCATTGAAGCCGCCCTCGACGACACCGGCGCTCGCGAGCAGGGCGGCACCCGGCGTCGACCAGGCGATGCTGACCGGCAGCCGCGTGACGGCGCTGATGACGATCGCGCAGACGCCCATGGAGATCGACAGCGCCATCAGCCCGGAGGCGGCCTGTGCTTCGCTGGCGCCGACGCCGGTCAGCCCATGCAGCACGACGGCGAAGGAACTGGCGAAGCCGACGAAGGCGATCAGCAGGCCCATGAAAAGGCTCTGGAGCGAGAAGTCACGAAACATGGCGGCAACCGGCTGTTGTGGGTTCTAGTCGTAGCGATTTGATCCTTTCGCCTACCACATTCGGGCCGGCTGTCGATATCGGCGGCGTGATACACCGATCAATCTCGCTGACGGGTGCTCCAGTCCTCGAACCTTCGTCTGGCTGGACCTTTGCGGAGATCGTTGGCTATAGTGTTGCGCAGGCAGGTGCGCCGTTTGGGAGATCGGCGGCATCCGTCTTCGCCGGTCGACGCTTTCAGGGAGGAAGGCGATGCCTGTCGTCAGGGATCATTCGGAACTTGTCTATCGGGTCGCGCACCAGCCTTCGGCCGCGGCGAGTTCGCCGGTGGCCGCCTCCTGGCGCCGCTGCATGACCCTGCACAAGCTTGCACCGGAGGAAGCGCGTACGCCGCTTCGGCTGTTGGACAGCGAGTTTCTCTCGGTCCGCGAACGTTCGGGTGAATTGCTGGCCGAGGCCGGCATCGAGCTCGACCGGTTGTTTGCGACCGTCGGCAAGGCCGGCTGCTGCCTGCTCCTCACCGACAACGATGGCGTGGCGCTCGAACGACGCGGTGCGGTCGGCGACGACGCGGATTTTCGCGGCGTCGGGCTCTGGTCGGGAACCGTGTGGAGCGAGGCGAGCGTCGGCACCAACGGCATCGGCACGGCGATCGCCGACGAGCGCGCCGTCGTCATCCAGCGCGACCAGCATTTCCTCAGCCGCAATATCGGCTTGAGCTGCGCCACCGCGCCGATCCGCGACCACCGCGGCCGGCTGGCCGCGGCCATCGACATTTCCACCTGCCGCGACGATGCCTCCGAGATCACCATGTCGATCCTGTCGCAGGCGGTTCGCGATGCCGCCGCGCGCATCGAGGCTGGACTCTTCCGTCGTGCCTTTGCCGGTGCGCGCATCGTGCTGGTGCCGGTCGATCGCGCCGGGCCAGCGCTTCTCGCCGTCGGCCGCGATGACCTCGTGCTCGGCGCCACCCGTGCGGCGCGGCAATGGCTCGATCTCGACGACAAACGCATTGCCGCCGGGGTTCCAGCCTCCGACCTGCTGAGGGAGGACACATCGGGCGATGCCGCCGAACTTCCCGACGCGGAGCGCGCCGCCCTTCGCCGCGTGCTTTCGCGTGCCAACGGCAACGTTTCCATGGCGGCCGAGCTGCTCGGCATCAGCCGCGCCACGCTTTACCGCAAGATGAAGCGGCTATCGGTGAATTGATCTTCCTACGCTATCTGGAGGCTGCCCTTCATCCTAACCTTCTCCCCGCAGGCGGGGAGAAGGGACGAGCCCTATAGCGGTCGTTGTGCTCATGGTGGCCCGGGTGCTTGGGGAATGGGGAGCGCGCAAATTGTACCTTCTCCCCGTGATCACGGGGAGAAGGTACCGGCAGGGGGATGAGGGGCAGCTTCTGACCGTCGCCGTTTCCCTGCTTGCTGCATTGCAGCACGCTCGATGGAGCCAAGCTGTCTCAATTCTGAAACAGATCGTCTCGCCAGTGATTTCGCCGGCCTATCGAAGACGCGCGTTCGGTCTCACCTTCCTCTTACAGCTCTGTTGCTGGTTTCAGGGAGGAATGACCATGTTGCATCAGAAGATCGTCGAAAGCCCGTTCAAGCAGAAATACGGCAACTTCATCGGCGGCGAATGGCGCGAGCCGGTGGCCGGCCGCTACTTCGACAACACGACGCCGGTGACGGGCGGCGTGCTTTGCCAGGTGGCGCGCTCGGATGCCGCCGACATCGAGCTGGCGCTCGACGCCGCCCACGCGGTTCGCGAGAAATGGGGCCGGACCTCGGCTGCCGAGCGTTCCAACATCCTGATGAAGATCGCCGGCCGCATGGAGGACAATCTCGAACTCCTGGCGCGCGCCGAAACCTTCGACAACGGCAAGCCGATCCGCGAGACCATGGCAGCCGACATTCCGCTCGCCATCGACCACTTCCGCTATTTCGCCGCCTGCATCCGCGCCCAGGAAGGTTCGATCGGCGAGATCGACCACGATACGGTCGCCTATCACTTCCATGAGCCGCTCGGCGTCGTCGGCCAGATCATCCCCTGGAACTTCCCAATCCTGATGGCCGCGTGGAAGTTGGCACCGGCGCTCGCCGCCGGCAACTGCGTCGTGTTGAAGCCGGCCGAGCAGACGCCGGCCTCGATCCTCGTCTGGGCGGAGCTGATCGGCGATCTTCTGCCGGCGGGCGTGCTCAACATCGTCAACGGCTTCGGCCTCGAAGCCGGCAAGCCGCTCGCCACCAGCCCGCGCATCGCCAAGATCGCCTTTACCGGCGAGACGACGACCGGCCGGCTGATCATGCAATATGCCAGCCAGAACCTCATTCCGGTGACGCTGGAACTCGGCGGCAAGTCGCCGAACATCTTCTTCGCCGACGTGCTCGCCGAGGATGACGACTATTTCGACAAGGCGCTCGAAGGCTTTGCCATGTTCGCGCTGAACCAGGGCGAAGTCTGCACCTGCCCGAGCCGCGCGCTGGTGCAGGAGAGCATCTACGATCGCTTCATGGAACGGGCGGTGAAGCGCGTCGAGGCGATCCGCCAGGGCAACCCACTCGACAGCGCCACGATGATCGGCGCGCAGGCGTCGAGCGAACAGCTCGAAAAGATCCTCTCCTATATCGATATCGGCAAGCAGGAAGGTGCCGAAGTGCTGACCGGTGGCGGCCGCAACGTGCTCGAAGGCGAGCTGTCAGAAGGCTTCTACGTCAAGCCGACCGTCTTCCGCGGGCACAACAAGATGCGCATCTTCCAGGAGGAAATCTTCGGGCCGGTTGTCTCGGTCACCACCTTCAAGACCGAAGCCGAAGCGCTGGAGATCGCCAACGACACGCTCTACGGCCTCGGTGCCGGCGTCTGGAGCCGCGATGCCAACCGTTGCTACCGCTTCGGTCGCGAGATCCAGGCCGGTCGCGTCTGGACCAATTGCTACCACGCCTATCCGGCCCATGCGGCCTTCGGCGGCTACAAGCAGTCCGGCATCGGCCGCGAGACGCACAAGATGATGCTCGATCACTACCAGCAGACCAAGAACATGCTGGTAAGCTACAGCCCGAAGGCGCTCGGCTTCTTCTGATCGCAACCCGCCTTTCCCGCCGCCGGGGAAGGCAACGCGAGCGGGACGGAGGGTCGTCTCCACCCTTCCTCCAGCTCGAGCGGCGGCTGAGGTGTGCTCTCCACCCGCGCCTCAGCCGACCAATGCAGGATGCGTTCGATCAGGGAGGCTCGCCATGTCCATCGAAATGACGGGAACGACGGAGATCAACGAACCGCGCGTGCTTGCGACGGATGCGGCCCTCGATCTCATCGCCGAGATCCGGCGCGACCACCCCGATATCCTGTTTCACCAGTCCGGCGGTTGCTGCGACGGCTCGTCACCCATGTGTTATCCGGCCGATGATTACATCGTCGGCGACAATGACGTGAAGCTCGGCGAAATCGGCGGCGTACCCGTCTATATCAGCGCCAGCCAGTTCGAGGTCTGGAAGCACACGCAACTGATCATCGACGTGGTGCCGGGCAGGGGCGGCATGTTCTCGCTCGACAACGGACGGGAGAAGCGGTTCCTGACGCGGTCGCGGTTGTTCGGCGGTGGAGAAGCCTGCGCCGTCGTCTTTCGTGGGCGCTGAGATGATCTATCTCCGCTCCCGCGCGATCCTTGCCGCCAGATCGAGAAACGCCCGCAACTTGGGCTGGGTCTGGGCCTTCGCCGGGAAATAGATGAAGAGGCCGGGCGACGTCGGCAGATGGGCCTCGAGCACCCGTTCGAGGCGCCCGCTTGCGACGGCGTCGTGCACGGAAAGGTCCGGCAGGTAAGCGAGCCCGATGCCGGCTTCCGCCATCTCCACGAGCATCTGGGAGTCATTGACGGTCAGCCCGCCGGGTACGTCGACGGAGAAGTCGCGTCCTTCCCGCTCGAACTCCCAGCGGTAGATCGTGCCGGACGCCGGATAGCGATAGCGGATCGCCTCGTGGCGCGTCAGCTCTTCGGGCGTCTGCGGCCGGCCGCGCTTGATGAAGTACGACGGCGAGCCGACCACGGCCCAGGTGATGTCGGGCGTCAGCCGGACGGCAATCATATCTTTCTCGACCGCCTCGCCGATGCGGATACCGGCATCGAAGCCGCGCTCGGTGATGTCGACTGCAGCATCGTCGATCGCGATTTCCAAGGAGATATCGGGATGGGCCTGCCGGAAGCGCGGCAGCAGCGGTGTCAGCACCAATGGGATCGCCATGCGCGGCACGGTCAGCCGCAGGTTGCCCATGGGTCGGTCGCGAAAGTCGCCGAGCAGCTCATAGGCATCGGCAATCTCTAAAGCCGCAGGACGCACGCGCTTCAGAAATGCGCTGCCGGCCTCGGTCAAGGCGACGCGCCGCGTGGTGCGGACGAAGAGCTGCAGGCCGAGACGGGTTTCCAGCGCCCTGATCGTCTGACTGACGGCATTGGGCGTGACGCCGAGCATCGCCGCTGCCGCCGTGAAGCTGTTGTGCTCCGCGACCGCCAGAAACTCCCGCAATCCGTTGAAGGGGTCGTCCGCCATTAGCCGATTATGAAGATTTTCTTCCAGAGCTTTAAAGATAAAGCCTGTTTTTCGCAAAAATCAACTTTGACATGTTCTCTGCAACCTAAACCGGTCTCTGGAGAGGATGGAGAACGACATGCAATATACGACGCTTGGAAATACCGGTCTCGTGGTCTCGCGCCTTGCCTTCGGCGCCATGACCTTTACCGCCGGCGACCGCAGCCTCGGTGCCGTCTATAAGACCGATGCGGAAGCGGCCGATGCCCTGGTCGGGCAGGCGCTGGACGCGGGCATCAATTTCTTCGACACGGCCGACGCCTATGCCTCCGGGCAATCGGAGCGGATCCTCGGCGAGGCGCTCAAGTCCCGTCGCGACGAGGTGGTGATCGCCACGAAGGTCGGCTTCCGCAGCGGGGCGCCGCTCACCCAGGCGGGCCTCTCGCGCCGCCATATCCTCTGGTCGGTGGACCAGAGCCTCAAGCGCCTCGGCACCGACTGGGTCGATACCTACATCGTCCACAAGGAGGATCCGCACACGCCGCTCGAGGAGACGCTTTCCGCGCTCGACGCGGTCGTGCGTTCCGGCAAGGTGCGCTACATCGGTTTTTCCAACTGGTCGGCCTGGAAGGTGGCGGCGGCAATGGAGATTCAGAAGGCCAACGGGCTGGCGCCCTTCACCCATGGCCAGATGCATTATTCGCTGCTCGGCCGCGACGTGGAGCGCGACGTCATCCCGATGATGCAGCGTTACAGGCTGGGACTGACGGTCTGGAGCCCGCTCGCATCGGGCTTCCTCTCTGGCAAATACACCCGCGAGAATCTGGGCGATCCGGACAACCGCTATTCCGGTTTCGACATCCTGCCCTTCGACAAGGAACAGGGATTCAAGCTGGTGGAGCGCATGCGCGGGATTGCCGATCACCATGGGGCCAGCGTAGCGCAGGTGGCGATCGCCTGGCTGCTGGCGAAGAAGGCGGTGACGAGCGTGCTGCTCGGCGCCTCCAAGCCGCATCAGCTCGAGGACAATCTCGGCGCGGCGGATCTCGTCCTGACGCAGGCGGAAATCTCGGCGCTCGATGCCGAGACCGTGGCGTCGCCGGTTTATCCCAACTGGTTCATCGACAATCTCGTCGACCAGCCGGTGGCGCAGGCTCTCGGGAAATAGCGGCGTCTCCGCAACGAAAAACGCCGGCGCTCTGGCGCGCCGGCGTTCATGAATTGCCGAGTTGGAAACGCCTCAGTCGAAGAGGCTCGATACCGACTCTTCCTGGCTGGTGCGGCTGATGGCTTCGCCGAGCAGGCCCGCCGTCGTGATCACGCGGATATTGTGAGCGGACTGGACGGCCGTGGTCGGCTGGATCGAGTCGGTGATGACGAGTTCCTTCAGCATCGACGAACTGACGCGGGCAACCGCGCCGCCGGAGAGGACGCCGTGGGTGATGTAGGCGGTGACGCTGGTCGCGCCGTTCTTCAGCAGCGCTTCGGCCGCGTTGCAGAGCGTGCCGCCGGAATCGACGATGTCGTCGATCAGCAGGCAGTCCTTGCCCCTCACGTCGCCGATGACGTTCATGACTTCCGATTCACCCGGACGGTCGCGGCGCTTGTCGACGATTGCCAGCAGACAGTCGAGACGCTTGGCGAGCGCGCGGGCGCGAACGACGCCGCCGACGTCGGGCGAAACGACCATGACGTTCTTGAGGTCGTAGTTTTCCTTGACGTCACGCGCCAGGATCGGGATCGCATAGAGGTTATCGGTCGGGATATCGAAGAAGCCCTGGATCTGCCCGGCATGAAGATCGAGCGTCAGCACGCGGTCGGCGCCGGCTTCGGTGATCAGGTTGGCGACGAGCTTGGCGGAGATCGGCGTGCGCGGACCGGGTTTGCGGTCCTGGCGGGCATAGCCGAAATAGGGAAGCACTGCGGTGATGCGGCGGGCGGAGGAGCGGCGCACCGCGTCGATCATGATGAGCAGTTCCATCAGGTGATCGTTGGTGGGGAAGGAGGTCGACTGGATGATGAACACATCCTCGCCGCGCACGTTTTCGCCGATCTCGACGAAGATTTCCTGATCGGCGAAACGGCGTACTGTCGCCTTGCCGAGGGGCAGGTTGAGATAGTTGCAGATCGCTTCGGCCAGGAGCCGGTTCGAATTGCCTGCGAAAACCTTCATTGACGGACCGCCTTGAGCTGGCGCGGTCACCGCCCGGCACTTTTCCGGGAGCGGTGTGTTCCGCGCAGATTCCGAGAGCCATTCCAATCGCGGACATTCTTTGCGGATGGCCGCCGTTCAGAGCTGATCGGCCGCTTTTTAGCGAGACTGAACTTGAATGCAAGGGGAATGCTGCGCCGCGAAGGCCAATATTCTAAAAACTTTGTGTCAACCGGCCTGGGATTGCCGCCATTCGAGGTAGGCGTTGATGGTTTTTGTCGCGATCCCCTGCATGGTTGTCGCCGGTACTCCGCTCCACAGGTCGGCGCCGCCGCCGGGAACCGATTCCTGTCCCTGGATGCGGTGCAGGCGGTTGCCGCTGCCGTCGAGCACGTCCCAGACATAGACGACGGTGGTCTTGTCGCCGTCCTTCAGGGTCGAGAAGTAGCCCTTGAGGATATGTTCGCTGCTGGCGTCGGTCGAACTCTTGATCGTCAGGCCATGTGCGCGTGCCTCGGCGCCGAGCTGTTTGGAAAGCGGCGTGATAGCCTGAACCGGCGCGCCGATGATCGGCAGGAAACGGATCGATCCGCTGGCCGCCGCGCTTGCCTTCGGCAGCGAAGCGACGCTCGGCTGGTTCTGAATGGTCTCTGCCGCGGCTGCCGTCTGCTGCACCGGCGTCGGCTGCGCTTGAGCCAAGCTCTGCACCGGCGCGGAACCGGCAGCGAGCCTGTTTGCCTGGCCTTCGAGTGTGCCGGCCGGATCGGTATAGGTCGCGTCGCCGGTGGCGTAGGCCGTCGGCGTGCTTGATGGGGCCGGCTCCGTGGTGAAGGCCGTGGCCTGGCTGACGGGCGCCCGCTGCACCGGCGCGACGGCGGTCTGGTTCGACATGGAGTCGAGGTCGGATTGCGTCACCGGCGGCGAGCGGAAGGTCCCGCCACCGACGTCGACCTGCGGCGTCAGCATGTCGGTGCTGTTGCAGCCGGCCAAGGCGGTGAGAAGGCCGAGGCTGAAAAGGGGCGTCGAGAGCTTTCGCATGGTCAACCGTCCGTTTCTTCGCGGCAGTTTCCTGAAATGGTCTCCTGTCGTCTGCCAGTTCAAAGCAATTCTAGGCGGATTTCCCTAAGCAGAAATGAAGTCCAGGCCGTATCGCGACAAGGCGCGTGGCGTATCCGTGGTGGTGAGGTAGGTCTGGCCGAGGGTCATGGCGGTGCCGCTGTCGGAATCCATGATGATCATGTGCACGAACAGCGACATGTTCGGCTCGATCTCCTGCGGGTTGCCGACATGGAACATCTGGTGCTCCATCCAGGAGGGCGAGAAGCGGGCGCCGAGCGAATAGCCGCAGGCATTCAGCCGGTGGCGGGCAAGGCCGCGCTCGTCCATGATCTTGGCATGCATGTCGAAGACGGTGCCGAACGTGTTACCGGGACGAAGCACCATCTCGATCGCCTGGATGGTTTCGCGGCAGGCGCTGTAGAGTTCGCGGTGACGGTTGGTCGGCTCGCCGATGACGACGGTGCGCATCATCGCGGCATGATAGTGGGCGCTGACGCCGGCCCATTCGAGCGTGAGCTGGTCCTGGCTGTCGAGCACGCGACGCCCGGACTTGTAGCGGCAGAGCAGCGCGTCGGCGCCGGAGCCGATGATGAACTCGTTGGCCGGATAGTCACCGCCGCCCGCGAGGATCTTGCCCTGCATCGCCGCGAGGATGTCCGCCTCGTTGCCGCCGGCACGGATCAGCGGCAGCGCGGCATCGAGCGCATCATCGGCGAGGCTTGCCGCCTTCTCGACATAGGCGATCTCGGCGTCGCTCTTGATGAGGCGCAGACGGCTGACGAGGAGCGAGGCGTCGATCAGTTCGCCGAAGGTCTGGAGCTGGCGGTCGAGCAGGCGGGCGACGCGGCCGGTCATGCCGTGCGTGTCATATTCGACGCCGATGCGGCAGCCGAGCAGGTCGAGCTCACTCAAAAGGTTCTTGAGGTCCAGGGTCGGATCGGCATTTGCCCGGTCCACCCAGATCTCGATGCGCTCGATGTTGGAGGTGTGGCGTGCCTGGCGCAGGTCGGCCGAACGCGTCAGCAGGACCATCGAGCCGTCCTTCTTCACGACCAGCGTCTGGAAGAAGCAGTAGCCGAAGGTATCGTAGCCCGTCAGCCAGTACATGCTCTCCTGGGCGAAGAGCAGCATCGCATCGAGCTTCTCCTCGCGCATCTTCTCCGTCAGCCGCTCGAGACGGCTTGCATATTCTTCCTGGGCAAAATGAAGCGCCATGTCAGGTCCCCCGTATGCAAATGGCGGAAATCTGTCGGCCGTAGTCCGGCTCCTGCCTGTGGGTCGTCCGACGGTAGGAGAAAAAACGCTCCTCGTCGGCATAGGTGCAAATATCGAGATTTTCGGCGGTAACGCCCGCTTCGGTCAACCGGCGGATCGTGAGGCCTGGCAGATCGAACATTGCGTGGCCGTCGCGGTCGGACGGCCTGAAATAGGATGCGTAGCTCTCGTTCGACGAGACGAAGCGCTCGACGAATTCGGCGCCGACCTCGTAGTTGCGGCGGCTGATCGACGGGCCGAGGCAGGCGACGATGCGATCGCGCCGGGCGCCGAGCGTCACCATCGCGTCGATCGTGCTTTCGAGCACGCCGCCGAGCGCACCTTTCCAGCCGGCATGGGCCGCGCCGATGACATTGGCTTCAGCATCGGCAAAAAGAATGGGGCCGCAATCGGCGGTCAGAACGCCGAGCACGATGCCCGGTGTCGCCGTCACCAGCGCGTCGGCGTCGGGCCGCGCGCCGTCATAGCTTCCGTCAATGATGACGGCGTCTGGAGAATGGACCTGGTGCACGGTCGCCAGCCGCTCCAGCGGCGCGCCGAACCAGCGGGCGACGCGGCTGCGGTTCTCGTTGACGTGAGCTCTTTCGTCCTTCGAGCCGAGACCGACATTCAGGCCGCGATAAAGCCCTTCGGAAACGCCGCCCTGGCGGGTGAAATAACCGTGGGCGATTGCCGGCCCGACCTTCTCGCTAAACAGCGAGCTTTGCACGGGAGAAAGCGCGGCGTCATGCTGCATCGGTATATGTGCCTTTGCTTTATGAATAAATTCAATGGGTTTGGGGGCGCGCTCCGGCCCGGCGACTGGCGGCTGATTTGCCGGCGCGATGTTGACCCGCGATGGCTGGGCTGTCAATTCCCGAACGACGGGGGATGCCGACGGCCTACGATCTTGAAGTGCGGTTGGGGCCCAGCCACGGCGCGATACGCGTTGACGAGAGCGCCTTCCCAATGCCCGCGCCGGCGCGAGGCAAAGCGGACAACCAGGAAGTTTGGATATGGCTCCTGCCTGCAGGTTTTCGAGCGATGGCGCCTGCAATCTTTGCGTGGGACCCGTTATGGGAGTATTGTCTAATATAACGGAATAGCTGAGCTTCCGGGAGGAGAAGATGAAACGAAGAACCCAGATCGAGGGTCGAACGTCGCGTCGCAAGTTCCTGGGTGGAGCCGCAATGGCCGGGGTTGCAATGGTCGCCGCGCCGAAGGTTGTCAGGGCGCAGGGGCCGATCAGCATGCGTTGGCAAAGCACCTGGCCCTCCAAGGACATCTTTCACGAATTTGCGCTCGATTTCGCCAAGAAGGTCAATGATATGACCGGTGGCGACTTGAAGATAGAGGTGCTGCCCGCCGGCGCCGTGGTGCCGGCCTTCGGGCTGCTCGACGCCGTATCGCAAGGAACGCTCGACGGCGGCCACGGTGTCGTGGTCTACCATTACGGCAAGCAGGCGGCGTTGGCGCTATGGGGTTCCGGGCCGGGCTTCGCGATGGATGCCAACATGCTGCTCGCCTGGCACAAATACGGTGGCGGCAAAGAACTGCTGGCAAAGCTCTATGAATCGATTGGTGCCAACGTCGTCTCGTTGCTCTACGGGCCGATGCCGACGCAGCCGCTCGGCTGGTTCAAGAAGCCGGTCGCAAAGCCTGAGGATCTCCAGGGCCTGAAGTTCCGTACCGTGGGCATCTCGATCGACGTCTTTACCGGGCTCGGCGCGGCGGTCAATGCGCTGCCGGGCGGCGAAATCGTTGCGGCACTCGACCGCGGCCTGATCGACGCGGCCGAGTTCAACAACGCCTCGTCTGACCGGGTGCTCGGTTTCCCGGATGTATCCAAGATCTGCATGTTGCAGAGCTACCACCAGAATGCCGAGCAGTTCGAAGTTCTGTTCAACAAGCAGAGATACGATGGTTTGCCTGAGCAGATGAAGGCGGTTATCACCAACGCCGTCGAGGCGGCGTCCGCGGACATGTCCTGGAAGGCGATCGATCGCTATTCCAGGGACTATTTGGAGATGCAGACGGTCGACAAGGTCAAGTTCTACAAGACCCCGGAGGCTATTCTCAAGAAGCAGATGGAGGTCTACGACGAGGTGGTGAAGAAGAAGGCAGCGGAAAACCCGCTGTTCAAGGAGATCCTCGAATCTCAGATCGCCTTTGCTGAGCGGGCCACGCGCTGGGAACAGGACACCGTCGTTGGCCGGCGGCTGGCATTCGATCACTACTTCGGACAGGAGGGCGTGGCGAAAGATCTCTGAGGCACGGTCGCTTCGCGTCAATCAGTCGGGATTTCCGGCGGATGACGCCAGATCCCAATTCGCATTTCGGAGACAGTCGAAGGATCACGTTATTCGATAAATCAACGCGTTACAGCGAAGTCTGTGCGTTCTGAGGCGCGCCGTTGTAACGTCCCTCTTGCAGCGGGGGCATGCGTGAACGTTCAGCATTTTCTGCTCAGGGTCGATGCGATCAGCGTGTGGATCGGCAAAGCTGCAGCCTGGCTGATTATCGGGCTGATGACGCTGGTCTGCGTCGAGGTCGTCAAACGCTACGTCCTGAACATGCCGACGGCCTGGATATTCGACGCCAGCAACATGTTCTACGGCACTCTGTTCATGCTCGCCGGAGCATACGCCCTGGCGCAGAATGCCCATGTGCGCGGCGACTTCCTCTACAGTTCCATGCGGCCGCGCACGCAGGCCGCCCTTGATCTGGTCCTCTACATCCTCTTCTTCCTGCCCGGCGTCACCGCGCTCGTTTACGCCGGCTACGATTACGCAGCGCTTTCCTGGCGGATCGGCGAGCATTCCACCGTGACGGCCGAGGGGCCGCCGATCTATTATTTCAAGACCGTCATTCCGGTTGCAGGCGGTCTCGTCCTGCTTCAGGGACTGGCCGAGATCATGCGCTGCATCGTTTGCCTGCGGACCGGCGAATGGCCGAGCCGGCTTAGGGATGTGGAGGAGCTCGACGTCGTTGCCGAGCAACTCGAGCACAGCGAGCACGTGGACACGGAAACGCGCGAGGCGGCGATCGAACGTGCGCAGGAGATCGATAGGGCGGCGCGGCAACGGGGCTTGGGGGGAGGGAGCGAAACGTGAGCGATCCACTCCTCGGACTGACGATGCTGATGCTCATCGTGGTGGTCATCATGATGGGGTTTCCCACGGCGTTTACGCTCATGGGGCTCGGCATGCTCTTCGGCTTCTACGCCTTCTACAATCCGGCCGAGCACTGGATCGACAATCGCGTCTTCGACCTGATGGTGCAGCGCACCTATGGGGCGATGACCAATGACGTTCTGATCTCGATCCCGTTGTTCGTGCTCATGGGCTATGTGATGGAGCGCGGGGCACTGGTCGACAAGATGTTTTACAGCATCCAGCTCGCGTTCAAGCGGGTGCCGGCGTCGCTCGCGGTCGCTACTCTCATCGTCTGCACCTTCTGGGGTATCGCCAGCGGTCTTGTCGGTGCAGTCGTCGTGCTGATGGGGGTGATTGCGTTCAATCCGATGTTGCGCGCCGGCTACGACGTAAAGCTCGCCTCCGGCGTGATCACCGCAGGCGGCACACTCGGCATTCTCATCCCGCCCTCGGTGATGATCATCGTTTATGCGGCAGTTGCCGGACAATCCGTGGTGAAACTCTATGCCGCTGCCATGTTCCCCGGCTTTTTCCTCGCGCTGCTCTACCTCGCCTATATTCTCGGCTGGGCGCTCATCAGCCCGAAGATCGCTCCGCCGCTGCCCGCGGAACAGAACAAGGTGCCGGTCAGGGCATGGATGCGCGGCCTGCAGGCGGCGTATTCGCACAACATGCTGGCGGGGCTTTCCCGCGCTTTGGTCTCGCCGACAAGGGCGCTCGCGCTCGAAACCGAGGAGGGATCCCTCAGCTACTGGGCGCTCGTCAAGAATTTCGGCGCTGCCCTGGTACCGCTCACACTGACGGCTCTCTCCATGGCGCTCGTGTGGTGGTATGTCGTCATCCATCCGCAGGCATCGGCGGAAGAGGCGGCGCCGGAGGGTCTGGAACAGCTCGGCGCGCCGGCGGCGGATGCCGGGCCGGCCTTGATCAACGGGCCGACGACTGCCTTCTACGTGTCCTTCTGGCTGATTGCCGCAAGCGCTGCGGTCGTGCTCATCCGCTACTACCGCAACATGGACGCGGAACGGCTGCAGGTGGTGAAGCTCTTGATCTCTTCCGTCATGCCGCTCGGCATCCTCACCATCGTCGTGCTCGGCGTCATCCTGTTCGGGATCACCACGGCGACCGAATCTGCGGCCGTCGGTGCTGCGGGGGCTTTCCTGCTCGCCTTCCAGGCCCGCACGCTCAACTGGAAGCGCACCAAGGAGGCGGTGTTCCTGACGGCGAAGACCACGGCCATGGTGTGCTGGCTCTTCGTGGGCTCGGCCTTGTTTTCCGCCGTCTTCGCCATACTTGGCGGCCAGGCGCTGATCGAGCAATGGGTGCTGTCGCTCGATCTGACGCCGGTGCAGTTCATGGTGCTTTCGCAGGCGATCATCTTCCTGCTCGGCTGGCCACTCGAATGGACCGAGATCATCATCATCTTCGTGCCGATTTTTCTGCCGCTGCTCAAGCACTTCGACATCGATCCGGTGCTCTGGGGCGTTCTCGTCTTCGTCAACCTGCAGGCGGCATTCCTGTCGCCCCCGGTCGCAATGTCCGCCTTCTACCTGAAGGGGGTCTCGCCACCGCATGTGACGATCAACCAGATCTTCGCCGGCATGATGCCCTACATGCTGATCGTCGTGCTCTGCATGGTCATCATGTATCTCTGGCCCGGGATAACCCTCTGGCTGCCCAACTATCTCTACGGCAGCTGACGAGTCGACCGTTCATCGGACTGCTGCGTCAGGCCTTCGGTTTGCGGAAGGGTGACAGGGGCACCGGCGGGCTGCTGACGGCGAGAACCTTGAAGAGTTCGCCCATCTTGCCGGCACCGGCGCCGGCGAGCCTTTCCACGTCCTGGCGGATGCTCTCTTGCGTCGCAGCGTCCTTGTCGCGGCCAAGTGCCGCGGCACGATCGAGAAGACCGAGCCCCACGAGGAAATCGCCCTGGTGCGCAAGGCCGTTGATCTGCACGTCGTCGGTCTTGGCGCGGCGGGCCAGCTGCTCGAAATCGACATGGCTGGTGAGATCGGCCCGCCCCGGATTGGCGAGTGGCGGATCATACTCGTGATTGCGAACGGCCTGCAGCGTATCGCCATAGCCGGTGGCGAGATGGCCGTAATCGATGATCACGGCGGTGCCGCCGCTGATCTTCAGCCGCTCGCAAAGGGCGGACATGACGGCGTCGCGGGCAGGGGCGATCTCGAAGATCGTGCCTTCGGCGACCCCTTGTGCCGGCGTCGGCAGGAGGCTCGGATCGATGCCAGCGACGCCGGCGGCAAAGGTCAGTTCGTCGTTGGCGTCGAGGCCGACCATGCGCTCGCGGAACCCTTGTGCGGTGCGCACGAATTGCCGGATCGGGATGGCATCGAACAGCTCGTTGGCGGCGAGCAGCAGGAAGCCTTCGGGCAAAGTCTCGAAGCTTGCGTGCCATTCGACCTTGTTGCGGTGGGCGGCAAGGGTTTCGGACTGGATCTTGCGCAGGCGCTCGCTGGTTTCGACGAGATGCACGCCGGCCGATGCATAGAGCTCCGGTGCGATGCGACGCACGACGCGCAGCATGTCGGCCATCATCGTGCCGCGGCCGGGGCCGATCTCGGCGATGACGGCACCTTCGGGCTTGCCGTGCTGCTGCCAGGCGTGGACGAGGAAGATGCCGATCATCTCGCCGAAGAGCTGGCTGATTTCCGGCGCCGTGGTGAAATCGCCCTCCCTGCCGAAAGGCTCGTGCACCCGGTAATAGCCGTGCTCCGGATCCGCCAGGCAAAGCGAGAAATAATCGGTGACGCTGATCGGCCCGTGAGCCTTGATCAGCGCCTTGATCTTGTCCGCGAGTGGTGTCGTCATGCGTTCGCCCAGTTGACGGGTGCGGCAGGAAAGCCGCACGCACCGTTCCTCCTCTTTCCGCGCTTAGGCTGCGGCCGCGCGGCGCGCCCGGGCGATCGCCCAGATGCCGGCGAGTGCCATCGGCAGCGACAGCACCATGCCCATCGTCAGCCAGCCGCCGACAAGATAGCCGATCTGGGCGTCCGGTTCGCGGAAGAATTCGACGAAAATGCGGCTCGAGGCGTAGCCAAGCACGAAGATGCCGGTGACAAGGCCCGGCGATTTCAACGCCTGGCGGCGGTAGACGAACCAGGCGAGCACGCAGAGCAGCATGAGGCCTTCGAGCGCCGCTTCGTAAAGCTGGCTCGGGTGGCGGGCAAAGGGCCCGCCGGTCGGAAAGACGATTGCCCAGGGCATCGACGACAGCCGGCCCCAGAGCTCGCCGTTGATGAAGTTGGCAATGCGACCGAAGAACAGGCCGATCGGGACGACGGCAGCGACGATATCGAACAGGCTCCAGAGACCGATGCCGTTGCGCCGCGCGAAGATGATCATGGCGAGCGTGGTGCCGAGGAAACCGCCATGGAACGACATGCCGCCGTTCCAGATTTCGATGGCGCGGATCGGATTGCCGAGCACGGAGCCGAGATCGTAGAAGAGGATGTAGCCGATGCGGCCGCCGAGAACGATGCCGCCGGCGGCCCAGAGCAGGAAGTCGTCGAGTTGCTGCAGCGTGATGGCGGGGGTCTCGTTGCGCCAGAGCGCAGTATTCATCGCGAGGCGGCGCGCATAGAACCAGCCGATCAGGATGCCCGCGACATAGGCGAGCCCGTACCAATGGACGGCGAGAGGCCCGATCTGGAAGATGACGGGGTCGATTTCGGGGAAGGGCAGGATGGCGAGGCGGGCCGCTAAAGTTTCCAAGATATGCTCTCGTATCTATTTTCTCGGGCAGGGGCCGATTGTTTGGCGGAACATGGCGAGCGATTTCCGCCGGGTCAAGGCGCCTGTGCGCGCGCCTTGGACACGGCGGCGTGATGGCATGTGATTTTCCTTGCATCCGCTCGCCGCTGACCCTACCTGAAATGCATGACCGCATCGCAATGCGAGGCGATGGCTGAAATGGAGATCGCGACGATGAGCACAGGCGCCAACCGCATTCTGGATGACTTTGCCAAGATAATGACCGATGCCGCAGGTGCCGCCCAGGGCGTGCGCCGCGAAGTCGAGACCGCCTTCCGCGCACAGGCCGAACGGGCGCTGAACTCGCTCGACGTGGTCAAGCGCGAGGAGTTCGAGATGGTCAAGGAAATGGCGATCAAGGCGCGCGAGGAAAACGATGCGCTGCTCGCCCGCATCGAGGCTTTGGAAGCGCGTCTCGCCGAGACCGGCAAGTAACGCGATTCCGCCGAAATAACGGTATTTCAGCGTTTTTACTTCGCCCGCGAACTGGTTTCGCGGGCGTTTTGCTGTCGTTTGTCCTGGATCGTCTGAAACGCCGTTGAGGCTGGTTAATAAAACCTGAAAAGTTTTCCACCTGTGGACACTGCCAAAAAACCCTTATGGCAGAGTCGGTTAAGCTCTCGCGCTTCATCCAAATGACAACGTGGACGCGATTCATCCCGGCTATTTTTCGGCCCGGGGGCTGGCAGCCAGACTCCGCCATTATACACTGATTTTAAATGATGATTCGAAACGAACCACGCAAGCTCCGGGCAGGGTAAGTCAGCCAGGATGGATGTGAGTTCAGCAATCATAGTGTGTTTGTAATCGGTGTCGGGTTTGCAGCGTTGCGTCTTGTGAGCGTGATGATGCACGTCTGCGCCACACCTATACAGGGTGATGCATGAGCCTTTTGGAAATGGAAGTCGAGCGCCAATCCAACCCGGTCGATATGATCGAGTTCGTGGCTGCAAACAACGACTGGTCGTTCGAGCGATCCGGCGAAGACGAAATCGCCATGACGGTCGAAGGCAAGTGGGCGGACTACCACGTTTCCTTCTCCTGGATGGAGGAATTCGAGGCTCTGCATCTCGCCTGCGCCTTCGACATCAAGGTTCCGGAAAGCCGGGTCAACGAAGTCATCCGCCTGCTCTCCCATATCAACGGACAGGTGCTGATGGGCCACTTCGACCTGTGGCGTCAGGAGGAAGTGGTGATCTTCCGCCAGTCGCTGCTGCTTGCCGGCGGCGCCGAGCCCACCAACCAGCAGGTCGAAGTTCTGCTTTCGAGCGCACTCGACGCTTGCGAATCCTATTATCAGGCGTTTCAATTCGTCGTCTGGTCCGGCATGGACGCGCAGCGCGCCGTCGATGCGGTCCTGTTCGAAACGGTTGGAGAAGCCTGATCATGACGAATGCCGCTTCCGGTCCCATCGTCCTCGTCGGCGCCGGCAATATGGGCGGCGCCATGCTTTCCGGCTGGCTGAAGAGTGGCGTCAAAGGCGCCGACGTGCTTGTCGTCGATCCCGGCCCGCCGCCGGCCATGGCCAAGCTCATCGCCGACAATGGCATAACACATGCGACGTCGGCGCCATCCGGCGTCCAGGCGGGCGTGATCTTCCTGGCGGTCAAGCCGCAGGTGATGGAAACCGTGCTGCCGCCGCTGAAGCCGCTCGTCGGGCCGGATACGGTCATCGTCTCGGTCGCGGCCGGCAAGACGCTCGCCTTCATCGAAACACACCTCGCCGCTGCCGCCACGGTTCGCGCCATGCCGAACACGCCGGCGATGATCGGCCGCGGCGTTACCGGCGCATTTGCCAATGCGCGCGTCAGCGAAGCGCAGCGCGCCCAGGTTCACGATCTCTTGAAGGTGAGCGGTCCCGTCGAGTGGGTCAGGACCGAAGCCGAGATCGACGCGGTGACGGCCGTTTCAGGCAGCGGCCCGGCCTATGTCTTCTACCTCGTCGAGTGCATGGCGGAGGCGGGCCGCAAGGCCGGCCTCGAGGCGGACCTCGCCATGCGGCTTGCGCGGGAAACCGTCGCGGGCGCTGGCGAGCTCCTGCACCAGTCCCCCGACGAAGCGGCACGGCTGCGCCAGAACGTGACCTCGCCCGGCGGCACGACGGCGGCGGCACTCTCCGTGCTGATGGCCGCCGATGGCATGCAGCCGCTTTTCGACAAGGCGATCGCGGCTGCGCGCAAACGGGCCGAGGAATTGGCAGGCTGAGCGAGCGAAGCCGCCGCGTCTTGACGGCACCGGTGTCGTGATTTCCGCTAAGGCGTGCACGTGCGGGACGCGCTTGCGCAAGCACCACGCTCCCGGTGTGTCTGCCGCTCGAACAGGATCCTCCAGATCGCGCCGATTGCCCGGCGGCACGCGTCGCCGATCGCGGCGCTGCGCTGACGTCGCGCCCACGCATGAAGCTGGTAGCTCGTCGGTACATCGTTCCGCTGCTTGCCCATTTCCTTCACCCTTCAGCGTCTCGTCTGCGTTCAGGTTCCAAGTTACAGCCTATCGCTGGACGCGATAATCCATGATAAATTCCCTTTAGCTGTGACGAAATGGAATAGATACAATGGATCGGCAGGAAGCCATGGCGGTGTTTCTCGCCGTCGTCGAGGAGGGCGATTTCTCGGCGGCTGCGCGCCGGCTGCACATGACGCCGTCGGCGGTCAGCAAGATCATCGGCCGGCTCGAGGCGCGCCTCGGCGTGCGCCTGCTGCAGCGATCGACGCGCAGCATCAGCCTGACGAGCGAAGGCAGTGCCTATGCGGAGTCGGCCCGTCGCATCCTCGGCGACATCGAAGATGCGGAGTTCGCGATCCAGCCGGGTGCCGAGCCGCGCGGCCGTCTGCGGGTCAGCCTGCCGAGTGCCTTTGGCCATCGCCTGATCGTGCCGATGCTGCCTGATTTCATCGAGCGGTACCCCGAGATCGATCTCGAGCTCGATTTCAGCGATGCGATCGTCGATCTCATGAACGGCGATGCCGATGTCGCAATACGGGTTGCGGCGCAAAGCGACAGTACATTGGTGACCCGGCGCCTGGCATCCAACCGCCGTGTCATCTGCGCGGCGCCGGGTTATCTCGAGAGGCATGGCGTTCCCAAAACCCCCGACGAGTTGCAACGGCACGTCTGCCTTGCCATTACCGCCCACGGTCGCCTCAATGTCTGGGAGTTCCACGATGGCAGCAGTCGGCATGCGATCCGTGTTCGTGGTTCTGTCGAGGCCAACAGCACGGAAGCGCTGAGGCGGCTTGCGCTCGCGGGCATCGGGATCGTGCGGCTCTCGGAAATTCTCGTCGGCGATGACATCAGGGCGGGCTTGCTGGTGCCGCTTCTGACCGATTGCAACCACGCCGAGGCGGAACCGATCACCGTGGTCTATCCGCACCGGCGCTTCCTGCCGCCGCGGGTGCGCGTCTTTGTCGATTTCCTGGCCGAGCAGTTCTCGCGCCGCCCTTGGCAAGAGGCAAGATTTCACGGGGGATCCGCCGAAATCGGCCTGCTTCCGGAATCTCCCCCGATACTTTAAGCCCGACGGAACAGAACTTTTCACAAAGGAATTGTTATGGCTGAAACCATTGAATTTGCTGATTTCGAACGCGTCGATATTCGTGTGGGCACGATCGTCGAGGCCGAGCCGTTTCCGGAAGCACGCAAGCCGGCCTTCAAGCTGAAGATCGATTTCGGGCCGGAGATCGGCATAAAAAGATCATCGGCCCAAATCACGGTGCATTATCGTCCGGAAGAACTCGTCGGGCGGCAGGTGCTGGGCGTGGTCAATTTTCCGCCGCGCCAGATCGGTCCCGTGCGCTCCGAAGTGCTGACGCTGGGCTTTGAAGACGAAGCCGGCGCGATCGTGCTGGCTGCCGCCGAACGGCCGATCCCCAACGGCAAAAAACTGATGTGATCCCCATGAACATCGCATTCGAAGCTATTCCGGAGCGCGTCAAGGTTTCTTGCCTCTGGCGCGCAGCCGATGCCGCGCGCGATTGGCGCGCGAGCCACGTGCTTTCGCTGCTCGATCCGGAGCTGCCGGATGCCAATGTGCCTGTCATCGCCGATGCGAGCCACCGGGTCGTGCGCATGCGCGACCAGGAAAACCCGACCGTCACCCGCCATTTTCCGGATCTGGTGCTGGAAGTATTCGAGGCGATGCGCGCCGCCGCCGAGGATGCGTCGAGCCGCATTCTTGTGCATTGCCACGCCGGCGTCAGCCGTTCCACGGCCTTCGCCTATGGGCTGATTGCCCATCAACTCGGCGCGGGTCGCGAGGATGAAGCCTTCCGGGCGCTGCTGACGATCACCCGCAAACCCTGGCCGAACCGACGGATCATCGAGATCCTCGACGAAGCCCTCGGCCGCGAGGGCCGGCTTCTGGCGCCGCTCGATGTCATGCGCGCCCGCCACCCGCGCCGCATCGACGCCTGGCGCCGCTTCAACGAACGCCGCGGCCTGACGTCGATCTACAAGCGGTAGTTCTCACGCGTCTGACAGCAGCGCGGCGGCATAGCGTTTGGGCCATCGGTTGCAGCGGGGGAGGTGACGCGACAGGCTGCCGAGCGAAAGCCGCCTCACGGCGGTCAAGCCGGTACGCGCACCGTTGCCCTGAGGCCGCCGAGCGGGCTGTCGCCCAGCGTGACGTTGCCGCCGTGGCTGCGGGCGATGTCGCGGGCGATCGCAAGGCCAAGGCCGGTGCCGGAACTGTCGAGATTGCGTGCCTCGTCTAGGCGGAAGAAGGGTTTGAACACGTCTTCGCGCGATCGCTCGGGAATGCCTGGACCGTCGTCGTCGACGGTGATCGTGACCCATTTGGCGCTGTGGCGGGCGTCGACGTTGACGGTGTTGGCGTAGCGATAGGCGTTCGAGGCGAGATTGGCGACGAGGCGGGTGAAGGCGTTCGGCCGGACACGAACCTCATCCTCGCCCTCGATCGAGGTGGTCAGCGTCTTGCCGAGCAATTCGGCTTCCGCGGCAAGCCGCGTCATCAGCTCGCTGAGCTTCAACTGGCCGACGTCCTCCTCCGCTTCGCCACGGGCGAAGGCGAGGTAGCCTTCAAGCATGTTCTGCATGTCCTCGACATCCTGGTTGAGGCTTTCGAGATCCGGATTGTTGCCGGCCAGGGCCAATTGCAGCTTGAAGCGGGTGAGGATGGTTCTGAGGTCGTGACTGACGCCGGTCAGCATCGCGGTGCGCTGTTCGATCTGGCGTTCGATGCGCTCGCGCATCAGGATGAAGGCAAGGCCGGCGCGGCGGATCTCATCGGCGCCGCGCGGCGCGAAGTCGTCGATCTTCTGGCCCTTGCCGAAGCTTTCGGCGGCCTTGGCCAACGCCAGGATGGGCCGGATCTGACCACGCAGGAACAGGATCGCGATCGCCAGCAGCACCAGCGATGCCGCCACCATCCACACGAGGAAGATGTGGGTGTTCGAGGCATAGGCCTGGTTGCGCCGGGCGTAGACACGCAGAATGCGGCCGTCGTCGAGCTTGATGCGGATCTCGACGAGCTTGGAGTTGCCGACCGTATCGATCCAGAAGGGGCGGCGGACCTGGTTGGAGATTTCTTCGCCGAGGATCTGATCGAGGATTTCGAAGAAGGGGCTTGGCCGTGGCGGAGGCAGTTCGCCAGGCGGATCGACGGAAATGCTGAGATCGAGTTGCTCGCGGGCGATGCGGATGATCTCGGCAATGTTGCGATCATCGGGGAAGGTATCGATGAGATCGACGATCGCGGCGATGTCGCCGGTCACGGCGGCAGACAGGCGCTGTGTCACCAGTTGCCAGTGGCGCTCCATGAAGATGAAGGCGACGACAGACTGCAGGAGCACCATCGGGATGATGACGATGAGCAGGGAACGGGCATAGAGGCCCATCGGCAGGCGGCGGCGCAGCCAGCGCGTGAAGCGCCGCCAGGCATTATCGCTGGAACCCGCCGCCCCGCGCTCTATACCGTCAAAGCTTGCCATGGGACGCTGCGCTCATCGGAAGGGCTGCCATCTCAGTCCACGCTCAGCCGGTAGCCGATGCCGCGCACCGTCTGCAGCCAGACCGGATTGGACGGATCGTCCTCGATCTTGCGCCGGAGGCGGTTGATCTGCACGTCGATCGTGCGCTCGCCGACCTCGGCATCGTCGCCGATCAGTTCGTGGCGCGGGATGGTCTCTCCGGCGCGCTGCGAGAAGAGCGTCATGATCTCCTGTTCGCGATCGGTGAGGCGGATGTGGTCGGCGCCGCGTCGGAGTTCCTTGCGCACCACCGAAAAAGTGTAGGGGCCGAAGATCACCTGGTCGACCTTGGGCGCTTGGGCCGGCTGGTTGCGGCGCAGGATGTTGTTGATGCGCAGCACCAGTTCGCGCGGTTCGAAGGGCTTCGACAGATAGTCGTCGGCCCCGGCTTCGAGACCTTCGATGCGGGAATTGGATTCCGCCAGGGCCGTCAGCATCAGGATCGGCACGGACTTGATCTGCCGGAGGCTATGGGTCAGCGAGATGCCGCTCTCGCCCGGCATCATCACGTCGACGATCAGAAGATCGAAGTCGAGGCCGACGAGCTTGCGCCGCGCCTCGTCCGCATCGGACGCGGTCGTCACCCGGAATCCCTGTTCGACCAGGTAGCGGTTGAGGAGATCGCGGATGCGCCGGTCGTCGTCAACGACCAGAAGGTGAGCCGCATCGTCCGAGACAGTCGCTTTTGTCGTCATTCCACGCTTCCCAAATTCCAGGCTCCCGCGCCGTCTGCCGGCGGCGAGCCTCGTGTCAGTCTGCGGCGTTCTTCATCCCGGCGAGAAAGCGCTTGACCGTTTCCCGCGCGCCCGGACCCGATCTTGCCAATGCATCCGCTATGCGGCGGGACTGTGGCTCGGCCAGAGCACGCGCCAGCGCCTGGCCTTCCTCGGTTGTATAGAGCATGCGCTGGCGGCGGTCTTCAGGCCCGGTTTCCTGGCGGATGTAGCCTGAGTCGATCAATTGCTTGAGGACGCGGGCGAGGCTCTGCTTGGTGATCTTCAACGTGTCGAGAAGGTCGGCGACGGTCATGCCGGGCTCACGGTCGACAAAGTGCACGACCCGGTGATGCGCCCGCCCGAAGCCGCTCTTTTCAAGGATCGCATCCGGGTCGGAGGTGAAGTCGCGATAGGCAAAGAAGAGCAACTCGATGATCTCGAAATCGATCGTGTCATCATCGGCGGCGGTATCGCTGAGATACCGGGTGTTCTCTTTGGATTGGCCGGCCACGCGGTCATTTCCTTTCAGCCAGATTGCAACTTGCGAAACATTCGGAAAAATATGTCAGCTTTATTGACATATTTTTACCGCGTCGTTAGCGTCCTCGCTCGGTAAGCGAGACATTTGGCGTTGGCAACACCTTGAAAGGATAAGCCCCGCCGTTCCGATCGCAAATCCAAAATCACGAAATTGAATTTTCCCTCAGTCAGTTTGCCGATAGACTGAAAGCAGGACGATAATCAACAGAGAATGGCGCATATGCGCCGGAGGATGACACTATGGCAGCGGTTCCATTTGATCAGTTGGACGGAGAGATCTGGTTCAACGGCGAATTCGTCGCATGGAAGGACGCCAAGATCCACGTGCTGACCCACGGCCTGCACTATGCCAGCGCCGTTTTCGAGGGCGAGCGCGCCTATGGCGGACGCATCTTCAAGCTGACGGAACACAACCAGCGCCTTCACAAGTCGGCCGATATCCTCGGCTTCAAGATTCCCTATTCGGTGGAAGAACTGGATGAGGCGAGCGTGGAGCTCCTGAAGCGTCAGGGCTTCTCCGAAGCCTATGTGCGGCCGATTGCCTGGCGCGGCAGCGAGAGCATGGGCGTTTCGGCGCAGAACAACCGCATCAATGTCGCCATCGCCATCTGGCAATGGGGCAGCTATTTCGATCCAGCGGAGAAGCTGAAAGGCATCCGGCTCGACATCGCCGAGTATCGCCGCCCTGATCCGCGGACCGCGCCCGCGAAGTCCAAGGCCGCCGGCCTCTACATGATCTGCACCATCTCCAAGCATGCGGCGGAGGCCAAGGGTTATGCGGATGCGATGATGCTCGACTATCGCGGCCGGGTGGCCGAAGCGACGGGTGCCAACATCTTCTTCGTCAAGGACGGCGTCATCCATACGCCGGTACCGGATTGCTTCCTCGACGGCATCACCCGCCGCACGGTCATCGAGCTCGCCAAGCGCCGCGGCTATGAGGTTGTCGAGCGGGCGATCATGCCGGAGGAACTGTCCGGTTTCACCGAGTGTTTCCTGACCGGTTCCGCCGCCGAAGTTACGCCGGTTTCCGAAATCGGCCCCTATCGCTTCACGCCGGCGACGATCTCCGAGACGCTGATGAACGACTACATGAAGGAGGTCTACCCGGTCGCTGCGGCCGCCGAGTAACACGGCCCCTACAGCGCCCGCGCGTCTTTCAAGACGCGCATTGGCCGCGGTCGCACTTTGAATGGCTGCGTGTATTGTCCTTAAACCGGCCAGGTAAAAGGACATGCGCAGCAGAAGCCGCGATCTGATGCACAAAAGGCGGCCCCGGGCCGCCTTTTGTCTTGCTACGGATGATCGGGTCAGGCGGTTTTGCCGAGGAACTGTCCGACAATGCCGCTCAGCACGCCGCCGCCGACCAGGCCGCCGATGACCTGCATGGCAAGGCCGGTCGCGGCGGCTTCGCCGCCGAGCATCTGAATGAGGAACCCTCCGCCCAGGCCGCCGATCGCGCCGACGATTGTCCGTGCGACGATACCGAATGCCTGCTGCTTCAACACTGCGCTGGCTGCGTTGCCGCCGGCCGCCCCCGCGATCAATTGGGTAATGATAGGCATTAATGCTTCCATTGATCCCTCCGTGTCGTGGCTCGTCGTAGACGGGCCACCAAAAGCCGATGATCCGGCACCGATAGGTTGAAGCCGAATCTGGATTATTGTCAATTTGACCGAAATCGCCGCCGGACGGCCGGAACCTTACCTATTGAAATGGTTTGATTTCAGGCGGAAGCAGCGTTTCGCAGTGACACGAAGGAAAGCACGTTCCGGTATCGGGAACGATCGGATCTCGGTCTGCGCTGAACGAAATGCGTGATTCGTGCGCGGGTCGAACGATGGGAGAAGAGGCGGAAAACGGGTTATTCTCCGGCGACCGCTTGATCGCCGGAGTAGCGGGGTCCGTTATCGATAGACGTAGACGATGCGCCGCGTCGCCGGCTCGACCAGCACGGGCTGGCCGTTGATGCTGACATAGTCGTAGTTATAGTCTGGCACGCGGCGGACCGCGACGGTCTGCGGCAGCTCGGCACCGACCACGACTTCGCCATCGAGATAGACGGTTTCGCCAGGGTTCGACGCGATGTAGGTGCGCACGGTGGCCGGCGGCACGATCGGATCGATCTCTTCGACCGGGCCGATCAACGCATCGCCGCTGCTGACGATCACCGGATCTCTCGGCTGCGCCTCATAGGTGACGACGGGAATTGCGAGGTCGGCGCGACGTTCCTGCACCACGACGGTCGAACCGCCGAAGTCAGTCGTCAAATATCGCGCATAGACCCAGCCGCGTACGCCATTGATATCGATGCGGCACCATTTGCTGCCTTCGATGCAGCCGTCGATGACCGCCGTGCTACCGCGGGTCGCCAGGCCGACCGTCGGATATTGAGGGCCCGGACCCGTGCGGATGTTGAGATCCGTGACTGTGGTGGCGGTCATGGCTGCGAAAGCGGCCGGTATGCCGACCGTCAGCACCAAACCCGCGGCCGCAGCGGCTCGCAACAGGGGGCGGGTAAGCTTCACCATCATCTTTCTCCTCTTCTTGATGAGGGCGAAACGCCCGCGTGCGCGCGGATGTTCCCCCGGGAACGTCACGAAATGTGACGCCGTGACATTCTCTCACGGCTGCCGCGGCCCGAGCGCCTGAAGAACCGGCAGCAGGAGAGGGGCGAAAATGCAGGATATTCAACAGGATCATAACAACGTCACGGCCCGCGGCCTGAAGCCTGTCGTGCGCATCGTCGTTGCCGCGGAGCTGGTAATTTCGGCGCTGCTGATGACGACCGTGCAATGGCCGGCGCCGCAAGCCACCACCAGCCAAGTCGCCATTCTGCGCTGATTGGCGCTGTCACCGGCGCCAATTGCCGTTATAGGAAGAACAACAGATCCTATAGAGGCAGACGCGCATGTTACAGGCGGGCATCATTCCAGTTACCCATTTCGAGCAGAATTGCACGGTGCTGTTCGACAGCGAAACCAAGGAGGGCGTGGTCGTCGATCCAGGTGGCGATGTCGATATCATCCTGCAGACGGTTCGCGAGAACGGCATTACGCTGAAGGCGATCTGGATCACCCATGGCCACATCGACCACGCCGGCGGGGCCAAGGAATTGAAGGATGCGCTCGGGCTCGAAATCATCGGCCCGCACAAGGACGACCTGCCGTTGCTCGAACGGCTCGAGAGCCAGGCCGAGCGTTTTGGACTGGCGATGAAGGTCCAGAACGTCATTCCGGATCGCTGGCTCGAAGAGGGCGATACCGTTTCCTTCGGCGATCATGTCTTCGAGGTCCTGCATTGCCCCGGCCACGCACCCGGCCATGTCGTCTACTACAACCGGGCACAGAATTTCGTCCATGTCGGCGACGTTCTGTTCCATGGCTCGATCGGACGCACCGACCTGCCGGGCGGCAATCACCAGCAATTGCTCGATTCCATCCGTAACAAGATCCTGCCGCTCGGCGACAATGTCGGCTTCATCTGCGGCCATGGCCCCGGAGGCCAGATCGGCGAGGAACGCCGCACCAACCCCTATCTGCGCGGGCTCTGACAGCGCGTTTGCGTTTACATGGCATGAAAAAAGCACATGCCTCGGGCGAGGCATGTGCTTTTCAAGTTCTACTGCATGTCTCCTTAAATCGAACTCGATTTAAGGACGAAGACATGCAGCAAATCAAAGTCCTACAGAGACCTTTGCGCGTCTCATAAGACGCGCGGCGCTGTAGGCTGACCTCACTCAGCGGCAGAGATGGCTGCGGCCGTCATAGCCGATGAACGTGCCGCTGTCCGGATCGAACGAGCGGTAGCGCTGCGAGCAATAGCGGTACCATGCCGGCGTCCAGGGCTCGACGCCATAGGTCTCGACGGCGACCGGACGATAAACCTCACGATAGACCGGGCGGGCGCGGTAGACCGGCCGCGGCTCGTAATATTCGGGTTCCGGATCGATATAGACGCGGTCGCCGTAACCGCCGTAGGAGCGCGGCTGCGAGGCGATCGCGCCGCCGATCAGCGTGCCGGCGACGAGGCCCGCTGCGCCTGCCGCCCACGCATCGCTGTTGTCGTGATGCCGGTGGGTTGCTTGGGCAACACCGAAGGTCGGGATGACCATGGCGGCGGCGGCGACCGAGAGAACGGCTGCTTTGATGAACTTGTTCATGGGCTTCAAATCCTATCGCATGGACCGGATCAATCCGGATTTCATGATGAGGGGGAGGTTAATGCCGCTACCATGAACCGAGCCTGAACAAAAAAAACCCGGCAAGTCTGCCGGGCCTCAACTGTGAATCTGTCAGCAGATGTCGGCGTCAGCCGGCGATCTGCAGGTTGACCGCCTTCGGGCCCTTGCCGCGGCGATCCGGTTCGGTGTCGAAGCTCACCTTCTGGTTTTCCGTCAGACCGTTCAGGCCGGAAGCCTGGACTGCGGAAATGTGTACGAAGATATCTGCACCACCGTTGTCAGGCTTGATGAAACCAAAGCCCTTGTCGGTGTTGAAGAATTTTACAGTGCCAGTTTCGGCCATGCGTCAGGTCCTTTTCTCTCCACCCGCTTGACGGACGGGCGGCATTGCAGTTTGCCCGATTGGGCGTTGGCAGGCAGTTCTCGACGTCTGAGGAAAGGGTCCTGTTACCGCAGCCAGCCATTGGAGAAGTTGCATTTTCATGCGTCTCCCCGGTCTGGCCGCCCGGAGTTTTGCGTCTCCGGCCCGCTTTTATTTCAAGATCTTCCCGTGTTCGCAGATTGCCCGAACAGAGTAAGAGTGATGGGTTTATTTTGAATTGGCAAGCAAAACTTTTCAGGCGTGGTATTGCGTCTTGTCATTGCTCAAGATTCGGTCATTTCCGCAGTTGTTGCCCCTCCTTCAAGATATATCGCAAGCTGTTGAAATCACAGCTTTTTGAAAATGTGTGCCGCAAAATTGAGTGGGTTTTTGCTGATTTTGGATGCAGCCGCAAGGAGGCTCATTGAACGCCGGCTCAGGCCGGTATTCGCAACTCTCTGATATATTTGATGCTTCTCGCGTCGTACGGCATTTACGCAAGAATCTTGCAGAAAATCTATAGGTGTTGAGTTGGGCCGGTCGATTGCGACGTGCCTCGCGCTCCGCCGAAGCAACGACCTGATGGTCCGGTACCAATAGTAAGTAAAGCATCGCCCCGACGTTGGGCCGGCCGCTGATATAGTTCATGGCGCAGTGTCGGTTGCGGCCACAATGTGCGGTTTCAGGCGGCGGCTTCCGCGCGGCGATTTCTGGTCAGTTCGGGTATGATCTCGACCGCAAGCATTGCTGCGAAGATGATGGCGCAGCCGGCATAGCCGATCGGGGTGATGACTTCGCCGAGCAGGAGAACGCCGAACAGGGCGGCAAAAAGCGCCTCGCTCGAAAGGAAGATGGCCGCCTGCGGTGCCGTGGTGTAGCGCTGGCCCACCACCTGCAGGATGAAGGCGAGGCCGCTGGAGAATATGCCGGCATAGAGGATTTCGAAGAGCGCGCCTTCCACAGCCGCAAGGCTCAGCGGCCCCGTCTTCATCGCGAAGAGGAAACCGAGCACCGCGCAGACAGCGAACTGCGTCATCGAGAGCAACATCGGCCGGCCGCTGCTGGGCGCGAAGAGGCCGACGAGCAGCAACTGCACCGCCCAGCAAAGGGCGCACAGGATCGTCAGGTAGTCGCCGCCGGTCAATGCCGACAGGGTGCCGCCGCTCAAAAGGAAGATGCCGAGGAGAGCCATCAGCGCGCCTGGCCAGATGACCCAATGCGGCTTGCGGCGGAGGAAGACGACCGTCAGCACGGGGACGAAGACGACATAGAGCCCGGTCAGGAAGCCGGAATTGGTGACGCTGGTGTCGAGAAGGCCGAACTGCTGGGTCGTTGCGCCGGCAAAAAGCGCGAGGCCGATGAAGATGAAATTGCGCACGGTCTTCAGCCGCAGCGGCTCGGCCGCGCGCCTCGTTTCGATGACGGCGAAGGGCATCGCAACCACTGTCGCGATCGCAAAACGAAGCGTGATGAACCACAGCGGGCTGATCGCATCCATGGCCGTCGACTGCGCGACGAAGCCGGCGCCCCAGATCGCACCTGATATCAACAGCAGCAGATTGGCCTGAATGCGGGGCATGTCGTTCTCTCCTCGGACAGGCCGCCGTCTAGCAGTTGCGTTCTGGGCGGGCAAGGCTCATCGTCGACGTTCATGGCGCGCTCGGAGATGGCGATGATTGACAGCGGATATTCCGGCACCCCGCTTGCCCGCAAGCTCGGCTTGAAAACAGGGCAGGCGGCGCTGCTCCTTGGTGTTCCGCTCGGGCTCGGCGAAATCACGGACTTTTCCGGCTTTTCGACCCGCGAAAGCTCGATCAGTGGGGCTGCCGGGTGCAGCTACGACTATATCCATGTGTTCGAGACGCAGAGGTCCCGATTGGATGACCTGGCTCCGGAGGTTGCGGCCCGGCTGAGGCCTGACGGCATGCTCTGGATTTCCTGGCCGAAGAAGGCGGCGAAGGTGCCGACGACCTTGACGGAGGATGTGCTGCGCGACGTCTTCCTGCCACTCGGTCTCGTCGACGTGAAGATCTGCGCGGTCGATGCCGTCTGGTCCGGGCTGAAGTTCATGTTCCGCAGGGAGTTTCGCGACCGGCTGTCGTGACGCGGGAGCGAAGGCCCGAATTTCTATTGCGTCGCGCCCTTGGAGACCCGCAGAACGGCGCCGTCCTCCTCGTCGGTCACCATCAGCAATGCACCGTCCGGCGCGACGACGACGTCGCGGATGCGGCCGAACTCTCCGTCGAACAACCGCTCTTCGGAGCCGATGGCGCCGCTGTCGTCACGCTCCAGGCGGGCGAGAAGCTGGTACTTCAGCGCGGCGACCAAGAGGTCACCATCCCACTCAGGAAACATCTTGCCGCGATAGGCGGCAAGCGCGCCGGGGGCGATCGAGGGATCCCAATAGAAGAGCGGCTGATCGAGGCCTTCCTTCGCGGTGCCTTCGCCAATCTCGGCGCCGGAATAGTCCTTGCCGTAGGTGATGATTGGCCAGCCGTAGTTGTGGCCGGCCTGCGGATTGTTGATCTCGTCGCCGCCGCGCGCGCCGTGCTCGACGGTCAGCAGCGTGCCGTCCTTCGGGTCGAAGGCGATGCCCTGGGGATTGCGGTGGCCCTTCGACCAGATCTCCGCCAGCCCCCCGGTGCCGCCGCGATAGGGGTTCGATCCGGGAATGCTGCCGTCGGCATTGATGTGCAGGATGGCGCCGGCATGATCGCGCGGGTCCTGGGCGCGATCGCCTTCACCGCGGTCGCCGATGCCGAAGAACAGGCTGCCGTCGGCTGCGATTGCGATACGGGAACCGAAATGCTGTCCCTTGCGGGTGAATTTCTTCATCCGGAAGAGTTCCTTGACGTCGGCAAGACCGCTCTCGTCATCGGCCAGTTTTGCCCGCACGACGGCGGTGCCATAGCCGCCTTTGCCGTTGGCGGCCAAGGTCAGATAGAGCGTCCTGTTCTTTGCGAAACCGGGGTCGAGGGCGATGTCGAGCAGGCCGCCCTGGCCACGCTCGGCGACCTCGGGCACGCCCTTCAGGGGTTTCGACAGCTTGCCGTCGCGCAGGATCCTCAGCCGGCCGGGACGCTCGCTGACGATCAGGCCGCCGCCGGGAAGCGCTTCGACGGCCCAGGGGTGTTCGAGGCCGGTCGCCAGGGTTTCGACCCGCAGGGTGCCGTGCTGGCTCGGGAATTCACGCGCCTCCTGGGAGCGGGCGCCGGAAGGCGCGACAATCGTGGCGAGAGCGGCGAGCACCGCGAGCGCCGGGATGCGCCGCCGCTTGCCCAAGTGTTTCGACGCCGCTCGCCGCATTCCGCTTCTCCGGCCGATTCGTTCAACAGGCAAGCTGGGGCGGGAGGCGAAGCGGTTCAAGTCACATCCGATCAAAAGCGGTTTATTTCGAGATCGAGCCCGTCGTCAGCGGCACAGGCCGTTGTTCGCCGATGAGGGCGGCATTGACGATGTAGCGCATCGGCCCCTGTTCGACCGCATCGAAGGGCCAGCAGGTGGCGAGCGCCAGATGGTGGCCGCTGGCCGATGCGTTGATGCCGCTTTCGTCCCAGCGGGCGACGCGGCTCTCGCCGGCCCGGAACAGGAAGCGCCGGCCATCCTTGCGTGTCAGCACCAGGAGATCGCCGGGGTTGACGTCCTTCAGCCATCGGAAATGCGTGTCGCGGTGGGCGGCGATGACGGAGGTGCCTTCGTCGCCGGGCAGTGGCGTCGTCGTCAGCCAGGCGGGGCCGAAGGCGAGCGCCTCGCCGCTGGCGCCTTCGAGCACGATCGCCGAGCGGTTGAGTCGTGGCGCGGTGATTTCAGCCGTCGTCTGGAAGTCGGCCCAAGGCCAGGGCTTGCCATCCGGGTTGCCGTGCAGTTGCGCCTCGAAGGAGCGCTTAAGAAGCACCTGGGAGACTTCGGCCTTGGCCTTCATGTAGAGGCCCTTGCCGATCAGCATCACGCCGGCAAGGGCAATGAGGGCGATCACCGCGAGCACGATCGTTTCGACCGCCGAGAGGCGGGCGAGAAAGCCCGGGCGAGGTTCGGGCTTTTGGTTGTCAGCGGCCACGACGGCGCACTCCCGCAAGCACGACGGCGGCAATCGGCGCGCGCCAGAAGATGAACGCCGTGCCGGCGAGGAGGGCGAAAGCCAACAGCATCAGGCCGATCAGGATCTGCTTGTCCGCTTCCGTTGCCGTCTGCGGCAGGTTTACCTGATTGTTGGCCTCGGCGATCAGGCCCGCTGCACGCGCCGTCGGTGCCGCCAGCATGCGGTCTGCCGTCGCCGTGGCAACCTTGGTCCGGCTTTCGGCCGCGGCATCGCGTTCGTCGATCTTGCCGGGGGTACTCCCAGCAGGCTCCTCACCAAAGACCTTGCCGAAGTCCCAGCCGGCCGGAAGGTTGAGAGGCAGCTTCGTTTCGGCCTGCGGCTCGCCGGTCGGGCGCGACGGCGTCGCATCGACCGCGACGAGGCTGGTGACGCGCGAAACGAGGTGGTGGGCGAGTGCTACGGTCTCGATCCGCCTGTCGAGCGTGGCGGGGCCGGCAATCGAAGCGGCGCTTGCCTCGAGATCATCGATCTTGCGACGCGCCCAGAGCTTGGCGATGCCCTGACCGGTCGAGGCCTTGGCGATGTCCATCTCGACCCGCCAGGGCTGGTAGCCGGCCTTGCCGAGGATCTGCAGCTTGCCCTTAGGCGCGGCGCCGTCGAGTTCGGCCGTCAGCACCACCGGCTCGCCGCGGTAGAGATCGGGCATCGGGTTCGGCGTGATGTCGCTTGCCGATGCGCCCTCGAAGCTGGCGGAAATGTCGGTCATGGCAGGGTTTTCGAGCTTGGTGAAGAGCTCGGCCATGCGCTCGGCCACCTGGCTCTCCGAGCCGATCAGCGTGAAGCTGCCGCGGCCGTATTCGGCGGCCTTGGTCATGAAATGGCTGTTCGGGGCCGAGCCGATGCCGACGGTAAAGACACGGGCGTCGCCGCGGTTCTTCTGGATCTCGTCGAAGAGCTGCGTCTCGTTGCCGATCGCGCCGTCGGTCAGGAAGACGACCTGGCGAAGGGCGCCGGCCTGGACCGGACCCTGGCTGCGCAGCGCCGCTTCGAGTGCCGGCAGCATTTCCGTCCCTCCGTCGGCGGTCAGGCCTCGGACATAGGCGATCGCATCCTCGCGCTTGTCCGGCGTCGCCTCGACGAGGTCAGGGAAATGCACGGTCATCGTGTCGTCGAAGCGAATGACGTTGAAGCGGTCCTCGGGCTTCAGCCTGGAGATTGCCAGTGCCAGGCTCTCCTTGGCCTGCTCCATCGAGGGGCCGGCCATAGAGCCGGAGTTGTCGATGACGAAAACGATCTCGCGCTTGACCGGCTTGGCGCCGGCGTCGGCTGCGGCGGCCGGCGGCGTCACGAAGGAGAGCAGATAGGTCTTGTCACCCACCGTCTCGCGGAAGAGGCCGGCATAGGGGCTCTTGCCCTCGATCGCCTTCCAGGTGAGCTCGAAGTCGCGGTCGGCTGGAACACTGTCGCCCTTCAACGTCACGCGGCGGCTGAGATCGTCGAGGTTGGCGATATCGGTCTCGTGGTAGGCGGACTTCACCTCGCCGAGCGGAAAGCCCGCCTTGAGATTGACTGTCAGCGTGACGGGGTTGACCTTGGCGTTTTCCTTGGGGTCGAGAACCGGGGCCTCGATCTTTTCGCGATCGGGGACCGGGTCGCTGACGGCATAACCGGTACGGCTGTCGAGATCGACGGTCTGAACGATCGGCTGCGGGTTGTAGCGCGGTGCCACGACCATCGGGAAGCGGAGGGAATAAAGCCCGTTCGATTGGCGGACCGCGCTCTGATACTCGATCTGCACGATGACCGTTTCACCGGGGCCGATATTAGCGACCTGGTTGGTGAAGATGTTCGGGCGCTGTTGTTCCAGTAGTGCCGCCTTCTTGCCCTCGGCCTTGGCCTGCTCGTAGATTTCCTTGGCGGCCTCACGCGGCTTTATCTGGCCCTCGATGAAGCGGTCGCCGATCTGCATCTTCAGCGTATCGACGGCCGAGTCCTCGGGAAGCGGGAAGACATAGGTGCCTTCGACCCAGCCCTTGCTGGGGTTCTCGAAGCGTTGGGTCACGCGGGTGCGCATGATCGGGCCGTTGACGTCGATGGTCACGTCCGTCGCCAACCGCGGCGCCTCGACGAAATAACCGGGTTCCTTCGACGGGAAGAGCAGGGCGCCGGTGCCCAAATCGTTGGGGTGAACATAGCCTGCCATCTGCTGGGGTTTGGCGTCTGGCGTTTGCGCGGCAGCCTGGGTCATCAGGCCGATGAGCATCAGGATGCAGGCGGCGAGCGCTGCGATCGCCAGATACATGCCCCAGCGCGCTTCATTCCGTCCGGTGTTCAATGAGGCGATTTCGTCGTCGAGAAACATTGCACAACCCCCGTAATGCGAATGTGTTCGGATGATCGAAGAAGAGGCCCGGAAACCGGCTGTTGCGGGACGGAATTGCGGCGTTCCGCGACAGTTGTGATGGCTAAATTATGGCATTTGAAAAATTGCGGGATTGCGCTGATTCTTTTGAATAAATCGCGATCACCAACCGTTTCGGACTGATACGTTTCGTGGTCGTTCAAACGGTCGCCATAATTCCGTTTTTCGCTGCCGTCGGCGCACGCCCGGGCATCGTTCGCGGCCTAGGCGCGCGATCGATGGTGCTGATGGCACTCATGAAACTTTGTCATGGTGACGCTTTTTGCCCGCGTTTCCGGCGTTTTTGCCGTTCCGGCGCTTGCAAGACCGGGCGTCTTTCGACATAGACCTAACCGCTATGGAGCCTGGCTTTTTACGTTCCGTAGCGATCACCTCGTCTCGAAACGATCAGGACCTTCACCCATGGCCTTCCTTGCCGATGCCCTTTCCCGTGTAAAGCCTTCCGCCACCATCGCCGTTTCGCAGAAAGCCCGTGAGCTGAAAGCGAAAGGCCGCGATGTGATCGGCCTTGGCGCCGGGGAGCCGGACTTCGATACGCCCGACAATATCAAGAAGGCCGCGATCGACGCGATCAACCGCGGCGAGACGAAGTACACGCCGGTCTCCGGCATTCCGGAACTGCGCGAAGCGATCGCCAGGAAGTTCAAGCGCGAGAACAACCTCGACTACACGGCTGCCCAGACGATCGTCGGCACCGGCGGAAAGCAGATTCTTTTCAACGCCTTCATGGCGACGCTGAACGCGGGCGATGAAGTCGTCATCCCCGCGCCCTACTGGGTTTCCTACCCGGAAATGGTGGCGCTCTGCGGCGGCACGCCGGTCTTCGTCTCGACCAAGCAGGAAAACAACTTCAAGCTCAAGGCCGAGGATCTGGAAAAGGCGATCACGCCGAAGACCAAGTGGTTCGTCTTCAACTCGCCGTCCAACCCGTCGGGCGCTGCCTACAGCCATGCGGAACTCAAGGCGCTGACCGACGTGCTGATGAAGCATCCGCATGTCTGGGTGCTGACCGACGACATGTACGAGCACCTGACCTATGGCGACTTCAAGTTCGCGACCCCGGTCGAAGTCGAGCCCGGCCTTTACGACCGTACGCTGACGATGAACGGCGTCTCCAAGGCCTATGCCATGACCGGCTGGCGCATCGGCTATGCCGCCGGCCCGCTGCAGCTCATCAAGGCGATGGACATGATCCAGGGCCAGCAGACCTCGGGCGCCACCTCGATCGCGCAATGGGCCGCCGTCGAGGCGCTGAACGGCACGCAGGACTTCATCCCCCAGAACAAGAAGGTCTTCGAAGGCCGCCGCGATCTCGTGGTGTCGATGCTGAACCAGGCCAAGGGCATTTCCTGCCCGACGCCGGAAGGCGCCTTCTACGTCTACCCGTCCTGCGCCGGCCTCATCGGCAAGACCGCGCCGTCGGGCAAGGTCATCGAGACGGACGAAGACTTCGTCTCCGAACTGCTGGAAGCCGAAGGCGTCGCCGTCGTGCATGGTTCGGCCTTCGGTCTCGGCCCGAACTTCCGCATCTCCTACGCAACCTCGGAAGCCCAGCTCGAAGAGGCTTGCCGCCGCATCCAGCGCTTCTGCGCAGCCTGCAAATAAGTCGCAATTACGCAGCGATCGACAGAGGGCCTGCCGTCTCCGGCGGGCCCTTTCTCGTTGGTGCTTTGGTTCAAGACGCGCGCAATCCGATTCAAGTCGGCCGGCTAAATCGCTGAAAACAGATTCATTTCTTGGTGGATCTTCTGTTGAAGATATTCCGGCCGACCTAACGATCGCGGCAGGATCTGTGGACGACGTTGCAGATCTGGCGCCGTCGTGGATATATCGTCCACGCCTATGGACAGGAGGCGAGCCAGGATGCGCAATCTCAACGATTTCATCGTTTTCGCCCATGTCGTCGACCACAAAGGCTTCGCGCCGGCGGCGCGCGTGCTCAACGTGCCGAAGTCGACGCTCAGCAAGCGCGTCGCGGAACTCGAAAAGACGCTCGGCGTACGGCTCATCAACCGCACGTCCAGGCGTTTCACCGTGACTGAGATCGGCGAGGATTTCTATCGGCACGCTGCGGCGATGCTGATCGAAGCGGAAGCGGCGGAGGCGGTGGTCAAGGGACGGCTTGCGGAGCCGAGCGGCACGGTGCGTATCACCGCCTCGGTGCCGACGGCACAGATCACGCTGGCGGAGCTCCTACCACAACTCGCGCTGGCCTATCCCAAGATGCGGGTGGTGCTGCACGCGACCGACCGCTTCGTCGATCTCGTCCAGGAGGGGTTCGATATCGCGGTGCGCGACCATTTCGCGCCTTTGCCCGACTCCGGTCTCGTCCAGCGACGGGTGGCAATGGATGTCATCTGGCTGGTCGCCGCGCCCGATTATCTCGCCCGTCGGGGCATGCCTGCCGATCCCGACGATCTCAAGGCCCATGACGGCTTGCTCACGTCGCTCGCAAACGACGGCTGGACGCTTCGGCGGGAGGACGGCACCGCCGTCTCGGTGAAGCCCGAACAACGCTTCGTCGCGGACGAATCCCGCGTGCTGCTCGAGGCGACGCTCTCAGGCCTCGGCATCACGGCGCTGCCACGCAAGCTCTGCCGTGCCGAGATCGGCGACGGCAGCCTCGTGCGGGTGCTGCCCGATTGGCAGGCCGGGACGGTGACGACGACATTGCTGATGCCGCATCGGCGCGGCCAGCTGCCCTCGGTCAGGGCCGTTGTCGATTTCATCGCCGACCGGCTCGGCGAATGATCGCCCGGGCGGGCAGCAACTGACGGAGCCGTTACGCCGTGGGTTTCGTCGTCAACATGCTCCGCCGGTCGGCCATTCGAGACCACCAGTCCGCCAGATTGGGATAGTCCTTGATGAGCGTCTGGCCGTCCGGGGTCAGGAGGAAATAGGCGAACACCGAAGCCGTGTGCAGATCGGCCAAGGTCAGCCGATCGCCCGTAAGCCAAGGTGCGTCTCGTATGAGGTCGCTCAGCGCCTTGAGCAGGGTGGCGGCCTTCGGGAGGTTTTCTGCAATGCGCGCTTCGTCGGTCAGGCCGCCTTCAGCGGGTTTCGATATCCGCTCAACATAGATGCCCCACACCATGACCGGGTAGCCATAGGCGTCCATCATGCTGATGATCTGGTTGCCGCGAGCCCTTTGCCGCAAATCCGTAGCCTGAAGCGCCGGCCCCTCGAAGGCCTCATCGACGTAGCGAATGATCGCGCCCGTCTCATAGAGACTGAAGCCGTCATGTTCGAAGGCGGGAATGCGGCCGAACGGCTGCCGTTCAAGATAGTCGCGTGGAGGACCGCCCTCGGCAAAGACGTCGATGGGCACCAGCCGATAGGCGACGCCCTTTTCCTCGAGCGTCAGGCGAACGGTTCTGACATAGACGCTGTAGTCGGCGCCGAACACAACGGGATTGGCCATGACCTGCTCCCTTCCAGCAATGGTTCTGCGGTACGTGCAGATATGTCGGACATAAAAAACCCCTCCCGGCAAGTGCCAAGAGGGGCTTGATTCTGTGGCGGCAGGGACGCGGCCCTACCGCTTTTGTTGGTTTCTTCAGCGCTCGGCGAGTGCCGGTTCGCCCTTCTTCTCGCGTACGAGGTTCATGAAGCGGCGGAAGAGGTAGTGGCTGTCCTGCGGACCGGGCGAGGCTTCCGGGTGATGCTGGACGGAGAAGACCGGCTTGCCCGCGACGCGCAGGCCGCAATTGGTGCCGTCGAAGAGCGAAATGTGAGTCTCTTCAACGCCATCCGGCAGAGACTTCGAATCCACCGCAAAGCCGTGGTTCATCGAGACGATCTCGACCTTGCCGGTGGTGTGATCCTTGACCGGGTGGTTGGCGCCGTGGTGGCCCTGGTGCATCTTTTCGGTCTTGCCGCCGAGGGCGAGTGCCAGCATCTGGTGTCCGAGGCAGATGCCGAAGACCGGGACATCGGTCTTCAGGAGGTCCTTGATGACGGGCACGGCATATTCCCCGGTTGCTGCCGGGTCGCCCGGGCCGTTGGAGAGGAAGATGCCGTCGGGCTTCTGCGCCAGCACTTCGTCGGCGCTGGCCGAGGCCGGCATGACGGTGACGCGGGCGTTGAGGCCGGCAAAGAGGCGCAGGATGTTGCGCTTCACGCCGTAGTCGAGCGCGACGATGTGGTAGGCCGCATCGGTTTCGCCGAGCGTCGAATAGCCTTCGTTCCAGACCCAGGGCTTCTCGTCCCAGCGCGAGGACTGACCCGAGGTCGCGACCTTGGCGAGGTCGAGGCCTTCGAGGCCGCTCCAGGCCTTGGCTTCGGCCTTCAGCGTTTCGATGTCGAAGACGCCTGCGGGGTCGTGGGCGATGACGGCGTTCGGCATGCCGTTCTCGCGGATCCAGGCGGTGAGCGCGCGGGTGTCGATGCCGCAGAGGCCGATAATGCCGCGCGCCTTCAGCCAGGCGTCGAGGTGCTTGGCGGCGCGGTAGTTGGACGGTTCGGTGATGTCGGCCTTGAAGATGACGCCGACCGCGCCGTGGCGGGCTGCCGGCGTCAGGTCTTCGATATCCTCGTCATTGGCGCCGATGTTGCCGATATGCGGGAAGGTGAAGGTGACGATCTGGCCGAGATAGGAGGGGTCCGTCAGGATTTCCTGGTAGCCGGTGAGTGCCGTGTTGAAGCAGACTTCCGCCTGCACCTTGCCGGTGGCGCCGATGCCCTTGCCTTCGATCACGGTGCCGTCGGCCAGAACGAGCAGCGCAGTTGGTTTTTCAGTGGTCCATGCGGGTGTCGCGGTCATCGTTCCTATCCCGTTGCGGCGTGAAGCGCGGGGCTTGAAAGCCCGGCAGTCGATCGCCATTTTCATGTGCTCAGGCATGGACGCGCGGAAACCCCGCGGAAAGTGCTCTCATGCCGATGTCGTGCAGGTGCGGGAAAATACCCAAAGCTACCATCCGGGTCAACCGGCCGCTGTGAATTGTCAGGAAATAAAATTCCTTATAATTCAATCGGTTGCGTATTCCGTTTGATTGCGCCTGTCACACTGGTTTAAGACGACGACAACAATGATGGTTTCGAACCGGTTCCGGGCAGAGCACCGCGGGCCGGTTTCGACATGGAGTATGGACATGCGCGACCAGTTCGCTGACGCACTGAAGGAAGCCCTGAAAGCCAAGGACGCACGGCGTACCTCGACCGTGCGGCTGATCCAGGCGGCGATCAAGGATCGGGACATCGCCAATCGCGGCCAGGGCAAGGACCCTGTCGGCAATGACGAAATCCTGCAGATCCTCGCCAAGATGATCAAGCAGCGCGAGGAATCGGCCCGCATCTACGACGAAGGCGGCCGGCCGGAGCTTGCCGAGCAGGAGCGCCAGGAAATCGGCATCATCAACCAGTTCCTTCCGGCCCAGTTGCCGGAAGAAAAGGTTCGCGAGCTCTGCGCCGCCGTCATCCAGGAAACCGGCGCGCAGGGCCTGCGCGATATGGGCAAGTGCATGAACGTGCTCAAGGAGCGCTATCCCGGCCAGATGGACTTCGCCAAGGCTTCCGGCCTGGTGAAGGAACTGCTGAAGTAATCCTACGGCGCCGCGCGTCTTATCAGACGCGCAAAGGTCGCTGGAGCACTTTGAATGGCTGCATGTCTTTGTCCTTTAACCGGCTACGATTAAAGGAGACATGCAGCAGGCCCGTCTCGAAAGGGGCGGGCACGCTTTCTCGCCGTCGTCGGCGATCGCTTGATCTGTGAATTGCGTGAAAGGCGGGTGGAAGCGATGGCTTCCTCGCGTCATGCTGCTTATATGGGCGATCGCGCGTGGGCGAGCGTAGGATGCCTTGTCTGCGACCCGTCCGCTTCCGCAAATCCATCGCGATGAACCTGGATCGCACCAGGCTCGCTGCGATCCAGAGGTATTGATGCGCTTTTCACAGTCCTTCCTTGACGAGATACGCGATCGCGTGCCGATTTCGGACGTGATCGCCAAGCGCGTCAGCTGGGACCGGCGCAAGACCAATGTTTCGCGTGGGGACTATTGGGCCTGCTGCCCTTTTCACGGGGAGAAGTCGCCGAGCTTCCACTGCGAGGACCGCAAGGGCCGCTACCATTGTTTCGGCTGCGGCGTTTCCGGTGATCATTTTCGCTTCCTCACCGATCTCGAAGGCTTGAGCTTCCCGGAAGCCGTGCAGCAGATCGCCGACATGGCGGGCGTTGCGATGCCGCAACCCGACCCGCAGGCCGAGCGGCGGGAGAAGGAGCGCACCAGCCTTCTCGACGTCATGGAACTGGCGACGCAGTTTTTCGAGGACCAACTCCAGACCGCCAACGGCGCCAAGGCGCGCGCCTATCTGCGCGAGCGCGGGTTGACGGGCCGCACGATCGAGACCTTCCGTCTCGGCTACGCGCCCGACAGCCGCAATGCGCTCAAGGAATTTCTGGCCGGCAAGGGCGTCGGCAAGGAGCAGATCGAGGCTTGCGGCCTCGTGGTGCATGGGCTCGACGTGCCTGTTTCCTACGATCGTTTCCGCGACCGCATCATGTTTCCGATCCTGTCGTCCCGCGAGAAGGTCATCGCCTTCGGCGGCCGCGCCATGTCGCCGGATGCGCCGGCGAAATACCTGAACTCGAACGAGACCGAGCTCTTCCACAAGGGCAATGTGCTCTACAATTTCGCCCGCGCCCGCCGCGCGGCGCAAGGCGCTTCGCGCCTGGGGGATGCCGGGCCTGACGATGCCGCCGGAACGATCATCGCCGTCGAAGGCTACATGGACGTGATCGCGCTGCATCAGGCGGGCGTCGAGAACGCGGTCGCGCCGCTCGGCACGGCCTTGACCGAAAACCAGCTCGACCTGCTCTGGAAGATGACGTCGCAGCCGGTGCTCTGCTTTGACGGCGATGGCGCCGGCATCCGCGCCGCCAACCGCGGCGTCGACCTGGCGCTGCCGCATCTGAAGCCCGGCCGCTCGGTGCGCTTCGCCATGCTGCCTGACGGTAAGGACCCGGACGATCTGGTGCGTCACGAGGGCCGCGCGCCCTTCGACAAGGTGCTCGCCAATGCACGGTCGCTTGCCGACATGGTCTGGCACCGCGAGATCCAGGGCGGATCTTTCGACACGCCGGAAAAACGCGCCGAGCTCGAAGCGCGATTGAAGCAGGTGACTGCCGTCATCGCCGACGAAAGTGTGCGCCGCCACTATGGCCAGGACATGCGGGACCGTCTGAACGCCTTCCTGCAATCGTCAGGACCGGGGCGGGGCGAGCGGCGTCCCTTCGAGCGTGGCGGCCGGCAAGGCGGCGGGCCGCGCGGCGCCGGCGGGCCAAGAGGGCCGAATGCGGCCGGACCCACGGCGATTTCCGATCGGCTGGCGCGGTCCTCGCTCGTCAGCGGGCAGCAGATTGCGCCGCTGCTGCGCGAAAGCGTGCTGGCACTCACCATCGTCAACCACCCGCAACTGCTGTTCGACGAGTATGACGAGATCTCGACGATCGAGTTCGACCACCGCGATCTGCAGCGCTGCTGGGCGGCGGTGCTGAATGCCGCCGCCGCGCACGGGCCGCGCCTGACGCGCGAAGGCCTGATCGAGCAATTGGAGGCGGAAGGCTTTGGTCCGCTGATCGGCGCGATCGACCAGCAGATCCGCTATGCGCGGCTCTGGACCGCAACGACGGCGGCCGCACCCGAGGACGCCCGCGAAGGCTATCTGCAGGCCCTGGCGCTGCACCAGCGGTCCAAGGCGCTGCACTGGCAGCGACGTGAACTCGAGCGCGAGCTTGCGCACGCGACGGAGGAGGGCGACCTCGAGGCGGTGCCGCAACTGCTGCGCACGCTTCAGGAAGTGCAGCTCGAAGTGACGCGGCTCGAGAACCAGGAAGCGATCATCGAGGGTTTCGGGGTGCTTTCCGGCCGCGTGAAGGGGCCGGCGGCGCGTTAACCCAAAAACCTGCGCCGCCCCGCCAAAACCCGGTCCGATCTTAACGGAATGCCGACTATTCGCGCCAATGTTCGGCCACCCAGGGAGCGGGGTGGATATAGTGGCGCAGGTAGCGGAACGGGTTCTTCTCACGGCGGTCGCCGTTGAACAGGCGGCGAATATGTCCAAGCGGCGTGTCGACGCGGCCGCGGTAGCCATATTGCCCATCGATCGCATGTTGCGGCAGCAGGCTGCGCGGGAAAAGCACCACGCGCGCATCGGCAGGCAGGCGCGGTGCGAAGAAATAGTTGAGCGGGAAGGTCCAATGGCAGTCCTGCCTAAAATGCAGGACCCAGCGCCTTGGGAAGAGCTTCACGCCTCCGGGCGCATTGCGCGTGACGAAACGCTGCTCGAAGCGGTATTCGTCGGCAATCGCCTGCGGATTGGCGCCAAATTTCTGCTGCAGCGGCACGAGCTTTCCCACCGGGAAGCGGAACAGCGAGGTCTGCCCGAGGCGCTCGAAGGGTGTCGTCTGGTTTCTGGCGAGAATCACGTCATCGGGTTCGCCGAGCTCGAAGAAGGAATCGAGCGATCCGACGATGACGAGGTCGAGGTCGAGAAAGAGAACCGGGCCCTTGAGATTGCCGAGCTTCGGTCCCCAAAGCCGCGACTTCTGCCAGATGCCCGGCGTGTTCGTGGGCATGTCCGCGATGTTGAGCGGCGGCAGGTCTTCGCAGAGAATTTCCGGGCGCAGCCCTTCGAAACTGTCGGTGAAACAGGTGAAGGTGAAGGGCGGGGTGATGTTGCGCGCCACCATGGCATAAAGCCGGTTGATGAACGGAGCGCCGTACTTCGTACCCCAGTTGATGCAGATGATCTGCTTGACGCCGCCGCTCGCCGCTAAAATGTTCGCCATGATGACTTCCTGATTTTTGCGAGCCACTAAAGTACCGGTGCGTCGTCAAGGTCAAGCTGCCAAAGGCTCAATCCCCGACCTTGGAATGCCTGCTGATAGCGCGGGATTATCGCAGCGTTCTCTTCATTTGCCCTGACGGCTATGGCATTGCGGTCGCATCCTGCGATGATTGCAGGCAGTGATTCCCATGAAGGAGACGTGATGGAGTTTGTCGAAAGGGCGAAGCGCGCCGCAAGCGCTGCCAGCCATCTCTTCGACGACGCCGGCCCGGCGCCGCTCGATGTGCTGAAGCGCGTCTATGGCTATTCCGCCTTTCGCGGCAAACAGCAGGAAGTGGTCGAGCATGTGACCGGCGGCGGCGATGCCGTCGTTCTCTTTCCGACCGGAGCCGGAAAATCGCTCTGCTTCCAGATCCCGGCGCTCTGCCGTCCGGGGCTCGGCATCGTCGTCTCGCCTTTGATTGCGCTGATGCGCGATCAGGTGGAGGCGCTGAGGCAGCTCGGCGTCAATGCCGCGGCCCTCAATTCGTCGCTGACCCGTGAGGAAGCGATCGCCGTGCGGCGGCAGATCTACGACGGCACGCTCGACCTTCTTTATGTGACGCCGGAGCGGATCGTCACCGACGGCTTCGCCGATCTCCTCGGCGATGCCCGCCTCGCGCTGTTCGCCATCGACGAGGCCCATTGCGTTTCGCAATGGGGCCATGATTTTCGCCCGGAGTACCGCGCGCTCGGGTTGCTGGCGGAGCGTTATCCCGGCGTGCCGCGCATCGCCTTGACGGCGACTGCCGATCCGCACACGCGCGACGACATCGTCGAACGGCTGGCGCTGACCAACGCCAAGGTCTTCACCACCAGCTTCGACCGGCCGAACATCGCCTATGAAATCGTCGAGCGCGACCAGCCGCGCCAGCAATTGCTGCGCTTCCTTTCGCGCTTCAAGGGTTCGTCCGGCATCGTCTACTGCCTGTCGCGGGCGAAGGTCGAGGATACGGCCGAGTGGCTGAACGCCCAGGGCATCCGGGCGCTGCCCTATCATGCCGGTATGGACCGGACGCTTAGGGACAAGCATCAGGACGCGTTTTTGAAAGAGGAGAGCCTCTGCCTCGTCGCGACCGTCGCCTTCGGCATGGGCATCGACAAGCCCGACGTGCGCTATGTCGCCCATCTCGATCTGCCGGGATCGGTGGAGGCCTATTACCAGGAGACCGGGCGCGCCGGGCGCGACGGCCAGCCGTCGGAGGTCTGGATGGCCTATGGCATGGCCGACGTGCTGCAACGTCGCCGCATGATCGACGAGGGCGGGGCGGCCGACGACATCAAGCGCATCGAGCGCAGCAAGCTCAATGCACTGCTCGCGATCTGCGAGACCGCCGGCTGCCGCCGCCAGGCGATCCTCGCACATTTCGGCGAAGCCCATCCCGGGCGCTGCGGCCATTGCGACACCTGCCTGAAACCGGTCGAGACCTGGGACGGAACGGAAGCCGCGATCAAGGCGCTGGCGGCCGTCTATCGCACCGGCGAGCGCTTCGGCACCGGCCATGTGATCGATGTGCTGATTGGGACGGTCAACGAGAAGACCGAGCGCTTCGGCCATGTCGATATGCCGGTCTTCGGCGCCGGCAAGGATCTTCCGGCCCGCACCTGGCAATCGGTCTTCCGGCAGTTGCTGGCGACCGGGCTGATCAGCGTCGATCACACGGCCTTCGGCGCGATGAAGCTGGAACCGGAGGCGCGCGCCGTCTTCAAGCGCGAACGCCAGGTGTTTTTCCGCAAGGACCGTCCGACCTCCGGCAAGGCCGCGCGGGGTGCAAAGTCGGGCTCGCAGCGCGAGCGCGCCGACCTTGCCGGCTCCGATCTCGAACTCTTCGAACTGCTGCGCGCCGAGCGCTTCTCGATCGCCAAGGACCTGAACGTCCCACCCTATGTCGTCTTCCCCGACGCGACCTTGATCGCGCTCGCCAAGGAACGTCCGCGCGACTTCGACGCGTTGCTCGACATCCCCGGCATCGGCGAAAGCAAGCGCGAACGCTACGGCGAAGCGTTCCTGGCGGTGATCGACGGGTATTTGGAGGGGTGAGGGGGCAGGCGGGCCGCACAAGATTCTTCCGCGCCGCGTCGGCGGCGCGAGGGAAGCAGGCAACGGCTGCCGCGGCCCGAAAGAAAGCGTCGCTTGCCTCAATGCTTGCGACACAATATGTCCGCCTCGCCATGCTGCCGTGAAACGCCCTGTCGTTTTCGCGCTCGATCCCGGAGAGCGTGGGATTTTGCTGCAAGTCACAAGCTGTCATGGTACTCGTCAGGCACGCGATGTTATTTTACAGCGAGAGCGGCCATGACTTCAGCCTTTCTGTCTCATCTTCGTTCCGAACTCGAGGGCCTGAAGACGGCCGGGCTTTACAAGTCCGAGCGTGTCATCACGTCGAAGCAGGCGGGCGAAATCGAGGTCGCCT
>NZ_JABEKU010000001.1:2595593-2921036 GCF_013283665.1 Ensifer sesbaniae | reverse complement strand
TCCAGGGCGGGCTCGACCTTTCCCCGGTCATCACCCACCGCATCAAGATCGACGAATTCCGCGACGGATTCGCGGCCATGCGCTCCGGCAATTCCGGCAAGGTCGTGATGGACTGGTAAGCCCTATGGGCCGTCGTGCATGTGTTGCGCGGCGGCTCAGTTGGCGAGGCCGAACTGGATCTCGATCTCGTGGTAGCGAGCGCCTTGGCCTGCCCAGCGATGATAGATCTCGCGGCTCTCGCCGGAGAAATTGTGCCTGCTCATCTCGATCTCCTCGACGAGCGGCGCGTAGCCCTGGGTGAAAAGGCTGCGCATCGGCCCCTGATGCCGGGTGGACGCGACCATGATCGGCTCGAGATTGATCAGGTCGAGCTCGCCGCGATAGTCGTCGCCGCCCGTGACCGGGCGGCAGATGCGCCAGTCGAACCGGGTCTTGGCGTTTTTCGGCAGGTTCTGCGCGATGAAGATCCAGGGCCCGGCGGGCGTCATTCCGGCGCGCTCGATCTCCGCCTCGATGACAGGCGCCAGTGCGGCGCTTTCGTTTTTGACGTCGGGAATGGTGAGGCGCCGGGCGATCGATAGCACTCGCATGGCGTCGGTTTCCTTGATGAGCATCTGGGCCTCCATAAATCGGCGGCGAAGGTCGTCTGCGATCGGGTCGGGCGCAAGCAAAAAGCCGGAATAAACTTGCGAACTTTCGGCAGAAACGGGCCGTTCGGGAAATTGTTTTGCGTGCGCGTCGCCACGCTGCCCCTCGCTTGCCTGGAGGTGCTGCCTGCCGAATTCGATCTGGAGGTGGTCAAGATCGTCAAATACGGCGGCCGCTCGGCTGGGCAGCAAAGGAAAGATGAAGCTCTGGTTGCGGGTGCGGATATGGCACAACGGGACCTTGCCGATTAAATCGCGGGCACCCTTGTCTTTTGGCGGGCAGCGCCTACATCTTCAGCGGAAGCTGATAAACCCCAAAAAGCGATAGGAACGGCGATTTTTGCCGAATCAGCCGGTTTTTCAGCGGAAATGCTTGACGGGATCGAAAATTATGGGAATCACCATTTCCGAATAAGAAATGGCGAAGTGACACGGCGGTTAGGGAATCATGCCAGAGGCGTTTCAGTGGCAGGACTGTCGGAGCTTGCCCGCTTGCCACGATCGCACTCGTGGTTAAACAGGAATTAAACATCATCCCGTTACGTCAGGGGAAATGATTCGGTGGCGGGTACGCGGCGTGCCCGAACCTTCGAGCGGCATTGGCACCGGACTTAACGCCGGTTGCGACAAGGAAAGCGACGAACTAAATGGCAACCAAAGTCAAAGAAAACGAAGAAGCTGACGTAGAACGCGAAGGTGCTCCGGACGGTCCGCTTCTCGATCTTTCCGACGACGCTGTCAAGAAGATGATCAAGGCCGCCAAGAAGCGCGGCTACGTGACGATGGACGAGTTGAACTCCGTCCTTCCGTCCGAGGAAGTCACCTCCGAACAGATCGAAGACACGATGGCGATGCTGTCCGACATGGGCATCAACGTGATCGAGGACGAGGAAGCCGAAGAGGCGGCCGGCGGTGGTGACGACGAGGCCGGTGACGACGACGGCGACAGCGAAGGCGGCGAACTCGCGCCTTCCGGCGGCACGGCGCTCGCGACCAGCAAGAAGAAGGAACCGACCGATCGTACCGACGATCCGGTCCGCATGTACCTGCGCGAAATGGGCTCGGTCGAGCTCCTGTCCCGCGAAGGCGAAATCGCGATTGCCAAGCGCATCGAGGCTGGCCGCGAAACGATGATCGCCGGTCTCTGTGAGAGCCCGCTGACCTTCCAGGCGCTGATCATCTGGCGCGACGAACTGAACGAAGGCCAGACGCTGCTGCGCGAGATCATCGATCTCGAAACCACCTATTCCGGTCCCGAGGCCAAGGCCGCGCCGCAGTTCCAGAGCCCGGAAAAGATCGAGGCTGACCGCAAGGCTGCCGAGGAAAAGGAAAAGACCCGCAAGGTGCGCACGGCCGCCAACGACGACGACATCACCAATGTCGGCGGCGATGTCATGCCGGCCGAGGAGGAAGAGGAAGACGACGACGAGTCGAACCTCTCGCTCGCCGCCATGGAAGCGGAACTGCGCCCGCAGGTCATGGAAACCCTCGACATCATCGCCGAGACCTACAAGAAGCTGCGCAAGCTGCAGGACCAGCAGGTGGAAGCCCGCCTTGCTGCGACCGGTACGCTGTCGCCGGCCCAGGAACGCCGCTACAAGGAGCTCAAGGACGAGCTGATCAAGGCGGTCAAGTCGCTGTCGCTCAACCAGAACCGCGTCGACAGCCTGGTCGAGCAGCTCTACGACATCTCCAAGCGGCTGATGCAGAACGAAGGCCGCCTGTTGCGGCTTGCCGAGTCCTACGGCGTCAAGCGCGACTCGTTCCTCGAGCAGTATTCCGGCGCCGAACTCGACCCGAACTGGATGAAGTCGATCAGCAACCTTGCCGGCAAGGGCTGGAAGGAATTCGCCAAGAGCGAAAACCAGACGATCCGCGACATCCGCCAGGAGATCCAGAATCTCGCCACCGAAACCGGCATCTCGATCGCCGAGTTCCGCCGCATCGTCTCGATGGTGCAGAAGGGCGAGCGCGAAGCGCGCATCGCCAAGAAGGAAATGGTCGAAGCGAACCTCCGCCTCGTCATCTCCATCGCCAAGAAGTACACTAACCGCGGCCTGCAGTTCCTCGACCTGATCCAGGAAGGCAACATCGGCCTGATGAAGGCGGTCGACAAGTTCGAATACCGCCGCGGCTACAAGTTCTCGACCTATGCAACCTGGTGGATCCGTCAGGCGATCACCCGGTCGATTGCCGACCAGGCCCGCACGATCCGTATTCCGGTGCATATGATCGAGACGATCAACAAGATCGTCCGTACCTCGCGCCAGATGCTGCACGAGATCGGCCGCGAGCCGACGCCGGAAGAACTGGCCGAAAAGCTTGCCATGCCGCTCGAAAAGGTCCGCAAGGTCCTGAAGATCGCCAAGGAGCCGATCTCGCTCGAAACGCCTGTTGGTGACGAAGAGGATTCACACCTCGGCGATTTCATCGAGGACAAGAACGCACTGCTGCCGATCGACGCTGCCATCCAGGCGAACCTGCGCGAGACGACGACCCGCGTGCTCGCCTCGCTGACGCCGCGCGAAGAGCGCGTGCTGCGCATGCGCTTCGGCATCGGCATGAACACCGACCACACGCTCGAAGAGGTTGGCCAGCAGTTCTCGGTCACCCGCGAACGTATCCGCCAGATCGAAGCGAAGGCGCTCCGCAAGCTCAAGCATCCGAGCCGCTCCAGGAAGCTCAGAAGCTTCCTGGACAGCTAAGCAAGCTGCAAGCTGCGCTCGTTCCTTGACAGCTAAGGTCGGGCACAATTGAGAGACCGAAAAGCCGGGAAGATTGCCCGGCTTTTTCGTTTCTGCCTCACCCCGTTTCTACCTCACCCATGTGATTTATTGTGAGGCCCTGCGCCCAGGAGTATATTCGCGCTTTCGGAGCAATTGGGGCGCCTCGTCTAAGACGCGGGAGCAATCGCACCGCGGGCGTGAATCGTGCCCCGTGGAGGTGTAGGATGACCACTTATGTCATGCTCCTCAACTGGACCGAGCAGGGTATCAAGAATGTGCGCGAGTCTCCGAAGCGGCTCGACGCGGCAAAACAGGTGCTCGGTGAGATGGGCGGCTCCTTCAAGCATTTCTTCCTGACTATGGGTGACTACGACATGGTGGCCATCGTCGAGGCACCGGATGACGCGATCGCCGCGCGCTTTGCGCTGACGCTCGGCATGGCCGGCAATGTGCGCTCGACCACGCTGAAGGCATTTCCCGAGGCGGCCTATCGCGAACTGATTGCCTCGCTCGGATAGGCTGAAGGGCAGCGACAGCGGAACTGCTCAGGGCGACCCGTTTCCGGAGAGGATGCGGGCCGCACCGCGTAGCGCGTTGCGAAAAGCGTCGTCGAAGCTGACGCCGCTGACCTGCCACGCGTAACTTCTGCCGTTCGACGCCATCCGCCAGTTGGCGATCCAGCCGCGGGCTTGATCGGACCAGACCAGTGTGCCGGCAAGCGTCACATCCCCCTTGCCGAGCATCGCGGGTCTGGCGAATTTTTCCGGGTTCGCTTGCGATATCGCTGCAAAGTCCAGGGCTCCACCGGCAACGGTCGCCCTGTCCGGCAGGGCGACGGAAAGCGCCAGCGGTGCGGCGGCCGCGCGGAGCGAGTCGGCCATGTAGGGGCTTTCATCGCCGTCGCTCGCCAAGACGAAGCGGCGTCTCTGATCCTTAACCGCCAGCAACACGGTGATCACCGGGCGAGGTTCAAGCCATGGCTTTCGGCCGAGTTTTGCGAGAAGCGGGTCGAGCGTCGCAGGCTCGTAGCGGCAGGTGAGATCGTGCGGGCGGTCGTGAGTGCCCTGTTCGTCATGGATCGGGACGCCTTCGAGCCGGTCGCGGTAGGAAAAGGACGAGACGAAGCTGCCGGCTTCCGCCTCGAGTGCGGCGAAGCCGGGCGCGTCGAGGATCGTCGCATCACCCGACAGCTTGACCAAAACTTCACTGAGGCACGCGCGAAAACCGATCTGCCGGTTGACCTCGCCGGTGCCGGTGACGATCGCATCGCTCTGATAAAGCCGATCGATGCCATCGGCATTTGCCGCGCCGCCAAGGCTCACGGCGAACAGGAACGGCAGCAGCACCCGTGACATCGTCATGCCGTTCTCCCGATCGTTCGCCTTTGAATCAAAAGAGATCCTTAACGTTTACACTTTATCAATCTCTCGGAAACCCGAGGTTCTACGATGCGTTGCGTTTTTGTCGTCGTCCTCCTGTTGCTGGCCGGCTGCGGAACGGTGCCGAGAGACACCCGGAATGCCTGTGCGGTTTTCGAGCAGCGAGATGGCCTATTCAACAATTGGCGCCGTGCCGCCTATAGCGCCGAGCGCGAATATGGCGTGCCCGTGCCGATCCTAATGGCGACGATCTATACCGAGTCCGGCTTCCGCCATAATGCGCGGCCGCCGCGCACCAAGCTTTTCGGCTTCATTCCCTGGACGCGCGTTTCGACCGCCTACGGCTACTCCCAGGCGCTCGATGGCACCTGGGCGCGCTACCAGAGCGAGACCGGCCGCTGGGCGGCGCGACGCTCGGACTTCGGCGACGCCATCCGCTTCATCGCCTGGTACCACCGTGAGAGCGCACAGCAGAACGGCATCGCACTCAACGACGCCTACCGGCTCTATATCGCCTACTATCACGGCCACGCCGGCTATGTGCGCGGCAACTGGAGCGAGACCGCCAAGGCCGGCGCCAAGCGGGCGGCCGGCATGGCCTCCCTCTATAGCCGGCAATTGCGCGGCTGCGGCAGCTGACCGTCTCCACGGATCGAACACCGTTGCACCGCCGGGCGGGAATGGCGCTACCCGGCCGCTGCCCGCTCGAGCTCGGCGACATCGATCTTGATCATGCCCATCATCGCCTGCTGGGCGCGGGCGGCGCGTGCCGGATCAGGATCGCTGAGGTGCCGCATCAGCGCGTCGGGAATGATCTGCCAGGCAAGGCCGAACTTGTCCTTGAGCCAGCCGCAACGCTGCGGCGTGCCGCCTTCGAGCAATCGGTTCCAATAATAGTCGACCTCCGCCTGGTCGGCGCAGCGCACGAAAAACGATACCGCCTCGCTGAACTTGAAATGCGGGCCGCCATTCAAGCCCATGAAATGCTGCCCCTCTAGTTCGAAGCTCGCGGTGAAGGCCTTGCCATCGGGGCCCTTGTTGATGTCGGTGACGCGGGCGTCGCGAAAGATGGAGGTGTAGAAGCCGATGGCTTCCTCCAGTTGGTCGTCGAACCAGAGAAAGGGCGTGATTTTCTGCATGGATATGTCTCCCGTGGTGATTGGTACCAACGAGGACGAACGGCGGATGCCCGTTCCGACAGGCGCTGCCTAAAAAAAATCTAAGCTGGTGTCGGAACCTTTGCGCCCCGAGCGTCCTATGCTGGTCGAAAGAACCAAGGAGGATTTCTCAATGACCTATGTGGATGGATTTGTCGTTGCCGTGCCGAAGGCGAATATCGACGCGTACAAGGCGATGGCCAAGACGGCGGGCGACGTCTGGATGGAATATGGCGCGCTCTCCTACAATGAATGCCTGGCAGACGACGTGCCCTATGGCGAGGTGACGTCCTTCCCCCGCTCGGTGCAGGCCAAGGACGACGAGACCGTGGTTTTCTCGTGGATCGCCTACAAGTCCCGCGCCGACCGCGACACGATCGTCGCCAAGGTGATGGCCGATCCGCGGCTGCAGGGCGATGCCTGGAAGGAAGTCTTCGACGGCAAGCGCATGATCTACGGCGGCTTCCAGACCTTTCTCGAGATGTAGCCGGCGCGCGGCGCCTTTTCTTGCGGTGCCTACCTTGGACCGGGAACGGTCCGGGGATAGAAACGTTGGGCAAATCAACGCGTTGTACCTGTCTGCTGCATATTGTCTCATTGCCGATGAAAGGACAAAAACATGCAGCACTTCAAAGTGCTACAACGGCCTTTGCGTGTCTAGTAAGACACGCGCCGCTGTAGCGGCGGGTGCAGCTTTCCGCCGGAGATCGACATGCCGCAGACAAGCATCACCATTTCCACGCGCGGTCAGGGGCTCTACGAATTCACCGACGAGGCGACCGCCTTCGTGCGGGCCAACACGGACGGCGAGGGGCTCTTGACCGTTTTCGTCCGGCACACGTCCTGCTCGCTTCTCATCCAGGAAAACGCCGACCCGGATGTGAGGCGTGACCTCGACACTTTCTTCCGCCGCCTGGTGCCGCCGTCCTCCGATCCCTCGATGAGCTGGGTCGTGCACACGCAGGAGGGGCCGGATGACATGCCCGCGCATATCAAGGCGGCGCTGACGTCGGTTTCGCTCGGCATTCCCGTTGCCCGCGGCCGTATGGCGCTCGGCACCTGGCAGGGGATCTATCTCTTCGAGCATCGCGACCGGCCGCACCGCCGCGAGGTCGTGCTGCACCTTGGCGTCTGACCGCCGTCCGATCGATGCGACACGGCGCAATTGACCGCAGCCGGATCCGTTCTAGTTAGAGCTTCGAGAACAGAGGGCCCCAGCGCGGTGCCGGAGAGGAGCAGCAATGACGGATGCACAGACCATTGCCAATCGCTTCATCGAGGCGCTGAACGAGCGTGATTTCGAGGCGCTGGCGCGGCTCGTGCATGAGGACGTCGAGGTCGATTCGATGACCGGCCAGCGCACCGTCGGCGCCGGGCCCTTGCGCGCCTGGCTGATGAACTATCTGCGCCGTTTCGACGAGCAGTTCGGCGATGTCGTGCTGATGCGCGACGCCTTCGGCCAGCGCGTGGCGGCAGACCTGACGGCGCGTGGCACCTACCGCGAGACGATGGAGGGTTTCCCGGCCGCGTCGGGCCAGAGCTATTCCATTCCGAGCGTGCTCGTCTTCGAGATCGAGGACGGCGTCATTACCCGCCTCAGCCACTATCGCAACATCCGCGTCTTCGAGCGCCTGCTCGCCGGCTGACCTTCCGGCGGATAAGAGCGGGGAGGACAGGGGCCGGGGGTGACAGTGCCGTGCGAACCGCCTATTGTATGCCGCCGGTTGCAGGCCGGGTTCTTGTTTCGCGTTGATCGGGAGATGATGCATGAAAGCCATGCTTCGCAATTCGGTTCTGGGCATTGCGCTCGCCGTGACGAGTTTCGTGACCTTGCCGGCGGAGGCTGCTGCCCCGATGCCGGTGCCGATGGTCGACCGTTCGGATGTCGATCTCGTCCGCCATCGTGGCTACTGTTCGTCACGCGAGGCGTTGCGCAGGGCCTGGCGTCTCGGCTTTTACCGCGCCCGCGTCGAGCGCGTCACGCATTCGCGCGTCGTCGTCGTCGGCTGGCGCCGCGGTTTCCTGAGCCGGGTCGTTTTCGCCAACGCCTATGGTTGCCCGCGGATCGGCTGATCGCGCGCTTGGGGCCAGCAAATCCCCGATGGTTTTCGGGCGCGGCCGGCGACGGCTGCACCCGATCTGTCAAACAGGGCAGGCGTCGGCAAGACGAATGTCCGGGAGATCCAACACGGCGTGCCGGTGCCTCCGACCTTAGAAATTCAGCCTTATCAAAGTGTTATAGCGATTCCGTTTTGCTCGGCGCAACGCGCCGCGGCGCCGAATCTCGCCGCTGGAGCATCGGGAATCACGCGCCGGCTATCTGAACCTTCCATGAACACCAGGTTCCGCTGTCGTTCAGCTTTGGCAGCCTATCCTCTGCTCAATCGCTTGGGACGGTGATTGCCCATTGAACCCTTCAAGCCTGGAGAGATGCCATGAAGAACCGCTTTTTCAACGCTGCTGCCGCCGCCGTCATTGGACTGACCGGCCTGCTTGGCGCAGCCTCCACCGCTTCGGCGGACTCCATCGAATTCGGCTTCGGCCCGGGTGACGGCATCGACGTGCAGTACCGCGAATACTACAACGGCGGTTATGGCGACGAGCGTGATTGGAACCGTGGCCGCGACCGCTACTGGGATCGTGGACGCCGCGGCCGCTGCGCGCCGTGGATCGCCGTCGACAAGGCTCGCGACCGGGGTCTCCGCCGCGCCTATGTCGCCGACGTCACGCCGCGCCGCGTCATCGTCGAGGGCCGCCGCCACGGCTACCGCCAGACGATCGTCTTTGCCAATGCCCGCGGCTGCCCGACGATCGGCCGCTGGTAAGCCCCGATCCGGAAATCTTCCCGCCTTGTCTCCCCCGGCCGGCGGAAGAATGGCCCCTCATGCTTCGGCATGGGGGGCTCTTTTGTTTTGTGGGGAATCGGGTCGTGCCCGCCGCCAACAGCCGCCAGAATATGGATCCTCGCCCGAAGTCTTCGGTCCGGGGCGATAGCTGACAGGTGTTCGGGGAGATAGCGGACACATCACAGGCTGGATTGGCCTTGAGGAGATCGGTCCATGCCCGGGCGAAAGATGTCGGCGATGAGGAGCGTCGGGCCGCCGCAGCCGCCGGCTTCGCACCTTCCGCCAGAGTTGGCGGACCTCTGCTTGAGCCTGCAGTCCAAAACGCCTCCGGCGCCGTTCTCCGGAGCCAGGGGCGAGAAGGATGAAAGCCCGCGCGCGGGTCACGGCGGGCTTGCGAGGGCTTACTGCTTGATTTCGAAGGTCACGTTGACCATCACGTTGTAGCTGTTCTCGCCCGTTGCAACCGGCACGGCGTCGGCGGCATATTCCTTGGCCATGCCGGCGCGCATCATCGGGACCGGTTCGGGACGGAAGCCCTGTTCGCTGATGTTGACGATCTTGCCGAGCGAGACGCCGGCGGCTTCGGCGAGAACCTTCGCCTTGACGATGGCATCGGCAACGGCGGCCTTGCGCGCCTCGGTGATGATGGGTTCCGGCTTGTCGTTGGTGAACTGGATGCCGCCGCCCTGGTTGACGCCGAGGGTAACCGACTTGTCGACGACTTCGCCGAGCTTGGCGAGATCACGCACGCGCACGCTGACGCCGTTTATCACCTGGTAGCCGATCAGTTCCGGCGGGCGATTGCCGCCGTCATTGTTGGGCGGGTAGTTGTATTGCGGGTTCACCGAAAAGCCGCTCGTCTGCAGGTCGCGATCGGCAATGCCGTCGGCCCTCAACGCCTTCAACACCTCGGCCATGGTCTTGTTGTTGGCGTCCAGCGCTTCGCGGGCGGTCTTGGCGTCCTTGACGACGCTGAGTTGCAGGACCGCCATGTCGGGCGCGGCCGTCGCGCGGCCTTCGCCGGCAACGACGATGGTCGCCTTGTCCTTGTCCGACTCCTCAGCCTGAGCGGCGGCCACGCCGGCAAAAGCGGCGGCGAAGGCGGCGATCGAAAGCGTGCGGGCAGTGCGTGTGGAAATCATGGTCTATGTCTCTCCGGTTGTTCCGTCCCTGCGCCTTCATGCTTAGCGATTGTGTGAGCATTGCGGCAATGGCTTGTCGGCAAAAAGGTTTTCCGCTAGAGCCTTTGCCATCCGCGAACTGCCATTGGTTCGCGCACCTGGATCGCTGCAGCGCCACACGTTTTATCAGAGACGGGAACGGCCGCTGCAGCACTTAGAGTTGCTGCATGTCTCATCCTCGGATCATTGCGATTTGAGGAAGCCTGCAGATCCAGAGTGGGCCTGTAGCTCAATGGTTAGAGCCGGCGGCTCATAACCGCTTGGTTGGGGGTTCGAGTCCCTCCGGGCCCACCATCACTTTCTGTAAGTGATTGTTTTTGCTCTTTTATTTCCGCTTTGGTGTCCCACTTTTCAGAATTGGACTCGGAAAGTGGGACACTTTTGTTTTCGTTTCGGTCGGGTACCAGAAGCTTCGCGCCGTCCTTTGCGAGCACCTTGCGGCGAGCCGCACGCGTGTAAAGGTCAGCCTGTTGGCTTGTCGTCCATCCGAATATGGCCTTCAGTTGGTCGCTGGTCGCGCCGTTCTCTGCGGCGATGGATGCGCCGGCCTTCCGGAGGCCGTGGGCGGAGCAATGAAACAGTTGGGCTTCATCGCACCACTGGCGCATTTTGTTGCCAAGGCCCTTGTCTGAGAACGGCTTGCCGTACTCAGTCACAAGGAAGGTCAGGCGGCCAGACGGAACGCGGTCGAGCTCTTTCGCCAGATCCGCGAGCAACGGCATGTGAACCTCGACGCCGCTAGACCTCTTTGTCTTGCCAGGCCTGATTCGGATCCATCCGTCTGATAGGTGCTGTCGGCCGAGAATAGCCGCATCAGACAAACGCAGGCCGGTGAACATAAAGATGGCCAGCGCAAGCCGCGCCGTTGTGCCTGGCGCGTGCTTGGCCTCGAACTGCTCGATTTCCTCCAGCGTCCAAGTGTGGAAACCGTCGCCAGATTTAAGCCGCTTGATGCCGTGGCAAGGATTTACCTTCGCCTCACCAACCTCGATCGCCCACGCGAACATGGCGCTGATAGCTTTGACAATATTGTTCGCGGCGCCAGGTGATTCGATGCGTGTGTCCCGAAGCATGGTGACATGCTTGCGCTCCATCATTTCAAACGGCAGGTCGCCATGCTTGATGCAGATCTCCTCAAGGATGCGACGACGCCGATCCATCGTGCCGGGGGTGACACTCTTGGCCGCGCGCTTGAAGTGCTGTTGGCACAGCCAACGGAATGACCGCGGAACGACGGGCTTTGAAGAGCTGGCTACGGGTCGCGGGGTATCAGCGGCGGTTTCGTATGGGATCCCAGCTTCAGCGCACTCGTACTCTCGCAAAAACGCCGCTGTGCCCGGCTTCTCTCGAAGCCTGACTTTCTTTTTCCCCTTAGCGCGATAGTAGATCCGCACGTTGCCATGCCGGTCTACATCTTCGATGATCCCGCGGAGATTGAGCTTCATGCCGCTCCTATATCGTCCCAGGGGTTGCCAGCGCTCGCCGCTGCAATGTTACCATCGCGGGGCAGGGCATCGAAGGCATCATCGAGCTCATAGCGGTCCCAAAGGACACGGCTGCCGGCCTTACGTGGGCTGGGCATTTCTCCGCGGGAAACCATCTGATCAAACAGCGTGCCGCCAATACCTACATATGCGGCAGCGGCGACGCGGCAAAGGCCACGCGGCGTCATTCCCGGTGGCAGGCGATTATCGTTGGCAGCAGTGGGCACGGTCCCTCCTCAAAAATTGCATCACCATCCAAAAACCGTTTTTCGCTTTCGATCGTCCAGTGGCACTCTTCAAAAAAAATCCGCCGGGTGGTGAGGCCGGCGGGTCGCTGTGGTGGGCTTTATCGAACTGGGTGACGGGCGACGGCACCTGTGAAATGCCGCCGCCCGCCCGACTGACGTGTCAAGCGCCAGTCGCCCCGCGCGGGGTTGGGATAAAGGACCCCGTCGCCGAGAAGGCGCCTGGGGCAAGTTGCCCGTGCAGCGGGCAGGAAACTACTGGGGCTGCAACGCCTCGGCGGCGTGTCGCAGCGCGTGGACTTGGAAGCATAGCTCGTCAAATCCAATCTGCTCATGAAGAGAGATCTCGTGGAGATCCTCCATCGCGCGGACGTTACTGAAGACTTCGTTGATCAGGGTCACGGCGATCTTGGCTTGCATTTGGAGATTATAGATCTCCTCCCTCCAGGGGTGGTGCGGGCGGCTGCCGTCAGCGCCCTGCACCTGCTTTCTGCCAGCCTCGGCGGGCTGGCGTCTTAATCTGCTGCCTTCTTCCGGTTCGTGTGCGATGGCAGGCACCACTCTTAATCTCGCTTTGGCTGTCATGTGCTGGTCTCCTCATGTTGCGATGTTGCCGAAAAAGCGGTATGTCGTTAGAAAACACCAACATTGATCCAATGTCAACATAAAATAATGACATTGGTGTTTTTTAATGAGGATGACCATGACGCCCGCTCAGTGCCGCGCTGCACGTGCACTTCTCAACTGGACACAGCCGCATCTTGCCGAAGCGGCCGGTGTGTCACCCTCGACGCTTCGTGATTTCGAGTCCGGCAAGCGGGTACCGATCGCCAACAACCTGGCCGCCATCCGCGCTGCGCTCGAGGCGGTTGGCGTCACATTCTTGGAGGATGGGGACGTGGCGGCTGGGCCAGGCGTTGCCATGCACCCGACGAGCTAGATGTTCTTGACCGCGCCAATTTCTGCTAATAGCTTCCCGTAGCGCCCACCAAGCGCAGCCTTTCGGGGCACACCACCACATCGAGGAGACACCAATACTGCGGTCGGCGTTCGCGCCGGCGGCAACGGGTTTTCTCTTTCATGGAGGTGGCCATGGTGCCGACCATTCCTATCCTCGACGGCCTGCTAACGCCTGAAGAAATCGCGCGCCGCATTACGGCGTCCAGCGGCGCCCACATCACAGGGCGCACTATTTGGGAGAAGGCAAGACGCATTGGAGTGGCAAAGAAGATCGGCCGAACGCCCCTGATATCTATCGAGGATATCCCGCTTCTCCTCAATGAAGAGACCAAAACGGAAAGGCTCGATCGCCTGAAAAATAAATCTAGCAGGCCCGATGCCCTTACCATGCTGCGCCAGGCCAGAAAGAAACGGGCTCGCACGTGACCGATGCGCCACGCCTGATCGGCCGCAAGGAAGCCGCGGCATACTGCGGTATCGGCGAAAGCACCTTTTCCCTTTGGGTAGCAACGCACAAGATGCCTCCTGCCGTCCCTGGAACCCGCAAATGGGACAAGCGGGCCATAGACGCCAAGCTCGACGAAATCAGCGGCCTCGGTTCCTCAGCAGAGCCGGAAGACGCCTATGACAAATGGATGCGAGAGCACGGCGAGCAGGAGACAGACCTGCAGAAGTGGCGGCGCGAACGTGACGGACGGCGAGCCGGGGCACAGAACAACAGCAGCGATTATGACGACTGGCGCACAAAGAAAGAAAAGCGACGCGAGAAGTACCGGCCGTTGATGGGGCTAGACGCTCGGCAGGAGCGGATCCTCCGCTTTATGGCGGATCACCCCGAATGCGATACCTTCGACACGATCCCTGGCGCGGGCCAAAAGATTCTAGATGCGCTGATAGAGAAGGGGGCCATCCGTCTCGTCGGCACAAGCGGTAATGCGTTTCGGTATGCGTTGACCGACGAGGGACGGGCGGAACTGCATCGCTTGAAGAAGTGGAAGAACTTGGCGCCATAAAGCGAGGGTAGGTTCGCTAGCCGGCCTTTTTAGCTACTTATTTAACGTGGCTGCAAGCCGACCGGCCAAATCACCACGGGATAAAGCTTCAATACTGCCAGGGTGCGCTTGCGTTGATTCCTGGAGTTTGGTTCTCTGGAGGTCCTGACGGGGGAACGCAGCGTGAGCTTGCCGGCTAGCAACGTTCTCCCCAATCAGGTGGCTCCCCGAGGTGCGAGGCCAGCGCGAAAGCTGGTCTCGCCGACAGGGCCTAAGAGAACCTTGCAACAACTTGTTGCGCCTCGCAACGACAAACGGTCGGTGCGATAAAATGATCCACACTTGGGATGCGATAGGAGTGACACATGGCGAAGTCGCCGATTACAGGTAACAGCGTTCTTCCTCTTGTAATCAAGCCTGCCCGCGGCGGCGAAGGCGCATCCGCACAGCCCGTTACCACCGGCTCTGGCGCGCCTGCAAAGCCGCCTAAGAGATAGGAAATTCGCGCTTGATTTGGGCCGGCGGAAGCCTCCAGTTTACGTCTACTCGTTTGACCGAGGCCCGCGGGATATAGGTCAGCGTGACGTCGGCGTCATTGCCAGTAATATCAAATGCCGCAAAATTGTTCTCGGCGTCGTATCTTCCGGTCACGTACAAGCCGATCCCATCCTCGTTCATGAAGACTGCAGTCTTCGGGCGGGGCTTCATCTGTCCGAAGTTGGCTTCGAGTACTGTGCCGTCGTCCAAATGAACTTGCAGCACCGTCCACTCAGCCGGATTATGCATAATGCTTTGCCAGACAGATGCTTCGTGATCGTCTCGATACACACGCAACGTCTTCATCAATGAGTGAGAACAGCGTTCTCCGAACGCTCGCCAAGCTGCTCCGAGTCCGATGGCGACCATCACTGTCAATCCTGCGACGAGCGCAGCATTGATCGAGTCGTTCTTGGGTATCGTGTTTGGAACCCAGAATGCCGTCGCTACGACTGCACGAGCGATAAGACCAAACGTAAGGACTTGAAGCAGAAAATCCTCTGTCCTGTGATTTCTGTTTCGCCCGACGGTGACAATTTTATACGCGATGTAGCCCGCGACCAAGACGATCTGGAACTCAATCGGCATCTTAAGAAGCGTATCCAAAAGTTCCCCTCGTCTGCTAAATCTACGTCACGCCATATCACAAGTTAAGTTGCGGGACACTGGTGCAACCACCGCCCTCCGCACTTCCTCAATAGCCCCGGCCGTATAGCTTTCGATCCGATCGGCCCATACGGTGGTCACATTGATGTAGCCGCCGACCGCGCTGTTCGCCGCATGCTGCGCCTGTAGCAGCGCCGGCATGTTCGCCACAGGATCCGCACCGAACGCCTCCAGAACCTCGCCAGGCACCATCGGTGTGGCCGCGATATACGGTATGTCGGCATTGCCGTTGACGCTCGAGATTATGCAGGCGGCTGGCCCTTCCTTGCTCCATCCGGCTAGAAAGATATCGACCGGGCCCAACCCCAGACCTTCAAAGTGCTCCCGAAGGAAATCCCTCGCGCTATCGTAATCTCGAGCCGCCACGCAAACGGCGCCGACTACCTTCGTAAGTACGTCCATCTTGCCGCGGGTGGCGATGGCCAGCCGCATATGCGGGATGGGCATCACCTTCGGAGCGTCGAAGTCCGGTCCCGCGTGAGAGCGTGCGCGGGTGTCGGTGATGATGGTGACGCTGCCGTCGAGCCGGAGAACATTGATCGCAGTCATCGGATTTGGACTCCCTTCGAAAGGCCTGTGGTCGCAATCGCGGCGGCGATGCTGGTGGTAGTGATGCCGGTGGCACCAATGGCGATACCGGGCCCCAAAACCGCGGTGAACAGCGGCGTGAAGATTGGGTCGTAGGTGATGGGACCATATAGAGACGTCGTGCACGCCAGGTTGTTGGCGATGTAGCGCGTTCTCACGCGGCCAACTCCGGAACGATCTTCTCGCCGATGCGGTCGGGCCACGTGTGGATAGTCTCGACCGTCACGCGGTCGGCGGAAATCGTCGTCAGGTCGATTTGGCCGCCGATGCACAAGAAGCCGACATCTCCAGAAGGGTTCCGGCCAAGCTGCGAACGGCAGGCTTGCATGACGGCCAGCCCCCCTCGACGCATCCATGCTTCGGCGCCTTCGCCTGGCAACGGCGGTAGCAAAAAAGTGCGCGGATCGTTCGACATCTGGCCGCCGTAGAAGAGAGCCGCGGGCGATGTGAGTTCGAAGGCGTTTTCGCCGTAGGTGCGGAACATGCGATGGAAAGCGCCAATTGCTGGCGACCACCCGGCGAGCACGACCTCGACTGGCTGCTCTCGCTGGATCGATCGCGGCTCAAGCTCCATTTCGGCAAGGATCAAAGGGAGGGCGAGGAGCATGTCATCCACGCCGACCCTATCAGCCAGCGCGGTAAGCTTTTCAGCCCAGAGATCCCCGATGCCTTTAAAGCCACGTGTTGCCACAGCCAAGCGCGCTTTCGATGCAATGCGAACTTTGCGCCCGATGCACCTAACCACGCCGTCGGAATCATACCCGGCGCCGTCGGTGAGAAGGTACACCGTGTCAGGGCCGGCGAGCGAGAGGATTGCACTCATTGTGGGAACTCCATGGTCATTGTGAAGCCGTCACCCACTAGGGCGTCGGCGATGGCGCTCGCGAATGCATCACCGAGATCGCCGCCGTTTTGAATCAACGCGTCTTTGAATGTGCTGAAGAAGCCAGACACGCCGTCGCTCATTTCCTGGAACTGCAACGATTGCCGAATGCTCTGAGCATTCTTGCCACCGAGATCCTCCGGCAAACCGTACTGCCGCAGTGTTTGGACAATCTTCTGGTCTTGTTGAGAAAGCGAACTGAAGCGCGCCTGGTTCACCAAATCCTGCTGCAACTTCGCTTGAGAAAGCGCCTGCGAGTACTTCTCGTATAGCGCAACCTTCTGCTCGATTTCGGCGCGCTGGGCCTCGGAAAGGGAGCGCCCCTTGTCCTCCGCCTGCTGAAGTAGTTCGAGCCGGAAGCGCGCGGCATCCGTTTGGATTCCGTACTGGCCGGTAAGTTCCGTTTCCAGCCTCAGTTGCGCAATGCGATCGTCAGCGCTCTTGACCAGATCGCGGTAGGCGTTTGCGGCTCGGCTGGCGGCTGTTTCTGTCTTCTTCGTTGCTTCTTGGGCGCCCGGTAAGCCGTCGAGCTCGATGAGCGGCCTGCGCTCTGGAACTGGACCGTTGTCGGGCAGTACCGTGCCACCACCTTGGATCGTGCCGTCAGCGCTCCGAAGGACACCGCCATACGCGCCTTGGCTCGGGTGCCGCGACGTCAGCGCTATCGCTTGGTCTATCGCGAACTTTTTGGCATTCGCCGACGCTCGATCGATGGAATTTGCCAGGCCGTCGAATTGCGTGGCGAAGTCGGAGATTGCCGGATTGCCTGTCTCCGCGATAAAGCTAACGAGCGAGTCTTGAACCTTCTTGGCATCCGCGGCCGTGGCGCTACCGCTGGCAATTCTTGCCTGGAGATCGTTGAACGCCTGTTGAAGCGCGACAATTCCTGCGACGTTGTCGCTGCTTTGCTGAATATCTGTCTTGAGGCGCGTGAATTCGACGTTGATGTCATCGAGCTTGGCCCTGAGTTCGTCCCACTGCGCACTCGCGCCAATCCCTAGTGCCTCAGTGCGCTCCTTGTCGCCGGCGAGCCTTTGCCTCTCGTCGTTATAGGCCTTCAGAGCAGGAAGGACGTCGCCCCATTTCTCGGCCACCGTGTTCACGAGCTCGGCTTCACGCTTCAGAGTTTCCTCTGACTTCGACCCGCCCCACTCCATGGTGCTGAAATACTGGATGGCGGCCGCGCCACCGGCAACGAGACCAATGGTGAGCAGCGAAACAGGGCTCACCAGCGAGGTGAACGCCGCAGCGAGGCCGCTGACGACCTGACGTCCGTTGCCCATCGTATTGAGTACCGACGAAAGCTGCGTGCCCTGTTGCAAAGCGATCTGCAGCGGGTTCATGCCCATCGCCGACGTGACGGCAATATCTTGGAACTGGGCGGCGATGTTGGCGGTCTGGAAGCCCTGGCCCATTTGACCGCGGGCGGGTGTCTGGGCCAGCGCAGCGTTCCGCCCCTTGATCGCCGCAGTCGACGCCAAGGCCGCCTGCCGCTCTCGCTGGATGGCGGAGGTCATCTCGTTGGCCGAGATCGCACCAACCGCATGCGCGCGGCGAATGTCGGCAACTGCCGACTTGTAATTGTTTATGGTCGCAAAAAGCGGGCTGTACTTGGCGCGCAGGCGCTCAAGCTCCTTGCCCTGATCAGCGAGTGCGCCGGTCCATTCCTTGGCGCCCTTCGAGCCGATCCCGACCATCTTGTCGACGCGAGCCTGCAGCGCAGTCGTCATCGAGTTGTCGATGCCCTTGCCCAGACCGTCGAATTGCTTCTGAACCTTGCCGGTGGTCGACGAAATGTCTTGCTCGAGCCGCTTCAGGCTCCTTTTCACCGTAGCAAGGTCGGTGCTGATGGAAATTACAAGATCGTCGGTCTTTTCAACCATCAGGCCTCCACCGCCCGCCCACAAGTGGCGTTCGTTCGTTTAGTCATTTGAGTTTCCTTGTGAATTAGTGCGCGCTTGTCGCGTGCTATAGCGCGGTCGTCTGGACAATTTCTGCGCGAATCAGTGATCGTTCACTATGACCTACAGACAACACTTCCTCGTCGGCATAGCTGCTGGCATCTTCATCCTCGCGGTTTGCATAGAGGCCGTCCGTATGGGCTGCGACCTCGGATGGGTGGGCACCTTTGATGGTGTCGTGGGATGGTTAGGCCGGTTCAAGTGGCTGTACGACTACCAGACGTTCATAGGTGCACTTGTCGCACTGGGAGCTGCCTACTGGACACTGAGGGCAATAAAGCTGCAGGTGCTTCAATCTCGCAGTTCCACTAAACTGCAACTTGCCCAAGTGGAACGGCATGAACGGGAACGGCGCGAGGCGAAAAGGGCTGCTGCAAGGGCGGTTCTGCCGCTATCGCTCGGAGTGCTGGGCGAGACTGCTAGGCAACGAAGCCAGGCTTTGTTAGAAGTTCTTGGCCAATGTCAGGATAATTTTCTACCGAAGATTGCGGTTTTGCCAAAATTCGATAGCTATTCTGCGGACGTGCTTTCAAACTTGAAGGAAATGGTGGAGTTCAGCACTGAGTTCGAGCGCAAATATTACTCTCGTCTTATTATCTCCATCCAACTCCAAGCCTCAAAACTTGGCGGGTTAAGCAACGACCACAGTCGACCCGAAGCCTGGGTGCATGCGCATAATGTTGAGGCGTTAATACTTGGCGAGGCCGAAATATACGCACGCGCTTCTGCCTTGTTTGCATTCGCCAGAGGCGCGACTAACGATGTACCGTTGCACATTGTTCGCCGCGAGATATCGGCAGCACTCTTTCTGACGGGCCTACACCAGATCCGAGACGAGCTGATTGAGCGGTACGACCTTGAAAGCGATCAAATCTGGGAGCCCACCAGAAAACATGGTCTACCTTTTTGATCTTCGCCTTGACCATGGAGTTCCAAAGGTTTGGAGTGCCCACGGCTCGTCGAGGTCCGGATGCCGCGGGAGATCCATATAGGCCTCGCCTAGCCGTCGCCATGCGGCCTCTGTAACATCCAGCGGGGGCTGACCATATTCATCCGTCTCGACACCTGACATCTGCAACTCCCAAAGCAGATCGTAGCCTGTCGAAAAGACAGCCTCCCATTCGTTGAGACCATCCGTAGAGCGCTTCCTGTTCTTGCGATATCGAACAGGCATCAGCGCCGGCTTCCGTAATCGGCGGTACGCGGAGCACGCGGGGCTTCTGGAGCATCGACGCCGTCAAGGGCGAGTTCGCGCAGCAACCTCGCGAAGGCGATGCGAGCGTTTTGCATGATTCCGACTTCAGGCCGCTCCTTGGGTTGTCCAAACCGGTCGGTGAAAGTCTGACCGTCTCGATCAAGAACCTCGCGAGCACCCTGTGCCTGATCCCACGCTTCGGCGGCCAGTTGAAGCAGGCGCACGTGATGGCCATGGAGCTCGAATTCCCCGAGCACAGATCGCCACCATTTCTGCGTAGCTGGCCGCAGGTGCGGCGGCGGTTTTGGTGATTTTGCCACCGTTTTTCTCCATCTTTATGGGGCAGCGATGGGCCGAAAACCCCTGAACGCTTGGCCTTGCGTGCCGGCTGAATATTTTCTCAACCGGGGCATGCCGAATCTACGCGATTGGGCACGACCGGTAGCTGGCTCCCGCTGTCGGAAGGATGACTCCGCCCCCTCCCGGTCAGACGAGTGGGATGCCGCGGGCTTTCATCGCGGCCTCGGCCCTTACTCGCAGCGCTGACGCTGTGGTGTCCGGGCCTTCGACGCACAGGCTGGCCGTAGTGGTTGGGTAGGCCGGTACCGCAGTGAGCGTCACCTCGTACAGGTCCACGTCTTCGAGGATGCGAAGGGGCAGTCGATCGCCACCGTCCTCCCATCGCTCAGCCCGCACTCGGAATGAGAAGCTGCATCCCTTGACGTCGCCACGGCGCACCGTGCCTATCGCTTCCTGACCGCTTGGAGTTGTAGGATCAGGCAGCAGGCTGAACCATAGCCCGATGCGGTCCTCCTTTAGCTCAAGCGTGCCGGCCGTTGTGCGACCAAGGATACGGCCGAAGTCATGATCGAGTATGGCAAGAACGTCGGGGTTCTCTTTCAGGGTGCGCGCGAAGCAGCCTGGCGCCAACTGCTCGCGAAACTCACCGGCGATAACGGTTGGCGCGGAGAACGTAGCCGCATAGCCGCTGATTTTCTCCGTCACTTCAGCTTTTCCTCCGCCGCAGCCAGCTTTGCCTCGCGTTGTCCCAGGCGAGATTTGGCCCGCAGTTCGCGGGCGATGTCGACTGGGTCGGTGGTCATGTGGGCGGCCCGCTTGCCAGGGAGGGTCACGCTACGCGTTGCCTTGGTGGTCTTCTTGGTGGCGCGTTCAATTGCCATAGTAGCCAGCCTCCTTAGCTTCCTTGATGTAGCGCTGGACGTGGCCGTCGTATGCGCTCCCCAGGAAGTTCGGCTGCATTGGGCCGAGTGCACTCCAAGAGACGCCCTCACGCTCGAATTGGTCGACGATGTCGATCAGTTCCAGGTGGGCTGCATTTGCTTGCTGTAGCGCTTCGGCAACTGCCTTCACGCGGCGGCCATACTCAGCCTTGGCCGCAGCGCGGACAGCGGCGCTGGCTCGATCGCGGCGTTCGGAGAGTCGGCGCTGGAGGATTTCAATCGCGCCCTCGATATCACCAGCATGCTTGCGGAGTTCTGCCAATCGCGCAGGCCGCTGCTCCAAGGTGATGTCGACGACTTCTCCAAGCAGAGCCGCGACGCCGGAACGCATGGAGGGGGCTTGCCGCGCTCGCAAGTCATGCTCCAACTCGAGAATTTCGCGAGCCGTTGTCGACTGGTCGTTGCGCAGGCCAGCAATCTTCTGCTCGATCTCTCGGTAGTCTTGATCGACTTCGCCAAGGCTCGGCACGCGGAAGGTCTCGGTGGCGGTCGGTGATTTCTTGAAAACCATTCTCAGGCTCCTGTGAAAGTTTCTTTGATAGCGTCGGCAAGGGCAGCCACGTTGATGCTCGTCGAGCGCCGGTGGCCGATCGAGCTCCAATGAGCGCCAAGAGCGCCGAGCTCGCGAAAGCGGCCGATGCTCCCATCGTGCCAATGCACGGCGACTTCAGGCCAATTGGCTACGAACTCGAGCTTGACGCCGCGGACATCTGTGTTGCCGTCGGCGGCCAGGCTGAAAATCGCGTCGATCTCCTCACCTGCGTTCTTCGGCACCGATGCGGGTGCGCGAGATACGTCAGCGCCGCCAGGAGTAAGTTGACGGTAGGTGCGCACCGCGTCTGCTGACTGGTGCAAGGGCACGTCTGCTGCGAGCGCAATGACGAGCGTAACGAAGTCGTCAAGATCCAGTTTGGGCGCGACGCCGGGGGCACCAAGCGGCAATGCGCCGGCCTCCTGCAGCGAGCGCGCCACCTGCCGAGCGCGCGATTTAGGGAAGCCAATGCGGCGCTCCAGCGCGGCAACGGCTGCGTTTAAATTGGCCACGTGGCCTCCTGTAATTTTTAAAAGTTGCGTTTGGATGGTCCGAAAAGAAAGGGCTGGAGCGCGCATCAACTCGCGCTCCAGCCCTAAAGTCCGGCACATGGAGATGAAGCCGGATCGGTTTGCCGCCCTGTCCATCCGAGGTGCAGCAACGGGGCGGTGAGCGACCGCGCGCGGCCACCCACCAGGGGAAGGTGACAGCTTCCCCAAACGAAAAGGGCGCCGTTTCCAGCGCCCTCTCTCTCCCTTAGCCTTTGGGATTTGAAAATGGGGTACCTCTATGCGGCTCGCTGGCTATTCCGCCAGAAGCGATCGATGATTCCGAAACCGTCAAAGATTCTAGCCCGGGCTTCGCCCTTGGCCCCCTTGCTGCCCGCGCCAAGCCCTGCGCCGATCTCGGTGAGCGTAAGACCATCCACGACCGCCCACTCGAAGGCATCCAGGATCTTCGGCACATACGCGAGCCTATACCGCAGGACAGCAAGCTCACGCTTCGCATCGATGCTGGCGAGGAGAGGCCAGTCGCCCTGCCACTTCTTCGGGATAGGAGCGGCGCGTTTCTTGGTCTCGTCGTTGGTGATGGTTGCACGAGTCGCGGGCGTGTCGATGTTGGCCCTCCTGCCAGTGACTACTTTCTGACCCTTGTTCTTGCCATCTTCATCGACATTGTGCACGACGTACAAATCCACGGCTTCCCGACCAACGAGTTGCGTCGGCAAGGTCGCCGCATCATGCAGGGCGCGATATCTCTCAGCCAGGGCCAGGCAGTGATCGTTTTTTTCGGTTCGCAGGAGCTTGGCCAGCGGCCAGTCGCTATTATCGTTGGCGTGCTGCCCGCTGTAGCGGTTCGAGGATGCCCACACGGCATGCAGCGCGATACGCCGCTCAAGAGACGGCCCGTCGTTTGCAAGTTTAACCGCTAAGCCGGGCCCCTTGATGCGGGTGCGGGACGGTTGCCACTCGGTTGCATCTTCTACGATGCAAGGCAGCGCGTCGCCCCGGTCAAATACCGGCACGTTATCGTTGGCATGTTCCAATGATGTCACCTTTTGGAAACGTGGTTGCCGGCCGCTTTTCGCGACTCTGTTCTTGGCGGCCTACCCGCAAAACAGTAAATAAGGTTGGGCGTTAAAAACGCTACATTTAATAACCGTTGATCGGTGAAGATCGTCAAGGCTTCTCTTGAAGATAACAGTTTGTGTGGTTCGCTAGCGGTAGCTTGCAATTTGACGCGTTCGCTGCAGTACTCTTAGTTGTGTGACAACAAAGCGGATTGTGCGATGGGAACTATAGTAGCTGATTGCGTGGAATGTAATGCAAACCAAATCAGCATGACCATGCGAGGCGCCAGCGTGCCGAACATGCCAGCTAACCGGCTGGGGAGTACGCACGGCTATTTTATGGCTGTTTGCACCAGATGCGAGCGGCCGTCGATATTCGTGCTGGACGTGAAGGGTACGGCAACATGGGAAGGCGTTGGACAGATCCTCACTGAATACATCAGCGGCGGTCCAGCGAGGAATTTGTCCGCTACTAACTACGACGTCACCAGATTCGAAACCACCGGCAAAGCGCCAACCATCCCAGAGCACCTCCCAGCCGATGTCGAGAAAGCGTTCGTGCAGGCCGAGGGCAATTATAAGATGGATGGCCATGAAGAGGCCGCCGCAACTATGTATCGCCGCAGCCTTGAACGCGCGCTGGTGGCAACGAAGCCAGATTTGAAAGGTACCCTCGCGGCGAAAATAAAGTCGCTAGTTACCGCAGGCGAAATTCCGACAGCGCTGGGCGACTGGGCGGAGGAAATACGGATCGTCGGCAACGATGGCGCGCATGATGACGAGGTAACGAGGGCAGACCTTAAGGCGGCTAGAATGTTCTGCGACGCATTCCTTCGCTATCTTATAACCCTGCCGAAAGAGATTGAGTTGCGCCGAAACCAACCCAGTTGAGAATTGGAATCGGAGAGTAGCCGCACCAGCGGCGCGGCTACTTTTCTCAGGCGCCTTATTTTGACCGCGTTTTCCAGACGCTGTATAAGGCGATGGCTACCAAAATGACCTTTCCAGTCATTAGAGTAAGCGTCAGGAGCTGTTGCACCAGTTCCAAGAAGCATACCTACGTTTGCGGGGCGGTGGCTTAAGTCGCTGCCCCGTTTCGCGCACGGCCGATGAAAAATGGCCGGCCGGGTAGTAATCGCAGGTCTAAAAATGGCGAAAACGTGCTTCAACCATTTACCTCCCTGGGTTGTTTACCTAAGTTATTGTTTTTACAAGTAATATTTTTGCATTTAGTCAGCTTCATCGGGGCGAAATGATAGCAGAAAATATGATCGCTAACGCTATGGTTGCGTAAGTTCTGCCGAGGACCCTTTCTTGAAGATCTGTGTTCGGACGATCGGGTAGATGGCGCCGTCGGCCTCCTCCTCGATGACGATGAATTTGAGCATGTCGTCTTCGACGGTGACGCCGACAACCCGCACGGGATCGCCGCCTTCATCTTCAGCGTCGAATGCATCTACGCGCATCATGGGAGGCTCTGGCTTGCGTTCGGCGAGGGCGTCAACAAAGGCAGCCTTCATAGTTTCATACATGTCTCTCGAGTCCATCAGGCCGCAGCCTCCATGTTGTCGTTCGCCGGCGCGGGGCGGTATTCCAGCGCGCCCTTATTCCCGGGCATGATCTCAACGGCGTGGTTCTCAAGCTCGCTGGAGTCGTTGACGCCGACCAATCCGAGGGCGCTGCAAAGGGCGCCAAACTCGCGCTGGCCGTCCCGCTGAATGTCCGTATTGGGATGCTCGATGGTGATTACGTGTTCCCATGTTTTCGGCTGGTCGCGCTCACAAAACACCAACTTGAGCTTAGTTCTGAAGTCTCCGTCGTTGTCGACGCCGCTGCCGACGATATCGACCACCCGCGGCCAGCGTGGCTTGTCTTCTTTCTTCGCCGGCGCGTTGGCCTTAGCCTTGGCGATTGCGGCGCCCTTCGCGTCCCCATGGATCAATGGCAAGTCTTCGTCCCAGCGCTCCCCCTTCAGCCAGTTCGCTGGCTCGGGGATCCACTTCTTCTCGACGCCGTGCTTGGCGTAGTGGTCAGCCCACACACCGGCTGCGTTAATGACCGTGGCGCGCAGGTCTGCGCCGATCTTCCGCCACTCTGCCTCGGCCGCCTTCTTGCCGTGCTTTCGGGGCCAGGCGCTCCAGAACTCACTGAATCCATCTCCCGAAGCCGGTCCCGCCGTGGCGGCCGGAAGGCCAGCCAAAGGCGGCGCCACCGGCGCGGCTTCGAACATATTTCCCACCACATGTACCCCGGTCCCGTGGACGGGTACTGTGGATGGGTCTTCGTTCTGCATTTTATGAACGCTATCGCCATTTGTGTTCGGATTTTCCCGAACATCTGTGTTCGGATTTCCCCGAATGCTAGTTTCGGTCGCTGTTGTGTTCGGAGTTTTATGAACACAAACCAAATCCCATGCGGGGATATAGCGGCTGGCCTTGCGGCCGGTCCCTTTGATCTGCGTGAGGTATCCCCACGATACCAGATCGGCGAGGGCGCTATGTACATCGCCGGTGTAGAGGCCGATGCCTGCCGGATCGCGCTCTTTGATTGTCGCGACGATATGCCGAACGCTGGCGAGCGCATTGCCGTAGTCGGAGTGGTACCAGTCACAGACGAAGCCGAACACGAGGCAGTGTTTGCGCTTGGCTCGCTTGTCGTACGGCAGCAGCGTCATCAGTTTGAACTTCGCCTCGAGGCTCTCGGGCTTTGGAAGACGCGGCTTGTCATCGCTCATTGGCTGCCTCGTACGATTCGACGGCAAGAGCGGTGAGGCGTGCTGAAAGCTCAGGCGAGAAGGTCGCCAAGCGACGGGAGCCGTTGGCTTGCGGCGCATAGATGTAGAAGGCGCCGTCGGGCTTCTTTAGAAGCCTCAGGCCGTAAAGACGAATGTGCGGATTGATCTCGAAATCAACCGATGCCAGGCAATCCTGCCGGCGCGTGTCTTTGACCTTGTGGCAATACAAGACGCGCATGTATTCTCCTTATGTTGAGCGCACAAAGGCGCGACCCACCGGCTAGTGACGGTGGGTGGGCGGTGGGACTTTAGTGGCGAAAAACTACAAGAGCGGGCGGAAAGATTTCCGGTCCCACTTTACTCTAACTCATTGATTTTCAGGAGTTATGGCGCGACCTCCGGGCCCACCACTTTTTGTCCGTCACCACGACCGCCTCTATTTCCCAATCTGGGTGTTGGAAACTCAAGAATGCGAATTGAATGCGTCGCGTGAGCGGTGGGCATCAGGTTTGCCCAAGCGAATAGTGCCTTCCGATTGCAAGGCGTGTCGGCCTGATCCGGTCTTTGCCTGACCGCTTGGCGCTGACCAAAAAAATGCCCGCAGAACGCGGGCAGTTTTGGAGTGGGCGCATACGCTCAAACATGTTGCGCCTGGCACCAAGGTGGCTGCCAGAGGTCAACGAACTGTAAATGCGCGGTGGCTAAAAATGAGGAATGGGGCGGTACTTGCGTTCCGATACCGTGCCGCTCGACCGGTCGGCGCGGTGGATGGGGCGGCTTTGCCGCCGATTTCCCGCTTTCGCGCGAAATTATTCCGTACGAACCATTCGGCGGTGCCGCCCCCGCATACCACCGGGCGTGGTAGCCGGCGGGGTGGGCGGGCTGCCTGATGGCGGGTGGGGCCGCTTTCGCGCTGTCTATCAGGCAAGCGTTTGGTTTTCCTGTTTTGTCTTGCCGATCCCCGTGCCGACGCGCGAGCGCGGTGCGCGGCCAAGCTCCAGCCGCATTGGCACTTGGGTCAGCGGGCTTAGCTGCAACCTCCGGAAGAGGTTGCTAAGAAAGAAAATATTAATTTAAGCAATTTATAATGGAAGAGGGGTTGAACATTGCCGCCATATACCCCAAAGGAGGCGCCGGGCGGTCGTGGCCGCTAATTCGAAAGGATGCTTATGCGAGATAAGACCGCATGTGCAGGCGCGCGCCGCACCACCATTTCGGGTTTCAAGTATCTCGTACCGACCGCTTCCATTCTTGGCCTTCTGCTCGCCACTGCCGGCTGCTCGTCGACGGTGATCGGTGAAACGCCGCTGTTCGCGTCCAGCCATTCCGGCGCCTATGCCAGCCCTTCGGTGAAGATCCGCAAGGAGCAGAAGCAGTTGCGGGTCGCCAATGCCGATGAGGATGTGGTCGCGCCGCGGCCCGTGAGGAACAGCACGGCCGCCTATCTGGGCCGCGCTCCCTATATCTGCTCGGCGAGCGGCTTCGGCCGTACGTCGCACTGCTTCCTGAGAGCTTCGCTCTAACGGGACTGTTTCCGTTCGAGTTTGCGTAATTCCAGTGCGGTGAGGTCGCCGGGGATCGTTTGGGGATCGGCCGGTTCCCTCCTTGGCGGTGACTTTCCGACTGCCGCATGCGTGACGTGTCCGGTTTCATTTGCGGCGTCTACAGCGCCGCGCGTCTTATCAGACGCGCAAAGGTCGCTGTAGCATTTTGAATAGCTGCATGTGTCCTTAAATCGGCTACGACTTAAGGAAACATGCAGTAGGGGCGATCCGCCGGAGAATGTTCGTTGTCTGCCAGAGTTTTGAGATCAGCCCTTGCCGCGGGATCCCTGGCGCTTCTCGCCGTCACCGGAACACCGGCGGCGCGTGCGGATGATCCGGCGGGCGGCATCGACCGAAGGCTGACGACGGCGGCGATCGAGCCGCGGGCAAAGGGCGGGAAGGAGCGGGCGGTTGCGATCGGCGTCTACGATCCCCATGACGCCGTTGCCGACAGCGATGCGCTGGAGCTCGAACATGTCTTCGTCTACTGGCAGAAGCCGGACCGGGCGCTCCTGAAGCGCAAGACCGCGATCGCAGCGCGGCAGGGGCGGGCGCTGATGCTCTCGGTCGAGCCCTATACCCACGCCACCGACTGGCGTGCCGGCGGCGAGAGGCTCTTTGCCGATATCGGCAAGGGCCGCTTCGACCGCGAGATTGGCGACGTCTGCGCCCGTGCCGCGGCCTTCGAAGGCCCGGTCTATGTGCGCTGGGGCCACAGATGGAGGACCCCGATGGCCGCTATCCCTGGGCGCGCGGCGACAAGGACGGCTACAAGAAGGCATTCCGCTATTTCGTGACAAGATGCCGGGAGCTCGCGCCCAAGGCGCGGTTCGTCTGGTCGCCGAAGGGCCATCGTAATCTCGCCGGCTATTATCCGGGCGACGATGTCGTCGATGTCGTCGGCATCCCCGTCTGGGGCTTGCAGAAGATGGACGTCGACTATTGGGGGCGCGAGCGCCGCTTCAGCGAGGCGCTGAACGAAAAATACCAGCGTGTCGCGGGCTTCGGCAAACCGGTCATGATCGCCGAACTCGGCGTCTCGGGCTCGGCCGATTACAGGCGCGCCTGGTACAAGGAAATCCTCGATCAGCGCACCTATCGGCAGGCTTTTCCGCTGCTGACCGCCGTCGTGTTCTTCAACGACAGGGAGCCCTACAAGTGGCCGCTCGGCTACGGCGCACCGGACTGGCGGCTCGACAAGGAAGCGCTGAAGGCGCTTGCCGGCCGTCAGACGAAGGAAGCGGCGGAACTTACCGACTGATCGTCTGTTTCATTCGTCAAAGCGTGATGGCTTGGGGTCTTCGGCGCCCTTTGGGCGATGCGCCGATCGTCCTTCGGCGCATCGTGAGAGACTGGTCCACGGGACCTTGGGGATTTCCGCGTCAGGTCAAGAGCAGGCCCGATTCGCGGGCAGCGGCCGCAAAGCAGCGGCTGGCCCGTTCGGTACTCGTCAATCCGTCCAGCGCGTCCAGGCAGCGCCTGAGAGCCGCGCGATACTCCCGTCCGCGACGCCCCGGCCATTGCCGCAGCAACTCGACGGCTTCGAAAACCGTTCTAACGACAGTCTGCCGTTTTGCGGATAACCGGAGGGGGATGGGAGTGGCGAAGAATTTCTCGCTCATTTGCTTTCCTCGTTCTCAGTCTTTTTCGAGCGCGAGGCCAACGCTGTCGTGCGGGAATGGTTCCGCGGATCACCGAGTTTTTTCGGCACTTGACCCTTTTGTGATTCCCGGAGCGCGGGAGCGGATTCTAAAGTTCGAGTGCCGCCTTGAGGTCGGTCGATTTGTGGGTGCGAAGGTCGAGGTCGGCTTCGATGTGGTCGATATGATGGACCATCAGTCTGGCGGCCGCGTCGATGTCGCCGCGTTCCAGCGCGTTGACGATCTCGTCGTGTTCGCTGTGGCCGCAGCTCGAAACGGTCGACTGGCCGTAGAGCGCGATGACCAGCGAGGAACGGGCGATGAGCTCGTCCATGAAGCGGCGGAGAATGGCGTTGCCGCTGAGGTCGGCGAGCGCCAGGTGAAAGTCGCCCGAGGCCTTGATCTCGGCGCGCCTGGCCGATTGGCCGCGTTGTTCGGTCAGCCGCTGTTCGGCAGCAAGCATGCACCGGAGCTCTGCGAGCTCGGTCTTGCCGATATTCGCCGCTGCGGCGCGCACGATACCGGGCTCGATCAGCCGGCGGGTTGCGAAGATCTGGCGTGCCTCGTCGATCGAGGGATGGGCGACGAAGGCGCCACGGTTCTTCTCGACATTGACGAGGCCCTCATAGGAAAGCGCTTGAAGGGCTGCGCGCACCAGCGTGCGGCTGACATTGAAGAGTTCGCCGACATCGCTTTCCGAAAGCTTGGTGCCAGGGGCAAGCCGCCGTTCGACGATCGCATCGCGCAAGGTATCGCGGATATGCTGGCTGCCGGTGTCGGTGGCCATCTCGGCCGGTGGGGGCGTAGTGGTCAAGGACATGAATCGATCCGCGAAGCAATGGCTCATCTTATCGTCGGGCGGGGCGAAGGGAAACGACAATCTGTCGCGCATGGGTTGCGCGCCGAAGGCTACTTGTCGAGTTCGGGATAGACGCGGTCGAGGAAGCCGGGCCGGAGTTTCTCGCCGATCAGGCAATCGGGCGCCGGGAAGGCATCGACATATCGCACGGTTGGCGGTGGCGGCAGCCCGCTCACTTCGAGCACGAGCTTCTGGCGGATGGCGATGGAAAAATCTTCCGGCTCGTGTACCGGCAGCACGAAGGACCCGGGGCCGCCGATGACGCATTCGGCATAATACTGGTCGAGCGGGCCGGTCGAGACCGAGGGGCGGATGAGGATCGCAAGCCCGTTGATGGTGATGCCGCGGGCGACCGCCGTCTCGCGGGCCGGAATGACCGGCGGGCCGATATTGTTCGGGCCATCGCCGGAGACGTCGATCACCCGGCGTATGCCGTTGTAGGCGTTCGAATCGATCAGCGCCGTACCGTAGGTGATTGCGTTCGAGATCGACGTGCCGCGCCGGGTGCCGACCGGACGCGCCTCGATCCGCTTGGCAAAGGCATCGGCGTCGGCGGCGGTGGAGATCACTTGCCAGGCGACGACGGAGGATTCGTTAACCGTACCGGCCCATTCGAAATAGCCGATGGCGATCTTGCCCAGTTGCCCGCTTGCGACGGCATCGAGGAAGTCGCGGTGCCGGAGCGCCTCGACGTAACCGGCGCGCTGGATGCGCGCCTCATCCAGATCCATCGAGCCGGACATGTCGACGGCCAGGATCAATTCGACATCGACATCCGTCGACGCGGCGGTCGATGGACTCGGGCCGCCACTCAATGAGAGAAACAACGCCAACACGCTCAACATCGCTTCAACCAGTCATTGCGCGCGGTCAGATTAGAAGAATGTAACACAGGATTGGCATTCGGCGACCATTTGGGTGTAGTTGCCCTTCAACAAAGAGTGATTTTGCCGGGGGCTTGCCCGGAAATGCCTGCGCGCCGGGGACGGGGCTGGAAAGGCGGAATGCTGACACCGACGGAAAATGCCGAGCCATTTCAGATCGATAACCTGCAGCGGGCGGCGTTCGGGTATTTTCTCGATCATGCCGATCCGGCCACCGGGCTGATCGCGGACACGTCGCTTCCCGGCGCGCCCTCGAGCATCGCGGCGACGGGTTTTGGCCTTTCCTGCTATCCCATCGGCGTCGAGCGCGGCTGGATTTCGCGCCGCGAGGCAAGCAGGCGGGTATTGACCGTGCTGCGTTTCCTTGGCGAGAGCCCGCAGTCCCGCGACCAGCGGGCGAGCGGCTATCGCGGCTTCTACTATCACTTCCTCGATATGCGGACCGGCGAGCGGACCTGGCGCAGCGAGCTCTCGACCGTCGACACGGCGCTGCTGATCGCCGGATGCCTGACGGCTTCCGCCTATTTCTCCGGCGAGGACGCGGTTGAAGGCGAGATCCGAAGCCTTGCCGAAAGGCTCTATGCGCGCGTCGACTGGCGCTGGGCGTTGGCCCGGAGTGACACACTGACGATGGGCTGGCGCCCGCCTGGCCGGTTTCTGAAACATCGCTGGCGGGGATATAGCGAGGCGCTGCTGCTCTATGTGCTGGCGCTTGGGGCAACGGATCAAGCCATCGGACCCGAGCACTACGATGCCTTCACCGAGGGCTATGACTGGATCCCGGTTGACGGGGAGCCGCATCTCCATGCGGCGCCGCTTTTCATCCACCTGTTCCCGCAGGCATGGCTCGATCTTCGCGCGGTCGGCGATCGGCCGATGCGGGAGAGGGGGACGGACTATTTCGCGAACACCCGGCGCGCCATTGCGTTGCAGCGCGACCATGCGCGCCGGAATTCAGGCCGCTTCGCCGGCTATGGCGAACAGCTCTGGGGGCTCAGTGCCTGTCACGCGCCGCGCGGTCGGCTGCGCCTTGCGGACGGACGCTGGCAGCGGCTTTTCGGCTACGTCAACCGGGGCGCGCCGTTCGGGCTGGACGACGGCACGCTCGTGCCCTGGGCGGCGTCCGCCTGCCTGCCTTTCGATCCGGACGCATCACGCGCGGCACTCGGTCATATTAAGGCCAGCTATCCCGGACTTCTGAAAGAGGGGCGCCTTCCGGGCGGCTTCAATCCGAGCCTTGCCGGCGATGGGCCGGAAGGCTGGATCGATGAGCGCGTCGTCGGTCTTGACCAGGGGCTCGTCGTGATGATGATCGAGAACTGGCGAAACGGCTTCGTCTGGGAGCTGACACGCAGCCTGCCGGCGATCCGGCGCGGGCTCGAACGCGCGGAGTTTGAGGGTGGCTGGCTGGCGACGGAGACGGCATGAATTTGGATGAGCGCCGGCAGACAGCGGAAACTGCAGGGAAATATCCGCCGCAGGTGCCGGCGGTGGTCGAGCGGTTGCGCGCGCAGTTTCCTGACGCCGGCGTTTCGCTCGATGTGGGCGAAAGCGCCTTCAGTGCGCCGGAAGCCTTCTGGGCCATGGGCGGGGCAGGGGTCGAGCAGGGCCTTGCCTATCAGGACTTTTTCGCAATCGGCATGACGGACCGAATCCGGGCGGCGCATCTGATCGCCTTTTATAGCCGGCAACTGAGTGTGGTTCTCGGCGCGTTCTATCTCGGCGCGGGGCTTCACGCAGAAATCGCCGGCATTTGCTTCGAGGACTGGGTTCGGCTGCATGAGGGGCGGGAGATTGCCGGCAAGCGCTATCACTTCCATCTTGATCGGCTGACGGCGGTGCCGCAGGAGAGCGAAGGCGGCAATGCTTTCGAGCGCGGCTTCACCGCCCATCTGGCGCCGGTCGTCGCCGTCTTGAAACGGCGGACGGGGCTTTCCTCCGGAGCGCAGTGGCGGCTGGCGGCGGACTCGCTTGCCGGCGCCTTCCTGGAGATCGGACGGGCGATCGGCGACGAGGCGCGCGGCATGGCCGAGGCGCTGGCAATCGTCAGAAGGCCGGGGTCGCCGCTGTTCTCGGAAGAACTCTGCTACGAGGAGATCTCGGCTATCGATCCGGCAAGCAGCGAGCGGCTGTCGCGCCAGTACCGGATACGCAGCGGCTGCTGCCTCTATTTCCGAACGGAAGGCGGCAGCTTCTGCGACACCTGCGTGCTGCTCGAACCGGACGATCGTCGCCAACGGCTGGCAGCCCATCTCATGCAAAACGGCGGGGGCTGAACCCCCGCCGCCTGCTTGTTCAGGCTCCCATGAGCACGGGATCGGCCGGATCAGTTCGCCTTGGCGAAACGCTCGTTGACGAAGCCGGAAACGACGCCGAGCACGATCCAGAAGGCAAGCGTGGTGGCGAGGGCGGCAACGGCAAATTCGGCACCGAGCACGGCCGGGACATTGCTGGAGATGTCGAGCGGCTGCGGTGCGCCGTAGACATGCGGCGCGGCGATCAGCGCGAGGCCGACGACCTTTGCGACGATCTCCTCGCGCAGGACGACGAGATAGAGGCCGACGGCTGAGAGGGCGGCGGTTGCCAGCCACCAAGCCTGGCGATCGCCGAGCTCGGCGGCCGGGAAGCCCGGCAATTCCGGCGGCAGGCCGATCGCCGGCAACATGTGCACCGCCAGCCAGCCGCAGGCGCCCCAGAGCGCACCGTTCCTCAGCGTGATCGGATAGCCGATCACCAGGCTGACGCCGGCCAGCAGCAGGCCGAAGCCGGAGCCGGTGACGAGGTTCGCCATCAGCGTGCCCGAGAAGCGGCTCAGGCCGAACATGATGCCGCCTTCCTCGTGTTCGCCTTCATGCGCATAGGCCGGCGTGATCGGCGACAGCGCATCGAGCACGGCGCCGAGCGGCGAGACCGCCTTCAGCGACGAATGCTGGTCGTGCCCCTCTGCGGCCGGCTGCGCCGCCCCCGGCTGGCCGGTGGGCTGCTCGGTAGTGGCCGGAGCCTCGCCTTCGAATTGTTCTGCATGCAGGATCAGCGGCGTAACCCTGAGTTCCTGGGCGCCGGTCATGAAGACACCGGCAATCAGTCCGGCCACGATCGCGGCCAGAAGCGTTCTGACAATCATCTTGAATTCCCTCGATAACGACAAAAGCCACGCACGCTGGCGTGGTTTGCAGGCCTTTCCGTTCTTTCTGCCATGCGGACGGCCCTTGTGCGCCGGACGATCCGGCATGCACAAACACCCACATCCGGCACAGGCCGGATGCGTTCAGGTCCGCAGACACTTCGATGCGGAACGTTAGCTACGTTCCGAGGCATCTGTTTAGTGGCAGGGGAAACCGTAGGAATGGCGGGTGTCGTGCGCGGTGTCGTGCAGCACGGCCGAGTTTGCAAGGCCGGCGCCGAAGACGAGGAATGCGCCGATGAGAAGCGCGATGACGCCAGCGGTCAGACGATCGCTGAGGGAGAGCGGGGTGCTCGAAATGGTAGACGTAGCCATGACAACCTCCGTGATGGCATCGGGAAATTCCCGGTGTGGGCCCTATGCCCGTATCGAGTGGCAGGTTTCCTGGCTCACGGCGCTGGGCGCAATGCCCGGGATCTGCCTCGCCTTCCCAGTCCGACCACCCTCTCGCGGTCTCTTCCAGTGGCTTCTCCCGGATCGCTCCGGAACGGCAAGATCGACGTCGCTCTACAGTCGCGGGGTCGGCCGTGATTTGAATGCCCAGCTTGGGTCCATCCGTCACGTTCCCGTTTACTCCCGACACACGTTCGCGTCTCGGGAACCAATCGATCGCTGATGATTATGAGCGTGTCATGGCGTTGTCAATTGACCTTGCGCCGCCGGCCGCTTCATCAGCGACAAAATCGCGAAGGATCATCTGCTTGTAGGCCTCGACGATGCGGCCGCCCTCGGCGCGGTCGACCGAGATGGCGAGCCGCATCGTGCATTCGCCGAGATACATGATCAGGAACGCGGCTTCGTCGATCGCCGCGCGTGGGCGTTGCGGCTGGAGCCGGGCAAGGACATCGCCGAGCAGACGGCCGGTCATGCGGCTTTCTTCCAGTTCGATCTGCCTCAGTGTCTTGTCGGCCTGCATCGCCGACCAGATGTCGCGCATCACCGGTTCGGCGAGGAACATGTCGTAATAGGTATCGAAGAGCGCGCCGAAGGCGTCGCGCAGTTCTGCCATCGACGTCACCTTGGCGAATTCGCCCTCGATGCATTCGCGGGAATAGGCGTTGTAGCGCTCGGCGAGCGTGCGCACGATCGCCGCCTTGTCCGGGAAATACTGATACAGCGATCCGATCGAAATCCCTGCCTTTTCCGCCACTTCGCTCATGCGCATGGCATCGCTGCCCTTCTCGGCGATGAGCGTGGAGGCGCAGGTGAGGATGTGCTCGACGCGCTCCCGGCTGCGCTTCTGGCTGGGCGTGCGGCGGAGCGCGGTGTCGTCCTCGCCTGCAATCGGCAGGGTGCCTGTCGGCTCAATCATGAGTGATCCTCACATTTTTGTCTTGACTCTCAAAATACGAGGATTTATCACATTTGCAAATGTGAGGGTTGCTCATGTTTTGAATCGGGAGAAAAGTCATGTCTGGCAAGGTTACGTTGGTGCTGGGTGGTACGGGCAAGACGGGGCGTCGCATCGCGGAGCGGCTGCGCGCCAAGGGCGTCGCGGTGCGCGTCGGGGCGCGCTCGGCCGAGACGTCCTTCGACTGGAACGACGAGACGACCTGGGCCCCGGTGCTCGAGAATGTCGAGCGTGTCTATGTCAGCTATCAGCCGGATCTCGCCGTGCCTGGTGCAGTCGAGGCGATCCGCCGCTTTTCCGCGCTTGCGGTCCGTTCCGGCATCGAGCGGCTCGTGCTGCTTTCGGGGCGCGGCGAGGATGCGGCGCAGGCGGCCGAACGCGAATTGCAGGCCTCGGGCGCCGACTGGACGATCATTCGCGCCAGCTGGTTCTTCGAGAATTTCAGCGAAGCCTTCCTGAGGGATGCGGTTCGCAGCGGCATGGTCTACCTGCCGCCGGACGCGGTCACCGAACCGTTTGTCAGCGCCGATGACATTGCCGATGTCGCCGTCCTTGCGCTCCTCGACGACGCGCATGTCGGCAAGATCTATGAACTGACCGGGCCGCGGCTGCTGACCTTCGCCGAGGCCGTCGCGGAGATCGCCGCGGCATCGGGGCGTCCCATCGGTTACCAGTCCGTGCCGCTTGCCGATTTCGTGGCGCAGATGCGAGCCGAGGGGCTGCCGGATGACTACGTCGAACTCATCCGCTATCTCTTCTCGTCCGTGCTCGATGGGCGCAATTCCAGCCTGACGTCCGATATCGAGCACCTGCTTATGCGGCGGCCGCGTGACTTTGCAACTTACGCCCGGGAGACCGCAGCAACCGGTGTCTGGAGTGTCGCCGCATGATCTCGCTGATCCCCGCTTTGGCCTTCATCGCCGCCATCGGTTCCGGCCTGATGGCCGGCCTGTTCTTCATCTTCTCGGTCTGCATCATGCAGGCCCTGTCGCGGCTGCCGCCGGAGCAGGGGATCGCCGCGATGAACGCAATCAATGACGTCATCCAGAACCCGTTCTTCCTCAGCGCCTTCATGGGCACGGCGCTGATCGGACTGGCGCTGGTGATCATGGCCCTCCTCTCGGACGGTGAAGGCGGATGGCTGCTCGCGGCAGGCGGCCTCGTCTATGCCGTTGGCGTGCTGCTGGTCACGATCATCTTCAACGTGCCGATGAACGATGCGCTTGCCGCTGCGGTACCCGGCCAGGCCGCGACCGATCTCTGGCAGCAGCGCTATCTCATCGACTGGGTCTGGTGGAACCACGTGCGCACCGTCGCCTCGATCGGCGCGCTGGCGCTCTTCATTCTCGGCTTCGCCCGCGCCTGACAGATGGCGGCGGCAAGGCCTTCGCACCTTGCCGCCGTTTTGCCGTGCTGCCGAGACGCTCAGCGTATCGGGCCGTCTTCGTGGATGCGTCGTCCCTTCCAGGCGGCAAGCGCATCCGAGAGATCGTCGGTCGGGACCATCTGGGCGAACTGTTCGCTCTCGACCAGCAGCCCCTCCGCGATCGACATGTTGAGGCCGCGGGTAACGGCGGTGATGATCGAGCGAACGGCAAGTGGCGAATAGCCCATGATGCGCCTGGCCAGGTCACGGGCCGCAGGGATCAGCGCGTCATGGGCGACGACCCGGTTGATGAGCCCCATCTCCAGTGCGTGCTCGGGCGAGAAATCCTCGCCCGTCAACAAGAGTTCGAGCGCGCGCTTGCGACCGGCAAGGCGCGGCAGGCGCTGGGTGCCGCCGAAGGTCGGCGGCATGCCGAGCTTGATCTCGGGCTTGGCGAAGCGCGCCCTGTCGCTGGCGATGGCCAGATGCACGGCCTCGGTGATCTCGCAGCCGCCGCCATAGGCGATGCCGTTGACGGCGGCGATGACCGGTTTTGGAAAGGCTTCGAGCCGGGCCGTCAGCCCCTGGCCACGGCGGACGAAATCGCGCACGGCGGGGTTCACGCCCTTGGCCACGCTTTCGGAAAACTCATGAATATCGCCGCCGGCGGAAAAGGCGCGGTCGCCAGCGCCGATGATGATCACGGCGCCGACATTATCGTTTACCTCGATCGTGTCGAGAAGGGTGAGAAGCCAGTCGATCAGCTCGTAGTTCAGCGCGTTGAGCTTCTGCGGGCGGTTGAGCGTGAGGAGGGCAATGCCCTCGGAAATCTGCATCAGCACGGTATTGGACATCGTTGCTCTCCGGCAAAGGTTGACGCGGGGAGGCTAGGTGAGGGATGATGTCATGTATATTCACTAGTCGGTATACATCGTGATGGCGAAAGCAGAGAAGTCGACCCGGGATGTGATCGTCGCCGCCGCGGCAAAGCTCTTTTATGGCGAGGGCATCCGTGCCGTCGGCGTCGATGCGGTGGCCGAAGCGGCGGGGGTAACGAAACGCACGCTCTACTACCATTTCGAAAGCAAGGACGAGCTGATCGCGGCCTATCTCGAAGGCCGAGACCAGCCGAACCTGAAACTCTTCCAGAAATGGTTCGCCGAGGCCGACGGCGAACTGGCGGCGAAGGTTGACGCGATCTTCGTCAACCTGGCGCGGGCGGCGCGCCATCCGAAGTGGAAAGGTTGCGGCTTCCTGCGTACCTCCGCCGAACTTGCCAACATGCCGGGGCATCCGGCGATCCGTATCGGTGCGGCTCACAAGAAGAAGTTCGAGGCGTGGATGGCCGAGACCCTCGCCGATGCCGGGGCGTCCGAACCCGCCCTGCTGGCGAAACAGATCCTGCTGCTTCTCGACGGCAGCTTTGCCGTGGTGCTGCTGCATCGTGATGCCGGCTACATGGAGGCAGCCGGCAAGGCGGCTGCCTCACTGGTGCGAGTGGCGCTTGCCCGCGCCAACTCAAGGGCGTTGTCGGCGCTGTAGGGGCGAGAGGCGATTTCCGCTTCAAGCGGGCGCAATTGGCGGGCAATATAGGCTGCATCATCAACGGCAGAACAATCTGTGGATGTTGGCGCGCCGCCAGAAAGGGAAAACCATGACCGTCAAGCGGATCGTCTCGAACGTCTACGCCCCGGACCCGCAGGTGGCGCGCGCCTTCTATGGCGACCTGCTGGAACTGGACGTGGTGATGGATCATGGCTGGATCCTGACCTTTGCCGCCAAGGGCAAGGCCGCGATGCCGCAGGTGAGCATCGCCAGCGAGGGCGGCAACGATACGCCGGTGCCCGTGCTTTCGATCGAAGTCGACGATGTCGACCAGACCTACGCGCGCGCCAAGGCGGCAGGCGCGGAGATCGTCTACGACATCACCAACGAGCCCTGGGGCGTGCGCCGTTTCTTCATGCGCGACCCCTTCGGTAACATCGTCAACACTCTCTCGCATCAAGCAATTCCAGGAAAAGTGTGAAACGGTTTTCCGCCCGGAATTGCGCCGTCTCAAATGATCCGCGAGGGAGCCGCCGGCTGAACCGGCGGCGCGCGATCGCTATCAGGCGAGCGACAGGGCGTTGGCGAGATCGGCGACGAGATCATCCGGGTGCTCGATGCCGATAGACAGGCGGATGGTCGATTCCAGCACGCCGATGCGGTGGCGCACGTCGATCGGTACACCGGAATGGGTCATGGCCGCCGGGTGGCTGGCAAGCGATTCCGTGCCGCCGAGGCTGACCGCAAGCTTGAAGATCTGCAGCGCATTGAGGAAGCGGAAGGCTGCCTCCTGGCCGCCAGTGATGTCGAAGGAGAAGGTCGAGCCGGCGCCGGTGCATTGCGCCTTGAAGGTACGGCCGACGGGCGAGTTCTCGTCGTGGAAGGGCAGGTAGTGGATGCGCTCGACCTTCGGGTGCTCGCGCAGGAATTCGGCGACGATGCGGGCATTGTCGTCGGCCTTCTGCATGCGCACCGACAGCGTCTCCAGCGAGCGGCCGAGCATCCAGCAGGAATGCGGGTCGAGCTGGGTGCCGATCGCGCCGCGCAGCGCCTTCACCTGTTTTATGATCGCCTTCGGGCCGAGGACGGCACCGGCGATCAGATCGGAATGGCCGCCGACATATTTGGTGAGCGAATAAAGCGAGATGTCGGCGCCATGCTCGATCGGCCGCTGGAAGACCGGGCCGAGCAGTGTGTTGTCGCAGGCGACGATAGGGGTATGCCCCTGCTTCTTGCCGATCGCATCGGCGACGCGGCGGATCATGGCGACGTCGACGAGGCTGTTCGTCGGGTTTGCCGGCGTTTCCACGAGAATCACCGAGACGCGGCCCTTTGCGATTGCCTCTTCAGCGGCTGCCATCACCGCAGCTTCGTTGACGCCATCGGCAAAGCCGACGGCTGAAACACCGAGATTGAGGAAGGTCTTGGCAAGCAGCGTCTCAGTGCCGCCATAGAGCGGCTGGCTGTGCAGCACCGCGTCGCCCGGCTTGACGAAGGCGAGCAGGGTGGTGGCGATCGCCGACATGCCGGAAGAAAACAGCGCGCCGCTTTCGGTGCGCTCGTAGACGGCGAGCCGGTCTTCGACGATCTCGCTGTTCGGATGGTTGAAGCGCGAATAGACGAGGCCGGCGCCAACACCGGCGGGTGGCTCGCGGCGGCCGGAGACGAAATCGAAGAAGTCGCGGCCCTCTTCGGCCGAGCGGAAGACGAAGGTCGAGGTCAGGAATACCGGCGGCTTGACGGCGCCCTCCGACAGTTCCGGATCGTAGCCATAGTTCAGCATCAGCGTTTCGGGATGCAGCTTGTGGTTTCCGATGTGGGTCTTGGAGGGATGCGGTGCGGTCATGACTTGTCTCCTGAAGGGAAGCGGACTCGACTGACTGGCAAATTATATCAGATGCTTGGACCAATCCTTGCTATTTCCGGCCGGATCGCCTTGAGTTGAGCAAAGATTTGGCTGGAAAGAAAAGATATGGCGCAGAAAATTGCCGACGAGACGGATCGCAGGATTTTGAAGGAGCTTGTTGCCGATGCCCGCCTCACCAATAACGAGCTTGCCGAGCGCGTGGGGCTCTCGGCTTCGCCCTGCCTGCGCCGGTTGCGGCGGCTGGAAGAAACCGGCGTCATCAGGGGCTATACAGCGCTGATCGATCCGTCGATCGACGGCTGGATGATGACCGCGATCGCCACCGTCAGGCTCAGCCGCCAGCACGAGGACGAGATCGTCATGTTCGAGGAGGCGGTGCGCGGCTGGGACGAGGTGCTCGAATGCCATCTGGTCACCGGCTCGCGCGATTATGTGCTGAAGGTGATGAGCGCCGGGCTCGAGCACTACGAGCGCTTCATCAAGGAAAAGATCGCGCGGCTCAAATGTGTCGCCTCGATCGAGACGAGTTTCGTCATGAACACGATCAAGGAGCGGCGGATCTAGCGTCCATGCCGCAATAAATCTTTGAAGACGTTCGACTTTCTGCAGCTTCTGCCATGGTGTTGCGGTTACGGCGGATCTTGTCGGGGCATTCGAGCTCGAGGGGTCCCGTCGCAATGGCTGCGCCTGGCGGCTTTGAAAGTGTCAAGGACGCCCTAGATTCAAGGGATTAGGGCGTCCTTCATACGCTCGGTCGGACGTCTGGCTCTCTCGGAGAGAGACGATGGATTTCGTAGCAGCGTTCGACGCCGCCGCTTCCTGGTTGCGGACGGTCCTGTTGAACGAATGGACGTATTATCAGCTTGCCATCATCGTTGCCGGCTACCTGATCTGCGGCGCGCTGGCAAAGCGAATAGAGCCGCTCGTCGAAACCCGTGCCCGCATGATCAAGGGCAATCCGGATCTGCTGCGCGTCATCATCGCCTTCATGCGGCGGCTGCGGTGGCTCTTTCTGATCGTTTGGCTGTGGATCGCCGACGGGATGATTTTGCGCTTCGGGTGGCCCTCCTATCGCTGGCTGGTGTCGACCGCGCTGACATTGACGGCGGCGTGGTTTGTCATCTCGGTCCTGACGCGCATCATCCGCAACCAGATGCTGGCGCGTGTTACCGCTGTCGTGGGCTGGATCTATTTTGCTCTTTACGCGGTCGGATTGGACCGCGTGATCCTGACGACGCTCGATGGCGTTGCCGTCAATCTCGGCGCGGTTCGTCTTTCGTTGCTGCTCGTCCTGAAAGCGATCGTGCTTTCTTCCGCCCTGATCTGGCTCGCGGTGCTGATCGGCAACGTCTCGGCGCACTGGATACAGCGGTCAGCGGATCTCACGCCCTCCTTCAAGGTGCTGATCAGCAAACTGGTCAAGATCGCGCTGATCGGCGTTGCCGGTGCGATCGCGCTCTCCGCAACCGGCATCGATCTGACGGCGCTGACGGTCTTTTCCGGGGCGGTCGGCGTCGGTATCGGCTTCGGTCTGCAGAAGGTGGTCTCCAACTTCATCTCCGGCATCATCATCCTGCTCGACAAATCGATAAAGCCGGGCGACACGATCACGCTTGGCGATACCTTCGGCTCCGTGCGCGACCTGCGTTCCCGCTTCGTCTCCGTCATCACCAGGGACGGAAAGGAGTACCTCATTCCGAATGAGGACTTCATTTCGCAGCAGGTGGTGAACTGGTCTTTCTCCAGCGACTTCGTCCGCATCGACGTCGGTTTCGGCACCTCCTATGACAGCGATCCGCACGAGGTGGCGCGCATCGCCGTCGCGACGGCCAAATCGATCCCACGGGTTGCGAGCAGCCACTCGGAGCCCGTCTGCTGGATGACCGGCTTCGGCGCATCGTCGCTCGATTTCAAGCTCAGATTCTGGATTTCCGATCCGAGCAACGGGCTGACCAACATTCGCGGCCAAGTGCTGATCGCGCTTTGGGATGCGTTCAAGGCGGCGGGTATTTCGATCCCGTTCCCGCACCGCGAAATCATCATGAAGACCCCCGTAGAAGTCACCCGGGGCTGACCCGATCACCTTCTTCGATCCCCATTCCTTCTACCGCGAACCGGACTGGATGAAGGCACCGCGCGGGGCCGATGTCTCTCCAGCGCTGCGCTGGTTCCCGGTCGCGACCATGTTCCAACTGCTCGCCGACATGGCGCTCGCGACGACCTCGCCGATCGGCTACGGCCACTATTGAGGCTCGGACGGCACCGGTAACGTTGAGAGCAACCCTCCCATTGCGGCGATGATCTTGCGATGCTGGTGGGCGTGGCGGGTGCGAAGGCTGGTGGCCGCGTAGACCGTCTGCGGGATCACGGGCGCGTCCTGTACCCGCGCGGCAGATCCATCCGAAACCAGCCGCTCCGCCGTTGCCGCCGTCACATAGGCCGAGCCGCCGAGGGCTGCGAGCAGCCGGGTGATTGCCATGTTCTGGCCGGCGGAGAGGAGGGCCGCGGAAAGGTGTGGCAGGGCCAGGCGATGGGCACGGTCGAAGGTCGGCGAATAGCTCGAGCGGATATAGCTCTCGGAGCGGACTTCGGAGAGACTGTGCGCTTCGGTACTGACGAGCAGGTAATGCAGATCGCCGATCCGTTCATAGTAGAGATCGGGCAGGTAGTGGGGGGTGTAGAGGATCGCGAGGTCGAGGTTGCCGGCGCCGAGATCGCGGTTCATCTGGTTGGAGTAGTCGGCCTCCATATAGACCTCGATGCCGGGCATTTCCCGGCGGATCGCCGCCATCCATTCGCCGGCGAAAGCCTCCGCCAGATCGTGCTGGATACCGAGGCGCATCGAGCGTTCCAGTGCCCCGGCATTGGTGACCGCACGCGTTGCCTCATGCCATTGGTTTTGCAGGGCTTTTGCGTAATCTAGGAAGCGCAGGCCCGCCGCCGTCGGCACCGTGCCGCCCTTGTTACGGGTGAAGAGCTTGCGGTTGAACTGGGCTTCGAGCGCCTTCACCCGATGCGAGACGGTCGACTGGGTGATGTTCAACCGCTCGGCGGTGCGGTTGAAGGAGCGGCTCTCCATCAGGTCGAGGAAGGTTTCGATCAGCTCTACCTGCATGCCATTCTCCCCGATTGCAGCCGCTCCAATCTAATCGAATTCGTCGATCAATAAAGCCTGTTTCCTTCGCTTGATGACGCCTCGCTTCACCGGCAAGAATTCCGCCAAAACGAGGGAACAGTTGATGTCGAATTTGCCGTCGCACGCGCGTGTCGTGATCATCGGCGGGGGAGCGGTGGGCGCTTCCTCGCTCTACCATCTCGCCAAGGCGGGCTGGACCGATTGCGTGCTTCTGGAAAAGAACGAGTTGACGGCGGGTTCCACCTGGCATGCGGCCGGCAACGTGCCGACCTTCTCGTCCTCCTGGTCGATCATGAACATGCAGCGCTATTCGGCCTCGCTCTATCGCGACCTTGGCGCGCTCGTCGATTACCCGATGAACTATCACGTCACCGGCTCGATCCGGCTCGGCCACTCCAAGGAGAGGCTGCAGGAGTTCAAGCGCGTCGTCGGCATGGGGCGTTATCAGGGCATGGATCTCGACATCCTCTCGCCCGACGAGATGCGCGCCCGCTACCCGTTCCTCGAAACGCACGAGCTAACCGGCGCGCTCTATGATCCCTATGACGGCGACATCGATCCGGCGCAGCTGACGCAGGCGCTGGCCAAGGGCGCGCGCGACATGGGTGCGAAGATCATCCGCTTCTGTCCGGTGACCGGGGCGCGGCGCGAAAACAACGAGTGGGTGATTTCGACGCCTCAGGGCGAGATTCGCTCAGAATATGTCGTCAACGCCGCCGGCTATTATGCCCGCGAGGTCGGCAAGATGTTCGGCCGCGACGTGCCGATGATGGTGATGAGCCATCAGTATATCCTGTTCGACGAGATCCCGGAGCTTGCCGCCTGGTCGAAGGAGGTCGGGCACAAGCTGCCGCTCTTGCGTGACGTCGACAGCTCCTACTATCTCCGCCAGGAGAAGAACGGCATGAACCTCGGCCCCTATGAGCGCAACTGCCGCGCCCATTGGGTGACGCCCGACGATCCGATGCCGGAGGATTTCTCCTTCCAGCTCTTCCCCGACGACCTCGACCGGCTGGAATGGTACCTGAACGACGCGGTCGAGCGCGTGCCGATCCTTGGCACGGCGGGGCTCTCGCGCATCATCAACGGCCCGATCCCCTATGCGCCCGACGGCAACCCGCTGATCGGCCCGATGCCGGGCGTGCCGAACGCGTTCGAGGCCTGCGTCTTCACCTTCGGCATCTGCCAGGCGGGCGGCGCCGGCAAGGTGCTGGCCGAATGGATCACCGAGGGCCAGACCGAATGGGACATGTGGTCCTGTGATCCGCGCCGCTACACCGACTATACCGACCAGGACTATTGCATCGCCAAGGGCATGGAAATCTACGGCCACGAATATGCGATGCATTTCCCGAAGCATTACTGGCCGGCCGGGCGCGACAAGAAACTCTCGCCGATCCACGACCGGATCGCCGCGCTCGGCGCCCAGTTCAAGCCCTATAACGGCTGGGAACGCGCCATGTGGTACGCCAAGCCCGGAGACGATACCTCTGAAGGTGCGACGCAGACCTGGGGGCGCGAAGGGCCCTGGGCCAAGCGCATCGAGGAGGAGTGCCTGGCCGTGCGCGATGCGGCCGGCATTCTCGACCTGCCGGGCTTCTCGCGCTTCCGGGTAAAGGGCGAGGGGGCGACCGCCTGGCTTTCGAGCCTCATCACCGGTCGCGTGCCGAAGCCCGGGCGCATCGGTCTTGCCTATTTCGCCGACGACAAGGGCCGGATCGTCACCGAGATGTCTGTGATGATGATCGACGAGGACTTCTTCTTCCTGATCACCGCGGCGACGGCGCAATGGCATGATTTCGAGTGGCTGATGAAGCACCGACCGGCCAATGCCGCCTTCGCCATCGACGACGTGACGAAGTCCTTCTCCTGCCAGATCCTCACCGGCCCGAAGTCGCGCGCCATCCTCGCCGAAGTCAGCGACGCCGATCTTGCCAAGGGCTGGCTCACGCATCAGACGGCTGAGATCGCCGGGCGCTATTGCCAGCTCGTGCGCGTCTCCTTCGCCGGCGAACTCGGTTGGGAGATCCATACGAAGGTGGAGGATACGGCCCCGATCTTCGACGAGGTGTGGGCGGCCGGGCGGAAACACGGGCTCAGGCCCTTCGGCATGGAGGCGCTCGACAGCCTGCGCATCGAGAAGGGCTACCGTGCCTGGAAGGGGGATCTTTCGACCGACTACACCGTCCTGCAGGGCGGGCTCGAGCGTTTCGTCGACTGGTCGAAGCCGGGCTTCAAGGGCAAGGCGGCGCTGGAGCGCGAGAAACAGCAGGGGGTTTCCAAACGCTTCGTGATGTTGACGGTTGCCGCCGACGGCTGCGATGCGCCTTACATGTCGACGCTCTGGTCCGACGGCCAGGTGGTCGGCGAGACCACCTCCGGCAACTGGGGGTACCGCGTTGGCAAGTCGATCGCGCTCGGCATGCTGCGCGCCGATCTCGCCGTGCCCGGTACGGAGATCGAGGTCGAGATCTTCGGCGACCGTTTCAAGGCGACGGTCGAGGCGGATCAGCCGCTCTGGGATCCCTCCAACGAAAGACTGCGCGCATGACGAAGCCCATTCCCTCGAAAGCTCGTGCGGTCATCATCGGCGGCGGCGTTTCCGGCTGCTCGGTCGCCTATCATCTGGCCAAGCTCGGCTGGACCGACGTGGTGCTCTTGGAGCGCAAGCAACTGACCTCGGGCACGACCTGGCATGCGGCCGGCCTGATCGGCCAGCTTCGCGCCTCGCAGAACATGACGCGGCTGGCGAAATACTCGGCCGACCTCTACGTCAAGCTCGAGGCCGAAACCGGCATTTCCACCGGCATGCGCCAGAACGGTTCGATCACCGTGGCGCTGACGGAGGAACGCAAGGAGGAGATCTATCGCCAGGCCTCGCTGGCGCGCGCCTTCAATGTCGATGTGCGCCAGATCACGCCCGACGAGGTGAAGGCGATGTATCCGCACCTCAATACGTCTGATGTGAAGGCGGCGGTGCATCTGCCGCTCGACGGCCAGTGCGACCCGGCCAACATTGCCATGGCGCTGGCCAAGGGTGCCCGCCAGAACGGCGCGACCATCATCGAAGGCGTCAAGGTGACGTCCGTTCTGAAGAAGGATGGCCGGGTGACCGGCGTTACCTGCGAGCAGAACGGCGAGACCTATACGATCGAGACCGATCATGTCGTCAACTGCGCCGGCATGTGGGGACGGGAGTTCGCGCGGCAATCGGGCGTCACGGTGCCGCTGCACGCCTGCGAGCATTTCTACATCGTCACCGAGGCGATCCCGAACCTCACGCGCCTGCCGGTGCTGCGCGTGCCGGACGAGTGCACCTATTACAAGGAGGATGCCGGCAAGATGCTGGTCGGTGCCTTTGAGCTGAAGGCCAAGCCGTGGGGCATGGAGGGCATCCGCGAAGACTTCTGCTTCGACCAGTTGCCTGACGATTTCGACCACTTCGCGCCGATTCTGGAGATGGCGGTCAACCGCATGCCGATGCTGGAAACGGCGGGCATCCATACCTTCTTCAACGGCCCGGAGAGCTTCACCCCCGACGACCGCTACTATCTCGGCGAGGCACCTGAGGTGAAGGGCTACTGGGTGGCGGCCGGCTACAATTCGATTGGCATCGTTTCCTCCGGCGGCGCCGGCATGGCGCTGGCTGAATGGATGAACGACGGCGAGCCGCCCTTCGATCTCTGGGAGGTGGATATCCGCCGGGCGCAGCCATTCCAGAAGAACCGCGCTTACCTTAGGGATCGGATCTCGGAAACGCTCGGCCTGCTCTATGCCGACCATTTCCCCTATCGCCAGATGGCGACGGCCCGCGGCGTGCGGCGTTCGCCGCTGCATGAGCACCTGAAGGCCCGCGGTGCCGTCTTCGGCGAAGTGGCCGGCTGGGAGCGGGCCAACTGGTTTGCGAAAGAAGGCCAGGAGCGCGAGTACCGATATTCGTGGAAACGGCAGAACTGGTTCGAGAACCAGAAGGCCGAGCATCTCGCCGTTCGCAATGGCGTCGGCCTATTCGACATGACCTCCTTCGGCAAGATCCGGGTGGAGGGGCGCGATGCGCTTTCGTTCCTGCAGCGGCTCTGCGCCAACGAGATGAATGTCGAGCCCGGCCGGATCGTCTATACCCAGATGCTGAACGCCCGCGGCGGCATCGAGAGCGACCTGACGGTGACGCGCCTTTCGGAAACCGCCTTCCTGCTGGTCGTGCCCGGCGCCACCTTGCAGCGCGACCTTGCCTGGCTGCGCAAGCATCTCACTGATGAGTTCGTGGTGATCACCGATGTCAGCGCCGGCGAAAGCGTGCTCTGCGTCATGGGGCCGAAGGCGCGCGAACTGATGCAGAAGGTCAGCCCCAACGATTTCGGGAATGCCGCCCATCCCTTCGGCACGGCGCGCGAGATCGAGGTCGGCATGGGGCTGGCCCGGGCGCACCGCGTCACCTATGTCGGCGAACTCGGTTGGGAGCTCTATGTCTCGACCGACCAGACGGCGCATGTCTTCGAGGCGCTGGAAGCGGCGGGCGAGGGGCTGGGGCTGAAGCTCTGCGGTATCCATACGCTGGATAGCTGCCGGATCGAGAAGGCCTTCCGCCATTTCGGTCACGACATCACCGACGAGGATCATGTGCTCGAGGCCGGGCTCGGCTTCGCGGTCAAAGCCGACAAGGGTGATTTCATCGGCCGCGAAGCGGTGCTCGCCAAGCACAATCGCGGGCTGTCGCGGCGGCTGGTGCAGTTCCGGCTGGCCGATCCGGAGCCGCTTCTTTTTCACAACGAGGCGATCGTTCGCGACGGCAAGATCGTCGGCACGATCACCTCAGGCAACTACGGCCACCACCTCGGCGGCGCGATCGGCCTCGGCTACGTGCCTTCGGAAGGCGAGAGCGCAGACGACGTGCTCGGTTCGCGCTTCGAGATCGAGATCGCCGGAACGCGGGTGAAGGCGGAGGCGTCGCTGAAACCGATGTACGACCCGCGGGCGGAACGGGTGCGGATGTAGGACGAGAGTTTGTGGCTGCCCTCATCCGGCCTGCCGACCACCTTCTCCCCGCGGGCGGGGAGAAGGAGACGCGGGGTCGGCCGCCCACCCGGACGGCAAGGCGGCAATCTGAATGAATAACGGGCTCTTTCCCTGAGTGGTGAAGAGGGGATGAGCGGGAGCGGCAAATCGCTTCTCCCCGTCAAAACGGGGAGAAGGTGCCGGCAGGCGGATGAGGGGCGAAAAACACACCCGCCCCATTGGGAGATGATGATGGCTGACGATTGCGCAGTTGTGGCTTCGAGACGGTCCGGGGGGCGGGCGGCGCGGGTGGCGCTGCGCGCCGCGCCACTTGCCGAAAACATCCGGCCGGTTCGTCCTGGTCTTTCCGGCGGCCAGTACAAGCCACTGACGGAAGCCGGCGTGAGACGCATCCATGAGGCAGCCCTCGACGCGCTGGAGCAGATCGGCCTTGCCAATGCACCGAAATCGGGCATCGAGATCATGACCGGCGCCGGCGCCATCCTCGGCGATGACGGGCGCATCCGCTTTCCGCGCGCGCTGGTCGAGGACATGCTTTCGATCGCCGCGCGCGACATCACGCTCTATGCCCGCGACCCGAAGCAGGATCTCGAGCTCAGTGGCACGCGCGTCTATTACGGCACGGCGGGTGCGGCGGTGCATATCGTCGACGTCGAGAAGCGCGAGTATCGGGAATCCACCGCCAAGGACCTGTTGAACGCGGCGCAACTCGTGCATCACCTCGACAACGTGCACTTCTTCCAGCGCGCCATGGTTTGCCGGGATGTGGCCGACAACTTCCTGATGGACGTCAACACGCTCTATGCCTGCTGCGCCGGAACGACGAAACATGTCGGCACGAGTTTCTCCGATCCATCGCATGTCGATGGCTGCTTCGATCTCATTCACATGATCGCCGGCGGCGAGGACAAATGGCGGGCGCGGCCCTTCGTTTCCAACTCGAACTGCTTCGTCGTTCCGCCGATGAAGTTCGCGGAGGAAAGCTGCATCACCATGGAGAAGTGCATCCGCGCCGGCATGCCAATCCTGCTGCTCTCGGCCGGCCAGGCGGGGGCCACCGCACCGGCGCCGCTTGCGACCGCGATCGTGCAGGCGGTCGCCGAATGCCTGGCGGGCGTCGTCTATGTCAATGCCATGGCGCCGGGGCACCCGGCGGTCTTCGGCACCTGGCCTTTCGTCTCGGACTTGCGCACCGGGGCGATGTCCGGCGGCTCCGGCGAACAGGCGCTGCTGACGGCCGGCTGCGCGCAGATGCACCAGTTCTACCGCCTGCCGGGCGGGGCTGCCGCCGGCATTGCCGACGCGAAGCTGCCGGACATGCAGGCCGGCTGGGAGCAGGCGATCTCCAACGTCATGGCCGGGCTCTCGGGCCTCAACATGGTCTATGAGGCCGTCGGCATGCATGCCTCGCTGCTCGGCTTCTGCCTTGAGTCGCTCGTTCTCGGCGACGACCTGCTCGGCCAGGTCCAGCGCTGCATCCGCGGCATCGACGTGACGGAGGATTCGGTCTCGCTCGACACCATGCGCTCGGTGTGCCTCGATGGCCCCGGGCATTATCTCGGCCATCCGCAGACGCTCGGGCTGATGCAGACGGAATACATCTATCCGGCCGTCGCCGACCGCACGAGCCCGAAGGAATGGGTGGAGATCGGCCGACCGGATCTGGTGGCAAAGGCGATCGAGAAGAAGAACCGCATTCTGGCGGAAGCCGCACCCTCGGTGATCGCGCCGGAGATCGACCTGATGATCCGGGAGAAGTTCCAGATCTACTGCTGAGCTTCGTCGAGGGGCCCAATCCTCGCTCCGGTTCCGGCGGAGGGGGTCGCCTAATCCCGCCGGTCGAAATGGGTCCGGAGCGCCACGTGCGTCTGCACCGTGGCGACGCCCGGGATCAAGGAGATTTGCCGGCGGATCGTGTCGAGGTCGCCGTTCGTGGCGCATTCGACGAGCACCATCAGGTCGGTGGCGCCGGCGAGCGACCAGCAGGTGACGACAGGCGGCATGGCGGAAAGATGCGGCACGATATGGTCGCAGTTCTTGCCGGACTGGAACGAGATGGCGACCAGCGCCCTGACCGTCGGGTTCTTGTCCTCGACGCCGAGGCGGATCGTGTAGCCGGCGACGACGCCCTTGGCTTCGAGCCGCCGCAGACGCTCGTGCACGCCGCTGCGCGAGAGGCCGGCGTGACGGGCGAGCGCTACCAGGCTCTGGCGCGAATCCTGGCGAAGCGCTGCCAGCAGCAGCCGATCCTTGTCGTCGAGTTCCGTCAAATTGTATCTCCTTTTGCGCCAAGTCCGGACAATTGTCCGGTGTGGCGCCATCTTGTCCAGTGAAACCGGACGATAGGACAGATAGCTTCCTTCTCGCAACGAAGGAGCTTTGCCATGAAAATACCAGTCGTGCCCGACAATGCTGTGCTGCTGCCGATCGACATGCAACAGGCTTTTGACAGTGCCCCCTGGCCGCGCCGCTGGAACGCCGATATCGACCGGAACGGTCTCACCCTGCTTGCCGCCTGGCGCGCGGCCGGCCGGCCGGTGATCCATGTCCGCCACGACAGCGTCATGCCAGGCTCGACGCTTGGATCCGGTGCAGCCGGCAATGCCTTCAGGCCCGGCTTCGAGCCACAGGCCGGCGAACCGCTCGTCACCAAGAGCGTCAACGCGGCCTTCATCGGTACCGATCTCGACCTCAGGCTTCGACGTCTCGGCGTCGATACAGTCGTTACCTTCGGCATTTCGACCGACATGTGTGTCTCCACCTCGGTGCGCGTCGGCGCCAATCTCGGTTACCGCATGATCCTCGTCGAGGATGCGTGCGACTGCTTCGATCAGCCGGATGGAGACGGAACGATCATCGCTGCCCGGGACATCCACCGGGCCCATGTCGCGACCCTGCGCGCCGAGTTCGCCGAGGTGACGTCGACGGTTGCCTTCGTCGAAGCCTTACGCCGTGCGGACGCCGCCTAGAATATCCCACTCTCCTGTCGAAATCGCCGAGCGCGCGCTGTTCACAAGCGATTCCTGATAAAATCTGAAAGTGGTTTCCGCCGGAATTGTGTCGCATTCCGGGCACCGGAACCGCTGTTCACCGGTTTGTGCCGCGGACCTCGACGATCTCGGTCGTCCATTTCGGCGCCGTCAGGCTCTGGCCTTCGCGGTTCGGAAAGGTGAGGAAGGTCTCGAATGGCCGACTCTGGCCGGCCGGCACCCGGGCGAGAATCAGGGCCGCATCGTCGCCGATCGTCTGGCAGGCGTCGCCAGGGCAATCTTCCAGCGTGACGGAGAGACGGAAATATTCGAGCAGGATCCGACCCTTGTTCGTCACTGTACCGCGCAGCCGGAAGCTTCGTTCCGGCTGGCTTTGTTCGAAGGTCAATCCATCCAGTGCAATGTCGGCGGCGGTAAGGCTCGCGGGCTGTGCCGTCTGGGTCGGCTCGGGTGCTACGGGCTTGCGGTCCTCGCGATCGCCGAACCAGATGATGAAGGCGACGAGCAGGCCGACTGCCACGGCAACCGAGAGGATCGGTTCCGCCCATTGGCGAAAACGGCTGAAGCGCGTTGCCAGATACACAACGACAAGACCCAGCGGTAACGCGATCAACCAAAGCATCCAGATCCTCCTCACCGCATCATTCCTTGAATCGGGTTCGATGCAAGAGGGAAACCATGCCGCCGATCAAAGCGTTAGACGGCCTTTCCCTGATGAGGCAAGGCCGTGACGACACTTATATAGGGTGCCCGACGGCTGACGACACGCGACTATAGGCAGCAGCCGCCGGTTCCGGTGAACCAGGGATGGGTCATGTTTCGGCTGAGGACAGAGCCGAAGCTAGTCCGCCGGCTTCAGATCCACCCAGTAGCTGCCCTCGAATGGCACCGCGGCGAAACGTTCGTTGATTTCGTCAAGGCTCTTCTTCGGGTCGAGATCGCCGAAGAGGTCCGGCCGGATCCAGGTGGCGAAGGCCTCGGCGGCGACGATGTTGAGCGGGATGGCGTTGAAGAAGTTCCAAAGTCCGTGAACGCGCTTTTCCTGCACGGCGCGGATGCTCGCGAGCGCCGGCGCTTCGATGGTGCGGGCGAGCGTCTCACGCGCCTCGTCTTCGCTGACTCCGGGGCCGATCGACAGCGTGCCGTATTTGCCGCCGGGCGAGGAGGTGGCGATGTAGATATCAGGGTTTGCCGCCATGATCGCCTCGGCGTTGACCGTGCCGCCCGGCCGCGGCAGCACGCCTTCGGCGATGTTGCGGCCGCCGGCCATCGTCAGGAACTCGCCGAGGCCGCCGGTGCCATAGGCCCAGCAGCAGCGGTCGGCCTGGGGGAAGGCGTCCATCAGCACCAGCGGGCGCGGCTCCGGCTTGGCGGCGATGCGTGACCGGATCAGCGCCAGCTTGTCCTCGTAGAACCGGGCGAAGGCTTCGGCCTGTTCCTCCCGCTCGAAGATCTGGCCGAGAAGGCGCATCATGCGCGGCGTGCCGGTCAGCGCGTCGTTGTTGAAGTCGACGACGATCACCGGCACGCCGATGCCGGTCAGGTATTCGATGGCGCGCTTGCCGGACTCGGTATCAGATTGCCAGTTGTTGAGCAGCGCGAGATCGGCCTTCACCGTCAGCAGCGTTTCGAAGGAGAGGCCCGGGCCGGTGCCGTCGTCGATCTGCGGCACGTCGGCGATCGCGGGGAACTTCCGCCGGAAGCTCTCGTAGATCTCCGGATTGTCGCCCTTCATGTCGCCGGACCAGCCGGCGAGCAGGCTGACGGGATCCGGATGGATCAGCGACAGGGCGACGAGATTGAAGCCGCTGCCGAGCAGGATCGCCTTCGGCCTTGCCGGTATGGTCACCTCGCGACCGACCGCATCGGTGACGGTCATCGGCCATGGGCCTTCGGCGCGGGCCGCGGTCGCGAGCGCCAGAGCGGCAACGAGAACGAGCATGAGCCGCCGGGCGGCCGGGAGAATGCAACGATGAAGCAAGCCTATTGGTTCCTTTGGCTGGGGAGGGCGCAGAGGCTGCCGCAGCTGGGGACCCCGGGCAGCAGGTAGCGCAGGCAGCAGATCTTGCGGCGGCAGACGCGGGCGCCGTCTTCCTCCTCGTGGCGCAGGCAATCGAAGAAGGGATTGGGCGAACCGTCGGGCATCGACCTGTTGCCGATCAACGCGTCGGCCTGGGCGCTCAGCGGCTCGATTCCGGAAGCGCGCAGCGCATAGTCGATATAGACGAGCGCATTGTTCCAGGCGAGTTTCGGGGCGATGCCGCCGACAGACTTGAGATAGCCGACCACCTCGCGCAAATGCCCGTGCATCAGGGGGCCAAGGGTGGCGAAAACGTCGGCGTCGTCAACCTCTTGCCAATTGCCAGATGTCGCGACGCCGAAGGTCCGGGGCAGGCCATCCTCTGCGAGCGCCATCTTCATTTCGTCGAAAGCGACGGGCAGCACCTGATGGTCGAGTACGCGTGCCACCAGATAGGGGATGGTGAGGCTCGAGAAATAATAGAGCGACCACATGGAGGCGACGGCGCGCCGGTCGCTGGCTCCGGATTTTTCCGTGTAGACGTCGAGCGCTCTGTCGAAGGCGCCGGAGGCGAAGAAGTCCGGCAGCGCCATGCCGTCGGAGAGCTCGTCCGAGAGCACCATCTTCTCGTTGCACCAGGCATGGGTGCCGGCAAAGGCCGCCGACAGTGCCTTGGGACCTCCGGTCGCGACGACCGGTTCGCAAACGCCAGCCGTCATGGCGTCATCCGCGCACGGGTAGGCCCGATCGGAAACACAGCCGTGAAAGAACGCCGTCCTGCAAGCATGCGACACCTTCTGAGCGCAGTCAGATACTCATAAGGTGATCGTGTTACTCAAGATTTTTCCCGGCGCAAGTCATTTATGAGTTTTATAATCATGATTTGTCGGCAAAGATGCGAGACGCCGCAAGCCGGAGCTTGCGGCGGTCGAGGCGTCGAGACGCAGGCCAAGCGCCGCCTATTGCATCAAGCCGAGCTGTTTGTAGAAGCCGAGCGCGTCGTAATAGTCGCTTTGCCCGGCGATCTTGCCACCCTTGACGGTAAAGACCGAGGCTCCGGTGATCTTGAAGCTCTTGCCGGTTCCCTTCGTGCCGTCGCTCCAAGCGCCGGTGTTGGTGCCGGAGAACTCCCATTCGAAGGATACCTTGTCGCCGGCGGCGATGGGGTCGCCCTTCATGGTCCAGACTGCATCTGGGACCGCGTTCAGGAAATTGTCGATGACGCTGGTCTTGGCGGCATCTTTCCCAGTCACCGGCTTGCCGACGGACGCGTCGTAATAGGTCACGTCGTCGGCGAAATAGGAGGCTGCCTTGCCCGAGTCATGGGCGTTCCAGGCCGCGACATAGGCCGCGACCACATCCGGCGGCGCGTCGGCGGCAAGGGCCGCCGGCGTGAGCACGAGGGCACTGAGGCCGAGGGCCCCAGCGGCAGCAAGCAATTGACGACGGTACATGGCAAACTCCTCCCGATTTTTCCGTTTGCATGCGATGTCCGACCACAGGTTTCAGCCGTGGTTGATCATGATGTGGCGAACGGCGGTGTAGTCCTCGAGCGCGTAGACCGACATGTCCTTGCCGTAGCCCGACTGCTTGACGCCGCCATGCGGCATCTCGTTGGTCAGCATGAAGTGGGTGTTGATCCAGGTGCAGCCATATTGCAGGCGCGAGGCGGCCTTCATCGCCTTGGAGATGTCCTTGGTCCAGACGGAGGACGCGAGGCCGTAATCGCTGTCGTTCGCCCAGCCGATCGCATCGTCCTTGCCGGTGAAGCGGGTGACCGAGACGACCGGGCCGAAGACTTCGCGCCGGACGATCTCGTCCTCCTGGGTTGCGCCAGCGACCACGGTCGGCTGGAAGAAGAAGCCGTCCGAGCTGCCGGCGCTGCCGCCGGTGGTGATCTCGATATGCTTCTGGTCGGCGGCGCGCTCGACGAAGCTTGCGACACGATCGCGCTGGCGGCGCGAGATCAGCGGGCCGATCTCGTTTTCCGTGTCGTCGGCGAGGTTGTAGCGGATGGTCGAGACGGCCGAGGTGAGATCGGCGACCAGCTTCTCGTAGATGCCGGCCTCGGCATAGATGCGGCAGGCGGCGGTGCAATCCTGGCCGGCATTGTAGTAGCCGAAGGTGCGGATGCCATTGACGACGGCTTCGAGGTCGGCGTCGTCATAGACGATGACCGGGGCCTTGCCGCCGAGCTCCAGATGGGTGCGCTTGACGGTCTTGGCCGCCGCTGCCAGCACCTTCTTGCCGGTGGCGATGTCGCCGGTGATCGAAACCATCGAGATCTTCGGATGGTTGATCAGCGCATTGCCGACGGTCTCGCCGCGGCCGGTAACCACGTTGACGACGCCTTCAGGCAGGATATCGGCGAGGATGCGCGCGAGCTTCAGCGCCGTCAGCGGCGTCTGTTCGGAAGGCTTGAAGACGACCGTGTTGCCGCCGGCGATCGCCGGCGCCAGCTTCCAGGCCATCATCATCAGCGGATAGTTCCAGGGCGCGATCGAGCCGACGATACCGATCGGGTCGCGGCGGATCATCGAGGTGTGGCCGGGCAGATATTCGCCTGCGGTCGGTGCGTGCAGGTTGCGCACGGCGCCGGCGAAGAAGCGCCAGCAGTCGACGATCGCCGGCAGTTCATCGTTCTTCACGGCGTTGATCGGCTTGCCGCAGTTCAGCGCTTCGAGCGCCGCAAAGCCGTCGGCCTCCTTCTCGATCGCATCGGCGATCTTCAGGAGATAGTTGGAGCGCTCGGCCGGTGTCGTCTGCGACCAGGCGGTGAAGGCGCTTTCGGCGGCGTCGACGGCCGCCTCGACCTGAGTGTGCGAGGCTTCGGGCAGGTCGACGATCTTGCCGCCCGTCCGCGGGTTCAGGATATGCTCCTCGGCCTCGGTGCCGGCCACGAAGCGCGATCCGATCAGCAGTTGGGTGTCCATGTCTGTTCTCCCTTGATAGTCGAGTTCATTTGCCGGCGCCGGCGATCTGGTCGCCGTCGCGGGTGAGGTAGTAGGCGCCGAGGATCGGCAGGAAGGTGACGAGCACCACGACCATGGCGACGACATTGGTCACCGGCCGCTGGCGCGGGCGGATCAGCTCTTCGAGCATCCAGATCGGCAGGGTCGATTGCTGCCCGGCGGTGAAGGTGGTGACGATCACCTCATCGAAGGACAGCGCGAAGGCGAGCATGCCGCCGGCGAGTAGCGCCGTGCCGATGTTCGGCAGGATGATGTAGCGGAAGGTCTGGAAACCGTCGGCGCCGAGATCCATCGAGGCTTCGATCAGCGAGCCGGAAATCCGCCGGAAGCGGGCAACCGCATTGTTGTAGACAACGACGATGCAGAAGGTCGCGTGGCCGAGCACGATGGTCCAGAAGGAGAAGGGGATATCGGCCATCGAGAAGGCGGAGCGGAGCGCGATGCCGGTGATGATACCGGGCAGCGCGATCGGCAGGATGACGAGCAGCGAGATCGTCTCCCGACCGAAGAAGCGCGTCTGGCTGACGGCGGCGGCGCAGAGCGTGCCGAGCACAAGCGCCATGGCGGTGGCGATCGAGGCGACCTTCACCGAGAGGGTCAGTGCCGCCCAGACATCGGGCCTGTTCCAGGCAACCGCGAGCCATTGCGCCGTCAGTCCCGGCGGCGGGAACTGGTAGCTCTTCTCCTCGGTCGTAAACGCATAGAGGAAGATCAGGAGGATCGGCAGGTGCAGGAAGGCGAGGCCGGCGGCGGCCGCGATCTTCAGGCCCATTGGCGAGCGGTTCAAGCGATCAGAGCGCATCGAAGGCCCCCATGCGTTTGGCCATGAAGAGGTAGGCGCCCATGATGACGATCGGCACGACGGTAAAGGCGGCGGCGAGCGGGATGTTGCCGGCCGTGCCCTGCTGGGCATAGACGGCCTGGCCGATGAACAGGCGTGACGAGCCGACGATCTGCGGGATGATGTAGTCGCCGAGCGTCAGCGAAAACGTGAAGATCGATCCGGCGACGATGCCCGGCAGCGCCAGGGGAAAGAGTACGAAGCGGAAGGTCTGCGCCGGCGTGCCGCCGAGGTCGGAGGAGGCCTCGATCAGGTTGCCCGGCACGCGTTCCAGCGCTGCCTGGATCGGCAGGATCATGAAGGGCAGCCAGACATAGACGAAGACGATGAAGGTGCCGGTATAGCTGACCGAGAGCGAGTTGCCGCCGACGACGGGCAGCGACAGCCAGCCGTCGAGCAGCCAGATGAGGTGCAGCTTCTCGAAGATCCAGGTGAGAATGCCTTCCTTGGCGAGGATCAGCTTCCAAGCATAGATCTTGACCAGATAGCTCGACCAGAGCGGCAGCATGACGCCGAGATAGAAGAGCACCTTCCATTTTCCCTGCGCATAGCGGGCCGCATAATAAGCAATCGGGAAAGCGATGACGGCGGAAGCGACGGTCACGGTCGCGGCCATCAGCACGGTGCGCAGGATGATGTCGAGATTGGTTTCGCTGAGGAGCTGGCGATAGGTCGAAAGCGTGAACTCGTAATTGATCAGGCCGGAGAAATCGTCGATCGAGAAGAAGCTCTGCAGCAGGAGCGCAAAGAGCGAGCCGAGATAGACGATGCCGAGCCAGAGCAGCGGCGGGGCGAGCAGCACCGTCAGCAGCAGATGTGGGTGGCGCCAGAAGAAGTCCGACAGGCGGCTGGCAGGGCCGCGGCGTTCAGGCAGCACGAGGGGTTCGGCAAAGGCGGTCATGCGTCCTCCATCGGGTGCAGCTCGTTAGCGGCGAAGCTGATGGTGACGGGGCTGCCGACCGCAGGCACGGCGAGCGCCGCAGGGCTGGCGACGGCAACACGGGCGCCGTCGACATCGACGACGACGCGGTTGACGGCGCCGAGGAAGCTATGGGCGGAGACGGTGCCGGAGAGGCTGAGCGCGCCGTCAGCGGGTGCGGCGATGGCGATCGCCTCCGGGCGGAGGCTCGCAAAGGGCGTCTTCAGCCCCAGCCGCTGGCAGAGCTTTGGCGGCAGCACGTTGGAGGAGCCGACGAAATCGGCAACGAACCGCGTCTTCGGCTGCTTGTAGACGTCTTCCGGGCGGCCGAGCTGCTGGATGCGGCCATCGTTGAAGACGGCGATGCGATCGGCCATCGACAGCGCTTCGCCCTGGTCGTGGGTGACGAAGACGAAGGTGATGCCGAGCGACTTCTGCAGGCTCTTCAATTCCTCCTGCATCTGCTCGCGGAGCTTCAGGTCGAGCGCGCCGAGCGGCTCGTCGAGCAGCAACACCTTGGGCTTGTTGACGAGCGCGCGGGCGAGCGCCACGCGCTGGCGCTGGCCGCCGGAAAGCTGGCCGGGGCGGCGGGTGCCGTAACCCGGCAGCTTGACCATGGCGAGCGCGTCCTCGGCGGCCTTGCGGCGTTCCTCGCGGTTAACACCCTTGACCATCAGCCCATAGGCGACGTTGTCGAGAATCGAGAGATGCGGGAAGAGGGCATAGTCCTGGAAGACCGTGTTGACGCTGCGGCGATAGGGCGGCACGCCCTCGGCCGTTTCGCCGAAGATCTCGATATGGCCGCCGGTCGGCTGCTCGAAGCCGGCCATCAGGCGGAGACACGTCGTCTTGCCCGAGCCGGAGGGGCCGAGCATGGCGAAGAACTCGCCCTCGGCGATTTCGAGGTTCACGCCATCGACGGCGCGCACGGCGCCGAAGTGGCGGGAAACATTGTCGAAGAGAACGGCGGTGGTCATTGAGATACTCCGGAAGGTGTGCCCCTCATCCGCCCTGCCGGGAACCTTCTCCCCGCATGCGGGGCGAAGGAGACTCGTGGCGGGCGTCTTGCCTCAGAGGTTACGCCCAAGGCTTGGCCGGGGCGTTCCCTCTCCCCGCATGCGGGGAGAGGGCCAGGGTGAGGGGCGATGCTTGCGATATGTCGCGACGGCTCAGCGGCCGCCGATTACGCCGATATAGTCGGAGACCCAGCGGTGATAGGGCACGCATTCGCCCTGGCTTGCGCACTTCGTCACCGGCGTCTTCCAGAACTTGACCTTCTCGAAGTCGTCGTAGCCATTGGTCTTGCAGCCGGCATCGGTCAGGAGTTCGTTGCCCTTGCAGGCCGCACCGACCGACGGGTTGGCGCCGAACCAGGCGGAGACGTCACCCTGGACCTTCGGCGACAGCGAGTGCTCCATCCACATATAGGCGCAGTTCGGATGCTGGCTCTCGGCATGCAGCATGGTGGTATCCGCCCACCCGGTCACGCCTTCTTCCGGAATGGTCGAGGCGATCGGCAGCTTCTCGGCTTCCATCAGGTTCACCTGGAACGGCCAGGAGCCGGAAGCGACGACGCCTTCGTTCTTGAAGTCGTCGATCTGGATCATCGCGTCGTGCCAGTAGCGGCCGACGAGGGTGCGCTGGGTGCGAAGCAGATCGAGGGCCGCCTTGTACTGGTCCTCGTTGAGCTCGTAGGGATCCTTGATGCCGAGTTCCGGCTTGTGCTTCATCAGGTAGTTGGCGGCGTCCGCAACATGGATCGGGCCGTCATAGGCCTGGACGCGGCCCTTGTTGGACTTGCCGTCGGGAAGTGTCATTTCCTCGAAGACGACGTTCCAGCTCTTCGGCGCTTCGCCCTTGAAGGCGTCCTTGTTGTACATCAGCACGTTCGGGCCCCAGACATAGGGCACGCCGTAGTGGACGCCGTTGACCGTGTGCCAGGGCGCATTCTGCATGCGCTCGTCGATCGTCTTCCAGCTCGGGATGAGATCGGTGTTGATCGGCTGGACGCGCTTGCCGGCGACGAGGCGGAGCGACGCGTCGCCCGAGGCGGTGACGAGGTCGAAGCCACCTTCGTTCATCAGCGCCACCATTTCATCCGAGGTCGCTGCCGTCTTGACGCTGACCTTGCAGCCCGTCTGCTTTTCGAAATTTGTGACCCAGTCGTAGTTCTTGTCGGTCTCGCCGCGCTCGATGTAGCCGGCCCAGGCGACGATGGAGAGTTCGCCTTCCCCCTTGCCAAGTTCCTTCAGCGGCTCCTGCGCGAAGGCCGGGGCGACAAGGCCGAGCGTCAGGGTCAATGCCGTGCAGGATTTGAGCATCTGCTTCATCTGAATTCTCCCAGTTTTGAGCCGCGTTTTGCGGCTTCGTTCCCAGGATGAAGCGTGCCTTGGTTTCACCGTATTCGCAAATTCATTAATCAGAATGCCGCTTTCGGATTTTCCGATAGAATCTCATCAGGGGCGCTCGAAACCAAGCAGGAACAGCGGGTTACCGGGGACGGGCGCTTCTGAGCGCCTCGGCGATGCCGACGAAATCACGCGCCGATTGCGGCAGGCTGGAGCCCTTGCGCCAGACCATGCCGACCTGCACCACCGGGAGCGCGCCCGAGACGTCGCGGCTTTCGATGCGGTCGCCTTCCAGCGACCAGGGGCGGTAGACGAGATCGGGCAGCAGCGCGATACCGGCGCCGGTCGCGACTAGGCTGCGCACCGCTTCCACCGAACGGGTGCGGAAGGCCACATGCGGGCGGGCGCCGAGTGCCGTCAGGAGCTTGCCGGTATTCTCCTCGATTTCATCGACCGTCAGCATGATCAGCGGCTCCCTGGCGATATCGCCGACGGAGATGATGTCGGCGCTGACCAGCGGATGGCCGATCGGCAGCCACAGGCGATAGGGCGAGGTTTCGAGGATTTCCGCCTGCAGCGCCATGCGGTCGCGCAGGTTGGAGATGACCATGACGGCGACATCGAGCTCGCCGCCGATCAGGAGATGTTCGAGATAGGAGCCGTTGTCCTCGATGGCGCTGACCTCTACGCCGGGGCAGGCGCGGCGATAGCGGGCGAGCAGATCGGAAAGCACATAACCGGCAACGAGCGAGGTGACGCCGAGATTGAGCTTGCCGCCGGTCTCCTCCCGGCTCTCGGAAAAGCTGCGCCTGGCGTCCGAGACATTGGCGAGGATCTTGGTGGCGTGGCGCAGGAACTGGTGGCCATTGTGGGTGATCGACAGGCCGCGCGGATGCCGATCGAAGAGCTCGACGCCGAGATCGCCTTCGAGCTCCTTGATCGCCTCGGTGATCGAGGATTGCGAGATCGAAAGGTTCTGCGCCGCGCGGGTGATCGAACCCTGTTCGGCGACGGCGACGAAATACTGCAACTGTCGAAACGTGAAGGCCATGGCGCGAGTTAATAGCTGCGGGGCGGCGCTGGCAAGCGGCGAAACGTAAGCGGATCGACTGGTCATTTTTTCCAGCCATGTCGGTTTTCGGACAGGGAGCGGGGGCGGCGGTGATAAGCTTGCGCGCAAGAGCGGGATCAGTGGAGGATGACGTGGACCAGGCGACCAAGCGGCCGATGCCGACGGAGGAGGGGATACTCGCCTTTCACCGCCGCTGCGAGGACTTCTATCCCGCCGACGCGGTCGATGCCTCGATCGAGCAGCAGCGCAAATGGTATGATGCGCTCTGCGCCGAATTCGATGCGCTGAGCCCGGGCGGTCTCACCCGCGAGGACACGCTCGTCGACGGCCGCATCCCGATCCGGCGCTACCGCCCGGCGACGGTCTCGGCCGAGACGCGCATCTATTACATTCACGGCGGCGGCTTCGTCGTCGGCTCGCTCGACAGCCACGATGCGATCTGCGCCGAGCTTGCGGATTTTGCTCGGGCCGAGCTGGTGTCGGTCGACTACCGCCTGGCGCCGGAGCATGTCTGGCCCGCCGCTTTCGACGATTGCTACGCGGTGCTGAAGGAATTGCTGTCCGACGGCCGCCCGGTTGTCGTTGCCGGCGACAGCGCCGGCGGCAATCTCACGGCAGGCATCGTGCTCAAGGCTCGGGCGGAAGGGCTCACCGGCATCGTCGGCCAGGTGCTGATCTATCCGGGGCTCGGCGGCGATCTGATCTCCGGCTCCTATGTGGAAATGGCCGAGGCGCCGGGGCTGACGACCGCCGACACGATCTACTATCGCAAGATCCTGCAGGCGCCCGCCGACAATCCGTTCGCCGCGCCCTTGGAGGAACAGGATCTCTCGGGCTTGCCACCCGCCTATATCACCGGTGCCTTCTTCGACCCCTTGCGCGACGACGCCCGCATCTATGCCGGGCGCCTCGCCGCGGCGGGCGTGAACGTGACCTTCCGCGAAGAGCCGCAGATGATCCATGCCTGGCTCAGGGCGCGGCACATGAGCGAGGGCGCGCGCGAAGGGTTCCGGCGGCTGGCCGAGGGGGTTGCGGTTCTCGTCGGTACCCGCTGACGCCGCGATCTGGTACGACGCATTTGCGGCCGCTACACGGTTCTTGTGGAATGCTCAGCTCTTCGCCTTGAACACCAGCGCCGGATCTGCCCGGAAGGCCTGTGGGAAGAGCGCCCGCAGGTTCTCGATCTTGGGCAGGTCGTTATAGACGATGTAGGGATGCGTCGGGTTCCGCGTCAGGAAGTCCTGGTGATAGTCCTCGGCGGCGTAGAAGCCCTTGAACGGCGTGACCTCCGTGACGATCCTTGCCGGGAACGCGCCTGACTTGGCGAGCTCGGCAATATAGGCATCGGCGATGTGCTTCTGCTCGGCGGTAACGGTGAAGACGGCCGATCGATACTGGGTGCCATGATCGGGCCCCTGATAGTTGAGCTGCGTCGGATTGTGGGCGACGGAGAAGAAGACCTGTAGCAGCCGCCCATAGGTCACCTCACGCGGGTCGTAGGTCACTTCCACCGATTCCGCGTGGCCGGTCTTGCCGCCGCTCACCGTCTCGTAATCGGCGGTCTCGCGGCTGCCGCCGGAATAGCCGGAGACAGCGTTTCTGACGCCTTTGACATGCTGGAAGACGCCCTGCACGCCCCAGAAGCAGCCGCCGGCGAAGACGGCGATCTCCGTCGTTCCGGAGATCTTCTCATCGAGCGAGGGCGGCGGGATGACCACGGCCGGTTCCTGGGCGGCGGCGATCGGCGCCGACGCCAGCAGCGCGGCGAAGGCGGCAGCCCGCATTACGAGTCCGCGAGAGATGTGTCTCGATTGACTGTAAGTCACCATTTTCATCTTCTCCGCCACCTGGTTTCCGCTTCCGGCGCTTGATGACCTCATGTTTTCACGGGAATGACAATGGTCAAATCGCGATCGCGTGCTTCACGCCAACGTGACGATCCGCTACCAGTTCATTCGAAGAAGCGGTTCGATACAGGGGAACGTCATGGCCGGAGAAACGGATCTCGCGAAGCTGCTGGCGACGATGAGCCCGGTGCTGTTTCCGCAGACCTACGTCTATTGCACGGTCGCCTATCGCGATGTTGCGCGCTATCAGGCGCTGGAGCCGCTGGCCACCTATCGCGAGGATGAAGGGTTGACGCTGGTGCTTGCCCGCAGCGATGCGGACGAGGCGGGGCTCGACTACGGTCCGCTGCTTCGGCGCATCACGCTCAACGTGCATTCGGCGCTGGAAGCCGTCGGCCTGACTGCGGCCGTCTCGGCGGCGCTGACGCGCGAAGGCATCAGCGCCAACGTGATCGCGGCCTATTATCATGATCATATCTTCGTGCCGGAGGCGGATGCGGAGCGGGCGCTCGCGGCGTTGCGCGCACTCACGATCGCCTGATGTCCCTGCGCCTGTTTCGAGACGGGCACCGTCACATGAAGCGCGTGTCGGCCGGCGGTTTGAAATAGTCGTCGGCACGGCCGTTCTCGTAGATCAGTGGCGCTTCGCCGAGTTCCGCGTCGCTGACGCCATCCAGGCAGGCGACGTTGACCGCGTAGAAATGCCCGAGGAAATCCTCGAGATAGCCGCGCGAGAAAGGCCTGACGCCGCAACGGCTGCAGAAATAGTGATCGACGTCGCCCTCGCGCCAGTTGGAGTTTTCGGCGCGATAGGTCGAGAGCCTGTCCTTGCCGGCGGTGATCTCGAATTCCTCTCGAAGGGCAAACGCTTTCTGCATCCGTGTCTTGGCGCAGAAGGAGCAATTGCAGCGGCGGATGCCCTCGGCGAGATCGAGCTGGCACGCGAAGGTGACGGCGCCGCAATGGCAGCTGCCGCGATAGAGCTTTTTCATCACTTCCTCCCTGAGGTTGGGCGTACGGCCTCGTTCGCCGGCTGGGTGGCCGGCGCCGGTGGGCGCAGCATTGCTTTCGTATCGATGCCGCGGCGCGTTATCCGACGTTGCCCGATGGCGTCGCCTTATCGACGAGCGCCAGGTCGCCGCCCGTGTCGCCATCGCCCGCCTTGGCCAGCCCGATCCATTCGCACCGGGTTGCCTTCAGGCCGAGCCCGCTTGCGTCTTGCGCGATCTCAGATGTGTTCGACATAGTCCCTGAGCCTGTCGAGGCACTCGCCCCAGCCTTCCTGGTGCGAGTCGCGCTCTTCGACGGTCTCGAATGGTGTTTGCTGGAAGACCAGCCGGGTCTTGCCGCCGATATCGGCAAAGGAAACGGTAACGAGCGTATCGCTGCCGGGCTCGCCCTCTTCGTCCCATGCGAAGGTGAAGACGAGCTTCTCCGGCTCCCGCACTTCGCGATAGACACCGCCCATCCAGTAGTCGCGGCCTTCGGGCGAGCGGATGCAGGCGCGCCATGCGCCGCCCGGACGGAAGTCCAAGTTGACCGAATGCGGGGTGAAATCACGCGGTCCCCACCAGCGCAGCATGTGCTCGGGCGTCGACCAGACCTTGAAGACGAGGCTCGCAGGCGCTTCGAAGTCGCGCACGATTTCCAGGCCGATTTCCTTGCGTCTTGCGTTCGCGGTCGCCGCTGGCATGAATCCTCCTCGCTGGGCGCCCCAATGCACCCAGTCTTTAACCTTAGAGTTATTTAACTTATCGGTTAATATGCGGGCACGGAGGCGTTTGTCAAGGCAGGCTCAAGCGGCGATCTGATTTTTGTCAATTGATGCGAACGGGCGATACGCGGGCGGCTACCCGCTCGTATCTCGCTTTTCACGATAAGGCAGGCACCGGGTCTGCAGCCGAGCGAGCACTCGGCCGAAAGCTCCGGGGTCGTCGAGACTTCGAGCGAGGATCAGCGCACCCTGAATGCCGCCGATGATCTCCTCGGCAAGCGCTGCGCACTCGGCCCTAGGGGTGCCGTTGCGCTCGAGCGTGACGGCGAGGTCGGCGCGCCAGTCGGAGAAATAGCCGTTGAGTTCGCGCGCGAAGCGGTCATGGGCGCCGCTGGCCGCGATCACTCCCATCAGGCAGAGCCTGCGGCCCTGGCGGAAGTAGCTATCGACCGCGGCAAACATCACCTCCAGCGCCTGCTCGGCATTTTCCGTGTTGCGCAGCGCGTCGAAGATGTGGGTGCGGAACCAGGCGGCGATGTCGCCAAGCACGGCTTCGGCCATCTCCTCCTTCCCGCGGGGGAAGAAGTGGTAGAGGCTGCCTTTGCCGAGGCCGGTCTTCTCGGTGATCAGGCTGAGGCTCGCGCCGTCATAACCATGCTCGCGGAAGATCTCGGCCAGCATGGCGATGACGTCCCGGCGTTCGGCGACAACGCGGCTCATGCCGGTTTCCTCACCAGCGGATATTCGACCTTGGCGAAGCGGTGGAACAGCGCGCCGACGGCGACGAGGATCAGCGAGCCGGTCAGCACCGGGAAGAGCAGGAACTCGAAACCGGGATCGGCCGAGAAGACGACGAGGGGATTGGCGCCGGCCGGCGGGTGGGTGATGCGCAGCGCCGCCATCAGCGCGATCGCCGCGCCGACGGCGATCGCCACCGCCCACCATTCGTTGGGGGAGACAGTCCTCAGAACGAGACCGACGAGGGTGGCGACGAAATGGCCGCCGACGACGTTGGCCGGCTGCGACAGCGGGCTGGCGGCGACGGAGAAGATCAGCACGCAGCTCGCCCCGAACGGCGCCATCAGCAGGGGATGGCCGACGAGATTGGTGAGCGCGCCGACGGCGGCGATGGCAACAAGGCCGCCGATGCCGGCGATCAGGCCGCGGGAGATGTGAACGGGAGGCTGATGACGAAAGAAGAAACGACGCATGATTATACCGATCAGTAAATTGTTTACCGATCGGTACAATGCTTTTGCGGTGGTGTCAAGCAGGCGGCTGGAAACCGGACGCGGCGGCGACCCACCGCACGCCTCTTCCCCTGCGCGTTCTACATGAGATCGCGGCGGATCCGCTTCTTGAAGTGCTTCTCGAAGATCTGGGTCCCGCCCTCATAGGCGACGACCTCGGCTTCTGTAATCCATTCGCTCTCCGTGCAATGGAGCGTCGAAGTCGAAACCGTCCGCACCGACCAGCCCTCACGCCTGGCGACGCAGGTCCAGGTCGAGGTTCCGATCATCGACAGCGGATCGTCAGGCGCGATCGACCAGGTTTCGTCGCGGATGTCCTGGGTGGCGAGGCCCGTATCCGGATGTTCGGAAAGGCCGGTGTCCTCGTAGATCCGGTAGTGCGTCATGCCGTGGGTCATGTCGCGCTCGACCGTCCGGCTGGTGCTGCCGCGCGTCAGTTCGCGGTACTTCGGCAGCGGGTCCGGGTTTGCCGGCTCGGGCACGACAATCTCCTTGTGTGCACCGAGCAGGGGCAGCGCCAGCGACAGGCTTGATGTATCGATCGTCAGGCCCGGATCCGTGGGCGATGGCAGGATCAACGGCCAATAGGAGGTGGAGAGCGACACGCGAATACGGTTGCCGGCGCGGAAGCGATAGCCGCAGGCGTCGAGCACCAGCGTGATCCGCGTCTTGCGGCCCGGCTCCATCGGCCGCGGCTGGGCGTTGCCGTCGCGATGCGCCAGGTTGAGCACGCCGAAGGCGACGCGGGTCGCGGCTCCATCCGGATGCACATCGACGAGGCGGACGGCGAGATTGGCGGTTGCCGCCTGGCAGGTGACCTCGACCGTCAGCGTCGGCTGACCGAGATAGTCGGCGGCTTCGAGCAGCGGTGCCGTCTCGAAGGTGAGCGAACCGGCATCGTCGATGCGCTGGTCGCCGGCCATTTCGGCGTCGGGCTTCAGCGTGAAATATTCGCCGGAGGCCGTGCCGGTATCGAGCGGCGATTTCAGGTAGATCTCGCCGATGCCGGTGCCGCCGGCCGAAGGCGTCAGCCGGCCGTCATGGGCGATGCCGAAAAGCTGCATTTCCGGAGACGCCCAGGCATTCTTCGCCACCCAGCGGCCGGGATCGCTGTCGCGCCTGAGCGACGGGCGCGGACCGTCGAGAAGATAGGCGCGCACCTGCGGCCCATCCTCGGCGCCGTTCTTCTCGTCGCGCAGCCAGCGGTTCCACCAGCGGATCGCCTCGCCATGGAAATCGGCGCGCGGCTTCGGGAAGGCGAAATGCGGATACTTGTGTACCCAGGGGCCGATCAGCGCCTTCGCCTTGTCGCCGAGACCCTCGACCGCCTTCAGCGGCGTGTTGCGGTAGCCGTCGGCCCAGCCGGCAATGACGAGCGCCGGGATCTCGACGCTTCCGAAATCGTCCGAAATCGAGCCGTGCTGCCAGAAGGCGTCGCGGCGCTGGTGTTCCAGCCATTCCTCCATGAAGAAGGGCTCGTTCTCCAGCCGCTCCAGCCACATTTCCTTCCAGCGGTCGCCGACGATTGCGGGGTCCGGCGAGCGCGACTGGTAGCCGAGCATGGTCGCTGCCCAGGAAAGCTGGGCCGAGAGGTGGCAGCCGTTCTTGTAGTGGATATCGTCGTTGTAACGGTCGACCGTCGAGGCGATGGAGATGACGGCCTTCAGCGCCGGCGGCTTGAGGGCGGCGACCTGCAGGCAATTGAAGCCGCCCCAGGAGATGCCCATCATGCCGACCTTGCCGTTGGACCAGGGCTGCGCGGCGATCCATTCGATGATCTCGCAGCCGTCGGCAAGTTCGCGCGGCGTATATTCGCCGTCGATGACACCATCGCTTTCGCCGCAGCCGCGGATATCGACGCGCACCCCGGCAATGCCGGCGGCCGCGAAGACCGGATAGGTGGATTCGTCGCGCAGGCTCGTGCCGCCCTGTTTGCGATAGGGCAGGTATTCAAGCACGGCCGGTACCGGATCGGCTTCGGCGCCGGCGGGCATCCAGATGCGGGCGGCGAGCCGGGTGCCGTCCTTCAGCCGGATCCATTCGTTCTCGATCAAGGTGAATTCACGTTCGGACATGTCGTTCTAACTATCTCTTCGTTCGTTCTCTCGGGCAATTCGGGACGCGAAAGCGCGCCCCATTTTCACTGGAATTGCTCCATTGCTTTTCGCAATTCCTGACGCGAAACCGCGTTGCACTTTCGCTGGAATTGCTTAGCTGTCGAACCAGACGCGGCTGGCGACGTAACCGTTGGAAAGATCGTTGCCGATGTCATCGACGAAGCCCTTCAGCGAGGCCGAGGCGGCGTTCACATAGTCGTTGAAGACGGGCAGGATCAGGCCGCCTTCGTCGCGCACCGTCATCGCCATGGTGCGGTACATCTCCTTGCGCCTGGTCTCGTCGAGCTCGGAGCGGGCCTGGAGCAGGAGCTTGTCGAAATCCGCGCGCTTGAAGCGCGTGTCGTTCCATTCGGCAGTCGAGAGATACGAGGTGGAATAGCGCGCATCCTGTGTCGGCCGGCCGCCCCAATAGGAGGCGCAGAAGGGCTGGACGTTCCAGACGTTCGTCCAGTAGCCGTCCTCCGGTTCGCGGCGCACTTCGATTTCGATGCCGGCCTTCTTGGCACTTTCCTGGAAGAGGACCGCAGCATCGGCAGCGCCGGGGAAGGCGGCGTCGGAGGTGCGCAGAAGGATCGGCCGGTCGTGGCCGGACTTCTTGAAGTGGAAGGCGGCCTTGTCGGGGTCATAGGCCCGCTGCTCGATGCCTTCGGGCGCCAGCGCGTAGTTGCCGTTGACGGGATAGTCGTTGCCGAGCGTGCCGAAGCCGCCGAGAACCCGGTCGAGGATCGCCTGGCGGTCGACCGCATATTTCAGCGCAAGCCTCAGATCGTTGTTGTCGAAGGGGGCGGTGTCGCAATGCATCAGGAAGCTGTAGAAGCCCTTGCCGGCGGTGCGCAGGATCTCGACGCGCGGCGCCCGCTTCAGGAGAGGCACGGTCTTCGGGTCGATGTTGTTGATGAAGTGGACCTGGCCCGAGGAAAGCGCCGCGATGCGCGCCGTCGTGTCGTTCATCACGATGATCTCGACCGAATCGACGAAGCCGCGGTCGGAGCGCCAGTCATCGGCGTTCTTCTCGAAGGTGGCGCGCAGTCCGGCCTCGTAGCTTGAAAGCTTGTAAGGACCGGTGCCGATCGGCGAGGCCGGATTGTCGACGCCGCCCTTCGGCTGGATGATCAGGTGATAGTCGGTCAGCAGCAGCGGCAGGTCGGCATTGCCTTCGGTCAGCGTCAGCACCAGTGCGCCGGCCTTTTCCTCGATCGTCTTGATCGAGCGCATCAGCCCGAGGGCGCCGGACTTCGAGCCTTCGTCCGCATGGCGCTTCAGCGTGGCGACGACGTCGGCCACGGTCAGCTTGCTGCCGTCATGGAAGCTGACATCGCTGCGGATCTTGAAGGTCCACTCGGACGCATCGGCCGAGGGCTCCCAGGATTCGGCAAGTGCCGGCAGCGGCGCGCCGGTCTTCGGATCGGATTCGACCAGCGTGTCGCCCCAGAGGTGACCGATGACGAAGGAGACCGAACCGCTATAGGCGGCGGGGTCGAGCGAATCGGTGGTGGCACCGCCCTTGAGACCGAGCTTCAGGTGGCCGCCGCGCTTCGGCTCCTCGGCACGCGCGTCCTTGGCCGTCAGCGTGCCGCCAAGTCCGGCCGCAAGGCCAAGCACGGCGGTGCCGGCCAGAAAGCCGCGCCGGCTGATGCCAGCCGCGGCAAGGCCAGCCGGGACAAGAAGGCCGTCGGGTCGCTTCGTGAAGTCGGTCATTTCCAGGTTCCCTTTTTGTATGATGTTTCTCCCGCATGTCCCTTCAATCGTCGCCGATGGAAGGGAAAAACATGCAGCAGATCAAGGTGCTGCAGCGATCTACGCGCGTTTCAAGACGCGTGGCGCTGTGGGGAAAACCTAGCGCCTGCGGGGTCGTGCACAATTTCGCGACTTGACGCTGATTTACGCTCTTTTACGCTATCTCTCGACTGCTCCGGGCCGCAGCGGCCGGCGCGACGGGAGCATATGTTTGGGGGAGTGGCGTGCAGGACATCGAAATCTTCTCGGCCAATCTGCGTTTTGCCTGCGCAACCAGGCGTTCGATTTCGCAGATCTGCCGCGAGATCGGCATCAACCGGCAGCAATTCAACCGCTATATCGGCGGCGAGGCGCGGCCGTCGCCGCACAATGTCGCGCGCATCGCCCGCTTCTTCGGGCTTGCCGCCGAAGACTTTTCGCTTACCCCGAAACAGTTCGAGGCCCGGATGGTGCGGCCAGACCGTGATCGCTCGGATGCCGGCCTGCTGCTCGAAGGTTTTCCGGGCGATATCGTCGGTCTCCGGCGTCACATCGGCTACTATCAGACCTATCACGTCTCGCCGTCCTGGCCGGGGCTCGTCGTCTGCTCCTCGGCCCGGATCTACGAGGAGGCGGGCTCGATCCGGGTGAAGTCGATCGAGCGCATCCGCGATCCGATAAACGAGATCCAGCAATTCTCGAAATATGTGGGGCTCGTCACCTTCTGGCGAAACCGCATCTTCATCGCCGAGCGCAGCATCGGGCGGGAGCCGATGCTGGCGCAGACGATCCTTCTTCCGTTCGAAGTGCACCAGCGGGTCTATCTGCGCGGCACCACCATGGGGGTCTCCTGGCGCAAGGAGAACCTGCCCTATGCCTCGCGCATGATCTGGCGCTCTCTCGGCCAGCAGCCGGACCTGCGCCAGATGCTCTCGCGTTGCGGCGTGCTTTCCTTCGGCTCGCGCCATATGCCCCAGACCGTCCGCGCCTTTCTCGATACGCCCGATGCCGAGCTCTTGACCGTGCCCACCGAATATTGAGGCGGGGGCGCGGCCTTGTGATAGGTTTCGCCGACGCGGATCCATGGAGGAGGGATCATGAAATCTGCAGTGGCCGTCATCGCCTGCCTTTCGTCCGCTCTGCCGGCTCCGTCGGCGATGGCCGAGGAGGCGCGGGCGCCGATCCCGTCCTGTGCGCTTTCGGGCGCCTCCAGCGTCATGATCGGCGGCCAGCCGGCGCTTAGGCTCTCCGACGTCGCCAATTGCCCGCCGGAACTTTACGAGGTGGTGCCGAGCATCATGATCGAGGGCCAGCCGGTCGTGCATTTCCGCGCCGGAAGCGGCGCCACGGGCGATTGCTCGGCAAAGGGCGAGGCGACGGTGACCTTTGAAGGCGAGGCGGCGCAACGCCTGGGCGATGTCGACTGCCGGCAGAGGTAACGGAGCACACAGTTGCCAGAGCCGAGCGGCGGCGTGCGTTCAGTTGAACGCACGGCGTTCTAGTCGAACATCGCCAGCCGGGATCCTTCCTGAACTGCTTGCAGCGCCGGAGGGTTGGTGACCGGATAGCCGGCGATGAACCGTTCGACCGAGAAAAGCGGGAACTCGGTCTTAAGCCTCAGCGCGGTGCTCGCCGCTTCGGATGATTGCCCGACAAAAGCCTGGGCCATCGCCTGGAACATGAGGGTATTCGGCGATTCCTGTGAACTGTGTTCCAGCGCCGAAAGGCTCTCCGCGTGGCGTCCGGTGACGAAGAGGGCGCGGCCGAGCATGCCGTAATACCAGGGCGGCGCCAGGGGATTGAGGGACAGCGCCTTCTCGATCAGCGCCATCGCTTCGTCCGGGTCTCCAGCCACCAAAGCCTTGCTTCCGGCCAGCAGCGCCAGCGTGTCGGCACTGTGTTTGCCGTGCTGGAGCGCCATTGCCTGGGCGTCGGCCGCGCCTTTGAGATCGCCCAGGCATGCCTTGAGATCGCCAAGGCAGGTGTGGGCGAAGGGGTTCGTCGGATCGAGCCGCAGGGCCTGTTCTATCGCCGATCGCCAGTTCCCGATGGTCGTGGCTAGGTCGACGCCATAGCCGTTGCAGGCCTGGACGGAATAGGCGTAGGCCAGTTCGATCCAGGCCCTTACCCGTGCGGGGTCCAACTGGAGCGACCGCGTGAGAAGCTCAATTGCCGCGGCGTTTCCCTCCGCGCTGAACCGGTTGAGCTGCTCGACGCCGAGAAGATAATAATCGTAGGAGTGCAGGTTCGAGCGTGTCTTCTTGCGGCTGGCGCTACGTACGAGCGCGGCCAGCTTGCCGAAGCATCCTGCCAGCGCGTTGACAACGCTCTCGGTCAAATTGTCCTGAAGCGCGAGTATGTCTCCGATCGGCCGGTCATAGCGTTCGCTCCAGAGCGTCAGACCGGAGCGCGTTTCCGAGAGCTGGATCGTCAGCCGCACCTGCCGGTCGTCTGCGCGCACCTGGCCCGTCACCGCGTAGGTCGCGCCGACGGCCTGGACGTGGTCATCGTAGTTCTCTGGATGGTTGCCAAGCAGCTTCATGGTGTGAAAGCCGATGACGGGCAGGTCCGCATAGCGTGCGAGATCAACGCAGATATCCGACGAAAGGCCATCGGCAAACCGACGCCAGCGCTGCTCCTCGTTGAGGCTTTCGATCGGGAACAGGGCGAGCACCGGTGGTCCTTGCTCCGTCGCAGCCGCGGTCGTTCCCTCCGCTGGCCGGGCTATCTCCGACGCCAGCTCGATCTTGTTGCGAACGCCGAGCTTGCCGTAGATCGCCGCGAGATGGCTGCGCACGGTCGAGGGCGCAATGCAGAGCGCTTCGCCGATCTGGCGATAGGTCAGGCCGGCGGCAAAGCGTTCGGCAACCGCACGCTCGCGATCCGACAGGACCGCAGGCACAAAACGAGGCGTCAGGATGCGGGCCATACCTGCCTCCTCCTTGCCGTTCTACCGGTTCGTTCTGCTGCGGCTCCAGCAAAATACTACAAATGCTGGAAGCAAAACACCGCACATGTGCGATTGCCGCATAGCTCTATGAGGCTAGAGTTTGCGCTGAACATCACGTGGGAGGACGACCATGAGCAAGCTTCTGTCAGGCATGTCCGACTTCTACCACGCCGTATCCGAGGACGTCGAGCAGACGTCCGAGCCCGGCGACGGCCGCATCGCCAAGTGGTTTCACCCGAAGCGTCTCTTTGCCATGTGGGACGATCGCCAGCACTACCGCGATCAGCTTGCCCAAATGGCGGCCGATGCGCCGGAGCTGATCGATGACATCGGCCTGACAGAAAAGCAGGTCGATGTGGAGATCAAGAAGCATTTCTGGGAGCATTGACGCGAGCCCACGCGAAGCGTGAATGCGCCCGTCGCGTCGAGACGCGGCATTGGGGGCAGGGAAGCCGAACGCCTGTGCGCGGGCGGCTTCCCTTCAAGTTGCGCTCCACGACGGGCACGCATGTTTTCCGGCGCCGCGTCAGTTTCCGGCGCTTTCCATCCTTCGCGTCTTCAGGACGCGCTCCAACCAGCCGATCTCCATCTCCGGAACCGACTTCAAAAGCAGGTCGGTATAGTCGTCGAAGGGTGGCGACAGCACTTTCGACTTCGGCCCGAAGCGTACGAGGCGGCCGCGGTGCATGACCGCAACGCTGTCGGCGATCGCCCGGACGATGGCGATGTCGTGGGTGATGAAGACATAGGAAACAGCGGTTTCCTCCTGAAGCTTCAAGAGCAGGTTCAGGATGCCTTCGGCCACAAGCGGATCGAGAGCCGAGGTTGGCTCGTCGCAGAGGATGAGCTCCGGTTTGGCGGCCAAGGCGCGAGCGATAGCCACGCGCTGCTTCTGCCCGCCGGAAAGTTCGGCCGGATAGCGATCGAGGAAGCGACTGCCCATCTCGATCTGGTCCAAGAGCTCCTTGACCCGCTCCGTCTTCTTCTGGCCGCGCATGCCGAAATAGAAGGAGAGCGGCCGGCCGACGATGTCGCGCACCGTCTGGCGCGGGTTCATCGCCGTGTCGGCCATCTGGTAGATCATCTGGATGCGCCGGAGCTCGTCATTGCTGCGGCCCTTCAGGGCGCGCGGCAGTTCCTTGCCCTCGAAGGAGATGCGCCCCTCGGTCGGCGGCAAGAGGCCGGTGATGACGCGGGCAAGGGTGGATTTGCCCGAGCCGCTTTCGCCGACGATCGCCAGCGTCTGCCCTTTCGGCAGGTGCATCGAGACATCGTGCAGCACCTTGAAGCCATTGGCATAGCCGGCGCTGATATGCTCGATCTTCAACTGCGCTCCGGTCTGGTCGGTTGCCTCGTCGCGCTTGGTTTGCCGCACGCTGACGAGCGCACGGGTGTAGTCTTCCCGCGGCGCCTCGATCACCTGTTTGGTCGTGCCGTATTCGACGGTCTTGCCGTGTCGCAGCACCATGATGTCGTCGGAGATCTGGGCGACCACCGCGAGATCGTGGGTGATGTAGAGCGCGGCCGTATGCGTCTCCTCGATCGCGTGCTTGATTGCTGCCAGAACGTCGATCTGGGTCGTGACGTCGAGTGCGGTCGTCGGCTCGTCGAAGACGATCAGTTCCGGATTGGGGCAGAGCGCCATGGCGGTCATGGCGCGCTGGAGCTGGCCGCCGGAGACCTGGTGCGGATAGCGGTCGCCGAAGGTTTCCGGATTGGGCAGGCCCAGCACCCGGAAGAGATAGAGCGCCCGCTTCTTTGCCTCCTCACGGCTCATGATGCCGTGGCGGAGCGACGCCTCGATCACCTGGTCGCCGAGCCGGTGGGCCGGGTTGAAGGCGGCGGCGGCCGATTGCGCGACGTAGCAGACGCGGGCGCCGCGGATCGAACGGATGCCGTTCTTTTCGAGCGTCAGGATGTCCTGGCCTTCGAGCAGGACCTGGCCGCCGGTGATACGCACGCCGCCGCGGCCATAGGCGAGCGCCGAAAGGCCGATCGTCGACTTGCCGGCGCCGGATTCGCCGATGAGGCCCAGCACCTTGCCCTTCGCGACATCGAAGGACACGCCCTCGACGAGGGTGACGACCTTGGGCGGTTCGCCCGGCGGGTAGCTGGTCGCTTCGATCTTGAGGTTCTTGACGGAGAGCAGTTCAGGCATCGCCGCGTCCTCCCTTGAGGCTGGAGGTTCGTTTCATCAGCCAGTCGACCACGAGGTTGACGCAGATCGCGAGCGTGGCGATCGCTGCCCCCGGGATCAGCGCCGCCGAGATGCCGAAGATGATGCCGTCCTTGTTGTCCTTGACCATGCCGCCCCAGTCGGCGGCCGGCGGCTGGATGCCGAGGCCGAGGAAGGAGAGGGTGGAGAGGAACAGGATCGAGAACGCGAAGCGCAGGCCGAACTCGGCCAAGAGCGGCGACAGCGTGTTCGGCAGGATCTCGCGGAAGATGATCCAGAGCGAGCCTTCGCCGCGCAGCCTTGCGGCCTCGACGAACTCCATGACCGCGACATCGAGCGCAACGGCACGGCCGATGCGGAAGACGCGGGTGGAATCGAGCACCGCCATGACGAGGATCAGGATCCACAGATGCTGCGGCAGCACGGCGAGCACGACGAGGGCGAAGATCAGCGTCGGGATCGCCATCATCAGGTCGTTGAAGCGGGAGAAGAGCTGATCGGTGAAACCGCCGACGACGGCCGCCGTAAAGCTCAGGAGCATGCCCAGCGAGAAGGAGAGCACGGTTGCTGCCAGCGCCACGAAGATGGTGGTGCGGGCGCCGTAGATCAGACGCGAGAGCAGGTCGCGGCCGAGATTGTCGGTGCCGAGCAGGAAGTCGCCGCCGGCGGGAAGCCAGATGTCGCCGACCACGTCGCGCTCGCCGAAGGGGGCTATGAGCGGTGCGAAGACGGCACAGAAGATCGCAATCGCGATGCCGGCGATGCCGATCCAGGCGCTCAAGGGGATGGATCTCAGGTTCATCGCGGGTGCCTCAGTCTCGGATTGGCGATGATGGCGAGAATGTCGGCCGCCATGTTGAGGAAGATGTAGAAGGCCGCGAAGATCAGGCCGCAGGCCTGGACGACCGGCATGTCGCGCACGGTCACCGCATCCACCATGTATTGCCCCATGCCGGGATAGACGAAGACGACTTCGACCACGACCACGCCGACGACGAGATAGGCGAGGTTGAGCGCGATGACGTTGATGACGGGCGCCACCGCATTGGGGGCTGCGTGCCGCGCGATGATGCGGAACATGCTGAGCCCCTTCAACTCCGCCGTCTCGACATAGGCCGACGACATGACGTTGAGGATCGCCGCCCGGGTCATGCGCATCATATGGGCGAGCACGACGAGAACGAGGGTCGCGACGGGAAGCGCGATCGCCGAAAGCCGTTCGGTGAAGCTCATGCTGTCATAGACGGTCGCGGGGAAGGTCGCGATGCCGAATTTGACGGCGAAGAACATGATCAGCAAATAGCCGACGAAGAACTCCGGCAGCGAGATGGCCGCGAGCGAGATGACGTTGATGATCTTGTCGGGCAGCCTGTTGCGGAACTGCACCGCCAGCATGCCGAGACCAACGGCAAGCGGCACGGATATGAGTGCTGCAAAAAAGGCGAGGAACAGCGAGTTGCCGAGGCGCTTGGAGATTTGTTCGCCGACCGAGTTCTTGCTCGCCCAGGAGGTGCCGAAATCGCCCTGGATCGCGCCGCCGAGCCAGGAGACGTAGCGCTCGGTCCAGGGCTTGTCGAGGCCAAGGTCCTTGCGGATGTTTTCGACCGCCTGCGGCGTTGCCGACTGGCCGAGATAGGTGGTGGCGAAGTCGCCGGGAAGCGCCTCGATGCCGCCGAAGATCATCAGCGATACGGCGAAGAGCAGGCCGACGCTCAAGCCGAGGCGCTGCAGGATCAGCGCCGCGAGAGGGCGGCGGAAGGTGAAGCGCCGCCAGAAGGTGCCGGCGATTTCACCATTGGCGGCAGGGTTGGGTTTTGCTGGTACTCCGGTAGGTTCGGCAGACCGCGGATGCGATGCATCCGCGGTCCCATCCGTCGGAACCGGACCAGTGAGCGGTCCGCTTTCCATCATCATGCGTCCAGCCACACTCGGGTCGCGACATAGCCGTTCGACATGTCGTTGCCGATATCGTGCACGTAGCCCTTCACCTGCTTGGTGGCGGCGTTCACGAAGTCGTTGAACATCGGCAGGATCAGGCCGCCTTCGTCGCGCACCATCATCGCCATGGTGCGATACATCTCCTTGCGCTTGGCTTCGTCGAGCTCGGAGCGGGCCTCGAGCAGGATCTTGTCGAAATCCGCACGCATGAAGCGGGTGTCGTTCCAGTCGGCAGTCGACAGATAGGCGGTCGAGTACATCTGGTCCTGGGTCGGACGGCCGCCCCAGTAGGAGGTCGAGAAGGGCTGCACGTTCCAGACGTTCGTCCAATAGCCGTCGCCCGGCTCGCGCTTGACCTCGATCTCGATGCCCGCCTTCTTGGCGCTTTCCTGGTAGAGCACGGCCGCGTCGACCGCGCCCGGGAAGGCGACGTCGGAGGTGCGCAGAAGAACCGGGCCACTGTGGCCGGACTTCTTGTAGTGGAAGGCCGCCTTGTCCGGGTCATAGGCGCGCTGCTCGATGCCCTCGGGGAAGAGGGCATAGGTCTCGTTGATCGGGAAGTCGTTGCCGACCTTGCCGTAGCCGCCGAGAATGCGCTCAACCATGGTCTCGCGGTCCATCGCGTATTTCAACGCCATGCGCAGGTCGTTGTTGTCGAACGGCGCGGTGTTGCAATGCATGATGAACACGTAATGGCCGCGGCCCGACGTGTTGAGGATCTCGACCGTCGGCGCCCTCTTCAACAGGTTGACCGTCTTCGGATCGACACGGTTGATGAAGTGCACCTGGCCGGAGGAGAGCGCGGCGATGCGGGCGGTCGCATCGTTCATGGCGATCAGTTCCACCGAATCCACATAGCCGCGGTCGGTGCGCCAATCGTCGGCGTTGCGCTCGAAGGTAGCGCGAACGCCGGGTTCGAAGCTCGACACCTTGTAGGGGCCGGTGCCGATCATCGCGTCGGGATTGTCGATGCCGCCATTCGGCTGGATGATGAGGTGATAGTCGGAAAGCAAGAGCGGCATGTCGGCGTTGCCTTCCGTCAGCGTCAACACGAGCTTGTCGCCGTCCGCCTTGATTTCCTTGATCGATTTCATCACGCCGAGGGCACCGGACTCCGATTTGTCGTCGGTGTGACGCTGCAGTGTCTTGATGACGTCGTCGACCGTCAGTTCCTTGCCATCATGGAACTTGACGCCTTTGCGGATCGTGAACGTCCAGGTCGACGCGTCGGCCGATGGCTCCCAGGATTCGGCAAGCGCCGGCACCGGCGCGCCTGTTGTCGGATGGCTTTCGACGAGCATGTCGCCCCAGTTGCGGCCGACGACGAACATGAATTGCGACAGCGCCTTGGCCGGGTCCTTCGAGTCCGTGGCGGCCGCGCCTTCGAGGCCGAGCTTCAGATGGCCGCCGCGCTTCGGCTCCTGCGCCGCCGCACTGGTCGCAAACAGCGTGCCTGCCGTCGAGGCGAGAATGCCGGCAGCAGCCGCGCGGCCGAGAAACTCGCGCCGGTTCATCTTGCCGAGCATGACCTGTCGTGTGAGGTAATCCTTGTAATCGCTCATTCCCCTGTTCCCTTCTCTGTCGGCATTCGCCGTTCGTTGTGGTTGGTTAGAGATTGCTGCGTACAGCCATTGTATCGATGGCTTCGGATCGGCCCAAAGCGGCCGCTTCTTGTTCTTTCGGTGGCTTGTTCTCCTTCCCTCGGCCGGGGCGTCCTTCGTTCAGATCGATAAGCGTAATCTCTGGAACACTTCTTGTAACGCCCTAAATTACAATTTATTTCCATAAGCTTGGCTTATGGATGCGTGTTTCGCGGCGCGCGGTCTCGTCCGCGCGTCCTGCCACGTCATCCTGCCGGTCCCCCGGCTCTGTTTCCTGCGCCGCCATGCCTGGCGGAGTCTGTTCAAAGCGGCGGAAAACCGCGCACATTCATCCGCCTTCAGCGGCCCTTCCAGACCGGGTCGCGCTTCTCGGCGAAGGCACGCACGCCTTCCAGCTGGTCTTCACTCGAATAGAGGATGTCGACCGTCTTGAACTGCCGTTTGGTGATCTTGTTCATGGTCGTCTGGAAGGCCTCGCCTTCGGCGTTGCGGACCACTTCCTTGATCGCGGCGTAAACCAGCGGCGGTCCGCTTTCGAGCAGGCGGGCGAGCTCCCAGGCGCGTTCCATAAGCTTGCTCAATGGCAGGATCTCGTTGACGAAGCCCCAGCGGTGGGCCTCGGCCGCATCGAGCCAGCGGCCGGTCAAGAGCATGTCCATGGCGATGTGGTAGGGGATGCGCTTCGGCAGCTTGATCGAGGCGGCATCGGCGACGGTGCCGGAGCGGATCTCGGGAAGCGCGAAGGTCGTGTGCTCGGCAGCAAGGATCATGTCGGTCGAAAGCGCGATCTCGAGGCCGCCGCCGCAGCAGATGCCGTTGATCGCGGCAATGATCGGCTTGTTGAGGTCGCGCAGCTCCTGCATGCCGCCGAAACCGCCGACGCCATAGTCGCCGTCGACCGCGTCACCGGCGGCGGCAGCCTTCAGGTCCCATCCCGGACAGAAGAATTTTTCGCCCGCCCCGGTGATGATCGCGACGCGCAAGTTGTCGTCGTCGCGGAAGTCGCGGAAGATCTCGCCCATCACCCGGCTGGTCGCAAGGTCGATGGCATTGGCCTTTGGCCGGTCGATGGTGACTTCGAGAATGCCGCCTTCGCGGCGTGTGCGGATCGGTCCGGTCATGCGCGTCATTTCCTCCGGCGGATCAGGGCGTCGGCGGCAACGGCACCTTGGCCGTTCGGCAACACCATCAATGGATTGATATCGAGTTCTTCGAGCTTGGAGGCGTTTGAAACGACATAGGATGCCGCTGCGGCGACAGCCTCGGTCAGGGCGGCGAAATCAGCGGTCGGGCCGCCGCGATAGCCGTCCAGGAGCTTGCGGATCTTCAGCCCTCCGATCGCCTCGCGGATCGCTTCCGGCGTCGTCGGCAGCGTCAGGATGGCGGAATCGTCGAGCAATTCCACCAGGATGCCTCCGGCGCCGATCGTCAGCACGGGGCCGGCGACGGGGTCGCGCATGGCGCCGATGATGAGTTCGGCGACGGGCTTGCCCACCATCTTCTCGACGAGATAGCCCGATGCGACACCGGCCATGGTGCTTGCCGCCGCAAGGACCTCCTGGCGACTTGCGAGGTTGAGCTTCACCGCTCCTGCTTCGGTCTTGTGGGCGACGCCGAGGCCCTTGAGCACGACGGGGAAACCAAGGGTTTCGGCAGCCGCTGCGGCCTCCTCGGCGGTCGCGGCCGTCTTGCCCTCGGGTACCTTCAGACCCGAAGCGGCAAGCTCCACCTTGGCCTCGTGTTCACTGAGCGTGATCGCGTCCCCGGCGGCGACACCGCTGCCATCGAGCAGGCGGGGCGAGGCGGGTTTCTTCCAGGCGGCGCCGATGTCGGCGGCCGTCTCGATCGCATCCAGCGCCTCCTCGATACCGAAGAAGGGCACGATGCCCGCCTTCATCAGGAAAAGCGCCGTCGCCTCGGGCATGTTCTCGCCGAGGCTGGCGACGATGCCGGCGCGCGCACCGGTCGTTCTTGCCGCCTCGATCACCGCTTGGCAGGTGGTTTCCCAGTCGGCGGCGTCGCAGCGGTCGAGCCGCGGGAAATCGAGCACGACGAGGTTGATCGCGTAGCCGCCCTTCATCATGGCGGCAAACGCAGTCGCCTGTTTCTCGCGGTTGCCCCAGACGAAGGTGTGGTAGTCGAGCGGGTTGGCGATCGTCACCATCTCGCCGAGCGCGTCCTTGAGCGGCTTGCGCTGCTCGTCGCGCAGAGGTCGGTAGTTCACCCGGTAGCGCTCGCCGGCGTCTGCCATCAGGGAGGCCTCGCCGCCGGAGCAGCTCATCGAGGAGATGTCGTTGCTTTCAAGGGGGCCGGCCACATGCAGCAGCTTCAGCGTTTCCAAGAGCGCCGGCAGCGTGTCGACGCGGCCGATGCCAAGGCGGGCAAGCAGGGCTGAGGAGACGCGGTCGTTGCCGGCAAGCGAGGCGGTGTGCGAGACCGTCGCAAGCTGGGCGGCTTCGGATTTGCCGACCTTGAGTGTCACGACCGGCTTGCCGAGTTCGCGCGCCCGCGTCGCCAGGCGTTCGAGCGCTGCGACGCTGTCGAAGCCTTCGATATGCAGGCCGACGGCGGTGACGCGCGGGTCTTCCAGCACGGCGCAGGCGATGTCGGAAAGCCCGGTCTGCGCCTGGTTGCCCGCGGTCATGACATAGGCGAGCGGCAGGCCGCGCGTCTGCATCGAGATGTTGCAGGCGATGTTGGAGGATTGCGTCAGGATGGCGACGCCCTTTTCGACGCGCAGCATGCCGTGCTGGTCCGGCCAGAGCAGGGCGCCATCGAGCATGTTGATGAAGCCGTAGCAATTGGGCCCGACGATCGGCATGTCGCCGGCAGCCGCGACCAGCGCCTCCTGCAGGTCGTTGCCGTCGTCGAGTTCGCTTGCCGCCTCACGGAACCCGGAGGCATAGCATACGGCGCCGCCGGCGCCGCGGGCGGCGAGATCGCGGATGATGTCGATCGTCAGTTGCCGGTTGACGCCGACGAAGGAGGCATCCGGCGCTGCGGGCAATTCCGCCACGGAGCGGTAGCACTTGCGACCGAGGATATCGGTCTCGCGCGGGTGCACCGGCCAGATCTCGCCGGAAAAACCCATCTTGTCGCATTGTTCGATAACGCGCCGGGCTTCCTTGCCGCCGAAGACGGCGATGGTGCGCGGGCGGATCAGGCGGTCGAGGGAGCGCGTCATGCGGCGGCTCCCGCGATGGCGCGCGTCGAGGGTGCGGGGGATACCCCCCTCTGCCCTGCCGGGCATCTCCCCCACAAGGGGGGAGATGCGATGGGGCGCCGTTGTCGCCACGCATTGACCGTTGAGGAGTTGAGCACGATCAAGCCGTGTTGAGTCGCAGGATTGGTATGACGGATCGCGCCAACACAGTCAGCGGCGCGATCAGCAGTCTGGGAAGCATCAAGGGGAACCGAGGTGGACGCCTCTAGCCGATCTCCCCCCTTGGGGGGGAGATGCCCGGCAGGGCAGAGGGGGGTAACTTCCGTAAACGCTCCCATCCCGTCACGCCCCCAACGGCCTGAGCAGATCGCGGCTGATGATGTGGCGCTGGATTTCAGACGTGCCGTCCCAGATGCGCTCGACGCGGGCGTCGCGCCAGAAGCGGGCGAGCGGCAGGTCGTCCATCAGGCCCATGCCGCCGAAGATCTGGATCGCCTCGTCGGTGACACGGGCGAGCATCTCGGTGGCGAAGACCTTGGCGGATGCGATCTCGCGGTTCGACGGCAGGCCGTTGTCGAGCCGCCAGGCGGCCGAAAGCGTCAGCAGGTCGGCGGCGTCGATGTCGGTGATCATGTCGGCGAGCTTGAAGGAAATGCCCTGGTTGGCGCCGATCGGCTTGCCGAACTGCTTGCGTTCGGCGGCGTAGTTCAGCGCATAGTCGAAGGCGCGCCGTGCCCGGCCGACCGAGGTCGCCGCCACCGTCAGGCGGGTGGCGTAGAGCCAGTCGTTTGCGAGGTCGAAGCCCTTGTGCACTTCGCCGAGGATCTGGGACGAGGGCAGGCGGCAATCGTCGAAGGTCAGGATGCAATTGTTGTAGCCGCGATGGGAAACGGAATTATAGCCCTTGCGGATCTCGAAGCCGGGCGTACCGCGGTCGACGAGGAAGCAGGTGATCTTCTTCTTCGGACCTCGCGGTGTGTCTTCCTCGCCTGTCGCGATGAAGACGATGACGAAGTCGGCGATATCAGCATGGCTGATGAAGTGCTTGGTGCCGTTGACGATCCAGTCGTCACCGTCCTTGCGGGCGAAGCATTTCATGCCGCGCACGTCGGAGCCCGCATCCGGCTCGGTCATGGCAAGCGCATCGAATTTCTCGCCCTTGACCGCCGGGATGAGATACTTCTCGCGCTGTTCGGCATTGCAGCCCATCAGGATGCCCGAGGGGCGACCGAAGAAGACGGTGAGGCCCATGGAGCCGCGGCCAAGCTCGCGCTCGACCAGCGTGAAGGAGGTGTGGTCGAGGCCGGCGCCACCAACTTCTTCCGGAAAATTGCAGCCGAAGAAACCGATCTCCTTGCACTTGCGGGCGATTTCCTGGCCGAGCTCGCGCGGCACCACGCCGGTGCGCTCGACCTCGTCCTCATGCGGATAGATTTCCGTTTCGACGAAGCTCCTGACCGTATCGACGATCATCTGCTGTTCTTCGGTCAGTGCGAAATTCATTGTGTCGTTCCCCTCGCTTTCGCGCCGCTGACGTCCGTGCCGGAGCCTTGGTCCACCTCCTCAAGCGGGCCTCGGCTGCGGCCTGCAATTGCGCCGTCAGGTCGGCGAAACTGCCTGTTGATGGCCTGCCGCTGTTGCGGTCAGGCGCGCTTTTGGCCGACGAAGCGTCCGGCGCCTTCCGGGGCCGGCAGCTTCGCATGCGCTTCGGTGATCGCACGGAGCTTGCTCAGCACGTGTTCCGGTGCAGGCACCGACTTGCCGGCCTTGCTGTCGACATGCAGCGCCATCTGTTCGGCGGTCGCGACGGCTTCGTTGGTCTGCGCATTGTAGATCGTCGAGAAGATGTGCAGGCGTTTCTCGTCGGAGGAGAGCACCTGGCAGGTCGAATAGAGCGTGTTGCCGAGCTTGGCCTCGCCGAGGTTCCGGATATGGGTCTCGACGGTGTAGTAGCTGTGGCCGTCGCGCACATAATCGAGATCGACGCCGATCAGGCGCAGCAGGCCGTCGGTCGTGTCGCCGAAGACCTGAAGATAGCGATGCTCGGTCATGTGGCCGTTGTAGTCGACCCAGGCGGCGCTCACCTTGGTGTCGACGATGCGCAGCGGCTTGACGTCGCCGAGATCGGCTTCCGGCTTCCTGGCATTGGCCCAGAGCCTGGCCTCGAAATCGGCGAGCAGCTTGCCGGCGCCCCAGCCTTCGCCGCCATTGCCGGCTTTCAGCGCATGCATAATGCCGACGAGGTTTTCGTCGCGGATGCGCTCGAGCTCGCGGATCGAGCGGCCGGCGGCCTGCGCGTCCGACTGGGCGCCGATCTTTTCGACCAGTGCGTCGTCGAGGTCGACGACATCGGTGAACTTCGTCCACGGCCATTTGAGGCAGGGGCCGAACTGGGCGAGGAAGTGGCGCATGCCGGCTTCGCCGCCGGCGATGCGATAGGTCTCGAACAGGCCCATCTGCGCCCAGCGCATGCCGAAGGAATAGCGCATGACGTTGTCGAGCGTCTCGGTATCACAGATGTCGTCCTGAATCAGCCACAGCGCCTCGCGCCAGAGCGCTTCGAGCAAACGGTCGCCGACGAAAGCCTCGATCTCCTTGGCGATGACGACGCCCTTCATGCCGATCTGCTCGACGCCCTGCATGGCGCGCTCGATCGTCGCCTTCGTCGTCTTCTTGCCGCCGACGAGCTCGACGAGCGGCAGCAGGTAGACCGGGTTATAGGGGTGCGCCACGAACATGCGCTCGGGATGGTGCATCTCCGATTGCAGGTCGGAGGGCAGCAGGCCCGAGGTGGACGAGCCGATCAGCGCATCGGCGCGTGCGGCCGCATCGATCTTGGTGATGACACCGCGCTTCAGCTCGAGCCGCTCCGGCACGCTTTCCTGAATCCAGTCAGCATCTTGGACCGCTTCCTCGATGCTCTTGCAGAAGGTGAGCTTTCCCTTCGGCGGCAGCGGCGCCATGGTCAGCATCGCATAGGCGCGCTCGGCATTCGCCATGACTTCGCCGATGATGCGCTCGGCTTCCGGATGCGGATCGAAGATTTTCACATCGATGCCGGCGAGCGCGAAGCGCGCCACCCAGGCGCCGCCGATAACGCCACCGCCGACGCAGGCTGCTTTCTTGATTTCGGTCATTCCTCACCTCGACTTCTTGAATTGCAAACTGCCCCTCTCCTCGGGTCAGACCCGAGGACCAGCTTTCCCCCGCCCGCGGGGAGAGGGGACTGAATGCCCCAGGCTTGCGGCCTTCTCCCCGACTTACGGGGAGAAGGTGCCGGCAGGCGGATGAGGGGGCGCTTCCCCTCACCGCGCGGATGGGGGGCACTCTCCGGGACTACCAGCTCGGGCTCAGCGCTTCGTCAACTTCAGTTTCTTGCGGACTTCATCGGGGCCGATAATCTTGGCGCCCATGCCTTCGATGACGCCGACCGCCTTTTCGACGAGCTGGCCGTTGGTCGCGAGCTGGCCCTTGCCGATATAGAGGTTGTCTTCGAGGCCGACGCGGACGTTGCCGCCGGCAAGGATCGCCGCTGCCGGATAGGCAAGCGCGTTGCGGCCGATGGAGAAGGCTGAGAAAGTCCAGTTGGCAGGCACGTTGTTGACCATGGCCATGAAGGTGTTGAGGTCGTCGGGCGCGCCCCACGGAATGCCCATGCAGAGCTGGATCAGCACCGGATCCTCGATCAGGCCTTCCTCGACGAGTTGCTTGGCAAACCAGAGGTGGCCGGTATCGAAGGCTTCGATCTCGGGGCGGACGCCGAGCGCGGTCATCTGGCGGGCCATTTCTCTCAGCATCGACGGCGTGTTGGTCATGACGTAATCGCCGAGCGAGAAGTTCATGGTGCCGCAGTCGAGCGTGCAGATTTCCGGCAGACATTGAGCCACATGGGCAACGCGCTCGGTGGCGCCGGCCATGTCGGTGAATTTCTCGTTGACCGGGAAGGGGCTTTCAACATTGCCGAAGACGAGGTCGCCGCCCATGCCGGCGGTGAGATTCAGCACCATGTCGACATCGGCGGAGCGGATGCGGTCGGTCACTTCCTTGTAGAGATCGAGCCTGCGAGAAGGCGCTCCGGTCTCCGGATCGCGGACGTGGCAGTGGACCACGGCAGCCCCGGCCTTGGCCGCCACGACCGCCGCTTCGGCGATCTGTTTCGGCGTGATCGGAACATGGCTGGACTTTGAAACGGTGTCTCCCGAGCCGGTGACGGCGCAGGTGATGAATACCTCGCGGTTCATGCTGAGCGGCATTGCTGTCTCCCTTTTATTGAGCCCATTACGAGCCAAGAAAGACCGCGCTGCTTTTCATTATCGGCTCTATCTTATACATTATCGGCGGCACGGTGGAGAAGTTTGGCCATGGATCAGAACGTTTCGCAGGTGCAGCACGTCGATATCCTGGTGCTGCCGGAGACCAATCTGATCCTTGTCGCCTCGGTGATCGAACCGATGCGTGCCGCCAACCGCATCGCCGGGAGGCCGCTCTACGATTGGACGATCTACAGCCCCGATGGCGCACCGATCGAAACGAAGAGCGGCATACCCATTCCGGTCGCCGGCATCTTCCGGCCGCAGCGCGAAACATCGCCGCTCTTCATCCTGTCGAGCTACAACTGGCAGCGCAGCGCCACCTCGCAGCTGAAGATGCTGCTTTCGCAGACTGCCCGGCACAGGGAGCTGATGGCAGGCATCGAATCGGGCTCCTGGCTGCTCGCCGAGACCAGCCTGCTCGACAATTTCAAGGCGACGACCCACTGGGAGGATTTCGAGGATTTCACCACTGCTTACCCGCAGGTGACGATGGTGCGCGAACGCTTCGTCATCGACGGCAAGCGCATCACGACAGGCGGTTCGTTGCCGACACTCGACCTGATGCTGGAGCTCATTCGCCGGGCGCACGGCTATTCGCTGGCACTCGAGGTCTCGCGGCTCTTCATCTACGAGCAGGAGCGCACCCGTGGCGACCTCCTGCAGATGCCGGCGATCGGCAACATGCGCATCCTCGATCCGCGCGTCGGCGCCGCCGTGAAATTGATGGAGGAAACGGTGGAGGCGCCGTTGACGCTGGCGCGGCTCGCCCGCCGCATCGGTGTCAGCACGCGCCACCTGCAGGATCTCTTTCGCGACACGATGGGGGTCGCGCCGCACGAGCACTACCTGGCGCTCCGTCTCAATGCCGCCCGGCGCAAGGTGATCGAGACGCGGCTGGAGTTTGCCGACATTGCGGCGATTTCGGGCTTCAACTCGTCGTCCTCATTCTCGCGCAGCTACCGGGCGCATTATCGCGAAAGCCCGAGCGAAACCCGCAGGCGCCTGAAGCTGAAGGCCTGAGGCCGCACTTCATGAAGTGATTCAAGAAGGGTGATTTGTCGATTCGTTTCAGGCGTTTGGCGAGGAAAGGTCGGAAAGTGAATCCGTCGAGGACGGCCGTTCCGAGGCCTGTGCCGGCGCTCGCATCATTGAAATCATCAGCTCGCCGATCTCGCCGGCAAAAGTCCCTCGCGGCCAGACGAGTGTCAGGGACTGCCGGTAGGCCGGGCCGAGCCGGATCATGGCGGGCGGGCGGTGCACGCGGGCAAGCGAGGATTCCGGCAGCACCGAGAGATAGCCGTGCTGGCCGACGAGGTTGATGATGACCGGGATGGAGTCGACCTCGACGAGGGTGATGCGCCGCCGTTCGGCCTCGCTGAGCGTGTCGTCGAGGAAACGGGCGGCCTCACGGCGCAGGCCGCTCCTTGCGCTGGGCACGGCGATCGGGCAGGCGGCGAGCAGCCGCGGCAGGTCGCCGCCGAGATCGGACAGCGCTGCGGCGGGGCCTGCCAGCACCAAGGGTGTTTGCGACACCAGCCGTCCGTCGCAATCGGCGGGGATCTCGGCGAGATCGAGCAGGGCGGCATCGAAGCGCCGGCTGCGGAGGCCGGCAAGGAGGTCGTCGGCCGTGGTGCTGGAAATGAACAGCGGCTGACGTGGGCGGGTGCGGTGCCAGTTGGCGGTCAGGCTCGCAAGCATGCGGGCGATCTCGCTTTCGGGACCGAGCGGCATGACGGCGCCGAGCCGCCAGGTGGCGACATCGCGGCGGAAGCGATCGGCGGAGGCATGCGTCAGCCGCGCCCATATGTCGAGCGTCGCCTCGACGAGCGGAATGATGCGCTCGGCGGTTGCGGTGCAGAGGATGCCGCTGTGGGAGCGCTCGAACAGTCGGCAGCCGAGGTGGCGTTCGAGATCGGCGATCTGCCGGGTCAATTGCGGCTGGCCGAGGCCGAGCGCCTTCGCCGTGGCGCGGATGCTGCCGGAGCGGGCGATCCGGACGAAGCGGTCGAGTGCGACGAGGCCGATCGGGGGCACCGGTTCGGCGGGCTCTCTTCCCGCCGCATCGAGGATCGCAGCGATCCTCGCCATCGCCTCACGGACAGCAGGCGCGCGGGCGCGCGCCTCCAGCGTCAGCACGATTACAGTCTCCTCCCGCCGAAAGAGTGGCATGGAGAGCGCCTGCTCGAACCTCTTGACCGCGGCGCTGACGCTCGACGGCGCCCGGCCGCAGCGGGCGGCAGCGGCGCGGATGCCGCCTTCGCTAAGCACCGCGTCGACGATCACGATCGTTGCCAGGTCCATTCGGCGGTCCTTCTCGCGCGGGATGAGGAAATATGTGCGCGGTTTTCCGCCCGCATCCCGCTCTACCTTTAGAATCGATCACGTGCAGCCGCATGCGCCGATGCTGTGTTCATAATTCGGCATTGCCCGTTCGAGAATTGGGATATAGCACGAGCGGGCGATAAGCGCATAGCATGTATTCAGCAATCCGGCGTTTGCGAGCCGCGGTTGCGTGAAAATCAGGCATCCGCGCATACAGCCTCGACGTCGAGGCAGGCCGCGCGGAAAGGTTCGTGTCGGCATGCTGCATCAGGTCAAAAACATCGTTCTCTGTGGGAAACCGCTGGACTTCGCGACGCTCGAGGATATCGGGGCGGGAAGGGTGCGGCCGGTGGCGGACGACGGTGGCATGGAGCGGGTGGCCGCAGCCCACAAGGTGATTGCCGACCGCATCGCGATGGGGCTTCCCGTCTATGGCACCAACACCGGTGTCGGCTCGATGAAGGATCGGCTGTGGACCGCCGGCGATCTCGACGAGTTCAACAATTCGCTGGTCAGGGCCCACCACTTCGGCACGGGAGAATTCTTCGCGCCGGCAATCGTGCGCATGGCGATCGCCATTCGCGTCAACACCGCGATGCGCGGCCATACCGGCTGCAGCCCGGAGCTGATCCGGGCGTTTCTGGCCTTGATCGAGCACGACATCATTCCGGCCGTGCGCCGGCACGGCTCGATGGGCTGCGCCGATATCGGCCTGATGGGGCAGATCGCGTCGGTGCTGACCGGCGTCGGCGAGGCTTACTTTCAGGGGCGCCTGGTCTCGGCCGAGACAGCGCTCGCCGAGGCCGGCCTAAAGCCGCTCGTCATGCAGCCGCGCGACGCGCTGGCGGCCTTGAGCGTCAATGCCATTGCCTTTGCGGCCGCGGCCGACGTGCTGCGCGAGGCGGCTGCGGCAATCCGGGTGCTGCTCGTCACCGGCGTCATGTCGTCGCTGGCGCTCGGGGCATCCGCCGATCCCTGGCGGGTGGCGGCGACGCTGTCGACGCGCGGCGAGGCGCTTGTCGGGTCCTGGCTCTATGGCCAGTCCGGCATCTCCGACTGGCCGGTGCCGACGGCGATCCACGATCCCCTGAGCCTGCGCATGACCGCCCAGGTCTTCGGCGCCGTGGTCGATACGCTGCTGGTCGCCGCCGGTCGGCTGGTGGAGCAGACCTATCTTTCCGACGATAATCCCGTCGTGCTCGGTGGGCAGGTCCATTCTTCCGGCGCATCGCTGCCGTTGACGACGACGCTCTACATCGAGGCGGCGCAGGTCGCCTTTTCCCATGTGGCGCGCAACGTGCTGAACCGCTGCATCCTCTTGTCGAACGGCGGGCGCCGCAACCTTTCGGTCAATCTGGTGGCACCGGGCGAAGTGGCGACCGGGCTCGGCCCGCTGATGAAGCTGGCAGTCGAGCTCTATATGCGCGTGCAGTCGCTGGCCGTACCGCTCTCGGCTCAGTCGATCGTGGTGGCCGGCGGCCTCGAAGAGGAGGCGACCTTCCTGCCGCTGATCGTCGAGCGCATGGAGACCCAGGTGCGGGATCTCCGCCAGCTTGCCGCGATCGAGGCGATGCTCTCGGCGCAGGCGATCGATCTCGTCGGCGACCAGCCGCAGGGCATCGTCAAGCGCGCCTATGACCAGACCCGGTCGGTCAGCGCGATCTATCTCAAGGACCGGCCGCTTTCGAAGGAGATCGAGGCGCTGCAGGAAGCCTTCACCTGTCATGATCTCTTGCGCTCCTTCGTCGCCACCGCGCCGATGCCGGAGTTCGACGACTTCTTCGCGCTCGGCAAGTGATCGAAGACTGATCCAATTGGGAGAACAGCATGTCCGATTTCGATCTCGTTCTGAAAGGCACCGTTGTTCTTCCACGCAGGATCGTTGAGGGCGGCCATGTGGCGGTGCGCGACGGCAAGGTCGTGCATGTCGGCCAGGGTGCGGCACCGGCGGCGCGCGAGCGGCATGATCTCGGAAACGCGCTGATCCTGCCCGGCGCCATCGACGCGCAAGTGCATTCGCTGTCACAGAAGAACCAGGAGGATTTCGTCTGGTCGACGCGCTCGGCTGCCGCGGGCGGCGTCACCACGATCGTCGACATGCCCTATGACGAGGGCAATCTCGTCTGCTCGGCCGAGGCCGTGCGCCGCAAGATCGACCATGCAGGCCCGCAGGCGCGCGTCGATTTCGCGCTTTATGGCACCGTTGACCCGGAGGAGGGGCCAGCGCGGATCGGCGAAATGGTGGAGGCCGGCGTCGCCGCCTTCAAGTTCTCCACCTTCGGCACCGATCCGAAGCGCTTTCCCCGTATTCCGGCGGCGCTGCTCGAAGATTGCTTCCGCGCGATCGCGCCGACCGGCCTTGCCGCCGGCGTGCACAACGAGGACGACGAGGCGGTGCGGGCCGCGATCGACAAGGTCAAGGCGGCCGGGATCACCGACTATCGCGCCCATGGCCTGTCGCGTCCGCCGCTGACGGAACTGCTCGCCACCAACCAGATCTATGAGACGGGCGCGGCCACGGGGTGCCCGGCGCATGTGGTGCATTGCTCGCTCGGGCGCGGCTACGAGATCGCCGCCGCCTACCGCGCGCAGGGTCACGCCGCGACGATCGAGTGCTGCATCCATTACCTGACGCTCGACGAGGAGAACGACGTTCGCCGCCTCGGCGGCAAGGCCAAGATCAACCCGCCGATCCGGCCGCACGCCGAGGTGGAGAAGCTCTGGCGGCATGTGGCCGACGGCAATGTGACGATGGTTTCGACCGATCATGTGAGCTGGTCGGAAGACCGCAAGACCAATCCGGACATGCTGGCGAATGCCTCCGGCGTGCCGGGACTGGAGGTCATGGTGCCGCTCTTCGTCATGGGGGCGCTGGAGCGCGGCATTCCGCTGACGCGGGCGGCCCAGCTGATGGCGCTCAACCCGGCGCGGCATTTCCGTATCGACCACCAGAAGGGGGCGCTGGAGGCCGGCAAGGACGCCGATATCATCGTCATGACACCGGAGCCCTATATCTATGACGCCGCCGCAAGCGGTCATAACGTCGTCGGCTGGTCGCCCTATAACGGCATGAGCCTGCCGTGGCGGGTGGCCGCGACCTATCTCCGGGGGCAGCTTGCCTTTGATGGCCGCGCGGTGCTGGCCGAGCCGGGCACCGGCCAGTTCGTCCGGCCGCTTGCGACCTTGACCCTGCAGGAGGTGTGATGAGCAAGACTGCCCGCGACAAAGTCCCCGCCAACCTGCCTGTCAATGCCAGCCGGATTGCCGGCATCGTCAACGGTCTGGCCGGGATCACCGAGCCGGACCGGCCCTATACGCGCCGGGCCTTCACGCCGCTGTTCCTCGAAGGCCGCGCCTTTCTCGATAGACGTTTTCGTGCGGCTGGGCTCGAAACCCGGATCGACGCTGCCGGCAATCTGATCGGCCGGCGCAAGGGACGCAAGTCGGCGCTCGGCACCATCCTCGTCGGCTCCCACTCCGATACGGTACCGGATGGCGGCCGTTTCGATGGCATCGCCGGCGTGGCGGCAGCGCTTGAAGTGGCGCGGGCGCTCACCGACAATGGCATCGAGCTCGACCATGATCTGGAGATCGTCGATTTCCTGGCCGAGGAGGTGTCGATCTTCGGCGTCTCCTGCGTCGGCAGCCGCGGCATGGCGGGCGTGTTGCCGGATGGCTGGCTGAGCCGCACGCAGGGAGACTTGAGCCTGCGGCAGGGTATCGTCGAAGTGGGCGGTGATCCCTCCCGCCTTTCGGGCTCGAAGCGCTCCGACATCAAGGCTTTCCTGGAACTGCACATCGAGCAGGGCCCGGTGCTGGAAACCGGGCGGCTCGATGTCGGCGTCGTCACCGCCATCTCCGGTATCACCCGCATCGAGATCATCGTCGAGGGACAGGCGGACCATGCCGGCACGACGCCGATGGGGCATCGCCGCGATGCGCTGGTCGCCGCCTCCCGGCTGGTGCTGGAGATCGAGAGGCTGGCGACGGAATTTTCCAGGGGCGAGGGGCATTTCACCGCCACGGTCGGCGAGTTCTCGATCGAGCCGAATGCCGCCAATGTGGTGCCGTCCCGCGCGCGGTTGCTGATCGATGCGCGCGCCGAGTTGCGCCCGCAGATGGAGCGGTTCCTCGCCGCACTCGGGCCGCTGTGCGAGGGCGTTGCCGAGGCAACGGGCGTTACGATCGCGCCTGCCAATGTGATTTCCGACAACCACCCGACGCCGGGCGATGCGCTGTTGCTTTCGACGCTAGAAGAAAGCTGCGACGCGATCGGTGCCAAACACCGGCGCATGGCGTCCGGCGCCGGCCACGACACCGCCTGGATGGGGCGCATCACCCGCTCGGCGATGATCTTCATTCCGTGCCTCGGCGGGCGCTCGCATGCGCCGGAGGAATGGGCCGAAAACGACGATATCGCGCTCGGCGCCGCCGTGCTCTTCGATGCGGTGAAGAGACTCGACAAGAAACTGCAGGAAAAGGTGTGAGATGGGCCGGATACTGAAGGAGAAGGACGTCGAGGCGGCGGTCAAGGGCGGTTCCGTCTATGCGGCCGGCGGCGGCGGCTGGGCCGACCATGGCCGCATGCTCGGCTATGCCGCGGTGTCGATCGGCAAGCCTGAGCTCGTTTCGATCGACGAGCTCGACGCCAACGACTGGGTGGCGACGGCAGCCGCGATCGGCGCGCCCGCCTCGACCACGCCCTGGGAAATGCGTGGCGTCGACTACGTCAAGGCCGTGCAACTGCTGCAGGAGGCGCTCGGCGAGAAGCTCTCGGGCCTGATCATCGGCCAGAACGGCAAGTCCTCGACGCTGAACGGCTGGCTGCCCTCGGCGATCCTCGGCACCAAGGTGGTCGATGCGGTCGGCGACATCCGCGCGCATCCGACCGGCGACATGGGCTCGATCGGCCTTGCCGGTTCGCCCGAGCCGATGATCCAGACGGCCGTCGGCGGAAACCGCGAGGAGAACCGCTACATCGAGCTCGTCGTGCGCGGCGCCACCGCCAAGGTCTCGCCGATCCTGCGCACGGCCTCCGACATGTCCGGCGGTTTCATTGCCTCCTGTCGTAATCCGGTCAGGGCATCTTACGTCAGGGACAACGCCGCGCTCGGCGGCATCTCGTTGGCGCTGGCTCTGGGCGAGGCGATCATTGCGGCGGAGGCCAAGGGCGGCAGCGCGGTGATCGATGCGATCGTCAAGACCACCAACGGCGCAATCCTCGCCGAAGGCACGATCACCGACAAATCGGTCGTCTATACCAAGGAAGCCTTCGACATTGGCACGGTGACGCTGGGGAAGGGCGCTGACTCGAGGGTACTCCACGTGATGAACGAATATATGGCGGTTGACTCTGCGGAAGGCCGGCGGCTGGCAACCTTCCCCGACGTCATCACGACGCTGTCGCCCGAAGGCGAGCCCTTGAGTGTCGGGCAGTTGCAGGTCGGCATGAAGATCTTCGTGCTGCATGTGCCGAAGACGGTGATCCCGCTTTCCTCCAGCGTGCTCGACCCGACGGTCTATCCATCGGTCGAAAAGGCGATGGGCATCGAGCTTGCCCGTTACGCGCTTTCCGGAAATTGATGGAGCGATGTCATGGCGCGCGATGCAGGATTGGAAGAGCTGATCCGGGAAGAACTCGGCGACCGATCCGGGCTTTCGGAGAAGGCGATGTTCGGCGGCTGGGCCTATCTGCTTCACGGCAATCTGCTGCTCGGCGCACGTGAGGGCTCGCTGCTGGTCAGGCTCGGCAAGGGCAATGACGGCTGGGCGCTCGCGCTTCCCGATATCGAACTGATGGTGATGAACGGTCGGGCGATGCACGGCTGGGTGCGCGCCGGGGCCGATGCCTATGGCAACGATGGCTTGCGCAAACGCCTGATCGATGGCGCGATTGCGTTTGTGGAGACGCTGCCGCCGAAGTGAACGATGGAGGCGGGTTTGCCCCTCACCCTAACCCTCTCCCCGCTTGCGGGGAGAGGGGACGAGATCGCATCGTATGTCGCGCGTGTGGCAAAGGGTGAACTGTTCCAATCTCCAGAGTGGGGAAGGAAACGGCGACAATCGCATTCGACGCTCGCGACACGCACAACGCATCCCCTCTCCCCGCAAGCGGGGAGAGGGCTAGGGTGAGGGGCCATGCGCCAGCGGCGCCTCCCGCTGACATAACAAAGAGGAACGAGACGATGCCCAAGGCCAATCCGCGTCATCCGAATTTCCCGATCCCCGGCGGGCCGCAGCTGCGCGCCAAGGGCTGGCGGCAGGAGGCGCTGCTGCGGCTCCTCGAAAACGTGCTTTCGGTCGGCGAGGATCCGGACAATCTCGTCGTCTATGCCGCACTCGGCAAGGCAGCGCGCAGCTGGCCGGCGCATCGCGCCATCGTCAAGGCGCTGACCGAGATGGACGAGGACCAGACGCTGGTCATCCAGTCGGGCAAGCCCGTGGGCCTCTTGAAGACCCATGCCAAGGCGCCGCTCGTCATCATGGCCAATTGCAACATCGTCGGCCAATGGGCGAAAGCCGAGGTGTTCTACGAGCTGCAGCGCAAGGGGCTGATCTGCTGGGGCGGGCTGACTGCCGGCGCCTGGCAATATATCGGCAGCCAGGGCGTGATCCAGGGCACCTACGAGATCTTCATGCGCATCGCCGAGCGCCGCTTCGGCGGCGATCTCTCCGGCCGCTTCGTGCTGACGGCGGGGCTTGGCGGCATGGGGGGCGCGCAGCCGCTCGCTGGCCGCATGGCGGGCGCGGCGATCCTCTGTGTCGACATCGACGCAGAGCGGGCGAAGAAGCGGCGGGAGATCGGTTATCTCCAGGAGATCGCGCCCGATCTCGATGCGGCGCTGGCGATGATCGACGCGGCGGTGAAGGAAAAGCGGGCGCTTTCCGTCGGCCTCGTCGGCAATGCGGCGGAGATCTATCCCGAGATCGCCCGGCGCGGCATCGTGCCTGATGTGGTCACCGACCAGACTTCGGCGCATGATCTCGTCTACGGCTACGTGCCGAAGGGCATGAGCCTCGATCAGGTGAAATCGTTGCGCGACTATGGGCAGGGGCAGTTGATGGCGGCAAGCCGCGCCTCGATCGTAGAGCACGTGACGGCGATGCTCGACTTCCAGAAAAAGGGCGCGGAAGTCTTCGACAACGGCAACCTCATCCGCACCCAGGCGCGCGAGGGCGGCGTCGCCAACGCCTTCGACATCCCGATCTTCACCGAGGCCTATCTGCGCCCGCTCTTTGCCCGTGCCATCGGCCCGTTCCGCTGGATGGCGCTATCCGGCGAGGAGAGCGACATCGCCCGCATCGACGATCTGTTGCTGGAGATGTTTCCCCACAACCGGATCATCACCAACTGGATCAAGCTCGCGCGGCAGCATATCCCCTTCGAGGGCCTGCCGGCGCGCATCGCCTGGCTCGGCCATGGCGAACGCACGGCGCTGGCACGGCGCGTCAACGAGCTGGTGGCATCCGGCGAACTCAAGGGGCCGGTTGCGTTCTCCCGCGACCATCTCGACGCCGGCGCGATGGTGCATCCCAACATCATGACCGAGCGGATGAAGGACGGCTCGGACGCGATCGCCGATTGGCCGCTGCTCGACGCCATGCTGCTCTGCTCGTCGATGGCCGATCTCGTCGTCGTGCATTCCGGCGGCGGCGGCTATGCCGGCTACATGACGAGCTCCGGCGTGACGGTCGTTGCCGACGGCACGGCCGCCGCCGACGAGCGGCTCGACCATGCGCTCACCAACGACACCGCGCTCGGCGTCATCCGCTATGCCGATGCGGGGTATGACGAGAGTTTCGAGGAGATCGCCGCCAAAGGCATCGGGCATGTGAAGGTGTGAGGCGGCGCTTCCGACTTCTCTTTTTGGTGGCGACGTTAGACTTCGCCCTCATCTCTGTGCTTGTCACAGAGATCCAGCAGCGCCGCATCGGCGGTGCGAGAGACTCTTTCGTTCCGGCTTCGGGCGGGAGTCATGCACGGCGCGGATGCGCCGTGGCTGGATTTCTGTGACAAGCACAGAAACGAGGCAGGGAAGGAAACGTTTCGCAGCCGCAAGCGAACTCACCGTCGAGGCAGGATCGTCGACCTCACACGGCGCCGTCTTGGTCCGCCGCCTGCCGCACGTTACAATGGGCGCTTTGCCGCCTGGAGGCGATCATGACATCGAGCTTCAATGTGCAAAGTGCTGATGGTTACGAGCAACTGATGGGGCGCTGGAGCCGGCAGCTTGCGCCGCTCTTCATCGATTTCGCAGGCGTTGCCGACGGCGAACGGGTGCTGGATGTCGGCTGCGGTACCGGCAGCCTGACCTTTGCGCTGCCGCATGCGGCCAATCTCAGCGAGATTGCCGCAATCGACTTTTCGCCCGTCTTCGTCGAGGCGGCGATCCGGCGCAATACCGATCCCAGGATCCACATCCGGCAGGCTGACGCCTGCGATCTGCCATTTCCGGAGGGCTATTTTGATCGGGCGCTGGCACTTCTGGTTCTGCATTTCGTGCCGGAAGCGGGAAAGGCCGTTGCCGAAATGCGCCGTGTCGTGCGGCCGGGCGGCGTGGTTGCCGCTGCGGTATGGGATCATCTCGGCGGCATGTCGGGCATGCGGATGGTGCTCGACACGGTCGCGATGCTGGATGAAGGCGCAGCTCAGGTCCGCAGCCGCTATTGTTTCCAGCCGATGATGCGGCCGGGCGAGATGAAGCAGAGTTTTGAAGCGCATGGCCTGGTGGACGTCGAGCAGACCTCGCTCCTGATCCGGATGGACTATCGGTCGTTCGAGGATTTCTGGCAACCGATCGCTGCGGGCGAGGGACCGCTCGGCAAATATGTCGGCTCATTGGATCCCGGGCTGCGGGCGAAGGTCGATGCAGCCGTAAGGGCCGCCTACGAAGCCGGCCAGCCGGATGGCCCGCGGTCCTTCGCGTCGGTCGCCTGGGCGTGCCGGGGTATCGTTCCGACGGTGTGACGGGTTCCTCATTCGCCGCTCTCATCTCTTCGCCTGTCACAGAGATCCGGCGGCGCCGCGTCGGCGGCGCGAGAGACTCTTTTGTGCTCGGGCGGAGTCTTTCACGGCGCGGACGCGCCGTGGCTGGATTCCTTTGACGAGCACAGAAATGAGGGAGGTTGGGATCTTTGGGCTCGTGAGCACCGCGGATTGGCAGATCTGCGTTGGCTATCCCTCAACGCCTGATCTTCACACCACCGTTTCGCCGCCATCCACCACGAGGATCTGGCCGGTCATGTAGGACGAGCGGTCCGAGACGAGGAAGAGGATCGACTCGGCGATCTCGTCGACGCTCGCCCAGCGGCCGAGCGGCACCTTTTCGCGGATATAGGCTTCGATCGCGCCGCGGCCGCCCATCTGGGCGATGAAGGGCTCGTTGAAGGGCGTGTCGACCCAGCCGGGGCAGAGCGCGTTGACGCGGATGCCATGGCGGGCGTAGTCGCCGGCCATCTGCTTGGTCATGGCGATGACGGCGTGTTTCGTCGTGGTATAGGCGATCATCTCGCGGTCGTAGAGCACGCCTGATGAGGACGAGGTGTTGACGATGACGCCGCGACCGGCGGCCCGCATCGACGGCATAACCAGGCGTGCGGCCATGAAATGGGCGCGCACGTTGAGGTTCCAGGAGCGGTCGAAGCCAGCAACCTCGACCTCTTCCAGATCGCCCGCAACCTGAGCGCCGGCATGGTTGTGCAGGACGTCGATGCGGCCGTGGCGGTAGAGGATATCGGCGATGCCATCGGCGAGCGCCGCATCATCCGTCACGTCGATGGCGAGCGCCTCGGCGCTGCCGCCCGTTACGGCAATGCCATCGACGGTGGCGCTGGCGGCCGCAAGGCTGCGATCGACGACCACGACATGGGCGCCCTCGCGCGCCATGATTGAGGCACCCGCCTGGCCGATCCCGGAGCCGGCTCCGGTCACGATCGCGACCCGGTCTTTCAGGATCATGGTTTCACTCCCCGGATTTCGTTTTCTTTTCCCGCATCAGGATGCGGGCGGTCAGGATCAAGAGCAGCGAGGCGACGAGCACCAGCGTCGCGATCGCGTTGATCTCGGGCGTCACGCCGCGGCGGATCGAGGCGAAGACGTAGATCGGCAGGGTGGTCTTCGAGCCCGCGACGAAGAAGGCGATGATGAAATCGTCGAAGGAGAAGGTGAAGGCCAAGAGGAAGCCCGCGAGGATCGACGGCAGAATCTGTGGCAGCACGATCAGCCGAAAGGTGGTGAGCGGTGTCGCGTAGAGATCGCTCGAGGCCTCGACGATATCGCGGCCGAGGCTGGCGATGCGGGCCTTCACGATCATCGTCACCAGAGCCATCGAGAACAGGCCATGGGCGGCGATGATCGAGCCGTAGCCGAGGCCGAGCTGCGGCGGCTGCTCGCCCGGCCAGATCGCTGCCAGCGCCGGATTGACGAAGGAGAAGACCGCGACCAATGCCACCAGCGTCGCGATGCCGATGACGACGCCAGGCACGACGATCGCCGCGGCGAACAGCGCATCGAAGATCGCCCGGTTGCGCGGCGTCAGCCGCTCCATGCCAAGCGCCGCCATGGTGCCGAAGATCGCGGCGAGGGTGGCGCTGGTGAAGGCGATCATCAGGCTGTTCTGCAGCGCCGAGACCAGGAAGGTGTTCCCCAGCGCCTTGCCGTACCAGGCGGTCGAAAACCCGGTGAACTCGCTCGCATTGCGCCCCGCATTGAAGGAGAACAGCACCACGAGCGCAATCGGCGCGTAGAGGAAGAGATAGACGGAAGAGATGAAGGCGCGCATCAGACGAGATCCACCTGTCTTGTGCCGGCGACACGGAAGGCGATGCGCATCGCCACCATCAGCACCACGACGACGACGGCAACGAGTGTCACGGCAATCGCCGAGCCGAAGGGCCAGTTGCGCGATTGCAGGAAGAGATCGACCAGCGCGTTGCCGATGAAGAACACCTTGCCGCCGCCCAAGAGCTGCGGGATCAGATACTCGCCGAGCAGCAGGATCGTCACCAGCGCCACGCCGGTCATCACGCCCGGCAGCGACAAGGGCAGGGTGACGCCGAAGAAGGTCGAGACCGGTTTCGCGCCGAGATCGGCAGAGGCTTCGAGCAATCGGCGATCGAGTTTTTCGAGGCTGACATAAACAGGCATGATCATCAGCGGCAGGTAGCCGTAGACGATGCCGAGCAGCACTGCGCCCGGCGTGTTCAGCATCCTCACGTCCTCGATGCCGATCATCGATAAGAGGTTGGGGATGCCGCGCGAGCCGAGGATGTACATCCAGGCATAGGTGCGCACCAAGAGGCTGGTCCAGAAGGGCACGACGACGAGCGAGACGAGGATCAACCGGTAGCGCGGGTTCGCCTTGACCGCGAGGTAATAGGCGACCGGATAGGCGATCAGCAGGCAGGCAAGCGCGCCGATCGGCGCGAGAATCAGCGTGTTCCAGAAAGCCGCCGCACGCGTCGGCAGGTTGGCGAACTGGGCAAAGGTAAAGGCCGCCTGATAGCCGCCTTCCGGTGCGCGCTCGCCGAAGGCGAAGACCAGCATGGCGATGAAGGGCAGCACGAGGAAGATCATCAGCCAGGCGGCGGCCGGCGCCACCAGCGCCGCCGTCACCAGGTTTCTCTTCGTGTTCGTTGCCGCGGTCATAAGTTCTATCCGTCAAATTTCATCGAGTTCTGCCCCTCATCCGGCCTGCCGGCCACCTTCTCCCCGCAGGCGGGGCGAAGGGACTCGTGGCGCCCGCTCCCTCCCACGCGTGCGAAGCGGGAGATAGGAGCGGGGAGCCCGCCGCTTGTCCCTTCTCCCCGTCAGAACGGGGAGAAGGTGCCGGCAGGCGGATGAGGGGCGTTTCCTTTACCGCGCGGATGAGGGGCATTTTCCTCATCCGCGTGGATCAGGCGCAGTCACGTTTGGAGCGTCGATCAGGCCGACTTGAAGCGCGCCATCAGCTCGGCGCGGCCGGGGTCGGTGAGCGTGACGGCGGCGCCGAATTCGAGTGGCGTCAGTGATGCCTCGTCCGGATAGACGATCTTGTTGGAGGTGACCTCGGCCGGAAGCAGCTTCATCACGCGGCTGTCGGTGGTCGGCGCGCCGTTGGCGATGTGTTCCTTGACGGCGTTTTCCGGCGTCATCAGGTAGTTGAGCAGCGCGTAGCCGGCCGCCTTGTTCGCCGCACTCTTCGGGATCGCGTAGAAATCCGACCAGATCTCGCCGCCGTCCTTGCCGAGCACGAACTGGATTTCCGGCATGTCACGGTTGAGCTGGGCACCGTCATTGGTCCAGCACATGGTCATCCAGGCATCGGTCGCGCGCATCGACGGCTGGTAGTCGCTGTTGATGGCGTAGAGGTGCGGCTTCACCCTGATCAGCAGTTCCTCGGCTTTGGCGAGTTCCTCCGGCTTGATCGAGTTGAAGGAATAACCGAGCGAAACCAGCGCGTTGCCGATGGTGGTGAGCTGGTAGTCGTGGACCATGGCGCGGCCGTCGGCCTCGGTCATGGCGATCTCGAAAAAGTCCTTCCAACTGGTCACCGGCTTCTTGATCTTGGCTGAATTGAGCGCGATGCCGGTCGTGCCCCAGTTCTTCGGCACGGCATAGGTCTTGCCATCGACGACGCCCTCGTTGGTGAAACGCGCCGTCTCGGTGGAGGCGTCGTAATTCGGCACCTTGGAAAGATCGAGTTCGTCGATGAGACCCAGCTTCACATAGGTGGAGATCGTGTAGTTGGTGGGCACGAAAAGGTCCCAGCCGGTGCCGCCAGCCTGCAGTTTCGCCAACATCTCCTCGTTGGAGCCGAAGACGTTGACCTCGACGGCGACGCCGGTTGCGGCCTGGAAGGCCTCGAAGGTCGCGGGGTCATGATAGTTCGGCCAGGTGGCGATCGACATCTGCGTGCCGAGATCGCCGGCAAAGGCGGTGGAGTTGAAGAGGCCCGGCTGGCGCGCCAGCACGGCGGTCGCAAGGCCGAGGCCGGTGACGCCGAGGAAGTGGCGGCGCGTGACCGAGCCGCGCTTCAGGCGCATCAGTTCATCCGAGAGCTGATCGGCGGTGATAGGGGCATTTTCTCTGTACCATTTGCTCATGACGCTGTTCCCTTTATCGTTTGACGTTCATGCGAGGTGGCAGAACCGGCTTGGTGGAGCCGGATTTCAGACTGGAAAGACGTGCAGTGCATTCGGATCGAAGGCGAGGCCGACCTTTTCACCGGGTTCGACGAGCTCCCCGTCGCCGAGCGTGCGGCGGTCGGCCGTGACAAGGAAGTCGCCGAGCCCGTCGACCGCGACCGAATATTCGACCGCCGAGCCGAGGAAGATGCGGTGGGTGACGGTGCCGGCGAGCGTGTCTGCGCTGGCGGCGCCATTGCGCGTCAGGTGGATCGCCTCCGGCCGCAAGGCCACCATGGCGGCGCCCCTGGTGCCGTTGACCGCCGGGGCGGAAAAACGGGCGCCGTTGGCAAACCGGACCGAGGCATTGCCGTCGACGGTGGCTGAGATGCGGTTGGACTTGCCGACGAAATCGGCGACGAAGAGGCTCGCGGGGCGGTCGTAGATTTCCTGCGGCGGGCCGACCTGGACAATGCGGCCGGCATTCATGACGCAGACGAAATCGCTCATCGACAGCGCTTCCTCCTGGTCGTGGGTGACGAGCACGAAGGTAATGCCGAGATCGCGCTGCAGCGTCTGCAGCTCGATCTGCATGGCGGTGCGCAGCTTCTTGTCGAGGGCGGCGAGCGGCTCGTCGAGCAGCAGCACCTTCGGCTTGTTGACGATGGCGCGGGCAAGCGCCACGCGCTGCTGCTGGCCGCCGGACATTTCGTGGATGCGCCGCTTGCCGAAGCCGCCGAGCCGCACCATTTCCAGCGCTTCCTGGGCGCGCCGGGTGATCTCGCCGGCGGCGATGCGCGGCCGCATCTGCCTCAGGCCGTAGGCGACGTTCTGCTCGACATCGAGATGCGGGAACAGCGCATAGTGCTGGAACACCATGTTGACCGGGCGGCGGTAGGCGGCAACGCCGTTCATCGGCTCGCCGCTGATGAAGACGGTGCCCTCGCTCGGCTGTTCGAAGCCGCCGATCATGCGCAGACACGTGGTCTTGCCGCAGCCGGAGGGGCCCAGCAACGCCATGAAGGCACCGCGCGGCACCTCGAGATTGATGTCCGATACGGCCGTCACGGCGCCATAGCGTTTGGCGACCGAACGGAATTCGATGTCGTTCGTCGAAGCGGATGTCACGTCTGTTCCCTGCGGTTGTTATCGGATGTCGCCAGGAATCTCCCGTCCTGGCACTCCACCGTCATTGACACGCAGCCTAGTCACCGCGTGGCCTGCCGGTATATACCCCGAGAGAGGTATTTCAACACGGATTGCTCTGTGTGAGGAGTATACCCCTGAAGCAGCAGGCATGGACCGGGGGAGCGGTTTGAGCGTCGATCTCGAAGGACTTTTTCAGGTCATGGCGCCACTGGTGACGGGCGCGCCGCTGGAGGACGAGGCCGTCGGCACCACCTATCGGCGGTTGATGTCGATGTTGATGACGTTCGATTATGTCGTCGTCTTCGCCTATCGCGGCAAGGAACGGCCGATCGATCTCTACAGCACCTTCAACGCCAAGGATCATGTGCTCTTCGTCAGCCTCTACCAGGCGGGGCCGTATCTGCTCGATCCGTTCTACCACGCGGCGTCGCAGGGCAAGCCCGGCGTCTGGCGGATGCGCGAGCTCGCGCCCGACCGGTTCTTCTCCAGCGAATACTACCGCACTTATTACGTGCAGACGGGGCTTGCCGAGGAGGTCGGCTTCTTCGTTCCGCTCGACGAGCAGATCACCGTTGTGCTCTCCTTGATGCGGCGCGAGACGACGGGGCCGTTCAGCGCGGCCGAGTTTGGGCTGCTGAAGAAGGTCGAGCCCTTGGTCTCCGGGCTCGTGCGCCACCACTGGGCGGGTCTTGGCCGGCGATTCGACGCGGCGCTGGCGAAAACCGGCCGCAGCCGCCGCAAGGCGACTCATCCGCCGGCCGATGGCGTCTGGCAGCATCTGAACCTGACGGAACGGGAATCTTCGATCATCGAGCTGGTGCTGCAGGGCCATTCGTCGGAATCGATCGGCCTCCGGCTCGGCATCTCCACCGGCACGGTCAAGGTCCACCGCCGCAACGTCTACCGCAAGCTCGGCATTTCCTCGCAGACGCAATTGCTGTCGCTGTATCTCAGAAACCTCGGGCAGTAACGGGCGCGCTCTTGCGCCTCCGGCGGCCGTCCCGGTGAGGGGACGCGGACCGCCAGTGGGTCGCGTGCATTCCCGTGACCATTCCAAAGTCTCTTTCCCGGCCGGCTCTTTGATGCCCCACGGTCGTGCGGCAGCGCGCTTCCATCCACTCTCCTCCACAAACGTGAACGGTCACCTTGCCGATCGCTATTGACATTTTTTTCACGCTATGAAATTTCTTTCATCAACGGATAAAAATATCACGCGATGCAAAAAATATCATGCAGCGCAACAAGAGACGCGGGTGGAGACAATGACGATCATCGGTGGGGCAGGCATTCGGGATGACGAGACCAGCATGGCGACGCGGGCGGCCTGGCTGCACTATGCCGGCGGCCTGACCCAGGCCGAGGTTGCCAAGCGGTTGGGTCTCACCTCGCTGAAAGCCCATCGGCTGATCATGAAGGCCAACCAGGAAGGGCTGGTGAAGGTCTATATCGACGGCGAAGTCTCCGAATGCGTCGAACTGGAACAGACGCTCTCGGCGCGCTACGACCTCGACTACTGCGAGGTGGTGCCGGACTTCGATTCCGACGACCTGCCGCTGAAGGCACTCGGCATTTCCGGCGCGCAGTTCCTGAAGCGCGAGATCGAGCGCGGCGAGACCGCGCTGGTCGGCGTCGGCCATGGCCGTACGCTCGCGGCCTGCGTCGAATATCTGCCGCGCATGGCGAGCGGCAATACCCGCTTCGTCTCACTGCTCGGCGGTCTTACCCGCAAGTTTTCGGCCAATCCGCATGACGTGATCCACCGGCTCGCCGAGCGCACCGGCGCGGAGGCCTATGTCATGCCGGTGCCGTTCTTTGCCAACACGGTCGAGGATCGCGACGTGCTCTTCAGCCAGCGCGGCGTGCGCGAGGTCTTCGATCTCGCCAAGACCGCCGACCTGCTGATGGTCGGCATCGGCACCGTCGAGCGCGAGGCGTCGCTGGTCTCGACCGGCATGATCGAGACGAGCGAGATCGAGGAGATCCAGAAGGGCGGGGCGATGGGCGAACTGCTCGGCCACTTCTTCGACGAGGATGGGGCGCCGGTCGAAACGGCTCTCTCCGACCGCACCTTCACGCTCAGCCGCGAGGACCTGAAGAACCGCCGCACCGTCGCCGTCGCCGGCGGCAAGATCAAGGTACCGGCCATTCGCGCGGTGCTTGGCAGCGGACACCTGAGTGGCCTCATCACCGATGAGCGGACCGCACGGGCGCTGGCCGCCCACAGCGCATGAGGCGCTGAGACGTTCGGGGCCATGAGGAGGGCAGGGAGGATCTGCCGTCCAGGTCTCAAAGGGAGGAATACCGGTGGGGTAGCCGGCACTGCAATCATACCCGCAACGGAGGAGAAGACGAATGTACGAGAAGGAGAAGGACCTCATCAGCGCGTTCCTGCGTGGGGAGGTGGACCGCCGCGGCATGCTCAAGGGATTGGGCGCGGCAGGCTTGACGGCCGGCACGGCCGGCACGTTGTTCAACATGATGTCGACCCGGGCGCTCGCCGCCGATTTCGACTGGAAGGCGCATTCCGGCAAGAAGCTGAAGCTGCTTCTGAACAAGCACCCTTACGCCGATGCGATGATCGCCAACCTGCAGGCCTTCAAGGATTTGACCGGCATCGAAGTCACCTATGACGTGTTTCCGGAAGACGTCTATTTCGACAAGGTGACCGCGGCGCTGTCGTCGGGTTCGGCCGAATACGACGCCTTCATGACCGGCGCCTACATGACCTGGACCTATGGTCCGGCCGGCTGGATCGCCGACCTCAACGAATGGATCAAGGATCCGACCAAGACCAATCCCAACTACAATTGGGACGATTTCCTCGCGGGCGTGAAGAACTCCTGCGCCTGGAACGGCCAGCCGGGCGGGGCGCTGGGTTCGGAAGACGCCAAGCAATGGTGCATCCCGTGGGCGTTTGAGCAGAACAACATTACCTATAACCGCGAGATGTTCGACAAGGCCGGCGTCGAACTGCCGAAGAACCTCGACGACATGATCGCGGTCGCGGCCAAGCTGCAGAAGGATATCGGCGGCATCTACGGCATCGGCGTGCGTGGCTCGCGCTCCTGGGCGACGATCCATCCGGGCTTCCTGTCGGGCTATGCCAACTTCAACCAGAAGGACCTGAATGTCGGCGCCGACGGCAAGCTGTCGGCGGCGATGAATACCGCCGAATCCAAGGCTTACCACGCCAAGTTCGTGCAGATGATCCAGGAAAGCGGCCCGAAGGACTGGTCGACCTATACCTGGTACCAGGTCGGCACCGACCTCGGCGCCGGCGCCTCGGCCATGATCTTCGACGCCGATTGCCTCGGCTACTTCATGAACGGCGGCGACAACAAGATGGCCGGCAAGCTCGGCTATGCCGCCTTTGCTGCCAACCCGGAAGCCACGGCCTCGACCCCGAACATCTGGATCTGGTCGCTCGCCATGTCCAACTTCTCCAAGGACAAGGACGCCACCTGGTACTTCCTGCAGTGGGCTTCCGGTCCGGAACATGCGCTGTTCGGCGCCACCAAGATGGATTTCGTCGATCCGGTTCGCCAGTCGATCTGGAAGGACGAGATCTTCCGCGAGAAGCTGAACAAGAGCTATCCGGGCTATGTCGAAATGTTCGACGCTTCGGCCGCCGGCGCCTCCATCAAGTTCACGCCGCAGCCGCTGTTCTTCGACGTCACCACCGAATGGGCGGCGACGCTGCAGAAGATGGTCGCCAAGCAGGTGCCGGTCGACGAAGGTCTCGACCAGCTCGCCGAAAGCATCAACCGCCAGCTCCAGGAAGCGGGTCTCGGCTGATAGGCCTCCCAAGCCACGCCCGGCGCTTTTCGGAGCGCCGGGCATCCGAGACGCCAGCGATGGCTGGCCTGACGATCCCGTGGTGACGGGGATCGCACCGGAATTCAAAGCGATGGAGCCGATCTGGCGCGAGGCGCCGTGCTCCAAAGACAACCTGAGATGCCGAGGACTGGCGCGGGCTCGAGCTTCCGCGTGCCGCGTGCTTTCTTCAAGACTTCAGGAACGGAGCTCGACATGGCTTCAACAGAAACCCTCCGCAGACCGGCCTCCGGCTTCAGGATCAGCAGGAAGATGCTTCCCTATGTGCTGAGCCTGCCGGCCTTGCTCGTCTGCATCGGCATCCTCATCCCGTTCTTCACGGCGGTGGTCTATTCCTTCCAGCGCTACCGGCTGAGCCAGCCCTGGAGCCGCCAGTTCAACTGGGGCGAAAACTACCTCAACTTCTTCACCGATCCGGCCTTCTGGAACACGCTGAAGGTGTCGCTGCTCTATGCCGGCATCACCGTGACGCTGGAGCTGCTGCTCGGTCTCGGCATCGCGCTGCTCTTGCAGCGCCGCTCGGCGGTCAACAACTTCATCTCGATCATGCTGCTCCTGCCGCTGATGATCGCGCCGGCGCTCGCCGCGCTGATGTGGAAGCTGATGACCAATCCGAGCTTCGGCATCCTCAGCTATCTTGCAAGCCTCATCGGCCTCAATGATTTCCGCTGGGCGTCCTCGCCGGACACGGCGCTCTTGACCGTCGTGCTCGTCGACATTTGGGTCTATACGCCCTTCATCATGATCCTGTTGCTTGCGGGCCTGCGCTCGCTGCCGACCCAGCCCTTCGAGGCGGCGGCGCTCGACGGCGTGCCGCGCAGCTTCGTCTTCTTCCGTATTACGCTGCCGATGCTGACGCCCTACATCCTGACGGCGACGCTTTTCCGGCTGCTCGACAGCATCCAGCAGTTCGACATCATCTATGCGATGACGCAGGGCGGGCCGGGCAACACGCTCACCGTCTTCCAGGTCGAGGCCTATCTCAACTTCTTCCAGTCAACCAATGTCGGCCGTTCGGCGGCACTGCTGATCATCCTGTGGGCGATCACCTACACGCTGTCCAACGTCTTCATCAAGAACTGGCTGCGCCTGCGCGAACGCGCTCGCGGCGAAGCGTAAGGAGGTTCCAATGGAAACCATGTCTCCGCTCGAACGGGCCTTGCGCGGTCTCGCCCTGACGCTCGTCGTCGTCTTCTTCATGTTCCCGATCTTCTGGATCTTCCTGATGTCGTTCCAGACGAACGAGACGATCCTCGCGATCCCGCCCTCGGTCATCTTCACGCCGACGCTGTCGAACTATGCGGCGCTGATCACCGGCAAGCTGCAGACGGCCGCCGGTACGCTCGACATCGCCTTCATGAGCAATCTCGGCAACTCGATCTTCCTGTCGGTTGCCTCCGTTGCGGTCTCGCTGGTGCTCGGCGTGCCCGCGGCCTATGCCTTCGCCCGCCACAAGTTCCGGGGCTCGGAAGACATCGCCTTCACGCTTCTGTCCTTCCGCTTCGCGCCGCCGCTCTTGGTGCTGCTGCCGCTGACGCAGTATTTCCAGTGGCTCGGCCTCTCCAACACCTATTTCGGCCTGATCTGGGTCTACCAGCTCATCTGCCTGCCACTCATCCTCTGGATCGTGCGCGGCTATTTCGAGGATATCTCGGCCGACGTCGAATATGCCTATCGCATTGCCGGTCACTCCTGGTTCGCGACCTTCCGCAAGATCGCCCTGCCGCTGGCAGGACCCGGCATTGCCGCTGCCGGCCTGCTCGCCTTCATCTTCGCCTGGAACAATTTCGTCTTCGCGCTGGTGCTGGCCTCCGCCGACAAGCAGCCGGTGACGGTGGGCGCGCTCGCCTTCGTCACGTCCTCGGGCATCCAATACGGGCAGATCGCCGCGGCCATCGTGCTCTCGGTCACGCCGACGCTCGCACTTGCACTCTACGCCCAGCGCTACCTCGTCGAAGGCCTGTCGCTCGGCGCGGTGAAGGGATAAAATCATGACCACGCTGCAACTGAAGAATATCGTCAAGCGCTACAAGAGCCAGACGGTTCTCGACGACCTGACGCTCGACGTCGCCGATGGCGAGCGGCTGGTGCTCTTCGGGCCCTCCGGCGCCGGCAAGACCGTGCTGCTGAGATTGGTGGCCGGCGTCATCGAGCCGGATGAAGGCCGGGTGCTGATCGGCGGCGAGGACATGACCGATGTCGATGCCGAACATCGCGGCGTCGGCATGGCCTTCCAGAACTTCGCGCTGTTCCCGCACATGAGCGCCTTCGACAATATCGCAAGCCCGCTGACGGCGACGAAATCGCCGAAGGAGAAGATCGCGGCCGGTGTGCAGAAGGTCGCCAAGCTGCTCAAGATCGACCATGTGCTGAGCCATCACCCGAAGGCGCTTTCCAACGGCCAGAAGCAGCGCACCGCACTTGCCCGCGCGCTGGTCGGCTCGCCGCCGCTGCTTCTGCTGGATGATCCCCTGCGCAACGTCGATGCCAAGCTGCGCTTCGAGATGCGGCTGGAATTGCCGCGGCTCTTGGCAGCCGAAGGGGCAACGGTCGTCTACGTGACCCAGGACTACAAGGAGGCGATGGCGCTCGGCGACCGGATCGCGGTCATGGCCGCCGGCCGCATCCGCCAGGTCGGCACGCCGCAGGAGATCTACAATGCGCCCGCCGATATTGAAATCGCACGGCTCTTCGGCGACCCCACCATCAACCTGCTCGATGTTACGCCGCAGCGTGGCGGCGAGGGCGTCTTCGTCGAGCTTTCCAATGTCCGGGTGCGGCTTGCCGACTACGGTGGCGATGTCGTCGGCAGGCAGCGCGTTCTCGGCCTGCGTCCGGAAACGATCAGCTTCGTCGATGCCGCGGCACCCGGCGCCATCCCGGTAACGGTGGAGGCGGAAACACCGCTCAACGAAAAGACCGTGACCCTGGCGCTGACCGCCCGCGGCCGCGAAATCCTGGTGTCGCGCCCGGCCGGCACGCCTGGTCCCATCGCCGGTCCGGCTCATATTGCCGTCAATGGTAGCCAGGCCTTTCTCTTCGACAAGGCGAGCGGCGTTCTGCTGCCGCGCGCCGACCTCGCAGCCAAGCGCAATGGAGAAGCGGCATGACCGACACCGCTCTTTTGATCAAGGACGTCGACAAGTTTTACGGCCCCGTCGACTATGGCGTGCACGCCGTGAAGAAACTGAACATGGATGTCAGGAAGGGCGAGATCATCGCGCTGCTCGGCTCGTCCGGCTGCGGCAAGACCTCGACCTTGCGGATGATCGCCGGCTTCGAGGCAGTGTCGCGCGGCACGATCTCGCTTGCGGGCCGTGAAGTCCAGACCCTGCCGCCGGTTCGCCGCAACGTCGCCATGGCCTTCGAGGGCTATTCGCTCTATCCGCCGCTGACCGTGCGCGAGAACATCGCCTTCGCGCTGAAGGCGTCGAAACTTTCGCAGAACGTCGTCGACGAGAAGGTGGCTGGTATCGCCAAGCTCTTGGAAATCGAGGACATTCTCGGGCGCTATCCGAGCTCGATCTCCGGCGGCCAGCAGCAGCGCGCCTCGCTCGGCCGGGCGCTGATCCGCGACGCCAATTTGCACCTGCTCGACGAGCCGATGGGGCAACTGGAGCCGCAGCTTCGGGCGCTGCTGCGCGGCCGCATCAAGCATTACATTAGGGAGCGTGGACTGACGGCGATCCTCGTTACCCACGACCAGACCGAGGCGAACGCGCTCGCCGACCGCATCGCGGTCATGGAGGGCGGCGTGCTGCAGCAGTTCGATACGCCGCAGAAGATCAAGGAGCGTCCGGCCAATCTCTTCACCGGTACCTTCGTCGGCGAGCCGCCGATGAACGTATTCGAGGCCAGCGTTTCCGGCTCGGAAAGCAAGGTCGCCTTCGGCCTCAAAGACGGCGTGCGGCTCGAATACCCGGCCTCCGACTTCTCGCATGCGGTGCGCGATGCGCTGGTCAAACGGCAGAAGGTGGTGCTCGGCATCCGGCCCTATTCGGTGCGCCGCAGCGCCGACGGCGTGACGGGCCGTGTCGCCGTCAACCAGTGGCTTGGCGACCAGACTCATATCGCGGCGGATTTCGCCGGCGGTACCATGGTGCTGGTCGAGCACGACCGCACCGAACTCGATGTCGGCCAGCCGATCGGCATCCATCTCGATCCGTCGAGCCTGCATGTCTTCGATGGCGAGAGCGGCCAGGCGATCAGCCATGGACAGGAGCTTGCCTGATGCGGGACATCCTCATCGGCATCGATGCGGGCACCTCGGTCATTAAGTCGGTGGCCTTCGACCTTCGCGGCCGGCAGATCGCCATGGCGGCGCTGCCGAACGCCTATGAGGCCGTCGGCCGCGCCGGCAGCGTCCAGGATCTCGAGCGCACCTGGGCCGATGCGGCAACGACGCTGAAGCGGCTCTCCGACAAGATCGAAAACCTCCCCGGCCGCGTTGCCGCCATCGCGGTCACCGGTCAGGGAGATGGCACCTGGATGATCGACAAGGCGGGGGCGCCCGTCGGCAAGGGCTGGCTCTGGCTCGATGCGCGCGCCGGCGAGACGGTGGAGCGGCTTCGCGCCGACAGTGGCGATATCGCCCGCTTCGAGAGCACCGGTGCGGGCCTTGCCGCCTGCCAGCAGGGGCCGCAGCTTCGCTGGATGAGCGACCATGCGCCCGAGATGTTGAACGGCGTCGCCACGACGTTCCATTGCAAGGACTGGCTCTATTTCAAGCTGACCGGCAAACGGGCGACCGATCCGTCCGAGGCGAATTTCAGCTTCGGCGATTTCCGCACCCGCACCTACAACGACGACGTCATCGCCTTCCTCGGCCTCGAAAAGCTGAAGCATGTGCTGCCCGAGATCGTCGATGGTGCCTCGACCCATCACCTGCTCTCGGCTGAAGCGGCAAGGATCACGGGCCTCATGGAGGGTATGCCTGTCGTGCTCGGCTACGTCGATGTCGTCTGCACCGCGCTTGGCGCCGGGCTCTACGATCCCGGTACCGATACCGGCTGCTCGATCATCGGCTCGACCGGCATGCACATGCGGCTTGCCAATGGCGCCGACGATGTGCGTCTCAATCGCGATCTCACCGGCTACACCATGTGCATGCCGATCCCGGGCACCTATGCGCAGATGCAGTCGAACATGGCAGCGACGCTCAATATCGACTGGATCCTGTCGGTCGCATCCGGCCTGCTGAAGGGAATGGGGGTGGAGAAATCGAAGAGCGAATTGCTCGCCCATGTCGATGGCTGGCTGGCCGACGCCAAGGACACGCCGCTGATCTTCCAGCCCTATATCTCGGATGCCGGCGAGCGTGGACCGTTTGTCGACGCGACGGCACGCGCTTCCTTCGTCGGGCTCTCGATCACCCACGGTTTCGGCGACATGGTAAAGGCGGTCTTTGACGGGCTCGCGATGGCGGCGCGCGATTGCTACGCCGAAATGGGGCCGCTGCCGGCGCGTATCCGGCTGACGGGCGGGGCTGCCCGCAGCGCAGCGCTCCGCCGCATCCTCGGAGCGGCGCTCGGCGCCAGCGTCCAGACGAGCGAGCGGGAAGAGGCGGGTGCCGCGGGTGCTGCGATGATCGCCGCGGTCTCGCTCGGCATCTATCCCTCGATGGCCGATTGCCTCGGCGATTGGGTCACGCCCTATCAACGACCGGCGGAAGCCGCCGATCCGGGGCTTGCCCGCCGCTTTGACGAACTCTTCCCCGCCTACCAGCAGTCGCGAACAGCGCTCAGACCCGTCTGGCACGCACTCTCCCAAGGTGCTGACGCCGGAGACCAACAGGAAAGACCGAAATGAAGAAGATAGCCATTATCGGCGACCGGTTCATGCTGCCGGACGTCTTCCGCGACAAGATTGTCGAGGCGACCGGCAACGGCCATGACATCCGCACGCTCGAACTGCCCTGGCCGGATGTGCCGATGGAGCACGGTTATGCCGTCGAAGGCCTGGACGGGCTGAAGGAATATCTCGGCAAGCCCGAGGATATCGTCGAATTCATCGGCGACGCCGAAATTCTGGTGACGCAGCTTGCGCCGCTCTCTCGGGGAATGCTCCAGGCGCTGCCCGGCCTGAAGCTCGTGGCTGTCTCGCGCGGCGGCCCCGTCAACATCGACATGGGTGCGGCGCGCGATGCCGGCATTCGCGTTGTCAACACGCCCGGGCGCAATGCCAGCGCGGTTGCCGAATTCACGCTCGGCGCCATCCTCGCCGAGACCCGGCTGATCCGCACCGGCCACGAGGCTCTGCGCAAGGGCGAATGGCGCGGCGATCTCTACCGCGCCGACCGCACCGGCCGCGAGCTCTCGGAAATGACCGTCGGCGTCATCGGCTACGGCAATATCGGCACCAAGGTGGTGCGCCTGCTTCGCGCCTTCGGCACCAAGGTGCTGGTGCACGATCCCTATGTGCAGCTTTCCGCCGATGATCTCAACGCCGGCGTCGAGCAGGTGACGCTCGACGATCTTCTCTCCCGCTCCGACCTCGTGACGCTGCATCCGCGCGTGACCGAGGAGACCCGCAACATGATGAATGCCGAGACCTTTGCGAAGATGAAGCCGGGCGCGATCTTCGTGAACACAGCGCGCGGACCGCTGTGCGACTATGACGCGCTCTACGAAAACCTGGTGAGCGGCCACCTCTCTGCGGCGATGCTGGAGACTTTCGCGGTTGAGCCGGTGCCGGCGGATTGGCCGCTGCTTAAGCTTCCGAACGTGACGCTGACGCCGCATATCGCCGGAGCCTCGGTGCGCACCGTGACCTTCGCCGCCGAGATGGCGGCCGAGGAAGTCCGCCGCTACATCGCCGGCCTGCCGCCGGTTCATCCCTGCTAGAGCGGGATGAGGAAAAGTGTGTGCGGTTTTCCGCCCGCATCCCGCTCTAATCTCAGAGGAATTCGTCATGAGCGAACGCGAACTGCGCCAGTCGATCGTCGACCATTGCCGCTACATGAACGCCATCGGCCTCAACCAGGGTACGTCGGGCAATATCAGCCTGCGCCACGGCGACACCATGCTGGTCACGCCCTCGAGCATCCCCTATGGCGAGATGACGGCGGACATGATCGTCGCCATGCCGATCGAGGGCGAATACGGCGCCTGGTCGGGACCGAAGAAACCCTCGGTCGAGTGGCCGTTCCACCTGGATATCCTGCGCGCTCGGCCGGAGGTCGGTGCCGTCGTCCACACCCATGCGATGTATTCGACCATTCTGGCGATCGCCCGCAAGCCGATCCCGGCCTGCCACTACATGATCGCGGCCTTCGGCGGCAACGACGTGCGCGTTGCCGACTACGAGCGCTATGGCACCAAGGCGCTTTCCGAAAGCGTGCTGCGGGCGCTTGCGGGCCGGACGGCGTGCCTGATGGCAAATCACGGCATGATCGCGACCGGCGTAAGCCTGGAGAAGGCGATGTGGGCGGCAGTCGAGCTCGAGACGATCGCCAAGCAATATTACCACACGCTCTTGATCGGCGGCCCGGTGGTCCTGCCGGACGCGGAAATCGCCGGCGTGATCGAGGGCTTTTCCACCTATGGCCTGCAGGACAAGACGAAGGCGGCCTGAAGTGCGACGTGAATTCGAAGGAGTGACGACCGTGAATCCCGAGACCGGAGTATATGATCTGTTCGTCGTCGGCGGCGGTGTCAATGGCGCGGGCATTGCGCGTGACGCTGCCGGGCGGGGGCTCTCGGTTCTCTTGTGCGAGAAGGACGATCTGGCGCAAGGGACGAGCTCGCGCTCGGGCAAGCTCGTGCATGGGGGCCTTCGCTATCTCGAATATTACGAGTTCCGCCTGGTGCGGGAGGCGTTGATCGAGCGCGAAGTGCTCTTGGAATCTGCGCCGCACATCATCTGGCCGATGCGCTTCGTGCTGCCGCACAATCCGGCGGACCGGCCGGCCTGGCTGGTAAGGCTCGGCCTCTTCCTCTACGACCATCTCGGTGGGCGCAAGCGCCTGCCGGGGACCCGCAGCCTCAACCTTGCGACCGCGCCCGAGGGCGCGCCGATCAAGCGGGAATATCGCAAGGCCTTCGAATATTCCGACTGCTGGGTGGATGACGCGCGCCTCGTCGTCCTGAACGCGCTCGACGCCCGCGCCCGCGGCGCCCGGGTGCTGACGCGCACCGCCTGCAGCGCCATCCGCCGGCGGGACGGGCTCTGGCATATCGAGATGACCGATACGCGCACGGGCGTGAAGACCGAGGCGAGGGCGCGCTGCGTCGTCAACACCGCCGGCCCCTGGGTCAACGACGTGATCGGCCGGATCGGCGGGCTGAATTCGAGCCGCAGCGTGCGCCTCGTCAAGGGCAGCCACATCGTCGTGCCGAAATTCTGGGAGGGGCGGCAGGCCTATCTCGTGCAGAACCCGGACAAGCGGGTGATCTTCATCAATCCCTATCAGAACGATCTGGCGCTGATCGGCACGACGGACATCCCCTATGAAGGCCGGCCTGAGGACGTGGCCGCCGACGACAAGGAGATTGCCTATCTCTTGAAGTCAGTGAATCGCTACTTCAAGCAGCAGCTCACGTCAGACGATATCGTCTACAGCTTCTCGGGCGTCCGGCCGCTCTATGACGACAATGCCGAAAATCCTTCGGCCGTCACCCGCGACTATATTTTCGAGGTCGATGCTGCCAACGGTCAGGCGCCGCTGCTCTCGGTTTTCGGCGGCAAGATCACCACCTTCCGTAAGCTTTCCGAACATGCGCTGGAGCGGCTGGGGCCCTTCTTCCCTCACATGGGGCCGGCCTGGACGGCGAAGGCGCATCTGCCCGGCGGCGACATGGCGGATGCCGATTTCGAGCAGTTTCTGAGCGATCTCAAGGCACGCTACCGCTGGCTGCCGGCCGATCTCGCCAAGCACTATGCGCGGCTCTATGGCACGCGGACGCATGCGTTGCTTGCCGGCGCTTCCGCGCTCGAAGATCTCGGGCCGGCCTTCGGTCCGCACCTTCGCGAACGCGAGGCGCGTTTTCTCATCGAAAACGAATGGGCGCGGACGGCGGACGACATTCTCGACCGCCGGACCAAGCACGGCCTGCACATGACGTCGGCCGAGCGGCAGGCCTTCACCCATTGGCTCGAACATCAGCAGGCGGCGGCCTGAAGGAGGACCGGGATGCGAAGTCTGGAATTTGAAGCGCTTCTCGATCTTTCGGCCCGTGTCGGATCGGATCCGCTGCTGGTGCAGGGGGCAGGTGGCAACACATCGATCAAGGAGGGCGGCACGCTCTGGATCAAGGCCTCGGGCCTGTGGCTGGCACAAGCCCGCCAGCGCGACGTCATGGTGCCGGTGGCGCTTGATCCATTGCTCGATGCGCTGGAGCGCGACGACCCGGCGACCGAGAAGGCCCAGGATTTCGTCATTGCCGAGCGCAACCCCTCGGGGTTGCGCCCCTCGATCGAAACGACGGTGCATGCGCTGATGCCACAGAAGGTGGTGGTGCACGTGCATTGCGTCGAGACGATCGCGACGGCGGTGCAGACGAATGGGGCGGCGATTGCCGCCGAGCGGCTTGCCGGTTTTCCGCATGTCTTCGTACCCTATGCCCGGCCGGGACTGCCGCTTGCCAAGGCAATCAGCGAACGCCTTGAGGACAATACTTCCGTGCTGGTCCTCGGCAACCATGGTCTCGTCGTCGCCGCCGAAACCGTGGCGGATGCGGCGAGCCTTTTGACCGACATCACGCGCCGCCTGGCCGGGCCGAGGCGGCAGGCGCCGACGGCCGATCTGGCGGCGCTTTCGCGGCTTGCCGTCGATAGCGACTATCGGCTGCCGGAGGATCCTTTTCTGCATGCGGTCGCGGCCGATCTCGACAGTTGCCGGCTCGCCGCCGGCGGTAGCCTCTACCCTGACCATGTGATCTTTCTCGGCAGGGGCGTTGTGGTGGCCGCCCCCAGCGACACTGCCCTTTCGATCGAGGCGAAGCGGCGTGCGGCCGGCGAGAGCCTGCCGCCACTCCTGCTTTTCCCCGGCAAGGGCGTGCTGGTGCAGAAGGAAGTTTCCGCCGGAGCCCTCGCCATGGCGCGGTGCCTTGCCGATGTGACGGCACGCATTCCGGCGGATGCGCGGCTGCGCTACCTGACGGAAGCGGAAAACGCCGAGCTCCTCGGCTGGGACGCGGAAAAGTATCGCCAGCAACTCAACCGCGCCGGGCAGGTGCTGCAATGAGCGGCGACGATCGCAAGCTCGTTGTCGGCATCGACATCGGCACCTCGGGTGCGCGTGCCGTCGCGATGGCTTCGAATGGCGCCGTCGTCGCGTCGGGTGCGGCGAAGCTCTCGTCCTATTCCGACGACCATCGCGACCCCAGCGGTTGGTGGAAGGCGGTGCAGGCGGCACTCGGGGAAACGCTCGGCGGCATCGACAGACAAACGGTTCGCGCTCTCGCGATCGACGGCACCTCGGGCACGATGCTGCCGGTCGGCCAAAGCGGCGCGCCGCTGGCGACGCCGATGATGTACAACGACCCGGTTGCCGATCGCGCTTTTCTCGATGCGGTTTCTGCCCATGCGCCGCGGGAGAGTGCTGCGCATGGGGCCACATCCGGGCTTGCCAAGCTTCTCGCCTTTCAGTCCGTGCCCGGCACTTTCAGGGTGATCCACCAGGCGGATTGGCTCGCCGGACATTTCACCGGGCTTTATGACGTCTCCGACGAGAACAACGCGCTGAAGACCGGCTACGATCCGGTATCGCGGTCGTGGCCGGAGTGGATCGAAAAGACCGGTGCGCGTGTCGATCTGCTGCCCGATGTGATGCCGGCCGGAGCGCCGGTCGCTGCGATCAGTCCCGCGGCTGCCGAAGCCTTCGGCCTATCGGCCGATCTCGTGGTCGTTGCTGGCACCACGGACGGATGTGCCTCGTTCCTGGCAACGGGCGCCGATCAGCCGGGTGACGGCGTCAGCGCCCTCGGCACGACCCTGACGGTGAAGATGCTCTCGGACCGCCCGCTGTTTGCGCCGGAATATGGGCTTTACAGCCACCGCATCGGCGAGATGTGGCTTGCGGGCGGGGCATCCAATACCGGCGGCGTGGTACTGGCCGAACATTTCTCGCCGGAGCGGATCGCAGCGCTTTCGGCCGGGATCGATCCGTCCGTCGATACCGGGCTCGATTATTATCCGCTGGTGAACCCCGGTGAGCGCTTCCCGGTCGCCGATCCCGATTTTCCGCCGCGGATGAGCCCGCGGCCGGCCGACGATGCAGCCTTTCTCAAAGCGATCTTCGAAGGCATCGCCGGGGTCGAGAGCCTTGCCTATCGGCGGTTGACCTCGCTTGGCGGGCCGGCGCTCCGGTCGCTGCGCAGCGTCGGCGGCGGTGCGAAGAATGCGGCCTGGACGGCGATCCGGGCGCGCAAGCTCGGTGTGCCGTTCTTGCCGGTTCTCTCCGAGGAGGCGGCCGCCGGGACAGCGCGGCTGGCGCTGGTCGGCGCCAGAAAGGCGGGTGTGCTGTGACGGAAGCCCAAGCCATCGACAGGCTGAGCGCCATTGCCGAGCGCTATGATGCCTTCCTGATTGACCAGTTCGGGGTGCTGCGCGATGGCCGCGCGCCCTATCCGGAAGCGGTCGAAACGCTGGTGCGGCTGAAGGATGCGGGAAAAAGCATCATCATCCTCTCCAACTCCGGTAAGCGCTCGGCGGAAAACGACCGCCGCCTTGTCGATCTCGGTTTCGTCTCGGGGAGCTGGGACTGGTTCCTGACCTCCGGCGAAGTCGCCTGGCAGATCTTGAAACGGGAAGGCGAGGACGTGAGCGACGGTCGGCGCAAGTGCCTGCTGATCAGCCGCGACGGTGATCTTTCGCCGCTGGCCGGGCTCGATCTCGAACGCACGGCGAGCGGCGCGGACGCCGACTTCGTGCTTCTTGCCGCGAGCGAGGGCGATGTCTATCCGCTTTCCCACTACGAGGCGCTGCTGGCGCCGGCGGCAAAGCGCGGCGTTCCGTGCCTCTGCACCAATCCCGACAAGGTGATGCTGACGAAGATGGGCACGGCCTTCGGCGCCGGACGCATTGCCGAACTCTACGAGGAACTTGGCGGCAGCGTGCGCTGGATCGGCAAGCCCTTCGCCGACATCTATGCGTCAGCGCTCGATTTCCTTGGTCACCCCGATCCAACGCGGGTCTGCGCCATCGGCGACAGCATCGAGCACGATATCGCCGGTGCGGCGAAGGCAGGGCTCCATTCCGTTCTGGTGACGACGGGGATACTCGAGCACGCCTCGGACGAGGAGCGCCGCAAGCTCTTTGCCGAGCACGGCGCCAGCCCCGACTTCATCCTTCCGAAATTTACCTGGTAAGAGGAGCCGATCGTGGCCTTCACGCTGTCGCTCAACACCAATCCGCTGGTCAACCGCTTTGCCGAGCCGGACGACCTGATCGACACGATCGCCGAGAAGATCCGCATCGGCTACGTGCAGCTCACCCATGAATTCGTCAATCCCGGCTGGCCGGCGGCAACGATCGCCAAGACCGTCCGGCAGTTCCGCCGGGCGCTCGACCGCACCGGCGTGAAGATCACATCGGGCATGACCGGGCCCTATGGCCGGCTCAACCATTTCGGCCATCCGGACCCGGACGTGCGGCGCTACTATGTCGACTGGTTCAAGACCTTTGCCGATATCTCCGCCGAGCTCGGCGCTTCCGGCATGGGCACGCAATTCGCGATCTTCACGCTCAGGGACTACGACGATCCGGCGCGGCGCGAGGAGATGATGCGGATCGCCATCGACTGCTGGCGTGAGGTGGCCGAGCACGGCAAGGCGGCGGGCCTCTCCTATGTGTTCTGGGAACCGATGTCGGTCGGCCGCGAGTTCGGCCACACGATCGAGGAATGCCGGAGGCTCGACCGGCGGCTGGCGGAGGCCCAGCTCCCGATCCCGATGAAGATGATGGTCGATATCGACCATGGCGACGTCACCTCCGACAATCCTGACGATATCGACCCCTATGCCTGGGCAGGCGCCTTCCCCCAGCGTTCGCCGATCATCCACATCAAGCAGTCGTCGATGAACAAGGGCGGCCACTGGCCGTTTACCGCCGCCTATAACCGGGACGGCCGCATCACGCCCGAGAAGCTGATCGGCGCGGTCAGGGCCGGAGGCGGCACCGATAACGAGATCTGCCTGGAGCTTTCCTTCCGCGAGCGCGAGCCGACCGACCACAACGTCGTCGCGATGATCCGGGAGTCGGTCGAGTTCTGGGAGCCCTACATCGACACGGGCTTCAATCGCACAGAAAAATCACATTGAAAGATAACAAAATCACGCGTTATAAATTGAAATATCACAAATAGGTGTTATCTTCTCACGGTGGGCGTGGCCGGGGCTGCGTGAAATCGGGACCGAGACGATGAAGCCGGAAGACAGGCGACAGGCGATCATGGATGTGCTGATGGAGGCCGGAACGGCGTCCGTCGAAGACCTGTCACTGCGCTTCGGCGTCAGCAAGATGACGGTGCATCGTGATCTCGACGACCTCGAACAGGCGGGCCTGCTGCGCAAGGTTCATGGCGGCGCCTCGATCCAGTCGAGCCCGCAATTCGAAAGCGACTTCCGCTACCGCGAAAAGATCGCCACCGTCGAAAAGCGGCGGATCGCCGAATATGCGGCCGGGCTGGTCGAACCGGGGCAGAGCATCCTGATCGACGACAGTTCGACGACGGGCGCGATCGCCGACTGCATCCGCGACATCCGCCCGCTGACGGTCATCACCAACAACCTCGGCGTGATCACCAGCCTCTCGGGTGCGGCGGGCATCAACGTCATCGCGCTCGGCGGGCAGTACAGCAAGAAGTTCAACGGCTTCTTCGGCATCGTCACCGATGAGGCGCTGCGGTCGCTGCGTGTCGACATCGCCTTTCTCTCGAGCTCGGCGATCGAAGGGACCACCGCCTTCCACCAGGACCAGGAAGTGGTGCAGGCCAAGCGCCTGATGGTGAAGGCGGCCAAGCGCAAATACCTGCTGGTGGATCACGACAAATTCGGGCGCTCGGCGCTCCATTTCCTGACCGGGCTCGATGCCTTCGATGCGGTGCTGACCGGCGCTGAAGTTGCGCAGGAGCATGCCGCACCGCTCGACGAAGCCGGTATTCGGCTGGTCAGGGTCGACAATCGCAAGGAGAAGGCATGAGCAAGTCCGGGCTCTGGGTCGGCACCAGTTGGAAGATGAACAAGACGTTGGCCGAGGCGATGACCTTCGCCGACGGTCTCAAGACTGCGGACGCGGCGCGTGACGAACGCATCCAGCGCTTCGTCATTCCGCCCTTCACGGCGGTGCGTGAGGTCAAGGCGCGGCTTGCCGCAACCAGCGTCAAGGTCGGCGCGCAGAACATGCATTGGGACGATGCCGGCGCCTGGACCGGCGAGGTATCGCCACTGATGCTGAAAGACTGCAACCTCGATGTGGTCGAGCTCGGCCACAGCGAGCGGCGCGAGCATTTCGGCGAGACGGATCGCACCGTCGGCCTGAAGACGGCGGCCGCCGTGCGCCATGGCCTGGTACCCTTGATCTGTATCGGCGAGACGCTTGCCGAGCGCGAGGCGGGCGAGGCGGATCAGGTGCTGAAGCGCCAGGTCGAGGGCGCTCTGGCGCTCATCGAAGGCGAGGCGAAGGCGGCGACGATCCTGCTTGCCTACGAGCCCGTCTGGGCGATCGGCGTCAACGGCATTCCGGCGACATCAGACTATGCCGACGAGCGCCACAAGCGCATCGCGGATGTGGCGGAAGCGGCGCTCGGCAGGCGCGTGCCGGTTCTCTACGGCGGCAGCGTCAATCCCGGCAATTGCGAAGAACTGATCAGTGAGGCGCATATCGACGGCCTCTTCATCGGCCGCTCCGCCTGGGACGTCACTGGCTATCTCGACATTCTGCAGCGTGTCTCGAAGGCGATCTGAGCCTTCGGCAGCGGCAGATCCTCAAGAACGGAAGGAACAGTCATGAAGATTGCAATCGGGGCGGACAGTGCCGGCAAGCCCCTGCTGGATGTGATCGCCGCCCATCTTGCGGGCAGGGACGACGTGGAGATCGTGGACCTCAGCCAGGCCGGCTACTATGCGGATCTCGCGCAGAAGCTGGCGCAGCAGGTCGTCGAGGGCAAGCACGATCGCGGCATCCTGTTCTGCGGCACCGGTATCGGCGTCTGCATCTCCGCCAACAAGGTGCCGGGTATTCGCGCAGCGCTGACGCACGACACCTATTCGGCCGAGCGTGCGGCGAAGTCGAACAACGCCCAGATCATCACCATGGGCGCCCGCGTCATCGGCCCGGAACTGGCGAAGTCGATCGTCGATACCTGGCTCGCGTCCGAATTCGACCCGAACGGCCCTTCGGCCGGCAATGTCGAGGCGATCGATCGGCTGGATGCTGCCAGAGCGGGATAGCAAACGTGTGTGCGGTTTTCCGCCCGCATCCCGCTCACGTATATCAAGGCATAACTGATCTCGCGACGCCCGTTGATCCTCCCTCAGGCATCGTGACGAGACGCCCGGCAGCAATGCCGGGCGTTTTCATGTTCGGGGGCTGTCCGTCGTCTTGACGAAGCTTCGGCAAATATTTGAACATTCTTTCGGATCGTCAAATGAAAGGCGCCGCTGCATGACTGAAACAACCTCGACCGGGCCGCATCAAGGCGCGCACCACCATGTCTCGCGCATGAGGGGCCGTGACACGCAGGAACACCACAGGACGGCGACGACGCTCGAACTTCTGTTCGACCTGACTTTCGTCATCGCCTTCAGCCTTGCCGCCTCGCAGCTGGCGCATCTCTTCGCCGAGGGCCACTTCATCGCCGGGCTGATCGGCTTCGGCTTCGCCACCTTCGCCATCTGCTGGGCCTGGATCAATTTCAGCTGGTTCGCCTCGGCCTACGACACGGACGACTGGATCTTTCGCAGCGTCACCATGGTGCAGATGGTCGGCGTCCTGATCCTGGCGATCGGCCTGCCGCCGATGTTCGAGTCGATCGACAAGGGTGAGCACCTCAACAACGGCGTCATGGTGCTCGGCTATGTCGTCATGCGCGTGGCGATGGTCTCCCAGTGGCTGCGCGCCAGCCGGCAGGATCCGGCGCGGCGCGAGGCGTGCATGGTCTATGTGAAGGCGATCAGCGCCGCCCAACTCGGCTGGATCGTGCTGATCTTCTTCGACTTCTCGCTGGCGGTGACCTTTGCCATGGTCGTCGTGCTGACGGCGATCGAGATGCTCGGTCCCTATATCGCCGAGACGCGGTATGGCGGAACGCCCTGGCATGCGCATCACATCGCCGAGCGCTATGGGCTGCTTGCGATCATCGCACTCGGGGAGGGGGTGGTCGGCACGGTTGCCTCAATCTCCGCCGTGGTCGAGGGCGCGGGCTGGAACCTCGACGTCGCGCTCGTCTGCCTCGCGGGTACGGGCCTCACCTTCGGCATGTGGTGGATCTATTTCCTGCTGCCGAGCGCCGAGATTCTGCACCACCACCGTCTCAAGCGGTCTTTCGTCTGGGGCTATGGCCACATGCCGATCTTCGCATCGATCGTCGCAACCGGCGCCGGGCTGCACGTGGCGGCCTATTATATCGAACAGAAGGCCCATATCGGCTCGGTTGCAACGGTGCTGACGGTCGCGGTGCCCGTCGCATTCTACATAGGCCTTTTCTACGCGATGTACGCCTATCTGCTGCAGCAGACGGATCGGCTGCATCTCTGGCTGCTCGCGGGCACGGCGCTGGTGCTGGTGACCTCCGTGGCCGCGGCGATGGCCGGACTCGACATGGCGGCGTGCCTGATCATCCTGACGCTGGCGCCTGTCGTCACCATCGTCGGCTACGAGGTGGCAGGGCACCGGCACCGCATGGCGGCGCTGGAGCGCAGCCTGCATGGGTGAGCTGGTGCCGTAGGCGGGATTCGGGAGTCGAAACAAGGGTTTGTTGGCTGGAGCTGCCGGATTGATTCAGGCGCTTCAGAGGTTGATTCAAGCAGGGGGCGGCCGTTCAGCTTTCGCGTGGGATTGCCCCTCACCCGACTGCATAATTCCTTAAATCGGAATCGATTTAAGGACAAAATTATGCAGCGATTCAAAGTGCTACAGCGACCTTAGCGCGTCTTAAAAGACGCGCGGCGCTGTAGCCCTCTCCCCGCAGGCGGGGAGAGGGGACGCGATCCACCGCTGGCCGGGATGGTTGTGGTTGACGCCGTGAATGCGGCTTTAACGGTTGCCTACCGGGAGGCGCCGAGCGCGCCAAGCGTGTCCTTCTCCCCGCTGGCGGGGAGAAGGTGGCGGCAGCCGGATGAGGGGCAGCCGCACGTCTGGCGATCTCGCCCTGTCAGGCGTTGACCAGTGCCAGCTTGGCGCGGGCGTCGAGGATCTGGGCGCAGGCATTGGCCGCTTCCGTGCCCTTGACGACGAAGTGCTCGCGGAAGAAGGCGATCAGCGGTTCGCTTTCCTGGAAATTGTGCGGTGTCAGCACCGCGGAAAGCACCGGCACATCGGTGTCGAGCTGTACGCGCATCATGCCGTCAAGCACGGTGCCGGCGACGAAGTCATGGCGGTAGATGCCGCCGTCGACGACGAAGGCGGTGCCGAGGATTGCGGCGTAACGGCCGGTCTTCGCCAGCGCCTGCACATGCAGCGGGATTTCGAGCGCGCCCGGCACGTCGAAGATCTCGACATCGGCGGCCGAGCCGCCGCGCTTCGTCCACTGCGCGACGAAGGCATCGACGCAGCGGTCAACGATATCGGCATGCCAGCGGGCACGGACGATCGCGATCTTGGCGGCGGGGTGGGAAAGAATGGTCATGGTCTCAAGCCTTTCAGGGTTTGGCGTTTCCAATGATCCCGTCGGGCGAACATGCATGCGCGTGGGTCCCGTCGCGGGGCCCACGTTCCTGCTTGCTCTCTTCCATCCGGACTGTGACCGTCGGCTCCGGAATTCGACCGGATCTGCTGACCCCCAGGGTAAAACCCTAAGGCGCTCGCGGGCTCCGGCCTTTCGGCCGCTACCGCCGGTGGGGAATTTCGCCCCGCCCTGAGAACATCGCGACTATATAGCTCGGCCGTGCGCGGTCAAACGCAGGTCGCGACGAAAACAGCGGAAATCACGACAGATTTTTCCAGAGACCGACGTCATCGGAAGAAATCGTTCCGGTGACGTCCGGCTCGCTCACTCGCGAATGACGAGCAGATCCTTGGCGGCGAAGCGCAGCGTGACGTTGTCGCCGGAGACGGGCGGGGTGACGCCCGGATTGTTGAACATGTCGAAGGAGATGACGTCGCCGCCGACGCGCAGCCGCGTGCGGATGACCGAGCCGAGGAAGCTGGTCGAGACGACCTCGCCGGCAAGTGCGGTATCGCCCTTCGCGCCTTCGGCGATCGAGCCCGCTTCGGGACGCAGCGCCAGCGAGATGCTGTCGCCGCCCTTCATGCCGGCAATCGGGTCCTTGAGCGCCACCTGCTGGTTGCCGATCGTCACGGATCCGGAAGCGGGATCCGTGACCTTGCCCTCGATGATGTTCAGCGTGCCGACGAAGGACGCGACGAAGCGCGTTGACGGCGTGTTGTAGATCTCGAAGGGGGTGCCGATCTGGTCGGCGCGGCCGGCATTCATGACGACGATGCGGTCGGAGATCGACAGGGCCTCTTCCTGGTCATGGGTGACGAAGACGGTGGTGATGCCGAGCTGCTGCTGGATCTGCCGGATTTCCTCGCGCAGCGATACGCGGATCTTGGCGTCGAGCGCCGAAAGCGGCTCGTCGAGCAGCAGCACCTGCGGCTTGACCGCGATGGCGCGGGCAAGGGCCACGCGCTGCTGCTGGCCGCCGGAGAGCTGGTAGGGGAAGCGGTCCGCCAGATGCTCGAGCTTGATCAGCCCGAGCATCTGCTTCACCCGTGCCTCGATCTCCGACTTGTCGACGCCCGCGACCTTCAGGCCGAAGGCGACGTTGTCCTGCACGTTCATGTTGGGAAACAGCGCATAGGCCTGGAACACCATGCCGATGTTGCGCTGGTTGGGCTTCAGCGAATTCTGGTCGCGGCCGTTGATGACGATCTTGCCGCTGGTCGGCGTCTCGAAGCCGGCGATCATGCGCAGCACCGTCGTCTTGCCGCAGCCCGAAGGCCCGAGGAAGGAGACGAACTCGCCTTTCTCGATGTCCATGTTGAAATCGTGCACGACCTGAACGGGGCCGAAGGATTTTTTTAAGCTGGTGAGTGACAGGAAACTCATGGGTGTGGTCCTCAGGCCTTGGGAGGCGCGCTTTTCTGGAAGCGCGAGACGAGCTGGATGAGGCCGAGGCAGCCCCAGGTGATGCCGAATGCGATGACGGCGAGTGCGGCCGGCTCATAGGCGCGGTTGGCGCCGAGAAGCTGCATGTACGGGCCGAAGGCCGGCCGGTTCAAGAGCGCCGCCATGGTGAACTCGCCAATGACGATGGCGAAGGTCAGGAAGGCGCCTGACAGTACCGCGACGAGCACGTTCGGCAGGATGATCTTTGCCAGGATGGTGGCCCATCCGGCGCCGAGGCTCTGGGCGGCTTCGGTAAGCGTCGCGACATCGATGGTCCGAAGCCCGGTATCGACTGCGCGGTACATGTAGGGCAAGGCGAGCGTCGCATAGCCGAACATCAAGAGGATGTTGGTACCGGTGACCGTGCCGGTCAGCGGCAGCCAGCTCGAGGTGTTGTAGAGCCGGATATAGCCGAAGACGATGACAATCGCCGGAATGACCAGCGGCAACAGCGTGATGAACTCGATAACGGGGCGCAACCGCGGCAGCTTTAGCCGGACCCAATAGGCGGTCGGTACGACGAGAAGCACGCCGAAGACGATGGTGAACAGCGCCTGCATCACCGAATAGGTGAAGGTCTCCTGGAAACGCGGATCGGTGAAGACCTTGCCGTAGGCGTCGAAGGAATATTCGCCGCGCCGCATCTTCAGCGAGAAGTTGGTCATGCCGATGAGCGGCAGGGTGAAATAGAGGAGGCTGAAAAGGAGGGCGCCCCAGGCCCAGATCTTCTTCATTTCAGCCACCTTTCGCTGCGGGCGCGGAGCCAGATGTAGATCGCGTTGGCAATGCCGGTGACGACGATCATGCCGAAGGCGAGCGCGTAGCCGAGATGCGGATTGCCGAGCACGTCGCCGCGGATCTGGGCGAAGAGCAGGATGGGCACGATCGAGAGCGACGAGCCGGTGAGCGCGATGGCGGTCGCAACCGCGCCGAAGGCATTGGCGAAGAGGAGCGCCAGTGTGCCGAGCAACGACGGCAGCAGGATCGGGAAGGCGACCATGCGCCAGTATTGCGGGCCGGTGGCACCGAGGATTTCGGCGGCCTCGCGCCATTCGCGCTTCAGTCCGTCCAGCGCCGGCGTGATGATCAGGATCATCAGCGGGATCTGGAAGAAGAGATAGGTGATCGTCAGCCCCCAGAAGGACAGGAGGTTGAAGCCGAGCATCCTGAGGTCGAAGCCGAAGTTCGAGCGCAGGAAGACGGTGAGGATGCCGACTGGACCAAGGGTCGCGAGAAAGGCGAAGGCGAGCGGCACGCCGGCAAAGTTGGAGGCGACGCCGGAAAAGGTCAGAAGCGGGCCACGGATGCCCTTCGGCAAGCCGCCGAAGACGATGGCCGAGGCCATGGCAAAGCCGATCAGGCAGCCGAGAAGCGCCGAGGCGATGCTGATCTTGATGGAGATCCAATAGGCAGCAAGAATGGATGGCGTGAAGAGGCCCCGGATGTTGTCGAGGGTGAAGCTGCCGTCCGGCGTCTGAAAGGCACCGACCACGATCTTCATCGTCGGCAATATCAGAAACAGCGTCACGAAGGCGGCAAAGGGCACGATGCCCAGCCAGTGAAGCGGCAGGCGACGCGCCGGCGGGCTGGCGTCGGGTTTAGCAGATGACATTCCGTTCGCGCCCCTGAAGCCGCGTTGTCGACGCGGGCGTTATTGGTGTTCTAAGAAGTTGAATTCCTTACGAATAACGTAAGTGCCCCGACCGGAAAACCGGTCGGGGCGACATCTCTGTGGAAAGGCTTACTGGACGTTCGTGCCGACGACGGCGTCCCAGCCGCCGGTGACGGCAGCCTTGTTGGCGTCGACTTCTTCGAGCGTCGGGAAGTAGGCCTTTTCATAAGACGCAGCCGGTGGCAGGGCGTCGATCAGTTCCTGCGGAACCTTGCCGGCCTTGACCATGGCGTTGAAGCGAGCCGGGTGGCAGAAGCCCTTCAGCCAGCCAAGCTGGCCTTCGTCGGAATAGAGGTGCTCCATCCACAGCTTGGCGGCGTTCGGGTGCGGCGCATAGGCCGAGATGCCCTGAACGTAGACGCCGGCGAGAACGCCGCTGGCCGGAACGACGACTTCGGTCGGCGGGTTGCCGGCAAGCGTCTTGCCCCAGCCGAGGGCGTTGTAGTCCCAGGCGACGATGATCGGGGTAGAGCCCTGGGCGAGCGTGCCGGACTTGCCGATGACAGGAACGAAGTTGCCGGCCTTGTTCAGTTCGGCGAAGTAGCCGAGACCGGCCTCACCGGCTTCCTTGCCCGCCTTCGCGCCCTTGGCGAGACCGGCGGCGAGAACGCCGAGGATCGCCTGGTTCGAGGCACGCGGATCGCCGGCGAGAGCGACCTGACCGGCATATTCCGGCTTCAGCAGGTCAGCCCAGTCCTTCGGCGTGTTCTGGACGAGGTCCTTGTTCACGAGGAAGGACATCACGCCGTAGTAGTCGCCGTACCAGTAGCCTTCGGCGTCCTTGACGGTATCGGGGATTTCGTCCCAGGTGGAGACCTTGTAAGGCTGCAGCAGGCCTTCGGCCTTCATCTGCGGACCGAAGGCGAGACCGACGTCGACGACGTCAGGAGCCTGCGGACCCTTGTTGTCCTTGTTGGCCTTGACGGCCTCGACTTCGTCAGCGGAGCCGGCGTCAGGGTTCAGTTCGTTGACCTGGATTTCCGGATACTTGGCCTTGAAAGAGGCGATGACGTCGCCATAGCCGCACCAGTCGTGGGGCAGGGCGATGGTGGTCAGCATGCCTTCCTTCTTGGCGGCTTCGATGAGCTCGGCGCTCGGCTCGGCTGCGGCAATTGCGGTCGTCGCCAGGAAAACGGCGGTGGAGAGCGAAAGCAGGCGATGGGTCTTTGAAATCACTGGTGTTCTCCTTATGGGTTTAGTCAATTTCGTTGGGTTTTCAGTCGATTTCGGCTACAGCGACCTTTGCGCGTCTTATCAGACGCGCAAAGGTCGCTGTAGGACTTTGATTTGCTGCATGTCTTCGTCCTTAAATCGAGGTCGATTTAAGGAGACATGCATTAGGCTGTTAAAGAGATGCGATGAAAGTAATGTGACAGCGATTTTTCCGTTCGCGCCGCCTATGTCGTTGGAAGAACATTTGTTTTTTTTGATCCGGCGGGCCACTGTCGCACAACTGTATGAAATTCCGTGAACGGGTCGGCGAGCTCTCCTAGACAGGTTTGCGAAAGATGCGGGTGGAATCGAACAGGCCCTCGAGCGTCTTCATCCGATCTCGGGTTTCCTCCCAGTTCGAACTCTGCACGGCCTCGATCAGCGCTTCGATCAGGAACAGGATCACCACCGAGCTGTCCCAGGCCGAGGGCACTTCGATCTGCGAGCGGAACACGCGGGAGGCGGACTTGGCGACCGGCGAGGTCCAGCGATCGGTGAACAGGACGATCTCGACGCCACGCTCGCGGGCGGATTTGGCGAGCGTCGCCATCTCCTGCTCGTAGCGGCGAATGTCGAAGAGAATCAGCACGTCGCCGTGGCGCATGTCGAGCACGTAGTGCGGCCAGGCGCTGGCATTGGAGGCGATTTCGGTGACGCCCGGCCGGATGACCTGAAGGTGGGTGAAGAGATAATCGGCAAGGGCGTGGGTGATGCGTCCGCCGAGCAGATAGATGCTGCGCTTGCGGTCGGCGATCAGGGCGGCGGCCTCGTCGAAATCCTGCGGCTCGATCTGTGTCAGCGTCTCGCGCAGGTTGCTGGTGATCGCATCGGCGAAGCGATTGAGCGTATGGGTGCCGGGTGCATTGGCGGCCCAGCGGTCATGCTTGGCGATCGGGTTGGAAATCGTCGCTTCCAGTTCCTGGTGCAGCCTCGCCTGGAAATCCGGAAAGCCGCGGAAGCCGAGCTTTTGCACCATGCGTGCGACGGTGGGGGTCGAAACACCGGCGTTCTCGGCGACCGTGGTGATCGAACCGAGCCCCGAGACGGGATAATTGTCGAGAAGCGTCTCCGCCAACTGCTTCTCCGCGCGGGTCAGCGCAGTGAAGTGGGCAGTGATCACATCCGACACCGTCGTGGATGCAGCCTTGCTGGTCAAATTGTCTCCCCTGAACCGATCTAGAGCCGGTTTATGACAGATTAAACATCGCTGTCACAATTGGAGTCAATCGCAATTTTGAAGAGATCGTTTCAGATTTCGATTGACACTCGTCAGACTCTGAAGAATTCTTTTCATTAACGAACGTCTAACGGGGCAATAGGGGATGCCGGTGTTGACGCGACTTTTGACCGAAGCAGATGGCGATCCGGTTGCGATCGAAAACGCCGCCGGGAAGGGTGATGTCGTGCTCGTCTGCGAGCACGCCTCACGCCGTCTACCGGAGCGCCTGGGAACGCTGGGCCTCACCGAGCAGGCGCTCGAAAGCCACATCGCCTGGGACCCCGGCGCGCTCGCCGTTGCCAAGTTTCTCGCCGCCAAGCTTGATGCGGCGCTGATCTATCAACGCTTTTCACGGCTTGCCTATGATTGCAACCGCCCGCCCGAGGCCGAGGCGGCGATGCCGGTTATGAGCGAAATTTACGAGGTCCCGGGAAACCGCACGATGTCGGCCGAGGAGCGCCAGGCGCGCGTGGACGAGATCTACCGGCCGTTCCATGACGCCGTCGCGCGGTTCGTTTCCGAACGCAAGGCGGCCGGCAGGCCGCCCGTCCTCGTGACCATGCACAGCTTCACGCCCGTCTATTTCGGCAGGCCGCGGGCGGTCGAGGTCGGCATCCTGCACGATGCCGACAGGCGCCTCGCCGACCACATGCTGGGGCTCGCAACGAAGGGCCAGGTTTCCTACGACATTCGTCGCAACGAGCCCTACGGGCCCGCCGACGGCGTCACCCATAGCCTGATCGAATACGGCGTCCACAACGGACTGCCGAATGTGATGATCGAGATCCGCAACGATCTCATTCGCAACGAAATCGGCCAAAGGGTCATGGCCGATTACCTGGAAGGATTGCTCCGCAAAGGCGCAGCGGCACTTTCAGCACAATAAAAGACCCTGGGGAGCGGCATGGCCGCGGTCCTGTTCCGGCTCTCCGGACCAGGTGGTTGATGGGACCCAGCCGCAATGGGGCGGCCTGGTCTGAAGAAATCAGGGGAAGAGCAATGTCAGACTACAGTGAATTCGACAAAAAGCAGGACCTGAGCGTCTTGCACTCGATGGGCTATGCCCAGGAGCTCGAGCGGCGCATGAGCCAGTTCTCGAACTTCGCGGTGTCGTTCTCGATCATCTGCATTCTTTCGGGCGGCATCAACTCGCTGGCCCAGGCGACGGCCGGCGCAGGGGGCGCCGCGATCGGCATCGGCTGGCCGCTCGGCTGCTTCATTTCCCTGGTCTTCGCCGTCGCCATGGCGCAGATCAGCTCGGCCTATCCGACAGCCGGCGGTCTCTATCACTGGGGCTCGATCCTCGGCAACCGCTTCACCGGCTGGCTGACGGCCTGGTTCAACCTGCTCGGCCTCGTCACCGTTCTCGGCGCGATCAACGTCGGCACCTACTACTTCTTCATGGGTTCCTTCGGCGCACCCTATTTCGGGCTGGAGGACACGATCACCACGCGTGTCGTCTTCCTGGCTGCTATCACCGGCGTCCAGGCGCTCGTGAATCACATGGGCATCGGGCTCACCGCCAAGCTCACGGACTTCTCCGGCTACCTGATCTTCGCAACGGCGATCCTGCTTGCCGTCGTCTGCCTCGCCGCTGCCGACAGCTATGACGTTGCAAGGCTCTTCACCTTTTCCAACTATTCCGGTGAAGCGGGCGGCAACGTCTGGCCGCAGACGTCGGGCACCTGGGTCTTCCTGCTCGGCCTGCTCATGCCGATCTACACGATCACCGGCTACGACGCTTCGGCGCATACCTCGGAAGAAACGGTGAAGGCCGCCCATTCCGTGCCGCGCGGCATGGTCTCGTCGGTGCTCTGGTCGGCGCTTTTCGGCTACATCATGCTCTGCGCCTTCGTGCTGATGATCCCGAACATGGACGAAGCCGCCAAGCAGGGCTGGAACGTCTTCTTCTGGGCCATGGACAGCCAGGTGAACCCTGTCATCAAGGACATCCTCTATCTCGCCATCCTCGTCAGCCAGTGGCTGTGCGGCCTGGCGACGGTAACCTCGGCGTCCCGCATGATCTTCGCTTTCTCGCGTGACGGCGGCCTGCCGGCCTCCAAGGCGCTCGCCAGGGTCAGCCCGACCCACCGCACGCCGGTCGCGGCCATCTGGACGTCTTCGATCCTCTCGGTTCTGTTCGTCTGGTTCACCTCGCTCGATTTCATGAAGATCGGTGAGACCCCGGTTTACACGATCGTCGTCTCGTGCACGGTCATCTTCCTCTTCTTCTCCTTCGCGATCCCGATCACGCTCGGCCTCTTCGCCTGGGGAACCTCGAAGTGGGACAAGATGGGGCCGTGGAACCTGGGCGAGGCCATGTTCAAGCTCTTCGCGGTGCTGTCGATCATCGCGATGGTGCTGATCTTCGTCATCGGCGTGCAGCCGCCGAACGATCTGGCCCTCTACGTGACCGTCGGCTTCCTGATCCTGACCGGCATCATCTGGTTCGGCTTCGAAACCCGCCGCTTCCGCGGTCCGCCGATCGGCGACGAAGTGGCACGCCGTCAGGCTGAAATCGCCGCTGCCGAAAAGGCAGTCGGTGAAGTCTAAGCAACAACCAATGGGCGGGAGCGCGACCGCGACTTCCGCCTTTTCTTTGCGGGCTGGAACGGGATGAGGAAAAGCGTGCGGTTCTGCCGCATCCCGCTCCACCTATTCGAACAGAGCACGTTCATGCGGTCCAACAATATCGTCACTCAAGGGAACGGCCGCGTGACCAAACATGGGATGGAAGTTGATGAGCTATACGTTTGATGAGTTGAAGGAAGACGTCGCTGCCGCCCGCATCGATACGGTCCTCGCCTGCCAGGTCGACATGCAGGGCCGCCTGATGGGCAAGCGCTTCCACGCGCAGTTTTTCGTCGACGGCGCCTGGAAGGAAACGCATAGCTGCAACTACCTGCTGGCGACCGACATCGAGATGGAGACCGTTCCCGGTTACAAGGCGACGAGCTGGGAGAAGGGCTACGGCGACTATACGATGAAGCCGGACCTTTCGACGCTGCGTCGTATCCCCTGGCTCGAAGGCACCGCACTCGTGCTCTGCGACGTGCTCGACCACCACACCCATGAGGAAGTGGCCCACTCGCCGCGGGCGATCCTGAAGAAGCAGGTCGCGCGCCTCGAGGCGATGGGGCTCAAGGCCTATATGGCGAGCGAGCTCGAGTTCTTCCTGTTCGACCAGTCCTATGACGATGCCCGCCATTCCGGCTACCGCGACCTGCAGCTCGCCAGCGGCTACAACGAGGACTACCACATCTTCCAGACGACCAAGGAAGAGGACGTGATGCGGGCGATCCGCAATGGTCTTCAGGGCGCTGGCATCCCGGTCGAGAATTCCAAGGGCGAAGCCTCCGCCGGCCAGGAAGAGATCAACGTGCGCTATGCCGATGCGCTGACGATGGCCGACCGCCATGCGATCATCAAGAATGGCTGCAAGGAAATCGCCTGGTCGCGCGGCAAGGCCATCACCTTCCTCGCGAAATGGAACTATTCGGCCGCCGGCTCCTCCTCGCATATCCACCAGTCGCTCTGGAGCCTCGACGGCAAGTCGTCGAAGTTTTACGACGAGGGCGGCAAATACGGCATGTCCGAGATGATGCGCCACTATGTGGCCGGCCTGCTCACCCATGCGAGCGAGATCACCTATTTCCTGGCGCCCTACATCAACTCCTACAAGCGCTTCATGGCCGGCACCTTCGCACCGACCAAGGCGGTCTGGAGCAAGGATAATCGCACGGCCGGCTATCGCCTCTGCGGCGAGGACACCAAGGCGATCCGCATCGAATGCCGCGTCGGCGGCTCGGATCTCAATCCCTATCTCGCCTTCGCGGCTTTGATCGCGGCCGGGATTTCCGGTATCGAGAACAAGATGGAACTGGAAGCGCCCTTCGTCGGCGATGCCTATGGCGGCAAGGATGTGCGCGAGATCCCGCGCACGCTGAGGGATGCGACCGTGGCGCTGTCGGAATCGAAGATGCTGCGCGCCGCCCTCGGCGACGACGTCGTCGAGCACTATGCGCGGGCCGCACGCTGGGAACAGGAAGAATACGACCGCCGTGTCACCGACTGGGAGGTCGCGCGCGGCTTCGAAAGAGCGTAAGGAGGGCGCGAGATTTGCCCCTCACCCTAACCCTCTCCCCGCCTGCGGGGAGAGGGGACCTGCCCTGCGAATCGGGCTTGGTTGGGAGAAACGGCGCGGCATATTTCCTTCGCCCCGCTTGCGGGGAGAAGGTGGCCGGCAGGCCGGATGAGGGGCGGCCGCAGCACCGAACGAGAATTCCGATGGAACAAACAGGAAAACGATCATGAGCATGATCAAGTGTATTTCGCCGGTGAACGGCGAGGTCTATGCAGAACGCCCGGCGATGCCGCTGGACATGGCAAAGCAGGTGGTCTCCCGCGCCCGCCAGGCGCAGAAAGCCTGGGCGCGCCGGCCGCTCGACGAGCGCGTCAACCTGGTGCTGGCAGGTGTCGCCCGGCTGAACGAGATGGTCGACGAAGTGGTGCCGGAGCTTGCCTGGCAGATGGGCCGGCCGGTGCGCTACGGCGGCGAGTTCAAAGGATTCAACGAGCGCTCGAACTATGTCGCGGCGATTGCCGCCGATGCACTGAAGCCGCTGGTGATCGAGGAGAGTGATCGCTTCGAGCGCCGCATCGCCCGCGAGCCGCACGGCGTCGTCTTCGTCATCGCGCCCTGGAACTATCCCTACATGACGGCGATCAACACGGTCGCGCCGGCGCTGATGGCCGGCAATACCGTCATCATCAAGCATGCGAGCCAGACGATCCTCGTCGGCGAGCGCATGGTCCGTGCTTTCGACGAAGCCGGCGTTCCCGCCGACGTCTTCCAGAACATCTTCCTCGACCATGAAACGACGGCGGCGCTGATCGCCGCCAAGAGCTTCGACTTCGTCAACTTCACCGGTTCGGTCGAAGGCGGCCGGTCGATCGAGCGCGCGGCCGCCGGTACCTTCACGGGGCTTGGCCTGGAGCTTGGCGGCAAGGATCCGGGCTATGTCATGGAGGACGCGGACCTCGACGCTGCCGTGGACACGTTGATGGATGGCGCCACTTACAATTCCGGCCAGTGCTGCTGCGGCATCGAGCGCATCTATGTGCATGAATCGCTCTATGACGCCTTCGTCGAGAAGTCGGTCGCCTGGGTTTCCAACTACAAGCTCGGCAACCCGCTCGATCCGGAAACGACGCTCGGGCCGATGGCCAACAAGCGCTTTGCCGCGACCGTGCGCGAGCAGATCGCCGATGCCGTCTACAAGGGCGCCAAGGCGCTGATCGATCCGAAGCTCTTCCCTGAGGATGACGGCGGCGCCTATCTCGCGCCGCAGATCCTCGTCGACGTCGATCACTCCATGGCCTTCATGCGCGAGGAGACCTTCGGGCCCGCCGTCGGCATCATGAAGGTGAAGAGCGACAGCCAGGCGATCGAGTTGATGAACGATTCCCAATATGGCCTGACGGCCTCGCTCTGGACCAAGGATGCCGAACGCGCCGCGCGCATCGGCGCCGATATCGAGACCGGCACGGTCTTCATGAACCGCGCCGACTATCTCGACCCGGCGCTTTGCTGGACGGGCGTCAAGGAGACCGGCCGCGGCGGCTCGCTCTCGGTCATCGGCTTCCAGAATCTCACCCGCCCGAAATCCTACCATCTGAAGAAAGTCACGGCATGACCATCACCGCCAACTGGAGCTACCCGACCGCCATCAAGTTCGGTGCCGGCCGGATCAAGGAGCTTGCCGACCACTGCAAGGCGGTCGGCATGAAGAAGCCGCTGCTGATCACCGACCGGGGCCTGGCGCCGATGGCGATCACCCAGAACGCGCTCGACATCCTCGACGCCGCCGGCCTCGGCCGCGCGATCTTCGCCGAGGTCGATCCGAACCCGAACGACGTCAACCTCGAAGCCGGGGTGAAGGCGTTCAAGGACGGCGGCCATGACGGCGTCGTCGCCTTCGGCGGCGGCTCGGGCCTCGACCTCGGCAAATGCGTGGCCTTCATGGCCGGGCAGACGCGCCCGGTCTGGGACTTCGAGGATATTGGCGACTGGTGGACACGCGCGAGCGTCGAAGGCATCGCGCCGATCGTCGCTGTTCCGACGACGGCCGGCACCGGCTCGGAGGTCGGCCGCGCCAGCGTCATCACCAATTCCGCAAGCCACGTGAAGAAGGTGATCTTCCATCCGAAGTTCCTGCCGGCAGTGACGATCTGCGACCCGGAACTGACGGTCGGCATGCCGAAGGTGATCACCGCCGGCACCGGCATGGATGCCTTTGCCCATTGCCTGGAAGCCTATTCCTCGCCCTTCTACCATCCGATGTCGGCCGGTATCGCGCTCGAAGGCATGCGGCTCGTCAAGGAATACCTGCCGCGCGCCTATAAGGACGGAGCCGACATCGAGGCGCGCGCCAACATGATGAGCGCCGCTGCCATGGGGGCGGTCGCGTTCCAGAAAGGGCTCGGCGCCATCCACTCGCTGTCGCATCCGGTCGGCGCGATCTACAACACCCATCACGGCATGACCAACGCGGTGGTGATGCCGCCGGTCTTACGCTTCAACCGCCCGGCGATCGAAGACAAGATCGCCCGCGCTGCTGCCTATCTCGGCATTTCCGGCGGCTTTGACGGGTTCTACGACTATGTGCTGAAGCTGCGCGAGGAACTCGGCGTTCCGGACAAGCTCTCGGCTCTCGGCGTCGGCACCGACCGCATCGACGAGATGTCGGAAATGGCGATCGTCGATCCGACGGCCGGCGGCAACCCGGTCGAGCTGACGCTCGACGCCGCAAAGAAGCTCTTCCGCGAGTGCATCTGATGTAAACTTCCCGGCGCCTCCGGACCAAGGCGCCGGTTTCTCCTACTGCATGTCTCCTTAAATCGACCTCGATTTAAGGACAAAGACATGCAGCAGATCAAAGTCCTACAGCGACCTTTGCGCGTCTGATTAGACGCGCGGCGCTGTAGTTTAGATAGCTCAAAAATACCACTTGCCATTGCAGGCGATTTGTCACCTAATCGTCACGGAACTGTCATGATTTGGTTCCGTGAAGCGCTCCGTTTACCGTTCGTTTACCTCCATCTGGAACGCTTCCATTAGGATGTGCGTATGTATTCGGCCGCCGTGTTTCGCGGTCGTGGCGAGTAGGGTCGACCGATGGCAATTATTTCCCTCGCGAATGCGAAGGGGGGAGCCGGCAAGACGACGGCAGCTTTGCTGCTGGCCTGCGAATACGCCCGGCGCGGCGACCGGGTCGCGGTTCTCGATTGCGATCCACTCGCCTGCATGACCGACTGGTTCCGACATGGGCGCCATGACGGCAATCTCTCCATCATCTCGGGCGTGACGACGACGACGCTCAGCGATCATCTCAGGCGGTTGCGCGGTCGGGCCGACCATGTGGTCATCGACCTCTCCGGTGCCGCCGACGTGCTCGTGGCGCTTGCGATCGGCCTTTCCGACCTGACGCTGATCCCGGTGCAGGGCTGCATCATGGACGCGCGTGGCGCCACGCATGTGCTCGAACTGATCCGCAATATCGAGAACAATGCGCGCGCCAACATCAACCACGCCGTGCTGCTGACGCGCGTCAACCCGATCGTGACGACCCGTGCCATGCGCAAGGTCAAGCTGGTGTTGGCCGAGAGCCGGATCCGGCTCGTCGATACCCCGCTGGTGGAGCGCACGGCGTTCCGCGAAGTTTTCGAGCAGGGCGATACGCTCCATTCGCTCGACGCGACCAGGGTCAGCAATCTGGCGAAGGCCCAGGCGAATGCGCGCGAATTTGCCGACGACGTGCTGGCGCTTCTCCATCCGGCGGGGGAGGCGGTGCGGCATGGCCCGTTCTCGTCGATGTGCTACCGCTCGGGGCGGACAGCCGACCCGGTCGTGCTGCCGGCGTGAGGGCCGGACCTCGGCTTTTTCCATCGAAATCGCAGGCGCCGGCGTCTCCCGGCAGGGTGACTGTCAGGTTTCGCGTTCCCGCGTTACCAATTCGTTAACCATGATCTGAAAGGTTTCGTTAAGAAGCGAACCGCCGGCCATGGCCGTCCGGTTCAGCGCGGAACACGCATAGAATGAGGAGTATCATGGCGGTCATTACTTTCGCCAATGCAAAGGGCGGCGCGGGCAAGACGACGGCAGCGTTGATCCTGTCGACGGAACTAGCGAGGCAGGGACATCGCGTCGTGGTTCTCGATGCCGATCCGCAGCGCTGGATCACCAGCTGGGCGGAAGTTTCCGGCCACATCGCCAATCTCACGGTCATCTCGCATATCACGCCCGGCTCGCTCGAATGTCATATCCGCGAGATGAAGGACGAGGCGGACTACATCGTCATCGATCTCGCCGGCGCGAAAGACCAGATCGTTGCTCTGGCCCTGGCCGTTTCCGACCACGTGCTGATCCCGGTGCAGGGCTGCGCGATGGATGCGAAGGGTGCCGCGCAGATCCTCGAACTGATCCGCCAGATCGAAGACCGGTCCGGCCACCGCATCAACCATTCGGTCGTGCTCACCCGTGTCAACTCGCTGGTTACGACGCGCGCGCTGCAGACGATCAAGGCGATGCTCGCCGAGCGTGGCGTCTCGGTGCTCGATACGCCGATCGTCGAGCGCGTCGCTTACCGCGAGATTTTCGATTGCGGCGGCACGCTGCAGTCCATGGATCCGACCCGTGTCAGCAATCTCGACAAGGCGCGCGAGAACGCTTTTGCGCTCGCGAAGGAAGTGCAGGCGCTGATGCCGGTCAAGACCCGTCGCTCCTGGGCCGCACGCGTTCCATCCTGGGCCTCGCGTCGCGCGGCCTGACCAGGCAAGGCGAAATAACCGCTGAAACAACGACGCAGTTGCGGACGCAAAACCGCTGGGGATTGTTCCCGCTCAACCGGAGTTGACGTTTGTCAGTTCCGGTTGAATCGTTGTTCAGTCTTCGCGAAAAAGCTGTCTCCTGTAAGGCTTCCTTTACCCTGGGCTCCTAACAGTGACTGAGGATACAGCTTGCCCTCAGCGATCATCGCAATCGGGCAATCGGCCGCCATGACTGCGGCCATGATCTGAGACGCGTCGCGCCGCCGATCCTGTCGCCATGATCCGCTACAGCGCCGCGCGTCTTATCGGATGCGCAAAGGTCGCTGATCACTTTGAACTGCTGCATGCTTTTGTCCTTAATTCGAATGTGAATGACGGAAACATGCAGTAGAGCATGCAGGGAAGTTCGTGCATGAAAACGGAACACGCCGCTGCCGGCACGCAAGACATTGCCGGTCGTCTGAATTTCATGGCGCTCGATGACGCCGCCAGAACGCGCCTCAAGGCGCTGAAGCCGATCCTGGAAAAGGAGCTCAAGCCGGCGCTCGACAAGTTCTACGGCAAGGTCAAGGCGACGTCGGAGACGAAGCGTTTCTTTTCCTCCGACGCGCATATCGACCGCGCCAAGGGCGCCCAGGTCGGCCATTGGGCCAATATCGTCGATGCCAATTTCAACGAAGACTACAGCGCCAAGGTGCGCACCATTGGCCAGGTGCACGCCCGCATCGGCCTCGAACCGCGCTGGTATATCGGCGGCTATGCGCTGATCGCCGAACACCTGATCACCGAGATCGTCAGGGCGTACTGGCCAAAGCGTGGCCTGTTCTCGCACAAGGCTACCTCGGCCGACGAACTGGGCGCCATGCTGTCGAGCCTCGTCAAGGGTGTCTTCCTCGACATGGACCTGTCGATCTCCGTCTATATGGACGCGTCCGATGTGACCAAGCAGCGCGCCGTCCAGGAGGAAGTTCTGGCGGCCGAGCGCGCACTGATCAGCAAGACATTCGGCGCCGCCTTGAAGAAGATCGCCGAGGGCGACCTGACCGCGCGCATCGGTGCCGATCTGCCGGCCGCCTATCAGGAGCTTGGCGAGAACTTCAACCACGCGATCGGCGAGCTCTCGCGCGCCATCGGCGGCATCGAGGCCGGTGCCAGCCAGATCCACACCAGCGCCAAGGAAATCGCGGCGGCCGCCGACGATCTTGCCAAGCGCACGGAGCGCCAGGCGGCAAACCTTGAAGAGACCGCGGCTGCGGTCGAGCAGGTGACGCGGACCGTCAAGCAGACCGCCGAAGGCGCCGATCGGGCGAATTCGACCGTCATTGCGGCGCGTGCCAATGCCGAGCAGAGCGGCGAGATCGTCAGCCACGCGATCGAGGTCATGCAGGAGATCCAGACGTCTTCCGCCAGTATCGCCCGGATCGTCGACGTCATCGACGAGATAGCCTTCCAGACCAATCTCCTGGCGCTGAACGCCGGTATCGAGGCGGCGCGCGCCGGCGAAGCGGGCAGGGGCTTTGCCGTGGTCGCTTCCGAAGTGCGCGCGCTTGCCCAGCGCTGCGCCGAAGCGGCCAAGGACATCCAGGACCTGATCGCCAAGTCGCGCGGCCAGGTGGACGACGGCGTGAACTCGGTCAACCAGGTGGCCCAGTCGCTGCAGCAGATCGTGGCGCAGGTGGTGGAAGTCAGCTCCGTCTTCGGCGCGATCCGCGCCAGCACCGCCGAACAGGCAACCGGCCTGCAGGAGGTCAACACCGCCATCGCGCAAATGGACCAGATCACCCAGCAGAATGCCGCGATGGTCGAACAGGCCAATGCCGCGAGCCAGGCACTGACGGGCGAGGCCGAGCACATCGCCATGCGGCTCAAGGCGTTCCGTACGTCGGGGCAGGTGCAGGTCAGCGCCGGCTCGGGTTATCGCGCCGCCGCGTGACGGTGCATTCCGCAATGACGAACGACGCCTCGGGTCAGTGACGGCCCGGGGCGTTTTTGTTTGTCACCCTAGACGGGGCGCGAGGTTAAGGCATGTCGCGCAAAAGTGCGCAGCAGCGGTTTTGCAATAGCGACACGCGAAACATCAAAAGCTTAAAGGGCAAGGAGCGAATCTGAACGATCGCGATCCGCTTTAGGCAGGAACGTAGGTGAGCCTCACCACATCCTCGTCAATCCGATCATGACCTACAAGGCGGAGCCGCGGCCGGGGGCCGGCGAAATAGGGGTTGCCGTGACCAAGCACGACGGGGTGCAGGTAGATCCGATATTCATCGATCAGGCCGAGTTCCGTGAGGCTATGCGCCAGGACCGGGCCAGCAACTTCGATCTCACCGTCGTGCTCGGCCTTCAACGCGCGGATCGCGCCTTCGAGATCACCCGCGACGAGCCGGGCATTGGGGCCGACAGACGTCAACGAGCGCGAGACGACCCATTTCGGCTGCTTGCGCCACGCCGCCGCAAAGGCCCGTTCGTCCGCATCCCATTCGGGATGCTCATCGTCCCAGTAGCGCATGATCTCATAAATACGGCGGCCATATAGGCTGCCCGCCTGGCGCCCAGCCTCCTCGATGAAGTGGCGGAAGAGCTTGGGACCTGGCGCAAACGCCATATGGTCGACATAGCCGTCGAGCGACTGGTTCATTCCGAACACGAGCTTAGCCATGGCCGCTTCCTTCCCTCGAATGGCACGTTCGCGCGGATCTGATTGCGATATGCAATCGGTTCAAGTTAAGCCGACTGATCTCAAATCACAAGTGGTTTTTGAAATGCGCATGAGGTGGCCGCACGGCTGCGTGAAGCGCATCGCATCTCGAGAGATGGGGCCTCGGGCCAGACATAATCATGGGCGTCGTGTTGCCCGCAATGCTGGCAGCCTGCCAGGACGGCTATGCCGAGGGTATCTCAAGACCGTTTGGTAGCGAAATCCAGATGACGGTTTGTGCCTCCGGGGAGTGGCGCGACAGATGGCCTCTGCCATGCGTGTCCTCAACCAACACGAAGTTCCCCGCCTGAACGTGGCGGATTTCTCCGTCGCTCGTCTCGTACTCTACTGCGCCATTCAGTCTGACCGTCAGCACGGGCTCAGGCACCGTATGCCAAGCAACCTCGCGCATGCCAGCCGGAATGTGGGTTATGCGGACGCGAGACGCAGGATAGCTACCCGTAATTTCGAATGGAGCGGCATCCGGATGCACTGATATCTCAGTCGTTGGCAACTCGATTTCATCGAAATGTGACTCGCCATCCGCGGCGGCATAAATGCGAAGGCACTTCATGCGGTTGGCTCCATCTCGTTCGCTGGGCTAAGGCGAAAGGTTGTCGTCGGGTGTTGGACCGGCTGACCGGCCCAACCCTCCAAGACCCGTTCAAAACCGCCGGTCGATGAAATGCTTGGCCTGGGCGCCGGCGTGGTAGAAGGCCGACTTTACGCCGCGCCAGGTGTCCGGGATTACCGGTGTTTCGGCGAGCGGGATCGCCGAGGTCTCGCCGGTGACGTGGTTGGCAAGCGCGCGGCCGAAGACCGTGCCAGGCGCAATGCCGCGGCCATTGTAGCCGCTGACGGAGATGACGTTCGGCGCGAGCGTGTGCATGGCCGGCAGGTTGTTGGTCGTCATGCCGATACGGCCGTCCCACCAGTATTCGAAGCGGAAATCGCCGATATAGGGGAAGAGCTTGCGCACCGAGCGGGCGGCAAACGCACGATGCGTGCCTTCGGCGATGGCGTCGAGCCGGCCGATCGAGCCGAAGATCAGCCGGTTCTGCTGGTCCATGCGGAACGAGGTCATGACGAGGCCGGTGTCCCATGCGCCCTGGCGTTCCGGCAGGATGCGGCTGGCGACCGAATCGGGCAGCGGGTTGGTGGCGAACTGGAAGTAGGGCAGGATCGTCAGCTCCTGCGTATGCGCCTGCCACGGCGTCTCGGCGAAGAGGCCGCCATAGGCGTTGGTGGCGAGGATCACTTGCTTGGCGCGCACGACGCCATTGCCGGCCTTCAGCACCCAGCTGTCGCCCTGACATTCGGCGCCGGTGAGCGGCGTATCGGTGTAGATCTCGGCACCGGCGGCAAGGGCAGCGCGGGCGAGCCCACGGGCGTAGGCGAGCGGCTGGATCGTGCCGGCGCGGCGATCGAGCAGGGCGCCGGCAAAACCCTCGGCGCCGGTCAGCGCATGCGCCCGCTCGGCCGAAAGCGCCTCGACCGGGGCGCCGCGCTTCTGCCATTGCGCTTCGCGATCCTTGATTTCCGTGACACCTTCGCTGCCGACCGCCATGTGCAGCGTGCCGTTGCGCACCGCCTCGCAGGCCATTCCGTGCTTTTCGACCAGTGCGTAAACCATCGACGGGCCGTCACCAAGCTCGGCGAGCAGCCGGTTGCCGGCCGCCGGACCGAGGGTCGAGATCAGGTCGTCGGGCTTCACCCACATGCCGGCATTGACCAGGCCGACATTGCGGCCAGAGCCGCCGAAGCCGATCATCTTTGCTTCGACGACCGTGGCCTTCACGCCCTTCTCGGCGAGGTGCAGGGCTGCCGAGAGGCCGGTAAAGCCGCCGCCGATGATGGCGACATCGGTCGACACATCGCGTCCAAGCGGCTTCGTGTCGGGCGCGGCCGGTGCCGTCGCATGCCAGAGGTTGGGCAGGGTACGCTCCGTCGCCATCGGGCAATCCTTCAAGTGCGGCCGGATGTCGGCCTATGGGTCGAGGTTTCTCGGTGATAGCCGATTGCGGGGAAAATTCTCATGACAATGTTTCATGAAGTCATGAGGCAAGGCCGGGCCTTGGCGGCATCGGAGCGCTGTGCGGTAGGGCGATGGAGAAAAACCGCAGCTGGGTCGTCGGCAGCTGCGGTCTCGTAAATGTATACGTCTGAAAAGTCTTTGCCGAAACCTCGTCTCGCTTCGGCGATATATCTTTAAAAACGCGCCTGTCGTGGATGGTCCATCAGGCAATCCCATCTTCTACGGCGTTTTGCCGAAGTCACTCACCCAATTGGGGGAAAGAGAGCAAAAAACGCTTTCGGCAGCGCCGCTTGGCCTACAACGCCGCCCGTCTTGCGCAGAGCTCGCTTCAGCACATTGAACTGCTGCATGTTTGTCCTTCGATCGGCTACGATTGAAGGAAACATCCAGTAGCCGAAGGCAAAGGCGTCAATCCACGAACTCGACGGTCACGCCAGGGCTGACCATCTTGGCGAGTTCGGTCGCATCCCAGTTGGTCAGGCGCACGCAGCCATGGCTCTGGGTCTTGCCGATCTTGGAGGGATCCGGCGTGCCGTGGATGCCGTAGGTCGGCTTGGAAAGCGCGATCCAGACGGTGCCGACCGGCCCGTTCGGACCGGGCTGCAGCGTGAGGATCTTGTCGTTGTTGCCCTGCTGGAAGTTGATCTTCGGGTTGTAGGTGTAGCCCGGATTGAGGGCGATGCGCTCGACATTGACGGTGCCCGAAGGCGATGGCGTGTCGGACGAGCCGATCGTTGCCGGATAGGCGGCGATCAGCCTGCCGGCGTCGTCATAGGCGAGCACCTGCTTGCGCGCCTTGTCGGCGAGGATGCGGGCGACCTTGCCGGTCTTGTTCGCACCCGGATTGATCACCTTGATGATCGTGCCCGGGATGGTGAAGTCGACGCCGGGGTTCAGCTCGCGCAGATAGGCCTCGTCCATGTGGAACTTCTCGCCGAGCATTTCCGTGGTCGAGGTGAAGGACATATGCGGCAGCATCGCCTTGTGGGCGTAGTCCTCCGGGATCGAGGCGACATAGGGGCCGGCGGCGTCGGCCGCGGTGATCGTATAGCTGGTGATCGGCATGCCGCCGTTCATGCGCAGCCGCTCGAGAATGTCCTCGGTATTGTTGGGGTCGAGCGTCTCGCCGGTCGACTGCTGCCAGGCCTCGATCGCCTTGGTGACGTTCGAGCCCATCTTGCCGTCGATCACGCCGGGCGAAAAGCCTTCGCGGTCGAGGAAGACCTGCAATGCGGTGATCTCGGCGCGCGACTTGCTCTTGACCGTCATTGCCGGCGGCATCGACGGGCGCATGGTCTCAGTGTCGTTCGGATCGATCGCAGCCTCTTCGGTGCCGTCGATCAGGCCCGGCAGGCTGTTCGGCAGCTCGTTGCCGTCGGTGGACGGCGGCACCACGTCGCGGTAGTCGGGGATGGAGCCGGTGACTTCGCCAGGCTCGGAATAGCCGTAGCCGCGCTCGGTGTCGCGGTAGCGCCGGTTCGAATAGATGTCGACGTCGCCCTCGCGGCGATAGCCGCCATAGTCACTTTGGCGACGGCGATTGGGCACCACGGTCGCGACCACGTTGCCCCAGCCATCGATCAAGAGCGTGCGCCCGCGGCTGTCGCGCATGGTCTGCACCTCGTCGGCGCGCGGCACGTAGTCGAGGATCTCGCCGTCGGGCGTGACCAGCATGACGTCGTCGCCATAACGGTTCCTGCCGCGATAGTCCTGCGCGAAAGCGGCCGCCAAATCCACGGCGAGAAAGCCGGCTGCGGCGAGAAGCGAGAGGCCGATGCGGGTCGCTGACGTCACGTGAGAACCTGTTTTCTTTGTAGTGAATGTGGCGCGGTACATTTGGATTTCGACGTTAATGTGAAAAAAATGAATTCATTATGAACAAGCGGTTAAATTCTATCTAGGCGGAGCAGACTTCGGCTTCAACCAAAGAAATGGGTCTCTCCTCAGCTATCATCTCCTGGTGATTGCAGTGATTCTGCGGCCGATGTGAGGAAGAGGATATGCTGAGAACGCTTGAAGAACCTGCGGATGGCCGAGAGAATCATGTGCTGTTCGACCGTCGGTCTGCGCTCGACATCGCCGCCTTCGTCGTCGATGGTGTCGACCTGTCGCCAGGCACTGCGATCCCCTCCGATGGCGATATCAGGATCGACCGGGCGCTCGCCGGATTTCTCTTTACCTGCGGCCCGGAACATATCCGCCATCCGGAAGCGGTCGAAGGTGGTGTGGAAGGTGCGCGCTACCCGCTGCATGGGTCGCTTGCCGGAACGGCGGTCAGCCGAACGGAGATGGCAACTGACGGAGCGGCGTGCACGGCGATGATCGAGGTGGCGCTTGCCGATGGCGGGCAAGCACGGGTCGAGCGGCGGTGGCGGATCGACGCCGGGCGGAACGAAGTCGTGCTCGAGGATCGCATCGTCAACGTCGGGACCGCGGCCTTTCCACCGATGATGATGTATCACGTCAATATCGCCGGCCGGCTGCTTGGGCCGCAAGCCCGTATCGTCAGCGCTTCGCTGGAAGGCGGGGAGAGCGCCTGGCGCTTCGGCAATGGCGAGAGCGCGCATTTCTGCCTGCTGGCGGCCGTTGGTTCCGATGGCTGGTCGGCCGCCACCCTTGCGGACGTTGCCGGGCTTGGCGGGCGAAATCTCCAGGTGCGGTTCCGGACCGATACGCTGCCGTTTCTGCAGATGTGGCGCTGCCAGCGCGGCGGAGCGGACGTGATCAGCATCGAGCCCGTGTCGCACCGCATAGCCAAGCGTCCGGAGCTTGCGGCGGCCGGAGAACTGATTCCACTTCAGCCGGGTGAGGCACGCAGCTACACGATCGCCTTCTCGGTCTTTTGACCTTGCTTCCGACCTGCAGCGCCGCGCGTCTAATGAGACGCGCGGCGCTGTACCACTTTGATTTGCTGCATGTCTTTGTCCTTAAATCGAGGTCGATTTAGGGAGACATGCAGTAGGGCCCTTGAGGCGCGGCTTTTGAATTGACGCGGAGAAGTGCTGCGCCTACATCAGAGACCACCACATTTCCTGAGGAAGACGACCATGGACATCCGCCAGATCAACGACGAATACTCGGTCTCCGGCCAGATCACCGTCGAGGATCTCGACCAGATCAAGGCGCTCGGCTTCAAGTCCATCGTCTGCCACCGCCCGGATTTCGAGGCGCCGGATCAGCCGACCTTCGATTCCATCGCCGCACGTGCCGAAGAGCTCGGCATCGAGACCATGCACATCCCCGTCGGCCCGATGGGCGTAACGGCAGAGGCCGTGACGCGCATGGTCGATGCACTCGACGAGTTCCAGCGGCCGATGCTCGGCTATTGTCGTTCGGGTGCGCGCTCGACGGCCGTCTACCAGCAGACCCAGCATATTCGCGGCTGAGCCCCGAGCGAACCCAAGCTCTCGCGCGCTCGTCTGTATCGTTCGACCTGCATGCGGCCGATGCGTTCTCGACGGAGTGGCTGGAAGACTGATGCCAGGTCTGCGGTACGGCAATTTTGCTCGCTTTGGAGCGTTGCTGCTCATGGCGCCGATCGTGAGCGCGGCCATCGGATACAGCGCGCCAGCCCGAACGTTCAGCAAGCCGCCGGCGAACGGGCGGCTCGACTATCAACTTGGCGGCGCCTACCCACCAGTGGCCGATGTGGCTATCGTCATTCGCGACCGTTTGGAAAAGCCCGCGGCGGGCAAATATAACATCTGCTATGTCAATGCCTTCCAGTCCCAACCTGGCGATGCCGGGTGGTGGCGCAAGAACCATCCCGATCTCTTGGTCAAGAAGGATGGGCAGTATGTGGTCGACCCGAATTGGCCGGACGAACACATCCTGGACACATCCACGAGTGCGAAGCGCGCGGCTCTCATGGACGTCGTTGGGCCGTGGATCGACAAATGCGCTTCGGACGGGTTCAAGGCAATAGAGCCCGACAACCTCGACTCCTGGATGCGCTCGAAGGGGGGGCTCACCCGGGCCGCAAACGTTGCGTTCGCTGAGTTGCTTGTCCAACGGGCCCACAAAGCCGATCTTGCGATCGCCCAGAAGAATGCCGCCGAATTGGCAGGGATCGGCGCTTCGCAAATCGGTTTCGATTTCGCGATCGTCGAGGAATGCCAAGTGTGGTCTGAATGCCATGTCTACACCAAGGCCTATGGCAATCAGGTCTATGAGATCGAGTACGATGACAACGATAAGGATTCCAACGGCAATGCGGCCGACCCGGTGAGTTTCTTCAACGCTGCGTGCCGGGCGCGGGGCAGCACGATTTCGGTCATCTATCGCGACAGGGATGTCGTTCCAGCAGACGCATCGGGATACGTCTACAAGGCTTGTAACGTTTATGGAGCTGGAGCGGCTTCCGATTAGCCGTTGCGGATATCCGTCAGCGTGCGCGTCGGCGTGATCGCTTCGGGGTCGAGCTTGATCTCGATGATCGACGGCTTGCCACTGGCGCGCGCCCTGAGGAACGCGTCGGCAAACTCTTCCGTCTTCTCGACCGTTTCGCCGTGGCCGCCATAGGCGCGGGCGAGCGCCGCGAAATCCGGATTGGTGAGGTCGGTGGCGCTGACGCGGCCGGGATACTCACGCTCCTGGTGCATGCGGATCGTGCCGTAGATGCCGTTGTTGACAACGACGGTGATAACAGGCAGGCGGTAGCGAACGGCGGTGGCGAACTCCTGCCCATGCATCAGGAAACAGCCGTCGCCGGCAAAGCAGATGACCTCGCGATCCGGATACAGCTGCTTGGCGGCGACCGCGGCCGGCAGGCCGTAGCCCATCGAGCCGGAGGCGGGCGCTGCCTGCGTCGCATAGCGGCGGAAGCGGTGGAAGCGATGCACCCAGGTGGCATAGTTGCCGGCGCCGTTGGTGAAGATCGCATCTTCGGGCACGTTCGCCTCGATCCAGTTCATGATCGGGCCCATCTGCACCGCGCCCGGTCCGGTTTCCGGCGGGGTCGACCATTTGAGATAGGCGGCGTGCATGGCTTCCGTGCGGGCGGCCCAGGCGGGTTCGCCTGCGGGGGCAAGGCCGTCGAGGGCGGAGACGAAGTCGCGCGGGCTTGCGGCGATCGCCAGTTCCGGCCGGTAGACGCGGCCGAGCTCGGATGTGTCCGGATGCACATGCACCAGCATCTGGCGCGGATAGGGGCTGTCCATCAGCGTGTAGCCGGACGACGGCATTTCCGAGAAGCGGCCGCCGAGAAGCAGCACCAGGTCCGCCTCCTTGATCTCCTTGGCAAGCGTCGGGTTGATGCCGATGCCGACATCGCCGGCATACATCGGGTGCATGTGGTCGAACAGCATCTGCCGGCGGAACGAGCAGCCGACGGGCAATTTCCACCGCTCGGCGAAGCGCTGGAATTCCGCAACGCTTGTCTCCGTCCAGCGGGTGCCGCCGAGGATGGCGATCGGCCGCTTGGCCGTGCTGAGCATCTCGCCGAGCCGTTTTACCTGCGCCGGGCCCGGATGGCCCTCGACCGGCTGGTAGGCCTTGGCGGCCGGCGCCTCGGCGCTGCGGGTCAGCATGTCCTCCGGCAGGGTTAGCACGACCGGGCCGGGACGGCCGGAGGTGGCGACGGCGAAGGCGCGGGTGACGAATTCGGGAATGCGGGCGGGATCGTCGATCTCGCCCACCCACTTGGCGACCTCGGTGAAGGCGCGGCGATACTCGATCTCCTGGAAGGCCTCGCGCTCGCGCGCTTCGCTCTGCACCTGGCCGATGAAGAGGATCATCGGGATCGAATCCTGCCTTGCGACATGCAGGCCGGCGGACGCGTTGGTCGCGCCGGGGCCGCGGGTCACCATGCATATGCCGGGCTCGCCCGTCAGCCGGCCCCAGGCATCCGCCATCATCGCGGCGCCGCCTTCCTGGCGGCAGACGAGCACGTCGATGTCGGTGTCGTAGAGCGCATCCAGCACCGCCAGGTAGCTTTCCCCCGGCACGCAGGCGATGCGCTTGACGCCATTGGCGACGAGGGCGTCGACGACGAGCTGTCCTCCAGTTTTCATGATCTTCCTCCCGATGGACTTTCTTTGTTGTCAGATGGCCGGCGACACCGCAGCGACGCTCGTGTCCTTGTGCACGCGGCGTTCGCGCCAGATGATGTAGAGGCCGGAACCGATGATGATGGCGATGCCGAGCCATTTCAGCGCGTCGGGCAGATCACCGAAGACGAGCCAGCCAAAAATCGTGGCCGAGACGATCTCCAGATATTGCAGCGGCGCCAGCACCGAAGCGGGGGCGGCACGATAGGCGTAGACGCCGAGCACGCCCGAGATGGTGGCGGTGACGCCGACTCCGAGCAGGTAGGCCCAGGTGTAGCCTTCCGGCCAGACCGGATCGAAGATGCCGGAGCCGGTGCCTTCGCCGAAATAGAGGAGCACGAGGCAGAGGAGGCCGCCCCATATGCCGGCATGAAACTGCATCGACCAGGGGTCCTCGTTCTGCGCCACCATGCGGGTGACGAGCAGGAACACGGCGAGGGCGAAGGCCGCGACGACAGGCAAAAGCGCGATCGGCCCGACCTCCTGCATGCTCGGCTGGATGACGAGCAGCGCGCCGAAGAAGCCGACGCCGCAGGCGGTATAGCGCCGCCAGCCGATCGTTTCCTTCAGGAAGACGCTGCCGAGGATCGTCAGGATGATTGGTTCGACGAAGAAGATCGCAATCGCGTCGGCGACCTCCATCACCTTCAGCGTGGTGATGAAGGAGAGCATGGTGACGACCAGGAGACCGCCGCGCAGCGCATGGAGCCCGGTCTTGCGCCAGGTGAGATCGAAGAGGCTGCCGCGGACGAGCACGATCGGCAGGATGAAGACGACCTGCAGCAGGAAGCGGACGGCGGTAATTTCGGCCGAGGGAACGGTGGTGATCGCCAGCTTCGCGAAAATATCGATCAGCGGCGACAACAGCACCGAGATCACCATCAGCGTCAGCCCGTAGGAGATGCGATTGTGGTCCGCCGCGATTTTGGGAAGGGATATGTCGGTCATGGGATTTCCGGTCAGCGCTTGCCTGCGACGACGCCCAAGCACCAGGCGGCAAAGTCCGCGGTCGCCTGTTCCCGGCCGAGTTCGTTCAGGGTCTCGTGGCGCATGCCATCATAGATGGTGACGGTGACGTTGCTCAGGCCTGCCGCTTTCATCCTGGTGCCGAGCCAGCGCACGGCGTTGCCCATCTCCGTGGACGGGTCGGCGCTGCCGCCGACGAGGTGGATGGGCAGGTCCTTGCGGAGGCGTGCCAGACGGTCGGGCCGGGCGCCGCCGAAGGACAGGCGAAAGAGGTCGAGCCAGAGCGAAACGGTCGCATCGAAGCCGCAAAGCGGATCGGCTACGTATTTCGCGACCTCGGCATCGTCGCGCGACAGCCAGTCGAGATCGGTCTTGCGATCCTTGATGGCGCCGCCCCACATGCCAAAGGTGAGCTTGGTCAGAAGCGGGCTCGGCACGTCGGACCCCTTCAGCGCCTTCTCGATCTTGAGGATCATCTGGCCGCCGCGGCCGGCAAGGCCGGGACGGAAATTGGAGTTCCAGACGGCGAGCGCGTCATAGAGGCCGGGGTCGGTCTCGGCGGCGTTGAGCGCGATCAGCCCGCCCATGGAATGGCCGAAAAGGATGACCGGCAGATCCGGATGTGCCGCGGTCGCCAGTGCCCGCACGGCCCGGATGTCGGCGAACACCTTGTCGAGACCCTCGCGGTTCGAGAACATGCCGAGCGGAGCGTCCGGCGCCCGCGTTCCGCCGTGACCGCGATGGTCATGGGCATAGACATGGAAGCCGTGCGCGGCCATGGCTTCGGCGAAGCGGGCGTAGCGGCCGGAATGTTCTGCAAGGCCGTGGCTGACGAGAAGGATGCCGCGGGCATCGCCGGTCGCCGGGAAATGGCGCCAGCTCAAGGTGGCACCTGTCGGGCTCTGATGTGTCTTCACCTGCCCGAACACGATTTCCCCCGGCAACAACGACAGACCATTTCGATATCAAATCGATTTGCAAGGCAAAGGCAATCGCCGCTTGTTGCTCGTTGCGCATGAGGTCACAAGAGAATGTGCATTCATCGTAATTATGAGTTGAAATTTTCCCGTTTTGAGCGATATTCGTTCCCGGTTTGTTTCCGTAGGAGGATATCATGATGAGTTTCTGCAAGGCGATATCGGGTCCGATGGCAGGACTGCTGGCGGCATTGGCACTGCTTCTTGCGCCGGCTGCCTTTGCCGCCGGCGAGGAAATGTCGGATCAGGGGGCGCCCGAAGGCGCGGGTTCGCGCACGGAATATGTGCTGGCAGTGAGCTGGCAACCCGGCTTCTGCGAAACCCGGCCGCAGCGCAAGGAATGCGAAAGCCAGACGACAGAGCGTTTCGACGCCACCAATCTCTCGCTGCATGGCCTTTGGCCGCTGCGCAAGAGCTATTGCGGGGTAGCGGCTGACGTGCGCACGAAGGATCGCAAGGGCAACTGGCTCGATCTGCCGAAGCTTGCCATGGCCGACGACACGGCGGCGCGGCTGCTCATCGCCATGCCCGGCGTGCAATCCGGGCTCGACCGGCACCAGTGGCTGAGGAGCGGCACCTGCCAGAGCGGCTCGGTCGACGATTATTTCTCGGCGCAGCTGCGCATGCTGGAGGAGCTCAACCGCTCGGCGGTTGGCGCGCTGTTTCGCCAGCGCATCGGTTCCGAGCTCGATGAGGCGACGATCAAGCAGGCCTTCGACCAGAGTTTTGGCGCCGGCGCCGGCGATCGGGTGCGCATGCGCTGCCAGACGGTTCAGGGACGCAGCATCATCACCGGGCTGACGGTCGGGCTGACCGGCGACGTCTTGAAGGCATCGAGCCTCGGCCCGCTGATCCAGGCGGCCGGGCCGACCGAGTTCAAATGCGCCAAGGGCATTGCCGATACGGCCGGGCGAAGCTGACCCGCCCGCAAGGGCTCCGGCGGCAAGAGCGCTGCCGGGGCAGGGCGGCCGCATGGGATAGGTTAAGGGGACAAGCCGGCGCGAATGCCTTTGATCATTGCCCCCTTCCTATAATTCGCCTACATAGCGGGCAAATTTCCTTTCCCTGCGGAGCATTTCCTTATGGCACGTCAGTTCATCTATCATATGGCCGGACTTAATAAGTCCTACGGCGCGAAGAAGGTCCTGGAGAACATCCATCTGTCGTTCTACCCGGACGCGAAGATCGGTATCCTCGGCCCGAACGGCGCCGGTAAGTCGACGGTGCTCAGGATCATGGCCGGGCTCGACACGGAATATACGGGCGAAGCCTGGGTCGCCGAAGGCGCCACCGTCGGCTACCTGCCGCAGGAGCCGCAGCTCGATCCGACGAAGACGGTGCTCGAAAACGCCATGGAAGGCGTTGCCAAGAAGAAGGCGATCGTCGACCGCTACAACGAACTGATGATGAACTACTCCGACGAGACGGCGGAAGAGGGCGCCAAGCTCCAGGACATCATCGACAGCCAGAACCTCTGGGACCTCGAAAGCCAGGTGGAAATGGCCATGGAGGCGCTGCGTTGCCCCCCGGGTGACGCGGAAGTCACCAATCTGTCCGGTGGTGAAAAGCGCCGCGTCGCGCTCTGCAGGCTCCTGCTCTCGCAGCCCGACCTGCTGCTGCTCGACGAACCGACCAACCACCTCGACGCCGAGACGATCGCCTGGCTCGAAAAGCACCTGCGCGAATATCCGGGCGCCGTGCTGATGATCACCCACGACCGTTACTTCCTCGACAACGTCACGGGCTGGATCCTCGAGCTCGACCGCGGCCGCGGCATTCCCTATGAGGGCAACTACTCGGCCTATCTGCAGGCCAAGGCCAAGCGCATGGCCCAGGAAGGCCGCGAGGAGGCCACCCGCCAGAAGGCGATCAGCCGCGAGCAGGAGTGGATCGCATCGAGCCCGAAGGCGCGCCAGGCGAAGTCCAAGGCCCGTATCCGTGCCTATGACGAACTGGTCAAGGCAGCCGCGGACCGCCGCCCGGGCGATGCCCAGATCATCATTCCGGTCGGCGAGCGCCTCGGCCAGGTGGTCATCGAGGCCGACAACATTTCCAAGGGTTATGACGATCAGCTGTTGATCGAAGGCCTCTCCTTCAAGCTGCCGCCGGGCGGCATCGTCGGCGTCATCGGCCCGAACGGCGCCGGCAAGTCGACGCTGTTCCGCATGATCACCGGCCAGGAAGAGCCGAACGAGGGTTCGTTCCGCATCGGCGACAGCGTGCAGCTCGGCTATGTCGACCAGAGCCGCGACTCGCTCGACGGCAACAAGACCGTCTGGGAGGAAATCTCCGGCGGCAACGACATCATCAAGCTCGGCAAGCACGAGGTCAACTCGCGCGCCTATTGCTCGTCCTTCAACTTCAAGGGCGGCGATCAGCAGCAGAAGGTCGGCACGCTGTCCGGCGGTCAGCGCAACCGCGTTCACCTCGCCAAGATGCTGAAGTCCGGCGGCAACGTCATCCTGCTCGACGAACCGACCAACGACCTCGACACCGAAACGCTGGCAGCGCTTGAAGACGCACTGGAAAACTTCGCCGGCTGCGCGGTCATCATCAGCCACGACCGCATGTTCCTCGACCGCCTGGCGACGCACATCCTCGCCTTTGAAGGCGACAGCCATGTCGAGTGGTTCGAAGGCAACTTCGAAGACTACGAGAAGGACAAGATCCGCCGCCTCGGCCCGGACTCGGTCAACCCGAAGCGCGTCACCTACAAGCGCCTGACGCGCTGATCAAAGCCAAGGCGCCGCCCTGTTTGCGGCGCCCGATGCCTTTGCGGCCGCGAATACGGGTATTGGAAGTCCATTGTCATGGAAACGGGCGTAGCGCAGGCTCCGCCCGTTTTCCTTTGCAAGGCCTGTTCCGCCGACGCCATTGTTTGGCCGTTCCACGCAAATCCGCTTGCGCCGATCTCGCAAATCACATAAACATATCTTTATGTGTTGATGGGGATCGCGATGGCTGTTCAGAAAGAGCTGGGTCTGGATGCGCTGGTAGACGTGTTGAAGGCGGCGGGAGAGCCGACCCGCATGCGTCTCGTCGCTTTGCTCGCCGCCGGCGATCTCACCGTCACCGATCTTACCGAAATTCTCGGACAGTCGCAGCCGCGCATTTCGCGGCACCTGAAGCTGCTTGCCGAGGTCGAACTCGTTGACCGTTATCAGGAAGGTGCCTGGGCCTATTTCCGCCTCAGGCAGGATGGCGCCCGCGTCGCGCTGGTGCGGGCGATGCTGGCGTCGGCGTCCGCTGACGACGCGGTGCTTTCGCGCGACGCGGCGCGGCTGGCGACGCTCAAGAAGGCCAGGGCCGAGAAGGCCCAGGCCTATTTCAGCCGCAATGCCGCCGGCTGGGACGAGCTTCGCCGCCTGCATGTCAGCGAGCGCGACGTCGAAGCGAAGCTGCGTGAGATGGTCGGCGACGAGCCGGTCGAAAGCCTGCTCGACCTTGGTACCGGCACCGGACGCATCCTGCAGCTCTTTGAAGGGCTCTATCGCCGCGGTGTCGGCGTCGATGCCAGCCGCGACATGCTCGCCGTGGCGCGGTCCAATCTCGACCGCGCCGGCATCACCAAGGCGTCGATCCGGCACGGCGACATCTTCAACCTGCCACTCGATGGCCACGCCTTCGATCTCGTCACCATTCACCAGGTGCTGCATTTCCTCGATGAGCCGGAGGCGGCGATCGCGGAAGCCGCGCGCATGCTGATGCCGGGCGGTCGCCTCGTCATCATCGACTTTGCGCCGCACGGGCTCGAGCATCTGCGCGACGAGCATGCGCATGCGCGCCTTGGCTTCTCGCACCAGGTGATCGCCGATTGGCTCGCCAAGGCCGGCCTGGTGCTCGAAAAGACCACGGACCTTTCGCCGGAAGCGGCGGAGGAGGAAAAGCTGACGGTGACGATCTGGCTGGGGCGCGATCGGCGGGCCGTGAATGAGAATGAAACGCCGCGGCCGCGCGTTCATGCAGGGGGAGTTTGAGAATGACGGCACAGACGCTTTATCCGGCCGAGCGCGGCAATCTGAGACTCTCCTTCGAATACTTCCCCCCCAAGACCGACGAAATGGAAGCGCAGCTCTTCCAGACGGCGGAAGATCTTTCCGTCTTCGGTCCCGCATTCGTGACGGTGACCTATGGCGCCGGCGGCTCGACGAAGGCACGCTCGCTGACGACCGTGCGGCGAATGATCGAGGAAATGGGTTTTGCCAATACGGCCGCGCATCTGACCTGCGTCGGGGCGCCGAAGGCGGAAGTCGATGCCGTCATCGACGAATATATCGACTATGGCGTCCGCCATTTCGTGGCGCTGCGCGGCGATCCGCAGGGCGGCATCGGCAGCACCTATCAGCCGCATCCGGATGGCTATGCCAGCAGCACCGATCTGGTGCGGGCGATCCGCGCGCGTGGCGACGATATCGAGATTTCCGTATCCTCCTATCCGGAGAAGCACCCGGAGAGCCCTGACGTGGCCGCCGACATCGATATGCTGAAGCGCAAGGTCGACGCGGGAGCCAACCGGGCGCTGACCCAGTTCTTTTTCGACAATGACGATTTCGAGCGTTATCTCGAACGGCTGCGCCGCGCCGGCGTCAACATCCCGATCGTGCCGGGCATCCTGCCGATCAACAACCTGGCGCAGGTGCAGAAATTTGCCGGCCTCTGCGGCGCGAGCGTGCCGGAGGCGATCGTCACCCGGCTCGAGCATCTGGAAGACCAGCCGGCCGAACGCTTCAAGGAGGCGACCCACATCGCCGCCGAGCAGATCGTCGATCTCGCCCGGCGCGGCGTGCGCGATTTCCATCTCTATACGATGAACCGCTCGCCGCTGGTGACCGCCGTCTGCGATCTCGTGGGTTTCGAGCGGGTCTTGGCGGAGCCGAGTGTGGTGCTCCCCGGTCAGCGGCTCCAGGTGGCGGCCGGAGCGGCTGCCTGAATTGGTGCGGTAAGCCGGGCCCGCAGCGCCCAGCGCCTGCCCGACGCGCAAAGGTCGCCGCGGCGCTTAAAGCGCGTCGCGATCTTTCAGATTCGCTCCTTGCGCTTTAAGTTTTTGATATTTCGCATATCGTTATCGCAAAACCGCTGCGGACTTTTGCGCGACATGCTTTGATCCGCCGCACGTCTCTTCAGCCAGGCGATGCCCGAAAGCAGAGAAAGCGCATGAAGGCCGACCTTCATGCGCTTTCTTTTCTGTCGCAGCAATTAGACCCTGTGCTCTCTTGGCGGTCTAGCTTGCTTGGTGCTGCAAAATGGGTTTCCGGAAATTTAAGTCCCTATTCGGTTTGGACTGTCAGCGGCCGCTCATCAGATGAAGAGCATCGTGGCCACGAATACGAACGCTGCACTTATCATGAGGACATTCAGCGAATGTGTAAGGCCCATGGAAGACCCTCCCTGCGTTGACGCGTTAAAACATAGGGCGAAATCACGATGTGTTAAAGCGAAACTTGTGCTGCAGTGCGAAACCCGTGAGGGGGAGCGCGGTTGTTCACAGGGCTATACTATTGAGATATTTATCTTTTTCAGGTTGCCACAATTTTTTCACAATCGCTTCAGCAAGGTTAATATAAACGTTTGTAATCGTGCGTGAGCGCCTCGGAAGAGGACGAATTGGCCGGTTCGATTCCTCGTTCAGACGGCGTGTCTGAGCCGTAGAATGCGGCCGTCGAGCACTGCGAGGCCGAAAGCGATCAGCGCCATGCCGGCGATGTCGGCTGCCTGCAACGTTTCCCCGAGGAAGAGATAGCCGAGCAGAATCGCGCTCGGCGGCACCAGCAGGGTGACGAGGGAAGCATTGGTGGCGCCGGCTTCCGCCATGATCCGGAAGAAGAGAATATATCCATAGGCGGTTGAGACGAGTGCGAGGCCGAGGATGGCAAGTGTCGCCGCCATTGGCGGCATCGGCAAGGTCCAGGGCGCATCGGTGAAGGCGGCAACGGGCAGCATCATCAGCGTCGAAGCGGTCAGTTGGCCGGCGGCGGTCACCGGCGGAGCGAGATTTCGAAAACGCTTGCCGTAGGTCGCTGCGAGGCCATAGCTGACGGCGGCCAGCACCGGCAGGACGAGCGCCCAGAGCGGAATGCCGCTCGTCGTGCCGAACAGGCCGGCAAGCGCGCTCGGCCCGATCAACACCACGGTACCGGCGAGGCCGAGCAGGCAGCCGGAGATCTTGGCGGAGCTCAGCTTCTCGTCCTCGGTCGCCATATTGGCGATGATGACGGTCCAGACCGGCGTCGTGGCGTTGAGGATCGCCGCCAGCCCGGCGCCGATCTGGGTCTGGCCGAGGAAGATGAAGGCATGCGGAATGGCGTTGTTGATCAGTCCCATCAGCGCGAACTCGCGCCAGCGTCCGGAGAGTGCCTGATACATGCCGAAGCGGCCGCGGATATAGAGATGCAGGGCAAGGGCCGCGAGGCCCAGGCGCAGCACCACCAGCGTGAATGGCGGCACATGGGCAACGGCCACGCGCGCGAAGAAGAAGGAGCCGCCCCAGATGAGACCGAGCAGGGCGAGCAGCGCCCAGGTTCTGACGCTCATCTGATGGCCGTCGATTGTGGTTCGCGCATTCATGGTGATTGCCCTGTCCGTGTTGATTGCCTCACCCGTCAGCTTCGTCCAGGCGGGAGAATGGGGATCGCTGCGCAAGGTCGCGAGCGACATTCCCGGACCGGTTGTGATCTGACGACTGTTTCATAGCCCGGCGTCTTTGCGGGGGCCACCCGGTTCTTGCGGTATTCGTGGGAGGGGTGGCGCTCAGCCCGCCGTGGCGCATCTGGATGCGCAAAAGAGAAACCCCGGAGATCGGTTCCGATCCCCGGGGTGATAGATCTTCACGCATGAGCCACGCCCGTGGCCCGCGGTTCGCTCAGAGCGCGTTCAGGAGTTCCAGCGTCGCCCAGCCGTCGGCCGGGCGACCGAGGCGGAGCTGCTCCTTCTGGAGTGCGGCGCGGGTGCCGGAGCCGAGGATGCCGTCGATCTTGCCGACGTCATGGCCGAGCGTCTGCAGCTTGGTCTGCAGCGCCTTCATGCCGACATCGTCGAGGCCGGGCTCCGGGTTGCCGCCTTCATAGGCGGGCGCGCCGGCGAGGCGGGTTGCGAAATAGGCGGCTGAGGTCGTGTAGATGAACGACTGGTTCCACTCGAGATAGATATTGAAGTTCGGGTAGGTGAGGAAGGCCACGCCCTTGCGGCCTTGCGGCAGCACCAGCGAGGCTTCGAGGTTGCCGTTGGCGGTGTTGCCGTCACGTGGGCTGACGCCGAGCGCGAACCAGTCGGAAGCCTTCATCCCCGCCTGCAGGCCGGTCTTTTCCCAGGGAAGGTTTTCGGGAACGGTCACTTCCTGGATCCAGGGCTGGCCGGCCTTGAAGCCGAGGCTCTGGATGAACTTGGCCGCGGTCAGGATCGCGTCGGCCGAGCTCTTCTTGAGGTTGACGTGACCGTCGCCGTCGCCATCGACGCCATAGGCGATGATGTCTTCCGGCAGCATCTGCACCTGACCGATCTCGCCGGCCCAGGCACCGGTCGTGGTCGCGGGGTCGAGGTCGCCATGCTGCACCATCTCGATAGCGGCGAGGAGCTGCGGACGGAACATTTCCGGGCGGCGGCAATCATGTGCGAGCGTTACCAGCGCATTGCGCGTGTTGAAGTCGCCCTGAACCGCGCCGAAGTCGGTTTCCATCGCCCAGAAGGCGGTGATGACGGGGGCCGGCACGCCGAATTCCTGCTCGGCCCGGGCGAAGACGTCGGCATATTCCTTCATCTTCTGGCGGCCGAGATCGAGGCGCGACTTGCTGACGGTTCGCTTGGAGAATTCGGTGAAGGTCTGCTTGAAGACGCCCTGGGTGCGGTCACGGCTCAGGACCTTCTGGTCGATCGCGGCACCGGCGAGCGCACGATCGGCGACATCGGCCGGAACGCCCTTGGCGACGGCTTCGGCCTTCACGCCCTCGAGGAATGCGCCGAGATCGCCACCGCAGGCCACAGCCGGAGCGGCGCTCTGCGTGCCCGTCTGGGCCGCGGTCTGGGCGAAGGCAGTGGAGGCGGTGAGGGTCAGGAGGGCGATGGAGGCCAGGGCGTGCCGGGCTATGCGGTTCATCATAATTCCTTTCTGCGGCCGCGTGGTGAGGGAGGCACCACCACGGACAACAATTTGCTGTTTAAAGTGCTGCAGCGACCCTTGCGCGTCTTAAGAGACGCGCGGCGCTGCAAATCTGCCGTTGCTCTTTCAGAGCATTATGACCGAATGAAGAAAATGGGGTTCCTTGCCACGCCTGGCGGCAAGAATGGCGGCCTTACTTCGGCTGTGAGACCGCCGCGACCCAGTTCTTCCAGTTTTTCGCCGAACCGGCGAAGACGTTGATATCCGTGGCGCCGTCGATGCCGGGGATCACACCGGTGCTGGTGTATTGCCAGAACGCCCAACGGCGCTCGACATAGATTTCACCCGGGTGCTTCGCGACCGAGCGGACCCAGAAATGGTGTTCCTTGAACTGGTCGACGAGATTGTCCCGGTGGAAGTCGACCGAGGTGTAGATGATCGGCCGCTTGCCGTAATGGGCTTCGAGGCGATCCATGAAGCGCTTCATCTCGGCGCGCACTTCGTCCGGCGTCGGGCGGTGGCGGCAGGTCTTCGATTCGCCGTTCCACTCGACGTCGAGAACCGGCGGCAGGTAGACCGCGGTCTTCGGCACATTGGCGATGAACCAGTCGGCCTGTTCGTCGGCGGTCGAGCAGAAATAGTAGAAGTGATAGGGCGCATAGGGGATGCCGGCGGCACGCGCCTTTTGCCAGTATTCGTTGAAGCGGGTATCGACCCGGTCCTTGCCTTCCGTCGCCTTGATGAAGGCGAAGGAGACGCCTGAGTTCTTGACCTTCGTCCAGTCGATATCGCCGTTCCACTTCGAGATGTCGATGCCGTGGATGTTGTGGTTCTGCGGGGTGCGATCACCGAAGTCCTGCGGATCGGTGTCCTGGAACCGCGGCGGGATCGATGCCGTCTGGATCAGGTCGTAATCGGTCGACGAACAGGCGGAAAGGAGGGTGGCAATGGGCAGTAGAGCCAGGAGAAGCCGGCGCATGAGGTACCTGTCTAGAGACGATCGACGATCCTGCCTCACACGATGGCTTTCATATCGGTGATTTCCCCCGCGAGGCGTGAACCTCATCTTCACCATATCATCGTAAAAATTGGGTTAGCTCAAGCGGGAATTGCAGATGGAGCGGAGCACTCCCCAGCCGAAAAAGAGCCGAAATCCCGAGGCGATTTCGGCTCTCGCCGAGCAATGAACATGGGGACGATCGCGCCGCAGGCCCGATCAGGCGGCAACCGCGACGGCCGGACGGTGATAGACCGCCAGCCAGGCATAGCCGCGGCCAATCGCCCGGCGTTCGAGGTCGGCACCGTTTGCTCTCGCCTTCTCGCGCAGAACGTCGAAAAGGTTTGCACGTGGCGTGACGTGGAAACGGTCCAGCCAGCCGTGCAGCACGCGGCGGAAGCTCGCCGGCAGGCGCTCCTGCTGGCCGAAATCGGCGATATGCAGCGATCCGCCTGGGTTGAGCGCGGCTATGGCCGCATCGATCGCCTTCTGCCAATCGGGGATCATCGACAGCGAATAGGAGATGACGATGTGGTCGAAGCCCCGTTCGCCGAAGATTGCCGGATCGAAATCCGTTGCATCGGCGACCTGAAGCACGGCGCGGCGCTTGCCGCCGCGATTGAGCTTGGCATCGGCGGAAGTGAGCATCTCCGAGGAGATGTCCAGGCCGAAGAGACGGGCCGAAGGGAAGCAGCGGCCTATGAGCGCCAAGTTACGCCCGGTGCCGCAGCCGACTTCGAGCACCGAGGCCCCGGAGGCCGGGTTCATTTCCCGGATCAGCGTGTCGCGGCCGAAGAGGTAGTATTTTCGCGTCACGTCGTAGAAGTGCCGCTGGTAGCGGTACATGTGGTCCATGCGCCGCGCGTGGGAAATCCCGGCCTCACGCATGGGCTCAAGCCTTCTTCCGGTAGATGTGGAACCCGCCATAGATGGCGGAGCGATCTTCGGCGCCGAGCCTGGCCGATGCCTCGGCATCGTAGTGCCACTGATCGAGCAGGGCCGAAGAGACGCGCCCCGGCAGGATGCTGTCTTCAGCCGCGGTGCGGAAGATGACGACGGCGCTGCTGTCCGCGGTGCGGGTGATCTCGGTCCAGAGGTCGTTGAGCTGCTGGTCGGTCATCCAGTCCTGGGCATCGAGCAGGATGTAGCGGTCGACGGAAGCGGCCGGCTTGCTGGCCAGGAGCTCGGTGTAGCTTGCGTGATGGACCTCGACGCGCTCGGCATTGTTGCGGATCGCCTCATAGGCGCGGGCATTGAGGTAGGGCGGCAGTTCGCCTTCGTGCGGCAGCGGATAACGGCGACCGAAGGCCTGCCAGGCGAAGTAGTTTTCCCTAAGCGGGAAGTGGCAGGTGAGCTTTTCCAGGCGGTGACGCAAGACGGCTGCGAGCGATTTCTCGCTGCTGAGGCTGGCAAGCTCGTCGAACTGCTGCGGCGGGATGCCGAGCCCGAAGAGCGAGCTCTTGCGGCTGGTGATCCAGCGGATGACGGGACGATCGAAAAGCGGCGCAAGGCGCTCATCGAAGAACTGGCGTTGCTCGCGCATCGAGCGCGCCTGGACGAACTCTTCCGGGTTGACGCCATGCAGGCGGGCGAGCAGATGGCTTGCGGCGATGAAGCGGCCGAGCAGGCCGGTGCGATAGATGTTGCGGCCGAAGACGCCGATGCGCCGGCGACCGGTGATGTCGCGGCCGTTCCAGTAGCTGCGCGTGGCGGTGTCGAGCTTCGGAGAGAGGAAGAGGTCGAAGGCCTGGACGTTGGTCGCCGTGCCCTGGGTTGCCAGGAAGCGCGTGACATCCTTGTGGCTCGGCAGGTGGCGGAAGGCCGCGAGCTTCAGGCGGTTCAGCGCGATGTGGTGCGGGTTGAGATCGACGACGTCGATCTTGCGCGGGCCGGCCGACAGGTAGGTCAGCATGTTGCAGCCGCCGGAGCCGATGGTGACTATCCGATGCTCCGGGCTAAGCTGCATCGCCTCCATGTCGACGATCGGATCCTCCCAGATCTGCGGGTAGACGAGCCCCGAGAAGAGCAGGCCGAAGAGACGTTCTGAGAGGCCGGCGAGGGAGAAGGTCTTGTGCTGGAGCAGGGCGGTTTTCAGCTTCGGATTTTTTCTGCCAAAGCCAACATCGGGGGCTAGTTCGGTCATCTCTGCCGGTCATCCAGTTGAAACTTAGCCGCTTCTAAAGTGACTCCGCTACACTTTGATGACGGGGTTTCCACAGCCCCGGAAGGCCCTTGAACGGCCGCCATACAATTTTTCACCCATAAGAAATCATTAAACCCTAGCGTGCTAGGCACCGCCTTACATTCGGGGGCGTCGACATGATGTTAAGAACGTTTCTGCCGAAGCCCGAGCAGCGATTTGCGGCTGCCGGCGCGGCATTGGGGGCTCTGGTTTCTGCGGCGTGGCTGGCGACGGAAACCGTGCTTGCAAAACAATCGCATTGGGATGTTCCCGCAATGCTGGCGGCTGGCGCCATGCCGTTTCTCCTCGGCGGATCCTTCTATCGCTGGCGTTACCTGCGGCGGCTCGAACATGAGCTGCATGCAGCGCGCCGTGCGGAGCGGCGCTTGCGCCACGAAGTCCACCGCGACAAGCTCACCGGGCTTGCAAACCGCGCCGCTCTGGAAGCGGACATTCACCAGGCGCTTTCAGTGGAAGGGGCCACTTTCGAGCGCAATGCGCTGCTCCTTCTCGATCTCGACCGGTTCAAGGCGATCAACGATACGATGGGCCACGATGCCGGCGACCGGCTGCTGGCGCTCTTTGGCGCGCGCCTGAGGCGCGCCTTCTCCGGGGAGGCGAGCCTCTACCGGCTGGGGGGAGACGAGTTCGTGCTCGCAGCCGCCGGCGCGTCTTCGCAGGCTGAGGCGGAAATGCTCGCAATGCGGGTAAAGGCGCTGTTCGAAGCGCCGTTCGATCTTGGTGATGCACGGGTCGCTTCCGGCTGCAGTATCGGCATCGCCTTCATCGAGCGAAGCGATACGGCGACGGGCGACGTGCTGAAGCGTGCGGACCTGGCGCTCTACGAGGCGAAGGCGGTGAGCGGCAACAGCCACGCCTTCCACTCGGAGACGCTGACCCGCGCCGCCAGGCAGCGGGCGGAGGCCGAGCGTGACGTCGCACGCGGGCTCGAGGCCGATGAATTCTTCCTCGAATTCCTGCCGACGGCCGGGACGGCCAGCGGGGCCATCCGTGGTTTCGAGGCGCTGCTGCGCTGGCGACATCCGCTGCGCGGCGTCATCGGTGCCGAAGATTTCATAGAGCCGTCAGAGAAGAGCACGAGCACGCTCTCGCTAGGCTATTGGACACTTCGGGTGGCCTGCGCGCAGGCTGCCCGCTGGGCTTCGCCGACGGGGCTGACCGTCGCCCCCTTTGCTCCGCAACTCAAGGATCGCGATTTTGTCGCGCAGGTCGAGCAGTGCCTCAGCGAAGCGAGCTTGCCACCGGGACGCCTGACGATCGAGATCGCCGGGGACTTTTCGACCGAGGATCTTGCCCTGATCTCCGGGAATCTCCAGGGGGTGCGGGCGCTTGGTGTGCGGATTGCGCTTGGCGGCGGCGCCGGCTCATCCTTGCCCCTGAACCTGATTGCCGAACTGCAGCCCGATCAGGTGACCATCGATCTTACCGCCATCCGGGCTACCCACGGCAGCGAGCGCAGCCTTGCACTGCTTGCCTGCCTCATCAAGACCGGCCAGGTGCTGCGCCTGCCGATCGCCGTGCGCGGCATCGAAAAGCAAAGCGAGATGGATTGCGCGCGGGCCAGCGGCGCCGTGGAAGTCAGCGGTCCGTGGATATCGCCGGCGCTGACGGATGTGGCGGCATTGCTCGAGACAGGCGAAGCGGCGGATTTGCGACGCTCGGCCTAGCGCGCCGTGTGTCGATGGCGCACAAGGGCTCCAGGCTGCTGCGGGCCTGCGCTGCCACGGTTCCCATTCCCCGGTGGAAACCTGCAATTTCCGGGCTTTTCCCGGCGGCGAAATGCTGGTTCTCTCTCTGCAACTCGACAGCGCGTTTGCGCCCAATCGGACGCGAGGGTCGCTGTAGCACCTTGAAATGCTGCGGGTATCTGTCCTTGGTGTCCTTGGCCGGCACGGCTGCAAGGAAACGTGAGACGGCTGGAGGGAACGCATGGGACGCATATTGAGGAGATCAGCTGCCGCGTTGGCATTGGGCATCGTCGCCATCGGCGGCTGGCTTGCGATCGCGCCGCCGGAACTGCTCAAGGTCGGCGATGGCTATGCGGCGAAGATCGTCTGCTCCAATGTCTTCATCGCAAAACGGGACGCCCAGTCGGTGCTGGCCGATGACGTCCAGGCGCCGGGCCACCCCTTGCTGAAGCTGGTGAAGGTTGCCGTCGATCCCGAGAGACAGACGGTGACCGCGCAGATCCTCGGCTTTGCTGCCGCAGGCTATGCTGCCTACAGACCGGGCGCGGGCTGCGCGAGCCTGCCGGACGGCGACGGCACGCGCTTGCCGCCGGTCAGGACGGCTGCGGCCGTGGTGGACGCACCCGCCTCCGAAACACCCTGGCCGGACGGCGAAGGGGCCGCGATCGATCCCGCCTTGCAGAAGCTTGTCGAGGATGCCGATCTCGCCGGTCCGGGCGTGCGGGCGATCGCCGTCATCCGCGATGGTCGCCTGGTCGCCGAGACCTATGGCCAGGGCTTCGACCGTTCGACGCCGTTGCTCGGCTGGTCGATGACGAAATCGGTCACGGCGACGCTGATCGGCCTTCGTGTGGCTGAAGGCAAAATGGAGATGGCGCGCGCCGGGCTCCTGCCGGAATGGGCGAGCGACGAGCGGGCCAACATCACGCTTGCCGACCTGATGGGCATGCAGAGCGGCCTTGAATTCAATGAGAACTATGGCGATGTTACCGACGTCACGCGCATGCTCTATCTTGAAAAGGATATGGCGGGCTACGCGGCCGCAAAGCCGCTGACATCCGATCCGGGCGTGAAGTTCAGCTATTCCAGCGGCACGAGCACGCTGCTGTCGCGCATCTGGATGCGAAGCTTCGACGATCCGGCGGCAGCACTCGCCTTTCCGCATGATGCGCTGTTCGCGCCTTTGGGCATGAGCAGCGCCGTGCTCGAAACCGATGCCAGCGGCACCTTCGTCGGCTCGTCCTACATGTATGCGACCGCACGGGACTGGGCGCGTTTCGCGCAGTTCCTCTTGCAGGATGGCGTCTGGAAGGGGAGGGCGATGCTGCCGAAGGACTACGTCGCCTTCATGCGTGGGCCGACCAGGGCCTCGGAGGGCAAGTACGGCCAGGGGCAGGTGTGGCTGGAGGAAAACGGTGTCCGCGCCGGCTCGGGCCGCTTCCCGGCCGACGCTTTCTGGATGCTCGGCCATGACGGCCAGGCGATCATGCTGGTGCCTTCGCTGAAGCTCGCGGTGGTCCGGCTCGGGCTGACGCCCTCGCGCCTCGGCTACGACGTGCAGAAGCTCAACGCCAAAATAATAGAGGCGCTCGATTGAGCGCCTCGCAAAATCACCTGAGCTTGGCTCAAGCGGCCTTGGCTCACTTCATGCCGAGTTCTTCGAGAAGGCCCTTGCGCTTGGCGTGGTAATAGTAGCCGCTGGCATAGAGCTTGACCGCGCCGTCGTGCTGGTTGTCGGCCACCATCCAGGCGCCGTGCAGATATTTCGTCGCGTATTTGAGGTTGGTTTCGGCGTCGAACAGGCCCTCCGCCGGACCGTCGTAGCCGAGGCCCTTGGCGGTGTTGTAGCGGATCTGCATCAGGCCGTAATTGCCGTTGCTGTAGGCGCGCGGATTGTAGTTGCTCTCGCGCTTGACGACACGGTGAACCAGCTCGACCGGAATGCCGTTCAGATCGGCATAATACTTGATCAGCTTGTCGAGGTCGGGACGCGAGCTCGTCGGCGCCTTGCTGAGCTTCATCGAATCCGGAATGACGCTGGCAACGGCTGCGACCGTCGAGCCGATGACGCCTGTCTTCGGACGCTCGGTCGGCACGATCATGCGGTTGGCGACCAGCGTTTCGAGGCCGACGGGCTCGCCGGTATCGAAGTCCGATTCCATCGCGGCGGCAACCGCAAGCGTCGAAACCGGAAGATCCTGGACACGGCTGGTCTTGGTCGCAACTTCTGCAGAGGCCGGTGCCGGCACTTGCGAGGCATTGGCCGAAACCTGGGTAACGGCCGCGGCTGCCGTTTCTGCATTGGCGACGGCAGGCGTCGTCGGGGCGACCATGGCAAGCGCCATGGTGCTGCCCGGCTTGGAGGCGGGAACAGCAACCATCGCCGGGGCGGCTTCGGCGCCTTGTGCCAGGTCGGCCGCGACCGGATAGGTGACCGCGATGCCCGATGCCTGGACGGCTGTCTGTGCCGTCAGCGCGGCGCTCGTCGCGGTGGCCACACCGTCAGGCGTTGGCAGCGCGTAGGCCGTCATTTCAGTGCCGGGCTTTGCAAGCGGGGTGACCGTCTGTACGGCCGTCAATTCCTCGAGCGACGTGTGCTCTACCGTCGAGCATCCCGAGACGATGGTCGCCGACAGGATAGCTGCCACGCCAAACGTCTGTTTGGAAAGGGAAATACGGTACTTCGCCATTCTGTCACTTTCGTGCTTCTGGGCCCCGTCGCCCCCTGCAAATCAGCGGTTGCCAGCCGCCGAGAGTGAATCTCCATTAACCTATGAGGCTGGCGGCGGCAAGCGCAGGCGACAATTTCACGCCGAGGCGCGCTTCATCGTCGCCGTCAGAAGCCCCGCGCCGATGAGCATGGAGCCGCCGGCGCGGTTGACGATCCGGCGGATGTTCGGCCTGGAAATCGTGCTGCGCGCAGCGGTCGCAAGGGCTGCATAGAGGCTGGCATTGAGGATCGTGAGTGTCAGGAAGGTGAGCTCGAAAATCGCCATCTGGGTGAAGAGCGGCTGCGTCAGATCGAGGAACTGCGGCAGGAAGGCGACGAAGAAGACGATGCTCTTCGGGTTCAATGCGGTCACCGCATAGGTATGGAAGAAGATGCGCAGCGGCCGCTCGGTGGCGGTGGTCTCGAGGCCGGCGTCGCCTCCGCCTGCCACCGGTGCGCGCCAGAGCTTGATGCCGAGCCAGACGAGATAGGCGGCGCCCACCCATTTCAGCACGGTGAAGATCGCGGCAGAGGTCGCAAGCAGCGCGCCTACAGCGCCGCGCGTCCTTAGCGCGTCTTGAAGACGCGCGGCGCTGTAGGGTTCTCGACAATGAATTTGCCGAGCCAGCCACGGAAACGCGGAACCGTCAATCTCGAAATCAGGGGCCTTCGGCGCGCCGCAACAGGCGACGCGCCGAAGCCCATGAGTGTCAGTTCTGCGCCTGCCACTTCTGGCCGATGACGTCCATGACCTCACCGAACCACTTGACCGAGGTGTCGAAGTGCTTGCCGCCCTTGATGCGCGGGAACTCGATCGTGCGCAGCTTGCCGCCCTGGTCCTCGTCGTGACCGGTGACGCCCGAGACCTTGTTGAGCGCGCTTTCGACGGCGAGGTCGACCATGCTCTGGATCAGGCGCAGGTCGTCGCCGTTGGCCGGTGCGGAGCGGGCGTAGTAGCCGGACTTCTGCACCATCGAGCGCTCGGCGCCGAGCAGAGCGGCGAACTGCTTGGAGAACCAGTTGCCGACATTGATCGTGTCGATCTTCACGTGACCGAAGGCATCGCGCTTGATCGTTTCGCCGGCGGCTTCCCGTTCGGCGACGATCGCATCGAGGCAGGCGCCTTCACTGACGAACAGCGTGACGAAGCCGGTGCGGTCCATGACCTTGCGCAGGCGATCGGCTTCGGCCTGCAGATCGAATTTCATCTCCGGCAGATAAAGGCCGTCGATGTTCTTCATCTGGCGGTTCATCATGAAGCCGTCGACGAACTCCTTGTCGTCGACCGTCTGGATGTAGGAGCGGGCGGTGGCCGCGGTCAGCCAGCCGCAATGGCGGCCCATGACCTCGTGCACGACCAGCGTGCGCGGTGCGGCACTCTGCTCGTTGCTCACATTGTCGAAGAAGCGGGCGCCGTATTCGGCCGCCGTCCAGGCGCCGAGCGTCTGGCGGATCGGCACGACGTCGTTGTCGACGGTCTTCGGCAGGCCGACCACGGTCAGGTCGTAGCCATTGGCGCCGAGATAGGCGGCGAGGTCGGCTGCCGTCGTGTTGGTGTCGTCGCCACCGATCGTGTGCAGGATCGAGATGCCGTCATTGGCAAGCCGCTCGGCGGCGATGCGCAGCGGGTTCTCGCCATCCTTGACGAGGCCGCGCTTGACGCAATCGGCCGCGTTGGTGAGCTTGACGCGGCTGTTGCCGATCGGCGAGCCGCCATGGCGATGCAGGATGTGCGCCTTCTCGCGCATGTCGCGCGTGATCTCGATGCGGTCGGCCAAGAGCAGGCCCTGGTAGCCGGAGCGATAGGCGACCAGCTCGTATTCGGGCGCGATGTCCGTGTAGCGCTCGATCAGCCCCCCAACGGCGGATGACAGGCAGGGCGCGAGCCCGCCGGCCGTCAGCATTGCGACTTTTTTCTTGGCCATGTTTCCTCCTCGGGATTTTGGCATGCGATGGGTGGGGCCTCCATAACGCAAATCAGATGGAAATTAAATGACGGGCCTGTGGATGTTGTGTCGAGGCGCTGCCGCCAGGAGCCAATGAAGGCTGCAATGGCTGGGCAGGGCAGATGCGCGCGGATTGTCGCAGGCCGCGGTCCGGGTGGTTCTGCTCTGAGGCGGTCGCGAACGGTGCAGTTGCTGATTTTCAGGGCGGCGAGAACATCTCCTTTTTATTGAAAGCTGTTCCCGCGGTAACAGCTTTCTGTCGGCTGGCTGTCGCAAGTTCCAATCGATGGATTGACAATAGTGAGGGGCCATCACAAATTCGTCATCCTCGTGGTTCGGGCCGCGCACTGCTTGCAATTTGCCACCACATCGGTCCATGCTATAGGGTGGAGAGACAGGGAACCTCGCATGTCATTCTGGGACAGCCTCCTCAAGATCGTTACCGCCACCGGCAATGCGCTTGCCGGCGTGGTCGAGGCCGTGCGCACCCTGTTCGAGGGCGATCCGGAAACGCGGCGCAAGGTGGCCTTCTCCGTTGCCATGATCGCGCTTTCGGCCAAGATGGCCAAGGCCGACGGCGTCGTGACCGAGGCCGAGGTGGCCGCCTTCCGCGACATTTTCCAGTTTCCGCCGGATCAGGCGCAGAACGTCGCCCGTCTCTATAATCTGGCGCGCCAGGACGTCGCCGGTTACGAGGCCTATGCCGAGAAGATGGCGTCGCTGTGTTCGTCCTGCGAAAAGAACTGCCCGATCCTCGAGGATATCGTCGACGGCCTCTTTCATATCGCCAAGTCTGACGGGGCGGTGCACGAGCGCGAGCTCGCCTTCCTGATGCGCGTGGCCGATATATTCGGCATGGACGAGGCGCATTTCGCGCGGATCATGGCCCGTCACGTTCACGGCGACGGCCGTGACCCCTATCAGGTTCTCGGCGTTTCGCGTAAGGATGATTTCGCCGATATCCGCAAGCGCTACCGGGTGCTCGTCTCAGAGAACCATCCGGACATGCTGGTGGCTCGCGGCGTACCGCAAGAATTCCACGCGATCGCCAATGATCGCATGGCGGCGCTGAACGCCGCCTATGAGGCGATCGAGAAAGAACGCCGGGCCGCATGACCTCGAAATACTGCGATTATCCGGGTGCACGCTTCATGCCATCGCCCAATTTCGGCGACCGCGTCGGCCAGCGCGCCCCGGATATGATCGTTCTGCATTATACCGGCATGCCGACGGGAGCCTCGGCGCTCGAATGGCTCTGCCGCGAGGAGAGCCAAGTCTCCAGCCACTATTTCGTCCACGAGGATGGGCGCGTCGATCAGCTCGTGCCGGAGGCACGCCGTGCCTGGCATGCCGGCAAGAGCTATTGGAAGGGCGAGACCGACATCAACTCCTGCTCGATCGGGATAGAGATCGCCAACCCCGGTCACCCGGGTGGGTTGCCGGACTTTCCGGAGAAGCAGATCGCGGCGGTTGTAGAATTGTGTCGCGACTGTGGCCAACGCTGGTCGATCGCGCCGGAAAGAGTGCTCGCACACAGCGATATCGCCCCCATTCGCAAGGTCGATCCGGGAGAAAAATTTCCGTGGCACATTCTTCATCGCGAGGGGGTCGGCCACTGGGTGGAACCGGCCCCGATCGGCGGCGGGCGGTTTTTTCAGCGTGGCGACCGGGGCCAGCCGGTGGAGGCCATCCAGTCGATGCTGTCGCTCTATGGCTATGGCGTTGATGTGACTGGCGAATTCTGTGAGAAGACCGAAGGCGCCGTCGCCGCTTTCCAGCGGCACTTCCGACAACAAGGGGTCGATGGCATCGCCGATATCTCAACCATCGATACGCTGCACCGCCTGCTCTCCGGCCTACCGCAATTCACCGCCTGACGCGGAAGATTTTTTCGTCGTAACGGCGCTTCTGCAGAAATTCGGGGCACAAATTTTTAGCTTTGCCACATGTTTACCATGATGCGGCATTCATTTCCCGCTCCATTGGAACTGCAGGAGCATCAGGGCGCAACGCTCACTTCCTGTGAATGAAACGATCGGGAAGTGAGGCTCGAAGCGGGGTGCGCTTCGGTCCATTCCCCAGACCGGAGAATTCAAACTACATGAGAATATCGTCTGTTGCTGCGGTGGCGGCATGCCTTGGCATGTTCTTCGCCGGGATGGGTACGTCGTATGCGGGGAATGTCGACAAAACCATCAAGACCTCGTCCATCCAGTCCGTCACCCGTACCACAGGCTATCCCAAGCCGGATCTCCTCCAGAGCGCTGACTATACGGGGCTGATCAAGACCTACGCCAAGCAGTACGGCGTTCCGATCGACTTGGCGCATGCGATCGTCAAGGTCGAGAGCAACTTCAATCCCAAGGCGCGCGGCAGCGCCGGCGAAATCGGTCTGATGCAGATCAAGCCCGCTACCGCCCGCATGATGGGCTATTCCGGTTCCTCCAAGGGCCTCTACGATCCGGAAACCAACATCAAGTTCGGCATGAAGTATCTTGCCGTGGCGCATGAGCTGTCCGGTGGCACCACATGCGGCACGGTCCTCAAATACAACGCCGGCCACGGTGCCAAGCGCATGAACCCGGTTTCCAAGCGCTATTGCGGCAAGGTCCAGGACATCATCAACTGACCGATGGCATGACCGGCGCAGCGAGCCTTCGCCGCGCAGCCAAAGAGCTTCATCCGCCAGCCGCGCCCGGTGATGGCGGATGCTCCAGCCGGACAGGTCTCGCGTTCCGGCGCACACGGAAATCCCTAGAACCATCGTGCCATATCGGCGCCGGCGTGCTATCTCCCCTCGAGTAAACGGTGCGAGGAGCGGCATGTCGGAAAGCTTTGATTTCATTGTCGTCGGCAAGGGGATGATGGGCGCTGCGGCCGCCCGCCACCTGGCGCTTTCGGGGGCCAGGGTCGCGCTGATCGGTCCGGACGAGCCGGCGGACTGGGCCAACCATGCCGGCGTCTTTTCCAGCCACTACGACAATGCCCGCATCACCCGCACGATCGACCACGATCCGGTCTGGGCGCGTCTCGCCAGGCGTTCGATCGAGCGCTACGGCGAAATCGAAGGCGAAAGCGGCATCGCCTTCTACCACGAAGTCGGCTGCCTGATCGCCGGGCCGGCGCCCGGATCATCCTACGACTATATCGAAGAGGTCGAAAAGGCGCGCGATGCGCTCGGCGTCGAGGCGCCGCTCTATGATGGCGAAGCGCTGTCGCAGCGCTTTCCCTGGTTCCGTTTTCCGCCAGGCACCGCCGGCGTCCACGAGAGGCGCGGGGCGGGTTACATCAACCCGCGGGCGCTGGTCGCGGCGCAGACGGTATGCGCCGAGAAGGCGGGCGCCCGGATCGTACGCAGCGAGGTTGCGGCCGTAGCGGAGGTCCGCGACCGCGTGGTCGTCACGATGGTCGACGGGAGGCATTTCGCTGCCGGCCGGGTGATCGTTGCCGCCGGCGGTTTCTCCATTTCCGCCGCGCTCTTGCCGCGGCCGATCGACCTCACCGTCAAGGCGCGAACCGTGCTCTTTGCCGAGGTGGCGAACCAAGACCTGCCCGATTTCGAGGGAATGCCCTCACTCATCGGGGCGGCGCCGGAGCAGGAGAAAAGCTACTACCTGCTGCCGCCGGTCGGCTATGCGGACGGCAAACACTACATCAAGATCGGCGGCGATCCGACCGACCGGATCCTCGACGGCGAGCCGGCGGTGCGGCAATGGTTCCGCGGGCCGGGCGGTGCGGAAGCGGCAGAGCACTTGCGTGGGCTGCTGGCCGAGGTGATGCCGGGCTTCCGGCCGGCTTCCACCCATTTTTCGCCCTGCGTCACTTCGTTCACCCGGCATGGGCTGCCCTATATCGGCTTTGCCGAGGGGAGTCGCATCGCCGTTGTCACCGGCGGCAACGGCCAGGCGGCCAAGAGCTCCGACGAGATCGGCCGGCTCGGCGCGGCCCTCGTGCTTGACGGCCGGATCGACGAGGCCGAATACGACGCGGATTTCTCCGTCGTTTTCCGCTGATTGGGGATGATTGGGGTCGGTTCGATCCCCACATAAGGGCGGAGATAGAGCGTAAGCCTCCTTATCCTGCTCATGGTCGCTGCAAACCGCGCTGTTTTTTCTGGCGCGGGGCGGGGGCTTGCGTTAAGGAGCGCGTGCCAGTTGGCCGGGCAGCCGCTCTCCGCAAGCGCCGAAAGGCCGCGGGGGGAGGAAAGTCCGGGCTCCACGGAAGCACGGTGCCGGATAACGTCCGGCGAGGGTGACCTCAGGGAAAGTGCCACAGAAAGCAAACCGCTCCGCTTGGCGGAGTAAGGGTGAAAGGGTGGGGTAAGAGCCCACCGCGGACATGGCGACATGGACGGCACGGTAAACCCCACCGGGAGCAAGACCGAATAGGGATGACGCGGGCGCGCAAGCGCCCAGCCTGTTTCCGGGCCAGTCATCCGGGTGGGTTGCAAGAGGCTGCGTGCAAGCGCAGTCCCAGATGAATGGCTGCCACGTTCCGTTGCCTTCGGGTTGCGGGGCCATACAGAACCCGGCTTACAGGCCAACTGGCGATTTCTCTCCGCTGCAGATGTGTGCGGCAAACGCTGACAGGTTGCGCGTCAGCGGGTCCTTTCGTGACGATTTCTCTGCGGGTGCTCTCGTTGAACTCCCTGATCGGCGCTCGCAAATCGGGTCAGACACGCCTCATTTTTCGCGCCGGCGACGCCGTCGATGCACGCGGTTCTTTCGTTGCCGCTGTGCTTTTCCCTTTTGCGATGGCGCGCAAGCGCCGCTGCGCGGGCACATAGCTGCGCTCTTGCTCACATTCTGATTTTTCAACGATTTGAAGCCGTTCTGCCGTCGCATTCCCGGACGGTGGGGGTCTCTTCGTAACCCTTCGTTAAACTTAACAACCTATCAATATTTGATCAGTCCGATGGCTGTTTACGAGCCCAATCCCATTGACGCCCATATGGTCCCATGCTATCCCATAATGGCACTGCGCAGGGGCTGCTTCGCAGCCCAACATCGCAAGATTCCAGTGCCTTCCGGCTTCGGAGGGTGGGTGGACATTCCAGTGTCCTGCGGGGGTGTCTTGTGTGTGCGGTGACGTGTTTGCGCGGGTCGATGATCGTGGCCCGTCAGTCTTGGGCGGCCGTTTCGCGTTATGAACCGCTTCTTGTCACATGCTGCCAATCGGATCGATGCGAAGGGGCGGGTCTCCGTTCCCTCGGCGTTTCGTTCCGTGCTGTCGGATGGGGGTGTGCGGGAGTTATACTGTTTCCAGGATTTCGTCTTTCCGGCGATCAGTGTCGGTGGGCCGGAACTCCTGGATCGGTTCGAGAAGCAGATGGCGGCCGAGGACCCGTTTTCCCCGGAGGCCAACGAGATGTCGCTGCTCGTTCATGGCGGCGGCGTCTTCGTGAAGCTCGATCCGGAAGGCCGGTTGATGGTGACGGATTTCATCCGCGACTTCACCGGAATCTCGACCGACGTGATGTTCGTCGGGCGGGGCGATTATTTTCAGCTCTGGGAGCCGCAGGCCTTCATGAAGGCGCAGGCGGTGGCCCGGGAAGGGCGCAAGTCACGAGGGTTGCGTCCAGACTAGAATGGAGAGGCGGAATGGTGACGGAACAAGGCGGAGGTATTCCTGAAGCCGAAGGCGGACCGGTTCGTCACATTCCCGTCCTCTTGCCGGAAGTTCTTGCGGCGCTCGAGCCTCAGCCCGGCAAGGTCATCCTCGACGGCACCTTTGGTGCCGGCGGCTACAGCTCGGCAATCCTGAAGGCCGGTGCCGACGTCATCGCGCTCGACCGCGACCCGACGGCGATCGCTGCAGGTGAGAAGCAGGTTGCCGAGTGGGCCGGCCGGCTGAAGCTCATTCATGCGCAGTTCTCCGATCTTGCCGCCCATGCGCCGGCCGAAGGGCTCGACGGCGTCGTGCTCGATATCGGCGTGTCCTCCATGCAGATCGACGAAGCCGAGCGCGGTTTCTCCTTCCAGAAAAGGGGGCCGCTCGACATGCGCATGTCGGCATCCGGCGTTTCGGCGGCCGACGTCGTCAATCGCGCCAAGGTCTCCGACCTCATCCGCATCTTCGGCTTTCTCGGCGAAGAGAAGCAGGCGGGCCGCATTGCCCGCGCGATCGAGAAGCGCCGGGCCGAGCAGCCCTTCGAGACGACCCGCGACCTCGCCGGCCTGATCGAGGTGGTGACGCCGCGCAAGGCGAAAGACAAGATCCATCCGGCCACGCGCGTCTTCCAGGCGCTGCGCATTTTCGTCAATGACGAGCTCGGAGAGCTGGCCCAGGCGCTGTTTGCCGCCGAAAAGGTCTTGAAGCCGGGCGGTCGCCTTGTCGTCGTGACCTTCCATTCGCTCGAAGACCGCATCGTCAAGGCCTTCTTCCAGGATCGTTCCGGCAAGGCCAGCGGCTCGCGCCACCTGCCCATGGTTTCCGCGCGCGCCGCAACCTTCACGCCAGTTGGCAAGCCTATGGTGGCGGCCAGCGAGGAAGAAGCGTCCCTCAATCCGCGCGCCCGCTCCGCAAAGCTGCGCGCCGGGATCCGCACGCAAGCCGCGTCGCCGGGAAACGATCTATCCATTTTCAATCTGCCGGAACTGGCGAGCCTTGCAAGGTTGGGGGGCTGACAAGACATGCTTCGAACGCTCGATATCGTTCTGATCGTCGTCATGACGGCCGCTGCGACGGTGACCTATACGATCAAGCACCGCGCCGAAAACAAGCTTGAGGAAGTCCGCAAGCTCGACGTGGCGATCAAGCTCGAGGAAGACACGATCGACCTGCTTCGCGCCGACTGGGCGCTCTTGACGCAGCCGAACCGCCTGGAGCGTCTCGTCGGCGCTTTCGGGGCCGACCTGCAGCTGGCGCCGACGCCTTCGACGCAGCTCGCCCAGCCGCAGGAACTGCCGATGCTGAAGGCGGATCTGCCGGTGCCTGAAGACGAAAAGGCTGCGAAGGACGGCGTCGCGGCCATCATCAACAAGACCGATAACATGGCAACTGGCTCGGTGGCGCGCTGATGTCGTTTCTCTCCCGCATCATGGTATTGAAGAGCAAGGCGCATTTCTCGGCAGGCGGCAACAACCGCCCCGCGGAAAGCGGCCTCAACGTCACCTTCCAGGGGACGCGCAAGAAGACCACGAACCAGGCGAAGAACCGCGTCGCCATCGTGATCGCCAGTTTCGGCATCGTCTATGCCGTCATCGGCGGGCGCCTCGTACAATACGGCATGGCAGCGCCTGAAACGGTTTCGAGCATCGGCCGCGCCGACAACCTGATGGCCTCGCGCCCCGATATTCTCGACCGCAACGGCGAGATCCTCGCGACCGATATCCGCACCGTCTCGCTCTATGCCGAGCCGCACAAGATCGTCGATGCCGACGAGGCGGTCGAGCGCCTGTCGACGGTTCTGCCTGACATCAACGCGCGCGAGATCTACAACAAGCTGAAGTCGAAATCGCGCTTCCAGTGGCTGCGCCGCCAGCTCACGCCGAAGCAGCAGAGCGACATTCTGGCGCTCGGCATTCCCGGCGTCGGCTTCCGCCCGGAAAAGCGCCGCTTCTATCCCGGCGGCCACACCGCCGCGCATATCCTCGGCCACGTCAACATCGACAACCGCGGCGTTGCCGGCATGGAACGCTATATCGACAGCCAGGGTCTCGCCGATCTTGCCGCGATCGGCATGACCAGCGACGCCAAGCTCGAGCCGGTAAAGCTCTCGATCGACGTGCGCGTGCAGAACATCGTGCGCGACGTCATCGACGCCGGCATGAAGAACTTTCAGGCGCTGGCCGCAGGTGCCGTCGTGCTCGACGTCAACACCGGCGAAGTGCTGGCGATGGCCTCCGTCCCCGACTACGACCCGAACAAGCCGGCTGAAGGGGCGGAAGAGGGCTGGATGAACCGCATGTCGAACGGCACGTTCGAAATGGGCTCCACCTTCAAGACCTTCACCATCGCCATGGGCCTCGATTCCGGCAAGGTCACCCTGAACGACAGCTTCGACGCCTCGGCGCCGATCCGCATCGGCGGCTTCACCATCAAGGACTTCCATGGCAAGCGCCGCGTGCTCACCGTTCCGGAAATCTTCCAGTATTCGTCGAACATCGGTACCGCGAAAATCGCCGACCTCGTCGGCATCCCCGGCCACAAGGAGTTCCTGACGCGCATCGGCCTGCTTTCGAAGCTGCCGACCGAGCTGCCGGAGGTGAAATCCCCGACCCAGCCGCGCGAATGGAAGAAAATCAACTCGGTCACCATCTCCTTCGGGCACGGCGTCTCGACGACGCCGCTGCAGACGGCGGTTGCCGGTGCGGCACTCGTCAATGGCGGCAAGCTGATCCCGCCGACCTTCCTGCCGCGCACGGAAGCGCAGGCCGACGAGCTCGCCACGACCGTGGTCAAGAAGAGCACCAGCGACGACATGCGCTTCCTCTTGCGCTGGAACGGCATCGCCGGCTCCGGCAAGCGCGCGCTGGTGCCGGGCTTCAACGTCGGCGGCAAGACCGGCACGGCCGACAAGGTGGTCAATGGCCGTTATGCCAGCGACCAGAATTTCAACGCCTTCCTCGCGGCCTTCCCGATCGACAATCCGAAGTACATCGTGCTCACCTTCATCGACGCGCCGAAGACCGGCGAGGGTGGCGGGCGCACGGCGGGCTCGAACGCAGCTCCCATGGTTCGTGACATCATAAGCCGCTCTGCGCCGCTGCTCGGTGTCGAACCAAAGTTTGGAGAAGACGGTTCTGCCTTGCTTGTGTCTTATTAGACATGAAATGAGAAAGCGGACGATTCGCGATTCTTGCGGATCGAAATCGATGCGAGACGTGCGTTCATGAAGATCAAAGAGCTGGCGGGATCGAACTTCCCGGAACTTTCGGCGCAACTGGGCGGCGCTGCCGCCGAAATCGACGTTGCCGGACTGACGGCCGATAGTCGGCAGGTTCAACCAGGGGATCTCTTCGTTGCGGTTGCCGGCAGCAAGGCCAACGGCAACACCTATATCGCCGACGCGCTTAAGCGCGGTGCGGTCGCCGTCGTCACGGAAGCGGACTCGGACGTGGATGCCTCGTCGGTGCCGGTGCTGAAGCTCTCGGAGCCCCGCGCGTTCCTGGCGCGCGCCGCCGCGGCCTTCTACGGCCGCCAGCCGGAAACCATGGTTGCCGTGACCGGCACGGCCGGCAAGACCTCGGTCGCCTCCTTCACCCGCCAGATCTGGGCGCATTCGGGCTTCGCTGCCGCGATGATCGGCACGACCGGCGTCGTCGCCCCCGGCCGCAACGATTACGGCTCGCTGACGACGCCCGATCCGGTGTCGCTCCACAAGCTGCTCGCAGAACTTGCCGATGCCGGCGTCACCCATGCGGCGATGGAAGCTTCCAGCCATGGCCTCGACCAGAGCCGTCTCGACGGCGTGCGCCTTTCGGCCGCCGCCTTCACCAATCTCGGCCGCGACCACATGGACTACCATCCGACGGTCGAGCACTACATGGATTCCAAGATGCGGCTGTTCAATGCCCTGTTGCCGAAGGGCGCGCCGGCGGTGATCTTTGCCGACGACCAATGGTCGGACCAGGCGATTGCCGCCGCCCGCCAGGCAAAGCTCGACGTGCGTACCGTCGGCCGCAAGGGCGACTTCATCTCGCTGAAGCGCGTCGAGCATTTCCGCCACAAGCAATCGGCCGAAGTGCATGTCGGCGACGACATCTTCGAAATCCACATTCCGCTCGCCGGCGACTTCCAGGTGGCGAATGCGCTGGTCGCGGCGGGTCTCGCCATGTCGACCGGCATCGGTGCCAAGGCCGCCTTCTCCGCGCTCGAGAAGCTGCAGGGCGCCTCCGGCCGCCTCGAACTGGTCGGTCAGACCAAGGACGGCGCGCTTGCCTATGTCGACTATGCCCACAAGCCGGATGCGCTGGAAAACGTGCTCGCCTCGGTCCGCCCGTTCACGACCGGCCGCGTCGTCGTGGTCTTCGGCTGCGGCGGCGACCGCGACAAGGGCAAACGTCCGATCATGGGCGAGATCGCCACGCGGCTTGCCGACGTGACGATCGTTACCGACGACAATCCGCGCTCGGAGATCCCCGAGGTCATCCGGGCCGAAATAATGGTTGCGGCCAAGGGCGCGATCGAGATCGGCGATCGTGCCCAGGCGATCCGCACGGCGGTCGGCATGCTGAAGACCGGCGACACGCTGATCGTAGCCGGCAAGGGACACGAGGAGGGCCAGACGATCGGCTCGGTGACGCTGCCCTTCTCGGATCATGCGGAGGTCCGCAAGGCATTGGGAGGCTTGTGATTTGAACTGGCTCTGGACAAGCAGCGATCTCCTGGCCGCGATGAACGGCCGGCCGGTCGGCAGCCTGCCTGAAGGCATCAGCGGGATCTCCATCGACAGCCGTTCGATCGGCAAGGGCGAAGCCTTCTTCGCGATCAAGGGCGACCGGGTCGATGGCCACGACTATGCCGGCATCGCGCTCGCCAACGGCGCGGCGGTGCTCGTCGTCAGCGAAGGCAAGCTGCCGGCGCTCGGACGATTGAATGCACCGATGATCGTCGTCGACGACGTGCTCGAAGCGATGATCCGTCTCGGCTGTGCCGCGCGCGACCGCAGCGCCGCCAAGATCATTGCCGTCACCGGTTCGGTCGGCAAGACCACGACCAAGGAGATGCTGCGCCATGTGCTCAAGCCCCAGGGCCGCGTGCATGCTTCGGTCGCCTCCTTCAACAATCACTGGGGCGTGCCGCTGACGCTGGCGCGCATGCCCGAGGCAACCGATTTCGGTATCTTCGAGATCGGCATGAACCATCCGGGCGAGATCCGGCCGCTGACCGCCATGGTGCGGCCGCATGTGGCCATGGTGACGAGCATCGCCGCCGCCCATCTCGGCAATTTCGAGAGTCTCGACCAAATTGCCGAGGCCAAGGCCGAGATCTTCGAGGGCGTCGTCAATGGCGGCCATGCGCTGATCATTCATGACAGCCCGCAGTACAAGCTTCTGGAAAACGCGGCGGCCGCGGCCGGCGTCAGCCATATCCATTCCTTCGGTGCCAATCCAAAGGCTGAATTCCGGCTGGTCGAGTTCAGCGGCGGTCCGGAAGGCTCCATTCTCTGGGCGGGCATTGGCGGTCGCACGCTGGAAGTGGCGATCGGGGCGCCCGGACGGCACATCGCGGAAAACGCCGTTGCGGTTCTGGCGGCGGTGAAGCTTGCCGGTGCCGATCTCGACTATGCGGCTTCGGCGCTTGCGACCATGCAGGCCGAAACGGGCAGGGGCCGGCGCCATACGCTTGCGATCGGGACCGGCACGCTGAAGCTGATCGACGAGAGCTACAATGCCAATCCGAGCTCGATGCGGGCGGCGATTGCGCTGCTGCGCGACAGCGAACCGCCGGCCGGCGGCCGCCGTGTCGCCGTGCTCGGCGACATGCTGGAGATGGGCGAACATGCCGCCGAGGTGCATGCGGCACTCGCCCGTCCGCTGATCGAGGCCGGGATCACCGACGTCTGGCTTGCCGGACCTTTGATGGCGCATCTGCGTGATGCTCTGCCGCCGGAAGTCTCCGTGATCTACCGCGAGAGCGTCGAGGACCTGAAGTCCTACGCGCTGGCCGCAGTGGCGCCCGGCGACGTCGTCATGGTCAAGTCGTCGAAGGGGACCGGTTGCGCCAAGATCGTGCAGGCACTGATCGAAGCCTATCCGGCGGCGCAAGCCGAAGGATCCGGGGCCGAGGGATAGCCGGCGCGAAACAGTGCCGGCACTGCCGCCCATGACAGGCGCCGTAGATACGGCCTGGAGTTAGGCGGGCGCGCCCTGACACTTTCGCATGCTGCTGCATAATTCGTTAAATCGGAATCGATTTAAGGGCAAAATCATGCAGCGGACCAAAATGTTGCAGCGACCTTTGCGCGTCCAGTTAGACGCGCGGCGCTGTAATGCGTATCGTTTTTCAGATGATTCTGTTGGACGACGTGTATTACTAAACCTTTGGGGAAAGGTCCCTTATGCTCATATGGCTCGTGGAACTGGCGGACCACTTTCAGTTTTTCAATCTCTTTCGCTACATCACCTTCCGCACGGGTGCGGCGCTCTTCACCTCGGCCATGATCGTCTTCCTGTTCGGCCCGGCCATGATCGCCTCGCTGCGCATCCGCCAGGGCAAGGGCCAGCCGATCCGCGCCGACGGGCCGCAGACGCATTTCAAGAAGGCCGGCACGCCGACCATGGGCGGCCTGATGATCCTCGCCGGCATCGTCGTCTCGTCGCTGCTCTGGGCCGATCTTTCGAGCGTCTATGTGGTCTCGACCCTGCTCGTCACGCTCGGCTTCGGCGCCATCGGCTTTTATGACGACTACCTCAAGGTCACCAAGCAATCGGAGAAGGGCTTCTCCGGCAAGGCGCGCCTCGGCATCGAATTCGTGATCGCGGCGATTGCCGTGTTCTTCATGATGCAGGCCTCGCTTTCGAGCGGTGCGGCCGGTTCCACCTTCGGCTCCTCGGTCACGTTCCCCTTCTTCAAGGACCTCATCCTCAATCTCGGCTATTTCTTCGTGCTGTTCGGCGGCTTCGTCATCGTCGGCGCCGGCAATGCCGTGAACCTGACCGATGGTCTCGACGGCCTTGCGATCGTGCCGGTCATGATCGCGGCGGCCGCCTTCGGCCTGATCTCCTATCTCGCCGGTAACGCCGTCTTCGCCAACTACCTGCAGATCCATTTCGTGCCGGGCACCGGCGAGCTCGCCGTGATCCTTGGCGCCGTCATCGGCGCCGGTCTCGGTTTCCTCTGGTTCAACGCGCCGCCGGCGGCAATCTTCATGGGCGACACCGGTTCGCTGGCGCTCGGCGGCCTGATCGGCACCGTCGCCGTCGCCGTCAAGCACGAGATCGTCATGGTCATTATCGGCGGCCTCTTCGTCATGGAGACGCTGTCGGTCATCATCCAGGTCTTCTGGTTCAAGCGCACCGGCCGCCGTGTCTTCCTGATGGCGCCGATCCACCATCACTTCGAAAAGAAGGGCTGGACCGAGAGCCAGGTCGTGATCCGCTTCTGGATCATTGCCGTCATCCTGGCGATGATCGGCCTCTCCACCCTCAAGCTGCGGTGAGTGGACGATGATCCCGGTCACCACATTTAGGGGTAGGAAGGTCGCTCTCTTCGGTCTTGGCGGTTCGGGGCTTGCGACGGCCGAGGCACTGGTCGCCGGCGGCGCCGAGGTCACCGCCTGGGACGACAATCCGGATAGCGTCGCGAAGGCTGCGGCCGCCGGCGTGCCGACGGCGGACCTGCGCACGGTCGAGTGGGCCGCTTTTGCCGCCTTCGTACTTTCGCCCGGCGTGCCGCTCACCCATCCGAAGCCGCACTGGACGGTGGATCTCGCCCATGCAGCCGGCGTCGAGATCATCGGCGACGTGGAGCTCTTCGTGCGCGAGCGCCGGGCGCACTCGCCCGATTGCCCCTTCATCGCCATTACCGGCACCAATGGCAAATCGACGACGACGGCGCTGATCGCCCATATCCTCAGGGAAAGCGGCCGCGATACCCAGCTCGGCGGCAACATCGGCACGGCGGTGCTGACCCTCGAGTCACCGAAAGCCGGTCGCTTCTATGTGGTCGAGTGCTCGTCCTACCAGATCGACCTGGCGCCGACGCTGAACCCGACCGCCGGGATCCTGCTCAACTTGACGCCTGATCATCTTGATCGCCACGGCACGATGCAGCATTACGCCGACATCAAGGAGCGGCTGGTCGCCGGCAGCGGCACGGCCATTGTCGGCGTCGATGACAGCTTCTCAGCGCTGATTGCCGATCGGGTGGAGCGCGCCGGCACGAGGACGGTGCGCATCTCGCGCCGCCATGTGCTCGCCAATGGTCTCTATGCCGAAGGCTCGCGCATCATGAGAGCCGAAGGCGGCACGGCGAGCCTGTTCGTCGATCTCGACGGCATCCAGACGCTGCGCGGCGGCCACAATGCCCAGAACGCGGCGGCGGCCATTGCCGCCTGCCTCGCGGTCGGCGTCAGCGAGGCGGAGATCCGCGCCGGGCTCAAGAGCTTCCCGGGCCTCAAGCACCGCATGCAGCCGGTTGGACGCAAGGGCGCGGTCGTCTTCGTCAACGACAGCAAGGCGACCAATGCGGATGCAGCGGCCCCGGCGCTTTCGAGCTACGAGCGGATCTACTGGATTGCCGGCGGCCTGCCGAAAGAGGGCGGCATCACGACGCTTGCGCCGTTCTTCCCGAAGATCGTCAAGGCCTACCTGATCGGCGAGGCGGCGCCGGCCTTTGCGGCGACGCTCGGCGAAGCGGTGCCCTACGAGATTTCGGGCACGCTGGAGCAGGCGGTGGCACACGCGGCGGCCGAGGCCGGCAAGGACGAAGCCGGCCCTTCGGCGGTGATGCTATCCCCGGCTTGCGCAAGCTTCGACCAGTATAAGAACTTCGAGGTGCGCGGCGATGCCTTCGTCGGCCATGTGCGCGCGATCGAAGGCGTGACGATGCTGATCTGACGCCGCCCGGTCCAGCGCGCCATCCGGCGCGAGGGCCAAGCGGACGTGATGCCGAGGTTTCGGACGTGGGGCGCGACGGGCGCCGGAGAAGGGGACTGACAAGATGGTAAGCCGAGCCGAACGTGGCCCCGTGGCCGACTGGTTCTGGACGATCGACAGGTTCTTCCTGGCGACCTTCATCCTGTTGATGGGCGTCGGCTTCATGCTGTCCTTCGCCGCAAGCCCCGCGGTCGCCGAGCGCATCGGCCTCGACAGCTTCCACTTCGTCAAGCGCCACGCGCTCTTCCTGCTGCCTTCGCTTGTGGTGATGGTCGGCATCTCCTTCCTCTCGCCGCGCCAGGTCAGGCGCGCCGCGATCCTGCTTCTCGGCGGGTCGCTCGCGATGATGGTGCTGGTGCTCTTCATCGGCGAAGAGGTGAAGGGTTCGATGCGCTGGCTTTCGATCGCCGGCATTTCGATCCAGCCGTCGGAATTCATGAAGCCGGCTTTCGTCGTCGTCTGCGCCTGGCTCTTTTCCGAGCACGCGCGCCAGCCGGAAATCCCGGGCAATCTCTTTGCCATCCTGCTCTTCGGCATCGTCGCAGCGCTTCTCGTCGCCCAGCCCGACCTTGGCCAGACGATCCTGACGACCGCGGTCTGGGGCGGAATGTTCTTCATGGCCGGCATGCCCTGGCTCTGGATCATCCTGCTCGGCAGCGCGGCGCTCGGCGGCTTCTTCGTCGCCTATACGATGCTGCCGCACGTGGCGGCCCGTATCGACAAGTTCCTGACGGGCGAGGGCGATACCTTCCAGATGGACACGGCACGCGAGGCGATCATCCGCGGCGACTGGTTCGGGCGCGGTCCGGGCGAGGGCATCGTCAAGCGCATCATCCCGGACAGCCACACCGACTTCGTCTTCTCCGTTGCGGCCGAGGAATTCGGCATCGTCTTCTGCATGGTCATCGTGCTGATCTTCGCCTTCCTGGTGATGCGCGGCCTCAACCACGCTTTCCGCGAGCGCAACGACTTCAACCGGTTCGCCGTTGCCGGCCTGGTTCTCCAGATCGGCATCCAGTCGATGATCAACATCGGCGTGAACCTCGAACTGCTTCCGGCCAAGGGCATGACCCTGCCGCTGATCTCCTATGGTGGCTCGTCCATGGTGGCGATCTGCGTCACCGCCGGCTTCATCCTGGCGCTGACGCGTCACCGCCCGGAGAAGCGCGCCGTGGAGCGCAGCCTGTTTCGGTCCGGCATTGGCGTGCCGGCGGAGTAAAACATGACTAAAGGCATCATCCTGCTTGCCGCCGGCGGTACCGGCGGCCATCTCTTTCCGGCGGAGGCGCTGGCCCACGAACTGAAAGCCAAGGGCTATTCGGTGCATCTCGTCACCGACAGCCGCGCCGAGCGCTATGCCGGCAAGTTCCCGGCCGACGAGGTGCATGTCGTGCCCTCGGCGACGATCGGCTCGAAGAACCCGATCAGCGTGGCGAAGTCGCTGTGGACGCTTTGGACCGGCATGCGCGCCGCACGCCGACTGATCGCGCGGCTGAAGCCGAAGGCCGTCGTCGGCTTCGGCGGTTATCCGACCGTGCCGCCGCTGCTGGCCGCAACCGGCATGGGCGTGCCGTCCCTGATCCACGAGCAGAATGCGGTCATGGGCCGGGCCAACAAAGCGCTGGCGTCCCGCGTCAAGGCGATCGCCGGCGGTTTCCTGCCGGAGGGTACCGGCGCCTTTGCCGCCAAGACCGTGACAACCGGCAATCCGGTTCGCCCGGCGGTGCTCGCCGCGGCCAGCACGCCGTATGCCGCTGCAACAGGCGAAGCGCCGTTCCATCTCGTCGTCTTCGGCGGCAGCCAGGGCGCGCAATTTTTCTCCAAGGCGATCCCGCAGGCGATCTGCCGGCTGGACGATGCCGTTCGCCACCGGCTCAAGGTCACGCAGCAGGCGCGGCCGGAAGACAAGGACGGCGTGATCGCGACCTACGAGAAGCTCGGCGTGCCGGCCGAGGTCTCGCCTTTCTTCACCGACATGGCCGAACGCATTGCCGGCGCGCAACTCGTCATTTGCCGCTCCGGCGCCTCGACGGTTTCGGAGCTTTCGGTCATCGGCCGTCCGGCGATCCTGGTGCCCTATCCCTACGCGCTCGATCACGACCAGGCCGCCAATGCCGCAGCACTCGCCGCCAAGGGCGGCGCGCGGGTGATCGCCCAGTCCGAACTGACGGCAGATCGTCTCGCCGGCATCCTCAAGGATGCGGTCGACAATCCACAATCGCTCGCGCAGATGGCAGCAAACGCCCGGGAAACCGGCAAGCCGGACGCAGCGAGCTTGCTTGCATCCCTCGTAGAGGCTATTGCCAGCGGTTTGACAGTCGAGAAATTCAGGGAAACACGCTCATGAAAATGCCGAAAACCATCGGGCTGGTCCATTTCATCGGTATCGGCGGCATCGGCATGAGCGGTATTGCCGAGGTGCTGCACAATCTCGGCCATCGCGTCCAGGGCTCCGACCAGGCCGATAGCGCCAATGTGCAGCGCCTGCGCGCCAAGGGCATCGAGGTCTTCGTCGGCCACAAGGCCGAGAACATCGGCGACGCCGAGGTGATCGTCGTCTCGACCGCGATCAAGAAGAACAATCCGGAGCTGATTGCCGCGCGCGAAAAATTCCTGCCCGTCGTGCGCCGCGCCGAAATGCTCGCCGAACTGATGCGCTTCCGCAACGCGATCGCGATCGGCGGCACGCATGGCAAGACGACGACGACCTCCATGGTCGCGGCGCTGCTCGAGGCCGGCGGGCTCGATCCGACCGTCATCAACGGCGGCATCATCAACGCCTATGGCACCAATGCCCGCATGGGCGAGGGCGAGTGGATGGTGGTGGAGGCCGACGAATCCGACGGCACCTTCCTGAAGCTGCCGGCCGATGTCGCCATCGTCACCAACATCGACCCCGAACATCTCGACCACTACGGCAATTTCGACGCGGTGCGCGCGGCCTTCCGCCAGTTCGTCGAGAACGTGCCCTTCTACGGCTTCGGCGTGCTCTGCCTCGACCATCCGGAAGTGCAGGCCATGGTCGCCAAGATCGAGGATCGCAAGGTCGTCACCTATGGCGAGAACCCGCAGGCCGACGTGCGTTTCCACAACATCCGCATGGACAACGGCACCTCCATCTTCGACATCGAGATCCGCCGCCGCCGCACCGGCCAGGTGATCGAGATGAAGGATCTCACGCTGCCGATGCCGGGCCGTCACAATGTCTCCAACGCGACGGCCGCCATCGCCGTCGCCCAACGCCTTGGCATCAGCCCGGAGGCGATCGCCAAGGGGCTCGCCTCCTTCGGCGGGGTCAAGCGCCGCTTCACGCTTACCGGCAAATGGAACGGCGTGCGCGTCTATGACGACTACGGCCACCATCCGGTCGAGATCAAGGCGGTGCTGAAGGCAGCGCGCGAGGCCTGCCAGGGCCGGATCATTGCCGTGCACCAGCCGCATCGCTATAGCCGCCTTTCGAGCCTGTTCGAGGAATTTTCCTCCTGCTTCAACGATGCCGACACGGTCCTGATCGCGCCGGTCTATGCGGCCGGCGAAGACCCGATCCCGGGTGCAACCTCCGAGGAGCTGGTGGATCGCATCAAGGCCGGCGGCCATCGTGACGCCCGTTACGTCGCCGGTCCGGAAGCAATTGCGCCTGTTGTCAGCAAGATTGCGCAGCCCGGCGATTTTGTGGTTCTCTTGGGGGCTGGCAGCATCACCTACTGGGCGGCTGCCCTGCCTAAGGAACTCGCGGATATTTCAGGAATTTGAGCATGAAACAGGTCAACGGTCAGAAACTACTCGATGCGCTCGGAAGCGGTGTCAGCGCCGTTCGTGGCCGCATTACGCCCGATGCGCCGATGGATCGCGTCACCTGGTTCCGCGCCGGCGGTCTTGCCGAGCTGATGTTCCAGCCGCATGACACGGATGATCTCGTCACCTTCCTGAAGCTCGTTCCGGAAGACGTGCCGGTCATGGTCGTCGGCGTCGGCTCGAACCTGCTCGTGCGCGACGGCGGCATTCCCGGCGTCGTCATCCGCCTCTCGGCCAAGGGCTTCGGTGATCTGGAACTGGTCGGCGAAAACCGCATCAAGGCCGGCGCCATCTGCCCGGACAAGAACATCGCGGCCATGGCGCTCGATCACGGCATCGGCGGCTTCTATTTCTTCTATGGCATCCCCGGCTCGATCGGCGGGGCGCTGCGCATGAATGCCGGCGCCAACGGCTCGGAAACGCGCGAGCGCGTCGTCGAGGTTCATGCGGTCGACCGCCACGGCAAGCAGCATGTGCTGTCGAATGCCGACATGGGCTACGCCTACCGCCACTCGGCGGCGGCGAAGGATCTGATCTTCACCCATGCGGTCTTCGAGGGCTACGCCGAGGACAAGAACAAGATCCGCACCGACATGGATGCCGTGCGCCACCACCGCGAGACGGTGCAGCCGATCCGCGAGAAGACCGGCGGCTCGACCTTCAAGAACCCGGAGGGTCACTCGGCCTGGAAGCTGATCGACGAGGCGGGCTGCCGCGGTCTGATGATCGGCAGCGCGCAGATGTCGCCGATGCACTGCAATTTCATGATCAATACCGGACAGGCGACCGGCTATGAGCTCGAATATCTTGGCGAGACGGTGCGCCAGCGCGTGCTGGAACATTCCGGCGTGCGGCTCGAATGGGAAATCAAGCGCATCGGCAACTTCATGCCGGGCTACGAGATCAAGGAATTCCTCGGCCGCGGCATCGCCTGAGGTGGCGAGACGATCAGGGAAGGGCCGTGGCGGAGACGCTGCGGCCCTTCCTGTTTGTGGTCGGCCGCGCCTGCGCGGGCCGAGCCGAAATCAGGCGGAGACCTCTTCTTCGGTCGACAGCACCAGGCACAGCAGCGTGACGGCGGCGGCGGCCAGCAGGTAGTAGCCGACATAATCGAGGCTGTAGTTGGTGGCGAGCCAGGTGGCGATGTAGGGCGCCAGCGACGCGCCGAAGATGCCGGCGAGGTTGAAGGTCATCGAGGCGCCGGTGTAGCGCACCGAGGTCGGGAAGGGGGCGGCAAGCGCCGCGCCGATCGGGCCGTAGGTAAGGCCCATGAGACCGAGGCCGATGACCGAGAACAGGAAGGCGCCGCCGAGGCCGCCAGAAAGCAGCGGGGCCATGAAGATGCCGAAGACGCCGATGCCGATCGTCGCAAGGATCAGCACCAGGCGGCGGCCGAAGCGGTCCGAGAGGATGCCGGCAACCGGGATCATCAGGCCGAAGAAGACGACGCCGGTCATCTGCACGACCAGGAACTGCTCACGCGAATAACCGAGCTTTGCCGTGCCCCAGGAGAGCGAGAAGACGGTCATCAGATAGAAGAGCACGAAGGTTGCGAGCGCCACGAAGGTGCCGAGCACCAGGCTGCGCTTGTGCGAACGCAAGATCTCGGCGATCGGCACCTGCACGCGCTCGTGCTTGTCGACCGCTTTCTGGAACTCCGGCGTCTCGGTGATCTTCAGGCGGACATAGAGGCCGACGGCGACGAGCAGGATGCTGGCGATGAAGGGCACGCGCCAGCCCCAGGCGAGGAAGGCTTCGTCGTTCATCACTTCGCCGAGGACCAGGAAGGTGCCGGCCGAGAGGATGAAGCCGATCGGCGCGCCGAGCTGCGGGAACATGGCGTACCAGCTGCGCTTGCCCTCGGGCGCGTTTTCGGTGGCGAGCAGCACGGCGCCGCCCCATTCACCACCGAGGCCGAGACCCTGGCCGAAGCGGCAGAGCGCCAAAAGCAGCGGCGCGGCGACGCCGATCGACGCATAGGTCGGCAGCAGACCGATGACGACGGTGGAGATGCCCATGGTCATCAGCGCGGCAACCAGGGTCGCCTTGCGGCCGACCTTGTCGCCGAAATGGCCGAAGACCACGGCGCCGAAGGGGCGGGCGAAGAAGGCGATCGAGAAGGTCGCGAAGGATTGCAGCATTGCCGAAGTCGGATCGGCCGAGGGGAAGAAGAGGTGCGGGAAAACGAGCACCGCGGCTGTGGCGTAAACGTAGAAGTCGAAGAATTCGATGGTCGTGCCGACGAGGCTTGCGAACAGCACCCGGGCAGGGGAGTTCACTGCCGCGTGGCTCAACGCATTGTCCTTCGGCGACAGGATGGTTGTCGCGTCTGTCATTATCATGGTTCCTGATATGGATGTGGTGCCGTCCTGGGAGGCGGACTGCACTTCATAGTCTGCAGCGGCCTTTGCGCGTCTGGTCGGCCGCGCGGCGCCGCAGGCCTCTTAACGCAAGTTTTGGCATGGCGAAACCCTGATATTGTAAGAAATGCGAACGATCTTGGCGTCGTGCGCAGTATTATTCCGCCAACGCATGGCTCATCGGAAAAGTGCTTGGGTCTGCCTCTTCGTTAGGCGGGGCGATTTGTGAACCTCGCCTATTACGGGTGTCAGCTTCTTAGGACAACCGAGCTTGACCAGAATCAATTTGTGGCAAACTCTCGGCGGCCGAAGCGATCGGCTTCGTTTTCTTCAGGAGCGAATGCATGTTCAAAAGGCTTTCTGCGGAGTTTCTCGGTACATTCTGGCTCGTTTTCGGTGGTTGCGGCAGCGCGGTGCTGGCGGCGGCCTTTCCTGAGGTCGGCATCGGCCTGCTCGGCGTCTCCTTCGCCTTTGGCCTCACCGTGCTCACCATGGCCTATGCGGTCGGTGGCATTTCCGGCGGACACTTCAATCCGGCCGTCTCGGTTGGATTGATGGTTGCCGGCAAGTTTCCGGCGCAGAAGCTCGTCGGCTACGTCATCTCGCAGGTGCTGGGCGCCATTGCTGCTGCCGCCGTGCTCTATCTGATCGCCAGCGGCAAGGCCGATTTCCAGCTCGGCGGGTTCGCCGCCAACGGCTATGGAGAACACTCGCCGGGCGGCTATTCGCTGACGGCGGCGCTCGTCACCGAAGTGGTGATGACCTTCTTCTTCCTGTTCATCATTCTCGGCGCCACACACGGCCGGGTGCCCGCCGGTTTCGCGCCGATCGCCATCGGCCTGGCGCTGACCCTCATTCATCTGGTCTCGATCCCGGTCACGAACACCTCGGTCAATCCGGCTCGTTCGACGGGGCAGGCGCTGTTCGTCGGCGATTGGGCGCTGGCGCAGCTCTGGCTTTTCTGGGTGGCGCCGATCGTCGGCGCGGCAATCGCCGGCATCGTCTGGAAGATCGTCGGCGACGACGACTAAGCGCCTATCGCATCGTCGGAACGGAGCCCGCCGCCTCGTTTGCGGCGGGTTTTTCATTTTTTCGCTTGTTATGCATTTGATTCAGGATCGCTCCGCAACCCCTTGATCTCCCGCTAAAATGCCTCGTCGTATACGCGCGTGTGCATGTGATGCGCGTTTCATTTCCCGACTAAGGTTAACGAAAGTAAACGGTTCGTTAACCATAATGACGCTCTAGTGCCCCCAATGGCGTGGTGACTCGCGAAAGCCGGAATCAGCCAGACGCAAGGAAACCTTGCGATAGTGGCGTATTGTTTGGGGGTTTGAATGAGCGGCAAGCATGTGGCTGTCCTGATGGGCGGATTTTCTTCGGAGCGACCGGTTAGCCTGTCGTCCGGGACTGCCTGCGCGGATGCCCTCGATGCCGCCGGCTACCGCGTCACCCGAATCGATGTCGATCGCAACGTTGCCGAAGTGTTGGCGGCGCTTCGCCCGGATGTCGCCTTCAATGCTCTTCACGGCCCGTTCGGCGAGGACGGCACGATCCAGGGCATCCTCGAATATCTGGAAATTCCCTACACCCATTCCGGCGTACTCGCCTCGGCGCTCGCCATGGACAAGGCCCAGGCGAAGCACGTCGCGGCTGCCGCCGGCATTCCGGTGGCGGAGGCGCAGGTGATGGATCGCCACGCGTTTGGTCCGAAGCATCCGATGAAGCCGCCCTATGTCGTCAAGCCGGTCCGCGAGGGCTCGAGCTTCGGCGTCGTCATCGTCAAGGAAGATCAGTCCCATCCGCCGCAGGTGGTGACTTCGAGCGAATGGCGCTACGGCGACCGAATCATGGTCGAGCGTTATGTCGCCGGTCGCGAACTGACCTGTGGCGTCATGGGCGATCGGGCGCTCGGCGTCACCGAGATCATCCCGCAGGGCCATGCCTTCTACGATTACGACTCCAAGTACGTAAAAGGCGGTTCTCGCCACGTCATTCCGGCACAGATTTCACCAAATATTTACCAAAAAATACAAACACTCGCTCTGAAGGCGCATCAGGCAATCGGTTGCCGCGGCGTCAGCCGATCCGACTTTCGTTTCGATGACAGTTCCTCCGGTGAGGGCGAGCTGATCTGGCTGGAAATCAACACCCAGCCCGGCATGACGCCAACCTCCCTGGTGCCCGAGATGGCCGCGCATGCCGGCTATGGCTTCGGCGAGTTTTTGAGTTGGATGGTGGAGGAAGCGTCGTGTTTGCGTTGAGGGGCAGAAGGGGCAGGAGGGTTCGTCACCTCGATGGCGCTGCAGCCGTCGATGTGGACGGCGGCCGCGTACTGCCGCGCCCGCTCCGCCGGGTCGTGCGTTTCCTCGTCAGCCTCGGAACCGGCCGTATTCGCTTCCCGGCGCATACGGGCACGGTCTCGGCGATCGCGTTCTTCGCGGCGACCGGCTTCTACGGCATGTCGCTCGGCGGACACACGCAGAATTTCGCCCAGGTCTCGACCACGGCTGCGGGCTTCGCCATCGAAGACGTCAAGGTTTCCGGCAACGAGCAGACCTCCGAGATCGACATCCTCCAGCAGCTCGGCCTCGACGGCACGACGTCGCTGGTGGCGCTCGACATTGCCGAGGCGCGCAAGCTGATCGCCGAATTGCCCTGGGTGCAGGGTGTCACCGTCCGCAAGGTCTATCCGGGCACGATCGAGGTCAACCTGACCGAGCGCAAGGCCTTCGGCATCTGGCAGCACGGTTCCGATCTTTCGCTGATCGAAAGAAGCGGCAGCGTGATCGCGCCCCTGCGCGACAACAAGTTCGCGGCCTTGCCGCTGTTCGTCGGCCGCGATGCCGAAACGGCGGCTGCCGATTTCTACGACGAGTTTTCCCGCTGGCCGGAGATCCGCTCGCGGGTGAAGGCCTTCGTCCGCGTCGCCGGTCGCCGCTGGGACCTGCGCCTCGACAACGGCATCGTCGTCAAGTTGCCGGAGCACGACGTCGCACGCGCGATGCAGGTGCTCTCCGACATGGAAAGCCAGCACCAGCTCCTCGAGCGCGACATCGCTGCCGTGGATCTGAGGCTTGAGGATCGAACCACAGTTCAGTTGACGCCGGATGCAGTCGCCCGGCGCGAGGTTGCCTTGAAGGCGAGGGACAAAATGCTGAAGGCGCAGGAGACCGAGAAGAAGAAAGAGGGCCGCATATGAGTCTGTTCGGTTCCTCCAGCTTTGGCCTGCCGCGCCTGAAGCCGCTTTCTTCGAAGCGGTCTCATGTCGTCTCGGTGCTGGATATCGGTTCGACCAAGGTGGTCTGCATGATCGGCCGGCTGACGCCGCGCGCCGAGAGCCAGATCCTCCCGAACCGCACCCACAACGTCGAAATCATCGGCATCGGCCATCAGAAGTCGCGGGGCGTCAAGAACGGCGTCGTCGCCGATCTCGATGCGGTCGAAAGCGTCGTGCGGCTGGCGGTGGATGCGGCCGAGCGTATGGCCGGCCTTACCATCGACAGCCTGATCGTCAACGTTTCGGCCGGCCGGCTGCAGAGCGACGTCTACACCGCGACGATCGATCTCGGCGGCCAGGAAGTCGACGCCAACGATTTGCGCAAGGTTCTGTCGGCCGCCGGCCAGCAGTCGCTGCGCTCCGACCGGGCCATCCTGCACTCGCTGCCGACGGGCTTCTCGCTCGATGGCGAACGCGGCATCCGTGATCCGCTCGCCATGTTCGGCGACGTTCTCGGCGTCGACATGCATGTGCTGACGGCCGAACGGGCGGCGCTGAAGAACCTGGAACTCTGCGTCAACCGCGCGCACCTCTCGGTCGAGGGCATGGTGGCGACCCCCTATGCCAGCGGTCTTGCCGCGCTCGTCGACGACGAGGTCGAACTCGGCTGCGCCGCGATCGACATGGGCGGCGGCACGACGACGATCTCGGTTTTCGCCGAAGGCAAGCTCGTCCATGCCGACGCCGTCAGCCTCGGCGGCCATCATGTCACGACGGATCTGGCGCGCGGTCTTTCGACCCGCATCGAGGACGCCGAGCGGCTGAAGGTCGTGCACGGCTCGGCGCTGCCGAACAGCGCCGACGAGCGCGACATCGTCTCGGTTCCGCCGATCGGCGAGGACGACCGCGACCAGCCGACGCACGTGCCGCGCGCGCTCGTCTCGCGCATCGTGCGCGCCCGCATCGAAGAGACGCTGGAACTCATCCGCGATCGCATCCAGCGCTCGGGCTTCAGTCCGATCGTCGGCAAGCGCATCGTTCTGACGGGCGGCGCAAGCCAGCTCACGGGCCTGCCGGAAGCGGCGCGCCGCATCCTCGCCCGCAATGTTCGCATCGGCCGTCCGCTCGGGGTTTCCGGGCTGCCGGCGGCCGCCAAGGGCCCGGCCTTCTCCACGGCGGTCGGCCTGATGATCTATCCGCAGGTCGCCGACCTCGAGACCCATGCCTCCCACGGCGGCATGTTCGCGGGGCTCGGCGCCGGCAACGGCCGCATCGCCCGCATGGGCCAATGGCTGAAGGAGAGCTTTTGAGTACCGTTCGGCGCCGACAGGAATGGTGCCGGACGAAGACAAACTAAGACTTTGAGAGATTTGGCCGGCTCGGCAAGGCGGCCAGAAAACAGAAGGAACGGGTACAATGACTATCAACTTGCAGAAGCCGGATATCACGGAGCTGAAGCCGCGCATCACCGTCTTTGGTGTGGGTGGCGGTGGCGGCAACGCCGTCAACAACATGATCACCGCAGGCCTCCAGGGCGTCGATTTCGTCGTCGCCAATACCGACGCCCAGGCGCTGACCATGACCAAGGCCGAGCGGATCATCCAGATGGGCGTCGCCGTCACCGAAGGTCTCGGCGCCGGTTCGCAGCCGGAAGTCGGCCGTGCGGCCGCCGAAGAGTGCATCGATGAGATCATCGACCACCTGAACGGCACCCATATGTGCTTCGTCACCGCCGGCATGGGCGGCGGCACCGGCACGGGTGCAGCCCCGATCGTCGCCCAGGCCGCCCGCAACAAGGGCATCCTGACCGTCGGCGTCGTCACCAAGCCGTTCCACTTCGAAGGCGCGCGCCGCATGCGGCTTGCCGACCAGGGCATTGCCGAACTGCAAAAGTCGGTCGACACCCTGATCGTCATCCCGAACCAGAATCTCTTCCGTATCGCCAACGACCGCACGACCTTCGCGGACGCCTTCGCGATGGCCGACCAGGTTCTCTATTCGGGCGTTGCCTGCATCACCGACCTCATGGTCAAGGAAGGCCTCATCAACCTCGACTTCGCCGACGTCCGCTCGGTGATGCGTGAAATGGGCCGCGCGATGATGGGTACCGGCGAAGCTTCGGGTGAAGGCCGCGCACTGGCCGCTGCCGAAGCCGCGATCGCCAACCCGCTGCTCGACGAGACCTCGATGAAGGGCGCCCAGGGCCTGCTGATCTCGATCACCGGCGGCCGCGACCTGACGCTGTTCGAACTCGACGAAGCTGCAACCCGTATTCGCGAAGAAGTCGACCCGGATGCCAACATCATCCTCGGCGCGACGTTCGACGAAGAACTCGAAGGCCTGATCCGCGTCTCGGTCGTCGCCACCGGCATCGACCGCACGGCCGCGGAGGTGGCGGGCCGTTCCGCCGACTTTCGTCCGGTAGCGTCCAAGCCGGCCGTTCGTCCGTCCGCCGCCATTCCTGCCCAGCAGCCGCAGCCGGTTGCCCAGCACCAGCCGGCCCCGGTTCACCAGCCGGTCATGCAGCAGCCCGTCGCCCAGCCGGCGCAGCAGCCGGTGCAGCAGCAGCCATCCGTCGATCACATCGCCGCTGCCATCCGCGAAGCCGAAATGGAGCGGGAACTGGACATCGCGACCCGCGCCGCACAGGCTCCGGCTCCGGTTCAGCCGACGCATGAGGAAAACTTCCGTCCCCAGAGCAAGCTTTTCGCCGGTGCAGCACCGGTAGAGGCCGCTCCGGTGATGCGCCAGCCGCAGCCGCAGATGCAGCCGGCTCAGCCTCAGCCCCAGCCGCAGCCGGTGATGCGCCAGGAGCCCGTTGCTCCGGTCATGCGCCAGCAGCCGGAACAGGTTCGCATGCCGAAGGTCGAAGACTTTCCGCCGGTCGTGAAGGCCGAGATGGACCGCCGCGCCCAGCCGGCAGCGCCGATCGCGGAAGAGCGTGGCCCGATGGGTCTCCTCAACCGCATCACCAGCTCGCTGGGCCTGCGTGAGCGCGAGCAGACCCCCGCGGCAGCCGACATGACGGCTTCCGCACCGAGTGCTGCTTCCCAGCAGCGCCGGCCGCTCTCGCCGGAAGCGAGCCTCTATGCGCCGCGTCGCGGCCAGCTTGACGATCACGGTCGCGTTTCGCCGCAGGCGCGCCCGCACGAAGATGATCAGCTCGAAATCCCGGCGTTCCTGCGCCGTCAGTCGAACTGATTGGAAGGCCCGTACCTTCACCTTGCCGAATGCCCGGGCAACTGCCCGGGCATTTTTGCATTTTCTTCATCATTTCAGATGTTTGAATCAATGTTACGGACCGTCGCAAATGCGTAACAAAGCGAAACGAACAGTGATTTGGAATGGTGCCTCCAAACTCTTATTTTCAGACTTGGAATTGGGGACGCATGCGATTCGATCAAGCGCTGTCTGTTCGGAACGCAGAGGATCGGACTTTGTGCCGAGACTCTCGGACGCCTTGTTTGTGCCCTGAAGTTTGCTGCGTCCGCCAGCGGGTTTTGGCCATCGGCCACAGGTATTGAAAGTGACGAGAATGGGAATCGAATTGCTCGGGTTTCAGACGACGATTGCAAGCCCGGTAACGCTCAAGGGAATTGGCGTTCACTCCGGTGCGGAAGTGTCGATCACCTTCCATCCGGCGGAAGCGGATGCGGGCATCGTTTTCCAGCGCGTTCTGGCCAATGGCCGGGTCTGCGAATACAAGGCGGTTTCCTCGCAGGTCGGCAACACCGATCTCTGCACCGTTCTCGGCATGTCGCCGGCAGCGTCGATCGCCACGATCGAGCACGTGATGGCCGCGATCTACGCGCTCGGCCTCGACAACCTGACGATCGAAGTGCACGGCGCCGAAATGCCGATCATGGACGGCAGCTCCGAACCCTTCATCGACGCGATCGAGCAGGTGGGCGTTCGCGCCCTTGCGGTCAAGCGCCGCTACATCCGCATCATTAAGCCGGTGCGCATCGAATCGGGCGCCTCCTGGTCGGAGTTCACGCCGTATGACGGCATGCGCTTCGAGGTCGAAATCGACTTCGATTCCCCGCTGATCGGCCGCCAGTCCTGGAAGGGCGACATGACGCCGTCGGTCTTCAAGCGCGAACTGTCGCGCGCCCGCACCTTCGGCTTCATGCGTGACGTCGAGCGGCTCTGGGCCGCCGGTTTTGCGCTCGGCTCCTCGCTCGAAAACTCGGTCGTCATTTCCGACGACAACACGGTGATCAACGTCGAGGGCCTGCGTTACACCGACGAATTCGTTCGTCACAAGACGCTCGACGCGGTCGGCGATCTCTCGCTCGCCGGCGCGCCGTTCATCGGCTGCTACCGCTCCTATCGCGGCGGCCACAAGATGAACGCCAACGCCCTGAAGGCGCTCCTCAGCGACCCGACGGCCTATGAAGTCGTCGAGACCGCGACCCCGCGCCAGCGCACCCGCGCGCGCGATATGGTTGCAGTTGCAGTTCCGGGCTTCGCGCCTTGGTCCGCATAACAAAAAAAGTCATCATCTCCTCCAGTCGCCGGCCGAAAGGCCGGCATTTTCATGATAGGGCCGCCACAAATTTGCATGAATCACCGATCATGACGTTGCGGTCTCAAGGTAACTTGCTCTAAAAGCGCATGTCTGGCGGGGTCCATGCCCCCAGAGTGGAACGGGAATATCCGATGGTTCTTGCAGTTTCTGTTGATCTGAGAAAATCAGCGCGCGTCGTCGCCGTGATCGTCGCGGCCATTGCCGGCAGCGCCCTGATTACCGCCTGCCAGAACGATCCGGATATCGACATCACCAAGCTGACGGCGGAGACGGATCCGCCGGAAGTGCTCTACAATCAGGGCCTTGCCAACCTCAATGCAGGCAAGACGACGGAAGCGTCGCGCAAGTTCGAAGCGCTCGACCGCCAGCATCCGTTCTCGGAATATGCCCGCAAGGCGCTGGTCATGAACGCCTTCGTTTCCTACCGGAACGGCCAATACCAGGACGCGATCAACGCCACCGGTCGTTACCTCAATCTCTATCCCCAGTCGGAAGACGCGGCCTATGCGCAGTACATCCAGGGGCTGGCCTATACCAAGCAGATCCCCGCGGTGACGCAGGACCAGAAGCCGGCGCTGAAGGCGATCGAGGCCATGCAGGCGGTCGTCGACCGCTACCCGGACTCCGAATATGTCGATGACGCCAAGTCGAAGATCCGCTTTGCCCGCGACCAGCTCGCCGGCAAGGAGATGCAGGTCGGCCGCTACTATCTCGAGCGCAAGGAATATCTCGCGGCGGTATCGCGTTTCCGCGTCGTCATCGAGCAGTACCCGAACACCAACCAGGTGGAAGAGGCGCTGGCGCGTCTGACCGAGGCCTATTACGCGATGGGCGTGACCCAGGAGGCGCAGACCGCTGCCGCCGTTCTCGGCCACAACTATCCCGACAGCCAGTGGTACGCCGATTCCTTCAAGCTGCTGCAGTCCGGCGGTTTGGAGCCGCGTGAAAGCGGCAACTCCTGGATTTCGCGCGCTGCCAAGAACCTCATCGGCGCCTGATCCTTATCGGCGCCCGTCAAGGAAGATACGAACCCGGATGCTCGCCCAGCTTTCGATCCGCGATATCGTCCTGATTGAACGGCTTGATCTGGCTTTCGACGCCGGGCTCTCGGTGCTGACCGGTGAAACCGGTGCCGGCAAATCCATCCTGCTCGACAGCCTGTCGCTGGCCCTTGGCGGCCGCGGCGACGGTTCGCTGGTGCGCCACGGCTCGGACAAGGGACAAGTGACGGCGGTCTTCGACGTGCCCGCCGGCCATTCGGCGCGGCTGATGCTCAACGAGAACGGCATCGACGATGATGGCGACCTGATCTTCCGTCGCGTCCAATCGGCGGACGGCCGCACCAAGGCCTATGTCAACGACCAGCCGATCAGTGTCCAGCTCATGCGCCAGCTCGGGCAGACGCTCGTCGAGATACACGGGCAGCACGACGACCGTGCGCTTGTCGACATCGACGCGCACCGTACATTGCTCGACGCCTTCGGCGGCACCTCCGACGAGGCGCAACATGTCGGCAATCTCTTCCGGGCCTGGAAGGACGCCGAGCGCGGCTTGAAGAAGCATCGCGAACGCGTCGAGGCTGCCGCGCGCGAGGCGGATTTCCTGCGTTCCTCGGTCGAGGAGCTGGAAAAGCTCAATCCCCGCGACGGCGAAGAGGACGAACTTGCCGAGAAGCGGGCGCGGATGATGAAATCCGAGCGCATCGCCGGCGACATCAGCGAGGCCTCGGAGTTCCTGAACGGCAATGCGTCCCCGGTTCCGCTGATCGCGTCGCTGGTGCGTCGCCTGGAGCGCAAGAGCCACGAGGCGCCGGGCCTGCTCGAAGAGACGGTGGAGCTGCTCGACGGTGCGCTGAACCAGCTCTCCGATGCGCAGATGGCTGTCGAGCGTGCGCTTCGCAACACCGAATTCGACCCGAAGGAGCTGGAGCGGGTGGAGGAGCGGCTGTTCGCGCTGCGTGCCGCCAGCCGCAAATACTCGGTTCCGGTGACCGAGCTGCCGGCACTCGCCGTGCGCATGATTTCCGATCTTGCCGATCTCGATGCCGGCGAGGAAAGGCTGAAACAGCTCGAAGGCCAGGTCGGCGTCGCCAAGGCGGCTTTCGACGCGTCGGCGCGCTCGCTCTCGGAAAAGCGCCACCGCACGGCGTCGGCGCTTTCCGCCGCGGTCATGGCCGAGCTGCCGGCGCTGAAGCTCGAACGCGCACGCTTCATGGTGGAAGTCGCAAGCGATCCGGCGCAGGCGACGGCCGAAGGCATCGATCTCGTCGAGTTCCACGTGCAGACCAATCCGGGTACGCGGCCGGGGCCGATCATGAAGGTCGCCTCGGGCGGCGAGCTCTCGCGCTTCCTGCTGGCGCTGAAGGTGGCGCTTGCCGATCGCGGCTCGGCGCCGACGCTCGTCTTCGACGAAATCGACACCGGTGTCGGCGGTGCGGTGGCCGATGCCATCGGCCAGCGGCTGAAGCGGCTTTCGAGCACCGTCCAGGTGCTCTCCGTCACCCACGCGCCGCAGGTGGCCGCGCGCGCCGCGACGCATCTCCTGATCTCCAAGGGTCCGTCGGCCGAGAAGGCCGAGACGATCTCCACCCGCGTCGCCCGCATGGACGACAAGGCACGCACCGAGGAGATCGCCCGCATGCTGGCCGGCGCCTCGATCACCGAAGAGGCGAGGGCGGCAGCGGCGCGCCTGCTCTCGGGGAACGGTTAGCGCCAGCGGCGTTGCTCTTTTCTTTCCCGATAGTTGCTCTACAAAACGACTCCGAATCCGGAGTCGTCGCGCATGTCCAAAGAATTGAAACCCGTCGAGAATCTCAACGAAACGGAAGCGGCCGAAGAGCTCGCTTTTCTCGCCGCCGAGCTCGCCCGTCACGATGCGCTCTATCACGGTGAGGACGCGCCGGAGATTTCGGATGCGGACTATGATGCGCTGAAGCGGCGCAACGATGCGATCGAGGCGCGTTTTCCGGCGCTCGTCCGCGAGGACAGCCCGTCGAAGAAGGTGGGGGCGGCGCCTTCGCTCACCTTCCAGCCGGTCGTGCACGCCCGGCCGATGCTGTCGCTCGACAATACCTTTTCGGATGAGGACGCGCGCGATTTCGTGGCGTCGGTCTATCGCTTCCTCGGGCAGCTTCCGGACCATTCGATCGCGTTTACCGCGGAGCCGAAGATCGACGGCCTCTCCATGTCGCTGCGCTACGAAAACCGCCGGCTGGTAACGGCTGCGACCCGCGGCGACGGCACGACCGGCGAAAACGTCACGGCCAATATCCGCACCATCGGCATGATCCCGCAGACACTGCCGGCGGGCGCCCCCGATATCGTCGAGGTGCGCGGCGAGGTCTACATGGCGAAATCGGACTTTGCCGCGCTCAACGCCGAGATGGCGGCGCTCGGCAAGCCGCTCTACGTCAATCCGCGCAACACCGCCTCCGGCTCGCTGCGCCAGCTTGACGCCAAGGTGACCGCCAGCCGCAAGCTGCGCTTCTTCGCCTATGCCTGGGGCGAGATGTCGGCGATGCCGGCCGAGACGCAAATGGGCATGGTCGAGGTGTTCAAGTCCTGGGGCTTCCCCGTCAACCCGCTGATGCAGCGGCTCTCCTCGGCCGATGCGCTGCTCGAACACTATCACCACATCGAGCGCGAGCGGCCGGATCTCGACTATGATATCGACGGCGTTGTCTACAAGGTCGACCGGCTCGACCTGCAGGCGCGCCTCGGCTTCCGCTCGCGCTCGCCGCGCTGGGCGACGGCGCACAAGTTCCCAGCCGAACAGGCCTTTACCCGGCTGACGGCGATCGACATCCAGGTCGGCCGCACCGGCGCGCTGACACCCGTCGCACGCCTTGAGCCGATCACGGTGGGCGGCGTTGTCGTCACCAATGCGACGCTGCACAACGAGGATTACATCAAGGGCCTCGGTAACAGCGGTGAGCCGATTCGCGAGGGCAGGGACATTCGCATCGGCGACATGGTGATCGTGCAGCGCGCCGGCGACGTCATCCCGCAGATCGTCGACGTCGTCATGGACGAGCGCAAGGAAGGCGCCGAGCCCTATCGCTTCCCGACCACGTGCCCGGTCTGCGGCAGCCATGCGGTGCGCGACATCAACGAGAAGACCGGCAAGATCGATGCGGTGCGCCGCTGCACCGGCGGTTTCGTCTGCCGCGCACAAGCGGTCGAGCACCTGAAGCATTTCGTCTCGCGCAACGCCTACGACATCGAGGGCCTCGGTTCCAAGCAGATCGAGTTCTTCTTTGAAAGCGAGGATCCGACGCTGTCGATCCGCACCGCGCCCGATATCTTCACGCTGGAAAAGCGCCAGGCGGGTTCGCTGACCAAGCTCGAAAACATCGAGGGTTTCGGCAAGGTCAGCGTGCGCAAGCTCTACGAGGCGATCAATACGCGCCGCTCGATCGCGCTTCACCGCTTCATCTACGCGCTCGGCATCCGCCATGTGGGCGAGACGACGGCGAAGCTGTTGGCGCGCTCCTACGGCAGCTACGAGCACTTTCGTGCGGCGATGAGCGAGGCGGCGAACTACTCGGGCGACGCCTGGAACGAACTCAACAGCATCGACGGCATCGGCGAAGTCGTCGCCCGCGCGATCGTCGAGTTCTACAAGGAGCCGCGCAACCTCGAAGTGGTGACCCGCCTGCTGTCGGAAGTGACGCCGGAGGCGGCGGAAGCGCCGGTTGCGTCCGACAGCCCGGTTGCCGGCAAGACCGTGGTCTTCACCGGCTCGCTCGAAAAGATGACGCGCGACGAGGCCAAGGCGAAGGCCGAAAGCCTCGGCGCCAAGGTCGCCGGTTCGGTGTCGAAGAAGACCGACATCGTCGTCGCAGGGCCGGGCGCCGGCTCCAAGCTCGACAAGGCCCGCGAGCTCGGCGTCCAGACCATGGACGAGGAGGAGTGGCTGGCGCTGATTGGCGGGTAGGCGGCGCTTCTGGATTGAGTTTTTTTCGCGGCGCGGATGCCGCGCGGAAGACATCATAGATGTTCCGGGTTTGACTTCTGACGTTGCTGTCGCACAAAAAATCCGCCCGGTGGCGCCGGGCGGTCTCTTATCTGCAGTGATATGGCGATCAGCCCTGCTGCTGAGCCGCTTCCTGGTCCATCCACATGAATTCCCAGACGTGGCCGTCGAGGTCCTGGAAGGAGATGCCGTACATGAAGCCGTAGTCGAGCGCCGGTTTCCAGGGCTTGGCGCCGGCGGCGAGCGCCTTGGCGAGCATGTCGTCGCACTCGGCGCGGCTCGATGCAGAAAGGGCGGTGATGACTTCGGTGCCCTTCTTCGCGTCGCTGATCTCGCCGGTGATGAAGTCGCGGAACTTCGGCTCGGTCAGGAGCATGACGAAGATGTTGTCCGAGATCACCGTGCAGGCGGCGGTGTCGTCGGAGAACTGCTCGTTGAAGGTGAAGCCGAGCGCGGCGAAGAACGCACGCGAGGCCTTCAGATCCTTGACGGGCAGGTTTACGAAAATCATGCGCATGAAATGCTCCTTGGGAATGGATTTTGTGTTTGACGGATTAGATCACTTCATTGTTTCCGTGAAACCACGAAAAGACCTAACACTTTGAAATTACGCAATTCCGAACGAAAGAACCGGTTCACGCTTCTTCCGGAACTGCCCTAAGGACGAATGCCGGTCGACGATCCCGACATCGGCTCGAAACTTTTTTCGGGGCTGGCGGATATCGGGTGCAGCCTTGGGCTTTCAAGCGCCCTCAGCCGAGGCTGCCGGCGAAGCGCTCCGCCAGTTTATGGCGGCGGAAATGCTCGGCGACGAAGTCCACGAAGACGCGCGTCTTGGCCGGAAGCAGCGTGCGGCTCGAATAGTAGATCGAGATCGGCCCTGCATCGGCGTACCATTTCGGTGCCAGGCGGAGGAGGGCACCGGAGGCAAGATGCGGCAGCGCATCGGGCACGGTTATCAGCGTCACGCCAAGACCGAGGATTGCGGCCTCGCGCATGGCGGCGGGGTCGTTGACGACGATCGTCTCCTTCGGGGCCGCGGCCATCTCCTCGCCGGCGGCGTTGCGCATCGTCCAGCAGCGGATGCGCCCGGTGCGACTCGACCGCATGACGATGCCATCGAGTGCGGCAAGGCCAGCGGGATCGAAGGGCATCGTCCGGCTTGCCATATAGGTAGGGGAGGCGACGGCGATGATATGCGCCGGCGCGAGCACGCGCGAGACGATGCCGGGCGAAAGCTCGAAGCCGCCGCCAATCGCCGCGTCGAAGCCTTCGGCGACGAGGTCCACCTGGCGGTTGTCGAACTGCCAGTCGATGCGGATCGCCGGATATTTTTCGAGAAAGGCCGGCAGCAGCGGCAAGATATGAGCGGTGCCGAAGGTGGGGCTGAGACTGACCTTAAGTATGCCGGCCGGCTCGCCTTTCTCGCCGGATATGCCGGTAATGGCGCTTTGCAGACCGTCGAGATTGTCGCGGATCGCCGCGAGGAAACGCTCGCCTTCCTCCGTCAACGTCAGCTTGCGGGTCGAGCGGTGAAACAGCCTGACGCCGAGATTGCGCTCGAGCATCGCGACATTGCGGCTGACGGCCGCCGGTGTGAGGCCGAGCCGCCGCGCCGCGCCGGAAAAGCCGCCATGCTCGGCGCTGCGGGCGAAGGACTCGAGATTGGCGAGAGTTTCCATTCTGTGATATTCAAGTGATCATTGAAGATGATGAAAGCGATTGCCGACTTATATTAGCGGAATGAAATGGCAATATCCACTCCATCGAAACCTGGAATGGAGTGAACGTCATGTCTGAGAACAAATCCCTCACAGGCAAGGTCGCCCTCGTAACCGGCGGCTCGCGCTCGATCGGTGCTGCGGTCGCGAAGCGCCTCGCAAGTGACGGTGCCGCCGTCGCCATCACCTATCACGGCTCACCGGAAAAGGCGGGTGCGGTCGTTGCCGATATCGAAGCTGCGGGTGGCCGGGCCCTGGCGATCAAGGCGGATGCCGGCGATGCCGCCGCCGTGCGCGCCGCCGTTACCGAAACCTTCAAGGCATTCGGCGGTATCGACATCCTCGTCAACAATGCCGGCATCGCGCTCGGCGGCCCGATCGAGGAAATTACCGAGACCGACTACAACAGGATGATCGCCGTCAACGTCACCGGCGTCTTCGTCGCGACACAAGAAGCGGTGCGCAACATGAAACCGGGCGGCCGCGTCATCCATATCGGCTCGTCCATGGTGCGCTATGCTGCTTTCCCGACCGCATCGCTCTACACGCTGACCAAGGGGGCAGTCGCCGGTTTCAACCGCAGCCTGGTGCGAGACCTCGGCCCGCGCGGCATCACCGTCAATACGGTTCATCCCGGCCCGACCGATACCGACATGAACCCGGATGGCGGGCCGGTCTCGAAGATCGTCGGTCCCGGCATGGCGATCGGCCGTTATGGCAAGCCGGAGGAGATCGCAAGCGTCGTCTCCTACCTCGCAAGCCCGGAAGCCGCCTTCGTTACCGGCGCCGACATCGTCGCCGACGGTGGCTTCACCGCCTGATCGAGCACGACCGATGGGCGTCGTGATCCGCTCACCGGCGGCTCGCGACGCCCCAAACCTCAATTGGCGCCAGAGCCATCGCTAAGACCGCGGGGCTGGCGTGACGACGAAGGAGATCCATCATGTCCATCGGTATCATCGGTTCCGGCAATATTGGAGCAGCCTTCGCCCGGGCGCTCGCCAGGGCATCGATTCCCGCCACCATCGCCAACAGCCGCGGACCGGAAAGCCTGCAGGCGCTCACCGACGAGCTTGCTCCCTTCATCACCGCCGGCACGCGCGAAGAGGCGGCGAGCGCCGACATCGTGCTCGTCGCGGTCAACTGGTCGAAGCTGCCGCAGGCGCTGGCGGGCTTGCCCGCGTGGAACGGCCGGATCGTCATCGACGCCAACAACCCGATCGAGGCGCCGCTGTTCAAGCCGGCGGACCTCAACGGCCGGCTGTCGAGCGAGGTCGTCGCCGATCTCGTGCCGGGCGCCCGCGTCGTCAAGGCGTTCAACCACCTACAGCCGCACCTCGTCTCCGGCGACCCGCGGGCGGAAGGCGGCCGCCGCGTGCTGTTCTTCTCCGGTGACGACGCCGCGGCGAAAGGCGAGGTGGCACGGCTGATCGACCGCCTCGGATTCTTCGGCATCGACCTCGGTCCGCTCTCCGTCGGCGGCCGGCTGGTACAATTCCCCGGCGGTCCGCTGCCGGCACTGAACCTCGTCAACTTCGGGTGAGGGCGGCGCGGATGCGCTTCCCCCGACGTCTGCAGTCGTTAAGATCGGAAGCGACAACCGCTTGATGGGAGGATCGGATGCGCTTGAACCAGGTGACAGTGACCATGCCGGACCTCGATGCCGGCTGGGCCTTCTATCGCCGGCTCGGGCTCACGCCGATCGTCGATGCCCGCCCGCGTTATGCGCGCTTCCTCTGCCCGGACGGCGGCAGCACTTTCTCGTTGCATCAAGGAGATGTGAACAGCGGCGGCACGACTGTCTATTTCGAATGCGACGATCTGGACCAAACCGTCAGCCGGCTGATCGAGGGCGGCGTTCTCTTTGCCAGCGCCCCTGAGGACAAGAGCTGGCGGTGGCGCGAGGCCGAGCTTTTCGACCCGGGCGGCAACCGCATCGTGCTCTACTTCGCAGGTGCGAACCGCACCGATCCGCCCTGGAGGCTGGACCGGGCGCCCGAGTAAAGCGTTTACTCCGCTCTCCAGCGTGGGTTGCGGGTGGCATCGCTCTCCAACCGTGACGGGCTGTCGATGGACGTCAAACACGGCCGTGCGTCATCAGGCTGTCATCAATCCGATTGTTTTTTTGCGCTGCACAAGATAGAGGTTTGCAGCCGAATTTTGTGCAAATGCCCCTTGGCGAAGCAGGTCGTCATCATCCCAAGGGGCAGGGAGCCACCGTCCTGGAGGGGTGGCCCGTCGCGGATTGGAGGGTCCGGAGATGAAGACTTTCACCACCATCGCCGAACTGCGTTCAGCGCTCGCCGAAGAACGGCGGGCGGGCAAGACGGTCGGCTTCGCGCCGACCATGGGCTATCTGCATGTCGGCCATATGGAGCTGATGCGGCGCGCGCGGGAAGAAAACGACGTCGTCGTCGCCAGCATCTTCGTCAATCCGCTGCAGTTCGGCGCAAACGAGGATCTTTCCAAATATCCGCGCGATCTCGCCCGCGACCAGGCGATGCTGGAGGAGGGGCGCGTCGACTATCTCTTCGCCCCCGGTGTCGCCGACATGTATCCGCGGCCGATGGAAACGGTGGTCGACGTGCCGACGCTTGGCAGCGAGCTCGAAGGGTCGGTCCGTCCCGGCCACTTCGCCGGTGTTGCCACCGTGGTCACCAAGCTCTTCAACATCGTCCAGCCCGACCGCGCCTATTTCGGCGAGAAGGATTTCCAGCAGTTGCAGATCATCCGCCGCATGGTCGAAGACCTGGCGCAACCGGTCACCATCATCGGCGTGCCGACGGTGCGCGAGGCCGATGGGCTCGCCTGCTCGTCGCGCAATGTCTATCTGACGGCCGAGGAGCGCCGGGCCGCGGCAATCGTGCCGAAGGCGCTGGAAGAGGCAGAGCGTCTGGTCGCGTCCGGGGTCAGCGATGTGGCGGTACTGGAAAAGGCCGTCACCGAATTTTTGGCGAGCGAGCCGCTGGCGCGGCCCGAGGTCGTCGCCGTGCGCGATCCCGAGACGCTAGAGACCATCGAAACGATCGGCGACCGGCCGGTGCTGCTGCTGCTCTTCGTCCGCTTCGGCACGACGAAGCTGCTGGACAACCGCGTGATCGCCCCGAAATCCGCGCAATTTGCAAAGGTTGCCTGACATGAGCGTCCAGACCGCCAAGCGCCGGCTCAGCCCCGCCAATATAGAAGCGCTGAAGGGCGAACGGCCGATCGTCAGCCTCACGGCCTACACGACGCCGATCGCCAGGCTGCTCGATCCGCATGTGGACTTTCTGCTCGTCGGCGATTCCGTCGGCATGGTGCTCTATGGTCTCGATACGACCGTCGGCGTGACGCTCGAGATGATGATCGCTCATGGCCAGGCGGTCATGCGCGGCGCGGAGCGCGCCTGCGTCGTCATCGACATGCCTTTCGGCTCCTATCAGGAATCGAAGGAACAGGCGTTCCGCAGCGCCGCGCGCATCCTCAAGGAAACCGGTTGCAGCGCCGTGAAGCTCGAGGGCGGGGCGGAGATGGCCGAGACGGTCGAGTTCCTCGTCAGCCGCGGCATTCCGGTTCTCGGCCATGTCGGGCTGATGCCGCAGCTCGTCAACACGACCGGCGGCTATCGCTCGGTCGGGCGCAACGACAAGGAAGTCAAGAAGATCCGCCGCGACGCCAAGGCGATCGACGACGCCGGCGCCTTTGCGATCGTCATCGAGGGCACGGTCGAGCCGGTCGCCCGCGACATCACCGCCGAGCTGCGCTCGCCGACCATCGGCATCGGTGCGTCGCCCGCCTGTGACGGCCAGATCCTCGTCTCCGACGACATGCTCGGCCTCTTCAACGATTTCAAGCCGCGCTTCGTCAAGCACTTCGCCGAGCTGGCGCCGGCAATCTCCAAGGCCGCCGAGGACTATGCAAACGAGGTGAAGGCACGCACTTTCCCCGGCATCGAGCATACGTTCCAGGTCAAGAAGTAAGACGCGGCCCGCCTGGCAGGCTGCGGAAACGGGTATCAAACGCGCATCGGTTTCTCGACCGGTGCGCATTTCGTTCAAGCCTCGTTCGGGCAAGGCATCATAAAATTCAATCATTGTATCAGTTGATTTGAATTGTTGCCGGGGGCGCAAGCGCCTATCTGTCCGGCACCGGACGCAGGGCGCACTTGTTCGCCTCGGCCGGCGGAGGTTTCCATGACAAAAGACGAATTCTGGGAAGGCGTACGCGGCGGCTTTCCCATCATGCTGGCGGCGTCGCCCTTCGGTGCACTGTTCGGGGCGCTTGCGGTCGACAACGGTTTTACCATTGCCGATGCCGTGTTCATGAGCGCGAGCGTCTATGCCGGCGCCAGCCAGATGGTCGGCATCGAGCTCTTCGGCAACCACGTCCAGCCCTGGCTGGTCGTGCTTTCGGTCTTCGCCGTGAACTTCCGCCACGTGCTCTATTCGGCCTCGATCGCCAAATATGTGCGGCACTTCACCTTCGGGCAGAAGTTCCTGGCCTTCTTCCTGCTGGTCGATCCGCAATATGCCGAGACCGAAAAGCGCGGCGAGCGCGGCCTGCCGATCACCTTCGCCTGGTATCTCGGCTTCGGCCTCGTCATCTACATTCCCTGGATCTTCAACACGCTGGTCGGCGCGATCTTCGGGCAGATGATCGGCGATCCCAAGGCGATCGGCCTCGACATCCTGCTGCCGGTCTATTTCATGGGGCTGGTCATGGGCTTCCGCAAGCGCGACCGGTTCCTGCCGATCGTTGCCGTCTCGGCGCTCGCTTCGATCGCCGGCATGCATTTCGTCGGCTCGCCCTGGCACGTCAGCATCGGGGCGCTCGCCGGTATCGTGCTTGCAGCCTGTCTGCCGCAGAACGAGCGGACTCCGGCGCCGCGCGCGGTCGAGAAGGAGGCGTGACGATGGATCCGCAACACCTCAACCTCATCTACCTGATCATAGCCGCCGCGGTCGCGACCTTCTTGACGCGCGTCGGCGGCTATATCCTCATCACCCAGATGAAGCAGATCCCGCCGCGGCTGGAGGCGGCGCTGAACGCCGTGCCTGCAGCGGTACTGACGACGCTGGTCGCCCCCGCTTTCGTCTATGGCGGGTTCGATGTGACCATCGCCATGTTCGTCGCCTTCGCCATTGCGCTCGGGCTCAGCCTCTCGACGCTGCGCATGCTCGTCATCGGCTGGGTGGTGGTGATGCTGATCCGGCACGTGGTGATGTAGGTTATTCGCCTCCGTTCCGGCAGACATCGAAAGCCACACCGGGCAGGGCGGCGACCGGCATTGGCGACGCATCTCTCGTGGATTATCATCCCTTGGTTGCCGGAGGTACGGCAGCACCGCAGGTGCTGTCGGACGCGCGACGTCGCTGCAACAATGCAGAGCCCCGGCGGTGGAGGAACAACCATGTTGACCAGGATCTCGATTGCCCTCTTGCTGGCGCTCGCGCCGGCAACGGCCTTTGCCAATCAATGCCCGACCATCATGGCTGCGATCGACGCGGCCATGCCGACTGCGAAACTTTCCGAGGCCGACATGGCCAAGGTCAAGGAACTGCGCGCGAAGGGTGAGGAGCAGCACAAGGCGGGCGATCACGCCGCTTCGGAGGCGACGCTCGGAGAAGCGAAGAAGCTCTTGGGAATCTGAACGGAGAGGCCGGGATTTCCCGGCCTGTTGCCGCCCTGAACCTCGAAGCAAGCAAGCGGCTGCGGCGTGCAACGCCTGCCGCCTGACTCGACGGACGTCGGGTCGCCCACATCCCCGCCACAATGCGGGGATGTGAGAGAAGGGGGATTCTCATCCGCCAGACAAGCGCTTCGAGACTTGTCCAACGTCAAAGGCCGCGCCCTGAGAGCGCGACGTTTTCCCTTGTATCGCTCGACGCCTGACTCAGCGTGCGAGCGCTTCCGTTGCGGCCCTCAGCCAGTCGCGGGTCTCGTCGCTGGCGAGCAGCGGCATCAGCTTCTGCCGGGTCTCGGCGTGGTAGGCGTTGAGCCAGTCCAGCTCTTCGTCCGTCAGGAGTGCGGGCAAGATCAGGCGGCGGTCGATCGGGCAAAAGGTGAGGGTGTCGAAGCCGAGCATCGGCAGGTCGCCACCGTCGACCATCGTTGCCGGCTGCACCACCACGAGGTTTTCGATGCGAATGCCGAAGGCGCCGGGGCGGTAGTAGCCGGGCTCGTTGGAAAGGATCATGCCGGGCAGCAGTTCCTGGGTGGAAAGCCGGGCGATGCGCTGCGGGCCCTCATGCACCGAGAGATAGGAGCCGACGCCGTGGCCGGTGCCGTGGGCGTAGTCGGCGCCGGCCTTCCAGAGCGCGATGCGGGCCAACGGATCGAGATCGACGCCGCGCGAACCCTTGGGGAAGCGCGCGACGCTGATCGCGATCATGCCCTTCAGCACCAGGGTGAAGAAGCGCTTCTGCTCCTCCGGCACGGCGCCGATGGCGACCGTGCGGGTGATGTCTGTGGTGCCGTTGATGTATTGGGCGCCGGAATCGATCAGGAACATGGTGCCGGCTTCGATCGGCCGGTCGGTGGCGGTGGTGACGCGGTAATGCATGATCGCCGCATGCGAACCGGCGCCGGAGATCGTGTCGAAGGAGATGTCCTTCAGCGGGTTCTGCATGCGCTCGCCGACGGTCGCGCGGGCGGCTTCGAGCTGGTTGGTGGCGCCGATCTCGGTAACGGTACCGGGCTGCTGGTTATCCAGCCAGGCGAGGAACTCGACCATGGCGGCGCCATCCTGCAGGTGGGCGCGGGTCGAGCCGTCGATTTCGGCCTTGTTTTTCTGGGCGCGCGGCAGGCGGGCGGGATCGACCGCTTCCACCACCTTGCCGCCCTTGAAGCGGATCAGTTCGGAGATGGCAAAGGAGGCGAGATCCGGGTCGATCATCACGGCGGCACCGGCAGCGCCCAGCGCCCTCAGGCGATCGTCAAAGGTAGACGGCGCGACGATCTCGGCGATCTGGGTGAGATAGGCCTCCTGCTCGATGCCGGTCTTGCGCTTGTCGAGGAAAAGCTCGGCGCGGCCGTCGGCGTGGATGATCGCGCGGGCCAGCGGATGCGGCGTGTGCGGCACGTCGCTGCCGCGGATGTTGAAGGTCCAGGCGACGGAGGAGGGGTCGGTCAGCACCACGGCGCTGGCGCCCGCCTTGTCGAGGCCGGCGGCGATTTTTGCGATCTTGTCCTTGGCGAGTTCGCCGGCGTGCTCGATCGGCTGGATGCTGACCTTGCCGAGCGGGGCCGCGGGGCGGTTCGTCCAGATCTTGTCCAGCGGATTGTGATCGAGGAAGACCAGCGAGCCGCCGAGGGTGGCAAGCGCCTTCTCCAGCCGGCGCACTTCGGCGCCGGTGTGCAGCCAGGGGTCGATGCCGAGCTTGAAGCCCTTGGAACCATGGTTTTCCAGCCACAGATGCGGCGGCTCGCCGATGAGGTCGCCGCCGGTGAATACGCTGCCGTCGACCTGCTCCTTCAACTGCGTGACGTAACGGCCGTCGACGAAAATGACCGCTTCACGCCGCGTGATGAGGGCGACGCCGGCGGAACCGGTGAAGCCCGTCAGCCAGGACAGGCGCTCGGAGGAGGCGGGTACATATTCGCCCTGGAACTCGTCGGCGCGCGGCACGAGAAAGCCGTCGATGCCGAGGGCCGCGAAGGACGCGCGCAGGGCTTCGGTGCGCTCCTTGCCGAATTGCGGCGTGGAGGTGACTTCAAAAGACTGAAACATGGGGGATTTCCGGTAGATTGAGCGGTAAACCGCGGGAAAGATGGGGCCATGTTAGCGGAAATCGCCCTTGCCGGGAAAGAGGCGATATCCTGTAAGCGGCGGTGAACCCCACGGTTCTCGCAGTGCTTCCGGTTGTGTTGAGCTTCGAGGGCAATTGCCCATTGATCATACATATGCGCTCAGCGCATGGCACCCATGCCAAGAAGTCCCTTTCTCTATCGGAATAATAGTTTATAAGCCCGCTCAACGAACACGGACGAACATCCGGTGGTTCAAAAGACTGCGGTTCCGAGAATAGTTGGTCATTCTGTTCTCCTCCTCCCTCAAGGGTGGCCAGCTTCGGAACGGTAGACGCCCGCTCGAGCGCTCCTCCTCCTCAGGCTCGCGGGCATGGTTGGCCAAAAGCCAGCCAGCAGGCGATGCCCCTGGCATCGCCTTTGTTTCGAAAGGCCGCCCGTCTGATGGACGAGGCGGCCTTTTCGTTTTTTTCGATGTGTTTTGGTTTCGGCAAGAAATGGCGGCACGCTGAGGCGCTCTCGTTCGCTCCGGTAACCTAATTTCTGAAATTGCCCCTCACCCTAACCCTCTCCCCGCAGGCGGGGCGAGGGGACGTGCCTGAAAGCGGCCGTCGCGAGTCGGAGCTTGATCTGTGGTTGGGGCGGTGCCGCGTGTCCCTTCGCCCCGCTTGCGGGGAGAAGGTGCCGGCAGGCGGATGAGGGGCAGTCACGACCGCCTCCGCGGCGCCCTAGATTACTTCTCCAGATGAATCGTCACCCAGCCGTTGCGCCAGATGGTGCGCACGTGGCGCAGGTGCTGGCCGTTGTAATGGGCGAGCACCTTCCAGCGTTGTTCGGCGAGGATCCCTGAGAGAATGACCGAGCCGCCGGGGGCGAGGTTGGCGACGAGCTGCGGCGCCATCTTCATCAGCGGGCGGGCGAGGATGTTGGCGATGATGAGATCGAAGGGGCCGTTGGCGCTGAAGGCAGTCGAGTGAAAGCCCGGCGCGGTGGCAAAGGTCATGCCGGTGACGACGCCGTTGACCCGGGCGTTGTCTGCGGCGACGCGGGTTGCAATCGGGTCGATGTCGGTTGCGAGCACCGGCACGTGCATCAGCTTCCAGGCGGCGATCGCCAGCACGCCGCTGCCGGTGCCGAGATCGAGCACGTTACGCACGTTACGCGTGCGGGCAACCGAAGCAAGCACTTCGAGGCAGCCGGCGGTGGTGCCGTGATGGCCGGTGCCGAAGGCCTGGCCGGCGTCGATCTCGATGGCGATCTCGCCGGTCTTCACCTTGTCGCGGTCGTGCGAGCCGTGCACCACGAAGCGGCCGGCGCGCACCGGAGCAAGGCCCTCGAGCGACTTGGCGATCCAGTCGATATCCGGCAGCACTTCGCGCTCGATCGGAAGATGGGCGAAGTCCTCGGCGAGTGCCTCGGCGAGCCGTTCGTTCACGCTCTCCTCGTCGACGGCCATCATGTAGATCGAGGCTTCCCACACGTCGCGCTTTTCATCGACCTCCGTCGTGCCGATGGCATAGTCCTCTTCGCCGAAGACCTCGCTCATGCGGTCGAGCACGGCTTCCGCCTGCTTCTCGGTGGTGGTGACGAAAAGTCTGATCTCGCTCAAGGCTCTGTCCTTCGGGCTGGCAAATCCGCGCGTGCGCGCCCCGCATCGAGCCATGCCGTTGGGGCGGCGCGCGGGGCGGTGGCAATCGTGTGCTGTGCGCTATCACGATTGCTCCACAAACGCAAAGCGCCGGGCGGGGCCGGCGCTTGCAACGTCACGTCGAGATCGTAGGGGTCAGCCCTTGGTGAGGTTTTCCAGCTTCTTGACCGCCGTATCCGGGTTTTCCTCATAGGCGATCGTGCCGGAGAAATGGCCGTTGGCATCGAGCAGGAAGACCGATGCCGTGTGGTCCATCGTGTAGTCGCCGTCGGGTTTGGCGGCATCGACCGGCACCTTCTTGGCGTAGACGCGGAAGCCCTTGACCATCTCCATCACCTTGTCGGGCGGGCCGGAAATGCCGGTGATGCGTTTCGAGACGTTGGAGACGTACTGGCCGAGGACCTCCGGCGTGTCGCGCTCGGGATCGACGGTGATGAAATAGGCCTGCAGCTTGTTGCCTTCCGGGTCGACCTTTTCCAGCCAGCCGTTCAGCTCGAACAGCGTCGTCGGGCAGACCTCCGGGCAATGGGTGAAGCCGAAGAAGAGCGCGGTCGGTTTGCCGGTAAAGGCCTTCTCGGTGATCTCCTTGCCGTCCTGGGCGATGAGCGTGAAGGGCACGCCGAAGGGACCGGTGGCGGCCTGCTGCTTCGACTGGGTCATTTCATAGGTCAGCCAGCCGAGAATGCCGGCCATGACGACGACGGCGGCCCAGAGGACGATGCGGATGGTTTTCATGCGTGCTACCGATTTTGTTGCGGCCGAAGACGGCCATGTCCGGTTGATCGGCCCTTGATACCGCCTTCACCGGGACCGTGCAAATGGGACAATTGCCGCAGGTTGTGGTGGTGCGTTCAGATCAGGAGCTGCCCCTCATCCCGCTGCCGCGACCTTCTCCCCGCAGGCGGGGAGAAGGGGCCGTGTGGCGACCTTTCGCTCCAGCCATGAGTCGACTGCATGTTTAGCCGATAGGAGGACAAAAAGTGCAGCAATTCAAAGTGCTCCAGCGACCTTTGCGTGTCTGAAAAGACGTAAAGGAACCTGGCGGTTCTAAAGACACCAGGAAAGGCCGGACTGGGCGAGCGCCAGGAATATCTCCGCGCCGTTCTCCATCCAGCCGCGGAAGGCGAGCAGGAGCGCAAGCGCGATCGCCGCCGCAAGGCTTGCGGCGAGGGGGAGGCGGATCGAGCGCTGGGTCTTCGTGTTCATGGCGCCATCATAGCATCTGGCGCGGCGAGGGGAAGGCGCTGGGCGCGGCTGCGGCGCCCTTCCGGTCGGCACCGGAAAACGGTGGAAAAACGGGGCGGAGCACCCTGATGGATTGTGTCCGCAAATGCCGGAAAAACCGGGGCTTGCAGCGCATATGCGAAAACATGCAAATAGCTCATCTCCCTGGGGAGCGGCGGCCTGCCTTAGCGAATGTTTAAGGTCTGTTTGCCAGTGTTTTTTCCACGCGGGAGGAGCGTTCGTGCTCCGATATGACATGAGGTCAGCCGGTTTTCTCGGCCCCGGTTTTCCGTATCGATCGTAGGAGGATGCGCTTCCAAGCGCATCCGTGACCATGGACTCCCTATGACTGCCACATCTCCTTCCCTGAAGCGCAATCTTTCCGTGAGCCAGCGGCTGGCAACACTTGCCGGCGCCGCCATCGTCGGCTTTGGCTCCGTGCTCGGGGTTGGCTGGTACCAGGGCAGCCAAGCCAACGACGCCTTGCAGGGCGCGGTCGCAGCACAGAATGGGCTGACGACACTCGATGAGGTCCGGCTGGCGACGACCAATCTCGTGCTCAACGCGATGGATAGCATCATCGACCGGGAAGAGGGCGCGATCCAGCCGGCGCGCGCCGCCAGCATTGCCGGGATCCTGAAGCTGCTCGAAGCGAAATCGGCCGACATCAAGGCGCTTGCCGGGCTGCTCGGTCGGAGTGACGCGCTTTCGACCTTCGATGCGGATGTCGCGGAACTGCGCAAGGCGATCGGCACCGAGCTGAAGACGCTGATCGAAGGCAAGGCTTCCGTCGACGACTTCGGCAGGATCGACGACGCGATCGATGGCGCCGGCGAACGGGTCGCCACGGCGCTGGCGTCGCTCTCCGAAGCGGCAAGCGGGCTGGTACAGACGCGCGTTGCCGAGGCGCGTGCCGCCTCCGACCGGGCATTCCAGCTTCAGGTGGCCGCGGGACTGCTCGCAATGGCCACATTGCTTTATCTTCTCTGGTTCCACGGCAGCACGCTGCGCACCGGCATCCTTGGCCTGCGCAATGCCATGCAGCGGGTCCAGAATGGTGACCTGGCAACCAAGGTCGAGGCGCTCGACCGCGGCGACGAAATCGGCGCCATGGCGCGCTCTGTCGATCTTTTCCGGCTTTCGGCCATCGAGAAGCAGTCGCTGGAGCAGAGTGCTGCACTCAGCCGGCGCGAAATCGAGAAGGAACGCGAGCAGCAGCAGAACGAGCGCGAGGAGGCGGTGCGTCGCATCCAGACGGCGATCGACAGCCTCGGCCGCGCCTTGACCCAGCTTGCCGACGGCGACCTTGCCGTTGCCATCGATCGGCCATTCGACGGCAATCTCGACCAGCTTCGCCAGAACTTCAACCAGACGGTCGAGCGGCTGCGCGTGACGCTTTCGAGCGTCAAGGAGAATGCGCTTTCGATCGAATCGAACGGTCGCCAGATGCGTTCGGCCGCCGACGATCTGGCCCGCCGCACCGAACGGCAGGCCGCCTCGCTGGAGCAGACCTCGGCAGCGCTCGATGAAATCACCGTCACGGTTCGCACCGCAACCCAGCGCGCCGAAGAGGCAAGCCGCATGGTCGGCGAGACGCGCACCAATGCGGAGGAATCCGGTCGCATCGTCGGCGAGGCGATCGCCGCCATGGCGCGCATCGAAAGTGCCTCGAACGAAATCGGCAAGATCATCAACGTCATCGACGAGATCGCCTTCCAGACCAATCTCCTGGCGCTGAATGCCGGCGTCGAGGCGGCGCGTGCCGGTGAAGCCGGCAAGGGCTTTGCGGTCGTGGCGCAGGAGGTGCGCGAACTGGCGCAGCGCGCCGCCGGCGCCGCCAAGGACATCAAGGCGCTGGTCAGCCGCTCGGGCAACGAGGTCGGCAGCGGCGTCAAGCTCGTCCAGGCGACCGGCGAGGCGCTCGGCCGGATCGGCGCCGACGTGGCGCGCATCAACGAACATATGACCTCGATCGTCATGGCCGCGCGCGAACAGTCGACCGGCCTCAACGAGATCAGCACCGCCGTCGGCCAGCTCGATCAGATGACGCAGCAGAATGCCGCCATGGTCGAGCAGACCAATGCGTCGAGCCACACGCTGGCGCAGGACGCCGAGCGCCTGACCGGCCTCGTCGGCCAGTTCCGCGAGGGCCACACGATGCAGCGCGCCATGCCGACGTCGGCGCCGGCGCCGGTGGCGCCAGTGGCAAGGGCGGCCGTTGCTCCGGTGCAGACGAAAACAGCTTCGGCCCCGACCGCTCAGCGGCCGGCCGCCAAGGGTACCGGCGAGCCGGTGCCGCTGCGCAAGATCGGCTCGGCCAAAATGGCCTCGTTTCCAACTCCATCTCCCGCGAAGGCCCTGATGGGCAAGCTGGCGGGCGCATTCGGCAACAAACCGGGCTCCGTGCCGTCCGTTACGGCCTCCGGTGAAAACTGGGAAGAATTCTGATCATGACCAACGCAATCAAGCAGTCCGGTGCCTATCTCGAAATCGTGTCGTTCCATCTCGGCGACCAGGAATTCTGCATCGACATCATGGCGATCCGCGAAATCCGCGGCTGGGCGCCGGTGACGCCGATGCCGCACACGCCGCCCTACGTGCTCGGCCTCATCAACTTGCGCGGCGCGGTGATCCCGGTCATCGACATGGCTGCCCGCCTCGGCATGAAGATGACCGAGCCGTCGGAGCGCTCGGCAATCATCGTCACCGACATTGCCGGCAAGCTCGTCGGCCTGCTGGTCGAGCAGGTCTCCGACATGATGACGATCAAGAGCGAAGCGCTGCAACCGGCGCCGGAGATCATTCCGGAAGCGCAGCGCGCCTTCTGCCGCGGCATCGTCGCGCTGGAAAAGACGATGGTCTGCTTCCTCAACCTCGATACGGTCATTGCCGACGAACTGGCCCAGGCCGCCTAAGACCAATCGACGCACGCTTACCAAACGCCCCGGTGGGACTGTCACCGGGGCGTTCGGCGTTCCGGCAGGATTGTTCTCTGCCGTTTCGTGAAGCTGGGAAATGCTCTAAGTTCCTGAAAATACGCCGTTCTGGACGCAGGGCCTCGTTTCGAGGCCGGCCGGAACTGCTCTCGCCGGGCAGTTGAACCCTTCGGTCAAGTTAAACTTCAGCAATGATTTTCACGCCTGGGCGAGACCATTGTGACAAAACGTCATGTGGCGAGCCGGAATACTTGTACTAACTTACCGGTGTTGCAGGGTGCCCGATCGGAGGCCGGGTATCTATCGTCAAACAGGAGTTGGACCTATGTTTGTAAGGAAACTCATTGCAGCGCTCTCCGTAAGCATGCTGGTCGCTGGACCGGCGCTGGCCGACAGCTATTATCAGGGCATTGACCCGAACAATCCTCCCGGAACACAGAACCGCATGAAGGTCATGCCGCTGATGAACCGATCCACAGCGCCGGTTGACACGATGTCGACCGGCAGCATCGTCAGAGACGCGGCGCCTGCTCCCGTCTATCGCGAACGGGCTCCGTTCGGTGGCTATCAGGGTGGCGACGGCGACTATTATCAGGGCATCGTCCCGCCGACAGGGGCACACTGACTACAGCGCCGCGCGTTATGCAGTAGGCTCCGGAAGCGTCCGCGGAGGGGCGGGCGCTTCCCACTTTGACGACATGAGATACCCCGGGGCTGGCTTTGCCCGGGCGCGCTTTGGAGTCCTCGCGTCACGCGCGATGCTTCACTCGGGCCGGCCGTTCGTCCAGGTCACCGTCTGGCCGTAGAGCGGAATGGTGGTGATCGACATCTTCGCCGAGCCGTCGGTCAACTCACGCGAATGCGCAAGATAGATCAGCGTATCGTTCTTGCGATCGTAAATCCGTGTGACCAGCAGGTTCTTCCAGACAAGCGACAGCCCGGCGCGAAACACTTCCTCGCCGTCCTTTGAAAGATCGATGTCGCCGATCTCGATCGGGCCGGTCTGGCGGCAGGCGATGGAATTGTTCGACGGGTCCTCGAACCAGTTGCCATTCTTCAGCCGGTCGATGACGCTGCGGTCGAAATAGGTGACGTGGCAGGTGACGCCCTTGATCTTCGGATCGGTGACGGCATCGATCATGATGTCGTTTCCGAGCCAGTCGACGCCGACCTCGCCGACCGTTTCGGCGCGGGCGGGCAGGGCGGTCGCTGTAAAGGTGGCGAGACCGGCAACGAAAAGAGCGCGAACAGTACGCGACATGGATGTCCTCCTGCAGCGGCGCACGTCATTGAGACGCGAGGCCGCCGTGGCGTTTTTGACTGGCTGCACGTTCCTCCATGAACCGGTCGAGTTCAACGGGACATGCACTTGGCCAAGCTCACATAGGTTCGGGACGCGGCTTTACAAGACGATTGTCCTGCCGGTCAGCCGGTATCGCGCAGCAGCCTCGGCTCGAAGCTTCTGCTGTCGGCGGCGCGCAGTTGCGCGGCTGCGGCCGCGAGCGCCCGCGCGCTTGCGTCGGGCTGGAAGCGGCCGGCGATCGTGCAGCGGTCGCGCCCGTCGGCCTTGGCGTCGTAGAGCGCCATGTCGGCGCGGATCATGATGTCGCTGATCGTGTCGCCGGGAACGGCTTCGGCGAGGCCGATGCTCACCGTCAGCCGGATCGGCCGATCGAAGCGGCCGATCGGCGTGTCGCGCACCACGCGGCCGATCTCCTCGGCGAGCGTAAAGGCCGCATCTTCCGTGTGGTTGGGCAGCACAATGCCGAATTCTTCGCCGCCGATGCGCCCCAGCATGCCGCGGCCGGTGAGACAGGTGGCGACGGTGCCGGCGAAGTGGCCGAGGGCGGCATCGCCGACCGCGTGGCCATAGCGATCGTTGATCTTCTTGAAGTAATCGAGATCGAGCAGCAGGAAGGACAGCGGCTGTTGCCGTGCAAGGCTGGCGGTCAAGGCGCGCTGGCCAAGATCGAGCAGGGCGCGCCGTGACAGAACCCCCGTCAGCTCGTCGCGCGCGATCGCCGTCTTGAGATCGGTGATCACCCGGTTCTGGATCATCAGGATCACGCCCAGGAACAGCACCGGCAGATAGAAGTAGCGCATGACGGCACAGGCGAAATCCCAGCCGGCGGGTGCAGGCGGGACCGCTGCGGCCGCGTGGGCGGCGGGCGAGAGCACGACGACTGCAAGCAGGGTCGAGCAGCCGGTGGCCGCGCAGGCGATGACGCAGAGCCGCTCCACCGGCCCCGGTGCCTGGCGTCGGTGCTGCGAGCAGACGGCGATGATCAGCACGAAGGCGGCGGCGATGCCGATGACGGAAAGGGCATGCAAGGTCGTGCTCTGCGCGCCGAATGCGGCAGTAGACAGCGCGACGAACGCCATCGACGCAGCCGCGACAAGGGACGTCGAAGTGCGTCTGTGAACGCCGAGCGCGCGGTGAAAGCCGGAAAGCACGAAGAGGCAGGCGCCGGCCAGGAACACGAGGCCGATCACGGACAGCTGCTGGAGTGCCGGAAACTCGGAGAGCATCATGAACACGGTCGAGATGCTTGCCACCGCACTCGCCGCGGCGAAGTCCGTGCCGCCCTCGACCATCGAGGCCCGCAGCGAAATCAGGACCGGGAGCATCGCCAGGAGGGCGATGATCGATATGGCAGGGAGAAAGCTCATTTCGAAACGGCCTGTCGTGCTAAAATCAACAAAGGCGGCTTGCGTCTCAGCCAGATATGCAAGGCCAATTGGTAGCGAGGGCGCCTTAACGAAAGCCGGCGAATTCCGATGCAATTTTACCGATTGGCCGGTATTGGCACGGTTGTTCACATCAGCGCTCGGGCAACCGGTAGATGGTGGATTGTGCGGGGTCTTCGGGCCGCACCAGATGGATGGATGCAAAGATTTCCTCCGGCCGGCGCACGGGCCACGCGAAGCGACGGAAAGGCCGGGCTGACGGAAACGCTGGAGGTGGGCGGAACCCGACCGGGCCCTTCCTCATTCCGTGTCTGCGGGCCAATCCCTCCGCGTGCGGTGGACCGGATCCACCGGGGCGACGGCGAACCTGGGAGAGATGAGGTGTTTACGGGAACATGGCTCTTCGAGAACAGGGCGGATGCCGGACGGCAGCTCGCCGAGTCGATCGCAGACGAGACGCTTACCGATCCGCTGGTGATGGCGCTGCCGCGGGGCGGCGTGCCGGTCGCCTATGAGATCGCAAGTCGCATCGGCGCACCGCTCGACGTCCTGATCGTGCGCAAGATCGGCGCGCCCGGGCACGCGGAATTCGGGCTCGGCGCGCTGGTCGACGGCGAGGAGCCGGAATTGGTTCTCAACCGTCAGGCGATGCGGCTCGTGCGCCCGGCAAGGGGCTATGTGGAAGCGGAAACCGAGCGCCAGCGTGCCGAGATCCTGCGGCGCCGCGCGCTCTATTTCGGCGATCGCGCACCGATCTCGCCCAGGGATCGCGACGTGATCCTCGTCGACGACGGGATTGCGACCGGGGGTACCGTGCGTGCGGCGATCAGGGCATTGCGCCGGGCAAACCCACGCCGCCTCATCCTTGCCGTCCCGGTGGCGCCGAAAGGCGAACTCGCAGACCTCCGCAAGTCGGTCGACCGCGTCATCTGCCTCGCCACCCCTTCCGCATTTCGCGCCGTCGGCCTGCACTATCACGACTTCGAGCAGACGAGCGACGAGGAGGTGATCGCCTTGATGAAGAAGGCACGGCGGGAGGACGAGGGGTGAAGCGGCCGCCGGAAATAATGGCGGGTCGGTTGTTGCAATTGCTGCAACCCGTCCGAATAGTTGCATGAAGCGCACTGGGCCATATTGCAACGGCGGGCCTCAAGCGCCACATTCCCGGCGCGAGATGTTGGCGGAGTGGGCGCCGGAGGAGGCGACCCCGAGGAGAGGCTATGGCCGCGAAGCTGGAAATTGGAAAGACGCTCGAGGACTTCTGCCGTCCTGGGCGCATGGCGCTGGTCGTCTACGACATGCAGGTGGGCATTACCAGGCAGATGAAAAACGGCGCCGAAATCACCCAAAAGGTGCTGAAGGTGCTGGAGGCGGCACGGGCAGGCGGCTTTCCGGTGATCTTCATGCGACACCTGTCGATGCCGAAGCCGCTGATGGGCGCCTTCCAGATGCGTCAGGCGATGGCATGGCAGCGGACGGATGACCCGGATGCGGTGCATCCCTGGTTTCTGCGCGGCACGCCGGGCTTCGAACTCGTGCCGGAGTTGCAGCCGCGCGAGGACGAGGCGATCCTCGACAAGATCACCTTCTCGGCCTTCGAGGGCACGCCGCTCGCCATGATCCTGCGCGATCTCGGGCTCACCTCCTTTGCGATCTGCGGCATTGCCACCGAGATCGGCATCGACCCGACCGTGCGCCATGCCACCGATCTCGGCCTCGTGCCCATCGTCGTGCGCGACGCCTGCGGGGCGGGGCACCACGAAGCGGGCGAACGCTCGATGGAGAACATCGTCTTCATGGGCGATGCGATCATGACCGACGTTCAGGCGATTACATCAGCGATGAGCAAGCGTTAGGGCGGCAATACCCGTCCATCCAATCGATCACAGGACCGATAATGACCCACAATCTTCACATCCGCCCGCTTGAAAAGACCGACTACCCCCAATGGCTGCCGCTCTGGGACGGCTACAACGCCTTTTACGGTCGCTCCGGCGAAACCGCGCTCGATCCCGCGATTACCGCCATGACCTGGTCGCGCTTCTTCGACGCCTATGAGCCTGTGCATGCGCTGGTGGCCGAGAGGGAGGGGCGGCTGATCGGGCTTACCCATTACCTCTTTCACCGCAGCACGACGATGATCCAGCCGAACTGCTACCTGCAGGATCTCTTCACCAACGCCGAGGCGCGCGGCAAGGGTGTCGGCCGGGCGCTGATCGAGGGTGTCTACGAGGCGGCACGGGCCGTCGGCGCGCCGCGCGTCTACTGGATGACGCACGAGACCAACGAGACGGCGATGGCGCTCTATGACAAGGTGGCGGAGAAGTCGGGGTTTCTGGTGTATCGCAAGGCGGTTTGAGACGTCACTGGTCCGGTGTTCGCACGTCACGTTTCCGCCGGCGTCCTGCTTTCGACCTCGCTGGTATCGCGGCTCGGCGACTGCATGGTCCAGATTTCGATCGGGCCGAAACCCTTGATGTCTTCGTGGCCGGAGCAGACGAACTGGAAATGACCGTTTAATCGCTGCCTGACCTCTGCGGTCGTCGTGATGCAGTCGGGCTTGCCGACCGCTTCCAGGCGCGCCGCAAGGTTCACCGGCGCGCCCCAGACGTCATAGGCGTATTTCGTTCGCCCAAGCACGCCGGCCGTTACCGATCCCGACGCCATGCCCGCGCGCAGCGTCACGACGACGCCATAGCGCTCACCGATCTCGCGGGCGGCGGCGATGGCGCCGAAGCCGAACGCCGCCGCCGCCTTCTCGGGAGCCGGATGCCGCCTGGGCACGCCAGCCACGGCGAGATAGGCATCGCCAATCGTCTTGATCTTTTCGACACCGAGATTCGCCGCCAGGCGATCGAACGCGCCGAAGAGCTCGTTGAGCAGGCTCACGGTCCTTTCCGGTCCCAAGCCATTTGACAGGTTCACGAACTGGACGATGTCGGTCAGGACCACGGTCGCGTGCTCGAATTCGTCGATGATCGTTTCCCGTTCATTTCTGAGGAGGCGTGCCACGATCTCGTCCGGCATGATCGATGCCATCAGACGGGCGAGCCGCCCTTGCGCTTCTCTCGCCAGGTGGAAGGCGTAATAGATCGTGGCGAAGGACAAGAGCGTGAGGGTGACGATCGAGGAGGAATAGAGGAGCTGCAGGAAGCCGTTGGCGTCGTAGACGCCTGACCGCGCCTCCGGGAAGGCGATGGATGCGGCGATGACGGTGATCGTCGCCGCGGCGCTCAAGACCGCCACCAGGGCGATATTCTCAAATCCAAGGATCGCGAAGGCGACCGGCGTCACGCCGAGCAGGGTCAACAGGACGCCGGAGTCCCGGCCGACATAGGAGGCGATCCACACCAGGATCACGATGCAGATCCCGAATTCCCAAAGCCCCGACGCGATACGCCCGAAGCGATGAAAGAACGGCGTCAGTGCAGCGGCCGCTGCCAGAGCGAGATTGGCATAGACGAGCGGCACCAAGCTTGGCTCGCCGTAGAGAGCATAGATCAGTGCGAACGTCGTCGTGGTGACGACGATCACGCACGCCGCGACATTCGCGACGAGAATGCCTTCGCGGTCACCCTCGGCAGCGTTTGAGGCGCCCAGCTCCAGCAGGCTGCGAACGGCTTTTGTCCAGGACATGTCTCCATCCACTTCGCGTCGAGGGAGATCGGTACTACAGCGCCGCGCGTCTTATCAGACGCGCAAAGGCCGCTGTAGCACTTTGATTTGCTGCGTGTCTTCGCCCTTAAATCGAGGTCGATTTAAGGAGACATGCAGCAGGTTTCGTTTAAACGCGAGAATTGTGCCTGCAATTATTATTGCACTTCACCGGGCGACGCCATGAGACCGTCGGTTGCACGGTCAACGGGGGGGCGCGCGGGCAGGGCTTCGGTTGGGACCCGCTCCCGAGACGCCGGTCCAAATTTTTCTCATGTCTCGCCGTTGCATTCGTCGTTTGTCGGGCCTCTGCAGGTCTGACAATTTTCCGACGCTCATAGTGTACGAGGCGCCGTCCCGGCGTTTCGCAAGGAGGACGATGTTGCCCATGGACGAAAAACGGCGAGGTAGCGCGACCTCATCAGGCGCGACAGGCGGCGATCGGGTCCGCAGAGGGGGCCGCGCCCTCTTCGTGATTGGTCTTCTTGCGGGAACCATGGCTGCGCCTGCGATGGCCGGGGGAGACACCATTGTCGGACGGCGCGGCCTTGCCGGGGCGGAGGAGACGCCGGCCGAGGTCGCAAGCTGCGAACAGCTTGCCGAAACGCTCCGCGATTTCAAACTACCTGATGGGCGCGTAGACCTTTGGGCTACCGGGCCGCTCACCCTCGTCGAGACGGATCAGGTGCTCTGGTATCTCGCCATCTGCTCCGACCCGGGTATCCGGGTGATGTGTGTTACCTATTCCGACAACGGTTTGAAGGTGGGCGAACAGGCGACAATTCGCGGCGCCATGCGGATCGAGGACGAAAGGCACGTGGTGCTCGACCCCTGTCTTGCCTCTCGCGATTGAGGTACCCGGTGGTCGGCTGGCGTGGTGAAGGGCCATGCCGCTGGCCGAGCCCGCCTCACACCTTCTCCACAAACCCATCCAGCACGCGCTTCTGGCCGGCGCGGTCGAAGTCGATGGTGAGTTTGTTGCCTTCGATCGCGGCGATGTTGCCGTTGCCGAACTTCATGTGGAAGACGCGGTCACCGACCGAGAAGCGGGAGGGTTCGGCAGTCGTCGATTTCGCCACCAGCTCGCCGTCGATGGTGCGGCCGCGCGGGCCGCTTTCGCCGTAGCCGATGCGCTCGACCGCGTGGCCGGAGCGGGTGCCCCAGTTGTCGCGGGTGGCGTCGGAGCGGTGCTGCTGGGCGCGCTTCCAGCCGGGGGTCGCGTAGGAGTTCTGGAACGGATCGGCCTTGTCGAAGCGCGACTGGCCGTAACCGCCGCGGCCATAGCCGCCATAGGACTGCTCGTTCTCGGCCACGTCGACATGGGCGAGCGGCAGCTCGTCGAGGAAGCGCGAGGGCATGGTTGACTGCCAGAGGCCGTGTATGCGGCGGTTGGAGACGAACCAGATGTGGCAGCGGTGCTTGGCGCGGGTGATGCCGACATAGGCGAGGCGGCGCTCTTCCTCCAGGCCGGCGCGGCCGCCTTCGTCGAGCGCGCGCTGGTGCGGGAAGAGGCCTTCCTCCCAGCCGGGCAGGAAGACCGTGTCGAACTCCAGACCCTTGGCCGAGTGCAGCGTCATGATCGAGACGGCGTCGAGGTCCTCGTTCTGCTCGGCGTCCATGACGAGGGCGACATGCTCGAGGAAGCCGCGCATCGACTCGAAGGCTTCCATCGAGCGGATGAGTTCCTTCAGGTTTTCCAGCCGTCCCGGGGCTTCGGCCGTCTTGTCGGCCTGCCACATGGCGGTGTAGCCGCTCTCGTCGAGGATCTGCTCGGCAAGCTCGGTATGCACAGTCGTCTCCAGCAGGCTCTGCCAGCGGCGGAAATCGGTGACGACATCAAAGAGGGCCTTGCGCGCCTTCGGCTTCAGCTCGTCGGTCTCGATGATCTCCGAGGCCGCCGCGAGCATCGGGATATCGCGGGCGCGGGCATAGTCGTGCAGCGTGCGCACGGTGGTGTCGCCCAGGCCGCGCTTCGGCGTGTTGATGATGCGCTCGAAGGCGAGGTCGTCGGCCGGCTGGCAGACGAGGCGGAAATAGGCCATGGCGTCGCGGATTTCGAGGCGCTCGTAGAAGCGCGGACCGCCGATGACGCGGTAGTTGAGGCCGAGCGTGACGAAGCGGTCTTCGAATTCGCGCATCTGGAACGAGGCGCGCACCAGGATCGCCATGTCGTTCAGATTGTGCTTCTGACGCTGAAGCTGCTCGATCTCCTCGCCGACGGCGCGGGCTTCCTCTTCGGAATCCCAGGCTGCATGCACCTGCACCTTCTCGTCATCCGGATTGGTGCGGTCGGTGAAGAGCGTCTTGCCAAGGCGGCCCTCATTGTGGGCGATCAGGTGACCGGCGGCACCGAGGATATGCTCGGTCGAGCGATAGTTGCGCTCGAGCTTGATGACCTTGGCGCCCGGGAAATCCTTCTCGAAGCGCAGGATGTTGTCCACCTCGGCGCCGCGCCAGCCATAGATCGACTGGTCGTCGTCGCCGACGCAACAGATGTTGACGCTGCCGCCCTTGATCTCCCCCCTTGTGGGGGAGATGTCGGCGGAGCCGACAGACGGGGGTGTTTTCGCGCCGGTGCCTGTGGGGATACCCCCCTCTGCCCTGCCGGGCATCTCCCCCACAAGGGGGGAGATTGGCTTGCGGCCTGGCCGCTGCGCCAAGAGCCGCAGCCACATGTACTGTGCCGTGTTGGTGTCCTGGTACTCGTCGACGAGGATGTAGCGGAACTTGTCGTGATAGTCCTTCAGCACATCCGCATGCATGCGGAAGATGCGGATAGGGTGCAGGAGAAGGTCGCCGAAGTCGCAGGCGTTCAGCGTCAACAGCCGGTTCTGGTAGGCGGCGTAGAGCTCGCGGCCCTTGCCGTTGGCAAAGGCGCGAGCGTCACCCTCGGGGATCTGGGCGGGATCGAGCCCCTTGTTCTTCCAGCCGTCGATCATGCGGGCGAATTGCTTGGCCGGCCAGCGCTTGTCGTCGATGCCTTCGGCCTGGATGAGCTGCTTGATCAGCCGCACCACGTCGTCGGTGTCGAGAATGGTGAAATCGGAACGCAGGCCAACGAGCTCGGCGTGGCGGCGGAGCAGCTTGACGCCGATCGAGTGGAAGGTGCCGAGCCAGGGCATGCCTTCGACCGCATGGCCAACGAGCACGCCGATACGCTCCTTCATCTCGCGCGCCGCCTTGTTGGTGAAGGTCACGGCCAGGATCTGCGAGGGGAAGGCGCGGCCGGTGGAAAGGATATGGGCAATGCGGGTGGTGAGCACGCGGGTCTTGCCGGTGCCGGCACCGGCGAGCACGAGCACCGGACCATCAAGGGTTTCGACCGCTTCCGACTGTTCCGGATTGAGACCTGAGAGATAATCCGGGCGCGGCTGGGCGCGATCACGCGCCGCCATGGCGCGCGCGGCGATGCCGCCGGTGGCTGGGATACCTCCGGTGGCTGGCGGCTGCTTGCGCGGCGCCGGCTCCTCGTCGAAGAAAGGAATGTCGTCGAAACCACTCATCATGCGGCTCAATGTAGTGATTCGGTGGGGAAAGGCCAGAAAGGATGTTCTTCTTTTATTCCGTTTTCTGCGCCGGGCGCACCAAGCCTGTGGAAAGACAGGCGATTTCGAGACCGCTTATTCTCGGACGCTGTTTCGTCTCTCGCATGTCGTTATCGCAAAACCGCTGCACACTTTGCGCGACATCCTTTTAGTCGGATGTTTTATCGAAGACGGCATCGACCGGCACCTGCAGCGCGGTGGCAAGCTGGTTGGTGCGGGCGGCGAGCGAGATCACCCGGAGCAGATCCGCGTGCTGGGCATCGCTCATGCCTTTCGCCTTCGCTGCGGCCGTATGGGAATGGGCGCAGTAGTCGCAGCCATTGGTGACGGAGACGGCGATATAGAGCATCTCCTTCACCAGCGGATCGAGGGCTGACGGTTCCGCCATCACAGCCTTGACGTCGCGCCAGGTCTGCTCCAGCAGATCCGGGTCGAAGGCGAGCCACAGCCACATATTGTTGATGAAATCGGATTTGCGCGTGGCGCGGATATCGTCGAACACGGCCTTGACGCGTGGGTTCTCTTCCGGGTTCTTCGGCGGAGTAACGGTGCTCATGGGCTTCCCTGCGTGGCGGTTGCCGGCGGCCTTGCGCCGCCGGATTGATGAGTGGGGATCAAGCAAGGGCAAAGACGCGCGCCGGGCCGCCGGTGCCGCCGCGGTGCTTCGGCGCACCGAGGATGAGCGTCGCGCCCTTCGCCGGCAGCTTGTCGAGATTGGCGGCGGCCTCGAGGCCCCAGCGGCCCTCGGGCAGCCAGGCATAATGCGTGGCGAAATCGGGCGAGGGGCCGTGGTCCAGCGAAAGCGTATCGACGGCGATGCCGGCGGCCTTGCTCTCTTCGATGAGATATTTCGCGGCCTCGACGTGAAAGCCGGGAAAATGCAGCTTGCCGCCGCCATCGGCATTGCGGAATTTCTCCGTGCCCACATGCGCGCCCCAGCCCGAGAGCATGGCGACGCAGGCGTTTTCCGGGATCTCGCCATTGGCGGCGATCCAGGTCTTGAGATCGTCGGGCGTCACCTGCGCGTCTGCGTCACCGGATGCCTTTTCGCGGATATCGATGATGCAAAGCGGCACGACGAGCTTCTCCACCGGCAGTTCGGCGACGGAAAGGCCGTCGGCAGAAAAGTGCAGGGGCGCGTCGACATGGGTGCCCGTGTGTTCGTTCACCCGCAGTTCGAACAGGTTGAACTTGTCCTTGGCGTAGTTGAACTTCTGTTCGCGGAAGAACTGCTGTTGGCCGAAGAAGGTCGGGAAATCCTCATGCAGTTCATGGGTGAGATCGGTGACGCTTGCATGTCCCTGCGCCAAGGCCGGGGGCGCAATGCCGGTGCTCGCGGCGGCGAGGCCGGCGGTTCCAACGGCAGCGGCTTTGAAGAAGCTGCGGCGCGAGAGCATGCGCTCCTTCACCGTTTCCATCACACAGGCATCGCACATCGTTCTAGCTCCCCTTCAAGAAACTGAAAAAACCAGCGGGCGAAACCGCTCGGAAAAAGCGGCCGGCGGTTGCAGGATAGCGCAGTCGAAGCCGCTGTAAATGCCGGCTCATGCAGCAAATTGCGCTTCACGGTGGAGACCACTCGCGCGTCATCATGCCGCCACCAAATTCGCTTTTATTACAATTGCGTAATGATGCCATTCCGTCATTGCCCCGACGCGCGCGAACAGGGATACTCCGCGCAATCGGAACGAACCGCCGGACGTGCCGCGCTGGGGCGTGTTTTTTGCTTTATCTGGAGATTTGAATGCGGGTTTGGAAACAGCTTGCGGTGAGCGCCGCTGTGCTTCTCGTGGGCGTGACCGTCTGGGTGCGGTTCGTGCCTGGCGCGGGTGAAACGCTCGCCGCCATCGGCGTTTCTCACCCGCTGATCGATGCCCTGTCAAAGCCACAGACGGGCGGCGGCCAGGGCGGCGAACGCAATAGCGGGCGCGGCCAGGGCGGTGGTGCGATCCTGGTGATGGTTCGCCCCTCGGCAACCGCTGTCGTCAACGACCGGCTGAACGCCATCGGCAACGGCGAGGCAATCCATTCCGTCAGCGTCACGCCGACGGCGACCGGCAATCTCACCGAAATCCTCGTGCGCTCCGGCGACAAGGTGGCGGAGGGCCAGGTGATTGCCCGGCTCGACAGCGACGACCAGAAGATCGCCGCCGACCAGGCGCGGCTGACGCGCGACAGCGCGCGTGAAAAGATGGAACGCTATCGCAATCTCAGCACCGCGCGGGCGGTGACCGCTGTGGACGTGCGCGATGCCGAAATCGCGCTGCAGACGGCGGAACTGGCGCTGAAGACTGCCGAGCTTGACCTGAAGCGCCGCGATATCGTCGCTCCCTCCAAGGGCGTCGTCGGCATCATCACCGTCAATGTCGGCGACTACGTCACCACGACGACGCCGATCGCCGTCGTCGACGATCGCTCGGAGATCCTCGTCGATTTCTGGGTGCCGGAGCGCTTCGCCAGCAAGATCACCGTCGGCCAGCCGGTCACCGCCTTTGCCATCGCCCAGCCGGGCAATCAGCTCGACGGCGCGATCCACGCGATCGACAACCGGCTGGACCAGGCAAGCCGGACGCTCCGCGTGCGCGCACGGCTCGAAAACCCCGAGGATACGCTTCGGGCCGGCATGTCCTTCTCCGTCACCATGGCCTTTGACGGCGACACCTATCCGACAGTCGATCCGCTGGCGATCCAGTGGAGCTCGGAAGGCTCCTACATCTGGCGCGTTGTCGGCGACAGGAGCGAGAAGGTGCCGGTGAAGATCATCCAGCGCAATCCGGACAAGGTGCTGGTCGATGCCGCGCTTTCCGAGGGCGACGAGATCGTGACCGAAGGCGTGCAGCGCCTGCGCAATGGCGGCGAAGTCCGCATCGCCGGCCGCGAGCGCAAGCAGGATGCCGCCCAGAAGGTTGCGGAGGAAACGAAGTGAGCGGCGGCGAAGGGCACAGCAAAGCGTCCGCCCGCGAACGCGGCAAGACCGGCTTCACCGCGCTTTTCATCCGCCGGCCGATCTTTGCGCTGGTGGTGAATACCCTGATCGTCGTGGCCGGCCTTGCCGCCTGGAACGGCATCGAGATCCGCGAATTGCCGCAGGTCGACCAGCCGGTTATCTCGGTGACTACTACGCTCGACGGTGCGGCACCGGAAACCATGGACCGCGAGGTGACGTCGGTCGTCGAGGGGGCGGTCTCGCGCGTGCAGGGCATCCGCGACATCTCCTCGACCTCGACCTTCGGCCGCAGCCGCGTGACGCTGCAGTTCTCTGACACCACCGATATCGGCCAGGCCGCCAACGACATTCGCGATGCGCTCGGCCGGGTGCGCAACCAGTTGCCCGATGATGTCGACGAGCCGAGCATTGTGAAGGCCGACGCCGACAGCCAGCCGATCATGCGACTGGCGCTGACCTCCGACACGATGAGCATGGAAGACATGACGCTGCTCGTCGAAAACGAGATCAGCGACCGGCTGGCGGCGGTGGAAGGCGTCGCCGACGTCGCGGTCTATGGCGACCAGGAGAAGATCTTCCGCATCGACCTCGACCAGGCGAAGCTCGCCGGGCGCGGGGTGACGGTGGCAAACCTGCGCACGGCGCTCGCCAACGCCTCCTATGACGTGCCGGCGGGCAAGCTGACCAGCGCCAGCCAGGACATCTCGGTGCGCGCCACCGCCGACCTGCAGACGCCGGAGCAGTTCGAGAACCTTATCCTCGTCAACAATGTGCGGCTGCGCGACGTCGCCACCGTGACGCTCGGTCCGGACACGGGGACGACGGCGCTGCGCTCCAACGGCCGCCAGGGCATCGGCCTCGGCATCGTCCGTCAGGCGCAATCGAATACCGTCGATATCTCCGAGGGCGTCCGCAAGGTCGTCGATACGATCCAGAGTGAGATCCTGCCCGAGGGCACGCAGCTCCGGATCACCAGCGACGATGCCGTCTTCATCAACGGCGCCATCCACGAGGTGGAGATTGCGCTGGTTGTCGCCGTCTTCATCGTGACCTTGGTCATCTACCTGTTCCTGCTCGACTGGCGGGCGACGCTGATCCCGACGATCAGCATGCCGATCGCGCTGATCGGCACGGTGGCGGCGATCTATCTCGCGGGCTTCTCGATCAACATCCTGACGCTGCTGGCGATCGTGCTGGCAACGGGGCTCGTCGTCGACGACGCGATCGTGGTGCTCGAAAACATCGTGCGGCGGCGCGCCGAAGGGCTCGGCCCGCGGGCGGCTGCGGTGCACGGCACGCTCGAGGTGTTCTTCGCGGTGCTGGCGACGACGGCGACGCTTGCCGCAGTCTTCGTGCCGCTCTCCTTTCTGCCGGGGCAGACGGGCGGTCTCTTCCGTGAATTCGGCTTCGTGCTGGCCTTCTCGATCCTGCTTTCCTCCTTCGTGTCGCTGACGCTCTGCCCGATGCTCGCCTCGCGCATGCTGACGAAGGAAGCGCACACGGTGCCGGGGCCGATGGCGCGGTTCGGGGCACGGGCTGCCGGTTTCTACCGGGTGACGCTTCGCGCCTGCCTCAACTCGCCGCTGATTGTTTTCGTCGTTGCCGCCTTCTTCACCGCCATGGGCGCGGCCGGCTTCCTGACGCTGAAATCGGAACTGACGCCGAGCGAGGACCGCTCGCAGGTGATGATGCGGATCAACGCGCCGCAGGGCGTCTCGCTCGAATACGCCCAATCCCAGATGCGCCGCATCGAGGACGGCCTGCAGCCGCTGGTCAAATCCGGCGAGATCGACAACATCTTTTCGATCTCGGGCCAGGGCGGTTCGGTCAACAGCGGCTTCATGGTGCTGACGCTCGCCTCTTGGGAAAAGCGTGACCGCACCCAGCAGGAGATCGTCGCCGACATCAACAAGGTGACGGCGCGCATCCCCTCGGTCCGCGTCTTCGCCATGCAGCCGAACAGTCTCGGCATTCGCGGCGCCGGCAGCGGCCTGCAGGTGGCGCTGGTCGGCAACGACTACAACAAGCTCGGCGACGCGGCGGCGAAGCTGGTGCGCCAGATGGAGGACAGCGGCCGCTTCGAGAACGTCCGCCTCAATTACGAGGCCAACCAGGCGCAGCTCTCGATCACCATCGACCGCGAGCGCGCTTCCGACATGGGCGTCGACATCGGCGGCCTCGCCTGGGCGCTGCAGGCGATGCTCGACGGAAACAGTGTCGTCGACGTCTATGTCGATGGCGAATCCTATCCGGTGAAGCTCTTATCCTCGACCAATCCGGTCAACGACCCGACGGATCTGCAGAACATCTTCCTGAAGGCCGGAGACGGCAAGATCGTGCCGATGTCGACGATCGCCAGCGTCGAGGAAATGGCGGTGGCGCCGCAGCTCTCGCGGGAATCGCAGCTTCGCGCCGTGTCGCTCTCGGCCGGCCTCAAATCGGACCTGGCGCTCGGCGAGGCGCTGACCATGGTCGAGCAAATGGCCGAGCCGCTCTTGCCGCCGGGGTCGCGCATCATGCCGCTCGCGGAAGCGGCGACGCTCAACGAAAACACCAATGGCCTCTTCGTCACCTTCGGCTTCGCCCTCGTCATCATCTTCCTGGTGCTGGCGGCGCAGTTCGAAAGCTTCGTCAGCGGCCTCATCATCATGTCGACGGTGCCGCTTGGGCTCGCCTGCGCGGTCTTCGCGATGATCATGACCGGCAACACGCTGAACATCTACAGCCAGATCGGCCTGGTCATGCTCGTCGGCATCATGGCGAAGAACGGCATCCTGATCGTCGAATTTGCCAACCAGTTGCGCGATCGCGGCCAGGACGTGCGCTCGGCGATCGAGAACGCCGCCAATATTCGCCTCCGCCCCGTGATGATGACGATGATCGCCACCATCGTCGGCGCGGTGCCGCTGGTGCTGGCGAGCGGCGCGGGCGCGGAAGCGCGCATCGCGCTCGGCTGGGTGCTGGTCGGTGGGCTCGGGCTGGCGGTGATCGTCACGCTCTACCTGACGCCGGTCGCCTACCTGGTGATCGCCCGCTTCACCAAGCCGCATGCGGACGAGGAGCGGAAACTGCATGAGGAAATGGAAGCTGCAGCGGCGCTCGAGGCGCACTGAGCTACTGCAAAATACAAGGTGCTACGGCGACCTTGTGCGTCCGATAGGACGCGCGGGACTGTAGAGGCCAGCGAACGCCGTTGGCCTCTTCCACGCTACATTTCGAGCCCGGCGGCAATGAGAAAGATCGCTGCCGCCAGGCCACCGAGCGCGCTTCGTCCGGCATGGAGCCTGCCCCAGCGCTTGAGCAGGCTGCGGCTTTCCTCGCCGGTCTCATCCGGCCGCGTTGCCTCCAGCTTGCGATTGACCGGCATCACGAAGAACAGCGTATAGGGCCAGTTCAGGATGATGATGGCGGCACCCAGGCCCCAGAGCACATGGCCGGTTCTTCCCCAGGCGGCGGCGCCGAGCAGGCCCGAGATGAGGGCGAGTGTCGCCTGCATCTCGAAGGCGCGGCGGTAGGAAGGAACCCATTGCGCCAATGCGGCGCGATCGTCGAGATGGAGCCTTGCGGGCTGTTCGGCGAGATTGATGTAGATGGCGGCGCCGAAAAAGATCGACGCGGTAAGCAAAGCGAGCAGACCCAGCATTGCCTCTCTCCCTTCACGCCAACATGATAATCCAACGCCGGCAATTTGAGCAGGTGTTTTCTGCGCTCTCGCCCTCATAGGTGGACCCAGACGCTTTGAAACTGATTCCGATTTCGCTGGCAGCGCCTTGAAATCGAATCGCTTTCGGTTCTGTTGCGCCGGGTCGAACGCCAGCCTGGCGTCAATTGTCGGCCCGCTGCTCCCATCGACCTCTATTCGCCGACGCTCGCCGCCTGGGACGGCTGGGTGTGGATTGCAGGCATCGCGCTCTACCTCCTTTGCGTGGCGGCGCTGAGGCATCTGCCGCGTTGAAAAATCGGCTGTTTTCCCCGCTCTGATACGGTCTTGTGACGCTCCGGTCTCACGTCAGGCGTTTTCCTGCGTTAGCCTGACGGTCAAGGGCGCGAGCGTCTGGACAAAGTGATTCCGATTTGCACAGTAGCGCCTTGAAATGACTGCGCTTCCGAGGCATCGCTTCGGGAGGGCAGCGTATGCAACAGGAAGGGCGTTTTCCGTGGCATTGAAGGCAATCAGGGCTGGCGTGAGGAACGAGGCCGGCATTTCGGCGGCGAAGCAGGAATTGGCCGCCCGCTTCGGCGACCGGCTGCAGACGGGCGAGGCGATCCGCGCCCAGCATGCCCACACCACCACCTACATTCCGGCGCAGCTTCCCGATGCGGTGGTGTTTGCCGAAAGCGCCGAAGAGGTGCGCGAGATCGTTCAGATCGCCGCCCGGCACAAGGCGCCGCTGATCCCCTTCGGCACCGGGTCGTCGCTCGAGGGCCATATCAATGCGCCGCATGGCGGCATCTCGGTCGATCTCGCCCGCATGAACAGGGTGCTGGAGGTCAATGCCGAGGATCTCGACTGCCGGGTCGAGCCGGGCATCACCCGCGAGGAGCTCAACACCTATCTGCGCGACACCGGCCTGTTCTTCCCGATCGACCCCGGCGCCAACGCCTCGATCGGCGGCATGGCCTCGACGCGGGCTTCGGGCACCAATGCGGTGCGCTACGGCACGATGAAGGACAACGTGCTGGCGCTGACGGTGGTGACGGCCGACGGACGCGAGATCCGCACCGCCCACCGGGCACGCAAGTCTTCGGCGGGCTACGACCTGACGCGGCTTTTCGTTGGCGCGGAAGGCACGCTCGGCATCATCACCTCGATCACGCTCCGGCTGCAGGGTATCCCGGAGGTGATTTCCGGCGGCGTCTGCCCGTTCCCGACGATCGAAGACGCCTGCAACGCGGTGATCCTCACCATCCAGTCGGGCATTCCGGTGGCGCGCATCGAGCTTCTCGATGCGCTGCAGATGAAGGCCTGCAACGGCTATTCCGGCCTCTCCTATGCCGAGACGCCGACGCTCTTCGTCGAGTTTCACGGCAGCGCCGAAAGCGTCGAGCTGCAGTCACGCCAGTTCGGCGAGATCGCGTCGGAGTTCGGCTCGACCGGCTTCCAGTGGACGACCAATCCGGAGGAGCGGGCGCGGCTCTGGAAGGCCAGGCACAATGCCTATTGGGCGCAGAAGAGCCTGATCCCGGGTGCGGCGATCCTGTCGACCGATGTCTGCGTGCCGATATCGCGGCTCGCCGATTGCGTCGCGGCGACGCAGGAGGATAGCGTCGCCCATGGCCTGACCGCGCCGATCGTCGGGCATGCGGGCGACGGGAACTTCCACGTCGGCTTGCTGTTTGACGACACGGACGCGGCCGACGTGGCGCGGGCCGAGGCTTTCGTCGAGCGGCTGAATGCCCGGGCGCTCGAAATGGATGGAACCTGTACCGGCGAACACGGCATCGGCCAGGGAAAGATGCCGTTTCTCGAGGCCGAGCTCGGCGACGCGCTGGACCTGATGCGGCAGGTCAAGCGTTCGCTCGATCCGGACAATATCTTCAATCCGGGCAAGATCTTCGCCTGAAGCGGCTCCCGCGCGAGGGCGTCAGGTTTTGGCCCAATTTTTCGGGCAATGCGCCGGCGCCAAAGTGTGGTACTGCATAGTTCCGAAGTCGGAATCGACCCCGAACGAATTATGCGGCAAACCAGAGTGCCAGGGCGCGAGCCACTGGCGCTCAACTGACGTGCGGCGCGCGGACGCGCCGATGAACTGAATGGGAATGTAGGCACGGTGCTTTCGCGAATTCTGCTTGCCGTCGGTGGACTTGTGGTCGTTGCGCTCTTCGCGGCGCTGATCGCCCCGTGGTTCATTGACTGGACGGATTTTCGCAAGGAGTTCGAGCGCGAGGCGAGCCGCATCATGGGCAAGCCGGTGGTCGTGCATGGCAGCGTCGATGCGCGGCTGATCCCGTTCCCCACCGTGACGCTCAACGATGTGCGCGTCGGCGCCAGCCAGGACGGCGAGCCGCTGATCCAGGTGGCGCAGTTTTCCATGAGCGCGGAACTGGCGCCGTTCCTGAGCGGCGAGGCGCTGATCTTCGACATGCGGCTGGACCGGCCGAAGGCCAAGGTGCGGCTGCTGCCCGACGGTACGCTCGACTGGGCGCGCGGCCGCCGCACTTCTATCCCGGCCAAGACCGTCGTGCTTGAAAACGTCGAGATCAGCAATGGCCAGATCGAGTTCATCGACGAGCAGACCGGCCGCACCCGCCGCGTGAGCGGGCTTGCCGCCGATGTTTCCGCCCGTTCGCTCGCCGGTCCGTGGAAAGTGGAGGGGCGGGCGGCGCTCGACGGCGAAGCCGGCAGCTTCTCCCTCACCAGCAACGAAGTGGACGCAGCAGGTGCGCTGAGCCTCAAGGCCCGGGTAACGCCCGACAAGCGCCCCTTCGGCGTCGAGACCGACGGCGCATTGAAGATCGTCGATTTCAAGCCGGTCTACAGCGGCCGCTTCACCCTGACGGAAAACCGGCAGGGCGAAAGCAAGGAGGACGATCGGGCGCCGTTGCGCATCAACGGTGACTTCCAGCTTACCAATGAAAGCATCCGCGTTCCGGATTATCGCTTCGAGGTCGGTTCGACGGATGATCCCTATGTGGTCACCGGCGAGGCGACGCTCGATACCGGCAAGGATCAGAAGTTCCTGCTGATCGCCGACGGCCAGCAGATCGACGTCAGCCGGATCGGTCCCAATCGCAACGCCAAGACCGGCCGTGATCCGGCGATCTCCATGCGCCAGCGGCTGGAGGCGATGCTGACGATTGCGGCCGAAATTCCCATTCCGCAGGTGCCGGGCCGCGCCAGCCTGAAGCTGCCGGCGATCGTCGTCGGTGACACGACGGTTCGCGACGTGCGCATCGACGTCCAGCCCGATGGCGCGGGCTGGGTGATCGACAACGTCGTCGCGCTCCTGCCGGGCCGCACGCAGCTCGAGGCCAAGGGCCGGTTGAACCTCAAAGGCCAGCGCAGCTTCCGCGGCGACCTGCTGCTCGCCTCCAACCAGCCGTCCGGTCTGGCGAACTGGCTGGCGGGCTCGGTCGATCCGGCGATCCGCAAGCTGAAGACCGCCGGCTTTTCGGCCAAGGTGAACCTCACCGATACGCTGCAGCAGTTCGAAAACCTCGAAGTGGCGGCGGGCGAGGCGAGCCTGAAGGGCCGGCTCGAACGGCAGTCCTTTGCCGAGCAGAAGCCGAACCTCTCGCTGCAGCTCAAGGGCAACCGCATCGATTTCGAGGCGCTTCAGGCGCTGACCGGACTGGTGGCGGGCGACGCCTCCACCGATACGCTGCTGCAGCACGCCATCGCTGCCGACCTTTCGGCCGACGAGTTCTCCGCCTTCGGCGAAGAAGCCAAGGACGTGCAGGCGGTGCTGACGCTGAAGAACGGCCAGCTCCAGGCCGAGCGCGTGGCGATCGGCTCGCTCGCCGGCGCCCAGCTCGCCTTCTCCGGCCGGGCCAGCGGCGATCTGGAAAAGCCCGTCGTCTCGGCCAAGATGAAACTCGCCGCCAAGAACCTCACGCCGTTCCTGGAAATGATCGGCCGGCACGCGGTCGACCATCCGGCGCTCAGGCAATTGATCAAGGCCGGCCCCTATTACAGCGACACGGCCTTCGACGTGACGCTGACGGCCGGCAACAAGGAAGGCAATGCGCCGGCAACCTTCGGCATCTTCGGCACGGCGAACGGCACCAAGATCGCGGCCAGCTACCAGGCGCCGGATATGGTGCAGGCGCTGACCGGCAAGGCGATGCTGCTGGAAGCGACGCTCGAAAACCCCGAAACCCGCCTGCTTCTCGGCCAGACCGGTTTCGATCCCTTGCCGTTCGATGCGGACGCCAACGGCATTCTCTCGGTCAAGCTGCAAAGTACCGATGGTTCGAAGGCAAACGGCACGGTGACCTTCACCACTGAGAAGTCGTCACTGGCGGCCAAGGGCAATGTCGATCTTTCGCGCGACCACTTCCTCGAAGGCCAGGTGAAGATCACGCTCGAGACGCAGGACATCGAGCCCTATCTGCTGCAGCAGGGCGTGGCGCTGCCGCAGATGGGCAGTGGCCTGCCGCTGACGATATCGGCCGACGTCGCGGCAAGCCCGGAGGCGATCGCGCTGACGGCGGTCGAGGGCAAGGCGGACAACAACGGCTTTACCGGCACCTTGACGGTGGACCGCAAGGCACCTGGGGCTGCCACCGGTCAGCTCACCGTCGACACGCTCGACCTCGCCTGGGTGGGCGAGGGGATCCTCGGCCCGGTCGAGGATGCGAACGGCGCATTCTCGAAGAGCGCCCTAGCGCAGCCGGCCTGGACGGGTCTCAACGTCGCGCTCGACGTGCAGGCGGGAAAATTCTGGCCGGGCGTCTATGGTGCGGTCACCAGCTTTGCCGGCAAGATGGAATGGAAGGGCGACGAGATTTCCCTGACCGATGCCACCGGCGACTGGCTGGGCGGCAAGCTCGCCGGGCGCGTGCAGGTCGGGAACGCCAACGGCTCCGGCTTCCTGCGCTCGCGCCTGGACGTCAAGGGCGGTGACCTGACGCAGGCGGGTTGGACCCGTTCCGACGCTCCGGTGGCGACCGGAACGTTCGATCTCTCCGTCGCGCTGGAAGCATCCGGCGCGACACCGGAGGCGATGGCGCATTCGGCCAGCGGCTCCGGTACGGCGACCTTCAACGGCCTGACGCTGAACGGCATCAACAGTGCGGCCCTGCCGCAATTGATTGCCGCCGCCGATGGCCAGAAGACGCAGATTTCGGCCGATAGCATCCGCAGCGCGGCGGAAGCAGCCGTGTTCTCCGGTCAATCCGTGGTCGGCGTCGTCAAGGCTCCCTTCAGCGTCGCCGGCGGCGTGCTGAGGGTGCAGAACGTCACGGCCGGCGATGGCAATGCCGCCTTCATGGGGGCAGCAGCACTCGACCTTGCGGCCGGCCGGATCGATGGCGGCATCGACCTGACCTTCCGCCCGGGCGAGGAGGCGCTTGCCGGTGCCGAACCGCGTGTGCGGATCGGCTATGCCGGCCTCATGGAGGCGCCGGGCGTCAGCCTCGACGTCGCCGATCTGGCCAATTTCCTTTCGCTGCGCGCCTTCGAGCGCGAGCGCCGGCGGGTGGAGATCCTGCAGGCGAACGTGCTGGAGAAACAGCGGCTGCGCCGTGAAGTGGCGCTTTACAAGGCAAAGGCGGAGGCACGCGACCTCGAACGGCGACGTGCCGTTGCCGAAGAACGCCGGCGTGCCGCGGGGGCTGCGGAAGCTGCCCGCGTCAAAGCCGAACTGGAAGCGCGCGCCGCGGCTGAGCGAAAGGCCGAAGCCGAACGGCAGGCCGAAGCGGCACGCCGGGCGCAACAGGCGCCGTGGGGCATGCGCGGTGCCGGCGGGGAGCAGCAACCGATCGCGCCGCAAAGTGGGCCCGACGATACCCAAGGCGGCAGCGCCGGGCGGCCAGCCGGCCAGAAGCTGAACTTCGAAGTGCTGCCCGACATCACGGTGCAGTAACCGGCGCTCAAATCCGAACCGATCTGCGCGCCCTCGGCGGCGCCTTTCACGCCCCTGCGCGCGCGCCAATCCGGCGTTGCGTGGCGGGCCTCCTATGTCCGGACATGCGCTCGCGGATGAATTTCGTCGATGCTTTCGGACGCCGCTGGGGATTAAGGCCCTCACAGCAGCGATTTCGACAAAGTTTAACGATTTCTGAAGCCATTTCGCTACGTTTTCTCGCTAAATTAGCAAGATGTTTTGGAGCGCAGGGAGGGGCGCGGCCGATTGGCCGCTTCTAGCTCCAACTCATTGGAATCGATGACGTCTCTTGCTTCGGGGCCATGTGGCTCCGAAGTCGTCGTGATCTGTTGAGGGGCAACGAAGCAAGATGCTAAACAAACGGAAGAACAAGCTCGTCCGCATGCTCGAGGACGAAAGCGGCAACTTCGCCGTCATGACAGCCCTGGTGATGATACCGCTGTTTACGGCTGCTTCCATCGCCATCAATCTCGCCCGCATCAATCTCGAGTCCGCCAAGATGCAGGACGCGCTCGATGCGGCCGCCTTCTCCGCGGTCAAGTCCTATGGAGAAGGGGAAGATGAAGCCCAGGCGAAAGACCTGGCGAACAATACCTTCTTTGCCAATTTCGGCATGCCGGAGATCGTCGACGAGATCGGGTCGGGGGAAAGTTCGACACCGGCGGCGGCACAGGCAATCACGGTCGCTTTCGGCACGGCCGGCGTGGAGAGCACGGCGACGGCCACCTATGAGCTCACATACGCTCCGCTCTTCTGGGGCCTTCAACCCTATACGATCGACCGCGCAAGCGTCGCGGCGCGCATGCCGGGAAGGGAAGCGTGCATTCTGGCGCTTCATCCGACCGCAACCCGGGCGTTCGAAGTGAGCGGCAGTGCCAGCGTCGATACGTCCGGCTGTACCATCACGTCGAATTCGAGCGATGCCCAGTCGATCTATCTCAGTGGTTCGGCCAGCTTGAAGGCCGAGTGTCTTTATGCCACCGGCAAGGTATCGGCGACGCTGGCCCATCTCGAGCTCGCCTGCGGCAAGGCGGTGGAGGATGTTCCGCCGATCCTCGACCCGTTCCGGTTCAGGAAAATGCCGACGACGGGGAGCTGGGTGAACCTCGCCGGATGCGGACAGAACTTCGTGGCCGGCGGTGGCGGCAATGGCGACTGCAATGGCACCAGCAAAACGCCGAACAACGCACCCGTCGGCTACACCGTCGAATTGAAGCCGGGCACCTATGGCGGTCTGGAGATCAAGGGCAAGGTCCTCTTGCGGCCGGGCTCCTACATCATCGACGGTGGTGTCCTGAAACTTGCCAGCCAGTCGGTGCTCACGGGTGAGGGGGTCACCTTCTTCCTGATGAACGGCGCCCAACTCGACATTCACGGCGGCTCGACCTTCAACATCACACCATCCCTGACGGGGGACTGGGCAGGTTTCGCGATCGTCGCCGCCCGGAACAATACGGCGACCGCGACGATCAACGGCAACAGCGCCTCGTCGCTTGCGGGCATCATCTACATGCCGGCATCACGCGAGATCCAGTATGCCGGCAGTGGCTCCACCGGCGGCGAATGCGTGCGCATCGTCGCGCAGGAGATCACCATGATCGGCAACAGCAGCTTCAAGCTGGATTGCAAGGCGGAGCTCGCGAACAACACCATCAACAACCCCGGTGCCATTCGTCTGGTCAGATAGGCTGCGACCGATCTCGCCATACGACGTTAAACCCGGTTGCATGGCAACCGGGTTCTTTTTGCGCGAAGGCTCAAGCCGTTTCAGAAGCGTATGGAAAGGCCGAGGATCGGGCCCTGTTGAACCACGTCGAAGATAAAGCCGTCATTGTCGTAGTCGACGCCGAGTGCACGGTAGCCGGCAATCGCCGAGATCGTGTCGTTGAAGCGGTAGCCGAGGCCGAGGGCCACATCCCAGTCGATGTCGGCACCGCCGCCGCCGACGAGGCCCCAGCCGGTCAGGTAGATTTCCGGCGTCAGATAATAGGCGCCGCGCAGGCCCACCATGCCGTCGACCCAGGTCTTGCCGTCTTCGCGGCTGACACCGTCAAGCGGACCGCCATGGAAGGAGATGGTGGTATCGACCGACCAGACCTTCACGCCGCCGATCACGTCCAGGTTTGATTGCTGATCCTGGAACACCGTGTAGCCGACGGCGGCGAGGCCGACGAAGGTCTCCGAGTCGACATCCACCGTGTCGGTGAAAATCCCGCGCGCCTTACCGTCGCCGGAAAGCTTTGAGTAGATCAGATCGGTGAAGATGCTGAAGCGATCGTTCCGCGCTTCGCCGATCGCCATGGCGGCGAAATCGAGATTGCTCCAGATGTCGCCGAAGTCGGAATCGATGTGGACGGTCGGCAGGCCGAACTGTGCCGTGTCGCCGGAGAGCCCGGCAATCCAGAAATAGGGGGCGAAAGTGAATTGCCAGCCGCTCTCGGTTTCCTGGACCGGTGCCGAAGGGGCCATCAGCGGTGTGATGTCTGCCGCATTGGCCGACAGAAAGGGCACCAGGCTCAGGCAGGCCGCAAGGCCCAGTCGCGTAGAGATACTCATGAAACGCTCCCCTCTGAGACGGCAGCACAAGCCGTCTCTCTATGGGACATTTTTATATAAGTCTGCCCGAAAACAACTGATTTCAATCGACGATGGGGGTCGTGAAGGACAAAACCCGCCGGGCTGTTGCAGGGCGCACACAATCAGGCCGTGCGCGCAGGCGATTTTCCGCTGTCAGGCCTCGCCCGGCGAAGACGCCAGGATCTTCGCCTTCAACCATTCGAGCACATAGACACGCAGAGCCGAGGAAAGATTGCTGTCGGGGCCGCGCTGGTCGTCGATCTCGGCGATGAGCTGGGCAAGCGGCATCGCCCTTGCCACGGCGATTTCCTTCAGCTCCTGCCAGAAGGCATCCTCGAGCGAGAAGCTGGTGCGGTGGCCGTGCAGGGTCGCGGAGTGCTTACGGATCATCGTCCGGTCTCTGGATCAGAATGACTTTGGGGCGGATTGCGCACGCCCTATGAATGGAGCGGGACGCCGGCGGAAAACCGCCACACGCGGCGCTCCCAAATCGCATGTCGTTATCGCAAGCCGCCACGCGCCTTTGCGCGACATGCTTCGGTTGGCATTTCGATTCGGAAAGCGGCCGCAACTCCTTGTTCCGGAATCGTTTTTCTTGAGGAGGGCGGCTCAGTCCTTGCCGTCGCCGCCTTCGCCCTCGACCGGCCGCTCCAGGCGGCCCTGGTCGAGGCGGGTGTCCGCCTTGTCGTTCAGCGCCTTTGTCAGGGACTTTTCGGCCTTGGTGCGGCCGAAGGAGATGCGGTTCTGCTCGGCCTGCTTTTCCTTTTCCGTGCGCTCACGGCGCTTGCGGAACTGGCGCAGATTGACGACGTCGCCGGTCATGACCCGAGGCTCCTTCAGCGCCGCGCGTCTTGCACGCGCAAAGGTCGCTGTAGCTCTTTGAGTGGCTGCATGTTTGTCCTTCAGCCGGTTGCGATCAAAGGAAACATGCAGTCGGTGGTGATCAGTTCTTCTTGCGGAAGGAATCGAGCGAAACGACGGAGCCGCCGCCGTTTTTCGGTTCGGTCGGCTTGTCTTCCTTGGCCGCGGTCTCGCCGTTTTCCTCCGGGACCGGATAGGCGGTGATTTCGGCCGATTCCACTTCTTCCTCCTCGCCGGCGGCGACATCGAACTCCAGCTCGAAATTGACCGAGGGGTCGTAGAAGCCGCGGATGGCGTTGAACGGGATGACCAGCCGTTCCGGCGTATCGGAGAAGGAAAGCCCGATCTCGAAGCCGGTCTCGGTTACCTTCAGTTCCCAGAACTGATGCTGGACCACGATGGTCATCTGCTCGGGATACTTCGCCTTGAGGTGCTGCGAGATGCGCACGCCCGGCGCGCCGGTCAGGAAGGTGATGAAGAAGTGGTGCTCTCCGGGCAGATGGCCTGTCGTGGCGACCTCGGTCAGGACCTTGCGGATGACGCTGCGGAGCGCGTCCTGTGCCAGAATGTCGTAGCGGATGTGGTCCTGGCCCATGGGTGTCCCGTCTTTCCTCGAACTCAATCTTACTGCTTTTCCGTCGGCGATCCGCCGTCGACTTTTCATTGCCCATCCACAAGGAACGAGTCAATTATTTGAGCATCTATAGACCATTTCGAGCCGGGGGAGAAGGTGAAGGCTTCTGTTGCCAGGTGCCTTCGGACCCCGCCTTACGGTGCTACCCGGAAGGGCTTGATTTGAAGTGCCGCACCGCCGTTAGGCAGCGAGACGTGCTTCAGCATAGTTGTCGTTTGCAACTATAAGTTTAGCCCGATAACGGTGGTACAATGCCGAGCAAAAAGTCGATCTTTACGCCCTTGTCGATCCTATTTCGCCCCCATCAAAAGCCGATCCTCGAAAGATCGGTTTTTGGTGGAGGCGCCGGGTACCGCCCCCGGGTCCAATGGGTTTATTTCATCGCCCGTTTATTGCCATAGCCGCCCGAAGACGGCACCGTTCATATAGGTCTTTCCGGCCTCCAAGAAAAGGGGGATGTGTCGGATATATGACTTTCTCTTCGATCGCTTTCCCTCGACCGGGTTGACTTGCCCGACGGCCATGAAAGACTCCCGCGGCTGTACGGGGCCGGCCAATTCCGGCCGCGCTTTCTGAAGCAAGAGCAACCTGGAGGCATCATGGCGGACTACCTCGCAGATGTGCTGAAATACGACGGCGGTGCCGACGAGGCGATCGTGAACAAGATCGTGCGCCACCTCGGCATTGCGTTGCGCAACAAGGACTCCTCGCTCGTGTCGGTGACCGACCCGAAGGAGCTCGAGCGCATCAAGCAAAACTGGTGCGAGAAGAAGTTCGGGGTCGAGGGCGCGGCAGCGGATGCGGCCATTGCCGCCACGGCCAAGACGATGGCCGCCGACCGCTCGAAATCGCGCGTGACCTTCTATTATCTGGTCGCCAAGGAACTCGGAAAGCTGCAGGCGCTCTGATTCCTCCGGCTTCGGCCGGTGGATCGCGCCGCAGCGGCGCGCGCCTTTAACCAACCGCGCGACTGCGGTTCTACTCCTTGGCGCCGAGGCTTTCCGGCCAGAGTGCGCGGATGTCCTTCGGCAAGGCGTCGCGGATCTTTGCCGTCTGGCCGAGATCGACATGGCGCGCGAGCACCCGGAACACCGATTGCGTGACCGTAGCCGGGTTGACAGGGCGGCTGCCTTTCAATCCTTCCTCGACTTTGTGGAGAAAGTCCTCGAGCGAACGCGCAGACTTGTCCGGCAGAGAGGGGCGGTATTGGTCGTAATAGGCGCCGCGGATGAGCAGCGGCAGTTCTGCGCCGAGATGGGCGGCCAATTCTGGCGGGAGCCTGTCGCGCAAGGCATGCAACACGGCACTCAATATGTGCCATGCCTCTTTCCGATCGGGCCCGTGCCGCTCCATGATTTCGCTGAGCCAGATATGAGTCGTTTGCAGGGTCTTGTCGAAGACGTCGAGACCTGTTGCGCTCATGGCCGCTTCCCTTTCCGTTTTTTTCTGAACATTCGATTCGCTTCCGAGTTCCCAACAACCGTCCTCCGAGATTGTTTCCTCCTCGCCGAACAAAACGAGGCGCCTACAGCGCCGCGCGTCTTCTGAGACGCGCAAAGATCGCTGTAGCACTTTGATTTGAGGACCACGCCGCCAGTCGCCGCCCGGCCAAATGAGCGGGTGCTGATCGGCCTCTGCCCGGCGGACAACGCTCCTCATGTCGGCAAATCGCGGGGAAACAGGCAGCCAAGCATTGGTTCGGCGCGCGGTTCGTTCTATTTTCAGGATCGTGACGAATCGGCAGCGAAGAACCATGCGGCAATATCTCGACCTTCTCGATCATGTGATGACCAACGGAACCGACCGGGGCGACCGGACGGGAACGGGCACGCGCTCGGTCTTCGGCCACCAGATGCGCTTCGATCTCGCCGAGGGCTTCCCGGTGCTGACGACCAAGAAGCTGCACCTGCGCTCGATCATCCATGAGCTGCTCTGGTTCCTGAAGGGCGATACCAATATCGCCTACCTCAAGGAAAACGGCGTCACCATCTGGGACGAATGGGCCGACGAGAACGGCGACCTCGGCCCGGTCTACGGCTACCAGTGGCGCTCATGGCCGGCGCCGGATGGACGCCATATCGACCAGATCGCCGGGCTCGTCGAAAGCCTCAAGACCAATCCGAATTCGCGCCGCCACATCGTTTCGGCTTGGAACCCGGCATTGGTGGACGAGATGGCGCTGCCGCCCTGCCATTGCCTGTTCCAGTTCTACGTGGCGGATGGCAGGCTTTCCTGCCAGCTCTATCAGCGCTCCGCCGATATCTTCCTGGGCGTGCCCTTCAACATTGCCTCCTACGCGCTTTTGACGATGATGGTGGCGCAGGTGACCGGCCTCAGACCAGGCGATTTCGTCCACACGCTCGGCGACGCGCACATCTACCACAACCATTTCGAACAGGCCCGGCTGCAGCTCGCCCGCACGCCGAAGGCACTGCCGCGGATGGAGATCAATCCTGACGTGAAGGACCTGTTTTCTTTCCGCTTCGAAGACTTTACGCTCGTCGGCTACGAAGCTGATTCAACGATCAAGGCGCCGATCGCGGTCTAAGGCAATCGAGCGCGGCGGTACCCTGTCCGCACAGATATGTCTGCATGTTCAGTTCGGCGTCGTCGCGGCGGCAGGCACCGGAGCGGCCGTGAAGCCTCGTCGGTCATGGCAGCGGCGACGAGTGGCCGGGGAGGGCTCGCCGTCCAAGGGAGGTATGATGTGCTCACACTGATCCATGCGCCCCTGTCGCGGTCGTCGCGCATCGTCTGGCTGCTCGAGGAACTGGGCGCCGAATACGAGATCCGTTACGTCTCGATCCGCCGCTGGGATGGCTCCGGCGCGCCAGACGACAACAATCCGCATCCGCACAAGCAGGTGCCGGCGCTGCTGCACAACGGCGCGCTGATCTGGGAGTCGGCGGCCGTCGTGCAATATCTCACCGATCTCTATCCCGATTGCAGCCTCGGCCGCCCGCCGGGCCACAAGGATCGCGGCGCCTACCTCTCCTGGCTTGCCTATTATGCCGGCGTGATCGAGCCGACGGCGCTCGCCCATATTTCCGGAGCCACCATCAACAATCCGGCCCAGGCACGGCTCTACAACGACATGTGCGCGCATGTGATCGACGTGCTCACCCGCCAGACCTATCTGCTCGGCGAGACGATGAGCGCGGCCGACCTGCTCTTGGCAAGCGCGCTGCAATGGATGCGCAAGATCCTGCCCGAGAGCACCGTGGTCGACCGCTACATTCGCGTGGTGACGGACCGGGCGGCCTATGACCGGGCACGGGAAATCGACAGCAAACCGAACGGATTCCATGACTGAGACGAAGAGCACACACCCGAAGATATCGATCGTCGTGGCGGTTGCCGCCAACGGCGTCATCGGCCGCGACGGCGATCTGCCCTGGCGGCTTTCGACCGACCTCAAGCGCTTCAAGGCGCTGACGATGGGCAAGCCCGTGATCATGGGGCGCAAGACCTGGGCTTCCCTGGGGCGACCGCTGCCCGGGCGCGCCAATATCGTCATCACCCGCAACGCAGATTTTGTCGCGGAGGGAGCGAGCGCCGTGCCGTCGCTCGAGGCTGCGATCGCGCTCGCGAAGCGTGAGGCTCAGGCGACGGGCGCCGACGAGATCTGTGTGATCGGCGGCGGCGAGATCTATCGCCAGTCGATCGGCATGGCCGATATCCTGCATGTGACCGAGGTGCAGGCGACGGTGGAGGGCAACACGCGCTTCCCGGATATCGACGCGCAAGTCTTCGAAAAGGTATACGAGGAAGACCTGCCGCAGGGCGAAAAGGACAGCCACGCCATGCATTTCGTCACCTTTAGGCGGCATGTGACGGCCTGATGCGCCGGATCGTCAACTATTTTGAACCATTTACGGTGAACTCGGTCCTATCGCGTTGAAAGCGGTGCGGGTGATACCTATAACGGTTTGACATCGTAGACGACCGTGCGGTGGCGCGGCCGTTTGGCGTGGGAAGTTTCAATAGAGAGGTTTTGATGCCCTGGAGCAATCAGAATGGCGGCGGCGGCCCGTGGGGCGGCGGCGGCGGCAATCAGGGGCCATGGGGCCAGGGGCCAAACCGGCCGCGCGGCAAGGGCGGCCCGCCGGATCTGGAAGAGATCATTCGCCGCGGCCAGGATCAGCTTAAGAACGTCGTTCCCGGCGGCTTCAACGGCGGCGTCTTTGCCATTGTCGGCCTGCTGATCGTCGGCTTCATCCTGATCAATTCGATCTACACCGTCCAGCCGGACGAGCGCGGCGTCGAGATGCGCTTCGGCAAGCCGAAGGACGAGATCTCGATGCCCGGGCTTCACTACCACTTCTGGCCGTTCGAGACCGTCGAGTTCGTGAAGATCACCGAGCAGCAGCAGAACATCGGCGGGCGCGGCAGCGGCCAGTCGAATTCCGGCCTGATGCTGACCGGCGACCAGAACATCGTCAACGTGCAGTTCTCGGTGCTGTTCTCGGTCACCGACCCGAAGGCCTATCTGTTCAACGTCGAGAACCCGTCCGACACGCTGCAGCGGGTGGCCGAAAGCGCCATGCGCGAGGTCGTCGGCCGCCGTCCGGCGCAGGACATCTTCCGTGACAACCGTCAGGCGATCGCCGCCGACGTGAAGAGTACGATCCAGGCGACGATGGACACCTACGGTGCCGGCGTTTCCGTCAACACGGTCGCGATCGAGGATGCGGCGCCACCGCGCGAAGTGGCCGACGCCTTCGACGAGGTGCAGCGCGCCGAACAGGACGAGGACCGCTTCGTCGAAGAAGCCAACCAGTATGCCAACCAAGTACTCGGCAAGGCCCGCGGTCAGGGCGCGCAGATCCGCGAAGAGGCAGCCGCCTACAAGGGCCGCGTCGTCAAGGAAGCACAGGGTGAGGCGCAGCGCTTCATCTCCGTTTACGACGAATATTCCAAGGCGCCCGACGTCACCCGCAAGCGCCTTTATCTCGAAACGATGCAGGGCGTTCTCGGCAAGTCGAAGAAGGTGATCATCGACGAGAAGAACGGGCAGGGCGTTCTACCCTATCTGCCGCTGAACGAAATCGGCCGTCCTGCCCAGTCGGGAGCAGCAGCACAGTCGGGAGCAGCACAGTGATCAACAATCGTACCTCAATCATCCTGATCCTGCTCGCCTTCGTCTTTGTCGGTCTCTATTCCTCGATCTTCGTGGTCAACGAGCGCCAGCAGGCGATCGTCGTGCGCTTCGGCGAGATCCAGGACGTCAAGCGCGAGCCGGGCCTCTACTTCAAGCTGCCCTTCGCCTTCATGGATGCCGATCGTGTCCAATATGTCGAAGACCAGGCTCTGCGCTTCGACCTCGACAACATCCGTGTCCAGGTCTCGGGCGGCAAGTTCTACGAGGTCGACGCCTTCGTGATCTACAAGATCGCCGATCCCCGCCGCTTCCGCGAAACCGTTTCGGGCGACCGCGACTCGGCCGAAGCCCGGTTGCGCACCCGTCTCGACGCATCGCTGCGTCGCGTCTACGGTCTGCGTGGCTTCGAAGCGGCGCTGTCCGACGAGCGCGCATCGATGATGCGGGAGGTTCGCGCCGATCTGAAGACCGACGCCGAATCGCTTGGGCTCAGCATCGCGGACGTTCGCATCCGTCGCACCGACCTGACGCAGGAGGTCTCGCAGCAGACCTACGACCGCATGAAGGCGGAGCGTCTGGCGGAAGCCGAACTGATCCGCGCCCGCGGCAACGAAGAGGGCCAGCGCCGTCGCGCCATCGCCGACCGCCAGGTCGTCGAGATCGTCGCCGACGCCCAGCGCGATTCGGAAATCCTGCGCGGTGAGGGCGAAGCCGAACGCACGAAGACCTTTGCCGACGCCTTTGCGCGCGACCCGCAGTTCTTCGAATTCTACCGCTCTATGGCGGCCTATACCCAGTCGATCGGTAGCGCGGACACGACGCTCGTGCTTTCGCCGCATTCGGAATTCTTCCGTTATTTCAACGAGTCCACGGGCGCTGCACCGGCCGGTCCCGCGCCGCAACCAACGACTGGGAACTAGGCGAGAGATGTCAGATTTCCTGATGGGAATCGCGTTCTTCCTGATCATCGAGGGGCTAGTGTACGCACTGGCCCCTTTGGTTTTGGTGGAAATGGCGAAGCGTTTGCCGTATGTCCCCGAACATCAGCTTCGACTGGCGGGGGTCGTTTCCGTGGCTGCCGGGGTCGGACTTGTATGGTTGCTTCGAGGATAATGCGAAATGCCACATAAACTGCTGATCCGGCTGGTCGATGCCGAATACGCCATCACCCGCCTCAATATCGGCTCCAGCATACCCGAATGGTTGCCGGGGCCAGGCTTCTGGACCGTATCGAGCTCGCGCGAAGAAATGACGCTGGTCTGCCGTGCCGCCCGCGTGCCTTCCAACGTCCAGAGTTCGCTCGGCTGGCGCTGCTTCCGTGTCGAACAGCATTTTGCCTTCGATGTACCCGGTGTACTGTCTTCCGTGCTCCGGCCGCTTTCGGCCGCCGGCGTCGGCGTCTTCGCCAACTCGACCTTCAGCACCGACTACGTCTTTGTTGCCGGTTCCGATCTCGACAAGGCGGTCCAGGCCTTGAAGGAACACGGGCACGACCTCACCACCTGAGCGAGAGAGCGGCGTGCGTTCGTACAAAGGACGCTCTGCTTGCTAAATCGTTGCCGATTTAAGGATAAGACCTTTGCGCGTCTGATAAGGCGCGCGGCGTTGTCAGAAAAGTGCTCAGGTTACCGGCAAGATGGAACCCAGGATGAAATGGGCGAGCGCGCCCGCCGCGATTGCAACCAGCGTCGCCAGGGCGAGCGTGATCGCGTAGGGGCCTTTGCCGCCAGCGGTGAAGGCCAGGACGACTTTCGTCAACAGATTGACGACCACCGCGATCAGGATCGCGGTCACAGCAGTGGCGATGTCGACGGTCGTCCCAGTAAGCTGCGCCGTTGAGAGCGTGATAGCGTCGAGATCCATCAGGCCAGATACCGCGGCGACGACAAAGAGCATGGTCTGGCCGATCCTGTCGACCAATACCTTCGACACCACGATCACGCCACCGAGCAGGGCGCCGAAGCGCAGCACTTCGCCAAGTTCGAATGGATTTTCCAGCTGAAGATCCGGCGCGTCCTGCTTTTCATCGCTGCGGAAGACGATCATGGCACTGGCTGCCAGAAAGACCAGCACGGCCGGCGTCAATGCAATCGCCAGCGGTAGGAGGAGGACGGGTGCCAACGCGGCCGCGATGACGCCGACGCGGATAAGCGACAGGGCCCCGGCGATCGCAGCGCCGGACGCCAGCTGTCGGGCACTCTTCGGCGCCTCGGCGGCAAAGCGGGCAAAGGTAAGTGTCAGCGCCGTGGAGGAGGCCAGTCCGCCGGCGGCACCGGCAAACAGGATCCCGCGGCTGGGCCCGGCAACCCGGATGGCGACATAACCGGCAAACGAGATGGCGGCGATCGTGATTGTCAGAAGCCACAACTCGAAGGGGTTCAGCACATCCCAGGGGTCGACGGTCTCATTTGGCAGGAGCGGCAGCGCCACCAACGTCATGGCGAGAAGAACGAGGGCTGCCCGGACCTCCAGCCAGGTCAATTGCCGCAGAAAACCATGCAGGCTGCGTTTGGCCGCAAGCAGTGCCGTGGTCGCGACCCCGCCGGCCGCGGCGAGCCGCAAGTCGCCGAGAACGGCCAGCGCACCCAGCGCGAAAACGACAAAACTCGCGACGACGGTCGTTACGCCATAGTCATCCGCTTCCTTCGCCTCGCGCTGTCTGAAAATGATGAAGGCAGCGCCATAGAGCAACAGCAGCACCGCCGGCACGACGGGGCCGGAGAGCGTCTGGAGATAGCCGGCAAGCCCGCCGAGGAAACCCGAGAGCCCAAACGTGCGGATGCCCGCGGTTCGACCGCCGGATGGCTCGTCACGCTCCTGCCAACCTCGCTCGCAGCCCACGAGCAGGCCGATTGCGAGCGACACACCGAGGCGTGGGAAGATATCGACAAAGTCCATGCGTAAAGGATAGGCTTCCTGCTCAGCTGGACAAGGTCCGCCCCAGATCGGCCATCTATCCCGCCACCAGCGACTTGCTGCAGCACTTGCGCCGGGATCAGGAAATCGTGTTTGGACGCTTCCGAATTCCGCCTTATCTTCAGATAAGATCGGATGTTGACCGGTTTGCGGATTGCGTCGACGGTTCGTACCGCATAAGCGTTCCTGCCGGTTCCGATCGACGCAGAATTATGCGAAGAATCAAAGTCCTATGGCGTCTCAACGCCGTAGGCGAGAGCGGGATGAGGAAAGGTGCATGTGGTTTTCCGCCCGGATCCCGCTCTAACTTATGACAAACGATCACGCTATGATCATGGGTCGGTTGGACCTGAGATCATCGGGATCCAGGAAAGGTGGCGGCCAGGAGAACCGGCCGATCATCGCGCATCGAGAGGAGCCTAAGCGACTTGTCCACGCGTACGAAATCCCGAGCTTATTCGCTTGGCACCTCCTTGGGCATTCTGGCGCTCGCAGGCGCGCTTGCCTTCAGCAATACGGCACTCGCCCAGACGGCCGCGGTACGCCCGCCGACCAACGGTCCGGCTTCCGTTGCCGATCTCGCCGCCGGCCTGCTCGACGCGGTCGTCAACATCTCGACCTCGCAGAAGGTCAAGAACGACGACGATGCGCCGACGCCGCAGGTGCCGGAGGGCTCGCCCTACCAGCCCTATTTCGACGAGTTCTTCAAAGGGCAGGGTGGCCAGGGTAACCGCCAGCGCACCGTCGATTCCCTCGGCTCCGGCTTCGTCATCGACCCGACCGGCTACATCGTCACCAACAACCATGTGATCGAAGGCGCCGACGATATCGAGATCATCTTTGCCAATGGCAGCAAGCTGAAGGCCAAGCTCGTCGGCAAGGATACCAAGACCGACCTGGCCGTGCTGAAGGTCGAGCCGAAGGCGCCACTGAAGGCGGTGGCCTTCGGCGATTCCCGCAAGATGCGCATCGGCGACTGGGTGATGGCGATCGGCAATCCGTTCGGGCTCGGCGGTTCGGTTTCCGTCGGCATCATTTCGGCGCGCGGCCGCAACATCAATGCCGGCCCCTATGACAACTTCATCCAGACGGACGCGGCGATCAACCGCGGCAACTCCGGCGGGCCGCTGTTCAACATGGCCGGCGAAGTGATCGGCATCAACACCGCGATCATCTCGCCCTCCGGCGGCTCGATCGGCATTGGCTTCTCGGTGCCGACGGAGCTTGCCGTCAATGTCGTGCTGCAGCTCAAGGATTTCGGCGAGACCCGGCGCGGTTGGCTCGGGGTCCGCATCCAGCCGGTGAACGACGATATCGCCGAGAGCCTGAAAATGGGTACGGCGCGCGGCGCGCTCGTCTCCGGCATCATCGAAGGCGGGCCGATCGCCCATGGCGAGATCAAGGCCGGCGACGTCATCGTCAAGTTCGATGGCCGCGACGTCACCGAGGTGCGCGACCTGCAGCGTGCCGTTGCCGAAAGCCCCGTGGGCAAGGCGGTCGACGTGGTCGTGGTGCGTGACGGCAAGGAGCAGACGGTCAAGGTCACCCTCGGTCGCCTGGAGGACGGCAGTGAAGTTGCCAGCGCGCCGGCGGCGACGACCGACGACGAGACGCAGAAGCCGGACAAGCCCGAGGCCGCCCCGCTGCCGGCGACCGACGTCGTGCTCGGCATGAAGCTTGCGACGCTGAATGAGGAGACGCGCAAGAGATACGGCATTGCCGACGACGTGGATGGCGTTGTCATTACCGAGGTCTCGCCGAATTCGGCGGCGGCGGAACGGCGCATCGAGCCGGGCGACGTCATCGTCGAGGTCGGGCAGGAGGCAATGGACACGCCTGACGACGTTGCCCAACGGGTCGAGGAACTGAAATCGAACGGCCGGCGCAATGCGCTGCTGATGCTCTCCAGCAAGACGGGCGAACTGCGCTTCGTCACGGTGGGGGTGGAGTAGGGCTGCCGCGATGATTTGCGGCCGCGGCATCTGTGTGGTGTCGCGGTGCCCTGACGGCGCGATGGGCAATTGCTGAGTCTTTTCAGGTCCATCGCCTGGTGGGCTGACAAGCAGAATCCGCTTCTTCAGGTTTTGATTCAAGCTCCCGGTCGCCGCGCCCGTTCGGAAAGCGACGTCCGGTCCGGCTATCTTCTGCCCGAACTCTCCATTCTTGGACGGGCGGTGGCCGGGCACGTCCGCTCGCCCCGCGGGCGGGGAGGGCTACGGCGTGGCGCGTCTTTTGAGACGCGCAAAGGTCGCTGTAGCGCTTTGATTTGCTGCATGTCCTTGTCCTTAAATCGAGGTCGATTTGAGGAGACATGCAGGCAAGTCCGGAGGGTGTCACGTTTGATGTCAGCAGTCGTCGTCACTCGCCGACCGTGCCGGCTTGTAGGGTGCCTTTTGCGCTGGCTGGAAGGTCACCAGCCGCAGGGCTTCGAACAGGATTTCGATGATCGCAAGCATGGCTGAACCTCCTTCCGGGTTCCCATTTCACCGCACTTGCCCGCGCCCCTCAAACGAGTTTACTATCGCTCTCGGATGACTTGAGGTTATGCATGAAGCGCGGCCGCTTGCCCCTGACAGCGTTGCGGAGTTTCGAGGCGGCCGGGCGACTCGAAAGCTTCACGCTGGCTGCCGCCGAGCTTTTCGTCTCGCAGGCGGCGATCAGCCGGCAGGTGCGCGAGCTCGAGGATTTGATCGGCCGGCCGCTGTTCGAGCGGCATCACCGCAGCGTCCGCCTGACCGCCGATGGCCGCGCCCTGCTCGGCGTGTTGACGGCGGCGTTCGACATGGTGGGCGAGCGCCTCGACATGCTCTCGGGGTGGCGGCTCTCGCAGACCCTGAAGGTCAGCGCCGAGCCGTCTTTCGCCGGCTGCTGGCTGGTGCCGCATCTGCAGGAGTTCCAGGAGGCGCATCCGGAGATCGATCTGATGATCGATGCCGATACCCGGCTGGTCGAGTTTCGCGGCGGCGATGCGGATATCGCCATCCGCCACAGCGCTACCGCCCGTTCCTGGCCGCGGGTCGAGGCGCGACCCTTGGCGAAGGTCGAGATGTTCCCGGTGATCGCGCCGGCGCTGGCCGCCGCCGGAAGGCCGCTCGATCGGCCCGAAGACCTGTTGCAGCACGCGCTGTTGCACGAGGAAAACTGGCAGCTTTGGGAACAATGGTTCGCGGCCGCCGGCGCCGACCCGGTCAAGCTGGAGCGCGGCGCCATCTTTGCTGATGGTTCGATGGTGCTGCAGGCGACGCTCAGGGGCAGCGGCGTCGGGCTGATCGACCGCGACCATGCGCGCGACGACATCGCCGCCGGCCGGTTGATCCAGCCCTTCGACGTGTCGGTGCCCTTTGGCGCGTTCTTTCTCGTGGTGCGGCGCTTCGAGGCGCTGTCGGACGCGGCGCAGGCCTTTGTCGCATGGGTCGAGCGGAGATATCCGGGGGCGGGGCGGGAGAGGTGAGGCGGGGTATCGGGCGGATGGGGATCGGCCGCAACGCATGCCCCTCATCCGGCTGCCGCCACCTTCTCCCCGCTCGCGGGGAGAAGGACGTAATCAGCGAGCGCCCGGCATTCCTCAACGTTGAAGTGGGCAGGCGCCTTGCTGCTGGCAGATCTCTCCCCGCGTGCGGGGAGAGATGTCCGGCAGGACAGGGAGGGGCTACGCCAAATGGCCGATTGTTAAGCGCCAGCCCTAAAACGCCACTCGCTGGCGCTGATGGCGTAGAGCACATGGCGTAGCAGTGCCGGCTGGTCGACGGGAACGCGGGGGTGGTCGAAGTCGCGGTTCATGTCGCAGCGCATGCCTAGCCGTTGCATCACCGCCGTCGAGCGAGTGTTGGCGGCGACGGCGAAGGAAACGATCTCGCCCAGACCTTTTTCCTCGAAGCCGTAACGCAGTAAATCGGAGGCAGCTTCGGTGACATAGCCTTTGCCCCAAAAGGGAACCGCCAACCGCCAGCCGATCTCGACCGTGCCATCGGGAAAGTGCGGTTCCAGATCCGTCAAGGCAAGGCCGCAGAAGCCGATCGGGCGGTCGTCGGCCCTCAGCGCTATGGCGAAGAAACCGAGGCCGGTTTCGGCGATGCCGCGGCCGACACGATCGAAGAGCGCGTCCGCCTCCGCGCGATTGCGGCGGAAGGGAAAGAATTCCATGACCTTGGCGTCGCTGTTGATCTCGAAGAAGAGATCGCGATCGCTGTCCTTCCAGGCGCGAATGCGCAGCCGGTCGGTCTCTGAGATGATCATCCGACGAAGTCCGTCTTGCGATAGCCCTGGAGATAGAGAAGGGCGGTCAGGTCGCCGTGGTCGATGCGAACCTTGGCCTGTTCGGCGACCACGGGCTTGGCGTGCAGTGCGACGCCGGTGCCGGCGAGCTGGATCATGCCGAGATCGTTGGCGCCATCGCCGACGGCGAGGGCTTCGCCCGTCGAGATGCCGAGGCGAGCGGCGATGTCGATGAGGGCATCAACCTTGGCCTGTTTGCCGAGAATGGGGTTGGCGACCTCGCCGGTCAGGATACCCGCTTCGGCAAGCAGCGTGTTGGCGCGGTTCTCGTCGAAGCCGAGCATCTTGGCGATCGGCCCAGTGAAGACGGTGAAGCCGCCGGAGACGAGCGCGGTGTAGTGGCCCTTGCTCTTCATCGTCGCGATCAGTTGTCGCCCGCCTGGCGTCAGCGTGATGCGCTTGGCGATCACCTCGTCGACGACGCTGAGCGGCAGGCCCTTCAGCAGTGCGACGCGTTCGATCAGGGCCGGCTCGAAGGCGATCTCGCCGTTCATGGCGCGGGCGGTGATGGCCGCCACCTTATCCTTGAGGCCGACTTCGGCGGCCAGTTCGTCGATGCATTCCTGACCGATCATCGTCGAATCCATGTCGGCGATCAGCAATTTCTTGCGGCGGCTCTCGGCGTCCTGCACGGCGACGTCGATGGCAGCGGTGCCGATTTCGGCACGCAGCAGCGCTTCGGCCGCATCCGGATCGGTGCCGTCGGTCAGCGCGATGTCGCAGGCGACGCCATCGGCCAACCAGTAGAGGCCGGACGCCTCGACGGCATCGGCAGCCGCTTCCGCGAGCGCGGGCGTCAGAACAGGATTTGACGGATTGGCGATAAGCGTGGCAACGAGAGCCATGGACAATAACCTTGAAACCGAGAGCGACGCGATCCTGATAACCGGGCCGACGGCCAGCGGCAAGTCTGCGCTTGCCGTCGAGCTGGCGCGCCGGCATGACGGCGTGGTCGTCAATGCCGACAGCATGCAGGTCTATGACACGCTGCGGCTGCTGACGGCGCGACCCGACGATCGGGATATGGGCGGCGTGGAACACTACCTCTACGGCCATGTGCCAGCGGCCGCGGCCTATTCCACCGGCGCCTGGGTGCGTGAGGCGCAGGCGCTCGTTGCCAGGCTCAGGCAGGAGGGGCGGCTGCCGGTCTTCGTCGGCGGCACCGGGCTCTATTTCAAGGCGTTGACCGGTGGCCTCTCGGACATGCCCGAGATCCCGGCCGCGATCCGCGAGCGTCTGCGTGAACGGCTGAAGGCGGAAGGGCCTGAAGCGCTGCATCGCGCGCTGAGTGCCGAGGACCCGGAAACGGCGGCGACGTTGAACGTCGGCGACGGCCAGCGGATCGCCCGCGCGCTCGAAGTGGTGGAGGCGACCGGCAGGCCGATCCGCTTCTTCCAGCGGCAGAACGGCCCCATGATCGTCGATCCGGACCGGGCGGAAAAATACGTGGTTCTGCCGGAGCGCAAGCTCCTGCACGATCGCATCAACCGCCGCTTCGCACTGATGCTTGCCGGCGGCGCGATCGATGAAGTGCGGGCGCTGCTTTCGCTCGACCTGCCGCCGGAAATGCCCGTCATGAAGGCGATCGGCGTCAGCCAGATCGCGGCACTTTTGAGGGGCGAACTGGGCGAGGCCGAGGTGATCGAGATGGGTGCCGCTGCCACGCGTCAATATGCCAAGCGCCAGATGACCTGGTTTCGCAACCAACTCGACGAGAGCTGGCGGCGCATCGAGAGCGCCGAGGCGGTGCTGTAGGGCAGGCGGCGGCCAGGATGGCTCAGTCGGCGAGGTTCAACTGCCAGGACACGCCGAAGCGGTCGTTGACCCAGGTAAAGCGCTGGCTGAATCCGTAATTGTCGAGCGGCATCAGCACGGTACCGCCCTCGGCCAGCATGGTCGCGAGCGTGATGATCTCGTCCTCGCTCTGGCATTCGACGAAGAAAGAGAAGGACGGGGTAAAATCGAAGGCGTGCTTGATGGGGCTGTCGATGCACCTGACCCTCTGTGCGCCGAGCCGGAAGAGTGCGACCTTGATGCTGCCTTCAGGGCCCTGTTCGCCCGGGCCGTAGTGCTCGATCTCCAGGACCTCGGCATTCGGGAACAGCGAGATGTAGAAGGCCATGGCCTGCTCCGCCACGCCATCCTGAAACATCAAAAAAGGGGTAACGCTTGCGACCATGGCGGCCTCCTCACTCCACTTTCGTCGATTGCTTGAAGATCCGCCGGCTCTCCGCGCCACAGGATCGCGCAGACCAACGGCGCGGCGTCGTAAAGGTTCCGTGGCATTCCAAGGAGTCTTTTGCCGCCGAGCAAATGAGGAATCGCGGCTTGGTCGACAGGGGATCACGAGACAATCATAACCTGTATTCTAACGGCGGCCCAATTTCCCCGACAAGGCCAGGTGCGCGCCAGCATGGCCCCGCGTGAGCGCTAACGCGTCGCGACCCTCGGATTCGCTCCTTGCGCTTAAGTCTTTGATATTTCGCATATCGTTATCGCAAAACCGCGCACTTTTGCGCGACTTGCGTTAGGTCTTGCGGATGATGCTGCCGAGCGGCCGCTTCAGCAGGCTTTCCCGGAGCGACCCTTCGCGGGGTCGGTCGCCGGCGGCCGGGGTGCCGGGGCCGGTCGGCGCCGCCGCTCCGAAGCGGGGCGCTGGCTGCTCGGCCGCGGGCTTTTCGTTCAGAAGCTGTTGGCGGATCTGGTTGAAGCGCTCCAGCTCGGGATTGGGGGAAATGGTGCTGCGTGGAAGCATGTCCGGGCGGTAGGGCTCGACAGCCAGAGCCGAGTCCGCGAAGCCTTGCTCCGTCTCGCTTGCGGATCCGGCCCCGAGTTCGCTGTCCCAGAGACGCTCTTCGCTGCCGGTCGACGCTGCCATGTAGCTCTGCTGGAAGGAGGAAATATCCGGCCCGTTGATCGCCCGCATGCGGCTGACGATCGAACGCAGATCGACGGTTGGCGGCGCATCCTCGTCGATCCGGTCGACGATGCCGTGGGCGCGCGGCAGGCGCTCTTCGGAGACGCGGGAAAAGCGCATGCGCATCGGCACCGCGACGGCCTCACCGAAGGCGATCGCTTCGCCGTTGCCGATCGAGGAGATGAAGCTGGTGGTCGAGGTCGAGGAGTTCGGAATGGCCGAACGGATGATCTCCTGGTCGCGGTCGTTGGCAAGCCGCATGGCAAACACCGTCGAGCATTGCGAAAGGATCGTCGGGTCGAGCTCGCCGGGGCGCTGGGTGATGACGCCGAGCGAGACGCCGTATTTGCGGCCCTCCTTGGCGATGCGGGCAATCGCCTGGCGGGTCGGCAGGAAGCCGAGCGAGGGATCGGCCGGCACGTAGCGGTGCGCCTCCTCACAGACGACGAGCATATGAATGCCGCCATTGCTCCACAGGCCGATTTCGAAGGCCATGCGGCAGAGCACCGAAGCGACGGAATTGACGACTTCCGAGGGAATGCCGGCAAGCTCGAAGGTGGCGATCGGCTTCCCATCGCCGGGAATGCGGAAGATCTTGGCGATCGTGTCCTGGATGGTGTCGGTAATGGTGTTCGAGGAGAACATGAAATGGTAGCGCGGATCGTTGATCGCCGAGACGATCTTGACCTTGAGGGAACGCAGATGCGGCTTGTCGTTGCGCCCCTCGAGCCTGCCGATGCGTTCGTCGATCAGGGCCAGGAGGTCGGCGATGCGGTAGGGCACCGGTGTATCCGCGGTGATCGAGCTTTTCTCGGTCTGGCGCCGCATGAGGCTGGATTCGCCTCCCCGGAAAGCCTTCTTCGCTTCGGGAATGATGTCGCGCAGCATGTCGAGCTCGTCCGGCGGCGCCGGGCGGCCGCGGAAGATCACCTCGGCAAATTCCTCGAGGCGGAAGAACCAGAAGGGCAGGTCGAGCGTGTCGGTGTCGATGACGACCGCAAGCTCCGGGAAGGCGGCGGCGAACTCGTTGTGCGGGTCGAGGATCAGCACGCGCAGCTTCGGATCGGAGGCGATCGCCTTGTTGAGCAAGAGCGTGACCGCGGTCGATTTGCCGACGCCGGTCGTGCCGACGATGGCGAAGTGCTTGGCGAGCATCGAGGGGACGTGGATCGTCGCGTCGAGGCTTTCATCCTGGGTGAGCTTGCCGATGATGCAGCTATCGCTGCGGCCGGAATCGTAGATGCGGGCAAGGTCGGCAGCGCGAATGCGGTGCACGAGGGCGCCGAGATAGGGATATTGGCTGATGCCGGCGGAAAACTCCTCGCGTCCATCGGGCCCGATGTGGACCTCGCCCATCAACTCGACTTCGATGCGGAAGGTGTTGTTGGCTTCCTCGCCCCATTCGGCCGAGGCGGTCTGCATCGAATAGACCAGAGCCACGACACGGTTTCTGCCGACGGAAATCGAGATCAGCCGCCCGACCGACCAAAGTTCGGTCAGCGACGTCTCGCCGTTTTCGGCGACGGCCGCGATGGTGGCGCGCGCGCCGTTGCACGCAACGACACGCCCCAGGAACCGGTTGCCGGGCTTCAGCCCGTCACGGCGATCCTGCTCTCCTGCGCGGATCGAGGAATGAAGTTCATTGTTCAGCAACGCAAAACCCCCGGCATCACAGCCGCTCATGTTAGCCGGGGGGATTTAACAAGTGGTTTCGCGGAGCTGCAGGCGGAGTAGTACGGGCTGACGCGGCTCTCGAAGACTGGCGTCCGCCATTTACAGGACGCGGCGTCTGCCTCATCGCGCGTTGTCTCTGAGATCTCGCTTCCTCGCTGGTGCTGCGCGCCGAGCCGCCGAAGCCGATCGGGCGGGCGCCGGTCCAACGTGTGACTTGATCAAAGTCAATGCGGTCCCGTGCCCCATACGGAATAGTCGCTGGTGACCAACCGCATTCGTCGCTCTCCCGGCCGATCGGACGACCGTGAGGCGTGTGCAGATCACCGGCGCCTGCGGGGTTGGCGAGGGGGAACGATTATGGCCAATGCGTTTGAATATGTTCGCCGGACACCCATTCTGTGGCTGCTCGTTTTCGTGCCCGTGGCAATCGCGGGAGAGCATATCTGGCCCGGCGCACACACCTTGCTCTTCCTCTTGTCGGTGGCCGCGATCGTGCCGCTTGCGGCGCTTCTCAGCCAGGCGACGGAGGCGGTCGCGGCACGAACCGGCGATACGATCGGTGCTCTCCTCAACGCCACGCTCGGCAACCTGACGGAACTCGTCATCGCGCTGATGGCGCTCAATGCCGGCCAGTACCTGCTGGTCAAGGCATCGATCGCCGGTGCGATCGTCACCAACACGCTGTTCATGCTGGGCGGCGCATTTCTCTTCGGCGGACTGCGCTACCATCTCCAGGAGTTCAACCGGGTGAATGCACGCTTCCAGGCGAGTCTCCTGTTCCTGGCGACCGTCGCCGTGCTGGTGCCATCGCTGATCGGCAGTGCCGACGGCCTGCCGGAAACCGCCTTTACCCAGCAGCTGAGCGCCGGTCTCTCCATCGTGCTGATCGTCGTCTATGGGCTCTGGATGCTGTTTTCGCTCCGCACCCACCGCGAGCTCTTCACCTCTGCCGGCTCCGAGCATGGCGAGGATGGCGTGCACTGGCCGCTGGCGACGGGCATCGGCGTGCTGCTGGCGGTCACGGTACTCGTGGCGCTGGTCAGCGAGGTCTTCGTGGGATCGGTGCAAGTGGCTGCCGAGGAGCTCGGCATGACGCCGGCTTTCGTCGGCTTCGTCGTGGTCGCCCTTGTCGGCGCCGCCGCCGAAATTGCGACGGCCTTCTCGGCGGCGCGCAAGGACCGGCTCGATTTGAGCGTCGGCGTCGCGCTCGGCAGCGCGGCCCAGATCGCGCTCTTCGTCGCGCCGCTGCTGGTTCTCCTGAGCTACGTGATCGGCCCGCGGCCGATGGACCTGCAACTCTGGCCGGGCGCGGTGGTCATGATGCTGATCGCGACCATGGCAGCGACGCTGCTTTCCAACAGCGGTCGCTCGGCCTGGTACATGGGCGTTCTGGCGCTGACGGTCTATGTGATTTTCGGCATGACGCTGTTTCTGCTGCCGCCGCAAGTGCAGCCGTGAGGCGGTGTTAACGGCCGTCGCTTCATTTTGGCAGTCCCGCCCTCAGCAGGCCTTGGCGGAACAGGTCACGGTGCTCGTCTCGCTCGAGCAATAGGCCGCGGTGGATGAAGCCTTCTGTCGAGAAGTCCGGACAGACTCGCAGAAGCTGGGTCTTCGTTTCCTCGGCGGCGGCAGTGTTGCCGGCCTGCGCATGGCAGGCGACAAGGCGGGCGAGGGTGAACGGGCCGGGATTGGGCAACTCCTTCAGCGCTGCCGCGGCCTCTTCGTAACGACCGAGAATGTAGAGGGCATTGCCCAGGGCCGCGTTGTACCAGGGCGGTGGGAACGGGTTCAGCCGGAAGCCCTCGTTGATCCACTCCATCGCCTCATCGAGCTTCCCGCGCCGGGCAAAGAGTCCGCCCATCTGCACCAGCGTATTGGCGTCGTTCGGGTTCAGCAGATAGGCGCGGCGGTAATGCCGCTCCGCCAGGTCGAATTCGCGGCGATTGACGTGAATAAGCGCCAGCAAGCGCTGGCAGCCGCCTTCACCCTCATCGAGCGAGACGGCCTTTCGCGCCAACGCCAACGCCTGATCGAGAACGTCCGTCGGCGCGTTGCCGTAGCCGCGCTCGGCGATGATGGCGAGCGCCAAGTAGGCATGAGCCAGCGCAAACTGCGGGTCGCGGTCGACAGCCGCCTGGAACATCGCATGGGCCAGCTGATTGTCGTCGGGCTCGTAGCCGCGGATGTGCACAAGTCCCCGCAGGTAGAACTCGTAGGCCGCGAGGCTGGTCGTCGGCTTTCGCAGCACCTGGTGCAGATCGGCGGTTTCGATCTGCCCGATTAGGGTCGACACGATCGTCCGCGTCACCTCGTCCTGCACCGTGAAGATATCCGTCAGGCTGCGGTCGTAATGCTCCGACCAAAGGTGCGCTCCGCTGGCAGCTTCAACCAGTTGCGCGGTGATGCGAATCCGTTCGCCGGCGCGACGGATACTGCCCTCGACGAGGTAGGTAACACCAAGCTTCCGGCCGATCTCTCGCATGTCGGCATGCTTGCCGCGAAAGCTGAAGGACGAACTAGCGGCGGTGACGGAAAGCGAGCGGAACCGCGCGAGGCCGCCGATGATATCCTCGGTGATCCCGTCGCTGAAGAAAGTCTGGTCCGGCGAGCCGCTCAAGTTCTCGAAGGGCAGCACCGCGATCGAGGGGCGCGCGCAGGCCTGCGATGCCGCCGGCCCGATCGCCGGCGCGTCCGTCCAGTGCCAGACGTGGATGGGGCGGGTGATGTTCTTCAGTGCGATCTCGCCACCGTCGAGGAAGGCCGAACGGCACTTGGCGCCGAGTTGCCGATGGACGACATCGGCGATGCAGATGCCGCCGGGGGTGGCCGAGGCCTGCAGGCGGGCGGCGACGTTGACGCCGTCGCCGAGCAGATCGTCGCCGTCGATAACGACGTCGGCAAGGTTGATGCCGATCCTGACGAGGATGCGATCCTCGGTCGGCTGCTCCTGCTGGTCGCAAGCCAGCGCCTCTTGCAGCGATATGGCACAATCCACCGCATCGACGGCGGAGTTGAAGACGACCAGCGTGCCGTCGCCCATCAGCTTGACGATCCGGCCGCCGCAAGCCGTGATGCCGGGCGCAAGGATGGACGTCTGCAACCGCTTCATCGTGTCGAGCGTGCGGGTTTCGTCGGCCTCCGTCAGACGGGAATAGCCGACAATATCGGTGGCCATGATGACCGCAAGTCGCCGCTCGACGCGCCCGTTTGCCATCCCGCTCTCCGCCTGTCACGGATACTTTAGCGTGTTCTCATGAGGGCCGGAAGATGATCGCCCGCGTCGGGTGCGCGGCGGACCGGCCCATCTAAGCCTATGGCCAGATGGTGCTGGCCAACCCGGACTTCGTTCATCGGCCGAAGGCCGATGCGCCGATGAACGAGGCCGACCGCATGACCTACTTCGGCGGCACCGAGAAGGGCTACATCGACTACCCGGCGCTGGCCGTCTCCGCCTGAGGCGGGGTACGGCCGGAGCCGATCGACCCCGAGATCCGGGAGACCCGGAGCGCGCCGGAAACTGCGACTTCAGCCCTTGAAGCGCGCCGCCTCCTCGGATCCGCGCGTCGCATCGCCTGCGCTATAGGAGTGCGCGCCGGTGCCGGCGAGCTTGCCGCCCGAGACGATCAGGTATTCCTCGCGGATCGGCCTGCCTTCGAACCAGCATTCCAGTATCTCCCGCGTGCCGGCGGCGTAACGCGCCTGGGCGGACAGCGACGATCCGGAAATATGGGGCGTCATGCCGTGATGCGGCATCGACCGCCAGGGATGGTCCTTCGGCGGCGGCTGCGGGAACCAGACGTCGCCGGCATAGCCCGCGAGCTGGCCGCTTTCCAGCGCCTGCGCAACGGCGTCACGGTTGCAGATCTTGCCGCGCGCCGTGTTCACCAGATAGGCGCCGCGCTTCATCCTGGCGATCATCGCCGCATCGAAGAGGTCTTCCGTCTCCGGGTGGAGCGGCGCGTTGATGGTGACGACATCGCAGACGGGCACCATCTCCGCCGCCGTCTTGTGGAAGGTGACGCCGAGCTCCTTCTCGACCGCGTCGGGCAACCGGTGGCGGTCGGTATAGTGCAGCTTGACGTCGAACGGCTTCAGCCGGCGCAGCACGGCGCTGCCGATCCGCCCGGCGCCGACCGTGCCGATCTCCATGCCCTCGATATCGTAGGAACGCGCGACGCAATCGGCGATATTCCACCCGCCCTTCACGACCCACTGGTAGGAAGGAATATAGTTTCGCGCGAGGCTGAGGATCATCATGACCACGTGCTCGGACACGCTGATCGAGTTGCAATAGGTTACTTCGGCGACGGTGATGCCGCGGTCGATCGCCGCCTGGAGATCGACGTGGTCCGAGCCGATGCCGGCGGTGATTGCGAGTTTCAGCTTGCTCGCCTTGGCGATCCTTTCGGCGGTCAGGTAGGCTGGCCAGAAGGGTTGCGAGATCACGATCTCGGCGTCGACGAGCTCGCGCTCGAAGGCGCTGTCGGGACCGTCCTTGTCGGAGGTGACGACCAGGCTGTGCCCCAGGTTTTCGAGAAACGGCCGCAAGCCCAGTTCACCCGAGACACTGCCCAGCAGCATCCCCGGCTGAAAATCGATCGCCTTGGGCGTGGGAAGCGTCTGGCCGCCAGGGTAGCGCTCGAGCTTCGGCAGCCCGTCCCGCGCGTAACTTTTGGGATATCCGTCGACCGGATCGTCGTAGAGGACGCAAACGACCTTTGCCATTTTCATCTCCCTTCATCGAGAAAACGAAGGGGAGGCCCTCGACGCTCTCAGCGCTGCCGGTCAACGCGGACGAACAGCAGGGCGATGTGCTCTGTTGAAATATCTGTGGCCAGCAGGCCGCTGTAACGCTTGGCTTTCTGCACGTCCTTCGATCGGTCTCGATCTTCCGGAAACATGCAGCAGGGCTCCCACGTTCGTAGCGTTGGCAACACCCTTATGAAAGTGGAGGAGCAGGGCAAGCTTTCAAGGGAAGCGACCCGAAAGCCGCGTGCGAACAGGCGTCGCAGGAAAAGGGTATCCCTGCGCTACCTTCGCTTCGGCACAGATGCCAACATGCCCGCCAGCCCCGAAAAGCCGTTGACGCATGGGGGTTTTGTGTTTATCAACTCGCCCCATGAAAAATTTCGCGGTTATTCTTGTGGTGGGACGGCGCATGGGCAGGATGGTGTAACCATCCGGCGATAGCCACCCATGCGCTGAACGAGGCTCCTGACGGGGCCTTTTTTTATGCCTTCAAACAAGCTAAGCACCCAACTGGAAAAGGGATGGAAGCAGGTCAATGAGCGGAACAGAAAACCAGATGACAGGTGCGGAGATCGTTCTCCAGGCACTGAAAGACAACGGCGTCGAGCATATCTTCGGCTATCCGGGCGGCGCCGTGCTTCCGATCTATGACGAAATCTTCCAGCAGGAAGAGATCGAGCACATTCTCGTCCGCCATGAGCAGGGCGCCGGCCACATGGCCGAAGGCTATGCCCGCTCCACCGGTAAGGTCGGCGTCATGCTGGTCACATCCGGTCCCGGCGCCACCAATGCGGTGACGCCGCTGCAGGATGCGCTGATGGACTCGATCCCGCTCGTCTGCATCTCCGGCCAGGTTCCGACAGCGCTGATCGGCTCGGACGCCTTCCAGGAATGCGACACCGTCGGCATCACCCGGCCGTGCACCAAGCACAACTGGCTGGTCAAGGACGTCAACGATCTCGCCCGCATCATCCATGAGGCCTTCCGCGTCGCCCAGTCCGGCCGCCCGGGCCCGGTCGTCGTCGATATCCCCAAGGACATCCAGTTCGCGACCGGCACCTACACGCCGCCGTCTGCCGTCCCGACCCAGAAGAGCTATCAGCCGAAGACCCAGGGCGACCTCAAGAAGATCGAGGAAGCGGTCGAACTGATGAAGGGCGCGCGCCAGCCGATCATCTATTCCGGCGGCGGTGTCATCAATTCCGGCCCGCAGGCCTCGCATCTCCTGCGTGAACTGGTCGAGCTCACCGGCTTCCCGATCACCTCGACGCTGATGGGGCTCGGCGCCTATCCGGCCTCCGGCAAGAATTGGCTCGGCATGCTCGGCATGCACGGCACCTACGAAGCCAACATGGCGATGCATGATTGCGACGTCATGGTCTGCATCGGCGCGCGCTTCGACGACCGCATCACCGGCCGCCTCAATGCGTTCTCGCCGAACTCCAAGAAGATCCACATCGACATAGACCCCTCGTCGATCAACAAGAACGTCCGCGTCGACGTGCCGATCCTCGGCGATGTCGGTACGGTTCTCGAAGACATGGTTCGCTTGTGGCGCGCGGCCTCCAAGTCGGCCGACAAGGCGCGTCTCTCGGACTGGTGGGAGACGATCGCCAAGTGGCGCGCCCGCAACTCGCTCGCCTACACGCCGAACGACGAAGTCATCATGCCGCAATACGCGATCCAGCGGCTCTACGAGCTCAGCAAGGACCGCGACACCTACATCACCACGGAAGTCGGCCAGCACCAGATGTGGGCGGCGCAGTTCTTCGGCTTCGAGCAGCCGAACCGCTGGATGACCTCGGGCGGCCTCGGCACCATGGGTTATGGCTTCCCGGCGGCGATCGGCGTTCAGGTCGCTCATCCGAAGAGCCTCGTCATCGACATTGCCGGCGACGCCTCGATCCAGATGTGCATCCAGGAAATGTCCTGCGCCGTTCAGTACGGCCTGCCGGTCAAGATCTTCATCCTCAACAACCAGTACATGGGCATGGTGCGGCAATGGCAGCAGCTCTTGCATGGCAACCGCCTGTCGCACTCCTACACCGAGGCGATGCCTGACTTCGTCAAGCTGGCGGAAGCCTATGGCGGCGTCGGCATCCGCTGCGACAAGCCGAGCGAGCTCGACGAGGCGATCCGCCAGATGATCGACACGCCGCAGCCGGTCATCTTCGATTGCCGCGTCGCCAACCTCGCCAACTGCTTCCCGATGATCCCCTCGGGCAAGGCACACAACGAGATGCTTTTGCCCGACGAGGCAACGGACGAGGCGGTCGCCAATGCGATCGACGCCAAGGGCCGCCAGCTGGTTTGAGATAGGGACAGGAACAATAGAATGAGCGCACACCTTCAACCGACCGGCTCCGCCTATTTCATTGCCAAGGAAACCGAGCTTGCCGAAACCCACACGCTTTCGGTTCTCGTCGACAACGAGCCGGGCGTCCTTGCCCGCGTCATCGGCCTGTTCTCGGGCCGCGGCTACAACATCGAAAGCCTCACGGTTTCGGAAACGGAACACGAGGCGCACCTGTCGCGCATCACCATCGTGACGCGCGGCACGCCGCACGTGCTCGACCAGATCAAGAACCAGCTCGAGCGGCTGGTACCGGTGCACCGCGTCGTCGACCTGACGGTGCGTGCCGCCAGTCTCGGCCATGACCGGCCGATCGAGCGCGAACTGGCGCTCGTCAAGGTCCAGGGCTCGGGCGAACACCGTGTCGAGGCGCTGCGTCTCGCCGACGCCTTCCGTGCCTCGGTCATCGACGCCAACATTGAGCACTTCGTCTTCGAGATCACCGGCAAGCCGTCGAAGATCGAGCAGTTCATCGCCATCATGAAGCCGCTCGGCCTCATCGAAGTCTGCCGCACCGGCATCGCGGCGATGAACCGCGGCCCGCAGGGCATGTGATTGTTGAGCAGGTGAGAGGGAATTGCCCCTCACCCTAACCCTCTCCCCGCAGGCGGGGAGAGGGGACGACGCCGAGCGTGCCGCGGCTTTCCTGATCTCCCAAAACCAATATGTGCAGGTAGCACTCGGTGTCTTTGTACCGGGCGGTTGCTGCGCGTTTCCTTCTCCCCGCAGGCGGGGAGAAGGTGGCCGGCAGGCCGGATGAGGGGCAGGCGGAAGCTGTTACACCATTCGCTCGGTTGACTTCGCCGGCATTTCTCGTCGACTTATCCCGGATGGAAATCCGAAGATATCGGGTGCCGGATGAGCTCCACGATGCGGGCATTGGTTCTCACACGATATGGCGGTCCTGACGCCGCGCATTTGCGCGACGTACCGCGTCCGCGACCGGCGCGCGGCGAACTGCTTGTCCGGGTGCATGCCGCAGGTCTCAATCCTGTCGACTACAAGACGCGCGAAGGTGCTCTGAGGATCGTCCAGCGCTATCCATTGCCGATCGTCATGGGCAACGAACTCGCCGGCGTGGTGGAGGAACTGGGAGAGAACGTCACGTCCTTCACGCCGGGAGACCGTGTCTTTGCGCGCATGCCCAAGGATGCCATGGGCGGCTTGGCCGAGTATGCGGTCGTTCCCGAAAAGTTTCTGGCGAAGATGCCCGCATCGATCGATTTCTGCGCCGCGGCTGGCGTGCCACTCGCCGGTCTCACCGCATTGCAGGCACTTCGCGACGAACTCGACGTCAAGCAGGGCAACAGGATCTTCATATCCGGCGGCGCTGGGGGCGTGGGCACCTTCGCCATTCAGTTGGCAAAAAGGCTGGGGGCAGAGGTGACGACCACGGCATCGCCTCGTGGCCGTGCGCTGGTCGAAGAGCTCGGCGCGGATGTGGTGATCGACTATACGACACAACGGTTCGAGGAGCGGTTGCACGAGATGGACGGCGTCTTCGATCTGCTTGGCGGCGAAGCGCTCGAAAGGTCGTTCGGCGTGGTCAAGCGCGGCGGAAAGGTGGTTTCCATTGCCGGCATGCCCGAGCCCGAGACCGCGCGGAAGGATCTCGGCGGTGGCGTGTTCCTGACGACGCTTTTCTGGCTTGCATCCTACAGGATACGCGCCGTCGCCAGGAAACATGACGTCACATACCGCTATCTTTTCATGCATCCTGATGGGACCGAGCTTGCCGAGCTTGCCGATCTCATCGAGACTGGGGCGGTCCGGCCCGTCATTGACCGGGTGTATCAGTTCAAGAACGTTTCGGAAGCCTTTGCCTACCTGGAATCCGGCCGCGCCAAGGGCAAGGTGGTGGTGGAGATCGAAAGCCGATAAGGCTCGCTTGCGCGGCCAACCCTCAAATCATCTCCAGCGAGCGCTTGCGCTTCGGCGGCGGGAAGGCGCGGTCGAGGTCGGCGAGGTCGTCCGCCGTCAGGTGAATGTCCATCGCATCGCGGTTTTCGCGGGCGCGTGTCACCGAGCCGGTCTTCGGGATCGAGATCACCCCGGGGCGGGTCTTGAGGAAGGCGAGGGCGATCTGGGCCGGGGTCGCCTGGTGCGCCTTGGCAATGTGGATGAGATCGGGATTGCGCAGCAGCCGACCCTCGTCGAGCGGCGAATAGGCCATGATCGCGATGCCACGCTGCTGGCACCAGGGCAGAAGGTCGAACTCGATGCCGCGGCGCGAGAGGTTGTAGAGCACCTGGTTGACTGCGACGTGTCGGCCGTCCGGCACCGACAGAAGTTCCTCCATGTCGTCGACGTCGAAGTTGGAGACACCCCAGGCGCGGATCTTGCCGGCCTTTTTCAGTGCCTCGAAAGCCGCAACCGTTTCGGCCAGCGGATAGCCGCCGCGCCAGTGCAGCAGATAGAGGTCGATATGGTCGACGCCGAGATGCTTCAGGCTGCGCTCGCAGGCGGCCTCGGTGCCGAGCCGGCTGGCATTCGACGGCAGCACCTTGCTGACGATGAAGGCCTCGTCGCGCCGGCCGCGCACCGCTTCGCCGACGATCCGCTCCGAGGCGCCGTCGCCGTACATTTCCGCCGTGTCGATCAGCGCCAGGCCGAGATCGAGGCCAAGCTGCAGGCTCTTCACCTCGTCGGCCGCACGCGCGGGCGCGTCGCCCATGCGCCATGTGCCTTGCCCCAATACGGGCACGCGGCGGCCATCGGGCAGCGTCGTTGTCGGGATCGGGTCATGCATGCTGTTCTCCTCGCAGGCGCATAGGTCGGACGGCGGTCGTCCGGTCAGATCGCCAATCTAGCGCAAAGTCGCGCGCTTTCGAGCCCACGTCCTCGAGCAAGGCTCTCTTGCGCTGCAGGCGGCTAATCTCGCGTGAAAGTCGTTGAAGATGGCCTTCGTCAATTTGTCATGGTGACAAGTTCGCGGCTGGTGCCGGCCAATAGGTCAATTATGTTGACCCAATTAGACGGGAGGAACCCATGCAGGCCGATACGCTGCTGGCGCTGTTTTTGTTCGCATTTACCACATCGATCACGCCGGGGCCGAACAACATGATGCTCTTCGCATCGGGCGTGAATTTCGGCTTCGTGCGCACCGTGCCGCATATGCTGGGCATCGGCGCCGGTTTCTTCGTGCTCCTGATCGCCGTCGGCTTCGGCCTCGGTGCGCTGCTGCATTCCGTGCCGCTCATCTACACCACGCTGAAATTTGCCGGCGGCGCCTATCTCGTCTGGATCGCCTGGAAGATCGGCACCTCGCGTTCCCTAGGTGAAGGCAAGGCCGGTGCACAGCCCATGACCTTCCTTGCCGCCGCCGCCTTCCAGTGGGTCAATCCCAAGGCCTGGGTCATGGCGGTTTCGGCCATGGCGACCTATACCAGCAGCGAGAGCTATCTGATAAGCGTTCTCGTCGTTGGTCTCGTCTTTGCGCTGGTCAACGTGCCGAGCGTCTCCACCTGGGCGGGCTTCGGCTCGGCGCTGCGCCAATGGCTGTCCGAGCCGTCACGGCTGAAATGGTTCAACATCACCATGGCGGTGCTGCTCGTCGTCAGCCTCTGGCCGATGCTGAAATAGCGAAAGGCCGGAAGGCGTGGAGCTGCCCGCCGGTTTCGGCGAGCGTGATTCTGCACTACAGCGCCGCGCGTCTTCTGAGACGCGCAAAGGTCGCTGTGGCCCTTTGACTTGCTGCATGTCTTTGTCCTTAAATCGCGCTCGATTTAAGGAGACATGCAGTAGTAATGACAGCGATTTCCCGGCGGAGGAGCCAGGCATGTCCGAACACCATCACGGCCACGGCCATCACCATCACCATCACGACAACCATTTCACCGACATGGAAGCGCGGGTGAAGGCGCTGGAGACGGTGCTGACGGAGAAGGGGCTGATCGATCCGGCGGCGATCGATGCGATCGTCGAGACCTACGAGATGAAGATCGGCCCACGCAACGGCGCGCGCGTGGTGGCGAAGGCCTGGGTCGATGCCGATTTCGCCGAGTGGCTGAAGCGTGACGCCACGGCAGCGATCGCCAGCCTCGGCTTTACGGGCCGCCAGGGCGAGCACATGCGCGCCGTCTTCAACACGGCCGACACCCATAACCTCGTCGTCTGCACGCTCTGCTCCTGCTACCCCTGGTCCGTGCTCGGCCTGCCGCCGGTCTGGTACAAGGCGCCGCCCTATCGTTCGCGCGCCGTCATCGATCCGCGCGGAGTGCTTTCGGAGTTCGGCGTGACGCTGCCGGAGGCGACCCGTATCCGTGTGTGGGATTCGACGGCGGAACTGCGCTATCTCGTGGTGCCGGAACGGCCTGCGGGCACCGAAGGCTTCAGCGAGGAGGAACTGGCTGGCCTGGTGACGCGCGATTCCATGATCGGTACCGGTCTGGCGCTTTCCGCGGAGGCGGTCCGATGAACGGCCCCCACGATCTCGGCGGCGCACACGGCCTCGGGCCGGTGGCGCCGGAAAAGGACGAGCCCTATTTTCATGCGGAATGGGAGAAGCGGGCGCTCGGCATCACGCTCTCCTGCGGTGCCTTCGGCGCCTGGACGATCGACGAAAGCCGGCATGCGCGCGAAAGCCTGCCGCCGGCGACCTATCTTTCGGCGAGCTATTACGAGATCTGGACGCGGGCGCTGGAGACGCTGCTGAAGCGCCACGGCTTCGTGAGCCAGGCCGAACTCGACGCCGGCCACAGGCTGGAACAGGGGGCGACCCCGAAGCGGGTGCTGAAGGCCGACATGGTCGCCGGCGTGCTCGCCAAGGGTGGCCCCTGCGACCGTCCGGTCGAGACCGCGCCGCGCTTTACCGTTGGCGACCGGGTGCGCACGAAGAATTTCAATCCGGAAACCCATACGCGCCTGCCGCGCTATGCCCGCGCCAAACTCGGCCGGGTGGAGGCGGTGCAGGGCTCCTTCGTCTTTCCGGATGATAACGCCCATGGCCGCGGCGAAAATCCGCAATGGGTCTATACCGTCGTCTTCGATGGGCCCGAGATCTGGGGCGAGGGCGTCGACCCGACGCTGACGGTCTCGATCGATGCCTGGGAGAGCTATCTTGAACACGTGTAAGGTGGTGTCGCCGCTCGTCGCCTCGGCTGAGCTGCCGAAATCGCCGGAGGGCGATCCGGTCTTTGCCGAACCCTGGCAGGCGAACGCCTTCGCCATGACCGTGCGCCTGCACGAAAAGGGCGTGTTCTCCTGGCCGGAATGGGCCGAGGCGCTTTCGGCCGAACTCTACAAGCCCGGCCGCAAGGCGGACGCCAGCGACTATTACGACTGCTGGGTGGCAGCGCTCTCGCGCCTCGTCACCGAACTCTCGATCGCCTCCTGCCGCGAGCTGGAACACCTGACGCGGAGCTGGCAGCGGGCGGCGGAAGCGACGCCGCATGGCCAGCCGATCGTGCTCGCCAACGATCCTGAGCGCCCCTGACGCCGAAGGCTCCGGTCCGAGTCTTTCGCAAGTTGATTGCAGTCGGATTTTCACGTAGAGGCTGCTAATCTAAACGATCCGGAGCTTGCCGTGGGCGAGACGCGATATCCTTTTTCCTCCATGGAGGCGGCGGCGGACATGTTCAGAAGAACGCCGCTCCAGCGCCTCGGCACATGGCTGGAAACGAAAAGGATAGCCCGGCGGGAAAGGAAAAAGAAGCGCCGGCACGAGCTGACATGCCTCAACGCGCGGGGGCCGGCGACCTTGGGGTCGGGCGATATCCCGTTGATGTTCATCACCCATAACGATCTCAAGCTGATGCCGTCGTTCCTGGCGCATTACCGCAAGCTCGGGGTAACACGCTTCATCTGCGTTGACGACGTCTCATCCGACGGCACACGCGCATATCTGGTGGCGCAGCCGGACGTCGACGTCTGGTCGTCCATCGTCCGTTTCAAGGAGGCGCGGCGCGGGCGCGAGTGGCGGGAAACGCTGTTCGAGCGTTATGGCACCGGCCGGTGGTACGTCAATGTCGATTCCGACGAGTACCTCGTCTACGACGGCTATGAGGAACGCGGGCTCGGCTGGCTCATTCCGGCGCTGGAGCGCATGGGCGCGCGCCGCCTGCTGGCACCCATGCTCGACATGTATCCGGTCGACCTCGAGCGCGCCGACGTCGAGAAGCTGAAGCAGCAGGCTCCCTGGGAGATCGCCGATCATTTCGACGCTGCCGGCTATACGATGTGCGCGATGAAGCGAGCCTTTTGCGTCAAGGGCGGACCGCGCCAGCGCAAGTTCGGCACTGACCTCGAAATGGTCAAATATCCGCTGATGTTCTGGGACGGCGCGTGCTGCTTCGGCCCCAGCATCCATCAGCCCTTGCCCTATGACAGGAATTTCCCGGCCGCCATGGGCGTGCTCTTGCATTTCAAGTTCTTCGCCGACTATGCCGAGGTCGTCGACGCGGCGGCGGCAGGCGGTCAATATTTCGATGCCTCTGCCGTCTATGTGAAGATCAAGGAGAGCATTGCAAACGACGGCGGCCTGCAATTGGCGTCGGACGTATCGGTGCGCTTTACCGGATCGAGACAATTGCTGGATCTCGGATTCATTACGCGGCTTGAGCGTGCCTGAGGCGCCGCCCGGCCAGTTGCTTGGAGTGAGAATGGAGAAGGCGAAACTCGTCGTTCTGTTTCCGGTCTTCAATGGGGCGAAGACCTTGGAAAAGTGCCTGCAGTGCATCGCGGACCAGGATTTCAGGGATTTTCGCGCCATCATCGTCGAGAACCGGTCGACCGATGGTTCGCTGGAGATCGCCAGGGCTTTTGCCGCCAAAGATCCTCGCTTCGAGGTGCTCGAGAACGAGGTGCATCTCGACGCCGACGAGAACTTTCTCAAGTGCTTCCGCCTCGGTACCGAGTTCGGCGAATATTTCTGCCTCCGGGCCTGCGACGACTATTCGACGCTCGACTACCTGTCGCGCCTCGTCGCCGCGCTCGAAGCGGACGAGACCAAGCTCTTGGGGACTTCGGACGTCCGGCGGATCAACAATGGCAAGGGGCGCCTTGCCAGGCCCAACCGCGACGTCTTCAATTTTGCCCAACGCATCCGCGACGGCAAGATCCCGCGCAATCTCAGCTATCCGTCGGAATGGGTGTACGGCATCTATCGCTCGCAAGGCAGCCTCGAGATTCTGCTGCGCCGCTATGCCGAGTTCAGCTATCCCTGGACTGGCGCCTCCTACATCATCACGGAGTTCGTGGTGCGCGATCTCGTCGCCTATGTGGAGGGGCCCGAGTTCCATTTCATCGAGGGTTCGGGGTCGGTTCAGCGCTATGGGGCCAAGACCTTTAGGGAGAAATTTGCGCAGCGCTGGGAATATACGGTCGGCTGTTATCGGCTGAAGGACAAGCTGCCGCCGATGTCGCCGTGGACGCGGTTCCTGCTGTTCCGCATGTTCTGGAACGACGCGCGCCGCAAGACCCGCTACAAGCTGCTCGGCTTCTTCTGAGCGGATGAAAACGCGCAAGTGAGACGGCACGTCGCCGCCTCAGCTTCCCGTCGCCTCGCTCTTGTCGAACTGGCGGTAGCACTCGTCGGCCACCTGCTGCAGCAGGTTGCGCGGCACCTCGCCGGTGACGGCGTAGCCGATCGGACCGTCGATCCAGTAGAAGGTCTCGACGCCGTCGGCGCTGTCGATGCGGAAACTGGTTTCGCGGTTGTCGTCGTTGCGGCCGAGAAGAACGGTCAGCCGGCGCCCGGTGCCATCCTCATACATGAACATCGCCCCCGCCTTGCCGTTGACCGGCAGCAGCCGGCCGCCGACCAGGGAGAAGCCGAGCGAGGAGAGATCGGGGATCGACAGCGGGTGATCGAGGCGTTTTCCGAGCCAGTTGGCAAGATGGCTCTGCTCGTCGGCGCCAACTTCGACCGCGTGGCGCACTTCGCTGGCATAGACCAGGAAGGCCGATTGCGCCTGTCGCGGCAGGCTGTCGGCGGTCTCGATCGCACGGCCGCCGCGATCGGCCGAAAGCAGCGCGGGTGCATAGAGGCCGGTGAGCCCGCCGGCGGCAAAAAGTGCGAGACCGGCGGCGATGGCGCGCAGACGGCGGATGGCGGAACCTGTGTCCTTGCCGTTGTTCCTGCCCGGGTTCGGCTGGGGAAGATCGCTATGGCTGCTGCTTAAGAGCAAGGCGCGGTCGCGTGCGTCGCTGCGGGCGTAGCCGGCGAAAAGCGCACGGAGGTCCACCGCCTGCGCCTGCCATTGCCTGACTTCCTCGGCGCGCGCGGGGTTGCGCTCCAGCCATTGCTCGACCCGTTGCCGTTCCCGCGGGGTCAAGAAACCGTCGACATAGGCGTGCAGGTCGTCTTCGGAGACGGTGTTGAAATCTTCCGTCATTTCGGTCTCCGCATGCTGATCACATTGTCGTCCTTCATGGCTTCGGCCAACTGGCGCCGGGCGCGTGAGAGCCGCGACATGACAGTGCCGATCGGAATGGCCATCATCTCGGCCACGTCCTGGTAGCGATACCCTTCGATCACCACGAGCATCAGCACCGAACGGTTTTCTGAGGAAAGGCCGTTCAGCGCCCGTTCGAGCCTGGAGCGCTCGAGCGGATCGCTCTCGCGGTTCTCTGCCTCGAGCCCCAGATCCTCGTCCAGCGCCACCTGCGGGTGCATGGCGAGGTAACGGTGCCGATTGCGCCCGAGATTGGTCATGATGGTGAAAGCCCAGGCGCGCAGATTGACGCCACGCCACTGCGCGCGGCGCGCCAGCACCTTCTCCACGCAGTCCTGCAGCAGGTCCTCGCCGTCCGGGTCCGAACGCACGAGGCTGCGCGCATAGCGCCTCAGTGCCGGCACCAATGCCAGCACATCCTCCTCGAACCGGTCGGATGCGGGGGGATCGCCCCCCGCATCCGCATTTCCGCCATTACGGCTTTGCGACATCCCATTCGCCCTTCACGCCGTCGCCGGTAATGTCACCCATCTTCTTGTCCTTGACGAAGAAATAAAGCGGCATGCCGTCCTTCGCCCATTGTTTCTTCCCGTCCTTGCGCTCGACGAGCGTATAGGCGCCTTCGGCCTTGGCGCTGGCTTCCGCCAGGAAGGGCGGCCAATTCGCGGCGCACTTGTCGTAGCAACTGGACACACCGCCATGGTCGTCCTTGTAGGTATAGAGCGTCATGCCGTTTTCGGCGGCCAGTACCTTGCCCTTGGCCGATTCGACTTCCTTGACCGGTGGCGCGGCAAACGCCGTGGCGCCGGCGGCAAGCAGCATGGCGATCGTCAATGGAAACGTTTTCATGGCAATTGTCCTTCCTCAAGATGGTTTTCGTATCCGGAAACGGGCAAATGCCTCCTAGACTAGTCCCGTTGCCGCAGGGGCCGCGGGATGCTCTAGTCCCGTTTCCGCAAGAGCCGCATGCTTGCAGATCCGATCATGAGACACGGTGCGCGGCGGATTTATTCCCGGAAAACTGGTGGCAGTTTCGGCAAAGCCGGACGGCGAGCGGTTCAAGCCCGGTCGGCGACGAAGCGGGCGAGCGCCGGGCCGATCATGGTGATGATCAGCAGGCGGGCGGTCTGCAGCGCCATCACGAAGGAAAGGTCGACATTGCTGGAGGCGGCGATGACGGCGATCGAGTCGAGCCCGCCGGGGCTGGTGGCGAGATAGGCGGTGAGGGGATCGATGCCGACGACCTTGATCAGCAGCACCGCGAGCAGGCTCGAGAAGGAGATCAGCACGATGATCGAGAGGACGGTCGGCACCAGGGCGCGGCGCGCGTGGATGAGGATCTGGCGGGTGAAGCCAAGGCCGATGTTCCAGCCGAGCAGCGCAAAGCAGAAGGCCAGCAGCCACTGCGGCAGCACCGTGGTCATGACGCCGGTGACGTTCAGCACGGCGCCGAGGAGGAAGGGCAGCAGAAAGGCGCCCGCCGGCACGCGCAAAAAGCGGCCGGCGAGGGCAGCACCGAGCCCGACGGCGATGGTGGCGAGGAAGGGGAGGCCCGCGACCGGCGCGAGCCAATGGGTGGTCTCATCGGCTTCCGCACCGGTGACCCACATATGCGCCACCACGGTTGCGGTGCTGGCGACGAAGATCACGCGCAGATATTGCATGAAGGCGACCAGGCGGGCATCCGCCCCGTAGGCATCGGCCATCAAGAGCATGGTCGAGGCGGCGCCGGCGGACGAGCCCCAGATCGCCGTCGTGCCCGGCAGGATGCGCATGCGGGTGATCACCCAGCCGCAGAGCGTGCTGACGGCGATGACCGAGAGAATGACGGCGAGGAACAGCGGCCAGTTGCCGGAGAAGGTTGCGAGCATGCCCGGCGTCATGGCGCCGGCGATCATCATCGCCAGGATGAACTGTACGCAGAAAAACAGTTGGCGCGGCAGGCGGATCGTGCCGCCATTCATGCCGACGAGGACTGCGGCGAGCATCGGCCCCATCAGCAGCCCGGCGGGAAGGCCGATGAATTCGAAGCAGGTGGCAAGCACGAGCGAGAAGGCCGAAAGCAGGCACCATTGCAGCCACGGCGCCAGCCGTCCGATGCCGACCTTTTCCGGAGGGGACGCGGCTTTTAGCTTGTCGGTCGTCACGGGCATTCTCCGGCATGGCCCGGAAAAGGCGGGAGCGGCCATTCGTGGCCGGCCTCAACGGGCTTCGAGCGATGGTCTGCACTGCAGCGCCATCCCGTCCCGCTCGTTAGCAACAATGCGGCGTTGCATTCAAGGGGCACGGCAAGAAAGTGCCACAGCCATCGGCAGCCGAAATTGAGCGGAGCGCTGCCGCGGCCGTGTGATTGAAGGCCGGTTATGAGAAAAAAACGTGAACAAAACATCTCTGATCCGAACGGCCGGACAGCCGCGATCAGGCGAAAAGACATTGATTTTGCGTGGCAATTTTCTCAGTTGCCGAAAAACGCCTTCCAAACGGCCGTCGCAGCATCGGCGCAGCCCATAAATCCGGGCTTGCTTGTGCCGCCCGAATCCTGACACTCAACCTCATGCAGTTCGCACCGCAACAGGATGAGGCCCTCAAGGCCGTTTCGCAGTGGCTGAAAGAAGGCCGCTCGCCGCTCTTCCGGCTGTTCGGCTATGCCGGCACCGGCAAGACGACGCTTGCGCGCTATTTCGCCGAGCATGTCGATGGCGAGGTGCTGTTTGCCGCCTTCACCGGCAAGGCCGCGCAGGTGCTGCGCTCCAAGGGCGCCAGCAACGCCAAGACGATCCACTCGCTGATCTATCGTCCTCGCGGCGAGGAAGAGGTTTCCGACGAGGAAACCGGCAAGACCTCGATCGCGCCGATGTTTGCGATCAACCGCCAGAGCCCGGTCGCGAAAGCCGCGCTGATCATCGTCGACGAATGCTCGATGGTCGACGAGGCGCTCGGCAAGGACCTGATGAGCTTCGGCACGCCGATCCTGGTGCTCGGCGATCCGGGCCAGCTTCCGCCGGTTTCGGGCGGCGGCTACTTCACCAATCAGGAGCCGGACTACCTGCTGACGGACATCCATCGCCAGGCGCGTGACAACCCGATCATCCAGCTCGCCATGCAGGTACGCGAAGGCAATGAGATCATGCATGGCGACTATGGCACCACGCAGGTGATCGGCCGCGGGCAGGTGAACCAGGAACTGGTGCTGGAAGCGGACCAGGTGCTGGTCGGCACCAACCGGACCCGCCGGCGCTACAACCAGCGCCTGCGCGAGCTCAAGGGCTTCACCAGCGACTATCCGCAGTCCGGCGACAAGCTCGTCTGCCTCAGGAACGATCCGGCCAAGGGCCTGCTCAACGGCTCGCTGTGGCAGGTGATGAGCTCGTCGAAGGAAACGGTGAAGCCTGGCATCAACCTGATGATCCGGCCGGAAGACGACGACATGGATCGCGGTGCCGCCAAGATCAAGCTCTTGAAGGCCGCCTTCGAGGATGTCGAGGGCGAGATCCCCTGGCAGACACGCAAGCGCTACGACGAGTTCGACTACGGCTATGCGCTGACGGTGCACAAGGCGCAGGGCTCGCAGTGGAACAACGTCGTGCTCTTCGACGAGAGCTGGGCCTTCCGCGATACCCGCGAGCGCTGGCTCTATACCGCCATCACCCGCGCGGCGGAGCGGCTGACCATCGTTCGCTGACCGATCTCGCTGATCGAGGCTGACGCGACCGACGGGTAGGGGCGACGTTGCCGATCAACAGGATCTTTCTTTATGCGCACGACGCGGAAGTGACCGTAAGCTGATAAGCACTTCGTTTTCAGAAGTTGCACGAGGCGGGCGACCGTCTGATCGAACTGGTCCCGCGAGATGGGGGCGCCAATCTGCTGATCCATCCGGCGTCCAAAAGTCCAGCGGCGTGGCCATTCGCCGGTCAAGCTGGTGTTCGATGTGCGAGAGGCCTTTTGTCAGCATAGCGGACGCGATTTCGACTGCAGTCATTGTGGCCCTTTCAAATTTCTCTACTGTCCTGTCTTGCCGCCTATGGAGCCGAACACGGGTTAGGAGTGAACATTTGTTTGAAGATCAATCGTTCAGCATTTCCGTGGATCGAATACACTGCCGTCTATCAGGAGAGTTTCGGCTGCCTACAGCAGTGGCAGCGGCTCGAAAATCGAATTGGGATATTGTCCGTGCCAGGCGGCCTTCAGCCTTCGATGGCGCTTTATTGCGGATGGCATCTCATCAACTTGAAGATGGACGGCTAATTGTTTCTGCAAATCGCACCTCATTTTCCGCTTATTTGGTAACGCGCCACCCCGAATTTATCGTCGAGCACACGGATGCGGAGCGCGCCGATCCGCTTGGACTGACGGCTATTGTGCTCACTGCAGACGACCAAGTGATTGTCACAGTGAGAAGTTTGGCGGCTGATCAGAACCCTGGAGGCCTTTACCTCATCGGGGGCTACGCGGAACCTGCTGCCAGCGATGGCCCTGTTGACCTTTTCAATGAGGCCGCGCGCGAGATTGAAGAAGAAATCGCCGTATCTGACATAAACCGATCTAGGTCGTTTGCAGTCGGTCTTGCTTACGATCCGGTCTTTTGCCATCCGGAGTTGTTTCTTCTGATGTCCAGCAAATCCGCTGCCGCTAGTATCCTGACGGGAGCAGGAAGCGCACGGGACCGGAATGAAGCGTCTCAGCTCCTTGCCTATCCGATCAGTGATGTCCTCGGCGAGAATGGCTCGCTAACAAACAGGCCCCAAACATGGAGTTTCATAAAAGCGAGGCATTTCCTCCGAAAGCATTTGCTCTAATTTCACGACCGGCAATGTCTTCTTCGGGTCGAAGGCGGGCGACGAGCGAGAAGAGCTTGACCTCGACACGCCGATTGGAGAAGGGCCGGTGTTCGGAGCCATCCATCGGGCCAACGGCCATCAGTTGGCCAAGACCAAGGACCCAGCAGGCAACCCGATCTCGGTTTCAAGCCGCGCCTTGCGCAGCGGGCGACGCCGGCGACATCGGCCGAAGCTCGTGCGGCGTCACGAATGAAGGGCCGGCCGCAGGTGGGACCGGCTACTTTTTGGTCGCCATCCAGAGCACGTGGCGAGCCCCGCCGCGCTTGCCGTTGGCGCGCACATTCACCTCGTCGGTGGCAAAGCCGACCTCGCGCAAGCGGCGGGTAAAGGCGCTGTCCGGCGCGGACGACCAGACGGCGAGCACGCCACCATGCCGAAGTGCTGCCTGGGCGGCGCGAAGGCCGGTATGGCTGTAGAGGCTGTCGTTGGAGGGGCGGGTCAGACCGTCCGGGCCGTTGTCGACATCGAGAAGGATGGCGTCGTAGGCGGCCTTCTTCGAGCGGATCAGCGCGCCGACATCGCCGATGTGGATCGTAACGCGCGGATCGTCGAGCGTGCCCTTGTGAAGATCGGCCATGGGGCCGCGTGCCCAGTCGACGACGGCCGGCACCAGTTCGGCGACGGTGACGCGGGCATCGTCCGGCAGCACAGCGAGGGCCGCCCGCAAGGTAAACCCCATGCCGAGGCCGCCGATCAGCATGCTCAGGTTCTTGCCGCCGGCGATCCGCTCGTAGGCGAGCGTTGCCAGCGCCTCTTCCGAACCGCTCAGCCGGCTGTTCATCAACTCGGTCGAGCCGAGCATGATGGAAAATTCCTGGCCGCGCTGCTTCAGGCGCAACTCGTCGCCGTCTCCGGGAATGGTTGCGCGGTCTAGCTGGATCCAGGGAAGCATCGGGGCATCTCACTTCAGTCGTTTCAGCGCCTCGTAACATGAGCGTGGCGTTGAAGACATCAGATTATCGATCAACCGGGAGAATTGCGCGCGAACGGGTGCCACGACCGGCCGCCGGCAGGCTTGGGCCTTCCTTCATTCCGGGCGCGGCAGCACTGTTCACGCCGGCGAGCGCATGGGCAAAGGCGAGAGCCGCCGCGGGGGCGCCTCGGTCACTCCGCCGAGATCATGCCGGCGATGACGGCCTTGGCGATCGCCTGGAAGCGGTTGTTGGCGCCGAACTTGCGAATGATGCCGGCTTCGAGGGTCAGCGCCGCTGCGACATCCATCTCCATCAGGCCGGCGATGCGCGAGGCCGGATAGCCTTCGGCCATGAAGGTCAGGCATTCGCTTTCGATCGGGGAAAGGTGGACATGGTCCCCATCATCGCCCGCGGCACCGCTGCCGTCGCTGGTTTCGAGCAGCTCGGTGATGCGCTGCATCTGGCGGCGCAGGTTTGCCTGCTGGGCGGCAAGTTCCCGGCGCCGCGCCAACAGCGCCTCGCGAAACAAGTGGTCGGCATCGGCCTGTTCTTCGGTGCCGGCAAGGCCGGTCAGAAGCTCCAGGATGGTGGCGATCGGCATGTCGATCTCGCGACAGGCGTTGATGACGGCCATGCGGCGGATGTGTTCTTCGTTGTAAACCCGCATCGGCCCCATGCGGGCGGCGGTCAGGAGACCCTTCTCCTCGTAGAAGTGCAGGGTGCGGTGGGTGACGCCGAAGGCATCGGCCATGTCGGCGATCGCCAGCGGGGCCGTCGGGTCATGATTTGGAAGGGGAAGGATGGGCAGGAAGCCGCCGCGGTCGGGCGCGGCGAGCATGCCTTCGTATTTCCAGTGGTCTCGCGGCATATCGATCGTCCCCGGTTTACAGGCCGCGCCCATCCGGCGCGTTATCGCTGTAACGTTTGATTTTCCGCATCGGTGACCTGGATCGAGGCCGACCCAGGGTGCACGCAGTCCGCGTCCGGAAGCGCGGCGATCACCGGGTCTCTCAAATGTGCGGAACGCGTCCGCGTGCTGAGGCACTCGTTGACCGATAACGACAATGCCTGCTGCTCGGCTGGGGCATCCCGCTTGGACGACGCGGTTTACTCAGGACCTCGATGCTTGCCTGACGAGCAACCAGGCATCCATTCCCAACGCATGCGTGCAACGTTATACGCGAATCGAATATATGACCAGTCTTTAATATTGTAGGCTGACGGCCGTTTCGCCAATTGGTAGTGCCGTCGCGATCGCCTGTTTGCTCCCGTCGCCGCCGACCTCGGGAAACATGCAGTAATTCAAGGTGTTGCTGTGGTCTTGGCGCGTATCGACAGGCGCGCCGCACTCCGGCGCGGTCAGTGACCGATGACCTTGAGCGGGCTGTTGGAGCTGAGGATGAACAGCGGTTCGTCGCCGCGCAGTGGCGACAGCTTCTGCTGGCAGGACCAAGCCTCCTCGAAGGCGCCCCGGGTCAGGTGCCTGCGATAGCGCTGGGTGGCGGCCATGCAGCCCATGAGGGGGCTTTCGATCTGCTCCTGGCGGGCGTGCTCGTAGATCTCGCCGTCGAGCGAAAACAGTTCCGTGGCCAGCGACATGCTCTCGTAAAGCAGGTCGGGCTCGGACGCGAGCCGCTTCCAGGTGATGAAGTCCTGGCGCAGGGGTATATTCTCGCCATCATGGGAGAGGGTGACGCGGATGCCCTGCGCCGGGGCGTCGTACCAGGCCACCTGCACGGTGAAAGACAGGTCGGAATTGCGCGAAACGGGGCGGCCGGTGTCGCCATCGGTGGCACGGGCCAGCGTCTTGTGGCGCTGGGCCGCAAGGCGGAGCGCGGTGGCGAAGGCCTTGGCGTCCTCGTTGTCCGCGCCGATCACCTTCACCTGCACGGAGGGCAGCACCCGCTCGGTCGCGTGGCGCGCGTTGAAGAGCTTTGCCTGCGCGTCGATGTCCAGCGTCATTTCCTGCGAGGGCATCGGCGCGAAGAGAAGCAGCGGCAGCACGGTCAGCACCGAGAGCGGCGACGAGAAGGGCGCCGGCGGCCAGGCGGGCCGATGCCCGGCAAAGCGCCGTTTCGTCAGCTTCGGCTGGCGGGGCGAAACTTCTGCCTGATGCTCTTCCTCGTTGCGGACGCGCTGGTACTCCGGAACATAGGTTCCCTTGGGAATGGCGATCCGCCATTCGTCGTCGGCACCGTCGCCCTCGTAGAAAACCTTGAGCAGCTTGCGCAATTTGCCGGCGTGCACGCGCACGAGCGGGTCGCTGTCGGCGTTGAAGGCCTGGGACCGGCCGAAGACGTCGATCGCGATCGAATAGCCCTTGAGCTGATGGCCTTCGCCGGCCATCTCCTTCTCGACCACATAGGCGAGGAAGGCCCTGAGGCGCTCCGAACGCGCGAAAGCCTTGCTTTCGAGGATCCGACGGAGGGCCCGCCGAATCGTCTCGTCGCAGGGTCTTTCGACCGTCGTCATCCGTTCTTGCTCCAGTGTCATATGAGTAAAAATCTATGAAATGCGATCGAGGCGCGGGCGGGGCCATTCGATCTGATTCGGAAAGTTAAGCCCAAAAAAAAGGTGGTTGTCAGGGGTAGCAGGCCGCAGGTTTGAGGTATTTCTGAAATAAACGCAATAATTGCGGCGGTTCTCCCTGTGGCAGATGGCAGCGGAAGCCCACCCGGCCATTTTCGCCGTTCGTCATTGAGCCTTCTCGCATATTAGAGGCGTTGATTGTCAAGACTTGGTCAAGACAAGACGGGCAAACGAACCGCGCGCAATCGTCGCATCGCCGCGCGCGCAACCTCCTTGGAATTGCTGCATAATCGGACCTCAAACCGTTTCTGGTTTCGGCAATTATGCAGTAGAACATTGCAACTACATTGCCTGCGTCCGGGCCCGCCAGGGTCCACTTTCTGGAAAGTTCAGACATGCCTGCAAAACTGTCCGTGAACCTGAATGCCGTCGCAATGCTCCGCAACCGGCGCGATCTGCCCTGGCCCTCCGTCACCGCTCTTGGCCGCATCGCACTCGAGGCGGGGGCTGCCGGTCTCACCGTGCATCCGCGTCCCGACCAGCGCCACATCCGCTTCACCGATCTGCAGCCGATCCGCGACCTGATCGACGAGGCGTTTCCGGAGACGGAATTCAACATGGAAGGCTATCCGAACGAGGAGTTCCTAGGCCTCGTGGAGGCGCACCGGCCGGAGCAGGTGACGCTGGTGCCGGACGACCCGGCGCAGGCGACCTCCGACCACGGCTGGGATTTCCGCAAGAACCACAACCTGCTCGGCAATGTCGTCGGCCGGCTGAAGAAGAAGGGTTTTCGCGTTTCGCTGTTTGCCGACGGTGACGAAGATCAAGAGGCGCTGCGGATTGCCAAGGAGACCGGCGCCGACCGCATCGAGCTCTACACCGGCCCCTATGGCGGCTGCTATGACGATCCGGCCGGGGCCGAGAAGATCGCCGGTGAACTCGGCCGCACGGCTGCGATCGCCGCAAGCCTTGGGCTCGACGTCAATGCCGGGCACGACCTGACGGTCGCGAACCTGCCGCTACTCGCCCGGCACATCCCCAATCTTGCCGAAGTCTCGATCGGTCACGGGCTGACGGCCGATGCGCTGGAATACGGCATGGCCGAAACGGTACGCCGCTTCCGCCGCGCCTGCGGGCAGGAGGTCTGAGGCGACCTCTGCGCCTACAGCGCCGCGCGTCTGATAAGACGCGCAAAGGTCGCTGTAGCACTTTGAGTTGCTTCATGTCTTCGTCCTTAAATCGAGGTCGATTTAAGGAGACATGCAGTAGTTCTTGCGCGGCTTGCCTTGCCTTCCCGAGCGATGCCATGAAGGATCTCTTCGTCGTCAACGGCGGTCGCAAATATCTTCTGCAGAAACCAGAGTTTTGCGGGTGAACTTGCGACTGGCGCGTGCAGGCTTGCGGCAAGACTGCTATAGGTAGGGCCCATCCTCTCCCTCGAATGCGGCCAATGACATTCCCCACCAGTTTCCGCGAGCGCATCGTCCTCTATGCGCTTCTGACCTCGCTGACCTCGATCAGCATCGATGCGCTCTTGCCGGGCCTGCGCCAGATCGGGGCCGATCTCGGCGTCCGGCCGCCCCTTTCCACCCAGCACGTCATCTCCCTCTTCATTCTCGGCATGGCGTTTGGAGAGCTGCTGCTGGGGCCGCTTTCCGATGCGATGGGGCGGAAGAGGGCGCTGGTTCTGGGGCTCGGCGTCTATGCGGTCGGGACGGTCGTTGCTTTGGTGGCGGGCTCGCTCGAAATGGTGATCCTCGGCCGCTTCCTTCAGGGCGTCGGCGTCTCTGGACCGAAGATCGCGACGCGGGCGATGATCCGCGACCAGTTCGAAGGCGATGCCATGGCCCGCGTCATGTCCTTCATGTTCACGCTCTTCATTCTGGTGCCGATGCTGGCCCCGACGCTGGCGCAAGGGATCATCGCCGTCGGTGGCTGGCGCAGCGTCTTTGCCGTCTACCTCGCGGCGGCCGGCCTTCTCGGGCTGTGGCTGGTGATGCGGCAGCCGGAAACACTGGCGAAAGACAAGCGTATCCCCTTTCGCCCGCGGCTTCTCGTATCGAACGGACGGCGTATCCTCTCAAACCGGCGCGTGACGCTCCTGATACTGGCGACCGGACTCGTCTTCGGCGCGCAGCTCCTTTATCTCAGCACGGCGGCCGACCTCTTTTTCGACGCCTACGGGATCGGACAGACCTTTCCCCTCTATTTTGCCCTGCTCGCCGCGGGCATCGGGCTTGCCTCGTTCCTCAATGCGAAGCTGGTGCAACGCTTCGGTTCGGAAGCGATGGCGCGTTACGGCTTCCTGGGATTGGCAACGGCAGGGCTTGCCATGCTGGTGGTATCGGCCTCCTGGGCCGGCCGGCCGCCGCTGACGGTGCTGATGGTGCTCGGCTTTGCGGCCTTCTTCGCGATCGGGGTGCTTTTCGGCAACCTCAACGCCGCGGCCATGCGCTCGCTGGGTCAGGTTGCGGGTCTCGGTGCCTCGTTGATCGCCTCCGGATCGAGCCTGATCGCCACCCTGTTCGCGATCGCTATGGGCGCCTTTTACGACGGCACGACGCTCAATCTGTCCGCCGGGTTCTTCGTTGCCGGCATCAGCGCACTCGTCCTGGCGGAGATCGCGGTGCGGGCGGATGCCTCGCCGGTGGAGGCCGTAAGGTAGGCCACCCCAGGCGGTGACGGGAGTGGGACGGGGCAAGAGCCGGCATGCCACCGGCTCCCTTCCTTTCAAGCAGGTTTCTTAACCGGCAAGTTGCGCCTTGCTCGCTTCCAGGAATGCGCCGAGCTTCACCGGCGTTGCACCCGTCAGCGTCGTCACGTCGTTCGTGACCATGTTGATGTGGCCCTCGCGGGTGTTGGCGTCGAAGGAAACGACGATCGGAATGAGGAAGTCCGGGAGGCCGGCGCCCTTCAGGCCGCCCGCGAGCGCTTCGTCCGAGATATGCACGACTTCGAGCGGTTTGCCGGTCGCCTTGGCGACGAGGGCGGCGATCTCGTCGGTCGAGCGCTGCTCGCCGCCGGTCAGCGTATAGGTGCGGCTCTCGTTCGTGCTCGAGGCCAACGCTGCAGCGGCGGCCTTGGCGGCGTCGGCACGGGCGATGTGGGCGAGGCGGCCTTCGCCGGACGAGGAATACCATTGGCCGGTTTCGAGCGCATGCGGCAGCGCCATGAACAGGTTCTCCATGTACCAGCCGTTGCGCAGGATGGTGTAGGGGATGCCGGTCGCCTTGATGGCGTTTTCGGTGCCGAGATGATCGGGCGCGAAGGGGATGACCGATGTCTCGGGGCTGGGCATCGAGGTGTAGAGGATGTGCTTGGCGCCGGCCTTCTTGGCGGCGGCGACGGCCGCGAGATGCTGCTTCAGGCGCTTGCCCGGCTGGTCCAATGCGTCGGTCGAGATGATCAGGATCCGGTCGGCGCCGGCAAATGCGCTCTCGAGCGAGGCGGGGTCGTCGAAGTCAGCGGCGCGGGTCTTGACGCCCTTGGCGGCATAATCGGCAAGCTTCGCCGTGTCTCGGCTGGTGGCGATGATGCGGGCCGGCTCGACGCCGGAGCCGAGAAGCTGGTCGAGCACGAGCTTGCCGAGTTGGCCGGTTGCGCCGGTGACGAGCAATGTTTCGGACATGTCTTTTCCTTTTTCTCTGAACCTGAGACGGGATGGGCGGGAGCGCGCCCGCCTTTCCTCGCTCGCCGTTGATGCCGGCCGCCTGGGAGGAAGCACTGGCACATGGTCTCTTTTTGAGACTTGCTCTTATCCCGTAATCTCGGTAGAGCTGTAAAGGAGGCAGTTTTTTCTGCTGTGGTAACAGGAAGGGTACCGCCTATGAGCATGCTGACCGGCGAGGTGAATGGCAAGCGCGTGGCAATGGTCTGCGGCATTCCGATGGATGTCGAAAACTGTCCGGTGCGCGATGTCATGGACAATATCGGCGGCAAGTGGAATTCGCTGATGATCCTGTCGCTGGCCGACGGTCCCTTGCGCTTCTCGCAGCTCCGCCGCCTGATTCCCGACATCTCCCAGCGCATGCTGACCCAGACGCTGCGAGACCTGCAGCGCGACGGCTATATCCATCGCACCGTCTACCCGACCCAGCCGCCGAGCGTAGAATATGCGCTGACCGACCTCGGCCGTTCGCTGCTCGGCCTGCTCAAGCATTTCGTCGACTGGTCGGTGGAGAACCACGGGGCCATTCGGGCGGCGCGCGAGGTTTATGACGCGGAGGCGTGAAGTTCTCCGGGGGGCGGACACCGCGGGCGAACGGTTCGCTTGTGCGCCCGACACGCTTCTTTGTTCCGGCGAGCGTTAGTGAAGTTTGCCCCTCACCCTAACCCTCTCCCCGCAGGCGGGGAGAGGGGACGAGGACGAAGGCGGCGTTGCCAATCGGAACCTGCCGTCAGAGAGCGCTGCGATTGAAGATGGGGACGTGAAGCGAGCGGGTGCCGCGAGTCTCCTTCGCCCCGCCTGCGGGGAGAAGGTGGCCGGCAGGCCGGATGAGGGGCAAGCCCTCACCGGGCGGATGAGGGGCGGTGGCGAGGCACGACGCGCGACGTCGTGTCTCGACGTACAATCTTGCCCTAGCGCCTTGATTTTCCCTATAGTTTCGCCAAATCACCTGCGTCACCCCGGGGAATCATGAAGACACTTGATATCGGCATTGCGGGCGCCGGCCCGGCGGGGCTTGCGGCGGCGCTGATGCTGTCGCGGCGCGGCCATCGGGTGGAGCTTCTCGAACGTTTCAAAGAGGCATCGCCCGTCGGTTCCGGCCTGATGCTGCAGCCGACGGGTCTGACCGTGCTCGACACGCTCGGCCTGTTGCAGCCGATGCTTGCCCTCGGCAGCCGGATCGACCGGCTTTACGGCGCCGATGCGAAATCCGGACGGACCGTTCTCGACGTGCGCTATGGCGCGCTGGCCAGTGGCCGGTTCGGGCTGGCGGTGCAGCGGGCGGCGCTGTTCAACACGCTTCACGATGCGGTGCGCGGCGCCGGTCTGAAGGTCCGGACCGGCGTCACGCTGACCGGCGCGAGGGTGGAAGCCGACAAGGCCGTTCTTCTCGATGCCGAAAGGTGAGAAGCGGGCGCCTACGATCTGGTGATCGATGCGAGCGGCGCACGCTCGACGCTTGCGGCCGGCTCCGCCGTGGCGCCCAAGGTGCGCGAACTGAGCTATGGCGCCTTCTGGGCAACGCTCGACAGCGACGGCCTCGTCCATGACCGCCATGCGCTGGTGCAGCGCTACGACCGGGCGCGGGTGATGATCGGCCTATTGCCGGCGGGCAGGGCGCGGGTCGGCGAGAAGGAGCGCGTCGCCTTCTTCTGGAGCCTCAAAGTGGCAGATGCGGACCGGGTGCGGCAGGCCGGGCTCGACCGTTGGAAGACGCGTATCCTCGACTACTGGCCGGATTGTGCGCCCTTGCTCGATCAGATCGCCGACTGGGGGCAATTGACGCTGGCGCGTTATGCCCATCGCACCATGCGCCCGCCCGTTTCCGGCCGTATCGCCTTCGTCGGCGACAGCGCCCATTCGACCAGCCCGCAGCTCGGGCAGGGGGCCAACATGGCGCTTCTCGACGTGGCGGCGCTGGCGCATGCGCTCGACCGTGCGTCGGACCTCGACACGGCCCTTGCTGCCTATGCCGCCGCGCGCCGCAATCACGTCGCCCTGTTCCAGCTTCTCTCGCTGGCCTTCACGCCCTTCTACCAGTCGGACTCCACCCTTCTCGCCTGGATGCGCGACCGGCTGGTCGCAACGATCGCGCGCACGCCGCCGATGCAGGCGCTGCTCGCCTCGATCGTCTCGGGCACGCTGGTCGACCCCTTCGCGCCTGCCGGGCTTGGCGAAAGCGACTGGCAGGCGGTGGGCGCATCTGCGCACGGCCTACTCCGATCGGCCCCGGACGCGATTTCCGCCTGAGGCAGTCGACGAAACGAGAGGACCGGACGGCGAATGGAGAAATTGCGATGACCGATAGCGTGGCGGCCATTCTGGTGCATGTTCCAGACACGGAAGCGGGGCTCGCCTGGTATCAGCGTGCTTTCCCGCATGCCGAGCGACGGTGGCTTGAAGAATTCGACTTCGCCTATCTCCAGGTCGGGACAGTGGATCTCGAAATCGTCTAGGCGGATGAGAAGGTGGTGAGCGGTGCGGCTGGCTCCGTCGTCCATTGGGCGGTCGATGATTTCGACCGGGCTCTCAAGCATTTCGAAGCGCTCGGCGCGCTTCTCTATCGTGGGCCGATGGCGATACAGGAGGGGCTCTGGATGTGCCAGGTGCGCGATCCCTGGGGTAATTGCATCGGCCTTCGCGGGCCGAGATCCGGATACAAGGGAGAGGAAGCCTGATGCCCGATGGTCCCGTCACCTGTGAAATCCGCTACCGGATCGAGCAAGGCCGAATGGCCGACTTCAGCGGCTACGCAGAAATCTGGGTCAGGCTCATCGAGCGTTACGGCGGAACGCATCACGGCTATTTCATCCCGCGCGAAAAGCCCGAGGGCGTCGGCACGAGCTTTCCGGGTGTGGGTGAAGAGGGTGCCGGCGATATCGCTATCGCGCTGTTCACGTTTCCGGATGAGGCTACCTATCTTAGCTATCGCCGAGAGGTTGCCGAAGATCCGGATGGCATTGCGGCCAACGCGCGTTATGGAAATGACCCGCCGTTCATCAGCTATGAGCGCATTTTCCTGCAGCCGCTTGTGAGCAATCCTTAAGTCATCCTCGGGCTTGACCGATCAAGCCCCGACGGGGCTCAGGGGTGTTGCGGCTTCTATATTGGATAAGCATGCTCGGGCCCCTGGCGACGAAGGAAGACGTGTTAAAGCCGACGGGTGGTCTTTGCAGTCCCCTCGTAGGTACCTCAGCGGCCCGAGCGCCGGCGCTCACGCGGCCCGCGCCAGCGAGACCCCTTCCAGCGCGAACTCCACGGCGGCCTCGGCGTGGATTGCGGTGGAATCGAAGCCCGGCAGCGGCAGAGCCCGTGGGTCGAGGGTCAGGCAGATCTCGGTGCAGCCGAGGATGACGGCGTCGGCGCCTTCCGCCTCGGCCTTGTCGATCAGATCGATCAACGCCCTGCGGGAAGAACGCAGCACCTTGCCGGCGCACAGTTCATCGAAGATGACATTGTGGATCAGCGTGCGGCCGTCCGCATCCGGTACCATGATGTCGATGCCGTGGCTCTTCATGCGCTCGGCATAGAAGCCGTGCTCCATGGTGTAGCGGGTGGCGAGCAACAATGGCCTGCGGCTGCCGGCTGCCTTGAGACGTGCGGCGGTCTCGTCGATGATGTTGATCAGCGGAATGTCGACGGCGGCCTGCACGGCGTCGGCGATCAGGTGCATGGTGTTGGTGCAGATCAGCACGCAGTCGGCGCCGGCCGCCTCCAGGCCGCGGGCGACATCGGCAAGCCGCCTGGCGGCATCGTCCCAGCGGCCGGCCTTCTGCAGGTCGACGATCGACTGGAAGTCGACGGAATGCAGCAGCACCTCAGCCGAATGCAGCGCGCCCAGACGCTCGCGCACGGCTTCGTTGACCATGCGATAGTAGACCGCCGAGCTTTCGAAGCTCATGCCGCCGATGAGACCGATCTTGCGCATAACCATTCCTCTCTCTGCCCGCTGTTGCCGCGCTGAGCGCAGCCAGTTTTCGATGGAGAAAACTATGCGGCAAAGTGCGTTGGAACGGTTCGCTTTGTTGCAAGGGAAAATGCATCTTGGCGCGAGATATTTGCGCAAGAGATGATAGATGTGCAAAGATATGGCGCAACGGTTGGCTATGGGTGGAGGGATCGGCGTGCTCGACGAGAGGGACAGGAAGCTGCTTGGGCTGCTGCAGCAGGATGCAAGCGTTGCCGTTGGTGAGTTGGCGGAGCGGGTGAACCTCTCGCTGTCGGCCTGTTCGCGCCGCATCCAGCGGCTGGAGGAGGCGGGCTATATCAGCAGGCGCATCGTCGTGCTCGACCGCCAACGCATGGGCGTGCCGACGACCGTCTTCGCGCTGATCAAGACGGCGCACCATTCGGACGAGTGGATCGAGACCTTCCGCCGGGCGATCAGCGATATCCCTGAAATCGTCGAGGTGCATCGGCTGACGGGGAATTACGACTATATCGTCAAGGTCGTGCTGCCGCGCGTCGAGCATTACGACGTGGTCTACAAGCAGATCGTGCGCAAGGTGGAACTCTTCGACGTCTCCGCCTCGATCTCGATGGAAATCCTGAAGAGCGGTACGGCGGTGCCGGTCGATTATGCGGAGTGAGGTGTTTCTCAAGGAGCAGTGCGCCGACGCGACCCGATGCGGGCTTGATAATCCGAAGGTGAGATACCCTTCCTTCGCTGGAAGGCGCGGCGCATGCGTTCAGCGTTGCCGATGCCGAACGGGAACGGGGCATTCGCCACTTAGTCGCTTTGTATTGTTCCGATTGGTTCCTAAGTTGGCGACCATGTTCGTCAGGCTGTCGCGGACGAATGCAATTATGTTACGCATACCCGCTTCAGTTGAATCGTTTGCGCCGGACTCTTGATGTCGCTCGCTGCATTATCCGAACAAGAACTTAAGATCGTGCGCCGCTCGATGGAGGGCGCTTTAGTACACCTCGGATGGGACCTTGAAACCCGGATCGGGGTGACCGAGGAACAGATGCGCGATCTCCTCGCCAAGTGGCCGAACGTGGACGACTCTGTCGATAACCGGCCCGAGTGCCTTGCTATCAACAATTCGCTTAACGACCTTCTCCACGGCCTGGGGATTTCCGATGCAACAGCTATGGAGCTGACCGGCGCCGACAGATCGGAAATGCGCCGGGTCTATGACAAATGGGCGAGAGCGCGAGGCTGGAGCTCGACCGGCGTTGTTTGAACATTCGCCAGCGTGAACGTGCTCGCACTCAAAAGCGCATTAGATGCCCTGCTCGTGCGATCGGCGTCGTCATTGTGCGCGGGGGCACTCCCCTCGATCGCCGAAAACCACGTCTTCGATCCGGCAACCGTCACTCGCCGTTCACCCCGGAGGAGATCCGGGCGCGCGTCGCGCGGATCAGGCATCTCGCGCCAAACGAGCGCTGAAGGCCTGTCAGTGCGCTAGGCCGGAACAGCCGTTCTTGATTTTTTGCAGGGGTGACATGAGATGCCGGCGCTTGTCCTCGCCGTCTGCAACCCCAATGTTGTGGCATGTCCAAACGGAAGGCCAGTTGCTGAGCCGACTGGAAAGAAACATGCAGGACAGGCATCATGTGGTCGTCGTCGGCGGCGGGTTCGGCGGGGTGCAGCTCGTCAAGGGGCTCGCCGTCGCACCGGTTCGGATCACGCTCATCGACCGGCGCAACCACCATCTCTTCCAGCCCTTGCTCTATCAGGTTGCGACGACGCTGATCGCGACCTCGGAAATCGCCTGGCCGCTTCGCAGTCTCTGGCGCGACCGGCCGGAAGTGACGACGCTTCTCGGCGAGGTGACGGATGTGGACGCGGCCGGAAAGGCGGTCGTTCTCAGGGACGGCCAGCGGGTCGGCTACGATACGCTGGTGCTGGCGACCGGGGCGACGCATGCCTATTTCGGCCATGACGAATGGGAGCCATTCGCCCCCGGCCTGAAGACGCTCGAGGACGCCACCACAATCCGCCGCCGCGTGCTCACCGCCTTCGAGCGCGCCGAGCTGGAAGAAGAGCCGGCCGCGCGCGATGCGCTGCTGACCTTCACCATTATCGGTGCCGGTCCCACGGGCGTCGAGCTTGCCGGGATCATCGCCGAGATGGCGCATCGCACGCTTCCGGACGAGTTTCGCCGCATCGATACGCGGCGAACCCGCGTGATCCTCGTCGAAGCGGGGCCGCGCATTCTCGCCGCCTTCAGCGAGGATCTCTCCGCTTACGCGGTCGAGGAGCTGAAGTGCCTCGGTGTCGAGGTTCGCACCGGAACGCCGGTGACATCCTGCACCGAGGAGGGCGTGATGATCGGCGAGGAGTTCGTGGCGAGCCGAACGCTCGTCTGGGCCGCGGGCGTGCAGGCCTCACCCGCCGCCCGCTGGCTGGACATCGCCGCGGACCGGGCCGGCCGGGCGATTGTCGGCGCCGATCTCACCGCCCCCGGGCACAGGGATGTTTTCGTCATCGGTGACACGGCCGCCGTCACCTATGATGGCGGCAAGCCGGTGCCGGGCATCGCGCCGGCGGCCAAGCAGCAGGGCGCCTATGTGGCCGACGTCATCCGCGCGCGGCTTGCCGGCGACAAACCGCCGGGCGATTTCCGCTATCGTCACCAGGGCAGCCTTGCCACCATCGGCCGGCGCGCCGCGATCATCGATTTCGGCCGCTTCAAGCTGAAGGGCGCGCTTGCCTGGTGGATCTGGGGCATCGCCCACATCTACTTTCTGATCGGCACCCGCAGCCGCTTCGCCGTCGCCTGGAGCTGGTTCTGGACCTATTTGAGCGGCCAGCACAGCGCCCGGCTGATCACCCAGAAGGAGAGCCTGAAGAAAAAGGGGTAGGCGGTGAACGGCGGCCGCTGCATGAACTGCCGTCAGCTTGCTGGTGCCAAGAGGCACCTTCAGTGGTTGGCAGACACGCTGAACTGCGGCCTATGCATGAGCTGCCATGTCTTGCTCCTACTTCTGCACCTTCACGATCAGGATCATCGGGCGATCGACTTCTTCGGCCAGAGCCGGGATCTCGGCGATCTGCGCCTCGGTCGGCCGCCATTCCTCAACGTGGCGGATGGCAAAGCCCGTCGATATCAGCGTGTTGAGCGTCGTGCCGATGGTGCGGTGGTGCTTGATCACGCCCTTCGCCAGCCAGTCGGTGATGCGCGGTCCCTCCTCGGAATAGTGATCGACCGGCCAGGTCCGTTCGCCGTTTTCGAAGCGCCAGCCGGGATTGTGGGAGGCCATGTAGATCGGGTGCTCGATGGTGAAGACGAAATGCGCGCCGGGAGCGAGCGCACGGTGGATGGTGGCGACCAGCCGGCCGAAATCCTCGACATAGTGGAAGGCGAGCGAGCTGTAGGCGAAGTCGAAGCCTTGCTCGGGGAGTTCGAGCTCATCGAGGTCGGCGATCCTGTATTCGATCGCCGGATCGGACGTGTCGGCCCGGGCGCGGGCGATCATCTTCTCGGAGAGATCGAGGCCGAGCACGTGAGCGGCGCCGGCCTCGCGGGCAAAGCGGGAAAACCAGCCGAAGCCGCAGCCGAGGTCCACGACGCGCTTGCCTGAGAGATCCGGCAGCAGGGCGCGGATCGCCGGCCACTCGGCAGCACCCGCAAGCCCGTGCAGCGAGCGCCCGAGCTGGCTGTAGCCTTCGAAGAACTCCGGCCTGTCGTAAATGTTTTGAGCCATCGTGGTCTCCTTCAGGCAATGGACGGTGCGTGCGGCCGCCTGCGGCGCGCGATAGGACGAGTGGGCGTCGGCTGCGGTTACCGGGGGAACAGCATGCCGCCGAGGATCCTGCTCGAAACCCTCCGGCATTTCGCCGGTGCTACTGTATGTTTCCTTTAACCGTAGCCGGTTAAAGGACAAAACATGCAGCAATTCAAAGTGCTACAGCGACCTTTGCGCGTCCGATGACGCGCGGCGCCGTAGAACCCTGATTTGCTTAGGCGCGCAGTTCCGCAAGGTCAAGTTGCGGCTGAAGTACAAGTTTTGTTTGCGTTTTTTGGGGGTGTGCTAATGTGCGATTCTCCTGGTCCGGTCCGTTTTTTGGAGGCGTAATGTCTGAGGCCGTCCATCCTACTGCAATTCATCATTTACCGGCGTTCATCACGGCACCGGGGCAGAGCGACGTCCTGTTCAACGTCGTCGTCATCTTCATGATCCTGGCGATCTTCGCGCTTGGCACCTTCTATCTCCGGCTCCATTCGCTGCCGGAGACCATGGCGCACAAGAGCCACAAGGTTCAATACGAACTGGTGGCGGTGCTGGGGCTGATCTCGCTGCTCACGCACAACAACATCTTCTGGATCGCAGCGCTGATTCTGGCGCTGATCGACCTGCCGGATTTTTCGTCGCCACTTTCGTCTGTCGCCCGCTCCCTGGAGCGGATCGCCGGCAAGGTGGATGGAGCAACTGAACCCGTGCCGGCCGAGCCTGAGCCGGCAGCGGGGCATCCGGCAGCGCCTGCAGATCAGCCGTCGGTGGAAGGAAAGGCCTGAGCCATGTTCGAATTCATGCTTTGCTCGATGCTGACGATCCTTCCCGACTATCTCTTCCGCCGCTATGTCCAGGGCAAGAGGTTCGGCAAGGAGATCACGATCTACTCCGTCTGGTTCGAACTGCGCTGGGGCATCACCGCCTGCATCATCCTGACGATTTCGCTGATCACGCTGATCTTCTACTTCCATCCGTCGACGAAGAACGTCACCGCGGCGTTCCGCACGGTCGCGGTGCTGCCGGAGACCAGCGGGCGCGTCTCAGAGATCTACGTGACCACCTTCGAGAAGGTGAAGGCCGGCCAGCCGCTGTTCAAGCTCGACAGCTCGGAAGAGGAAGCCGCCGCCGAGGTTGCGCGCCGGCAGATCGCCGAGGTTGACGCAGAAATCACCGTCTCCCGCACCGAACTCGTCGCTGCCGATGGCGCGATCGTGCAGGCCCAGGCGGCGGTGCAGCAGGCCCAAGACGAGTACGACACCCAGGTCGAACTCAACAAGCTGAACCCCAACGTCGTCGCCCGGCGCGAGATCGAGCGCCGGCAGGTCAACCTCGAAGGGCGCAAGGGCGCACTCACCGCCGCCCTTTCCAACAAGCAGACGCTGGAGACCAAGCTCGCTTCGCTGCTGCCTTCGCAGAAGGCGAGCGCCGAAGCAGCGCTGAAGGAGGCGGAGGTCGATATCGCCAAGGCCACGGTCAGGGCCGGCGTGTCCGGCACGCTGCAGCAGTTCACGCTCCGGGTCGGCGAAGTGGTCAATCCGCTTCTGCGGCCGGCGGGCGTGCTCGTGCCCGAGTCTGCCGGCCGGGCGCGGCTTATTGCCGGCTTCGGCCAGATCGAGACGCAGGTGATGAAGGTGGGCATGATCGGCGAGGCGACCTGCGTCGGCAAGCCCTTCACCATCATCCCGCTGGTCGTGACCGAGGTGCAGGACGTGATTGCCGCCGGCCAGGTGCGCGCCAGCGACCAGTTGATCGACGTCACGCAGATCTCGCAGCCCGGCACGCTGACCGTCTTCATGGAGCCGCTCTATCCCGGCGTGCTCGATGACGTTCCTCCGGGCAGCAGCTGCATCGCCAACGCCTATACCAACAGCCATGACGAACTGGAGTCACCCGATATCAGCACCCTTCGCTGGGCCTATCTGCATGTGGTCGACGCCGTGGGCCTCGTCCATGCGATGATCCTGCGCATGCAGGCGCTGATGCTGCCGGTGCAGACGCTGGTGCTTGGCGGCCATTGATGGGGCGGTGCAGCCTCTGAAGCGCCGCTGCGGCAGTCAATATACAAGGCCCCGAATACAAGGCCCCGACTGGAAACGGTCGGGGCCTTTTGCGTTTGCCTGTTCTTCAAATGAACTGAGCCTCCGCGGGGAACGGAGGCTCGAGCGCGCAATAAAAACAAATAAAGCAATTGCACGGCAATAAAAACGCAACCACACTACTCTTCCGGGGATTGTATGTCTGCGGTGTGCAATTACAGGTACAGTTTGACAAAAGCAGTGTCTGAAATCAATCAAATTTAAGAGGGATTTGAGTAGTCAATTGGGGCTAGGCAGGGCCGCGAGATGCCCTGCCCAAGCGGGTTATGACGGCTTCGACGAGGGTTAGACGCCGTTCCGGGGCGCATGGTCAGGTGGATCTTCAGCCTTCGCAGCCGCCCGGAACGGCCTCGACCGGCATCGTCCAGGGCTCCCAGATCGCATCATGACTGCCGCCCTCGCGCCGGTAGAAACGCTTGGCGGCGTCGTTGCTCGCCAGCACCGTCCAGTTGATGCGCGGCGCGCCGATCCTGGCTGCATAACGTTTCAGAGCCGCGATCAATGCGGCGCCTGCGCCTGAGGAACGTGCTGTTTCCTCGACGAAAAGTTCCTTCAGCACCAGCGTCGGCTTCAGGTCGTAGGTCCAGGGGATGACGTAGTGGACCGCGATGCCGACCGTGCGGCCGCAAAGCTCCGCGATCAGCACGCCGAAGCGCGGGGTTTCGCCAAGCCCGTGTTCGACCAGGTCCGCTTCGGTCACGCCGAATTTGTCGATGTAGCCCTCGAAGATTGCAAGGCCGCGCATCAGCCGCAGCATGTCGGTCACGTCGTGGCGTTGGAAGGGGCGGACGGTGAGGGGTGAGGCGTGCATCTCGACATCTCGTGCAAAGGGGTGATCCGTCAGGCGCGGGTTACTGAATGCCGGCGGGGGGCAAGGTCATGTGGCGCTGCAAAGTGCTGCGGCGCGCTTCGCGCGTCTGGCAGACGCGCGAAACAATCGTGTGAGCTACTGCATGTCTCCTTAAATCGACCTCGATTTAAGGACAAAGACATGCAGCAAATCAAAGTGCTACAGCGACCTTTGCGCGTCTTATCAGATGCGCGGCGCTGTAGGCCCGGGCTCAGGCGGCGAGCAGGGCCTGCGCTTAACCGGGCGCGGAGCCGGTGGCGAAGGCGAGGCCCTCATCTTCCCAGCCGGTGATGCCGCCGATCATGATCTTCACGGGGCGGCCGAGCCGGGCAAGCTTGAGGGCCGCCTGGTCGGCGCCGTTGCAGTGCGGGCCCGCGCAGTAAGCGACGAAGAGCGTATCCTCGGGCCACTCGGCCATGCGTTCGGCGCTGATCTGGCGGTGCGGCAAGTGGATGGCGCCCGGCACGTGACGGCGGGCATAGGCGGCTTCGGAACCCACCACATGCAGCAGCACGAAATCCTGTTCGCCGCTCTTCAGCGCATGGGCGACGTCCGAGCAATCGGTCTCGACGCTCAGGCGCTTGGCGAAATGGGCAATGGCGATCTCGGGGGAAGCGGCGGGGGGTTCGGTGACGATGCTCATCGGGCTCTCCTCAGGTGTTCGTGCGGGTTGGCGAGGAGAGGTGTAACAGCGCTTGGCGGGGACTGGCAGTTGGCATTATTGCCATATATGCTCAAGATCATGCCAAAGTCGTTTTCCGCTGCCCCATCGCTTCAAAATCCGCTCGTCGTGGCGCTTGCCTATGACGGGCTCTGCACCTTCGAGTTCGGCGTCGCCGTCGAGATGTTCGGCCTGCCGCGGCCGGAAATGGGCGAGGGCTGGTATCGCTTCGCCGTCGCCTCTGTCGATCCCGGCGAACTGAGGGCAACCGGCGGCGTGCGCCTCGTTGCCGACGGCGGTATCGGGCTTCTGGCTGAAGCCGGCACGATCATCGTTCCCGGATGGCGGGGCGCCGACCAGCCGGTGCCGGAGGCGGTCTGCGCCGCCTTGCGCGCGGCGCATGATCGCGGCGCGCGCGTCCTTTCCATCTGTTCCGGCGTCTTCGTGCTGGCGGCGGCGGGCCTGCTTTCGGGCCGCAGGGCGACGACCCACTGGCGCTATACCGACAGGCTGAAGGTGCTTTATCCTGACATCGAGGTGGTGCCGGACGTGCTCTATGTCGACGGCGGCGCGGTGCTGACCTCGGCCGGCAGTGCCGCCGGCATCGATCTCTGCCTGCATCTGATCCGCCGCGATTTCGGCAGCGAGGCCGCCAATCGCGTCGCCCGCCGCCTCGTCGTGCCGCCGCACCGCGACGGCGGCCAGGCGCAGTTCATCGAGCGGGCGGTGCCCGACGTGCACGAGAGCGCCCGGCTCGGGCCGCTGCTCGACCGAATGCGCGAAAGGCTCGGCGAGGATTTCTCGATCGCCGTGCTGGCGAAGGCGGCGGGCATGAGCGAGCGCACGTTCCTGCGCCGCTTCGAGGCGGCGACCGGCACGACGCCGGCGCGCTGGCTGCTTTCCGAGCGGCTTTCCCGCGCCCGGCAATTGCTGGAGGAAACGGCGCTCGGCATGGAGCAGGTGGCCGAAGCCTCGGGCTTCGGCTCGACCCAGACGCTCCGCCACCATTTCCGCCAGCAGCTTTCGACGACGCCCGCCGCCTACCGCGCCGCCTTCGGGCGGATGACGGTGCCGCCAACTCTGGCTGCGGAGGTCGCGGCGGAGTAACGCAACCGCTGCGCGGCTTGCTCTACGCCTCCGACAGGGCGGGTTCGCCACCATCCTTGCGGAAGAAGGAGCGGAAGAACACCCTGTCCGGCGCGGACGTGATGACGCGCGCGACCACGGCCGTTGCCATGATGGCAAAGAGCAGGCGGCCGAAGAACACGCTGGCGAAATCCGCACCGAGGGCAACGACGACCAGCGTATCCTCGATGAGGCTGTGGCCGAAGCCCATGAAGACGCAGGCGAGGAAGACCTGGCGCGGCTCCACCCTGGCTTCGTGCGCCTCGCGGATCAGCAGCGCGCCGCCATAGGATATGCCGAGGAGCACGCCGACGGCGGTAAACGGCACTGTCTCGGACCTTATGCCGGCGAGGCGAAAGAGCGGCGCCAGGCCCCGGTTCAGCCAGCCGAGAATACCGACGAGCTTGAGAATCTCGATCGTCCAACTCAAGGCGAGCAGCACGACGAGCATGGTCGCGAGCGTCTTCAGCGTGCTGAGCGCGAAGGCGACCCATCCGGAGCCCTCGTTGACCGGGATCCATGTCGGGTTCAGCGGCGTGGTGAGCCATCCGGTCACCGCGAAGACCTGGTGCAGCAGCGCCGCGAAGACGAGGCCGCCGCCGATCCTGAGCGCGCCCGTGACGAGAAAACTGGGGCCCGCCTTCTGGATGATACGCTGTTCGATCGGGATGGCATGGGCCACCAGCATCAGCGCCGAAAAGACCGTCATGTCGGCGGTCGTCAGCTCCGAAACCGGCACCAGCGCGAAGACGACCACCACGGCGCCCCATAAACCGACAAGCAGGCCGGTCAGCCAGGCGAAGGCGAGTTCGGGCGGCAGCCCGACCACGGTCATCAGCGGCTCGAAGGCGGGCGCGACTGCCCGGATCACCCCCAGTTCCTGCAGCACATGCGTGACGATCGTGACGGGGACGATGACGCGGACGAGGTCGAAATAGACTTCGAGTGTGGCGAGCGTCTTGCGGTAGAGGATGATCAGAACGGCCATGACGGTGTCTCCTTGACTGGTTGTCCAAGGACTAGCGCGAGGCCATTCGCAGTTGTGGTCAAAATATGCGAGTTTGTGCAATAAAATTGCATGAGGCCGCAACGGGGGAACCGGGATGGACAAGATCGACAGCAAGCTTCTGAAGCTCTTGCAGCAGGATGCGTCGCGCACCAATGCCGAGCTTGCGGCAGAGGTCGGCCTGTCGCCGTCGAGCTGCCTACGCCGCATCAGGCGGCTTCATCAGACGGGCGTCATCGACCGGATCGTCGCGGTCCTCAATCCGGCCAAGGCCGGCCGAACGATGAAGGCGATCATCACCGTCGAGCTCGAGCGCCATGGCGAACAATATGTCCGCCGCTTCCTCGACATGGCCGCCAAGGAGCCGGCGGTCGTTCAGGCCTATAGCGTCAGCGGCGAGACCGATGCGCTGCTGATGCTGCGGCTCAAAGACATGGACGAACTCGATGCGCTCACCGAGCGGCTCTTCCGCGAGGAGAGCAATGTCGCCCGCTATTACACGGCATTCGTGATCCGCACGGGCAAGGAGACGACGGAGATACCGATCTGAAGGGCCGCCGGGGAGGCGACTGTCCGGATAGAGCTACTGCCGCAGCTTCGCGCCAGGGCAGCCGGCCCTGGCGCCTGTTGGGCCGTTGCCGCCCGTCACTTTACCGCGGCATTGCCGCCATCGGCAAAGAGCGCTGCACCGGAGACGAAGCTTGCCATCGGGCCGGAGAGGAAGAGGGCGGCCTGGGCGATCTCTTCCGGCTGGGCGATGCGCTTCATCGCGTGCAGGCCGGCCGCCCATTCCTTCTGCTCCTTGCTGCCGCCTGCCGGCGTATCGACGCCGCCGGGAAGCAGGGCGTTGGCGCGGATGCCGCTTGCGCCATAGTCGGCGGTGATGCCCTTGACGAGGCCCATCAGTCCGGCTTTCGCGGCGCCATAGGCGGCCATGCCGGGGATGCCGACGCTGGTGCCGACGAAGGTGGAGGTGAAGACCAGCGATCCGCCATCACGCTGCAGCATGGCGGGGATCTGGTGGCGGGCGGCGAGGAAGGCGGAGGTGAGGTTGGCGGCGAGCGTCTCCTGCCATTCGGAGGCGGTGATTTCGGCGATCGGCCTGACGGCGCCGACGGAGCCGGCATTGTTGACGGCGATGTCGAGGCCGCCGAAATGGCTGAGCGCCGCTTCCACCAGCCGGACATGGGTCGCTTCCTCGGTGACGTCGCCACTGACGGCGATCGCTTCGCCGCCATCCTCGCGGATCACCTCGACGACGGCGGTAAGCGGGCCTTCGCCGCGGGCGTTGGCGACGATCTTCGCGCCCTCGGAGGCAAAGAGCCTGGCGACCGCACGGCCGATGCCGGAAGAGGCGCCGGTGACGATCACGATCTTGTCTTGCAGCATGGCCATGGACTTATCCTTCTCTTGTTGAAGTGTGCCCTGACTACTGCCGGCGGAGGGCACCGCCCACCCGATTTCCGATCGGTGATTATGACGATGCAGATTTTCAATCGCGCTGGTGGCATAGTCCGGCTGACAACGAGGGAAGGAGGAACGGATGCTGAAGACCTCTAGCGGGAGCTGCCATTGCGGCGCCGTGCGCATCGAGGCGGAGATGGACATCAGCGCCGGTACGGGAAGTGCAACGGCAGCATCTGCGTGAAGATGCGCCTCTGGTCGGTGGTGGTGAAGCCCGAGGCCTTCCGCCTCCTTGCCGGTGAAGCGGCGCTGACGGACTATAGCGGCCGCAACCCGGGCCGATGCGGCGTGCGCCCGTTCGAGCGCATCGACGCGCCGAACATGACCAACGAGACCTGCTACAACATCAACGTCGCCTGCCTGGACGGCGTCGATATCGACGAACCGTTGACCGCCCCCGTGACCTATTGCGACGGGCTCAACGACAACTGGGGCGAGATCCCGGTCGAGGTGTGGCATCTGTAGCTCCATCTCAGCACAATAGTGCGTATGCGCCTTCACCTAGCCGGCTTTCATGTTGTTTTCCCTTCTGTTGCAGCCTTCCCGTTGAGCTCCTTCGAGAATGCAACTCGACTTTCGCGAGACTCGCGATAAGAGTTCCTTGAGGATGGAGGGGCAAATGAAGTACTCGAATCTACGCTCACTGTTGGTGGGCACAGCGACTGCATTTTTTGCTTTGTCATTGGTGGCAAATGCGGAGCCGTATCAAAAGCACGGTGTCGTAAACTGCGCGCTGCCCGGAACGACGATCGAATTCGCGCTTAATGGTTCGGGTGGCGCAGATGTCGCTTCAGTCTCGTCAAACTTCCCGCCATTCGAAGAAGCGGCGCGCATCAAGACATGGTCAGCGACTGTCGTCACGAAGGATGGGCTCAAGGTGCTTGTCCTGGACAACCTCAAGGCCACACGCATTATGGTAAGGCTGCCGGACGGAAAGGGCATGGCGTTTACCGGGTCTGACGGTGTTTCTGACATTCTTTGCCAGGTGCTTGTGCAAGCGGACTAACTACGCCCCAACTCCTCGTCCAGATCTGCCAGCGTCCTAAGCGCCGCGAGCGTTTCGCGTAGCGCCCGATCGAGCCGTTTGTCGCGGCGCAGCACGAGGGCGGAGCGGCGTGATAAAGGCGGCGTGACCGGCCGCACCTCCAGCCGCTCGCGATCCCCGGCGCGGAGCGCGATTTCCGGCACGAGCGCTGCGCCGAGGCCGGCGGCGACCATTTCCTTGATCGCGTCGACGCTGCCGAACGACATGAGCGGTTTGACGTCCGTGCCGCCCGAAATCAGCCATTCGTCGGTGATCCGGCGGGTGTTGGCGCCCGGTTCGTAGAGGATCAACGGGTGCTTCGCCAGGGTTTTGGCGGTCACGCTGTCAGGCAGGTCGGTTCCCAGAGGGGCGATGGCGACGAAGCGTTCGTCGAAGAGCGGGGCCACATCGAAGATGCGGCCGGTGACGGGAAGGGTGACGAGCCCGATATCAAGCAGATTTTCGTCCACCGCCTTGACGATGTCGGCGCTGTTGCCGGTCGTCACCGTGATGTCGAGGTCGGGAAAGCGGCGCTTGAGATCGGCCAGCAGCGGCGGCAGCAGGAAGGCGCACGGGGTGGCGCCGGTGCCGAGCCGCACGCGGCCGAGAACGCCCTTGGCGTGGCGTGCCACCGCCTCGATGGCCTGGTTCGTCGCGGCCTCGATGCGGCCTGCATGGACCAGCAGTTCCACCCCGGCGGCACTCGGCCGCGCGGTGCGGCCGACCCGCTCGACGAGGCGCACGCCGAGCTGCTTTTCCAAAGCGCGCACCTGCAGGCTGATCGCCGGCTGAGTGAGCCCCAGGCGCTCGGCGGCGGCCGAGAAGCTGCCGAGATCGGCGACCAGCGCGAAGGTTCTGAGATAGTCGAGATTGAGCGCACCCATATCAAAGTTTTCCTTATGCTTCGAATAGGAATGCTAACCTTCATTTGTGGAATGTCGAGGCGCAGACTGTGCCCATAATCAGGCACAAGACATGGGTATTCGACATGTTCAGGGAAATCGGTCTCTATCTCGCCGCCTCGCCGCGGTCGCGGTATTGGCAGTTGCAGCAGTTGCGTGAACTCGACGCCGAGCGCCTCGCCGACATCGGCATCACCGCGGGAGAGGCGCAGCGCGGCAGGCGCAACGTCGCCTCGGCACCGCTGCCGCCCCGGGAAGAAGCGGTGGCGCTACGCCATGCGGGAGCTGCGCGGGCGGGAGCGATATAGAGGGGCGGGGCTCAGCAACGTGCAACAGACGTGCGCCGTCAGATCTGCAAGATCGAGAAGCCGTCGAGCTCGAGTTCGCCCGGCGCGCGTGCGGCTCCGCCCGCAAGCCAAAGCGGATTCCCCAGGCACTCGATCCTCCCGCCGGTCACAATGATGCCGTCGCCGTCATTGCAGGCAACGATCGGCCGCAGCAACGATGCGCTGTAGCGCAGGAGCGCAGGCAGGTACGCGTCGTCGTCGTTGAGATGCGGGAAGAACTCGAACGGCACGAGATCAAGCGCATCGCCGTCAGCGATATCCTCCGGCCGCCTGCCGATGAAGAGCGCATCCGTCGCGATCGTCGGGGCCATGAGGATGGCGCCGGCGCTGACGCCGATGAGGATGCCGCCGGCGAGCGCCCAGTCGCGGAGCGGCCCGAGCATGCCGCTTCGTTTCAGCCGCTCGAGAAATCCGCCGGTATGGCCGCCGGCGAGGTGGATGGCATCCGAGGCGAAGAGTGCGGCGATGTCTTCTGCCGAGTGCGGCTCATCGAGATCGAAGAACAGCGCGAGATCGAGGCCGTATCGGCCGTAGTAGGACCGGGCAGCAAGGAAGAAGCCGCGATCCGGCTCCGGGCCGGAGGCGACATAGGCGATGCGATTTCCGGTTCCTCGCGCCCGCAGCCGGTCCACGAGCCTGAGGTCGATTACCGAACATTCGGGGAAGATCTGGTCGCTGTAGAGTACGAGGTTGAGCAATCTGTCTTCACTTTCGCGAGCAGGGCGACTTGCGCCACGGTGAATGCTTGCGCGCGCATCTGAACGAAGTTCGCGTCAGTTCGCGGGAGCAGATTGCCGCTTCACGGCGTGGGCGTAGCGCCAGACGCCGAGCCACCCGAAATAGGCAAACGCCAGAAGGACCGGATAGAGCACCACCACCGCGGCCAGTTTGCTCCTGGCAAATGCCGCCGGGCTGAGAGACAAGAGTGCCCAGGTCGTGTCAACGATTTCAAAGGCCGTCCAGAGGGTCAGCATCTTGGCAAAAGGCGGCCAGAAGGCCGATGGAAGCATGATCCTATCGTAGGCATAGCAGACGAGGCCGATGGTTGTCGGCACCGACATGATCATACTGATCAGGTCCCTCAGGCCAAATTCGCCTTCGATGTGCCCCGAAACCAAGAGCGCAAGCCAGATGAAGGCCCCCGCCGTAAGCACACATGTCAGGGCTGCGAAGAACTTCCACATCTCGAATTACGCCAATGGTTGCAGAATGCCATCTTGGGTAGTGGGGCATGCTTTGTCTACAGCCGGCCGCGCCGCGCCCCTCAATCCGCACTCAGCGCCACCGCCGGCTGCAGGCGCGAGGCGTTGCGGGCGGGGAGGAAACCGAAGACGAGGCCGGTGAGGAAGGCGCAGGCGAAGGCGAGCGCCACCGGGCCGAGGGTGAAGGCGACGGGCATGCCGAACTGGCCGGCGAGCGCCCCGGTCGCGAGGCCGAGCGCGACGCCGAGCGTGCCGCCGATCGCCGAGACGACGAGCGCCTCGATGATGAACTGCAGGAGGATGTCGCGCTGGCGGGCGCCGGTCGCCATGCGCACGCCGATCTCGCGGGTGCGCTCGCTGACCGAGACGAGCATGATGTTCATGACGCCGATGCCGCCGACCAAGAGCGAGATCGCCGCGACGGAGCCCAAGAACAGCTTCAGCGTGTTCGAGGTCTCGGTGAAGGCCTCGCGCACGGAGGACATGTTGGTGATCTGCGTGTCCTGGCGCTTGTGGCGCTGGTCGAGCAGCGCCTGGATCGTCTGCTGGGTGATGTCGATCGCCGAACCATCCTTCACCTGCACGGTGATGGTGCGCACGTTGCGCTGGCCGAAGAGGCGGATGCTGCCGGTCGTCAAAGGCACCAGCACGACATCGTCCTGGTCGGTGCCGAACGCGGTGGCGCCCATTTCCGCCATCACGCCGATGACCTGGAAGGGGATCTTGTTGACCAGCACATATTGCCCGATCGGGTTGTCGCCATCGGGAAAGAGCGTCTTGACCACCGTCTGCCCGAGGACCGCGACCGGCGCGTAAGCGTCCATGTCGTTCTGATTGATGAACTCGCCCTTGGCCATCTTCCAGGATTTCGCGGTGGTGAATTGCGGCACGGTGCCATTGGCGGTCGTCTGGTAGTCGACATTGCCGCGGCGGAGCGTGACGTTGCTCGTCATCTCCGGCACGGCGAAGGCGACGTTCGGCACTTCGAGGATCGCATCGGCATCGGCCGGAATGAGCGTGACGTTGCTGCCGCCTGCGCTGCCGCGGAAATTCGCCATGCTGGGGCGCACCACCAGGAGGTCCGAGCCCATGGAGGAAATGCGGCTCAAAACCGAATCCTGCGCGCCGGTGCCGATCGCCAGCATGGCGACGACGGAGCCGACGCCGATGACGATGCCGAGCAGTGTCAGGATGGTGCGGAAGAGATTGGCCTTCAGCGCCCGGAACGCCATCTTCACCGCTTCCGTGACGTCGGCGATCGCCGCCGAACCTTCGCTGACATGGCGGGCAAGGGCGGCAGCCCCCTCGGCATTGCTGCGGCTCTTCTTGGCGCGGTCGGCGACGATGCGGCCGTCATGGATCTCGATCAGCCGGTCGGCCTGTTCGGCGACCTCGCGTGAGTGGGTGATGACGATGACCGTGTGGCCCTGGTTGTTCATGTCGCGGAGCAACGCCATCACGTCCGAGCCGCTCTGGCTGTCGAGCGCGCCGGTCGGCTCGTCGGCAAGGATGACGCGGCCGCCATTCATCAGCGCGCGGGCGATCGAGACACGCTGCTGCTGGCCGCCGGAGAGCTGGTTCGGCCGGTGGTCGAGGCGCTCGCCGAGCTTCAGCGCCTCGAGCAGCGCCTCGGCGCGATCGTGCCGGTCGCGGGCGGACATGCCGGCATAGACGGCCGGCACCTCGACATTCTCCTTGGCGCTTGCGGTCGGAATGAGGTTGTAGCTCTGGAAGACGAAACCGAAGGTGCGGCGGCGCAGCGCCGCCAGCTCGTCGGTGTCGAGGTCGGCGACGCTTTCGCCGTCGATCAGATAGTCGCCGCCGGTCGGCTGGTCGAGGCAGCCGAGAATGTTCATCAGCGTCGATTTGCCGGAGCCGGACTGGCCGACGATCGCCACGAATTCGCCCGCCTCGATGTCGAGCGAGATACCGTGCAAGACCTCGACGGCAAGATCGCCGTTGAAATAGGTCTTGCAGACGTGCTTGAGCGAGATGAGCGGGGACATGGCCGGCAGCCTCAGAACATCGGCGGCATGCGCATGCCGCGCAGGCTGCGGCTGTCACGGGCGTTGCCGCTGCTGCCGGAGCCGGTGCTGACGACGATCTTCTCGCCCTCTGCGAGGCCGCTCCTGATCTCGGCGCTGACGCGGTTGCGGATACCCACTTCGACGTCGCGGGTTTCAAGCGCGCCGGAGGCGGTGACGACGGTGACTTGCGCTTTGCCGGCCTCACCACGTGCGCCATCCGCCTGGCCGCTTCTCTGCCCGTCACCTCGGCCGCCGCCCTGGCCGGCCGCATCGCCGGTGCCCTTGGCCGGGTGGTTCAAGGCGGCGCTCGGCACGATCAGCACGTCCCTGGCGGCGGCCTGGACGAAGAACACCTGTGCGCTCATCGACATCATCAGCTCGCCGTCGGGGTTGGGCACGTCGAAGAGGGCGTAATAGAGCACGACGTTGTTGGCGGTGTCGGGCATCGGCTGGATCTGCCGAAGCTTGCCGACGAAGCGCTTTCCCGGCTGGCCGAGAAGCGTGAAATAGGCATCCATGCCGACCTTCAGCCGGGTGACATCGGCTTCCGACACCTGCGCCTTGACGGTCATGGTCGAGAGGTCGGCAATGGTGACGATGGTCGGCGTCGTCTGGTTGGCATTCAGCGTCTGGCCTTCCTTGGCCGGGTTGGCGACGATGGTGCCTGATATCGGCGCATAGATCTTGGTATAGCCGAGATCGACCTTGTCGCCGGCAAGGGTCGCCTGCTGCTTGCGGATCTGCGCCTCGATGGCGTTGACGTCGGCTTCGGCCGCGGCGAGATCGGCGATCGCCTGGTCGAGCGTCGATTGCGCCACGCTCCTGGCTTCGACGAGATTGCGCTGACGGTCGATATTGGCCTGCTTCAGCACGAGCTGCGCCTTCTTGGAGATGAGCTGCGCCTGCAGGTTGGCGAGCTCCGCCTGGTCGATCTCGATGCGGTTCTCGATCGTCGCCGGGTCGATCTCGGCGACCAGTTGATCTTGCGTGACCCTGTCGCCGATCTCGACATGCAGCGCCTTCAACTGGCCGGAGACCTGCGCGCCGGCATCGACGGAGTTGACCGCATCCAGCGTGCCGACGGCGGTGACGCTGTTTTCGATGTCGCCGCGCGTCACCACGTCGGTCACCATTGCCGCCGCTGCCGGCTCCTCGCCGTAGCGCACCCAGCCGTAATAGGCAGCACCGGCGATGGCGACAACGACCGGCAGCCACAGCCAGGAGCGCGTGCGACGCTTGCGCTTCGCCTTCTGCACTGCACCGGGAATGAAGGTGATATTGGGGGCCGCGTCGTCGCGGGGCGTGGTGTCGGCTCGCGCCGTCTTTGCTGTCTTGCTCATCGCTTGCGCCTAACCGGCATCGCCGATGCCAAAATGGATAGGTCAAAAATAGAAGCGATTGGGCACGGCGAACAGCATTGAGATCATTATATTTTCGTAATCTTCCGCAGCTGCGCTGCGGCAAAGGGCGCCCACGATCGGCGGGCGCCCGGGGTTTCGATGACGGCTGACGAGCCGGTCAACCGCGCGGCGCGATCAACGCGGCGACATCGACGACGGCGCCGTGGTGATCGGCAAGGCCGGCGAGCTCGGCATCATGCAGGGCGCGCGCCGGAATGGTTCCGGCCGGCGAGGGAAGGTCGCGGGTGGTGCAGGCGTCGGCCGCAATCGTGATGCCGTAGCCGAGGTCCTTGGCGGCGCGGGCGGTCGAGGAGACGCAATTGTGCGTCATGAAGCCGGCGAAGATGACCGGCGTGCCGGCCGGGCCGACGATCTCCGAGAGGTCGGTGCCGGAGAAGGCGTTGGGCCGCGGCTTCTCGACGATGGTTTCGCCTGGCAGCGGCGCCAGCGCATCGACGATCGCGCCGCGATGCTGAGCCCGGTCGAACACGCCGCCGGCAGCGCCGCGATGGGCGACGTGGATGATCCTGGCGCCGGCGGCACGAGCAGCGACCAGAAGCTGCCGCGCCTTCTCGATCGCCGCTTCGGGTTCGACGAGCCGCAAGGGACCGGCCAGATATTCGTTCTGGTAGTCGATCAGGATCAGCGTCGCATCGCCAAGCGGGGGCGGGGTGAGCGTGACGCCGGCGAGCGTGAAGAGGGTTGCCGGGGCGGCGGGCGAAAGGGTGGCAGCGGTCATCGTCAGGCTCCTTGCTTTTCGAAGCGGGGTGTTGATGGGCTTGATCTTATCGACTGCACTGATGCAGAGTGAGCCGAAATTTTCGGAGGCAAGTCTGCATGAATGCAGGGACATGGGCAGATCTCGAACTGCTGGACCATCTGGTGCGCGGCGCGACGCTCAGCCAGGCCGCCCGCTCGCTCGGTGTCGACCAGACGACGGTGTCGCGACGGCTCGCGGCGCTGGAGCGGCGGGTGGGGGCGGCGCTCTTCGACCGCATCGACGGCCGGTTGACACCGACGCCGGTGCTTTCCCCGGTCGTCGAGCGTCTGCGGACGATGTCCGAGGAAGCGTCGCTGTCGCTCGCGACGCTTCTGCGACGGACGGCGGAGCTGAAGGGGCAGGTGCGGGTGACGAGCATCGGCTTCGTGCTGAGCGCCATCCTGGCGCCATCGCTTGCCCGGCTGGAGCAGCGCCATCCGGGCCTCACCCTCGATCTCATCGCCGACAACCAGATGCTGAGCATCGAACGGCGCGAGGCCGACATCGCCATCCGCATGGCGCGCACCGGCGAGGATTCGGTGCGGGTGAAGAGCCTCGGCACGCTCCGCTTCCGGCTGTTCCGGCCGAAGGGGCAGGGAGACAGCCCATGCCCGGTGGTGCGCTATGGACCGGCGCTTGCCCATGTGCCGGAGATGCAGGCGCTTTCCCGGCTGCGTCCCGGCGCCCGGGTGGCACTGACCGCCGACAAGCTGGAGATCCTGATCGAGGCGGCGCTCTCCCTCGGTGCCGAACTGATGTTGCCGGAAGTCTCCGCCTTGCGCGACCCTCGCTTCGAGGCGGTCGATTTGCCTGACGCGATCGCCGAGCGCCCGGTCTATCTGATGATGCATCCCGAGCGGGCGCGGGTGCCGAGTGTCGCGGCGGTGGCGGCTTTCATCGAGGAGGCGGTGCGGGGGTGGAGGTAGGCGCTGGGTTGAGGGGGATGCGATCGTCTCGCAAGCTTTGCCCCTCACCCTCACCCTCTCCCCGCAGGCGGGGAGAGGGGACGTGCCCTGCTGCCGGCGTTCTCGACCTGAGCCGTAGTCAGCGGGAAATCGAGGGCGCCTATTGTTGAGGCGAGCGGGTGCGGCGTTCTTCCTTCTCCCCGTGACGACGGGGGGAAGGTCCCGGCAGGGGGATGAGGGGCAGCAACAGACGTGCACCATAAAGGCTGTCCCGCCGTCACCGCCGAAATTTCGCCCCCTTGTAAGAATCGTCTTGACGCTCCCAGGCCTCTTCACTAGAAGAGTGCGAACCGTACCGTACGGTACTGATCGGGAGCGAGGCGACGTGCAGATGACTGCGGCGATGAGGGAGGCGAATGCCGGGGAGGGGCTGACCGAACGTCAGGGCGCCGTTCTCGAGCAGGCATTGCGTCTTCTGGTCGACGGCGGCGAAAAGGCGCTGACGACGGCCGGCATCGCGCGGGCGGCCAATTGCTCCAAGGAAAGCCTCTACAAGTGGTTCGGCGATCGCGACGGGTTGATCTCGGCGATGATCGGCTTCCAGGCGAGCAAGGTCCGCACCCAGGACGTGGCCGCCAAGGCGCTCGATGCCGAGAGCCTTGAGCGTCATCTGATCGTTTTTGCCAAGGATCTGCTGGAGGTGCTTGCCGGGGACGTGTCGCTGGCGCTCAATCGCCTGGCGATCGGCCAGGCGAGCCGCGACGGCTCCAAGCTCGGCCATATGCTGCAGGAGCGCGGGCGCCGCCAGATCGGCCGCCGTGCGGCGGCGCTGCTGGAGGCCGGCCGCAAGGCGGGGCTGCTGACGTTCGACGATGCCGACGAGGCTTATGGCGCCCTCTATGGGCTCATCGTCTCCGACTGGCATCTGAAGATGCTCTTGGGCGAAGAGGCCGGCGAGATGAAAAAGGGTTTTGGCCGCAAGGCGGAGCAGGCGGTTGCCGCCTTCCTCACGCTTTACGGCACGAAGAGGTGACGGCCTGTAGCGCCGCGTGTCGGAGACACGCAAAGGTCGCTGCAGCAGTGAAAATGGCAGCGCCGCGTGTCGGAGACACGCAGAGGTCGCTGCAGCACAGAAATTGCAGCGCCGCGCTTTGAGAGAAGCGCAAGGGTCGCTGCAGCACTAGGAATTGCTGCATGGTTCCTGAGCCATGCGGCGGAGACGACTGACAACAACGGGAAGGACCACTAAAATGCGCGTCTATTATGATCGTGATGCCGATATCAACCTGATCAAGTCGAAGAAGGTCGCCATCGTCGGCTATGGCAGCCAGGGCCGCGCCCATGCGCTGAACCTCAAGGATTCCGGCGCCAAGGAAATCCGCATCGCGCTGAAGCCGGGTTCGGCAACCGCTGCCAAGGTCGAGGCCGATGGTCTCTCGGTTCTCTCGGTTGCGGAAGCCGCCAAGTGGGCCGACCTCATCATGATGGCGACGCCGGACGAACTGCAGGCCGAAATCTACAAGGCCGACATTGCCGGCAACATCCGTGACGGCGCTGCGATCGCGTTCGCCCACGGCCTCAACGTTCACTTCGGCCTGATCGAGCCGAAGGCGACCGTCGATGTCGTCATGATCGCGCCGAAGGGCCCGGGCCACACGGTTCGCGGCGAATACCAGAAGGGCGGCGGCGTTCCCTGCCTCGTTGCCGTTCACCAGGACGCTTCCGGCAACGCCCTCGACCTCGCGCTCTCCTACGCCTGCGGCGTCGGCGGCGGCCGTTCGGGCATCATCGAAACCAACTTCAAGGAAGAGTGCGAAACCGACCTCTTCGGCGAGCAGGTCGTTCTCTGCGGCGGTCTCGTCGAGCTGATCCGCGCCGGTTTCGAAACGCTGGTTGAAGCCGGCTACGCTCCGGAAATGGCCTATTTCGAGTGCCTGCACGAAGTGAAGCTGATCGTCGACCTGATCTATGAAGGCGGCATCGCCAACATGAACTACTCGATCTCGAACACGGCCGAGTGGGGCGAATACGTCACCGGTCCGCGCATCATCACCGAAGAAACCAAGGCTGAGATGAAGCGCGTCCTCAAGGACATCCAGACCGGCAAGTTCACCTCCGAGTGGATGCAGGAATACAAGTCGGGTGCCGCCCGCTTCAAGGGCATCCGCCGCGTCAACGACGCCCACCAGATCGAGGAAGTCGGCGCGAAGCTGCGCGGCATGATGCCCTGGATCGGCAAGAACAAGCTGGTCGACAAGGCGAAGAACTAAGCCTTATCGAACAGAGAATGAAGAAAGCCGGGGCAGTGCTCCGGCTTTTTTCGTTGGCGGGATGTTCCAGTCTTCGGACAAAAGTTCGCGTCATCGCCTTTGCCATGCGGACGGTGAGCGTCAGTTCCGCATTGCCAAGATGAAGTCGCAGGCGGCCCTTATGTCGTCGACGACCGTGGTAGGCGCCGGCTGGAAACGCTGCTCGTCGCCTTCCCGATATTTGCCGCTGCGCACCAGGATCGCGGTGCCGATCCCGGCGGCAAGCGCGCCGGCGGTATCGCTTTCCGCATCGTCGCCGATCATGGCCACATCGGCCGGGTCAAGGCCGATGCTCGCTGCCGCTGCCAGAAAGAAATCGGCAGATGGCTTGCCGAAGAGCTGCGCCTTGGTGCCGCTCGCATGTTCCAGCGCCTCGACGAAGGGGCCGGCATCGAGGCTCAGCTCGCCGTCGCGATCACGGAAGAAGCGGTTGCGGGCGAGCGCCAGCAGCGGCGCGCCGGCCATCAGCGCGCGAAACGCGGCGTTGAGCCGGCCATAGCTGAAGCGCTCAGCGGCATCGCCGACGACGACGGCGATGGGGCCGTCCATGCGGCAATCGGCGAAGTCTTCTTCGAGCGCGGGATGAACGAGCAGGTGCGGCCGGTAGCCGTTCGCCTCGAGCCAGGCGCACGCGGCAGCAACCGGCGTGAACACCTCGTCGGCGGCGCAATCGAAGCCGAAACGCTGGAGCTGGGCGATGAGCTGGCGCTTCGATTGCCGTGTGGTGTTGGTCAGGAAGCGGAGGGGCAGGTCGGCGGCCCTGAGGCGCGAGACCGCCACGACGGCACCCGGCAGCACCGTGTCGCCGTCATAGAGCACGCCGGAGAGATCGAGCAGTACGCCTCTGGCCATGGCAAGAGACTGCCTGAGCGCCAGGCCCTGGTCAACGGTGGCCAGCGGATGGCTTCCCAATCGGTCCGCGCCTGCCGCGCCGGCACCTTGGGGTCTGGCTGCCGTCTTCCCGCTGCATGCGGGAAGGCGCGGCGCCGCCTAAAGTATGTCGCGCAAAACTGTGCGGCGGTTTTGCGATAACGACATGCTAAATATCAAAGACTTAAAGCAAAGGAGCGAATCTGAAAGATCGCGACGCGCTTTAAACGTCAGGTAGCCTGCCAGGCCTGCAGCTGGGCGACCGTCGTCGTCGCACCGCCGCAAACGATGATCAGCACCCGCTCGAAGCGCTGCAACTGATCGGCGTGGGCATAGGCGACCGCGAGAGCCGCGCCACAGGCGGGCTCCACCGCCACCCGGTGATCGTCGAGGAAGCGGGTGCAGGCTTCGATGGCCGCGCGGTCGCTGACGACGACGCATTCGACCGGATGGCTCTGGCCAATCTCGAAGGCGCGGTCCGAGACCTTGCGGGCGCCGAGCGAGGTGGCGACGCCACTGATTGCGGGAAGCTCCACCAGCCTTCCCGCCTTGACGGAGGCTGCGAAGGATGCGGTGCCCTCGGTCTCGGCGGTGATGATGGGGATATCGCGCAGCCCATTGCGCTTCAGCCCTTCGGCGACGCCCGAGAGTAGGCCGCCGCCGCCGACCGAGAGCAGGACGGCATCGAAGGCGAGGCCGGCCTTGACGACCTCGTCGATAACAGTGGCGTGGCCGGCCCACAGCAGCGGATCGTCGAAGGGATGGATGAAGGCGGTGTCGGCATCGACCGACGCAAGCGCGCGGGCATTCGCCTCGTCCCAGCCGGCGCCGTGGACGATCACTTCGGCGCCTTCCTGGCGGATCAGCGCCTTCGCCCGCTCGGTGGTCGTTTCCGGAACGTAGACGGAGACGGGTATGGAGAGCCGGCGGCCGGCATAGGCGACCGCCATGCCGGCATTGCCGCCTGAGGAGGATACGAAGCGCCGCTTGCCGATTCGCGCGTGATGCTCGCAAGCCGCCCCTACGCCGCGGATCTTGAACGAGCCCGGCGGTTGCAGCGCATCCATCTTCAGCCAGACGGAGCGGCCCGATGCGAGGCTCAGCGGCAGGGATTCGATCAGCGGAGTTTCGAGGTGCAGTGCCATGGGAGATCCCGTTGAAAAGTGCAATGGGGGCAATTGCCGACTACAGAGCCGCGCGTCTTATAGGACGCGCGAAGGTCGCTGGAGCACTTTGAAGGAAACATGCAGCAGGCAAAAGGTCTCCCCGATTCTCAAAAGTGGAATTTGCCACCGATCGTGGCCGCCCCGCAACGTGCTCGGCCCGTCATCGGCAACAATGGCGTGAGCCGATTGCATGTCTCCTCAAATCGACCTCGATTTAAGGACGTGCAGAACATCAATGTTCGAGGGCGGCCTTTGCGCGTCCGAGAAGACGCGCGGCGCTATGGTGGCGCGCGAGCGGGGGATGCTCGCGATGCTACCAGAGAAGGCCGCTGAAGATAACGAAGGCGACGAACAGCAGCGACAAGACCAGCGACGCCTTGATTGCCGCCAGCGTGTAGTCGTATCGGCGAATTCTATGTGCGAGGTCCTGGAACATATGGTCGTCCAATCCTGGTATTGCCTGCGCGGGTCGTCGTGCAGGCGGCTTGCGCGGCGGTCGGACGTCCGGGCGGAAGTGTCGCGCCTGGCGCAATCTGCTTTCATTCCGTCGAGGCGTCTCGCCTCGTGCTTTCCCGAGCGTGCGCTGTGGCAAGGATACTGCCGGTCCGCTTGCGCTCGCGCTCGGCTTTCCAGTCGCGCAAGCTTAGCCGTCGATAATGGGAAACTGGCGGGCCGTGGACCTCTGACGCCGCGAAAAGCCAATTAGGCCAATGTCGATGCATGAACCATGCGCTTCAAATACGCCCAATACAAGGTCGTTCTCACGGGCGATGGGCGACAGCCGCGGGTTCCTGCCGTGATCGATCACGGCCGCCGCGTCTTGCGGGAGGTCTTGCGGGAAGTCTTGGGGGCGGGCGGCGGCGCCTGCGGCTCGGCGGCGGCGCGTTCGAGCCGGAGCGCTTTCAGCTTCTCCGTCTTCTTGTCGCGGGCGACCTTTTCGGCTGCGATGATGTTCTTCGCCGAATGATCGTTGGCGCCGGCCTTGTCGGCGGCCGGAGCCTTGCCGGGTTTGAAGAGATTGCTGCCGGTAAACGTCATGACTTGTCTCCGCGGGATGGGCGTGACGCCATTGGAGGGCGGACACGCCGCAGGAGTGCTGTCTTGCTGGCAAAAACGCTGCGCAGTGGCGCAACGGTCGCTGTAGCCTTTTGATTCTCCGGGTAATTTTACCTGCAATTCGCGTCGGGCCTAAGGAAAAAAACGACGACGGGATGCAAGGTTGGTTCGGGCGGTTCAACTGCGCCCATGGACCCGCTCGGTATCCGGTGCCGGTGGCGCCTCAGCGCCACCGGCCTTGTCTTATCGCATGTCCCGCAAGGGGACTGCGGCGCGATCAGCGCGACTTTGCAGCCCGCTTGGGCGCCGGCAGCAGGCCCTCGCGCTGGAGTTTCTTGCGCTGCAGCTTGCGCTGGCGCCGTACCGCTTCGGCCTTCTCGCGGGCGCGCTTTTCCGAGGGCTTTTCGTAGCTGGTGCGCGCCTTGAATTCGCGGAACAGGCCTTCTCGCTGCATCTTCTTCTTCAGGACGCGCAAAGCCTGGTCAACATTGTTGTCTCTGACAAGTACCTGCAAGTTACGTTCTCCTTCATCGATTCACGGGCAGCATCAAACGATGCCGTGACTTCTGACTGTCGGCCTATCCATGTGCTCAAGGGCTGAGCCAAGGTCGAGCGGTGGTGGCGGTCCGACCCGTTGCTTCGGGGCGGAAAGCCGGTGCGACGCATGCCGAGAGCGCGGCTTTTTCGCTCAATGCGCAGGCTTGCGGCATGATGATCTCCTTCACCGGAGATCGAAGGATCCAGAGACGCAAAAAGGCCGGGTTGTTTCCCCGACCTCTTCCCGTCATTCAAGCGCTTCCCTGCCAGTACATCCGTGGTCAGGGGAGAGCGAATGACAAATCAAGCCGCTCTGAGGTTGTCGGCCGAGCTCTTGCCGGTGCGGCGGTCGGCGACGACGTCGAACGTGACCTTCTGCCCCTCGGCGAGCGAGCGCATGCCGGCCCGCTCTACAGCCGAGATATGGACGAACACGTCGGTGCTGCCGTCATCGGGCTGGATGAAGCCGAAGCCCTTGGTGCTGTTGAACCACTTTACAGTGCCCGAAGCCATGATGATTTCCTTTCATTCGTTGAGTTTTCCGGAAGATATTCTCCCGGCCATAATCGATATTTGAGAGGAAATCTGGCCGCGCGGGAGCGCTTCGTCAAAGGTCACAAGCAATATTCGATGCGACGATATATAGGCGATACTTTTTTCAGTTCAACACAAATATCCGGTTTTGCGTTTTCAGGTGTTTGTGAAAACCTCTCTACGACCCTGTAATACCAAGCTTTTCGTCCGATTATTTTTCTTGGCCGAACCGGCATGGGTTTTATTACGGACCGGGCCAGGATGCCCGCGACGAGGCCGGCGCGCGGCCTCGATGGCCGACCGGCCGGGCCGGCTGCCTAGACCATTTCATTGTTTCATGGAAACAGTGAAATGGTCTAACCTTTTGAAATTACGCAATTCCGGACGGAAAACCGTTTCACACTTTTCCTGGAATTGCTCTAGAGCGCCGCGCGTCTAATCAGACGCGCAAAGGTCGCTGTAGGACTTTGATTTGCTGCATGTCTTCGTCCTTAAATCGAGGTCGATTTGAGGAGACATGCAGTAGTGACGGAATGCGTTGGCCTTGGTTGGCGTTGCCGGCTTCTGGAGGGCGGTGCGTTCGGATGACGCGGGCTTGCCCGATTGCGACCGGATCGGCCGGCGGTGGAAGGCGGCGGCGCGCTTGTCTTCGGCGCACCGCCCCCGCTTGTCAGGCGGCGTTAAAGGTCTGCGGCGAGACCTGCAATGCGGCGGCGATGCGCTGCAGCTTGGCGGGATCGGTATCGGCGCCAAGCTCGATCTTCGAGATTTCAACTTCCGTCAGGCCAGTCGTGACCGAGAGATCGTCGACCGAATAGCCGGCGGTTTCACGCGAACGCTTGATGGCGGCTCCGATATTGACGCGGGACAAAGATGCGCCGGGGGCCTTGGTTAGGTCTTTCTTAAAGGACATGAAGTGTCTCCTTCGTTGATCCACCGACAAAGAAAGCTGTCGGTTGAAGGGGGCCCAAAACTGAAATGCGACTCGGACAGACGAGCGCGAACCTGGGGCGCCGCTAATATAAGCGAGAAGTTCCCGGGCGCAAGTTTGCGGCCGAATTTTTGTGAATAGCCTAATTAAATCAGTTGTTTAGGCTGTAATTTTCGCTCCAGGGAAGGTGTGAACCGCACCGATCGGGGGCTTCATTTTCGCGGCGCGCCGGTGCCCGAATCAGCACGAAAACGACACGGAAATTCACACGAGGCGCGCCTCGATCAGAAACGGCCCGCGCCGCGACAGCGCGGCGTCGAAGAGGGCGGCGAAGGCTTCGCAGGAGGTGGCGACGGCCGCCTCGACGCCGAAGCCGCGGGCGAGCGAGACCCAGTCGAGCGCCGGCTGGTCGAGGTTCAGCATGCGGCGGGCGTTGGTGCCGATCTCTTCGACGCCGACATTGCGCATCTCGGCGTGGAGGATCGCGTAGGTGCGGTTGGAAAAGATGATGGTGACGATGTCGAGGTTTTCGCGCGCCTGGGTCCACAGGCCCTGAATGTTGTACATGGCGCAGCCATCGGCCTGCAGGCAGATCACCTTGCGTTCGGGGCAGGCGATCGCGGCGCCGGTCGAAAGCGGGATGCCTTCGCCGATGGCGCCGCCGGTCTGCATGATGAAGTCGTGCGGCGCCGAGAAGGCCGAAAGCGCGAAGAAGCGGCGGGCCGAGGTGGCCGCCTCGTCGCAAACGATCGCATTCTCCGGGACCTTGCGGGCGACGATGACGGCGACTGCGTCTTCCGTCAGCGTGCCGGAGGGTTCGCCCTCGTCGGTAGGGGCGCCCGTTGCGGGCAGCGGCAGCGTTGCGCTGATGCCGAGTTCGTCGCGCAGCGCTTCGAGCGTTGCCTTGAGGTCTTCGCCGTGGCGGGCAAGGGTCACGACCGCGCAGCCTTCCGGCACCAGGCGGCCGGGCTTTCCGGGATAGGCGAAGAATGCCACCGGTTCCGGTGCGCCGACGAGGATCAGAACCTTGACGTCGCTGAGCATATCGAGCGCCATGTCGATCGGGTAGGGGATGCGCCGCGGCGCCACCCGCCCGCGGCCGCGCTGGGTGTGGGCGACGAGCACCTCGTTGAAAAGCTGGACGTTGTGTACGGCCGCGATCCGTCCGGCGACGGCGAGGCCATCTGCCTTTGCGGCGGCGCCGCTCAAGACCATGGCGACCCCTGCAGGGTTCGCACGGATGAGACCGGCGACCTTACGGACCGTTTCCGCACTTGCCGGGCGCGGCGCTTCGAGCAGCACCTTCTGCGGCGGCGCGTCGGTGGAAAAGGCACCCCAGGACGCGTCAGCCGGCAGGATCATCGTGGCAACGCCCGGTGGCGCCAACGAAGCGCGATAGGCGTCCGCCGCCGTCGGCCCCACATCCGCAGGATCCTTCACCCGCCGCACCCAGTTCGACATCGGGCGGGCCAGGCACTCGATATCGCTGGTCAGCGGTGCGTCCAGGGCGAGATGGTAGGAGGCATGGTCGCCGACAACGTTGATGACAGGCGTGCGGGCGCGCCGCGCATTGTGCAGGTTGGCAAGGCTGTTGGCGAGGCCGGGGCCGGTGTGGAGCAGGGTTGCGGCCGGGCGGCCGGTCATGCGCGCATAGCCATCGGCCGCACCGGTGACGACGCCTTCGGAAAGGCCGAGAATGCAGCGCATCTCCGGCTTGCGATCAAGGGCGGCGACGAAGTGCATTTCCGACGTGCCGGGATTGGCGAAACAGACGTCGACGCCGTTGGCAAGCAGCGTATCGACGAGCATATCCGCGCCCGTGGTGCGAATTGGTTGGCCGCCTTCTCCCATGCGCCTGTCCCCCGATTGGCCCTCGGGCGCATGATAGCTGCGCCTCGACCCGGTGCAAGCGCAGTACACCGGCCTCGGGAGGTGAAATCTTGCGCGCGCCGCCGTGGGGCCGCTGCCCTAGGTCCGCTGCAAGGCGAGATGGGCTCCGAGGCCAATCAGCACCGTGCCGCCGGCGCGCTGTAACAGGCGCTGTGCCCGGCTGGAGCGGCGCATCTTGGCGACGACGGCATCGGCGAGAAACACGCAGACGAGATCGGCGGAGGAGAACATCAGATTGACGGCGGTGCCGAGCAGCAGGAACTGCACCCACACCGGGAAGGCGGCGGCGGCATCGGTGAACTGCGGCAGGAAGGCGACGAAGAAGATCGCGGTCTTCGGGTTCAGCACCTCGACGGTGATGCTCTCGAAGAAGGCGCGGCGGGCCGATTTCGCCTCGACGGCGGGCAGGTGACCATCGCCGCTCGCCTTGGCGCGCATCAGCGTGAAACCCAGCCAGACGAGATAGCCGGCACCCGCAAGCTTCACCGCGAGATAGAGCGTCGGCACCGCATGGAACAGGATGGAAAGGCCGGCGGCGGCCGCAACGACGTGCACATAGCCGCCGAGGTGGATGCCGAGCGAGGCCATCAGTCCGGCGAAGCGGCCGCGCGCCATGGTCTGCGCGGCGGCATAGAGCATCGCCGGTCCGGGGATATAGGCGAAGATTGCCGTGGTGACGAAGAAGGTGAGGAGAATGTCGAGCGATGGCATGGGGCTATACCTCGTCTGCTGCTGCGCGGCCTATTCGGGAGTCGTTCTACTGCACAATTCCTTAAATCGGAATCGATTTAAGGGCAAAATTATGCAGCAGATCTAAAGTGTTACAGCGACCTTAGCGCGTCTTAAAAGACGCGCGGCGCTGTAAGGTCTTGCGCGGGAAAGTTGAAGGAAAATCGGAGCGCCCGATCCATCAGGTGAAGGCGCAGGAGCGGCACGGCGGAATGTCCGTCGCGCGTCAGACCGGGATCTCCTCGGCGACGCGGCGATCCTCGGGGCGGGATCTGGCTGCAAGCCCGGCGGCGACGCCCTGGCGGTCCTCGGCGCTGCGGTTCTGGCTCATCTTGCGCTTGCCGTCGAGGCGGTCGATCGGCAGCCTGAGGCCGATGATGCCGCGAAGCTGCGCCTTGACGAAGGCGGCGGGCGCGTCGCTCACCTGCCAGGGTTCGGCGCGGGCCGCTTCGTGGCGGTTGGTCAGGCGGGTGACGACATCCAGAAGCCGGTCCTCGTCGGTGAAGAACTCGACCGCGCCATAGGCATGCACGGCCGAATAGTTCCAGGTCGGCACAACCTTTCCGTGTTCGCGCTTGGACGCGTACCAGGAGGGCGTGACATAGGCGTCCGGCCCCAGGAAGGTCGCCATGGCGGCGCCGATCGGCGCGGTCGTCCCTTGCGGATTGGCGCGGGCGAGGTGGCCATAGAGGGTGCCATGAGGACCCTCGTCGCGATCAAGCAGCAGCGGCAGCGGGGTCGCAAGCAGGCCATCGGCGGTTGCGGTGACGAAGGTCGACAGCGACGCGGCCTCGATGATCGCATGCAGTACGCTCAGTTCCTCCTCCTTGAACGCCGGGGGTGTGTACATGATCTCGCTCCTTGTGCCTGCCACTTCATAGAGGCAAACTGGACTGGACCGAATATCCAGTTTTCGCATAAATGAGTGGGCCAGTTGATAGCGGAGAACAACGAGGCGAGGGGCGGGACCACCCGGCGGATCTACGAGGCGCTGAAGGCGCAGATCCTCGGCGGCACCTACGGCCCTGGGGATCGGCTGCCGTCGACGCGGGCGCTGGCGGCCGAACTCGGCGTGTCGCGCACCACCGTGACCGCAGCCTACGAGCAGCTTCTTTCCGAGGGGTTTCTGGAAAGCCGGCAGGGCGCGCCCTCGCGGGTGGCGCTGCTGCATGAGCACGAAGGTACCAAGCCGCTCCCCGAAGGGGCGCCTTCACCGCCGACGCCGAGGCCGGAGGCACCCGTTCGGCTGTCGCGCTTTGGAGCGGCGCTTGGCGAGGGGCCGACCTGGGTACCGCCGCAGTCCGGCGGGTTGATCGCCGATTTTCGCTATGGCGACCTCTCGGCGGCCGACTTTCCGGCCGAGGCCTGGCGGCGGGCGGTCAATGCCGCGCTTCGGCGGCGCAGGCCGCGGCTTGCCTACGACGACCCCGGCGGATCGGCGGAATTGCGCGCGGCCCTTCAGGCCTATCTCTGGCGGGCGCGGGGGCTCAGGTGCGCGCCGGACCAGATCATCATCGTCAACGGCTCGCAGCAGGGGCTGGACCTTGCCGCCCGCGTGCTTGCCGATCCCGGCGGCCGGGTCGCGGTGGAGGATCCCGGTTACGTCATGGCGCGCCGGGTCTTTGCCGCCGCCGGCGCTGACGTGGTTCCGATCGCCGTCGACGGGGAGGGCTTGCGAACCGAGGCGTTCGAAGGGCTCGAAGACGTGAAGCTCGCCTATGTCACGCCGTCGCACCAGTTTCCGCTCGGCAGCGTGCTCTCGGCCCGGCGCCGGCAGGAGCTTCTCGCCTGGTCGGAACGCAGCGGAGCCTATGTCATCGAGGACGATTACGACGGCGAATATCGCTACGATATCCGCCCGATCCCGCCGCTGCAGACGATGGCGCACGCGGAAAACGTCATCTATCTCGGCACGATTTCGAAGAGCCTGTCGCCGATGTTGAGGCTCGGCTATCTCGTCGTGCCGCCGCCGCTTCGCGCCGTCTTCGCCGCCGCCAAGCAACTGGTCGACCGCCATTCTCCCGTTCTGGAGCAGGAGGCGCTTTCAGCGATGATCGCAAGCGGCGCCTACGAGCGTCACATCCGCCGCAGCCGGCGCAGCAATGGCCGCCGCCGTGAAGCGCTGCTTGCGGCGCTCAAGGCGGAGCTCGGCGACCGGGTGGCCGTCGCGGGCGCCGATGCCGGCCTGCACGTCGTCGTCTGGTTCGATCGGGTCGAGAAGGCGCAGGAAGGCGAATTGATCGCGCGGGCGAGGGCGGCGGGCATCGGCCTCTATCCGATTTCGCCGCTCTACGCCGCGGACGAAGCCGGACATCGGCCCGACCGGGCCGGTATCGTCATGGGCTATGCAAGCCTCGAGCCGGCGGAGATCGGCAAGGGCGTGGCGGCGCTTGCCGAGGTGTTGCGTTGCTGGGGCGGCTAAAGGGCGCCGTGCGAAGGTGCGGCTGTAGTGTGGCGCTGCCATCTCCGCTATAGTCTGTCGGTGCCGCCACGGGCGCGAGGGTCATGCGCAACGGCTCCATGGCGGCACGCCCGCCTGTCCAGGCCGGGATCGATTTTTCGGGCTTTGCGGAAGGGCGGCGTAATCAGGAGGCGAGACCGATGGCAGAACGGAGAGCTCAGCCGTTGCAGCCGGGAGAACCGGCACCCGACTTCACGCTTGCGAGCGCCAATCGCGATGCTCCGGTTTCGCTTGCCAGCCTCAGCGGCCGCCCGTTCCTGATCGGCCTGTTCCGCGGATTGCATTGCCCTTTCTGCCGTCGTCAGCTCCGGCAGCTCTCCGCTGTCGAGCCAGCACTTCGTGCCGTCGGGGTGGAGACCTTGGCGGTGGTCAACACGCCGGTCGAGCGCGCGCGCCTCTACTTCGGCTACCAGCCGACGCCGGTCACGCTGCTTTCGGATCCGGAATGCAGAACGCATCGGGATTTCGGTGTGCCCCGCGTCGTGTTCCTTTCGCCCGAAAGCGACGAGCCGCCGCAATGGCCGGATCGTGCCAGACTGGCCGATTTCGAGGCGGCGCGGATCAACCCCACGGGCGAAATGCCGGAACCGGCGCAGCCGATGCGGGCCAACGACCTGCTCAATGCCGTGGACGGCTTCGAGCCCGACGAGACGGACGGTCGCATCTACGCGCAGCATGGCACGCAGCTCGTCGGCCACTTTCTCATCGATGCGGCCGGCATCGTGCGATGGAGCGAGATCGAGGCCCGCTTCGGGCCGGAGGAGATCGGCGTCTTCCCGACTTCGCGCGAGATCATGCTGGCCGCCGGCAAGGTCGCCGGCTGAGCGGGCGAGGGCGGCGGTGTTGCCTTGACGGGAGGGGCAGAAGGCGGCTCGGGCGCGAAGCCGTCATGGGTTTTCGGCTTCTGAGAACCGTATTGACCTGCTTGCCGGACATGCCGCACAGACCTTCGTCGGCGGCCTGCTGCTGGCGGCCGGCCTTGCGGGGCTGCCGCTGTTTCCGGGCCAGACGCCGGCGATGACGGTGGTCTCGGCGCTGTTCATGCTGAAGGTGCTTTTCGGCTTTGCGGTCGATCACTATCGCGCTCATCCGTCCAAAAACGGGTGAGCGGCCGATCGCCTCTAAAGCGACCTGCGTTCATCTGAACGCACGGCGCTCTAGTGTCCTGATCGATAAATTTGTGCGATCATTTTCCCTGTTTGAGAAGGGGATGAT
>NZ_JABEKU010000001.1:0-2595493 GCF_013283665.1 Ensifer sesbaniae | reverse complement strand
GCGCTCGCGAGCGGCTTCGCTACCGCCGAGCTACACCACCTGTAGGGACACGACCTGTTAAATGAAGGCCGTCCGGCAGCTGAAATCGCTCGTCTCTTTCGCATTCATAGGGCCACCGTCGGGCGCATCGGCGCCGAGGTCAAAATTGCCGTTCGCTGAATGTTCTTTCAGTTGGCCGTTTTCGCAGCAACGTACGCACCGGGCCATGAAAGAACACAAGGGGCAAAACGGCTTCGATTGGCGGCTTTTCCTTGGGTTCGGTTGGTTATTGACCGGCATTTCCGCCGATAGGCCAAATGTCTTCCTTCCGCGCGACAGGCATCTGCCGTTCGGTTCTGATCCATTCTCCAATGCGTGACCTGATGCCGGTGGCTTCGGTCACATAGTGGCTTTCGGCTCCCGGTTTCCGGCATTATGTAGCAAGTGCCACAAGGTTCCGATGAGGTCCGATGCTATCTCCTGACGAGGTTCAGGAGTAATGCATATGGCGGCGGATATCGGTGAATTGAAGAGCGAGTTGGCCGGGATCGTCTCGCGGCTAGAAGAATTGCGGTCGCAAATTGCGATCCTCGAAGAGCAAAAGGCTGCCTTCGAGAAGGTCAAGCCAATGCGACGGCGCCTGCCGCCTTCGTGACCCCGTCCACAGTACCGCAAAGGGGCGCGCACTGATCGAACGGATGAAGAGAGATTGTCTCGAGACCGACTTTTGCTCCGCCGTTGACAATCGAACCCCTCAATCCATTGTACTGATTGAGAGAATCACAGGTCAATACGCCAGTCCAGACACCCGCACACAGGTCTCATAAGTAATCGAAGCTGCACGTTTTGTCCGTTGTTGGACAAAACGTCGGGAATGATGCGCGTCCATTCCGGAAAAACATGAAATTTTAAGTCATAAGGTGTTGGCACAGTTGTTGCTTGCCTATGAGGCATCAAGACCAACATCACAAAGGCTTTTTCCGTGGTGATGCTCCATAGACGGAAGGATCTCAACGAACTCGATGACAGTTCGGCGTCTACCTCCAAGGCTGACTCCGCCAGCCTAGAAGATTTTTTCAGCGTTGGGGATTTTACCGCAGCCGCCCATCAGGCAGTGAAACGCCTCGCAGACATGCTGTCCGGCGACAGTTTGGAAGGCGTTCGGTTGCCGAGATTCTCGACCTTTATCTGGAAACCGCGATCAAGGTGAACTCCCGCGGATATATGGCGCGACAGTTCAGCTCGGTGATGCCGGTAGCTGCCGTCTTCGACATGGTTTCCGCAATGGTGCCGCAGCCGGCCTCCTACTACGAGGCCGGACAGTTCGCCAACATCGCGGACAGACTGCTGGAAGAGACATTTGGTCGTCTCATCGGCTGGCCCCACGGCCGCTTCGAGATGGTGACGACGTCTGGCGCATCGCTAGCGAATATGACTGCCGTGTTGGTCGCCCGAAACCATTGCCTCCCCCAAAGCTGGAACGGTGGTCTCGCGGTCCAAGGATCGAGGCGCCCTGCCATCGCTGTCGGCGAGGATGCACATTTCTCCGTTACGCGGGTCGCCGGAATCGTCGGCATCGGTCAAGATCAGGTGATTCGCTTGCCGCTGAACGAACGCCGGCAGATCTGTCCGGAGCGTGCAGCCGCGGCATTGGACTCAGCAGCGTTCCGCGGGCTCGATGTGTTTTGCGTCATTGCGTCGGCTGGGACGACGTCGATTGGTGCTAATGATCCGTTTCCGGAACTCGCCGCCTTGGCAAAGCGGCACAGAGCCTGGCTGCATGTCGATGCGGCCCACAATGGCGCCTTCCTGGTTTCCGACCGGCTGCGACCGCGACTTTCGGGTCTCGGACTCGCCGATTCCTTCTGCCTGGATGCGCATAAGACCCTGTTCGTGCCGGCGCTTTGCACTTTGCTATTTTACCGAGAAAAGGGAATGGCGGAGACCGCCTTTCCCCAGAAGGACAGTTATGTGTTCGACCCGTTCGAAGACGAGATGACTGCCGTTCAGAGCGGGGTGAAGAATTTTGAGTGCACAAAGCGCCCCGCGATTCTCAACTTGTGGCTGGCCTGGTCGCTCTATGGCCGCCACGCCTTCGCGGACAAACTCGAGCATTTGGTGACGATGACCGGAGTCGCGCACGATTATTTGGCTAACCAGCCAGACTTCTTCGTGCCGTACCGACCGGAGTCCAATATTCTCTGTTTCGTCCATCGCCCGGCCGGAGTGGACAGCAGACGCCTGTCCCTTCTGCAAATCCAATTGCGTGACCGCGTCCGGGCGGCCGGGCAATACCTCCTGTCGAAGGTCGACTTGGATGGACAGACGATGCTTCGCATGGTGCTCATGAACCATCGGATAGGGCTGCACGACATTCAGGGTGTGGTGGCTGAGATCCGCCGCCACGCGCGCGACATCCTTGAAAACGATGCGACGCAGAGCGCGAGCAGGAGCGGCATTACCGGCTCCAGCCTGGAGCGAACATGATGAACTTTGCCTCCTCCTCCCGCGACCTCGCCAAGTTGGTACTGCCGGAGACGATGATGCATCCGCGCACCGCGGACGATGTTTTGGTCCTGCCCCCTTTCCTCGCCGCCCTCCAGCACGCGCAGGCGCATCTCGGCTGCCGGGTCGACGCAATGCCCCTAGAAACCCAGGCCGCCATCATCGAACGCAGGCTATCGCAACTCGTCTCCATCGCCCGCGTCAACCCGCTCTGGCGCCAACGCATCGACGGGGCCATTGGCACCGGTCCGGTAAACAGTTTAAAGCAGTTCCAGGCACTGCCGCTGACCGATAAGGAAGTTTGCCAGCAGATGTTCACGCAGACACGGCCCGGCATGGTCGTGCCCATCGAGCGTTGCGGCTTCGAAATTGTGGCCAGTGGCGGCACCAGCTCCGGAAAGCCGTCGGAAACCGTCTACCCGCTCGGCGAGCTGCAGGAGACCTACGGTTGGGCGGGGGATTTCATGGGCTGGCACGTGATGGCGCGTTATCTCACCGGCGACGGCGCCAAGTGGGTGGCCACCACGCTTGCCGATTATCAGATGTGGAGCAGCGGCACCATGGTGGGCGGCGTGCTCCAGAGGATCCCCGGCGTCAACTATATCGGCGCGGGCCCGATGAGCTTGGAAGTTTTCCAACTGATGATGTCCTACCCGGGACCAAAGGCGATCATGGGCATTTCCGGGAGTATCGCGCTGCTGGCGACATTTGCCGACGGCCTCTCCCGAGAGGCGCGGGACAGCTTCCGCGTCGCCCTTTACGGCAGCGGCGTGCTAACCCCCAAAGTGAGAGCGGACCTGAGAGAAGCCTATCCCAACTTGACCGTCCTCAGCTATTTCGCTGCCGTCCAGGCGGAAACCATAGGACTGCAGCTCGACCCTGGAAGCCCCGCTTTGACCGCGGTTCCGGGGCTGCACCTGGTGGAAGTGGTCAGGCCCGACGGGCAATGGGCGGAGGAAGGCGAGGAAGGTGAACTGGTCGTCACGCGTCTGTTTGGGAATGCGGCCCCGGTGCTGCGCTACAAGGTGGGCGACCGGGTCATCCGCCGCCCGGACCTGCGGTCGCCCGGCCTTAACGCAATGCAGTTCGAATACGCGGGCCGCAGCGGCGATTTCATTCATATCGGCGACACTCAATATTCGGCGCCCCGAGCCCTAGCGGCCATTATCGCCGAGTTCCGCCGACGGCAGGTTCTGGAGATCGACAGGGTCGCCACGGACACCCAATTTCAGATCGACCGCACGAAGCGGCAGTTGCACATGGTGATCGGGACGCCGGACGCGGCATCCCTGTCGGCGCAGATCGCCGCCCGTCTGGGGCCAGAAGGCTCCTCGCCCCTGATGATCGCCGGATTCGTTCGGTCCCTGTCAGTCTTCAACGCGCTGGAAGCGAACGAGGCGAGCCTACTGAGTTCCGGCTACCGCTTTGCCATTCGGCTCGTTGAGCCCAGTGGGGCGGACTTGGTCCGCACGGAATTCGGCAAGCTACCCTTGGTCGTCGATCGCGTTTGATTTCGCAATGAGGACCGTCAGCGGCGGTAGAAAGGAAGACAATGCCACCACTCAATGTCCAGGTTTTTGTCGACGTCGTCGCCCTACTGCTGGGCAATCCGGCCGACGACAGTGTTTTCCTCTTCGATGACAGCTTTTGCGGCAGCGAGGATTCCGGCACCGCTAAGCTGGCCAGTCCTGTCTGGCCAAGGCAACTTGTTCGCTGGAGCGTGACGCCGCTCGATGTCCAGACCCCAGTCTGGCTGTCGGCAATCTCGTTCGACGGGCTCGAAATCCCTGCAGGTACCAACGTTCCAGCCCCTTGGGCCCTGCACTGGCAGGGATACGCCCCTTGCTGGCTAGCTCCGGGCACGCGCCATTCCTACACGTTGACGCTGCTTACAGGCGGCCTGACCGGGCGGACCATCAGTATCGCGGGACCGTCCCTTCTGGTTAATGCTTCCACCGGTACGACTGCGGATTCCGTTCCGATCCACGCCGCCGCCTGACCGGGAGGCCGCACAATTCGTTCCAACAGGAGGGTATAATGCAGATTTCGATTGTCACCGTCATCGACATCGTGACGGCCCTGAAGGAGGGCACTCTCGACGGGAATGCCTATGTCATTGACAATACGGGTCCATTCGACTCGCCGGCAGGCCCCCGCGTCACCAACGTTCCCGGCGTCTACAATGCCGACGGATCGCAGGCGGCGGAGGCCGTCCTGAACTGGATCCCAGTCGGCGTCGGCGGACTGCCAACGACGCTGCCCCGCAGCTATCGCCAGCTCTTCATCTCGAAGCCATGGAACGATCGCAAAGGCGACCTCCGCCTGCGTGTCCGCCAGCACAACAAGGTTCGATCCTATGCCGCCCCCTTGCTTAGCGCGGCCGGCGAGGTGCTGAAGTCTGACAATGTTGCTGCGGCGGCCAGCGTGTCCCCAGTCGTCACCCGCATCTGCGGGCCGGCAGTGGAGCAGGGCGTGCTGTATCCCGCCCAATACGGTTCGCCCGATCTACTGACGGACGGCTGGTACTGGAGCGCGACTGTCGATACCGCCAAGGTCGGCTGCCACGACTACGCGATGGAGGTGGCGCTCTACCGCCCGGTTCAAGAGAACGGCGACACGGTCTGGGAGCCGCAGTTCTTCACCCTGAAGTGCGGCCTTCAGATTACCTCCGCTCCGGGCGTCAACGGATTCACCGGCAGCTTCGCGCCCGGGCTGCTGCCGGTCCCCACGTGCTCCACCGTTGCTGCGGGAGAGGCAATATGACGATTACGAAGACGATCAATATCCGAATGGTGGTGGACGTCTCAGGAGCACTGGAGGCCGACACGCTCGCGGGTTATCTCTACATGATCGATGACAACCGTCTCGGCGGCTCGCAAAACGAGGCAACAGCCGAGCTTGCAACGGCGGTCACACGGGGAGACCGGATTATCTGGACGTTGCTGCCGATCGAATGCGAGACGCATGCCACCGTGCGCGCAATCGAACTGCCGGCTGAAACCTGCAAGGTTGAGCGCAATACTTATCGCGACTCCGATGTCAGCTACTGGGTCGGTTTGGTGAAACAGCCAGTCGGCAACCTGCCCTATGGCTTGACATTGGAACTCGGCAGCCGGACGCGCACGGTCGACAATGGTGCCAACCCGCGCCTCATTGAAGCCACTCTCCAGACGCCCCCTGACCCAACCCAAACCGGGAGTTCATGATGCAAGCCGTTACGATGGTTTCCCCAAAGCCCCCTCCTAGTCCGCCTAGCTTGGCTTCGACCCAGTTGAACATCGTCGCCGTAGTAGACGTCGCCGGCATCCTGCGGACCGGCTGCATCACCGGCAAAACCGCATTGATGGACAATGGCGGCGACAGCACAGGCAAGGGTACGAACGTCCTGCGCACGGTCTGCCGCCAGGGCCAAGTCCTGAACTGGTTAGTCTATTGCAGTGACATGGAAAAGAAACCCGATGGGGGCTGGCCTCCCCTCGCGCGAATTGTAAACATTGTTTTTGTGCATCCCGACGGCACGCCGCAGGACCGCAAGATATGTAACGATCTCAAGGTCTATGGCGGCCCGGACAAGATCCGGAGTCGGTGGACGCCGTCCTATTATTATTGGGCAGGCTCGATTCTGTTCGAATTGGAGCCGGGCCTCTATCCATATCGCCTCGTCTTCGAGATCGACACGTATGATCCGAACCGCAAACAGTATTTCAACTTGGATGGGCCCGCCCTCGACGTGACCCGGCTGGATGGCACCACCCAAACCTAGTCCCGCATCCGTGATGGACGGCGGCACGAGGTCGGTCATTCCCAATCTTGCAGCTGTTTGCCCGCGTCCGCACAGTAGCCGTACCCACGCATGACCTCAGGCGTGGCATTATCGCATCATATTTCGTCATTTCTGAAATCGCAAAAGGACAAGTCCTGTGAACAAGCGCGCTATCATCGTCGTGGATCTTCAGAAAGACTACCTTGCTGTCGGCGCGCTCCCACTCGTTAAAATCGATGAGGCAGTCGCCAATGCGGCCAAAGTGATCACCGTGGCTCGCTCCGCGGGGGACAAGGTCATCCATGTCCGCCATGAAAACCCGGCCAATGCACAGTTCTTCGCACTGGGAACGGATGGGGCCGAAATCATCCCGACGGTCGCTCCCGCCAAGGGGGAGTTGGTAATCACCAAGCGATACCCCAACGCCTTCCGTGGGACCCAACTGAAGCACGCTCTGGACGCAGAAGGCATCAAGGATGTCGTGATCATTGGCGCGATGACCCACATGTGCATCGATGCCACGAGCCGCGCGGCCGCCGATCTCGGCTACAATACGACAATTGTCGAAGACGCCTGCGCCACGCGCGACGTGGAGTTCAACGGGAAGACGGTTTCAGCCGCACAGGTCCATGCTGCCTACATGTCCGCCCTGGCATTGGCCTATGGCAAGGTCGTCACGATACGCGACCTAACCTCTTGACGGCATTGCGAAGTCTGAGAGCGGCGGTGCAAAAGTCGGCCGCGGTAGCGGCGGGATAGTCCGGCCGCGGGCGGAGTAAAATCCGGCTAGGCACCGTAAAGTTAACCTGAGAACGGCGATGAAGCGTGGTGCGCCATACTCCCCGGTCAAACGTGCGCGATTTGCGTCCACATTCTCATGGCGGCGGCACGCAGTTCGCGATGATGACTGGCGGACATGTCGTGGCGGGGGATGTGGAATAGGTTGGCAATCGGGTCGTGAATGGAGACGAAACGTTGCAAATGTCGCCGAGACTTGAAGCGCTTCATGGCCCGCTCTCGGCGCCGGATAGGTTGATGGGAATTCTCAGCTCACCCACGCCTGGCTGTTCGACACCCTGCCCAGGGTGCTCGGAGACAATCCGCCGCTCGTCTGCAACAGCGATGGTGACGACATCGTGTTTCATGAGGTGCGCTTTCCCCTCGAAGCGGACATCACCGAGAACGACATCGCCGATCGTTTCGCCGGAAGAGATGATCTCCGCCAAGAAAATCCCCGGTTCTGGAACTGGCTCGGGCGGCCGCCGGCCAAAGGCTCCACCAGGCCCGGTCACCCGGATGCGCTGGTCGCCGGTGTCACCATGGAGGACGGCACGCCCGTGCTCGGCAATCTCGAAAGCAAGGGACGTTTTCTCGTCCTCATGGTCAACTCTGCCGAGCGAGCGCAAAGAGGCGCCGAACTCGTGCAAAATATCCTCGGCAGAATGGTCCGTGCGCCTCTCACCACTATCCAGACCATCGAACAGTTGAAAGCCGCGCATCAGGGAAAGAGGCCATCGGCAGACGACATACTACGCGAAATCGCAGCCCCCCTCGTTCACGCCATGCTAGACAAGCAATATCGTGCCACCCTGGACGAGCCCGTCGGCATGCTCGGTGACATCTCGCCACGCGCCGCCGCCCGCACCAAGGCCGGTCGCCAGAAAGTCGCCGAATGGCTCAAATATCTCGAAATGCGATCATCCTCCGGGCCAGACCCGCAGGACCCTATGGCTACCTATGATTTCTCGTGAATCTGGAATGAACTCAACGTCCAGGACCTCAGACGATAAGCCAAACCACTGTGACCGGTTTTTACACGTATCCTGCGCCTACCCGGAAAAGATCCTCGGGCTGCCCAGGTCGGCGAGTTCAAGGTCGCCGATAAGGCAGCCTTCATCAAGGACCTCGAGAGCGCGCTGCTTGCCGCCAAGATCGGCGCCTATGCGCAAGGGTTTGCCGTGATGTCAGCGGCCTCCAAGGAGTTCAACTGGAACCTGCCGATGCCGACGATCGCCAAGATCTGGCGCGCCGGCTGCATCATCCGCTCGCAGTTCCTGGACGAGATCACCACCGCGTTTACCAAGGCACCGGATGCCGCCAACCTGATCGTCACCCCGGCCTTTGCCGCGATGGTCAAGGAAACCGACGGAGCGCTTCGCCGCGTCGTCTCGGCAGCCGTTCTAGGTGGTCTGCCGGTTCCCGCACTTGCCTCGGCACTCGGCTATTTCGACAGCTACCGCCGCGGCCTCGGCACGGCCAATGTGATCCAGGCGCAGCGCGACTTCTTCGGCGCCCATGGCTTCGACCGCGTCGACGGCGCCGACAGCCACCACGGACCATGGGAATAGCCTATCGGTAATGGGACAGTGACGACATCTGCAGCCCTTAGCATCTGACTGCTTACAGAAATCCGCGCAAGTACCTCATTTTCCGCTGGCGCGATCGCGTTTGACGATATCAGCAATCGTATTCTTGCTGATGACCAGATCGCGGGCGATCCAGCGATAGCTTCGGCCTTGCGCGATGAGCGCCAGTACCTTCGATGCGAGCTTGTCCGACTTTGGCCGCTGGCCGGGTTGCCGCCCGAGCTTTTTCCCGCGCGCCTTGGCGGCGGCAAGACCGGATTTCACGCGCTCGCTGATGAGATCGCGCTCGAACTCGGCAATGCCTGAAAGAAACGTCGCGAGCATCCGGCCGTGCGGCGTGGACAGATCGAAGGTCATGCCGTTGATGGCAATCACCGAGACCTTCCGGCTTTCCAACTCGCGCAATGTGTTGAGAAGATCGATCGTCGAGCGTCCCCATCGGGAAAGCTCGGTGACCAGAACCAAATCAATGTCCCGGCCCTGGGCGAGCGCCATGACCTTCTTCCGTTCGGTTCGATCCAACTTCGCTCCGGAGCCCGTCTCTTTATATATCCCGGCGATTGCGTAGCCGGCGCGCTCGGCAAAAGCAGTTAGGTCTCGCTCCTGTCGCTCGCATGACTGGTCAGCCGTCGAAACGCGGCAATAGATGGCGGCGCGCTGTCCCAATTGAACCCTCGTGGATGCCCGAAGACCTTGATTTGTAGGGGGCGATTGTTGTCCAAAACAGACTTTACTTCAATAGGGACAACATGTGCATGCCACGGCGCACAATCCTGACCGAACGCCAGCGCGAGAAGCTGTTCGATCTGCCGACCGACGAACCGTCATTGCTTCGCCATTACATATTGAGTGACGAAGACCTCCGGCACATCAGACAACGTCGCCGTCCGAGAAACCGATTGGGGTTCGCTCTGCAGCTTTGCGCCTTCCGATATCCCGGCCGTCTCTTGCAGCCCGGCGAGATGATCCCGCCCTCGATGTTGGCCTTCATCGGCGCACAGATCGGTGTCGCGGCTGAAGAACTTGCCGAGTATGGGGCGAGATCGGAAACGCGATATCAGCATTCGGCGGCATTGCAGCAGCTCTACGGCTATCGACCGTTCGAAGGCCAAGCGCGCACGGATATGCTCACATGGCTCGAGGAGGCCGCCGAGAGATCTAGAACGAATGACCTGTTGGCGGCCGAGTTTCTGGAGGAACTGCGCAGTCGCAATGTGATTGTCCCGGCGATCTCAACCGTCGAACGATGCTGTGCCGATGCCCTGGTCGCCGCCGAACGGGCGATCGCGTCCCGTATTGCAGGGCGTCTGGACGCGCAGAGCCGCGCTCGGCTTCTGTCCCTGCTTTCCGAAACTGCCGATGGCCGAATCACGCGCTTTGCGTGGTTGCGTCAGTTCGAAGTCGGCTCCAACTCCAACGATATGAATGGTCTGCTCAACCGGCTGGAATTTCTGCGCAAGCTCGCCGTCGATGCCGGCACTCTCGACGGCATCCCACCTCACCGCGTGGCCGGCCTTCGCCGCCAGGGCGAACGCTATTCCGCCGATGGAATGCGGGATTTGCCGGAAAATCGACGATTAGCGATCTTGGCGGCATGCGTCCTGGAATGGTCGGCCATGTTGGCGGATGTCGCCGTCGAGACGCATGGCCGCATTGTCGGAAAACTCTACCGTGCCTGTGAACGCAAACGGGATGAGCTGCTGCAAGCCGAGCGCGCCTCGATCGGCGATGCGCTGAAAATGCTTTCCCGCTTCGGCGAGGCACTGATCACCGCGCATGAGGAGCAGGATGACTTGGGACTGGCCATCGTGGAAGGCGGTGGCTGGGAACTGCTCCGCCAGACTGTCGCGCAGGAGGCCGCGCTCACCGGCAAGGTCTCCGCGGACCCGCTGGAATTTGTGACCGACGGATATGCCCGTTTCCGGAGGTATGCGCCCCGGTTTCTGGAAGTCCTGGCGTTCCGCGGCGGGCGCGGCGCCGATTCGCTGCTTGAGGCATTGGAAATGCTGCGCCGCCTCAATCGCAGGGGCCATCGGACCTTGCCGGTCAATGCACCAATCGACTTTGCCCGAGCAAGATGGCGCAAAAGGATTCTGAAGGATGGGAAACCAGATCGGCAAATGTGGGAAATCGGGCTCTTGTTCGAACTTCGCAATGCTCTGCGCTCGGGCGATATCTGGCTGGCGGACAGCAGACGGTATCGCGAGATCAGCACGGCGTTGGTTCCGATCGAAACGGTATCCGAAACTGCGCGGCTGGCCGTTCCGTTGGAGGCGGACGACTGGCTTCGCCATCGCAGCCACCTTCTCAAACGCGGCATGACGCAAATCGAATGTGCCAATGAGGCTGGCGTTCTTGCAGGCGGGGCCATCGTCGATGGCAAGCTTCAGGTCGACCGGCTCGAAAGGGCGGCGCCGGAGGAGGCTGCCGCACTCGTCTTGAAACTCTATGAAAATATGCCGTCCGTTCGGATCACGGACATGCTCATTGAGGTCGATCAGAAGCTGCGCTTCACCGATGCCTTTACGGATCTCCGCACGGGGATTGCCTGCGGCGATCGGATCGGCGTCATGACCGTTCTGCTCGCCGATGGCGTCAACCTGGGTCTCAGGAAGATGGCCGACGCCTGCGACGCCCACACTTTCTGGGAGTTGCTGCGGATCGGCAAATGGCACGTCAGGGAGGAGACGACGGCACGCGCCCTTGCGATGATCGTCGAGGCGCAGTCGAAATTGCCGATGGCCCGCTTCTGGGGCGACGGAACGACATCGTCCTCGGATGGCCAGCACTTTCCGGCAGGTTCGACCGGTGAAGCATTGAATGTCGTCAATGCCCGGTATGGCAATGAGCCGGGTCTTTCGGCGTACAGCCATCTCTCTGATCAATACGCTCCCTATTCGACCCAGATCATTCCCGCGACCGCTCACGAAGCGCCTTACATTCTCGATGGTCTGCTGCAGAACGATACTGGAAGGCAAATCCGCGAGCATTATGCTGATACCGGCGGCTTCACGGATCATGTTTTTGCCATCTGCTCCGTTCTCGGCTTCCGGTTTGCGCCGAGAATCCGCGATCTGCCGGACAAGCGGCTTTATGTTCCCGCTCTTGACCAGGTGCCTCCTGCGTTTCAACCGCTGATCGGCGGCCGCATCAACATTCGGCTGGTCCGCGAAAATTGGCCCGATATCCTGCGGCTCGCCGCCAGCATGGCCGCCGGGACCGTCGTGCCGAGTCAGATTCTTCGAAAACTCGCCGCCTATCCACGTCAGAACAGCCTGGCGCTGGCGCTCAGAGAGGTCGGGCGGCTGGAGCGTTCGATCTTCATGCTCGACTGGCTGAGCGATATTGATTTGCAGCGTCGAGCGCAGATCGGGTTGAACAAGGGTGAGGCCCATCATGCCCTCAAGCGCGCGGTCAACTTCAACAGGCGTGGCGAAATCCGCGACCGGTCGTCCGAGGGACAGCAACATCGAATTGCCGGTCTCAACCTCCTCACCGCAATCATCATTTATTGGAACACATGGAAGCTCGGCGAAATCGTCGCCGCGCATATCGCCAGCGGCGAACAGATCGACCTCCGGCTCCTGCCTCACGTCTCACCGCTCGGATGGGAGCATATCATGCTCACCGGAGAGTATCGGTGGCCGCCCTTAAGGTAGTATATCGCCCTCTACCGCAAACAACCCCATCACGTGGCACAACTCCTTGATATGACCGGTCTCGCAAGAAACGTAGCTGCCCAGACGGTCGACCCGCTTGTTGAGCGCGGCATTCTCGTCGAGGAAATGGGCAAGAATTCCATGGGACGCGGCATGGCGCGGCAATTCCAGATCGCGCCCGCGGTGTTTGAGGCTGTCGCACCTTTGATGGGCGCGCCGCTCGGCCGATCGAAGACGAAAGCCGAAGCTTCCTAAAGAGCGGACTTGCGCGAACGAAGCGAGGAGTTAAGTCGCGTCCGCCGCCTGGGCCAGTTCGCTCAGCCGCCCCTGACAGACCGTCTCAACGAGGCGAAGAAGATGCTCCGTCCGGTCGAGAAGCCAGCCGAGCCCCTCGTCGGTAATCTCGAAGTGCTTGGAGTAGCGTGCCTTCACATAGGCTTCGTTGAGGATGTTGTACCAGGCGGTAAAACGATGCTGGTCGCGCGGCCAGGCCTCGATCAGCCGCTGGTCGCGATCCTCGGCGAGACCACGGAGAAATTTGAGATTGTGTGACGGTGGGCTGTAGTTGGTAAGGGTGAGGAGCAGACAGGCGTAAGCCTGCTCATTGGCCTGGTGTAAGCTAAACGCAGCAAGACGGTTCCACTCAGGGGCATCACCAACCTGGCCAGCTTGCCACTGTCCCGTCCGAAGCATCAACTGGGCTTCCGTAAATCGACTCGCAAAGTGCTCCCTAGCCACCCTGGGCGCGTCGGCAGGTGAGAGTCGTTTCGGCTCGGCCAGTGGCCGGTCGTCGAGTTCGTAGAGCACGATGCCCTCGCGCAGAATATCGACGAAGAAATATTGGCCATCCGCGAGGAAGTTGTTCACCTCTCGGGCGCCATGGACAATCAGCCCAACCGGCGTCGAAACAGTTTTGTCCCACATCAACCGGTCGTTCGCCTTGTCCCAATATTCCGGTTCTGCGAGCTTCTTCGAGTTGACGATCACGAGGATATCGTAATCGGAGCGATAGCCCTTCATCGTGTGCGGTTCGTCAACAAAGGTGCCGCGGGCGTAGGAGGCGAACAGGATGATCTTCAGGATCCGCCCGCGCTTCTTGAAGTCGGCTGAGCCACCCTCGAGCGCATCGGCAAACTCCTCGTGGATGATCTCCACAACGCGGGCAAGCTCGCGCTGCTTCTTCTCGGGAAGATGGTCGAGGCTCGTTTTCATGTGCAACCGATAGGATAAAGACGACTCGCCGTCTACTACAGGAATTATCAGGCAGGTGCGCCCTCTCCTTGACGGCACAGGCGGGCCGTGGCTCGCCGCACTTTACGTTCCGGCACGCACGCTATAGATGCTTTGGAGCTCAAGTTGATGTCGCTGGTTCGTGCCGTCGAATGACTTAAAGCGCGACATCCTGGATTGGCGGGGGCTGCGATGGGTCAGAAAGCGGACGCGACGAAATCTCCCCGAACGGGTTCTGCGCCGGTTCTGGCGCGAGAACGAGAGATAGCGAAAACCGCGGCGATCAACGCTCTCCTCACCCGGCCAATCGGGATTCTTCCGGCGAAAGTTGGTGACCCGGTCAGACCCTTTGCGCTCGGGCTCTGGAATGACGTCCGTCCCCTGCTGAAACCGGAAGTCAGCGTCTCGGCTCTGCGCAAGGCGGTGGCAACCTATGTGCACTCGCGACGCTATCAGATGGCGTTGGCAAAGGCCGGGTCCGTTCGCCATGACATCAATGGCGAGCCGGTCGAACCTGTCTCGGATGCCGACCGGATAGATGCGCTCAGGAAGTGTGAACGCTTCCAAGCGCGCGACGGATCCAGCAAACCCAAGTCGGCATCTCCGGCTCAACCGACAAAGACAGAAGCGATCCGGAGCGCCCTTCTGAGAAGGAAGGAAAACCCGCGCTAGTTGGATGCCCTGGCTCCCGACTTGGCAGCTCGCGGGCGGCGATCGCTGCGCATCGACAGACCGGTCCATCACGAAAATGAATCGGTCAGGCTCAATTGATTCATAACTCTCGTTGGACGGGCGCGGCGCAACGCGCGACTCTGCGCGCATGATCACGCAGCCCTATCGCCTCTATATCGAACGCAAGGACGCGACGAAGAACATGGCGCGCTTCTATTCGCTCGAGATCGGCAGCAACCTCTTCGGCAAAATCTGCCTCACACGTCGCGGGGACGGATTGGCGCGCGCGGACAAACGGCGGCGCATCAGTTTTCGCGCGAAGAAGACGCGGTCGGCCTCTTCCTTGATTTGGCTCGCCGCAAGCTGCGGCGCTGATATCGCCCGCGGCCGCGGGCGCGGCCAGAAAAACAGACCACTTGATCTTGTCGCCCCGCGCGCGGGGCGACCGCCCGCAAAATGCTTCCAGGCGGGATCTGAGAAGAGCCACCCAACCTGGAAGCAAATACGGTGAGCGATGCACCTCACGCGGCGGCCGGATTGCCTGCAGCCGCGATCGCGACATTCGAACCTGGCTGCAGTCCGTGCAGGTAGGCAACCGCGCGTTCGGCATGAGCGGCCATCTGGAACACGGCGCGCTTTTCGTTTTTCAGGCACTTGAGCCAGGACGCAATGTAGGCCGCATGATCCTCCCGCGGCTCGATCGCGATGCCAAGGTCAGCCGAGAGGAAGACGCTGCCGAGTTCGGCGACCAGTTCTTCCTTGGCGTAGCCTTCGTCGCCCCATTTGTCGCGGCCAAGGTTTCGGTCGAGGCGGGTGCTCTTCATCGTCCAATGTACACATTCATGCGCCAGCGTCCCCGCGTGTGTTTCGGCCGATATGAAAGCGTCGAACACAGGCATCTGAATGAAGTCACCAACGGGATGGTAAAACGCCCTGTTGCCACCATGGCGGATGTCAGCACCAAGATTAGCGAAAAATCGATCGGCAGCTTCGATGCGCTGCTTGCCCTCGCGGTTGCGTGGCTCGGCCTCGGTGGCGTAGAAGTGCGCCGGCAGTCCCTCGATTTGGTCGGCGTTGAAGACATTGTAGCCCTTCATGAACGGAATGCGACGTTCTACTTCTTCGCCCTCCTCGTCAGTCTCTTTCCGCTCAATCGCATTGGCATAGACGACGAGAGTGGATTTCTCGCCCTTGCGGACGATGCCGCCGAGTTCCTGAGCCTGCCGAAACGACATCCAGTAGTTTGAACTGTATCCACGCTCGGCCGCGGTCATCCAGAGCAGAACCGTGTTGATGCCGCGGTAAGCAATTCCGTTGTGACGCAACGGCCTGACCGGCGTGCCACCGGCGCCCCATGGCTGCATCCAGGGCCGTGTGCCCGCCTCCAACTGCTCGACAATGCGTGCGGTGATCCGCTCATAGATGTCACTGACGGTGGTGGTGGTCTCGATAGCCTTTGCCTTAGCCATTTCCTTGCCCTTTCCTTGATCTCGCAAAGCGGGAGCCCTTCGCTCCTGCTTCCGAGCTCGTGCGGAACAGCGGGGGATTGGGGTGCAAGCGGCTGCGCGGGGAACCGGCTGCACGGAGCGGAACGTCAGTGGCGTGGAGGAAGCTGGGCGGCAGGCGCTTGAAGGGGCGAAGGGGGCGGCGCCCCCCGGCCCCTTCGCTTAAAAGAGATGGCGGCTCAAGCCGCACCGCAGGATAACCGCCTCTCTCCGCGGTAACATTCGGCGCGAGACATTGCGCTCCCCGCAAAGTTTCAACACTGGAGTTGTATGTGGCTAAGGCAGATCAGCGATTTCGTTCCTGGCCGAGAATCTTGAAGATCCCGTCGAGCTACCGCGGCAAAGCCAAGTGCGCCGCCGAGTACCAAGAGACAGCAGTCGCGGCACTCGAGCACTCAGTCATATGAGGATGTTGAACGCGCCGGAATTCGCATCGATCTATCCCGCATTGGCGGGAATTGACCGTCATGCCGGAAGTGCATATCGCGTCAAAATGGCTTCTCCATCTTCGATGGTCATCTCGATCACTTCGTTCACTAGGTCGTTTCCATGAGCGATTTCATCGAGGGCCGAGAGGAACAATTCGCGTTGCAGGGCGGGAAGCACCTGCGGAACGATGATGACCAAGCCTGCGTGCAATTCCTCTTTCGCGTACAATTTTCTGAAGTCACGTGCGTTATTCGTCACGAACGTCAAGTCTTCTGCCACGATGCGCGGCATCAGATCCCAATCGGTCTCGCCGCTTAAGCCAAGCCAGTTGATATGAAAGCAATCGTGGCCGTGATCTTGAGCCACGGCCACGAGCGATGTGTGCAGGCATTCGTCGATAAGGAACTTCACGAAGCAGCGCTGCCCTAGGCTTTCCGGGAATCGGCCGCAGCAAGCGGCAGACGCTTCACCGATTTTGCCGTCAGGCCTTGCTCCGACAGCTTTTTCGGCCGCCCTCGAGCGGGGTGAGCTGACGCCCAAATTTCGGCGAGTTCTACCATGCGGGCCGAGACGGAGGGATAGCCCTCGACAATTTCCGCAGTGCTGGCGCCTTGCAATTTCATAGCAGCGATCATTCGCACTGGAACTCGAGTGCCGTTAAAAACCGGCTCGCCGCCTGCGACGCCTTTGACAATCTGAATCTTTTGCTCGGCTTCCCGGAGCGCCTCTGCGCGCACGGCGAGCTGCTCTCTCGCCCTGGCCACATCGACAATCAGATAGTCGTCTGCTCGCACGGTATCTGCATCAGGATTCTGATCGATCGTATCGAACAAGCGCTTGCGACGCTCGGCAGACAGGATGGAGCCGACGCCGTACCAGAGCTTCAGACGTAGAAGATCCTCATCGGAAAGTTCTCTGCCCTCGCGCCCGAAATGAGCCTCGATGATCCGTTTGTCGATTGCATTGTGCACCGACTTTACAGCAACTTCACTGAGAGCTGCGGCTTCGGCGGGCGTATAGGCTCGTGCTGCGGCTGCCATAATTCTTCTCCTTGTGAAGAACATATAATACAGGCGTCGCCCGTCGTAAAGACCAACCTCGCTTTTCGACCGCCGCTTTGTTCGACAGGCACGCGACAATAATGGCAGCTTTGCCGTTGCGAGCCCTCAAGAACACCAAAAGGTTGGCTCGGAGAGTCAGATCCACTTTTCTCGGGTTGGCGATTTAACCTGATGCTGGCCGTCAGCAATCCGTCCGGCATGAATGACGTGGCGAACACGGCGTCCACGCGAGTTCGCTCAATCGAGATAGCCAGGCCGACCGACTCACCGATTGCTTCTTGCATCGGCTCGCTAGCCTCTGCGGTCGGTTGGCGGCAAGATCCGATCGGGGCGGGTGAAGGGCACGCTTTCGGCTATAGATCCCGTGAGGCGTGAACTGCGCCCGGCGCTCTGCGTGAGCATGGTTGAACAATGCAATCGGTCTCCACGTTGGCCATCAAGTTCCCCAAAAGCTAGGACAACAATAGTGCCGCAATCCGATGTCCCTTGAGTTGAGTGGACTACTTGGATGGTCACGTCATTGTCGCTAGGCGGCGGTGAAAAGATGTCGAGATGGATGGAGCTGACCACAAGTGTGAGTGCCGTCAGACCGAAGGCGACAACTGGTGCAGCAACGACCGTTCCGAGCGTGGTCCCGTGAAGATAAAGAAGACGATCAACGCAACGCTCACAGTAACCAGCAAGACGGAGGTCTCTTCCAGTTGCAACCTCAGAAGACCATGATCCGAAAGATGGCGCTGCGCATCGAGGGGCTGGCGACCGGCTAGCGATTCGCAGGGGACGAAGTGAGTCGCAATCGAAATTGGGCGTACTGGTGAGGCATTCACGCTTCCCGCGAACATCGTGCTGCATTGTGCAGTGCATAACCTCGATGGCTGTCAGTTTACACGGTGGCACGGCAAGGTATTGAAAGATATAGGAAAAACGAGATGTTTTTACCGCAATTTGGCTCGGCAGCCAGGGCGCGTTAACCTCTTGTTAACTCTATATTCCTTGTAAGAGAGGCAGAATCGCTCATAATAACGGTTAAGTCAGGCTCGAGGCTTAAAAACCGTTATTTGAAAGCTCCTCTGCAATGAACGCTAATTCGCTGTCCATGGCTCCCGTGCAGCCGATGCATTTCGAGGATCTCATCCTCGAACAGGGCGATCTGATTTCGAAGAAGCTGCATCTGCTAAGCATGCAACAGTTCCCGCCGAATGCAAAGAAACTGCTCCGCCAGTTCTCCCTTTCGGAAGTTGCGGACTTTCTGGGCGTCTCGCAAAGCACGCTCAAGAAGCTTCATCTTGAAAGAAAAGGCCCCTCCCCTCAGACATCGTCGTCGGGCCGCCGTTCCTACAGCGCCGAACAGATGGTGGAGTTGCGCCAATATCTCGACCAGCACGGACGGTCGGAAGCCAAAAATTACGTTCCGCACCGTAGAGCCGGCGAAAAGTTACAGATCATCGCGGTCGTCAATTTCAAGGGCGGCTCGGGCAAGACGACCACCGCAGCCCATCTGGCGCAGTATATGGCGCTGACGGGGCACCGCGTCCTGGCTTTGGATCTCGACCCGCAGGCGTCGCTTTCTTCGCTGCATGGATTCCAGCCAGAGCTCGACATGGCTCCGTCGCTTTATGACGCGATCCGTTATGACGATAGTCGCCGGCCAATCAGCGAGATCATTCAGTCGACCAATTTTCCAGGTCTGGACATCGTTCCTGCAAACCTCGAGTTGCAGGAGTACGAATACGACACGCCGCTTGCCATGTCGAACAGGAGCTCGAATGACGGCAAGACCTTCTTTACCCGGATCTCGCGGGCGCTCGCCGAGGTCGACGACCGTTATGATGTCGTTGTCATCGACTGCCCTCCCCAGCTCGGCTACCTGACGATTACTGCCCTGACGGCGGCCACGAGTGTACTAATCACCATTCACCCGCAAATGCTCGACGTCATGTCGATGGGCCAGTTCCTGCTGATGCTTGGCGGCATTCTGAAGCCTATTCGCGATGCCGGTGCCGAGGTGAACCTCGAATGGTATCGCTATCTGATCACGCGATATGAGCCCACGGATGGACCGCAGGCGCAGATGGTTGGCTTCATGCAAACCTTGTTCCACCAGTTCGTTCTGAAGAACCAGATGCTGAAATCCACGGCGGTCTCTGATGCAGGCATAACCAAGCAGACGCTCTACGAAGTCGACAAAAGCCAGATGACGCGGTCGACCTACGAGCGGGCGATGGAGTCCCTAAATGCGGTCAATGCCGAGATTGCAGAGCTCGTCCACACATCCTGGGGCAGGAAGACGGGTGGCTGACCGGCAGGTCTCCATGGCGATCCGATAGATTGAAGGCAGGCGGAGCAGGCAGATGGCGAGAAAGAACCTACTGGCGGGACTGGTAGAAGCAGCGGAGGCGCCGCAGGCGGACGCAGCGCCTGCCTATCCCATGCGCGGCGCGTCAAAGAGCATGGTTCGTTCTCTCGACGAATTGTCGCGCCAGGCTGAAAAGTTTCTCGAAGGCGAAGCGGTCGTCGAGCTGGATCCCAATACGGTGGAGAGTTCCTTTGTCTCCGACCGCATAGACGACGACCGCGAGCAGTTTGAAGAGCTGAAACAGGCGATCGCCGAACGTGGTCAAGACACGCCCATTCTCGTGCGTCCTCATCCGTCGGCGGATGGCCGCTACCAGATCGTCTTCGGACACCGGCGCGTGCGCGTTGCTCGCGAACTCGGGCGCAAGGTAAGAGCTGTCGTTAAGGCGCTCGACGACCGGACGCATGTGATTGCACAAGGACAGGAAAATTCTGCCCGAGCTGATCTTACTTTCATTGAGCGCGCTTTGTTTGCACGGCGTCTGGACACGCTCGGCTACGATCGCGCCGTCATCTCCTCCGCGCTTGCTGCCAACGCTGCCGCCATCTCCAAGATGATGTCCGTGACGGAGCGGATCTCCGCGCCGGTCATCGAAAGCGTCGGACCGGCGCCATCGGTCGGTCGTGAGCGCTGGCTCGAGCTTTCGATCTTGGTTGGAAAGCCGTCCAATGCCGAACGGGTAGCGGGCATAGTCGACGACGCCGCGTTCCGGTCGCTTGGCAGCGACGATCGCTTTGGTGCTCTCTACAATGCGCTGAACCGGACCGGCAAACCGGTCAAGAAGACATCGCCCAGCATCAAGCAAGCCTGGCAGCCGGCCGACAAGACGGTCTCGGCTCACTATTCGAACTCCGGTAAGGCATTCGCGCTCGCGATGAAGTCGAAGAATGCCGGCCGGTTCGGACAATATCTCGCTGATAACCTTGACAGGCTCTACGCCGAGTTTTTGGCAGCGAATGACAGGAAGGAAGACTGAACGCGCAAAGGAAAAAGGCCCCCAGACGGTAACCATCGTGGAAGCCTCTCTCACAGTTTAGCAGCCTGAGAATCGCATTTCCACGAATCGCAGTCAAGAGTCTTTGGCACCGTAATGGGTGAGCGGACATCTTTTGCCTGAACGTAGGTGATAAAGATGCAAGGTGGAAGTGTGACGACGCCCTTCGGGCGGCGGTCGGTGACGCTTGGCATGTTGGCAAGCCAATTCATGTCTCGCGACGTCGTGCCGAATACATCGGCTGATAAGTGGAAATTGTTTCGCGCGCTTTGTGAGGCCAAGCCGAGGCTCGGCATCAGCGAACGGGCGCTTTCTGTGATGAACGCCCTTTTGAGCTTTTATCCCGAGACGACTCTGTCGGAGGAAAATGGTCTCATCGTGTTTCCATCGAACACGCTACTGTCGCTGCGCGCTCACGGCATGGCGGAGGCGACATTGCGGCGCCACGTCGCGGCGCTTGTTGACGCCGGGCTGCTGGCCCGTCGAGACAGCCCCAACGGTAAACGGTATGCGCGCAAGGACGGAGACGGAGCGATCGATGAAGCTTTCGGGTTTTCGTTGGCTCCGCTGCTCGCCCGCGCAGGAGAGATCGAACAGATCGCGGCAGAAATGGAAGCCGAGCGCCTGCATCTCCGCAAGCTGCGCGAGCGTCTGACGATCTGCCGGCGCGACGTCGGCAAATTGATCGAAGTCGCACTTGACGAAGGCGTCAGCGGCGACTGGGAAGCGATCCACAGCCACTACCGGCGCCTGGTCACGTCTATTCCCCGTGTAGCCACCGCAGTGACGATAACGCCGATCCTCGAGGAGATGGAAATGTTGCGCGAGGAAATCTCCAACCTCTTGGAACTTCGAGTGAAAACTCAAAATATGAGCGGCAATCCTGATCAAACTGAGCGGCACAAACAAAATTCAAACACCAATTCTCAATATGAATTTGAACCAAGCTCTCGAACAGAGCTGGGCGCGAAGCCGAGTTCCACCATTAAGCCGCAGCGCCAACCGATGAAGGCATTCCCCTTGGGTATGGTGCTACAGGCCTGCCCAGCAATTTTGGATTACGGTCCGGGCAGATCCGTAGGCAATTGGCGCGACCTGATGCAGGCGGCCGTGGTCGTCCGGTCAACCCTTGGGGTCAGTCAATCGGCGTACGAGGACGCCTGCGATGTCATGGGGCCGGAAAATGCAGCTGCTGTCGTAGCCTGTATTCTCGAGCGGGCAGGACATATCAATTCGGCGGGTGGTTATCTGCGCGATCTGACGTCCAGGGCACGGCGCGATGAGTTTTCCTTAGGGCCGGTTCTTATGTCACTTTTGAGAGCGCGGGGAGGGAATGAACAGAAGGTCTCGTGATCATGGAGATTCGTGCCGTATTTAGTCGGATTGTCGGCCGACAAAATCGTCAAGTGGGCCAGCGGAATCAGCTCGTTAACGACTTTTGTTCTGCTGGCGACAGCGACAGAAAGACACTCGCGCTTGGCAGGAAGCGGCGCTCGAATTGACACGGTCGCCTGCGCAGGTGACAGACCGGTCCTACGAGGGCAATGTCCGCAAGAGGGCCCCCCGCAGACGATGCGTGACATTGCACCGCTTGTGCTCTGTTCGTCTGCCGGTCGGGCGCAAGGATTAGGCTCGGAAATCAGAACGGGCCAAGGGCGATCGCCCGAACTGTCAAGCTTTGAGCGAATGGATTGAAGTCGGACGATCTAATCGAGGCCGCGGACGGCTGAACTCCCTCTCCGACCGCAGTACAGCAACCCGTGCTACGGCCATATGCGAAGGCCCTCGCCCTTCCGTTGCGGTGAGCGACATGAGGTAATCGGGTGCGAGGTCAGTGCTGGTGGGACACGACGTCTACGATCGGAGGTTCGTCGACGTCAATCAACCGACTACCCGGCACCAAAAAGGGGCAAGAACAAGAGCTGCTCCAAATCGTACGTTAAGGCATATGGCGCTGCCGTCATCCCAGACTTATGAAGTGCCGATGTGGTAGGGCAAAATGACACCCTGACGTTGAAGGCCGCACTTGGCCCAAGGACTAAGCCGCTCGCGCGGCACTGGCGCCTGTGGTGGGCGTCGTGCACCGACCCAAACGCCGTGCATTTGAGAACGGGCAGTCCTGCCTGACGATTGGGGTCTTCTCAATCATCATACAGGAGGTTGCCATGAGGGAGGAGAGGACGACCCCGCTGCGCGAGCGGATGATCGAAGACATGCGCATCCGTGGGCTGGGCGACAAGGCCCGGCAAGCGCATATCCGGGCGATCAAGGATTTCGCCGGGTTTCTCAAGCGATCACCCGATACGGCGACAGCCGATGACCTGCGCGCCTATCAACTGCACATGACCAATGCGGGCGTCACGCCGACGACCTTCAACGCCCGCATCGTGGCGCTGCGGTTCTTTTTCGCCACCACCTGCGGCCGTGAGGAGATGAAGCGGCATATGCAGTTCCGGCGGCAGCCGCGGACGTTGCCCGTGGTGCTGAGCATCGAGGAGGTTTCCGACCTGCTGATGGCCGCCCCGGGGCCGGGCCTGAAGTATCGGGCGGCGCTCAGCATCTCCTATGGCGCCGGACTGCGCGCCTCCGAGGTCTGCAACCTCAAGATCAGCGACATCGACAGCGACCGGATGCTGATCCATGTCGAACAGGGCAAGGGGCAGAAGGACCGCAAGGTCATGCTGTCGCCCGGGCTGCTGGAGCTCTTGCGCGACTATTGGCGCGAGGCAAGGCCGCAGGGTTGGCTGTTCCCCGGCAAGCCGAAGATCAATCCGATCTCGCCGCGGCAGCTCAACCGCGCCTTCACCGCCGCCAAAAACCTGGCCGGGATCGCCAAGCCGGCGACGCTGCACACATTGCGGCACTGCTTTGCTACCCACCTTTTGGAAGCCAATACCGATGTCAGGGTGATCCAGGTCCTTCTCGGACACGCCAAGCTGACGACCACCGCCCGCTACACCCATGTTGCCACCAAGACGATCCGCGACACCGTCAGTCCGTTCGAGACCCTGAAGAAGTTGCAGGATCAAACGTTCCGACGCGGACTGGAGTAGCGCCGGTGCAGTGATCCGGCCAAGACTGGAGATCGCCGACATCTTTCGCAGCTATGGCCCGGCGTGGCGGCGGGCCAATGCCGGGCATGTCAGCCTGACCCAGCTCAAGGTCATGGCGGCGATCGAAGCCTGCCGAACCGAGGCGCTCGGCGGGCATGTGGCCGCCTGTGCCAAGTGCGGCCACCAGCACATCGCCTATAATTCCTGCAAGAACCGGCACTGCCCGAAGATCCCATGAGGAGTGAACAGCGGTCAACGCTCTGGCAGAGTGTGGCTGCAATCGAAACACTCGCTCAACAGGAGATGGCCTTGGAGAAGGTATCCGTTCAAACTGAGGCGCCGGCCGCTGTCCGTGTCGATCTTGGCGTAATTTTCGTGTCGTTGGAACTGAGTAAATCGACCTGGCTGGCGACGTCGCTCACTCCGGGAAGCGACAAGATGTCCCGCCATTCGATCGCGGGCGGTGATCTCGCTGGCCTTCTCACCGTCTTCACTGATTTGCGGAAGAAGGCACAGGCACGACTGGGGAAGCTCTATCCTCTTGTGGTCATCCAGGAAGCAGGGCTTGACGGGTTCTGGATCCACCGGGTTCTGGATCGTGAAGTCTGGATCGAAAGTCACGTTGTCGATGCCGCGTCGATTGCGGTGTCGCGCCGACACCGACGGGCAAAGACTGATCGAATTGATGGCGAGGCGCTGATCCGCACGTTGATGGCATACAAACGCGGAGAGCCACGGGTTTGCTCGATGGTCAGGGTGCCAACGCCCGAAGAAGAGGATCGCCGCCGGATTTGCCGAGAGCGTAAAGCGCTGGTCGCCGAGCGGGTTCTCCACGTCAACCGCATCAAAGGACTGCTCTTGAGCCAAGGCATTCAAGGCTACGAACCCATGCATCGCGATCGCCGCAAGCGCCTGGAAGAGCTTCAGACGGGAGATGGCCGCATTCTCTCCAGCTATATCAGGGCGCAGATTTGCCGCGAACTCGACCGTCTCGAGTTGCTGCTCGAACAGATCAAGGCTGTGGAAGTTGGCCTCGGCGGCGACAGACACCCTCGCGCCCTTGGCCCTACTGGCGGGCATCAAGGGAATCGGTCCGGAGTTTGCGGTGATCCTGGATTCGGAAGGCCTGTTCCGACATTTCGACAATCGAAGGCAGGTCGCCGCCTATGCGGGTCTCGCTCCATCGCCATGGCAGAGCGGTACTATTGATCGTGAGCAGGGCGTCTCAAAAGCGGGCAATCCGCGGCTGCGAACGACGATGGTCCAGCTTGCTTGGCTATGGCTGCGTCACCAACCAGATTCGATGCTGACCCGCTGGTTTCACGAACGGGTCGCACGTAATAGCGGGCGGCTCAAGAAGGCAGCGATCGTGGCGCTCGCCCGCAAACTCCTCGCCGCGCTCTGGAAGTATGTTACGGCAGGCATCGTCATCGAAGGCGCAGTCATGAAGGCTGCCTGAGGCTATCCGCACCCAATTCTACCAATCCTCGGGACCTGATCAGTCCTGACGGATCCGGGTGAACGGACCGGCTGGCACATTGGCTTCAACAGCCGATCCCGAAGAATGGTCCCGTTCTCCTGAGCCCTTGCCCGTCGAAAGCGGGATAGTGGTGCAGCCGTTCCGATCGGCGACCGGATGTGAGTTTGTGCAGGTTCGGAAACGAGCCGGTATCCTTATCGGGCTCAGACCATGGATCCAGGTAAACAGGAAAGGGGAATGTCACCTCAATGCTGTCTTGACCTCAAACTCCTCATGTGAGTGCCAGGGACCCGCGGCGCGGGATTGGATGGCCGCCCGTGCCGAAGACCTGCTGCCGGTCGAGTATTTCCATGTTGTCTTCACCGTCCCCGCGGCGATCGCGCAGATCGCCTATTGGAACAAGCAGCCCGTCTACGACCTGCTGTTTCGGGCATCGGCGGAGACGTTGACCACGATCGCCGCCGATCCCCGCCACCTTGGCGCGCGCATCGGCATGACCAGCGTGCTGCACACCTGGGGATCGGCGCTGACCCATCACCCGCATGTGCACATCATCGTGCCCGGTGGCGGGCTGTCGCTGGATGGCACCCGCTGGATCGCATGTCGCCCCGGCTTCTTCCTGCCCGTAAAAGTTCTGTCGCGTCTGTTCCGGCGATTATTCCTTGAGGGCCTGATGGCACTGCATCAAGCCGGCGATCTGTCCTTTTTCGGGGATCTCGCCGGGCTCGCCGAGGCGGATGCCTTCGCTGCCTGGCTTGCCCCCTTGCGCAAATCCGGGTGGGTCGTCTACGCCAAGCCCCCGTTCGGCGGTCCCGAGGCGGTCTTGGCCTATCTCAGCCGCTACACCCACCGCGTCGCCATCTCCAACAGCCGCCTGATCAGCGCCGATGCCGAGACGGTCACCTTCCGCTGGAAGGATTACCGCATCAAAACCGCTGACCGGCAGAAGCTGATGCGGCTAACCACCGACGAGTTCATCCGCCGCTTCCTGATCCACGTGCTACCCGACGGATTCCACCGCATCCGCCATTACGGCCTGCTCGCCAGTGCGGGGCGCAAGGCCAATGTCGCGAAGATCAGGACACTGCTCGGCGCGGAAGCGCCATCGCAGGACGACGCGCCAAACGCCGAGACCACCCCGCTCACCCTGAGGCAGCCATGCCCGGATTGCGGCGGCCCGATGCGCATCGTCGAGATCTTCCGCCGTGGCCAGCAACCCAAATCCCGCGCGCCACCCCGAAAGGACGCCGCATGACGAGATCCGTCTCACATCAGCCAAGGCCGGCCCGGATCTGCGACGCGTTCCGGGGTGGCGCCGGTTTGCGTCAGGCAAGCCAGCACACCGCAAAACCTCCGAGGCGAGCCTACGAAAGACCTGCCACCCCGATCCCGATCGACCCATTACAAGCCTTCGGGGCTACCCCTCTCCGGCTGACGCTCCCACCGATAGCCACCTTGAACAACCGCCGCCGCACACTTTCCCCATAGGCGCTCCACCCAGCCCCCGCGGCTTCCTCCTTGGGAGGTTTTTCAACGCGGGCCGACGCAGGCCCAGCCGCCACCCTCACGCAGCGGCCCGCATCGAAAAACCTTCACCTGAGCGGACATTTGAGCCTTGTCAAAGACCGCAATTGTATCGCGTGTGGACAAGCACTTGCGAGTGAGAGGGCTCGTTCACGACCCCGTCGAGGTTCTCCTTGATCCATCGGACCGCGGAGCGAAGCTCGGCGGTAAAATCATGGGAACGGTCACATCTGCACGATGCGACACGTCGGCTCTGACCGATTTGAACGTTCTCATTTGATCCCGATACTGCAGGCTGGCTTGCAGCCTGCAGTATCGCCCGAGCATATGATTTGCGAGCTTTGGGAGCGCCCATATTTGTCTTGATGATCGAGGTTTGCTCGGCCTCCGCGGTCCTCCACGGTATCCTGCCCTCAAGGCGGTTGTCACGATCGAGCCGACGCCAACGGACGGCGACCCAAAGCCGCTGCTTCTGTCAGAGCTGAATTTCGATAAGCTCGGGAGGCTCTTTGTTGAAATCGGAATATCGAATCCACCGCGGCTTCGCTTTGAACATCACGGCTCCCCTTTCGATGAACTCCCTTTCGGCCGGAACGCTGTTGAGATGGGCTTCCTGGTATTGTTCGATATCTGCGGCAGGAACCCTTGTTGCCTCACCCTCGTATCAACCGACTACGAACGCGACGCCGGGGCGCTCCGCGAAATTGTCGAACTTTCGCGTGTCCTTGAAAGTGTCGAACACGATCTCAAGATTGTCGCGCACCGAGAAGTCGATTGTAGCAGCCTCCGGCGTTCCGTTGCGGTGGCATGTCGCGATGACCGCCAAGGTGTGCTTCCTCAGGAATTCAAGGATCATGCGTTTCGTAAGATCATCGTCCATTTTCTCATCCCTCAGTTGGCATTCTCGATATTGGCCAGTCTTGTTCAAAAAAGCGTCGCCCTGCTCCCCTCCCCTCGCCTGCTCGAAGGTTTGCTGATCGAGCAAGCCTCGTGAGAGGCCGCGTGCGCCTACCTTCTGTTGACCAGGGCGCCATGGAATATCGCGTGGCTCTCATCCAGCCATGACTGAGCGATGCCAGTAACTGAACACTCTAGTGGAAATGCGCAAGCTGAATATTTGGACACACCCCGCCGATAGGGAAGTCTGACGGTGTTCGCAGACGCGTGCCCGGCTTGTCAGCTTGAGCGAGTCGCCCATTACCGGCTCCGCAGCCAGGTTGTTCTTCCGCGCGAGCTTCTACTTCGCCTATCTGAGAAGCACCGCGGGTGGCGGGCCGCCGCCCATCGCCGATGGTGCGGATCAGTTTTTGCCGGTAGCCGAACATTCTCTGACTTAATCGTACTGAGCACGAAGCCATTCGCAAGCCAGTTCGTGATCACGGAGCGCGAATACATGCCTATCGCGCTCCTGAGATCCGATACAGTTGTGACCTTGCCTTCTATCCCCACAAGGACAAAGCGGCAAACCTCAAGCGCGCTTGCTCCTCGGCAATTCCCTTACAGGATCGGATGTCTATGAACGAAGTGGTCGGCCGATGTCAGCACACAGTCGCGAAGGCAACGCCATATCGAAGAGGAATTCCCAACTGGCGCGGTGACCGCCGGCAGTCTCGGGGCGGTTTCGTCCCTTCCGTTGATGATATTCGTCATCACGATCAACATTCGAAACTGTGGCACTCCGGAAACGTTGATCTGCGTTGCCGAACCTCCCCTTTCAAGGACGTTAATACAGGCCGTTGCGCCGAAGGAAATCGGAAATTCAATCGAGGTCCCCTCGCCCCAAGCTTAACGATGCCGCCATGGTTGGATTGAGACCTTGAGATCCGATCTATCGCCAACAAATGCTCAGACTTCGTTCCGCGAGCTAAAGCGCGTAACGTCTACTCAGACGTGTCACTCTCGGTTGGTGGTTGCAATCATTTCCTTGGAGGACAATTGTTCGTTTTGACGAAACGAGACTAATCACGGTCCGCCACAACCAAATACTGCAATCAAGCGAGTGCGGTCTTCGCCTCGCCGAGTTACCGCTTCGAACCGCTACGTGGCTGGATACAGGCGAGTTGTTCCCGCAAAGAATGTCTTAAAATTACCAAATATTGCCGACATAAGCTAACATATTGATATAATGTAATAAACTGCAATTATTGTCAGCTGACAACGGCGCAGCATCCGATGGCCGAGGGCTAGGCATTGGCGCCCTGCACTCGGAGAGATGATCGCTCCCCCAGGACTACCGTCGATCTTCTTGCCCGATGGCGGCCGGCAAGGCCAGATCCATCTGGAATAGCGGTCACGGTGATGGAAATAGCCGGTTCCTCGCTGGCGGTCCAAACTCCGCCGCTTCGGGTCGCGGCACGTGCCGGACGCGATTTCGGCTAAAAGGATTGCATGTTAGTAGACGTCGTGTTGTTCGCCAAGCCTACAGCAGGCGATTTACCAGGACGATTCCCTTCGGGGTTTCGTTCTCTGCGTCGCCGCGCACATGTGGCCCCGAACCTGAGGGGCAACGCACGGGAATCTCGGCGAATGCGGAAGTTATCAATGCGTCGTACACTGGCGAACCGCACCAACCGCATGAGATGGGGAGCTGGTTCGAAAAGCAGTGCCAACCCCAATGGCTCTCGATGATCGGGAGCGGGGCGGAACCGGAAGGCGAAGGGGCTCCAGCGATAGCTGGCACGATCGGTGACAGCGAGAAAACTGGTCGGGAAGCCTCGTCGGACTGACCCGACCGTTTGCCTGATTTTTACCTGCCATCGACCAAAGCCACGAAAGTTCTTGAAAGCGGCAAGGAATTTGAGATTGCCGCTGCTCATCGACAGCGGGCGTCGTTTTCCCCACCTATGGCGGTCCAATGAGCGCGACGGCGAAGATCTCCTGCTGAACTCGGTCATCAAGTCGACCGCGGTTGCGGTTGCGCTCACCTGGAAGAAAAACCTCTATGAGGTGCAGCGGGCGCGCTTATCCGCACCAAAGACCTATGACCGCGCCATTGAATCGATCAATGCGGCCAATGCCGAACTGGAAAGGCTTTTCTGGAAGGCACGGGCGAAAGAATGAGCTGCCAGGAGGGCCTCAGCCAGAATGAAATTCGCAGCGGTGACAGCTATGCCCGTTTCGCCGGTGTTCACGATGCGCCTTCCGGTGAACGGCAGGTAGCAGCTTTGTCCGTTGACGCGACGGAGCTCGTTTCGCCCGGCCTGGAGCTCGGGCAGGTGAGCCATGGGAAATCCGGCTCGAAACTCGCGTTCAATAAGTCGTGCCTAGCGGCTTCGCCAATGGCTTTCTTGCCAACCTTTGGGGAGGAGGCATTGAAAACCGCGGTACGTTGAGATCTGTTCGCGGTATCAAGGTGTTGATCTTGGCCTGTCGGGCCGCTTAAACCTTCATAGGCGCTGAAGCCACATCGGCCTTTCGGAGATCGGAGCAATATTTATGAGCCGCCAACTTTCGCAAATCGCCGATGTGCAAAACAAATCGGCAGAAACTTCTGAATCAGGACACTAGAAACTCCAGGAAACATGCAGTTTGCCTTCCCAGACATCGAGATCATTTTGGCCGAAGCTCAGGTAACCGCCCGTCGCTTCGATCTGAAGGTTGTCGTTCACCAGCATTCTGAAGCCCGAGCGCAGTGAGAACGACCATGGCGAGGGCGTTACTTCCGTGAGGTCGCCGGTCAGGATCTTGCCGTCGTTGGGCCGCTCGAACTGGTATTCGGCGCCGAGCTCGGTGAAGACCAGAAACGGCTGCCCGTCCGGCAGGCGGAAGGTACGGCTGACCTCGGTCGAGAGATCGAGGATGCCGTAGTTGAAGCTGTCGCCGGGCAGGGAAACGCTGACCGGTGTGTTGAGGATGCTGCCCGAGAGATCGTAGGCGTCGCTGTCGATATGGGACCAGCTGACGGACACCTTGGGGCGGATGAGATAGGCATCGACCTTGTATTGGCCGTGCAGCGAGATTTCGCCGGCAAGGCGTTCCGAATCCTGTTGGCCGCTCAGCACGCTGAGGTCGATATCATTGTTGTAGCGCCCATAGGTCAGCGATCCGTCGATCGCCCAGTGTTTCGACAGGCGATAGGCCGCATAGGGGCCGAAGCTGAAACCGTCGGTATCGATGCCCAAAGTGCCATCGAACGCATCGGTCGAACTGTCCTCGAGGGAAACGGTCATGCCGACGACAAGATCGCTGGTGATCCGGCGATCGAGGCCCATCGTCAACGAGCGGGCGAGCGTATCGCTGTCGCGCTCGTAACGTTCGTCGGAGATGTCGGCGAACTGGATATCCGACCAGAAGTTCCAAAGGGAGGGTTGCGGGAGATCGCGGCCGGGCGTCAACGGCACCTGGTTGGATCGGTCGGCGCTTTGGGCCGCGGCCTCCTCGGCGGCGAGATCCCGGCAGATCGGCAGGTCGCGCTGCTGCTGCTTGGAATCGATCGACCGCGGATCGATGCAGGTGTCCGGCGTCCTGGCGGCGACCACGCGCCCGCCCCTGACCGCGGTCGGCGTGCGCGGCTTGAACCCCGGAAAGACCGGCTGAGGTCCGACATCCGGTCGGCCATCGGGTCGGTCGAAATTCGGGAAGACCGGCTGCGGTCCGACATCCGGGCGACCATCGGGGAGGTTGAAATCCGGAAAGACCGGCTGGGGTCCGACATCCGGGCGGCCATCGGGGAGGTTGAAATCCGGGAAGACCGGCTGGGGTCCGACATCCGGGCGGCCATCGGGGAGGTTGAAATCCGGGAAGACCGGCTGCGGTCCGACATCCGGGCGACCATCGGGGAGGTTGAAATCCGGAAAGACCGGCTGGGGTCCGACATCCGGTCGGCCGTCGGGCAGGTTGAAATCCGGGAAGACCGGTTGCGGGCCGACGTCCGGCCGGCCGTCGGGCCAGTCGAAACCTGGGAAGACCGGTTGGGGGCCGACATCCGGTCGGCCGTCCGGCCAGTCGATGTTCGGAAGAATACCGCTGCGCATCTGGTTCTGCGTGTCGAGCAGACAGGGCTTTCCGCTCGACAGGTCATAGAGCTTGTGGGTTCCACCATTGCCGCTTGAAACAACCGGCGAAAGCGAGAGATGGAGGCCGCGTCTGCTCTTGTTCCAGGTGTCGACGGTCTGATTGCCCTGTGCCGCCTCGAGGCCGAAAGAGCCGGCACTCGTTCCCGAAATCCAGACGGAGCCGGTGCCCCCCTTCGTGTTGCCGAGATAGGCGAGGCCACCGCGGGAACTGCAATTGGCCGCCAGTGCCTTGGCTGGCATCGCCAGGCCGCAGAGGCCGGTGAGCAGCCCGACATAGGCCGTAAGCGACAGTGCTCGTCGGCAATGAACATCCATCCTACGCTTGCTCCCCCAAGCTTGCGTCTACCCCGCCAATACGAGGCATGGTCATTTGCGCCAGGCCGATTTCGGCCGGCGCGGCGTCCCCGGTGTCCCACAGAGAAGGCGATCTTTCGAGTCGCAACAACTCCAGTTTGCACATTCCATGAAGGCCGGTGACGATGCTACCTTCAAATTTCAGTGGAAGCTGTCGGATCGGCGCCGGTCGTTTACGATGGCGCCAAAACCGCAGGGCGAGCACCGGAGGGCTACATGGCGACTTCAGCAGCAGGCGAAACGTTACGCATTCCGACCTTCGAGGACGTTCAGAGAGCGCGCAGCCGCATCGCCGGCGTGGCGCATCGGACGCCGGTGCTGACCTCGCGCACGGCCGATGCCGCGACCGGGGCGCGGCTTTTCTTCAAGGCGGAGAATTTCCAGCGCGTCGGCGCCTTCAAATTCCGCGGCGCCTATAATGCGATCGCTGCCTTGCAGGAAAGCGGCCAGAAGCGGGGCGTCGTCGCCTTCTCCTCCGGCAACCATGCGCAGGCGATCGCCTATGCCGCACGGCTGCAGGGTGTGGCCGCGACGATCGTGATGCCGAAGGACGCGCCCGAAATGAAGGTGGCAGCGACCCGCGGCTATGGCGCCGATGTCGTGTTCTACGACCGCTATACCGAGGACCGATCGGCGATCAGCGCGAAGCTGGCGGCCGAGCGCGGCGCCGTCCTCATCCCGCCCTTCGACCATCCCGACGTCATCGCCGGGCAGGGCACGGCGGTCCTGGAACTGATCGAGGAGGTCGGCGAACTCGACTTGATCGTGACGCCGCTCGGCGGCGGTGGCCTGCTGGCGGGCTCGGCGCTCAGCGCCCGGGAACGTTCGCCCGGCGCGGTCGTCATCGGTGTCGAGCCGGAGGCCGGCAATGACGGCCAGCAGTCGCTCAGGAAGGGCGAGATCGTTCGTATCCCGGTGCCGAAATCGATCGCCGACGGGGCGCTGACCAACCATGTCGGCGAGCACAATTTCCCGATCCTCAGGCGCGAGGTCCGCGAGATCGCCACGGTGAGCGACGCCCAGCTCGTCGAGACCATGCGTTTCTTTGCCGAACGCATGAAGATCATCGTCGAACCGACCGGGTGCCTGGCGGCTGCGGCCGTGCTGCAGGGCGTGCTTCCCTCGGCCGGGCAAAGGGTCGGCGTCGTCATCAGCGGCGGCAATGTCGGTCTCGCCACCTTCTGCGCACTGTTCAGCGACATTCGAGACTAGAAAACCGGGCGAAGCTAGAAAGCCGGGCGAATCTAGAAAACTCGGACGCTCGCCGATCCCGAACAGGCGGCTTTGAAAAAGGGGAATCGCATGACTGGCTCGAAGCCCGGATGGCAATGTCGAGCGCGGCCCGCCGTTGCTGCGGCGATGCCTTCTGCTTGTTCGACAAGGCCGCTTGCGACGCCCGTCTTTCCGGTTGCCTTAAGCGGCAAAAGTGGCACACTGGGCATCGCGCTTAGGCGCCGTGCTTCCCCGTGCAAACCAGGGCTGCTGTAATGATATGATTTTCTAAAGGAATTTCTCCTCCGGGCGGTCGTCGCCGGAGTGTAAACAATGGAAGAAAACGGAAGGATTACAGCGGCCTTCTGGCGCCTTGCCGGGCTCGGCGCTGTCAAGAAAATAGAGTGCTTCCATCGCGCCCGGGCGGGCGCAGCGCTCACACACATTGGAGGGTATCGTGACGCTTGCAATCAATGACCTCGCACCGGACTTCGAGGTCGAAACGACCGATGGCACGATCCGGTTTCACGACTGGATCGGCGATTCCTGGGCGGTCCTGTTCTCGCATCCGAAGGATTACACGCCCGTCTGCACCACCGAGCTTGGCTACATGGCGCGCATCAAGCCCGAATTCGACCGGCGCGGCGTCAAGATCATCGGCCTCTCCGTCGACCCGCTCGACCGGCACGCCGGCTGGGCGGCCGATATCGAGGAAACGCAGGGCTATGCGCCGAACTTCCCGATGATCGCCGATGTCGACTACACCGTCTCGAAGCTCTACGGCATGCTGCCGGCGCCGGTCTCCGGCGATCCGACGCTGCGCACGCCCGCCGACAACCAGACGGTGCGCAACGTCTTCGTCATCGGCCCGGACAAGAAGATCAAGCTGATCCTCGTCTATCCGATGACCACCGGCCGCAATTTCGACGAGGTGCTGCGCGTCATCGACTCGCTGCAGCTCACCGCCAAGCACAAGGTGGCGACGCCGGTGAACTGGAAGCAGGGCGACGACGTCATCATCGCCGGTTCGGTCAGCGACGAGGATGCCCGCAAGGTCTACCCGGAGGGCTGGCGCGCGCCGAAGCCCTATATCCGCATCGTGCCGCAGCCGAAGGGCTGAGGCGCAACAACGGCAAGGGGGTGAGGGGGAATGCCCCCTCATCGCACGGTGAGGCGCTCCACATTTGCACGGTGACGAGCCCCTCATCCGCCTGCCGGCACCTTCTCCCCGCCAGCGGGGAGAAGGGACATGCTGCACCGCTCGCCCTCCTCAATGCCTTGGGGTTCTGGTTGGCGGCCGCGGTGCAAGCCTGGTGCATCCTTTCTCTTCGCAAACGGAGAGACAGAAAAACTCGAGCGTGCGGCACCGTCCCTTCGCCCCGCCTGCGGGGAGAAGGTGCCGGCAGGCGGATGAGGGGCAATACCTCACCGCGCGGATGAGGGGCAATACCTCACCGCGCGGATGAGGGGCAATACCTCACCGCGCGGATGAGGGGCGGGCCGCCATTTGTTGCATGACGCCTCGATGCAAGGGAGTCGCCGATGATCTTCCGCCAGTTGTTCGACAGCGTATCCGGCACCTATACCTACCTGATCGCCAGCCGCCAGGGCGGCGAGGCGCTGATCATCGACCCGGTCCTGGAAAAGGTCGAGCGCTACCTGCAGCTCGTCCGCGAGCTCGACCTCAAGCTGGTCAAGGCGGTCGACACCCATCTCCATGCCGATCACATCACCGGTCTCGGGGCACTGCGCGACCAGACGCACTGCATCACCGTCATGGGTGAACAGACCGCGGCCGACGTCGTTTCCATGCGGGTGACGGAGGGCGACCGGGTGTCGATCGAGGGATTGAGCCTCGACGTGCTCTATACGCCCGGCCATACCGACGACTCCTATTCCTTCCTGATGGGCGGCGACATGGGCCGGCGGGTCTTTACCGGCGACACGCTGCTGATCCGCGGCACCGGCCGCACGGATTTCCAGAACGGCGACCCGCGGCAGCAATATGACTCGCTCTTCAACAAGCTGCTGAAGCTGCCCGACGAGACGTTCGTCTACCCGGCGCACGACTACAAGGGCGATACGGTCTCGACCATCGGCGAGGAGAAGCGCTTCAACCCGCGGCTTCGGGTGAGATCCGTCGACGAATATGTCGAGCTGATGAACAATCTCAAGCTGCCGAATCCGAAGATGATGGACGTGGCGGTGCCGGCCAACGTCCATATCGGCCTGCACCAGGACGAGATCGCGCGGCGGGGCTGGGCGCTTTCGGCAAAGGAAGCGCTGGCGCTTTGCGGCCGGGCGAAGGTTGCGCTCGTCGACCTGCGCGAAAAGGCCGAGCGGGAAAAGCACGGGGTCATTCCCGGCTCGCTGCACGCGCCCTATCCGGACCTCGAGCAGAACATCGCCGCCGGCGGCGTGCTGCACGAACTGGCGGCGGCGACCGGCAAGCGCATCGTCTTCTACTGCGCCTTCGGCGAGCGCTCCGCCATGGCCGTTGAGGCTGCCCAGGCGGCCGGCCTCACCACCGCCTGCCATATCGAGGGCGGCATTGCCGCCTGGAAGAAGGCGGATGGGCCGGTGACGCATTGATGCCGACGCATTGACGTCGGCCCCGCGCGCACCATCTCCATCCCGAAGCGTTGCGGTGATCGAAACGCGCAAGGAACAGGTTTGGGGCCATGCACAAGTTCGCTGTCAGCGTCGTCAGGGAATTCGAGGCCGATAGCGCCGAGGAGGCGGCCTTGCTGATGTATCAGTGTCTCACCCGCGAGCCGGCGCCGCTGTCCTATTCCGTCATCGATGAAGCAAAGAACGCGGTGAGCCTGATGCTCGACCGGGAAAAGGCGGACGAATTCGCCAGCATCGATCACACGGCAGACCCCGGCAACTGGTAGGCATTGGCGACCAGCATTTCCTTGCGATCTCGCCCGGGTGCACGGCCTACAGAAGCCCGTGGACAGGGCGCGCACCACGGCGCCGTGCGTCGTATCAGACGGCGCAAAGGTCGGCTCCAGCGCATTGAGTTGCTGCATGTTTTTGGCCATTGACCGGCTACGATCAAGGGAAACCTGCAGTGGCCGCAGGTCAGTCACCGAGGCTGAAGAGCGTCGAGGGATCGGCGGCCACCGGCGGTGCCTGGAAGGTCAGCCGCACCGCGTCCAGGATGAGGAGAGGCGGTGCCATTTCGCCGGCAAGCCGGCTGATCCAGTCCTGCAGATCGCGTGTCTTGTCTGCGTTACCAGCGGCAAGATCGTTCGTTTCGGACGGATCGGCGGAAAGGTCGAAGAGTTCCAGTTTCGGCGGCAGAGATGCCTTCCAGACGAGTTTCCAATTGTCCTTGCGCACGGCACCTGCCAGTGGGTCGACATTGTAGACCATGTCCCGGCGCGGCGACGGCTTTCCTTCCCTCAAGGCGGGCCAGAGGTTGATGCCGTCGAGCGGCTTGGCCTTGCCAAGCGGCGCGCCGGCGATTGCCGCGAGCGTCGGGTACATGTCGACGACATGGACCATGCCCTGGACCGTGCCCGGCTTGATCCGCTCCGGCCAATTGGCAAGGGCCGCGACCCGTGTGCCGCCCTCGTAGAGCGAGCCCTTGCCGTCACGATAGGGGCCGTTGCTGGCCGGCAAACCGCCGCTGATCTTGGAATCCCCGGCAAAGAGCGAACTCTTCACGCCGCCATTGTCGCTGTGGAAGACGATCAGCGTGTTGTCGCGCATGCCGCGTTTCACCAGCGCCGCGACCACCTTGCCGACACCATCGTCGAGCACGGAGATCATCGCCGCGTAGGCCCTACGGTTCTCGTCGGCGATGTGCTTGTAACGGTCGAGATAATCCTCCGGCGCCTGGAATGGCGTGTGCGGGGCGGTGAATGCGAGGTAGAGGAACAGGGGAGCAGCGGGATCGTGCCGTTCGACGACCCGCACCGCCTCGTCGCCGATGAGGCTGTTGTCGAAGCCGGTTTCCTCGAGCGGCGTGTTGTCCCGGTACCAGTCCTTCACGCCATGCGAGGAATGCTTGAAATGGTCGATCTCCCCGACCAGCGCGCCGTAGAAGCTGTCGAAGCCGCGCTGTCTCGGCCAGTATTCCGTCTTGGCATGGCCGAGATGCCATTTGCCGACGAGAGCGGTCTTGTAGCCGGTATCCTTCAATGCCTGCGGCAGCAGATACTCATCGAGCGCAAGTCCATAGGAGCCGGCGGCGGGAATGACGCCGGTCTGCAAGCCGTAGCGCAGGGGATAGCGGCCGGTCATGAAGGCGGCGCGCGACGGCGTGCACATGGGCTGGGTGTAGAACTCCTCGAACCGGGCGCCGGTCTCGGCCAGCCTGTCGAGGTTGGGCGTCTTGATGTCGGAACCGTGGAAGCCGACGTCGGCCCAGCCGAGATCGTCGGCGATGATGTAGACGATATGCGGCGGCGTCGTGCCATTGGCGAAGGCCTGGCCAGGGGCGGAGAGGGCGGCAAGACTCGCCGGCAGTCCCGTGGCCACGGCGATCGCCGCGCCGCTCAGCAACGCCTCGCGCCGCGTCAAGCCCTTGTCGGTCCTGTCGGCATTGGTCGCCGAGGCGGGCTTGCAGGCAGCCGCAGGATCGGCTTGCCCGGCATGGGACGAAGGCATGTGCACCCCCTTGGAAATCGGCCCCTCATCGAGGTGGGCTTCATTTATTCTGTATTGCTAATATCTACACCTCCCGGTAGCGGCGTCAATTGGTGTTGCCGTGGGAAGCAGGCTCGGCCCCGGCACAGAAGGAAGGTGACAGGCATGAAGCGCCGATCGATCCCGCCGGTGCGGCCCTGCGTGCGTCGGGACCAGGGACGGCAGGAAAGTCAGGGCGCCATGATGCGCGAGCGAGGCCGGGCCGAGATGTCGCCAGAAGGTTGTGCCTGTGCGGACGGCGGTTCATTTATTGTGCATTGCCAAAGGAAATATGCTGCAATGCAGGAATATCCCTGAATATTTCCGGGTCTGTCGAAGTATAGATTCGGGGTCCGCCTTACAATTTGCCTGAATCTGTGCTCTCATAGGTTTAGCTGGAAGGAGGAAATGCCGTGTTCTCATTCCTTGAGCACTTCGCACTTTTCGACGCCCTGATCGTTGCTGCGATCTGCACCTTGCTGATCCTGAGTTACTTCAGCCGCGAGGCTTGACGCAAAGCGGATCGAGACTTGTTGCCCGCCCTTCGGGATCGGGCAGTATCGCTCGAACGCGCCGACCTCAGCCCGCGCGGATCGCAGACACATACAGCCAGCGGGTCGGCTCGCCGTCATAGCCGCCGCCATCCGCCTCGCGGATACCAACCTCCGACCAGTCAGCTTGCTCGAAACGGGCGCGCAGCCATGCCGCTGACGGATAGTTGAAATAGCGGCCGAAGCGGTCGCGGCCCTCGGCTTCACCGGCCTTGAAGCTGGCATGGAGAACGCCGCGCGGGCGCAGAGCGTGGCGGAGGCGGGCGAGCACATCGCCGAGTTCCGCGCGCGGCACATGCAAGAGCGACGCTTCGGCCCAGATGCCGTCGAAGCGATCTCGCCAGTCGATCTCCTGAAACCTGACGACGTCGACCTTGCGGCCGATCCGGGCTTCGGCCTCACGCGCCAGCTCCGCCGAGCCGTCACAGGCGGTGACGTCGAGACCTCCTTGCAGCAGCGCCAGGCTGTCGTGGCCACCGCCGCAGCCGAGATCGAGAACGGCGGCGCCGGGTGCGAGCTTGCGCATGAAGGCATCGAGCCGCGCCGCCGGCGGCCGGCGTTCCCGCCCCGCATAGGTGGCGGCGTTGTCGCGGTAGAAGATAAGGGTGTCGTCGATATCGGGTTTTGTCATGGATGCTCTTTAGCTCTCGTCGCGGGAAGGAGTGAAGCGGACTGTTTTCTCCTGCCGAAGTCCGCGATTGCGGAGAGACTAGATCCTTTCACTGTTTCATGGAAACAGTGAAAGGATCTAACCTTTTGAAATTACGCAATTCCGGACGGAAAACCGTTTCACACTTTTCCTGGAATTGCTCTAGTCGAAGATGACGGCGTCTTGGGAAAAAATGTCAGCACGACAGCGGCGCTCCGTTCCCGCGGGCGGCAAGAGCGTAACGCGAGTGGCTTGCATTGCCCGGGGCTGCGTGGCATTCGGCTTGGGCTGACGCGACGTCAGGTCCTGGACGCTAGGTGCAAAGAGCCCGAAAAGTCCGAAAAACGCACGGAATTAGGTCAATAATATTGACATAAATTAGCCGTCGTGGTCCTGTCGCTTCGCCGTCTGCAATGACGCGGGAGGAAGCGGAGAACCGCTTTCCGCACCATAATCTCTGAGGAAACAACCCATGCTGGATTGGGAACACATATTCGCGACGCGCTCGAGCCGGATGCGCGCCTCGGAAATCCGCGAACTGTTGAAGCTGCTCGACCGTCCGGACATCATCTCGTTCGCCGGCGGCATTCCCGATCCGGCGCTGTTTCCGGATGCGGAATTCAAGGACGCCTATGCGGAGATCTTCGCAGGCCCGGCCGTCGGTGCGGCGCTGCAATATTCGGTCAGCGAGGGCTACAAGCCGCTGCGCGAATGGCTCGCCAAGCAGATGGCTGATCTCGGCATTCCCGCCGGTGTCGACAACATCTTCATCACCTCCGGTTCGCAGCAGGGCCTCGATTATCTCGGCAAGCTGTTCCTGTCGCCGAAGGACACCGCACTCGTCACCTGGCCGACCTATCTCGGCGCCCTGCAGGCCTTCAACGCCTATGAGCCGACCTATGACCAGCTGAACCCCAACGGCAACCGTACCCCGGAAGCCTACCGCCAGGCGGCGGGCGAGGCGGGCGGCCGTGTCAAGTTCGCCTATCTCTCGGCCGATTTCGCCAATCCGACCGGCGAGACCGTCGACCGGGCCGGCCGTGAGCGCGTGCTGGCGCTGGCCGAAGAGCTCGACATCGCGGTCATCGAAGACGCGGCCTACCAGTCGCTGCGTTATGACGGCGAGCCGGTTCCGCCGATCCTGGCGCTCGAAATCGCCAAGAAGGGCGATATCAACAACACCCGCACGATCTATTGCGGTTCGTTCTCGAAAACGCTGGCCCCGGGCCTTCGCGTCGGCTGGGTCGTCGCCTCGGACAAGGTGATCCGCAAGCTGGTGCTGATGAAGCAGGCGGCGGATCTTCATTCCTCGACGATCAACCAGATGGCGATCTGCACGGTTGCCGAGCGCGGCTTCGACCAGCAGGTGGCCAAGATCCACCGGGTCTACAAGCAGCGCCGCAACGCCATGCTGGCGGCGCTCGAGAAGTACATGCCCGAGGGTGTTTCCTGGACGAAGCCGGAAGGCGGCATGTTCGTCTGGGTCACGCTGCCGAAGGGCATGGACGGCGCCGCGCTGCTGGCGAAATCGATCGAGACCGCCAAGGTCGCCTTCGTTCCCGGCCGCGCCTTCTTTGCCGACGGCTCGGGCGAAAACACGCTGCGCGTCTCCTTCTCCTGCGCCAACGACCAGATGATCGACGAGGGCATCCGCCGTCTCGGCGACCTGATCCGCGGCGAAGCGGCGGCTCTGGCGGCTTAAGGCTCATAGGGTTCTTGTCTCTGAAAAACGCGTCCGTTCCGGCGGGCGCGTTTTTCTTTTGGCCGGTGCAGCGCGCACAGGGAGAAGACCTCGAAACACTTTGATTTGCTGCATGTCTTCGTCCTTAAATCGAGGTCGATTTCAGGAGACATGCAGTAGGCATTTGCGTTGCCCGCGAGAGTCAGATCATGTCGCAGGCCGACGCGACGATGATCCGCCCGGATCGGAGTTGCCTTGTGGTTTCACTTCGAGGGGTAGGGCAGGCTTGGACCTCAACGACGAGACGGACGTAAGCGATCAGCCGACGCCGCGCATGTATGCCTGGGCGCGCAATTCGGCTGCCTATCGGCTCGCCCGCCAGATGCATACGGAAAAGCAGCTTTTCGACGCAATTGCGCGCAAGGCGCGGGAGAAGTTCGAGGATATCAGCGTCAACCAGGTGGAACTGCTGGCGGCGGCGGCCGTGACCTTCGCCTATGACAATGGCGCGCTAAACGATCAGGCCTATGCCGAGGTCAAGACCCGCTCGGCCATGCGCGGCGGCAAGTCGAAGCGGGCGATCGCGCAGACACTGGCGCAGAAAGGCATTGCCAAGGACGATGTCGCGGCGGCCATCGAGGAGGCCGACGACCTCTATGCCGCCGTCGTCCTTGCCCGCAAACGCGCCTTCGGTCCGTTCCGCAAGAGGGCGCTCGACGAGAAACGCTCGGCAAAGGAGCTTTCCGCCTTTGCGCGCGGCGGCTTCAGTTTCGAGATCGGCAGGCGCGTCTTCGCGATGTCGTTCGAGGAGGCGGAGGAAATCCTGATTGCAGGCCGCTTGCTCTGACGAGCGTGCAACGCCCGTTCTTCACCCGCGTTTCAGCGCGGGGTCGTCGAGGGCGGGGTTGTAGAAGAGCGAGAGCGTCAGGCTTCGGGCGATGCGCTCGGCCGTTGCCATGAACCAGGCCTTGGCCTCCTGGTTCGGGGCGATGTCATCGAGCGTCGCGGAGAAAAGCGCCAGCCATTTCGGGAAGAGATCCGGCGTCATGTTGGCGACGCCGACATGGGCCTGCACCGGCTTGCCGCCATAGGCGCCGTTGCGGAAGGCGACGGCCGACCAGAAGCGCTTCATCTTTTGCATGTGCTCCGGCCAGCGCCCGGAAAGCCTGGCATCGAAGACCGGGCCAAGTTCGGGATGGGCCAGCACGCGCGCATAGAAGGTCTCGACCAGATGGCCGATGAAGGTCTCGTCGATGCCGATCGCCTTCATCTCGGCTTCCGCGCGCTCGGCGATCGCCGCGACATGGGCGGCGCGGCCCTGCAGTTCGTCGTTCATCTCATGCCCTCGGCTTTTGCCGGTCTCATATAGTCGATGCCGACGCCGGCGCCAAAGGCGGAAGCGCCGATTGCGGCAATCTGTCGTCGACGGCGGGCGAGCGCTTGCGGCCTGGACGGCATGTTCAGCGCGGCACGAATTCGACCAGCAGAGATTTCAGCTCGATCTCGCGGACACGGCGCGCGGCCTCGTCCGGGCTGACCCAGTCGAGAATGCGCTCGCCGCGCTCCTTGAAGTCATCGGCGACTTCATTGACCTCGATCTGAAAGATATCGACCACGCAGGGCACGACGTCGCCGTCGTCGAGCGATTTGAGATAGGTGTAGCTGCCGACCGGCTTCTTCCTGACCTTGCCGCGCACGCCCGCTTCCTGCCAGGCCTCGATCGCGGCGGCTTCATACGGCTTCTTGCGCTTCATCGGCCAACCCTTGGGAATGACCCAGCGACCGCTCTCGCGCGAGGTGACCACCAGGATCTGGATGTCACGGCTTTCCTTCACGCGGCGGAAGCACAGGGCGGCGATCTGCTGGCGAAACGACCCGGAGAAAAGCTTCTCGGGCGATCTCGCGAGTTGCTGCAAGATCGTTCCGGCCTTGCCGGTCTTTTGCCCGCTGTCCTTCCTGGTCGGCTTCATGCGTTCCTTTTCTGTCGCGCGCCTTTCCCGGGCGCCTGCGATTGGCGGCGCGATACTAACGGCAACCGCCTGTTACGCGGAAGCGGAGGCCGATGGCAACCGGTAGGTCGGGCGCACTTCATCCACCGAATAGTTGCGCCCGCGACACGGGTAACGCCGTGCGCCAGACGTGCCTCTTCGTAACCGTTACGTACTTGTCCCGTCCTCATTGAGGCGCATCATCCCGCTCAACCGAAAATCGCAGCACTTCACCCCATCGACTTAAGCCAAGGAGAAAGCGATGAGCGCGCATGACGGTAAGGCCAGTTCCGCGACGGCCGAGAATGGTTGCGGGGTAACGGATGTCAGTCGCCGCGACCTGCTCTTGAGCGGAACCATCTTCGCGGCAGCCTCGCTGGTCGCATCTGGCGCTTCGGTGAGCCCGGCAAAGGCACAGCAATCCTCTTCTTCGAGCGGCAAGCCGCCGAACATTCTGGTGATCTTCGGCGACGATATCGGCATTCCGCAGATCAGCGCCTATACGATGGGGCTGATGGGCTATCGCACGCCCAATATCGACCGGATCGCCGCGGAAGGCGCGATCTTCACCGACAGCTACGGTCAGCAGAGCTGCACTGCGGGCCGCGCCTCCTTCATCCTCGGCCAGGAGCCGTTCCGCACCGGGCTGCTGACGATCGGCATGCCGGGCGATCCGCACGGCATCCAGGACTGGATGCCGACGATCGCCGATGTCTTGAAGACCAAGGGCTATTCCACCGGCCAGTTCGGCAAGAACCACCTCGGCGACCGCGACGAGCACCTACCGACCGCGCACGGTTTCGACGAGTTCTTCGGTAACCTCTACCATCTCAATGCCGAGGAGGAGCCGGAGGGTTATTTCTATCCGAAGGATGCGGAGTTCAGGAAGAAGTTTGGTCCCCGCGGCGTGATCAAGTCGAGCGCCGACGGCAAGATCGAGGACACCGGCGCGCTCAACACCAAGCGCATGGAAACCGTCGACGAGGAATTCCTGACGGCCGCCAAGGACTTCATCGACCGGCAGGTGAAGGCCGACAAGCCGTTCTTCTGCTGGTTCAACTCGACGCGCATGCACATCTTCACCCATCTGAAGAAAGAGTCGCTCGGCAAGACCGGCAAGGGCATCCATGCGGACGGCATGGTGGAGCATGACGGCCATGTCGGCCAACTGCTGCAGCAACTCGACGATCTCGGCATCGCCGAAAACACCATCGTGCTCTACACGACCGACAACGGCGCCGAGCTGGCGCTGTGGCCGGATGGCGCCATGACGATGTTCCACGGCGAAAAGGGTACGACCTGGGAAGGCGGCTTCCGCATTCCGATGATGGTGCGCTGGCCGGGCGTGGTGAAGCCGGGCACGCAGATCAACGACCCGGTAACGCTGATGGACTGGATGCCGACCTTTGCGGCCGCTGCCGGCATCGCCGACGTCAAGGAAGAGATGAAGGCAGGCTTCAAGGGCACGTCGAAGACCTTCAAGGTGCATCTCGACGGCTACGACCTGACGCCATTGCTGAAAGGCGAGGCGAAGGAGCCGCCGCGGGAGTCGGTTTATTATTTCGACCAGGGCGGCAACTTGAACGCCATCCGGTGGAACGACTGGAAACTGAGCTTTGCGGTCAACAGCGAGGGCAACATCGCAACGGCGACGCGCGAGGTGCCAAGTTGGGCAAACATTACCAATCTGAGGATGGATCCGTACGAACGGGGCAGCAAGGAGGGCGGCGGAGCAATGGAGTTCATCGGCCGGAACATGTGGCTGCTCGTGCCGATCCAGGCCAAGATCAAGGAGTTTTTCTCCGACTTCGGGCAGTATCCCTACCAAGCCGGCAGCACGCTGAATGCCAGCGGCATCAACTACGGCCTGCTGGCGCAGCAGGCAGCGATGAAGCGGCTGAATGATCTGGAAAGATTGGCGCCGAGATAAGGCGCAGATGCCCCCGCCGCCGGCATGGGCTGGCGGCGGGCCCGCTTCTCCCCGAGGTGGTTGCCTGGCGCAGCGCGTCGTACTAGCTTCTCGCGAAACTGGGGTAGCTGGGCCATGCGAATTCGACCTGCGGTCAAGGACGACCATCCGGCGCTCTGTGCGATCGACAGTGTTGTTGCCGACGATCCGAAGCGCAGCGACGACATCGCCAACTGGATCGAGGCGGGGTGCTGCCACCTGGTCGAAATCGATGGCGCGATTGCGGCCTATGGCGTGCTGACGTACCAGTTCTTTGGCCACGGCTTCATCGAGATCGTGATGGTCGGTTCTGTCTATCGCCGCCGCGGTCTTGGCGCCGCGTTGATTGCCTATTTCCAATCGATATGCGCCGGCTCGAAACTCTTCAGTTCGACGAACATGTCGAACCGCCCCATGCAGGAGCTCTTCATCAGGGCCGGTTTCCAGCCAAGCGGCTATATCGACAACCTCGCCGAGAACGATCCGGAGATCGTCTTCTACAGCCGCCTCAAGCCGATCGAGGCTTGAGGAGACCGGCCGCGACCGCGCGGGGAAACGGTTGAGCCCTATGCGGCTTCGCCGAGCTGCGTGAGGTGGCCGGCCAAATCGGTGCCTTTGCCGCCGGCGTTGATCGTGTCGAAATACTCGTGCCAGCCCGATTGCGCGATGCCGGAAACGAGGGCTTCCAGTGCGGTGGCATCCGGGCAGCGCCACACGGCGAAGAAGGTCTGCGAGGCCGCATGCAGCTTGGACTGGTCGACCTTGCCGAAGGTGATCAGCTCCACGCCGAGCGCGGTCAGCGCGGGCATGGCGGAACCGATCGCGGTGAAGAACTGCTGGCGCCCCTGTCGGGAAAGGGCGAGCCACGCCGGTTTGGCGCTGTAGAGTTCGGTCAGGTAATGCGGCATGGTCTGCTTTCGTATCTGTTTGTCAGTCTGAAGTCGCGAAGTTGCGGACGGTGAACCGTTTCATGCTGCTGGAATTTCAGAGTCAACACGCCGTTTCCTGTTGGCTGTGGATGGAGATCCCGGTCTTTGGCTGGAGCGGCATGCCTGCAACTGTGCTGATCGCACCACGGCGGTGCCTGCCTTGGCTGTGGCTCCTTACCCACCGTCATGCTCGGGCTTGACCCGAGCATCCAGAACTGTGGTCTGAATGTTTCGCCCGGGTGCGCATGGATCCTCGGGTCAAGCCCGAGGATGACGGGTGGGGGATGTGGCGGTCGTGTGAACGCACGAAGGAAGCTGTAGGACAACAGCATCGTGTTTATCGCCCGATCATCCGCTCCTGCATTTCCTCGCCGATGAAGCAATTGTAGTCCTTGCCGTACTGGGCCTGCCGCACCATGGCCGGCGACAGGCGGCTTACCTCCTGGCCAGAGATCTCGATGATGAGCTTGCGCAGGATGGCTTTGGCGAACTCGCCCGTGTTCGACACTTTCACCAGAAAGGCGCCGTCGCCGCCGATGACGCATTCACGGTAATAGGCGTCGAGGTCGGGGATCGAGGCGGTATCCGGCTGCGACTTCAGCATGATCGGCAGGCCATCGATGACGATGCCGCGGGCGACGGTGGAGTTGCGGGCGACCGGCGCCGGGACGCCTGAATTGTTCGGCCCGTCGCCGGAAATATCGATGACACGGCGGCTGCCCTGGAAGGAGCTGACATCGAACAGCCGCCGCGTGAAGGCCAGCGTGTTGGAGATCGAGGTGAAGGCGATCCGCCGGATCGGCTGCCGGCGAAGTGCTTCGGCAAATTGCGCCGCCGTCGCCCGTCCGTCGATCAGCGTCCAGGGCGTGACCTGCACCGCTGCGCCGCCCCATTCGACATAGGTGACGGCGATGCGGCCAAGAGGGCCGTTCTCGATCGCCCGGATCAATTCGGGCTCCCGGAAGGCGGCGACATAGCCCTGCCGCTGCACCTGCTGCTCATCGAGTTCCATCGAATAGGAAACGTCGACGGCCAGCACCAGTTCGAGATCGACGCGAAGCGGCGGCTCGGCGGAGGCGCTGCCGCCGAGCAGGCAGATACAGGCGAAAAGAGCCGATCGCAGTTTCATCGCGGCAGAGACCCGAGCGCAAACAGGGGGACCATGCTACGCCCAAAGCGGCCATTGGCAATGTGAAGCGTCGGCTGCCCGCGTCAGCGGCCAAGCTTTTCCAGAAGCGGTTCCAGGGCCTCGATCAGCGATTCGGGCGACACCGGCTCGCCGCCCTCCGACCAGGCGTTCTGGAACTCGGCGATTTCCAGCCCGACCACTTGGCTCCTCGCAAGGACCGCGCAGGCTGCGCGCAGATCGTCGAGCGACAAGCCGTCGTCATGCTGGTAGTCGGTCGGGACGATGCCGGGGTTCAGCACGTCGCAGTCGAGGTGGATATAGACGGGCCTGCCGTCGACGGCCTCGGCCAGCCTTTGCGCAAGGTCGGCGCCGGCGCGGATATGCGGAATGCCCTTCGCCGCGATGAGGTCGGCTTCAAAGGGATCGAGGTCGCGCTGCCCGACCAGAACGACTTTGCCGATCGAGAGTCCGTCGCCAAGGCCGGATTTCCAGAGGCCGCAAGGCCCCGAAAGCGCGAGCCCGCCGAGATAGCCGGTGCTGCTGGTATCAGGCGTGTTCAGGTCGCCATGCGCGTCGAACCAGACGACGACCGCATCCTCGTGGTATCTGGCGACGGCGGGCAGCGTTGCCAGCGAGACCGCGCAACGGCTCGTTGCCGCCAGCGAGACCGATCCTTCGGCGTAGATCGCATCGAAGCGATCCAGCATGCGGCGGAGCGCCGGCATCGCGGCTTCGAGCTCGACCGTCCAGTGGCCGTTCAGCGCCGGCTCCGGCTCTCCGATCACGACGGCATCGAGACCGAGCCTTCGGGCGAGATGGGAGGCGATGGATTTTGCGCCCGGAATCCCGAGGTCATTGTGGTCGCCGGCGCGACCCTGGAAGCAGGTGAGGGCTATTGGCATCGATCACTCCAACTCACGTTCGGACGGAACGATGGAGAGCACAGGGGCCGCTGATTTGACAAGGCCGGAGGCCGAACGGCGCCGTTCGGTCTTTCCCTCGTGCCGCTACACGGCCGCCCCTGTGCCGGCTCTTTATCCGAACACCAGCGAGCGGTGCAGTTGCGCGCCGGCCCAGGCGCCGTCGCCGACGGCGAGCGAGACGGAGTGGGGGACGCGCGCGGCGTCGCCGCAGGCATAGGCGCCGGGGATGGTGGTTTCCTTCGCGGCCGTGGCCCGGATCTGCAGCCCCATCGGTGTTTCCTCGATCTCGCAGCCGAGCCGTTCGGCGATGTCGCTTGCGGGCGTGGTGCGGGTGGCGACGAAAAGGCCCGAGAAGGGCAGGCGGCGGCCATCGGTCAGCACCACGTCGGCATGGCCTTCGAGCCTCGCGACCGCGGTTTCGTCGATGGCGACGCCGCGTTTGACGAGGTCGGCGCGCGCCTCGGCGTCAAGTGTAATGGCGCCATTGGTGAAGAAGGTGACCTTGCCCCATTCGGGAATGAGCTGCGCCTGGTGGATCGACATGGGGCTTGCCGCAATGACGGCGATCTCGCCCTCGTCCAGCTCGTAGCCGTGGCAATAGGGGCAATGGAAGGCGCTCCTGCCCCAGCGCTCGGCGAGCCCCTCGATCTCGGGCAGGCCGTCCTTGACGCCGGTCGCGAAGAGCAGGCGCCGGCCTTCATGGGAAACGCCATCGCTGGTGGTGACGACGAAGGCGTCCTGCTTGCCCGTGGCTTTCTCGGCGCGGCCATCGATCCAGGTGAGCGTCGGGTACTTGGAAAGCTGCGCCCGCGCGGATGCGGCGATCTCGCCGGGGTCAATGCCGTCCTGGCCGAGGAAGCCGTGGGAGTGGCTGGCGAAACGGTTGCGCCGAATGCCCTCGTCGATGATCAACACGCGCCGGCGGGCGCGCAGGAGCTGGAGGGCGGCGGCCATGCCGGCATAGCTGCCGCCGATGATGATGACGTCCTGTTGCATGGGTCTTCCTTTCGGTTGGGCGCAGGTCGGCCCACCGGCTCTCTGGAACCAGTGTGTCGACCCGAGCTTGGGCAATGGAATTCCGGCCGGAAAACCGCACTCTACGCGGTTTTCCGGGATGGGCGGATCTATCGGGATCGATCACGTCACGACGGATCGATCGGCTGCTTTCATTGCGATCGAAGCCGGTGCCGCCGGGCAAAATCCTCGGCGAGGTCGGCAAGCGTCACATGGGCGAAGCGGTCGAGCAGCAGCGCCTCGGCCTCGGCAAAGGCGGTGTCGAGGGCGGCGTTGACCGCCTGTTCGACCAGGCATTCCGGCATTTCCTGCCGGTTGCCGATGGCAAAGATCGCGGGCTCGCCGAGCGTCTCGTGCAGTTGCCGGAGCGTCACGGTCTTGAGGTCGGCGGTGATCGCCCAGCCGCCGGCATGGCCGCGGGCGGAGGAAACGATGCCGGCATCCCTGAGGAAGCCCATGGTGCGGCGGACGACGACCGGATTGGTGCGCATGCACATGGCAAGCTCGTCCGAGGTCAGCGGCTCGCCGCGCTCGGCCATGTGCAGGAGCGCGTGAAGAACGGAGGAAAGGCGGCTGTCTTTTTTCATGTAACTTCAATTATTACGAATCGTCGCGCGATGCAAGGGCGGTGTGGGAAGCGGGCCAGATGCGCGCCGAAGACGATCTGCGGTTCCGGAGTCAAGGAGCGTCTGGTTTGCGCGGTGGAATTGGGCGGAGCAGGGCCCGGTATCCCGCAGGTTTATCTCGCCTTGGGCGCAGTCCAATGCTATCGCTACTGTAAGAGGAAACGGGGCAAGACAATCATGGATTTGGCGATTTCCAGCGCAACCAATCTCAGCCTGTTCGTCAGCGCCACGCTGGTGCTGCTTCTCGTGCCGGGACCGGCAGTCCTTTACATCTTCGCGCGCTCGGTCGAGCAGGGCCGTTCGGCCGGCCTCGTTTCGATCCTGGGCATCCACACGGCCACGCTTGTTCATGTCGCCGCGGCCGCCGTGGGGCTTTCGGCGCTCCTGGCGTCGTCCGCGCTCGCCTTCAGCGTCGTGAAGTATGCCGGCGCGGCCTACCTGATCTGGCTTGGTCTCAAGAAGATCTTCGGCCCGTCGGACATTCCCGACGTCGAGAGCGGTTTGCCAGCGCGCAGCCGCATGCGCCTCTTTCGTGAGGGCTTCATAGTCAACCTCCTCAATCCGAAGACAGCGCTGTTCTTTCTGGCTTTCCTGCCGCAGTTCGTCGAGGCCGACCGTGGCCATGTGGCAATGCAGATCGCTTTTCTCGGGATTCTCTACACAGCGATTGGCGTCGTGACGGATGGCACCTATGCGCTTGCTGCCGGCACGGCCGGCAATTGGCTGAAGCGCAGTCCCGTCTATCTGAAGGCAGAACGCTGGGTCAGCGGTTTCGTCTATATCGGCCTTGGCTTGACGGCCGCTTTTGCGGGCAATCAGAAGAAATAGACCGGCCTGACGTCTCGGGAAGCGATCTTTGCGCGTCCGATAAGGCGCGCGGCACTGTAATATAGGTAACCGTTACGTAACTTCCGCGCCGAACGGGCGCGGGGTTCTACTTTGCAGCGGACCATCGGCTGGCTGGGCACGTCGCCTTGCGTCTGGCGGTCCAGCGGGCCATTGCCGAAAGTGAGGATCGTGATGCTTCGGGCTGTCTTTACAGCGCTTGCGCTTCTTGCCGTCACGGCGAGCGTATCCGCACAGGACCTTTCGCCGGAAAGCCTCCAGCGCCGCGCCTTCGAGCGCCGGGCGGTGGAAGCGGTCATCTGGGGCATGCCGGCGGTCAACGCCGACCTGATGCTGCAGGAGGCGCTTTCGAAGACCAAGGCCAAGGTCAACGAGATCGTCTACTGGTCGCGGCCGGTCAACTGGAAGAACCAGACGCTGACGCCCAACCCGGACTCGATCTATCTCATGTCCTTCTGGAACGTGAAGGATGGACCCATCGTCATCGAGATCCCGCCGGCCGAAGGCGGATCGATCGCCGGCAACATCGTCAATGCCTGGCAGATGCCGCTGGAGGATGCCGGGCCGGAGGGGGCGGACAAGGGCAAGGGCGGCAAATACCTGATCCTGCCGCCGGACTATATGGGCGAGGTGCCGGAGGGCTTCATCGCGCTCCGCTCGGACACCTTCACCGGCTTTGCCTTGCTGCGCTCCAATCTCAAGAGCCATAGCGATGCCGATATCGAAAAGTCGGTCGCCTACGGCAAGACGACCAAGATCTACCCGATGTCCGCGGACGACAAGCCGCCGGCGACGACCTTCGTCGATGCCTATGACGTGCTGTTCGACAGCACCATCCGCTACGATGCCAGCTTCTTCGACAATCTGAACCGCATCGTGCAGACCGAACCCTGGCTCGAGCGCGACCGGCTGATGATCGATCATCTGAAAACTCTGGGGATCGAGAAAGGCAAGCCCTACCAGCCGAACGCCGAGACGAAGAAACTGCTCGACGCGGCGGCGGCCGAGGCGAGGGCCGAGCTTTCCGCACGCTATGACGCCGGCTTCCCCGTCATCAACGAGGGCATCCGCTGGTTCCCTGCCGGGCTGCCGGAAATGGTGGCTGCGGCCTCGGGCGCCTATTCCGATCCCAATACCTATCCGGTCGACGCCCGCGGCGTGACCTACACGCTCGGCTTTACCGGCATCAAGCGGCTCGGCACGGCGCAATTCTACCTGATGGCCAACAGGGACAAGGACGGCGACGCCTTCGACGGCAGCGCCAATTATCGCCTCGTGGTGCCGAAGGACGCGCCGGTCAAGCAATATTGGTCGGTGACGGCCTATGACCGCGAGACGCATGCGCTGATCCGCAACATGGACAAGGCGAGCGTCGCCTCGACCGGCTCCGGCGTTCAGAAGAACGCCGACGGTTCGGTCGATGTCTATTTCGGGCCAAAGGCGCCTGAGGGCAAGGAGGCCAACTGGGTGCCGGTGGACCCGAGCCGCAAGTTCGAACTGCTCTTCCGGCTCTACGGCCCGGAAAAGCCGCTGTTCGACAAGAGCTGGAAACTGCCTGACGTAGAGAAGGTGAAGTGACGCGCGGAGGGACAGGCGCCGGCGTCGGGAGCAGCGATCATGTGCGGACGCGTCTATCTGAAGACCACTCTCGAGGGATTGCTCAGGGCCTTCGGCTTTGCGGAGCGCGGCGGCGTCGAAGCGCTCGCCAACCAGTTCCCGCGCTATAACGGCGCACCGACGCTGATCTATCCGATCATCATCCGCGATGTGATCCGCGATCCCGATCTCTTCGGCCCGGTCTTCGTTTCGGCGCGCTGGGGGCTGATCCCGAGCTGGACGAAGGATCCGAAGGCGGGACGGCCGCTCGTCAATGTCAGGGGCGACACGATCGCGGCGAAGTTTCGTTCGAGCTATCAGCGCCGCCGCTGCCTGGTGCCGATCGACGGCTTCTTCGAATGGAAGGACATCCACGGCACCGGCAAGGACAAGCAGCCCTACGCCATCGCCATGAAGACGGGCGAGCCCTTCTGCCTTGCCGGCATATGGGAGAGCTGGCGCAACCCGGAGACCGACGAGGACATCCGCACCTTCGCGATCGTCACCACGGATGCCAACGCCATGGTGGCCGACATCCACGACCGCATGCCGGTGATCCTGCACCGGGACGACTACGAGCGCTGGCTTTCGTCGGAGCCGGACGTGCCCGATCTGATGAAGCCGTTTCCGCCTGAGCTGATGACGATGTGGAAGATCGGCAGCAAGGTCGGTTCGCCGAAGAACGATACGCCCGACATTCTCGATCCGATCGACTGAAGCGGCCAAATCACGCTTTCCGCGCGCTCGGGATGCTGCCTCCGGATCCGGTTGCTTCTTCCAGGGCGGCCAGTAAATCCTGCACTTCGGTCGGCTTGCCGACATTGCGGGCCCCAGCCAGGACCTCGCCACCCTGCCTTTCCGGATTGCGGTGGGCGCTGGCGATCACGAAGGGTACGTTCTGCGCCCGAAGCGCCTCCGCGACCCGTGTCACCGCTCCGTCCCGCAGCGTAACATCGAGAACGGCCACGGCCAGCAATTCGTCGTGCAGCAGTCCAAGCGCCTCTTCCACCGTCGCGGCCGGTCCTGTCACGCGCCAGCCACGCTGTTCGAGCAGCAGCTTGAGGTCCATCGCGATCAGGAACTCGTCCTCGACAAGAAGCACGGTCTTGCGCATGAAGCCGGTCTCATTGTTGGAAGACCGGTCACAGGGGTGTGACGATCTCTACAACCAAACCCGTTGGCGCATAGTTCAGTTCCACCCGCCCGCCCAATTCGCACCGGACGGCGAACTCGATAAGCCGCGTGCCGAAGCCGGTCGTGGTCGGCGGTGTGACCGAAGGGCCGCCGCTCTCTCGCCAGGTCAGCCTGAGATGCTTGGCGCTTGCCTCCTCTATCGCCCACCGGACATGAATCGTCCCCGTATCGGTGGACAGCGCGCCATACTTTACGGCATTGGTCGCGAGTTCGTGCAGGATCAGGCTCAGCGACATGGTCCGGTTCGTTTCCAGCGGCACCGGCTGGCTCGGCTCGATCACCACCGCCGTTCCGCCTTCGGAATAGGGCTTCAGCGTTCGCTCCAGCAATTCCTCGAGGTCGATACGCTCTCCCGAATAGGCCGCATCGTGAGCCCGCACCAGCGCGCCAAACCGGCCGAGAAACGCATCCCGATATTCCTCTCCGGAGCGGCCCGCCGCCGTCGTCTGGCGAGCGAGCGCCTGGACCAGCCCGAGCAGGTTCTTCATGCGATGCCGGAGTTCGTCGAGGAGCAGATCCCTTTCTGTCTCGCGCAAGCGCCGCTCGGTCGCGTCCACGATCGAGAGCAGCAGGGACCTGCTGTTGCCATCGGGATGAAACAGCCGATGGGCGCTCACCAGCATTATTCTGTTCCCGATGCTCGGAAATTCGTGCTCGACCTCATAGTCGACCACCGCCTTGCTCTTCGGGATCACCTCTTCAAGCAGGCGGCGCAGCTCGGGAATGTCCCATTGCCCGTTGCCGAGGTCGTAGATGTGCTCACCGATCGTCTCGTCGCGATCGACCTTGAACGTCTTGAAGAAGGCGCGGCTGGCGGTCCGCACGCACAGGTTCTGATCCAGCAAGAGCAAGGGATCGGGGACGGTGTCGATGATGCCCTGCGCTTCAAGATGATCGTTTCGCAGCAGGCGGTAGATGTCTTCCAGGTTCATTATCGTACCCGGGCGCTGATCTTCTTCGTCACAACCAATAACGAGCAAGCAAAGATTCTTGTTCCGGGCAGGAGGTTACGTGCGTGCCTCATTCGCGCGCGTGCGCCTACAGCGCCGCGCGTCTTTTGAGACGCGCAAAGGTCGCCGTGGCCGTTTGAATGGCGGCATGTCTTTGTCCTTGAATCATGGTCGGTTTGAGGGGGCATGCAGCAGGAGCACCCGCGGCCGCCGCATCGCTCTCGAACCGGGATGGCGCCGACGGCGGCAGGCGATATTCGCGCGTCACAGATCCCGCGCGAAGATCTGGCCGGTGAGGTCCTTGCCGAAGCTGTGGTGCCGTTCTTCCTCGATCAGCGCGAAGCCGGCTTTCTCGTAGATGTGGCGGGCGGCGTCGAGGCCCGCATTGGTCCACAGCACCATACGCCTGTAGCCGAGAAGACGCGCGTGGCGCATGCATTCCTCGACCAGGCGGCGGCCGATGCCGAGGCCCCGCGCGCTCGGCTCCACATAGAGAAGCCTGAGCTTTGCCGTCGTCTCGTCGTGCCTTACCAGAAACACCGAGCCGACGATCTTGCCGTCCTTTTCGGCGATCCAGCAACGGTCGGATGCCGGGTCGTAGTCGCGCATGTATTTGACGACGATCTCGGCGACCAGGGCCTCGAATTCGGTGCTCCAGCCATATTCCTCGGCATAGAGCGCGCCCTGGCGATGGATGACCCAGCCCATGTCGCCCGGCTGCGGATCGCGCAGGATGTAGGTTGGCACCCGCTCCTCCTGGAGCAGGCTCTCGATCTCGCCCATCGCTGAAACCAGTTGCCGCTGTTCCGGCACCGAGAGCTTTTCCAGCATGGCGACGACCTCGCGCTGGGAGGCATCCTCCAGGGGCTGGAACGTAGCGCGCCCCGCTTCCGTCAGTTCGAGTTGCGCAACCCGGCCGTCGGCCGGTGAGCGGGTCCTTTCGACCAGCCCCTTCTTCTCGAAGCCGGCGATGACGCGGCTGAGATAACCGGCGTCGAGGCCGAGCTCGCGGCAGAGATCGGATGCGGTGAGCGCCGGCCGGTGCGCCAGCTCATAGAGAATGCGAACTTCCGTCAGCGAGAAGGCGCTGGCGAGCAGGTGCTCGTGCAGCAGGCCCATCAGGCGGGTATAGAAGCGGTTGAAGCGCCGCACCGTCAGGGCGCGGTCGTCGATCTGCTGCGCAGACATGGCGATGCCTTTATGAAATTGCCTTGGGCATATAATTAGTTGCCTTAGGCAAGTAATGTCAAGCGACCTTGCCGTTGGTGCGGTGATCGAAAAGCAGAGCTCTCTAATTTAGGTAGGCGATCCCCTCGGCGTGCGATAGTATTGCACCGGGAACCTCCTGGTCCGGAATCGGCCGCTCTTTTATCGTATGGCAAGCCCATGGAGCAGAGACTCGCCGCAGTGCTGGCGGCCGATATGGCCGGCTATAGTCGGCTGATGGAAGCCGACGAAGCGGGCACGCTTGCGCGGCTGAGAACCCACCGCATCGAGCTCATCGATCCCGCGATCGCCAAGAACAAGGGGCGGCTGATCAAGACCACCGGCGACGGGTTGCTGGTCGAGTTCCAGAGCGTGACCGATGCGGTCAAATGCGCGGTCGAGATCCAGAGCCGCATGAAGCGGCGCAACAGCGACGTGCCGGAGGACCGGCGGATCGAATTCCGCATCGGCATCAATCTCGGCGACATCATCTTCGAGGACGACGACATCTTTGGCGACGGGGTCAATATCGCCGCGCGCGCCGAGCAACTGGCCGAGGTCGGCGGCATCTGCGTCACCGCGGCGGTGGCAACGCAAGTCGCCGACCGGCTGGAACTGCCGATCGACGATCTCGGCGAGAAGATCTTGAAGAACATCAGCCGCCCGGTGCACCTCTATCGCGTCGGGCTCGAAGGGGCAGGTTTGCCGGCTGCAGCGGGTGATACGGCGAAAAAGGGCGTCTGCAAGCCGACGATCGTCGTGCTGCCCTTCGACAATATGAGCGGCGATCCGGACCAGGAGTTTTTCGCCGACGGCCTGACCGAGGATATCATCACCGAGCTGTCGCGCCGGCATGAGCTCTTCGTCATCTCGCGCAACTCCTCCTTTGTCTACAAGAACCAGCCGGTGAACGCGCGCGAGGTGGCAGCCAGCCTCGGGGCGCAATATCTGGTGGAAGGCAGCGTGCGCAAGATCGGCGAGCGGGTGCGCGTCACCGTGCAGCTCATCGACGCGCAGAGCGATGCCCATATCTGGGCCGACAAATACGACCGGCAGCTCGACGACATCTTCGCCATTCAGGACGAGGTGACGGCGGCGATCGCCGCCACCGTGCCCGGGCGCCTGGAGGCCGCCCAGCGCGACCAGCTCTCCCGCACGAAGCCGGCGAACATGGCGGCCTATGAATGCGCGCTTGCCGCCAAGGTGCTGCACCACCGCGGCAGCGCCGCCGATAACGAGCAGGCGCAATCGCTGATCGACCGGGCCGTCTCGCTCGACCCCGGCTATGCCCATGCCCACGCCTGGCGCGCCTGCATCCTCGGCCAGGCCTGGGTCTATGGCTGGTGCGCCGACAAGGAGGCGACCTGGGCCGAGATCAATGACGAGCTCGAACGGGCGCTCGCGCTCGACGATAACGACGCCGACGTGCACCGCATCCTCGCGGCGGTCAACGTCAACAACAATGCGCTGACGACGGCGCGCTACCACCAGGAGCGGGCGCTCTTCCTCAACCCGAATTACGACCTGGTGGTGGTGCAGCAGGGCGAATTGCTGACCTGGCTCGGCCGGCCGGAGGAGGGGGTGGAATGGATCCGCAAGGCGATGCGGCTCAACCCGCACCACCCGGAACGCTTCTGGAGCCATCTCGGCAAGGCCCATTTCGCCGCCCGCCAGTATGGCGAGGCGATAGAAGCCTTCATGCATCTCTCCAGCATGGACGAGACCCAGCACGCCTTCATCGCCGCCTGCTATGGCTGGCTCGGCGACACGATCGCGGCCGGCGCGCACATGGAGAAGGTGCGGGCGCTCAACCCCTCGTTCGAGATCGGGGCTTTTCTCGGCACGCTGCACTACGCGCAGGAGAGCGATGCGCAGCATTTGCGCGAGGGGCTCACCAAGGCGGGGGCGGGGTGAAAAGGCGAGCCTCGATCGACCCCGAAAATTTGCTCTACGGGCAGCAGCCGCCAGCGTTCTCCTTGGGGCCGCAGCAGGCCTGAGCCGGGGCGGCTTCGGCCAACCAGCGGTCGCGCGGCTTGCAGCTTGCCGGTCGCGGCTGCAGGTGGACGTGGATACCGCCATCCTTCAATACGGGGGCACCGGCGCAGTAGAGCTGCATCGGGCGCACGCCGTCGCTGACCTCGAAGGTCAGGCGGGCGGTGACGTCGAGGCGAACGTGTTCGGAGACCTTGCGGACGATGGCCGAGAATTTTCCGGCGGAAAGATGCGTTCGGCCGGCTTCCTCGACGTCCCATAGCTGCACGAAGATCTCGGACCAGGCCTCCGGATTGGCGCCGCAATCGAGGGCCGAGAACTGGCCGGCCTTGACCTCCGTGACGTGGTAGCCGGATCTCACCGCATGGCCGTCGTAGTGAAACACCAGCGGCAGATCCCGGGCGGTCCCGAGCGCGCTGATGAAGTCGGCGAGGCTGAGGTCGTGGTCGCCGATTTTGGACTTGTCGAGAGCATTCATTTGGGCTAATCCTCATTTCAACTATTCAAGGATTATTGAAATATGGATGAGCGTCAAGCCCTCGCTGCCTTCGCAGCGCTTTCCCAGGAGACCCGCCTTCAGATCGTCCGCCTGCTCGTCGTCGCCGGCGCGGACGGGATGGCGGCGGGGGCGCTGGCGGAAAGGGTGGAGGTATCGCCCTCGAATATCTCCTTTCATCTCAAGGAACTGGAGAGAGCGGGGCTGATCACGCAGCAACGCGAATCCCGCTCGATCATCTACCGGGCCGGCTATGACGCGCTTGGCGGGCTGGTCCGCTTCCTGATGGAGGACTGCTGCGGCGGCCATCCCGAGATCTGCGCCCCCGCCGTCGCTGCGGCGTCGTGCTGCGCACCGGCGGGAGCGAAGGCATGACCGATCGGCGAAAGCAGGCAGCCGTCCGGTCGTTCTTTCGCCCGCCGTCCGCACCCGATGAACTCCTTCTCCTGGACCCCTCGCATTAACGGGACAAACCGCCATGTCTGACCGCATCTACAACGTGCTCTTCCTGTGCACGGGCAATTCCGCCCGCTCCATTCTCGGCGAAGCCATCCTCAACAAGGAGGGGAAGGGTCGCTTTCGCGCCTATTCTGCCGGCAGCCAGCCGAAGGGGCAGGTGAACCCGCACGCGATCCGGGAGCTCGAAGCGCTCGGCTATCCGACGGACGGATTGTCCTCGAAGAGCTGGGACGTGTTCTCCGGCGCCGGCGCCCCGCAGATGGATTTCATCTTCACGGTCTGCGACAGCGCTGCCGGGGAGGCCTGTCCGGTGTGGATCGGTCATCCGATGACGGCCCATTGGGGCATCGAGGATCCGGCCGCCGTCGAAGGAAGCGAGGGCGAGATCCAGCGGGCCTTTGCCGAGGCCGCGAAGTTCCTGAAGAACCGCATCACGGCCTTCGTCAACCTGCCGCTGGCATCGATCGACCGCATGGTGCTGGAGCGCCATCTGCGCGAGATCGGCGGCATGGAAGGCGCGACCGAGCGGAGGGCTTCGTGATGTCGGCGTTCGAGCGATACCTGACCCTCTGGGTCACGATCTGCATCGTGGCGGGCATAGCGCTCGGCCACCTCATGCCTGGTGTGTTTCAGGCGATTGGCGCTGCCGAGATCGCCAAGGTCAACATACCGGTCGCCATCCTCATCTGGCTGATGATCATTCCCATGCTGGTGAAGATCGACTTCCGGTCGCTTTCCAATGTCGGAAGCCATTGGCGCGGCATCGGCGTGACGCTTCTCATCAACTGGGCGGTCAAGCCGTTTTCGATGGCGCTGCTCGGCTGGCTGTTCGTCGGCTGGCTCTTCCGGCCGCTGCTGCCGGCCGATCAGATCGATTCCTACATAGCCGGCCTCATCATCCTCGCCGCAGCGCCCTGTACGGCGATGGTATTCGTGTGGTCGAACCTGACGAAGGGCGAACCGCTGTTCACGCTCTCCCAGGTGGCGCTCAACGACGCGATCATGATCGTCGCCTTCGCGCCCATCGTCGGGCTTCTGCTCGGGCTCTCCGCGATCACCGTGCCATGGGCAACTTTGGTGCTGTCGGTCGCCCTCTACATTGTCGTTCCCGTCATCATCGCGCAGGTGCTTCGCAAGCGTCTCCTGGCGAACGCTTCGTCCGCGGCGCTCGATCGCTTCCTGGCGAAGGTTCAGCCGGCCTCATTGGTCGCCCTGCTGGCAACGCTGGTGCTGCTGTTCGGGTTTCAGGGCGAACAGATCATCGCGCAGCCGACGATCATTGCTCTTCTGGCGGCGCCGATCCTCGTGCAGGTCTATTTCAACGCCGGGCTCGCCTATCTGCTCAATCGCCTGTCGGGCGAGAAACATTGCGTCGCCGGTCCCTCGGCTCTCATCGGCGCCTCGAACTTCTTCGAGCTTGCCGTTGCCGCCGCCATCAGTCTTTTCGGCTTCCAGTCGGGCGCAGCGCTCGCCACCGTCGTCGGAGTGTTGATCGAGGTGCCGGTGATGCTGTCGGTCGTCTGGATCGTGAACAGATCCAAGGGCTGGTACGAGGCAGCGCCAGCCGTCGCCAGGAATGCCGTTTCGGAGCGCGCGTGAGGTAATGGGGGGCCTAATTTAAGACGCCGAACGCGCGCCGCTCCCACACACCTCCCTCACACAGCCGCGCAACCACCGATGCGCCGGATCCGCATCCAGGCGGGGGTGCCAGAGCAGCGAGATGGTGATTTCGGGCAGAGAGACCGGCAGCGGGAAGGTGAAGAGGTTTGCGCGGAGCGTTCCGGTGTAGCGTTCGGGCACGCTGGCGATCAGATCCGTGGCGCGGGCAAGCGCCAGGGCTTCGGAGAAGCTGCCGACGGATGCGGCGATGTCGCGCTCGAGCCCGAGGGCGTGAAGGGCCGCGTCGACCGGGCCGGTGTCGTTGCCGCGGCGGGAGACGTGGATGTGGCGGGCTCCAGCGTAGCGGGCGGGCGTGATCTCGCCATTGGCCAGCGGATGGCCGGAGCGGACGACGCCGACGAAGCGGTCGTGGAAGAGGGCCTGGGCGCGAAGCTCCGGGCCGGTCGCTTCGCCGACGACGCCGGTTTCGAGGTCGACGCCGCCTTCGCGCAGAGGGCTGCTTTCCCGGTCGAGCTTCTGCACGAAGCGAAGGCGCACGCCGGGCGCTTCCGCATTGACGCGGGCAATCAGATCAGGGCCGAAATTCTCGACGAAGCCCTCGCGGTTCCTCAGCGTAAAGGTGCGGGTGAGCGTCTTCAGGTTGAGGCTTTCGGCCGGGCGGAGGCAGGCTTCGGCCGCGTCAACCAGCGGGCCGACACGGCCGCGAAGCTCCAGCGCGCGCGGCGTGGGCACGAGGCCGCGGCCGGCGCGCACGAGCAAGGGATCGCCGGTCGCCTCGCGCAGCCGCGCCAGCGCCCGGCTCATGGCGGAGGGGCTGAGTTGCAGGCGCCTCGCGGCGCGGGCGACGCTGCCTTCCGAAAGCAGCACATCGAGGGTCACGAGCAGGTTGAGGTCGGGTCTGGTCATCGCCTCTCATAACACGAGTTCGATCGTGATGTGGCGTCAAACGCACGAATGAAGTGCAAATGCTGCGTCTTCCGCCCCATACGTCGAGACACTAGGTTCGCGGGAAACCGATTTTGGAGGGTTTCCCGATGCTCATACGCCGGCTGGCGCTCGTGCCCCTTGGCCGTTTTTCGATGTCCCTGATCTCCCGGTCCGATGGCAGGAGATTGCCGCACAAACAGAGTCACGAAGTCGCTCTATCCGTTTGTTTTTCCGTGATTTCCTGTGCGGGATTTGCGCGTCGCGACGCCTTGCGCGCGGGAGGTGGCCGATGACCGCGACAGACACGGCGATGGCCCCGGCCGCTCCGGCGCCCTCCCTTCGCTGGGTGCTCGCCAGCCTCTCGCTTTCCATGCTGCTTTCCTCGCTCGGCACCAGCAGCGCCAATGTCGCGCTGCCGGCGCTGGCCGACGCCTTCGGTGCGTCCTTTCAGGCGGTGCAGTGGGTGGTGCTTGCCTATCTGCTGGCGATCACCACGTTGATCGTCAGCGTCGGGCGGCTCGGCGACATCGTCGGCCGCCGGCGGCTGCTCGTTGCCGGCATTGCGCTCTTCACCGCCGCCTCGGTCATCTGCGGCCTCACGCCGGGCTTTGCGCTGCTGATCGCGGCGCGGGCGGTGCAGGGCATTGGCGCGGCAATCATGATGGCGCTGACCATGGCCTTTGTCGGCGAGGCGGTGCCGAAGGCGAGGACCGGCAGCGCCATGGGGCTACTCGGCACCATGTCGGCGGTCGGCACCGCGCTCGGGCCTTCGCTCGGCGGCGCGCTGATTGCCGGCCCGGGCTGGCGGGCGATCTTTCTCGTCAACGTGCCGCTCGGGCTTGCGGTGCTCTTTCTCGCCCATCGGCACCTGCCTGCGGACCGGAAGGCCGAGGGCAGGGCGCCCGCCCGGTTCGATGTGCCGGGCACGCTGTTGCTGGCGCTTTCGCTCGGCGCCTATGCGCTGGCGATGACCATGGGGCGCGGCAGTTTCGGCATGCTCAACATCGCGCTGCTTGCGGCCGCCGCTCTCGGGCTTGGGCTCTTCCTGCTGGTCGAGGCAAGGGTAACCTCGCCCCTGATCCGGCTTTCGATGTTTCGCGATCCGGGCTTGAACGCCGGCCTTGCGACCAACGCGCTGGTCTCGACGGTCATGATGGCGACGCTGGTGGTCGGGCCCTTCTATCTCTCCCGCGGGCTCGGGCTCGATGCGGCGCTGGTCGGGCTGGTCATGTCGATAGGCCCGGTCATCTCGGCCTTCGGCGGCGTGGTCGCCGGCCGGATCGTCGATCGGCTGGGGGCGGCCGCAATTGTCGTTGCGGGTCTCGTGGCAATGACGGCTGGCTGCCTTGCGCTGGCCGTTCTGCCTGGCTTGGCCGGCGTCGCGGGCTATATCGCGGCGATCGCGCTGCTGACGCCCGGCTATCAGCTCTTCCAGGCGGCCAACAACACGGCCGTCATGACCGATGTCGCAGCCGACCGGCGCGGCGTCGTTTCGGGCCTGCTGAACCTTTCGCGCAACCTCGGTCTCGTCACCGGCGCCTCGGTGATGGGGGCGGTTTTTGCCTCGGCGACGGCTGCCGCCGATATCGCCACGGCCGCGCCCGCGGCGGTCGCGACGGGCATGCAGGTCACCTTCGCGGTCGCGGGTGTGCTGACCGTCGTCGCGCTTGCGATTGGCGTGGCAGGCGGCAAGCTGGCAAAACGACGAGAGGGCCCCAAGATGGGACGTGATGGCTCATCGCGAGCTTAAATCGGACCAGGCAGGCATCAGTCGACAAACCTGATGCGACGCTGGACCCGTCCCCGAGCTTTGTCGTCTTGCGCCGTTCAGCAGCGTTCCTGCGCTGACGCACCTCAGCGCGTGCGATTTCGCGGCTGATCCATGGAGAGATGTAAAGCCATAGGTTGCAGGTGAGCAGGGTCTGGTGGTGGCTGGCGGCAAGCGTTGCGGCGCGTCGAAGCCCGCGTTCGGCGATGACTCCCGAGCCTTCGCCGAAATCGCAATCGAGCCCGGATCGCCGGATTTTTGAGCGGAAATTGAACTGGGATCGTAAACTCGACCGATTCTAGCGAGTAAAAAAGGAGCCTGATCCGTAAATCGCCGTCGTTTTTCTTGTTTTTGCGTCTTGTCAATTTGACACAGATCAATGTCCCCGCCTGCCCGGCATTTACGTTGCGGGAAGACGCAGATGTGTCATCCGGAAGTCATGGGATTGATTTTTATTTCGGGTGACGCATCTTACCGCAGATTGTGTTGGGGGACGCTGGAATGTCAGAGATCGTTCAGCAGCAGCCGATTGAAAACCGGCCACGGTCGCGGCGCGCGGAGCTCATCACCTTCCTGGTGCTCGCCTTCGGCATCTGGCCGATCGTCGCCGTCGGCGTGGTCGGCGGCTACGGCTTCCTGGTCTGGATGCTGCAGATCGTCTTCGGCCCGCCGGGCCCGCCCGGGCATTGAGGCGAGCCATGGGCGCCGAACCTCTTTCCCGCCGTGAACTCTTTACCGGCCGCGCTGCGCCGAAGCCGGTCCGCATCCGGCCGCCGGGGGTTTCGGAGCTGAGCCTTCGTGCCTGCACCGGCTGCGGCGCCTGCACTGAACGATGTCCCACCGGCATAATCCGTCTTGCCGACGGCCTTCCTTTCATCGATTTCGCGCGCGGCGAATGCACCTTCTGCGGCGCCTGCGCGGACGCCTGTCCGGAGCCGGTGTTCGCCGAGAAGGACGTGCGGCGCTTCCCCCATGTGGCCGCCATCACCGACACGTGCCTGGCACGCCGCAACGTCGCCTGCCAGTCCTGCGGCGAAAGCTGTCCCGAGCAGGCCATCCGCTTTCGCCCTGTCATCGGCGGGCCGTTCCTGCCCGAGATCGACGAGGCCAAATGCACCGGCTGCGGCGCCTGCCTCGGCGGCTGTCCGGTCAGCGCGATCGCGGTCAAGGCACCGGAAGCGGAGGTGGCTCATGTCTGAGGCCCCGACGGCACGGGCGGGCACGCCCTACCACATATCGAGCGTCGTCGTCGCCACGATGCCTGACAGCACCGAGGCGGTGATCGCGACGCTTCAGGGAATGGAAAACGTCGAAATCCATGGCCATGGCGGCGGCAAGATCGTCGTCGTCATCGAAGGCGGAAGTACGGGCGCGCTCGGCGAATGCCTGTCGAGGATCTCGCTGCTTGATGGCGTGATCTCGGCCAACATGGTTTTCGAGCATGTCGAAATGGAAGAGGAAGGGCAGGAGCCATGAGCGGAGAACTGACGCGGCGTGACATTCTGAAGGCCCATGCGGCCGGCATCGCCGCCGCTACGGCCGGCATTGCCCTGCCTGCGGCCGCCCAGCCGGTGCCGGGCGGTGTTGGCGCGCTGGAGATCAAATGGTCCAAGGCGCCGTGCCGCTTCTGCGGCACGGGCTGCGGCGTGATGGTGGGCGTGAAGGAGGGCCAGGTAGTCGCCACCCATGGCGACATGCAGGCGGAGGTCAACCGCGGCCTCAACTGCATCAAGGGCTATTTCCTCTCCAAGATCATGTATGGCAAGGACCGGCTGACGACGCCGCTTTTGCGCAAGCGCGGAGGCGTCTACGCCAAGGACGGCGAGTTCGAGCCGGTGAGTTGGGACGAGGCCTTCACCGTGATGGCCGAGCAGGCGAAGAAGGTCCTGAAGGAGAAGGGGCCGACGGCTCTCGGCATGTTTGGCTCCGGCCAATGGACGATCTTCGAGGGCTATGCTGCGACGAAGCTGATGCGGGCGGGCTTCCGCTCCAACAACCTCGACCCCAACGCCCGCCACTGCATGGCGTCCGCCGCCGTCGCCTTCATGCGCACCTTCGGCATGGACGAGCCGATGGGCTGCTACGACGACTTCGAGAACGCCGATGCCTTCGTGCTCTGGGGCTCGAACATGGCGGAGATGCACCCGATCCTGTGGACGCGGGTCGCCGACCGGCGCCTCGGCCAGCCGCATGTGCGCGTCGCGGTGCTTTCGACCTTCACCCATCGCAGCATGGATCTCGCCGATATCCCCATCGTCTTCAAGCCGGGCACGGATCTGGCGATCCTCAACTATATTGCCAACCACATCATCGAGAGCGGCAAGGTCAACGAGGACTTCGTCAACAAGCACACCAAGTTTGCCCGCGGCGTGACCGATATCGGCTATGGCCTGAGGCCCGACAATCCGGTCGAGGTCAACGCCGCCAATTCCAAGGATCCGGGCAAGACCGAGCCGATCGACTTCGAGGCGTTCAAGGAATTCGTTTCGGAATACACGCTGGAAAAGACCGTCGAGCTGACCGGCGTCGATCCGGAATTCCTGAAGCAGCTCGCCGAGCTCTATGCCGACCCCAACCGCAAGGTCATGTCGCTCTGGACCATGGGCTTCAACCAGCATGTGCGCGGCGTCTGGGCCAACCAGATGGTCTATAACCTGCATCTGCTGACCGGCAAGATCTCCGAGCCCGGCAACAGCCCGTTCTCGCTGACCGGCCAGCCGTCTGCCTGCGGCACCGCGCGCGAGGTCGGCACCTTCGCGCACCGCCTGCCGGCCGACATGGTGGTCACCAACCCCGAGCACCGCAAGCATGCGGAGGAGATCTGGCGCATTCCGCACGGCATCATCCCGGAAAAGCCCGGCTATCACGCCGTGCAGCAGGACCGGATGCTGAAGGACGGCAAGCTCAATTTCTATTGGGTGCAGGTCAACAACAACGTCCAGGCGGGACCGAACACCTCGAACGAGACCTGGCAGGGCTATCGCAACCCGGACAATTTCATTGTCGTTTCGGATGCCTATCCGACGATCACCGCGATGAGCGCCGACCTGATCCTGCCCGCGGCCATGTGGGTGGAAAAGGAGGGGGCCTACGGCAATGCCGAGCGGCGCACCCATGTCTGGCACCAGCTCGTCCAGGCGCGCGGCGAGGCGCGCTCGGATCTCTGGCAGATGGTGGAGTTCTCCAAACGCTTCGTAACCGACGAGGTGTGGCCGAAGGAAATCCTCGACGCCAATCCTGACTATCGCGGCAAGACGCTGTTCGAGGTTCTGTTCAAGAACGGCGAGGTCGACCGCTTCCCGCTGACCGAGGTCAGCGCCGAATACGACAACAACGAGGCCAAGGAATTCGGCTTCTACATCCAGAAGGGCCTGTTCGAGGAATATGCCACCTTCGGCCGCGGCCACGGCCATGACCTGGCGCCCTACGACACCTATCACGAGGTGCGCGGCCTGCGCTGGCCCGTCGTCAACGGCCAGGAGACGAAGTGGCGCTACCGCGAAGGCTTCGACCCCTATGTGAAGGCGGGCGACGGCGTGAAGTTCTACGGCAACAAGGACGGCAAGGCGGTCATCCTCGCCGTGCCCTACGAGCCGCCGGCCGAGTCCCCGGACGAGGAATACGACACCTGGCTGGTCACCGGCCGCGTGCTCGAACATTGGCATTCGGGCTCGATGACCATGCGGGTGCCGGAGCTCTACAAGGCGTTTCCCGGCGCCCGCGTCTTCATGAATGCGGAGGACGCCCGCAAGCGCGGCATCAACCAGGGCATGGAAGTGCGCATCGTCTCGCGGCGCGGCGAAATTCGCTCGCGCGTCGATATCCGCGGCCGCAACCGCATGCCGCCCGGCGTCGTCTTCGTTCCCTGGTTCGATGCCAGCCAGTTGATCAACAAGGTTACCCTCGACGCCACCGATCCCATCTCCAAACAGACGGATTTCAAAAAATGCGCGGTCAAGATTCTTCCCGTCACCCTCTAGGGTTTTCTCGGCTGAAGCGGATTTGCGGAAACGTCCTGTCTCGTCGTTTCGGGGCCGTTCCAAAACCGCTTCTGACCTCTGCCGGCACCGGCCCGACGCGATCCGTCTGGATGGCGATCGCCGCCGGACTGATGGTGTTCGTCACGACCGCCGCCGTGGCTCAGGTGGCGGAAAAGCTGGTGCCGCAGCTCGAAGGGCCGACGCCGCAGATGGCGACGGAGGCGGCAGCACCGCTGCCGAAATGGGTGGTCGACGACAAGCGCAAGATGCGCGCCTATCCCGACCAGCCGCCGGTCATTCCGCATTCGATCGAGGGCTACGAGCTTTCGGTCAATGCCAACCGCTGCCTTTCCTGCCACAAGCGCGAGTTCACCCAGGACTCCGGCGCGCCGATGATCAGCGTCACCCATTACATGACGCGCGACGGACAGATGATCGCCGACGTTTCGCCGCGGCGCTATTTCTGCACCGCCTGCCACGTGCCGCAGGCGGACACCAGCCCGCTGGTGCCGAGCAACTTCAAGGACATGAGCGAGTTGGGCTTCAAGCCGGCCGGAAGCGAGTGACGACATGATCGCATGGATCAGGAAAGCTATCCTCTGGGCCTGGCGGATCATGGCGACGCCGGCCGGCACGCTGGGCCTCGGCTTCCTCACGCTCGGCGGCTTCATCGGCGGCGTGATGTTCTGGGGCGCGTTCAACACGGCGCTGGAACTCACCAACACCGAGAAGTTCTGCACCTCCTGCCACGAGATGCATGACAACGTCTACCAGGAGTTGACGCGCACCATCCACTTCTCCAACCGCTCCGGCGTGCGCGCCACCTGTCCGGATTGCCACGTGCCGCACCAGTGGACCGACAAGATCGCCCGCAAGATGCAGGCGTCGAAGGAGGTCTGGGGCAAGATCTTCGGCACGATCAACACCAGGCCGAAATTCCTCGAGAAGCGGCTGGAACTGGCGCAGCACGAATGGGCGCGCATGAAGGCCAACGACAGCCTGGAATGCCGCAACTGCCACTCCTCCGTCGCCATGGACCTGCAGAAGCAGACGCAGCGGGCGGCCGAGATCCATACCCGCTACCTGCTTTCCGGCAAGGCCACCTGCATCGACTGCCACAAGGGCATCGCGCACGAGCTGCCCAACATGGAAGGCATCGATCCCGGCTGGAAGATGCCGCCGGAGCTGGAAGGCAAGAAGATGGCGGGCCAGACGCCGATCGACGATCTCCGGCAGGCGCTGGCGGAGCTGCATCGCTGAGCGCTGCCCTACGGTGTTTCGGGGCGGAGGTCGAGCGCCCATGATCTTGCGCGAGCAGCGGGGACTGGATTAAGTGGTTGCGCTCTCAGTCAAGCCGGGAGGACAGGCTTGGCGAGGGGATCAACTGGGGCTTCGAGAGGAGCAGCGGGGTTTCTCCCGCCCTCCCAGTACCAAACCCGCACCGATCCGCGAATGCGTTCGCGCTCCTGCTTATGCTGCCTCATCCTGCTGCTTGCCCAACTTCGTCAACGTTCGCAAAAAATCTTCCTACCCCTGTCGGACCCATCGCCACCCGTTCGTCATTTAGCCAGGGAGGCCAATTTGGCTTCCTTCACCGGAGCGGGATAGGAAAAAGGTCCGCGCAGGTCTTTCGCCTGCATCCCGCTCGCACTAGTTGGGTTTCACCGCGCCGACACCCCAGAGGTCGCAACGACCCGGACCGGCGTGACAAAGGAGAATGGACGATGCGTGTAGTGGTTTTTGTAAAGGCGACCGAGGACAGCGAAGCGGGCAAGATGCCGACGACCGAGCTTCTCGAAGCCATGGGCAAATACAACGAGGAACTGGTGAATGCCGGCATCATGCAGGCGGGCGAGGGGCTGCAGCCTTCGTCGAAGGGCGCCCGCGTCGCCTTCGACGGGCCGAACCGCGTTGTCATCGACGGTCCCTTCGCCGAGACCAAGGAACTGGTCGCCGGCTTCTGGATCTGGACGGTCAAGGACATGGACGAGGCGATCGCCTGGGTGAAGCGCTGCCCGAACCCGATGCCCGGCCCGAGCGAGATCGAAATCCGTCCGATCTTCGAGGCGGAGGATTTCGGCGAGGCGCTGACGCCGGAACTCGCCGAGCAGGAGGAGCGCCTGCGCGAGAAGATCGCCAAGCAGTGAAAGGCGCCCTTGTTGCGCCGGATTTCGGGTGGGTGGAGCTTGCCCCTCTCCTCAGGTTAAACCCGAGGACTTTGCCCTCTCCCTGCCAAGCGGGGAGAGGGGACTTGTCCGGGCCAGAGGTAACGGAGCAGGCGGATGGCGGTTATCCGCCTGCGCCCTTCAGTCTTCCCGTAGAGATTGTATTAACCATGTTCGCTTACCTATCTCTGGGGTTTCAACCGGAGTGGGGCAATGGTCAGGGCTAGCGGTTTCGTCATTTTTCTTTTTTCGAGTGTTTCGATCGCGGCTGCTGCCGATATCGACGGTCCGCTCGTCGGGACGCAGGACGCCTATGAAGTGCCGGTGGAGCAATCGCTCGGGGGCATTGCCGGCTATATCGAGGGCTCTTATGCGGGCGGCGTCGACACGCCCGGCGACATTGATACCAGCGCCTGGGATTTGCGCGGTGCCGTGAACTTCGACTCCGGCGCCGGCATGAACCTGCAGGTCGATCTCGGCTACACGCGCGCTTCTTATGAGGATGTCGATACGAACAGCTATGACGGCGCGCTGCACGGCTACTACCGCACCGAACTCTATGCGGCCGGCATCTTCGTTCAGGGCGCGCGCCTCGATCCGGGCATCGGTGTCGACCTCAACGATTACATGGGTGGCGTCGAAGGGGCCTATTTCCTCGATACCTGGACGCTGCATGGCGCGTTCGGCTATGGCCAAGCGAGCGTGGAAGACTTCGACGACATCGACGCCGACCACTATATGGGCTCGCTCGGCGCCCGCATTTACGCGACCGACAATCTGCGCTTCGACGTCGACGGCTCGCTCCATCGCCTCAGCGAGGACGACATCGATTACGATCTGCGCAGCCTGAAGCTGACGGCAAACTACCGGCTGGACACCGTCCCGGTCACGCTCTTTGCCGGCTACAAATATACCAACGAGGAGCTTTCGGGCCTGAACGCATCGGTGTCCGGCGACACCAGCACCATCTTCGGCGGCCTGCGCTTCTCCTACGGTTCCGCCACGCTCAAGGAAGAAGAGCGCCTCGGCCCCGTCTGGTCCAGCAACCGCCTGTCGTTCTGACTGGCTGCCACGCAGTCCAAGGCATCCCGGGCTGCCCCGCCATGCGGGGCAGCCGCGCTCGTTCGAAGTTCACGCGAAAGCTGAATCGTACACAATGTCTAGTAGTGTTCACCGGGCCATGCTAACCTCCCTCCGTCATGAGGGTTAAAAGGAGGCAAACATGGATTTGACACGTCGTGCCGTCGCTTTGGGAGGCGCTGGCCTGCTCGCAACGGTTTCACATTTACCCGCAAATGCTCTGGATGCTCCGCTGTTCGATCCGGTCGAAGCGGCCGACGATTTCTGGTTGGCGGTGGACGCCTATATCTACGGCTATCCGCTCGTCACGATGGAAATCACGCGCCGTGTCATCACGAATGTGGAACGGCCCGAAGGCAGCAAGGGGCCGATGGGCCACATCATCAAGCTGCGGGAATATCCCAACGCATCCTTCAAGGACGTGACGGCGCCGAACGCCGATACGCTCTACACGACCGCCTTCGTCGACGTCGGCAAGGAACCCTGGGTGCTGTCGATCCCGGACATGAAGGATCGCTACTTCCTGTTTCCGATGCTCGACGGCTGGACGACGGTGTTCCAGGTGCCGGGCAGGCGGACGACAGGGGATGGCGCGCAGTCCTATGCGATCACCGGACCCGGCTGGCAGGGCACCATTCCCGAGGGCGTGACCGAGTACAAGTCGCCGACGAGCATCGTCTGGATCCTCGGGCGCATCTATTGCGACGGGACGCCCGAGGACTATGCGGCAGTCCATGCGCTGCAGGACCAGTGCAAGCTGGTGCCACTCAGCGCCTACGGCAAGGACTGGACGCCGCCGCCCGGCAAGGTCGATCCGGATATCGACATGAAGACGGCGGTGCGCGAACAGGTCAACCGGATGGACGCGGTCGAATATTTCACGCTGCTCTGCGAACTGATGAAGACCAATCCGCCGACGGCTGCGGATGCGGAGGCGGTCGCCAAGTTCGCCGGGATCGGCATCGTGCCCGGCCAGGATTTCGACAAGAGCAAGCTCGATGCCGCTTTCGTCTCGCGCATTCCCGGCATCGCCTTCCATCGCATCATGCTGCATTTCAAGTTCAGCGACGGCGACGTCCAGGATATCAACGGCTGGGGCTTTACCACCAAGACCGGCATCTACGGGACGGGCTATCTCCAGCGCGCGCTGGTCACGGCGATCGGCCTCGGCGCCAATCGCCCCCACGATGCGATCTATCCGACCTCGCTCAAATCGAAAGACGGCCTGTTTGCGCGCGCCTATCACGGGGCGAACAAATACGTCGTCACCTTCCCGAAGGGGCAATTGCCGCCGGTGCGCGGGTTCTGGTCGATCACCATGTATGACGACAAATATTTCTTCGTCGACAATCCGCTCAATCGCTACTCGATCAGCGCCCGGCAGGACCTCAAGACAAACCCGGACGGATCGACGGATATCTACATCCAGAACGAGTCCCCCGGAGCAGACAAGGAGAGCAACTGGCTGCCTGCGCCGAAGGACAAGTTCATCCTGATGATGCGGCTCTATTGGCCCGACGACAGCCCGCCGTCCATCCTCGACGGCTCCTGGGTCATCCCGCCGGTCAAGAAGGCGTGATGACATCCGCGCGCTGCCCGTCGCCTTCGAAGGAAGGCGCCGGGATTACAGCGCCGCGTCTTATCGGACGCGCAAAGGTCGCTGTAACTCGCTGCGGGAGACCTCATCGATGGCCGCGAACCTGTTTTCCGAGTGACGGCGGCGTCCCACGGCCGGTGCCTCGTATTATTCCAGCCGTTGCTAAAGCGCGGCAAATGGCAGAAGCTTCGCCCACGCCCCTCGGGCCATGTGAGCCGGAGCAGATGCAGACCATGACCGAAGCCTCTACCATCCAGCCGGCCCAGCGCGGCGACGCCAGGATCTGCCGGGGATGCTGGGATCAGATGCATGTGCCGATCCCCATTCGCGGGCCGCTGGCGCTGCCGTTTCGCGCCTTCGGCATTACCCGCAGCAAGATGAACCCGAACATCTGTACGATCTGCGAGCGCTCCTTCCGCTACGTCAAGAAGCAGAGCCATGTGGCGGCGAACGCGACAATCCTGTTTGCCGACATCCGCGGCTTCACCCATCTTTCGGGGCAGATCGAGCGGGCCAGGCTGAGCGAGATCGTCAGCCTGTTCCAGGATCGCTGCGCGGAGGCCATCTGGGCGCATGACGGCATCGTCAACAAGCAGATGGGCGATGGCCTGATGGCGATCTTCAACTTTCCGATCGTCAGGAAGGACCACGCGCAAGCCGCGATCCTGGCGGCACGGGAGATCCAGCGTCTGTGCGCGGCAGCACTGGGCAGCCTGCAGCTCGACGCGCTCCAAGGCCAGCCGCTCGGCGTCGGGGTCGGCATCCACAGCGGCGATGTCGAGATCGGCGAATTTTCGAGCTTCCGCAGCGACTTCACCGCAATCGGCGGCACGGTCAACCTGGCCTCCCGGCTCGAATCCCAGGCCGAGGCCGGCGAGATCCTGATTTCGCCCGAGACCGCCGCCGAGGCAGGGGCGCTGACCACGGGCGCGACGACGCGCTTGCTCGTGCTCAAGGGCATCGACCAGCCGGTCGAGGCGAGGGTGCTCGCGACGCATTGATCGGCTGCGCAGTTGGAATCTGGAGTGAGCCTGCTGCCATGGCCGTCGATGGCTCGCTACGCCCAGAGGTCGCGCACGCAGCGGCCGTCGGATGGCAGGTCCTCGAAGGTGTCGAGACCGTCGAAATGGTCGATGGGCAGGTCGGCGACCAGTTCCGGCGGCGCCAGCCTGAGGTTGACGGCCATGCGCCGGCGGCCGCGGTCGTCGAGATGCAGGCTGCGCCAGGCGACGACGCCGGCGCAGGTCGGGCAGAACAGGATTTCCAGCGACGGGTTCTTCGCGTCGGCGCGGACGTAGGAGGTGGTCTTCCCGGCAAGGGTGATCCGTTCGCCTTCGTAGTCATAGGCCCAGAGCGTGCCGTAGCGGCGGCAGAGCGTGCAATTGCAGGCGGTGATCGAGCCGGGGTCGCCTTCCAGTGTCCATTTCGCATTGCCGCAATGACATGTGCCCTCGATCATGGCTGCATCGATCCCGCAATTGACGTGCCGGGATACTGCGCCGATCGGACGGCGCCTGCAATGGTGGCCGGCGCCCGCCGAACAGGGCTTGCCCCTGCACTGACGGCGATCTCCAGGGGGGCGGTCATCCGCGGAGATTCAGGGCGCAACGCTGGAACGATGGCGGCGACAGGACGTTCTCGGTAAGCTGAAACGTCCCGGCACGGCTATCGCCCCGCTCGGGGTGTCGTCGAGAAGGGAGCGCCCGATGACCAGCGCGCACCGTCAAAGCCGGAAACAGATGAAGGCCGAGCTGAAAGACAGCAAACGGCTGCAGGCCATCAGCCTCGAACTGATCAAGGACGGACGACCGCAGGCCATCTACGACACGATATTGGATGGTGCGGCCGCCATCATGCGTTCGCAATTCGCCAGCCTGCAGATGCTGCATGCCGATCGGGGGGACGGCGGAGAGCTGTGCCTGCTTTCCTATCGCGGCTTCAGCGACGAGGCAGCGCAATTCTGGCATTGGGTCAGCGTGGACCAAGCCTCCACCTGTGCGCTCGCCCTTCGTACCGGGCGGCGGGTCGTCGTTTCGGACATCGAGACGGCCGAGTTCCTGCAGGATACGGCGGACCTGGCCTACTACCGGCAGACCGGAATCCGCGCGGTGCAGACCACGCCGCTCCACTCGCGGGTCGGAGCGCTGATCGGAATGTTGTCGACCCATTGGCGACATGTGCACGCCCCGACGCAGCGGGAACTGCGGCTGCTCGACGTGCTGGCACGCCAGGCGGCCGACCTGATCGAGCGCGAGCGGGTGGAGACGGCGCTTCGGACGAGCGAAGAACGGCTGCGGACGGCGGTGGAGGTCGGCGGCCTGGGGCTCTGGGACTGGAACGTTTTGACCGGAGACGTGCATTGGAGCGACGCGCACTTCCGCATGCTGGGTTACGGCGCCGACGAGGTGACGCCCAGCTATGAACGCTGGTCCGCGCGCATTCATCCGGATGACCGCCTGGAGGCGGAGGCCGTGCTGCAGCGCGCGCGGGAGACGCACAGCGAGTTCGTCACGGAGTTTCGCACCCTGCATCCGAACGGAACCGTTCGCTGGCTGCATGGCCGCGGCCGCTTCTTCTACGACGAACAGGGGCAGACGGTGCGAATGGTGGGCGCGATAACCGACACCACCGAGCGGCGGCAATGGGAAGACCGGCAGAAGGTGCTGATCGCCGAACTGCAGCACCGCACGAGAAACCTGATGGCCGTGGTGCGCGCCGTTGCCGAAACCACCGCCCGCAGGAGCAAGGACCTGATGGATTTCAATACGCATTTCGGCAGTCGCCTGTCCGCGCTCGGCAGGGTCCAGGGCCTGTTGTCGCGCCTCACCGACCAGCAGAGGGTCGCCTTCGACGATCTGGTCCGGGCGGAGCTGGCGGCGGTGGATGCGGATATGGGCCGCGTGCGGCTCGACGGCCCCGCCGGCGTGAAGCTGCGTTCGTCGACCGTTCAAACGCTGACGATGGCCCTGCACGAACTGGCGACAAATGCCGTCGAATACGGAGCCTTGGGACAGGCCGGCGCCGCGCTTTCCGTTCGCTGGCATATCGAATCCGGAAAGGATCAGAAACTCTGGCTTCACATCGACTGGCACGAAAACGGAGTGCGCATGCCGCCGTCAGCCGCCGAGAGCGCCGGACATGGGCGCGAACTGATCGAACGGGCGCTGCCCTACCAGCTCGAGGCGAAAACCACGTTCGCCCTCGGGCCGGATGGCCTGCGCTGCACCATCGCCATGCCGGTCTCCGAGCTCAACATGGCACGATGAGGATTGCCTTCCGGGATTGCCGCGGGGACGCGTCCTGACGAACAGCCGTGCAGGCCAGGCAAGGGCAGGTAAGGGCATGGGGCTTGCCGCACCGTGCCGCCTGGTGTTAAGTGCCTGCCATCGCGAAAAGCGACTGCTTGCCTTGATCCGCTGAGTGGCGGACATGCAGTAGGCAGTCAAGCACACGCCATCCCTGCCTCGTTGAGCACGGATCGGCCAGCGTTTCCAGAAAACTCGTCGCCTGCATCGTCAGGTCACCCAATCGCAAGGCATCGGCGCCTGTCGGCGTGCGCGGGCTTGCGTCGATCGGAACGCCTCATGAAGAAATCCCTCATCGTCATTTTCACTGCCATCGTGCTCGATGCCGTGGGCATCGGCCTCATCTTTCCCATCCTGCCTTCGCTGCTGAAGGAGGTGACCCAGGCCGACAACGTGGCGCCCTATATCGGCACGATGACCGCGCTCTACGCGGTCATGCAGTTCCTCTTCGCGCCGGTGCTGGGGGCGCTCAGCGATCGGCTGGGGCGCCGGCCGGTGCTCCTGATTTCGCTGGCAGGTGCGGCCGTCAACTATCTGTTCCTCGCCTTTGCGCCCAATCTCTGGATGCTCTTTGCCGGTCGCGCGATCGCCGGGCTGACGAGCGCCAACATGTCGGTCGCAACCGCCTACATCACCGACATCACGCCCGAGGACAGGCGCGCCCGGCGCTTCGGCCTGTTCAATGCGATGTTCGGCATCGGCTTCATCATCGGTCCCGTTCTCGGCGGCGTCGCCGGCGACCACTCTCTGCGGCTGCCCTTTGTCGCCGCGGCGGTGCTGAACGGCTGCAACTTGGCTCTGGCCTATTTCGTGCTGCCGGAGTCGCGCAGGCCGAGCGGCGGAAAGATCGATCTCGCCGCGCTCAACCCGCTCCGGCCGCTGCACTGGGCGTTCTCGGTGAAGCGCGTGCTGCCGATCGTCTTTCTGTTCCTGATCTTCAGCGCCACGGGCGAGGCCTACGGCACCTGCTGGGCGCTCTGGGGCAGCGAGACCTTCCAGTGGAACGGCTTCTGGATCGGCCTTTCGCTCGGCGCCTTCGGCGTCTGCCAGGCACTGGCCCAGGCGCTTCTTCCGGGACCGGCCGTCAGAGTCTTTGGCGAGCGCGGCGCCATCCTGGCAGGTGTCGTCGGGCTGTGCCTTGCCCTGACGGTCATGGCCTTTGCGACCGAGGGCTGGATGATCTTTGCGGTCATGCCGGTCTTCGCGCTCGGCGGCATCGGCGTGCCGGCGCTGCAATCGCTCGCGACCCGGCAGGTCGACGAGAGCCAGCAGGGCCAGTTCCAGGGCGTGCTGGCCTCGGCGGTGAGTCTCGCGTCGATCATCAGCCCGCTCGCCTTTTCGAGCATCTATTTCGCCGTCCGCGAGCAATGGCCGGGCGCGATCTGGCTTTCGGTCGTCGCCGTTCATCTGCTGGGCGGGCTGCTGGTTCTGCGCCTGACGAAGCCGGTGGCGGCCTCCGTCGCGTCGTAGTGCTGCGCGGGGTGGTCACGTGGATGCGGATGGAACCGCAATGGTCCCATCCGCTCCTGAGCGGAACGATGTCCCGCGGGCTATTTCGACGTGCGATCCAGCCGCATCACCTTTTCCTCGCCGAGGATCATGCCGGTCTCGCGGAAGCCGAAGCGGTGATAAAGGGTGTAAGCGCGGGTGTTTTCCGGGTAGACACCGAGATAGATGTCGCCGCATTCGGGGATCGTGGCCATGTGGTCGATGAGGGCCGAAAGCGCCTTGGCGCCATAGCCCTTGCCCTGGTGCCGGGCGTCGATCATCAGGCGGTAGATCCAATGGTTGCCGTCATCCGGATCGAGCGCATACATGGCGAAGCCGACCGGCGCGCCCTCGGCCATCACGGCGAAACCGACGCATTCGGGGCGCTCGGCGAGCTCTTCCAGCGACTCCTCGTTGCTGGCGATGAAATCCATCTGGTTTTCATGCACGTCGAGCTGTCGGATGACATCGGCATCGACGGCGTCGACGGGTAGAAGTGTAATCGTCATTCGTTTCCTCATGTTCGACGTCCGGTGCCCTTGGCGCGGCGCTTGCAGCGCGCCCCGTCATCCACGCGGTGAGGGATTGCCCCTCATCCACGCGGTGAGGGATTGCCCCTCATCCGCCTGCCGGCACCTTCTCCCCGCCTGCGGGGAGAAGGGACACTGTGGCGCTCGCCCGCATTCATTACCCCAGTTCTCAAGATCCGGCCGTTCGCATCGCAGCCTATGCGGAACGGGCGGTCGTCAAATGGAACGAGATGCGTGCCGCTCTCCTCTCCTCGCAGCCTAGGAGAGGTGAGGGGCGGCTTTAAGCGCTGGCGCATGTCCAGCCGGGCAAAGGCGTCAATAACAATCTGATTTATAAGTGTTTTATGTTTCGGCCGAATCCGACCTCGGCAAGTCTAGCGCGGGAATCCGGAAAGGCGAGCCCTTGTCGGTGGAATGTATTGCCGCAACATTGCGGCCCGCTCGTGGGGCGGCATTTCCGCCTGCCCCTGCCGGATCAGGCCTCGTCCAGGATGCGCGGCTCGGGCTTGCCGGTCCACTCGAAGGTGATGGTGCGGCCCTGGCGGATGTTCTGGATGACCGAGGGGCGGAAGACGGCGAGGCATTCGCCCTCGGGGTCGCGGGCGGAGGGATAGATCAGGCCATTGCCGCCTTCGGCGAGAATGGTGGCGGCGAGCGCCTGGCCGGCGGGGTAGGCGACCGCCGTATCGGCATCGAGATAGGCGGCGCCCTTTTCTCCGCGCGCGTCATGAAAGCGGCAGGTGAAGCCGGCGATCAGCTCGCGGTAGCGGCCGATGTCGTGAAAGCTGCCGGCCTCGCGAAGCGCCCGGGTACGGTGGTAGACGATCTCCGCCTGGCAGGTTTGAAGCGCCCGCGGGCCGAAGGCGCAGTACCAGGCGCCGCGCTCCTCGCCGTTGAAGCGGTTGCCCGGCGGGCGGGCATGGCAGAAGGCGGCATTGATCAGCGACCAGCCATAGCCGAAGGTCTCGTTGAGGAGCTCGGCCGGGTCGACGCCGACGGGAAGCGCAAGCGGGCTCAAGCGTGCCGAGGTCATCGCCTCCAGCCGGTTGAGGATCTCGATCTCGTCGTCATCGTCGGCCAGCGGCTTGACGGCGGGCTCGTCGATATAGGCGGTCGAGATCAGCCGGACGGTCGCCGGCTCGTTGAAATCGATCACGGCTATCATAGGCCGCCGCGCAGGCCGTCGAGATAGCGCCGCACCTTCAGCATCACGGGAATGCCGCCCTCGATCATCAGATCGACGGGCGAGTGGCCATTGAAGAGCGGGCCGGTATTGACCGCCTTCGGCCATTGATAGGTGAGCGGGCCATTGAAATAGAGCCGCAAGCCCTTGAAGATGCCGACGATCAGGCTGGCGCGCATGCGCTTGTCCTGGTCGAGCCTGCCCTTGAAGTCACCGGCCTTCATACGGTTCCAGGTGGCGATCGGCACATCGAAGAGCTGGGCCGCCTCCTTGTTGGTGAGGTTCCAGAGGTCGCAGGCTTTGACCACGGCCTTGACGATCACCGCCTCTTCGTGCCGGGCGGCTTGTCTATCGGGCGCGAATGCCGGTTGCGCGCTGGCCATGGTTATCTCCTATGGAGTACAAATGCGTATCATATGATATGAAATGGCGATGTTGGGCGGGAAGTCAAGGGGCCTTGCTGGCCGTTGTCCATCCACCATGCCCCTCATCCGCCTGCGGCAAGATGCGAAACCACAGGTGCCATCTGCGCTGGCGGGGAGGTGAAACACGGACGGGCGCGGCGGGTTTCTTTCTCACCGAAGGCGCGGCGAAGGTGGCCGGCAGGCCGGATGAGGGCGGAACCCGTCAATTCAGGCCGGCACGGGCAAGTCCCTCGATCAGGCGCGCCCGATCCTCGGCGCGGACGAAAGAAGATGTTGCTCCGATCGCGTCCCGCGAGATGTCGGGAACGAGCGACTTGAGGCGTCCGAGCAAGTCCGTGGCGGCCTCCCGGTTGTCCAGAAGTCCGGCACAGGCCGTGCCGATGATCAGCGGAACCGCGTGGCCGGACCGCAAACGATGCGCCTCCCGTGCGTACTTCAATCCAAGTTCGTAATCCGCGCCCTGGAAATAGGCCATGGCGTAGTAGAACTGAAAGTCGCCAAGAAAAGCCTCGCGCGGGCTCAGTCTGAGGGCGTAGTCGATGCAAGGAATGGCGTCCGCCGCGCGGCCCCCGTTGGCATGCGCAAGTCCCAACTGGCCGTGCGCAAACGCGGAGTTGGGGTTGATCGCGACCGCCTGGCGGATCGCTGCCATCGCCAGGACATTGTCACGCGTCGCAAAGGCGATCATCGCCTGCGCAAGGTAAGTCCACGGTTCCTTATCGTCGGCGGTAATGGCTTGCTGGACGAGATCCCTGGCAAGGATCAGGGCAGATCCCATGTCCTCCCACCCCTGGAACGCGCGCCACATGGTAATCCAACCTTTCATGGCGAGCGCCTGGGCATAACCGGGAGCCAGTTCGATTGCCCGATCGAGCAGCGGGAGCATCTTCCCACTGCTCTCCTCAGACAGTTGGGAACACAGGAACACCGACCGCACGACACATTCCCAGGCATCAAGGCCCTGATGCGGCTTGGGGCTTTCGCGGGCATGCTCCGCCGCCAGGAGTTCCGGCCCGATGCGGCCGACGACGCTTGCGGTGATTTCGTCCTGAATGCTGAAGATGTCGCCGAGTTCGCCGTCGTACCTTTCGGCCCAGAGATGGACGTCGGAGGCCGCATCGATGAGCTGCGCGGTGACCCTCATGCGATTGCCGGACTTGCGGACACTCCCCTCGAGAACATAGCGGACCCCGAGTTCGTGCCCGATGGCGCGCACATCCACGGGCTTTCCCTTGTAGGTAAACATCGTGTTGCGGGCGATCACGAAGAAGCCCTTGAGCTTGGATAGCGCGGTGGTGATGTCCTCGGTGAGTCCATCGCTGAAGAAGTCCTGCTCCGGGTCGGCGCTCATGGCGCTGAACGGCAGCACGGCAATGGATGGTCGGTCCGGAAGTGCGGGCCTGGGCGATTCCGACCGTGCGGTCGTCCCTTCCAGAAGGGCGCGGTACAGTCGCACCGGCCTCTCCATGTTCTTGAGCGCGCGTTCGCCGAGGTACTCGTAGTCGCAGTCAAGCTTGCCCTGGAGATGGTCGTATGCCGTGCCGGAAATACAAATGCCGCCTGGGTCCGCCAAGGTCTGGAGGCGGGCGGCGATGTTGACGCCATCGCCGTAGAGATCCCCATCAGCTTCGTGGATCACATCACCGAGATTGACGCCGATCCGGAAGATGATGCGCCGCTCCGTCGGGATATCGGCCTGGTTCCCGGCAACCCCCTTCTGGATGGCGACCGCGCATGCGACGGCATCGACGACCGAGCCGAACTCCACGAGCGCACCGTCGCCCATCAGCTTGACAATACGGCCCTGATGCTCGGCCAGCAGCGGATCGATCACCTCCCGGCGCAGAACCTTGAGGGCCGACAACGTCCCAGTCTCGTCATGTTCGACGAGGCGGGAATAGCCGACGACGTCAGCGGCCAGGATCGCGGCCAGCCGCCGCTCTGCTCTTGCAGTTGCCATGGCTGTCTCCCCCTCAGGAGATCCGCCGTATGAAGCCCAGGCGATTGACGCGAGATGCACCATCCGGCTGCCCGACACCGCGATCGTGCGGGTTCATGATACCACTGCGACGGTCACATGGCGACGCTTCACGAGGGGCCGCCACTCTCGATGCACCCTCAGGAGATGGCATCAGCCTTCATCGGAATCGTGTGGCACTTGCTCCATAGGCCGAAGAGGCGTTGGCGCGGCGGATGGGGCACCGTCCTCTACAAATGCGGCCCCAGCAGCGACAGGTCGGCCTCGCCGAGCCGGTCCTTGGCGGTCCAGAGCTGGTGCCAATAGGGGTAGATCACCGGCGGCAGGCTGACGGCGTCGAGCAATTCGCGATCCTCGTCGGAGAGCTTCAGTTTGGCGGCGGCGAGGTTATCGCTGAACTGGGCCTCGGTGCGGCCGCCGATGATGACTGAGGTGACGCCCTTGCGGCCGATCAGCCAGGCGAGCGCGACCTGCGCCGGGGAGACGCCGCGTTCGCCTGCAATCGCCACCAGCATGTCGACGATCTTCCACAGCCGCTCCTCGTCGCGGATCGGCGGCTCGTTCCAGCCGGCAAGCTGGCGCGTTCCCTCCGGCGTCTCGTTTCGCCGGTGCTTGCCGGAGAGCAGGCCGCCGGCGAGCGGGCTCCAGACGAGCACGCCGAGCCCCTGGTCGATCGAGATCGGCATCAGTTCGTATTCGGCCTCGCGGGCTTCGAGCGTGTAGTGGATCTGCTGGCTGACGAAGCGCTGCCGGCCTTCGAGCGCGCTGATGCCAAGCGCCTTCATGATGTGCCAGCCGGAATAGTTGGAGCAGCCGATGTAGCGGACCTTGCCGCTGCGAACCAGGCTGTCGAGCGCTTCCATCGTCTCTTCGAGCGGCGTCTCGCCGTCCCATTCGTGCACCTGGTAGAGATCGATGACGTCGGTCTTCAGCCGCTTGAGGCTTGCCTCGCAGGCGGCGATCAGGTGCTGGCGCGAGAGGCCGCCGTCATTCGGTCCCGGGCCCATGGAAAAGCGCGCCTTGGTGGCGATGAGCACGCCGTTCTTGCGCTTGCCGCCGAGGACCTCGCCGATGATCTCCTCGCAATGACCGGTCGAATAGATATCGGCGGTGTCGATCAGGTTGACGCCGGCGTCGAGGCAGAGATCGACATAGCGGCTCGCCTCCTTGAGGCCGACATTGCCGACCTCGGCAAACTTGCCGCGGCCGCCGATCGTCATCGTGCCCATGGTGATAACAGAGATTTTCAGGCCGGAACGGCCGAGCAGCCGGTATTCCATGGTCTCGGGTCCTTTGCTGGTTCGGGCGGAGCGAACGGGGACACAGGCCTCCGTCGTGGATCGAGCCGAAGATGACAGAGCCCGTAAGGTAGCAGCCTGTGGCGGACGGGCAAGGTGTGCAGGGGCCGTCGTGCCTTGCCATCGGGTGTTGCGGCTCTTGAGGCTAATTCGGCGCCAAGAACCGGCGGAGGGTACGGCTGGCCTCGTCTCCGTCGCCTTCCCGATCGGCACGCCGCCGGCGCAGGTGAAGTAGGGCAGGGTCAATTGCTTTGAGGTGGCGCGGCCCCTCATCCGCGCGGTGAGGGGCATGCCTCTCATCCGCGCGGTGAGGATGCCCCTCATCCGCCTGCCGGCACCTTCTCCCCGCAGGCGGGGAGAAGGGAGGCGCGGCGCGCGCTCGCTTCAATAGGAGGCGACCGTCATTTTTCTCCGGCGGCGGCTTCGTTCGACAACGCGGCGGTAGGGTCCGTTCCCTCGCCCCGCCTGCGGGGAGAGGGTTAGTCCTCGGGTTGAACCCGAGGAGAGGGGCAGACGCCACCTGGAGCAAGCGTAATCGACAGCGAACGGAAGGCGGCCGCGTCTTGTCTTTCCGATTCACCAAGGCGATCCATTTCCTTGTAATCGCTTACCTTCCCGCCGTGCCTACATCTCGAAAAACCGTGCCGGCATCAGGTTCTTGTAGGGGAACATGTGGAAATACGGCCGGGCTTCGGCGAGCACGCGGCGCACGGAGGCGCGCTCGAGCAGGCGTTCGAAATAGGCTGCGAGATGCGGATGTTTCTCGTCGAAGGGCTCGACGATGCCGCCGTAGAAGAGCGCAGGCGTGGCGGCGCAATCGGCAAGGCTGAAGGCATCGCCGGCGGCGAAGGTGTTCTCAGTGAAATGCTTGTCGGCCATGCCATAGGCAACGGCAAGGGAGGCGCGGGCGTCGCTGACGCCGCGATGGTCGTTTTCACCGGACGCACGCAGCGTATCGGTGACGATCTTCTGCATCGGCACGTGGATATAGAGATCGAAGAAGCGATCCCAGAGGCGCACCTTCAGCGCCGCGTCGCGATCGTCGGGGATCAGCCGCTTGCGGCCGGGATAGTGGCGATCGAGATACTCGATGATGATGGAGGTCTCGGGCATCACGACGTCACGCGCGCTGTCGGTCAGAACCGGCATCTTGCCGACCGGCCAGAGTGCGGCAAAGCGGGCCGCCTCCTCGGGATCGAGCAGATCGACCAGGCTGCTCGTGAAGGGGGTCTCGTTCTCGTAGAGCGCAATCAGCACCTTGTGGCAGAAGGACGCGAGCGGATGCTGGTAAAGCGTGAGGGACATGCGGACGGTCTCCGGTTCGGACGATTGCAATGGGGCGCTTCGAGAGAACTAGCGCCACGCTATCGGTTGTCTATATACTGATATGAATATTTAACTGGTATAATATTGCAAGCAGAATATGGCGACTGACGGCGTCGCTTGTCAACGCGGTGGGGACAGGAACTGTGCCGAATTTGCGCAGGGCCATTTGAAAGCGCGAAAGCTGCCCTAGAATTAGTAGAGTAAGGGCGTCGCAACGCTCGGCGCCGCTACAGCACCGCGCGTCTTCATCGGACGTGCAAAGGTCGCTGCATGTCTCCTTAAATCGACGTCGATTTAAGGAGACATGCATTGGCAATCGCGACAGGGGAGGATCGCCGATGCGCTGCTTCACGGTACTTGGGCCCTCACAGACCGGAAAAACCACGCTGGTCGAAAAGCTGGCCGGTCTGGAGGGGGCCTCCAGAAAAGCTGTTTCACCCTATGGACTGAATATCACGGAATTCGAGTTTGGCGGCGAACCCTGGTGTGCGCTCGATGCACCCGGCGGAACCGAGGCGCTCGGCCACGCGCAGCATGCGTTGGTCGCCAGCGATGCGTGTGTGCTCTGCGTCTCGCCGGCGCCGGACGAGGCGGTGCTGGCCGCGCCTTATCTCAAGGTGATCGAGGCCTCCAACACGCCCTGCATTCTCTTCATCAACCGCATGGACGAGCCGCGGGCGCGGCTGCGCGATGTGATCGCGGCCCTCCAGGACTATTCCGGCCACATGCTGCTCCTGCGCCAGGTGCCGATCCGCGAGGGCGACAGGATCGTCGGCACCTGCGACCTGATCTCCGAGCGCGCCTGGCGCTACCGCGAAGGGCAGACCTCGGCGCTGATCGAGATCCCCGATACGGTGATGGAGCGCGAGAAGGAGGCGCGCGCCGAACTGCTGGAACATTTCTCCGAATTCGACGACTGGCTGCTCGAAGAGCTGATCGAGGATCGGGCGCCGGCGAACGACACGATCTACGCGATCTCCACGCGGCTCCTGAAGGAAAACCGGATCATCCCGGTGCTGGTGGGTTCCGCGAGCCATGCCAACGGCATCATGCGGCTGATGAAGGCACTGCGCCACGAGGCGCCTCAGGTCGATGCGCTGCGCGACCGTCTGGCGGCTGCCGGCTCCATCGCCGAGGGCGCGCTTTCGGCCGTCAGCTTCCATGCCTACCACCGCGCCAATGTCGGCAAGACCGTGCTGGTGCGGGCACTGACCTCAGGGATCAAGCAGGGCTCGACGCTCGGCGGCGGCAGCCTCGGCTCGTTGCAGGACCCGGCGACCGGCAAGCCGCTGCCAAACGCCACGCCGGAGGAGGGCGCGATTTTCGCCGCGGTCAAATCCGAGCACCTGCCGGTGCCGGCGCTGCTTGCCGGCAACAGCACGGCCGAGGCCCCGGATTGGACCGTGCCGCCGACGCCGATGCTGGAGCGTATCCTCGTGCCCGACAGCGAGCGCGACGAGACCAAGCTTTCCGGCACGCTCGCAAAACTCGCCGAGACGGACCGCGGGCTCGTGGTCATGCAGGAGGAGGGAACCGGCGCGCAACTGGTCTGCGTGCAGGGGCCGATGCATCTGCGCGATATCTGCAGGACGCTGGCCGAGGTCTTCCATGTCGGCGTCACCGACAGGCCGCCGAGCCCGACCTACCGCGAGACGGTGCTGAAACCTTCCGACGTGCATTACCGCCACCGCAAGCAGACGGGCGGCGCCGGGCAATTTGCCGACGTCAAGCTCAGCGTGCATCCGAACGAGCGCGGGGCCGGCTTCTCCTTCGCCGAGACGGTGAAGGGCGGGGCGGTGCCGCGCAACTTCATCCCGGCGATCGAGGCCGGTGCGCGCGAAGCGATGGAGAAGGGCCCGCTCGGCTTTCAAGTGATCGATGTCGGCGTGACGCTGACCGACGGCCAGCACCATTCCGTCGACAGCAACGACTTCGCCTTCCGCGCGGCGGCGAAGATGGGCGTGCGCCAGGCGCTGTCGCAGGCGTCCGCCGTGCTGATGCAGCCGGTCATCCGTATCGAGATTCACATCCCCTCGATCTATTCCGGCAGCCTGGTGCCGATCGTCTCCACCTACAAGGGCCAGGTGCTCGGCTTTGACCGGGACGAGACCGCCAAGGGCTGGGACATCTTCCGCGCGCTGGTGCCGGGATCGGCGCTCGACGAGCTGGCCCGGGCGCTCAGGGCGGCGACCCAAGGGATCGGCTATTTCTCCAAGAGCTTCGACCATTTCGAGGAGCTCTACGGCAAGGAGGCCGATGCGGTGATCCACGCGCACGGGGCGCAGCACGCGGGGTGAGGGGCGGTTAACGCAGGCGGGTTGCGTGGCAATTGCCGGGCGGCCCCCGTCTGCAGGGGCAGCTTCTGCGTCGCCACCGGCATCAAGTGGAAATGTCGCCAGCCATCGTGCCAACGGCAGCATTGCGCCGGGTAGATCGCGGACCCGCCTATCAGTTCGCATGACAGGGCTACCCGCGGCCTGACGTGACCAGATACCCCCCGCCCAGCGGGTCAGAACAAAAGGACGTCGTCGGAGCTGAGACTGGAGAGATCCACCCCCTCGAGCAGGATGCCGTCGCGGCTCCCGAAGCCGTAGGAGACGAAGACGCCATCCTCCGTGTCCGAGGCCAGCGAGAGAAAGCCGTCGAAGTCGTGGATGCCCATCGCCCGCGCGGCGCTTCGGTCGAACCGCAGCACATCGCCGCCCTCCGGATCGAAATCGACCACGTGGTCGATGCCGTTGCCGCTCAAGTCGCCGCGGTTCCAGATGAAGGTATCGGCGTCCACCCCGCCGATCAAATAGTCAGCGCCGCGCCCGCCCCAGATTTGGTCGTTGCCCGCCCCGCCGATCAAGCGGTCTGCGCCGCCGCCGCCCCGGATTTCGTCGTCACCAGCCCGACCGTCGATGAGATCGTCGCCGTAATTGCTGGTGAGGACGTCGTTACCGGCGCCGCCGCGCAGCGTGTCGTCACTCTGTTCGTACAAATTCGTGACCACCCGGAAGCTTTCGATCCCGCGGAACACCAGGCTCGGCCCCATCATGCCGGCCATCGCGTCGAAGTCGATGGCGCCCATCACATGGTCTGCCGCGATATGCAGCGTGTCGTCGCCGGCGCCGCCTTCGATGACGCCTTCGGGGCGGAAGAGCCGGATCAGATCATTGCCCTCGCCACCGTCGATGAGATCGGCACCGCCGCGGCCAATGAGCGTGTCGTCGCCACCATTGCCGAGCATCACGTCGTCGCCGGAACCGGCGTCGAAATGATCCCTGCCGCTGCCGCCGATGAGAACATTGTCACCTTCGCCGGCAAAGACCGAGGCCATCATATTTGACGAGCCGAAGACCACGTCGTCGCCGCTGCCGAGCGTGATGTCGACCTTCTCGAAGCCGCGGAAGACGAGGCCGGTCGAGGCCGTGCCCCGTTCGAGGTCGACGGTGATGTCCTGAGGCTCGCCGTGATGCTGCAAGGAGAGCGTATCGTTGCCGGCGCCGCCGTCGGCCTCCGCTGTGCTGAATGTCGTGATGACGACATCGTTGCCGGTCCCGCCATAGAGGCGGTTGGCGCCGACGCCGTCGCTGATCATGTCGTCGCCGTCGCCGGCATAGACGACGTCGTCACCGAAAGCGATCGGGCCCAAGTCGAGCGCCCATGCCGTCCCGATCACATCGTTGCCGGCGCCGGTCGAGATCCAATCGTCGCCCAATGTGCCGGAGACGAAGTCGGCGGCTCTCCCGGTCGTCAGCACCAACCGCTCGATGTTGCTGAAGAAGATATGATCGGTGAACTGAGGCGTGAAGCCGATCATGGCGTGGCCGGAAACACCATTAAACCGCACCGGCTCGGTTCTCGTCGACAGGTCGACGACGAAAGTATCGAAGCCCGCGCCGCCCGTCACGGCTCCGCCGACTCCGCGCAGCACGATCGTGTCGTCTCCCTCTCCGCCATCGAGCCTGTCATAGCCGCTTGCACTCGTCAGGAGGTCGTCGCCGGCGCCGGCATCGAGGAGGTCGTTGCCTTCACCGCCATCGAGATCGTCATTGCCGACAAGCCCCCACAGCCGGTCGATGTCCGGTCCGCCGCGCAGCCTGTCGTCACCTTTCGTTCCAATGATGTTCGTCATGAACGGCTCCCTCCAATGTCTTGGAGAGAACTTATAGCGTAGTGGGGCCGCTGCAGAACAATTAGCCAAGAGAAAAATCTGATTAATATTATTAATCGGTAACAGTGCAAAAATATATATTTCAAAATTACGTCTATAATACAGTAGATATAATTGAATACTCGAATCGCCCCTCCATTCACCCGAGCGTCGAATAGCCTCGACACTGCGCTGATAGACCCGGCTGGCTCGGCTCTCAGCCTTTTTTCGGTGATGTCATCAGGAGGTCAGCTATCGCCGCGCGGTCAGTCTTGCGCTGAGCTTCCGCCATGGGCAGAGCCTTGCCGTCCAAGCGTTGTAAAGGAAGGGCAAAATCGGGCCGACTGCAGACAATGGCCCAAGGCTGAAATGCGCCAAATTGAGACCTGACTGAGATCTCCTGCGCGTGACGGGCGCTCTTGCGCAAACCGGATCGCCGTTCTCACGCGCGCCTTTGCCGCAACCTCCTCGCGATCACGAGGAGGTTGAGAGGTCTCCAGCCAATCGAGCAGCTCGCGGACGCATGCCGCGATCGAACCGACGGCGCGCGCGATCACGGCCTCATCGCGCGCCAACACATCGTTTCTGGCAGCGGAGGTTCGATCCGCTGCCAGCCATGTTTCAACCGGTGGCCTGCTTATTTTACCGGTGGCTTGTAGGAAGATGCGATTTTGCCCGCCTTCTCCTGAGCAGCCTTGAATTCCGCGCCCGTGAAGGCTCGCACGGTTTTGACATTCGATACGGCTCCCGATGCGCCAACGACGAGAAGTGCGGGGATCAGGTCAGCACCATCGTCGAATTCCGTGATAGCCATCCAGTCGGTTTCGCCGGTCGTGACGTAGAAAGAATGCAGTTTGCCGCCCGCTGCTTCCATGATGTCACGGGCCGCCTTTTCTCGGTTCGATGGATGGTCAACCATTCCCTTCGCTGACGTGGCTGTATAGAGCACCCTGTGGTTACGAACAGTGGCATAGCACATCCTCCCTCGATGATTGGGCAGATCAGGTGATCTGCCCAATACTCACTATCTCAAAAAACATGGCGTTAGACGAGCGTCGGACCGCAGAGCGCTGGATTCGGCATCAAGGTCGATAGTATCTGTCGCGCCGGTAATAGATCACTCGCTGCGCGATCGACGGCCCTTCAATATCAGGACCAGGAAGGCGGCAACACCCAAGGCGGTAACGAAGGCAGCCCCCGAGCCAACAATGAGCGTCATGGTGTAGAATTTGAAAGGTTCTTCTTTTGCGGTTGCAATGACCGCCCCGCGATTGCGGACTTCGCCGGCAATGATTGCCTCGATAACCGTGTATAAGACTCCTGGACCAGACACCGCTAGACCGATTGCAGCAATGATTTTACTGAGGCGGGGAAACGGCCCCACGGAGAGATGGTACGCGAGAATACGGACATAATCCCGCAGAAAGGCCACCATACCCTCTCCGAATCTTGACAGCATCCCCCGAGGTGGTGAGCGACCGTCACCTCGGAGCGCTTCGACCTCTCGGAGTTTATCCAGTAGCCGTTTCGTTGTTCTGGGCATTCGCGGGTGTTGGCTGTTTTGACGCGATCAAACTACAAGTTATCGCACGAGCCGTTTCGGTAAAGTAAAGGCGAGCCGTCAGCGCGAAGCTGCCTCACCGGACGTGTGTGGACGCTCCCTAGAATGCAAGCAAAATCTTCACTCAGTCTTGAACGGTGGTCGGGTGCTGACGTGTGTCCGGCCTCTAGTTGCGACCTTAATACGTCGCGGGCCCATATGGGAGTTCGCAGATCAGGTCCAAAACGCTCACGCGCACTCGAGGTGCCGTCCGGCAGAACTGGTTTTCCTAATCCCGTCTCGTGACCGTTTGTCCATATCCTTCGTTCGACCTGCTTACACTCGCAATGGCGGTTAGAAATCCTCTCCGCCAGAGCTGATCTTATCCTGCTAGCCGTTGTTCCTCGTAACGACCTCCGCTTGTCATAAGCGCCCAAGCAATCCGCCCCATCCTATTGGCGAGTGCAACAGTGATCAGCATCGGCGGCTTTTTGCCGATCATTCGCGATAGCCAGGATCCATCTAACGCTCCGCGCCTCGATGCCCAGCGAACAACCGCTGATGCCCCAATTATCAACAATCGACGAAGATCACGCTGCCCCATCTTCGAGGTCTTGCCGAGTCGGGGTTTGCCGCCAGAAGAATGCTGCCGCGGTGTCAAACCCATCCAAGCGGAGAAATCTCGACCTCGTGTAAACGTCTCTGCAGGCGGCGCTAAAGCTTCGAGCGCCGTCGCGATGACAGGCCCAATTCCTGGAATGCTCATGAGCCGCTTGGCAACGTCATCCTGCCGCGCCCTCCGACCAATTTCCAGGTCAAGTTCCCGAACCTTATCAACGAGTGCCCGCAATGTTAAAACCAATGCTAAGCAGGGTGCGCGTGCCGCCTCGGTCAAGCTGGAGCCATCGTCTTCAACGTGACTGATCAGAATACCGACATGCGAAGGGCCTTGGGGAACGGTAATTCCAAACTCTGCCATTAGACCACGCAAAGCATTGATGATTTGGGTCTTTTGTCGAACGAGAAGGTCACGTACCTTGAATACCGTCGCCGCAGCCTGCTTTTCCTCGCTTTTAACTGCTACGAAACGCATAGTTGGTCGCATAGCCGCCTCGCAGATGGCTTCCGCATCGGCCGCATCGTTCTTCTGGCGCTTTACGAACGGCTTGACGTAAATTGGCGCGATCAACTTCACTCGATGCCCAAGCTTGGCAATCTCGCGGCCCCAATGGTGGCTTCCGGCACACGCCTCCATTGCTACAATGCACGGATCAAGCCCCGACAGGAAGGCAAGCAACTTCTTGCTTGAAATCTTCCGCCGAAAAAGCACCGATCCATCTACGCTGGCCGCGTGAACTTGAATTATGCTCTTGGCCAAATCCAAGCCGATTATGCTAACCTTTTCCATGGACGCTCTCCCTTGTAATGGTTCCAACACAACCATTCTGGCACGAAGATGCCGTTGAGTGGGAGCGTCCACCCCATCGCTCACTTTGGCGCGCGAGGTCTCACTCGTGCGCTGACCCCGCATCACGCCGCCAGGCTGGCGATCCTGGGAATGAGCCAGAGCATCGCGCTGGTGCCGATCCCGTAGGCGATTACCCGGCGCGCAAGGGCAGGGCGGAAACTGACCACCGCGCGCGCCGCCCCGGCAATTGCCAGAGCCGCGGCAACGAAGATGAGCTGCCCTGCCTCGACGCCGAGGTTGAAGGTCAAGAGGCTGAGTGGCACGTCCGATTGCGGCAATCCGATCTCCTTGAGCGCGCCGGAGAAGCCGAAGCCGTGCAGCAGGCCGAAGGCGAAAGCAACGAGCCAGGGATAGGCCTCGGAGAGGCGCAGTTCGTTCGGTCTGGCCTTGAGCAGTTCGCTTGCGACGAAGGCGATGCTGAGGGCGATCGTCGCTTCGACCGGTTTCTGGGGCAGGCTGAAGTAGCCGAGCGATGCGCCGGCGAGCGTGATGCTGTGGGCGATGGTGAAGGCGGTGATCGTCTTGAACAGCGTAAAGCGGTCGCGGATGAGCAGCATCAGCGCAAGCACGAAGATCAGGTGATCGAAGCCGAGCAGGATGTGCTCGACGCCGAGCAGGAAATAGGTCCGGGCGACTTCGAGGCTGGTCTGCGCGCCGGCCGCCGTGAAGGAGGGCGCCTCGGGCAGGAGGCGGCCGACCTCCGTGCCGCCATTCTCGTATTCGATGCGCACCAGCGCTTCCGTCAGTGTCGCCTCGAGCCCATCGATGACGATCGCGCCCTCCCGCAATCCCCCCGCGCAGTCGACGGTCCAGCGCTCCAGATAGGCACTGCCTTCGAAGGACCGTATCGGCGTGGCCCTTTCGACGCATTGTTTCGGCAGATGCGCGTCGAGTGCCAGCCGCATCCGGCCCTGTGCCGGCACCTTCCAGAGAACGGCGAAGGCGTCGGGCTCCGTTTCGCGCATGTCGAGATAGGCCGGGCGAACCTCATGGGCCATGGCAGGGACGCCGACGAGCAGGAGGAGAGGCAGGGCGAGAAGGGCACCAAGCGTTCTCAAGGCTTGCCTCCCGCGACCGTGGGGGCTTCGACGCTGACCTCATAGCGCGCCAGCAACTCGCCGAAGCGTTGCTGCTCGAGTTCGCTGCGTCTCGCGTTTTCCCACTCCCTTACGACCTCGTCGCGGATATCCGCGAGTTGCGGCACCCGGCCCGGCCTGTGCTCCGTCACCCGGACCAGATGGAGGCCGAAGCTGCTGGCGAGCGGCCCCGTCCACTGGCCGAGCGGCGCCTTTTCGAGCCCGTCGGCGAGCGCGCCGCCAAACATCTGGTCGATCGCCGCCTTGCTCGTGAGCTGGACTGCCGCGGGAAGCAGGGAAACATCGCCAAGCGAAGCGGGGTCGGCCATGTCGTTGCTGCGGAGTTCCGCGAGCAAGGCGGCGGCGTCCTTGGCCATCATGTCGCCGTGCCGGGCCGGATTGAGGAAGAGCTGCTCGAATGCCAGCGTCGCATCGGTGGCGAAGGCCGCCGGATTGGCCGCGAGATAAGCTTCCAATTCCGGATCGGTGACCGCTACCGGGACGGCGTCGGCGGCATTCAGGAACTCGATCTTCTGGCGCAGGCGGCGGCGCACGACCGTGTCGTCCCGGTCGAGCCCGAGTTCCAGCGCCTGGCGCACCAGAACTTCCTCCTTCACATAGTCGTCGATCATGCCCTTCAGCTCGTCCGCCGTCGGCGAGCGCTGCCAGGTCTTGGTGAAGACCGTGGCCATCTGCTCGATCTTCGAGGCGCTGACGACGATTTTATCCGGGTGATCCGCGTCACCGCGCAGAAGCCCGTGCACGGCGAAAATCAAAAGCGCAAGGGCCAGGAAATGGACCAGCGGCTCTCGTAACAGGCGTTTCAGCATGGCCGTGCTCGCTCGTTTGACGGAAAGGGGCGGGCGCACGGTTCTTGTGCGTCCGCTTGCATGCCGTCATCCATCTCCCGGATTATGGCGTGTACCAGATGGGCGAGGTGTAGGCGCGCTCGATCACGGTCATGCGCGTGCCTTCCAGCGGCTTCGTTCCGAAACGCTTGGCGTCATAGGCCGTCCACCGCGGCGTCGGGATTTCAAGAACGCGGCCGTAATAGAATGCCTTCTGCTTCGGGTCGAACTGCGGATCCTTCCAGACCGCGATCAGCTCCGGAGCGCCGATGGTGTTGGTCCATGTGGCATTCGCGACATCGACGGTATCGCCGACGGAAGGCACCTTGCCGTCCGGCCCCGGCTTGCGGTCGCCACCCCAGGCGACATCATAGACCTGTTCGTGCGTTTCGCCCTTGTCGTCGAGCCAGCCCTTGACGATCTGGTAGCGGTCGAGATTGGCGCCGATCGGGTCGCGGAGCGCGGCGACGAGAAATGTCGGGGTCTTGCCCTCGGGTGCCGCCGTCAGGTCGCCGCCCATCGGCACGCCCTTGGCATAGCCGATGACGCCGGGATTGCGGCCTTCGGCATCGGCCGGTTCGAAGTCCCAGCCGCCGAAGAAGCGCACGAGCATGCGCGGGCCCGTCGTCGCATAGGTCTCCTTGCGCTGCATGGCGTCCCAGATGGATTCGCGGGTATTCTCTTCGGCCCAGACGGCCGCGTAGCCGGAGGCGCCGACTTCCCAGTCCATCACGGTGATATTGGTCTTGGCGTCCTTGACGAAGGTCGCCGTCATTCGTTCCGGGCTCGGTTCCTGCGGCGTCGTCTTGCCGAAGAAGTTCTCTTCCTCCATGGCCGTCAGGCCGGTATGGGAGTCCGAGCTGCCCACCAGCCCGAACTTGTAAGGATTGGTGCCGAGCTGAGCTTCGAGCTTGAGGCCGTTCTTGAAGGCCGAGCGGGCATATTCGAATTCGAGCATGTCAGGCGTCTTGCGCTCGCTGCCATCGAGATTGCCGAAGTCCCAGATCTCGAAGTTCGCGAACTCGTCATTGGGCGAGAGCGCCGGGTGAGCCTCGCCGGTGCCCTTGGTCTGGGTTGTCTCATAGAGCCTTTCCCAGCGGGCGCGTTGCTCGACATAGTCCTTGTCCACCGGCTTGCCGGTGAAGGATTCGATCATCGGGAACATGCGCCCGTTGGACAGGTTGCCGTTGTGGGCGATCGCCAGCACATTGCCGCCGGTCTTGTCCTCGTAGGCCTGCATCCACTTCCACAGGTCGCGCGGATTGTCGCTGCCGAGCGGCTTCAGCGTCGTATAGGGCACCACTTCGCTCGCCTTGTCGCCATTGTCGCGGAAGATGACGTTGCGGTGCAGGTTGTTGCCCGCCGTGTTCGATGTCCATTCATAGCCGATGAACGCCGTGAAGCGGCCGGGCTCGTTATATTCCTCGGCCGCCTTGATCGTGTCCTGCCAGGCGTTCTTGTAGGGGCGCGTGTCGGGCCCGTAGATCATCGATTTCGGCAAGGTGCCCTTGCCGAAGCTGAAGATGATTTCCAGCGCGGCCTTTCCGCCCTGGCCGGATTTGATCATCTCATACCAGGTCTTGGCCTGCGGGTCGGAGATCACGTCCGGCTTGCCGGCGAAGAGGTCCGGGAACATGCCCATGTTGTCGGAATGGTCGGCGACCACCAGGAAGTCGAGCGGGCGCGACAGCTTGGCGGGCTGGCCGCTCGACGCCATGACCTCTTCGCCGCGGGCAAAGCGATAGGCATCGCGTGGCGTCAGCCGCGCCCCAAAGGCTCCGGCGTCGAACGAGGCTCCGGTATGAAGATGCGTGTCGCCGAACAGCGGACGGGTCGGAAAATTGCGACCCGCATAGGGCGAATAGAGCGGCTTGGCAGCAAAGGCCTTTTCGGCCTTGGCCGCGTCCAACGTGCCGGTATCGCCGTGGTCCTGCGCGGCTGCCGAAAGCGCCGGACCGAGGCTCAGAATGCTTGCAAGAAGGAATTTCGCAGACTTGTTTCTCATCGCATTCCCCTCCGTGCGGCACGGCCGCTTCGCGAAAGACTGAGCTGCTGCGCGAAGACAATCGCACATTGTAGTCGGGGCATCCTTGACTTAAGTCAAAATGACCAAAGTGATTAGGGCAGCGCAGCCAGCCATCTTCACCGACCGGGTGAAGGCGGCGCATGTGATCCGCCGGGTGCTTCTGCGCCAGATCGCCATCACCAACTATGTCAATCCGTTCTGAACGGGCGAAGCTGCGCAGGTCCCGTCCGCAGGATGACGGACGAGGGGAAGCCGAATGCCTTGCAGCAATGCAATTCCGGGCGGAAAACCGCTTCGCACTTTTCCTGGAATTGCCTGGCTATATGACGCAATTCCGGACGGAAAACCGCTTCACACTTTTCCTGGAATTGCTTAGCCGCCAATCGGTAGGGCGGGCGTCCGGCGAGCGCCTCGCCCATGCGGATCTCGGCAAGGCCGGCGCCGTAAAAGGGGCGTTGTCGAAATAGCGGATACCGTCGTTCCAGGCGGCTTCGACGGTCGCGAGCGCTTCCGGGGGCCGCCGGGGCGGGAGCGAAGGTCGCCCCAACCGTCGACGGCAAGCCCCCGAATGCATTTTACCAGTTGTTGTAACCGCGAATCGGGCAACTGGGGTGAAGACCGAAGATGATCGTGCGACGGTGCGACCCTCTAATTTCGATCCATTGATTGGTGGTTCGACCGACTCTGGCGCCGTCCAGGCCCTCGGCCCGCGCTATCGCCAAGGCCCGTTGCCGGGTGCAAATGCGGCGCTGCGCGCGGCGATCGCGATAGTAGCGGTCACGATAGTAACGGTCACGATAGTAGCCGTCGCCGCCATAATCCTCGTCGTAATAGCGTCGGCCATCGTCATATCTCGGCCCATCGCCATCGATATAGAACTCGACGCCCTGAGCCAGTGCTGCGCCCGGTATCAGCGACGCGAGCAGCAGGCTGATCGAAATGATCTTCTTCATGTATGTCACTCCTAAACGGCGGTGCCATTTAGCGCTCGTATTTATGAACGCAGCCAGAACGGAATTGTTCATGCAGCGAAAAATCCGTGCCGATCGCCGGCGTGCTTGCATCGCTATCCGTGAGTCCAACTCAAATGCGCATGTTTTTTGAGTGATTCACATTTGCCTGTGTCGGCCTCAGCCGCCTTCCTTCGTCCTTGGAACACACGAACAGAGGACCAGGCCGCATGAAGCTCTATTTCAGCCGCAACCCCAATCCTCGGCTCGCAGTCGCCACTGCCCGCTTTCTAAAGGCGGAGGTCGAGCTTGCATTTGCCACGCCGCAGGCTGCGGGTGAGCGGGCGCGCTACGAGGCGCTCAATCCCAATCTGCTGCTGCCGATTCTGGCGCGCCCCGGCCGGGCGCTTTGGGAGGCGGATGCGATCGCCTGTTACCTTTCCCGCCAGGCCAGCTCCAGCTTCTGGCGCAGGGATGACGACGAGCCAGAGATGATCCGTTGGGTGAGCTGGGGCAAGGAGAACTTCGTCAGAGCATGCGACATGGTGCATTGGGAGCGGGGCACCAAGCTGCGCTACGGCATCGGCCCGTGCGACGAAGCGATGGTGGAGGAGGGGCTGAAGGCCTTTCACAAGGCGGCCGGGATCCTCGAGGCGGAACTCTCCGGCCGCGCCTGGCTGGTGGGCGACACGGTCTCCTTTGCCGATTTCCGCATGGCGACGTTCCTGCCTTACAATGATGCCGCGCGGCTGCCGATCGCGGACTATCCGGCGCTCACGCGCTGGGCCGGGCAACTGGACGAGATCGAGGCCTGGCGCGATCCGTTCCGCGGGCTGGTGGCGCCGGAACTGCCGCCGATACCGGGCTGAACGGGCAGTTTGTACATCTTCGAGCCCTGTTGCATGATGGCGCCTACCGGGCTCCTGCGGCGCCCCGCCAAGCGCTGCAATCGGCGGTCCGGCTGGCGTTTGCGGAGGGGCCGAGGGGCCAGATGGCGGCCGCGCCCATTCCCGGTCGAATCCCGAAAGGTGTTTCGCTTTTTTTAGGAAAGCGGGATTTGCCGTCCTTCAGTACCTTTTTGGTTGTCCCGCGGGAGACGGGGCAATCACAAAGGTATGGAGGAGATACCCTTGGCAAGCATTGCAGAGGAAAACGCACTACCGGAGAATCCCGAAGACGAACGGCTGAGCATCGGCGCCAATCTGGCCTACGGCCTGCAGCACGTCTTGACCATGTATGGCGGCATCGTCGCCGTTCCCCTGATCCTCGGCCAGGCGGCCGGGCTTAATTCCAGCGATGTCGGCCTGCTCGTCACCGCCTCGCTCTTTGCCGGCGGTCTTGCGACCATCCTGCAGACGATCGGCCTGCCGTTCTTCGGCAGCCGCCTGCCGCTGGTGCAGGGCGTTTCGTTCTCGGGTGTGGCGACGATGATTGCGATATCCGGCAATGGCGGCATTCCGGCGGTCCTCGGCGCCGTCATCGCGGCCTCGCTGATCGGCCTCCTGATCACGCCGGTATTTTCGCGCGTCACGCGCTTCTTTCCGCCGCTGGTGACCGGTATCGTCATCACCACCATCGGCCTCACCCTGATGCCGGTGGCGGCACTCTGGGCCATGGGCGGCAACAAGGCGGCGCCGGACTTCGGCAGCACCGCCAATATCCAGCTTGCGGCGGTAACGCTGATCATCGTGCTGCTCTTGAGCAAGCTCGGCAATGCTGCGATCTCCAGGCTTTCGATCCTGCTGTCGATCGTGATCGGCACCGGCATCGCCTATGTGGCCGGCATGACCGATTTTTCGCAGGTCGCAAACGGCCCGGTCTTCGCGCTGCCGAAGATCTTCCATTTCGGCTACCCGACCTTCGAGCTTGCCGCGATCATCTCCATGCTGATCGTCATCATGGTGACGCTCGTCGAAACCTCGGCCGACATTCTTGCCGTCGGTGAGATCGTCGAGACCAAGGTGGATTCGCGCCGGCTCGGCGACGGGCTTCGCGCCGACATGCTGTCGAGCATCCTGGCGCCGATCGTCGGCTCCTTCACCCAGAGCGCCTTTGCCCAGAATGTCGGCCTGGTGGCGGTCACCGGCGTCAAGAGCCGCTATGTGGTGGCAACGGGCGGCCTGTTCCTGGTGACGCTCGGCCTGCTGCCGATCATGGGGCGCGTCGTTGCTTCCGTTCCGACCTCCGTCCTCGGCGGCGCCGGCCTCGTGCTCTTCGGCACGGTTGCGGCCAGCGGCATCCGCACGTTGTCCAAGGTCGAGTATAACAACAACATGAACCTGGTGATCGTCGCCACCTCGATCGGCTTCGGCATGATCCCGATCGCAGCGCCCGGCTTCTACGAGCATTTCCCGGCCTGGGTCGCGACGATTTTCCATTCGGGCATCTCGTCGGCCGCCGTGATGGCGATCCTGCTCAACCTCCTGTTCAACCACCTTACGGCAGGCAATTCCGACCAGCAGTCGGTCTTCGTCGCGGCAACGGAGCGGACGATCCGCTACCAGGACATCGCCCGCCTGCACGACGGCGACTACTTCCTCAACGGCAAGCTCTACGATGTCAAAGGCATCGAGGTGCCGCTGGTTGCCGCGGAGGCGCATTGAACCGGCTCGATCTCTGGAACCCGCAATCCCGGACCGCAAAGCCGGGATTGTTTTTGAATACGCAATCCCCAGGAAAACCGCTTCGCACTTTTCCTGGGATTGCTTTGAGACCCGCAATCCCGGACGGAAAACCGCTTCGCACTTTTCCTGGGATTGCTCTGAGACCCGCAATCCCCAGGAAAACCGCTTCGCACTTTTCCTGGGATTGCTTTGAGACCCGCAATCCCGGACGGAAAACCGCTTCGCACTTTTCCTGGGATTGCTTTGAAACCCGCCATTCCGGGCAGGAAGCCGCTTCCTGTTTTTCCTGGCGTTGATTGAAAACCCAACAAAAGGACATTGGGAATGACACAAGGAACCGACAACTACCAACTCCTCGACGCGCTGCTCGGCGCCATGGAGCGCGGCATCATCCCGGCAACGGAAGCGGGCGTTGCCGCCGGCAACAAGATCTTCGGCGCGGCACTCATGTGCAAGTCCGATCTTTCGACCGTGCTCGTCGAGACCAACAACGAGACGGAAAACCCGCTCTGGCACGGCGAAGTGCACACGCTGAAGCGCTTCTACGAGATCGAAGGCAGCGCGCGGCCGGATAGCCGCGACCTCATCTTCCTCTCCACGCACGAGCCCTGCTCGATGTGCCTGTCGGCGATCACCTGGGCGGGCTTCGACAATTTCTATTACTTCTTCAGCCATGAGGATTCCCGCGACTCCTTCTCCATCCCTCACGATCTCAAGATCCTGAAGGAGGTCTTCACGCTGGAGCCCGGCGGCTACAACCGGACGAATGCGTTCTGGAAGGGCCAGTCGATCCACGCCCTGATCGATGGCCTGCCCGAGCCGCAGCGCAACGAACTGAAGTCCCGCGCCGATGCGATCCGCGCCAAATATGACGAACTCTCGGCCGCCTATCAGGCAAGCAAGGACGGCAATGCCATCCCGTTGAACTAGAGCGCCGTGCGTTCTTATGAACGCACTAAGGTCGCTCTAGCACTTTGTTTCTAGAGCATCTTTCCGCTTCCAGTGGTTCCACTTGAGAGCGGATGCTCTAGACCTGAACGGGCGGCGTTTTCCGCTGCGGGTCACCTGCCGAATGCCGGGCCATTTCATTGTCCATGCTATTCGATGAAATGGCCTATTTCTTTGAAAGATTGCGCATTCCTGCCGACGCGGGCAGGTGCTAGGTTCCCCGAAACTCAGTCGCGTTTTTGGGGGAATCGCGTGAACTGGTCCAAACCTCTCAGAGTGCATCTCAGCGTGCTCGTCGTCGCGCTGTTGCTTCTAACGGCGACGCCGATCATCTGGATGGCGTTCAGCCAAGGGCGGCAGGCGGCGATCCTCGCCGGCGAGAAGCACATGCGGGAGATGAGCCTGCGGCTGATCGAAGGATACCGGAATGCGCTAGAGGGCGGCCAGGAGGCGGTTGCGCTTGCCTCCACGGTGCCGCAGCTTGCCGTCGCGCCGCCCGGAGACCTGGAGCCGAAGACACAGTTCTTCCTGGAAGTGCTCAGAAGCGTTTCCAACGCGACGAGCATCTATGCGGGCTATCCCGACGGCTCCTACCTGCAGGTGATCAACACGGAGAGGGACTATGTCCGCCAGAGCCTCCGCGCGCCGGCGGGCACCGCGTTTGCCGTGCGGGTGCTTGCCCATGGGCAGAGCGTTGGCCTCGTGTCGACGCTCCGGTTTCTCGATGGCGAAGCGCGTCCGATCGGCGAGCGCCCGTTCGAGCGGACGAATTTCGATCCGCGGCAGAGCCCCTGGTACCAGGCGGCGCTGCGAAGCGGCGAGCCGGTTTCCGTCGGACCCTATGTCACCGGAACCCTCAAGGTGCCGACCCTGGCTTTGGCAACCCCCTTGAAGGGGGCCAGCAGCATCGTTGTCGGCACCAACATTCACCTGCAGACGGTCAGCCGCCTGCTCGATGCGCGGCAGATTTCGCCGCGGGCGAGGTCCTATGTCATCGGCAGCGATGACAGGCTCGTGGCCCATTCCGACCCGGCGCTCATGAGCACGATTCTCGGCGCGTGGTCGGGCGGCGGCGGGGCCAACATGCTAAGCCTCGATCCGAGCCTCGACGTCGTCGCCCGGCTGCGCAAGAAGGCAGCCTATGCGGGCGGAGGGCTTGCCGAAACCGATCTCGCCGGGGAGCGCTATCTGATCCAGATGGCGCCGGTCAGCGTTTCCGGCCTGTTCAAAGGCAGCTCGGTCGCAATCGTCGTGCCGCTGCAGGACCTTGTGGCCCAGGCGAACCGGCTGCTCATCCGCAACCTCCTGATTGCTGCCAGCCTGCTGGTGGCTGGCGTCGTCGGGTCGGTCCTGCTGTCGCGCGTGATCAGCCGCACGCTCTACCGGCTGGCGGACGAGGCGCGGCGGATCGGCGATCTGAACTTTGCCGGGAAGGGGACGCCGCATTCCTTTATCACCGAGATCAACACGCTGGCCGGCGCACTGGCCGCCAGCCGCCATGCCATCCGCCAGTTTGCGCTCTACGTGCCGCGCGAAGTGGTGCGGCGGATCGTCAATCCACGCGGGGAGGCGGTCGCCAAGGCGGCGCGGCAGGAGGTGACGGTGCTTTTCACCGACATCCGCGACTTTACCACCATATCCGAGCGGCATTCGCCCGAGGACGTGGTGGACATCCTCTCCGCCTATTTCGAGGAGCTGAACGGGATTGCCGAAGCGCATGCCGGCACGGTGGTGCAATATCTCGGCGACTCCCTGTTCGCCATGTGGAACGCACCCGTTGCGGATCCGCGGCATGCGGAAAACGGCTGTCGCTCAGCGCTCGCGATGAAGGCGGCGGTCGACCGTCTGAACGAGGCCAACCGCCGGAGCGGGCGACCGGAATTGTTCACCCGCTTCGGCCTGCATACCGGCCCGGCCGTCGTCGGCAGCTTCGGCGCGATCTCGCGCCAGCAATACACCGCCATGGGCGACACGATCAACGTCGCCTCGAGGCTCGAAGGATTGAACAAGGAGTTCGGCACAACGATCCTCGTCAGCGGCGCCGTGCGCGACGCCGTTGGCGATGCCTTTGCCTTCCGGGCGATCGGGCTCATACCGGTGAAGGGGCGCCACGAGAAGGTCGACCTCTGGGAGCTCGTGGGTGAGAGGGCCAGCTAGAGCGCGGTGCGTTCATATGAACGCTTTGAGGACACTCTAGAACATTGATTCTAGAGCATCTTTCCGCCTTCAAGTGATTCCACTTGAAAGCAGGACGCTCTAGTAAAGCGTTCTGCGATAATCCTCTTCCAGATCGTCGTCCATTTTGCGCATCTCTTCCTTATCCGTGGGTGCGCCAGTTGTTTCGTCCAGAATGATTTTTACGAGCGACGGCATCTCGGCCCGATCTTGGAAATGATCCGGGCTCCACAAATGAGAGCGCCGGAAGGCCTTGGCGCAGTGCATGAAAACCTCACTCACCCTAACCACGATCGCGAGTTTAGGCGCGCGATCGTTGACAACCATGGTCTTCAGAAGTTCGGGGTCATTTACCAGAGTGGCCTGCCCATTCACGCGTAACGTATCGTCAAACCCCGGGATGATGAACAGCAGCCCGACGCTCGGATTGGCGATGATATTGACCAGGCTGTCGAGGCGGTTGTTGCCCGGACGGTCGGGTATCGCCAGCGTATGCTCATCCAGGATTTTGACAAAACCGACAGGGTCGCCGCGGGGACTGACGTCTGCTTTTCCATCCAGATTTTGTGTGCCGATGCACAAGAAGGGCGAGCGCCTAATAAACTCTTGCGCGTGTTCCCCGAGAGTGTCCTGACATTTCAGTATTGCCAGACCATGTGTCGCATCAAAAAGACTTCTGAGAGATTGTTCATCCGTTATCGTGAATTCTTCATTGAGCTTGAGCCCCTTCATTGTCCTGCCTTTCGAAATTGGCTTGATCAGTCAGTTCCTCGGGATTCCCTAGCCAGCGCCCCAGTTTCTCAACGTTTCCGATGCGCGCTTCATCAATGAGGTACGTACCTCACGAGCAGCAGTATCGTCAAATCTCGATGCGGTCAAGAAGGCCAAGTTTGACCGATTACTGAAGTTGCAGAGCCGATATGGACCGCATTTGTGCAAGCGTCATTCCGGCGCAACGCCGAAAGCCTGTTACGGCTTTCTCGATGAAGGGAGGTCGTGGGGGCGCTGGGTCGAGCGCATCCTGTGCGAGACGCGCGGACGCTTCAGCGTTCGGCCAGAAAGCCGGAAACCATCGACCGGAAGGCGTCGATCGCCTTCGGCAGCACCGCCTTCGGATCGTCGCTGGCAGCCACCCAGAGAGCGGCGTTGAGAGCGGCGCCGCTCAAGAGCCTTGCCGCGGCTTCCGGGTCGACGGGTTTCAGGATGCCCTTTTCGAGCAGGCGCTCGACGGTCTGCCGCGTCGCCAGCAGGCAACTGTTCTGGCTCGGCCATTTCGAGGGGTCGCCGAGCACGGCGGGCCCGTCGAGCAGCACGATCCGCTGCACCTCCGGATCGAGCGCCATCTCGATATAGGCGGTGCCTTCGGCGAGCATCGCCTGCCAGCCGTCTTCGCTGCCGCTGCCGATCTCCTTGGCGCGCGCGGCCATTTCGCTGTCGATCTGGTTGACCACGGCGGCGAGCAGCCCGCGCTTGTCGCCGAAATTGTGGTAGAGCGCGCCACGCGTCAGGCCGACATCGGCAGTGAGTTCATCCATCGAGGCGGCGGCATAGCCCTTTTTCGCGAAGGCTTTGCGGCCCGCCGCGATCAGCTTGGTGCGGTTCTCTTCCATCGTCTCTTGGCGGCGTCTGGCCATGCGGTCCTCAATCTCATATACGGCACGTATATGAATTTGACATACGCGTCGTATTTGGTTAGTTCATATACGCGGCGTATATCAAATGGAGCGGGTGTTGTGAAGCTCTGCCTGATCGGGCAGCGCTCGCCCGTTTCTGCGCCCTGGATTTCAAGAAAAGGACCAGACCGATGACTTCACGCGACGCAATCTTTCCCGCCAACCGCCACGCGCTCTACGAGGCACACGGCTATTCCGCCGCGATCCGCTCCGAGGACCTGCTGTTCGTCTCCGGCCAGGTCGGCAGCCGCGAGGACGGCACGCCCGAGCCGGATTTCGCCCGCCAGGTCGAGCGTGCCTTCGACAATCTCGGGGCAACGCTGCAGGCGGCCGGCTGCAGTTTCGACGACATTGTCGACGTCACGACCTTCCACACCGACCCGGAAAACCAGTTCGAGACGATCATGGCCGTCAAGAACCGGATCTTCTCCGAAAAGCCCTATCCGAACTGGACCGCCATCGGCGTCAACTGGCTCGCCGGCTTCGATTTCGAGATCAAGGTGATCGCGCGGATTCCGGCGAGCGCGGGAATTGAGCGCGAGCGGGCGGCCTAGTTCGCGCGGGATCGCTGGCAGCCTGCTGAGCCGAAGATGCCTTCTGGCGAGCGGGAATCCCAATCTCCCTCATCCTCGTCCCTGTGGCGGGGATGTGAGCGACCCGACGTCCGTCGGGTCAAAAGAACCTTTCAGCCCAAAGACTTGGGCTGGTCCGCAGTTCCATCGGAACTGCTAGGGATTCGTGTGACAAGCACAGGAATGATGGAGATCTTGGCTGACGCACCAGCTTCCCTTGCGGGCCTACAAACAATGCTCGCCAGTCTGTCGGCGGCTCAATGCGCCGGCCAATCCCGGACCTAATGCAGATGCGCAAGCTTGTCCGGATTGCGCACCACGTAGATCGCCACGACCTTGCCGTCCGCGATCTCCAGCGCGGTCGACTGCAGCTCGCCATCGGCTTCCCGAGTGACGAAGCCGGGCAGGCCGTTGATGAAGCCGGCGCGCACCAGAGTCGAGCCATGTTTGGCGAAGAGGGCGGCGAGTTGTTCGTGCACCTTCATCACGGCGTCGAAGCCGAGGATCGGCCGCATCGCCGCCGGGCGCTTGCCGCCGCCATCGGAATGGATGCTGACATCGGCCGCCAGCATGGCGCCGAGGGTCTTCATGTCGCCGCTGCGGGATGCCGCGAAGAAGGCATTGGCGATTTCGAGGCCGCGCTGCTGCTCGATCCGGAAGCGCGGCCGTTCCTCGCGCACATGGGTGCGGGCCCGGGCCGCAAGCTGGCGGCAGGCGGCCGCGTCGCGCTCGATCGTGGTGGCCACTTCGTCGAAGCTCAAGCCGAAGACGTCGTGCAGCAGGAAGGCGGCGCGCTCCAGCGGCGAAAGCCGCTCGAGCGCCAGCATCAGGGGGAGCGTGACGTCATCCTCCGGCTCCTCCTCGACGACGGGATCGGGAAGCCAGGGGCCGACATAGGTCTCGCGCTTCAGGCGGGCGGATTTCAACTGATCGAGGCAGAGCCTGGTCACCGTGCGGCGCAGGAACGCTTCGGGCTCGCGCACTGCCGTGCGGTCGGCCCCCATCCAGCGGATGAAGGCCTCCTGCACCATGTCCTCCGCATCGGCGACCGAGCCGAGCATGCGGTAGGCGACGCGAATGAGCTTCGGACGCAGCGGGTCGAAAGCCGCCGCTGCGTCCTCGTTGGAGCTCGTCGCCATCAGGCAGCGGCCTGCGCGGCCTTGGCTTCCGCCGGCTCGACCCAGAGGCCGAAGCCGACCGCAAGACGGTTCCAGCCATTGATGACGTTGATCATCAGCGTGAGCTTCACCTGTTCCTCCTCGGTGAAATGTTGCTTCAGCGCTTCGTAGGCCTTTTCGTGGGCGTGGCCTTCCGAAAGCCTGGTCAGCGCCTCGGTCCAGCCTAGCGCGGCGCGTTCGCGATCGGAATAGCAGGGGGCCTCGCGCCAGGCCGAAAGCAGATAGAGGCGCTGCTCGGTTTCGCCCTTCTCGCGGGCTTCCTGCGTGTGCATGTTGATGCAGTTGGCGCAGCCGTTGATCTGCGAGGCGCGGATCTTCACGAGCTCGATGATGGTCTGGTCGAGGCTCGCGGCAACGGCGACGGATGTGCCCATCCAGTTCTTCATCAGTGCGGGGGCAGCGGCGAAAAGGTCGATCTTGGCAGTCATGGTTCCGTTTCCTTTCGTTGGTTCCGATACCATGACGAGCGAGCTATGGCCGGTGTGACATCGGCGCGAAATTTTTTACGGAAACCTTTGCGACGGGCTCGCGCCTATTCGGCGGAAGGCTGGCTGCGGTGTTCCAAGATGGACTGAAACAGATCGGCCTGGCGCTCGGTGGCGAGGCGGATTTTCTTGAGCTGTCCGAGCAACGAGCCGAAGGCCGCAAGCGCGATGCCTGCGCCGATGCCAGGCGATGCCGACTGCAGGGCAAGGAGAACGCCCATCCAGCCGAAATACGGCACGGTTGCCTGCAGCGCGAAGGCCAGCGATACGACGACGACCACTGCTCCGGCAATTTTCAGAAAAGTGTCCACGGCAGTCCCTCCACACGCATGCCGTGCAAGCTTTCTCGGCCTGCAAGTTTTGTCAAGGTAGCTTGCGTTTTCCCGGTGAGGGAGCAAGACGGGCCGCATGCGGTTCGGCCTGTCACACCCCTGTAAAAAGGCGGCTCTATCCCTCGGCGCCAGTTTCAACACGAGGGTATATTCATGAAATCGCTCGTTTCCGTCCTTGCCGGCGCGCTTGCCGCAGGTTTGCTTTCGACCGCCGCTTACGCCGAAAACCTGGTGCTCTATACCAGCCAGCCGAACGAGGATGCGCAGGCGACCGTCGACGCATTCCAGGCGGCCAATCCGGGCATCGAGGTGGAATGGGTGCGCGAGGGGACGACGAAGATCATGGCCAAGCTGATGGCCGAGATCGAGGCCGGCAATCCGGTTGCCGACGTGCTCTTGATCGCCGACACGGTGACGATGCAGCGGCTGAAGGAAGCCGGGCATCTGGAAAACTACAAGTCGCCGGAAGCGGCGAGCTACGACGCCTCGCTCTATGATGCCGACGGCGCCTACTACTCCACCAAGATGATCACCACCGGCATCGTCTACAATACGTCCGCCGCGATGAAGCCCGCGGGCTGGCAGGATCTCGCAAAGCCGGAAGCCAAGGGCCTCGTCAGCATGCCGAGCCCGCTGACCTCGGGTGCGGCGCTGATCCATGCGCAGACGCTGACCGGCATCGACGGCCTCGGTTGGGATTACTACAAGGCGCTTGCGGCAAACGGCGCGACGGCCGCCGGCGGCAATGGCGGCGTGCTGAAGGCGGTGGCGACCGGCGAGAAGGCCTATGGCATGCTCGTCGACTTCATGGCGATCCGCGAGAAAGCCAAGGGCGCGCCGGTGGAATTCGTCTTCCCGGCCGAGGGCGTTTCGGCCGTGACCGAGCCGGTCGGCATCCTGAAGACCGCCAAGAATGCCGACGCCGCGAAGAAGTTCGTCGACTTCCTGCTGTCCGAGGAGGGCCAGAAGACGGCGGCGAAGATGGGCTATATTCCGGCCCGCAACGGCGTGGCGCTGCCGGAAGGCTATCCGGCGCGCGAGACGATCAAGGTGCTGCCGGTGAACGCCGCTGAAGCGGTGAAGAATTCCGACGCGGACCTCAAAACCTTCTCCGGCATCTTCGGCACGAACTGATCGGGAATGCTCGAACGCAAAAACCTGCGCAGCCGGTCCCGCTGGCTGCGCTTTCCCTTTCAAGGCCGGGCGACACGCATGCCGCAGGTGCGGGCGAGGGCAGGCGTCAGCCCCGCCGACGAGCCGCGCTGGCTGGCGCCCTTCGTTATCGCCTGCCTGTTTCTGCTCTGCCTGCTGCCGCTGATCAGCCTGGCGAAGGCCGGCTTTGCGGGGCTCGTCTCGGGTCGGTCGATCGGCGTGCTCACCGAGCCTGCAACCTTCGCGGCGATCCGCAATACGCTGATAACGGCGACCGGCGGCATGGTCGTCTCCGTCGTCATCGGCGCGCTCTTTGCCTTCTCGGTGGCGCTGACGGATGTGCGCGGCAAGCTGGCCTTGAGCTTCGCCTTCATGCTGCCGATGATGATCCCGCCGCAGGTGACGGCACTTGCCTGGGTGGAGATGACCGGGCCGGCAAGCCCGCTCTTAAAGACGCTCGGGCTCGCGCCGCCGCTCGGCAGCCCGCAGCCGCTCTATTCGCTGTCAGGTATTTCGTTGCTGCTCGGCGTCCAGCATGCGCCGCTCGTTTTCCTGGCGCTCAAAGCCGGGCTCTCTGCTTCCCCGCGTGACGGGGTGGAGGCGGCGCGGCTTGCGGGCGCCACGCCGTTTCGCGTCTTCCGTGACATCGTTGCGCCGCTCTCGCTGCCGGGGTTGATTGCTGGTGCTGCGATCGCCTTCGTTTCCGGCGTCGGCAATTTCGGCATACCCGCGATCCTCGGCATTCCCGCCGGGATCGAGGTGCTGCCGACCCTGATCTATACGCGGCTTGCGAGCTTCGGCGCCGGCACTTTCGGCGAGATCGCGGTTTTATCCAGCCTGATCGCCGTGATTGCCGCGGCCGGGCTGATCCTGCAGCAGCGGGCGCTTTCCGGCCGGGACTATCGCATCATCGGCCTCTCGGGCGCGAATGCCGCCTTCTCGCTCGGCCGCTTCCGCTCGATCGTCGAGCTGGCGCTGGTGGCGATCCTGTTCTTCGTGCTGGTGGCGCCGCTCGCGGCGCTTGTCGCGAGCTCGCTGGTGCCGGCCTATGGCGTGCCGCTCAATCTTCAGACGGTCTCGCTCAGGGCTTACGAAGAAATCCTCTTCCGCCAGTCGATGACGCTGAAAGCATTCGCCAATTCGATGTTCCTCGCCACCGCTTCGGCGTTCGGCCTGCTCGCCGTTTCGGTGCCTGCGGCCTATCTGATGACCCGGCGCAAGGGGTGGCTTGCCGATGCGCTCGGCATCCTGATCGAAATCCCCTATGCGCTGCCGGGTATCGTGCTGGCCGTCGCCTTCATCCTCACTTTTGCCGCGCCGCTGCCTCTCCTCGACGTCTCGCTCTACGGCACGATCTGGATCATCCTGGTCGCCTATTTCTCCTCGTTCCTGGCCGTCAGCCTCAAGCCCGTGATGAGCGCCTTCCTGCAGATGGACCCTTCGCTCGAAGAGGCCGCACGGCTCTCGGGCGCCGGGTTCCTCAGGCGCATGGGCGACGTGATCCTGCCCCTGGTGGCGCCGGCGGCGGGGGCTGCGATCATCCTCGTCTTCCTGATTGCCGCCAACGAACTGACGGTCTCGGCGCTGCTCTGGTCGGCCGGGACGCAGACGCTCGGTGTCGCCATCTTCAATCTCGACGACAGCGGCTCGTCGGACCTTGCCGCAGCGCTCTCGGTGCTCGTCGTGGTGATGGTCGTTCTCCTGATGGCCGCGCTCGAGGCGCTCGCGAAATATCTTCCGGAGGGCGTGCTGCCGTGGCGCAACTGATCCTCAACCACCTCACCAAGCATTTCGGCGGCGGCCGGCCGGCGGTTTCCGATGTGTCGCTGACGGTGCGGGAAGGCGGCTTCCTGGCGCTGCTCGGGCCATCCGGCTGCGGCAAGACGACGGTGCTCAGGATGATCGCCGGCTTCGAGCGCCCAAGCGACGGCTCGATCGATTTCGGCGAAAGGCGGCTCTCCGACGCGTCGCGGTCGCTTCCGCCGGAGCGGCGCAACATGGCGATGGTGTTCCAGTCCTATGCGCTCTGGCCGCATATGACGGTGGCGGAGAATGTCGGCTATCCCCTGAAGGTGCGCGGTATTTCCGGCGAGACTTGGCGAAAGCGCGTCCGCGAGGCGCTGGCACTGGTGAAACTCACCGATTATGCCGAACGCCGGCCGGCAGCCCTTTCCGGCGGGCAACGGCAGCGCGTGGCGCTCGCCCGCTGCCTGGTGACCTCGCCGGACGTGGTGCTGCTCGACGAGCCGCTCGCCAATCTCGACCAGCATCTGCGCAAGTCGATGGAGGAAACCTTCCGCATCTTCCACGAGCGCTCCGGCGCGACGATGATCTATGTGACGCACGACCAGGCGGAGGCGATGGCGCTCGCGACCGACGTCGCGGTCATGCACGAGGGGCGGCTGATGCAGATGGCGCCACCCGCCGAAATCTACGCAAGGCCCGAAGGCGCCGTCGTCGGCCGCCTGATCGGCCGCGGCTCGGTCCTCAAGCTGGCCGTGCCGGAGGGGGCGCCGAGAGCGCTGGAGTGGTCGATGCTGCGGGCCGCCCTCGGCGGCATCGGCGAGGCGGGTGGGGGCAATGGGGCGCTTCGCGACGTGCCAGTTCGCGACGTGCTCGTGCGGCCGGAACATGTGCGCCGCGACGGCGAGGGGATGGCGTTTCGGGTCATCTCCTGTGTGTTCGAGGGCGAGCGCTTTGCGCTGACGCTGGCGCTGCCCGACGGGCAGGTGCTGAAAGCTTATGGCGACGTGGCGATGAAGCCGGGGGAGACGGCGCGCTTCGTGCTGAGCCGGGGCTGGCGGTTATAGAGGGCGATGGTTGCGCCTCCTTGGAAACGCCACTTCCAAATGCTATATCGTAGCTATGGTCAAGAATGTCAGGAAGACAACGGGAAGAGTTGCTGATGCCGCGATGAAGCGTGAGCTTTACCGCGACAAGGACGGCATTTTTCACGAACGACTAAAGTACAATAGCGAAGTTATTTCTCAATCCGTAGTCGGATCTTCGCGGCCCGCCTCGAACTTGCGGCCACAAACGGTCGTCGTCAAACAGGAACAACCGCGTGTGGCAACGAGCGATGATGAAACCTACGACATCTCGCTGAAAGCGGCCGAAGACGTGTTCGCCCGCTTTGATTGGACGCTCGCCGAACTCGCCGAATGAGGCCAATATCCTTTGATGCCTTGGTGCAGGCGCATGACCTGACCATCAAGCGGCACGGCGGCGTGTCCGGCATCCGAGATGAGGGGGCAATTCGGGGCGCCATCGCTCGTCCGGTCAACATTGCACACTATGAGGACGGGGTCACGGCCGGGAGGCTGGCGGCTGCGGTGTGCGTTGGCATTGCCAAGGCGCATGGCTTTCGACGGCAACAAGCGCGCGGCCCTCTTCGCGCTCGCGATGCAGCTGCTTATTCTTGGCTACAGGCTCGATGCCAGCCAGAAGGACATGCGCGACGTCATTTGGGCCGTCGCCGATGGTCAGATGGGGGAGGCGGAGCTTGCCGATTGGGTGGACGCCCACCTCTTGCCGGCCGGCGACTGATCCCGAACTCTTGAAGCGTTTCGCTTCTACTTTGCCCGCAGCAATGGGAAACTCGACCACAATCAAGATTTCGGCTGTAGCGAAATAAACCATTGAGTTAAATGAAACCGGTTGCTATAAACAATCAGTATTCCGCTTGAAGTGCGGTTGAGGAGAAACGAGGCGGGTGGCCTCATCGACAGGAGGATCAGATGAAGCTCTATCAAGGCATAGGACCGAATTCGTATCGCGTGCGCATCTTCATGGCGGAGAAGGGGATCTCGCTGCCGATGGTGAATGTCGACTTCGCCAAGGGTGAGCACCGGGCGCCGGAGTTCCTGGCGGTCAATTCGCTCGGGCAGATCCCGGTGCTGGAGCTCGACGACGGCACGATCATCACCGAGAGCGTTGCGATCTGCCGCTATCTCGAGGAGACGAAGCGCGAGCCGCAGCTCTTCGGCCATGATGCCGTCAGCCGCGCCAAGGTGGAGATGTGGAACCGGCGCGCCGAGCTGGTGATCCTCGGCACCGTCGGCAATGTGGCGCTGCATTCGGATGCCTTCTTTGCCGAGCGGCTGACGCAGTTTCCGGCCTTTGCCGAGACCGAGCGGCTGGCGGTGCCGAAGAAATGGGGCTGGCTCGACGACGAGCTTTCGGACGGACGGCCGTATCTCGCCGGCGACGACTTCTCGATCGCCGACATCACCGCCGGCGTCACCGCCTGGCTCTGCGATGTCTTCGGCATGGAGATCCCGGCCTCGGCGAAGAATGTCCAGCGCTGGCTGGAGCGGGTGCGCTCGCGACCGAGTTTTGAGGCGTAGATCGCGGCTTGCGGGTGAGGCGGCGCTTTTCGATGTTTGCCATGTCGAGATCCGCCCCTCATCCGGCCTGCCGGCCACCTTCTCCCCGCAGGCGGGGAGAAGGAGATTCGCGGCACCCGCTCGTTCCACGTCGACCGTTCGCAGTCGCTGCGCCTTTGACAAAAGACCGCAGGTCGCGAGACAGCCGTCGTCCTCGTCCCCTCTCCCCGCCTGCGGGGAGAGGGTTAGGGTGAGGGGCAGACGCGGAGACTAAAGCTTTGATTGCTCGGCGGATTTATTCACTCTGCCGCCGAAGTCCGGAGCCTGATTTACCGCCTTTGCGGCCCCGCTAAAATACTTATGTGGATAGGTGTTCCGACCTTTTTTCTTGCCTTCTCCATGGCTTTTTTCAATTCCTAAAATAATAGCTGCCCGATTCGCCCGCCGTCGGCGCCTGCAGGGCGTCGGCTCTAGGAGACAAGCCATGAACGATTTCAAGAAGCCCACGATCACCGAAATGCGCCCGAAGATCACCGTCATCGGGGTCGGCGGCGGTGGCGGCAACGCCATCAACAACATGATCAACGAAGGGCTTCAGGGCGTCGATTTCGTGGTGGCCAACACGGACGCGCAGGCGCTCGCCATGTCGAAGTCGTCGCGCATCATCCAGCTCGGTGCCGCCGTCACCGAGGGCCTCGGCGCCGGTTCGCTGCCGGATGTCGGCCGGGCGGCGGCGGAAGAATCGATCGACGAGATCATGGATCACCTCGGCGGCACGCATATGTGCTTCGTCACCGCCGGCATGGGCGGCGGCACGGGCACGGGTGCGGCCCCGGTGATCGCGGCAGCGGCGCGCAAGGCCGGCATCCTCACCGTCGGCGTCGTCACCAAGCCCTTCAGCTTCGAGGGCAAGCGCCGCATGGAAACGGCCGAGCAGGGCATCGAGCGGCTGCGTGAGGCGGCCGACACCGTGATCGTCATTCCCAACCAGAACCTCTTCCGCATTGCCGACGCCAAGACCACCTTTGCCGATGCCTTCGTGATCGCCGACCGGGTGCTCTATTCCGGCGTCGGCTGCATCACCGACCTGATCGTCAAGGAAGGCCTGATCAACCTCGACTTCGCCGACGTGAAATCGGTGATGAAGGGCATGGGCCGGGCGATGATGGGCACCGGCGAGGCAACCGGCGAGGGCCGGGCGCTGAAGGCGGCGGAAGCGGCGATCGCCAATCCGCTGCTCGACGAAGTGTCGATGCGCGGCGCCAAGGGTGTCTTGATCTCGATCTCCGGCGGCATGGACATGACGCTGTTCGAGGTGGACGAGGCTGCGACCCGCATCCGCGAAGAGGTCTATGACGAGGCCGACATCGTCGTCGGCTCGATCTTCGACCGCACGCTCGACGGCACCTTCCGCGTCTCCGTCGTCGCGACCGGCCTCGACTCCGCCCGTTCGGCCAACAACGCCGCGGGTGCAGCCGCCGGCCAGCCCGCACCGGCCCCGATCCGGACGCTGCAGTAAGGTTCATCGCCTCGAGGGGCGTTGCTTCCAGAACAGGACGCCATGCGCTCATCCGGGTGCATGGCGTTTTTGTTGGGCCCCTCATCCGGCCTGCCGGCCACCTTCTCCCCGTCGTCACGGGGAGAAGGTACACTGTGGCACGCTCACCGGTTCCTTTGCTCGCTTGCAGCCGCAGGATACTTTGAGGGAGCACGCTCGGCGTCTTGTTACCGTTTGCAAGAGGCCGTGGAAAGGAGAGGTGGGAGCTGCGCGCGCCATTCCCTCTCCCCGCAGGCGGGGAGAGGGTCAGGGTGAGGGGCCGCGTTAACCGGGAGCTACCCATCATGGCAGATGCGATATGCCGCGCCGTGCACCAATGCGGGCGGCGGCCGCTCCGCAGTCGGGTCCCTCAATTCGACGCTGCATTCACCCGCGGCGTCAGCCGGTAGATCAGCAGCGTGTCGTCGTCGACGACGCGCTCGGCCGTCCGGTCGAGATGGGCGATCAGGCCCCTGTTGTATTCCAGGAACTTGCGCCGCTGCATGTCGCGGGCGTTTTTGGTGATGCCGAACCAGGTGGCGTTGCGGGCGCGCAGGTCCTCCAGCGCCGCGATCGCCGCGTCGTCCTCCAGCAGCATCGACCATTCGGTCTCGCCGCCGCCGGGCGGGAAGACCCAGCCGCGGTGGCGGCTGTAATAGATCGCGACGGGATCGCCGATCGTCGGCGTTGCGGTGATGACGAGCTCGCCGGGGTGGCTGAGTTCGCTGAGCTTCATGCCGAGCTCTTCGCCGTGGTCGGCATAGGGCGTCTTCATCAGCGTGAGGCCGGGGATGCTGCCGCCGAAGACGACGACGGCGGCGATCGCCGTAAGCCGCAGCGCACGCGTGAGGAACCCGCGTTCGCGGCCAATGCTGACCAGCAGGACCAGCCCGCTGCCGGCAAGGGCCGCGACGGCCACGTTGAAGATATGGAAGTTCCAGGGGTTGGTCTTGATCTCGCGAGCGGCAAGCACATAGACGATGGCCGCACCCAGGAGCCAGACATGGAAGAACCAGGGTGCACGACGGGGCCCCGCCTTCGTCTCCGCATCGCTTGCCGCCGGCGGTGCGGTCAAGAGCGCGATACCTGTCAGCACCACCACCGGCAGGGTGAAGAGCCAGTTGCTGGCGATCTTCCAGGTGGCGGGGATGTAGAAGGCTTCGTCGAGGAACCTCGAAAGCCCGTCGCGCCAGAGGTAGCCGCTGCCGGCGACATGGTAAGGCGGATAGTTGGTGCCGAGATAGTGCGCCCACCAGTAATAGCCGAGGATGAGCGCCCCGGCGGCAAGGGCGACCGGCAGGCTTGCTAGGAGGCGGCCAAGGCCGAGCCTGCCGCGCCGCTGCAGGATGGCGAAGGTCGCGTAGGTCATCGGCACGACAACCGCGATGCCCGGCAGCTTCGCAAGCACGCCTGTCGTGGTGAGGAGCCCGGCCGCGATGAGAAGCGTCAGGCGATCGTTCTGCAGGTCGTTACTGTGTCTGGTAGCGCAACAGCAGCGTGCCGAGCCGCGGGTAGCTGCGCAGCACCAACTCGATTGCGACGCCGCCATAGTCGCGACCCTCGAAGATGTCGACTTCCTCGCAGGGGCCGCAATATGTTCGGCGTTCGCCATAGCCAAGCGAGCAGTCACGCTCGGGGCAGGTGATCTCAATTTCGTTTCTCCGCCTGCTCAGCTTGAAGGTCATCTTGCTTTCGGGGGACGGCGTGAACTCGCACGGTTCCCCGACGACACAGGCGACCTCGCCTGCCACGGGATCCTCACCGTCCAGCATCAGCGCATAGTGCAGCGCGTAGGTGGGCGGTTCGGCGTGGACGGTGGCCAAGGGCAGAAGCGAAAGGGCAAGCGCAGACAGGGCAAAAGCAGATGGGGCAAGAGCAGACGGGGCGAGGCGCATGGATTGCATCAGGCAACATCCTCGGTGGCAGCGGCAACATGGCAGCGTCGGCAGCGTGCTGCAGCGTGCTGCAGCGCCTGAGCCTCGTCTGTGCGCTTGAGGTAATCCAACAATGATGTCAAAACTGTAGCGGGTGTTGGCCGTCTGCTGCTCTTTTTACTTGTCGCGCCGGATTGATCGTTACCCTTCCGCGTCTGCTGCTTCCGGTGCCACCGGCTTCTTCGCCAGCGCCAGATTTGCCGCCGCAGCCTCGGCTTCCGCCGCTCCTGCAGCACCGGAGCGCACGGTGACGGCGTTGGAGGCGAGGTCGAGGCCGGCTTCGCGCAACGCCGGGAGCAGTCGCTTCATTGACTCGCGCTGGAGGATGCTGGGGTTGCCGGGGCGCGCGGTGAATTTCAGCCGCACGACGAGTGAGTTTTCGGTGACGTCCTGAATGCCCTGCATCTTCAAGGGCACGAGGAATTCGCCGCCGATCTCCGGATCCTCCAGCATGGCGAGGCCGACCTTCTTGATGGTCTTGCGGATCTTTTCGAGATCGGCGTCGCGCTCGAATTTCAGCTCGAACTTCACCGTGCTCCAGTCGCGGCTGTAATTGGTCACCGCCTGGAGCTGGCCGTAGGGAACCGTATGGATCTGGCCGTTCTGGTGGCGCAGCCGCAGCGAACGCAGCGAGATGCGCTCGACCGTACCCTTGAGCTTGCCGGTATCGACATATTCGCCGACGCGGAAGGCGTCATCGGCGATGAAGAAGATGCCGGAGACGACGTCCTTCACCAGCGTCTGCGAGCCGAAGGAAAGGGCAAGACCAAGCACGCCGAAACCGGCCAGCAGCGGCGCGATATTGATGCCGAGTGCGGAGAGGATGATGAGGCTGGTGACGGCGAAGATGCCACCGAAGATCAGGTTGCGGATCAGCGGCAGGATGGTCGAGAGCCGGCTTGCCTGATGGATCACCGTCTCGTCCTCGCTGTCGCCGGGCAACGCCACGCGGGCTGACGGAGCGAAGGCTTCGAAGCTCCGCCAGAGGAAGCTGCAGATCACCCAGGCAGCCACGACCGCAAGGCTGATGCGCTCGAGAATGACGATCCATCCGACGGCGGCGGCGGTGTCGTCCTGGACCATCACCGGGCGCCAGAGCGCGACGATGATGTGCAGGCCGATCAGCCAGGTCGCGCCGGCGAGCGCCGTCTGGATACTGCCTGAGATCGCCGCAGCCTGGAGGAGGCGGGCGTGCGGCGGCGCTCGGCGGCGGCACCGGCGAGCGAATGGATGCCGAAGGCAAGGATCGGCAGCGCAAGCAGGATGATCTGCGTGGTGCCGCCGGCAAAGCTCCAGGCCGCGCTGTTCGGGCTGCCGGCGACGATGACGGTCATCAGCCAGAGCACGATCGCGCTCAGGGCATAAAACTCCGGCACGCCGAAGGCGATGGCGCGGCGCACCGGGCCAGGGTTCTCGCCGGCAAAGAGCGCGCGGATATCACCCGCGCCGCCGATGAACCAGTAGAGCTTGATGAGCGTCAGGATGGTGATGCCGATCAGCAGCCAGCCGTCGGTGGCGGCAAGCTCCAGCCCGCGCTGATGGGCAAAGCGCAGGCTGGCGCCGACGACGGCGCCGAGCGCGCCATAGGCGGCGAGCATCGTGGCGTGGAAGCGTGGATGGGCGATGTCGAGCAGGCGGATCTCGGGTCGCGTCGGCGCAAAGAGGAAGCGGGCGCCGACGGCATAGACGGCCGAGACGACGGCGATGGTGATCAGGGCATGGGCAAGCTCGGCAGAGGCCGTGCCCGGCGTCAGGAACAGGCGAGCAAGGGTATGGGCGACCGTGGCGATGATCACGAGATAGGCGATATCGAAGCCGAGCCGGATCAAGGAGGCGCGCATGCGATGCAGCAGGTCGACGCATTCGAAAGAGGCGCCGAACAGCCGATGGATGAGAAAGCGGCCGGCGAAGGCGGTGGCAAGCCCGGCGGCGACCGCGAGCACGGCGATAGAAGCAACCGAGACGACCGACCAGCCTTCGGAACGAATGCCTGCCGCAACGTCAGCCATTACGCCGGCGATGCCGGATATGCCCGCAAGGCCCATCTGCAAGCCATTGAGAAACCGGGCGGAAAGGGTGTCGAAGGAATCCTCCGCGTCTGGAGCGGCCCGCTCCGGCGTGCCGGCTGCCGGCGTCGCGGCGACAGCCGGTTTCGAGCTGTGGCTGCTGTCAGCGGCGCTGCCCGGCGTTGCGGCCTCATTTGCCGCGTCGCGCCATTCGACCGTGACCGGCCCACCGGCCTTTGCAGCGGCGCGCAGGGTTTCCTCGATCTCGGCGGCGCTTTGGCCGGGCGTGAGAATGACGGTGATCGGCGGTGGCGTCGTCTGGGCAAAAGCGGGCAGGGCGACCGCCAGAAGCAGCGCCAGGCCAATGAGCAGGTGACGGCAGAAAAAGCGGTTATGCGCCATGAACTTCACCCATCGAGACCGTTTACGCGCCATGCGCACATCGGCATCACATTACACAACGGTCTAAAATTCCAATGGTATTTTGAAGGGCGAAGTGGATGAGGCGCGAGCCTCGTTTCCGAAGGCGCGCAGCCTCGGTACCACGTGGACGAGGGGGAAGCGCGCGAGCGGTCCTACTTCGTCGTGTAGCCGCCATTGACCAGGATCGTCTGGCCGGTCATCCACCAGCCGTCGGAGACGAGGAAGCGGATATAGGGGACGATGTCCTCGATGTCGGTAAGGCCGGTCTTGGAGAAGGCCGAGAGGGCAGAAGCGGTCTTGTGGTAGGCGACGGCGTCGGCTCCTTCGGCCGGGTAGAAGAAGGGCGTATCCATCGGGCCGGGGCCGATGGCGGTAACGGAGATGCCGCGTTCGCCGAATTCCTTGGCGGCCGCCCGGGTAAAGTGCTCGACCGGCGCCTTGGTGCCGGCATAGGCCGCGTAGAAGGGCGTGAAGGCGCCGAGCAGCGAGGTGACGAGCGTGCAGATCTTGCCGTTGTCGCTGACGTGCCTGCCGGCCTCGCGCAGGAAGAAGAAGGCGGACTTGGAGTTGACCGCGCTCATCTCGTCGTATTCGGCCTCGGTGATCTCGACGAAGGGCTTCTTCAAGACCTTGCCGACGGTGTTGACGGCGATGTCGATGCCGCCGAGTGCCGCCTTGGCATCGGCGAAGAGCTTTTCGACATTGGCCGCGCTGGTGAGATCGCCCGAGAAGGCGTGGGCTGCGGCCCCGGCCGCCTTGATCGCCGCGACGGTCTCGTCCGCGGAAGATTTGGTGGCGGCGCTGTTGTAATGGATCGCGACGCCGCGCGCGCCGTGTTCGGCGAGATCGCGCGCCAAGAGGCCGCCGAGGTTCTTCGCGCCGCCGGCGATGAGAACGGATTTACCATTGATGCTGTGGTCTGCCATTGGGTTTCTCCTGTTGTCGGCCGCCTGCGGGGCCGGTCTTTGAAGGGGCGGGATCAGAACCGAACGTGGCACACGCTCACCCTGCCTCTGGCGCCGGCGGCCCATCGCGATGAGGCCGCCCGTGTTTCAGATAGCGCGCGCCTTGCCGCTGCCCATGCGAGAGGGACCGGGGCCGCGACAGGCATCGCAGGGTTGAGAATATCGTCCGTGTCGCTGGTATAAAGGCTCCGTTCGTGACATGACTTGTCAGGACAGGCGAACAATGGGCATGAGCCGGCATGGACAGGATCGAGCTTTTCCGCATCTTCACCCGCGTCGTCGAAAGCGCGAGCTTTACCCGTGCGGCCGACACACTCGGGCTGCCGCGCTCCTCCGTCTCGGCGGCGGTGCAGGCGCTCGAAACCCGGCTCGGCACGAGGCTCCTGCACCGCACGACCCGCAAGGTGGCGCCGACGCAGGATGGTGCCGCCTTCTACGAGCGCTGCCTGCGGCTGATCCAGGACGTGGAGGAGGCGGAGAACCTGTTTCGCCGCGGGACGACCGGTCCGGCCGGGCGGCTGCGCGTCGACCTGCCGAGCCGCATCGGCCGGCTGATCGTGGCGCCGGCTCTGCCGGACTTCCTGGCGCGCTACCCCGGCATCGACATCGACCTCGGCATGACCGACCGGGCGGTGCACCTGATCGAGGAGAGCGTCGACTGTGCGCTGCGCGTCGGGCCGCTCGAGAATTCCAGCCTGATCGCCCGGCCGTTCGGCACGCTGCGGCTGATCAATGTCGCAAGCCCGGACTATCTCGCGCGCTATGGCACGCCCAGGACGCCCGCCGATCTCGCCGGTCATTTCGCCGTCAATTATGCCTCGCCCTCAAGCGGCCGGGTGGAGGACTGGGAGTGGATCGAAGGCGGCGCGGCGCGCACGGTGAGCGTTGCCGGCCGGGTCAGCGTCAACAGCGCCGAAGGCAGCATCGCCTGCTGCCTCGCCGGCCTCGGCCTGATCCAGATCCCCGCCTTCGACGTGAGCGACCACCTGAGGGAAGGGCGGCTCGTGGAGGTGATGCCCGACCACACCGCCGCGCCGATGCCGATGGCGCTGCTCTACCCGCACCGCCAGCATTTGTCGCGCCGACTGCAGGTGTTCGCCGACTGGCTGGAGGGGCTGATGCGGCGGGTGATTGCGGCGTGAGCGGTCGCAGCTGTCGACATGACCGGCTTGTGGCTCAACGCAGACCGGAGGCTCGCAAGTCTCTGTGGAATCGAAGTTGGACCGGCAGGCGCTATGCGCTGTTCCAGGTTGGGCCGACGGCTGCCTTAGAGCAAATGCATATTCCCGAATCGGCATTGGTGACGTAGCCTGCGGCCATTCTGCTAAGGCGCTGTCCGATGCAACTCGGACTGGCGGCGGCCGCAGAGGACGTTGCAAGGGGGAATTGCGCGTGGGGCAGGTAGGAGCCAGTATTTGGGTGGCGGTGCTTGTCGCTGCCGCCATCCAGGGGCAGCAGGCGGCGGCCCAGGATGCGGACGAACTCGCAAAGAAGCTCTCGAACCCGGTCGCCGACCTGATCAGCGTGCCGTTCCAGAGCAATTTCGATCTTCGCGCCGGCGCGGAGGAGGATGGCTTCTCCTATACGCTCAACGTCCAGCCGGTCATTCCCATCTCGCTGAACGCGGACTGGAACCTGATCTCGCGCACGATCCTGCCGATCTCCTATCGCGACTACCTGCCGCCGCCCGACGGCAATACGTTTGGGCTCGGCGACATCACCCAGAGCCTTTTCCTGTCGCCGACCAATCCCGGCCCTTCGGGTATCGTCTGGGGTGTCGGTCCGGCCTTTTTGATCCCGACCGCCACCGACGATTTCCTCGGCACCGGCAAGTTCGGCATTGGCCCGACGGCGGTCGTGCTGAAGCAGGAGGGACTGTGGACCGTCGGCGTGCTTGGAAACCACATCTGGAGCGTTGCCGGCGAGGGTGACCGGGCGGATGTGAGTCAGACCTTCCTGCAACCCTTCCTGTCCTACGGCTTCGGCCATGGTGCGACCGTGACACTCAACACGGAGTCGACCTACGACTGGGAGACCGATCAATGGACGGTGCCGATCAACCTCGGCGTCTCGCAGGTCTTCAAGGTGGGCGACCAGATGCTGAGCGCCCAGATCGGCGGGAAATATTATGCCGAGGCGCCGGAGGGCGCGCCGAGCTGGGGCGTGCGCGCGACGCTGACCTTCCTGTTTCCGAAGTAAGCCGCTCGCACCGGCCCTATGTTTCAGTGGCGCCGCGGGCTCACCCACAGCGCCGCCCTGCGACCTCACCAGCCGCTCACACCGAACGCATCAGCCCGCCGTCCACCTTGATGTTCTGGCCGGTGATGTAGCCGGCGCCGTCCGAGGCGAGGAAGGCGATCGTTGCGGCGATTTCGGCGCTGGTGCCGTAGCGCTTCATCGGCACGGCGTCGCGGCGCTCCTCGGTTGCCGGCAGGCTGTCGATCCAGCCGGGCAGCACGTTGTTCATGCGCACGTTGTCGGCGGCGTAGGTGTCGGCGAAGATCTTGGTGTAGGCGGCGAGGCCGGCGCGGAAGACGGCGGAGGTCGGGAACATCGGCGACGGCTCGAAGGCCCAGGCCGTGGAGATGTTGACGATCGAGCCCGCCTTCTGCTTCTGCATGATCGGCGCGACGAGGCGGACCGGGCGGATGACGTTCATCAGGTAGACGTCGAGGCCGGTGTGCCACTGTTCGTCGGTGATTTCGAGGATCTGGGCGCGCGGGCCGTGGCCGGCGCTGTTGACCAGCACGTCGATCCGGCCCCACTTTTCCATGGCCGCGTCAACGAGGCGCTTGAGGTCGTCATTTACCTGGTTGGAGCCGGTAACGCCGATGCCGCCGAGCTCGGCGGCGAGCGCCTCGCCCTTGCCGGAGGACGACAGGATCGCGACCTTGAAGCCGTCGGCGGCCAGGCGCTTCGCGCTTTCGGCGCCCATGCCGCTGCCGCCAGCGGTGATGACTGCCACTTTTTCTACTACTGCCATGGTTCCATCCTCTCTCGTCGCATTCGGCCTGGTGCCGATTGTGCTGGTATTGCAATTGAAATACCATCTCTGGGACGTAACGACGAAGCAGTTTCGCTTTCCTATGCCAGTAGAAAAACTATCGGATGAGTGACGCGCCCGGAAAGCTCCCTTCGCTGAATGGACTGAAAGTGTTCGAGGTGGCCGCGCGCCACCTGAACTTTCGGCTGGCGGCCGAGGAGCTTGGCGTCACGCAAGGGGCGGTCGCGCAGCAGATCCGGGGGCTCGAAGCCGAGCTTGGGGTGAAACTCTTCGAACGGCTGCCGCGCATGCTGGCGCTGACGGGCGAGGGGCGCGGCTATATCGCCGATATCAGGCGCGCGCTCGAGATCATCGCCCGGGCGACGGACGGGCTGAAGCCGCAGCCGGTGCGGCTGACGATCAGCACCACGCCATCCTTCGCCTCGAAATGGCTGATCCCGCGCCTGCCGGATTTCACCGCGCGCCACCCGGATCTCGACCTGCACATTCTCGCGACCGACCGCATGTCGAACTTCCAGGCCGATGGCGTGGACCTGGCGGTGCGTTACGGGCGGCCGCCCTTCGGGCCGGGGCTGGCGGTGGAACTCCTGTTCGAACAGGAGATCGTCGCGGTCTGCAGTCCGATGCTGATGGCCGGGCGGGCGGTGCCGGAGACTGCGGACGAGCTTGCCGGCTACACGCTGCTGCACGACGCGCACAACTTCTGGCCGGAATTCATCGAGCGGCATTTCGGCGGGAGCCGGCAGGCCTCGTTCAAGGGCATCAGCTTCAACCAGACCTCGCACGCCATCGAGGCGGCGATCGCCGGCCAGGGGATCGTGCTCGCCAATGGCGATTTCGTGGCGCAGGACATTGCCGAAGGCCGCCTCGTCCGCATTTTCGCGGGGTCGATGTCCGGGCCCTCGGATTTCTATCTCGTCTGGCCGCGTTATCGCAAATCGCCGGCACTCCAGACGGTGATCGCCTGGCTCAGCGAGGAAGCGGGCAAGGGGCGCGAGCCGGTATCGGTGTAATTTCCCGTTCCGTGCCCATCATCTGATGGATTGTGACACCAACGTTGACCTCGAAGGGCGTTGCGCGGAAATCACCTGTTGCCCGTCACCCAGAGATCCAAGTCTTACACCGCTCGGCGCTGAAGCAGGCTTTCGGAACGATCAACCCTTAAATTTTGCCGGTGGTCTGGTGCACTCCGGCAAGTAACATCTGTCGGACTGTAAGAGAAGACAAGATGTTTCGAGCTCTGTGGCGGTCGCAATGAGACTTCTGAACCATCGCATAACGCGTATCGCCGTCGGCATTCTGCTGCTGCTGCTTGCCGCCGCGGTCCTGTTGCCTGGGGTTACTGGTTTCACCAGCCTGGACGGAACAGTCAATGCGCGGTTCGCGATCATCAACGCGCCGATAGACGGCGAGATTGCCGCCCCACCGCCACGGATCGGCACTCCGGTGGCCGAGGGCGAGGCAATCGCGACTATCCGTAACGTTCGGGTCAATCGAGCAATCCTCGCGTCGCTCCGCGCTGAACACCGGACTGCTGTCGACCGCGTCGCGGCACTCGAGCAAGAGCGGGACGAACTGATCCGATTGCGCGACGAGCTTGCCGGGCGACTCGACGTTTTCAAGAGCAAGACCATCGCCAGCCTGGAGCGCGAACTTAAAGTCCTGCAGAAGCGGGTCGAAGTCTCGCGTGCCCAGGATATCGTGGCCAGGGTGGAGCTCGACCGCCGGTCGGACCTGGAATCGAAGGGTATCTTCACCCGCAAGATGGTGGAGTCGGCCGAGGCCGCCGGCGCCGCGGCCGGCGGTGAGCTCGAGATCAGTAACCTGTCGGTCGAGTTGCTGCAGCAGCGGCTCGACGCCGTGCGGCAGGGTATATTCATTGGCGGTGACGGCCAGAACGATGTCCCCTATTCCCGCCAACGCCAGGATGAGGTGCTTGTTCGCATCAACGACCTCAACACGCGGATCGCAGAGAACAGAACGCGGGCGAGCCAGGCCGAACAGCAGATGAGGGAAGAGGAAAGGCGTGTTCGTGATCTCGAATCGGCAACGATCCCATCGCCGTTCGACGGCGTGGTCTGGAGCAGAAATATCGTCGGCGGCTCCAACGTTATCCTGAACAGCGAAATGATGCGCATTCTCGACTGCCGGGACCTGTTCGTCGATATCCTCGTGCCCGAAGTCGACTACGACGAGATCTATGCCGGCCGCGAGGCGGAGATTCGGCTCTTCGGGCGGGCCGATGTCTTCAAAGGCAAGGTGCAGTCGGTCAAGGGCTCCTCGGCCGTCGTCGAAAAGGACTCGCTGGCTGCCAAAGAGCCGGAAACGGAGGATCGCAATGCCCGCATCCGCATCCTGCTCGCGCCCTCGGCACTGAATTCCGACTTCGCCAATTTCTGTCAGGTCGGCCGATCAGTGCAGGTGCGGATTCCCAAACGCGCCATTCGGCTGTCGCAATGGATCGAAAGCCTGTGGTTCAGTCTCTTCTAGCGCTCACGCCGACCTTGGTGGTCATTGCCTTCTTTCTTATCGGGCCGTCCAACTGGTCGCGCCGTCGAACCTGGACTCGCGCGGTCACCTGCGCATTTGTTGCCGCGGTGGCGTTGCGCTATATCGTCTGGCGCCTGACCGAAACGGTTCTTCCCTATCCCAATGACGGCATTAACTTCTATTGGGTCTGGTTTATCTTCGTCGTCGAGCTTCTGGCCTTCTCGGAAGTCGTCCTCTTTCTCATCCTGATGAGCCGCTACGTCGATCGCAGCGCCGAGGCGGATCGGCTTGGCCGGCCGTTCTTCCAGCGGCGGCACAGCGACCTGCCCACGGTCGACGTCTTCATCCCGACCTACAACGAACCGCTCGATGTCTTGGAAAGGACGATCGTCGGGACGCTGGCGCTCGACTATCCCCGGGACAAGCTGAAGGTCTATGTGCTCGACGACGGCCGTCGTGACTGGCTCAAGACTTTTTGCGAAGCCCACGGGGCGGTTCATGTCACGCGAAGCGACAATGCGCACGCCAAGGCTGGCAATATGAACAACGGCTTGCGTGTCAGCTCCGGCGACTTCATCGCGATCTTCGATGCGGACTTCGTGCCCTATCGCAACTTCCTGAGGCGGACCCTGCCTTTCTTCTCCGACGAGACCGTCGGCATCGTCCAGACACCGCAGCATTTCTTCAACGTCGATCCGGTGCAGTCCAATCTCGGGCTCGAGAACATATGGCCGGACGAGCAGCGCCTGTTCTTCGACGAGATTGCGCCGAGCCGCGACGGCTGGGACGTGAGCTTCTGCTGCGGCTCCTGCTCGATCGCTCGCCGCAAGGCGATCGATGCGATCGGCGGCTTTCCGACGGAATCGATCACCGAGGACCTGCTGACCACACTGTCCATGCTCAACAAGGGCTACAAGACCCGCTACCTGAACGAACGGCTGTCGATGGGGCTGGCGGCCGAGAACCTGACCGGTTATTTCGTCCAGCGCGAGCGCTGGTGCCAGGGCGGCATCCAGACGCTCTACCTGCACAACGGGCCCTTGCGCGGGCCGGGGCTTTCCCTCTTCCAGCGGATCATGTTCCTGCCGATGTCGTGGCTGGTGCAATACCTGGTCCGCTTCGCCGTGCTCCTCGTCCCCATCGTCTATCTCTGGCTCGGGGCGCTGCCGCTCTACTTTACCGATGTCGCCGACTACGTCTCGAACCAGGTGCCGGTGCTTGCCGCCTATTTCCTGCTGATGCTCTGGATCACGCCGACCCGCTATCTGCCAGTGGTCTCCAGCGCCATTGGCACCTTCGCCGCCTTCCGCATGTTGCCGACGGTGATCTCCAGCCTGGTGCGGCCGTTCGGCAAGCCCTTCAAGGTAACACCCAAGGGGAGCGGCAACGAGGAGAGCTCCTTCGACGCCTATACCTTCACTTGGATTGCCGGCTTTATCGCCGTCACCGCCACCGGTCTCGTCATCAACATCGTTCCGGAAACGGCGCGGATACAGGGGGCGTTTTCGGCGATCGCGGCACTCTGGTCGGGGATCAACGTCGTCGTGCTCGTCATCGCCTCGCTGATTTGTTTCGAAAAGCCGCGGCGCCTCTTTCAGGCGTTCAAGCTCGACGAGCCCGTAAGGGTCGACGGGACCACCGGCCGCGTGGTGAGCCTCTCGCTCGAAAAGGCGGTGGTCGCGGTTCCGACGGAAACACGGTTCCGATCCCCGCAGGTGAAATTGAACCTGGACGGCTTTGAGCCGATCGATGCGGAGCTAAGGCAGGCGACGCAGCGCCGTGGCGACATCAGCCGCTCCGGCGACAAGCGGCGCTATTACCTCCATCTCCATTTCGACCTGCGCGGATCGGAGCGCGACAAGATGATCGTCAAGCTCTATACCGGGCGCTATTCGCGGGACGTCCCGGACATCGACAAGGTCGCCGTTTCGGTGAACCTGTTGCTGCGGGCGTTCGGACGGACGCGCGGGGTGTGACCAGCACGACGTCGAGCAAGATGCCGCGACGATTTGTATTTCCTTGCGGTGATCACCGTCTTCCGCGCCGAGCGAAAGTGCCTGGACGGCAAGGGCGGCGGGGCCGAGGACGTGATTGATCCGATGCGACGTTTCGATCGGGTGGGTGTAGATCTCAGCTTTGGCGATACAATCAAGGGCCTGGGTGCCTAGGGAACCTGTCTGCAAACCCCGGCTGCAGGAATTGGGGACGAGCGACGGGCAGGCACCGCGGGCGAAAATGCGATAGAGTTGATTGCCCGGCGACGGACCGATATTGGAGCCGGCGCCGAAAGCCGATTGCAGTCAGACGGAGTTCTTGAGATTGAGCGTTGCCTTCACCAAGGAAGAAAGTGCCGAAACCGCCGCGGAAACGCTGTTGCCGGATCGCCCGATTTCGCCGCATCCGAACCTGGTGACGGAAGCCGGGCTGAAGGCCCTGGAGGCGCAGCTTCGGGAGGCACGCGTGGCCTATGAGGCGGCGGCCGCGGTCGACGACGTCAACGAGAAACGCCGCCAGCAGGCGGGGCCCTTGCGCGATCTGCGCTACCTGAACGAGCGGCTGCGCACCGCCCAGCTCATGCCGGAGCCCAGCTCGGCCGAGATCGTCGCCTTTGGCAGCACGGTTACGTTCAGCCGCGACGATGGCCGGGTGCAGACGTACCGCATCGTCGGCGAGGACGAGGCGGACCCCAAGGCGGGATCGATCTCCTATGTCTCGCCGGTGGCAAGACTCCTCATGGGCAAGGCGGTCGGCGACGTCATGAGCGTCGGCGACCAGGAACTCGAGATCGTCGCGATCGCGTGAACGGAGCCCCGGAATTGGGGCTCGGCTATTCCTTGCGGGGTGCAGGCTGGCCCGAGCGCAGCAGGTTGTCGCGCAGCCTTGCCACCGATTGCTGCACCGTTTCAAACTCGTCTCCGAGGCCGATGGCGTCGATGAGTGCGGAGCCGGGATCCGCATCCACCAGGTCGCGGCCGGCCGGCGTGAGCGTGAGGCGCACCTGCCGCTCGTCGGCGGGATCGCGCCGGCGCTGCAGGTAGCCGTCCGCCTCGAGCTTCTTGAGGATCGGCGTCAGCGTGTTCGATTCCAGGAAGAGCTTTTCGCCGAGCATGCTGACCGTCTGGCCGTCTTCCTCCGAGAGGGCCACCAGGGTCACGTATTGCGTATAGGTCAGGCCCAGCTTGTCGAGCAGAGGCTTGTAGGCACGGCCGAAGGCGAGGTTTGCCGAATAGATCGCAAAGCACAGGAAGGTGGAGAGCTTCTTGCCGCCCTTTGCCGGCGTGGTCTCTGGGGCTTTCGCTGTCTTGGACATAGGCATGGGGTGTCCTCTTTTTTTCTCTTTCCGTCTCTGCACTTAATATAAATCGCATCCGATTAAATCGCAATGGTATTGACGCCGTTTCCGGCTTCATCTATATACATCGCATCCGATTGAAACGGATACGATTAAAAACGAACAGAGAGGAAAACGACATGACCGAGAAGCTCCTTTTCACCGGCACGACCCACAATACCGGCGGCCGCAACGGCGGCACCGTGAGCCGCGACGGCACGCTGGAACTGAAGCTGTCGCAGCCGCATCCGGCCGCGGAAAACCTGTTCGGCGCCGCCTGGTCGGCCTGTTACATCGGCGCGATCGAGCTGGCTGCGCTGCAGCGCAAGGTCAAGCTTCCCGCCGGCCCCGAGGTCGATACCGAGATCGACCTGAACGTCGACGACGGCTCCTACTTCCTGCGCGCCCGGATGAACGTTCGCCTGGAAGGCCTCGACCGCGACGTCGCCCAGGAAATCATCCACGCCGCCCACGAGATCTGCCCTTACTCCAAGGCGACGCGCGGTAACATCGATGTCGAGACCCATCTCGTCTGAGATCGCCTGAAAAATTCTCCTTGATTATCATCGGGATGTGCCGGAGCTGGACCACCAGCCGCGGCGCATCCCGATACCGTTTCAGGGCTCTCGTCCCATGAAACGCGCGACGCGCCGCCGACCGCGGCGGCGGCTTCCCCCCTCGACCTCACAAGAATGTAATTTGGGCGATCGCTGCCCCTGCTGGTACTTTCGCGCCTTCGCATGTACAGGGGACGGCTCCGGCCGATGGACACATGCCTTACAATCTCACGGTCAATGGAAAGAACTATGCCGTCGATGTGGACGGCGACATCCCGCTGCTTTGGGTCCTGCGCGACACGATCGGGCTTACCGGAACCAAGTTCGGCTGCGGCATCGCCATGTGCGGCGCCTGCACGGTGCATGTCGACGGCCAGGCCGTGCGCTCCTGCGTGACGCCGGTTGTCGACGCCGCCGCAAAACAGATCACCACGATCGAGGCCATCGGCGACACGCCCGAGGGCAAGCGGGTGCAGCAGGCCTGGCTCGATATCGACGTGGTCCAGTGCGGTTACTGTCAATCCGGGCAGATCATGTCCGCGGCCGCGCTGCTGGCCGCCAATCCGAAGCCCAGCGACGACGACATCGACGCGGTCATGGCCGGGAACATCTGTCGATGCGGCACCTATCCGCGCATTCGCGCCGCCATCAAGCTGGCAGCACAGGGGTGATGAGATGTCCATTTTCGACAGGGCCAACCTTGCCTTATCGCGCCGCCAGCTTCTGATCGGCGCATCCTTGACGGGGGCCGGACTGGTGATCGGCCTCAGGCCGCAGCCGTCGGCCGCAGCCACGGAACCATTCGCGCCGAACGCCTTCATCCGCATCCCGCTGGAAGGCAAGATCGCCTTCATCATGCCGTCGGTGGAAATGGGGCAGGGCATCTATACCGCTGTCGCCATGATGCTGGCCGAAGAGCTGGAGGTCGGCCTCGACCAGGTGGTGCTGGAGCATGCGCCCGCCGATCCCAAGCAATATGCCAATCCGCTGCTCGGTGACCAGATCACAGGCGGCTCGCTCGCCATTCGCGGCATCTACGAACAGATGCGCAAGGCCGGTGCCACGGCCCGTATCATGCTGGTGAGTGCTGCGGCCACCGACTGGGGGATTTCGCCCGACGCCTGCAAGGCCGAGGCCGGACACGTGATCGAGACCGGCGGCAGCCGGCGGGCCGCCTATGGCAGCCTGATCGCGGCGGCGGCGTCCCAGGCCGTTCCGCAGGAGGTGCCGCTGAAAGCGGCATCGAGCTACCGGGTGATCGGAAAGCCCGTGCGCCGCCTCGACAGCCCGGAAAAGGTCAACGGCACCGCGAAGTTCGGCATCGACGCCCGGCCGCAGGGTGTGTCCTATGCGGCGATCGCGATCTGTCCGCATTTCAACGGCAAGCTGCGCGCGGTCGACGAGGCTCCGGCCATGGCGGTCAAGGGCGTCGCCCAGGTGGTTCGCATCGACGAGGCCCTCGCGGTCGTCGCCAACAATACCGGTGCGGCGCGAAAAGGGCTTGCGGCGCTTTCGATCGAATGGGATCCGGGGCCGAGCGCCACGGTCTCGCAGGCCGAGCTCGAGCGCCGCATGGACGCGGCGATCGACGGCGAGGCCTTGCGGCACATCAACGAGGGCGACGTGGCGAAGGCTGAGGCGGAGCACGGGCCGGTACATGAATTCATCTACCGCATGCCGATCCTCACCCATTCCACCATGGAGCCGATGAACTGTACGGTGCATGTCAGGCCCGATAGTTGCGAGGTCTGGGTGGGAACCCAGGTCATGGGGCGGGCGAGGCAGGTTGCCGCCGACGTCACCGGCCTGCCGGTCGAAAAGGTCGTCGTCCACAACCATCTGCTCGGCGGCGGCTTCGGCCGGCGGCTCGATGTCGATGGCGTCATCCTGGCGACCAAGATCGCCAAGCAGGTCGCCGGCCCGGTGAAGGTGACCTGGAGCCGCGAGGAAGATATCCGCCACGACTGTTATCGCTACCTCAACTACAGCAAGGTGACGGCGACGCTCGGTCCCGACGGCATGCCCGTTTCGTGGCGCCACCGGGTCATCGGGCCCTCGGTCATGGCGCGCTGGCTGCCGGCCTTCACCAAGGACGGGATCGACCTCGACCAGATGGCGGGGGCGGAATCGCCCTATCAGATCCCCAACCGCTACACGGACTTCGCCCGCCACGAGGCGCCGGACGGCATGCTGACCGGCAACTGGCGCGGGGTCGGGGCGACGCGCAACATCCCGCCGATCGAAGGCGCCATCGATGAGCTGGCCAATGCTGCGGGCATCGATCCGCTCGACTATCGAAGGCGGCTGCTGCAGCACAAGCCCCGGCTTCTCGCCGTGCTGAACCTCGTCGCCGAAAAGGCCTCCTGGTCGACGGCGCTTCCAGAAGGCAAGGGAAGGGGCATCGCGCTGACGGAGGACTTCGGCAGCTTCGCCGCGACGATCGCCGAGGTCAGCATCGGCGAGGACGGCCGGTTCCGGACGGAGCGGATCGTCTGCGCCATCGATTGCGGCCAGGTGATCAATCCGGACACGGTGGAGGCACAGATCCAGAGCGGCGTCGTCTATGGCCTGAGCGCCGCACTCTACGGCCGCATCACCGTCGAAAACGGCGCGGTGGTCGAGGGCAATTTCGACGATTCCCCCGTCCTGCGCATCCATGAGACGCCGCCGATCGAGGTGCACATCGTGCCGAGCACCGAGGCGCCCGGCGGCATCGGCGAGCTGGGCACGCCGGGTGTGGCGCCGGCGCTCCTCAATGCGATCCATGCCGCGACCGGCAAGCGGCTCCGGACTTTGCCGATCGACCAGACCGATCTCAGGAGGGTGTGACCGTGACCAAGCGAACGCTTACTCTCTCGCTTGTCGCCGCCCTCGCTGCGGCCGGTCTCGTTGCCGCCCTTGCGCCCATCACCGGCTATGCCGAAACATCCGGTGGCGGCGCGTTGAAGGCGGTCTCCGAGTTCTCGTCGATCGCCGATGCCAAGGAACGCTCGAAGGCGATCTTTGCTGAAGCAAGCCGTGTGCTGACTCATCCGCGCTGCATCAACTGCCATCCGGCGACACGCAGCCCGACGCAGGGCGAGGACATGCACCCGCATGTGCCGCTGATGATCGCCGCCGACAGTTCGATGGGACCGGCCGGCCTTGCCTGCAGCAGCTGCCACGGTGCGGAGAACCGCGGGATCGTCGGCAGCCGGCTCAAATCCATTCCCGGCAACGCCCATTGGCAACTGGCGCCCGAAAGCATGGCCTGGCAGGGCCTCACCGTCGGCGAGATCTGCCGGCAGGTGAAGGACACGGAACGCAACGGCAACCGCTCCCATGCCGATCTCGTCAAGCACATGGGCGAGGACCATCTCGTCGGCTGGGCCTGGCATCCGGGCGAGGGCCGCAGCGCGCCGCCCGGGTCTCAGCCGGAGCTGGCCGCGCTGATCGCCGCCTGGGTGCACACGGGCGCGGAATGCCCGGACTGAGCGGCAGCTCATGCCCGGACTGAGCGGCAGCTCATGCCCGGACGCTTTCCGACTGGCAGCGTCTTGCCGATCTGCCCAGGCTGCTGTTTGCCGAGCCGAGCCCGGGGCCGATCAAGCACTGGCTCTGGCGTTCAGGACTGATCGACAGCCCGGAAATGCGCCTGCCGATGGTGCCGGTAAGCGACGTGCTGGCAGCACGGCTCGACCAGGCGATGGCAGCGCACCGGCAGGGATAGCCCACGCCATCGGCCGCGCGCGGGCCGTTCGTTACCGCCAGAAGCGCTTGGCGTCGATCACGTCGTCGAGCGCGTTCTGCGCCTGGTCGATCAGCCTGTCCTTGTCGGCGTGCACGACCAGCGTTTCGGCGTCCGGGTGATCCTCGAGGCCGATCTCGCCGAGCACCAGCGGCCCGGAGACGAGATCGTTCAGCGTGCCGAGCCGGTCCTGCAATCCGGTCATGGCTTCGATGAAGCGCTTGTGGCGCCTCGTGCCCCGCTTGTCGTCAAAGAGCGCGGCAAAGAACTCGGCGGCATAGCGCAGCTTCTTCGCATCCTTGCGGGCCTCGTGCCGCTGCTCGTCGCTGACCTTGGCCAGCGCGCGGCCATGCTTCTTCAGCTTGCGGCGCGCCCGGTCGAGAGCGGCTTCGGCAAAATCGGCCACCGGCCGGTCGCGAAGCTCGGCGGGCGGCGTCGACAGGTAGTCGCCGCAGTGCAGCCATTGCTGGAGATCGAAGAGAAGGGCGCGGCCGCGTGCGCCGTCGAGCGCCTCGAAGACTTCGGCGTAGCGGGCGGCGCGCGCCGTCTTCAAGTGGTCGCGCAATTCCGGCTCCGGGTCACGCGTCAGGAGGACGTCGACGTCGCGGGTCTTGCCGAACACGGCGGTCAGCCATCTCAGCTCGCCCTTGATGCGCTGGCTCTCCTCGTCGCCAAGCAAATCCCTGTAGAGCGAGATGGCCGAGCGCAGGCGGCGAAGGGCGACGCGGGCCTGGTGCAGCGCCTCCGGGTTCCGGCGTTCACGCAGCACGTCCTCGTTCAGGCGGTAATGCCTAAGACAGGCAAGCGCGATGGTGCGGAAGCTCTTCGTCACCCGCATCTCGCGGTCGAGCTCGACCGGTTCCGCCTTGAAGACGACCGGTTGGGCGTCGATCAGGCGGAAGCCACGCTCGGCCTTGGAGAGAACGCCGAAGCGTATGGGAACGATCGCCTCGATGCGGCGGGCGAGGGTGAAAAGCGCCTTCGGGTCGCCGTCCTTCAGCTCGAGTTCGATCTCGCCGACGGCGGTCTGGCGGCTGCCGGCGGTGACCATGCCGCGGTCGAGCACCACTTCGATCCTCGCGCCGTCCTGCTCGACCTCCCAGGTGCTGCGCTCGACCTCGACGGCAAAGTGCGGCTCCAGGTCATCGGGCTCCAGGCCGAACTCGGCGGCAAGCGGGGTGGTGTGATCGACGACCGGCTCGTCGGCGGAAAGCGGCTGCTCCCATTCCGGACGGGCAAAGACCGAGGCGCCGGGGCCGGTCGCCTTGATCGTCTGGATGCGCGCCGTGCCGACCGTGCGGATGCGCAGCGTGAAGCCCGACTGGTAGAGATCGCGGCCGCGGGTATCGAAATAGACGGACCGTTGCTGCTCTATGCGCGCCGGCTCACCGAGGAAGTGGGACTCGGCGAAGCGGGCAAGATCTTCGGCAGAGAGCTCGAGCTTGAGTTCGATTTCCGTTTTCAAACCATCCTCCATGAGCGCAAGGGTATCCAACCCCATTGGAGCACAATGGTTCATGGTTTGAATGACATGGATCATATGGCGCGAATTTTCGGGTCGCCGGGAAATCTCGCTTGCGGAGCCGTGAGCGCGCGGCGAGGGAGTTCGGGCCCACATTTGCGGCCCGACAACTGATTGGAGTGCCGCAATTCCGGACGGAAAACCGCTTCGCACTTTTCCTGAATTTGCTCTGTAAAGCCGCAATTCCGGACGGAAAACCGCTTCACACTTTTCCTGAATTTGCTCTGTAAAGCCGCAATTCCTAACGGAAAACCGCTTCGCACTTTTCCTGAATTTGCTCTAAGCTCCCGGCACTTCATGCCACGGAATCGATAAATGTCGCTTCGCCTTGCCACCTTCAACATCGAAAACCTGTTGAGCCGCTTCGATTTTTCCGGTTTTCGCAACCAGCTCAAGCAGGACCGGGTGCTGAGGCTCTTCGACGTGAAGAGCGAGGCGGAATACCAGCGGCTGGAGGAAGCGCGCACCATCGCGCATACGGATGATACGCGGCAGATGTCGGCCTTGGCGATTGCCGATTGCGATGCGGATATCCTCTGCCTGCAGGAAGCCGACAACATGGCCTCGCTGCAGGCCTTCGAATACAACTATCTGTTCCGCATGGTCGGCAACGGCTACCGGCAGAAATACCTGATCGAGGGCAATGATTCGCGCGGGATCGACGTCGCGGTGCTGATGCGCGAGGAGACGCGCGACGGCCAGCCGATCGAGTGCCTGGACGTGAAGAGCCATGCGGGGCTGACCTATGAGGATCTCGACCTCTTCAACGACCAGATCGCGCTGACCAATCGGCCGGCCGACCGGATCTTCAAGCGCGATTGCCTGGAATTGGATCTCACGATCGGCGGGCGGCCGCTGACGCTCTATGTCGTGCATTTCAAATCGATGGGGCCGGCGCGGGAGGGGCTCGATGGCCGGCAGGCGACGATGCCGCTGCGCGTGGCCGAGGCCAAGGCCGTGCGCCACATCATCGAAAACCGCTTCGGCCGCGGACGCACCGCCGACAAGATGTTCGCGATTTGCGGCGACATGAACGACTACCAGGAGAAGGTCAACATTCTCGGCGACCGGCGCAACGGCTACGAGTTCGTGCCGCACGAGGAGGAGACGAGCGCGCTCGACATCTTCAGCCATGACGGCTTCGTGGAAAACCCGATGCTGCGCCGGCCGGTGCTCGACCGCTGGACGCTGTTTCACAGCCGCGGGCCGCAGGAGCGCCATCTCTGCCAGCTCGACTATATCTGGCTTTCGCCGGCGCTGGCCAAGCGCAACCACGCCCAGGTGCCCGAGGTCATCCGCGGCGGCCAGCCCTTCCGCACGATCTTTCCGCCCGGGCAGGAAGTGGAGCGCTACCCGCGCACCGGCTGGGACCGGCCGAAGGCGTCGGACCATTGCCCCGTGGCCATGACGCTGGATGTGTGACCATGGGCGCTCTTGAAAGCAATACGGCTCACTGGCCGGCCGAAGGCGTCATCATCCCGATCGACGACGTCGAGATCCGCGTCAACGGCGCGGCGCATCCGTTTCATCTCGGCGAGGCCGAGCGCGCGCAGCAGAACTGGCAACGCGAAATCGCGGCCAACCCGCATCTCTTCGATGGCCGCATGGTGCTGCAGCGGGCGCTGAGGATCGAGGACGGGCGCATCCGCGGCGAGGGGCATGTCGTGCCCTATTCGACCTTTCTCTGGTGGCGGAAGACGCGGGCCGAGGGCGCCTTCCATCTCTTCGCCATGCCGGCGATCCTGTCTTCCGACGGTGCCTTGATCCTGGTGCGCATGGGCCCGCACACGGCCAATCCGGCCCGCGTCTACAGCCCTTCCGGTTCGCTGGAGCCCGAGGATATCGTCGAGGGGCGCTGCGACATCGCCGGCAACATCCGCCGCGAGGCGCTGGAAGAAACGGGCATCGATCTCTCGCTTGCGACAGCCGAGCCCGGCTATCACCTCCTGCACATGGACCGCGCCGTAACCGTCATCCGCGTTTACCGCTACCCGGAAACGGCCGCGGCGCTGGTTGCGCGCGTGGCGGCGCACATTGCCGCCGATCCCGAGCCGGAGATCGACGAGGCGATCGCGATTTTCGGTCCGGACCCGGGCGCCTACAACTATCCGCCGTTCATTCCACCCATTCTGGAGTGGCTGTTCGGGCGAGAAGCGTCGCTCTGATTTTGAGTCAACGGGGCGTGATATCCCTTTGTATGTGCGAGCCTTTAGCCTGCGCCGCCTGATAGGCCCTGTTGGCGGGTGCGCGCCGGCCGGAAGCAGCCAAGGCAAGAGGCGGCGCATCCGGGGTTAAAGAAATCGTGAATCGCGCCGAACTGTGTACCGGTGCTCTTAAGCCTTGCCGCACGCGTCACGACGTTGCAAAGTTTCGAGGTATATTCACAAGGGGACATGAATGGCGCTGAGCTACGCGATCTACGACGTCTTCACCGACAGGCGACTCGAAGGCAATCCACTGGCTGTGGTCTTCGGTACCGACCGGCTGGACGACGAGGCGATGCAGGCGATCGCGCAGGAATTCAACCTGTCGGAGACGGTGTTCATCCGCAGGCCCGGCGGCGCGGCGCACACGGCGAAGCTCAGGATCTTTACCCCCGGCCAGGAACTGCCCTTCGCCGGACATCCGACGGTTGGCGCGGCGATCGCCATTGCCGAGGCGCAGCACGGCACGATCGAGGAGGGGATCGACCTCGTGCAGGTGCTGGAGGAGAAGGTGGGTCCGGTGCGCTGCGCCGTTCGCCTCAAGCCCGGAGTTGCGAGCTTTGCCGAGTTCGACCTGCCGCGCAAATCGATGCGGCTCGATGCCCGCTTCGACCGGCAGTCGATCGCCGATGCACTGAGCCTGAAACTCTCGCAGATCGGCTTCGAGAACCACGTACCTTCATTCTGGAGTGCCGGCGCCCCCTTCGTGATGGTGCCGGTGCACGATGTTGCAACGGTTTCCTCGATCGAGTTCGATTCGCTGCGCTGGGAACAACTGACGCCGATGGCCGAGGGGCGCTTGGCATCGGCTTACGTCTATTGCCGCGGCGGCGTGAACCACATGGCGCGCTTCCACGCCCGCAAGTTCGGGCCCGGCGCCGGCAGCCTCGAGGACCCGGCGACCGGATCGGCCGTGGCCGCTCTCTCCGGCGCCATCCATTATTTCGACCAGTTCGTTGACGGCCATCATCCCGTGCTGGTCGAGCAGGGGGTGGAAATGGGACGGCCGTCCTTCATCCACCTGCATCTCGACATCACCGGCGGGGAGATCACCAACGCCCGCATCGGCGGCCAGGCGGTGAAGATCGCCGCGGGCGAACTCTACGTCTGAGGCGTGGAATCGCGCCATCTGAGGCGTGAAGTCGTTCGTACAGGAAATTTCAGCTTAATCAGCGCTTTAGGAGAAATCTGGTGGGTGATCACGGGCTCGAACCGTGGACCCGCTGATTAAGAGTCAGCTGCTCTACCAACTGAGCTAATCACCCATCCGTGACCGCTTCGGTCAAGTCCCGTCGCTGTCGTGAGGGGGCGTATAAAGGCGTTCGATTGGCTTGTCCAGCGCCTTTGTGAAAATCTTTTGAAAAAATTTCGCCGGGCTGACGTGGCTCTGTGGAGAAGCTGTTATCCACCATCAGCGCGCGCATTCCCTTGGGGACCGGCACCTCTTCTGCCGCTCACGGAGGGAAGACGCAATGCACTGGGACACGCTCCGGAAACCGGGAGCTCAAAGCGCGAGCACTCAAAGAGGGCCGCCGATTTCGACCGCTCCGGGAGTTTTGGAAACGCGCTGTAATTTAAATGGCGACAGACAAGATTACCCCTTGAGAGTCATCGGGCCGTGCGCTAAAGCGACGCCACGGATGGGTGATTAGCTCAGTTGGTAGAGCAGCTGACTCTTAATCAGCGGGTCCACGGTTCGAGCCCGTGATCACCCACCAAAAACTTCTCCTAAAGCGCTGATTAAATTGCCTTCGTTGCGAAGTTCGTCAATTGACGAAGCGCGGGCTGATATTGCTGAGAAGCATCACCACCTTGTCTTCTATCGCCTGGCAGTTGCTTTCATAGACGGCTGTCAAAGGCTCATCCGACATCGCGTGCTCTCTCAGTTCGTCGCGCGTGATCACGGCGACGCCATAGGCCGCCATCAGGCTGTTGAGCGCCAGGAACCTCAGCTCTGAAATCTGTTTCCGATGCCTTGGTAGTCGTACCATGAGCCGTGCCCGGCCTATCTTCTCGAAGTCCATCATTCCACCTCGAATGTCCCGTGAGGTGCAGTGTCCTCCACAATCAGGCAGGTGGCAACAAACTGCGGCCATGTTTCTTCTGCGCTGGGCACGATGCCCTTTGGTGGCGAGGCTCGTTGCGAACCAGGCTGGGAAGCCGAGGCGCCAGGGCCGCCGAAGCCGTTGCCGGTGGATCTGACGATCTCGAAGATCAAAGCCCGGGTCGAGGTTCGGAGGAGCGGAAGCCCGGATGGTCCTGATTTCGGCGCGTGACGCATGGATGGACCGGCAAGCACCGCCTGTTGCCTCCGTGCAACAGGCGTTTTGTCATTCCTGCAGTCTGCGATTGTCCTCTTGCCCGGAAAGTAAGCTTGTGTAATTATTCGCCAAATCGGAGCTCAAACCAGAGGAGGCATACGATGATTCATAATTTTGTGCAGATGCTCGCCTCTGGTGGAATGGTCTGCTCGTCACGACGAGTGCGCCATAATTCTACGAGTTACTTCGGCGCTTAAGCGCAACGCGAGCTCCGCCTTTCGTATATTCCATTTTGACTTGATGTGACCGGTTCCCGGAACGCGATTCCGTGTCCGCGTGCATCCATAATCTAGAGGACCCGGCCGCTCGCGGCGGCGGGATCGATCATGCACGAATTGCAACTTACCTCCGCCGGCGCCTTGCCGGCGATCATGGACGACCTGTTCCGGACCTTCGGCTTCCGGCGGACGGTCGGGGCTTTCCTTGGTGCTGCCTGGAGGCGTCGCCGGACGCTCAACCAGCTCAGCCATCTCTCCGATCGCATGCTCCGCGATATCGGCGCGGAGGAAGCGGTGAAGAAGCCCGAGATCGCCGACATTTCGCTTTGGCAAATGCCGGTCGGCTATCCGGTTACCAGGCACAACTGAGACCCGCCCTACAGCGCCGTGCGTCTCGCAAGACGCGCGGCGTCCGGCAGGGCCATCGCCGGTTGCCGTTCGGCGGCAAGCTTGGCGGCGCAGTCATGCCTTATCATCGCCGCGGCGAGGTTCGCCCGGCCGGTGCCGGTCGCTTTGGCCTTCGCTGCCGCCATGTCCCTGCACCAATTTGCGTCGAGAACCTCCTGCGGGATGCGCGGCATGCAGGACGACAGAAGCAGCAGCGAACAGAGGAAGACGACGCGCATTCGGGGGCTCCATTGGCGGGAGCCGGATTCATAACATCGGCAAGCCGGAAGGGAACAGGGCGGTGACGCTGTCGGATATTTTTCGAGCGGCGGGCTCTGTTTCAGCCTGCCAGCGCGACATCTGGGAAGAAAGCCTGAAAGAATTGCGCAAGCGCTTTTTTGGGGAGTACGGACCCCGTCGATCCGATGAGGCACGGAACCTTTGGTGGCTAACATGCGGCCGGCACATGGCTGCCCGGCCGCGATAACGTCGCAGCGTCTGGCCTGTCTTGTCTGATGCGACCACCCGGTGTCCGCCCGTGCGACAGGGGTGGTCGCGTTTTAGGCCGTTACTGGCTCGTAGACGGTTGCGTTGTTGACGGCTGGGTCGTCGACGGCTGAGTGGTCGAGGGCTGAGTCGTCGACTGGTCAGGCGTTGCCGGCTGTTGCGTCGCTGGCTGCTGCTCGGTCGTCGAGGGCTGTGTCGTCGTCGTTGCCGGCGGGGTCTCGGTCGCTTGCTCGCCCCCCGGTCTCAGGTACACGACGCCAAGAATGATGAGCACGATCACAACCACGATGCCGATGACTGTGTTTCGATTCATGCAGGCTTCTCCTCAGGTTAAGTGCCTCAGAGCTGTAAATGGAGCGGTCGGTCGAATTATCAACGGCCAAGCTCGCGGGTCGGTTGAAAATCCGACGATGCGGTTGCGCGGCGACCGGGGCGCGCCGTTTATCGCGCGGGCAGAGGCATTGCCGGATGCGGCGCGGGCCTCAGCGCTTGCCGCCGGCGGCGCGCTACAGCGCCGCGCGTCTTATGAGACGCGCAAAGGTCGCTGTAGCACTTTGATTTGCTGCATGTCCTCGTCCTGAAATCGAGGTCGATTTAAGGAGACATGCAGTAGGGCACGGGGGTGATGAAACCGAGCCGCAGCAACTGCTTCGAGCCGTCGAACTTCACCGAGGATTGGGAAAAGAGCTGCAGCGCGCCGGTGTCGGCGAGCGCTTGCGTCATCTTTGCGTAAGCCGCCGAGCCATCGAAATATTGTCCGTCGGCAACCGCGTCCTCGAAGACCTTCTCGTAGTCGGCGAAGAACTTGAAATGCAGGAGAGCGCCGAGCACCGAGGCGAAATTGCGCTCATAGGGCAGCGGCTGATGGATGCTGGCGCCGAAGCAACAGTCCTCGTCCCAGAAGATCAGCGGATACTTGATCAGTTCCAGGTCCGCCTCGAACTCGCGGTGGCGCGCGCCGCCCTTGACGGTGATGGCGCGCCGGGTCGTCGCCAGCGAATAGCCGCCGCTGTCGAAATGGTCGGCGATTTCCCAGGGCGCGCGGGTCTGGAGCTGACTGACGTCCGCGGCGTCGAGATCGACCGGATACATGTCCAGCATCGGCGCCGGCAGCCGCGAAATCTGCAGATCCTCCAGCGCATGGATGACCGACCACAGGGTGCGGTTCTCGCAATCGTCGTAGACCAGGAATTCATCGGAATCGACGTTCACATACCAGCGGTCGCCGCCATAGAGGGCAAACAGCGCCTCCCGCCAGAGGCGGCCGCGCCGGGCCTCCTTGTAGCGCAGCGCCGACGCCCACAGGTCGACGTCCGGCTGGTCCAGCAGATATTCGCGCGTGCCGTCGGTCGAGGCATCGTCGACGCCGATGAAGCGGGTAACGCCCAACGACCGGTAATGCGCGAGAAAGCCGGGCATCAATTTGGCGTCATTGCGCGTGAGGAAAACCAGTGGAAGATCATCGGGATAGAGCGACGTCTGCCCGAGCGGGCTGACGCAGCGCAGCTCCACGTCGCGGCCCGCCGACCGTTCGCGACGCTCCACCTTGGCCGATTCATACCAGGTGATCAGACGATCGAAGAGGTTTCGGTCCGCGATCATCTCGGCGTCGGATTGATCCCTGAAAGGATAGGTAATGGCTTTCATTCCGATTCCGATATGTATTCTTCATACATAATATAGCGGGGGCTTAGATCAAAAACGCCGGTGAAGCAAATGCGGAATGCGATCGTTCCGGATGTGGCGGCCGGCGGTGCATCAGATGTCGAGACTATGCAAACCCTCTTACGCAGGGCGCAAAATCGTACTAACTGGCGGGGAGAAAATCCTTGGGACAGAGCATGAAACGCCTTCTTCGTTCGATTCGGAAGAAATTTCGCTATCTCACCAATGCACGCACGGTGACGATCGACGGCATCCGGCTGGTGTCCGACGAGGCGCGTGTTCCGGCCGTCGTGCGCGACCTGATGTACCGCGAGGTCTACGAGGACACGGAGCGCAACATCCTGCTTCGGCTGCTGAAGCCCGGCTCGAAGGTGCTGGAGGTCGGAACCGGCGTCGGCTTCATCGCGCTGCTTGCGGCAAGGATCTGCGGCGCCTCGAACGTGCTGACCTACGAGGCCAACGCGACGCTGGAGCCGCTGATCCGCGAGAACTTCCGGCTGAACGGCCTCGAGCCCGCCTTGCGGCTCAAGGCGATGACGGCCGACGGGCGCAAGATCTCCTTCTTCCGCAGCGAGAACATCATTTCCTCCAGCGCCTATGACCGAGAGCTTCCGGGCGCGAAGGTGGAGATCGAAAGCGACGTCTTTTCCGAGGTTCTTGGAACCTATCGTCCAGACGTGCTGATCATGGACGTGGAAGGCAGCGAGGACGAGTTGCTGCGCGTCGCCGATTTCGGCTCGGTCAGGGATATCCTGGTGGAACTGCACCCGCATATCATCGGCGAGGCGAAGGTCGAGGAATTGAAGGCGATTCTCGCGGCCAAGGGCTTCCGGCAGGGCGAGACCGACCGCAAGACCTTCCATTTCCACCGGAATCGCGCTTGAAACCAGCCGATTTCCCATGCCGCCAAGGCGACCGCGCAACTTTTTGGCGGGTCGTTTGTTACTCCTGCATTCATGTTCACTTCGCTAACCTTGGGGTCCACTCAACGGGTAGCGGGTGGAGGAGAAAGATATGACACACACGATAAGCAAGCTTCTGGCCATGGCCGTGATCGCCGTAGGCGCCGTCACTGCGCTGCCTTCGGTATCGCCGGCGCAGTCGCTGGACCTCTATATCGGCCCGCGCGGCGACGACGGCGATTATCGCGACTACCGCCGCTATGATGACGATGACGACTACTACTATAGACCGCGGCGCGGATGCACCCCCCGCCAGGCCATTCGCCGCGCCTATGGCTACGGCATGCGCGATCCCGAGATCGCCGGCATAAGCCGCAACCGGATCGTCGTCGAAGGCATCGGACGGCGTGGTGAATACGCCAGGATCGATCTCGCCAACCGCCGCGGTTGCCCGCGCATCCGCTAAGGCGCTCCCTCGTCGCGACCGCGCATCCGCCGCGGTCGAGGCGCTGTCGAAATTCCCCGCCGCGCAAGCATGCGCGCGATGCCTTCGTTCGTGATGCTACCGCACGTTTCCCTTGATCGTCTGATCAGGCGCGTGGCGCTGTCGGCGGCGGCGTGATGCCCGCGCCCGGGTCGGCGTGATGCGGGACTGCCGATCGGTTCGCCTGATTCGCCTGAACAGGGCCAATGTGCTACAGCGTCCGCCGATGATCACTCCGGCCTCTTCGACATCCACGCCGCTCGGCGAGCGCGCCTGCGGCACCTGCACCCTTTGCTGCCGGCTGCCCGATATCGACGCATTGGCGAAGCCGGCGAACGACTGGTGCCGGCACTGTGTCGACGGTGAGGGGTGCCGGATCTACGCGCAGCGGCCGCAGCTCTGCCGCGATTTCCTCTGCCTCTGGCGCACGGATGAGGCGCTCTGCGACGCCTGGGACCCGGCGCGCTCACGCATGATGATCTATCGGCAGGGGCCGCAGGTCACCGTGCTCGTCGATCCGGATTTTCCCGAGATCTGGAAAGAGGCACCCTATGCCGAGACGCTGCGGCGCTGGGCGCGCGAGGGCGAAGGCGGGCAATATGTCATCGTCTTTGTCGGCGACGCCGTGTTCAAGGTCGACTGAGGTCAAGATCGGTGGAGTTGCCGTTACATACGCTCGAAAAAGAAGGCCCCGCACGAGGGCGGGGCAAGCAGGCACCCAAAATGGCTCGGGGTGCGGGGAAGCGCAGTCCAGAAAGAACGTACTGCGCGGTACGGAAGCTAACGCGCATCCGGCAGCCGGGGGAAGGCCAGATTCGGCGATTCCGGTACGCTTGCCAAAATAAATCCCGAGAAGCAGCGGGGGGCGGGCAATTTCCGTCGTGCTCGTCTTTCGCCGTTTGTTAGATCATTTCACTGTTTCATGGAAACAGTGAAATGATCTAACCTTTTGAAATTACGCAATTCCGGACGGAAAACCGTTTCACACTTTTCCTGGAATTGCTCGAGGGCGGACGGATGCCGTACAGGAAAGGTTCTCCGGTCTTTCCTGTATTGCCCTGGCCCAGTGGTTGCGCGTTCGGCGCTCGGCGCGCTTTATCGCGGCCGCAGTGCGCTCGGCTGGGCAACCGTTTCGCCGCTCGAAAAGATGACGACGGCAAAGAGCAGCACGCCGATGAAGGCGACGATCGAGGCTGCAGCGACGATGGGTTCGATCTCGGGCCTGCCGGTGACCATCAGATAGAGCGATGGAACGAGCACGGCGACGCCTGATGTGTAGACGTAATACTGGATCATCGCCAGCCGGCGCTCGGCCTTGGCCGGGTTGAGCGCATAGTAGACACCGAAGATCGCCATCGTGACCCAGCCGAGCAGGTTCGTATGGGCGTGCGCCGGCGTGGCGGCATGATCGTGGCTGATCGCCATGTGCAGACCGATCATGAGGCCGATGATCAGGAAAATGATTGCGGTCTTGAAATAGAGATGGGCAAGACGCGGCATCGAATCTCTCCTCTTTGTGCTCCCCGCCCGCTCTATTAGCATTTTTGCAAATTAATGATGATTGCCAAATTTGGGTATTTTTGCTCCGTCGCAATTCCCGCGAGCGTGCGCCGTCATGTCTCATGAGACGCGTGGCGCTCCGGAAGGCCGGGCGGTTGCCGCGGCCAGTTCGGCGCGCTTGCGCGTGGCCATGTCGTTGAAAGCGGTGAGGTTCAGGCGCTGCAGATAGGCCGATATCGCGGCTTCGACGCCATGCTCGTTGCCGCCTTCGGCTTCCCAGAAGGCTTCCATGGCGGCGAAGAGGGCGGATTTGTCGAGCGTCGCGGTCATCCGAGATCGCAACCGAACTGCTGGCGGTGGTTGAGCGTGCCGTGCGCGGCCTGGCTGTAGGGTGGCCGCTGCGCCGCGAAATCGGCGCACCATCGGTCCCAGGCGTCGGAGGTGCGGACAAAGGCCGGCAGCTTGTGTTCCTCCTCGGGGGTCTGGTCGTAGCCGTCGAGCCAGGCGTCGGCGACCGTCTCGGTGACGTCCTCGCCGTGGAGCGCGTCGAGGTCGAAGCGGATCAGCCTTGAGACATGCTCGCCATCATGGGTCCGAAGCCAGTCGGCAGCGGTCCTGTAGGTGGTGCCGACGGTGTCGGTTTCTTCGCAAAACCAGCCGGCGCCGAGCGTCATGACGGCGAGAATGATCTCGCGTCCCTGGAGGAACGGCGCGCTGCCCTTCATGGCGTCCGCGATCAGCACGTCAGGCATCCTTCACCTCGGTCCGTTCGAGGTGCGCACGGGCGGCCCTTTCGGGCTGCCGTCGGTCCCTCCGGTTTCGTCTTTGCAGGAATATAGGAAAATTCCTATTTCGTGGTCAATAGGAAAGGCACCGCCGGCAGGAATTTTCTTCGCGGCCGCCGCCCCGAGCTGTCGATAGGCGATTATTTGTTCTTGTTTTGTTCTGATGATTGCGCCACCTTGGGGCCGCCATTCCAGGTGGCGGAAAGGAACATGGGATGATCACCTATTTCGTCGTTCAGAGCTTCACGCTGGGGAGCCGCGGGGCGCTCCTTGCCGACAATCCGGTGCAGGCAACCGGGGCCGAGCATGCGGTGCGGCTGGCCGAAAGGCTGGCGGCAACCAAGGTGGGCGTCGTCGCCTTCAGCCGTTCGGGCGATCTTGCGACCGGGGAGTTCGAGGATGCAAGGGTGCTCTTCATGGCGGGCGACCTGCCGATGGAGATCGAGGAGGGAATGGCGGCGTGAGGTGCCGCGGCGGTGGGCTCCGTGATTACGAAGCGAAGCCGCCGTGGCACGGAGGGCGCTTCTCTAATCGGCCGGCGAGGACGCAGGAGATCGTCGTCCGCAGTTAGTCCATTGCAAACATGCCTTTGTAGCTGCGATAGCAGGCTAACGTGGAAAATGTGAAAGGCACCAATATGAACGACAGAACCATGATCGTTTTGGATAATGGGCCGTCTCGGTTCCAATTCAGGGCGGCGGCGCTTATCTGGGCTGAAGGGCATATTTTGATCCATCGCTCCGTCAGCGATCCATTTTGGGCGCTTCCTGGCGGTAGGGTAGAGTTTCACGAAGCATCAGCCGAAACTCTGTCGCGAGAAGTCGAAGAGGAACTCGGGAGCACCTCAGTTGTGGGCCCTCTGCGGCTATTGATCGAAAACTTTTTTGAGTTGGGCGGCAAGAAAGCCCACGAGTTAGGCTTTTACTACGATGTGCAGTTGCACTCACCGCCTCCTTTTGTTCAGAACGCCATTGTCCACCGCAGCCGTGACGGGAATGCCGACTTGGAATTCCGTTGGGCTTTACCGGAACAGCTACCAAGCTTTGACCTCAAGCCAACAGCATTAATCCCCCTAATCGCGAGGTTACCATCAGCTTTTAGCCACGTCGTTCACCGGGACAAACAATGATTGCATAGCGACAGCATCTTCACGTGCCTGGCAAACACTGATCGACGGGAACAAGCGTTAGGCACCGTATTTCCCGTCCCTGTCGGCGATAGGGGGTGCCAGCCAGGTCCGGTCGCCTGTCGTTTTTCTCCTGTGCGATCATCGAGGTTCGCATCATTTGCTGGTGAACGACATAACGCCTTGAATAGGCGGGAATATTTCCGCCATGGCCTTGCGGTCTACCGGGCGCTGTACTTGCCGACGACCCGGTGGCAGAAGGACCACTCGACCCGGCTCTCGGTGAACTCCAGGAAGGGGTTGTACTGCCGGAGCGTCCATTCGCGGTCGTTGAAGGAGACCAGCCGCTTGATGATCGCTTCGGCATCGTTGGCGGGCGGCACGTGATAGAGCACCACGTCCTTGTCGCGCGCCGGCGGCAGATGCGGGTGGACGAGCGCCATGTCGCCGGGTTCATAGGCCGGGATCATCGAGCTGCCGGTGAGATAGATGCCGTAGGCGCCCCTGACGCCCTCGAGCACCGAGGGGCGCTTGACATATTCGACCGCATCGAAGGTGACGATGACGTGGCCGTCGCCGCCCTGCGCGGCGGCGAAGATCGGCAGGTCACGATGGCCGACGAGCTGTTCGCCGGGCACGATCTGCGGCGCGAAGCCGGGCGCGCGCCTCATGGGCGCTTCGCCGGCGGCCGGTGCGCCCTGGATCAGGTCGACGATCGTGCGGGCGTCGCGCTCGCGCAGTTCCCGCGGCGTCTCGCGCTCGACGAACTGCTGGATATAGGCATGGTTCTTCGCGATCGCGATCGACAGATCCTTGTAGGTCGTCTTCTTCGCTTCGACTGCTTCCCGGATGAGGCGGCGCAATTCGTCCATGGCACTGGCATCCCAGATTCCGTTTCTGACGTCCAATAGGAAATTTCCTCTTGATGAATCTAGGAAATCCTACTACGAATAGGATGTCAACGGAAATGAACGGTGTTCGCCCATCTGCGACGGATACCGGAAGCGGCTCGCCGGCGGCGGCGAGGAAATAGCTGCATTGGCGCGCAGGGAGCGCGATGGAATGGCCGTGCCAGACGGAGCGGCCAAACGCGAACGCATGGGAAGAAGGCATGGTGCAGGACGGTCTCAAAAGGGTTGCAGGGCAGGGCGGAGTTGCCCGGGAAGGCGAGGGCGGTGGTGCCCGGCCGGTTTCGCTGCGGCCCCGTTGCGCCGCCGTTTCGGCACGCGGCGGGGCAGTCGCGGCCGCATGCCGACTGACCCGGCCGAGCGGGGAGTAGCGACCATGCGCATCACCGCGATCGTCGAAGCCCTGGTCCAGTCCGGCGCATCGCCGGAGATGATCCTTGGCGCCGTGCGCGCCGCCGAGGCCGCACAGCAGTCGGAGATCGAGCGGCGCCGGGCAAGCGATCGCGAGCGGCAGCAGCGTCATCGGGCGCGCGTGACGTCACGCGATGTCACGGCGACCGGTGCCGCCCCCCTCTCTGATAAAGAAAGCTCCCCCGCACCCCCTAAAGAAATTAACTCTCCCGACACGACTCCGGAAGGCGGCGGCGATCAGCTCCGCCTTCACCGGCAGGAAGCCGATGCGCTGCGGGCCCCGCAGGGCCAGCGCAGGGCCAGCCGACTGCCCGCGACCTTCGAGCCCGACTGGGACTTCGCCGCCGGGCTGGGGTTCGGATCGGCCGAGGTGGCGATCGAATTCGACAAGTTTCGCGACTACTGGACCGCCAAAGCCGGCCGCAATGCCACCAAGCTCGATTGGGCGGCGACGTGGCGGAACTGGATGCGCAATGCCGGCCGGCCGGCGCTTCCGCCCCGCGCCTCGGGCCCGCCGGGTGCGCGGAACCCGGCCGGGGATACCGGGCCGCCGCGGCGCGGCTCTCGCCAGCAGGCGCCGCCGCACGAGACCGCCTTTGCCCGCCACCAGCGGGAATGCAGGCAAGCCATTGAAAACGAACTCAAAGGAAACCGAGACAATGACGCTTTCGGAGATGATGACCTTGCCGGCGGAGGCCCGGCTTTCGACCTTGAGCCGGGAGATTACCGCGCTCACTGAACGGCTGGCGCCGGCAGGCGAGGCAATGGTGCTGCGCAGCCTCGATGCGATGCAGACGGCCGGCATGACCATGCCGCCGGGGATCGAGCCGAAGAAGATCCTCGCCGTCTACCACTATGCGCTCGCCGGCGTGCCGGGCTGTGGGCTGGCGGCTGCGACGCAGAAGCTGATCCGCGGCGACTACGCCGCCGACGCCAACGTGCTGCTCGGCACGATCCCGAAGCCGCCGGTGCTGGCGGCACTGGCAAGGGCGGAGGCGCTGAGCATGCGGGCGGAGCTTGCCCGCAAGCGCGAGACGATCGCCGCCCTCGACAGCCTGAATGGCGGCCGGTCCGAGGCGAGCCGCGCCCGTGTTCGCGCGCGGCTCGAAGCGTTTCGCGAGACCCATGCAGCAGCCAAGGCCGCCAGCCAGAACGGAAGCACACCTGCAACCAGGGAGATCCACCATGCAGCCTGAGGCAGCGGAATTGGCAACGGGTGAGGTGGCCGCCGGTTGGGCCGCGGGCAATGGTGCGGCGACGGTAAGGGCGGTGCTCGGGGCGGATGGTGTCGCCGGCGGTGCCGCTGCCGCCGGCAGGGCGCGCCGGCGGCGCGGTGGAGAGGAGCCCGGCGCCGGCGCTCTCGGAAGGCGTAGGACGTCGGCGGACGACACGACCGGAGACGGGGCGGCGGGGCCGGGCGACGCGCAGGCCACGGGTTTGACCGGGACGGCCGCGGCCGGCGACGGGGAGGCGGCACCCGTCGCGAGCCTGGAGGATCTCGCCGGCATCGTCGCGGTTCAGGTGCGGGCGCAGGCGCGGCGGATCGCGGAGCTGGAACTGGCGCTTGCCGACGCGGAGGCGCGGCTTCTCTCGCAGGCGCGGGTGATCTGCGGGGCGGCGGATGCGGCGGGCGGCGATCTCTTCGGCCGGCGGCCGGTGCGGGAGATCATCAAGGACGTGCTCGGCGCCTATCCCGGCGTCACCTGGGAGGAGATCATCGGCGTCGGCCGCGAGCGGCGCCTGGTCGAGCCGCGCCATCGCTGCATGGCGGCCGTCTACGAGGAGCGCAAGGACCTGTCGCTGCCGGCGCTCGGGCGCATCTTCCGCCGCGACCATACGTCGGTGCTGCATGCGGTCACCAGGCGCGGCGCCAGTCGCCAGCGGCAACCTTCCAATTCTTAACCGATCCTGCATCCACGCCGGGCCGGGCGATGCCGGCCGGCGGCCATGATGAGCGAATGAAACGAGGAAACGACACGATGACATCCAAGGCAGAACGCATCCGCATCAAGCGCGCCAGCCGGGCGGGCCGGCCACGCAAGGCCGGTGTGGCGCGCTATCCCGGCGGGCAGATCAAGCACGGCGAGACCGAGCGGGAGGCGCGCGCGGTGGCGCTCGACGCGCGCAGGCGCCTGCATTTTTCCGGCAGGCGCGACGTCGACGCGGCAAGCCCCTTTGCCGGCTACACGCTCGGCCGCATGTTCCTCGACGGCAAGCTGACGGCGCATGAGCGCGAGGCCGGCGACGAGTACGCCCGGCAGATGGCGCGCTATTACAGCCTCACCGGCATTCCCTTTCCGAGTGTCAGGGCGCAGTCGCTCTTCAGCGTCAAGGGCTTTGCCGGCGAGACCAGCGCCGAGCGCGCCAGGAGCGCCCGCCAGGCGGCGAACCGGATGATGGAACTGGAAGGTGTGCTGCTGAAACTCAAGGACGGACCGCAGGTGAAGACGACGGTCTTCAACGTCTGCATCATGGATTACGAGATGCTGCGCACCATGCCCGAGCCGCAGCTTGCCTGGCTGAAGCGCGGGCTGACCGAGCTGCACTGGCACCTGGGGCTGTCGCGGGAGAAGGAGGGGGCGTGAGGTACGGATCGGCCCGCAAGCCGGACACGGGGCGGCTGCCGGTACGCCCTCGGCCCTCGATGCAGGGTAGCCCGGCAACGACTGCCTGTCTGTCCTTTGGTCGGAGCCGACGAACGGACAAAACATGCGGCAATTCAAGGGACTACAGCACTTTTGCTCGTCCGGTAAGGTGCGGGGGTTTCCGCGGGGGCTCCCGGCCTTCGCATGGCGAGCGGAAGGGGCGCGTCAGCGCCGCCAGAAAGTCCGATGCGGGCTGAGCAGTTCGTCCTCGATCTCGGGGAAGGGGCCGACGACTTCGATCGGCTTCTGGCCGGAGGCAAGCACCGTGCGCGATGAAAGGTTCATGGTCGGGTTCTCGGGGTGGTCGCCGGTCTCGGCCAGCAGCTTTTCCTCCTCGAAGCCATAGACCAGGCGACCGATATTGGCCCAATAGAGCGTGCCGGTGCACATGGCACAGGGCTCGCCGGTCGAAACCAGCGTGCAGGACCAGAGGAATTTCGCCGGATAGGCGGCCGCGGCGCGTCGGGCGAGCTCGGTCTCGGCGTGATGCACGGTGTCGATATTGCCCTGGCGCATCAGGATGCGGTCGTCGGGGCCGACGAGGACCGCGCCGAAAGGATGATGGCCGTGCTCAGCTGCCGCGCGCGCGACGTCATCGGCGGCGCGCAGGTGGGCAATCATCTGATCGCGGGTCATGGTCGGTCGCTCCTGAAATGTCTTCGACGACAGCACCTCCAGCGCCGCGCGCCCTGTCAGACGCGCAAAGGCCGCTGTAGAGCTTTGATTTTCGGCACGTCCTCAAATCGAGGTCGATTTAGGGGGACATGCAGTAGGTCTGGCTCCATTCGGGCGATGATAACCCGAAAATCGAACGGCCGATATCGGCGTGGCGTGGGCTTTTCCTCGGACCACCGCGATGCTCGTTGTTACCAAAACCAAGGCTTCCTGCCCGCCGGCGAGACCGGCGCATCGCCCGGCCTCCCACCAGAAATTGCCTTCGCCGGCGACGGACCGCGGGGTCAATCCTTGGCCGGAAAGGCGGACAACAGGGTGATGCCGAATTTCGGCGACGCCGTGCGCAGTCGGTCAAGCTCCTCGGATGTCGGCGGTTCGGCCGCTTCGCCTGGCCGGCGTTCGCGGCCGGCCTCTTCCAGAAACCGGTCGAAGATGGCCGGCGTGCCGATCAGAATATAGCGCGCCGGCCGTCGGCTGATATTGATCAGCTGGTGCGGCACCCCGCGCATGAGAAAGATGCTCTGGCCAGCGGTCAGCCGGTGCGGGGTGCCGTCGATCACCGCCGTCATTTCGCCCTCGAGCATGTAGAGGGTTTCATCGTCGCCCTCATGTACGTGGATCGGTGTCCTGGTATCGCCCCCGCTGACATTTTCAAAGAGGCAGAACTGGCCGTTGGTCTGGCTGCCGGCGAGCAGGCGCTTCATGACGACGCCGGCGAGGATGAATTCTTTCGTGTCCATGCTGTTCATCGCAAACATCCTTTCACTGTAGCGGTTGGCTGCAGTTTGAAGAAGGCGCTGCGGCATGGTTCCATGAACAGGGGGCGATAAGAGGACCGGAGAGGCAGGAATTTGCGGCATTAGATGGCAAAGACCACCAAACGCGGCTTACACATCTGAATTAAAAAGAAATTTCCGTTAATAGCATGATCGACCGCCGCCTCAGGAAGCGTTCGCCAGCTTTTCTTCGCGGGCGATGCGGGCGTCGAGGTCTTTCAGGCGATGCTTGACGGCGGGGTTGTCGGGCCGCAGCGACAGTGCGTCCGTCAGCATGGCGCGCGCCGTCATCAGATTGCCGTCGCCGATGTGGCGGTTGGCGCGGTGGTAGAGGAAGTTGACCCGTTCCACCGGGGCGAAGCGATCGCCGAAGCGGGCGTGAAGGGCGTCAGCCCAGGCCGGGTGGCGGGCCATGGCGGCGACGGCGTTCTGGTAGGGGCGCATCGGCGCTTCGATCCGCGCGGAGCGGGCCAGGGAGCGCAGCGCGGCAAGGTCATGGGCACGACAGGCATTGATCAGCGCCAGCGCGCGCTCGGTTCCGGTGAAGGCCCTGACGGTGCCGTGACCGGTCATATGCACCGGGACGAGCTGCGTTTCCGCCTGCAGTTGCGCTATGCGCTCGGCATGCCGGCGATCGATCGCGTGGAACGGATCGTAGAAGAGATAGGCGCGGCCGGCGGCATGATCGGGGGCGATGCCCATGTTGGCGTGCAGGTCGGGCGAGAAATGCCTGAGAAAGCGGTTGTCGTAGGGAACGGCCTTGGGATTGATCGAGACCTGCGGGCAGAAGGCGATGGCCGTGGTGGCATTGAAGCGCCGGCGGTAGCGAAGGGCGGCATAACCGCCCTGGGAATGGCCGTAGAGGATGCGCTCAGGCGCCGCGCGCAGGATCGGTGCCGCGACCTCGACCGCCTTGACCACGCTTGCGGCCGGGAACCAGTTGGGACGGCAGCTGATGAAGCCGAGGGCGGCGATATCCGCCTTCTCGCAAAAGCGCTGGCCCCAGTAGCGGCTGCCGTTTGCCTGGATCTCCATTTCGTTGAAGGTGATCAGAAGGTAAGGCGAGGCGCCCGGGCGATGGATGACCTCGAGGTTTTCGTCCGCGTAGATGAGCACGACTTCTCCGAAGTATTTCAAGATTTGCAGTAGTATAATTCCAAATTCCGAAGCTTGTTCGGTGATGTTATATTAGCGTGAGTTCGCGTGGGATTTCCAGTGCCTGGGACTTTCTGCAGGAGGATTTCAATTTCAATTCGGCTGACGGCGTCAGCGGTGGTTGTTTCGACGGCTTTCGGCCCGAAGCGGCCATAGAGGCCCGGGTTTTTAAGGACGAGTTTGCGCCTTCTTTCCGGTCACGAAGCCCACCCAAGCGGTATCTCGAAAGCGGACAAGGCAAAGGGCTGGGAAGGTGGCATGCTTGCGCCCAACGCGGAACCGGAGACCGCGAAGTTCACGATCCGACCCAAAGCCGCCGCTCGCCGACAACCTCCGGATTGCCGGTGCTGGCCCCAAAGCGGTCCCCGCTGTGTCAAGTGTCCACCTGGGCCGAAAACGGTAGCCACAGGAGAGCGGTCTGCTGACCTTACGGACGCCCTGGCGGCTGCTCCTGCGGAAATTTGCTTTCGTCAACGATTGCGACTGCCTGCTCGAGACTGTCGCTCACCTCAAAATTAATCCAGTGTCCGTCCATCAGGTGCGTTTGCCTTGCACAGGCGAGGAAGTAGTTCCCGACCTGCTTCGCAACGAAGTTGAGTTGTCTCCGCTCATTGAGTTTGATGCCCTGTGGTGGATCGGTGTACGCCCCCCAGATCGCATCCTCAGCCGTCAATTTCACTGGCATCTCCGACTGAGCGTACACCCTGGTCACCATCAGGCTGTGCCGGAATGACGAAGACCCGTTAATGAATTCGATGTGCACCGTCCATGCTGCTGGCACGACGATGGTAAGATTGCCGCCCCAGTACCCGTTGAAGTCAATGATGTCGGTCCGGATATTTCCCCTGCGGAACCGCTCGACCTGGTTCCAATCGGCGATAATTTCAATCGCCACCGTATTGGCTGTAGGATCGTTCTTGATCCAGCTTGGAACGAAAGGTTCCCCAGCCGATACGAATCCCGGCAGGCTGCCCAAGCCGAACGCCAGAAGGGCAAGGCGGGTAAAGCGCACCATCGCCACGCTCCTCCCGAAAAGCAAGCAGGCGACCGCAATCACGGGTCGACCAAACCCTGTAGGGAACAAAAGATACTCTCAAAATAAGATCCAGACCAGCAAGTGCACCATCTGGTATTGTTGGTCAACGCCAGACGAGCTGGTCCATATCCGTTTGGCGCTGAGCCTCGGCCGCGCAGCGTCGGGTGCGCAGCGCGGCTTCCCTGTTTGTCGGCTAGATCTTCACCAGCATCGCGGTCGTGTACATGAAGGCGAGGCCGGCGGTCAGGCCTGACATGACGGGCATCGTCAGCAGTTCCGTCAGGCGTCCTTCATGGCTTCGGGCCATCGCTGCGGCCACCTCGACGATCACCTGCAGGATTGCGCCGGCGCCGATCGCGAGCGCGAGCGCTGACCAATGCGGGGCGTAGGAGAGGCTGCCCAGCCACATGCCGAGGACGGCGGGGCCGCCCGCCAGCAGGGCCAGCGCGCCGAACCGCCAGAGCGGCGGTCGTGTCTTCAGGATCGGCGCGGCGATGGCAATGCCTTCGGTGATGTTGTGCAGCGTGAAGCCCATCACGAGGAAGGTTCCGAGGCCGGCGGCGCCGGCGGCGAAAGCAGCGCCGATGGCGAGGCCTTCGCCAAGATTGTGCAGCCCGATGCCGAGGGCGATGTAGGTGGCGAGCGCAAGACCGCTCGGCCGACCCTCGCGTCGCGAGATGGCCATCAGCAGCAGGAACGCCGCGGCGGCGGCGAGGAAGACCATGGCCGAGCCCTGGAAGATGGCGGCGGACTGCCCGGCAAACTCGAGCGCCTCCTCGATCGTATCGATGAACAGGAAGCCGAGCAGGCCGATCGTCATCGCCAGCAGGAAGCTCATCATGGCCGCTCCGGCCCCGCGCAGCGCCGGATAGAACATCAGGCCGATGACGATCGGGACGATGCCGACAAAGGCACCGAGCAGGGCCTGCGATGTCAGGGTATCGGAGGACGCGACCGGCGTCGGCACGGCGACGGGGACTTCATGCTCGAAGGTTGCCCCGGTATTGGTGACCAGCGTCACCTTATGCGCCTCCCCAAGCACCCAGGGGAACGGGACCGAAACCCAGGCGGAGCTGCCGCGCGCGATCGGTCCGGGCGGGGTCTGGTCGAACTGCCAGTAGGCGGCGTCCACCTGAACCTGCGCAATGGTCATCGCCTCGGAACCGCCGCCGCGGACGAGAAGGCGCAAGCCGTCATAATCGAGGATCGTGCGTTCGACCGTCAGGTTCTCGACCGGCGGTGCGCCGTTGTTGAAGCTGGCGAGCGGGTTGGCGACCGTAAGCCACCAGAAAGCGGCGATCAGGACCGCGAGCGGGGCCAGCAGCCACAAGAGGTTCCGTCGCCTTGGCCCGGTTTCGACGGCCTGATTGCCTTCGATCGTCACACGTTCGTTCATGACAGTGCCTCGACGACATCGAACATGCCCATCCAGCCGAGTTCGGTGAACTCCGACTGGTGTGCATGGAACATGTAGAGACCGGGTTCATGGTTCTGGTCGGCGTAGCTGAATTCGAGAATGCCGCGTTGCGCCTGGCACTGGGTGATGAGATCGACCGTCTTCAGCGTCGGCGTCAGCGACGTTCCGGTATCGAAGTAATTGAAGAAGTTTCCATGCAGGTGGAAGGAGTTGATCGGGTCGAACTCGGTCACGTTCATCAGATAGATGCGGACCGGCCGGTGGCGCACGATCTTGATCGGCTGCTTGGCGAAGCAATGGGCGACGGTGTTGCAGGCGTAGAACTCGTTCTCGCCGTCGAAATTGGTATCGAAGGCGTTCATCACCATCGCCAATTCCTGCCATTCGGCGTTCTCAGGCGTGCCGAGCAGGCGCGAGCGGGCGACGTCGACGAATTCGGGATGACGGTTAGGGTCGGGGTCGACCACGAACATGCCGTACATGCCCTTGTGCATGTGCCTGGCGAGCGGCGTCGCATGACAATGATAGAGATGGCAGCCGAACGGCTTGGCGTCGAATTCGTAGACGAATTCCTCACCCGGCTGGATCACGCCCGCGCCCGGAACACCATCCATGCGCGCCGCATGGATGCCGTGGAAGTGCATCGAATGTGGATGGGAGCCGTAGTTCCTGAAGACGATCCGCAGCCGGTCTCCTTCCGTGGCCCGAAGCGCCGGGCCGGGGACCCGACCGTTGAAGGTCCAGGCGGGAAACATCACGCCCGGCGCGATCTCGATTTCCTTCTCCTCGGCCGTCAGCTCGAAGCTGCGCAGTCGGCGGCCGTCCGGCAGCGTCAACACCGCGCCCGTGTACCAGTCGGTCAGCATCGCGGTCGGATCGAAGCCGTTGCGGGCATTGTCGACGTCACCGACCGTAATCATCGCGCCGTGGGAAACCGCATGATTAGGCGCGGCCCGTGTCGGTGTTCCCGGCCCGGGCGAACCGCCGTGGCCGCCATGACCGGCAGGCATCGGCTGTTGGCCGAGGGTCTCGCGGGCCGTCACGGCCGCCCCCGCCGTGGCGGCAAGGCCAGCACCGAGAAATCCCCGTCGACTGAGAAGGGATGGCAACCAACGAGCCATGATCGCCTCCTTATATAGCAATTTCGATTAATAGAAGCACAATGACAAGAATATAGCAATGGCTATATTGTCGTTTGTCAACCCGCGGCCCGGTGCCTGCTGCATGTCTTCCTCCTTGAATCGACCTCGGTTTAAAAGGCGCGCGGCGCTGTAGCGGCGTGAAGAACTGTAGTCCGTTGCAATATGGTATAGCTAAGGCTAAGATTTTTCCTGTGAAGTGCATCAAGGAAATCGCATGTCCATCAAGCCGACACCAGAGACCTTCCAGGGCGTCCTCGTTGACGCGGATACGCAGATCGAGAGCTTTCGCCAGACGCGCAACAGCCGACGGACGGAACTCGTCGAAGACTATGTGGAGCTGATCGCCGACCTGATCGCCGACGGCGGCGAAGCGCGCCAGGTCGACATCGCCCACAGGCTCGGTGTCGCGCAACCGACCGTCGCCAAGATGCTCAAGCGTCTGGCCGCCGAGGGGTTCATCCAGCAAAAGCCCTATCGCGGGGTTTTCCTGACTGCCCGAGGCAATGAACTCGCCGCGCGCAGCCGTGAACGACACCACATCGTCGAAAGCTTCCTCTGCGCGCTCGGCATCAGCCCGGAGACGGCGCGCATCGACGCGGAGGGCATCGAGCACTATGTGAGCGCCGAAACCCTCGAGGCGTTCAAGTCGCACCTCGCCAAGCTCGGCTAGAGAATGTCGGAACTGTGCCGGGTCGCCGCCGCACTTTTGAAGAGCTGCATTTTCTGGGACCGCCGGTTACGGGATTGGTTCCGTCGCTCAGACCCGGTCGAGGAACGAGAGCACCCGTTGCGTCAGCAGCTTGGTGGCCTCCGCGTCATAGGAGGGCAGCGAGCTGTCGGCGAAGTAATGCTGGTCGCCGGGATAGAGGAACAGCGCGGCGTCCTCGGCCTTTTCGACGAGCTCGCGGGCGGCGTCGATGTCGCCTTCGCCGACGAAGATCGGGTCGTTGTCCATGCCGTGGATCTGGACGGGCACGCGTTGCGGCCAGGGGCCGAAGGACCATTGGCCGCTGATCGGAATGCAGGAATAGAAGAGCAGGGCGCCACGGGCGCCGGGCCGGGTCTGCGCGAGCTTCTGCGCCGGCAGGACGCCGAAGGAGAAGCCGGCATAGACGAGATCCTGGGGAAGCGTCTCGGCGAGGCGCACGCCGCGCTCGCGCATCTCGTCGAAGCCGACCTCACCGACATAGGCGAGGCCTTCCTCGATGCTCTCGAAGATGCGCCCCTCGAAGAGATCGGGCAGGTGCACCTTGTGCCCGGCGGCCCGCAGTTCATCGGCGAAAGCGCGCATGCCCGGGGTCAACCCCTGGGCGTGGTGGAAGATCAGGACCTCGGCCATCGACGGCTTCTCCTATTCAAAATTGATCTGGCGTTCCAAATTCCTGTTGCCGCCCGGAGGTTCAGGCGGCGTTGCGAGGGCTTGAGAAAATTTTCCTGTCGCAGCGATAGCACATTTCCTTGACGTCTTGTTGCCATCTTCGCCCGCTTCCTTGCGAATCCGCATTGGCCACGATTCTGAAGGAAAGATGTCATGACAGGGAAGCTGCGAATTGCCGTGTTGTTTGGCGGCCGCTCGGCGGAGCACGAGGTCTCGCTGATGTCGGCGCGCAACGTCGTCGCCGCGCTCGACCGCAGCCACTACGAGATCGTGCCGATCGGTATTACCAAGGACGGGCGCTGGCTGCTCGTCGAGCTTGAAAACGGCGAGCTGCCGCCGGCCATTCCGGCCGAGGGAACGCAGGTTGCGCTGATCCCGGGCGGCAAGGGGCAGGCGGTGACCATTGCCGCCGACGGAACACAGGGACTGCTGCCGGCCGTCGACCTGATCTTCCCGGTGCTGCACGGGCCGTTCGGCGAGGACGGGACGGTGCAGGGCTATGCCGAGACGGCCGATGTCGCCTATGTCGGCTGCGGCGTTGCGGCCTCGGCAGTGGCGATGGACAAGGCGCTCGCCAAGCGGCTGCTTGCGGCCGAAGGGCTGTCGGTCGCCCGCGCCATCGCCCTTCACCAGGGGGATGGCTATTCCGGCGAAACCATCCTGGAAATGCTGGGATTGCCGGTCTTCGTCAAGCCGGCACGGCAGGGATCATCCGTCGGCGTCAGCCGTGTCGACAGCCTCGAGGGGCTTGCAGCCGCGCTCGACGAGGCGTTTCGCCACGACGACAAGGTGCTGATCGAGGAGTTCGTGCAGGCCCGGGAGATCGAATGCTCGGTGCTGGAAGACGCCAAGGGCGGGATCACCGTGTCGCGGCCGGGCGAGATCATCCCCGCCGAAAGCCACGGCTTCTACAGCTACGACGCCAAATATGTCGATGCGGGCGGCGCGATCGTGAAGGCGCCGGCGGATCTGGCCGAGGAGGTGAGCGCGCAGGCGCAGGAGATGGCGGAGCGGGCCTTCCGGGCGCTTGCCTGCGCCGGCATGGCGCGGGTGGACTTCTTCCTGCGGCCGGACGGAAGCCTCGTCATCAACGAGATCAACACCATTCCCGGCTTCACCAATATCAGCATGTACGCCAAGGCGCTTGCGGCAGACGGCATCTCCTACGGCACGGCGGTGGAGACGCTGATTGCGCATGCGCTGGAGCTTCGCGGGACGCAAGCGCAGCGGCCGTGAGGTGCCACGCAACTGCGCTTGCTGGTTGCGTTTGCATAGTAAAGCACGTCGCGATCTTTCAGATTCGCTCCTTGTGCTTTAAGCCTTTGATATTTCGCATGTCGTTATCGCAATACCGCTGCGCACTTTTGCGCGACATACTTTAGGGTTGCTGCATTCATTGTGGGTTCACGTCATTCCGCGAAACTGCGCCTGTTTCCAAACGGACAGGTGATGAAATGAAGAAGATTGCCATCGTCGTAATGGCGGCGGTTACGGCTCTTTCGGGCATCACGCCGGCGAACGCCGTGCCGGCTGTTGCCATCGAGCGGGTGCAGAAGAGCGATGTCGAACTGGTGCGTAACGGACACGGTAACGGCCACGGCTGGGGCCATGGCCGTTACCGGCCGCGTTGGCATGGTCGCTACGGGGCCTATCGCCCGGGCTACCGGCCGGGATGGCATGGCGGCTACCGCTATGGCTATTACAATGGCTACCGCGGCTATCGCTACGAGCGCTACGGCTATCGACGCCACTATGACGGCTGGTGGTATCCGCTGGCGGCCTTCGGTGCGGGAGTCGTGATCGGCGGCGCCATTGCCGCCCCGCCGCGCCGGTACGAGCCGGGCATGAGCCAGCGTCATGTCGACTGGTGTTATGCGCGCTACCGCTCCTACCGCGCCTATGACAACAGCTATCAGCCCTATGGCGGCCCGCGCCAGCAGTGCTACTCGCCCTATTGATCGAGGCGAAGAATTCGGAAAAGAGGCCCGCCGGTCGCCGTGACCAGCGGGCTTTTTGTTGGGGCTTGCAAGCCGGAGAGATCGCTCCTTGCGCTCTAAGCCTTTGCGCGACAGGCCTTGAAGTCGCGATCTCTCAGATTCGCTCCTTGCTTTAAGCCTTTGATATTTCGCATGTCGTTATCGCAAAACCGCTACGCACTTTTGCGCGACAGGCTTAGCGGCTGCTTTTCGGAAGTTCTTCGTCGAAGCGGGTCTTGTCGCGCGCCGGGTCGTCGTCGATGATCTTCTCCTCGCTGTCTGCGGGCAAGGCGTCATCCGGCTTCACATTGGCCTCGTCGCGGCTCGGTACGGGCGGCACCCGGCCCTGATCGACCGGCGGCAGGTCATCGCCCTCCGGCAGTTGGTCGGCCGGCACGGGCGGAATCTTGCCGAGGGGCGCGCTGCCCGGCCCGGCCGGCCCAGGCCCGTCTTCCGGTGTCTGGCTGAGATCCCGTGATTTCGGGTGCGGCTTGCTCATCCTCGCATCTCCTCGGTTGATCCTTGTTCAATTGATCCTTGTTCAGGAGTAAGGCGAGGGGGCGGGAAAGGTTCCGATTTCAGGGGGAGTGGCAAGCCCTGTTTGCCTGCGGCCATCGAGACAGGCAGCGGCGCCGGAACGCGCGTGCCGCGGCTGCCAGGCGGGGACGGGTCTACAGCACGTCGCGATCTTCCGGATTCGCGCCTTGCCCTTCAGGTTATTGATTTCGCATGTCGCTATCGCAAAGCGGCTGCGGACTTTGCGCGACAGGTCTTAGAATTTCAACCGCGCGTCGTCGTGCTCGGGAGGTCGGTGCGCGTCCTTGCGGCGCATTCCGTAGGCAAGCGCGAGCCCCAGGATGGCGGAACCGACGACGATGGCGGCGAGTGCGAAGAAATTCTCCATGGCATTTTCCTCCCAAGGGGAAGCTTAACACAGAATGCGCGCAAACAAATGGCGCGGCACCGAGATTGCGCGTCATGGTTACTCAACGCGTTTCGGCGCCGGAGGTTCAATCGAGACGCGCCGATGCGAGGCGCGACATGCTTAGTAGCCGGAGCTTCCGCCGCCCTGGCTCATGCCCTGGGCGCCGCCTTGCATGCCTTGGCTTCCCTGGCTTGGGGCAGGGGCGGAGTTGCGACTGGCCTGGTCGGTGGTGCAGCCGGCGAGCGCGAGAAGCGCTGCGAAAATCACAACAAACAGGTCTCGTGGGGTCATGGAACCCTCCCGTCGTCGTGGGAGCGACCCTTGGCCGTCTCGCCATCGAACCGGACACGGCGCGCCTCTCGGCCCCCGGCGGGAGATTGGGAAGACCGCTGGGCACGGGGCGACGTCGTGCGCCGATCGCCACTATATCACCAATCGATGACGCGTGCCGGGAGGCGGATGGGGCGAGCGATGCCGCCGAAACGAAGTCCGCCAAGAAAACGAACATAACGAGAACAAATTTTGTCCGGAGGGCTTGCCAAGCGTCAGGATGCGGGCTAAGGATATTACAGGCTGGCCGTTTCGTCATTGAAGCGGCCTTTTTGATTCCGGGCTTCAGCCGAGCGGCGCTCGCGACAATGGCGCAACGGCGCGGTCATCACCGATCGTTACTTCGCAGGGTTACGTGGAAGACAGGCTGGCGCTCGTCACGCTTCCTGCTTGACGATCTTGCCGGAAACGACGCGGACAGGTTCGGGGCGCGGGCGGCCGATGCTGCGAAGCCAGCGCGAGGCCTCTTTCGGGTCACGCTCGACGCCGAGCCCCCTTTGATAGATGGTGACGAGACGGGCCTGCGCAGCGGGATGACCCTGGCGGGCGGCCTGCCGGTTCCAGTGAAGCGAGGCGGCGTAGTGTTCCTCGCTGCCGTCGTTGAAGTAGATTTCGGCGAGTTTTGCCTGGGCCTCGACGTTGCCGGAGGTCGCCAGTTCAAGCAACCTGGGCGAGATATTCGCTACGGAGGGGCGTGGGGTGATAATGGTCTTCAACTTACTGAACGCGTTGCGGATCATCTGACACCTGTTGCATCCATCGCATGGTTCCCACGGCGGGACTTCCAGACTGACAAACTGTTCAAAAATTTGAACTACTTTGGCTCGTTCCCGGCTGCCGCCTGCGCGGCATCGGCACCCGTCGCGCATTTCCTCCCGCAAGGCCCAAGGCAGGGCGATCCGGCGCGACGTATTGACTATCTAATACAACCTGAAGTCAAGTTTGCAAGCGTGACTTTCGGCGTGACACCAGCAATTTTTTGTGACCTGCCGTCACGCTTGGCGCACGCTTTCGCGGCGGGTGCGGCGCTTGACGATTGCCAAGCGGCCGGCTGCTGCAGGCGCCGAGGCAGGGTCGCTGGCCGGCGGCTGCAATCTCTGCCGACGCCGGGCCGGCAACGGATGCACTGGCCCGAGCGGAGCAAATCCCATGACGAGCAAACCTGCCAAGGACCCGAAGACCGGGCGCTTTCTGCCGCGTGCCGACCGCGCGGGCGCGATCCCCCGGCCGCGCGCCCGCAAGGCGGTACGCACCAGGCTCGGCGAGCTCTTTCTCGAAGACATGCTTTCGGCCTGGGAAGCCCGAGGGGCGGCGGCGATCCATGCGCTGATCGAGAAGAACCCGCATGATTTCCTCAAGGCCGTGGCGGCGCTGATGCCGAAGGACGTGACCATCAATCCAAACCAGATCGGCGAGATGACGGATGAGCAACTTCTCGAGCGGATCCGCAAGCTCGACCAGGCCATCGGGCCTTTCCTTGCTGCTCAGGGAGCGGATGGAACTGGCGATGGAGATCGGGCGGCGGCAGAACACGAATAGGCTGCGCTATTACCGGCCCTATGCGAAGCAGACGGAATTCCACGCGGCCGGCACCCGCTTTCGTGAGCGGCTGTTCATGGCCGGCAACCAGCTCGGCAAGACGCTGGCCGGTGCCGCGGAAGCGGCGATGCATTTGACAGGCGACTATCCCGAATGGTGGGCGGGCCGACGGTTCGAGCGCCCGATCACGATGATCGGCGGCTCGGAATCGCACGAGCTGACACGCGATGGCGTGCAGCGGCTGCTCGTCGGCCCGCCGATGAGCGAGGAGGACTGGGGCACCGGCTATCTGCCGAAAGCAGCGCTCTCCGGCTGGACGCGGCGTTCCAGCGCCTCCGGCGCGCTCGACAGCGTGACGGTGCGCCACGCTTCGGGCGGCACCTCGACGCTGCTTCTGAAAGCCTATGAGCAGGGACGGGCGAAATGGCAGGCGAACACGGTGGACTATGTCTGGTTCGACGAGGAGCCGCCGGAGGACGTCTATTTCGAGGGCATTACCCGCACCAATGCGACGGGCGGTTCGGTCGCCGTGACGTTTACACCGCTGAAGGGTATGAGCGCGGTCGTCGGCCGCTATCTGCTGGAGCCTTGCGAGGACCGGACCGTGGTGACCATGACGATCGACGATGCCGAGCACTATACGCCCGAGGAGCGCGCGAAGATCGTCGCCAGCTATCCGGCGCACGAGAAGGAAGCGCGCACCAAGGGCGTGCCGACGCTCGGTTCCGGCCGGATCTTCCCGGTGACGGAAGAACAGATCCGCGTCGAGCCCTTCGAGATACCCCGGCATTGGGTGCAGATCGGCGGGCTCGACTTCGGCTGGGACCACCCCTTTGCCGCAGCCCTTTGTGCCTGGGACCGGGATGCCGATATCTTCTACGTAACCCGCTGTTACCGCGAGCGCGAAGCGACGCCGATAATTCATGCGGCGAGCTTGAAACCCTGGGGCACCTGGCTGCCCTGGGCCTGGCCGCATGACGGGCTGCAGCACGACAAGGGCTCGGGCGAGCAGCTTGCGGCGCAATATCGCGGGCAGGGGCTTTCCATGCTGCCGGAACGGGCGACCTTCGACGATGGCAGCAACGGTGTCGAGGCGGGTGTCTCCGACATGCTGCAGCGGATGCAGACCGGGCGCTTCAAGGTGTTTTCCACCGCTAGCGAATGGTTCGAGGAATTCAGGCTCTACCACCGCAAGGACGGCCGGATCGTCAAGGAACGCGACGACGTGATTTCGGCCAGCCGCTACGCGCTGATGATGAAACGCTTTGCCCGGGTGAAGGCGAATGACGCCGCCTGGGCCTTTACCGATCGGAAGGTTCTTTGATCGGCTTACCCAAGGCCGCTCCAACGCAACCGATCTCGTTGCTGCTCACCAAGGGCGGCTTGCCTGTGGCGCCAGAGCCCGGGTCGGTCCGCAGGACACTTCAATACACAACGCCAGGAGAAATCGATGGTTACCAGCGTCGTCACCACGTCGGGGAACAAGACATGCATGGATTTCAGCACGAACCAGTGGCACGGCTATGTAGGCGGAAGCACGCCCATGGCCTTTGGGTGGATGGTCCGCTGCATCCGTGGCGCGATGCCAACGGCACGCCGACGTTCATCACCGGTCATTCCGAAGGGTACCGCTACAACGTCGTCTACGACTGGCACAATGGTCAGACCTGGACCAACTGGAATGCGGGCCGGCACTGGAATTCGCCACGCGACACCGTTGAAGGGCACTATGCCAACCGTCATTGGATCATGTCGCCATACGCCCGCGGCTCGCTGGTGGTTGGCCTGACCCACCACGAATTCTACCAGTCGTCGACGACGATCGGCGGGGTGCCAGGCTTCAATTCCCATGCCTATGGGTTCAATACCCGCTGGGTGAATGCAATCGGCTATGTGCGCTCGACCAATGACGGTCAGGCCTGGACGGTCCCGAATCCCGGGGATTTCGGTCAAAATCATCACAACGTTCGCTGCGTGCTGATTCCGGAGCCGTGGTCCTACCAGTCCATCAACACGGCCTACGGGTTCCTGCATCCTTCGAACATCGTGAAGGAAGGCAATTATTATTATGCCTTCGTGGAGGTTCGTAACTTGCCGGGGAACACGACGCTGCTCGACAACGGCTTCGCGATCATCCGCACGTCCAACCTCGACGCTTCGGTCGGCTGGCAGTTCTACAACAGTGCCAACCAGTGGGAGACGGTGAACCACCAATACTATCAGGGCAACATCGCGCCGCAGCAGCCGAAGATCTTCTTCAGGGTCGCAGGCTACAACCCCTATACCATGTATGACCAGAACGGCCGCATGGCGCAGAGCATCCGCTATCACGTGCCCACGCAGAAATGGGTTCTGTTCGGCTATACCGGACTGCAGGCGAATGGCTTCTGCTACTGCGTGTCGGATACGCTCGTCAATCCGCAATTCGAGGCGAACGGCCGCCGCATGGTGAGCCTCGCCGGCGGTGGCGCCATGAACGAATACCACAGCAATCACTACATCAGCGTGTTCGATCCCAACTCCCAGGATCAGAACTATCAGACGATCCTCGGCAACAGCGCGGTCGTCATTACGGCCGATGAAGGCGTGCGCTACAAGATTGGCACGATCCAGATCAGCTGATTTCACAAGCAAAAACAACGCGACGACGTTCTTCGGCCAGCCGCTACGCGCTGATGATGAAACGCTTTGCCCGGGTGAAGGCTGATACCCCGCCTGGGCCTTTACCGATCGGAAGGTTCTCTGATGGCAGCGATGACGAAAACGGAACTGACGGACCTGGTGAGCCAGCTCGTCGGGGATTGCGAGGATTATCGCGACCAGCTCTCGGCGGCGCGTGTCAGGGCGATGGAATATTACGATGGGGTGATGGCCGACGTGCCGGCCGAAGTGAACCGCTCCAAGGTGATTTCGCGCGATGTGCGCGCGGCGGTGAAGAAGGTGCTGCCTTCGCTGATCCGCACCGTGCTCGGCAATGACAAGGTGGTGGAGTACCAGCCGGTCAACCAGGGCGACGAGGCGGGGGCCGAGCAGGCGACCGACTATATCAACTACGTCGTCTTTCCCGAAAGCGACGGCTATGACGCGGTGCAGGACGCGGCGCACGATGCGCTGAAGCTCGGCAACGGCGTGATCCGCTGGTGGTACGAGAAGAGAAAAAGCGTCGAGGTCTCGACCCATAGCGGACTCGACGAGGCCGCCCTTGTGCAACTGATCGCCGACGACACGGTGGAGGTGCTGGAACAGGCGCAGACCATGGAGCGGATCGAGCTGCCGACCGGGCCGGTGGAGCAGCCGGTCTTCACCGTGAAGATCCGCCGCACGGCCGAGCGCGGGGCGACAAGGCTTGCGGCGGTGCCGCTCGAGGAGTTCCTCGTTCATCCGGACGCGATCTCGATCGACGACAGCCCGATTGCCGGCATCAAGCGGCGGATGCGTCGTTCGGACCTGATCGCCATGGGCTATGACCGCGATCTGGTCGAAGGCTTTGCCATTGCCGGCAATGCCGACGGCGAGGACGAGGAATTTGCCCGCAGGCGTGGCATCTTCGGCGACGGCGAGGAGACCGCAAAGGCGCTGCAGGAGGTCGATTACTACGAGCTCTATGTGAAGGTGGATGCTGACGATGACGGCATTGCCGAGCTTCGCCGGCTGGTCTTTGCCGGCGGCACCGGGGCCGACAATCTGCTCGAGGACGCGGAATGGGACGAGGTGCCCTTTGCCGATCTCATCACCGAGCGGCGGCCGCACCAGCGCGAGGGCAACGCGATCACCGACGACATGGCGGAGATCCAGCGGGTGAAGACTGTGCTTCTGCGCCAGACGCTCGACAACCTCTACTGGCAGAACAACCAGCAGCCGATCGTGCAGGAAGGAGTGATCCAGAACCCGGAATCGGTGCTGAACCCGAAGTTCGGCCAGCCGATCCGCGTCGGCCAGGGCGTCGATGTGCGCGGCGCCGTCGGCTATACGGCGGTGCCGTTCGTGGCGGGGGAATCCTTCTCCATGCTCGGCTATCTCGACCAGGAGGCGACCGACCGCACCGGCATTTCCGACGCGTCGAGCGGCCTGGCACCGGATGCGCTGCAGAACATGACGGCGAAGGCGACGGCACTCGTCGAGCAGGCGGGTATCGGCCAGACGGAGCTGATGGTGCGCACCTTTGCGCAAGGGCTTCGCCGGGTGTTCAAGGGCCTGCTTGGTCTTGTCATCAAGCACCAGGACCGGCCGCGGACGGTGCGCCTGCGCGGGCAATGGGTGAGCTTCGACCCGCGCCACTGGAACGCCGGCATGGACGCGACCGTCAATACCGGGCTTGGCGCCGGAACGCGCGAGCGCGACATGCTGATGATCCAGATGATCCAGCAGTTGCAGGAAAAACTGCTGACCACCCTCGGGCCCGACAATCCTTACGTCTCGCCGGACAACCTCTACAACGGCATTGCCAAGACGGTGGAGGCGGCCGGGCTGAAATCCCCCGACCTCTACTTCACCAAGCCGACGCCGGAGGATATCCAGCGGCGGCTGCAGGCGGCTCAGCCGCAGCAACAACCGGACGCGGCGATGCAGCGCCTGCAGGTGGAGGCACAGCTTGCCGCCGAGAAGGCCCGCATGGAGAGCGAGACCGCACGGCGCAAGCTGGAGATGGAACGCGAGCTGAAGCTTGCGGAGATCCAGCAAAACGGCGCCTTGAAGCGCTACCAGATCGACGCCGAACTCAACCTCAAACGCGAGCAGAACCTGGCCGAAATGGCCGGCGGCACGGCGCCGACTGCGGCGCATATCGGAGGACAACCGGGATGATCAGAAGCGGCGGAGGAGATTTTGATTGCACGACCAATGTGACGAGGGCGATACGCGGTATCGGACCATTTGGTGAGGTGGAAGAAACAATGTGGCCCTTCGCACTCGACAGTCAGTTGCGCAGTTTGGGTAAACACGTCGGCGAAGCCAATGATCTCCAGAGCCTTCGGCACTTGCTGGGGAAAAAAGGCCGCGCGGGCGTCAATAAATAATCTGCGACAGAACCTGGGGTGGCAAAGAACGGCCACAATCTTCAAGGTAGTGTCGCGCCCACTTCTCCATCATGAACACGAGCGCTAGATGCAATACGTGCTTTGGAACACCGTCCGCGTTCTTGTTTGCTACGCGGTCATGCTGATCGTTGCGAAGCTCGTCTATCAGCATCACTTCCAGTGGTACATGGCACCCTATCATACGATCTACTTTATCGTCGCGTTCGTACCGCTTCCCACCGTCTCCCTTCGCAGGCGCATTCTGTTGATCACTGCCTTCATGCTGCTCACCGTTATGGCTCGATCATACGACTGGGCGGTTATGTTTGGTCCGTTTGAAGTCTCATCGTTCGTCTCGGGCTTGGTTTCATCTTCTCTGAATAGCTGGATCAGCCCCAACTACCTGGTCTTCGTCCTCACCTATGTTTTCCTGGATACCCGCCTTGTGCGGCGGTTCTGTCCGGCGGTCGCATGACTCTACAACGGCATTACCAAGACGGTGGGGGCGGCGGGGTTGAAATCGCCCGACCTCTACTTCACCAAGCCGACGCCGGAGGATATCCGGCGGCGGATGCAGGCGACTGAGCAGCAGCAGCCGGATGCGGCGATGCAGCGCCTGCAGATGGAGGCGCAGCTTGCCGCCGAGAAGGTCCGCATGACTGTGAATACGACCATCCGGGCGAAGGCCGTGGCGATCGAGAAGCCAGGCGAAGAAGGCGCGCGGATCAGGGATTAGGCTGCGGACACAGGCCGCCACCGGAAAGGAATGCTTTCCAGAGGTTGCATTGGAAAGTTCCGGTATTCCTGCTTGTCTTCTTGTCGACGTTCCTAGAATGTTCTGCCATTAGGGCGGGCGGTACGAACACCCATGTTTTTTCCGGGCCGATAGCCTCAATGCGTTTTGGGTGGAGATCACATTTCTGGTGGGTTTGCTGGGACCACCCTACAGTTCGCTTGAACCTGCTGTTGCGCCGCATGCTGGCACCAGAAGCCGACGAAAGGTCAGAACACGCGCCGGCGCGATTGGCGACGCCCTCCAGGACCTGCTAAGAACAGGGAAACTCGCAGCGGAGGGGCGTGAATGTTTCTAATCGACCGTGAACTCGAGGCGCTTGTGGCGTTCCGGCATGCCTTGCACCGGCGGCCGGAGGTTTCGGGCGAGGAGCGGGAGACGGCGCGAACGATCGTGGCGGCGCTTGACGAGACGAAGCCGGACGCCGTCGTCACCGGCCTTGGCGGGCATGGCGTGGCAGCAGTTTACGAAGGGCGCGAACCGGGGCCGACGGTGATGGTGCGCGCCGAGCTTGACGGACTGCCGATCGAGGAGATCTCGGAGATCGGCCATCGCTCGCAGATCACGGGCAAGGGGCATCTCTGCGGCCATGACGGGCACATGACGATCCTGATGGCGCTGGCCAAAGGGCTTGGACGCGAGCGCCCGGCGCGGGGCCGCGCGATCCTGATGTTCCAACCGGCGGAGGAAAACGGCGCAGGTGCCGCGGCGGCGCTTGCCGACCCGAAATTTGCGGCGATCCGGCCGGACCTGGTCTTCTCGCTGCACAATTTCCCCGGCATCGGCCTTGGCCATGCGGCGCTGCGCAGCGGACCGGTCAATTGCGCCTCGCGCGGCATGCGGATTTCGCTGTCCGGCAAGACGGCGCATGCCTCGACGCCGGAGGATGGCATTGCGCCGACCTTCGCGATGGCCGCGCTGCTTTCCGGGCTGACGGCGCTCGGCAACAACGGGCCGCTCGACGAGACCTATACGCTTGTCACGGTGACGCATGCGCGGCTCGGCGAGGCGGCCTTCGGCATCAGCCCCGGCTATGCCGAGATCTGGGCGACGCTCCGGACACTGACCGACGAGCGCATGGCCGATCTCGTGGCCCGCGCCGAGGCGCTGGTTGCCAGGGAGGCGGAGGCTGCGGGGCTGAAGGTGACGATCGGCTACGAGGACGTGTTCCACCAGTGCAGCAATGCGGAGGCTGCGGTCATCGCGCTCGAGCGCGCCATGGACGAGGAGGGCGTCAGCCATGACAAGGGCGAGGGCGTGCTGCCGATGAAGGGATCGGAGGATTTCGGGCTTTTCGGCCGAGTGGCGCCAGCGGCGATGTTCTTCCTCGGCGCCGGCGAAAACCATGCGCGGTTGCACAATCCGGACTATGACTTTCCAGACGATCTGATCGGCATCGGCGCCAAGGTGTTCATGCGGGCGATCCGCAACGAACTGGGGTGAGGGCGGCGGGCGACCGCTTGCACGGCGGGCGTCGTGGCGGCACTCTCCGACATTGCGCAGTTTCGGCCGAGAGCCGTTTCACGTCGCGTCGGATGTGCGCTGAGAAGGAGCAGGGGATGAGGCAGTCCAGCATTCGTGTCGCGCTTTGCCTGGCGCTGGCCATTGCGGCGATGACCGCCGCTCACGCGGCGGATACGCCCGGCGCTGACGCTCCAGCCCAACCGCAACAGGCCCAGGATAGCAGCCTGCAGGCCTTCATCAGGGCCAATCCGGATTGCCTGGAGTTCACCGACCAGTGCTCGCACTGCGCAGTCGTCAATGGCATTGCCGAATGCTCGACGGCGGAGATCGCCTGCATCAAGCGAGAGAACCAGTGTACCAGGCGGGCGGGGAAATAAGGTGGCGTTAAAGCCCGCCGTTGCAGGCGAGGGGCACTGGGCTGCTTCCGTTGCCAAGCTCTGAGTGCAAATCCCAATACGGCTCATCCTAAAAGCACGTGTTCAGGATCGCCGGTTCTGGACGCGGATAGAAGCTGACCCAACAACCACCAATTTACGCGACAGTGCGCGGCCTTCATCTGACGCACCTCGATGGGCCGTCGGAACGAGCGGTTGCGCGTATGACAAGGAGAATGAGATGGGTTTTCTGATCAATCAGGGCTTGAATCTGGTCGGTAGGAAGCTTGGCAAGTCGATGTTTAACGACATCCTTAATGTGCCCGAAGCCTATGCAGACAGGATTGGCCAGGACTTTGGCAATGAATGGCACGATGCATATGAAATCTATCGCCAGAATCCTGGTTTCTGGGAAGACGCATACGGCAAGGACGCGCAAGAACTCAAGGGCGGCCCGAAGATGGCTCCAGTGTCACGGACCTCCCGACTGCCAGAAACGCCTGCCCCAGAAACATCTGCCCCAGAAACACCTGTCAATGAAGTGCAGCCCAACGGTCGTGGCTTTTGGGAAAGCCTGTTCCCCAGCCGATCCTCGCTGCGAGAGGCGCAAGGCCGATGGCGCGATTAGCCCGAGGTGCCAACTGCTCTTCGCTAAAACCCGCGGGTGACGGCGAGGTAAGCGACCAGGCACAGAACCCAGAAAAGCGCGGCTGCGACCATGCTCATGTCGGAGTTCAGGAGCAGGCGCCCATCCTCCTGGCGCTTCAGGCCCAGCCAGTTGAAGCCGGTGCCGGAGGCATAGATATCCTCGACCTGCACTCGACCGAAGCTGAAAAGTGGAACGATCAAGCGTGCCACACGGTGCAAGAGATAGCCGAGAACGATTATATCGAGAATATTGAGGACGATCCCGGCGATGGCGTCCAGGGCAACTCCGACTTTCTTCATGCACCAATTCTCCTAACAGTGAAGCCAATGGCGGCGAGGCACAGGCCCCAGAAGCAGACGGCTATGATCTTTGCCACGCCGGCGCTCATCATCAGACGGCCACCCCGCCCACGTTTACGCCGAACCAGTTAAATCCAGACTTATTGTCGTACAAATCTTCCACTACAAGTCTGCCGAAACTGAAAAAGCGAACAAGTAGGCGCGCGGCGCCATAGAGGAAGAACTCGGCAACCAGCCAACCGATGTTGTCCATCGCCAGCCAGAAGGCGCCATCGAGCGCGACGCTTTCGAACCATCGTATCTTGCCTTGCTTTTCCATCGCGAAGTCCTGCCGGAAAGATCCTTAAGGCCGCGCTGCGCTGCCCGGTTAGGTGGCATTTCAGCTCCGGCTTCGCATATGGGTAGCGCGGAACAAAAGCAGAATCAAGACGGTCTTAATTGGACTGAACGGCTCTGGCTATTCGAGGCTTTCGAGCGCGATGTAGAGTGTGCCGAGCTCCAGGCGGCCAGAGGCTGTTCTGTAATAGAGCCTTTCGTCGTGCGGTTGGCCGTTTGCGACCAAGGCCTCGTCGCTTCCATCCGCGAAGATGCACCAGGGATCGGCGCCATCCCAGGACGGCGCAACGCGCAAGCGGTAGCTTCTGCCGCTCATGAAGAAGCGTAAGCGGACGTCATAATCGCCGACGGTGAGGGTGCAGACGCTATCGTAGCCGCACCAGTTCGTCGCGTGATCGAAGGTCTTGTCGGCCTTGAGCAGGAAGGCCTTGACGAGGTAGAGCGGCTTGCCGAACTGGCCGGCCGCCGAGGCGGGCGAAACCGCGGCGGCGAGAAGCAGGGCGGACAAGATCAAGCTCGATAATCTTCTCACGGGTTCCTCATTCGATAGACGAGCGCGTTTCGGTGACTGGCGCAGGCACGCTCCAGTCGGGCCTTGCACTGGGAGGGGGGACCCCGGACCGAGGCTCTGACGCCGAACGGCCGGCAAAATCTCATTGGTAATCGCGATTGCAATCCAGAGTAGCAAATCGCCCCGTTTCGCACATCGGTAGCGCGGAACAAAAGCAGAATCAAGGCGGCGTTCGACGCAGAATTTCGGTCGAAAACGACGGCTCTCCAAACGAGGTCAACAGCATGAAACCAGAGGAACGGGCAGCGGCTGCGCGCGCCATTCTCGACGTACCCTATTTCAACGAGGTGATGAACGAGCTGGAATGGGCAGCGATCAACGGCTGCATCCATGCCGGCCTCACCGACGATCAGGGCCGGGCGGCCTATGCGGCCGAAGCCCGCGCTATCCGAAACTTCCGCGCCAGGCTCAAGTTCCTGACGGAGCAAGCCAAGGCTGACGGCAAGGGCGCACCCGCCTGACGGGCAAGCGCTTTCATGAGGTCGTTCCAGGCAGATGCCTGTCCGGCCCAATGCATTGAAGTATCTCTCAAAAAGGTCACGCCATGACGAACGATAGTGCCAACCTGCCTTTTGGCGGGAGCAAAACCGTTGACCCCGCGACCGGGCTTGACGATGCCGATCTCGATTTCTGGGAGCCCGAAGACGAGGCCAACCCGGAGCCGGGAAGGGCAAGCGAGTACGGACGGGACGAGACCCGTGGCGAGGGCCACGACGACCCCGCACATCCCGACGACGAACCGGCCGAGCCTGACGAGGACGCGGCGGCCAACGAAGCCGAGGATTTTCTTGTTGTCCTCAAGGGCGGCGAGGAAGTGCCGTTTTCCGAGCTGAAGCTCGGCTATATGCGCGACCGCGACTATCGCCACAAGACGCAGGACATCGCCAATCGCGGGCGGGCGCTGGAGGGCATGGCAAGTCGCGTGGCGCAATCGGCCAATGCCTTTGCCAACCTCATCGCCAGCGAGATCCCACCGGAACCGCCGGAACACATGGCCGCACTCGACCCGGACGGCTATCGCCGGCAATGGGCGCTGCACCAGGCGGGGCTCGAGCGGATCGACGAGATTCTTTCGATTGCCGAGGCGCCGGCAATGGTGATGGGCGCGCTTTCGGAGGCCGCCAGCGACGAGCAGCTCGAGGCGGAAAACCTGAAGCTGATCGAGGCCTTTCCCGAAACGGCCGATGACGAGGGGCGACTTTCCTTCTTCGCCGGCGCGTTCGAGGTGGCCGAGGCGCTCGGCTTTTCCGAAGCCGAAGTGCGCGAGGTCACCGATCATCGCCTGTTCAAGCTCGCGCATTATGCCCGCCTCGGCCTTGCCGCCGAGCAGGCAAAGAAGCGGGCGATGAGCAAGCTTGCCCGAGCGCCGGCGCCGGTGGTGCGGCCAAGGCCGGCCGGCAAGGCAGAGCAGGCGCCGGGACGGAGCCGGGAAGCGATGAAGCGGCTCGTGAAGAGCGGCTCGATCCGCGACGCGATGGGCGTCGATTTCGACTGAGCTCGGCGGGCGGCATGCCGGAAGTCCATCACAAACAGAGTCCGGAAACCGCTTCATCTCTTTGTTTTTACGTGGTTTCGGTGGAGCGGTCCTGCTCAAGATCTCCGATCGACATGTGATGGCAGCGCGCGCGTCTTTGCTGACGCGGGCGGTGCCGACCTCTCTCAAACAATCAAGGACACTATCATGGCTGTCGTAGCAAACACCTTCACGACCTCGCAGGCCGTGGGCAACCGCGAGGAGCTTTCCGACGTCGTTTCCCGCATCACGCCCGAGGATACGCCGATCTATTCGCTGATCGAAAAGGGCAAGTGCAACACCCACCACCCGGAATGGGAGACGGACGAACTCGCCACTCCCGGCGAGAACATCCGCCAGGAGGGCGACGAATATACCTTCGGCACCATCATCGCGCCGACCAGGCTCGGCAACTACACCCAGATCCTGCGCAAGGATTGGATCATCTCCGCCACCCAGGAGGTGGTGGCCGAGGCCGGCAACGTGCAGAAGCGCAAATACCAGAAGCTGAAGAAGGGCGTGGAGATCCGCAAGGACCTGGAATACGCGATCGCCGACACCAATGCTTCGGTCTCGGGCGCGACCCGTGAGTTCGGCTCGCTGCCGACCTGGCTCACCACCAACGTCTCGCGCGGGGCAGGCGGCGCCAATGGCGGCTTCAACCCGACGACCGGCCTGACGGTGGCTCCGACTGACGGCGCGCAGCGCCCCTTCACCAAGGCGATCCTCGACCAGGTGATGCAGACCGGCTACCAGAACGGCGCCAATTTCCGCCACGTCTCGGTTTCGCCCTACGTCAAATCGGTCTTCGTCACCTTCATGTCCGACGCCAACGTCGCGCCGTTCCGCTATGCCGTCTCGCAGGGCGGCGAACGCAACACGATCGTGGCGACCGCCGACTATTACGAAGGCCCGTTCGGCACGGTGATGATCCACCCGAACCGGGTGCAGGCGGGCAATGCGAAACTGGCGCGCAACGCCTTCTTCCTCGACACCGACATGCTCTCCTTCCTCTGGCTGCGCAACATCCAGGAGGACAAGGCGGTGGCCAAGACCGGCGACGCCGACAAGGGCGTGATCATCGGCGAGGGCACGCTGAAGGTGCACAACGAAAAGGGCCTCGGCGTTGCGGCCGACCTCTTTGGGCTGAGTGCCGCGAGCTGATCGGGAGAGGTAATCCTTCCTCGCGCACAACCGCAGCGCTGGCGGCTTGAGCGGCTTCAAGGAGCCGCTCTCGTTCGTCGGCGCCTCGTGACGGGTCGCGGAATGCGCAGGTCGGGGCGATGCAGACAGAACAAACCCAAGCACGTTAGGTGTGAAATGGACCTGGAAGACAAGTTTCTCAACTCGATGGGACTACCCGCCCGAATTCAATCCGTTCGGGAGGCGATCAACTATTTCGATGAGAGCCCGGCATTGGCGGGCAGGAGCCCCATTGCCGACGTAGAGGCGCCGCGCGGCGAGAGCGCGCGTTTCCGGCATCCGCCGGCGGGCGAACTCTTAAGCGGTGATTTTCGCAAGGCGCCGATGCACTATCGGGGTACGCTGACTGATACGACGAGGTTCAGCACCAGCCATCAAGTGTTGCCAGCTGGCCGCCTCAACGCGACTACGGCGCGCGACAAACTCTCGGACAATATTGCCGCACGGATGAAACGGGACCTGCAGAGACGCATGCTAATGGGTGAGCACGAGGCTGCAGGAATTGTCGGCAATGGTGACCATGAGAGTGGTGGGTTCGGCGCGCTGCGCGGTAACCTCTGGCAACGCGGTTATGACACCGGTCGCGATGAAGGGAATGCTCTCGGCTATATGCAGTGGGACAAGGCGCGACGGGAGGCATTCAAGGATTGGGCCAAGCAGAACGGCTACGACGAACAATCGTATGAAGCAAACTACGGCTTTCTGGAGCATGAGCTTCTGAACACGCCGGAAAAGAAAGTCCTGAAGAAACTTAAGCAGGCGGACAATGCCGATGAGGCCGCGTGTATCATCGAGCGAGAATATCTGAGATCAGGCGAACCGAAGCTTGCCGAACGTCAAAAGCTGGCGCGCCGTGCCATGAATCTTCCAAATTATGAGCCGCCCGTACCGACACCGCGCCCTGTCGACGGGCCGCCCTGGCACCTGCCCCGGAGTAAGGTAACCCGCTAGATGGGCGCCGTGGTAGCCACGGAGACGCCCGGGTCGCCGGCCTGATGTCACATGAGCCGCAATGTGCCATTCCTGACGCATCTCTGACTGAACAGGATCGTTCCGCTGCCAAAATCCCGTTGCGTATGTTCTTGTAATGTTCTACAAGTCAGACGAGTTATCAGTGGACATGAAATTTTTCTGGTTGCGTTGATGTGAAGGCAAGAAACGGCGGTGCTCTGACCCTCGCTTTCCCATTTCGAAGCGTTTGTCCGACGCGTTCGAGCAACAATGTTCAAGTTACAAGGCGAGTTGGGCAGATGGGGTCTAACATTCTTAAGCGTCTTTGCGCGGTCTTCTGTCTGCTCATACTTGCGACGCCTGCTGCGGCGGTTGAGCGGGTCGATGCGGGAAGGGTGTTTGGCGAATTCCTGGCTTGCAAGGCCGACATATTTTCTCTCCTCACGAGTGATAAGGCAGACTTTCGCGCAGTCGCGATCAGCCCCTATGACCACTACGCGTCGGACGGAGTAACCGGGCACTACATCGCGTTCGCAGCGCCGGCCGTTGCTACGGGACTGCCGCTTAGCGGGTATGTCCAGTTCGAGGCCGTCGGTATTGCCGTTCCGCACTTCGCATGGGGCTTCGAGGTGGAGCGGAATCTGCCTGAGGTCGCCAAGGTGATCGAGACGCTGCTGCCCGGCGCCAGGTTCGTTGCCAAAGATGGTCATCTGCTCGAGTTGAAGCTCAGCACCGAGCCGGAGGCACAACACGGCGACGCATCGGTCGCGCCGGAGGACAGCTACAGGAAAATCGTCATTCGCCCGGCGAACAACCCCACGCGGACGCTGGTGATGTGCGACGCTTCCAAGGATCGGATGTCGGGTCTGGCAACCGACGAGGAGGCGGGAAGGAAGCGCTTGCCTTCACCGGAGGACCTGTTCCCATCGGCGAAAGTATCGGGCGCTAAGGCCAATAAAATTCTCGATGCTTTCGTCGCCTGCAAGCCCTCGTTCTTCAAAGTGCTGTGGGACGAAAGAAAAACCTTTCCGCGGTTCCGCGTCGAAGCTTTTGAAAGCCCAGACAATATGCCTCACGTTCCCGAGGCCGAGAATACCTACAACGAAAGCGTGACGTTCGAGCGTCCCATTAAGGTTGGCGATTTTTCCGTCGTGCGCTTCTTTCAGCGAAGGACGATAGAGGAGGGTAAGCCAACACGCTTTGCCTGGGGCTTTCAGGTGATCGCACCGCCCCGTGAGGTCGCGCGCGCCGTTGCTGAGCGGTACCGGGTGAGATTCTGGGGAGATTTTTCTTCGCTGAGCTCAAAGGATGCCGCCGTCGGCCCGGTCTCGAAACACCTGGATTTCCGCTCCTATTTTGATCCTGACGAGCAGGCTACCGTAACCTGTGAACCCGACGAAAGCGAAACGAGAGACTTCCGCTTGCCGTGGGCAGAGGAGACTTTCGGATTGGCCGAGCTTGGGCCGCCTCCGCTGCTGCGGGGCAACAGGTTGGTGAACGCGCTGCTCCAATGCCGGCAGGACTTCTTCGCGGCACTTGGTGAGGAGAAAGACGCCTTCGGCAAGATGACGTTCAAGAATGCCATGGGGCCATATCGAGAGCCTGGAGGCGTTGCGCGGGCGGCGCTGCGCGTGGCCTTTGAGAAGCCTGTCTATGTCTCGGGCTTTATGCTGACCGGGTACATTCAGCAGCGTGTTGATGTCGCCGGCCAGCCAAGGCTGATCTGGGGGTTCCAAACGCCGGGAAATGAAGACGACCTTATTCGTGTCGCCGAGAACCGCACGGGAAGCAGCTATGTCCAGAACGAAGGCTGGTCGCTCGACCTTGAGGCCGAAGCGACCGGCTATACGCCCTCTGAGGCACTCGGCTTTGCTGACGGTTTCATCGGCTGCACCACACCCCTCGCTTTCGGCAAGACGCCGCCGGTGCCGGCCGACCTCTTTCGGAACGAACATGGAAAGTAGCGACCAGGGAATATCGTTGGCGACGGGGTTTGCGCTGGCGCCGACCGACGGCGCGCAGCCCCCTTCACCGAGGCGATCCTCGACCGGGTGATGCAGACCGTCGGCTGCATGGCGGCGCTCACGCCGGCAAAGAGCCGCCGGGACGGGTGTCTCTTTCGGAATGAAGACAAGGAAGGGGCGCAGGCGCCAGGCGATGTGCTTGGCCAACGTCCACCGACTGGGTCTCGCACGGAGCGGGCGGCGCAATTGGCGGCGCTGAAGGCGCAAGACAAACATAGCCTATCGGCAGTCAAGAGTTGGGTGGTGCACGCCGCGCTTCCACGGCCGCCGCAGCGCGGTTCAAAAAAACGAATGATCATTGGCAAGGCGGTTCTTCGGAGCCGCCTTTTTTCATGGAGAAATCGATGACCGAAGCAAAGAAATCGGTGCCTGTCCGCCTCGTCTACGATGTCTGGCTCCAGGATGGCGAGCGAACAGTGGCCGGGGCCGTCGTATCGCTCAGCCTGGAGGAGGCGAAGGCGCTGATTGCCGCCGGCAAGGCCGAGCGCGCCGATCCCTTGCCGGGAGAGTGAGCGATGCTGATCCGCGACGGAGCCTGGACGCTCTACGATCATGACCGGATGACGGGCCGCTCGGTCTGGCACCTCTTCGACGGGGAGAAGGATGTCTATCGCGTCGATTATCCCGTCGACAATCTGCTCAGCGAAAACCGGGACGTGCGCAACAGCGCCGAGAAGGCCTGGCGCGGCGATTGGCACCGCGTCGCCTCGGTCCCACTCAACATTGCGCATGCCTCTGGCCTGGTGACGGCGCATTCGGAAGGCGACGACCGCTTCGTCAAACGCTTCCTCAACGACGGCGACAATCGTGCCTGGCGCACCAAGGAGGGCCGGCTATGAGCATTGCAGACTATGCCGCATTGCTCGTCGATGCCGGAGAATACAGCGGCCGTAACGACATCGCCCACCTCTTTCCGCGATTTCTCGGCCTTGCCGAGCTGAAACTCAACCGGATGCTGCGCGTGAGCGATATGGAAGCAACGGCGGCGATCACCGTCGTCGAAGGCGATGCGCCGCTGCCTGCGGATTTTGTCGAGGCGCGACAAGTGCTGAGCGCGAGCGGCCGGCCGATCCGTGCCATGGCCTTGCAGCAATTGGCTGAGAGCAATCTGGCCGAAGCCTGTGGCCGACTCGGCTATGCGATCGTCGGCAACAGGATCAAGCCTTTCCCAGCGGGAAGCTACGGTCTCACCATGATCTATTATCGCAAGATCCCTCCGCTGACGGCGGAGAACCCCGTCAACTGGCTGCTCGAAAGGGCGCCTGACGTATATCTCTACGGGCTGGTCGAGGAGATCGCCATCTGGGAGCGCGACGCCGGCAAGGCAGGCGCGGCACAACAGCTGAAAATGTCGGCGCTTGCGGGGCTCGGTGTTGCCGACGAGCGCGCCCGCTGGGGCGACGCGCAAATGACTGTCGCAGGAGTGACACCATGACCTTGCTTTCGGCAATCAACGAGGTCTGCGATATCGTTTCGCTCGACCGCTTCGACAGCATCTACGGCTCCAACGATCCCAATGCCCAGACGATGGTGGCGCTGGCGCAGGAGGCGGGCGAGGAGATTGCCCGCCGCGGCGACTGGCGGCGCCTGCTGAAGCAGCATATGGCGATCCTCTCGCCGCTGACCCTTCCGGCCGACTGTCAGCGGCTGACGCCGGGCGGCGCCGTGCGCACCGCATCCGGCGGCTTTTTTCGCCCGATCACCAACAGCTCGCAATGGGCGGTCGCCACGAGCACCGCTTCGGCGCAGCCCTATTTCTTCCTGCGGGACAACCAGATGCTGTTCTTGCCAGCGTCAGCAGGCGTCGGAGCCATCGTCGACTACATCTCGAAGAACTGGGTGCTGGGCGACCCCTTCGAGGAGCGCAACACGCTGCAGGCGGATGACGACCGGACACTGTTTCCCGAGCGGCTGCTGGGCAAGGGCATTCTGTGGCGCTGGAAGCGGCAGAAGGGGTTGCCCTTTGACGACAGCCTCGCCGAGTTCGAGGCGAATCTGCTGCAGGAACTCAACGCCGACCGGGGGGCATCATGAGAGTGGACGTAAGGCCTGGACGCGTCGGCCAGAACAATCGCGGCGCAACCAGCATCGGGCGGCAGCAGACCTCGCAGCCGATCACCTTCCCGGCGCCGAAAAACGGGCTCGTGACGACGGCCGACATGGCGGCACAGCAACCAGGATCGGCGAGCGTTCTGCGCAACTTTTTCCCGACGCTCGTCGGCTGCCGCATTCGCGGCGGTTCGCAGAAGCGGGGGCGGGTGGCCGACGGCGGCACGATCCGCAGTGCCTTCAAATACAAATACGGCGCCACGGAGAAGCTCTTCATGGCGACGGATACGGCGATCTACGACATGACCTCGCCGGCCGCACCGCCCGTGACGACGGCAGCCGCCGTCAGCGGACTTTCGGGCGGCGACTGGTGCACCTTCCAGCACACCAATGCGGGCAACTCCTTCCTCATCTGCCTCAACGGCGCCGATCAGCGCCGGGTGTACAATGGCAGCACCTGGGCGACGACGCCGGCGATCACCTTTCCCGACGCGACCACCATGGCGCAGCTCAACTACGGCTGGCTGTTCAAGAACCGGCAGTTCTTTTTGAAGAATGCCACCCTCGACGCCTATTATCTGCCGGTCAACGTGATCGGCGGGGCGGCGGCGCTGTTTCCGCTGGGCGGCGTGATGAAGAAGGGCGGCTCGCTGCTGACGGGCTTTTCCTGGTCGCTCGAAAGCGGCGACGGCCTTTCCGATCTCTGCGTCTTCGTCTCGACCGAAGGGGAGGTGGCGGTCTATGCCGGTTCCGACCCGAGTGACGCCAACAGCTTTGCACTGAAGGGCGTCTACCAGATCGGCAGGCCGCTCGGCAAGAACGCCTGGATCCGCGCCGGCGGCGATATCCTGATTGCCACCAGCGACGGGCTGACGCCGATTTCGCAGGTGTTCCAGCGCGATCGCCAGGCGCTCAGCCAGGTTTCTGTTTCGCGCCCGATCGAGGACGACTGGCGGCGGGCGGCGAATGCCACCGGCGCCGGCTGGGTGGTGAAGCAATGGCCCGAACAGAACCTGGTCTTCATCGCCTTTCCCGGCAACAGCGTCGTCGCGGATACGACATTCGTGCTCAATGTGCTCAGCGGCCGCTGGTCGACGATCAGCAATTGGCGGGCGAGCTGCTACGAGACGCTGCAGGGCGGGCTGTTCTTCGGCGCCGACGCCGGCTTTTGCTGGCAGGGCGATACGACGGGGACCGACGACGGGTTGACCTTTACGGCCGCCTATCTCTCACAGTTTGCACCCTCTGGCCGGTTTGGCCAGCGCGCGCAAGCCACGCTCGCCCACATGTTCTTCCGGGCGAAAAGCAAACCGAAAGTGCGGCTTTTTGCTCGAGCGGACTTCGACCGGTCGATCCCTGCGGCCACCAGCGTGACGGCTGGCGATGCCGCATCCTCCGATTGGGATGTCGGACTGTGGGACAAGGCGGTTTGGGACTCGCTGACGCAGCAGCTTCGCTACAGTTTTCGGCAGAATGTGCGGGCGTCAGGCGACATGCTGGCAGTCGGTTGCGCCATCACATCCGGTGGAGCGGCAAGGCTCGATCTGGAAGTGGATCTTGCGACGCTGCAGGTCGAGGCCGGGGAGGCGAGTGCATGAGGATCGTCTGGGGTGGTGCCGGCAACCCCACGGTGAACCAATCGATCGCGGACTTCGTGGCCCGCCACATCGCCGGCTGCGAACGCGGCTTTGCGGACTTTACCACCATGGGCGTCGTCGAAGGCGACGCGCTCCTGGCTGGCGTGGTGTTTCACAATTTTGCGCCGGAGGCCGGTGTTATCGAACTGTCGGCGGCTTCCACCAGCAGACGCTGGCTGACGCGGCCGGTGCTCAAGGGCATGTTCGGCTATCCGCTCCAGGAGATCGGCTGCCAGATGGTCGTGCTCAGGGTTTCCGAGCGCAATGCCGGCATGATCGCGATTGCCGAACGGTTCGGTTTCACGCCGCACCGAATTCCCCGCCTTCGTGGGCGGGCTGAAGCGGAAATCATCTTCACACTCACAGACAACCAATGGCGGGCGCACCCCGCCAACCAGAGGTAGGCACCATGGGAAAACCCAAAGCTCCTAAGCCGCCGGATCCGCGCGCGACCGCGGCGGCGCAGACCGCGACCAACATCGGCACCGCCATTGCCAATGGCACCCTCGGCAATGTCAACCAAGTGACGCCCGACGGCAGCCTGACCTATTCGCAGACGGGCAGTACCAAGTGGAAGGACCCGTCGAGCGGCGCTTTCTACGACATTCCCACCTGGACGGCGACGCAGACGCTCTCGCCGGCACAGCAGGCGATCAAGGACCAGACGGACGCCGCCGAAAAGAACATGGCGACGCTCGCCAACAGCCAGTCGGCACGGTTGAACGATCTGCTGGGGCGACCGCTCGATCTTTCCGGCGCACCGGCGGCCGGCAACCCCAACGCAATCAACCTGCCGCAGTATCAGCAATACGCTCCCGGCCCGGCGCTGCAGACGACGCTGCCCAGTACGGGCCGCGCTCAAGGGGCGGTCGCCAACGCCGGAGCGATACAGAGCTCGCTCGGCAATGCGGGTGACATCAGGCGCAGCTACGAGACGAACTTCGACACGAAGCGCTATGAGGATGCGCTGATGGCGCGCATGAACCCGCAGCTCGACCGAGACCGGGCGGCGCTGGAGACACAGCTTGCCAACCAGGGCTTACAGCCGGGCTCGGAAGCCTATAACCGGGCAATCGACCAGGCAAACCGGCAGGCAAACGACGCCCGGTTCGGAGCCATTCTCAATGCCGGGCAGGAGCAATCCCGGCTCGTGGGTCTTTCGCAGCAGGCGGCGGCCTTCGAGAATGCGGCACAGCAGCAGGCCTACGGCCAGATGCTGCAAGGCGGCCAGTTCGCCAACCAGGCGCAGAACCAGCAGTACACCCAGAACGCCAACAACCTTCAGTTGGCAAATGCCGCGCAGCAGCAGAATTTCAACCAGGCGCTCGCTGCTGTCGGCTTCGGCAATGACGCCTTGCAGCAGATGCACCAGAACAACCAGTCGACGACCGCCGCCAACAACGCGCTGAAGGATCAGAGTTTCAACGCGCAGCAGGCGCAACTTGCGGCACAGAATGCGGCGCGGACGCAATATCTCAACGAGATGTATGCCCAGCGCAACCAGCCGATCAACGAGATCTCGAGTCTGCTTTCCGGCGCCCAGGTTAGCAACCCGAATTTCGTGCCGACACAGGGGCAACGGATCGAGCCGGTGGACTATGCCGGGCTGGTGCAGAACAAGTATCAGGGAGAGCTTGACGCCTATCGAACGCGCCAAAGCGCCGCCAGCGGCGCGCTTGGCAATCTGTTCGGCATGCTGCCCTTTGGCAAGAACGTCTCGGACCGCCGCCTAAAGAAGGACATCAAACGGGTCGGCACGCTCGACGGGCATTCGCTGTACGAATACCGCTACAAGGGCGAGCCCGGCAGTGGCCCGAAGCATCTTGGCGTAATGGCGCAGGAGGTGGAGAGAACCCGCCCCGATGCCGTCAGCCGCGGGGCCGACGGCATGCGCCGCGTCGACTACGGCCGGCTTTTTGCCGCCGGACGGAAGAAGCGATAGGGGCGCCGATCCAGGCCTCCTTGCCTTACGCCATGCCGTCTGTCGATGGCGTCTTTCAGCGCTGTCCGACAGGTCGGCATGCCGCCCGCGGCAAGGCGCGCGCTGCCAGCCAGGGCGCGTCCCCGCGCGCGGCTCCGCGCATTCCATCGACATCAGGAACAATAGGGAAGCTTGCGGCCCGCACTTCCATGGAGACAAGCCATGCCCAGAACAGGTGGCGTCTATTCACCTCCCGCCGGCACCAAAGGTGTGCCCAATACCACGATCCAGAGCGTGCCATACAACACGCTGATCGACGACCTGACGGCCGACGCCAATGCACCGCGCCCGCTGACCGCGGGTGGCACGGGAGCGACAAGCGCAAGCGGCGCCCGAACCGCTCTTGGCCTCGAGATCGGCACCAATGTCCAGGCACAGGACGCAGGCCTGCAATCGATTGCCGGCCTGACGACTACGCCCAATCAGATGCTCTATACGACGGGGACCGACCTTTATGCGACGACGGCCCTCACACCATTCGCCAGGACCATCCTCGACGACGTGGATGCGGTTTCGGTGAAAGCGACTCTCGGACTGGCGGCGGTAGCCTCGTCTGGATCCGCGAGCGATTTGACCTCTGGCACGCTGGCAGATGCGCGGCTGCCGGGGGCGATGTCGGGTAAGACGTTTAGCACCACGTGTTACATACGCTCTAGCGCTGCGACGACTCAGGCTGATTATCTTATCATGCAGCCGACTGATATGGCGGCGGGAAAGCCTTCTCTATTCTTCCAGAAGTCAGTAGCCGCTGGCAACTGGGTTGTCGGTCTGTGGGACGGTTTCACGTCGAATATCGGGAACCTCAATTTTGTGGCCAATTCGGTAACAGTAAACGGTAATCAGATCGCGACGCTCAACGCCGCGAACTTTACTGGCGCCGTTATCGCCGGCCCGCTTGTGTCTACCAATGGAGAGGTGATCGTTCGGTCCAACGGAAATCGCCACCTTTGGCTTCGTAATGCCGCTGACGTGAATCGTGGTTTGGTTTACCATGACAGCGCGACGGGGTTGATGGGATTGTTGCTGTACAACGCTTCCGGTGCATTCGTTCGCGGATTTTATCTGCGAGAAGACGGTGTAATGGAATGGGGTGGTCATCTGCATGTTAACGACGGTCGGTTAGCAAGCTCTTCCGAGACGCGCTGGTACGCAGATAACAATAGCCACTTCCGGTATATCTTCGGTGCCGACAATTCGTTCAATTTTCAGTGGTCGAGCGACTACTATCAATCCAGCTTTCGCACCGTTATGCGGGGCGACAGTGCATTTAATGTGTATTTCGATGATGCGCCTGCCACTTTTGCGCAGAAATGGCTCCTGTTCGGAGCGGTTGGCGGTGAATCCGGAGTCCGAAAGGGAGGGGGGGATGGTGCATCCTTTTCTACTCAGAACGTCCAGATTGCCTCATGGTGGGGCGTCGGTTTTACGAGCTCGACTGACAATGTGACTCGGGTCGTTGTGGATTCTCGCGCTGGCACTATCTCAACCACGGGTCAGGTGAATATCGGGGGCGCATCTCATTTCACCGATGGAAACATCCAGTTCGCGGGCGGGATGCTGGGGTTTGGCACGTACCTAAGCGACGCTCTCAGTGCGCGAACAGTCGTCTACACCGGTTCCAACCAGGACGAGACAAACTTCCCCGTCGGTCATTCTGTGCTCTGCTACTCAAACGGCGCGCGAAATCGGAACCAGGGGTACGCCACTTACCTCTCCACTGCCGCCTATCAATACACCTTGGATGTCGGGGCGAGCTCTCAGTTGGGCGGGACCTGGCGGGCGCGCGGGCAGATCACCTATTCCAGTGGCAATTCCATGGTACAGATGCAGAGGACTGCGTGATGGCGCTTTCGTTGAATGAGGTCTATTCTGTTCAAAAGACCAGGGAAGACGGCGTGCTGCTGGTCAAGTGCAACATAACCGATCTGCAGGATGCGGTTTACGATTGCGATTATGTATCGCGGCCTGAAGATGGCTTCGGTCTCAATCCGACCATCCGCAAGTGGCTCGACGACAACCGCGATTTTCCGGTCGCCGACTATGTTCCCCCGACGGACGAAGAGAGCCGCCGGATAATGCCGTCGCTCTCCGCGCGGCAATTCCGTCTCGGTCTCGTCGGCGCCGGCGTTTCGCCCGAGGCGGTGGCAGCGACGATTGCCGCGCTGCCCGCGGGCACCGAACGGGACAGGGCACAGATCGAGTGGGAATATGCCGAGACGTTCCAGCGCGGGCACCCCCTCGTCGCCACGATTGCGAACGGGCTCGGCCTGTCAGAGCTGCAGGTCGACGCCCTGTGGCTCGCGGCGGTCAATCTCTAGGCACTCTTCACAAGACAGGTGACTTATGAATCGGTCGGTATTCTTTGCCGCTCTCCGGCGACGGGGCAGCGCGGCACTCGGCAGATCTTTTTCTGTGCAGCAAGAGAGGGGCGTCGAGGCGATCCTCGAGGAGGCGCGGCGCCGCGGCGTCAGCCTTTGCCATCTCGCCGCGATCCTTGCAACCGCCTATCACGAGACCGGCGGCTCCATGCAGCCGGTCGAGGAAAATCTCAATTACACCGCGAAGCGGCTCACGCAGGTGTGGCCCGCTCGTTTCCCAACGATTGCGCGTGCCGAGCCTTACGCCGGCAATCCGCGAAAGCTCGCGAACCGGATCTATGGCGGGCGGCTCGGCAATGTCGAGACCGATGATGGGTGGCGTTATCGCGGGCGCGGTCTGGCCCAGATCACCGGCAGGGCGAACTATGCGAAGTTCGGCATCGCGGCTGCCCCCAACCAGGCGAATGAGACGGCAACGGCGGTGCGCATCCTGTTCGACGGCATGGCGCAGGGGCTTCTTACCGGCAAGCGGCTCTCCGACTTCGACACCAGCGAGAGTCTTTCCAAGGCTGCGACCGGCTATCGCTATGCGGCATCCCGCGCGATCATCAACGGTGATGTCCGGCAAAATGGCCCAAAGATCGAGGCCTACGGCAGGGCATTCGAGACGGCATTGCGTGAAGCCGGATATGGCCCGAGTGGCCAGGAAAGGGCGGGGTCGACCGGGCCGGGCGTCGTCGTCGTGCTTCGGCCCGGAAAGTCGGGGTCAGGGGGCAAAGGTCAAGGCGACAGCGCCACTTTCCGGTCCAGCAAGACTTTCGAACGCCTTGCCGCCGCGATCGTCGCAATTATCGCGAGGTGGGCGAAATGAGCGCCGTGGTGATCCGTATAGTGTTGCGCTACGGCGCGGGCCTGCTTGTTGCGAAGGGCCTGCTGGTCCCTGAAATCGGTCCGGCGCTTGCCGATGATCCCGACATACAGATGGTGTTGGAAGTTGGCGTCGGCCTGGTTGCCGGCGTGCTCTCCGAAACCTGGTATGGGCTGGCACGACGTTTCGGCTGGGCGAAATGATGCTGTCCTGGCCGAAGCTTGTCCTTGGCGGGCTGTTGCTCGCCGGCGTCACCTGGCTTGTCCACGAGATCCGCGCAGACGGTGCTCGTTCCCTCGCCAGTCTCATCGAAAGGCAGAACAATGACGCTCAGAGCCGCGCTGGTGAAAGGCGCCTTGATTATGATTCCTGCCTTGATTCAGGCAGGTTGTGGAACTTCGCAACCGGCCAGTGTTCCGGGCCTGCGGGGCGTGGTCGGAACTGATCTCATCGGCGCGCGCGGTGCGACGCCTGCGGATCAACGCCGGATCGACCGCACGGTCGTCGGGCTTTGCGCGGCAGAAATCTGGACACGGGCGGAATGCGCCAGGCATGGGGAGCGCGCCGATGTCGGCAGTTGAAATCGATGTAGCCGTTCACCGCCAGCTCGGCGAATTGGTTGCGGGCATGCGCGGCTTGCAGGAATCCATTCGCCGGATCGAGGAGGGCGCCCAGCGTGCCGAAGACAAGACCGCGACGAGCCATGCCAACGTGCATTTGCGCATGGAGCAACTTGCCGATCGGGTTGGCGAACTCGAGGCGTCGGTCCTGGCGATCGGTACGGACGTCGCGGAGATGAAGCCGGTGACCGACGACGTCAGGCGCTGGAAGCTGATGGGGATCGGCGCGCTGGGCGTCACCGGCATCGCGGCGATGGCGCTGGGCGTCAGCTTTGCCGAAGCGATCCGCCGCATCGTCTTTGTCGTCATTGGCAAGGGGTGAGGGCTCGAGCGTCTGAAATGAACGAACACGAAAACGCCGCGCGCCCCTCTCTCGGGCGCGCGGCGTCTTTTTGCGTTTCGATCGCGCCCATGGCCGATGCGTCTCACGCCTCACACGGCGTCGGCAAGGATCTGGTGCCTGTCACGCATGACCAGGGTGGCGATGAAGAAAGCCTGGACGAGCAGCAGGGCATAGGCGGCGAGGATGACGCCGCAGGGTACGACAAAATTCAGTTGCGGTGCGGCGCCGAGGATGACGGGGACGCTCCAGGAGACGATCGAAATCACGCCGCACCCGATCAGCGCCGTCTTCGTGGCGGGTTTGGCGCCGGCGAGCAGCGTCGAGCCAATCTGCTGGCGGACGAAGGGCAGAACGAAACGGTGAATGGCAAGGCCGTTGACGGTAAGGATGCTGACGATCGTCACCTTGGCCCAGATCTTCGGGTTCAGCAGCTTTTCCGTTTCGGTCAATTGGTACAGCAGGAGAAATCCGAGACCTGAGCCCCACAGCAGAAACAGTCCGGCTGCGATAAAGCGGCTGATCCATTCGACGTGACCGACCAGTTCGGCGCTGACGATCATCCGGCGGTAGCGCGACAGCATCAGATCGAGAAACACGGCGCCACCGAGGCCAAGCACCATGCCGGAGAAATGCACCAGCCGCAGCGATGTGCGGATATACGAGACCAGCGCCGGTGCCGACGACAATGAAAAATCCAGAACGCCCATTTCCAATTCCCCCAAGAAGGCACACCAATGCGTTCGCACCCCCTGGAGGGGGCGCGTCCGATGCCGACGGACTGTCGTGATTGCTGCTTCCGGCACGGTCGCCAATGACGTCGGCGACCAATGTCGGAGTGCGCTCCTTCTATTAAAAGGTGAGTTTGGGTGTCAAGTATACGATGACGCTAATTCAGCAATTTATAGAGTGACGAGGATGGTCCCGGCAGGGATGCGAGGTCGATCACAACGCAGGCATTGCGTTCGACGCGCCTGCAACCATTCGCCGGCCACCGTCCGGTACGGAGAAGCGCAGGCGGTATTCTTTCGGCGAAAGGCCGAGGATCTTGCGGAAGATCTTGCGATAGGCGTTGGTGTCATCGTAACCGCTCTGCCAGGCGACCTGCTCGATCGACAGATGCGAACGCTCAAGGAGGTCCCGTGATTTGGCGATCCTGAGCCGCTGGCAATATTCGGTGGGATTGAAGCCGGTCGCCTTCTGGAAACGGCGCAGGAAGGTGCGGTCGCCGAGCCCGGCGCGTTCCGCCATCATCTGCAGCGTCACGCCCTTGGTGCTGGTGCCGTGCAGCCAGTGCTGGATCTTGAGGATGACGTTGTCGCCGTGGTCGAGCTTCGGGGCGAAGACGCTGTAGTAGCTCTGCTCGCGGGCTCCGGGGTCGATGATCATGAAGCGCGCGGTCGCCAGCATGACGTCGGTTCCCAGGAACCGGTCGACGAGCTTCAGCCCGAGATCGATCCACGCCATCATGCCGCCGGCGGTGATGATGTCGCCCTCGTCGATCAGCAACCTGTCGGTATCGACGCGGATGTTGCCGTAGCGGCTGGTGATCAGGTCCTGGTGCGACCAGTGCGTGGTGATGGTACGGCCAGCGGCGAGGCCGGATTCTGCCAGCAGATAGGCGCCGCCGCAGACGGAGCAGATCGTCGTGCCGCGCTCATGCTGCTTGCGCACGAAGGCAGGCAGGCCGGCGATGCGATCGCCGACCGGCAGATCGGACAGCGTCGGCGGCAGGATCAGCGCCACGAGGCCCGAAGAGGGGCCCTGGTGGGTGTCGCGCGATTTCGACACCGAGCCGTCTTCCTGAAGCGTCCAATGGCTGATGCGGATCTGCGGTGCATCCAATCCGCTCTGCTCGACCGATTGCATGCTGGCCACCTGGAACATGTCGGTCAGGCCGTGGATCGCCGACATCAGGGCGCGCGGATAGACGACGATGCCGATCTCCGCCGGTTCGCTTTCCGGTCGTTTTGTCACTTCTGCCCCCATCGTTGTCAGCTTTGCCGGTCGAGAGGTTAGGGCCGCCGATTTATCAATTCAACCATCGCTTCCACGGAATGGAAGCCGGGCAACAGAAGAGGCGAGGACAATGACACAGGCAAAAGCAGTTTCCGCAAGCGTTTCCAGTGGCCTTTCGCGGCGCACGGTTCTTTCGGCGGCCTTTGGCGCCGCCGCCACCGCCGCCGCGGTCAGCGCAACGAACACCGCGGCGAAGGCCGCATCCACCACCGCATCAACAGCCGGCGTCGCCGGCACTGAGGGAGCAAAGACCATGGGCAGCCGCATCATCACCCGCGATGGCGTCGAGATCTACTACAAGGACTGGGGGCCGAAGGATGGTCCGGTCGTCGTGCTCAGCCACGGCTGGCCGCTGTCGTCGGACAGCTGGGAAGCGCAGGCGTTCCATCTCGCCAACAACGGCTTCCGCGTCATCACCCATGACCGCCGTGGCCACGGCCGCTCGTCGCAGCCCTGGGACGGCAACGACATGGATCATTATGCCGACGATCTGGCCGATCTGATCAATGCGCTCGATCTGAAGGAGATCTTCCTCGCGGGCTTTTCGACCGGCGGCGGCGAGATCAGCCGTTACATCGGCCGCCACGGCACGGGCCGTGTTGCCAAGGCCGGGCTGATTTCGGCGGTGCCGCCGCTGATGGTCAAGACCGATGCGAACCCCGGCGGCCTGCCGAAGGAAGTGTTCGACGGCCTGCAGGCGGCAAGCCTCAAGGATCGTTCGAAGCTCTATCGCGATATCGCCGCCGGCCCGTTCTTCGGCTTCAACCGGCCGGGCGCGGTTACCTCCCAGGGCATGATCGACAGTTTCTGGCTGCAGGGCATGATGGGCGGTCATAAGAACACCTATGACTCGATCGTCGCCTTCTCGCAGACCGACTTCACCGAGGACCTGAAGAGGTTCGATGTCCCGACCCTGATCATCCATGGCGACGACGACCAGATCGTACCGATCGACGCGGCGGCACGGGCGTCGAAGAAGCTCGTCCCGCATGCCGAGCTCAAGGTCTATGCCGGCGCGCCGCATGGCATAACCGACACCCACAAGGACCAGCTCAACGCCGATCTGCTGGCCTTCGCCAAGGCGTGACATCGCCGACCGGTGTCGCCGAGTGCGGCACCCGGTCGCTCGCCAAACACATCCAGATCCCCGACTGCTTCAGCCAAGGACCAGAGCCATGACCGCCTCCCGCACTTCTTCTGACGTTTTCCGCATCGACCGTCGCGAATTCCTGGCGGGCTCCAGCGCGCTTGCTGCTTCACTTCTGCTGCAGAAGGGCGGCTATGCCGCCAATGTCCATCGCTTCCAGCATGGCAATTTCGACATTTCCGTCGTCAGCGACGGCTTCCTGATGCTGCCTGTCGAAATCGTGTTGCCGGATGCCGAACCCGCGGAGCGGCCGGACATCATGCGCCGCCTCGGCGGCACGCCGGAACGCGCGCCTTTTCACACCAATATTCCGGTCATCCGCACCGGCAGCGATCTGATCGTCGTCGATGACGGCTCCGGCACCCATTTTCAGGAGAGCGCCGGCAAGCTGAGCGCCAATCTCCTGGCGGCCGGCATCGATCCGAGCGAGGTGACGAAAGTGGTGCTGACCCATGCCCATCCCGATCATTCCGGCGGAACCGTCAAAACCGATGGCAAGCTCACCTTTGCGAACGCGCAATATTTTGTCTCGGAGAGGGAGTGGCAGTTCTGGACGGATCCGAATTTCGAGAAGGTGATGCCGCAGGCGTTGCATGGCTTTGCCAAGGGGGCGCAGCGCGACCTATTTGCCGTTCAGGACCGGCTGACCCTGGTCGGGGCCGGCGACGAAATCGTCAGCGGCATGCAGGTGCTCGACACGCGGGGCCACACGCCCGGCCACATCTCGCTTCAGCTTGCCGGCGGCGACGGCGCCGGGCATGAGGGCCTGGTGATTACCGGCGACGCCGTAACCAGCAATGTGGTCTTCTTCGAGCATCCCGACTGGCATTTCGGCTTCGACACGGATGCGGAGCTGGCCTTGAAGAACCGCAAGGCGCTGATCGATCGGGCCGCATCGGAGAGGTTGGCGCTGCTCGGCTACCACTGGGCCTATCCGGGCATCGGGCGGGCCGAGCGAAACGGTGCCGCGTATCGCTTCGTGGCGGCGGCGTAGCCGCACTCTTCAGGGCAGCGACATGAGCGACGGGCGCGCCTCCACGAGACGCGCCCGTGGCTCCGTTGTCAGAGAGCGAGCTCGCTGTCCTTGATGTCGCTGATCGGCGCAAGGAACGGCAGTTCGAACGGGCGCAACTCATGGCGCTCGGCGGTGAGCCGCGGCCAGTCGGGATTGACGAGCGCGCCGCGGCCGAGCGCGATCATGTCTGCCCCGGCCGCCATCACCGCTTCGGCGCGCGCGAGATCGTGCAGGCTGCCATTCGCAATGAGGAAGAGCCGCGGCGCATGGCGACGGGCCAGCGCGACGAGCGACGCCTCTCCGCCCTCGAAGGCCGGCTGCCAGGCTTCGAACTCGGTCACGTGCACGAAATCGGCCGGGCTCTCGGCCAAGGCCCCGAAGACCCTCGCAGCACCCTGTTCCCGCTCCGCCCATTTGTGCCGGAAGTCGTTGACCTTGCCCTGCGAGATGCGCAGCCCGAGCGGCACGGAAGGGCCGATCGCCGCGCGCACCGCCTTCAGGACCTCGAGTGACAGCCCGAAGCGCTCGACGATGTCGCCGCCCCAGCGATCGGTGCGCCGGTTTGAGAAGTCGGTGAAGAACTGGTCGAGCAGATAGCCGTTGGCGCCGTGGATCTCGATGCCGTCGAAGCCGGCGACCTCGATCGCCAGGCGAGCGGCATTGGCGAAGCCCTCGATCGCTTCGGCAATCTCGGCCTCGCTGATCTCGCGCGGCAAGGCATAGGGGCCGTCGCCGTGGTAGCCGGTCAACTGGGTGCCCTTCGGCCGGATCGCCGAGGGCGCCACCGTATCAGGGCGATGGGGATTGCCCTGTGCCAGGGCGCCGCCATGCATGAGCTGCGCGAAGATGCGCCCGCCAGCGGCATGGACCGTGTCGACGATCCGGCGCCAGGCCGCCGCCTGTTGCCTGTCGGTGAGGCCGGGCTGGTCCCTGTAGGTCTGGGAATAAGCCTTGTCGGTGTAGATGCCTTCGGTCGTGATCAGGCTGAAGCCGCCGCGGGCGAAGCGTTGGTAATAGCTGAGCATGCGTTCGCCCGGGACGCCTGCGTCCGAAGCGCTGATGCGGGTCATCGGCGCGACCGACAGGCGGTTGGTAAAGTCGAGCCCCTTGAGGGTGGTCCCGGTGAAAACGGGAGACGGGAGGATCTGTGGCGCGTTCATGTCAACGGTCCCCGTCGAGCGCGATCGCTTCGATCTCGATCAGCGCCTGCGGCGAATAGAGCGAGGAGACCTCAATGATGCTGTCGGCGGGGTAGGGTGCGGAAAACCACTTGCGGCGGAGTTCGATGATCTTTCCGAAATTCTCCATGGAGCGCAGGAAGATCGTGACCTTGACGATCCTGTCGAGCCCGGAGCCTGCCGCCTTCAGTGCGCGGTCGAGGTTGCGGAAGGCCTGATCGGCCTGGCGGTCGAAGTCGCCTTCGCCGACGAGCGCGCCGTCGTCACCGATCGCCGCCTGGCCTGAAACGAAGACGAAGCCGTTGGCCTTGATCGCCTGGGAGAGCAGGAAGGGCGCGTAGGGATCCGGCTTGGTGACGACCTGTTCGAGAGACATGACTTGTCCTTTCATGCTTGAGATTTTCTCAGCTTGGCGCTGTTGCCTTGGCTGTTGCAGGCAATATGCTGGGGCGAAGTCAGGCTGACAAAGGACGATTTCTCAGCTGATAGATGAGTTGAATTCATCCATGGGGGATGCGATGAGAAAGCTGCCGCCGCTTGGCGCCTTGCGGGTCTTCGAAGCGGCCGCCCGCCGGTTGAGCTTCAAGCTGGCCGCCGAGGAACTGAATGTTTCGGCAACTGCCGTCAGCCACCAGATCCGGCAGTTGGAGGAATTGCTGGAGGTCAAGCTCTTCGAGCGCGAGACGCGACAGGTGAAGCTGACGGCTGCCGGCAAGACGCTGTTTCCGGTGCTGCGCGACGGTCTCGATCGGTTCGAACAGGCAATTGCCGACATTCGCCGTCAACAGGCGGGCAAGGTGGCGCGTCTCACCTCCACCGTCGCCTTCGTCGCCAAGCGGTTGGCGCCGCTTGCCGGCTCCTTCCGCGAAGCCTATCCGGACTGGACGCTGAGGCTTGACGCCTCCCACCGTACGGTCGATCTGGAGGCGGATGCCGATGCGGCGATCCGCTTGGGCGGCGGCGACTATCCGGGCCTCGTCATCGAGCCGTTGTTTGCCGATCGTTTCGCCCCGGTCTGTACGCCACGGCTGGCACCGGCGCGTGCTGCCGATCTCGGACAGATGACGCTCATCCATTACGACTGGGGAACGTTGCGCCGCCACGATGCCCGTGCGCCGGTGTGGCGGCACTGGCTGGAGCAGGCCGGCATCGCAAATGTCGATGCGAGCGCGGGGCTTTCCTTTACCGATGAAATCCATGCCGTTCAGGCTGCGGTGGCGGGGCAGGGCATTGCCCTTCTCAGCCTCACGCTCGTGGCGGAAGAGCTTGCCTCGGGCATCCTCGTCCAGCCGTTCGAACTGACGCTCGAGAGCGACCGCTACGACCTCGTCTATAGCCCACGGATGGCCGACCGCCCGGCCACCCGTCTGCTGCGAACCTGGGTGCTGGCCCAATTCGGCGGGGGAGACTGTCGCTCCCTGCCGTAACCGCTGATCTTGTTAAAGCGCGTCGCGATCTTTCAGATTCGCTCCTTCGCTTTAAGTCTTTGATATTTTCCATGTCGTTATCGCAAAACCGCTGCACACTTTTGCGCGACATGGTTTAGTCGTCGAAGAGAAAGTCCGGCTGCCAGCGCCGACTGGTGAGGCGCAGGGACCGGTCGGGTTCGATGATGTAGGTTTCATAGACCTTCCGGCCATAGGAATCGATGAACTGGTGCGGCACGATGCTGCCGACCGGCGCCTTCTTCAGCTTGGTGCGCGGCTGGCCGCCATAGGTGATGCTGCCGGGGATCGGCTCGAGATTCGCCGAATAGCCGTAGTAGCTGGAGCCGCCCGCGGTGCAGCCGCTGAGAAGCAGAACGACGGAGAAGGCGGCAAGGGCGTGTTTCATGGCGGCGATCCTCGAATTGCGGGGGCGCTTGTTGCGGAAGGCGCAGGCGGGTTCCTTGCCTTCAGGACGAATTGCGGAACGCGCTGCAACGCTTTGATCTATTGTACAATTTCCTGATGCAATTCCAAGTTCCTGATGCAATTCCAAGAGCGGGCAATCATGTCGGCCCATGTGTTTCGGCAGCACCCACCTTGGGCGGGGCGACGGACGAGACAGCGCCGTGGCCGCTCCAAGCCTCCGGGGTGGTGTGGGTGCGTCGCAGCCGCAACGGGAGAATTTCGCCTTCGTACCCAGATTTGTCGCTGAGCCGAATTCCGGTCCGGGGAAAGATGCGTTACTTCTCTCGTGAACGTTTCGGCGGATCGTGCGTTTCGGCTTCGGGCCTTGCTCATTTTTCCGTCCGTCCCTTCCTGTGTAGACCGGGTATTGCATGACCGCCGAACAGTCTCTCGCGTTTATCGTCATCGGCGCCATGATGGCCTTCTTCATCTGGGGCCGGTTTCGATATGACGTGATCGCCTGTTCGGCGCTGATGCTGGCGGTGGCGGTCGGCATCGTGCCATTCGATCATGCCTTCGACGGTTTCAGCGACGATATCGTCATCATCGTCGGCAGCGCGCTGATCGTCAGTGCCGGGGTTGCGCGCTCGGGCGTGGTGGATGCGACGATCCAGCGGTTCCTGCCCAATATTACATCCGTGCGGGCGCAGCTCGCGCTGCTGGTCATCACCGTCACCGTGCTTTCCGCCTTCATCAAGAACATCGGGGCGCTCGCGATCATGCTGCCGGTCGCCTTCCAGTTTGCCCGGCGGTCGAACGTCCAGCCCTCCACCTTCCTGATGCCGATGGCCTTCGGGTCCTTGATCGGCGGGTTGATGACCCAGGTCGGCACCTCGCCGAACATCGTCGTTTCGCGCGTTCGCCAGGAACTGACCGGCGAGAGCTTCACCATGTTCGATTTCACGCCCGTTGGCGCGACCTTGGCGCTGGTCGGCTGCATTTTCCTGCTCTTTGCCTATAGGCTGGTGCCGCAGCGAACCAGCCAGCAGGTCTCCGTGCACCAGGCGATCGAGATCACCGACTATACGTCCGAGGCCGTGGTCGCTCCCGGCTCGCCGGCGATCGGCAAGCCGCTCAGCAACCTGGTCAAGCTCGGCGACGGCGGTGCCGTCGTCGTCGCCATCTTCCGTCGCGGCCTGCATCTGGCGCCGCTGCCCGACATCAAGCTCGAAGCCGAGGACATTCTGCTGTTCGAGGGTGGCCCTGCGGCGCTGGATCGCATCGTTTCCCAAGCCAAGCTGAAGATTGCGGGCGACCGTTCGCCCAATGGTCGCGAAAAGTCCGGGTCCGAGATCGAGGCAATCGAGGCGGTCGTCGGCAGCGGCTCGCCGCTCGAGGGCATGTCGGCCCAACGGCTGGCACTCTTCAACACGCACAACATCAACCTGCTCGCCGTCAGCCGCCAGGGCGAAAGGCTGAAGCAGCGGCTCGGCAGCATTCGCCTGAGGGCGGGCGACGTCGTGGTGCTGCAGGGCGCGCGGCACGAATTGACATTCTTCCTGCAGGATTTCGGCTGTCTGCCGCTCGCCCAGCGCGAGATCCTGCTCGGCACCAGGCGCAGGGCGCCGCTGCCGATCCTCGTTCTTGCCGCCGCCATGGGCTCGACCGCGGTCGGTGTCGTGCCGGTTCCGATCGCCTTCTTTGCGGCTGCTCTTGCCATGGTGGTGCTGCGCATCATTCCCTTGCGCGACTTCTACCGCTCGGTCGACGGGCCGATCCTCGTGATGCTGGCGGCGCTGATCCCGGTCAGCGATTCCCTGCGAACGACAGGGGGGACGGAGATTATCGCCCAATGGCTCGGCACCGTCGCCGCCGGCCTGCCGCCTGCGGGCGCGCTGACCCTGATCCTGCTTGCGGCGATGGCCGTAACGCCGTTTCTCAACAATGCCGCCACGGTTCTCGTCATGGCGCCGATCGCGGCCAGCTTTGCCGGGGCGCTCGGCTACAAGCCGGAAGCCTTCCTGATGGCGACCGCCATCGGCGCCGGCTGCGATTTCCTGACCCCGATCGGCCACCAGTGCAATACGCTCGTCATGGGCCCGGGCGGCTACCGGTTCAGCGACTATCCGCGCCTCGGCCTGCCGCTTTCCGTCGTGATCGTCATCGTCAGCGTGCCGACGCTGATGATGGTGTGGCCGCTGCGGTAGTTTCCTGACCTAACGGCAGCCCGCCACCACGCATACCTTCGGGGCCGTTCGCCCTACCCGAGAACCGTGACGAGGACCGCTCCCCAGAGCGCCAAGAGCACGTTGCCGATCGCATAGCCGAGGCCGTAGCCGAGGGTCGGCACCTGGCTTCCGGCGCTTTCCTGCACGGCGGCGAGCGCCGGCGCCGACGTTCCGGCGCCGCAGCAGGTGCCGGCGAGCACGCCTTCGTTCATGTGGAACACCCAGCGGCCGAGCGCCAAGGCCGCGAGATGCGAGATCAGGCAGATCAGAAAGCTGGCGATGACGAGCGCCGGGCCGGACTGGACGAGGCCCGTGACAAAGCTCGGGCCGGCCGAGATGCCGACGCAGGCAATGAAGGCGCAGAGCCCGACGCTGTCGAAGAACCAGAGGGTCGCCTCCGGCACGAAGCCGAAGGTGCGCCGGACCGAGCGCAGCCAGCCGGCGACGAGGCCGGCGATCAGTACGCCGACCGCAACGCCGAGGCCGATCTCCAGCGCTCCGAGTTTCAGCGCAGGAATGCCGATGAGGCCGCCGAGGAAGATGAAGACGCCGACATAGACCATGTCGGTCGCCGTCGTCTTGCGATCGGCATAGCCGAGCAGGGCGGCTACATCCTCGACATGGCGCTTGGCGCCGGCGATCGACAGCACGTCGCCGCGGCGGACCGTCAGCCCGGGGAAGATCGGGATCGGCTGGCCGGCACGCAGGATGCCGCGCAGGAAGACCGAGCGCGCCTCCGGCTGCTGCCTGAGCTGCCACAGGCGTTTGCCGGCGACGTCCCTGTTCGTCAGCACCACGTCGAGCATTTCGACCGGGATGTCGAGAAGCTCGCGATCGTCGACCTCGGTGCCGATCCGGCCTGCATAGTCGACCAGGAAACCGCGAAGACCCGCGACCGCGATGATGTCTCCGGCCTGCAGCCGTTCTTTCGGAGTGGGGGAGATGATCTCGTTGCCCCTGCGGATCTGCTCGATATAGGCCTTCTGATGCTCGGGGACCTTCGCTTCTGCCTCTGCGACGGTGAGGCCCACCAATGTGTCGGCGATCTCGAAGGCGCGGGCTTCGATTTCGCGGCGGGCGGTGTCGCCGCGGTTATGGGGAGCGATGTTGAGCTCGGCTTCGAGCTCGGCGCAAGCTTCCTTCAGGCTGCGGCCGAACAGGCGCGGTGCGAGCTGCGACTGGACGAGGATGGCGGTGACGACGCCGACGAGGTAGGCGACCGCAAAGCCGGTGGCCACGGCCGATTCGAACTGGCTGGCGGCTTCGGGTATTGGTGCCGTCTTGCGGAAGGTATCGATGGCGACGCCGACGGTCGCCGATTCCGTCGCCCCGCCGGCCAGCACGCCGGCGGCCGTGCCGAGATCGAAAGCGAAGAAGATCGAGAGAAGGATCGCGGACGCGAGGGCTGCGACGCAGAGCGTCACCGTGACGGCGATCTGGGGCAGGGCATCGGCATTGAGGCTCTGGAAGAATTGCGGGCCGGTGCGGTAGCCGATGGCGAAGAGGAACAGCAGGAAGAAGGCCTGCTTCACGTCGTTGGAAAGCTCGGCGCCCGTCTGGCCGATGAGCACGCCGGCGAGCAGGCAGCCGGTGACGGCGCCGATGGTCACGCCGAAGATGGTGATCTTGCCGATCGCGTAGCCGATGCCGAGCGCCAGGAACAGCGCAAGCTCGGGATGCGCCCGCAGGATGCTGAATAGGTGCTCGATCACGCGGCGTCTCCTCCCGGTTCCAGGCCGAAGGGTCGTCTTCAGCCTGATGATGCGCTGCCTTCCTGCCGGCAGGATCCCGCCGGGAAATCTGGGTGACTGAACTACGGGGCGTCTGCTTGCGCCCGACTGCATGTTTCCTTCTGCAGGACGAAACAAGCAGCGTTCAAAGTGCTGCAGCGATCTCTGCGCGTCTCATGAGGCGCGGCGGCGCTGCGGGAGGAAGCGGCCGGCCACGGACTGGTCGGCCGCCTCGATCGCTTAGCTGATCTTCAGGCCCTTGGCCGCCTGGTAGGTCTGGACGTAACCGCGGGCGACCGAGCGCACGGCGCGGCCGATCTGCGAATAGGCGTCGTCATTGAGGTTGGCGAAGGAAACGCGCGCCGACCAGCTCGGCGCATCGAAGCCGGAGCCGTTCAGGAGGACGATGCCGTGGTCCTCGGCCAGCCGGAAGGGAATGTCGAGCGGGTGAATGTTGTCCTTCACCCAGGTGACGACATCCTGGCCGACATATTTGCGCAGCCAGAACTCGAAATCGATGATGCCGTAATAGTGGTCGAAATAGATGCCCGGATTGGACTCGACCCCCATGCCCTCGATCAGGTTCCAGAAGCGCTTGACGCAGATGGCGATGCAGGCCTTCTGATAGGCCTTCTCGACGTCCATTAGCTCCACCAGGCTGAAGAGCGTCATCATCACCTGCTGGGGAAGCGAAAGGCCGGCGGTGTGGTTCAGCGCCACGTCGCGACTGTCGGCGACGATGCGGTCGATGAACTTCACCTCGCGCGGCTTCGGCGTCATCGCCTTGTAGCGTTTTTCGAGAAGCTCCTGGACCGGCTCGGGATGCGCCTTGATCTTCTCGTCGAAGATGTTGTCCTCAGCAACGGCGATCACGCCCAGGCGCCAGCCGGTGCAGCCGAAATATTTCGAGTAGGAATAGACGCCGATGGTGTTGCGCGGCAGATGGCCGAGCAGGGACTGGAAGCCGGGCACGAAGGTGCCGTAGACGTCGTCGGTAAGGATGATCAGATCGGGGCGCTCGTTGTTGACGAGATCGACGAGGCGCTTGATCGAATCCGGATCGAGGGCGACGGCCGACGGGTTGCCGGGGTTGACCAGGAACAGCGCCTTCACCTCGGGGTTTTCCAGCGCCTTGATGTCCTCGTCGGTGAACTGGAAGCGATCTTCCTGCTCGGCGCTGACATTGATGGTCTTCAGCGTGTAATCCTCGAGCTGCGGCATTTCGAGATAGGGCGTGAAGATCGGCGTGCCGAGCGCGATCGTGTCACCGGCGTTCAGGATGCGGGCGTTCTTCAGCGCCTTGAAGATGTAGCACATGGCGGCGGTGCCGCCTTCGACCGGGTAGAGGTCGAACTTCACGTCCGGCCGGTGGCCGGCGGACATCGCCCACATCAGAAATTCGTGGGTGATGATCTCGTTGTGATGCAGCGCGCGGTCCGGAACCGGATAGTTGTCGCCGATGATCGAGTCGGTCAGCTCGTGCACGAAGGCATCCGGGTCGAAACCGAAGGTGGTGATGGCGTAGTCGACCGCGCTTTGCAGGGTCTTTGCCGGCGGAACGCCTTCATCCTCTTCGTCAACAGCGGCCGCTACTTGAAGCTGTTTCTTCACCCATTTCTGGAAGCGCTGATGCGCGCCGTCCTGCGGCGGCATGCCGGCGACGCCGGCCTTCGGGTCGTAATAGGCGCGCTTGGCTTCCGTCAGCGCGAACTGACCGAGCAGGAAGAAGGCTTCGCGGGCGCGCGTCGCCGTCCAGTTGGGGTTGCCGCGGCCGGCATTGAGGAAGGCCTTGGCGGATTTCTGCGAGCTCGACTTGGCGAGCTTGATCAGCTCGTCCTTGATTTCGAACGGGCTGAGATCGGAAATGCTGTCGTAGAAGTTTCTGTCCAACATGATCCACACTCCCTGTGATCTATGAATTATGAACGATGGCCTCGGTTGCCCGCCCGCCTCAGGCGAGCATGATGACGATGACGAGGCCGAAGATGGTCAGCAGCGTGTTGCCGATGGCATAGGGCATGCCGTAGCCGAGTGCCGGCACCTTGCTCTTGGCCGCTTCCTGGATCATGCCGAGCGCCGCCGTCGTCGTCCGGACGCCGGCGCAGGCGCCGAACAGGATCGCCGGGTGGAAGCGGAAGACGTAGTGGCCGATGAGCACGGAGGCGATCATCGGGATGGAGGTCGCGACCACGCCCCAGATGAAGAGGGAAATGCCGACTTCCTGCAGGCCAGCGACGAAGCCGGGGCCGGCGCCGATGCCGACGACGGCGATGAAGATGTTGAGGCCGAGCGTGTTCAGCAGCCACAGCGCCGGCGACGGGATCCGGCCGAAGGCGGGGTAGGTCGTACGCAGCCAGCCGAGCACGAGGCCGGCCAGCAGGGCGCCGCCGGACGTGGAAAGCCCGATCGGGATGCCGCCGATCGTCAGTGTCAGCGCACCGACCATCGCGCCGATGAAGAGGCCCCAGCCGAGGAAGGCGATGTCGGTGGTTTCGACCGGACGGTCGGCAAAGCCGAGCGCCTTGATCGCCGCTTCGACATGGCGCTTGGCGCCGCCGATGGTGACGATGTCGCCCCGTTCGACGGTCGTGCCCGGCAGCACCGGGATCTCGACCAGCGAACGCACGATCTTGCGGGCATAGACGCCGCGCGCCCAGTCCTCGGTGCTGACATCGGCAAGCGTCCTGCCAGCGAGCGCCTTGTTGGTCACGTAGACGTCGACCACTTCCGCCTCGGCATTGAGGAGTTCCTTGTCCTCGACTTCCGTCAGCCTGGAATCCAGGTTCTCGACGAGCAGGGCTCTGCGGCCGGAGAAGGCGACGACGTCGCCCGGCTGCAGCACCGTGTTACCGTCCGCCTCGATGATCTCGTTGCCGCGGCGCAGGCGCTCGACGTACACGCGGATGCCGGGAAGCAGGTTCTTGACCGGCGTTCCGGTGAGGCCGCTCGCCTGATCGATGCGATAGGCCCGGAGCCCGAAATCGTGATAGGCGCGGGTGATGCCCGGCTCGCTGCTCTCGGAGCCGCCGCCGAGCTTTGCCTCATATTCCCTGCAAGCGGACGGAAGGTCGATGCCGAGAAGCCTGGGCCCGAGCTGGGCGAGGATGATCGCGGAACCGATCGTGCCCCAGATATAGGTCACCGCATAGGCGATCGGGATCTGGTCGGCAAAGGTCTTGGCCTGCTCGGGGGTCAGCCCGAGCGAATTGATCTGGTCGGTCGCAACGCCGATCGCGGCCGAGATCGTCTGCGACCCGGCATACATGCCGGCGCCGTAGCCGAGCGGAAGGCCGGCAATCAGCGCGCAGAGATAGGGAACGATGAGGCACAGCACCAGGACCGAAAGGGCAAAGGCGATCTGCTTCGGCCCGTCGGTGCTGAGGCCCCGCACGAATTGCGGGCCGACACCATAACCGACGGCGAACAGGAAGATCAGGAACAAGGTGGACTTCAGGTCACCGGACACCTGGATGCCGAGCTGCCCGATGAGAACGCCTGCGAGAAGCGTGGCGGTGACGTTTCCGAGATTGAAGCCCGCGACCTTGACGGGGCCGATCAGGAAACCGATGCCGAGGGCGAGGAAGACGGCGACGGGAGGATAGGTCCGAAGCGTCTCGACGAAGAAATCGATTGGATTCACTGCTATACCCTTCAGAAAGTTGAATTGCCGTCACTTCATTTCAGGGGATTTGCGCGGCTAAGTTGATTTTATCGGTGGCTGGTCGATGCCCAATCCCAGCTTCGCCAATTGTCTCTTCGGCCGTTGATTTTCTCAACGGTCATAGGGTTACGTAAGCGTAACGTACGTTAAACTTCCCGGATTTTGGGCAAAGGCGGGGCGAATCGGGGGCGCCGGCATCGGCTTGCAAGCATCGGGCCGGGCGGTTTGCCGATCAGCGTGGGAAGGCGGCTTCGGGAGCGCGGCCGCGCTTCGGTTCCGATCCGTGGGCGCGGTAGCGTCGCGGCAAATTTCGCCGGCTATGCAACTCTTGTGTTGTATTCTTTCACGTTCGCTCATAACGGAAAACACATGGCGACGCATCCGGAGCACATGTCCAGCGGCGGCATCCGCGCGCCGCGAAGCTCGACGTGACGGTGAAGGCTGGTATTTGCGGCCAGTCTTGCGCTCCGCTTCAGATGGCGACACCTTCGAGTGCGATGATCCGTGTCCTGGCACAGCGCTCACGGATCTTCTTCAGGCGCTGATAGTCCGGCGATTGATACCACTCGAGCAGGGAATGCATATCCGGGAACTGGACGATGACGAGTCGGTGCGGCTCCCAGTCGCCTTCGAGCACCCGGGTCGCGCCGCCACGGGCGAGATAGCGGCCGCCGTAGCGCGCCTCCGTCGCCGGCACTTCCTGTATATATTGTTCAAACGCCGCGGCATTCGTGATTTCGACATCCGCGATCAAATAGGCAGCCATGGTGGTATCTCCTTTCCACGCAGGCACCATCGAAGGATACGCCGTTCGGCCGATCCGGGCGAGTTCGCTGTCGATTCCATTCTGTCGAAGGGGGAACCGGCGCTCCTGGCTCTGCGCGAATTTTTTGTTGAAATGTGTAATGTTATTTCGTAACAAGCGTCATGACGAAACGCCGCATGTCGATAGATCTGGAGCCCATGCCCCTGGCAGTTGTTTCAGCCGCCGATTCGTGCGAGGAAGACGTTGATGGTGCTGCATCCGCGGAAATGCGGAAGCGGCTGAAAAGGGAACACGGAACGGACGACCCTGACGGGACCGAAACCGTGGCTGCCCCCGCAACTGTGAGCGGAAAGCGCATTCACACCATGTCACTGGCGACAAGCCGGGAAGACGTGGATGCGCCGCGACCCGCGAGCCAGGAGACCTGCCATCGAACCGATCAACCACAACGGACGGGGTGTTCCGATGGAAAAGAACTGGCTTCCAAGCGACGGTCATCCGTCGTCCTGCCGTTTCGCCATCTCTTGCCGTCAGTCCCACGGAGAGAGAACATGGCCGAGACGAATTCCCGACAGCACAAGATAACGGTCTCTACCGACTGCCGCTTTACCGGTGGCCCGTGCATGCCCGGCGCCGAGCTCATAAAGCGTCTCAACCGCAGCATCGCCGCGCTCGGCGAGCCGCTCGATCGCGATTTCTCGATCGCCGGCACGGTCTGCATGGCGGCCTGCACGCGACCCTGCACCATCGCCTTCCAGGCGACGGGCAAGGCGACACACCTCTTTGGCGGCATTTCGCCCGAGGAGGATATCGACGACCTCGTCCGCTTTGCCGCCACCCATTCCGATCGCGGCGACGGCATGGTGCATGCCGCCACCCATGGCGAGTGCGGCGACGGCAAGACGCTTGCCCGCATCCCGGCGGCGATGCTCGTCTCCGAAGACGTTGCGGGCCACTTCCAATGACGGTGCGGGGAGGGATGAGACCATGACCTGCACCGCAACAGGAGCAACGCTTCGCGTCGAAGGGCTTTGCTGGGGGCCGCGCCCGGGGCTGAAGCTGGTCGACAGCATGGACTTCGCGGTCGAGGCGGGCAGCCGGCTTGCGATCCTCGGGCCGAACGGGGCGGGCAAGACCTCGCTCTTGCGCTGCCTTTACCGGGCGGTGCAGCCGAATGCGGGCCGCATCGAGGTCGACGGCGTCGACCTCTGGTCGATCTCGGCGCGCGAAGCTGCAAGGACGATCGCCGTCGTGTTGCAGGAAATGCCCGGCGATTTTCCCTTCAGCGTGCGCGACGTCGTGATGATGGGGCGTATCCCGCGGCGGGAAGGGCTCAACGGCTGGACGGACACGGACCGCGAGCGCGTGCAGCACGCGCTCTCCCATCTCGATCTCGCCCACCTTGCCGGCCGCCAGTTCTCGACGCTCTCGGGCGGGGAAAAGCAGCGGGTGCTGATCGCCCGGGCGCTTGCCCAGGAGCCGCGCATCATCATCCTGGACGAGCCGACCAATCACCTCGACATCCGCCACCAGCTTGAAATCCTCGAGCTGCTGCAGACGCTGAAGCTGACGATCGTGTCGACACTGCACGACATCAATCTCGCCGCCGACTTCGCAACCGACGTGGCGATCGTGACGGCGGGGCGCCTGACCGCCTTTGGAACACCCGAGGACGTGCTGAGCCTGCGGGCGCTGTCCTCCGCCTTCGGTGTCACCGCCACCGCCCACGCTGCCGGCAGCGCGCGCTTTTCCTTTTCACTTCCTCGACAGGGATCGATTTCATGAAGATCAACATTGCCTCCTCTGCCCTCCTGTTTCTCATCGCCACGGCTGCGCCCGCGCTCGCCTATCCGGTCACGGTCAAGAGCTGCAACCGCGAGGTGACCTTCGATGCCGCGCCGAAACGGGCGATCGCCAATGACGTCAATCTGGTCGAGATGATGCTGGCGCTGAAACTGCAGGACCGCATGGTCGGCTACACCGGCGTTTCCGGCTGGAAGACGCTGGATGAAAAGCTGCGTGAGGGCGTGAAGGAACTGCCGGAGCTCTCGGAGAAATATCCGACCAAGGAGGTGCTCCTCAATGCCGACGCCGATTTCTTCTTCGCCGGCTGGAACTACGGCATGAAGGTCGGCGGCGAGGTGACGCCCGAGACGTTGGCGCCCTTCAAGATCGGCGTCTACGAACTCACCGAGTCCTGCATCCATGTCATGGCCAGGGAAAAGCCCTCGATGGACGACATGTTCGTCGATATCCTCAATCTCGGCCGCATCTTCGGCGTCGAGGATCGCGCCGAAGCGCTGGTTGCGGGTTATCGCAGCCAGCTCGCGGAGATCACCAAGGCCAATGCCGGCCGCGGCAAGCCGACCCGTGTCTTCGTCTATGATTCCGGCGAGGAAAAGCCGTTCACCTCGGGCCGCTTCGGCATTCCGACGGCGATGATCGAGGCCGCCGGCGGCGCCAACATCATGGACGATGTCGACAAGAGCTGGGTGGAAGTCTCCTGGGAGCCGGTGATCGACCGCAATCCGGAGGTCGTGGTCATCGTCAACTACGGCGAGGTGAAGGCCGAGGACAAGATCGCCTTCATGAAGAACAATCCGGCCTTTGACAATATCGATGCGGTCCGGAACGACCGCTTCGTGGTGCTCGATTATGTCGAGGCGACGCCGGGGCCGCGCAACGTCGACGCCATCGCCCGGCTCGCCAAGGCCTTTCACGGCGAGGGCCTGTAACCGATGCTGGCGGAGGATACGTCGCCTGCTCCCGCCGCCGTTTCGCGGGTCGCTCCCGTTCGGGCGATCCGCGGCGGGGTCGGGCTGTTCGCGGCGCTGCTGCTGCTGGTCCTCACCGTGACCGCGGGCGTGTCGCTCGGCTCGGCGCCGATCCCTGTCACCACCGTCTGGTCGATCGTCGCAAGCAAGCTCGCGCCCGGCAGCATCGAGGCCTTCTGGTCGGCAGGCCGCGAAAGCATCGTCTGGGACGTGCGCCTGCCGCGGGTCATGCTGGCGGGGCTCGTCGGTGCCGGCCTGGCGCTGACCGGCGCCGTGCTGCAATCGGTCACGCGCAATCCGCTCGCCGATCCGCATCTGCTCGGCGTCTCCTCGGGAGGCGCGCTCGGCGCGATCGTGGCGCTGCTCCACACCGGAATGATCCTCGGTCTTCTCACGGTGCCGCTCTTCGCCTTTGGCGGCGCGCTTCTGGCAACCGTGCTGGTCGCCTTCGTTTCCCGCGCGCTCGGCGCCAGTGCCGATCGCCTGGTGCTCGCCGGGGTCGCCGTCGCCTTCGTGCTGACGTCGATCGGCAACCTCATGATCTTCCTCGGCGACCCGCGGGCGACCCACACCGTGATCTTCTGGATGCTCGGCGGCCTTGGTCTGGCGCAATGGCCGCACCTCATCTATCCGGCACTGGTGCTCGTCGTCTCGCTTGGCTGGCTGGTCGTCCGGTCGCGCGAGATCAACGCGCTTGCCATGGGCGACGAGACGGCGACGACGCTCGGCATTCCCGTGCGCCGCTTCCGCCTGACGCTCTTCGTCGTCACCGCGCTCCTGACCGGGGTGATGGTGGCCTTTTCCGGCGCAATCGGCTTCGTCGGGCTGATGGTGCCGCATTTCGTGCGGCTCCTTGCCGGCAGCGACAATGTCCGGGTCATCCCGCTCTCGGCCTTCTTCGGCGCCTTGACGCTGATCATGGCCGACCTCGCGGCCCGCGTCATCATGGCGCCGGAGGACATGCCGATCGGCGTCGTCACCGGCATTGTCGGCGGCATCGCCTTTGTTGCCATCCTCACGCGGCGCGCGTAAGGCGTGCATCGACATCGGACGTGGGTGCATGGACATGGGCCGGTTCGCGCCTATGTCTTAGCACATGCATGGCTGGCAGGAGCGGCAGCAGCGCGGCACGAGGGAGCAAATGACGAAGGAAGTTGAAATCTGCACGCCGGACGACGTTTTGAACTTCTGGTTCGGCGAGCTCACCTATGACGACTGGTTCACGGTGAGCGGGGAGCTGGACGAGGCCTGCACTCGCCGGTTCCAGGCGTCGCATCTGGCGCTCGCCCGCGGGGTCGGCGAGATCTGGCGGGCGACACCGGAGAACCGGCTGGCGGCGATCATCCTGCTCGACCAGATGCCGCGCAACATGTATCGCGGCACGCCGCTGGCCTTTGCGACCGATTGCCTGGCGCTGCATGAGGCGAAGCTCGCCGTGGGCATCGGCGCCGACATGGCGATCAAGCGGGAGGCGCGGGCCTTCGTCTATCTGCCGTTCGAGCATTCGGAAAATCTGACCGACCAGACCATGTCGGTGAAGCTTTTCACCGAACTCGGCGACCCGGACTATCTCGATTATGCCATCCGGCACCGCGAGGTGATCGAACAATTCGGCCGCTTCCCGCACCGCAACGCCTTCCTGGCCCGTGTCTCGACGGACGCCGAGCTTGCCTATCTGGCACAGCCCGGCGCCGGTTTCTGACGAAAAATCCGGCGTTGGTGCGTAATTGGCGGCGGCTTTTGCATCTTTCCGCCGTCTTTCGTATTCACATCGCATTGTGATGACCACCGACGCGATTCCGCATCACGGTCTCAACCTGCAAGGATCATGAAATTGCGTTCTGTCGGAAAATTGCCTGCCATTCTCCTCTGCCTGCTGGCGCTTGCCGCCACCGGTCCGGTCATGGCGCAAAAGCCGACGCAGCCGGCACAGGCGACGGCTCAGAACGCAGCACAGCCGGCGCAGAAGACGGCACCCGCTCAGTCGGGCCAGACGGCAACGCAACCGGCCGGCAAGACGGCGCCCGCGCAGGAAGGTGCGCAACCCGCTGACGATGGCGCGACACCGGGCACTGCCACCGAGCCCGCCACGGCCGCCCAGCCGGCGCAGACGGCAACGCCGCCGGCCGAGCAGACGGTACCGGCCGATGCCACGCCACCGGCTCAAACCCAGGCGATCGAGCAGCTCGCCAAGGCCGGCGAGGAGCTCAAGCGGCTGACCGACCTCGTCGACAAGGCGAAAGACGACGATACCGCGCTTGCCGAGCTGAAGGTCCAGGTCGATGCGCTCTCGAAACAGATCATCGGCGTATCGGTCTCGACCCGTCCGCGCCTCGAGGAGATCAAGGCGCGGCTCACCGAACTCGGCGACCCGCCGGGCGAGGGACAGCCGCCGGAGGCGGACATCGTGTCCGCCGAGCGCAAGCGGCTCGTTGCCGAGCGCGGCGCCATCAACGCGCTGACCGGCGAGGCCGAGGGCCTCTCGGTACAGTCGACCAAGCTTTCCAACGCGATTACGGCGACGCGCCGCGCGCTGTTTTCGAACACGCTGCTGAAGAACACCGAAGTCTCCGGCACGATGTTCAACGACGCGCTGTCGGCGACGGCCGACGAGACCCGCGTGCTGACCCGCAGCGTCACGAGCTGGCTGAGCTTTGCCTGGAACTACAAGCGCGTGCAGCTTCTCTCGGCGCTTTTCCTGTCGCTGCTGGCGGCGCTGGTCTTCCTCGCCGGCAGCCGCAGGCTCTTCCGCCCCTGGATCCAGCACGATATTACCGACGAGGAGCCGAGCTATTTCCGGCGACTGTCGGTGGCCTTCTGGTCGACCATGATACCGACGCTGGCTTCCGCCGCCTTCGCCGTGTCGAGCTTCTTCTTCCTGCACTCGTTCAACGTGCTGCGCTCCGACATCGCGCCGATCGTCGCCATCACGCTCGGCGTCAGCGTGGTGGTGTTCTTCATCACCCGCCTTGCCCAGGCGGTGCTTTCGCCGCGCGATGCGCGCTGGCGGCTGGTCCGGGTCTCCGACCGCGGCGCCCGGATGTTGATGGTCGCGATCTTCGCCATGGCGCTGGTCAACGGCCTCGACTACCTCTTCGGCGGCGTCAGCGAAGCGCTCGGTTCGCCGGTCGTCTTGACCGTGGTCAAGAGCTTCGTCGCCTCCATCGTCATCGGCCTGATCATCATCGCTTCAGCCTGGATTCGGCCGACGCTTCGCAAGGACGACGACTTCGACGCGCATGGCCGGTCCTGGCCGCGCTTGGTTTCGATCGGGCTTGTGCTGATCGGTCTCTCGCTGATCGTCGCTGCGGCCTCCGGCTATGTCGGCCTCGCGCGCTTCATCGCCACGCAGATCATCATCACCGGCGCGATCCTGGTGACGATGTATATCGGCATCCTCACCGGCCGGGCCGTGGCGAAGCAGGGCGCATTCGGCGAGACGGCTGCGGGACGCTATCTCGAGCGGCGCTACAATCTCGAGCAGGTGGCGCTCGATCAGATCGGCCTTGTCGCGGGCTTGAGCATCTATGCGCTCGTCGTCCTGTTCTTCATTCCGCTGATCCTCCTGCAATGGGGCTTCCAGATCGCCGATATCGAGGCCTGGGCCTATCGCGCGGTCACCGACATCAAGATCGGCTCGATCACCATTTCGCTGGTCGGCATCCTCGCGGGCGTCCTGTTCTTCGCGCTCGGCTATGCCGTTACCCGCTTCGTGCAGCGCTGGATCGACGGCAACATCATGGCGCGCAGCCGCGTCGATGCGGGCGTGCGCAACTCCATCCGCACCGGCATCGGCTATACCGGCGTCGGCCTTGCCGGCCTCATCGGCCTCTCGGCGGCGGGCATCGATCTCTCCAACCTCGCGCTCGTCGCCGGTGCCCTCTCGCTCGGCGTCGGTTTCGGCCTGCAGAACATCGTCTCGAACTTCGTCTCGGGCCTGATCCTCTTGGTCGAGCGGCCGTTCAAGGTGGGCGACTGGATCGTCAGCGGCACGACGGAAGGTTTCGTCAAGCGCATCTCCGTGCGCGCCACCGAGATCGAGACCTTCCAGCACCAATCGATCATGATGCCGAACTCGCTGCTGATCAACGCGTCGGTCGGCAACTGGACCCACCGCAACAAGCTCGGCCGCTCCGAAATCGCTGTTACCGTGAGCTATGCCAGCGATCCGCGCCGGATCATGGAGCTGCTTTCCGAGATCGCCGCCGCCCATCCGATGGTGCTGAAGAACCCGTCGCCGAGCGTCGGCTTCACCGCCTTCGGCGACGAGCGCATGACCTTCGAGCTCAGGATCTACGTCGCCGACGTGTTGACCGGCGGCGGCGTGCGCAACGACCTGCGCATCTCGATCTACGAGCGCTTCCGCGACGAAGGCATCGGCGAGCCGTTCCCGGTGAAGATCGAGGACGTGCCGGTCGAGGACCAGACCGGCATCGAAAGCGACGAGCCGGAGAAGGTCGGCGAGCCGAAGGGTGCCACGTCGGCCGAGGCAAGAGCATCCGCCGAGGCAAGGGCGCCGGCCAGGACGACCGCTTCCGGCAGGAAGACCGCGTCCGCAGCGCCGCTCGACGAGGAAGAGGAGGTGGAAGAAGCGCGCAAGCGCCGAACCGCCAGCCGCCGCGCGAATCCAAACCGCTGATAAACGGCCCATTCAGCGCCTATTCAGCCGGCCTGCCATAAAAAGCAGGCAATTCTTCTGGTGAGCGCCTGCAGCGCCGCGCGTCTGACCGGACGCGTAAAAGGTCGCTGTAGCACTTTGATTTGCTGCATAATTCCAATTCTCAAATCGATTTCGATTTAAGAAATTATGCAGTAGGCTGGCACCGGCTGAAGAGGTGGCCGGCGCAGCGTCGCGAAACCGACGGGGCGGCCGGCTCGGCGAGAGGGCGGCGCGTCGGGCGCCGATGGGCGATGAAGAAATTTGTGATTGCCTTGCTTTCGGGCGTGCTCGTGGCCGGCGCGCTGGCTGCTGAGGCGGCATCGGCCGCGACCGTCACGAACAAGGACGGCGAGACCGCCGTCCTGGTCGTCGTCGAGGGCGAAAGCCGCATGGAAGTGGCGATTGCATCCGGAGCCACGGAAATGATCTGCCCGAGCGGCTGTTTCGTGACGGCGCCGAGCGGCGACCGCATCGGCCTGCAGGGCGACGAGAATGTCGAGATCGTCAACGGCAACGTCGTCGTGAAATAATCCTCCATTCTACGGCAGGACGATTGCATCCGCAGCTACGGAACCAGTCGCTGCAATGACGGTTTGAGGATGGTTGATGATCCATTACCGGGGTCATGGGCACGGGCCCCGAGTCTTCCTGTGAGCTGGGCCCAATTTGAGAAGCACACTCTTTCCCTGGGCCCCACGTGACGGCGGGGCCATTTCTTTGCGGCTCTCCTTCAAAACTCCTCGCGGTTGGTTGCCTTATCGTCGGATCGGCTCATACTGTAATTACCTCCGGGCGGTGATACGGGCCCCGGTGGCTGGAAGACTGATCGCTTTCGCCCCAATCCAGGAGGTCGCGCGATGTTTTCCACGGCCAATCCAAAGGCGCTTCTCCCTCACGAAATGAACCAGATCGAGCAGATCTTCACCGACATTCTGCGCGCGCGCGGTCTACCACGCGATTGCGAGACAGCACGCTCGATCGCAAGACAGCTGATCAGTGGCTACCAGAGGGGCATCCGCGACAGCGTCGCCCTGAAATACATGATCGGTTTCGACAAGAGCTCGGTGTCAGGCACAGACGCCGATATACCCGACCAGGGCGGCCAAGAGGTTTCAGCGCAGGAGATTGCCAGTGGAATGAACTCTCCGATCGGCCCCGACGACCTCGATATGCTTCAGCGCGTTATCGACCGTGTGTGCACATGTTGCAGCATTCCGCGTCGTGGAAAGCGGGCCGATCGCCTGGCTCGGCATCTGACGGATCAATTCCGCAGAGGAATGTCCGATGAGGGCGCGCTGTTCGAGGCCGCCATGCGGCTGGAGTTGCACGCTTTGGATCAACACCGCTCGGACGCCTGAATGCGGAGCGCCCATTCGGGGCGGTTCGTGCCTGATTTACACACTCTGAAGCGGCGGGACTCGCTTGCGCGACATTGGCGACCGTGGGGGGAGCCTCTACTGGAGGCAGAGGCTCCTGGGGCTGTGCGCGACTACAATGGATGAGGCATCTGCAGTCGCTCTTCGCATGCTACACTCGAGCGATTGGAGCACAACTCATCCATTTTGGGTAAGGATCGGCCCCATCGGATCGGGGCCGATGCGGGACCGTCACCCAGGCTGGGTACGAGGTCGAGGAAGGAAGGACCGCCATGAAACTCCAGCTTATCCGCAACGCGACGCTCAAGCTCGACTATGGCGGCCACACCGTGCTCGTCGATCCGTTCCTTGGACCGAAGCACAGCCTGCCGTCCTTTGCCGGGCGCTCCCCCAATCCGACGGTCGAGCTTCCGATCGATATCGACACCATCCTCGCCGGAGTGGAACTCGTCATCATCTCGCATCTGCATGAGGATCACTTGGACGATACCGCCAAGGAGCGGGTACCGAAGAGCGTGCCGATCTTCTGCCAGCCGGGCGACGAAGAGACGATACGCGCAGCCGGCTTTAGCGACGTCACGCCGCTCTCCGGCAAAGCCAGTTGGCAGGGCCTGACGCTGACCCGACGCGATGGCAGCCATGGGCTTGGTCCTGTCGTCCAGGACATGGGGCCCGTCATCGGTTTCAGCCTCGAGGCGAAGGGCGAACCGACGCTCTACTGGGCGGGCGATACGGTCTTCTATCCGCCCGTCGAGACGACGATCCGCGAAACCAGGCCGGACATCATCGTCACCCATTCCTGCGCGGCGCGCTGGAACGGCGATCTCATCGTCATGGATGCCGAACAGACGATCAAGGTCTGCGAGATGGCCAAGAACGGCATCGTCATCGCCGCGCACATGGAGGCGCTCGATCACGCGACGCTCAGCCGCAGCGAGCTCAGGGCAGCCGCCGATGCCCATGGCATACCCTTGACGAAACTGGTGATCCCTGATGACGGCGAGGTCCTGACGCTGATCCCGCCGGTGGTGTGAAGCGCGGCGCGATCTTTCAGTTCGTGCGTAGGCTTCACGGAATCGAAAATATGCTGATCTCGTTGGTGATGCCGCGCAGCGCTACATTGTGCGACTGCGGATTGAGGCCGCGGTCGCTGAGGAGGTTCGAGGCGCGCGGGTCGTCGAGCACGGAACTGGTGGCGAAGATTTCGCGCGAGGTGGCAAGGTGCTGGACGCGCGAGGCGATGTTGACCGTCTGGCCGAAATAGTCCTGGCGCTCGTTGAGGCTGACGGCGATGCACGGTCCCTCGTGAATGCCGATCTTCAAGAGCAGGTCCTCGGAGCCGCGATCCTCGTTCAACTTGCGCATCGCCTCGCGCATGCGCATGGCTGCCGCAACTGCCCGATCCGGCGTCGGGAAGGTCGCCATGACAGCATCGCCGATCGTCTTGACCACGGCGCCGGCTTCGGCGGCAACGATCTCGTTGACGACGCTGAAATGGGTCTTCACCAGATCGAAGGCCGCGAGATCGCCGACCCGTTCGTAGAGTTCGGTGGAGCCGCGCAGATCGGAAAAGAGAAAGGTGAGGCTGGTGATCTTCAGCCTTTGATCAACATCGATCGTGTCGGTGCGGTAGATATCGCGGAAGGTCTGGTTGGAAAGCAGCCGCTTGGCCGTCAGGAACGGCCGGCGGCGGCCGAGAATGTCGTGCAGCGCGTCATTGGCGATGCAGACCGAGGGCAGGGTGCGGACATCGGTGTGGTTTTCCACCTGGATGCGCAGCGGTCCCGGCTGCATGGTCAGCGCCTCGTCGTGGCGATGGCCGCGATCGAAGACGAGCGACAGGGTGCGCCGCTCCTTGGTCGGCTCGCCCTTGACGTCGATGAACTGTGCGGCATGCGTTACCGGTTCGAAGACGATGATGAACTCCGCCGGCAGTTGCAGCGAGATGACGGCCTTTTCGCCGGGCGGCAGTTCCAGCGCCTCCAGCACGAAATCATCGATCCTGGCCTCGTAGTCCTCTTCCGGCAGCTCGATACCGGAGCCCCAGTAGATTTGGCGGAAATACTCGAAGGGCGACAGCTCGTGCGGGCTGTGGGCCTCGATGTGGCGCACCCGCGGGTTCACGGTGAAGGTGACCTCGACCATTTCGTCGAGCGTCGGCTCATAGCCGGCGGCGCAGAGCGAGCAGGTATAGGTGTCGCTCTGCACCGTCTTCAGCGAGGTGTTGGCGTCGAGCACGCCGCCACAACCGGGGCAGAGCACGTTCCAGGAGAGTTCGAAGAGGCCGAGGCGGGACGCGTGCAGGAACGCCGCGATCGTCTTTTCCTCGTTCAGCCCGTGCTCGGCGGCAAACGCCAGCGCATTGACGCGGCAAAGCTTGCGGTCCGGCGCTTCCCGGACAAAGCGCTCCAACACGTCGGCGATCTCAGGCTGCACGGTTTGGCGCAGCATGTCGAAGAGAGGCTGAGCTTCACTCATGGTGCCATCTTATACTGAAAAGAGACGGCGCGGCAGCCGGTTTGTCGCGGTAGGGGCGAGTGCCGGAGATGGCGCGTAGTCCGCCGACTGCATGTCTCCTTAAGTCGACCCCGACTTGAGGGGACATGCAGCAAATCAAAGTGCTGCAGCGACCTTTGCGCGTCGAGGTCGCTTCAAGGAGACGTGCTCTACGCCGCCTTCCGGTCGCGGCCGAAGGGATCGCCGCGCAGCGATTCCGTGTGCAACGCGGCCACCCATCCGCCGTTCTCGCGGATCCAGGTCGTGGCGTCGGCGGCCTTCAATGTCAGGGGCTGCCCGTCGACCTCCATCTCTTCGGTCACCGTGTAGGCGATGACGGCCACGTCCTCCCGCGGAAAGATGACGCTGACGTCGTCGAGCCGGAACGATCTGAGGCTCCAGGAGCCCTCCGCCTGCTCGGCCATCCGGCGGTAGTCGTCGCGGGTGAGCACGGACGCACCTTGTGCCCCGACGACGATCGACCGTTCCGGCAGCATCGCCACGGACGCCTCGGTATCCTTGTCCATAATGGTTCGCCAGAATTCCTGTTCGAGGTCGATGATCTCCTGTCTTTCGGCATGCATGGTTCGTGTCCTCCATCCGGAATACCCGCAGAAGACGTGGAAAGGCGAAAAGTTCCCTGCCGACGCTAGTCCTGCGCGATGAAGCACGGCATCGCGCATTCTGACCGCGTTAAAGTTCGCCGTTGCGGGAACCCAACGCCCGCGTGTATCGTTTCCCGGCCTGACATCAACCATTGCGCGACAGGATAAAGTCATGACGATGCTCTCGGGAAAGTGCCTTTGCGGTCAGGTGCAGGTTTCGGTGCGCGGTGAGCCGACGCGGGTCGGTATCTGCCACTGCACCGACTGCCGGCAGGAAAGCGGCTCGGCCTTCACCTTCTATGGCATCTGGCCCGCCGATCGCTTCGAACACACCGGCGAGACCTCGGTGTTCCAGGGGCGCCGCTTCTGTCCCCGTTGCGGTTCGCGGGTCTTCTCGGTCGACGACCAGGAGGCGGAAGTCAAGCTTGGCATCCTGTCCGAAGCGCCGACACCGCTTGTGCCGAGCTACGAGCTCTGGATCAAGCGCCGCGAGCCGTGGCTGAGGCCGGTGGAAGGGGCAGCGCAGTTCGAAGAAGACCGCATATGAGGGCAAGTGCCTGCCAATATTCGCCGCAGAAATCGGCGCGGGGCTTGTCTGCGTGATCTGCCGGAAATGGAACTGCATCTTGTCGACGGCGGACATGGCATCTCGACCAAGCGGCCGAACGGATACGCGTGTTCCTATTTTTCACTTCCCTTAAATGAGCATCGATTCAAGAGTAGGATTGTGCTTTAGATCAAGGCGTTGCTGGGTGCCGCGCTGCGTGTGAAGTCGGCGGGCCGCTGGGGGAGTGTATGTCGGCACGGCCTTTGTTGAGGATATCGGATTCTGCCAATGGCCTTTTGGCGGCGGCGGGTCTCATCGTGGTTGCCGCGCTGACCGCGCCGAACTTCGGCGTCGGCGCGCGGCTTGCCCTGGAGGGGGTGCTTGTCGGCATCTGGGGCGTCTATGCGCTGCAACTCACCGACACGCTGGTCGCGCTTCGGACGAAGGACGGTCCTGCGCCGATGTCCGAATTCACGATCGACCTCCTGGCCGTCGTCGTTCCGCTTGCCGGCTTCCTCCTTGCCGGCCCGCAGGATCAGAGCCTTTTTTGCGGCATCTGGCTGTTGAAGCCGCTGCGTCATTCCACCTTCTTCCGGCTGCTGGGCCGGGTCGTGTCACGGGCTGCGCCCAATCTCATCGGCGTCACCTCGCTCTTCGGCATCGTCCTCTTCGGCGCATCGCTGATCGCCTATCTCATCGAGCGCGATGTCCAGCCGGACAAGTTCGGCAGCATTCCCCAGGCCATGTGGTGGGCGGTGGTGACGCTTTCCACCACCGGCTATGGCGACGAGATCCCGCAGACGCTCGCGGGCCGGGTGCTGGCGGGGCTGGTGATGATGAGCGGCATCGGTATCTTTGCGCTCTGGGCCGGCATCCTCGCCACCGGCTTCTTCGAGGAGGTGCGCCGCCAGGATTTCGTGCGCAATTGGCAACTGGTGGCCGCGGTGCCGCTGTTCCAGAAGCTCGGCTCGGCCGCCTTCGTCGAGATCGTGCGGTCGCTGCGCCCGCGGGTGGTGCCGGCCGGCGCCGTCATCTGCCGCAAGGGCGAGGTCGGCGACCAGATGTTCTTCATCGTCGAGGGGCGCGTGAGCATCGCGACCCCATCGCCGACACCGGTCGAGCTCGGCCCCGGCAGCTTCTTCGGCGAGATGGCGCTGATATCGGGCGAGCCGCGATCGGCGACCGTCAGTGCCGCGACCGAAGTCTCGCTGCTGTCGCTCTATTCGGAGGATTTCCAGATGCTGTCGAGCAGCAATCCGGAGATCGCCGAAATCATCCGCAAGACGGCGGAGGCGCGGCGCGGCCAGGCACCCAAGGGCTGATCGCAGCGTTGCGTCGGAAGTGACGGCGAGTCCCGCGCCGGCACGTGCCTCGTCATTTCGCCGGCTGCCATTAACACCAGGGAAAGCCTTTCTCCTCTAGCATGGCGGCTGCAAGTTGCAGTGACTTTGCGGGCATGAGGAACGCTTGGGCGCTGTAGGGGGACACTCTTTCACATAGGCGTTCAATGTCGTTTTTTGGCATTTCCGGAATGTACTATTCCGGCGAATCCCTCGCCGAGCACCGCATCGTGCTGGCCGAGGACTCCAACCTCTTCTCGTCGATGGTGTCGAAGCGGCTGAAAGAGCTGTTCGACATCGATGTCATCGTCTGCCGCGACTATGACGACCTGCAGTTTGCCGTCGAAAACGCGACATTTCCGGCGTCGCTCGCCATCTCCAATATCAATCTCCCGGGGGCGGAGAACGGCGAGGCGCTCAACTACCTGATCGACATGAGCGTGCCGACCATCGTCTTCACCGGCTCCTTCCAGGAATCGACGCGCGAGAAGATCCTCGCCAAGGAGATCGTCGATTACGTCATCAAGGACAGCGTCTTTGCCGTTGACATGCTGGCGGAGTCCGTCTGCCGCTTCCTCACCAACCACGAGCATCACGTGCTGATCGTCGACGACAGCCCGACGGCGCGGGCGCTCTTGACGACGCAGCTCAAGCGCTACAACTTCCGCACCAGCTCGGCCGACAGCGGCGCGGCTGCGCTCGAACTTCTGAAGAATAACCCCGATATCGGCCTCGTCATCACCGACTACAACATGCCCGATATCGACGGCTTCGAACTGACGCGGCGCATCCGCGGCTCCTATGGGCCGCATCAGTTGCGCATCATCGGCGTATCCTCGTCCACCAACCGGCTGCTGTCGGCGCGCTTCCTGAAGGCGGGCGGCAACGACTTCGTCGTTCGTCCCTTCGTCAACGAGGAATTCTACTGCCGCGTCAACCAGAACCTGGACACACTGACGAAAATCCGCACGCTCAGTGAAAAGGTACGGGTTCCGGCGCAGGTATCGGCCTGATACGAGAAATAATCTCCAAAATAATATGGCAAATGGCGCGAACTGCCGCGCTCAGGTTGCCGCATTAACGAAATTGCAATCCGTTCGGTCTTCAATCCGCCGCAACAGGGCGGGGAGCCCGGTCACGCCAGATCACGCCGGCCAAAGGGCCGGTGCGATCAGTGACGGGGTTTGTTCACATATTCGGAGCCAGCGTCACCCCTCGAGGGAAGCACGCCTGCGGCTCGAGAGGGGTTGCAGGGACGTGAGATTGCGCCGCACGCCGGGCCGGGTGAACTCTGTGCAAAAGCACAGCGACAAGCGCATGCTGCTCGTCGAAGATTCCCGGATGTTCGCGACGGCGCTGAAATACGGGCTCGAATCCGTCCACGGCATCCGCGTCACCCATTGCAGCTCGCTCGCGGCGCTCAAGGAAACACTGGAGCAGGCTCCGGAAAGCTTCTCGCTCGCGGTGCTCGATCTCAACCTGCCGGATGCGCCCAATTGCGAGGCGCTCGAATTCGTCCTCGAAAATCAGGTGCCGGCCGTCGTCTTTACCGCGGCCTTCAACGACCATACGCGCGAAGAGATCCTGTCTCGCGGCGTGCTCGATTGCGTCATCAAGCACCAGCCGGAATCGATCAACCTGTTGATCGGCGCCGTCGACCGGGCGCTCACCAACGGCAAGACGACGGTGCTGCTTGCCGATTCCGATGCCGCCTCGCGCAGCGAACTTGCGGGCATCCTGAGAAGGCAGCGGATCGCCGTCTGCGAGGTGGCATCCGCGGCCGATGCGCTGCAGGTGCTCGACAGCGGCGAGGCGGTCGATCTCCTCGTCACCGATCTCGATCTCGCCGACATGTCCGGTGCGGCACTGCTTGCCGAAGTGGAGCGCCGGCAGGGCGACGGCGCGCTGCCGGTGATCGGCCTTTCCGACAGCGGCGATCGAAGGGCGGGTGCTCGTTTCCTGGAGGCGGGCGGCACCGACTTCATCCAGAAGCCGTTCCTCGAAGCGGAATTCAACGGCCGCATCGCGCAGGCCGCCGGCGTGCAGAAGCGCCTGCAGACCCTGCAGCGGCAGGCGGCGAGCGACTACCTCACCGACCTCTACAACCGCCGCCACTTCTTCCTCGCCGGTCCGCGCCTGGTGGAACAGTGCCTGAGGCGCGGCGAGCCGACCGCGATCGCCGTGCTCGACATCGACCATTTCAAGCGGCTCAACGACACCTACGGCCACGAGATCGGCGACATCGTGCTGAAGCACGTGGCCAAGCGGCTTTCGGCGCTGGTGGGCGAGGAACACCTGCTCGCCCGTCTCGGCGGCGAGGAGTTCGGCATCCTCTTCAACGGCTGCGACGTGCGGCGCGCCTTCGCCTTTTGCGATGCGCTGAGGCTGGAACTGGCGAAATCGCGGATCGTTGCCGACGACGAGGAACTGACGATCACCGTCTCGATCGGGCTGGCCACCATCGAGACGGCGGAAGCCTTTGAAAACTACCTGCACGCCGCCGATCAGTTTCTCTACATGGCGAAACATGCGGGCCGAAACCGGGTGATCTCCGAACTCGCGCTGCTCGACGCGCTGGCGTCCTGAAGCCTGTCGCGGGCCGACCGTCACGAAAAATTCACCGCCCAATCTGTCGGCTTGGAACGAAGTCGAACGTCCTTCGGTTATCCGCCCATGATCAAGCGGGACGAAGAGGAGCCGACGGATGAAGAATGTTGTTTCAAATCTCTGGTTCGAGAAGGAGGCGCGCGAGGCGGTCGAATTCTACGTTTCGCTCGTTCCCAATTCGGCGATCACCCGCATCGCCACATTGCCGGCCGAGAGCCCGAGCGGACCGCCCGACAGCGTCAAGATCATCGAGTTCACGCTCGGCAAGCAGGAATTCCTGGCGCTCGAAGCCGGGCCGCTCGATCCGTTCAATCATTCCTTCTCGATCATGATCCAGTGCGACACCCAGGAGGAGATCGACCGGCTGTGGAACGCGATCCTCGATAACGGTGGAGAACCCGAGCAATGCGGCTGGATCCGGGACCGCTGGGGCCTGTGCTGGCAGATCGCCCCGCGTGTGATGGGCGACATGATCGCCCATTCCGACCGTGTGCGCGCCAAGCGTGCGGCGGAGGCCATGCTCGGCATGATCAAGCCCGACATCGCCGAACTGGAACGGGCGTTTCACGGGCAGGTTTAGGAACCGGGAGTGGCTGTCCCGACCGTCATGACGGCGCGCGATGGCGGGGTGGCCGCCTCACTTCCGTCCCTGCGGATAGATCGTTTCGCCGCGCTTCAGCATCTCGACGAAGGTTTCGATCTTCTTCCTTCGCCCTGCCTCCGTCTTCATGTTGTGGGTGCGGAAGGCGAGCGCGAAGCGGTTCTGCTCGCTGAGCCTGGCGAGCATCGCCTTTGCCAATGGCTCGGCGTCGATCGCCGCCTGCAGGTCGTCGGGGATCTGCATGTCCTTGCCGCTGGCATAGGCGCGGTCCCAGCGTCCGTCCGCCTTGGCGGCGTCCACCTGTTTGAGGCCGTGCTCGGTCATGCGGCCTTCCTTGACCAGCCGCGCGACATTATCGACGTTGATCTTACTCCAGACGCTTTTCCTGCCGCGCGGCGAGTAGCGCTGCAGGAAGCTCTTGTCGTCCAGCCCCTTGCGCACGCCGTCGATCCAGCCCCAGCAAAGCACCACGTCGATCGCCTCCTTGGGCGTGATCGAGGGTAGGCCGGAGCTTACCTTGTGGATCTTGATCCAGACTTCGTTTTCGCTTTGATGATGGGCGCCGAGCCAGTCGTAGAAGCTGTCGAAGTCCTTGAACTCGCGGACCTTGGCGGGATTGATGTGGACGGGGGGCATCCGACGGCGTTGCTCCTGATGGTGGCGGTGGGGCGGCAACGGAGCCATGATCCTCCCGCCCGTGCGTGATTCGCAGATGCCGCAAACATTCATAGCTCAGCGGTGCGCGTGCAAGTCTTGCCACGTACAGCGGCCTGGTTCAGGCGCGGCGCCAAACGGCGTGAAACGACAAAACAAGCGCTGAGCGCAAGAGCATAACGGGACCAGCGCATGCCGACCTCACCATTCGTCATCCTCGGGCTTGACCCGAGGATCCATACCGAGTGGCGCAGGAGCATGGATGCTCGGGTCAAGCCCGAGCATGACGGAAGGAGGAGGCGTTGTCGGCCAACGCTGCCTATGCGCGGCCCGGAGCAAAAAGGGCGGAAAACCCCGCCCTTCTGTTTGTTCTTATATCGATCCCTACCGCGCCATCTGCAGCGTCAGCTTGCGGTCGGCGCGCTCCTGCTGGGGCGAGCGGTTGTAGAGTTCGCGGTAACACTTGGAGAAGTGCGAGGCGGAGACGAAGCCGCAGGCAACGGCGACCTCGACCACCGGCATCGACGACTGGATGAGCAAGTGCCGGGCACGGTCGAGGCGGATCTCCAGGTAGTAGCGGGCGGGCGACCGGCCCATCTCCTGGCGGAAAAGCCGCTCGATCTGGCGGCGCGAAAGATCCGCGCCCTCGGCGATTTCCAGAAGCGACAGCGGCTCGGCGAGGTTTGCTTCCATCAGTTCGATGATCGACAGAACCTTGGCGTTCTGGACGCCGAGGCGGGCGCGCAGCGGCAGGCGCTGGCGGTCATGCGGGCCGCGCACGCGGTCGGTCAGCGCCTGCTCGCAGACGCGGTTGACGAGGTTCTCGCCGAAGTCCTGGTCGATCAGGTTCAGCATCATGTCGAGCGAGGCGGTGCCGCCGGCGCAGGTGTAGATGTTGCTGTCGATCTCGTAGAGGTCGGCATAGACCTCCGCCTGCGGGAAGCTCTCGGAAAAGCCCGGCAGGTTTTCCCAGTGGATGGCGCAGCGCTTGCCGGTCAACAGGCCGGCGGAGGCCAGCACATGGGCGCCGGTACAGAGGCTGCCGACGGCAACGCCGCGGTTATAGACCTCGCGCAGCCAGGCGTTCACCGACTTGTTGTTGAAGTCCTCGACATAGATGCCGGAACAGACCAGCACCATCGACGGGCGATTTTCGCCGCCCAGGAACTTGCGTTCATCGGCGAGCGACGAATTGACCTCGAGCGCGATGCCGCTCGAGGAGAAGACCTTTTCGCCGTCGGTCGAAGCGAGGCGCCAGGTATAGGCCTCGTAGCCGAGCATGCGGTTGGCGATGCGGAGCGTTTCGATCGCCGCCGAAAAGGGCAGCATGGAAAAGTTCGGCACCAGGAAGAAGACGAGAGAACGCTTTTTGGTCAGTGGCTTGTTCATGAGGCTTCCCATGCTTGGCGATGCGGGTATATTCGTCGCTTGGAAGATACTCTTCGGCTTGTCTATTTGCGACATTGACATGGAAAGCCGCGACCGCAAAGTGATTTCGCATTGCGACATCGGGCGGCAAAGGGCGGTTCAGTGGATCTTTCAGGCTTCTGTAAGGAAAGCGACAGTTTCTCCAGCGTCGCTGACGTTATCTGACAAGAACTGCCACAGATACGCAATAATCACAAAGTGAGCGCAAAAGTTGTGTTTGCCGATTGCGACGTTTTCGATACGGGAACGGGGTGTCGGTATGAGGCAAGTCGCGCGCCGCTGCTCATGCTTTGGACTTGCTGCAATGACAACCCGGACCCGCGCCAGCGGATCAGCCAAAAACGCTCTCAGCCTGTCCTTGGGGCTCCGGCGGGCGGATCGAAAGCAAATCGCCGACTTGGGATTCTCAGCTCTTCAATCAAACCGGGTCCTGCGTGGGCGAGACAGGCACCGCTTGTATTAGCAAATGTTGAATGGTAGTGATTGCTGTCGCATGCAATCAACGGTCGGTGGCGCTGCCTTAGAGCACTTCACGGCGCGGTGCCGCACCTCGTCCGGAGGGTTGCTCCTGACGTCTCTGAAACATTCGGGCGGGGGCATTGCCGGTATGGCGCAATCGAAAAACGCCCGGGTATGGGCCAGCCGCGCTTTCATGGACTCAACACGGATCAAGGGGTTTACCGCCGATCCGCTGCCGACGGGCATGAGCCTCGGCCAGATGGCCAAATTGAACGAAACGGGCGAGCGGATGTCCGCGGAGCATTTTCCGAGGGAGATCTTCGCCAAATATCCGGACAAGAAGGAAAAGAAGCAGGCGGATCTCGTTCTGGCCGCAGGCGCGGTGGTGGTTTCGGCGGCCTGTGCTGATATCCTGCGGCAATTCGACCTCGGCCATTCCTCGCTCTATCCGATCAAGCTTCTCCAGCACGACCGCAAAACGCCGGTGGAGGGCGAGTATTTTTGTCTCAATATTGGCGAGCGCAAGGATGCGTTCCTTCCTGAATTGTCGCGGGGGGTCACGACCCTCGGCTCCGGGAAACTGCTCGTCCGATCCTATCTGCCTGATGATGACGTTGCCGTCAGCCAGGCCGCGCTCAAGGGCCCCGACCTGTGGGTGAGTCCACCATTGATCCGCCTATTCTTCTTAAGTAATCGGCTCACCCAAGCGCTGCGAGCGGCAAAAATGAGCAGGGTCTTTGGTTTCCGCGCCTGCCGCATCGTCGAAGCTGACTAATCCTCCGAGGGTTGGGTCTCGCTCTCGAAGGGTGCCGGTCAAAAGTAGAAGGGCACCGCCTTCTTGGCGATGCCCTTCATGGGTATCAAGCATTTCGTCTCGCCCTTCGAGGGCAGCTGACGCCATCCTTCATTGTTCCGTCTTATGCACCGCGTCGTCGACCGACGGGAAGCCGATGTCCTTCAGCGTGTCATAGGACAGGTTTTCGAGCGCCCGTTCCTGGCGGTGACGCTTCCACGCCGCCCAGGCGCGGACGCGCAGGTTGAAGAGACCCGGAAGGGACGAGTGGGAGGATGCCCGTTCCGAGGCCGATGAAAAATGAGTGTTGGACATTTCATGGCTCCTTCTGAGTTTCTCAGCAGGTCGCGACCATGACGCTATCTATGGCGCAACCTGATCTATCATTCCAACGAATATGTTTGATGCTTTTCATCAAACATGGTGATTGATCGAAGGGTCTGCAAACATCACGTCGTCGCGCACTCTCCTCGGCAGTTTGGCCAGTTCGCGCTCGGTTTCCACCCGATTCCTGGCAATTTGCGTCCGGCGCCGGCGGCTCGCGATACCTTCGAGCATGGCGATCACGTGATTGAGGGCGGCAAGCACCATGTCCGTGCTACGTCGCTCTTGATATTCTGCCACCATCCGCGAGCCGGCGGTGTTACGCAGGGAACGGTTGGGCGTGGCGATGACAAGCTGGGCGGCGGACATGGGTTTCTCCTTCCTTCGTCGTCCTTGAGCTTGACTATCGGCCATTGGTGATGTTCAATCAAACGAAATGAAGTGAACTAATCTTTCAGTTTTTCTGATCGAGGATGCCGCCATGAACATGATGATGCGCCACGCGCTTCCGCTTCTTGAAATGGACGTGCTGAAGACCTTCGTCGCCATTGCCGAGACCGGCAATTTCACCACCGCCGCCGAGACCGTCTACCGCACGCCGTCTGCTGTCTCGATGCAGATCAAGAAGCTCGAGGAGATGCTGAGCTGCACGCTCTTCCTGCGTGACGCCCGCTCGGTGACGCTGACGCCGAAGGGGGAAACGCTGCTCGGCTATGCCCGTCGGCTGCTGTCGCTCAACAATGAAACGGTGTCGCGCTTCCTGCTGCCGGACATGAACGGCGTCGTGCGCGTTGGTGCGCCCGAAGATGTCGGCGAGCGCATCCTGCCGGAAGTGCTGAAGCGTTTCGCAGAGTCCTATCCCAACGTGACAATCGATGTGTCGATCGGCATGAGCAACGCCATGCGCAAGAAGGTCGACGAGCATCGGCTCGACATCGCGATCTTCAACAGCCTGACCGAGGGAACGCCGAAAAACGGTGAAATCCTGATGCAGGAGAAGCTGGTCTGGGCCGGCGCCAAGTGCGGCAACGCCCATCTCAAGGATCCGCTGCCGGTCTCGATGTGGGAGGATGGCTGCGTCTGGCGCGCCGATGCGGTGGAGAAACTGTCGCGCGCGGGCCGCAAGTTCCGCATAGCCTTTCTCAGTGCCTATACGACCGGCCAGCGCGCCGCCGTTCTTGCCGGCCTCGCGATCGCGCCGCTGCCGCGCTACCTCGTCCAGGGCGAAATGGTGCAGCTCGGGGAGCGCGACGGCCTGCCGGATCTCGGCCACTACAATATCGGCCTGCAGGTGATCAATGATGCACCGGCGCCGGTGCTGGCGGTGGCCGACCATGTGCGTGACGCTTTCGCCGAACTGCAGATGCAATAGCGAGGCCGCATGCGGTTTGTGGTCTCCCGGGCGCTGCCGGCAGCCCTTCCGCCTCCTGGGAGACGTTGATCCTTGAGCGACCAGCCGCGCCCTGTTCTCGATCCGATCGATCGCCTCTCGGAGATCATCTTCGGGCTGCTGATGGCGCTTTCCTTCACGGGAACGATGAGCACGGTCACGGGCGGCGAGGGCGGGGTCAATGCGGTGCTCGCCGCCGCCCTCGGCTGCAACATCGCCTACAGCGCCGCGCGTCTTATCGGACGCGCAAAGGTCGCTGTAGTGCTTTGAAGTGCTGCATGTTTTTGTCCTTTAATCGGCTACGATTAAAGGAAACATGCAGTAGGGCATCGTCGATGGCGTCATGTATGTGCTGACGGCGGCGGTCGAGCGGGTGCGGCGCCGTGGCTTTCTCGATGCTCTCCGGCGCGAGCCGCTTGATCGTGCCCGTGAGATGTTCCTGGAAAACCTGCCCGACGACGTGCGCCGCGTCGCCTCGCCGAAGGAGACCGAGGCGCTGCTTATCCGGGTGAGGGCGCTTGCTTCCGACCCCAGGCACCGGGCGGTCACCGGGCATGACGTCAAGGCGGCTTTCGCTATCTTCCTGCTCGTCGTCACCTCGACGCTGCCGCCCAGCATCCCATTCCTTTTGATCGACGATGTCGCCTTGGCGATGCGCGTCATGCTGTTCGCCGTCGGCGCGCGGCTCGGGCAATATATGGGTCGCAGCCCCTGGCCGATGGCCTTTGCGATGACGGCGATCGGCGCCGTTCTGGTGGCGGTGACGATCCTGTTTGGGGGGTAGCTTCGCGGCAGGGCCGCGCGCGAGGCGATTGCAAGAGGCGTTCCAATTCATGGAGCCCTCGCCGCCGGTCCATGGCGCCAGATTTAAGGGTGGAACCAATCCGTCGGTGTGTGCCCAAGTGTGCGCAAAGATCCCTATCGGCCGACAGCAGCCCTTTTGCTTTCCCGGCCAATCTGTACGATTGCCCCTTTGCCAGGATAGCCGCATGAAGCTCGCACACATCAACTTGGTCGCCCGCGACGCGGATGCGCTCGCCGCGTTTTACGTGAACGTCTTGAAATGCGAGCCCCTTCGGGACCCCAGGATGTTGTCTGGAGAAAAGGTGTCGAGAGGCAATGGGATTGCCAACTGCGAGATCTACACGATCTGGCTCAAATTCCCCGCACTCGACCGCCCCTTTCTGGAAATCCATGAGCACAGGACCATGTATGATCGGAGCCAGCCAAGGGTGAACGAGCCTGGCTTTGGACACCTGTCATTCCAGATGGAGGATATTCGCGTTGCGCTGTCAGCGATCATTCAGGCAGGTGGCAGCCAGATTGGCGAAATCACGGACTTTGGGACGACGGATAAGCCGTATCTCATTGCTTATGCACGCGATCCTGAGGGGAACATTCTCGAGCTTGAACAGACCCGTAATGAGCCGAGCAGATGACCGCGTCTGGCGCGAAGTAGCCGTGCCGTCTCGACCGAAAGGGGCTTGCTCCCGGTCTGCTTCCGGAACCCGCATATCGAAAGCGGACGCGCTGCTCCAATCCATCGTCACCCATTGACGTTGGCATTTTTCTTCACAATAGGGTCAAGCTGACGAAGGTGGCGAGCGCCAGCCACACAGCAACAGGAGTGTAATCGTGAGCGAACCGACCGTAGCCGATGCAACAAACCGCATTTATGAATCGCTGCAGGCGGACAATGCCGACATCGACTTGCATATTGCGACCCTCAAGGCAGCGTTGACGCGGGCGGGTTTGAAGGAAGCCGTATTCGACCCGGCGAGGCTCGTGCAGAACAATCGTTCTGGCAGGAAGCTGATGCAGGCATACTTTCGCCAGCGCGGCGTGACGGTGAATTTCTCGGCTTCGTGAGACCTTCCCATGACGCCAAACGGGGGCCCAGCGTGACGGCTGACCTGATTACCCTCGTTGGGGGCCCGACAGCGAGCTTGGCTTCGTACTCCAACTGAAGTGCCGCGTCCGCCGTCGCCTGCGACGGACCGGATGCGGTTGGCCAACCCGCCGGTGCGCCTGACCGGCGAAGCGCCGAAAAGCTAGAGGCTCAGGCTTTGATCGGCGCCTGGCGGATGTGGATTTCGATCAGCCGCTTCAGTTCGGGGAGATCCCTCGCTTCCAGCGCGTCGACCATCAGATGGTGCTCGCGCGCCGATTGCTCGATGCGTGCCCGTGTGCGCCATTGCGAGACCGGGGCTGACACGGTTCGCTGGCGGATTTCGGCGACGACCTCCACGAGTTCGGAATTGCCGGCAAGCATGAGAAGGGCGCGGTGGAAGGCGAGGTTGGCGTCGTAGTGCTCCATGATGGAGCCGCGGAACGACATTTCGTCGAAATGACGCGCGAGCCCGCGCAGCTCGGCAATGGCCGCCGGCGTGACATTGGCGATCATCCGGTCCGCAACGCCCGTCTCCAGGATCACGCGGATATCGCTGATCTCCCGCGTGCGCTGGTCGTCGAGCTCATAGACCTGATAGCCGCGGTTCGGATTGTGCTGCACCAGTCGGCGCTGCGACAGGCGGTCGAGCGCCCGGCGCACCTCCGGCCGCGTGCAATCGTAGCGGCGCTCCAAGTCGATCTGCTTGAGCCAGGTGCCGGCTGGCAAGGTCCCGGTCAGGATGTCGTGCAGCAACAGGTCGGTGACGTCCTTCTTCTCCTCGGGTTTCTCCTCGGGCGCCAGCATTTCCGTCAGATCGTCGCTCATTTCTGCCTTACACTCTCTTTCCGTCTGTCGCCGCCGTCCGTTGCCGAAGCATCGCGCACCGCGCGTTTCTGCGGCGGAATTGGCTCCATTTTTGGAGAAACTATGATGCTGTCCTGAACAATTCAATGCGGGAGAACGGTGTTCCACGCCAGCCTTTCGCCCTTGTGCACATCGAGTCGAATTGTTTCAGGAGCCTCTTGTGTATCCAAAAATGTTATCGTAAATTGGCACCAATTCTGGTTACTATTGTTGCGGAAGTCAAGAAACGATGAAAAATGCCGATGCCGTCTGGGACCTCCTCGAAGCCAAGCGCGAGCGGTTTTTCGCGCTCAGCGACCGGGTCTGGGATACGCCGGAAACCAACTACGAGGAATTTCGCTCGTCGGCGGAACATGCGGCGGTGCTGGAGGCCGAGGGTTTCCGCGTGTCGCGCGGCATCGCCGGCATGCCGACGGCGCTCATGGGCGAGGCAGGCGAGGGCGGACCGGTCATCGCCATACTCGGCGAGTTCGATGCCCTGCCGGGCTTGAGCCAGGAGGCCGGCCTTGCCGAGGAGCGGCCGCTCTCCGACGGCGGCAACGGTCACGGCTGCGGACACAATCTGCTCGGCGCCGGCTCGATGATGGCGGCAACCGCGGTCAAGGACTATCTCGCCGCCCATGGCATCAAGGGGCGGGTCCGCTATTACGGCTGCCCGGCGGAAGAGGGCGGCTCGTCCAAGGGGTTCATGGTGCGCGCCGGCGTGTTCGACGATGTCGATATCGCCATTTCCTGGCATCCGGCACCCTTTGCCGGCGTCAATAACCCGATCTCGCTTGCCTGCAACGAGCTCGACTTCCGCTTCAGTGGCCGCGCGTCGCATGCTTCGGCTGCACCTCATCTTGGCCGCAGTGCGCTCGACGCGCTCGAGCTGATGAATGTCGGGGTCAACTATCTGCGCGAGCACATGCCGTCGTCGGCGCGGATCCACTATGCGGTGACGGACACGGGCGGCAGCGCACCGAACGTGGTGCAGGCCCGGGCGAAGGCGCGCTATCTCGTCCGTGCCCGCAGCCTGCCGGAACTGCTCGATCTCGTCGAGCGGGTCCGCAGCGTCGCGAAGGGCGCTGCCCTGATGACCGGCACCACGGTCACGGACGTGATCGTCAGCGGCGACGCCAACCTGATCGGCAATACACCGCTGGAAGCGCTGATGCATCGTCAGCTCGAGCAGCTGGGGCCGCCGCAGTTCGACGAGGACGACCGCAGGATCGCGGCAAGATTTCAGGAGACCTTCACCAACGAGGATATCGCCTCCGCCTTCGAACGGTTCGGGCTGAAACTGCGCCGCGGCATTTCCCTCTGCGACACGATCTTTCCGCCCGGAAACGGCGCCGGCACCCTCGTCGGCTCCACCGATGTCGGAACGGTGAGCTGGGTGGTGCCGACGGTGCAGATGCGCGGCGCAACTTACGCGATCGGCACGCCCGGGCACTCCTGGCAGCTCGTCGCGCAAGGCAAGCTGCCGGCCGCCCACAAGGGCATGGAGCATGCGGCCAAGGTGATGGCGAGCACGGCGGTCGCGCTGATCCTCGACCCCTCGCTTATCGCCGCCGCCAAGGCCGACCATGCGGCGAGACTGGACGGCACGCCCTTCGTCAATCCCATTCCTGATGACGTCGATCCGCCGATCCCCGGGGTGAGCCATGGTTAGTCAATCGACAAGCGAAGGGAGGCGCTGCGATGACTGAGCCCGGTTTTCTTGACATCATCAGCTTCGGGCGGGACGGCTGGGGGCCGGTGCTGGCCGCCGGCGCGTGGATGACGATCCTGATCGCGATCGCCGGTTTTGCGATCGGCGGCGTCATCGGCATCTTCGGCGCCTGGGCGAAGATTTCCGGCGGTCCGGTCGTCCGTGGCTCCGCCGAAGCCTTTACCACCGTCCTTCGCGGCATTCCCGACCTCTTGGTGATCTATCTCTTCTATTTCGGCGGCAGCGCCGTGGTGACGGCGGTCGGCCAGTTCTTCGGCCAGGAGGGCTTCGTCAGCTTTCCGGGCTTCCTTGCTGGCGCGCTTGCCGTCGGCATCACCTCCGGTGCCCAGCAGACCGAGGTCTATCGCGGCGCCTTTCGCGCCGTGCATCCGGGCGAGCTGGAGGCGGCAACCGCCTGTGGCATGGGACGGCTCCTCAAATTCCGCCGCATCACCGCGCCGCTGACGCTGCGCCATGCGCTGCCGGGCCTCGGTAACGTCTGGCAGGTGGTGCTGAAGGAATCGGCGCTGGTCTCGGTCACCGGTGTTGTCGAACTCTTGCGCCAGGCGCAGATCGGTGCCGGGTCGACCAGCCGCCCGTTCGATTTCTTCTTCATCGCAGCAATGATCTATCTCGCCATTTCCACCGTCTCGGGCCTGGTTCTCCAGGTCACCGAACGACGGTTCTCGCGCGGCGTCAGGAGGGGCTGATGGACATCCAGTTCGCTCTCGAAACCTTCTGGAGCCTGCTTTCGGCCCTGCCGCTGACGCTGAAGCTCGCGGCGACGTCAATTGCGCTTGGCTCAGTGCTGGCCCTTGGACTGGCGCTTGCGCGTCTCTCCGGCAATCTCGCGCTCGATCTCTTTGCCCGAGCCTATGTGTTCCTGTTTCGCGGAACGCCGCTGCTCGTGCAGATCTTCCTGATCTATTACGGCCTCAGCCAGTTTCCGGCGGTGCGTCACAGCATCTTCTGGCCGCTGCTGCGGGAACCCTACTGGTGCGCGGTGCTGGCGCTGATGCTGAACACGGCCGCCTATGCCAGCGAGATCATCCGCGGCGGGCTGCTTTCCGTGCCGCACGGCCAGGTCGAGGCGGCACGGGCCTGCGGCATGGGGCGTTTCATGATCTTCCGCCGCATCGTCATGCCGCAGGCGCTTCGCCAGGCGCTGCCCGGCTACGGCAACGAGATGATCTCCATGGTCAAGGCGACCTCTCTCGCCTCGATCATCACGCTGATGGAGATCACCGGCGTTGCCGCCAAGATCATTTCGGAGAGCTACCGGGTGATCGAGGTCTTCGTCGTCGCAGGCGTCATCTATCTCGCCATAAACTTCGCGCTGACCCGGCTCGTCGCCTTCGCCGAACACCGGCTGAACCCGCAACTGCGCCCGCCGCTGCCGATCTCCGCCGAACTCAAGGGAGAAGCCCATTGAACATGTCCGCCGCCGTCACCGCACCGGTCGCCATCCGCGTGCACGACCTTCACAAGAGCTTCGGTCCCGTCGAGGTCCTGAAAGGCGTGTCGCTCGACGCGCGCGAGGGGGAAGTGATTTCCATCCTCGGATCCTCCGGCTCCGGCAAGTCGACGCTGCTTCGCTGCATCAACATGCTGGAAGTGCCGAATTCGGGCACGATCGAGGTCGCCGGCGAGGCGATCCGGCTGAAGACGCTGAGTGACGGTCGCAGTCGCCCGGCCGACCAGAAGCAGGTGGATCGCATCCGCTCCGAACTCGGCATGGTGTTCCAGAGCTTCAATCTCTGGTCCCACAAGACGGTGCTTGAAAACGTCATCGAGGCGCCGGTGCATGTGCTGAAGCGACCCCGGGCGGAAGCGATCGAGGAGGCGGAAGCGCTGCTTGCCAAGGTCGGCATCGCCGACAAGCGCAATCACTATCCCTCGCACGTCTCCGGCGGCCAGCAGCAGCGCGCCGCGATCGCCCGCGCGCTCGCCATGCGCCCGAAGGCGATGCTCTTCGACGAGCCGACTTCGGCGCTGGACCCGGAGCTGGTCGGCGAGGTGCTGCGTGTCATGCGCGGGCTCGCGGAGGAGGGGCGGACCATGCTGGTCGTCACCCACGAGATGGGCTTTGCCCGCGACGTCTCGAGCCGCGTCGTGTTCGTGCACAAGGGAACGATCGAGGAGGAGGGCCCGCCGGACGAGGTCTTCACCCGCTCCAGGTCCGAGCGGTTCCGCCAGTTCATCAAGAGTTGAAGTCTGCCGTCAACGGCAGGCGGGCTCCAACAATCAAAGCAATCAACATCCACAAAAGGGGAATGCTGTAATGAAGAAAACGACCGCAATCATCGCTTCGGCGCTTGCCGTGGCCGCGGGACTGATGTCCATGCCGGCGAAGGCCGAGGACAAGAAGTGGACGAAGGTGACGATCGCCACCGAAGGTGCTTTTCCGCCCTATAACCTCACCAAGGCCGATGGCACGCTCGACGGTTACGAGATAGAGCTCAGCAAGTATCTCTGCGATCACATGAAGGTCGAGTGCACCATCATCGCTCAGTCCTTCGACGGTCTGATCCCGGCGCTCAACGCCGGCAAGTTCGATGCGATCATGGCCGGCATGTCGGCGACGGAGAAGCGCAAGGAAGTCATCGACTTCTCGATGTCCTACGGCAGCACCGGCCAGGCATTCGCGACGCTGAAGGGCGGCGAGCTCGAAACCCTGCCGATGAAGGGCGAACTCTTCTCGCTCGCCTCCAACGAGGCGGGCGCCCGCAAGGCGGTCGACGAGTTGAAGCCGCTCGTCGAAGGCAAGACCATCGGCGTCCAGACAGCCTCGATCGCTGCCCGTTTCATCGACGAATATCTGAAGGACGTCGTCGAGGTGCGTGAATACAAGACGACCGAGCAGCACGACCTCGATCTCGTCGCCGGCCGCGTCGATTTCGTCATGGCATCGATGGGCTATCTGAAGACCGCGGTCGAAAAGCCGGCCAACAGCGACATGGTCATCGTCGGCCCTCGCTTCCAAGGCGGCTTCCTCGGCGCCGGCAGCTCCGTCGGGCTGCGCAAGAGCGATCCTGAACTGAAGGCGCTGTTCGACGACGCCATCGCCGCGGCGAAGGCCGACGGCACCATCAAGCGCCTCTCCGAAAAGTGGTTCGGCTTCGACCTGACGCCGCAATAAGGCCTGCCCCCACCCTCGGATCCGGGCGCCGCGCATTCCGCCGAATGCGCGGCGCTTTCGCGTTGGGGGCATCGAGCTTGACTTTCATAAGTCTGCCCTTATGATAAGCCATGACTTATGAAGGAAAAGTACTGGCTGCGCTGGCGGATCCGACGCGAAGGGCGATCTTCGAGAAGCTTGCCAAAGGGCGCTCCTCCGTCGCCGACGTCGCCCGCTCCTTGCCGGTCTCGCAGCCGGCGATTTCTCAGCATCTGAAGGTGCTGAAGGAGGCGGGGCTGGTCAGCGACGAGCCGCTGGGCCAAAGGCGCATCTATTCGATCGATCCGGCGGGGCTCGGCCCGCTTCGGCAATGGCTGGATCGTTTCTGGGAAGATCAGCTTGCCGCCTTCAAGGTGCTGGCCGACAGCGACGAGGCTTCGGGAGCAGGGCCGAGGAAACCGGAACGATAGGGCGGAAGCGATACGGTCGGCGCACATCCGCTGACATCGTGAGCAATGGGAGGAAAGCACATGCATAGGATCGAGCCGGCGCCGGTGGTGAAATCCGTAACCGTCGGCGCGCCGCCGGAGCGCGCCTTCGAGATCTTCACGGCGCGCATGGGCGACTGGTGGCTGAAGACCCATAGCCTGACGGCGAGCGGCCAGAAAACGGTCGTCGTCGAGCGTGCCGACGGCGGACGCTGGTACGAGATCGGCACCTCGGGCGAGGTGAAGGAATGGGGGCGGGTGCTCGCTTACGATCCGCCGAAGCGCATCCTCTTCGCCTGGCAGCTCAATGCCGATTGGACCTTCGATCCGGATTTCGAGACGGAGGTGGAAGTGACCTTCGAACCGACGGCGGAGGGCGGCACGACCGTGCGGCTCGAACACCGCGACCTCGCCAACTACGGCGCGAAGGCGGAGGTGGCCCGTGCGTCGCTCGATTCCGAAGGCGGCTGGGCAGGGCTGCTCGGGGCCTTTGCGGCGAAGGCGGCGTGAGGTTTCGGCCGACTGGTTTTGGCGCCGCCCCGAGGCGATTCGCGACTGAACTTGTTTCGGACACAATCGCTCCCTATATAGCCGCCATCGGCATTGCTGATGAGCGCTGAGTTTCTCGCCGCTCGCAATTGCCGCGTCGCTTTAGACTTTTGACCACGGATGTACTGGCACTGGTGTAAGAGCGATGATGAGGAAGGTCGGTGCGGTTTCGCCCCGGCCTTTTTTGTTGAGCCCACTACGCAATGACGGATCGTCATCTGGCCATGCGCTTCCGCCGCTTTAACGCTCGACGCTGTGCCAAGCCGCGCACGTTCATCTGAGGTTCATGGCGGATTTCGGAAAATGGCCCGACGAAAAACAGTTGGATGATATCATGAAAAAAATAGGTGCAGTCCTCGTAGCCGCCGCTACGGCACTGTCGGCGGTCTCGGCTGAGGCCGTGCCCATGTCTCCCGTTTCGGTGGGGCAGTCCGCTTCCAAGCCGGTCGAGCTGGTCCACCACAAGCCCGGTCATTACGGCGGCCCGCCGCACAAGCGCGGCTACAACGGCTATCGCTACGATGCAGGTCCTCGATACGGCTATTACAATGGCTACCAGGGTTACCGTTACCGTCGCGACGGATACCGTCGGCACAGTGACGGCTGGTGGTATCCCCTGGCCGCATTCGGGGCAGGCGTAGTCATCGGTGGCGCGATCGCATCGCCACCCCGCAGGGTCTATTCCAACGCGCCGTCAGCACATGTCGAATGGTGCTACGACCGCTATCGTTCATACAGAGCCTACGACAACACTTTCCAGCCGCATTATGGGCCACGCCAGGCATGCGTGTCGCCGTATTACTGACCCGCACGCCCGATTGACGGCGACTGCCTTCAACCGCCGTCACCGCCCCCTTGGCAGTGACGGCGGTTCAAAAGTTTCGGGAAGGCATGGACATTGGTGGGCGCCGTCCGCTGACGCGGATCAATCCGACGGCATGCTCCCACGAGGAGCGGGGGCCGAAGAGCGTTGCGGCGAGCCGCTACTTCGTCGGCGTCGGCCGCACCAGCGTGACCACGCGCGGCTTCGAGGGCGCATCCAGCCATTCGATCCACTTGTCCCGTTCCTCGATAGTGTCGAAGAACCGCCAGAGCTTGTAATCTTCCTCGGTGGTCTGCAGCATCTCGCCGATCGAGACGAGTTCCATCGGCAGCTCCACCTCGTTGCCGTCGAAGCGGATGAAATAGATACCTTCGGCGGCGGGACGAATGACCTGCCCGGTGCCGTAGGTGCCATCGGGATCGTCGACGGTGAAGTACATGCCGGTCAGAGTGTCGAAAATTTTGTCGCTCATGGGTCTTGGGTGCCAGTTCAAAAGATGCGGTTCATCAGACCGTCGCTTGCTGCCGGAATTAAGGCAAGCTGAAATCTCCAGTATCCACGTCTGCTGAAGGGTATGCGGCCCATACGTCGGCCCCTCATCCCGCTGCCGCGACCTTCTCCCCGCAGGCGGGGAGAAGGGGCGTGCCGTGCCCGCCCGTATCTTTCTTATCCGTTTGTGATGACCGCCATCTCGATAGTTGCAGTCGTTATGGCAAGCGTGCTGCGGTCTCGTTCCCTCTCCCCGCCTGCGGGGACAGGGTTAGTCCTCGGGTTGAACCCGAGGAGAGGGGCAGATTCTCGATGTCATCCCATGAGGCAAAAAAGCGACTGCGTCCCGAACGGTGCCGGTCCTACTCCCGGCTCCGCCGCCGCCGTCTGCCGCCGCCGTCACCTTCATCGCTGCTCACCTTGCGCTCCGGCAAAGTTACCACCGTCGAAAGCTTCGGGAAGGCGTCGACCTTGTTCGGCAGTGCCATGGCGTTGACGAAATGCTCCTGAAATTTCGATTCAAGCGCCGTCTCTATCTTCTCGATTCTGCTGACGGTTTGCTCGATCTCGCGGCGGTGGCCGCGGTTGAGGAGCGCCATCAGCGCACCGGTGCCGGCGGCGTTGCCGACGGCCTTTACTTCGTCGAGGTCGCAGTCCGGGATGAGGCCCAGCACCATCGCGTATTTCGGGTCGATGAAGGAGCCGAAGGCGCCGGCGAAGCGAATGGTGTCGACATGGTCGACGCCCTGCTTTTCCATCAGGAGCTTGATGCCGGCGTAAAGCGCGGCCTTGGCGAGCTGGATCGCGCGGATGTCGTTCTGGGTCACGGTGATGCGTTGTTCGCCGTCATGCAGCAGGTAGGAGAAGGTGCGGCCGTTCGGGATGATGCGCGGGCTTCTTGCAGCCATGGCGCCATCGACGACGCCGTCCTCAGAGATTATGCCGGAGAGATACATCTCGGCGACGATCTCGATGATCGCCGAGCCGCAGATGCCGGTGACGCCGACACTGGCGGCAGCCTCGGCAAAGCCTTCCTCGTCCGACCACTTGTCGACGCCGATCACCCGGAAGCGCGGCTCCAGCGTTACGGGGTCGATGCGCACGCGCTCGATCGCGCCCGGCGCGGCGCGCTGGCCGGAGGAGATTTCCGCACCTTCGAAGGCGGGGCCCGTGGGCGAGGAGGCAGCGACGACGCGGTTCCTGTTGCCGAGCACGATTTCGGCATTGGTGCCGACATCGACGAGCAGCATCATCTTGTCCTGGCGGTAGGGGCCTTCCGAGAGCGTGGCGCCGGCTGCATCGGCGCCGACATGGCCGGCGATGCAGGGCAGCATATAGAGCCGGGCGCCGCGGTTGACGTCGATCTCGAGCTCATGCGCCCAGTATTGCAACGCGCCGGAGACGGCGAGCGCGAAGGGCGCCTGGCCGAGTTCCGTCGGATCGATGCCGAGGAACAGGTGGTGCATGATCGGGTTGGCGACGAAGACCATGTCGAGAATGTCGTGACGGTCGACCTCGCCTTCGGCGCAGACCTTGCCGATGAGGCCGTTGACCGCCTCGCGCACGGCCTTGGTCATCGCCTCGCGCCCATCCGGGTTCATCATCACATAGGAGACGCGGCTCATCAGGTCTTCGCCGAAGCGGATCTGCGGGTTGGAAGCGCCCGAGGAGGCGGCGATGCGGCCCGAAAGCAGCGACACCAGATGCATGGCGATCGTCGTCGAGCCGATGTCGCAGGCCACGCCATAGGCCTCGTTCTTCAGGCCCGGCCAGAGGCCGACGATGAAGGGGCGGGAGGAGTCCATGTCGCGGTGGATGGCGGCGGTGACGGCCCAATTGCCCTTGCGCAGGATGGTTTGCACCTGCGGGATCAGGTGCGGCGCGATCAGGAGATCCTTCCAGCCCCAATCCTTCTCCAGCATCACCTTCAGCCGGTCGAGGTCGCCGAGCGGCTTGTGCATGTCGGGCTCGTCCACCTCGACATAGCAGAGCTGGACGGCGGCATTGCGCTCGATCACCCGGTCGGTGGCGGCCTTGCGCACAACCTGGGCGTTGATGACGGTGTCCTGCGGCACGTCGACGACGAGATCGCCGAGGATCTGGGCGGAGCAGGAGAGGCGGCGGCCCTCCGGCAGGCCGCGGATCTTCTCGTAACGCTCTTCCTTGGCGCCCTTTTCCGAAATGTGCTCCAGCGAGGAGACGATCTTGTGCTTGGCGAAATTGCCTTCCTGCACCTCGATCTGACAGCGGCCGCAGGTGGCGCGCCCACCACAGACGCTCTCCACATAGACGCCGAGCTTGCGCGCGGCATCGAGAACCGGCGTACCAACGGGGAAGCGGCCGCGCTTGCCCGAAGGCATGAACAGCACCAGAGGTTCCTTTTGCGCGGCTTCGGTCATGTTGGTCTCGATCTCGGAAGTGCCTTCGATGCGCATGCTTCAGGTCTTTCGTCAGGTCCGCTCTCTCCTGAGTGAAGCACCGGTGAGGTGATTCATCTCGCGAGCGAAGCATGGGTAAACGGTTTCAGACTGCACCGGAACGCCGCCCGATAGTTGTCCAATCCCGACATGGAACGATCTCAAAGCATCATTTCAAGTGGTGCTGGCGATGAAGGGTAGATTGCTCACGGCTTCCTGCGCGACAGACGCCGGGCGTTGCTGCGCACCCGCTTGCCATAGGGCCTCAGCGCCGCGGATGCAATCGCCGTTCCGTGGCCGGAGGCCGTGCCGCCGGTCATCAGCCGCATCGTGTTGTCGAAGGCGGCTCTCCAGAGCGCGAGATTGACGGCGACGACACTCTCGGCCGTGGCGGCGATCTTTTCGGAGACCATGCGGTGAAGCTCGGCCACGTCATGCGACTTGCCTGATAGCGCGGCGATATGCATCTCCTGCAGCCGAAGAGCGATCACGAAGGGGGCATCGAACCAGAGCGTGGCGGCATCGAGGCGAAGGCGGCGTGTCATGGTGATCTCCACTTTGCGTTGGCAGATGGATGGACCGACGCCCGTTGCTACGGCGCTCCGGCAAGTTTCGCGACTGCGAATGCGTAGGCGAGGGCCGCTGCCAACACGGCCGAGCTTCCCCAGAGGCAGGCCTTGATGACCCGCTCCGGTGGCCCGAGATAGACCTTCTTCGTGGCGGTGGCGACCATTATCACAGCAAGCACGGCGGCGGACACGATGATCACCGGCGCAACATAGATCCGGAGCGCCGCGTAGAACCGCTGAAACTCGGCTGCATCGTCAAAGAGCATGTACCTGGTCAAGACGACCAAAGGGAGAACGACGGCTAAGAGGCGCAGATGTCTTCTCATCGTCCTTCCTCCCTCTCGGGTGCCGCTTGTAGAACGGCCTATTCGCGCGCGCCGCCGGCGCCCGCGCGGGCCGCACGGCCGCCACGGCGACCGCCGCCACCGCCAGCCGGAGCGGCTGCAGCAACGACGTGGCCGCCTTCGGCGGGCTTGTGGTCGCGGTAGGTCATGATCCAGTTGGTGCAGTTCGGGTCGGTGCCGTTCAAGACGTTTGCGGCGCGCACGGCTTCCATTTCCTGCGGGCGACAGGGGTTCATGATCGCCGAGGTCATGCCGGCGCCGATGACCATCGGGATGAAGCCGGCATTGATGCCGTGGCGGTGCGGCAGGCCGAAGGAGATGTTGGAGAGGCCGCAGGTGGTGTTGACCTTCAGCTCTTCGCGCAGGCGCCGGAGCAGCGCGAAGACCTGCTGGCCGGCGGTGCCCATGGCGCCGATCGGCATGACCAGCGGGTCGACGACGATGTCATGCGGCTTGATGCCGTAGTCGGCGGCGCGCTCGACGATCTTCTTGGCGACGGCGAAACGCACGTCCGGGTCCTCGGAAATGCCGGTTTCGTCGTTGGAGATCGCGACGACCGGCACGTCGTACTTCTTGCAGAGCGGCAGGATCGCCTCGAGCTTCTCTTCCTCGCCGGTGACGGAGTTGACGAGCGGACGACCCTTGGCGACACGCAGGCCCGCTTCGATCGCGGCGGTGACGGAACTGTCGATCGACAGCGGCACGTCGACGAGACCCTGGACGATTTCCAGCGTCTTGACCAGCAGCGGCGGCTCGGTCTCGTTCGGGTTGACCGCGGTGACGCCGGCATTGACGTCGAGCATCGTGGCACCCGCGGCGACCTGCTCCAGCGCATCCTTGATGACGGTGTCGAAGTTGCCCTCGATCATCTCGGCGGCGAGCTTCTTGCGGCCGGTCGGGTTGATGCGTTCGCCGATGACGCAGAACGGCTGATCGAAGCCGATGATGATCTCGCGGGTGGCGGAAGCGACGATGGTGCGGGTCATGCAGGGTCCTTTGTCTTAAAAGCGTCGGGCTATGTAATCACGCCCTTGAAATCGATGAAAGGCGCCGACTGGCCGGCGCCGGTTTTGTCTGCAATCTGCTCAGTGCGGATGATGGGCCGCGGCTTCGGCCATCTGCTGCTGGTTTTCTTCCTTGCCCTCGCGGATCTGTTCCAGGCGCTCGGCAACCAGCGCGTCGGCCGGCAGCGTCTCGCGCTTCCAGGGCTTGCGGCCCTTCAGCACGCCCGATTCATGCACGATCTCCGCGACATATTCTTCCTGGCGGTAGGCCATCACGTGGATGCCGGAGACGCCTTCGATCTCCTTTACCTCGTTGATGATGTCGATGCAGAGCTGCTTGCCTTCCTTCTTCTGGTCCTGCGCGCCTTCGAGGCGGGTGATCACGCTGTCCGGAATATGGATGCCCGGCACGTTGGAGCGGATCCAGCGGGCGGTCTTGGCCGACGCCATCGGCCCGACGCCGACGAGAATGAAGCATTTCTCGTGCAGGCCGAGATCGCGCACCTTCTTCATGTATTCGCGGAACATCGGCACGTCGAAGCAATACTGGCTCTGGACGAACTGGGCGCCGGCCTCGATCTTCTTGGCCAGGCGATAGGGGCGGAAGTCGTAGGGCGGGGCGAAGGGGTTGATCGCGGCCCCCAGGAACACGTGCGGCGGCGTCGTCAGCTTGCGGCCCGAGAGGAACTTCGAGTTGTCGCGCATGATGCGCACGGTTTCGAGCAGCGACATGCAGTCGAGGTCGAAGACGGGCTTGGCGCCCGGCTGGTCGCCCGCCTGCACGCCGTCGCCGGTGAGGCACATGATGTTCTGCACGCCCATGGCGGATGCGCCGAGCACGTCGCCCTGGATGGCGATGCGGTTCTTGTCGCGGCAGGCGATCTGCATGATCGGCGCGTAGCCCATGCGGGTCAAAAGCGCGCAGATGCCGACGGAGGACATATGGCAGTTGGCGCCGGAGGCGTCGACCGCGTTGATGCCGTCGACCCAGCCGTCGAAGATTGCCGCGCGCTCGTAGACGTCCTGCGGGTTGGCGCTGTCGGGCGGGTTGAGCTCGGCGGTGACGGCGAATTCGCCGCGGCGCAGCACGCGCTCGAGACGGCCGCGCGAGGAATGGCCGGGCAAGGGATCCAGCGGCGCGCCGGGATCATGGGGATTGATGTCGGGGCTCATGCCTGGTCTTCCTTTGATGCCGCTTCACGGCGCGCTGCGGCTTCCGCCGTCACGCGCAGCCAGGACGAGGTTTCGCGCAGCGACTGGTTGACCGGCTTCTGCACATTCATGATTGCGTTGCCCTTCACCATGTTCTGCGAGCCCTTCCAGGCCTGCACCCAGACGCAGGGCATGTCCGGCTCGACCTCGCAATTGCCGTTGGCGCGAACGCCGCCGCAGGGGCCGTTGCGCAGCTGCTTCGGACAGTTCATCGGGCAGGACATGCCGGTCGAAGACAGCGCGCACTGGCCGCACATGCGACAATCGAACAGGAAGCCCTTCACGTGGCGCTCGACGAAAGTCACGGGACGCTCGACCCGGCCGTAGCCGATGGCGTTCCACAGCGGGTGAAGCAGCAGGAACAGGTCGGCGAAGCGGTTGTAGAACCATTCGAGGAAACGGGAGTGCCGCACCGCCCAGAGGCGGACCGTGTATTTGTGGCGCGAGCGGCGGCTCGGCGAGACGCCTTGGGGGGTGTAGGCGCCGGTCGCGGCCTTGGCGGCGGGCGCGGCATTGCCCTTCATGATCTTCGGCTCGCCCGTGGGCTTGGCGTCAGCCATTGTCCCGGCCTCCGGCTTTGACGAGCGCGACGAGGCGCTCGCGGTCATAGGCGGCTTCGAGCTCGGCAACGGCGCTGTCGGCCTCGGCGTCGAGATCGTCGGAGACCGGCACCGGATCGGCCTTGCGCCACTCGGCGAGATAGTCGTCGGTTTCGGCAGCGCCGGTGCGCATGGCACACATGTCGATCGCTTCGGTGAAGCGCAGTGAGAGCTCGCGCTTCGCCGTCGTGCGGCCCTTCTTGATGATGACCTGGGCCGGAATGTCGCGCCAGTAGACGATAATGCGATCTGCCATCGGGTGTCGTTCTCCTCCCCCTGCATGTTTCCTTTGACCGGAGCCGATTAAAGATCAAAACCATGCAGCACTCTAAAGCGCTACAGCGACCTTTGTGCGTCTGATGAGACGCGCGGCGCTGTAGGTGCGACAATGCGCATGTACAGGCTTCCGGGCTCATCTCGCCACGACGTCGGATATGTCCAAAAACGACGCTGACGCGGAAGCTATATCAGACGCCTTGGGAGCGATCCGCAAGTGCCGCTTGACGCTTGGCAAGGCGACCTCCGCGATCAGGGCGGATTGTCCGCAGTTTCAGGCTTTTAGGTCGCAGCCGGCCGACAGGATCGCAGGGATTCCGCCTACCAGATGCGACGCGTCAGGCCATTCCACACCCAGGTCCAGATCGGCGGGTGAAACCATTGCCGTGACGGACCTGCGACATCGACGGTTCTCAGGTTTCCGGCAAGCGCATCCTCGATGGCGGCAATCGCGATACCGGTGGAGGCGGCGGTCTGCAGCAGCGGAAAGGTGTGCATCGTATCTTCAGGCGCCGGTTTCTGGCGCGACTGATAGAGCACGCCGCCGGTATCGACGCCCGCATCGACCAGATGCACGGTGGCGCCGAAATTCCCCGCGTCGCCGTTGACCAGCGCCCAGTAGCCGCCCATCAACCCGCGATAGGCGGGGTTGATGCCGGCGTGGAAATTGATCACCGGGCAGGGGATCGCCGCAAGCGTTGCGGCCTTCAGCATGCGGCAACTGATGAGGAAGACGACATCCGGTTCGAGCGCGCGAAGCTGCCGGACGGCTTCGGCGTCGTTGATCGAGGCGACGGGTTTGACCGGGATCGACGGATCGGGCGTGCCCGAGACCTTATAGGTGGCGATGATCTCTTCCGCCCGTTTGCGGGTGAAACGCTTGCCGAAGCGCGAGGCGATCATGGTGGCAAGCTGCCCGAGCGCGGTCATCCAGCCGAGCTTGCGGGCGCGTCGGCGCAGGAACAGGCCCTTCGATTCCGGCTGTTCCCCGATGACGGTGACATCGGCAAAGCGCGCAGCCAGCGCATTGATCATGATCCACGGATTTTCGCCACCCGCCGTCACCACGACGATGCGGCCCGCACGTTTGCCCGCGGCTTGATCCTGGCTGGCGATTTCGGTCATGGCGGCCCCGCGGATGACTACAGCGCCGCGCGTTCTGTCAGACGCGCAAAGGTCGCTGTAGCACTTTGAAGTGCTGCATGTTTTTGTCCTTTAATCGGCTACGATTAAAGGAACATGCAGTAGAGCCACAGATATGAAGGCTTGCCCGTTACCGCCGGCTTAACTGGTTCCAGTACCACTCGGCCACACCGCCGCCGAGCACGACCAGAGCCACGGACTCGACCATCTTTATGTCGTCGGTCAGCTTACAGACCTCGCCGATCAGTAGCGCCAGGATGAGGCCGCCGGCGCATCCAAGCGCGTAAGGCAGGTATTCGAGGAATTTCACCGGTTTCCTCCACGTGGATGCAAAGAGGGGCAGCTTCGGTCTCAAAACCGGCCCCGCGGTTGCGCGCGAGCAATGTACAAGTTAGCGCAGAATCGCAATCGAGGAAGAGCTGATTTTTCCGCCTGTGCCGCGTGATCGGTGAGGGCCTGTTGGTCGGGTCTTTGCGCATTTCAACGACGGCGAGGAGATTGCCCCTCTCCTCGGGTTTAACCCGAGGACTAACCCTCTCCCCGCAGGCGCGGAGGGGACGTGGGCAGATCTAAGCGTTGTCAGGTGGAGTTGCTGGGATTGGGGAGGCGAGGGCGAAGCGCCTGGAAATCGAGGACGGCTGTTGTCGAGACAAGCGGACGCAACCAGTCTCCTCCTCCCCGTCATGCCGGGGAGAAGGTCGCGGCAGCGGGATGAGGGGGCTTGTTCCGCTGCACCATAGCCTCACGACGCCGCAGTGATGCGCCGGTGAATACCCCCGAGACTTTCCGCGAACCGCTCGAACGTCCCGTGCTCCGTCAGTTCGCGCAACACCTGCTCGTTGATGCCGCCGCGGGTCGCATAGTCGGCGGCCAAGTGTGCGAAGCTGGCATCCGGCGTCGCCGCCGGCGCCTGGCCCAGAGCCCCAAACAGGGAGGCGACATAGTCGCGGCCCTTCGCGTCTTCGACGCCGTGGTCCTTCAGCCAGCTATGGATCGTTTCGAGATATTTGAAGTAGCTGGCATAGGTGGCGGTCGCGACGCTCAGCGCATCGAATTCGCTCTCGCTCGCAACCTCGATCGCCTTGCCGAGCCTGCCGAAGAACGCGGCGATTTCCGGGTCCGGCGGAAAGATGATCGTCGGCCCCTGGCGGATCGCGATCATCGGCATCGGCAGGGCCTTGGTCACCCGCTTCACCGGACCGACCATCGCGGCGATCTCGTCGCAGGAAAAGGTGGCAATCAGGCTGAGGACGTGATGATCCGGCCGAAAGCGCAAGCCAGGCAGCACGTCGCGGGCGATCTGCGGCCGGACGCCGAGCATCACCATGTCTGAGGCGTCGAGCACGGCCTGATTGTTGGCGGCAACGGTCACGCCAGGAAAGCGGGCAGCCAGGCCGGCTGCGATCTCTTCGTTGCGCGGTGAGAGGATGACGGTGGTGGTGTCGCGGGGAAGCGTCTTGAGGCCGGTGACGATCGCCGAGGAGAGTGCGCCGGTGCCGATGAATCCGAGTTTCATGAAAATTCTGTCGCCTGGTGATTTCAGCCGATCCGTGAAACTGCCGGGCTTGGCATGCACGGGTACGGGTTTGTGGTTCGGGGAATAATAATACCAAAGGCGCCGGCGACAAGCGATCGCGACAGCGTCGCCCATGGGATAAGGAGGCATTTCAACAGTGCCGTTGAGGTCGCCACGCCCTGTCGTCTGCTGCGGGGAGAAGGGACGTGGACGGGGTGATATTGCAGAGCAGGGCGGCGATCCTGCGAGACCAAGGGGGGCGAGCGCGTGCGGCGCGTTTTGGCTGAGATCTAGCGAAAATCAGCGGCCGTGAGGACATAGATCGTCCGGTGCCCCTTGGCATAGGCTGCCGTCGCGACCTCGTGGATTGTGTTGCGCGCGGCGTCGAATGCCAGCAGGCAGGCTGCCTCGGTCGTCCGGGTGCCACCGGAGAGGGCCGCCGCCTCGACATAGAAGGGCACTTCGAACATGCCGTCGTGGCCAAGGAAACGGACGGCGTTCCTCGCTCCATCGAAGCTTCGGCATGGGTTTGGGAAGGTCAGTGGCATGGTCGTGATCCTTTTAGCCGCAAGCCAGGCCGGCCAGCGGCGGGCCGTCACAAGATCCGCCCGAAGAGGATCGTCGTCACGACGACAGCGACCGCCAGCGAAAGGGCGATCCAGGCAAGCAGGCTGCGGTAGTCGAAGAGATAGATCTGAGCCGGTATGTGGTACTTCATGATCGCCTCCTGCGGCTGACCTGTTGGAAGGATGGTTTGGATCTAAAGGGCGTGTCTGGTCTTGAAGGTCCGTTCGGCCAGCGCCATTCCGTGATCGTCGGCACGGATCAGTTCGAGATCGCCTTCATCGGTCACGCGCTCATGGCATTCGCCGCTGCTGCGAATGCGGTACTGGAGTGCATTGTCGCGGATCGGCAGCGTTGCGGTAATGCGGTAGGCTTCTCCGCTGATCGACTCTCTTGTCAGCGCCCTCTTGGAGCGAACAAGCTGGCCGACGTGGAAGCGGTGCACCGGCGACTGGTCGCGGGGGCCGCGGATGATGCGTTTCGTAATAGAGAGAGTGTTCATGGCGGTCTCGGTCCTTCTGGGCTGCGGGCAGACACGGTCGGTCGGGCAGGCGCGATGGGCCGGTTATCGACCGATCAATCAAGGTTCGGGGACCAATAGACGTCTCGAGGCGAGACGTGCTTCGAGGAGAAGCATGGATCAAGCACTGGATCCGAAGCTTGCCTGTCGTTCGAAAATTTAGGAGATAGGTGCGGTTCGAATTTCTGATACCGCGAAAGCCACATCGGCCAAATTTACTTGGATATACTATTGCGCGCCGATTGAGTTTCAATTGAGGCGCGTGTGGCTTCCGGCGCAGATTTAAAGTGTTTTTGGCGTGCCGCTGGTGTTTCTCCCGAGTTTCTCGTTGCCCGCGCGATAAAACTCAGGTGCCAATTGCGGATGTGTTAAGCTCGTCGTTTCGAACTGGAGACTGTCATGTCCGAGCCGAACAAACTTTACCAGAGCGACATCATCACCCTGCACAAGGCGCCGCTGATCGGCACGCTCTGCCTGGAATGCGACGATGGCCCGATCGAGGTCGCCCTGAACCGAACGGCTGCCGAGGCCCTGCAGAAGGCGATTGTGCGCTTCCTTTCCGAGGCCGCGTGACTCTCCCGGCCACGATGGCCCCATTCGACGAAGGAGAGGCGCGATGTCCTCCCGTTTGGTCTTCTCACTGTTTCTGGTCGCCCTGTCGGTTGTTCTCGTCTGGGCCTTCAGGCCACCTCAGGGCAATGCGGGTGGTCGCCCCGCCATGCCGCATGTGGCTGAGCAAGGGCAGGTGGTGAACCCCGATTGTGGGCTGGGCTGAACCATGGCCACTCTCAGATATGGCCTCAAGGTCGAAGCCAACAATGTCTGGGCGGTGATCGATGTCTTCACCGGGCAAACGGTTGTTCTTGACGGTTGCCTGATGTCGAACCTGCCGCGCGATGAAGCGGACGATCTTCTTGATCTTCTCAATCTCAAGGACGGCATCCGCAGGGGCACGATCAAGGTTCCGCGCCGGCCGCCGGAAGATGAAGACAAGGGCTAGATTGTTCGGACTGGACATCCGCGATGGTTGGCTCAACCGGACAGGGTAGCCCTCTCGCCATGCCGCCTGGTTCCTGGCGGCGAGGGTGGCCTCGACAAAGTGCGCGGCAGGCGACGCTATTTCATGTAGGCGCGCACCACATCCACCAGCTCTGCGGCGGCTTCGTCTCGCTCCTTCTGCGACAGGTCGGCCGCGGCCAGATGCATGTGGATGTGGTCTTCGACGACTTCCGCCATCAGCCCGTTGACCGCACCGCGGATGCCGGCAATCACCTGCATGACCTCGGTGCAGCCCTTTTCCTCTTCCAGCATCCGTTCGACCGCCTCCATCTGGCCCCGCAGCCGCCGGACCCTGTTGATGAGCTTCTGCTTTTCACGGATGGTATGGGTCATCGGATACTCCGGTTTCGGGCGCCGTCACTACGCGGCCCGTGGTTCCACCTCCACCGTCACATGCGACAAATCGTGAATGGCGGCAAGCTTCTCGCGATAATAGGAGGGCGCGCGCGGGTTATCGGCGACAATCGAGACGATGGCGCCGTGGTGGCCCGGCCCGAGCTGCCAGACGTGCAGATCGACGATCTCGGCATCCTCCTTCGCGACGATCTCTCCGATTTCCTCCGGCAGGTCTTCGCCTTCGGGGATGTAGTCCAGCAAGGTTGCGCCGGTGTCGCGGATGAGACCGAAGGACCAGCGGGCAATGATGATGGCGCCGACGATGCCCATCGCGGGATCGAGCCACAGCCAGCCGTAGATCGCGCCCAGGCCGAGAGCGGCAATCGCGAGAACCGAGGTCAGGGCGTCGGCAAGCACGTGCAGATAGGCGGCGCGCAGGTTTCGATCCTGTCCGCCATGGTGTCCATGGTGATGCCCGTGGCGATCGTGGTGGTGATGGCTGTGATCGTCCTTCAGCAGCCAGGCGCAGATGAGGTTGACGATGAGGCCGGCGACGGCGACGAGAGTCGCTTCGCTGAAATCGATCGTGACCGGAGCGTTGAGGCGACGAAGGCTTTCCCAGCCGATCAGCAGCGCGATGAGCGCGAGGACGATGGCACTCGAAAAACCAGCGAGCTCGCCGAGCTTTCCGGTGCCGAAGGTGAAGCGGCGATTGTTCGAGTGCTTGCGGGCATAGAGATAGGCGAGGGCTGCGATCAGCATTGCCGCCGCATGGGTCGACATGTGCCAGCCGTCGGCAACGAGCGCCATCGACCCGAAGACCTGACCGGCCGCGATCTCGATCACCATCATCGTCGCGGTGACGGCGATGACGATCCAGGTCCGCCGCTCGTTGCGCTCGTGATTGCCACCGAGGAAGACATGGTCATGGCGCGCGGCGAGCACGCGCGCCTCGTCGTGCGAATGCGCGTGGTGACTGTGATGGTGGCGATGATGATCGTGCTGGTGGTTGCTCATGCCGATGTCTCCGATATGATATAGGGGGGTACCCTATTTTAAGTCTGGCGTAAAGCGCTCGTTTTCTCTACCGTTCCTCGGCGCTCGTCGTCGGCGAGGAGAGTGTGCCGGCACTTTTGGAGCCGTGGCCGGCTCTAGCGGGATGCGCTCACATGCATTCCGCCGCCGCTCTAACCCTTTGTTTTTGCCGCACTTGTGCGACGTCAGGTGTTTCCACCTGACTGCCAAATGCTCTAGCCGGCTCCGCCGAGAGCGATGGCCGAGCCGGTAAACGGCAGGACCCGCTTGTAGCCCATGGGCGTCGGCTCGATCTGCGTGGCGGCGGACGTGCCGAATTGCGTGATGCCCGCGCCAAGATACGCCGCCAGATCGTGGCGACGCCCGCCGAAATCGAACGAAGCGCTTGCGATCAGGCGGGCCGAAAACACATTGGTGCCAAACAAGGCTGCCGACGTCCCGCCAATGGTGTCCGAGAGCGTGGTGCCGACCACAAGGCTGGTCCGCCGGAATGTCGCGATGCATTCGCCTTCTGCGAACGAGGCGGGGTCGTCGAAAGTTCCTCGCGGCTTGCGCTGCAGGTAGACGGAGAACTCGCCGACGGGGTCGAGCCCGAGAGACAGCGCGCCGTTTGCCATCCCCTGCGCCTTGAAGGGCTTGGCCGCGAAGGTGAAATGCGCCGTCGTTTCGCCCGGTTCACCGTCGAAGATCTCGGCATCAGGAAAAGGCAGGTGCAGGAAATAACCATAGTCGGCCAGCGTACCGTCGTTCGCCTCGTAGAAGCGACCCGTGGCATACCAGGCGAGTTCGGCAGGAAGCAGTGCACTCATGGCGGGCAGTCCTGTGGTCAGCGGTAAGTTGCAGCCAGTACGTTGTGCAGCTTTCTCACCGGGGCGGGAAGGGTCCGCCGCGGCCCGCGTGCCGCTGGAAGGCGCTATTCAGCCGATAGCGTAAACACGCGCCGGCACGGTCGGTGAATATTGGTTCTCTTTGCTACACGGTGCGCCATGGAATGACACGGCGCAGGTGATCGCGCACCTTCGCCTCACGCCTTCAGAAGTGACGTCGCGAGATCCCCATAGCCGGTGAAGCGGTACTCGTATTCGAGCCCCAGATAATCGGCGGCCTTCTTCGCCTTTTCCTGCAGGGCCGGATCCTCCTGCTGCGAGAGATAGACCAGCTTGCGGTAATGGCCGAAATACATGTCCCTCAGCTCCGGATGGCGGTTGAGGCCGAGTGGTTCGATGACGAAGGCCTCGAATTGGCGGGCGAGGAAGTCGGTCAGGAAGAAGGCGGTGATGTCGTCATCCCAGCGGCGGGCGAAATCCTCGTTGCCGACGAAGAAGGAATAGCAGTGCGGGCCGGGGATGCGCTCGACCTTTTCCTCCTCGCATAACCGGTCGAGATGGCCGCCGGTGCCGCAATCGGCGTAGGCGATGAAAATGCGCTCGAAGCCTTCGGCGCGCGCCTTGGCGATCGCCTCACGAATGCCCGGCGTGATCTTTTCCGGCGTGTTGTGCCAGATGGCCGGCAGACAGTTGAGATCGATATGAGAAAGACCGTTCGCCTCGCAGATCGCCAGGATTTCGCGCGCGATGGCGCCACAACCGATCACGTGAACTTTTTTCGGTTGTGCGGGTTCTATCGGACGCGATATTTTTTCCATCTTGATTCCACTTGGCTATGCGGGAAGGAACCTGACCATGAAAGTAAAAAATCTCGCCATCGTCGGCGCCGTTCTCGTTGCCATGGCAACGCTGAGCGCTTGCGGCAACACCATCCGCGGCATCGGCAGGGACACCGCAAATGTGGTCAACGCGACGCAGGACGCCGGCCGCAGCGTGGCGAAGGCCGCCAACTAAAGGGTGCCCGTCACCTGACGGCGCGCCGTCGACGCGTCATTACATATAAGAAAGCCGGCCGCAGATTTCACTTCTGCGGCCGGCTTTTTCATTTCGGATCGCCCGAAGCTCAGCTGGCCGCCAGGCGGTTGTGCTTGCGCTTCATGAAGTCCTTGGCGGTTTCGACGGCGATCGCCGCGTCGCGGCAATAGGCGTCGGCGCCGACGGCCTTGCCGAATTCCTCGTTCAGCGGCGCGCCGCCGACGAGAACGACGTAGTCGTCGCGCATGCCCTTTTCCTTCATCGTGTCGATCACGACCTTCATATAGGGCATGGTGGTGGTCAGCAGCGCCGACATGCCGAGAATATCCGGCTGCTCGCGCTCGATCGCTTCGAGGTAGTTCTCGACCGGGTTGTTGATGCCGAGGTCGACGACATCGAAGCCGGCGCCTTCCATCATCATGCCGACGAGGTTCTTGCCAATGTCGTGAATGTCGCCCTTGACGGTGCCGATCACCATCTTGCCGAGCTTCGGCGCGCCGGTTTCGGCGAGAAGCGGCCGCAGGATCGTCATGCCGGCCTTCATCGCGTTGGCCGACAGCAGCACTTCGGGCACGAACAGGATGCCGTCGCGGAAGTCGATACCGACGATGCGCATGCCTTCGACCAGTGCCTGGGTCAGGACGTCATAAGGCGTCCAGCCGCGTTCGAGCAGGATGCGGGTCCCGTCCTCGATTTCCTCCTTCAGACCGTCATAGAGGTCGTCATGCATCTGCTGCACGAGTTCTTCGTCGGAAAGGTCCTCGAGAATGATTTCATCGTCTGCCATATTGGGGTTCCTCGGTTCCTGGCACGGCCGCGCGAAAATTTCGGGCGCGTCCACCAATCCATAACGTTCGATTTCTAAAAATCTGTTTTCGAAAGCGACGTCGCATATGACAAAAAGCGACGGGAGAGCAGCTTCTTTTGACGCCTGCATATTCTTAACAAAAACAATATATTCGCGCCACGCGGTTTTTGGCGTCGTGGGATCGCTTCTCGGTAGTGTTCGAGTTGCGCCACTCCTTGGCGCATTGAGACCCGCAAGGACCCCGATGCTTGGTAGCATTAGGGCCAATCCATGCTTGAAGGCGCAAGAAGTGATGCGCGGGAGAGGAAAAGCGAATGAGCGACGTAACAGATCAGGGCGCGGGTGAAGGCGGCGGCCGCCGCGCGCGTGGCGAGGGACGGGGAGCGGCAGCGCGGCGTGCGTCGCGCACCGGCGGCGGTCCGGGGCCGTCTCTGCCCTATATCCAGCGCAAGATTCGCGAATACGAGGTCCTCGACGAGGAAGGCCTGCAGCTCATCGAGCGCAATGCCGACACGATCCTGGAGGAAATCGGTATCGAGTTCCGCGACGACGCCGAGGCGCTCGAACTGTGGAAAGAAGCCGGCGCCGATGTGCGCGGCCAGCGCGTTCATTTCCCCAAGGGGCTCTGCCGCGAACTGTTGAAGACCGCGCCCTCGGAATTCACCTGGCACGCCCGCAACCCTGAACGCAGCGCCCAGGTCGGCGGCAAGGCGACGATCTTCGCGCCGGTCTACGGCCCACCCTTCGTGCGCGACCTCGATGGTGTCAGGCGCTATGCGACGATCGAGGATTTCCGCAATTTCGTGAAGCTCGCCTATATGGCGCCGTCGGTGCATTCGTCCGGCGGCACGGTCTGCGAGCCGGTCGATATCCCGGTGAACAAGCGCCACCTCGATATGGTCTACAGCCATATCAAATATTCCGACAAACCCTTCATGGGCTCGGTGACGGCGCCGGAGCGGGCGGAAGACACGATCGCCATGGCAAAGATCGTCTTCGGCGACGACTTCGTTGAAAACAACTGCGTCACGCTGAACCTCATCAACGCCAACTCGCCGATGGTCTTCGACGAGACCATGGTGGGGGCGCTGAAGGTCTATGCCCGCCACAACCAGGCCTGCGTGCTTTCGCCCTTCATCCTCTCCGGCGCCATGAGCCCGGTGACGGTTGCCGGCACGCTGACGCAGATCCTCGCCGAAGTTCTCGCCGGCGCCTCGTTCACCCAGCTCATCCGCAAGGGTGCGCCGGTGCTCTTCGGCACTTTTGCCGCCTCGATCTCGATGCAGTCGGGTGCGCCGACCTTCGGCACGCCGGAGCCGTCGCTCGTCTCCTACGGCGCGGCCCAGCTCGCCCGTCGCCTGAAGCTTCCCTTCCGTACCGGCGGCTCGCTCTGCGGCTCCAAGGTTCCGGATGCGCAGGCAGCGCACGAATCGGCCAATACGCTGAACATGACGCTGCTTGCCGGCACCAATTTCGTGCTGCATGCGGCCGGCTGGCTGGAAGGCGGTCTCGTCTCGTCCTACGAGAAGTTCATGATCGACCAGGACCAGCTCGGCATGATGCAGAAGATGGCCGAAGGCGTGGATCTCTCGGAAAACGCCCAGGCGCTCGACGCGATCCGCGAAGTGGGTCCGGGCAGCCACTATCTCGGCTGCGCCCATACCCAGGCAAACTTCCAGACCGCCTTCTACCGTTCGCCGCTTGCCGACAACAACTCCTTCGAACAGTGGGAAGTGGAAGGCGAAAAGCGCATCGAGCAGCGCGCCAATGCGCTCGCCCGCACCTGGCTGGAACATTACGAGGCGCCTTACCTCGATCCGGAGATCGACGAAAAGCTCAAGGCCTATATCGCGAGCCGCAAGGACTCGATGCCGGACGCCTTCACCTGAAAGGCTCCCGAGCGCGCCAGGGAGCAAGGCGGAGCGGCGCAGGTGGCTGACATGATCCAGAAGGAGGTCTGGCGCCCGCACTACGAACACCAGGGGCCGAAACCGAAATGACGGCGCCTTCCGCGACAGCGGACAAGCTTATCGAGATGGTCCGTGCGGCGCTGGCGCCGCACGGACTTTTTGTGCGTGGAGCGTTGAACTTCTCCTCCGCAGAGGCAGCGCCGCTGCTTTCCGATGGGCGGCGGGCGGCAAGCGTGCTGCTCGTCGGCAATATCGGCGGCTCGCTCTGGCCAGCCTTCAGCGCCTGGCGGGATGGCCTGCCGGATCGCGGCGGTGCCGATCCACTCGATACCTGGTCGAAGGCGGTGATCGGGCCGATCGCCGAAGCGTGCGGCGCCACCGCCTATTTCCCGTCCGATCCGCCCTGGCAGCCGTTCCAGCAATGGGCGATGCGGGCGGAGGGCCTGAAGGCGTCGCCGCTCGGCATCCTCATCCATCCGCGTTACGGGCTCTGGCACGGCTATCGCGGCGCGCTCGGGCTCGAAATGGCACTGAGCGACACGGGCGAGCGCATGGAGGCGCACCCTTGCGATCGCTGCCTCGAGAAGCCCTGCATCTCGGCCTGTCCGGCAAACGCGCTTGCCGATGAGCGCTTCGATGTCGGCCTCTGTCGCGGCCATCTGCGCAACGAAGCGGGCAGGGCGGGCTGCCTCGCGACAGGCTGTCTCTCGCGTGATGCCTGTCCTGTTGGGGACGCCTATCGCTATCCCTTGGAGCAGCTCCGTTTCCATATGGCGGCGCTCGAGCTTTGAGCGGAAACCATGTGCGGTTTTCAGAGCAATTCCAGGAAAAGTGTGAAACGGTTTTCCGTCCGGAATTGCGTAATTTCAAAAGGCTAGGTCCTTTCACTGTTTCCATGAAACAGTGAAAGGACCTAGCCTGCGTCTCGATTTCACGCATGAGACGCGACCGCATTGCCGTCTTTGCCCGCAAAGATGGTGGAAATCTCCAAAATGACTAAAATTGGAGATGTCCTGGAAAGATAATATTATCGAATTTACACCGATCTGGACGGCGTGGCGTTGGAGTCCATCGTATGAGAGGCAGCCCAGTCGTATCCGTGAGCAACTATCCTCCGCACCTCTCGCGCGAGGAAGTGGAAGCGCAGATCTCCCGTCTCGACAGTATCCACGCCGCAAACAGCCAGATCCTGGAGGAAGCGTTCAAGCGCCTGCTGGCGATCGGCGCCGGCCACGCGGCCGTCATCGCCGCCTGCATCGCGGGCTTCGACGCGCTGGTGGACCGTTCGGTGCTGGCAAGCGATCTCCTTCCCGATGCGATCAATTTGCTCCGGAAGTTCGCGTTGACCGTCAGCGCCCTTGGCCTGTTCTTCACCTTCCTGGCGATTGGCAACAATTTCAGCGAGGTGCAGAAGGAGGCGAAGCGTCACGCGGTCAAGCTTGCCACGACGCTCAGGGAAAAGCGGCTCCTGCTTTCCCTGTCGCAGGACGTGCTCAATCGCGATCCCGGCTCCTACGTGCTGATGGGCGTCGGGGGGCTTGCCTGCCTGTGCGTGATCTTCGGGCTGGCCGCCGCCGCCGGATGCTTCGGCCTCGTCATGGCCATGGGGCTGCTTGCGGGCGGCTGACGACTTTCGCTGGCGCTGCGCCAGAACCGCCGCAATCTCCGTGATGCTTGGTCTCTGATTCGATTGGACCTTTTGCCATGCCGCTTTTTCCCAAACCTTTTCTCGTCGGCGCCGTTCTCTCCGCCGGTCTTGCCGGGCCCGCGCTCGGCGCCTGCCGCGACGTCAGCCATCTCGGCCGGGACTATGTCGCCTGCAGCTTCGATCCGGCGACAAGCGATATCCGCCTCTACAACAAGGACCAGGCCGGCGTTCCCTTCCGCTCCTTCCGGGCGCTATCGCTCGAATTGCGCCACCGTGACGAATACATGGCCTTTGCGATGAATGGCGGCATGTTTCACGAGGATCTGTCGCCGGTCGGCCTGCACATCGAGGAGGGGCGCGAGCAGGCGCCGCTCAACACCAATACCGGCTGGGGCAATTTCCACCTGCTGCCGAACGGGGTCTTCTATGTCGGTGACGGCAAGGCGGGGGTGATGGCGGCGGACGCCTATCGCGACGCCGGGATTGCCCCACGCTTCGCCACCCAATCCGGGCCGATGCTGGTGATCGACGGCAAGCTGCATCCGCGTTTCCTGCCCGATAGCACCAGCTTCAAGACCCGCAACGGCGTCGGCGTGACGGCCAAAGGAGAGGTGGTCTTCGTCGTCTCCAAACGCCCGGTGCGGTTCCACGATTTCGCGACGCTCTTTCGTGACACATTGGATTGCCCCAATGCGCTGTTTCTCGACGGCACGATTTCCAGCGTCTATGCGCCCGAGATCAACCGCCATGATCGGCTGTTTCCGCTGGGGCCGATGATCGCCGTCGTCGGGAAATTTCCACGCTGACGTTCTTTGGGCGCGGGATGCGGCCGGAAACCGCAGGCACTTTTCCTGATCCCGATAAAAAAATCTTCTTTCCACCCAAGGAATGGTTTGCCTGCAACGTCTAAGGTTCAAATGAGGTGAGGGCGGGCACGGATTTGGACGCTGAACTCGTCGAAAAGGCGGTGAATGGAGACCGGCAGGCCTTTGGCCAGCTGGTCGAGCGGCACTATGATTTTGTCCATGCGGTCGCCTGGCGCTGGTCCGGCGATGTCTCGGATGCTGACGATATCGCCCAGGAGGTGTGCCTGCGTCTCGGCAGCGCGATCCGCGGCTTTCGCGGCACCAGCCGGTTTCGCACCTGGCTCTATACGCTGACGCTGAATGCCGCGCGTGACCACAAGAGGCGGCAGGCGCGCGACGACCGGCGGCTGCAGGCCTATGCCAGCGAGCAGGTGACGATCGCGCAGCCCCAGGATCCCGACGAGGAGCAGCGCGAGGCGCTCTGGGCGGCAGTGCGCGAACTGCCGGAAAAACAGTGCGACGCGGTGCTGCTCGTCTATGCCGAGGGGCTGAGCCACGCAGCTGCGGCCGACGTGCTCGGCTGTTCGGAGGCAACCATATCCTGGCATGTGCACGAGGCGCGCAAGCGCCTCAAGACAGTGCTTGGCAAGGAGGCAGTGTGACCATGAGCGACGATTTCGAAAAGCTTGGCGGGCTCAACCCGCCGAAGGCTTCTCGGCAGGCGCGCGCCCGCGCGCTCGCCGCCGCCATGCAGGCCTTCGACGAGCAGCAAGAAAATGCAACCTCCACCCAAGGATCGGCCCGGCCGGTTCGTCAAAGCTCCATCTTCAACCGGATATGGAGCCCCATCATGAACCGGAAACTGCTTGCCGGATCGGCACTGGCCACCCTCTTGGTCGTGCCCGCCGCCGCCTTTCTGACGCTCGAACTGACGCGCAACGGTGCGCCCTTCGGCGAGAGCGCGCAGGAGATTGCGCTGAAGGATCAGCCGAGGCAGGAGGCGGAACCGCAGGCGGCTGCGAAGAAAGCGGCCGCCGAACTCGCGCGCCAACGGGAAGCGAGAACCGTGGAGGCGCCGGCTGCCGTACAGGCCGAGAGCGAAGCTGCAGTGTCCGCGGAAGCCGACGCGCTCGCCAACCGCATGGCGAGCGACAGCGCCGCCCCGCTCTCTGCCGTCGGTGCCGTGCAGCCGCAGATGACCTTTCTGCCGGCGCCGGTCGCTCGGCACGAATTGCTCGCCGCACCTGAGGAAAACCGCGAGCGCTTCGGCAAGGCCGAGAGCAATCCGGTGAAAAGCGTTGCCACCGATCCGGTCTCGACCTTCTCGATCGATGTCGACACGGCATCCTATGCCTTCGTGCGCCGCTCGCTGATGGAAGGACAGATGCCGGAGCCCGACGCCGTGCGCGTCGAGGAGATGGTCAACTACTTCCCCTATGACTGGCCGCGGCCGGTAACCGCTGCCGAACCCTTCAAGGCGACGGTGACAGTAACGCCGACGCCGTGGAACGGCGGCACGCGGCTGATGCACGTGGCGATCAAGGGTTATGACGTCGTGCCGGCGGAGGCGCCGAAGACGAACCTCGTCTTCCTGATCGACGTTTCCGGCTCCATGGACGAGCCGGACAAGCTGCAGCTGTTGAAGAGCGCCTTCCGGCTGCTCGTCGAAAAGCTGAAGCCCGAGGATACGGTCTCGATCGTCACCTATGCCGGCAATGCCGGAACGGTGCTGGAGCCGACCACGGTCAAGGACAAGGCGAAGATCCTTGCGGCCATCGATACCTTGCAGCCCGGCGGCTCGACCGCCGGTGCCGAGGGCATCGATGCCGCCTACGCGCTCGCCGAGAAGGCTTTCGTCAAGGGCGGGGTCAACCGCGTCATGCTGGCGACCGATGGCGATTTCAACGTCGGCCCGTCGAGCGACGAGGACCTGAAGCGGCTGATCGAGGAGAAGCGCAGGAGCGGCATCTTCCTTTCGGTGCTCGGCTTCGGCCGTGGCAATTACAACGACGCGCTGATGCAGACGATCGCCCAGAACGGCAATGGCACCGCCGCCTATATCGATACGCTGGCCGAGGCGCAGAAGACGCTGGTGGAGGAGGCGGGCTCGTCGCTCTTTGCGATCGCCAAGGACGTCAAGCTGCAGGTCGAGTTCAACCCGACGGCGATCGCCGAATACCGCCTGATCGGCTACGAGACCCGCGCCTTGAAGCGCGAAGACTTCAACAACGACAAGGTGGATGCCGGCGACATCGGCTCCGGCCACAGCGTGACGGCGATCTACGAGGTGACGCCGAAGGGCAGCCCGGCGGTGCTGAACGACGACCTGCGCTATGCGACGGCCGAGAAGCCGGGGGCAGAAGCAAGCCCGAACAGCGGCGAGCTCGCCTTCCTGAAGATCCGCTACAAGAAGCCGGACGGCGACAGGAGCGAGTTGATCACCACGCCGGTGACCGAGGCCAATGCGGTGCCGTCGCTCGCCGAGGCGCCCACCGACGTCCGCTTCTCCGTCGCGGTTGCGGCCTTTGGGCAGAAGCTCTCGGGCGTGACGGCCCTGGCCGACTATTCCTACGACTCGATCATCGACCTTGCCGCTGCTTCAAAGGGCGCCGATCCGTTCGGCTATCGCGGCGAGTTCGTCAATGTTGTGCGGCTGGCCAAGGGGCTCGGCAGTTCGAAGAATTGAGGTCGCCGGATCTGCCCCTCATCCATGCGGTGAGGGAAGCCCCTCATCCACGCGGTGAGGGAAGCCCCTCATCCATGCGGTGAGGGAAGCCCCTCATCCGCCTGCCGGCACCTTCTCCCCGTCATGACGGGGAGAAGGAACCAAGCGGTGACGGTCTCGCCCAGACTGTGATCGGGCAATGGAACGCCGAGGTCGGGCGCGGAGGGTGCGCCCAGCGGTTCTCTCCCCGCATGCGGGGAGAGATGTCCGGCAGGACAGTGAGGGGCATTTGTCAGGTTGCGCGAGGTGAGGGGCAACCACCCTTTCCGTCATCAAGTCAATTTGATTCGGCAACGAGCGTGCGCCTTATATCAAGCCTTCGGAAAGGCGCGCTCCAATCCGCCGGACTTCGAAAGACCCGCCTTGAAGGCCTGATAGGCGGCGTGCTGGCTGGAGCGGCCGGCTTCCGTCAGGCGCATCTGCAGGCGCGCCGGCGCTTCGCTGCCCAGCCACTGGCCGAGCCTTTCCAGCTTCAGCGAGTTGAGGAACCTTGCTTCGGAGGCGAGGTCGAGGTGACGGTAGAGGCCGTCCATCAACCGCTCGTCCTGCTCCGGGTTTTCCATCAGCAGGCGCAGGAAGGACTGGTCCGCTTCACCGAATGCATGGAGCTTTTCGGCAACGGTGTCGCGGTCGGGAAAGGAAGCTGGGCCAGCGTTCATGTCGGTGTCACCCCGTCTGCGTTTCCGACCGCGCGGCGCGTTCTGTGGGGCGCACACGGTCGCTGAACGAATCTCTTTGCCATCGGGGATAGGCCAGCGGCCATCGGTGCGCAAGCTGTGGCGCAAGGGCTGCAATTGAACAATTTGTCCAATATTGACAATAAATCCAAATCCGGCAATAAGCGGCCCATGACCATTGCACCCGCCTTCGCCTCCATCCTCGCCACGCATGCGCCGACGGCGGCTGCGATCAGCGCCTTGCTCTATCCGCATGGAGAGGTCGTGCTGCATGACCTGAAGACCGGTACGATCGCGGGGATCTGGAACTGCTTTTCCGGGCGCACGGTCGGCGAAGATTCGCTGATCGAGGAAGAGTTCGCCGCGGTCGGCAGTGCCGACGCCGTGCTCGGCCCCTATGAAAAGACCGGCGCCGATGGCCGGCGCTTCAAGTCGATCTCCGCCGTGCTGCGCGATGGGACGGGCGAAGCGGTCGGCCTGCTCTGCATCAATCTGGATATGTCGATGATCGATACGGCGGTGAAGCTGCTTTCGGCTTTCGCCGGCGCCGAGCAGCCAAGGCCGCAGGCGCTCTTTGCGCGGGATTGGCGCGAGGAGATCAATGCGACGCTGCATGGCTGGCTGAAGGAGAGGGGGCTGGCGCTCTCAGCCTTGAAGCGCGGCGATCGCGTGGCGCTGGTAGCGGCGCTCGACGCACGCGGACTGTTCGAGACACGCAACGCCGTCGACCATCTTGCAAGCCTCATCGGCGCCTCGCGCGCCTCGATCTACAATTACCTCGCTGCGGCGCGCGGCGAGGCGCCCTGAATGAAACGCGCGCATTCCGGACGGAGACGCGCTCCGCGTCCCGCCGGAATTGCCGGATCCGCAAACCGTTTCGCGCGCCGTCGGCGCCCGAGGAGGAGACTTCCATGACGACCTTGCCCGATTTCCGGCTCGAAACCCATTTTTCGCGCTGGGAGTTCAATGCGCGCCACCACATGACCGCGAGCGACAGCCAGACGATCAGCATGCGCGAACTGCTGGCACTTGCCGACGACGAGGATCGCGCCGCCTGGGAAAACATCGCGCTCGGCTATACCGAGACCTATGGCGCGCCGGCGCTCCGGGCGGCGATCGCCGCCACCTATGAGGGGCTTTCGGCCGCCGACATCCTCTGCTTCGCCGGAGCGGAGGAGGGGCTCTATTGCGCCATGCTGGCGCTGCTCGGGCCGGAGGACCACGCGATCGTGACGGTGCCCAACTACCAGTCGATGGAGACTTTGCCGGTAACGATCGCCGGCGCCGTCACCGGTGTGCCGCTCCGGCCGGAAAACAATTGGCGGCTCGATATCGCCGATGTGCGCGCCGCGCTGAAGCCCAACACCCGGCTGATCTGCGTCAACTTCCCCAACAACCCGACCGGCGCCATTGCCAACCAGGAAACGTTCCGGGCGCTGGCGAGCCTCTGCGCCGAGCGCGGCATCCATCTCTTCAGCGACGAGGTCTATCGTGGGCTGGAGCGCGACCCGTCGCTGTGCCTGCCGCAGGCGGCAGAACTCTTCGAGCGCGGCATTTCGCTGAATGTCATGTCCAAGGCCTATGGGCTTCCGGGCCTCAGGATCGGCTGGATCGCCTGCCGCGACCATGCACTGCTGGAGCGCATGGAGAAGATGAAGCACTACCTGTCGATCTGCAATTCGCGCCCATCGGAAGTGCTGGCGACCATCGCGCTCAAGGCCCGCGAGACGATCCTCGACCGCAACCGGGCGCTGGTTGCCACCAATCTGGACAAGCTCTCGGCCTTCTTCGCCGAATATCCCGATCTCTATGAATGGCGGGCACCGGACGGGGGCTGCGTCGGTTTTGCCCGCTATCGCGGCGCCGATGGCGTCGAGACCCATTGCCGGCGGCTGGTGGAGGAATCGGGCGTTCTGCTCCTGCCGTCGAGCCTCTTCGTTTCGGATCTCCTGCCGGTCGTAACCGATCGCTTCCGTGTCGGCTTCGGCCGCAAGGATATCGAGATCGGTCTCGATGCCTGGCGGCGGCATCTCCTCGATGAACACCGCGCGCCCGCGTAGGAGCGCAAGGCTGCCGATCGGCGGCGGACGGCACGCCCGCGGGCTCCGTCGGCCGTCCGTGCCCTAGAAAGCGCACAAATGTGGATATACACGGCGCTGCTGTGGCTCTGATGGTGGGGCCCGTGTTAACGAGCGGCACATGCCGCCGAGTATTTCCTATTGATGCAATACAGACCCGAAATCGATGGACTGCGCGCGTTAGCCGTCGTGCCAGTCCTCCTGTTCCATGCCGGTTTCGGCCTCCTTGCCGGTGGTTTTGCCGGCGTCGACGTCTTCTTCGTCATCAGCGGCTTTCTGATTACCTCGATCATTCACCGAGAAATCCGCGACGGCAGCTTCAGCGTCGTCCGCTTCTACGAGCGGCGAGCCCGCCGGATCGCGCCCGCGTTGCTGCTGGTTTGCGCGGTCTCTATTCCCTTCGCGCTGATGTGGATGCTGCCGGAGGAGCTCAACAATTTCGGCAAGAGCCTCTATGCGGTGAATTTCTTCGCCTCGAATTTCCTGTTCTGGGGTCAGACGGGCTATTTCGCGCCGAGCACCGAGCTGATGCCGCTGCTGCACACCTGGTCTCTGGCGGTCGAGGAGCAGTACTATGTCGTCTTTCCGCTGCTCCTGCTCGGGCTGCGCCGCGCGTCTGCGGCAATGGCCCTGAAGGTCGTGCTGGCTCTCGTGGCCTTGAGTTTCGCCATGACGCAGCTTCTGGCACGCGCCGATCCGGCCGCGAATTTCTATCTCCTGCCCAGCCGCTTCTGGGAGCTCGGCGTGGGTGCGGGTCTGGCGCTTGTCAGCGCCGAGAGGCTCGATCTGGCAAAAGTGCGCCGCGAAATGCTTTCGGCGCTTGGCCTGGCGGCGATCGTCGCGAGCTATCTCTTCGTTCCGGAATCCGCCTTCTTTCCCGGCTGGACGACGGTGCCCGTGGTGCTCGGTACGGCGCTCGTCCTTGCCTTTGCCCGCGGCGATACCGCCGTCGGCCGGTTGCTGTCGCTGAAGCCGCTGGTGGCGATCGGCCTCGTCAGCTACAGCCTTTATCTGTGGCACCAGCCGGTCTTCGCCTTCGCGCGGCTGAGGGCGATCGATGGCATCCCGGCCGGAGGCTATGCGCTGCTGATCGTGTTGTGCTTCGCGCTGGCCTATCTCAGCTGGCGCTTCGTCGAGCAGCCCTTCCGCAAACCCAAGCGTTTCGGGCGCGCCGCCGTCTTCGGCGCGACGCTGGCCGCCGGGTCGGCGGCGATCGCACTCGGCTTCGGCTTCGATGGCTCGGACGGACTGGTTGCCCGCAACCGCGAGTTGGCGGCGTTGACGCGGCCGAGCGTCGGCCTTGGCAAGAAATGCGATGCCGTCGCCGATCTGAGATGCGCCACCAGCCCGAAGCCCGAGGTCGCAGTCTGGGGGGATTCCTTTGCCCGCCACCTCGTCGACGGCGTCATCGCCTCGAAGCCGGACGTGCGGCTGGTGCAGCTTGCCAAGAACAATTGCGGCCCCTTCCTCAATCTGGCGCCCGTCGTTCCCCGGCTCGGCCGCGACTGGCCGCAGGATTGCGTGCGTTACAACGACGACGTTCGCCGCTTCCTGCTCGCCAACCGCTCGATCCGCTACGTCGTTCTCTCCTCGCAGCTCAGCCAGTATCTGCAGGAGGAAACCGTGCTCGTCGACGGCCACAAGGAGGTGCCGTCGGGAACGAGCGTCCTCAGCGAGGGCCTGCGAGAGACGCTTGCCTGGCTGAAAGCCAACGGCTTCGAAGCCGTCTTCGTGGCACCGACACCGCATGACGGGCGCGATACGGGCCTCTGCATTGCCAGGGCACGGCTGCTCGGCCAACCGGATCGGCGCTGCGAACCGGCGCTGAAGGACGTGCGCAAATACGACCGCGACGTGCTGAAGGTCGTCGCCGATATCGCCGACGAATATCCGGTCGTCAGTTTCATGAACTATCTCTGCGATGCGGATAGCTGCAAGGTCGAGGACAAGGGCGTGCCGCTCTTCGAGGACTTCGGACATTTCTCCGAGCAAGGGTCTCGCCAGATGGGGCGTGCCTTCGACTTCTACCGTTCCTTCGTCGCCGCCGCGGAGAGCGATGTCTTTTCGTGGCGCCGGCCGGTCGGCCCGCCGGCTTTCGAGGGCGCCCGCCTCTGACGGCTCGCGCCGCTGCAGGCCGCTCTCCACCGGCCCCCAAAAGCAAACGCCCCGGATCATGCGATGCCGGGGCGTCTGCTTGTTGATCTGCCTTGCTGCTGCATATTTCCTTTAATCGTAGCCGATTAAAGGACAAAAACATGCAAGCAATTCTAGATCCTTTCACTGTTTCATGGAAACAGTGAAAGGATCTAACCTTTTGAAATTACGCAATTCCGGTCGGAAAACCGTTTCACACTTTTCCTGGAATTGCTCTAAGTGCTACAGCGACCTTCGCGCGTCCGATAAGACGCGCGGCGCTGTAGGTCAGGCGCGGCGGCTGCGGCGCTCGCGGCTCGGGGCAGCGGCGGTTTCATTGGCCGTCTTGTTGCGCAAGGGGCCGATCTTTTCGATGATCAGATCCAGCGTCGGGCGTTCGCGGCGCACATGTTCGTCGAGTGCGACGCGCATGGCGGCGAGGTGGCCGCAGGTGGTGCCGCAGCAGCCGCCGATGATCCTGGCGCCGGCATCGGCCGCCAGGCGCACATATTCGGCCATCAGCGGCGGCGTGCCGGAATAGTGGATCTCGGAACCGCGGAATTCCGGAATGCCGCAATTGCCCTTGACGATGACGGTCGCCTCGGGGGCGGCTTCGGTCATGTCGAGCAGCGAGGAAAGGATGTCGGAAGCGCCGACGCCACAATTGGCGCCAACGGCGACCGGGCCGTTGCCGAGATCGCTGGCGACACCGTGGATATCCTTGGGATGCAGGCCCATCATCGTCTTGCCGGCGGTATCGAAGGAGCCGGTGTAGACGTAGGGGAGGCCGACCTTGGCGGCTGCTTCCGCGGCGGCGCGGATTTCGTCCGGCGAGGACATGGTCTCGATCCAGGCGACTTCGGCACCGCCGGCCTTCAGGCCCTCGATCTGCTCGACGAAGGCGGCAACGGCATCCTCATAGGAAAGCGCGCCAAGCGGGATCAGCAGTTCGCCGGTCGGGCCGACGGAGCCGGCGGTGATGACCTTGCGCGGTGCCTTGTCGGCAACGGCGCGGGCGATCTCGGCGGCGCGCTTGTTCAGCGCATGCACGCGGTCGTCCGCCTGGTGCAGTTTCAGGCGATGGCGGGTGCCGCCGAAGGTGTTGGTAAGGATGATGTCGGCGCCGGCGTCGACGAAGTCCTGGTGCAGCTTGGTGATGTTCTCCGGCTTCGTCTCGTTCCAGAGTTCCGGCGCTTCGCCGGCTTCGAGCCCCATGGCGAAGAGCGAGGTGCCGGTGGCGCCATCGGCGAGAAGAATGCCTTTTTCGGCAAGCAGGGCGGAGAGGACATTGGATGCTGCGGTCATCGGTTTTTCCCGGCTAAAATGAACAGTAGTAAGATATAAAGATATGTTTATGTCTTGGCAAGCGGTCAGCGTTGGGCGGTTGCCGCTTCGGCGCGCATGCTCATGCGCCCGGCAAGGCCAAGCCCGAAGACGGCGAGCGCCGTCAAAAGCCACATCGGGTCGGCGCGGTTGAGGAAGAAGCTTTCGAGCATGGCGTTATAGGTCATGAAGATGACCACCATGACGCAGAAATCGGCGAAGATCCGCGCCTGCGGGCGGCGATAGGCGCGCATGTAATCGAAAAGCGGCTTGATGAAGAGGAGCGCCGTCATGAGGATGCCGCCCGGCACGCCGAACATCAGCACCGCGTCGAGATAGCTGTTGTGTCCGGTGACGATGCCGCGCACGTCCCAGCTCGCCTCGAAATTCGCTTCCATGCCCATGATGACCGGCGACAGCCAGAAGCTTGCATAGCCCTGGCCGAGCCAGGGGCGCTCGGCGATGCTGGTGCTGGCGAATTTCCAGATGTCGTCGCGGCCGGTGAAGGTCGCATCGTCGATCAGCGCCTTGGTGATCGAAAGCAGCGTGTCGGAATAGATGGTGCCGAGGGTCAGGCCGAAGACCAGAGCCGACATGGCGAGGTGGGCGAGGATCATCAGGCCGGGGCTGCGCACCGCGCGGCCGGCAAAGACCAGGCCGATCGCGATCGGCAGGAAGCCGATCGTCGTCTTCGACCCGGTGTGCAGCACGAAATTGGCCGCGAGCAGGGTGATTGCCCAACCGCGCAGCGGCGCGCCCGCGCGCAGGCAATAGATACCGAACATGCAGAGGACGGAGAAAACCGGCGCCGAGACGTTCTTGTGCAACAGATGCCCGCGCCAGAAGCCCGCATGCCAGGGTTCGTCGCCGAAGGCCGAATGAACGGCGCGATCCGGCGCCACGAAGAGTGCGGCATAGTCGATCAGGATCAAAAGCAGAATGGCGTTGGCGCCGGCATTGACGAAATCCCGTTCGCTGCGCGGCAACACCAGCACGCCCGCCACCATGATCATCGCGATGAGGCTCAGCGTCAGGCCGCGGGCAGATGCGGCGGGATCATAGGATTGCAGGCAGGAAAGATAGGCGACCGCGAAGATCGCGATCCAGCTTGGCGAGACCAGACGGGCCAATATCCGCCTGTCGACCGTAAGCAGCATGGCGAAAAGATAGACCGCGCCAAGCACCAGGTAGCCGACCTGGTTGACGATGTTGCCTTCGTTGGCCGCGTTCGGATCGGTCTCGACCGCGCCCTGGAACGGGATCAGCGTGAAGACGATGAGGAACAGGCCAAGGCCCGAGAGCAGCGCGGCAAGACCCTGAACGAGCTCCGCCAATCCGGCGTCGAAGGCCGCCGGCACCCGCTGGCGCGTGGTGGAATGGTCTGCCGTGGCTGAGTTCGAGTGCATGGCGGCGCCGAAACGGGTGAAGCTCAGATGCCGCAACGCGGGCGGCATCGTCGAATGCGGCTCCCTGTTCGACGCCGCCGGTCGGGGCTGGTCGGGCAGGGGGGCGCCGTCACCTTGGCGCAATCAGGTTAAACCTCGGTGAAACGCCTGTGTGCGTCTCGGTCTCCGGAGCTTGAGGATCCGATATTTGCGCGCCGATTGCCGCAGGTGCTTGCCGCCCGGGTCTCATACCCGTAGAAGGGTGGGGCCCGTAAAGAGGTCGGGAATGTCTCGGCCGTGGAAAACGCGGCCGTTGCCGTGTTCTGCGGCATGCCTTCCATAATTCGATCACGATTTTCGTCCCGAGGTCGTTCGATAGCGTCGAAACGAGAAAACACGATATGCAGTCCCTTATCCGTATGGTCGCGTCTGCCGCGGTCTCCGTGAGCCTGCTGCTTGGCAGCGTTTCCTTTGCTGCCGCCGGACAGGCGCATTTTGTCGTCAATGCCGAGACCGGCTCGATCCTCGAGGCCGACAATGCGGACGAACTGAACTTTCCGGCGTCGCTGACGAAGATGATGACGATCTATCTCGCCTTCGAGGCGCTGAAGAACGGCACGCTCAAGTGGGACCAGAAACTGACGGTATCGGAACATGCCAACGGCCTGGAGCCGTTCAAGCTGGCGGTCGGCGCCGGGCGCCAGATCACCGTGCGCGAAGCGGTCATGGGCATGGTCGTGCTTTCGGCCAATGATGCCGCGGTCGTCATCGGCGAGACGCTTGCCGGGAACGAGCCCGCCTTCGGCGAGATGATGACCCGCAAGGCCAAGGCGCTCGGCATGAGCCGCACGGTCTTCAAGAATGCCAACGGCCTGCCGGACCCGGCCCAGGTGACGACGGCGCGCGACATGGCGACGCTGGGTCTGGCGCTGATGCGCGACTTTCCCGAGGAGTTCCAGCTCTTCGCCAACAAGACGATCGAATTTCGCGGCATGAAGCTGCGCGGCCATAACAACGTGATGAAGCGTTACGAGGGCGTCGACGGTATCAAGACCGGTTATACGGACGCCTCCGGCTACAATCTCGTCACCTCGGCCAAGCGCGGTGGCACCCGCCTCGTCGCCGTCGTCATGGGCGGCAAGACGGCGCAATCGCGCGACGACGACATGATCGCGCTGCTCGACAAGTTTCTGCCGCCGAAGGAGGCCGCAAAAGCCGCAAGCGCTGTCGAACCGGTTGCGGCGGCCACCATGACGACGAACTGATCGTCTGAGGCTTGCCCCTCTCCTCGGGTTTAACCCGAGGACTAACCCTCTCCCCGCAGGCGGGGCGAGGGGACGAGGGCGACGGCAAACGCCAGTGACAAGAGGCCAGTGATAGAGCGAACGCAGGAAACGGCCGCGCTCATTGCCTTTGTAGCGATTAGAAGCGGCTGTCCCGTCATGGGTGGGCGTGTTGAGTTGAAACGCGGCGTCACCGCGAGTCCCTTCTCCCCGTCGGGACGGGGAGAAGGTGTCGGCAGGCGGATGAGGGGCAGTTTGCTGCTCCAAGCCGCGCTATCGCATCACGCCGCTGCGCGATCCTCGTGGCTCACCGGCGTCACCATGGCGGCGATGACCGTGGAAAGGTCGAGCGCACCGATCGGGCGGCCATTGCTATCGACGACATGGGCGCTCGCGACGCGGGCGGCGGTCATCGTCCGCGCCGCCGCTTCCAGCACCGTGCCGGCCGCAAGCGGCACGCCGTCGGCATTGCCGGAAAGCGGACGCATGATCGTCTCGACATTGATCACCCGGCCGCGGTTCACTTCCTTGACGAAAGCGGTGATGTAGTCGTCGGCCGGCGAAAGCACGATCTCCTGGCCGGTGCCCTGCTGCACCACCCGGCCATCGCGCAGGATGGCAATCTTGTCGCCGAGGCGCAGCGCCTCGTCGAGGTCGTGGGTGATGAAGACCACGGTCTTCTTCAGCTCCTTCTGCAGGTCGAGAAGCACGGTCTGCATGTCGACGCGAATCAGCGGATCGAGCGCCGAATAGGCTTCGTCCATCAGCAGGATGTCGGCATCGTTGGTGAGTGCGCGGGCGAGGCCGACGCGCTGCTGCATGCCGCCTGAAAGCTGGTTCGGATAGTGGTTCTCGAAGCCCTTGAGACCGACGCGCTCGATCCAGCGTCGGGCGCGCTTTTCGCTCTCCTTGCGCTCGATGCCCTGGATTTCCAGGCCATAGACCGTGTTGTCGAGCACGGTGCGGTGCGGCAGCAGCGCGAACTTCTGGAATACCATCGCCGTCTTGTGGCGGCGAAATTGCCGGAGGTCGGCGTCGTTCATCTTGCAGACGTCGACGCCGTCATAGAGCACTTCGCCTGCGGTCGGGTCGATCAGCCGGTTGATGTGGCGAATCAGCGTCGACTTGCCGGAGCCCGAGAGACCCATGACCACCATGACGCCGCCGGCGGGCATGTAGATGTTGATGTCCTGCAGGCCGAGCACGTGGCCGTGCTTCTCGTTGAGCTCGGCCTTGCCCATGCCTTTCTTGACGGCGTCGACGAAGTCGCCGCCGCGGGGGCCGAAGATCTTGTAGAGGTTCTTCACCTCGATTGCATGACTAGCCATGGATAACCTCCGAGTGCTTCTGCAGCCGCTTGCCGAAGGCCTGGCTGGTACGGTCGAAAATGATGGCGATACCGACGAGGGCAAAACCGTTGAGGAAGCCGACGGTGAAGAACTGGTTGGCGATTGCCTGCAGCACGTTCTTGCCGAGGCCGCCGACGCCGATCATCGAAGCGACGACAACCATCGCCAGAGACATCATGATGGTCTGGTTGATGCCGGCCATGATGGTCGGCAGAGCCAGCGGCATCTGCACGTTCTTCAGTTTCTGCCAGCCGGACGAGCCGAAGGCGTCGGCCGCTTCCAGCACTTCCTTGTCGACGAGGCGAATGCCGAGATTGGTCAGCCGGATCATCGGCGGCACGGCGTAGATGACGACGGCGATCAGGCCCGGCACCTTGCCGATGCCGAAAACCATGACGACGGGGATCAGATAGACGAAGCTCGGCATCGTCTGCATGACGTCGAGGATGGGATTGACGAAGGCCTGCACCCGGTCCGACCGCGCCATGAGGATGCCGATCGGAATGCCGATCAGGATCGAAATCAGCGTGCAGACCGTGACCATCGCCAGCGTGATCATCGTGTCGTTCCAAAGCCCGACAAGGCCGATGACGATCATCGACAGCGCCGTTCCGATGGTGACGGCCATGTTGCGGCTGCCGAAATAGACGATCGCGACCATGGCGGCCAGGATCACGATCCAGGGCGAACCGACGAACAGGCTTTCGAGATAATTCAGGAACCATTGAAGCGGTTGCACCACCGTATCGATGGCGTTTCCGTAGGATCGAACGAAGCTCTTGAAACCGTCGTCGACGGTCTTGCGTGCCAGGCGGATCGTGCTGTCGTCAATGGCAGGGAACTTGCAGAGCAAAGCTGGCAAGACACTGCAGATGGATGCCATATGTTTCCCCTTCTTGGCCGGAAGTCTTTTATCGAGCCGGCTGCGTCCCGACATCGACTGGCGTCGAGTCCTGCGCACACTGCGAGTGGCCTCTTTGGGCCCGGCCTTTAGACTGTGTCAGCGAAATGTGGCGCCCGCTTTACTGTTTGCGACGCGGACGGCCATGCTTCGCCGCCTCTGGAACGATGCGCCCCCGAACGGAACCCGCAAGGGCGCTGCATTGTTCCGTTCCGCAGGATCATGCCGGAACGGAAAGGCGGCCGTCATCGACGGCGCGCCTGCCATCATGACGTATCAGAGCGCCGCCTTGACCTTCTCGGCCACTTCCGGGCTCACCCACTGCGTCCACATGTCAGGGAATTCTTCGAGGAAGTGCTTGGCCGCATCCTCGTTGGTGCCCTGGTTCTGATCCATCCAGGCAAGAACCTTGTTGACCGTGCCGTTGTCCCACTTGCGCGCCTTGACGTAATCCATGGCGACGCTGGCCTTTTCGGCGAAGGACTTGGTCACGACCGTGAAGACATCCGAGACCGGGTAAGAGTTGACCTTCGGGGCCGGGCAGTCCGGAACGGCCGTGCAGGAGTCCCATTCGGCCTTGTCGTGGTCGACGCCGAAGGAGAGGCGGGTCATGTCGTATTTGCCGAGGATCGCGGTCGGCGCCCAGTAGTAGCCGAGCCAGCCGGTCTTCTTTTCGAAGGCGTTGGCAATCGAGCCGTCGAGGCCGGCGGCCGAACCGGTGTCGACCAGGACGAATCCGGCCTTTTCCGCATCCAGCGCCTTATAGAGATTGGCGGTCGAAACCTGGCAGTTCCAGCCGGACGGGCAATTGTGCACCGCGGCCTTCGTCGGGTCTTCCGGCGCCGGGAAGAGCTCGGGATGTTTCAACGCGTCCTGTACGGTCTTGATGTCCGGGTGCGCGTCGGAGAGGAACTTCGGGATCCACCAGCCTTCGACGCCGCCTTCGCTGAGGATCTTTGCTGCCTCGATCAGCCGGCCTTCCTTGATCGCCGCGTCGAGCGGCGTGCGCACGGCGTTGACCCAGAGTTCCGGCGCCATGTCTGGCTGCGCCTTTTCATTCATCGAGGCGAAGGTCGGCATGGTGTCGCCGGTGACCAGCGTCACGGTGCAGCCGTAACCGTTTTCGAGAATGAACTTGTCCACCTGGGCGGCAACGCCGGCAGAAGCCCAGTTCATTTCGGCAATGCTGACTTCACCGCATTCCGCGGCCTGCGCGGAACCCGCCAGGGCATAGAGGCCCGCCGCGAGAATGGTGGAAGCGAGGAGTTTCTTCATGTTGCAAGACCTCCCAGTCTTTTTTGCAGCCAATATCCAAACGGGAATCCACGGCGGATGCAGGACATCCTCCGCCACCCGGAGCAACTGTGCAGCCTGAGGGTTCGGCATCAAACAAGCCAAGGTTCACCCTTGCTGCGGACGGTGTGGGAGTTCGTTTTCAGCCCTGGCCGCGGAACCCTGTCGCCAGCCAATCTCCTCTTATACCGCCAGCCAAGCCTAAGTATTCTCGCTGGGAAATCAACCTCTTCAATCGGAAGGTCGGGTCGCGATCATTTCTCGCGCGTTCTGTCTGCGACATGGTCGAAGGGCGTTTTATGAGCGTGGGAAGGGTCGAATTTAAGCAATAGCGACAATTCCTGCCGCAAAAGACGGCGCTCTGCGCCGCGCGATCGGGAAGCCTGTCGAGATCCTGACTTTTCCTATCGTGATTGCGCCACGGAGATTGGCGCGCATGTCGCGAAAAAAAATCGAAAAAAGCCGGAATTCATCTTTGATTAAATCCTCAATAACCATCCGGTAACGATGTCCAGCTAATTGTTCTCTCGCGGCGGGGGAACTGCCGCGGGTCCGGATCAGGTAGAGCGTCCCGGGCTCCGAGCGAACCTTCGGTGCGTTACTCCGAAGTGACCAGGTGTTTTTTGGCGGCCGCATCCCTCTGTCGAGGTTGATGCGGCCTTCGCATTTCTGGGCCATCGTCGCCACAAAAAAACCGCCCCAGATGGGGCGGTGGGAGGAAGCTCTGGGAGGCGAGCCCCGAGGGGAGAAGAATGCCCCGGTCGCGGGGTCAGCCGACGTTCGACGTGCGGATGACGCCGAGCGGGCCGAAGGGCGCGTCGGCCACGAGGTTGCGCACGCGCGACTGGCTGTTCGGAACCTTGGAGTTCCAGGCGATCTGAACGAAATTGGGTTTGCTGAAAATGTACAGCATGGACGTGAACCTTGAGAGGCCGGAGGCCTATCCTCCGGGGCTTGTTGTGCTGGCGGTGATATAGGTGTGCGCCGCAAAAAAAATGAATGCCAAACTCGCCATGCCATGTCGCATTTTGGCCATCCGCCGCGGCGTTTTCGACAAGCCCTGCGACGGCGCGAAACATTGCGTGAGCGCCCTGGCTCGATTGCGGCGAAATCGTGTCGAAACAGACCTTTGCCACTGAGCGTTTCAGTGTTACCGATGGCCCCATGACACGCAGGATCATGTTGCAGGGAACCGGCTCGGATGTCGGAAAATCGGTACTGGTGGCGGGGCTCTGCCGGCTCGCTGCCAACCAGGGCCTGAAGGTCCGTCCGTTCAAGCCGCAGAACATGTCGAACAACGCCGCCGTTTCCGACGATGGTGGCGAGATCGGCCGGGCGCAATGGCTCCAGGCGCTGGCTGCGCGCGTGCCGTCGTCCGTGCACATGAATCCGGTGCTCCTGAAGCCGCAGTCCGACGTCGGCAGCCAGATCGTCGTCCAGGGCAAGGTGGCCGGCCAGGCGAAGGGTCGGGAGTACCAGGCGCTCAAACCCAAGCTGCTTGGCGCGGTGATGGAGAGCTTCGAGCAGATTTCGGCCGGCGCCGATCTCGTGGTGGTGGAAGGCGCGGGCTCGCCGGCGGAAATCAACCTCAGGGCCGGCGACATCGCCAATATGGGCTTTGCGACCCGCGCCGGCGTGCCGGTCGTGCTCGTCGGCGATATCGACCGCGGCGGGGTGATCGCCTCGCTCGTCGGCACGCATGCGATCCTGCCGGAGGAAGACCGGCGCATGGTCGCCGGCTATCTCATCAACAAGTTCCGCGGCGACGTGACGCTGTTCGACGACGGGATTGCCGCCGTGAACCGCTTCACCGGCTGGCCCTGCTTCGGCGTCGTACCCTGGCTCAAGGCAGCGGCACGGCTACCGGCGGAAGATTCGGTCGTGCTGGAGAAACTGACGCGGGGCGAGGGACGGGCATTGAAGGTTGCGGTGCCGGTGCTGTCGCGCATCGCCAATTTCGACGATCTCGATCCGCTTTCGGCCGAACCCGAGATCGATCTCGTCTTCGTTCGGTCGGGCCATCCGATCCCTGACGATGCCGGCCTCGTCGTCATTCCCGGGTCGAAATCGACGATCGGCGATCTCATCGATTTCCGGGCGCAGGGCTGGGACCGCGATCTTCAACGCCATGTGCGCCGCGGCGGCCGGGTCATCGGCATCTGCGGCGGCTACCAGATGCTCGGCCGGCGCGTGACCGATCCGCTCGGCATCGAAGGCGGCGAGCGGGAGGTCGAGGGCCTGGGGTTGCTCGACGTCGAAACCGAGATGGCGCCGGAAAAGACCGTGCGCAACAGCCATGCCTGGTCGCTGGAGCACGACGTGGCGCTCGAGGGCTACGAGATCCACCTGGGCAAGACTGAAGGCGCGGATTGCGACCGCCCGTCCGTGCGCCTCGACGACCGCGCCGACGGGGCTCTGTCTGCCGATGGCCGGGTGATGGGCACCTATCTGCACGGCCTGTTTTCGAGCGACGCCTATCGCGCAGCACTCCTGAAAAGCTTCGGCATCGAAGGCGGCGCCAGCAACTACCGCCAGTCGGTGGATGCCGCGCTGGACGATGTGGCGGGCGAACTGGAGGCGGTGCTTGACCGGCGCTGGCTCGCCGGGTTGCTCGGACGCTAACCGAATGCCTTGCCTCAGTCGTGCCGAGCGGTCGACTTGGGTGAGCGGCGCATCGGCGGAAAGCCATACAGCTTTCGCTTTTCCGCTCTAGAATCGTCGAGAAGGGTCGAGAAGGAAGAGAGTTCGGCAGCCGCCGTGCAGGGAGGCAGGTGTTTCAATGCAGGACGAAAACACGCGGGCGCACTGGGATAATGCCTACCAGACGAAGGGCGAGGCGGGGGTTAGTTGGTTCGAGGATACGCCGGCGATTTCCCTCGATCTCATCCGCAGGCATACGGCAATTGCTTCGTCGTCGCTGATCGATATCGGTGGCGGCGCCTCGCGGCTGGTGGACGCATTGCTTGACGAGGGCATGAAGACGATCACCGTGCTCGACCTGTCACCAGCGGCCCTGGAGACGGCCAAGGCAAGGCTTGGGTTGCGGGCCGACGGCGTGCAATGGGTTGCCGCCGATGTGACCGAGTGGGAACCGGATCGAAGCTACGACATCTGGCACGATCGCGCCGCTTTTCACTTCCTGACCGAACCGGAAGACAGGGCCGCCTATATCGAGCGGCTGACGGCGGCCGTGGCGCCCGGCGGGCACGCGATCATCGCCACCTTCGCCCCCGACGGGCCGGAGCGCTGCAGCGGCCTGCCGGTGGTGCGCTACGACCCGGCGGCACTGGCAGAGGTCATCGGGCCGTCGTTCCGGCTGGTCGAGCATGTGATGCACCAGCACAGGACGCCGTGGAACTCGACCCAGGCCTTCCAGTTCAGCGTGCTAGAGCGGGTGGGCGGCTAGTTCATCGCTGCGCCGACAAATCGTCGCGCGGCGCAACTCGGTGGCCAAGGTGTCGCAAGCGTCGATTGACTTTGCGCTGCCCGCTTCCTAATCATCTGACGTTGGATGGTTTCCCCGTGTCGTGGCGACATGGGGGAATAATTGGGAATGTGACGGATGGACCCAAATCGGGCATCCTTATCGCAGCCGACCCCGCGACTGTAGAACGGTCAGGGTTCGCCATCGGGCTCGAAGCTTAGGCTTGCCGCGCGATTGCATGGGGCAATCGAGGCAAATCGGAAACGAGCCGGAAAAGCCACTGGCGTGGCATCGTGATCAGCCGGGTTGGACGCCTCTTCTTCTACGAATCGTCCGCCCTTCACGATACCGCCCACAGCGCCGCGCGTCGGAGACGACGCGCAAAGGTTCGCTGTGGCACTGGAAAACGCCGGGAAGGTGAGGCGGGCCGCTCGGGTCCTGACATCGGAACCTCGCCCTCACGGGCGAGGCGATGCGGGAAGCCGTGACGCCGTGAGCCAGGAGACCTGCCATCCGGCATGGGCATTCCGCCCGAGGAGACCCGTGGTCTCCAACGCCATCACGGAGGTTGTTTTGGCTCTCAGATATTTTCCCGATCGCGCCGCCGGCGCGCCGAACGATCGTTGCCATCTGCCGCTGACCTTGGCGTGTTGAGGCGGCGGCGATGAGCAATTCCAGCGCCGGCCCCGTTCTTGTCCTCGGCGGCGCCCGTTCCGGCAAATCCAGCTTTTCCGAGAGGCTCGTCGAAGCGTCCGGGCTCACCATGCATTATGTCGCGACCGGCCGCGCCTGGGACGACGAAATGCGCGAGCGGATCGACCATCACAAGGCACGCCGCGGCGAAGGCTGGACGACGCACGAAGAGCCGCTCGATCTCGTCGGCACCCTCAGGCGCATCGATGACCCCAATCATGTCGTGCTGATCGACTGCCTGACGCTCTGGGTCACCAATCTCATGCTCGAAGAGCGCGACATGGCGGCGGAGTTCGCTGCCCTTGCCGCATATCTCCCCGAGGCGCGGGCGCGCCTCGTTTTCGTTTCCAACGAGGTCGGCCTCGGCATCGTGCCCGAGAACCGCATGGCGCGCGATTTTCGCGACCATGCCGGCCGGCTTCACCAGATCGTTGCGGAGAAATCCGCTGAAGTTTACTTTGTCGCGGCCGGTTTGCCGCTGAAAATGAAGGGTTAATCCATGACCACTGCGAGAGCCAGCCACGGCAAGATTCCGGCGACCGTCATCACCGGCTTCCTCGGCGCCGGCAAGACGACGATGATCCGCAACCTGCTGCAGAACGCCGACGGCAAGCGCATCGCGCTGATCATCAACGAGTTCGGCGATCTCGGTGTCGACGGCGACGTCTTGAAGGGCTGCGGTGCCGAGGCCTGCTCCGAGGACGACATCATCGAGCTCACCAATGGCTGCATCTGCTGCACCGTCGCCGACGATTTCATCCCGACCATGACGAAGCTGCTCGAGCGCGAGAAGCGCCCGGACCACATCATCATCGAAACCTCGGGCCTCGCTTTGCCGCAGCCGCTGGTCGCCGCCTTCAACTGGCCGGATATCCGCAGCGAAGTGACCGTCGATGGCGTCGTGACGGTGGTCGACAGCGCCGCCGTTGCCGCCGGCCGCTTTGCCGACGATCACGACAAGGTCGATGCGCTGCGCGTCGAGGATGACAATCTCGACCACGAAAGCCCGATCGAGGAGCTCTTCGAGGACCAGCTTACCGCCGCCGACCTCATCGTTCTCAACAAGACCGACCTGATCGACGCCTCGGGCCTGAACTCGGTGCGCGAGGAAGTGGCCTCCCGCATCAGCCGCAAGCCGACGATGATCGAGGCGAAGAACGGCGAAGTTGCCGCCGCCATCCTGCTCGGCCTCGGCGTCGGCACGGAAGGCGAAATCGCCAACCGCAAGTCGCACCACGAGATGGAACATGAGGCGGGCGAGGAGCACGACCATGACGAATTCGACAGCTTCGTCGTCGAGCTTGCTTCGGTCGCGGATCCGGCTGCCTTCATCGACCGCCTGAAGGGCGTGATCGCCGAACACGACGTTCTGCGCCTCAAGGGCTTTGCCGACGTGCCCGGCAAGCCGATGCGCCTTCTGATCCAGGCGGTGGGCGCCCGCATCGATCAATATTACGACCGCGCCTGGGCGGCCGGCGAAAAGCGCGGCACGCGCCTCGTCGTCATCGGCCTGCACGACATGGATGAAGCGGCGGTGCGCGCTGCGATCACCGCGCTCGTCTAGATCATTGCTTGAGTGAAATGATCTAACGTATTGAAATGATGCAGTTCCGGACGGAAGTCGCTATCGGCGTTTTCGTTCGGGATTGCCCGAACGGACAAAACGAATGCATCTGCTTCTCGCCCAGAAAGGAACGATTGCCGACGGCAACGAGGCTATCGACCTGGGGCAAACGCCGGCCGACATCCTGTTTCTCTCGGCCGCCGACACCGAGCTTTCCTCGATCGCCGCCGCCCACGGCCGCCGCGACGGCGGCCTTAGCCTGCGCATCGCCAGCCTCATGAGCCTGATGCACCCGATGTCGGTCGACACCTATGTCGAGCGCACGGCGCGCCACGCGAAGCTCATCGTCGTTAGGCCGCTCGGTGGGGCCAGCTATTTCCGCTATCTGCTCGAAGCGTTGCATGCCGCTGCGGTCACGCACCGTTTTCAGATCGCCGTGCTGCCCGGCGACGACAAGCCGGATCCGGGACTCGAACCTTTCTCGACGGTTGCGGCCGACGATCGCCAGCGGCTCTGGGCCTATTTCACCGAGGGCGGCGCCGACAATGCGGGCCTGTTCCTCGATTATGCCGAGGCACTGGTCTCGGGCGCAGAAAAGCCGCAGCCGGCGAAGCCCTTGCTCAAGGCCGGCATCTGGTGGCCGGGCAAGGGCGTGATCGGGGTTTCGGAGTGGTTGGGCGTGGTGGGGGCGAGTGTACGGCTCTCTGACCAGAAATTACCCCCCTCTGTCCTGCCGGACATCTCCCCCACAAGGGGGGAGATCGGGGATGCGAGAGCTCGCTCCGAGATGGGCGGAGAGCGTGAGGCGATTTCCGCGCACAAAGACCTTGCAACCGCCGCCAACCATTCTGACCGCGCCAACGTTACCGACCCCAACTTGGGACCGAGCGCTCACCCCGGGCCAATCTCCCCCCTTGTGGGGGAGATGCCCGGCAGGGCAGAGGGGGGTAACGCCTCCGCAAACGCCACCATCGCCATCTGCTTCTACCGCGCCCTCGTCCAGAGCGGCGAGACGCGGCCGGTGGAGGCGCTGATCGATGCGTTGGCGCAAGAAGGTGTGCGCGCGCTGCCGGTCTTCGTGTCGAGCCTCAAGGATGCCGTCTCTGTCGGCACGCTGCAGGCGATCTTCGCCGAGGCAGCACCCGACGTGGTGATGAACACCACCGGTTTCGCCGTCTCGTCGCCCGGCGCTGACCGGCAGCCGACCGTCTTGGAATCGACCGGCGCGCCGGTGCTGCAGGTGATCTTCTCCGGCTCGTCGCGGGGGCAATGGGAAGCCTCGCCGCAGGGGCTGATGGCGCGCGATCTCGCGATGAATGTCGCGCTGCCGGAAGTGGACGGCCGCATTCTTGCGCGGGCCGTCTCCTTCAAGGCGGCGTCGATCTATGACGCCAAAGTCGAGGCCAACATCGTCGGGCATGAGCCGCTCGAAGACCGTGTGCGCTTTGCCGCCGGCCTTGCCGTCAATTGGGCGAAGCTTCGCCGCGCTAGGCCTGCCGAACGCCGCATCGCCATCGTTATGGCCAACTATCCGAACCGCGACGGCCGCCTCGGCAATGGCGTCGGGCTCGACACCCCCGCCGGTACCGTCGAGGTGCTTCGCGCCATGGCGCGCGAGGGATATGCGGTCGGGGAGATTCCTGCCGATGGCGACGCGCTGATGCGCTACCTGATGGCCGGGCCGACCAATGCGGCGAGCCATGATCGCGAAATCCGCGAGCGAATTTCGTCAAGCGATTACAAGGTTTTCTTCGATTCGCTTCCGAAACGGATTCAGGATGAAGTGACCGATCGCTGGGGTGCGCCCGAGGCCGATCCCTTCTTCCTCGACGGCGGCTTCGCGCTGCCGCTCGCCCGCTGCGGCGCGGTTGTCGTCGGCATCCAGCCGGCGCGCGGCTACAACATCGATCCGAAGGAAAGCTACCACTCGCCGGACCTCGTGCCGCCGCACGGCTATCTCGCCTTCTATGCCTTCCTGCGCCAGCAGTTCGGTGCGCAGGCGATCGTGCACATGGGCAAGCACGGCAATCTCGAATGGTTGCCGGGCAAGACCTTAGCGTTGTCGGAGACCTGCTATCCCGAGGCGATCTTCGGGCCGCTGCCGCATATCTACCCCTTCATCGTCAACGATCCGGGCGAGGGTACGCAGGCCAAGCGCCGCACCAGCGCCGTCATCATCGACCACCTGACACCGCCGCTGACGCGGGCCGAATCCTACGGGCCGCTCAAGGACCTGGAGGCGTTGGTCGACGAATATTACGACGCCGCCGGCGGCGACCCGCGGCGGTTGCGGCTCTTGAGCCGCCAGATCCTCGATCTCGTGCGCGACATCGGTCTCGACAGCGACGCCGGCATCGACAAGGGCGACAGCGACGACAAGGCCTTGGAAAAGCTCGACGCCTATCTCTGCGACCTCAAGGAGATGCAGATCCGCGATGGCCTGCACGTCTTCGGCGTGGCGCCGGAGGGGCGGTTGCTGACCGACCTGACGGTGGCACTGGCGCGGGTTCCGCGCGGCCTCGGCGAGGGCGGTGACCAGAGCCTGCAGCGGGCGATCGCCGCGGATGCGGGGCTGAATGGGGTGGCCGCGTCCGTTCGGGCATCCTCGGCGGGTGGTGCACCCCCCTCTGTCCTACCGGACATCTCCCCCACAAGGGGGGAGATCACGGATGCGGGCGCTCGTTCCGCAGCAAACGGTGTTGAAGGAGGCCCTGAGGACGGCCAAAGTAGAACTGCTGTTTCTCAGGGCACAACAGGCGTTGACGTTGGCTTGGGAACGAGCGGCAGCCCCACGCCGATCTCCCCCCTTGTGGGGGAGATGCCCGGCAGGGCAGAGGGGGGTAGCCTCACGGAAATAGAGGGGGACAACGCCACAGGAGCAGACGGAGGTATCCCGCCCCACGCTCACCCCTTCGATCCGCTCGATTGCGTCATGTCGGACCCCTGGACCGGTCCGAAGCCAACAATCCTCGCCAACCTCTCCGACGCTCCCTGGCGCACCGCAGGCGATACGGTCGAACGCATCGAGCTGCTCGCCGCAAAACTCGTCTCGGGCGAACAGATCTGCCCGCAGGACTGGGCCAACACCCGCGCGGTGCTCGACGAAATCGACACACGCCTGAAACCCTCGATCTCCGGTTCCGGCGCGGCCGAAATGACCGGGTTCCTCACCGGTCTCGACGGCCGCTTCGTCGCTCCCGGTCCTTCCGGCGCGCCGACTCGCGGCCGGCCGGACGTGCTGCCGACGGGGCGCAATTTCTATTCCGTCGACAGCCGCGCCGTACCGACGCCGGCGGCCTATGAGCTCGGCAAGAAATCGGCCGAACTCCTGATCCGCCGCTATCTGCAGGATCATGGCGAATGGCCGTCGTCCTTTGGGCTGACCGCCTGGGGCACGGCGAACATGCGCACCGGCGGCGACGATATCGCCCAGGCGCTTGCGCTGATCGGCGCGAAACCCACCTGGGACATGGTCTCGCGCCGGGTGATGGGCTATGAGATCGTGCCGCTCGCCGTGCTCGGGCGGCCGCGCGTCGACGTCACGCTGCGTATCTCCGGTTTCTTCCGCGATGCCTTCCCGGACCAGATCGCGCTCTTCGACAAGGCGATCCGCGCCGTCGGCGCACTGGAAGAGGACGATGCCGACAACATGATCGCCGCGCGCATGCGGGTAGAAGCCCGGCGGCTGGAGGCGGAAGGTGTGGAAACCGCAGAGGCTGCCCGTCGCGCCTCCTACCGCGTCTTCGGCGCCAAGCCCGGTGCCTATGGCGCCGGGCTGCAGGCGCTGATCGACGAGAAGGGCTGGGACAGCCGCGCCGATCTCGCCGAAGCCTATCTCACCTGGGGTGCCTATGCCTATGGCGCCGGCGAGGAGGGCAAGGCGGAGCGCGACCTCTTCGAGGAACGCCTGCGCACGATCGAGGCGGTGGTGCAGAACCAGGACAACCGCGAGCACGACTTGCTCGACAGCGACGACTACTACCAGTTCGAGGGCGGCATGAGTGCCGCTGCCGAACGCTTAAGCGGCGCTCGGCCGGCGATCTACCACAACGACCATTCGCGGCCGGAAAAGCCCGTCATCCGTTCGCTGGAGGAGGAGATCGGCCGCGTGGTCCGGGCCCGCGTCGTCAATCCCAAGTGGATCGATGGCGTCATGCGCCACGGCTACAAGGGCGCGTTCGAGATCGCCGCAACGGTCGATTACATGTTCGCCTTTGCCGCGACCACGGGGGCCGTGCGCGATCATCATTTCGAGGTCGCCTATCAGGCCTTCATCGTCGACGAACGGGTGGCCGACTTCCTGCGCGACAAGAACCCGGCCGCCTTTGCCGAGCTTGCCGAACGCTTCCTCGAAGCAATCGACCGCAATCTTTGGACCCCGCGCTCGAACTCGGCGCGATTTGAACTTGCCGATATCGGCAACGCCGCGACCCGGCTTCGGGTCGGCAACGAATAGAGCGGTTCCGGGCAGCGGTTTTCCGTCCGGAATTGCTTGGAAGCAAAGACCTGGTTCCGTTTCGCTGTTCAGTGCAACGCGGAACTGAACATTACGGGATGAGGAAAAGCGCGTGCGGTTTTCCGCCGACATCCCGCTGATTTGATGAGGGAGTTATCATGAGCGACGAGACGACGAACAGCGGCGAAGCCCCGGCCGAGAAGGATGATGCCCGCCATGCCATGAAGATGGCGAAGAAGAAGGCGGCGCGCGAAAAGATCATGGCGACGAAGACCGACGAGAAGGGCCTGATCATCGTCAATACCGGCAAGGGCAAGGGCAAGTCGACCGCCGGCTTCGGCATGATCTTCCGCCATATCGCCCACGGCATGCCCTGCGCCGTCGTGCAGTTCATCAAGGGGGCCATGGTGACCGGCGAGCGCGAGCTGATCGAGAAGCATTTCGGCGACATCTGCCAGTTCTATACTCTCGGCGAGGGCTTCACCTGGGAAACGCAGGACCGCGCCCGCGACGTGGCGATGGCCGAAAAGGCCTGGGAGAAGGCGAAGGAGCTGATCCGCGACGAGCGCAATTCGATGGTGCTGCTCGACGAGATCAACATCGCGCTGCGCTACGACTATATCGACGTCGCCGAAGTCGTGCGCTTCCTCAAGGAAGAAAAGCCGCACATGACCCATGTGGTGCTCACCGGCCGCAACGCCAAGGAAGACGTGATCGAGATCGCCGACCTCGTCACCGAAATGGAGCTGGTCAAGCATCCGTTCCGCTCCGGCATCAAGGCGCAGCAGGGCGTGGAGTTCTGATGAGCCAGAGCTGGCAGCCCTACAGCGCCGCGCGTCCGCAGGACGCGCAAAGGTCGCTGTAGCACTTTGAGTCCTGCATGATTTCGCCCTTAAGTCGGCTTGCCGATTTAAGGAACCATGCAGGGGCATTGCTATCGGCCGTGTTCGCTGCCTTGACGGCGATTTTCGCCAAGGTCGGCGTCGCGCAGATCAATTCCGATTTCGCGACGCTGATCCGCACCGTCGTCATTCTCTGCGTGCTGGCCGGCATCGTCGCGGCCACCGGTCAGTGGCAAAAGCCCTCGGAGATCCCGGGGCGCACGTGGCTGTTCCTGGCTCTGTCAGGCCTTGCCACCGGCGCCTCCTGGCTTGCCTATTTCCGCGTGCTGAAGCTCGGCGACGCCGCACGCGGGGCGCCGATCGACAAGCTCTCGATCGTCATGGTCGCGATCTTCGGCGTGCTCTTCCTCGGCGAGAAGCTCAACCTGATGAACTGGCTGGGCGTCGTGTTCATTGCTGCGGGAGCGTTGCTGCTGGCGGTGTTTTGAACTTGAACGCGCCTGCCGTCCGCGAATTTGTTCACCGAATGCCCGCCTCAATGCAACCGGCCCTTGAAGGGGCTCTTGGAAGCACGCATATAGTTGCTCCACATAGTTTAGATTGCGGGTGAAGCTTGAAGACCGTTGCTAGAGTTGCGTTTGCTGTCGCATCGCTGTTCCTGATCGCATCATGCAGTGAAACCGGCTCATCCCAAACGACCAGGAGCAGCGCATCCGCAGTCGAGAAGGTAGAAAAAGCAAAGGCGGCTCCCACGCCAAAGATGAGCCGAAAGCAACGAGCCGAGGCCGAAGCCGAGGCAAAGGCGCGCGCCGAAGCGCGCAGCCCTCGGCAATGCAAGACCCCCAAACAGATTTGTGGCTACGGCGCGGGGCCAGCAGGCGAAGAATGCTCATGCTGGTCAACCACGGGCGCGCCCGACGTTGGCCTGACGGTCAAATGACGTTCGCATAAGTCGCGGCCCCGCTGTGGTCTCGGCGAGCCAGGAACGCGCGCCTGGCCTCACATCCCCAGCCAGATTCTGAGGGGATGCGACGGATCGGCCAGCAGCCGGGTCGCAAGCGCAATCGAGACGACGATGAGCAGCGGCTTGATGATCTTGGCGCCCTTGGCCATGGCGTAGCGTGAGCCCACCTGGGCGCCGAGGAATTGGCCGACGCCCATCAGCAGACCCACTTTCCAGAGGATGGCGCCGAAGGACAGGAAGACGGCGAAGGCGCCGATATTGGAGCCGAAGTTCAGGAACTTCGTGTGCGCCGTGGCCTTGAGCACGCCGAAGCCGGCGAGCGTCACGAAGCCGAGCATGAAGAAGGAGCCGGTGCCGGGGCCAAAGACGCCGTCGTAGAAGCCGATCAGCGGCACGAGGGTGAGCGTGAACACGAAGGGCGTGATGCGGCGATGCTGGTCGACATCGCCCATGTTCGGCTTCAGGCCGAAATAGAGCGCAATGGCGATCAGCAGGAATGGCAGCACAGCCTTCAGGACGTCGCCGGGAACGACGGTTGCGAGCAGCGCGCCGAACACCGAGCCCAGCGCCGACATCAGCGCCATCGGCAATTGCTCCCTGAGGTTGACGTGACCGCGCCGCGCATAGGAGAGGCTTGCCGAGCCGGAGCCGAATAGCGACTGCAGCTTGTTGGTGCCAAGCGTCTGCAGCGGCGGGATGCCGGCGATCAGCATGGCGGGAATGGTGATCATGCCGCCGCCGCCGGCAATCGAATCGATGAAACCGGCAATGAAGGCGGCAGCGAACAGGAAGACGAGCAGGTGGAAGGCGAGATCTTGCACGGGAGGGACTCGGGGAGGAGCTGTCAGGAGGGCTTTTCCGCCTTGTGTCAGAGCCGGGCGCGATTTGCAAAGCCTTCTGTTGTGGCGGCGCCGTGGCTGCAGCTTGCAAAAGAGCAAAACGCCCAAGGATTCAAAACCTTGTTCTGAGTCGCTGCGTTTTCGGATGGGGTGCCGGCGATAGAGCGGCGGCCGGAAGAGGCTGTCATCGCGATAGGTGTGCGGGTAGCCGTCTCCTCCAATCGCGACATGACGATGGCGCAATCCGGTTTGACCGGTCTCACGCGCTCCGGTAAAAATGACGGATATGCGACGGCGTCCGCTTTGGCGGACTGAAAGAGCATCCGGTGCGGCCGACCCAAGCAGGGGGCCTTCAGCCGGTGCTGTCCAGATCGGTTCGGAACAGTCTGTTCCAGCCGGCGCTTCGTTAAGGAGAACCGACGAAGGGAGCCGGCCACCGATGCCATCGGCTAGGGGATCAAAGCAATTCCAGCAAAAGTGTGCAGCGGTTTTGCGTCCGGAATTGCGTGAAAATAACGCGCTGGTCGAGACGACGAAAGCAGGGGCCGGGCTGGTGCTCGGGCTCGGCTGCGAGCGGCGAACGCCAGCCGACGAAGTGATCGCGCTTGCTGAGCGCGCCTTGGCTGCCGCCGGTGCGGCGCCTGCGGATCTCCGGCTTGTCGCCTCGCTCGATGCCCGCGCCGAGGAGCCGGCGATCCTGGCGGCGGCGAAACATTTCTCCGTTCCGGCGGCTTTTTACGACGCGGCCACCCTCGAAGCCGAGCTTCATCGGCTCGCCAACCCCTCCGAGATCGTTTTTGCCCATACGGGCTGTCATGGCGTTGCCGAAGGTGCCGCGCTCGTCGGCGCCGGGGAAGAGGCCGTGCTGATCGTGCCGAAGATCGTCTCCGCGCATGCGACGGCGGCGCTTGCCGGCCCATCGAGAGATGCGGCAGCGCGCGTGCCGGCGGCGGCCGAGGTCGCCTGATGCGCGCTTATGTTGTTGAATTGAATCAATCTTTTGTCCGGGTTTGTTCTAAAATGGAATCCGGTTCTTCGCAGATCGAGTTAGGGGCACCGGCAAGCGGTGCCGGTATACAGGGTGGGCAGCACGAATGATCGACGACCTCTTTGCCGGATTGCCGGCGCTCGAGAAAGGTTCGGTCTGGCTCGTTGGTGCCGGTCCCGGTGATCCCGGTCTCCTGACCTTGCATGCGGCCAATGCGCTGCGCCAGGCGGATGTGATCGTGCATGATGCGCTGGTCAACGAGGATTGCCTCAAGCTCGCGCGGCCGGGCGCCGTGCTCGAGTTCGCGGGCAAACGCGGCGGCAAACCGTCGCCGAAACAGCGCGACATCTCGCTGCGGTTGGTCGAACTGGCGCGTGCCGGCAACCGGGTGTTGCGCCTCAAGGGCGGCGACCCCTTCGTCTTCGGCCGTGGCGGCGAAGAGGCGCTGACGCTTGTTGAACATCGGATCCCATTCCGCATCGTGCCGGGCATCACCGCGGGCATCGGCGGGCTTGCCTATGCCGGCATTCCCGTCACCCATCGCGAGGTCAATCACGCGGTCACCTTCCTCACCGGCCACGATTCTTCCGGCCTGGTGCCGGATCGCATCAACTGGCAGGGGATTGCCAGCGGCTCGCCCGTCATCGTCATGTACATGGCGATGAAACATATCGGCGCGATCACCGCCAACCTCATTGCCGGCGGGCGCTCGCCGGACGAGCCGGTCGCCTTCGTCTGCAATGCCGCAACGCCGGAACAGGCGGTGCTCGAAACGACGCTTTCGCGCGCCGAGGCCGATGTCGAGGCGGCCGGGCTGGAGCCGCCAGCGATCGTCGTCGTCGGCGAGGTCGTGCGGCTTCGGGCGGCACTCGACTGGATCGGCGCGCTCGACGGGCGCCAGCTTGCCGCCGATCCCTTTGACAATCGCATGCGCAGGAACCCGGCATGAGCGGGCTGCTGATCGCAGCACCCTCGTCAGGCTCGGGCAAGACGACGGTAACGCTTGGGCTGATGCGCGCGCTGAAGAAGCGCGGTGTCGCGATCGCGCCGGGCAAGGCCGGTCCCGACTATATCGATCCCGCCTTCCATGCGGCGGCAACGGGCGAACCCTGTTTCAACTACGATCCCTGGGCGATGCGCCCGGAACTGCTGCTTGCCAATGCCTCACAGGCGGCCGCGGGCGGCCGCACGCTGATCGTCGAGGCGATGATGGGTCTGCATGACGGTGCCGCTGACGGCTCGGGAACGCCTGCGGATCTCGCGGCGACGCTCAATCTTGCCGTCATTCTCGTTGTCGATTGCGCCCGCATGTCGCATTCGGTCGCCGCACTCGTGCGCGGCTACGCGGATCACCGCAGCGATATCAGGGTGGTTGGCGTCATCCTCAACAAGGTCGGCAGCGATCGGCACGAGAAGATGCTCTGCGATGCCCTGGAGCGGGTGCGAATGCCCGTGTTCGGCGTGCTCAGGCAGGACAATGCGCTCAAGCTGCCGGAGCGTCATCTCGGCCTCGTGCAGGCGGGCGAGCATGGCGCGCTCGAAGGCTTCATCGAGGCCGCCGCAGCGCGGGTCGAGGCGGCATGCGACCTCGATGCCATCAGCCGCGCTGCAGCGATCTCTCCACGTGGATCGGCCGCGAATATCGAGCGGCTTCGCCCGCTCGGTCAGCGCATCGCCGTGGCGCGCGATATCGCCTTTGCCTTCTGCTACGAGCACCTGCTGTTCGACTGGCGGAGCGCCGGCGCCGAAATCTCGTTCTTCTCGCCTTTGGCCGACGAAGCGCCGGCTCCGGCCGCCGACGCCGTCTATCTGCCGGGCGGCTATCCGGAGCTGCATGCGGGGCAGTTAAGTGCAGCTTCAACCTTCCGTTCCGGCATGCATTCCGCTACCGGGCGAGGAGCCCGGATCTTCGGCGAATGCGGAGGCTATATGGTGCTCGGCGAAGGGCTTGTCGCCGCCGATGGCGTACGCTACGACATGCTCGCCCTGCTGCCGCTGGTAACCAGTTTTGCCGAGCGCAGGCGGCACCTCGGCTATCGCCGGGTCGTGCCTGTCGACAACGCCTTCTTCGATGGACCCATGACGGCGCACGAATTCCACTATGCGACCATCGTCGCCGAAGGTGCTGCCGACCGGCTGTTTTCGGTGAGCGACGCGGCCGGCGACGATCTCGGCCATGCCGGCCTGAAACGCGGCAACGTCGCCGGGTCCTTCATGCACCTCATCGATATCGCGGGTGCGCCATGAGCGCCGGAATGAGCGCACCGATCGTTCACGGCGGCGGCATCACCGAAGCCGCAGCGCGCTTCGGCGGCCGGCTCGAGGACTGGCTCGATCTTTCGACCGGCATCAATCCATGCCCCGTTGCCTTGCCCGAGGTACCCGAGCGCGCCTGGCATCGGCTGCCCGACCGGCAGACGGTCGATGCGGCGCGGCTGGCGGCCCAGGAATATTACCGCACCAATGGCGTGCTGCCGTTGCCCGTGCCCGGCACGCAGTCGGTGATCCAGCTTTTGCCGCGTCTCCTGCATGAAAACGGGAAGACGCCGGCAAACAGCCGCGTCGCGATCTTCGGGCCGACCTATGGCGAATATGCCCGCGTGCTGTCGGCGTCCGGCTTTGCCGTCGATCGCGTCGACAATGCCGATGCCCTCGGCGCCGAGCATGGCCTGGTCATCGTGGTGAACCCCAACAATCCGACCGGCCGTGCCTTCGTCCCAGCTGATCTCCTGGAACTGGCCGCGCGGCAGCGCGCGAGCGGCGGACTGCTGCTGGTCGACGAGGCCTTCGGCGATCTGGAGCCGGACCTGAGCGTCGCCGACCATGTGCGCGGTGAGGGCAACCTCATCGTCTTCCGCTCCTTTGGCAAGTTCTTCGGGCTTGCCGGTTTACGCCTTGGTTTCGTCATCGGCAGCGAGCCGGTCCTTGCTGCGTTTGGCGATTGGCTCGGCCCCTGGGCCGTGTCCGGTCCGGCGCTGATCATTTCCCGCGCGCTGATGCAGGGCGATACGACAGCGATTGCGGCCGGCATTCGCGAGCGGCGCGCCGGCCTCGATGCGGCCCTGGATGGGGCAGGGCTCAAGCGGATCGGCGGCACCGGGCTTTTCGTGCTGGTTGAGCACCCGAGGGCGGCTCTGCTGCACGAGCGGCTCTGCGGAGCACATATTCTGACCCGCAAGTTCGACTATGCGCCAACCTGGCTCAGGATCGGTCTTGCGCCGGATATGGCGGGTGACCGGCGGCTGGCGGATGCGCTTGCCCGGATGGAACTCTGAATGTCCAGCACCATCCTTCTCGTGCTCGCGCTGGCGCTGGTGATCGACCGGCTCGTCGGCGATCCGGACTGGCTGTGGGCGCGCCTGCCACATCCCGTCGTCTTCTTCGGCAAGGCGATCGCCTTCTTCGATGATAGGCTGAACCGCGAGGATCTGGCGGACGGCGCGCGCAAGTTTCGCGGCGTCGTCACGATCGTGCTGCTGCTCGCGGTCAGCGCCTGGCTCGGCCATCTGCTGCACCGCCTGTTCGCCGCCTTCGGCCCGTTCGGTTTCCTGCTGGAGGCGATGCTGGTCGCCGTCTTTCTGGCGCAGAAGAGCCTGGCCGATCATGTCCGCCGCGTCGCCGAGGGCTTGCGGCAAGGCGGGCTCGAAGGCGGGCGGAGTGCCGTTTCGATGATCGTCGGCCGCGATCCGAAGACACTGGACGAGCCGGCGGTCTGCCGCGCGGCGATCGAAAGCCTCGCCGAGAACTTCTCCGACGGTGTGGTGGCGCCCGCCTTCTGGTATGCGGTCGCCGGATTGCCCGGTCTCATCGCCTACAAGATGCTGAACACGGCCGATTCTATGATCGGCCACAAATCGCCGAGATATCTGCACTTCGGCTGGGCTTCGGCGCGGCTCGACGATCTCGCCAACCTGCCGGCAGCAAGGCTCTCGGTCCTGCTGATCGCCGCCGGCGCGCTGATCCACCGTGGCGCGCGCGCCGCCAAGGATGCGCTCGTTGTAGCCCTTCGCGACCACGGCCTGCACCGCTCGCCGAATTCCGGCTGGCCGGAAGCGGCGATGGCCGGCGCGCTCGATCTGCAGCTTGCCGGCCCGCGTATCTATGGCGGCGTCAAGGTCAGCGAGCCGATGATCAACGGTCCGGGTCGCGCTGTCGCGCGAAGCGAAGATATCGATGCCGGCATCGCCGTATTCGATGGCGCCTGCACGGTGATGACTGTTGTCGTCCTGGCCGTCGCGATGATTTGATCGTTTCGGCGGAACCCGTCCCGCGAAAACGAGTTCCGCGTTAGGATTGTTTGATACTCGGCCGGTTATTCTCTTCGGACGTCTGGTTCCGCCGGTTAGCGTTCGTCATCCCGGAGAGAGAAGCATGCGGAATGCATTATTGACCGTGCTCGTCGCCGTTCTGATGCAGTTTCCCGTTCAGCCCCTGAACGCCGCCAATCTCATTGCCGACATCAGCCTGTCCTCGCAGACCATGGTCGTCAGGCAATACGGCATCGTCATGTATCGCTGGAAGGTCTCGACCGCCCGCAAGGGCTATGTCACGCCGCGCGGCAGCTGGAAGGCAAAATGGCTCTCGCGTTACCATCGCTCGAGCAAATACGACGATGCGCCCATGCCCTATGCGGTGTTCTTCAAAGGGGGGTATGCGGTCCATGCCACCTACGACATCAAGCGGCTCGGCCGCCCGGCGTCGCATGGCTGCGTGCGGCTGCATCCGAACAATGCTGCCGAGTTTTTCGCCCTGACGCGCCAGCATGGGTTGGCGAATACGCGTATCGTCATCACGCGCTGACGGCGCTGCCCATGCTGTCTCGTCCAGTTCGCTGACGGGATTTGCCCCTCATCCGGCTGCCGCCACCTTCTCCCCGCAGGCGGGGAGAAGGGACGCATGGCGCCGCCTTGCACCACGCTACTGTGGAGAAGGTGAGGCCAACAGCGAGCTCGTTCCCTCTCCCCGCCTGCGGGGAGAGGGTTAGGGTGAGGGGCAATCCCGCTCAAAAAGACATGAGGAGCAGCGTCGCAACGACGCCGAGCGCCGCATCAGTCGATGCCGGCTACATCCATCAGCCGGTCGAGGCTCGGCACGGTGACGTGGCGGCTGTTTTCGATGCGGATGACGTTGTCCTTGCGCAGCTTGGTGATCTGCCGGCTGACGGTTTCGATCGTCAGGCCCAGATAGTCGGCGATGTCGGAGCGGGAGAGCGGCAGGTCGAATTCCTTCGCGGCTCCCTGTTCCGGATCGATATGGGTGGCGATGATATAGAGGAAGCTCGCCACCTTCTCCTGGGCGGTCTTGCGCCCGAGCGTCAGCATCCAGTCGCGCGCCTCGTCGAGTTCCTTCAGCGCCTGCTCGTGCAGCCGGTGTTCGAGACCCGGCGCCTCGGAAACGAGCCGCTCGATGACGGTGCGCGGGAAGCAACAGATGTCGGTGTCGACGGCCGCTTCCGCCGTCAGGGCGCTTTCGCGGGTGAAGGGGCGGCCCATGAAGTCGGGCGCAAACTGCAGGCCGACGATCTGCTGCCGGCCATCGGCCAGAACCTTGCTGAGCTTGACGACGCCGCTGATGATGTTGGCATAGCTGTCGGTCGTTTCGCCCTGGCCGACGACTTCGCGGCCGGGCTCGATGCTGCGGCGGGTCGAGTGGCGGCTGAGGTCGAGCAACTGGTCCGGGGTGAGCGTTCCGCAAACGCCGCCGTGACGCGCCTCGCAGGCCACGCAGACGGTCGGAATGTCCGAGTTATGGATATCCTTGCGGCGATGTTCGTTCACGATCTGCAATTCTTTCTACCTGCATGTCGTTGCTCTCTGGAATGGACCAAAGAGGATGCAGGTCGTTAAATCAAGAGTTGACAGGTGCCAATTCCGAAAGCGCGAAACAATGTCTCATGCTGACTTGCGTATTGTCAATTTTAACGTGTTAATTCGGCGACTTGATCAAAATCAAAGGCGTCTTCGCGTATCCGCCCTATGCCATCGTCATGACAGCGGAGAGACCGATGGAAGACGCGCTTATCCTCAAATATGCGGGCCCGGTGCCGCGCTACACCAGTTACCCGACCGCCCCGCATTTTTCCGAGGCGGTGGGCCTTGCGGATTATGAAAGCTGGCTCGATCAGATCGGCCCGGGCGAGGCGATTTCGCTTTATGCCCATGTGCCCTATTGCGACCGGCTCTGTTGGTTCTGTGCCTGCCACACCAAGCAGACGCTGCGCTACGATCCCGTCGCAACCTATTTGCAGGGCCTGCATCGCGAGGTTGCATCGGTCGGCGGGCGGGTGAACCGCGAAGCCAGGGTAACGGCGCTGCATTTCGGCGGCGGTTCGCCGACTCTCGTCCGGCCGGAGGACATGATCGCGCTCAAGCGCAGCTTCACCGATCATTTCACCTTCGCGCCGGATTGCGAGATCAGCGTCGAGATGGATCCGAACGACCTCGACGAGGCGCGTCACGATGCGCTGGCGGCGATCGGGATGACACGGGCGAGCTTCGGCATCCAGGATTTCGACCCGGTGGTGCAGAAGGCGATCAACCGCATCCAGACCTATGAGCAGACCCGCGATGCGATCGAGGCATCGCGGGCGCGGGGTGTCCGTTCGGTCAATTGCGACGTCCTTTACGGGCTTCCGTATCAGAGCCTTTCGTCACTGGAGCGGACGATGGCGGCGGTGCTGACGCTCGCGCCCGATCGCGTCGCGCTCTTCGGTTACGCGCATGTGCCCTGGATGAAAACGCACCAGAAGATGATCCCGGACGAGAGCCTGCCCGGCGTGGTCGAGCGCTTCGCCCAGATGAGCCGGGCGGCGGAAATGCTGCTGTCGGCCGGCTACGAGGCGATCGGCATCGACCATTTCGCAAAGCCCGAAGACAGCCTAGCGCGCGCCAATCGGGAAGGGCGCCTCCGCCGCAATTTCCAAGGCTATACGGACGATGAGGCGGAAACGCTCATTGGCCTCGGTGCCTCGGCGATCGGCCAGTTCCGTCAGGGTTATGTCCAGAACATGCCGGCAACCGGCGAATATCTGCGTCATGTGGAGCAGGCAGGCATGGCGGCAGTTCGCGGCTACCGCTTCACGCCGGACGACCGGTTGAGAGCAAAAGTGATCGCCGACATCATGTGCCGTTTCGCCTTCTCCTTTGACGGGGTCGAACGGGCATTTCCGGGGCTGGCCGCCGCGGTGGTCGAGGAGGCGCGGCTTTTCCGGGCGCGCGACGCCGACGGGCTGACGACGATCGAAAACGGTGTCTTCCGCCTGACCGAACGCGGACGGCCCTTTGCGCGATCGGTGGCGGCGAACTTCGACGCCTATCTCGGCAATGGTCGCGGTCGGCATTCGGTCGCCGTTTGAGGCGTAAGCCTGCAACACCGGTTTTCAATTCGCCAACGGTTGCAATCAAGGCCATTGGCTTTTGCGGCGCATTTACCTATAGGATCGCCGAGACTCGACTTAAGTTACTAGAGGTATGCGCGTGACAGCTACATTCGACAAGGTTGCCGACATCATTGCGGAGACGAGCGAGATCGATCGCGAGACGATCACGCCCGAAAGCCACACGATCGACGATCTCGGCATCGACAGCCTGGATTTCCTCGACATCGTCTTTGCGATCGACAAGGAATTCGGCATCAAGATCCCGCTCGAGCAGTGGACGCAGGAGGTCAACGAAGGCAAGGTCTCGACCGAAGAGTATTTCGTTCTGAAGAACCTCTGCGCCAAGATCGACGAACTGCGGGCTGCCAAGGGCTGATCGGGCTTTCGCCCAAGCCTTGCCGCACCAATTCCAATGCCGCCCGTCGCGCCTCGCGCTTGACAGGCGGCATTGGCGTTTTTACTTGAGCCCGAAACGAACGGCCCGAAAACGAACAGGGTGAGCCTCAATGCTCCTTGAATACTTCCAGATGATCGATCGTGTCGAAACGGTCGATCTTTCGGCTGGCCGGCTGACGGCGCGGTCCGTCGTTCCCGAGAAGAGCCCGGTGTTCGAAGGCCATTTTCCAGGCTACCCGCTGGTGCCGGGCGTACTCCTGATCGAGACCATGGCGCAGGCCTCCGGCTTCCTGGTGCTGGCCGCCACCAATTTTGCGGCCATGCCCTTCCTGATGTCGGTCGACGGCGCCAAGATGCGCACCTTCGTCGAGCCCTCGGCCGAACTCGAGATCGAAGCCTTCCTCGAGCATGAAGGTTCGGGCTTTGCCGTTACCAAGGCGAAGATCACCTCGGCCGGCAAGAAGGTCTGTGACGCCCAGCTGAAACTGAGGACGATGCCGTTCGATCAGGTTCCGCTCGGCGATATCGTTCGCAAGCGGGCCGAGGAACTGGGCCTGATGGCGGCTCTTTCGGCGACAGCCGGTTCGGAGAAGTAAGATGACCAAATCCGCAAACGACGTCGTCATTACCGGCGTCGGCATCGTCACCAGCCAGGGCGTCGGCGTCGAGCCGCATCTGGCCCTCTTGAGCGCCGAGGCTTCGCCGGCCGTGCGCGTCGAGACCGAGAAGTTCAGTCCCTATCCGGTGCATCCGCTGCCGGAAATCGACTGGTCGCAGCAGATCGCCAAGCGTGGCGACCAGCGCCAGATGGAAAACTGGCAGCGCCTCGGCGTCTTCGCCGCCGGCCTGGCGCTCGATGATGCCGGTCTCAAGGACAATCTCGAAGCCTGCGGCAGCATGGACATGATCGTCGCTGCCGGCGGCGGCGAGCGCGACATCAACGTCGACTCGCTGATCGTCGACGAAGCGCTGAAGCGCAACGATCGCGAACAGCTCCTCAACGAAAAGCTGACCACCGAACTGCGCCCGACGCTGTTCCTGGCGCAGCTTTCCAACCTGCTCGCCGGCAACATTTCGATCGTGCACAAGGTCACCGGCTCGTCGCGCACCTTCATGGGCGAGGAAGCGGCCGGCATCTCGGCGATCGAAACCGCCTTTGCCCGCATCAAGGCCGGCCAGTCGAGCCATACGCTCGTCGGCGGCGCCTTCTCGGCCGAACGTCTCGACATCATTCTCCTGATCGAAGCCATCCAGGGCCATGCGCTCGGCGACTGGCACCCGATCTGGTCGCGCAGCAAGGATAATGGCGGCGGCATGATCCTCGGTTCGGTCGGCGCCTTCCTGGTGCTGGAATCGCGTGAATATGCCGAAGCCCGCGGCGCCCGCATCTATGCCACGATCGAGGCGATCGGCGGCGACCGCGGCTCGCGTGAAAGCGGCAAGCTCGAAGCCCGGCTTGCTGATCTCGCCAAGCCGGCGGAGAAACTTGACCCGACATCGACCGTCGTGTTCTCCGGTACGTCCGGTTTCCATGATCTGGTGGCGCGCGAGAAGGCGTTCCTCGAGGCGAAGTTGGCCGGGGCGCCGGTGCGCGCCTATGGCGGCCTCGTCGGCCACAGCATCGAAGCGCAATTCCCGCTGGGCCTGGCGCTTGCGGCTTTGTCGCTGGGCGAGGGCGCCAGGGTGCCGGCCTTCGATGCCAGCGCCGAGAAGCCGATGACGGCGGCGGCGAAGAGCGCCGTGGTCACCACCATCGGCCATTCGCGCGGCGAAGGCGTCGCCGTCCTTTCGGCGGAATAACAGGAGCGGACCATGAGCAACGCTTACAAGGACCATCTCGGCCGCCCGATCATCGCCGTCACCGGCATGGGCGTCATCACCTCGCTCGGCCAGGGTGTCGAAGACAACTGGGCAGCGCTTTCGGGCGGTGTCTCGGGCATCCACAAGATCACCCGGTTCCCGACCGAAGGCCTGAACACCCGCATTTCCGGTACGGTCGATTTCATCGACATCCCCGCGGACAATGCCGTCGAGCGTTCCTATGCCATGGCGCGCGAGACGACGCTGGAAGCGCTGGCGCAGGCCGGCATTTCCGGCGATTTCAACGGCCCGCTGTTCCTGGCCGCCCCGCCGGTCGAGCCGGAATGGAGCGCGCGCTTCGAGCTTGCCGATCGTTCGCCGCCGTCGGAGCGGCCGGGCGACGCCTATAACCGTTTCCTCGCCGCCATGCGCCAGAAGGCCGATCCGGTGTTCCATGAGGCCGTGCTCTTCGGCTCGATCTCGGAACGCCTTGCCGATCGCTTCGGCACGCGCGGCCTGCCGGTGACGCTGTCGACCGCCTGTGCCTCGGGCGCCACGGCGATCCAGCTCGGCGTCGAGGCGATCCGCCAGGGCCGCACCGATCGCGCGCTGACGGTCGCGACCGATGGCTCGGTCAGCGCCGAGGCACTGATCCGCTTCGCGCTGCTTTCGGCGCTTTCCACCCAGAACGATCCGCCGGAAAAGGCGTCTAAGCCCTTCACCAAGGACCGTGACGGCTTCGTCATCGCCGAAGGTGCAGCGACCCTCGTGCTCGAATCTCTGGAAGCGGCGGTCGCCCGCGGCGCCCGCGTCTACGGCATCCTGAAGGGCTGCGGCGAGAAGGCCGACCTCTTCCACCGCACGCGCTCCTCGCCGGATGGTGGCCCGGCGATCGCGACGATCCGCGCGGCCCTTGCCGACGCCGGCATCGACGAAAACGGTATCGGCTACATCAACGCCCACGGCACCTCGACGCCCGAGAACGACAAGATGGAATACCTGTCGATGTCGAACGTCTTCGGCGATCGCCTGCCGTCGATCCCGGTCTCGTCCAACAAGTCGATGATCGGTCATACGCTGACGGCGGCCGGTGCAGTCGAGGCGGTATTCTCGATCCAGACGATGCTGACCGGCACGCTGCCGCCGACGATCAACTACCAGAACCCCGATCCGGCGATCGTGCTCGACGTTGTGCCGAACGTGAAGCGCAGCCAGCAGGTGACTGCGGTGCTGTCGAACTCCTTCGGCTTCGGCGGCCAGAACGCCAGCCTCGTCATGACTGCCGAGCCGGCTTGAGCCTTTACGAGGACAAGGCGCATTAGGCGTTACCCCCCCCTCTGCCCTGCCGGGCATCTCCCCCACAAGGGGGGAGATTGGATGTGGCACCGTCTTGCTCATCAAGGGACGCTGAGCGCGGATCCCTCTATTAATGCGATTGGCTTGCCGCGGGTCGATCTCCCCCCTTGTGGGGGAGATGGTCGGCAGGCCAGAGGGGGGTGCAGCGCCGTTGCCCCAATGTGTATATATGCCAGTCAGCACGGCCCAGCCGCTCGACTATCTAAAGATCTAAAGGAAGAACCATGCGCGCCCTGCAACTGCTCGATGACCGCAAGCTCGAAATCACCGACATTCCGGAACCGGAAGTGCCCGGCCCGGGTGAGGTGACGCTGCGCGTCAAGGCGGTGGCACTCAACCATATCGACGTCTGGGGCTGGCGCGGCATGGCCTTTGCCAAGCGCAAGATGCCGCTGGTCATCGGCGCGGAAGCATCCGGCGTCGTCGACGCGATCGGTCCTGGCGTTTCGAGCGTGCTGCCGGGCCAGCTCGTGTCGATCTATGGCGCGCGCACCTGCGGTCTCTGCCGCCCGTGCAAGGAAGGCCGCGACAATCTCTGCGAACATGTCGGTGGCGTGCACGGCTTCCACCTCGACGGCTTCGCGCAGGAGAAGATCAACCTGCCGGCGCGCCTCTTGGTGCCGGCGCCTCCGGGTGTCGACGCGGTCGGCGCAGCCCTTGCTCCGGTCACCTTCGGGACCGTCGAGCACATGCTGTTCGATAATGCCAAGCTGGAACCCGGCGAAACGATCCTCGTCCATGCCGGCGGCTCCGGCATCGGCTCGGCGGCGATCCAGCTCGCCAAGAAGATCGGCTGCACCGTCATCACGACGGTGGGCTCTGACGACAAGATCGAGAAGGCGAAGGCGCTCGGCGCCGATCACGTCATCAACTACCGCAAGGACCGCTTCGAAGGCGTGGTGCGCAAGCTCACCAAGAAGAAGGGTGTCGACGTCGTGTTCGAACACGTCGGCAAGGACACCTGGGCGGGCTCGATGCTCTCGATGAAGCGCGGCGGCCGTCTGGTCACCTGCGGTTCCACCTCGGGCGTTTCCACCGACATGAACCTGATGATGCTGTTCCAGCAGCAGCTGAAGCTGCTCGGCTCCTTCGGCTGCCGCATGGAGAACATGGCGAACGCCATGCAGAAGATGGCCCGCGGCCTCGTGCATCCGGTCATCGATACCGAGGTCGGCCTCGACGAGATCGACCGGGCACTGGAGCGCATGGAATCGCGCCAGATCTTCGGCAAGATCATCCTGAAGATGGATTGATGGACGTGCGCATGCTGATCACACGGCTGGTGCTGGCGGCGGATCGTACGCGGCAGTGGCTGATTGCGCAGTTCGTCTTCCTGCTGCTGACGATCCTGAAGATGTTTCCCGCCGACGGCGCGATCAACTTCATGGATCGAGCGGTGCGCTTCATCGGCCCGAAGACCAGCCGGCACAAGCTGACGCTGACCAATCTGCGCAATGCCTTTCCGGAGAAAAGCGAGGCGGAGATCGAGGAGATCGCGCTTGAAAGCTGGGGCAACATGGGCCGCATGGCGGCCGAATACGTGTTCCTCGACCGTCTCTTCGATTTCGATCCGGAGCGCACGACGCCGGGTCGGGTCGAAGTGTCGGGCATTCCGCTGTTCCTGGAGCTTCGCGACAATCCGCGCCCCTTCATCGTCTTCACCGCCCACAGCGGCAATTTCGAGATGCTGCCGGTTGCCGGGTCCGCCTTCGGTCTCGACGTGACCGTGCTCTTCCGCCCGCCGAACAATCCCTATGTGGCCGAGAAGGTGTTCAAGTTCCGCGAGGAGCGCATGGGCAACCTCGTGCCGTCGCATGCCGGCTCGTCCTTCGCGCTCGCCCGCCAGCTCGAACGGGGCCTGGGCGTCGGCGTTCTCGTCGACCAGAAGTTCCGCAAGGGGCTGAAGACCAAGTTCTTCGGCCAGGACGTGCAGACCAATCCGCTGCTTGCCAAGCTCGTCCGCCAGTTCAACTGCGAGGTCTATCCCGCCCGCTGCATCCGGTTGCCCGGCGGCCGTTTCCGGCTGGAACTGGAGCCGGCGATCGCGATCCCGCGCAAGGCAGACGGCAATGTCGACGTCACCGCCACGGCGCAGGTGCTGAACGACAAGGTGGAAAGCTGGGTAAGGGAATATCCCGGCCAGTGGCTCTGGTATCACGACCGCTGGCACATCAAGCGCTATCTCAAGGACTGATTCCCTTCCGCACGAACAAGCGCGCTTGAGGCTGCTTCAGCGCGGCATCTAAAATTTTGGCGCGCCCGGACATGAAGCTCGGCGGTCGGCACATTCGCCGGCTCGCCTGCGGCTTCGCGGGCCGGTTTTGCCCTGAAAATACTTCAAAAGGTTAAGTTTTTCTTTCTGCTGTTGAACGCTAACGCAATGAGTGTAAACTCGACGTTGTCTCGCGAGGGGAAGACTGCAAGCGCTTTGGATGGCCGGAGTGGTGCGGTTTTACGCGGAAGTGGTGGGGGAAGCATCAAAACTGGATCAGTGTCTGCAGCATCAACGCCTGTCTTGTAAGTGCATCGAAGCGGCTCTGCCGTGGGGGAATTGGGGTTTCGAATTGAACGCACTGATTGAGCTGTTCTGGTTCAAGTATTCGCAGATGCAGTATGCCGTACGTACGGCAGACGAGCATTTGATCGGCATCCTGGATCGCGAACTCGATCCGATCCTCAGATCCGTCTACGACGAGAAGGCGGTGAGCGTCGAAGACGCCCGACTTCAGTTCCAGTTCCTGATCGACATCCTGCGGGTCGAGGCCGACGACATCTCCTGCGTACTCCGGCATTCGCAACTGCTGCAATCGCTGATCAACCGCTATTTCGCGGCGACGGGCGCGGAGAAATTCGCCGACCTGCAGCTCGAGCGGCTGCCGGCCCAGCCGAGCAAAGGCAGGGCCGATGAAGGCCTGCTCAACGAGGCGATCCTCGACAGTTTCCCGGATCGCATCGCGGTGATTACGCCGGATTACCGCTACCTCTACACCAACCCGCGCAATGCCGAGCATCTGGAGAGCCGTCCGATGGACCTGATCGGCCGGCATATCGTCGAGTTCATCGGCATCCGGCGCTTCGAGCAGCGCGTGAAATCCTATCTCGATCGCTGTTTTGCGGGCGAGGTGGTCGACTATACCTTCGCTAAGACGGTCGATGCGCGCACCGTCGTCGTACGCTGCCGGCTGACGCCGTGCATGTCCAGCACCGGCAAGCTCATCGGCGCGATCCTGGTGATCCAGGAACATGCCGACCGTCGCCGCGCGATCGCGGCCTGACGCTACAGCGCCGCGCGTCTCATGAGACGCGCAAAGGTCGCTGTAGCACTTTGATTTGCTGCATGTCTTCGTCCTTAAATCGAGGTCGATTCAAGGAGACATGCAGTAGACCCTTAGGCAAGATCAAGCGAGACGATGTCCGGATTGAAGAAGCGCGACCGCAGCACGGCCGCGCTCAATTCTGCTCTCGAATATGAGCTTGTCCTTGGGCGTTCACTCGGCGGGCGCGGTGATGGCGCGCAGACATTCCCGCTCGAAGCCGACATGCCGCCTAAGGCTCGTAAAGAAGCCGCGCAGCATGTAGCCGGCGGTTTCGGCATTGACCGTTTCGTCTGCGGCGCCGAGACGCTCCAGCATTTCCGTCAGCTCCTCGGCGAAGCATTCGTCCTCGCAGTGCTCGTATTTCAGCCGCTCCAGCGTCGCGCCGATCGTCGGGTCGCTGCGGAAGGTGCGCTCGATCCACGGGAACACCAGGTTTTCCTCGCCGGAATGCATTTCGCGGATCATAGGTCCGAGCACCTTGGCGGCGTAGACGCATTTCTGCCGGTCGATTTCGGCGGGCAGGCTGTCGGCGATTTCCTCGAGGCTGTTGCAGAGCGCGAGTTGTTCTTCATGCGCACGGGCGAGCCACGCGAACGGCTCGGCCATCGGGACGGGGCGGGGAGGCGACTCGGGGCGGCTCCGGATTCGTCCATCCTCAAACGTCTTTTTCATCGGCTTCAAACGCCAGCTCCCATGGCGCTCCCTATTGTCTGCCGAGGATGATGCATTCGAGGCGTTCCAACCTTGATCTGAATCAAGGTCGGATCGCCCCGATTCTGACACTTTCCGCCAAGCTGCAGTGACGTGCCTCGTTCAGGGCGTGTCTCCGCGTGCGATCGGACCAAGTTGGGGACCCAACCATGAAATACACATTCGAGATGATCCTGCTCGGGGTCGGTGCATTCCTGGCGCTCGTCGGCGCCGGCTTTACGCAGGACCGGCACTTTGAAGCCCATATGTGGGTGTTGTTCTTCGTGCTCCTCGCCGGCACCATCATGCTGATGCGACGCATCGAGTTCAGCCCGGTTTCCGCGGGCAGGGCGCCGCCACCGCCACCGCAGTCGGAATATTTCGACGAGGTGGTCAAGTATGGCGTGATCGCCACCGTCTTCTGGGGCGTCGTCGGCTTTCTCGTGGGCGTCGTGGTTGCGCTCCAGCTCGCCTTTCCGGACCTCAACATCGAGCCCTGGTTCAACTTCGGCCGCATGCGGCCGCTGCACACCTCGGCGGTGATCTTCGCCTTCGGCGGCAACGCGCTGATCGCGACGTCCTTCTACATCGTCCAGCGCACCAGCCGCGCGCGCCTCTTCGGCGGCAATCTCGGCTGGTTCGTGTTCTGGGGCTACCAGCTCTTCATCGTCATGGCCGCTACCGGCTACCTGCTGGGGATCACCCAGTCCAAGGAATATGCGGAGCCGGAATGGTACGTCGACCTCTGGCTGACGATCGTCTGGGTCGCCTATCTCGTCGCCTTCCTTGGCACGCTGCTGACGCGCAGGGAGCCGCATATCTATGTGGCCAACTGGTTCTACCTCGCCTTCATCGTCACGATCGCGATGCTGCACATCGTCAACAACCTGGCGGTGCCGGTCTCCTTCGTCGGCTCGAAGAGCTACTCGGCCTTCGCCGGCGTGCAGGATGCGCTGACCCAATGGTGGTACGGGCATAACGCCGTCGGCTTCTTCCTGACGGCCGGCTTCCTCGGCATGATGTATTACTTCATCCCCAAGCAGGCCAACCGCCCGGTCTACTCCTACCGCCTGTCGATCATCCACTTCTGGTCGCTGATCTTCATGTACATCTGGGCGGGGCCGCACCACCTGCACTATACGGCGCTGCCCGACTGGGCGCAGACGCTCGGCATGGTCTTCTCGGTCATGCTGTGGATGCCCTCCTGGGGCGGCATGATCAACGGCCTGATGACGCTCTCGGGCGCCTGGGACAAGATCCGCACCGATCCGATCATCCGCATGATGGTGATGGCCGTCGCCTTCTACGGCATGGCGACCTTCGAAGGTCCGATGATGTCGATCAAGACGGTCAACTCGCTCAGCCACTACACCGACTGGACCATCGGTCACGTGCATTCCGGCGCGCTCGGCTGGAATGGCCTCATCACCTTCGGCGCGATCTACTATCTCGTTCCGAAGCTGTGGAACCGCGAGCGCCTCTACAGCGTGCGCATGGTCAACTGGCACTTCTGGCTCGCCACCCTCGGCATCGTCGTCTACGCGGCGGTCATGTGGGTCGCCGGCATCCAGCAGGGCCTGATGTGGCGCGAGTACGACGACCAGGGCTTCCTCGTCTATTCCTTCGCGGAATCGGTCGCGGCCATGGTTCCCTACTACGTGCTGCGTGCCCTTGGCGGCGCACTGTTCCTCTCCGGGGCTCTGCTCATGGCCTTCAACGTAACAATGACCATCCTCGGCCGCCAGCGCGACGAAGCTCCGATCTTCGGTGCGACGCCCGCGCTGAAAGCTGCGGAATAGGAGGGCATAGACCATGTCCATTCTCGACAAACACGCTTCGCTGGAGCGTAACGCCACCCTGCTGCTCGTCGGCTCGCTGCTCGTCGTCTCCGTCGGCGGTATCGTGGAAATCGCGCCGCTCTTCTATCTCGAAAACACCATCGAGAAGGTGGAAGGCATGCGGCCCTATTCGCCGCTGGAGCTTGCCGGCCGCGACATCTATATCCGCGAAGGCTGCTATGTCTGTCACAGTCAGATGATCCGCCCGTTCCGCGACGAAGTGGAGCGCTACGGCCATTACTCGCTGGCGGCGGAATCGATGTATGACCATCCGTTCCAGTGGGGCTCCAAGCGCACCGGGCCGGATCTCGCCCGCGTCGGCGACCGCTACTCCAACGAGTGGCACGTGCAGCACATGACCGAGCCGCGCTCGGTGGTGCCGGAATCGGTGATGCCGGGCTACGCCTTCCTCAAGGAGACGACGCTCGAGGTGGAGAACGTCGCCATGAACCTGAAGGCCAACAAGGCGGTCGGCGTTCCCTATACGGACGAGATGATCGACAACGCGCTGGCCGACATGAAGGCCCAGGCTGATCCGAATGCCGACACCTCGGGCGTCGAGGCGCGCTATCCAAAGGCCAAGCTCGGCGACTTCGACGGCAACCCGCAGAAGCTGACGGAGATGGATGCGCTCATCGCCTATCTGCAGATGCTCGGCACGCTGGTCGACTTCTCCACCTACGACGACACCACCGGCTATCGCTAAGGAGAACGCAGATGGAAACCTACACGGCCATGCGCCAGTTCGCCGATAGCTGGGCGCTGCTTGCCATGACGCTCTTCTTCCTCGGCGTCGTCGCCTTCATCTTCCGGCCCGGCGCCAAGAAGGCCGCCGACCAGGCCGCAGCCATCCCTCTGAAGGAGGATTGATCCATGGCGGAAAAACACGTCGACGAAATCAGCGGCGTCGAGACCACCGGCCACGAATGGGACGGTATCCGCGAACTCAACAACCCGATGCCGCGCTGGTGGGTCTATACCTTCTACGCAACCATCGTCTGGGCGGTCGGCTACATGATCGTCTATCCGGCGGTACCGCTTCTGACGGATGCCACCAAGGGCGTGCTCGGCTATTCGAGCCGCGCCGAGGTGAGCGCAGAGCTCGCAAACGCCAAAGCCGCCCAGGCCGGCAACCTCGAAAAGATCGCCTCGAGTTCGATCGCCGATATCATGGCCGATCCGCAGCTCCAGCAGTTCGCCGTTTCCGGCGGCGCCTCGGCCTTCAAGGTCAACTGCGCCCAGTGCCACGGCTCGGGTGCGGCCGGTTCCGCCGGCTTCCCGAACCTGAACGACGACGACTGGCTCTGGGGCGGCAAGCCCGAAGAGATCTACCAGACGATCGCCCACGGCATCCGCTATGATGGCGACGGCGAGACCCGCGTTTCGGAAATGCCGGCGTTTACCGAAATCCTGCAGCCGGAAGAGATCAAGCAGACGGCAGCCTACGTCGTCAGCCTCACCGGCACGCCGTCGGACGTCTCGATGGTCGAGCCGGGCAAGGCATTGTTCGAAGCCAACTGTGCGTCGTGCCATGGCGCCGACGCCAAGGGCAACCGCGAGTTAGGCGCCCCGAACCTGGCTGACGCACTGTGGCTGAAGGGCGAGGGCGAGCAGGCGATCATCGCGCAGATGAAGGTGCCGAAGCACGGCGTCATGCCCGCCTGGCTGCCGCGCCTCGGCGACACCACCGTCAAGCAGCTTGCCGTCTTCGTGCATTCGTTGGGTGGCGGCGAGTAGGGCTCGCCGGCACTCAGTGCCAGGGCGCCCCTCACTGTCCTGCCGGACATCTCTCCCCGCTTGCGGGGAGAGAGTCGCTGGGGGTGACGTTCTCGCAAAATCAGATCCTGTGAATGGCGAACGGTCAGGCTTGCTGCCTTCTCCCCGCTTGCGGGGAGAAGGTGCCGGCAGGCGGATGAGGGGCAGCGCTGATCGTCAACCAAGAAACGGCCGCGTCGAAAGACGCGGCCCTTCTCATTCCAGCGCGGCGGGGCGTTGTCAGCTTTACTGCTGCGACCACACCGCCAGTTCATAACCATCTGGGTCGGCGAAGTGGAAGCGGCGGCCGCCGGGGAAGGAAAAGATCGGCTTGACGATCTTGCCGCCTGCCTTTTCGACACGGGCCTGTGTTTGCTCGAGATCGTCGGCATAGATGATGACCAGCGGCCCGCCGCTGCCGACAGGGCCCGTGGTCGTGAAGCCGCCGGTTAGCCGGCCGTCCTGGAACTCGCAATATTCGGGGCCATAGTCGGTGAAGGTCCAGCCGAAGGCGCCGCCGTAGAAGGCCTTGCTCGCAGCGATGTCGGCGACGTTGAACTCGACATAGTCGATGCGGCCGTCGTTGCCCTTGTTACCCATTTTTCACCTGTCTTTTCCGGATTCCATGAGAGATTTCAAAGCGGCGAGATCCTTCGCCACCCAACCGGCGTCGCCGGCAAATTGTTCCGCGCTCATGCCCGGCTGGCGCAGAAGTGTGAACATCACCTCCGCCCCGTCGCCGTTCGGCACGACGCGCAGCGAATTGTGAACCTCGGTGCCATCTGCAAGCGTGACGAGATGATCGACGACGCCGAAGTCGTTGTCGGGGGCAAAGCGCACGCGCGCATCGCCGAGCGGTCCCGGCGCCAGCCAGTCCTCGCCGTCACGCGTCAGGCCTGACGACAGGCCGGAGGCCCAGCGGTGCATGTTCTCGTGCTTGGCCATGAAGGCGTAGACCTCGCGCCAATCGCGGTTGATGGTGGTGTGAACGATCTTCGCTTCAAGTGTTGGCATGCCTGGTTCTCCTGGACGCGGAATTAGCACGGGCGACCGCGCCGGTCTTGAACGAAACGGCCAGTCAGGCGGCCTGCCGATGGCCGCCAAGCTGGCGTCGGATCTCCGCAGGCGAGAGCGATGCCAGCTCCTTTGTCTCGCGCGAAAGATGCGCCTGGTCGGCGTAACCGGCATCGAGGGCAAGGATGCCGAGGCTCGCGGACGATTCGCGGCGGCAGGCTGCGAGGAAGCGTTGCAGGCGGAGAATGCGGTCGAGCGTCTTGGCGCCATAGCCGAAATGCTGGTGGCAGCGGCGGCGCAGCGTCCTTTCGCTGGTGCCGGTGGTTGCGGCCAGCGACCGGATTGGATTGTCCGAGAAATCATGCTTCTGCTGCAGGTAGGCGAGGCAGGCGGCGGCGTCGCTCGATGGCGGCGCAACCGCTGGCAGACGCTGCAGCACGGCCTCCGCCAGGATTTCGGCGCGGCGTGCCCAATCCGGCGCGTCCTGAAGCTTTGCGTCGAGTTCGCGCCCGGCCTTGCCCCAGAAGGCGTCGAGCGGGACGATTTCGCCGGTGATGTCGGAGAGCGATGTGCGCAGGAAGGACGCGGCGACGCCCGGCCGGAAGCGCAGGCCGACGACCTTGGCGCCGGCGGCGATCACCGGAAAGGCGGCAACCCGGTCGGGGCCGGCGACCACGAGGCCGCGATCCGACCAGAGGATATCGACGCAGCCGTCAGGCACGACCGCGATTGGCGCGGGCGGTCCCGACGGCATCTGGTGCCTCCAGAGGCATTCGACATGGCCGGCAAGCGCGTCAGGCGCGGCGCGCTCGCGATAGATGCCGTGCTGCTTTGCAAGCGTCAGCGGCCCGTGGGAGCCGTCCATGCCGTGTCCTCCACGCGTCGGCCCGCGCCGATCGCCTCTTCGCGCGACCAGATCTCGTCATCGATCTGGCCCTGCAGCTCCGGATAGTCGGCGGCGTGGAACACCGGATCGAGACCCTGCCGTCGCTGGGCGAAATAGTCCTTGGTCAGTTTGGCGATGGTACCGGAGAGGAGCAGGATGGCAATGAGGTTGATCGTCGCCATCAGGCCCATCGAGGCATCCGCCGCGTCGAATACGGTGGTGATGCTCTCCGACGCGCCCCATACGACCATGGCAAGCACGGCTGAGCGCATGATCGTGACGCCGAGGCGATTGGCGCCGCCGAGATAGGTCAGCGCGTTCTCGGCGTAGGAATAGTTGCCGATGATCGAGGTGAAAGCGAAAAAGAAGATCGCGATCGCGATGAAGTAGCTGCCGGTCCAGCCGATATGCACGTTCATCGCGGCTTGGGTGAGTTGCGTGCCGGTGACGCCGGAGCCCGGTTCCAGCGTGCCCGAGAGCAGAATCATGACCGATGTCGCGGTGCAGATCAGAATGGTATCGATGAAGACGCCGAGCGACTGCACGAAACCTTGTGACGCCGGGTGATGCGGCACGGGCGTGGCGACGGCTGCGATGTTCGGGGCCGAACCCATGCCGGCCTCGTTGGAAAAGAGACCGCGCTTGACACCGTTCATCATCGCGGCTGCGACACCGCCGGCAACGCCGCCTGCCGCCTCCTGCAGGCCGAAGGCGCTGGAGATGATGGTCCACAGCACGTTCGGCACGATCGCCGCATTGGCGACCAGCACATAGATCGCCGTCAGCAGATAGGCGATCGCCATGAAGGGCACCACGATTTCGGCGACGCGGGCGATCTGGCGGATGCCGCCGAAGATGACAATGCCGGAGATTGCTGCGACCGCGAGGCCGACAACGAATTTCGGAACGCCGAAGGCGCCTTGAACGGCATCCGCGATGGAATTGGCCTGGACCGCATTGAAGACGAGGCCGAAAGAGAGAATGAGGCAAACGGAGAAGATCGTCGCGGCCCAGGGCGCGTTGAGGCCGCGGGCGATGTAGAAGGCCGGGCCGCCGCGATATTGTCCATTCTCGTTGCGTACCTTGTAGAGCTGCGCCAGCGCGCTTTCCGCATAGGCCGTCGCCATGCCGACCAGCGCCACCATCCACATCCAGAATGTCGCACCCGGTCCACCGAGATAGAGCGCGACGGCGACACCGGCGAGATTGCCGGTGCCGACGCGTGAGGCGAGGCTGACGGTCAGTGCCTGGAACGGGCTGATGCCCGCCGCGTCCTTCGAACCGCCGTTACTCAACACGCGGAACATCTCGCCGAAATGCACGATCTGCGGGAAGCCGAGGCGGAGCGTGAAGTAGATGCCGACGGCGAGCAGGCCGTAGATCAGCACGTAACCCCAAAAGATCGTGTTCAGAAAGCCGATGATCGTGTCCATGCGGTTCCTCGTTGATATTGCAAGACAGTGATGTGGCGAACCGCGGTGCGGGTCGGATGGGAAAGGCCGGGCATCTTTTCCGGGAGCCTGGGCATTTTGCGAAAGCCTGGGCATTTCCTACGGAGGCCCGGACCTTTCGCCGCATGCTCGCGCTTTAGCCCGCAAACTTGACACAGATCAACGTTTTCGGAGGCCAAATCGGGCAAAAGGTGGTGCAATACACGACATATCCGGGGATTTCCCACAAATGAGCCTTCACTCAGCCGCAAATCCTGCCTCTGTCGAACGTCACGAGGCCGAGCCGGTCAATGCGGCGCATGTGCGCAAGCCGCTTTATGAAAAACGCAGGAAGATCTTCCCGAAGCGCGCCGAGGGCAGTTTCCGCCGCTTCAAGTGGCTGGTGATGCTGGTGACGCTCGGCATCTATTATCTGACGCCGTGGATCCGCTGGGATCGCGGCGCGCATGCGCCCGACCAGGCGGTGCTCGTCGATCTCGCCGCCCGCCGCTTCTATTTCTTCTTCATCGAGATCTGGCCGCAGGAGTTCTTCTTCGTTGCCGGTCTGCTCGTCATGGCCGGCTTCGGCCTGTTCCTGGTGACGTCGGCCGTCGGGCGCGCCTGGTGCGGCTATACCTGTCCGCAGACCGTCTGGGTCGATCTCTTCCTGGTGGTCGAGCGCTACATCGAAGGCGACCGCAACGCCCGCATGAAGCTCGATGCCGGCTCTTGGACGTTCGACAAGATCGTCAAGCGGGTGTCGAAGCATTCGATCTGGATCCTGATCGGCATCGCCACCGGCGGCGCCTGGATCTTCTATTTCGCCGATGCGCCGACGCTGTTGAAGAGCTTCGTTTCGCTCGAAGCGCCTGCTGTCGCTTACATGACCGTCGGCATCCTGACGGCGACGACCTATGTCTTCGGCGGCCTGATGCGCGAGCAGGTCTGCACCTATATGTGCCCGTGGCCGCGCATCCAGGCGGCCATGCTCGACGAGAATTCGCTGGTCGTCACCTATAACGACTGGCGCGGCGAGCCGCGCTCGCGCCACCAGAAGAAGGCGGCGGCAGCGGGCGAGGCGGTCGGCGATTGCGTCGATTGCAATGCCTGCGTCGTCGTCTGTCCGATGGGCATCGACATCCGCGACGGCCAGCAGCTCGAATGCATCACCTGCGCGCTCTGCATCGACGCCTGCGACGGTGTCATGGACAAGCTCGGCCGCGAGCGCGGGCTGATCTCCTATGCGACGCTGAACGATTATGCCGCCAACATGGCGCTCGCCACCAATGGCGGCACGACGACGATCGACCCGAGCCGTGTTCGCAACGCGGACGGCGGCTTCTCCGACAAGGTTCGCCATTTCAACTGGAAGATCGTCTTCCGCCCGCGCGTGCTGCTCTATCTCGGCGTCTGGACACTCGTCGGCATCGGTCTGCTCTATGCGCTCTTGTCTCGCGACCGGCTGGAACTCAACGTGCTGCACGACCGCAATCCGCAATTCGTCGTCGAATCCGATGGCTCGGTGCGCAACGGCTACATGGTCAAGCTCTTGAACATGATCCCGGAACAACGCACCATCACGCTCGCGATCGAGGGCATGCCTTCGGCGACGATGCGCCTTGCCGGCCATGCTCCGGGCGACGGCCGCACCTTTGCCGTCGGGGTCGATCCGGACAAGGTGACGGCGGTGAAGGTGTTCGTGACGCTGCCGGAGGACAAGCTTGGCGAGGCGGCCGATGGTTTCAGCCTGATCGTCGAGGATCCGTCGAGCCACGAGCGCGACGCCTACGAGGCCAACTTCAACAGCCCGGGAGCCGCGAAATGACGACCAGACAGGCAAAGGCGCCGCGCCCCTTCACCGGCTGGCACATGCTGGGCGTCATGGTGCTGTTCTTCGGCACGATCATCACCGTCAACGTGATCATGGCCTGGAACGCCAGCCATAGCTGGAGCGGGCTGGTGGTGCAGAATACCTATGTCGCGAGCCAGCAGTTCAACGGCAAGGTGAAGGAGGCGAAGGCCTTCGCCGCCAGCGGTCTCGACGGCAAGCTCAGCGTTGAGAAAGAGGCGTTGCGCTATACGCTGACGCGCCAGGGCAAGCCAGAACTGACCGCCGACAAGGTGGTCGCCATGCTGAAACGCCCGGTCGAGGAGCATGAGGATGTGACCGTCGAGATGGTGCATCAGGGCGAGGGCGTCTTCGTCGCCCCCGCGGCTCTAAAGCGCGGCCAGTGGATCGCCGACATCACCGCGACCAAGGGCGATGTCGTCGTCTATCGCCAGGCGATCCGCTTCATGGTGCCGGGAGAGACCCCATGAGCTGCTGTGCACCCGGGACCGAGATGGCTCTGGAGATCGACAGGGCCGGGCAGGGGCTGCCAAGCTCGGAAGAGCTGTGGCTGACGAGTCGGTCGCTCGGCGGGGGGCTCCGCCAGACAGATCTCAGCGTGCCCGGCGTGCATTGCGGCGCCTGCATCACCACACTCGAGGGCGCCTTGAAAGCGCGGCCCGAGGTCGAGCGGGCGCGTGTGAACCTTTCGTCGCGGCGCGTGTCCATCGTCTGGAAGGAAGAGCTCGACGGAGCCCGTACCGATCCTCGGGAATTGGCGCGGACCATCCGCGCGCGCGGCTACGAAACCCATCTGTTTGCGCCGGGCGAGGAGGACGGCGACCAGACGCTGAAGAAACTGGTGCGCGCCGTTGCTGTCGCGGGTTTCGCTTCCGCCAACATCATGCTGCTTTCGGTCTCCGTCTGGTCGGGCGCGGAGGCTGCCACGCGCGATCTGTTCCACTGGATCTCGGCACTGATTGCCGCGCCGACGCTGATCTATGCCGGGCGCTTCTTCTATGCCTCCGCCTGGAACGCGCTGAGGCACGGCCGCACCAACATGGACGTGCCGATCGCGCTGGCGATCACGCTCTCCTTCTCCATCTCGCTCTACGAGACGATCACCCACGGCACCCATGCCTGGTTCGACGGCACGGTGATGCTTCTGTTCTTCCTGCTGATCGGCCGCACGCTCGACCACATGATGCGCGGCCGCGCCCGCTCGGCGATCAGCAGTCTGGCCCGGCTGTCGCCGCGCGGCGCCATGGTGCTGGATGCGCAAGGGGGACGGGAATACCGCCCGGTCGACGAGATCAAGCCGGGCGAAAGGCTGGCGATTGCCGCCGGCGAGCGCATCCCGGTCGATGGCCGCATTCTCATGGGCGCCAGCGATCTCGATCGCTCGATCGTCAATGGCGAGAGCGCACCCGCACCGGTCAGGACCGGCGACACCGTCGAGGCGGGCACGCTGAACCTCACCGGACCGCTGACCATCGAGGCGACGGCTGCGGCGCGCGACTCGCTGCTTGCGGAAATCATGGGGCTGATGGAGGCCGCCGAAGGGGGCAGGGCGCGCTATCGCCGCATCGCCGACCGCGCGGCGCAATATTATTCGCCGGCGGTGCATCTGCTTGCGCTCTTGAGCTTCATCGGCTGGATGTTCGTCAACGGCGATTTCCACCACGCGATGCTGGTCGCGGTCGCGGTGCTGATCATCACCTGCCCCTGCGCCCTCGGGCTTGCGGTGCCTGTCGTGCAGGTCATTGCCGCCGGACGGCTGTTCCAGAATGGCGTCATGGTCAAGGACGGTTCCGCCATGGAGCGGCTCGCCGAGATCGATACGGTGCTGCTCGACAAGACCGGCACGCTGACGGTGGGCGAGCCGCGCCTCGTCAACGGCCAGGATATTCAGCCCTCCGTGCTGGCGACGGCGGCCGGCCTTGCCGCCCAGTCGCGCCATCCGCTGGCGATGGCCATCCATGATGCGGCGAAGCTTGCGCCCGTCATTGCCGGGGAGGTCCGCGAAATTCCCGGTGCCGGCATCGAGGCCCGCACGGAGGCCGGCATCTACCGGCTCGGCAGCCGTGCCTTTGCCTGCGGCGATGCCGGCGAGGCGAGCGGGCAGTCCGAGGCGATCCTGTCGCTGGACGGCCGCGAACTCGCCTGCTTCCGCTTCGAGGACCGGTTGCGGCCCTTCGCCCGTGAAAGCATCGAGGAACTCGGTCGGCTCGGTTTGGCGACAGGCATCCTCTCCGGCGACCGCGCGCCCGTTGTCGCAGCCCTTGCCCGGCGGGTCGGCATCGAGCGCTTCCAGGCGGAACTGACGCCGCGCGGCAAGGTCGATGAATGCGCGGCTGCGGCCGAGGGCGGTCACCGCGTACTGATGGTCGGCGACGGCATCAACGACGCCCCGGCGCTGCGGGCGGCCCACGTCTCGATGGCGCCGGCAACGGCGGCGGATGTCGGACGCCAGGCGGCGGACTTCGTCTTCCTGCACCAGGGGCTCAATGCCGTGCCGATGGCGATCGACACGTCGCGCCGGGCCGGGCGGCTCATCCGCCAGAACTTCGCGCTGGCGATCGGCTACAACGTGATCGCCGTGCCGATCGCGATCCTCGGCTATGCGACGCCGTTGATCGCAGCCGTTGCCATGTCGACCTCGTCGGTGATCGTCGTTGCCAATGCCTTGCGTCTGCGTGCTGCCACCGGCAATGTCGCCGAGGCGGCACCGGACGGCCGAGCGCCCGCCACCCTGCGACCGGTCGGGAATGCCTCATGAACACGCTGATCTATCTCATCCCCATCGCGCTGTTTCTCGGCGGCATCGGCCTTGCCGCCTTCCTCTGGGCGCTGAAGAGCGGCCAATACGAAGACCTCGAAGGTGCGTCCTGGCGGGTGCTGGACGATGGCGACGGCAAGCCCGAAAAGAAGTGATTTTGTCAGGAATCGCTTGTCGTTAATCGATTTGAATGCCAAAACACCCTCCGCCGTCGCTTCTCGCGCCAGGGCCTTCGACAGAGCCCGCCACGAGAGGGCGAAGTTCAATTCGAAGGGCCGGCTCTGACGCGCTTATCCCGATCGCGCCCGGCACTTCTGTCCAAGGAGGCAATCACGTGTCACAGGCGGAAATCGGCCTAATCGGTCTCGGCGTCATGGGCTCGAACCTGGCGCTCAACATCGCTGAAAAGGGCAACAAGATCGCGGTGTTCAACCGCACCGTCGAGGCGACGCACAAATTCTACGCGGAAGCCGGCGAACTCCAGGGCCAGATCGTGCCCTGCGACACGATTGAAGCGTTTGTCGCCGCCATCCGCCCGCCGCGCCCGATCATCATCATGATCAAGGCCGGCGAGCCGGTCGACCAGCAGATGGAGATCCTCAAGCCGTATCTCGCCAAGGGCGACATCATGATCGATGCCGGCAACGCCAATTTCCGCGACACGATGCGCCGCTTCGAGGCGCTGAAGGATTCGGGCCTCACCTTCATCGGCATGGGCGTTTCCGGCGGTGAGGAAGGCGCGCGCCACGGCCCGTCGATCATGGTCGGCGGCACGGAAGAGTCCTGGAAGCGGGTCGAAAGCGTGCTGACCTCGATCGCCGCGAAATACGACAACGACCCCTGCGTTGCATGGCTCGGTGAAAACGGAGCCGGCCACTTCGTCAAGACGATCCACAACGGCATCGAATATGCCGACATGCAGATGATCGCCGAAATCTACGGCATCCTGCGTGACGGCCTGAAGATGTCGGCGACCGAGATCGGCGAGGTCTTCGGCGCCTGGAACAAGGGCCGCCTCAACTCCTATCTGATCGAGATCACCGAGAAGGTGCTGAAGGCGGCCGACCCGCTGACCGGCAAGCCGATCGTCGATATGATCCTCGACAAGGCCGGCCAGAAGGGCACCGGCAAGTGGTCGGTGATCGAGGCGCAGAACATGGGCGTGCCGGCCACCGGCATCGAGGCGGCAGTTGCCGCGCGCAGCATCTCCTCGATGAAGGACGAGCGCGAGGCGGCCGAAAATATCCTCGGCCTGCCGCAGGTCGGCGAGTTCCAGATCGCCGACCGGGCCACCTTCATCAAGGATCTCGAAAGCGCGCTGCTCGCCGCCAAGATCGGCGCCTATGCGCAAGGGTTTGCGGTGATGTCGGCCGCGTCGAAGGAGTTCGACTGGAACCTGCCTATGCCGACGATCGCCAAGATCTGGCGCGCCGGCTGCATCATCCGCTCGCAGTTCCTCGACGAGATCACCACCGCCTTCACCAAGGCGCCGGATGCCGCCAACCTGATCGTGACGCCGGCCTTTGCCGCCATGGTCAAGGAGACCGACGGCGCACTGCGGCGCGTCGTCTCGGCCGCCGTGCTCGGCGGTCTGCCGGTGCCGGCGCTCGCCTCGGCGCTTGGCTATTTCGACAGCTACCGCCGCGGCCGCGGCACGGCCAACGTCATTCAGGCGCAGCGCGACTTCTTCGGCGCCCACGGCTTCGACCGCGTCGACGGCGCCGACAGCCACCACGGCCCCTGGGGTAGTGGCCTCAACGGCTAAGTCTGACGATAAAGTAGTCTGAAGACGGGGTGGCCTTGGCCGCCCCGTTTGCTATTTGGCCCTGCGTGGCAGTCCCTTCGGCCACACGACAAGCTGCCTGGTGCTGGAGCGTCCTTTGTGCGTTCATATGAACGCACAGCGCTCTGGGACCTCGATATGGGCGTCGATATCTCCGCCGAACCGGGACCGCTCGATGGGCCCGGATTGGAGCATGACTTGATCGGCAACACGGCGAAGAGCGAGGCGATCATCAACACAACGATGATCAGCAACAGCCTGTCGGTGAAGGCGGCCCGAAAAATTTGCAGCACATAGTGCTTGGTCTTCATGATGCCCACGCGCTTTCATCGTTACCAGCAAACGATGGCGGCAACGCACCGTCGGCACCTCAGCATCACGGTCCATGGGACGCGCGAAGCCCCCTTGACGATGCGCTGCCTGCGTCAACAGGATAACCGCTGACGGCCGAGATGGTTCCGAACGGAAAGGCATGGCCAGGCTTGGCGAAAGCAGCGGGCCGGCAGGCTGACGCTTAGCTCCTGAGCCCCGGGGCCTCCTGGCCGGTGCGGGCGACATATTCGGTATAGCCGCCGCCATATTGATGGATGCCTTCGGGCGTCAACTCCAGCACGCGGTTGGAGAGTGCGGCGAGGAAGTGGCGGTCGTGCGAGACGAAGAGCATGGTGCCTTCGTATTCCGCCAGCGCCTTGATCAGCATTTCCTTGGTGTCGAGGTCCAGGTGGTTGGTCGGCTCGTCGAGCACCAGCAGGTTCGGCGGATCGAAGAGCATGATTGCCATTACCAGGCGCGCCTTCTCGCCGCCGGAAAGCACGCGGCACTTCTTCTCGACGTCGTCGCCGGAAAAGCCGAAACAGCCGGCAAGCGCGCGAAGCGGCGCCTGGCCGGCCTGCGGGAAGGTGTCTTCGAGCTGCTGCAGTACCGTGCGGTCGCCGTCGAGCAGGTCCATGGCGTGCTGGGCGAAGTAACCCATCTTGACGCTGGCGCCGAGGGTGACGTTGCCTTGGTCCGGTTCGGTGGAGCCGGCAACGAGTTTCAGCAGCGTGGACTTGCCGGCACCGTTGACGCCCATGATGCACCAGCGCTCGCGGCGGCGCACCATGAAGTCCAGCCCCTCATAGATGCTGCGGCTGCCGTATTTCTTGTGAACGCCCTTGATGTTGATGACATCTTCCCCGGAGCGCGGCGCCGGGCGGAACTCGAAGGCGACCGACTGGCGGCGCTTCGGCGGCTCGACACGGTCGATCTTGTCGAGCTTCTTCACCCGGCTCTGCACCTGGGCTGCGTGCGAGGCGCGCGCCTTGAAGCGCTCGATGAATTTGATCTCCTTGGCAAGCATCGCCTGCTGGCGCTCGAACTGCGCCTGCTGCTGCTTCTCGTTCTGGGCGCGCTGCTGCTCGTAGAAACCGTAGTCGCCGGAATAGGCGTTGAGCGAGCCGCCGTCGATCTCGATAACTTTAGTAATGATGCGGTTCATGAACTCGCGGTCGTGCGAGGTCATCATCAGCGCGCCGTCGTAGTTCTTGAGGAAATCTTCGAGCCAGATCAGGCTTTCGAGATCCAGATGGTTGCTCGGTTCGTCGAGCAGCATCACGTCGGGCCGCATCAGCAGGATACGCGCAAGCGCCACGCGCATCTTCCAGCCGCCCGAAAGCGCCGACACGTCACCATCCATCATCTCCTGGCTGAAGCTCAGGCCCGCCAGCACTTCGCGGGCGCGACCCTCGAGCGCGTAGCCGCCGAGCTCCTCGTAGCGCGCCTGCACCTCGCCGTAGCGCTCGATGATCGCGTCCATCTCGTCGAGACGATCCGGATCGACCATCGCGGCCTCGAGCTCGTGCAGCTCGGCGGCGACTTCGCTCACCGGACCCGCACCGTTCATGACCTCGGCAACGGCACTGCCGCCGGCCATTTCGCCGACGTCCTGGTTGAAGTAGCCGATGGTCACGCCCTTATCGACGGCGACCTGGCCCTCATCCGGAAGTTCCTCGCCGGTGATCATGCGGAAGAGCGAGGTCTTGCCGGCGCCGTTCGGGCCGACGAGGCCGACCTTTTCGCCACGATTGAGCGCGGCCGAAGCTTCGATGAACAGGATGCGGTGGCTGAGCTGCTTGCTGATGTTTTCGATGCGGATCATGTCTGCGGTAGCCTGGAGGGAGGAGAGGGGCGCACTTGCGCCGAAATGTTGCCCCGGCCTGTCGCAGGTTTCTGCGTCACAAGCAAGACAGCAAGGGAATTTCCGGATTTCTCTATGCCCGCAAACCGCGGATGATCGGCGGTTGGAACTCCGGCTGGCTGAGGCTCTGCAACGTTTCGGCCGGCGCGCCGTCGATATGGCCGATCACTGCCTTGGCGAGTTCCCGGCCGGCGACGCGGATGTCCTCGTACATGGTCATGACCTCCGGCCGCAGCCAGCGCAGGAAGTCGCTCGGGACCTTCGAGACCATGTCGCAGTCCTCCGTGAGCTTCTTCTTGGCCATCTCAAGGCCGGCGATCAGCGCGATCGCGCCGGAGCCGCTGCCGGAAACGATGCCGTCGGGCGCGTCCTCCGAGCGCATCAGCACCTCGAAGGCGTCGCGGATCTCGACGAGCGAATGGTCGATGTTGGTCTGGTGAAAGCTGACCGCATCCGCCTGGAAATCGCGCAGGCCCCGCTCGAAGCCGGCGCGCATGTGCGAATAGAAGGTGAGATGCGGCGGCGGCTCGAGCAGTACCAGCCGGCGGCGCCCGTGCGCAACGAGCTTGCGCACCGCCTCATAGGCGAAGCGCTCGTTGTCGAAGTCATGATAGGGGTGGACAATGCCCATCTCGGTGCGGCCATGGGTGACGAAGGGCAGGCCGCGCTCGGTCAGAAGCGCCACGCGCGGATCGTGCGGCTCGGTGCGCGAGATGATCACGCCGTCGGCCGCACCCGTGTCGAGAATGTAGCGGATCGGCGCCAGCGCATCCTTGACGGCGCTATAGGGCGTGACGACCAGATGATAGGGCGTGCCGGCGAGGATCTCGGTGATGCCGACGACCATCGGGCTGGTGATGCCCATGATCTCTTCTTCCAATGTCAGCACCAGGCTGATGACATTGGTCTTGCCGGTCCTGAGGCGCACGCCGGCGCGGTTCGGCTGATAACCGATCTGCTTGGCGACGAGGCGCACGCGCTCCTTGGTTTCCGCGCCGATGTCGGGCGCATCCTTCAGCGCCCGCGACACCGTGGTGATCCCGAGCCCGGTCATGAAGGCGATCGTCTTCAGGGTTGGCCGGCCACCGTCCGGCGGCGGCGTCTGCGGCCTGTTTTTCGTCTTGCTGTCCATTGCCGTCACCCGCCCATTCTCTACCCGCGCGCTGCCGGCGGTGTCCGTCCGGCAGCGAAACGCGTCGGTTCAGCCCTGTCCACTGCTGCCCGCCGCGTCACTTCATCGCCTTATATACGAAAAGCAGCGAGCGGCTATCCTGCTTCGGACGGAGAGAATTGCTTCAAATCTGTAACGATACAGTTGCGATGTCGAGCATTTTTGTTGCTGCACTGCGAAAGATGAAGCGGTCTGGTTGAATCTCGATGCCGTGCGGATGTTTTTTGCGTTTGCGAGATGACGATTTTCGCCGCGGCGCTTGTTGCATGGAGAAATAGCATAGATATCAAAGCTATAAGCAAGACTCCTGAATGATGCAGACGGACACGTCGGACGCGCAAAGCGCTTTGGATCCCTGATGTCATATGCACGCAATAGCTGTTTTCTAAGATTATGTTTAAATCGATTGTGGTGGGTGTTGCGTCCTGTAATCGATTGCATTAAGTTTTTTACGGTAACGTTACAGTGAGGGAGGAGACTCATGAATTTACGTTCTTTCGCCATCGCGCTTTCGGCCGCCGTGGCCCTGCCGCTCAGCGCAGCCAATGCTGCCGATCTTGAAGTGACCCATTGGTGGACGTCCGGCGGTGAAGCGGCCGCGGTCGCGGAACTGGCCAAGGCTTTCGATGCGACGGGCAATCACTGGGTCGATGGCGCGATCGCCGGATCCGGCGGTACCGCCCGCCCGATCATGATCAGCCGCATCACCGGCGGCGACCCGATGGGCGCCACCCAGTTCAACCATGGCCGCCAGGCGGAAGAGCTGGTTCAATCCGGGCTGATGCGCGACTTGACCGATGTCGCCACCCGCGAGAACTGGAAGGACATCATCAAGCCGGCGAGCCTGCTCGATTCCTGCACGATCGACGGCAAGATCTACTGCGCGCCGGTCAATATCCATTCCTGGCAGTGGCTGTGGCTGTCGAACGCCGCCTTCAAGAAAGCTGGCGTCGAAGTGCCGAAGAACTGGGATGAGTTCGTGGCCGCCGCACCGGCGCTGGAAAAGGCCGGCATCGTGCCGCTCGCCGTCGGTGGTCAGCCCTGGCAGGCAGCCGGCGCCTTCGACGTGCTGATGGTCGCGATCGCCGGCAAGGACACCTTCCAGAAGGTCTTCGGCGACAAGGACGAGGAAGTGGCGGCAGGCCCGGAAATCGCCAAGGTCTTCAAGGCTGCTGATGACGCCCGCCGCATGTCGAAGGGCACCAATGTCCAGGACTGGAACCAGGCCACCAACATGGTCATCACCGGCAAGGCCGGCGGCCAGATCATGGGCGACTGGGCGCAGGGTGAGTTTGCTCTCGCCGGCCAGAAGGCTGGAACGGATTACACCTGCCTGCCGGGCCTCGGCGTCAACGAGATCATCTCCACCGGCGGCGACGCCTTCTACTTCCCGCTCCTGAAGGACGAGGAGAAGTCCAAGGCCCAGGAAGCGCTCGCATCGACGCTGCTCGATCCGAAGACGCAGGTCGCCTTCAACCTCAAGAAGGGCTCGCTGCCGGTGCGCGGTGACGTCGATCTCGCCGCCGCCAACGACTGCATGAAGAAGGGCCTGGACATCCTTGCCAAGGGCAATGTGATCCAGGGCACGGACCAGCTGCTTTCGGCTGACAGCCAGAAGCAGAAGGAGGACCTGTTCTCCGAATTCTTCGCCAACCCGTCGATCACCCCGGAAGACGCGCAGAAGCGTTTCGCCGAGATCATCGCCGCGGCGGAGTGACCGCAACTGCCTTGATTGACCGGCTCCGCCGAGGTGGTGGAGCCGGCCGAGGCCTCCCTTTCGGGGCGGCGTGAGCCGCACCGGTGGCCTGTGCGGGCTGGTCTCGCACGGCGCTTCAGGAGCGGTTGTCGCCCTGATGCGGCGGGACGCGCGGAACGCGCGGCGCTGCCCATCGTCCGAAACCCATTGCAGTTCCGGAGGAACGAAACATGGCGGGTTACAGTGAGGGTTCGGGCCGACCGAACCAGTGGCTGCGGAACCTGAATGCGAAGATTGCCTCCGTCCCGATGATCCTGACGGCCGTGGTGATTTTCCTCGGCGGCACGATCTGGACGGTCGTCTATTCCTTTACCAATTCCAAGCTCTTGCCGCGGCTCTCTTTCGTCGGCCTCGATCAGTACGAACGCCTCTGGGATGCGCCGCGCTGGCTCGTCTCGGTGCAGAATCTGGCGATCTACGGCATCTTCTCTTTGATTTTCAGCCTGGTGATCGGCTTCGTTCTGGCGGCGCTGATGGATCAGAAGATCCGCTTCGAGAACACCTTCCGCACCATCATGCTCTATCCCTTCGCCCTGTCCTTCATCGTCACGGGCCTGGTCTGGCAATGGCTGCTGAACCCGGAGTTCGGCATCCAGTCGGTGGTGCGCTCGCTCGGCTGGGAGAGCTTCACCTTCGACCCGCTCTACAATTCCGACATCGTCATCTACGGCATTCTGATCGCCGCACTCTGGCAGGGAACCGGGCTCGTGATGTGCCTGATGCTCGCGGGCTTGCGCGGTATCGACGAGGATATCTGGAAGGCCGCGCGCGTCGACGGCATTCCCATGTGGAAGACCTATCTCTTCGTCGTCATCCCGATGATGCGCGGCGTCTTCATCACCACGCTGGTCATCATCGCCAGCGGCATCGTCAAGGTCTACGACCTGGTCGTGGCGCAGACGAGCGGCGGTCCCGGCATCGCCTCGGAAGTGCCGGCCAAATACGTCTACGACTACATGTTCCAGGCGCAGAACCTCGGCCAGGGCTTCGCCGCCTCGACCATGATGCTCATCACCGTCGCCATCATCATCGTGCCTTGGGCCTATCTGGAATTCGGGGGAGGGCGCAAGCGTGTCTGATATCGTTGCTTTCAATTCGGTCGCCGAAGAGGCCGCACCCAAGGCACAAGTCGACCGGGTCGTTGCCGGTCCGCGCGGGCGCAAGCCCCGCCGGGCGCTGTCTTCGCGCAATATCGTGATCTACGGCACGCTGATCGTCGTGGCGCTCTATTACCTGCTGCCGCTCTACGTGATGGTGATGACCTCGCTGAAGGGCATGCCGGAAATCCGGCTCGGCAACATCTTCGCCCCGCCGCTCGAAATCACCTTCGAGCCCTGGGTCAAGGCCTGGGCGAGCGCCTGTACCGGGCTCAACTGCGACGGGCTTTCGCGCGGCTTCTGGAACTCGGTGCGCATCACCGTTCCCTCGACGATCGTCTCGATCGCGATCGCCTCGGTCAACGGCTATGCGCTTGCCAACTGGCGCTTCAAGGGGGCGGAGCTGTTCTTCACGATCCTGATCGTCGGCGCCTTCATTCCCTATCAGGTGATGATCTACCCGATCGTCATCGTGCTCCGCGAAATGGGCATCTACGGCACGCTGACCGGCCTCATCATCGTGCACACCATCTTCGGCATGCCGATCCTGACGCTGCTCTTCCGCAACTATTTCGCCGGTCTGCCGGAGGAACTGTTCAAGGCGGCGCGCGTCGATGGCGCGGGCTTCTGGACGATCTACTTCAAGATCATGCTGCCGATGTCGCTGCCGATCTTCGTCGTGGCGATGATCCTGCAGGTCACCGGCATCTGGAACGACTTCCTCTTCGGCGTCGTGTTCACCCGGCCGGAATACTATCCGATGACGGTCCAGCTCAACAACATCGTCAACTCGGTCCAGGGTGTGAAGGAATACAACGTCAACATGGCGGCGACGATCCTGACCGGGGCGGTTCCGCTCTTCGTCTACTTCGTCTCCGGACGGCTTTTTGTTCGCGGCATCGCCGCCGGCGCAGTGAAAGGGTAACAACATGCAAAACGTCAGCGTATCGGTCAAAGACCTGTCGTTGAGCTTCGGCGCCGTGACTGTGCTCGACACGCTCAACCTCGACATCAAGGACGGCGAGTTCCTGGTGCTGCTCGGCTCGTCGGGCTGCGGCAAGTCCACCCTGCTCAACTGCATCGCTGGCCTGCTCGATGTCAGCGACGGGCAGATCTTCATCAAGAACAAGAACGTTACCTGGGAGGAGCCCAAGGACCGCGGCATCGGCATGGTGTTCCAGTCCTACGCGCTCTATCCGCAAATGTCGGTGGAGAAGAACCTCTCCTTCGGCCTGCAGGTCGCGAAGGTCCCGAAGGAGGAGATCGACAAGCGCGTCAGCCGCGCCGCCGAAATCCTCCAGATCCAGCCGCTCCTGAAGCGCAAGCCCTCGGAACTCTCCGGCGGCCAGCGCCAGCGCGTGGCGATCGGCCGGGCGCTGGTGCGCGATGTCGACGTGTTCCTCTTCGACGAGCCGCTCTCCAACCTCGACGCCAAGCTGCGCTCGGAGCTGCGCGTCGAGATCAAGCGGCTGCACCAGTCGCTGAAGAACACGATGATCTACGTCACCCACGACCAGATCGAGGCGCTGACGCTCGCCGACCGCATCGCCGTCATGAAGAGCGGCGTGATCCAGCAGCTTGCCGACCCGATGACGATCTACAACGCGCCGGAAAACCTGTTCGTCGCCGGCTTCATCGGCTCGCCGTCGATGAACTTCTTCCGCGGCGACCTGCAGCTTCGCGATCAGCGCGCCTACGTCCACGTCAACGGCGTCGATTTCGACGTATCGGCCTACCCGTCACGGGCGCCGTTCGTGCATGGGCAGAAGGTCGTTCTCGGCCTGAGGCCCGAACATGTGCGCGTCGACGAGGTGGCGAGCGGGGCGGCGGCCTCGCATCGGGCGGTCGTCGATATCGAGGAGCCGATGGGCGCCGACAACCTGTTGTGGCTGAAGCTCGCCGGGCAGTCGATGTCGGTGCGCATCGCCGGCCAGCGGCGCTATGCGCCGGGCACGGCGGTCACGCTTTCCTTCGACATGGGCGTTGCCTCGATCTTCGATGCGACGAGCGAGAATCGCATTTAGCTGCATGTCGCGCAAAGGTGTGAAGCGGTTTTGCGGAAACGATACGCGCGGACGTAGAGAATAGAGGGTGGCGCCGGGCGGAATGCTGCCCGGCCCATCCCGGCGATGACAGCGCCGGCGCCTGTGCCGGCCGACCAGTGGAATACGACAATGCTCTCCGAGGACTACACCCGCACCGCCATCCGTCTCGACCTCGCAGGCGATTGGCAGCTCTCTTCCGTCGACCACAGTCACACGCTGGCGATGGCGCTGCCGGGTGATGTGCACTCGGCTTTGCTGAGGGCCGGCGCGATCGACGACCCCTATGTCGGCCGCAACGAGAACGACGTGCAGTGGGTGGCGCACAAGGACTGGGTGATCGAACGCTCGGTTACGGTCGCAGCCGGTGACCTCTCGGGCTACTGGTATCTCGATCTGGAATGCCTCGACACGGTTGCCTCGGTCTTCGTCAACGACCGGCTGGTGCTCGAGGCCGACAATTGCTTCCGCCGCTATCGGCCGGAAGTCTCAAAGGCGCTCGTCGCCGGTGAGAACCGCATCCGCATCGCGCTACGGTCCTCGATATCGGAAGGCGCCCGCCGTCAGGGCGCGCAGCCCTTCTACGTGCCCTATCATCCCGGCAATTCGCCGATCGCCAATGGCAACATGCTGCGCAAGCCCCAATGCCATTTCGGCTGGGACTGGAACCTCGCGATCGCGCCGCTCGGTGTCTATGGCGAGATCGCGCTCTGCCGGCTGGAGACGGCCCGCATCGAGCATGTGACGACGAAGCAGATTTGGCTGGAGGATGGCAATGTCGACCTGGTCGTGACGGTGACGCTCTTTGCCGATGCGCCCGGCATCGTGCCCATACATTTCTCGCTCGACGAGGACCGCGAGCGGCTGGACTGCGCCGTCGGCAAAGGGGAGACCCGCATCACCCATGTCTTCACCGTCGCCAAGCCGAAGCACTGGTGGCCGGCCGGCAGCGGCGAGCAGCGCCTGTCGGTCCTGACCGTCGAGGTGCCGCAGGAGCAGGTGACCCGCCAGATCGGCTTCCGCACCATCGAACTGCTCACCGACAAGGACGAGGCCGGCAGCCGCTTTGCCTTCCGCGTCAACGGCCGCGAGATCTTCTGCAAGGGGGCCAACTGGATCCCGGCCGATGCGCTGCCGTCGCGGGTGACGCGGGAGGGCGTCGAAGACCTGCTGACCTCGGCCGTCGACGCCAACATGAACATGATCCGCGTCTGGGGCGGCGGCTTCTACGAGCCAGACTGGTTCTACGATCTCTGCGACCGGCTGGGACTGATGGTCTGGCAGGACTTCATGTTCGCCTGCAACCTCTATCCCTCGACCCCGGATTTCCTGGAAAACGTCGCGGCCGAGGTGGACTATCAGGTCAGGCGCCTGTCGACCCATCCGTCGATCGCGGTCTGGTGCGGCGACAACGAGCTCGTCGGTGCGCTCACCTGGTTCGATGAACCGCGCAAGGACCGCGACCGCTATCTCGTCTCCTATGACCGGCTGAACCGCACGATCGAAGTGGCGCTGAAAGCGGCGCTGCCGGAAGCGATCTGGTGGCCGTCGAGCCCGGCGTCGGGCTATCTCGACTTCGGCGATGCCTGGCATGCCGATGGCTCCGGCGACATGCATTACTGGTCGGTCTGGCACGAGAACAAGTCTTTCGACAATTACCGCACCGTGCGCCCGCGTTTCTGCTCGGAGTTCGGCTTCCAGTCCTACACGTCGATGCCGGTCATCCGGCAGTTTGCGGCGGAAAAGGACCTCAACATCGCGTCGCCCGTCATCGAGAGCCACCAGAAGAATGTCGGCGGCAACGAACGCATCGCCGGCACGATGTTCCGCTACTTCCGCTTTCCCAAGGACTTCCCGGCTTTCGTCTATCTCAGCCAGATCCAGCAGGGGCTGGCGATCCGTACCGCCGTCGACTACTGGCGTTCGCTGAAACCCCATTGCATGGGCACGCTCTACTGGCAGCTCAACGACACCTGGCCGGTCGCCTCCTGGTCGAGCCTCGACTATGGCGGCAGCTGGAAGGCGATGCACTACATGGTCCGGCGCTTCTTCCAGCCGGTCTCGGTTGCGGCGATTCCGTCCGCGGACGGCAAGGACATCGCCTTCTCGATGGTTAATGACACCGCCGAGCCCGTGACGGTCGAGCTTCAGACCTTCCTCGTTTCGCTCGATGGCAAGCGCACGCCGCTGACGGCGGCCGCCGGCACCTGCAGCCCGGATCGCGCGGCAACGCTGGTGACGATCGCGGCTTCCGATATTCCCGCCGACAGCTTGCTGTTCTGGTCCTTCGAGGCGTCGAACGCGATGCGCGGCGAGGGCCATCACGTCAACGGCACTTACAAGGCGCTCGACCTCATGCCCTCCGGTCTGACGCTCGATGTCGCTCCAGTAGGCGAGGGCGCGTTCGACGTCACCGTCAGCGCAAGCGGGCTGGCGCTGCACGTGATGATCGAGGCGGACGTCCCTGGCCGCTACTCCGACAATGCCTTCGACCTCTTGGCCGGCGAAACGAAGATCATCCGATTTACGTCAAAGGAATTGCTTGGCCTCGGTGAGTTCCCGCGCTTCTCCGCCTTCGATCTCGAATCCTGCCAGGGAAAGGGTTGACCGCCATGAAACGCAGCCACGTCAACGATATCATCGCCAAGAGCGATGCCTTCATGAAGAGTTTCGGCTTCACGCTGCCGCCCTTTGCCTATTGGTCGCCGGAGCAGTTGAAGGCGCGTGTCGCCTCCGACAGCCCGACGATCTTCGATGCCCGCCTCGGCTGGGACATCACCGATTACGGCAAGGGACGCTTCGACGAATTCGGGCTGGTGCTCTTCACGCTCCGCAACGGCGATGCTTCCAACCTCAAGACCGGGCAGGGCATGGTCTATGCCGAGAAGCTGATGATCACCGCCAAGGGTCAGGTCAATCCGTTGCACCGCCACGCGGTGAAGACCGAGGACATCATCAATCGGGGCGGCGGCGCACTGGTGCTGCAGATGTACAATTCTAGGCCCGATGGTTCCGTCGACGAGGAGAGCGATGTCGTCGTCGCCACCGATGCGCGGCTGCGACGCTTGAAAGCCGGTGATTTGCTGAAGTTGAAGGCTGGCGAAAGCGTCACGCTTCTGCCCGGCAACTGGCACGCCTTCTGGGCCGAAGGCGCCGACGTGCTGATGGGCGAGGTTTCGACCGTCAACGACGATCTTACCGACAATTATTTCCGCGAACCCGTCGGCCGCTTCTCGGCGATCGAGGAGGACACGGCACCCACCCACTTGCTGGTGTCGGACTACGACACCTGGCTCAAGTGATCCCAGCAATCCCAAGACCAAAGGACCAAACGAGGAGGATTTCATGAAGGACGTCAGTTTCCAGCTCTATAGCGCCCGCAATTTCCCGCCTTTCGCCAACGTGCTCACGGCGCTCGGTGAGGCCGGCTACAGCCAGGTCGAAGGTTACGGCGCGCTCTATGCGGCGCTCAGCGACGCGGAGATCGCGAGTTTCAAGGAAGGGCTCGACAGCAACGGCCTGGCCATGCCGACTGCCCACTTCGGTCTCGACATGCTGGAGAGCGATCCGGCGCGCGTGCTCGAGATCGCCAAGGCGCTCGGCGTCAAGGCGATCTATTGCCCCTACCTGATGCCCGACCAGCGCCCGACGGACGCGGCCGGCTGGCGTGTCTTCGGCGAGCGGCTGCAGAAGGCCGGCAAGCCCTATCGCGACGCCGGGCTGACCTTCGGCTGGCACAACCACGATTTCGAATTCGCAGCGCTTCCCGATGGCAGCATCCCGCAGGATCTGATCTTCGCGGGCGGTCCGGATCTGTCCTGGGAGGCCGACATTGCCTGGATCATCCGCGGCGGTGCCGACCCGATCGCCTGGATCAGGAAATACGGCGACCGCATCACCGCCGTGCACGTGAAGGACATCGCGCCGGCCGGCGAGAAAAAGGACGAGGACGGCTGGGCCGATGTCGGCGAGGGCATCGTCGACTGGAAGGGCCTGTTCCAGGCGCTTGCCTCCACCAAGGCCCGCTACTTCATCGCGGAGCACGACAATCCGAGCGATTTCAAGCGCTTCGCCAAGCGCTCGCTCGCCTCCATCCAATCCTATTGAGAAGCAGGTTCATCCATGACCAAAGAACTTGGCGTCGGCATCATCGGATGCGGCAACATCTCCACCACTTATTTCAGGCTCGCGCCGCTCTTTAAGGGCATCAAGGTTATCGCCTGTGCTGACATCAACCCGGCGGCGGCCGAGGCGCGGGCGGCCGAATACGGCGTCGAGGCGCAGAGCATCGAGGCGCTGCTGGCCAATCCGGATGTCGATATCGTCGTCAATCTGACGGTCCCGGACGCGCATTTCCCGGTATCGAAGGCGATCCTCGAAGCGGGCAAACACGTCTATTCCGAAAAGCCGCTGGTGCTTTCGCTGGAACAGGGCGAAGAACTGCGGGCGATCGCCAAGGCGAAAGGTCTGACGGTCGGCTGCGCGCCGGATACCTTCCTCGGCGGCGCGCACCAGCTTGCCCGCAGCACCATTGACGCCGGCAAGATCGGCCGGGTGACCTCGGGCACCTGCCACGTCATGAGCCCGGGCATGGAGATGTGGCATCCGAACCCGGACTTCTTCTTTCTGCCGGGCGGCGGGCCGATCCTCGATCTCGGGCCCTATTACATCGCCAACCTGATCAACCTGATCGGGCCGGTGAAGCGCGTCGCAGCCCTTTCCTCGATGGCGAACCCCACCCGTACGATCACCAGCGAGCCGCGCAAGGGCGAGGTGATCCCGGTCAAGACGCCGACCAACATCCATGCGCTGCTCGAATTTGAGAACGGCGCGACGATCACGCTGTCGGCAAGCTGGGATGTCTGGTCGCACCGCCATGCCAATATGGAGCTCTACGGCACCGAAGGCTCGCTCTTCGTGCCCGATCCGAACTTCTTCGGCGGCAAGGTGGAAGCAAGCGGCCGCGACAGGAACATCCAGCCGCTCGACCCCTGGGACCACCCCTTCGGCATCGAGAATCAGGAGCACCCGCAGGGACCGATCGCGAACTACCGCACCGCCGGCCTTGCCGACATGGCGCTTGCCATCCTCGAGGGCCGGGATGCCCGCTGCTCGCTCGACCGCGCGCTGCACGGCGTCGATGTGATGGTCTCGATCCTGAAGTCGGGCGAGGAGGGCCGCTTCATCGAGCTTTCCACCACCTGCACCCAGCCGGCCGCTCTCGGCATCGACGAGGCGCGGGCGCTGCTGCGCGAGACGGAGGAAGAAATATCGGGAAATCGCGTCGCCGCCGCTTCATAGCGACAGCGGACAGGTTTAGACCTTTGTGACTTCAGGTTTCCGTTGCGGCCAACCGCTACGGAAACCGTTTCATTTTCGAGGGTGGCGGATAGGGTCGCCATCCGGATACGGATCGCGGAGGATTTTGCGATGACCTGGCTACCGGCGGAAAACCGCTACGACACCATGAAATATAACCGCGTCGGCCGCTCCGGCCTGAAGCTGCCGGCGATCTCGCTGGGGCTCTGGCACAATTTCGGCGGCGACACGCCGCATGACCGCAAGGTCGAGATGTGCCGCACCGCCTTCGATCTCGGCATCACCCATTTCGATCTCGCCAACAATTACGGCCCGCCTCCGGGCTCGGCCGAAACCGCCTTCGGCGAGATCATGCGCACGGATTTTGCTGGTCTGCGCGACGAGCTGATCATCTCCTCCAAGGCCGGCTACGACATGTGGCCTGGCCCCTACGGCGAATGGGGCAGCCGCAAGTACCTGATCGCTTCCTGCGACCAGAGCCTGAAGCGCATGGGCCTCGACTATGTCGACATCTTCTATTCGCACCGCTTCGATCCGGATACGCCGCTCGAAGAGACTTGCGGCGCGCTCGACCATATCGTGCGCTCGGGCCGGGCGCTCTATGTCGGCATCTCCTCCTACAATTCACAGCGCACCCGCGAAGCGGCGGCCATCCTGAAGGAACTGGGCACACCCTGCCTCATCCACCAGCCGAGCTATTCGATGCTCAATCGCTGGATCGAGGATGACGGCCTGATCCACACGCTCGAAGATCTCGGCATCGGCTCGATCGTCTTCTCGCCGCTCGCCCAGGGCATGCTGACGACCAAGTACCTCCAGGGCATTCCGGGCGACAGCCGTGCGGCGCAGAACCACTTCCTCAAGAAGGACTTCATCCGCCCGGAGATCATCGAAAACATCCGCAAACTGAACGCCATTGCCGAAAAGCGCGGCCAGACCTTGGCGCAGATGGCGCTTGCCTGGGTCTTGCGCGGCGGCCGCATCACCTCGGCGCTGATCGGCGCCAGCCGCTCCGAGCAGATCGTCGATTGCGTCAAGGCGTTGGAGAACGACACGTTCACGGCAGACGAGCTGGCCGAGATCGATCTCTATGCGCGCGAGGCCGACATCAACCTCTGGGCCAAGTCAGCCGAGCTCTAAGTTCTGCTGAAAACATTGATTTGCCTGCATTTTGGGCAATATTGTCTGCTTTCCGGCGCATTAGACAAAAGTCGAAGATGTGCCGGAAATCGCCTTCTGGACATGCCTTGGTGTTTCTGTAAGGTGCGAGCATGCCCGTCGGTTACGGCGCCGATTTGCGCCGTTTCGGCAGGTTAACGAGGAGGAGCCACCGTCGTCCGGGAAGGGGCGGGGTGGATTGATGGGTGGTGGCGCTGATCGCGGCCGCCCTTTTGGCGAGAACTAGGGGAGGAACCATGGATCGCCGTTCATTTATCAAAAACGCGGGTCTCGGCGGGCTCGGTGCGGCTGCCGCCACGGCACTCGCATCGCCGGCCATCGCGCAATCGAACCCGAAGATCAACTGGCGCCTGGCATCGTCGTTCCCGAAATCGCTCGACACGATCTACGGCGGCGGCGAAGTGCTGGCAAAATATGTGTCGGAAGCAACCGACGGCGCCTTCCAGATCCAGGTCTTTGCTGCCGGCGAAATCGTTCCCGGCCTGCAGGCCGCTGACGCTGCTGCGGCCGGTACGGTCGAAGCCTGCCACACGGTTGCCTACTATTACTGGGGCAAGGATCCGACCTGGGCGCTGGGCTCTGCCGTGCCCTTCGCGCTCAATGCGCGCGGCATGAACGCCTGGCATTACCATGGCGGCGGCATCGACATGTTCAACGAATTCCTGGGGGCCCAGGGCCTCGTCGGCTTCCCCAACGGCAATACCGGCGTGCAGATGGGCGGCTGGTTCCGCAAGGAGATCAAAACGGTCGCCGACCTGCAGGGCCTGAAGATGCGCATCGGGGGCTTCGCCGGCAAGGTCGTCGAAAGGCTCGGCGTCGTGCCGCAGCAGATCGCCGGCGGCGACATCTATCCGGCGCTCGAAAAGGGCACCATCGACGCGGCCGAGTGGGTCGGACCCTATGACGACGAGAAGCTCGGCTTCTACAAGGTCGCGCCCTATTACTACTATCCCGGCTGGTGGGAAGGTGGCCCGACGGTCCATGCGATGTTCAACAAGGCGGCCTTCGACGGCCTGCCGAAGAACTATCAGTCGCTGCTGCGCATCGCCTGCCAGGCGGCTGACGCGAACATGCTGCAGAAGTACGACTACCTGAATCCGTCGGCGATCAAGCGCCTCGTTGCGTCCGGCGCAAAGCTTAGCCCGTTCAGCGCCGAAATCCTGTCGGCCTGCTTCGACAAGGCGAACGAAGTCTATGCCGAAATGGAAGACGCGAACCCAACCTTCAAGAAGATCTGGGACTCGATCAAGGCCTTCCGTGGCGAGTATTACCTCAATGCCCAGATCGCCGAATACAACTACGACACCTTCATGATGATCCAGCAGCGCGGCGGCAAGCTCTAAGCTTCCACCCGTTGGACAGATCAGGAGCCGCTCGCAACATCCATTGCGGGCGGCTTTTTCGTTCGGCGGCATCAACCGGCGAACGCAGCAGCTTCGTGGTAGACTTGCGGCCTCAACGGAACGGAGGAGCAGCCATGCCAGGCGAAGGCCAATCGCTCGTGCTCGGACCCGGCGAGGGCCGGCGGTACGACATGGGCGCCATACAGGCGGTGTTCAAGGCCGATGGGCCGGAGACCGAGGGGCGCTTTTCAATCTCGGAATGGTGGCTGGAGGCCTGGCATGAAGGGCCGGGCGCCCATAAGCACGACGACAATGACGAGATCTTCTACGTGATCGAGGGAACCGCCAGCATCCTCGTCGGCGAGACCTGGCACCAGATGGCCGAGGGCTCGCTCTGCGTCATCCCGCGCGGGACGATGCATGATTTTCGCAACGAGAGCGCCTCGTGCATGGGCCTGCTCAACGTCTTCGTCGGAGGTCCGTTCGAGGAAATGATGCCGATGATCGTCGATTGGTATCGGGAAAACCCGGCGAAGCGGCTCGACTGAGCGGAATATCTATCCGGAGGAACCCGTCAGCCAATGAAGACGGCGGCCTGGTTAGCGGGCATCCATCCTCCGCCGTCCGCGCCCTTGTGGCGGGAAGCCAGCGACCCGACGTCCGTCGGGTCTAAGACTCTTTTCAGCCCAAGGATCTTGGATAGCGCCCGGGCTTGCCCGGCAAGCTTGCGTCGATCGGTTTTGCCTTTGCCGACAGCCTCACGGCGGCGCCGCAAAGGACCATCTCCGGAGGACGGCAAGCTGAGAGGGCGGCCCGTGGGGCCGCCCTCTATTTGCGTGCCTGTCCGCTCTACTTGAACGATGGCGGCTGGCTGAGGTCGTTTGAAGGTGCCGTTTGCGGCTGGGCACCCGTGCCGCCAAATGAAGGCGGCTGGCTAAGGTCGTTCGACGGCGCCGGCTGCGGCTGGGCACCGCCACCCTGATCGGCAGGCTTCTGGTCGGCCGGCTTCTGGTCGAGCGGGCTGCCGCCCGGAAGCTGCAGGCCGCCGGGCAGGCCGAGGCCGCCGCCGTTGTCCGGAAGCCCCAGGCCGCCACCACCGGTGCCGAAACCGGGCACCTCGATCTTGATCGTGTTCGGATCGACGGCATTGCCTGTTCCCTTGTAGTGCATGACCATCTGCGGGAACATGATCGTCAGCGCCACCATCAGGATCTGGATGCCGACGAAGGGCACCGCACCCCAGTAGATCTGCCCGGTCGTGACCGGCTGGATCGTCTTGCCGGTGATCTTGTCGAGATACGGCACCCTTGCTGCGACCGAGCGCAGGTAGAAGAGCGCGAAGCCGAAGGGCGGGTGCATGAAGCTCGTCTGCATGTTGATGCCGAGCAGCACGCCGAACCAGATGAGGTCGATGCCGAGCTTGTCGGCCGCGGGCGCCAGCAGCGGAACGATGATGAAGGCAAGCTCAAAGAAATCCAGGAAGAAGGCCAGGAAGAAGACGAGCACGTTGACGGTAATGAGGAAGCCGACTTCGCCGCCCGGCATTGCCGTCAGCAGGTGTTCGACCCAGATGTGGCCGTTGACCCCGTAGAAGGTGAGCGAGAAGACGCGCGCCCCGATCAGGATGAACAGCACGAAGGCCGAAAGCCGGGTGGTGGCCGTGAGGGCGCCGCGCACGACGTCCATGTGCAGCCGGCCCTTGGCCGCAGCCATGATCAGCGCGCCGACCGCGCCCATGGCGCCGCCTTCCGTCGGCGTCGCGATGCCGAGGAAGATGGTGCCGAGGACGAGGAAGATCAGCGCCAGCGGCGGGATCAGCACGATGATGACCTGCTGGGCGAGCCGCGACATCGCATTGATCTTCAGGCTCTTGTCGGCAAGGGCGGCGACATAGATGAAGGCGACGCCAACCGTTGCACCGAGAATGTCGGCGTTCTCGCCCTGGGTCGGGGAGAGGTAGACGTGGGCGGCATAGGCGATGCCGGCTGCTACCGCGAGCGCGATCGCCAGCGAGGTGACGCCGGAACCCAACGTGCGCGCTTCCAGCGGCAGCGCCGGCATGGAGTCACGCTTCAGGATCGTCATGATCAGGATATAGGTCATGTAAAGGCCGGTCAGCACCAGACCCGGGATCAGCGCGCCGGCATACATGTCGCCGACCGAGCGGCCGAGCTGGTCGGCAAGAACGATCAGGACGAGCGACGGCGGGATGATCTGGGCGAGCGTGCCCGAAGCCGCGATGACGCCCGAGGCGACCTTCCGGTCATAGCCGTAGCGCAGCATGATCGGCAGCGAGATCAGGCCCATGGCGATGACCGATGCGGCAACGACGCCTGTCGTGGCGGCAAGCAGCGCGCCGACGAAGATCACCGCATAGGCAAGACCGCCGCGGATTGGCCCGAAGAGCTGGCCGATCGTGTCGAGCAGGTCTTCGGCCATGCCCGATTTCTCGAGCACGATCCCCATGAAGGTAAAGAAGGGGATGGCGAGCAACGTGTCGTTCGACATCACCCCCCAGAACCGGTCCGGCAGTGCGTTGAGCAGCGGCCAGGAAAGGTTGATCGAGTCGGACAGCGGCGCGAGCTCGACGCCGATGATGAAGAACAAGAGGCCGTTGGCGGCGAGCGAGAAGGCGACCGGGTATCCCAAGAGCAGGAACACGATCAGCGACGCGAACATGATCGGCGCCAGGTTTTCAGCAATGAATTCGATCATGGACGGGTCTCCGGAGACACGGCATCGTCAAGCGGCGCATGGGTCGGCACATAGGGTGTCGGGTCCTCCATGTTGCCGGTCATGATCGCGACCTTCTTGATGATCTCGGATACGCCCTGAAAGGCGAGCAGCAGAAAGCCGACGAGCAGGATGGCCTTGGCCGGCCAGATGATCAGGCCGCCGGCCGAGGAGGAGACTTCGCCCGAGACGTAGGACATCCTCACATAGGGGAAGAGGTAGTAGAGCACGAGCAGCACGAAGGGCATCAGGAACAGGAGGTGTCCCAGCAAATCGATCCAGTGCTGCACGCGGCGCGAGAACTGGCCGTAGACCACGTCGATGCGGATATGCTCGTTCTGGCTCAGCGTGTAGGCGGCCGCAAACATGAAGGCGGCGCCGAACAGGTACCATTGCGCCTCGAGCCAGGCGTTCGACGACATGTTGAAGATCTTTCGGATCACGGCATTGCCGGCGCTGACGAGCACAGCGGCCAGGATCAGCCATGAAACGCTCTTTCCGATGAATTCCGTAATCGTGTCTATTAATCGGCTGAAGCCGAGCAAAACTCTCATCGATTTCCTCCCCGCGATGGCTTCTTATCGTTGTTGTGCCAAGCACAGCCAGAGTGCCGATTTCAAGCGCGCGTTCAAGTGCGAGACGTGATTTTCCCATGTAGTTCGGCCGCCTCCGACTAAAGTAGAATGTGCCGCCCCGCGCTCTGCTCATTGTTTGTGCAAACCCGTGCCGCCTCGTCGGTACGAGCACCGGCGGACGGTTCAAGGCGGCGCGTCTGCCGCGCGAATCGATGTGGAAAGACCGCCACAGAGGGCGGCGCGCATTTTACTGCAACGTTGCAGTCTTGAAATCGTATGATTTTTGAGATCGGATGCGCGCACCAACGGAGGACGCCGAAACCATGACCACGATGATCCGCAACCCGATTCTCAGGGGATTCAACCCCGACCCCTCGATCTGCCGCGTCGGCGACGATTACTACATCGCGACCTCCACCTTCGAATGGTATCCGGGCGTGCAGATCCATCACTCGCGCGACCTCGTGAACTGGCGGCTCGTTCGTCGGCCGCTGGAGCGCGCCAGCCAGCTCGACATGCGCGGCAACCCCGACAGCTGCGGCGTCTGGGCGCCGTGCCTCTCCTATGACGACGGGCTGTTCTGGCTGGTCTATACCGACGTCAAGCGCTTCGACGGCAATTTCAAGGACGCGCACAACTACATCGTCACCGCGGAGGCGATCGAGGCGACCTGGTCGGACCCGGTCTACGTCAATTCGTCCGGCTTCGACCCCTCGCTTTTCCACGACGACGATGGCCGCAAGTGGTTCCTCAACATGCAGTGGAACCACCGCACCGAGAGTTTCGGCGGCTCGCCGAAGCATCCGGCCTTCGACGGCATCTTGCTGCAGGAGTGGGACGAGCGCACACGCAAGCTCGTCGGTCCGGTGAAGAACATCTTTGCCGGCTCGCCGCTCGGCCTCGTCGAGGGCCCGCATCTCTTCAAGCGGAACGGCTGGTACTATCTGACGACGGCCGAGGGCGGCACCGGCTACGATCATGCGGTCACCATGGCGCGTTCGCGCACTATCGACGGCCCGTACGAGATGCATCCGAACACCCATCTGATCACGTCGAAGGATCACCCGGAAGCGCCGTTGCAGCGCGCCGGTCACGGCCAATATGTCGAGACGCCCGACAGCCAGGCCTATCACACGCATCTTGCCGGCCGGCCGTTGCCGCCGCAGCGTCGCTGCACGCTCGGCCGCGAGACGGCGCTGCAGAAATGCGTCTGGCGCGATGACGGCTGGCTCTATCTCGAAAGCGGCGGCAAGGTGCCGGAGGTGCTCGTGCCCCCTCCGGCTGCGGCAGAGCAGCTACCGGCAGAGACCGTCGTGGAGACGGATTTCGACGGGGGCGTCCTTCCGATCGAGTTTCAATGGCTGCGCACGCCTCAGCCGGCGCGGATCTTCTCGCTCGAATTGCGGGCCGGACATCTCAGGCTCTTCGGGCGGGAGAGCATCGGCAGCTGGTTCGAACAGGCGCTGGTCGCGCGTCGGCAAGAGCATCATGCCTTCCGCGCCGAAACAGCGGTCGAGTTTGTGCCGGAAACCTACCAGCAGGTCGCGGGCCTGACGCATTATTACAACCGCCACAAGTTCCATGCGCTTGGCGTGACGTGGCACGAAACACTCGGGCGGGCGCTGACGATCCTCTCATGCCCCGGCGATTTCCCGCATGGGCGGCTGGAGTTTCCCGTCGGCAGCGGTATCGCCATTCCAGAGGGTCGGATCGAGCTGGCCGTGGAGATCCGCGACAACGACCTGCAGTTCTTCTGGCGGCAGGCGCCTGCCGGGGATTGGCACGCGATAGGCCCGGTTCTCGACGCGGGCGTGGTCTCGGACGAGGGCGGCCGCGGCGAGCATGGATCTTTCACCGGCGCCTTCGCCGGCATGTTCGCCTTCGACACATCCGGCGCGGGCAGGGCGGCGGATTTCGATTGTTTCCGATACATCAGCCTTGCGGCCGACTGATGCGTGCGCATTAGAAAAGTCGAATAAGTATAGGATATCATTGCGTATTTGTAATGTAGACTTTCATATTCGGTTCAGGAGGCGGGGCCTAATTTCCGGGTGTAGACAACGAAAGGACACCCGAATGAAACCTCTCCTGATCGCGCTCGTCGCCAGTTCCGTCCTGATCACGCCGGTCGCAGCGCTTGCCCAGCCGGCAGGATCCTTCGAGGTGGCTGAGAACTATGACCGCTCCCGCCGCCCTGTTGATCGTCACGTCGATAAGCACGTCACGATCGAGAAGCGCGTGATCGTCAAGAAGAAGGAGCGCTGGACGCGCGGCCATCGCCTGACACCGGCCGAGCGCCGCCACATGGCGCAGGTGCGCGACTATCGCTATTACAAGCTGCGCCCGCCACCGCGCGGCCAGCAGTGGCTGCGGGTCGACAACGACTTCCTGCTGATCAGCCTGGCGACCGGCGTCATCGTCGGACTGGCGACGGCTCGGTAAGTATCATTTGCTGGCCACGGGGCGGGGGGACGCCACCCCCCGCGCTGCTGGCATTGCGAGGGCCGACGGGTCCTCCCGTTCCCCGAACAACAACACCTCGATCTCGCCCATTGGCTCCGGCGCCGCTTCGTCCCCGGGCCTATCCCCGAGGAACGGATCGAACATCGGCACGGGGCGTCCGGCGGCATTCAGCGCCATGCACATGAAGCGCGGCCGGCGCGGGGCGGGCGCAGTCTTGGCCATCAGGCAGCCCGCGGCGACCAGTTGGCGAAGGGATCGGCGAGATCGCGCCAGCGTTCCGGGCGGAAGCTTTCGTCCGTCAGCAGGCAGGCGTCGAGTTCGGCGCGAAGCGCAGCCTCGTCCATGGGGTCCGCACCGATGAAGACGATCTCCTGGCGGCGGTCGCCCCAGACCGGGTCGATATAGGGACCGACTGCTTTCAGGAAACCCGGATCGCGCGGCCATTGCTCCTTCGGCACCGCCGACCACCAAAGGCCCATCTTGCCGGTTCTGACCAGCGGTCCCGCCTGACTGATCTCGCCGACATAATGCGGGCGGGTCGCGAGCCAAAAGAAGCCCTTGGCCCGCAGCACGCCCGGCCAGGAGCGGTTGAGGAAGGCCTGGAAACGCATGGGGTCGAAAGGCCGGCGGGCGCGATAGACGAAGGAGCGGATGCCGTATTCCTCCGTTTCGGGAATATGGTCCTTGAAGCCGTTGAGTTCCTTGTACCAGAGCGGATGCTGCTCCGCCTTGACAAGGTCGAAGCGGCCGGTTCCGAGCACGTCTCGAAGCGCCACCTTACCGAAGTCGGTTTCGATCAGTCGTGCGTCCGGATTGAGGCCGACGATGATCTTGCGGGCGGCGTCCACCTGCTCGGGCGTAGCGGTGGCGATCTTGTTCAAGACCACGACATCGGCAAACTCGATCTGCTCGACCAGAAGGTCGACGAGCGTGCGCGTGTCGCCTTCGCCGGCGGTCTCGCCGCGATCGGCGAGGAAGTCGAGCGAGGAATAGTCCGCAATCAGGTTCACGGCATCGACCACCGTCACCATCGTGTCGAGCCGCGCGACGTCGGCAAGGCTCTCGCCGTCCTCGTCGCGAAAGTCGAAGGTGGTGGCAACGGGCAAGGGCTCGGAAATACCGCTCGATTCGATCAGCAGATAGTCGAAGCGGTTCTGTTCGGCGAGGTTGCGGACCTCCTTCAGGAGGTCGTCGCGCAACGTGCAACAGATGCAGCCATTGGTCATTTCCACCAGTTGCTCTTCCGTGCGCGAGAGGCCTGCGCCACCGTCGCGCACCAGCGCCGCGTCGATGTTGACCTCGCTCATGTCGTTGACGATGACAGCGACGCGCAGGCCGTCGCGGTTGGAAAGCACGTGGTTGAGCAGCGTCGTCTTGCCGGCGCCAAGGAAGCCCGAGAGAACGGTGACAGGGAGCTTTTCCATCGATGGTTCCTGTATGTTATATCGTTACATCCATGTGTGTAAGAATAGGCGGGCACGATCGCCCGCCTGATACGAGTGCGGCGTTTGGCGTTCGATCTTCCGGCCTGACCCCGATTTGCCAGTCAACCGGATCGTTGTCGCAACCTCTCTGTTGCCTGTGGTTGACCTTTCCTCTTGTCATCCTCGGGCTTGACCCGAGGATCCAGCCGACGGGTGCGATACCATAGGGCAGTCTCCCTCTCGCCCGCGGGCGTGGATGCTCGGGGCAAGCCCGAGCATGACGCAAGGAGGGAGGGATGGCAGGAGGGGACGGCGGGCGCAAACGCCCGCCCAACCCGTCCTGGGAGGAAGGGTCAGCTTGCCGAGGCGAGGCAGGTCTTGAGCGACGTGCCGATACCTTCCATCATCCGGAAGTAGAGATCCGGGCCGGCGTCGAGCGTTCCGGCTTCCGGGTCGAGCGTGCCGGATTTCGCCGGCGTTCCTTCGATCACCACGTTGATCAGCTTCGGCTCGAACTGCGGCTCGGCAAAGACGCACGTTGCCCCCAATTCCCTGATCTTGGCATGGATCTCAGAGAGCCGCTCGGCGCCTGGCAGCACCTCGGGGCTGACGGTGATCGAGCCGGCGACGCGGACCTTGTAGCGGTGCTCGAAATACTGGTAGGCGTCGTGGAAAACGACGAAGGGCTTGTCCTTCACCGGCGCCACGGTCTCCGTCAGCTTGGCGTCGAGCGCGTCCAGCCGCTTGTTCAATGCCTCGAGATTGGCCCTGTAGGCGTCGGCATTGTCCGGATCGGCTTCGGCGAGCGTCTTTTCGATCTCGGCGGCCATCGCCTTCGCATTCATCGGGTCGAGCCACATGTGCATGTCGGTATCGCCGTGGCCGTGGTCATGATCGTGATCGTGGCCTTCTTCAGCGCCTGCGGCCTCCGGCGCCGCTGCATGGTCGTGCTCCGCTTCGCTCTCGGCATGCTTGTGCCCTTCTTCGCCGTGCCCTTCATCACCATGGTCCTCGTCGTCATGGGCTTCGAAGGCGCCGCCCTCGCGGAATTTCAGCTTCTCGATCCCCGGCGCATCGCTGAGTTCCACCACCTTGGCGCCGTCGCTGAGTGCATCGAGCGGCTTGTCGAGAAAGGCTTCGAGGCCCGGGCCGACCCAGAAGACCACCTTGGCCGCCTGCAGGGCCGAGGCGTTCGAGGGCTTCATGTTGTAGGTGTGGGGAGAGGCGGCGCCCTCGACGATCAGCGACGGCTCGCCGACTCCCTGCATGATCGAGGCGACGAGGGAGTGGATCGGCTTGATCGAAACCACCACATTGGGTCCGGCCGCCGCAGCGGGTGCGGCAAGCAGCATGGTGGAGGCAAAGAGCAGGGCGGATGTCGATTTCATCGGGTTCTCCGGGCTTGAATGGCGCCTCTGGCCGCATCGACCAGGCACGCTTCGGGCATGCAAAGCTTTCACTCCAGCAGGCCAGTGATGGCCCTTGAAGTGGTTATGTAATGTTATTACATCAATTGCGTTATGCTATAACGTGTGCGATAGCCAGTGGCAACCATCAACCCGGAATTTTTTCATGCTGAACTTCCGCTCCCCAGAAACGCTGCCGCTGGTAAATCTCAGCAATGCCGGCGTCAGCCGCAATGGCCGCTGGCTGGTGCGCGGCGTCGAGTTCTCGATCAGCCCTGGCGAGATCGTCACGCTGATCGGACCGAACGGATCGGGCAAATCGACGACGGCGAAGACGGCGATCGGCGTGCTGAAGCCGGACGAGGGCTATGTCGAGCGCAAGCCGGGCCTCAAGGTCGGCTATGTGCCGCAGAAGCTCGCCGTCGACTGGACGCTGCCCTTGACTGTGGAGCGGCTGATGACGCTGACCGGCCCGCTGAGGGGCCGGGAAATCGAGGAGGCGCTGGCGGCGACCGGCGTGCTGCATCTCGCCAAGTCAGAGGTGCAGCATCTTTCGGGCGGCGAGTTCCAGCGGGCGCTTTTGGCGCGCGCCATTGCCCGCAAGCCGGACCTGCTGGTGCTCGACGAGCCGGTACAGGGCGTCGACTTCAGCGGCGAAATCGCGCTCTACGAACTGATCAAGCAGATCCGCAACCGTACCGGCTGCGGCATCCTGTTGATCTCGCATGATTTGCATATCGTCATGGCGGAAACCGACACCGTCGTCTGCCTGAACGGACATGTCTGCTGCCGCGGCACGCCGCAGGCCGTCAGCCAGAGCCCGGAATACCAGAGGCTCTTCGGACGGCGGGCGGCCAATACGCTTGCGGTCTACAGCCATCACCATGACCACACGCATCTGCCTGATGGTCGCGTGCTGCATGCGGACGGGTCGATCACCGAACATTGCTTCCCGGGCGATGGCCACCATCACGACGACCAGCAAAACGTGCACGACCACGGCGAGGATTGCGGCTGCGGCCACCATACGCGGCTGCACGGCTATGAGCAGAAGGAGAAGCGCGATGCTTGATGATTTCTTCGTGCGCGCGCTGATCGCCGGCGTCGGCATCGCCGTCATGGCCGGGCCGCTCGGCTGCTTCGTCATCTGGCGGCGCATGGCCTATTTCGGCGACACCATGGCGCATTCGGCGCTGCTCGGCGTGGCGCTGTCGCTGCTGCTCGAACTCAACCTGATGCTCAGCGTCTTCATCGTTGCCGCTGTCGTCTCGGTGCTGCTGCTCTTCCTGCAGCGGCGCGGCGCGCTGTCGACCGATGCGCTGCTCGGTATCCTCTCCCATTCGGCGCTGTCCTTCGGCCTGGTCATCGTCGCCTTCATGACCTGGGTGCGCATCGATCTCGTTGGCTTCCTCTTCGGCGACATCCTCGCGGTGACCGAATCCGACATCGACATCATCTGGGGCGGCGGCATCCTCGTCGTCTTCGCGATCGTCTATCTCTGGCGGCCGCTCTTGGCCTCCACCGTCAATCCGGAGCTGGCGGAGGCGGAGGGGCTGCAGCCCGAGCGCGCGCGGCTCTTCTTCATGCTGCTGATGGCGCTGGTGATCGCGATCGCCATGAAGATCGTCGGCATTCTCCTGATCACCTCGCTGCTGATCATTCCGGCCGCGACCGCACGGCGCTTCTCGACCTCGCCGGAGGTGATGGCGGTGCTTGCCTCCGTCATCGGTGCGCTCGCCGTCACGGGCGGACTTTTCGGTTCGCTGCACTGGGATACGCCGTCGGGTCCGTCTATCGTCGTTGCCGCGGTTGGGCTTTTCGCTCTGAGTCTGCTGCCGATCGGCCGCCGCCCGATCGAGGCAGCGCATCATTCCACGCCCGGAGGACACCACTGATGGCTACCCCGCTACTGACCAAGAACCAGACGCTGGTGATGGATGCGCTCAGCCATTCCGAAGGGCCGATGAGCGCCTATACCATTCTCGACAAGCTGCGCGACCATGGCTTTCGCGCGCCGCTGCAGGTCTATCGCGCGCTCGACAAGCTGCTGGAATACGGCCTCGTGCACCGGCTGGAGAGCCTGAACGCCTTTGTCGCCTGCACCTGCCCGCATGATCACGAGCACGACCATGGCGTCACCGCCTTCACCATCTGCGAAGGCTGCGGCCAGGTGACGGAGTTCCACGATGCGGCGATCGAGCAGCGGCTTTCGGCGCTGACGCGAGCGCAGAACTTCAAGACCGAGAAGACGACGATCGAGATCCGCGGCCATTGCCAGAGCTGCGCGTAAGTTCGGTCGCCTCGGCCGGGACGAAGCCGCCTTCCTGGAGCAGCTTGGCTTTCAATCCAGCCGGCTGAGGTCGGCGGCGTAGCGCCGCCAGTTTTTCACGTAGTGCGCTGCCGAGCGCTTCAGGCCCTCGACGGCGGCATCGTCCAGCGTGCGGATCGCTTTCGCCGGCGCGCCGACGATCAGCGAATTGTCGGGGAATTCCTTGCCTTCGGTCACCAGCGCATTGGCGCCGACAAGGCAGTTGCGGCCGATCTTGGCGCCGTTGAGCACGGTCGCGCCCATGCCGATCAGCGAATTGTCGCCGATGGTGCAGCCATGGATGATGGCGCCATGGCCGATGGTGCAGCCTTCGCCGATCGTCACCGGGAAGCCGGGGTCGACGTGGATGACGACGTTTTCCTGGATGTTGGTGCGGGCGCCGAGCTGGATCGGCTCGTTGTCGCCGCGAAGCGTCACGCCGAACCAGATGCCGACCTCGTCGCCGATCTCGACCTGGCCGATGACATTCGCGTCCGGCGCCACCCAGTAGCTCCCGTCCGATGGAGTCTGCGGGCGAAGCGATCCAAGGGCATAAAGCGGCATCGGCAGATATCCTTCCTGTCGTCTGAAGTGATGCAAGGCCGGGAACGGCGATTCACGCCGTTCCCGGCACGGTTCCCCTAAAGGACGTGCACGGCAAGGGCTGCGACGCCGTCGACACCGCAGGTGACCTCGTCGCCGCGCGCCACGGCACCGACGCCCGACGGCGTGCCTGTCATGATGACGTCGCCGGGGGCCAGCGTAAACAGCTTGGAGAGCTCGGCGATGATCTCCGGCACCTTCCAGATCATCTGGTCGAGATCGCCCTGCTGGCGCAGTTCGCCATTCACCTTCAGCCAGATATTGCCGTTGACCGGATGGCCGATCGCTTCGGCCGGCGTGATCGCCGAGATCGGGGCGGAATGTTCGAAGGCCTTGGCTGCCGCCCAGGGTTTCCCTGCCTTCTTGGCCTCGGCCTGCAGGTCGCGGCGGGTGAAGTCGATGCCGACGGCATAGCCGTAGACGCAATCCAGCGCGTCCTCGACGGCGATGTCGGTGCCGCCGCGCTTCAGCGCCACGACGAGTTCGACCTCGTGATGGACGTCGGCGGTCAGCGGCGGATAGGGGAAGGCGCTGCCGGCAGCAAGCAGGTTGTCCGGATTCTTCTGGAAGAAGAACGGCGGCTCGCGATCCGGGTCGTGACCCATCTCGATCGCATGGGCGGCATAGTTGCGGCCGACGCAGTAAACCCGGCGAACCGGAAAGCCGACCAGGCTGCCGGATATCGGCAGCAGAACGGGAAGCGGGGGAGGGATGATTGTTTCCATGATCGTCCGGTCTTGGGCGTCCATCTGTCTCAAGCGACAGGAAGGTTGCCGCGCATTTCGTGTACGCTCGCCGTCGGCCGATTGCGGTTTCAAGCGAGACGGAGAAGAATCCGGACGTTACTGCATAAATGCGCGAATCGGAATCGATCCGTAGAAAAATAAGACGAAGGATCGAGTGAGGGGAGCGGCATGGGCGCGCCCGGACGGGCGCGCGGGATCACGGCATCCGAGAGGCTGCCGTGAGCGGCAAACTCAGGCGCACTGTGCGTAGGCCTGAAGCTGATCTCGGGTCAGGAACCGGCCGTCCGAGCGCGAATTGAGCTCAGGATGGCTGTATTCAAGACTGGGGACCTGGGGAAGCTCAAGGGCCTGGCGCACGGTCATGATGCCGACGTCACGGCGGCCACCTTCACGCTTCACGCTGACTTCAACGATGCGATAGAGATTGCTCTCGCTCATATGTTCTCTCCCGTGTATCGTTTTTTTGAATTCCCTTATGGGGATTAAGCGCTCCGAAATTGGTTTTTGTGAGGCACCTCAGAATATAGGCCAGAGAAATGAAGGCTTCACGACAGAAATCGGGCCGTTTCTGGAAAAATCATGCGTGTTTGGGCGATAATGCGCCGAAACGATGCAGTTCTTGAGCAAATGCTCAATATCTGAGCCATCCCTCTCTTGTCATCGGCTATGCGGCTTCAACGAAAAAAACGGTAGTTTGCGCCCGCCGCTGGCGAGCGTTCGCCACCCGGAGGCGGCGAGATCCAGTCCGGCGCGAATGCGCCTCAGTGCGTGCCCAGTTCGGCTTCCTCGGCTGCCGAGATGAACAGCTTTCGCGCCTCCTCGGCCGTGCGGCGACCTTCGATCGCGGCGCGGCAAGCACTGCGGGCAGCAACATAGAACGGCCCCCGGCGGGGCCAATGGTCGGCAAGGCAGGCGAGCGCGTCTGAGGGGCCTTTGACGGTGCGGCAAACACCGCCAACAAAGTCGAGCTCGATCGGCTGTTTCCAGACTAATTGCATGCGTCTCCTCCTCGAGATCACCTCAATGAACATCGGCATTGCGGCTGTCGGCCCCTGGCTCCTCTCAAGTGGCGTCGGCAGTCGATCTTGCTAATGTAGCGCAGGAGGACGGATTTGTAAGCAGCTTTTCCGTGTTGTGCGGCCGGATGCAAGCACCGGCGGTAGGCGCAAGCCTAGCAGGAGGCGTCGCGCTGCAGGCGCTCGGCAAAGGCGCGCCCGGCAACGAGCAGGCGCATCTCGTCGGTGTTGCCGGCGAGATAGTCGTCGATCAGCATTCGGGCTTGGCGGCGTGCCCGTTCGCCGTCGCGCGCCCAGCCCTGTTCAAGGCAGAGTTCGTCGAAGACACGCTGCAGCCGCTCCATGTCGCCCTTCGACAGGGCAAGGCATTGCGTCGCTCGCAAAGGGGCCACCTGTTCCTCCCGCAGCACCGAGTTCCCCGGCACGCACTATGGCAGAACGGCGCCGAATTGAACCCCTTGGGAATGAGGGGTCTGTCGGCCTGGCGACACAGCGCCGCGCGGCTAATCAGACGCGCAAAGGTCGCTGTAGACTTTGATTTGCTGCATGTCTTTGTCCTTAAATCGAGGTCGATTTAAGGAGACATGCAGTAGGAGATTGTCGGTCAGGCCGCCGGTACGACGCGGTCGACCTTGGTGCGGCGGCCGCCTTCTTCGATGCGGTAATAGTCGGAGCCGATCAGCGCGTACTGGTCGCAACGCCGACCGCCGTCCTCGAAGGTGATGCAGACCTCGTCGCCGGTGATCGTGTAGGTTCCGCCATCACGCACTTCGTAGTCGCGATAGCCGTAACGGCCGTCGGCGAAAAAGGTGGAGGCGACACCGTTGAGATTGTAGCGCAGCGTCTTGCCGACGAGGAAGGCCTGCAGCGCGTCGCCGGACAGCGTCGGCACCGAGGGGGCGGCAGGTCTCGGTGTTGCGACCTCAGGCGCCTCCAACTCCATCGACTGGCATCCGGCCAGTAGAAGCGTGAGCAGTGCCGCGATCGCGCGTTTCATGCCGTCCGTCCTTGTTTCTGTCGGCAACGTTGCAGGAGCCAGGGCTTCCGCGGGTCAAACCACAGCGCCGCGCGTCCAATCAGACGTGCAAAGGTCGCTGCAGCACTTTGATTTGCTGCACGCCTTGGTCCTCTAAATCGAGGTCGATTTATGGAGACATGCAGTAACGCGCGGCGCTGTAATCGCCTCCAGGGGCACCTGTCAACCCCGCTGAACGCAGGCGCGCGGGGCAGCCTTCAGAAGAAGTTGCCGGCCACCGCCGCAGCGACCGTGGCAGCCAGCGCTGCAAGGACGATTGCTGCACCTATGACGGTCGCTATTGTTCGCCGGCGCCGTGCGCCGCTCCAATCGTAGCTCATGGTTTCGCTCCGACGACGATCATGTCGAAGCGGGACAATCGGCGATTCTGCTTAACAAAAGGGAAACCATGGCCTCTGGCCCGTCGAGGTGGGCTCGGGGATTACCGGAGCGTTGTGCAATTTCGCTGCACAGGCGAGATGCTCGCCGCCTTCTGGCCCTGGCTCAACGCCCGCATCGGCACGTCGGCGACACCGCGAACGTTGAACGAATGCCGATTCCGGCATGGGAACGCCATCTCGCATTCTCAGGTTTTACGCTGTATAAGGCGCCGTCCCGCAGGGAGCTTTGGCGCCGGGCGGCGCCACTGCAGCAGATCTGCCGCGAGTGCTACATTGTGGCACCGGCGCGCACAGCCAGAATGACGAGAGTTGACCGAGCATGGCAGACGGCCGCGCACAGCCCGGAAACCCGGGCAATCGCCACTATTTCAACGCACCGGTCTTTGCCGTGGCGCCGATGATCGATTGGACCGATAGGCACTACCGGTTCTTTGCGCGGCGCCTGTCGCAGCGTGCGCTGCTCTATACGGAAATGATCGTTGCCGAGGCGATCCTGCGTGGCGACCGGCAGAGGCTGCTCGGCTTCGATCTCTCGGAGCATCCGGTTGCGCTGCAGCTCGGCGGCAACGATCCGCGGAAGATGGCGGAGGCGGCCAAGATTGCCGAGGACTTCGGCTATGACGAGATCAACATGAATGTCGGCTGCCCGTCGGATCGGGTGCAGTCCGGCACGTTCGGCGCCTGCCTGATGCAGGAGCCGGAGACGGTGGCGGCCTGCGTTGCGGCGATGAAGGCGGCGGTCAGGATTCCGGTCACGGTCAAATGCCGCATCGGCGTCGACGACCAGGATCCGGAAGTGGCGCTGAGGACGCTCGTGGCACAGGTTGTCGCGGCCGGCACGGATGCCGTCTGGGTGCATGCGCGCAAGGCCTGGCTGCAGGGCTTGAGCCCCAGGGAAAACCGCGAGATCCCGCCGCTCGACTATGGTCTCGTGCACCGGTTGAAACAGGAAAATCCCAATCTTTTCATCGGCATCAATGGCGGTATTCAGACCTTGAGTCAGGCGCTTGAGCAGGTGCGGCACCTGGATGGCGTCATGCTCGGCCGTGCGGCCTATCACGACAGCGCCATGCTGACGGCGGCCGACGGGCATTTCCCGCATCCGCTGACGGGGGCGGCGCCGCGGGCACAGGAAGCCGGTGCGTTCTCCGAGCGCGGCCATCGCCTCGATCTCGATTTCTGGGTCGATGTGCGCGACGCAATGGCCGACTACGCCGGCGCCCATATCGCCAATGGCGGGCGGCTGATTCATGTGACGCGGCACATGGTCGGCCTGTTCCAGGGCTGGCCGGGGGCGCGGCGCTATCGCCAGCTTCTTTCGGCCGATGCCACCCGCAAGGGCGCCGGGCCGGAGGTGATCCACGCTGCCTTCGATGCCGTGTTCGAGGCGACGGCGGCGAAACAGGCGGCGGAGTAGGGCGCGGCTGGCGCCTGAGGTATGGGCGCAAACCTCACGACTCGTCATCCTCGGGCTTGACCCGAGGATCCATTGGCATGCGATAGAAACGCACGACCATCCGTCTCAGTTGGAAGCTCGGTTCTGGATGCTCGGGTCAAGCCCGAGCATGACGGAGAGTGTGGAGTCGTTGCGAACCCGCTTTCTACCGACCCCCAAACGAAAACGGCGCCCCTTGCGGAGCGCCGTTTCCAAATGAATGTCCGACTGGACGATCCGGCTTAGGCAGCCTGGATGTTGACGGCCTTCGGGCCCTTGCCCATGCGGTCCGGCTCGGTGTCGAAGGTGACCTGCTGGCCATCCTTGAGGGTTGCGAGACCAGCGGCCTGAACGGCGGAGATGTGTACGAACACGTCCTTCGCGCCGCCTTCCGGCGTGATGAAGCCGAAGCCCTTGTCCTGGTTGAAGAATTTTACGGTGCCCTTGGTGGCCATGGAAGAAGTCCTTTTCCTTCAGTCAAATTGCGTTGCCCGCGCCCCCTGGGGGATGTGGGCATGTCGTCTTCCGCTTGCAAGCGGAAAGGCGTCGAGTGGTCACGATATCGGGGAAAAGACGTCTACGGTGCCGATGCCGGCGGTCCCGGCCGGAGCCGGGCGCAGGTGAAAGTCCAGTCTCCGGGATTGAAATCGCCCGAACGGCGCAAGAAGTGACAGGATTTGCAGAAAAAGGCAAGCACCTTATACGCCGCAGGAAGGCGCGGAGCGTCTGTCTTTGCAAGGCTTTGGCCGGTTCTCGCCGCTCCCATTCGCCGCCAGGCAGAAAAATCGGGGACGGTCCGTTTCTCGACACAATTTCGTCCCGAGCTCGACCGAACGTGCGCGCCGCCGAAGGGCCGCTCGCGGATCCCGGCGGAGGTGTCGTGGCGCCGTGGCTTCGCGCCGGAGGCTTGGCTCTCGGGGTAAGGCTTTCGCATCCCCCGGATAAGGCTTGCGCATTTCCGGGATAACGCGCAGGCTTTACCGAAGGTTGGTTTCGTCTTCGCTCACGATGGCGTAGCCAAGGGGTCGGGGCGGCGCGCCGTTTCGGGTGGCCGATGACGGCGCGTGCGGATCGGACGAAGGGCGACCGCCCTGGACGACTGTCGCCCGCAAAGGGTGATTGATCGTCACACGGCAGGGCGAAGTTTTGCCGGAGCCGGACGAACGGCGGAAACGGCCGGACGACTTTGTCGCCTTGGCCGGACGACGGGGCGATATGAAGCCCAGAGAATGCGCCGGCCGGCTCTGCCGGGCGGCGGGAGTGACATACGGAGAGGGAAAGCGTGATCGACCCTTACGAATTGCTTGGACTGGAACGCGACGCCGACAATCAGGCGATCCGCAGCGCCTATCGCAAGGCGGCGAAATCGGCGCATCCGGATTCCGGCGGCGATCCCGAACAGTTTGCGCGGCTGCAGGTGGCCTATGAACTGCTGAAGGATCCGGTCCGCCGCAAGGTCTATGACGACACCGGCTACGATCCCCAACTCGCCGATCCGCGCGACCTCAAGGGCCTGATGATGCTGGAGACGCTGGTCAACGAGTTCATCCTCGACGAGCGCGAGCCGGGCACTTTCGATCCGGTCGCCGCCATGCGGCGCAAGCTCTCCGACGATATCGTCAAGAGCCGCTTCCATATCCTCGAGCTCGAGCGCCACCGCGCCCGCGTGCGCAAGCACTTGGACCGCCTCGGCCGCCGGCCGGAAACCGACGTGCTCGGTTCGATGCTGCGCGCCCGCTCGCGGTCGATCGCCGAGGCGATCAAGAACACCGACGAGCAGATCAAGACGATCGAGCAGGCCTACGAGATGCTGGAAGGGTACAGCTACGAACTGGAGGCGCTGGAGGTGAAGGCGCACGCGGCGGAGTAGGGCGCTGCCGTCTCAATTGTTTCCTTGGGTAAGCGAGCCACGACGATGACGACGGCCGCGTGCCGAACACGCGGCCGGGTTCGCGGGCCCCGCTGTCACCAGCGTACGCCTACCCGGCGCCTCTGTGCAGCCGCCTCCATCGGTGTCATAGTCTCCGTCGGTCCCTGGGGCCGGGATCTCAGCCATGGTCTGAAGCGAAGGAGAGTGACATGAGCCGCCGCTCGCACATGCGCGCTGCCTTTCTCCTTCTGGCGATCGTTATCGCCGCCTATCTCGCTGTCAGTTACTTTCTGGTCCCGGAGCTCTGGGTGTTCCACGATTCCAGGCGGAAGGTTCCGCTCAATCCCATGGTGACATCCACGGAGCAAGGCATTCCCGGTGATCCGATCAATGTCGGGTTGGTAGGCTCCAAGGAGCAGGTCATCCGCGCCTTCGCCGCGGCCGGCTGGGACGCCGCCGACAAGGTCACGCTGCGGTCCTCCGTCGATATCGGCCTCAGCGTTGTGCTCGATCGTCCGGATCTCGATGCGCCCGTCAGTCCGCTGTTCTACGAGGGGCGCAAGCAGGATCTGGCCTTCGAGAAACCGGTGGGCCGCAGTGCCGACCAGCGCAACCATGTGCGCTTCTGGCAGACGGCCAAGCCCGTGGAGGGCAATGGCCCGCTCTGGCTCGGTTCGGCGAGCTTCGACCGCGGCGTGGGCCTGAGCCACGACACCGGCCAGATCACCCACCACATCGGTCCCGATCTCGACGCCGAACGCGACCTGGTGATCGGCGACCTCGATAAGGCCGGGCAGGTGTCGCGGACCTATGAGATGCCCGGCATCGGCGCCACGAAAGCCGGCCGCAACGGCGGTGGCGATCCCTATTACACCGACGGCAAGGTTCGGGTGGGCGTGCTAAAGCGGGTGAATGAAGGCGGCGGTTCGGAGCCTGCGAAGTGACATCGGGGCTCTCCATGGCTTTGCCGCCAGGGAGCACTGAACAAAACAAAGCCGCCTGACGGCGGCTTGTTTCAAGGCATGATCGAAACGCACCGCTCCCTATGGAGACGTCGCATAATAGATGGCAGCGATGAGCGCGGTGTTGATCATGCGGCGGTTGTAGCGGGGAATGGGGGAGGCGGCAAGGGTCGACCCAGCTTACAACGAGGCGGGCTTCCAGCCATTCTCAGAATTGCGACTTCAATAGCAGAGATATTTATGCCCAAACTTCTTCGATATCGCGACGGTTTCACTTGTATTGAAGAAGCCATTTGCAATTAGCATCGACTTATCGTAAGCGCTCATTTCGGTGCGCGTTATTAGGCGGCTTGAGCCGGCGGTCAGGCAGGCTGCTTTTTGAAGTTGAATGGTAGCAGGTCGTCGATGTCGGCGTTGTCGGGACGCTGCGGCAATTCGGTGAGAACGTGCCGCAACCACGCGAATGGTTCGACGCCACAGGCGCGACAGGTCAACATCAGGCTATAGATGACGGCGCTGGCCTTGGCTCCATCGACGGTGTCGCTGAACAACCACGATTTTCGCCCAGTGGCAAAAATTCTAATGTCGCGCTCGAGTAAATTGTTATCAATCGGCATCCTACCGTCGTCGGTATAGCGGGTCAGATATTCCCATTGATTGCGCGTATAGGAGACGGCGTCGCCAAGCTTGGTGTCGGGCACGACCTTTAGAGCGATCGCGTCGAGCCACGCCTTGAGGGCGTTCAGGACTGGGACGCTGTGTTTCTGGCGAAAGCGCCGCATGTAGTCGGCCTGTGGTTCACCGTCATCCGGCCTCTCGTCCCGCACCTGCCTTTCAATTCGGTAGAGCTGGTCGAAGAACTTGATGGCTTGTGCCGGCGGCCCGCCGGGTTTCTTGCGCGCCTTGAGAGCATCGACAAACTTCCGCCTGGCATGGGCCATGCAGCCGACATGCGTGGCGCCTTTCAACGTGCGCCAGGCCTGATAACCGTCACTCATCAGGATGCCGCGGTAGTCGCCAAGGAAGGCCTGCGGATGCTCCTGCCCGCGGCCGGGCTGATAATCGAACAGCACGATCGGGTGTTTGCTGTCCTCGCCGCTGCGAAAGGCCCACATATACGACGTGCTGGTCGCTTCCTTGCCCGCTTCCTTCAGCACCTGGACTGTGGTCTCGTCGCCGTGGATGACGGTCTGTGATCGAAGCCGCAGCTTCAGCGTGTCATAGATACGAGACAAGTGCTTCTCGCTCGAACCGATCACCCAATGACCCAAAGCGCCGCGGCTGACAGGAACCCCGGCGCGCTCGAAGGCTTGCGCCAGACGATAGAGCGGCGTGCCGTCCACATATTTATGAACGAGCGCGAAGGCCAGCGTCGAGGCCGTGGCGATACTGCCCGGCAGCGGCTGCTTCGGCATCGGCGCGATGATAACAGGCGTGCTGATCCCGGTGCGGTCGCAGTGTCGGCACGCATACTTTAACCGCGCATTCTGCAGAACCGTGGCCTTCACCTCGATGTGAAGCTGCTCGGTAACGAGCTCGCCCATGCGATGCATCGGGTGGCTGCAGCACGGACAGACCTTCTGGTCGTCGGCAAGGTCATACTCGACGCGCTGGCGCGGCAGGTTCGCCGGCAACGGCCTGCGGCCGGGTTTCTTGCCCTCCGGCTTTTCGATCTCCGCCAATCCCGTGTCCGGTAGAGCGACGGCATCATCGGCGTCTTCGCTGTCCTCGTCCCCCTCAAGGGCAGCCTGCTCGGCTTCGTTGAAGATGCGATCCATGTGCTTTTCGCTGCGAGGCGCAAAACGATGCAACTGCGCCAGCGCCAGTTCTTCCTCAAGCTTGAAGACGCGCTGCGCAAGGATATCCTTCTCGGCCTTCAGCGCGGCGATTTCGGCAGCATTCGCCGCCAAAAGCGCCATCAATTCCGCAACATCAAGGGTGCCGGCTCGAGTCATCATAGTCTTGAATCTGAGCCGTTCCCTTACGTCAACGGCAAAGTTCAGCCGACAAATTCATATTGCCGCACCGGATGGCGCACCATCGCGTCGAGATCAATGCCGTCGAGCAACCAGTGCAGTTGTTCGGCGTCGAGCGCCACCACCGCCTCCTGCCGCTTGGGCCAGCGGAACTTGTCTTCCGTCAGCGCCTTCAACACGAGCACAAAGCCAGACCGATCGAAGAACAGCAATTTCATCCGGGTTCTGCGACGATTGCAGAAGGCGAACACCGCGCGCTCGAACGGGTTGAGGCCCATTGACTGCTCCACCAGGATCGCAAGGCTGTTGATCCCCGCACGAAAGTCGATCGGCTCCCGGTGAAGATAGACGCGCAGATCATCAGCCAGCCGGAACATCGCAACGCCCCAACGCTTCGATCATCGCCGACAGAGCCTCAGCATCCGCATCTTCAAGCTCAAGCCGCACACCGTTCGGTAGCGACGCCCTCAACCGCACCCGTGGCGATGTCGGCCGAGCCGACGGAGCCGGCGGTCGCGCAATCGGCGCGGCCGCAACCACCGGAACGAAGGCCGGCGGCGCGCTGTTCGGCAGAACCGTCAATTCCTTCTCGCTCGCTTGCCGGCGTCGCCGTAGCGCCACCCAATTGCGCAACTGATTGGCGTTGACCCCGTGCGCCAGCGCAAGTCCTGCAATCGATACTCCCGGCTCAAGGGCCGCATCGACCAAGCACTCCTTCTCAACCGGATCAAATCGTCGCTTCCCGTTGCCAAGAACCCGAACCACTCGAAGCGGCCCTGATCTTCCCGCGCCATCCAATGTCATTGTGTCCACAGTCTCCGTTGTGGACACAGACTCCCTCACTGCCACGTCTATGAACAGGTGCGGGGAATTTCGCGCTTACGACTTATCTACGCGAACCGCGATTGCATGCTTGTAGAGATGCTCATTATCTTTCGTCATGTCGACTATCTGTGCATTGTGGAGCGCCGTTACAAGTGAGGCAACGAGGTCAATATCTTCAATTTCTATTTGATGATGCACGAAGCCGAGTTTATGAAGCTTAGCGTGTCCTTCCGGATCGAATCTCTGCAGCTTCCGGTCTTCAACCTCACACAGCCCGAAAGGCTGTTGTGCCATGCATTGATGACCACACGCGCCGTGAGCGTCGATTGCTTGGGCCAGAATATCTGCCATGTGAAACTCAAGAAGCGACGACATTCGAGACTCCACGTACTAACTCTTTCTCCCGTGCGACTGCCGTCAGTCCCTCGATCCGCTTCTTCGATAAACCTGTTTGCTCGAATATCTCATAGCTTGAAGTTAATCCGGCCGCTAAAGCCGAAGTTATCACCGAAACTGCTCTTGTGCCCAAGTATGCCAAATCTACAACACCAGGCGCCGGTCCGTTACGCCCACCAAAAGATTGCGGCTTTACGCTATCAGCATAGCTTTTGCTTCCGAAGCCTTTGCTAAATTCCTTCTGGTATTCCCACTTGGCATAGCCAAGCTTTGCGAGCCTAACTAACATTGCGCTAATACTAGTTTTGAAGTGTTCTGATAGTTTGTCAGCCGATCTGACAGTCCATTCGTAGTCTTTGAACGAGTATCGATTGGTTTCGATTTCCTTAATAAGTCGATCTCGGGGGATGAGTAACGCCGACGCAAACTCGTTGCAAAATTTTTCAACATCGTTGTCGAATTCATAGTTATTCGTAAGAGCCGATCTCTTGCCAAATATGTGAGCTAACTCGTGAGCTAGAGTGAATGTTCTGGCGCCATGGTTTCTTTTGGCCGAATTAACGAATATCAGATTTGACGTGAAACTGGTATGGTATATCGCAAACCCATCTATCTTGTCTGAAAAATTATGGTCCTGAATAACGTAAATACCAAGATCTTCTATTGAATTTCTAAGCATTTTGTAGAATTGAGATTTTGAATCCGTGCTAGATCTTAACGTTTCAATATCCAGCATTTTCGCAACTGATGCGGCGAATTGCTCCGGATTTTCTTCAGCGTCAATCTGGTAGAGGTATTGTGGAGCATCCCATCCTAAGCGTTTGTACAAATCCGCTAGAAAATCTCTTGTAGCGAAAAGCGAGCTAAAGCGGCTCGTGTCTTTTCCATATTTTAGTGAGTGCGGCTTGGCAGCTCTAAAATCAATGATCTCTGAAGGGGCAATTTCGTAAGACGAAAGGAAGAAAGCATACGCTGGAACCGCCAAGCGGTTGGCGAGCTTCAGTATCTGAATTGTGCTCGGAACATTGTCGCCTTGCAAAGTCTCTTGTAATTTTTTCGGGCTCATTGCGGCGGCGGCCGCTGCCTCTTTTGGCGTAAGGCCCCGAGCAGTAATAATTGAGTCTAACGTGGTGGAATTGAATGGCATTGCTTCAATCGTGCTCAAGTCTAACGTTATCCACGCTTCAAACCAGCTACGCCACGACGATAGGTATAGCGTTGGCGTACCCGATTCTATCACAAGTTATAGAATCCAGGAATGCCAAGACATTACAAGAGGGGCGAAGGATATTGGGGAAGAATGGTATAAAAGTCGATCGACTAGCGTTCTTGGATGTGAGCAATAAATTGACTAAATTCAAGTTCTCACTGGATCGCCTAAGTAGGTTAAATTCCTTGCTTATAGCGATAAACGCCGCATTCGGTATAGTATGTTTTGTTATTTTGAATGTTGCAATATTATATCCAAATTATTGCGTTGATGGTATTACTCTGTATTTGTCGATTTCGTTTACGTCATCTCCATTTATTTTTGGGGTGTATTATTTGGCGCGCTGGTATGACGTCTCGTGCCCGATGTGGAATTTCTTAAACTATTATGATAGCTGCTATTGAGGTCGTCTCAACAGAAGGCATCGCCGTTGAGTGTTTCAGCTGAGGATCGGTTTCTCCGGGCTGGCCAGCCACCGACTTTTCGGCACGGCCGACGTTGATTTCATCCAGAGCGTTCTTGCGGAACAGAGACTGGTCCGACGTGCGGCCGGCAGGTGTCGCGACGTTGCGGGTTACCTTGCCGGAGGAGGAGGGCTTACCCCCCTCTGTCCTGCCGGACATCTCCCCCACAAGGGGGGAGATTGCGCTGGGCTCGCCCTTGCCGGGTCGCTTGCGCTCGGACATCATTGCTGGCTGCCAAATGAAAGCGGCTGCTGCATGTTTCCTTTAGGCCGATTGAAGGACAGCAGCAGTTCAAAATGCCACAGCGACCTTTGCGCGTCCGATAAGACGCGCGGTAGGCTTTGCGGTGAGCCGTCAGGTTGGGGCTCGGTATGAACGCCATCGAGCGATTTGTTGAGCGGGTTTCAAACGTGAGGTTTGAGAATTGCTTCAATCCCTATGCCGATACTTGTCCTGTTCATGACCAGCAATCGGCGCCCGACATACGGAGGAGTAATCTTACGCAGATCCTGCTCGCCCTCGCTTCGGCGCCTTCGGTGGACATCTGGGTCGGTCGGGACTTGGGTTACAAAGGTGGCCGCCGGACGGGGATTGCCTTAACCGACGAATATTGCCTCGATACTTACGCTTCCCATCTGAAGCTGAAATCACTTCGCCGAGCCACCACCCGCTGTGAGGGAGCGAACGGCATCGAACATCTTTCGCCTATTGGATAGAGCCGATGTGCCGATCATGACCTGGAATGTCTTTCCGTTGCATCCCCATTGTGGCGAGGATCCGCTTAGCAACCGTCATCACACGAGAGAAGAAGCTGAGGTTGGATTTACGTTCTTGCAGGAACTCTGCGTCTTGGTTGAGGTGCGGCGGATCGTGGCGATTGGCGACGACGCGGCCAAATGGGCTCGCAAAGTATCGTCCGAGTCCATCCACGTTCGGCATCCAAGTTTTGGCGGCCAGGCTGAGTTTTTGGAGCAGATGCGTTTGCTCTACCCGTTAGGGGGACTGAAAGGACGGCAGCCGCAGCGGCGCGAGGGCGACGATCACCGCCCCGGCCGCCCCGTCTTGCCTTTCGTTCGGCCCTTCTGCCGCTTTTCCTCCGCCGGGTCCTCATAGGAGCCGATGCCCGGCTTGGCGCGGGTGAGGATCGGTTTTTCCGGGACGTGGCCGGTCACCGGCTTTTCGGTGCGGCCGACGGTCATTTCGTCCAGGGTGTTTTTGCGGAACAGCGATCGGTCCGCCCCGGCCGGGGTGGCGACGTCGCGGCCCATCTCGTCGAGGTCGGGCTTGCGGAACAGCGGGCGTTCGGTGTCGGTGCCCGGGCCCATGTCGTCGAGCGAGGGTTTCTGGAAGTAGCTCTCGGATGATCTCCCCCCTTGTGGGGGAGATGCCCCGATAGGGGCAGAGGGGGGTATCTTGCCGGAGGAGGAGGGCTTACCCCCCTCTGTCCTGCCGGACATCTCCCCCACAAGGGGGGAGATCGACCCGGACGAACCCTTACCGGACCGCTTGCCACCCTCGATAGCCTTTGCCTCTTCGCGCGCCAGCGGGTCGTCCATCGCAGCCAGTTCGGCGGCCTTGAGGCGTTTGATCTCGTCGCGCAGGCGCGCGGCCTTTTCGAAGTCGAGGTCGGCGGCGGCGTCGCGCATCTGTTTTTCCAGCGCGTTGAGATGCGCCTGCAGATTGTTGCCGACGAGGTGGCCGCCGTCGGCGAAACCCTTGCCGGCGATACCGGAAATGTCGGCGCGCACGTGGTCCTTCTCGTAGACCGAGTCGAGAATGTCGGAGATCTTCGCCTTCACCGATTCCGGGGTGATGCCGTTGGCCTCGTTATAGGCCATCTGCTTCTCGCGGCGGCGGCCGGTTTCCTCCATCGCCCGCTGCATTGAGCCGGTGATGGTGTCGGCATAGAGGATGACCTTGCCGTCGACGTTACGGGCGGCGCGGCCGATGGTCTGGATCAGCGAGGTCTCGGAGCGCAGGAAGCCTTCCTTGTCGGCGTCGAGAATGGCGACGAAGCCGCATTCGGGAATGTCGAGGCCTTCGCGCAGGAGGTTGATGCCGACGAGCACGTCGAAGGCGCCGAGGCGCAGGTCGCGGATGATCTCGATGCGCTCCAGCGTGTCGATGTCGGAGTGCATGTAGCGCACGCGAATGCCCTGTTCGTGCAGGTATTCGGTGAGGTCTTCGGCCATGCGCTTGGTGAGCACGGTGACGAGCGTGCGGTAGCCGGCGGCCGCCGTCTCGCGGATCTCGCCGAGCACGTCGTCGACCTGGGTCTTGGCCGAGCGCACTTCCACCGGCGGATCGATGAGGCCGGTCGGGCGGATGACCTGTTCGGCGAAGACGCCGCCGGCCTGTTCCATCTCCCAGGCGCCCGGTGTCGCCGAAACGGCGATCGTGTCCGGGCGCATGGCGTCCCATTCCTCGAAGCGCAGCGGCCGGTTGTCCATGCAGGAGGGCAGGCGGAAGCCGTATTCGGCCAGTGTCGCCTTGCGGCGGAAGTCGCCGCGATACATGCCGCCGATCTGCGGAATGGTGACGTGGCTCTCGTCGATGAAGATCAGCGCGTTGTCGGGGATATATTCGAACAGTGTCGGCGGCGGCTCGCCCGGGCGGCGGCCGGTGAGGTAGCGCGAATAGTTCTCGATGCCCTGGCAGGAGCCGGTGGCTTCCAGCATCTCGACGTCGTAGCGGGTGCGCTGCTCCAGCCGCTGCGCCTCCAAGAGGCGGCCGGCCTTTTCCAGTTCGGCCAGGCGATGCGCCAGCTCTTCCTTGATCGCCTTGATGGCGCCGTTCAGCGTCGGGCGCGGTGTCACATAGTGCGAGTTGGCGTAGATCTTCACCGACTTCAGGTCGCCGGTCTTCTGGCCGGTCAGCGGGTCGAACTCGGTGATCGCGTCGATCTCGTCGCCGAACATGGAGATGCGCCAGGCGGCATCCTCCAGGTGGGCCGGGAAGATCTCGATCGTGTCGCCGCGGACGCGGAAGGAACCGCGCTGGAAATCCATGTCGCGGCGCTTGTACTGCTGCGCCACGAGGTCGGCGAGCAATTGCCGCTGGTCGAGCCGGTCGCCGACATTCATCTGGAAGGTCATGGCGGTATAGGTCTCGACCGAGCCGATACCGTAGATGCAGGAGACCGAGGCGACGATCACCACGTCGTCGCGTTCGAGGAGCGAACGCGTCGCCGAGTGGCGCATGCGGTCGATCTGCTCGTTGATCGAGGATTCCTTCTCGATATAGGTGTCCGAGCGCGGCACATAGGCTTCCGGCTGGTAATAGTCGTAGTAGGAGACGAAATACTCGACGGCATTGTTCGGGAAGAAGTTCTTGAACTCGGAATAGAGCTGCGCGGCCAGCGTCTTGTTCGGTGCGAGGATGACGGCCGGGCGCTGCGTCGCCTCGATCACCTTGGCCATGGTGAAGGTCTTGCCCGAGCCGGTGACGCCGAGCAGCACCTGATTGCGCTCGCCCGAGGACAGGCCCTCGACCAGATCGGCGATCGCCGTCGGCTGGTCGCCGGAGGGCTGGTAGTCGGTCACCATCGTCAGCGGCACGCCGCCTTCGGATTTTTCCGGCCGGGCCGGGCGGTGCGGCGTCCAGAGCTTGCCGTCCTTGAACAGCGGATTGCCGCTTTCGATCAACGCCGCCAGCGCTTCCACCGTGGCGGTGACGCCGGAGGTGGAGGTCAGCTTGTCGGCATCCTCCAGCGACACGTCGAGGCCTGCGACCGGATTGAGGCCGGCGGCGGCGCGCGTCTTCGGGTCGGTCGAGCCGCCCATCGAGGTGCCGCGCGAGGTCCTTCCGCTCGCGCTGCCGGCGCTCTGCGCCTTTGCTCCGCGGGGGCCTCGCGTCAGCTCGGACACCCGTTCGGGCTTGCGGCCTTCGGCCGACTTGTCTTCGCTCCGGGCCGCCTTCGAGGCCGCGATCTCCACCGTCTTGCGGTGCTTGCCGGCCTTGGAGGCGATCTCACGCTGGCTTTCGAAGGCGGAGGCTTCCGCCTCGGCCTCGAGCTGCTTCACCCAGTCGGAGACGTTGCCGCTGAGCGGCGTGCCTGACAGCGGCGCCTGCGGCGCTTCCTCGAAACCGGACGGAGTGGAGGGTTTCGGCGGGGCATTTTTCGGAGTTTTGGTCATGCCGGGGAATATGGCGAGAGTCCGCCGGAAAGAAAAGGGGAGAATGAGTACAAAACAGCAACGTTCGTGCCTCTGCGGTTACGAGATGGTGGGCGAGAGGCAGAGGCGGGGCGTCGGGTTCGCAGGCAGGTCGGTGTCCAATTCGCGGCGGCGATCGATCGAACTGGCGGTGGCACGGGGTCGCCCATGGCTTGCAAGCGTTCAACCGCTGCGCGCGCCGGCATAACTCTTACAGTTGTGGCGTGCCGTTACGTTACCCCGATTGGGCGACAAGCATAAATCCCCATAATGTGATAACAATAACGCTTTGGAGGGTGCCATGTTCTGCCTGCGTGGTGCCGCACTCATCGCGTTTTGCGCCGTGACCTACAATCCGACCATCGCCGCCGAACCCGTCGGCCAGGCGGTGCAGATCCGGACGGCGGTCAACGGCGCGCGTGGTCCGATCGCGGTCAAGGACCCGGTCTACAAGGACGAACGGATTTCGACGTCGAAGTCCGGTCTTGGCCAATTCGTCTTCCAGGATGGCACCAAGCTTGCGGTCGGCTGGGGCTCGTCGGTGGTCATCGACAAGTTCGTCTATGACGACGCCAAGTCGGTGAAGAAGCTGACGATCATGGCCGCCAAGGGCACGTTCCGCTGGATCAGCGGCAAGTCCGGGCACTCGGCCTATGAAATCGTGACGCCGGCCGGGACGATCGGCGTGCGCGGTACCGCCTTCGATTTTTATGTCGGCCGCGACGGCACCACCGCCGTCGTGCTTTTGAGCGGTGCTGCCAATTTCTGCGGCGCCGGCGGCTGCCGGCAATTGACGCAGCGCTGCGACTGCGTCGTCGCCAAGCCGGGCGGCGGCATCAGCGATCCGAAAAGAGTCAGTCGCAATACATTGAAATCACTGGGCAATGCACAAGCGCTGCCTTTCCTCTCCGGTGGGCAACGACTGTCCGGAGCGCTGGGCTGGGCGGGGGGCGGCTGCAGCCTTGCGGCAGCGATCCAGGAGGACCTCGAACGCCAGCCGCTGACTGTGAAACCCCCCGCCGTCGAGCAAGAAAAGCCGCGCGAGGAAAAACCGAAGCCCGAGGAGAAGCCGCACAAGCCGGAGGAAAAACCTCCCGTGCAGGAAGAAGGCTACCGCAATCGCCACTGGGAGATGAAACATCCGGATATCCGCGGCGAGGATGCCAACCACAAGGATGTGCTCGAACACGCCAACGACCATCAGAACAAGGGGCATCAGAAGGCGCGCAGTCATCACAACGACTGACGAACGGCAGGCCGCCGGGCGCTTGGTCCTGTCCGCACGCCGCCGCTTGCCTCCAATGGCCACGACCGGGCAAGCGGCCATGACGACCTAACTCTTACGGTTGTGACGGGCCGCACCGTTATCCGATTGGGCGACAAGACATAAATCCCGGTCACATGATAACAATAGCGCTTTGGAGGGTGCCATGTTCTGCCTGCGTGGTGCCGCACTCATCGCGTTTTGCGCCATGACCTACAATCCGACCATCGCCGCCGAACCCGTCGGCCAGGCGGTGCAGATTCGGACGGCGGTCAGCGGCGCGCGCGGTCCGATCGCGGTCAAGGACCCGGTCTATAAGGACGAGCGGATTTCGACGTCGAAGTCCGGTCTTGGCCAATTCGTCTTCCAGGATGGCACCAAGCTTGCGGTCGGCTGGGGCTCGTCGGTGGTCATCGACAAGTTCGTCTATGACGACGCCAAGTCGGTGAAGAAGCTGACGATCATGGCCGCCAAGGGCACGTTCCGCTGGATCAGCGGCAAGTCCGGGCACTCGGCCTATGAAATCGTGACGCCGGCCGGGACGATCGGCGTGCGCGGTACCGCCTTCGATTTTTATGTCGGCCGCGACGGCACCACCGCCGTCGTGCTTTTGAGCGGTGCTGCCAATTTCTGCGGCGCCGGCGGCTGCCGGCAATTGACGCAGCGCTGCGACTGCGTCGTCGCCAAGCCGGGCGGCGGCATCAGCGATCCGAAAAGAGTCAGTCGCAATACATTGAAATCACTGGGCAATGCACAAGCGCTGCCTTTCCTCTCCGGTGGGCAACGACTGTCCGGAGCGCTGGGCTGGGCGGGGGGCGGCTGCAGCCTCGCGGCGGCGATCCAGGAGGACCTCGAACGCCAGCCGCTCACTGTGAAGCCCCCCGCCGTCGAGCAAGAAAAGCCGCGTAAACCGTGGATACCCGGGAAGCAGCGCCAGGAACAGAGGCAGCGTCAGGAACAGAGCGGACAGGGTCAACGGCAGCGGCAGGAGCAGCGCCAGGAACAGGAGCAAGGGCAGGGCAGCCAGCGGCAGTCCCAGTCGCAGCGGCAGGAGCAGGAGCAAGGACAGGGCCAGGGCACGCAGCGCCAGGAACAGGAACAGCGACAGGAACAATCGCAGCAGGGCGGTGGAACGCAGCATCAGGAACAGAGCCAGAGCCAAAGCCAAAGCCAGAACTAGGGTGCCGGCAGCGCATGCGCCGCTGACTGGCTCGGCATTCATCGCAACGACCGGCGAGAAGCCGGAAACGGCCCTCGGCGCCCAGGGAGCGGCAACGGCTAAACGACGATAAATCAAAGATTTGCCGGGATATCGGAGAGTCTGAGTCGAGGTCACTTGGATAGGATGGAAACCATTCGCGGCGCCGTGCCGTCGCTCACTCCGCCGGACGCTTGGCGTCTTCGGCCGGCGTTTCGGCGAAATGCTCCGATCGGCGCGAGATCCGGGTGTAGAAGCCGACCAGGCCCGGTGCCAGGGCGGCAGACTTCAGCTTTGCTGCATTGATGATGCTGCGGCTTGAGGTTGCGCGCGTTCGCAGGACCGTGACGAGCCGCTCGTGCAGGAGCCGCAATTCCACGAAGGCGGGCGAGGCGGCAAGACTTTTGTCTCCGGCCACCGCGAAGAGCCGGGTGCGTGTCGTCTTCCCCTTGAGGCCCAGGCTTCCCGCATCCAGCAGCGCGCAATCCGACAAGGCTTCGGCAGTCGCTTCCGATACGAGCACGTCGAAATTGACATCCTTGCAGGCCGCTTCGATGCGGGCGGCAATGTTGACGGTGTCGCCGACCGCCGAATAGTTGAAGCGGGTTTCGGCACCCATGTTGCCGACGCAGGCGAGCCCCGTATGGATGCCGATGCCGATGCGGACATCGTGGCCGGCGCCGAAGCCGAAGGCGTCTTCGGCATTCAGCCGGGCCAGGGTCTCGCGCATGCCGAGAGCGGCGCGCAGCGCCTTTTGCGGATGGTCGACGACATCGACCGGCGCATTCCAGAAGGCCATGATGGAATCGCCGATGAACTTGTCGAGCGTGCCTTCATTGGCGAGCACATGGCGGCTGAGCGCATCGAGCAGCGTGTTGAGGAAGGTGACGACCTCGGTCGGCGTCATGCGTTCGCTCATCGCCGTGAAGCTGCGCACGTCGACGAACATCACCGTCAGCTCGCGGTCGTCGCCGCCGAGGCTCAGCGCGTTGCGCGTGTGCTCGATGCGATAGAGCAGCGAGGGCGACAGATAGCGCCCGAAGGCCTGGCGGACCTCGCGCCGCTCGCGATCCGTCACCAGGAAGCGATAGGCGGTGGCGGCAAAATGGGTGATCGAGGCGGCGAGGATCGGCGCCAGCGGATCGAAGAGCAGCCCGCCATAGTAGAAGGCCAGCCAGGAAGCGGCGAGCGCCAGCGCCGTGACCGCAAGGCCGCAGACGAGCGCCACCACGGGGCTGACGAAGGTGGTGAGCAGCACGAGCAACGTCCCGGCCAGCGCGATCGAGAGGATTTCGAGCCCGTCGGCCCAATCGGGCCGCGAGAGATAGCGGCCGGAGAGGATCTGCTCGACGATCTGCGCGTGGATGGAGACGCCGGGCACGTTCTGGCCGAGGGCCGTGGTACGCACGTCCTGCAGCCCGGCAGCCGAGGTGCCGATGAAGACGATGCTGCCTTCGATGGCCGCGCGAACGTCCGGCGACGACGCATCGTCCGTCAGGACCCGCCGGGCGGAGATGTAGCGCTCCGTCGTATCCGGCGTGACGTAGAGCCAGAGTTCGCCGGTCGAGGAGAGCGGCACGACGAAGTCGCCGATCTTGACGGCGGTAAGGGTGTTGGCGACGTTGGGCGCTGCGGCGAGCACATAGGTCGAGGCGCCCTGCGCCACCCGCAGCGCTTCCAGGGCGAGGCTCGGATAGAACTGCCGCCCGTCGCTCAGGAACAGCGGCGCAGCGCGCACCACCGCGGAGGAGGAGCCGGGATTGAGGCTGATATGGCCGAGGCCGGCAGCGTTGGCTTCGAGCTGGGGCCTCAGCGGCGTGGCGGCATGCAGGCGCGGCGGCGCCTCGGCGGCACTTTCGCCGGTGAAGGCGAAGCCGGCCTTGACCGACGGCAGGTAGCTGCCCTCGTTGGTGAGGCCGAAGCCGAGCACGACCGGCTTGTCGAGGATCGCCCGGGCGAAGATCTCGTCATTGTCGGGCAGGGTCGCGACGAAGGATGGATCGACGCCGCCGACGTCCCGCACGACCGTGCGCGGCGACAGGCGGTCGGGCTCGGCGAAGAGCACGTCGAAGGCGATCGCCGCGGCGCCCATCTCGGTCAGCCGGTCCGTCAGTTTGGCAATCCGGTCGCGCGGCCAGGGCCATTGGCCGAACGCGCGCAGCGAAGCCTCGTCGATGTCGATCACCCTGACCGGCATCGCCTCGAAGCTGCGCGGTGCGATGCGCTGGTATTCGTCGAAGGTGACGTCGCGCGCCTGGCGAAGAAGCTGCGGATCGTTGGCACGCAGCACCGTGAAGACTGCCACCACCGCAAGGCCGATGAGAACGCCGAACAGTTGGGCTCGTGTCATGGCGGCCTACGGGACGATGGGCAGGCCCGCCTTGACGAGCCCATCGTTGAAATGTGCGTGGTCGGCGGGATCGGCATAAGCGGTGAAGAAGCGCCAGTAGCGCGGTACGTCGCTCGGCGCGTTGGCGATCACTTCGGGAAAGAGTTTGCGAGCCTCCTCGATACGGCCCAGTTGGCCGAGGCAGGTGATCACCACGACCAGGTTGAAGTAGGTGCGGCGCAGCAGCAGCGCCCGTTCGGCGTGGCGCAGCGCTTCGTCATAGTTGCCGAGATGGTAATGGGCGAGCGCGATGCGGCTGAAAAAGAGATAGGTCAGCGGGTCGTGGGGGCTGAGCCTGAGCGCTGTATGCAACGGCTCGAGCGCCTCCGTAAAGCGGCCGACATAGATGCGTGCCCAGCCGAGCGCCATGTGGGCGAGGGCAAAATTGGGGTTGAGATCGATCGCCTGTTGCGCTTCCGCGACCGCGGCATGCGGCCGCTGGGCGGCGAAGTTGGCCAGGCACATGACATAGTGGCAATAGGGATCGTGATCTTCCAGCACGACGGCACGCGCGGCTTCCGCCTGCATTTCGGCGCTGTCGCGGTCGATATCGTCGCTGAAGCCGAAATAGCAACGCGCGAAGAGCGAGCGGGCGAGCATCATATGGGCCCGGCCGAAATCGGGATCCAGGGCGATCGCGCGCCGTTGCCACTCGACGGCCTCGTTGAAATGCGCAGCGGAGTCCTGCGCATTGTGCAGCAACGTGCCGCGCATATGGCATTCATAGGCGTCGAGATTGTCGCTGCCGCGCAGGAGGGCGCGGCGGTTTTCGCCGATCAGGATCTCCGGCTCGATCGCCGCGACGACATGTTGGGTGATCTCGTCCTGGATGGCGAAGAGGTCGGCGAATTCGCGCTCGTAGCGCTGTGCCCAGAGATGGATGCCGGTTTCGGCCTCGATCAACTGCCCGGTGACGCGGACGCGCGAGCCTGCACGGCGCACGCTGCCTTCGACGATGTAGCGCACGCCGAGATCGCGGCCGATCTGTTTGACGTCGACGGCGCGACCCTTGTAGGCGAAGGAGGAATTGCGGGCGATGACGAAGAACCAGCGGTAGAGCGAAAGCGCGGTGATGATGTCCTCGGTCAGACCGTCGGCGAAGAAGTCCTGTTCGGGATCACCGGACATGTTGACGAAGGGCAGCACGGCGATCGATGGCTTGTCGGGCAGGGCAAGCGGCATGCCGGACAGATCCGGTTTCATGGGATCCTCGTGCCAGTCGACGCGGTGCACCAGCACCGGGCGCGGCATGTTCTTCAGCGCGCGATCGCCAAGCCGGTGCACGGGAAACTCCAGCTTGCCGACGATCTGCTCGTGCAGCGCACCGGAGATGCAGATTTCGGCCGGCTGCGCGACCTGCTGCAGGCGAGCCGCCACGTTGACGCCGTCGCCGAGCAGGTTACCGCCGTCAACCACCACGTCGCCGAGATTGAGGCCAATGCGGAACTGCATGCGCCGTTCCGGCGCGAGATCGGCGTTTCGCCGCTCCAGATTGCGCTGGATCGCAACCGCCGCCCGGACCGCCTGCACAGCGCTCTGGAATTCGGCGATCAGGCTGTCGCCGGCCGCGCCGAAGATGCGTCCCCCGTGCTCGTTCACGAGGCTCGAGATCGTCGCGCTGTAGGTGGCAAGCGTTGCGAGCGCGCCTTCCTCGTCGGCCGCGACAAGGCGACTGTAGCCAGCGACGTCGGCAGCAAGGATCACGGCAAGCTTCCGTTCCAAGAGGGCAGCCCCTCCCACGGCATCTGGTCAGAAGGAAGATGAGCGTAACTTAAATTAGAAAAGCCGAGAAGTATAAATCACCCCGATTTGTGTCCATTGCTGGGCCGGAGGCGCAAAAAACAGCCCATGGGGACTCTGCTGCAGATTGTGTCCGGCGGCGACTCAGAGCGCTGCGATTGTGCAAGATTCGCATTTCAGCAACCGTGACGGCTGCCTTGCGGGCATCGCGCGGGCGGCCGCCACGATCGTCGCGTTGGCCCAGGCCTCCCTGGCCGGCGCCGCCGATCGTATCCGCAACGGACCGCGGCCGCTGTCGAGCCGGCAGCAGCACTTCGGGCGGCGATCTATGCCAACGCCGACTGGCGATATCACCTTAACCGGCTAGGGATTTGCGGAAATCTGGGAGCGCCGCAGCGATCCTCGCGCGTCTCTTGGGACGGACTGCGCTATAGCATGTCGGCATCATGACCCTGATTCGACCGACCCGCGAAGGCGACACCGCCCTTCTTCCCGACATAGAGCGATCCTCCGGTGAGCTGTTCCGGACGATCTCCGACCTTGCCTGGATTGCCGACGACGATGTGCAGTCGGCCGAGGCGCATCGTGAATTCCTGCGCACCGGGCTTTCTGTCGTGGCGGTCGATGCCGATGACCGGCCGATCGCCTTTCTATGCGCCGGCATTGCCGGAGATGCCATGCATATCTGGCAGCTAGCCGTGACCGCCGAGTGCCAGGGGCAGGGGCTCGGGCGCAGCTTGATGCTGGCCGCGATCGCGCATGCGCGCGTGGCGGCGCTCGCCGCGGTGACACTGACGACGTTCCGCGATCTTCCCTGGAACGAACTCTTCTACCGCAAGCTCGGCTTCTCGACGCTTGCCGCAGAGGAACTCGATGTCCGGCTCGCGCAGATCCTGGCGAATGAGGCAGCGCACGGCTTGCCGCCGCAGCGGCGTTGCGCCATGCGGCTTGCGCTAGGACATGCGCCGGCGGTCCGGAAAGCCGGGCACTGAAGAGGCCCGTTGGGTGGCTCGTGGCGACGCTACCGCCGGACGGCGACGACCTGGCGACGCGCGAACTGCGAGACCCTGACGCCGCCGGACTGATTGCCGCCGATCAACTGGGCCGTCGACTTCGAAAGCGCAGACAGGACGCCGACGTGGTAGCCGCGACCGGTTCGCACCACGACGATATCGCCGGCTTGTGCATAGGCGAGCTTGACCGGCGCGCCGAAATGCAGCCACGAGCGGGCAAATCCGAAGCTTTGGGGCGGGGTGCGGCCGGCCTTGCGGGCAACCATGCCCATGAAATGGCCGCACCAGGGAGTGCGTGCCGGATTGATGCCGAGCGCTGCGCGAAGGGTCTTGTTGTTCTTGATCTCGTGCAGGCCTTTGTATTGCTGCGCCTGGGCAAGCATGCCGGCGCTGGCAAGAGTTGGCGAAAGGAGCGCGACATAGGCAGCCGCAAGAAACGCCAGGACCTTCATGGTCAGGTCTCCTTGACAAGTTGCTGGGTGCGAACGGTCGGGGCGGCCTGGCAATCGCCGGCATGGCACCCGGGTGCTCAACTGTTTCCAATGTTCCGTTGGGAAATTTCGGCGGACATGCGCGTGCCCAGCGTCTGATACGCAGCATCGGCGTGTCGGCGAACCGCGCTCAACGCGGAGCCAACTTCACGGCAACCGCCGTTTCGAAGTGTGGTATTCCCCTGCCTGTCCCGTCGGACAGTCGAGCGACATTGCTCATGCGCCAGTACAAAATTGTGGCAAAACCCGTAAAAAATTCGGGCATGGGTTGCTATTTGCCGGAAAAGGTGCCGTTTCGCTGTCGATTCGACACTCTAGCCAGCCAAAACATGCCATTTCGGCAGTCTCTACGGCATGTTTCCTTTGGACGTAACCGATCGAAGGGCATGCGGCAGTTCAAAGTGCTGCAGCGAACTTTGCGCGCCCAACGAGGACCGCGGCGCCGCAGGAAATCGATGTGCCGGCGGAAGGCTTGCGGGACTTGCACCCGCACGGGACGACGGCGCATCGTCGGCGCATGATTCGCAAGCCGAGGTTCTCGATGTCCTTCACCCTGTCTCCGGCCCATCTCTGGCCGATCCTTCTGCTCCTGATTTCCAACGTCTTCATGACCTTCGCCTGGTACGGGCATCTCAAATACACCGCGTCACCGCTCTATACGGCGATCGTGGCAAGCTGGGGTATCGCCTTCTTCGAATATTGCCTGGCGGTGCCGGCCAACCGTATCGGCCAGCAGGTCTATTCGGCGGCGCAGTTGAAGACGATGCAGGAGGTGATCACGCTCCTGGTCTTCGCCGCCTTTTCGGTGTTCTGGCTGAAGGAGTCGATCGGCTGGAACCATCTCGTCGGCTTCGCCCTGATCGCGGCCGGCGCTTCCTTCATCTTCAAGGGGTGACCGGCGCCGGTCATTTAGGCGCCAATCTTTGCGGCGCCCGAACGGTCGCAAAAGAAAAAGGCAGGGCACGGGGCCCTGCCTTTTCTATGCGTAGCGGCTGGACCGTTACGGTCCGGCGCTAGATCATCGACGCCACGACCGGCGCCAGATGCGGCCAGACCTCGACGGAGCCGCGATAGATCATGTCGAGCGCGACATAGAGGATGATCGCCAGACCGACATAGGCGATCCAGTGGTAGCGATTGAGCAGCCGGGCAATGAAACCGGCGGCAACGCCCATCATCGCGATCGAAAGAACCAGGCCGACGACGAGGATCGTCGGGTGCTCGCGGGCGGCGCCGGCGACGGCGAGCACGTTGTCAAGCGACATCGACACGTCGGCGACGACGATCTGGATGGCCGCCTGCATGAAAGTCTTCTTCGGCGCTTCGCTGGCTTCACCGCTTTCGCCGGCGGCGTTGGCTGCCTGCTGCTCACGGATTTCGCGCCACATCTTCCAGCAGACCCAGAGCAGCAGGATGCCGCCGGCCAGCAGCAGGCCGATGATTTCGAGGAGTTGCACGGTGACGCTGGCGAGTGCCACGCGCAGCACGGTTGCCGCGATGATGCCGACGAGGATGACCCTCTTGCGCTGCGCGGTCGGCAGCCCGGCCGCAGCAAGGCCGATGACGACGGCGTTGTCGCCGGCGAGAACGAGGTCGATGACGATGACTTGCAGAAGCGCTGCCAGACCGGCAGCGGTAAAGATTTCCATGATGCGACAGTCCCCCGACGTGCCATGATGCGATTCAAATATGCCTAACGGATAAAGCACCGCCTCGCCCTGGGATCAAGGGCCGAGGCGCGCGGCAGGCGGAAAACCTTCGCAGCCGCGCGGATCGCCGTCTCAATCGAGCAGATCGAAGGCTCGATACATCCACAGGAGCTGATAGGCGACCGCGATAACGACGAAAGCGGCGTGAAAGCGCCGGTTCGGTGTCCATGCGGCGGCTATGCAGAAGAGGATATAGGCGGCGTTGCGGACGGGGTATTCGAGACCGTAGGAGGCAAAATACTGTTTGCCTTTCAGTGCGGTATCGACGAGGTCGACGGCGAAGGCAAGCGCGAGGAAGGCGAAGAACCAGGCCCGGCGCGACATGAAATAATGTTCGTAGTCGCTGTAGTCCTCGATCGTCGTCGGGAACAGCATCACGCAGAGAAAGAAGAAGACGCAGGAATAGAGGACGACGAACAGGTAGACGCTGACATCGATCACGGCCAGAGAATGCAGGTGGAACTCCCACCACCAGAAATGCACCAGGAAGACGAACATGAACAGGACCCAGCCGAGGTGGATCCAGTAGACACGCGTCTTGCCGGGATGCTGCACGAAGAGCGCCAGTCCGCTGAGGAGGCGCGCCAGGCTCAGGCTGACGATCATGCCCATGACGGTGCGAATATGCGGGAAGATTTCCGGATTGGTCGGAACCTGCTCCAAGGCGGCCGCTCCTATTCCTCCGGCGGTACCGGCTTGGGCTTGCCGTGTTGGTCGAGCGCGACCATGACGAAGATCGCGTCGGTCACCTTTTCCATCAGGTGCGAGAGATAGCGCTGCGCCCAGGCCTCGACCTTGAGCGTCATGGAGGTGCGGCCGACCTTCACGACGTCCGTATAGATGCAGAGCGTGTCGCCAATCTTGACCGGCAGGGCAAAGGCCATTTCCTTGACCGCCGCGGTCACCACGCGGCCGCGGGCGCGTTCTGCAGCGCGGATGCCGCAGGAAAGGTCCATCTGCGCCATCACCCAACCGCCAAAGATATCGCCGGCCGCATTGGCGTCGCCGGGCATGGCGAGCGTGCGCAAGGTCAGTTCGCCGGTCGGTTTGGTCTGTTCGGTCATGCCGCCTGTCTCCCTGTTGGAGGAAAGATGTAACCCGACCGCGCTTCCTGAGGGAAGACCGCCGCAACACAAATCCGGATGGAAAGCCACACGGGCCCTTTGGGCTTTCGAAAATGTTGCTTGAGACATGTCAAATTTAGGGGTCGGTTGTTAGGGGCTTTGCAAAGACCTCCCTCCATTCTGCAGGCTCTTGGACTGCCATCGGCGATGCCGGCGGCGCCAGGTTCTAAAGGGGCGGCGCGGGGAGCGCCGAAGGGGCAAGGGATTGGCAATGAAGAAATTCAGGATCTCGGCGCGTCTCTACGCGCTGGTGGCGTTTGCGCTTTTGACCATGGCAGCGGCGCTGACCTTTGGTCTGTTCCAGGCGCAGGACAAGCTCGTCGGCGAACGCAAGGCGATGCTTTCGGCAATGAACGAGAACGCGATCGCGGTGTTCGACGCCTATCTCAAGCAGGAACAGGCCGGCTCGCTTTCGCGCGAGGAGGCGCAGAAGCGCGCGCTCGAGGCGATCAAGGCGATGCGCTACCAGGGCAGCGGCTACTTCTGGATCAACGACATGCATCCGACGATGGTGATGCATCCGATCAAGCCGGAGATGGACGGAGCGGATCTTACGGGCAACAAAGATGCCAACGGCAAGCATCTCTTCGTCGAGTTCGTGAAGACGGTGGAAAAGAGCGGCCAGGGTTTCGTCGACTACTATTGGCCGAAGCCGGGCGCCGACGAGCCGGTGCTGAAATACTCCCACGTGGCCGGCTTCAAGCCCTGGGGCTGGGTGGTCGGCACCGGCGTCTATTCCGACGATCTGGCGGCGATGTTCCGCGAGCGGGCGTGGCAGGCCGCCGGCATCCTCGCCGCCGCCGCTCTTGCCATTCTGATGGCGGCATTGGCGATCGTGCGCAGCGTCGTCAGGCCGGTCGAGAAGCTGAAGGCCTCGATGCGGGCGATTGCCGATGAGGACCTTTCGTCCGAGGTGCCGGAGACCGACCGCGGCGACGAGATCGGGCAGATGGCCAAGGTACTGGTGGTGCTGCGTGATTCCGTCCGCGAACGGCTGGAACTGCGCTCGCGCGAAGCCGAGCAGCAGGAACGGCTCGATTCCGAGCGCCGCGGCAACGAGCAGCGCCAGCGGGCGACGGCGGAAGCGCAGGCGGATGCGATGGAGACCGTCGGTGCCGCGCTCGAGCTTCTCGCCAGCGGCGACCTGACCGCCGAGATCAGCCATATCGCGCCCGAATACGGCAAGCTGAGAGAGGACTTCAACACGGCGGTCGCAGCACTTCGGGATGTCATCGGTTCCATCTCGCACTCGACCGAGATCGTCACGGCCAGCGCCGGCGACATTTCGGAAGCGGCGAACAATCTCTCGCGCCGGACGGAGCAGCAGGCGGCCGCCCTCGAAGAGACCGCTGCAGCCCTGGACGAGATCACCTCGACGGTCCGCCACGCCTCCGAACGGGCGAACGAGGCGCGCGACATGGTCAACGAGACCAAGGCGAGTGCGGCAAAATCCGGCGGCATCGTGCGCAATGCCGTCGACGCCATGGGCCGCATCGAGACCTCGTCCGGCCGGATTGGCCAGATCATCGGGGTGATCGACGAGATCGCCTTCCAGACCAACCTGCTGGCGCTGAACGCCGGCGTCGAGGCGGCGCGCGCCGGAGAGGCGGGCCGCGGCTTTGCGGTCGTCGCGCAGGAGGTCCGGGAACTGGCGCAGCGCTCGGCGGGCGCCGCCAAGGAGATCAAGGATCTGATCGGCGCGTCGGTGCGTGAGGTCGGGGCCGGGGTCGAGCTGGTCCGCTCGACGGGTGAAGCGCTGGCTGAGATCGAAACCCTGGTCAACCGGGTCAACGAGCAGGTGGCCTCGATCGCGACCGCCGCACGCGAACAGGCGACCGGGCTGCAGGAAGTCAACGTCGCGGTCAACAGTATGGACCAGATGACCCAGCAGAACGCGGCGATGGTGGAGGAAACCACGGCGGCGAGCCAGACGCTGGCCGAGGAAAGTCGGGAATTGAAGTCGCTGCTGGCGAAGTTCCGGCTGCGGTCCTCGACATCGCATTCGGCCTACGGCCGCGCCGCCTGAGCACGATAGCCGGGAATTGAGCAAGACCCGCGTGGCCTGCCGCGCGGGTCTTGTCTTATGGCAAGGGCACCGGGTTCCTCCCTCCATCGTACTCGGTCTTGAGCGAGCGTCCGCGCGAGCGGCCCTCTGGAACAAAGCGGTGCCAGTGCACCCAGCATGCGTCCGATTGACGTGCAAAGCAGGATGCTCGGCCTTGACCTGATGATAGCCGCGGATAGATACGCGAAATGCGCGAGGTGTTTGACGGGGCGTCGCTCCGGTTGCCGACCGCTTCTTTAGAGGGGACATCCATGGCACTTCTCAAACTTCTTCTGACGCGCCCGGTCGCCGCGCTGATGCTGGCGCTCGGGTTTCTCTCCGCCTGTACCGTCGTCGTCGACGAGCCGCGCCCGGGTCCCCGGCCGATCCGTCCGCCGGTTTGCACGATGGAGTATGCGCCGGTTTGCGGTGAGCGCGGCAATCGCCTGCGCAGCTTCCCGAACGCCTGCCAGGCCCGCGCCGATGGCTTCAATGTCGTCCATCGCGGCGAGTGCCGCCCCGGCAATCGTCCGCCGGCGCGGCCGCCGCAGGCCTGCACCATGGAGTACATGCCGGTCTGCGGCCAGCGCGGCCGCAACACGCGCACCTTCCCCAATGCCTGCCAAGCCCGTTCGGAGGGCTTCCAGGTGATCGGCCGCGGCGAATGCCGTCGCGGCGACGACCGCCCGTCGGAAGGGCAGTTCTGCACCCGCGAATTCGCCCCGGTCTGCGGCCAGCGCGGCGGTCGCATGGAAACCTTCCCGAATGCCTGCGAGGCCGGCGGTGCGGGTTTCCGGGTCGTGCATCGCGGCGAGTGCCGCTGACATCCAGCGGATCGATCGCTGAAAACGCGAAGCCCGCGTCTGACGAAGACGCGGGCTTCTTGTTGTCTGCAGTCCGCCAGGGCGGCAAGCCTCCCGCACCCTTGATCGCGGGTGTCGGCCTCAAGGCTTCGTTTACCGTATTTGAATAAAATGCCTCCGAAATCAGGTCTTTCGGCTGCTGTGCCCGGTTTGCGACACAGGCGGAAGGCAGCAATTCGAAGTGCTGTAGCGAGCTTTGCGTGCCGGTTGGCGCGCCGCTGCGGGGCGGCGGGGTGATGATGGCGGTCTTTCTTGATCGCCCTAGGGAAGGCGCAGTTCGGTATGGCGTATGTTACTCGTCTCCATCGCCCGCTGACGGCACTCGTTCTGTCGCTATCGCTCGTCGCCTGCTCGACCGACGACGCGCTTTCGCCGCCCGGCCGCATCGATGGCGGCTCCCGGGTCGGTTCGATCGGCCCGGTCCCGGTCGATGCGGTGCCGCAAGAAGAGGTCGCCGCCTATCCCGCCGCAACATCGGCTTCGACAGGCAGCGGCAATCCCGGCTATGTCGCGCCCGCACGGGCGGCGCCTCAGCAAGCGCAGCGCACGCTGCCGATGATCGATAGCGACGAAGCGGTTTCCTCCGGCGCCCAGCCGGCGAATGCGGGATCGACGGCCATTCCCGATGAAGGTGTCAACATGGATGCCATGCTCGGCGTCGAGCAGCCGGTCGTCGGCCTGGCGGAGGAGCAGAGCAACGAGATCGCCGAGGGTAATGCCAGCCAGCCGGTGGTCGGCGGTATCGGCGAAGACAACGTACGCCAGCTCGGCGGAGCGTCCGGAGCCGCGCCCCAGGCCGAAGCCAACCTCGGCTACGATCCAGACCTGCCGCCGCTCTCACCCGAGAAGATCGCCGCGGAAGAGGCGCAACGCGCAAGGGCGATGGAAGAGCAGCGCGCCATGCAGCGGGCCCAGGAGCCGCAGCAGGTCGCCTTCCTGCCGCGTGTACGCAATCCGATGTCGACGCCGGACTATACCGGCGAAATGCCGGCTTCGGAGATCGCCTGCCGCCAGCGCCTGAAGAAGCTCGGCGTCGTTTTCCGTGACATTCCGCGCATCAGCAACGGTCCGTCCTGCGGTATCGATTATCCGATCGAACTCAGCGGTCTCTCCGGCAATATCGGCGTCAAGCCGGCGGTCAAGCTCAATTGCGAGGTGACGGAAGCCTTCGCCAAGTGGGTGAAGTACGAACTCGCGCCATCGTCCCGCTATCGCTATTGGTCGGGCGTCAAGACCATCAAGCCGCTCGGCGGCTATTCCTGCCGCACGATGAATTCGCGCCGCGGCAACCCGATGTCCGAACACGCACGCGGCAACGCCATCGACGTCGGCAAGTTCGTCTTGAAGAACGGCAAGGAAATCGATGTCCGAAAGAAAGGCTTCTTCGCCTTCCGCGAACGCGGGCTCCTGAAGGCCGTGCGCTCTGATAGCTGCAAGTATTTCAACACCGTGCTCGGTCCGGGCAGCGATCCCTTCCACAAGGACCATTTCCACTTCGATCTCAGGACCCGCAAGACCGGTTATCGTCACTGCGACTGACGTCGGGCGCCAAGCGGCAAAAAAAAAAGAGGCCGGCGGGGAGGCCGGCCCAACGGCCGGAGCAAACGAGGGAGGCTCCGGCGTGCAAATCACGAGCGCAAATCAAAGGGCGATATCGCGCCGCGCGAGCAAATTGCTCGAAGAGCATCACCGTTTCGTGACAGGGGAACGGGATTGGCGACGATTCATTTGCAGATATTTCGCCGGATAACGGTCGAAGCCTGCGTTCGCGCCGGCGGCGAGCCGGCGTCGAAACACCAGTATCCGGTGTGCGGGCCGTCGACCCCGGGGCGTTATCGCATGTTCCTGTTTGAGGTCACTATACCACAAGTTTTATGGTTGCCCGATATCGTCCGGACGGTTGCCCCAAATATGGCGTTTTCCCCTCTGCCGTGATCGCGTTGTAACGATCTGAATTTTCTATATGATTTTAAAGTCAACGGACAGGTATCCGGTACTGGCGGCAGTAACGTGCTTTTGTTTCGTCTGGTTAATCAATAAGTAATACGATATTATACTGTTTGATATAACAATCATGGATAGTGGTCCGGCAAACCACAGCAAGCATTGGGGCTCCACTCACTCCTAGGGCAACGACAGGAGGAAGCAATGGGAACTGTTATGCAATTTCCGGGGGTGCGCACCGACATGGCTGCGCATGCCGCCGAAGTTTCGAAAATCTTGAGAACCCTCGCCAACCGAAATCGACTGTTGATCGTGAGCGCCTTGCTGGAGGGCGAGCACTCGGTGGCGGCGCTCGAAGAAAGCCTGAGCATTCGCCAGCCAACCCTCTCGCAGCAATTGACGGTGCTGCGCGATGCCGGCATTGTCTCGACGCGTCGGCAGGCCAAGCAGGTGTTCTATCGGCTGAGCCACGACAAGGTGGCGCGTCTGGTCGGCGCGCTCTATCAGATCTTCTGTCGGGATGGTTCTAGGACATGAATGAGTACGGGAATGCGCTGGCGGGTGGGCTGTTGATCGGCCTTTCCGCAGCGATCCTGATGGTGGCCACTGGCCGTGTGGCCGGGATCAGCGGTATCGCCGGACGCCTGCTGCAGGGCGTGCAGGCTTCCACCGGCGCATTGTTCGTACTGGGGCTGATGGCAGGACCGCTGCTATTTCGTCTCGTCTTCGGCGCCTGGCCCGGGGTGACGGTCACGTCCTCCTGGCCGCTTCTGGTGGCCGGCGGGCTGTTGGTCGGCTTCGGCTCCCGCATGGGCTCCGGCTGCACCAGCGGCCACGGCGTCGTCGGCCTTGCAAGGCTGTCGCGACGCTCGATAGCTGCGGTTGCCACTTTCATGGCCGCGGCGATCGTCACGGTCTTCGTCATGGGATTGCTTGGATGAACGGCGCTTTCTTCCGCCTCGCGGCGACGCTCGTCTCCGGCCTCGTTTTCGGTTTCGGCCTTTCGCTGTCCGGCATGCTCGATCCCGCTCGCGTGCGGGCGTTTCTGGATATTGCCGGCAATTGGAACCCGAGCCTCGCCTTCGTGCTCGGCGGCGCCGTTTCGGTTTCCGCGCTCGGTGTCCTGCTGACGCGCCGGCTCAAGCGGCCCTTGTTCGACGAATCCTTCCATTTGCCGGACAATCAGGTCATTGACAGGCGACTGATTGTCGGCTCGGCAATCTTCGGCATCGGCTGGGGGCTGGTGGGGCTTTGCCCGGGCCCGGCGCTTGCCTCGCTGTCGCTCGGTCTGCCGGCGACGATGCTTTTCGTGGCGGCGATGGTTGCCGGGATGCTCATCCATGACCGGCTGGTGGCGCGCAGATCGTCTCGAATGGGCGGCGGCGCCGGGGCGGAGACCCGCCTGTCGCAGCCGCATTGACAAAGCGTCACCTTGTTTTTTCCATGGGGAAGGCTGCAAATCGCGATCAGTTGCCCCATATAGGCGAAACCTGCCGACTTCGCCCCCCGCATCCGGATAAGCTTCATGGCGCCCATCGTTTCCGTTTCCAATCTGTCGAAGACCTATGCCTCCGGGTTCCAGGCGCTGAAGGGCGTCAGCCTTGATATCGAGGAGGGCGAGATCCTGGCGCTGCTCGGGCCGAACGGCGCCGGAAAGACGACGCTGATCTCGATCATCTGCGGCATCGTCAATGCGAGCGGTGGAACGGTGACGGTCGGCGGCCATGACGTGGTGAGCGAGTTTCGCAAGACACGGGCGATGATCGGGCTCGTGCCCCAGGAATTGACCACCGACGCCTTCGAGACGGTGTGGAACACGGTCTCCTTCTCCCGCGGCCTGCACGGCAAGAAGCCGAACCCGGCCCATATCGAGAAGGTGCTGAAGGATCTGTCGCTCTGGGACAAGAAGGACAACATGCTGCGTGAGCTCTCCGGCGGCATGAAGCGGCGCGTGCTGATCGCCAAGGCGCTGTCGCACGAACCGCGCGTGCTCTTCCTCGACGAGCCGACAGCCGGCGTCGACGTCAACCTGCGCAAGAGCATGTGGGATGTCGTCGAGCGGCTGCGCGCCTCCGGCGTCACCATCATCCTGACGACGCATTACATCGAAGAGGCGGAGGAAATCGCCGACCGCATCGGCGTCATCAACGGCGGCAAGATCCTGCTGGTCGAAGACAAGGTGGCGCTGATGTCGAAGCTCGGGCGCAAGCAGTTGCGGGTCGATCTCGCCAATCCGCTGGATGACGTTCCCGAAACGCTGTCGAGCTACAATCTGACGCTCGAGGGCGACGGGCAGTGTCTGATCTACGATTACGACACGAGCGCCGAACGCACCGGCATCACGGCGCTGCTGGCGGCCTTGGCCGAGGCCGGTATCCGGCTCAAGGACATTTCCACGCGGCAGAGCTCGCTGGAGGACATCTTCGTCGAAATCGTGAGGGCAGGGCGATGAACATCGAAGCGATCAAGTCGATCTATTTCTTCGAGATGGCGCGGACCCGGCGCACCCTGCTGCAGAGCGTGGTGTCGCCGGTCATCTCCACATCGCTCTATTTCATCGTCTTCGGCGCGGCGATCGGCGGGCGTATCCAGCAGATCGACGGCGTCTCCTATGGCGCCTTCATCACACCCGGGCTGATGATGCTGACGCTGTTGACGCAGTGCATCGGCAACGGTTCCTTCGGCATCTATTTCCCGAAATTCACCGGCACGATCTACGAAGTTCTGTCCTCGCCGGTCTCGATGGCCGAGATCGTGCTCGGCTATGTCGGCGCGGCAGCGACCAAGGGGATCATGATCGGGACGATCATCCTGCTGACGGCCTCGCTGTTCGTCGACCTGACGATCGCCCATCCGTTCGTGATGATTTTCTTCTTCGTGCTGACGGCGATTTCCTTCAGCCTGTTCGGTTTCATCATCGGCATCTGGGCCAAGGACTTCGAGCAGCTGAACCTGATCCCGATGCTGGTGATCCCGCCGCTCGTCTTCCTTGGCGGCAGCTTCTATTCGGTCAAGATGCTGCCGCCCTTCTGGCAGGCGGTCAGTCACTTCAACCCGGTGCTCTATCTGATCAGCGGCTTCCGCTGGAGCTTCTTCGAGGTATCCGACGTCAACCCGATCTTCAGCGCCGCGATCATCCTCGTCTTCCTGACGGCCTGCATGTCGATCCTCGCCTGGATCTTCCGCACTGGCTACCGGCTCAGAAACTGACGGCGGGCCGCCACTGCGGTTCGTTGTGAAGCGTGTGGCTCAGTCGCGCAGGCGCAGCTCGTCGGTGCGCATCTGCAGCATATCGAGCGTCGACAGGAAGCTCATGCCGAGCAGGCTCTGGTCGAGCCGCCCCTTGGCGGCAACCGTTGCGCCGATGTTGCGGCGGCTGATCGGGCCGACGGAGATTTCCTCGAGCATGACGGGGGCGGCCTGCGCCCGGCCATTGGCCGTCATGACGGTGACGATGTAGCTGAGATTTTCCGGATCGAGACCGATGCGCTCGGCGTCCTCATAGGTCAGCGCGATGCTGCTGGCGCCGGTATCGACCAGCATGTTGATGTCCTTGCCGTTGACGGTCACGCCGGTCTCGAAATGGCCGTTCAGCATCCTGTGCAGCACCACTTCCTGCCGGCCCTCGCTGTCGGTGACCACGGTCGCGCGGCCGGGAACGAGGCCGGCGAGCAGGCGATTGCCGAATGCCTGCAGTTCGAAGCGATAGACATAGGCCGAGACGAGGGCGAGCGTGATGAGGAGCCAGATAGCGATCAGGCGCAGCCCTTCGCCGAAACGGCGGCGGCTTTGCAGAATGCCGGCGCCGATCAGCGTGGCGATGGCGCCCAGCGATACCAGTTGCCCGAAATCGTCATTGGCAAGGCCCATGGTGCGGCCGGCGTCATGGTTGACGATCAGCAGAATGAGGCCGATGGCCAGGATCGAGAGCAGGATGGCGAGACGGGTCATGCTTGGCCGCGTTCCCTCGCCATGCGGCTGCGGCGCGTTTCGCGCCGGGGCTTGCGTTCGACCGTCTCGAGCCGGTCGGGCAATGTGGTCATGATCGCCCGGCGTTCGGCATCGGTGTAGAGCGTCCAGCGGCCGATTTCATCCCGCGTTCGGCCGCAGCCGAAACAGTAGCCGGTCTTGTCATCGATCGAACAGACGAGAATGCAGGGAGATTCCATGGCCTTGCTCTATTTTTCCCTGAATATATCGATGTTTCAGACCGTCAGCGCAAGGGTTCCGAGCACTGCGATTTCGGTGAGTTGCTGCGTGGCGCCGATGGTGTCGCCCGTATGTCCGCCGATCTTGCGCGTCGCGACCCGGCCGAAACCTTTGACGGCGACGAGGAAGGCGACGATCGTAGCGACCACGCCAAGGGCCGGGGCCTTGGCGAAATAGAAGAGCAGCATGGCCGCAAGCAGGCCGAAGCCGAGGGCGAAGCGCGCGGCGACCGGGTCCGGTGTCCCGGCGGAAGCCGCAACGCCGCCGTTGCGGGCGGGGGGCAGGCTTGACCAATGCCAGACCATGGCCGCCCGGCTGAGCGCGGCGGCGCCAAGGATCGCCATGCCGGCGCCGAGCGGCGTGAAGAGCGGCAGGATCGAGGCCAGCGCCGATACGCGCAAACCAAAGGAGAGAATGAGCGCGACGGCGCCATAGGTGCCGACCCGGCTGTCCTTCATGATCTCGAGCGCCGCGTCGCGGTCGCGGCCGCCGCCAAAGCCATCGGCCGTATCGCCGAGCCCATCCTCATGCAGCGCACCGGTCAGCAGCGTCTGGAGAGCGATGACGACGAAGGCGGCAAAAAGCGAACTGACCTGCAGCGCGTTCATCGCGCTGGCCGCGGCAGCGGAGGGTAGGACGATTACGATGCCGGCAAGGGGAAAGGCGCGCACGGCCCGGCTCAGCCGTCCATCATATCCGACGAAATGGCGTCCCGGCATGGGAATGCGGCTCAGGAAGCCGACCGAGCGCGCCACGTCGTCATAGAAATCGCCCACAAAGCCCATGGCCCCTCCAAAGATCTGCCCCCAGCCGCATCGCAGATGTCCCGGCGGCCCGCAAGTGAGGGCATGACGAGCGCGCAGGATCGCGGTGCGTCGAATCGTCCATCCCGTGGCGGATCATGCTCCGGCGACGCGGTTTGGCGCAAATGCCGTTGCCCGAAAATTCGACGCCCTCTATGAGGAGCGTAGATTCACGATATGCAAGGATATCCAGCATGAGTGCCAGCGGCCTGCCGTTTGATGATTTCCGCGAATTGTTGCGTAACCTGCCGGGGCCGGATTCGGCAGCGCTGGTTGCCGCACGGGAACGGGACGCACAGCTGACGAAACCGCCGGGCGCGCTCGGACGTCTCGAAGAAATCGCCTTCTGGCTCGCCGCCTGGACCGGCAAGGCGCCGGCGGTCAACCGACCCCTGGTGGCGATCTTTGCCGGAAACCATGGCGTCACCCGTCAGGGCGTGACGCCGTTCCCGTCGTCCGTCACTGCGCAGATGGTCGAAAACTTCGCCGCCGGCGGCGCGGCGATCAACCAGATCTGCGTCAGCCACGACCTCGGCCTCAAGGTCTTCGACCTGGCGCTCGAATATCCGACCGGCGACATCACCGAGGAAGCAGCGCTCTCCGAACGGGATTGCGCTGCAACCATGGCCTTCGGCATGGAGGCGATCGCCGGCGGCACGGATCTGCTCTGCATCGGCGAAATGGGCATCGGCAACACCACGATCGCGGCCGCGATCAATCTTGGCCTCTATGGCGGCACGGCCGAGGAATGGGTTGGTCCGGGTACCGGTTCCGAAGGCGAGGTGCTGAAGCGCAAGATCGCTGCCGTCGAGAAGGCGGTGGCGCTGCATCGCGATCACCTTTCCGATCCGCTGGAACTGATGCGCCGCCTCGGCGGCCGCGAGATCGCGGCGATGGCGGGTGCCATCCTCGCCGCCCGCGTGCAGAAGGTGCCCGTCATCATCGACGGCTATGTGGCGACCGCGGCTGCGGCGATCCTGAAGGCGGCCAATCCATCGGCCCTCGACCACTGCCTCATAGGCCATGTCTCGGGCGAGCCGGGCCATATCCGCGCGATCGAGAAGCTCGGCAAGACGCCGCTGCTGGCGCTCGGCATGCGGCTCGGCGAGGGCACGGGCGCTGCCCTTGCCGCCGGCATCGTCAAGGCGGCCGCCGCCTGCCACAGCGGCATGGCGACCTTCGCGCAGGCTGGCGTCAGCAACAAGGAATGATCAAGATACGGCCGGCTTTCGCAGCAAAGCCGGCCGATTGCTGTCCAAAGCCTGTCGCAGGCGCCACTCCCGCTCATGGCGGGCCTTGATGGACACGTGCTTCTCGCCTATCCAAAGCGCACATGCAGCCCTAACTATCGTCTGACAGCGCCGCGCGTCTCGTCAGACGCCCAAAGGTCGCTGCAGCACTTTGAAGTGTTGCATGTTTTGTCCTTAGATCGGGTAGGATCCAAGGATACATGCAGCAGGCCGCTGCAACCGGGAACGCCTTGCATTCGCCTCATTCGCGATGTCGAAGCAAGCGCAGTTTCAAGCCCTGTCGAGAAGAAATGGACGCCAAGAACACCACGCACCGCATCGGCCAGACGAGTCCTGTCGAGAAGCAGACGGGCATTCGCCATCTCTTCGCCGCCGCCAGCTATTCGCTGGGCGGCGCGAAACGGCTGATCAGCGAAGCAGCCTTCCGTCATGAGCTGATCGCCTTCGGCATTGCCATGGTTGCCTTCGTCATCGTCGGCGCGACCTTCTTCCAATTCGTGGCGATGGCGATCCTGTTTCTCCTGATGATGGCCTTCGAGGCCATCAACACGGCGATCGAGGAGATCGTCGACCGCGTATCGCCGGAAATCTCGGAAATGGGCAAGAACGCCAAGGACCTCGGGTCCTTCGCCTGCCTCTGCCTGATCATCGCCAACGCCGTCTATGCCGGTTACGTCGTGATCTTCGACGGCTTCATGAACTGAGGCGACACATCTTTGTGCGTGCGTTTGAACGCACGGCGCTCTAGGCTCCAGACTCAATTGGCCCACCAGATAACAATCGCAGCGATGTGGACGGCTGCCTGGAAGTTTGTGGCGAGCTTGTCGTAGCGGGTCGCGATCCGCCGCCAATCTTTGAGGCGGCAGAACATGCGCTCGATGACATTGCGGTTGCGATAGGCTGTTGGGTCGAAGGGATGTCGGCGTTTTCTAGTCGGGTTGTTGGGAATGACCGGAATGGTGCCGCGGCTGGTCAGATACTGGCGCAAGGCATCGCTGTCGTAGGCGGTGTCGGCCGCCAGGAAATAGGCGGCCGGCAGCGGTTGCAGCAACGGCACGGCGGCGCGCACATCGCCCATTTGGCCGGGCGAGATCTGCAGGCCGAGCGGACGACCGCGTCCGTCTACGACGGCGTGGATTTTCGTCGTCCGGCCGCCGCGGGAGCGACCGATCGCTTGCGTTTGCGCCCCCCTTTTCCGCCGGCGGCCGAGCGATGAACCTTCGCCGTCGTGCTGTCGATCATCTGCATGTCGCACGGGCTGGCTTGGACCAGGGCCGAAAACAGCTTCTGCCACAGGCCGCGACCGGCCCAGCGATGGAAGCGGTTGTAAATGGTGGTTGGCGGGCCATAGACGGCCGGGCAATCCTGCCAACGGCACCCGACGCGCAACACATGGACAATGCCGCTGATGACGCGGCGGTCATCGACCCGGCGGGCACCGGGCCGGTTCTTCGGCAGCAGCGGCTCGATGACGGACCACTGCTGATCGCTCAACCAGAATTCACTTCCCATGATCCCAAACTCCAATTTACTCGGAACAGAATCATGGAAATCAAACGCCATCAATAGGCTGATTGAGTTTTAACCCTAGTGTCCTGATTCAGAAGTTTCTGCCGATTTGTTTTGCACATCGGCGATTTGCAGGGTTGCCAGGCAAAAGCGTTTGATGGTGGCGAGGATATCGTCTGCCGATTTGGTCCATCGGAACGGTTTGGGATCGGTGTTGACGGCGTCGATATAGGCGGTGATTGCCGCCTCCAATTCAGCGGTGGAGCGGTGCACGCCGCGCCGGATTTGCTTTTCGGTCAGGTTGGCAAAGAAGCGCTCGACCTGGTTGAGCCATGACGCCGCCGTCGGGGTGAAATGAATGTGCCAGCGGGGCCGCTTGAGAAAGAAGCTGCGGATGGCGCTGGTCTTGTGGGTGGCGTAGTTGTCCATGACGATGTGGATATCAAGGTCTGGCGGCACGTTGGCTTCGATTTCGCGCAGGAATCTCAGGAATTCCTGCGCGCGGTGACGCTTGAAGCAGCGACCGATGATCTTGCCGGTGGCAGCGTCGAGCGCGGCGAAGAGCGAAAGTGTTCCATGCCGGGTGTAGTCGTGGCTGCGCCGCTCGATCTGGCCGGGCCGCATCGGCAACACCGGCTGGCTGCGATCGAGTGCCTGGATCTGGCTCTTCTCATCGACGCAGAGCACCAGCGCCCGCTCGGGCGGGTTGAGATAAAGGCCGACAATGTCGCGCACCTTCTCGACGAATAGCGCATCCGAAGACAGCTTGAAACTTTCGGCGCGATGCGGCTGCAGCCCGAAGGCCGTCCAGATGCGATGGATCGTCGAGGGCGCATGTCCGACCGCCCGTGCCATCGAACGCAGGCTCCAGTGGGTGGCGTCCGGCGGTGTCGTCTCCAGCGTCAACCGGATCGTCTCGGCGATCTCTTCGTCGCCGATCTGGCGCGGCGCGCCGGGACGCGGCTCGTCGTAAAGCCCATCGAGCCGCTGCTCGGCGAAACGCCGTCGCCATTTGGCCACCGTGTTCGGCATCGTGCCAAGCCGCGTGGCAATCTCCTTGTTCTCAACGCCGTCCGCGGCCATCAGCACGATCTGGGCCCGCCGCGCCAGGCCCTGCGCCGTGCCGCGGCGGCGAACCAATGTCTCCAGTTCACCGCGCTCCTCACCCGTCAAGACAATCGCAACCGCCGCTTTGCCCATCGATCATCCCCTTCTCAAACAGGGAAAATGATCGCACAAATTTATCGATCAGGACACTAGCCGATCTTGATGACGGTATCGGAGATAAACGTCATCGGCGGTATCGCCAGGTTCTCCGGGGCTGGCCCCTTACGAACGCGGCCGGCCGTGTCGTAGTGCGAGCCGTGGCAAGGGCAGAACCAGCCGCCGTAGTCGCCGGCCTGACCGAGCGGGATGCAGCCGAGGTGGGTGCAGACGCCGACCATCACGAGCCAGTTCTCTCGGCCTTCTCCGGCCGAGCGCGCAAGATCGGTGGCCGGTTGGTCCTTGGGAAGATTGGCGTTACGCGCCACCGGGTCCTTGAGTTCGTCCATCGCGACCGCTTTCGCCGCCTCGATCTCCTTGGGCGTTCTGTTGCGGATGAAGATCGGGCGGCTGCGCCACCTGAGCGTCATCGACGCTCCCTCCTCGAGCGAGGCTACGTCGACCTCTATCGAGGCCATCGCCAGCGTCGAGGCGTCAGGGTTCATCTGGTTCAGGAACGGCCACGAAGCGCCAGCCACTCCGACGGCGCCCGCAATACCGGTTGAAAGATAGAGGAATTCACGCCTCGTCGGCTCCCTGGTTTCGTCAGTGAATATGTTCATGCCACAGCGCTCCTTCCGTCACGCCACGCGGTCGAGCGACATGGCCCCGGCGAGGGCAGAAGGGACGTCCGACCTTCGGCTATCGTGGTTGCAATGCAAGCGTGGCGATACCGACTTTCATCCTGCAATTTTATCCTTAATTCGCTCCGGAATTAAGGCTTTGGATGACCACCCGCTGCTCGAAGACGGCGGCATGAGTTGCTTCAGCGGATATGTGTATCAGGCAAAGCTCTTGCGGCGACGGACCGGGGCTGCCACGTCCTCGACCGGCGGCAGGCTTTCGAGCACACGGCGGGCCGGCAGGATGGCGATCGCCTCCGTGCCTTCCCGGAGCTTGGAGCGCAGGATGAATTCGCCATTGTGCTTGGCGAGGATGGCCTGGACGATCGGCAGGCCGAGGCCGGTGCCCTGTTCGGCACTCTTGATCGCGATCGAGCCCTGGCCGAAGGCCGACAGAACGATCGGGATTTCCTCTTCGGGAATGCCCGGACCGTTGTCCTTGATCGAGAGATATTGTCCGCCGCCGGCAGTCCAGCCGCACTTGAAGGTGATTTCGCCGCCCGCATTGGTGAACTTCACCGCATTCGACAGCAGATTGAGGATGACCTGCCGCATCGACTTCTCGTCGACCCAGACCGAGGGCATGCCGGCTTCGAACTGCGAGTGGATGGTGATGTTCTTGGCGCGCGCCCTCAGTTGCACCATGCCGACGCAGTCCTCGGCAATCTCGACAAGGCTGACTGCGTCCTCGTTCAGGTCGTAGCGGCCGGCCTCGATGCGCGACAGGTCGAGGATCTCGTTTATCAGGTTCAGCAGGTGCTCGCCGGAACGATGGATATCGTTGGTGTATTCCTTGTAGGTCGGGTTGCTGAGTGGACCCAGGACTTCCGTCGACATGACCTCGGAGAAGCCCAAGATGGCGTTCAGGGGCGTGCGCAACTCGTGCGACATGGATGCCAGGAAGCGCGACTTGGCGAGATTGGCTTCCTCCGCCCGGCGCCGCGCTTCATCCGACATCGATTTTGCCACTTCGAGCTCGGCGATCAGGTCGTCCTTTTCCGATTGAACCGAGAGAATGTGGACATTGGCGCGGTTCATGCGGTCGGTCATGACCACGAGGAAAAGCAGAGACAACGAAATGATGCCGCTGAGGCCGATATAGATCTGGTTGCCCGTCGTCAGCGAGACGAAGGCCAATGCGGCGATGACAGGTGTGAACGTGCACAGCAGGGCATTACGCAGCAGGAATGTGCCCATGGCGGTGACGGCAAGCGCAAAGAGTAGTGCAGTGCCGACGAAAAAGCCGAGGCGGACATCGCCGCACGTGGCGCAATCCTGAGCAACGAGGGCCGCCCAGCAGAGACCCATCAACAGCTGGGCGAGCAGCAGGCGTCGGCGCCAGACCGGAACCTTTTCCGCGCTGATGTCCTTCTTGCGCGCCTTCCTCGCCAGCATGAGCGTCACCGCATGCGCCGAGAGGGTCATGACGGCCCAGAGGACGATGGTGAGATTGCCGGAGAGATAGACCCCGACGACGGCAATCAGGCTGACGAGCACCGGGACGGCAATGGCGCTGTGCAGGGCCGAACCGATGTAGAGATTGAGCATCTCGCGCTCGAAGCCCGAAGGCACGGACGAGCCCGTTTGCAGCCGTTCACGCGTCGCGCGGACCGTCCTCGAAACGGCCTTGTTTCGATGGTTTCGCGACTTGTCGACAATGATCTTATCTGTCGAGGTGCTGGCGGCGATACTCATGCTCTTATGCGAAGGTTATGGTTTCCTTGCAGTCTAGTGAGCAATCCTTAAGAAGTTGCTGCCGGGTGTGAAGGATTCGACAACCATTGTGGCGCCGGGGTGGCTTCCGGTCGAAAGCGAGAGCCGGCGCATGAGATTTCGCCTACAAGCTCCTGGAATCATGTGTATTTATGGTGTGCCGGGTCTGCCGGGCACGCGCGTAACGATAGAGGTGCAGGAAACGTGAAATCGGGCCGGACGAGATACCGCTTCACCGGCGGGAGAGGCGGAGGCCCTGTGGACCGATCGCGACCAGCCGGGCGCAGCGGCATGCTCGTCGGGTGGATCTTTCTTCTGTTGCTTTCGGTCGGCGCCTATTTCGCCGACAAACTGCCCGTCGCGGAGCGCGCGGCGACCGGCGAGGCGCGTGGCCTCGCCACCGCAAGCGATGGCGACAGCCTTCGCCTCGATGGCAAGCGCATCCGCATCGAGGGGATCGACGCGCCGGAACTGGACCAGAGCTGCGAGCGCGACGGCGGGACCTGGGATTGCGGCCGCGAGGCGCGTGATCGCCTGAGAACGCTGATTTCGGCGGGCGATGTGCGCTGCCGCTTTCACGGACGCGACCGCTATGGCCGCGACCTCGGCACCTGTGAGGCAGGCGGGCGCGATGTCGGCCGGGAGATGGTGCTCTCCGGCTATGCGGTCAGCTACGGGCGCTACCAGGCGGAAGAGGCACGGGCGGAGAAGGAGCGGCGCGGCCTTTGGGGAGGCGAATTCACGACGCCGCAGGAATGGCGCCGGACGAACGGCCATCCGGACGAAGGCCCGCCTCTGGTCGACGGTTGGCTGGAGACGATCAGGCGCTGGCTGCTGGAGCGGCTGACCGCATTGTTTGCGAGTATTGGCGATGTCTGAGAACGATCTCCCGGACCTGGAGCGGCTGCGGGCTGCGATTGCCGCCTGCCGCATCTGTCGCGACAGTCCGATGAGCGGCGATGACGACCGGCTGCCGCATGAGCCGCGACCGGTGGCGGTGATCTCGACGACCGCGCGCATCCTGATCGCGGGGCAGGCGCCCGGGCTTCGCGTGCATGACAGCGGGCTGCCCTTCAACGATGCGTCCGGCGATCGGCTCCGGCAATGGCTGGGGGTGGACCGCGAGACCTTCTACGATCCGGGGAAATTTGCGATCGTGCCGATGGGCTTCTGCTTTCCGGGTTATGACGCCCACGGCAGCGACCTGCCGCCGCGCCGGGAATGCGCGCCGCTGTGGCGGCAACGGGCGATGGATCTGATGCCGCAGGTCGAGCTGGTTCTGGCGATCGGCCACTATGCGCAGCGCTGGCATATCGGGCCCGATTGCCCGAAATCGATGACCGAGACGGTGAAGGATTGGCGCCGCTACGCGCTGCGCAATAGGGATCCCGCCATCCTGCCGCTGCCGCATCCGAGCTGGCGCAATACCGGCTGGCTGAAGCGTAATCCCTGGTTCGAGGCCGATGTCCTGCCATTCCTGCGGGAGCGGGTGGTTATGCTCTCGGCCTGAAACAATTTTCTTTATCTTCACTAATTTCGCGCTATAGAAGGAAAAATAATTCGAGAGGGAGTTTCATGGACCGCCTAGACCGCAAAATCCTGCGCCTGCTGCAGGAGGATTCCACGCTGGCCGTTGCCGACCTTGCCAAGAAGGTGGGACTTTCGACCACGCCGTGCTGGCGGCGCATCCAGAAGATGGAAGAGGACGGTGTCATCCGCCGTCGCGTCGCCCTTCTCGATCCGGTGAAGATCAACACCAAGGTCACGGTGTTCGTGTCGATCCGCACGAACTCGCACTCGATGGAATGGCTTCGCCGCTTCTCCGAGGTGGTGTCGGAGTTTCCCGAGGTGGTCGAATTCTACCGCATGAGCGGCGACGTCGACTATCTTCTGCGAGTCGTCGTGCCGGATATCGCTGCCTATGACGCGTTCTACAAGCGCATGATCGCCAAGATCGAGATCCGCGACGTCTCTTCCGCCTTCGCCATGGAGCAGATCAAGTACACGACCGAGCTTCCGCTCGACTACATGGTAATCGACCAGGCGAAATCCTCCGAGGACTGAGGCAGCCGCGCTAACCGGCGCGGCTTTCACCGAGGCCGAGGCGCGCAAGCACTTTGTCGCTCCTAAGTTCGCGAACCGCGTCCTTGCCCGTCCAGCGGGCGGCGCGGTTCGTGCTTGCGGCCAGGCGTTCCGCCAGCGCCAGTGCCGGCCCGTGGCAGGCGGCATTGCGCTTGCCGATCTGCCTGAGCGCCCAGTTGACTGCCTTCTTGACGAAATTCCGCTCGTCGGTTGCGTGCTCTTCGATCAGCGGCAGCCAGTTGAGGAGCGTCGCGTCCGGTTCCTTCTTCAGGTGGACTGCAGCGGTCGCAACCATCGCAAAGGCGATGCGGCGGACGAACTCGCGTTCGTCGGCCGCGAATTCCGGGACCAGTTCGCGCTCGAAGCGGGCGGCGACGAAAAGGTCGGCGACGGTGTCGACGACTTCCCAGGAATTGCAATCGTCCGCCCAGCGGCGAGCCTCTTCCAGCGTCAGCATGTTCGGCTCGGCCGTGAAGGCGGCCAGGATGCGCGCCTCGCGGATGCCGGATCGCCAGAGTTCCAGCGCGCGGCGGTGATCGGCTTTCACCTGGCGCGTCAGCTTGTGCAGCTCGACATTGGAGAGGCCGAGGGCGGCATCGGTGACGATGCCGAAGCGCGCCATGCCGGCGAGATTGCCTTCAGACCCGAGAGACCGCAGGTGAGCGATGATCTCGTCTGCGGTCGAGGACGGGCCGAGGCTCATTTTTCGAGGCGGGCGAGCAGGGAGGATGTATCCCAGCGATTGCCGCCCATGGCCTGAACGTCGCCGTAGAACTGGTCGACGAGGGCGGTCACGGGCAGCTTGGCGCCGTTGCGGCGGGCTTCCGCGAGCACGATGTCGAGGTCCTTGCGCATCCAGTCGACGGCGAAACCGAAGTCATACTTGCCGGCGTTCATCGTCTTGTGGCGGTTCTCCATCTGCCAGGAGCCGGCCGCGCCCTTGGAGATGACATCAACGACCTTCTCGATATCGAGGCCGGCCTTCTTGCCGAAGTGAATGCCCTCAGCAAGCCCCTGGACGAGACCTGCAATGCAGATCTGGTTGATCATCTTGGTGATCTGTCCAGCGCCGGCCGGGCCCATCAGGCCGACCATGCGGGCAAAGGCTTCGATGATGGGCTTGGCACGATCGAAGACCGGCTCGTCGCCGCCGCACATCACCGTCAGCACGCCGTTTTCGGCGCCGGCCTGGCCGCCGGAAACCGGGGCATCGATGAAGTGGGCGTTGCGCGCCTTCGCTGCTTCGTAGAGTTCGCGGGCGACCTCGGCGGAAGCGGTGGTGTTGTCGATGAAGACGGCGTCGGCGCCAAGCGTTTCAAAAGCGCCATCCTTGCCCGTCGTTACCGAGCGCAGGTCGTCGTCGTTGCCGACGCAGGAAAATACGAACTCTGCGCCATCGGCGGCTTCCGCTGGCGTGCGCACCGCGCGGCCGCCGAACTCGGCGGCCCATTTCTCGGCCTTGGCGAAGGTACGGTTGTAGACCGTCAGCTCGTGTCCGCCGCGGACCTTGAGGTGGCCGGCCATGGGATAACCCATGACGCCGAGACCGATGAATGCGACCTTTGCCATTTTTCAAATACTCCCATTGCTTTCGCATTTGGTGTAGCCGATGGCGCGGATGGGGAAAAGAGCGAAGGGCGGCATCATTCGATGCCCGCCTGCAGCGCCGCGCGTCTTTCAAGACGCGCAAGGGACGCTGTAACGCTTTAAATCTGCTGCATAATTTCATCCTCGAATCGATTTCGATCTAAGGAATTATGCAAGTGGCCTGAGATCATTCAGGGCTTGAAGCGGGCGATCACCAGATGGCCGGCGATCGGTTCGCCTTCTTCCATGCGCACGGTGATGTCGCCGACCTCGACGATCTCGAAGCCGGTGGCAGCGAGACGGTCGCGCAGGTAACTTTCGGCATGGGCGAAGCGCTGGTGCGGGCCGACCATGAAATCGCGGCCGGCGAAGGTTTCGGCGGGCAGCGTCTCGCTGGAGAAGATCAGCAGGCCGCCCGGCACGAGATTGTCGACGGCGCCGAAGAACAGCGCTTCGAGCGCGCCCATATAGGGAAGCACGTCGGTCGCGACGATCAGGTCGAAGGGCTCGTCGTCGTTGTCGTCGAGATAATCGACCGCTTCGGCGACGTAGAGCGTCTCGTAGAGATCCTTCTCATGCGCGATCTCGACCATGTTTTCCGAGAGGTCGACGCCGGTGATATCGTCGGCCATGTCGCGAAGCGCGCCGCCGGTGAGGCCTGTACCGCAGCCGAGATCGAGCACGCGATCGAACGGACCGAGCTCGAGCGCCTGCAGCCGCTGGCGAACAAGCAAGGGTACGCAATAGCCGAGCTGGTCGACGAGCACGTTGTCGAAGACCTCGGCATGCTGGTCGAAGAGGGTGGCGACATAGGCGTCAGGCGCCTTCACCGGCGTTTCGCCGCGCCCCATCGAAGCCAGCCGCACGGCCGCGCCGCCGTGGTCTTCCGGGTCGAGTGCCAGCACTTCGGCATAGGCGTCGGCAGCGGCATCGAAGTTGCCGGATTTTTCCAGGGAGAGGGCGCGGTTATAGGCTTCCGCCAGCGCTTCCTCGTCGATTTTCGTGCTCTTCTGGGTCATCGCCGCTTCTTACGTCCACGAAGGGGCTTTGGCAATCGCCGTCGGTGATCGTTTGCCGCGGCGGATGAATTGCTATCCACACGAGAGACAGGATTTCATTGGCCTTTTGAACGAAAAACGGCGCCGCGCGACGCCGTCGGGATTTATCGGCGGACGGAAAGGAGTCATCATCGCAAGCATAAGAAAAGACGGGAGGAATACCGATGTCCGCCGAGCTCGGTCCGCTGATCATCAGTGCGGAGGTCAAGGAGCCGAAGGGCCCGCCGCTGCCGCAGTCGTCGCAGGAACAGATCAACGCGGTCGTGCATTATTACCGCGGCGAATTGGGCCGCATGGCCGGCTGGCGCGACCGCATCGACCGGACCTCGAACTGGGCGATCACCGTCGTCGCCGCGCTGCTCTCCGTTTCCCTGTCGACCCCGTCGTCGCACCATAGCGTGCTGCTTTTCGCGATGCTGCTGATCACGCTGCTGCTGCTCATCGAAGCGCGGCGCTATCGCTTCTTCGATGTCTACCGCGCGCGGGTCAGGCAATTGGAGCGCGGGTATTTTGCGCAGATTCTCGCACCGGACGGAACGCCGAACCTCAACTGGGCGGTGGCAATCGCCAAAAGCCTGCGCAAGCCGGCCTTCCTGATGAGTTACCGTGAGGCTTTCTGCCGGCGGCTGCAGCGCAATTACTGCTGGATGTATCTGATCCTGTTGCTTGCCTGGACCCTGAAGATTTCCTCGCCGAAGATCTCGACCAATGGCGAACCCTTCGGTCACGTGCGCTCCTGGACCGATGTCGCCCAGAATGCGGCGCTGGGTCCCGTATCCGGCTGGCCGGTAATCGTTGGCGTTCTGCTGTTCTATGCGCTGGTGCTCTACGGCTCGTTGCACAGGGAGCCGACCGAAGGTGAATTGGCGCATGGGGAGGTGCATGTTTGAGGGCGTCGCCTGGAAGGTTCCGGACGCCTGCGCCATCGCGGTAGTCCAGGCATGCCGATCGCAATGCGGGTAGCCTGACCGGCTACTTAGGCTCGTCAGTTTCGATCGGCGGTTCAGTGCAGGATGAACTCGCCCTTCAGCGCCCGCCATTCCGTCGCCGAGATCAGCTTGCGGTGCACATAGCGCACCGAATGCAGCGGCCCATCCAGCTTTTCCTGCCAGAATTTAAGGAAGCTGCGCATCTCCGGAAAGTCGGGCGCGATGTCGTAGTGCTGCCAGACATAGGTCTGGAGGAAGGTCGGATGATCCGGCATGTGATAGAGGATCTGGGCCGTCGTCAGGCCGTAGCCCTTAAGCTGAAGTTCCATCTCGTTTGTCATGAGGACCTCACTTCTCGCAAAGCTGGTCCCTATGATGAAACGCCTGATTTCTTAATCAAGGGCTAATGTTTGCCCCGAAATGAAACTTTCGTAAGAAATAACAAAAGCTTGGCAGCACCTCACGGAGAGTGCTGCCAAGCTCAGTCCTTGATATCGCATGTCGTCATCGCAAAGCTGCTGCGCACTTTGCGTGACGTGTTTTAGCGCTTGAGGTGACGGGTCAGCCGCGCTTCCAGCGCGCTCCAGATGTTGCGCAGGATCTCGACCATGATCAGGTAGAGAATGGCTGCCCAGATATACATCTGGAAGTCGAAGGTGCGCGAGAAGGCGTAACGGGTTTCGCCCATCAGGTCGAAGACGGTGACGATCGCGACAATCGCCGAGCCCTTGATCATCAGGATGATTTCGTTGCCATAGGGGCGCAGCGCCACGATCATCGCCTGCGGCAGGATGATCTTCCAGAAGGCGACGCGCTCGGGCAGGCCGAGGGCGGCGGCACCTTCGCGCTGGCCGCGCGGCACGCTTTGGATCGCGCCACGGAGAATTTCCGCCTGGTAGGCTGCGGTGTTGAGCGTGAAGGCGAAGAGCGCGCAGTTCCAGGCATCGCGGAAGAACCACCACAGGCCGACCGCTTCGAGCTGCGGGCGGAAACTGCCGAGGCCGTAATAGATCAGGAAGAGCTGCGCCAGCAGCGGCGTACCGCGGAAGAAATAGACATAGCCATAGGCGAGCCACGACCAGAGCCTGTTCTTCGACATGCGGGCAAAGGCGATCGGCAGCGACAGAATGGCGCCCAGCACGATTGAGATAGAAACCAGCATCAGCGTGACGCCGAGGCCGGAGAGGAAACGCGGACCGTATTTCGCGAACTTCTCCGGGTCCCAGCCGCTGACGACGGTCAGGAAGATGCCGACGCCAAGTGCGAGCCAGATGCCGAGCGCAACGCTGCCGACGAAGCGGGCGAGCGTATAGGGTTTTGGCGGAACCGGAGGCGGGGCCTGCGGCGGGATCATCGTTGCAACGGCGCTCATCGGCCCATCTCCGCACGTTTGGTCCAGCGTTCCAGATTCGCAAAGACGATCGAGGAGATCATCGCGAGGATCAGGAAGAGCACGCAGGCCACACCATAGAATTCAAAGGCTTGCTTCGTCACTCGGGCGGCGACGCCGGTCTGGCGCAGGATGTCCGTCAGGCCCACGACCGAGACGAGGGCCGTGTCCTTGAGCAGCGCCATCCAGAGATTGCCGAGACCCGGCAGCGCGATGCGCACGAGCTGCGGCAGGATGATGAGGCGCATGGTCCTGTTGCGATGGAAACCAAGAGCGTCGCCGGCCTCATACTGTCCATGCGGAATGGCCTTGAAGGCGGAGAGCAGCACTTCCGAACAATAGGCGGAGAAGACGACGCCGAGCGCGATCATGCCGGCGAAGAAGGCGTTGATCTCGACCGGGCCCCCATAGCCGAACGTCCCCAGCAACTGCTGAACGAGGATCTGCAGGCCGTAATAGACGATGAAAAGCGTCAGCAGTTCGGGCAGGCCGCGGAAGATCGTCGTGTAGATATTGGCGGCGAGCCGCACGGTGCGCTCCTCGGACTGCTTCCCGAGAGCGACGAAAAAGCCGATCAGCAGGCCGACGGGCAGCGTCGCGAGGGCAAGGCTCGCGGTAACGACGAAGCCGTAGGCGATATCGTCGCCCCAGCCCGTGTCGCCGCAGGCCAGCAAGGTGCCGGGCGCCAGCCAACGAAAGACCCCGACCGGGCCACAGAATGGATCGACGATCGATCCGATCCAGGAGAGGATGGAATAGAAGCCGGCAAACAACCCGCTCATGTCAGAAGTTTCCCCTTTGCGCCGTTTTTGTGTGTACCGATCGCGCCTTGTTTTAGGCTCTTGTCAAACAAAAACGGCGGAAGGGCAAGCCATCCGCCGTTGCATTTTTCGCATGAACTGACGTTTTTCCGGCATGATTCACTAGGAAATCGCGCCGGAACCCGTCAATCAGCTGCCATAAACGTCGAACGGGAAGTACTTTTCGTTGATTTCCTTGTACTTGCCGTTGGCGCGGATCGCTTCGATCGCCTTGTTGAACTTCTCGCGCAGCGCGTCGTCGCCCTTGCGCACGGCAATGCCGGCGCCTTCGCCGTTGATGACCGGGTCGATCGGCAGGGTACCGAGCAGCTTGCAGCAGGCGCCGTCAGCCGTCTTCAGCCATTCGGAGAGCACGACGACGTCATCGATGACGGCGTCGATGCGGCCGTTGGCGATGTCGAGCTTGTACTCGTCAGCCGTCGGATAGAGCTTGATGTCCGCGCCCTTCATATGCGCTTCGGCATAGTTGGAGTGGGTGGTGGAACCCTGCGCGCCGAGCGCCTTGCCGGCAAGCGCTGCCTCGGTCGCCTCGGTGATCGGCGAATCCTTCGGTACGACGATGGCCGGCGGCGTGTTGTAGTACTTGTTGGTGAAGTCGACCTTTTCCTTGCGCTCGGCGGTGATCGACATGGACGCGACGATGGCGTCGAACTTCTTGGCGATCAGCGCCGGAATGATGCCGTCCCAGTCCTGCGTGACGAAGGTGCACTCCGCCTTCATTTCCGCGCACAGCGCCTTGGCGATGTCGATGTCGAAGCCCGTCAGCGTGCCGTCTGCTTCGAGGTTGTTGAAGGGCGGATAGGCGCCTTCCGTGCCGATAACGACCTTTTCGCCGTCGGCCATGGCCGAGCCTGCCATGAGCACGAAAACGGCAGCCGATGCGGCGGCTGCCAGCCGTCTGGAAATACGCATGATAGTCCTCTCTGTTGGTCGGTACCCGGTCTTTTCTTCTTCACGGACACCGATTTCGGCCGGGGCGTCTGCCTCCGGTTGCGGCGATATTCGTACTCTTTTCCTGTAAAAATCAACAGGAAAGCGAGGGTGCTCACCGGGAATCGGATTTCGACCGCAGATTGCGATGGCGGCCCTGGCAATGAACATGAACGGCGCGTTCAGCGGCGGTTAATCTTGCCTCCGTTAGCCCTTATCAAGAAACCTGCGCGTGGTTCGGCCTTTGCGCGTGACGGCATGCGTCGCGGGCAACACAAAAAAGCCGGAAGCTTGGGTCAAGGCCCGGTGAGCATTCGCGTACGCATCATTCTTCGGCGCGTCATAGACCGGGAAGAGGATGCGGGACCAGGACCTCCCAGGAAGAGGAAGGAAGACAAATGTCGATTCGATCCAAACTGTTTGCGACCGTCGCGCTGCCGGTGCTGTCGGTGTCCGTCGCGGTTCCGCCGGCCGTCGCCGATAGCCTGATGAAGCCATTCGAGGTTGCACAGGAGGGCGGTGGCCAGTCCGACGAAGAGCTGCTGCTGCTGCAGAAGCAGCGCCAGGCCGAGGAAGAGGCTGCGCGTCAGGCGGCCGAACAGCAGAGGGCCGCTGAAGAGGAAGCTGCTCGCCAGGCCGCCGAGCAGCAGAAGGCTGCGGAAGAAGAGGCAGCGCGCCAAGCCGCTGAACAGCAGAAGGCTGCGGAAGAAGAGGCAGCGCGCCAGGCCGCTGAACAGCAGAAGGCTGCGGAAGAAGAGGCTGCGCGCCAAGCCGCTGAACAGCAGAAGGCTGCGGAAGAAGAGGCAGCGCGCCAGGCCGCTGAGCAGCAGAAGGCCGCGGAAGAAGAGGCGGCCCGTCAAGCCGTCGAACAGCAGAAGGCTGCGGAAGAAGAGGCAGCGCGCCAGGCCGCTGAGCAGCAGAAGGCCGCGGAAGAAGAGGCAGCGCGCCAGGCCGCCGAGCAGCAGAAGGCTGCCGAGGAAGAGGCTGCGCGCCAAGCCGCTGAACAGCAGAAGGCTGCGGAAGAAGAGGCAGCCCGTCAAGCCGCCGAGCAGCAGAAGGCCGCGGAAGAACAGCAGAAGGCTGCGGAACAGGCTCAGCCCGGCGACTGTGTCGTTCCGGAAGGTCAGGATGCATCCACCGCATGCCCGCCGGAAGGGGGCAAGGCGGCTCAGCAGCCCGCGACCACTGAGGAGCAGAAGGCCGGCGAGCAGCCGCCCGTGACCGAAGAGCAGAAGGCGGGCGAACAGCCTGCGCCGACGGAAACTGTACCCGGCACCGAGCAGCAGCCTCAGACGGGCGAAGGTCAGCCCGTGCCCGGCACGGAGCAGCCCCAGACCGGCGAGGGCCAGCCTGTGCCTGGTACGGAACAGCCGCAAACCGGCGAAGGTCAGCCGGTCCCGGGCACTGAGCAGCCGGCGACCGCCGAGCAGCAGCCGCAGGTGCAGCAGCCGGTTCCGGAAGTGGTCGACACCCGCACGGAAGAAGAGAAGGTGAAGATCGCCGAAGACCCGGCGGCGACCGACGAGACCGTCGTTCTGCCGGTTGAAAACGGTGCCGCCGTGCTCGACAGCGACAAGGACGCCGACAATTCGGGCGGCAACCAGGCGCGCGAACAGCGCCAGAAGCTGCGCGAGGAACTGCGCGCCAAGGAAGAAGACGTAGCGCCGCCGGCAGACGATGCCGCAGCCCAGGCTGCGATCGCCGCGGAAATCCCGGCCGACCTGCCGCAGAAGATCGAGGCCAACCTCAACGAAAAGGGCACACGTGTCGACGAGGCGCCGGTCTTCGTGGTTCCGGAGACGACCAACATCGTCAACAACACCGTCATCAACAACACGGTGATCAACAACAACACGACGGTCAACAACATCACCAACAACGTGACCGAGGCGACGATCGTCCGCGCCTGCGTCACGATGCGGAAGAGACCTACTATGATCAGCTTCCGCGCGGCCGCACCCGCGAAACCATCCTGCGCCCCGGCGGCTACCGGATCGTCACCGTCTACAACCGTTACGGCGACATCCTGCAGCGCTCGCGCGTGGACCGCGACGGCAACGAGTACCTGATGATCTATGCTCCCGAGCGTGACGAAGGTCCACGCCCGGCGATTATCGACGTCGGCTACGAACTGCCGCCGATGCGCCTGCGCATCCCGGTGCGTGACTATATCGCCGACGTTTCGGACGATCCGGATCGCGACTACTACGAGTTCCTGGCCGAGCCGCCGGTGGAGCCCGTCGAGCGCGTCTACACGATCGACGAGGTCCGTCACTCCGCCCGCCTGCGCGACAAGGTTCGCCGTGTCGACCTCGACACGATCACCTTCCCGACGGGCAGCGCCGAGGTGTCGATGTCGCAGGCCAAGACCATGCGCAAGGTCGCGGCCGCGATGGAGAAGATCCTTGCCAAGGATCCGGGTGAAACCTTCTTCATCGAAGGTCACACCGATGCCGTCGGTTCGGACCGCTCGAACCTCGTGCTTTCGGACAAGCGCGCCGAATCGGTCGCGTCGCTGCTGACCGAGGTCTACGGCATCCCGCCGGAAAACCTGGTGACCCAGGGCTACGGCGAGCGCTTCCTGAAAGTTCGCACGCAGGAAGCCGAGCAGCAGAACCGCCGCGTCACCATCCGCCGCGTCACACCGCTGGTCCGCCCGGTCGCGCAGCGCTAATTAAGCTTCGCGCAGCGCTGATCAAGTTTCGGGCAGGACTGCCCGGCTACATCCAAGAAACCCGCCTCGCCAAAGGCGGGTTTCCGTCGTTTCACAGGTCTCACTTTTTCGTTTCCCCGGATTGCCATGAAAGCCGCTGCCCTCCCATACTTCGCCTTCGCCCTGCTTGCACACTCGGCCAGCGCGGCGGCCGGCCTCGTCGAGCCGGATCTGCGGCTGCCGACAAACCCGGATGGCAAGGGAGCGGCGCCGCGCGTGGCCCTGACGCTCGACGCCTGCAGCGGCGCGACCGACATGCGCATCCTCGGCACCTTGATTGAAAACCACATCCCAGCGACCATCTTCGTCACCGCGCGCTGGCTGAAGCGCAACGGCCTCGTCGTCGAGGTGATGAAGGCGCATCCGGACCTTTTCGAGATCGAGGATCACGGCGCGATGCACGTGCCGCCGATCGACGTGAAGGTCTCCGTCTATGGTCTGGCGGCGGCCGGTTCCGAGGCGGCGGTTGCGGCCGAAGTCGATGGCGGTGCGACGGCGATCAAGGCGCAAGGCCTGCCGGCGCCGCGCTGGTTCCGCGGCGCGACCGCCAAGTATACCCATTCGTCGATGGGCCAGATCCGTGCGATGGGGTATCGCATCGCCGGTTATTCGGTGAACGGCGATGGCGGTTCGCTGCTGGGCGCTGCTCTTGCCGAGAAACGGATTCGCGCAGCCAAGGATGGCGACGTCATCATCGCCCATATCAACCAGCCGACCCATTCCGCCGGCGCCGGCGTCGCGCGCGGCATCCTCGACCTCAAGGCGAAGGGCTACAGCTTCGTCCGTCTCAACGACATTCCGGACGAAATGACCGTAGGCGCGACGAACTGATGATTCTTTGCCGCGCAGGGCGAACAAACGCCCACGGATCACGACATTTGAGCGGAGCTTCGTTTCCGCAAGGCGGACGCCCGTTGATCGGTGCCAAGCCGAAAACCGACGGCACAACGTATGACGCGAGCGCTGAATGGCACGGTCGAGGCGGAACAGACGCTCGATTCGCTGCCGAGGCAATGATGCGCGACGATCTGTTGTCCCGCAGCGGGCTTAGCGAGCGTCGGCCTTGCGCTGCAGGCCAGTGACCCTTTCGACGAAATCGGCGATTGCCACGGTGTCGTCGAGATCGAACACCGGCAGATCGGTGTCGGTGACCGGGTGGTCGGCGGCAATGGCGCAGATGTGCGGATCGGTGGGCGCCAGCGGCTCGCGGTTTGCCGATTCCAGCCGGCGGGCCTCGATCTTCGGGATCGGTTCGCGTTTGTAGCCCTCGACGAGCACCAGATCGCAAGGGGCGAGCCGCGCAAGGATGTCCTCGAAGCTGGGCTCCGGCGCGCCGCGCAATTCGTGCATGATCGCAAAACGCGTGCCGGAGACGATCGTCACCTCATGGGCACCGGCCTCGCGGTGGCGGTAGCTGTCGGCGCCGACCTTGTCGATGTCGAAGTCGTGGTGCGCGTGCTTCACCGTGGACACGACGTAGCCGCGCTGCGTCAGCTCGCTGACGAGCCGTACCATCAGTCCGGTCTTGCCGGAGTTCTTCCAGCCGGCGATGCCGAAGATCTTCATGGCGCTCATGCTTTGCTATCCTCGAACAAGCTCAACCATTCCTGCGCCTCAACGAGATCCTCAGGCGTGTTGATGTTGAAGAAGGGGTCGAATGCGCCCCTCGACGTCATGATGACAGGAAAATCGACCGTTACCGAGGCATGGCGTTCGATGAAGGCACGGACGCGGCGTTTCGGGTCGTTCGTCAGCCAGTTCTCCAGATCGTCAGCGATCGCGACCGGCCAGAGTGCGAACAGCGGATGCATCTGGCCGGCGGATGCCGCTACGGCGATCTGCTGACGTTGGGTCAAGGCGCCGGCCAATCTCGCGACGAGATCGCCCGGAAAGAAGGGCGTGTCGGTCGGGACGGCAACGACATGGGTTGCCTCCGGCGTGGTCGCCGCCGTGTGACGCATGGCCGTCAGCACGCCGGCGAGCGGGCCGAGAAAACCCGGAACCGTGTCGGCAATGACGGGGATATCGCCGACGATCGCGTCCGCTGGTTCGGCATTGAGGTTGACCGCGATGCTCGTGACCTGCGGTCGAAGCCGCTCGACGATGCGCGAAAGCATCCCTTGGCCGCCGAGTTGAAGGTCAAACTTCGGGCTTCCCATGCGCCGCGACAATCCGCCGGCGAGGATGACCGCTGGTCGCGGCGCGCTGATCAGCGATGGGTATCTGGTTTCCGGCATCGGGATGCTCCTATTCCAGCGGGCCGGTCAGTGAGCGCCGGGCGACGGCTTTCCTGCCGCGCTGCGTCTCGCGATAGAAGGTGTAGAGACCGGAGCCGATGATGACCGCGACGCCGACCAGCATCCAGGTATCCGGCACTTCCGCAAAGAAGAAGATGCCGATCGCGATCGACCAGATGAGGCTGGTGTAGCGGAAGGGGGCGATGACGGAGATGTCGCCGGCGCGCATCGCCAGCACGATCGTCTGGTAACCGAGCATCAGCAGGATGCTCGCGGCGGCGATGTGACTGAACGTCGTCGCCGACATCGGCTGCCAGCCGCCCATCGGCTGGATGAGCACGGCGCCGACGATGGTGGTGACGAGGGAGGTCGATACCGTGATGTAAAGCGACGGCACCTCATGGCCGATCCGGCGGGTGCAGAGATCGCGCGTGGCCGTTACGAACACGCAGGCGACGACGGTCAGCGCCGCCGGTGTAAAACCCTCGGGGCCGGGGCGCAGCACGATCAGCACGCCGATGAAGCCGGCGATGATCGCCGTCCAGCGCCGCCAGCCGACCGGCTCGCCGAGGAAGAGTGCGGCGCCGAGGGTTACCGCCAAGGGCAGCGCCTGCATGATCGCCGAGGCGTTGGCGAGCGGGATCTGGCCGAGGGCGGAGATATAGGTGACCGAGGCCAGTGCCTCCATGGCGATGCGCAGCAGGATCACCGGCTTCATCAGGGTGCCGAGCGGCCTGAACGCACGGAACTGCCAGGCGGCGAGCACGACCATCGCGGTCGTCAGCAACCCGCGCACGAAGATGATCTGGCCCACATTCATCGCGCCGGTGACCGATTTGACGAGTGCGTCGTTGCAGGAGAACGTGACCATTGCCAGGCACATGAACAGAATGCCGCGGAAATTGGTGGAGGCTTGCATGCTTGCTGTCCTGCGGCGCCGGCGAGCGGGGCGCTGCCGACGGATGGGGAGGCGAATCCACGGGATGGGATCGCCCAATGTTTAAGCATTGGCCGCGGTCTTGTGCAAACGGGTTCGCATGCGCCAACCGTTTTTCTTTCAGCGCAAGTAGAACGGTGGAACCGGCAGCGGACGAACCTGAGTTTATTCGCGGAATCTTAAGTTTCGCTGCCTATCGTCGCCACAATTCCGCATCCATTCGCATGACGCGATCGGCGGGGTGGCGCCGCAGCAAACCTTGCAGGGTGGCCATTCCAGGGATGTCTGCCCAAGGCTTGGGAGAGCCTGCGGCAATCGTCCCATCGGTGTTTTCACCAAGAAAAGCCGCCGCGCGGGCCTGCTTCCCATAAGAATAATTCAGGGGTGCGCAATGTCTTTCATCGATCGCCTGCTGCAACGCTTGCGGATCGTCACCAAGGTTCTGCTTTTCGTGGTTCCGCTGGTGGCGTTGATCGCCGGTATTGGTCTCATTGGCTTCTTCACCGCCCGCACGCTCAACGGCCACATGACCGTGACGCGCGAAACCATCAACAATCTCTCGGATTTCCAGGCGCTGCGCAGCGCGCTGCAGGCCTTCTCGGATGCGCCGAGCGAGGAAACGAAAACAGCACTCGCGGTTCAGATCGACGAGCAGGAAAGCGGCGTGAAGGCGCTCGACAGCCTGCTGACGCGGGATGAGGACAAGGCGGAGATCGCCTCCGTTCTGGCGCTGGGGGAGGCGATGCGCGGCCAGACGGAAAAGCTCTGGGCGATCAAGGTCGAACGGGACCAGGTGACGGCATCACTGGAAGCGGCACTCGCCGACATGACCGAGCAGGGCAACGGCGCCTATAAGCAGATCGATTTCATCCGCAAGGAATCCGGTGAGAAGGAAGCCTTCGCCAAGGCGCTTCTGTTCGACGCCGCCGCCTATCAGGGCCTCGCTGAGCGCATCAAGAAGTTCCGCCTGCCGGTAACGATGGCCGTAAATCCGGATGCCAAGATCGACCAGGCCGGCAAGTTGCTGCCGCATCTCCTGAAGCAGATCGACGAGGCGGAAAAGATCGCCTCGGAAAAGGTGCAGGCGCCGATCGCCGACGTGAAGGATCAGGCGCTCAAGGTTCAGGCGATCCTTGCCGGCGCCGAAGACAGCGAGGCAAAGAAGAATGCGCTGGTGCCGATTCTCGGCAAGTTCTCCAAATATGAAGCGGACTTTGCCAAGGAGGCCGCCAAGAACTCGGACACGGCCGCCAAGCGCTTCGTCGGCATGGACGCCGAGATCTCGCAGCTCAAGACCCTGATCACGCTGATGGGCGACACCTTCAAGAGGCTCGACAGCACACGGTTGCATATCAGCGAGCTGCATCGCAAGCTCGATGCTGCCGGGCGCGAGCCGGTCATGGCCGACATCGAGGCAGTTCGCGGAACGGCGGCCAAGCTCGGCGAACTCGGCGGCAAGAACGCGGCACTCCGTGACCTGCCGGCGAAGCTCGGCCCCTCGCTCGACGATATCGCCAAGGACACGGCAGCGCTGATCGACGTCGGCAGCCGCTGGCAAGCCGCGAAGGCGGAAGCCTCGGCGCTCGTCGCTGCCGCCAGCGCCACGCTCGAAAGCTTCGTCAGCAGCGCGCAGGAAGCTGGCAAGGTCGACAGCCAGCGTTCGGCCGACGTCTCGATCGTCGCCATGATCGCCGGGACGCTGCTTGCAATCATCGGTGGCCTGATGCTGGTCGAAACCCTGCGCGGGCCGCTGAAGCGCGTGACCGAAACGATGACGCGGCTTGCCAGCGGCGATCTCGACGTCGCCATCGAGGGCCGCAACCGCGGCGACGAGATCGGCGACATGGTGCGCTCCGTTGCCGTGTTCCGCGACAATGCCGTCGAGAACGTGCGGCTGGGGCGCGAGGCGGAGGCGGCACGCGCGCTTTCGGCCGAGGAGGAAGCGCGCCGCGCCGCGGAGCGTGCCCGGGTCGAGGCCGAGCAGATGCAGGCGCTGAATGCGCTTTCGGATGTCCTGGCGGCGCTTGCCGACGGCAATCTCGAGGAAGGCATGGCCGAAGATCTGCCCGCCGACTACGTGATCATGGCGCGCACTTATAACAATGCGGTCGAGGCGCTGCGGGCGACGCTTGCCGACGTGCGTGTCGTCACCGGCGAGATCACCGGCGGCACCGGCAACCTTGCGTCGTCGGCCGACGACCTGGCGCGCCGCACCGAGCAGCAGGCGGCAGCACTTGAGGAAAGCTCGCGGGCGCTTCGCCAATTGACGGAGATCGTCCGCGCCACCGCGGAAAGCGCGCGCAAGACGACCGTCTCCGTCGGCGAGACCAACTCCTATGCCAAGCATTCCGGCCAGGTGGTGGCCAAGGCGATCGATGCGATGGCGGAGATCAACCGGTCCTCTGAAAAGATCGGCACGATCATCGGCGTCATCGACGAAATCGCCTTCCAGACCAACCTTCTGGCGCTCAACGCCGGCGTCGAGGCGGCACGGGCAGGCGAGGCGGGACGCGGCTTTGCCGTCGTGGCGCAGGAAGTGCGCGAGCTTGCCCAGCGTTGCGCCGGTGCGGCCCGCGAGATCAAGGGACTGATCTCCGAGAGCTCGGCACAGGTGAGAAGCGGCGTGGCTCTGGTGCAGGAAACGGGCGATGCGCTCACCGTCATCAACAGCCACATCACCACGATCCACGAACTCGTCAGCAACATCGAGGCTTCGGCGGCCGACCAGTATACCGGCCTCAACGAGGTGAATTCGGCCGTGCACGAGGTCGAGCTGATCACCCAGCAGAATGCCGCGATGGTCGAAGAAAACACCGCCGAGATCCACGGGCTGCGCCGGCAGGTGGAAATGCTCAACGAGAAGATCGAGCGTTTCCGGACGGGTACGGATGGCATCGGTGCGCAGGGGCAGAGGGGCCGTAGCTACGCGGCTTAGGTTTTGGCTCGTCCTTGGGTACGACGGTCATTCTTTTAAGGCAACCCCGTGCGGATCAGCCCCTCTCCTCGGGTTTAACCCGAGGACTAACCCTCTCCCCGCAAGCGGGGCGAGGGGACGTACCCGAAGGGACGATTTTGCCCGCATTGACTGCGATCAGCCACAGGTCGTCCCCGCATTCACGCGAAACACCGTCAGAGGGAACGAGAGCGTCACCTCAGGTTTCCTTCTCCGCGCGCGCGGGGAGAAGGTGCCGGCAGGCGGATGAGGGGCTAATCGGCCTCACCGCTCGGATGAGGGTCCGCCTGCCGGCAAAGTAAAATCTGTAAGGGAAAACTCAGCCGCCGGTGACGCTCATGTGGCGGGCGACGGCGGGGCGGTTGTGCTCCCGATCGATGATGAAGTCGTGGCCCTTCGGCTTGCGGCCGATCGCTTCGTCGATCACCTGGCTCAGATAGGCATCGTCATCGGAGGCACGGAGCGCCGTGCGCAGGTCGGCCGCGTCGTTCTGCCCGAGGCACATGTAGAGCGTGCCGGTGCAGGTGAGGCGGACGCGGTTGCAGCTTTCGCAGAAGTTATGGGTCATCGGCGTGATCAGGCCGAGGCGTCCGCCGGTTTCGGCGACCTCGACGTAACGGGCCGGGCCGCCGGTGCGATAGGGAATGTCCGAGAAGGTGAACTGCTCTTCCAATTGCCGGCGCATTTCCGAGAGCGGCATGTAGTGGTCGGTGCGGTCTTCTTCGACCTCGCCCATCGGCATGGTTTCGATCAACGTCAGGTCCATGCCGCGGCCGTGGGCCCAGCGCATGAGATCGGGGATTTCCGCGTCGTTGAAACCTTTCAGCGCCACCGCGTTGATCTTGACCTTGAGGCCGGCGGCCTGGGCCGCGTCGATGCCTTCCATGACCTTGGCGAGTTCGCCCCAGCGGGTGATCTGGTGGAACTTCGCGGGGTCCAGCGTGTCGAGCGAGACGTTGATGCGCTTGACGCCGCAATCGACGAGCTCGGTCGCGTATTTCGCAAGCTGCGAACCGTTCGTGGTCAAGGTCAGCTCGTCGAGCCGGCCGGCCTCGATCTCCTTGCCGAGCTCGCGCACTAGGAACATGATGTTCTTGCGCACCAGCGGTTCACCGCCGGTGAGCCGAAGCTTACGCACGCCCTTGGCGATGAAGGCGGAACAGAGCCGCTGCAATTCTTCGAGCGTCAGCAGATCCTTCTTCGGCAGGAAGGTCATGTGTTCCGCCATGCAATAGGTGCAGCGGAAATCGCAGCGATCGGTGACGGACACGCGCAGATAGGTGATCGCCCGACCGAAGGGGTCGATCATCGGAGCGGTTTTCTGCTCGATCGGCATTGCGCCGATCCTGTCGATGGTGGCTGTGTTCAAGCGTCTTTCTCCCAGCCCTATCAATGTCGTTGCTGAGAATGGTCGCGTCAAGGCGCATACTGTCGCAAAGTGTTGATCGGAAGAGCAGGGTAATTCACGCGGCAATGCGGTGCGTCACTTTATCCCTGGGCCGGAATCAGTTTGAAGATGAAATAGACGGCGAAACAAGGCACTGCCTTTGCAGCCTACTGCATGTCTCCTTAAATCGACCTCGATTTAAGGACTAAGACATGCAGCAAATCAAAGTGCTACAGCGACCTTTGCGCGTCTGATTAGACGCGCGGCGCTGTAGAAACAGGAGCAGGCAATATGAGTGAAATCTGGCCGACGGAACTGCGTGTCTCCAAGGATCGCCATCGGCTCGTCGTTACCTTCAACGATGGCGTATCCTTCGATCTCTCGGCGGAGATGCTGCGGGTGCTTTCGCCGTCCGCCGAAGTGCAGGGGCACGGCCCCGGGCAGCGGGTGACGGTGCCCGGCAAGCGCAACGTGCAGATCATTTCGGTGCAGCCGACCGGCAATTACGCGGTCCGCATCGGTTTCGACGATTTCCACGACACCGGAATCTTCACTTGGAGCTATCTGCGTGAACTCGGCGAGAAGGGTGAAGAGCTGTTCGCCGCTTACGAACAGGAGCTCACTGACAAGGGCATGTCGCGCGACAAGGCGGAGAAGCCGCGCTGACCACTACAGCGCCGCGCGTCTTATCAGACGCGCAAAGGTCGCTGTAGCACTTTGAATGCTGTATGTTTTTGTCCTTAAATCGGTTACGAATCAAGGAAACATGCTGCGGGCAGGTCAGGCCAGCTCGCCTTCTTCCTTGAGCAGAATGCCGATCAGCCGCTCCATGGATTGGGCGACGATCATGCATTCCTCGATCGGCGCGCCGACCATCGATTTCTCGATCAGCGCCGTGTGGATTTCCATGGCCGCCTCGGTCAGCGTGCGTCCTTCCGGCGTCAGCGACAGCCGCAGCACCCGTTTGTCCTTCTCGTCACCGCGGCGCAGGATCAGTCCGCGCCTCTCCAGTTGCGGCAGCAGCATGCTCATGTTGGAGCGGCCGACCAGCAGCTTGCGGGCCAGCTCCTGCTGCGAGATGCCATCGAACCGATAGAGATTGATCAGGATGTCGAGATGCGGCGGCTTGATGTCGAGATGGGCGATCTCGCGCGTCAACGTCTGCTGCATGAGCTGGCAGGCGCGCGCCACGGCGATCCAGCTACGGAAGCGGGGATGATCCCAGGGAAAATGGTGTTCAGTCGTCACTTGATTTTTGTTCAACGTTGTACAATTATGTTCATCATTGAACATAATAAGAGATTCCCACTATGGCATCCTTTGCGATCAAGGTCATCCGTCACGCGCTGAAAGGCGTGGCAGCGCTCTCGCCGGAGGCCGCCGGCAGCCTGGCTTTCAACCTTTTCAGCGTCACACCCGGCCGAAAGCCGAAAAACGCCAAGGAAAAGGCAGCACTCGCCGCGGCAGAGCCGGTGATCGCCAGGGCAAGGCCGGTGACGCTTTCCTATGCCGGAGGCTGGGTGCTGGCGCGGCAGTTCGCGGCGCCGCACGGTGCGGCTAACGCCAAGCGCATCCTGCTCGTGCATGGCTGGGGTTCGCGGAGCGACTACCTAGCCGCGATGATCGATGGCCTGGTCAAAGGCGGCGCCGAGGTGGTGACGCTCGACTGGCCGGGGCATGGCGGCTCGCCGGGACGGACGCTCACCATGCCCGCGGCGGTCAGGGCCATCGACGCCGCCTGGCGGCATTTCGGCAATTTCGACGTCTGCGTCGGACATTCCTTCGGCGGCGCGAGCCTTGCCTGTGCGGCGGGTGGGATCGTCTGTGACGTGCGCAGCCATGTGGCGAAGAAGCTGGTGCTGATCGGCGCGCCGAGCGAGATGACCTGGCTTTTCAAAGGCTTCGGGAAGGTTCTTCGCCTGGCGCCGAAGACGCAGGCTGCCTTCGAAGGTGTCGTCGAGCGTCTCTCCGGCCGCCGGCTCGAGGAATTCGACGCCGCGCGGATCATCGGCGTCCTGGCCGTGCCGACGCTGATCATTCATGCCGAGGACGACAAGGAGGTGGCGGCCGATCATGCGCGCCGCTATGCGGCCGCGGGGCCGAATGTCGAGATCCATTGGGCAAACGGCCTCGGCCATCGCCGCATCGTTTCCGCTGCCCCCGTGATCGCGCGGATCAACGCCTTCATACACGCGGAAGATCAAAAAGCCGCCGCCTGACACTTTTTCGTTGCTGCCGTCATCAGACTGTCATGCTATCGGTCGAAGGGTCGCTTTGGCGAGATCTTTCGGTATTGGAGGACGGCATGTCGGTCATCACCTCGGTAGAGGAACTCAACGCGCTCTATGGCGGTGTCAGCGAAGCTTCGGTGGCCAAGGTCACCAAGACGCTGACGGCGGAGTATCGGCTGATGATCGAGGCTTCGCCCTTCTGTGCGCTCGCAACCGTCGGGCCGGAGGGGCTCGATTGTTCGCCCCGCGGTGACGACACTTGCGTGGTCCGGATCGCCGACGACAAGACGGTGCTGCTTCCCGACTGGCGCGGCAACAACCGGGTCGATTCGCTTGCCAACATCGTGCGCGATCCGCGGGTGGCGCTGATGTTCCTGATTCCGGGCTCGAACACGACGATGCGCATCAACGGCACGGCTGTGCTCAGCATCGACCCGGCGCTTACCGATAGCTTCGAGGTCGATGGCAGACACCCGCGCAGCATCATCGTCGTGACCATCGGCGAAGTCTATTTCCAGTGCGCGCGCGCAGTGATGCGGGCGCAGCTCTGGAACCCCGATCGTTTCCTCGATCCGGCAACGCTGCCGACGCCCGGCACGCTGCTGAAGGCTGCCAAGGCGGATTTCGACCGCGACACCTATGACCGCGAATGGCCGGAGCGCGCCGCCAAGACCATGTGGTAGGCTGCCGTCTGGGCTGACCCGTAGTGTCGCCCATCAGCGAGGCACGTGGGTGGAGGCGAGGGTGCGGCGGCAAGGTCTGACAGGTGCATCTGCCATCCTCTTTGCGCTCGCTCTCGTGGCCGACATGGCGACGGCTGCCGACCCCACGCTTTCGGAGAAACTGCGCCTGCTGGCTGCCGCCTATCCTGGTGCTATCGAGCGCATCGACGCCAATACCCTGATCCTCAGCGATGGCGGGCCGCCGCTTGCGCTCGACGACGGCAGGAAGAAGAGCCACGCCGAAAAGCTGGCCGCTGCCGATGTCGAGGACAGCCTCTCGCAAATCTATCCGCTGGGTGCCTGCGCGAAACCGCCGGCCGTCGATTTCGAACCGGGGCGCATCCGCAGCGAGGTGCTCCTGAAACGGCTCTATGGCGGCACGGCCAAGGCGGTGAGCCAAGACCTCGTCACCGTTGATTGGTTCGGCGAGCGGCTGCGGGTCACGCGCAAGCACGGCGCCGCAGAGGCACTGAAAGCGGTCGCCGCCGACCTCTCGCGGCATGCCGATCTGAAGCGCTATCTCGGCCCAAGCGCCGGCACCTTCAACTGGCGGCCGATTGCCGGGGCTGCCACGCTTTCGGTCCATAGCTTCGGTGCGGCCATCGATCTCAACACGGACTTTGCCGACTACTGGCGCTGGGCCCGGAGGGCGAGTGGCGGCGCGCTGCGATATCGCAACCGCTATCCGCTTGAAATCGTCGAGATTTTCGAGCGTCACGGCTTCATCTGGGGTGGCCGCTGGTATCATTTCGACACGATGCACTTCGAGTATCGGCCGGAGTTGGTCGCGATCGCCCGGGCGGCAGGCGCGGACGCCTGCGGCCGTTAGCCGGTGTTCGGTGGTGGTTTCGCTGCGAACTCAATCGCGAACGATGACCGTGGCGCCGATCTCGACGCTGGCATAGAGGTGTTCGACATCCTCGTTGGCCATGCGGATGCAGCCGGACGACATCGCCTTTCCGATCGACGATGGCTGGTTCGTGCCGTGAATGCGGTAGATGGTGGAGCCGAGATACATGGCGCGCGCGCCGAGCGGGTTGTCGATGCCGCCCTTCATGCGGGCCGGCAGGATCTTGCCCTTCTTCGCCTCGCGGGCGCGCATCTTTTCCGGCGGTGTCCAGGTCGGCCATTCGGCCTTGCGGCTGACCGTGTTGGTGCCAGTCCAGAGAAAGCCGTTGCGGCCGACGCTGACGGCGTATTTGACCGCAACGCCGCCGCCGAGGACGTGGTACAGCCGGCGCTCGGAATTGTCGACGATGATCGTGCCCGGAGCGGCCGCTTCGTTGAAGGCAACCACTTGGCGTGGGATCGGCGACTGGCTGATGTCGCGGCGCGCGGCTTTCGATTTCGCGCCGCCCTTTGACAGGATCTGAAGCGAACTCGTCTTGACGGTGGCGCTGTCGAGCGAGGCGACGGTGATCGGCGCGTCGTCCGCGGCCTTCGCCGATGTCGTGACGCCTGCGAGGAAGCTGGTGGCAATAAGCGCTGCGAGAATGGTCTTCATGGTGGTCCCCCTCGGTTGCGGGAACCGTCCGCGCCTGTCCTCGCGCGGTTGTTCCCGGTTGAGGACAGTTCTAGCGGTTGTGGCGAAGGGCGGCTGTTTCCGAAGGAACGCGGCTCTTAAACGCAAATGGCGCCCGGGGCGGCGCCATTGTAAGTGGAGGACCGGGATAAGGATCAGCGCCGATAGATCAGCCAGTTGCGGCCGGATTCCTTGCGCATGCCGTCCTCGAAGAGAACGGTCTTGTTGCGCCCGCCATTCTTGGCCGAATAGAGCGCGATATCCGCCTTGTTGTAGAGATCGACGGGGTCTTCGGCCGCGGTCGCCATGCAGACGCCGACGGAAAGCGTGATCGGACCGTAATTGACCCCGGTCTTCGAGTTGCGGAAGGGCGTTGCCGCAAGCACGGTGCGGATGCGATCGGCGATCTGCAGGCATTCTTCCTGGGTGCTGTCGCCGAGGATGATGGCGAACTCCTCGCCGCCGGTGCGGGCCACGAAGGCCTCGCGGCGCAGGTTGGCGCGCAGCACGCCGCCGACGGTCGCGAGGATCTTGTCGCCGACCGGATGACCGAAGGTGTCGTTGACCTTCTTGAAATGGTCGATGTCGGCAACGAGCAGGCCAGTGTAGTTCCTGAGGTGCTCGCTGTTGTAGACGGCCGCCAGATTGTCGTCGAAGGCGCGGCGGTTGGCGAGGCGCGTCAAAGAATCCGTGTTGGCGATACGCTTGTACTCGTCGAGCTCCTGCCGGATGACTTCCATCTCGAAGGATTTCTGCACGACCGTCTGCACACGCTCCTTGCCCTGGCTCATCGTCTCGGCCGTCGCTTCGGTCAGGATGCCGATCGCATGGCGCAGGATATCGGCGCTGGAAGCGCTCTTGCTGATGATGTTGACATAGGCCTCGTCGAGAACCTTGTTGTAGTTCTCGAGTGCGTATTGCTCATCCTTCAGCAGCGTGACGAGTTCGGCAAGCTTGGCGGCAAGTGTGGTGTGGGCGCGCTCGATGCCGGTCGGGCGGTGGATATGGCTGAAATATTGTGCGCCGATCGCGTCCAGCTCTTCCTGGGTCGCGCGGCTGCCGAGGGCCGCAAGCTCCTTGGAGAGTTGCGGGTTGGAGCCGAGATAGGCTTCGTAATAGAGCTCGTAGTTGCGGGGGATGGGCGCGACACCCATCATGCGCATGGCATGGGTCACTTGCGCTGCGATATCGGGCGTCTGAGCTTTGCCCGAGTTTGCCGTTTGCATGTGCAAACCCCCTAATATTAATCACTGCTTACGGGTTATGATTTTTAGGGGCAAATGATTTGCGAAGTCTTAATATTTGCCGCCGCCGCTGCACCACAGTTCGATCGATTGCGGCTGCTTTCGCCGATCTATCCCTTGCGTTTGCGGCTTGAAGCCACGGCGCCGGTGAGGCGCCGTGGTGTGTCAAAATGGATCAGGCCGGGCTGATCATCGTTTCCGGGCGCACGATCGCGTCGAACTCTTCGTTCGTCACATAGCCGCCGCCCACGGCTTCTTCGCGCAGCGTCGTGCCGTTCTTGTGTGCGGTCTTGGCGATCTTGGCGGCATTGTCGTAGCCGATCTTCGGAGCAAGCGCGGTGACGAGCATCAGCGAGCGGTCGAGGGCCGCCTTGATGTTGTCTTCGCGTGCCTCGATGCCGACGACGCAGTTGTCGGTGAAGGACACGGCCGCATCGGCGAGCAGTTGCACCGACTGCAGGAAGTTGTAGGCCATCAGCGGGTTGAAGACGTTGAGCTCGAAATGGCCCTGGCTGCCGGCGAAGGTCAGCGCCGCGTGATTGCCGAACACCTGGGCGCAGACCTGGGTCAGCGCCTCGCACTGGGTCGGGTTGACCTTGCCGGGCATGATCGACGAGCCGGGCTCGTTTTCCGGCAGCGACAGCTCGCCGAGACCGGAGCGGGGGCCGGAGCCGAGGAAGCGGATGTCGTTGGCGATCTTGAAGAGGGCTGCGGCCGTTGCGTTGATCGCACCATGGCTGAAGACCATGGAATCATGGGCGGCAAGCGCTTCGAACTTGTTCGGCGCCGAGGTGAAGGCGATGCCGGTGATCTTGGCGATCTCTTCGGCGACCTTCTCGGCAAAGCCGACGGGCGCGTTGAGGCCGGTACCGACGGCGGTGCCGCCCTGGGCGAGTTCGCAAAGGCCGGGGAGCGTCATCTCGATGCGCTTGATCGAAGAGGCGACCTGGGCAGCGTAGCCGGAGAATTCCTGGCCGAGCGTCAGCGGGGTCGCGTCCTGGGTGTGGGTGCGGCCGATCTTGATGATGTGGTCGAAGGCCTTGACCTTGGCTTCGAGCGCCTTGTGCAGGTGCTTCAGCGCCGGCAGCAGGTCATGGATCACCCGTTCCGCGCAGGCGATGTGCATCGCCGTCGGATAGGTGTCGTTCGACGACTGGCTCATGTTGACATGGTCGTTCGGATGGACCGGCTTCTTCGAGCCCATGACGCCGCCGAGCAGCTCGATCGCCCGGTTCGAAATCACCTCGTTGGCATTCATGTTCGACTGGGTGCCCGAGCCGGTCTGCCAGACGACGAGCGGGAAATGGTCGTTGAGCTTGCCGTCGATCACTTCCTGCGATGCCTTGACGATGGCATCGGCGATGGTCGAATCCAGCCGGCCGAGCGCCTGGTTGGTGCGGGCGGCAGCCTGCTTGACGATGCCGAGCGCCCGGACGATCGAGGCCGGCTGCTTTTCCCAACCGATCTTGAAATTGCCGAGCGAGCGCTGGGCCTGAGCGCCCCAATAGCGGTCGCTTGCCACTTCGATGGGGCCGAACGTATCTGTTTCCGTGCGCGTCGATGTCATCGTGATACCTGCCTTGATCATGCGGTTCATGAAGCCTGGGCGAGGGGGCCGGGTGGCACATCTCCCCAGGTGCCGGGCCTCTCTCTGCCCCGCCTGCCGAAGCTTGTAAAGGGGCGCGGCGCGGCTTGCCATGCTACAATCGTTTGAAACGCTGCAGTGCAATAAGGCAGCCGCGCAGCGAACGTGATTCGCACGCTTCCGGCCCGCTGGCGCCGTTGTGATGTTTCGGTCACAGGCGCGGTGTTCTTTTCGGGCGACGATCGACCATTGCGGCCGGCCCATGACCTCCTGCTGAAATAAAATCCATATGGATCAAATTTTTATCCCCCTTCGAACGTTATGAAATCGAGGCGTTTGCTGGGAGGAAGAAGGAGATTCAGGGTCGATGTTCGCAGGCGCGTTTCCTTTTCATTCACCATCCTTTTCTATAACTTTCAGTGCACGAGGGCGTGGCGAGAATCTGGCTTCAGCCGAATTCGGCGACAACGCGATACGGGGACGTAGTTTCATATGAGAGTAATTAAGACGGCAGCGATCGTAGCGCTCATGAGCGGCTGTGCGATCGCGACCATGGATGTGCGGCCGGCTTCGGCCTTCTCGTTTGCGGATTTCATCCGGGCAGGCAGAAAGAAGCCGGGTTCCGCCGAACAGACCCAGCCAGCCCAGCCGCTCCCCGGCATGGGCGCCATGATCGACCCGCAGCAGAATATGGCCACCAGGCCGCTGCCGAAGGTCACCGGGCCGAAGTACTATACCTACAAGGCCGAAGCGCTGCGCCGGATCGCCACCGACAAGCTGCTCGACCCGGTGGTTACCGGCTCCGTGCGCAACGGCGCACTGCCGCCCATGCTGCGCATGCCACTTGCCGATGCGCGGCAGTTCCTTCCGAAAATCAACGTGCGTGCCACGGGCGACGTCGCAAAGGCGGTCGAGGCCCATTACGGCGCGCGCATGGATTACATCTGGATCGGCGCCGAGGGCGTGAATGCCAAGGCGAAGGCGGCGATCGCCGTTCTCGCCGATGCCGCCAAGGTCGGCCTCGATCCGCAGGATTATGCCGTCAGCGTACCGGCCGACAGCTTCGACCGCGGCGACATGATCGCGCGGGAAAAGGAACTGCTGCAGTTCGAAATCGCACTGTCGGCGGCAACGCTGACCTACGCGCAGGACACAGTGCGCGGCCGCATCGATCCGAACAAGATTTCCGGCTACCACGATTTCAGGCGCAAGACCGTCGACCTCACCTCGCTTCTCGACAAGCTGTCCGCGAGCGCCGACGTCGCCACGCTTCTCAACGACCAGAACCCGAAGAGCGCGCAATTCGCCGCACTCTCGGTCGAGCTGGAGAAGCTGAGGACGGAAACGGGCGCCGAGCAGCGCGTCGAGATCGCGCCCGGCACGCTGCTGAAGCCGGGAGAGAGCAATCCCGAGCTCGCCAATATCATTGCCGGTATTCGCCTCAAGGGTTCGGAAACGCTGAAGGCCGAACATGCGGCGGTTCTTGCCGCCTATCAAGGCACGCCGGAATACACGCCGGAACTGGTGTCGCTGGTCGAGGCCTTCCAGAAGGAAAACGGGCTGAAGGCCGACGGCGTCGTCGGCCAGGCGTCGGTGCGCATCCTGACGGGCGGCGACAGCGTGGCGAACAAGATCAACAAGCTCGAAATCGCCATGGAACAGGCGCGCTGGCTGCCGGATCGCCTTGGCGACCGCTACGTCTTCATCAACCAGCCGGCCTTCACCGCCACCTACGCCGACCAGGGCGCCGAGCAGTTCTCGATGCGCGTGGTCGTCGGCTCGAAGACGAACCAGACCTACTTCTTCCAGGACGAGATCCAGACCGTCGAGGTCAATCCCTATTGGGGCGTGCCGCAGTCGATCATCGTCAACGAGATGCTGCCGAAGCTCAGGAGCGATCCGAACTACCTCGATCGCATGGGCTACCAGGTCGAGATCGGCGGGCGGCCGGTTCCGTCGGCGTCGGTCAACTGGAACGGCTCGACCGCTTCGATCGCCGTGCGCCAGCCGCCGAGCAGCGACAATGCGCTCGGCGAGCTGAAGATCCTGTTCCCGAACGCGCATGCGATCTACATGCACGATACCCCGTCGAAGAGCTTCTTCAAGCGCGATAACCGTGCACTCAGCCACGGTTGCGTGCGGCTTGCCGATCCGCGCCGCATGGCGGCCGCGGTGCTCGGCACCAGCGTCGAGGATGTTGGCAAGGAGATTGCCGACGGCCGCAACAAGGCGCTGCAGGTTCCGGTGAAGGTGCCGGTTTATGTCGCTTATTTCACGGCCTGGCCGAACAAGGATGGCGTCGTCGAATATTTCAACGACGTCTACGAGCGCGACATGTACATGAACCGCGCCTTCGACGCGACGCGGGGCGCCCGCAGGGCCGAAGGATAAGGATACGGCATAAGAACAGAAAAGGCCGCTTCGAGCGGCCTTTGCTTTGCGACTATCGGGCTTCGAGCAGAGCCGAGACCAGTGCCGGCGTCAGCTCATCGAAGTGGCCGATGATCTTCGTCGGCTCGAGGCTTTCGACGGGGACGTCGGAGTAGCCGAAAGGAACCGCGATCGACGGCACCGCGGCATTGCGGGCGACGAGGAAGTCGTTGAGGCTGTCGCCGACCATCACCGAGCGTTCGGCCCGGCCGCCGGCATTGGTGACGGTTCTCAAGAGGTGTTCGGCATTCGGCTTGCGCACTTCGAAGGTATCGCCGCCGGAAATCGCGGCGAAGCGTTCGATCAGTCCCAGGCGTTCGAGCAGGCGCTTTGCCAGCTTTTCCGGCTTGTTGGTGCAGACCGCCAGTTTGAACCCGGCGCCGGAGAGGCGGTCGAGCGCGTCGATGAGGCCCGGATAGGGCAGCGAATCGCCGGGCATCGAGCCGTGGTAGAAATCGACGAACTCCCTGAGCTGCCATTCCAACACGTCTTCAGCGAGCGGCTTTTCCCGGAGCGCGAAGGTGCGCTCGATCATCGCGCGTGCGCCGTGGCCGACGAGGTGGGTGAGATCTGCATAGCCGACCGGCGTGATGCCGGCCTGGGTCACTGCATGGTTCAGGCTCGCGACCAGGTCCGGCGCGGTATCGACAAGCGTTCCATCGAGATCGAAGACGACTATGGGAGATGACACCGAAAAACCTCATGGCACCGGAAACGTTGCCGTTCGGGTAGGCGAAGTGACAGAAGAATGCAATGGGGAGTACACCTCGCAAGCGGTGCGGAATCCTTGGCGGCAATTTCATTTTGACTTTTGTTTGCGTCGCCGGGCGTGTAAGTGTCTCAGCGGAAATCGGGCGCGCGGTTCGCAGTTCGAAGCGAAGCCGTCCGTCGGCATTACAAGGGAGCGACTGGCGCATGGACGCCCGCGAAATGAAAATCAAAGCCGCGGCTGCGGCTCTGGAATATGTCGAAGACGGCATGCGCCTCGGCATCGGTACCGGCTCCACGGCCGAGGAATTTGTCCGGCTGCTGGCCGAGAAGGTCGCGGCCGGCTTCCACATCGAAGGCGTTCCCACGTCGGAGCGCACGGCGCGGCTCTGCCTCGAACTCGGTGTGCCGTTGAAGTCGCTCGACGAGCTGCCGGAACTGGACCTGACGATCGACGGCGCCGATGAGGTCGATGGCCGGCTGCGGCTGATCAAGGGCGGCGGCGGCGCATTGCTGCGTGAAAAGATCGTCGCGAGCGCCTCGAAGCGCATGATCGTGATTGCCGACGAATCGAAGGTGGTCGACGTTCTCGGCGCCTTCAAGCTGCCGATCGAGGTCAATCCGTTTGGTCAGGTGGCAACGCGGATCGCGATCGAGAAGGTCGCCGCGCGCCTCGGTCTTTCCGGCGAAATCGCCGTGCGTCAGTCCCATGACGGCGCCTTCAAGACCGACGGCGGACACCTCATTCTCGATGCATCTTTTGGCCGTATTCCTGATGCAGATGCGCTCGCGGGAGAGCTGAATGCCATTCCCGGCGTCGTCGAGCACGGGCTTTTCATCGACATCGCGTCGCTGGCGATCATTGCAGGGCCGGTAGAGGCACGCATTCTGACTGCGTCCTGAACCGGCTCCCGACAGCCCGCACCGGGCTGGGAGCGGCAAAGACAAACAGGTTTCCATACATGCGGGCCTGGCGGCGGCAATCGCCCGGGCAGCATGCGACAAACACAGGAGCAAGGGTAAAAATGAACAAACTCGCAGGTCTTGTCCGCACATTCGCTGCCACCGCGGTTCTGCTTTCCGCATCGGTTCCGGCGGTGCAGGCCCAGGACGTCTCCGAAGAGCAGATCAAGGCGGCGCGCGCGACGATCGCAGCACTTGGCGTCACCAACAGCTTCGACAATATTCTGCCGAATCTTGCCGAGCGGCTGAAGAACACGCTGATCCAGGCATCGCCGAACCATCAGGAACTGATCACCGCAACGGTTGACGGGAAGGCGCTCAGCCTTGCAGCCCGCCGCGCCGACCTCGAAAACGAAGCGGCGACGATCTACGCCAAGACCTTTTCGCTGGAAGAACTGAACGCGATCACCGAATTCTACGGCTCCGCCGCCGGCAAGAAGCTCCTGAACGACGGCCCGATCGCTTCGCGCGAACTGCTCAAGGCCGCCGACATCTGGGCCGCGGGCGTTTCCCGCGACCTGACCCAGGAAGCGACCAAGTCGCTCGACGCCAAGGTTGGCAGCACCCAGCCGGCCGCCGAGGGCGCCGCCCAGCAGCCGGCGCAATAATCGAGCGCGCCAGCGCCAGTCATCACGTTTCGAGGAGCCCGGAGTGATCCGGGCTTTTCTTTTGCCTGGGGGCACCACTATATGTGCCTGCGGCGCGGTCCTCGGCTGGCCGCGACTGGCTGCCGGACGCGAGATCGTTCGGCCAGCTTTCCATTTCGCCATTCCGGCCCGCTTGCTTTCAGGAGACTGCCCATGCCCGCATTCGACTATGACCTCTTCGTGATCGGTGGCGGGTCCGGTGGCGTCAGGAGCGGGCGCCTGGCGGCAAGCCTCGGCAAGAAGGTCGCGATCGCGGAGGAGTTTCGTTATGGCGGCACCTGCGTCATCCGCGGCTGCGTGCCGAAGAAGCTCTATGTCTACGCGTCGCAGTTTTCCGAACATTTCGAAGACGCTGCCGGCTTCGGCTGGTCGGTCGGCGAGAGCCGGTTCGACTGGAAGAAACTGGTCGCCGCCAAGGAGCAGGAGATCACCCGGCTCGAGGGGCTCTACCAGAAGGGGCTGAACAATGCCGGCGCCGAAATCCTGCATACGCGCGCCGAGCTCGTCGGCCCGAACACCGTTCGCCTGCTCGACAGCGGCAAGACGGTAACGGCTGAGCGGATCGTGATCGCCGTTGGCGGTCATCCCACACCACATGACGCGCTGCCGGGACACGAACACTGCATTTCCTCGAACGAGGCTTTCGATCTCGCAGAGCTGCCGAAGTCGATCCTGATCGCCGGCGGCGGCTACATCGCCGTCGAATTCGCCAACATCTTCCACGGCCTCGGCGTCGAGACGACGCTGATCTATCGCGGCAAGGAAATTCTCTCGCGCTTCGACCACGACCTGCGTCGCGGGCTGCACGTGGCGATGGAGGAGAAGGGCATCCGTATTCTCTGCGAAGACATCATCCAGTCGGTCACCCTCGATGCCGACGGCAAGCGCGTCGCGCACACGATGAAGCACGGCGACATCGCCGTCGACCAGGTGATGCTGGCACTCGGCCGCGTGCCGAACACCAGGGGGCTCGGTCTCGAAGCGGCCGGTGTGAAGACCGATGAGCGTGGCGCCATCGTCGTCGATGCGTTCTCGCGCACCAGCGCGCCCGGCATCTATGCGCTTGGCGACGTGACCGACCGCGTGCAACTGACGCCGGTCGCGATCCATGAGGCCATGTGCTTCATCGAGACCGAGTACAAGAACAATCCGGTCTCGCCGGATCACGACCTGATCGCCACCGCCGTCTTCTCGCAGCCGGAGATCGGCACGGTCGGTCTGACGGAAGAAGAAGCCGCGCGCCGCTTCGACGAGTTGGAAGTCTACCGCGCCGAATTCCGGCCGATGAAGGCGACGCTTTCGGGCCGCAAGGAAAAGATGATCATGAAGCTGGTCGTCAATGCCGCCGACCGCAAGGTGCTTGGCGCGCATATCCTCGGCCACGACGCCGGCGAGATGGCGCAGTTGCTCGGCATCTCGCTCAAGGCCGGCTGCACCAAGGACGATTTCGACCGGACGATGGCGGTGCATCCGACGGCGGCCGAGGAACTGGTGACGATGTATTCGCCATCCTACCGCATCCGCAAGGGTGAGCGGGTCTGACCGCCTCTGGCGGATGCGCCTGCAACCCCTCCCGAAAGTCCACCTGTCGCACGCAGGGGCCTCCTGCCGCGGGCCGGAAGCCGCCGGGCATGTTTGATGAACTGACTGTCGCCGATCTCGTCGCTGTTTCCACGCAGAAAGGGCGGCGGCGAGGTGGCGCCACTATCTCGTTGAAACTGCGCACAATTCTTTCGAGATGTCGCCTTCGCTTTTCAGGATTGTGCGTTGCCTGGACATATCCTTGCGCCGGATGTGTCCTGCAACGCAATGAATTCTGGTAGGATGGCTTTCCAAGCGTTTCCTTAACGTCTATAAGCCCGCATTCCGCGGCGTTTCCGCCCGGGGCCGGCGCAGAGGCCAGGCTCAGCGTCCGGGCAGGGCACGCGGATGTGAGTGAAATTTCCGAATACCGGGCGGCCGCCTTCGGCCGTCAGGGCGCGACCCGCGCGGATGGATCCGCGGCAGACAACAGGTGAACGAAATGGCACAGACTTGGACTCCAAACAGCTGGCGGCAGAAACCCATCCAGCAGGTGCCGGACTATCCGGACCTGGCAGCGCTTGAGGCGACCGAAGCGCGCCTCGCGAAGTATCCGCCGCTGGTGTTTGCGGGTGAAGCGCGTCGTCTGAAGAGTGCCCTTGCCAATGTCGCCGAAGGCCGCGGCTTCCTGCTGCAGGGCGGCGACTGCGCCGAAAGTTTCGCCGAGCACGGCGCCGACACGATCCGCGACTTCTTCCGCGCCTTCCTGCAGATGGCCGTCGTCCTGACTTTCGGCGCGCAGCAGCCGGTGGTGAAGGTCGGCCGCATCGCCGGCCAGTTCGCCAAGCCCCGTTCTTCCGGCGTCGAAAAGCAGGGTGATGTGACGCTGCCGTCCTACCGTGGCGACATCATCAACGGCATCGAGTTCACCGAGGAAGCGCGTATCCCGAACCCGGAACGCCAGATCATGGCTTACCGCCAGTCGGCCGCGACGCTGAACCTTCTGCGCGCCTTCGCCATGGGCGGCTATGCCAACCTCGACAACGTGCACCAGTGGATGCTCGGCTTCGTCAAGGACAGCCCGCAGGCGGAACGTTACCGCAAGCTCGCCGACCGGATCTCCGAAACCATGGACTTCATGAAGGCGATCGGCATCACCTCGGAAAACCATCCGAGCCTGCGCGAAACAGACTTCTTCACCAGCCACGAGGCGCTGCTGCTCGGCTACGAGCAGGCGCTGACCCGCGTCGATTCGACCTCGGGTGACTGGTACGCCACCTCCGGCCACATGATCTGGATCGGCGATCGCACCCGCCAGCCCGACCACGCCCACATCGAATACTGCCGCGGCATCAAGAACCCGCTCGGTCTCAAGTGCGGTCCTTCGCTGACGGCCGACGGCCTGCTCGAACTGATCGACATTCTGAACCCGGCCAACGAAGCCGGACGCCTGACGCTGATCTGCCGCTTCGGCCATGACAAGGTGGCCGAGCATCTGCCGCGCCTGATCCGTGCGGTCGAGCGCGAAGGCAAGAATGTCGTCTGGTCCTGCGATCCGATGCACGGCAACACGATCACGCTCAACAACTACAAGACCCGTCCGTTCGAGCGGATCCTGTCGGAAGTCGAGAGCTTCTTCCAGATCCACCGCGCGGAAGGCACGCATCCGGGCGGCATCCATATCGAGATGACCGGCAACGACGTGACGGAATGCACCGGTGGTGCACGTGCGCTTTCCGGTGACGATCTTGCTGACCGCTACCACACGCATTGCGATCCGCGCCTCAATGCGGACCAGGCGCTGGAACTGGCGTTCCTGCTCGCCGAACGCATGAAGGGTGGCCGCGACGAGAAGAAGATGGTCGTCAACGGCTGATCCCGCCGCGCCGACAAGACGGTGCTGCAGGCGTGGTTCAGCTTTTCTGAACCTCGTCGGACGGTTTTGAAATTGACAATGCCGGGCCGGCTCTCGAAGCTGGCCCGGCATTTTCGTGTCTGGAGCAGGAAGCGGCGCGCGTGATCGGGTCGCCGTATCCACCTCACGGCAGGATGACGCATGATGATTGCGCTTTGGGGGGACAATGCCGGACGTTCACAAGGGAAGCTGCCTTTGCGGGGCAGTGCGCTTCGCTGCGCATGGTGAGCTGCGCGAGCTGATCTATTGCCATTGCAGCCAGTGCCGGAAGCAGACCGGCCTCTACTACGCCGCGACCAATGTGGAGGATCGGAACCTCGAGGTGGAGGGGGCGGAGAACCTCACCTGGTACCGGGCGAGCGAGACCGCCAGTCGCGGCTTCTGCCGCCATTGCGGATCGGCCCTGTTCTGGAAGGCGGATGAGCTCGACTATACTTCGATCCTGGCCGGTGCCTTCGAGAAGCCGACCGAGCTGAAGGGCGGCTATCACATTTTCTGCGAAGACCAGGGCGACTTCTACCAAATCAGCGACGACTTGCCGAAATATGCGGCCGGGCGCGGTTGAGCGTTCACTCCGGTGTATGCTTCGCCCGCCGAACCGCCTGTTCGAAGCCGTTGGCAAGGCCGGCCAATTTGACCGACTGCCACTGACAATATTCGTCGATCAGGCGTTCGCTGAGCCAAAAATGCCCGCGCTGGCGCTCATCGGCGCGACCGATGAGGCCCGTATCCTGGGCGCGCGTGAAGATGCGCCTGATATGCGTGTTCGAAATCATGTAGTGCGTGGCGAGCTCCGAGAGGCTCGCTTCGAGCCAGACCTTGCCATCGACGGGATCGAGACTTGCCGGCCGCGACATGAGATCGTCCAGCAGCAGGCCGCCGCACTCGGTCCAGACGAAGGCGGCCACGGCTTCCGGTGGCTCGCTCCAACGCTGGTCGGCGAGCAGCAGGCGAGTGGCGATCGGCTGGGCGCGCTCGAAGATGGTCCGATCCGCCTCGACGCGCTGGACGCGGCCCTTGCCGTCGAACCGATCGAGCGTGCCCATCTGGCTCATGAACCAGCGCAGCATTGCTCCTTCGCTGATTTCTGTCGGCTCCAAGGGCCGCACCTTCTTTCTGGCCCGGCCGCCATCGACGTCACGAAGCAGCTTGTAGGTCAGCAACTCGGCGATGAAGGCGGCAGCGGTATTGCGGCTGGCGCCGCCCATTTCGTGCATGAACTTCAGGAGCCGCGCGGTCGTGATGCCGGTCTCCGGATTGGTCGGATCGCGCTCGAGGTGCAGCGTGTAGACGGCCTGGCTCAGCGTCCATTTTTGGTGGGAGGCGACGAGGCGGCCGACCCGCGGGAAGAGGTCAAACACCGACATCAGATCGCGACCGCTCGCCTGAAGGATCGCCCGGAAGTTCGGATGATTGCGAAAATCTTCTGCGGTGAAGGCAAGGGCACCAGCTTGCGCGAGCCCCTCATGCTCTGCCACGACACGCATTTGCTGCGCTCACCCCCATGCTTGCGCGGCGCGCCGGATGCTTGAATTTCAAGTTTCCCGGTCGCCAACCGCCACTCAGCCTTACCCCTTATAGTAGGGGTAGCTTGCGCATAACGTGTGAACAACCGATTTTGTTCAAACGGGGCACCTGACGTTCAGCCGTCAGACGCCCCGTTTCGATCGCTGGATCTCGATCACTGCACCAGCACGGGCGGCTGGCACTTGACGCCGGTGACGCGCACATCGGCTTCGCCGACCCGGACGCCGACCAACAGAAGCAGGTTGTAGAGCAGGTCGTCCACCGGCTTGGTGACGGAACCCAATGTCTGGGCCAGCGCCTGCTGGACCACCGTCGGGCTGCCGAGCGTCAGGAACAGAACCTGGATGTTGAGGTCGAGATTGTTGAGCAGCGTCTGGGTCGTGGAGGTGAGAATATCCTTCGTGGAGACGCTCTTGATCGAGCGAGCGGCAATCTCGGACGGGCTGAAGCTCAGACGCGAGGCCTTCAGGTTTTGTGCCTCGACATGAGCGAGCGCATCGATCTTGACGACGAGGGCATCGACGAGGCGGGCCCTTTGCACGCGGGCATCGGACGAAAAGTTCGACAGCACCGTCGGATCGACGTCGCCGATGGCGATCTCGGCAATGCCCGGCACCGCATCCACGCTGACCGCTGCGTTTTCCGGGGTGCCGCCGTAGCAGCGAATGTCGGCAAGCTTCGCCTCGGCATAGGCGAGTTCGACGTAGATCGGCAGTCTGATGCGGATGCCGGCGAGGGCCGCCAGGCCATCGACGTTGACTTCGACGGCGAGGCGGGTTTGTGCGGTGCGGACGGCCGCGCCCGGCGTTCCAAGGCGATGGCTTGGCGTTTCGACCGGCGGTTCGCCGATTGCGAGCTTGACCTTGGCAGAAGCGATGCCGGGAAGCCCGGTCACGGCGTTGAGCGCGATCTGGTTCTCGCCATTGGCGATCGCTGCCGCCGCGGAGACGATCTGCAGTGCGCTGACTTTCATCGCCCAGTCGGAACCGGCATCGATCTGCAGGCTCTTCTTGGGATCGAGGTTGAGGATCTGCGCCAGCGTCACGGTCTTCTTGTTGTTTGCGGTCGAAAGCTCGATGCTCTTCAGTGCCGCCGTCACGGTTCCCGACAGACCCTGGACGAGCCGCATCGAGGAGAGCAGCTGCGGCATGGTCAGATCGGCCTTCAGCACGTCCTCATAGGAGGCCGCGGTCAGGTTGAGCTTTGTCGCGACGATCTTCAGGAACGGCTGGACGTCGATGTCGGCATCGATCAGCGCCTCGTAATCCATGACCTTGAGGGAGATGGTCGTGCCGAGCATCTGGCCGAGGATCGAATTCAGCAGTCCGTCGTTCAGGCTGGCGAGGCGCGAGCCGACGGAGAAGGCGGCAATCTTGGAGCTCGCGGCGGTGCCGATGACGCTGAGATCCGGCGGCGCGCTGAACAAGGAGGCAAGGAAGATTTCCCCCTTCTTTTCCAGCAGGACCTGCACGGCATCGGTTGGCGTCGCGTCCTTGACGAAACGCTGCCCGGCGTCGACCGATGGGTCGGGGACGTAGCGGCCGCGTGTCAGCGTCGCGACGCCATCCACCTTGCCCGAGCCGACATCGCTCAGCGGCAGCACCTTGCCGTCGACCGTCATCAGCCCGCTCGGCGTTGCCACGGCATAGTTGAGACCATTGTTGGAGAAATGATTGAGCACGGCCTTCTCGGCCAACGAGATGTTGGCCGCCGCCGCGATCGCGGCGAGGTCGACCGTCGACTGCATCTCGCGCTTCTGCACGGTCAGATAACCGTAGTCGATGCCGAGCCCCATGGAGGCGACGACCAACGGCATGACCAACGCGGCGGAGATGCCGATGTTTGCGTCCCGCGATCGGAGCAGCCCGCGCAGTCGCGTTGATTTCCACGACATGTCAGACCCCTCCGACACGAATGGTTGCAAAGCGCTCGATCTCGCTGCTCGGCATCGCGAATGTGAAAAGATTGAAAATCGGCAGGTCTGCGGCGTCGTATTTGATCCGAACGGTGAACTGGTTGGTGTTGTTGGCGTCGTCCTTGACGGTGACGACCATGCGAGAGGATTTGATGAAGGCCTGATCCATGGTCGTGCGCTGGATATAGTCGGTCGCGAGGCGTTCGCGTTCACTTTCCGATAGTCCAGCGATGGCTGTGCGCGCGGCATCGGCGGCGATCTGCTGTATGGAATGGGCTGTGCTGAGATAGATGCCGTAGGCGATCAAGGTCAGCACGCAAAGGAAGAAGAGCGGCGCTATGATTGCAAATTCGATTGCAGCGGCGCCGTCTCGGCCGCCTAAAAGGCGCTTGAAGTTGGACATTGCAGCATCTCCGCGTACCCACGTTGCTGTATTTTTTCGAATGTCCCTGCACCCGTACGATGCCCCTCAAACGTTAATTTTTTCATACTCTGATAAGTTGTTGAATCCGCGCAGATTTCGCAAATGTTGCAAGAAATGTATTTTGAGTTGAATTAGTGTTTATGAAAATTGGCGCGTTTTACCGGCCCGAAGCAGCCGGACGGCCGATGGGCGGATGGCAACGAAACTGATCCGCGGGGCCTGCGTTTCGCCTCGCGCCGGGGGCGGATCCAGGGTGTCGTGGTTCGCGCTCAGTCCCGGCCGGGTGCTGAACGGTATTGTTCGAGCTGCCGGTTGAGGGTTGCGAGGTCAGCGCGCAGCTCCGAAATCTCGCGTAGCAACACGTCGTCGACCTTGTGGTGCAGAGCAATCAGTTCGACTTCCGATTTCAGATTGACCTCGTAGTCCTTGGATGCGGCGAAGCGGTCGCGTTCGGCCTGGCGGTTCTGCGACATCATGATGACCGGCGCCTGCAGCGCGGCAAGCATGGAAAGCACCAGGTTGAGGAAGATATAGGGGTAGGGGTCGAACGCACCGGTGATGAGCAGCACGGAGTTCACCAAGACCCAGCAGACGAGAAAGCCGCAGAAACCGATGATGAAGCTCCACGAGCCGCCGACGCGGGCGATGCTGTCGGCAAGCCTGTCGCCGAAGGAAAGCCCGGCCGTAAAGGCTGCATGTGAATCGGTGGCAAGGGTGCGCCGATCGCGGGCGTGCGCAAGAATGCGACGTTCGATTTCGCCAAGCTCGTTCAGCGGCTTGCCGAAAAGCTGTTTTGATAGGTCGTTGAAATGCGGCATGGCGATCTCCGGTGTTGGCCGGAAGCCAATCTAGAGCGCAGGGGCCGCAAGGAAAATCAGGCGGGGCCGGAAAATACAGAGAGCCGGACCGGATGCAGCCGGTCCGGCCCTCACGGATCAGTGGGTTTCAGCCGCGCTTGCGAAGAGCTCGGCGTGAGACTTGAAGAACCGGTCGGTCGAGAAACGTTTACCGAACATCATGTCGTGCTGCAGGAAGCGATAGTCGCGCAGCAAAGCGGGCACCTTCGGCTGGCGCGACCACTCGGCGACTTCCTTGCCGTTCTTGCGGATCAGCATGTAGCGGTCGACGACGCGGAACTGGTCGTGAACCTTGCCGAGGAACCCGGTGTAGTAGGGGTGCTCGTAGCCGGATTGCTTGAGGATCGTGTAGGAGAGGAGGGCCGGGCTGATCGTGCCGACGTTCTTCTTCGGGCCTGTCTTGTTCGACCAGACGACCAGCGGCGTTTCATGCTGCGCCTTCATCTGGTCCTTCGAACCCTTCCGCTCCGCGGTGACGCCCTTCATGAAGCCGGTATTGGTATAGACGGTGTTCAGCGGCGGCAGGTGGTCGCCGAAGAGCACGATGATCGTTTCGCGATCGCGCTTCTTCGCCCAGTCCATCAGCTTCTTCAGGCTGTCGTCGGCTTCCTTGATCCCTTGCGAATAGGTGGCGAGCACCTGGCGGTCGCCTTCCGGCAGGTTGCCTTCGATCTTGATGGTGTTCTTCGCGTAGCGGTTCGCCTCATAGGGACCATGGCCCTGGAGCGTGACGGCGAAAAAGAAGAACGGGTCGTCCATCGCATCGGCCTGGCGGATGATCTCGTTGGTCAGTGACTCGTCCGAGGCGAAGATGCCGCGCTTCTGCATCGGCGGCATGTTCTCCTCCGACCTGAACGTGTCGAAGCCGAAGGCCTTGTAGACGGCGGTGCGGTTCCAGAACCAGCTCTGGAAGGGATGGATGGCGCGCGAGACGTAGCCTTCGCCACGGAAGAAGGTGGCAAGCGACGGGATCGGGTTGCGGATGTACTGCTGGTACGGAATGCTGCCATAGGGCAGGAAGGCGTTGGAGAAGCCGGTCAGCGCCTCGAACTCGACATTGGCGGTCATGCCGCCGAATTCCGGCGAGAAGACGTTGCCCGACTGCATCTCGCGGATCGTCGGCATCGGATCGGGCGAGAGCTTGACGTTCGGCAGGCGGGTCGGATCCCAGAAGGACTCGCTCATCAGCACGATGACGTCGGGCTTGCCGCGGTGCGAGGTGCCGGCCGGAAGCGGCTTCACCGGAATGCGATCGATGGCATCGGCCATGTAGCCGGCGGGCGCGCTGACATTGGCCATCGGCAGATTGATGGCGAAGGCGAGTGCGAAGCCGTTGTGCTTATAGTTCTCGGTCTGGTCCCACATGATGGGGAGGACCTTCAGGCGGTCACGGATCCAGGAGAACTGGTTGTAATCCATGATATTCCAGAAGGCGACGAGCAGCGGCAGCGCAAAGGCGAGCCGAGCCACGCGCTCGCGCGTCGTCAGCTTGGGGAAGTTCCGCCAGGCAAAACGCAGCAGGAGGGCGATCGCGATGACCCCAGCGACGAGGCCGACGGCGATGCCGACGGCGGTCCAGGGCCGATCCTTCACCAGAACAGGCATCAATTCCATGATCTGGCGGCCGAACAGGAAATCTGTCGGATAGAGCGGGTCGGACAGGAAGACCTGCTTCTGCTGGCAGATGACGGCCGGTATGACGGCAAGCGGCGCCATCACCACGGCCGACTTGTGCTCGCGGCCGAAAATGCCGTCGATGGCGAGCAGGATGAGGAAGAAGGCGCCGACCGTGGTCAATGCCGGACGCATGGGGTCGAGGAAATAGGCGACCGTATCGGTCATCGACTGACGCACGACCAGTTCGACGACGAACACGAGAGCAGCTGCGACGAAAAGGGAGAACAATGCGCTGCGGGTGCCCGCGAGCGTCTTGGCGTGCCGCGCGGTGAAGCCGGGTCTATCGACATAGACGCGCGAGCCTCTCGCGACAGCGGAATCGATACTAGCCAATATATTCTCCAATTCACAAATGTGTCGTGTAACTGTCATACGCTCGTCATTTTGAACAGGGGATGAATGGTTTCTTAACGGGAGTTGGGAACAGCTTTCCGCCGCGTGACGGCGCTGCAACTGCCCTGGATAAGAACCGGGAAAGACAGAATTTTTCGGATTTTTTCGTCTAGCGGCGATTGCCTGTGGGTATTTTCCCGCGGATTGCGCTAAAGAACACTGCGAAAGCCAGATGCAATCGCTCAGAAGAGACCGACAGGCCCGCTCATGACCGCTCACAAGACCGCCCCCTCGCTCCTCCGCATCGCAGTCGCCCAGCTCAATCCGACCGTGGGTGACGTCGCCGGAAACCTGGCCAAGGCACGTGAGGCACGCGCCGATGCGGCGCGCCAGGGCGCCGATCTCCTGCTTTTGACGGAGTTGTTCATCTCCGGCTATCCGCCGGAAGATCTGGTGTTGAAGCCGGCCTTCCTGAAGGCCTGCTACCAGGCGGTCGAAAAGCTGGCGGCCGAGACGGTCGACGGCGGCCCGGGCGTCATCATCGGCTTCCCGCGGCAGGCCAAGACCGGACGGCACAATTCGGTGGCAGTGCTCGACGACGGCAAGATCATCGCGGTCCGCGACAAGGTCGATCTGCCGAACTATGGCGAGTTCGATGAAAAGCGCGTCTTCGACCAGGGCGAGATGCCGGGGCCGGTGAATTTCCGCGGCGTGCGCATCGGTATTCCGATCTGCGAGGACATCTGGGGCGATCTCGGCGTTTGCGAGACGCTGGCCGAAAGCGGCGCGGAAATCCTGCTGTCGCCAAACGGCTCGCCCTACTATCGCGGCAAGGTGGACGTGCGGCATCAGGTGGTGCTGAAGCAGGTCATCGAGACCGGCCTGCCGATGATCTATGCCAACCAGCTCGGCGGCCAGGACGAACTGGTGTTCGACGGCGCGAGCTTCGCCTTCAATTCCGACAAGTCGCTGGCCTTGCAGATGAGCCAGTTCGAAGACGCGATCAGCATCGTCGAGTGGAGGAAGGGCGAAAACGGCTGGCACTGCGACAGCGGGCTGAAGTCGCGCCTGCCGGAGCGGGAGGAGGCGGACTACCGTGCCTGCATGCTCGGCTTCCGTGACTACGTCAACAAGAACGGCTTCAAGAATGTCGTGCTCGGTCTTTCCGGCGGCATCGATTCGGCGATCTGCGCCGCGCTGGCGGTCGATGCGCTCGGCGAGGAGCGGGTGCGCACCGTCATGCTGCCCTATCGCTACACCTCGCAGGAATCGCTGAAGGACGCCAAGGAATGCGCGGCCGCGCTCGGCTGCCGCTACGACATCGTACCGATCTCAGAACCGGTCGAAGGCTTCCTCAGCGCACTCTCCGACATGTTCGAGGGCACCGAATCGGGCATTACCGAGGAGAACCTCCAGAGCCGTACGCGCGGCACGATCTTGATGGCGATCTCCAACAAGTTCGGCTCGATGGTGGTGACGACGGGCAACAAGTCGGAAATGTCGGTCGGCTATGCCACGCTCTATGGCGACATGAATGGCGGCTTCAATCCGATCAAGGACCTCTACAAGATGCAGGTCTATGCGCTGTCGCGCTGGCGCAACACGACGGTTCCGCCGGGCGCGCTGGGTCCTTCGGGCATCGTCATTCCTGAGAACATCATCGACAAGGCGCCGTCGGCAGAGCTTCGCCCCAACCAGACGGACCAGGATTCGCTGCCGCCCTATCCGGTGCTCGACGATATTCTCGAATGCCTGGTCGAAAAGGAGATGGGAACCGACGAGATCGTGGCCCGCGGCCACGAAGAAGCAACCGTTCACCGGGTTGAACACCTGCTCTACATCGCGGAATACAAGCGGCGGCAGTCGGCGCCGGGCGTCAAGATCACCAAGAAGAATTTTGGCCGCGACCGCCGCTACCCGATCACCAACCGCTTCCGCGACCGGGGATAGTCAGTGAACGCCCTCGGTGACGGGCGGGACGGCAAGCACGGCCATCCCGCGTTCACGTTTGACGAAATCCGGCTGATCCGGCTGTGGTCGGTAAGCGACGTTTCTGCTGCCAGGCAGCTTTCGTCTGCATCCTGCTGCTGTTGGCCCGGGGCACCGTCTCGATCTGGCGGGAGCAGCGCCATTCCATCTTGATGCAGTCGCTCTGCGCCAAGGTCCTGGCGGCGCGGGCGAAAGAACGCAAACAGCTTCGTGGCTGCGGCGGGAGAACGGTATGCGCAGTTCCATCGAAACCTATGACATCGTTACCGGCGAAACGCGTGTCGTCTGGCAGACGGATCGGCTGGTCGAGGCGCCCAACTGGTCGCGGGATGGCGCGCATCTGGTCATCAACGGCGATGGCCGCCTTTATCGCCTCGGCTTCGACGGTTCGGAGCCGATGGAGATCGACACCGGCTTTGCCACGCTCTGCAACAACGATCACGGCATCTCGCCCGATGGCGGCACGATCGCGATCAGCGACAAAACCGAGTTCGGCAAATCGGCGATCTACCTGCTGCCGGCCGAAGGCGGAACGCCGCGGCTTATCACCCGCAACCTGCCATCCTATTGGCACGGCTGGTCGCCCGATGGGCAGGCGGTGACCTATTGCGGCATCCGGGATCAGGTCTTCGACATCTATACGATTTCGGTGGATGGCGGCGAGGAGAGGCGCTTGACCCACGGCGAAGGGCGCAATGACGGGCCCGACTGGTCGGCGGACGGGGAATGGATCTATTTCAACTCGAGCCGCACCGGCCGCATGCAGATCTGGCGCGTCCGTCCCGATGGCAGTGATGTCACGCGGATCACCGACAGCCCCTATGGCGACTGGTTCCCGCATCCGTCGCCGGATGGGAAGCATCTGCTGGTGCTCTCCTATGACGGCGACGTCTTCGATCATCCGCGCGACCTCGATGTCCGCCTGCGGCTGATGGACATGGATGGCGGCAATGCGCGCGTGCTGTTCGAGCTCTTCGGCGGGCAGGGAACGATGAACGTGCCCAACTGGTCTCCCGCCGGCGACCGCTTCGCCTTCGTGCGTTATCAGCCGGAAAGCTGAGACGAGGCGGCACTAGGCAGCAATGTCGATATGGCGAAGCTGTTGCTCGATCACGCGCCAACGCAAAACGGCACGCGATCCCTACCGTCGTGCGCCGATCGATAGGCGATCGCGAATATGGGTGAATGGGGCGTCGGCTGGTGCTTGCGCCCCCTTTTGGTTTCGCCTGCGACTGCTGATTGTCAGTCGAATTGTCGATCGATTCAGGCGGTTGAAATCGTTAAGTATTTCAACACCAGCTTATTTAAGCCAAACTTCTAATTTGGTCGCTAGGGTGCCCACGTATTCGGCTGCCATCGCCGAGCATCGCGCTTGCAGGAGTGCCAAAATGCTCGCCGTGGCCGGTACGGGTGAGGGGGACTGGCGTGGTGGACAAGACGTTGCGGTTGGCGAAGCGGAGCAGAACGGTTTGGGCGATTCATGCCGCCTGCACTCTGGTGGCCGTCCTGATCATCGCGAGCCTCATCTTCGTTCTTGATCGTTCGGTCGCCGAGGCGGATCGCTTCGGCCTTTCGGCGGAGCGGCGGTTGGTGGCAAACGAACTGCGCCACCAGATGGATGCGGTCGTTCAATTCCAGGCGCAGCTCTCCTTCTGGGACAAAACCTACCAGGAACTCGCCAAAGGACACGTCAGCGACGCCTTCGTTGCGGACGAATTGGCGGGGTGGCTGTGGAAAGACTACGGTTTCTCCTGGCTGATCTTCACGGATCTCGACCACAACGTTTCGACGGTGTTGAAGGACGGCGTTGCGGTGTCGAGCGAGGCTGCCCGCGTTCCGCTCGAGGAGGTGGACGATCTGCTCGACGAAGCCCGGCGCCGCTACGACAACGCGCTCAGAAACAATCACGGCTCCTATGTGCTGGATTTGGTGACACCGGACCCGCAGTCGGTGATGCCGGCCGTGCCCGGAATTCACGCCGTGGACTTGCGTGAGATCGACGGACGCATGAGCGTCGCGGTCGTGCAGGCGGTCATCCCGGAAACGCTGGCGATACCTGCGGAGCGTCGCGCGCCCGTGCTCATGGTTTCGGTGCGACCGGTGACGGCGAAGGTGATGCGCGAGATCGCGGCGCGGCTGGGTATCGGTGGACTTGCCTTCGTGCCGCTCACCGCGCGGCCGGAGGGGAGCGTCTACGCGTCGGTCGGGCGCTGCTCCGACGCATCCTGCCTCGTGGCGGCGTGGATGCCGAAGTCACCGGGCGGGTTCGTCCGGGCCGAGCTGTTGCCGAGCGTCATCGTGATGGCGATCGTGGCGGCGCTGCTGATGGCCTTCGTCGCCCTGCGCTTCTCGACGCTCTTTGCCGCCTTGCAGCAGAGCGAGGCGCTCAACCGTCATCTTGCCAAGCACGACCGGCTGACGGGTCTGCTCAACCGGAGCGGTTTCGACGACATGCTGGCGGCGGCGCTGTTGAAGGCAAAGACGCACCCGTTCACACTCGTCTATGCCGACCTCGACGCGTTCAAGGCGGTCAACGACCGCAATGGTCATGCGGCGGGCGACGCCGTTCTGGTCGCCATGGCCGAGCGCTTCCGGAACCGTGCCGGCCCCAAGGGTACCGTCGCACGGCTTGGCGGTGACGAGTTCGCCATCATTCTCGGCGACTGCAGCGAGGCCGAGGCTCGCGGACTTGCAGCCGGTCTTGTCGCCGATGCGCAGACACCGGTCGCGTTCAACAGCCAGTTGCTCACTGTCGGCGGCAGCGCCGGCATCGCCTTTGCGCCGCGCCACGGGTTGACCGCACGCGCCCTGCTGCTGGCTGCCGATGAAGCGCTCTATCTCGCCAAGCGGCGCGGCCGCAATCGCGTCGAAACGGCTGACGATACGGTCCTGCCGGGCGGAACCTCCGGCAACCGGCTCGTCCCCGGACCGAGTGGCGCCGGCGATCGTCCTACTCCGGCACGTTATAGGGCGTGATGACGACGACCGCCGAAAGCTGAGGGCCGACCGCGCCCGACGGCGCGCGGCCGTGCAGCATGATCGTGCGAAATGCCGTGCGCGCATCGGTCTTCAGATCATGGTGCAGGACGAAATGAATGCGCCGCTCGCGCAGCAGCGCCAGATTGTCCTCGTCGAGGTCGCGAGGCACTGGCCGCGGGAACGAGAGAGCAGGACTTTCATGCGGCACTCGATGCGCAGGCGCGGCGCAAGCTGAGCTGACGGTTCCGTCTCACATTTGACGGTCTCCCGATGCGTTGTGGTTGGGGGCCGTACCTGTTTCACACGATCATTTCCGAGGGAGGAATTCGATGAACGGACAGATGCAAGGCAAGATCACCATCGTCACCGGCGGCACGCAGGGACTGGGCGCCACGATTGCCGGCCTTTTCGCCGAACGCGGTGCCGCCGGCATCGTCATTTGCGGGCGCAATACCGCCAAGGGGCGCGCGAAGGCGGAAGAAATCGGCAAGGCCAGCGGCGCGAAAGTGGTCTATGTCGAGGCCGACCTGGAGAAGGTAGAAGACGCCCGCAAGGTGGTTGCCGCCTGCGATGCCGAGTTCGGCCGGGTTGATGCGCTGGTCAACGCTGCCGCCATTACCGATCGCGGCACGATTCTCGACACGACGCCGGAACTCTTCGACCGGATGTTCGCCATCAATGTAAGGGCGCCTTTCTTCCTAATGCAGGAGACCGTGAAGGTGATGCGGCGCGAGCGGACCGAAGGCACGATCGTCAATATCGGTTCCATGTCGGCGATGGCCGGGCAGCCCTTCATCGCGGCCTATTGCGCGTCGAAAGGGGCTCTCGAAACGCTGACCAAGAACACGGCCTACGCGCTCTTGCGCAACCGCATCCGCGTCAACGGCCTGAATATCGGCTGGATGGCATCCGAAGGCGAAGATCGCATCCAGCGCGAGTTTCACGGGGCCGCCGCGGATTGGCTCGAAAAGGCGGCCGCCAGCCAACCGTTCGGCAGGCTCGTCGATCCGGCGGAGGTGGCGCGCGCCTGCGCCTATCTGTCTTCGGCGGAATCCGGGCTGATGACCGGATCGGTGATCTGCTTCGACCAGTCGGTCTGGGGTGGCTATGACGGTTCGCCGCATCCGGTGGCACCCCTCTGACAAGTACTTGTCTTTCCTTGGCGGCTGTGCCCTTATGGCGCCGTCAGGTGCCCGCGTGAGCGGGAGAATCGGGAATCCGGTGTCAATCCGGAACGTGCCCAACGCTGTGACGGGGACGGTTGCCTCTCGAAGTGCCTTGAATTGATTCAAGGGCTTGCCACTGGATCTTCAATCGATCTGGGAAGGTGGGGCGACTGGTTGAACCGAAGTCAGAAGACCGGCCTGGCGAGATAGACCGAACCCTGCGTGGACGGCGGGGAGGTTTTCGCATTGTTGGGGATCGAACGATGCTGACTGAACCGAAGGGTGGCCTTGCGGCTGCCGGTGCCTTTTCGCTGCAAGAGCGGGAGGCCGTCTACCGCGCCATCGAAACACGCCGCGACGTGCGTGACGAATTCCTGGACAAGCCTTTGCCTGAGGAACTGGTGAAGCGGCTGCTGACAGCGGCGCACAGCGCGCCGTCCGTGGGCTTCATGCAGCCCTGGAACTTCGTGCTGGTGCGGGCGCCGGAAACGCGCGAACGCGTCTGGCAGGCCTTTCGCCGTGCCAATGACGAGGCGGCGCTGATGTTTGCGGAGGAGCAACAGGCCAAGTACCGCTCGCTGAAGCTCGAAGGCATTCGCAAGGCGCCGCTCAGCATCTGCGTCACCTGTGATCGCACGCGTGGTGGCGCCGTCGTTCTCGGCCGCACGCACAATCCGCAGATGGATGTCTATTCAACGGTTTGCGCCGTGCAGAACCTGTGGCTTGCGGCCCGCGCCGAAGGGGTGGGCGTCGGCTGGGTCAGCATCTTCCACGAGGCGGAAATCAAGGCGATCCTCGGCATCCCCGATCATATCGAGATCGTTGCCTGGCTCTGCCTCGGCTATGTCGATCGCCTCTATCAGCAGCCCGAACTGGCGGTGAAGGGATGGCGCCAGCGCCTGCCGCTTGAAGAACTGGTGTTTGAGGAAGGCTGGGGAACGGCAGCGACGGATCGTACCGCGCTCAATTCTGGACCGGTTGATAGGCCGGTCCCTTCGGGTGCTTGAGGTCGATCGAGGTTTCTTCGTTGGGCAGGAAGGTCGGGCCGACGACGCGCACCTTGCTCTTGGACGGATCGTAGGGGCGCTCCTCGGGGGGCGCCTTTGCGGTCGTGGCATCTGCGGGCTTCTTGGTTTCGATCACCACGATCGACGACTGATCGTCGCCGGTCATCGTACCGGTTGCTTTCGGCGAGGTCGCGGCGGTCCGCGGTATCTGGCAGCCGCACATGCCGGGTTTGCTGATGCCGCGGGTGCGATAGGCGAAAGCATTGGGCATTTCAGTATAGGGCAGGCCGGTCACGGCCGAGACCATCTGCTCGCTCTCCTCCGTGTTGAGATCGTGGAAGTAGAGCTCGGTCTCGGCGCCGGGGCAGCGCGCCCGGCAGGCCTGTTCGTCACGCGGGAAGTCGGCGGGCGTCGCATCCGAAGAGATCGGGAAGAAGGCGCCGTCGCAGGTGCGCACACACATGGTCCGCAGGGTTCCGCGATAGTAGCCGTCCTGCGGCGCATAGCCGTCTTCGCCATGCCCAAGCATCGGCCCGTACGCGTCGTCAGGCGGCAGGTCGGCGATGATGTTGCGGTGCGTCTCCGGCTCTTCGGGTTCGACGCTCGCAAAATAGTCGCGGTCGCTGTAGCAGCCATTGATCTCGAGCGCGGCGACGATACGGCGACGGGTCTCTTCGCTGCCGCCGGCGACGATCTGCTCACGCTCCGATTTCAGCATGCGCAGATTGTCTTCCATCTCGGCGATGAGGCTGTTGAGCTCGCCGCAGGTGTCGGGGTCGCCGCCATCGAAGGTGGCGACGCTGCCGCCGCCACAGCCCGCGCGGCGGCGATCGTTCTTCGCCCGGCGCAGCTCGATGTTCTGGCGCGAGATGGCGCTGGCATAGTCGCGGGCATCGGCATTGGTGGCGACCATGTCGGACATTTGCGCAAGCCGGGTATTCAGCCGGTCGCACACGGTCGATGCCAGCGAAGGATCGGCACCGACCAGAGCCAACGGCACAAGCGCCGCAGCGACGTGTTTCAAGCGAGGGAACACGGGCGAAGTCTCTTCCTGCTGCCGCACGATGCCAAGCTTCTGGTGTGGGCGGCTGCCGGCGGCAATTCCTTTTTCACCTCCATCATAGAGCTTGTCGGTGATCGTGCAACGACAAGCGGCGGTTTGCGTTAACGGGTCCGGCCGGCCGAAGCGCTCAGGCGGCGCGGGCGGTTTCCAGCGACATCGGGCGTTCCAGAACGGTGCCTTCGATGGCGGCAACAGCCTTCATGCGCTGAAGCAGGCTTTCGGTCACTTCCCAGGCGACGGCAACGGCGAAGACCGAGCCGATGCGATGCGGTTCGGCGATGCGCTCTCCCGGGCATCCCATGCGGCGGAACATGCGTTCCAGGAACACGTCGGTGACCGTGACGATATGGCTGATGCCGGAGGCGAGGCCGAGTTCGCCAACGCCGCACATCAACTCGGCGGCCGCGACGGTGACCTGGTTCGAGGCGCGGTCCTGCGAAATATCGGGCTCGATGCAGAAGCGACTCGATTCCCAGACCGAAGCGCTGCGGATTTCCGGGTTGTCGCCGAGCAGGATCGGGAAGGTATCGTCCAGCATGTTGGGGCCGAGCGTCGGCAGCAGCCGGAGCGAGCCGCGCAGGCGACCGGTGTCGGGGGCGTAGGACAGCACGTAGAGCGGGTTCGCCTTGTCGTAGTTGTCGATCTCCCACTCGCCGTCGGTCTGAACATCCCATTTCAGGAAATCGTGAAAGACGCGCTTGCGCAGCCGGAACATCTCGTCGACGGCCTGCGGGTGCTGTGCGCGGGTCTTTCCGTTCAGAATCCTGATCATCTTTTTCTCCATCCTTGTTTTGGGATGGGCGGATGCTGTCAGGCTGGCGACGGTCGCGTAACTGTCGGTAGTGACAGTTTAAATCAGTGATATTGTCCACTAGATTTCGAGGGGTTTTGGGAGAGAGCCTACTGCATGTCTCCTTAAGTCGACCTCGATTTAAGGACAAAGACATGCAGCAAATCAAAGTGCTACAGCGACCTTTGCGCGTCTGATAAGACGCGCGGCGCTGTAGGCGCGGCCGGCGTCAAACAGTGGGGATCAGCGCATGGCGCACAGCCTGGGCAACGGCCTGCGTATTGGAGACGACATTCAGCTTGCGTCGCGCATTGGTCATGAAGAAGCGCACGGTGCGTTCGGAAATGCCGAGAATCGTGGCGATTTCCCAATAGCTCTTGCCGGCGGCGGCCCAGGTCAGAACCTCGGTTTCGCGGCCGGTGAGGCGCTCGCGCGCCGAAAACGCTCCGGGCATTGCCGCGTGCTCGAGCATTGCGGCATGGAAGAGGTTGGCCGCGAGCTGGAAATCGCGCAGATGCTGGCGCCGATAGGCCGTCCATTCGTCGGCCGACATGTTGACGTTGAGGGCAAGCAGTGCCATGCGGCCGGCAGGCGAAGGCAGCGGCAAGGCGACGCCTTCGGTCGAAAGGCCGATCTCCTGCGCCGCCTCAAACAGGGGCTCGCAATCCGGAAAGCGATGCCGCGCCATCGTCCACTCCACCGGGCGGACGCCGCCAAGTGCGAGCTTCAGGATGGGATCGATTCTGTGAAGGTTGCGCGACCGGTAGATTTCGGCCGCATAGGCGCCGAAGGTGTGATGCAGGCGGCAGATCTTGAGCTCGTCGGCGTAGGGCTCGGCTTCAAGGTACAGAAGATGAGCGATGCGGAAGGTCCGGCGCATCAGCGTAAAGAAATGAGCGGGCTCGACACAGCCCCCGCATTCCAGGATTTCCAGCATGTCGAGGACAGCCTGTTGCTCAGTCATGCCACAACACCGAATCTCGTCCGAGGTTGCAGCATGGTTAGGGGTTCACCTTTTGTCCAGCGCAAACTTACCCGTTTGGGGTATAATACCAGCTCTGCAATTTTCGGTTGCTGCTGATGGCGGCAGGCGTACGCGCGCAGAACGCGAATGGTGATTCCGCTGCAATCCCCGGGACTTGGAGCGCCGCGCGCGACGATTGCGCGACGCCTGGATATGGCATTGGGGGCGCCGGTCTGGCGCCCGGTATCCGCGAAGATCGATGGCGATCTCCGCGGCTTCATATCAGCCCGGATGGCTGGCTTCGACGACCGCAAGCGCCGCCATGTTGACGACACCGCGCGACGTGACCGAAGGCGAAAGGATGTGTGCGGGCAGCGCCGAGCCGAGCAGGATCGGGCCGACATGCAGGCTGTCGGTCATGGTCTTGACGACGCCGAGCGTGATGTTGGCGGCATCGAGATTGGGGAAGACCAGCAGGTTGGCTTCGCCCGGCAGGCTGCTGTCCGGCATGACACGCTGGCGCAGCGCTTCCGAGATCGCTGCATCGCCGTGCATTTCACCGTCGACTTCGAGGTCGGGCGCGAGTTCCCGCACGAGCTGGAGCGCCTTGCGCATCTTGGTGGCGCTCTCCGAATCGCGCGAGCCGAAGTTCGAATGCGAGACGAGGGCTGCACGCGGCGTGATGCCGAAGCGGCGGATTTCCTGTGCCGCCATGACGGTCGTCTGGGCGATCTCCTCGGCGCTCGGGCAGTAGCTCACATAAGTATCGGTGAAGAAAGTGGCGCCGCGCTGCGAAATCAGCAGGCTGAGCGCGGAGAAGTCGAGCACGCCCTCGCGCTTGCCGATGATCTGCGAAACGTCACGCATGTGGCGGGAATAGCGGCCCTCGACGCCGCAGATCAGCGCATCCGCTTCGCCGCGCTTGACGGCAAGCGCGCCGATCACGGTCGTGTTGGTGCGCACGATCGTACGGGCAGCCTCCGGGATCACGCCCAGGCGGCCGACGAGCGAGAAATAGTCCTCGACATAGTCGCGATAGCGTGGATCGCCTTCGGGGTTGACCACTTCAAAATCGACATCGGGACGGATGCGCAGGCCGTAACGGCGCAGGCGCGTCTCGATGATCTGCGGACGGCCGATCAGGATCGGGCGGGCCGTGCCTTCTTCGAGCAGGACCTGGGCGGCGCGCAGCACCCGTTCGTCTTCGCCTTCGGCAAAGATCACGCGGTTCTTCTGGGCATTCTTCGCCGCGGCGAAGACCGGCTTCATGATGAAGCCGGAGCGGAAGACGAAGCGGTTCAGCTTGTCGAGATAGGCGTCATAGTCCTGGATCGGACGGGTGGCGACGCGGCTTTCCTCGGCCGCCTTGGCGACCGCGGGCGCGATGCGCAGGATGAGGCGCTGATCGAAGGGCGAGGGGATCAGGTAATCCGGGCCGAAGACCGGGGTCTCGCCGGAATAGGCGCGGGCAGCGACATCGGACGGTTCCTCGCGGGCAAGGCCGGCGATGGCGCGGACTGCCGCCATCTTCATTTCTTCGTTGATCGTGCTCGCGCCGCAATCGAGCGCGCCGCGGAAGATGTGCGGGAAGCAGAGAACGTTGTTGACCTGGTTCGGGAAATCCGAGCGGCCGGTGCAGATCATGGCATCCGGGCGGGCGGCACGGGCAGCCTCCGGCATGATTTCCGGCGTCGGGTTGGCCAGCGCCATGATCAGCGGCTTCTCGGCCATCTGCACCAGCAGTTCCGGCTTCAGCACGCCGGCGGCGGAAAGCCCGAGGAACACGTCTGCGCCACCGATGCTGTCAGCGAGAACACGGTTGTCGCTCTCCTGTGCGTAGACGGACTTCCACTCATCCATCAGCACTTCGCGGCCCTTGTAGACGAGGCCTTCGAGGTCGTGCACCCAGATGTTCTCGCGCTTGGCGCCAAGCGTCACCAGCAGGTTGAGACAGGCGAGTGCGGCGGCACCGGCGCCCGACGTGACGATCTTCGCCGTGGCGATATCCTTGCCGGCGAGTTCGAGGCCGTTGAGGATGGCGGCTGCGACGATGATGGCGGTTCCGTGCTGGTCGTCATGGAAGACCGGGATCTGCATCTTTTCTCGCAGGCGACGCTCGACCTCGAAGCACTCGGGCGCCTTGATGTCTTCGAGGTTGATGCCGCCGAAGGTCGGTTCGAGCGCCGAGATGACATCGACCATGCGGTCGATGCTCGAGGCATCGATCTCGATGTCGAAAACGTCGATACCGGCAAACTTCTTGAAGAGAACCGCCTTGCCTTCCATGACCGGCTTCGAAGCCAGCGGCCCGATATTGCCTAGGCCGAGCACGGCGGTGCCGTTGGAGATGACGGCGACCAGGTTGGCGCGGGCGGTGAAATCCGCCGCCGTTTCGGGGTTGTCGCGGATGGCGATGCAGGGGGCGGCGACACCGGGCGAATAGGCGAGCGCCAGGTCGCGCTGGTTGCCGAGCGGCTTGGTGGGTTGGATTTCGAGCTTTCCCGGGCGAGGGTAACGGTGGAAGAAAAGCGCCTGCTGATCGATATCGCCGCTGGCCGGACCGGTTTGGGATTTCGTTTTATCGCCCGTATTCATGCTCTCACATTCCTCATTCGTGGTCGTGCCTTTTGGCATGAATTCGGAGCAAGGTACAGTTTTGCCGTGCCGATTTCGGCGGTCAGATGGGCGGCAAGACGCTCATGTCATCTTCCTGAAACACGAGTCTGGTTTTCACGGGGGCAGAAAGCGTAACTGAAGACGAGGCTGGCATGACGGCGCAGCAAGACAACTCCGTACGAAGGCTCAGGACGTTGTTCATCTCCGACGTCCATCTCGGGTCGAAGGCCGCCAAGACGGACTTCCTGCTCGATTTCCTGCGGCATCATGAAGCGGAGACGATCGTGCTCGTCGGCGACATCGTCGATGGCTGGCGGCTGAAGCGCAGCTGGTACTGGCCGCAGAACTGCAACGACGTTGTGCAGAAGCTGCTGCGAAAGGCGCGCAAAGGCGCCCGCATCGTCTATGTCCCCGGCAATCACGACGAGTTCCTGCGTGATTTTCCGGGCGTGCATTTCGGCGGCATCGAGGTGGCGCAGCGCTACCTTCACGAGGGCGCCGACGGCCGGAACTATCTGGTGCTCCACGGCGACGAGTTCGATGTCGTGGTGCGCAATGCCCGCATGCTCGCCTATCTCGGCGACTGGGCCTACGACACGGCGATCGCCATCAACATCGGCCTGGCGGCAATCCGCCGTCGCCTCGGCATGCCCTATTGGTCATTCTCCTCCTGGGCCAAGCTTCAGGTGAAGCACGCCGTCAACTTCATCGGCGAGTTCCAGAAGGTAGTTGCCGAGGAGGCGCGCCGCCACGACGCGCAGGGCGTGATCTGCGGGCACATCCACCACGCGGTCATCGAGGACATCGGCGACATCCGCTACATCAATACCGGCGACTGGGTGGAAAGCTGCACGGCGATTGCCGAGCATCATGACGGGACGATGGAACTCATCACCTGGCACCAGACGCGTGGCGGCGCCGTTGAAAGCGAAGCCTCCGGTGAAGCCGACAAGCTGCTTGCCCAATTGCTGACCCAGCGCGCCGCCTGACCGGAGTGCGACAGTCCGGCTCCTGTCGCGAAAACTAGGTTATGGCGAGGCCTGCCGGGGCTGTGCTAGAGATCGGGTACAGCCATCAGGTCAGCCGATGATTCCCACCCCAGCGCCCGCATCCGTGGGCCCTCCGCCGCGCCATTTCGCGCTTCGCATCGCCTTGCTCTTCTGCGCGCCGCTGATCGTCAACGGCTTCGCCATGCCGTATTTTCCGATGTGGCTGAGCACGCTGTCGATGACCGACTTCGAGATCGGCGTCGTTCTGGCGTTGCCGATGTTCGTGCGCGTCATCACGGCACCGATCGCGGGCGTCATCGCCGACCGCCTCGGCGAGCGGACGATCGTGCTGATCTGGTCCGGCTTCCTGTCGCTCGCGACTGCACTGGTGCTGTTCTATTTCCGCGACTTCTGGCCGGTGCTGGTCATCTACACGCTGCAATCGGCGGTCTATTCGCCCTATGTGCCGATCGTCGAGGCGATTGCGCTCTCCGGCGTCCGGCGCTGGGGCTTCGACTACGCCCATATGCGGCTCTGGGGCTCGGTCGCCTTCATCGGTGCGACGATGCTCGGCGGCTGGATGGTTGGCATTTTCGGCAGCGACATGGTGCTGCCGGCCATGGCGATCGGCTTCGGCCTGACGATCGCCATGGCCTATGCGGCGCCGCGCGTCGGCAAGCCGCGCCGGCCGTCGCCGATCACCGCGCTCACCGAGCCGCCGCCGAAGTCGCTCAAGCAGCTCGACCTGCAACTGCTCCTGATCGGGGTGACGCTGGTAAACGCCAGCCACGCGATGCTGTTCGCCTTCTCGGCGATCTATTGGCAGCAGATCGGCTACAGCGGCACCGAGATCGGCCTGCTCTGGAGCGCGGGCGTGGCGGCCGAAGTCACGATGTTCATCTTCGCCAAGGCGATCAGCCGCCGCTTCAGCGTGTGGGTGATGATCCTGTCTGGCTGTTCGCTTGCGGTGGTGCGCTGGATCATCTTCCCGATGAATCTCGGCTTCGGCGGCTATTTCGTCCTTCAGTGCTTCCACGCCTTCACCTACGCGATCATGCACACCGGCATGCAGCACAAGCTCGTCGAGCGAGTGGTGGAATCCCAGGAAGCGTCCGCCCAGGGGCTCTATTTCTTCTACACCGGCATCTTCACCGCGATTTTCACGTTCCTGTCCGGCTATTTCTACGCCTGGTACGGGGTAAGCGGTTTCTATTCGATGTCGGTCGTCGCTTTTGCCGGTTGCTGCTTCGCGGTTGCCGCCTGGTATCTTCAGCCCCAGAGACGTGGCTCCGGGGGGAAGACGAGCGAAGCCTCGTAGCGCAGGCCGGGTGTGCGATCTTCGGCGAGCAGCAGCGGCCCGTCGAGGTCGACGAAGTCAGCGCCCTGAGCGACGAGGATCGCCGGCGCCATCGCCAGCGAACTGCCGACCATGCAGCCGACCATGACCTTGAGGCCGAGGGCTGCGGCCTGATCGCGCATGCGCAGCGCCTCGGTGAGGCCGCCGGTCTTGTCGAGCTTGATGTTGACCGCGTCATAGCGGCCGACGAGCGCGGCGAGGTCCTCGGTCGCGTGCACGCTTTCATCCGCGCAAATGGGGACGGGGCGGGCGATCGTTGCCAGCGCCTCGTCGCGCCCGGCCGGCAGCGGCTGCTCGATCAGGTCGATGCGTTCCTCGGCGCAGATCGCGAAGTGGTAGGCGAGCGTGTCGGGTGTCCAGCCTTCATTGGCATCGAGGATGATGCGGCTCTCGGGCGCGCCGGCCCGGACAGCGCGGATGCGCCCGGCATCATCCGATGTACCGACCTTGATCTTGAGGAGCGCACGATGGGCGTATTTCGCCGCCTGTTCGCGCATGGCATCCGGCTCGGCGAGCGACAGCGTGTAGGCGGTCGTCAGTGCCTGAGGTGAAGAAAGTGCCGCAAGCATATGTACGGGCGTATTTTTCTGTTTCGATTCCAGATCCCAGAGCGCACAATCGACGGCGTTGCGAGCCGCGCCCGGCTTCATTTCGCGCTGGAGTTCGGCGCGCGTCAGACCGGCCTCGATGCGCGGGCGAATGTCGGCAATCTCGGCGAGAACCGAATCGATCGTTTCGCCGTAGCGGCCGTAGGGCACGCACTCGCCGGAACCGGTGTGGGCGCCGTCGCTGATTCGGCAGGTAACGACGCTTGCCGTCGTCTTGGAGCCGCGCGAGATCGTGAAGGTGCCTGCAATCGGGAAATGTTCCACCACGGCATCGAGGGAAAGTGACATGAAAGCGTCTCCGGCGCGCAATCTGAGGGTCCGACATCGCCGCCAACCGAACGTGCGGGTGACAGCTACGGTGCGAGCCGTTATGACGGTGTAAGGATTTACGAATCTTTACAGCGCCGCGCGCCTGTCGGACACGAAAGGTCGCTGTAACACTTTAGGTCTGCTGCATAATTTTGTCCTCAAATCGATTCCGGTTTAAGGAATTATGCAGTCGCAAATCAGGAAACCCGAAGCCACGTGTCGCCATCCGCCCGCAAGCTTACCGCCGACGTTGCGCTGGCCGAAAGTGCCGGCGGGCGAAGCTATGTCTTCACCGGCGCCTGGCGGCATGAAACCGCCGAGGCGATGGCAGCGAAGCTCGACGGTCTTGCAAGCAAAGGCGATGGGGCCGCGCAGTTCGATCTCTCCGGCGTGACGGCAATGGACACGGCCGGTGCGTGGATCATCCGGCGGTTCATGACCCGTATCGCTGGTCCGTCCCGGGATGACATCCATTTCGCCGACGGCGGACAACGCTATGTCGAGCTGATCGATGCCTTGCCGGCGGAATTGCGCGCGCCCGAGAAAGGCAGCGAGCGGCTGCCGTTGTTCCAACGCATTTTCGCTCCGGTCGGTGAGGTGATGGTTGCGACCTGGGACGACGTCGTCGCGGCGATGTACATCCTCGGTTCCGCGGTGCGTGGCGCCCAGCTCAAGCTTGGGCGACACAGCGGCGTCTCGCCGGCGGCGATCGTTCATCAGATCGACCGGATGGGCGTGATGGCGGTGCCGATCATCACGCTGATGTCGTTTCTGATCGGTGCGATCATTGCGCAGCAGGGGGCGTTCCAGCTCCGCTACTTCGGCGCGGAAGTCTTCGTTGTCGATCTCGTCGGTATCCTGCAATTGCGCGAGATCGGTGTACTCCTGACGGCGATCATGATCGCCGGTCGCTCCGGCAGCGCCATCACCGCGGAAATCGGCTCGATGAAGATGCGCGAGGAAGTGGACGCGCTGAAGGTGATGGGACTGAGCCCGATCGGCGTTCTCGTCTTTCCGCGCCTCGTCGCGCTGACCGTGGCGCTGCCGCTGCTGACGATCATCGCGAATTTCGCCGCCTTGATCGGCGCCGCGCTCGTCGCCTGGGGCTACTCGGGGATCACGATCCCGACCTTCCTTGCGCGCCTGCAGGAGGCGATCGACTTTTCATCTGTCGCCGCCGGCATGATCAAGGCACCGTTCATGGCGCTGATCATCGGCGTGGTGGCTGCGGTCGAGGGGCTGAAGGTCGGCGGCAGTGCCGAATCGCTCGGACGTCACGTGACCTCTTCGGTGGTCAAATCGATCTTCGTCGTGATTCTGATCGACGGGCTCTTCGCCATGTTCTACGCGGCAATCGATTTCTGAGGCGAGGAACAGCGTGAGCGCAATCGAGAAGCGACATGAGGAAGATCAGGCAACGGAGGCGAACGGTCGCGAGTCCGTGCTTTCCGTCCGTGACCTGACGGTGGGATTCGGTTCGAACATCGTGCTCGACAAGCTGAACCTCGAAATCTACCGCGGCGAGATCCTCGGTTTCGTCGGTGCTTCCGGCACGGGCAAGTCGGTGCTGATGCGCACCGTGCTGAGGCTGCTGGCGAAACGAGCAGGCAAGATCGAGATCCTGGGCGCGGATTACGACAAGATCACCGAAGCCGAGCGCATAGCGCTCGACATGCGCCTCGGCGTTCTCTTCCAGCATGGCGCGCTCTTTTCGGCGCTGACGGTGCGCGAGAACATCCAGGTGCCGATGCGGGAATATCTCGACCTGCCGCAAAGGCTGATGGACGAACTGGCGCGGGTGAAGATCGAGCTCGTGGGCCTGGCGCCGGAAGCGGCAGAAAAATACCCCTCCGAGCTTTCGGGCGGCATGATCAAACGCGCCGCCCTTGCCCGGGCACTGGCGCTCGATCCCGACCTGGTTTTCCTTGACGAGCCGACCTCGGGCCTCGACCCGATCGGGGCTGCGGAGTTCGACGAGTTGATCGCCAAGCTGCGCGACACGCTGGGATTGACCGTGTATATGGTGACTCACGACCTCGACAGCCTCTTTTCCGTCTGTGACCGCATTGCGGTTCTCGGCAAGAAGCGGGTTCTGGTCGAGGGGACCGTCGAAGACATGCTGGCCTGCGATGATCCCTGGGTGCAGTCCTATTTCCGCGGCAAGCGGGCTCGATCGATCGTGCGCCACGATCAATGACCGGAGCATGCCGCACTCGAGCGAATGGCTTGATGCGGAACATGCGCCTGAAACGAAGTGCTGGAGCGTCCTTCGTGCGTCATTGAACGCACGGCGCTCGAAATGAATGCGGTTTTGGCGCCAAGGCGTCGAGATCGGAGGAAGAGCCGGTGAAGCGGCCACGAAGGTAGTCGGTACGAATGGAAACGAAAGCGAACTACGCCATTGTCGGTTTCTTCACGGTGTTCGTGATCGCGGCCGCCTTCGGCTTCGTCTACTGGATGTCGCAGTACGGGCGCAGCGGCGAGATGGTCGAACTGGTGGTCAACATTCCGGGTTCCGCGAACGGCCTCTCCGTCGGCTCGCCGGTGCGCTTCAACGGCATTGCCGTTGGTACGGTGCGCAATCTTGCGATCGACGCCAATGATCCGCGCTATTCGATTGCCGTTACCGAAGTTTCGGTCGATGCGCCGGTGATGAGATCGACCAAGGCGACGCTGGAAGTGCAGGGGCTGACGGGCGCCGCCTATATCGAACTCAGCGGCGGCCGCAAGGGCGACGAGAACATCCTGAAGACGGCGATCGAAAAGGGCACGCAGGCGCGCATCCTTGCGGATCAGTCGAGCGTCACCAGCCTGCTGGCGACCGCCGACCAGATCATGGACCGGGCCAACAATGCGATCACCGACATCCAGGGCTTCGTGACCGACGTGCGCGGCCCGCTGACGAAAACGATCCGCAATGCGGAGACGTTTTCGACGGCGCTCGCCAACAATTCCGGCGCGATCGATGACTTCCTGCAGAGCGTGACGGAACTTTCCGGCTCGGTGAGTGCCGCTTCGAAGAAACTCGATTCGACCTTGGCGTCCGCCGAGTCCCTGGTGAAGTCCGTCGATCCGGCGAAGATCGATCACATCGTCTCCAACGTCGAGCAGATCAGCAACGATCTGAAGGCGGCCTCAGGCGGCGTATCCGAAACGATTGCCGCCTTCCGGCGCACGGTCGAAACCTACGATCAGTTCGGCAAGAACGCCCAGAAGACGCTGGAGCGGGTCGATACGCTGGTGGCCTCGGTGGACAAGAACAAGATCGAACTCGTCGTCAACGACATCACCGCAGCGACGGCCGATGCTCGCAGGACCGTCGCCGACATCTCGCAGTTCGCGTCGAAGATTACCGCGCGGCAGGCCGACATCGACCGCACGATCACCAACGTCACAGAGCTCGCGAGCAAGCTCAACAACGCCTCCAATCGCGTCGACAGCATTCTCGTCAAGGTCGATGGTTTCCTCGGCGATGCGGATGCGCCTTCGCTTTCGGCCGAAGCGCGCGCGACGCTCGAATCCTTCCGCAAGGTTGCCAACAATCTCAACGCGCAGATCGGGCCGATCGCCGAAAACCTTCGGCGCTTCTCGGGCTCGGGCTTGCGCGATGTCGAGGCGCTCGTCACCGATACGCGGCGCACGGTCCAGAGCCTGGAAAACACGATCTCTACCTTCGACAAGGACCCGCAGCGTCTTCTTTTTGGCGGCGAAACAGTAAAACAATATGATGGCCGCACGCGGCGCTGAGTCGGGGCGGCAGGAGCGGTGTGGGGCCAGGCGGCGTGCTTTCGATCAAGGGCGCGCCAAGGTGTGTGGGACAAAGGTATTGGCAGTATGAATTTTCCGGGGCTGGTTGGTATGCGAGTAGCGGGAGCGCGGCGCTCCGCCCTGATTTTCATGCTGGCAGCCGGACTTGCCGGATGCGGCACGCGTGCCGCCGTCAACGACACTTTCAGCCTTTCGGCTTCGCCCGTTGTCGAAGGACGCGCGTCAACCGGCAAGCAGATCCTCGTGCCGGAGCCGACGGCGCTGAAGGCGCTCGACGGCGACCAGATCGTCGTCCGTCTGTCCGCTTCCGAGCTGCAATATCTCTCCAAGGCACAATGGAGCGACCGGCTGCCGAAGCTGGTGCAGGCGAAGCTCGTGCAAGCCTTCGAAGACACCGGCAAGATCGGCGGCGTCGGCAAGCCGGGCCAGGGGCTGGCGATCGACTATCAGATCATCACCGAAATCCGCGCCTTCGAGGTTTCGACGGAGGGTGCCGATACGGCCGTCGTGGAAATCTTCGCGAAAATCCTCAACGACCGCAACGGCACGGTGCGGGCGCAAAAGGCGTTTCGCGCCACGGCCGGCGTCAAGGGCGCAGGCAATCCGGCCTTCATCAAGGCGATCGACCAGGCCTTTGCCGGCGTTTCCGCCGAGATCGTCAGCTGGACGCTGGGTACTATCTGACGCCTTCTATTCCACGCCGGCCGTCTCGATCCGGTTGATCACTTCCGCAACGCCTTGCATGCGCCTTGCCGCCTCTTCGGCGCGGGCAATTTCGGCCGCGGTTGCCACGAATCCAGCGAGTATGATCGTGTTGCCCTTGGCGGTCACCGTGATGTCGGCGGCATCGAGACCGGGTGCCACCGCCAGAAAATGGGCAACGCGGCGCTCCAGCTCCGCCGGGTTGTCCGCAGCCTGCCGTTCCGGCTCGTCGCCGAAGAATGTTCGCTTCTTGAAGATCATCGCATCCACCTTGCTCAACGCAGGGGAAACGTCGGATGTCACGCTTTGTTCGCCTGTTTCATCCGAAACAGCGGGAAATTTTCAGCCGTGCCATGTGTCTCTGCAAGCGACGGGATCTGTCGCGGTCACGAACGGCAGGCAGGGGACGCATTCGATGCGCGGCTCTTTTTTCGCCACGGCTCTGGCGATAGCGATGACACTTGCCTTGCGCATGCCGGCCCAGGCCGAAAACTACAGCTATGGCGCCAAGCAGAGCTGCGTCGTCAAAACCGTGAAGACCTACGGCGCCTATGGCAGGGTCATCCTGAAGAAGATGCGGATCTGCAGTTAGCGCGGCGAGAGCCGATCGCGCGTGGCGAACCGCTCTCAAATCTTGCCTTTACGGCCAGCGCACTACAGGCGGCAGAGACGACAGGATCGACTCGACGTTGCCGCCGGTTTTCAGGCCGAAGATGGTGCCGCGGTCGTAGAGCAGGTTGAACTCGACATAGCGACCGCGCCGCACGAGCTGCTCGTCCCGGTCTTCTTCGGTCCAGGGCATGTTGAAGTTGGTGCGGACGATCTTGGGGTAGACGAGGGCAAAGGCCTTGCCGACGTCGCGGGTGAAGGCAAAGTCCGCATCCCAGCCGCCCTGTTCCTCCGACGAATGCAGCCAGTCGTAGAAGATGCCGCCGGTGCCGCGCGGCTCGTTGCGGTGCGGCAGGAAGAAGTAGTCGTCGCACCACTTCTTGAACTTGGCGTGGTCGGCGACCTGATGACGGCTGCACGTGATTTCCATGGCGCGATGGAAGAGTTGCGTGTCCGCGTCGGTCATGACGCGGCGGCGGTCGAGCACCGGCGTCAGGTCCGCGCCGCCGCCAAACCAGTTGCTCGTCGTCACCACCATGCGCGTGTTCATATGCACGGCGGGCACGTTGGGGTTCACGGGATGGGCGATCAGCGAAATGCCCGAGGCCCAGAAGCGAGGATCCTCCGCAGCACCCGGGATCTGGCTGCGGAACTCGGGCGAGAACTCGCCATAGACGGTCGAGGTGTGGACCCCGACCTTTTCGAAGACGCGGCCCTCCATCATCGACATGCGGCCGCCGCCGCCCTTGCCTTCGTCGCGGCTCCAGTCCTTGGCAACGAAACGCCCGGGCGCACGATCGGAGAGAGGACCGGTCAGTCCATCCTCGATCGCCTCGAAGGCAGCGCAGATGGTGTCGCGCAGCCCTTCGAACCACGCACGCGCCTCCGCCTTCTTCTCTTCGATATCTGCAGGGAGGCCTGGGGGGAGTTGCGGTCGTTCCATGGAAAATTGCGTCCTGTTGGCGGGTTTCCCGATGAAATTCCGCCGATTCGATTGAAGTCGCCACAGTTCATACTTTCGCGCCGATGGCAACGCCGGTCCAGCGCCTCGGGCGGTCTGTCGCACCACGGCGCCGTGAGTCTGCCAGGACGTGCGAGGGCCGCCATCACGGTCAAGATTGGTGCACGTGTCGGTGCCAATCTATGGAATACATGCAGCGACAGTTTGGCTGTACGACGAAGGCCGCCGCCGAACAAAGCTCTGGCAAAGCTCAAGCGCCGTCACTATCTTAGCGCTTAGAGGTATAGCCCATGGCAAGAATACCTGCAGGCCCGCCGCTCGATGGTTTGCGACGGCAGATCGCCCGGCATCGCCGGGACAATCCGACACGAGGCGATAGCCTTTTCGTGCGGGAGACCTTTCGGCTCAATCGCAGCGCTGCCCGAGCGAAGGCACGGGAATGGTTCGATACCTGGCCGAAGGCCGCCTATTGGACCGAGGTCGAAAGCTGGCGGCAGCTCGAGGGCGACGAGATCGAGTTTACCATGCGCCGCCTGCCGTCTGCGGATTAGCCGGGTTCGGCCCCGCTCTCAACCGTGGCCGTCTTCATCCATCAGGCGTGGTCCGGCGCCTTCCATCGACAGCACGTCGTGCGGGTTGCGCAGCGGGCATTCACGCAGCGACAGGCAGCCGCAGCCGATGCAGCCCGTCAGGTGATCGCGCAGGGCCATCAGGCTGGCAATGCGTTCGTTCAGCTGTTCGCGCCAATTTTCGGACAATCTGCCCCAATCTTCCACCGTCAGCGGACGATCGTCCGGTAGAACCGACAAGGCGTCCTGGATCTCCGACAGGGGGATGCCGGTGCGCTGCGCCACCTTGATCACCGCGACGCGCCGGAGCACGCTGCGCGGATAACGGCGCTGATTGCCGCGGGTGCGGTTGCTGCGGATCAGGCCCTTGGCCTCGTAGAAATGCAAGGTGGAGACGGCGACGCCGCTGCGTTCCGCCACTTCGCCGACCGTCAGTTCGCGGCGCAATTCGCTGCTCTTCACAATTGTCATGATGGCTATTGACCTAAACTATTGTTGAGGTTTTATAGCATTGGCTCCATGATCCAGGCAACAGGAGCCAGACCCCATGACTGAGAAAATGACCCTCGCCGTGATCTATGGCAGTGCGCGCCAGGGTCGCTTCTGCGATACGGTCGCCAACTGGCTGATCCGCGAGCTTTCGGATTCCGAGACCTTTAGCTTGACGATCATCGACCCGGCGCGGTTGAGAACCTCGCGCGGCCTGGGTGCCGCGGTCAATCCGGGCGAGTGGCTCGAACGCAAGATCGCCGAGGCTGACGCCTTCATCATCGTCACGCCCGAATACAATCACGGTTACCCGGCTGCGCTGAAGGAGCTGATCGATTCGGTCTACGAGCCCTGGCACGCCAAGCCGGTCTCCTTCGTCTCCTATGGCGGGGCCTCGGGTGGCATTCGCGCCGTCGAGCAGTTGCGCCAGGTTTTCGGCGAGTTGCATACGGTGACGCTGCGCGATGGGATCGCGCTCGCCAAGGCCTGGTCGAAGTTCGACGCCGCCGGCAACCTCTACAAGCCCGAGGAACTGCGCGCGCCGCTGTTCCTGATGATGGACCGGCTGACCTGGTGGGCGCGTGTTCTGAAACAGGCGCGCAAGCGCGCACCGTACAACGAAGTGGCGGCGTAATGCGCCGATCATCCACGGTGGGAGGTACCGCTTCAGCGGCGCCCGCCGGACGCCGATAGCCAGGGAGGCAGCGATGCTTACGCCGTCAGGCTGGAGAGACCTGCCGGATCGCTTCGCCGGCAATCATCGCCGCGGAGATCGCGATGTTCAGCGAGCGCTGGCCCTCGGCCATCGGAATGAGCACGCGGCCGTCGGCACACTCGTGCACGTGGTCCGGCACGCCGGCGCTTTCCCGGCCAAAGAGCAGGATGTCGTCGGGACGGAACGCGAAGCGCGTATAGGGCAGGGCGGCCTTGGTCGAGGCAAGCACGAGCCTTCGGCCGCTTTCCGCTCGCCACGCCTCGAACCGCTCCCAGTTGACATGGCGGGTGAGTGCGACCGAAGCGATATAGTCCATTCCGGCGCGCTTCAGGTTTCGATCGGAAAGGTCGAAACCGGCCGGCTCGATCACGTCGACGGAAAGCCCAAGGCAGGCGGCGAGACGCAGGATCGTGCCGGTATTGCCGGGAATGTCGGGCTGGTAGAGGGCGATGCGCAGATTGCTCACGTCAAGTCACTCGTTCTCGGGGGCATCGTGCCGCGCATCAAACTCCGCAGCCAGGATGCCCATCATGATGTCGTCGTGCCATTCACCGTCGATCAGCGCCGACTCGCGTTCGCGACCCTCGATCGAGAATCCGGACTTGAGATAGGCGGCGATCGCCCGCTCGTTGAAGGCGAGAACCCTCAGCGAGACCCGATGAAGGGCAAGTTCATCGAAGGCATAGGCCAATACCCGCTTGGTGACCGCAGTGCCAAGACCCTTGCCAAGGCGCCCCGGATCGAAAATGCCGATGGCGAAGCTCGCGCGTCGATCAGCGTGATTGATGTTGTCGAGCCTGACTTCACCGACAAGGCCGTCCTGGTCGATGATCCAGGCGGCCGGGTGTGCCGCGATCCGTGCGATCCAGGCGGCTGCTTCGCCGTGACCGAAGAGGCCGGGGAACGACCTGCCCGCACCGAACATCCGGTAGATTTCCGGATCGCGGCCGAGCCTCAGGCGCGCATCCACATCACCGTCACGAGGGCGCCGAAGCACAAAGCCGACACCTTGAAGGTCAGGAGGCGTATCCGATGAAGCGTTCATCCCTGTTCTCCGCTGCGAAAGGTCCGCCACTGCTTGCTTTTGCGGTCGCTGATTTTGCCGGCGCTAATCTGTGCCGAAACGGCAACAGATACGCGAACGATGAAATATTGTGCAAGAAACAGCCTGCGACAATCTGGCATGCCGGCGCGAATAGGGGTAGAGATCAGACCTCTTCAACGCGAACCGACGGAGGCAAACATGAATGTATTGATGTTGACACGCCTTCCAGGAGTAGTGGGCCACCGTTTGGCCTGACCGGTTCCGCGACCTATCTTTTGCGAGATCGACGCGCTTCCGGGACTCCGGAAGACGAAGCCCTCTTTCGGGCTGCATTTCCGGACTGGCTTTTTCATCCTAAGAACGCGGGGAAACCCGCTTTCCTTCAAAATACTCTGAAGGAGCAATGCAATGTTTGGCTGGTTTGAATCCCGCCTCAATCCCTATCCGACGGAGGAGCCGACGCTCCCGCCGAAAAGCCTTTTCGGCTTCTGCTGGCATTATTCCAAGCCGGCCGTGCCGTGGCTTCTCATCATGTCCGTCTGCACGATGCTGATTGCCATCGGCGAAGTGGCGCTGTTCCAGTTCCTCGGCAACATGGTCGACTGGCTGTCGAGCGCCAACCGCGAGACTTTCCTTCAGGCCGAGGGCGGCAGGCTTTTCTGGATGGGTGCGCTGGTGCTCATCGGCCTGCCGGGTCTCGTCGCGCTCGACTCGCTGATCATGCACCAGGTGCTGCTCGGCAATTATCCGATGATCGCGCGCTGGCAGATGCACCGCTATCTCTTGCGCCAGAGCATGACCTTCTTTGCCAACGAGTTTGCCGGACGCGTGGCGACGAAGGTGATGCAGACCTCGCTTGCGGTGCGCGAAACGGTGATGAAGATCCTCGACGTCTTCGTCTATGTCGTCAGCTACTTCGTCACCATGCTCGCGGTGGTGGCGACCGCCGACTGGCGACTGGTGATCCCGCTCGCCATCTGGCTCGCGATCTATATCTGCATCGTCGGCTATTTCGTGCCGCGCCTGCAGAAGATCTCGAAGGAGCAGGCCGATGCGCGCTCGATGATGACCGGCCGGATCGTCGACAGCTATACCAACATCGGCACGGTCAAGCTCTTCTCGCATGCGGGCCGCGAGGAGGGCTATGCGCGGGATGGCATGGACAGCTTCCTCGAAACCGTGCATCGCCAGATGCGCAAGGTGACGCTGTTCCACGTGCTGGTTTACGCCAACAACAGCATTGCGCTCTTCGCCATCAGCGCGCTTGGCATCCATCTGTGGCTGACGAGTGCCATCTCCGTCGGCGCGATTGCGATCGCCGTCGGCCTCGCCATGCGCATCAACGGCATGTCACAGTGGATCATGTGGGAAGTCTCGGCGCTGTTCGAGAATATCGGCACGGTCTATGACGGCATCGGCATGATGACCAAGGCGCACGACATCGTCGACGAACCGGATGCCAAGGCGCTCAAGGCGGACAAGGGGGCGATCGCCTTCGACAACATCCGCTTCCACTATGGTAAGGCCAAGGGCGTCATCGATCACCTGTCGCTCGACATCAGGCCGGGCGAGAAGATCGGTCTGGTCGGTCGCTCGGGTGCCGGCAAGACGACGCTGATGAACCTGCTCCTGCGCTTTTACGATCTCGAAGAGGGCGCGATCCGGATCGACGACAAGGATATTTCCAGCGTCACCCAGGACAGCCTGCGCGCCCAGATCGGTGTTGTGACGCAGGATACCTCGCTGCTGCACCGTTCCATTCGCGACAACATCGCCTATGGCCATCCGGAAGCGGACGACGTGGCGATCATCGCGGCGGCGAAGAAGGCGAACGCCTGGGAGTTCATCCAGGGCCTCGAGGACAACCAGGGCCGCAAGGGACTGGACGCGCAGGTCGGCGAACGCGGCGTCAAGCTCTCCGGCGGTCAGCGCCAGCGCATCGCGATCGCACGCGTATTCCTCAAGGACGCGCCGATCCTGATCCTCGACGAGGCGACCTCGGCGCTCGATTCGGAAGTCGAAGCGGCGATCCAGGAAAACCTCTTCGCGCTCATGGCCGGCAAGACGGTGATCGCGATCGCCCACCGCCTGTCGACGCTGACGGAGATGGATCGCCTGGTGATTCTCGAAGCGGGCCGGATCGTCGAGACGGGTTCACACGGCGAACTCGTCACCAAGGGCGGCCTCTATGCCGATCTCTGGTCGCGCCAATCCGGCGGCTTCATCGCCGACGACATCGAGAAGGAAGAGGCGGCAGAGTAGGATACCCATCGGCCCATCGTTCGAAAGAGCGGCGGGCTGCGGTCCTGGCCGTTACGTATTTGTAATCAGCAATTGCGTCAAAACCGATTGCTGTTGCCGCCGAACCGCCTATATCGGAACAATGCTCAGCGCCATCGTCAGCCTTTTCGAGAACTGGATCAAGCCCTTCGCGCCGCGCGAGCGCCTGCAGCCGCCCAAATCGCTCTGGGGTTTCGCCTGGTTCTATGCCCGCCAGGCGAAGGGGCCGTTCCTTGCCATGGCGGTGCTCGGCGGTCTCGTCGCCATGCTCGAAGCCGGCCTGTTCTATTTCGTCGGGCGGCTCGTCGACGTTCTCGACACGGTGAAGCCCGAGGCCGGCTGGAGCGGCCTGATCGCCGCCAACGGGCCGGAACTCCTGTTCATGCTGCTGACGGTCATGGTGTTCCGCTTTGTCGCGGTGTCGCTGGCCGCGCTCGTCGAAGAGCAGTCGATCATCACCGGCTTTCTCAACCTGGTGCGCTGGCAGTCCTATGTGCATGTTGCGCGCCAGTCGCTCACCTTCTTCCAGAACGATTTCTCCGGCCGCATCGTCACCAAGGTCTGGGCCGGCGCCCAGGCGACGAGCGATCTCATCGTCTCGCTCCTGCAAGTCGTCTGGTTCATCGTCATCTACACCGCCTCCACCATGGCGCTGGTGGCGCAGCTCGACTGGCGTCTTGCGGCGATGGTCGCCTTCTGGATCGTCGTCTTCCTGTCGCTTGCACGCTACTTCGTTCCGCGCATCCGCAAACATGCCCGTGACACGGCCGAAATGGCATCGATGCTGAATGGCCGCATGGTCGATGCCTATTCCAACATCCAGACGCTGAAGCTCTTCGGTCGCGACGAGGAGAACGATCGCTATATCCGCTCCGGCTTCGACCGGTTCCAGGGAGCGGTCATTCCGTTCACGCGGCTGCTGACGGCGGTGCGCGCGTCGCTGGCGCTGCTTTCCGGCCTGATGATCACGGCCATCGCCGTCTATTCGATCCACCTTTGGCTCGGCGGCGCGATCAGTTCCGGCGCCGTCGCCTTCACGCTGGCGCTGGTGCTCCGGCTCAACATGCTGCTCGGCCGCATGATGACCCAGTTCAATGCGATCATGCGCAACATCGGCACGATCCAGAACTCGGCCGAACTCGTGTCGCAGCCGATCGGTCTCGTCGACCGGCCCGGTGCCGCGGAGCTTGCCGTCAGCCGGCCGGAGATCCGCTTCGAACACGTGCGCTTCCACTACGGCAAGGGTGAGCGCGTCATCGACGATTTTTCGCTGACCGTCCGTCCGGGTGAGAAGGTGGGTATCGTCGGGCGCTCCGGCGCCGGAAAGTCGACCCTGGTCAATCTGCTGCTGCGCTTCTACGACCTCGAGGGCGGGCGGATCCTGATCGATGGGCAGGATATCGCAGCGGTCAAGCAGGAGTCCCTGCGTGCCCAGGTCGGCATGGTCAGCCAGGACACCTCGCTGCTGCACCGCTCGATCCGCGACAACATCCTGTTCGGACGGCCGGATGCGAGCGAGGAGCAACTGATTGCCGCCGCGCGCAAGGCCGAGGCCCACGACTTCATTCTCGGCCTGCAGGACCAGCGCGGCCGCAAGGGGTTCGATGCCCATGTCGGCGAGCGTGGCGTCAAGCTTTCCGGCGGTCAGCGCCAGCGCATCGCCATTGCCCGGGTGATGCTGAAGGACGCGCCGATCCTCGTGCTCGACGAGGCGACGTCGGCGCTCGATTCAGAAGTCGAGGCGGCGATCCAGTCCAACCTCGACCGGTTGATGCAGGGCAAGACCGTGCTCGCGATCGCGCACCGGCTTTCGACGATTGCGGCGCTCGACCGGCTCGTCGTCATGGACAAGGGGCGGATCGTCGAGGAGGGAACCCACGCGGAGCTCGTCGCCCGCGGCGGGCTTTACGCCGGGCTCTGGTCGCGCCAATCGGGCGGATTCCTCGCCCGCGACGAAGCGGCGGAGTAGGGCGCCCCAAGAGCGCTTCGACGCCCACCCGTCCAGCCTGAATTCACCCCAACTGGCGACCGTCAAGTCCTTGTGCCGATTGGCCGCGCTTTTCCCCGCGACAATCTGCCCACATCCCCTTGTCAAGGCTGGACATAATTTGCGATCAAGCATAGAACGCGCCGGATTGACGGGGAATCTGTGTGCCGTGCGCGCGCAGAATTTTTCCGGATTCTGGTGCCGAAGTCGTGTTTGCAGCCGCAAATCGACGGGGGCGACAGCACTATGAATAGGGCGTGGTTCCTTGACCTGGATCAAGTCGCCAGGGGCAGGAATTTCGCCGGGGGCGGATGCGGTTTCCGCAATATTGCGTGAGAGGATGGTTTAGCCGTGAGCGAACACGACACTTCAAGCGAGGCCTTGGGCGAGCCCACTCGCCGCGATTTCCTTTATCTGGCTACCGGTATGGCAGGCGTCGTCGGCGCCGGTGCTGTCGCTTGGCCGTTCATCGACCAGATGCGTCCGGATGCATCGACGCTCGCGCTCGCCTCGATCGAGGTTGACGTTTCGAGCCTGCAGCCCGGCATGTCGCTGACGGCGAAATGGCGCGGCAAGCCGATCTTCATCCGCAACCGTACGGAGAAGGAAGTCGAAGAGGCAAAGGCCGTCAAGCTCGACGAGCTGAAGGACCCGGTTGCGCGCAATGCCAACCTTCCGGCCGAAGCACAGGCAAGCGACGTCGATCGCTCTGCCGGCGAGGGCAAGGAAAACTGGATCGTCATGATCGGTTCCTGCACCCATCTCGGCTGCGTGCCGCTTGGCCAGGCCGGTGACTTCGGTGGCTGGTTCTGTCCCTGCCACGGTTCGCACTACGATACGGCCGGCCGCATCCGCAAGGGTCCGGCGCCGGAGAACCTTCACGTGCCGACCTTCGCGTTCGTTTCCGACACAGTTATCAAGATCGGTTGAGGGGACTGCTGATAATGAGTGCTGAACATTCAACCTACACGCCGACGACTGGCATTGAGAAATGGGTTGATTCCCGTCTGCCGTTGCCGCGTCTCGTTCACGATAGCTTCATCAGCTATCCGGTTCCCCGGAACCTGAATTACGCCTACACCTTCGGTGCCATGCTTTCGGTCATGCTGGTCGTGCAGATCCTGACCGGTATCGTGCTGGCGATGCACTACGGCGCCGACACGGGCGTTGCCTTCAACTCCGTCGAAAAGATCATGCGCGACGTCAACCACGGCTGGCTGCTGCGCTACCTGCATGCCAACGGCGCATCCTTCTTCTTCATCGCCGTCTACCTGCACATTGCCCGCGGTCTCTATTACGGCTCCTACAAGGCGCCGCGCGAAATCCTCTGGATCCTCGGCGTGGTCATCTATCTGCTGATGATGGCGACCGGCTTCATGGGCTACGTTCTGCCCTGGGGCCAGATGTCCTTCTGGGGTGCGACCGTCATCACCGGCTTCTTCACCGCGTTTCCGCTGGTGGGTGAGTGGATCCAGCAGTTCCTGCTCGGCGGCTTCGCGGTCGACAACCCGACGCTGAACCGTTTCTTCTCGCTGCACTATCTGCTGCCCTTCATGATCGCCGGCGTCGTCGTCCTGCACATCTGGGCGCTGCACGTCACCGGCCAGACCAACCCGACCGGCGTCGAAGTCAAGTCCAAGACCGACACCGTTCCCTTCACGCCCTATGCGACGCTGAAGGATGCGCTCGGCGTTTCCGTCTTCCTGATCGTCTATGCCTGGTTCGTCTTCTACCAGCCGAACTTCCTCGGCCACCCGGACAACTATATCCCGGCTGACGCCCTGAAGACGCCTGCCCACATCGTTCCGGAATGGTACTACCTGCCATTCTACGCGATGCTGCGCGCCATCACCTTCAACATCGGCCCGATCGACTCCAAGCTCGGCGGCGTTCTGGTGATGTTCGGCTCGATCCTCGTCCTGTTCTTCCTGCCCTGGCTCGACACGTCCAAGGTCCGCTCGGCCGTCTACCGTCCGTGGTACAAGCTGTTCTTCTGGATCTTCGTCGCCAACGCCATCATGCTCGGCTGGCTCGGCTCGCGCCCGGCAGAAGGCCTCTACGTCGTGATGTCGCAGATCGGCACGCTGTACTACTTCGGCTTCTTCCTCGTCATCATGCCGGTTCTCGGCCTGATCGAAACGCCGAAGCGCATTCCGAACTCCATCACCGAAGCGGTCTTGGAAAAGAAGAATGCCAAGACGCAGCCGGCCGCCGCACGCGCCTGATCAGAACAGCGATTGATAAGGAACCCACAACAATGAAAAAGCTTGTTACAGGCATTCTGTCACTCGCTGTCGTCGCTGGTCTCGGTCTCGGTGCAGCTGTCGCCGAAGAGGCGAAGGGCGGCGAGGAGCATGGCGGCGGTACGCCTCACTATCCGATCCACAAGCCGGAACAGCAGGAATGGAGCTTTGCCGGCCCCTTCGGTCACTATGACAAGGGCCAGCTTCAGCGCGGCCTGAAGGTCTACACCGAAGTCTGTTCGGCTTGCCACTCGATGAACCTGGTGGCCTTCCGTACGCTCGAAGACCTCGGCTACTCGGAAGCGCAGGTGAAGGCGTTTGCGGCGAACTACGAAGTTCAGGACGGCCCGAATGCCGACGGTGAGATGTTCACCCGCAAGGCCCTGCCGTCCGACCACTTCCCGTCGCCCTATCCGAACAAGGAAGCGGCTGCGGCATCGAACAACGGTGCAGCGCCGCCGGACTTCTCGCTGATCGCCAAGGCACGCGGTATCGAGCGCGGCTTCCCGCAGTTCATATTCGACATGTTCTGGCCCTACCAGGAAGGCGGCCCGGACTACATCCACGCGCTGCTGACCGGCTACCAGGATCCGCCGCAGGGCGTCGAAGTCGCGGAAGGCACCCACTACAACCCGTATTTCGCGAACGCTGCCGCTCTGGCGATGGCCCAGCCGATCTCCAACGACCAGGTCACCTACGACGATGGCACGCCGCAGACGGTCGATCAGTACGCCAAGGACGTTGCCTCGTTCCTGATGTGGGCGGCCGAGCCGCACCTCGAAGAGCGCAAGCGCACCGGCTTCATGGTCATGGTGTTCCTGCTGATCTTCACCGGCCTCGTCTACCTCACGAAGAAATCGGTCTACGCCAACAAGGAACATTGACCAGATGCCGGATTAAGCCGGCTCTGATCGAGATCCAGCAAGGGGCCCCGGTTCGTCCGGGGCCCTTTTTCGTTGGGTTGGGCCCGGCGTTCTCTTGACCGGGTGCACCGCGGGCAACAGCGTTGCCGCTGATCCCGAGCCAACTCAGGGGTGATCGCATTTAATTGGCCACGGCTGCAATCTGTACGGACATAGGGTTTGCGTCTGTTCCCGTCTTGGTGAACCAAAGTTCGCCATCGCCAATTATGACGCCTTTCCAGTTGGTAAACAGTGTTTTCGCACTTCTGTTTGGCTTTGAAATTCAGAAGAAAGCTGGAGCGCAGAAGAAAAGTAGACTCGGTCCGGCAGCGGTCTTCCAATGCACCTAACCTATGCTCCTTCCACAAACATTCCCATCAAGGCGTCACGCCATCGGCTATTGGCAGCTTCCGTCGCATTCACTTCGCCGGCAGGACAACGATGTTTGCCATCATGCCATTATCCTCATGCTCCAGGATGTGGCAGTGATAGACAAACTTTCCGGCGATGTTCGGACGCAGGAAGGGGACGATGATTTTCACCTCTCCGGGCTTTCCGTTTCGTTGCTGCGGAATATCAATGACGTCCCGAAGGCCCTTGTAGTCGAGGGCGGCGCCTTCCTGTTCCGTCACGAGGAAATCGGTTTGATGGATGTGGAAGACGTGCCGTTCGCCCGTTACGTTCCTCAACGTCCACTCCTCGACGTCGCCTATTGTCACAGTGGTATCGATGCGGCCCTGGTCGAACATCTTGTTATTAAGGAAGAAGGTCTTTCCGTCGGCCGTTTCTGAAAAGGTGATCGTCCTTCGGTTGGTGATGGGAAGCTTCCTGACTTCCCTGGCGGTTATGTCGCCACTGTCGAGGGCGACCGCCGGCTTCGAAAGATCTGCGCTAGTCGACCCACCATTGACCGGCCCACCTTCGACGATGACCGTTCCTAACTCCACCTGGGGGTTGGGATCTCCCTGCGGACCAGTATCCACTTTCAGCGAGCGCAGTGGATAATGGCCGGCCTTGGCACTCTGTACAAGAACCTCCGCCCGTGCCCCCGGCGAAAGGTACAGGGTCTGTTCCTTGACCGGCAGTTCTGTCGGATTTCCGTCACGACCGAGAACCCAGAACGAGTGGCCGTCGAGCTCAAGGTCGAAATAGGAGTCCGCGCCGAGATTGCCAATTTCCCAGATCTGGAATTCGCCGGGCCTCATTCGAATGGCTGGGTGCTTCTGGCCGTTGATTGTCTTCGTTTTCGGGTCACCATCCTTTGCGCCGGGCAGATCGATGTCACGGAGGATCAGCGTCTGGCGCTGCAGGTCGGCAAATTGCGGATAATGTGTCTCGGTCATGCTCTCAACGACGAGCAGGCCGGAGAGGCCGCTAAGCACCTGATCCTCCACACGCCCGTGGACATGCGGATGATACCAGTGCAGACCCAGCGCATGATCTTCCGGCACGCGCCAGGCATATTCGTAGACGTTGCTGTGATGCCCCACATGTTCATGACCTTTGGGGTGAACTTCGACGAAGATGTCGTCGGCCGGCTCCGTCGGGGGGATGGCCATGCCGTGATAATGAAGATTCGTGGGTTCGGGCTTGCTGATCTCGTTGTCCGCCTTGGCGATTTCGTTGACGAGATGAATCTTGACGAGATCCCCCCGTCTAACCCGTAGCACCGGCGAGAGGTACTTGCCGTTGAACACGTTGGAGCTGAACGAAACGCCCGCTACGTTGATCTTGGCAGGCGCGGCGGTGAGGGCAAGGGTGAGTTCGCCATTGCGACTGTGCACTTCCTCGGGCCTTACAAGCTCCTCGGCCGCCTGCTGAGCGCTGGCAGCGCCTGGTAGTAGCTCGGCGAGACATATGAGTCCGGCCGCAAGTAAGGCATGTCTAGGAACGAAACAACCTTCGGACTGATAGGTCATGCAAAGCTCCTCTTTGATTTGAGAATTGAGGAAGCTGCGTTAAGCCCGAGTTGGGCCACGCTTGCACTCATAATTAGCGATTAAATTTCTGGTAGCAACCGTGTTGGAACGGATCAGGACGGAGAGCGTGCTTGGGATGACAAGGGGATGATGTTGCCGCTGAGAGGCTTGCGTTTTGCATTGGGACTGATGGCGCGCACGGTGGAGAAATCCGCACGCTCTGGTTCATATCCGGAGAGATGGGCGGTAAGGGCAACGTCGTCCTATTGACTTGATCGAGCTCCAAAACAAAGGCTCTGGTCCGTCCGGGCCTTTTGCGTTTGGGGAGCATAGGATCTGTTGGCAGCAGATAAGACTAGCGCCGTTCGCGCATTCAATCCGCGACAGTCCAGTGCGGATTCCAGGCGATCTCCCAAAGGTGGCCGTCGGGGTCGTGGAAGTAGCCAGAATAGCCGCCCCAGAAACGTTCGTGTGGGCGATCGGTAATGATCGCGCCAGCATCTTCGGCCTGTTTCATGACCGCATCGACCTCCTGCCTCGAATTGACGATATGTCCGATTGAGACGGCGCCAAGCCGCGCCTGCGTCGGGGATATCTTTGCGTCTTTGGCAAGCGAAGGCGCGGGAAAGAGCGCCAGTATCAAGTCGTCGCCCATGTGGAAAAAGACCACTGCGCCGTCCTCGAATTCCTGGCCGATAATTCCCTGCGTCGGCAGCCCCATGCCGTCGCGATAGAAGGCCAGTGACCTTTCAAGGTCGTTTACCGCGAGCGTGAGGACTTTCAGCCGTGGTTTCATTTCCGCCTCCCGATTTGCTGCAGCGACCTTTGCGCGTCTGACAAGACGCGCGGCGCTGTAGGCGAAGGCGTTGCCACATAGGCCACACCAACCCCTTCCGGGACATTATAGCGGAGGATGGTTGGCTTTTCGCCGGTGGTAGCGCCGGCGGGATCGAGTTCGAGTGCAATTGAAGGGCTTGGCCGTTCCGATCAGTATTGCCGGTCGTGGGCATGCGAAAACGGCCCCGTCAAAAACGGGGCCGTTCGCGAGATTCCTTTGATTTCCGCCGGTTAGCTGAAGCGGCCGGCGGCGTGGGCGAGCATCGTGTAGACCTTGCCGGTATCCGACGTCAGGTAGGTCTGGGTGATGCGCTTGTCCGGGTCGTTGCGGGCAACGTCGGCGAGCAGCTTCTCGAAGTCGGCGATGTAGCGGTCGACGGCGGTGCGGAACTCCGGCTCGCGGTCGTACTTGCGCTTGATCTCGTCAAAGGTCTGCTGGCCCTTCAGCGTGTAGAGGCGACGGGTGAAGACGTCGCGCTCGCCGCGCTGGTAACGGCGCCACAGTTCGACCGAGGCATCGTGATCGATGGCGCGGGCGATGTCGACCGACAGCGAGTTCAGCGACTCGACGACGTGGCGCGGATTGCGGCTGTCGCCGGTGCGGGCCGCAGGCTGCGCTTCGGCCGGGCGTTGCGGCGCCGGCGAGGGGGCCTCTTCGCGCGATGCCGCACGCAGCAGATCGCGCATCCAGCCACCACCTTCTGCAACCTCGCTGGTCACCGCCTGCGACGGAGCGGGCTGGCGAATGGCCGGCTGCTCGATGCCGAGGCTACCGCGCAGTGCCGGGGCCGGTTCCTGCCGGGCTGGCTGCTGCACGACGGGCTGTTGAGCGACCGGCTGAGGCTGAGCGACCGGCTGAGCCTGGACGACCGGCTGGGGCGCAGGCTGCTGCTGCACCGGACGAGAGACCGGAGCGGGGGGCTGCTGGCGCAGCGGCTGAGCCACTTCGAGCTGCGTCGAGGACTTGCCGATGATGTCGGACAGTTCCTGCAGCGCCTTGATCTGTTCGCCGACGGCGCGACGCATGACCGCCGCGTTTTCCTTCGCCTCTTCCGGCAGGTCGAAGGCACCGCGCTTCAGTTCTTCGCGGGTCATGTCGAGTTCCTTGCGGATCTCGCCGGCCGAGCGACGGATTTCGTCGGTGGCACCGCTGAAGCGGCCAATCGCCTCGTCGATCGCCACGCGAACCGCGTCGCGCAGTTGGCCTGCCACGCCGTCGGACTTCTTGCCGCTCTCGGCGAGCATGCGCTCGATGTCGGACACCGAGGCCGCGACGCTGCCGCGCAGGCGCGAGGCCACTTCCTTGGAGCGTTCCTCGGCATTGGCGAAGGCGCCTTCGATCGACGCACCGGCATCTTCGCCGATCTTGGCGATCGCCTGGCGCAGGGCTTCCGAAGCGCCGAGCGCACGGCCCTCGACCGAAGAGAGCGTCTTGTTGACGTCGGCAAACGAGGTCTCGACGCCGGAGCGAAGCGTATCGGCGATCTGGCGCGAGCGCTCCTCGGCTCGGCTGAAGACCTGCTCGACCGACGCACCGGCTTCGTCACCTGCCTGGGCGAGCGTGTTGCGCATCGCTTCGGCCGCTTCGGCGGCGCGCTGTTCGGCGCTGGTCAGCAGGCGACCGACATCCGAGAAGGATTGCTGGATACCGCTGCGCAGGTTGCCGGCAACGAGGCCCGAACGCTCTTCTGCGCGCTGGAAGGCGCCATCGACGAAGCCTTCGAGCGCACGCATGGTCCGTTCGATCTCTTCCGAGCGCTGGACGAGGCCCACCGAAAGGGTGCGCAGCGCATCCTGACGTTCCTCGAGCGTGCTGACGAGGTTCGACTGGGCAGCGCCAAGCAGGTCGGAGGCCTGGCTCAGCACCTTCGAGTGATCCTCGAAGCGGCCGACGATGCCGCCGATCTGCGACAGGGTTGAGGCGGACATGTCGGACAGCTTGTCGACCTTGCCTTCGATGAGGCGGGTCGAGGTCGACAGCATGTCGGAGGCCTGACGGGTCGATTCCGACACGCGGGCGATCGTCGATTCCAGACGCTGGTCCATTTCGCCGAGGTTGCTGCTCGCCTGGTCGATGACCGTGGCGATCGCGGCGTTGTTGTTGGCGAGCTGGTCGATCAGGCCCATGGCGGTCGACTGCAGACGGTTCTCGACCATCTTCATCGCCTTTGCCGTTTCTTCGGCCCGGTGCGAGATCGCATTCAGCGTTTCGCCGGTGCGCTCGGCGATGGCGTTGACGAGGGCGGCGTTTTCCGCACGCAGACGATCGGCGCTTTCCTGGGTCACGGCGGCAATGCGCTCGGCGGCCTCGCGGCCGGTCGCGGCATATTGGTCGATGACGGGGCGGGCCTGCTCGTCGATCAGGCGCGACAGCTCCAGCGAACGGCCGGCGAGCATCGAGTTGAGCTCGCGGGTGCGGTCGTCGAGCGTGTTGCGGATCGCTTCGCCACGGGCTTCGAGCGCCTTCTCGGTGTTGGCGAGGCCCTGCTGAATGTTGTCGGCGTGGCTGGCGATCTGGCTGTGCGTGGCCGCGAGCCGTGCCGTTGCAGTATCGGCCGCGTCGGCGATCGAACGGGCAAGATCGGCGTGACGTGCTGCGCTGGCAGCAGCCTTCTGCTCGATCGTATTGGCAAGCTCCGCATGGCGGGCGGCGGTGGCCGCTGCCGTCTGGTCGATCGTGTTGGCAAACTCGGCCTGGCGAGCGGCAAGCGCCGAGGCGAAATCGTCGCCGGCCTTGGAGAGGAGCTCGGCCGAGCGCGCCGCTTCCGCGTCGATCTCCCGAGCGACATCGCTGACGGCGCCGCGAAGCGTGGTCGCGAGGCCTGCAGCCTTGCCTTCGATGCGTGCGGCTTCTGCGTCGAGTTCCTGGGCGACCTCGCCGACCGCGCCGCGAAGCGTGGTTGCAAGGCCTGCAGCCTTGCCTTCAAAGCGCGCGGCTTCTGCGTCGAGTTCCTGGGCAACATCGCCGACCGCGCCACGAAGCGTGGTGACGAGACCGGCGGCCTTGTCCTCGATGCGGACGGCTTCCGCGTCGAACTCCTGGGCCACGTCACCGACGGCGCTGCGCAGGTTGCTGACGAGATCGCTGGTCTTGCCTTCGAGGCGGGAGGCTTCCGCGTCCAGGTTCTGCGTTGCTTCGCTGACCGCACCGCGCAGGCTGCTGACGAGCACGGCGGCCTTGCCCTCGATCGTCCGGTTGACGTTTTCAAGGCCGATGTTGAGGGCACGATCCATGGTGCCGAGGCGCTCGGCAATGTGCTCGGCACCGGCTTCGATGGCGCCGGTGATCCGGCTGGCCGCCATTTGGCTCATGCGATCGATGTCGCCCGCCCGGTCGCCGAGGCTGTTGGCGATCCGCTGGCCGGCGCCATCGACGATCTCGTTGACGCTGCCGACGCTGTCGCGGACGCGTTCCTCGAGCGAGCTGAGGCTGACTTCCAGGCGCAGGCCGGTATCGTCGACCAGGGCGTTGACGTCGTTGACGCTGCCGCGGATGCGATCCTGCAGCGCACCAAGGCTGTTTTCGATGAGGGTGCCGGTGTCGCCGACGACCGAACCGACACTGCTGACGCTGCCACGGATCCGATCTTCCAGCGCATTGAGGCCGCTTTCGACGCGGGCCGCGGCATCGTCGACGACGGAGCCGACATTGGCAACGCTGCCGCGGATGCGGTTTTCAAGCGCGCCGAGATTGCTTTCGATGCGGGCGCCAGTGTCGTCGACGACCGTGCCGACATTGCCGACGGTGTTGCGAATGCGATCTTCGAGCACACCGACGCGGGTTTCGATATGCATGCCCGTTTCGTCGACGATCGAGCCGATGTTGCCGGCGCTTTCGCGCATGCGCTCCTCGAGGGCGCCAAGGCTCGTCTCGATGCGCAGGCCGGTGTCGTCGAGGCGGTCGTTGATGCCGTTGATCGACATGTCGACGCGGTTGGTCAGGCTGTCGGCCGCCAGGCTGATCTGATTGGCGGTTTCGGCCAGGCGCTCGGCAATATTGCCGGTTGTCGAGCGCATGCGGGCTTCGAGCGCTTCACCGCTGCGGTCGATGACGCCGGCAAGCGCGGACTGGCGCTCATCCAGCGACATTTCGAGCATGCTGGCGCTGGTGGCCAGCGTCGTGGCGATTGCGGTCGACTGATCGGCCAGCATGCCTTCGAGCTGGTCGCGGCCCTGGCCGACCGCGAGGTTGATGGCGTCGATGCGGTCGTCCAGCGTGGCGCGGATCTGTTCGTGCGTCGACGACAGGGTATCGCGCAGGTGCTCGGCGCGGCCGCTCAGCGTCTGCTCGATTTCGGCTGCCTTGCCGGCGAGCGAAGCGGTCGCTTCGGTCGTGCGTGCCGTCAGGGCATCGGCGATCTGCGCACTGGTCTCGGTCAGCGTGTCGGAGATCTTGCCGACACGGCCGCTGAGGTCCTCGGCGATGCGGGCGCTCGTCTGGGTGAGGGTGTCGGAGATCTGGCTGACGCGGCCGCCGAGGTTTTCGGCGATCGTGTTGACGCTCTCGGAGAGCTTCTGCTCGATATCGCCGACGCGGTCGGTCATGGTTTCGGCAACGGCGGTCGCGCGGAACGTCAGGCTGTCGGCCACGTCTTCGGCGTGGCGGCTCAGCGTGTTGGCCATTTCATTGGCGCGCGACGACATCGTCGAGGTGATGGCGGCGGCACGTTCGGCAAGAACGCCATCGAGGGCCGAGGTCTGGCTCGTGAGCGCTTCGGAGATCGCCTCGCCACGTTCGGACAGGACGCGCTCCAGCCGATCGGCCGTGCCGCTGACGGCGTTGTCGATCGAGTCGGCGCCCATGGACAGGATAGTCGAAAGGGCGAGCGTGCGCTCGGACAGCGTGTTGTCCAGGCGGTGCTGGCTGGCAGCGATCGCGCTGGTGATCTCGTCGGTCGAGCCGCTGAGCGTCTGTTCGATGCGGGCATGAGCGGCATGCAGGCCGTCAACGAAGGCGGCGGTGCGGGTGTCCAGCCCCTCGGTCAGGCGCTGTTCGCTGCTGGTGAGCGCGCTGGCAAGCGCGTCGGCGCGCTGGCCGAAGCCGTTTTCGATGCGCTCCTGCGCCTGGGAGAGGGCGCCCATGAGGCCGCTGGTCTTCTCGGAGAGAACGGCATCGATGCGGCTGTGGGCATCGCCGACCAGATTGCTGAGTTCCGAGGTGCGGCTGGCGATCGTCTCCTCGATGAAGTCCTGGGTCGCGCCAAGCGTGGTCGCCAGCGTCAGCGACTGATCGGAGAGGGCAGAGCCGATCTTCTCGATGCTGCTGTCGAGCGCGCCGCCGATCGCTTCCGAGCCGCCGGAGACGGTCTCGTTGATGCGGTGCAGGCTCTCCATGAGTTTGGTGTCGAGCATGCTGGCGCGCTTGTCGAAGGCGGAAGCAAACTCGTGGAAGCGCTCGTCGAAGGCGGTCGCGAGCTGGCCGACGGTGGTCTGCAGCTTCTCTTCGAAGAAGCCGCCGCGCAGGTCCAGATCCATGATCGCATCGTCGGCGCTGGAGCGCAGGCTCTGGCGGAAGCTTGCGCCTTTTTCGTCGAGCGTGGCGTTCAGTGACGCGAGGACGTCATCGAGACCGCCGGTGATCGCCTGCTGGCCGACGCTGAGGCTTTCATTGAGGTCACGGGTGCGGGCGATCAGCGTCTCGTTGAGTTGGCGCGCACGGTCGTTGAGCGCCGCGTTCAGCCGTTCGGTGCTGGCGTCGAGCGAGGAGGCGCGTGTCTCGAACTGGCTGAGCAGGTCTTCGCCGCGCTTGGTCAGCGTCTCGCTCAACTGGTCAAGCCGGGTATCGAATTCGGTGCTGAGACCAAGGCCGGCCGCCGTCAGGCCGGAAAGCAGCGCATCGGTGCGGGACGACAGCATGGTGCCGATCGACTGCAGGGCGCTGTCGGATTTTTCGCTGAGGGCTGCGGCGCGCGTGTCGATCAGCGAGGCGAAGGCTTCGCCCGAAATGGCAATGCGCGAGGCGATGTCGTCGCTCGCCTGTTCCAGGTCGTCCTTCAGCTTGCTGTGGGCGCCCGATATCGCCGAGCGGATACGCTCCGAGTGACCGATGATCGCTTCGCGCTCGAGGCCGAGTTCCTGGACCAGCGTGCGGACGCGCAGTTCGTTTTCGCTGTAGCTGCGCTCGAGCGCGTTGACTTCCGAATGCACCAGCGTTTCGAGCTCGGTGGCGCGCGCGATGGTGCGCTCGATCCCCTCGTTCATGGCCGACACTTCGCGGCGAACGGCCTGGCCGACGGTCATCACGCGATCGGCTGCAGCCGTTTCGGGCTCGGCGAGGCGCAGCGCGACCTCGGTCATGGACCGGGCGGCGTTGCGCAGTTCCTGCGCACGGGCGATCATGATGGCGAAGGAGAAGAAGAGCATGACCGGCAGCAGGATGCCGATCGCGACGCCAATGGCGCCCGGCGTCGCGGCGAGATCGCTCAGCGAGCGGATCTGCCAGATTTGCGGCCCATAGAGCAGGTTGGCAATGCCGAGGCCGGCGATGGCCCAGATGACCGACACCAGCGCGGCAACCCGGATCGCGGCGCGATTGGAGCGCACGTCAAGCGCGCGCAGCATCGCAGCCGGAGAGCGACGACCGTCGTCGTTGGCGGCGGAAAGGGCGGGGGATTTCGGCGCAGGTTCCGGGGCGAGCGTTTTGGCCGCTTCGGCAGCACGCGCGGCGCGGGATGGCTCCGGATGAGACTTTGCTCTTTTGTTCTGATCGGGCGCATGCGCCTGATTGCCGGGCTGAGACACATTTTCCTCCGGATCATCCAAGGAAGTCTTGTCGTTCGGGCTCGAGTTAAGCTCGTCGAAATCGATCTTCAGGGCAGCTTCCAAAGCCTGGAAGGCCTTTTCGTCGATTGACTCATTGCTCTTTTTCGTCGCCATAGGGATACGCCTCATTACCTTTTGCCAGCGACAACACTGCCAGCGCTCGCGCACAACGGGCGGCCGGATTTCTTCCTCGCGGGCTGTGACGGCAAGATACGCGCATCGGATCTACGCAATACCCTACTGATCACACACTGCATTGCCTCGACGGATAGTCACATTTGTGGCCGAAAGGGACCACGCGTTGAGCTTATCCACCGGAACGGTTGCCATTTTCGCACGTAGGCAAGTTCCTAAGCGTATCGTAGTGACACATTAGCTGGGTTCTTACAATTAAGAGCGCTCGGGCTTAGTTAAAATCCTAATGAAATCTTAATGCGATAACGGTGCCAAAGCCAGAAAATATAAGGAAATCAGCCGGTTTAATGGCCATTAACCATTTTCCCAGATTCCTGCCCATATTGCGCCCCGATTTAAGCTGATAGCAGCCCGCACCCGCAAAGGATGAGTATCTGAGTTTGCGCGTGTAGGTGGCTGCGACATGGCGGCACCGAAAACAAGATCAACATACAATAAACAATAGGGAATTTGGCTCATGGCGGCCCTCAGGATTGCCTTTGAAGCTCCGGACACCCCGGGAAACTCTGCCGCTGCCGGCAGGAAGCCGATCGACTTCGTCCATCTTGCGGCACAGACGATGGGTGACAAGGCGCTCGAAATCGAAGTGCTGCAGCTTTTTGCGCGCCAGGCGCGCCAGGTCATGAAAGAGATCGTGGAGGGCAAGAGCACGCTTCGCGCTCAGGCCGCCCATCGGCTGAAGGGTGCGGCGCTTGCAGTTGGCGCCGTCGACGTCGCCAGCATTGCCGGCGCGATCGAGCAAAACCCGGCAGACACATCGCTTTACGACGCGCTTTCGGCCGCTGTGCTCGAGGCCGAGCTCTTCATATTGAAGCTTTGCCGCTAATCCAGTGGCCCAATGGGGCGAGCGGAAGCGGAGAACGCATCCCAACCGCCACCCCATTTCAAGATTGCGGCCTCGCGCCTTTGGCGCGCGAGGCGCGGACTGACGGCCGTTGTTGACTGACCGGCGGATTTGTTGGAAGAACTTTCACTGAATTTGCGCCCGAGCGGCGTGCGTCCTGAAGAGGCTTTGCGCCTTGCCAGTCCCAGCAGTTCATTCCGGAAAGAGACATGACAAAACTTACGATCGTTGCCTTTGACGGCGCGCGCCATGAACTTGATGTCGAAAACGGCTCGACGGTCATGGAGAACGCCGTTCGCAATTCGGTTCCCGGCATCGAAGCCGAATGCGGCGGAGCCTGCGCCTGCGCGACCTGTCATGTCTATGTCGACGACGCCTGGGCGGCTGCCGTCGGCGCTCCGGAAGCCATGGAGGAAGACATGCTGGATTTTGCCTATGACGTGCGGCCGACGTCGCGGCTTTCCTGTCAGATCAAGATGAACGATGCACTCGACGGTCTCGTCGTGCATGTGCCGGAGCGCCAGGCCTAAAACGCGCCGCGATCTTTCGGGTTTGCGCCTTGCGTTATTGATGCTTCGCATGTCGTCGTCGCAAGACGGCTGCGTACTCGTACGCGACATGCGCTTCATGCCGCCCAGCGCCGCCTTTCCAATTCATGATTGATGCGCAAAAAAAAGCGCCTCGCCGGTCGTTGGACAAGCGAGGCGAGGAGGGCGCATCGCTAACAGATGAGGGAGGGGACATCTGCAGCACCAAGACACGCCAGGAGAACCCATTTTGGCCCCGCTGTTCGGTTTTCTTCTTTTTAATATTGAACAACGTCGCCTAAACTAAAGTAACGGCAACAATTAAGCTCTTCGCACAACTACTGCGCCGCGCTTAACCCGATCGTTCGGCGGAGGCTAGTCTTTAGCCTGGCCCCTCGCTCCATGGTTTCAATATAGATGAGTCGGCGGCCGGCAGCCATCGTTATATTTCACCAATAAAATACTGTGGGTATTGCCACTGAAATCACGTCGGGCCCGACTATAGTCAGGCTCTTCTTCAGGGGCGGGGCGCGGCTACCTATTGTTGCGTTTTCTTCAGCGCTTCGAGCCGGTATTGCAGTAGCCGGATCATGCGCTTGTCGAAATTCGCAGCTTCGGTGCGATCGAAGCGCGCCTGATCCTTGTCGTGCGCTTCGATTGCCGTGACACTGACACGCGCGACGGTCGCCTGCATGCGTTCGCAATCCGCTTCCGGCTTCAGGGCCAGGAACGCCTTCTCCATGCGGCGGGCGTGGTTGCGGGCGATTTCCGCGTGCCGCTCCTCATGGCGCTTGATGTCGCTCGAAAGCGTATCCCAAACCAGAGCCAGATCCCGGCCGGCCTGGCGTCGATATTTCCAGCGCGGCAGGATGATGCGGGTGCTGAGCGTCACCCGTGCCGAGCCAACTGCACAACGGCCGCCGCGACTGACGTAAGTGATGGAGCCTCCGAACTTGATACGGGTGGCGCCCGGATGACGCGCGCCGGTGGCTTTCATCATCGGGCCACTGGCCGAGAGCGCCTTGTCGAGTTCCTCCGCAGTGCGCCCACCGATCGAGAAATAGGAAAAGCTCTTGTTGATCACGGTTTCGCCCGACGCAGCGCTGAGGGGAGCGGCGACCAGGAGAGCGAGGAGGGCGGCTTTGAGCGGGACGCGTACTCGGGACATCAATGCGTGGTTCTCTTCAGTTGAACTTCGATCAAGCTTGAGGCATAGCCACGACCGGCGCAACAGCAAATCGAGGGCTCTCGGCCGAGGACGGATCGTGAGGGAAAATGACTTACAGTCCATTTCAGAAATTTAGCTGGAAGCTGGCGCATGGGCGCAGCCTCGAACTCGGGCCGCGTGGCGTTTTGATGGCGATCGTCAATGTTACCCCGGATTCTTTCTCCGATGGCGGACGTTTCATCGATGCTGTTGCAGCGGTGGCGCAGGGCGTGCGCTGCCTGCAGGAGGGCGCATTGATCCTCGATATCGGCGGTGAATCGACGCGGCCGGACGCGGCGGCGGTCAGCGCTGAGGAGGAGCAGGGACGTATCCTGCCGGTGATCTCGGCGCTGAGCCGCGATACCGATGCGCTGATCTCGGTCGATACCTACCGGGCCTCGACGGCGCGGCTGGCGGTCGAAGCCGGCGCGCACATCGTCAACGACGTGCACGGTCTTCAGCGCGAGCCGGATATCGCTGCCGTTGCCGCGGATACCGGCGCGGGGCTCTGCATCATGCATACCGGGCGCGACAGGCAGAAGCTCGCCGATGTGATCGACGATCAGTTCCACTTCCTCGATCGATCGCTGCAGATCGCGGCTGAAGCCGGCGTGAAGGGCGAGCAGATCGTGCTGGACCCGGGATTCGGCTTTGCCAAGGATACGGACGAGAACCTCGAACTGATGGCGCGATTTGCCGAATTGCACCGTTTCGGACGTCCGTTCCTGGTCGGAACGTCCCGCAAGCGCTTCATTGGAGCGGTGAGCGGACGTGAGGCGGCCGACCGGGATGTGGCAACGGCGGCGACTACGGCGCTGCTGCGGGCTGCGGGCGCCTCGATTTTCCGTGTACATGATGTCGCAAACAGCAGGGATGCGCTGGCCATGACCGATGCTATGCTGATGGCCAGAGCGGGATGAGGACAAGCGCATGCGGCCCTTCGCCCGCATCCGCGTGCAAATTACCAGAATAGATTACGTCACGATTTTAGGTCGACTCGACCCAAAACCAGCGTGATCCCAGAATAGCCGATGGGACGGAGAAGCATGAGCCCGACGTACACGATCACTCTCAAGAACTGTGCCTTCTTCGCGCGCCACGGCGTCTTTGACGAAGAAGAGCTCCTCGGGCAGCGCTTCTTCGTGGACGCCGAGCTCGAAGTCGAGCAGGGAACGGCGCTCGTCGATGATTCGATCGAAGACACCGTCCACTATGGCATCGCCTTCCAGGAGATCGAGCGCATCGTCACGGGGCGCCGCCGCTACCTGATCGAGGCGCTGGCGCTGGAAGTCGCAAAGACGCTCTGCGTACGCTTCCCGCAGATCAAGCGCGCCAAGGTTTCGATCCGCAAGCCGAACGCGCCCGTACCCGGCGTGCTCGACTATGTCGAAGTGACGGTCGAACATGTCGTCTGAGCCCGAGTGGCGGGTCGCCACACTCGGGCTTGGCGGCAACCTTGGGGATCCGCGCAAGGCCATGGCAGCGGCGCTTCAGGCGCTCGATCAGCGCGCCGACTGCGTCGTCAAGGCCGTCTCGCGGCTCTACCGCACGCCGCCATGGGGCAAGACCGACCAGGCGTGGTTCTTCAACGCCTGCGCCGCGGTCGGCACGACTTTGGAGCCTGAGGCTTTGCTCGACACCTGTCTCGACATCGAGCGTTCGATGAAGCGGGTGCGTGACGAGCGCTGGGGACCGCGCACGCTGGATATCGACGTGCTGACCTATGAAGGTGTGGCTCAGGCGGAGACACGACTGGAACTGCCGCATCCCAGGATGACGGACCGAGGCTTTGTGCTGAAGCCGCTCGCCGATATCGCCGCCGACATGCCGGTTCGCGGACGCACGGTTAGCGACTGGCTGCGTGGGGCGGATGTGACCGGCATCGAGGTCGCCGATGGCGACATGACCTGGTGGCGTGCCAAGTCCTGATCAATTCCGTTCAGCCGAGGAGCTTTCCCGAAACAGCAAAGCCCCGGCGAAGACGACCGGGGCTTTGTCGCTTGGCTGTGTCCGGAACTACTTGATCGAGCCGACAGCGATCGTGTCGACCTGGCGATTGAGGCTGACGCCGATAACCGGGACCATCGTCTCCTCGACCTTGACGGAGATGGTGATGTTCATCGTCTGGTCGTCCTGAAGGCGGGCGATCATGGCGCCGTTCAGCTTCTTGCGGTTGATGCCGACGACGACCTTGTCCTTGGCGACGTTGCCGGAAACGATATCGAGACCCTTGCCCTCGGCGCCGTCGAGAAACTTGCCCGTATAGCTGTTGCCCTTGCTGGTGATCAGCGCCGACATCGGCTGCTTGAACACGCCGACGCGGCAGAAACCGTCGAGCTTGATGCCGGTATCGTCACCGGCGACCGGTTCGCCCGAGAGGTCGCAGGTGAACTTGGTGCCCTTGTATTTGCCGGCGACGATCTCGCCCGGGCCTTTCCACTGGCCGGCGACCTTCTCGAAGAAGGCCTTGTCCTTGACGCCGGAAAAGGCTGGCGTCGCAGCGCCGACGGCGGCTGCAAGCGCGATGGCGGCAGTGCCGCGGGCGATCAAAGAAGGGCGCGAGAACATAAACGATCCTTGATGGGTCAACGTCCGAAACTGAAAGCCACATTTGCGCGGAAATGGTTAATGGAGCGTTTCCAGACGGTGGCTATCAAGGCAACTTTGTGGCCGTGACGCCGATTATGCACCGAGCTTTCGGGCCCACCAAGGCCAGCCGCCGCACGTTTTCCGCAAACCGGCTTCAGGACTCCGGCGGAAGGCCAGGAAGGCGGTTCAAGCGAATCGATCGCCGCCTTCGCTGCCGGCGCGCCCGGCGCCGGAACTCAAGTCGGCGAGAAAGTCGCCGATACCCGGGCGTTTCAAAGCGCGGAACGGCATGGGACGGCAGAGATCCATGGCCGCTATGCCGATGCGCGCGGTCATCAGGCCGTTGATGACGCCTTCGCCAAGACGCGCCGAGAGCTTCGAGGCGAGGCCGTGCCCAAGCACCTGCTGGATGAGGCTGTCGCCGGCGGCGATCGAGCCGGTGACGGCAAGGTGGGCGATGACGTCGCGCATCAGCCGCAGCAGGCCGAGGGTGCCGGGGCGGCCGCCGTAGAGCTCGGCCATGGCGCGGATCAGGCGCGCGGATTCGTAGAGCACATATCCAAGGTCGACGAGGGCGCGTGGGCTGACCGCCGTGACGATCGAGACGCGCTTGGAGGCGGCAAGGATGAGACGGCGCGCCTCGCGGTCGAGCGGGCTCAAGAGCTCGCGCTCGGTAAGCTCGATCAGATGCGGTCCATCGATGATCTCGCCCTCGGTCTCCTTCAGTCGCGTGCGGCCGCGTGCCGTTCGCGGATTGGCGGCCAGCAGATGCGCGAGCTTGGTCTGCGCCGACCGTGCGAGCTTGGTATTGCCGGAAGTCGCCGCAGTCACCGTTTCCGCTTTCAGCTTCTGGATCGCGGTAAGCTGCATCATGCCGGAAAGCTCCCGGATGACGACGATCAATAGGGCGAGGAGGCCGATGACGACGACCGCGAGGGCGGCGTAGCCAAGCCAGTCAGCACGGGTGAAGAGATCGCGCAGCAGCCGGTCGACCCACAGGCCGGCGGCAAGCGACAGGATGATGCCGAGGGCGCCGATCGCGATCTTGCCGACCGACAGACGGCGCTTGCGCGGGGCCGCCTCCGGGAGCGTCAGTGCCTCGACCACCAGCGTGGTCTCGCGGAACGGGTCTTCCGCATCGGGCGTCAGCACGACGTTGTCGTCGAAGCTCGCGGGCGAACGCGGCGCGCGTGTCTGAGGGCCGGGCTGAACGGGCTTCTCCTCTCCAACCGAAAAGGCACCGGGTCGGCGGCGGCGGTCATTGCTATCGTCACTCATGCGAGCCGGTCTCCGAACAGAAATTGCATGGCCCGGTCGAGGCGGATATGCGGTACCGACAGCTTTAAGCCGCCACTGGTTTCTTCGAGATGCGGCGGACGGAAGCGAACGAAGCTGAGCTCCGGCAGCGGGTGGGCGCTTTCGACGAAGGTAGTCCCGCCCGACTGCATCTCGATTGCTTTGAACAGCACTTCAGGATCTTCCGGCAAGTCACCGGGAAATATCGCAGTTTTCTTTTCGCCGTCAAAGATTTCGCCGTTGATCTTCTCACCGGCGATCGGCGTGCCGACGATGACCGGCAGCGTATGGCCGTCGTGGTTGACGGTTGCTTCCCGGGTCGCCCTGACCGAGGCGAGCGCCATGACCTCGAGGCCGGCGCCACTCATGCCGATGCTCTCGGCCGCGCGATCGACCAGGCGCGCGGCGATGCGCTCCAGACGGTCGTGGCTTTCGTGGTGGAGATGATCCGCCTTGGTTGCGGCGATCAGCACCTTGTCGATCCGGCGCGTCAGGAAAGACGAGAGCCAGTTGTTGGTCCCCGGGCGGAAGCAGGCGAGCACGTCGGCCAGCGCCTGTTCGAGATCGAGCAGCGCCTCCGGGCCGTTGTTGATTGCCTGCAGCGCGTCGACCAGCACGATCTGGCGGTCGAGCCGTGCGAAGTGCTCGCGGAAGAACGGGCTGACCACGTGTTTCTTGTAGGCCTCGTAGCGCCGCTCCATCATCGCCCAGAGCGAACCCTTGGGCGCGCGTCCGTCGGGAAGATCGGGAAGTGGCGAGAAGGTGAGCGCCGGCGACCCTTCGAGATCGCCCGGCATGAGGAAACGACCAGGTGGCAGGGTCGAGGGGGACCGTTCGTCCGCCTTGCAGGCCCTGAGATAGCCGGTGAAGCTCTCGGCAAGCCGGCGGGCGCTCGCCTCGTCGGCAATGGCCGTCGACCCTGCGGAAGAGGCCAGCGTCAGCCATTCCGCCGAAAAGGTGCTCCGGCTGGCGGCGCGGGCGCGCGCCACGGCGTTGTTGCTGAACGTGCGGAAATCCTGCGCCAGCAGCGGCAGGTCGAGCAGCCATTCACCGGGGTAATCGACGATATCGAGCGATAGGCGGCCCGGCGAGAACAGTCGATTCCAGCCGCTGGCGCTCTCATAGTCGAGCGTGATGCGCAGTTGCGAAATGGCGCGGGTCGAATCCGGCCAGATGCGATCGCGGACCAGCGCGGCAATATGATCCTCGTATTGGAAGCGCGGGACGGCATCATCCGGCTGCGGCTCGAGCCTGACCTTCGAAACGCGCCCGGAGCGCACCGGCTCGAACACTGGCAGGCGTCCGCCGTTCAGCAGATTGTGCACCAGCGACGAGATGAAAACGGTCTTGCCGGAGCGCGACAGGCCGGTGACGCCGAGGCGGATGGAGGGGTTGACGAGGCCGGAGGCTCGGTCGGCCAGATTGTCGAGCGCAATCAGGGCGTCGTCTTTGAAGCTGGTCAGGTTAGGCGCCAAATCTTGCTCTTTCTTGCGGCGTATGTCCGAAGGTCGATCTTCCGCCGTCGTCCGGCAGAACTGTCGCACGCAGGCAGCCACCGCGATATAGGCAATATTTCCCCGCCCGCAACGAGGCGTGGCAAATCTTCTATTGGTTCGGTAGCAGGATCGAGACCAGTGTCGCGGTCTCAATGCCGTCTTCCGGCGCGACTGCCGGCAGATCGAGGATCGAGAGCCCCGCCGGCGGATAGCCATGGGGCATTGCCTCATGCGCGGCGTCGTCGCCGATCAGGCGGTGAAGCAATTGCTCGATCATCGGATTGTGCCCCACGAGCATCAGGGAATTCAGATGCCGATGAGCGTCGATGAGATCGAAATAGACGCTCATCGGACCCGAATAGAGCGCGTCGATATAGCGGATATCGAGGTTTTCGCTGACGGTGCGAAAGAACGGTTCGGCGGTCTCGCGGCAGCGCACGGCCGTGGAGCAGAGGATACGTTCAGGGCGGATACCCCGGTCGGCGGCAATCTGTGCGAGCCGTTCCGCATCGACGTAGCCGACATCGTCCAGCGCCCGGTCGAAGTCCCGTTGCCCGGGCAAAGCCCAGCCGGAGCGCGCGTGTCGCAGCAGGTAGAGGCGAAGGACCTTGGGGGCGCTGTCTTGCATCGAGCGGGTTCCGGTGGCTGCCTGCTGCTTGTAGCGACAGGGGTCGAATTGTAGCGACAGGGGTCGAATGTGGTTGGCTGGGCAGCTTTCGCGTCGTCCGGCCGACCTTCACCTTTTCCCGCAGGGATCGCAAAGATCAAGCTGCCGGCCGCTTTTTTCCGGGGATCGGCGCGCTGCTGCGCTTTGCCGCGGTCGCGATCAGACGATCCAATGACGCAAACACATCAGTCTCACTTTTCAGCGAGGTCCGCCGAACGCAACGGTGCGCGCAAGCAGGAAATCAAGTTCCAATGTGTAATTTTGATGAAATATTCGTCAGTTAGCCTGAATCGCGAGCAATATTAAAATACCGTTGAGTGTCTGTTCCGAGGCTTGAATCACGGCTTCCATAGGTCTATACACCGCCGCAATGAGATGTTCTTCAGGAGAATCGCGTTGAGTGAGAAGATCGATCTTAGTACCTTTGTCCTCTCGGAGGACGAGGAATTCATGAATGCCAATCACCGGGCGTATTTCCGGGCCAAGTTGAACGCTTGGAAAAACGACATCCTTCGCGAGGCACGCGAGACACTGGATCACTTGGCGGAGGAGAGCGCCAATCATCCCGATCTCGCAGACAGAGCTTCTTCCGAAACAGATCGGGCAATTGAGCTCAGGGCCCGTGACCGCCAGCGCAAGCTGATCTCCAAGATCGATGCGGCGCTGCAACGGCTCGACGAAGGCACCTATGGCTATTGCGAGGAAACCGGTGAGCCGATCGGCCTGAAGCGGCTGGATGCACGCCCAATCGCAACCCTGTCGATCGAGGCGCAGGAGCGCCACGAGCGTCGGGAAAAGGTCTACCGGGACGAATAAGATATCCGGCTTTCGGAACTGTCTGAAAAAAGGCGCGGGTCAAACCGCGCCTTTTTATTTGGTCCGAAAGCATGCCAGGGGCGGACGTTTTCGCGCGATGTCGAACGGCGTCACCCCTGAGAGCGAAAGCTACGGTTTCCGGCCGGCGGAGATATCGGCCAGCATGCGGTTCATCTCTTCTTCGATGGTCGGTTCCCTGCGGCCGGCGTCGGCACCGGGCGTGCCAAGCGTCGGCTCCTGCCGGCCGGATGGCGTCAGGGAGCGGCTCTCCGGGGCGACCATGCCCAAGGCGGCAGCCGGGCCCTGGCCAAGGCGCTGGAGGTCGCCGCTGATCTCCGCATCAAGCAGGCGCTCGAAGTCCGTGAGGCCGGCCGTCGGCGCCGGCTGCGGCTGTTGGACGGAGGGGGCTGGGCGCTGCACCTGCACCGGCTGCGACGGGATTGGCTGCGGCGGGACCTGCTGGGCCGCTGCAATGGGCCTGTCCAGGGATACGTCGAAGTTTGCCTGGGGTGCCGAAGCGGCCGCCGCGGCCGGGCTCTCCTGAGCCGGCTGCACGGACGGACGGACAAGCGGACGCTGTTCGGCTGTCAACCCGGGGGCCGCCAGCGGACGCTGCTCGGCGACGATGCGTGGCGGCGCGGCCGGCTCGACACGGGTGGCCGGTTGCTGCTCCTGCGGTCGGGCAACGGGCTGCACCGGCGTGGCCGCGGCGACGGGTTCGGATTGAAGCGAAGGTGCCGTTTGCTGCGGAAGCTCCCTGGCTTCCGGTCGACTCTCCACTCCCTTCGGCTCCGCAATTTTGCGTTCTGCAATGGGCGCACGCTCTTCGGCGCTCCCGATCCGGCTCTCGATGACGATATCCGTCGGACCACCGATCATGATCAGGTGTTCGACATCGTCGCGGCGCACGAGGACCAGACGGCGGCGGGTGTCGACGGCGGCGGCGTCGAGCACGGCAAGCCGGGGCTGGCGGTTCTTGCCGCCGCGAATGAAGGGCGAGGAGGGGCGGTTGCGCATGATCCAGAGGACGACCACGAGGCAGAGAAGCCCGATCGCGACGGCCGCGGCGGCGATGACGAACCGGCTGCCGTTGTCGGCGATGATCGTTTCCATCATGGACTGAACTCCTTCTGCCTTTCGAGTGCCAGTATTTGACGGCTTTTTTCGGGCTCGGACAAGGACTTCGCCGACATTCCCTGTGAATTGGCCGCAATGCTTCCGCCGAGGTGCTTTTTGCTGTTATCTCTGATTGTTAAAGATGATTCTTGTCCGAGTGATCGAGGGCGTGTCGGGAATGGCCGATTTCGCCCGGCGGATCTTGCGGATGCCGGCCGGAAGGGCTGGGCCGCGCCCGCGCGCGGCGCCGGCCGCATAAGAGGACCCGATGACGAAATTGCGGCAGTCAGGCGACTACCAGATGCCGGTTGTTGACCGTGGCGTCAGGCCGGGCACCGTGCTGCGGATCGTTCTGCTCGCGATCGTCCTCACCGTATCGGCCATCGCCTTCGTGATCTTCAAGAACGAGATGGACAACGAGATCGTTCTCGGCATCCTCGGCGTTCTTGCCATGGTCGGCATCTTCTTCCTCGTCTCCTCCGTGATCGGTTTCATCGAGGTCATGCCGCAGTCGCGCCCGGACGAACTGGCGCGCGCTTTTCTCGACGCGCATGAGGACGGCACCATCGTCACCGATCGCAAGGGCCGGATCATCTATGCCAACGCCGCCTACGGCGCTCTGACAGGCGCCAAGAGTGCAGCCGGCATCCAGTCGCTCGAAACCATCCTGTCGCGCAACCGCGAGGCGACGGAGGCGATCTACCGGCTGACCAACGGTCTGCACGAGGGCAAGCAGGGGCATGAGGAATTTCGCCTGCTGAAGCCGCTGGCGACCACCACCTCCAGCGGTTCCGGTGCCCATTGGTTCCGCTTGAAGGCGCGGGTGCTGCCGCTCGAAGATAACGCACGCAATCCGCTCTATCTCTGGCAGATCGCCGACATCACCGCTGAGCGCGACGATCAGGAGCGCTTCTTCAAGGAATTGCAGAACGCGATCGATTATCTCGACCACGCGCCGGCCGGCTTCTTCTCCGCCGGGCGCAAGGGCGAGATCTTCTACATCAATGCCACGTTGGCCGATTGGCTCGGTATCGACCTGACCAAGTTCCAGCCGGGCTCGATCAGCATCGGCGACCTGGTGGCCGGCGAGGGGCTGACGCTCGTCCAGGCCGTACAGGCCGAGCCCGGCCTGAAGAAGACGAAGATGCTCGACCTCGATCTGCGCAAGATGAACGGGCAGAGCCTGCCGGTGCGCATGATCCACCGCGTCTCCTCGACGCGCGACGGCGCGCCTGGCGAAAGCCGCACCATCGTGATGTCGCGCGAAGGCGGCGAGGACAGCGAGCAATCGGCGTCCAGCGCGGCCATGCGCTTCACCCGCTTCTTCAACAACACGCCGATGGCGATCGCCTCCGTCGACGGCAATGGCCGGATCCTGCGCACCAATGCGCCGTTCCTGAAGCTCTTCTCCGGCCTCGTCTCGCAGGACGACGTCGAGCGCGGAGCGCTGATCGAGGCCGTGGTGCACGAGAACGAGAAGGGTCGCCTGCACGAGGCGCTGGCAGCCGCGAAGGATCGGCAGGGCGACATCGCGCCGATCGATGCGCTGCACCCGACGGACGGAGAGCGTCACTTCCGCTTCTACGTCAATGCCGTGATCGACCAGAGCGATCAGTCGCCGGAGGAAGCGGCGATCATCTATGCGCTTGAAATCACCGAGCAGAAGGCGCTCGAGAACCAGATGGCGCAGACCCAGAAGATGAACGCCGTGGGCACGCTCGCCGGCGGCATCGCGCACGATTTCAACAACGTGCTGACGGCGATCCTGCTCTCGTCCGACCACCTGCTTCTGTCGGCCCGTCCGGCAGATCCGAGCTTTGCCGATCTCATGGAGATCAAGCGCAATGCCAACCGCGCCGCGGTTCTCGTGCGGCAGCTGCTCGCCTTCTCGCGCAAGCAGACGATGCGGCCGACGGTGCTCAACATGACCGACGTCATCGGCGACCTGCGCATGCTGGTCGACCGCATGACTGGAACCAACGTCAAGGTCGAGGTGGAGTACGGCCGCGATCTCTGGCCGGTCAGGACCGATCTCGGCCAGTTCGAACAGGTGCTTTTGAACTTGGCGGTCAATGCCCGCGACGCAATGCCCGAGGGCGGCACGATCACGCTTCGCACCCGCAACCTGCCTGCCGCCGAGGTTGCGGCGTTCGGACGACGCGAGTTGCCGGACGAAGATTTCGTGATGGTCGAGGTCGCCGACCAGGGGACCGGCATCCCGCCGGAGATTCTCGACAAGATCTTCGAGCCGTTCTTCACCACCAAGGAAGTCGGCAAGGGCACGGGTCTCGGCCTGTCGATGGTCTATGGCATCGTCAAGCAGTCGGGCGGCTACATCTATCCGGAATCGGAAGTCGGCAAAGGCACCACCTTCCGCATCCTGCTGCCGCGCTACGTCGAGGCGCCGGCAGCGGTCGGAGAGACCGAGGCGGCGACCGCAGCGGCGCAGGCCGCGCCAGCGCCGGCGGCGCAGGCGGTTGCGACACCGACGGCAAAAGCCGAGGAGCCGGCCGATCTCACGGGCGATTCAGCCGTCGTCCTGCTCGTCGAGGACGAGGAGGCGGTGCGCCGCGGCGGCAAGCGCATGCTGGAAACGCGCGGCTACACGGTCTACGAGGCCGGCTCCGGCGTCGAGGCTCTCGATATCATGGATGAGCTCAACGGTGCGGTCGACATCGTCGTTTCCGACGTGGTGATGCCGGAGATGGATGGGCCGACGCTTCTGAGCGAACTCAGAAAGAAGTATCCGGACCTGAAGTTCATCTTCGTCTCCGGCTATGCCGAGGACGCCTTTGCCCGCAACCTGCCGGCGGATGCGAAGTTCGGATTCCTGCCGAAGCCGTTCTCGCTGAAGCAGCTTGCGGTCGCGGTGCGCGAGATGCTGGACTCCTGAATTAGGGCCGCAGATCCAAGGGAGACGGTCCGGATCGATGGGTGCTCCCGCCGTTAATCGCCAATGTAAAAGCCCGGCGCTTGCGTGCCGGGCTTTTCAATTTATCCGCGTCTTTGCGGAGGGGAATTACTTGGCGTTCAACGCGACCGCGATCTCGCCGGCGAGGCGCGCATTGTTCTCGACCAGCGCGATGTTGGTCTCGAGGCTGCGGCCTTCGGTCATGTGGAAGAGATTGTCGAGCAGGTAAGGCGTGACGGCCTTGCCGGTGATCTCGTCGCTCTCGGCATTGTCGAGCGCGCGGGCGATGTAGATTTCCATTTCCTCGCGCGGGATTTCGCTTTCCGCCGGGACCGGATTGGCGACCAGCATGCCGCCGTCGACACCGAGCAGTTCGCGCATGTTCTGGAAGTTTGCGATCGCCGCCGGGCTGTTCAGCATCAGCGGGCTCTTGAGGCCGGAATCGCGCGACCAGAAGGCCGGGAAGATTTCGCTGTCATAGGTGACGACGGGGACGCCGCGGGTTTCGAGCACTTCGAGCGTCTTCGGAATGTCGAGGATCGCCTTGGCGCCGGCGCAGACGACGATGACGGCGGTGCGGGCGAGCTCATCGAGGTCGGCGGAGATGTCGAACGAGAGTTCGGCTCCGCGGTGCACGCCGCCGATGCCGCCGGTCGCAAAGACGCGGATGCCGGCGCGGGCGGCTGCAATCATCGTCGCGGCGACGGTGGTCGCGCCGGTGCGGCGTTCGGCGATCGCGAAGGCGAGGTCGGCGCGCGAGACCTTCATCGCCCCTTGCGTCTTCGCCAGTTCTTCGAGCTTGGCGTCATCGAGGCCGATGTGCAGCACGCCATGGATGACGGCGATCGTTGCCGGCACGGCACCCTGTTCGCGGATGATCGCTTCGACGCTGCGGGCCATGTTCAGATTGCCCGGATAGGGCATGCCATGGGTGATGATGGTCGATTCCAGCGCCACGATCGGCGCGCCACGCGCCTTGGCGGCGGCGACCTCGTCGGAAAATTCCATCGGCAGGGAGGGAGAAGCGGGTTTGGTCATGGTCGTTCCTTGGGAGTTCTGCTGGCAAGTGTCATGACAGCATTTGGGGCGCGGACACAAGGGCCAGCGCCTGTTCGAGATTGGCCGCGGACATCTCTTCGGATGCGGCCAAGGGAGAGCGCAACGTGATTCCGGCGGCTGCGATGCCGTGCCGCAGGCACTCGGCAAGATTGCGGCCCGCGAGGCGCGCGGAAAGGAAGCCGGAGGCAAGCGCATCGCCTGCACCGGTGACATCGGCAAGTGCCGGGAGCGCCGGCGGAACGGCGACGCAGGCGCCATCGGCGTCAAAAGCGACGACCGCGCGGCCGCCGCGCGTCACGACACCGCCCTTGAGACCCGCGTTTCTCAGCAACGACGGCCATTCCTCCGCCTCGGCCGTATCCTTGCCGGTCAGCGCCCGAGCCTCGGCTTCGTTCATGAACAGGAACGAGAGATGCGGGAGGCACGGCCGGTAGCGGATGACCTTGGCGGGCGACACGGCAATGCCGGCGACGAGGCGTCCGTTGCCTGCGGCCGACTGGGCGAGCGCCGTGATCGTTTCTTCCGGCAGGTTGGCGTCCGTGAGCACGAGCTTGCTCGCGGCGATGACGTCGCGGAACGCGCGGCGCTGCAACTGCCGCGGCGAAAACAGCCGGTAGAGCTCCATGTCCGCGAGCGCGATGACCAGGTTGCCGTCGTTTTCGAGGATTGCCGTGTAGCTCGGCGTCTGGCGATCGAGAAAGGTGAGGGGGCTGTCGATGACGCCGGCAGCGGCGGCCGCCGCCGTCACCATCTCGCCGGCGGCATCGCCGCCGCGGGTGCTGATCATACGCACCCCGTGGCCAAGGCGAGCGAGGTTGCGGGCCGCGTTGAAGCCGCCGCCGCCGGCCTCCTCGAACCAGGTGCCGGGATTGCTGGAGCCCGGTGCGGTCGCGCCCGATATGCGGCCGCGCCTGTCGATGTGCGCGCCGCCGAAGACGGCGATTTCAGCTTCCGTCATGAATATTCCTCTGCTTGGCCCATCGGCCGAAAAATCTGTTGGCTTTCTGCAATGGCCGAGGCGCGAATTCCAAGGGCCGGATGCGCCCGACGTCTCCGTCTCAGGCGAATCGGCTCAGCCTCGCCGGGCAGCTTCGAAGGCGTGGCGCGCGCATTTCAGAACCTATGGTTTCAATCCGTGAACATGAAAAGAACGAAACAAAGATAATGGTTGTTTTTCAATGCGTTGCCCTGCGCTTGCAAATACGGAACAAAACATGTACAAAAACTCCTGCGGCGGCTTCATTGCCTCGGTAGCTTCAATAACCTAAAGGTGGACCAAATGGCACAAAACTCTTTGCGGCTCGTAGAGGACAAATCGGTGGATAAAAGCAAGGCACTTGAAGCGGCACTTTCCCAGATCGAACGGTCGTTCGGCAAGGGATCGATCATGAAGCTCGGTGGGAAGGACAGCATCATCGAGATCGAAACCGTCTCGACGGGTTCGTTGAGCCTCGATATCGCGCTCGGCATTGGCGGCCTGCCGAAGGGCCGCATCATTGAAATCTACGGCCCGGAAAGCTCGGGCAAGACGACGCTGGCGTTGCAGACCGTCGCGGAAGCACAGAAGAAGGGCGGCATCTGCGCCTTCGTCGACGCCGAACACGCGCTCGATCCGGTTTACGCCCGCAAGCTCGGCGTCGATCTCGAAAACCTCCTGATCTCGCAGCCGGACACCGGTGAGCAGGCGCTGGAAATCACCGACACGCTGGTACGCTCGGGCGCGATCGACGTTCTCGTCGTCGACTCGGTTGCAGCGCTCGTGCCGCGCGCCGAAATCGAAGGCGAAATGGGCGACAACCTGCCGGGCATGCAGGCCCGTCTGATGAGCCAGGCGCTGCGCAAGCTGACCGCTTCGATCTCCAAGTCGAACTGCATGGTCATCTTCATCAACCAGATCCGCATGAAGATCGGCGTTATGTTCGGTTCGCCGGAAACCACCACCGGCGGCAACGCGCTGAAGTTCTACGCTTCGGTTCGCCTCGACATCCGCCGCATCGGCTCGGTCAAGGAGCGCGAAGAGGTCGTCGGCAACCAGACCCGTGTCAAGGTCGTCAAGAACAAGATGGCGCCCCCCTTCAAGCAGGTCGAATTCGACATCATGTATGGTGAAGGCGTATCGAAAACCGGCGAACTCGTCGACCTCGGCGTCAAGGCCGGCATCGTCGAGAAGTCGGGCGCCTGGTTCTCCTACAACAGCCAGCGCCTCGGCCAGGGCCGTGAAAATGCCAAGCTGTTCCTGCGCGACAATCCGGATCTCGCCCGCGAGATCGAGATGGCGCTTCGCCAGAACGCCGGCCTGATCGCCGATCGGTTCCTCGAAAACGGCGGCCCGGAAGCGGACGACGGCGACGAGGCTCCCGAAGCGTAAGCCGCTGCGGCCCACGGAAGCTGCCTGGAAACCGGTCGTCCCATGGCGGCCGGTTTTTGCTGCCGTCTGGACAGTATGGTACGTGAACGATAAAAGCCTTTGGTTCCGGCGACCGAGGGCGTTGGAGGGCGCAGCCATCAAGGGTGGCTGCGGGGTTTAAGGACAACGGCTGATGGCGCGGCGATGGCCGCGGCCGGGCCGGAATTGGTGCTAAGAATAGGACGCAAGATGAGCGGCGTGAATGAAATCCGGTCGACCTTTCTCGACTATTTCCGCAGGAACGGTCATGAGGTCGTGTCGTCGAGCCCGTTGGTGCCGCGCAACGACCCGACATTGATGTTCACCAATGCCGGCATGGTGCAGTTCAAGAACGTCTTCACCGGGCTGGAGCAGCGTCCCTATTCGACGGCGGTGACCGCGCAGAAATGCGTGCGCGCCGGCGGCAAGCACAACGACCTCGACAATGTCGGCTACACCGCGCGCCATCACACCTTCTTCGAAATGCTCGGCAACTTCTCCTTCGGCGACTATTTCAAGGAGCGCGCGATCGAGCTTGCCTGGAACCTGATCACCAAGGAATACGGTCTCGACGCCAAGCGCCTGCTGGTCACCGTCTACCACACCGACGACGAAGCCTTCGGCCTCTGGAAGAAAATCGCCGGCTTCTCCGACGACCGCATCATCCGCATTCCGACCAGCGACAATTTCTGGGCCATGGGCGATACCGGCCCCTGCGGCCCGTGCTCGGAAATCTTCTATGACCACGGCGACCAGATCTGGGGCGGACCGCCCGGTTCGACCAATGAAGACGGCGACCGCTTCATCGAGATCTGGAATCTCGTCTTCATGCAGTACGAGCAGGTCACCAAGGAAGAGCGAGTCAACCTGCCGCGTCCTTCGATCGACACCGGCATGGGCCTCGAGCGTCTTGCGGCCGTGCTGCAGGGCGAGCACGACAACTACGACATTGACTTGTTCCGTGCGCTGATTGCCGCTTCGGAAGAAGCGACCGGCGTCAAGGCGGCGGGTGACCGCCGCGCCAGCCACCGCGTGATCGCCGACCACCTGCGTTCGTCCGCCTTCCTGATCGCCGACGGCGTGCTGCCGTCGAACGAAGGCCGCGGCTACGTTCTGCGCCGCATCATGCGCCGCGCCATGCGCCACGCCCAGCTGCTCGGTGCGCAGGATCCGTTGATGTGGAAGCTCTTGCCGGCTCTCGTCGGCCAGATGGGCCGCGCCTATCCGGAACTGATGCGCGCCGAAGCGCTGATTTCCGAGACGCTGAAGCTCGAGGAAACCCGTTTCCGCAAGACCCTGGAGCGCGGCCTCAACCTCTTGTCCGACGCCTCGGCCGACCTTTCCGAAGGCGACCAGTTCAGCGGCGAGACCGCCTTCAAGCTCTACGACACCTACGGCTTCCCGCTCGACCTGACCCAGGATGCGCTGCGCGCCAAGGGCATCACCGTCGACACCGATGCCTTTTCGGCAGCGATGGAACGGCAGAAGGCCGAAGCCCGCGCCAACTGGGCCGGCTCCGGCGAGGCTGCGACCGAGACGATCTGGTTCGAGCTCAAGGAAAAGCACGGTGCAACCGACTTCCTCGGTTATGACACCGAGACGGCCGAAGGCGTGATCCAGGCGATCGTGCGCGATGGCGCCGTTGTCGCTTCCGCGGCCAAGGGCGACACCGTTCAGGTGGTCCTCAACCAGACGCCGTTCTACGGCGAATCGGGCGGCCAGATGGGCGACACCGGTACGATCACCACCGAAGGCGGCAAGCTCACCGTGACGGATACGCAGAAGCGCGGCGAGGGGCTCTTCGTCCACTACGCCGTCGTCGCCGAAGGTTCGATCAAGACGGGCGATGCCGCCCAGCTCGACGTCGACCATGCGCGCCGCACCCGTCTTCGCGCCAACCACTCGGCAACCCACCTGCTGCACGAGGCGCTGCGCGAAGTGCTCGGCACCCATGTCGCCCAGAAGGGCTCGCTGGTGGCACCGGAGCGGCTGCGCTTCGACGTTTCACATCCGAAGCCGATGACGGCCGAGGAGCTGAAGGTCGTGGAAGACATGGCCAACGAGATCATCGTGCAGAACACGCCGGTGACCACGCGCCTGATGAGCGTCGACGATGCGATCGCCGAGGGCGCCATGGCACTCTTTGGCGAAAAGTATGGCGACGAGGTCCGCGTCGTCTCGATGGGCCGCGGCATTCATGGTTCCAAGGCCAACCGGCCTTACTCCGTCGAACTTTGCGGCGGCACCCACGTGTCGGCCACCGGTGACATCGGCCTCGTCCGCGTCGTCTCGGAAAGCGCCGTCGGCGCCGGCGTCCGCCGCATCGAGGCGCTGACCGGCGAAGCTGCGCGCGCTTATCTCAACGAGCAGGACGAGCGTGTGAAGACGCTTGCCAGCACGTTGAAGGTTCAGCCGGCCGACGTGCTCGGCCGCGTCGAGGCGCTGCTCGACGAGCGCCGCAAGCTGGAACGCGAGCTGACCGAGGCGAAGAAGAAGCTGGCGCTCGGCGGTGGCGGCGAGGCCGGTTCTGCCGATGCGGCCCGCGACATCGCCGGCGTTCGCTTCCTCGGCAAGGTCGTCTCGGGCGTCGAGCCCAAGGACCTGAAGAGCCTTGCTGACGATGGCAAGAAGAGCCTCGGCTCCGGCGTCGTTGCCTTCGTCGGCGTTTCCGGCGACGGCAAGGCGAGCGCCGTCGTGGCCGTCACCGACGACCTGACCTCGAAGCTCAGCGCCGTCGACCTGGTTCGCGTGGCCTCTGCCGCACTCGGCGGCAAGGGCGGCGGCGGACGCCCGGACATGGCGCAGGCCGGCGGTCCGGATGGCGGCCGCGCGGCGGAGGCCATCGAGGCCGTCGCGGTAGCGCTGGCGGGCTGAGCGTCTGTAGAGAACAATGAAAAGGGCGCTGCGGGCGCCCTTTTTTATGCCGCCTTTTCGCTTGCGGCCTTTTCGCTCCGGATGGTCTGGAGCGCCGCCTCGACCGAGGCGCGCATCAAAACCCGCGGAGGCCGGACGTCATGCTGGTAGAGCGTGCGGCGCACCTGTGACCTGGCGCCCGTGATGATGAATCGAACCCCCGTCCGCTCGGCTTTCCGCAGCGTTCCCTCGATGACGTTGGCGGCGGTCGAATCCATGAAAGGCACTTCCGAGCAATCGAGGACGAAATTCTGCCGCTGGTCGGCGATGCGGTCGAGGACCGTGCCGACGGTTGCGGCCGAGCCGAAGAAGAAAATGCCGGATATCCGATAGATCACCGTATCCGGATCGTCGGCGATGAGGGGATGTTCCTCCTCGCCGTTCTCCGGCTTGCCGGGCGCCAGCGGTTTGGTTTCACCGATGGAGATGCTCTTGGCCATGCGGTCGATGAAGAGAACCGCGCCCAGAGCGAAACCGATGACGATGCCCTCCGTCAACTCACGGAAGACGACGATGAGGAAGGTTGCGAGCAGCACGACCGCATCACCGTAGGAGGAGCGCAGCAGCGCCATGAAGGCCGGCTTCTCGATCATGTTCCAGGCAACGATCGCGAGCACGCCGGCAAGCGAGGCGAGCGGGATGTAGCTCGCGAGCGGCGCCGCGAGCAGCATGAAGAGCAGCAGAAAGACGGAATGCAGCATGCCGGAGACCGGGCTGGTGGCGCCGGCCCGGACATTCGTCGCCGTTCGTGCGATCGTGCCGGTGACGCAGATGCCGCCGAAGAGCGCTGAACCGATGTTCGCGATGCCCTGGGCGATCAACTCGACGCTGGAGCGATGCCTGCGCCCGGTCATGCCATCGGCAACGACGGCCGACAACAGCGACTCGATCGCACCGAGCAGAGCAAACGAGACCGCATCCGGAAAAACGGCCATTGCCTTTTCGAGCGAAAGCGGCGGCAGGGCGGGAAGCGGCAGGCCGCGCGGAATGCCGCCGAACCGCGTGCCGATCGTTTCCGCCGGAAGTTGCAGCAGGGCGACGAGGGCCGATGCCGCGGCCACGGCAATCAGCATGCCGGGCCAATGCGGTCTCAACCGACGCAGGCCGAGAATGATGCCGATGGTCAGGCCCGCCGTCAGCACCGCCGCCCCGTTGAGCGTACCTGCGGCGTGGGCGAGCACCGCGACCTTGTCGACGATCGGACCGGGCTCGGGGCCGCCGAGCGTCAGGCCGAATAGGTCACGCAACTGGCTGGCGAAGATGATGACGGCGATGCCGGCGGTGAAGCCGACCGTGACGGGGTAGGGTATGAACTTGATGTATTGCCCGAGCCGGAGATAGCCTGCCGCAACCAGCATGATCCCGGACATGGCGGTCGCGAGCAGCAGGCCGTCGAGGCCGTGCCGGGCACCGGTTGCCGCAACGAGCACGATGAAGGCCCCGGCGGGACCGCCGATCTGCACCCGGCTGCCGCCGAGAAGCGAAACGAGGAAGCCGCCGACGATCGCGGTATAGAGTCCACGGTCGGGCGTCACCCCCGAGGCGATCGCGATCGCCATGGAGAGTGGCAGTGCGACGATCGCGACGGTCAAACCAGCGAGCGCGTCTGCTTTCAAGCGGGTAAAGCCATATCCTTCCGCAAGAACGCTGATTGTTTTCGGAACAAGAGAATCGGGCATCGGACTCTCCAGAGGCACCGCGTTGGCTGGATCGAACATGGCGGGCATGCTCAGCCTATCTGAGTCGCGATGCGGTACAAGCGGGCGCGGCAGAGGTCCGCAGGATTTGTCAATTCGATCTGTGATTTGAAGGGTTTCGAGCGAAACGCGAGAGGTTCGACAGGGAGCACGACATGGGTGACGATACATGGGCAATCTACGAGCGGCGGCTCCACCGCGTCTCGGCCTATATTTACGCACATCTCGACGGCGATCTCGATCTCGATCGTCTTTCCGAGATCGCTTGCCTGTCGCCGCACCATTGGCACCGGATTTACCGGGCCGTTCATGGTGAGACGCTGGCGGCCACGGTGAAGCGGTTGCGGCTGCAGCGGGCCGCGGCCGACCTTGCCCAGTCCGATCTTCCTGTCGAAACGATCGCGCAGCGCTCTGGCTATCCCAATCTGCAGTCCTTTAACCGCACGTTCAAGGCGTCCTATGGGCTGCCGCCGGTGCGCTATCGCAAGGAGGGAAGCCATGTGGCCTTTGAAACCGACTCAACGGAAGGAATTACGGATATGTATGAAGTCACCCTCAGGGATGTCGAAGCCATCGACCTCGTCGGCGTCGCCCATAGCGGCTCCTATATGGAAATCGGGCGAGCGTTTGAGACGCTTTACGGCACCCTATTTTCACGGCAATTGTTCCGGCCGGACATGGAAATGATCGGCATTTATCTCGACGATCCGGAACTGGTGCCAGTCGAGAATCTGCGCTCCTTCGCCTGCGTTAGTGCGCGTGAACAGATGCCGACTGACGCTCCATTGACACGACAGCACATCGACGGCGGCCACTACGCGGTACTGCGCCACAAAGGCCCCTATGCGGATATGCCGAAGGCCTATCAATGGCTCTACGGTACCTGGCTGCCGCAATCCGGCCGTGAGATCCGCGACAGCCTGATGTTCGAGAAATATCTCAACAATCCCCGCGAGGTTCCGCCGACGGAACTGTTGAGCGAGATCTATCTGCCGTTGAAATGACTGGCGTCGGGTCGCCGCGTTGGAATTGACGAATCGGCGGCTCAGCGGCGCCTTTGGTTCGGCGTGGCCTGCGCCGAACCTCCAAAGATCGTCCCCAGCACGGTCCTTTCACGGGGGGCAAAGGGACTTCAGTCTCGGGTCTGCAAACCTCGGTCCCACCGTTTCGGGTCCGGTTGCTGGGGAACTTGCCCGAGACGCGAAAGGCCTTCGCTATGACTGAAAACCGAAATTTCAAACGGCGCGTTCGCGCCCGCGCCGCCAAGACCGGCGAATCCTATACGACCGCGCTCATGCATCTTCGCGATGCGAAGGCGCGTGGCGCGCCTCGTCAATCAAAGTCGCTGCGCTTGGCCGTGGCGCAATCCGGCTATTTCGACGACCCCCGCGACGCGGCAGCACTTCGGCTTGCCGGAGAAAAAATCCGGAACCTGATGCAGGAGGCGCATCGGGCACGAGCCCGCGTAGTGCATTTCCCGGAGGGAGCGACGTGTTTTCCGAACAAGCGCATTATGTCCGCTATCGGTCCCCGCGAAATAGGTCCATCCGATTGGCACCGGTTCGATTGGGCAGTTCTGCGCGAGGAGCTTGATGCCACGCGAACGCTGGCGCGGGAACTCGGCCTATGGACAGTCCTCGGGTCAGTACATCCGCTCACCGAACCTCATCGCCCGCACAACAGCCTGTATGTAATCTCGGACAAGGGAACGGTCGCAACACGCTACGACGAGCGCATGCTGTCGAACACGAAGATCTCGTTCATGTACACGCCCGGATCGATCCCGCTGACATTCGACGTCGACGATGTCCGCTTCGGCTGCACGCTTGGTATCGAGTGCCACTTTCCCGAGCTTTTCATCGAATACGAGCGGCTGAATGTCGATTGCGTCCTGTTCTCGACTTCCGGCGGCCCTATGCCAATCGACCTGGCTTTTGCCGCCGAGGTGCAAGGGCATGCGTCGAGCAATTGCTATTGGGCGAGTTTCGCCGTTCTCGCACAGCCGGGCCTCGCGGCTCCCTCGGGTATCGTTGCCCCCGACGGCCAATGGGCCGCGCGATGCGCCGGAGACGGGCCTTCGATTGTCGTGGCCGATATCGGCAACGATCCCGGCGATCCGGCCCGGCCATGGCGTCGACAGGCCCGAGACGGAATCTACGCTCCGCATATCGTGGGCGACGACCCGTGAAGCAACAGCCGTGACATGTTCTAGGCGATTCTGGGAAGCTCGGCTCTAGCGGAGGCGAGCGCAGGCCGCGGAACGGTGATCGGGGCTTCGGAATTGCGATCAGCCAAAAAGAAACCCGGCTCGAGGCCGGGTTTCGTTGCCTTCGGGTCCGGCGCCTTATCAGGCGGCCATGGCCTTCTTCAGGTTCTCGTCGATCTTGTCGAGGAAGCCGGTGGTCGAGAGCCAGGGCTGATCGGGACCGATGAGCAGCGCCAGGTCCTTGGTCATGAAACCGGCTTCGACGGTGTCGACGCAGACCTTCTCGAGCGTGTCGGCGAACTTCGCGAGTTCGGCATTGCCGTCGAGCTTGGCGCGGTGGGCGAGGCCACGGGTCCAGGCGAAGATCGAGGCGATCGAGTTGGTCGAGGTTTCCTCGCCCTTCTGGTGCTGGCGGTAGTGACGGGTGACCGTGCCGTGGGCGGCTTCGGCTTCGACCGTCTTGCCGTCCGGCGTCATCAGAACCGAGGTCATCAGGCCGAGCGAGCCGAAGCCCTGGGCAACGATATCCGACTGGACGTCGCCGTCGTAGTTCTTGCACGCCCAGACATAGCCGCCAGACCACTTCAGCGCCGAGGCAACCATGTCGTCGATCAGGCGGTGTTCGTACCACAGCTTTTCGGCCTTGAACTTCTCGGCGAATTCTTCCTCGAAGACCTTCTGGAAGATGTCCTTGAAGCGGCCGTCATAGGCCTTGAGGATGGTGTTCTTGGTCGAGAGGTAGACCGGAACCTTGCGCTGCAGGCCGTAGTTGAACGAGGCGCGGGCGAATTCGGTGATCGATTCGTCGAGGTTGTACATGGCCATCGCAACGCCGGCGCCGGGGGCGTCATAGACGTCGTGTTCGATCGTCTGGCCGTCATCGCCAACGAACTTGATCGACAGTTTGCCCTTGCCCGGGAACTTGAAGTCGGTGGCGCGGTACTGGTCGCCGAAGGCGTGACGGCCGACGATGATCGGCTTGGTCCAGCCCGGAACCAGGCGCGGAACGTTCTTGCAGATGATCGGCTCGCGGAAGATGACTCCGCCGAGGATGTTGCGGATCGTGCCGTTCGGCGACTTCCACATCTTCTTCAGTTTGAATTCCTCGACGCGGGCTTCATCCGGCGTGATCGTGGCGCACTTGACGCCGACGCCATGCTTCTTGATCGCGTTGGCGGCGTCGACCGTCACCTGGTCTTCGGTGGCATCGCGGTTTTCGACGCTGAGGTCGTAATATTCCAGATCGATGTCGAGGTAGGGATGGATCAGCTTGTCCTTGATGAACTGCCAGATGATGCGGGTCATCTCATCGCCGTCGAGCTCGACGACCGGATTGGCGACCTTGATCTTTGCCATGAATATGCCTCGTAGCTTGTGCGGGACAGCGGGAGCGATGTCCCTTCCTCTCTGAAAAATCCTGTGCCCTATAGCACTCAGAACCGGCAAGGCAAAGCATGCTTGGCTGAAACTTTGGATCGAGCCGAAGGCTCGCGTCGACCGAGCGTTCGGCAACGCTTTGCGGGGCGGCCCAGGACGCCATCGGCCTTGCAAAGATCGCTTCTGTCGTTATGCAGGAAGGAACCGGCGAGGCGGCGCCCGTTTGAGGCGAGCGCAAACAAGCAATAGGCGTCCGATGGCATTTCGCTCCCGCGTGCGTGACTGGCTTCTTGCCAACGATCCCGCTTTCTCCCGCCTGCGGCAGGCCTCCCGCATCACCACGACGATCGTCGTTTCAATCCTGATCCTGATGGCGGTCCATTACCTGATCGCGCCCTTGCCGCCGGCGGCCTATGGTCTTGCCGCATCGCTTTCCATCGAGGGCGGGCTGGCAGTCCGCGACCACACCGTGGCCGGCCAGCGCCTCACGCGCATCATCGCCGTTCTCGTCGGTGTTTCGATGGTCGGGCTCGCCTCGCTCCTGGAAGATCATCGCTACGTCTCGGACGTCGTCTTCCTGCTGATCATCTTTCTCGCCGTCTACGGCCGATCCTTCGGTCCCCGCGGATTTGCCGTCGGCATGTTTGCTTTCATGTCCTACTTTACCGGCGCCTACCTCCAGCCGACCGCGGACCAGTTGCCGGCACTGTTCTTTGGGGCGGCGGTGTCCGCGACGGTCGCGCATCTCGTTCGCACGCGGCTGCTGCCGGATGACCGCTACCGTGACCTGCTGCGCGCTGCAGCGAGCGTGCAGCGTCGTGTCGACCGCATGCTTCTCGAATTGGCGGAGATTGCCCGCAAGCCGGTTCTTTCCGAGGTCGATCGGCGGAGGCTGCACACGGCCGAAGAGCGGCTAAAGGAAGCCGTGCTGATGGCCGAGAGCTTCATTCCGACCGAGAACCGACGGCCGCAACCCGAGCCCGGAGTGGCGTCCGCCGATCTCGTCATCAATCTTTTCGATCTGCATCTCGCGGCCGAAAGCGTCATCGTCCTAAGCTTCCAGTCGATGCCACCGCCAGCGCTGGTGGAGGCGATGATCGCGCGCGACGGCGAGAGGATCGACGAGGAGATGGCCCGGCTTGGCGATGCCGCACCGCGCCGCCAAGAAACGGTGAAGGCGCTGCTCTGGCTTCGGAATGTCAGGCAGAGGCTCGCCCGCAGTCTGGCGAAGCTGACACCGGCCGATCTCGAAGAGCCGCTGGCGCAATCAGGTGGCGCGGCAAGCCGATGGAAACCGTCGCTTGCCGAACCGGCGCTGAAGGCCGCGATCCAGATCACCCTTGCCTCCGGCATCGCCATGGTGTTCGGGCTGATGCTATCGCGCGAGCGCTGGTTCTGGGCGGTGCTTGCGGCGTTTCTGGTCTTCACGAACACGCGCTCGCGTGGCGATACGGCGGTGAAGGCCCTGCAGCGCTCTGCCGGCACGCTCTTCGGTATCGTAGTCGGCATCGTCGTCGGCACGCTGGTCGGCGGCAACATCTATCTGGTGCTGCCGCTGAGCGCGCTCTGCGTCTTTCTCGCCTTCTATTTCCTCGCCGTGTCCTATGCGACGATGACCCTCTTCATCTCCGTCGTGCTGTCGCTGGTCTACAGTCTCATGGGCGTGCTGACGCCGCATCTGCTGCAATTGCGTCTCGAGGAAACCATGATCGGCTCGATCGCCGGTGCGGCCGTTGCCTTCGTCGTGTTTCCGACCCGGACCCGCACCACGCTCGATGCGGCCGTCGCTGCCTGGTGCGACGAACTGACGGGTCTGCTGCAGGCGGCGAGGGACGGGGCTTCGGGCTTGGCGCTCATCACCCGATCGCAGGCGCTCGATCGCGCCTATCGCGATTTGGCGGCGGCGGCAAAACCGCTCGGGCTGCCCTGGCAACTCGTCACCCGCCCTGGCCATGTTCGTCAGGCACTGGCGATCTTCATGGCCTGTACCTATTGGGCACGGGTCTTCGCGCGGCGCGTCGGCACGGATGCCGAACTGGAGGGGGGCGATTTCAACGACGACATCGACGCCAATCTCGAACTCGTCCAGTCGGTTCGCGACAAGGCTTCGGCCTATTTCTATCAAGTCGGCAGGATCGGCGCGCCGGTCGATCGTCACCTGCCGATATCGAAGGACGACGCCGAGCTTGGTCTGGAGATGATCGGGATCTCTCTCAACCGTCTTCATCTGTAGCTGCACTGCCCAAAGCCAAGCCGGACTTTAATTTCGCCAACATTTGTGCAAGGGAAGCGCCGAACGAGAGGCAAAGGCTAAGGAAATGGCAGGCACGAACAGCGAGCGCGAACTTCTGGCGGAAGGACCGGCCATCATTCTCGCCTATCCGCAGCTCGGCGAAAACATCGGCATGGTCGCCCGCGCGATGGCGAATTTCGGCCTGGCCGAGCTTCGGCTCGTCAATCCGCGCGATGGCTGGCCGAGCGAGAAGGCGCGTTCTGCCGCGAGCCGCGCCGATCACGTCATCGACGCGGCCAAGCTCTACGGCTCGCTCGAGGAGGCGATCGCCGACCTCAATTTCGTCTATGCGACGACGGCCCGGGACCGCGACGGCTACAAGCCAGTGCGCTCGCCGATCGTCGCGGCGCGCACGCTTCGCCAGCGCTTCAACGGCGGCGAAAAGATCGGGATCGTCTTCGGGCGCGAGCGCACCGGACTTACCAACGAGGAAGTCGCGCTTGCCGACGAGATCGTGACCTTTCCGGTCAATCCGGCCTTCGCGTCGCTCAACCTCGCCCAGGCCGTGCTGCTGATGTCCTACGAGTGGATGAAGACGGGCATGGAATCGGAGGACCAGACCTCGTTCCAGGCGATCGAGCAGCGACCGGCGACCAAGGAGCATCTGCAGGGCCTCTTCGACCATATCGAGGATGCACTCGATGCGCGCAACTATTTCCGCTCCGCCGACAAAAAGCCGAAATTGGTCGAGAACCTGCGCGCCGTTCTGACCAGACCATCCTTTACCGAATCGGAAATCCAGGTGCTGCGCGGCGTTATTTCTTCGCTCGACCGGTTCACGCGGGAAAACCCGCGCGGCTCCGGCGCTCCGAGTGATCACAGCAGGGGCGAGCACAGCAGGAAAGCGCGGGACAACGGTGACAGCGAGTGAACTGAAACCCATCCTCGTCTTCGACAGCGGTATCGGCGGCTTGACCGTGCTGCGCGAGGCGAGGGTGCTGATGCCCGAGCGGCATTTCATCTATGTCGCCGACGATGCCGGCTTTCCCTATGGCGGCTGGGAAGAGGCGGCGCTGAAGGAAAGGGTGATCGCGCTCTTCGGCCGGCTGCTTTCCGAGCATGATCCGGAAATCTGCGTGATCGCCTGTAACACCGCCTTCACGCTCGTCGGCGCCGATCTGCGCGCAGCCTATCCGCAGATGACCTTCGTCGGGACGGTGCCTGCGATCAAGCCGGCGGCCGAGCGCACGCGCTCCGGGCTCGTTTCGGTCCTGGCGACGCCGGGCACGGTCAAGCGCGCCTATACGCGCGATCTCATCCAGTCCTTCGCCAGCCAGTGCCATGTGCGGCTCGTCGGCTCGGAGAACCTCGCCAAGATGGCAGAGGCCTATATCCGAGGCGACAAGCTGGACGACGAGACCGTGCTTGCCGAAATCGCCCCGTGCTTCGTCGAGATGGACAGCAAGAAGACCGATATCGTCGTGCTCGCCTGCACGCACTATCCCTTCATGGCCAACGTCTTCCGCAGGCTTGCACCCTGGCCGGTCGACTGGCTGGACCCGGCGGAAGCCATTGCCCGGCGGGCGCGGTCACTGGTGCCGCTGCCAAACGGTTTTGAGCCGCTGAACGGGCAGGATCCGGCGATCTTCACCTCGGGCAAACCGGATTTTGCCACCCGACGGCTGATGCAGGGCTTCGGTTTGACGGTGGCACCTAATGCCACCGCCGATGGGCGCGTGGGGCAGGCAGAAGCGATCGGCTAGGGCGCTCTTTATGCCTTCGTATGACCGCCCCGCTCCCTAAAAGAAGATCGCCAGCAAGAGGCCGATCAGAACGGCCAACACGCAGGCGGCGAGAAAGCGCATGCGGCTGGCGCGCGCCGCGTCGCCTTTCGAGGCGACCCGTTGCGTCTCCTTGTAAGCATCGCGCATACGCTGATCGAGATTATTCAGCTCCATTTGCTGTTCGGTCTCGTAATGTTCCATTGCTGCCCCGGGCAAATCGCTTCGATCCAAAACCATATGGGCATCCCTCTTTGCTCGTAAAAGTACGATCTTTGGTCGGCCTCAATTCAGTCTTGCGGCTATCGGATTCTGCATTCGGCTCTCTCCCGGGTGACGCTCCTGCACGTATTCCCTGTGGGTTTTTGTGTCGGCGGCACGATTTTCCGGGAAACCGTGCTAGGTGTCGCCTGATCGGCGGTCTTCATATGACCGCGAATCAGTCCAGAGCATTTCAAAAGTGAGCAGCGATTTTGCGTCCGGAAATGCGCGAGCGTAGCGCGAAGAGGTGGAAATGAAGGTCGGCATCGACATGGGAACGACGTCCGAAGGGACCTCGGCCTCGCTCGATATCGAGGAGCTTCTGGCCACCCGTCTCCTGGTGCAGGGCAATTCCGGTTCGGGCAAGTCGCACCTTCTGCGCCGGCTGCTGGAGCAATCGGCACCCTGGGTGCAGCAGTGCATCATCGATCCGGAAGGCGATTTCGTCACGCTTGCCGACAAGTTCGGCCATGTGGTCGTCGAGGGCGAGCGGACCGATGCGGAACTGATCGGCATTGCCACCCGCATCCGCCAGCACCGCGTTTCCTGCGTGCTGTCGCTGGAAGGTCTCGATATCGAGCAGCAGATGCGCAATGCCGGCGTGTTCCTCAACGCCATGTTCGATGCGGATCGCGAATATTGGTATCCGGTTCTCGTCGTCGTCGACGAGGCCCAGATGTTTGCGCCGTCGGTCGCCGGCGACGTTACGGAAGAGGTGCGCAAGATCTCGCTCGGCGCCATGACGAACCTCATGTGCCGCGGCCGCAAGCGCGGCCTTGCCGGTGTCATCGCCACCCAGCGCCTGGCAAAGCTTGCCAAGAACGTCGCGGCGGAAGCCTCGAATTTCCTGATGGGCCGTACCTTCCTCGACATCGACATGCTGCGCGCAGCCGATCTGCTCGGCATGGACCGGCGCACGGCGGAAATGTTCCGCGACCTGAAGCGCGGCTCCTTCGTCGCACTTGGCCCTGCGCTGTCGCGCCGCCCGCTCAAGGTGACGATCGGTACGGTCGAGACGTCGGCCCGTTCGACGAGCCCGAAGCTCATGCCGCTGCCGGAGGCGCCGCAGGACGTCGAGGACCTGATCTTCACCCCGGATCCGGACGAGTTGACGCGGCCGATCATGCGCCGCACGGTCGCTCCGCCGCGTCCGACGACCGACATCCTCGCCGAATTGTCACGTCCGCGACCGGAAGCGGCGGCCCCGATCGAGCCGAAGCCGGCCCAGCCGGAAATGACCGCCGAAGAGAAAGAGAACCTGCTCGACAGCGTGTTTGCGGAAATCCTCGCCAATCCCGAGGCAGCCTTCCGGCCCGATGCGGAATTGTTCCAGGATTTCCTGGTGCGTTGCCGCATACGCCGCCTGCCATCGGGTGCGGCCCTGTCACTCAGTGCCTTCCGCCGCAAGATGGCGGTCGCGCGTTCGGGCGTCGACGCGGAGACGGCAGCGACCGAAACCTGGGCGCAGGCGCTGCAGCTTGCCGATCGTGTGACCGAAGATCTTCAGGCGGTGTTCCTGATGATGGCGCAGGCTGCTGTCCGCGGCCTGCCGTGTCCTTCGGACGCGATGATTGCGCGCGCCTATGGCACGCATTCGGCCCGCCGCGCCCGGCGTCTGCTCGGCTATTTCGAGGAGCATGGGCTGATCGTCATCCATGCCGATTTTTCCGGCAAACGGATCGTCGCCTTTCCGGATCTCGGCAGCGAAACCGCGCCGGGCGACGCGAACGGGCCCGACATGGCAAACCCAGCTGCGACCGCTGCCGAGTAGACCCGCCTGGCAAGAGGGAATATTCCTTATTCAGACTGGCGCCGCAGGCTGCGGCGCCGCACCCCTTCGGGTAGCCGGCGTCAGACCCAGCTTTGAATGACCCGGTCGGACGCATGGATGCAGGTCATCTGCAACCGGCTGGTGCCGGTATTGACGAAGCGGTGCGGCGTTTCCGGGGCTACGACGATGATGTCGCCGGCCTTGCCCGTGATGGTCTGTCTGCCGACGGTGAACTCAGCCTCGCCAGAGTGGATGATCCAGGTCTCCGGGTAAGGATGGACATGAAGCGCCGGTCCCTGGCCTGGCTCGGCATCCATCAGGAAGAGCGTAATCGGCGTACCGTATTGGCCGCCTTCGAAGAGGATCGTTCGGTTGGGGCTTTGCTTCTGCTCCGCACGCGGAATGACGTGAAACATTCTGGCCTCCATCTTCGGTCCGGTTGGCTTTAGGCGCGGCGTGATTTATCTTCGTGAGAAGGTATTATTCAAAACTATCTTCTCGTCAAGATATATCGGGAGACCCGGAGTGAACGATGCAGGATGAGGAAGCGGAGAGGGACCACGTCGACCGGTTGCAGGCGCAGTGGGCGCGGGAATTGCCCGATCTCGACACCGAGCCGATGACGATCCTGGGGCGGGCCTACCGGCTCTCCAATCTGGTGCGTCCTTCAATCGAGGAGACCTTCGCCGCCTTCGGCCTCGACCGCGGCGAGTTCGACGTGATCTCGACGCTGAGACGATCCGGCCCGCCCTACCGGCTGACGCCGACCGACCTCTATAGGTTTCTGATGATTTCGTCGGGCGGGCTCACGCACCGGCTCGACCGGCTGCAGAAGGCCGGGCTGATCGTGCGCGAGCGCTCGGCATCCGATGGCCGCAGCAGCGTCGTCGGACTGACCGAGAAGGGAATGGCGCTTGCGGAGGCGGCGATTCGTGCGGATATGGCCAGCGAAGCGCGGTATCTCGAAGGGCTGAGCAAGGAGGACCGCGCCGCATTGGCTGGGCTCCTCAGGAAACTGCTCGTCTCGCTGGAGCGGGCAGACGCCGTTGAGCCGGCATGAACGGATGCCGATTGCCACGATTTCGTTTGACAAGAGGGGCCGGACCCACTAAAGCCGCCCCAACGCCGGGCAGAAATGTCCGGTGTTTCATTTGACATGTCCCGTGGCTTCTCCGTCAGCGTGATCGTGAGAAACCTGTCAGAACCCCGAAAATGGGTTCAGAGGAGGGCGTGTTTCCTTGATCCGGTTTGGAAACAGGCCGGTGTAACTGTTTGAAAGGAAATGCGATGAGCAAGCGCGAATCGTCCAAGTACAAAATTGACCGCCGTATGGGCGAAAACATCTGGGGCCGTCCGAAGTCTCCGGTGAACCGCCGCGAATACGGCCCGGGCCAGCACGGCCAGCGCCGCAAGTCCAAGCTCTCGGACTTCGGTGTACAGCTGCGCGCCAAGCAGAAGCTGAAGGGCTACTACGGCGACATCCGCGAGAAGCAGTTCCGCGCGATCTTCGCTGAAGCTGCCCGCCGCAAGGGCGACACCCCGGAAAACCTGATCGGCCTGCTCGAGTCGCGCCTCGACGCGATCGTCTACCGCGCCAAGTTCGTTCCGACGGTCTTCGCTGCCCGTCAGTTCGTCAACCACGGCCACGTCAAGGTTAACGGCGTCCGCGTCAACATCGGTTCCTACCGTTGCAAGCCGGGCGACGTCATCGAAGTCAAGGAAAAGTCCAAGCAGCTCGTGACCGTTCTGGAATCGGTTTCGCTCGCTGAGCGCGACGTTCCGGACTACATCGAAGTCGACCACAACAAGATGGTTGCGACCTATGTCCGCGTTCCGGTTCTCTCCGACGTTCCGTACCCGGTCGTCATGGAACCGCACCTGGTCGTCGAATTCTATTCGCGTTAATCCGGGGCTTACGCCTTGTGACGTATCGAAAACCGCCCGGAAACGGGCGGTTTTTTTGTCGGCGGCGGTCACCGTTGCGCTGCCGTCCATGGCGCGATTTCATCCCTTCAACAGGCGATGAGTGAGAGGGAAGCCGATGCCCGAGCAGAACGCTCCGCAGGACCTGCAGGCGATCATCGAGGATATCCATCAGGAGCTGAGCCCGAGGTTCGGCCAGGGCAGGGTTGCCGACTACATCCCGCAGCTCGCGCGCGTCGACCCCAAACATTTCGGCATGGCGATCGTAACGACCGATGGCAAGGTGCATCGGGTCGGCGACGCAGAAGTGCCGTTTTCGATCCAGAGCGTCTCCAAGGTCTTCACGCTGACGCTGGCACTCGGCAAGCACGGTGAGAACATCTGGCACCGTGTCGGCCGCGAGCCGTCCGGCTCGGCGTTCAATTCGATCGTCCAGCTCGAGCATGAGGGCGGAAAGCCGCGCAATCCCTTCATCAATGCCGGCGCCATTACCATCAGCGACCTGATCCTCGCGGGTCATACGCCGCGGGAACTGATCGGCGAGATCGTGCAGTTCATCCGCTACCTTGCCGACGACGACCAGATCGTCATCGATCACGAAGTGGCGCGCTCCGAGACGGCCACGGGCTACCGGAACTTCGCACTTGCCAATTTCATGCGTTCCTATGGCCGGCTCGACCATCCGGTAGAGCATGTGCTCGGCGTCTATTTCCACCATTGCGCGCTTTCGATGACGTGCAGCCAGTTGGCCAAGGCCGGGCTGTTCCTGGCCGCCGGCGGCAGCAATCCGCTGACGGGTCACAACGTCGTCTCGCGCCAGCGGGCACGACGCATCAACGCGCTGATGCTCACCTGCGGCCACTATGACGGCTCGGGCGACTTTGCCTACCGCGTCGGCCTGCCCGGAAAGAGCGGCGTCGGCGGCGGCATTCTGGCGGTGGCACCGGGCAAGGCGTCCGTTGCCGTCTGGTCGCCGGGGCTCAATGAAAACGGCAATTCGCTGCTCGGCTCGCTGGCGCTCGAAATGCTCGCGGCGCGCACCGGCTGGTCGGTGTTCGGCCCCTAGAACGAGCTCCGTCTCCGTCAGTCTCCTTCATCCGGCCGATTTCCCTTGATCTTGACGGCCGGAGTGGGCAAGTGCTGGCCCAAGATTTGCCGGGCGCCGGTTGCGCCCGCGCCTGCCGCACAGGATCCCCGCCATGGACCTTTCGCTCAACGCGTCGCAAGATCAGGCCGAAACCGCTTTCGATGAGGGCGAGTTCGACGCCGGCACACATCCGCTGTTCAGCCGCATGCCGTCCTCCGTCTCGTTCAACAAGCTGCGCAAGCGGCTCCTTCGCCAGACCCGCCAGGCGCTCGACGATTTCGGCATGCTGAAGGGGGCGAAGCGCTGGCTGATCGGCCTTTCCGGCGGCAAGGACAGCTACAGCCTGCTGGCGCTGTTGATGGACCTGCAATGGCGCGGGCTGCTGCCGGTGGAACTCATCGCCTGCAATCTCGACCAGGGGCAGCCGAACTTCCCGAAGCACATCCTGCCGGAATATCTGCAGTCGATCGGCGTCAAGCATCGCATCGAGTACCGCGACACCTATTCGATCGTGAAGGAGAAGGTGCCGACGGGAGCCACCTACTGTTCGCTCTGTTCGCGGCTGCGCCGCGGCAATCTCTACCGCATCGCTCGGGAGGAGGGTTGCGACGCGCTGGTGCTCGGCCACCACCGCGAGGACATTCTCGAAACCTTCTTCATGAACCTCTTCCACGGCGGGAGGCTCGCCTCGATGCCGGCAAAGCTTCTCAACGACGAGGGCGACCTGATGGTGCTCCGTCCGCTCGCCTATGCGGCCGAGGACGATCTCGCCAAGTTTGCTGCGGCCATGGAGTTCCCGATCATCCCCTGCGATCTCTGCGGCTCGCAGGACGGCCTCGAGCGCAACGCGATGAAGGCGATGCTCTCCGATATCGAGCGGCGCATGCCCGGCCGCAAGGACACGATGCTACGCGCGCTCGGCCACGTGAACCCGTCGCATCTGCTCGATCCCAAGCTGTTCGATTTCCTGTCCCTCGCTCCGGAGCCCAAAGAATGAGCCATTCCGTCGATATCGCCGGCCTTGCCAACCTCATGCAGGAGGCGGCGGTCAAAGAGATCCTGCCGCGGTTCCGCAATCTCGGGGCAGACGACGTCCGGATGAAGACGGAGGCGATCGATCTCGTGACCGAAGGCGACGAGGCCGCGGAGCGGCTGATGAAGTCGCGTATCGAGGAGGTGGCTCCGGGCGCTCTGTTCGTCGGCGAAGAATCGGTTGCGGCCGATCCGGCGCTGCTCGACAAGCTCACCGATGCCGATCTCGCCGTGGTCATCGACCCGATCGACGGCACCTTCAACTTCGCCGCGGGCCTGCCGCTCTTCGGCGTTATGGCAAGCGTCGTCTCGAAGGGTGAGACGGTCGCCGGCATCATCTATGATCCGCTCGGCAACGACTGGGCGATCGCCGAGAAAGGCTCTGGCGCCTGGATGTGCCGTCCGGATGGATCGCAGGAGCGTCTCTCGGTCACGGCCGGCGTGCCGCTCGAAGCCATGGTCGGGGTTGCATCGACAGGCTTCTACAAGCAGGAAGCACGGCGCGAAGTCATGGCCAATATGGCGAAGGTCCGCATGGCCACCAGCTACCGCTGCGCCGCCCACGAGTACCGTATCTTCGCCGCCGGTCACATCCACTTCCTGATGTACCAGAAGCTGATGCCCTGGGATCACCTGGCGGGAACGTTGATCGCGCAGGAGGCCGGTGCCCATGCCGCCCGCTTTGACGGTTCGCCCTACCTGCCGGCGCATCTCAATGGCGGACTGCTGCTCGCGACCGACAAGGAAAGCTGGGAGACGCTTCGCCGCGAGGTCTTCACGGTCTGATTTCGACAGCCGATCCTGAATCAAAAGGCCCGCCCGGGATCGTTCCGGGCGGGCCTTTTCATGTCATGCGGCAACTGAAAGTGACCTTTTGCGCATCTCAAGCGACGCGCGGCGCTGCAGTTACATGTGGCCACCGTGATCCATGGCGACATCCTTGTCGCCGGGATGGGTGAAGAGCTTGCCCTTCTCCGCCCAGAGCGTCGCCAGGATCGTCAGGATGCCAAAGAGGGCGAAACCGCCGAAGAGCGGCTGCAGCGTGCCGTTGAAGAGTTGGCCGACGGCGCCGCCGATCAAAGCTCCGCCCGTGGTGGAGACGAAGCCGGTGATCGCCGTCGCTGTGCCTGCGAGGTGCCCCATCGGTTCCAGGCTGATCGCGGTGAAGTTCGTCGCGATCACCGCAAAGAACATCAGGAGCACCGAGAACATCAGGTAGCTGACGACGAAAGCCGGCGTGCCGGATAGCGACATCACGAAGCCTGCGACCGAGATCAGCGTGAACAGCATCATCGCGACGTGCGAGATGCGGCGCATGCCGAAGCTGCGGACGAAGAAGCCGTTGGCGAAGTTCGCCACCGCAATGCCGCCGGCCGTGCCGGCGAAAGCGATCGGCAGCCAGTCACCGAGGCCGTAGACCTCGCCGAAGATCTGCTGGACCGTGACGATGTAGGCGCAGATGACCGCGGTGAAAAGCGTCATGCCGATCATGTAGCCGCAGGTGATGCGGTTGGTGAGAACGGTCTTGAAACCCGAAGCGACGGCGCCAACGGAGAGCGGCATACGCTCCTCGCGGGGCAGGGACTCCTTCATGCGGGACAGGGCCCAGGCGAACAGGACCGCGCCGATGACGCCGATCAGGATGAAGATCCAGTGCCAGTTGGCATAGAGGATCACGAGCTGGCCGATCGAGGGCGCAACGATCGGCACGATCATGAAGACGATCATTACATAGGACATGACGCGCGCCATCTCGCGGCCGCCGAAGCAGTCGCGCACGATCGCCATGGTGGTGATGCGGATTGCGGCAGCACCGATGCCCTGGATGAAGCGCAGGACAAGCAGCGTCTCGAAGCTTTCGGTGAGGGCAGCCGCAAACATCGACGCGGTGAAGAAGGCAAGGCCGCCGAGCAGCACCTTGCGGCGGCCGAAGGCATCGGAAAGACTGCCGAAGAAGATCTGCGAAATGCCGAAGCCGAGGAAGAAGACACCGATCACCAACTGGCTGTCGTTGGTGCTGGCGACGTTCAAGGACTGGCCAATGGCCGGTAGCGCCGGCAGCATGCTGTCGATGGCGATCGCAACACTCGCCGTCATGACGGCGATGGTGATGATGAATTCGAAGAGGCCCATGTTGAGGCGCTCTGCTCCGGAAACTCCGTCGATATGTTCGGATTGATTGGTGATGGTGGACATTGGGAAACCCGTAAATTCAATCTTGAAAAAGACTGGCCGGCTCGACTGCATGTTTCCTGGAGGCGTCCCCGATAGGGACAAAACATGCAGCATTTCAAAGCGCTACAGCGATCTTTTCGAGTCGATGAGACACGCCTCGCTGTAGCGATCAGCCGGCCGGCTGATGGTGTGGTTTGAAGAGCTTGCCGCCTTCGGCGATGAAAACGAAAACGAGACCGATTACGGCGACGGTGAAGTAGCCGGTTGCAAGAGGTGTCGCGGTTCCATCGAACAACTGGCCGATGACAGCGCCGATCACGCTTCCTCCGATCGTCTGCGTGAAACCGAGTACCGAGGAGGCTGTGCCGGCAACGTGGCCGAGGGGCTCCATGGCCATGGCGTTGAAGTTCGGCGCGATCAGCCCGAACTGGAACATCGTGGCGCAGTAGAGGACCACGAAGACCGGGAAGGGCAGCGGCGCATAGAGCGAGGCCGACATCCAGATGAAGCTCGCCAGCGTGAAGCCGATGAGTGCCGCATGGGACAACGGCCGCATGCCGAAGCGGCGGACGAGGCGGGAATTGGTGAAGGAAGCGACCGCCATCATACTGGCAAATGCCGCGAAGACAAGCGGAAACCACACGCCGAGGTCGTAGACGCCGACGAGCACCTGCTGCGCCGAATTGATGAAGCCGAAAAGCGCGCCGAGAATGACGGAGGTCGCAAGCGTATAGAGCAGCGACAGCCGGTTCGTCAGCACGATACGAAATCCGCTGAGTATGACCGACGGCGTAAAATCGCGGCGATGGGCCGGATCGAGCGTCTCGCCGAGTTTTGAGGAGACGATCGCAATGTTCATCACGGCATAGAGCGCGACGACCACGAAGATCATGTGCCACTCGGTAAGGCTGATGATGAGCTGGCCGATCGAGGGGGCGATGACCGGCACGATCATGAAGACCATCATGACCAGCGACATCACCTCTGCCATCTGCCGGCCGCCATAGACGTCACGGACGATCGAGATGGTGATGACGCGCGTGGCCGCAGCACCGGCGCCCTGTACGAAGCGCAGCGCCAGCAGGAGGCCGAAGCTCGGCACGATTGCGATCGCCAACGCACAGACGGCGTAGAGAATGAGGCCGGCGAGAAGCGACGGCTTGCGCCCGAAGCGATCCGAAAGGGGGCCGAAGAACAGCTGCGCCACGCCCATGCCGAGCAGATAGGCGGTGATGATGTATTGCCGCTCATTTTCAGAGGCAACGCCGAGGCTGGCGCCGATCTCCTGCAGACCGGGCAACATGATGTCGATCGAGATCGCGTTGGTCGCCATCAGCATGGCCATCAGCGCGATGAACTGAGATTTGCTGAGGCCTGGCAGGGCGTCGTCGTTGGTCGTGCTTGTCATTTTCAAAAAGTCCTAACGGCGCACGGGGCGCAAGCGGAACAGGTTGATCCGGAGAGATCCGGAAAAGAAGGTGCCGGTTGGCGTCATGCCGACTGGCTTTTCAAATCTCGAGCGGGGGCAGCCGGGGCGATTTGAAACCGCGCGGACCGGGCCGGCATGAAGCAAGGGAAGCGTCGACGGGCAGGGAACCGGACTTTCCGGCGCCAAAGGGCGAGGCGAGAGCCTCTCGCAGGCAGCTTATGCCGAACGATCGCAACCGATTCATGACAGGCCGGGCCCCGACCCTTCGCTCCACACTCGAACGCTGGAATGCGTTCATGAAGGAAGCACGCTCTGAACGTATCTTGGCGGCACCTGCGCGAACCGCACGCGCAAGGCCTTCAGAAGGACAACGAAAATTAGGCAATCCGGAAGTACGGCCGGAATCAAAAAAGGCGGTTGCCCGCCTTCTCCGATGGATCGGGACGAGGCGTCCTTAGATCAGGCGACGGCGCCCTTGACGGCAATGCCCTGCGCCTCGAGGTGCGACTGCAGCTCGCCGGCCTGGAACATTTCACGCACGATGTCGCAACCGCCGACGAATTCGCCCTTGACGTAGAGCTGCGGGATCGTCGGCCAGTTGGAGTAATCCTTGATGCCCTGGCGCAGGTCCGCATCGGCGAGCACGTTGATGCCCTTGTAGTCGACGCCGATGTAATCGAGAATCTGGACCACCTGACCGGAGAAGCCACACTGCGGGAACTGCGGCGTACCCTTCATGAAGAGTACCACATCGTTCGTCTTGACTTCGTTGTCGATGAATTCGTGAATTCCGCTCATCTTGTCTTCCTTCCTGCGCCGGCTTCAAGGGCCGGATATCGATTGGGTCTTAGATAGCATGCATATCGGTGATTTTCACCACCCAATCGCAACAAATATTGATGGTCCTCAAGATGTGGTTTTATTACCACTACCGCTTCACGCGCCGTACCAGACGCGGAAAGATCGCTGCAGCACCATGATCTGCTGCATGTTTATCCTTAAATCGGCTAGGAATTAAGGAAACATGCAGTCGTCAGGCCGTGCGGCGCCGGGTCTTGCTGCGGGCCGCGGCCGTTCGACGACGGCTGACCTGCTTCTTCGCCGGTTTACGAATGGCCGCCTCGAGGATATCCCCGAGGATACCGCCGCCGGCGGACGAGGTTGTCCGTGCCCGGCGCTTTGTCCGCTTGGTCGAAGTTCGCTTGACGCCGGTCTTCTTGAGGATTTCCTTCAGCGCGCTGTCAACGACGCCGCTGACAAGTTCCTTGATCAGATCAGCCATTCCGGCTCACTCCGGCGCGCTTGTCTGCAGGGCGAGGGCGTGCAGAACACCACCCATGTTGCCCTTGAGCGCATTGTAGACCATCTGGTGCTGCTGCACGCGGGTCTTGCCGCGAAACGCTTCGGCCACGACTTCGGCGGCATAGTGGTCGCCGTCACCGGCCAGATCGCGGATCGTGACCTTGGCACCGGGAATCCCGGCCTTGATCATGTCTTCGATGTCGCCTGGTGTCATGGGCATGATACGCCAACTCCTTGTTTTTCTGCAGTGCCGGCAGCGTCGCCTGCACCGCTCCATACTATCAGGGAACCACGATTCAGGGGCGGAACGCAAATGCTGAATCAGGTGAGCAGCAACGAGGTGTCGACAGCAATCGCCGTTCTGCAAATCTGCAGAGGGTCGCTGCGACAAAGCTGATAGCAGCGAAATGCGGGTTCCTCTCTAATGCGCGACGGGGCGGCAAGACGAGGCGAAAGGCCATTGCCGCCCCGTCATTTCAACAGCGCCCGTGCCGATGTGCCGGGCGCCGGCAGGGAGGTCATATGCCACGAGATCAGGCGAACAGGGCGACGGTCAAAGCCTATGTGCAGGCGATGAATGCGGGGGACATCGAGGCGTTGCGCCCGCTCTTTACCGCCGACGCGGAGATCCAGGGAGTGGTGGGCGCCGGTGCCTTCGATTTTGCGGCACGCGTCTGGCACGACCTTCATCATGGGCTGAACATGAGGCTGGAGGTCCTGTCCATGGTTGCCGACGGCGACACCGTCGTGGTTCGCCTGCGCGAAAGCGGCAAATGGACCGGGCCGTTTCTAGACTTCGAGCAACCGACCGGCCGTTCCTACGAGCTGCAGGCGATCGAATGGTTCGAGCTCGCCGACGGCAAGATCGCCCGGCGTTGGGGCGCACGGGACGGCGGCTCGCAGGCGCGGCAACTGGGCTTTCCAGGCTCGGCGAGCCATTGTCCGGCCGCAACGGAAGATAGGTCAGAAACCGCCTAGGCCCTCGAACCGGTGGCGAACGGCTTCGAAGCGAGCCGTCACCGCTTCGCGGAACAGCCGCACGTGCGGGCTCTCGCGCAGGCTTTCGTGATAGAGGAGCCAGATATCCGAACGGGCCTCGAGTTCGGGAATGGGACAGCGCAGCAAGTCGTCGTCCGCGGAAGCGGCCCAGCACGGAAGCGGGCCAACGGCGACCCCGGAGCGGACCGCCGCGATCAGATTGGGCACGGAATTGCAGTGGATCCCGATCGAGGCGTCAGGTGCCGCTTTCCGCAAGGCGATGAGAGGTCCCAATCCCGCGAGGCCGCCGGTGCCGCCGACGATCTCATGTCGGCCGAGGTCGGTGATGGCGCCGGGCAAGCCGTGGCGCGCGGCGTAGGATTTGGCGCAATGAAGTGCCCACACGCTGGTCGCAAGCCGGCGCCGCACGATGCCCGGCTCTTCCGGGCAGGAGCCGACGCGCAGCGCGACATCCACTTCACCGCGCGACAGATCGAGCCTGCGATCATCGGCGATCAATTCAATGGACAATGACGGGTGCTGGCTGCGCAGTTCGGAGACCAGCGGCGCCACCACGTCGATCGCAAGAATCTCCGTCGTGGTCACACGCACGGTTCCGGCGATCGCCCGGTTCCACCCGCGTGCGGTGTCGGCCAGCGTGCTCGCGCCTTGCTCGACCTGTTCGGCGAGCGCGATGGTCGCTTCCCCGCGCTCCGTCAGGCGATAACCGTTCGGGAGGCGCACGAAGAGGGCAAGGCCGAGACCGCGCTCAAGAGCATCGATCCGGCGAGCGACGGTCGTCTGATTGACCCTGAGGCTACGTGCAGCGGCAAGCGTAGAGCCGGTGCGCGCCACGGCGAGAAAATATTTCAGGTCGTTCCAATCGAACATGGCGCGTCCGGAAAATCATCCGCCGTGATGGCGCTGTTCCTGTCTCAGTTCTCCGGCGCGAGGTCGCCCTGCATGAACTCCGGGAACCAGGCTTCGTGGGCAGCACGCAGATCGGCGACCGGAACCGCCCCGGCGTCGCCGAGCTTGACGGCATCGCCGCCGGTCTTGCCGATGACCGGGAGCGAGACGCCAGCGGCTTTCGCCCGTGCTGCAACCGCGTCGAGCGCGCCGGCAGCAACGGTGACGACGTAACGGCCCTGGTCTTCGCCATAGAAGGTCGCAATCGGGTCGTGACCGGCAACCGTGTCGACGGTAGCGCCAATGCCCGAGGCCATCGCCATTTCGGCGACGGCAAGCGCCAGGCCACCCGACGAGCAGTCGTGCACGGCCGTCGCAAGGCCGTCGACGATCAGGCCGCGGACGAAGTCGCCGACCTTGCGCTCGTGGGCGAGATCGACATGCGGCGCCGGACCGTCGGTGCGGCCATGGATGTCACGCATGTAGACCGACTGGGCGATGTGCGAACCGAGGCCTTCCGGCGCGCCGGCGAGCAGGATCGTCTCGCCTTCCGCCGCGAAGCGGATGCGCGCCATCTTCGACCAGTCCTTGATCAGGCCCACCCCGCCGATCGTCGGGGTCGGCAGGATCGCCTGACCGTTGGTCTCGTTGTAGAGCGAGACGTTGCCGGAGACGATCGGGAAATCGAGCGCCGTGCAGGCTTCGCCGATGCCTTTGATCGCATGGACGAACTGGCTCATGATCTCCGGACGCTCCGGGTTGCCGAAATTGAGGTTGTCGGTGGCCGCCAGCGGTAGCGCGCCGGTTGCCGTCAGGTTGCGCCAGCACTCGGCGACGGCCTGCTTGCCGCCTTCGTAAGGATCCGCCTCGACATAACGCGGCGTCACGTCGGACGAGAAGGCGAGCGCCTTGGAGGCGTGGCCCTCGACGCGGACGACGCCGGCGTCACCGCCGGGAAGCTGCAGCGAGTTGCCCTGGATCAGCGTGTCGTACTGCTCGTAGACCCAGCGGCGCGACGAGTTGTTGGCCGAACCGACGAGCTTGACGAGCGCGTCTGCGACATCGGCAGCCGGGATGTCGTTGGTTGCCAGCGGAGCAGGGGTCTTTGCCGGGGTCCAGGGGCGGTCATATTCCGGTGCCTGATCACCCAGTTCCTTGATCGGCAGATCGGCGACCTGTTCGCCCTGGTGCAGGATGCGGAAGCGTAGGTCGTCGGTGGTCTTGCCGACGATCGCGAAATCGAGGCCCCACTTGACGAAGATCGCCTTGGCAACCTCTTCCTTGGCGGGCTCCAGCACCATGAGCATGCGCTCCTGGCTTTCCGACAGCATCATTTCGTAGGCGGTCATGCGCTCTTCACGCACCGGCACCTTGTCGAGATCGAGCTCGATGCCGAGGTCGCCCTTGGCGCCCATTTCGACCGCCGAGCAGGTAAGGCCGGCTGCACCCATGTCCTGGATGGCGATGACGGCGCCGGTCTGCATCAGTTCGAGGCAGGCTTCGAGCAGGCACTTTTCGGTGAAGGGGTCGCCGACCTGAACGGTCGGGCGCTTCTCTTCGATCGACTCGTCGAACTCGGCGGACGCCATGGTCGCGCCGCCGACACCATCACGGCCGGTCTTGGCGCCGAGATAGACGACCGGAAGGCCGACGCCTTCGGCCTTGGAATAGAAGATAGCGTCGCTCTTGGCGAGGCCGGCGGCAAAGGCGTTGACGAGGATGTTGCCGTTGTAGCGGGCGTCGAACTCGACCTCACCGCCGACGGTCGGAACGCCGAAGGAGTTGCCGTAACCGCCGACGCCGGCAACGACGCCCGAAACCAGGTGGCGGGTCTTCGGATGATCCGGCGAGCCGAAGCGAAGCGCGTTCATCGCCGCAACCGGGCGCGCGCCCATGGTGAAGACGTCGCGCAGGATGCCGCCGACGCCGGTCGCGGCACCCTGGTAGGGCTCGATATAGGATGGGTGGTTGTGGCTCTCCATCTTGAAGACGACGCAGTCGCCGTCATCGATGTCGACGACGCCGGCGTTTTCGCCCGGGCCCTGGATGACGCGCGGTCCCTTGGTCGGCAGCGTGCGCAGCCACTTCTTCGAAGACTTGTAGGAGCAGTGCTCGTTCCACATCGCCGAGAAGATGCCGAGTTCGGTAAAGGTCGGCTCGCGCCCGATCAGGCTCAGGATGCGCTCGTATTCGTCGGGCTTCAGCCCGTGCGATGCGATGAGGTCCGGGGTGATGGGGCGGGTGTTGGAAATCGTCATCGTCGACCGTCAAATCCTTCGGGCGGCGCGCAATTCACTTAAGAGGAATATGGCGCGTGCGAACCGCAACAGAAACAGGGGGCGCTTTGCGGCTTCTTTAGCCTATGCTGCGGCGCGGCGCGACAGAAAAATACGGGCGATCAACAGCGGCTGACGCCCGTGGAGAGAGCTTTCCCGAAGGCTCGTGCGGCGGCCGCCGTCAGAACTTGTAACCGAGCGCGAGGCCGGCGCGTGTCAAGCCATTGTTCGGACCGTCGCACAGATTGGCATGCGAAGCATGTTCCACGGTTGCCGAGACGTTCCAGTGCTCATCGAGACGGACACCGGCAGCGGCGTATTCGCGGAAGAGGAAGCGGCAGCCGAGCTCCGGCCCGGAACCATTCGGATTGTCGAGGTCGCCGTCATGAACCGTACCGCCGGCGCCGAACTCGACGAACAGGCGCTTCGTCATGTCGAAGGTCCAGCTCAAACCGGCATAGGCCTGATTGACGCCGTTGGACGACGTCGCAACCGCTGCGCCCGCATGGATGCGCGGCCGCAGCAGCTTTTCGCCGAGGTCGATCGCCCCATCGGCATCGAGCGGATCGAAATACACGGTGAACGACGGAAACACCCCGTCCTCCTGCTTGTCGCCGGAAGCGATCGACGTCGTGACGCCGAAGCGCATCTCATCGAAAACGCCATCCGCAGCAAAGGCCGGTGCGGCGATGGTCAACGTGGTCGTAGCGAGAAGAAGATAGGCGAGGCGAAGCGACGAGGCGGCGTTGACGGGTAGCGGCATGCGGAATCCTTACGAGCGAATCATGTGCGCAAAACTGCTAAAGTAGTATGTTGCGCAACCTTGCACGAAAGTCACCCCGTCGATTTTCATAGTTACTCGAAACTGTCGTAACCGGCGCGCCCGCTGTCGAGCAGCCGCTTCAGCGTCTGAAAACCTGCGCTCACCTGGGCCCGGTCCGGCGGCGAGGAAAAGCCGATGCGAATCCGATGGAAGACGCGGTCGGTGCGTCCGCCCTTGAACTCGTCCTCGTCATCGACGAGCACGCCTTCCTGCAGTGCCGCTTGCTTGAACGTGCCGGAGAGCCACGGATCCGGCAACTTCATCCAGAGGAACGGAATGCAGGGGTGCGAGGTGAACTCGATGCCCTCGAAGATTTCGCGAGCCATCGCCTCGCGGGCACGCACCTCTTCGATGCCCTTGCTGCGCAGGATTGCAGCCGAGCCGGAAAGCACGAGCCGTGCGCAAAGCTCAGCCAGGATGAACGGCAGGCCGCCGCTCACCATCTTGTGCGCAATGCGGATGCGCTGGCTGAAATGCGGAGGGCAGGCGACCCAGCCGCCGCGAACACCGGCTGCCACCGACTTAGAAAGACCGCCGACCAGGAAGGTGCGTTCCGGCGCAAGCTCAGCCAAGAGCGGCGTCTGATCACCGGTCATCGCACCATAGAGATCGTCCTCCACCAGCCAGACGCCATATTTGCGGGCGATCTCGGCGATCGCCTGGCGGCGGGCAAGCGGCATGACGGCGACGGTCGGGTTCTGTGCGCTCGGCATCAGGAAGGCGAGCTTCGGATGCTGTTGGGCGCAGACGCGCTCGAAATCCTCCGGGATCATGCCGAACTCGTCGGATTCGACCAGCGTCGTGCGGCGGCCGACGAGGCCGGCGCTGCGACTCACCTGCGAATAGGTGAGCGTCTCGAAAGCGATGCGGTCGCCGGGCGCCGTGACCGCAGTGATGACCGCGACGACGGCCGCATGGGCACCGAGCGTCGGCACGATGTTTTCCGGCTTCGGGCGGAAGCCGCCGCGCGCCAGCCACAGGCAACCCGCCTCGAACCAATGGTCCGGAAAGTTGCGTGCGTAGCTTGCAATGTCCGCATGGTGGTCGTGGCTGATTTCGCCAAGCAACTCGCTCAACACCGTGCCTTGGCCGATATCAGGTGCCGCCGTGCTGTCAAATCGCAATTTTCCGGCAGGTGCCACGAGCGGCCGGGTGCCGGCGAGAGAGGTCGTCAGCGGATCCGCCTGTTCCGGCGGGCGGCTCTCGGGATGATCGAGCACATAGGTGCCGCGGCCGACTTCGCCGCTCACCAGTCCGCGTTCGCGCACGATGTTGTAGGCGCGCCCAATCGTACCGATTGTCACGCCGATATCGTAGGCGAGGTTGCGCTGGGGTGGCAATTTGGCGCCGACGGGAAGGGCGCCACTGCCGATTGCCTGTTCGATCTGGTCGGCAATCCGCGCATAGAGCGGACCGTGACCCTGCTGAATGTCCGGGAGCCAATTTGTCATAGTGACAATTCTTTAGGTTACAGCGCGAAATATGTCAATTATCACCAAGACAACGATAGCAATCGCTGCATTGGGGTTATCAATGAGTACAATCGATACAATTTGTTTGTCCCGCCCGGGTGCTAAGTCCGTCGCGTGCAGCAGCGCATTGCTGGGCGGCGATTATTCGCAACAGCGCGAGAGCGTGCTTAGGCGACTTTGGGGTTTTTATTGCGAACTGGCGGCGAAGCGGCGCGGCCGTCTGGCCCTCGGGGAAATGAGCGACTGGCAACTTAAGGATATCGGCGTTTCCGCGAAGGATGCGCGCCGGGAGTCGGCTGTGCCGTTCTGGCGCTGAGAATGTCGACAAAGCTGCGCAACCGTTTTGCGACAACGGCATGCTTTACCTTATTGGGTCGGAAACGACTGACGGACAATACACCAAGGGCCGGCGCCCTCAGGACGGCCGGCCCTTGCATCGATTCGACAATTCGCCTTGGGGCTATTTGCAGCCCTGGCCGCCGGCGGCCCAGCGCTTGATATCGGTGGCCATGCGCGTGCCGACCGGTTCGCTCATCAACGGCCCGAAGGCCTGCAGGCGTGCCGGGTTACCCTCGGCCTGAACAACGGCGAGCGGTCGGGCCTCCGGCGACTTGCGCGGCACGATCAGAACGCGGGGGCGGCCGGAGAAGGAATTGAGCTCGGGCGCCAGGCGATAGGACTTGAACTCCGGATCGCCCGATTTGAACCAGCAGCTGTTGGCACCAAGCGCCACGCGCTCCATCGTCGGCAGCGCGGCCGTATTCGGGCTTGGCGCCGGCGGCTTTGGCGACTGGCAGGCTGCGAGCAGGGTCAGGCCAAGCGTCGCACAGGCGAGGCCGGTCAGGCGTCCAGGGAAGAATGAAGGCATCGACGGTCTCGATCGCATTTGGGGATGGGTCGGAGATGCCTTCTATCAGCCGGATGGTTAAGCGGCGATTACTTCGAGCGCCGATGCGAAGAGACCGCGGCCGTCAGAGCCGCCATGTGCCGCTTCGATCAGGTTTTCCGGATGCGGCATCATGCCGAGCACGTTGCCCCCGGCATTCATCACGCCGGCGATATCGTTCATCGAGCCGTTCGGGTTGGTGCCTTCGGCATAGCGGAACACCACCTGGCCGTTGCCTTCGATCGTCTTCAGCGTCTCGGCGTCGGCAAAATAGTTGCCGTCATGGTGGGCGACCGGCGAGCGGATGATCTGGCCCTTCGAATAGGCGCGGGTGAAGTCGGTCTCGGCATTGACCACTTCGAGCTTGATCTCGCGGCAGACGAACTTGAGCGAGGCGTTGCGCATCAGCGCGCCGGGCAGGAGGCCGGCCTCGACGAGGATCTGGAAGCCGTTGCAGACGCCGAGAACCTTGACGCCCTTTTCCGCCTTGGCCTTGATCGCCTGCATGACCGGCATGCGCGCCGCGATCGCGCCACAGCGCAGATAGTCGCCATAGGAGAAGCCGCCGGGAATGACGATCAGATCGACATCCGGAATGTCGGTCTCCGTCTGCCAGACGGTGACCGGAGCCTTGCCGGAAATCTTGGTGAGGGCCGCGATCATGTCGCGGTCGCGGTTGAGGCCCGGAAGCTGGACGACGGCTGACTTCATATCTCTGTCTCCGTTAGCGGCGAGATGTAATCTGGCTTTACAGTTTCGGTGAGCCATACACCGTTTTCCGACAGGAAGAATACCCCGCCGTCCAAATGCATGTGCTCGGCATCTATTTTCAGTATCGCCGACTGGCCGCGCCGGCGCTTCGCAACGGTTTCCGCTGTCATCCGGTCGGTCGACAGATGCACATGCTGGCGATCCATCTTCAAGAGACCGACATTCAGGATGGCAGTGACCTTGTCCGCCTGGGTGCCGTGATACAGCGCCTTGGGCGGCACCCGAGCCTCAAGCCCGATGTCGATCGTGACGCTGTGGCCCTGGGCCGCTCTTATGCGTTCGCCGGCCAGCGTAAAACGCTGCTTCGGATTTTGCTCGATGATCCGCAGCAAATCCTCGTCGCCGATGCCGAAACGTGCCCTTACGGCTGCAGCCAGATCAGAAAAGGCGACCCAGCCCTGAGCATCGAGTTTCAGGCCGGCTTCCTGCGGCGCATGCCGCAGGATATAGCTCATGAACTTCGATACTGCCGTATCCTGACTTTGCGCCGACATCGGCAGCACCCTCAAGCAGATCAGGCGAACGAGATGCTGTAGTTCTCGATCACCGTGTTGGCGAGCAGCTTTTCGCACATGGCCTTGAGGTCTTCCTCGGCCTTGGCCTTGTCTGCGGATTCGATCTGCAGATCGAAGACCTTGCCCTGGCGGACCTGGCCGATGCCGTCGAAGCCGAGCGCGCCGAGAGCGCCTTCGATTGCCTTGCCCTGCGGATCGAGAACGCCGTTTTTCAGCGTCACGGTTACACGTGCCTTGATCACTTTGATTTTCCCCGAAGTTATTTCACCAGAACCGGACCGGTGCCGCGCACAGGTTCGTTCTCGTTCATGATGCCGAGACGGCGGGCGACTTCCTGGTAGGCCTCGACGAGGCCGCCGAGGTCGCGGCGGAAGCGGTCCTTGTCGAGCTTCTCGCGAGTCTCGATGTCCCAGAGCCGGCAGCTATCCGGCGAGATCTCGTCGGCCAGCACGATACGCATCATGTCGCCCTCGAACAGGCGGCCGCACTCGATCTTGAAATCGACGAGCTGGATGCCGACGCCCAGGAACAGGCCCGAAAGGAAGTCGTTGATGCGGATGGCAAGCGCCATGATGTCGTCGAGTTCCTGGGGGCTTGCCCAGCCGAAGGCGGTGATGTGCTCTTCGGAGACCATCGGATCATCGAGCGCGTCGGCCTTATAGTAGAACTCGATGATCGAGCGGGGCAGGACGGTGCCTTCCTCGATGCCGAGGCGCTTGGCCAGCGAGCCGGCGGCGACGTTGCGCACGACGATTTCGAGCGGGATGATCTCGACTTCCTTGATCAACTGCTCGCGCATATTGAGGCGGCGGATGAAGTGCGTCGGGATGCCGATCTTGTTGAGATGCGTGAAGATGTACTCGGAAATGCGGTTGTTCAGCACGCCCTTGCCGTCGATGACGTCATGTTTTTTCTTGTTGAAGGCGGTCGCGTCGTCCTTGAAGAACTGGATGAGCGTGCCCGGCTCCGGACCCTCATAGAGGATCTTGGCCTTGCCCTCGTAGATACGGCGGCGACGATTCATGGATTCTGTCTCTGTGGTTGTTGGCGCTCTTGGGTCGCGCTCGTGGAATATCTCCCGGGGTCCATAGCTGAAAAGAACGGATTTCACAATCGGCGTATCTTTTCCGTCCCCCTGATTTGCAGAGGGTAGCATGAAAGTCGCGAAACCCGAAAACGACGCAATTCAGTTTGACCTCCATTTTGGTTATGGCGATAACTGTTCAAGGCACCGAATTCTCAAGGAGATCAATCGATGACCACTATCCAGGATCGCGAAAAAGCCTTTGAAGCGAAGTTTGCGCTGGACGAAGAACAGAAGTTCAAAGCTGAGGCGCGCCGCAACAGACTGCTTGGTCTCTGGGCTGCCGGCCTGCTCGGCAAGCCCGATGCCGAAGCCTATGCCGCGGAGGTGGTGACCGCTGACTTCGAGCGTGCCGGTCATGAAGAGATCATCCGCAAGCTCAAGGCGGATTTTGATGCCGCGGGGGTTGCCCAAACGGAAGAGCAAATCCGCAAGCGCATGCTCGAGCTTCTCGCCGAAGCGATCCAGCAGATACAGAACAGCTGATAGACGAGCACGCTCGCGGCGACCGCCCGGCCATCGGGCCGGGCTACCTGTCGGCTTTGCCGAAGATCGGCTTCCATCCGCGCCGCAGGCGCCGCTCGAGTTCCAGCCGGTCCATCGGCCGGGCCAGCGCATAACCCTGCAGCACATCGCAGCCGAGATCGCGCAGCATTGCCGCATGCTCCCAGGTCTCGACGCCTTCCCCGACGACCTCGATGTTGAGCGAATGGCCAATGTCGATGATTGCGCGGACGAGCTTGGCCTGTTTCGCACTCTCCGTGATCGGCCCGACCAGCGCCCGGTCGATCTTGAGCCGCGCCGGGTTGAGGTTGAGCAGGCCGATGATCGAGGCGTGCCCGGTGCCGAAGTCGTCGATCTCCACCTCGATGCCAAGAGCGCCGAGGGCCGAGATCGTCTCGGCGATTTCATCCTCCGGATCGTCGAGGAAGATGGATTCGAGCAATTCGAACGAGAGGACGCCAGGCGGAATCCGCAGATCCCGCAGGTCGGCGATCAGGCCGGGATCGCGCAGGCGTGGCGACGACATGTTGACTGAGATCTTGGGAATGGCGAAGCCGGCCTGCCGCCACGACTGAAAATCGGCATAGGCAAGCTCCACGACCTTGCGGTCGATCGCCGGCAGGACATTGATCTCCTCCGCGACCTTCAGGAAGTGGAAGGGCGCGAGCACGCCGCGCTCCGGATGGTTCCACCGCACCAGCGCCTCGACGCCGGTGATCTCGAGCGAAGTCGCATCGAACTGCGGCTGATAGTAAACCGTGAACTGCCCTTCCTCGATCGCCAGGCGGATGTCGTCGCCAATCCGCTTGGCCGTCAGGATCTGTGTCTGGATCTGCTCGGAGAAGACCTCGACGCGGTCGCGGCCGAGGCTCTTTGCCCGGTAGAGCGCGATGTCGGCATTCATCAACAATTGCTTCGCATCGAAATCGTCGTGCCCTTTCCAGGCGATGCCGATGCTTGCGCCCAGGCGGCAGAGCTGGCCCTCATAGGGAATGGGGCGACGGAAGGCGTGGACGATGCGCTCGGCGAGTTCGGAGAGCTGCGGCAGGTTTCGTCCCCCGCGGCATAGAATGACGAATTCGTCGCCGCCGATCCGGGCAATGAAATCGTCGTGTCGGGCATGCGCGCGAAGGATGGCTGCCGCGTGGCTCAGCATGGCATCGCCGGCCTGGTGCCCGAGTGTGTCGTTGATCTGCTTGAAACGATCGAGATCGATATGCAGGATGGCGTTGACCGCGACATTCTCCGCCAGCATCTGATCGAGGTAGCGCCGGTTGGGCAGATCCGTCAGATAGTCATGCAGGGCGTTGTATTCGATCCTGACCCGCGCCTGCTCGAGCTCGCGGTTGCGCGCCTCGGCGGAGGCCTGAGCCTGGCGCAACTCCTCCTGCAAGGCGACGTCTTCGGTGACATCCCAATTCGCCCCGATGAGCTTTCGCGTGCCGCGATGATCGACATAGGTCGCGGCATTGGAGCGGATATGCCGGATCGAGCCGTCCGGCCGCACGATTCGAAAGGCATTGCTGTAGGGCTTGCCGGAGGCGATCCCTTCGATCGTCCGGGCGATGGCCTTGTCGCGGTCGTCGGGATGCAGCATGTTTTCCCAAGCCTCGGAGTTCGGCGGACCGTCGCTTGGATCGAGGCCGTAGATCTCGAACATGCGCTCGTCCCAGTCATCACGCTCAGCGTCGAGGTTGAAGTCGAACACGCCGATCTTCGAGACGTCGAGCGCGAGTCTCAGGCGGCGCGAGACCTCTTCGAGCCGCGCCTCCGCCTCCTTGCGGGCGGTAATGTCCGTGTCGGTGCCGATGATGCGGCTGGGCCGGCCATCCGGCCAATAGCCAACGGACGCACCGCGGCTCTCGATCCAAACCCAATGCCCGTCCGCGTGGCGCTCGCGGTACTCGAAGGTGTTGAATACAGCCTCGCCGGAATCCTGCCGCTCGATTGCGGCCCGCACATGCGCGCGGTCGTCGGGATGGACGTTCTGGATCCACGTCTCAAGGGTCCCGTCGACCTCGGCATCGTCAGGCAGGCCACGGAGCCGCTTCCAGGTGGTGGAGTAAAACAGGTTACCGGTTTCGAAGTCGTGGTCCCAGACGCCTTCAAGCGCGCTGTCGAGCGCATATTTCCAGCGGGTTTCGTCATTGCGCAGACCGGCGATTTCGTCGACGAGATCTTGGACCGGGAGCATCAGCAGGAAAAAGGCGTCCTGTTCGGCGAAAGACACCGGCGACCAGGAGACGAGCATCGGCAAGGGGCCGGAGAGGCTTTCGAAGCGGAGCGTCGTGCACGACGTAGCCGCCGGCGGCAATCTATCCCGGCCCGGCAACAGGGGCTGGTCTTCATCCAGGACGAGATCTCCGAGGAGGGCTCTCCGCAGCGAAGCTGGCGTCCTTAGCAGCAATTCACCGGCGCGCGCATTGGTCGTTATGATCCGGCCCAGATCATTGGCAATGATTGCCCCGGCCGGCAAGCGCTCCAGGGCGGCCTGCGTGAGGACATCCAAATTTGCCGGCGCACCACGCGCACCTTTGGTGAGACCTTCGTTGACGGCCACGTATCCCATATCCAGCGTTTGCGGCCGCAAATTCCAAGGCACTGAGGGCCGGAAATCAGGCTGCAAATCAAGATTCTACAGCGCTCGACGCCCCTTCGAGGACGAGTCGCGCTGCCATGCCGACCGATGATGACGGCGGACAATGAACGTCGGATTAACGGGAAGTTGCAGGATTAAGGGGCCATCAACCAGCTCGCCGAAGGGTCAGGGCTTCAGGCGGCTCAGGAACTGGGCGAACACCATCGTGCCTTCCGGCCAGGGACCATGTCCGGACTCGGTGTTGATATGGCCGGATTCGCCGGCGTCGACGAGCAGCGAACCCCAGGCGTTGGCAATGTCGTCGGCGTGATCGTAGGAGCCGAAAGGATCGTTGCGGCTCGCGACCATCAGCGACGGGAACGGCAAGGGATCACGCGGATAGGGGCCGAACGTCATCAGATGTTTCGGGCGGATCGTCGGATTGGCCACGTCCGGTGGCGCGACGAGGAAGGCGCCGGCGATCGGCTTGTTGATATGGGGCAGGGCGTGCACCGCAGTCGCGACGCCAAGCGAATGGGCGACGATGACGACCGGCTTCTCGGCGGCGTTGACCTCTTCGACCATGCGCGCCACCCAATCTTCGCGCACGGGCTTTGCCCACTCGGCCTGCTCGACGCGGCGCGCGGTGGACATCTTGCGCTCCCAGCGGGTCTGCCAGTGCTCCGGTCCGGAGTTGGTATAGCCAGGGACGATGAGGATATGGGCGTCGGATACTTTCATGATCGCCGCGATGTGGCGCTGAAAGCGGCCGAAGTCAAGGCCCGCGGCGCCGCGGGCCACTTGAGAGGCGCTATGGTCGCGGCAAGATTTCGGAAGTGATGCATGTTTTCTCCGAAATCGGCGACGATCCAATGAAACATGCGGCAGGCGACAGCGCCTTCATTTTCTGTATAATCGGCGTGACGGTCGCGGTTGGTGCGACTTTGTTTCGTCGCATCGCTGTTCCGTGGCCGCTCGGGTTCGTTGAGGAGTGTGAGCCATGACAACATTCCATGTTCTGTCGGGGCCGGACGCGAGTGTCGCCCACCCCGGGATAAAAAAGATCGGCGTCTCGGATGTGTTCGACGCCCTGCGTCTCGGATTTGACGATTTTCGCGAGAAGCCGTCGCATTACGTCTTCCTTTGCCTGATTTACCCGATTGCCGGCGTCGTGCTGATCACCTGGAGCGCCGGCGCGAACATGTTGCCGCTGCTTTATCCGCTGGTCTCGGGCTTTGCCCTCATAGGCCCCATCGCGGCGATCGGCCTTTACGAGATCAGCCGACGGCGTGAACTCGGTATGGACTATTCATGGCCGCATGCGCTTCGCCTGCATCGCTCCCCGGCCTTGCCATCGATCATGGCCGTCGCTGCCATGCTCTTCGTGGTCTTCATCCTCTGGCTGCTGGTAGCCCAGGCGCTCTACGTACAAATCTTCGGAGCCGAACCGCCGGCTTCGATCACCGCCTTCTGGAATGGCATCATCGGTACCGAGCAGGGTTGGAACCTGATCCTCGTCGGCAATGCCGTCGGCTTCGTCTTCGCCGTCATCGTGCTGTCGACGACGGTCGTATCCTTCCCGTTGCTGATCGATCGTGACGTCGGCGCGGTCGCGGCAGTCGAGACATCGATCCGCGCGACCCTGGTCAATCCGGTACCCGTTGCGCTCTGGGGCTTCATCATCGCGGCTGGCCTGGTGATCGGATCGATCCCGATCTTCGTCGGCCTCGCCGTCATCATGCCGATCTTCGGCCATGCCACATGGCATCTCTATCGCAAGATTGTGGAACCCGGTCCGCGCCCCCGTACACGATAGGCCTGGCGCCGCCCGGCGAAGATCGGCGCGACCTCTCAAAGCGAAAAGCGCCGCAGGTCAATTGACTTGCGGCGCTTGACGGTGTCGGCGTCGACCGGTCTAGCGAAAGTGCTTGTAATAGGACGATATCTGGGCCGCCGTGTTGGACGACAGATTGAGCTTGATGCCGATCCTGTCGCCGCGGCACCAGCGCACCATGCCGGTCAGGAAGCCCAGTTCTTCGCTCCGGATCGTCACTTCCTGTCCGGTTCTGGCGCCGATGTCGAAATAGAGCTGGAAGCAGATGCCTTCGTCCGAAAGGTCCTTGACGACGCCGTTGCTTGACCCGGTCTTGCAGGTGACCATGCCGGTGATCTTGGTCTGTGTGCGTACCCCCGTACGCTCCGTGCTGTCCTTGTAGGCCATGTGTTCCCCGAACCTGAATTGACCGGCCTACAGCGCCGCGCGTCTTATCAGACGCGCAAAGGTCGCTGTAGCACTTTAATTTGCTGCATGTCTTCGTCCCCAAATCGAGGTCGATTTAAGGAGACATGCAGTAGATCGTCGCACGCGATCACTGAACATCGCGCTAAAAGAAATGCCCGCATTTGAGCGATCTGCGCCAAATGCGGGCATATTCATGAGACGCAACGCGGGCGCGTGACCCGCACGTTGTCAGGCTCAGCCGAAGACACGCTTGAAAATCGTGTCGACGTGCTTGGTGTGGTACCCGAGATCGAACTTCTCGCGGATGTCTTCCTCGGAAAGCGCTGCGCGGACTTCCGTATCGGCCAGCAGTTCTTCGAGGAAGTCCTTGCCCTGTTCCCAGACCTTCATGGCGTTGCGCTGCACGAGGCGGTAGGCATCCTCACGCGAAACGCCGGCCTGGGTCAGCGCCAGCAGCACGCGCTGCGAATGCACGAGACCGCGGAACTTGTTCATGTTCTTGATCATGTTCTCGGGGTAGACGAGCAGCTTGTCGATCACGCCGGTCAGGCGAGCGAGCGCGAAGTCGAGCGTCACCGTCGCGTCCGGTCCGATCATGCGCTCGACGGACGAATGCGAAATGTCACGCTCGTGCCAGAGGGCAACGTTTTCCATGGCGGGTACCGAGAAGGCGCGGACCATGCGGGCAAGGCCCGTCAGGTTCTCGGTCAGAACCGGGTTACGCTTGTGCGGCATTGCCGACGAACCCTTCTGGCCCGGCGAGAAATACTCTTCGGCTTCGAGGACCTCGGTGCGCTGCAGGTGACGGATTTCCGTCGCCAGGCGCTCGATCGACGAGGCGATGACGCCGAGGGTCGCGAAGTACATGGCATGACGGTCGCGCGGGATGACCTGGGTCGAAACCGGTTCCGGCTTCAGGCCGAGCGCCTTGGCGACGTGTTCTTCCACGCGCGGGTCGATGTTGGCGAAGGTGCCGACGGCGCCGGAGATCGCGCAGGTGGCGACTTCCTCGCGCGCGGCCAGCAGGCGCTGCTTGCAGCGGTCGAACTCGGCATAGGCAAGCGCCAGCTTGACGCCGAAGGTGGTTGGCTCGGCATGGATGCCGTGCGAGCGGCCGATCGTCACCGTGTCCTTGTGTTCGAAGGCGCGGCGCTTCAGCGCTTCGAGCAGCTTGTCGAGGTCCGCAAGCAGCAGATCGGTCGCGCGGACGAGCTGCACGTTGAAGCAGGTGTCGAGCACGTCGGACGACGTCATGCCCTGGTGGATGAAGCGGCTGTCCGGGCCGACGAATTCGGCAAGGTGCGTCAGGAAGGCGATGACGTCATGCTTGGTGACGGCTTCGATCTCGTCGATGCGCGCGACGTCGAAGGTGGCAGCGCCGCCCTTTTCCCAGATCGTGCGGGCGGCATCCTTCGGGATCACGCCGATTTCGGCAAGCGCATCGCAGGCATGGGCCTCGATCTCGAACCAGATGCGGAACTTGGTTTCCGGCGACCAGATGGCCACCATTTCCGGACGGGAGTAGCGCGGGATCATGGGCTTTAGCTTTCGTCGTCAGTGGAGGATGGCCGTGCCTCTAGCAAAGATAGCCGTGAAGCTCAACGCCATTGGCGCCGGCCTTTTGCCAGCCACAGGCTGACGCCGACGAGTATAGCACCGCCGATGGGCAGATAGAGGCGAAGCCCGAGCACCAGAAACTGGTAGAAAGCGATGAGCGAGGTGAAGGCGAACTGGAAAAACCAGGTCCTGCTGCCGGCAGGCGCATGCCACTGGGCGTAGAACTGCCGGTAGTCGAGGGCGTAGAGCATTGCCGTCATCGCGACGGTTCCGAGCGAAAGGAAGAAGAGGTAGGCCGCAAAACGTGTTTCGGGCCCGCGGCCCAGGGCTGCCAATCGGGCGAGCAACAGCGATGGCGCCCAGGCCAGAAGCGCCCCGGAGCCAAAGATCAGAAGCAGTTCGGACAGATGAAACGTGAGAGCACGCTCACGAAGCCAGAGCCCGCACCAGGCCGAAAGCATCATCGCGCCGCCCCAGAGCGGCGCACCGATGAGAAGCTCCCGCATTGTCGGAAGGGATTGTGCGAGCCGGCCGCGCTGCAGGGCGCCGTGCGGCACCAGATCTGCTTTTGCCTCGACGCCGGCGGCCGCGTCGTTCATTTCGCGATCCGGGTAGGGATCGCGATCCAGCGTCCATCGGTCGTGCCTTCGAAGCCGAGCGACTTGACGAGAACCATGATGACATGGGTTTCGGAGCCGTCGTCATTCCTGTGGGTGACGGCGCCACCGACCTGGTAGCCGGTCGGGCAGCGGCGGCTCTCCGGTATGCGGTTATCGTCCTGCAGGACATCAGTCGCCGGCGTGCCCGCCTTCATCGTCATCGACAGGCGAAAGCCCTTCACTTCCTTGAGGAAATCCTTGCAGATGCCTTCCGGCTCGAAGGTCTTCTCTTCGAGCGCCACCGAATAGGTCTCGCGGAACCCTTCGTCGGCCGCAAAGGAATCGTAAGTCAATCCCAGCGGCTCGGCGTTCGCCTCGGTGATCGGATTGAAGGCAGCGAGCAATCCGGGTGCGTCGGCCAGGCGATAGGCGTCGATCAACGGTGCCGCGCGGCGGCGGGCCTCATGACGCGCCTTGGAGAGCGGACTGCCATCCTCGCGGCCGACGGCACGCACCGGCGCGCTAGGCAGGAAGCTGTCGTTGCGCGTGTCGATCACGTAGATGGTCGAATAGGGAAAGCCGGAGCCATCCTGAACACCATACTCCTCGAAGGCGAAGATATTGCCGTCGGCCGAAAAGCCGATCGGCTGGAGCGCGGCATAATCGCCCGCTAAGGCCGGCGCTGCGACGGCCGCAGCGCCCGCGAAAAGCACGCCGGATACTGCCGCGCGTGTCTTCATCGATAGGCTTTCTCTGCCGGCTTACGGATCGCCTCGATCGCCGCGCGATAGGCTTCGACGGAGCCGCCCTTGAAGATCGCCGAACCGGCAACGAGGACGTTGGCGCCGGCGCCGGTGGCAATGGCCGCCGTATCGGGCGCGATGCCGCCATCGACTTCGATCTCGATCGGCCGGTCGCCGATCATCGCCTTGATGCGGCGGATCTTCTCAGCCGTGGCGTCGATGAACTTCTGTCCGCCAAAGCCCGGGTTGACGGTCATCACGAGGATGAGATCGACCTGATCGAGCACGTATTCGATCGCGCTTTCCGGCGTTGCCGGGTTGAGCGAAACGCCGGCCTTCTTGCCGAGCGAGCGAACGGTCTGCAGCGAGCGATGAAGATGCGGGCCCGCTTCGGCATGCACGGTCAGGATATCGCAGCCGGCTTTCGCAAAGGCTTCGAGGAACGGGTCCGCCGGCGAAATCATCAGGTGGCAATCGAAGGTCGCGTCGGTGTAGCGGCGCAGCGACTTGATCACATCGGGCCCGAAGGTGATGTTCGGCACGAAATGACCGTCCATGACGTCGAGGTGGATCCAGTCGGCGCCGGCATCGACGACATCGCGGACTTCCTGTCCGAGCTTGGAGAAATCGGCCGCCAGGATCGACGGGGCAATGCGGATGGGATGGGTCATGGCGCACTCCAGCGTGTTTTCCGCGCAATAGCACCGGCGGACCGCGCAAACAACATGTCGGCGATCAAAGCTGCGTCAGGCGCCTTCAGACCAGGAGCGCATGAGGTCGTTATCCGCCGGCGTCGCATCGTGCACGCCACGGGCAATGGCGCGCGCCATGGTCGACGCCGCCACCGCGCCGAGGTCGATGAAATCCTCGAGCGTCGGGGTCTTGCCGCTGGCGCCGGTGGCAAGCGCGAAGATCAGGTCGCCGTCGAGCGGTGTGTGCGCCGGCCAGAGACCCCGGGAGAAACCGTCGTGGGCGGCGATTGCCAAGCGCTTTGCTTCGGCCTTGGTGAGCACGGCATCCGTCGCGATCACGGCGATGGTCGTATTCGCCGCCGCGGACTGCCGGTCGCGGAACTTGATGCGAATGTCAGCGGCGTCGGCGGGCAGGGGATGCGGCAGGCCAAGCGCACCGAATTCACCGTCCATCTCGAAGGGCGCGGACCAGAAGTGCCTGCCGTCACCGACGGTTGCCGAACCGAGCGCGTTGACGGCAACGAGCGCGCCAATGGTGATACCGTTTGGCAGGACGGTCGACGCCGAGCCGAGACCGCCCTTGAAGGTGGCGGTCAGGGCGCCGGTTCCGGCGCCCGCGGTCCCGGTTGCGAACTTGGGGCCGGCGCGGCGAACCGCCTCGAAGCCGAGCTCGCGATAGGGCGGGTAGCGTCCCCAATCCTTGTCGCCGCCATTGATCAGGTCGAACAGGATGGCGGTCGGCACGATCGGTATCCGGTGCGGACCGACGGCAAAGCCACGGCCCATTTCTCTCAGCGCTGCCTGGGCCCCGGACGCGGCGTCGAGGCCGAAGGCCGAACCACCCGAAAGCACGAGGGCGTCGACCGTCTGCACCGTGTTGTGCGGGTCGAGCAGATCGGTCTCACGCGTTCCCGGCGCACCGCCCAGGACCTGAACCGCAGCCGTCGCCGGCGGGTCGCAGACGATGGCGGTGACGCCCGATTTCAGCCGGTGATCCTCGGCATTGCCGACCGCCAGGCCCGCGACGTCGGTAATCAGGTTCAGCGGTCCGGTACGCATCATCGGGCGGCTCCTTCGGCGGGCGCCAGCACGAAGCGGCTGCCTTGCCACTGCATCAGGCGATAGGGATTTTCGGCGCGCTCGTGCTGCGCATTGAAGGCAATGGGGCCGAGCACGGTCGGGTAGGGTCCCTTGGCGAATGCGTCGAGCAGGGGCTTGTCGTCCTTCTCGGCCTGGTCCTTGGCCTGTTCGAGCAGGGAGACGGCGGCAAAGGCCGGCAAGACGTAGCCATCCGGCTCGGTTCCGGCGGCGCGAAGCGCATCCGCGACCGGCTTGCCCTCCGGCGATTGCGATGCGTCCGGCAGGGTTACGGCAAGCACGCCATCGGCAAGCGGCACAGTGAGATCGGCGGCGTTCAGCGTGTCGCCGCCGAGCAGAGTGAGGCTCGCGCCTTGGCCCTGCGCATCGCGCGCGATCACCGCCGTGTCCTGTCTGTCGCCACCAGTAAAGACATGCGTCGCGCCGCTCTTCACCAGTCGCCGCACCAGGCTGATCTGCTGCTCCTGAGCGGGCCGATAGGTGTCGGTGAAGACCGGGGTCAGTCCTATGTCGCCGAGGGCAGAACGAACGCTCTCGACCAGTTCCCTGCTGTGGATGGTGCCGTCGTCGATCAATGCGATCGGCTTGCCCTTCCAACGTTGAGTGATGGTGTCGACGATGCTCGAAGCCTCGGCATTACCGCTCGGCGCAAGGCGGAAGAGCGGCCACTTCTTCTTCAGCGCATCTTCCATCAGGATGTCGGAACGCACGCTGAGAGTGATGGCGGGAAGGCCCGCTTCGGCGAGCGCCGGAAGCGTGGCGTCGAGGCTTTCGGTGCAGAGGAACCCGATCGCCGCTTCGGCGCCGGCCGCAAGCAACGCCTTCGTCAGTGCCTCGTTGCCGGCGGTATCGCAGGTCTCGGGAATGACGACGATCTCACTGCCGCGATCACCGGCCTGGAACGCGGCACCATCGATAATCTGCTTGCCGAGAAGCGCAAACGGACCTTCGACCGGTGCGACGACCGCGACCTTGATACCGGCTGCCGCGGCAGGTGCGGCCTGTACCAGTCCGGCCACGACGAGGCTGGCGACGATCGATCGAAGCATTCACTTTCTCCGCTGCCGCATCTTCCGGATCGGAGGGATCCTGAATCCACGGCGAGCCCAAACATTGCCTTATCCGTGCCGGTTACCACGGGCGCGCGGCACGGTAGTGGCCGCATGTTTTAAGGATGTGCCCTGCCGCGTCAAAGGAAAAGATGTGACTTCGGATGCGGATGGCACTATCCGCGTCGCAGCCATGTCGCAGATCTGCAAGATTCTCCTTGCAGCGGGTTTCATATTTTCCGGTACTGTCTATGTATGTGGCTGACTTCGCTCGGAGAAAGAAGTGTTGGACAAGACCAGGCTGGACCCCATCAGTTTCCGCGACGCGATGAGTCGCCTGGCCGGTCACGTGCAGATCATCACCGTGGCGGACGGCGCCGAGCGCCGCGGTGTCACCGTCACCGCATCCTGCTCCGTGTCCGACAGTCCGCCGACGGTTCTCGCCTGCCTGAACGGCGCCAACCCGCGCAACGAGATCTTCACGCGCAGCGACAGTTTCGCGCTCAACCTGCTGGGTGACGAGCATCGCGCCGTGGCACACGCCTTTTCAGGCCGTGACCAGCTCGACATGGAATTGCGCTTTGCCCTTGCGCGGTGGACCAAGTTGACGACAGGCTCTCCGATCCTCGCCAACGCGATCGCTTCGTTCGATTGCCGGCTCATCGAAGTAAAGACGATCGCCACACATCTGGTGCTCTTCGGCGAGGTCGTTGATGTCGCGATCGGGCCGCCGCGGCCACCGCTCATTTATGTGGACCGCGGATACCACTCGCTATAAGTTTTACGTGGCGAGGTTTCGTGCCCATCGCGACATGAAAAGATCGCCGTAAGTCTTTGAGTTGGCCGGGCGAATTCATTCTCTCGCCAGCATCGAGCGATCGATTCGAGCCATCGCGGAGGAGACATGGCGACACAGGCGACAACAGGCCTGCCGCAGTCCATCGAAGAGACGATGGCGCTTCTGGAGGCGCACGACTATCTTGCCGGCACGGCGCTCGCGACCGTGCTGTTTCTCGCGCTCAGGATGAAGCGCCCGCTATTTCTCGAGGGCGAAGCCGGCGTCGGCAAGACCGAGATCGCCAAGGTTCTGGCAAAGGCGCTCGATCGGCCGCTGATCCGGCTGCAATGCTACGAGGGCCTCGATGTCGCCTCGGCCGTCTACGAATGGAACTATCCGGCACAGATGCTGGAAATCCGCCTGTCGGAAGCAACCGGCAAGGTCGACCGCAAGCGCGTCGAAAGCGATATCTTTTCCGAACGTTTCCTGATCCGCCGCCCGGTTCTCCAGGCAATTTCGTCCAATGCGGGCCGCGCACCGGTCTTTCTCATCGACGAGCTCGACCGGACAGATGAAGCCTTCGAAGCCTTCCTGCTGGAAGTTTTGTCCGATTTCCAGGTCACCATACCGGAACTCGGCACGATCCGGGCGGACGAACCGCCAATCGTCATCATCACGACCAACCGCACGCGCGAAATCCATGACGCGCTCAAGCGGCGCTGCCTCTATCATTGGGTCGATTACCCCAAGGCGGCGCAGGAGCTGGAAATCATCCGCCGCAAGGTTCCCGGCTGCAACGCGACACTCTCGCGGGAAGTGATCGCCTATGTACAGCGGCTGCGCACGATCGATCTTTTCAAGAACCCGGGCGTCGCCGAAACGATCGATTGGGCAACGGCGCTGACGGAGCTCGACCGGCTGGCGCTGGACCCGGAGACGATTGCCGATACGCTCGGAACGTTGCTCAAGTACCAGGACGACATCGCCAGGATAGAGGGGGCCGAAGGGCGCAAGCTGCTCGCCGAAGTCAAGGCGGAATTGCTGGCGGCGGGCTGACATGGAGGAGCGGGAGCAGCACAGGGATGGCGCCATTCTCCCGCCGATGGGGGGAGGTGACGGGCGGCTCGCCGACAACATCGTCTTCTTTGCGCGGGCGCTGCGTCGCGCCGGCATCAAGATCGGGCCCGGGGCGATTGCCGACGCCATCGATGCGGTGGCGCTGATCGGCATCGGCGGCCGGGACGCCTTCTACGCCGCGCTGCAATGTGTCTTCGTGAAGCGCCATGAGGACCAGCCGGTGTTCGATGAGGCTTTTCGGCTGTTCTGGCGCTCACGTGGCCTCGTCGAGAAGATGATCGCGATGATGTCGCCGCTGGCGCCCGAGCGCGAGAGCGAGCGGCAACAGCGGCGGGCGGGTGAGACCCGCGTCAGTGATGCGCTGCTTTCCGGGCACGAAATGGATCGGCCATCGCGTGACGAGCCCGAGATCGATATCGACGCGCGCTTCACGGTTTCGGGCCACGAACTGTTGCGCAGGGCCGATTTCGCCCAGATGAGCGCTGCCGAGCTCGCCGAGGCGAAGCGCGCGCTTGCGGCGCTGACGCTGCCGCTGGACCGGGTCGTCACGCGCCGCTTTCGTCCGTCGACGCGGCAGATCCGCATCGACCCTCGCACCACCATGCGCGACGCCATGCGTTTCGGCGGGGAACTGATCCTTCCGCGCTTCCGGGAGCGGCGTGTCGTGCACCCGCCGCTCGTCGTGCTTGCCGATATCTCCGGCTCGATGAGCCAGTACACCCGCATCTTTCTGCATTTCCTGCACGCGCTGACCGAGGAGCGGCGGCGGGTGCACACCTTCCTGTTCGGCACACGGCTGACGAACGTCACCCGCCAGTTACGCAATCGCGATCCCGATGCCGCAATCGACGACTGCGTTGCCGCAGTCAGGGACTGGTCGGGCGGCACGCGCATCGGCGAAACGCTGCATGAATTCAACAGACGCTGGTCGCGGCGTGTCCTTGGGCAAGGCGCCATCGTGCTGATGATCACCGATGGCCTCGAGCGTGACGACGTCGGCGATCTTGAAGTCGAAATCGACCGGTTGCACCGGTCCTGCCGTCGGCTGATCTGGCTCAATCCGTTGCTGCGCTTCGAGGGCTTCGAGGCCCGTGCTCGCGGCGTCAGGGCGATGCTGCCGCATGTTGACGAATTCCGGGCGGTGCACAATCTTGAATCGATTGGGGAACTGGTGAAGGCGCTTTCCGGGCGAAGCTCCCGGCAGGCAGACCCGCGGCGGTTCCTCGGATCACGGTGATCGATCCGGCGGGAGGGTGGAAGATGCTGGCAGCTAAAAATGTTCTGGATCCCCTCGATATCGCCGAAGCCTGGGTGAGGGAGGGGCGGGAGGTGGCGATTGCGACCGTGATCGAAACCTGGGGTTCGGCGCCGCGTCCCGTCGGCAGCCATCTGGTGATCGACGGCGAGGGCAATTTTCAGGGCTCGGTTTCCGGCGGCTGCGTCGAAGGCGCCGTCATCACCGAAGCGGCAGACGTGATCGCTTCGGGCGCGCCAAAGGTTCTCGACTTCGGCGTCGCCGATGAGACCGCCTGGCGCGTCGGGCTTTCCTGCGGCGGCCGAATCCGGGTCCTTGTCGAACGGGTCGATGGTTAGCAATGGAACGGAAGATCCTCGAGGCACTCAATGCGGCGCGTTCGGCGCGTCGGGCCGCCGTTACCGTCAGCGACCTCGCCGGCGGCAGCGGCCTGATCTATCTTGAGGGCGATGACTGTCCCGAAACCTGGCGCGCCGCGGTCGGGCGCGCTCTGCAATCCGGCAAGGCCGGGATCGTGGACACGGAGCAGGGCTCCTTCTTTCTCAACGTCTATTTGCCGCCGCCACGCATTGTCGTCATCGGCGCCGTCCATATTTCGCAAGCCTTGGCGCAACTGGCGCCGGTTGCCGGTTTCGACCTGACAATCATCGACCCGCGCACGGCCTTCGCAACGCCGGAACGCTTCGCAGGCGTCGAACTCATCGCCGAATGGCCCGAGGATGCCTTGAAGGAGAGGCCGCTTGATCGCTTCACTGCGCTCGTGGCCGTCACCCATGATCCGAAGATCGATGACGAGCCGATCCGCGCGGCCCTTGCAGCGGGCTGCTTCTACGTCGGCGCGCTCGGAAGCCGGAAAACCCATGCGACGCGGGTCGAGCGGTTGCGGCGGGCCGGCGCTTCCGATGCCGAGATCGGCCGCATCCGTGCGCCGATCGGCCTCGATATCGCTGCGGCGAGCCCGGCCGAGATCGCCGTCGCAATCCTCGCCGAGATCATCGAAGCGCTACGGCGCCGTGATACCAGCCAGATCAAAGGAGCGATCGCGTGAGGTTCGGGCCGGTCAAGACCAGCGAAGCGGAGGGCGCCATCCTGGCGCATGCGGTGAAAACCGATGAATCCCGGCTGGCGAAGGGCCGCCGGCTTTCGTCCGCCGATGTCGCCGCCTTGACCGCTTGCGGCACGCTGGAAGTGGTCGTCGCGCGCCTCGATGCCGGCGACCTCATGGAAGACGAGGCCGCCACGCGCATTGCAGCGGCAATTGCACCCGATCACCTGCGTTTCTCCCAGGCGGCGACCGGGCGGGTCAACGTCTACTCACGGGTTGCCGGCCTCTTCGTCGCCATACGCGAGACCGTCGACCGATTGAACCGCATCGATCCGGCGATCACGCTTGCCTGCCTTGCCGACCATGTGCCGGTGCAGGCCGGCGATATGGTCGCGACGATCAAGATCATTCCGCTCGCAGTCGCCGGTCGTTTCGTCGAGGAAGCCCAGAGATTGCTCCGGAGCCATGCCGCTTTCGAGGTGAAACCCTTCGCGGCGCGGCGGGCGGCCCTGATTGCAACTCAGTTGCCGACGCTGAAGCCTCAAGTGATGGACAAGACGAAAGCCATCCTGGCAGCGCGCCTGCGGCAATCTGGAAGCGAGCTTCTGACCGAGCGGCGCGTCGCCCACACCGAGAGCGCGGTCGCCGCGGCAATCGACGAGTTGCAGGCGGATCATGACCTGCTGGTGGTCTTCGGCGCTTCCGCCGTCGCCGACCCGGACGATGTGATTCCCGCGGCCGTCCGGCGGGTAGGCGGCATCGTCGATCACGTCGGCATGCCCGTCGATCCGGGCAATCTTCTCGTACTTGGCCGTGTCGGCGAGATCCCGGTGATCGGCGCGCCCGGATGCGCCCGCAGCCCGCGTGAAAACGGCTTTGACTGGATTCTCGACCGCATTCTCGCAGGCGAGTGGCCGAGCTTCGACGACATTACCGGCCTTGGCGTCGGTGGCTTGCTGGGCGAAATTCCGACCCGACCGCAACCGCGCGAAAAAGCAACGGCGTTGCCGACAGGGCCGGTCGAGATCGTGGTTCTGGCTGCCGGCCGCGCCAGCCGCATGGGAGCGGACTGTGGACACAAGCTGCTGGCGACCTTTGACGGCGTGCCGCTGGTCCGCCGCAGTGTCGAGGCGGCGATCGCAGCCGCGCCCGGCAGGGTTATCGTGGTCACCGGCCGTCGCGAGACCGATATCCGCGCCGCGCTGGAGAACCTGCCGGCGAAGTTCGTCTCGAATCCCGACTACTTATCCGGGATGGCCTCCTCTCTGACGGCCGGTCTTTCGGCGATCGACGAGCGGGCCGCCGGCATGTTGGTGATGCTTGCCGACATGCCAGATGTCTCCACCGACGACCTGCGTAAGCTCCTCAATCGTTTTTCTGCCGAAGGCGGCCGTGCCGTCATTCGGGCAACGGCCGACGGCCAACGCGGCAATCCGGTCATCCTGCCGAGACAAACCTTCTCCGCCGTCAGGCAGTTGGTTGGAGACGTTGGCGCAAGGCACATCATCGAGAAATGCGGCCTACCGGTCATCGATGTCGAGCTGGGTCCGGCCGCCCGCCTTGACCTCGACACGCCGGAGCAAATCATGGCTGCGGGCGGTATCCTGGAGGAATGAACGCGTGGACAATGCTGCGATCGAGGAGATGTTCGAGACGCTCGGCCCGGTGACCATCAAACGGATGTTTGGTGGCAAGGGCATCTATTGCCAAGGCGTGATCTTCGCCCTCGAAGTCGACGGTGAAATCCTGCTGAAAGGCGACGAGCAGACGGCCCCAACCTTCGAAGCGGCCGGTTCCCGGCAATGGGCCTATGAAGGCAAGGGGAAGCCGGTGAAGATGCCCTATTGGAGCATCCCGGACGACGCCCTCGACGATCCCGACGAAATGGCGCGCTGGGCGCGGCGTGCCTATGACGCGGCGCTACGATCGAAAAAGTAGAGCGATCAGCCTTGGGTCGCGCTTGCGGTCCGGTTCCAGGAAAGCCATTGGCTCAGACAACGTCTGGTTAGGTGGTAGCGCCGCGTTCCGTCTTCCGCAGCGCATCGACGGCATCGGCCGCAAAACGTGACAGCGGCTGGGGCAGGGCATCGAGGTCGAACCAGCCGAAAGCGGAGAGCTTGTGCGGCTCGGTAAGTTCAGGCTCGCCGGCAAAATCCCGGGACACGTAGATCATCGAAATCCAGTGCTGGCGGTCAGCCTCGATCACCTGTTCGCTGAGGCACAGGAACTCGCTCGAACGGATATTGAGGCCGCTTTCCTCTTCGGCCTCGCGCCGCGCGGCGGCGTCCGAGCGCTCCATGTGATCGACCTTGCCGCCGACGATGTTCCAATGTTCGGCTTCCGGCGCGTTAACGCGCTTGTAAAGCAGGATTTTGCCATCGCGCACGATCGCAAGTCCGCAGCCGAAACCCGGAAAATCGATGCCCGGCAGGCCCATGGGATCAATCAGGCCTTGCCGGCAATCAGCATGAAGGCGGGGATTTCGTCGCCGAATCCGACCGGAGTCGGGCCGTCGTCATAGTCGCGGCGGTGACGGTTGCGGCGGTCGCGATTGTCATCATTGGCAGGGTTCGATGCGCGCACCGGACGATCGGCGCGGTTGTTCTGTCCCTGCTTGTTTTCTGTGCTGCGTGCCGGTTTCACCGATTCCGCCCTTTCCGCGACTGTTTCAATTTCGGCCTCACTATCGGCACGCACGGTATCGGATTTATGATCGGGACGGCCCTTCGAGCCGCGATCCCCATCTTTTTTCCGGTCCCTGCGACCATCGCGGCCGCGATCACGCCGGCCGGTGTCGTGGCTTTCCATCGGCTCGGGCAGATTGGAAAGGTCGCCGTTCAGCCATTCGACCTTCTGGCCGATCAGCTTCTCGATGGCGTCGGAGAACTTCGTGTCGCGCTTCGTCACCAGCGTGAAGGAGGCGCCCGAACGACCGGCACGGCCGGTGCGGCCGATGCGGTGAACATAGTCTTCCGCATGGATCGGAACGTCGAAATTGAAGACGTGACTGACATCGGGGATATCGAGACCGCGGGCTGCGACGTCGGAGGCGACCAACAGCTTGATGTTGCCGTCCTTGAAGTTCGCGAGCATCGTCATGCGCGAACGCTGGTCCATGTCGCCGTGCAGCGCGCCCACGGAGAAGCCGTGGCGGTCGAGCGAACGGAAGAGGTCGGCGACATCCTTCTTGCGGTTGCAGAAGATGATCGCGTTCTTCAGTTCGTCCTGGGCGCGAATCAGATCGCGCAGCACCGCACGCTTCTCATAGTCTTTGGCGTGCGCCGCCACGAAGCGCTGCGTCACCGTCTGCGCCGTCGAAGACGGGCGGGCGACTTCGATGCGTTCCGGGTTCTGCAGGAAGCGGTCGGCGAGCTTCTGGATTTCCGGCGGCATCGTCGCCGAGAAGAACAGCGTCTGGCGCGTGAACGGAATAAGCTTGGCGATGCGCTCGATATCGGGAATGAAGCCCATGTCGAGCATGCGGTCGGCTTCGTCGATGACCAGGATTTCGACGCCGGTCATCAGGAGCTTGCCGCGTTCGAAATGATCGAGCAGACGGCCGGGCGTGCAGATCAGCACGTCGGCGCCGCGCTCGAGCTTGCGATCCTGCTCGTCGAACGAAACGCCGCCGATCAGAAGCGCGATGTTGAGCTTGTGGTTCTTGCCGTACTTGTCGAAGTTCTCTGCGACCTGGGCGGCGAGCTCGCGCGTCGGCTCCAGGATGAGCGTGCGCGGCATGCGGGCGCGAGCGCGGCCCTTTTCGAGCAGCGTCAGCATCGGCAGCACGAACGAAGCCGTCTTGCCCGTACCCGTCTGGGCGATGCCCAGAATGTCACGACGCTGCAGGGCCGGCGGGATGGCGCCAGCCTGGATCGGGGTCGGGGTTGTGTAGCCCGCATCGGTGACAGCGGAGAGAACTTTTTGGCTCAGGCCAAGGTCAGCAAAATTGGTCAAAGGGAAATCTGTTTCCGTTCCGGTTCAATAGAACACTGATCGATCGATGGAAAACGCACGAGCACGTGGCCGCGCTCTTAAGCTGAACGTCGCTGAAAGTCAAGAAATCCAGCACGTTGAAGCAGCAAAAGGTAAATAGTGGCGAATCTGTCGCATTTCTTGTCAAGCCGCGCAAGACCCGCGCACAGCCGAACGAGCGGTCAGTTCATGTAGGAGGCGAGCTTCCGGCTGGCGTCGAGAAACCGCGTGGGATCCACCGCCTCGCCATTCAGGCGGATTTCATAGTGCAGGTGCGGACCGGTGGAGCGACCCGTATTGCCGGACTTGGCAATGACCTCGCCTTCCGTCACCTGGTCGCCGACCTTCACCAGGACCGTGGAGAGGTGGGCATAGCGGCTCGACACACCGTTGCCGTGGTCGATCTCGACCATGTTTCCATAACCACCGGTCAAGCCGGCATTCGTCACGGTGCCGGGCGCGGTCGCGCGGATGCGCGTGCCGACGGTCGCGCGGAAGTCGATGCCGGCATGGAGCGCCAGGCGACCGAGGAACGGATCGAGACGGTTGCCGAAGTCGCTGGTGATGTCGCTCGCCGGCGAAGGGTTGCCGAAGGGCAGAGCGCGGACCTGCGCCCGCGTCCGCTCCAGTTCCAGAAGCGCGGTATCGAGGGCAGCCAGGGAACGGCCGAATTCGTCATCGGCTGCCGGTTCGACGAAGGGGCCGCCAATGGCGGTCTCGGAAGAGCCCGAAGGCGTGGCAGCCGGGACCATTTCGGCAACGTCGCTGACGGGCAGGTCGACGCCGACCCTCCCGATGATCGAGCGAATCGCGTCCGACGTCCTTGCTGCGCCATCCGTCAGTTGTTTCAGTCGCGCCATTTGCTCCAGCTCGACGTCCTTCAACGAGAGCGTCACCTTCGAGAAGATCCGGTCGGCGCGGTCGGAGGTCGATTCGCCGGCGTCGGGTGCGGCATAGGCGAGGGGGGTGGCCCGAGCGGCAGCTGACAAGGAGGCGCTGTTCAGCCCCATCAGCTTCTCGATCGCCTTCACGCCGCCGGTGTTCGCGTCGGCTCGTTTCTCATAGGCGAGAGGTTCGATCTCCGGGGTCTCGCTGCTTTCCGTCGTCAGGCCGGAATTTTCGGCCCTTTCGACCAGAGCGCCGAACTTTCCGTTGCGCGAGGTTAATGCCATCTGCTGGCGAAGCAGCTTCTCGACTTTCTCCTCGACCACTTGCTGGTCGAGCAACTGACGGCTGGTAACGCGATCGACCTGCGCCCTAAGCGCCGTGATTCGATCCTCGTATTCGTGCTGCATCCGCGCCTGGCGCGCAATCGTGCCGCCAATGAGATCGTCGCGCAGGACGAGGTAGGATGTCGCCGCGAGATAGCCGATGCTGCAGACGCCGGCGAAGGATAGGGCTATTGCCGCCATCCAGGGGCGAACCGTCATATGGCGGACCTTGTCGCCACTGGCCAATATCAGAACGTGATGTTCCTTACGTTTTCCGAAGGCACGATTTGCCGAACGTCCAGACACCCGTTCTCTCCCGCCATGTGCGCGTTGCCTCGCATCACCTGCGGATCATTACACTTCGTTAGGGTTAACAATTGGTTAGGCTGAGTGCGGTGCGCGATGCGGCTATCGGTTGGTCGAGGCGGTCATCGAGCGATAGAAGGACGGCGTCAGTCCGGCCTCGGCGCGGGCAATGTCGTTGAACGGCGCCTTCAGTGGTCCACGGAAATTGGCGCGCACCAGCGCCTGGAAAGTCGCCGCCGGGTCCTTCTTCTCTCGGGCGCAGAGAAACCGGAACCATTTGGCGCCGACGGCGACGTGGCCCTTTTCGTCCTCATAGATAACATCGAGCACCGCGGCACTCTCGAAGTCGCCGGTTTCGCGCATCTTCGCCTGCAGCGCCGGCGTCACGTCGAGACCGCGCGCTTCGAGAATGAGCGGCACCACGGCAAGGCGCGCCGTGAGGTCATTGCGGGTATCGTGCGCCGCCTGCCAGAGCCCGTCATGGGCAGGCAGGTCGCCATAGTCCGCACCGAGATCGTTCAGTCGCTGGCGGACCAGCCGGAAGTGCTTGGCCTCTTCGAAGGCCACACGCATCCAGCCGTCGAAGAAGGAATTGGGCACCGGCTCCGTGGCAAAGCGGGCAACGATATCGAGGGCAAGGTCGACGGCGTTCAACTCGATATGGGCGATCGAGTGCAGCAAGGCGATGCGCCCCTTGAGGGAGCCGAGCGATCGCCTTTTCACCTGCGTCGGCGGGGTCAGCACCGGCTTGTCGGGCCGCCCGGGGCGAACCGGCACGGGTCGGTCGAGCGGCGAGCGCAGCGACAGGGTGCGGCGCTGCCAGCGCCTGGCCGCCTCCTGCGCGAGCGCCGTCTTGACCTCGAGGTCCGCCGCGCGAATCGCTTCGACGGCACCGCCTCGCAGGCTGTGAAACGCGGGCAATTCGGTCATGGCTTTCCGCAGAGGGCCTGTGCCGCGGCCAGGACCTCCTGGGCATGGCCATCGACCTTCACCTTTTCCCATACCCTGACGACAACGCCGTCGGCGCCGATCAGGAAAGTGCTGCGTTCGACGCCCATGTATTTCCTGCCGTACATCATCTTCTCGACCCAGACGCCGTAGGCGTTCACGACCGCCTTTTCCTCGTCGGCGGCGAGCGTCACCGTGAGGTTGTGCTTCTTGGCGAAGCGATCGTGCTTCTTCACCGAATCAGGCGAGAGCCCGATCAGCGTGATGCCGGCCGCGGCAAATTCGTCGGCAAGCTCGGAAAACGAGATCGCTTCCAACGTGCAAGCCTGGGTGTCGTCCTTCGGATAGAAGAAGAGCACCACGGGGCGACCGCGAAAGGCCGAAAGCGAGATCGTACCGCCGCCATCACGCGGCAACGTGAAGTCGGGAGCGACATCTCCGGGAGCGGGTCTTGCCATGATTAAACCTTCCTTCTGCCAAGTTTTGCAGACAATCGGACGCTACTGCATGCTGACCTGGCCGTCGCCGATCGATGGGCAAAACATGCGGTAACTCAAGCGCTGCAGCGAGCTTTACACGTCTCGCAAAGACTTGCGGCGCTTAAGGGCATATCGAAAATCGTCGACTGCCGTCCAGCGCATTTGTGCTAGATTCGACAGCTTTCGGACGGCACAGGCCGCTACGAAACATTGCTGTCGCCCGCACGCGCAATTCCCGTTGCAGGTGGTGGCTTTCCACAGCAACTCCCGGGTCGCTTGGTGACTCGGTACGACGATATGTGGTCTACAAGAAGCGAGAAACGGCCGTCCCAAAGCATCAGCAAAAGGGGACGGCGAACAAGCTCGTATCGAACGGAGGACGTCCGCGCTGATGAGTGAGATCCGCGGCGAAAAAGTCGGCTTTCGCAAGAAAGACATCGTCGCGCTGCATGCGTTGCCCTCGGCGCAGGCTCTCGATCCCATTATCGTGCACGCACCGCGCAAGAGCTCTCCCTTGCGTCTCTGCGCCAAGATTGTCCTGTCGATATCGCTGCTTGCCTTCATCCTGGGCGCGATCCTCGTAACCGTGATCGAAAGCGGTATGATGGACAGCACGCTGAACGCGCGTGCCCGGACCGCCCTCAATGCCGCGCTCGGGAGCGCCTACCGCGCCGACGTCGGCAGCACGGTGGTGCGCATGACGGCAAGCGGCGCGATTGCGCTCAAGGCGCGGGAGGTAGCTCTCAGCGAAACGGCAACCGGCCAACCCGTCGCAAAGCTTCGTTCGATCTCGATCGCACTCGACCCGCTGTCACTGATGACGGGCCATATCGCCGTTTCCCGCCTGGAAGCGGAAGGTGGCGATTTCGATACCGGCCTGCTTCCACGCGGCGAGCCGCTCGATCTCACCAAGATCCGCATCGCCGATGTCGGTGATGCTCTCGAGGCCCTGTTTTCCCATGTCGACCGCATGTCGCGGATGGCGGCCGGGAGAGGCAGCCAGACCGTAACGCTCTCCGACTTCAGCTTCTCCGTCGTCGGCGCGCGCAATCGCGTCGTTCCGGTCGTCGCCTCCGCGCTCGAATTCAACCGTGACGCAAGCGGCTCCATGAGCGTGCAGGGCAGCGCCATCGTCGATGGCGTCACGGTCGATATCAAAGCCGATGCGCTTGGCCAAAGTGGGCACGTGACGGGCTTCGAGGCGGCGATCACCAACCTGCCGCTCGCGCCGTTCTTCTATCACGGCAAGTCGGGTGCGGAGCAGGCCTTTGGCATCGACGCAGCCGCAGGACTGACGCTGAAGGCGACACGGGCAGCCGGGGAGGCGAAGCCGGATCTGCGCGTAGCGGTGCGTACCTCCAAGGGTGCATTCCACGCTGGCGGCCTCGTCTCGACACTCAATCCGTCGCAAATGGACATCGCCTATGATTTCGAGCGCGCCTCGGTCGAGATCCTGCCGTCGGTGGTCAAGATCGGTCGTTCGACCTTTCCGTTTACCGGCGCCGTCATCGACCTCGACAAACTTGCCGGCGGCACGGACAAGGGCTTCGCTATCGATCTGCTTCTAAAGAACGCCAGCACGGCTCCGGAAGATGTCGCCGAGCAGCCGCTGATCTTCGATGCCAAGGCAAGCGGCCGGTTCACTTCGGACAGCCACCGGCTGATCTTCGACCAGCTCGCGGTGTCGAGCCCGCTCGGCTCGATGTACGGTTCGCTTTCGGTCGCTTTCGGCAAGACCTCGCCGCGGGTCAGCTTTGCCGCCGTCAGCGATCGCATGGAGGCGACGGCGGTCAAGCAATTGTGGCCGTGGTGGATCGCGAAGGGCGCTCGCCGCTGGGCGATCGGCAACCTCTTCGGCGGTATCGTCACCAATGCGCGCATCGAAGTGTCGGTTGCCGAAGGACGGATTGCCAATAACGAAGGGGAGTTGAAGCTCAACGAGCAGGAGCTCAACATCAACTTCGACATCGACGACACCCGTATCAACATAACCGGCGAGATACCGCCGCTGCGCGACACTTCCGGCAAGTTCAAGCTGAGCGGCCAGCGCATGACGGTTCAAGTGGGGAAGGGCACCGCCTATTTCCCGTCGGGACGGTCCGTGGCGCTCAACGGCGGCGACTTCATCCTTCCCGACGTATACACGAAGCCGCTGATGGCGGAGATGAAGATCGAGGTTGGAGGTGCCGCGGATGCGATCGCCGAGCTCGTCACCTACAAGCCGATCCAGGCATTGCAAAAGACATCGTTGCTGCCCGAGGACTTCAGCGGTCCTCTCACCGCCCTTGTCGGCGCGCGCTTCGGCCTGATCTCGGACCAGCATCCGCCCAAGCCGCTGTGGCAGGTGGAGATGCAATTGGACAAGGTCAGCGTCAACAGGGCGTTCTACGGCCGGCCCGTTTCCGACCTCGTCGGGACGTTCCGGGTCGATAACCAGCAGGCCGTGCTCGATGCCGACGCGCGCCTGGAGGGTGCGAAGGTCAGCATCGCCTTGACGGAGCCGGTCGACAGCGATTCGAAGGTCAAACGCTCGCGTCAGATTTCGGGCATCCTGGACCAAGATGTCTGGCAGAAGCTGGCGCCGGGCCTGGCGAAGATCGTGTCCGGGCCGATCAGCGCCGACGTGACGATTGGCGATCAGGATCGTGTAGAGGCGAAGATCGGGCTCGCAAAGGCCGCTCTGTCCCTGCCATGGATCGGCTGGAGCAAGGGAGCGGGGATCCCGGCGGAAGCACGATTCACGGCGAGCAAATCCGATGAGACCGTTGTCATCGACGATTTTGCCGTCGCGGGAGACGGCTTCGGGGCACGGGGTGGCCTGCAGGTGGATGGCGGCGGACTGGTCTCCGCCCGCCTCGACAACGTCCGTCTGGCCCAGGGCGACGATTTCAGGGTCTCGGTCGACCGCCGCAAGGGTGGCTATACGGCGACGCTCAGCGGCGCGGCGGCGGACATCAGACCGATTCTTGCGCAGATGAAGGCGGGAAGCGACCAGAGCCGGGGCGGAGGCGACGACATCACGATCAAGGCCCAGCTCGATCGCGTCACCGGCTTCAATGGCGAGGCGCTGTCGAATGTGAACCTGGTCTACGCAGAGCGCGGCAGCCAGATCGAGGATGTCAACCTTTCGGCGGTTACCGGTAGCGGCCAGGCGCTCGTCGCCCGGCTCACCAAGGCCGGCGCCGACAACACGCTCGAGCTGACTGCAGGCGACGCCGGCGCGCTGGCGCGCTTCGCCGACATCTACCAGAACATGCGCGGCGGCTTGCTCAATCTGAAACTGCGTGATCGTGGGGGACGTTCCTGGCGCGGCAGCGTCGACATCCGCAAATTCCAGCTCGTCGGCGAGCAACGGCTGCAATCGATGGTGTCGACGCCGACGGGCGCCGATGGGCGGAGCCTCAACCAGGCCGTTCGCCGCGACATCGACGTGAGTTCGGCGCGATTCGAGCGCGGCTTTGCCCAGCTCGCCCTCGACCGCGGCGCGATCCGCGTCGATGGCGGCGTGTTGCGCGGTACCGACGTCGGCGCGACGTTCCAGGGAACGGTGCGCGACACCAACGGCATCATGGACATGACCGGCACCTTCATGCCGGCCTACGGCTTGAACCGCATCTTCGGCGAACTGCCGCTGATCGGCGTTTTGCTCGGCAATGGCCGCGACCGTGGCCTGCTCGGTATCACCTTCAAGCTCAACGGTCCCTTCAATCAGCCGAAGTTGACGATCAACCCCCTGTCGATCATCGCGCCGGGCGTCTTCCGCAGCATCTTCGAGTTCCAATGAAAAAGGCCGGCGCACTGCATGTTCCTTAAATCGTCGCCGATTTAAGGACAAAACATGCAGCACTTCAAAGTGCTACAGCGACCTTTGCGCGTCTTACAAAGACGCGCGGCGCTGTAGGGCCGGCCTCTTGAATCGATTGCTGAGAATGTAGGCTCAGGCCGGGCGCACGAGGATGTGCTTCTTCTTGCCGAGCGACAGCTTGACGACATTGTCGGCGGTCACGTCGCCGGTGCCGATCACGCGGCGCTCATCGCTGACAGCCTCGTCGTTGATCTTGACGGCGCCGCCCTGCACATGGCGACGCGCCTCGCCATTGGACGCAGCGAGGCCGGCGCGCACGATCAGCGTCAGCAGGCCCAGGCCCGCCTCCAGCTCAGCGGTCGGGATCTCGACCGAAGGCAGGTTCTCGGCCAGCGCACCTTCCTCGAAGGTCTTGCGGGCGGTCTCCGCCGCCTGCTCGGCGGCCGGGCGGCCGTGCAGCATGGCGGTGATTTCCGTCGCCAGGATCTTCTTGACCTCGTTGATCTCCGCGCCGCCGAGCTTCGAAAGCCGCTCGATCTCTGCCATCGGCAGGGTCGTGTAGAGCTTCAGGAAGCGGGTGACGTCGGCATCTTCGGTGTTGCGCCAGTACTGCCAGAAGTCATAGGCCGACAGCATATCCGGGTTCAGCCAGATCGCGCCGTTGACCGATTTGCCCATCTTGGCGCCCGACGACGTCGTCAGCAGCGGCGAGGTCAGCGCATAAAGCTGCTCAGTGCCCATGCGGTGGCCGAGGTCGATGCCGTTGACGATGTTGCCCCACTGGTCCGAGCCGCCCATCTGCAAGCGGCAGCCGGTGCGCTTGTACAGCTCGACGAAGTCATAGGCCTGCAGGATCATGTAGTTGAACTCGAGGAACGACAGCGACTGTTCGCGATCGAGCCGCATCTTGACGCTGTCGAAGGACAGCATGCGGTTGACCGAGAAGTGGCGGCCGACGTCGCGCAGGAATTCGAGGTAGTTGATGCCGAGCAGCCAGTCGGCATTGTTGATCATCAACGCGTCCTTCGGGCCTTCGCCATAGGTCAGGTAGTTGGAGAAGACCGTCTTGATGCTGGCGATGTTGGCTTCAATCGTCGCCGGCGTCATCAGTTGCCGCGCCTCGTCCTTGAAGGACGGGTCGCCGACCATGCCGGTGCCGCCGCCCATCAGCGAGATCGGGCGATGGCCGGTCGCCTGCATCCAGTGCAGCATCATGATCTGGATGAGACCGCCGGCGTGAAGGCTCGGTGCGGTCGGGTCGAAGCCGATATAGGCCGTCACGGTTTCCTTCCGGAACAGTTCATCCAGGCCAGACTCGTCGGAGATCTGGTGGATGAAGCCACGCTCGCTGAGGGTGTGAAGGAAATCGGACTTGAAACCGGACATAATCTGTCTCTCTTGCGGGGAAGTTTTTGAACGAACGGGCGTTTAGCACTGTTTCCGCGCATAATCACTCCAAAAGTGATTCTGGAAACGTTGACGGCATGGCACAGACAAGAACGGCAATCGGCCTGATGAGCGGCACGAGCATGGACGGCATCGATGTCGCGCTGCTCAAGACCGATGGCGACGCCATCGTCGAGCGGGGCCCCTCTGCTGGCTTTGCCTATGACGCCCGCTTTCGCGACCGGCTGAAGCAGGGGTTGGTCGATGCGAAAGCGATCACGCAGCGGGACCAGAGACCCGGCGCGCTGCCGGAGCTTGAGCGCGACCTGACGCTGCGGCATGCCGAAGCGGTCAAAACCTTCCTGCAGCAAAACAACCTGTCGCCGGCGGATATCGACGTGATCGGCTTCCACGGTCAAACCGTTCTGCATCGCCCTGACGAGGCCCTGACGGTGCAGATCGGTGACGGCCCGCTGCTTGCGCGCGAAACCGGTATCGACGTCGTCTACGACATGCGCGCCAACGACATGGTGCATGGCGGGCAGGGTGCGCCGCTCATCCCCGCCTATCACGCCGCTCTGGTGCGTGGCGCCGCCGGCCTTTCGGCGCCGGTCGTCTTCGTCAACATCGGCGGCATCTCCAACCTGACCTTCATCGGCGCCGGCGAGACGCTCGTCGCCTATGACAGCGGCCCGGGCAACACGCTGATCGATCAATGGGTGGAAGCCCATGCCGGCATTCCCTTCGACCAGGGCGGCATGGTCGCGAGCGAAGGGACCGTTCTTCCCGATCTTGCAGAGCGCTATCTCGCCAATCCGTTTTTCACCGCGAAACAGCGCCGCTCGCTCGACCGAAACGATTTCGTGCCGCCGGCGGGAAGCGACGCCGGCCTCGCCGACGGCGCCCGCACGCTTGCCCATGTGACCGCGGCGGCCATCCTCAAGTCGGCCGGACACCTGCCGCAGCGGCCATCCACCTACATCGTCTGCGGCGGAGGCCGCCTCAATCCGGTGATCATGCGCGACCTCGCAGCGCTCGCCGAGGCGGAGGGCGCTACGGTTCTGCCGGCGGAGGACGCCGGCTTCAATGGTGATTCCATGGAGGCAGAGGCCTGGGCGTACCTTGCCGTACGCTCGCTGCAGGGCCTGCCGCTGACCTATCCGGGAACGACCGGTGTCCGCCGGCCGGTCACAGGTGGAAAACAAGCCGCCAGACCTCTTCGCGGAGAGGCCCGAAACAGTGTATAGGCTATCCACCGAACGGATTAATCAAATTTTCGCATCGGCCAATTAGCATCGGCAACCGCTACCGTCGGAGGTGGCGAAAGGCGGCTTGCCCCGCAATACGAAGGTTTCGGGTTCTTCGATGGGTGGTGCGATTTCTCTGCTGGCTGTGAACTTCATCATCGCGCAGATTTTCACGGTCGCATTCCTCACCATTGCTGTGAAGAGCCGTCAGCGTCCCGCGGCATTGTGGTGTGCGGCCGGTTTTGTCGTCGCCTCGCTTTCGGCCGTTTGTGAAGCGATCGTTCCTTTCTCGTCCACGCCACGGCTCTTCGCCATCGGTGCCTTCGCGTCTGTGCTCGGCGGCCTCTGTCTGCTGCGTTTTGGTCTCGGCCGCTTTTATGAGGTTCCGGTGCGCTGGACCGTGCTTTGCGCGTGTTTCCTCGCCGGCGTCGCGCTGGACGTGGCAATCTACGACCTGCCGCGCGGCACCTGGCAGCACGCGATCCCCTACCAGATGCCCTTCTTTCTGATCCAGGCGTGGACCGCATCCGTGGTAATCCGCTCGGGACGCCGCTCCTTTTTCGACCGGGTGCTCTTCGGGCTGTTGGCTTTGTCCGCGGCCTACTATCTCGTGAAGATCTATGCCGCCGTTGCCGCCGGCTCGGGCGCCACCGCCCAGGATTATGTCTCGAGCCCTTTTGCGCTCATTTCCCAGGCGCTTGGTGCGATGCTGATCGTCGGGGCAGGCCTGGCCATGCTCGGCGTCATGGTCAAGGACATCGTCGACGACGCGCAGGCCCGCTCGGAAATCGATCTTCTTTCGGGACTCTACAATCGTCGCGGCTTCATGGACCGCGTCATACCGCTCCTGCATGCACGCGACACCCAGATGCCGGGCACGCTGATCCTCGCCGACCTCGATCGCTTCAAGCTAGTCAACGACACCTACGGCCACCTTGCTGGCGACGAGGTGATCCGCCGTTTCGCGCGGGTGCTGAAGGACGTCATGCCGAACCGTGCCGTGGCCGGTCGCCTCGGCGGTGAGGAGTTCGCGGTGTTTCTGCCCTGTACGGAGCTGTCGGAAGCGCGTGTCGTCGCCCATGGCATGCGCGCCGCCATCATGTCCCAGCAGATTGCCGGCCTGCCGGAAGCGGCGCGCGTGACGGCAAGCTTCGGCGTCACCGCCGCCGGTAGCGGCGAGGCTCTGGATCCCGTGATGCAGCGCGCCGACAAGGCGCTGTACGCGGCCAAGGCAAACGGACGCAACCGGGTCGAATGCGGCGAGACGCCGGGCACGGTCGTCAATCCGTCCGTGCCGCAGTGGGTCGGCCGCCCGCAAAGCTGATCTGAAACGAAAAGAGCCGCGCAATCCGAAGAACGCGCGGCTCTTTTGTTCAATTCATGAAACGATCAGCGAATGCGCTTGGCGGCCGGTTCCGGCGTCAACTCGCCATTCAGGCGACGGTCGAGGTAATCCTCGCATTCCGACATCAGGTTTTCGACCTGGCCGTTGAAGAAGTGGTTGGCGCCGGGAACGGTGCGGTGGGTGATGAGAATGCCCTTCTGGGCTTTAAGCTTCTCGACGAGACCGTTCACGTCCTTCTCCGGCGCGACCTTGTCGGAATCGCCGTTGATGATCAGGCCGGACGACGGGCAGGGCGCCAGGAACGAGAAGTCGTAGATGTTCGGCTGCGGTGCCACGGCCATGAAGCCCTCGATTTCCGGACGGCGCATCAGGAGCTGCATGCCGATCCAGGCGCCGAAGGAGTAGCCGGCAACCCAGCAGCTCTTCGAATCCGGATGCAGGCTCTGCACCCAGTCGAGCGCGGACGCCGCATCCGACAGTTCGCCGGCGCCATGGTCGAACTCACCCTGGCTGCGGCCTATGCCACGGAAGTTGAAACGGAGCGTGGTGAAGCCGCGCTTCTGGAACATATAGAAGAGCTGGTAGACGATCTGGTTGTTCATCGTGCCGCCGAACTGCGGGTGCGGGTGCAGGATGATGGCGATCGGCGCGCTCTTTTGCTTCGAAGGCTGATAGCGGCCTTCGAGGCGGCCAGCGGGTCCGTTGAAGATAATTTCGGGCATTGGCTCTCCGGGAGTGTTCCTGGTTCGAATCTTGGTTTCAGATCGCGATCAGTCTTGACGAAAGCAGTCAGCTTTTCTAAAACCTAGTTTAGAACCGTTCAAAACTTCTGTGCGGGCATTCCGCCTTGTGCTTCGTCTCATAAGGCAAGCGACGCGGAAAATTCAAGGAAAATGCATCGCCAGAGGTTGCCGGGTCGCAGCCTGTTGTTCTAGCGAAGGAAATCATGTCGGGTTCGCGCATCTACATGGACTGGAACGCCACGGCGCCGCTTCTGACCGAAGCGCGCGAGGCCTGCCTGTCGGCGCTCGACCTCGTCGGCAACCCTTCTTCCGTCCACGGCGAAGGCCGGGCGCTGCGCACGCTGATCGAAAACGCCCGCCGCGATGTGGCCGCCCTTTGCGGGGCAAAAGCGGCAAGCGTCATCTTCACCAGCGGCGCGACGGAAGCGGCCAACCTGGTGCTGACGCCCGATTTCCGCATGGGCCGCACACCGCTCAAGATCGGCCGGCTCTATGCTTCGGCGATCGAACATCCGGCAGTGCGCGAAGGCGGACGCTTTTCTCACGACGCCGTTTGCGAAATCCCGGTGACGCCTGCCGGCATCGTCGATCTCCAGGCGCTTCGTGAGCTGTTGACGGCACATGACCGCCAGCTCGGTCTGCCGATGGTTGCCGTCATGCTGGTCAACAACGAGACCGGCATCATCCAGCCGATCGCCGAGATCGCCGAGATCGTTCGCGCCAATGGTGGTATACTTGTCGTCGACGCGGTGCAGGCCGCCGGCCGGTTGCCGCTTGCGATCGAAGAGCTGGGCGCCGATTTCCTCATTCTCTCCTCGCACAAGATCGGTGGCCCGAAGGGCGCCGGCGCGCTGGTGGCGCGCGGCGAGGTGATGATGCCCGCACCACTGATCCGCGGCGGTGGTCAGGAAAAGGGGCACCGTTCCGGCACCGAAAATTCGGTGGCGATTGCCGGCTTTGCCGCAGCCGCCCGGAAGGTCGGCGAAGGTGTCGGCCAACGGATGAGCATGATTGCCGCGTTGCGCGACAAGCTTGAAAACGCGATGCTGGCGGCGGCTGCCGATGTGGTCATTCACGGCCGTGACGTTTCGCGTGTTGGCAACACGACATTCTTCACGCTTCCTGGCCTGAAGGCGGAAACGGGGCAGATCGCCTTCGACCTTGAAGGCGTCGCGCTTTCGGCCGGATCGGCATGTTCGTCCGGCAAGGTGGGGCAAAGCCACGTGCTGACGGCGATGGGCTACGATCCACGCCAGGGCGCGCTCAGAATTTCGATCGGCGAGCTGACGACGGCGGCTGAAATCGAACGTTGCGCCGCCGCTTTCGCAAAGGTAGCAGCAAGACGCCGGGCGCCGGGACGGGCGGCCTGAAGCGGGATGATGGGATGAAATTGCGGAAAAGCAATTTTCCGCTTGGCAAACAGGGTGAAAAGCGCCTTTTAGCCATTACATAAGCGGTGCGCCACGTTCGCATCGTGTTGACAAGCTGCCGGACCTTGGATCCGGCAAGATTGGAGAACGACATGCCTGCCGTGCAGGAAACCATTGATCAGGTCCGTCAGATCGACGTCGACCAGTACAAATACGGGTTCGAGACGCATATCGAAGTCGAGAAGGCGCCGAAGGGCCTTTCGGAAGACATCATTCGCTTCATTTCGGCGAAGAAGAATGAGCCGGAATGGATGCTCGAGTGGCGTCTTGGCGCCTATCGCCGTTGGCTGACGCTCGAAGAGCCGACCTGGGCCCGTGTCAGCTATCCGAAGATCGACTTCAACGAGATCTACTACTATGCCGCGCCGAAGGGCACGGCGGGTCCGAAGTCGCTCGACGAGGTCGATCCCGAAATCCTCAAGGTCTACGAGAAGCTCGGCATTCCGCTGAAGGAACAGGAAATCCTCGCGGGCGTCGAGAAGTCGAAGATCGCCGTCGACGCCGTCTTCGACAGCGTCTCGGTCGTCACCACCTTCAAGGAAGAGCTGAAGAAGGCCGGCGTGATCTTCATGTCGATCTCGGAGGCGATCCGCGAACATCCCGAGCTCGTGCAGAAGTATCTCGGCTCCGTCGTTCCGACGACCGATAACTACTATGCGACGCTGAACTCCGCGGTCTTCACCGACGGTTCCTTCGTCTATGTGCCGAAGGGCGTGCGTTGCCCGATGGAGCTCTCGACCTACTTCCGCATCAACGAGAAGAACACCGGCCAGTTCGAGCGCACGCTGATCATCGCCGACGAGGGCGCCTATGTGTCCTATCTCGAAGGCTGCACCGCGCCGCAGCGCGACGAGAACCAGCTTCACGCCGCCGTCGTCGAGCTCGTCGCGCTCGATGATGCCGAGATCAAGTATTCGACGGTGCAGAACTGGTATCCGGGCGACAAGGACGGCAAGGGCGGCATCTACAACTTCGTCACCAAGCGTGGCGATTGCCGCGGCAAGAACTCCAAGATCTCCTGGACGCAGGTCGAAACCGGTTCGGCGATCACCTGGAAATATCCGTCCTGCATCCTGCGCGGCGACAATTCGCGCGGCGAGTTCTATTCGATCGCGGTCTCGAACGGCCACCAGCAGATCGACTCGGGCACCAAGATGATCCACCTCGGCAAGAACACGTCGAGCCGCATTATCTCCAAGGGTATCGCTGCCGGCGTCTCGGAAAACACCTATCGCGGCCAGGTTTCGGCCCACCGCAAGGCCGAGAACGCCCGCAACTTCACCCAGTGCGACTCCTTGTTGATCGGCGACAAGTGCGGCGCGCACACCGTGCCCTATATCGAGGCGAAGAACTCGACGGCACAGTTCGAGCACGAGGCGACCACGTCGAAGATTTCCGAGGACCAGCTGTTCTACTGCCTGCAGCGCGGGATTCCGGAGGAAGCGGCGATCGCGCTGATCGTCAACGGCTTCGTCAAGGAAGTGATCCAGGAGCTGCCGATGGAATTCGCCGTCGAAGCGCAGAAGCTGATCGGCATCTCGCTCGAAGGCTCGGTCGGCTAAGGCCTTGAACTGAATATTGAATGGCGCGCATCGCGTTTGCGCGCGAACAGACATTCGCTTCCCAAGAGGACGATAGAAATGCTTGAAATCAAGAACCTGCACGCCCGTATCGCCGAAGACGGCACCGAAATCATCCGTGGCCTGAACCTGACCGTGAAGGCCGGCGAAGTTGCCGCCATCATGGGCCCGAACGGCTCCGGCAAGTCGACGCTTTCCTATATCCTCTCGGGCCGCGAAGACTACGAAGTCACCGAAGGCGACATCCTCTATAACGGCGAGAGCATCCTCGAGCTCGACGCTTCCGAGCGTGCGGCCAAGGGCATCTTCCTCGCCTTCCAGTATCCGGTCGAAATCCCCGGCGTTGCCACCATGCAGTTCCTCAAGGTGGCGATGAACGAGCAGCGCAAGTATCGCGGCGAAGACGAACTGACGACGCCGGAATTCATGCGCCGCGTCAAGGAAGCCGCAGCGGAACTGAAGATCGCGCCGGAAATGCTGCGTCGTCCGCTGAACGTCGGCTTCTCGGGTGGCGAAAAGAAGCGCGCCGAGATCCTGCAGATGTCGCTGCTTGAGCCGAAGCTGTGCGTGCTCGACGAAACCGACTCCGGCCTCGACATTGACGCGCTGAAGGTCGTCGCCGACGGCGTCAATGCGCTGCGTTCACCGGACCGCGCCGTCGTGGTCATCACCCACTACCAGCGCCTGCTCGACTATATCGTTCCCGACACCGTGCACGTGCTCTACAAGGGCCAGGTCATCAAGTCGGGCGACAAGACGCTGGCGCACGAACTCGAAGCCAACGGCTACGCGGACATCATCGGGGCCGCGGCCTGACGCCTGTTGAAGGAGTGTTCGAATGAATATGCAACAGGCAATCAAGATGACGGCCGCCGAAACGGCGCTTGTCGATGCCTATACGACGCAGATCGGCGATCTGCCGGGTGATGGCTCGGTGCTCTCGGTGCGCGACACGCTGGTGCACGAACTCAGGACCGCCGGCCTGCCGACCCGCCGGGTCGAATCCTGGCACTATACCGACCTGCGGACGTTGCTGCGTGCCGTGCCGGACGCGGATCCGACGGCCTTTGCCGACCGCGTTGACGCGCTGGTTCCGGGCTCGACCGTGCTTTCCGTCCGCAACGGCGGCGCCGAGGTCAAGGGCAGCCTGCCTGAAGGTGTGATCGTCCGTTCCTACGTCGACAGCCTGCTCGACGGTTCGGCGGCAGCCGGCCTCGCCGTGCTCGGCTTTGACGACGCGATCGGCCGCATCAATGGCGGCCTCGTTCGCGGCGGTCTCGAAATCGACGTCGCCGCTGAAACGGCACTCGAAGATCCGCTGGAAATCCAGCTGGTGCAGAGCCTGGGCCAGGCGCACACGCGCTTCCCGGTGACCTTCGGGGCGGGTGTCACGGCAACGGTGATCGAACGGCATCTTTCAACTGATGACGCCGAAAGCTTCGTCTCGTCGGTCAGCGACGTGACGCTTGCCGAAGATGCCGATGTCATCTGGATCATCCTGCAGCAGCAGGGCGCTGCCGATACCCATCTCGGCCAGATCCGCTTCGACCTCGGCAAGAACGCCAAGTTGCATCTCTTCGTGATCAATGCCGGCGGCAAGCTGGTGCGCCAGGAGATCCACGGCAAGACGAGCGGCGAGGGCGCGGATTTCAAGCTGCGCGGCATCAACCTGCTTGGCGGCGAAAGCCACACGGACGTGACCTTCACGCTCGGCCACAACGTGCCGCACACGACCTCGACCGAGATCATCCGCAACGTCGTCTTCGATCGCGCCAAGGGCGTTTTCCAGGGCAAGATCCTGGTGGCCAAGGACGCCCAGAAGACGGACGCGAGGATGGCGTGCAACACGCTGCTCCTCTCCGACGATGCCGACCTGTCGGCAAAGCCGGAGCTGGAGATCTTCGCGGACGACGTTCAGTGCGGTCACGGCGCGACGGTTGCCGACATCGACCACACCCAGCTCTTCTACATGCTGGCGCGCGGCATTCCGGAGAACAAGGCACGGGCGATGCTCGTCAACGCCTTCGTCGCCGAGATCGTCGAAGAGCTGGAAGACCACGAAGCGGTGGTCGAGGCACTCGAAGGCGTCATTTCGACCTGGCTCGACAAGCACGCCTGAGCGTGCTCCTGCGTAATTCCTTAATTCGGCATCGATTTGGGGATAAATTATGCAGCAGTTCAACAAGTTACAGCGGCCTGGCGCGTCCTGGAAGGCGCACGGCGCTGTAGGGCAATTGGATTGAAAGACATGGAACACTCTGTACCGGTGCCCGCCTACGACGTCGAAGCGATCCGCAAGGATTTCCCGATCCTGTCGCGAACCGTCTACGGCAAGCCGCTTGTCTATCTCGACAACGGCGCATCGGCGCAGAAACCGCAGGCGGTGATCGACGCGGTGGCCCATGCCTATGCCAACGAATATGCCAATGTCCATCGTGGCCTGCATTTCCTGTCGAACGCGGCGACGGAAGCCTATGAGGCAGCGCGCGAGAAAGTGCGTCGCTTCCTGAACGCCCCTTCGCCCGACAACATTATCTTCACCAAATCCTCGACGGAAGCGATCAACACCGTCGCCTATGGCTACGGCATGCCAAAGCTCGGCGAGGGCGACGAGATCGTGCTGTCGATCATGGAGCACCACTCCAACATCGTTCCCTGGCACTTCATCCGCGAGCGACAGGGCGCCAAGCTCGTCTGGGCGCCGGTGGACGATGACGGCGCGTTCCACGTCGAAGATTTCGTCAAGTGCCTGACAGACCGCACCAGGCTCATCGCTATCACCCATATGTCGAATGCGCTTGGCACCGTGGTTCCGATCAAGGAGATCTGCAGAATTGCCCGTGAGCGCGGCATTCCGGTTCTGGTCGACGGCAGCCAGGGCGCCGTTCACATGCCGGTCGATGTCCAGGACATCGATTGCGACTGGTACGTGATGACCGGCCACAAGCTCTACGGTCCCTCCGGCGTCGGCGTGCTCTACGGCAAGATGGACCGGTTGAAGGAGATGCGGCCGTTCCTCGGCGGCGGCGAGATGATCGAGGTGGTGACCGAGGATTACGTCACCTACAACGATCCGCCGCATCGCTTCGAGGCCGGAACGCCGCCGATCGTCCAGGCGATCGGCCTCGGATACGCGCTGGACTACATGGACAAGCTCGGCCGCGCAGCGATCCAGGCGCATGAGGCTGACCTGACCGCCTATGCGCGCGAGCGTCTTTCGGCCGTCAATTCACTGCGGGTCTTCGGCGATGCGCCTGGTAAGGGCAGCATCTTTGCCTTCGAGATCGAAGGCATCCATTCGCACGACGTGTCGATGGTGATCGACCGCGCAGGCGTCGCCGTTCGCGCCGGCACCCATTGCGCCCAGCCGCTCTTGAAACGCTTCGGTGTCACCTCCACATGCCGTGCATCTTTCGGCCTCTATAATACAAGGGCCGAAGTGGACGCACTGGCGGACGCGCTGGAGCATGCGCGCAAGTTCTTCGCCTAAGAAATTGCTAAAAGGTTCAAAGAGTTCCAGGATTTTTTTGAACCAAAAAAGAAAACCCAGGAGGCCTGTATGAGCCTTGATGCTACGGAAGAAAAGGTCGATGTTCGCGAGGGCATCGTGCATTCGGCAATCCCGGCCGAGGAACTGGCGCGTCTCAGCGACGATATCATCGCCGCACTGAAGACCGTCTACGATCCGGAAATTCCGGCCGATATCTTCGAGCTCGGCCTCGTCTACAAGATCGACATCGAAGATGACCGCATGGTCAAGATCGACATGACGCTGACCGCGCCGGGCTGCCCCGTGGCCGGCGAAATGCCGGGCTGGGTCGAGAATGCGGTCGGTGCGGTCGAGGGCGTATCGGGCGTCGAAGTCTCGATGACCTTCGATCCGCCGTGGACACCGGACCGCATGTCCGAGGAGGCACAGGTCGCGGTCGGCTGGTACTGAGCCGTCCACCGCGTATTGATCCGTCAAGGCACGGATACTACATTGGATTCTGTAAGGCGCCGGGCCTTTACCCCGGTGACGACAAGGAGAATGAGCCCATGGGCTTTGCCGTTATGAGCCTGACCGATGCTGCCGCCGACCGCGTCCGTTCGATTGTCGAAGGCGCCGGCGCCGATGCCAAGGGCATTCGCGTCAGCATCAAGAAGGGCGGTTGCGCCGGCATGGAGTATGCCGTCGATCTGGTGACCGAGCCCAATGCGAAGGACGACATGATCGAACATCAGGGCGCCAGGGTCTGGGTCGCGCCAGAGGCCGTGCTCTACCTGCTCGGCACACAGATGGATTTCGAAGTCACGGCGCTGCGTTCCGGCTTCACCTTCAACAACCCGAACCAGACGTCCGCCTGCGGCTGCGGCGAATCGGTCGAGCTGAAGCCCGCCGACCTCGCGGCACTCGCCGCTCGCGGTGATGCCGTGGTGCGCGCCAACTAATTTTCTCTGTTCCTTCAAACGGATAGGTCGGCCCGGTTTTCGCCGGGCCTTTTTTCTGCTGAGATGCGCTGACATGGAACAGGGGATCGGGCATGGCGGCGTTCAATGAGGATCTCGTCTTCAAGGCGCTCTACGAGGCCTTTCCCGATCCCGTGATCATCATCGACGCCGAGCGGATTATCCGCTCCGCAAACAATGCCGCCCTTCGCCAGTTCGGTTATCCCGCCGAAGAGTTCATCGACCGCTCGGTGCGGCTGATCTACGCCAGCGACAAGGAATATGAGAAGCGCCTGCGGAATCGCGCGGCCCGCGTCGATGAAACCGCCGCCCGGACGTCGAACTATCTCTATGTCAGGCGCGACGGATCAACCTTTTCCGGCCACCTTCGCACGACGCCGCTGCTCGACGACCAGGGCGAGGAACTGGCGCTCATCGGCATCATCCGCGATGTTTCGGATCTGACGGAGGCTATGGGCGAGCGGCAGAAGGCTTCCGACATGCTCAATGCAGCACTGGAAGCGATGCCCGAGGGCTTTGCCATCTTCGACCGGCAGGAGCGGCTGGTCGTCTACAACAGGGCCTATCAGGCCATCTGCGGGCCGGCAGGAGCCGCACTGAAGCCCGGTATCACCGCCGAAGAGATCCTCCTTCTGGGGCGACAGGGCGGCCACTATCCCGATGCCTTGCCGGGCACCCGCGAGGGCGACGAGTGGATCGCCTCGCGCCTGCGCGATTTCCGTCACCCCGATGGTCGTCCCAAAATCTACCGCTATGCCGAAGATCGCTGGCTGCGCGTGGAGAACATCAAGGCGAAGGATGGCAATACCGTCGTCGCGCGCGTCGACGTCACCGATCTCAAGCGCGCCGAACTGGCGCTCGAGCGCCAGCGACAGGAACTCGAGCACAAGAACGAGGCGCTCGATCAATTCACGGCTACGGTGTCTCACGATCTGAAGGCGCCGCTCAGACACATCTCCATGTTCTCGGAAATGATCGAGGACGATCTGGCGGCAGGAGACCAGGCCGAACTCGCCGAGAATGCGCGTCATCTGCGCGACAGCGTGAAGCGGATGAACAGGGTGATCGACAGCCTGCTCGACTATGCGCAGATCGCGCACCGGATCAGCCATTGGACGAAGGTGCGACTGGCGGACGTCGTTTCCGAGACGCTGACGATGCTTGCCAGCGACGTGCAGGAGGCGCAGGCAACCTTCGAGGTCGGCGAGTTGCCGGAGGTGGACGGGGATCCGGAACTGCTCCGCCGCCTGGTCCAGAACCTGATCGGCAATGCGATCAAGTATCGGCACGCCGACCGCCAACCGGTGATCCGCATTCAGGGCGGCGTCGCCGACCAGATCGTCGAGCTGGTGGTCGAGGACAACGGCATCGGCATCGACCCGCGCTTTTCGACACGGATCTTCGAGGTGTTCCAGCGGCTGCACAAGGATGAATCCGTCTATGGCGGCACGGGGATCGGTCTGGCTCTTGCCAAACGCATAGCCGAAAGTCACGACGGCTCGATCCGACTTGACACCACCTTCCGCGAAGGCGCACGTTTCATCGTGCTTCTTCCGAGGCGGCTACGGAAGGCAAACTAGGGCGGAACAGGTGGTCTCGACGCCAAAGCGACTGCTCTTGGTCGAGGACGACGCGCACGACGCGCGCTTCGTGATGCGTGCCTTCGCGCAGGTGGACGAGACGATCGATCTGGTGCTGGCGGCGGATGCAGACCAAGCGATCGGTGAGCTTGCTCATGCCCATTTCGACTATGTGCTCCTGGATATCAAGTTGCCCGGCAGCGACGGTATCGAGCTTCTGCGGCGTATCCGCAGGGGACAGGCGACCGTCCTTATTCCCGTCATCGTGCTGACGTCGTCCAGCAATCCGGCCGACGTGCTCCATTGCTATCGCGCCGGTGCCAATGCCTATGTGGCCAAGCCTGCCTCGGTCGCCGGCTACCGGCACTTTGCCGAAGCCTTCGTGCGCTTCTGGATTGAAAACTCCATCCCGCCTCCCGGAATGAGCTCGCGTCGGTAAGTGCGCGGTCCGCAAGGACGCCGCGGATGAACGCTTCACGTCCTGGTGCCGATCTTTCTCTGCTTCGGAAACGAATCTGGATGAGGGGCGCGTGGGGCGCGCTGTCACGCTCGCCGGATGGCGTGGGGGGAAACCGGCGGAGCGAGGCCCCGCCGGTTCGTTTGACGTTACTCTGCCGCTTCCGCGTAGCTTTCCAGCGGCGGGCAGGTGCAGACGAGGTTGCGGTCGCCATAGACGTTGTCGACGCGGTTGACCGGCGACCAATACTTGTCGACGCGGAAGGCGCCCGGCGGGAAGCAGGCCTGCTCGCGCGAATAGGGACGATCCCAATCGCCGACCAGGTCTTCGACCGTGTGCGGAGCGTTCTTCAGCGGGTTGTTGACCTTGTCCATGCGACCTTCCTCGATCGCGCGGGCTTCCTCGCGGATCGCCAGCATCGCATCGCAGAAGCGGTCGATTTCAGCCTTGGTCTCCGATTCCGTCGGCTCGATCATCAGCGTGCCGGCAACCGGCCAGCTCATGGTCGGGGCGTGGAAGCCGCAGTCGATCAGGCGCTTGGCAACATCGTCGACCGTGACGCCGGCGCTTTCGACCAGCGGACGGGTGTCGATGATGCACTCATGCGCGACACGGCCCTTCGACGACTTGTAGAGCACTTCGTAGGCCCCCTTCAGCCGTGCGGCGATGTAATTGGCGTTGAGGATCGCCACCTTCGTCGCCTGGGTCAGGCCTTCGCCGCCCATCATCAGGCAGTAGCTCCAGGAGATCGGCAGGATCGAAGCCGAGCCGAGGGGAGCTGCCGAGACCGCGCCCTCGTGTCCGTCCGTTTCCGGATGGCCGGGGAGGTAAGGGGCCAGATGCGCCTTGACGCCGATCGGGCCCATGCCGGGACCGCCGCCGCCATGCGGGATGCAGAAGGTCTTGTGCAGGTTCAGGTGGCTGACGTCGGAGCCGATGTCGCCGGGACGGGCAAGGCCGACCATGGCGTTCATGTTGGCACCGTCCATATAGACCTGACCGCCATGCTTGTGAACGATCTCGCAGACCTCACGCACGTTCTCCTCGAACACGCCATGGGTCGACGGATAGGTGATCATGCAGCAGGAGAGGTTTTCCGCGTACTGCTCTGCTTTCGCACGGAAATCTTCCATGTCGATATCGCCGTTGTCGCTGACCTTGACGACGACGACTTTCATGCCGGCCATCTGGGCAGAGGCAGGATTGGTGCCGTGCGCCGAGGTCGGGATCAGGCAGACGTCACGATGGCCGTTACCATTGGCGATGTGGTAGGCGCGGATCGTGAGGAGACCTGCATATTCACCTTGCGCACCGGAGTTCGGCTGCATCGAAATTGCGTCATAGCCGGTGACGGCGCAGAGCTTTTCCGAGAAGTCCTCGATCATGTGCTGGTAGCCAGCCGCCTGATCCTTCGGCACGAAGGGATGGATCTCCGAGAATTCCGGCCAGGTGATCGGCAGCATTTCCGCCGTGGCGTTCAGCTTCATCGTGCAGGATCCGAGCGGGATCATCGCCCGGTCAAGCGCGAGGTCACGGTCGGCCAGACGACGAATATAACGCGTCATCTCGCTCTCGGCGCGGTTCATGTGGAAGATCGGGTGTGTCAGATATTCGCTGGTGCGCAGCAGCGGCTGCGGCAGGCGGTAATCCGGCTCGAATTCTTCCACCTTGAAATCGCCGCCGAAGGCCCGCCAGACCGCCTCCAGCGTAACCGGCCGCGAACGTTCATCAAGGCTGATGCCGATCTTCGTGTCGCCGATCTTGCGCAGGTTCACTTCCTCGGCAACTGCGGTCTTGAGGATGATGCCCTGCAGCTTGCCGACCTCGACGGTGATCGTGTCGAAGAACACGTCGGGCTCGACGGTATAGCCGAGCTTTTCGAGGCCCATGGCAAGACGAACGGTCTTCTGGTGAACGCTCTGGGCGATCGCCTTGATGCCCTTCGGGCCGTGGAAGACGGCATACATCGAGGCCATGACGGCGAGCAGCACCTGCGCGGTGCAGATGTTCGACGTCGCCTTTTCGCGGCGGATATGCTGTTCGCGGGTCTGCAGCGACAGGCGATAGGCGCGGTTGCCGCGCGCATCGACCGATACGCCGACGAGGCGGCCGGGCATGGAGCGCTTGTGCGCGTCCTTGACCGCCATATAGGCCGCATGCGGACCACCGTAACCGACCGGGACACCGAAGCGCTGGGTGCAGCCGATGGCGATGTCTGCGCCCATTTCGCCGGGCGACTTCAGGAGCGCCAGCGCCAGCGGATCGGCGGCGACCGTGGCGATCGCCCCGGTCTGGTGCAGGCGGGCGATCAGTCCGGTGAAATCGTGCACGTGGCCGTAGGTGCCCGGATATTGGAAGATGGCGCCGAAAACGTCGACCGGATCGAGGTCGGTGAACGGATTGCCGACGACGATCTGCCAGCCGAGCGGCTCGGCGCGCGTTTTCAAGAGAGCAATCGTCTGCGGGTGGCAGTTTTCGTCGACAAAGAAGGTCTTGGCCTTCGACTTCGAGACACGCTCGGCCATCGCCATGGCTTCGGCGGCGGCGGTCGCTTCATCGAGCAGCGAAGCATTGGCAACGTCGAGGCCGGTCAGGTCGCAGACCATGGTCTGGTAGTTGAGCAGCGCTTCGAGACGGCCCTGGCTGATTTCCGGCTGGTAGGGCGTATAGGCCGTGTACCAGGCCGGGTTTTCCAGGATGTTGCGCTGGATGACCGGCGGCGTGATCGTGCCGTAGTAGCCCTGGCCGATCAGCGAGACGAGCTTCTGGTTGCGGTTGGCCGTTTCGCGCATCTTGTCGAGCGCTTCGCGCTCGGTCATCGGCGCGCCCCAGGAGAGCGGGGTCTTCTGGCGGATCGACGGCGGGACGGTGTCGTCGATCAGTGCATCGAGCGTCGGATAGCCGACGACCTTCAGCATCTCGTCCATTTCGGCCGGCGACGGGCCGATATGACGCCGGTTGGCGAAGTCATACGGCTTGTAGTCGGTAAAGGTGAAATCCTTGGGCATGCTCATCAGGCGACGAGCTCCTTATAGGCTTTTTCATCGAGAAGGGCGTCGGCATCGCCGGGATTGGTGAGCTTGAGCTTGAAGAACCAGGCAGCCCCCTGCGGGTCGCTGTTGACCAGCGACGGATCGTCAACGATCGCCTGGTTCACTTCGACGACTTCGCCGTCAAGCGGACAATAGACGTCGGAAGCTGCCTTGACGGACTCGACGGTGGCAGCGGAATCGCCCTTCGAGAAGGTCGAGCCGGTTTCCGGCAGTTCAACGAAGACGAGGTCGCCAAGCTGGCCGGCGGCGTGCTCGGTGATGCCGACGGTTGCGACACCAGCTTCGATCTTCAGCCACTCGTGTTCCTCAGTGAACTTCAACATGTGCGCTCTCTCCTGATCAGCGTTTGTAGGTTTGTTTGACAAAGGGCAGGGCGGCGACCGCTACAGGCAGGTATTTGCCGCGCACTTCCGCAAAAAGGGTGGTGCCGTTTTCGACATGGCCGGCGTCGACGTAGCCCATGGCAACAGGACCATCGAGGGAAGGGCCGAAACCACCCGAAGTCACCTGGCCGACCGGGGTCTTGCCCTCGGCGTCGGCGAAGAGCTTGGCGCCGCCGCGAACCGGCGCGCGTCCCTCCGGCTTCAGCCCGACGCGACGGCGCGAGGCGCCCTCGGCCAACTGCCCGAGGATGCGATCGGCACCGGGGAAGCCGCCTTCGCGGGCGCCACCGGCGCGGCGCGCCTTCTGCATCGCCCATTCGAGCGCTGCTTCCACCGGGGTCGTGGTGGTGTCGATGTCGTTTCCGTAGAGACAAAGGCCGGCTTCGAGGCGCAGCGAATCGCGGGCGCCGAGACCGATCGGCTTGACATCTGGATGTTCCAGCAGGCGCTGGGTCACATCGACGGCGGAGACGACGGGAATGGAGATCTCGAAGCCGTCTTCGCCGGTATAGCCCGAGCGAGAGATGATGCAGGTGACGTCGTGCAGGTCCGCCTCGGTAACATCCATGAAGCGCATGTCGGAGACATCGGCCCAGAGTTCGCCAAGAACAGCTTCGGCACGCGGCCCCTGAAGCGCGATCAGTGCCCGATCCGCGATCATCGTTACGTCGCAGGTGTCGGAAAGACCCTTCTTCAGCAGCTCGAAGTCGGCGTCCTTGCAGGCGGCGTTGACGACGAGGAACAGATGGTCGCCGCGATTGGTAATCATCAGATCGTCGAGGATGCCGCCTTCTGCATTGGTGAAGAGGCCATAACGCTGGCGTCCTTCGGCAAGGCCGAGCACATCGACCGGCACCAGCTTTTCGAGTGCCAGCGCCGCGTCTTCGATCTTGCCGGACTTCGGCCGGACGATGACCTGCCCCATATGCGAGACATCGAAGAGGCCGGCGGCAACGCGGGTATGCTGGTGTTCCTTCATCACGCCATCAGGGTACTGCACCGGCATTTCGTAGCCAGCAAAGGGCACCATGCGCGCGCCCAGGGAAAGGTGCAGCGCATGCAGCGGCGTATGTTTCAAATGAGGATTGTCTTCCAAATCCGGCCTCCAGGTCTGGCGCTCCCGCGCCGGCTCACACTTCCGGCGTCAATCGCCGTCGATTCGAGCCCCCTCTGTCCCTTTGCCTGAGATTGTTATCCCTTCGGCGAGCGCAAAAGCGCTTCTCTCCAGAGTCCTACCGGCACCTTGCTGGTCCTTTGGCCTGAGAGTTTCCGGGGCGGTTGCTCCTTCGGCACCGGAGTGAACCGGTTTCTCCCAACAAGATCGTCTCCAGATAACGGCGAAGGCGGGAGCTTGGCAAGAGGGCGGTGTCGCGGTGAAACATATTTTTGTCGCATGACCAAAAGACGCAGCCGACGCCGCTGCGGCAATTCTGCCTTTGCTTTCTTCTCCGGTTGAGGATAACCCAAGATCGATACGAGAGCGGGATGGGAAATATCTGTGCGGTTTTCCATCCGCATCCCGCTCTAACCCATAAGAGTCGATCGGATGACAGGGCGCGAAGGCAAATTCGGGATAGCAGTGCGGCTGATCGCCGTATTTGCGCTCGTCTTCCTGACCTTTGCCCACAAGCCGCTCAGCGCCAAGACGCTGACACCGGCCGAGATCGCGGCCTATCAACTGCCCGACGGTACGCTCGCCGAAATCTGCTTCGGCATGGACGGAGTCGATCACCAAAGAGGCAAGGGCCGATCCATGGCCCCGGTCTGCGAAGCCTGCCGTCTTTCGGGCGCGATCCTTCTGCCGGTTCCGCCGGTGGAAAACGTTCGCGCCGATACGGGCACATGGCTCGTTTCGCCTATCCTGACAGAAAACGATGCTGCCCATCAGCGTTTGCGCCTGTTGCCGCCGTCGCGCGGGCCGCCGGCGCATTCGTAATCCTTCCTCCCGCTTTCCCATTACAATTCGCCGCTTTGGGCGGCTTGGACCACTGGCAGACGGGCAAAGGCCCGCGCGTGGTCAGGAGATTACGATATGACGAAAACCAGGATCGCTTCGCTTTCGCTCGGCCTTACCCTTGCCGCAAGCGGGATTGCCCACGCGCACGCGACGTTTGAAAACGACACGGCGCGGGTTGGGACCACCTTCAAGGCGGTGCTGCAGGTACCGCATGGCTGCGACGGCAAGCCGACGACGGAAGTTCAGATCAAGCTGCCGGAAGGCTTCGTCTTCGCCAAGCCGCAGCCGAAGCCCGGCTGGGAACTCGAGGTAATCAAGGGCGACTATAAGGAGACCTACGACAATCACGGCGAAAAGGTCTCGTCCGGACCGGTGGAAATCCGCTGGAAGGGCGGCAGCCTGCCGGACGAATACTACGACACCTTCGTCGTCCGCGGCAAAGTTTCGGGCTTCGACACGGAGACCGTGCTTGCATTCCCGACCACGCAGCTTTGCGGGACCGACGGCAAGGTCGTCTGGGACCAGGTGCCGGCCGAAGGCCAGAATGCGCATGACCTGAAGAGCCCGGCGCCGACCGTGACGGTAACGATGGCCGATGCCGCCGATCCCCATGCCGGCCATGGGGGGCATATGGGCGGGCATATGGCTGCTGCCGACGGGTCGGCAAAGATTGGCGACCTCGATATTTCGGACGGGTCGCTGAAGGCAATGCTGCCCGGCGCCAAGGTCGGTGGCGGCTTCCTGACGATCAAGAATGGGGGGGCAAGCGAAGACCGGCTGGTGGCCGTCGAGAGCCCCGCGGCCGCACGCGTCGAGATCCACGAGATGAAGATGGAAAACGACGTGATGAAGATGCGCAAGCTCGATGACGGCGTTGCGCTGCCGGCCGGAGAAACGGTCCAGCTCAAGGCCGGCGGCCTGCACCTGATGTTCATGGACGTGAAGACGCCGTTCAAGGAGGGCGATGCCGTTCCCGTCACGCTCGTCTTCGAAAAGGCCGGCAAGGTCGATGCGATGTTCCCGGTCGGCTCCGCCAAGGGCGGCGAAGCGGCTGGCGGCCACAAGCATCAGTGATTAAGATACTGCGACGCCCGCCTCAGGCGGCGTCGCTCTCATCCTCTTGGCCGCCGGGTTCCTCCTGCCGGCCTTCGTTTTCCTGCCTCTCGGCGCCGTCGTCATCATCACGCATGAATTCGAGATAGCGGCGCAGGGCTTCGGCCTCCGAGCGCTCCGGCAAGCGGCCATCGGCGCTTGCCAGCATGAAGGCGAGGGGCAGGGCACCCCTGGTCTTGGGGACGGAGACCGCCGTCAGCCGGGGCTCCTCGGGGCGCCGGATCGAAAGCAGCGTGATCGCCTCGTCGGTCGGACCGTCACCACCTACGCGTGCCGACGGCTTCAGCGCTTCCGCTGCATAGGCCGCCATCGTCGCGGATACTGTGACGACCTGTGTCACGTCATTCCTGCCTTCCCGTTGTCAATCCTTTCTTGTCGCTCAATTCCACTTGCAGGCGTGTAAAAACCGGCGGCCAAATTTTAAGAAAATCCTAACGATAGCGGAATGGCAGCACTTGCCGCCAAAGAATCCCGAAGCACAACCTCATACTTGCGATATCGCTAAAGTGCGCGCGCACTCGCCCTGGTAGAAAACGGGGAGGCCTCCCATGACCGAGCGCAGCGTGCTGGAAAGCAGGGTGCGGGCCCTTTACAGCGCCCGCAATGTCAACGACCTCGATACCATAATGGCGCTGCTCGATCCCGACTTCAGCTTCCGCATCGTCGGGAACGCCAGGCTTGGCACGATGGCGCTCGCGGTCAACACGCCCGAGACCGTGCGCGGCAGTTTCCAGGCGCTCATAGAAAACTGGGACTTGAGCGAGATGGAGATGGTCGGCGCCTATGCTGACGGCGACACCATCGTCGTTCACCGCGCCGGCGTCGTTTGCTTCGTTCCCTCGCAAACCCGCGAACGGACCGAAATCATCGACAAGTTCACGTTCCGAAACGGCCGGATCATCGATCTGACGGAGTTCGTCGACACCTTGTTCGTCGCCGAAACGGTCGGGCTGCTGGACAGGGACTATTCGCCCTCAACCCTCGACAGGATGAGCCTTTGAACCTCCGGCTCCTGGGAGCGGATGGCGTCCATCAACTCGGCGAGGCGGCTGCGCAGGCCGTGGATCTGGTCGAGCAGCCGCATGGCGACGTCGACGCCGTTGTCGTTGACACCCATCGGGCCCGTCAGATCCTGGATCAGCCGGGCGCGGGCGAGGTCGGCCTCCTCGAAGAGCCAGCCGGCTTCAGCCTCACGCGGCATTAGCCAGCGCTGCTCGACCCAGATGCGCAGGACCTTCGCCTCGATATCCAGGTGTTCGCAGAATTCACGGTCGTTCATGCGTGCCCTCCCATGCCTTTGCGCGGGTCTTCCGTCTTTCCGGCTGCCCAGCTTTCGACGAAAGCGGACAACGCCGGGTCGGGGGTCTGCGGCAGCACGATCTTCAGGCTGACATAGGCGTCGCCATGGCCGCCGCCCGGCTTGTGCAGGCCCTTGCCCTTCAATCGCAGGGTCTTGCCGGTGTTGGAGTGCGGCGGGATCGTGACATTGACCGCCCCGTCGATCGTCGGAACCCGGATCTTGCCGCCAAGCACCGCTTCACTGAGTGAGATCGGCACCTCGTAGCGGACGTCGTCGCCATCGGCCGTAAACAGAGGATGGGGCCTGACGCGAATATCGATCAACGCATCGCCTGCCGGCGCGCCGTTGAACCCGGGCTCACCCTTGCCACGCAGCCGCAGCGTCTGGCCGTCGCGCGTGCCGGGCGGGATGGTAAGTTCGAGCGCCGGTCCGCCGCCCGGCAGGCTGATCTCGGTCTTGGTACCGTTGGCCGCATCGAGAAAGCCGATCTCCATGGAAAAGTGCTGATCGCGGCCGCGTCGACGTTGCTGCTGGCCGCCGCTGCGACGAGAAAAGAAGCTCGAGAAAATATCGTCCGCGTCGGCGAAATCCGAGAAACCATGCGCGTTCTCGTAGCGTCCCGCCGTATCGCCGGACGAGGCGTATTCGCGATAGTAGTGGCGGGGCGCAGTCTCCGCACCCGTCTCGTCAATTTCGCCGCGATCATATTTGCCGCGTTTCTCCTCGTCGCTGAGGAGGGCATAGGCTGCCGAAACCGCCTTGAAGCGGTCCTCCGCCCCTTTGTCTCCCGGGTTTAGGTCCGGGTGCAATTTCTTGGCGAGCTTGCGATAGGCGCTCTGGATGTCCTTCAGTGTCGCATCGCGGCTGACGCCGAGCGTTTCGTATGGGCTCGTCATGCGGTCTCCCTCAGGCGGCAACGATCGAGGGCGCATTGCCGACGCCCTGCGCGAACGGCCGCCATGCGTCTTCGATCACTCGCCTAAGAGCATAGGGCGGATTTTCCCGTGCGACAGGGGCAACGCGCTGTACGTGACGCATTGTCGCCGGCGCAGCCCGTGCGGCCGTGCCCTCGCGCCATTTCGCTTATTCGCGATCCCTGATAAAATCGGCGGCGGGAATTTCGTTCGAGGTGCGATGTGGCCTCGAAGCTCGGGGAGGTCGAAATGTCCGTCCGCCTGCAACTCGCCATCATGGTCGGCCTGATGATCAATGCGATTCTGTTCGGGATCGGCATCGTGACGGTTTTGTCGATCCCGGTGCTCGCCGATAACGCCAAGTATGCGATCCCGACGCTGGTCGTCGCCTGCTTTGTCACGACGCCATTCGTCGCCTGGATCATGGCGCCGCGGCTTCGCCTCAGATATTGGCAGGAGCGGGAGCAGGGGAACAAGCAGCAGTCGATCTAGTCCTCGCGCTCATCGATCGTTGACCACGTTTCACGTTCATCCATGAATTTCCGGGTGCGCGAGGCGCCAAGCGGATGCCGGCAAAATTTACATCTTCAACGATCAAGCGTTTTGTTATACCACCGACTGGATGCCGCTTGTCCCTTACGCTAAGCCTTATATACCCCACTAGTCTCAAGGACATAGCTGCCGCCAAGGCCCGAAAGGAATCGACTTCATGAGAACGATCGTATTGCTGCTCGCACTCGCCACTCTGGCCGCTTGCTCGCAGACCGGTGGTGGCCCGCGTTATGTTGGCGGTGACGGCGATTACTACCAGGGCATCGTCGCCCCCCGCTAAGAGCGACCGTTTTCCATCGATCCGTTGGCTGCTCCAAGCGTGCCTTCGCAAGAGGGAAAGGTCTGGGACAGCCTCTTTCAGGGGCCGGCGCTGGCCAGGCCGAAGTGGCAGGCTCCTGCGGTCTTCCGCGCACCGCGCCTGAGGCTGCACCGCGGAGCCCGGCGCAAGACGAACCGCTCAGTTGGGTGATGCGTCCAACGGCCATTCTCCCGGCAATCCAATATGGCTTCATAGAGGCCACACACAGCGCCTTCTGGTCGGCACTGGCTGTCCAGCCGAGTACCTTCGTTGGATTGGCCTTCAGAGCCAGCCGCCGGAGAAACCGGCTCGCCTCAACCCCACCACCAGCGGCCCGCATCGGCGCATGATGTTCCACAGCAGGCCGGTTCGGTAGTTCTCGATCATCAGGACAACCGGGCCCTGGTCGATGCCGAAGTGATAGGGGCTGACCCACCAGCCGGCTTCGGTTCCTTCCACCGGAAAGCTTCGATTGAAGGACGGCTTGAAGCCATAAAGCCTGGTCATGCCGAGATTCATGCGGGCAAAGTTCCGGACCGTCGGGATGACGATCTCCGGCGCGAACGGCAGCGAGGCGACGACGGCCCAGGGTGACACGGTCCCATCATCCGGGCCGAAGGGCGCGCCGCGGGCGAGGTAATCGAAGAACTCCCTTTCGCTGCCGTTCACGGTGCGCTTGGTCCAGCCCGGTCCGTCGCTTGCCGTGAAGCCCCAGCAATGCTCGCCGTAGCCGACGAAATTCAGCGGGTTGCGGATGGCATATTGCTGCTGGACGAAGGTCGCGTGCCGGCTGTTCTGGAAGTAGTCGCTGTTGTGCTCGCGCATGAAGGCGTCACGGATACCGCGGAAATCGATCCACATATGTGACAGCTGGTGCGTGAAGAGTGGGCCCGAATAGAGGAGCTCGCGACCATAGAGGTTCCGCCAGTCGTAGCTTTCGGTATAGGCGGTGTAGGCTTCCGCCGGCAGCGGATGGGTGGGGGAACCGAGGCCCAGGATGTAGAGAAGCAGGCCCTCGTCGTAACCGCGCCAGCGATAGGGAATGAAGCCGCTTTCCGGCCGCCAGCCATGCGTCAGCGTAAGTCCGTGATCGCAGGCCCAGTTCCAGTCGGCCCGTTCATAGAGCGCATTTGCCGAGCGGCGGATTTCGACTTCGTCCGCCGCATCGCCATCAAAATAAGCGGCGACCGTCAGCGCACCAGCAAAAAGGAAGGCGGAGTCGATCGTCGACAATTCGCATTCCCAAACGCGCCTGCCGGTCTCGATATCAAGGAAGTGATAGAAGAAGCCCTTGTAGCCCGAGGCGTCCGGCTCCGGCCCCTGCGGGCATTGCAGCAGAAACTGCAGCCGTCGACGCGCGATCTTCGCGGCGAACTTGCGAATGACGATGCCCCGCTCGACCAGCACGGGGATCGTCGCAAGCGCCATGCCGATCGCCGCGATACTTGCGGGCGCATCTTCCTGAGTCTTGTCGCGCACGAGCCCGTTATCGGGATTGGTGCAATGCAGGTAGTAGAGCAGGGTCGTGAACTGCAACCGGGCAAGGTCCTGCTCGGTCGGCATCCGGTTCAGTTCGGGATCTGTTGACAGCAATTCCGACATGGCCAGCCAGCCGCGATTACGACGAGGTTCATTCACCTAATGTGACCGAGACGCCCCTGCGGAGCGCCCCGGTCATCGATCTGGCAGCGCGCGCCTTAGACGTTATCGCCTTCCGTCGATGTCGTCGGCTTTACCTGCTGCGCATCCTTGGCGCCCCATTTCCAGCCGCTGATCGACGGCATGTCGTCGCCATGCTTTTCGATATATTCCCGATGCTCGATCAGCTTGGCTTGTATCGCCTGCTTGAAATAGGCGGCGCGGGCGCCGAGTTGCGGCAGGCGGTCGATGACGTCGCCGGCGAGATGGAAACGATCGAGCTCGTTCAGCACCACCATGTCGAAAGGCGTCGTCGTCGTGCCTTCCTCCTTGTAACCGCGCACATGCAGGTTGTCGTGGTTGGTACGGCGGTAGGTGAGGCGATGGATCAGCCACGGATAGCCATGGAAGGCAAAGATGATCGGCTTGTCCCTGGTGAAGATGCCATCGAAATCGCGGTCGGAGAGGCCATGGGGGTGCTCTTCCGCCGGCTGCAGCTTCATCAGATTGACGACGTTGACGACCCGGACCTTCACTTCGGGAAGATGCTCTCGCAGCAATTGGACCGCGGCCAGCGTTTCGAGCGTCGGAACGTCGCCGCAGCAGGCCATGACGACGTCCGGCTCGCTGTTGGCATCGTTGCTGGCCCAATCCCATATGCTGACGCCCATGCTGCAATGGCGCACGGCCTGCTCCATCGTCAGCCATTGCGGCCCCGGTTGCTTGCCGGCGACGACGACATTGATGTAGTTGCGGCTGCGCAGGCAGTGGTCGGTGACGGAGAGCAGCGTGTTGGCATCCGGCGGCAGGTAGACGCGGATGACGTCGGCCTTCTTGTTGACGACGTGATCGATGAAGCCCGGATCCTGATGGCTGAAGCCGTTGTGGTCCTGCCGCCAGACATGGGAACTCAAGAAGTAGTTCAGCGACGCGACGGGCCGGCGCCAGGGAATCTCGTTGCAGACCTTCAGCCACTTGGCATGCTGGTTGAACATCGAATCGATGATGTGAATGAAGGCTTCGTAGCAGGAGAAGAAGCCGTGGCGGCCGGTCAAGAGATAGCCTTCGAGCCAGCCCTGGCACTGGTGTTCGCTTAAGACCTCCATGATGCGGCCATCCGGTGAGAGGTGATCGTCCTCCGGATAGATCTCGGCCATGTAGCAGCGATTGGTGACCTCCAGCACGTCCTGCCAGCGGTTGGAATTGTTTTCGTCCGGGCTGAACAGACGGAAGTTCCTGGAGTCCATGTTGGACTTCATGACGTCGCGCAGGAACTTGCCCATGACACGGGCGGCCTCCACGGTCGTCGCACCCGGACGCGGAACGTCGACGGCATAATTCCGGAACGCCGGCATCTTCAGGTCGCGCAGCAGCAGGCCGCCATTGGCGTGCGGATTGTCGCTCATGCGGCGATGCCCCGTCGGCGCCAGCGCTGCGATTTCGGGCTTCAACCGGCCCTCGTCGCTGAAAAGCTCCTCGGGGCGATAGCTCTTCATCCACTGCTCGAGGATGCGGATGTGCTCGGGCTTGTCCATTTCGCCCATCGGCACCTGGTGCGAGCGCCAGTAATCCTCGCATTTCTTGCCGTCGATCTCCTTCGGGCAGGTCCAGCCCTTGGGCGTGCGGAAGATGATCATCGGCCAGGCCGGCCGCTTCAGGTTGCCCCTCACGCGGGCGTCGTCCCAGATCTGCCGGATCTCGGCCATGGCCGTATCGAGCACGCCGGCCAGTTGCTGGTGCACGCTTTCCGGATCATGCCCTTCGACGAAATAGGGCTTGTAGCCCATGCCCTCGAAGAACTTCTGCAACTCGTCACGCGGGATGCGGGCGAGGAAGCACGGGTTGGCGATCTTGTAGCCGTTCAAATGCAGGATCGGCAGGACGCAGCCGTCGCGGGCGGGGTTCAGGAACTTGTTGCTTTGCCAACCGGTGGCAAGCGGCCCGGTCTCGGCCTCGCCATCGCCGACAATGCAGGCGACGACGAGGTCCGGGTTGTCGAAGGCCGCGCCATAGGCGTGGCTCAGCGCATAGCCGAGCTCGCCGCCTTCATGGATGCTGCCGGGCGTTTCCGGCGCCACGTGGCTCGGTATGCCGCCCGGAAAGCTGAACTGCTTGAAGAGCCGCTGCATGCCCTCGGCGTCTTCGCCGATATCCGGATAGAACTCGCTATAGGTGCCTTCGAGATAGGCATGCGCCACCAGCGACGGTCCGCCGTGCCCCGGCCCGATGATATAGATCATGTTGAGATCGTCGCGCTTGATCACGCGGTTGAGATGCACATAGAGCATGTTGAGGCCGGGCGAGGTGCCCCAATGGCCGAGCAGGCGTGGCTTGATGTGTTCGCGTTTCAGCGGCTCGCGCAGCAGCGGATTGTCGAGCAGATAGATCTGGCCGACGGAAAGGTAGTTGGAGGCTCGCCAATAGGCGTCCATCAGGCGGAGTTCGTCCGATGACAACGGAGCTGCTGAATGCGATTTTCCGGATGCCGTCTCTTTCATCGATGCCGTTTCAGGCGAAACCATCTGAACCTCCCGATCATTAGGACATTGCCTGGATTTCTCAGGCTTGCGGTGGTGCAAGCCACTGCAGTCTTCTGAATTCGCTTCGGTCGATGCTGTCTCCCGGCGGCGGGCGGAAGGGTGGAACGCCTGTCTTCGAACGACAGCGGCAGGGATCGTCTTGCTATTTCAGCGCCGCGAACATCTGCGTGCCGCGGCGGTGTCAGGATGCGCTCTATTGCGGATATGGTTCCGAGAAATGCTCGACCACGGCCCGAACGCCGCGGACATTTTCCGCAACGATCCGTGCGGCTCTCCGGCACTCGGCCGTCTCCACATTGCCCCAGAGATGGACGATGCCGTCGGTCACAGCGACCTTTATATCCAGCCCTTCGACGCCGGTATTCTCGCCGAGGCGCACGAGAATGCTGCGCCGGATGGCTTCATCGCCTGCGGCCGTCTCGTCCTGTTTCGCTGACAAAACCGCCTGCAGCAGGTCGGCGCGGCTGACGATGCCGACCAGAATGCCGTTTCTGAGGACGGGAATGCGCTTGATGCCGCGCTCCTGCATGACCGCCGCCACACGCGCCACGGACGCACCCTCATCGATCGTCACCGGATCGACTGTCATCGCGTCGCCGACCCGCCAGGAGGACCGCCGCACATAGGCGTTGGCGCGCGCGTCGGCGGCGATCGTGGCGTCCACCATCGGCACGCCGCCCCCGAGTTCCGTCCGGCGGATGAGATCACCCTCGCTGATCAAGCCCACCAGCCGGCCCTCATCGTCAACGACGGGGAGGCCGCTGACGTGATTGTCGAGCATGATCCGGGCTGCCTGTCTGACGCTGTTGTCAGGGGATAGCTTGACGACCGATGTCGTCATTACATCTTTGACGCGCATGTCGATCCAACCCCGAAAAGGACCTTGGTACCGTCACCAGCGGGCGTAGGGTAAACCTATCGCGATTGTTCGACAACCGGTTCGCGGGATGCAATTGAGGAAGGCAGGAACAAGCTGCATCTTCCAGGCGAAGAGACATTCTGCCGGCGCTCACTATGAGAGCACGAGGTTGTCACCTATGTCTTAGGGACAAACTGTTACCTATGTCTCCGGGTCGGACAGGGGCGAGATGGTGGAGCCGAAGGGAGTCGAACCCTCGACCTCCGCAGTGCGATTGCGGCGCTCTCCCAACTGAGCTACGGCCCCATCCCAAGTGGGATCATGTACAAATCTACGGTCTTTGCAAGGGCAACGGCAGCAGACCTTGGTCCGTTCAGAACGTAAGAGGGCGAGGCGGGTCATCCGCCGATCGTGGCGTTGGTCTCAGAGTCACGTAGCAGGACGGCAAAAGCGGGCAGGCCCGCCATGCCGCTATGCGTGTCGTTATAGCGTCCAGCGTGGCGACGATGCCGCGGAGGTCGTCCGGGTCTTCGAGAATGATATCAATGATCGGGGTGGACATCCTGAGAACTCGGTTCGCAACTGAAATCGGCGGCCGACTCGGCCACCTTCGCGTCGATCAACAAACTCGGGGTATCAAACCGGACTTAATCTCTTAGAGGTTGCTAGGGCTGCTACTGTCATAAGTATGGCAGGAAAAACACCATAGACGACACCAACAAGAACGTCTTCGATATTATAATCACCTGAAAATAATTGCGGCAGACTATAGTCTGAAAAATCGTATGTGATGTAGCAAGGAGTGGCGCCTGTAGCTAATACACCCCAGGCGAGGCCTCTATTAATAAAGAGCAATAAAAATGATACGCAGAAGGTGCCTATATTACATCCCAGCTCTTTCGTGGACCATTTGTATGGTCGCGGCCTCATGAAGCCGAAGTAACAAAAGATTGCTATCGGAATAATCAAAAAGGGGGCGCTCAGCATTGCCCCAACTTGGAAGCTACCTGTGTCCCCTTGCGTGCAGGTCTCGGAATAGCCGAGCGCTTGCAGAACACACGCCACCACTGTTGATACGAATGCTGCCCCCATCCACAAGCTCACGACCTCGCCTCTGCCGAGCAGCGCGTGACATTTTTAACGGCTCAATCTGTCTCGCACTATGGGCTCCGTGACATTTGTACGGAGCCCACCATCCTCCACCCACACTCGTCTGCGATCTGCTTAGCTGCAGCCGCTCGTCGCGCCGCAGGTGTCGCACTTCTCGCAGGTGCCGTTGCGCACCATCGTGAAGTTCTGGCACTCGGTGCACATGTTGCCGGTGTAGCCCTGCATGATCGAGCGGGCGCGGCGTTCGGCTTCCACCTTCTTGGCATCCGTCTTGGCCGATGCAGCTTCGGCGGCTGCCTTGTCGGAGAAGAGGGCAGTCACTTCCTGCTCGACTTCGCCGGCGATCTCTTCCGCCAGTTCCGCGGCGCGCTCTTCATACTCGCGCTTGAAGGCGACGATCTCCGAGGTTGCAACGGCCGTTGCCGGCTCCAGCTTGCGGGCCGCGTTGCCGGCAATCGCCGTCACCGTCGCGCCGGAAGATGCGCGGGCAGGGGCTGCCGTGGACGAGCCCTTGGGCTCGCTGGCGGTCCGGTCGCCGGTGCCGCCGACGATCGTCGGCTTGTAGCCGCGGGTCCAGCCGGTGGAGATCAGGTTGGTCTTGCCTTCCTGGATGCCCTTGCCGAGCGCGGTGTTGCCGAAGTCGGAGGTGTCGACATGGGCGAGGTCGTGACGGCCGAGGTAGGAGACCGCCAGTTCGCGGAAGACATAGTCGAGGATCGACGTCGCGTTCTTGATCGCGTCGTTGCCCTGCACCATGCCGGCCGGCTCGAACTTGGTGAAAGTGAAAGCCTCCACGTATTCTTCGAGCGGCACGCCGTATTGCAGGCCGAGCGAGATGGCGATGGCGAAGTTGTTCATCATCGCACGGAAGGCAGCACCTTCCTTGTGCATGTCGATGAAGATCTCGCCGAGGCGGCCGTCACCGAATTCGCCGGTGCGCAGATACACCTTGTGACCGCCGACGACGGCCTTCTGGGTGTAGCCCTGGCGGCGGTTCGGCAGTTTCTCGCGGGCGCGGATCACCTTTTCGATGACGCGCTCGACGATCTTCTCGGTGATCGTGACGGCCTGGGCGGCGGCCGGCGCCTGGATCAGGTCTTCCAGTGCATCCTCGTCCTTGTCGTCCTCGATCAGCGAGGCATTCAGCGGCTGCGACAGCTTCGAGCCGTCACGGTAGAGGGCGTTCGCCTTCAGCGCCAGCTTCCAGGAGAGCATATAGGCGTTCTTGCAATCCTCGACGGTCGCCTCGTTCGGCATGTTGATCGTCTTGGAAATGGCACCCGAGATGAACGGCTGGGCGGCAGCCATCATGCGGATGTGGCTTTCGACCGAGAGGTAGCGCTTGCCGATCTTGCCGCAGGGGTTGGCGCAATCGAAGACCGGCAGGTGCTCGTTCTTCAGGAACGGCGCGCCTTCGAGCGTCATGGCGCCGCAGACGTGGATGTTGGCCGCTTCGATGTCCTTCTTCGAGAAGCCCATGTGCTCCAGCAGGTTGAAGTCCATCGCGCCGAGCTGCTCGTCGGTGACCTTCAGCGTGCCCTTGAGGAAGTCGGCGCCGAGTGTCCACTGGTTGAAGACGAACTTGATGTCGAAGGCGCTCTTCAGCGCGGCGTTGACGGCTTCCACCTTCTCGTCGGTGAAGCCCTTGGCCTTCAGCGTCGTCGGGTTGATCGCCGGCGCCTGGTTCAGGTTGCCGTGGCCGACTGCGTAGGCTTCGATCTCGGCGATCTGGCTCTCGCTATAGCCGAGCGAACGCAGTGCTTCCGGAACGGCGCGGTTGATGATCTTGAAGTAGCCGCCGCCGGCGAGCTTCTTGAACTTCACCAGCGCGAAGTCGGGTTCGATGCCAGTCGTGTCGCAGTCCATGACGAGGCCGATCGTGCCGGTGGGCGCAATCACGGTCGCCTGGGCGTTGCGGTAGCCGTGCTTCTCGCCGAGTTCCAGCGCCTTGTCCCAGGCGCTCATGGCGTGGATGACGAGGTCCTGGTCCGGATTATCGGCGTGGATGAGCGCGACCGGGTTGACCGAAAGTGCCTCGTAGCCGGTCGTCTCGCCATAGGCGGCGCGGCGATGGTTGCGGATGACGCGAAGCATGTTTTCGCGATTCGGCGCAAAGCCCGGGAACGGGCCCAGCTTCTCAGCCATCTCGGCGGAGGTAGCGTAGGAAATGCCGGTCATGATCGCAGTGAGGGCACCGGCGATGGCGCGGCCCTCGGCGCTGTCATAGGGGATGCCCGAGGACATCAAGAGACCGCCGATATTGGCGTAGCCGAGGCCGAGCGTGCGGTATTCGTAGGAAAGCTCGGCAATCTCGCGGGACGGGAACTGCGCCATCATCACCGAGATTTCGAGAACGATGGTCCACAGGCGCACGGCATGTTCGTAGTCGGCGATGTTGATGCGCTTGGTCGCCGCATCCTTGAACATCATCAGGTTCAGCGAGGCGAGGTTGCAGGCGGTGTCGTCGAGGAACATGTATTCCGAGCACGGGTTCGACGCGCGGATCGGGCCGGCGGCGGGGCTCGTGTGCCAGTCGTTCATCGTCGTGTTGAAGTGCAGGCCCGGATCAGCGGACGCCCAGGCGGCGTAGGAGATCGACTCCCAGAGGTCACGAGCCTTCAGCGTCTTCAGGACGCGGCCGTCCTTGCGGGCGGTCAGGTGCCAGTCGCCATCAGCCTCGACGGCGCGCAGGAAGTCGTCCTTGATCGAGACCGAGTTGTTGGAGTTCTGGCCCGAAACCGTGAGGTAGGCTTCCGAATCCCAATCGGTGTCGTAGGTCTTGAATTCGAGGTCCTTGTAGCCCTGCTTGGCGAACTGGATGACGCGCTGGACGTAGTTTTCCGGAACCAGGGCCTGCTTGGCAGCGCGGATCTCGCGCTTCAGCGCCGGGTTCTGCTTCGGGTCATAGCAGGCGTCGTCGGTGCCGTCGCAGTTGACGCAGGCCTTCATGATCGCCTTCAGATGCTTGGCGACGACCTTGGAGCCGGTGACGAGGGCGGCAACCTTCTGCTCTTCCTTGACCTTCCAGTTGATGTATTCCTCGATATCCGGATGGTCGATGTCGACGACGACCATCTTGGCGGCGCGACGGGTGGTGCCGCCCGACTTGATGGCGCCGGCGGCGCGGTCGCCGATCTTCAGGAACGACATCAGGCCGGAGGACTTGCCGCCACCCGACAGCTTTTCGCCTTCGCTGCGCAGGTGCGAGAAGTTGGAGCCGGTGCCGGAGCCGTACTTGAACAGGCGCGCTTCGCGCACCCACAGGTCCATGATGCCGCCTTCGTTGACGAGATCGTCGGCGACCGACTGGATGAAGCAGGCGTGCGGCTGCGGGTGCTCGTAGGCGGACTTGGACTTCGTCAGCTTGCCGGTGAAGGGGTCGACATAGAAGTGGCCCTGGCCGGGGCCGTCAATACCATAGGCCCAGTGCAGGCCGGTGTTGAACCATTGCGGCGAGTTCGGCGCAACGCGCTGGGTGGCGAGCATGTAGGCGAGTTCGTCGCGGAAGGCGGAGGCGTCTTCTTCCGTGTCGAAGTAGCCGCCCTTCCAACCCCAATAGGCCCAGGTGCCGGCCAGGCGATCGAAGACCTGGCGGGCATCGGTTTCGGAACCGTATTGCTCTTCCTTCGGCAGCGCCTTCAGCGCATCCTGATCGGGAACCGAGCGCCAGAGGAAGGAGGGGACATCGTTCTCCTCGACGCGCTTCATCTTGGCGGGAACGCCAGCCTTGCGGAAATACTTCTGGGCGAGAATGTCGGCAGCGACCTGGCTGAACTGCGCCGGGACGTCGATATCGGCAAGGCGGAAAACGATCGAACCATCGGGGTTCTTGATCTCACTCGTAGCCTTGCGGAATTCGATCTCCGCATAGGCGGATTGCCCGGCCTTGGTGAAACGACGTTCGATCTTCATTGTCCCTGGTCCTTCGTGTTGCCTAGCGCCCGCCACAGGCGCAATTGTCCCCGCCCGGCCGCGAGGGGCATCCCGCAGCCAGTCTCAGCTTCCGTCATTGGAGAGAAACCCATAACTGGGTGACCCTGTATCTTGTGAGATAGGCTGACTGCAAGCACTAAATATAGTGTTAACAGCTGATTTATGCCAGCCAATTGTTGCTCAAGCGGGCCACAAAGATCGCACAACAATCCTCACGGCGACCGCATGGTGAAATCCATGACTGCCGCCTGTCAGAACCGACGATTTGGTGAGATGAACCGGGCGCTCAACAATCCGGTCCGCCGCCGTCGCAACGTGAAATCCATTAACCGTGAATCGTCCGGGGGCGTCAAGGGGTGGTTTGTGACGGAAGTTTGAGCGCTAGATGTTGTGTGGGCCGACTGTGGAAAACGGGGACATCGGCCAACCCCATGAAAATCAGGCACTTCCAGAGGTTGCCTGCGAGACTGCCGCAACGGCGAGCGCGAAATCAAAAAATTGACGGGTAAAAAACTGCATAAATACCATCCCCAACGGTACCCTCGGTTGCACTTGCGGAAGCGATGTGGGGTGAACGTGGTGATTCGCGTCTTGCGCCTTGAGGCCGTTGGGCTTTTTGGCTCCCGCGGCGCAACGCCGACACCGCTTGGAGCGGCTGTTCCGGCCTCGCTGCGCGCCGATGACGCCGGCCCGGGCACAAGGACTGGTAGGTTGGCGACGGGTGAGCGGGATCAGGCACGTGCACTGATCCCGCCTTGGACCTCAATCGACGCGTTTCTGCAACTCACGGGCACCGTTCGGCGCATTCACCTTGCCCTCGGTGATGAAGTAGGCGAACACGTCGCGCGGCTCCTTCGCGACCTTGCGCTCCGGAGCGCTCTTGTCGAGCCCGCTCGGCTCGTCGCCGCTTGCGAAGGCCTTGGCGCGCTCGGCCCAGAGGTCGAGCTTGTCGGCCGCATAGCAGGTCTCGATGTCGTCGCTGCCCTTCTGCAGGCGGAGATAGACGAAATCGGCGGTAACGTCGGCGATCATCGGATAATCCGCGTGTTCGGCGAGCACCACGGCAACGCCGTATTTCTCCAGCAGGGCCACGAATTCCGGAACCTGGAAGGTGGGATTGCGGACCTCGACCACGTGGCGCAGCGCAAGCCCGTCCTGCTTCTCGGGCAGAAGTTTCAGAAAACCCTCGAAGTCGTCGGGTTCGAACTTCTTTGTCGGCGCGAACTGCCAGAGGATCGGCCCGAGATGGGGGCCGAGTTCGGTCAAGCCTTGCGTCAGGAATCGCTCCATGGATTCACCGGCTTCCGAGAGAACCTTGCGGTTGGTGACGAAACGGCTCGCCTTCAACGAAAAGATGAAATCCTCGGGCACTTCGGAGGCCCACTTGGCGAAGGTCTCGGGCTTTTGCGAGGAGTAATAGGTGCCGTTCACCTCGATCGCGCGAAGCTGTTTGCTTGCGTATTCGAGCTGGCGCTTCTTCGCGAGCCCGCTCGGATAGAAGGTGCCCTCCCAGGGCTCGAAGGTCCAGCCGCCGATACCAACGCGGATCTTTCCGGATTTTGCCATGCCATCCTCCTCGACAACGGTCATCGCTTGACCGCGTGCTTTTCAGTCTTTGATCGATTTCGTCATGTCCACGAGCGTCCACCCTGGACGATAGGGATTGGGTCTGCGACCCGTTTCTTGAAATCCATAGGCGCGATAGAGCGCGATGTTTCGCTCCATGCGTGAATTGGTATAGAGCCGCACCTCCGGCAAGTTCCACTCGGCGGCCTTGCCATCCAGGAATTGCAGGAGTTCGATACCGAGCCCCTGGCCCTGACAGCCAGGCGCGACGGCAATGCTGAAGATCAGCAGGTGATCGGCGTGCCGCTCGAAGACGGCAAGCGCCACGACAACATCATCTCGCTCCCGAAGCCAAACCTCGCCGCTGACAATGCGTGGGCCGTAGTCCTCGGTGACCGGGAGCGGCGGCCCGCCAAGAAGCGCCCGGTAGGGCTCGTAGGCCGCCTCGGTCAGGCTTTGCACAGCAGCCAGATCCTCCAGACGAGCAGGCCGCATCATGCCGCGATCACTCCTTGCGGTTGTCGATCGGCGTCGAGGCGATCACTCCGCCGCCTCGACCTTCTTCATCGGCCGGCGCTCGAGAAGCTCCTTGAGGAACTGGCCGGTATAGGAGCGCTTCTCCTTGACCACCTCCTCAGGCGTACCCTTGGCGATGACCTCGCCGCCGCCATCGCCACCTTCGGGACCGAAGTCGATGATCCAGTCGGCGGTCTTGATGACCTCGAGATTGTGCTCGATGACGACGACGGAATTGCCCTGGTTCACAAGTTCATGCAGAACTTCAAGAAGCTTGGCTACGTCATGGAAATGCAAGCCGGTTGTCGGCTCGTCGAGAATGTAGAGCGTACGGCCGGTGGAGCGCTTCGACAGTTCCTTCGCCAGCTTGACGCGCTGGGCTTCACCGCCTGAAAGCGTGTTTGCCTGCTGCCCGACCTTGATGTAGCCGAGGCCCACCTGGTTCAGCGTCACCAGCTTGTCGCGCACGGCGGGGACGGCGGCAAAGAACTCCACGCCTTCCTCGACCGTCATGTCGAGCACGTCGGCAATGGACTTGCCCTTGAAGTGCACGTCGAGCGTTTCGCGGTTGTAACGCTTGCCGTGGCAGACGTCGCAGGTGACGTAGACGTCCGGAAGGAAGTGCATTTCGATCTTGATGACGCCGTCGCCCTGACAGGCCTCGCAGCGGCCACCCTTGACGTTGAACGAGAAGCGGCCCGGCTGGTAGCCGCGTGCCTTGGCCTCCGGCAGACCGGCAAACCAGTCGCGGATCGGCGTGAAGGCGCCGGTATAGGTCGCCGGGTTGGAGCGCGGCGTGCGGCCGATCGGCGACTGGTCGATGTCGATCACCTTGTCGATATGCTCGAAGCCATCGATGCGGTCGTGCTCCGCCGGGTTCTCGCGCGCGCCCATGATACGGCGGGCAGCGGCCTTGTAGAGCGTTTCGATCAGGAAGGTCGACTTGCCGCCGCCGGACACACCGGTCACGGCGGTGAAGACACCGAGCGGGATCGAGGCGGTGACGTTCTTCAGGTTGTTGGCGCGGGCGCCGACGACGGTGATTTCCTTCTTCTTCTTCGGCTTACGACGTTCCGAGGGAACCGCGACCGAAAGCTCGCCGGAAAGATACTTGCCGGTCAGCGATTTCGGATTGGCCATGATGTCCGACGGAGACCCTTGCGCGATGACCTCGCCGCCATGGATGCCCGCGGCCGGGCCGATGTCGACGACATAATCGGCCGTCAGGATCGCGTCCTCGTCGTGCTCGACGACGATCACGGTATTGCCGATATCGCGCAGATGCCGGAGCGTTTCGAGCAGGCGGGCGTTGTCGCGCTGGTGCAGCCCGATCGACGGTTCGTCGAGCACGTAGAGCACGCCCGTGAGGCCCGAGCCGATCTGCGAGGCAAGCCGGATACGCTGGCTTTCACCGCCCGAGAGGGTGCCGGAGTTGCGCGACAGGCTGAGATATTCGAGGCCGACGTCGTTGAGGAAGCGCAGACGGTCGCGGATCTCCTTGAGGATGCGGACGGCGATTTCGTTCTGCTTGGTATTGAGATGCGCCGGCAGCGCCTCGAACCAGTCGCGCGCAACGCGGATCGACATCTCGGTGACCTGACCGATGTGCAGCTTGTCGATCTTGACCGCCAGCGCCTCGGGCTTCAGGCGGAAACCGGCGCAGGCCGGGCAGGGGGCGGCCGACATGTAACGTTCGATCTCTTCGCGCGCCCAGGCGCTATCGGTTTCCTTCCAGCGGCGCTCGAGATTGGGCACGATGCCTTCGAAATTCTTGGTGGTGTTGTAGGAGCGGGCGCCGTCCTCATAGTGGAAGACGATCTTCTCTTCCGTTCCGTGCAGGATCGCATTCTGCGCGGCCGAAGACAATTCGTTCCAACGGTTACCGAGCTTGAAGCCGAAGGCCTTGCCGAGCGCCTCCAGCGTCTGGTTGTAGTAGGGCGAGGACGACTTGGCCCAGGGCGCGATCGCGCCGTCGCGCAAGGTCCTGTGCTCCTCCGGAACGATCAGCGCCACGTCGATCTTCTGCTGGCTGCCGAGACCGTCACAGGTCGGGCAGGCGCCGAAAGGATTGTTGAACGAGAACAGGCGCGGCTCGATCTCGGAGATCGTGAAACCGGAGACCGGGCAGGCGAATTTTTCCGAAAACAACACGCGCTCGTGGGTCTCGTTCAGCGACTTGTTGGCCGAGCCGCCTGCAGCCGTTTCTTCCGGCGGCAGCGGCTTGTCGGCGAATTCGGCAATCGCAAGCCCGTCGGCCAGCGTCAGGCAGGTCTCGAGGCTGTCGGCGAGGCGCGAAGCGAGATCCGGCCGCACGACGACGCGGTCGACCACGACGTCGATGTCGTGCTTGTACTTCTTGTCGAGCGCCGGAACTTCGGCGATCTCGTAGAAGGTGCCGTCGACCTTGACGCGCTGAAAGCCCTTCTTCATCAGCTCGGCGAGTTCCTTCTTGTACTCGCCCTTGCGGCCGCGAACGAGCGGCGCGAGGATATAAAGACGCGTGCCTTCGCCGAACTCCAGCACCCGATCGACCATCTGGCTGACCGTCTGGCTCTCGATCGGCAGGCCCGTCGCCGGCGAATAGGGCACGCCGACGCGCGCGAAGAGCAGGCGCATATAGTCGTAGATTTCCGTGACCGTGCCGACCGTCGAACGCGGGTTGCGCGAGGTCGTCTTCTGCTCGATAGAAATCGCCGGCGACAGGCCGTCGATCTGGTCGACATCCGGCTTCTGCATCATCTCGAGGAACTGGCGCGCATAGGCCGACAGGCTCTCGACATAGCGACGCTGCCCCTCGGCATAGATCGTATCGAAGGCGAGCGAGGACTTGCCAGAGCCGGATAGGCCGGTCATCACGATCAGCTTGTTGCGCGGCAGATCGAGGTCGATGCCTTTCAGATTGTGCTCACGCGCACCACGAATGGAGATGGTCTTGAGTTCACTCATCGGAAGCCAGCTTTTGCATGTCGGTTGAAAGCCCCCTATGTAATGACGCTAACGCCCATGTCGAGGCGCAATCGGCAAAAGAGGCGGCCAATTCGAGTCGGTTGACAGGATCATAGCCAAATACTAGAACAAAGAAAGAACAAATCGCCCATAAAACGACCAAAACTGTTGTGGATTATGTGCGAGGCGGGGCGTATCGGCGGCATCTGGCCGCTAAGATGCGCGCTCTTGAAATTCCAAGCCGGGCCTAAGGTCCGGTGAAACCACGGGAAAAGCAACATGGCTGGAAGCGTCAACAAGGTGATCTTGATCGGAAATGTCGGGGCAGACCCGGAAATCCGGCGCACGCAGGACGGCCGGCCGATCGCCAACCTGCGCATCGCAACCTCGGAATCCTGGCGCGACCGCAACAGCGGCGAGCGTCGTGAGAAGACCGAATGGCACACCGTCGTGGTCTTCAACGAGGGCCTCTGCAAGGTCGTCGAGCAATATGTGAAGAAGGGCGCCAAGCTCTACATCGAAGGCGCGCTGCAGACCCGCAAGTGGCAAGACCAGAACGGCAACGACCGCTATTCCACGGAAGTCGTGCTGCAGGGCTTCAACTCGACGCTGACGATGCTTGACGGCCGCGGCGAGGGCGGCGGCTCCGGCGTCAGCCGTGGTGGCGGCGGCGACTTCGGCGGCAGCAGCTACGGCGGTGGCGGCGGCGGTTACGACGATTACGATCAGCCGCGCCAGTCGTCCGGCGGCGGACGCTCCGGCGGCCAGGGTGGCCAGGGCCAGGGCGGCGGCTTCTCGCGCGATATGGACGACGATATTCCGTTCTGATCGTTGTAGCCAACCCGCACTGTTTCAAACGCCGTGTCCGTTTGGGCACGGCGTTTCTGTTTGTACGGAAACCACCGTCGTCTCGCGATGACTTCAGATCGTCGGCCTAGAGGGCCATGGCGGATTTGACACCGTCGACGACGAACTGGACGGCAAGAGCCGCCAGGATGACGCCGAGCAGGCGGGTCAGGATGGCCCGGCCGGTGACGCCGAGAAACCGGTCGATGCGCTCGGCGATCACGAGCGCCAGGAAGAGGCTCAAGATCGACAGCGCGATGACGATGATGAGCTGCGTGCGCTCCACGGCCGTCGGAAACGAGCCGGCAAGCAGGATCGTCGCCGAGATCGCGCCTGGCCCGGCAATCAAGGGCAGGGCGAGCGGGAAGACCGCGATGTTGTGGATGTGGTCCTTGGCGGTTGCGTTCTCGCCGGTCTTTTCCTTGCGTTCCTGCCGCTTCTCGAAAATCATCTCGAAGGAGATCCAGAAGAGCAGCAGGCCGCCGGCGATGCGGAAGGCGCCGATCGAGATGCCGAGCAGACCGAGAATGCCATTACCGAAGAGCGCGAAGGCGGCGAGAATGAAGAAGGCGATCAGCGAGCCGCGCGTGGCCACCTGAAAGCGCTCCTGCCGGCTGAGGCCGACCGTCAGGCTCAGGAAGATTGGCGCGAGGCCGGGCGGATCGAGGGTGACGAGAAGCGTGGTGAGCGCATTGACCAGGAGGTCGATATTGAACATCCGTTTCCCCTTCCGGATTCGCCCCGGGTTTTCCCGGTGGCATGGGGCATTGTTAGGCAAGCCGCGAGCGCTTGGAAAGAGGGCGGCAAACAAAGTCTCAGCAATGACTTAATGAGCAATTCCTTGCGGCGAGCGGCCCGCAAATGCGCGGCGCCGCGGCGATTGGCGGCGGGGGTCTTCCGATTTGCCGCGCAATGCCCTAGAAAAGCCTCCTCCGGCGGCAAAAGACTGTTCACAACTGCCGCATGGCTCGCCGGCTCCTGATCTGGATCACCGAGCGAATCATGCAGTGAATCAAAACGTTACAGTGAAATCTTCACACTTGGGCGGACGAGTGGTGCCGTGGGCCGCAAATTGGCGATTCCGGTGGCAATCCGCTATAAATATCCGACTGATTCTGAACAAAGATCGTGATCACCATTGACTGAGCAAAGCACTCCCGGCGGCGGAAAAACTCCGCCAGGCATCGAGCCGATTTCCATCATCGAGGAAATGCAGCGGTCCTATCTCGATTACGCGATGAGCGTCATCGTCAGCCGCGCGCTTCCCGACGTGCGTGACGGTCTGAAACCCGTGCACCGCCGCATCCTCTACGGGATGAGCGAGCTCGGCATCGACTGGAACAAGAAATACGTCAAATGCGCCCGCGTCACCGGGGACGTGATGGGTAAGTATCACCCGCACGGCAACGCCGCGATCTACGACGCGCTTGCACGCATGGCGCAGGATTGGTCTCTGCGCCTGCCGCTGATCGATGGCCAGGGCAACTTCGGTTCCGTCGACGGCGACCCGCCGGCAGCGGAACGCTACACCGAATGCCGCCTGCAGAAGGCAGCGCATTCCCTGCTCGACGACCTCGACAAGGAAACGGTCGACTTCCGCGACAACTATGACGGCACCCTGCAGGAGCCGTCCGTCGTTCCCGCGAAGTTCCCGAACCTGCTCGTCAACGGCGCCGGCGGCATCGCCGTCGGCATGGCGACGAACATCCCGCCGCACAATCTCGTCGAAGTCATCGACGGTTGCGCCGCGCTGATCGACAATCCGGCGATCGAATTGCCGGAACTGATGGAAATCATCCCTGGGCCGGACTTCCCGACCGGCGCGCTGATCCTCGGCCGCTCCGGCATCCGCTCGGCCTACGAGACCGGTCGCGGCTCGGTCATCATGCGCGGCCGCGCCCATATCGAGCCGATGCGCGGCGACCGCGAGCAGATCATCATCACCGAGATCCCGTTCCAGGTGAACAAGGCGACGATGATCGAGAAGATGGCCGAACTGGTGCGCGAGAAGCGCATCGAGGGCATCTCGGATCTGCGCGACGAATCCGACCGTCAGGGCTATCGCGTCGTCATCGAACTGAAGCGCGACGCCAATGCCGACGTCATCCTGAACCAGCTCTACCGCTATACGCCGCTGCAGACCTCGTTTGGCTGCAACATGGTGGCGCTGAACGGCGGCAAGCCCGAGCACATGACGCTGCTCGACATGCTCAGGGCCTTCGTTTCGTTCCGCGAAGAAGTCGTTAGCCGGCGCACGAAATACCTGCTGCGCAAGGCGCGCGACCGGGCCCATGTGCTCGTCGGTCTCGCCATCGCGGTCGCCAATATCGACGAAATCATCAAGCTCATCCGCCATGCGCCAGACCCGCAGACAGCGCGCGAGCAACTGATGGAGCGTCGCTGGCCGGCCCATGACGTCGAGAGCCTCATTCGCCTGATCGACGACCCGCGTCACCGCATCAACGAGGACGGCACCTACAACCTCTCGGAAGAGCAGGCCCGCGCCATCCTCGACCTGCGCCTGCAGCGCCTGACCGCGCTCGGCCGCGATGAAATCGGCGACGAACTCAACAAGATCGGCGAGGAAATCAAGGATTACCTCGACATCCTGTCGTCGCGCCTGCGCATCATGTCGATCGTCAAGGAAGAGCTCATCGCCATCCGCGACGAGTTCGGCACACCGCGCCGCACCGAGATCATGGAAGGCGGCCCGGACATGGACGATGAGGACCTCATTGCCCGTGAAGACATGGTCGTGACCGTCTCGCATCTCGGCTACATCAAGCGCGTGCCGTTGACGACCTACCGGGCGCAGCGTCGCGGCGGCAAGGGCCGTTCGGGCATGGCGACCAGGGACGAGGATTTTGTTACCCGGCTATTCGTTGCCAATACCCACACGCCGGTTCTGTTCTTCTCCTCGCGTGGCATCGTCTACAAGGAGAAGGTCTGGCGCCTGCCGATCGGCACGCCGCAGTCACGCGGCAAGGCGCTGATCAACATGCTGCCGCTGGAGCCCGGCGAACGCATCACCACCATCATGCCGTTGCCGGAGGACGAGGCGACCTGGGAAAACCTCGACGTCATGTTCTCGACGACCCGAGGCACGGTTCGCCGCAACAAGCTGTCGGACTTCGTCCAGGTCAACCGCAACGGTAAGATCGCGATGAAGCTCGAGGAAGAGGGCGACGAGATCCTGTCCGTCGACACGTGCACGGAGCATGACGACGTCATGCTGACGACGGCGCTCGGCCAGTGCATCCGCTTCCCGGTCGACGACGTGCGCGTCTTTGCCGGCCGCAACTCGATCGGCGTTCGTGGCATCAACCTCGGCGACGGCGACCGCATCATCTCGATGGCGATCCTTGGCCATGTCGACGCCGAACCGTGGGAGCGCGCTGCCTATCTGAAGCGTGCGGCGGCAGAACGGCGCGCGACGAACGGCGACGAGGAAGAAATCGCGCTGGTCGGCGAGGATGTCACCGATGGCGGCGAGCTTTCGAACGAACGCTACGAGGAGCTCAAGGCACGCGAACAGTTCGTGCTGACGGTCTCGGCCAAGGGCTTCGGCAAGCGCTCGTCATCCTACGACTTCCGCACCTCCGGTCGTGGCGGCAAGGGCATCCGTGCCACCGATACGTCGCGGACCGCGGAAATCGGCGAACTGGTTGCAGCCTTCCCGATCGAAGACAACGACCAGATCATGCTCGTCTCCGATGGCGGCCAGTTGATCCGCGTTCCGATCAATGGCGTCCGGCTTGCGAGCCGCGCGACCAAGGGCGTCACCATCTTCTCGACCGCCAAGGACGAGAAGGTCGTTTCGGTCGAGCGCATCAGCGAGCCAGACGGCGAAGACGAAGGCGAGGAGGCAGCGGTCGACAACGGCGTGCCGGAAACGCCAGCCGAATCCGAGGGCTAACCGCCACGCGATCGACTAACCCAAGAAATTTGAGAGCCCGTCATCTTGGCGGGCTCTTCTCTTGTCTGATTTGAAGCTGCCCTTCGCGACGATCGCAAACTTGCTGAAGGAAGCGGGGTCTGTTGGGCGCGATCCGCGCTCGTGCTCGACACGGTGGACGCGGATGGAGGCGATGTCTCCATCGTCAGGCGGGCAACCACTGCGCTAGGCGGAAGCATCGCCGTCCTCTGCCGCAGGTGCCGCTCCGCGAATGTAGTCGCGCAGCCCCTTGGCCAGTGCGTCGAACGTGACGCGGCAGCGCGGCGCCGACTTCAGGTTCTCGTGCATTACCAGCCAAGTATCGAGTTTCATCTCGAAGAGGCCCGGCAGCACCGGGAGAAGATTGGGGTCGCGCGCCGCCAGGCCGTTCTGGCAGATGCCGATGCCGAAGCCGGCGCGGATCGCGGCCAATTGGGCAAGGTTGCTGTCAGCCTTCAGCGCAAAGCCTGCCGGCGGCAGTTCGGGCGAGCGCGCGATGATCGCCCGGATTGCCGCGGTTTCCCGGTCGTAGCCGATCAGGCTGTGATCGGCGAGATCGGTCAGTGCCTGAGGCATACCGCGCCGCGCGATGTAACGGCGGTGGGCGTGAAAGCTGATGGGGACGACGCCGAGGTGGCGGGCGATCAAGGCATCCTGCGCCGGCGCGACCATGCGCACCGCGATATCCGCCTCCTGGCGCAACAGATCTTCGACCGCATCGGAGGCGGAGAGTTCGATCGTCAGTTCCGGATAGTCCTCGTGCAGTTGCGCCAGGATCGGCGGCAGGACCTCGATGCCGATGACCTCGCTGGCACTGATGCGCACCGTACCGCTGACGGCATCACGCTGGCTGGACGCGGCCCGCAGGAGCGCCGCCGATGTCGCGGAAAGCGTCTCGGCATAGGGCCTGAGCGCCAGCGCGGCTTCGGTCGGCAGCAGGCCGTGCGGAGACCGCACGAAGAGCGGATAACCAAGGGATGCTTCCATCGCATCTATGTGCCGGCCGATGGTCGGCTGCGTCAGGCCGAGCTCGCGGGCGGCCGCGGACAGCGATCCCTCCCGCAACACCGCGAGAAAGCTTCTGTAGAAATCCCAGCTCAAATCCAGTTTGCTCATACATTTCAGTATATCCGCTCAAAGATGTTCGGCAATTCCGTTTAGCTCCATGATGCGTGATCCTCTGTTCATCGAAATGGATGGAGCGTGACATGATCGGGACGCAGGAAAGAACAAGGATCGCACTGGTGCTCGGGGCGACGGGCGGTATTGGCAGCGCCGTCGCGCGCGGGCTTGACAGCCGCGGCTGGCAGGTGCGCGCCTTGAACCGAAACGCCGAGAAGGCGGCGCGGGCGGAGCCGGCACTCGACTGGCGGCAGGGCGATGCCATGAGCACGCGGGATGTCCGCGCCGCGGCCGAAGGCGTCGATCTGATCGTGCACGCCGTCAATCCGCCCGGCTACCGCAATTGGGGCACCCTGGTGCTGCCGATGCTCGACAGCATCATCGCTGCGGCCAAGGCCACAGGGGCGCGCATCCTGCTGCCGGGAACGATCTACAATTTCGGCCGCGATGCCTTTCCCGTTCTGACGGAGGACGCGCCGCAGAACCCGGATACGGACAAGGGCATGATCCGCAAAGAAATGGAGCGTCGGCTGAAGAATGCGTCCGACGCAGGCGTCGGTGTCATCATCGTCAGGGCAGGCGACTTCTTCGGCCCGGGAGCCGCGAACAACTGGTTCTCGCAAGGACTGGTAAAAGCCGGAAAACCGCTGACGGCGATTTCCTATCCCGGCCGCGAAGGCACTTCGCACCAGTGGGCCTATCTGCCCGACGTGGCGGAAACCATGATCCGTCTCGTCGAGCGTGCCGAGAACCTGCCGCGCTTTGCCGTCTATCACATGCGCGGCTTCCTCGACCGCAACGGCACAGAGATGGTGGCGGCGATCCGCCGTGCGGTCGGTAAGCCGGAGCTACCGGTGCGGGCGTTCCCCTGGTTGCTGATCGGCCTTGCCTCGCCCTTCGTCCCGCTCTTCAGGGAATTGCGCAAGATGCGCTACGTTTGGCGCGAACCGCTGAGGATGCCGAACGATCGGCTGCTTGCCGTTCTCGGTGAAGAGCCGCACACGCCGATCGACGAGGCGGTAGCGACGACGCTCAGGGGACTCGGCTGCCTGCCGGTAGAGGCAGCCGCGCGCCCGAACGCCGGCGATCGCGTTGCCGCGTGATCAGTTCTTGAAGACGAGGCAGGCGCCGCCGCTCTTGCGGATGGTGGTGCAGAGCTTGTTCGCTTCCGCTTGGGTCTCGCGGCCGATGCGCGCGGCGTAGCGAATCCTGAGGCCAAAGCTGGCATTGCGCTCCCTAAGCAACAAAGGCTTCTCGCTTCGGATCGATTCCGGCAGGCGCTTGACCGCGTTCACGAACAGTCGCTGCGCTACCGATTTTTGGAAGTGCGCGGCGAGCTGTACGCCCCAGGGCGCCCATTCGGCTTCGTCGATCACCTCGATATCGCGAAGGTTGCGGGTACTGGCCAGCGCCACGCAGCCATCCAGGAAGGTCTTGTTCTTGTCGAGCGTCAGATCGAGGATTTTTGGAGGATTGTCGCGCCAGTCCTCGACGCTGTAGGCGGTGATCGCGAGCACGTAGTTGCGGGTTTCGGCCGGCAGCCAATCGACCTCGAGGAACCGCTCCAGCCCGTTTTCTCCGGCATTGTAGGCAGCGGCGGCAAAGCCGAGATTGCCGTAACGCGACTTGAGCTCGTTCAGATATTCCGCCGATTTTCCCAGTGCCTCGACGGCATCGAAGCTGTTGTTGAGTCCCCGCAGCTTCGCCGTTCCCGGCATGAACTGCGCGATCCCTTCGGCGCCCTTGGGGCTGACCGCATTCGGCCGGAACAGGCTTTCGCGCCAGATCAGGCGGGCGAAGAAGGCGGAAGGCAGGTCGTTCGCCGTCGCGTAATGATCGATCACGCCGCAGACGTCGCGGGCGAAATTCTCCTTGCTGATGCAGAGTGCCTGCGCGGGGTCTTTGGCCGACCGCCCCGAATAGACGCATTTCGGGCCAGGGGCGAGGTCGTCGATACGAGCAGCCGCCGATCCCGCGACGAAAACGGGTGCGCTGACAAGCAGCGCCAGCGCCGCTCTCGCGACCCGTGACCAAGCGACCGATCTCACTGTCCGCCGAAGACTCACGTTGCTGCGTTCCAGAAACACGCCTTATGCGTTCATAGCATCTCCAATCGCCTCGACAAGCGGTCATTGTCGAGGCGGATGCCGGAGCCTAGCGTGGCGAGCCCGTCCGAAGCACCAGTTGCATGAATGTGAGATCGAGCCAGCGGCCGAATTTCGTGCCGACCTCGCGCATGCGGCCGGTATCGACAAAACCCAGTTGGGCGTGAAGGCGGATCGAGGCCGTGTTTTCCGATTCGATGCCTGCGATCATCACATGCTTGCCCAGCCGTTCCGCTTCGGCGATCAGCGCGACCATGAGTTTGCGGCCGATGCCGCCACCGCGACGATCCTTGCGAACGTAGACGGAATGCTCCACCGTGTGGCGATAGCCATCGAAGGCGCGCCAATCGCCGAACGAGGCATAGCCGACGATATCTCCCTCGTCGGAGACGGCGACCAGCACCGGATAGCCTGCGTCCGCACGGGCTTTCAGCCAGCCCGCCCGATTGGCGACATCGACCAGGGTCTCGTTCCAGATCGCCGTCGTGTTCGCGACGGCGTCGTTGTAGATCTCGCAGATGGCTGGCAGATCGTCTTGGATGGCCGCCCTGATCAACATGCTTGCTCCTCGCATTCGTCCACTATATGACTACAACATGAATACTAAAGTAGACGGCCTGGATCAACGGCTCAGTGAACGAATTCGTCTCGAACGGGAAGCGCGCGGCTGGTCGCTGAGCGAACTTTCAGAGCGCTCCGGTGTCTCGCGCGCAATGATCCACAAGGTCGAGCGGGGCGACAGCAGCCCGACGGCGACATTGCTCGCAAAGCTTGCGGGCGCGTTCGGCCTGACCATGTCCAGCCTGATCGCGCGAGCGGAGATGAGTCAGGGCCGGCTGTCGCGACGGCGGGATCAATCGGTGTGGCGCGATCCGCAAACGGGATATCTTCGGCGCCACGTTTCACCGATGTCGGACCTGCCGCTCGAACTTGTCGAGGTCGAGCTTCCGGCCAGCGCCGAGGTGCCGATCCCGGCATCCGCCTATGCGCTTCATCGTCGATGGATATGGGTGAAACAAGGCAGCCTCACCTTTGTGGAGGGCCCTGAGACCCACGTTCTTGGCGAGGGGGACTGCCTGGAACTCGGGCCGCCGCAGGATTGCGTCTTCCGCAACGCCGGCAGCGAGGCGTGCATTTATGCCGTCATCCTGTTGAGGACCGGCTGAGCTTAGCGATCGAGCTCGGCGATTGCGATCTCGGCCATCGTCAGATCGCTCTCGACGCCGAAGTCGTCACCGTCCTCCAGGAACCAGGCAGCGGAAAGCCCGGAATAGGCCAGCACCCAATTGAGGATGCGCCGCGGCTGAAGGCCCGTCTCCTCGGCAACGATCGGCAGATGCCGTTGCAGCCGGCCAGGAGCGGTGACCAAAGGGAGCTCCGGATTGCAGAACAGGTTGGCATAGTCGTAGCCGCGGTCGCCGAATACGCGCTTTGGATCGATCGCCAGCCAGCCGCGGTCGCCGAAATCGAGGATGTTGGCGTGGTGCACGTCGCCATGAAGCACGACGGGCGGTTCCGGATCGGCAAACAGGCCCTTCGCCGCCTCCAGCGCACGCGCAAACAGACCACCTTGGGCAGGGGCGGCGGCTTCCAGCGAGGCGAACCATTTGTCGAGCGGGACGAGATCCTGCGGAACGGGCGTCAAACGCGGCGCATGCAGTTCCGCAACCGTGCGGCAGATGATGCGCGTCGCGTCTTGATCGCTTCCCGTCATTGCCATGTGGAACAGGTTGCGCTGGCTATCCGTGCGCTCCATCAGTACGGCTTCGCCGTCGGATTCATAGACCTTTGCGGCGCCTTGCCCGTTCCAGTAGAGCATCGGCAGGCGACCGAATTTTTCTTCGGGATCCTGCGCGACCTTCAGCATCGCCTGGCGGTTGCGATAGCGGACGGGATGAAGATGGCTGGAGGGCGTGACGATAATTTCGCCGTCCGGCTGCAATGACCATTTTTCAAAATATAAAGAAAACATAAGAGGTTGATTTCCCAATGGACAAATGCCCCGCCGAGGCGACGGGGCATGGGGCCATGTGGGAGCGTCAGGCGACCTGTTCAAGGGCCGGATAGTCGGTGTAGCCCTTGGCGCCGCCGCCATAAAAGGTTGCCTGGTCCGGCGTGTTGAGCGGCGCGTCGCGCTTCAGCCGCTCGACGAGATCCGGATTGGCGATGAACGATTTGCCGAAAGCGACGAGATCGGCTTCGCCGTCCCTGACCGTCTTCACCGCCAGCGCCTTGTCATAACCATTGTTCGTCATCCAGGCAGCCTTGCCGCCGGCCGTCACATAGGCGGAACGCAGCGCGTCGTAGTCGAACGGCCGGTCGCCCTGCTGGTGGTCGCGCGGGCCGCCCGTCGCGCCCTCGATGATGTGGATATAGGCGAGGGGATAACGGGCGAGGTTCGCGACGACATAGCCGAAGAGCGATTGCGGTTCGGGATCGAACGCGTCGTTGGCCGGTGTTACCGGCGAAAGACGGATGCCGACGCGGCCAGCGCCGATTTCCTTCGTCACCGCATCCATGACCTCAAACAGGAAGCGAGCCCGGTTCTCGATCGAACCGCCGTAGGAATCCGTCCGATGGTTCGATCCGGAGCGCAGGAACTGATCGATGAGATAGCCGTTGGCCGCGTGGATCTCGATGCCGTCGAAGCCGGCATCGATCGCGGCGCGCGCAGCCTTGCGGTAGTCTTCGACGATACCTTCGATCTCGCCAATTTCCAGCGCGTGCGGCTCGGAGGTTTCGGCAAAGGAGCCGGTGCCATCCGGATTGATCAGATAGGTCTTGGATTTGGCGCGGATTGCGGACGGCGCAACCGGCTTGAGACCGTTCGGCTGCAGCGAATTGTGCGAGATACGGCCGACATGCCACATCTGCACGACGATCCGGCCACCTTTCGCATGCACTGCATCCGTCACCTTGCGCCAGCCTTCCAGCGCCTCCGGCGTATAGAGGCCCGGCACGTCGGCATAGCCCTGACCCTGCTGTGTGATTGCCGTTCCCTCGGTAATCAGCAAGCCGGCCGTTGCACGCTGCTCATAATAGGTGACGTTCAGTGTGTTCGGTACGGCGCCGGGAGAACGATTGCGCGTCAGCGGCGCCATGACGATGCGGTTCTTCAGCGGGATATCGCCGATGGTGATGGGGTCGAAAAGCGAGGCCATGTGAGGTCCTTTCATGGAGGTCTGTTTGGGAGGTCTGCTTGGGAGGTGTTGCGGTTCAGAGGTCGCCGATGCTCTTGAGGAAGGCGGCAATCGTCTCTTCGTCACGACGATAGAAGATCCACTGGCCGACCCGGCGCGTTGTCACGAGGCCGGCGCGCTGAAGTACCGCGAGGTGCGAGGAAACGGTCGACTGCGACAGGCCGCAGCGTTCGAACTGACCGGCGCATACGCCGATATCGAACGGATGCTCCTGCGTCGGGAAATGGAGCTGAGGCTCTTTCAGCCAGGCGAGGATGTTCACCCGCACTGGATGGGCAAGCGCTTTCAATATCTCGTCTCGGTCCATTGCATATCGCCATATCGAGTTTTATCGATAGATGTATCGTGAAAGCACGATATTCAAATCACAAGGCCGTGAGCATCGGCGAGGGCAAAAAAAAGGACCTCAAGAAACTTGGGCCCTTGTAGTTGTGAAGGTAATGAGAACCTCCAGAGGGGAACAGCTAATGCGGTGGCGGGGAGGAGAAGCCACCAAGAATGCATCAGCTGCAATTTGATATGGGAAGCGAACTACCGACTTTCAATAGTCGGCTGTGATTTTCGTCACGGTTCGCCCGCATCTAACAGTAGACAAAAAAAGAGGGCCACAAGATGACTTGGGCCCTTATAAGTTGTGAAGGTAATTTAAACCTCCAGAGGGGAACAGCTGCTGCGGTGGCACTGGGAGGAGAAGCCACCAAAGATGCATCAGCTGAGTTTGGTATGCTGCTTTTTTGGGCGGGCAACAATCATTTAATATGCATGACAGCCATGTCATCTGTGCATCCCTGCACATTATTGCATCGCACAACAAAAATGCGCCGCACAAAATCGAGGAAGCGTTCAAAATATCGCAGCAAAAACAGCTAGTTATGGAAGAAACCAAGAAATGCCCACAAAAAGAGCATTTGCAGATCGGCGTCAGAAATTCCAGTTCCGCGCTTTGGCGACGATGTAATCGCGGAAGACCTTGAGCTTCGCAGCGTTCTTCATCTCGTCGGGATAGCAAAAATAGGTATCGAACGACGGGATGTCGGCACTGATCGGAAGCTGGATGAGGCCGGGGTCGCGGCCGACGATATAGTCCGGCAGCATGGCGATGCCGATGCCCAGCAGGCAGGCGCGCTTGATCGAGGTCTGGCTGTTGATTTGCAGGTGCGACACGCGCGGATTGTCGGAATCGCGGCCAGCGATCTCGAGCCAGTTTACGTCGAGCAGATAGTTCGGCGCCGGTTCGCCGAAGGTGATGATGCGGTGATTGTCGAGGTCGTTGATCGACTGCGGTTCACCGTACTTGTTGATGTAGGACGGCGCGGCGTAGACGTGCATATGCACGGTGAAGAGCTTGCGCTGAATCAGGTCCGACTGCTGCGGCTGGCGCAGCCGAATGGCGCAGTCCGCATGGCGCATGTTCACGTCGAGCTCTTCGTTGTCGAGGATGAGCTGGACCTGCACGTCCGGATGCAGCGACATGAATTCCTGGATCTTGTCCGTGAGCCAGCCCTGGCCGAGACCGACGGTCGTGGTGATGCGCAGCTTGCCGCTCGGCTTGTCGGTGGTCTCGCTGAGCTGAATCTTGACGCTTTCGAGCTTCATCAGCACTTCGTGCGCCGTGCGGTAGAGGATTTCGCCCTGTTCGGTCAGGATCAGGCCGCGCGCATGACGGTGAAACAGCTTGATGCCAACGTCCTGTTCAAGCGAACTCACCTGCCGGCTGATCGCCGACTGGGAGAGATGGAGCTTGTCTGCCGCATGCGTGAACGACCCAGCCTCGGCCGCCGCGTGAAAAATGCGCAGTTTGTCCCAGTCCAGCGACATGAAGTCCCCCATATGAAACCACTCCGGGAGACGGGGTCCTGTCTCCCGGATGTGGCTGATGCGTCTGTTCCCACACGGGGAGGTGCCTCAGGACACCCGCCCCGATTCGCAGCTTCTATTCGGCTGCAATTGCGACGGGCATATGACCCGCCAGGTATTTCTCGGCCTCGAGCGCTGCCATGCAGCCCATGCCGGCCGCCGTCACCGCCTGACGATAGATGTCGTCCGTCACGTCGCCTGCGGCAAAAACGCCGGGTACGTCGGTCGCCGTCGAATCGGGCGCGGTCCACAGATAGCCGTTGGACTTTTGCCGAAGCTTGCCTTTGAAAAGTTCGACCGCCGGCGCGTGGCCGATCGCGACGAAAACGCCGTCGGTGACCATGTCCGAGGTCTCGCCGGTCTTGGTGTTGCGCAGCTTCACGCCGTTGACCGAGGCAGGCATCGGCGGCTTCGCCGGAGTACCCAGGTACTCGACGACCTCGTGGTCCCAGATCACTTTGACATTCGGCTTGGCGAACAGGCGCTCCTGCAGGATCTTCTCGGCGCGGAAGGAATCGCGGCGGTGCACGACGGTGACGGTCTTGGCGAGATTCGACAGATACAGCGCCTCTTCCACGGCCGAGTTGCCGCCGCCGACGACGATGACGTCCTTGTTGCGGTAGAAGAAACCGTCGCAGGTGGCGCAGGCCGAGACACCGAAGCCCATGAAGGTGTGTTCGGTCTCGATGCCGAGCCACTTGGCCTTGGCGCCGGTTGCGATGATCAGGGCGTCCGCCGTCCACTCGCTACCGCTGTCGGTCTTGACGCGGAACGGGCGCACGGACAGATCGACGTCGGTCACGAGATCGTTGACGATCTCGGCACCGACATGGGTCGCCTGCTTCAGCATCTGCTCCATCATCCAGGGCCCCTGAACCGGATCGGCATAACCCGGATAGTTTTCCACGTCGGTGGTGATCATCAACTGGCCGCCCTGTTCCAGGCCGGCGATCAGCACCGGCTCGAGCATGGCGCGCGCCGTATAGATGGCGGCGGTATAACCAGCCGGGCCGGAGCCGACGATCAGCACTTTCACGTGACGGGCAGTCATAGTCTTGTCCTTCGTTCACGGGGAGAGGAAACGCTCTCGTCCGATTCCATTGCGTCAATGGGAAATAGTTCCATAGTTTAGGTATTCCCTGCCATGACTTTCAAGGGCGTCCGCCCTGATACACACAAGTGCTTGAGCGCCAAGGCTAGTTTTGCCACCAGATGACGCGTTTGTGCACCAGGTTCGGCCATGCGATCCGATTTGCCGGACCTTGCGCCGCGAGCGGTGCGACGAAGGAATGATCGCCATAGCCGGCCAAGCCTGTGCCGCTTGCGGCGGTCGCGGCCCATTTTTGCGATCCTACCGGTCTCGGCCATGCCATTTTCCCGCGAATAGTCGGCGCGACTGCTTGTTGTCCAGCGGGTTTGGCGATATTTCACGCGGATTCACTTTGCTGGAGAAGCATATGGGGTTGAATGCCGGCCGTGCTTGGTTCCATCGCGAAGGCGCTGCGCCCGGCCACGCACCGACTCGAGACGACCTCGCCCTTGGAGAGCGCGCCTTGCCGAAAATCTCGACAGAGATGATCGCGGCTGCGCCGGGATAGGGGACCAGTCAGCGTCGCCGGCCATCGGGCCAGCCCAACCATCAGCAAATACAAGGTTTTCGACTTTGCCCTCGCGCATAAAGTCGCCACGCAAAAAGGACGAACGTTCATGACGAAACAAGTCGAGCTCGACGCAATCGATCTCAAGATCCTTCGCGAGCTCCAGCGTGATGGCCGGATGACCAATGTCGATCTCGCCCAACGGGTCGGCATCTCTGCGCCGCCCTGCCTCAGGCGCGTGCGCAAGCTCGAAGAAACCGGCGTCATCAAGGGCTATCACGCGCTCCTGAACGCGCCGGCCCTCGGCTTCGATCTCGTCGCCTTCTGCATGGTGGGCCTCAAGCGCCAGTCGGAAACCGATCTCAAGGCCTTCGCTGCCGCCACGGCCGAATGGCAGATTGTCCGCCAGGCCTGGACAGTTTCCGGCGAAAGCGACTTCCTGCTGCATTGTGTCGCCGAGAACCTGACAACTTTCCAGGATTTCGTCATCGAAGTGCTGACGGCCAACGAACGGGTCGACACGGTGCGCACGATGCTGACCATTCGCCAGGTCAAGGATATCGGCCTCGTCCAGATCTAAGGCCCGCCCATGAGCAAGCTTCCGCTTTCCGCCTTCATCATCTGCCAGAACGAAGAAGCCTATCTCGGCAATTGCATCGAGAGCCTCGATCAATGCGCGGAAATCGTCATCGTCGACTCCGGCTCGACCGACGGCACGCCGGCACTCGTGCAATCCTATATCGACAAGGGCTGGCCGATCCGCTTCCTGCACGAGCCGTGGCGGGGTTATGCCGGTCAGAAGCAATTCGCCCTCGATCAATGCACGCAGCCGTGGTGCCTCAACATCGATTCCGACGAGCGCCTGGACGGGCCGCTGAAGGCGCTGCTGCCATCGCTGCTCGAGGCACCGGCGGAGACGGTCGGCTGGCGCGTTGCCCGCAGGCCCTATCTGATCGGCTACGGCTACACGCCAGAGCGCGTGCACGAAAGGCGGAACCTCAGGCTGATCCGCCAGGGCAGGGGACGCTACGACCTCAACCAGAAGGTCCATGAGGGTATCGTGCCGGATGGTGCCGTCGGCGCTGCCCGCAAGGGCAGCCTGCTTCACTACCGGCCGTTGATCATCGACGAGCAGATCCTCAAGGAAAACAAATACTCGACGCTCAAGGCAGACCAGCAGTTTGCCGCCGGCAAGTCCGCGCGACCCTACAAGATGCTGTTCAGCCCACCGCTCTATTTCTACCGGCTCTATTTCCGCAACGGCCTTTGGCGCTGCGGTTTTCCGGGCTTCATCGAAGCGATGACGGGGGCCGTCTACGCCTTCCTGACCGCAGCCAAGATCTATCAGAGGCACGCGCTGAAACGCCGTCCGAACCATGACGACATGGATCGGCGCCAGGCCAGCCCGTGAGGTTCCCATGAAAATCATGCACTTTCATTTCGGCAAGGACGGCGGCGCAGAGCGCTTCTTCGTTCATCTGGTCAATGCGCTTGGCGAGCGCGGCGTCGAGCAGACCTCGGTCATCCGGCCCGGGCGCATCTGGCGGAAAGATATCGAAGGTGCGACCCGCATCATCGAAAGCAATTTCCGCAACCTGTCGCTCGACCGGATCCTTCTGCCGATGAAGGTCAGCAGCATGGCGCGCCGCGAGAAGCCGGACGCGCTCTTCGCCTGGATGCCGCGCGCAAGCCGCCTCATGCCGAACTACAAGGGCTGCATCAAGATTTCCCGCCTCGGCGACTATCCGCTGCGTCTCGACTATTTCCGCAATACCGATTGTCTCGTCTGCAACACGCCGGGCATTGCCGAACATGTGCGCAAGCTCGGCTGGACGCGCGACGTCGAGGTCATCTCCAACTTCACCGGTACCGAGCGGGTCGCCTCCGTCAGCCGGGCAACACTTGATACGCCGGAGAACGCGCCCGTCGTCATGTCGATGGGACGCTTCGTCCCACGCAAGGGATTCCACACGCTGATCCAGGCGATCGCCAAGGTGCCGGACGCCTACCTCTGGCTCGTCGGCGACGGCGAGGAACGTGGAAACCTGGAGAAGCTGGCCGCCGATCTCGGAGTCTCGAAGCGCGTACGCTTTGCGGGCTGGCAGAAGGATACGCGTCCCTTCCTCGCCGCTTCGGACATTTTCGTCATGGCATCGAGCCATGAGCCGCTCGGCAATGTCATCCTCGAGGCCTGGGCCCAGGGCACGCCTGTTGTTTCGAGCCGTTCAGAAGGGCCACAATGGTTCATGCGCGACGGCGAAAACGGCTTGATGGTCGATATCGGCGATGCCGACGGCTTTGCCCAGGCGATTGACAGGATCGCAAACGACACGTCGCTGGGCGAACGCCTTGCCGTACGCGGCCACGAGACGCTGATGAACCAGTTCTCCAAGCAGGCGATCACCGACGCCTATCTGAAGCTTTTCGCCTCGAAGCGCTGAGGTCGCTCTACAGCGCCGCGCGTCCAATCAGACGCGCAAAGGTCGCCGTAGCACTTTGATTTTCTGCATGTCTCCTTAAATCGAGGTCGATTTAAGGAGACATGCAGCAGCACGCGGCCGCCGGCCGCTCAGAAGCGCATCAACCGCTCGTAGACGGCATTGATCGCACGGGCCTCGCCTTCGATCGCGAACGACGCACAGGTCAGCGCCAGGCCATTGGCGCCGGCCGTGGCGCGGCGGCGATCATCGTCCATGAATCCGGCAGTCGCCTCGACCATCGCCTGCAGGTCGTTTGCGGCAATGATCGTGCCGGTTTCCTGCTCACCGACGACGACCAGTTCCGAAAATGCGCCGACATCGGTCGCGACAACCGGTACCCCGGTTGCCATGGCCTCGAGCGGCGTCAGGCCAAAACCTTCCCAGCGTTGCGGTGCGACGAAGAGGTCGAGCGCGCGATACCAATCGGGAATGTTGGTGTGTTCGCCGACGAAACGGATGCGGTCCGTCAGGCCGGCCTTTGCCACACGTTCCTTCAGCTCGTTCTCGAACGCCACATGCGGGCCGGTCGCGCGCCCCGCAACGACTGCGCTCCAGCCCGGCCGGCAAGGGAGCAGCGCGATCATGCTGTCAACGAAGAGATCCGTTCCCTTCTGCTTACGAACCCGCCCGAAGCAGCCGACATATTTCTGCGCGGGGTCGAGGCCGAGCGCGGACTTGGCAGCAGTTGCGTCCACAGGCGGCTGGAAGCGTTTCGTGTCGATACCGTGCAGGATCACCGTGTTCGGCACGTCGAGATAGGCGGCAGTGTTGCCGCTCGTCGCGATCACCGCATCCATCCTGGAGATCAGGAACTTGCTCCAGCCGGTGTGGCGGCGTTGCGAGGCGGACGTGAAGACGATCTTCAGCTTCATGCCGAGCAGGTCGCGCAGCACGATCGCCGGGAGCATCTCGACGTTGCGGCGCGCATGCCAGACCCGGCAGGGCCGACCGTCCGGTGCACTCCACAAGCGCAGGAGATCGCGGAATCGGATCGAGGGCAGGGTGTCCGGCAGTCCCGGGCCGAGCACGGCGATCTTTTCGCCGAGCGCGCGCTGGATCGGAATCAACTGAATAATGGTGGACGTCACGCCCGAGAGGCGGCGCTTGAAATTGGGAGCGATGACTTCGACGTTCCGGATATCGGCCACGAAAGCGCACTCCTTGCGCGAGCAACGATCGTCTTTTGGGAATGAGAGAATGGGGCGAAGGGAGGCTTCGCCCCCGCCGGGGCTGATCAGCCCCAGTTGACCGCGAGAATTTCGTAGGCCTTGGAGCCGCCGGGGGCGTTCACTTCGATGGAATCGCCGACTTCCTTGCCAATCAGGGCGCGCGCGATCGGCGACGAGATCGAGATGCGGCCAGCCTTCACGTCGGCCTCCTGGTCGCCGACGATCTGATAGGTCTTTTCTTCGTCCGTGTCCTCGTCAACGAGCTTGACCTTGGCGCCAAACTTGATCTTGGAGCCGGACATCTTCGAGAGATCAATGACTTCCGCGCGGGCGATCAAGTCTTCGAGCTCGGTGATGCGGCCCTCATTGTGGCTCTGCGCCTCCTTGGCGGCATGGTATTCGGCATTTTCCGACAGGTCGCCATGTGCACGGGCTTCGGCAATCGCCTCGATGATTCGTGGTCGTTCTTCCTGCTGGCGCCAGCGCAGCTCCTCCTGCAGGTTGACGAATCCACCCTGGGTCATCGGCACTTTTTCGACCATTTCATTGTCCTTCATCAAGCACGAGGCGCCGCCCTTCGGGCAGCGCCAACGCAAAAGAAAACGGTCTCCGGCGCGCGAACACCGGAACCGTCCGAAACTTTGAGCCCCGGTTATAGCAGAAACGGAAGCGCGAAAGCCAGATATTTCGCCACCGTCCACCGAAGGCGACAAACCACCCGCAACTTGTAGACGAACAAAACCGGTGGCAAGTTTCGCAGAAACCGCTTTACCTCAACTGTGGTTGAGGTCGTATCAGAATTGCTCCTGCAGTATATCAAAGAGGAAGCAAGGGGCATGGATCTGGCCAAGGACCACGATATCAAGGCGGACCTGGACGCGGGGTCGCACGAGGACGGGCGCTGGAGCGAACTGCTCCGGCCAGGCTATCTGGCGGCAACGGTGACGCTCTGCCTTGGGGTCGCACTTTTTGCGTTCAATGAATTTTTCATAGCGACGGCACTACCGACGGCTGTCGCGGACATCGGCGGCGCCACGCTGCTTTCCTGGGCGGTCACGCTCTATCTCGTCTTCGCGATTCTCGGCGGGGCGGTTGCGGCCAATCTGAAGGCAAGGTTCGGCGCCCGCGGCACGCTGATTGCAGCCGCCATCGTATTTGTCGGCGGAACCATGATAGCGACGACCGCGAGCAGCATGCCGCAGGTGCTCGCCGGCCGGGTGTTCCAGGGATTCGGCGAGGGTATCATCGCCGCGGTCTGCTATGCGCTGATCCCGGAGCTCTTTCCGCCGCGGCTGGTGCCGAAGGTCTTCGGAGCCGAAGCAATCGTCTGGGCGATGGCGGCCTTCGGCGGTCCGCTCGTCTCCGGATTCGTTACGGAACATTGGTCCTGGCGGGCGGCCTTCGGCGTCAACGTCCCGGCCGCGGCAATCTTCGTCGCCCTCGTCCTCGCCATCGTGCCGGCCCAAGAGATATCGATCGGCAAATCACGCCCGATCCCGCTCCTGCGGCTGACCGTCGTCGGCACCGGCATATTGCTGATATCGGTTTCAACCACGGCCAGAAGCGTTCCGTTGATGGTCGCCGCATTGGCGACGGCGCTGGCGATCCTCTGGGCTGCGGTCGAGACCGACCGGCGGGCGGCGCATTCGATCTTGCCTGCCGGCGCCTTCGCGCTCACAAAACCGCTCGGTACCGGCCTTTGGGTCGTGCTGTTGATGCCACTGGCGCAAGCGTCCGGCTCCGTCTACCTCATCTATGGTCTGCAGCACGTGTGGAACTTCAGCCCGACCGCTGCCGGATTTTCCGGTGCGCTGATGGCGATCTCCTGGAGCGTGACAGCAATTCTCGTTGCGAGCCTGCACTCGCACAATCTGCGTGTGAAGCTCATTCAGACGGGGCCGGCCCTACTCAGCCTCGGACTCGTCGGCCTGACGATCGCGGTCGCCATTGACGAGTTCCGGCTGGTCTTTCCAAGCCAGATCGCGATCGGCGCCGGCTTCGGAGTCTCCTGGGGGACGCTCAGCCAGTTGATGATGGATGTTTCGCCCCATAGGGAACGTGACAAGACCTCGGCATTTCTGCCGACGCTGCAATCGGCGGGTTACGCCATCGGTGCAGCAATCTGCGGATTGACCGCGAATCTCCAGGGCTTCGACGAGAAGGCAAGCGTCGCCACGATGCACGGGGCACTGTTCGCCGTCTTCATCGTCGCGACCATGATCTCGACGGCATCGCTCTACTTCGGCCTTAGGACCGTCCGGCTTGCCACCAAGCGGTCCGGGCGGAATGCGGCGGGAGCAGCGGTCCGGGCGCTCTCTGGAAACCAAAGCGTCGTGCTTTCAGATGAGTGACGCTTTGGCACTTTGATCCGGAGAGTATCTTTCGGTCCCGCGGCCCGGCCTGGAGCTCTAGAGCGGGATGCGCTCACATGCGTTCGCGTCGCCGCGCTAACCCATTGTTTTTGCCGCATTTGTGCGACGTCAGGTGATTCCACTTGACTGCAAAATGCTCTAGGCGGCCGCGTGGAGCGGGGCGCCGACGTAGCGGCGCCCAAGTAGCGCGCGCTGCTCGCCGCCACGGCCGCTCGACGGAACGATGGTCGCAAGCAGCCTGCGATTGCCGGAGAAGACCTCGACCCTCAGCGATCCATAGTCCGCATCGCGGCCGATCCTGTCGGCGATGCGCTGGCCATAATAGAGGGCCGAGCCCTCGTCGAAATGGATGATGCCGTCCTCGTCGACGAAGTGCTCGTCGCCCCAATGCAAATCGAAAAAATAGAGTTGCACGATCTTGCCCCGTAGCGCGCCCGCCGGAGGCCCCTCCGATCCCCAAGCGCTGACACATTGGAGCACGATGTGGACGAACGCAGCCTGAACCGCCCATTCATGCGGCATTCAGCCGGACCGGGTGGACGAAAGCGCGGATGGCGGTCGATCGTCAGGACTGGAAGCGGCGCGCGAGATCGTCGCGCGCCGCTCGTACTATCAGGCCTTGAAGTAGCTCTGCAGCGGGCGCACTTCGAGGCTGCCGGCCTTCAGCGCCTTGATTGCATGCGCTGCCGCTTCCGCGCCGGCCATGGTGGTGTAGTAGGGCACCTTCTGCATCAGCGTTGCACGGCGCAGCGACTTCGAGTCCGAAATCGCCTTGTTGCCATCGGTCGTGTTGATGACCAGCTGGACCTGACGGTTGCGGATCGCGTCCTCGACGTGCGGCCGGCCTTCCTGGACCTTGTTGACCTTGGTCGCGGCAATGCCGTTTTCACCGAGGAAGCGAGCAGTGCCCGCCGTGGCCATGACCTTGAAGCCGATGTCGACGAGAATGCGGATCGCCGGAAGAACCCGGGTCTTGTCCTCGTCGCGCACCGAAACGAACACCGTTCCATCGCGCGGCAGGTCGACGCCGGCGCCGAGCTGCGACTTGGCGAAGGCGAGCGCATAGTCGGTGTCGAGACCGATGACTTCGCCGGTCGAGCGCATTTCCGGGCCGAGCAGCGTGTCGACGCCGGGGAAGCGCGCGAAGGGGAAGACCGCTTCCTTCACTGCAATGTGCTTCAGGTTGCGCGGATCCGGCTTCTCGCCATAGGCGGCGATCGCCACATCCAGCGCTTCGCCAGCCATCACGCGGGCCGCGATCTTGGCGATCGGCGCGCCGATCGTCTTGGCGACGAAGGGCACGGTACGCGAGGCGCGCGGGTTGACTTCGAGCACGTAGATCGTGCCGTCCTTGATCGCGAACTGCACGTTCATCAGGCCGCCGACATTGAGCGCCTTGGCAAGTGCTGCCGTCTGGCGCTCGAGTTCGTCGACCAGGGCCGTGTCGAGCGTGTGCACCGGCAGCGAGCAGGCGCTGTCGCCCGAGTGAATGCCGGCTTCCTCGATATGTTCCATGATGCCCGAGACGAAGACGTCCTTGCCGTCGCAGAGGCAGTCGACGTCCACTTCCGTGGCGTTTGTCAGGTAGCTGTCGAAAAGCAGCGGGTTCTTGCCGAGCAGCGTGTTGATCTGGCCGGTCTTGTCGTTCGGGTAGCGCTGCTTGATGTCTTCCGGAACCAAGCCCGGAACCGTGTCGAGCAGATAGGTCTGCAGCATGCTTTCCGAATGGATGATCTGCATGGCGCGGCCGCCGAGAACGTAGGACGGGCGCACGACCAGCGGGAAGCCGATCTCGGCAGCAACGAGGCGTGCCTGCTCGACCGAGTAGGCGATGCCGTTGCGCGGCTGGTTGAGGTCGAGCTTCATCAGGAGCTTCTGGAAGCGGTCGCGGTCTTCGGCAAGGTCGATCGCATCCGGTGCGGTGCCGAGGATCGGGATGCCGTTCTTTTCCAGCGCTTCGGCGAGCTTCAGCGGCGTCTGGCCGCCGAACTGCACGATGACGCCGACGAGTTCACCCTTCTCCTGCTCGGCGCGCATGATCTCGATCACGTCTTCGGCCGTCAGCGGCTCGAAATAAAGGCGGTCGGAGGTGTCGTAGTCGGTCGAAACCGTCTCCGGGTTGCAGTTGATCATGATCGCTTCGTAGCCGGCATCCTTCAGCGCGAAGGCCGCGTGGCAGCAGCAATAGTCGAACTCGATGCCCTGGCCGATGCGGTTCGGACCGCCGCCGAGGATGACGACCTTCTTGCGGTCGGAAACGCCGGCCTCGGAGCGCGCGGCACCGACGAAGGGCGTTTCATAGGTCGAGTACATGTAGGCCGTCGGCGAGGCGAACTCGGCAGCGCAGGTGTCGATGCGCTTGTAGACCGGACGGACATTCAATGCATTGCGCAGTTCCGCCACTTCCTTCGGGCGCCTGCCGCCGAGCGTGGCGAGCCGGGCGTCGGAGAAGCCCATGGCCTTCAGCATGCGCAGGTTTTCGGCATCCTCGGGCAGGCCGTGCTCGCGGATGCGCGCCTCCATGTCGACGATCGCCTTGAACTGGGCGATGAACCACGGATCGATCTTGCTCGCCTCGTGAACGTCCGCCTCGCTCATGCCGAGGCGGAGCGCCTGGGCAACCATGCGCAGCCGGTCCGGCGTCGGCGTGCCGATCGCAGCGCGGATGGCGTTGCGGCCATCGCCGTCGTCGTCCATGTCGGGGATTTCGATTTCGTCGAGCCCGGTGAGGCCGGTTTCGAGGCCGCGCAGCGCCTTCTGCAGCGATTCGGCGAAGGTACGGCCGATCGCCATGACTTCACCGACCGACTTCATGGCGGTCGTCAGAACCGGCGAGGCACCCGGGAACTTCTCGAAGGCGAAACGCGGGATCTTGGTGACGACGTAGTCGATCGACGGTTCGAATGATGCCGGCGTCGCGCCGCCGGTGATGTCGTTGTCGAGCTCGTCCAGCGTGTAGCCGATCGCGAGCTTCGCCGCGATCTTGGCGATCGGGAAGCCGGTCGCCTTCGATGCGAGCGCCGAGGAGCGCGAAACGCGCGGGTTCATCTCGATGACGACCAGGCGGCCGTTCTCCGGGTTGACGGCGAACTGGACGTTCGAGCCACCGGTTTCGACCCCGATCTCGCGCAGCACCGCGATCGAGGCGTTGCGCATGATCTGGTATTCCTTGTCCGTCAGCGTCAGCGCCGGGGCAACGGTGATTGAATCGCCGGTATGCACGCCCATCGGATCGATGTTCTCGATCGAGCAGATGATGATGCAGTTGTCCGCGGTGTCGCGGACCACTTCCATCTCGTATTCCTTCCAGCCGAGCACCGATTCTTCGATCAGCACTTCAGTGGTCGGCGAAGCATCGAGACCGCTGCCGACGATGTCGAAGAATTCAGTACGGTTGTAGGCAATGCCGCCGCCGGTGCCGCCAAGGGTGAAGGACGGGCGGATGATCGCCGGCAGGCCGACATCGTCGAGCGCCTGTGCGGCAATCGCCATCGCATGGTTCATGTAGCGCTGCTTGCGATCGCCTTCGCCGAGGTTCCACTGGTTCTCGAGCTCGTCGAGCGCCTTGTCGAGTTCCGGGCCAGAAAGACGGTTCTTCAGTTCGGCGCGCTCGGCCTCATGCACCTTGCGGTCGTGGTCCTTGATGTCGGTGGCGTTCGCCAGCCGCGACTTCGGCGTTTCGAGGCCGATCTTCGCCATGGCTTCGCGGAAGAGCGCGCGGTCTTCGGCCTTGTCGATCGCGTCCGGCTTCGCGCCGATCATCTCGACATTGTAGCGGTCGAGAACGCCCATGCGGCGCAGCGACAGCGCCGTGTTGAGCGCGGTCTGGCCGCCCATGGTCGGCAGCAGCGCGTCCGGGCGCTCCTTGGCGATGATCTTGGCGACGACTTCCGGCGTGATCGGCTCGACGTAGGTTGCGTCGGCGAGGCCCGGATCGGTCATGATCGTTGCCGGGTTGGAGTTGACGAGGATGACGCGGTAGCCTTCCTCTTTCAGCGCCTTACAGGCCTGGGTGCCGGAATAGTCGAATTCGCATGCCTGACCGATGACGATCGGCCCCGCGCCGATGATAAGAATGGACTTGATGTCTTGGCGCTTCGGCATGGTCGGTCATCCGTTTCTAGCTGCGCGAAAAACCGGCCAAAGTGGGAGGTCACCGGCCGGGCACGCATTGATGGTCTTTTCAGGCTAGAAGCGGCTTATAGGCAAATGTATCTGCAAGCGAAACCCCGAAAATTCCGGAATCGACAAGAAGCCCGCATATTTGCGCGTCCTCTGCTTTCTCGTTCTCTCGGCAGCGCCAAATCCGCGCCAAACGTCAGGCGCGACCGGGAATCACCAGAACCTTGACTTCCCCGGCCGCCGGAGGGTGTGAGATGACACCGGCGGCCTCATCGAGTGTTACGCGCCGTGAAATCAGCTTGTCGATCTCGATAGACCCCGGATGCATAGGAGCGATAAAGCGGCCGAGGGTCAAGAAAGCCGCGCGTACCGAGGCGACAGAGCGCGACCTGGGTTGCGAAAAACCTTCGCGGGTCCAGCCCGAAGCAGCAAAAAGTCTGGCCAGATCGCGAACTTACGGGTGGCAATTGCGTTTTACAACGACGATAGGCCCGTCCTATAAAAGAGCAAACCGACAACGCCTGTTTACCGAGGCTGGGAGGACAGATCATGGAATGGAAAGGCCGCCGCCAATCCGAAAACATCGAAGATCAGCGCGGCGCGAGCCCGGGTGGCGGCAATCCGTTCGGGCGCGGCGGCGGTTTTCGCATGCCGGGCGGCGGAGGCGGCATGCGTCGCGCCGGCGGCGGCATGAGCTTTGGCACGATCATCTTCCTCGTCATCCTCTACTTCATCCTCAAGGCCATGGGCATCGACATGCTGCAGGTGCTGGAAGGCGGCGGCGGTCAGATGCAGTTGCCCGGCTTCGAGCAGAGCGACGGTTCACCGGCGCCGCGCGGCTCGGCTGAGGAAGAGGAAATGAAGGCCTTCATGGCGACCGTGCTCGCCGAGACCGAGGATACCTGGAACGGCATCTTCCAGGCGAGCGGCAAACAATACGAAGAGCCGAAGATGGTGCTCTTCCGCGGCCAGGTGCGCTCGGCTTGCGGTTTCGCGTCTGCCGCCTCCGGGCCGTTCTATTGCCCGGGGGACCACAAGGTCTATCTCGACATGAGCTTCTTCGACGAACTCGCACAGAAGTTCGATGCATCGGGCGACTTCGCCCAGGCCTATGTGGTCGCGCACGAGGTCGGCCATCACGTCCAGAACCTGATCGGCGTCCTGCCGAAGTTCAACCAGATGCGCCAGTCGATGAGCGAGACTGAAGCGAACCAGATGTCTGTCCGCGTCGAGCTGCAGGCCGATTGCTTCGCCGGCGTCTGGGGCAAATATACGGACCAGAAGGGTCTGCTGGAAACGGGCGACCTCGAGGAAGCGCTGAACGCCGCCACCCAGATTGGCGACGACACGCTGCAAAAGCGCATGCAGGGCTATGTCGTTCCGGAAAGCTTCAACCACGGCACCTCCGAACAGCGCATGCGCTGGTTCAAGCGTGGCTTCGATAGCGGCAAGATGTCGGCCTGCGATACCTTCTCGGGTGCCGTCTGACCGCAGCGCCGCAAGATGCCATCAGGGCCGGCACGATTGCCGGCCCTTGTCGTTTGTCGTGGTCAGCGTTCGCTGTCCATATGGGCGAGCAGGGCTTCTGGATAGCGGGCGCCCGCGGCGGCGTCTTTCGGAACCGCCTTTTCGATCGCAGCCAGATCGCCGGAGCTGAGAGTGATATCGCGCGAGGCGAGGGCTTCCGCCAAGCGATCCCGCCGGCGCGCCCCGATCAACGGCACGATGTCCTGGCCCTGTGCCGCCACCCAGGCAATCGCGATCTGCGCCACCGAAACGCCCTTGCTATCGGCGATCTGCCTCAGCGCCTCGACGAGGGCGAGGTTCTTGTCGATGTTGCCCTCCTGGAACCGCGGGCTCATGGCGCGGAAATCGCCCTTGCCGACCGCGCCCTTCTGCCAATGACCGCTAATCAGGCCGCGCGAGAGAACACCGTAGGCGGTGACGCCAATGCCGAGAGCGCGGCAGGTCGGCAGGATCTCCGACTCGATACCGCGTGATATCAGCGAATATTCGATCTGCAGATCCGAGATCGGGTGGACGGCAGCAGCGCGGCGGATGGTTTCGGAGCCGACTTCGGAGAGGCCGATATGTCGGACGTATCCAGCCTTCACCATGTCGGCGATCGCACCAATGGTGTCCTCGATCGGAACGTCGGGATCGAGCCTGGAGGGGCGATAGACGTCGATATGGTCGACACCGAGCCGCTGCAGCGAATAGGCGAGAAAGTTGCGGATGGCCTTGGGGCGGCAATCGTAGCCGGACCAGTTGCCGGCGGCATCACGCAAGGCGCCGAACTTCACGCTCAACAACGCCTTCTCGCGTTTTCCGCCTTTCAGCGCCTCGCCGATCAGCATCTCGTTATGGCCCATACCATAGAAGTCGCCGGTGTCGAGCAGCGTGATGCCGGCCTCCAGCGCGGCATGGATGGTAGCGATGCTTTCGGCACGATCGGCCGGGCCGTACATGCCGGACATGCCCATGCAACCGAGGCCGAGGACCGACACCGACGGGCCGGTCTTTCCGAGTGAAACGTAATCCATTCGTGTTCTCCTTCGACAAGGCCGAAATCTGCCGGCCGTTTGCTCGGTCTCTTGTTTACTTCGATCGGCGTCGTGCGATAATCCGATCTCAACCGAACGACTTGTACGAAATTCCGCACAATGAACGACCTGCCGCTCGCCGATCTCGATGCCTTCACCGCCGTTGCCTCCGCGCGCAGCTTCCGCGCGGCAGCGAAGAAGCGTGGCGTTTCCGCGTCGTCGCTCAGCGAGGCGCTGCGCCGGCTGGAAGCGAAGCTGCAAGTGCGCCTGCTGAACCGCACGACCCGCAGCGTCACGCTCACGGAGGCCGGCACGCGGCTGCTCGATCGGCTTTCGCCTGCACTCGGCGAAATTGCCGGCGCGCTCGAGCAGGTCAACGAAATGCGCGACAGTCCGGCGGGAACGCTGAAGCTCAATGTCCCAACCATCGTCGCCCGCGAAATCCTACCACCGATCGTCGGTCGATTCCTCAGCGAGCACCCGGCGATCTCGTTGGAAGTGACGGCGGAAGATGGCTTCGTCGACGTTCTGGCGGCCGGGTTCGATGCCGGCGTGCGTTACGAGGAACGCGTCGAGCGCGACATGATCGCGATCCCCATCGGGCCGAGCCGGCAACGCTATGTTACGGCCGCGGCCCCGGATTATCTCGCGAGGCGAGGGGTGCCGCGCCATCCACGCGACCTGCTCGAACATCGCTGCATTCGTCACCGTTTCGCCAGCGGCATTTCCCTTCCCTGGGAGTTCGGCGAAGGCGACGCGGCGCTGACGATCGCGCCGCCCGCTGTGGTGACCGCCAACACGATCGACCTCGAAATCGGCGCCGCCATCGACGGGCTTGGCATCATCCGCACCTTCGAGGAGTTCGTGGCGCCTGCGATCGCGATCGGGCAGCTCGTGCCCATCCTCGATGACTGGACGACCAGCTTTTCCGGGCCGTTTCTGTATTATGCAAGCCGCAGGCACATGCCGGCGCCGCTGCGCGCCTTCGTCGATTTCTTGAAGCTCGAGCAACGGCGCGACCATGCGTGACAGGCGGTCGCCCCCGTCACGCGACGCATCAACCATTGCGATAATCTCATCAGATAATTTGAGATGTTCACGGATTGTTTCGCGCAAAATGATCCGTTACACCTAAATTGGTAGCGTCGTTCACGTTCTGTCTCTCACCCTGAGGCAGGCCGCACGGGGGAAGAATCGCATGCTCGACGAGAAATTTGTGCGACGCGGCCTGTTCCTCGTCTTCCTCATCCTGTTCCTGGATATCCTCGGCATCGCGATCATCGTTCCGGTGTTGCCGACCTATCTGGAAGAGCTGACCGGATCCAATGTCAGCGAGGCGGCGATAGATGGCGGCTGGCTGCTGCTCGTCTATGCGGCGATGCAGTTTCTCTTCGCCCCGCTGATCGGCAATCTCAGCGACCGATTCGGCCGACGCCCGGTCCTACTCGCGTCCGTCTTCACCTTCGCGCTCGACAATCTGATCTGCGCGCTCGCTACCAGCTACTGGATGCTGTTCATCGGCCGCATTCTCGCCGGCATCAGCGGAGCGAGCTTCGGCACCGCATCGGCCTATATCGCCGACATTAGCAACGACGGGAACCGCGCCAAGAATTTTGGGCTGATCGGCATTGCCTTCGGGACTGGCTTCGCCCTTGGTCCCGTGCTCGGCGGCCTGCTCGGGGAATTGGGTCCGCGCGTGCCGTTCTACGGTGCCGCAGCGCTCTCCTTCCTGAATTTCATCCTCGGCGTGTTTCTGCTGCCGGAGACACTGGATCGCGCCAATCGCCGCCGTTTCGAGTGGAAACGCGCCAATCCGCTCGGTGCTCTGAAGCAGATGCGCAACTATCCCGGTATCGGCTGGGTCGGCTTGGTGTTTTTTCTCTTCTGGCTCGCCCATTCCGTCTATCCGGCAGTCTGGTCCTTCGTATCCAACTATCGCTATGGCTGGAGCGAGGGGCAGATCGGGCTTTCGCTCGGGATCTTCGGCATCGGCGGCGCGTTCGTCATGGCCGTCATTTTGCCGCGTGTCGTGCCGCGGCTTGGCGAGTGGCGGACGGCGGTGCTCGGACTGACCTTCACGACGCTCGGCGCCATCGGCTATGCCGGCGCCTGGCAGGGATGGATGATCTATGCGGTGATCATCGCGACCGCGCTCGAAAGCCTCGCCGATCCGCCGCTGCGCAGCATCGCAGCCGCGCATGTCCCACCGTCGGCACAGGGAGAACTTCAGGGTGCGCTGACCAGCATCGGCAGCATCACCACGATCATTGGCCCGCTGATCTTCACCCAGGCCTTCGGCTACTTCACCAGTCCCGGCGCTCCCGTCGCTTTCGCCGGCGCTCCCTATGCGCTTGCGAGTTGCTTCCTCGTCGGCGCGCTCGTCGTCTTCCTGTTGAAAATACCCAGGAGCAGCGCGGTCGGGCCACAAGCGTTGGAGACGGACGCGCCGGTCGTTGCCGCAGCAGCGGTTGAAACGGTGGAACGACCGAGAATGCACGGAAATTGATCAATTTTCGTGATCTATCGATGAAAGTTTGAGCAAAGCCGCCCTAGCGGCTGGCTCTTTTCCCGGCGGTATTCTATTTCCGGTTTTCCTCCCTCCGACTTCCAGTTGCGGCCCGGGGCCGCGCCGACTGCCAGGAATCTGCCATGCTGACCGCGAATGCGAGCTCGATACCGTTGACGACCGACAACTCCTGGCGGACGCATTATCGCGCAAGCTTCCATCTCGGCGTGCCGTTCGTCGGTGCCCAGCTTGCCCAACTCGCGATCAACACGACGGACGTTCTGATGGTCGGCAAGCTCGGCGCAACCGAGCTTGCTGCGATCATCCTGGCGACGCAAATGTATTTCACCGTCTACATCTTCGGCAGCGGCTTTGCGAACGCTGTGGTGCCGATGGCAGCGCAGGCCGTGGGGCGGGGCGACAAGGTCTCGGTGCGCCGCTCCGTGCGCATGGGCATGTGGGTCGTCCTGCTCTATGGCGTGCTGACGGCGCCGATCCTCTGGATGGCCGAACCGATCCTGCTCTTTGCCGGGCAGCAGCCGAAGGTGGCAGCGCTTGCGGCCGAATATATCCACGTTGCGCAATGGGCGATCTTCCCGGGCCTCATCTTCATGGTGCTGCGAGCATTCCTGAGCGGTTTGGAGCGGGCAGGGGTCATTCTCTACGTGACGCTGGCGACGCTCGTGCTCAATGCCACCCTCTGCTACGTGCTGATCTATGGCCATTTCGGCTTTCCTAAGCTCGGCATCTTCGGTGCTGCGGTGGCGGCCCTTGGCGTGGCGCTGCTCGGCGCGGCGCTGACGATCGGCTATATCAAGAGCAAACCTGAGCTCAACCGGTACGAGCTCTTCGTGCGCTTCTGGCGGCCCGACTGGGCTGCTTTCCGCGAGGTCGTCCATCTCGGCATTCCGATCTCGCTGACGATCCTCGCCGAGGTCAGCCTCTTTACCGTCGCATCGCTGCTGATGGGCACGATCGGTACGATCGAGCTTGCCGCGCACGGGATCGCGCTGCAGTTCGCCTCGATCGCCTTCATGATCCCGCTTGGTATCGCGCAGGCGGCCACCGTTCGCGTCGGGCTTGCCTTTGGTCGCGGCGACCTGCTGGGCGTGCGGCGCGCGGCGATTGCGTCTCTGGTCCTCGGAGCCGGCTTTGCCGTCGTCGGCAGTGCGATCTATGCGTTTTTCCCGAGCCAGCTCGCCGCGCTCTATCTCGATACCGATCGGCCGGATGCCGCCGCCGTGCTTGCCTTTGCCGCGCCGCTCATCGTCATTGCCGGCGCCTTTCAGCTCGTCGACGGCATGCAGGCAATCGCTGCCGGCATGCTGCGCGGCCTGAAGGATACCAAGGTGCCGATGCTGCTGGCGATGATATCCTATTGGCCGATCGGTTTCGTCTGCGCCTGGGCCTTCGCCTTCCCGTTCAACTTCGGCGGAATCGGTGTCTGGTTCGGATTCGTCCTTGGCCTTGCCGCGGCGGCGTTATTGTTGAATTGGCGCTTCTTCCGGATGATCAACGGGATTTCGGCAAGGGCTGCCCAACCAGCCAAGGCGCGGTGAGCGCCTGGCCAAGAAAAAGCCGGACGGGCAGGGGATGCCGTCCGGCTTGCAATGGCGGTCGCCTCAGGGGAAGGGAAGGAACGACGACCGCTTATTACCAAGCTTCATTCGCGAAGCCGTGGGCTGCTAGACGTTGAATCCGTCGAGCCGCTCCGAACCCTGGCGATCGCGCTGGAGGTCGCGTATCGTCCGGGCAAAATCGATCAAAAAAACGAAACTGATGACCGCAGCCGCGATCATGAACAGGGTGGCCATGACGCCCTCCGTCAACGGAAGATCTTCTGGGTCACGAATTGCTCGCGCCGGTCACGGGACTCGTTGCGAAGTCCTTGAATCGTCGCGAAAAGCATCGTGAAAAACATCGCCATCGAAAACAGAGCAAGTCCCATAGCCGTAATCCTTTCGCATCCTAAACGGCAATACGTTCGAAAAGTTCCGTTGTTTATGGCGCTACACTAACGTTCTGCGTGTGAAGCACCGTTGAACATGACATTCATCTAGCATTCATTCTTTCCGCCCCGCTGTTTCCCAGGGAACAGTCCTCAGCCATCGGCACAACTCTTGCGGTCCGTCGCCGTACGTGACAAAAGGCTTCACCAAACGGAAACAGGTGCAATGACCACGGCATTCTATCCCGGCTCCTTCGATCCAATGACGAACGGGCATCTCGACGTGCTCGTGCAGGCACTGAACGTGGCGGCGAAGGTCATCGTCGCGATCGGCATCCATCCGGGGAAGGCGCCGCTGTTTTCCTTCGAAGAACGCGCCGAGCTCATCCGTCAGTCACTGCAGGAGTTTCTCCCCGAAAGGGCCGGTGACATCGAAGTCGTCGCCTTCGACAATCTGGTCGTCGACGCGGCGCGCGCCCGCGGCGCGAAACTGCTGGTGCGCGGGCTTCGCGACGGCACGGACCTCGACTACGAAATGCAGATGGCCGGCATGAACCGGCAGATGGCCCCCGACATCCAGACGTTATTCTTGCCCGCGGGCACGGCATCGCGGCCCATTACGGCCACATTGGTCCGCCAGATCGCGGCCATGGGCGGTGACGTCAGCGCCTTCGTGCCCGCGGCAGTTTACCAAGCGCTGCAGGCCAAACGCCGCGCCTGACGCGCGGCACAATTTCACCACGCAGGGAGAAACCATGAAAATCCTCCACCTCGCTTTCGCCGGCGCCCTTGCGCTTGCCTCCTGGACGGGAACGGCGATCGCACAATCGGCCGACAACTTCATCACGATCACGCTCAAGGATGGGCCTGTCGTCGTCGAACTGCGTCCGGACATTGCTCCGAAGCATGTCGAGCAGATCAAGGCGCTTGCCGCCGCCGGCGAATATGACAACGTTGCCTTTCACCGCGTGATCAAGGGCTTCATGGCCCAGACCGGCGACGTGCAGTATGGCGACATGGAAAACGGCTACCAGCCGCAGGCTGCCGGCACCGGTGGTTCCTCGCGGCCCGACCTGCCGGCGGAGTTCTCCGACGTTCCGTTCGAGCGCGGCACGGTCGGCATGGCCCGCTCGCAGGACCCGAACAGCGCCAACTCGCAGTTTTTCATCATGTTCGCCCCGGGAGACTTCCTGAACGGCCAGTATACTGTCGTCGGCAAGGTCGTTTCCGGGATGGAGAACGTCGACAAGATCAAGCTCGGCGACGATGCCAACAACGGCTCCGTTACCGATCCCGACCGCATGATCAACGTCAAGGTCGGCAAGTAAAGTCAACAGAAGGAGAAAACCCATGGCCGAGATCAAGGATCCGGAAAACACGATCATCCTGGAGACCACCAAGGGCAGGGTCGTCATCGAGCTTCTGCCTGACGTCGCTCCGGGCCATGTCGCCCGCATCAAGGAACTGGCTCGCGAAGGTGCCTATGACGGCGTGGTGTTCCACCGAGTGATCGAGGACTTCATGGCGCAGACCGGCGACGTTCAGTACGGCAAGACCGGCGGCGAGCACTTCAACCCGGCGCGTGCCGGCATGGGCGGCTCCTCCAAGCCGGATCTGAAGGCCGAATTCTCGAACGTCAGCCACGTTCGCGGCACCTGCTCGATGGCCCGCAGCCAGATGCCGAACTCGGCTAACTCGCAGTTCTTCATCTGCTTCACCGATGCCCCCTGGCTCAACAAGCAATACTCCGTTTGGGGTCAGGTCATCGAGGGCATGGACAATGTCGACAAGATCAAGCGCGGCGAACCGGTGCGCGATCCCGACTCGATCGTAACGATGCGGGTTGCCGCCGACGCCTGATTTGCGCTAATGCACGGACCCGCCCCGGTCGCCGAACGCGCCGGGGCGGGTTTGCTTTTGTCTGAAGATAACGATGCGCGTAGACCTGTTCGACTTCGACCTTCCGGAAACCTCGATTGCGCTTAGGCCCGCAAGCCCACGCGACAGCGCCCGCATGCTCGTCGTTCACCCTGGTGGCCCGGAAGTTCTGTCCGACAAGGGCGTGCTCGACCTGCCGTCGTTCCTCAGGGAGGGCGACGCACTGGTCTTCAACGACACCAAGGTCATCCCGGCACAATTGGAAGGCATTCGGCGCCGCGGCGAGGAGATCACCACGTCCGTCTCGCTGACGCTGCACATGCGGACAGCACCCGATCGCTGGAAGGCCTTTGCCCGCCCGGCGCGGCGGCTGAAGGTCGGTGACCGCATCGCCTTTGGCCATGAAGGCGCGAGCTGCATGCTCGGCATGCTCGACGCGACCGTGGAAGAGAAGGGCGATGCCGGCGAGGTGACGCTGCGCTTCGACCTTTCGGGCCCATCGCTCGACGAGGCGATCATGGCGGTCGGCCATATTCCCTTGCCGCCCTACATCGCCTCGAAACGCGCCGAAGACGCCCGGGACCGCGCTGACTATCAGACGGTGTATGCCCGGGAGGAGGGCGCGGTTGCCGCGCCCACGGCAGGGTTGCACTTCACCGACCGTCTCTTCGCCAAGCTCGACGAGGCCGGCATCGAAAGGCACTTCGTGACACTGCATGTCGGGGCGGGAACGTTCCTGCCGGTCAAGGCTGACGATACCGATGATCATGTGATGCATCAGGAGATCGGCCATGTCGACGCCCGCACCGCCGAACGACTCAATGCCGTCAAGGCGAGGGGCGGGCGCATCGTCTGCGTCGGCACGACTTCGCTGCGGCTGATCGAGAGCGCGACTTCCGACGACGGCCTCGTCAGTCCGTGGTCGGGGCCAACCGGCATCTTCATCACGCCCGGCTATCGCTTCCGTGCCGTCGACATGCTGATGACCAATTTCCACCTGCCGAAATCGACCCTGTTCATGCTGGTCTCGGCCTTCTCGGGCCTGGAAACGATGCGCGCGGCCTACACACATGCGATCGAGACCGGCTACCGCTTCTATTCCTATGGCGATGCCAGCCTGCTCTTCCGGAAAGACTAGATGACCGAGACCTTCCAGTTCAAGCTCCACAAAACCGACGGCAAGGCACGTCGCGGCGAGGTTTCCATGCCGCGCGGCACGATCCGCACGCCGGCCTTCATGCCGGTCGGCACGGTCGGCACGGTCAAGGCGATGTATCTCGACCAGGTGAAGGATCTCGGCGCCGACATCATTCTCGGCAACACCTACCACCTGATGCTGCGCCCCGGCGCCGAGCGCGTCGCCCGGCTTGGCGGCCTGCACGGGCTGATCCGCTGGCAGGGACCGATCCTCACCGATTCGGGCGGCTTCCAGGTCATGTCGCTTGCCGGCCTGCGCAAGCTCGACGAGCAGGGCGTCACCTTCAAGAGCCACGTCGATGGCGCAATCTTCCATATGTCGCCGGAACGCTCGATCGAGATCCAGGGTCTGCTCGACAGCGATATCCAGATGCAGCTCGACGAATGCGTGGCGCTGCCGGCTGAACCCAAGGAAATCGAGCGCGCGATGGAAATGTCGCTGCGCTGGGCCGAACGCTGCAAGGTCGCCTTCGGCAACCAGCCGGGCAAGGCGATGTTCGGCATCGTGCAGGGTGGCGATATCCCGAAGCTGCGTGAGCGCTCGGCCGAAGCGCTGAAAGGCCTCGATCTCAAAGGATACGCCGTCGGCGGTCTCGCCGTCGGCGAGCCGCAGGAGGTGATGCTGCGCATGCTCGACATCACCTGCCCGATCATGCCGGCGGACAAGCCGCGCTACCTCATGGGAGTCGGCACACCCGACGATATCCTGAAGTCGGTGGCTGAGGGCATCGACATGTTCGACTGCGTGATGCCGACCCGTTCGGGACGCCACGGCCTTGCTTTCACGCGCCACGGCCGCATCAACCTGCGCAATGCGCGGCATGCCGAAGACATGCGCCCGCTCGACGAACAATCCTCATGCCCGGCGACGCGCGACTATTCGCGCGCCTATCTGCATCACCTGATCCGTTCGAACGAGTCGCTTGGCGGCATGCTTCTGAGCTGGAACAACCTGGCCTACTATCAGGAACTCATGGCCGGCATTCGCCTGGCGATCGACGAGGGGCGCTTTGCCGACTTCATGGCCGAAACCCAGGAAAACTGGCGGCGAGGGGACCTGCCGCCAGTGTGAGGCGCGAGGCACTCAAATCGCCGGCCCTGGCGCCGACTGCAGCATCATCACGGCATTGATCTTGTAGCTGCCATCCGGCTGCTTCACGAGCTGGTAGATCGCCGTCCAGTCCTTGCCATCGGGCGCCGAGATCAGCACCTCCTGGAACACCTGGTCGCCCACGACTTTCGACCGGCCAAAGGCGAAATTGCCGGGCCGGTAAACCGGCCGATAGCCGCGCTTGACCATGTCGAAGAAGGCGGACTTGTCGGGAAACTTGCCGCGGATCTCGGGCGAGGCAAAGGAATAGGCGGCCTCCGCATCATCACGCAGGAAGGCGGCGATCTGCTCCTGAATGATCGATCGCACCGTATCGACCGGTTCTTCCGCGCGCGAAGCGCCTGTGCCAGCCAGAGCCACTAGCCCGAGGGCGATAACAAAGCTCCTGAACATCGCCGATCTCCATAGCCAGAGCTGAAGAGCATAGGACAGTCGCGCACTTCGGAAACGGTCGTGTGCCAGCGGCGTGCGGCTCTCGGCATCAAGCGATCCAATATTACCAAATATAATCATATAATTACATCATGTTCTGAGTAGTCTTCCTTAAATATCATAAGTTGGTGATGTTTTTCGAAATGAACCGATCAGGCAGGGCCGCCCGACGCCCGCGCGAACGTTTTTTTCGAACCGGAGGAACGGGATCTCGCACGGCTGGCAGGAGCGGGGCGGTGTTCTGCTTTTCAGAATCAGAAAACTCGAATTTTATCCGTGAGACGTCAGAAATTGATGGAGCCCGTGCTTGCTTCTTGTCCTCATCATTGGCCTGCTCGCCGGGGTCGTTAGCGGCATTATCGGTACGGGCGCTTCGATGATGCTCCTGCCGGTGCTCGCATACGTTAATGGCCCAAAGGAAGCCATCCCGATCATGGCCATCGCCGCCGTGATGGCAAATGTCTCCCGCATTCTCGTATGGTGGCGCTCCATCGACTGGCATGCAGTTGCGGCCTATGCGGCGACAGGGATACCGGCAGCAGCACTGGGCGCGCGCACAATGTTGGTTTTGCCTCCGCGCACAGTGGATGCGGCAATCGGAATCTTCTTCCTGACCATGATCCCAATGCGCCGCTGGCTTGCCGCAAATTTACGGCAACTGACGCTGCCACATCTCGCTTTGGCGGGGGCTGCCATAGGTTTCCTGACGGGCATTGTCGCTTCCACCGGCCCCGTATCCGTGCCGGTGTTCATCGGATACGGCCTGACAAAAGGGAGCTTCATCGGCACAGAAGCCGCAGCGTCGCTTGCGATTTACGTCACCAAGGCGCTCACGTTTCAAAGTTTCGGCGCTCTGCCATTCGCGGCCTTGGCAAAGGGGTTGTTGGTGGGCGGATCGTTGATGGTCGGCTCACTGATTGCCAAACCTTTTCTGCTACGCCTGACGCCTGAAGCGTTCAGGCACATCATGGATGCGCTGTTGCTCGGTGCGGGCGTCAGCCTCCTATGGGGTGCCGCAAGCTGAAATCTCCCGGGTCATCAAAAGCCGGGGAGAGTGACATTCTTACTTTGCAGGATCAGGACACTTTAACTTTGCGGCTACACACAATGTCAAAGCTGATTAGAGATGCGGCGCCGCCAGCCAGTTAGAAATGCGACACTCGGCACCGCTGCTGGCGCTGACGGTCAGCCCCCGATCCGTCCGGCTGGTCCGGGTTGCAAGGAAGGAGCGGGGGCGGGTGAGGGACACCCTTCGGCTTTAGCTTTGAGGCTATGAGGGCCAGCGGTTCATTCCGCTGCCTGCATGCGCGCTAGTGCCTTCTGCCTTTTGGCAATGACCTCCGGATCATTCATGAAGTCCGTCCGCCGGCCGGGCTTGCGGCCGCGCTTCTGATAGCCGTTGCTCTGGCTGCCGTCGCGAATGCCAAACATATGATCCGTCTGGCCGGTGCGGCGAGGGCCGCTCTTGCTGCGCTGCTGTTCACGCCCGGCCTGCATCTCGGCGACGATCGAAAGCATGTCGTCCAGGCGCTTGTTCTCGACGACCTCCGAACGATGGACCGATCGCAAGGTGTCGAAGGTTCTGTAGGGCAGGACGAAGCTCTCGTGCATGATCTCGAGGCGGCCGTCCGGATAGTCGCAAACGACCACCTTCTTACCCGCCAGCGCCTTGGCCTGCTCCGTCGGATCGAGAATGAACAAGACCTTGTCATAGCGCAGCGTCAATGACTGCGACAGCGTGCGGACTTCCTTGCGGCACATGGCGCCATCGAGGTTCTCATGCGCGGCAAGCGGCCGATGCATGTCCTTCGGATTGCGCGGCGGCTTGCCAAAGCGACGATTGAAGTCGGCCATGAACTCCGGCGCATAGGCATTGGCCGCGTCGATCGTGTCGATGCCGCGCAGCCGTAGTTCCTTGACCAATCGATCCTGCAGCGTCTGGTTGGCGCGTTCGACGCGTCCTTTGGCCTGCGGGGTGTTGGCGCAGATGATGTCGATGTTGAGTTCATAAAGCGCCCGCCCGAACTGGGTCAGGCCGCTCGTCCGGTCCTTCTCCGAGGCATGGGTTGAACGAAAGACACCGTGCTTGTCGCTGTAAAATGCCAGAGGCTTGCCCCATTGCTGCAGATACGCCTTCGTCGCATGCAGGTAATCGAAGGTGTTCTCCGATCCGGCGAACCGCAGATGCAACAGCTTGCCAGTGGCGTCGTCGATATAGACGAGCAGGGCGCATTTGGGGCCGCGGTTCTCGAACCACCAGTGATGCGAGCCGTCGATCTGGACCAGTTCACCGAAGCAGTCACGCCGGCCGCGCGGCTGGAAGACCCGCTGCTTGCGCTCGCGTCGCGAGACCCAGATGCCGGCCTCGGTCATCCATTGGCGCAGCGTCTCCTTGGCGACCGAGATGTGATGCAGTTCGATCAGCTTCTCGCGCGCCAGCGTCGGACCGAAATCCAGATAGCGTTCGCGGATCAGATCCAGCGCCGCATTGCGAAAATCTTCGCTGTGGCGCCGATTGCTTGGCCGCGATCGCTTCTTTGAAACCAGACCGGCCGCACCGGACCGGTCATAAGCCTGCAGCAGCCTGTGCACCTGACTTCGGCTGAGCCCGAGCAGTTCGGCTGCCTGGACAACGCTTAGGCGTCGATCATTGATCTTCTGAATGACTTCGAGGCGATGCAATTCTTTCTGCGACATGGTGATCAAACAGGACATCACGACTCCGAACGCTCATGGTCTCCACCAGGCGGAAGGTCGTCATCCTTGCTCCCAACGTTGACATTGACCAGCGCGTCGAGAGGCGAGAGTGTCGCATCTCTAACTGGCCCAACTGTCGCATTACTAAATAGCCCTGTGACACAAAGATCACATAAGATAGATTATGGAACTTCCGTATATGCCGGAAAACATGGATTGCGCACCATTCCTTGCCTTGCCGAGCTTGACCCGGTCTTTCCGGCCTGCTTAGCGTTCCAGCGATCGACACCTCTTTCAAGGCCAGATGTGATGAGCGAATTGCGCGTTCTTTCAGATGCTTTCATTCCGGAACTGCCAAACCGCTACAAAGGCAAAGTTCGCGAAAATTACGATCTGCCCGACGGCAACCGGATCATCATCGCGACGGATCGGCTGAGCGCCTTCGACGTCATCCTGACCTCCATTCCGCACAAGGGTCACGTCTTGACCCAGACCGCGCGCTATTGGTTCGAGGAAACGGCCGACATCTGCCCGAACCATGTGGTCAGCTATCCGGACCCCAATGTCGTCATCGGCAAGCGGCTCGACATCCTGCCGGTCGAGGTCGTCGTGCGCGGCTATCTTGCCGGGACCACGAGCACCTCGATCCTGACGAAATACCGCAACGGCGAACGTGAGATGTACGGCATCACCTTGCCGGACGGCATGCGCGACAACGAAAAGCTGCCACAGCCGATCATTACGCCCACCAGCAAGGCTTTCGACGGCGGTCACGACGAGCCACTCTCGGCCGAAGCGATTCTCGAGCAAGGACTGCTGACGAAAGAACAACTGGATACGGTCTGGAACTATGCGCTGGCTCTGTTTGCCCGTGGCCAACAGCGCGCCGCCGAGCGCGGTCTGATCCTCGTCGACACCAAATACGAGTTCGGCACCGACGAGAACGGCACGATCATTCTCGCCGATGAGATCCACACGCCCGATAGCAGCCGCTACTGGATTGCCGATAGCTACCAGCAGAGCTTCGAACGCGGCGACCGCCCGAAGAGCTTCGACAAGGATTTCGTGCGCGCCTGGGTCACCGCGCGCTGCGATCCCTACAAGGATCCGATACCAGAAATTCCCGTCGATCTCATCGAACAGACCTCGGCGGTCTATATCGAGGCTTTCGAGAAGATCACCGGCCAGCGCTTCGTTCCGGATCTTTCAGGCGCAACGGTACTGGAGCGCATCCGCTCCAATCTCGCACCCTATTTTTCCAAATAAATCAATATATTATAAAATAATTCTAATCTAATTTATGCGTTATCGGCGGATGCCGGATCGGCGACGTCGAATTCGAGCCGCATCATGTCGTAGGCCGGCTCGATGTGGTCGGGCGTTTCGCCCTGAACCGTGTCGTAATCCAACGGCACGTGCATGTGCGTCAGCACCGCCCGCTTCGGCTGCAGCCTGGCGATCCAGCCGAGCGACTGCACCAGCGACAGATGGCTTGGGTGAAACTTGTACTGCAGCGTGTCAATGACCAGGAGATCGAGACCGTCGAGCTTGGCGACGGTTTCCGCAGGAAAATCACTGACATCGCTGCAATAGGCGAAATTGCCGATACGGAACCCCAGCGAATGGATGTTGCCGTGAAACTGCATCAGCGGCCGGAACGGGATCGGCCCGCCGGCGCCGGTGATCACGACGGGCGACAGATCGTCGGGAATGATCCGTGGCTCGACGATCGGCGGGTAACCGCTACCGGGAGGTGATTGCAGGCAATAGCCGAAGCCTTCACGGATTCGCCCCATGGTATAGGCATCGGCCCAGATCGGTACCCTTCTCCGGTTTTCAATGACGTAGCCGCGCAGGTCGTCGATGCCGTGCAAGTGATCGGCATGGGCGTGGGTATAGAGCACCGCATCGATGTGGCGCACCTCTGCTGCAACCATTTGCGCACGAAAATCCGGCCCGGTGTCGATGACGACGGTCGTCTTGCCGCCATCGGGCGCGGTCTGCTCGACCAGCAAAGCCGCGCGCATGCGCCGGTTCTTTGGATTTTCAGGATTGCAGGCGCCCCAGTCACCGGTAATGCGCGGGACGCCCGGCGACGAGCCGCAGCCGAGAATGGTGAAGGCGCGCCGGAACGCCATGTCAGATCCTCGGCATCTTGGAGAAGATGCGGAAGGCGTTTTCCGTGGTGATCGTCGCGATCTCCTCAGTGCTCACACCGATCGTTTCGGCGAGCACGGCAGCGGTATGGGCGACATAGGCCGGCTCGTTGCGCTTGCCGCGGAACGGCTTCGGCGCGAGATACGGCGCGTCGGTCTCGACGATCATCCGGTCGTGCGGCACGGTCTTGGCGATCTCGCGCAACTCTTCGGATTTCGGAAAGGTCAGGATGCCCGAAAAGGACACGTAGCCGCCGAGTTCGACGCCGACACGGGCGAGGTCAGGACCGGAGGAGAAGCAGTGCAGAAGGAAAGGGAAGGCCCCCTTCCCGGTTTCCTCGGTCAGGATCGCCGCCATATCCTCGTCCGCCGAGCGGCTGTGAATGACGAGCGGCAGACCGGTCTCGCGCGCTGCGGCGATGTGACGGCGCAGGCCCTCTGCCTGGGCATCGCGCGGCGCGTTGTCGTAGAAGTAGTCGAGACCCGCCTCGCCGATCGCAACCACCTTCGGATGCGCCGATAGCCGGACAAGATCTTCGGTCGTGACGTCCAGCTCCTCATCCGCATTGTGCGGATGGGTGCCGACGGAACAGAAAACGTTCGGATAGGATTCGGCGATCGAAAGGATCGTCTCGAACCGCTTCACGCGGGTCGAGATCGTGATCATCTGCTCGACACCGGCCTCGTGCGCCCGCGCGACAATGGCATCGCGCTCCGCTTCGAAGTCGGGGAAATCCAGATGGCAATGCGTATCGATCAGCATGCTCAAAGTGCCTTATTGCGCTTCCGGTGCAACATAGCGCGGGAAGACCGGCTTCGGTGCCTCCAGCGGTGTACCCGAGACAAGGCGTCCCGCCTCGCCAAGTGCTGCGAAGTCGCGCTTGTCCGGCGGAGCGGCGACCAGATCGAGCAGCTTTGCCGACGATTCCGGCATGAAGGGTTGCAGCAGGATGGCGATCTGACGCACGACTTCGGCGGTGACATAAAGCACGGTCCCCATGCGCGCCGGATCGGTCTTCTTCAGCGCCCAGGGCTCCTGGCCGGCGAAATAGCGGTCCGTCTCCGAGACGACGGCGATGATCGCCGCCAGTGCCCGGTGGATCATCTGCTTGCCCATCTCGTCGCGCGTCGTTTCCAGCAGCGCGTCGGCGGCCGCCAGCATCGCCTTGTCCTCGTCGGTCAAGGTACCGCAGACCGGGATCTGGCCGTCGCAGTTCTTGACGATCATCGACAGAGAGCGGCTCGCCAGGTTGCCGATGCCGTTGGCGAGGTCGGAGTTGATGCGGGTCGCAATCCCCTCCTCGCTATAGCTGCCATCCTGACCGAAAGAGACTTCACGCAGGAAGAAGTAGCGGATCTGGTCGAGGCCGAAATGCTCGACGAGATTGAACGGATCGACGACGTTGCCGAGCGACTTCGACATCTTCTCGCCCTTGTTGAGCAGGAAGCCGTGGGCGAAGACGCGCTTCGGCAGCGGCAGGCCGGCCGACATCAGGAATGCCGGCCAGTAGACCGCATGGAAGCGGATGATATCCTTGCCGATCACATGGATATTCGCCGGCCAGAACTTGGCGCGCGGCCCCTTCGGATCATCGAGATAGCCAGTGGCAGTGAGGTAGTTTGTCAGCGCGTCGACCCAGACATACATGACATGCGCGGGATCGTTTGGAACCCTGATGCCCCAGTCGAAGGTCGTGCGCGAGACCGAGAGGTCCTTGAGGCCCGATTTCACGAAGGAAATTACTTCATTGCGACGCTCGGCCGGACCGATGAAATCCGGGTTTTCCTCGTAATGCTTCAGGAGTTTTTCCTGATAGGCGGAGAGGCGGAAGAAGTAGCTCTGCTCCTCGACCCATTCGACCGGCGTTCCCTGCGGCCCATAGCGGACGCCATCGTCGCGCAGTTCGGTCTCGTTCTCCTGGTAGTAGGCTTCGTCGCGCACCGAATACCAGCCGGCATAGGAATCCTTGTAGAGATCGCCCGCCTCCCCCATGCGGATCCAGATCGCCTGCGACGCCTCGTGATGGCGCTTCTCGGTCGTGCGGATGAAGTCGTCGTTGGACGCGTTCAGAAGCACCGCCATCTTCTGAAATTCCGCGGAGTTGCGGTCGGCCAGCTCCTGCGGCGTCACGCCTTCCTTGCGCGCCGTCTGCTGCATCTTCTGGCCGTGCTCGTCCGTACCGGTCAGGAAGAACACGTCACGTCCGTCGAGGCGCTGGTAGCGCGCCATGGCATCGGTCGCGATCAACTCATAGGCATGACCGATATGCGGCCGGCCGTTCGGGTAGGAAATCGCGGTGGTGATGTAGAAAGGGGACGTGTCTCTCATAGGCGGATTCGATCTATCTCGGATTAAGCTACGCACGCTCTTAGCGCATACGCTTAAAGGAAGAAACATGCGATCCGTGAAAAGGCCGGCCGGAGAGTTCGCCGCGGATGCCGTCAACCTTGCGCAATCCGCACGCGCCGCCTAGAACAAAACAGAAACATAAAGCAGAGGGTGAGTCATGCTGGAGCGACTTGGCAGCCAATTTGAAACCGCCTCCGCCGGCTATGCCGGCGCGCACGGGATCGAGCGCGATGCCGACTGGTTCATCCTGAAGATGCAGGAGGAACTTGGGGAGTTGACCGAGGTCTGGAACAAGCTCAGCGGTCGTGGCCGGCGTCACGGCAAATCGACGGAGGAACTCACGGCCCTGATGGCCGACGAGACCGCTGACCTGCTCGGGCATGTCCTGCTTTTCGCCCACCATCACAAGCTCGACCTGCCGGCGGCAATCGAGCGCAAATGGCGCTTCCAGGCAACGCTATAACGCCGCCTTCATGTCGTCGAGGAGCGACAGGATGGTTTGCTTGCGGTCGAGATTGTAGGCGTCGCTGACGGTCAACCGCTCGGTCACGGAGGCCGATAGCCGCGCGAAGCGCTCGGCGCGCATGATGTCTCCGGCAATCGCGGCCTCGCGCGCGTCGCGCATGATGCGGTCGCTGGCGAGTGCCTGGAAAAACTCGAAGATCGTTTCGCTGTCTTTGCCCGAGAGCACGTCCGCCAGCTTGTGCATGTCCTTGCGGACCGCCGGGCCCTGCCCTGCGAGGATCCCATCGAAGGTCGCGGCAATCTCCAGCCCGCCATAATTGATGAGCTTCAGCGCTTCGGCAACGCTGCCATTGGCCGCCGCGACGATGCGCTCGGCATTTTCGCCCTCGAGATCGAAACCGAGATGGGCCAGTGCCTGATGGAGCGGCGCGGCGTCGAGCGGCTTCAGCCGTAGCGGCAGGCAGCGCGAGCGGATCGTCGGCAGCAATTTTCCAGGCGCATGCGTCAGCACTAGGAAGAGCGAGCGGCGCGGCGGCTCCTCGAGGATCTTCAGGATGGCATTGGCCGCATTGCGGTTGAGGTCGTCGGCCGGGTCGATGATGACGATGCGCCAGTTGCCCGTTCCAGACGTCTGGCTGAAGAACTTGCCGGCACGCCGGACCTCATCGACCGTGATCGCGCCCTTCGCCCTGCCCGTCTTTTCATCGATCGGCCGCGTCAGGTGCAGCAGATTGTGCGAGGCGCCCGAAGCGAGCTGCCGCCCGATGGCGGAAGACGGATCGGGATCGGCAAGCGCCTCAGGCGCTTCAGCGGGTTCGGGATGCTTCAGAATGTGGTGCGCAAAGCGGAAGGCAAGCGTCGCCTTGCCGATGCCCTCCGGCCCTTCGATCAGGATCGCGTGGTGTCCCTTGCCGGAGCGATAGCTCTGCGCCAGGAAGCTTTCTGCCTGTTCGTGGCCGAACAGCCGATTGTTCTCGGCGGGCGCGATGGCGCCATCCAGGACGCCGGCTCTTTCTGCGCTCATGACACGACTTCCTCGGTCGCGGCGTCAGCGCCGTTACCGTGCGGCAAAAGGGCCTGCACGAGCGAAAGCACCTCGGCGGCGATGGCTTCGACGGGTTGCGTCGCGTCCACCACCCGGCATCGCTCGGCATCGCGCCTGGCGATATCGAGAAAAGCCTCCCGCCGGTTTTCGTGCGTCTCCAGTTGCTCCTTTTCGAAACGATCCGGATTGTCGTCGCCGGCCCGGAGTTGCGCCCGCTGGAGGCCGATGCTGGCCGGCAGATCGAAAATCACCGTCAAATCCGGCACGACGCCGTTGATCGCCACACGCTCGAGGCTCTCGACGAAGCTTTGCTCGAGATTGCCGGTGATGCCTTGATAGACGCGCGAGGAATCCATGAAGCGGTCGCAAAGCACGATCGTGCCCTTTTCGAGCGCCGGGCGAATGACCTCTTCGACGTGGTCGCTGCGGGCCGCAGCAAAGAGAATCGCTTCCATCTTAACCCCGAAGGCCTCCGCCGCCCCCGAAAGCAGCACGTGGCGGACCGCTTCAGCGCCTGGTGATCCCCCAGGTTCGCGCGTCGTCAGCACCTCGTAGCCGCGGGCGCGCAGGGATTCGGCCAGGAGGCGGAGTTGCGTCGACTTGCCGGCACCCTCCCCGCCTTCGAATGTTACGAACAGACCTTTTTTCAGCGACACCATGCTTTCCCATATCGGCATGCAACCTCCGGCCATGATGATTAGGTCGAATCGACCCAATCATCATGGCCGGCTCTCATAAGTTAGACCGGGATGCGGGCGGAAAACCGCACACTTTATCCTCATCCCGCTCCGGCCCTGTTTAGCCGATTGGTCCGCGGTGCGAAACCGTCAGGCGGCGATCAATTGGCAGGAATAGCCTTCGCCGCAGATAGGGCGACTAAATCCAGAAGAACAGCAGTTCCTGCAGCGCATCGAGAGCGCGGCTGGTCAACGTGCCCTGCCCCACGGCGCTGGCGGTCTTGACCGGCACTTCGCGCAGCAGTTTCTCGCCATTCCACAATTTGACGACGCCGACCTCCGTGCCAGCCGTCACCGGTGCGCGCAAGGGCCACCTGTAGACGATCCGTGCAGTCAGCCGTTCCGGGTTGTCGACGGGCAACAGCACGTCGACGGGACCGCCGGCCACCAGGGGGACGTGAGACGCATCGCCGCCATAGACGGCCGCTTCGCCAATCGCTTCCCCATCGGCAAAAATCCGCTTCTTTTCGAAGGCAGTCATGGCCCAATCGAGCACCCTGCGGCTCTCCTCGATGCGCTCCTTGTCGGTTTCGAGACCACCCATGGCGAGATAGACCCGGCGGTCGCCGCGCTGCAGCGAGGCGGCGAGCGAGAAGCCGAAGCCTTCGGCAAAACCGGTCGCTAGGCCGTCCACACCGATATTGGCCGAGATCAGCGGGTTCTTGTTGCGTTGCAGGATCTTGTTCCATTCGAACTCCGGCTGCGAATAGAGCCGGTAGAGATCCGGATGGGCCTCATGGAGATGCCGAATGAGCGTTACCAGTTCGCTCATGGTGATCTGGTTGCCGGGATCAGGCAGCCCCGTGGCGTTGCGGAACGTCGCAGTCGGCATGCCGAGCTCGCGAGCGCGCGCCGTCATGCGCTCGGCAAAGGCGCCCTCGTTGCCGGTCATGCCCTCGGCAAGGATGATGCAGGCATCGTTGGCGAGCTGCACCGCCACGCCCTGCAGAAGGTCGGCGACGCGGATGCGGGATTTCAATGCGGCAAACATCGTCGAGGTGCCGGACGGGGCACCACCGGTACGCCAGGCGTGCTCGGACACGTCGAAGGTGGTTTCGGCGGAAAGCTCACCCTTGACGAGAGCCTCGGCCACGACTTCCATCGTCATCAATTTGGCGAGCGATGCCGGCGGAATCGGCTGGTTTTCGGCGCGCGAGAAAAGCACGGTGCCGGTTTCGGCATCGACCAGCAGGATCTGTTTTGCCTTGGTATCGAAGGCGGGCGCCGGTGTCTGCGCGAGTACGGCACCAGCAAACAATGCCACGCCGAAAAACACCGCCGAAAACATCTTCATGCGCATGGGAAACTCCGGTTTCCCCTTGGCCATAGCAGCGTGGTCATTTTGGCACAACGCCGCTTACGGTTATCGGACAGAACCGCTTGCTTTCTGGCGCTTCGCGTAATCGACAATCACCTGGGGGGTAAGCTGCTTCTTGTCGACCATGATCGCTTCAAACGGCGATTCGGCGTCGCTGACGCGAACTTCGTAATAGGCGGCCGCATAGGCCATGTTGCCGTCGGGCATCGGGATGAATTCCGGCCGCTCACGCGGGATCGGGCCGATCTCCGGGAGCATCACGAACTCGTTCAGCGACTCTGGCTGAGCGAACTGCGGCACGGGCGCGGCAAGTGCCGTCACCGGTTCGCCGACGTCAAGCGAAGCCTTTGCGGGAACGGTGAGCGTGCCGAGGCTCTGATTGCGGAACGGCTCGTTCGACGCAACCATCACGCCGGTTGCGATCTGGCCTTCCGGCATCACGCTCGGGCCCCGTTCGCCCTTCTGGACATAGGAAGCCATCAGATAGGGCATGTCGTTGCCTTCAAGCGGCGCGCGGCCGACATATTGTACGCGCACTTTCGCGCTGCCCTTGCGCTTGATGTCGAGCATGTCGGCCGTCTTCGAGGAAACGTCGATGATGCGGCCGTATTCATAGGGGCCACGGTCGTTGACGCGCACGATCACCGACGCGCCATTTTCCATATTGGTGACGCGCGCATAGCTCGGCAGCGGGAATGTCGGGTGCGCGGCGGACAGGTGCGCCTTGTCGTAGACCTCGCCGTTGGCAGTCAGCCGGCCGTGAAACGCCGAGCCATACCAGGAGGCGACACCGGTCTTGTTGTAGCCGAAGTCCTCCTTCGGCTGATACCACTTGCCCTTGACCTGATAGGCCTTGCCGACCTGGTAACGTCCGCCGCCCTTCGGAATACTGTTTCCAGTCGCAACGCGCGGGCTCGCCTTCACGCCATAAACGGATTCGGCGAAGTATTCCTTGCTGCGCGACTTGGACTTCTTGATGCTCGACGTGGATCCGCAGGCCGCAAGCGTTACGCACAGCATGGGGACTGCCGCAAGGCGCAGTCCCTTGACCAGATATGCCGCATTTTTACTGGATGTCATCTGTCCCACAACATCGATCGAATAAGCCGTACTCGAAACCTTCCGCTCATGCCCCCAGCGGAAATCTCGGCGTCCCGAAACGGAACAGTCGATCAAACATGACAGCAACACGGCAAAAATGCGAACTCATCCACAGATCAACGCCGGATTTCATGCGTTATGGTTTACAGATGGTTACCGGCAGAGCGGGCCCGCGCTCTAATACCGGGCCACCGAGAAAATCCTTCGGCGATGCATCTTAAATCTTGCAAAGCGACGGAGCTTCGCGCAATAACGCCGTGCCCGAAAGCCGTTAGCTGCCGGCTTCAGGCAAGGACAGGTGGCCGAGTGGTTTAAGGCTCTGGTCTTGAAAACCAGCGTACGGGAAACCGTACCGTGGGTTCGAATCCCACCCTGTCCGCCATTCACCCTTGGAAATACGCTGACGCCGCCCCCCTTGCCGCAGCGCCCTTACTACAGTGAGCGCCGCTGCTGCAAAGCCCTGCGGCCTTTGCGCGTCGGGCACGTGACGTAAAACAGCCACAGCTTACACTCAAAGAGCTGTTGAACACGTCAGAGTGATCGCCAGGCTTGCTGGACACCGGAACGAAAGCGCGGTTCACATCGTTAACCGCCCCGTAGTCCCACCCTTGCATCAAAGTGGACGATCACCGTGCTCGCCGCCCTCCTCCTCGCTTCGATAGTTGCATCGCCCAATATGCCTGACATCAAGCTCAGCGCCGCCACGGTTGATGAACTGCAGACCGATTTCGAAACCGCCGTTCCCTGCCATCAGATCGACGGACGCAAAGTGTGGAAGGGCGCGATTGCGTTCTACATCCAGTCGTTCGTCTATGACGGCGACACAGCTGTTGCGACCGATGCGGCGGACGCCGTGCTTCCCGAAGACAACACCCCCGAGACGGTGAAGGAATTCGAAGACGCCTGCTCCAGCACGCAGCCGGCCTAAAGCGAAGAGCGTTCGGATGAACGCACGTCGCTTTAGTACCTTCCGCTTGCAGCGATTCCACCTGAACACCGGATCAGCTCGCCTGCTCCACGAAAACGATCACGAATCGTTCGAATCAACCTCACGGTCTCGCCATGCGCCACGCCGCAGGCCCTATTTCGCGCACTCAAACCCGCTTTGCTCCCGTAAAAGTGACCGATTGACACGCGCGGACGCGTCAATTGCCTGAATTCACGGAATTTTAGGCACTTGCAGAACACATATGGAACAGATAGTGTCTGTTCTTGATTTGTTTCACGCTTCTGGAGCGACGTGCCATGCTGACCCGCAAGCAACAGGAATTGCTTCTGTTCATTCACGAACGCATGAAGGAGTCGGGCGTCCCGCCATCATTCGATGAAATGAAGGATGCGCTCGAACTGGCGTCGAAATCCGGCATCCACCGCTTGATCACGGCGCTCGAAGAACGCGGGTTCATTCGCCGCCTGCCGAACCGGGCCCGTGCGCTCGAGGTCATCAAGCTCCCGGAAGCCTACGCGTCCATCCAGCAGCAGCCGCGCCGCGGCTTCTCCCCGAGCGTGATCGAGGGAAGCCTCGGCAAACCGGCAGCACCTCCCCCTGCTGCACTGCCAAAGCCGGCGCCAGCGGCTGAAAACGCTTCGGTGTCCGTGCCGGTCATGGGCCGCATCGCTGCAGGTGTGCCGATCTCGGCCATCCAGAACAACACGCATGACATCACCGTTCCGCTCGACATGCTCGGCAACGGCGAACACTACGCCCTCGAAGTCAAGGGCGACTCGATGATCGAAGCCGGCATCTTCGACGGCGACACGGTGATCATCCGCAATGGCAACACGGCCAATCCCGGCGATATTGTCGTGGCGCTCGTGGACGATGAGGAAGCGACGCTGAAGCGCTTCCGGCGCAAGGGCGCGTCGATTGCGCTCGAAGCCGCCAATCCCGCCTACGAGACACGGATTTTCGGACCCGATCGGGTGAAGATCCAGGGCAAGCTCGTCGGACTGATCCGCCGCTACCACTGACATCCGGACAAGATCTGGAACGGCAGCTCCTTTCGCTGCCCAATATCTTCTCCGGGACATCGGCGGCGTCTGCGTATCTTGTATAGGGTCCGGCAAACGGTCTGGGAGGTTTGGCTCCCAGTCGAGTTGGAGCGCCGCCTGTCACTCTCGGATGGCGTCGTATATGACGGTTTCGGGTCTATGGCGGGGAAAACCGCGGGCAATCCGTCGCCTTCACTGGCTTCTTGGCGCATCGTGGGCGTTCATAGCGCGGCCAGCGATTGGGCTATGATGCTCGACGGGCATCCTTCTTCTCGACGAGCAGCAGTACCGTCGGGTTTACGTCCTCGCCAGTTCTCGGGAATCTCGGACCACTACAGCGGTTGCATGGCTCGCCTGCTTTAGTGCCGAGGCCATCTTCACCAACGCCAAGCAATCACAGTCTGACCGGAGGTCGAGGGCTTTCTGGCCCACAAGTGGGGGCTGACTGGGAACCTCAGCGCAGGGCACCCGTATAAGAGCCCTCCGGCTTAAAATGAGGGCCACGCCTTGCGTATCTCTTACGGAGCTTCAAGAACGGCTGTTCGATGCATCGGTAGCTGAGTGCTGCGATCGGCAGGAACAGCACGAAAGCCAGCAGGGAACACAGAAGCGAAAGCCCAAAGGGCAGAAGACCAAGATACTGCGTCACCATTTTTGCAGCGGGGCCATAGTACCAAAAGTGAAGCAGGTAGATCGAATAGGAGACCGTGCCTACGAAGGAAATCGAGGCCGATAGCCGCTTGGGTAGCGTCAATTTCGATCCGTCGTAGGCGGCGATCATCACGGCGTAGAACGCGGCCTCGGCAGCGGGAAGATAGATCCATACCGGCGATGCTTGAGACCCATAGAAACCGCCGCTGATGTTGAACCCGTGGTAGAAGGTGACGAACACCATGGCGACCGCAAGGATCACCAAGGGCCGTACGCGTGTACCTTGGTAGAGATGCCAGGCATATATCCCGGCGACGAACTGGTCGAAGTGACCGATGATTGTCCAGTAGCCAATCGGCTGGATCTCCCAGCCGGCGATGAACAGGCTCAGGCGCAACCCGATCGCCGCAAAGATCAGCATCAAAGCCGATTCCCGTCGTATGCCGACGATGAAGAGAAGCGCAGGAAGGATCAGGTAGAAATGCCATTCTACCGTAATGCTCCAGGCGCCGTTCGGCCACATTGGGAGGACGCTTCCAAGCGCGATCCATGCCGCAGCCTCTTGAACCGGCGTTCCGTTGGCGACCCAGCCCGCTGCCGTGATCAGAAGCACGAATGCCAATAAGGGCAGTAGGCGGACAGACCGGTTCCGCAGGAAGTTCTTATAGATGATCTGTCTGCCGTCCAGCAGCTTGGCGAACAGGTAGCCGCTTAGCGTCATGAACAGCGAAACGCCTGTATGGCCTTCCTCGATCAATGACAGCACCGGCAAGGTCGGGACATAGCCTACTGGCACTCCGGCGGCATGGATGAAGTGCCAAGTGAACACCATGAAGGCGGCCAACGCTCGGATGTGATCCAGCTTTTCAAAGTATTGCTCTGAAGACGATTGCACTCGTCCGCCCCCACTCCGAATGTCTCATGGATCAGCACGGCATGGTAATCCGTACGTCGGCACCGTCCTCGGCTGATGTTATAAGCCTACGAGGCGCCCAGCCGGATTTGCGTCTTTTGTAGGCGCGCTCATAGGCGCGTCGAGCTGCGTCGATGAGACTATGCTGGATGCGAACGAAACGGCTCAAATCGCGGGCTCTTTCGCGTCCGTTGAACAGTGCGACAATCACGATTCCGTCTGATGAGCGGGCGACCACTGCCCGTGTTCCGTTCAGCGCTCCTGTATGGGCGATATCGATCTCGGCCCCGCGCTGCCATATCCACCATCCGAGACCGAAGGACTGTTCAGGAAATTCGCCTGGCACAGGAGCCGCAACCTCGATGTCCCGGATGGTGCGTGATGCGAAACGGTAAAGGTCTTCGGCTGTAGATATCCAGCCGGCAGACGGGTTGAAGTGCGTCCTGGCCGCGTCCATGCCGACAACGTGATGACGGACCTCCGCGGGTGCTTCGCTAATGAGGCCCGTTCTCTTGAGGCCCAGGCGGTTCAGGACGCGCGTTTGGACAAACCGTTCGTAAGACATCCCGCTGATCTTGGCGACGATCAGGCCAAGCCAGCAGGGGCCGAAGTCTGTGTATTCCGCTTCCTCGCCGGGGTCGCTATCCAAGGGGCGCTTTTGGCGCTCAAGAACGACCGGTAAACAGGCCTCAGCCGGCGCGAACGTTTCCTTGTCGGCCGCGACCAGATCGAAATGCTGACGCCACCCCAAGCCGGAAGTATGTTGCAACAGGTGGCGAACCGTGATGTTGCTGAAGCGGGGATCTTCGGCCTTGGCGACGGATGGGAAGATGCTTTGGAGTGTATCGTCAAGCCTCAGTTGGCCATCATCTATCAACGTCAGTACTGCTTCTGCAGTGATGAGCTTTGAGATGCTGGCTATTTGAAACGTCATGTTGTCTTGCATGGGACGCCCGGTCGCATGATCAGCAACGCCAAAGCTCAGCAGTCGCGGCTTCTCTCCAGCTTTACCGAATGCGACGACCGCGCCGGGTATTCCCTCGCGATCCAGGAACCATTTGACGGTTTCGGTAATCGAATGCGGCTTGGCCCAGAACATGGCCTCAGTCACGCTGGGCCAGACAACACCATAGCCGAACACAATGCCAATGCCGGCCACGAACACGGCGATGCGGCGCGACCATTTCGAATGCATTCGATCCTCCCCTCACGCCAGAGGTAACGAATGCGATGGTTGCGGCCAATTCTCTTGGAAAAGGAAGTGTGCGGCAACTGGCGGCAGCGCGAAGGCCCACGCACCAAAAGTCCCCACCGAGGTGTACCGAATCCTGTAACTCTTCATCGATTCCCCCACAACCGTGAGGCCTTAGGGTCGCATAGCGCTCGTTTTAGTCAATGGTAAAATAAAACAACAAAAAGTCGGGTTGAACCCGGCCGCCCCTCCAAGCCCTCATAGGCTCTCCCACAGGCCGCTGTGGGCGCTATGACAGCTTTCCAGGGGCAACGTCCGATGACATCGTCGCCGAGATGATGAGGACCGGCGAGGCGCCGTGTTCCTGTCCTCCGGCCACAATCGAGAGAGTCCACCTCAAGGCCGAATACATGATGCGCTACGACGTGTTTGTCGGTGGCGAGGATGGGAGATCCAGTTTTCACGCACGCGCAGTTGGTAAGTGGGTTTCTGGCACCCGATTCGCGGTGATCATGTCGCATTCCATGTCGCGTGGATTCGCCGTCGCCTCGTGGAAATGCTTGGCACGCAAGGGAATCCCGTTGCAACATGACGCGACATGGAAGCAGACAAATCCCCGCTTCACCACGACTGCAGCCTATTGAATTCGTTGGTGAAAATGTTTGGAGGCCTCGCCCGGAATTGAACCGGGGTACAAGGATTTGCAGTCCTCTGCGTCACCACTCCGCCACGAGGCCTCACAGCTCGGATAACCGAGCGTTGGCGCGGATTTAGAATGATTGCAGAAAAACCGCAAGAGGCATTTTCCGAAAAACGCGCCGTCGATTTGTAAGATCGGTACTTTCCACAGAGCGATCGCGAAGCTCGCCGATCGCATCCCGGATTGGCCTCAGCACCAAGGCGTCGCGTGCCCCGTCCACGGCCGCACCAGCCCTTCGGAGACGAGCACGCGCCCGATGGACTGGTCGCCGCGGGTGACCAGCCGCAGCTTTTCGCCGGGCTCGGCATCCGGACGACCGCTCGCCGCTTCCAGCTTGAAGTCCCCCGCATTCAGCAGTTCGCGCAAGCGCTGCTTGGCGTAAAAGCCGCGCGAACGCTCCTTGTCGCAACTTGCCTGGCGGATGCGCGGTGCGTCGACGTCTGCCACGCGGATCGTTTCGCCGCGGTACAGGAAGGTGGCGCCGTCTATCACGCAATTGTCGTTGCGAATCCCGCAGAAATAAAACTGATCCGTGCGGATGGATGCCGTCTTCACTTCCTCGTTCGGCCGCACCGCGGGTGTCGGCGCCTTTGCGCCGACGTCAACGGACGGCACCGGCGCGGCAAGTGCGACTCTCGTCACCGGATTCGGTTTCTGCCTTTCGACCTGCTGGGCAGCACGCTCGTCCGTTTTCTGAGCGACGCGAACGGGCTTCGGCTTCGATTCATGCCGCGACGTGAATGCCAGCACGTCCGATGCCACCGGCCAGTGTTTCAGTTCGGCACGGTGATCATAGGCGACCACGCCGCCGACGGTCAGCGCCGCGGCCAGATACCACGGTGCCATACCGCCTTGTTTACCCCTGCTCCGACCGGAATTCCGGCTTCGACGTTTCGTAGTGCCTTTGGCCATGCGTCCCCATCCTGATTCGCGACCGCATTATGCGTTTGATGGGTTGCCGAAAAGTTTTCGGCGGCCTCCCTCAACAAGGGGCTCGCTGGGCCGGTGTGAATCAGACCGTCGGGAAGTGGAAGTGCTCTGGCCGGTTGCGATCCGGATCGATCAAACATTTCGCGATCCATAGAAATAGTAGGCAGCAGCTCTCGGTTCACGAGCCGTTGGAGGAATTCGCGCGTCCGCGCCAGCGTGCCCACCAGACAGCCAAGCGACGACGGCGGCGGCGAACGGATGGGATATCGTGCGAAAGGACGATGAGGCCCAGCGGTATCATCCAGAAGCCGAGCACCGGCAGAAAGCCGAGTAAGCCGCAGAACACCAGGAGCGAGCCCAACAGGATACGCAGCAGCGGCGATTGCGGCAGGGTGATGCGCCATTTGCCGAGCACGATCTGGCGCGTCTGCGGATCAATCCCGAAATGCGTCTGCTTCCTGTTTTTATTCATCATTCGCTATCCGGCGTCTTTTCCCACAATTGGGGACTTCTCCACAGCCTCGCAACCGAACTTGTCATTTTTTTTGAAAAAACCGCTTGGCAAATCAGAAAAGCATGCGTATTAGCAGCCTCACTTCTGAAGCGCACAGCGAAACAGCGGCGCGGATGATCCCTGGTAGCTCAGCGGTAGAGCACTCGACTGTTAATCGATAGGTCGCCGGTTCGAATCCGGCCCGGGGAGCCAGTTTCAAAAAGAGCCGTTTGCAGAAATGCGAATGGCTCTTTTTCATTTTGCACCTGTGTTCCCCGGGTGATCAATCCCCTTCTACACGGTAGGCCTGGGTTCATCATGGTTCTCTCGGCACGCTTGTGATCTCGCGGATGATAAGTTGCGAGCCTTGGCGGCCGAGGCGCCCCTAACGCCTCCAGCGCATGGTGCAACCACATTGCTGCGCCGCCCCCAGTGGGGCCGTCGCCGCGTTCGTCCAGCTTCCGAATAGAGCGCGCAAGGCGCAGATCCTTGCGGAACCAGACGATGATCGGCGCCGCCTTTTGTCATAGGTGTCGGCCTGCGCATGATCAACGCCTTCGGCTTCGGTATCGATTGCGCCGGACACTCGGCGAATGGCGCGAGCGCTTCTGGTCCGTCTGGAACCGGATTGAGCCGTTGGGCTTCGACCTGCGTTTCAAGTGGCTATGGGAGTTCTATTTCTACTATTGCGAAGCCGGCTTCCGCGCCCGCAACATCACCCTTCGCCAGATCGTGTTCGAATAGGAACGCGTATGGCGCATCTTTACCGCGTCACGCGCAGCGCTTAAGAGGCGGTCGATCCAATTCTCTTTTGAAGGTTCCGCATGCGTCTTGCATGGTTTTTCCTCGCGCTCGCCATCGCGACCGAAGTGGTGGGCCTGACGGTAATGAAGGCCGCCTCATCGAGCGGCTCTTATCTCGGCCACATCGTCATGTATGTCTCGATCGCCCTCTCCTACGTCTTCCTGGCCAAGGCCGTGAAGACGATCTCCGTCGGCGTCGCCTATGCGATCTGGGAAGGTTCGGGTGTCGCGATCATCACGCTGGTCTCGGTATTCGTCTTCGGCCATGTGCTGACCGGCCGCGAGATGCTGGGGCTTTCGATGGCGATCGTCGGCATATTGCTCGTCAATGCCGGCGAGCGTCACGACGAGGACGAAGCCGCGACGGAAGGAGCAGCCAGTGAGCGCGCCTAGCATCTACTTCGCGCTGGCCGTGATGGCGGGCATTCTCGATGTTGCCGCGAACCTCGCCTCGACGAAATCGGAGGGCTTTGCCCGCCGCGGTTGGGGGGCCCTCTCCATTCTGCTGGTGCTTGCCGCCTTCGCGCTCCTTGCCGAAGCGGTCAAGGGCATGGAGCTTGCGATCGCCTACGCCGTCCTCGGCGCGACCGGAATCTTCGGCACGGCCATCTGCGGACGGCTGCTCTTCGGACAGAAGTTGAGGCCGATCGGCTGGGCCGGGCTCGCACTCATCTTCGGCGCCGTGCTGGTGCTTCACACCGCCTGACGCCGACGCTCGCCGGAGCCGGCATGTTTTTTCGCCTCTCTGGCCTCGGCAACGACACCCGTCAGCCGCCTGATAAGAGCGAAATAGAGACTATAGGGCAGCAGGCGCATGAGCTTCACCGCGTAGGTGAAATGCCGCGGGAAGGTGATCTCGAAGCGTCGCGACTTCAGGCCCGCGACGATGCGATCCGCCGCCTGCTCGGCACTGACGAGGCCCGGGCGCGGGAAGCGTATCCTCGCGGTACCCGGCGTATCGACAAAGCCGGGGCAGATGATCTGCAGCCGGATGCCGATCCGGTCGAGATCGAACTTCAGGCTCTCGGCCATGTTGATCAGCGCGGCCTTGGAGGCGCCGTAGGCGGCGCTGGTGGGCAACCCGCCATAGCCGGCGACGGAAGACACGATGGCGATGTGGCCATATCCCTGCGCCTTCATATGCTCGACGGCCGGCAGCAGGCAGTTGACCACGCCGTTGAGATTGACCGCGAAGCTCTCCTCGAAGGCTTCGCGGTGGAGATCGTCTCCCCGCACGGGGACCGCCACCCCGGCATTGAGGATCACCAGCGACAGGTGGCCATGATCGTACTCGATCGCCGCCAGCACGCGCTCCATGTCCTTGGGGTCGGTGACGTCGCCGTCGAGAACGGTGATCCTTCCCTCCCCGGCCGCCTCGTGCTGCAGGTCCACCAGTTTCTCGTGGCTTCTGGCGGTGACGACCACCGAATAGCCTTCACGCACCAGCTTGAGCGCCAGCGCCCGTCCAATGCCCGCGCTCGCGCCGGTGACCCAAGCCAGTTTATGTTCGGATTTCACAGACTGAATACTCATCACTCTCACTCCTCGGCACGCGCCGGAAAAAACGCACGCATCTCCTTCTGGCGAAAGAGACGAGCCCGGCCCTTCATCGCGGCAGCGGTCCTTGCCGCGGAGCCCCAGATGCCTTGGAGACGATTTTTGTTCGGGACAGAGCGGCGGCGAAACGCTATTTCTTGCCTGAAGTGCAGGCTGAGCCGAAAACACGCCAACATTTCGGCGGTCCGGGGTCGTTGTCGATTTTCGTCAGCCGCCGTTCGTATTTCCCTGGCTGTGTCGCCCTGCTCCGGCGCCTGTCCTCAAGCACGAGGTTCTGAAAATGACCATTCTACCGTCCGTCCTCGAAGCGATCGGCAACACACCCTTGATTCGGCTGAAGGCCGTGTCTGAAGCCACGGGCTGCGACATCCTCGGCAAGGCCGAGTTCCTCAATCCGGGACAGTCGGTCAAGGACCGCGCCGCGCTGTCGATCATCCGTCACGCGGAACGGAGCGGGCAGCTCCGCCCCGGCGGCGTCATCGTCGAAGGTACGGCCGGCAATACGGGCATTGGGCTTGCGCTCGTCGGCCAGGCGCTTGGTTATCGCACCGTGATCGTCATTCCCGAAACCCAGAGCCAGGAGAAGAAGGACGCCTTGCGGCTGCTTGGCGCCGAGCTCGTCGAAGTGCCGGCTGTTCCCTACAAGAACCCCAACAACTACGTGAAGCTCTCCGGCCGGCTCGCCGAGCAATTGGCAAAGACAGAACCGAACGGCGCCATCTGGGCGAACCAGTTTGACAACGTCGCCAACCGTGACGCGCATGTGGAAACCACGGCGCCCGAGATCTGGCGCGACACGGACGGCAAGGTCGATGGCTTCATCTGCGCCGTCGGCTCCGGCGGAACGCTGGCGGGCGTCGCACTGGGGCTGAAGGCGAAGAACCCAGCAATCAAGATCGGCCTTGCGGATCCGCAGGGCGCAGCGCTTTACAGCTACTACACCAGCGGCGAACTGAAGGCCGAGGGCAGCTCGATTACCGAGGGCATCGGCCAGGGCCGCATCACCGCCAATCTCGAAGGCTTTACGCCGGACTTCTCCTACCAGATTCCGGATTCGGAAGCCGTTCCCTACGTCTTCGACCTGATCGAACGGGAAGGCATCTGCGTCGGCGGCTCGACGGGCATCAACATTGCCGGTGCCGTGCGGCTCGCCAGGGAGCTCGGTCCAGGACATACGATCGTGACGATCCTCTGCGACTATGGTAACCGCTACCAGTCGAAGCTCTTCAATCCGGACTTCCTGGTCTCCAAGGGACTGCCGGTGCCGGCCTGGTTGAAGACGTCTTCCCACATTGCGGTGCCATACGAATCAGTTGGATAGGAATGCGATGACTAGGACCGTGACCGCCCTTTTCCGAGACGATTTCTACCTCTCGACCTGCGAAGCAAGCGTCACCGGGATCCTGGAAGATGGCGGGATCGAACTGGATCAGACTTGCTTCTACGCAACATCGGGCGGGCAGCCCGGCGACACCGGCTTTCTGGAGCGCGCCGACGGCAGCCGGATCGACATCGCGGTCGCGCGTCACGGCGAAACCAAGGACATCATCATCCATGTGCCGGCTGAGGGACAGCTGGTGCCGAATGTCGGTGAAAAGCTCGTCCTGCACATCGACTGGCCCCGCCGCTACCGGCTGATGCGCATGCACACCGCCTGCCATCTGCTCTCGGTCGTCTGCCCCTTCCCGATCACTGGAGCCTCGGTTGGCGAGGACGAGAGCCGCGTCGATTTCGACATGAGCGAGACGATCGACAGGGACGAAGTCACGACGGCGCTGATGAAGCTCGTCGAGGAAAATCACCCGGTTTACGTCCAATGGATCACCGACGAGGAACTCGTCGCCAATCCCGGCATCGTCAAATCGAAGAACGTGCGCCCGCCGATCGGCCTTGGGCGCGTCAGCCTTGTCTGCATCGGCGAAAATTCGGCCATCGACAGCCAACCCTGCGGCGGCACCCATGTGTCGGAAACGCAGGAAGTCGGCGCTATCCACATCGCCAAGATCGAAAAGAAGGGCAAGGAAAACCGCAGGTTTCGTATCCGCTTCGGTAAGCCCGAAGATCGCGCATCAGTTTGAGTAGGGAGTTGCGACCGTGACCAACAACAAGAGCGCCTTTGTCGTTTCCGCCGATTGGCTGCAGGAGCGCCTCGGCGACCCGGCGATCCGGATCCTCGACGCGGCCTGGTACCTGCCCGCACAGAACCGCAACCCGAAGGCGGAATACGACGCCGGACATATTCCCGGTGCCGTATTCTTCGACCAGGATGCCATTGCCGACCACACGAGCGGCCTGCCCCACACCTTGCCCTCGCCGGAAGTCTTCGCCTCGTCGGTCGGCGCGCTCGGCGTCAGCGAGACGGACACGATCGTCGTCTATGACGGCCCCGGCATCATGACCGCACCGCGCGTCTGGTGGATGTTGCGCATCATGGGCGCCAAGAACGTTTACGTGCTCGATGGCGGCATGGACGGCTGGAACAGGGAAGGACGCCCTGTCACCACCGAAGTGCCCTCGCCCAAGCCGGCGACGTTCAATGCGAGCTTCACACCTTCGGCAGTCACTTCCTTCGAGCGGATGAAAGAGATCGTCGCCGACGGCAGCATCCAGATCGCCGATGCCCGCGGCGCCGGACGTTTCTATGGCGAAGAACCGGAGCCGCGCGCCGGCATGCGCTCGGGCCATATGCCTGGCGCGCACAGCCTTCCCTCCGGCATTTTCTCGGAAAACGGAAAGTTCAAGGATCTCGCGACGTTGCGCCAAACCTTCGCCGACGCCGGTGTCGATCTCTCCAGGCCCGTGGTCACGACCTGCGGGTCGGGTGTCACCGCCGCCATCATCACCCTGGCGCTGCAATCGCTCGGCCACACGGACAACACCCTTTATGATGGCTCCTGGTCGGAATGGGGCAGCCGCGCCGACACGACCATCGTCACCGGTCGAGAGTGATATCATGCGCTCGCCGAAGCTCGCCTCCCTGACAGCGCACGTAACCGAACTCGAAATGACGGCGCCGCCGAAGCAAAGCCTGCCGATGCCGGTCAACATCCAGACCGCCATCCTGCGCGTCTCCGACATCCCGCTCAGCTATTACCGCTTTTTGTACCTGCGTGTCGGTCGCCGCTGGCACTGGACCGAGCGGCTGCGGATGAGCGACGAGGAACTTTCAGAGGTGCTCGGCGACAAGCGGACGAGTGTCACGGTTCTCTATGTCAACGGCGCGCCGGCCGGCTTTTTCGAGTTGCACCAGGGCGACGACGACATCGTCGAACTCGTCCATTTCGGCCTGATGGAACATGCGCTCGGCCTCGGCCTCGGCAAGTGGTTCCTGCTCCAGACGCTCTTTGCCGCCTGGGCGCTCAATCCGAGCAAGCTGACGGTAACGACCAACAATCTGGATCACCCCCGCGCGCTCCAGCTTTACCAGCAATTCGGCTTCTCGCCGGTCGCCACGCGTGAGGAGACGGTCGAGCCTTTGACCGACGAGGAACTGCTGACCCTGGCGAAAAATCTCTGAGGCGTGTCGCCCGGCAAGTTCCGGGTGGTCGAAAGGGGCGCGACCGGCGCATCCTCCTGATCGAACATTTCAAACCGAACAAGGAGATGCGCCATGACCTTGCGCTACATTCCGATGTCCGACGACGAAGCGCGGCGGATCCGAGACGGCGGACCGGACGCCTACGGCAATCCACCGGAGCGAGAGATTTCCGACGGTGACGGCGTGCCCTGCCGGCACTGCCTGCGCAATGTCGGCGCCGGGGAGCCCTACCTGATCTTTGCGCTGCGGCCATTTTCGTCGTTGCAGCCCTATGCGGAGACAGGCCCGGTGTTCATGCACGCCGAGGAATGTCCGGCGCATGACGGCGGCGCGCTTCCGCCGATCCTGGCTTCGAGCGTCAGCTATCTGTTGCGCGGCTATGGCGAGAACGAACGGATCGTCTATGGGACCGGCGGTGTCGTTTCGTCGGAACAACTGCAGGCGCGGGCGGAAGAATTGCTGGCACGACCGGACGTCTCGTCCGTACATGTGCGTTCGGCCAAGAACAATTGCTACCAATGCCGGATTGAACTGGCCTGAACACGAATTCGGCCCGGCATTTCTACCGGGCCGCAAAATCTATCTCTCAGGCGACGTTCAGGGCGGCCTCGGGCGCATAGGCATCGTAGCCCAGCGCTTCGGCGACCGGCGCGTTGGTGACGCGGCCGCGGTGGACGTTGAGGCCGGCACGCAGATGCCGATCCTCGGCGATCGCCTTCAGGCCCTTGTCCGCGAGTTGCAGGCCGTAGTGAAGCGTCGCGTTGTTCAGCGCATGCGCCGAAGTCACCGGCACCGCGCCCGGCATGTTCGCCACGCAGTAGTGCACGATGCCGTCGACCTCGTAGGTCGGGTCGGAATGGGTGGTGGCATGCGAAGTCTCGAAGCAGCCGCCCTGGTCGATGGCGACGTCGACGATGACAGCACCCTTCTTCATGCCGGTCAGCATTTCGCGCGTCACCAGTTTCGGCGCCGCAGCGCCCGGAATGAGAACCGCTCCGATCACCAGATCGGCGGAGAACACTTCCTCTTCCAGCGCGTCGATGGTCGAATAGCGCGTGTGGACGCGGCCGGCGAAGAGATCGTCGAGCTGGCGCAGGCGCGGAATCGAGCGATCGATGATCGAGACATCGGCGCCAAGCCCGGCCGCCATCCGTGCCGCATGCAGGCCGACGACGCCGCCGCCGATGACCGTGACCTTCGCCGGCAAGACACCCGGCACGCCGCCGAGCAGGATGCCGCGGCCGCCATTGGCCTTCTGCAGCGAGGTCGCGCCCGCCTGGATCGCCAGGCGTCCGGCAACTTCGGACATCGGTGCAAGCAACGGCAGGCCACCGCGATCGTCGGTGACGGTTTCATAGGCGATCGCCGTGACGCCGGAATTGAGGAGACCCTTGGTCTGCTCCGGATCGGGCGCAAGATGAAGGTAGGTGTAGAGAATTTGGCCTTCGCGGAGTTGCGCCCATTCGGAGGGTTGCGGCTCCTTGACCTTGACGATCATGTCCGACTTTTCGAACACTTCCTTTGCCGTCGCGACAATCTTCGCGCCAGCGGCACGGTAAGCATCGTCATCCGCGCCGATCCCTGCCCCAGCCTTGGTTTCCACGATCACCTCGTGGCCATGGGCAACATATTCACGCACCGAGCCGGGCGTCAGGCCGACTCGATATTCATGGTTTTTGATTTCCTTCGGGCAACCGACACGCATCCTCGCGTTCCTCTCCTGTATGGGCTTTTCGCCGCTTCTGACGAGGCATTCAGCAAAACACGGCCTAGATCGAATGTCCTTGCAAAGAGGGAATCCCGGGCGCATTGATTTCGAATAGTATTGCGCGAACTGAAGCATTATTGAGGGAAACCACCAATGAGCGAACTCGATGCCATCGATCATGCGATTCTGCGCATCCTCCAGCAGAATGGCCGGATCTCGAATGCAGACCTCGCGGCGAAGGTCGGGCTCTCTCCGTCCGCGTGCTCCCGCCGGGTCGACATCCTCGAAAAGTCAGGAACGATCGCCGGCTATCATGCACGCATCGCCCACAAGGCGCTCGACTACCAGATCATGGTGATCGTGCATATTTCGCTGTCGGGCCAGTTTGCCAAGACGCTTGCCGAGTTCGAGGCGGCAGTGAAACTCTGTCCGAACGTGCTCGTCTGCTACCTGATGTCGGGAGAATACGACTATATTCTGAGGGTCGCGGCCAAGGACCTGCAGGACTACGAGCGCATCCACCGCGATTGGCTCTCGGCGCTGCCGCATGTGGTCAAGATCAATTCCAGCTTCTCGCTACGGGAAGTGATCGACCGGCCGAACGTCGGCATCTGAGCGAGCGGCCTACCGGCCGACGACACAATTGCGGCCGCGTCCCTTGGCGGCGTAGAGCCGAAGGTCGGCCTCGGACAGCAGGTTCTCGATCGCCGCTCCGTCGTCCGGTGTCGACGACAGGCCGATGCTCGCGGTCACCGGCCGCCCATCCGGCGTCGAGACGAGATCCGACACGGCTACGCGAATCTCGTCCGCCCGGCGCAAGGCATCGCCATGGGTCATTGCCGGGCAAAGGATCACGAACTCCTCGCCGCCATAACGAAACAGCCGATCGATCGGGCGCAGCTTCGATTTTACCGTCTCGACCAGCCGCTGCAGGACGCGATCGCCTTCCTGATGGCCGAAACGGTCGTTGACGCCCTTGAAATGGTCGACGTCGATGATCATCAGCGTAACCGCGGCGTTGCCGGCGCTCGCTGTGCGGAGCATTTCCGGCCCTTCGATTTCAAACCGGCTGCGGTCGAGCGAACCGGTCAGCGTGTCCTGCCCCGACCGCGAAAGCAGGTCTTCGTAGCGTTCGCGGAACGTCAAGGTGTTGAAGATATCGCCAAGTGGCCGATCCGACATAGCCAGGAACGGATGGCGCGAGGCATTGAGATACATGCCTGTCGCGATCGCAAAAAAGGGCGCCGCCAGCATCTTCGCCATCCAGCCGCCCCAGAAAACCTCAAGGGGCGCACCGTTCCACCAGCGTAGTGCCACGTAGAACGCAGCCTGGTCGAACGTCAGCACGACGACGCCGCAGATCAGGAATCGGACAGTCGCGAAACGCCGCAGCCACCGTCCCAGCCGCTCATAAAGCAAGATGATCATCAGCGAATCGAAATAGAGGATCGTCGTCCCCCAGACCATCAGCCAACCCATCTCGTCGATGAAGGCGAGGTCGGCGGATCGGTGCGCCACAATCGATACGGTATCGTGCTGGCGCAGCAAGAGGCTCAGCGCCACCGTCAGGAAATTGCCGGCGAGCAAGCCATAGATCGGCTGGCGAACGGTTGCCGCATCCTCCTTCACGTAGAGCAGCAGGATCATCATCAGCTTGCCGGAGAAAAGCACGGCCGAGCCGGGCGAGATCACGCCGAACGGCAATTGCACGTAGAAGACGGCCGCGAGATAGGTCTCGATGAAATGCATCACGCCGAGCGCGGCGACGAAGACGCCAAGTCCGAGCCGGACCCGTAGATGCAGCAGCCCGATCATCGCCGTGACGTAGACCAGCGCCTCGCCGACGAAGAGAAGAAGGTTGGCGTTTGGCATGCGCTTCAAAAAATCCGTTTCCCGAAGCCCGGTTAAACGGGAAGTTTGAAGAAAACTTTAGCGGGACCCGCAGTTGCCCGGCTTCAGAATGCGAAAATCTGCCGCTTTCGGAAATGTCGCCTTTCCGGCATAGTCGCCGCCAACCCACCGTGGTCCGCGCGTCAGCGGACAAACTCCGGATTGCACTCGTCTCGGAAGAACCGGGATCCTTGATAAATGGAGGACCGCATGCCAACGATGACATCCCCGTTCCACCTCACGCGCCGTTCGCTTCTCGCCGGGGCCGCAGCTTCCTCGGCGCTCGTCATCCTGCATCCGTTTTCCGTCCGCGCCGCCGCCAATCAGGCGCATCTCAGAATCATGGAAACGACGGACCTGCACGTCCACGTCTTTCCCTACGACTATTATGGCGACAAGCCCAACGATACGGTCGGTCTTGCCCGCACCGCCTCGATCATCGACGCCATCCGGGCCGAAGCGACAAACTCCATCCTGGTCGACAACGGCGATTTCCTCCAAGGCAATCCGATGGGCGACTACATCGCCTATCAGCGCGGCATGAAGGATGGCGATATCCACCCTGTCATCGCCGCCATGAACGTGCTCGGCTATGATTGCGGCACGCTCGGCAACCACGAATTCAACTATGGCCTGGACTTCATGTTCAAGGTCCTGAACGGCGCGAATTTCCCGCTCGTCTGCGCCAACCTGACGAAGGGCGCCCTTGCCGCCAATGGGCGTCAGGACGAGCTGTTTCTCAAGCCTTACGTCCTTCTCGACCGAAAGGTGAAAGATGGTTCCGGCACGGAGCATCCGATCCGCATCGGTCTCATCGGCTTCGTCCCGCCGCAGATCATGACCTGGGATGCCAAGAACCTCGAGGGCAAGGCCAACGCCCGCGATATCGTCAAGGCGGCCGAAGCCTGGGTGCCGCAGATGCGCGAGGAAGGCGCCGATATCGTCGTCGCGCTCTCGCATTCGGGCATCGGCCAGCAGTCCTATGCGGAGAACCTCGAAAACGCATCCGTGCCGCTGGCAGCGATCGCAGGCATCGATGCGATCGTCACCGGACATAGCCACCTGGATTTCCCCGGGCCGAAATTCGACGGCATCGCGGGGCTCGACAACACGAAGGGCCTGATCTCCGGCAAGCCCGGCGTCATGGGCGGCTTCTGGGGTTCGCATCTCGGCCTGATCGACCTGCTGATCGAACGCGAGGGTGGTGCCTGGCGTGTCGTCAACTCTACGAGCGAGGCACGGCCGATCTATCGTCGCGAAGAGAAGAAGGTGATCGCTGAAGTCACCGACAAGCCGGAGGTGCTGGCCGCCGCAAAGAAGGACCACGAGGCGACGCTCACTTATGTGCGCACGCCCGTCGGCAAGACCAGCGCGCCGCTCTATTCCTACTTCGCTCTGGTCGCGGACGACCCTTCCGTGCAGATCGTCAGCCAGGCGCAGACCTGGTACATCAAGGACATGCTGAAGGAGACCGAGTACCGCGACCTGCCGGTGCTTTCGGCCGCCGCTCCCTTCAAGGCCGGCGGCCGCGGCGGCGCGGACTACTACACCGACGTTCCGGCCGGCGACATCGCAATCAAGAACGTTGCCGACCTCTATCTCTACCCGAACACGGTGCAGGCCGTTGTCATCACTGGCGACCAAGTGCGCAACTGGTTGGAAATGTCCGCCGGCATCTTCAACGAGGTCAAGCCGGGCGCCACCGATGCACCGCTGATCAACGGCGGTTTCCCGTCCTACAATTTCGACGTCATCGACGGGGTCACCTACCAGATCGACCTTTCCGAGCCGCCGAAGTTCGACAAGGACGGCAACGTCATCAGTCCTTCCTCGAACCGCATCAAGAATCTGCAGTTCAACGGGAAAGCGATTGATCCGGCACAGAAATTCGTGGTCGCCACCAACAACTACCGGGCTGGCGGCGGCGGCAATTTCCCCGACATCGCCGCCGACAAGGTGGTGTTCGTAGCCCCCGACACCAACCGCGATGTCGTGGTGCGCTACATCATCGATCAGGGCACCATCAACCCCTCGGCCGACGCCAACTGGACCTTCGTGCCGCTCGCCAATACGAGCGTGACATTCGACAGCGGACCGAAGGCCCGGCAGTTCCTGGCGCAGGTGAAGGGTGTGGCGATCGAGGATGCCGGTGATGCCGCCGAAGGGTTTGCTCGCTTCCGGATCAAGCTCTGAGCCCCAGTCAAACGAAGATCGGGCCGCCACCCGTGGCGGCCCGCCGCTTTTTGGCAGGCGACGAAGGTTCAGCCGAATCAGCGAAGCCTATGGCAGGCTGCCCAAAGGCAATGCGAGACATTAATAATGTCCGCTAACTATATGAGAAGATTTGGATATGCCGCAGGCGGCAACCGATCAAACCTGGCGCGACTGGGCGTCGTCGGAAAACAGCGACGGGCCGGTCTGGTCGATGATCTGGCGTCCCTTGCGCAGCGCGGCGTCGATCGCGTCCTGCTCGGATGTGAAGAGATCGGCGCGAATGAAGCTGCGGATTTTGGCGCTGCCATCGGCCGAGGGCTTCTCGATACTGCCCGCCAGGCGAAACTGCGAGCCCTCGCGCATGGGCGTCGCGCGGATGGTGCATTCGGCATAGGCCTCGGTCTTCCCGGGCGCAGCCTGCGTCTGGTTTTCGGAGGAACCCGAACGGCCGAACAATTTCGAGAAAAACGATGCCATGACCAAGACTTAGACGCCGCAGCCGGCACTGTCAAAGCTTAAGTGCCGATTTTCGACCGCGGCGCCGTCATCCCGGCCTAGATGATGAGATTGGAGAGGATTTCGTTCTCGGTGATGTCCTGGTAACGCAATCCAGCGGCGTCGAAGCGGGCCTTCAGCACTGGGAAATTCTCGGCGTGCTTGGTCTCGATGCCGATCAGGATGGAGCCGAAATTGCGCGCCGATTTCTTCAGGTATTCGAAGCGCGAAATATCGTCCTCGTCCCCGAGCAGATTGAGGAAATCGCGAAGCGCGCCCGGTCGCTGCGCCATGCGCAGGATGAAGTATTTCTTGAGCCCCGCGTGGCGCATTGCCCGCTCCTTTACGTCCGGCAGGCGCTCGAAGTCGAAGTTGCCGCCGGACACGACGGCAACCACCGTCTTGCCCGCAAGCGCCTCGGGGCCCAGCGCTTCCAGCGCCGCAACCGAGAGGGCGCCCGCCGGTTCCAGCACGACGCCTTCGACATTCAGCATATCGACGATCGTCAGGCAGATCGCATTCTCCGCCAAGAGCATCACCTGATCGGCGGAAAAGCGGCGGAGGGCCGCAAAATTGAGGTCGCCAATCCGTCCGACTGCGGCACCGTCGACGAAATTGTCGACCTGATCGAGGGTGACGACGCTGCCGGTTTCGAGGCTCTCGCGCAGGCTGGGCGCGCCGGCGGGTTCGCAGAAGATGAAGTGATCCGCGTCGATCACGTCCTTGAGATACCCCGTCACGCCGGCGGCAAGGCCACCGCCGCCGACGGGCAGAACAACGAGATCGGGTGTCACGCCATCAGGCAGTTGCCAGACAATTTCAGCGGCGACGCTTGCCTGGCCCTCGATGATATCGGCATGATCGAAAGGCGGCACCATGACGCCGGCGATCGCTTCGACGTGATCGCGCGCCGCCTTGTAGCACTGGTCGAAGATATCGCCGACGAGGCGGATGGTGATGAATTCGCCGCCGAACATGCGGGTCTTGTCGATCTTTTGCTGCGGCGTCGTCACCGGCATGAAAACGACGCCAGGCACGCCGAAATGGCGGCAGACGAAGGCAAAGCCCTGGGCGTGGTTGCCGGCCGAGGCGCAGACGAAGGTCTTGCCGGATGCGTCGGCGCCGAGCGCCTTGCGGAAGAAGTTGAACGCGCCGCGGATCTTGTAGGAGCGCACGGGCGACAGGTCTTCGCGCTTGAGGTAGATATTGGCACCGTAGCGCGCGCTCAAGTGCTCGTTGAGCTGCAGCGGCGTCGGCGGGAAGATCTCCCGCAAGGCTTCGGTTGCGGCTTCGACATCCTGCTTCATCGCGTGCGGTCTTCCGTTGAGTTGGTCGATGGCTGTGGCTATTGCACATTGCAACGCCCGAAGCCATCGCTTTGACTCGAATCGGACCGCCGTGAACAATGCAGCCGCATCCCCTTCGGCCGGGACGTCCGCAACACTTTCCGGGAAATTGAACGCTTGAACGCAACCTTGATCCGGCATGCTGTGCACATCGCGGCAATCCTCGGCATATACCTAGCGGGCGCCATGCTCGTGCCGGCGATGGTCGATCTCTATTACGGGCACCCGGACTGGCCGATCTTCACCGCTTCGGCCTTCATGGTCGGAGGCCTGTCGCTCGCGACCTTCATGGCGACCCGCATGGGGCCGCCGCCGTTTTCCAAGAAGTTCGGATTCGTCCTGGTCAATCTGTTGTGGGCGGTCTTTTCCGTGGTCGGAGCAATCCCGCTCTGGCTGTCGTCGCTCGATCTTGATTTTGCCCAGGCGCTTTTCGAGTCCGTCTCGGCAATTACCACGACCGGCGGCACCGTCATCGTCGGTCTCGACGACGCGCCGCCGGGGCTTCTGGTCTGGCGTTCGCTGCTCTGCTGGCTGGGCGGCATCGGCATCGTCGTGCTCGGCCTGTTCATCATCCCCTATCTCAGGGTCGGCGGCATGTCCTTCTTCAAGATGGAATCCTCCGACACCAGCGACAAACCGTTCGCGCGCCTCGCCAGCTTCAGCCGCGCCTTCCTGATCGTCTATGTCGTCATCACGCTTCTCTGCGCGATCGGCTACTTCCTGACCGGCATGAGCCGCTTCGACGCCGTCAACCATGCAATGTCGACGGTCGCGACCGGCGGCTTTTCCACCCATGATGCGTCCTTCGCCTATTTCGGCAGCATCCCGCTGCTCTGGACGGCGACCTTCTTCATGGCGCTCTGCAGCCTGCCCTTCTCGATCCTGATCGTGCTGGTGGCACGCGGCCGGCTCGACGCGCTGCGCGATCCGCAGATCATCGTGTTTCTCGGCTATCTCTCGGCCTTCTCAATCGCGGTTGCCATTTATCACCGCCTCGCGAATGGCGTCGAATTTCACCTGGCGCTGGCGCATTCCTTCTTCAACATCACCTCGATCCTCTCGACCAGCGGCTATGCCAGCCAGGATTACAGTCTCTGGGGGCCCTTCGTCGTCATGGCCGCCTTCACCGCCACCTTCATGGGCGGCTGTTCCGGATCGACGGCAGGCGGCATCAAGGCCTATCGCTTCATCGTGCTCTTCAACGCGATCCGGTCGGGGCTCAACAGACTCGTCTACCCCAACGCGATCTACGCCGTGCGCTACGGCACAAATCCCGTCGATGCCGACACGCAACGCGCGATCTTCCTGTTCTTCATCACCTATATCCTGCTCTGGGCCTTCGGGAGTCTCGCCATGGGTGCGCTCGGCTATGATCTGATCACTGCGACATCGGCAGTCATCACCTGCCTTTCAAATGTCGGTCCAGGGCTTGGCCCCATCATCGGACCGGCGGGTAACTTCTCGACGCTCGGCGATCCCGAACTCTATCTACTGTCGCTGATGATGCTGCTCGGCCGTTTGGAGGTTCTGACCGTGCTCGTGATCCTGACGCCGGTGTTCTGGAAGCATTGACCATCGGCCCGCCGGCCCTATCGTCTTGACTCGATGCGGCAGATGCCGAAAGTCGGTGTCATCCGGCGAGGGGGAAAACGTCATGGTGAAACATATGCTTCTTCTGGCGACGCTGACCGCCGCCACGACACTATCCGGAAATCTGATCGCACACGCCGGACCACTCACCGATGCCGCGGCGCAGGCGGAGAAGCTTGCCGCTTCGGGTGACGCTGCAAAAGCCCGCGACCTCCTTCGCCAGGCGATCAGCGACTTTTCGCAAAAGCTACCCTTCGCGATCGGCAAGGCGATTTTTGTTTCCAAACAGCCGACTGGCTATGCGATGTACCAGCCGAGGGACAACTCGGTCTTCAAGGAGGGCGAGTCGCTGATCTCCTACATCGAGCCGATTGGCCTCTCCTGGAAGGATGCCGCCGAGAAAGGCAAGCTCGAGAGCCACTTCACAGTCGATTTCGACATCCTCAACCCGAAGGGCGACGTGCTCGCCGGGCAAAAGGCCTTCGGCGATTTCACCTTCACCGGCTATCTCAGAAACCAGGAAATCTATGCGACGCTGACCATCGATGTTTCCGGCGCGCCGGCGGGCGAATATGTGCTGCGCTTCCACTTCAACGACATCAACAGCGGCAAGAGGGCCAGCGTCGACCAGCCCTTCAAGATTGCCGGACCGTAAGACCATGCCTGATGCAATAACGACCGTTGGTTTCGATGCCGACGATACCCTCTGGCAGAACGAGCAGTTTTTTCGCCTGACCGAGGCTCGCTTCGCCGAACTTCTCAGTCCCCACACAGACACCGAGCATCTGTCCGAACGGCTGCTTGCCGCAGAAAAACGCAATCTCCGTCTCTACGGTTTCGGCATAAAGGGCTTTGTCCTCTCGATGGTCGAAACCGCGGTGGACGTGACGGAGGGGAAAGTCCCCTCTTCCGTCATCGCCGAAATCCTGGCGGCCGGCCGCGACATGCTCGTGCACCCGGTCGAGCCGCTCCCGCATGCCAAGGAAACACTTGACGCCCTTCATGGCCAGGTCCGGCTCGTCTTGATCACCAAGGGTGATCTCTTCGACCAGGAACGCAAGCTTGCCGCCTCCGGCCTTGGCGACTATTTCGACGCCGTCGAAATCGTCAGCGACAAGAATGCCGGCACCTACGAGCGCATCTTCAAGCGCCATGGCGACGGCCCGTTGAAGAGCCTGATGGTCGGCAATTCGCTAAAGTCCGATATCGTCCCCGCGCTCGAGGCGGGCAGCTGGGGCGTCTATGTCCCGCACGCGCTCACCTGGTCATTCGAGCACCACGACAAGCCGGACCACCACCCGCGTTTCCGCGAGATCGAGCATCTCGGCGGACTGGCCGCGCTCGTTCGTGGTTTGAGCGACTGACTTGCTCCGCCTCATCCACAAGACAGGTCGTCCATTGGTGCGGTCGACGGGAATCGAACCCGTACGGTTTCCCGAGGGATTTTAAGGCCCTTGCGTACATCAGGTCTACGCCGGATCCGGCGCTCCGAGCACCGCCAAATCGATGCAAGAAGAAGCGGTAGACAGCGGCACGCGGACGATTTCCAGGGAAGGCGCGGGAAAAGCGAAGGCGCATCCCCTTGACGCAGCAGCGTAAGTGATTGATCTAAGAGCTCATGCGGGCGTGGCGAAACTGGTAGACGCAAGGGACTTAAAATCCCTCGGCCTTGGCCGTACGGGTTCGACCCCCGTCGCCCGCACCAGACAGACGGCTTTCAGGATCATTGGGCGGCCGGCATCCAACCCTCGCTCGGCAGCGACAGGTTTGCGCCGGAAAAGGTGGCCGCTCAGTTGTTGTAGTAGTAGCAATCGCATTCCGCCTGGTGAGCATCGTCGTGCCATACCCGGACGGCGAGTTTCGAAGCGCATCCCTCGTCTTCCAGCCTGAGGCCGAGAAGCGAGACCGCTGCCGCCTTGGAATTGGGGGCGTCCACCTCGATTGCCGATCCGACCTGGTGGACTCCCTGCCGCGGGGTCCAGGTGAAGATCTGAACGCTATAGTGCATCGAATATCCTCCGTGGAGAGATGGTGTGCACGCAATACTGTTGCAGAACGCTGGAGCGGAATGAGGAAGCGTTGACGTTTCCGCCCGCATCCTAGTCTAAGCTATTATAATCGATCACGTTTGCGATATTGTGTCGCCCGACCAAAATCATCGTGATCTGGTGTTCGGATTGAGCCGGTTGCCTTGAAGCGAACTAACCGTCTTCTACAGTCGCCTCCGGTCGATCGCCGCCGTCTGTGTGTTCGAAGTGCCAGCGACCCTGCTCGTCCTGGAAACTGATATCTTCGTCGTCACCGCCAACCTGCTGTTCAGCGGCGGCGGCCTTGGCGGCGGCGAGCGCCAATTCGCGGCTGGGAAAGGGTTCCGAAAATGCGTCGGCAGCCTTGTAGGCCCAGCCTCCGTCATGAGGAACGATGGTGTAAGTGATCCTCGCCATACTTCCCTCCAACAGTCCGAAAGACGCTTCGGTCTTCGGGCGGGCCGTCGCCGCACGGCCCTTCTTTCCTCCTCGTCAAAGGCATGCTCATGCCGAACGCCGCGGATATTACCACAGGTACGGTGCGAATTGCCACCTTCGCGAACCACCCGGGAACGGCGTGCAACGAATCAAAAAAGCGGCCCCTCTCGGAGCCGCCCTTGATCAAGAAATCCAATATCTTGAGCGATCAGACCGCGAGCTTCGCGGCGATCTTGGCGACATGTGCGCCCTGGAAGCGAGCAGCCTCGAGTTCGACCTCGGAGGGCTGACGCGAACCGTCGCCACCGGTGATCGTCGAGGCGCCGTAGGGCGAGCCGCCCTTGATCTCGTCGAGGCCCATCTGCCCCTGGAAAGCATAGGGAAGGCCGACGACGACCATGCCGTGGTGCATCAGGGTCGGGATGAAGCCCAGGATGGTCGACTCCTGGCCGCCGTGCTGCGTCGCCGAGGATGTGAAAACCGAGCCGACCTTGCCGACCAGCTTGCCCTTGGCCCACAGGCTGCCGGTCTGGTCGATGAAGTTGCGCATCTGCGAGGCAACCGTGCCGTAGCGCGTGCCCGCGCCGAAGATGATCGCGTCATACTGCGCAAGTTCCTCGACATTGGCGATCGGCGCTGCCTGGTCCAGCTTGTAGTACGAAGCCTTGGCAACTTCTTCCGACACCAGCTCGGGAACGCGCTTGACGTCGACCTCGGCGCCGGCCGATTTCGCGCCTTCGGCCACCGCATAGGCCATCGTTTCGACGTGTCCGTATGCCGAATAATAGAGAACAAGAACCTTGGCCATTAAATGCTCCTTTGGATTCAATCGATCCCACTTGATCACCGCTACCGGGAAGATTTATCAAAATGCGGCCGCTTGCCAGGAGTTGTCCGGGAAACAGACTGTTCTTGCTCGTCGAACAATGAACAATCACTGTTAAACGATTGGCTTATATAAATAGGAATTATCGATGAGCCCAAAAATCGTCACTGCCGCGATGGTCGCCATCGGCGACGAACTTCTGTCGGGTCGAACCAAGGACAAGAACATCGGCCATCTCGCCGACATGATGACCATGGTTGGCATCGATCTGCGCGAAGTCCGGATCGTCGCCGATGACGAGGCTGCGATCGTCGAAGCCATCAACGCCGTGCGCGGCCGCTACGACTACGTCTTCACGTCAGGTGGTATCGGCCCGACGCATGACGACATCACCGCCGACGCGGTGTCGCGCGCCTTTGGCGTCGAATGCGTCTACGATCCGGAGGCGATGGCCCTGCTCGCTGCAATGTACGAGCGCCGCGGCATGGAGTTCACCGAGGCGCGCAAGCGCATGGCACGCATGCCGCTAGGTGCACGCCATATTCCAAATCCCGCCTCCACTGCACCGGGCTTCGCCATCGGCAACGTGCATGTCATGGCCGGCGTGCCGCAGGTATTCCAGGCCATGCTCGACGCCTTGCTGCCCGGCCTTCAGGTCGGTTCGCCTCTCCTCTCCCGGACCGTGCGCTCACCTTTCGGCGAAGGCGATATCGGCAGCCCGCTGACGGAGGTGCAGAAGAACCATCCGGAGACGAGCATCGGCTCCTACCCCAAGTTCGACGGCAAGAACTTCTCGACCGATATTGTCGTGCGTGCCCGCGATCCACAGGCGCTGGCTGCGGCCGAAGCCGACGTGCAGGCAATGATCCAGGCGATCACCGAAGCGCGCGCGAAGACCTGATTGCGACTGCATAGTTCCTGAGATTGGATCGATTGAAGCACAAATATGCGGCAGGCCCGATGCCCTGCAGCGAGCTTGGCGTGTCTTAGAGGATACGCGGCGCTGTAGAGCCTTGCGCTTTGACCGCCATTGCCGTTATTGCATGTCGGCAAATCAGGATGACGCGTTCCCGCCTGCCCGATCTGCCGGACGCTTCGCCTTTACCTCGTACAGACAAGCCGGAGCCCACCCATGTCGCTGCCCGATAAAGCCTTTCCCGTCTCCTGGGACCAGTTCCACCGCGATGCCCGCGCCCTCGCATGGCGCCTTGCCGACAACGGCCAGGAATGGCGCGCCATGGTCTGCATCACGCGCGGCGGGCTGGTTCCCGCGGCGATCATCTGCCGCGAGCTCAATATCCGCATGATCGAGACCGTCTGCGTCGCGTCCTACCACGACTATGACACGCAGGGTCAGATGAAGGTGCTGAAGGGCATCGCGCCCGAAATTGCCGAGAATGGCGGCGAAGGCGTGTTGATCGTCGACGACCTGACCGATACCGGCAAGACCGCCGCGGAAGTGCGCGCCATGCTGCCAAAGGCACATTTTGCCGCCGTTTACGCCAAGCCGAAGGGCCGGCCGATGGTCGACACCTTCGTTACCGAAGTAAGCCAGGACACCTGGATCTACTTCCCCTGGGACATGGGCTTCACCTATCAGGAGCCGATCGCGAAGGGTACGCGCGGCTAAGAGCCGGGCATTCGACCCAAGCGCCTCAAGCGGTCCCTGCGTTGAGGGCCGGTTGCTTGAGGCGCTGCTTTAGCCGGCCTCACGCCATTGGCGGTATGGCGCCAATCAATGTCTCGGCCGTCAGTCCCCGCCCGGCCTGACTGCCGGCTACACCGTGTCGCCAGACGGCGGCGGCCGCTGCCTCGAAGGCCGGCATCCCTTGAGCAAGATGTGCGCCGATGATGCCGGCGAGAACGTCTCCCGAACCGGCGGTTGCCAGCCACGGCGGCGCATTGTTGTTGATCACGGCCCGGCCGTCGGGTGCGGCGATCACCGTGTCCGCTCCCTTGTAGACGATGACAGCGTGGCTGACGCGCGCCGCCGCCTGCGCCTTCTCAATCTTGGAGAGGGCGTCGTCGCCGGCAATATCGGGAAAGAGGCGGGCGAATTCGCCTTCATGCGGCGTCATGACCATCTGGCCGCCGGCTCTCACAAGCGCGGAGAAGAGCTCTTCGCGGTTCGCCCGGAACGATGTGATGCCGTCGGCGTCGAGCACGAAGGACCGGTCGCAGAGCGCCAACACAAAATCCCTCGTCTTCTTGCCGACGCCGAAACCGGGCCCAAGGACGAAGCTGCCCAAGCGGTGATCCTGCAGCCATTTCGTCAGGTCTCGCTTACCCTCCACTTCCCTCACCATCACGGCGGTCAACTGCGAGGCGTTGATGCCGAGCGCGGCTTTTCCCGTGGCCACCGTGACCAATCCGGCGCCGGCCGCAAGGCCGGCCGTCGCCGCCAACCGCGCGGCGCCCGTCGCTTGCCGGTCCCCGGAGAAGACGACGAGATGGCCACGCTTGAACTTGTGCGTCGATGGAGCGAGATCACCACTCCAACCCGACCAGACAGCCGGCGAGTTCAGACGCAGTCGGCCGGCTCCGGCCAGCACAATGCGCGGCGGGATCCCAATATCGAAGACTTCGAGCGTCCCGCACAGGAATCGGCCAGGCAAAAGCCAATGGCCCGGTTTCGGCGCCATGAAGGTTACCGTGTGGCGGGCTGCGAAAGCTGCGCTGCGGATTTCACCGGTCCGTCCATCGATGCCGCTTGGCAGATCGACGGCAATGACCGGGAGCTTGCTTGCGTTGACACGCTCGATCAGTTGAACGGTCTCACCCGAAAGATCGCGCGAGAGCCCTGCCCCGAACAGCGCATCGACGATGACATCGCCGACCCGCGGTTCGAACTCCGTGAGCGATGCCACCGCTCCGTGCCATTCCGACCGCGCCCGTGCGGCGTCGCCCTGAAGTGCCGCGGGGTTGCCGAGTGCAAAGACCGCGACGTCCGCGCCACTCTCCGCGAGACCGCAGGCGGCGACATAACCATCGCCGCCGTTATTGCCCGGCCCGCAAAGCACGACGAAACGGAGAGCATCCGGGCAGCATCGCAGCGCCGCAGCGGTCACGGCCAGGCCGGCGTTGCGCATCAGCGTAAAGCTATCGATGCCGGATTGGGCGGCCGCCTGATCGATTGCGGTCATTTCCGAGGGCGTGATCAACAAGTGCTGAAGTTCGGAGCGCATGACCCAGACTTATCCACGCCCGGCGGCCCGAAGCAAGGCCCACCGTCGCGGCACACAATATGCCCTCTAATTATGCATCTGCACATATTTGTTGCTCAAATAACGTGCTCCACCCCGTCAATGAGCAAAGGCAACGGCCAGGACCGGGCAACTTTCGATCGAAAATCATAAAAATTAGGCAGATCACCGTCAAGAATGGCGTGGAAACGCCGCGATCCGGGTCTCGGCAGCAGATTTTTTGTCATTCCGACAGATTTTCGCAGAAAAACTGGCATGCAACGTGCATATTCAGGGCGAGCGGGCATGATCCTGCTTTAAAGGGAGAAGCGGAGAGACATTTTCTCATGAAAAAGATCGAAGCGATCATTAAGCCCTTCAAGCTCGACGAAGTGAAGGAAGCCCTTCAGGAAGTCGGCCTGCAGGGCATTACCGTCACGGAAGCCAAGGGCTTCGGGCGACAGAAGGGCCACACGGAGCTTTATCGCGGTGCCGAATACGTGGTGGACTTCCTGCCGAAGGTAAAGGTCGAAGTCGTGCTGGCGGATGAAAACGCGGAGGCCGTCATCGAGGCGATCCGCAATGCCGCGCAGACCGGCCGCATTGGTGACGGAAAGATTTTCGTTTCCAATGTGGAAGAAGTCATCCGAATTCGCACGGGCGAAACCGGCCTCGACGCCATCTGATATCTCACGGGCCGTCCGGCCCGGTTTCTTTTCAAACCTCGTCATCTCACACAGGGAATTACGGCAAATGACGACTGCAAGCGATATTCTGAAGCAAATCAAGGACAATGACGTCAAGTTCGTCGACCTGCGCTTTACCGACCCCAAGGGCAAGCTGCAGCACGTAACGATGGACGTCGTCTGCGTCGATGAAGACATGTTCGCCGACGGCGTCATGTTCGACGGCTCCTCGATTGGCGGCTGGAAGGCGATCAACGAGTCCGACATGGTGCTGATGCCCGATCCGGAAACAGCGCATATGGACCCGTTCTTCGCGCAGTCGACGATGGTCATCATCTGCGACATTCTGGACCCGGTTTCCGGCGAAGCCTACAACCGCGACCCGCGCGGCACGGCCAAGAAGGCGGAAGCCTACCTCAAGGCCTCCGGCATCGGCGACACCGTCTTCGTCGGCCCGGAAGCCGAGTTCTTCGTTTTCGACGACGTCAAGTACAAGGCCGATCCGTACAACACCGGCTTCAAGCTCGACTCCTCCGAACTGCCGTCGAACGACGACACCGACTATGAGACCGGCAACCTCGGTCACCGTCCGCGCGTCAAGGGCGGCTATTTCCCGGTTCCGCCGGTCGACAGCTGCCAGGACATGCGTTCGGAAATGCTGACGGTTCTCGCCGAGATGGGCGTGACGGTCGAAAAGCACCACCACGAAGTGGCTGCCGCCCAGCATGAGCTCGGCGTCAAGTTCGACGCGCTGGTTCGCAACGCCGACAAGATGCAGATCTACAAGTACGTCGTGCACCAGGTTGCCAATGCCTATGGCAAGACCGCAACCTTCATGCCGAAGCCGATCTTCGGCGACAACGGCTCGGGCATGCACGTGCATCTGTCGATCTGGAAGGACGGCAAGCCGACCTTCGCAGGCGACGAATATGCCGGCCTGTCGGAAACCTGCCTCTACTTCATCGGCGGCATCATCAAGCATGCCAAGTCGCTGAATGCCTTCACCAACCCGTCGACGAACTCCTACAAGCGTCTCGTCCCGGGCTATGAAGCGCCGGTTCTGCTCGCCTACTCGGCCCGCAACCGTTCGGCCTCCTGCCGCATTCCGTTCGGCACCAACCCGAAGGCCAAGCGCGTCGAAGTCCGCTTCCCGGATCCGACCGCCAACCCCTATCTCGCCTTCGCAGCCATGCTGATGGCTGGCCTCGACGGCATCAAGAACAAGCTGCACCCGGGCAAGGCCATGGACAAGGACCTCTATGACCTGCCGCCGAAGGAACTGAAGAAGATCCCGACCGTCTGCGGCTCGCTGCGCGAAGCGCTCGAAAGCCTCGACAAGGATCGCAAGTACCTGACCGCCGGCGGCGTGTTCGACGACGACCAGATCGATTCCTTCATCGAACTGAAGATGCAGGAAGTGATGCGCTTCGAAATGACCCCGCATCCGGTCGAGTACGACATGTACTACTCGGTCTAAGCCCACCGGCAACATCGACTTAGCTGCCGGCACGGTAAGAGCATGAAGAGCCGGCGGTTCCTCGAAGAGCCGCCGGTTTTTCTTTCGGCTTTCGCTTTCGTCCGCGGAGGCGGCCCCTTGCGCAGGCGGCACCGTTTGCGGAATTGTGTGATATTATGATGGCGGCAATCTTTGCGCGTCCAGCCGGGCGCACGGCGCCGAAGGTCAACGCAGGGCGGAAGGGAGATCCCTATTGATGTTTTGGGTTCGCCAACCCAGATAATCTCCTGAAAGGATGTGTTGCGTCATGAAACAAAGAAACGCCAAATTCGAGATCGGACAGGTGGTTCGCCATCGGATTTTCCCGTTCCGCGGCGTCATTTTCGACGTCGATCCGGAATACGCCAATACCGAAGAGTGGTGGAACGCTATTCCGCAGGAGATCCGCCCGAGCAAGGATCAACCCTTCTACCATCTGTTCGCCGAAAACGATGACAGCGAATATGTCGCCTACGTTTCCGAGCAGAACCTGGAGTTCGACGACAGCGACCGGCCGATGCGCCACGCCCAAGTCGATGCCCTGTTCGATAAGGATGGCGTCGGCCACTACAAGCCCAAGGCGACTTTCCGTCACTGAAGCATGCCGCAAAAGTGCGTGGCGTTTTGAGATGAAATATCGAAGGCTCAACGAACCCTAAGATCGCGACGCGCTTCAAGGCTTTTGCCCCGGATAAAATGAAAACGCCCGGACGTTAAGTCCGGGCGTTTCTTTTGGCGATCGCGAGCGATCGCTCAGTTCTGCTTGGCAGCCTTCTGGGCTTCCTCGAGCTTCTTGCGGGCGTCCTCGGCCTTCTTCTGCATTTCTTCCTGCAGGAGGCGCTGGCGCTCTTCGAGCTGCGACTGTTCGATCGGTTCGCCGTCGAATACACCGGTGAAGCCTGTGAGGGCCATCTTGATCGGGTTCGGCGCACGCTGGAAGTTCACCGACGTGAAGACGACTTCATTGCCCTTCTTCAGGCTTGCGATCAGCTGGTCGGAGAGCGGCGCTTCAGCGACGCACTTGTCCGGCATGCAGATGGCGTAGTCGAGCTTCACCGGCTTGCCGCCGTCGATCTGCATCTGGACACCGGTCGGGATGAGGCGTGCGGACGGTACGGAAACCTGCAGGACCTTGCGATTGACCTTGCCGCTTACGGTGATGAGGCCGACAGCGGTCACGAGCTGGCCGTTATTGGCGGTCAGCAGGTTCTGAACGATGCAGACGTCATTGTCTTCCTGCTTGGTGCAGACCTTGAACCAGCCCTGCGGCGGCTTGCCACCCGCCTGCTGGGCGGATGCAACACCCGGCACGCCCGCAGCAGCTACAGAGAGCGCCAGCGCTGCCATACCCGAGCGTTTGGTAAAATTCGACTTGAAGATCATTGTGATTCCGTCTCCTGAAATCCGGTAACGGAACAATTCGTTCCGCAGGTGAGTATCGTCAGCCGCCGTTGTCCTGTTGGCCAAATAAGGCAAATGCATGACCCCGTTTCCGGAAACACCTGTTACATTGGCTCGCTTCGATTATCCAGTGTTTCCTGTCATTTTTTGACTTGCGACTGGGTGGAATTTGGGCGGCGGATCGGTTGGATTCATCGGTCACCGTTGCTAACGTTTAGGGAATCGGCCTGTTGATACCCCTTCACGGGAGGTGACTTTGCGTTCAATTCTCTCCGGTCTGGCACTGCTCATGACCGTCACTTCGTTCGCCAACGGCGCGGCAGCCGCTCCTGTCCATGCCATCGCCATGCATGGCGAGCCGGCGCTGCCAGCCGATTTCAAGAACTTTCCCTACGTCAATCCGAACGTGAAGAAGGGCGGGAAGATCTCTTACGGCGTCGTCGGCAGCTTCGACAGCCTCAATCCTTTCATCCTGAAAAGCATGCGCACGACGGCGCGCGGCATGTGGGACCCGGAATACGGCAACCTCGTCTACGAATCGCTGATGCAGCGCTCGCGCGACGAGGCCTTCACCATGTACGGCCTGCTCGCCGAATCGGTCGAATGGGATGACGACCGGACCTTCATCCAGTTCAACCTCAATCCCAATGCCCGCTGGGCCGACGGGCAGCCGGTAACCGCTGAAGACGTCATCTTCAGCTTCGAACTGCTGCGCGACAAGGGACGGGTTCCCTTCAGCAACCGCCTGGCCAAGGTGGCGAAGATGGAGAAGGTGGGCGACCGCAGCGTCCGCTTCACCTTCACCGAAGAGGCCGACCGCGAACTTCCGTTGCTGCTCGGGCTGTCGCCGGTGTTGCCGAAGCATGCAATCGACGTTGCGACCTTCGAGCAGACGAGCTTGAAACCGCCGCTCGGCTCCGGTCCCTATCGCGTCGCCGAAGTGAAGCCCGGCGAGCGCATCGTCTACAAGAGAAACCCGGACTATTGGGCGAAGGACCTGCCGTCGAAAGTCGGCCAGGACAATTACGACGAAATCTCCGTCGAGTATTTTCTCCAGGAAAATTCGCTGTTCGAGGCGTTCAAGAAGGGCGAGATCGACGTCTATCCCGAAGGCAGCGCCACCAAATGGGCGCGCGGCTATGATTTCCCGGCTGTCCGCACCGGCGAGGTCGTCAAGGAAACCTTCAAGCCGAAGACGCCCTCGGGCATGCTCGGCATCGTATTCAATACCCGCAGGCCGATGTTCGACAACCTCAAGCTCCGGCAGGGTCTGGCGCTGGTGTTCGACTTCGAGTGGGTCAACAAGAACCTCTTTGACGGCGCCTATACGCGCACCCAGAGCTACTGGCAGAATTCGACGCTGAGCTTCCTCGGCGCGCCGGCCGACGACCGCGAACTCGGCCTCATCGGCGATGCGCGCGAGCGTATCAATCCGGCGATTCTCGACGGCACATACCGGCTGCCGGTGACCGACGCCTCCGGTCGCGATCGCAACGTGCTGCGCGTCGCCGTTTCGCTGATGCGGGAGGCCGGCTTCCAGATAAAGGACGGCAAGATGGTGAACGCCAACGGCGCGCCGCTCGCCTTCGAGATCATGAGCCAGAATGCGGGCCAGGAAAAGATCGCGCTGGCCTACCAGCGCTTTCTCGCCCCGCTCGGTATTCAGGCTTCCGTACGCACCGTCGACGATTCGCAGTACCAGCAGCGCAGCCAATCCTTCGACTACGACGTGATCATCAAATCCTTCCCGTCGACTTTGTCGCCCGGCGTCGAACAGGTCGGGCGCTGGTCCTCCCAGTCGCGGGACCGGCAGGGGAGCGACAACTTTGCCGGCGTAGCCGACAAGGATGTCGACCGCATGATCAACAACATTCTCCAGGCCCGGACGACCGAGGATTTCACGGCCGCCGTACGTGCGCATGACCGGTTGCTGGTCAATAATTCCTACCTAGTGCCGCTCTATCACCTGGACGCGCAGTGGGTGGCCAGGCACAAGCATATCGGCCGCCCCGATGTATTGCCGCTTTACGGCTATCAACTTCCGACCTGGTGGGATCAAAACGCGCAGTAGAGGGTTGGTTCCCTTTTGGTAACGCATTGAAAGCCGGGTCAAACCGGCTTATCTCGCCGACATACCAAATAAGGAAAGGCACCCGCACCATGGAAACCGTCAGCATCGATATCGTCTCGGACGTCGTCTGCCCCTGGTGCTATCTCGGCAAGGCGAGACTCGATCAGGCGATCGCCAATGTTCCGGACGTGCTCGTCACGGTCAATTGGCGTCCCTATCAGCTCAATCCCGACCTGCCGCCCGAAGGCGTCGACCACAAGCAGCATCTGGCCGCAAAGCTCGGCGGTCAGGCAGCCGTCGATCGCGCGCATGACATGCTGCGCGAGCTCGGAAACGCCGACGGCATTGCCTTCGACTTCGATGCCGTGAAGATCAGCCCGAACACGCTCGATGCCCATCGGCTCGTGCGCTGGGCTGCAACCAACGGCGAACCGACGCAATCGGCCGTCGTCGGCCTGCTCTTCAAGGCCAATTTCGAAGAAGGTCGCAACGTCGGCGATCACGCCGTGCTGCTGGATATCGCCGAGAAGGCCGGTCTCGATCGGCCCGTCATCGCCGCATTGCTGAACTCCGACGCCGACAAGGACGCCGTCAAGGAAGAGGTCGGGATGGCGCGCGAGATGGGCGTGACCGGCGTGCCCTGCTTCATTCTCGACGGACAATATGCCGTGATGGGAGCGCAAACCGTCGACGTATTGACGAATGCGCTGAGCGAAATCGCGCAAATGAAGGCGAGCGGCAAACCCAACTGAGCAGCCCTGTCTCCTTAAGTCGATTCGAGGAGACATGCAGCAAATCTAAAGCGCTACGGCGACCTTCGCGCGTCTGAAAAGGCGCGCGGCGCTGTAGTCTGGCGCTACGGCAGCACGCTACAAAACGTGGCTACTTCGCCAGGCCCGCGAGCTGCGTCATCACCATCGCAGCGCCTGAAAGGCGCTTCTCCGGCGTTGCCAGCTCCCTTTGGAAGAAGATGCTGTGATCCGGCCGGATCTTCGCGAGCGTGCCCTGCTTGGCGATGTAACCGACCAGCGCCGCCGGGTTCGGGAACTCCTTGTTGCGGAGCTGGACGACGACCCCCTTCGGCCCGGCATCGAGCTTCTCGACATTGGCCGTACGGCAGAGCGACTTGATGTATACGATCTTCAGGAGGTGCTGGACCTCGATCGGCAACGGCCCGAAGCGGTCGATCATCTCGGCGCCGAAGCCGTCGATTTCCTTGAGATCCGTCAGTTCACCCAGGCGGCGGTAGAGACCGAGCCTCAGGTGCAGGTCCGGCACGTAGTGTTCGGGGATCATCACCGGGGTACCGACCGAGATCTGCGGCGACCAGCCGGTATCGTGGATTTCTTCCTCGCCCTTGAGTTCGGCGACCGCTTCCTCGAGCATCTGCTGGTAAAGTTCGAAACCGACCTCCTTGATGTGGCCCGACTGTTCCTCGCCGAGCAGGTTGCCGGCGCCGCGGATATCGAGGTCGTGGCTGGCAAGCTGGAAGCCGGCGCCGAGCGTGTCGAGCGACTGCAGCACCTTGAGCCGGCGTTCGGCCGTTCCCGTGAGCGTCTTGTTGACCGGCAGAGTGAACAGCGCGAAGGCACGCACCTTCGAGCGGCCGACGCGGCCGCGAAGCTGGTAGAGCTGGGCGAGGCCGAACATGTCGGCGCGGTGCACGATCAGCGTATTGGCCGTCGGGACATCGAGACCGGATTCGACGATCGTCGTCGACAGCAGCACGTCGTAACGCCCGTCGTAGAAGGCGTTCATGATGTCTTCGAGCTCGGTCGCCGGCATCTGGCCGTGAGCGACCGCCACCTTCAGTTCCGGAACGTCGGATTTCAGGAAGTCATGGATCTCCGAGAGATCACTCAAGCGCGGGCAGACATAGAAGCTCTGGCCGCCGCGATAGTGCTCGCGCATCAGCGTTTCGCGGATCACCAGCGCGTCGAAGGGTGAAATGAAGGTGCGCACCGCCATGCGATCGACCGGCGGCGTGGTGATCAGCGACAACTCGCGAACACCTGTCAGGGCGAGCTGCAGCGTGCGCGGGATCGGCGTTGCCGAAAGCGTCAGCACGTGCACGTCGGACTTCAGCTCCTTCAGCCGTTCCTTGTGCTTGACACCAAAGTGCTGCTCCTCGTCGATGATCAGCAGACCGAGATTGGCGAAATTGACCGAGGTGCCGAGCAGCGCATGGGTGCCGACGACGACGTCGGTTTTTCCATCGGCCACTTCCTTCTTGGTCAGCGCCAGTTCCTTCGAGCCAACGAGACGGGAAGCCTGCTGGATGCGGATCGGCAGACCGCGAAAGCGCTCGGAAAAGGTCTTGAAATGCTGGCGCGCGAGCAGCGTGGTCGGCACGACGACGGCAACCTGCACGCCGTTCATGGCCGCGATGAAGGCGGCACGCAGTGCCACTTCTGTCTTGCCGAAGCCGACGTCGCCGCAGACGAGGCGGTCCATCGGGCGGCCGCTGCCGAGATCGTCGCGCACCGCCTCGATCGAGTTCAACTGATCCTCGGTCTCGTCATAGGGGAAGCGGGCGGCGAATTCGTCATAGACACCATCCTGAGCGACGAGAACCGGCGCCCGGCGCGTGTGGCGTTCGGCGGCGATGCGGATGAGCCCACCCGCCATGTCGAGCAGCCGCTTCTTGAGCTTGGCCTTGCGCGCCTGCCAGGCAACGCCACCAAGCTTGTCGAGGATCGCATCGGTCCCCTCCGCACCATAGCGCGACAGAAGCTCGATGTTTTCGACCGGCAGGAACAGCTTGGCGTTTTCGGCATAGACAAGCTCGAGGCAATCGTGCGGCGCTCCGACGGCCTCAATGGTGCGCAGCCCGACGAAGCGGCCGATGCCGTGCTCGGCGTGCACCACATAGCTGCCCTCGTCGAGGCCAGCGACTTCGGCGATGAAGTCGGCCCCGCGCTTGCGGCGCTTCGAACGCCGCACCATGCGGTCGCCCAGGATATCCTGTTCGCCGATAACAACGAGATCGCCGGTCTCGAAGCCGGCCTCGATGCTGAGGACGGTCGATCCCACCTCGCCCGGCTTCAGGCTCTTGACCTCGGCCAGTGCCTTGATCGGCTTGATGTTGCCGAGCCCATGTTCGACGAGCACCTGCAACAGCCGGTCCAGCGATCCCTCGCTCCAGCCCGAGATGACCACCTTGGCGCCCTTCGAACGGCGCTCGGCAATGTACTTGACCGCCTGGTCGAAGACGTTGACGCGTTCGCTCTCCGTCTCCCCCTCGCCCGCCGACTTCGCCCAGCGCATGCCCTGGCGCGCATCGACCGATATCACCTGTCGGGCTTCGCCTTCATGCTCGTTGAACGGCGACAGGCGAATGGCGTCGCGCGAGGCAAGCGCAGCGTTGAAGCCCTGCGAATTCAGATAGAGCAATTCCGGCGGAACCGGCTTATAGGGCGTACCCTGCGTGGTCTGCGCCTTGCCGGGAGAGGCCGATGCCAGACGGGCATCGTAATAGTCGAGAATGAGCTTCGAGCGTTCGGCGGCGGCTTCGCGCGCCAGATGGTCGGTGACGATGCGGAAACCGTCGAGATAGTCGAAGACCGTCTCCAGCCCATCATAGAAGAGCGGCAGCCAGTGCTCCATGCCGGCGTAACGCCGCCCTTCGGAGACAGCCTGATAGAGTGCATCGTCGCGGGTCGTGGCGCCGAAGAGCGAAAGATACTGCCTGCGGAAGTGGCTGATCGTCTCCGGCGTCAGCGACACCTCGCTCATCGGATTGAGATCGAGAGAGCGAACCTGGCCGGTCGTGCGCTGGCTTGCGGGATCGAAGGAGCGAATCGTCTCGAGCGTGTCGCCGAAGAAATCGAGACGCAGCGGCTCGGCGCTGCCGGGCACGAAGACATCGAGGATGCCGCCGCGGACCGCGTATTCGCCCACTTCGCGCACCGTCGCGACCCGCTCGAAGCCATTGCGCTCAAGCCGGGTGGCGATGTCATCCATGCGTACCTGATTGCCCGGGCGGGCCGAAAACGCCAGGCTCTCGATCACCTCCTGCGGCGAAATCTTCTGCAGGGCGGCATTGACCGTCACCAGCACGATCGCCGCATGCGGCTTCTTCTTGTGCGCAATCAGCGCGCTGAGTGCCGCGAGACGCCGTGCTGACGTGTCGGCGCTCGGCGACACGCGGTCATAGGGAAGGCAGTCCCAACCCGGCAGTGTCAGGACCGGAATATCCGGCGCTACGAAGCTCAAGACCTGCTCCAGGTCAGCGATCCGCTGGCCGTCCGACAGAATATAGGCGACCGGCTGGCCCGCCCGCGCAAGTTCGGCCAGAACCAGTGCCTCGGCACCGGCGGGAACCGGGCCGATCGTGATCTCCCGCTGCGCTTCGACGATCTTCTTCGGATCAAGGCCAACCAGCATCATCGGTTTATTTCATTCCTTCGGGAAGCTTGTCGAAATCGGGACGATAGGCGGCGATGCGCTCGAACATCGGCGTCTGATAGCGAACGGGCACCGGCTGTTCACCGGTGATCCACCTGACGAGATCGTTGTCCTCTTCGCGCATGATCGTCTCGAGTTCATCGAGTTCGACTTCGGAAAGCGCCGAAAGCTCAGCCTCGGCAAACTGCCCAAGAATCAGATCCATCTCGCGAATGCCGCGATGCCAGGCACGGAACAGGATCCGCCGTCGCCGCGGATCGAGATCGGCGCTGGTGCGTGAGATGCCAGTCATGGAAATTCCTTCCTGCCGCCCGCTACCGCGCCGCGCGTCTTCCAAGGCGCACGAAAGTCGCTGTAGCACTTGAGATTGCTGCATGTTTTTGCCCCTGATCCGGACTGGGTTCAGGGAGAAAGAAAACATGCAGGAGAGCGCCGCGCATTCGGACGAACACGCGAAAGACGCTCCAGCGCTTTGATTCCAGAGCACCTTGTCACCTTCAGTGATACCACTTGAAAGCGGGACGCTCCAGGCTACGGTTTGTCGTCACTGGGCTCTATAAACTCTGAATAGGTGATTGTCAGCCTTGCCAAAGCCCGATTTATCATCGCAATTTCATCGCCATGCGCCCCGCCCTGCTCGATCCGCTCTTCTCACCGCTCGACACGCTTCCAGGCATCGGCCCGAAGATCGGGGAGCTCTATGCCAAGCTGCTCGGTCGTGAAACGATCGAGGATTGCCGTGTCGTCGATCTTGTCTTCCACGCGCCGCACTCGCTGATTGACCGCCGGCAGCAGCCCGGCATTGCCCATGCGCCGCAAGGGGTCATCGTCACCATTACCGGCCGGGTCGACCGCCATCAGCCGCCGCCGCGCGGCAAACCCAACCTGCCCTACCGCGTCTTCCTGCATGACGAGACCGGCGAGCTGGCGCTCACCTATTTTCGGGTCAAGGGCAACTGGCTGGAAAAGTCGCTGCCGGTGGATGAGACGGTCATCGTCAGCGGCAAGGTCGACTGGTTCAACGGCCGGCCATCCATGGTGCATCCGGACTATGCGGTTCGGGCGAGCGAGGCGGAAAACCTGCCGCTGGTCGAGCCGGTCTATGGCCTGACCGCCGGGCTTTCGCCGCGGACATTGCGCAAGTCGATCGAGGCGGCCGTCGCCCGCGTGCCGGAAATGCCGGAATGGGTGGACGATGCGCTGCTCACCAGGCAGGGTTTCGCCAGTGCCGCGGAGAGTTTCCGCGCGCTGCATGATCCCCGGGATGCAACGGATATCGATCCGCAGGCGCGCGCGCGCCGCCGGCTTGCCTATGACGAATTTCTCGCCGGACAGTTGTCGCTCGCGCTCGTCCGCCAGCGCCTTCGCAAGGTCGCAGGTACGCCGGTTCACGCCACCGGCACGCTCTCCCGGCCCGTCATCGATGCACTTCCGTTTTCGCTGACGGCGAGCCAATCGACGGCCATTGCCGACATCCTCAAGGACATGGCCGGGACCGAGCGCATGCTGCGGCTGCTGCAGGGCGACGTCGGCTCCGGCAAGACGATGGTGGCGTTGATGGCGATGCTGGCAGCGGTCGAATCCGGCGGACAGGCCGTGCTGATGGCGCCGACCGAAATTCTCGCCCGGCAGCACCATGCGACCCTTGCGCGGATGGCCGCGCCGGCCGGCATCACGATTGACGTCCTGACCGGCCGCACCAAGGGCAAGGAACGCGATGCCATCTTGGATCGTATCGCGTCCGGCGAGACGCGGATGGTGATCGGCACGCACGCGCTTTTCCAGGATACGGTGAACTACAAGGAACTGACACTGGCGGTGGTGGACGAGCAGCACCGCTTCGGCGTTCACCAGCGCCTGCGCCTAACTGCCAAGGGGATCTCTCCGCATATGCTCGTGATGACGGCGACACCGATCCCGCGGACGCTGGTGCTCGCAGCCTTCGGCGACATGGATGTCTCGAAACTGACGGAGAAGCCTGCCGGGCGTAAGCCGATCCAGACCGTGACGATCCCGACGGAGCGTACCGGCGATATCGTCGACCGGCTGGACGCAGCCCTTCGCGAGGGCAAGAAGGCCTACTGGATCTGCCCGCTCGTCGAGGAGTCTGAAGCCGTTGACGTCATGTCTGCCGAAGAACGATACGAAGGCCTCGCCAAGCGCTTCGGCAACAATGTCGGCCTCGTACATGGCCGCATGAATGGGGCCGAGAAGGACGCCGTCATGCTCGCCTTCAAGAATGGCGAGATCCGGTTGTTGGTCGCCACCACCGTCGTCGAGGTCGGCGTCGACGTGCCCGATGCGACGATCATGGTGATCGAACATGCGGAACGTTTCGGCCTTGCCCAGCTTCATCAGTTGCGCGGCCGCGTCGGGCGCGGCGACGACGCTTCGACCTGCATCCTGCTCTACAAGGGTCCGCTCAGCGAGAATGGCCGATCACGGCTCTCGATCCTGCGCGACAGCGAGGACGGCTTCCTGATTGCGGAGGAGGACCTGAAGCTGCGCGGTGAAGGCGAGTTGCTCGGCACGCGCCAGTCGGGCACGCCGGGCTTTCGCATCGCCAGCCTGGAAGCCCATGGCGATCTCCTGGAAATCGCCCGCAAGGACGCCGCCTATGTGATCGAGCGCGACCCGGATCTGACGTCGGAACGCGGCGAAGCGCTGCGGACACTGCTCTATCTCTACCGGCGCGACGAGGCGATCCGCTTCCTGCGCGCCGGCTAGATGCCAACCAGGACAGTGTGAGCCGGTTTCGACCGGACGGACGCCTGGTCGTCAGGCGGTCTTCTGCTGCCCGATCTTCAACGGCGCATTGGCAAGCGGCTTGTGGTCAGGCGTCACAAGGCCACCGGAGATCAACAGCTTGGCGGCATCCTCCGCACTCATATCGAGCGGAATGATCTTGTCGCGCGGTACGAACAGCAGGAAGCCAGCCGTTGGGATGGGAGTCGGCGGGAGAAACACCGTGACCATGTCCATGCCGCGGTCGTCGAACTTGGCGGCGATCTCCCCTTTGACATCCGTTGCGATGAAGACGAGCGCCCAGAGGCCCGGGCTCGGATATTCGATCAGTCCTGCCTTTTTGAAGGACGACGACTGCTCCTGAAGCACCGTCTGGAAGATCTGCTTGGTCGACTTGTAAATCGTGCGCACCAGCGGCGTGCGGTTGACGAGGGACTCGCCGAAATTCACGATCGACCGGCCAACGAGGTTTGCGGTCAGGAAGCCGACGAGCGTGATCACGACGATGGCGACGAGCAGTCCGAAGCCGGGGATTGCAACGGGAGAATAGGTGTCCGGATTATAGAAATTCGGCAGATACGGCTTCACCCAACCATCCGCCCATTCGATGAAGGAGCGGACGAGCCAGGCCGTGATCGCTATCGGTGCACAAATGATCAGACCAGTCAGGAAATAGTTTCGTAGCCGGGTTGCGATGAAGCTCTTCTTCGTCGTCATGCGTCTTTCGCCTTAGATCACGCTTATGATTTCGGGTCGGATCGACCGAAAATCATAAACCTGATCGCTTCTCCAGTTAGAGCGGGATTCGGGCGGAAGACCGCGCACATTTTTCCTCAATCCCGCTCCAGCCTCACGCGACCCCGAAGGCCGGATGATAGGCGACAGTGCCCGCCGCCATCGCGCCGGAGAGTGCCAGCGCCATGAAATATTGCGGCGCACAACCGGGGAATACAAGAGCCGATTCGTTGCGGAAACCGAACTTTTGATAATAGGCGGGATCGCCGACGACGACACAGCCGGCAGCCCCTTCCGCCCGCAGCCATTCGAGCCCCTCGAGGATCAACTGCCTGCCGATGCCCTGCGTCTGGACCTCCGGCTTGACCGACACAGGCCCAAGCCCGAACCAGCCGGATTCTGCCGGCGTCAGGGTGACGGGCGAGAAGGCGATGTGCCCGACAATCTCATCGTTCATCTCGGCAACCAGCGAGACGCTGAGCGCACCGGCTTCGCGCAGGCGTTCGATGATGAGGGGCTCGCTCTGATCGCTGTGCGGATGCCCTTCAAAGGCGGCAGCGGTCACGTCCCGAATCGCCTTCTCATCGCCTGGACGCTCATGCCGGACGTAGATCATTCGACGGTCACCGATTTGGCGAGGTTGCGGGGCTGGTCGACGTCGGTGCCCATGAACACCGCCGTGTGGTAGGCAAGAAGCTGGATCGGCAGCGAGAAGATCATCGGCGCGATGACCTCGTCCACGTCAGGCAGCACGAGCGTCGCCATGGTCTCGAGCTTGGAGGCGGCAGCGCCCTTCTCGTCTGTGATCAGGATGATCCGGCCGCCGCGCGCGGCCACTTCCTGCATGTTGGAAACCGTCTTCTCATAGAAGCGGTCATGCGGCGCGATGACGATGACGGGCATGTTCTCGTCGATCAGCGCGATCGGCCCATGCTTCAGCTCGCCGGCGGCATAGCCTTCGGCGTGGATATAGGAGATTTCCTTGAGCTTCAGCGCACCTTCCATCGCCAGCGGGAAGCTGGTGCCGCGGCCGAGATAGAGCACGTCATCGTACTTGGCGAGCTGGTGCGACAATTGCTCGATCTTCGGCTGGATGGCGTTCAGCACCTGGCCCATGATGCGCGGCATCTCGGCAAGGCAGCGAACCAGCGCCTGCTCCTCCTCGGCGCTGACCGTGCCGCGGGCGCGGCCAGCGCCGATCGCCAGCGACGCCAGCACCGCGAGCTGGCAGGTGAAGGCCTTGGTCGAGGCGACACCGATCTCCGGACCGGCAAGGATTGGGAACACCGCATCGGACTCGCGCGCAATCGTCGATTCGCGGGCGTTGACGACGGCGCCGATCTTCAAGCCGAGCTCCTTGCAGTAGCGCAACGAGGCGAGCGTGTCGGCGGTTTCACCCGACTGCGAGATGAACAGTGCCGCCGACTGCGCCGACAATGGGATTTCGCGATAGCGGAACTCGGAAGCGACGTCGATTTCCACCGGCAGGCGGGCATAGCGCTCGAACCAGTATTTGCCGACCAGGCCAGCGAGATAGGCCGTGCCACAGGCGGAGATCGCCAGGCTCGGAACCTTTGCAAAATCGATCGCGCCGGCGAGCGGCTTGATGCGGTTGCCGGCGAAGTCGATGTAGTGGCTCAGCGCGTGCGCGATCACCTCCGGCTGCTCATAGATCTCCTTCTCCATGAAGTGCCGGTGGTTGCCCTTGTCGATCATATAGGCGGCAGCCGACGAGATCTGGCGCGGCCGATCGACGACATTGCCGGCGAGATCGAAGATATGCACGCCGTTCGCACCGATCACCGCCCAGTCGCCGTCGATCAGATAGGTGATCTCGTTGGTGAAGGGCGCAAGCGCGATCGCGTCAGAGCCGAGGAACGTTTCGCCCTTGCCGTGGCCAATCGCCAGCGGCGGCCCGTTGCGCGCCGCCATGATCGTCGACGGGTCGTCCTGATAGAGCACGGCGAGCGCATAGGCGCCGGTGACCCGCTTCAGCATCGCGTGCATCGCCTCGCGCCGGCCAAGGCCTTCGCGGCGGAACTTGGAGAGCAGATGCGCCACGACCTCGGTGTCGGTGTCGGTCTCGAACCTGGCGCCATCGGCGATCAGTTCGTCCTTCAATTCGGCGAAGTTCTCGATGATGCCGTTGTGGACGACGGCGACACCGTCGGTGAAGTGCGGATGGGCATTGCGCTCGGTCGGCGCACCATGGGTCGCCCAGCGCGTGTGGGCGATGCCGATCGTGCCGGCGAGCGGCTGTTCGCGCAACCGGATCTCGAGATTGACGAGCTTGCCCTCGGCGCGCCGGCGCTCCAGCGTTCCGCCATTGATGGTCGCCACACCGGCGGAATCATAGCCGCGGTATTCGAGGCGCTTCAGCGCATCGACCAGTCGCTCCGATACCGGCTGGTTGCCAACGATGCCCACAATACCGCACATAGTCGTCTCCGATTTGTCCCCGCGCCCGACGCGGCGCCTCAGTCAATGAGGGCAGATGTCCCGCCCGACGCGCTGCCTTGGTAAAGCATTTGCCGGGTGAGGCAATCCGTCCCGATTTCACTTTCGGTTTCAGTATTTAACGCTCCGCATGTTTCCCCGAATCGCAGCCGATTCAAGCAAGCTGCAGCGGACCTTTACGTGCCTGATGAGGCCACGGCGCCATCGGCCTAGCCGGCGGCTTTTGCGGCCTTCTTGGCCGCCTTAACCGCCTGGTAGCGTTCGCGCAGCAGCCGCGCCCGACCCGGCTTGATCTCCTGGCGGGCGCGGCCGAAGGCAACGGCGTCGGCCGGCACGTCCTCGGTAATCACGCTGCCCGAGGCAACCAAGGCCCCATCGCCGATCGTCACCGGCGCGACCAGCGACGAATTCGATCCGATGAAGGCATTTTCACCGATGCGGGTCTCGTGCTTGTTCACGCCATCATAGTTGCAGGTGATCGTACCGGCACCGATGTTCGAACCGGCACCGACGAAGGCGTCGCCGATATAGGTCAGGTGGTTGACCTTGGCGCCAGCGCCGATCTCCGCCTTCTTGACCTCGCAGAAGTTGCCGACCTTCGACTTTTCGCCGAGATCGGCGCCCGGGCGAAGCCGGGCAAAGGGACCGACCGTCGCCCCGGCCCGGACCGTTGCGCCTTCGACATGCGAGAAAGCGTGGATGACGGCACCGCTCTCGACGCGTGCGCCGGGACCGAAGACGACATTTGGTTCGATCAGCACATCTTGCTCGAGCACCGTATCCCAGGCGAGAAACACCGTTTCCGGCGCGATCATCGACACGCCCGACAACATGAGTTCGTGGCGACGGCGCTGCTGCCAGAGCCGTTCGATGAAGGCGAGCTCGGCGCGTGTGTTGCAACCGGTCAACTCCTCTTCCGGCGCCTCGACGGCAATCGCTCGTCCGCCGATCTCGCGGACGATCTCCACGAGGTCGGTCAGGTAATACTCGCCCTTGACGTTGGCATTGCCGATGCGGCCGAGAAGATCGAGCGCCTTGCGACCGTCGATCGCCATCAGTCCACCGTTGCAATAGGTGATGCGGCGCTCTTCCTCGGTCGCATCCTTGTGCTCGCGGATGGCGAGCAAGGCGCCGTCCTTGACGATCAGACGTCCATAGCCACTCGGATCGGCGGCCTCGAAGCCGATCACCACCACGTCGTTGCCGGCGGCAAGACCGTCACGCGCGGCCTTCAGAGGTTCCGGCGTGATCAGCGGCGTATCGCCGAAGACGACGAGAACGTCGTCATAACCTTTTGCCAGCGCTTCACGGGCAGCCAGCACCGCATGCCCCGTACCCAGCCGTTCCTTCTGCAGATAGGAAGAGACCGACACGCCGCCGATATCGGCAGCCGCCGAAACCGATTCTGCGTCGCGGCCGACCACCAGAGCGATGTCGGAGATCGAGGCGCTCGCCAGCGCCTGAACGACATGGGCGATCATCGGCCGGCCAGCGACCGGATGCAGCACCTTCGACATGGACGATTTCATCCGCGTGCTTTCACCCGCAGCCAGAATGATGGCCAGGCACGTCCGTTCCATACAATACTCTCCTTGGTCTTTCCGAGGCTGACGCCTCCCGCACAATTTCTTAAATCGAAATCGGTTCAAGTACAAAATCACGCACGATTCGGCGCTGTGGTACCGCCAAGATATTGCGAGAAGCATAATTCTCACAATCACGTCGCATTAACCGGCTTAAAACCCGATGATGGCATAAGAAGGCGCGGAGCCTGTATCAGTGCGCGGGTGCATCGCTCCCAAGAGGGAGACGAGACCGCAATGCACAGTCGCACCGAACTCGATCTAGAGGCGCAACAGCCAAGCGCGGCACGCACCTTCGTCCGCTCCCCGTTTTTCCTGCTCGTCATCACAGCTGGTGTGCTCGCGCTGCTGCTCTGCGTGACGGTCCCGCAGCCGATCGGCCCGATGTTCTGGGATCATTACCTCTATCTCGATGCCGCGAACCGAATTCGTGACGGGCAAATCCCTTCGGTCGATTTCTTCACGCCCGTCGGCGCCCTCGGCTATTACCTTTTCGCAGGCCTGCAGGTCGTCTTCCCCAACGGCCAACCACTGCTGCTCGCGAGCTGGTGTCTGCTGCTCGTCACCGGGCCGCTGATGGCGCTCGTCGTCTTCGACGTGCAAAAGCGCTCGGCGCTCTTTGCCCATGCGATCCTGTTGCCGTTCCTGTTGTTCTCGGTCTTGCCGTTCAACACCGGCGATTTCTACCCCTATCCCGGCTCAGACGGCTTCGGCATCTACAACCGCCAGGTCTGCCAGCTCCTTTATGTGCTCGCCGCGGCATTGGTTCATGTTCGCGACCGTCGTATCCTTGTATTCGTCGTTGCCGCGGCGATGGTCGCTCTCTTCTTCGTGAAGATCACGGGCGCTGTCGCCGGCACTGTTCTTTGCCTGATGGCTTTTGCCGCAGGCCGCATGCCCTTCAAATCGGCGCTGGCCGCAGCATTGCTGTTCTTCGCCGTGCTCGCCGTGGCCGAGATTTCCGTGAGCGCCGTATCGGCCTATCTCAACGACATCCTGGCGCTGCTGGCCGTCAACGACGACAGCCTGTTGCCACGCCTGCTGCAGGCGGCCTCGCTCAACGCCGACCTGCTGATTCCGGCCGGGCTGCTCGGCCTGGTGCTATTCGTGGCGCACCTTTCATCCTTTGCACAGTCCCTGCGGCGGCTTGGCGGGCAACCCTCTCTATCAGCACTCGCGAGAGTCTTCGACCAACCGTTCCTCTGGCTGGCCACCTTCGTCCTTGCCGGCATTCTCTTTGAAAGTCAGAATACCGGCAGCCAGGCGCTGATCTTTCTGCTGCCTTTGCTGCTCAAGATCGTTGCCGACGAGGTCACCGGTGCCGCGCTTCAGCCGCGTGCGATCGCAGTAGCGATACTCGCCCTGGCGGCCACCCTCCCACCAGCCACCGCCGTCCTTCAAAAAAGCGCTCGCGCGTGGATCGGGGCCATCAACAATGTGCCACTCGAAAGCCGGAATCTCAAAACGATGGGCGCCGTCAATCTCCGGCCCATTCTGGCGCTGCGCGCCGAACGCCTGCGCGATATCTATACTGCCCATCGCCCCGCCTTCGATGCCTTCGCGAATGCCGGCGAGCTACCGTCGTTCCTGCTCTACAGCGATTTCGACTTCCAGGCCGGCTGGCTGGCAAATATCGATGAAGCCATCGATGCGATGCGCGCCTATGAGGCGGCAAATGGCGTGCGTTTCGAAACGATCCTCAACATCGATTTTACCAATCCGTTCCCGTGGCTGATGGATCGTAGCGCCCCGAAACATGTCGCGATCGGTGCAGATCCGTTCCGCGCCGTCCCTCCGCCGGATGAGAATGTCCGCGCCGCCCTGCGTTCGGTCGACATCGCGCTCGTGCCGACCTGTCCGGTCACCAACGTCAATCGGATGCTGCTTTCGCTCTATCAGCCGAGCCTCCAGCCCGGCCATGAGCGCGTGACGCTGACAAGGTGCTTTGACGCCTTCATCCGCAAAGAGCTAAAAGCCACGGCATCAGCCGCGAGCAGCTCCTGATGACCGACGACTAGGCCTCGGGCCGCAGCCGGCTCTCGCTCAGAAGCCCGCTCTCCTCCAGGATCGGATAGGCGACGGACGCGATGTGCGCGTTGACGCGCTTGAGATCGCGCAGCATGTCGAGATGCAGCGAGCTCGTCTGGAGGCTCTGGACCAGCCCGTCTCGCAGACGCTCGATATGCCGCTCGGCCGAACGCTTCTCCATATGGCGAACGCTCACCTTCACCTCGATGAGCTGCCGGGCCAGATCGGCATTGCGACTGACGAAGATGGATTGGGCAACGCGAAGATTGTCGATCGTAAGATTGAACAGGCTTTTCAGCTCCTGATAGCCCTCCTCCGAGAACTTCAGACCGTTGTCGACCTTTTTGACGATCTCCTCGCAAAGCCCCTTCTCGATGATGTCGCCCATATGTTCGAGGTTGATGGCGTAGTCGATGATGACGATCGAGCGCCGACCGTCTTCCTGGCTCAAGCCATCACGTCCCAAGCGCGACAGAAAGATTTTCACTTCCTGCTGCAACTGGTCCACCTGCTTCTCGAACTTGGCGACGTCGCGAATTTCGGAGAGATCGTTGTTTTCGAAGGCGGCGGCTGCGCGCATCAACATCATCTCGACCAGATCGCCCACGCGCAGAACTTCGCGGGTCGCCCCGGAGAGCGCCATGACCGGCGTATGCAGGGTACTTTCATCGAGATAGCGCGGCCCGCTCTCTTCCGTTTCCGCATCGGGAATGAACCGGATCATCAGTTGCGACAGCAGGCCGGCAAAGGGCCAGGCGAGGATCGCAACGGCAAGATTGAAGGCAAGGTGGATATCGACAGGCAGGTTCTGTCGCGGCAGCGGCAGGCTTTGCAGGAATTCTACACTCACGCTCGTCAGCGGCAGTGCGATCAAACAGCCGGCTGCGCGAATGACGAGATTGCCAAGGGTGACGCGGCGCGCCGATGGCGCGGAGGCCAAGGTCGCCATGACCGGCGGGATCGCGCCCCCGAGATTGGCGCCAAGCACGAGCGCCACCGTCAATCCCACGGTCAGAATGCCCGCGGACGAGAGCGACAGGACCAGCATGACGATCGCCAGGCTGGAGGACGAAGCGAAAGCCAGCCCGGCGGATATGAGGAGTGCGACAGGCCAGGCGCTGTCTAGCATACCAAGGAACGCCGCCAGCGCCGGAGAATCGCGCATCGGCTCTGTCGCGGAGCCCAGCAGATGCAATGACAGGAGCATGAGGCCGATGCCGACGAAGGCGGCCCCGAGACCCTGGCGGGCGTTCGAGCGGCTGGCACGGTGCAGAACGACACCGACCAGGATCACGAGCGGCGACAGCCATTCGATGCCGGTCGCGACGATCCACGCGGTCATGGCCGTGCCGACATTGGCGCCGAGGAGCACGATCTGGGCCATGCGCGAGCGCACCAACCCCTTCTCCACGAAGGAAGCGGTCATCAAGGCGGTGGCCGTCGAACTCTGGAGGGCAAGCGTCGCGATCAGTCCCGTCGCGAAAGAGCGGACGGCCCCATTGGTTCCCTGCGCGAGACCGGCGCGCAATCGCGCACCGAAGGCGCGTGTCACGCCGTCCTTGACGAGCGACAGGCCGAAGAGGAGCAGTGCGACCGCTCCGAAAAGATTGACCATCACGATTGTCGACTGCATCGCATGCCTTCCCGCGGGGACTTCAGAATCGCCCCTTACCCTTGCAACAGAACCACAGTTCCAATGCGTATTCGACTCAATCTGACAGATAAATTTCGATTGCCGGCTAATGAATCCGACATGGGTTGTGCCGCGCGCGCCCGATGGGTTTGCAGGTCCTTCGCGGATCTCCTATGCCCGCTGCAACGCGTCGGTGGCAAGGCATTGAAAGCCGGGGGGATCGCGACCCACCAACGATCCCGTGAGCGCGCGCAATTTGCGGCAAACGACCCTTCATTTCCTGTTTCGTTTGTTTTAAGGAACGAATTCGTTTGGCCCATGGCCGCCGCATTGCAACGAGGTTTCTACCCCATGCTCGAATCCCTGAGAACTGCCGCCCAGACCTGGGTAGTCAAAGGCCTGCTAGTCATTCTCGTTCTGTCGTTCATGGTGTGGGGCGGCTCATCTCTGACGATGACGAGCCAGTCGGACGCGGTGGTGGTTGTCGGCGACGTCAAGGTCAAGGCGCCGGAGTTCCGGCTCGCCTATGAAACCATGCTGGCTCAGGCCTCCCGCCAGCTCGGCACCCGCCTGACGCCGCAGCAGGCACGGGCCTTCGGCATCGAACAGCGGGTCTATTCGCAAGTCGTTGCAGGTGCGGCTCTCGACCAGCTTGCAGACGACATGAACCTCGGCCTGTCGCAGGACCGACTGGCCAAGCTGATCGCCGACGATCCGGCGTTCCACAGCGTCAATGGCCAGTTCGACCGGCTGACGTTCTCGAGCGTGCTGCGCAATGCGGGCCTGCGCGAACAGGATTACATCAACAGCCAGAGCCAGACCGCGATCCGTTCGCAGATCGTCGATGCGCTCTCGGACGGTTATGCCGCTCCCAAGGTTCTCACGGATGCGATCGGCGCCTACCGTCACGAAAAACGCACCGTCGACTATCTGCTGCTCTCGAACGCCAATATCGACGCGGTGAAGGTACCGGGCGACGATGTGCTGGCGCCCTGGTACGATACCCGCAAGGCAAACTACCGCGCCCCCGAATATCGCAAGTTCAGCTATGTAAAGCTCGAGCCGGCCGACGTCGCCGATACGGCAGCCGTGACGGATGAAGAGATGCGAGCCGAATATGACCGGCGCAAGGAGAGCTTCCGCACCGCTGCGACGCGGACCATCGAGCAGCTCACCTTCCCGTCACGTGAAGCGGCTGACGCTGCAGCGACCAAGCTCTCCTCCGGCACGAGCTTCGATGATCTGGTGAAGGCCGAAGGCAAGACCTCGGCGGACGTGCTCCTCGGCGAGTTCACCAAAGATCGCGTGCCCGACGCCAAGATCGCCGAAGCGGCCTTCGCGGTTGCTGCCGACGGCGGCGTATCTCCGGTTGTCGACGGCGCCTTCGGCCCGGTCATTCTGCGCGTGACGAACATCCGTCCGGAAGCGGTACGCAGCTTCGATGACGTCAAGGAAGAATTGCGCAAGGACATCGCCCTTTCGGCAGCGAGCGAAGAGGTCATGCGCCTCCACGACAAGATCGAGGACGAGCGCGCTTCCGGCGCTCCGATCAAGGAGGTCGCCGACCAGCTCAAGCTGAAGCTGGTGACCATCGATGCCGTCGATGCAACCGGCAAGGACAAGAACGGCGACGCCGTTGCCGGCCTGCCGGAGCAGGCTGCCCTTCTGCAGGAGGTCTTCAAGGCGGATGTCGGGGCGGAAACTCTGCCGGTCAATGTCGGCCGCGACGGCTATGTCTGGTTCGACCTCGATGAGATTACCCCCGCGCGCGATCGCACGCTGGACGAGGCTCGCGATGAAATCGGCGCCGATTGGATGGCGGAACAGCAGCGTGCGGCCCTTGCCAAGAAGGCTGGTGAGTTGAAGCAGCGTGTCGAGCAGGGTGCAAAGCTCGCCGACATCGCCAATGAACTCGGTCTCGCCGTCGAAACGAAGTCCGGGCTGACGCGCGCTACCTCGGACGCGGCCCTGAGCCCGGCGGCTGTCGCTGCTGCCTTCTCGGGTCCGAACGGCTTCGTAACCAACGCTGCCGGCATCGGCGGCGAGGGACAGGTGCTCCTGCAGGTGACGGCAGTCGAGAACGGCGGCCCCACCGATGCACTGCAGGACGATAGCCGCCAGATCGAGGCCATGGCCCGCGTCAGCGGCGAAGATATTCTGGATCAGATGGTCGCCACGCTGCAGGCCGCCTACGGCGTATCGATCAACCAGACGCTCGGCGAAACCGCAGTTGCGCAACGATAGGCTCGAGGAAACAACCGATGAGTGATCTCAAGCCATTCGTCGCCAAGGTCGCCGCCCGCGAGGCGCTGAACCGTGAAGACGCCCGTGCCGCCTTCGAAATCATCATGTCGGGAGCCGCAACGCCATCGCAGATCGGTGGCTTCCTGATGGCACTGCGTGTGCGCGGCGAAACGGTCGATGAGATCGTCGGCGCGGTCGGCGCCATGCGTGCCCGCATGCTGCCGGTCGATGCTCCGGCCAATGCCGTCGATATCGTCGGAACCGGCGGTGACGGCGCCGGCACCTACAATATCTCGACGCTCGCTTCGCTCATCGTGGCCGGTGCGGGCGTTCCGGTCGCCAAGCACGGCAACCGCGCACTGAGCTCGAAGTCGGGCACCGCGGATGCGCTCTCGTGCCTCGGCGTCAAGCTCGACATCGGCCCCGCGGCCATCTCGCAATGCATCCGGGAGGCGGGCGTCGGCTTCATGTTCGCGCAGCAGCATCATTCGGCGATGCGCCATGTCGGCCCGACGCGGGTGGAGCTCGGAACGCGGACGATCTTCAACCTGCTCGGTCCGCTCTCCAATCCGGCCGGCGTCAAGCGTCAGCTCGTCGGCGTCTACGCGCCGCAATGGGTGCAGCCGCTTGCCGAAGTGCTGCGCGATCTCGGCTCCGAAAATGTCTGGGTCGTTCATGGCGAAGGCCTCGACGAGATCACCACGACCGGCACGACTGAAGTCGCGGCTCTCGAGAACGGCAAGATTTCGACCTTTACGCTGACGCCGGCCGATTTCGGCCTTGAGACGGTGACGCTCGATGCACTGAAAGGCGGCGACGGGGCGCACAATGCGGCTGCGCTGCAGGCGGTGCTCGATGGTGCCGAGAACCCCTATCGGGACATTTCCCTTGCTAATGCGGCAGCAGCGCTGATGATAGCCGGACGAGCGAAGGACCTCGGCGAAGGCATGGCGCTCGCCCGCCAGTCGCTTTCGAGCGGCGGCGCCAAGTTGGCGCTGCAGCGCCTGATCAGCGTTTCGAACGCAGCCTGAGGAAGGATCGACAACGATGACGGATATCCTGCGCAAGATCGAAGCCTACAAGCGCGACGAGATCGCGGCCGCGAAGTCGCAGACACCGCTTTCCGAGCTCAAGGCGCGTATCGCCGAGCAATCCGCGCCGCGCGGCTTTCACGCCGCGCTCACCGCACGCAAGGCCGCCGGCACATTCGGGCTGATCGCGGAGATCAAGAAGGCAAGCCCGTCGAAGGGGCTCATTCGCCCGGATTTCGACCCGCCGGCCCTTGCCAAGGCTTACGAAGCTGGCGGTGCCGCCTGTCTCTCGGTACTCACGGATGCACCGAGCTTTCAAGGCGCGCCCGCCTTCCTTGAAGCGGCACGCGCGGCCTGCGCCCTGCCCGCACTGCGCAAGGACTTCATGTTCGACCCCTACCAGGTGTTCGAGGCACGGGCTTGGGGCGCCGACTGCATCCTGCTGATCATGGCTTCGCTCAGCGACGACGACGCTCGCCGCCTCGAAGAGGCGGCGTTCGAACTCGGCATGGATGTGCTCATCGAGGTGCATGACGCCGAGGAAATGGAACGCGCGCTCAAGCTCGCCTCCCCGCTCGTCGGCATCAATAACCGCAATTTGAGGACGTTCGAGGTCGATCTCGCCGTTTCCGAGCAGCTTGCAGGCATGGTGCCTTCCGACCGGCTGCTGGTCGGCGAAAGCGGCATCTTCACCCACGAGGATTGCCAGCGGCTGGAAAAAAGCGGCATCACCACCTTCCTCGTCGGCGAAAGCCTGATGCGCAAGAGCGACGTCGAAGCGGCGACACGCACCCTGCTGACCGGTACCGCAGACATATTGGCGGCCGAGTAATGGGTAAGCCGACGCTCACACATCTCGGTGGCAGCGGCGAAGCGAACATGGTGGATGTCGGCGACAAGGCCGAGACGGTGCGCATCGCGGTCGCCGAAGGCCATGTCCGGATGAAGCCGGAAACGCTGGCACTCATCCTCGAAGGAGACGCCAAGAAGGGCGACGTCATCGGCACGGCGCGGCTTGCGGGCATCATGGCCGCCAAGCAGACCGCCAATCTCATCCCGCTCTGCCATCCGCTGATGCTGACGAAGGTGACCGTCGACATCACGCCCGACCCAGCGCTTCCCGGCCTCCGAGTCGAGGCGCTTGCCAAGCTCACCGGCCGCACGGGCGTCGAGATGGAGGCACTGACGGCCGTAAGCGTCGCGTGCCTCACCGTCTACGACATGGCGAAGGCCGCCGACCGCGAGATGGAAATCGGTGGGATCCAGGTCGTCAGTAAATCTGGTGGCCGGTCCGGCGACTTTCGACGCGAAGGGAAATGAGATCATGTCGCTGCTATCCGTCGAAGATGCGCTCGACCGTATTCTTGGCAGCGCAACCCTGAGGCCACGGACGGAAGATGTCGGTCTTTACGACGCTGTCGGCCGCGTCCTTGCCGAGGATGTCTCGGCGCTCGTCACGCATCCTGCCTTCGACAATTCGGCGATGGACGGCTATGCGGTCCGCCACCAGGACATCGAGACCCTTGGCGCGGAACTTGCCGTGATCGGTCAATCGGCTGCCGGCCATGGCTTCAAGGGAGAGGTGGGGCCCGGACAGGCCGTACGCATCTTCACCGGAGCGCCCCTGCCCGCCGGCGCCGATACGGTGATCATCCAGGAGGATACCGAGCGGCTTCCGGAAGACCGGATCCGAACCAAGTTCGTTCCCGGCAAAGGGCGCCATATCCGCTTGTCCGGGCAGGATTTCGCCTTTGGCGAAGCCGCGCTGTCGGCGGGTGAGTTGCTCGATGCCGGCCGGCTGACGCTCGCCGCCGGCATGAATCACGCGCGCCTGCCCGTTTTCAAGCGCCCGAAAATCGCGATCCTTGCCACCGGCGACGAACTGCTGCCCCCCGGCAGCAAGCCGGGAGCCGACCAGATCATTGCCTCAAACAGCTTCGGCGTCGGGGCCATCGCGCGCGACAACGGCGCGGAGGTCATCGATCTCGGTATCGTCGCTGACGACCAAAAGGCGATCGCCGCCCAGGTCGCGCGGGCCCAGGCGGCCGATGTCGACGTGCTTGTCACGCTCGGCGGCGCCTCGGTCGGCGACCATGACCTGGTCCAGGCAACTCTGCTTTCCTGCGGCATGACGCTCGACTTTTGGCGCATCGCCATGCGCCCGGGAAAGCCGCTGATGGTGGGCAAGCTCGGCGATACGACCGTGCTCGGCCTCCCCGGCAACCCGGTCTCGAGCCTCGTTTGCGCACTGCTGTTCCTGGAGCCGCTGACGCGCAAGCTCGCGCGACTGCCCGCCCGCGAGCGTATGACGACTGCACGACTCGCGAGCCCGCTGCCAGCCAACGACGTCAGACAGGACTACGTGCGCGCGCGTCTCAGCAGAGACGAAGACGGGAACCTCGTCGCGCATCCCTTCTCGCGGCAGGACTCGTCGATGATGAAGGTCTTCGCGCAGTCCGACTGCCTGATCGTGCGCCGGCCGCACGCTGCGGAAGCGCCGCTCGGCGCATCCTGCGACATTCTCAGGCTGCGCTGAAACGCTCGCGTCAATTCTGCCGGCATTCCCGGATTGGCAAGCGAACATCGCTGACCCGGGAAGTCTCATTTCTGCTTCCAGGCCTGGATCGTGTCATGGCGCCGACATGATAGCGCTGTACAAAGGGAGCTACTTGATCGCCGCCGAGGACGTCCGACTACGGATGTACTAGCGGACCCGCGGTGATCTGGAGAAAGGTCGGGTTCAGCCCGGCCTTTTGCTTTTGCGCGGCAGGTCCGGGCCGTCGACGCTGCCGCCTCGAGCCGAAGCAAATGTATCTCCGGCCCCTCGACAACTTCAGGGGATGGTTCAGTTGGCCGCCTCGTCGCAGCGGCTGACGAGGATCTTGTCGATCCGCCGCGCGTCCATGTCGACCACTTCGAAACGATAACCGTGGGCGATGGCGATATCGCCCTCCTCTGGCGTCTTGCGCAACTGCTGCACCAGGAAGCCGGCGATCGTTTCGAAGTTGCCGTCGGCATCGATGCCCTCGATCCCGATCGTCAGGTGGATCTCGTCGATCGGTGTACGGCCATCGACGAGATAGCTGCCGTCCTCGCGCTGGCGGATCAGCGCGTGCTCGATGTCGTCGTAGTTCGAGGGAAGCACACCAACGATGGCCTCCAGGATGTCGGCAATGGTGATGATCCCCTCGGTGCTCCCGTATTCGTCGACAATCATCGCCATATTGATGCTCGACGACTTGAAAGCCTCAAGTGCCTTAAGGCAGGATGCGGTCTCCGGCAGGGTGTGAATCTCGCGGATGTATTTGCGCACATCGAAGGGACCGGAGCTCGGCGCGTTCAGGATCTCTTTCGCCAGAACGGCACCGAGGACATCGCCGCTCGGTCCATCGACGACCGGATAGCGGGAATGGCCGAACTGACCGATCTTGCGGCCAACCGTCTCCAGGCTGTCATTGACGTCGATGAAACTCACCTCAGTCCGGTGCGTCATGATCGACTTCACGTTGCGGTCGCCGAGCCGGATAATTCGCCGCAACATCTCGTGTTCCGACTTCTCGATGGCGCCGCTTTCGACACCCTCGGCCATGATCGCCTGGACTTCCTCCTCGGTGACGTGATCCGGATCGTCCGGACGCATGCCGAGAAGACGCATGGTCACCGACGCGGCCGTTTCGAAGAGGTAGACGATCGGGGCCGCAATCCGCGACAAGAGCAGCATAGGCCGTGCCACGAACATTGCCAACGCTTCGGAGTTCTTCAGCGCCAGCTGTTTCGGGATGAGCTCACCGATGACGACGGACAGGAAGGTGATGAGGGTAACGACGAGTGCGACGGCGACCGTGTTGCCATACGGATTGATCCAGCCGATTTCATTGAGCAACGGCGCAAACCTGGCGGCGATCGTAGCGCCACCGTAGGCGCCAGCCAGCGTGCCGACGAGCGTAATGCCGACCTGTACTGTGGAGAGGAACTTGCCCGGGTCTTCCGCAAGCCTCAGCGCAACCTCGGCGCGGTGATTTCCCTGTTTTGCCATCTGGCGAAGCATGGGCTTGCTTGCCGAGACGATTGCCATTTCCGAGAGAGCAAAAAATGCATTGATCAAAAGCAGGACGAAAATGACAAAAAACTCGGACATGGTCTCCAGGTCACCGTTGACGAAAGCCGCTCCGCTAGGGAACGACCAATCACCAGATAAGGCCAGCGGGCGATCTGAGCAAGCGCAAGCATTGAAATCGATGCGAGCTGCTGAACATTGACGCTCAATCCCGGAGAGGCCGAGTTCAGGCGCCGTTATGCAAGGCGCTGCGAACCCGCGCGCGACCGATCTTGATGACATTCTCCATCGCGCGCCGGGCGCCGACCTCATCACGCCGGCCGATCTCCTCGACGATGCGGATATGGTTGCGGGCGACTTCGTCTATGCCGCCCCTTTCCGCGGTCGGCGAACTCAGCTTGAAGACGCCGACCAGCGCCGCTTCGATCAGCCCGCCGACCGTTCGCATGAACGGGTTTCCGGAGGCCTCGGCGACGGCGAGGTGAAACTTCAGATCCGCGACGGCGAGGCTCTCTGCCGTATGCCCTTCCTCGCCCATGGCAACGGCGAGACGCATCATGCGGCTGATTTCCGCTTCCGAAGCGTTTCGCGCGGCGAGCGCTGCCGCATGCGGCTCGAATGCGAGACGCACTTCGCTGAGGTGATAAAGGAACTCCTCGTCGACCCCGCACTCGAAATGCCAGGTCAGGATATCGCTGTCGAACAGGTTCCAGTCGTTGCGCGGCGTCACACGCGTGCCGATGCGGGCACGGGGCACGACCAGTCCCTTGGCGGCCAGTGTCTTCATCGCCTCGCGAAGAACCGTCCGCGACACCTTGAAGCGCGCCGCGAGCTCCGGATCCCCAGGAAGAATCGAGCCCACAGGGAATTCGCCGGATATGATCGCCTTTCCAAGTTGATCAACGACATGCGCATGACTCGTGCGTTTGCGCGAGCCAGACACAACGGTTTCCAGCAAACTCCTGTTCAACCTATCTCCTCCAGGCACTCCCCTGCCTGATTCCTGCCGGCACGAATATCGGTGCCCCGAAGCACCGCCAGCCGCTTGCCTCAAACTTGCGCAAACGAGTGTAGTTTGATCGATCGATTCCGGAAAGCCCCCGGAAAGACAGGCAGAATCGGCGTTTGCGACATTCTCCAATGGTCGCAACGCCCTGGTTGCCCATCCTCAAAAGACAAACCCCGCCAGAGGGCGGGGTTTGCTTAACGTCCCTTCCGTAAGCCGCTTACTTCGGCAGCTGGTCGTCGACACCTTCGACGTAGAAGTTCATGCCAAGCAGCGTGCCGTCGTCCGACGACACACCGGCCGCAAGCCACTCGCTGCCGTCCTGCTTCTTCAGCGGGCCGGTGAAGGGCTTCAGTTCACCCGACTTGATCTTGGCTTCGGTTTCCTCGGCCATCTTCTTCACGTCATCAGGCATGTTGGTATAGGGCGCCATCGTCAGGATGCCGTCCTTCAGACCATCCCAGCTCGACGTCGTTTCCCACTTGCCGTCGAGGAAAGCCTGGGTCCGCTTGACGTAATAGGCGCCCCAGGTGTCGACGATTGCCGTCAGCTGCGTGTTTGGGCCGGCCGCGATCATGTCGGAGGCCTGGCCGAAAGCCTTGATGCCGCGTTCGGCGGCAACCTGCATGGGGGCGGTCGTATCGGTGTGCTGCGTCAGGATATCGACGCCCTGGTCGACCAGCGCCTTGGCGGCATCGGCTTCCTTGCCGGGATCGAACCAGGTGTTGGCCCAGACGACCTTGATCTTGAAGTCGGGGTTCACCGAGCGCGCGCCGATGACGAAGGAGTTGATGCCCATCACCACTTCCGGGATCGGGAAGGAGGCAATGTAGCCGGCGACGCCCTTCTGCGACATCTTTGCGGCGATCTGGCCCTGGATGTAGCGCCCCTCATAGAAGCGGCTGTTGTAGGTCGCGACGTTCGGCGCCGTCTTGTAGCCGGTCGCGTGTTCGAACTTCACGTCCGGGAACTTCTGCGCGATCTTGATCGTCGCATCCATGAAGCCGAAGGAGGTCGTGAAGATCAGGCCGCAGCCGGAGCGCGCGAGGCGTTCGATGGCGCGTTCCGCATCCGGACCCTCCGGCACGTTTTCGAGGAACTGCGTCTCAACCTTGTCGCCGAGCTGCTTCTCCAGCGCCTGGCGGCCGATGTCGTGGGCCTGGGTCCAGCCGCCATCGGTCTTGGAACCGACGTAAACGAAGCAGATCTTGGCCTTTTCCTGAGCGCTGGCGCCCGTGGCGAAGCCGATCGCAGCCGCGGTACTTGCGAGAGCGAGCAGTAGTTTCTTCATTTTCTTGACCTCTGTCGGTTTGAGAAACGTCCGTCTGAAATGCTTGAAATCACCGGTCCGGCACAAACGGTTTGCCGAGCGATGCCGGCGTATTGATCAAGGTCGTGCGCCGGTTATGCGAGATGAGAATGAGTACGACGATTGTCGCGAGATAGGGAAGCGACGAAAGGAACTGCGAGGGGATGCCAAGGCCGAAGGCCTGCGCATGTAGCTGGCTGATCGAGACGGCACCGAAGAGATAGCCGCCGGCGACCACCCGCCACGGCCGCCAGGAGGAAAAGACGACCAGCGCCAGCGCGATCCAGCCGCGACCCGCCGACATGTTTTCCACCCATTGCGGCGTATAGACGAGCGACAGTTGCGCACCGGCGAGACCCGCGCAGGCGCCGCCGAACATCACGGCAAGATAACGGGTCCGGATGACGTTGACGCCCAGCGCATGCGCAGAGGCATGGCTGTCACCGACAGCACGCAGCTTCAGGCCGGCGCGGCTGCGGAAAAGGAACCAGTGAACGCCGGCAACAAGCGCGATCGACAGATAGAAAATGATATCCTGCCGGAACAACAGCGGGCCGAGCATGGGGATATCGGCCAAAAATGGTATCGCGATCGGCTGCAGCTTGATGCCCTGGATGCCGAGGAAGCTCTCTCCCATCATGCCGGAAACGCCGATCCCCAGCAGCGTCAAGGCGAGGCCGGTCGCCACCTGGTTCGCGACGAGGGTCAATGTCAGGAAGGCAAAAAGCTGCGAAAAGAGCGCGCCACAGAGGACGCCGGCGAGCATGCCAAGAACGGGCGAGCCGGTGATCTGGGTGATCGCGAAGGCGGACACCGCCCCCATGATCATCATGCCTTCGACGCCGAGGTTGAGCACGCCCGAGCGTTCCGTCACCAGTTCGCCGATTGCGGCCAGCACCAGCGGGGTCGCGGCGGTGATGACACTCAGCAGGATCGCTTCGACAATACCCATCAGCGGCTCCCCTCGGTGCTTGTCGCGGCCAACCGTTCGAAGACCAGCTTGATGCGATAGTGGATGAGCGTGTCGCAGGAGAGCACGAAGAAGAGCAACAGGCCCTGGAAGACGCGCGTGACCTTCTCGGAGACGCCGATCGACAACTGCGCCGCCTCGCCGCCGAGATAGGTCAAGGCAAGCACGAGGCCGGCGGCGACGATGCCAAGCGGATTGAGGCGACCGAGAAAGGCGACGATGATGGCGGTGAAACCGTAACCGGGCGAGATGACCGGGCGCAGCTGCTGGATGGCGCCGCTGACTTCCGAAATGCCGGCGAGCCCGGCAAAGGCGCCCGACAGCAGCATCGAGAACCAGATCATCCGCCGTGACGAGAACCCGGCAAAGCGCCCTGCCCGCTCCGACTGGCCGAGAACGGAAATCTCGAAGCCCTTCAGCGTATAGCGCATCATGAACCAGACGAGGACGGCGGCGATGATGGCAAAGGCGAAACCCCAGTGCGTGCGTCCAGAAGCGATCATTTCCGGCAGGATCGCATCGACGGCGAAAGTGCGCGTCTCCGGAAAGTTCATGCCGCCGGGGTTGCGCCAGGGACCGCGCACCAGCCAGTCGAGAAAGAGCTGCGCGACATAGACGAGCATCAAGCTCGTCAGGATCTCGTTGGTGTTCATATGCGCCTTGAGGAAGGCGGGGATCGCAGCAAAGAGCGCGCCGCCGAGCATGCCCATGAGCATCATCAACGGCAGCACCAGCGGTGACTGCCAATCGTAGAAAACCACCGGCAGGATCGAGCCGGCGATGGCGCCCATGATGAACTGGCCCTCGGCGCCGATATTCCAGTTGTTGGAACGGAAGCAGACCGAAAGCCCGACGCCGATCATGATCAAGGGCGCGGCCTTGATCGCCAGTTCGTGCAGCGACCAGACCTCGCTCAGGGGTTCGACGAAGAAGCTGTAGAGCGCCGCCACCGGGTTCTTGCCGAGCAGCGCGAACATGATGCCGCCGAAGACGATCGTCAGCAAGAAGGCGATGAACGGCGATAGGACCGAAAAAAGCGTCGAGACCTTGGCGCGCTTTTCCAGTTCAATGCGCATGTGCGGCCTCCGTGCCTTCCGTCTTGCCGTACATCCCCCCCATCAGGAGGCCAATCTTTTCGCGCGAGAGCTCTTTCGCCGGATAGGGATCGGAGAGCCTTCCATCGCTGATGACGGCAATCTCCGTCGCGACTTCAAAGATCTCATCGAGATCCTGGCTGATGACGAGGACCGCGGATCCCGCCTTCGCAAGGTCGACGAGTGCCTGGCGGATGCGGCTCGCAGCCCCGGCATCGACCCCCCAGGTCGGCTGATTGACGACCAATACGCTCGGCTGGCGGTCGAGCTCACGGCCGACGATGAACTTCTGCAGGTTGCCGCCCGACAGCGAACCCGCCGGCGGATCCTCGCCGCTCTTGCGCACGTCCATCGCCTCGGAAATGCGCTGCGTGGCACTCGCCACCGCATCCCGCCGTATGATCTTGAGGAAACCGCCGCCGAGGAAAGCCTTGGCATCCGAGCGGCTGCGGGCAAGCACCAGATTGTCAGAGAGCGGCAGCGCCGATACGGCGGCATGACCGTGCCGCTCTTCCGGAACGAACCCTGCGCCCATCAGGCGGCGGGCATTGATGTTCCTGCTGCCGACGGGCCGCTGGCGGATCTGCACGGCATTTTCATCCGCGATGGGATACTCGCCCGACAACGCATCGAAGAGTTCGCCCTGGCCGTTGCCGGCTACACCGGCGATCGCCAGCACCTCGCCGGCATGAACCTTGAGACAGATGTTCTTCAGCGATACCGCAAAGGGCGTGCGCGCGGGAACCGTCAGGTGACGCGCCTCCAGTTGCACCTGGCCCTTGGCGCTCGTGCCTTCGGCCGTTACGACCGCGACATCGCTTCCGACCATCATGCGCGCCAGCGATGACGGCGTCTCCGCCTTCGGATCGCAGGCGCCGGTGACCTTGCCGTGACGCAGCACGGTGGCGCGGTCGCAGATGCGCTGAACCTCTTCGAGCCGGTGGCTGATATAGAGGACCGAGCGTCCCTCCGCCTTCAGCTTGTAGAGCGTTTCGAACAGGCGATCGGCCTCCTGCGGCGTCAGGACCGAGGTCGGCTCGTCCAGGATGATGAGACGCGGGTTCTGCAGCAGCGCGCGCACGATCTCGATGCGCTGGCGCTCGCCCACGGAAAGATCGGCCACATGCGCCTTCGGGTCGAGCGGCAGGCCGTAGGCATGCGACAGGCGTGAAGCTTCCTCCGCCACCTTTGCCAGCGAGATGTTCGCGTCCATCGAAAGCGCAATGTTCTCGGCGACAGTCAGCGCCTCGAACAGCGAAAAATGCTGGAAAACCATGCCGATGCCGAGCTTGCGCGCGGCGGCGGGGTTGGCGATGCGCACGCTCTGGCCCTGCCAGAGGATCTCGCCGGCCGTCGGCGCCAATACGCCGAACAGCATCTTCACCAGGGTCGATTTTCCGGCACCGTTTTCGCCGAGAAGGGCGTGGATCTCGCCCTGTTCGATCTGCAGATCGATTCCATTGCAGGCCGCGAAGCTGCCAAACAATTTCGTCAAGTTGCTCACAGCCAATAGATGGCCGTTCGCCGCTACTCCCTCAACAGGCACGCTGCCCTCTTTCCCCTCTGCTGATCCGCGTCCGCCTTCCTGCATGTTTCCTTAAATCCTAGCCGATTTAAGGATAAAGACATGCAGCAATTCAAAGTGCTACAGCGACCTTTACGCGTCTGACAAGACGCGCGGCGCTGTAGGGCTTCGATCACGGAATCAGCAGTGTTGTTCCACTTGTTTTTCTTGTCTCGAGATCCGTATGCGCCCGCCCTGCATCGGCAAGCGGATAAGTCTGATTTATATTGATACGCACTTTGTTGCTTTGCACAATATCAAACAGGGAATTTGCACACGCTTCCAGCGCAGGCCGCGTGGCAACGTAACCGAAGAGTGTCGGACGCGTCGCAAAGAGAGAGCCCTTCTGCGCCAGGATGCCGATGCTGAAAGCCTCCACCGGACCGGACGAATTGCCGAAGCTCACCCACAGGCCGCGCGGCTTCAGGCAATCCAGCGACGCCGGATAGGTGTCGCGCCCGACGGAATCATAGACGACGTCGACACCCCGGCCATCGGTCAGTTCCTTTACCCGCGCGACGAAGTTGTCCGTGCGGTAATTGATCACGTGGTCGTAGCCATGCGCCAGCGCCAGATCGATCTTGTCCTGCGAACCCGCCGTGCCGATCACGGTCGCGCCCAGCGCCTTTGCCCATTGGCCGGCGATCAGTCCGACGCCGCCGGCGGCGGCATGAAAGAGGATCGTCGTGCCGGGGCCAACCTGATAGGTCTGGTTGAGCAGGTATTGCGCCGTCATGCCCTTCAGCATCATCGCCGCCGCGGTCTCGAGGCTGATGCCGTCGGGCACCTTCACCAGTTGCGAGGCATCGACATTGCGTTCGCTGGCGTAGGCGCCGTCGGCCGATGCATAGGCGACGCGATCACCGACGGAGAAGAGATTAACGCCGTCGCCGACCGCAGTGACGATGCCAGCCCCCTCCTTGCCCGGCACGAAAGGCAGGCCCGAGGCGGACTTGTAGAGGCCGGTGCGGAAATAGACGTCGATGAAATTCAGGCCAACGGCGACCTGGCGGATCTGCACCTCGCCCGGGCCTGGCGGCGAGAGCGTGACGCCTTCGAGTTTCAGGACCTCCGGTCCACCGAGTTCGCGTACCACAATCGCCTGTGCCATTGCCTGCTCCTATTTCCGGCCGAGATTTGGAAAAATCTGCAGCACGAAGCCAATTACGTAGAGATAGATGCCCGCCACGACGAAGCCGGTCACGACCCAGGCCGGCGTCGCAAAGTGCAAGAGCAATGCGTAAACGCCGAGCGCCGACCAGATCAAGAAGACGCCGAGATTCAGCGGTCGCAAACGCTGCACGCGAACCGGGTGGAGAAAATTGATCGGCAGGAAAGTCAGGACCACCGAGACGAAGACCACGACCGACGCCGTCACCTCGCTTGCCTGAATGACGAACAGCGTGAACACGATCATGTTCCAGACGACGGGGAAGCCCGAGAAGAAATACTCGTCCGTCTTCATGCCCATGTCGGCATAATAGATCGCGCTCGAAACGACGATCGCGCCTGCCGCGACGAAGGACCAGGGTTCGCCAATCATGCCGCTCTGATAGAGCGCAAAGGCCGGCAACAGCACATAGGTCACATAGTCGATGACGTTGTCGAGCGTGTCGCCCGACCAGTTGGGCAGCACTTCCTTGACGCGGACCTTACGGGCGATCGGGCCATCGATGCCATCGACGAGCAGCGCAAGACCCAGCCACCAGAACATGTCGACGAAGCGATGTTCGGCGGCGGCGACGACGCCGAGGAAGGCGAGAAACGATCCCGAGGCAGTCAAGATATGCACGGAAAAGGCGCGGATCTCGGCGTAGGGAACTCGTCTGTAGTTAAAAAACTTCATCTGCGGACGCCGCCCACCCCTACTGTTTTCCCCGTGCGGGCCTCACACCCGCCTCAACCGCTTTGCGGCGCATTGCCGGTAATATGCACCCTTTGCAACGCATCGCCACTAAAATTCAAGGTTCTCAGCTTCCGCTTGCCACATTGTTCTGTGGACACTTGCAAATTGCTTCTGCGCTGATTCCACCCATTTATTTCGCTCTCGCCCGCGACTAGAGGTATGATTGAGGTTCGACCGAGACGCCTCACAGCGTGTGCGAAAGGGTTTGGTTGCATCATGGATCACTATGACATCGCCATCATCGGTGCAGGCCTCGCGGGATCGCTCGCGGCCATCGCGCTTTCCGACGCCGGTTACCGCGTCGCTCTGATCGGCCCCGAGCCGGCGGTCGCCGACGGACGCACCACCGCGCTGATGGACCAATCGATCGAGTATCTCAAGAAGCTCAACCTATGGGAAAAGGTCGAGCCGCTGACCGCGCCGCTCGCGACCATGCGCATTCTCGACGGAACCAACCGGCTGCTGCGCGCGCCGCCTGTCAATTTCCGCGCCTCGGAAGTCGGGCTCGACGCCTTCGGCTACAATATCCCGAACGCGCCTTTCATCGACATTCTCCGCCAGCGGGCCGAAGAGAGCCCGACGCTGACGCGCATCACCGCCTCCGCAATCGGCTTCGACCTTTCGGACACTGTCGCGACCATCGACCTGGCGAACGGCAGCCAATGCAGCGCCCATCTCCTCGTCGGCGCCGATGGTCGTCGCTCCCCGGTGCGCGAAGCGGCGAAGATCTCCGTCAGCACCTGGTCCTACCCGCAGACGGCGGTCGTCTTGAACTTCGCACACGAATTGCCACACCAGAACATCTCGACAGAGTTCCACACCGAAAGCGGCCCCTTCACCCAGGTTCCCCTGCCCGGCAACCGCTCCAGCCTCGTGTGGGTGCGCAAACCCGACGATGCTGCGCAAACGCTGACGCTCGACCTTGCCGCACTCTCCCGCGCGGTCGAGGACCGCATGCAATCGATTCTCGGCAAGGTGACGGTGGAGGGCGCGCCACAATCCTTCCCGCTTTCCGGCATGACGGCACAACGCTTCGGCAAGGGCCGCGTCGTCCTTCTCGGCGAAGCGGCGCACGCCTTTCCGCCGATCGGGGCTCAGGGGCTCAATCTCAGCCTGCGGGACGTGATGACGCTCGTCGATCTCATCGGTGCATCGAAGGGAGAGACGCTTGCCGACGATATTGGCGACCGCTTCGACAGTCGCCGCCGGCTGGATATTGTCAGCCGCACTGCGAGCGTCGATCTTCTCAATCGCTCGCTGCTTTCCGGCTTCCTGCCGGTGCAGGCGCTGCGCGCGCTTGGACTGCATGTGCTTTCCGCCGTCGGGCCGCTTCGCAGCCTGCTGATGCGCGAAGGCATTCACCCCGGCAGCGCGCTTCACGCCCTCAAGGACAGCCTACGGGAAAAGATCGGGCGGAAGAGCGCCTGAGCGGATGAGATAAAGCAGGCCGGTGACAGTCGCCACCGAAAGCGTCGTGGTGATCAGAATCGTCGCCGAGGCGCGCTCCTGCCACACACCGTACTGGTGACCGATGACGAAGACATTCGTCGCCGTCGGCAGCGCGGCGAGCAACACTGCCGTCTGCACCCAGATCGGATCGTAGTTCCCGGTCAGGCTCATGGCCGTGAACATGACCAGCGGATGCAACAGCAGCTTCGCCGGAACGATGTAGCCGATCTCGACGGGAATGCGCTTGATCGGCCGCAGCGCCAACGTCACGCCCATGGCAAAAAGCGCACACGGTGCTGCGCACTGGGCGAGGTAATCGATAAGCCGCCGAACTGGCACCGGCGGCTGCACCGCGAAGAAGGCGGCAACGACACCGGCAAGCGTCGCAAGGATGAACGGGTGCAGGATGATCTTGCGCGCGACGCTTGCGGCGAGCGCCAGCGGCCTTTCCTGCCGGCCCCCTGATATCGCCATCATCGCCGGCGCGACGGCAAAATGCGCTGCATTCTCGAAACTGAAGATCAGCGCCACCGGCACTGCGGCCGCATCACCGAGAGCAAGAAGCGCCAGTCCAGGCCCCATATAGCCGATATTGCCGTAGGCGGCGCCAAAGCCCTGGATCGTCGCCTCGGCAATAGAATTGCGCCGCACATGGACGCCGATGAGGAAGATCAGCGAAAAAACGATGTAGGTCGCACCGACGGTCGTCAGGATGAAATCGGCGCGCGCCAACTGTTCGATCGGTGTGCGCGACACCAGCTTGAAGAACAGCGCCGGCAGAGCGAGGTAAATGATGAAGGTGTTGAGCCAACCCATCGCCTCGCCCGGATGATGGACGAAGCGCGCCGTCAGATAACCGAGAAAGATCAGGCCGAAGAACGGCAGCACCAGCCCCGCGATTTCCGTCATCTTTCCCCTCGCATCTTTCACTTCCCCGCGCCAGCGTGGGGCCTTCGCGCGCCTGCGGCACCCTGCATTCAAATGAAGGCACTGTTTCCAGAGCATCTTTCCGCTGCAGGTGATTCCACTTGAAAACGGGATGCTCTAGCCCGGAAATCGACCTGGCGATTAGGCCGGCCCCAGCGAAAAGTGATTCCGAGATACGAGGGAATGCCCTAGCCGATTTTCATCAGGATCGGGAAGGTCTGCTGGAACCAGATGGCCACCGAACTGATGAAACCGAAGAGGAATGCAAGGCCGGCAAGCACGAGGAGCCCGCCCATCAGCTTCTCGACAAGGCCGAGATGGCGGCGGAAGCGGAACAGGAAGCGCATGAAGGCGCCGGAGAAACCGGCGGCGATCCAGAACGGAACGGCAAGCCCGAGCGAATAGACGGCAAGCAGCATGGCGCCGTCGGACACGGTGTCGCGCGCAGCGGCGACGCCGAGGATCGTGCCGAGCACCGGACCGATGCACGGCGTCCAGCCGAAGGCGAAGGCAAGCCCCATGATATAGGCGCCAGAGAGCGTCGCCGGCTTGCCGCCGCCCTGGAAGCGTGCCTCGCGCGCGAGCAAGCCGATCTTGAACACACCGAGGAAATGCAAGCCCATGACGATGATGATCACGCCGCCGATGCGCGACAAGAGATCCATGTGCTGCCGCAGCAGCATGCCAATCGACGAGGCCCCTGCCCCGAGCGCCACGAAGACGGTTGCGAAGCCGAGCGTGAACAGAAGTGCTGCCGGCAGGACCGCGCGCCGGGTGCTGCCGATCGTCGCCGCATCACCGCCGCGGAACTGGTCGACCGAAACGCCGGCCATGTAACAAAGATAGGGCGGCACCAGTGGCAGAACGCAGGGGGAAAGGAACGACAGGGCGCCGGCAAGAATGGCGGTCCAGATGGAAATATCGGCGATCGACAACGGCAAGAACTCCGGCATGCGGCATTTGGGCCATTCCTTAGCCGCAGGATCACGATGATACCAATCACCTTTTGGCGATCATTGCGCCATGCACGGTTTCTTCGCAAAACCCGCAATTTTTAGGTTGACCGACAGGAAACACGCGTGCATATGTCCGCCCACTTCCGCCGGGCTTCACGGCCGCGGCCAGGGAGCGCGTAGCTCAGCCGGTAGAGCAACTGACTTTTAATCAGTAGGTCCAGGGTTCGAATCCCTGCGCGCTCACCACTGGTTTTCTGTCCGACCCGGAGACATAGGTAACAGTTTGTCCCTAAGAGATGGGTGACAATCTCGTGCCGAACGGATTGTCGATGGTTTGCAAGGTCCTCTGCTCCAGGTCGATATATCCCAGATCATAGTGCATGAAGCTGACGAGCCAAATGCCGTCGTCGACTTCCTTGATTCCGAGTTTCTGTCCGGCCAGCACGGTCGAGATGTTGATCTTCTTGCGGTAGATGCAGATGCGGCCGCAATTGGTGACGAGTGCGTCTCGATCGTGGAAGGGGTAGTTGATCTCCGGCAGTCCCTGGTAGGGTCTTGCGGATGCGACATAGAGGCTGGCGGGCACCTGCATGTCGAGCGCCTCGTGGGGGCGCTCCTGATTGAATTCGCTGACGAATGCATCGAAGCGGGCCTGCTGCTGGAGGATGTTTTGGCCGGGTGGCTTGGTTGCCTCCTGCTTCAGCGTCAGGTGCATGCGCTCATGCCGGCCGTTTTGTTGGGGACGGCCCGGCCTGATGCGCTCCAGCGTGATGCCGAGCCGCAGCCACCATACCGATAGTTTCGACAGATTGTAGAGCCCGTTTGGCGAGGCGAAGGGGAGCCCATTGTCGCTGCGGATCGCGATGGGCAGGCCGCACTGTGCAAACAATCGCCGGAAGGCGTCGAAGACGCCCGGCTCGCGCGTCGACTCGAAGGCTTCGCAGGCGAGAAGGTAACGGGATGCCTTGTCGGTGACCGTCAAGGGGGTAACAGTATCGGCCGTCACCGAGCTTGAACTCGCCCTTGAAATCGGCACACCAAAGATCGTTGGGCCGCAATGCCTGTTGAAGTGGACGGCTCCCAACGGCATCGAATGTGCCAGAATGAGTTCGTTGAAAGCTCAATCGAGGGAGACCGTCCGTGGAACAGATTACTCGAATTGGTATGGATACGTCAAAGAACGTTTTCCAATTGCATGGTGTGAATGCGAGCGAGCTGCCGGTGCTTCGCAAGAAACTGTCACGCAGGGAAATGGTGAAGTTCTTCGAGAAGATGCCGCCGACCACTGTTGCGCTTGAGGCGTGCGGCGGTTCGCATCACTGGGCGAGGTTGCTAAGCTCGTTCGGGCACGAAGTGAAGCTGATCGCGCCGCAACTGGCAAAACCCTATGTCAAGCGCGGCAAGAACGATGCGTCAGATGCAGAGGCATTGTGTGAGGCGATGAGCCGGCCGACCATGCGCTTCGTGCCGGTGAAGACCGCCGATCAGCAGGCAGCCTTGATGCTGGTCGGAGTGAGGGAAAGATTGATCCGCAATCGCACCCAGCTTGCTAATGCTATCCGCGGCTTTGCGATGGAGTTCGGTGTCATCGCCGCCAAGGGCATCTGCCGGATCGAACCATTGCTGGAGCGGATCGCCACCGATCAGTCTCTACCGGAACTGGCACGCGAGCTATTCGCCATGCAGGGTGAGGAATATCGCGAGCTGCTTGCCGAGATCAAAACCGTCGATGGACAGCTGATGGCCCTGCATCGCGCTGATGAATGCAGCAAACGGCTGGCGGAAATCCCTGGTGTCGGACCGATCGGCGCCTCGCTTCTGATGATGAAAACCCCCGACCCGGCGATGTTTAAATCCGGACGTGATTTTGCCGCCTGGATCGGCCTGACGCCAAGAGATCATTCGACGGCGGGCAAAGTCAGGCTCGGTGTGATCACCCGCGCCGGTGATGAGATGTTACGAAGTGTGCTGGTGGCGGGTGCAACCGCTGTTCTTCAGCCGGTTCGCACTGGTCGGAGTAAGAATGCTTCTCCCTGGCTCCTTGAGCTCCTCCAACGCAAGAAGCCAAAACTCGTTGCGGTGGCGCTGGCCAACAAGATCGCCCGGATCGCCTGGAAGCTGATGGTCAGCGGGGAAGCGTACCGAAGACAACCCCAAGATATCCCGCAGGAGGCCGCAGCGCTGGCGGCATGACAGATCGGCCATCACGATGAGCAGAGAATGACCGCTGCTGTATTGAGTTGATGCGTGAACTTGCAAGAAGGAAGCAGATGGTGTGATCGATCGATCCAAGACGCGTGATGCTCCGTTTGTCCCAATGGCCGTTAAAGGTCGAAATACTGCTTGGAACTCGCGTCGCGGAAACCATCTTGGCCAGTGGTCATGTGCGGCCACACCCAAAGGCCGCACATATGGAAGCAAGCGATCCGATCAAAATTATCTGCAGAAAACACTTGCAAATGGGAGCCGTCCACATATGGGACAAGGCCGTACCTTCGGCCCGGTGCCGTTGCCGCTTGCGGGCATGGGCGACCAGACCATGTCGATCGAAACGGCATGCACCGTACTCTTTGACGGCACCCGCACGTCGCCGGCCAGGCGCTTCACCAGCAGTTCCCGGATCTTCCTGGCACCCCAATGCGGCTTCTCCTTCTTGCAGGAGACGATCATCGCCTCGACCGCTCCGGGCAACTGGTTGGCATAGCGGACGGGCCGTCGCGGCCGGCATCCGCCAAAGACAAAGCGGCGCTTCCCGATCGGCAAAGATCGAGAGGTTGGACATTACAGCGAACGCTCGAGCAGCCGCAGAGGTCTGTCGGGGACAGAAGCAGCCCGCTGATTCAGGCGCCAATCGCGATCGGCACGCTAGAAATCGAAATAGACGGTGACGCCAGATCGACGGTAGCGGTACGGGTCATAGTAGCCATAGTACCCGCGGTCATAGCCGCGATAGTACCCGTAATGCCGCGGATAGCACCTGCCGTAGTAGTGACATGAACGCCAAGCGTACCGCCTATCCCAACGATGATGCCACCGGCGATCGGCGCGCCAATGACGATGGCTCCGGTGACTGACCTGATCGACAGTGCCGGCCTGTACTTGCTCGGGTTTGGGCACGAAAATCGGAGCAGCGCTCAGCGGCACGGTGAAAGACGCAGCCAAACCAATCGCTGCGAAGGCGGATAAGAGCTTTTTCATCGTGATTCCTCCTATCTTGTAATTATTTTGGGCTATTCAGCCTGAACCGCCGATGAATACGCAAGCCGCACGGCTGGTAGCCTGGCACCGCTGGCGCCGCCCCTATGAGCGGTGCCGGGCGACGCTAACGTGCAATTACGGAACGTTCCCGTCAGGTCGACAGTTCCCTCCCTGGCCAGCCAGAGACGCACGACGTGCGGAAAATCTGAAGCGGGCCTTGCCGGAAACCGAATGAATCGCCTGCTGATGCCGTGCGCCGTAAGGCAGGCGCTGTCCGCTGTCGGGGCCGCCGATCACCCACGCACCGCAACCGGCCTAATGCTCACCGTCGGCTTCCGCGCGCTTACGATCGGCTACGTTATGGGCCGATCGTCGGCCGTCACCGGGCAAGGCTACCGGCGATAACCGCCGCTGCGCTAACAAGGTCTACAACCGGTTGACGGGATCGACGGCTGGAGGGCTTCGGTTGTCCGATTGCGTGAATGCCAGCGATCCGCTTGCCCCCCGGCATCACCCCTATCGACAATTGCGCGCGTTGCGTAGATGCTGAACCTCACGCTAAGGATGCAGAGTGGTGAACTCCCGGGTTGATTTGTAGCAAAGGGGTGAAAGGCATGAAAAAGCTTATCATTGCGATTGGAATAGTTGGTACGCTTGCTTCCTGCACGCAGACTGAGAAAGGGACCGCCATCGGCGCCGGCACGGGCGCCATCATCGGAGGCGTCGTAAGTGACAGTTGGGGCGGCGCGGCGATCGGTGCCGTGGCCGGTGGCATCATGGGCAACCTCATCGGTCGTTCCCGTGAGCGCGAAGGCTACTGCATCTATCGCGATCGCTATGGCCGCCGATACGAAGCGCGCTGCCGATAACGGCCGCCTCCCGAAGCGAACAGCGTCTTTCCTGCAGCGCGCGTAACTTCGAAACTGGCAAGAAACCCTTGCGATAGCAAACAACCTGGCCGCCATGCGTCTCTCGCTTGGCGGTCGGCGTCCGGATTATGGATGGTGCTGCCGAGCCATTCGGCAGCTTTTCGTCGTCGATAAGCCGCTATCCAGGCGGGACATACCGCTAGTAGGACGAGAGCAAAGGTGCCAGCAACGGCGAGCATCGTTGCGCGCCGGGCCAGCGACAACTGCCGAACAGCAAGAGACGTCCTCTATCAAGCGTGTTACACTGCTGACATGACTGATGAAGAGCAGACCTACGAATACTCGGATTTTTCTGGCCAGTTCAGTGACGATGGCGTCATCGTCGAATTGCGGATCTATCGGCCGGCGGGCACGAATCTCGATTGGGTACTCGAGGTGATCGACGAGGAAGGCTTCTCCACCACGTGGGAGGAGCCCTTCCCCACCGATCGAGAAGCCTTTGAGGAGTTCATTGCGACCGTCCAGCGAGACGGTATCCAGGCATTTACCGACGAGCCGCCACACACCGTTCACTAGCACCTGTCGTGACCCGTAGTCTGATTGCCACGGCTGCAGGTCTCCTGTGATCGCAAATTCAAAGCGCGCCATCGATCTTTGCACAGGCGCGGTGCCGCAGGCGGCATTCACCCACCCAGCAAATCCGCTACGCCGCAGCCGCCCTCCGCGTCGCACGCATCTTCAATGGGCTCATCCCATATTCGCGGCTGTAGGCGCGGGAAAAGGCGGACAGGCTGTCGAAGCCGCAACGAAGCGCGATCTCGCGGATCGGGCTGCCGGAATCGCGCACCAGACGGTGTGCGACCTGGAGGCGGAGCCGAAGATAGTAGGCGCCGGGGCTGGTCGATAGCCCTCGCGCAAAAAGCAACTCCAGCTTGCGCTGCGAAATCGAGAGCCGCTTCGTCAAGGCTGCGATCGTCAACGGGCGCTCGAGCGTGCGCTCCATCAGCCGTATCGCGTCTGCAAGTTCCGGGTCGCGCGTCTCGATCCGCCCGAGCGATACGAATGGCTGGACATCGGTGGCGCTGTGCGTTTGGTCATAGACGAAGATGCTGGCGACATCGAGCGCCAGCGCCGAACCCAGCCTTTGCGTGATCCAGTGCAGCATCATGTCGAAGGTCGGCGAGGCACCACCTGACGTCCAGAACTTCCCGTCGGCGACGAAGCGATCGCCAAGCACGGTCAAGGCCGGAAAGGCCTGGCTGAAATCCTCGAGTTCTTCCCAATGGGCGGTTGCCCTGCGGCCATTGAGCAGGCCGGTCCGCCCGAGCAGCCAGCAGCCTGATTCGATGCCGGCTATGATATCGAAATGCCGGGAGGCCTCCTGCAGGATTCCGATGAATTTCTTGCCGACATGCCGATCGAGGTTGAAGCCCCCGATCACCAGCAATGCGTCGCCGGCAAGTGGCTGGGCGAACTTGCCGTCGACCACGATCGGCACGCCGCAGGTCAACGTCACCGGTTTTCCGTCGGCCGAAAGCAGCCTCCAGCGAAACACGTCGCGTCCAGAGATGCGGTTGGCGGCACGCATCGGATCCAGCACCGACGCAAGCGACATGATCGACGACTCCGGCAGGATGACGACGGAAACTTCGATCACAGATTGTAGACGTCCATCGGAAGGCATGCGGGAAATGTCAAATTTTGAGCGATAAATGTCAATTCTGGAAATGGCATTCGGGCATTATCAGACCGTATCGATCTCCCTACGCGCGGCGCTGCAGCCCCGCGCAGAGACGTTCCCCTTTCCGCCTTTTGCCGGAACGGGCCGGTCGGAGTCATCCACCGGCCCGTTTTTTTATGCGCAAGTGCAAGCGCTGCAGGTGAACGCCGAATCCGGCCTTGACCGCATTCAACATCGGAGACCTCAATCCAGCTTGATTGAGATCGAGAACCGGCAAGGCATGGGACCAGATGTCCGCCTTTTATAATTTTGGCCGGACATCAGTGAAAAATATCCACGCGCTCTTCCAGCCAGTTCGCAATCCCGCTGAAACCACAGTACATTTGCCGTCGTCTTTTCTCTCTCTACGGCCGGGCATGACGTCATGAACATCCCAAGACTTCTGCTGATCTTGCTGCTATCGGCGGTCCCGACCTATCTTCTGCTTCTCGGCTTCATCTATCTTTCGCAACGCACGCTTCTCTACCCCGGGGCCGAAGACATTGCCGCGCCTGAGCGAGCGAGTTGGGGCGAGAATGTCTCCGTCAAGACGCCGGATGGCGAGACGCTGCACGGGCTTTACAGCGAAGGCAACCCCGACAGGCCCAGTGTGCTGCTCTTTTTCGGGAATGGCGATCGGGTCGACAACTACGGCTTTCTCGCACAGGCCCTGGCCGCGCGGGGCATTGGACTGCTCGCGATTTCCTATCGCGGCTATCCGGGATCCACCGGTTCACCAAGCGAGAACGGTCTGCTGACCGACGGCATCGCGGCGTTCGACTGGCTGGCGTCTCGCGTCAAAGGGGGCATCGTCGTACTCGGTCGGTCGCTTGGCACCGGCGTCGCCGTGAACACGGCGACACAAAGACCGGCAACCGGCATGATCCTTGTCTCGCCCTATCTGTCGGTTCAGTCGGTCGCCCAGGCGCGCTACCCATTCCTTCCGGTCTCGCTTCTCATCAAGGATTCCTTCCGCTCCGACCTCAAGATAGCGGCGGTGAAACAGCCAAAGCTTTTCATTCACGGACGGTTGGACGACAGCATTCCCCTGTCTTCGGGCGAGGCGCTCTATCGCATCGCTGCTGAACCCAAGCAGATGCTGGTTGGCGAGCGCTCGGGTCACAACGACATCTGGAACGACAAGACGGTAAGCGAGGTGATCCATTTCGTAGAGTCGCTGGAATCGGATGCGACCTAGGCTACCCCGCCCAACTGGAGGGAGGTCTCTCGAATTTCCGTTGAAGAACAGACGATTTGCCCGACCTGAGAGATAGGTGACGTTTCGTACCGAAGACATGGGTGACACTTTTCGCTTTTTGCGGGAGGTGTTGATGCCGTGGAAAGAGACTTCGGTGATGGAGGAACGTCTACGATTTGTCGCCCGGCTGCTTGAGGGCGAAGGCATGAGCGATGTGTGCCGGGAGTTCGGCATCTCGCGCAAGACCGGCTACAAGATCTTCAATCGCTATAAGGACGACGGCCTGGAGGCTGAGAAGCCCCTGCAGGTCTTTGATGGCGCTCGCCGTCGATGTCGTCGACTGCTCGGTCGTCGCCACACGGTAGGCGAGATTGTCGATCTTCCTCACTTCGGATTCGAGCACGCGGAAACGCTCTTCGCTCCTCGCCTCCATGGCACTGCGCCACTTCTGAAGCTCCTCGATGTCCCTGCCCTTGTTCACCCAGATCGTGACGCCGCCGACGCACATGCCGAATAGCGTCACGAGTTGGATGATCGTGTTCAGGTTCCATTCGAGCTTTTGCGCGCGCTTCGGGAATTCCATTGGCTGATCCTCAAGTCCCATTCTGCCCCTCGTATGCAAATTTTGATGATCACCGCGCAGCGTCGTGAGCGCTGCACTCTTCCTTGGTCCAGACGCGGGCACCGCATATGCCCGCCACTGTGTCGTCGATCTTGTCCTGGTCTGCCGGCGTCGCGCCGCGGGCGCCGATAAGCGAAGTCCCGACGACCGCCCTAGCCGTTAGGTTGAGTTGCTCTTTCGACGCATTGACCCGTCCCGTTGAGGTACAGCCAGCCGCGCTCAAGGCAGAGGCGACGATTAACGCGAGCGCGATCCGCTGCATTGGTCAGTTCTCCGATTGCTTTGTTGGTGGCTGCCTGGGCTTCGACGCGCTCGGCCGCCCTGCCCTCATACCTCGCCACAGGCAGCAGCCAGACAGCGTTGACCGCCTGCATAGCGAAGAACACGACAAGGCCGCCGGCAGCAGCCCCAGCGGCCAGAGAGATACGGCTGAACATCACGCCATCCTCTCGACCTGCTTCGCCACAGCCTTCCGATCGGCGTCCTTCCGCCAGTAGAGTAAGCCGGCGATGCCACCGAGCGCGAGCAGGAGGATAAGAAGGTTCTGCCAAGGTATGCCGCCGATCGCGGTGAGGATCGACGCGCCGCCGCCGCTGACGGCCGGGACGACCACCTCTTTCGACTTCCACCACGGCGCATCGAGGCTCGGCGGCGTAACCGGGACGGGAACCGGTACCGGCTTCTCTTCGGTTACCGGCGCGACCTTCACCTCCGGACGAGCCGCCTCACCCGGAGTGAGCGCCACGAGCGCCTTGTGCATTGCCGACCTGGTCTTTGGGCCGACGTCGCCGTCGACCTCAAGGCGCTGGTCAGCCTGGAACTGCCGGACGTTGTCGGCGCGATAGCCGAGGAGGACGAGCGAGATCCGGGCGAGCCGGTCGAAGCGATCGGCCAAGCCGTTCTTGCCGCCGTTGATCTTCTTCGTGATCGTCTCGGCGTCGCCCTCGTCGGCCCAGCGGTTCAGCCCGCGGGTGTCCCAATAGAACAAGGGAACAAGGCCTTCCCAAGGGTCGGTGTTGACCGCGTCCGGATCCTTGACGAAGTCTGGGCAATCGAGGCCGGCGGAACGGCACCATTCGCGGTACTGGGCATAATTGTCCTTGCCCGTCAACTGCATGCCGGTGCGGCCGCGGTAAAGGTAGCCGTCGCCATCCTTCTCCGGCGTGTTGCCGAGATCGGTCCTGGTATCATAGCGCTGCTGCGCCGGCGTCGGGCCCCAGATCTCCCGGTCGTACCGGAAGTCGCCGCTTTCGTGCATCAGCTGCGCGAAGTACTGAGCGAGCCGGTGCGGCCGATCCATGCCGAACTTGCTGCCGTATTTGTCCAGTGCCACAAGCACGGACGCGAGGTTGCTCTCGTTCACTTTGCCCTTCGAGGCATCGCGAACCTGCTGAGCGGTGATGACGCTCATCGGTTACTCCTGATTGTTGGGAGGGAGTTGGCAGGCAAAGGCGACCAGCGACGGGAATGATCCCGAGCCATGTGGCGATCCTTTGATTGTTGGAAACTATCTATTGGGTCAGAGGGACCCAGTTATTGACTTGCGGTCGCCCCCATAGGATTTGATTGGCCACGAATAGAATGATAGAGAGGGCGGAATGCTAACCGATGCACGAAGCATCGCGATCGTGGGGAACGCCGCGTCGCTTTTAGACGCGAACCATGGATTGGAAATCGATGATCACGAGGTGATCATCCGGATGAATCGAGGACTGCCAACTAACCCCGAAAAACAAGGGCGGCGGACGAGCATTCTCGCCTTTTCAGTTTTCCCCCAGATCGCAGACATCTATGACCAATTCGGCGCTGACAAGCTCATCTGGATGTCACCGAAGCTGCGAGACGAGGCTCCGGGCGACCTCGAGCTGGAATTCTATTCGCTGGAACGATGGGAAACGCTGCACTCAAAGCTCGGAGCCCGCCCCAGCGTTGGTGCTATGGTCCTTGACTATGTCTCCACCTTTGGTAGCCAGAGCGTTAACATTTACGGGTTCGACTTCAAGCGCACCACGTCAACATACCTTGAGGCGCCCCACATCGGCCCACACAATTACCAAGCTGAAGAGGCGTTCTGTCTCTCGATTGTAAACGAGCGAAATTGGCGAATTAGGAGAGACTATGCTGACTAGGCGCGAAGAACTCATTGAACAGTACCGGATTCTCCACGCTCGCGAGAAATACGGCGCCTCCTCAGAAAAGCAGATCGACTTCATTACGCCGTGGCTGAAAGAGCTTGGCCCTATCAACACGATTCTCGATTTCGGATGCGGGCAGTCCCAACTGGTCGACTGGCTTGCCAGAGATTTCGGGGCCCAGGCTTTCAGATATGACCCTGCGATTGAGCAATTCAACCAGTTCCCGGTAGACAAGGCAGACGTCGTGATCAACACCGATGTGCTTGAGCATATCCCGCTTGAGGACGTCGACGGCTTCATCGCGCGCATCGCGTCGATCAGCGAAAAGGTGTTCTTCAACATCTCGAACATCCCAGCGGTCGCGATCCTGCCGAACGGCGAGAACGCGCACTGCACAGTCGAGCCTCCGGAATGGTGGGCGGAGCAACTTGCCAAGCACTTTGCGGTAGTAAGGCGGGTACCGAGCTATCGCCCCTCGACGTCGAGCTTCATCACCTGGCTCGAACCGGCCTGACCATCTTGCCCCCACGTTCTGCAATCGCGTGGGGGCAATTTATCATTATGCCGCCTGGTACCGCACCGGGTCGAGGAAGACGTAATCATCGTCTGACAGCATCCCATAGATGCGTACTGACCCACCCACGTTCACTTCGATCTTTACCCGCGTCTGTCGGCCGTCACTGTTGCCGACCGAAGTCGACCGGAACACCCGCAGCCTGCTTGGACGCATGTTACTTGGGAGCGAGAGGATTGCTTCCGCCTTCGTACCCGCCTCAAGGATACCTTCCAGTTGAATTTCGCGCTCCTTGTTTGCCGTCATGGGGCGTCCTGATGCTGGAAAACCACCCGCTGTGGAAGTAGCGAGATGGTAGTGGGATAGCATCGATCTGGGGCGAAGCCCTTCGAATGATGTCGCGGCTGATCGCACGTGCGATGGCCCGACCGATCAGGCGGTACGTGAACGGTGTGTCATGTATCCTGTCGCGAACGCGAGGGTCTGAGGCATCGGGGCTTGTGACGTAGTCGGCGAGAATTTGATCCGTCCCTTGCGTCGTATCCACAATGATCGCGCCTCGAGTTGCGGCGATAGTGTGAAGTCCGGTGCTCCCCACAGCCGCAGAGCACCACACGCCAGTCGTCAGGGGAACTTGGCTATTCAGCGGGCAAATACGCCTTAAGATCGGGCCAACCGCTGAAATTTGCGCGGATATCAGCCATTCTAGCCACGCCAGCGATGGACACCTCGTAATCGACGACGCGCTTAACCTCGTCGGTGCGGCCTAATGCAAGCAGCGCCTTGAGCCAAGGAACAAGAGCGTCCGCTCGATCCGGCGTTCTAGAGTGATAATTCCGCCCGTGTGCTTCCGCTTCCTCGTAGCGCCCTGAACTCAGACAGAAATACGCCATCACTTGCGACAGCATTCGCTGGTCAATGAAGAAGTCTTTTGCACGCTGGATTAGCTCCAATACGCCCGTTTGGTCATTATGCTTGTGAAGCAGGCCAAGCCCATCGGTCCAAGCATAAAGATACCCAGGCGAGAGATCGAGCAGTGATGAAAGGCAGCGCTTACCGTTCTCAAGAGTGCCGATAGCAGCATGCGCTTGCATCAGCGACATCCATGTAAACGTATCATTCGGAAACTTACTTACGTAGAACGCCTCACGGTCGATCAGCGCGCCCCAATCGCCAGAACGCCGCGCCTCCAGCATAGATCGATATGCGTCGTAGGATTCTCCCCAATCAAAGCCAAGCTCGTTGAGCAGCGATTGGGATACAGGGTGGTAAGTAAGGCAATTGATCCCTTCGCTTTGCCTCAAATACCATTCTATGTAGCCCAGCAGATAGTCGTAGTCTCCTGGGAGCTGCTGGACAAACGATCTCACCATCATCGCGGTGATTTCGCCATTCGGATGTAGAGCAGTATGAAAGAGAGATCGCTGAGGTGCGTTACTCCTGATGTAGCCGGCGAAATCGACTTTCGTGCCCGACCGCTTTTGACACATCTCAATTATGCTCAGATCCATGCTGAGCATGCGGAGTGGCGTTGCCTTAGGCCCAAATCGAGAGAGCGCCTCACTTGGCGAGGCCGCGTAGAACTGAAGATGGGGATACCTAATTACTTGATCGACGAGAGCGCTATAGCTCATCATCAACTGATCAGACATCGGCGTTGACTGAGTGCCCTGCACGACCCAACGGCCTTGCGATCTGGCTTCTTCAATCAAGTTGTGTGCCATCGACTCATCAATATATCGACAGCCAACTCCGAGAAAACTCAGCAAGAAGCCGAGATCTTGCCCGACGGCATAGCAGTCCGCAATTTTGCTCGCGGTCAGAATGGCAGCAAGATGCTGCCCTTGGCAGTTGCCATCGAAAATGACAAGAGGCAGCGTCACTCTCTGACTAGGCCCCAACGAGATCTGCGAGTTCGCCAACTGTTTGGCATATTAGAGCCGCCTGGGGTTCGATCTTGACCCCGAGCCTGTCCTCCAACTCGAACATGACTTGCACATGTCCGAACGAATCCCATCCAGGAACGTCCGCTGCGGTCATATCTCGCGTCAGCTCGCCCTCGAAAAGTGGAAATGTCGCTCGAACCGCGTCCACGAATGCGTCTGTCATCAAAGCCTACTTCCCTCAAAATCGAGTTCAGCCAAGTCCATGGACCTGGTGAGGTAATTCTTCCGATTCTCCGATCGTGAGATCTTGCCACTGGTAGTCTTCACGAGTGAGTTTGCCCGCACCGCAACGACATGAGCGGGAGCAATTCCGAAACTGTCATTGATGCGCCCGATGATCTCTGCCTTCAGCGCCCTCACGGCCACTTCGCCGGTCGCCTCTACCGCAAGTATAAGTTGTTGTGTGCCGCTCGCATCGTCGACGCCAAAAGCCGTTGTGCGCCCGGGTTTAACGCCGGGAATGGTAGATGCAAGCTGCTCTATATCATGCGCGTACAGATTCTTTCCGCGAACGATTATGAGATCATCGACGCGGCCGGTGATGTAGAGAACACCTTCATACTTAAAGCCGAGATCGCCCGTTTGATACCAGCCATCGACGAACTTCCGCTTCGTAGTCTCCTCGTTGCGGAAGTAGCCGCCACACATCGAAGGCCCGCGAATAACTACCTCTCCAACGTTGCCATCTTGCAGATTATCACCAATCCTGATGTCCACCCCTTCGATTGGCATACCCACTGGCATGATGACCTTCGAGCGGTCAGTCGCCTCGTGCGCCACAACTACGCGCCTTTCAGATTCCAAGATATGCGCGTCTACCAGCAGACCTGTGATTGGCGCTCGTCGCGGCGTCTGCGCAATCGCGAACACGTACTCAGCGGCTGCGTAGCAAATCTGCACCGCGTTCGCCGGTAGCCCGTGTGGACCGAAGCGAGTTTCGAAGGCATGCATGTCGTCTTGCTTGCAAGGTTCAGAGCAGTTGATGACCGCCCTCACCCCCGATAGTGCATTTTCAGATAAATCCAGCCGAGCGCGCTTGGCCAGATAGTTGAAGGCGAAGTTTGGCAACCAACAATAGGCGTTTGGATGCTTCTCCAAAAGCGAGATCAGCACACCTGGGTTCGATAGCCATGCAAACGTATCGATCAACCGTACCGGCACCCCTTTCCGCATTGGCAGCAAGGTCGCAGCAACAAGCCCCATATCATGGTAGATGGGCAACCAAGAGATAACATTCGACGTATCGTCGATGCCGATCGCATCCCCGTAAACATCCAGCTGCGAAAGCAACTGACGATAGGTGACGGTCACTCCTTTCTTCAAGCCGGTTGTGCCGGACGAATGCTGCAGAAACGCGATATTATCAAGGTCAACCGGGACCGCCGTGGGACGCTTCGGCGTCTGGAATACCTCGATCTCGTCTGTGGAGACAATCACGTCAACGCCCAGCGCCTTAACATGCTCCAAGGACGACGGCTCACTCACAACCAGATGCGGTTGAATACGGTCGATCAACCGCTTATGGCCCTTGGCCCAAGCACTTACGTCCTGCTTAATTGTTGGTGGAGGCATGAATGCCGGGACTGCCCCCATCCACTGCGCGCCGAAGAATGCAAGCAGCATACCCTCGCTGTGCTGGGCGAAAATAAGTACGATATCGCCCTTGGCCACCCCATTCTCAATGTACATTTGAGCTGTAGATGAAATCCTGTCGTGAACATGAGAGAAGGTGAGCCTTTTCTCATGACCAGCGATACCGTGAAGATCAAAGCAGACTTCTTCAGGAAAGTTTTTTGATTTACCGGTAAGCGCTTCGAAAAAGGGATTGGCCATTAGCAACTCCAAATAGAGTGACGCTGGTATATTGCCACTAGCCAAGCTAAGTCAATCGACGATTAAGGCGCCTGAAACCTGATCGCGTCGAGAAAGATGTAGTTGTCGTCCGACGGCATGCCGTAGATGAGCACATTCCCGCTGGTCACCAGTTCCAACTTTACGCGTGTCTGCCTACCGTCACTATTTCGCACCGATGTCGTCCAGAACGTCCGGACGCGGGCCGGCCGCAGATTCGTCGGGAACGAAATGATAGCGGTGCCATCAGCCTTGGTTCCAGCCTCCAGAATGCCCTCGACCTGCACGACCCTGTTCTCGTCCACCGTCACATACGGCGTGCGAAGGCTGGATGACCAGCTGTTTGCGAAATACCTGATCGGCAACTGAACGGCGTCAATAGATGCGGTTGACTTTCGGATGATGTCGCCAGCGATAGCCCGCCCAATCACATCGCCCTCAAGTCGATAAACAAACGGCGTTTCATGAATTCTATCGCGAACGCGTGGGTCTGATGCATCCGGGCTCGTGACATAATTGGCAAGAATCTGACCAGTAACCTGAGTCAGGTCGACTACGACCGCGCCACGTGTTGCGGCAAGATTCCGGTATGCCTCGCGAAGGGGAGCGCCGTACTGAGCGTTGGACGTCGCAAGACCCCTAGGTCCAATCGACATTCAGGCTTCCCAAATCAGTTGATCGCTGATTCATAGGAGACCGTGTTGAACGAGGGTCTTTTGCATGGCGGCGAAGCGGTATGAACTGAGCGATGCTCAGTGGGTCAGGATTGCATCTTTGTTGCCTGGTAAGGCTGGTGATCCCGGGCGCACCGGCTCGGACAACCGCTTGTTTATCAATGGCTGTCTTTGGGTGCTGCGTTCCGGCGCCCATTGGCGCGATCTGCCGGAGCGTTATGGCAAATGGAAGACGGTGCATAAGCGCTTTAGCCGCTGGTGTCATGCCGGCATATGGGAGCGGGTGTTCGAGACGCTGACGGCTGACCGTGACAACCAGTATCTAATGATCGACAGCACCATCGTTCGTGCCCATCAGCAGGCGGCATCCGGAAAAGGGGGGCCAAGGATCAGGCGCTGGGGCGTTCCCGAGGCGGACTGACCACCAAGATCCACATGTTGGCCGACACGCTTGGTCGGCCGCTACGTTTCATTGTGACGGCTGGCCAAGTTGGCGACATCACGCAAGCGCCGGCTCTTCTGGATGGCCAGAGCGGCGATGCCGTTCTGGCTGACAAAGCCTATGACAGCCATGCCTTGCGTGAGACGATCGCCGACATGGGAGCCGTGGCGGTAATCCCGTCAAACCGCTCGCGCAAGGTCATCATCCCCCACGACGAACTCGTCTACAAACATCGCAACCGCATCGAGCGATGCTTCAATCGGATGAAGCACTTTCGTCGCTTCGCCACGCGCTACGACCGTAGAACCATTCACTTCCAAGGCTTCCTCTATCTCGTCGCCGCAATGAGTTGGCTCCAGTGAATGTCGATTCGCCCTAGAGCGGTTAAGGCGGGAATTGGAGCGCCGTGCCAGTGATGCGGCGGCTGTGCTGTTCCTTCAGAAGATGACGGAACTTGTCCCGATCCGCGATGTCGTCAAGGCAACCGCGACGGTGGGTGCGTTGATCGAATACTTCATGATCGCCGGCAGGAGGAGCTTGCCGAAGCACGGAAGGCTGCTTTCATCGAGGCGGCGGTCGAAATGGACGACTACGCTGCCACTGCAACAGCGATGTGGCAATCCGAGGAAGACGCCGATCGGGCCGCCGCTCACCTGGCGCAATCCTACGCGTTCCAGTCTGCAGCCAAGGCCCTCCACGCCAAAGCCGAGGATACCGGCCGTGACTGAGACCGCAATTCACGATCACATCTTCGGCGCCTACATCTACCGCTGGGACCGCCAAGGTCGGAAAGGCCAGCCGTGCGATGTCCTGATCCGCACCAAGGTCATGAATAGCTGCCTCGTCAAGTTCGCCGACGGCTACACAATGGTCACGAGCCGGAACGCGCTGCGCAAGAACCCTGCCGCCCGCCAGGCTCAAGGAGGAGAGGAATGACGGCAAGAGCAGCAATCAAAGCCGCCGACCTCAAACGCATGGCCGATATCGCCAAGTCGAAGGGTGTCACTGTCTGGGTGGAGATCGACGGCAGGCGCGTCGGTGTTTCCCCCGATATCCAAGATATTCACAAACCTGCTACCGTTGACCTGAAGCCGGATGACTTCTCGTCATTGTCCGAATGGCAGGCGTGGAGAGACCGAGAACGTGCTCGTGAAGCTCAAAGGAATTCATAAGGTCAAGCGCCGGCTGGCGAACGGAGAGGTGCGCGTCCACTATTACGCATGGCGCGGCGGCCCGAAGATGGAGGCTGCACCGAATACGGAAGCGTTCGCCGCCGAACTTCTGAGACACCGGGCAGAGAGTGCCCCTGCCGAAGTGAACACGCTCGACGACCTGATCGACGCCTTCCAAAAGAGCCCCGCGTTCGCGGCTCCGGCAGAGAAGACGCAGGACGCCCACAGGCATTCGTTTAAGGAAATCCGCAAGGAATGGCCGAAGCTCCCGCTGAAGCTGACGCAGCAGCGCGGCATGAAGGCGATGATCCGGAATTGGCATCACACCTTTGCAGCCAACCCGCGGAAAGCCGACCAAATGCTTTTTCCCTCTCCCGCGTCTTCACGTTCGGGATTGACGAGGAAACGATCGAAAAGAACCCCTGCACCGGAATCGATAGACTTTACACCGGATCACGCAAGGAAAGCGTCTGGACGCCTGAGTTGATCGCTCTGTTCCGGGCCAAGGCCAAGGCTCACATGCTCCTCGCCTTCGAAATGGCGATTCACACCGGGCAACGCCAAGGAGATCTGCTGTCCCTCACATGGAAGCAGTACGACGGAACGCACCTGTCGTTCCAACAGGGAAAGACCAAGAAGCGCGTTCGGGTGAAGGTCCACAGCAAGCTGAAGGCCATGATCGACGCGCTGCCAAAGGACAAGATGCGAATCTTGAACAACTCGCGCGGCCGGCCGTGGACGAAGGACGGCTTCAAGACGTCATGGGGGAAAGAGTGCGCCAGGCTGAAGATCGAGGGCGTGACGTTCCACGACTGCGCGGCACGTTCATCACCGAACGGCGACGTGAAGGATCGACGACAGAACAGATCGCGTCGATCACCGGGCACTCGATTGCAGAGGTGGGAAGAGTGCTTGAGAAGCACTATTTGGCGACGGACCAGCAGACCAGCGATGCCGTCATTTTGCGGATGGAAAAGAACATCACGTGAATGAATTCTGTAAACGGCTATGGGAAAGCTGTAAACGGGGTCTAGTAGAACTTCAAAAACGCCCGCTAAGCGCTTGATTTTTTGGCGACCCCTGCAGGATTCGAACCTGCGACAACCTGCTTAGAAGGCAGGTGCTCTATCCAACTGAGCTAAGGGGCCGTCCCGGGCCATGCCCGTCGAATGCGGCCGGAGGACTTAGTGGGTCCAGGGCTGCATCCGGTTGAAACGGAAGTTGTCCGGATAGGACACGTTCTTGCGCGTCGCTTCCTTCGGCGCGATCACGCGGTATTCGATGCCGTTGCGCTCCGCATAGGCGATGGCCTGCTCGGCATTTTCGAAGGTCAGCCGCAGCTGCTGCTTCATGTCGCCGGAACTGGTGTAACCCATGATCGGGTCGATGGTGCGCGGCTTTTCCTGATCAAACTCCAGCACCCACAGATTCGTCTTGGCCTTGCCAGACTGCATGGCGGTCTTTGCTGGACGATAGATCTTTGCGGACATGGTTTCGAACGGCTCCATACTCTCGCCGGCAACATTCATGGGCGCCGACATTCCGTCTTCCCATAACGCAGAATGATTTAAAACGGAATGACTTTCGGCCGGATAAATTTGGCTTTTCAGTCGGAGGATTGCGCCCGATACAGCGTGCCGCTGGCAGATCGTACAGGTCGCGCGCACGACGCGTACAAAAGGGCCACGCACCGGCATCCGACGAAAGGAAGATACGCGGGAAATCGAGAACACCATCCTAGGCGTTACGATGGTCGGAGTGGAGAGATTCGAACTCCCGACCCTCTGGTCCCAAACCAGATGCGCTACCAGACTGCGCTACACTCCGTGCCAACGGCGCCGGAGATACACGGTTCGCCCTTGGGCTGCAACATGAAATTTCGTTGACGCCTGCACTAAAGAAAAACCGGCTTTCGGCCCAGCCACGGTCCGCGGCCGACAGAAATGTCCCGAATTGGGACAAAGATGCCGGTTTGTCATTCGAATTTAGTAATCACTAAATCCATTGCGGTTAGAGCCAAGCGGTGCACAACCACGCCGTGCCAGCCTTTCCAAGCCCGCCCGAGCATCTTCCCCCATGAACACCCAACTCGATCTCGCTACCGTCCTCTTGCTTCACAAATCATCGTTCCTTGTCGGTGCGTTCTGCTTCCTCTACGCCCGTTGGCAATCGCCGCGCGATGAAGGTCTTGGAATTCTCGCAAGTGGTTTCTTCTTCCTGGCTCTCGCTTCGACGCTTGCCGGCTACGGCGAACAGAAACTGCTGCCGGCCTATCTGTGGACGCTTTCGAGCTTCACGCTCGGGATCGGCGGTTATGCGTTGTTCTGGATCGGCGTGCGCCGCCTGAGCGCCGGTCGTCGACGCAAGACGGACTGGCTGGCGCTTTCAATACCGATCGCGGGCGCGGCAATCGGCCTTGCCACGCATTTCCATGTGGTCAATTACATCCGCGCCAGCGTGTTCAACGCCACCGCCTTTGTCTTCCTGGCCGCCTCCGCCCTCGCCGTCATATCTGATCGCAGCAGGGAACCGTTGCCGGTACGCGCCCTGTTTGCGGCGGCCATGGCCGTTGGCGCCAACCTTTGCCTTGCGGTGGTGATCGGGCTCGTGAAGCCCGGCATCATACCGATTACCACCACCTACGCCTTTTTCCTCTCGATCATCTGCCACTTCGCGATCGCCCTTTTTGCTCTGGTCCTCGTCAAGGAGAGAGCTGAAGCCGAACTCCGGTGTTCGGCCGACACCGATGCCCTGACCGGCGCCTGCAACCGACGCTGGTTTCTCGCGCAACTGCCCAGATCGAACTGGCACGGCGACTGCCTCGTCGTCATGGATCTGGATTTCTTCAAGCGCATCAACGATCGCCACGGCCACCAGGCCGGCGATCAGGCTTTGATCGCCTTTGTCGATCTCATCAGGAAGAATCTCAGAAAGGGCGATTGCTTTGCCCGACTCGGCGGAGAGGAGTTCGGCCTCTACCTCCCGCAGACGAGCGAAGCACAGGCGCTGGCGATCGCCGAGCGGCTCCGTCGGGCGGTCGAAGAGCTCGTGGTGATCAGCAACGACCAGTGCATAGCGCTCAGCGTCAGCATGGGGCTGGCCTTCGCCGGCGGTGACGAGGGTACGTGGGAAGATTTGTTCAACAGGGCGGATGCAGCGCTCTACGAAGCCAAGCGCAGCGGCCGCAACCGCGTCACTTCATTTTCTTCAGCGGCCGCAAGCGGCTCGAAGCCAATGGAACGCAGCCTCAGTCGCACCGGGTGAGACAGAGGCGGATGGGCGAGCCCCCCAAAAAAGAAGCGGCCATCCTCTACGGCGGCCGCCCAGGCTGGAGGTTTGATGCCTCATTTTACTCTTACTGAGAGAAATTGCCTGTGGCCAATTTTCACCTATGCCGAGCAAAAGCCACCATTGCGCGAGCGCATGGCAACTCTACACTTTGTGCTGCAGGCCCCGTCGTATAGAACGGATACGCAGCCGCATCGTGCTGTCTCTCCTGGAGTTTGGCTTTGCCTTTGTAAGATCCGGTCTCGCTAGTTTCACCCCGCACGCCCGATGGCGCCCGCCGCTATCGGATTGATTTTTTGCGCGTTCGTTGAGGTGACGGTTCGAGACCGGAATGGCATTGCCGATCTCAAGCCCGGCGAAGCATCGCCAGGCGGAACCATCACCTAAAAACGCTGCCAGACCGTGTCCCCGGAACGGGTGCTCAAACCGTCGTCTCGATGGACTTCCATTTGGAAGAACCAGACGATATGTCTCACACACTGACGGTCCTGTGGACCATTGAACCACAAACTCCTCCGCGCCCCTGGCTTGCTTGCAGCCGCTGCCGCAGAACACGCCCCTTCGAATGCAGCGGCAAGACACGGCTGAATGCCAACGGGCGCAGGCTGGATGCCTGGCTGATCTATCGCTGCGCCGACTGCGACGGTACCTGGAATCGCCCGATCTTCGAGCGGCGGTCTGTTTGTGACATCGCGCCCGAGACGCTCGATGCGCTTCAAAACAACGACTCCGGCTGGATTCGCCAGGTCTCGTTCGATGTCGAGGGGCTTCGCCGAAACACGGACACGATTGAAGAATTCGCGGAATGCCGCGTGACAAGGCGCGTACTCGCCCAATCGCTTGACGGCTGCACCCAGCTTGAGATCGTCCTCGCGGTGCCGTTGCCGATCGGCATGCGTACCGATCGCCTGCTATCGGCGGAACTCGGCCTTTCGCGCAACAGGCTCGTTCGACTCGAGGAAGCAGGACGGTTCAGGCTGCAGTCCGGCCCACGCAAGGCGCTGCAACGGCCCATCAGGGACGGGATGCGTGTGATTCTCGATCTCGCGAACGGAGGTAAACAGGGAGACGTCGCCGATCGCGCGACGGGCCGGCTGCACTCCGCATGAACGAATCGAGGAAGCGCCGGCCACAGACCGACGCTTCCTTCATCTCGGTCATTGAGATCAGAACTTTACACCGACGCCGACGGTGAACTGGTGCTGGTCGAGATCGACATTGACGCCGCCGATGTCCTTGTCGCCATAGTCGTTGTAGCGATACTCGGCGCGTCCGAAGACGTTGTCGGTGAACGAATAATCAACGCCGGCACCGATCGTCCAACCGTTGAAGGTCTCTTTTTCCTTTGAAACGCCGGGCACGTCGACAAAGCCCCGGGTGACGGTCCAGCCACCTGCCCCATAAAGCAGCGCCTTGTCGTTCAGCACATAGCCGACACGCCCGCGTATCGCGCCGGAGACATCGGTGCCGACTTCGGCCGAGGTCCCACCGACATCGACGGACTTGTCGTTCCAGTTATAGTTGACATCGCCCTCGATGCCGTAGACCCAATCACCCTGCTGATAGTTGAAACCGGCAAAGGCACCGAGAAGGCCGCCGTTGAAATCTTCCGCGGCATTGCCGCCGGGCGCGCTGAAATCACCGTTCAGCCAGCCGCCGCCACCTTGAAGACCGACATAGCCGCCGGTCCACACGAAAACGGGCGGCGTTTCGACCACTGGCGGCGGCTCAGCCGGCTGCGCAAGGTCTGCCGCCATTGCAGTTTGGGTAAATGCCGCGGCCGCCGCGATGGCAACAAGCACATTCCGGATCATCACAGATGCCTCCTGTCGTCTTCGGCAGAACATTAGCAACTTATTAAGTTGAAGTCTGCCCAAAAGGCTTCGCAGTCATCATCGATCGGATCGAATCGTCTCGATACGGGTGATTTAGGCACCGATCCTCAAACTACAAGGCGGTGACGGAAGCCATCTGACGATTGGTGGCGCTGTAGCACTTTGATTTGCTGCATGTCTTTGTCCTTAAATCGAGGTCGATTTAAGGAGACATGCAGTAGGCCCCGGGTCAGCGGCGCGGAATTCGAGCGCCTTCGAGGCGATCTCCGGCCCGAATGGCAAGTCGTTTGACGGCGCCGGCATTGAGCTCGAGAACGAAGGCGACAGGTTCGCCGGAATCGATGATCGCCTCGGACAATGGTACGGCATCTTCGCGGATCGTGCGCACGGTGCCCTTGTTGTCGATGAACAGCATGTCGAGCGGGAGATATGTGTTCTTCATCCACATCATCACGCGACGGGTTTCGCCAAAATCGAACAACATGCCGTGATCCGGCGCCATCGACCGCCGGAACATCAGCCCCTGCTCGCGCTGATCGGGATCGACGGCCAGTTCGACGGTCAGTTCATGGACTTTCCCGTCCGCAGTCACAAGGCGCATCTTGTCCTTCGTGAAGGCGACATCGGCGAGCGCCACAGCAGCCAAGGCGAACAACAAAAAAAGCGCCGACAGGGCGCTTTTTCCGGCAAGGCTTCGGACCGTGAGCATCAATGCGACCGGCTGGTCGGCGACGGGCCGTCCGGATGAATCTCGGCAGCCATCAGGCCCTTTTCACCATCGCCGAAGCGCACCAGGACAACCTGTCCGGGACGAAGCTCGGTGAGGCCGAAGCGCCGCAGGGTCTCCATGTGAACGAAAATGTCCTCGGTGCCCTCGCCGCGCGTCAGGAAACCGAAGCCCTTGGTGCGGTTAAACCACTTGACGAGCACCCGTTCGAGGCCGCTGGTCGGCGTCACCTGGACATGGGTGCGCACCGGCGGAAGCTGAGATGGATGCACCGCCGTCGACTGATCCATCGACAGGATGCGGAACGCCTGGTAGCCGCGATCGCGCTTCTGGATGAGAGCTACGACCCGCGCGCCCTCGAGAACCGTCTGATAGCCGTCGCGCCTCAGGCAGGTCACGTGGACCAGGACGTCCTGCATGCCGTTGTCAGGCACGATGAACCCGAAGCCCTTGGCGACATCGAACCATTTGATCACGCCCGTGATTTCGATGAGGTCGAGAGCGTCACTGCCAAAGTCGTCACCATGCATGACGTCTTTTGAAGATGTCCTATCCGCCATTCTCTCCCAGCCCCTCGTTTACGCGCGACTACCGATACGGTTAACTGATTCTTATTGACCAGAATAACATCGTCCCGCCGCGGATACGCAAGACCCTCGGCATATTTTGGCCGAGATCTAATATGCGGACGCAGCCTTGCCTCTGGCTTGCTGGCAGCCCAGTATACGCCATCTTCTGCAAAACAGGGACATTGCAATGCGCTATCTGCACACAATGGTTCGCGTCAAGAATCTGGACGAGGCCTTGAACTTCTACTGCACCCTTTTCGGCCTGACCGAAATCCGCCGGTACGAGAACGAGAAGGGCCGCTTCACGCTGGTTTTCCTCGCCGCCCCCGGCGACATCGATCGCGCGCGCGGCGAGCTCTCACCCTGCCTCGAACTCACCTACAACTGGGATCCGGAAGACTACACCGGCGGGCGCAACTTCGGCCACCTCGCCTATGAGGTCGACGATATCTACGGCTTCTGCCAGCACCTGATGGACAATGGCGTAACCATCAACCGTCCGCCGCGCGATGGTCACATGGCCTTCGTGCGTTCGCCGGACGGCATTTCGATCGAGATCCTGCAGAAGGGCGAACACCGTCCGCCGCAGGAGCCCTGGGCTTCGATGGCCAATACCGGCGCATGGTAAGCCCCGCGCAATTCTGACCGGCGAGGATGACCCTATGCGGCCGGTAGTTCCGGTCGGCATGGCCGAGTCGCCGATCAGCAGCAGCTATGAATGATCTGAGGCCCGGTCGATCCGGGCCTTTGCATGTTTGAAACATGCAGGCTCAAGGTTAGCGCCGGTTTACAAATCACGTGTCGTTGAGTATTTTTTCGCGCGGGACGTTGATGCCGGGCCCTTTCCGCGATGTCTCGTGGCGGCGACCCCCTTTGTACTTGGCCTGATCTTTTCCCGTGGCGTTCTTTTGGACCGCTGCGAGAAGCTTGAGTTTGTTTGTTCTGAGCGATGTTTCGGAACTGAGACTTAATGCATGACAAGGCGAAGGTTTCGCCGGTCATGCACGGAGAGCGGGGATAGGACGTTGCAACATCCGGACACGAAGGGCGCAGTGCTCGCTGCCATTGCGCGGGCGGCAGCTTTATCCGTTTCGCTGCTGGCGCTCAGCGGCTGCGTGTCGGCCGTCGCCGACGGTGACGTCACCGCCGGACTGAACCCCGAAGGGCAGACCACATCTCAGCATGCGGCCGAACCGGCCGGGCAAGGCACGGTCCGGGATGCGCAGGTGGCAGCGCTCGGCAGCGATCCGCAAGCGCATCAGGCCGCCACTGCGCAGGATTCCGGTCAGGCACAATCCCTGACCATGCAGAACACAGGCCTGCGTGCCGCTTCCTCCAGCATCTACGGGCCGACTGCGGCGCCGCAGGGCATGCCGACGACGCAGCCGCAGGCCAACGGAACCGTGCCGCCGCCGGCCGGCCAACCCGCCATGAACGCGACCACGAACAGCCTGTTCAGCGGCACCCAGCGACAGCCTCAGCCCATCATAACGCCCCAACAGGGGGCCGCGAACGAGGCCGACGCTACGGCGGCACACACGGCGGTCGCCGCTTACGCTCCGACTGCAACACAGGACGCTCTTCCCGCAGCCGTTCCCGTGCCGCTCAGCGCCGAGGCTGCCGCCGGCGGCGAAACATCGGCTGCCCTTCAGGCCGTGGCCAATGCGGAGGTTGCGCCGGCCGCGACCGAAGTCGCGATGGCGGAGCCAACGCAGGTGTCCGCCGGGGCCAAGGATGGCGACGGCGACAAGCAAGTGCCGAAAGCCTGGACGCTCGCAACGCTCTTTGCCGGAAAGCACAAGGAGAAGCCGCAGGAAGCACAGCGCGCCGCCCAACCGGCGGGAAAGAAGACGATCACCACCAGCAATCCGAGCCAGCCGCAGACAGCCTCCCTCGCCTACACGCTTCCGGGCGTCAAACTGAATTCGCTCTACAATTTCGAGCACGAAGAGCATCTCGGCGACGATGGCGACGGCGCGCCGGTTCAGGTCGCCTCCCTTTCGGGCTTGGCGCGGCTGGCACCGAGCGGGCTGATTCTACAGACGGAAAAGGTCGACGCCGGCTGCTTCAAGCCCGAACTCATGCAGATGCTGAAGAAGGTGGAAGCGCACTACGGCAAGCAGGTCATGGTGACTTCCGGCCTGAGACCGATCAAGGTCAACCGCGCGAAGCAGTCGCTGCATACGCGCTGCGAGGCAGCAGACATCCAAGTCCAGGGTGTCAGCAAGTGGGATCTGGCTGAATTTTTGCGCAGCATTCCTGGCCGCGGTGGCGTCGGCACCTATTGCCATACGGAGTCGGTCCATATCGATATCGGCGCACAACGAGACTGGAATTGGCGCTGCCGGCGCGGCAAGGGCTGAGGCCAACCGCTTGTTTCCATGGGCTATTCCGCAGGTTCTGCCCATCGACTCCCGCCTGTGGAATTTTTACAGAAATATGAAGTTTGCCGCTTGCGGTTCTCAAATCCTCTGGCTATAAGGCGCCCACACAGCGAGTGCGCCCTTCGTCTATCGGTTAGGACACCAGATTTTCATTCTGGGAAGAGGGGTTCGACTCCCCTAGGGCGTGCCACTGTGTTGACCTCCTCTCCACACACAAATTGCTATTTTCTTCGCCTGAAGCAGTGATTTTCTGTCTCCGTGGCGAATCCGGTTCCGCCCGGTGGTTCGTCGGATTTTTCTCGCTGTTTTTAACAGGAAAAGCACAAAAATCCTGCGTTTGGCGCTTGCGGTCTCCAGAGTCGCTGGATATAAGGCGCCCACACAGCGAGTGCGCCCTTCGTCTATCGGTTAGGACACCAGATTTTCATTCTGGGAAGAGGGGTTCGACTCCCCTAGGGCGTGCCACTGTGTTGATCTTCTTTCCCATGAAATTCGACATTTTCCTCTTCTGAAACAGCAACTTGCCGTCCCGGACGCATCTCCGATTCCAGCTCTTCAGGTGCTGAATTTTTTCCTGATGTTTTTAACAGGAAAAGCACAAAAATCCTGCGTCTGGCGCTTGCGGTCTCCAGAGTCGCTGGATATAAGGCGCCCACACAGCGAGTGCGCCCTTCGTCTATCGGTTAGGACACCAGATTTTCATTCTGGGAAGAGGGGTTCGACTCCCCTAGGGCGTGCCACTGTGTTGACCTCTTCCCCCACATTTCCAATATTAGGGTCGCAGTATCCGCGCGATTGCAACTCATGTTCGATCGCGTCTCGGCACTCTGGAAGCGATGCCTCTGAATTGATGTCGAGGTTTGAGCTGAAAGAGGATAATATGCGCCGGTGAATTGCGCACGGTCGCCAGACTGCGTTGCAAATCATCAGCGACAAGCATGGGCGCCCATCGTCTAGCGGTCAGGACGCCGCCCTCTCACGGCGGTAACACGGGTTCGAGTCCCGTTGGGCGTGCCAATCGCTGCTCGCAAGTGCACCAGCCGGCCATTCAATCATCGATGGGTGAACCCGAGCGTTTCTCGCTCGGCGATTTTACAGCGCCTTCGCCGCATCCGTGACGCGCAATTGCACACGACGCTGGCCTTGCCACAGATCCGCCGACACCGAGCCGGCGACGTGAATCGACGCGCCGCGGCTCGCGAGCAGGAAATCGCCGAGCGGCGTTTCCGTTGCCCGGAACGCAATACCGTCGAGCCGGCTGCCGTCCTGGCCTTCCAACGTTACCTTGATGTGGTTGGCGCCCACCTGTCGGCTGTCGCGCAACCGGTGTTGCGGAAAGGCGAAGACCGGTTGCGGATGCGCCGAACCATAGGGGCCGGCCTGTTCCAAGAGATCGATGAGTTCCAGTGTCGCGCCGGAGGCAGCGAGCGCACCGTCCAGCTTGAGTGTCTGGATGGCGACGAGGTCGCGTACTGCCGCCTCCGCACGTTCCTCGAAGAATTGCCTGAGCTTGCCGAGCTTCGCCCGCTCCACCGTAAGGCCGGCAGCCATCGCATGGCCGCCGCCTTTGACGAGCAGGCCTCCATCAACCGCGGCCCGGACCATCTTGCCCATGTCGAAGCCGTTGATCGAACGGCCCGAGCCGGTGCCCCGGCCATTCGGATCGAAGGCGATGGCGAAGGTCGGCCGGCGGAACTTCTCCTTGATGCGGGCGGCAAGCAGCCCGACGATACCGGGGTGCCAGTTTTCCCGCGCCGTGACGATCACCGAGGCGCCCTCGCCAGTGCCGTACTCCGCAAGAACCTCGGCCTCGGCTTCGGCCAGCATGACGGCTTCCATGGCCTGCCGCTCGCGGTTGAGCTCATCAAGCTGCGCGGCGATCCTTTCCGCCGCTCCGGCATCGTCCATCGCCAGCAGACGGCTGCCGAGGGCAGCGTCGCCGATGCGGCCGCCGGCATTGATTCGCGGCCCAACCAGAAACCCCAGGTGATAGGGCGTGACCGGGCCGCCGATCGCCGCCTTTCTCAACAGCGCCGCGAGCCCGACATTGCCCATGTGCCGCGCCGCGATCAGTCCCTTGACGACATAGGCCCGGTTCAGCCCCTTGAGCGGCACGACGTCACAGACGGTCGCGAGCGCCACCAGATCAAGCTGCGCCAGCAGATCGAAGGATGCGGCGCTCCCGTTGCCGGCACTGCGCAGCACGCGCAAGGTGTTGACGAGGACCAGATAGACGACGCCGGCGGCACAGAGATGTCCCTGCCCCGAAAGATCGTCTTCCCGATTGGGATTGACCAGCGCGTGACAGGCTGGCAAGGCCGACCCCACCTGATGATGGTCGATGACGACGACGTCGACGCTACGTCGCCCCGCAACGGCAAGTGCTTCATGGCTCGTCGAGCCGCAGTCGACGGTGACAATGAGCTCGGCGCCATTGTCGATCAGTTGTTCGATCGCCGCCGGATTCGGCCCGTAGCCCTCGAAAATCCGATCGGGAATGTAAATCTCCGCGTCGATGCCAAAGTGACGGAGGAACCGGGTCATGAGCGCCGACGACGCGGCACCGTCGACGTCGTAGTCGCCGAAGACCACGACCTTTTCACGCCGCTTGATGGCCGCCGCGAAACGATCGGCGGCCTTGCGGCAATCGGTGAGCGTATCCGGATCCGGCATCAGCGACCGAAGCGTCGGATCGAGGAAGCTCGCGGCATCGTCGAGCACGACCCCGCGGCCGGCAAGCACGCGACCAAGGAGATCGGAATAACCGTGGACCTGACTGATGGCGAGCGCCCGGTTCTGGCCCGCCTGGTCAAGCCGTGACACCCAGCGCTGACCGCTGACCGATTGCTCGACGCCGAGAAAGGCCCGCTGTACCGGATCCACCAATTCTTCCATGTTCGTCCACCCGCCTGCACTTAACTTTTCTTAGCGCATAACCCCGACAATCGTGACCGTTTTTGGAACGGCATACACAGAGATCCGCGGTCCGCGCCCCGTTTCCGGCGCCGCTCGCCTGACATGCCCATATGAGAAAGCCTCGCCGGCATGCTTGCACGGCGAGGCTTCCAATCTATCGGCGACAATCCGGCGCTACGCGCCGCCGCCATGCATTGCGGTTGAGGTCTGTGCCGCCCTCAGTTCGCCTTCGGACGCTCGATACGGATGACCTGCGGCTCGCCGACGAGATAGCCCTCGCTCTTGATCGCCTTGATGGCATCGCGAACGGAATGCTCCGAGGTCGCGTGTGTCACCAGGATGATCGTCTGCGGCTCGCCGCTCTCCATCAGGTGCTTGGAATGCTGCATGATCGATTCCAGCGAGATGCCGTTATCCGCCATGCGCGTCGCGATGCTGGCGAAAACGCCGGTGCGGTCGACGACCTTCAGGCGGATGAAGTAGCCGCCCTCGTGGCTCTGGATCCGCGCGCGCTTGTAGGGAAGCAGCGCATTGGTCGGACGGCCGAAGGCCGGAACGTGCTGAGCACCCGGACGGCTTTTCGCGATGTCGGCGATATCGCCGAGAACGGCCGAGGCGGTCGCGTTGCCGCCGGCACCGGGGCCGACCATCAGCAATTCGCCAAGAATGTCGGATTCGATCGCGACTGCATTGGTCACGCCATCGACCTGGGCGATGACGGAATCATAGGGCACCATCGTGGGATGGACGCGCTGCTCGATGCCGCTCTCGGTACGCTGCGCGACCCCCAGGAGCTTGATCCGGTAACCGAGATCGGCCGCCGCATGAATATCGTCGATCGAGATATTGGTAATGCCTTCGAGATAGATGTCGTCGGCAGCGATCGCCGTACCGAAGGCGAGGCTCGTCAGGATCGACAGCTTGTGCGCCGTGTCGTTGCCCTCGATGTCGAAGGCCGGATCGGCTTCGGCGTAACCGAGACGCTGCGCTTCCTTGAGGCAGGCTTCGAAGGAAAGCTCTTCCTTCTCCATCTTCGTCAGGATGTAGTTGCAGGTGCCGTTCATGATCCCGTAGACGCGCGAGATCGTATTGCCGGTCATGGATTCGCGCAGCGCCTTGATCACCGGGATGCCGCCGGCGACGGCCGCTTCGTAGTTCAGAAGCGCGCCCTTCTCCTCGGCGATCTTGGCGAGTTCGATGCCATGGGCCGCAAGCAACGCCTTGTTGGCGGTGACGACATGAATGCCACGCTGCAAGGCGGCCTTGACGGCGGAATAGGCTGGGTCGCCCGAGCCGCCCATCAATTCGACGAAGACGTCGATATCGGCGTCACGCGCAAGCGAGACGGCATCGTCGAACCATTTGATTTGCGAAAGGTCGACGCCGCGATCCCTGTTGCGGTCACGCGCGGTTACGGCCGTGGTCTCGATTGCCCGCCCGCACGTTGTCGCAAGCATCTCGTGACGATCCTGGAGGATTCGCACGAGCGAGGCACCGACGGTACCCAAGCCCGCAATGCCGATTTTGAGGGCATCTGCCATAGCCATTTCCTAACATGTAAGGGGCGAGCCGCGAGAACCGCGGTGCCGGTGTGGAAGGAGGCGCACCCAAGAGCGCGCCTCCCGTCTTATTTACTTGTGAGCGTTGAGCGAGACGACGTTGTGCATCGTCTCGTCGGCGGTCGACAGGAATTTCTTGATATTGCGCGCCGCCTGGCGAATACGGTGCTCGTTCTCGACCAGAGCGAGGCGCACGTAGTCGTCGCCCTGCTCGCCGAAGCCGATGCCGGGAGCAACCGCGACATCGGCCTTCTCGACTAGGAGCTTCGAGAACTCGAGCGAACCGAGATGGCGGAACTTCTCCGGGATTTTCGTCCAGGCAAACATCGTCGCTGCCGGCGGCGGCACGTCGAAGCCCGCCTTGCCGAAGCTCTCGACCATCACGTCGCGGCGGCGCTTGTAGACGTTGCGGACCTCGGCGATATCGCTGCCATCGCCCTTCAGTGCCTGGGTCGCCGCCACCTGGATCGGCGTGAAGGCGCCGTAATCGAGGTACGACTTCACACGGGTCAGCGCCGCGATCAGTCGCTCATTGCCGACGGCAAAGCCCATGCGCCAGCCGGGCATCGAGAAGGTCTTCGACATCGAGGTGAACTCGACCGTGCAGTCGATCGCTCCCGGAACCTCCAGGACAGATGGCGGCGGCGCGTCGTTGAAGTAGATTTCCGAATAGGCAAGATCCGAAAGCACGATGATGTCGTGCTTCTTCGCGAAGGCGATCACGTCCTTGTAGAAGTCGAGGGTCGCGACCTGCGCCGTCGGGTTCGACGGATAGTTGAGGATCAGCGCCAGCGGCTTCGGGATCGAGTGGCGCACGGCGCGCTCGAGCGGCGGGAAGAAGGTCTCATCAGGCTCGACCGAGATCGAGCGGATGACCCCACCGGCCATCAGGAAGCCAAAGGCGTGGATCGGATAGGTCGGGTTCGGGCACAGGACCACATCACCCGGCGCGGTGATCGCCTGGGCCATGTTGGCGAAGCCTTCCTTGGAACCAAGGGTGGCGACGACCTGCGTTTCCGGATTGAGTTTGACGCCGAAGCGACGGGCGTAGTAGGCGGCCTGGGCACGACGCAGCCCGGGAATGCCCTTCGACGACGAATAACGATGCGTGCGCGGGTCCTGAACGACCTCGCAAAGCTTGTCGACAATCGACTGTGGTGTGGGAAGATCCGGATTGCCCATGCCGAGGTCGATGATGTCAGCACCGGCCGCTCGCGCGCTTGCTTTCAAACGGTTGACCTGTTCGAAAACATAGGGCGGCAAACGCCGGACTTTGTGAAACTCTTCCATCTCCAAACCTCGTTTGGCGCACGCTCCCGCCAGCGGCTCAAGCCTTCGCGAAACCGTGCGCTGTGGTGAACGGCCGTCCTTGCGGCCATTGAACGCTTTGCGTCCAAATCACCGGAAAGGCAAGCGCTAATTCTGGATCTCTTTCAGCGTGTCGGCACCGTGCTGTTCGGCGAGCGCGCGCATTTCCTTCAGACGACGCTGATATTCCGCTTCCGAGATCGCGCCGGACTTGCGCGCAGCGCCGAGCGATGTCAGCCGCGCCTGCATGTCGGCCGCCTCCTCGTTCGTCATCTGCGTCGTCGCGGCCGGCTTTTGGCCGTAGACCGAGGGATAGTTCTCGAAGTTCGTCGTCTGGTTGTTGCAGCCTGCAAGCGTGCCTAGCAGAACGATCCCGACAAGCCAGGTGATGGAACGCTGTTTTCCGACGGCAAGCATACTGAAGAGAACCTCTGATCTGACGGCGCGACGATGCGCCTAGCCCTTGTAATCATTTTCGGGCAGAATGTAAAAATACAAAACAAACAAGATGCTGTGGAGGAAGCCGGGTGACAGCAGAGAGGAAAACGGAAGGCACCACTGGCAAGGACGGCTTCACGGGTTTCGACCCCAAATCCGTCGAGCCATACATCGTCAAGGACCCGGAAAGCCTCGCCGTCAACCTCGCCCGCGCCATGGAGCAACTCGGCAAGGCGGCCTCCGCCTGGCTGGCGCCGCGTGAATCGGGGCAGAAATCGGACGTCTTCGCCGAACCGGTCACCGACATGGTGAAAACACTGTCCAAGGTCTCCGAATACTGGCTTTCCGATCCGCGCCGCACACTTGAAGCGCAGACGCATCTGATGGGCAGCTTCTTCGAGATCTGGTCGCGGACGCTCCATCGCATGTCCGGCGAAGTCGGGATGGCGGAGCCCGCCGCGCTCCAGCGCAACGACAAACGCTTCTCCGACGAGGATTGGGTGAAGAACCCGTTCTTCGATTTCATCCGGCAGGCCTATTTCGTCACATCGGATTGGGCCGAGCGCATGGTCGAAGACGCCGAAGGGCTCGACGATCGCACGAAACATAAGGCGGCTTTCTACGTCCGCCAGGTTTCGAGCGCACTCTCGCCCACGAATTTCGTCACCACCAATCCGCAACTCTATCGCGAAACCGTCGCGTCGAACGGCGCCAACCTCGTCAAGGGCATGCAGATGTTCGCCGAGGACGTCGCCGCCGGCCGTGGCGACCTCAAGCTGCGGCAGACGGACACCAGCAAATTCGCGATCGGCGAGAATATCGCGATCACGCCCGGCAAGGTCATCGCCCAGAGCGACGTCTGCCAGGTGCTGCAATATGAAGCCACGACCGAGACGGTGCTGAAGCGACCGTTGCTGATCTGCCCGCCGTGGATCAACAAGTTTTACGTCCTCGACCTCAACCCGCAGAAATCCTTCATCAAATGGGCCGTTGACCAGGGGCATACGGTGTTCGTAATCTCCTGGGTGAATCCGGACGAACGGCATGCGACCAAGGACTGGGAGGCCTATGCCCGCGAAGGCATCGGCTTTGCCCTCGACACCGTCGAGCAGGCGACCGGCGAGCGCGAAGTCAACGCCATCGGCTATTGCGTCGGCGGCACCTTGCTGGCCGCAACCCTTGCGCTGCACGCTGCCGAAGGCGACAATCGCATCCGCTCCGCGACCCTGTTCACGACGCAGGTCGACTTCACCCATGCGGGCGACCTCAAGGTCTTCGTCGACGAAGACCAGATCCGCCAGATCGAGCAGAACATGAGCGTGACCGGCTACCTCGACGGCTCGAAGATGGCGACCGCCTTCAACATGCTGCGCGCCTCCGAACTCATCTGGCCCTACTTTGTCAACAACTACCTCAAGGGGCAGGATCCCCTGCCCTTCGATCTGCTCTACTGGAATTCCGATTCGACGCGGATGCCGGCAGCCAACCACTCTTTCTATCTGCGCAATTGCTACCTCGAGAACAAACTCTCGAAGGGTGAGATGGTGCTTGCGGGCCGGCAGATCTCGCTCGGCGACGTGAAGATCCCCATCTACAACCTCGCCACCAAGGAAGATCACATCGCTCCGCCGCGCTCGGTCTTCCTGGGCAGCTCTGCCTTCGGCGGCAAGGTTACTTACGTGCTTTCCGGCTCGGGCCATATTGCCGGCGTCGTCAATCCGCCGGACAAGGGAAAGTACCAGTTCTGGACCGGAGGCGCGCCCAAGGGCGAGTTCGACGAGTGGTTCAAGGCAGCGAAGGAGACGCCGGGATCCTGGTGGCCGCATTGGCACCAATGGATCGAGAAGCTCGACAAGAGACGCGTTCCGGCCCGCAAGCCCGGCGGTCCACTGAATTCGCTCGAAGAGGCGCCGGGCTCCTATGTTCGCGCCAGGGCATGATACATTTGCAGGAAATATCTTGATTTTCGATCCGCCGCTCGCACAGGCAACCCTCGTGCAGCGCTACAAGCGCTTTCTCTTCGATGCGATCCAGCCGGATGGTACCGCCATGACCGGATCCTGCCCGAATACGGGTTCAATGCGTGGTCTGACGACGCCGGGCTCACGCATATGGATGTCGGAGCACGACAGCCCGACGCGGAAATACCGTCACATGCTCGAGATCGTCGAAGCCGACGGCACGCTGGTCGGGATCAATACCGGTTTGCCGAACCGGCTCGCCGAAGAGGCCATTCGGCTTGGCCTCGTTTCCGATCTGCACATCTACCAAGGCTTCGCGCGGGAACAGAAATACGGCCGCAATTCGCGCATCGATATCTTGCTCACCGATCCCGTCCGGGGCCTTGCCTATGTCGAGGTGAAGAACGTGCATTTCAGCCGCAGGCCCGGCCTCGCCGAATTTCCGGACAGCCCGACGGCACGCGGCGCCAAACATCTCGACGAACTCGGCGACATGGTCGAAGGCGGCCACCGCGCCGTCATGATCTATCTCGTGCAGCGCGGCGACTGCGACCGCTTGCGAATCTGCCGCGACTTCGACCCGGCCTATGCGCAAGCCTTTGACCGCGCCATGGCACGCGGGGTCGAGGCCTATGCGATCAAATGTCAGGTTTCGCCGACCCAAATCCGTCCGACCGGGTTGATGACAGTGGACGAAGCGGCCCTCGCTGCTCTATGAAATCCGACTTGGAACAAATGAAAGCTTTGGAATGGTGACTTACATCGAGGCAGGGTCTGCCCCCTATAAAAACACCGGCGTTATCCGGCTCTACGGACCGGAAGGTTTCGAGGGCATGCGCAAGGCCTGCCAGGTAACGGCGCGCTGCCTCGACGAACTCGTCTCGCGCGTTCAGCCGGGCGTCACGACCGACGAGATCGACCGCTTCGTCTTCGAGTTCGGCATGGACCATGGCGCGCTGCCGGCGACGCTGAACTACCGCGGCTACACGAAGTCCTCCTGCACCTCGATCAATCACGTCGTCTGTCACGGGATTCCCAACGACAAGCCGCTGCGCGAAGGCGACATCGTCAACATCGACGTCACCTATGTCGTCGATGGCTGGCATGGCGACTCAAGCCGCATGTATCCGGTCGGCGAGATCAAGCGCGCGGCCGAGCGGCTGCTCGATGTCACCCATGAAAGCCTGATGCGCGGGATTGCCGCCGTACGCCCGGGCGCACGCACCGGCGCCATCGGCGAGGCGATCCAGACCTATGCCGAAGCGGAGCGCTGCTCGGTGGTGCGCGATTTCTGCGGCCACGGTGTCGGCAAGCTCTTTCACGACGCGCCGAACATCCTGCACTACGGCCGCGCCAATGAAGGCCCCGAATTACGCGAGGGCATGATCTTCACCATCGAGCCGATGATCAATCTCGGCCGCCCGCATGTGAAGGTGCTTTCGGATGGCTGGACCGCCGTTACCCGCGACCGGTCGCTTTCGGCGCAATACGAGCACACGGTCGGCGTGACCGCCGAGGGATGCGAGATCTTTACTCTGTCGCCCGCCGGCCTGTTCAAGCCGGGCCTCAACAATGTCGGCGCCGCATGAAGAAGCGTCCAATCTCCCCTGAGGGCGATGATGCGCCATCGGCGGACGAAAGGACGTTTTTTCCGCAATTGCAGTTGGGCAGGGGATCTGCGCCGAAGAAGGCGCCGGCGCCCGAAGCGCATTATCACGGCCATCGCGATCGGTTGCGGGCGCGCTATCGCGAGCACGGCGACGCGGCGCTGGCGGACTACGAAATCCTTGAAATGCTGTTGTTTCGGCTGATTCCGCGCAAGGATACCAAGCCGATCGCCAAGGCGCTCATCAGCCGTTTCGGAACGCTTGCCGGTGTCTTCGGCGCACCGATCGGGCTGTTGCAGGAGGTGGACGGCATCGGCGAGGCCGTTGCCCTCGATCTCAAGCTGATCTCCACGATCGGTCACCGCACCCTGAAGAGCGAGCTTCGGCAAAAGCACCTTCTCTCCTCCTGGAGCGCCGTCATCGACTATTGCCATGCGGCAATGGCCTATGAGACCAAGGAACAGTTCCGTATCCTCTTTCTCGACAAGCGCAACGCGTTGATTGCCGACGAGGTGCAGCAGACGGGCACGATCGACCATACGCCGGTTTATCCACGTGAAGTGGTCAAGCGCGCACTCGAACTCTCCGCTACGGCGATCATTCTCGTCCACAATCATCCGTCTGGAGACCCTACGCCGTCGCGCGCCGATATCGACATGACCAAGCTGATCGTCGAAACGGCGAAGCCGCTCGGCATCGCCGTCCACGATCACATCATCATCGGCAAGGATGGGCATGTCAGCCTGAAGGGCCTGCGGCTGTTCTGAGAAGCGGTTCCAGACGGAAGCCGCTTCCACTGTTCCCGGAAGTGCTTCGGCCTACAGCCATTTCGCGCGTCGGAAGAAGCGATAGAGCGTGGTGCACAGTCCGATGATCACCGCCAGCACGATGAAATAGCCGTAGCGGAACTTCAGCTCCGGCATGTCGTCGAAATTCATGCCGTAGATACCGGCGATCGCGGTCGGCACGGCGAGGATCGCCGCCCACGACGCGAGTTTGCGGGAAATCTCCGTCTGTTCGGACTGTCCGATCATCAGGCTCGCCTCGAAGGTGAAGGCGAGAACTTCGCGCAGCGCGTCGATATCCTCCTGGACGCGGCGCACGTGGTCGGTCACATCGCGAAAGAGCGGCTGCAGCGCGGCATCCATGCCAGGAAGATCGATGTGTTCGTGCCGGCGGCAGACGTCGACAAGCGGCACGACCGCATTGCGCAGCCTCAGGAGATTGCGGCGGAGCAGATAAAGGCGCTCGATATCACGCTTGACCAATCGCTCCCGCAACAGCCGATCTTCCAGTTCTTCCACCTCCTCATGGATCGCCTCGATCACCGGCATGTAGTTGTCGACGATGAAATCGAGGATCGAATAGAGGATGTAGTTTTCGCCATGGGCGAGCGCGGACGGCGAAGATTCGCAACGCTGGCGCACCGCCATGTAAGACGTGGACGCGCCGTGCCTGACCGAGACGACATAGCCTCGGCCGACGAAGAGGTGGGTCTCGCCGAAAGCGATCTCATCGCCGACCATATGAGCGGTGCGGGCCACGACGAAGATCGAGTCGCCATAGATCTCCAGTTTCGGCCGTTGATGCGCCTTGCCGGCGTCCTCGATGGCCAGATCGTGGAGATCAAACTCTCTTTGCAACTGGTGAAGCAGGTCCGCATCGGGCTCGTGCAGGCCAATCCAGATCACCGCGCCTGGCCGCGAGCGCCACTTGCCCGCATCTTCGATCCGGATATCGCGTAGTCTCACGCCGTTCTCATAGACCGCCGCCGCCACGACACCCGGCCGATGCGTGAGCTGTGCAGCCGCGCCCTCCTCGTCAAGTGGCGGCACCGCCCTGTTCGTAAGCTCCAATCCCATCGTCAGCCTCCCAGGCAAATACGACACCGATGGGGCTCGGCATGTCGTAACGAAGCCAAGCCTACGCGCATTCCCTTATATTCTCATCCCGCTGTTTCGGCTATGAAAACCACTTCATCAAACCGTGCCATTGACGGTATAGACGCTTGCAAGCGAGAATTTTTGCGATGCACAATGATTCCTCCCTTCAAACGGAAATGCCCATGAACCAGTTCGATCTCATTGTCGTCGGAAGCGGGCCCGCCGGTCGCCGCGGCGCCATCCAGGCCGCCAAGCTCGGAAGGAAGGTTCTCGTCATCGAACAGGGAAAGCGCGTCGGTGGCGTTTCGGTGCATACGGGTACCATTCCCTCCAAGACCCTGCGCGAGACGGCACTCAATCTTTCCGGTTGGCGCGAGCGCGGCTTCTACGGGCGCGCCTACCGCGTGAAGCAGGAAATCAGCGCCGACGATCTCCGGCAACGGCTGATCATCACCCTCAATCACGAGGTCGAGGTTCTCGAACACCAGTTTGCCCGTAACCGCGTGCAGCAGATGCGCGGCAAGGCAAGCTTCGTCAATCCGACTACGCTCGAGGTCGTGAAAGACGACGGCGAGACCCTGCTGGTTTCAGCGACCAGCATCATGCTTGCCGTCGGCACGAAGCCATTCCGTCCGAACTACATGCCCTTCGACGGCAAGACCGTCCTCGACAGTGACGAACTGCTGGATATCGCGGAGTTGCCGCGCTCGCTCGTGGTCATTGGCGCCGGCGTCGTCGGTATCGAATATGCGACGATCTTCAGCGCGCTGGACACGCATGTCACGGTCATCGACCCCAAGACGACGATGCTCGACTTCATCGACAAGGAGATCGTCGAGGATTTCACCTACCAGCTGCGCGACCGCAACATGAAGCTGCATCTCGGACAGAAGGCCGACAAGGTCGAGCGACTCGACGACGGTAAGGTCCTGCTGACGCTCGACAACGGCCGCAGGATCGTCACCGACATGGTCCTCTTCGCTGCCGGACGCATGGGCGCGACCGACACGCTGAACCTGCCTGCAGCCGGGCTCGAGGCCGACAGCCGCGGACGGCTCAAGGTCAATCCGGAGACGTTCCAGACCTCGGTGCCGAACATCTATGCCGCCGGCGATGTCGTCGGCTTCCCGAGCCTTGCCTCGACCTCCATGGAACAGGGCCGCATCGCGGCGCGCGTTGCCGTCGGCGCGATCGCCATGGAACCGCAGAAGTATTTCCCCTACGGCATCTACGCGGTGCCGGAAATCTCCACCTGCGGCCTTTCGGAAGAAGAGGTCAAGGAACGCGGCATCCCCTATGAATGCGGCATAGCGCGCTTCCGCGAGACCTCGCGCGGTCACATCATGGGGCTCGATTCCGGCTTGCTGAAGATGATCTTCTCAATGAAGACTCGCCGTCTGCTCGGCGTGCACATCATCGGCGAAGGCGCGACCGAGCTGGTGCACATCGGCCAGGCCGTGTTGAACCTCAAGGGCACGGTCGAGTATTTCGTCGAGAACACCTTCAACTACCCGACGCTTGCCGAGGCCTACAAGATTGCCGGCCTGGATGCATGGAACCGCATGGGCGAGATCAAGCAGGAACTGCCGAAAGCGTAAGCCGTAGGCGACAGGTCTGGGCGCGCGTCAAAGACGGCGACAGCGGCGTCCAACTCGGTCGCGTACCGGGCAAATCGCCCGCATGCCCACCATGCCCACGAATCAGGTAGCTTTGCCTCTCCTGATAAAGAGACATGAACGCCATGCGCATCCTTTCCCTGAATGCCTGGGGCGGCAAGCTCCATTCGCCGCTGATGAAATATCTCTCGCAGGTCGATGCCGATGTTCTGTGCCTGCAGGAGATCGCGCGTTCGCCGACCACGGAAGCCGAGTGGCTGACGTATCGCGATGCGGATGTCGTATTGCCGCAGCGCGCAAACCTCTTCGACGAGATCGCGGCAGTGCTTCCGGGGCATGATGGCTTCTTCTGCCCAACGGCACGCGGCACGCTTTTCGACGGCGACAGGTCCGTGACCTCGGAATTTGGGCTCGCAACCTTCGTCCGACGGACGCATTCCGTCATCGGGCAGGCGCTCGGCTTCGTGCATGGCAGCTTCTCATCCAATGCTTGGGGGCCACATCCACGAGCGCGGAATGCGCATTGCATCCGCCTGTTCGATCACGACATCGGCGCTGCGATCACCATTGCGCAGATGCATGGACTGAGAGAAATCAATGGCAAGAACGACACGGCGGCGCGGCACGCACAAGTGGATGCGCTTGTGGCGCTCATCCGTCAGGTCTGGCCGGGCGACGAGCGGCTCGTCGTATGTGGCGACTTCAACGTGCTTCCCGACAGCGTTACCTTCCAGGCACTCGGGCGGCTTGGGCTCATCGACCTTGTGGTCTCCCGTGGCCACACGGATACTCGAACGTCGCACTATCTGAAAAGCGGCCGCTTTGCCGACTACATGCTCGTGAACGGCGACGTCGATGTCACCCGCTTCGATGTCGTCGCGCAGCCGGAAGTGTCCGACCACCGCGCCCTGCTCCTCGACATCGGCTAGGCCACGCCGCTGAAACCGGAATAGATCCGCCTCCGCGACGTGCCTCCAATGAAAGAAGCCCTGCCGCAAGCGGCAGGGCTTCTCGATTCCTAAGGCTTGGGTCCGATTACTCGGCGCTGTCTTCAGCGGCCTTCTTCTTGGCCGGAGCCTTCTTCTTCGGAGCCGCGGCTTCTTCGCCTTCAGCGGCTTCAGCCTTGGCAGCAGCCTTCTTCTTGGCCGGAGCCTTCTTGGCAGCCTTGCCTTCGCCCTCTTCGTCGTCGGCCGTCAGCTCTTCCTTGGAAACCGTTTTGTCGGTTACCGAGATTTCGCCGAGCAGGTGGTCGACGACCTTTTCTTCGAACAGCGGAGCGCGCAGCGATGCAGCAGCGCCGGGGGTGTTCTTGAAGTAGTCGAGGATCTGCTTTTCCTGGCCCGGGAACTGGCGGAGCTGCTCGAACAGCGAACGCTGCAGTTCGTCGTCGCTGACCTGAACGCCGGCCTTTTCGCCGATTTCCGAGAGAACGAGGCCGAGGCGGACGCGGCGCTCTGCGAGCTTGCGGTATTCGGCGCGGGCTTCTTCTTCGGTGGTTTCTTCGTCAGCGAAGGTCTTGCCGGCCTGCTGCAGGTCGGTGTTGATCTGGCGCCAGATGTTTTCGAATTCGGCTTCGACGAGGCGCTCCGGCGTTTCGAACTTGTAGAGTTCGTCGAGCTGGTCGAGGATCTGACGCTTGACCTTCTGACGGGTCAGGTTGCCGTACTGGCTTTCGATCTGGCCGCGGACGATTTCCTTCAGCTTGTCAGCCGATTCGAGGCCGAGCTTGGTGGCCAGTTCGTCGTTGATTTCGATGTCCTGGGCAGCAGCGACGTCCTTGACGGTGATGTCGAAGGTCGCTTCCTTGCCGGCGAGATTTGCAGCCGGGTAGTCAGCCGGGAAGGTGACGGTAATCGTCTTCTCGTCGCCAGCCTTGACGCCGACGAGCTGCTCTTCGAAGCCTGGGATGAAGCGGTTGGAGCCGAGAACCAGCTCAGCGTCTTCGTCCTTGCCGCCGTCGAAGGCAACACCGTCGACCTTGCCGAGGTAATCGATCGTGACGCGGTCACCGTTGGCAGCCTTGCCCTTCTTCGATTCGTAGCTGCGGGCGCTTTCGGCGATACGCAGGATCTGTTCGTTGACTTCCTCGTCAGCGATTTCGACGACTTCGCGGGTCACCTTGATGCCGCTGACGTCCTTGAGTTCGATCGCCGGGATGATCTCGTAGGCGACGGTGAACTCGAGGTCAGCTTCCGCGTTGAGGATCTTGTTGGCTTCGGTCTCGTCCTCGGTCATCGCGATTTCCGGCTGGGTCGCCGACTTTTCGCCGCGGCCGGACAGGATCTCGGTCGGCTTGTCACGAACGATCTCGTTGACGAGGTCAGCCATGATCGACTTGCCATAGACCTTCTTCAGGTGCGCAACCGGCACCTTGCCCGGACGGAAGCCGTTGATGCGAACGCGGTCCTTCACTTCGGCCAGACGCTCGTTCATCCGAGCTTCCATGTCCTTGGCCGGGATAACGACCTTGAGTTCGCGCTTCAGCCCTTGAGCGAGCGTTTCGATAACCTGCATGTTCAAACCTTCATTTCACGTTGACTGTGCTCTTCCCCTTCATAAGGTCTGGCGAGCACGTGAGCCGATCCATTTGCCGGGAGTGGCTTTACGCAGTTCTGCAACCGTTTTGCAAGCAAAATGGCACTCCAGCCCCCTTCATCCCTGCAGAATCCGGACTTTAGGCGCGATCCCTGTCTGGTGCGGGTAGAGAGACTTGAACTCCCACGCCTTGCGGCACCAGAACCTAAATCTGGCGTGTCTACCAATTTCACCATACCCGCGTTCAGACAATCGCACCGCCTGATCGTATTCCCGCAAGTCCAACCAGCGGAATCCCGCGGATACAATGGGCATGCTGAAAGTTTACGGCTTTCCCGAGCGCGGCGTCTCTATATCACTCGTTTTCGCGGGATCAAAGGGAAAATGCGTATTTCCCACGACGGACCGGAGGACCTGCCGAGCTTCAATAAAGCGGCTCTTCATAGACCGGGCTTCCGTTGACCGCGATCTCGCGGATCTGCGCACTGCCCTTTCCATCAACGCGGATATTGACGGAAAGCGCCTCGGCATTGCGCGCCTCCTCCAATGTGCGCCCTTCGCCCTCCGGCACGTAGAAGCGCTCTATGCCGTAGTCGACATTCACCGCGGAAGGAGGCGACGACGGATAGTACGAGAATGGAAGCGAGCGGAGTACGACGCTGTCGCCAACGGGCGGCAAGGGTTGGAACGACGCTTCGGTCGCCGTCCAGAAACCGTCGGGTTGCCTTTCCAGCCGGACATAAAGCACAGCTTCACCCGATTGCGTCGGAAGCGCCCCCTTGAGCAGATCAGGCTGCAGCCTGGAAATATCGTAGCTCAGAATCACGTAGTCGCCCCTGAGCAGGTCGCGCGGATCAACGGGCACGGTTTTCAGAAGCACGTCCCGCCCGCTTCGGAGGATCGAGGCCCTGCTCTCGATCATGTAGCCGAGTGCCGCCGTCTGCACGCCGGCGACAAGCAGGGCGGCAAGCAGCGGATTCAGCCAACGCTTATTCGATGTGCCGCTGATCATCGCGAAACCTCCGCCTGGCGCGTCCGCGCCATGTGCCCTTCGATGCGAATGACCAGCCACGCGATGCACGCGACGACCAGCCCCGAAATCAGGAAGAAGCCCGATGTGCCGAGCATCGATCCCAGGGTTTCAAAGGCGAGGTAGAGAAGCTCTCCGGCAAAGGCGACATAGCCGAGATAGCGCACCGCCCCATTCTGCGCTCCGGCAAGCGCAATGCCGAGGAGCGCCACCAGCAATGTGCCCGCTCCGGCCGCGATCTCCGTCGTCAGACCGACCGCCTCATATTGGAGCCCGGTGAAACCAAGTAGGGCGAGCGCAAAGGAATAGAAGGCGGGCGCCGAACCGGCATCGAGCGCAAGTTGGCGCACCGGCGAACCCGGCAGGGTCGCCACCAGGAAGGCCGCAAGACCGAGAACAGCGAGGCCAGCGGCGAAAGCAAGCGACGGGCTATCCAGGTAGAGCCAGGCCAGCCAGGAAAGAACGAGCAGATAGGCAAGATGGCGAGCCCTGCCCGCTTCCGTGAAACGAACCAGGAGAACGACGATCACGGCCAGGACCGGCACGGACCACAAGTGCCAGTCGGAGATCGTGGGGAACGCACCTTCCGTCAACATCGTACCGAAATAAAACCACGCGAGCCCGCCGGCGGCGGTTGCCATCGCCGCCGAGCGAAATGCGAATGCCGAGAGACTGGCGCCGACGAACCACAGCAGCGCAGCATCAGCCGCATCGCCCGACAGGTGGTACATCTGCCCGATGAGGGCGATACCGCCGCCAAAGGCCGCCGCCCCCAGGACCAGCGCTGCGGCGGCAAAGGCCGCCCTGCCGGCGCGCAACAGCCAGCCGGCGGCAAAATGGAAGCCCCAGATCAGAGCAACGATGCCGGCAACCCGCGCCAGACGGGGCAGCGCCTCCCAATTGGCGGCGACAAGCAACAGGATCGACGCGGATAGCAGGAGGGCGGCGAGGATGAGCAGGACGCGCCCGGCTCGGAAGGTCGACTCCCGTCCGTCATACTCGGCCAGCATGGCGCGTGCGGCATTGTCCTGCAGCAGGCCCTTGTCGATCCAGTGCTTGAAGTCTCGCTCGAGACGCGCGCGGTACATGCTGCCCTCAGCCTTAAGCATCCGATGCTTGAAATGATCCGGGTTCATCACCAACTAACCACGTATCGGCGCGGAAATACAACCGCTCTGTCGCGAGCGCGGCTCCTGCACCGATAGGGACTGCTGAACGGCTTGCGCGATGCGCATATCTTCCATGCGGATATTGCACTGCACAAATCGATTTAAGGCCCCTATATTCAAATCATCAAAGGCGAACGAAGGCAGCAAGCCAGACGATCGCCAGCGGAACTGGCCAACCGCCTCAGGATACTGGGAAGGGCCCGGGCAAAACCCGACAGAATTCGGATGAGCGTACTCCTCCTCCCAACGCTCCTCCGATCAGATTGGCAACACTCCTCCTCCCGGTTGCCAGTCACTTCAAATGACGCTCGCTGGACCTCCTCCCCCAGCGGGCGTTATTGTTTTTCAGCTCTCCTCCCCACAAGAAAGCCAGCACGTCGAGCAATTGCACAATATTCGTGCACGTTCCGGTCGCGCGCGCCCGGAGCCATGCACAGATCGCATAGGTGCCATTCTGGAACAGCTCTACCCTTCCGCCCGGCTCCATACTATCTTCAACTCATCGATCGGGGCGGCGCACTCCTCCTCCCAGCGCCCCTCGATTTGGATCGGCGACACTCCTCCTCCCGGTTGCCGATCAGAACAAAGCGACGCTCGCTGGACCTCCTCCCCCAGCGAGCGTTGTTTGTTTTTGCCCCCCGGATTTCGGTCGAGACTTTCACCACCACAACCCGATTGCACGATGCGCATCGAGCGCCGTTCGTGGCCCGGCGACCGCGCCCAGGCTTGCACCTGATGCATGGGTGCGATGCAGCATTATCTCTGTAACTTCTGCTCAAAACGATTATATTCCAGACCATCAGATGACGGCCAGCAAGAGAGATAGAGCGCTGGCAAACGACCCTAGAAAGGATAGGATCATGAACCTCGCACGTTCTTTCAACAATTGGCGCAAGTATCGTCAGACCTGCAACGAGCTCGGCCGCATGAGCGACCGGGAGCTCAGCGACCTCGGCATCGGCCGCGGCGACATCCCGTACGTTGCTCGCCAGGCGATCAAGTAATTCAGGCTGCGCTTCAAGTGCAACCGGCCTCCAGTAAAAACGCCTTCCGGTTCATTCCGGGGGGCGTTTTTCGTTGCCCAATCCGCGGATATCCCAACGCGCCTTCGCACGTGCGAGATGAACCTGAGATCTGGTCGACAACGCCCGGCGGAATAACACGAGCCACGCTCGTCAAAGGCGCCGTGAGCGGCGCGTCCACGATTTCAGAGAACATTTAAAACACATATGCTTAGCGCAGAGAGAATAGCATTTTAACCAATCGTTAATCGATGCCGTCTTTTGAAGCGGTGCCCATCTATGCGGCGATGCACTGCACAAATGCATAGCAGCTGCATTTTCTTTGCACTCCACCTTCTAATTAGACAAGCGTATAAGAACCTCAACGACGCAGACAGATGGCTGTCGCGACAAACTGATTTTGAGGAAAAGACCATGAACCCGATTCGTATCGCAAAAAGCTGGATCAACTACCGCCGCACCGTCAGCGAGCTCGGCAACCTGTCGAACCACGCTCTCAATGACATCGGCATCACCCGCTACGACATCCGCAACATTGCGGCCCGTTCCTTCCGTTAATCCGAACGGTTCGAACTGACTTTCAAAACGGCGTCCTTCGGGGCGCCGTTTTCGTTTATTGACATTGGAACGAAGGGCCGAGCCGTGATAGGAAACCGGCCATGAGCAAAGACACCACTTCCCACTCCCCCATCCATGTCATCGGCGGCGGCCTTGCCGGCTCGGAAGCCGCCTGGCAGATCGCCGAGGCCGGCGTACCGGTCATCCTGCATGAGATGCGCGGCGTGCGCGGCACCGACGCGCACAAGACCGACGGCCTTGCCGAACTCGTCTGTTCCAACTCGTTCCGCTCGGATGACGCGACCAGCAATGCGGTGGGCGTCCTGCACGCGGAAATGCGCCTCGCCGGCTCGCTGATCATGAAATCCGCCGACGCCAACCAGGTTCCGGCCGGCGGCGCGCTTGCGGTGGACCGGGACGGCTTTTCCGACGCGGTCAGCGCGGCGATCGCGGCCCATCCGCTGATCACGGTCGTGCGAGAAGAAATCACCGGCCTGCCGCCGAAGGAGTGGGACCTGGCCGTCATCGCAACCGGCCCGCTGACGGCGCCGGATCTTGCCGAAGCGATCCGTAAGGAAACGGGCGCCGACGCGCTTGCCTTCTTCGATGCCATCGCGCCGATCGTCTACACCGAGACGATCGACATGGATGTCTGCTGGTACCAGTCGCGCTACGACAAGGTCGGCCCCGGCGGCACCGGCAAGGACTACATCAACTGCCCGATGACCGAGGAGCAGTACAACGCCTTCGTCGACGCGCTGATCGCCGGCGACAAGACCGGCTTCAAGGAATGGGAAGGCACGCCCTATTTCGACGGCTGCCTGCCGATCGAGGTGATGGCCGAGCGCGGCCGCGAGACGCTGCGCCACGGGCCGATGAAGCCGATGGGCCTCACCAATGCCCACAACCCCACGGTCAAGCCCTATGCCGTCGTACAGCTGCGCCAGGACAATGCGCTTGGCACGCTCTACAACATGGTCGGCTTCCAGACGAAGCTGAAGTACGGCGCCCAGGCGGAAGTCTTCCGCATGATCCCGGGCCTGGAGAATGCCGAGTTCGCCCGCCTCGGCGGCTTGCACCGCAACACCTACATCAACTCGCCGACGCTGCTTGACGCAACATTGACGCTGAAATCGCGGCCGGGCCTGCGCTTTGCCGGACAGATCACCGGCTGCGAAGGCTATGTCGAAAGCGCCAGCATCGGCCTCCTTGCCGGCCGCTTCGCCGCTGCCGAGCGCAAGGGCGAGGCATTGGCTGCACCGCCGGCCACCACCGCCTTCGGCGCCCTGCTCAACCACATCACCGGCGGGCACATCGTCTCCGACGATGAGCCGGGCAAGCGTTCGTTCCAGCCGATGAACGTCAATTTCGGCCTGTTCCCACCGCTCGAACCGGGCGCAATCACCAAGCCGGAGGGCGCCAAGCGCTTCCGCGGCAAGGAAAAGGCCGTTGCCAAGAAGCAGGCAACGGCATCACGCGCCCTCGCCGATTGCGCCGCATGGCTCGGCAAGTCCGCCTGACGGCGAACGAGGAGCCAGACAACGAACGGCCCGCTCGCGATGACGCCAGCGGGCCGTTTCTTTTGAACCGCTACTCGCTCGCCCGCGCCGTCGGGGACGGTTCGGAATCGGCATGCGTGAATTCCGATTTCGGATTGAAGCTACCGAGCAGCCACAAGGAAACCTCGGCCGCTTCGCCTGCGTTTTGAAACTCGAAGGCGTTGTCCAGATAGGCAAAGTCGGGGAAATGCACGATCAGCCCACGGCCGGTCTCGGAGCTGTTCACCCGCACCTTTCCAGGCTGGATCACGTGGCAGACATAGTGCGTACCATGCGATTGGATGAAGCCCGCCTTGCCGTCGTGCAGCCGCAGGAATATCGCCTTCCAATCCGCGGTGGAATGCAGCGCACGGATCGCCTCGTCCGGAAAAGCACGGCCGAATTCAACCATCGCAGAGCCCGCATCGGGCTTGTCCCAATCCCGCTCGGCGCGGGCGTTCATCCACATGTAGAATGCGCCGGCCAGCACGATGACGGCGATGAGCAATAACCAAAGCATCCGCGGGTGCTCCCCTTCGCTCGGCGTAACGCCGATAAAGCGCTTCCATACGCTGCGAGGCTTGTGCCAACGTGTCGTCCCGTCGGGGCGACTAAGCCGAACGCATCAGGCTTTTGACGGGTAGCCGCCTACATCGACCGGCTGCCTTGACGGTTAGAAGCGACGGCGCCGAGCGGCGCGCCACATCCACCATTGCCGCCGCCATTGCGCCGGACGAATGGGTGTCTTCAAAAGCCTGGCGCCAGCCGCCTCGGCCCGATCGAAGACCGGCTCGGCCAACGCAAGCGGCACGAAGGCCGGAAAGTTCTGCGGCGAGATCGTCGCCATTTGCGCTCGAGCCCTGGCAAGGTGGTCCCGTCCGAACCCGGCGAAGGCCCGAATGGCCCGGCTGATTCCGTCGGTGTCCTCCCCGGCGATGAGCCCTTCTCGATCGAGGCCGGTCGCGCGCAGCAGTTCTGCCGGCAAATAGACCTGACCGCGTCTCAGATGCAGCGGCAACAGCATCAGGAGGCCGGCGACCGTCTGCGCGACGCCAGCGTGGCCGGCGGCTTCCGCGGACTTTGCAGCATTCTGCGGATCGAGCACCAGCGACGAGAGCTGGATCAGGGCCGAGGCGGTCTCGCCGGCATAGCCCTCGAGTGCCGAGCGGTCTTCCATCGGATCGTCATAGAGATCGAAAATCCGGGCGTCGATCATGTTCTGCAGCACCGAGACCGGCAGCCGATGCTCGCGAATACACTGGAGAATGGCTTCGGCAAGCGGATGCCCCTCGCCGGAGCCTGCGCTGTTGCCAATGAGATCGCGCCACCATTGCATGCGGATTTCGCCTGGAATCGGCTCATGCACGAGATCGCGAATTCGAGCGATCTCGGCATTGAAGGCATAAAGCGCGGCGAGCGAGCGCTGCTTGTCGGCGGGCGCCAGCAGGCAGGCGAGATAGCGGTCGCGGTCCGTGTCCCGGAGGTCGGCCAGGATCTGAGCGGAAATGTCTTGCACGTCGTCTTCCTCGGATCCCGATCAAACGGCGATCAGCGCGACGGCGACTGCACGCGATTCGGCCAGCATCACATTGTAGGTGCGAACCGCAGCCCCGGTACTCATCGGATCCGAGGATACGTTGACGGCACGCAATGCCGCCTTCAGGTCCGCGGGCAGCGGGCGGATGTCCTTGCCGGTACCGACCAACAGCACTTCGATGTCTTTCGCCTCATCGATGACTTTACGGAATTTCTCGACCGCCAAGGGATCGCCTTCCACCACGTCCCATGCATAGACGCCCGAGGGCAGCATCAGGATCGAGCCGCGATGCGACATGTCCGCAAAGCGAAAACCGCCGTTGCCATAAGCATCGATAGGCGCACGGCCCGGAAAATGCGCTTCGCGGATTTCAATACCCTTGGGCATTTCAAACTGTACCCTTTGCCGCGCCGGCAGCACCCGTATCCGCGCCGGACGCGTTTTCGTCCCCCGGAATGTGGTCGGTCCGCTTCCTGAAGAGGATGAGGACCGGGCCGGCGATGTAGATAGAGGAGAACGTCCCGACGGCGACACCAAACAGCATGGTGACGCTGAAGGAACGGATGAGGCCGCCACCGAAGAGATAGAGCGCAGCAAGCGCCAGAATGGTCGTCAGTGCCGTCAGGATCGTGCGCGAGAGTGTTTGGTTGATCGACGTATCGATCAGCACCGAAAGCGGCATGCGCGGATAGCGGCCGAGATTCTCGCGGATGCGATCGTAGATCACCACCGTATCGTTCAACGAATAGCCGACGATCGTGAGAACGGCGGCGATGCTGCCGAGATTGAACTCGATGCCGGTCAGCACCAGGAAGCCGATCGTCAGCAGCACGTCGTGCACGGTCGCGATGATCGCGCCGACGGCGAAGCGCCACTCGAAACGTAGCCAGACATAGAGCAGGATCGCCACGAAGGAAATCGCGAGCCCGATCGTTCCGGCACGTGTCAGCTCGCCCGAAACGACGGGGCCGACCACTTCCACCCGGCGGAACTCGTATTCGTCGGCCAGCTCCGTCCGGATGACGCCGGCTGCGGTCTGCTCGGCATTGTCGCCCGCCTCTTGGGACGGCACCCGAACGAGCACGTCCTCGCCCGAGCCCAGTTGCTGCACCTGTACTTCGCCGAAGTTCAGTTCGTCGAGGCGGGTGCGGAGGTCGGCAACGTTGACCGCACCGCCCTTGGAGTGCAGCTCGATGATCGAGCCGCCCTTGAAGTCCACACCCAGATTGAGCCCGATGCCCGCAAGCAGGAGTACGGAGGCGGCCGACAAGGCGGCCATCAGGATGAACGCCGGATTGCGTATCCGCATGAAGCGGATGTCCAGATTGCTGAAGCGACCGGTCCGAATGCCCTTCGGCAAACGTTCCGACTTCCACTGCCGAAGCCAGCGCTTCACGATCAGGCGGGTCACGGTATAGGCGGTGAATAGCGTCGTGACACTGCCGATCGCCAGCGTTACGGCGAAACCGCGCACCGGACCGGAACCGAGGTAGAACAGGATGGCGCTGGCGATCAGCATCGTCAGGTTGGCGTCGAAGATGCTGCTGAAGACGCGGGAGAAGGCGTTGTTGATCGTGCGGCGCAGCGGCTCACCACCACGAACCTCCTCACGCAGGCGCTCGTAAATCAGCACGTTCGAATCGACCGCGACGCCGATCGTCAGGATGATGCCGGCAATCCCCGGCAGGGTCAGCGTCGCGCCTGACGCAGAAAGTGCGGCAAGGATCAGGACGATGTTCAAGGCGAGCGCGATCACGGCAAAGACGCCGAAAACGCCGTAGAAGAAGATCATCGAGGCGGCCACGGCAATCGCGGCAACAAGACCAGCCTTGAGCCCATCGGCAATCGCGTCGTTACCGACCCCGGGGCCGACTGTCCGCTCCTCGACGAAGGTCAGCGGGGTCGGGAGCGGTCCGGTCCTGATGAGGGCGGCGAGATCCGCAGCGGAGTCGGCCGGCAGATCGGCAGAAATGCGCACCGTGTCGCCCTTGACCGCGTCCGAAAGTTTCGGCGTTGCAGCTACCTGGCCATCAAGGACGATCGCAATCTTCGCCTGCGGCTGCTGCCCCGTGACCGCGGCGACGCGCTGTTGCGAGGCCGCATCGAGCTTGACCGCGACCGACGCCGTATCGCCGGCAGCATCCGCTTCGGGCAGCGCGGCGAGAAAATTGCCCGTCGCCAGCAGCGGCTCTTTCTGGACCAGATAGGGAACTGGCGGGTCGTCATAGGAATAGAGGACTTCTGCGCCCGCCGGCACTTGCCCCTCGACGGCCCGCTCAACCGATACGGACGTATCCAGCAATCTGAATGTCAGAAGAGCGCTTTGGCTGAGCAAGTCTTTCAGTCGTTGCGGGTCGTCGAGACCCGGCACCTGGACGATGAGGCGATCCTTGCCGCGCCTCTGGATCAACGGCTCCAGCACGCCAACTTCGGCGACACGGCTGCGCACCACGTCGATAGACTGATCAAGAGCCAGGGACAGCCGGTAGTCGATCCCTTCGTCGGTCAGGCGGAGACGGACGAGCTCATCCTCGGCGGCGCTGTCAAACACGACTTCTGAAATTGCCCCTCCGCCAAAGCCACCGATTTCGACCGGCGCCGTCAGCGTCTTCAGTTTGTCGCGAGCGGCCGAAAGTTGCACACGGTCCCGAACCCGGAACGAAATCGACTGCCCTTCCCCCGAAAGGCCGATATAGGCGATATCGGCGTCGCGCAGCGATTTGCCGACTTCGCTGGCGACCGTTTCGAGCCTTTCAGCGACGATATCGCTGCGCGCGGCCCGCAGCATGAAGTGCGAGCCTCCCTGGAGATCGAGGCCGAGCGCCACCTGGCGATGAGGCATCCAGGACGGTAGTCCCGCCGCCTCCTCGCGCGTTAGAACATTCGGCAAGGCAAAGGCGATGCCGGCGAGAGCCACCAACCAGACGAGGATACGTTTCAATGGCGGAAATCTGCGCATGCCTCAAACGCTCCAGTTGTTCGTCGGATGGTGACTGTCCGCGTCCCTTATTCTTTCACAGGTTCGCCTTTGACGCGAACTTCAGATACGCCGCTGCGAACGACGCGGATCTTCACGCCTTCGGCAATTTCGACTTCGAGCTCGTTGTCATCGACGACCTTCGTAACCTTGCCGACGATGCCGCCGCCGGTCACCACCTGATCACCACGACGGATGTTCTTCAACAGCTCCTCGCGGCGCTTCATCTGGGCGCGCTGCGGACGGATGATCAGAAAATACATAACGACAAAAATCAGCAGGAACGGCAGGATGGACATGAGAATGTCCGCGCCGCCAGCGGAGGGGGCGCCGGCTGTCTGCGCAAAAGCTTCGGTAATGAACATCGATCACTCCTTGAGTTCAAATATCGGCGGTTCCTCCGCACCAAATCGGCCGGAATATAGGGGCGCGCGGCGGCTCTGCAAAGCAGCGGCACCCTTACCCGTTCCTGTGCCTCTGACACAATTTCGACAAGAGTAGAACCCCCCGCGCGAGGCTCTGCGGCCTTTTCCAGCGCAAACCTGCGTGCTACCGGGTGTCAGTTGACCGTACAGTCGCAATCGCGTGCCGATTCATGCGGCCTTCGTCCCTGCGGCGCGACCAAATGATTGATTCAGTTGCTGGAGATAGACAGATGCCGGAAGCAAAGATCGACGTTCTCATCCGGGAAATGCAGAAGCTTTCCGCAGCGATCGAACGCATGGCCGGTCCAGCCGCAGCAAGCAATGATTGGAACGCCGCCGAATGCTTCGTCTGGGCACCCGCCACGCATCACCTGCAGCCGGTCGCCAAGCCCAACCGTATCGAACTGTCGTTGATATCAGGTGTCGACCACGTCCGTGACATTCTGCTCGACAACACGCTGCGCTTCGCCGAGGGCTTTCCTGCCAACAACGTGCTGCTCTGGGGCGCGCGCGGCATGGGCAAGTCATCGCTGGTGAAGTCGGTGCATGCGCAGGTGGCCCGCGAGACCGGGGTTGCCATCAAGCTCGTCGAGGTGCATCGCGAGGATATCGCCACTCTGCCCACACTGATGGACATCCTCAAGACTGCGCCAGTCCCGGTGATCGTCTTCTGCGACGACCTGTCCTTCGATCATGACGATACGTCCTACAAATCGCTGAAGGCCGTGCTCGACGGTGGCGTCGAAGGTCGTCCGTCGAACGTGCTGCTCTATGCGACATCGAACCGTCGCCATCTGCTGCCGCGCCACATGATGGAAAACGAGCAGTCGACCGCCATCAACCCTTCCGAGGCCGTCGAGGAAAAGGTTTCGCTGTCCGACCGCTTCGGCCTGTGGCTCGGCTTTCACAAGTGCAGCCAAGACGACTACCTCGCCATGATCGATGGCTATGCCAAGCACTACGGCTTCGCCGTCGAGGCCGAGACCTTGCACGCGGAAGCGCTCGAATGGGCAACGACACGCGGTGCAAGGTCCGGCCGCGTCGCCTGGCAGTTCATTCAGGATCTTGCCGGACGCATGCGCCATCGCCTCGACGCATAGGCTGCGCGATCGCATCCCTGGTCAAATCTGCTCTTCTAGCAAAAAATACCGCCTGTCGGCCCCGACAGGCGGTATTTGACTTTTCGGCCTCGATCGCGCCCGACCAAGGAAACGGCTGCGGACTATTCGAGGAAGGTCGCCGGGTTTACCGCCGTGGCGTTCTTGCGGACCTCGAAGTGCACCTGCGGCTGGCTGGCGCGACCGGTCATGCCCGACGCCGCGAGCGTCTGGCCGCGCTGAACCTTCTGGCCGCGCTGAACCTTGAGCTCGGAAGCGTTGCCGTAGACCGTGACCGTGCCGTCGTCGTGGCGCACCAGGACGGCATTGCCGAGTTCCTTCAGGCTGCTGCCCGAATAGATGACGACGCCGTTTTCGGCCGCCTTGATTGGCGTGCCCTCGGGCACCGAGATATTGATGCCGTCGTTGCGGTTGCCGTCGACGTTGGCGCCGTAACCGGCAACCACCGCGCCGCGCACCGGCCAGCGATATTTGCTGATGCCCGTCGACTTCGGCGAGTCCTCGTCGACATCCGTCTTGATGGCCGCAACGTCCGTAACGCTCTGCTTGGCAGCCGGCGGCTGGTACTCTGCCGGCTTGTTCTTTTCGAGCGAAGCAACCTGCGGCTGCTCGGCCTTCTTGCTCGGAACCGATGCGGTCTTGACCTGGTCCGGCGCGGCGCCGGCTGTGCCCGGCAGCTGCAGCGTCTGCCCGACGCGGATCGATTCCGCAGTCAGGCCGTTCGCCTGCTTGAGTGCAGAGACGGACACGCCCGTCGCCTTGGCGATGCGATTGAGCGAGTCACCTGGCTTGACGGTATAGGTTCCACCGCCGTTACCTTCGCCGTTCGTCGCCGGCTTGCCGGCAACGACATCGGTCTTGCCTGCACCCTTTTCGCGGGACTGGGCAGAGCCAGGCAGGATCGCAGCGTCACGGTGATCGTTGGGCAAGGGCGAAGGCTGGCGCTTGTTGCCATCGAGACCGGCAATCGAGTTGGTCGCAGCGGCCTTTGCCGGGCTGCCCACGGAACCAAAGGTCGGGATCACCAGCCGCTGACCGGTTTCGACCTGAGCGGCGGACTGCAGACCGTTGGCCTTCAGAATTTCCTTCTCGGGAACACCGAAGCGCTTGGAGAGGACCGCGACGTTGTCGCCGGGGCGAACCATGATCGTCGGGGCGTTCTGCGTCGTCCAGCCACTCTTGCTGGCGGTCTCCTTGACGGCCGCCGGAAGCGTCTGCTGCGTCGCGATTGCCGCCTGCTGCTGACGTGCAGCGGGGAACGGCTGCGCTTCGGGGCGCTGGCGTGCCGTCGAGCTCGGGTCGGCCAGGGTCGTGCGCTGAACGGAGATCGGCGTCGATGCGCCACGGGCCGTAGACACCGGAGTGGAAGCGGTATTCACCGGATCATAGCCACCCTGCGTGCCTGCTGTCGGATAAGGTTGACCGAGAGCCATATTGCGCGAATCCGCAGAAGGGGCAGCCATCTGGCCGACCGCCACGTCACCGCGCGGTACCGGTGTCGCATCGCGTGGAATTGAATTTGTGGTGATGTTGTCCGACCGGGAGAACAGGCCGTCAAATCGGCTGGCATCCGAGCTGCAGCCCGTTGCGACGCCTGCAAGCAGGACCGCCACACACAGGCGGATCGTAGACTTTCCAACCCCGGGAGATACAAACTGACGCATGACGCTTACCCACTCCGAACGCAACTCGATGTGGGATGATTAAAACGTATTAGAGTTACCGCCCGGTTAAGGTCGGTACCACCAATGGACTAATTTGACGAAACGCTAACCATAGGCGCCGGCTCGTCGCATCAATAGCGCCGAACAAGCCTGGTGACCGCGCACTCTTGCGCGACGAGTTTTAGCTCAGTTCGGAATAGAGACGCTCGATTTCGGAAACCGAACACCGCTCCGTTGGTTCATCTTCATAGCTGATGCTCGTCAGATCCCAGGCGAAGATCGGACGTCCCTCAGGACGGACGGGAGTTTCGGACTGAGCGGTCTTGTCTTCTTCGAGCAGGACGCTCACCAGTGTCTGGAACGTTGCCTCGCCATCGGCTCCGCTCGCCCGCTCATACTCGAGCGACCGCAGACCGGCGACGGCGGCCTCGCGCGTCCCAAAATAGCGCAGGCTGTCCTGATCTTCGGGGCGGAGGCTGTCGTAATAGTCGATGAAGTTCTTGTAATAGGCCTCATGGTCCCCGGCATCCAGAAACCTGCCGAAGGCCTGGTATTCGCGCGACGCCAACTGCGGGGTCAGACGATTGTTCCACTCGTCCCGGCTGAGCGGCGGCTGCCCATCCGATGCCTTCTTCGTCTGGCTGAGATAAAGCAGAGCGTCGGCGGAAAGGGAGATGCGCGGTGTGGGGTCGAAGAAGCTCGCCGCAAGAGCCTGCGCGGCCTGTTCGTCCTTGCCGCCGGAATTCGCCTGGCCGGAGCTGCGCCCGGCAAGATTATTCAGCCCGTCGCCCGATGCTGCAGCCGTCAGCCTGTTCGCGATCTGCATTTGCCGTCTCCGTCAATCTCACGATCCGGCAGCAACACCCTGGTCGAGCAAGAGCAACGACTCGCGGGAGGAACCCATCGTGCAGTGGAGGCGTATGGCCCGAGGCTTGCGCGAGGCTGGATACAGTTAAGAATCTCTTAACGCGCCAGCTGAGACGATTAACGCGCCAGCTGAGACGTTCGACAGCGACAGTATTACAGGAACGAAGCGAGCTGCGGGACGATCGGAAGGTAGGGCGCGTCGAACAGATCCTCGCGGTCGAAGCGGCTTCCCGTTCGATTGACCCGGACGACCCGGCAATGGGTCTCGCTCATCATGATCGGCACCACCAGGGTTCCGCCCGAGACGAGATGATCGGAAAACATGCGCGGCAGGCTGTTGAAGGCGGCCGTGATCAGGATGCGGTCGAAGGTACCCTCGCCCGGCACGCCGGCGCTGCCGTCGGCATGGCGGACGATGACGTTGCGAACGCCTGATTTCTCGAGGTTCTTCTGCGCCGTACCGACAAGTGTCTGATAGCGGTCGATCGTCAGGACACGCTCGGCCACCCGCCCCATCACCGCCGCGGTAAAGCCGCTGCCGGTTCCGACCTCGAGGATGCGCTGCCCTGTCTTCAGGTTCAGACAGTGCAGCAACCGCACGGCAAAATCATAGCCTTCCATGAACGAGCCGCAATCGAGCGGAATCGTCCGCTGCGAATAGGCCTCGGCCTGATATTGCGGCGGCGCGAACAGGCCGCGCGGGGTCTGCTCGACCGCCTTGAGGAGATCGTGATTGCTGATGCCTGCGGCGCGCAGCCGCAGCACCATCTTGGCAAAGCCTTCCTGTTCCGAAGCGCGCACGCTCAATCAATGAGCCCCTTCGTTCAATGCCCGCATCAGACGGTCCTGGACGGTATAGTCCGTCAAGTCGAGCTTGAGCGGCGTTACGGAGATGTGGTTCTCGCGCAGTGCATGAATGTCGGTTCCGGCGCGGAAATCGCCGAACCGCTCACCGAAGCGCAGCCAGAAATAAGGAAAACCACGGCCGTCAGTGCGCTCATCGATCGACAGGCCGAAGTCGAGCTTGCCTTGTGACGTTACCTCGACCCCTGCAACGGTGTCGGCTGAGCAGTTCGGGAAATTGACGTTGAGAAGCGTGCCATCGGGCAGTTCCACGGCCATCAGCTTGCGGATCAGACCCGGCGCATGCGTCTCCACCACATCCCAAGGCACGGTCTTGCCGACGGCGTGGTGATAGGCCTGGCTGAGTGCGATGGAGCGAATGCCCTGCAACGTCCCCTCGATGGCGCCCGCCACCGTGCCGGAATAGGTCACGTCATCGGCCATGTTGGCACCAATGTTGACGCCCGAGAGCACGAGATCGGGCTTGCGGTCCAGCACCTTGCGGACGGCCATGATGACGCAATCCGTCGGCGTCCCCCGCAGCGCAAAGCGCCTCTCCGTGATCTGGCGCAGCCGCAGGGGTTCCGACAGGGTCAGCGAATGCGCCAAGCCGCTCTGGTCCGCCTCGGGCGCCACGACCCAGACATCGTCCGAAATCGTCCGGGCCACCCTTTCGAGCACGGCGAGGCCTTCAGCATGAATGCCGTCATCGTTTGTCAGCAGGATCCGCATGGATGCCGTCCTTCCCTTGACGTCCGTTCAGTCCGCCTTCTCGATGCGCTTCTGGCCGCCCATGTAGGGCACCAGCACATCCGGCACCGACACCGAACCGTCTTCGTTCAGATAGTTTTCGATTACGGCGATCAGCGCGCGCCCGACGGCGACACCGGAACCATTCAACGAGTGAACGAAACGCGTTCCCTTGTCTTCCTTGGTGCGGTAGCGCGCATTCATCCGGCGCGCCTGGAAGTCGCCGCAGACGGAGCAGGACGAGATCTCGCGATAGGTGTCCTGTCCCGGCAACCATACTTCCAGATCATAGGTCTTGCGAGCGCCGAAGCCCATGTCGCCGGTGCAGAGCGTCATCACGCGGTAGTGCAGACCGAGGCGCTTCAGCACCTCTTCCGCGCAGGCGGTCATGCGCTCGTGCTCGTCGATCGAGGTTTCGGCATCGGTGATCGAAACCAGTTCGACCTTATTGAACTGGTGCTGGCGCAGCATGCCGCGGGTGTCGCGACCGGCCGAACCGGCCTCCGAGCGGAAGGACGGCGTCAGCGCGGTGAAGCGCAACGGCAGCTTTTCGCCTTCGAGGATCTGCTCGCGAACGATGTTGGTAAGCGGCACTTCCGCAGTCGGGATCAGCCAGCGATCATCCGTGGTCCGGAACAGATCTTCGGCAAATTTCGGCAACTGGCCGGTGCCGTACATGGCGTCGTCGCGCACCAGAAGCGGCGGCTGCACCTCGGTGTAGCCGTGCTCCTGGGTGTGCAGGTCGAGCATGAACTGGCCGAGCGCACGCTCGAGCCGGGCCAGCTGTCCCTTGAGGATCGTGAAACGCGAACCGGAAATGCGGGCGGCCCCCTCGAAATCCATGAGGCCGAGCGCCTCGCCGATTTCGAAATGCTCGCGCGGCTGGTGGTTCCAGGTGGGCTTGTTGCCGACCACGCGCTTGACCACGTTGCCGGTCTCATCCTCGCCGACCGGAACGTCCTCGAGCGGGATGTTCGGAATGCGGGAAAGCGCGTCGCTGAGCTCGGCTTCCACCTTGCGGCTGTCTTCCTCGAGCGCCGGCATGGCGTTCTTGAGTTCGGCCACCTCGGCCTTCAGCATTTCGGCGAGCTCGGCATTCTTCTGCGCCATGGCCGCGCCGATATCCTTCGAGGCAGCGTTGCGGCGCGACTGCATGTCCTGCAGCGACTGAAGGATCGAGCGGCGGCGTTCGTCGAGCGCGATCAGCGACGCCGACAAAGGCTCCGCGCCCCGCTTCGCCAGGGCGGCGTCCAGCATCTCGGCATTTTCACGGATCCATTTGATATCAAGCATTGTCGTTCCACGCGTTGGTCAACTCACGGCGCGAAATCTCGAATGCTCAGCCCTTGGCGGGGCCGACCTCTCCGGAAGATCCTTCCTGCGACTCGGCAACTTCGCTCTTGAGCGCGTCCGCTGCCCGCTGTCTTTCGACGAGTCGCGCCGTATAGATCGAAATTTCGTAGAGAAGGATGGCTGGCAGTGCAAGGCCGATCTGGGAAACCGGGTCAGGCGGCGTGAGCACGGCTGCAACCACGAAGGCAATCACGATCGCGTACTTCCGCTTCTCGGCCAGGCCCTGCGACGTGACGAAGCCGACGCGTGCGAGAAGCGTCGTGATCACCGGGAGCTGAAAAACCAGACCGAAGGCAAAGACCAGCGACATGATCAGGCTCAGATATTCCGAGACCTTCGGCAGAAGCTGAATGGCCACCTGCCCTTCGCCGCCGCCCTGCTCCATCGCCAGGAAGAACCACATCACCATCGGCGTGAAGAAGAAGTAGACCAGGGCGCCGCCAAGCAGAAAGAGGATCGGCGACGCGATCAGGAACGGCAGAAACGCGGCACGCTCGTTCTTGTAAAGGCCCGGAGCCACGAATTTGTAAATCTGCGCAGCGATTACCGGAAAGGCGATGACCAGCGCACCGAACATCGCCACCTTGATCTGCGTAAAGAAGAACTCCTGCGGGGCCGTGTAGATCAGCTCGACATTGCGATGATTCAGGCCGGCCCAGCTCACTGCCCATTTGAACGGCAGCACCAGGAGATTGAAGAGACCCTTGGCGAAGTAGAAGCAGACGAGGAACGCCACGAAGAAGGCGCCGACGGCCCACATCAGGCGCCTGCGCAATTCGATCAGGTGCTCGATCAGCGGCTGCGGCCGGTCCTCGATATCGCCGCTCATGCTTCACCTTTCTTGCGCGTGCTGGCGCGCGGCTTGGACGTCCTGGCAGCCTGCTCGGCTGAAGCGGGCTTCGACGACGTCTTCTCGGCCACCGCTTTTGCGGGCGCCTTTGCCGAAGTTTTGGGTGCCGCCGCCTTGGGCGTTGCGGCCTTCTTCGCCGCCGGCGCCGGATCGGCCTTCGCCCTTGGCGCCCGCTTGGGCTTCTCGGCCGGGATGGCTGCTTCGGCGCGCTCCAACTGGCGGGTGGCTGAGCCCAGGGCGGCTGCGGCAACCGCATCCGCGGGCTTCGCTTCCGTCGCCGCCACCGGGGCAGCCGCAGCCACCTCCGCAGTCGCGGGCTCGACAGCGCTTGGCGTGACCGGCTTGTCGGGCGTCGCAGCCTTCTGCAGGTCCGACTTGATCTCGCTGCCGATCTGGCGAAGCGGATTCATCGCATCCCTGAGCGCATTGGCCGGGTTGAGGCTCTGCGCATCGCTGATCGTCTTGCGAACCTCGTCGAGGTCCGCTTCGCGCAGCGCTTCGTCGAATTGCTGGCGGAACTCCGAGGCCATGCCGCGCATCTTCGCCGTCATGCGGCCAAAGGCCCGCAGCATAGGCGGAAGATCTTTCGGCCCGACAACGACGATCAAAACGATGGCGATGACGACAAGCTCGGTCCAGCCGATATCAAGCATTCGAAATGTCCTGCAACCCGTGATGGGAACTGGTCCGGTACCGATACCGGACCGGCTCCACCGACGCCAGACCGTTAGCGAACTTCGTCGGACTTGTGGTCAACGGTCTTGCTGTCGAGCGTCTTGTCGGTCGCGCCCGCTTCCTCGTCGCTCATGCCCTTCTTGAAGTTCTTAATGCCCTTCGCAACATCGCCCATCAGTTCGGGAATCTTGCCACGACCGAACAAGAGCAGCACCACGACCAAAACGATCAGCCAGTGCCAAATGCTAAAGGAACCCATGCTCTTACTCCTCTGAGCCTTCCCGATATAGGCTCTTTCACATGTCAATTTTCAGGCGCGCGCTAAACACGCCCTTCTTTGCGACAGAACCTAAGATGCAGAACCATCTTTTTCAAACAGTAATATATCCCGCTCGTTAACTGAAAGCATTACATCGCGCAATCCTTGCGGCAATTGGTCCGCGCGGATGCGCGCACGCACCACATCTTCACAACGCGGCACCGCGAGCTCCAGCAGTTCCACCACACCGATGAACCGGCGAGAGAGGATACGCGCGGGAATATCGCCCTCCTCCTCGCCGACACGCACGCCGGAAAGCCTGACGGCGACCGAAACCCGCTCCCCTTCCTGGTGCCGCCCAGCGGCGACCGTGCCGACCGGCGTGTCGACGCGGCCATTGCGAACCTGTGCGTTGAACACGTTGATTTCCGAGAAGAAACCGGCTGCGAACAGGTTCCTCGGGTGACGATAAAGCTCATCGGCCGTGCCGACCTGCACCAGTCGCCCATCCTGCAGAAGCGCAATTCGGTCGGCCATGCGCATCGCTTCCTCCGCGTCGTGGGTGACGACGATCGCAGTTGCCCGGGTCTCTCTGAGGATGGCGAGCGTATCGGCGCGGATCGAATCCTTCAGGCGCGAGTCGAGTCCGGAAAACGGTTCGTCCATCAGAAGCACGGCGGGGCGTGGCGCAAGCGCGCGGGCCAGCGCCACCCGCTGCTGCTCGCCGCCGGAAAGCACGTGCGGGTACTGGTTGGCGTAGTGGGAGAGCCCCACACGCTCGAGCGCCGCATCCGCCTGGTTCAGGGCTTCCTTCTTCGGAAGCGCCGTCAAGCCAAAGCGAACGTTGTCACGAATGGACATATGCGGGAAGAGCGCGAAATCCTGGAACATCAGGCCGACGCCGCGTTTTTCCGGCGGCAGGAAAACCGAGGGGCCGGAAATCTCTTGGCCATTGAGCAGAAGGCGTCCCGCACTCTGCTTCTCGATCCCTGCGGCGATACGCAGCAGGGTCGTCTTGCCGGACCCGGACGGTCCGAGCAGGCAAAGCACTTCGCCGGCCTTGGCCGCCAGGCTGACGCCCTTGATCGTTTCCTTGGCGTGATAGCTGTGATGAATGTCTTCGAAGGTCAGGCTCGCCGCGAAGGATACACCCGCCCGTCGTGTCGTCATGACGGGAGCGTCCTGCGGATCTGAAACCATGCTTGCATTCCTTGACACCAGTCGTGCCCGTCAAAACTGTCGGGCGCCGGGGAAAGCCGATATCCCCATTCAGGTTTTTAATCGGCTTCTTCGCCCTTCGGTGTCAAGAGCCCCAGTTCTTCAAGGTCAAGCTGGGTGATGGGGTCCTCGTTCTCGGCAAGCTCGTCTTCGCCCACGGGAACGGGAATATTGAGATTGGACGGCACGCGGCCGGAAAGCAGCCCTGCCCCCTTCAGTTCCTCGATACCCGGCAGATCGCGCAGTTCCTCGAGGCCGAAGTGATCGAGAAAGTCGCGGGTGGTGCCGAAGGTCACCGGCCTGCCCGGCGTACGCCGGCGTCCCCTGAAGCGAACCCAGCCTGCCTCCATCAGGACGTCGAGCGTGCCCTTCGATGTTTGGACACCGCGGATATCCTCGATCTCGGCGCGGGTTACCGGCTGATGGTAGGCAATGATGGCGAGGACCTCGAGCGCAGCGCGCGAGAGCTTGCGGACCTCCTGCTCGTCGGTCTGCACCACGAAGGAGAGATCGGCGGCCGTGCGGAAGGCCCAATGGTCGGCGATCTGGACAAGGTTGACGCCGCGCGTCGCATAGAGCGCCTTCAGGCGCCCCATGATCCGCCTGACATCGGCACCACGCGGCAGCCTGCTTTCGATATAGGCCTCCGACACAGGCTGCGCCGAGGCAAAGACCAAGGCCTCCGCGATCCGCTCGGCTTCTTGCTCCAGCCGCGGATCGAAGGACGGCGTCGTATCGATTTCGTCATCCTCGTCAGGAGTGTCTGGTATGTATTTTTGGGCTTCAGCCACGGGCTGCCTCCATTTCGGCAAGCGTCTCCGCATCGATCGGATTTGGTCCGCGCCGAAGATAGATCGGCGCAAACGCCTCTTCCTGACGGATCTCCAGCCGGCCCTCGCGGACCATTTCGAGCGAGGCGGCAAAGGAGCTGGCGATCGCCGTTGCCCGCTCCTTCGGCGTCGTCATGTAGCGGATAAGAAAATGATCGAGCGCTGTCCAGTCATCGAGCTCGCCGATCATGCGCGCCAGAATCAGGCGTGCGTCGGCGAGAGACCATACGTGGCGCTTCTCGATGGTCACCTGCGTGATCGCCTGGCGCTGCCGCAGGCTCGCATAGGCGCTCAGGAGATCATAGAGCGAGGCATCGAAACCGGACTTCTTCTCAGTGACGATATGTTCCGGCGCACCGCGAACGAAGACGTCCCGGCCAAGCCGGTTTCTGTTGACGAGCCGCGTTGCCGCCTCACGCATCGCCTCCAGCCGTTTCAGCCGGAAGGCCAGGGCCGAGGCCATTTCCTCGCCAGTCGGACCATCGTCCTTCACCTGCTGCGGAATCAGCAGCCGCGACTTCAGATAGGCAAGCCATGCCGCCATGACGAGATAGTCGGCGGCGAGTTCGATGCGGATGCTGCGCGCCCGCTCGATGAAGGCGATATATTGCTCGGCGAGTGCCAGTACGGAGATGCGCGAAAGATCGACCCGCTGGCTGCGGGCGAGATGAAGCAAGAGATCGAGTGGCCCCTCGAAACCGGCGAGATCGACCACCAGCGCTTCTTCATGCAGCCCGCGCTCGGCAGTCTCTTCCTGCCACAGGGGCTCCATCGGCGCCTTCGACGCAGGCTTACCTTGTCTTTCGCCCGCATTGCTCACTGACAATCCGATCCTTTCCCGCTGGCCGCGCCTGCCTTACGCTGTTGCGAACAGACCGTTGAACTCGGCCCGCAGATCGCTTTCGTTCGCATCGTCAGGCGTCCGGAAGGCTGCCTCGGCGATCCTTGCCCGACGCAGGCTCTCGCCAGCGAGAACCGGTACGACGTCGGCGACGGCCTTCATTTCTTCCATTATGCCATGACAATGCAAGACGAGATCAAGCCCCGCGGCAATGATGTTGCGCGCGCGCGTGGTCATGTCGCCGGCAAGCGCGTTCATCGAGACGTCGTCCGACATCAAAAGACCGTCGAAACCGATGTGACCGCGAATGACCTCGCGCACGACCTTCGCCGAGGTGGTCGCCGGATTGTCCGGATCGATCGTCGTGAAGACCATGTGCGCCGACATCGCCATCACCTCGTCCTTCATCGCGACAAAGGGCAGGAAGTCGCTGGCGGCGAGTTCATCGAAAGTCGCGCTGACTACGGGCAGATTGTGGTGCGAGTCGACGAAGGTGCGGCCGTGACCGGGCATGTGCTTCATGACAGGCAGCATGCCTCCGGCCTTCAAGCCCTCGCCCATCGCCCGACCGATCGCCGCGACAGTCTCAGGGTCATGACCGTAGGCACGATTGCCGATGACATCGTGGCTTCCGGGCACCGGCACATCCAGCACCGGCAGGCAGTCGACGGTGATGCCGAAACGCATCAGGTCGAAGGCATGCAGGCGCCCCATGAGCCAGGCCGCGCGCAGACCCAGTTCGGCGTCGCGGCGGTAGATTTCACCGATCGCCGCGCCGTTCGGATATTGCTGGACGAGCGGTGGCCGGATGCGTTGCACGCGTCCACCTTCCTGGTCGATGAGCACCGGCGCGTTCGGATTGCCAATGCTGTCGCGAAGCGACGCCACCAGATCGGAGATCTGCTGCTCCTCGCCGATGTTGCGCCCGAACAAGATGAAGCCCCATGGCCGCTCGCCGGCAAAGAACTGGCGTTCGCCGGTCGTGAGAGAAAGGCCCTTGCAGCCCGAGATAAATGCTTTTGATTCGCTCATTGGGAGAGCATAGAGCGGGCGCCGCCCGGCGCGAAGCCACAAAGACGAAGTCCCGTCGCTCATGCACAGGGCCATGGGGCGATCGAAATCCCTGAAATGCGAAGGGCGCGGCCCCCGAGCCGCGCCCTCCTCAAACTCTATCGATGTGCCAGGCTTACTTGGTCACCAGGCAGCTTCCGCCAGCGCCCTTGTACTTGGAGCACAGGGCGTTTGCCTCTTCCTTGGATCCGGCCGGGATACGGACGCGATAGTAGGTCCCCTTGCCGGCGATCTCCGCCTTGCGGATATCGACGCCGCGGCCGCCGATGACGCTTCCGAACTTGCTGGAAAGGCTGTTGTACGACTTCTGCGCCTCAGCTTCCGACGGCAGGGACGCGACCTGGATGTAGTATCCGCCGGTCGGAACCGAGGCCGTTGCCACCTGCTGCGGCGGCTGCGCTTCCGGCGTGGCGGCGGCCTGCTCTTCAGCCGGGCGAACATTGCCACCCTCTGCGGCCGCAGCGGCCACTTTGGCCGGCTGCTCGGCCGGACGCGCCTGCGGCGTCGGCGCCTTCTCGGCCGGTGCCGTGGTCGTCACGCTGCGAACCGGAACCTCTTCGAGATTGGCGTTGCCCGTCGCGGCAAGCGCGACCTGGTCGTCATTGGCCGATGCCTGACCGGCAGCGCTGACCTCAGCCGAGGCGACTTCCTTCGAGGGCGTTTCCGGCAGCGGCTGCGTTGCTCCGGCAACATCGGTCGCAGGCGCGGCAACCGGCTCTTCACGAGCAACCAGCGTGCCGTCCGGCTTGACGATCATCGTGCGTACCTTGCGCGGTGCGACGGCAGGCGCCTTGTCTTCTTCCTGAGCGGCCGTCGGGGCGCCGCCGTCCGGCAGCAGGCGAGCGCCATCCTCGTCCTCGGCAGGCAGGCTGGCCTGCGGGCCATCCGCGTCGTCACTGCCTTCGAGCGGCAGCGTTTCCGGCGTCAGCGTCTTCTGAACGACGTCCATCGGCTCTTCGGTCGAGGAAACCAGCGCTTCCTGCTGCGGCGCACCGGCCTGGGCTCCAGCGACACGATCGTAAACCGCCTTGTCCTGGTTCGGCACAGTCTTGCCGCCCTTTTCTTCCGGCACGACCTTAACCGGCCCCTTGTCGGCGAGAATGATCTTGGGGCCCTCGGCCGAAGTTACGGCATCGCTGCCGCCCATCCAGGCGTAAACAGCCGCGCCGCCGAGAATGATGACGCCAGCAACGCTTGCGGCAAGCAGCATCGTGCGCTGCGACCGCCGGCCCGAGCCGTAATCGCGATAGTCGCCCGCATCGTCCTGGCCCTGCGCCGCGGAAACCCGCTCGGCATCGCGCGCCGGAGACTGCCGTTCGGTCATGGAGCGGCGGAAATCCTCCTCCATCGCCTTTTCGAACTCGTCAAAATCATCGAGCGCGCCGGCACCGAACGACGGACTTGCATTTGCGGCTGGGGCAGGACGAACCGCCTCGGCCTTTTCAACGGCCGCCGGACGGGCTTCCTTGACGGCCGGAGCCGGCGTGCCGAACAGTTGCGCCATTTCCGCGTCGATATCGAGATCGTAATCCGCCGGATAGGCGACCGGCTTTTCCGTTTCGATGACCGGCAGTTGCGGCACCTCCATGTCGGCGATCGGTGCAACGCCATTCTCGGCTTCGGCAATCATCGAGGGATCGAAAGGCAGCGCGCTTTCGGGCTGTGCGTCCTGCTGCTCAGCCGGGGCCGGAGCGGCGAAAGTCTCGACGGAGCGTTCCGGTTCGCGCTGCGGAGCAGCGGTCTCGGCGACCGGCTGCACAGCAGCCTGCGGCACGGCCGCAGGGGCTGCGGCAACGGGTTCGGTCGGGCCGAGGTCGGCGAGGTCGAGCTTCAGCGCGGCATCGGAGAGCTCCAACTCGAAGTTCTCGATGTCGAAGCCGGGCTCGTTTTCCGGCTCCGCGACGGGCTGTGCTGGCTGGGCGGCCTCGACCACCGGCGTAACGGCAGGTGTGGCGACCGCGGCAGCAGCAACCGGCGCGGCCTGGGATACGAGCGGGCCGGCAAAGGCGCGCTGCTGGCTGGCGCCGGTCGGCGAAGCGACAGGCGTCGCCCGACTGAAGGTCGGCGTAAAGGGATAGGGGCTCTTCTTCGCCGGCGTCGCGACCGTATTTGCCGGGGCGGCGGCAGGCGCAATGACCGGCTGTTCCGTTGCATGAAGCGCCGGATGAGACTGCACGGCAGCGGCAACGACGGCAGCGACCGGCGGAACCGGGAAGCGCTCGACATCCGCGAGAAGCTCGTCGCGGACAGTTTCATGGCCCGCGGGCTCTTCCGGGATCGTCTCGTTCGCGTGAGCGGTCTCGTCAGCGTGCGCCTCTTGCACGACATCAAGGCTCGGCTCGTCGTAGACCGGGAACGGCTCGGCGACAGGGGCAGGCTCGGCCCAAGCGGCAGAGGGTTCCGCGGCCGGCGCTTGCCAGCCATCCGCAACCTGTTCCTTCGCCTCGGATGTCGGCTCTTCTTCGAACGGCAACAGATCGGCTTCGCCGAGCGACAATTCGAGTTCACGCTCCAGATCGAACGCCGGCTCATCGGCGCCGAAGTCCGCGCCATCGCCTTCTGCAACCGGAGGGGCGGCCGAGAACGATTGCACTTCGAAAGCCTGCTCGGGCTCCTCTTCGACGACAGCGGCTGGCGCTGCGACCGGCTCCGGCTGACGGAATGTCGGCGCGTCGTATTCTTCCGCGAGATCGGCTACCGGCTCGATCCGGGCCTCTTCAACCGGCTGCGGCGCCGAAACCGGCTCCACAGCAGGCTGCTGCACAGCGCGGGGCGCATCATAGCTATCGAAGGCGCGAAGAAGTTCGTCCTCGAGATCGAAGGCGGGATCCTGACGGACCGCCTCCTGATGTCGCTGCAGCTCTTGCAATTGCTGTACGGCCGGCCGGGCATCGTAACCGACGATCCGGGCGAGTTCGGCCAACGGATCATCGTCTGCCAATACGTCGAATTCAGCCGGCCCGCTTCGTGCGAATTGTTTGTCTGCCATGCTCTCCACTCACAATTGCCTGTATTTATGTGCCAGTGCATTGTGGGAAAATGGTGACAATACTTATCGCATTTCCTCCGGTGCGGAGGTGCCTGTTATAGACAGGCCGGACTTCAATACCGAAGCGACAGCATGCACCAGCCCGAGTCTGGCAGTACTTAATTCTCTATTTTTATCGTTAACAAAACGTAATTCCGGATTCTCTTTACCTTTGTTCCAGTGTCCGTGGAAGGCAGCGGCAAGATCGTACAGGTAAAACGCGATGCGATGCGGCTCCTGAGCCAGTGCCGCCGCCTCGATCACTCGCGGATATTCTGCGAGCTTGGCGACGAGCTGAAGTTCCGTCGGATCCTCGATCTGCCCCTGTACGGCACCGGCAAAGTCGAGCGATTCGATATCCAGATCCGGGAAAGCTTCCGCCGCCTGACGGAACACCGATCGGCAACGTGCATGAGCATACTGCACGTAGAAGACTGGGTTATCCTTGGACTGTTCTGTAACCTTAGCAAAATCGAAGTCGAGCGGCTCGGAATTCTTCCGATAGATCATCATGAAACGAACCGGATCACGGCCGACTTCATCGACGACGTCGCGCAGCGTGACGAAATCGCCGGAGCGCTTCGACATCTTCACCGGTTCGCCGTTGCGGAAGAGCTTGACCAGTTGGCAAAGCAGAACCGTAAGTTTTGACGAACCGCCTGATACGGCGCGTGCCAGTGCTTCGAGCCGCTTGACGTAACCGCCATGGTCGGCGCCCAGCACATAGATCATCTCGTCGAAGCCGCGATCGAACTTATCCTTGAAGTAGGCGACGTCGGCGGCGAAATAGGTGTAGCTGCCATCGGACTTGATCAGCGGCCGGTCGATGTCGTCACCAACCTCCGTCGAGCGGAATAGCGTCTGCTCGCGATCTTCCCAATCCTCCGGGAGCTGCCCCTTCGGCGGCGGCAGCGTGCCCTTGTAGACGTGCCCCTTGAAGGTCAGGTCGTTGATCGCGGTGCGAATCGCAGCCGCTCCATTGGCGTGCAGCGTCCGTTCGGAGAAGAAGACGTCGTGATTGACGTTCAACGCCGCGAGATCTTCGCGGATCATCGCCATCATGGCATCGATCGTCCGGTCCTTGACGAGCGGCATCCACCTGTCTTCGGGCATCAGGCGCAGGCTCGTGCCGAATTCATCGGCGAGCGCTTCGCCGACCGGAACGAGATAGTCGCCCGGATAAAGACCCGCCGGGATCTCCCCGATGTCCTCGCCAAGCGCCTGGCGATACCGCATGAAGGCGGAACGCGCGAGAACGTCGATCTGCGAGCCGGCATCGTTGATGTAGTATTCCTTGGTCACCGCATAGCCGGCAAAGGCCAGCAGGTTGGCAAGCGCGTCGCCGACGACGGCGCCACGGCAGTGGCCGACATGCATCGGTCCCGTCGGGTTGGCCGAGACATATTCGACGTTGACCTTGCGGCCCGAACCGACGGTGCTGCGGCCATAGTCAAGGCCCGCCCGCACCACGCTCGACAACAGCTTCTGCCAATAGGATACCGAAAGCCGGACATTGATGAAGCCCGGGCCGGCAACAGTCACTTCGGTGACTTCCGGGTCCTGTTTGAGCTTTTCAACGATGAGTTCGGCAAGCGCCCGCGGGTTCAGGCCGAGCGGCTTGGCCAGCACCATGGCGGCATTGGTCGCGACGTCGCCGTGGCTCGGATCGCGCGGCGGCTCGACATTGACACGGCCGAAGTCAAGCTCGGATCGCTTTTCTCGAACGCTTTCAAGCGTTTCGAGAATGTCCTTAATTCTTGATTCGAAGTCCGTGAAGAGATTCATCTGATCCGTCCGCTTTTCCCGACCACATGTGACCGGCGCAAAACTCAAAAAGGAGGCTCGGTTCGGTCGAACCGCAAGCCTCCGGGCGGGGCGTCCCTACCGCAAATCCGGCGTGTGGTCAAACAAGCGCTTGTGCACGCTGATTGCGAAGGTATCGGTCATGCCGGCAAGATAGTCGCCGACATGACGGGCTCGCGCCGGTTCGGCCATGCCGGCAATCTGATCGACCCAATAGTGCTCCCGCATCAATTGCGGGTCATCCATGAAGGCATGGTAGAGATCGCAGACGATCGACGCCGCGCCCTCCCGCACCCGCATCACTTCGGGGTGCCGGTAGATGCGGGTCATCAGCAGGCGCTTTATCTGTTTGTCGGTCTCGCTCATCTCGTCGGAGAAGGTCGCCATGACCGTACCCGCCTGCCGCACCTCGGTTGCGCTCTCCGGGCGAATGTCCGCGATGCGTTTCTGGGCGACACCGATCACGTCCTCGACCATTGCCGTGATCTGGCGACGCATGATCTCGTGCGTGAAGCGGCTGCTTTCAAGGCCGGGATAGCGGTCGTGGACCTCGCGCATCAGACGGGCAAGGAACGGCACGTCTTCCAGCATCTCGAAGGTCAGATAGCCGGCCCTCAGGCCGTCGTCGATATCGTGCGTGTTATAGGCGATGTCGTCGGCGATGGCCGCGACCTGCGCTTCAAGGCTCGCATAACTCGCCAGCTCCAGATCGTACAGTGCGCAATAATCGAGGATCGGCTGCGGCACCGGTCCGCGCGTGCCCTGCCCGTCGGGCGTCAGCAGCGGTCCATTGTGCTTGACCAATCCCTCCAGGCTTTCCCAGGTCAGGTTCAGCCCGTCAAATTCGGCATAACGCCGTTCGAGTTTCGTGACGATGCGCAGCGACTGGGCGTTGTGATCGAAGCCGCCGTAGGGCTCCAGCATCTCATGCAAGGCATCCTCGCCCGTATGCCCGAATGGCGTGTGACCAAAATCGTGGACGAGGGCGACCCCTTCGGCGAGATCCTCGTCGAGCTTGAGCGCGCGTGCGAGTGCGCGAGCGATCTGCGCCACTTCGATCGTATGCGTCAGCCGCGTGCGGTAATGGTCGCCGTCGGCAGCGATGAAGACCTGCGTCTTGTGCTTCAGCCGGCGAAAGGCGGTCGTGTGCACGATGCGGTCGCGATCGCGCTGGAAATCCGAACGTGTCGCGCTCGATGCTTCCGGATAGAGCCTGCCGCGCGTCGCCCAGGGATTCGACGCGAACGGCGCGTGTTCACCATAACCGAAGCCCAGCGCAGTTTTGTCGAATGTCATTTTCCACCCAAATCGTCATCCCATTGACGGGACATTGAAGCCTTCATACCTATAGTGAAAGCCACGGAAACGCGTCGCGCAAGCATCGACCGATTCCGCAAGCGAAAGCAATGGCTTGGCCGCGGGGGTTGAAACCACCTCCGGAGCCGGGCGCGACATTGCTGGAACAACAATCCAATCTCTCCGGTTCTTGACCCCGGCAGGAGGCAGATATGACGCAAGAAACCGTGACCATTTCGGACGCTGCTGCAAAGCGGATCGCCACGATCCTTCGTTCGGACAGTCACAACAATGCCATGCGAGTATCCGTGGAGGGCGGCGGCTGCTCGGGATTCTCCTACAAGTTCGACCTGGTCGATAGCGCAAACGACGACGACCTGGTGCTGGAGAAGGACGACGCCAAGGTTCTGATCGACAGCCTTTCGCTCGTCTATATGGGCGGTTCGGAAATCGACTTCGTCGACAACCTGCTCGGCCAGTCGTTTCAGATCAAGAATCCGAACGCGGTCGCAAGCTGCGGATGCGGAACGAGTTTTTCCATCTGACACGGCCAGATGCACCTGATCGTGGTCGCCATCAGAGATATGGCGACCCCAGCCAAAGCAAACGGTTCGCCAGCCGATCGACGAGCGGCTTGGCGCGCAATGCCTCGAGCGTGACGGGCTCGGCCGAGGCCTGAACATCCGATATCATGCCGCCGATCGTATGGGCGAAACCGTCGTCCAGCACTTCGAGATCGAACTCGAAGTTGAGCCGCAGCGAGCGCGGGTCGAGATTGGTCGATCCGACATAGGCCCAGCGCTCATCCACGATCAAGAGCTTCGAATGGTTGAAGGCGCCCGCGGCGCGCCAGACGCGGCAGTGGCCTTTCAGGACCTGGTCGAATTGCGCGGTCATCGCGCGATCGACCAAGAGCAGGTTGTTGACCGCGGGGACGATGATATCGACGTCGACGCCCCTGCGGGCCGCAGTAACCAAAGCGCTGATCAGCTCGCGGTCCGGAAGGAAATAGGGCGACATCACGCGGATGTTCTTCCGCGCCACCGAGAATGCCCCCATCAGTATCTTGTGATTGGTCTCGTTCGTAGCGTCCGGGCCTGAAGGTACGGCGCGCATCAGCACGGAAGGCGCATCTGCCGGCGGGGGCATGTCTTCGAGCGTCCAGGCGCTGCCCGTCAGCATCTCGCCGCTGGAAAATTGCCAGTCCTCGGCGGCAACCTGAAAGATGTCGGCGACCACCGGGCCGCTCACGCGAAAATGCGTATCGAGCGCCGGTATTTCGCCGGCGATCTCGTTGGTAAAGCCGGCGCGGATGTTCATGCCACCAGCAAAGGCAACCCGGCCGTCGACGACGAGGATCTTCCGGTGCGTGCGCAGATTGGCATAGGGTAGCCGCAGCCCCATGATGATATTGCCGTTAAAGACGGCCGTCGGAACGCCGGCGGCCTTCAAATGACCGACGATGCTTGGGACGGAGTAGCGTGCGCCGACCGCGTCGATCAGCACGCGCACCTCGACGCCGCGCGCGGCCGCGGCGATCAAGGCATCCGCGAAGCGAAGGCCGACCACGTCGCGATCGAAGATGTAGCTCTCCATCAGGATGCTGCGCTGCGCACCGGCGATCGCCGTCAGCATGGCCGCATAAGCGGCGTCTCCACCGGCCAGAACCTCGATGCCGTTACCGGAACACATGCGATGGCGGGAAACACGATCCCCGAGAATTTTCATCGCGGCAAAGCGATTCCCGAAGCGTCCGGCAATATCCGTTTCAGAGATATCGAACCTGCCGAACTGGTCGGGGCCCTGCCCGCGCAACAGCGCGCGCTGCGAGCCTATCGAGGAGCGGCGGATACGGTTGATACCGGCAACGGCATAAAGCAATGCCCCGACGATCGGCGAGAGCAGAACGACACCGACCCAGCCGGCGGCCGCGCGAACGTCGTCCTTGGTCATGGCGGCGTGAATGGCAGCCGGGATGCCAAGCACGAAGGACAATAGCGCCAGGATATGCGGCCAGTAGTTCTGCACGAGATCGATCATGCGCCGGACTATAGCCGGCCATGAACCGGAATCAATTCGAGCACCCGCACCCATACCGTATAAACTGTGGTCGGCGCCGCACGCCGTCGTTGCACCTTTCCCACCGGCCTGAAAGGCCGCAGGTATCGGATTTGTCAAAAGAATCCGGAGCGGCTAGAAGATTCTCGGCGTCAAGGACTCACCGACATGGAAGGGCGTTTCGAGCCATGAAGATTGCGACCTGGAACATCAATGGCGTCAAGGCGCGAATCGACAGCCTCTTGGCGTGGCTGAAGGAAGCCAATCCGGACATCGTCTGCCTCCAGGAAATCAAAACTGTCGACGACGGCTTCCCTCGTCTGGAAATCGAGGCGCTCGGCTACCATGTCGAGACTCACGGCCAGAAGGGCTTCAACGGTGTCGCCCTCCTCTCCAAGCTGCGGCCGGACGAAGTCACCCGCGGACTGCCCGGAGACGATTCGGACGAGCAGTCCCGTTTCATCGAAGGTGTGTTCTCGGTTGCCGGCGGCGTGATCCGCGTCTGCTCGCTCTACCTGCCGAACGGCAATCCCGTCGATAGCGAGAAGTATCCCTACAAGCTTTCCTGGATGCGCCGGCTTGCGGCCTACGCCGAGCAGCGCCTTCTGCTCGAAGAGCCCTTCATCCTGGCCGGTGACTACAATGTCATCCAGGAGGAGCATGATTGCTGGGACATCAAGGTCTGGCAGAACGACGCTCTCTTCCTGCCTGAAACACGCGCGGCCTTTCGGCGCCTGCGCAATCTCGGTTTCACCGACGCCGTGCGGGCGACATCGGACGCAGTCCCGCTCTATACGTTCTGGGATTATCAGGCCGGTTGCTGGCCCAAGAATTTCGGCATTCGCATCGACCATCTGATGCTGTCGCCGGAGGCGGCCGATCGTTTGGTTTCGACATCGATCGACAAGCATGTGCGCGCCTGGGAAAAGCCCTCGGACCACGTCCCCGTCATCGGCGAGTTTGCCTTCGCCGCGGCTTGAGGCGCGGAACTGCCGTTCGGCTCTTCCGTATCAGTGCCGCTGTTTTTTGGGATTGTCCCGCGACGCGATCAGTCGTCGTCGCCCTGCATGTGCAGGTTTTGCGACAGGGCGATTGCCGTACGGCGGTCGTCCTCGCTCGCCAGCGAGAACGCTTGCTCCTGCATCGACTGCATCCACGGCCGATCCTTCGGCGAACACTGGTCGAGCGCGGCGGTCATATAGGCGAGACCACGGACGGTCTGGCCTTCCTGGAAAATCACGTTGCCGAAGACACCCATGGCACCGGCATGGCCGCTCTTGCGGGCCCGATTGAGCCACTTCTTGGCTTGCTGAACGTTGACACTGCCGCCCTCGCCCGAGAGCAGCATGCGCGCGAGCTGGAACTGCGCCTCGGCGACCCCAAAGGTCGACGCCGCCTGGAAATAGAGTTGCCGTGCCTGGGCCATATCCGACTTGATCGGGCTGTCGGGAATGCCGCGTCGGTAGTAGCCGGCAAGAGAGATCAATGCGTTGACGAAGTAACCGGTATCCTCGGAGCCCGGTTCCACGCCCTGCTGGGCGATCTCGCTATAGATCTTGAAGGCTTCGAGGTCGTTCTCGGTGACGCCGTCGCCATAGGCATACATATTGGCCAGAGCCCAGCGGGAGCCGGTATGTCCCTTCTCCGCCGCGTATTTGTAGGCTTCGATGGCCTCATCCTTGCGACCGTTCTTGTAAGCGGAGAAGCCGAACTTGAAGAGCGCGAAGGGGCCGGATTCCTTCGTAACGCCTGCCCCTGGATCAAAGGCAAGAGCCGGCATGGTGATGGTCCCGCAGACCGCCAGCGACACGCCGAGTATCGCAACCTTCAGTGACTTCAGTTCACCCGCAAGCATCACAGTCTAATTCTTCCGTTCCAGCCGGCCACGCCGAACTCATCACCGCTGCAAACACAAACACCCGGGCGACCCGCCGCCGCCCAAAACTTCATCACATCCGTCGACTGCATCGACGCGACCATTCCAGAACGAAACTTCGACACATCCGCCAAAAGACCATTTCAGTCGGCCACTTGCACCAAAGTACCGGAGGCCACATCTGACATGAACATCGACTGTCCAAGTTTCATTTCACACCAAACGCTGCAGGTTTCGTTTTCACGTTGCAGGTTTGTCCCTACTATCGCTGCTCCCTGTTTGTGGCGGGAAATGGACATAGCCGGGACGAGTCCGATGCTAACAAACTCTAGCATTAAATGTGTTGCTGAATCGTCACATTGCGGGACGCTGCTGGCGCTTGGTTAAACACTCCACACCAAAAGAAAGGCCCGGTTGAAACCGGGCCCTGAACAGTAAGATTAACGGAGGATCAGAACTTGATCTTGATCGAGGTCGAGACGGCCGCGAAGAAGTCGTCGTCGAAATCGTACTTCACGTCGGTACCGACGGGCTGCCCCTGATACACTTGCGGACCGGAGCTGCCGCCCGTCAGAATACCGACCGCTCCGGCGAGGCGGAACTCGAGGTTCTCGGTTGCGGCATAGGAAAGCCCGGTGCCGAAGGTCCAGGTGTCGGTCTGCGTGCCGAAGCCGTGGCTCGTCCCACGATCCCAGGTGATGCTGGCTGCACCGCTAAGCTTGTCGGTAAACTTGTGGCCGACACCGCCCGAGATCGTCCAGCCGTCACGGTAGAGCAAGTTGAGGCTGGTGCAGGGCGTGAGAGGATTGGCCGTACGCGGGCAGAAACTCAGAACCTGGAGTTGGCTCCAATCGGTCCACTTGACCGACCCGAACGCCACCCAATCCGGAGCGATACCCGACTGCACCTTCAATTCCAGCGAATCCGGCATGGAAGCGTTGCCGAAAACATCGTATTTGGTGCCCGGTATCCGCACCAGTCCAACGCCCGGGATGAATGCCGGAAGCGCCGCGTCCCGCAGATCGATCGAGCCAGAAAGGTCATCCAGATCGACTGCACTGTTGTAAACGAGGCTAGCCCGCACAGCATACTCGGGAATTTCGTAGGCGACACCCGTGCGCCATCCCCAGCCTGTACCTTCAAGATCAAGTCGACCAGAGCCATCAAAGGTGCCGAATGCCGGCACGACCTGCCGTTCCTTGAACCCGCCAACCTCCTGGTAGAACACACCACCGATCACACGCAGTTGACCAGGCCCCACTGCCCATTTGTAAGAGCAGGTCGCAGCATAGTTGTCACTTTCGACCTTCGTTTCGGCGTTATCATTGGCGCCTGCCCAGTTAAATCCTGGTTTCGAGTGCGCGCCCCACGGCTGCGAATAATCAGCCATACAGTCGAAGCCTTCGCCGATCCCGGCCTTGATGCCGACGCGCGGCACCCAATAGCTCTCGGTATCGCGAACGCCATCGGACGGACCACCAGGCGTACCGTTCAACGGGTTGAGATCGACGACGTTGTTGAGTTCGCGCTGCGGATTGACGTAGGTCGCCGACGCTTCTGCCGCGTAGTCCGACGGGTCGAAGAGCAGGTCGATGTTGTAGCCACCGCGCTCGAGACCGCCGGCGTGGGCCGCCGACGCAAACAGCAAACCAGCCGCCACCGTCAGGACGCCACGCTTAAAATTCATGTGAGCCATCAAGCTCCTCCCCTGCACTGCACTCTGCGACATTCCACCTCATGCCGCGTGTGGCGAAAGTATTCTCACGAACATGTGAAATCGCAAATGCCAGAGGCTGAGGTGGTGCGACACTATGGGTCACATGATTTACGTAAGATTCTCATGATTTAGACACATTCGCGCATTTCCGGAATGATATTCCGGGAAATAGGTAAATAAGCCAATAAAATAGGAAAAACTTCCAACACTCGCGAAAGCTGTGTCGCGGAGACAACAATATTGGTTTTTGCTGGAGGCCACAAAAATGGCCATTGAAACTCCGCCGGCACATGCCAAGCGATTTCGTGAACGGTCTACAGTATTCGGCCCGGCGATTCGATCCCGAAGCTCGTGCGCGCAAGTATATCCTGATATGCTAAAATACAAAATCCGCGACAGTGCTGTCGCGGATTCCGATTTCCTTGATCGACCGATCCTGGGGCGGATACACCCCTAGCGTGTTTCCTAGCCGGCTTCCGCTACGCGGGTGAGAGCAACGCCAAGCGATTCCTTCTGAAGATCGAGCTCCACCAGACGCTCACGCTCGGCTTCCACCAGCTCAGGCTTTGCGTTCGCGACGAACTTTTCATTGGCCAATTTGCCAAGAATACGCTCGCGCTCTGCCTCCACCTTGGTGATCGCCTTCTCCAGGCGCGACTTCTCGGCGGTCAGATCGATCAGGTTGCCAAGCGGCAGGCACGCGGTCGCCTCGCCGACGACGATCTGAGCACTGCCGCGCGGAGCGACAGCCGCATGGTCGATGTGTTCGACACGCGCCAGGCGGGCGATCGCCGGGGCATGCTGCTGCAGCCGCTCGCGCGTCAGGTTGTTGGCACCGACGACAATCAGCGGCGCGGTTGCTGCCGGCGGAACATTCATCTCCGAACGGACCGAGCGAATGCCCGAAACGAGGTCAATCAGCCAGTTGATCTCATCGGCAGCGGCGTCGTCGGCATAGGAAGCCGCCGGCCATTCGGCGTGGCAAAGCAGCGTCTCGCGTTCGCGGCCCTCGCCCGCCGTCTGCCCCCAGAGTTCCTCGGTCATGAACGGCATGAAGGGATGAAGCAGCTTGTAGATCTCGTCGAGGACGTAGGCGACGCAGGCCTGCGACTCGCGCTTGGCCGCCTCGTCCTCGCCATTGAAGACCGGCTTCAGCAGTTCGAGGTACCAGTCACAGAACTGGTTCCAGACGAAACGGTAGAGGCTGCCGGCCGCTTCGTTGAATCGATAGGCCTCGATCGCCTCGGTGACGTCACGGATTGTGCGCGAGAGCTCGGTCAGGATCCAGCGGTTGATGGTCAGCGATGCGGCTTCGGGAATGAAGCCTTCGCTGTCGACCACGCCGTTCATCTGGGCAAAGCGCGTCGCGTTCCAGAGCTTCGTGCCGAAGTTGCGGTAACCGGCGATACGAGCGGGATCGAGCTTCACGTCGCGGCCCTGCGCGGCCATGATCGCCAGCGTGAAGCGCAGAGCATCGGCGCCGTATTCGTCGATGAGTTCGAGCGGGTCGATGACGTTGCCCTTCGACTTCGACATCTTCTGGCCGTTCTTGTCGCGAACGAGCGCATGGACATAGACGGTATGGAACGGCTCGACCGGGGTGCCGTCTGCATCCTTCATGAAGTGCAGGCCCATCATCATCATGCGGGCAACCCAGAAGAAGATGATGTCGAAGCCGGTCACCAGCACGTCGGTCTGGTAATACTTCTCCAGTTCCGGCGTCTCGTTCGGCCAGCCGAGCGTCGAGAATGGCCAGAGCGCCGAAGAGAACCAGGTGTCGAGCACGTCTTCGTCGCGCGTCAGGATTTCGCCCGGCTTGAAGTTCTCGAGCAGGTCCTCGACATAGGCCTTCATCGGACCTTCATGCGCAAGATAATGCTGGATCGCGGCGTGCAGCGCCTCTTCCTCTGTCTTCTCGACGAAGACCTGACCGTCGGGGCCGTACCAGGCCGGGATCTGATGCCCCCACCAGAGCTGACGCGAGACGCACCAGGGCTGGATGTTCTCCATCCACTCGAAGTAGGTCTTCTCCCAGTTCTTCGGAACGAAATTCGTCCGACCTTCCTTGACCGCGGCAATCGCCGGCTTCGCCAGCGTCTTGGCGTCGACGTACCATTGTTCCGTCAGGCGCGGTTCGATCGGCACACCGCCACGGTCGCCATGGGGGACCATGTGCTTGTGCGGTTCGATCTTGTCGAGCAGGCCAGCCTCTTCGAAGATGCGGACGATGATCTTGCGAGCCTCGAACCGGTCCTTGCCTTCGAGCTCGTCCCATGCGCCATGCAAGGCGGCCGGGTCGGTAAGCCCTTCGAGGAACTCCTCGTTGTCCTTGACGGTGATGCGGCCGTCGATCGTCATGATGTTGATCGCGCGCAAGCCTGCACGCTTGCCGACGTCGAAGTCGTTGAAGTCGTGCGCAGGCGTGACCTTCACCGCGCCGGTGCCGGCCGTCGGGTCCGCATAGCTGTCGGCGACAATGGGAATGCGCCGGCCGACGATCGGCAGGATGACATGCTTGCCGAGGAGCGGCTTGTAGCGCTCATCGTCCGGATTGACGGCAATGCCGCTGTCCCCGAGCATCGTTTCCGGGCGGGTGGTCGCGACGACCAGATAGTCACGCTTCTCCCATTCGGTCGCCTTGCCTTCCTCGTCGAAGGCAACCGGATGTTCATAAGTGACACCCGGCTCGAGCGGATAGCGCAGATACCAGAGATTGCCATTGATCTCGTGCTGCTCGACTTCCAGATCGGAAATCGCCGTCAGAAGCTTCGGGTCCCAGTTGACCAGGCGCTTGTCCTTGTAGATCAGCCCTTCCTTGTAGAGCGAGACAAAGACTTCCAGAACCGCCTCCGACAGACCGTCGTCCATGGTGAAGCGTTCACGCGACCAGTCGCAGGATGCGCCAAGCCGTTTCAACTGGTTGAAGATCAATCCGCCGGATTCGGCCTTCCACTCCCAGACCTTCTCGATGAAGGCCTCACGCCCCATCTGGCGACGGTGCTGCTGGGTTTCCATGAGCTTGCGCTCGACCACCATCTGGGTCGCAATGCCGGCATGGTCCATGCCCGGCTGCCACAGCACGTCCTTGCCGCGCATGCGCTCGAAGCGGACCATGATGTCCTGAAGCGTGTTGTTGAGCGCGTGGCCCATGTGCAGCGAGCCGGTCACGTTCGGCGGCGGAATCACGATACAGAAGCTGTCGGCGCCGGGCTTGGCACCCGCGCCTGCACGAAACGCGTTTTCTTCGTCCCACTTCTTGGCGATACGTGGATCGACGGATGCGGAATCGTAGGTCTTATCAAGCATTTTGGAGCCAATTTAGGAGAGTGATGTCTGTGTCTTGTAAACCGGAACGGCCGGTGCAAGTCAACACGAACGCAAAAAGCCGCGACGGTCGCCGCGGCCCCATGCGTCAAACGGTCTGAATTTCAGCGACGCGGTCCGCGGGCAACACGCTCGATTTCCTCGCGAACCAGCCGTTCGACGAGTGTCGGCAGATTGTCGTCCAGCCATTCCTGCAGCATCGGCCGCAGCATCTCCTGGGCGATTTCGTCAAACGAACGCCTCGCACCCTGATCGACCGCCAGAGCGAGATTGTCGAAGGATTGCGCGACCTTCCGGCCGACTTCCGGAGAGACGATGGCTGCGATCGCCTTCTCGGGTGCCAGCGTGTCGGCCACCGGTGCCGCTGCCTGTGCGGGCGATTCGGAATTGTCGCGACGCTCCGATGAACCGGGGGCAGCGACGGCCTCCACATCCGCGCGTGTTTCGGAGGCTGCAATCGGCTGAGCAGCCGGAGCCTTGGGTGCCGATACCGCAGCCATGCGTGACGTTACGACAGGGCTGTCCTGGACCACCGGCGCTGCCGCCGGCGCGACTGGCTGCGTGTCACGCGGGGCAAACCCTGTCGCGTGACGCTCCGACGCCGCGCGAACGCGTGCTGCGACATCAGCCAGGGAGAGCGGCGGCTGCGCGGACACCGTACCAGCCTCGGACGGAACGATGGAAAGCTCTACGGACGGCGCCGCTGGTACGGCCCTTGGTGCTGTTTCTGTCGGCTCCTCGCGTCGTCCGAAGGCAACCGTCTCGATCTCGCGGTCGATCGTCAGTTCGATCTCGTCGCCCGCCTCGTCCTCGAAGTGCTGCTGCGGCGAAAGCCCGGCCTGCCCAGGCTCATTGCTCTCGATGATCTTGCGAATGGATGCCAGGATCTCATCCATCGAAGGTTCACGCGCGACATTGAGCTGTGCCATTTTCATCCTCGTTTGCACGGCCGGCATGTGCTTCAGAACGAGACATGCGCCGATTTCCGACAAACCTTATGTGAGTTCGCGGACGAAACAAACGCCACGAATCAGCCACTCAGATTCTTGCACAGATTTGTTTTCAGGGGAAAAAATAGAAACGTCAGCGCCGGCTCAAGGCGCGGGACGTCGCCCAGAGCATGTCACGCAAAGGCAACTGCCTCGACAACGCCGCCATGGAAAGCTTCTTGCCGTGCTCAAATCCGAGTTCCTCCATCCCAACAGGTTCGACAGCATCCAGAGCCTGAAGGACGGCATCAAAGCCTACATCCACTATTTCAATCATCAGCGCATCAAGCTGAAACTGAAAGGACTGAGTCCTGTGCAATACAGAACTCAGTCCCTATTATCCTAGCCCAGCAATCGTCCAACCTTTTGGGGTCAGTTCAAGACCGGGGCGTTTTCTTCAGCGACCGTCGACGGTTCGAAGACCGAACCATTTGTCCTTGACCGCCTCGTAGTGTTGCTCGGCGCGATACTCCGCAACCTGCAACCCTTGGCTCTTCACCGTAAGATTCGCGGCAGCCGCAAGCAACGTGTAGCTGGCTACGACGGCGTCGCGCTGTGCGAGGGCCAGCAGTTCCTGCGCCTGAAGCACGTCCTGCTGCGAATCGAGAACGTCCAAGGTCGTACGCTGGCCGACCTTGCGCTCTTCGATAACGCCGTCCAATGCCAGTTTGGCGGCGGAGATCTGCGCCTTGTTGGCGGAAATACGGGCAATCGCGGCTTCAAGCTGCGCATAGGCGGAAACGATCGTCTGCTGAATGGCCGCGCGAGCCGAATCGACCAGGATACGCTGCTGCCCCAGGCGTTCCTTTGCCTGGCGGATCTGGCCGTATTCGGCGCCGCCCTGATAGATCGGAACTTCCAGCCGCGCCGTTATGCTCGAGGTGTTGTTGTCGAGACCGTTGGTGCTGGCATTACCGGTGGTGCGGCTGACCTCGCCTTGAAGCGTCACGCCAGGCAGCATCGTGCCTTCCGCAGACTTCACCTGGTAACCGGCCGAGTCGACCGAGTATTGCGCGGCCAGAATCGTCGGATGCTCGCGCAGGCCCATTGCGACAGCCTGATCGAGCGAGCGTGGCAGGCCCTTCGAGGCGGGCGAAGCCTGCTTGATGCCCTTCGGCACGTCGCCGACGATCTGTACATAGGTCGCTTCGCTCTGCTTCAGCTGAGCGACGGCCACGATGAGCTGCGACTGCGCGTTGGCGAGCGATGCCTCGGCAAGGCTCACGTCCGTGCGCGTGCCTTCGCCCACGTCCAGGCGCGCCTTGGCGGCGTTCACCTGTTCCTGCAGGAAGGCGATGTTCTGCTTGCGGATAGAGACCAGCTGCTGATCGCGGGCGATGTTGGAGTAAATGGTTGCAGCCGAGAGCAGGATCTGCATTTCGTCGGCACGCAGCGATTCGCGGGTCGCGAATACGTTCGCTTCGGCCGCGCGAACGTTGTTCAGCGTCTGAAAGCCGTCGAAGACCATCTGCGTTACGGAGACACCGACCTGTCCCTGATGAAAGTCTTGTGACCTGGTTTTCTCTCTATCGACAGTCGTAAGCGTTCCTGTTGCGAAAGCTGCCACTTGGGGCCGAAAGCCAGACTTGGCGATCGGCACACTCTCGTCCGTCGCGCGCAGACCCGCACGTGCAGCATTCAGATCCGGGTTGTTCTCGTAGGCTTTGGCCATTGCGCCGAATATCGTCTCGGCCAGTACTGCATGCGGGGCAACCAGTACACTCGTCGAAACGGCGGCCCACAGAGCCGCTTTACGGACAATCGACACCATTACTTCTCTCTCCGATCGGGGCGGCAGAGCCTGCCCTCTATTTTCCGCGGCGCCGTCCTCGTAATAAAACGGCGCTGCCTAGATACGGCGATGAAGCGCTCACACCGCCCACTGGTGAGCAAATCACTACCACTGCACTCTTTGAAACCCGGATTCCAGATTCCGACAACTGCGCAGACCTACTCTGCGCAGGCATTTCAAAAAGAAACACGCCCCCCGTTGCGAATTGGCAACATTGTTATTTTAGCAGTGCATTTTGAATGCTGATATCCCTCAATAAGCGGGACCTCAAAAAACAAATTCCTGCTCGCGGCGGAAGCCTGGAAGCGGCTTCACCGCAGTGTTGAAATCGGCACGCTCGGAGGTTCTTCCGTGCTCGTGCACATAGAGTTTAGCGCGCGAAGCGTTGCCAAATCCTTCGACCACGACGAGCCGGCCGCCATCGCGCAATTGTTCGAACAGCCCCGCAGGCAACACTTCCACCGCACCGTGGACGAAGATGACGTCGTAGGGCGCTTCGGCAGCGTAACCCTTCTCGAGTTCGCCGGTGACGACGGCGATATTGTCATAGCCGAGACGCGCCAGGGTCTCGGTGGCGGTGGCGGCAAGACCCTGATCGCTTTCGAGCGCCACGACCGAACCGGCGATCAGCGACAACAGCGCCGAAGCGTAGCCGGTGCCACAGCCGATCTCGAGCACGACGTCGGACTTGGCGATCTCGGCAAGCTGCAGAAGCTTGGCGAGCGGCGAAGGCTCCATCAGGAATCGCGGGGCTGCACCGTTGGTGCCTTCAAGCGCGATGTCGGTGTCGATATAGGCGAGCTCCTTCATCTTGGCGGGCACGAACTCCTCGCGCGGCACGGTGAGGAAGGCGGACAAGACCGAGTGGGACGTCACATCCGTCGTGCGGATCTGGTTGTCCACCATCTTGGTACGCGCTGCTTCGAAATTCATGCTAGTGCCCTCGTATCCGGATAGGCGCGGCGCCGCTTTTCGGAGAAGCCCGCGCGATCGTCTTGTGGCTCTCAACGGAAAGCCTTTGACGTAAGCTCTTAAATCGCCGCCCCGCCGGATTCAAGCGACAGCGGCAAATTGCGCCGGAAAAACGGGGAAGAAGGGACTGATCGGCCAAGCGCGGCGGCGCGCGGACAAGGTGCGACGCATCGTTGAGGTATTGACCCGGGCTGGGTCAGCGCCCGGCTGCGCCTTCCAGGCCGACGAGGGCGATCTTGGTATAGCCGGCGTTCTGGATGAGGTTCATGACGGCCATCAGCTCGCCGTAGTCCACGGCCTTGTCGGCCCTCAGCAGCACACGCGTCTCGGTGTTGCCCTCGGTCAGGCGCTTCAGCTCGTCGGCGAAGGTCTCGCGGGCCGTTTCTTCGTTGCCGATCGCAAGCGCCAGATCCGCCTTCAAGGTCACGAAGACCGGCTTGTCGTCGCGCGGTGTGGGCTTTGCCGCCGATTGCGGCAGATCCACCTTCATGTCCACCGTGGCGAGCGGCGCCGCCACCATGAAGATGATCAGGAGTACAAGCATGACGTCGATGAAGGGCGTGACGTTGATTTCGCTGTTCTCGTCGAGATCGCCGCCGTCCTGGCTTACCTTTCCGGCCATGGGTCACCCGATCCGTGCGATGGTTGTCTCGGCATGGACGAAGCCTTCCTGACGGCGGGGCTGCGCCTTGCGGACCAGACGGTGGTCGAGGTCACGGCTGACGAGCCGCTCCACGGCGGCCGCCGCATCGGCAAGGATCACCTTGTAGCCGCCCACCGAACGGGCGAAGTAGTTGTAGATCACCACCGCCGGAATGGCTGCGACGAGGCCGATCGCAGTGGCGAGCAACGCTTCGGCAATACCGGGTGCGACGATCGCAAGATTGGTCGTCTGCGCCTTACTGATGCCGATGAAGGAATTCATGATTCCCCACACCGTGCCGAAGAGGCCGACGAAGGGACCGACCGAGCCGATCGAGGCCAGAATGCCGGTTCCACTGGCCACGCGCTTGCCGGCACGAACCTCGATGCGGTTCAGCAGCGAAGAGACGCGTTCCTTGATACCGCTTAAGGGCGCATGGTCGACCACCGCCTCCGAACGCACCATTTCGTCGATCGCCGCCGCCACCATCTCAGGCGCGGGGCCCGACTTGCCATCGAATGCATTCTTGACATCCGCGAGGCCGTTGGCGGCTGACAGGAGACGAACCGCGCGGGTAAGGCGTGCCTTCGCACCGAAAAGCTCCAGTGCCTTGACCAGGAAGATGGCCCAGGTGGCGATGGACGCCACTGCCAGGCCGATCATTACGCCTTTGACGACCACGTCTGCAGCCATGAACATGCCAATCGGCGAGAGATCATGCGGCAGCACCGGGCTCGCCGCACCCTCAGTCGTGGCGGCGCCTTCCACCGTTACGGGGGCGGTCTCGGGCGACGTAGCCTGCGCTGCGGGCTGCCCCTGCGCGGCCGGAGCCGCCTGGTTTACCGGTGCGCTGCCGGCGGTCTGGCCCTCTGCGATCGGCGCCTGCGCGGGCGAACCCATGACGGTTTCCTGATTGCCGCTCGTGACCGGGACTGACGATGCGCCTTCACTCGCTGATTGAGCGAACGCAACCGCAGGCAAAGCAGCCGATGACAGACCGAGCATCGCGGCTGCCAGCAGATTGATCGTCGATCGCGCTCGGTTCGGCATCTTGTTCCTCACGTACTGGTCCGTTTCGTCGTTTCAGAGCGAAGGGAAGGTCGTCACCCGCTGCATCCCTTGCGTGCTTTTTGGGTTCTTTACGCAAGGGGGAGCCGAATGACAAGGATTTGTGGAGTTTATCAATCAAGAATAATTTCGCAACCGACCCGGCGGCCAGGACACGCACTGGAACTGCCGTCAAATGCCTGGCGGATCATCCGTGAAGGTAGCCGTCCGCCAGTCATAGGCGCGGTGCCGTTCCCACGGGCGGGCAAGAGTCGTGAATGCCGTCCGAAACTGCATTGGCGGCGGCGCTTGCTCCGTATCCGGCTGCGCTCGTATTTCGATCGCACCCGTACGACGCAGCGTCCGTGCATTCACAATGTGGGCGCGATCGCTCGGGCACGTCGCGCCATCAACCCGGGCGGCGGTCATCACCAAATCCGCCAGGCCGCACAAGGCTGGAAACAGACGCGGGTTCTCGAGCGCGATGATCGTCCAGCCGTAAGTGTTGCGCGCCGCACACCATTGCTTTTCCCGGCAGATGAAGACACCCGCAGCATTCGCCTCGATCGCCGACGACAGATCCGCGCGGATTGCGGCCACCTTTGCCTCTTCGAGCGGCGGAGCGCCCTTCCCGTTCGGCTCCGTAGCCGGATAAGGATCGGCAAAAGCTGGCGGCGCAAGCGTCACCGGCGCAAGATGTCTTCCCACCGCGAGTGCTCGCTGCCATTGTGAAAACACGAAATCCGACGGGCGCGTCCTGTTGGTCGCGATCGCGCCGTTCGCGACGAGACCGATGAGGCGGCCATCTTCGGCTATTACGACGTCGGGAAGACGGTCGCGCTCCACGGCGAGGCTGACAAGACCGGCGCAGATCAGCAGGGCACCCGACAGCGCCAGCCAGCTCCGCAATACACAGACCAGAATACCGCCCGCGGCAATCAGCACAAAGCCGAGATGCCCGATGCGACCGGTGACGATCTCGCCATCAAGCGAGGTTACGAAGCGGGCGATGTCAAGCATCCGGTCGAGACCCCATGCCATTGCCACCAGCGGATAGTGTTCAAGCCCCAGTGGCATCAGAAGCATGGCGAACAGGCCGAACGGCATGATCACGATGCTGATCACCGGCATGGTGAGAACATTGGCGAGCAGGCCGTAAGCCGGCAACCTGTGGAAATAGGCGATCGAATAGACCGATGTCGCCAACCCGCCAATCAGCGAGGTGATGACGACACCGGCGACTACGCCCGTGACCAGCCCCCTTCCCTTGCTTCGCCTTTCCGCTGCCGGTAGCTCCGTTTCCCGCCGCTCGCGCCAGCGCGCATAACCGGCAACGAGCGCAAGGGTCGCGGCGAACGACATCTGAAAACCAGGTCCGGCAACCGCCGACGGCGTTAAGGAGACGATGACGATCGCCGCAAGCGCAACGTTGCGCAGGCTGATCGACATGCGATCGAAAAACACCGCCACGAGCATGATCGAAATCATGATCCAGGCGCGCAATGCCGACACGGCGCCACCGGCGATGAGAATGTAGAGACAGACCATCAGCAGCGCGCCGGCCGCCGCGACCTTCTTGACCGGCACACGATGGGCCAGGCCAGGGACCATGCTGAGGACAGTGCGGGCGCCGATCAGAAAGGTTCCGGCGGCAAGTGCCATGTTGAGGCCCGAGATCGCCAGCACATGGGCAAGGCCGGCTTGCCGCAACACCTCGACCGTCTCGCGGCTGATGGCACGCTCTTCCGCCGTCACCAGTGCAGCGGCAAGTGCTCCGGTATCGCCGCCGATCGCGGTGCGGATGCGCTCTCCGACTGCCTCTCGTATCGAGGCGATGCTGGTCGCCAAGGATGAGCCGAAGGAAAGGGTCGCCTCCAATTCTCCGGCCGCAGGCGCTTTTCCGCCCGTCGGCGAACCATAGAAGAAGCCGACTGCGCCGATGCCCCTGAAGTAGCTGTCAAATGCAAAGTCGTTCAGCCCCGGCAGTGCCGGGCCGGACGGCGGCGACAGCCGCGCCCTGCCCTCGATGGTCGCCCCTATCGGCAGCGGCTCGTCCCGACCTCGCGCTACCAGCGTTATTCTCGTTGGTTGGCGGCGCAGGCGCGGCTTGGTGGTCTCTCGAACCTCTACCCCGTAGCGCCATTGGCCCCGGTCGTCCTGTTCGCGGGAGAACACCACGCCCCGCACATTCGTCGTCACCGGTGCATCGAGGATAATTGTATCGATGCGCGCCGTCTCGGCCGCGATCAGCACCATTCCCGCTACAAACAGCATCGCCGCGATCAGCGGTGCCCGCAGCAATGCAGATTTTCCAACGCAAGCCACCGTCGCCATGCCAAAAACGCAAAGCAGCAGTGCAAGTTTGGCGATTCCGACATCAAATGGGAGCGACAGCCAAGTGAGGACACCGAAGCTCAGCAGTACCGGTATCAACACGAAGCCGTGACCGAACGCGCGCTCGTCTTCGATCGCGGAGGCGAAAGACACCTTGACCAGACGCGGGCTGAGGTGAGCCGAGAATATGGATATCCCGCGCTTCACCCGTGTCGAGAGCAAGGCGGGCGGCGCATTGGGAGCAAGGACTGCAACGGCATTGGCAGGATCGGAACCGGACAACAGGAAGCTGCCGCGCTCCGCGTCGTGCGACGCATACCGCCCTTCAGTATCGTTCATTGCGCCAGCGCTCTTTCCCCCCGAATATGCGCCCGATCATGCAACCAAAGGCACACAACCGCAACCGCTGCGCTATCTGCTGAAAAAAGCGGCAAACCTATATAGAATGGTACCGCACCATCATCCGACGCGATTGTTGATCTGCTTGGACTTATTGCCCGTAACATGCCATTGTTGCGTCGCCATATGCACATTTTCGCATCGCACAATTTGCCTTTCGTACAGCTTGGCAGTCGAAAATAAATCATATAGCAAATTCGCAACGTTCATTTTCGTGGCACGTCTCGGTGCCACGTTGCCATAAGACGGAGGGTCCGATGACTGAAAAAACCGCGGTTGTAACACTCGATGGAAAGTCGGCGGATCTTCCGGTGCGATCGGGGTCCATCGGCCCTGACGTCGTGGACATCGGCTCGCTTTACAAGCAGACGAAGATGTTCACTTACGACCCGGGCTTCACCTCCACGGCGTCGTGCGAATCCAAGATCACCTATATCGACGGCGACGAAGGCGTGCTTCTGCACCGCGGCTATCCGATCGAGCAACTTGCAGAACACGGCGACTTCCTGGAAGTCTGCTACCTGCTGCTCTACGGCGAACTGCCGACGAAGGCACAGAAGGCCGACTTCGATTATCGCGTAACGCACCACACCATGGTGCATGAGCAGATGTCGCGCTTCTTCACCGGCTTCCGCCGCGACGCGCACCCGATGGCCGTCATGTGCGGCTGCGTCGGCGCGTTGTCGGCCTTCTATCACGACTCGACCGACATCACCGATCCGCATCAGCGCATGGTCGCTTCGCTGCGCATGATCGCCAAGATGCCGACGATCGCGGCCATGGCCTATAAGTACCACATCGGCCAGCCCTTCGTTTACCCGAAGAACGACCTCGACTACGCCTCGAACTTCCTGCGCATGTGCTTCGCCGTTCCGTGCGAGGAATATGTCGTCAACCCGGTCCTGTCGCGCGCCATGGACCGCATCTTCATCCTGCATGCCGACCACGAGCAGAACGCGTCGACCTCGACGGTTCGTCTCGCCGGTTCGTCGGGCGCCAACCCGTTCGCCTGCATCGCTGCCGGTATCGCCTGCCTCTGGGGCCCGGCACATGGTGGCGCCAACGAAGCGGCGCTCAACATGCTCGCCGAAATCGGCACGGCCGACCGTATTCCGGAATATATCGCCAAGGCCAAGGACAAGAACGATCCGTTCCGCCTGATGGGCTTCGGCCACCGCGTCTACAAGAACTACGACCCGCGCGCCAAGATCATGCAGAAGACCACGCATGAGGTGCTGGCGGAACTCGGCCACAAGGACGATCCGCTGCTCGAGGTCGCGATGGAACTCGAGCGCATCGCACTCACGGACGAGTATTTCATCGAGAAGAAGCTCTATCCGAACATCGACTTCTACTCCGGCATCACGCTGAAGGCGCTGGGCTTCCCCACCACCATGTTCACCGTGCTCTTCGCGCTCGCCCGCACCGTCGGCTGGATCGCGCAGTGGAACGAGATGATCGAAGATCCGGAGCAGCGCATCGGCCGCCCGCGCCAGCTCTATGTCGGCGCTCCGCAGCGCGACTACGTGCCGGTCTCCAAGCGCTGATCGGTTTCAGACCAGAAAGCAAAGCCCGGTCAGCGATGACCGGGCTCTTGTTTATGGGGCCGCGACATCGGCTCGTACGCGTTTCCATCAGACTGGCTGCAAGCAATGCCGGTCGCAAACTGGCCACGGCGGGCGGAAGCCCAGCGCATAGTTTCGGCGGCGTCGGCGCATCGAGGGATGCATCCTGCGCGCTCAGGGGACTGTGAAGCTTACCTATTGGCCTTCTGGAGATAGCCGAGAACAATCTCGGCCGCCATCTCTCCCGGCGGGCGGCTCGTCGCCATGCGCCGCTGTACCACTGCGTAGCCATCCAGCATCGAGGCGCGCTGCGCCGTTGCACCGGAAAGCCGCTCCATCCAACGCGTCAAGGCACCGGGGCGGATTGCCTGGTTGAAGTATTCCGGGACGATCGGGAAGTCCGCGATCAAATTCGGCAAGGCGCCGCTCCAGATGCGGATGCGCTTGTGCAAAAGCTTCACCAGGAAATCGGGATCGTAGGTCGAAACGACGGGAACGCCGGCCAGCGCCAGTTCCAGGAGAACCGTTCCCGAGGCAGCGATCGCCGCATCGGCCTGATCGAAGGCGGCCCATTTTTCCGCCGCCCCCACGGTGATCTCCGGCTGGATGGGCCAAGATGCGGTGATTTCGCGCACCAGCTTCTCCTGCCGCGAAACGGTCGGCAACAGGAAGCGGATGCCAGGATGCCGGCTAGCAAGCTCCTCGACCACCCGGCCAAAGATTGGCAACAGGCGGCCAACCTCACTGGAACGGGAGCCCGGCAGAAGGAGGCATGTCGACACGCGCCCATCCATGGCGCCGGCAAGGCGCTGCTGGCGGCTTGCCCGAACCGCAAGCACATTCGCATCGCTTGCGAGGCGATGACCGACATAGGTCGTCGGAGGGCCCTGCAGCCTCTGCATCGCCTCCGGTTCGAACGGCAACACGGCCAAAACGTGATCGACATAGCCGCGCATGCGCGGCGCGCGCTCCGGCTTCCAGGCCCAGACGCTCGGGCAGACATAGTTGATGACAGGCACATCCGGCAGTGCCGCACGGACTTTCCGCGCCACGCGGTGGGTAAAGTCCGGGCTGTCGATGATCAGCAACGCGTCGGGACGCGCGGCAATGATCGCCTGCGCCGTCTGGCGAATGCGCATGATGAGCTTCGGCAATCTTGCCAACACCTGGGTGAAGCCCATGATGGATAGTTCGGAATAGTCGAAGAGGGAGCGAAGGCCTTCGGCCTCCAACGCCTCGCCGCCGACACCAACGAGCTCTATCGGCCTGCTGCTTTGGGTCCGAAGCGCCCGGACGAGATCGCCGCCCAGAAGGTCTCCTGAAACCTCCCCCACGATCACCGCGAGTTTGTAGCTGGACGCGCTCATCGCTCGGCTCCCCTGGCCGATCGCTCGACCCCGGCGACAAACAGACCGGAGCGATTGGCGACGTCGATCACGTCGGCGCGTTCCAGCACCAGCGCCCTACCAGCTTCAACGGCGATGCCTGCGAGACCGGCCCTTTCTGCAAGCGCCACGGTAGAGGGCCCGATCGACGGCAAGTCGGCGCGAAGATCCTGCCCCGGTTTGCAGAGTTTGACGAGGACCCCCCGCCGGCGAGAAGAGACACGGCCCTCGGCCTTCAAGGCGACGACACGCTCCAGCATTGCATCGGTACCTTCAGCGCCCTCCAGCGCCACGACGCGCCCGCCGACGGCCACAGCACCCTGCCCCACATCCAGAGCGCCGAGGGCATTGGCAGCGGCAATGCCGGCCTCTATGTCGCGGCGGTCGTCGGCATCGGGCGTGACTGCACCGATCGGCCCCGGTTCCGCCAAGAGATTGGGCACCACTTCATGGACGCCAATGACATGGGCTCCGCTTGCCTCGATCAGCGCCATGGCCATGCGCAGCACGGCATCGTCTCCACCGGATACCAACGTCTTCAACACAGCCGGGATCTTTGCGAGCGTTCTGAGCGTCGGGCGAATATCACGCCATTCGGGCCGGCGGCGAACCCAGCCCGACAGGACGACGCGATCGATCCCCTCTTCCCTGAAGGTACGGCTGATATTGGCAAAGTCGCCGATTCCCAGCACGGAATGATCGAAGCCGACCCAATCGGCCTCTTCCGCCTCTCGCGACAACGCGATGATGAAAGGATCTTCGCCGCGCGCCCGGACGGCCTCGGCCACATGGTGCGGCAGCGCGCCCCCGCCGGCGATGATTGCGAGCCGACCGCCGGTCGCTGCGTGGCTCGCAGCAGCCGACATCACGCTCACGCCTTGCCGCGGGACGGCGACGATAGTGCCCTGTCGCTCTCGGCCGCGATGAAATCGAGGATTTCGACGACCGGTGCGCAGTCGGCGTATTCTTCGCGAATGGCGGCCGCATTGGCGCGGATCGACTCCGGGCCTTCAAAGATCTGCTTGTAAGCACGACGAACGACGTGGATCGTTGCGCGGTCGATCCCGGCTCTCGTCATGCCGACAACGTTCAGCCCGCTCAGCACACCCGGATTGCCGTTGAGCATGCCGTAGGGAATGACGTCATAGCTGACGGCGGAGAGGCCCCCGATGAAGGCCTGGCGGCCGACACGGGTAAACTGGTGCACGGCGCAGCCGCCGCCAAGAATGGCGCGGTCTTCGACCGTGACATGGCCCGCCAGCATCACGTTGTTCGACAGGATGATATTGTTGCCGAGCCGGCAATCATGCGCCACGTGCGAATAGGCCAGGAAGAGATTGTTGTTGCCGACGACCGTCTTGCCGCCATGTTCGACGGTGCCCGTGTTCATCGTCACGCCTTCGCGGATCGTGCAATTCGTGCCGATCAGCAGTTCCGTATCGACGGCGCTATGATGAACACTCTGCGAGTCGGCGCCGATCACAGCCTGCGGGAAGATCTTGGACCCCTTGCCGATGGTTGTACGGCCGGTCACCACGACATGACTGTGAAGCTCAATATCGTCGCCGAGAACGACTTTAGGACCCACGTGGCAAAAAGGGCCGATCTTGACGTTTTCGCCGACCACAGCGCCGTCTTCGATGATCGAGGACGGGTGGATCTTCGCTGTTGCTGCAATCATGTTCAGGCGTCTTCCTTGCTGACGATCATTGCGCCGATATCAGCTTCTGCGACCAGTTGCCCGTCAACTTTTGCATCACAGTGAAATTTCCAGATATTGCCGCGCTGCTTCTGCTTCACGACATGGAATTCGACGCGATCGCCCGGAACGACCGGCTTGCGGAACCGCGCATTGTCGATGGTCATGAAATAAACGAGGTTTGTTCCGGTTCCCACCTTGCGGGCACAGATCGCACCGGCCGTCTGAGCCATGCCCTCGACGAGCAAAACGCCGGGCATGATCGGCTGTTCGGGAAAGTGACCGGTGAAATGCGGTTCGTTCGCCGAGACGTTCTTGATGCCGATCGCCGAATTGTCGCCGTCGATCTCGATGATCCGATCGACGAGCAGAAATGGATAACGATGCGGGAGCAGCTTCAGGATTTCCTGAATGTCCGCCGTACCGAGAACCGTTGCTGCCTCACTCATTCGAGCCGCCCTTCTTCTTTTTCTGTCTGTCGCTTGCCCGCATCGCCATCTCCGCGACGTCGCGCAGGAAATCGCGCATCGGGCGCGCTGGAATACCACCATAACGTTCGCCGGCGGGAATATCGCTTGCCACGCCGCTCATCGCCGCGATCTGCACGCCATCGCCGACCGTGATATGACCATTGACGCCGCTACCGCCGCCGATCATCACGCCGTCGCCGATCTTCGTGCTGCCTGCAATTCCGACCTGGCTGACGATGCCACAATAGCGGCCAATGCGCACGTTGTGGCCAATCTGGACGAGATTGTCGATCTTCGTCCCTTCGCCAATCACCGTGTCATCCATCGTGCCACGGTCGATCGTCGTGTTGGCGCCGATCTCCACGTGATCCTGAATGATCACGCGCCCAACCTGAACGATCTTGATCATTCCGCCCTTCGGACCCGGGGCATAGCCAAACCCGTCCTGCCCAATACGGGCGCCTGGATGGATGATCACGCTGTTGCCGACGAGAGCACAGAGCACGCTTGCGCCTGAGGCAATCGTACAGTCGCGGCCGATGCGCACACCCGGGCCGATGACCGCGCCGGCAGCAATGCGGGTGCCGCGACCGATTTCCGCGCCGGCTCCGACGACCGCCATCGGCTCGACTTCGACACCGTCTTCGAGACGCGCGGTCGGATCCACGAAAGCGCCCGGCGCCACGCCCTTGAGGCTGGTGTTGCGCGCGGGGCGCATCGCGACCTCGTGCAGCAACGTACCGGCAAGAGCAAAGGCCGTATGCGGGCGAGCCGTCAGCAGGACCGGGATATGGGCAGGTACAAGGCTGGAGATCGTCTTGTCGCAGATGATCGCGGATGCCTGACACGTATCAAGCTCGGCGCGGCTCTTGCGAGACAACATGTAGCAGACGTCACCGGGCTTTGCCCGATAGACCGGCGCTACCGAACGGACGGCGCGGTCTGCGACCGCGACATCCACCAACTCCGCCCCAATTTGATCGGCCAGGTCGCCCAGGCGAATCCCTTCATGGGGCGGAAAAAACCAGTTCTGTTCCATGGACACTCCAGAACGATCTTTTCTGGCAGTTCTGGACTGCTCGTTTATCAGAACGACGAGGAAATACCGAACTTCAGGTTCTGTACCCGGTCGAAGTCTTCCTTGGCAACCGGCCAGGCGTAATCGACACGCAGCGGACCGAACGGCGAAGCCCAGATCAGGCCGATACCGACCGATGCGCGCAGCGAGGAGTCGTTGCCCTCAACCGTTTCGCCCGGCGCCATCGTGACCTTGTTGCTGTAGAGCGTGCCGGCATCGGCGAAGACCGCACCACGGAAGCCGCTGTCACGCGGGATACCCGGAAGCGGGAACGTCGCCTCGGCCGAAGCCGTGAAGTAGGTCGTGCCGCCGAGTGAATCGCCCGTAGCCTTGTCGCGCGGGCCGATACCGTTGCGCTCGAAGCCGCGGATGTCGTTAGAACCGAGCTGGAACTGGTCGAAGACCTGAAGATCGCTGCCGGTTTCGAAGATGTGACCGGCGCTACCACCGAGCGACGCGATAATGTCCGCCTCGTCGTTGACGGTGTAGTACCACTTGGCCTTGCCGGTCATCTTGTAGAAATCGGAGTCGCCACCGAGGCCTGCAAACTCGTGCGTGAAGGTCGCCAGGATACCGTCATGCGGCAGCTGCGCATCGTCGAGCGTGTTGTAGGTGATCGACTGCGATACCGACGAACGAACCCAGTTTCCACCCTCGACCGCGCGAACGTAGGGCGACGACAGCTTCGCAACGTTGCCGCTATAGTCGAACTGCGTGAAGTTGTAGCGCAGCGTGGTCGACAGGTTTTCGGTGATCGGCGCCGTTACGCGCAGGCTGAAGCCCTGATCTTCGTAGCTGTAGTTGTCGTCGTCGAAATCGTTCTCGTTCTTGAACACGTCGAAGCCAGCAGCCAGACGATAACCAAGGAAGTACGGCTCGGTGAACGAAACGTTGTAGGTCCGGCTCTCGTCACCGCGACCGGCAGCGACGCGAATATACTGACCGCGACCCAGGAAGTTCTTCTCTTCGATCGACGCCTCGACCAGGAAGCCGCCACCGCTACCGGCGGAGTAGCCAGCACCGATACCGAACGAACCGGTCGATTGATCCTGAACATCGACAATCACGACGACGCGGTCAGCAGCGCTGCCCGGTGCAGTCGAGATATTGACGCTCGAGAAGTAGCCGAGGGCCTCCAGGCGACGCTTGGCGCGCGCAACCATCTCCTGGTTGAAGGCATCGCCTTCACCCATGTCGAATTCGCGACGGATGACGTAGTCACGCGTGCGGGTGTTGCCGCGGATCTCGATGCGCTCGACGTAGGCTCGGTCGCCCTGGTCGACGAGGTAGTCGACGGCGATCGTGTGGTTGGCGAGGTCGCGGTTGCCGCGCGGCGTAACGCGCGCAAAAGGATAACCAGCCGAAGCGACGCGCTTCGAAATCTCGCTCATCGTCGCCTGAACGTCCTTGGCCTTGTAGACCGAGCCTTCACGGCTCACGACGAGACCCTTCAGCTCTTCGGCATTGATGCCCTCGACGGTCGATTCGACATTGACGGCGCCGAAGTCATAACGCGGACCTTCTTCGACGGTGATCGTCACCGTGTACTCGTTGGTCGCCTCATTGAGCGTCGCGTCAGAGGAAACGACCTGGAAGTCCGCGTAACCGCGGTTGTAATAGAACTGGCGCAGCAGCTCCTCGTCGGCGCGAAGCTTGTCCGGATTGTAGACGTCCTTGCGCGTGATGAACGAGAAGATGCCCGATTCCTTCGTCGCGATGACCGACTGAAGACGGCCGTCGCTATAGGCCTCGTTACCGACGAAATTGATCTGGGAGATCTTGGTGCGCTCGCCTTCATTAATCACGAAGGCAAGGTTGACACGTCCTTCGGCAACCGGAACGACCTGCGTCGTCACCGTGATGTCGCTGCGGCCGATGGCAGCATAGGCGTCCTTGATTGCCTGAATGTCCGTTTCGACCGTCGCTTCGCTGTACGGGCCGAGCGGCTGCGTACGGACGACGCCCTGCAGCTTGTCGTCCTTGATCTTGCGGTTGCCGTTGAAGACGACCTGGTTGACCAGCTGGTTCTCGCTCACGTTGACGACCAGTGTACCGCCGGCGACATTGATGCTGACGTCGGAAAAGTAGCCGGTGGCATAGAGGCGCTTCACGGAAGCGTCGATGTCAGTGTTGCTGAAGGCCTTGCCCGGAACGATCGTGATGTTCGCACGGACGGTCTCCGCGCTGACGCGCGTTGCCCCGCGCACTTCGACACGATTGATGACCGCAGCTTCTGCGACAGACGTGCCTGCGAGCAACCCAACTCCAGCGCCGGAAACAACAATGCTTGTTGACAGCGCAGCCGCCGACACCGCGTTCAAAAACCTTGAACCAGCTTTCATGTTCAAATCTTACCTTTTCCAAACGTCGCGCGGCAGTTTCGTGCCGACTCCGGTCACGGTTGCCGTTTTAACCGCTTTTCCCATACAAGCAAGCCAGCTCGTTAATTTCTGTTTACTTCAATTCGAACCGTGGCTTAACGGCCACTACAGCCTCGAGTTATCGTAAACAAAACCTTTCTTCGCAGGCCGTTGAAAACCAATCGTTCACAGTGTCCGCCGAATTCCCCCTCGCCTTTCCCCGACCGAACGCTAGCCGAAGAACATCGATATGTCGTTCCAGGTGGCAAAGACCATGAGCATCAAAACCATGGCAAAGCCGATCCGATAGGCGACATCCTGCGCGGCAGGACCGACAGGCTTCCCGCGCAAGGCCTCAATCGCATAGAACATCAAATGGCCGCCATCAAGCACCGGCACGGGCATGAGGTTAAGCAATCCTATGGAAACTGACAGGATCGCAGCGATATTCAGCAGGAATGGAATACCGAGCGTCGCCATCTGTCCGGAGACCTTGGCGACGCGGATCGGTCCACCGATCTGGTCCGCCTTCATCCGTCCGGTCAGTACGTTGCCCAGGTAGTCGAAGGTGCCCGTGATCACGTGCCAGCTTTGCAGGACGCCCTGGCCCACGGCCTCGATCGGGCCATAGGTGACGGTGCGGAAATTGCCGGCTTCCTGGTCGGTCAGGATGCCGATGATGCCAATCTCCATCTTGTTGCCGAACTGGTCGGCGAGTTCCGTCCGCTGAGGCACCATCGGCAGATCGAGTATCGCGCCATTGCGCTCGATTCGGATCGTGATCTTCAGTTCGGGCCGCACGCTGACATAGCGGCGAACGTCGTCGAAGGTCGTCACCGGCGTGCCGTCGATCGAGATCAGCCGATCGCCCGGGATGACGCCCGCCTGCGCTGCTGCGCTGTTTTCGTTCACCCGCGCCACCACCGGATCGGCGACCTGGCGGCCGTAAACGGAGAACAGAACGGCGAAGATCGCAATCGCGAGGATGAAGTTGGCGATCGGCCCTGCGGCAACGGTGGCCGCACGCTTCCAGAGCTTGGCGCCAACAAAGGTCTTGCCGCGCTCTTCCGGCGCGATCGCCTCCAGGCGCTTGTAGTCCGGCACGCTCGCAGCGTCCTCGTCGCCGAAGAACTTGACGTAGCCACCGAGCGGGATCGCCGACAATTTCCAGCGTGTTCCGCGTCGATCGGTCCAGCCGAACAGTTCGGGACCGAAGCCGATCGAAAAGGCAAGGATGCGTATTCCCGACCAGCGGCCGACGAGGTAGTGCCCCATCTCGTGTACGAAGACCAGCAAGGTCAGCACGAGAAGGAAGGGGATGATATAGCCGGTCAGAAACTGAAAGGCATCGAGCAGATAGGTCATGAACGTTCCTCAAGTCCCTGCGGTCGGCATCAAGGGCCGAGCAGGACCGAACCGAAGGCGATCTGGCGCCCGTCGCTGACGAAATACTGAATCATGACCAGAATCAACGCCGCGATGCAGGCGAATATCAAACCGTCGACTCGATCCATGACTCCGCCGTGCCCCGGAATGAGACGACTCGAATCCTTCACGCCAAAGCGCCGCTTGATGAAGGACTCGAACAGATCCCCAATCTGGCTGGCAACCGAAAGCACCAGGGCAATAATCGGGATCCGAAGATCTTGCAGCGAAAAGTATGCCATAAAAACGGCAATACCGGCGAGGATGCCACAAATCGTGCCGCCGATGGCGCCCGACCAGGTCTTGCCGGGCGATATGCGCGGCGCAAGCTTCGGGCCACCGATCGCACGACCGGTGAAATAGGCGAAAATGTCGGTTGCCCATACCACGGCAAAGACGAACAGCGTCGCGATCAGGCCGAGATCGTCGGCGCCACGCAGTGCGGCCAGCGAGATGCCGGTGAGGCCCGCATAGGCAATGCCTCCGGGCAGCCACCAGCTCGTCTTTTGAACAAGGACCCAAAGCAATGCGGCGCCGATGCCGAACGCCAGGAAGGGAAGGCTGTAGCCGATGTAGCCGGTGACGACCAGACCTGCGATCACCGCCATGGAGAGCCAACCGAAGGCATTGCCCTGGAAATCGCGCTCAACCAGGCCGGTGATCGTCGACCACTCGTAGTAGACGAGAAGCGCGATCAGGACGGAAAGGAACTGGAAAGCGAGCCCGCCGAACCAAGTCGCAGCGAGAGCGACCGCTGCGAGCACCACCCCCGAAGCGATGCGAAGCTTGAGTTCAGTTTGCATCAGGAACCAACCGCCCGCGTCGGCTCGACCAATCCGCCAAAACGGCGCTCCCGGCAAGCATACTTCTCCAGAGCCGCCAGGAAGGTCTCACGTGTGAAATCCGGCCACAGTTCGGGAACGAAGATCAGCTCGGAATAGGCGCCCTGCCAGAGCAGGAAGTTCGATAGACGCTCTTCGCCGCTCGTACGGATGATGAGGTCCGGATCAGGTATATCGGCAGTGTCCAGCGCAGCCGCAATGCGTTCCTGGTTGATGTCCTCCGGGCGCAAGCGCCCTTCGGCGACATCGACGGCGAGGCGACGCATCGCGCGGCTCAACTCGTCCCGCGCGCCGTAGTTGAAGGCGATAACCAGGGTAATTCCGGTATTCGCCCGCGTCGTTTCCTCGGCCTCTATCAACAAGGGCAGGATGTCGCCGCGCAGGTTGGAGCGGTCGCCGATGACACGGATGCGGACGTTCTCGCGATGCAGGTCGGCGAGATCCCGGCGGATGAAGGTCTTGAGCAGCCCCATGAGGTCGCTCACCTCCGGCTCCGGCCGGCTCCAGTTTTCCGAGGAGAACGCAAAAAGCGTCAGATAGCGAATACCCAACTGGGCCGCCGTCTTGACGGCATCGCGAACGGTCTCGACGCCTTTGCGATGCCCCATGGTGCGCGGTAGCCCACGCGCGTTAGCCCAACGCCCGTTGCCATCCATGATGATGGCAACATGTTCAGGAACGGTCGTGGAGATGAGGTTTTGCATAAGGCGTCCGCGAAAGGAGACTCAGATCACGAGCAGATCAGACCTGCATGATTTCCTTTTCCTTCTCGGCGAGCAAGCGGTCGATCTCGGAAATCGTTTCGTCGGTCATCTTTTGCACGCGCTCGGACTGAGAACGGCTGATATCCTGACCGATTTCGCCATCCTTTTCGGCTTTTTTCAGGTCATCCATACCGTCGCGGCGCACGTGACGTACGGCTACCTTGGCTTTTTCAGCGTAATCGTGGGCCACCTTGACCAGCGACTTGCGGCGCTCTTCGTTGAGCTCGGGCAACGGAATGCGCAGGTTCTGGCCGTCGATGATCGGATTGAGGCCGAGGTTCGATTCGCGAATGCCGCGATCGACGGCGCCAACCATCTGCTTGTCCCAGACCGAAACGGACAGCATGCGCGGCTCGGGAACGGTGATGTTGGCAACCTGGTTGAGCGGTACGCGCGAGCCGTAGGCTTCAACGGTCACCGGGTCGAGAACATTCGCCGACGCCCGGCCGGTACGAAGCGATGCAATATCGCTCTTGAATGCGGAAATGGCGCCATCCATGCGACGCTTCAGTTCCTTCAGTTCAACACCTTCACTCATGGTCGAAACTCCCGTTCTATCATTCGCCGGCCCGAGGGCCGTTCTGCGGCGTACTTAGTTGTCTGTGACGATGGTCGCGCGACCGCTGCCGGTCAAGATTTCCGCGAAACCACCCTTTTCGTGGATCGAGAAGACGACGATCGGAATGGTATTTTCGCGTGCAAGCGCAACGGCGGCAACATCCATGACGGCAAGGCCCTTTTCAAGGACCTCGCTGTGGGTCAAGCGATCGAAGCGGGTCGCAGTCGGATCCTTCTTCGGGTCGGCGGAATAGATACCATCGACCTGAGTGCCCTTGAAAATGGCCTGAGCCCCCATTTCCGCCGCGCGCAGCGCCGCAGCCGAGTCCGTCGTAAAGAAGGGATTGCCGGTGCCGCCGGCGAAGATCACGACGCGGCCGAGCGAAAGATGATGAAGCGTTGCGCGCTGCGAGAAGCTTTCGCAGATCTCCGGCATCGCGATTGCCGAAAGCACGACCGTGTCGATGTCGAGCTTGCGCAGCGAGGTTGCCAGCGCCAGCGCGTTGATGACCGTTGCCAGCATGCCCATGTGGTCGCCGGTCACCCGGTCTCCACCCTTGGAGGCCACCGCGACGCCGCGGAAGATGTTGCCGCCACCGACGACGACACCGACTTCGACGCCCATGGCGCGCGCTTCGGCGATGTCGGCGGCGATGCGGTCGGCGACCGCCACGTCGATACCGAAGCCCTGGCTGCCCATCAGGGCTTCACCGGAGGCTTTGAGGAGAACACGCTTGTAGATTGGCTCGGCCGGCATCATCGCTCCTGATCAGATCGGTGCGCGTGCGCACGACGGCGGCGCACAGCGCATAAGGACATATTGCGCTCTCCGGTTTCAACCGCTGCGGAGTCATTTCCGGCGGGTCCGGCGCATTGACGAAGCCCGATACACGAAGGGCACCGCGTTGTCACGCGATGCCCCGAGGTTTTCCCAATATGGGTGAAGAAATCAGCCCTTGGCGACGGCCGCGACTTCTGCAGCGAAGTCGGACTCTTCCTTCTCGACGCCTTCGCCGAGCAGCAGGCGAGCCATGCCGGTCACTTCGATCGGTGCGCCAGCAAGCTTTTCAGCGTCCTTGACGGCCTGACCGACGGTGATTTCCGGGTTCATGACGAAGGCCTGCGACAGCAGGGCGACTTCTTCGAAGAACTTGCGCATGCGGCCTTCGACCATCTTTTCGATGATGTTGTCCGGCTTGCCCGAAGCGCGCGACTGTTCGATGAAGACGTTGCGCTCGCGCTCGGCGACAGCAGCGTCGACTTCTTCGGCGCGGATCGCCAGCGGGTTGGTCGCAGCGATGTGCATGGCAATCTGGCGGCCGACCGAGTACAGCACTTCCTTGTCGCCGACCGACTTCAGCGCGACGAGAACGCCGAGCTTGCCGATGCCGTCGCCGGCAGCGTTGTGGATGTAGGTTGCGACAACGCCGTCTTCGACCTTGAGCAGAGCCGCGCGACGCAGCGTCATGTTCTCGCCGATCGTGGCAATCGCGTCCTTGATCGATTCGTCGACCGACTTGCCGGTCGCCGGATAGTTTGCGGCTGCAATGGCTTCAACCGTGCCGTCGGTGCCGAGCGCTACGTTGGCGACGCCGCGAACGAGTTCCTGGAAGGCTTCGTTACGGGCAACGAAGTCGGTTTCGGAGTTGATTTCGACGACGACGGCCTTGGTGCCGCCGCTGACGATGCCGACGAGGCCTTCGGCAGCCGTACGACCCGACTTCTTGTCGGCCTTCGCGATACCCTTGGCGCGCAGCCAGTCGATCGCTGCTTCCATGTCGCCGTTGGTTTCAGCAAGTGCCTTCTTGCAATCCATCATGCCTGCGCCGCTCTTTTCGCGCAGTTCCTTCACCATTGCTGCAGTCACAGTCATCTTTTTTGCCTCTTTGTCTGTTTGGCGGGGCGTACCCGCGCATGGCGCGATGCCAGGAGGTTTGGCAGGGAATGGCTTTTCAATGTGACACCGTGATGAATGCATCACGCTGATGTTGCTCGGATCCAACGATCCGAACGGATCGGCGCCATCCCCGGCTGAAAAGAACAAGGCCGTTCAGACTTTCATCACAAACGGCCTCGTCCCGACATTTCATTGGGGGCGACAGGGTTATCTGCCGCCAGAGCCCGATCAGGCGTCGGTGGCCTCGTCGAGTGCCGGCTCGACCGGAACTTCGGCAGAGGCGCCGAGGTCGCGGCCTGCTGCGCCCTGCTGGCGTGCGATGCCGTCGATGGCAGCGCGAGCGATGAGGTCGCAGTAGAGAGCGATGGCGCGCGAAGCGTCGTCGTTGCCCGGGATCGGATAGTCGATCTGGTCCGGATCGCAGTTCGAGTCGATGACGGCGACCACCGGGATGCCGAGGCGCTTGGCTTCGTCGATCGCGATCGATTCCTTGTTGGTGTCGATGATGAACATCAGGTCCGGGGTGCCGCCCATGTCGCGGATACCGCCGAGTGCGCGGTTCAGCTTTTCGCGCTCACGCTCGAGGTTCAGGCGTTCCTTCTTGGTGAAGCCCGAAGCTTCCGAAGCGAGGATTTCGTCGAGCTTGCGCAGGCGCTGGATCGAGTTCGAAATCGTCTTCCAGTTGGTCATCATGCCGCCGAGCCAGCGAGCGTTGACGTAGTACTGGGCCGAACGCTTGGCGGCGTCAGCGATGATTTCCGAAGCCTGGCGCTTGGTGCCGACGAACAGAACGCGGCCGCCGTTGGCAACGGTGTCGCTGACGACCTGCAGGGCGCGCGACAGCATCGGCACGGTCTGAGCGAGGTCGATGATGTGAACGTTGTTACGATCGCCGAAAATGTACGGCTTCATCTTCGGGTTCCAGCGGTGCGTCTGGTGGCCGAAGTGAACGCCAGCTTCCAGAAGCTGACGCATGGTAAAATCAGGCAATGCCATGCCTTTTTCTCCTTTTCCGGTTGAACCTCCGCGAAGCGTCGAGCATGGTCTTTCGACCGACCCACCGGCGGAACGATCCGGATTTCTCCCGGAACATCCCATGCTTCACGTGTGGAATGGGCAGCCCCTTAACCTCAACTGCCCGAGAAATCAAGACGCGAAAGCCGCTTTTTGGCGGGATCGCCTATTTGCAGTCCTCGGAATTGAAGACTTCGAGGTCAGCGAGCTTTCCGCTGAGGACAAAATCGCCGTAGTCCATCGTCAGGTCGCGGGTGATCCCGTTTTCATAGAGCTTGAATGACATGCGGTAGATCGGCAGGGCATCGCCGCTCTTGTCGTCGTTGAAATAGGAGATCGTCACCGGCCAATAGCTTTCGCTACCGAACTTGCCGGCTTTGCCCGCATCCGGCTCGTCGGCGGTGGGCTTGCGCGATTTGCCGACGAAGGTCGAGGTGATCAGCGTCTTGTCGCCCGAGTCGGAACCGTCGAAGATGCGCGCCTCGAACAGGCTTTCCCCCTTCTTCGCCCGCGAGATCACTTCCATCATGTGGGCGGTAGGGAACCGGCTGGCCGCGAGTTCCACCTCACGCTTGTCGGGCGCGGTCAGCTCGACCTTGACGCCGGCCTTTTCCTCGTGCGCCGTGCCGCGCACTTCCTTATCCAGTTTCTCGTCTGTGAAGGAACGTGTCAGGAAGCGGAAGTTGCCGCTCTTCAGGTCTTCATAGGTGGTCGTCTGTTGGTCGGTGAGACGCACTTCCTCGCCGGTGTCGACCTGGGTCACGAAGCGGAAGCTGACCGTATAGCCCTCGCAGGCGGAGCCATTGAATTCATAGACCATGCGACCATACATTCCGGCAATGCCCGAACGATCCGACGCATCCTTGAGTTCGAGATCATAGACGGCGCGATGCGGCACGAGGATGTTCGCACTCGCCGCCGTCGCGCCCGACGCCGTCATGACGGCGAAACAAACGCTGCCCAGTGTGACGAGACCGAAGCCTTTATGAAACATCCGTTTCCTCCTGTTGGACTCGCCGGCAATGCTATAAACAAGCGTTCGGCAGAAGCGAGGCGGTGATTGCAGGAAAAGCCGGGCCCCCGCCGCGATCCGGCCTGAATGCAGGATTTTAACACAAAAGACAACAATGGAGCTTTCCATGTCCGCAGAGATCGAAACGCGCCTCAAGGACCTCGGCGTCACCCTTCCCCAGGCTGCGACCCCGGTCGCGAACTATGTGCCGTACGTGATCAGCGGCTCCATGCTGTACATCTCCGGGCAGCTTCCGATGGAGGACGGCAAGGTGGCCGTGACGGGCATTGTCGGCAAGGATGTCGACGTCGCCCGCGCACAGCGCGCCGCCGAACTCTGCTCGATCAATATCCTCGCACAGGCAAAATCCGCGCTCGGCGGCGACCTCGGACGCATCCGTCGTCTCGTAAAGATCAACGGCTTCGTCGCCTCGACGCCGGAATTCACCGAGCAGCATCTGGTCATCAACGGCGCCTCCAATCTGCTGGCCGGCGTGCTCGGCGAAGCAGGCAAACACGCCCGCGCCGCCGTCGGCATGGCCTCGCTTCCCTTCAATGCCGCCGTCGAAATCGACGCGGTCATCGAGATCGCCTGATCGGGGTGCCCGGCATGGCTGATATTTCCTGGCTGAAGGCCCAACCGATCGCCCATCGCGGCTATCACGACATGAACAGGCAAGTGTGGGAGAATACACTCTCGGCATTCTCCCGCGCCGTCGAGGCGGGTTTCGCGATCGAGTGCGACCTGCAATACACCGCCGACAGCATCCCGGTCGTCTTCCATGACGACGACACGCAGCGCCTCTGCGGTATCAAGGGCGATGTTCGCTCACGCACCGCCGGCGAGCTCGGGCTGATGGCGATCGGCGGGACGAAAGACAAGGTGCCGACCTTGACGCAGATGCTGCGGCTGGTCGACGGCAAGGTGCCACTCGTCATCGAACTCAAGGGCCGCAAGGGCGACGACGAAGGCTTTGCCGCCGCCGTTCTGGAGACCCTCGAAGGCTATAAGGGACATGTCGCCCTGATGAGCTTCGATCACTGGCTGCTCAAGGATCTGAAGGCGCTCGACGCACCCTACCCGCTCGGCCTGACCGCAGAAGGCGCCAATCCCGAAACCTTCTTCGTGCACGAGGAAGCGATGCAGTTGGGGCTCGACTTCATCTCCTACCACTACGGCCACCTGCCGAACCCGTTCATCACCAAGGAGCGGACACTCGGCAAGACGATCATCACCTGGACCGTACGCGACCGGCAGGCCGAGGCTTACACCTACGCCCACGCGGACCAAATGACCTTCGAGGGTTTCGACCCGCGGGAGGCCCTGGTTTCCTGAACTGATGTCAGACGCCGTCACCATCCGTATAGCCCAATCCTTCGCCAATGTGCCGGCAGCACGTTGGAACGTGCTTTCCGGTGCGTCGAAGGAGCATCCCGACGGCGTCTACAATCCCTTCCTCTCGCATGCCTATCTCTCCGCTCTTGAAGAATCCGGATCGGCAACCGCCAAGACCGGTTGGCTCGGCCAGCACCTGCTTCTCGAAGGATCGGACGGGCACCTGCGCGGCGGCCTCGTCTGCTATCTGAAGAGCCACAGCCAGGGCGAATATGTCTTTGACCATGGCTGGGCCGACGCCTTTGAACGGGCCGGCGGGCGCTACTATCCGAAGCTGCAAAGCTCCATCCCCTTCACACCGGCCACCGGACCGAGACTGCTTACGGCACCGGGGGAGAATGGTCGAGCGGTACAGGATGCGCTTGCCGCGGGCTTGAAGGAGCTTGCGTGCAGGCACGACGTCTCGTCGGCGCATGTCACCTTCGTGCCGGAAGCCGAGATGCCCGCCCTCGAGCGTGCCGGCTTCCTGCACCGCACCGACCAGCAGTTCCATTTCTCAAACGAGGGTTACGGATCGCACGCCGATTTCCTGGAGACCCTTGCCTCGCGCAAGCGCAAGGCGCTCAAGAAGGAACGCAGGGCTGCGCTCGAAAACGGCATCTCGATCGACTGGCTGACAGGCCGCGACCTGACGGAAGCGATCTGGGACCAGTTCTTCGCCTTCTACATGGACACCGGCGGCCGCAAGTGGGGTCGCCCCTATCTGACACGCTCCTTCTATTCGCTGATCGGTGAGCGCATGGCCGACGATATCCTACTGGTGATGGCGCGTCGCAACGGCCGCTACATTGCCGGCGCGATCAACTTCATCGGCGGCGACGCGCTTTACGGCCGTCACTGGGGCTGCATTGAGGACCATCCGTTCCTGCATTTCGAAGTCTGCTACCACCAGGCGATCGACTTCGCGATCGCCAAGGGCTTGAAGCGGGTCGAGGCCGGTGCCCAGGGCGAACACAAGCTCGCGCGGGGCTATATGCCCGTCACCACCCATTCGGCGCATTTCATCACCCATCCGGGGCTCGCCCGCGCGGTCGCCGACTATCTTGACCGCGAGCGCAGGGATGTGGAGGAAACGGGCGAGATTCTTGCAGAACACGGACCTTTCCGCAAAGGTGAGCGGCAAGACGACTAGACCGCTTCGGCGAGGGCCGGCCTGCGCCAATTCACGAGGAACGACAATGAGATACGACGACAACAACATCTTCGCCAAGATCCTGCGCGGCGAAATTCCTTCGCACCGCGTCTACGAGGACGATGCGACGATCGCGTTCATGGATGTGATGCCGCAGGCCGAAGGCCACTTGCTCGTCGTTCCGAAGGCTCCCTCGCGCAACCTGCTCGATGCCGATCCGGCGACGCTGCCAACGCTGATTGCGACCGTGCAGAAACTGGCGATCGCAGCGAAAGAGGCCTTCGAGGCGGATGGCGTCACGGTCATGCAGTTCAACGAGGCACCGGCCGGCCAATCGGTCTTCCACCTGCACTTCCATGTCATTCCGCGGCGCGCGGGCGTGCCGCTGAAGCCGCATTCAGGTACCATGGAAGACGGCGCCGTGCTGGCGGCCAATGCCGAAAAGGTTCGGCAGGCGCTCTGATCGCGCCTTCAATCTCTGCCTGAGTTGTTGTTCCGCCGAGACGGCTTCCCTGCTCGGCGGATGGCTTTTTCACGTCACCGGTCTTCGGCGAAGACAACCGCTCAGAAACCGAGCAACCAGAGCCCTGACGCGAGCCCTGCGATCGCGGTCGCTATCCCGATCGCCGGCTTTCGGCCGAAGAGAAAGAAAGCCACGGCCCCAAGCGCAACGGACCCCGTGCGCAGCCAGAGTGGGGATTGCTCGAGCACTCCCGTCGGATAGAGGACGAGCTTGGCGATGACCGCGGCGACGAGAGCGGTCGCGACCGCCCTCACCCAATTCAACGCTTCGGAATCATCGCGCAGCTTGTTGCCGGCAACCACGCCCAGCCAGCGCCAGATGTCGGTTGCCAGCCAGCCGGCGATCGCGATGAAGGCATAGGGCCACCAACCGTCCTGCCACGTCATGCGCCCACCTCCTTGCGTTGGCGCCAAAGGCGCTCGACCAACCAGGCGAGCGTGCCGCCAACGAGGCCGGCAATCAGGATATCGAATTCCGGAAACAGCCAGTAGAACAGCGGCCCGCCGGCGAGGCCGAACAGGAGCGCGACGTAGACGACGGGATGGCGCGCGGAATGCCATATCGATGCGAGGAAATAGACGGGTGTCAGGAAGAAGAGACAGCCGGCAACGATCGGCGGGAAGTCCGCGACGAAGTGGTAGACGACGGCGACCAGCAACATGTTTGTCGCGACGAGCGTGATGCCGAAGCCGGCAAAGAAGGCGGCACGCCGCCCGCGCGGCACCTTCGGCACCTTCTCCATTGCGAACACCCAGGCGGTGATCGCGATGAAGTGCGACAAGAAGAGGAGCAGCCATGTGGGCGTTCGCGACGTGCGCAATTCCGGAACGAGCGCCGCAACCATGGGCATCAGACGAACGGACGACAGCGATACCGCCAGGAACGCGGCCGCAAGATTTGCGCCGCTCATCATCGAGCCGACAAGGATTACCTTGGCCGGAAGCGCCCAGACGATGCCGGTCATGAAGACGACCTGCTGCACCGGAATTCCAGCCTGCGCCGTCAGCGAGCAGAAGCCGACGAAGGACAGCATCAGGATGAAGGCCGGCAGGCTGAAGATGCCGCGCATACCCTTCCCGAACCAGGCGAGCGAAGATTGCTCGTCTTCTTCCCTATTCATCGGCACTTCCGGATTGTCTTTGACTCAGAAAAACGGTGCCGGATGGTTTGCATCCGGCACCGTCGAACATCTCTTGCAAGCGCCTATTTCTTGCGAGGCACCTTCGGCACCGTGCGGCCCTTTCTCGGAGCCACGTCGCTGGCCCCAGCCTCTCTACCCGACGACGCCTTGGCGGCAGCCTTCTTCGGCTTGGACTTCGGCGCAGACTCGGCGCCCACTTCTTCCTTATCTTCGGCCTTCTTCGGCTTTGTGGTCTTCATCGCCGGGCGGGAAACCTCCGCCTTCGGCTTGATTGGCGTGGTTTCGGGAACGGCATCCAGCAGCAAGCCCTTGGTGCCATCGGCCTTGGTGCCGATCGTCACCTTGACAACGCCGCCCTTCTTCAGCTTGCCGAAGAGGATCTCATCGGCGAGCGGCTTCTTGACGTTTTCCTGGATGACACGCGCCAGAGGCCGGGCACCCATCTTCTCGTCGTAGCCCTTCTCGGCAAGCCAGGCGATCGCCTCGGGCGCGAGGTCGAAGGTAACGTTGCGCTCGGCAAGCTGGGTCTCCAGTTGCATGACGAACTTCTGCACCACCTGGTGGATAACCGGGGTCGGCAGCGAAGCGAACGGGATCACCGCGTCCAGACGGTTGCGGAATTCCGGCGTGAACAGGCGGTTCAGCGCCTCTTCGTCCTCACCCGTGCGCTTGGAAGAACCGAAGCCGATGGCGGCCCGGGCCATTTCTGATGCGCCGGCATTGGTCGTCATGATCAGGATGACGTTGCGGAAATCGATCTTCTTGCCGTTGTGATCGGTCAGCGAGCCGTGATCCATGACCTGCAACAGGATGTTGAACAGATCCGGATGCGCCTTCTCGATCTCGTCGAGCAGCAGCACGCAATGCGGATGCTGGTCGACGCCATCGGTCAACAGGCCGCCCTGGTCGAAGCCGACATAGCCGGGAGGTGCACCGAGCAGGCGCGAAACCGTGTGCCGCTCCATGTATTCCGACATGTCGAAGCGCAGAAGCTCGACGCCGAGCGACGTCGCAAGCTGCTTGGCGACTTCCGTCTTGCCGACGCCGGTGGGGCCGGAGAAGACGTAGCAGCCGATCGGCTTGTTCGGTTCCCGCAGGCCAGCGCGCGCCAACTTGATCGACGAAGCGAGTGCTTCGATCGCCAGATCCTGGCCATAGACGACCGAGCGTAGCTCCTTCTCGAGATTGGCAAGCACTGCCTCGTCGTCCTTGGAGACGGTTTTCGGCGGAATGCGCGCCATCGTCGCGATCGTCGCCTCGATCTCCTTCTCGGTGATCAGCTTACGGCGCTTGCCGGCGGGCAGCAGCATCTGCGCCGCGCCGGACTCGTCGATCACGTCGATCGCCTTGTCGGGCAGCTTGCGGTCATTGATGTAACGGGCCGAGAGCTCGACGGCCGCCTTGATCGCCTCGTTCGAGTATTTCAGGTGGTGATATTCCTCGAAGTACGGCTTCAGCCCCTTCATGATCTCGATCGCATCGGCAATCGTCGGCTCGTTCACGTCGATCTTCTGGAAGCGGCGGACGAGCGCCCGGTCCTTCTCGAAGAACTGACGGTATTCCTTGTAGGTCGTCGAGCCGATGCAGCGGATCGCACCGTTGGACAGCGCCGGCTTCAGCAGGTTGGACGCATCCATCGCGCCACCGGACGTGGCGCCGGCACCGATGACCGTGTGGATCTCGTCGATGAAGAGCACGGCACCGGGATAATCCTCAAGCTCCTTGACGACCTGCTTCAGGCGTTCCTCGAAATCGCCGCGGTAGCGCGTGCCCGCGAGCAGCGTGCCCATGTCCAGCGAGAAGATCGTCGCGTCCTGCAGCGCCTCCGGCACCTTCTTTTCGACGATCCGCTTGGCAAGGCCCTCGGCAATCGCCGTCTTGCCGACGCCGGGGTCGCCCACATAGAGCGGATTGTTCTTGGAACGGCGGCACAGCACCTGGATGGTGCGGTTCACCTCAGAGTGACGCCCGATCAACGGGTCGATCTTGCCGGACTTCGCCTTTTCATTGAGGTTGACGCAGTAAGCGGTCAGAGCGTCCTGCTGCTTCTTGGGACCGTTTTCCTCGGTGTCGCGCGAAGGCTTCTGCTCGGATTCGTGATCGTCGGCGCCGCGTACCGGCCGCGACTCGGAACTGCCCGGGCGCTTGCCGATACCGTGCGAAATGAAGTTGACGGCGTCGTAACGCGTCATCTCCTGCTCCTGCAGGAAATAGGCAGCATGGCTTTCGCGCTCGGCGAAGATGGCAACCAGCACGTTGGCGCCGGTCACTTCCTCGCGGCCGGACGACTGGACGTGGATCACCGCGCGCTGGATGACACGCTGAAAGCCCGCCGTCGGCTTGGAGTCCTCATCGTAGCCGGTCACGAGATTGGAGAGCTCGTTGTCGACATAATCCGTCACGGTTTTGCGCAGCGTCTCGAGATTGACGTTGCAGGCGCCCATCACGGCTGCCGCGTCGGCATCATCGATCAATGCCAAAAGCAGATGCTCGAGCGTGGCGTATTCATGATGGCGCTCGTTGGCAAAAGTCAGTGCCTGGTGCAGCGCCTTTTCGAGGCTGGGCGAAAATGTTGGCACGTTAGTTCCTCATTTCTTTTCCATGACGCATTGCAACGGATGCTGATGCTGCCTGGCAAAATCCATCACCTGCGTCACCTTGGTTTCGGCGACCTCATAGGTGAAGACGCCGCACTCTCCGACGCCGTGATTGTGGACGTGGAGCATGATACGGGTCGCCTCTTCCGGGTCCTTCTGAAAGAAGCGCTCCAGAATGTGGATGACAAACTCCATCGGCGTGTAATCGTCATTCAAAAGCAGAACACGATACAAACTCGGCTTTTTGGTCTTCGGCTTGGTACGCGTGATGACGGACGTGCTGCGGTTGTTGCCGTTTCCCTCGTCATCGCTACCTTGCTGCATCCGGACCGGCATGGCGATCATTCTTGTCAGTTCCTTGTACAGCAGCGACCCCATTGAACACGGCCGCAGCGTGCTTGCCCTTTATCTAATGGTTCGTTTCCAGATTTTAAGACCGAACCAACGCACTGCAATCATAATCGCACGAGCGCGCGCAAGATTGATCAACTTTCTTCGGGCCGCTCACAGCAAAAGCGAGAAAACAAAAGGGCCGGTCGCAATTGCTGCGACCGGCCCTCGATAAACTTGTGTGCTCAGCGATCAGGCGGCGGCAGCGGCGGCCTTGACTGCTGCCGTTGCCTTGGCAACCGGCGCTTCGTAGGGCTTGTAAGCATCCTTGGCGAGATCGGCGTACATTTCGCCGATCTTCGTAGCCTCGGCGACGAAGCCTTCGTAGCTCGACTTGATGTAGTTGGTCTGCAGTTCGAAAGCAGCTTCGACACTCTTGGTGGCCGACAGCTTCTCGACGTGCGCAACGCCTTCTTCGAAGGACTTCTTGGAATAGTCGGCGGCTTCGGTCGCGATAGCCTGGAGACCCTTGGTCCAGGCGGAATAGCTCTTTACAGCCACATCAATGGCTTCTTTGCTCTTCTTGTTTGCATCATCGAAGTTGAACATCGGGTGTCTCCTTAGTGACGGCCTGATCTGGAGGCTTCAGTTTATGTGCACTGCACAAAAAGTCAAGACGAGTGTGCAACGCAATAAAATACAACGGATGCAACAACTTGATGAAGAAATGCCGTCGAGCGTAAAATTTCCTTCGATCTTTGCCGAAGACGGAAGATGAATGCCGCGAGCAATTGCCCAAAACGACATCAAGGCTTCATCAGAAACAATAAGCCCCAAAAATCGCGGGGATTTTCGGGGCTCGCTACTTTGTCGTCCGTCGTCAGGACTTAGAGGTCGATGTCGAGGATCGCCATGGAGAAGTTGTAGGAAAGCTCGCCATCTTCCTCATCGCGGAAAACGACACCGAGGAACTCGTCACCGAGATAGACCTCAGCGGACTCGTCCTTCTTCGGGCGAGCCTTGACGACCATCTGCTGGTTGAAGGTGCGCTTGAAATAAGCTTCAAGCTTGCGGATTTCTTCGGGCTTCAAAACACGTCTCCGTAGCCGTTTATCTGTGCGGCGCTTCTCGCACGCTGCATCGCCGGGTGTAAACCCCTCGAAAGAGGCTTACGCACCGGTTCCCGTGTGTTCAGATATCGAAGCTGCTCAGGATCTGGTCCATCTGACGCGACGGCTCGGAGCAACCGGCCTCGCCCACCACCTTCGCCGGCACGCCTGCGACCGTCGTTTTCGGCGGTACCGGTTTCAACACGACGGAGCCAGCGGCGATGCGCGAGCAGTGGCCGATATGGATATTGCCGAGAATCTTGGCGCCGGCGCCGATCAGGACTCCATCGGCGATCTTGGGATGGCGATCGCTGCCTTCCTTGCCCGTGCCGCCGAGTGTCACGCCGTGCAGGATAGAGACATTGTCGCCGATCACGGCCGTCTCGCCGACGACGAGACCGGTGGCGTGGTCAAGGAAGATACCGCGGCCAATACGGGCGGCCGGGTTGATGTCCGTCTGGAAGACGCTCGACGAACGGCTCTGCAGATAGAAGGCGAAATCCTTGCGGCCGCGCTTCAAGAGCCAATGGGCAAGGCGGTGCGTCTGGATGGCGTGGAAGCCCTTGAAATAGAGCACTGGCTCGATGAAGCGGGTGCAGGCGGGATCGCGGTCATAGACCGCCTGGATATCGACGCGCAGAATGGCGCCCCATTCCGGCCAATCCTCGAGCATCTCCGAGAAGGTCTGTCGCAAAAGGTTCGCCTGGAGGTCGGGATGATCCAACCTCTCGCAAATGCGATAGATCACACTTTCTTCGAGCGAGTGCTGATTGACCACCGTCGAATAGAGGAAGGCCGCAAGCATCGGGTCCTGCTCGGCTGCCACGCGGGCTTCCTCACGCAGGCTGTTCCAGATCGGGTCCATCACCTTCAACGCTTCCGTCTGGCGAAGTTCGGTCTTGGCGACCATCGTCGCTCTCCTTCCTGTCCGTCCTACAGTCACTATAGGGGAAATCCGACATGACTTAAATGGCCCGGCCCCAGTTCCACTCTCGGTCGAGCGGCTCAGGAGCGGGCAAGCGTACGGTGCTCTCCGCCCACTTCTTCGAGGAACTCGAGCACGGCCTTCTTGAATACCCGATCACCAACCGCGAGCATATGGTCCCGGCCCGGAATATCAAGCGCACGCGCATTGGGCATCAGTGCCGCCAGTTCCTGCGGCGAGCCGGCAATGTCGTCCTTCGTCCCGACACCGATCAGGGTGGGCATGTCGATGCGCCCCATGTCCTCGGCCGTCAGCAGATCACGGGATGTCGAGATACAGGCCGCAAGCGCCTGCCTGTCGCTTTTGGTCTGGTCGGCAAAGGCGCGGAACATGCGGCCGCGCGCATGGGTCACGACCTCCAGAGAGGGCGCCACCAGGGCATCGGCGATCGGGTCCCAATCCCCTACCCCTGTCACCATGCCGATGCCGAGGCCGCCGAAGATCAGCGAGCGCACCCGGTGGGGATGTGCGAGCGCCAGGAATGCGGAGATGCGCGCGCCCATTGAGTAGCCCATCACATGCGCTTCGGCGATGCCGAGATGCCCCAGAAGCGCTACGGCGTCGCCCGCCATCTGCTGTGGATGATAGAGTGCTGGATCATAGGGTTTGCTGCTGACGCCGTGCCCTCGATTGTCGAGCGCAATTACCCGGTAACCGGCATCGCCCAGCGTCTTCAGCCAGCCCGGGAACACCCAGTTGACGTTGGCGCTCGAGGCAAACCCGTGAATGAGCAGAATGGGTGCGCCGGCTGGATCACCTTCGTCGAAGAAGGCGATCTCCAGGCCCTCGTGGGTAAAGCGGGAAAACGGCGGCGGATTGAGATCCATCTTTATCATCCTAGGGGTATCGATCCGGCGCAACCTAGTTCGTCGCCCTGGCGAGTGAAACCCCGCCCCGGTAAAAACCACAGCTGCGGCGTGTTTGCCGCTACACTTTTGCACCAAAGCTCACTATGGTGCCGGCAACTTTCAGACTTGCATTCATCGGAGCATGACATGGCCGGCCACAGCATCCCGCACTTCCAGAACGACGGCGGACATCAGGCAATCGAAATCGGCGTCAAGGAATTCATGTGCACCGGCGCGTCCATTCCGTACGATCACCCGCACATCTTCATCGATATGGGCGACGACAACGAGAAGGTCTGCTCCTACTGCTCCACGCTCTATCGCTACAATCCGAAGCTGAAAGCGACGGAAACCAATCCGCCCGGCTGCCTCTTCGCCCACAAAGCCGCCTGACACGCCACGATGTCGCGCGCTGTCGCGATCATCGGCGCCGGTATCGGCGGGCTTGCGGCCGCCTTGTGCCTCGCCCGCCGCGGCTTCGAGGTCGACATCATCGAGCGGGCCGAGGCACTGACCGAAGTCGGCGCCGGCCTGCAGCTGTCACCGAACGCCTCGCGCATCCTCATCAAGCTCGGCCTCCTCGCGAAGCTCGAACGCTGCTGGAGCGAGCCCGAGCACATCGGCCTGGTCGACGGCGTAACCCTGAGCCCTCTGGCCAGCGTATCGGCTGGCGCTTTCGCCCGCCGCCGCTGGCATGCCCCCTATGCCGTCATGCATCGCGCCAGCCTGCAGAAGGTCCTGCTTTCCGCAGTCGAGGCCGAGTCTAGCTGCCGCCTGCAGCTTGGGCATCAGATCGATGCTCCCGATGAGCAGACGATTGAAAGACTGACGGGGCGCCGCCCGGACATCATCGTCGGCGCCGACGGGATCTGGTCGCGATTGCGCAACAGCGTACCCGGTGCCGGCCGCGTAAGCTTCTCGGGCAACGTCGCCTGGCGCATGACGCTCACGCGCGACACGGCCGCGGGCCTCCTCCAACCGAACCAGGTGACGGCGTTCCTCGGTCCTCGCGCCCATCTCGTCGCTTATCCGTTGCGGGAAGTTGACGGCTTCAATCTCGTCGCGATCATCGAGGGCAAGGAGACCGACGCCGTCTGGGTCGGCAAGGATTCGGACGAGCGGCGCCAGGATTGCCTGAATGCATTCTCGCGCTGGAATGCAGGCATTCGCTCGCTGCTCGAAAAGGCTACGGCTCCCACCTATTGGCCATTGTGCACCGTGGACGATGGCGCTTGGCAAGACGGGCGAAGGACCGTGCTGATCGGGGATGCGGCCCATGCAATGACGCCTTTTGCGGCACAGGGCGCAGCCATGGCAATCGAGGACGCCTTCGAGCTTTCCGACTGCCTGGCCACCGGCACCGATGTCCCATTGGCGCTGGCGACATTCGAAGCGAGGCGCCGACCACGCATCGCCCGGGTTCGCCGGCGCGCGGCATTCAATCACTTCGCCTACCATGCCCGGGGGCCTTTACGCCTCGGCCGCGACATCGTCCTGAAACTCAAGGGACCGGACGCGCTCGCCGCCGACCTCGACTGGCTCTACGGCTACGGCGCCCAACGGCCCTAGTTCCGACGCTGCTGCATGTCTTCTTAAATCGACCGCGATTTGAGAGCGAAGACAGGCAGCAAACCAACGCACGACGGCGACCTTTGCGCGCCCGACAAGACGCGCGCCCTGCGGCGCTGAGCCTTCGATAATCGATGCCGGCAAGGCGCCGCCAGTGGTCGCGGCGCCTCTTTTTCGTCAGACGGCGTTCGCCGCCGCCAATCCCGCCTCGATGTCGCGGCGGATATCCGGCACATCCTCGAGGCCGATCTGCAGGCGGATGACCGGCCCTTCCGTCGGCGCCAACGCGACCTTGCGATCTCCCAGGCCAACGTGAACGGCGAGACTTTCGAACCCGCCCCAGGAGTACCCCAACCCGAAGAGCTTCAGCGCGTCGAGGAAAGCGTGCGCCTTGGCCTTGAACCGATCAGGGCTTTCCGCCTTGAGGACAAAGGAGAAGATGCCGCTCGCGCCGCTAAAATCACGCTTCCAGAGTTCGTGGCCCGGGAAGCTCGGCAGCGCCGGATGCAGTACGCGCGCGACTTCGTCCCGCGTTTCGAGCCATTTCGCCAGCGTCAGCGCACTTTCCTGATGGCGTTCGAGACGGATGCCCATGGTTCTGAGGCCGCGCAGGATCTGATAGCTATCGTCCGGCGAGACACAGACGCCAAGGGTGACCATCGCCTCCGTCAATGCCGGCCAATGCGCAGCGTTTGCCGACACGGTGCCGAAAAGCACGTCCGAGTGCCCTGAAGGATATTTGGTGGCCGCATGGATCGATACGTCGACACCATGATCAAGCGGCTTGAAATAGACCGGCGTCGCCCAGGTGTTGTCCATGGTGACGACGCAGCCGTGGCGATGGGCGGCGGTGGCAATCGCGCGGATGTCCTGCATCTCGAACGTGTTCGAGCCCGGCGCTTCGGTGTGTACCAGTCGCGTGTTCGGGCGGATCAGCGATTCGATACCCGCACCAATCATCGGATCGTAATACTCGACGGTGACGCCGAGACGCGTCAGCATCGTGTCGCAGAAGTGGCGCGTCGGGAAATAGACCGAATCGACGACCAGTGCGTGGTCGCCCGCCGAAAGGTAAGCGAGGAACGGCACCGTCACCGCAGCCAGACCCGAGGGCACCAGGATCGTCCCGGCGGAACCTTCGAGCTCGTTGATCGCGTCGCAAAGCGCATCCGTAGTCGGCGTTCCGCGCGTCCCGTAGGTGTATCTCTGTGCGCGCGTTTCCATCGTCTTCGCATTGGGAAACAGCACGGTGGATGCGTGCACCACCGGCGGATTGACGAAGCCGAAATAGTCGGAGGGATTGTTGCCGCTATGAGCGAGACGGGTGTTGATGCCCCTCTTGCCATTCACATTGCCGCTGTCTGCCATTGCATGTTCCGCTTCTGATTTCGAATGAGAAACTCTTCGAATGAGCTACAACTGCGGTCAAGTGGCAAAAATCATGGAGTGTCGTTTTGGCAGTTATTGGCGGGCATTTGGCGATTTTTCGCCCAGCGCCCGCTCGCTTCCTCCAAAAACTGCCTAACTTTCTGGCTTGTTTCGAGTTTTTCACATGCAAAATCAGAAAATCGGCAGCCTCTCTTGACCCTCATGGAATTTGAGCATGAGATAGCCTGTGCTCGCGCCAGGAGGGTGGCGGAGACTGCACGCGCCGGAAGAGGCGCCGGTGCAGACGGGAACTAACGACAACAGAAAAAGGTTCTAAAAATGGCAAGAAGAATTCTGACAGCTCTCGTTGGCGCTGCTGTCATGGGGATTGGCACACAGGCGGCTTCGGGCGCTACCCTTGACGACGTGAAGGCCAAGGGCTTTGTCCAGTGCGGCGTGAACACCGGCCTTGCCGGCTTCGCGGCACCGGATGCTTCGGGCAACTGGAGCGGTTTCGACGTTGACTACTGCAAGGCAATCGCCGCCGCGATCTTCGCGGATGGCAGCAAGGTAAAGTACACGCCCACTTCGGCCAAGGAACGCTTCCCGGCACTGCAGTCCGGTGAGGTCGACGTTCTTGCCCGCAACACCACGTGGACGATCAACCGCGACACCGCGCTCGGCTTCAACTTCCGCCCTGTCAACTACTATGACGGCCAGGGCTTCATGGTTCGCAAAAGCCTGAACGTCAAGTCGGCCCTCGAGCTTTCGGGCGCGGCCGTCTGCGTGCAGACCGGCACCACCACCGAACTCAACCTTGCCGACTATTTCAAATCCAATAACCTGCAGTACAACCCGGTCGTCTTCGAAAAGCTCGAAGAGGTCAACGCCGCCTATGACGCCGGCCGTTGCGACGTCTACACGACGGACCAGTCCGGCCTCTATTCGCTGCGCCTGACGCTTTCCAAGCCGGATGATCACATGATCCTGCCGGAAATCATCTCGAAGGAACCGCTCGGCCCGGCCGTGCGCCAGGGTGACGACCAGTGGTACGACATTGTCAGCTGGGTTCACTACGCCCTGATCCAGGCCGAAGAGTTCGGTATCACCCAGGCGAACGTCGAAGAAATGAAGAAGTCGACCAACCCGGATGTCCAGCGCTTCCTCGGCGTCGAGGCCGACTCGAAGATCGGCACCGACCTCGGCCTGACCAACGAATGGGCCGTGAACGTCATCAAGGCGGTCGGCAACTACGGTGAAGTCTTTGACCGCAACATTGGCGCCGGCAGCCCGCTGAAGATCGAGCGCGGCCTCAATGCGCTGTGGAACAAGGGCGGCATCCAGTATGCCCCGCCGGTCCGCTAAGGCGATCTGATACAACAGGGGAAGCGGGCCTCCCGCTTCCCTTCCAACGATAAGAACACCCATAAGGGTGAAAAGGGGAAAGAGGCATTGCATGGCGATTGGCGTCACAACTACGCCTGAGAAAAGCAAACCGTCGGGGTCTATCATCAATGACCCGCAGGTCCGCGGGATATTTTATCAGGTTATCACCCTCGTCGTTCTCGCGGCCTTCGTCTATTGGGTGGCCGACAATACGATCGAGAATCTGAAACGGGCGAACATCGCTTCCGGCTACGGCTTCCTGAACGGACGCGCGGGCTTCGACGTCGGGCAATCGCTGATCGCCTTTACCAGCGATTCCACCTATCAGCGTGCGCTGCTCGTTGGCCTGCTCAATACGCTGCTCGTAGCGATTTGCGGGATTTTCACCGCAACCATTATCGGCTTTGCGGTCGGCATCGGAAGGCTTTCGCACAACTGGCTGATCGCCAAGCTGTCGCTCACCTATGTCGAGGTGTTCCGGAACATCCCGCCGCTGCTCGTCATCTTCTTCTGGTACAGCGGCGTTCTGGCCATCTTGCCGCAACCGCGCGAATCGGCGGCGCTGCCGCTCAACATGTTCCTCAACAACCGCGGCCTCGCCTTCCCCAAACCGATCCTCGGCGACGGCTGGCAATACACGCTCTTTGCGTTGGTCATTGCAATCGTCGCAAGCATCGCGGTGGCACGCTTTGCGCACAAGAAACAAGACGCCACCGGGCAGCGCTTCCCGATTCTCTGGACGGTTCTTGGCCTTGTCATCGGCTTGCCGCTACTGACGTTCTTCGCCACCGGCTCGCCGATCACCTTTGACGTTCCGGTGGCCGGAAAATTCAATCTTACCGGCGGTTCGGTAATCGGACCCGAATTCCTGTCGCTGTTCCTGGCGCTCTCGTTCTATACCGCCGCCTTCATCGCCGAGATCGTACGCGCCGGCATTCGCGGCGTGTCCAAGGGACAGACAGAGGCCGCCCATGCGCTCGGCATCCGACCGCGCCTCACGACGCGCCTCGTCGTGGTCCCGCAAGCGCTGCGGATCATTATTCCTCCGCTCACCAGCCAGTACCTGAACCTGACCAAGAACTCGTCGCTCGCCGTCGCGATCGGCTATGCGGATCTTGTGGCCGTTGGCGGCACGATCCTCAATCAGACGGGTCAGGCGATCGAGGTCGTCACGATCTGGATCGTCGTCTACCTGTCACTCAGCTTGGCGACGTCCCTGTTCATGAACTGGTTCAACGCCCGCATGGCCTTGGTGGAGAGATAAGACCATGACCACACACCAGGCTACTTTCGTGCGCGCCTCGATGATCGAGGCATCGTCACCACCGATCGCAGAAGGCGGGCTCGTCCGCTGGCTGCGCAAGAATCTCTTCGCCACGCCCAAGGACACCGTGCTTACCATCATAAGCTTGCTGGTGCTCGCTTGGCTCGTGCCGCCGGCAATCCAGTGGCTCTTCCTTGACGCCGCCTGGACCGGCGGTGGTCGCGGCGTGTGTGCCACGGTCGCCCAGGGCGGCGCCCAGCCTGAGGGCTGGAGCGGCGCCTGCTGGGCCTTCGTCAATGCGAAGCTCGACCAGTTCGTCTATGGACGCTACCCGCTCGAGGAGCGCTGGCGGCCCACCCTCGTCGGCATCCTGTTCGTGCTTTTGCTCGTGCCGATGCTGATCCCGAAGGTGCCCTACAAGAGCATCAACGCCATCCTGCTGTTCGCGGTACTACCGATCGTCTCCTTGATCCTGCTTCCCGGCGGCTGGTTTGGGCTGACCTTCGTCGAGACGCCGCTTTGGGGCGGCCTGATGGTCACGCTCATACTCTCTTTCGTCGGCATCGCGGTGTCGCTGCCGCTCGGCATCCTTCTTGCGCTTGGCAGGCGCTCGCACATGCCGGTCATCAAGATGCTCTGCACCGCCTTCATCGAACTGGTACGCGGCATTCCGCTGATCACCGTGCTGTTCATGGCGAGCGTCATGCTGCCCTTGTTCCTGCCGCAGGGCGTTACCTTCGACAAGTTCCTGCGGGCACTGATCGGTGTGTCGCTCTTCGCATCGGCCTATATGGCTGAAGTGGTGCGCGGCGGCCTCCAGGCCATTCCGAAGGGTCAATACGAAGGGGCGGATTCGCTAGGCCTCAGCTACTGGCAGAAGATGAACCTCATCGTGCTGCCGCAGGCGCTGAAGCTGGTGATCCCCGGCATCGTCAACACGTTCATCGGCCTTTTCAAGGACACGTCGCTGGTCTCGATCATCGGCATGTTCGACCTGCTCGGCATCGTTCGCTTCAACTTCACCGACGCGAACTGGGCCTCGTCGGTCACGCCGATCTCAGGGCTAATTTTCGCTGGCTTCATATTCTGGCTTTTCTGCTTCGGTATGTCGCGCTATTCAGGCTTCATGGAACGCGTGCTCGACACGGCCCATAAACGATAAAAGAGGGGAGGATCGCATGGCAAACACCGCCACTGCTTCCAAAATGACCGTTTCTGCGACGGATGTTGCAGTCGAAATCACCGGAATGAACAAATGGTACGGGGACTTCCACGTCCTTCGCGACATCAACCTGAAGGTCATGAAGGGCGAGCGCATCGTCATTGCTGGCCCGTCGGGCTCCGGCAAGTCGACGATGATCCGCTGCATCAATCGCCTGGAAGAACACCAGAAGGGCAAGATCGTCGTCGATGGCATCGAGCTGACCAACGACCTGAAGAAGATCGACGAAGTGCGCCGCGAAGTCGGCATGGTCTTCCAGCATTTTAATCTCTTCCCGCACCTGACGATCCTGGAAAACTGCACGCTTGCGCCGATCTGGGTGCGCAAGATGCCGAAGAAGCAGGCAGAGGAAATCGCGATGCACTTCCTGAAGCGCGTCAAGATCCCTGAACAGGCGCATAAATATCCGGGCCAGCTTTCGGGCGGCCAGCAGCAGCGCGTGGCGATCGCCCGTTCGCTTTGCATGAACCCGAAGATCATGCTTTTCGACGAGCCGACCTCGGCACTCGACCCGGAAATGATCAAGGAAGTGCTCGACACCATGGTCGGCCTTGCCGAAGAAGGCATGACCATGCTGTGCGTCACCCACGAAATGGGCTTCGCCCGCCAGGTCGCCAACCGCGTGATCTTCATGGACCAGGGCCAGATCGTCGAGCAGAACTCGCCGGCCGAGTTCTTCGACAATCCGCAGCATGAGCGCACCAAGCTCTTCCTCAGCCAAATCCTGCACTAAACCAATTCCGGACGGAGAACCGTCTGAGAGAAACGCCCGCCTCGATGAGGCGGGCGTTTTCATTTCAGCGATCGGATGGTCGTCCTATTCCACTCGATAGCGCAACGTGCCGACGGACCAACGGATGCCGCGTCTGTCGAGATCGTCGGTCCAGGTATTCTGCAATCGCGCAACGATGTCGCCAGGCGCATCCCGGGCATTCAGCTCGACCTTCAGCCCACGGGATTTCGGTGCAACACCGCTCAAATCGATGGCATCGCTGATCACGAAAGCGACGAGGACATTTTCGCCCTCGCCCGACGCCTCGAAATCAAAGCCGTAATATTCGTCCGGCAATGTCAGCGGCACGTCTGGCGCAAGCGGCGTGATCTTCCGCGCGAACTCGTTCGGAAAGATCTGCCTCGCCTTGCCCTGGCTGTTCACGTCGAAGAGCAGCAGGTCGCCGCTGGTGCGGCTGGTCACCGTCAGCTTGAAAACGTCGCCGGCCCTCATGGTGTCGGTCAGTCTATGGCAATCCTGACATCTCCGGTCTCTGTCTTGCCGATGATGTCGCTGACCGCGTTGACGGCATTGGCATCTTGATGGATGGGGTGGGCTAGGTTCGGAGTGCCGGCTTGCAGATAAGCCCCCTGCCCGTTGCCGTTTGCGTCCAGCTTTTCGGGCGCGACTGCGCTCTCACCAAGAGCCTGCGCCTTGCTTTCCAACTGCGGGTCGAGATTGCCGCATTTGTCATGCGAAGCGCAATCAGCGGTCGATTGCGCCCTTACGAACTCGAGAAGCTCGGCGTTCGCGTAACTTCCCACACCGACGAGCAAGGCTCGGTCGCCGGCTGCGGCCGGAGCAGGATGCAAGGCGAGACATGTCACCACAGCAAGCACGGCACACCAAGACCTGCCATGCGTGCTCATTGGCCCCGCTCCCTCGTGTAAAGCGGCTGGATGGCGACCGTGCTGTCGCTGCCTTCCAATCGTGTCTCAAGAAGGCGCAGCAGCGCCGCGGCGTCGAGCTTGGAGTTGGTGAAGGCGGCCGCAATGGCGTCGATCGGCGTGTTGGTCGAAATGACGACCAGATGATCGGCGCCGAAGGGTTTCACCACTTCCAGGCCCTGAAGCTGAAACGGATGGCTGCCGCTGCCCGCAATCTGCGCATCGAGAAGCTGCGCTTCACCGGTATTCGCCAGATTGAAAACCAGCATGTTGGCGTAGTCGCCCTGCGCCGCCTTAAAATTGAGACGGTCCCCTGCCGCATAGATGTCCTTGAGCGGCGCAAGCGAAACGCTGCCAGGGCTCTGCGCCGCCAAGGTTTTCAGGAAGTCGACCAGGATGAACTTGTCGACGGCGCCCTGGAGCATTTCCGGCGCGATATGCTCGCCGGCGACATCGCCGTTCGGCGTATAAAACACGCCGGTCGCCGCATCCCAGCGGTAGGGCACGCCATTGCCGCCCAGATTGTTTAGCGGCGGCGCCGCACCGGCAACGCTCAGTGCCAGTTTCCCCGTCCACCCCATCTCACGCGGTGATTTCAGCCGCGTCCTGGCTTCGCCGGTCGCAGTCGCACCAATCGTTGCACTGCGCGGCAGCGACAGAACAATCTCCTTGTCGGAGCGCGGCAACTGCGGCGTAAAGTTCGGCACCTGCAGGGCTTCCGACTGAAGCTTGACGTTGGAGAAGACGTAGTCCTCGAGTTCGATGCGCGAGATCCGGCCATCGCCGTCACGGTCGGCAGCGCCTTCGAGGGCCCGGGCGAAGCTCCAGCTCAGGGCCCCGCGCGGCTCTCCGCCAATCACCACTTCCGGAGTCGGCTGGCTTTCCAGCGATGCGGCCAGGATCGTCACGCTGGACAGTTCCGCCTCCTTGGCGCCCTCGAGCGCCTCCTCGGATGGTGGAGGTACCTTCGCGCGCACGATCGGCGCAAGCCGCGTCTTGCCGGATATGGAACGGTTCATGCCGCCGGAAAAGCAGCTGTCCGAAACGAACAGAACCTGAATGGCCTTGGCCTCGGCTTCCGCGAACCAGGCGTTCAGTTCGTTGTCGACGATGATCTCCTTGCCCGTTTCCTCCGCACGGCTTCTGTCAAAGCCTGGCAGTTCCAGGAACTCGTCCAGGCCGTCGTCCTCGCTGCCCGCGACCAATTCCGGCACCTGCGCGCCGTGCCCGGCATAGGTGAAGACGATCGTATCGCCGCGGGCTGCGCCGGCAACCAATTCGCTCCAGGCGGAGCGGATGGCGTCCTTCGTCGCCTGCTCGTTGATGAACTGCCGTATCGTGCCGACATTGGCCGCTTTTAGCGCCTGCGCGACATCGCGTGCGTCCTTGACCGCGCCGTCGAGGCTCACTTCATGCGGATAGGCATCTACCCCAACGACAAGCGCCGAAGTGGCAGCGAAGACGGGAGCTACGGACAGGACGACGAGCGCCGTCGAAAGCAGGATCCTGTGCAGCACCGCTAGTTCCCCACATCCACTTCCACCCGCCGGTCGAGCTGGTGCAGCATCGCCTCGTCATAGGCGTTCGGATCGTCCGGTTTGAACGGCTCTTCCTCGCCCCTGCCGACGACTGTCCAGGTGCCTGGGTAGCCGGCACCGACGAGGTACTTCGCCAATGCCTCGGCGCGTGCGATCGACAGCGCCTTGTTCGCCTCTGTCGTGCCAACCGGATCGGTATGACCAATCAGCGTGATTGTCGGCGGTTTTGCCGACTTCAGGCATTCGAAAAGATCCTTTGCCGACTGCAATCCCTCGGGCGTGAACTCGGCGGTGCCAAAGACGTAGCGCACCGGCGTGGCCTTTTTCCTGATCGATATGCCGCGGTAGGAGAACTTGCAGGCGCCGCGCGCCGCGAGCTTGACGGGCTTGGTTGCCGCAAGTCGCATCTCCGAGGCCAGCCTGTCCAGCCGCAGGATATAGTCCTTGTCCGGCGCCATCCAATCGGGGGTCAGCTCTTCGTTCGCCGCATCTTCCAGCGCCTGCTGATAATAGGTCGCCGCCGCCTCATAATCCCGGCGCTCCCGGTTGATGTCGCCGAGAGCATCGAGAATCTGCCAGGGGCCACCGGCGTCCCTGCTCGCAGTCGTCAGGTCGCCTTCGAAGCTTTCGAGCTTGGCGCCCTGCCCCACAGCGGCCGCGACCCGATTGAAAGTCGCCAACGCCGCGACCCGACGCGTCAGCGCGATCTCGGTCGCCGAACATCCGGCGAAACGCTCGGGATCGACCGCTGCGCGCGCAGCCGCCTCGTCGCTCCGGTTCAGCGCTTCGGACGCCTGGCGAAGGCCATCGCAGGCCGTCGCGGGCCAGGCAAAAGGCAGCGCCAACGCCGACACGAGAATGAGGGATTTCATCACCTTTGCCATAATTCGCGCGTCACTCCCTGATCTCGAACGTCACCATCTGAACGCTGCTGGCCCCGCCATCGCCCTGGGCCTGCTTGGCCAGATTGATCGCCAGCCCCCTCGTCGGCGGCAACCGCGACTTCGCCACGTAGTCGCGCGCCTTCTCCACAGTGAGTCTCTGATCGCCAAGCCCACCGACGCGACAGAAAGCCAACATCGACTCGGATGGTGCCGGCGTGTCGAAGGTCAGCGTGCCTGTCCCCGGCTGCGGGATCAGGCGCCGTTCGCCCGGCTGCAGCGTCGTGTTGCCAATCATCACATCCGGGATGACCTCGACATTGCCGTTCTCCTCGACATAAAGGATCTGCAACTCGCAGGCCTGATTGGCGCTGAGCTCGAAAGAAAGCTGATCGCCGACCTTCGCCGTCGTCGACTTCACGTTCAGTGCGAGCGCCAGCCTGTCGCCAGCTTCCGCTTTCTCCTTGCGATAATCGGGCACCGCGACCGCGATCGATTGTGGCTTCGCGTCCGACGACTGATCGGCACCGGCAACGACGATTGCCGCCGTGTCCAGGGGACGGCGCTGGAGCAATGGTTCCAGCAGCAAGGCATATTGCTGTTCGACCTCGTTGCGCGGGATCGTTCCGCCGGCTTCCAGGGTCGTCACCCAGTCGAGCCCCAGGCGCAGGACATCGGTGTTCGTCACGCGCTTGATGGCATTGGAGAATTGCTTCGGCGTCATGTCGAATTCTGCCGCCAAGCCGTCAAAGTCGAGTTCGTCTTCGTATTTGTCCGCGAAGTAGGTGATGATCTCTGCGTCGCCCGGCGCATGCCTGCTCTGGAGACCGCCATCGGGCGTCGGCTCGGTCACTCCAAGCGCCTTGAGGGCGGCGACGAAGCGCTCGCGATCCTTGCGATAGGCCTCGTCCAGTTCCTCCTGCTTCACATACATGGCGAGCAGCACGTCCTGCTGATCCTTGCTGAAAAGCGTCGATGTCTCGATATGCTCACGCAACTGATCGCGCTTCGACAGAATACCGTCGGCATGGCAATCGACGCAGGAACGCGCATTGACGATCTCGACGCTCTTGCCGATCGGCCGCTTGCGGAACGACACGATCGTCGTCGGTCCGACATCAAGCTGTTTGCCCGCCGCGGTCGATAAGTAGTACCCCTGCAAGCCGTTCGGGAGCGAGAAGATCATCTCGCCCCCATCATGCTCGAAGGGCACCAGACCCGCATCGAGCGGAGCGAGTTCCGTCGGCCCATGCGGGAACCGCTTCAGCACCTGCTTGCCGACGTCGCCGCCGAAATCATAGGATTTCCAGTAATAGCCGCCGAAGGGCATGTCGTGCCGCTCCAGCATGCGGTTATGGTCGGATACGCCGGAAGAGCCGTCGGCGAAGCCGGCACGCAGGACGTCGCGCCGGCGGATGTTGCCGGCGACGTCGATCTTGAAGCGCGCCTCGAGCTCACCAATCTGGGTCGGCAGCCTCATCAGCCGATTGTAGATCTCCGGCCGGGCGCCATTGCTCATGAACCAGTCGATCCGCATGATCGGCAGTTGCGTGGCCGTTTCTCTGGAAAGTGCCGCCAGCGACGGATCGCTCTGCGGATCGATGCCGTAGAAATAACGTTTGATCAGGAAGTCATAGTCCGCGGCCTCCCATTGCAGCTCGCGCAGATCGACGCGCACCAGCAGCCCGTTGGTGCCGTCGACCTCCGTCGGCAGGACCAGTTTCGGCCCATAGGAGAGCGAATTGAGCAGTTTCTTGAAGCCGCCCGCGAGCACGTCCATGCGCTTCATGAAGGTCTGGTCGTCCTCGCAGCCCATCATGCCGTTGTATTGGTCGCGATAAGAGAAATAGCGCATGAACGGACGATCGCGCTCGCTGACAGTCCCTATGTCCTTCAGCGCCGCCTCGACGAACTGCCCGTAGGTCAACATCGGGCGCGAGCGTTCGGGCTTGGTCGCTGCGGTTTGCGGTAGGCTTTTCTCGCTCAGCGCGTTGATCCAGTCCTCCAGCACCTTGATCTCTTCAGCCGAGGGCCGTTTGCCGAGCGGCATGCGGCCGCTGACGACCGTGGAATAGAGACGCGACTTCGATGCGTCGCCCGGTACCACGAAATTGGCATCGGCGGCGATCGAAGCGAGATCGCCGGCGGGGTAGCTCCCCTGCGAACTTTCGCCCGGTCCGTGACAATTGCGGCAATACTTGCCGATGAAGGCATCCGCCTGCTGTGCCAGCACCGCATGGTCGCCGCCGAGCGCTTCCGCTGCCGTGCTTTCCTTGCAGACGGCGGTCACAGACTGCGCCACCGGCGCCGGCGCCTTCACTTCGCGGTCGGAAAGAAAGGCGTAGATCGCCCGCCGGTCGTCCTCCGTCAAAACTTTCAGCCCCTTGGCGATGCGCCGCATGACGGGATCGCTGACTGGCGCACCTGAGAGTTTCTTTCCTTCGTCGATGAGACCCTTGGTGAAGACCTCGGGCGAAGCAAGGCCCGCCACCTTCGCCTTGCTGATGTCTGGCGCAACCGCCCCCGTCAGGTCCTTTTCACCCTGGTAGGCACGTTCGAGATCGAAGCCATAGGTGGTGGTGCGCGGCGTATGGCAATCGCCGCAAGCGCCGACATTCTCGACGAGGTAACGACCGCGCTCGGCTTGCGTCTCTTCCCGCGGTTGATAGCCCGGCACCGTGAAGTGGCTGCGCTTCCAGAGCGTGATCGTCGTCTGGCGACTGAAGGGGAAGGCGATCTCGTGTTCCTTGGAGGTGGCGTCCGACTGCGGCAGCGTCTCGATATAGGCCTTGATGTCGAGCGCATCCTCCGGCTTCATCCCGCCATAGGACGTGTAGGGCATGACCGGGTAGAGGTTGTTTCCCTCCCGATCGAGGCCGACCAGCACCGCGTTCAGGAACTGTGCGTTTGTCCACCCGCCGATACCGTTGGCGTGCGGAGAAATGTTCGGCGCATAGAAGGTGCCGATCGCAGTGTTCATCTCCATGCCGCCGGAAAGCAGTTCCGTATTGTCGCCGGATCCGTGACAGGCGCCGCAGCCTGCTGCGTTGAACATGTACTGGCCGTTTTCCACATTCGCCTTGTAGGTCGAAAACGCGTCATCGGCGAAGGCATCGCGTGCTTCTGCAAGGGCGGGGCAAAACGAGATGGCAAGCAATGCCGCCGCCGACAATGCCAATGCCCCCGAGCCGGGGCCGGCTCTTCGCGAGACGCTCCCCAGCCTTCTCCGCAGACCGCGCATGAAACCCTCTCCTCATTCAAAAAGTCACTCGTGAAATCTGCTGCTTATCGAAACTGAAACCGCTCGAACTCGATTCGCCTTGGCTTCTTGCCGAGTTCGTTCAAGCCCTTGACGATTGCTTCTCTCAGCGGCGGCGGACCGCAAAACCACAGGTCGGCCTCCGACGGATCGATCACGCTTCCGGTTGCCAGCTTGGCCGCGTCCAGGCGTCCATCCGCAGAGGAATCATGCAGGACGAAACTGAAGTTTCCGAGCGTCCGCGCCTGCGCCTCGAAGGTTTCCAGGCCGATCGCCTCGCGTCGGTCGCGAACGCAATAGACCATGTGGATCTGCTGCCCTTCGTCGCCCTTGAGGTGCCGCGCCATCGCCAGGAACGGCGTAACGCCGATGCCGCCGGCAAGCCAGATCTGCTTCTTGCCGCCACGACGATGATTGAAGCGGCCGTAGCCGCCTTCGAGCTTCAGCCGATCACCGGCCGCGATATTGTCACGGAGCGCTTGCGTATAGTCCCCGAGCGGCTTGATCGCGAAGCGGACGATGCCGTTAGCCTCAATGCCGGCGATCGTAAACGGGTGCGGCTCCCGAAGGCCCGGCTTCATCACGCGCAGAAACCCGAATTGCCCCGGCCTCGCGCGGAGGCGACGCCCGAGTGGCCGCGCTGCGATCACGGTCGCGCCGTTCTCCCTGGCCACGTCAAAAACCTCGTAGCCGCGCGTTCTGAGCCAGGGCAGAAGCTGGGTATAGGCGTAGCTCAGAATGCCGAGCGCGGCAAAAACGTTCAGGTAGACCGCGAGCATCGCAGTGCCGTCGTAAGGACGTTTGATGAACATCTGGTGGAAAGCGACGAGAACGAAGAGCAGACCGATCAGGCGGTGCGTGTATCGCCAGAGGTGGTAGGGAATCTCTATCTTTATCCTCGGGATGACCTTGACGATGCTGAGGACCAGCAGGACGACGAACCCATAGAAGGCATACTTCCCGGCCGAAGCGGCTAGGTGGTTCAGGCCGCTCGTCAGTGCCAGCCCCTTGAAATCGGGCTTTAGAAAATAATGGACGAGGATCAGGATCAGCACGGAGATGCCGATCCTGCGGTGGAAGTGATAAACGCGGTCGAGACCGCCGAACAAGGCTTCGACGAACGGCGGGCGCGCGGCCATGAATTGAGCGATCGCCATGCCGACGAAAGCGGCAGACGAGGCCATCAGGGAGAATGTCGTCAATGCGTTGGTGTGGCTGACCGCGGGCACGGCCAACAGCCCCGCAATCACCATCAGCGACCAGACCAGAAACGCGCCCACTTGCATCCTGCGCCCCTCAACGCCGACGTCAGATGGTTGTTGCCAAGGAGAAGACTGACAAGCCCCTTACCATTCGTCAACATCATTCCCGCTGGAAACGGCTGATGAGCTTCCTTTATTCATGCCTTTGAAATTCGTGATTTTTGAGCGCTTGCTCATTTACCTTTCTCAAGGTTCGCATCAGCTTGAAAGGCGATACCGGGTTGCGACGATCGCCTTGCTTGCCTCCTTGTGAGAAATTGTGCAAGCTCCTGATATATCAGAAGCAAAGGAACGGCATGTCACTGCAATCCCAAGCGCACCTAGCCTATCTTGCGCTCGAGCGGCTCATCGTGACACTCAAGCTCGAGCCCGGCGCCCTGGTCACCGAGAAACGGTTGATCGAGCTCGCGGGGCTTGGCCGAACGCCGGTTCGCGAGGCGATCCAGAAGCTCGCCTGGCAGGGCCTGATGGATGTGCGACCGCGTGTCGGCCTGCAGATCACCACGATCCGTCCCGACGACCAGGTCCATGTCATGCAGGCCCGGCAGAAGTTGGAGCCGCTTGCGGCAGCTCTGGTCGCGACACACGCGAGCGCCGATGACCGGCGCGCGATGAAAGCCTGCGGCGTGGAGATGGCCGCCTGTCTCGACGCAGGCGACTTGGAGGGTTTCCTCGTCGCCGACAAGGTCTTTGACGAACTGATGGAGGAGGCCTGTCCCAACCGCTTCCTGACTGCGGCGCTGGCACCTTTGCAGACCCATGCGCGCCGCATTTGGTTTGCGTCGTCCTCTCCGGAAAAGATGGCTGGATCGGTTCGCCGCCACATCACCGTGATCGATGCGATCGAAAGGGGTGACGCTCCAACTGCGTCTGCGGCGATGACGGAATTGATGAACTATCTATCAGACGCCTGAGGACCGGTCGCACAAGTGCGAGGAAATCACCGCAACCATTTGCTTTGACAATGATTTCTTCACTCTCATACCGTCAAGCCACGCATCACGCCATTAGGATATGAGGCGTCTGGCCACCACGGGTCGCGGCCGCGCTCGCGCGGCGCGAGGCCGCACAGGTCGGCTGCCGGTGCTCGGTCACCAGAATATCGACATCGTGCTCCGTATGCCCCACATGCGAGACCATCGAAACCTCCGGCGAATGGCTCCGCCCTTAGCGACGAATGCCCACCACAAACAACGAAAGGCGCCCTGGGGACGCCTTTCGTTAAATCGAAGATTGCCTGGAACCGGGATCAGCCGACGAAGGCCCGCTCGATCACGAATTCGGCCGGCTTGTTGTTGGCGCCCTCGGTCAGCCCGGCTGCCTCGAGGATTTCCTTGGTGTCCTTCAGCATCGCCGTCGAACCGCAGATCATGCCGCGGTCGACAGCCGGATCGAGCGGCGGCAGGCCGAGATCGGAGAAGAACTTGCCGTTGACCATCAGGTCGGTGACACGGCCCTTGAACGGATAGTCCTCGCGGGTCACCGTCGCATAGTGGCGCAGCTTGTCGCCGACGATCTCGTTCAGGAACTCGTGATTGCGGATTTCCTCGACGAGATCAAAGCCGTACTTCAGTTCGGCGACGTCGCGGCAGGTATGGGTGAGGATCACTTCCTCGAACTTTTCATAGGTCTCCGGATCGCGGATCAGGCTCGCGAAGGGTGCAATGCCGGTTCCGGTCGAGAACATGTAGAGACGGCGGCCGGGAACCAGCGCATCAAGCACCAGCGTGCCAGTCGGCTTCTTGCGCATCAGCACCTTGTCGCCGGGCTTGATCGCCTGGAGATGCGAGGTCAGCGGGCCATCCGGCACCTTGATCGAGAAGAACTCGAGCTCTTCGTCCCAGGCGGGGCTGGCGATCGAATAGGCGCGATAGATCGGCTTGTCGCCAACCATCAGGCCGATCATCGCGAATTCACCCGAGCGGAAACGGAATTCCGCAGGGCGGGTCATGCGGAAGCGGAAGAGCCGATCCGTATAATGCTCAACGCTCGTCACCGTCTCGACGTAAACGCCTGCCGGTGCCTGGATCGCGAAATCTTCCGTTTTTGCCGGAGCATTCATCTGGCTAAAGTCCTGTAATGATGACCCTGTTTATCAACAATGACCGGATATTCCAAGCCATGCGCGATGGGAAGGAATTCCCTTCCAAATATAGTCGCTTTCGCGGGATTTTCAGCGTGCTTCACACTGTCGCGGCCAATCCGACCCAACTCTTGCGCCAAGCCAGACGGAAACCGCATCACATTTTTCTAGGCATTGCTTCATGAAACACGCCGCCAGCTATAGGATTTTGCGTCGGTCGAGGGCTTTGCCGTCGGCTGGTAGTGAACGGCGATTCCAGGCAGGCGCCCTTCCGAAAGGCGCTTGAGAGCCGTCGCATTGCTGACTGCGAAGCTATCGACACCGCAGCGCAGCATAAGCGGGATCTGGTCGATCAGCACGTCACCGATCGCCCTCACCTCGCCGCCAAAGCCGAGCCGCGAGCGCAACAGCGACGCGTGGCTGAAGGCGCGACCGTCGTTGAAGGCCGGGAACGCCACCGCCACGAGAGCGACGCGATCGAGATGGGGCGCCAGCTTCGTCACGTCATCCGCCGGCGCGATGATCACGCCGAGGCCGGTTTCGTCGCTCGTTTCGACCTTGGCGAGGAACGCATCGAGGCCAATAATCGCCTTCTCGTTCGAGCCCGCCTTCGTTTCCTCCGTCTCGATGATCCAGGGATCGTCGCCTACGAAGCCGGTTTCCTTCCAAATTTTCGTCATATCCGTTCCTTGCGCCTCAGGCAGCTTCCTGCGCACTGCCATAGAGCGCGTCCTTGAAGGGTTGCGGGCCGACGCGGCGATAGGCTTCGAGGAAGGTCTCGTCCTTGTCGCGGCGAAGTCCCAGATAGGTGTCGACGATCGTCTCGACGGCATCGGTCACCTTCTCCGGCTCGAAGCCGCGGCCGATGATCTCGCCGATCGAGGTGTTCTCGTCGCCGGAGCCGCCGAGCGTGATCTGATAGAGTTCCGCACCCTTCTTCTCGACACCAAGCAGGCCGATATGGCCGACATGGTGATGACCGCAAGCGTTGATGCAGCCGGAGATCTTGATCTTCAGCTCACCGATCTCGGCCTGGCGCTCGGGCGAGCCGAAGCGGTTCGAAATCTCCTGGGCCACCGGAATGGAGCGTGCATTGGCAAGCGCGCAGTAATCCAGCCCCGGACAGGCAATGATATCCGTGATCAGGCCGGCATTGGCGGTCGCAAGGCCGGCGGCAACGAGCGCACGGTAAACCGGCTCGAGATCGGCCAGCGCCACATGCGGCAGGATGAGGTTCTGCTCGTGGCTGACGCGAATTTCGTCGAAGGCATATTCCTCGGCGATATCAGCAACGGCATCCATCTGCGCGTCGGTGGCGTCACCCGGAATGCCGCCGATCGGCTTCAGCGAGATCGTCACCATGCCGTAATCCGGATGCTTGTGCGGCTGCACGTTCTGCTGCACCCAGCGGGCAAAGTCCGCATCGGTCTTCTTCCAGCGTGCGAGGCTCTCCCAGCCTTCGGCGCGGTTGCCGAGCGCCGGCGGCATGAAATAGGTGGCGATCGCCTGGATGTCCGTCTCAGGCAGCTTCAGTTCCGTGTCCTTGAGCGCAGCAAATTCGACCTCGACCTGGCCTGCCAGTTCTTCGGCGCCGGTCTCGTGCACGAGGATCTTGATGCGGGCCTTGTACTTGTTGTCGCGGCGGCCGTGGAGGTTGTACACGCGCATGATCGCCGTCGTGTAGGACAGCAGGTCCTCTTCCGGCAGGAAGTCGCGGATCTTCTTGGCGATCATCGGGGTGCGGCCCTGGCCACCGCCGACATAGACGGCAAAGCCGATGCGGCCGTTCTCGTCCTTCTTAAGGTGCAGGCCGATATCGTGGACCTGGATCGCGGCGCGGTCACGCTCGGCGCCGGTGACGGCGATCTTGAACTTGCGCGGGAGGAACGAGAACTCCGGGTGAACGCTCGACCATTGTCTCAGGATCTCGGCATAAGGCCTTGGATCAGCGACCTCATCGGCCGCCGCCCCGGCGAAGTGATCGGCCGTGACATTGCGAATGCAGTTGCCCGAAGTCTGGAGCGCGTGCATCTCGACCGTCGCCAGTTCCTGCAGGATATCCGGTGTATCGGAAAGGCGCGGCCAGTTGTACTGGATGTTCTGGCGGGTGGTGAAGTGGCCATAGCCGCGGTCATATTTGCGCGCGATATGGGCGAGCATGCGCATCTGACGGCTCGACAACGTGCCATAGGGAATGGCGACGCGCAGCATATAGGCATGCAGCTGCAAATAGACGCCGTTCATCAGGCGCAGCGGCTTGAAGGCATCTTCGGCGAGCTCGCCGCTCAGGCGGCGCCCGACCTGATCGCGGAACTGTTCGACGCGGGAGGAAACGAAAGCGTGGTCGAATTCATCGTAACGGTACATCGGGTATCGGTTCCTCAGGCAGCGTGTTTCGGGCCGGCCAGACCGTTGTAGCCGGCAGCATAGGGGATGGACGGGCCTTCGGCGCGGATGCGTTCACGCATGCGCAGCGGCCGAAGCGTGCCGTTGATCTCTTCGACGTCGACGACATTGACGTCGACGACCTTGTTATCCTCGAACGCCTGCTTGCCCGTGGCTTCGAGTGCCGTCACGGCCTCGGCATGGCGGGCAACAAAGGCATCCTGAAGCGATTCGGCCCAGTTGCCGGCGGCATCCAGCCAGACGGAAATGCCGTCCGAAAGCCGATTTGCCGTCAAAACCTTGCTCACCATCGTCTCTTCCTCAGCTCAAAATCTGTTCGTTGCGCCCGGAGGCGACTTCAGCGGTCTTCTTGGCACCGCGTGATTTGCCGACGACGAGCGGTTCGGACCGCCCGAAGTTGGCGCCGGCAACGGCCTCGCCAATGATGACCATGACCGGACCTGAAAGCTCGCTCCGGTTTTCGAGATCCGGAAGATCCTTCAGCGTGCCATGCAGCAAGCGACGATCCGCGCGGCTGGCGTTCTCGATGACGGCGACGGTCGTTTCCGCCGGAAGGCCCGCCTGCATCAGACGGCCAGCGACGGACGCGGCGACAGTCCGGCCCATATAGACCGCGATCGTGGCACCGGAAACGGCAAGCCGTGCCCAATCGGGCAGAACTTCGCCGGTCAGATCGTGACCGGTGGTGAAGACCAGCGAAGAGGCAACGCCGCGCAGCGTCAGCGGCAATTCGAAATCAGCGGCGGCAGCAAAGGCCGACGTAATCCCCGGGACGATCTCATAGCTGATACCGGCTTCGCGCAGTGCTGCCATTTCTTCGCCAGCGCGGCCGTAGACCAAGGGATCACCGGACTTCAGGCGAACGACTCGCTTGCCTTCGGCCGCGAGCGCCACGAGCAACTGGTTGATCTCGTCCTGAGACTTCGTGTGGCAGCCCTTGCGCTTGCCGACGGACAGGCGCTCGGCGTCGCGGCGGCCCATATCGACGATCGCCTGCGGCACCAGCGCGTCATAGACGATCGCATCGGCCTCCATCATCACGCGCTGAGCGCGAAGCGTCAGCAGGTCTTCAGCGCCCGGACCGGCACCAACGAGCCAGACATGGCCAGCCGCCTTCTCGGGCGCATCGAGCAGACGCGACGCCTCGCGGCGGGCAGCCGCCAGATCGCCGCCGGCGACCCTGTCGGCGACCGGACCCTGGAAGAACCGGCGCCAGAAGAGGCGGCGCGCCACACCACGCGGCACCAGGCGGTCGACAGCCTCGCGATAGCTCGCGGCGAGCGATGCAACGACACCGAGGGAAGGCGAAAGGAGCTGATCGATCTGGGCGCGGATCATCTGGGCCAGCACCGGCCCTGCCCCTTCGGTGCCGATGGCGACTGCGACCGGGGCACGATTGACGAGCGCCGGCGTGAAGAAGTCGCAAAAGTCGGGCTGGTCGACTGCATTGGCCGGGATCTTGCGTTCACGCGCGGCGACAACGATGCGCCGGTCATCGGCGGCATTGCCGGTCGCGGCAAAAACGAGGATGGCGCCGTCGAGCTGCTCGGGAGCGAAGGCGGCCGCCACGCGTTCGATCGCGCGATCACGAAGGTACTGCGCGAACTCTGTTTCCGGCTCATCGGCGTAGACGACGATCGAGGCTTCCGTGTTCAGCAACAGCCGCACCTTGGCAAAGGCCTCGTCGCCATTGCCGAACACCGCCACGCGCTTCTGCGCGACGCGAAAGAATGCGGGGAATACGGCGAGCTGCTGCGTCATGGTCTGGCAGAGGTTTCCTTCTACAGGCTGCGCCGAATATCCCGCATGGAACACGACAATTGAAGGAACAGAAATTTCAATGCCTTTCCGGTCCCGTATTGTTTTGCTCGGTGGTGCACCATTTTGAGCAAATATCTCCAGTCCCCTTAAGCCGCCGACCCTTCCGCGGCCATTGCGCCGCGGGGGCAACCTCCGTTAAATGCGGTCACTGACCTGCCGGAGATGCAAGACATGACCCAATCGGACCTCGCCGAACGGCTTTTGACCGTCATCGAGCAGAATATCCTGCCGCTCACCGAAAAGGGTGTGGCCGCAGGCAACAAGGTGTTTGGCGCTGCGATCCTGCGCAAATCCGACCTGTCGCTGGTGCTGGCGGAAACCAATAACGAGACGGAAAACCCGCTCTGGCATGGTGAGGTCCACACGCTGAAGCGTTTCTACGAGATGGCGGAGAAGCCCGATACGCGCGATCTCATTTTCCTGTCGACACACGAGCCCTGCTCCATGTGCCTTTCGGCCATCACCTGGGCCGGTTTCGACAATTTCTATTACTTCTTCAGCCACGAAGATTCGCGCGACAGTTTCGCGATCCCGCATGATCTGAAGATCCTGAAGGAAGTCTTCCGCCTGGAGCCGGGTGGCTACGCCAAGGACAACGCCTTCTGGCATTCGGCCTCGATCGCGGACCTTGCGAAGGGCGCCGATACTGAGACCCGTGCGCGGCTTGCCGCCCAGGATGCCCGCATCCGCGCCCGCTACCAGAGCCTTTCCGATAGCTACCAGTCGGGCAAGGATCAGAACGCCATTCCGCTGAACTGAGATCCATGGAACCTTCACGCGACATCCAACGCCTGCTCGACATCATGGCGGCGCTTCGCCAACCCGAGACCGGCTGCCCCTGGGACATCGTTCAGACCTTCGAGACGATCAAGCCCTATACGATCGAGGAAGCCTATGAGGTCGCCGACGCCATCGAGCGCGGCGACATGCACGACCTTTGCGACGAACTCGGCGATCTTCTTCTGCAGGTGGTGTTCCACGCCCGCATGGCGGAGGAAGCGGGTGACTTCGCCTTCGGCGACGTCGTCGAGGCAGTAACGCGCAAGATGATCCGCCGGCATCCGCATGTCTTTGCCCGTTCCGACGCCGATACGCCCGAGGCGGTCAAGTTGCAATGGGACCAGATCAAGCAGGCAGAGAAGGCAGAACGGCAGGCGAGACGCACCAAGCACGGCCTCGCCCCGGATGCCGCTAAGAGCCACCTCGGTTCGGTCCAGCGCTCGTTTCCGGCGCTTGTCGAAGCCCTGAAACTGCAGGAGCGCGCGGCAAAGGTCGGCTTCGACTGGTCGGAACCTGAACCGATCCTCGACAAGATCGAGGAGGAGATCGGCGAACTGCGCCAGGCGCTGCGCGAAAAGGATCGCGCCAAGGTCAGCGACGAACTGGGCGACCTGATCTTCGCAGTGGTCAATATCGGCCGCCACGTCGGGACTGACCCCGAAATGGCCCTTCGCGGCACCAACACCAAGTTCCGCCGCCGCTTCGCCCATATCGAGCGCGAGCTAGAAGCCGGCGGCGAGACGCTGGATAACGCGACGCTGGAGCGGATGGAAGAGCTTTGGCAGGCGGCCAAGGCGATCGAGCGGCAGCTCGGCTAAGACCGTCGGGACGCATGTTTCCGATGCGTCCCTCGCAGGCAGCCAGCGAACCGATGGCTCGAGCAAAACGTTTGGGCTAACCAGTCTTTGGCTTACCAGTCTTCTTCGACGGGCTTCGGCCCGTTTCCGAGACGGCGTTCCAGATCGGACGCCTCGTTTTCGGTCAGCCGGAGATCGAGGCTCACGCGCCCGTCTTCCAGATCCTCGCGGCCGTCGACGATGGCGTGCTGATAGATCCAGGGCAGAAGCTGCAACTGGTCGATGCCGAGAACGACGGTGCATTCCGTCAGAACGCCCGACAGGCGTCGGCCGATTTCGGCGAGCAGCTCGTCAACGCCCTCACCGGTAATCGCCGAGACGGCAACCGTATTTTCCGAGGTCGCTGCCTTGCCGCGCAACGCTTCGCGCGATTCGACATCCAGCCGGTCGATCTTGTTCCAGACCTCGATCAGCCGTTCGGACGCTTCCTTCTCGTCGATGCCGAGATCGGCGAGAATGCGGAGCACATCGCTTGCCTGCGCCTGGTTGTCCGGGTCGGAGAGATCACGCACGTGCAAGATCAGATCCGCCTCCAGCACCTCTTCGAGCGTCGCGCGGAAGGCAGCGACGAGGTGCGTCGGCAGGTCGGAAATGAAACCGACGGTGTCGGAGAGGATCACCATGCGGCCATGCGGCAGCTTCAGACGCCGAAGCGTCGGATCGAGCGTCGCAAACAGCATGTCCTCGGCGAGTACGCCCGCCCCGGTCATGCGGTTGAAAAGCGTGGACTTGCCGGCGTTGGTATAGCCGACGAGGGCGACGATCGGATGCGGCACCTTCTTGCGCTTGGAACGGTGCAGCTGCCGGGTCCGGCGGACCTGTTCCAGTTCGCGCTCGAGCTTGACGATGCGGTCCTGCAGCAAGCGCCGGTCCGCTTCGATCTGGGTTTCACCCGGGCCACCCATGAAGCCGCCGCCACCGCGCTGACGCTCAAGGTGGGTCCAGCTTCGGACCAAGCGGCCTTTCTGGTAGTTGAGATGCGCAAGATCGACCTGCAGCGTGCCTTCCTTGGTGGAAGCGCGGCGCCCGAAAATCTCGAGGATGAGGCCCGTTCGGTCGATGACCTTGGCGTTCCATTCCTTCTCGAGATTGCGCTGCTGCACCGGCGTCAAGGGATGATCGACGATAACGAGACCGGCATCCTGTTCGACGAGGATGTGGCCGATCTCCTCGATCTTGCCGGTGCCGAGCAGGGTGCCAGGCTTCGGCTGCGCCACCGGAACGATGGCGCCATGCACGACATCGAGGTCGATCGCCAGCGCCAGCCCGGTCGCCTCGTCGAGGCGGCTTTCATCCGAGCGTGTGGTCGTGGCCGAGAGTATCTCTGCGGACTGTCTTCCGGTCTTTTTCAAGACCGGAACGATGACGACCGCGCGCATGTCGTCGCGGAGCTTCTCGAGCTCCGGAATGATCGACGACGATTTTGAATCCCGCTTGGTAATGTGCCTAACGTCCCGTCAGGATGCGGCTTCTTCATTCTCGAACATCTGCAGCGGCTGGCCGGGCATGATGGTCGAGATCGCGTGCTTGTAGACCAGTTGCGAGTGGCCATCGCGACGCAACAGGACGCAGAAATTATCAAAAGATGTCACGACACCGGTGAGCTTGACACCGTTGATAAGGAAAATTGTCAATGAAATCTTTTGCTTGCGGACCGTGTTGAGAAAGAGATCCTGCAAGTTTTGAGAACGTTCCGCCATCGCGCCGCTTCTTTCTTATTTGCCGGCGTTTCGCGCCGGTGCATTTTTGTCGATATCTGCAATCAGAGGCGCCACAAGTACCTTCCCCGACACCTCTCTAAGTTTGGTATCAAATCAATGTCTTTTCCGCAACGCCGAAAAAGGCTTCACGAATATTCTGTGCTATGCTTCCCGGATGGCCATTGCCGATCGGCCTGCCGTCCACCGAAACGACCGGAAAGCAGATGCTGGTAGCAGCGGTGATGAAGACCTCGCGCGCCGCGAGCATTTCCTCGATCGAGAATGCTCTCTCCTCGACCTTGAGCCCAAGCGGGCCCGCCACGTCCATCAGTGTGGTGCGGGTGATTCCCTTCAGGATTCCGTGCTCGGCCGTGCGTGTGCGCAGCGTTCCGTCGCGATCGACGATCCAGACATTGGTCGCGGCGCCCTCCTTCACCGTGCCATCGGCGTCGACGAAAATCGCCTCCTGCGCACCCTCCTCCTTCGCCTTCTGGCGGGCAAGCACGTTGGGCAGAAGCCCGACGGACTTGATGTCCACCCGGTCCCATCGGTTTTCCGGCACGGTGATGGCCGAGATCCCCTGCGTCGCCTTTTTGGCGATGGCTTCGGCATCGGTGCGCTTCGCCGTCACCACGATCGTCGGTTTGGTCTCCGTGGCCGGAAATACATGGTCGCGGCGCGCCACGCCGCGCGTGACCTGCATATAGAACAGACCATTCCGAACCCGGTTGCGCCGGATCACTTCCCGGATCACATGCACGAGCGCCGCACGGCGCATCGGCCAGGCGATGCGCAATTCACGAAGCGAACGGTCGAGACGATCGAGATGCCGGTTGAGATCGACGATGTAACCATGACGGACCTCGCAGACCTCGTAGACACCGTCTGCAAACTGATAACCGCGGTCCTCGATATGGACTGCGGCGTCGGCATGCGGCACGTAGGCACCGTTGACATAAGCAATTCTCGGCATGGATCTCGGCCTTAAAAATACTGGATGCTGACGCGGAAAAGTTGTTCGACATGCCGCACGGCATCGGCGGCGGCAAAGAGCACCACACGGTCCTTTGCCTTGATCTTTGTATTGCCATCCGGGCGGATGAACGTCTTGTCGCGGTAGAGCGCGCCGATGCGGATGCCATCGGGAAGCTCGAGGTCACGCAAGGCCCTGCCAACCAGCGGCGACGTTTCCAGCGCTTCGGCCTCGATCACCTCGGCCATTCCCTTCTGCACCGCGTAGATGGAGCGGATGCGTCCCTTGCGCACGTGCTGCAGCACGCGGGAGATCGTCACGGCGCGCGGGTTCACATAGGCGTCCACGCCAGCCGTGCCGGCAAAATCCTGATAGGACGGTTCGTTGATCAGCACGAGCGTCGACTTGGCGCCGAGCCGCTTCGCCATCATGCTGCCGAGGATGTTGATCTGGTCATTGTTCGTCAGCGCGACCACGAGATCGGCATCCTGAACGTCAGCCTGCGCCAGGATTCGCTGATCCATCGCGGAACCGTTGAGGACAACGGTGTTGCTCAGCTTATCCGCCATCACCACTGCCCGGTCGCGATCGCTCTCGATCAGCTTCACCCGGGTCCGCGGCTGATGCTCCTCGATGGTCTTGGCAACGAAGTAGCCGACATTGCCGCCGCCGAAGATGATGATGCGCCGCGCTTCCTGCTCCTCATGGCCGAAGAGCGCCAAGGTCCGGCGGGCATGGTCTCGGTCGCAAACGACATAGGCGATATCGCCTGCCTGCAACTGGTCATCAGAGTGCGGTACCATGACCTTACCGTTGCGGAAGATACCGGTCACCGTCGCGAGCAGATCGGGGAACAGTTCGCTCAACTGCTGCAGCGGCGTGCCGACAACCGGGCAATCTTCGAGGCACTCGAAGGCGACCATGGCAATGCGGTCTTCGGCGAAACGCACGATGTCAATTGCACCAGGAAAGGAAATACGCCGCAATACCAGCCGCCCAACCTCGACCTCGGGCGAAATGGTGACGTCGATCGGCACGTTCTCACGGGAGAAGAGGTTCGAATATTCTGGCGCGAGATAGCTTTGCGCCCGAATGCGCGCAAGCTTCGTCGGCACGTTGAAGATTGCATGCGCCACTTCGCAGGCGACGATATTGACCTCGTCGGAAAGGGTGACGGCGATCAGCATGTCGGCCTGGTCGGCACCAGCCCTGGCGAGCACGTCCGGATGCGCACCGTGTCCGACATAGCCACGCACATCAAGGCTTTCGGTGATGTTGGCAATCAACGCTGCCGACGTATCGATCACCGATACGTCGTTGTCTTCCTGTGCCAGCCGCTCGGCGATGCCATATCCGACCTGGCCCGCGCCACAAATGACTACCTTCATGTCGACCTTTCAAGGAGCTACAGCGACCTTTTGCATATAAGTCGCGCGGCGCTGTAGGAGCGCGGGTGCCAGGGCCGTAAGTTGTATCGGCTCAGACGCCCAGCGACTTCAGCTTTCGATGCAGCGCCGACCGTTCCATACCGACGAATTCCGCCGTACGCGAAATATTGCCGCCGAATCGGTTGATCTGCGCGATCAGATAATCACGCTCGAACATTTCGCGAGCCTCGCGCAACGGCAAGGTCATGATGTGCTGGTCGCCCTGGGCCGAGATCTTCGGCAGGGTATCGCCCACTTCCGTCGGCAGCATGTCGGCAGAAATCGGCGTATCCGGACCGTCGCTGCGGGCAAGGATCATCAGCCGCTCGATGTTATTGCGAAGCTGGCGGATGTTGCCGGGCCAGTCATGGGCCTGGAGCACGGCCAGCGCGTCGTCGCCGATCTTGCGCGGACGGATACCCGCCTGTTCGCTGACCTGGCGCATGAACATGTCGACGAGGAACGGAATGTCCTCGCGCCGCTCGGCGAGCGCCGGCACCCGTACCGGAATGACCGCAAGCCGATGGAACAGGTCTTCGCGGAAAAGGCCCTCGGAAATCATGTTTTCGAGATTGTAGGCCGTCGAAGAGATGATCCGTACATCGACCCGGACCCGCTTGGTGCCACCGACGCGTTCGAACTGTTGATCGACCAGCACGCGCAGGATCTTGTTCTGCGTCTCGCGCGGCATCTCGCCGATTTCGTCGAGATAGAGAATCCCGCCATGAGCCTCCTCAAGAGCGCCCGTGCGACGCGGCTGGCCCGGCGTGCCTTCGGTCCCGAAAAGCGCGATCTCCATCCGGTCAGGCGTGATCGCCGCGGCGTTCAACGCCACGAACGGACCGGCGGAGCGTGTCGACTTGCGGTGGATCATCCGCGCGACCAGTTCCTTGCCCGACCCGGACGGCCCCTGGATCATGATGCGGCTGTTGGTCGGCGCGACCTTCTCGATCGTCTGACGAAGCTGCGACACGGCAACCGACGTGCCGATCAGCTCAACGGGATCGCCGGACTTCCTCTTCAGCTCAGAGACTTCGCGCTTGAGCTTCGAGTTTTCCAGCGCCCGCTCGGCAATCAGGATCAGCCGATCGGCCTTGAAGGGCTTCTCGATGAAGTCGTAGGCGCCACGCTTGATGGCGTTGACGGCGGTTTCGATGTTGCCGTGACCGGAAATCATGACGACCGGGAGATCCGGATACCGTCCCTTGATCTCGTCGAGCAGCGCCAGTCCGTCGAGGCGGCTTCCCTGCATCCAGATATCGAGGAAGACCAGACGCGGCACGCGATCGCTGATCGCCGCCAGCGCGCTGTCGCTGTCGAAGGCGGTGCGGGTTTCGTGCCCTTCGTCAGAGAGGATACCCGACACGATCTCACGGATATCTTCCTCATCATCCACAACCAGAATATCAGCGGCCATCGCTCGCACCCTTATCCTTCAAACTGTCTTCGCCCCCGGTCTCTCCGGCAGGCGGCAGGATCACGCGGATCATCGCCCCGACACCGCCGTCGAAATCGGCTGGCGCGTCGTGCAATTCCAATTGTCCGCCATGGTCCTCAATGATCTTCTTGACGATGGCGAGCCCGAGGCCCGTGCCCTTCTCGCGCATCGTCATGTACGGCTCCAGAATCCTGTGCCGGTTCTCTGTCGGCAGGCCCTTGCCGTTGTCGATGATATCGACAACGAAACGACCCGAGGCCAGGTCAGTTCGCGCTCGTGCGACGATCATCGCGTGGCCGCGCACCGCATCAGCCGGCACCGCCTCGATCGATTCGACCGCATTCTTGACGATGTTGCCGAAGGCCTGGCCAAGCATGCGCCCATCGAACAGGCCTTCGAGCGGCTCTTCGCCGAGGTCCCGCACGAAATCGATGTGATTGTTGCCCATCTCGCGTAGGAACATCGCATCCTTTAGGATCGCGCGGAGATCGGCCTTTTCCTTGGTCGGCTTCGGCATGCGCGCGAAAGCCGAGAACTCGTCGACCATGCGGCCGATGTCTTCCACCTGGCGCACGATCGTATCGGTGCACTGGTCGAAGACGGCCTTGTCTTCCTGATTGATCTGCTTGCCGTAGCGGCGCTTCAGGCGCTCGGCGGAGAGCTGGATCGGCGTCAGCGGGTTCTTGATCTCATGCGCGATGCGGCGCGCCACGTCGGCCCAGGCCGTCGATCGCTGCGCGATGACGAGGTCGGTGATGTCGTCGATGGTGATGACGTAGGATTCGTTCGACTCGCCGCCCTCTTCGCGCGTTACCTGAACGTTCAGTGTCCGCTCGGTGCCGCCGCGCATGATGTTGATCTGCTTGCGGTAGTCGTTGCGATGGCGGTTTTCGGCCTCGACCAGGACCTCTTCGATCTCCGGCGCCACCGTGCGCAGATCGGCCCCCAGGAGCTCAGGCGCCGCCTTCTTCAGGAAGTCTTCGGAGGAAGAGTTGGCGATGGTGATCTGCCGGTCGCGGCCGACACCGATCACGGCGGCGGTCACGCCTGAAAGAACGGCCTCGATGAACCGGCGGCGATGGTCGACCTCGTCCTTCGCCTCCAGGATCTGCTCCTGCTGGCTGCGGATTTCCGAGACCATCTTGTTGAAGGTGCGCGACAGGTTGCCAACGTCGCCGTCGACGGCGCGCACGGGCACGACGACATCGAGATTGCCCGAGGCGACGCTATCGGCAGCGCCGATCAATTGGCGAATGGGCCGGACGATCCGGTCGGCGACGGCGATGGCGGTCCAGATCGCCGCCAGGAGAACGATGAGCGCAAAGCCGATGTAGAGGACGCCGAAGGCGATCTGCGTGAAGGTCCGCCCGGCCTCCAGCATCTTGTACTCGGCCGTGTTCTCTTCCATCAGCCGCAGCGAGCGCATCACTTCCGGATCGACGTTGCGAACCGTGTAGAGATAAGTGCCCGGAATATCGTCGAGCGGAATCACGGCGCCGACGAGGTTGGTGACCCCTGGCGGGATCAGCGTCGGCTGGCCGGATACGGAGCTTTTCAGCGCGTCTGGCGGGATGGCCGGCAGCGGACGGTCGGTGGAAATGTTGGCCTGGATGATGGCGCTGCCGTCGGCCCGCACGAGGAAGGCGCCGAGCATGCCGCGGCCCCGTGCCTGGCGGGTCATCAGCTCCGTAAAGCCGGTGCGGTCGAGGCTGTAGAGCTGCCGGTTGCGTTCGAGGTCGTTCGCCATCGACACGGTCTGGCCCTGCAGGTAGCTGGCATTCTCGAGCACATAGGCCTGGGCGACGTTGATCGACGAGCGGACGATCGCCTGGGTTCGCAGCGAAAACCAGCGATCGAGACCGACATCGAGGGTGATGCTGGCAAAAATCGCGACGAGAACCGCCGGCGTGATCGCGACGATCGAAAACAGGGCAACGATGCGGACGTGCAGGCGCGCGGCGGCGCGGCCCTTGCTGCGGGCACGCAGCAGCCGCAGGATTTCGCGGGCGATCAGGTAGATAAGGCCGACGACGAACAGGCTGTTGATGGCAGCGCAGGCGATGACGACATTTCTCTCGAGCCGTATCGGCGTCAATCCGAGAAGCACGAGCAGCGAGACGGTGGCGCAGATCAAGGCGCCGGTCGCCAGCATCAGCCCCGGGAGAGCAAAGGACGCGCGCCGGTCCTGCGCCGCGAGTCCCTCATCTGTGCCCAGCGGCAAGGCCATTGCGTCCACCATAAAAAGCGTTCCCCCAACCGCCGCCTGCCGGCGACGGCATCACTTGCTGGCATTCTCTGGTCAAAGGTTGACCTCACCGCCCAAATGGGCTGCTGCGTTGCGGCCCCAGTCAATCAATTGGGTCAAATCAATTGAACGAGACGGCAACGACGGGCGATTCGGCGGTCGTCACACGTTCAAGCAACGCATTGTGGCGAAAATGCAACGGTGGTCGTGACCAAGTCAAGCGCTGCGTGAGCTGCGATAGACCGAAACGCCGAGTTCGCGGATTTTCTTGCGCAGCGTGTTACGGTTGAGGCCGAGCAAATCGGCCGCCTTGATCTGGTTACCACGGGTTGCGGTGAGCGCCGCCAGGATCAGCGGATACTCCATCTCCGCAAGCACCCGGTCGTAGAGGCCGGCCGGCGGCAAGGCATCGCCGAAACTTGCGAAATACTGGCGCATGTTTTCTTCGACGGCCTGCGAAATGGTGAGCGATCCCGGCCGCGCCGCGGTCTTCTCGATCGGGCTGTCCGGTATCTCGGAACGCAACTCGTTTTCGATGATTTCGCGGGTGATCACATCCTGTGGATAAAGTGCCGTGAGGCGGCGCACCAGGTTTTCCAGCTCGCGCACGTTGCCCGGCCAGGCATGTGCCTTCATCAGTTCCAGCGCTTCGTGGTCGAAGCGCTTGACGTCGAGCCCTTCCTTTTCCGCCTGCTGGACGAAGTGGCGAACGAGATCCGGAATATCCTCTGCGCGGTCCCGCAGCGGCGGCAGACGCAACGGCACGACATTGAGGCGATAATAGAGGTCTTCGCGGAACAGGCCCTGATTGATCGATTGCTTCAGGTCCTTGTTGGTCGCCGCCACGATGCGCACGTCCGAGCGAATCGGCGTGCGGCCGCCAACGGTCGTGTACTCCCCCTGCTGCAGAACGCGCAGCAGACGGGTCTGCGCGTCCATCGGCATGTCGCCGATTTCGTCGAGGAAGAGCGTGCCGCCCTCGGCCTGCTCGAAACGACCGGTCGAGCGCATCTGTGCGCCGGTGAAGGCGCCCTTCTCATGGCCGAAGAGTTCGGATTCGATCAGATCGCGCGGGATCGCCGCCATGTTGATCGCCACGAACGGGCCGTTGCGGCGCTTGCCGTAATCGTGCAGTGCGCGGGCGACGAGTTCCTTGCCGGTACCGGACTCGCCGGTGATCATCAGCGTCAGATCCGTCTGCATCAGGCGCGCCAGCACCCGGTAGATTTCCTGCATTGCCGCCGAACGGCCAACCAGCGGCATGCCGTCCTGGGTGTCGTCGTCGAGCTTCGCCGGGCGACGCTTGGGTTCCGAGAGCGCCCGGCCGATGATGCCGATGAGTTCGGTCAGGTCGAAGGGCTTCGGCAGATAGTCGTAAGCGCCCTTCTCCGAAGCCTTGATCGCCGTCATGAAGGTGTTCTGGGCGCTCATGACCAGCACCGGCAGATCGGGGCGCGCCTTCTTGATGCGTGGCAGCAGATCGAAGGCGTTCTCGTCGGGCATCACGACGTCGGTCACGACGAGATCGCCGTCGCCCGCCGCAATCCAGCGCCACAGCGTCGCCGCATTGGAGGTGATGCGGACATCGTAGCCGGCGCGGCTCAGCGCCTGGTTCAGCACGGTGCGAATGGCTGCGTCGTCATCCGCAACGAGGATCGTGGCACCCGTCATGCAAGGTTTCCTTTTGTCATCGGCATGTCGTCTTCATCCGCTGCCTGGCCCTTGGAGGCTGGCATCAGGACACGGAAAGTGGTGCGGTTCTGCTGGCTGTCGCATTCGACGATGCCGCCATGGGCGCCGATGATCTTGGCGACCAGCGCGAGCCCCAGGCCGGAACCGTTGGTCTTGGTGGTGATAAAGGGATCGAAGAGCAGCGGCAGAAGGTCGGAAGGCACGCCCGGCCCATTGTCGTGCACGCAGAATTCGAGCGGCAGCGAGATCTTCTCGCGCGTTCCGGCAACGGACAGGCGGATGCCCGGCCTGTAGGCTGTCGTCAGCACGATCTCGCCGTCACTGCGGTCGCCGATCGCTTCGGCCGCATTCTTGATCAGGTTCAGGAAAACCTGAACCAGTTGATCGCGGTTGGCGAAGACCGGCGGCAAGGACGGATCGTAGTTCTCCGCGAACTTGATTTGTCGCGCGAAGCCGGCCTTGGCGATCGCTTTCACGTGGTCGAGCACCGAGTGGATGTTCAGCGGCACGCGATCCACGGGGCGCTCGTCGGAAAACACCTCCATGCGATCGACCAGCGAGACGATACGGTCAGTTTCATCGCAGATCAGCCGCGTCAACGCCCTGTCTTCGTCATTGACCGAGGTTTCCAGCAGCTGTGCAGCACCGCGTATGCCGGAAAGCGGATTCTTGATCTCATGCGCCAGCATCGAGGCAAGGCCCGTCACCGAACGGGCAGCGCCGCGATGGGTCAGCTGCCTGTCGATCTTGTCGGCCATTGAGCGCTCCTGGAAGACGACGACGACCGCGCCCGGCTCGGAAAGAACCGGCGCGACATAGAGATCGACGAGCTTGTCGGCGCCGAGACGCGGCGAGCTCAGGTCGACGCGGTATTCATTTACCGGCGCCTTGCGTTCGCGGACCTGCTCGATCAGGGTCAGCAGCGGACTGCCGAAGGGGATGAAGGCGCTGATATTGTGGCGCGCCAAGTGGTTGGCACTGGCGCCGAAAAACGATTCGGCTTCCCAGTTGGCGAAAGCGACCAATCCATTGGCATCGACCAGAATCACCGGGTTCTGAATGGCGTTCAGAACAGCCATCGACAGACCGTTCGCGGCCGCATCGGGAACGCTCGGTTTCTCGGTCATGCGGCAATTCCTTCTGCGACCATCTCGCCGTCAGACTCGGCCGGCGCCGCATCCAGCATCGCCGCACGCGCCCTGTCGCGGACAAATCGGACATCGGTCGACGTCAGGATTGCAGCCTTTTCCGCGCCTGCCATGTCGGGGGCGGCGCGGTCGAGATACCATGCGACATGCTTGCGGGCGTGCCGCAAGCCGACGTCGACGCCATAGAATTCGAGCATCATCTCGTAGTGCTCCGCAAAGGTATCGGCGATCTCCGCCTGCGAGGGGTGCTCGACGACACCGGCAAGAAAGCCGATGTGCCACGGGCGCCCCTGCGACGAGCGCCCGGCCATGACGGCGTCGGCACCCGACCGGCGAAGAATCTCTTCCGCGTCGGCGATCGTCTCCACGTCGCCATTGGCGACCAGCGGAACGGTAACGACGTCGCGAACCGGGCGAATTGCATCCCAATCGGCCCTGCCGTTGTAGAACTGCATGCGCGTGCGGCCGTGCACGGTAATCGCCTTCACGCCCGCCTCTTCGGCGCGTTTCGCAATCAGCGGCGCATTGATGGAGTTTTCGTCCCAGCCGAGCCGCATCTTCAGCGTCACCGGCACGTCGACGGCGTTTACCGTTGCATCGACCAAGGACAACGCGTGGTCGGGATCGCGCATCAGCGCCGAGCCGGAATAACCGCCCGTCACTTTCTTGGCCGGGCAGCCCATGTTGATGTCGATGATATCGGCACCATTGTCAGCGGCGATCCTGGCGGCTTCAGCCATCCAATGCGCTTCCCGACCGGCGAGCTGGACGATGTGCGGCTTGATCCCCGAATTCTTCAGGCGCGCCCAGGATTCCGACGCATTGCAGACCAGCTCGCGGCTCGCAACCATCTCGGTAACGACGAAGCCGGCGCCGAAGCGCCAGGCGAGCCGCCGGAATGGCAGATCGGTGACACCGGACATGGGCGCAAGCGCAACCCGGTTGCGGATTTCGATCGTCCCGATCCGGAGCGGTGATGAAAGAGCCGGAATTGGCAAATGCTTATCTTTCAGGCACATGTTGTTGCTGCACTATTTTTAGACATTGTTCTTGAGCTTGCCAAGCGATTTCGGCGCCTTGCGCAAATTTCCTAGCTTGGCTGGCAAAGCACGATCCTTCGCGGTACATCACGGCGAAGATCGGCGAATGCGGGACCTCATACAGAAGATGCAGCCTCAAGAACAGCTCAAGTGCGGCGTGGTGATCGTTGCAGCCGGGCGCGGCGAACGTGCAGGACAATCCGCCGAAGGTCCGAAGCAGTATCGAACCATCGGCGACCGCCCCGTTATCGCCCATACGCTTGACACTTTCGCGACATGGCCGGGCGCAGGCCCGATCGTCGTCGTCATCCACCCGGACGACGAGGCCTTGTTCGACGCGGCACGCAAACGCTCGGTGGCCGGCGACGTGATCATCGTCCATGGCGGTGCGACGCGGCAGATATCCGTGCTCGCCGGCCTCGAGGCACTCGCCGGGACCGGCGTAGGCCATGTCATGATCCACGATGCGGTTCGCCCCTTTGCCGATCACGCGCTGCTTTCGCGCTGTGCCGCCGCGCTCGGCGGCGAGGTCAAGGCCGTTCTGCCGGCGGTCGCGGTCGCGGACACGCTCAAGCGCGCGGGCAAGGGCAGCGTCGTGCTGGAGACTGTGCCGCGCGACGGACTCTATGGCGCGCAAACACCGCAGACCTTCGATCTTCCGGCCATTCTTGCCGCACACCGGGATGCGGCCAAGAGCGGCCGCACCGATTTCACTGACGATGCTTCGATCGCCGAATGGGCCGGCCTCAAGGTCGTCCTCGTCGAGGGCACGGTCGACAACGTCAAGCTTACGTTGAGAAGGGATATCGCCATGGCCGACGAGAAACTCAAGCGCACCGCCCTGCCCGACGTGCGTACGGGCAACGGTTACGACGTGCACCAGTTGATCGAGGGTGACGGCGTCACGCTCTGCGGCGTCTTCATTCCGCACACGAAAAAGCTCTCCGGCCACTCCGATGCGGACGTGGCGCTGCACGCGCTCACCGACGCGCTGCTCGCCACCTGCGGCGCCGGCGACATCGGCGACCATTTCCCGCCGTCCGATCCACAATGGAAGGGTGCGCCGTCGCGCATTTTCCTGGAACACGCCGCACGCATCGTGCGCGAGCGCGGCGGCGTCATCACCAATGCCGACATCTCGCTCATCGCCGAAGCGCCGAAGGTCGGGCCGCATCGCCTGACGATGCGTCAGAACCTCGCGGAGATGCTGGGGATTTCGCTCGACCGCTGCTCCGTCAAGGCCACGACGAACGAACGCCTCGGCTTCGTCGGCCGCGATGAAGGCATTGCCGCCATCGCCACGGCCACCGTCATCTATGGGAGCCTTTCGTGATGTGGCCCGCCGACATCGAAGTCAAGGCTGGCGAAATCATCGCCGAGCTCACGGCACGCGGCCTCAAGGTCGCGACGGCCGAATCCTGCACGGGCGGCCTGATCGCGGGAGCGCTCACCGAGATTTCCGGTTCGTCTGCCGTCGTCGATCGCGGATTCGTCACCTATTCCAACGAAGCGAAGGTCGCCATGCTCGGTGTCGAGGAGGCGACGCTTGCCGCCCATGGTGCGGTTTCGCGCCAAACGGCAATCGAGATGGTCGAAGGCGCGGTGCGACATTCGGCGGCGGATTTTGCGGTGGCCGTCACCGGCATTGCCGGTCCCAGCGGCGGTTCGGCCGAAAAGCCAGTCGGGCTCGTGCACCTTGCGGCATCCGGGCGAAATGGTGAGATGCTGCATCGAGAGATGCGTTATGGCGACATCGGCCGCAGTGGCATCCGGCTTGCGACCGTCCGCACCGCGCTCGACATGCTCGCGGAAATCGCTCAGATCGCGTAGATTCTGTCGGCGCGTTTTTCGAAGGCGTCGGAGAACATCCGGAAGGCGCGGTCGAACATCGAGCCCATCAAGGCGCCGAGTATGCGGCTCTTGAACTCGTAGTCGATATAGAAATGCACGACCGACTGGCCCTCGCCCGCCGGTTCGAAACGCCAACGGTTGTCGAGATACTTGAACGGCCCGTCGATGTATTTGACGTCGATCGCACGCTCGGCCTTGTTCAACAACACCTGTGTCGTGAAGGTCTCGCGGATCGCCTTGTAGCCGACGGTCATGTCGGCAAGTAGCAGCAGCTTGCCGTCGCGCTCCTTGCGTGAGCGCACCGTCAACGCCTCGCAGAGCGGCAGGAATTCGGGATAGCGCTCGACATCGGCGACGAGATCGAACATCTGGTCGGCGCTATGCTTGACGACGTGGTTGGTTTCGAAATGTGGCATGTCCGAGAGCTAGTGGCCCCGCTTTATCTTAGCAAGTAGCAACGCCGTTTCGGCGTGCGATTTCAACACGAGAACCGGCAGGTCGGCATGGGCCGCCAGTTGCATCTCGATCTCAACCGCATCCCGGCGCTCGAAGTTCCAGATATACCGAAGGAAATCGAGATCGACCTTCTCCGGGCAGTCGTCGGCCATATCGGGACGGGTCTTTTTCCAATAGGCGAACCAGCGCAGAAACACCCCGAGCAGCGAGACCCAGCGCGGCGGCCGCATCCAGATCACGACATGCGCGCGCGGCAGCCTGAGCGGCAGCGTCTTCGGGCCCGTGCCATCCATGATCCAGCGTTCGCCGGCCGCAGCCTTCGAGATCAGCGCCAGCATCTCCTGTCGCGTCGCGGCCGAAGCTTCCATCCCGGCATCCAGAAGAACTCCCGGTCCATCGCCAGATGCGGCAGGTCGAGCCGTTCGGAGAGTTGCCGGGAAAGCGTGCTCTTGCCGCTGCCGGAACAGCCGATCACCAGAATACGTTGCGCATTCCCGAGATGCGACGCTGCCTCTTCCCCGTTCATAAATCGCGGCATCGGCTCGCCTCCTCTGAAGACAGCCGTTAGGCGATCGAGCGGGCCGATGCAAGCTTGGCGCGAGCGTCCGAACGTCGCGCCATGGCCTGGGCAAGCGTCCCTGTAAATACAAACTCTCAAAACAAAACAGCTCCGGCGCAAGCGCCGGAGCTGATCGTTCTCGAAACGCGCAGTCCGCCTTACTCGGCAGCCTGCAGCTTTTTCTCGCGCGCCGCCCTCAGACGGGCAAAGTCATCGCCGGCATGGTGCGACGAGCGCGTCAGCGGGCTCGAAGAAACCATGAGGAAACCCTTGGTATAGGCGACGGTCTCGTAGGACTTGAACTCCTCGGGGGTCACGAACTTCTCGACCTTGTGGTGCTTGCGGGTCGGCTGCAGGTATTGGCCGATCGTCAGGAAGTCGACATCCGCGGTGCGCAGGTCGTCCATCAGTTGCAGCACTTCGTTGCGTTCCTCGCCGAGGCCGACCATGATGCCGGACTTGGTGAACATCGTCGGGTCCAGTTCCTTCACGCGCTGCAACAGGCGCACGGAGTGGAAATAGCGCGCGCCCGGGCGGACCGTCAGATAGTTGCCCGGCACCGTTTCCATGTTGTGGTTGAAGACGTCGGGCTTGGCGGCGACGACGCGTTCCAGCGCACCCGGTTTCTTCAGGAAGTCCGGCGTCAGGATCTCGATGGTGGTCGTCGGCGAAGCCTCGCGGATCGCCCAGATGACCTTTTCGAAATGCTCGGCACCACCATCTTCCAGATCGTCGCGGTCGACGGAGGTGATGACGACGTGGCTCAGCCCCATCTGCTTGACGGCCTTGGCAATGTTTGCCGGCTCTTCGAGATCGAGCGCATTCGGCTTGCCGGTCGCGACGTTGCAGAAGGCGCAGGCGCGGGTGCAGATTTCACCCATGATCATGAAGGTGGCGTGCTTCTTGTCCCAACATTCGCCGATGTTCGGGCAGCCGGCCTCTTCGCAGACCGTGACGAGCTTGTTGCTCTTCACGATCGAACGCGTCTCCTGATAGCCCTTCGACATCGGCGCCTTGACGCGGATCCAGTCCGGCTTGCGCATCACTTCCGTGTCGGGCTTGTGCGCCTTTTCCGGGTGGCGGACGCGTTGCGCCCGGTCAGAGACGGCATCGAACACCGTTACCATACTGTCATCCTCGTCGCGGCGGGACCGGCGTCAGGCCGGGTGACCCATTTTCGCTCTATATAGACGGCCCGACGGGAAATGTCAGGCCGTCTTTACTTGATGCCCGACGGAAGCGCGGAAGGCCCGGCAGACTATCGTTTGACGGCGCGACCAGCGGCAATCAACAGGCAGGCGCCGATGAAGCCGATGACCAGGTAGGCGACCCAGCCGGCAAAAGCCATGCCGAAGGCCGCCAGGATGAAGTTCAGCACCACCGCGCCGATGATGCCGAGCAATATGTTCATGAACAGGCCCATGTCGCTGCTCATGAACTTCTCCGCGAGCCACCCGGCCAAACCGCCGATGATGATCGCAGCCAGAATACCGACGCCGTTCACGCTCATTTTCGTCTCCGTGCATTGAGAACATGGCCGTCCTCAATGCCGAAGCCGCCGCAAAAGTTCCGGCGCCGGACAACCGTTAGGCGTTCAGCGCACGGCCATAGGCGTCGAGCACGCTTTCCTTCATCGTCTCCGAGATCGTCGGGTGCGGGAAGATCGTGTGCATCAGGTCTTCTTCCGTCGTCTCCAGGTTCATGGCGACGACGAAGCCCTGGATGAGTTCGGTCACTTCGGCGCCGACCATGTGGGCGCCGAGCAGTTCGCCGGTCTTCTTGTCGAAGATCGTCTTGACCAGGCCCTGGTCCTCGCCGAGCGCGATCGCCTTGCCGTTGGCGACGAACGGGAAGCGGCCGACGCGGATATCGCGGCCGAGTTCCTTGGCCTTGGCTTCGGTGAGGCCGACGGAGGCAACCTGCGGATGGCAATAGGTGCAGCCCGGGATCTTCAGCTTGTCCATCGGGTGGACGTTCGGCAGGCCGGCGATCTTCTCGACGCAGATCACCGCCTCGTGCTCGGCCTTGTGGGCAAGCATCGGCGGGCCGGCGACGTCGCCGATCGCGTAGACGCCGGGCACGTTGGTCTTGCCGTAGCCGTCAATGACGATGCAGCCGCGGTCCGTCTTCACGCCGAGCGCCTCAAGGCCGAGGTTCTCGATGTTGCCCTGGACGCCGACGGCCGAGATCATGCGGTCGGCGGTGATCTTCTCGACCTTGCCGTCCTTCATCTCGACATGGGCGGTGATCGAGTTGGCAGCCTTCTCGACCTTCGTCACCTTGGCTTCGAGATGGATCTTCATCCCCTGCTTTTCGAACTGCTTCTTGGCGATCGCCGAGATCTCGGCGTCCTCGACCGGCATGACCGTCGACAAGACTTCGACAACTGTCACGTCGACGCCCATCGTGCGGTAGAAGGAGGCGAATTCGATGCCGATCGCGCCGGAGCCCATGACGACAAGCGACTTCGGCATTTCCTCGGGCTTCATCGCCTCGAAATAGGTCCAGATCAGCTTGCCATCGGGCTCGATGCCGGGAAGTGCGCGCGGACGGGCGCCGGTCGCGATGATGATGTGCTTGGCGGTATAGGTGCCCTCGCCCTTGGTGTTCTTCGGCAGCGGCGCCTGCGGCTGGACGGCCGGCTTCGTCGACTTGCCGACGACGATTTCGCCGGGCTTCGTCAGCTTCGCTTCGCCCCAGATCACGTCGACCTTGTTCTTCTTCATCAGGAAGCCGACGCCGCCGTTCATGCGCTCGGCAATGCCGCGCGAGCGCGCGACGATCGCCTTGAGGTCCGGCGTCACCGTGCCCTCGATCTTGACGCCATAGGCGCCCGGATGCTGAGCGTAGTGCAGGACTTCGGCCGAACGCAAGAGCGCCTTGGTCGGGATGCAGCCCCAGTTGGAGCAGATGCCGGCCAGATGCTCGCGCTCGACGACCGCGGTCTTCAAACCAAGCTGTGCTGCGCGGATGGCGGCGATGTAGCCCCCCGGACCCGAACCGATGACGATGACGTCGTAATTCTCAGCCATATGTTTCCTGCCTTTGTCTCAAGCGACCTTGCGGGTGAACAGCACCCAGTCGTGTTTCTTGCTTTCGTCAAAGAGCGGAACCGCCTCGGCGCGCGCTGCCTCGCCGAAGCCGTTTGCTCTGTATAGTGCCTGGGCGCTCACGTTGTGGCTTTCGGTGATCAGGCTCACCGGCGCCGATCCGGCGCGTTCGAATTCCCTTGCCAGGAGCGCGCTACCGATCCCGCGGGCGCGCTGATGGCGATAGACGCCGAGGCTTTCGATGAACCAGTGGCCGACGATCTGCCTTTGCAGCGCGAGCAAGGGTTCCAGCACCGGGTGCTTGGCGACGATCTCCAGAACCTCCGGACCGATCGCATAGCCAACCGACAGACCGGCAATCTCGTCATCGGTTTCGGCAACCAGCGCGTCGCGCCAGTTTCCAGGCCCGGGCTCCTCGCGAAGCTTGTTGCGGCCGCGCTCGAAAGCCGTGTCCGTCACTCCATGGAGGACGGCGCCGTACCAGAGCCAGGAGGCAAAGCCGTGCGCGGCGATGTCGACGAGAATGGCGAGCTCGGCCGCCTCACGTCTTTCCGCCGGACGAATGGTGACGCCCCCCACCATTCTTAGATCCCAAGCATCATCCGCACGACCGGTTCGAGACCCCGGCCGATCGCACGCGTATTCTCCGCATCGAGATGCACGCCATCGAGCGGCGTGGTCATCGCGACGGATCCGGCATCGAAGAAGCCGCAATCAAGTTCGTCGGCAAGATCGCGATAGAGCGGCGCCAGCATGGCTGACTGCTCGACGCCGCCGGCGAACATGGCGGCAAATCCGGCATCGGCAGTTTCGCAGAGCGCCGGCGGCGCGACGATCAGGATCTCCGGTCCCTCCTCGCCCTCGACCGGCCAGTCATGCCGGCGCACGAGGTTGACGAGACGCTGAATACCCTTCACGGCGCCGAAGGCGGTTCCGTGGATCACCGGCTTCATGTCGTTGGAGCCGAGAAGAAATATAATGAGATCGAGCGGCGCGTGGCTGTGCAGCACCGTCGGCAGCACTTTTGCACCATTGCGATCGCAATCGGCGAGATGATCGTCATAGGCGGTCGTGCGACCGTTCAACCCCTCGGCGATAACCTGGACGTCAGAACCGAGCGCCTTCTGCAGCACACTCGGCCAGCGATCGGCAAGCGGGTGGCGGCCTCCGTCCGCGGCATCATAGCCCCAGGTCAGACTGTCGCCATAGCAGAGAACTGTTTTCATCGTCCGGGTCCGCCTTCGACTGCGCGAATAGGAACGGACCGGCCCGAGGGCCGGTCCCTATCCAACTCAGACCAGCATGCCCATCGGGTTTTCGATGTAGCGCTTGAAGGCTCCGAGCAGTTCGGCGCCGAGCGCGCCATCGACGCAGCGGTGGTCGGTCGAAAGCGTAACGGTCATGACATTGGCGATGACCATCTGCTTGTTCTTGATCACGACACGCTCCTCGCCCGCACCGACCGCGAGGATAGTCGCGTGCGGCGGGTTGACGACGGCGGCGAAGTTCTTGACGCCCATCATGCCCATGTTGGAGACCGCCGTGGTGCCGCCCTGGTATTCCTCGGGCTTCAGCTTGCGGTCCTTGGCGCGCTGGCCGAGGTCCTTCATCTCGTTGGAGATGGCCGACAGGCTCTTCACTTCCGCCTGGCGCACGATCGGGGTGATCAGGCCGCCCGGGATCGACACGGCAACGCCGACATCGGCGTGCTTGTGCTTGACCATGGCGTTCTCGGTCCAGGAAACGTTCGCGTTCGGAACGTCGCGGAGTGCCAGCGCCAGGGCCTTGATAACCATATCGTTGACGGAGAGCTTGTAGACCGGCTTGCCATCCTTTTCAGGGGCTGCGGCGTTGAGCTGGGCACGGAGCGCCAGCAGTGCGTCGAGTTCGCAGTCGACCGACACGTAGAAGTGCGGGATCGTCTGCTTGGATTCGACGAGGCGCTTGGCGATCGTCTTGCGCATGCCGTCGTGCGGCACGAGTTCGTAGGAACCCGGCTCGAAGAGTTTGAGAACGGCGTCGTCCGACGGGCCCTTGGCGAGCGGTGCGGCCGCGGGAGCTGCAGCGCCGGCAGCCGGAGCCGCCGCGGGCTTCGCGGTGCCACCGGAAACGGCGGCCTCGACGTCCTTCTTGACGACGCGGCCGTGCGGGCCGGAACCGGCGATTGCCGAAAGGTCGATGCCGGCGTCCTTCGCCAGGCGACGTGCGAGCGGCGAAGAGAAGACGCGCGCGCCTCCCTCGGACTTCGCCGGCTGCGCGGCAACCGGGGTGGGGGCGGCTGGTGCAGGAGCGGCCGCCGGAGCGCTCGGCGCTGCCGGTGCGGGCGCTTCCGCCTTGGCGGCAGGTGCCGGTGCGGCTGCACCGTTGCCACCCTTGGCAGCGGCTGCGACATCCTCGCCATCGGCGGCAAGAACGGCAATCAGCGCATTGACCTTGACGCCTTCGGTACCGGCGGGAACGACGATCTTGGCAACGGTGCCTTCGTCGACGGCTTCGACTTCCATCGTCGCCTTGTCGGTCTCGATCTCGGCAATCACGTCACCGGACTTGACCTTGTCGCCTTCCTTGACGAGCCACTTGGCCAGATTGCCTTCTTCCATCGTCGGAGAGAGGGCAGGCATTGTGATGTTGATAGGCATCGAAGGGCCCTCCCCTTATTTGTAGCAAACGGCTTTCACCGCATCGACGACCTCTGCGACGCTCGGAAGCGCCAGCTTCTCGAGGTTCGCGGCGTAAGGCATCGGCACGTCCTTGCCGGCGATCGTCAGGATCGGGGCGTCAAGGTAGTCGAATGCCTGCTGCATGACGCGGGTGGCGATTTCGGTGCCGACGGAAGACTGCGGATAGCCTTCTTCGACGGTGACGAGACGCCCGGTCTTCTTGACGGATTCGATGACCGTCGGCAGGTCCATCGGACGGATGGTGCGCAGGTCGATCAGTTCGACGTCGATGCCCTGGGCCTCGAGCTCGGCAACCGCCTTGACGGCATAGGTCATGCCGATACCGAAGGAGACGATCGTTGCGTCCTTGCCCTGCTTGTGGATGCGGGCCTTGCCGATCGGCAGAACGAAGTCGTCGAGCTTCGGCACTTCAAAGGAGTGACCGTAGAGGATTTCGTTCTCGAGGAAGATGACCGGGTTCGGATCGCGGATCGCGGCCTTCAGCAGACCCTTGGCGTCGGCTGCCGTGTAGGGCATGACGACCTTGAGGCCGGGGATATGGCTGTACCAGGCAGCGTAGCACTGCGAGTGCTGCGCGGCCACGCGGGCAGCGGCACCGCTCGGGCCGCGGAAGACGATCGGGGCGCCCATCTGGCCGCCGGACATGTAGAGCGTCTTGGCCGCGGAGTTGATGATCTGGTCGATCGCCTGCATGGCGAAGTTGAAGGTCATGAACTCGACGATCGGACGCAGGCCGGTCATGGCAGCGCCGACGCCGACGCCGGCAAAGCCATGCTCGGTGATCGGGGTATCGATGACGCGGCGAGAACCGAACTCCTGCAGCAGGCCCTGGGTGATCTTGTAGGCGCCCTGATATTCGGCGACTTCTTCGCCCATGACGAAAACATCATCGCTGGCGCGCATTTCTTCGGCCATCGCGTCGCGAAGCGCTTCACGAACGGTCATCGTAACCATTTCGGTGCCGGCCGGGATTGCCGGATCGGCGGCAACCTCAATCTTCGGCTGGGCTGCAACCGGAGCCGGCGCGGAAGCGGCCGGAGCCTCGGCTGCTGCCGCCTTCGGCGCTTCGGCCTTCGGAGCAACGGCGATATCGCCGGCGGCTTCACCGTCCTGCAACAGCACGGCGATCGGCGTGTTGACCTTGACGCCTTCGGTGCCGGCGGCGATCAGCAGCTTGCCGATCGTGCCTTCGTCGACGGCTTCGACTTCCATCGTCGCCTTGTCGGTCTCGATTTCGGCGATGACGTCACCCGAGGACACCTTGTCCCCCTCGTTCTTCAGCCATTTCGAGAGCGTGCCTTCCTCCATCGTCGGGGAAAGGGCGGGCATAAGAATTTCTACTGGCATGTTTGTCCCTCCCCGGATCAAAGCAGGATGTCGGTGTAGAGCTCGGATGCATCCGGCTCCGGATCGGCCTGGGCGAAATCGGCGCTATCGGCGACGATATCGCGGACTTCCTTGTCGATCTGCTTGAGCTCGTCTTCGCTCGCCCAGCCCTTTTCCATGAGACGGGCCTTCACCTGCTCGATCGGGTCGTGCTCCGAGCGCATCTTCTGCACTTCATCCTTCGAGCGATACTTCGCCGGGTCGGACATCGAGTGGCCGCGGTAGCGGTAAGTCAGCATTTCCAGAATGATCGGGCCCTTGCCCGCGCGGCAATGGGCGACAGCCTCGTCGGCCGCGGCCTTGACGGCGCGAACGTCCATGCCATCCACCTGGAAGCCCGGAATGTTGAAGGAAACGCCGCGCTGCGAGAAGTCGGTCTGTGCCGAGGCGCGGGAAACGGCGGTGCCCATGGCGTAACGGTTGTTCTCGATCACGTAGATCACCGGCAGCTTCCAGAGCTGCGCCATGTTGAAGCTTTCATAGACCTGGCCCTGGTTGGCCGCGCCGTCACCGAAGTAGGCAACGGAAACATTGTCGTTGCCGCGGTAGCGGTTGGCGAAAGCGAGACCGGTGCCGAGCGACACCTGGGCGCCGACGATGCCGTGACCGCCGTAGAAGTGCTTTTCCTTGGAGAACATGTGCATCGAGCCGCCCTTCCCCTTGGAAAGACCGCCGCGACGACCGGTGAGTTCGGCCATGACGCCGCGGGCGCTCATGCCGCAGGCCAGCATATGGCCGTGATCACGGTAACCGGTGATGACCTGGTCGCCTTCCTTCAGCGCCGCCTGCATGCCGACGACGACCGCTTCCTGGCCGATGTAGAGGTGACAGAAGCCGCCGATGAAGCCCATGCCGTAGAGCTGGCCGGCCTTCTCCTCGAAACGCCGGATCAGCAGCATCTCGCGGTAGGCGTTGAGATCTTCTTCCTTGGAGAATTCGGCGAAGGTGCCGCCGTTGAAATCTTTCTTGGCCGGCTTTGCGGCACTCTTGCGGCTGGAAACGGACGCGGATTTTCGCGGAGCCATTCGTTCCTCCCAATGGTTAGCCTTTTGCGGTTACCATAGGGAAAGAAAGCGGCCACAGCAATGCCATATTTGCATGGCTCGCATTCCATGCAAATTATTGAATTTGCTCTATAAATTTCAATTAACTGAATTCAGGTTAATCTGCAGCGCGGTGAAAAATAACGATCTCGTCGCTTCGCGACATGTTCAGCGCGAGGCGAGCTTTTTCATCCAGCATGTCCCGTTCCAGCGACCCGTCACTCATCAGCTGAACCTCTTTTTCAAGGATCATTCGCCGCTTCGTGAGCTCATCCAGCCGCGCCTGCCGCTCGACGATCTGGCGATCGAATTGCTCGGTCGCCTTCAGGCCATAGCCGCCGTGGATGGAATGATAGCCGAAGTAGGAGAGAAAGGCGACCGCGATCAGCGGCATCACCAGCCGCCCCAGTTTCCGTTTCTTATGATGCCGTGTCCACATCCATTCACGCCCTGATACGCAATACGGAAATCAGATTAGCGGCGATTGATTAACCGACCGTTGACCATGAATGGCAGGAAAACAGAAACCCGCCCACGTGGAAACGTGAGCGGGTTCGTTTGTTAGCTGCTGCGTTGCGTATCCGACAGGACGCGCGGCGCTCTAGTAAGTTAGAGCGGGATGCGGGCGGGAAACCGCGCATACTTTTCCTCATCCCGCTCTGGGATCAGCCGCGCAGGATCGAACGGCCGGCGTATTTGGCCTGCAGGCCGAGTTGCTCTTCGATGCGGATGAGCTGGTTGTACTTGGCGAGCCGGTCCGAACGGGCGAGCGAGCCGGTCTTGATCTGGCCGCAGTTGGTGGCAACCGCGAGATCGGCGATCGTCGCGTCTTCGGTTTCGCCGGAGCGGTGCGACATGACGGCGGTGTAGCGTGCCTTGTGCGCCGTCTCGACGGCATCGAGTGTCTCGGAGAGCGAGCCGATCTGGTTGACCTTGACGAGGATCGAGTTAGCGACGCCCATCTTGATGCCATCGCGCAGGCGCGCCGAGTTGGTGACGAACAGATCGTCGCCGACGAGCTGAACCTTCGAGCCGATCTTGTCGGTCACGGTCTTCCAGCCGTCCCAGTCGTCTTCCGCCATGCCGTCTTCGATCGAAAAGATCGGGTACTTGGCAGCGAGTTCCGCGAGGTATTCAGCCATGGCGCCCGGCTCCAGTGTACGGCCCTCACCTTCGAGCACGTACTTGCCGTCCTTGAAGAATTCGGTTGCGGCGCAATCAAGCGCGATGAACATGTCTTCGCCCGGCTTGTAGCCGGCCTTCTCGATCGACTTCATGATGAAGTCGAGGGCTGCCGGAGCAGAAGCGAGACCCGGGGCAAAGCCGCCTTCGTCGCCGACATTGGTGTTGTGGCCGTCGGCCGCAAGCTGCTTCTTCAGCGTGTGAAACACTTCCGAACCCATGCGGACCGCATCGCGCATCGTATCGGCACCGACAGGAACGATCATGAATTCCTGGAAGTCGATCGGATTGTCGGCATGGGCGCCGCCATTGATGATGTTCATCATCGGAACCGGAAGAACATGGGCGTTCGGACCGCCGACGTAGCGATAGAGCGGCAGGCCGGCAGCTTCGGCCGCAGCCTTGGCGACGGCCAGCGACACGCCGAGGATGGCGTTGGCGCCGAGGCGCGACTTGTTCGACGTGCCGTCGAGCTCGATCATGGTCTTGTCGATCTGGATCTGGTTCTCGGCATCGAGACCACCGATCGCTTCGAAGATCTCGCCGTTGACGGCTTCGACAGCGCGCTCGACACCCTTGCCGAGGTAACGCATGCCGCCATCGCGCAGTTCGACGGCCTCATGCGCACCGGTCGAGGCGCCCGACGGCACCGCCGCACGGCCGAAGCTTCCGTCTTCCAGATGCACATCGACCTCGACGGTCGGGTTGCCGCGGCTGTCCAGGATTTCTCGGCCGATGATGTCGATGATTGCAGTCATGATCTCTTCCCTGCTTGAGGACGGTGGGTGGTCGGGGCCTGTCATACGCCAAGGCCTCGAAATTACAATGGCGCGCAAAATGTAAAACCGTTCGCGCCATTGCGGTTCATGAAAATTTCACGAAGCGTCGCTGACGGCTCAACCCTTGGCGATCGCGTCGAAGGCGAGCAGCTTTTCAAGCAGCCTCGGCATCTCTTTCAGGTGCACCATGTTCGGGCCGTCCGACGGCGCATTGTCCGGGTCTTCGTGCGTCTCGACGAAGACGCCGGCAACACCGACGGCCACGGCCGCACGGGCGAGCGTCTCGACGAATTCGCGCTGGCCGCCCGAAGAACCGCCCTGCCCGCCCGGCTGCTGCACCGAATGGGTGGCGTCGAAGACGACGGGCGCGCCGAGCGAAGCCATGATCGGCAGCGAGCGCATGTCGGAGACCAGCGTATTGTAGCCGAAGGAGGCGCCGCGCTCGCAGAGCAGCACGTTCGGATTGCCGCTGTCGGTGAACTTCGCCAGCACGTTCTTCATGTCCCAAGGCGCCAGGAACTGGCCCTTCTTGACGTTGATCGCGCGGCCGGTCTTGGCGGCCGCGACCAGAAGATCGGTCTGGCGCGACAGGAAGGCCGGGATCTGCAGAACGTCGATCGTCGGGGCGACCAGAGCGCACTGCTCCTCGGTGTGCACGTCGGTCAGCACCGGGAAACCGAATTCCTTCTTGAGATCGGCGAAGATCTCCATCGCCTTGTCGAGGCCGATGCCGCGCTTGCCGGAGAGCGACGTGCGGTTCGCCTTGTCGAAGGAAGACTTGTAGACGAGGCCGATACCGAGCTTCTTGCAGAGTTCAGAGAGCGCACCCGCGATCATGAAGGCGTGTTCGCGGCTCTCCATTTGGCAGGGGCCGGCGATCAGCGACAGCTTCTCGGTTTGCGCGAAGGCGACCTGGTGGGCGCCGTTGCCGACAACTACTCTGGCATTCGTTTTCATCATCAAGCTCCAAAAGCGAAGATCACCCCTTGCCCCGGCATTTCGGGGACAATGAGGCGTCCGCCCATTTCTGCAAATTCGATATCGTTCTCAGCGAAGAGAGTGCGTGTCGCCTCCAGGTCGGCGACGCGGAAAACGACGGCGCGACCGCGCAGGCCGCGTTCGGCACCCCGCACCGAACGGCCGAAGAAGGCTTCCATACCGGCGGGATTCAGCACCGAAATCTTGGCGTTGGTGGCCGACACATCCATGCCGAAGGAATGCGCCGTGACTTCGCGTTCGTCGACCGCCTCCTGCAGCAGGTACTGGAAATCGGTCGGGTTGGCTTCCGACAGGACCACCTCGGCGATGCCGATCACGCCGTTTTCATGCTGCTCCAGTGCGGCCCGATCGGTGGGCAGCGCCCGGACACGCTGACAGTTGAAGAGGAAGAAATCCGGCGAGCGCAGATCGGCCGCGAAGGCAAGGCGGAAGGAACCCAATCCCTCACGGCCATCCGGCAGCTTCATCGGCCGGGAAAACTCCAGCATATCGCCGCCGGATATGCCGCGGGCGCGAAAGCGGATGTGATCGCTCGCGGCATCCTCGGTGCCGAAGACCAGCGCCGAGAGACCTTCCGGGCCCTGGCGGAAACGGAAGGCCTGATCGCGCGCGACAAAGGCATTGCCGTCGAGTGCGGCGGCTTCGCATTCTTCGCGGGAAGCAACGGCCAGCGGCTCGAGGTAGGTGCCGTCGGAAAAGAACACGCAGGCATTTTCGGTACCGAAAGGATGGCGGGCATCCTCGGCGACCGTAAAACCGAGATCAGACAGGCGACGCCGTGCCTGGGTAAGCGTATCCACCGGCAGCACGAGGTGATCGAGCGGGCGGGTGGTGCGCTTGGAGAGGCTCATGGCGTTTTCCCTGATGGTTCGCCGCTGTTTGCAACTTTTGGCCGGCGAATGCAAGCCGGGTCGCGGCCATGGAGCCGATTGGTCGCTGACGGCCGAACGCGGGCCGCAAACAGAAACGCTCCGCGCCGGGCCGCGCCCGCCGCAGAGTTACCTTTGCCAGCAAGTGCCGGACTGCCTCAGTAGTAGCCCGGAGCCGCCGTGGAGTTGGCGGTATTTCCCGCCCCGAGACCGGGGGCGAAGGTTTGGGGCTGCGCATAGGTCGTATTGGTGGAGGACGTGGAGGCACAGCCCGCAAGCCCCGCCACGATCGCCAGCGGCACGAGTAACAAAGTGATGAAGCGCATGCGTATTGCCCCTTTCCAGTTTAGCTGACGAACAGAAAAGAACGAAACTGACGGTTTGGCGAGTACGTAACAGTAACGCGACGTAACAAGGGACGATGATCCACATGCAGCGTTACCCGGAAATGCAGCCGCGGGTCACCGCAGACACCGCGATCGCTCCGTTCGTCCTGTGCGACCCACAAGGCGCGCACTGCGGTCGACTGCTGTGCATGGCATCGCTCATTTTGCGATCCATCCCCGCCCGCTGATGGCGAATACCCAAAGCGTCCGGCACGTTATCATGCGGCGTGTGATTTCAACCGCTTGAGAAGCGGACACAATCGCGTAAAGTTGTTCGATGCAGCCTGGAGCTACGCCAGGCGGCAGGCTGAGGGGCAGCGCTTGATCTTTTTGTTGCAAGGCATGAAACGCATCCGGGCACGGCCGATAGGCTGCGCAAGGCGCATCAGGACGCCAACCTGGTTCCCGCTTGGATATGAATCGACATGATCCGCGATTTGACGGCCAAGCTGGCCTCCATCGCCATCATGATGTTTGCGCGCGCGCTGACTGCGGCGCGCGCTATCTGGCATGAGACGGGTCTGCCACCAAAGCAGAGCATCTATTTCGCCAATCATTCCAGCCACGGCGATTTTGTGCTGATCTGGGCGGTGTTGCCGCCCTGGCTTCGGGAACGCGCGCGGCCGGTTGCCGGCGCGGAATACTGGCTGAAATCGAAACTCTCGGCCTTCATTGGCCGCGACGTCTTCGATGCGGTGTTGATCGAGCGCGACCCGGCGGCCCGCACCCAGGATCCCGTCGAGCAAATGACGGCTGTTCTTAACGACGGCTCGTCGCTGATTCTCTTTCCCGAGGGAACGCGCAATCAGACCGAGGCACGGCTGCTTCCCTTCAAGAGCGGGCTCTATCACCTCGCCTGCAGGCGGCCGGACGTGGCACTGGTTCCTGTCTGGATCAACAATCTCAACCGCGTCATGCCGAAGGGGGAGTTCGTGCCGATCCCGCTCATCTGTACCGTAACTTTCGGCGAACCGATGCATCTGAAAGCGCAGGAGACGAAGGACGAGTTCATCGCCCGCGCCGAGGCTGCCATGCTCGCGCTCGCGCCTCCATCAACGGAAGACGACGCATGAGCGCAGCAACCTTGGACATGCTCAAACTGCTCCTGGGTGTCGGCGGCATTCTCGTCCTGGCGTCGAGCATCGGCTACGTCCTGAAGCAAAGGCTCTCGCCGGATGGGTCGAACGGTGCAATCGAGAACCTCAACGCCCGCATCAAGGCATGGTGGGCGATGGTGGTGCTGATTGCCATCGCCTTCGTTGCCGGCCGGGTCGGCGTGCTCCTGCTTTTCGCCTTCTGCTCTTTCGCGGCGCTACGCGAATTCATCACGCTCATCAATACCCGCCGCGGCGACCACTGGGCGATTGCTGCCGCTTTCTTCGTCGTTCTGCCGATCAATTACGTTCTGCTCTGGGCCGAGCAATACGGCATCTATTCGATCTTCGTGCCGGTCTATGCCTTTCTGCTGATGCCAATCATCGCGGTCATGCGCGGCGACACGCGCGATTTCCTGCTGAGGATCGCGGAGGTGCAATGGGCGCTGATGATCTGCGTCTTCTGTGCCTCGCACGTGCCGGCACTCCTGACGCTGCAGATCCCGGATTACGAAGGGCGCAACGTCCTTCTCATTGCCTTCCTGGTCATCGTCGTTCAATCCAGCGACGTGCTGCAATATGTCTGGGGCAAGCTCTTCGGGCGGACCAAGATTGCACCGACCCTTTCGCCGTCGAAGACGGTCGAGGGCTTTATCGGCGGGGTCGCAAGCGCCACCCTGATCGGCGCGTCGCTCTGGTGGATCACGCCGTTCACGCCGTCCCAGGCCGCGTTGATGTCGTTTCTCATCACCCTGATGGGCTTCTTCGGCGGGCTCGTCATGTCGGCGATCAAGCGTGACCGCGGCGTCAAGGACTGGGGCCATCTGATCGAAGGCCATGGCGGGCTGATCGACCGGCTGGATTCCGTCGTCTTCTCCGCACCGATCTTCTTCCATTTGACACGTTACTGGTGGTCACTGACATGACCGCGAAGCTGAGGGGCCTGGCGGGCAACGGCATGGTGCACGTGGCATTCGCTTTTTTTGCCATGGGCGGCTGGGCACTTTTCGCCAATCGCCATCATCCGATGCCCAAACCGCTTCTTGCCGCGATCGTGCAAGGAACGCTCTCGGCGCTTTTGACCCTCTACCTCAAGACAGCGATCGACGCGCTTTCCAGGCGGTTTCGCGGAACAAAACGTTTGTTCCTGCCGCCACTTCTCGCCTGCCTCGGTTCGTCGGCAATGCTCGCCGCGATTCACACGGCCAGCGGCACGCCGGAGGTCCTGAGGACGATCGCCCTGCCGCTCGCGGTGTCGACCACCTACGCCGCCATCTACAACTATTCCATCAGCCGAGGAGAGCCTGGGCATGACCGAGACCGGTGACCGCAGGCCGCTCGCAAGCCGCAACACCCGCTGGGCGCAGGCGATCGCGCGACGCCTGGCGTCGATGAATGTCACGCCCAACCGGATCTCGCAGGCAAGCATGCTGGCCGCGGCCTTCGCCGGGCTTGCCTTCTGGCTGACGGGCGAAACGCAGGATGGGGTGAGGGTCGCGCTGTTCGTCGCCGCCGCCCTCTTCTGCCAGTTGCGCCTGCTCTGCAACCTCTTCGACGGCATGGTCGCCGTCGAGGGCGGCAAGGGCGAGGCCGATGGTCCGTTTTGGAACGAATTTCCCGATCGCATCGCGGACATTTTCATTTTCGTCGGTGCCGGATATGGCATCGGCTTCCCTGCGCTCGGCTTTGCCGCGGCCGCCTTCGCCGTGCTGACGGCCTATGTGCGCGAACTCGGCCACGCCAATGGTGCTCCGAGCGACTTCTCCGGGCCGATGGCCAAGCAGCACCGCATGGCGGCAATGACGCTGGCTGCTGCGCTATCGGCCTTTGAAGGCCTGTGGCTCGGCGACGGCGAAATCCTCTGGATCGCGCTGCTTGTGATTTCGATCGGCGCACCGCTGACCACTCTCTTGCGCGCACGCCGCCAGATTGCCTGGCTACGCCGGAACACTTCGCACAAAGGCTGATCGTTCCCCTCCCGCTGCAACTGACACGCCCGCGCGATAAACCCGCGAGCGCCTCTTGACGTTTCGTTATCTCCATTACTAGATTGATTAGTCGCTTTATTATTTGAACCCTTGCCCGTGCCTGTCGACGATCGAGAGGTTCGCTTTTGTAAAAGACTTCTGTTTCAAATGGTTATGGCGCATTCCTCTCGCGCCTTCCGCAACGGAGAACACGAATGACCACTCCGGACCGCATCGACGATGTCGACGCACTGCGCGGCTTTGCCCTGCTCGGCATCCTTCTCGTCAACATCATGGCCTTCGCCTCAGCCTTCTATGGCCTGGAACTCGCGGACCCCACCTTCAGCAGCATTTTCGATCGCGCCGTCCATCTGGTAATCGCGCTGTTCTTCGAGATGAAATTCTATCTGCTCTTCTCATTCCTGTTCGGCTACAGCTTCACCTTGCAGATGCGCTCGGCGGAAAAAGCGGGCGAGGCCTTCGTGCCGCGGCTCTTGCGCCGGCAGGCGGGCCTTTGGTTGATCGGTGTCACCCACGCGGTTCTGCTCTTCCATGGCGATATTCTCACCACCTATGCCGTACTCGGCGTCGTCCTGCTGATGCTCAGAAATCGCAGCGACGACGCCCTCTTCCGCCTGGCGAAATGGCTGGTCATTCTCGTTGCCATCGCATGGGGCGCACTCGGCATTCTCGCGACGCTGGAACCGATACCGCTCGACCGGTCGGCGATCCTCGCCGCCGCAGAGGCAACCGAACTTGCCTTTCGGGGTAATTGGCAGACGGTGATCGGCCAGCACCTGATGGAGCTTTCGACCATCTGGGTGATCGTTGGCCTGCTGCAGGCACCCTCTGCGCTTGCAATGTTCTTGCTCGGGCTGATCGCCGGGCGTCACAAGATGCTGGCGCGACCGAGGGAAAACCGGGCATTGTTCCGGCGATTGCTTTGCGCCGGCCTATGGATCGGCCTGCCCGGCGCCGTCATCTATGCCTATGCCAGCGTCGAGATGCTCGATTCGCCGATCGCGATCATCGGGCTCTCGGTCGGGCTGATCACCGGACCGTTCCTGACCGGCGCCTATGTCGGCGGCATGATGCTGTTCTTCGGGTCCAAGGCCGGCGAACGCCTGCGAAACCTACTGGCGCCCGCCGGCCGCATGGCGCTTTCCAACTACCTCATGCAGTCCCTGTTCGCAGCCCTGATCTTCCATGGCTACGGCCTTGGCCTCATCGGCAAGGTCTCGCCCTTGGCAACGGTGTTGATTGCGCTCGGCATCTTCACCGCCCAGCTTTTCATCAGCCGCTGGTGGATGGCCCGTTTTGTCTATGGGCCGCTTGAATGGGTCCTGCGCTTCATCACCATCTGGCGGCCGCCGCAATGGCGCAAGCCGGTCGAGGCGCGCTGACCGCCCTCAGGCGGAAGCTCCGAACGCCGGTGCATACGAAAAAGGCCGATCTCGCGACCGGCCTTTCTTGGTTCATGCAATCCCGACTTAGACGAGGCGGGACTGTTCCAGTGCCGCTTCGACGAAGCTTGCAAACAGCGGATGTGGGTCCAGCGGACGCGACTTCAGTTCCGGATGATACTGGACGCCGATGAACCACGGATGATCCGGATATTCGACCGTTTCCGGCAGCACGCCGTCCGGAGACATGCCGGAGAAAACGAGGCCACAGGACTCGAGGCGGTCCTTGTAGTCGACGTTGACTTCGTAGCGGTGGCGGTGGCGCTCTGAAATATCGGTCGAACCATAGATCTCGGCGATCTTGGTGTTGCCCTTGAGCGACGCGCGGTAGGCGCCGAGACGCATCGTGCCGCCGAGATCGCCGGAGGCGGAACGCTTCTCGAGCTCGTTGCCTTTCACCCATTCGGTCATCAGGCCGACGACCGGCTCCTTGGTCGGACCGAATTCCGTGGACGAAGCCTTCTCGATCCCGGCGAGGTTGCGGGCCGCTTCCACGACCGCCATCTGCATGCCGAAGCAGATGCCGAAGTAAGGCACCTTACGCTCGCGGGCAAAGCGGGCCGCGTTGATCTTGCCCTCGGAGCCGCGTTCGCCGAATCCGCCGGGAACGAGGATGCCGTGCACCTTTTCGAGATAGGGGGCCGGATCTTCCTTCTCGAAGACCTCCGACTCGATCCACTCGAGCTTGACCTTCACCCGGTTGGCGATACCGCCGTGGTAAAGCGCTTCGATCAGCGACTTGTAGGCATCCTTGAGGCCCGTGTACTTGCCGACGATCGCGATCGTGACTTCGCCCTCCGGCGTGCGGATCCGGTCGGCAACGCGTTCCCAGGCTTCCATGCGCGGCTTCGGCGCCGGCTCGATACCGAAGGCGGCGAGCACTTCGTTGTCGAGGCCTTCCTTGTGGTAGGCGATCGGAACGTCATAGATCGAGGCAACGTCGAGCGCCTGGATAACGGCCGACTGGCGGACGTTGCAGAACAGCGAAAGCTTGCGGCGCTCGGCTTCCGGAATTTCGCGGTCGGCGCGAACGAGCAGGATATCGGGATGAATGCCGAGCGCCTGCAGTTCCTTGACCGAATGCTGCGTCGGCTTGGTCTTCAGCTCACCGGCTGCCGGGATATAGGGCATGAGCGTCAGATGGACGTAAACCGCGGTGCCGCGCGGCAGGTCGTTGCCGAGCTGGCGAATCGCCTCCATGAACGGCATCGCTTCGATGTCGCCGACCGTGCCGCCGATCTCACAGAGCACGAAGTCGTAGTCGTCATTGCCTTCGGTGACGAAGTTCTTGATTTCATTGGTGACGTGCGGAATCACCTGAACCGTCGCGCCGAGATAGTCGCCGCGCCGCTCCTTGTCGATGATGTTCTTGTAGATCCGGCCCGTGGTGATGTTGTCGGTCTTCGTCGCCGAACGCCCCGTGAAGCGTTCGTAGTGGCCGAGATCGAGATCGGTCTCCGCGCCATCGTCGGTTACGAAAACCTCGCCGTGCTGGGTCGGGCTCATGGTGCCCGGATCAACGTTGAGGTAGGGGTCGAGCTTGCGCAGTCTCACCCGGTAGCCACGCGCCTGCAGCAATGCTCCGAGAGCTGCTGCAGCGATGCCTTTTCCGAGGGAGGAAACCACGCCGCCAGTGATGAATACATATCGCGCCATGGGAGTCACCGGATACCTTTTCACAAATGATTCCGCCACCGAAAAATTCATGTTCCAGAACTTTTCGCCTTGGGATGGAGGCAGATTTCACACAAAACAAAACCGGCGGATGAAACATCCGCCGGCGGGTTCTTTGGAATTGCGGCCTTATTGGCCGCTGGGAACTTGCGATCCCGAATTGTCGTTGGCGGGCGTCTCGGTCGTTGCGCCGCCTGCCGGAGCTTGGCCCGACGTTGCCGGTACCGTCGAGGGAACACCGTTGCTCGTTGCCGGGGCAGTTGCCGGCTGCTGCTGGGTGGCGCCACCGGCGGGAGCCTGGGTGTTGCCGCCGCCGAGCGAGTTGAGAACGCCGCCACCGTTCGAGCTGGTGCCCGGGATACGATCGAGGATGTCGGTCGCCTGCGGCTGATAGCGAGCGAGGATGCCCATGGCGAGCGCCAGAACGAAGAACAGGGCCGCGAGGATTGCCGTCGTGCGGGTCAGCGCATTGGCCGTACCGCGCGCGGACATGAAGCCCGAGCCGCCGCCGATGCCGAGACCACCGCCTTCGGAACGCTGAATGAGAACGACGCCGATCAGGGCGACGACGACCATGAGATAGATGACGAGTAGTACGGTCTGCATCAGCTTCCAGTCCTGCCCTTTGGGCACACGAATCAAACCATGCGCAAACTCGGCATGGCCGGGCGCAATTTTCGCGCCTCTTTATACCATGCCGTGCGCCATTCCAAGCCCCTGCCCGGCGATGCGGGCGATCAGGCCGTCAATTCTTCATAAGCCCGGTAGATGGCGAGGAAGTCTTCCGCTTTCAAGCTCGCGCCGCCGATCAGGGCGCCGTCGACATTGGCGACGCCCATCAGCTCCTTGGCATTGGACGGCTTGACCGAGCCGCCGTAGAGGATACGCATCTTGGCACCGGCGTTGCCGAAGCGCGAAACGAGTTCCTCGCGCATGAAGGCATGCGCCTCCTCGACATCGGCCGCCGTCGGGGTCAGGCCGGTACCGATCGCCCAGACGGGTTCGTACGCAATGACGGTGTTTTCGGCTGTCGCCGCATCCGGCAGGCTCTCGGCGAGCTGGCGCTTCAGAACGTCAAGCGTCTTGCCGGACTTGCGCTCATCGCCGGTCTCGCCGATGCAGACGATCGCCACGAGCTCGGCGGCGTGTGCCGCTTCCGTCTTCGCGCGAACCAGCGCATCGCTTTCGGCGTGGTCGGTGCGACGCTCGGAATGGCCGACGATGACATGGGTGCCGAAGCAATCGGCGATCATTTCGGCGGAAACGTCGCCGGTGTGGGCACCCGACTGCTTCTGATGGCAATCCTGCGCGCCGATCATCAGCGGGCTGTCATCGCAAAGCGCCGTTGCCACATAGAGCAGGGTTGCCGGCGGGCAGATCAGGGTTTCGACCTTGGCGGAAAGTTCGCCCTTGACCCCTTCGGCCATCGCCTTGATCTGATCGAGCGAGGCGCGGGTTCCGTTCATCTTCCAATTGCCGGCGACGAGCGGGCGGATATCGGGCGTCATGCAATTTCCTCCGGGTACTTTTCTCCGCAAGCGGCCTAGCAAATGCGCCCGGCAAATAAAAGCTCTGCCGGCGATTATTCCCGCGGCGGGACAAGTTGTCCTGCCCCGCCGCGAGCGGTTGTCAGGCGCTGCGTGTCATCTCGATTACCGCGAAGGGCAGCCCTTCGTCGTCGGTCTCCTTGCGTGCGGTTTCGACGAAACCGCGGCGACGATAGAAGTCGACGGCGGCTTGATTGTCCGCATAGACACTGACTTCGAGCGGCCCGAGGCGCGCGGCAGCATCCTCGACAAGGGCGCGACCGATGCCGGCGCCGTGGATATCCGGATCGACGAACAGACCGCCAATGAAGTTCTCGATCAGCCCGATGAAGCCCACGACCTGCCCGTCGATCGCGGCGACCCAATTGTCTGCCATCGGCAGGTAAGTGTCCCGCACCAGCTGCTGCTGTTCGAGAAGGCGCGCCTCACCGAGAAACGGATGGCCGACACGCGACGCCGCGAGCCAGATTGCAAGCAACCGTTCGCCTTCCTCCGGACGCCAGGGGCGAATGGCGATGGGCGCGGCACCGTCACGGGCTCCCTGCTTGCCTTCCGGCTTTGCGGCCGCAATCGAGTACATCAAAGGCAGGCTTGGCATGGTTGCAGGCGGCGCCATGCGCCGGTCACCGAGATCTCGCATGCCTTCGAAGCCGACCCAGCCGTTGGCGTAGGGATATTCCGTCAGACGCTCGATCCGGAGTCCGGAATCGATGAGCGCCTGGATCACGTCAGCGATACCCCAGTTGAACTCGAAGGATGGGTGGGGATTGGTAAAGCCCACGACACCCTCTTGGTAGCCGCCGATTGCAAGGCCTGTGCCGGAATCGGCGACATAGTCGCCGACGCCCGCTTCTGCGACCGGTTTCTTGGGAGCATAGTCGTAGTGTGGCTTCCAGCCCGGGTCGAAGACCATGGCGAAGGGATGGAACTCGATGAAGGCGAAGCGCCCGCCCGGCCTCAGCACGTCGGCTATGCCGCGCGCCCAAACGCCGAGATCCGACAGCCAGCAGATGGTGCCGTAGGACGCGAAGACGCGATCGAACCGCCGTCCGTCCGCCACCGCACGCTCGAACCATTCGAACAGGTCGGACCGTTCGAAGCTGGCCGCAATCCCGCTTTCTTCGGAAAGCCGCGTCGCAAAGGCGATCGCCTCGTCCGAGATATCGACACCAGTGACCCGGGCGCCGAGGCGGGCGAGACTCAGGCTATCCTGACCGGAGTTGCATTGGAGATGGAGAAGCTCCAGCCCGGCGACGTCGCCGAGCAAGCCGATTTCTTCAGGATAGAGCGTGGAACCGCCCGCGCGAAAAAACGCTGCCTGATCGCCCTTGTGGCTGTTATGCGCGACCGTCGCCGCGTTCCAGGAGAGGCGATTGGCCTCGTGAAGATCGTTACCCATAGTCCTATTCATAAAATCGTGTCGGCAGACATGCGACCGGTGCCCCGTGTGCGCGCTGTTCCTAAAACCTCAGCACGGCCTCAAGCTCGTCATCATAGTGCTCGCCCGTCGGCTCAAAGCCGAGGCCACGATAAAATCCTTCGGGGCTGCCGGGACCCTGCCCGTAGCTCGTGTAGAGTTCGCGAAGACCGCGGGCTCTCAGATCGCGCACGACAAGGGCAATCGCCTGCTTGCCAAAGCCCCTGCCCTGAAACGGACGGGCAATCATGAAGCGCCAGAGATAGACGCCGGGGCAATCGATGCCGTCGTCCCAGTCGGAACCTTCATGCAGCAGGATGAAGCCGACCAGCGTCTCCTCAGCATAGATCGCGCGGAACCAGGCATTCTCGGAAAAATGGGCCTCGGCGATCGAGGTGCCGTTGTCCGCTACCATGTCGCGCTGTTCGTCGCTCAGCGTCTCGCTGAGCTCGCAGACGTCACAGACGGTCGCGGCTGAAATTCGCCGGAGGCTAATCTCGGCATCAGACGTCAATACGGTCTCACGCATTGGGAAACTCCTAAGAAAAATCAAAATGTAAAAAAGCCGAGACCGGGACGGTCGGCATCAATTCACCCGCAAAAAGGGCAATTGGCGCCTATAATGAAATCATGGCGAGAAAACGCCTGCCCGTTCGCATTGGCGAACGCCCGTGAAATCCGGTTCGCGAGTGGGTCGTGGCTCCAGTTTAGGAACCCGACGTCACTTTGGTCGACCTGCCGTCGGCTGCGTTCCGCCGTTCTCCAAGCCGGCAATCGCCGCGTGAACGTCCGCTTCCAGATCTTCGTCGAATTGCTCGAAGATCGTATCGCCGATCAAGCCGTGAACCTCGCGGAGGTAAGGGGCGGCCGCCTCGCCTTCGCCAAGAGCGAGGTAGGAGCGCGCGATCGAAAGCGACGAGAGCGGCTGGCGCCGCTCCAAGGTCCATTCTCGGGCCAGCAGTGAGACGGCAATGCTCTCCCGATACTGGCCGGCATCGCAAAGTGCCGCGCCGTAGCCGCTCTTGACCCAGTAATACATGTCCGTGAAAGCGAGGTGCGCGTCGGCTACGTCGGACGCCAGACGCCAGGCGTCGATCGCCTCGCCATATTTGGCTTCGGTTCCAAAGCGGATGCCCCTGCACGCATGCTCGTAGGCCTGCCGCTCGTGCGGACTCATTGGTGTCGTTTTTTTCTTCGCCATGTATGCCAGCCCAACTGCTCCCAGGAACAACTCCTCCGTGTCCCCTCCACTGCAAGTGGACCACAGCTTGCCGACCTCAACAAGATCGCAGTGCAATTTTACGGTATTATCGGCGAATAAAAGCATGGGCTCATGGGTCTCACCGCCGTAACCGAATTGTAGCGGCCGGGCTGGCGAACACGGAGACGATCATGTTGCGCAACGACAGGGCCGGGTTCGGCTGGGTCACCATCGTTCTTCACTGGACGATTGCCGTGATCATTCTCGCCTTGCTCGCCCTCGGCTTCATCATGCGCCGGGTTCCGATCGACCCAGCGCTGCAGTTTTCGCTCTACCAGTGGCACAAGTCGCTGGGTTTCACCGCGCTTGGCCTGGCGGCAATCCGCGCCCTCTGGCACGTGATCGAGCTTCGCCCCCAACCGCCAGCAGGCCTCAGCCCACTTGAACAGCGTGCCGGCAGCGTCACCCATATCGTGCTCATCGGGCTTGCTCTCGCGGTCCCGCTCGCCGGCTGGGCCGTCGCGTCGACCTCGACGCTGAATATTCCCAGCTTCTATTTCAACTGGTTCATCATACCGCATCTGCCGATGGCGAAATCGGCGCCGGCCGAGGACTTCTGGACGCTCGTCCATATGACGCTCGCCTACCTGCTCCTCGCTTTTGTCGCGTTTCACGCATTGGCCGCCCTCTACCACCACTTTGCGCGCCGGGACGACGTCCTCGTTCGCATGCTGTCGGCCGGATCGCACCGCCGTAAACGCTCCCAAGCGGCGAGCGCAGATCCGGTGATCGCTGGAAGGAAGAAACCATGACACTGCGCCTGCAACCACCACCCAGGGCAATTGCACTCGCCTTTCTGGCGGTCATGCCCGGTGCGTCACTCACATTCGCCGCCGCGCCTGACCTTGCCGACGCCGCCGGCAACTATGGCATCACCTCTGCCTCCCGCATCCATTTCACGGTGGCACAAACCGGTGGCGGCGGAGGAATTGCCGGTGACTTCGGCAAATTTTCCGGAAGTTTCCGCATCGACCGAAATGATGTCGGCCGCTCAACGGTCGAGTTCACGCTTTATCCGGCGAGTGTGAAAACGGGAGAGAAGCGTGTCGAGGATTTCCTGAAATCGAGCGCCGTCTTCGATACTGCCAACTACAGCACCGTCACCTTCCGCTCGACGAACGTGAAGCAGACCGGCCCCGATACGGCGGCGGTCGAGGGAACATTGACGGCCCGCGGCACCTCCCGCAAGGAGCGCTTCTCCGTCACGCTGCTTGACTGGAATCGCGGTTCGATCGCCTTCAACATCCGCGGCAATATCCACCGCTCGCCCTACGGCATGGATGTCGGCACGCCGATCTATTCCAACGTCGTCGAATTCGACATGAACATCAAAGGGCAGAGGCGCTGAACGCCCCTGCCCTTGGCGAAGGATAGGCTCGTCGTTCAGCCGATCTGGCTGCCGACGAAATCCTTGACGATGCGTACGATGCCGCGGCCGAGCAGGTCGTCCAACGCAGCGATGAACTGGTCGACGTGGGCGCGCTCGCAAATCAGCGGCGGCTCGAGCCGGATGACATTGCGATTGTATTCAGTGAAGGCGACGAGCACGTCGTAGTCGCGCAGCAGCAGCGCGCCAATGAAGCCCGAGAGCGAGCCCTTGAGCTTGTCGTCGAGCATCGAGACGACAGGGCGCAGAACCATCGGCAGCGTCTGGCTGAAGTCCTGGAACTCGAGGCCGACCATCAGCCCCTTGCCGCGCACGTCCTTGATGATCTTCGGATACTTCCCCTTCAGCGCCTGCAGGCGCTCGAGCAGATATTCGCCGCTGTCGGCGGCGCGATCGATCAGGTGTTCGTCGTAGAGCACGTTGATGCCCTCGATCGCCGTCACACAGGCCTCGCCCATGCCGCCGAAGGTTGCCATGGCGTGGATCATCGCGGTCTTCGGCGTGCCATAGGCCTTCATGTAGACTTCACGGCGCGCGATCATCGCACCAACGGCAGCCTTGCCGGCGCCGAGCGACTTGGCAAGCGCGGTCACATCGGGCACGACGCCATAATGCTCAAAGGCATAGAAGCGACCGGAGCGGCCATAGCCGCACTGCACCTCGTCGGCGACCCAGAGCACGCCGTATTTGTCGCAGAGCGCGCGCAGCTTCTGCCAGTATTCGGCCGGCGCCTGGATGATGCCGCCGCCGCCCTGGATGGTTTCGAGCACGATGACGCCGATTTCCGGATCGGACTTGAAGGCGTTCTCCACGGCGTCGATATCGGCAAAGGGCACGCGGACCGTATTGTCGGTGACCTTGAAGTCGGCGCGGTAAAGCTGGCCATCGGTGATGGCGAGCACGCCTTTGGTCTTGCCGTGGAAGGAATTCTCGGCATGGACGACCTTCGGCCGCTTCGGACCGGCGGCGCGCTCGGCGAGCTTGACCGCCGCCTCCATCGCTTCCGAACCGGACGATCCGAGAAAGACCATGTTGAGATCGCCGGGCGAGCAGGCAGCGATGTTCTTCGCCAGAGCCGCCGCATATTGCGACATGAAGGCGATCGCGATCTCGTGGCGCTTTTCGTCCTGGAACTTCTGGCGCGCATCGAGGATGCGCGGATGATTGTGGCCGAAGGCGAGCGAGCCGAAGCCGCCGAAGAAATCGAGGATCTTTCGGCCGTTCTGGTCGGTGTAGAACATGCCCTCGGCGCTCTCGATCTTCACCTTGTGGAAGCCGAGAAGCTTCATGAAGTGGAGCTGTCCTGGGTTCAGGTGCTCCTTGAAAGCCGTGGTGATGTCGCCGATCGACATGGCTTTCGCCTGTTCGACGGTGATGAGGTCGGGCTTGGTCACGCCACCGTCAAGCGAGGGGGCGGCAACGGCGATACGGTTCGGTATGTCCAGCATGGTGTCTCCCCTCATTCGGCCGGCACGGCGACGGCAGCGGTGGAAACGGCGCCCGTCTTCTTCGCCCGATATTCGTCGTAGGCGGCGATTAGCATGTCGCCGTCATTGTATTCGGCACGCCAGCCGAGCTCACGCTTCAGCTTGCCGGTTTCGCGCACGCACATCTCGTCGGCGATCAGATACTGCTCCGGATCCATGATCGGCCTGTTGATCAGGTCGAAGAAGGCCAGTGTCTGCTTGACCGCGAAGGCGGGCGTCGGCAGCAGGAAGGACTTGGAACCCGCGTGCCTGATCAGATTGCCGAGCAGGTCGCGCACGGAAGGCGGATTGTCGGAGCCGAGATTATAGGCTTCGTTCGGCACGCCGCCCTTCCAGGCAAGGCGCGCGGCTTCGGCGCAATCGAAGACCGAAATGAACTGGTAGGGCACCTTGCCCGAGCCGATCATCGGCACCGGCAGGTTCAGGTCGATCAGCTTGAACAATTTCTCGAGAATGCCGAGACGGCCGGGGCCAATGATGAGGCGCGGGCGGAAGATCGCAATGTTCATGCCCTGCTTGCGCCATTGCACCGCGAGCTGTTCCGTCGCCCACTTCGACTTACCGTACTCACCGAGCGGCTTTGCCGGGTGATCCTCCGTCTGCGGCGACTGGACCGTATGGCCGTAGATCATGTCGGTGGTGAACTGCACCAGACGCGACGCGCCGGCGGCATCCATGGCCTTCATGATGTTTTCGGCGCCGTAATAGTTGACGGGCCAGAAGAATTCCCATCGTTTCGAGCGGATCTGCAGCGGCGACAGCATCTTCGCCGCCATGTTGTAGACCATATCGTCCGCGCCGATCCCGACCTTTTGAACAGATTCCAGATCGGTGACGTCGCAATGGACGAAGCGGGCGCGGCCGTAATGCGGCAGGTCGGACTTGACGATATCGGCGATCACGACTTCCTCGCCGTCCTTGACTAGGCGCTCCGCCAGGTGACGGCCAACGAAGCCGTCGCCACCAAAGATGATGTGTTTCATGACTTGCTCCCGAATTCTGCGGTGCCCACCCCGGCGGCTTCAGCCGACTTGTCATCGGCATGGGATGAGATGCCCGACTGGGCGATGAGAACGGTTCCTGCACAGATCAGCGCGATACCGGCGATGCGCCAGGCATTGAGGTCCTCGCGGAAAACGAAATAGGCGAAGACCGCGACGGCAACGTAAGCGAGGCTCAGGAAAGGATAGGCAAAGGAAAGCTCGACCTTCGACAGCACATAGAGATGCGACGCCATCGAAATGACGAAGGTCGCGAGGCCGGCAAAGACCCAGGGGTTGAAGACGATCTGGAACAGCCGGACGATCGCCGTTTCGGCGGTCATCGATATCGGTCCGAGCGTCATCATTCCCTGCTTCAGCATGAGCTGAGCGGCAGCGTTGGTAAGCACCGTAAAGAGAATGAATGAAATATATTTCATTGTTTTACTCCCAGTCCCGCAAATGTACTTACGGGCAAGAGGCGGATTTTCCGTGAAGTTTGAAAGTTTAATTGAATAAAATTGTCTGCATTCTCATTCTGGCAAAGCCAGAGCCGTGCGCTTCCAGAAGTTGGAAACGAGCGCAGGATCGCGCAGCGCCTCGAGCTTTTTCCAGGAAGGGAACGATTTTTCAAAGACTTGCGGGCTCATGCGGGCATCCTTGTACGGATTGATCGCACCGCCGGCCTCGATCACGATGCGATCGAGCGCATCCAGGAGCTTTACTGTCCGTTCACCTTGATTGGCGAAGTCCAATGTCAAAGTAAAACCGGGTCGCGGGAAGGAAAGAAGACCGCGCGAGCCGATGTCGCCGAAACGCTTCAGAACCGTGAGGAACGACGCGTGGCCGGCAAGCCGAGCGGTCTCCATCAGCTTCGCCGTGATCTCCGGTGCACGGTCCGTCGGATAGACGCTCTGGTGCTGGTAGAGACCGCGCGGACCGTAAAGCCTGTTCCAGGCACCGATCGCATCCAGCGGATAGAAATAGGATGTCCAGGGAACCGTCGTCACGGTTTCACCCGGCTTTTCCTTGCGGAAGTAATATTCGTTGAAAGCCTTGAGCGTTGCCCGGTTCAGAAGGTTGAAAGGCGGCGCGAAGGGCACCGACAGCTTCAGTCCCTTTGGGATGTCGGGCAACTCGCAGGAGCCATCGGCGTGGTCGCCGGCCAGCAATACACCCCTGCCCGCGCGGGAACCGGTTGCGAGCTGATCGATCCAGGCAACGGAGTATTCGTGCTCCTGGTCGACGCGATCGACGAGGGCGAAGTATTGGTCGAGGTTGTCGAAGCGGATCGCATGTTGCTGGACATGCGGCGACGGCACCTTCATCAGCCGCAGATCCACGGTCAGGATCAAGCCCGTCAGGCCCATGCCGCCGATGGTCGCGGCGTAGAGTTCAGAGTTCTCTTCCGGCGAACAGGTCAGCCGATCCCCGTTCGAACGCAGGAGCGTGAAACCCGTCACGTGATTGCCGAAGGTGCCGCGCGCATGGTGGTTCTTGCCGTGGACGTCGTTGGCAAGGGCGCCGCCGACGGTGACGAAAGCCGTACCAGGGGTGACCGGCAGGAAGAAGCGATGTTCGATCGCGCGTTCGAGCACCTGACGCAAGGTCACGCCGGCCTCGCAGGTCATCTTCCCGGTGCCGGGATCGAAGGCGATGATCCGGCCATGTCGGCGGCTTTCGATCAGCGTGCCCCGGTCATTGTGGCAACTGTCGCCATAGCTGCGGCCGTTGCCGAAGGGCAAGTAGCCACCGGCCTCCAGGCTGCCGAGACGGTCCTCATAGTCGTCGGGCGAGATGGCCGGCCGCGCGCGATTGTCGAGCCGACCCCAGCTTTCATGATCCAGCAAACTCATTGCGGCCCGATGGCTCCAAACAGGATCAACAGCGCGCCGACCAGCATGGTCAATTGGCTGCGCCAGTCACGCATGATGAAGACAACGGGGTCTTCATGCAGCATGCCGCGACGCGCAAGCATCCAGATGCGCAACAACATATAGAGCACCAGCGGGCAAAGCGGCCACAGCGCCCAGGGCGTGGTGTACATTTCCTGGAGTTCCTTGCTGTGCACGTAGAGCGCAAGGACCAGGGCCGAGGTGAAGGCGGAAGCGACGCCGGCCTGCCCCACCATCTCGAAATCGACAGCAAGATAGCCGCGGCCCGGAACGTTGCCGCCGTCCTTGTCGTCAAACTCGTGCAACTCGACGTAGCGCTTCACCAGCGCCAGGCTGAGAAAGAAGAAGATCGCGAAGGAAACCAGCCAGAAGGAGAGTTCCGTGCCCGTGGCCGCAGCACCGGCAACAATGCGCGTGGTGTAGAGGCCGGCAAGCGTGAAGACGTCGACCAGCAGCTTGCGCTTCAGCACGAAGGTATAGGCCGTCGTCGCGCAGGCATAGAACGCCAGCACACCGGCGAATTTCCACGGCAGCAGAAGCGTCAGCGACAGCGACGCCAGGACGAGGCAGGCGGCAAGAATGAGCGCCGTCGGCACCGACATCTGGCCGCTTGCGAGCGGCCGATGACGCTTCTTCGCGTGGCGACGGTCATTCGAAAGGTCCGAAAGGTCGTTGATGACGTAGACCGCCGAGGCGAGGAAACTGAACGCGAAGAAGGCAATGATGACGCTGGCGATCGCGTCGAGATGCAGGACCTCGTGATTGAGGATCATAGGCACAACGATGAGCACGTTTTTCGCCCATTGATGCACCCGAATGGATTTCAGCGGCGCGAGCATGCTCACCTGGCCGGTATCCAGGCGCTCGGCATCATGATTGCGGCGCCACTTTTCGGCGGCCGCGTCCGGAGCAACCACGATCGCGCACCGCGCCGCCTCGAAGACGGCGATGTCGTCTCGGCTGTTGCCCATATAGTCGAAGGCACCGTCGCCGTAGCGGTCGACCAAAGCCTGGCGCTTGCGGCTGCTCGTCAGATTGAGCGCGTCGGTCGAATGCATGACCGAGGAGAAGAGCCCGACATGATCGGCAACGTCTCTGGCGACGGATGGCGCCGCTCCGGTGACGAGCACCAGTTCGCGCCCGGATTTTCTCTCCTCCGCCAGCCGATCGATGACGGCCTGGCGGTAAGGCCAGTCCTGAGCCTGGCGGCCGGAACGCAAGGCCACCTCATGCTTCAGCCGCGCCTTGCCCTTCGCCAGCCAGAACAGCATGGGAATGAGCATCAGGGGATTGCGCAAGAGGATGATCGCCGCACCTTCCCACAGCGTATCGGCGGCCAACAAAGTACCGTCGAGATCCACACACAGGGGAACGTGCCGTGTTTCGGTGCGCGCGTCCATGATTTCCACCCCAGCCATAATTGCCGGGCATGATGACGTCTTCAACTTTCCAGAGTGGAAACACGGCCCACAATCTCGCCCGGAAACTGTCGGGCTGGTTAACAAATGTCAGCGGCGCCGACAAAGGTCAGTGGCGACCGATCCAGTTCAACGCATCGCGCCAATCGGTCATGCGCAGCGGGGTGCCGTGCGAGCCGGTTTCGAAGAGAACGAAGCGTGTCGGGTAGCCCTTGGACTTGAGCGCACGGTAGAGCGCCCTCTGGCTTTCGGCCGGATAGACGCTGTCGCGGCTGCCGTGGCTGAAGAACATCGGCAGCTTCGCCTTGTAGGCAGCGCTCTTGGTGAAATCGGGGTCGCTCACGCCCCCCATCACCATCATGCCGCCGAGAGCCGCCACGGCAGAGGCATCGCGCGAAACGCCCCAGCAGATGAAGCTTCCCATCGAGGCGCAGGCGAGCACCACGGGGCGACCGCCGGACCGCTCGGAAGCCTGCTTCACCAGGCCGGCAATATCTGCAGCGCCTGATGTGTCGAAGGAACGGACGCTTGGCGCGTAGTAGGTGCCGCCATTGGCGACAGCGAGGTTCTTCAGCCGGTTGAAGTTGCCGCCGAAGGAAAAATCGTTGGTGCCGAGCCGGCGATCGCCGCCGCGGCCGTGGACGAAGATCACCGTGAAGGCAGCGCCACGGTCGGGACCGACGCGGGTCACATCGAGCGAATGGCCGCCAATGTCCAGCGTCTCGTTGACCTGCTCGCTCTTCACGCCAAGCGAAACATAGGCACGTTTCACCCGGCGCTCCGGGATCTCGTCCCGTTCGTTGATGTCGCGCAGTTCCTGGTAATCGACGGTCAGGTCGTCGCCGTCATCATTCTGCTGCAGCACCTTGCCATAGGAGAAGAGTTCGTCCTTGAAGGGCTTCACAGCCTGCGCCTGGGCGACGGAAGCCGCGGAAAACAAGGCAACGGCCAGCAAAAGCCGACGAAACGGAAAAACAATTGTGGACACGGCCAATGACGGGCTCCCTCGTTCGCCGAAAGACTTGCCATCGCCCGGACGCCAAAGCAACACTTGCTCCGTGACATGGCCATGAAGGCGGGATTTCGCCCCGGCCGACGCCTGAATTCTCCTTTTGTTCGCGTATCCCGTGAGAGTCTGGCAGAATTCAGGTGATTCGACCGCCGGGGGATGGCGGCAAAGCCGAGGTCTTGCTATGGCCTCCGGCATCCCCAGACGACAGGAACGACCCGAACGGCCCCATGGACGACAACAGCGACCTCTTTTCAATGCCCGAGCAACCGAAGCCTGCACAGCCGAGCGCCAAGCCGGCGGTGCCAGCGGCACCAGTCGCGCGCGAAGAGCCGCGCCCTGCGCCGAAAGGCAGTGATGGCAGCGACTATGACGCTTCGGCGATCGAGGTGCTCGAGGGTCTGGAGCCGGTTCGTCGTCGTCCGGGCATGTATATCGGCGGCACCGACGAGAAGGCGCTGCACCACCTCTTCGCCGAAGTCATCGACAACTCGATGGACGAAGCGGTCGCCGGCCACGCGAACTTCATCGAAGTCAACCTCGATGCCGACGGCTTCCTGACCGTGACCGATAACGGCCGCGGTATCCCGGTCGAGAACCATCCGAAATTCCCGGGCAAGTCGACGCTCGAAGTCGTCATGACGGTGCTGCATGCCGGCGGCAAGTTCGATGGCAAGGCCTACGAAACCTCGGGCGGTCTTCACGGCGTGGGCGTTTCCGTCGTCAACGCGCTGTCCGATGCGCTCGAAGTCGAGGTCGCCCGCAACCGCAAGCTCTATCGCCAGCGCTTCTCCCGCGGCATTCCGCAGGGCGGGCTCGAAGAACTCGGCGACGTGCACAACCGCCGCGGCACCCGCGTTCGCTTCCATCCGGACCCGGATATCTTCGGGCCGCACGCACATTTCGAGCCCGGGCGGCTGTTCCGCATGGCGCGCTCGAAGGCCTATCTCTTCGGCGGCGTCGAGATCCGCTGGTCCTGCGATCCGTCGCTCCTGCAAGAAGGCTCCGAAATCCCGGACAAGGCCGTCTTCCACTTCCCGGGCGGCCTGAAGGACTACCTCGCCGCGACGCTCGGCAAGGAGTTCACCGTCACCCGCGAGATCTTCGCCGGCAAGTCGGAGAAAGCGAACGGGCACGGCTCGCTCGAATGGGCCGTCACCTGGTACGGCGGCGACCAGCAGGTGCATTCCTACTGCAACACCATCCCGACGCCCGAGGGCGGCACGCATGAGGCGGGTTTCCGCATCGCGCTGACCAAGGGCCTGAAGAGCTATGCCGAACTGACGCAGAACAAGCGGGCGGCGATCATCACCACCGACGACGTGATGATCTCGGCGGCTGGCATGCTGTCGGTCTTCATCCGCGAACCGGAGTTCGTCGGCCAGACGAAGGACAAGCTTGCGACGGTCGAGGCGCAGCGCATCGTCGAAAACGCGCTTCGTGACCCCTTCGATCACTATCTGGCCGACAATCCGGGAGAAGCCGCCAAGCTGCTCGACTGGGTGATCGAGCGCGCCGAAGAGCGCGTGCGCCGGCGCAAGGAGAAGGAAGTCAACCGCAAGACGGCGGTGCGTAAGCTCCGCCTACCCGGCAAGCTGGCGGACTGCTCGCAGAACACCGCAGAAGGCGCCGAACTCTTCATCGTCGAAGGGGATTCGGCAGGCGGATCGGCAAAGCAGGCGCGCAACCGCTCCAACCAGGCGATCCTGCCGCTGCGCGGCAAGATCCTCAACGTCGCGAGTGCGGGCCGCGAAAAGCTCAGCGCCAACCAGCAGATCGCCGATCTCGTCCAGGCCCTCGGCTGCGGCACGAGAACCAAGTATCGCGGCGAGGATCTCCGCTACGAGCGCGTCATCATCATGACCGACGCCGACGTCGACGGCGCGCATATCGCCTCGCTGCTGATCACCTTCTTCTACCAGGAGATGCCGGAGCTGATCCGCGGCGGCCACCTCTATCTCGCCGTACCGCCGCTCTACCGCATCAGCCAGGGCTCGAAGACGCTCTATGCCCGCGACGACGCGCATCGCGAAGAGCTGATGCGCACCGAATTTGCCGGCCGCGGCAAGGTCGAGATCGGTCGCTTCAAGGGTCTTGGCGAAATGCTGCCCGCGCAGCTCAAGGAAACGACGATGGACCCGGCCCATCGCACGCTGCTGAAGGTCGAGATCGACGAGATCGACTTCGAGGGCACGCGCGAGGCGGTGGACAATCTCATGGGCACGAAGGCCGACGCCCGCTTCCGCTTCATCCAGGAGCGCGCCGTGTTCGCCGAGAACCTGGACATCTGATCGCGGGATGGACGCGAAGACGCGTGACGTTCTTGCGCGTCGCACTCCACCGCTCAGCGATCGAGATCGAGAACGGCGGCACGAGTGCTGCCGTTTTGGTTTTCAGCGCATCGCGGTTCGGCGAGCCGAGATCATACCGCCCGGCGAACGGGCTTTTCCATGAACAGACTCAGCGGATCCGGCTGGTAGCCACCAAAGGGCGGACGCTCGACATAGGCGGCCGCCTTGTAAAGCCCGATCGCCTCGGGCTGGTAGATGCCGGTTTCGAGGCGAATTGCCGTATATCCGAGTTCACCCGCGCGTGCCTCCAGCGCCTGCAGCAACAGCTTGCCGATCTTCAGCCCCCTCGCCCCCGGATCGACGAACATGCGCTTGATCTCTGCCGTGCCGTCGTCGGCTTTCACCAGGGCACAGCAACCGACGATGTCGCCGTCACGCCGTGCCACATAGAAGGAAACTCCAGGCTGCTCCAGGCTCGACAAGTCGATCATATGATTGCTCTCGGCGGGATAGAGCGAAGCGGCATAGGCGTCGGAGAGTTCCAATAGACGCACGACCTGAGCTTGGCGCGGCGACTCCAGGGCTATGGTTACGGCAGGCACTTGTTTCGTCCTTCTCGATCTCAGCTATTTCTGCCGGACGTTAGTGTCAGCTTTTCCGCCAGCCAATACGTCAAATGACGCAGACGCCGGTCCCGCCTTATCAATCCGGCTAACGGGCCGAAACAATTTGTTCCGCGCCACCCGCTGCTCCGCCGCAATTCGGAGAGAATCGCACAGGCATAGGTTGATCCCTCACAAGCTCCAGGGACCAACGACAGGAACACCATGCAAGCGGCGCTGATTGTCATGACCATTCTCGGCTGCGACCACGATGTCAGCCAATGCCAGTACATCTCGACGGTCAACGGCACATGGCCGTCTATCGCCCAATGCGACACGGACTCGCAGGCGCAATTGCCAAAGTTCTCGAACGCAAACTATCCGGTCGTCGTCGCCGTTTGCGAAAGCTCCAGCCCGACCCTCGCCGACTTGACGCCGCCACCGGCCGGCTCCCAGCAGAGCCGGATGCCGCCCTCGCAGGTGGCGGAGCCGGAGCCTGAACCAACCTTGCCGAAACGGACACTGGCCTTCCTGTCGGGTGCCATCCCGGATCGGGAAAAGCTCAAGGCCATCGTCACAAAGCCGGTGCACTACATCGAAGACGGTTATTCCTGGGTCGCCCGCCGGTTCACCAACGAGAAATGAGCTTTCAGCAGGTTGTCCGCGGGCAGTCGCGCCGGAAACGGCGATTTCCTATACCGGTCACAGCGACGGTTGCGGCGGCCTTCGTACTACCGGAGGTGCGCCGGTCGCCGGAGCGCCTGCGGAGAAGTAGATGGAGACGCTGCGGGACGCAATCGACCGCAACCAAAGTCACGCGGCCTGTCGCGCCGCGAGTTCCGCGTAGTCGCGGGCCGACTGCCGCTCCTCGGCAAATGCCAGGCGCTCGAGCAGGTCGATCATCGCAGAATTGACCGGCGACGATGTCCGCGCATTCCGAAGGCGTGCAAGCAGTGCTGCGGAAACGGAAGCGACACTGTCGTTTCCGGCTGAAGCATCCTGGCGCCAGAGAAGCACGGCCGCAGCGAAGGTTTCGCTGACATCATGGCCGAGGCCGGCGCTTTCGAACAGGGCGCGGATCGAATGAATGCGGCCGCCGGAGAGGATGGAGCGCACGCGCTTTTCGCAAACGCCGGAGAGATCGACGATTGCCGCCGAGAAAAATTCCGCGCGGCCGGTAACGAGCGCATGGAGCAGGAAGGCTGGGGTCAGGCGCCCGGTCTCGCGCAGATGTGCCACGAGGCCAGGCAATTCCTCCACCGCCAGCGTGCCGGCCATGCCGACGGCAGCGATGTCGCAGGCTTCCCGGGTGATCCGCCGGCCCCGGGCTTCTCCGATCGCCGTCTGCACCAGGCCGAAGGCGGCCAGTGCCGCGCCCACCTCTTCCACCAGCGCGTGGCGGGCGTCGCTCGGCAGGTCCGGCCGTGCAAGCAACAGGTCACGCACGGCCGCGGAACAGCCAAGTCGCTCGGCGATGCGTTTCAACGACCGGCGCGACAGGTTGGCGCCCGCGTTTTCCAGGAGGATCAGAATTTCTTCCTCGCCGCCGATTTCGGCGATCGCGGCCGATACGGCACGGGAGACGAAGCTGCGCGCGGCGATCAGAGCCCGTGTTTCGAGCGTTCCTCTGGCCGCAAGGTCGACGAGGTCCTCATCCGTCAAGACCGGCGAGCGGGATATGACGACATAGGCAATTTCAGGCTGGTCCTCGGCGAGGCCGAGAATAATGGCGCGCGGAACGGACGAGCAGCCGCAAAGCGCATCGGCAAGTGCGTGCCGAACCTTTGGCGACGGGTCATCGAGCAGGAAGGTCATCGCCATCTCCGCGGCGCGGCGATCCAGGCCATTCATCTGCGCATCGACATAGGCGCGACCAAGCGCACTGGCGGCGCGGGTGCGCTCACCCGTTCTCGCCGTTTCCACCCAGCGAAGAAATGCTTGTATGATCACCTACGCCCCACTAGACCACGCCAATGCCACCGATGTTCAAACCCTAGCGGGCAAAGGTTTAAGATTGGTTCACCATGTCTGTTAACCGCTCCCAAACCATGAAGCCGCTGCTGATCGTCAAAAGCGCCCTCCCGGCCATGGACATCGTTGCACTCAATGCGCTCGCCGGTATCATCGTGGATATTGGTTCCGACACCGATACGCTTGCCGGAATGGCAGGTTTGGCAGGCCGCACCTTCGCGCTTCTCGCGCGCGTCGGACCGCTGGAGCGGCTGAGCGAAGACGCGTTGCAACAGCTGCTCGATAGCGGTGCCGACGGCATCGTGCTTTCCGGATGTCGTGGGCGTGCCGATATACAGCAGCTCGATGTGATGCTGCGGGTTGCGGAAGCCGCCAACGGCACCGCGCCCAATCCTATCCGGATCTATGGAGAATACGGCGGTTCGCCGGAGGGATTCTTGTCGCCCCATCCGCTGACGGACTCGTCGCCCCGCCTGAAGGCTCTGATCTTCAATGGCTTAGCGCTGGCAAAGTCCGTAGGTTGTCAGGAGCCGACCAGCGCTCGCCATCAGCGCGTCGCAGCGCCGATCCTCACCGGACGCGCGAATGTGGTCCTGAGGGCGTTCGAAGCCGGCGTGCCCGCCTATGAAGTATTGCCTGCCACCCCTGACGAAGCCGCGGCACGGTGGGTGCGATCGCAGAGCCGTGACAACGGTTTTGCCTCGGTCGTCTGCAACTCGGTCGAACAGGCAGCCATTCTAAGCAACGCGTGACCCATCACGCGGCCAAAGTCTCGGGTCTCAACGCGTCGGGCGGGTCATCTGAAAGACATCACCACCGTCGCAATAATCCATGTAACCAAGACGGGCGAGCGGCTTGACCGTCGCCATGTCGAAGCGGCCGTCGCGGATTGCTTCTTCTCGGATATGAATGCCGACGACCTGGCCGATGACGACATAGTTGTCGGTCACCGCGCCTTCCAGGCTTTTTGGTTGAAACATCTCGGTCATCCGGCACTCGAGCGCAGCAAAAGCCTCGGCGACGTACGGCGCATTCACCAAGGTGCCATCGACCGGAGTAAGCCCGGCGATCTCGAATTCGCTCTCGCCATGCGGTGCGGGAACAGACGTCTTGTTGACAGCCTCGGCAAGATTGCGGCTGGCGAAGCTCGCCGTGAACTCACCCGTCGCCTCGATGTTGCGGACCGTATCCTTGTGGCCGCTGGACGAGAACATCACGAGCTTTGGCCGATCACTGATGGCGTTGAAGAAAGAATAGGGCGCGAGGTTAAGCGTGTCGTCGGCCCCGCGCGTGCCGATCCAGCCGATCGGCCGTGGCGAGACGATGGCCTTGAAGGGGTCATGCGGCAGGCCGTGACGATTCGAGGCCGTATCGTAGAACATCAGGCGTCCTCTCCGACCCAGGTGACGATCTCGGCGAGTTCCGGCCGCGGCCGTTCCGTCGGCGGCACCATCGCGGTACCGATGTGGATGAAGCCGGCAAGTTTCTCACCCGGATTGACACCCAGCAAGGGATAGGCGCGTTCGTCGAAGGCGAACCATTCGGTCAACCAGTTGGAGGCGTAGCCGAGTGCGTTTGCGGCCATCAGCAGATTGAGACACACGGCGCCGGCAGACATCAACTGCTCCCATTCCGGGATCTTGAAATGCGGCGCAGCCTTGCTGACCACGGCAACGACGACCGGCGCCCGCGTCAGCCGCGTTTCCTCGACCTTGATCATTTCCTCCGAAAGATCCGGTTTTACCGCCAGCGCCAGCGCCTTCAATTCGGCGCTGATGCGCGCCCTTTCCTCGCCGCGATAGACGATGAAGCGCCAGGGAGCGAGCTTGCCGTGATCCGGCACACGGGAGGCGAGCTTCAGCATCTCCTCGACCTCGGCCCTGCTGGGGCCGGGTTCGCCCATCTGGAAAGCGGGGATCGAGCGGCGGGACGCAAGGTAGTCAACAAGCTTAATTTCGGTTTTCATGTCGGATGAATTCCACTAATTTGCCGCAGCATCGGAAGCCACGAAAATGCCATATCGGCGTCCCAAGTGGAGTCACTCAGTCAGGAAGTCAACTGCTCTCATGCGTGCATGCTCTCGTATTTTCCTCGGAACCGGGCTCGCGATCCTTGTCGCCGGCGCTGCCGCGGAAAGTGTGCGTGCCGAGGATGCGACCCAGGCCTTCGAGAGTTTTCCCTCGATCGCCGGCCCGCGCAAGATGCCGAAGCTTACGGGCTTCAGCCCGATGACGACCGATCCGATCGCGGAAGGCACCTTGAAGGATGTCAAGCTCGAAGCCTTGCTCACGGAGAAGGGCGCGCCCGTCGAAGCCGGCCTGACCTGGCGCGTGTTCAGCCCGATCCCGGGAAGCGACGGCAAGCTGCCGCTGCTGGCGACGTCGGAGGGCGGCTCGACGGCATTCAACGTCGCACCGGGTGATTACTTCGTCAACGTTTCCTTCGGACGCGCCTCAGCAACGCGCAAGATCCGCGTGCCCGAGGAAGGCACGCTCGAAAAGCAGACTCTGGTCTTGGATGCAGGCGGCATCAAGCTGAACGCCGTCTCCGGCAGCGATGTCCGCATACCGCCGGCAGAACTCAGCTTCTCCGTTTATTCCGCAGATACCAAAAGCGACGGCGAGCGGGCGCTCATCATGTCGGATGTGAAGCCGAATACGGTGATCCGGCTCGGCGCCGGAACCTATCACGTGACCTCGAGCTACGGTGCGACCAACGCTTCGACAGCCGCCGACATCCAGGTCGAGGCCGGCAAGCTGACGGAAGCGACCATTCAGCACCGCGCTGCCAAGCTGACGCTCAAGCTGGTGTCGGAACCGGGCGGCGAAGCCATTGCCAACACCGCCTGGACGATCCTGACGTCGGCAGGCGACACGGTGGATGAAGAAAACGGCGCCTTCCCGACGCTGGTTCTGCTCGAAGGCAGCTACTCCGCCGTCGCGCGCTACAAGGACAAGATCTACGAACGGGACTTCACCGTGAAGGCCGGCGTCAACACGGACGTCGAAGTGCTGCTCAGCAGCGGCGGCAACGACGCGAACACCAATCCGGGCGCCGTCTCTGAAGCACAGGACTAACCCCAGCGTAACGGTAAGCGATTGACGCTACGTCAGCCGGCTCGCCGCATGAACCGCCGGCGCGGCGGCGCCATGGAGAAGACCGCGTCATAGATGCGGGCCAGCAGATCCTTGCGATCACTACAGACGCCGAGGTCCTCGGGCGTCAGAACCCGGCCGATGCGCGCCGCGATCGTCGTGCCGGACAGACGGCGGAACTCGCGGATCAGTAGCGACAGCCTCAGCGTCAGTGAAATCTTGCTCGCCAGATGGAAGATGGGACCGTTCTGCCCCTCGAAGTAGATCGGGATGACACTCGCGCGCGCCGCCTGGATCAGTTTCGCCGGGAAGATCTTCCAGGGCAGGTCCTCGGCACGGCCAAACCCCTTGGGCGCGGTCGCGACGCCGCCGGCGGGAAAGATCACGATGGTCACGCCCTCCTTCAGCAGCCGCAACGCCTCATGGCGCGTCGCCATGTTGACGGCCAGCGCCTCCTTCGTCTCCTCGAACGACACCGGCAGGGAGTACGGCGCCATTTCCGGCACCTTCAGCAGTTCGTTGTTGATGAGGACGCGGAACGGTCGGCCAAGCTGTTCGGCGAGAGCCAATACGGCGATGCCGTCACCGATGCCGAACGGGTGATTGGCGACGATGACGATCGGCGTGTCGGGCAAATGCCGCGGCGGCCACTCGCCCTGGGTGCGCAGCTTCACATCGATGAGCTGCAGCATCTCGCCGAAGACCCGATCGCTCTTGCCGACGATGTCGGACCGCCAGCGCGTGTAGAGCTTTGCGTAACGGTTGCGGCCCGACAGGCCTTCGATGGAGCGGATGAACCAGCGCTTCAGACGCCGGTCGTTTGCGTTGGCGTAGGACAGCTCTTTGAACTGCACGGAATTCTCCGATGGATCATCTCGTATCCGGATATTCCGCTAATATGACAGTTTGCTGACAAAGCAAGTGCCCGGGGTCTCAACCCCGGGCTTTCTTTTCGGCCTTGCGCTTGAGGTCCGGCGCCATGGCTTCCGACGCGAGCGATGCAATCGCCTCGTCGAGCGACATCGCGGTCTGCGCCTGGGAACCCAGACGGCGGATGTTGACCGAACGTTCTTCGGCCTCGCGCTTGCCGCAGACGACGATGACCGGAACCTTGGTCACCGAATGTTCGCGGACCTTGTAGTTGATCTTCTCGTTGCGGAAGTCGGTCTCGACGGTCAAGCCCGCATCACGCAGGAGCTCGGCAACCTCGCGACCGTAGTCGTCGGCTTCCGAGGTAATCGTCGCGACGACGACCTGCAGCGGCGAAACCCAGAGCGGCATATGGCCGGCGAAGTTCTCGATCAGAATGCCGAGGAAGCGCTCCATCGAACCGCAGATGGCGCGATGGATCATGACCGGTTGGCGCTTTTCCGATTCCTTGTCGATGTAGAATGCGCCGAAACGCTCCGGCAGGTTGAAGTCGACCTGGGTGGTGCCGCACTGCCATTCGCGGCCGATTGCGTCTTTCAGCGTATACTCGAACTTCGGCCCGTAGAAGGCACCCTCGCCCGGCAGGATGCCGGTCTTGATGCGGCCTTCCGACTGCGCCTCGATCGTCTTCAGCACGTCCATCATCACGCTCTCGGCGCGATCCCAGAGCTCGTCGGAGCCGACGCGCTTGTCCGGGCGAGTGGAGAGCTTGACCACCACTTCCTTGAAGCCGAAGTCCTCGTAAACCGAGAGGATGAGGTCGTTGATGCGCAGGCATTCCGCCGCCATCTGCTCGTCGGTGCAGAAGACGTGGGCATCGTCCTGCGTGAAGCCGCGCACGCGCATCAGACCGTGGAGCGCGCCCGAGGGCTCGTAGCGGTGGACGTTGCCGAACTCGGCCAGGCGAACCGGAAGTTCGCGATAGGACTTCAGGCCATGCTTGAAGATCTGGATATGGCCGGGGCAGTTCATCGGCTTCAGCGCGAAGACGCGGTCGTCGTCGGTCTCATCACCGGCGACCGTCACCTTGAACATGTTGTCACGGTACCAGCCCCAGTGACCCGAGGTTTCCCAGAGCGACTTGTCGAGCACCTGCGGCGCGTTGACTTCCTGGTAGGTGTTTGCGAGCCGGCGGCGCATGTAGGCCACCAGCGTCTGGAACATACGCCAGCCCTTGCCGTGCCAGAAGACGACGCCCGGGCCCTCTTCCTGGAAATGGAACAGGTCCATTTCGCGGCCGAGGCGACGATGATCGCGCTTTTCGGCTTCGGCGAGCACGTGCAGATACTGGTCGAGCTCTTCCTGGGTGTGCCAGGCGGTACCGTAGATGCGGGTCAGCATCGCGTTGTTGCTGTCGCCGCGCCAATAGGCGCCGGCCACCTTCATCAGCTTGAAGGCCGTGCCGATCTGACCGGTCGACGCCATGTGCGGGCCGCGGCAAAGGTCGAACCAGTCGCCCTGATAATAGATCTTGAGATCTTGTCCCTCGGGGATCGCGTCGACGAGTTCGACCTTGTAGCTCTCGCCCTTTTCAGCAAAGACCCGGCGAGCCTTCTCGCGCGACCAGACTTCCTTGGTGAAAGGCTTGTTGCGTGCGATGATCTCCTTCATCCGCTTTTCGATGAGCGGAAGATCGTCCGGAGTGAAGGGCTCGTTGCGGGCGAAATCATAGTAGAAGCCATTGTCGATGACCGGGCCGATGGTCACTTGCGTTCCCGGCCACAATTCCTGCACAGCCTCGGCCATCACGTGCGCGGCATCGTGACGGATGAGTTCCAGCGCGCGCTTGTCGTCGCGCACGACGATCTCGATCCTGCCATCGGTCACGGGATCGGACAGGTCGCGCAGTTCGTCGTCGAGCGCAATCGCCACGGCTTTTTTGGCGAGCGACTTCGAAATCGATTCTGCTACGTCACGGCCGGTCGTGCCGAAGGGATATTCGCGCACCGAGCCATCGGGAAATGTAAGGGAAACGGAATTCGACATAATGATCTCCTATCCAGTCCCGCCAACGAATGCGGGTGGTATGGTTGACCGGCAACGACCGGTGAATGACGATACAGCGTCGCATCCGTCGGACGCGCATAGATCGCTGTAGTGCTTTGGATTGCTGCATGTTTTGCCCCAGGCCGGAGGCGACCCGGGGAAACACGCGTAGCCTGATAAAGGGTTTTCGAAAGTGAGTAAAGGTGAAGGCAGCGATGGAGCCTAGCGGCGCAGCATCTCGGCAAGCCCCTTCACCGTATTCCAGTTGCGGAACGTTCCGACACCGAGACGCTTGGTCGTCATCGCACCCAGGAGTTTCGATTCGCTCGCCTTGCCGGTGAAATGGACCCACAGATCGCCGTCGACGATTGCCAGCCGTTCGCCGGCGACACAGTAACGCTCGAGACCTGCGAGCGCGGCGTCCGTCAGCGGATCGCGCATCACCCGCACATGGACACGCGTCGCGTCTTCTTCGCCCTCATCGCGAAACGGATTTGATGCCGCGAGCTTCCGCCAGCCGGCGCCGGACCGGACAATTATGTCGACATGCCGGCCAAATGTCTTCGCGAAAGCCGTCTCAAGCGGCGATTCGAGGTCTCTAGTGGACATTTGTCCGGCCTCAAACACAAGATTGCCTGTCGCAACCAACGTTCGCGGCGAACGGTAGCCGAGGCCTTCAGCCATCTCTCTGAGATCGGCCATCACGACCCGTCGCCCGGCACCAAGAACGATGCTGTAGAGCAAGGCAACGTAGCTGTTCATCTCTTCTCCGTTCATGCACGCCAGAAATCCGCGGCGCCCGCCGGCAGGCGGGCGAGAACCCGATCGAGCTTTGCCTCGTCGATGTTGCGACGCAGGGCGGCAGCCACATCGACGATCGCGCTGTCCGGCGAAAGATTGTGATCGGGCCGGAACGCCTGCACCTCGCGGGTCATGGCGATACGGCCCGAAAACGGGCTCTTCGGTTCTTCGAGGTCCCATTCGGCGACGAAAATCGCGCGCAGCACCGGCGGCAAGACATCTGCGAACAGGATGGCCTCCTCAAGATCCAATCGCCGCCGGAAAGTCTGGAACACCGCCTGAACCATCGTATAGGCCTGGTTCGTCGTCTGCAGCCCGGCCAGCTCGCGCACGTCGAGGATGAACCGGTCGAAGTCGACCGAGGCCTGGCGGTATTCCATCGGCATGGGCATCGTGATCAACCAACCTTCGGCCGCGGTCGCCAGTAGCGCCACGGCGCATACCACACGAGGCGAGACTCGAGCCGTTCCGGCACCGGATCAAAACCGTGCGTCCCGCCTGGCCCGCAGCGGGCGACGCGAAACAGCGTCATCCAACCTCCGGCCCAGAGGCCATGACGCGCGATTGCCTCATAGCCGTATTCCGAACAGGTCGGCAGGTGCCGGCACGAATTGCCGATGAAGCTCGAAAGCGTAAGCTGGTAGGCGCGGATCAGCGCCATCCCGATCAGCCGCCCCGGAGTCTTGCGAAACGGGCCATTCCAGTTTCGACCATGCGCCGCCGGCTCCGCACCGCTGTGCGGCGAATGCCGACAATTCGGTTCGCCGCACATGTCAGACGGCCGCGAGCAGCCGCTTGGCTTCGATCTGCTCGATGGCGTCGACCACGGCATCAAAAGTCAGCATCGTCGATGCGTGGCGCGCCTTGTAGTCCTTGACGGGGCGCAGAAAGCGCATGTCCTCGAAGCGCCCGGACGGCCCCTCGCCGTCCGCCTTCAACATGGCAAGCATGTCCGCACGTGCCTGGCGGATTTCCTCCGCACCGGCGCCGACGACATGGCGCGCCATGATCGAGGAAGATGCCTGACCCAGCGCGCAGGCCCTCACGTCATGGGCAAAATCGGTGACCACGTCGCCGTCCATCTTCAGCCAGATATGCACCTTCGAACCGCAGAGCTTCGAATGCGCGGTCGCGTCCGCGTCGGCGTCCGAGAGCGTTCCGATGCGCGGAATGTTGCCGGCAAATTCGAGAATTCGGCTGTTGTAGATGTCATCCATCATTTGACGCGATCCGACTGATTTTTCGCGGTTTTGAGTGATCGACACATGATTTTCTCCGGTAGGCAGGAAAAAAGCACGACGCGACACGCTCCGCCTCTTTCATCTCTGTGGCACCATACTATATGCTATGTCGTGTTGGGGCGACAGTTCCGCAAGAGGAACTATGTCGCCTGTTGTTTGGGAAACCGTGCCGGAAGGTCCAGTGCACTGCTAAGCCAGGACCCGAAAGCCCCGGAGCCCGCCAACGGAACCCAAGCCTGCAGGGTTAGGCGAATGGCCAGTGGCGAGTTGTCCGAAAGATAAAACGTCAAGCAATCCCGTATTGCTCAAAGAGGCCATTATGGATGCCATAGTGAAGAATTTTCCTGTGCTCGACGATGCGAGCCGCCGCCCGACCCAGAAGGAAGCGGAGGAAGCCGTACGCGTTCTGTTGCGCTGGGCCGGCGACGATCCGGAGCGCGAAGGATTGAGGGACACGCCGGCGCGCGTGGCGAAGTCCTACCGCGAGCTTTTCAGCGGCTATGATCTTGCCGCCGAAGACGTGCTTGGCCGGACCTTCGAAGAGGTCGCCGGCTACGACGACATGGTGCTGGTCAAGGACATCCCGTTCTACTCCCATTGCGAACACCACATGGTGCCGATCATCGGCAAGGCGCATGTCGCCTACCTGCCGAATGGCCGCGTGCTCGGCCTGTCGAAGATCGCCCGCGTGGTCGATATCTACGGCCGCCGGCTGCAGACGCAGGAATCGATGACGGCGCAGATCGCCCGGGCGATCGACGAGTCGCTTGCCCCGCGCGGCGTCGCCGTGATGATCGAAGCCGAACATATGTGCATGGCGATGCGCGGCGTGCAGAAGCAGGGCTCGACAACGCTCACCACCACATTTACGGGTACGTTCCAAACGGAACCGGCCGAACAGGCGCGGTTCATGACCATGATCAGGGGCTTCAAGTAAGGCTCCGACAGACGGAGCCTTCCATGACGCTCATCTTCGACGCCCCCTCTTCCAACAAGGCCGAGCTGGAATCCGGACCGGCCTTCACGCCCCGTTTCGACGAAAAGGGCCTGATCACCGCTGTCGTCACGGACGTGCGGGACGGCGAACTCTTGATGGTTGCCCATATGAACGCCGAGGCCCTGGCGCTGACGATCGAGACGGGTATCGCGCACTATTACAGCCGCTCGCGCAAGAGCCTCTGGAAGAAGGGCGAAAGCTCCGGCAACCTCCAGACCGTCAAGGAGATCCGCACCGATTGCGACCAGGATGCGATCTGGCTGAAGGTCTCGGTGGGCGGTCACGACGCCACCTGCCACACCGGTCGCCGGTCCTGTTTTTATCGCACGGTCGGCGTCGAGAGCGGCCAGGCCATCGTCACAATCACCGACGACCACAGGCACTTCGACCCTGCCGAAATCTACGATAAAAATTAGGAATCGCGCATCTTTTTGATGCGGCCACATGCTATATTTATCATTTGGAAACCAAGCGAGCGCCTAATCCTCAAGCAAGGATGCGGCGCGACGGGGGGAGCGGCAACGTTCCCGATTGTATTGCAAACTGTATCCAATATTTATCGGTCATGCCGCAATCGGCGACGGGATCGGTGATATACCTAAGTACGGTGCCAGTCTTTCAGCAATGGAATAGGACGAGGCCGGCACCTGCGCCGGCTTGGCGAAGCCTCCCAAGACGCGCGCATCAATATGCCTCTCTCCAGGATCGAATTCGGTCCTGGGAAGTTAAGTCAATGATGAATTGCCACAGCGATCTTCGCGCATTCTCATCGACGTGTCGCGCTGCGGAGTATTCGGCGGTGTTGGAGGTGCCGGATGTTGAACTGGACTTTTACGCGTAGCAACCAAATTACAGATCCGTCCGACTTGGACGGAACATCGATTTCAACAACGCCGCCAGAACCTGCGACACCCCCGCAAAAACCGAAGATCGCCATTGCCCTTGGGGGCGGCGCCGCCCGCGGTTGGGCGCATATCGGCGTGCTGCGCGCCCTCGACGAGGAAGGCATCGAAGTCGGCATGATTGCCGGCACGTCGATCGGCGCGCTCGTCGGCGGCTGCTACCTTGCCGGCAAACTCGACGAACTCGAGGCCTTCGCCCGCTCCCTCACCGTTCGGCGGATCGCTGGCCTGCTCGACTTCGCCATTGGCGGCGGCGGTCTCTTCGGCGGTCTCCGCCTGACCAAACGCATGCAGGAGCACCTGGAAGGTCTCAGCATCGAAGGTCTCGACCGACCGTTCATCGCCGTTGCGACCGAAGTGCATAGCGGTCACGAGGTTTGGCTCGAAAAGGGATCGCTCATCACCGCGATCCGCGCCTCCTACGCGCTGCCCGGCATCTTCGAACCGATCAAGGCGAACGGGCGCACGCTCATTGACGGCGCGCTCGTCAATCCAGTCCCGGTCTCGGTCTGCCGCGCTCACGAGCAGCAACTCGTCGTCGCCGTCAACCTGAACTACGACCTCTATGGCCGCTCCGCCGTCGTCAAGCACAGCGCTGGGATGGAAACGCCTGATGCACATGAGAAGGAAGCGACCCATCACTCCCGCCTCGGCATGACTGGCGTGATGGTTCAGGCCTTCAATATCATCCAGGATCGTATTTCGCGGGCCCGCCTTGCCGGTGATCCGCCGGATCTGGCGTTGCACCCCAAGCTCAACGATATCGGCCTGTCGGAGTTTCATCGTGCAGGTGAGGCGATCGACCGCGGCTACCACGAAGCGAAGGCCAAGCTCATGGAAATCCGCAGAATGCAGGACGCGCTCGTGCGCTGACGCGCATCCCATCAATCTTCTGCGTTGGCCCCGCGGTGATGGCGCGGGGCATTGCTCATTTGAAGGAACCCCTTCGCGAAGCCGAAGAACCGCTTCGCGCGTCGTCGCTACAAGCAGGACGACGTATCCGAGGCGGATAAGAGGGCGGCGTGGGCCGCCCTACCCGTTAGCCAGCGATATAGGCTTTGATCTGTTCGGTCTCGTGCTCGATCGCACGGATGTGGTGCTTGATCACGTCTCCGATCGAAACGATGCCGGCGAGGCGGCCATCTCTTTCGACCGGCAGATGACGGGCCCTGAGCTTGCTCATCATTTCCATCAGGGCCTGGACGGACATTTCCTCGGTGCAGCTATAGACGTTCTGCCACATGACGGCCGCGACCGGCCTTTCGAGACAGGTGGCTCCCTGCTTGGCGATCGCTGCGACGATGTCGCGCTCGGTGAGGATGCCTGCGATCTGATCGTCCGCATCGACGATGATGACCGCACCGATATGATTGTCACGCAAGAGAATGGCAGCCTGTTGGACTGGCATCTGCGGGCCGACCGTTACGACATTGCGGCCCTTCTCATCGAGTATTGCTTTTACTGACATGCGCACATCTCCCGTTGCGACAACACCGGGTCGGCAGGGAAGGTCCAGCCGTCTCTCGTGCGGTACGGTCGGGCGATGGAACCTGCACCCTGGCCGCTTACGATCGCCTGCCCGCGTGCTCCTCAGACGCGAATGGGCTTTCGATACCCGGCCTTCACAGGCCGCCTGCCTCTCGACAATCGGCGACCGCAGCAAATGGTGCGCCAGCACCCTTGGGAAATCAAGCGCTCAGCAGCGCCGTGCGCCGATCTTTCCCCGGCCGTCAGTCGCGCGGGTCGAAAAGGCCGAAGAGAAGAAAGCCGAAAAGGAAACCGCCGATATGGGCCTCCCAGGCGATGCTGCCCGCGCCGCCAGGCGTGAACATGCCAAGCCCGATCAGGAAGTTGGTGAGGAACCAGATCCCGGTGAAGATCAGAACAGAGCGATTTGCCAATGATTCGCTGACAGGCAGCCGTCGGTTGAGATGGGCAAATTGCCGGCTGATCCGTCCACTTGGCGAGAAGACGAAGCGCGCCGCCGCGCCCATGAAACCGGAAACGACACCCGAAGCGCCGACGACCACGATCATCTCACCCCAATGAAATGCCGTGTGCAGCGCAACGGCGGCCGCAGCCGAAAGGCACCAGAACACCGCCAGCCGCCCCATGCCGATGCGGCGTACGACCGGAGCACCGAAGGCGACCATCCAGAAGATATTGAAGATCAGGTGCTCCCAGCTCCCGTGCAGGAACGAATAGGTAATGGGGCTCCACAGCCAGGCGAGCCCCTGCTCGGCCAAGGGGTGATCGTAGCGCGCCGGCAAAAAGGCGAAGTTGAAGATGATCTCCTGATCGATCGCAGGCGTCAGGACATAGGTGCGCAAGGCGTGAATGGCGATCAGAAACAGCAGGATGCCGGTCAGTCCGGCCGGCAGATTGAAGGCAGGCTCACGCGAAGGACCGGCGGCGCTGTCCCGGTCCGTCTCCGGCGGCGTTGCCGTCTGATCTCGTTCCATGGCTGCTGCTTTCTCCATCGATTGGTCCGTTCGATCGAATTCGATAGAGGCGATGGCATGACATCGCCGGATTCGGACCGGACTGGGGGCGCCCAGCCATAAGCAAACAAAAAAAGACCGTCCAGTAAAAACTGAACGGTCGCCAAGCTCAAATCCGAGCTCCAGTTCAAGTGCCGAAGCCAACGCTTCGTGAAGTCATGTCTTCCAGTGCCAGTCGCGGCGCCCGCGTGCAATCGAAACCGTTCGTTAACCTTAATTTCGAGCTGGCATGGTTTTCGCTCCATTGATCTCAATACCGCGATGAACGGCCAAACATGTGCCAGACCGGCACAGACGGCTCGCAGAAATGGAATGAACGCAAAGATGCGCAGCAATACGAGCACGGAGCTTTTCCGATACTGGAACACCATTCGCGGCAAGCGCGACCTTCCCCGTCGGGACGAACTCGAGCCGGGGGACATCCGCACGCTGCTCCCCAACCTGTTCATTCTCGAGCGTGACCGCAACGCCGGCATCTCGTTTCGTCTGGCGGGAACCCATGTCTGCGCCCTCTTCGGCCTTGAGTTGCGCGGGCGGCAATTCGGCTTGCTCTGGCTGAACGCGCAGGCGGCCAAGGCGCAGCGCATGGCCGGCCAGGTGATGACACACCGGGTGCCGGTGATGCTGTCCGCCAGGGGCCGTACCGCCGATGCGCGCGAGATCGAGGTCGAAGCGCTGTTGCTGCCGCTCGCCTCGACCGAAGGTGCAAGCGACCGAATCCTGGGTGCACTCTCGCCGCTTTCCCGCCCGTACTGGTTGCATGCGACGTCGGTGGAAGGCCTTGACGTCACCGGCATGAAAATCCTCGATCCCGATCGCACAGCCGTGTTTCGCGAAGAACAGGCGACGGAATATGTCCCGCCCCGCGCAGATTCACAGGGCGGCGAAGGAGTTTTCGGCGAGTTCCGTCGGGTCCGACATCTCCGCATCCTGGAGGGCGGGCGTCGCGGCTGATCGCCGCCGCTGTCCCGGGCTGACCACCTGGACCAACCGGAGGACGAACCTTCTATTAACCCGAACGTCCTAAACTCTGCCTGCCGAAATACGTCATGCAGAGTCACCATGTTCTCGTTCCAGCACACTCAGAATACCGCTCCGAAGCCGCATCACGAAGGTGCGTTCCAGCGCGTTTCGGTGAATCTTGCTGGACGGCTGATGCTCGCCAATCACGACGAATATGACTGCACCGCCGTCGACATGTCGCCCGGCGACGTCCTGTTTTCCTCACCGGCACGGCCGCGGGCGGGTGAGCGTATCATCGCCTATATCGACCATGTCGGTCGCCTCGAGGGCACGGTGTCGCGCGTTGCCGACGATGCCTTTGTGATTCAGCTCAACGCCACCGAGCGCAAGCGCGAGAAGCTGGCCGCGCAACTCACCTGGATCGCCAACAAACATGAACTCGGACTACCGGAGGACCGGCGCCACGATCGCCTTGCACCGCGCAAGACGTCTACGGAGCTGACGCTCGACACCGGCGAAAAATTCCCTTGCCGCATCATCGACCTCTCACTCTCCGGCGCTGCCGTGGACATCGAGAACCGCCCGCCGATCGGAACCCCGGTCATGCTCGGCAACATGAAGGGCAAGATCGTTCGCCATTTCCAGGAAGGCTGCGCCATCGAGTTCTCGGGCGTGCAGTCCCGCGAAGCGCTGACAGAATTCCTCTGAGGCCCGCCCGCGCCATCGCGCCTGCCCTACTCCAAGATCAAGTTCGCTGGCCCGATCCTGCCGCACGAAACGAGGGCGCCTCGCGAACTACCGGTTTCGCTTCCTGCCCTCAAAGTCTTTGATATTTCGCGTGTCGGCATCGCAAAGCCGCGCATCTTTGCGCGACATGCCTTGATTCTCGGCCTTCACAGTAGATCTGCCCAATAGGCCGCAACGAAGCTGCCGTTGAAGCTCAGCCGATCGAAATCGTTTCGAGGCCGAGTCTGCCTCATTTCGGAACATCACGACCCGACCGCGGCTTCCGGCAGTCGCAAATATTTTCTCGAACAAATTCAAGGCGCGACGCATATTCCAAGTCGAAAAACGTCGACACAATCGTCGGATTTCGCCTCGCGCGCCACACATCGCGCCCGCCATTCTCCCGTAGCCGCTGCGCCGGTCGGCCCGCGGCTCGGCATGGGTCGATTGATTACAATCACTTACATGGTCAAGGAAACATTAACGGACGGTCATTCCGCTGGAAAATCAATAAAATTTGAGTCAAATTCGATTTAAATAAAGATCAAAATCTATTCTTATTTTATTCTTATACGACTTTCATTTGTACTTGTTTTTAGTTCGCAAGTTCGCGATCGATGAAAACGTATGTGCCATTGTCGAACCACAACGGGGAGACAATCATGCTCAAGACAATCACCAAGATGATCGCGGTTGCGGTTCTTTTCACCGCCGGCCTGATCGAAACGGCGCAGGCGCTTCCGGCCAACATGGTCGTCACCGGCGCCACCAACCCGCCGATCGGTCACTACGAGTTCTGCAAGATCTATCCGTCGGAGTGCGCCTCCAACGGCAAGGACGGCGGCCCGATGGTGCTGACGCGCGAAGGCTGGCAAAAGATTCTCGAGGTTAACTACGACGTCAATCAGGCGATCACGCCCATGACCGACATGGAGATTCACGGTGTCGAAGAAAAGTGGTCCTACCCGGAGACGGTTGGCGACTGCGAAGATTACGTTCTGCTGAAGCGCCGCAAGCTGATCGAGGATGGCTTCTCCCCGTCGGATCTGTTGATCACCGTCGTGCTGCAGCCGAATGGCGACGGCCATGCCGTCCTGACCGTGCGCACCGACCGCGGCGACTTCATTCTCGACAACATGCGCAACAAGGTTCTGCTGTGGTCGGACACCGAATACACCTACCTCAAGCGCCAGTCGACCGAACACTCCGGTCGCTGGGTCAAACTCCAGGACGGCCGCACCGTCGCCGTCGGCAGTGTACGGACGCAGTAATCTTGGAAGACTTGGGAGGCGGCGCGCCTGCCGCAGCAGCCTCCGTCATTACAGGGCTCCGGTCATACTATCCCCGTCCAGACCGGGCCTCGGCCGGTTCCGCGTCCCTCGGAACCGGCATTTTTGTCAGCGACATCCTTGGTGCGCCAAAGCGCATCGCGATCTTTCAGCTTCGCGCTTGCACTTTAGTTTTTTGATCGCAAACCGCTGCGCGCGTTTGCGCGACATGCCCTGGCAGTCGGAAGACGCCTTCATCGAAAATTAACCATCCTCGACCAGCGTCGGGCAAGCGACATCGTCCATCCTTCGATGTGCAGGAAAGCGTAAGCCGATCACTGGACCGCCAGGTTCGGCGCTACGGGACAGTCCAACGATGAGCAGCACTTCAAATGATACTCACGAACCGGACCTCCAACCGCTGCTGTCGTCCGGCTTCGTTTACCGGGTGACGGCAGTCGTCATGGTGCTCGCGACGCTGACGGCCGCCATCTCGCTTGCGGGGCGCTGGTTCGGGGAAAATCTCGCCCTTGCCGGCCACACCGCGAGCAATGAGGTTTTCGACATCTTCATCGGCCAGGATCACCTGCGCCTTCCCGCAAACATGATCCGCTTCGAAGCTCAGCGCGCCACCTCGATCGCCGAGCGCGTCGATCTTTACCTGACCTGGCCGGGGCTCGAAGGCTACAGCGATCGGAGCCGGGAACTCTTCAACAATGTCGACGCACCCGAAAAGCTCATCTTCCTGCAGATTTCGCAAAGCACGATGTCTCGCGACATGTCCGGGCGACTCGAGCCGATTTACGCGCAGGTCTTCGACGGCGCGCCCACGGCTGGCCCTGCGGGCCTGACGGAGCACGCAGTCAAAGCGACATCCAGCTATGCGGGCGAAGTCTTCTTGACCGCTGAGACGCCTGCGCAGTCCCCCTATGTGGTGCGCTGTCTCAAGCCCGGCCTACAAGCCATCTCGACCAGCGCCGACTGCCAGCGCGACATTCACGCCGGAAAGGATCTCGTCGTGCTCTACCGATTCTCGAACAGGCTGCTGCCGCAGTGGCGCGAAATCGACCAAGCGATCGCGACCTTCGTCAAAAGCCGCCTCGTGCCCTGATTTCGACTAACTGGCGTGGTGCAGGCAGCCCGCCGCGCCATTGCGCAACACCGGCATCGCCCTTGTACAAATGCGTTCGATTCCGGAAACCAATCATTCATCATAAACCGATTGGTAACGCTATGCCGATACTGTCTCGAGAACGGTCGTTCCCGGAGGCGGCGTCCGGACAACCCCATGACATGAGAATAAAGAGTAGCGTAGTGTCCCAATCCGGTTTTTTTGATCTCGCGAAGCGCCCGTTCGGTGCTCTTTCAAAGATGGTAGGACGGGTCGTCCTTGCGGGCGCCATTGCCTCGGTCACGCTTGCCGCACCGGCTTTCGCGGCCTCCTCGAACTACGCCAATCCGAAATATTCGGGCATCGTCATCGATGCGAAGACGGGCAAGATCCTCTATGGCGAGGACGCCGACGAACTGCGCTATCCGGCGTCGCTCACCAAGATGATGACGCTCTATCTGACCTTCGAAGCGCTCGAAGCCGGCCGGATCACGAAATCGACGCCCATTCCCTTCTCGAAGAACGCTTCCTCCGAGCCGCCGTCCAAGCTTGGCGTCCGCGCCGGACAGTCGATCACCGTCGAGCAGGCGATCCTTTCGCTCGTCACCCGCTCGGCCAACGATGCGGCGACGGCGCTTGGTGAATATCTCGGCGGTTCCGAGCAGCGTTTTGCCCGCATGATGACGAACAAGGCCCGCGCGCTCGGCATGACGCGCACGACCTATCGCAACGCAAACGGCTTGCCCAACCCGGAACAGCGCACGACGGCGCGCGACCAGGCCCGCCTCGGCCTCGCGCTTCGCCAGCACTTTCCGCAATATTACGACTACTTCTCCACCCGCAGCTTCCAGTTTGGCCGGCAGACAATCGGCAACCACAACCGCCTGCTCGGCAATGTACGCGGCGTCGACGGCATCAAGACCGGCTATACCCGCGCATCCGGCTTCAACCTGGTGACATCGGCTCAGCTCGAAGGCCGCAGCATCGTCGCTGTCGTCATGGGCGGCACCTCCGGCGGCAGCCGCGACGCGCAGATGCGCCGACTGGTCGCCAAGTACATGCCCGCAGCGTCCCGTCGCGGCGACGGCAACCTGATTGCCGAAACCAAGTCGGCTCCGGTTCCGGCCGAAGAAACTGAGGTCGCTTCGGCAGCGCCGGTTGCCGAGACGCCCGTTGTTGCCGCGACCGCCAGCGGCCATGACCTGCCCAACACCGGCCCGGTTCCGGACTTCCGCTACAACGGCGAGAGCGCGGGCAGCGTGCAGATGGCCTATGCCGGCAGCGCGCGCGCATCCGACAACCCTGTCCTTTCGCCGAAGATCGTTCCCAACACGCTCGATGCGCAGAGCCTGAAGCTTCGTCAGCCGGTCGCCGCCGGCATGATCGACACCCAGGTCACCAACTCCGTGCCGAAGAAGGCCGAAGCCAGCGCAAAGGCAGAGCCGGTCGAGGTCGCAAAGGCCGAGCCGATGCCGGCCCAGCCGCAAGGCTGGGTGATCCAGATCGGCGCGACGCCGGACAAGGATCAGGCCATGACCCTTCTCGGCAATGCCAAGGACAAGGGCGGCAAGGCTCTGCAGAACGCAAAGCCCTTCACGGTTGCCTTCGGCCAGGTCTACCGCGCGCGCTTCGGCGGCTTCGACGACCAGGATGCAGCCGTCAACGCCTGCAAGGCATTGAAGAAGAAAGGCATCTCCTGCTGGGCGAGCCAGCAGTAAGGTAAAAGTTTTGGCGGCCGGATGTGTTTGTTTTCCGGCCGCCTTCCTCGGATTTGTACAGCGTAACGAGGTTAATCATGGCGATAAACGAAAACGTTCCGGGTGTTACCCCGCTGCCGGGACGGCGCGCTAAGCCGTCGCGTATCAACCTGCATCCCCTGCACGAGGCGGCCATGCGCATTGCCGATCTCGGGCTCAACAGATCGAAGGCGAAGACGCGCGATCTGGTCGGGATGCTCCTGACGCACGGAGCCCGCGCCTGGCGATCGACGCAGCCGCGCGCCGGCATTCATCTTCACGTGACGGGGCCGAACCGCCGCCATCCCTTGAAGATGCGGATCTCTTGAAAGTTCGCGAAGTTGCAAGGGCGGCCTATGCCGCCTTTGTGCTTTCAGCAGTGTCGCTGCGACGATGCGTCGTAGAATACCCCCAACCAGCCATCCGGCTGGCGGTTCGCCGCACCCTCAAAGTTGAAAGCTAGAGCAACCGTAGAGCGTCATCCGGACGCACGGGGCGCTAGAGAAGTCCGAGCTCCGCCAGTTCGCGGCGCAGTTCGAGCGGCATATCGGCGCCACCGCCGGAAAGCGACGCCAGGTCGCGGGGCGCGTCCTTGTCGGTGAGATAGCGCCAGCCCTGGAAGGCGCGCCGCGGCTGCAGCTCCGTCTCAACCACTTCCGGCCCGAGCAGCAGATTGCAGCGGCCGATACCCTCGCCATCCGTGAAGGTCTCGATACCGATCAAGGGCTGCCGCGCCTGCACCGTCCCCTTGATGACCCAGTAGAGCGAACCGCCGTCCAGCAGTTCCTCCATGCGCTTGGGCACCATGCGGGTCGTGTGAAACGAATGGGGCTCAAGGCCGGCGGCCATGGCGGCCATCGCCTTGCGCGAAACCCATTCGCGCAGGTCATCGATCGATTCCGCCCCGACGCAGAGCTTTATGAGATGCAGAGACATAGCTGTTTTGAACACCCGTCCGGCCGTTGCGGTCAAGCGGCCAGACGCTGTTCATCCACAATCACCGCCACTGCATAATTCCTTAAACCGGGATCGATTTAGGGACAAAATTATGCAGCGCTTCAAAGTGATACAGCGATCTTGGCGCGCCCTAAGAGGCGCGCGGCGCTGTATGGCTCAACATTCGACGACGTTGACCGCGAGACCGCCGGTCGATGTTTCCTTGTACTTCTCGTTCATGTCGACGCCGGTCTGGCGCATCGTCTCGATGCAGGCATCGAGCGGTACGAAATGCTTGCCGTCGCCCTTGAGCGCCAGCGACGCCGCCGTCACCGCCTTGACCGCGCCGAGCGCGTTGCGTTCGATGCACGGCACCTGAACCAGGCCGGCCACCGGATCGCAAGTCATGCCGAGGTGATGCTCGAGTGCGATCTCAGCGGCATTTTCGATCTGCTCGGGCGTACCGCCCATGACGGCAGCAAGCCCCGCAGCCGCCATGGCGGACGCTGAACCGACTTCGCCCTGACAGCCGACTTCTGCGCCCGAAATCGAGGCGTTGTGCTTGATGATGCCACCGATCGCGGCAGCCGTCAGCAGATAGTCGCGAATGCCCTCCTGATCGGCATCATCATGGAAGTGCATGTAGTAGCGGATCGTCGCCGGAACGACGCCGGCGGCACCGTTGGTGGGCGACGTGACGACGCGGCCGCCCGCGGCATTCTCTTCATTGACCGCCATGGCGTAGACGCTCAGCCAGTCGTTGGCGAGCAGCGGATTGGTCTTGTTGGAGCGCCATTCTTCCTGCAGCTTGTCGTGGATCGAGCGGGCACGGCGGCGGACCTTCAGGCCGCCGGGCATGATGCCCTCCTGGCTCAGCCCTCGGTCGATACAGTTGCTCATCGCGCCCCAGATGCGGTCGAGCCCGGCATTGAGCTCGTCCGGCGACATGGTCGCTTCTTCGTTCGCCCGCTTCATCTGGGCGATCGTCAGGCCCGAGCGGGCCGCCATGTCCAGCATCTCCTGGGCTGTCGAGAACGGGAAAGGCACCTTGACGCCAGCCGCCTTGTTCTTCGAGGCACGCATGGCCTCGAGTTCCGTATCGGTCACGACGAAACCGCCGCCGATCGAGTAATAGATCCGCTTCAGAAGCAGCCTGCCATCCCGATCGAAGGCGGAGAAGGACATGCCATTGGCGTGGCCCGGCAGCGGCACCTTCTTGTCGAAGATCAGGTCCGTCTTCGGCTGGAATTCGTAGGATGGATGTCCGGGCGGCGCAATGCGTCCGCTGCGCTCGACCTCGTCGATCAACGCGTCCATGCGATCGGGGTCGACCAGATCGGGGCGTTCGCCGACGAGGCCAAGGATCACCGCCCTGCCCGTTCCATGGCCGATGCCGGTATGGGCAAGCGAACCATGCAGGCTGACCTTGATCGCCGCAACGGCAGCATGGGACGGGCGCGGCCAGTCATCAGACAAGATGAGATCGAGAAAGCGGTTGGCGGCCGACATCGGCCCCATCGTGTGCGAGCTCGAAGGCCCGATACCAATCTTGAACACGTCGAAGACGGAAAGAAACATAAGCTGCCTGCCCCGGAGACTGACCCGCAGCGCACCGGCATGACCGCCTGAACGCCGCATTCACGATTGCCTCGATATCACGCTTCACGGTCCGTGCGAACCGGCGCGCTATCCTCATATTTGCTGGACGATTTTATCCTCAGATCGGTCCCGATTTAAGGAAATCCGCACCAAATATAGGAACGAAGCCTATGCGATCCCATAGCGAACGGTCAGGCGATCAACCGACATTCGATCCCATCCGTGCGACATTGCCGTGCGCAGGCGCTCTGGCCATCTGGAATCAAAACGGCGCGGCTCCTGGGAAGCCGCGCCGACAATCAGTGGACTTTTCTAGATACTAGATATCAAAGGCCGCCGAAAAGATAAGCAAGAACAAGAACGCCAGCGAAACCAGCTACGGCGCGAGCAGTCACACCCCAGCAAGACTTCTGAATTGTATTGTCCATGATGTCTCCGAAATACTCTCAACGGCCGCGGGCAGCACATATGGCGCGCCCCGCGTCTGGGGCCATGCATATTGAAGAAAACGTAAATCCGCAATGGGGAAATGTGGCGAAAAGGTGTCCTGGCCTTGTCGCACCAAACGCCAAACTGGTGAAAACCGCGCAGTCGACCGGCGGCGACGGAGAGAAATTCCGCCGCAATTTCATCACAGTAGTTGACGCGCCGCCGATTCCCACGCCGCCGCGGCCACCTTGCAATTTCCAAAAGCCATGCCAAAAACACGTGTATGACCTTCGAAGATTACATAGCGCTTGTCGTGTTCATCCTGCTTTGGGCAGGCTTCAGTTGGGCGACCGACGGCTCGCGCGGCTTCAAGCGTGTGAGTCTCACCCGCCTCATGAACGAGCATCGCGGCCGCTGGATCCGCAATTCGCTGAACCGCGACCTGAAGATGATCGACACGCAGATCATTGCAGGGCTTCAGGCCGGCACCGCCTTCTTTGCCTCGACGACGATTTTCGCGCTCGGCGGCTGCTTCGCGTTGCTGGGGGCGACCGAACAGGCGCAGATGATCTTCGCGGACATGCCCTATGTCTTCCATGGCGGGCGCACCGCATTCGAGCTCAAGGTTGGCGGCCTCACCTGCCTCTTCGGCTACTCCTTCTTCAAGTTCGGCTGGTCCTATCGGCTGTTCAACTATTGCTCGATCCTGATGGGCGGCATTCCGATGACCGCCGACATGCAGCGAGATCCGCGGGCGGCCGAGAGAGCGGCCGAACGGGCGATCCGTATGAACGTGCTGGCCGCCAAGCACTTCAACGCCGGCCTCAGGGCGATTTTCCTGTCGATCGGTTATCTCGGCTGGTTCGTCAGCCCCTATGTCTTCGTCGGGCTTACCGTCTTCGTCATCTTCGTGCTGACCCGCCGGCAGTTCTACTCGCAGGCACGCGCGGCGCTGCTGCAGGACGCAGCGCCCTGACGGCACGCACGCCTTTCGCGCCGAACAGAAACAAGTCAGGCCTACTCAGTTCCACCATCAACCAGCGACGCGTGTTTGGCGCAAGCCAAGCCTGTCACTCTTCCTCACGCCCACAGGATGGCGAATGCCCATGTCCGACAGCAACATGACTTCACCGGCAACACAGATACCGGCTCAACCCGCCGCACGGGGAAGGCTCGCTTTCATCGATTTCGCGCGCGGCGTGGCGCTGCTCGCCATGGCAACCTATCACTTCGTCTGGGATCTCGAGTTCTTCGGCTATGTTGCCGCGGGAACCGCCGGCACCGGCGGCTGGAAGATCTTCGCCCGGCTGATCGCCAGCAGCTTCCTGTTCCTCGCCGGTTACAGCCTGGTGCTCGGACAATGGCCGAATCTGCGCTTCGACGCGTTCATGCGCCGCTTCGCCAAGATCGCCGGTGCCGCGGCGCTGATTACCATCGCGACCTATTTCGCGTTCCCGGACACGTTCATCTTCTTCGGCATCCTGCATGCTATCGCCGCCGCAAGCGTGATCGGCCTCGTTTTCCTGCGGCTTCCCGCCGTCGTCTCCCTCGTTGCGGCTGCAGCAGCCATCGCAGCCCCCTTCTATCTGCGCTCGGCGGCCTTCGACGCACCCTGGCTCTGGTGGGTCGGACTGTCCGAAACGCTGCCGCGCTCCAACGACTACGTGCCGCTGCTGCCGTGGCTCGGGCCATTCCTGCTCGGCCTTGCCGCAGCCAAGCTCTTCCACGCGCGGCTCGTTGCGGCCCTGGCAATCCGCCCATCCACAGGCGACAAGGGCAAGCTGTGGATGAAGCCCTTCGTCTTCGGCGGCCGTCACAGTCTGGCCATATACCTCATTCACCAGCCCGTGCTCATCGGACTGGTCTATCTCTTCTCGCTGATCTCACCGCCGACATTGCCGGATCCCAAACAGGCGTACCGCAGCAATTGCGTCGCGGCCTGCAACCAGGGCAACCCAGCCGTGCCGTGCGAGACCTTCTGCGGCTGTACGTTAGACCTTCTGGTACAGCAGAACCTGTTCGACGATCTGAACAGGGGAGAGATCAACGTCAGCACCGATGAACGCATTGCGCGAATCGCGCGACAGTGCACAATGGACGTGCAATCAGGGGACTAGGACATGAATGCCTATCGTGCCAAGCCGCTGACCTTCCCGTGGCCCGCCCTGCTCTACGGCGTCGCCACGCTCGCGGCCCTTGTTCTGGGGCGATATTCCCCCATCCCGGTGGCACATGGACATAGCTGGTTTCCCTGGATCATCGGCGGCATACTGATCGTTGCGGCCATCTGGCTGGACCTCTGGGCGGTCAAGACGTTGCTCGACCGCCACACGGCCGTCATGCCTTACCGCTCGGCGACCTGCCTTGTCACCTACGGCCCCTTCCGCTTCACGCGCAATCCGATCTATCTCGGCTATACTTTGATGATGGTCGGCTTTGGCCTAGCGACGCTCAATCCGTGGTTCTTCATCACGGCGATCGCAGCGGTGATGCTGACGACGCTCTTTGCCATTCGCAATGAAGAGCGGCACTTGCTGTCGCGCTTCGGCTTCGAGTTCGAGCGCTATTGCCGGCACACCAGCCGCTGGATCTGAGCCGGCAGGCCGGAATGGCCAAACAAAAAAGGCGGCGCAGACGCCACCCTTCAAATTCCTCAAATGCATTGGCGGATCAGGTGCCGACGCCAATCTCCGCCAGACGCGTGAGGCACGCCTCTTCGACATTGTCGAGCTCTGCCAGGGTATCTTCGATATCCTTGCGCTTCTGGCGAAGTTCCTCGCGCTTCTCCTCGACGCGGCTCATCAACAGGCGAAGCTGGCCCATCTCGCCGGGCGGGTCCTTGTAGACCTGGATGATTTCGCGGATCTCGGCAATCGTAAAGCCGATCCGCCGGCCACGCAGAATTTCCTGGATCAGCCGCCGATCCGCGGGTCGGAACAGCCGCGTACGGCCGCGGCGCTCGGGATGAATGAGGCCCTCGTCCTCATAGAACCGCAGCGTTCGGGTGGAAATGCCGAATTCCCGCGTCAATTCGGTGATGCTATAATATTTATTCACGCTGCCATTCCATGATTTTTCGCAAATCCACTATCGTTGACCTTGACGTAAAAGTCAAACAACGGCGCTTACGTGACGTGGAACCACCAGGTGGCAATGCCGAGAAAACTGAAGAAGCCAGTGATATCCGTAATGGCGGTCACGAAGACGGCGGAAGAGACGGCCGGATCCGCGCCGAAGCGGTCCAGACACAGCGGAACGAGGATGCCGGCAAGCGCTGCGGCCATCATGTTGATCAGCATCGCAGTAGCGATGATGCCGCCGATGTTCGGATCCTGAAACCAGAGACCGGCCACCAAACCGATCAGCGCGCCGAAGATCATGCCGTTGAGGAGCCCCACCCCGGCTTCGCGCCGGATGATGCGCGGAGCGTTGTGAATATCGAGACCGCGGGTCGCGAGCGCACGCACGGTGACCGTCATCGTCTGCGAACCGGCATTGCCGCCCATGCCGGCGACGATCGGCATCAGGATAGCAAGCGCCACGATCTGCTGAATGGTCGCATCGAATAGGCCGATGACCGAAGCGGAAATGCAGGCCGTCATGGAATTGATGAACAGCCAGGGCACGCGCGAGCGCGATGCTTCCGCCACCGAGTCCGACAGCTCTTCGTCGCCGACACCGCTCAGGCGCAGCAAGTCTTCCTCGGCTTCTTCCTGGATGACGTCGACGACGTCGTCGATGGTGAGAACGCCGACCAACCGACCGTTGTCGTCAACCACCGCCGCGGAGAGCAGGTCGTACTGCTCGAAGAGCTGAGCTGCCTCTTCCTGGTCCATTTCGGCAGGAATGGCGTGGCTCGTGTCGTGCATGATTGCATCGACCTTGACCGAGCGTTTGGTACGCAGCACGCGATCGAGGTCCACGGCGCCGAGCAGCTTGAAGGTGGGATCGATGACGAAGATCTGCGTGAAGCTCTCGGGCAGGTCCTCGTCCTCGCGCATGTAGTCGATCGTCTGGCCGACGGTCCAGAACGGCGGCACCGCCACGAACTCGGTCTGCATGCGCCGGCCGGCCGTGCTCTCGGGATAGTCGAGCGAGCGGCGCAGACGAACCCGTTCCGTGAAGGGAAGCTTCGCCAGGATTTCGTCCTGGTCTTCCTGGTCGAGGTCCTCGAGAATGTAGACGGCGTCGTCGGAATCCATCTCGCCGATAGCCTCGGCGATCTGCTCGTTCGGCAGATGATCGACGATATCGAGACGGATCGCCTCGTCGACCTCGGTCAGCGCCGAAAGGTCGAACTCCTTGCCGAGCAGCGAGACCAGCGCCAGACGCTGCTCCGGCTGGATCGCCTCGAGCAGGTCGCCGAGTTCCGAGGAATGCAGGCCGGCAACGTGCTGGCGCAGATAGATCGTGTCGCGATCGGCAATCGCCGCGCCGACATGCATGAGGAAATCGGAACGGACCGAACCGTCGTCGGCATAGATGTCCGAACCGTCAAAGGTCTTGACGTCTTCGAGACCGCTGTCGTCGTCGCCGATATTGCTCATGGGCGCCCTCGAAACGATTGCTGCTTTCCGGTGGCCATCTTTGCAGACCGGAAAGAATGCGTCACTGACGGTTGGCTGGCCTTCTTCCGCCGCCGTGGTCCGGAGTCGGGCTCTAGAGCCTGCTACCGCAAAGCCCCGCCGAGGTCCACAGCACAGTTACCACCCCGCGCGTGGCGACAACAGATTTATTCAAGCTGTTGCAAATACATGAGAAACCGGCGGTATCTCGATGCAGTCGACATCGACCGCACGATCGGTTAGCACTTTTCTTCGTTCCCTGAAGCCGGAATCGATTTCAGCGAGCGAAACAGCAGCTCAAGGTTTACGGCGTCTCCTGCGTTCCTCAACGGGACGAACGCCCAAGACCGCTGCAGCCGAGGAATATCTGATGGCGATCCGTCCCATTGTCCGCTTTCCAAACCAAATGTTGAGCCGCAAGGCGGACAGCGTCACCCGCTTTGACGCGACGCTCGAGGCCCTTGCGGCCGATCTTCTCGACACGATGCGAGCGGCACCGGGTATCGGCATCACCGCCCCGCATATTGGTGTCCTTCAGCGGGTGACCGTGATCGAACTCGACCAGGAGAGCGGCGTTAGGATCTACGTCAACCCGGAGATCGTCTGGCACTCTACCCAGCTCATGAAACATGCGGAAGGCAGCGTTTCGATGCCAGGGGTCACGGAAGACGTCGAACGTCCGCAAGCGGTGCGAGTTCGCTTTCAGGCGCTCTCCGGTGAAACAATGGAAGAAGAGGCCGAAGGGCTGATGGCGATTTGCCTGCAGCACGAGATCGATCAGCTGGACGGCATATTCTGGACCCAACGCCTCTCGCGCCTGAAACGCGATCGGGCGATCAAGAAATTCGAAAAACTGACAAGGGAACAGACACGCGGCTAGAGCCGTGCCCCGCAGACAGTATCAAGTGACTTCACCAAGGATCTGACAATGAAGCCAACATATCTTGCAGTCATCGGCCTCCTGGCTCTTGCCGGTTGCAACAGCGCCCAACAGAGCCTTGAACCCCTGCCCGAAAGCCTGACCTACGGCGAGAATGCGAGCAAGAGAAAGACGCAGGCCGCTCCCGGCACGATGGTCCAGAACCGCTTCATGTATGAAGGGCAGATGGTCTACGAAACCTACGAGGTTCAGCCCGATCACAGCTACAAGCTCGTCCGGCGCCGCGTGGACCAAAGTGGGCCCGCCGGCAACGGCTGACGAGGGCCGTGGAGTCGCGCTCGACCTGAAAGGCCCGTTGCGATCGACGGTGCAGACGAACGCAACGGGCCGGCACAGGTCCGTCCACGCGCGTTCAACGCTTACTGTTGGATCTACAAACAAAAAACCCGGCCGAAGCCGGGTATTTGGTGCGGTCGAGAAGACTCGAACTTCCACGGGTTGCCCCACAGCGACCTCAACGCTGCGCGTCTACCAATTCCGCCACGACCGCATCGTGGTAGCTGCCGACTCGCGCCAGCGGGGCTGCATTTAGCAAAAGCCCCCGGGGTGCACAAGGGACGGCTGTGCACAATTCGAATGATCGCGACGGAACGCAGCAGCCTTCGCATTTTTCGGTGTGAAGAAGCCGTGCCCGGCCGCCTCTCGCAGACCAAGTGCGCACGCACGTTATCAGCCATAGCGCCGAGACCGGCCGTTTGGATCGCGGCAGGCCCCTACCAATCGCGAGCAAGACGAACGAGCTTCCGCCATGTTGGACGCCTGTTCTTGAGCGGAAACGTGCAGCGAATATATCGGTCAAAGACCCGATCCCAGGCTAAACGCCATCTCGCTGAGCTGAGGAAAAAAACAAAAAACCCGGCCGAAGCCGGGTTCTTTTGGTGCGGTCGAGAAGACTCGAACTTCCACGGGTTGCCCCACAGCGACCTCAACGCTGCGCGTCTACCAATTCCGCCACGACCGCATCGTGGTAGATGCCGACTTGCGCCGACGCGGCTGCATGTAGCAAAAGCCCCTGGGGGGCACAAGAGGATGACGACAGAAATTTGACGGGAAATGAAACTATTTCAACAGCCCGCTCGGGAAGCCGTGGAAACGCTGGACTCTTGTCTCACGCCGTCCCATGTACAAGCTCTGAAAAACAGGAATACCGAGCGAATGCAGCGTGAGAATCTGAGCCAGGACATGTTCGCCCCTCCGGAATCACCGCCGGTTCGCTGGCGGATCGCCTCCGAACTGGTCGATTATCCACAGGCCGTCGAGTTGATGGAGCAGGAAGCCGCCGCGATCGCGGCCGGAACGGCGGACGAACTCGTCTGGCTGGTCGAGCATCCACCGCTTTATACGGCCGGAACCAGCGCCGATGCTGCCGACCTGGTGATGCCAGACCGCTTTCCGGTTTTCGCGACAGGTCGCGGCGGCGAATACACCTATCATGGTCCGGGACAGCGCGTCGTTTACGTCATGCTCGACCTCAAGCGCCGGAAACAGGACGTGCGCGCCTTCGTCGCCGCGCTGGAGAGCGTCGTCATTTCCACGCTCGATTCCATGAATGTCAGAGGCGAGCGCCGCGAAGATCGGGTCGGCGTCTGGGTTCGCCGCCCGGAAAAGCCAGCCCTGCCGGATGGCTCCATGGCAGAAGACAAGATTGCCGCAATCGGGATCCGCCTGCGCAAATGGGTGAGCTTCCACGGCTTCGCTCTGAACGTCGATCCCGACCTCGACCATTTCGGCGGCATCGTGCCCTGCGGTATCCGCGGTTATGGTGTCACGAGTCTCGTCGACCTTGGTCTGCCGGTCATGATGCCGGACGTGGACATTCGTCTGCGCGAAGCCTTCGAGAGCGTGTTCGGCCCGACGACAACCGACGGAGCCTAATTCCGCCTAGTTTGCGGCCCGTCGCCCCGCCTGCCGCTCGCGCCAGATGATGAAGAGGCCAGAGCCGACGATGATGGCGATGCCGAGCCATTTGGAGAGCGATGGAAAGTCTCCGAAGATGAGGTAGCCAAGCGCTGTCGCCGTGACGATCTCGAAATAGTGGAATGGCGCCAACAAGGAAACAGGCGCCGCTCTGAAGGCCTTGACGACGAGCAGGTGGCCGTAGCCGGAGAGCGTGCCGAGCACGACCACCAGCGTCCACCCAAGTGCCGATTTGGGTAAGGACGGCACGAAGTCCGCACTCCCCATGCCGTTACCGATCAGGATCACCAGCGCCATCATCAATGTGCCGCCGATACCGGCGATGGTCTGCATCGTCAGCGGCGAGTCGCCGGTACCGACCGCGCGATTGAGAAGCAGATAGCAGGCAAACACGAAGGCGCAGGCAACCGGCAGCAACGCCGTCACGCCGAAGACCGCGAAGCTCGGCTGGATGACGATCATCGCCCCACCGAAGCCGACGACGATCGCCAGCCAACGCCGCCAGCCGACCTTCTCCTTGAGAAACACGGCCGAAAGGCAAGTCAGGATGAAGGGCTCGACGAAGTAGATGGCAAAGGTGTCGGCCAAAGGCATGTACTTCACGGAAATGAAAAAGAACAAGGCCGCGGTCGCCAGCAGCACGCCGCGCAGCAGATTGGCCCAGGGACGCTTCGGCTTCAGCGCCCGCAGGCCACCGGCGCCGAGAAGCATGGGCAACGTAGCCACCAACTGGAAGAAGAAGCGATAGAAGGTTACCTGGCCGGGCGACATGCCTTCATAAACGGCCATATATTTTGCAATCACATCCATGCCGGGCAGAATGACCATCGCAAAGAGCATGATGGCGACGCCTTGCATGACGGTATTGGCAGGCTCGGCAGCCGCGGTTCGGGCGTCGGTCATGGGCAAGCTCCGGTTGGCCGCGGCAGATTAGTGGCAACGCTGTGGTTTTCAACGGTCGGGCGTTTTATCAGACGCGCAAAGGTTGCTGTGGCACTTTGATTTTCTGCATGTCTTCGTCCTCAAAGCGAGGTCGACTTAAGGAGACATGCAGTAAGCCGCAATTGACGGTGTTTTTGGCGCTTCGGGGTGGTCCCTCGCCGACCAAATGCCTATAAGTTCAGGACCATCTTCCGCCCCGGACATCAAAAGCGGCGGTCTGCCTGATGTCCGGGACCTTTGAACGTAACCGTGGCAAAGGAGATATCCATGCGCTTGTCCACCGAAACGATGATTGCCCGCCTGCGAGACACCAGCGACGGTGACACGCTGGGTGGACGCATCTGGAGGGCGCGCGATGCCGCCAACCTCAGCACCAAGGATCTTGCAGACCAGCTTGGGGTCCGCGCTGAAACGGTCTCGGCCTGGGAGCGCGATCGCGCCGAACCCCGGACGAACCGGCTGTTCCTGCTGGCCGGCGTGTTGGGCGTTACGCCCGCCTGGCTGATTGCCGGCCTCGGCAAGGCCCCGGATTCAGACGCGTGCGACGACGAGCGCGACGGTCTTCGCGAGCAGCTTGCACTGGTCAAGAAGCTGCATGAGCAGACCGGCAAGGCCATCGCGGCTCTTGAGATGGAACTCAATCGCGTTCAACAGAACATTCGTTAGCTATTACCGATTCCAACGGGCCGCCGTCCTGGTGGCCCGAAACCATTTTTGCTCAAGGGAGAAATTAAATGGATGTACGCGCCGCCGTTGCCGTTCAGGCCGGCAAGCCGCTCGAGGTCATGACGGTTCAGCTCGAAGGCCCGAAGGCCGGCGAGGTGCTGATCGAGGTCAAGGCCACCGGCATCTGCCACACCGACGACTTCACCCTGTCGGGCGCCGATCCGGAAGGGCTGTTCCCGGCGATCCTCGGCCATGAAGGCGCCGGTATCGTCGTCGACGTCGGCCCGGGCGTCACCTCGGTGAAGAAGGGCGACCACGTCATTCCGCTCTACACCCCCGAGTGCCGTTCCTGCCCGTCGTGCCTCAGCCGCAAGACCAATCTCTGCACCGCGATCCGCGCGACGCAGGGCCAGGGCCTGATGCCGGACGGCACCTCGCGCTTCTCGATCGGCAAGGACAAGATCCACCACTACATGGGCTGCTCGACCTTCGCCAACTACACGGTGCTGCCGGAGATCGCCGTCGCCAAGGTCAACCCGGACGCGCCCTTCGACAAGATCTGCTACATCGGCTGCGGCGTCACCACCGGCATCGGTGCCGTCATCAACACGGCACAAGTGGAGATCGGTGCGACCGCGATCGTCTTCGGCCTCGGCGGCATCGGCCTCAACGTCATCCAGGGCCTTAGGCTTGCCGGTGCCGACATGATCATCGGCGTCGACCTCAACAACGACAAGAAGGCCTGGGGCGAGCGCTTCGGCATGACCCACTTCGTCAACCCGCAGGAGGTCGGCGACGACATCGTGCCCTATCTCGTCAACATGACGAAGCGCGGCGCCGACCAGATCGGCGGGGCCGACTACACCTTCGACTGCACCGGCAACACCAAGGTGATGCGCCAGGCGCTCGAAGCCTCGCATCGCGGCTGGGGCAAGTCGGTGGTGATCGGCGTCGCCGGTGCCGGCCAGGAGATCTCCACCCGGCCGTTCCAGCTCGTCACCGGCCGCAGTTGGATGGGCACCGCCTTCGGCGGCGCCCGCGGCCGCACCGACGTGCCGAAGATCGTCGACTGGTACATGGAGGGCAAGATCGAGATCGATCCGATGATCACCCACACCATGGCGCTCGAAGACATTAACAAGGGCTTCGAACTGATGCATTCCGGCGAAAGCATTCGCTCGGTCGTTCTTTACTGAGCGCCAGGTGGCGCAGTTCCGGGCTTCAAACTATGCCCGGAATTGCTTCACAACCTGAATGACGCAATTCCGGACGGAAAACCGCTTCGCACTTTTCCTGGAATTGCTCACAATCCGATTCAGAACGGCGCCGGAGTCGATTGATTTCCGGCGCTTTTTCAGTCCGTTGAGAAATTGATTCAAGATGATCTATGTCGATGCCGATGCCTGCCCGGTGAAGGCGGAAATCCTGAAGGTGGCCGAGCGCCATGGAATAGAGGTGACTTTCGTCGCCAATTCCGGCCTGCGTCCCTCGCGCGACCCGATGGTGCACAACGTCATCGTCTCGGCGGGCTTCGATGCGGCGGACGATTGGATCGCGGAACGGGCGCATGAAGGCGATATCGTCGTCACCGCCGACGTGCCGCTGGCCGCGCGCTGCGTTGCCGCCGGCGCACTGGTCACCGGTCCATCGGGCCGCCTCTTCGACAAGAGCAATATCGGCATGGCATCCGCCATGCGTGATCTTGGCCAACACCTGCGCGAAACCGGCGAGAGCAAGGGCTACAACGCCGCCTTCACCCCACGGGATCGCTCTGCCTTTCTTGAAACACTTGACCGACTCGCACGCCAGTCGAAAAAATGACAGCGCGACGAGCAATCCTGCGGGCAACCGCAATCGCAAGGGCATTTCAATGAAAGCGACGACAAAGCTCAGGCACTGGCCCTTCTACACCGCCCTCTTCTGCGGAGCTCTGACCGTACCAGCCCTCTGGTTCGTTGCGCGCCCCTTTGTCCTCGTGGCCGCGGCCATCACCTTTTTCTGCGTCTATCTCTTCATGAGCTGGCGGCGCCTGCGAATGATGACGGGCAGACACCTGAAAACGCATGCCCGCAACACCGACGAGCCGGAAGCCGTCATCTTCCTTGTAACATTCGGCGCCGCCACAACCGCGCTCGTCTCGCTGTTCTTTGCGCTCAATGCCCAGCAGACCGCATCCGCCCTGGCGCTCGCCCTCGCCTTTGCCTCCGTCGTGCTCGGCTGGGCGACCATCCACATGATGGCCGCCATGCACTATGCCCATGTCTATTGGGTGGCTGACCAGACCAAGCAGGCAGCGGAGCCGGCGCGCGGCCTCGATTTTCCCGGGACCCCTGATCCTGGCGGCTATGATTTCCTCTATTTTTCCTTCGTCATCGGCATGACGGCGCAAACATCTGATGTCGCCATCACGACGACGACCATGCGGCGCATCAACCTGATGCACGCCATCGTCTCGTTCTTCTTCAACACCGTGCTCGTCGCCGCCGCCGTGAACGCGGCCGTGCAGCTTGCCGGCTGAGCATAATTATCCAAGGAGCATCCCATGAAAGTCCTTTCGCAAAACACCGCCTTCGGCGGCATGCAGGGCGTCTTTTCGCACGAATCCGAGGCCTGCAAGGGCGAGATGACTTTCGCCGTCTTCGTACCGCCACAGGCTATCAAGGAACCGAGGCCGGTCGTCTGGTACCTGTCCGGCCTCACCTGCACGCACGCGAACGTCATGGAGAAGGGCGAGTACCGGCGCATGGCGTCCGAGCTCGGCCTCATCATCGTCTGCCCGGATACCAGCCCGCGCGGCACCGACGTCCCCGACGAGTTGACGAATTGGCAGATGGGCAAAGGCGCCGGGTTCTATCTCGACGCCACCGAGAAGCCCTGGGCCGAGCACTATCAGATGTACACCTACATTACCGAAGAGCTGCCCGCCTTCGTCAGCCAGCACTTCCGCATGGACATGAGCCGCCAGGGGATCTTCGGACATTCAATGGGCGGTCACGGCGCGATGACGATCGCGCTCAAGCAGCCGGACCGCTTCAGGAGCTGCTCGGCTTTCGCGCCGATCGTCGAGCCGTCGACCGCTGATTGGTCGATCGGCGCCTTCGAGAAGTACCTTGGAACCGATCGCGCAGCCTGGCGGCAATACGATGCCTGCGCCCTCGTCCAGGATGGCGCACGCTTCCCCGAATTCCTGGTCGACCAGGGCAAGGCAGACAGCTTCCTCGAAAGCGGACTGCGCCCCTGGCTGTTCGAAGACGCCGTGAAGGGCACGGGCATCGGTCTGACGCTGCGGATGCATGAGCGCTACGACCACTCCTATTACTTCATCTCGACCTTCATGGACGATCATCTGAAGTGGCATGCCGACAGGCTGGCCTGAGCCGATTTGACCGCGGAGCGACTGATGACCCACCTCTTTCTCGTCGGCGCCGGCGGCGCGATCGGCTCGATCTTGCGCTACCTCGCCGGGCTCTGGGCTATCCACCGCTTCGGGCCCAGCTTCCCGTGGGGCACCCTCGGCGTCAACGTCACAGGCTCGTTCCTGATCGGCCTGCTGGTGGAGATGATCATGCGCAAGTTCGGCGCGTCGCCGGAAATGCGCGTGTTCCTCATCACCGGCGTCCTCGGTGGGTACACGACCTTCTCCGCCTTCTCGCTGGATGCAATCACGCTGGCCGAGCGCGGCGATGTCGTGCTTTCCGTCATCTATGTAATCGCCAGCGTCGCGCTTTCGATCTTGGCGGTCTTCAGCGGGCTGGCTCTGGTGCGCGCAATAGTCTAAAGGCTGCTCCTACAGGCGCTGCGTCTCCAGAGAGAAACGCGGCGCGTGCTGCATTGGTCCTCGACCGTCATCGTTTCGAGGGCATTATCATGCAGCGGCTAAAGGATTGCGGCAGCCTTTGCGCGCCTGAAGCGTTTTCTTGCGTCCATCCCAGCCGCAGGAGCTTCGGACTGACGCGCGACGCTGCGGAAACGGAAGGCAGGTTCGCTCAAATGGCAGGTATAGAACACAGACAAGTGGATGGTGACGAGGCCGGCATGCGTCTCGACCGCTGGTTCAAGGTGCACTTTCCCGGGTTGGGCTTCGGTCCGCTGCAGAAACTCCTGCGCTCCGGCCAGATTCGCGTCGATGGCGCGCGCGCCAAATCCGACACCCGCGTCCAGCCCGGCCAGACGATCCGCATTCCGCCGCTCGGCGTCGACCCGAAGGAGACCAAGACCGGCCCGATCGGTGGCCGTGATCTCAGGCATTCTCCGGATGGCGAGCTTCTGTCGCGCATGGTGCTGCATGAGGATGCAAAGGTCATCGTGCTGAACAAGCCGGCCGGCCTTGCCGTCCAGGGCGGCTCCGGCGTCAGCCGTCATATCGACAAGATGCTCGAGGCCTGGACCAACCAGAAGGGTGAAAAACCGCGCCTGGTGCACCGGCTCGACCGCGACACCTCGGGCGTGCTGGTGATCGCCCGCACCCGCGGTGCTGCCCAGCAACTGACGGCCGCCTTCCGCGAGCGTGACACCAAGAAGACCTATTGGGCCCTGGTGAAAGGTGTGCCGCGAAAGCGTGAAGACCGGATCTCCACCTGGCTCGTCAAGGAACAGACGCCGGATGGCGACCGCATGCGTATTGCCAAGCATGGCGACGAGGGCGCCGATCACGCGATCTCCTACTACCGGATCGTCGAACAGGCCGGCCAGAACCTCGCCTGGCTGGAGATGGAGCCCTATACCGGCCGCACCCATCAGCTGCGCGTGCACGCAGCCCATATCGGTCATCCGATCATCGGCGATCCCAAATATTTCGAGGCCGACATCAACTGGTCGTTCCCGGGCGGTATTCAGAACCGGTTGCACCTGCATGCCCGGCACATCGACATCCCGCATCCGAACGGCGGTCGCCTGCAGGTGACCGCACCGCTGCCGCCGCACATGGTGCAGAGCTGGAACCTGCTCGGTTTCGACGAGAATGCTGCGAACGAGGAAGATTGATGAAACTGGCTCTCTTCGACTGTGACGGGACACTGGTCGACAGCGGTGGCCTGATCCATGAAGTGATGGCGCGCACCTTCCAGGCCTTCGACCGCGAGCGCCCGCCCCTTTCGGCGACCAAGGGCATCATCGGCCTGACCCTGGACATCGCCATTGCCCGCCTGCTCGGCCGCGAGCACGTGGACGACCTGGCGCTGGCGATGACGGCACACTATAAGGCGATTTTCGCAGGCGTGCGCGGCGAAGCCGGCTTCCAGGAGCTGTTGTTTCCGGGCATCGCCGACATGATGCAGACGCTCTCGTCGCGCCATGAACTGCTGATCGGTGCCGTCACCGGAAAGTCGCGGCGCGGCCTGACCCATATCGCGGCAACTCACGGCTTCGACAGCATCTTCTTCGTTTCCCGTACGGCCGACGATTGCCCCTCCAAGCCGCATCCGGCAATGGTGACGGAGTGCTGCTCGGAAGCCGGCATCGATGCGAAGGATACGGTCGTCATCGGCGACGCGATCTACGACATGCAGATGGCCAAGGCAGCCGGTGCCGCCGCCATCGGCGTCGCCTGGGGTTATGCATCCGTCCCTGACCTCATCGAGGCAGGCGCGGATTTCGTTGCCCAGACGCCGGCTGACATCATTGAATGGATGGAACACAATCATGCCTGATATTCGCGACGAACTCACCGGTGCGATGAGCCACGAGGATCCGGTCCGCCGCGCACAGATCCAGATGCTGAAACCGCTGCCGAAGCGCTTCTACAAAGAGGTCAGTGTCGCTGCGGTCGACGGCGATACGCACAGCGTGCTGCTCGATGGCCGGACGGTGCGCACGCCGGCAAAACAGCCGCTTGCCGTGCCGACGCGCAAGCTCGCGGAGATTCTCGCCGCCGAATGGGAGGCACAGACCGCGGTCATCGACCCCGGCCAGATGCCGGTCACCCGCATCGTCAACACGGCACTCGACGGCGTCGCCAAGGACCAGCGCTCGGTCTTCGATGACATCCTGCGCTTCGCCGGAACCGATATGCTCTGCTACCGCGCCGACAGTCCGGAAGGTCTCGTCGCGCGCCAGAACGAAATCTGGAATCCAGTGCTCGATTGGGCACAACAAACGCTCGGCGCCCGCTTCATCCTTGCCGAAGGCGTGATCCATCAGGAACAGCCGGAAGAAGCACTCGCTGCCTATGCGGAAGGCTTGCGTGCCTTCGCGACGCCGCTCGGCCTCACCTGCGTCCACACGGTGACGAGCCTGACGGGCTCGGCCCTCTTGGCGCTCGCCTTCGCCTCGGGCAGGCTCTCCGCCGAAGAGGCTTGGACGGCCGCGCATGTGGACGAGGACTGGCAGATCGAGCATTGGGGAACCGACGACGAGGCCTTCCGCCGGCGGGAGAACCGCTGGCAGGAAATGCAGGCGACCGCGGCGGTGCTCGACGCCCTGCGCTAAACGAGAACGCCACATCGCTGAATACGATTGCGGGCTGCGCGTCCTTCATGACGCGCAGCCCGCTTCATTTGTAACTATGGCCGCCGCTTCGAGAGCCTGACGCTACGGCAATGCAGTACGCAGCGTTAGGCAGCGAGCTTCAGTCCGGCAATGCCGCTGACGATGAGCGCGATGCAGCCGAGACGGATGAAGGTCGCGGGCTCCGCGAACAGGAAGATGCCGAGGATGACGGTGCCGACGGTGCCGATGCCGGTCCAGACCGCGTAGGCCGTGCCAAGAGGCAGGCTGCGCACGGCAAGACCGAGCAGCACGACACTGAGGATCATCGACCCGACGGTCAGGATCGTCGGCGTGACGCGCGTAAAGCCATCCGTGTATTTGAGACCGATTGCCCAGCCGATTTCGAGGACACCGGCAAGCAGAAGAAGGAACCAGGCCATGTCAAACTCCCAAGGTTGGAGCGAGGCCGTCCCCGCGGATGTTCGGTATCGACTTTGCGAACCGTGCAGCCGTCTGCAATGCAGGCTCTATCCCACACACCGGTGCCGACAGCAAGGCAACCACGGACAGATCAGCTTTGCACCGGTGGCAAAGCTAGATCGTTTCACGCATTGCTTGAAAACAAGTGGGGTTCCTGCGAGCCAGGAATTTCGCAAAGGGAAGCGGTCTTACGCTTTTCCGGATAGGCGCTACGGAGCAGTGCGCTCCCGGCGCAGTTTCGCCCACCATTCCAGCCGCTTGCGGATTTCGCGCTCGAAGCCGCGCTCCGGCGGGTCGTAGAAGGTCTGGCGGCCCATCTTTTTCGGAAAATAATCCTGGCCAGAGAAAGCATCCGGTTCGTCATGATCGTAACGATAGCCGTCGCCGTAGCCTTCGCCTTTCATCAGCTTGGTCGGTGCGTTGAGGATGTGTTTCGGCGGCAGCAGCGAGCCGTTTTCCTTGGCAGCGCGCATCGCCGCCTTGTAGGCAGTGTAAACGCCATTCGACTTCGGCGCGGTCGCCAGATAGACGCAGGCCTCGGCGAGCGCCAGCTCGCCCTCCGGCGAACCGAGATAATCATAGGCGTCCTTGGCGGCGTTGCAGATCACCAGCGCCTGAGGGTCGGCGAGGCCGATGTCTTCGACCGCCATGCGCACCAGGCGTCGCCCAAGATAAAGCGGATCCTCGCCAGCGTCGAACATGCGGCAGAGATAGTAGAGGGCAGCATCCGGATCGGAGCCGCGTACCGACTTATGCAATGCGGAAATCAGATTGTAGTGGCCGTCCTGGCCCTTGTCGTAGACCGGCGCCCGGCGTTGTACGATGTTTTGAAGTGCTGCCGCATCGAAGATTTCGTCGCGCCGGGCCGCCCGCCAGACTTCCTCGGCCAATGTCAGGGCCGCCCGGCCATCGCCATCGGCCATGCGGATCAAGCTGGCACGCGCATCCGCATCAAGCGGCAGCGTCTTGCCTTCCGCCTGCTCGGCTCGCGATAGCAGCTCCTGGATGCTGTCTTCGTCATGCGGCTTGAACGTCAATACGCGGGCGCGAGACAGCAGAGCGGCATTGAGCTCGAAGGACGGGTTTTCCGTCGTTGCACCGACGAGGATGACGGTGCCGTCTTCCATGACAGGCAGGAAGCTATCCTGCTGGGCGCGATTGAAGCGGTGGATCTCGTCGACGAAGAGCAGGGTCTGCCGGCCGGACATGCGCCGCGCACGCGCCGCTTCGAACACCTTCTTGAGATCGGCGACGCCAGAGAAGATGGCCGAAATCTGCTCGAAGGCGAGCCCTGCCTCCCCCGAAAGCAACCGCGCCACGGTCGTCTTGCCGGTACCCGGCGGCCCCCAGAAGATCATCGATCCGAGAGATCCCGACGCGATCATGCGCGACAGCACGCCATCGTCCCCGGTCAGGTGTTCCTGACCGGTGACTTCGGCAAGCGTGCGCGGACGAAGCCTGTCGGCAAGCGGTCTTGCCGAGGCCATCTCAGGAGGTTCGGAGGCGGAGAAGAGATCGCTCATCGGAAGAACTGACGGATCAATTGCCCGTCCCGCTCGATCTCGACGCGCCAGAAGGAGGCATCGTCGGCCATCACATGCTCCAATGTCTTGGACGTGTCGATCGCGGTGCCGTTGACCGAGCGCACGATGTCCTTCGGCTCCAGGCCGATGCGTGCCGCAGGCGAGCCGCGGTTGACCTCCATGACGACGACTCCTTGCAGCGAGGTCGACATGCGCAACTCGTCGGCAAGCCGCGGCGACAGGTTGGCGACGACCGCGCCGGCGAAGGGATTGCGCCCTTCGATCAACCGTTCGTCGCGCGGCGACGTCTCGGGCGCCCGATCGAGCTTCAGCGTCACGTCACGGGTTTTGCCGTTTTCCGACACGGTGACATGCGCCTCGTGACCGATGCCCACCGTCGTCAGGCGGTAGCCGAGCGCATCCGGGTGTTCGACGTCGATGCCGTTGACGGCGGTGATCACCTGTCCCGGCTTGATGCCCGCCTGTTCGGCCGGGCCACCCGCCACGACAGCAGTCACCAGCGCGCCACGGGCGCGGTTGAGGCCGAGGGCTTCGGCGACTTCAGAGGTCACCGGTTCGAAGCTTGCGCCGATGAAGGGACGCACGAAGGTGCCGTTACCGCCTTCGGCGGAGGCGACGAAGACCTTCACCAGATTGGCCGGGATGGCGAAGCCGACGCCGTTCGAACCGCCCCCCTTGGAGAAGATCGCGGTGTTGATGCCGATGAGCTGGCCATTCATATCGATGAGGCCCCCGCCGGAATTGCCCGGGTTGATTGCCGCATCCGTCTGGATGAAGAAGCCGAAATCGCCCGACGAGACCTGGTTGCGCGCGAGCGCCGAGACGATGCCGCTCGTCACCGTCTGGCCGACGCCGAAGGGATTGCCGATCGCGAGAACGAGATCGCCGACTTCGACCGCATCGGAATCGCCGAGCGGGACGATCTCGAACGGGCCGTCCGACTGGATCTTCAGCACCGCCAGGTCGAGCCGGTCATCCTTGAGCACGATCTTGCAGGGAAACTCGCGGCCATCGGCCAGCGCCACCTTGATGTCGTCGGCGCCCTCGATGACGTGGTTGTTCGTCACGACGATGCCATTCTTGCCGACGATCACGCCGGAGCCGAGCGAGGATTGCTTTTCCGAACGGTTCGGCATCCGCTGGCCGAAGAATTCCTCGAAGAAGGGATCGCCGGAAAAGATCGAGCGGCGCTCGACGACCCGTTCGGCGTAGACATTGACGACCGCGTTTGCCGTCTGCTTGACGAGCGGCGCGAAGGAAAGCTGCATTTCGGTGCGCGACTGCGGAACGGTCTTGGCCTCCTCGGCCAATGCCGGACTGGCAAGAGAAACAGCAATGACGAGCGCGGCAAGCGCTCTCTGACTAACGATCATGTGAAGCATTCTCCTATTCGTCGCGGCTACGTTCAGATAGGATTTCGCGGGAAAAAAGGCAAATGTTGGCGCAAGATACGCGAACTTGCCGGCTTCACGCGCCACGCACGAAAACGTGGTTCGGCACCCCTTTCACGGTGATCGAAAGTCTGCTGAGTTCTTACAAGCCAAGGCTCATAAACCACTCTCGGATAAGACCATGCCATCCTATCGTCCGCCGCGAATCGTTTCCTCCGAAATCACCCCGGAGAATATCTTCATCAACCGCCGCGCATTCCTGGGCGCCGCTGCCGGCGGCATCCTCCTCGCCGGAAGCAGTTCAGGCATGGCGGCTGCGCTCAGCGCACCGAAAGGCAAATACGTCGTCGACGAGGATCTGACCCCGGAGGCCGACGTCACGGGCTACAACAACTTCTATGAATTCGGGACCGGCAAGGGCGATCCCGCCGCCAATTCCGGCAACTTCAAACCGACGCCCTGGATGGTGAAGGTCGACGGTCTCGTCGGCAAGCCGCAGGAGTTCGGGCTAGAAGACCTGCTGAAGTTCCCGATCGAGGAACGCGTCTACCGCATGCGCTGCGTCGAGGCATGGTCGATGGTGATCCCCTGGACCGGCTTCCAGCTTTCGACCCTTCTCGACAGGGTCGAGCCGCTTGGCAGCGCCAAGTATGTTTCGTTCGAAACGGTCGTGCGCCCAGCGGAGATGCCGGGCCAATCCGGCTTCTTTCAGCCGCTGCCCTGGCCCTATCGCGAAGGGCTGAGGCTGGATGAAGCCCGCCACCCGCTCACTCTCTTGTCCGTCGGCGTCTACGGCAAGACCCTTCCCAACCAGAACGGGGCGCCGATCCGGCTCATTACTCCCTGGAAATACGGCTTCAAGGGGATCAAGTCGATCGTGCGGATCTCGCTCACCGAAACGCAACCGCCCTCCACCTGGAACCTGTCGGCCCCACACGAATACGGCTTCTATGCCAACGTCAACCCGGCCGTCGATCACCCGCGCTGGAGCCAGGCGACGGAGAACCGCATCGGTGGCGGCGGCTTCTTCGGCTCCAATCGTCGCGATACCCTGCCCTTCAATGGCTATGCCGATGAGGTTGCCAGCCTCTATGCCGGCATGGATCTGAGAGCGAACTATTGATCATGGTCCATCTGCCCGCCCTCCCGAAACGCTACCATTCAGCCTCGGTATGGGCGCTTTATGGCCTCGGCTTGCTGCCGGCAGGCTACGGCTTCTATCTCGGCGCCACCGGGCAACTCCCCGGAAATCCGGTCAAGGAATTCGAGCACCTGCTTGGTCTCTGGGCGCTTCGCTTTCTCGTCGCGACCCTGGCGATCACGCCGATCCGCGACATTTTCGGCATCAATTGGCTTCGCTACCGCCGGGCGCTCGGCCTGCTCGCCTTCTATTACGTGCTGATGCACTTCCTCGCTTACATGCTGCTCGACCAGGTGCTGAACGTCGCGGCGATCCTCACCGATATCGGCCGTCGCCCGTTCATCACCATCGGCATGGCCGCGCTCGTGATGTTGATCCCGCTGGCACTGACGTCCAACAATTGGTCGATTCGCAGGCTCGGGACCCGGTGGAATACGCTGCACCGGCTTGCCTATGTCATCGCCGCTGCCGGCGCCCTGCATTTTTCGATGTCGGTGAAGGTCGTTGGCCCCGAGCAGATGCTCTATCTCGGCCTGGTCGCCGTGCTGCTCGCCTGGCGACCGGTGCGCAAGCCCTATCTGCGCCGCAAACGTCAGGCGGCCAATGCGCCGGTCAGACGGCAGCCCATAGAAAAAGCGGCCGGGTGATCACCACCCGGCCGCTTTTGTTTTTCTGCCTTCGAATCGGCTTAGGCTGCTTCGGCAGCTTCAGCTTCAGCGGCAACGCGGGCGCGGTCCGCTGCGCCCTTGGCGTCGACGTCGCGGTCAACGAACTCAATGACGGCGAGAGCGGCGTTGTCACCGTGGCGGAAGCCAGCCTTCATGATGCGCAGGTAGCCGCCGTTGCGGGTGGCGTAGCGCGATGCGATCGTATCGAACAGCTTCGAAACGACGGCGGCGTCGCGGATCTGCGAGATCGCCTGGCGGCGAGCGTGCAGGTCACCGCGCTTGCCGAGCGTGACGAGCTTCTCGACGATCGGGCGGATTTCCTTGGCCTTCGGCAGGGTCGTGACGATCTGCTCGTGCTGGATCAGCGAAGCTGCCATGTTGGCAAACATCGCCTTGCGGTGGCTGGCGGTTCTATTCAGCTTGCGGCCGGCTTTTGCGTGGCGCATGGCTATTCTCCTTCAATGCAGGCTTTGCCTGCCGTTTCCTGGCACATACAGGTGCAAGCACCTGCTGTTTGACGGGGAAAGGCAGAACAAGCTGCCTTTATCTGTTAGTATTGGTCTTCGTAACGCTTGGCGAGATCTTCGATGTTCTCGGGCGGCCAGGACGGCACTTCCATACCGAGGTGCAGGCCCATGGAAGCGAGAACTTCCTTGATTTCGTTCAGCGACTTGCGACCAAAATTCGGCGTGCGGAGCATTTCTGCTTCGGTCTTCTGAATGAGGTCGCCGATGTAGACGATGTTGTCGTTCTTCAGGCAGTTGGCCGAACGGACCGAAAGTTCCAGTTCGTCGACCTTCTTGAGAAGCGCCGGGTTGAAGGCGAGTTCGGTAACTGCTTCTTCCTCTGCTTCCTTCTGCGGCTCGTCGAAGTTGACGAAGACCGACAGCTGGTCCTGAAGGATGCGGGCCGCAAAAGCGATCGCATCTTCACCGGTGACGGAACCGTCCGTCTCGATGGACATCGTCAGCTTGTCATAGTCAAGAACCTGGCCTTCGCGGGTGTTTTCCACCTTGTAGGACACCTTCTTGACCGGCGAGTACAGGCTGTCGACCGGGATCAGGCCGATCGGAGCATCTTCCGAACGGTTGCGATCAGCCGGCACGTAGCCCTTGCCGTTGTTGACGGTGAACTCCATGCGGATCTCCGCGCCCTCGTCGAGGGTGCAGATCACATGGTTCGGGTTGAGGATTTCGATATCGCCAACCGTCTGGATGTCACCGGCGGTAACAACGCCCGGACCCTGCTTGCGCACGACCATGCGTTTTGCGTCGTCGCCATCCATCTTGATGGCGATTTCCTTGATGTTGAGCACGATGTCCGTCACATCTTCCCGAACGCCCGGGATAGAGGAGAACTCGTGCAGGACGCCGTCGATCTGCACTGCGGTGACAGCAGCACCGCGCAGCGACGACAGAAGCACGCGGCGAAGCGCGTTGCCGAGCGTCAGGCCAAAGCCGCGTTCAAGCGGTTCCGCAACCAGCGTTGCCTTGGTGCGGCCGGAGGAGACGAACTCCACCTTGTTCGGCTTGATCAATTCCTGCCAATTCTTCTGGATCATGTTTTCTGCCTTCCGTTCGTTGCCACCATCCAATCGTGACAACCGAGCCCCGAAGACCGGCAGAGCGCGGATGCACCCTCACCGGCATGTTGAATGCATATGATCAGACGCGGCGCTTCTTGCGCGGACGGCAGCCGTTGTGCGGGATCGGGGTCACATCGCGGATCGAGGTGATCATGAAGCCCGCAGCCTGCAGCGCGCGAAGAGCCGATTCACGGCCGGAACCCGGACCGCAAACTTCGACTTCCAGCGACTTCATGCCGTGTTCCTGAGCCTTCTTGGCGCAGTCTTCAGCGGCGATCTGTGCGGCAAACGGGGTCGACTTACGCGAGCCCTTGAAACCCTTTGCACCGGCAGACGACCAGGCAATCGCGTTGCCCTGTGCGTCGGTGATGGTGATCATCGTGTTGTTGAACGACGAATTGACGTGTGCGACGCCAGACGTGATGTTCTTGCGTTCGCGGCGGCGAACGCGGGTGGCTTCCTTGGCCATAGGATCCCTTTCTTAGATCTCTGCACCGCCGTAATTCCAGCGGCTCCACCGGGAAAAGGATTTGTCGTCCCCCGCCCTGCATCTTCATTTCCCCGAAGAGCGGAATACCCGCTCTTCGGACTTAACATCCAGCCATTCGGCCAGACAGCGGTCAGGCAAGCGCCTTACCAAACTGCAAAAGGAGGCCGGCGCCTGACGCCAGCCTCCCAATCTCCCTTTTCGGGAAATTACTTCTTCTTACCGGCAATCGCCTTCGCCGGACCCTTGCGGGTGCGGGCGTTGGTGTGGGTGCGCTGACCACGAACCGGCAGGCCACGACGGTGACGCAGGCCGCGGTAGCAGCCAAGGTCCATCAGGCGCTTGATGTTCATCGAGGTTTCGCGACGCAGGTCACCTTCGACCTGGTAGTCACGGTCGATCGTTTCGCGGATCTGCAGAACTTCAGCGTCCGTCAGCTGATGCACGCGACGATCGGACGGAATACCGACCTTCTCGACGATTTCCTGTGCGAATTTCGGGCCGATCCCATGAATGTAGGTCAGCGCGATAACTACGCGCTTCGCCGTCGGGATGTTGACGCCAGCGATACGTGCCACGTCTATTCTCCTTGCGTTCCAGTTGCCATCCGGCAATAGGTGCTTCGTTACGCGACCTCGAAGAGCCGCACGTTGATTGAGGTTCGAGACACGTCAAAAACGACCGCACCCGGACTTCATTTTCTTTGAAGACCGCGCCGATCGCTCTCATGTCGCGAGTTGGCGCTGTCTTTGGCGGAATCGGCCGGAAAAGTCAACTCCCCGGCGGTCCCTTTTCGGCAAAGACCAGTGTCTAAGCCAGAATCTTCTCGATCTCTGCGGTGACGGCGGTCACGTCCGCCATGCCATCGACCGTTCTCAACTGACCAGTACCGGCATAGTGCTCGGACAGCGGCGCAGTCTTTTCGCGATATTCGGCGAGACGACGCCGGAAGGCTTCCGGATTGTCGTCCGAACGGACCGCGCCTCCCGCAGCGATGGTCTCCGCTACGCGATTCTCCATCCGCTTTACAAGGGCCGCCTCGTCGACCTTCAGCTCGATGACCGCATCGAGCTTCAGCCCCTTGCTTTCCAGCATCTTGTCGAGGGCAATCGCCTGCGGAACCGTGCGCGGGTAGCCATCGAGAATGAAACCCTTCGCACAATCCGGCTGATCGATGCGATCCGACACGATTTCGTTGACGATCTCGTCCGATACCAGCTGGCCGGCGTCCATGACTGCCTTGGCGCGCTTGCCAACTTCAGTCGCCTGGGCAACGGCCGCCCGCAGCATATCGCCTGTGGAAAGCTGCGGAATGCCGTATCTCTCCGTCAGAAGCTTGGCCTGAGTCCCCTTGCCAGCGCCCGGCGGTCCCAAAAATATCAGTCTCATCGTCCCCTCTTTCCTCCGCGCAGCTTCGACTTCTTGATCAGCCCCTCATATTGCTGTGCGATGAGATGGCCCTGGATCTGTGCTACAGTATCGAGGGTCACGCTGACAACAATCAAAAGCGACGTACCACCAAGGTAGAACGGCACGCCGGTCTGCGAAATCAGAACTTCCGGCAGAATGCAGACGAAGATCAGGTAGACCGCACCGATGACGGTGATGCGCGTCAGGACGTAATCGATATATTCAGCGGTGCGTTCGCCCGGACGGATGCCCGGAATGAAGCCGCCGTGCTTCTTGAGATTGTCAGCCGTGTCCTTCGGATTGAAGACGATCGCCGTATAGAAGAAGGCAAAGAACGCAATCATCGCTCCGTAAAGAACCATGTAGAGCGGCCTGCCGTGGCCAAGCGCACCAACGATGGTCGTCGCCCAACCCGGCAGCGTCGCCGTGTTGGCAAAGCCTGCAAGCGTTGCCGGCAGCAGCAGCAGCGAGGAAGCGAAGATCGCCGGGATGACGCCCGAAGTGTTGAGCTTCAGCGGCAGGTGCGAGGTGTCGCCCTGGAACATGCGGTTGCCGACCTGGCGCTTCGGATACTGGATCAGAAGCCGGCGCTGTGCCCGCTCGACGAAGACGATGAGCGCAATGACGGCAACGACCATGATAATGATCGCGAGGATCAGCGGCGTCGAAAGCGCGCCGGTGCGGCCGAGTTCGAGCGTACCGGCAAGTGCGGTCGGCAGGTGGGCGACGATACCGGCGAAGATGATCAACGAAATGCCGTTGCCGATACCGCGCGACGTGATCTGCTCACCGAGCCACATCAGGAACATGGTGCCGCCGAGCAGCGAGATGACGGTCGAAATGCGGAAGAACCAGCCCGGATCGTTGACGAGGCCGTTGCCGCTCTCGAGGCCGACGGCGATGGCGTAAGCCTGCGCCGTGCCGAGAAGCACCGTGCCGTAGCGGGTGTACTGGTTGATGATCTTGCGGCCCTGCTCGCCTTCCTTCTTCAACTGTTCCAGCGCCGGAACGACGGAGGTCATCAGCTGAACGATGATCGAAGCAGAGATATAGGGCATGATGCCGAGCGCGAAGATCGCCATGCGCTCAACTGCACCACCCGAAAACATGTTGAAGAGGCCGAGGATGCCGCCGCTCTGGCCACGGAATGCCTGGGCAAATGCTTCCGGATTGAGACCGGGCAGCGGGATATAGGTGCCAAGACGGTAAACCAGAAGCGCACCAAGCGTGAACCAAAGCCGTTTCTTCAGATCTTCCGCCTTGGCGAAAGTCGAGAAATTCAGGTTCGAGGCGAGCTGTTCCGCTGCAGAAGCCATGCAATTCTCCGCGTACCAAATCTCGGAATCAGCGGGAACACCCGGTCCGTTCCGGAAGGAGTAACTTTTCGTCTTGAAAACCGGACGCGACGCGATTGTGTCTGCAATCGGATGCCTCACCGTGGTTTCCGCTATGTCCGCCGCGGCGAGCGATTCGCCGGCTGCGGACGTGAGGCTCACATATGGGAGCAAAACCGCCCGGAGTGAAGCACCCCGGGCGGTTCATCAGTAATATTATTCAGCGGCAGCTGCGAGCAGCTTGACCGAACCGCCGGCCTTTTCGATCTTCTCGATCGCCGACTTGGAAGCGCCGGCAACTTCGATCGAAACCTTCGCCTTCAGTTCGCCGTCAGCGAGAACGCGGACGCCGTCCTTTTCGCGACGGATGACGCCAGCGGCCTTGAGAGCGGCCGCGTCAACGGTCTTCGAAGCGTCGAGCTTCTTGGCGTCGATTGCCGTCTGGATACGGCCGAGCGACACGACAACAAACTCCGAAGCGAAGATGTTGTTGAAGCCGCGCTTCGGCAGACGACGGTAGATCGGCATCTGGCCGCCTTCGAAGCCGTTGATGGCAACGCCCGAACGAGCCTTCTGACCCTTGACACCGCGGCCGGCCGTCTTGCCGGAGCCCGAGCCGATACCACGGCCGAGACGCTTGCGGCTGTGGGTAGAGCCTTCGTTGTCCTTGATTTCATTCAGTTTCATGATCTTATCCCCCTCACTTCTCGTCGACGACGCGAACGAGGTGCTGGACGGTCCGGATCATGCCGCGAACAGACGGAGTGTCTTCCAGCGTGCGAACCCGGTGCATCTTGTTGAGGCCCAGACCGATCAGCGTCTGACGCTGTACGGCCGGACGGCGAATGGGGCTACCGATCTGCTCGACAGTAACCGTCTTCTTGGCAACTTCTTTCTTAGCCATCTGTCAGCTCCCTTATTCTTCGGAAGCAGCGCCGGAGGAAACACGACGAGCCTGGAGCGTTGCATACTTGATGCCGCGCTGAGCTGCGATGTCCTTCGGGTGCATCTGGTTCTTGAGGGCGTCGAAGGTTGCGCGAACCATGTTGTAGGGGTTCGACGAACCGGTCGACTTTGCAACGACGTCATGAACGCCGAGCGTTTCGAAGACGGCGCGCATCGGACCACCGGCGATGATACCGGTACCGGGCTTGGCCGAACGCAGCAGCACCTTGCCGGCGCCGTGACGGCCATGAACGTCATGATGCAGGGTACGACCACCACGCAGCGGGACGAAAATCAGATCGCGCTTGGCAGCTTCCGTGGCCTTGCGGATGGCTTCCGGCACTTCGCGTGCCTTGCCATGGCCGAAGCCAACGCGGCCCTTCTGGTCGCCAACGACGACGAGAGCGGCGAAACCGAAACGACGACCGCCCTTCACCACCTTGGCGACGCGGTTAATTGCTACGAGCTTATCGACAAATTCGCTGTCGCGCTCTTCGCGGTTCTGGCGATCTTCGCGAGAACCTCTTTTTTCTTGTGCCATTGTCCTCTTCCTTTTTCTTTTCCGGGTGCAATCGGCAGATTGACGAGACCGCCTCCCCTCTTTTTGAGGTGAAGACGGCTGGAGATTTGCGAAACCGGCTGAAAAGCCCGGGCGTTACGCCCGGGCCAACGAACTTAGAAGTTCAAGCCGCCTTCGCGGGCTGCCTCGGCCAGCGCCTTGACGCGGCCGTGGTAGATGAAGGCGCCGCGGTCAAAGACAACGTCCTTGACGCCAGCCTTCGAAGCACGCTCCGCCAGGAGCTTGCCGACAGCCGAAGCGGCTGCCGTGTCTGCGCCGGTCTTCAGAGAAGACCGCAGATCCGTGTCGAGGGTCGATGCCGAAGCAAGGGTCTTGCCGGCAACGTCATCGATGATCTGCGCGTAGATGTTCTTCGACGAGCGATGAACCGACAGGCGCGGGCGGCCGTTGGCGACCGCCTTGATTTGACGGCGCACGCGGTTGGCGCGACGCACAAGAGTATCTTTCCTGCTAGCCATTTCGCGTGATCCTTACTTCTTCTTGCCTTCTTTGCGGACAATCCGCTCTTCGGCATACTTGACACCCTTGCCCTTGTAGGGCTCGGGGCCACGGTATTCGCGGATTTCCGCGGCAACCTGGCCGACCTGCTGCTTGTTGATGCCGGACACGATGATTTCGGTCGGCTTCGGAACAGCAATCGTAATGCCTTCTGGCGTCTGGTAGACGACGTCGTGGCTGAAACCGAGCGCGAGCTGCAGGTTCTTGCCCTGCATCGACGCACGATAACCAACGCCGTTGATTTCGAGCTTGCGCTCGTAACCGTCCTTGACGCCCTTGAAGATGTTCTCGATCATCGTGCGGGACATGCCCCACTTCGAACGAGCATCCTTGCTCTGGCTGAGCGGCTGAACAACAACCGCATTATCTTCGAGCTTTACCGAAACTTCGTCGTTTGCAACGAAGAACAGTTCGCCCTTCGGGCCCTTCGCCGTTACCTTCTGGCCATCAACGCTTGCCGTGACGCCTGCCGGAACCTGAACGGGCTTCTTACCGATACGAGACATTTTTATACCTGTCTGTTCGCTATGGAGAACCTGCTACGCCTTCGTTAGAAGACGGAGCAAAGGATCTCGCCACCAACATTCTGTTCGCGTGCCTGATGATCGGCCATCACACCCTTCGGGGTCGAAAGGATGGTGATGCCGAGGCCGTTCGCGACCTGCGGAATGGACTTAACCGAGACATAGACTCGGCGGCCCGGCTTGGAGACGCGTGCGATCTCGCGGATCACGGAAGCGCCTTCGTAGTACTTCAGCTCGATGTTCAGCTCGGACTTGCCGTTGCCGAATTCGACTTCAGAGTATCCGCGGATGTAACCTTCGGCCTGAAGGACATCCAGAACGCGTGCACGGAGCTTCGAAGCCGGCGTCGAAACGCTCGACTTGCGGCGAGCCGCGCCGTTACGGATACGGGTGAGCATATCGCCCAGCGGATCAGTCATTGCCATGTGCCCGTCTCCTTACCAGCTCGACTTGACGACGCCCGGCACCTTGCCGAGGTTGCCCAGTTCGCGAAGCGCAATACGCGACATACGAAGTTTACGATAGTAGGCGCGCGGACGGCCGGTAACTTCGCAACGGTTGCGGATGCGGGTCTTGGATCCATCGCGCGGCAGACCTGCCAGCTTGATGGTTGCCTTGAACCGCTCTTCAATCGGCAGAGACTGGTTCATGATGATCGCCTTCAGAGCGGCACGCTTTGCAGCCTGCGAGGCAACCAGTTTGCGGCGGCGCTTGTTCTTTTCAACTGCGCTCGTTTTCGCCATTACAGTTATCCTTCTTTACGCTTGTCGTTACGGATTACTGACGGAACGGGAAGTTGAACTCTGTGAGCAGAGCGCGAGCTTCGTCGTCGTTAGTTGCCGTCGTGCAAACGATGATGTCCATGCCCCACATCTGATCAACCTTGTCGTAGTTGATCTCAGGGAACACAATGTGCTCCTTGATGCCCATAGCGAAGTTGCCACGGCCGTCAAAGGACTTCGGATTGAGGCCGCGGAAGTCGCGAACGCGCGGGAGAGCGATGTTCACGAGACGATCCAGGAACTCATACATCCGAACGCCGCGCAGGGTAACCTTGGCACCAATCGGCATGCCTTCGCGGACCTTGAAGCCTGCGATGGAGTTGCGAGCGCGGGTGATTACCGGCTTCTGGCCAGCAATCGCTGCGAGGTCGGCAGCAGCAACGGTCGGCTTCTTCGAGTCGCCGGTTGCTTCGCCAACACCCATGTTGATGACGATCTTGTCGAGGCGCGGGATCTGCATTTCGTTGGCGTAGGAGAATTTCTCCTGCATCGCCTTGCGGATGCGCTCTACATATTCCTTCTTGAGCCGCGGCTCATAAGCGGACTTAGCCATCGATCACTTCTCCCGAACGCTTGGCCACGCGGACCTTCTTGTCGCCATCGATCTTGAAACCGACGCGGGTCGGCTTGCCGTCCTTCGGATCGGCAATCGCGATGTTCGAAAGGTGGATCGGGGCTTCCTTGTTGATGATGCCGGCTTCCTGGCTCTGGGTCTGGCGCTGGTGACGCTTCACCATGTTGACGCCACGCACGACAGCCCGGTCTTCCTTCGGCATAACCTGGACGACTTCGCCGGTACGGCCCTTGTCCTTACCGGTGAGAACGACAACCTTGTCGCCTTTGCGAATCTTTTGCATCTCTCAACGCTCCTTTAGAGTACTTCTGGAGCCAGCGAGATGATCTTCATGTGGTTCTTGGCGCGGAGTTCGCGCGGAACCGGTCCGAAGATACGGGTGCCGATCGGCTCTTTCTTGTTATCGATAAGAACGGCTGCGTTGGTGTCAAAGCGGATGACGGAACCATCCGGACGGCGGATGTCCTTCGCAGTGCGAACGACAACAGCCTTCATGACATCACCCTTCTTTACGCGGCCGCGCGGAATGGCTTCCTTGATCGAAACGACAATGATGTCGCCGACCGACGCATACTTGCGCTTGGAGCCGCCCAGCACCTTGATGCACATGACACGACGTGCGCCGGAATTATCCGCCACGTCGAGGTTTGTTTGCATCTGAATCATGTCAGGTCGCCTTCTTGTTGTTACCAGGCCGGTTGGGCCGAGACCCCCTCGCCTGGCTTATAGTGCTCATCTCAAAGCAAAAGAACGCCCGGACTCGAGCGTTCCTCTGCTTCAATTGCGTGCTTCATACAGGTATTTGCCCAAGACGCAAGGGTCTTGCGGTCAAAACCTGCAGAAATCAAGCGTGGACGGCTACGACCGTCCAGCGCTTATCCTTCGAGATCGGCGCACATTCCTCGATAGAAACGACGTCACCAACCTTGTACTGGTTGTTTTCGTCGTGCGCCTTGTACTTCTTCGAACGGCGAACGGTCTTCTGGAGGATCGGGTGCGCGAAGCGGCGCTCGACCCGGACGACAACCGTCTTGTCGTTCTTATCGCTGACAACAGTGCCCTGCAGAATGCGTTTCGGCATATTTTCTGGTCCTTAGGCCTTGGCTTCTGCCGCCTTCTGGCGGGCAATGGTTTTGACGCGTGCGATGTCCTTGCGGACTTCGTTGATACGCGAAGACTTCTCGAGCTGGCCGGTTGCCTTCTGGAAGCGCAGGTTGAACTGCTCCTTCTTCAGCTTGGCAAGCTCTTCGTTGAGTTGATCGGCGCTCAGAGCGCGAACATCTGCGGCTTTCATGAGCTTCACTCCTTACTCTGCGATACGCTGCACGAAGCGCGTCTTGACAGAGAGCTTGGCAGCGCCAAGACGAAGTGCCTCACGGGCAAGTTCTTCGCTGACACCATCGATCTCAAACATCATACGGCCGGGCTTGACCTTGCATGCCCAGTATTCGACCGAACCCTTACCCTTACCCATGCGGACTTCCGTCGGCTTGGCGGTGACGGGAACGTCAGGGAACACGCGGATCCAGACGCGGCCGGCGCGCTTCATGTGACGCGTGATCGCGCGGCGGGCCGCTTCGATCTCGCGCGCATTGACGCGGTTCGGTTCCTGAGCCTTCAGGCCGAATTCACCGAAGGCGAGATCAGAACCGCCCTTGGCAACGCCCTTGATGCGGCCCTTGAACTGCTTGCGATACTTCGTACGCTTTGGCTGCAACATTTTTTTACTTCTCCGATATTGGCTGCCAAACGCGAATGTTACGCGTTTTCACGACGGCGGTCACGATCGCCACGGTCGCGATCACGGCCGGACGGGCCCTGGTTGTCACTTTCGATCGCGCGACGCTCGGAAGCCATCGGATCGTGCTCAAGGATTTCGCCCTTGAAGATCCAGACCTTGATGCCGCAGATACCGAAAGCGGTTTCCGCTTCGGCCGTGCCGTAGTCGATATCCGCGCGCAGCGTGTGCAGCGGAACGCGACCTTCGCGGTACCATTCGGTACGAGCGATTTCGGCGCCACCGAGACGACCGGCGCAGGTGATCTTGATGCCTTCGGCGCCAAGACGCATGGCCGACTGAACAGCGCGCTTCATCGCACGGCGGAAGGCCACGCGGCGCTCGAGCTGCTGGGCGATCGACTGGGCAACGAGCGTTGCGTCAACTTCCGGCTTGCGCACTTCGACGATGTTGAGGTGCGTTTCGGAGTTGGTCATCTCGGAAAGCTTCTTGCGGAGCTTTTCGATGTCGGCGCCCTTCTTGCCGATGATCAGGCCCGGACGAGCCGAGTGGATCGTGACGCGGCACTTCTTGTGCGGGCGCTCGATGACCACCTTGGCGATACCGGCAGCCTTCAGCTCTTCCATCAGGTAGGCGCGGATCTTCAGGTCTTCGTGAAGAAGCTGGCCGTATTCGGCATTGTCCGCGAACCAGCGGCTATCCCAGGTCCGGTTGATGCCGAGACGGAAACCGATCGGATTAATCTTCTGGCCCATTATGCGGCCTCCCCTTTGGCTTCCACTTCACGAACGACGATCGTCAAGTGAGAGAACGGCTTTTCGACACGCGATGCACGGCCGCGACCACGAGCGTGGAAGCGCTTCATGACGATCGACTTGCCAACGTAAGCTTCTGCGACGACGAGCGAATCGACGTCGAGATCGTGGTTGTTCTCTGCGTTTGCGATCGCAGATTCAAGGGTCTTCTTGACCGTCTCTGCGATGCGCTTGCGGGAGAACTCCAGTTCGGCCAGAGCGCGGTCGACCTTCTTGCCGCGGATCATCGCGGCAACCAGGTTGAGCTTCTGGGGGCTGACGCGGATCGTGCGCGCAACTGCCTGCGCCTCATTATCCTTCAGCCGGCGTTCGGCTTTTGCCTTGCCCATTGTTACTTCCTCTTTGCCTTCTTGTCCGCGCCATGACCGTAGTAGGTCCGGGTCGGAGAGAATTCGCCAAACTTGTGGCCGACCATGTCTTCGTTGACGCTGACCGGAACGTGCTTGCTGCCGTTGTAGACGCCGAAGGTGAGGCCGACAAACTGCGGAAGGATCGTGGAGCGGCGGCTCCAGATCTTGATCACTTCGTTACGACCGCCTTCGCGGACCTTCTCAGCCTTCTTGAGAAGATAACCGTCAACGAACGGACCTTTCCATACTGAACGAGTCATTCGAGACTTCCTCTCTTACTTCTTCTTCTGATGCCGCGAACGCATGATGAACTTGTCGGTCGACTTGTTCGAGCGCGTACGCTTGCCCTTCGTGGGCTTACCCCACGGGGTAACCGGGTGACGACCACCCGAGGTACGGCCTTCACCACCGCCGTGCGGGTGGTCAACCGGGTTCATGACGACGCCGCGAACGTGCGGACGCTTGCCGCGCCAGCGCGAGCGACCAGCCTTACCGTCATTGATGTTGCCGTGATCGGGGTTCGATACGGCGCCGATCGATGCGAGGCAGGAACCGTGCACGAGGCGCTGTTCGCCCGAGTTCAGACGAAGGATCGCCATGCCCTGGTCGCGACCGACGAGCTGTGCGTAGGTACCGGCGGAGCGGGCCATCTGGCCGCCCTTGCCCGGCTTCATTTCCACGTTGTGGATGATGGAGCCGACCGGGATGTACTGCAGCGGCATCGTGTTGCCGGGCTTGACGTCAACGGCCTTCTCGGAAGCGATGACCTTGTCGCCGGCAGCGAGGCGCTGCGGAGCGAGGATGTAGGCCTTTTCGCCGTCGGCGTAGTTGACGAGCGCGATGAAGGCGGTGCGGTTCGGGTCGTATTCCAGACGCTCGACCGTGCCTTCAACGTCGAATTTGCGACGCTTGAAGTCGACCAGGCGGTAGGTACGCTTGTGACCGCCGCCCTGGAAGCGAACGGTGATGCGACCGAGGTTGTTGCGACCGCCCTTGGAGGACAGGCCTTCGGTCAGCGCCTTGACCGGCTTGCCCTTGTAGAGGCCAGCCCGGTCTACGATGACCAGCTGACGCTGGCTCGGGGTCGTCGGATTGAAACTTTTCAATGCCATTTTCTTGTTCCCTTTTGGGTTTTTACCCTAATGGGCCTATCCGTTAGAGACCGGTGGAGACGTCGATGGACTGACCGTCGGCGAGCGTGATGATCGCCTTCTTCACGTCCTTCTGCTTTCCGGCAAAGCCGCGGAAACGCTTGGTCTTGCCCTTGCGGACGAGCGTGTTCACGGCCGTAACCTTGACGCCGAACAGAGCTTCGACGGCAGCCTTGATTTCAGGCTTCGAAGCGTCCTTGGCGACGTTGAAGACGACCTGGTTCTGTTCGGAAACCAGCGTCGACTTTTCGGTGATCGAGGGGGACACGATCACGTCGTAGTGGCGAAGATCCGTCATTTGAACCGCTCCTCCAGAGCTTCCACGGCAGCCTTGGAAAGCACGAGCTTGCCACGGCGCAGAATGTCGTAAACATTGATGCCCTGAACCGGCAGAACGTCCACGTTCGGGATGTTCTGGGCTGCGAGCTTGAAGTTGTTCTCGATCTCGGCGCCGCCGATGATCAGAGCGTTAGTGAGGCCGAGCGATGCAAACGCACCGGCGAGAGCCTTGGTCTTGGCTTCCTTGGCAACGAGGTCGTCGATGACGATGATCTCTTCAGCCTTCAGCTTGGCCGACAGGGCATGACGCAGGCCGAGGGCGCGAACCTTCTTCGGCAGATCATGCTCGTGGCTGCGGACGACCGGGCCATGGGCCTTGCCACCGCCGCGGAACTGCGGAGCGCGAGCGGAGTGGTGGCGGGCGCGGCCCGTACCCTTCTGCTTGTACATCTTGGCGCCGGTGCGCGAAACTTCCGCGCGGCCCTTGGCCTTGTGCGTGCCCTGCTGCTTCTTGGCGAGCTGCCAGCGAACGACGCGGGCAATGATGTCTTCACGGGGTTCGAGGCCGAAAATGGCGTCAGAAAGGGAAACCTTTCCCGCGTCCTTGCCCTCGAGGGTTTTGACGTTGAGATCCATTACTCGGCTCCCTTACTTCGATGCTTCGGCGCGCACGGCGGCCGGGCGCGGAGCGCCTTCCGGGGTGCCCGACTTGATGGCGTCACGAACGACGATCCAGGCACCCTTGGAGCCGGGGACTGCGCCCTTGACCAGGATCAGACCGCGGTCTTCATCGGTCGATACGACTTCGAGGTTCTGGGTGGTGACGCGGGTCTGACCCATGTGACCAGCCATGCGCTTGCCCTTCCAAACGCGGCCCGGATCCTGGTTGGAACCGGTCGAACCGTGCGAACGGTGCGATACGGAAACGCCGTGCGTTGCACGCAGACCACCGAAGTTGTGGCGCTTGATCGCACCAGCAAAGCCCTTACCGATCGTGGTACCGGTAACGTCGACGAGCTGGCCGGCAACGAAATGGTTGGCCGTCAGTTCTGCACCGATGTCGATCAGGTTGTCCGCGGTAACGCGGAACTCGACGAGCTTCGCCTTCGGCTCGACGTTGGCAGCAGCAAAATGGCCGCGCATCGCCTTCGGCGTGTTCTTGACCTTCGAACGGCCTGCACCCAGCTGGACAGCCACGTAGCCGTTCTTCTCTTCCGTACGCTGGGCTACCACCTGGCAGTTCTCCAGCTTCAATACTGTAACCGGGATATGCTCACCGGCGTCGTTATAGACGCGGGTCATTCCCACTTTCTGTGCAATCACACCTGAACGCATCGGTTCATTCCTCTTGAGAGTTAGTGACGGGGCGAGCCCCCTCACATCTCTGGTTTAAGGTTTCCTTGAGATCATCCGATCTTGAGGTCGCCCGTTTTCGGAAGCCGTTGGACCGGGGTCCACGTACCTTCCTTGTTATTAAAGCTTGATTTCCACGTCGACGCCGGCAGCCAGGTCGAGCTTCATCAGCGCGTCAACGGTCTGCGGGGTCGGATCTACGATATCGAGAAGGCGCTTGTGGGTGCGCATTTCGAACTGTTCACGGCTCTTCTTGTCGACGTGCGGCGAGCGGTTGACCGTAAACTTTTCAATGCGCGTCGGCAGCGGTACGGGACCGCGCACGCTTGCACCGGTACGCTTTGCCGTCGACACGATTTCGCGCGTCGAGGCGTCGAGGATCCGGTGATCAAACGCCTTGAGGCGGATGCGGATGTTCTGGCCGTTCATACGACTTATCCTTGTTCATGTTGTCTGCGGTTTCCGTGGAAAAACACGCATTGAACTTCGTTTAATGTTCGGCCAGTCCGCAAATTTTCAAAGATCGGAGGGACAGGGTTTCCCCTGCCCCTTCCTATTTGAGCGGCCGTGGCCGGCCTGTTCTTTGGTGAGCGCACAACGTCGAAGCACCATGCAAATCACGCGTGGGCGCCATTTGCACTATTTCGTCGTCTTCGGCAAGCCGTGCGACCAACTAAATCTTTCGGGGCGGCTATGACGGAGGCGCATAGCATGCGCCTCACTTCATTTCCGCCTTTAGTCCCGTCGATTACTCGACGATCGAAGCAACGATGCCGGCGCCGACGGTGCGGCCGCCTTCGCGGATCGCGAAGCGCAGCTTTTCTTCCATCGCGATCGGTACGATCAGCTCGACGTCAACGGTGACGTTGTCGCCCGGCATGACCATTTCCGTGCCTTCCGGCAGCGTCACGATGCCCGTCACGTCCGTCGTGCGGAAGTAGAACTGCGGACGGTAGTTCGTGAAGAACGGCGTATGACGGCCGCCTTCTTCCTTCGTCAGGATGTAGGCTTCGGCCTTGAACTTCTTGTGCGGCTTGACCGAACCCGGCTTGCACAGAATCTGGCCACGCTCGACGCCGTTGCGGTCGACACCGCGCAGCAGCGCACCGATGTTGTCGCCGGCCTGGCCCTGGTCGAGCAGCTTGCGGAACATTTCAACGCCCGTGCAGGTCGTCTTCGTCGTCGGACGGATGCCGACGATTTCGATTTCTTCGCCGACCTTGACGATGCCGCGCTCAACGCGACCGGTCACAACCGTACCGCGGCCCGAGATCGAGAACACGTCTTCGATCGGCATCAGGAACGGCTGGTCGATCGGACGCTCCGGCGTCGGGATGTAGGCGTCAACCGCTGCCATCAGCTCGCGGATCGCGTCTTCGCCGATCTTCTTGTCCGAATCTTCCAGAGCGGCAAGCGCCGAGCCCTTGATGATCGGAATGTCGTCGCCCGGGAATTCGTAGGACGACAGAAGTTCGCGAACTTCCAGCTCGACGAGCTCGAGAAGCTCGGCGTCGTCAACCTGGTCGACCTTGTTGAGGAACACGACGATCGCCGGAACGCCGACCTGGCGGGCGAGCAGGATGTGCTCGCGGGTCTGCGGCATCGGGCCGTCAGCGGCCGAGCAAACCAGAATCGCGCCGTCCATCTGTGCAGCACCGGTGATCATGTTCTTGACGTAGTCGGCGTGGCCGGGGCAGTCAACGTGAGCGTAGTGACGGTTGGCCGTCTCATACTCGACGTGCGCCGTCGAAATCGTGATACCACGGGCCTTTTCTTCCGGAGCGGCGTCGATTTGGTCATACGCCTTGAACTCGCCGAAGTACTTCGTGATCGCTGCCGTCAGCGACGTCTTGCCATGGTCAACGTGGCCAATCGTGCCAATGTTAACGTGCGGCTTGTTGCGCTCAAATTTGCTCTTTGCCATTTCCGGCTCTCCGTTTTCTATCCCCTCTCGGGGAAAACTTTCTATCTGCTTTCAGCGTGTCGGTATTCCGGTCACTTCTGACCGGAATACTTTGCCTGGATTTCCTGTGCGACGTTCGACGGGACCGGCGCGTAGTGATCGAAGGTCATCGTGTACTGCGCACGACCCTGCGACATCGAGCGCAGGTTGTCGACGTACTTGAACATGTTCGCCAGCGGAACGTTTGCGTTGATCACAACGGCAACGCCACGCGATTCCTGGCCCTGGATCTGGCCACGGCGGGAGTTCAGGTCGCCGATAACGTCGCCGACGTAGTCTTCCGGCGTTACGACTTCTACCTTCATCATCGGCTCGAGCAGCTGTGCGCCAGCCTTCTTGGCTGCTTCACGGAAGCAAGCACGGGAAGCGATTTCGAAGGCGAGGACCGACGAGTCGACGTCGTGGAATGCACCGTCCACGAGCGTCGCCTTGACGCCCAGCATCGGGAAGCCAGCAAGCGGACCCGAGGACAGAACGCTTTCGATACCCTTCTGAACGCCCGGGATGTATTCCTTCGGAACAGCACCGCCGACGATCTTGGATTCGAAGACGAAATCGTCGCCGTCCGGGTTCGGTTCGAACACGAGCTTGACGCGCGCAAACTGACCGGTACCACCGGACTGCTTCTTGTGCGTGTAGTCTTCTTCGTGCTGACGCGTGATCGTTTCGCGGTAAGCAACCTGCGGTGCACCAACGTTGGCTTCAACCTTGAACTCGCGACGCATGCGGTCGACGATGATGTCGAGGTGAAGCTCACCCATGCCGGCGATGATCGTCTGGCCGGATTCCTGGTCGGTCTTGACGCGGAACGACGGATCTTCGGCCGCCAGGCGGTTGAGCGCGAGGCCCATCTTTTCCTGGTCGCCCTTGGACTTCGGCTCGATCGCGATCTGGATAACCGGCTCCGGGAATTCCATACGCTCGAGAACGACCGGCTTCAGCGGATCGCAGAGCGTGTCACCCGTCGTGGTTTCCTTGAGGCCGGCGAGAGCAACGATGTCGCCTGCGAAGGCTTCTTCGATGTCTTCACGCGAGTTCGAGTGCATCTGCAGCATACGGCCGACGCGCTCGCGCTTGTCCTTGACCGTGTTCATGACCGACGAGCCCTTTTCGAGCTTGCCCGAGTAGATGCGGGCGAAGGTCAGCGAGCCGACGAAGGGGTCGTTCATGATCTTGAACGCGAGCATCGCGAGCGGCTCGGCATCGTCAGCATGACGCTCGATTTCAGCTTCGGTCTTGACGTCGATGCCCTTGATGGCCGGAATATCGACCGGCGACGGCAGGTAGTCGACGACGGCGTCGAGAAGCGGCTGAACGCCCTTGTTCTTGAACGCGGTGCCGCAGAACATCGGGTGGAACTTCACGTCGATGGTGCCGCGGCGAACGAGTTCGCGGATCTTGTCGTTCGAGGGCATGTTGCCTTCGAGGTAGGCCTCCATCGCGGCTTCGTCGATCTCGACAACGGTCTCGATCAGCTTTTCGCGATATTCTTCGGCCTTATCCTTCAAGTCGTCCGGGATCTCGACGACGTCCCACTGGGCGCCGAGCGATTCATCGCGCCAGACAAGAGCGTTCATCTCGATCAGGTCGACGACGCCCTTGAAGTCGCTTTCAGCGCCGATCGGCAATTGCATGACGACGGCGGTCGCTCCGAGACGGGTCTTGATCATTTCGACCGAGCGGTAGAAGTCGGCGCCGGTCTTGTCCATCTTGTTGCAGAAGATCATGCGCGGAACATGATACTTCTCAGCCTGACGCCAGACGGTTTCCGTCTGCGGCTCAACGCCGGCGTTGGCGTCGAGCAGCGCGATGGCGCCGTCGAGAACGCGCAGCGAACGCTCGACTTCGATGGTGAAGTCAACGTGGCCGGGGGTGTCGATGATGTTGAAGCGGCGGGTCTTGCCGTCGCGACCCTTCCAGAAGGTCGTCGTAGCAGCGGACGTGATGGTGATGCCGCGTTCCTGCTCCTGCTCCATCCAGTCCATGGTAGCGGCGCCGTCGTGGACTTCGCCGATCTTGTGGGACTTGCCGGTGTAGTAGAGGATGCGCTCGGTCGTCGTGGTCTTGCCAGCGTCGATGTGCGCCATGATACCGAAGTTACGGTAGTCTTCGATTTTATATTCGCGTGCCATAGTGGACTGCCTCTCGAGACGTTCGCGCCAGAATTACCAGCGATAATGCGAGAACGCACGGTTGGCATCAGCCATCTTGTGCGTGTCTTCGCGCTTCTTCACGGCGCTACCACGGTTGTTCGCTGCGTCCATGAGTTCGCCGCAGAGGCGATCGACCATGGTCGTCTCGTTACGCTTGCGTGCGGCCGCAATCAGCCAACGGATGGCGAGGGCCTGGCGACGCTCCGGACGAACATCGACCGGAACCTGGTAAGTAGCACCACCGACGCGGCGCGAACGCACTTCAACGTGCGGCGCAATGTTGTCGAGCGCGGAATGGAATACGGTGATCGGCTCCTGCTTCAGCTTAGCCTGGACCGCATCGAATGCGCCGTAAACAATGCTTTCCGCTACGGACTTCTTGCCGTGCAGCATGATTGCGTTCATGAATTTCGTGACAACCAGATCACCGAACTTCGGATCCGGGTTGATCTCACGCTTTTCTGCTCTATGACGTCGGGACATACTTCTCGTCTCTTTAACTGTTTCAGCGCTTTACCACGCGGAGGACCTCGCGCAGCGCCAGGATTTTCAAAACCGAATTACTTCGGACGCTTCGCACCGTACTTCGAACGGCGCTGCTTGCGGTTCTTAACGCCCTGCGTATCGAGAACGCCACGGATGATGTGGTAACGAACACCCGGAAGGTCCTTAACACGGCCGCCGCGGATCATAACAACCGAGTGTTCCTGAAGGTTGTGACCTTCACCCGGAATGTAGCCGATGACTTCAAAGCCGTTCGTCAGACGAATCTTGGCAACCTTACGGAGCGCCGAGTTCGGCTTCTTCGGGGTCGTCGTGTAAACGCGGGTGCAAACGCCACGCTTCTGCGGGTTTTCCTGCAGAGCAGGAACCTTGTTGCGCTTTACCTGTGCCTGACGAGGCTTGCGGATCAGCTGGTTTACGGTAGGCATATACCCATCCCTTGCAAAATCTTGTCACGTTACCCTTGCGGGCGGATCGTTGCCGTCGCCGGCAGTTTCGAACGCCTCATGAAATGCGCAAAACAGGGGCCGATCCGCCTTTCCGCAGATGGCCCCAAATAAAGCAGAGGACGCACTATCGTGCGCGTCGTGCGTGCAGCATTGTAGTCGTCAGCGTGCGTTTCGAACCTTGTTTGAGGCGAACTCCAGAACGCGACGTTCCGAACCAGCCAGCCTCACATGGGCTCCGATGCGGCGGGGTGTACTGATTTCAAGGCCAACAGTCAAGGGCAATTAAGAAATATTCTATCGCCCGCAGGCCTGACATGCCTGCAAAACCAGGCTTTTGCACATGGTTTCGCACCCGGCGCTCGCCTCTTTGACCCTTCAGCAGCCGGAGTGTCCGACAGGGTTAAGGAATCGGCAACCACTTTGTGGGGGTTTTCCACCGTCTTCGAGTCGGCCGCCCGAGATGCGCTCCGGCTGCGCCGCATTTCCATCGCCTTGGACAAAAAAGGGCGCTAAGGTCGCGCCAGCCAAACGAAAGGAAACAAAATGGCCGTCACCCCAGACAACGACAATGCCCCGGACGAACCGATGGTGTTCATCATCATCGGCAAGGCCTATGAGACCGACGGCGACGAAGACGGCGTGGACATTCACGTGATGCTCAAGGCGCCCGACGACGATACCGCCGTTCGCGAAGCACTGAACGCCCTTGCCGAAGAGGGTTTTCTCGAGGCTGATCTGGACCAGATCGGGACACTGACCGAGGTGCCGAACGAAGAGCCTCACGCCTCCGCCTACCAAGGCGCACTCGAAGGCGAAGTGGCGATCATCCGCTTCAGTTGAGCTTTACGGGCAAGCGACCTTCGCCCTCGCCGCTTGCGCGCGGGCCGCACCTCCCCAAAAGAAGAAGCCGCCGAGAGCTATCTCGGCGGCTTCTTCTTTGTCTGGACAGAGGGCGGAAGCCCGCCCTCCCCCGTTTATTCGGCTGCTGCGTTCTCGTTGGCGAGATCGGCCAGCATCGGCGTTGCGGCCTCCGCACCCGTGCCGCGACGACGCTCTTCCAGGATCATTTCGTCGCGCGCGGTTGCGATGCGGCGAATCTGGGTCATCGTGCCACCGGTACCGGCCGGGATCAGACGGCCGACGATGACGTTTTCCTTCAGGCCCTGCAGGCCGTCCGTTTTGCCGGCGATCGCCGCTTCGGTCAGGACCTTGGTGGTTTCCTGGAACGAAGCTGCCGAGATGAAGGACGGTGTCTGCAGCGACGCCTTGGTGATGCCAAGCAGGACCGGATCGCCGTATGCCGGCTTCTTGCCCTGTTCGATCAGGCTGTCATTGACGTCTTCGAGTTCGATACGATCGACGTTGTCACCGACGATGTAGGTCGAGTCGCCGGCATCGGTGATTTCCACCTTCTGCAGCATCTGGCGAACGATGACTTCGATGTGCTTATCGTTGATCACAACGCCCTGCAGTCGGTAGACTTCCTGGATTTCGTTGACCAGGTAGGAAGCAAGTGCTTCCACGCCCTTGATCGCCAGAATGTCGTGCGGCGCTGGGTTGCCATCGAGGATGTAGTCGCCCTTTTCGATGTAGTCGCCGTCCTGAAGATGGAAGGGCTTGCCCTTCGGGATCAGGTACTCGACCGGCTCGACACCGTCTTCCGCCGGCTCGATCAGAACGCGACGCTTGTTCTTGTAGTCGCGGCCGAAGCGAACGGTACCATCGATCTCGGCGATAATGGCGTGATCCTTCGGACGACGTGCTTCGAACAGTTCGGCAACGCGCGGCAGACCACCGGTGATGTCCTTGGTCTTGGCGCTTTCGAGCGGCGAACGGGCGAGAACGTCACCCTGGCTTACCTTCTGGCCGGGTTCGACCGAGAGGATCGCGTCAACCGAGAGCATGAACCGGGCTTCGCCGCCGCGCGACAGCTTGGCAACTGCACCGTTCTTGTCCTTGATAACGATCGCCGGCTTGAGATCCGAGCCGCGCGGCGTCGAACGCCAGTCGATAACCTGACGCTTGGTGATGCCGGTGGATTCGTCGGTCGCTTCGAGCACCGAGATGCCGTCGACGACGTCTTCGAAGTGAACGGTACCCTCCACTTCCGTCATCATCGGACGGGTGTAGGGATCCCACTCGGCGAGACGCTGACCGCGCTTCACCTTGTCGCCATCGTCGACGAGGATCTTCGAACCATAGGCAACGCGCTGCGAAGAACGCTCTACGCCGCGCTCGTCGAGGATCTGGATCGCCATGTTGCGGCCCATCGCGACGAGAACGCCCTCCGAGTTGCGCAGCATGTTGCGGTTCTTGATCTGGATCGTACCTTCGTAGGACGCTTCCAGGAACGACTGGTCGACCACGGTCGCGGTACCGCCCAAGTGGAAGGTACGCATGGTGAGCTGGGTGCCGGGCTCACCGATCGACTGAGCTGCAATAACGCCAACCGCTTCGCCCATGTTGACCGGCGTACCACGCGCCAGGTCGCGACCGTAGCAGACGCCGCAGACGCCGGTCTGGATTTCGCAGGTCAGCGCCGAGCGGATACGGATCGACTGGATGCCAGCCTTCTCGATCTCGATGACATCTGCCTCCAGGATCATCTTGCCGGCATCGACGATGCGAGCGCCGGTCACCGGGTGATCGATATCGTCCAGGGCCGTGCGGCCGAGGATACGTGCACCGAGCGATGCCACGACCTGACCGGCATCGACGATGGCCGTCATGGTCAGACCCTTGTCGGTACCGCAGTCGACGGAGTTGACGATGCAATCCTGCGCCACGTCGACGAGACGGCGGGTCAGGTAACCGGAGTTCGCGGTCTTCAAGGCGGTGTCGGCAAGACCCTTACGGGCGCCGTGCGTCGAGTTGAAGTACTCGTTCACGGTCAGGCCTTCCTTGAAGTTCGAGATGATCGGCGTCTCGATGATTTCACCCGACGGCTTGGCCATCAGGCCGCGCATACCGCCCAGCTGACGCATCTGGTTCGGAGAACCACGAGCACCCGAGTGCGACATCATGTAGATCGAGTTCATCGGTTTCTGGCGACCATTGTCGTCGAACTCGACCGCCTTGATGCGTGCCATCATCTCGTCGGCGACCTTTTCCGTCGCCTTGCCCCAGGCATCGACAACCTTGTTGTACTTCTCGCCCTGGGTGATGAGACCGTCGTTGTACTGCTGCTCGTATTCCTTCACCAGCGCTTCGGTGTCACCGACGATCTTCGCCTTGGTGTCCGGAATGACCATGTCGTCCTTGCCGAACGAAATGCCGGCGCGGCAGGCATGGGCGAAGCCGAGCTGCATGATGCGGTCGCAGAAGATGACCGTGTCCTTCTGGCCGCAATGACGGTAGACCGTGTCGATCATCTTGGAGATGTTCTTCTTGGTCATTTCCTGGTTGCAGATGTCGAACGGAATGTTCGGGTTCTTCGGCAGCAGTTCGCCGATGATCATGCGGCCAGGCGTCGTTTCGTAGATCTTCGAAACCGGGTTGCCCTCGGCGTCGACGGTCTTGTAGCGACCGCGGATCTTGGCGTGCAGCGTCACAGCCTTGGTTTCGAGCGCATGATGCAGCTCGCCCATGTCCGAGAACGCCATGCCTTCGCCCGGCTCGTTCTGGTTCAGGATCGACAAGTAGTAGAGACCGAGAACCATGTCCTGCGACGGAACGATGATCGGCGCGCCGTTTGCCGGGTGCAAAATGTTGTTCGTCGACATCATCAGCACGCGGGCTTCGAGCTGCGCTTCGAGCGACAACGGCACGTGAACGGCCATCTGGTCGCCGTCGAAGTCGGCGTTGAAGGCCGTGCAGACGAGCGGGTGCAGTTGGATCGCCTTGCCTTCGACGAGCGTCGGTTCGAAGGCCTGGATGCCCAGGCGGTGCAGCGTCGGCGCACGGTTCAGCAGAACCGGATGCTCGCGGATGACCTCGTCGAGGATATCCCAGACTTCGGGCTTTTCCTTCTCGACGAGCTTCTTGGCCTGCTTCACCGTCGAGGAGAAGCCCTTGGCGTCAAGCCGCGCATAGATGAACGGCTTGAACAGCTCGAGTGCCATCTTCTTCGGAAGACCGCACTGATGCAGCTTCAGTTCCGGACCGGTCACGATGACCGAACGGCCGGAATAGTCGACGCGCTTGCCGAGCAGGTTCTGACGGAAGCGGCCCTGCTTGCCCTTCAGCATGTCGGACAGCGACTTCAGCGGGCGCTTGTTGGCGCCGGTGATGACGCGGCCGCGACGGCCGTTGTCGAACAGCGCATCGACAGATTCCTGCAGCATGCGCTTTTCGTTGCGGATGATGATGCCCGGAGCACGCAGTTCGATCAGGCGCTTCAGACGGTTATTACGGTTGATGACGCGGCGATAGAGATCGTTCAAATCCGACGTCGCGAAACGGCCGCCGTCGAGGGGGACGAGCGGACGCAGATCCGGCGGGATCACCGGAACGACCTTCATGATCATCCATTCCGGCCGGTTACCGGATTCCATGAAGTTTTCGACGATCTTCAGCCGCTTCATCAGCTTCTTCTGCTTCAGATCCGAGGTCGTCTCCGCGAGCTCGGTGCGCAGATCGCCGGCGATCTTCTCCAGGTTCATCGAAGCGAGCATTTCATAGATCGCTTCAGCGCCGATCATGGCGGTGAACTGATCTTCGCCGAACTCATCGACGGCGAGCATGTAGTCTTCTTCGCTGAGAAGCTGATTTTCCTTCAGCGACGTCAGACCGGGCTCGGTGACAATGTAGTTCTCGAAGTACAGAACGCGCTCGACATCCTTCAGCGTCATGTCGAGCAGCGTCGCGATGCGGCTCGGCAGGGACTTCAGGAACCAGATATGGGCAACCGGAGCAGCGAGCTCGATATGGCCCATGCGCTCACGGCGAACGCGCGACAGCGTGACTTCGACGCCGCACTTTTCGCAGATGATGCCCTTGTACTTCATGCGCTTGTACTTGCCGCACAGGCACTCGTAGTCCTTGATCGGGCCAAAGATGCGCGCGCAGAACAGACCGTCGCGTTCCGGCTTGAACGTGCGGTAGTTGATCGTCTCCGGTTTCTTGATCTCACCGTAAGACCAGGAAAGAATCTTCTCCGGCGACGCGATCGAAATCCGGATGGAATCGAAGGTCTGTGCAGGCACCTGCGGATTGAAAAGATTCATGACCTCTTGGTTCATGCCTGTCTCCTTTACGGGCTTTACGCCCTGAGCTTGGCGAGGGTGCCGACAAATCCCGGGCGCCGGCCCCTGCCCCTTAAACAGCTAAAACCGCATTGGCTGCGGCTCTGTTCCTTCCGAAGACTGAGCGTCTCCAGGCGGAAACGGTGCGCGCCGCATCGCGGCACGCACCTTGGGTCTCTTTACTCGGCTGCGTGCGGCAACTGTGCCGCGCCAGCCTCGTCGACCTTCGAGTTTTCGAGCTCGACCGAAAGGCCCAGCGAGCGCATTTCCTTGACGAGAACGTTGAAGCTCTCCGGAATGCCCGCCTCGAAGGTGTCGTCGCCACGGACGATCGCTTCGTAGACCTTGGTACGACCAGCGACGTCGTCCGACTTGACCGTCAGCATCTCCTGCAGGGTGTAGGCCGCGCCGTAAGCTTCCAGCGCCCAGACCTCCATTTCCCCGAAGCGCTGACCGCCGAACTGCGCCTTACCGCCCAGCGGCTGCTGGGTGACGAGCGAGTACGGTCCGATCGAACGGGCGTGGATCTTGTCGTCGACCAGGTGGTTGAGCTTCAGCATGTAGATGTAGCCCACGGTCACCTGGCGGTCGAACTGATCGCCGGTACGGCCGTCGTAGAGCGTCGACTGGCCGGTCACCTTGAGGCCGGCCTTGGCCAGCATCTCGTTGACGTCGGCTTCGACTGCACCGTCGAAGACCGGAGTCGCGATCGACACGCCGCGGCGGGTCTGCTCGGCCAGGCGCACAATCGACTCGTCGTCGTACTGCTTGATCGGCTCGCCCTTTGGACCGGATCCGATGACATCGTCGATGGTCGCGCGCAGCGGCTTGATGTCGCCACTCTCGTGGTAGGCATCGAGCATCGCGCCGATCTTCTTGCCCATGCCGGCGCAAGCCCAGCCGAGATGGGTTTCGAGGATCTGGCCGACGTTCATGCGCGACGGAACGCCGAGCGGGTTCAGAACGACGTCGACATGCGTGCCGTCTTCCAGGAACGGCATGTCTTCGATCGGCACGATACGCGACACGACACCCTTGTTGCCGTGACGGCCGGCCATCTTGTCGCCCGGCTGGATCTTGCGCTTAACAGCAACGAAGACCTTGACCATCTTCATGACGCCCGGAGGCATTTCGTCGCCACGCTGGACCTTTTCGACCTTGTCCATGAAGCGCTGCTCAAGGCGCGACTTGGACTCGTCGTACTGGGCGCGCAGAGCTTCGATCTCGCCCTGAGCCTTTTCGTCTTCGACGGCGAACATCCACCACTGCGAGCGGGGGTATTCACTGACGACGAGGTTCGAAAGCTCGGTGCCCTTCTTGAAGCCCTTCGGGCCGGCAACGGCCGTATGGCCGCGCAGCATGTCGACGAGACGTGCGTAGACGTTGCGATCGAGGATCGCCTGCTCGTCGTCGCGGTCCTTGGCGAGGCGTTCGATTTCCTCGCGCTCGATCGCCATCGCGCGCTCGTCCTTTTCAACGCCGTGGCGGTTGAAGACGCGAACTTCGACGACGGTACCGAAGGTGCCCGGAGGCATGCGCATCGAGGTGTCGCGGACGTCGGAGGCCTTTTCACCGAAGATGGCGCGCAAAAGCTTTTCTTCCGGCGTCATCGGGCTTTCGCCCTTCGGCGTGATCTTGCCGACGAGGATGTCACCCGGCTGAACCTCAGCACCGATATAAACGATACCGGCTTCGTCGAGGTTGCGCAGCGCTTCTTCCGAAACGTTCGGAATGTCGCGGGTGATTTCTTCCGGCCCCAGCTTGGTGTCGCGCGCCATCACTTCGAATTCTTCGATGTGGATGGACGTGAACACGTCGTCGCGCACGATCCGCTCGGAGAGCAGGATCGAGTCTTCGTAGTTGTAGCCGTTCCACGGCATGAACGCGACGAGCGCGTTGCGGCCGAGAGCCAGGTCACCGAGGTCGGTCGACGGACCGTCAGCGATGATGTCGCCCTTGTTCAGGACGTCGCCGACGGTCACCAGCGGGCGCTGGTTGACGCAGGTGTTCTGGTTCGAACGCTGGAACTTCTGCAGACGATAGATATCGACGCCCGACTTCGACGGATCGAGGTCTTCGGTGGCGCGGATAACGATACGGGTCGCGTCAACCTGGTCGACGACGCCGCCACGACGGGCTGCAATCGCCGCGCCGGAGTCGCGGGCAACGACCGGCTCCATGCCGGTACCGACGAACGGTGCTTCGGCGCGCAGCAGCGGCACGGCCTGACGCTGCATGTTCGAGCCCATCAGTGCGCGGTTGGCGTCGTCGTTCTCGAGGAACGGGATGAGCGCGGCTGCGACCGAAACGAGCTGCTTCGGCGAAACGTCCATCAGATTGATGTTGTCGCGCGGCGCCAGCATAACTTCACCGGCGTGACGGCAAACGACGAACTCTTCAGCGAAGGAGCCATCACCCTCGAGAACCGAGTTTGCCTGGGCAACGTGATACTTCGCCTCTTCCATCGCCGAGAGATAGACGACGTCGTTCGTCACCTTGCCGTCGACGATCTTGCGGTACGGGCTTTCGATGAATCCGTACTTGTTGACGCGGGCGAAGGTTGCGAGCGAGTTGATCAGACCGATGTTCGGGCCTTCCGGCGTTTCGATCGGGCAAATACGGCCGTAGTGGGTCGGGTGAACGTCGCGGACTTCGAAGCCGGCGCGCTCGCGGGTCAGACCACCCGGGCCAAGTGCCGAGAGACGGCGCTTGTGGGTGATTTCCGAAAGCGGGTTCACCTGGTCCATGAACTGCGACAGCTGCGAGGAGCCGAAGAATTCGCGAACGGCAGCAGCGGCCGGCTTCGCGTTGATCAGATCCTGCGGCATGACCGTGTCGATCTCGATCGAGGACATGCGTTCCTTGATCGCGCGCTCCATGCGGAGCAGGCCGAGACGGTACTGGTTCTCCATGAGCTCGCCGACCGAACGAACACGGCGGTTGCCGAGGTTGTCGATGTCGTCGATCTCGCCCTTGCCGTCGCGCAGTTCGACGAGCATCTTGACGACCGCCAAGATGTCTTCCTTGCGCAGGATGCGCACGGTGTCGGCGACTTCGAGGTCGAGGCGCATGTTCATCTTGACGCGACCGACGGCCGAAAGGTCGTAGCGCTCGGCATCGAAGAACAGCGTGTTAAACATGGCTTCCGCGGAATCCATGGTCGGCGGTTCACCCGGACGCATCACGCGATAGATGTCGAACAGGGCGTCCTGACGGTTCTCGTTCTTGTCGGCCGCGAGCGTGTTGCGGATGTAGGCACCGACATTGATATGGTCGATGTCGAGAACCGGGATCTCGTCGAAACCGGCCGAGAGGATGACCGGAAGGGTCTTCTCGTCGATCTCGTCGCCGGCTTCGAGGTAGATCTCACCGGTGGCGAAATTGACGACGTCTTCGGCAAGGTAGTTGCCGTAGAGATCATCGTCGGTCGCCTTGAGCGCCTTCAGGCCCTTTTCCTGCAACTGACGGAGCAGGCGCGGGGTCAGCTTCTTGCCGGCCTCGACAACGACTTCGCCGGTGTCGGCGTCGATCATATCGGTGATGGCCTTCTGGCCCTTGAGCGCATCCGGTTGGAACGGCACGCGCCAGCCTTCGCCGTCGCGCTGGTAGAGCGACTTCGTGTAGAAGGTGTCGAGGATTTCCTCGCCGTCCATGCCGAGTGCCATCAGCAGCGACGTCACCGGAATCTTGCGGCGGCGGTCGATACGGGCATGCACGATGTCCTTGGCGTCGAACTCGATGTCGAGCCAGGAGCCGCGGTAAGGAATGACGCGAGCTGCGAAGAGCAGCTTGCCCGACGAATGGCTCTTGCCCTTGTCGTGGTCGAAGAAGACGCCCGGCGAACGGTGCATCTGCGAAACGATAACACGCTCGGTACCATTGACGATGAAGGTACCGTTGTCGGTCATGAGCGGCATGTCGCCCATGTAGACGTTCTGTTCCTTGATGTCCTTGATCGACTTCGCGCCGGTATCCTCGTCAATATCGAACACGATGAGACGCAGCGTCACCTTGAGCGGCGCTGCGTAGGTCAGATCGCGCTGACGGCATTCTTCGACGTCGAACTTCGGCGGCTCGAATTCGTAGGACACGAACTCCAGCATCGATGCGCCCGAGAAATCCTTGATCGGGAAAACGGACTTGAAAACAGCTTGGAGCCCCTCGTCAGGGCGACCGCCCTTGGGCTCTTCAACCATCAGAAACTGGTCGTAGGACGCCTTCTGAACCTCGATGAGGTTCGGCATTTCTGCGACTTCTGGAATTTTACCAAAAAACTTGCGTACGCGCCTGCGACCGTTAAACGAAAGGGTCTGAGCCATCGTCGCTCCTTGTCAATCTTGCATCCGGGCCTGCAACGGACGGGAACCGATGGCCAGTCGATCCCGTCAATCAATGAGTAGTCCAATCTCGTCCAGCTAACGAAAAACGCTCAGCGCGGATTGCTGAGCTGCCTTCCGTTCGAGACCATCCTCTTGAAGAACCCATTACCCAAAAGCCTTTTTCGACAGGCTTTTGGGTAATATGTTCTAAAAACGGTCAAAGAGAGGCGGCCTGAAAAGGCCACCTCCCCTTGCATGTAGCCGAATTACTTGACGTCAACCTTGGCGCCAGCTTCTTCGAGCTTCTTCTTGAGGTCGGCAGCTTCAGCCTTGGAAACTGCTTCCTTGACCGGCTTCGGAGCGCCTTCGACCAGGTCCTTGGCTTCCTTGAGGCCGAGGCCGGTGATGCCGCGAACTTCCTTGATGACGTTGATCTTGTTGGCGCCAGCGTCAACGAGGATTACGTCAAACTCGGTCTTTTCTTCTTCAGCAGCAGCAGCAGCACCGCCGGCAGCGCCGCCAGCAGCAGCAACAGCTACCGGAGCAGCAGCCGAAACGCCCCACTTCTCTTCGAGCATCTTGGAGAGCTCAGCAGCTTCCAGGACGGTGAGCGAGGAGAGGTCTTCAACGATCTTTGCGAGATCAGCCATTTTACTTTTCCTTTTGTTCGGTTCGAACTGGTTTTAAATACAACAGCGAAAATCCGCCTTAGGCGGCTTCGTCCTTCTTGGCATAGGCCGAGAACACGCGAGCAAGCTGGCTTGCCGGTGCCTGAACAACCGTTGCGACGCGGGTTGCCGGGGCATTGAGAAGGCCCAGCAGCTTTGCGCGCAGCTCGTCGAGCGAAGGCAGGGTCGCGAGCGACTTGACTGCTTCGGCGTTGAGCGTGGTCGTGCCCATGGCGCCACCGAGAACAACGAGCTTGTCGTTGGTCTTGGCGAAATCCATGACAACCTTAGGAGCCGTGATCGGGTCTTGGCTGTATGCAATCAGCGTCTGACCCTTGAAGAGATTGCTCATCCCTTCCGACTCGGTGCCCTGAAGAGCGATCTTGGCCAGGCGGTTTTTCGCGACTTTGACGGTGCCGCCAGCAGCGCGCATCTTCGAACGGAAGTCGTTCATCTGCGCAACTGTGACACCAGCATAGTGGGCCACGACAACCGAACCGGAAGCCTTGAAGACTTCGTTCAGCTCCGTGACGAATTCGCGTTTTTCCGCTCTTTCCACTGTCTGTCTCCAGTTGACAGGGTTGCAATAATGCCCCCCTGCCGGGTTTGCCTTTGTCACCCGAGATCGAGCTCGATCCCTGATAACGCTTAAGGATCCTGTCCCTTGGCGTTCCCGGGAGAGCCGGGTCTGACACAAGGCAAGCGAGGTTCGAACCGAATTTCGACGCCTCCGGCGCCATGGTGAAATTCAGATCTTACCCGTCTCATGCAGGCCGAAGTGATTAAGGTAGAACCACCCGCAATCTCGGACAGGAGTTCCGGACTTGACATCCGGAATTCCCGGCCCCGAAGGACCGGGAATTTGTGCGCCGGGCCGAAGCCCGAAAACAATTAGGCGACGCTGAGCGTGGCCGGGTCGATCTTGAGGCCCGGGCCCATGGTCGACGAAATCGCGACGCGCTTGACGTAGTTGCCCTTGGCGCCGGTCGGCTTCGCCTTGATCACGGCGTCAGCGAAAGCGCGGATATTTTCTTCCAGCGCCTTGGCATCGAAGGATGCCTTGCCAACGCCAGCGTGAACGATACCAGCCTTCTCGACGCGGAACTCGACAGCGCCGCCCTTGGATGCCTTGACGGCACCGCCAACGTCCATCGTAACCGTGCCGACCTTCGGGTTCGGCATCATGCCGCGCGGGCCGAGAACCTTACCGAGACGACCGACGAGCGGCATCATGTCCGGGGTGGCGATGCAGCGATCGAAATCGATCTTGCCGCCCTGGACGATTTCGACGAGTTCTTCCGCGCCGACAACGTCAGCACCGGCAGCCTTGGCTTCGTCGGCCTTGGCGCCACGGGCGAAAACAGCGACACGAACCGAGCGGCCGGTGCCGTTCGGCAGGTTGACAACGCCACGAACCATCTGGTCGGCATGGCGCGGGTCAACGCCGAGGTTCATCGCGACTTCGATGGTCTCGTCGAACTTGGCGGTCGCACGTTCCTTGACCAGCGATACGGCTTCGGTGAGGCCGTAGATCTTCGCCGGATCGATGCCCTCGCGGGACTTCTGTACACGCTTTGCAATCTTCGCCATGGTCTTAGCCTACCACTTCCAGGCCCATAGCGCGGGCAGAGCCCTCGACCATAGCCATTGCGCCTTCGATATCGGCAGCGTTGAGATCCTTCATCTTGGCTTCGGCGATCGACTTGATCTGAGCCTTGGTGAGCTTGCCAGCGGAAGCGCCCTTACCCGGGGTCTTCGAGCCGGACTGGATCTTTGCTTCCTTCTTCAGGAAGTAGCTGACCGGCGGCTGCTTCATGACGAAGGTGAAGGACTTGTCCTGGTAATAGGTGATGACGACCGGGATCGGCATACCCTTTTCCATTTCCTGCGTGGCGGCGTTGAACGCCTTGCAGAATTCCATGATGTTAATGCCACGCTGACCGAGCGCAGGACCGATCGGCGGGGACGGATTGGCCGACCCAGCCTTCACCTGCAGCTTGAGCTGGCCTGCAACTTTCTTAGCCATTTCTCTCTGCCTTTTCTAAAACCCTCTCGCGACGGATCGCTCCAAGGATCGATTGCGCCGGCTTCCCGGCTTTTGCCGACCACGGGGAGATCGGCGGCTGCGGTTGCGTGGTGCGGAACATCCGACCCGGCTAAGGCCGGCCTCCTTCCACGCGCATGCGGATTTCTCCGCCAGAACGGGTCGTAACCCGCCCTATCTCTTGAGATCTTCTCAGACCTTCTCGACCTGACCGTATTCCAGTTCGACCGGCGTCGCGCGACCGAAGATCGACACCTCGACCTTGAGGCGCGAACGCTCTTCGTCGACGTCCTGAACGACGCCGTTGAACGAGGCGAACGGACCGTCGGAGACGCGAACCTGCTCGCCGATCTCGAACGAAACCGACGGCTTCGGCCGTTCGACGCCGTCCTGCACCTGGCCGAGAATGCGCTCGGCCTCATGATCCGGAATCGGAACCGGCTTGCTGTCGGTACCGAGGAAACCCGTCACCTTCGGCGTGTTCTTGATAAGGTGGAATGCCTCATCCGTCAGGTTGGCACGAACCAGAACGTAGCCCGGGAAGAACTTGCGCTCGGCGTCGACCTTGCGGCCACGACGCACTTCGACAACCTTCTCGGTCGGCACGAGAATCTTCTCGAACAGATGCTCGAGGCCCTTCTGCTTGGCCTTTTCCTCGATCGATTCAGCGACCTTCTTTTCGAAGTTCGAATAGGCGTGAACAATGTACCAGCGCGCAGCCATGCTACCCTCCACCCAATCAAGCGCCAACGTTGAGGACGAGGCCGATCAGCCATCCCATCAACTGGTCCGCAGCAAAGAAGAAGGCAGCGGCAAAAAAGACCATGACAAAAACCATCAGCGTCGAGATCATCGTCTCGCGCCGAGAGGGCCAAGTCACTTTCGACGTCTCGGAGCGAACCTGCTGCAGAAACGTTACCGGATTCGTTTTGGATGCCATGTAATGCTCACGCCATTACGGCGCGTAAAGCCGATGATTCAGCCCCACGCACCGCGTGTCTGTTTGGACCCTACATAAAGACCGATTCTGAAAACCACAAGAGCCAATCAGTCTTTTTTGTGAATTTCGTCAGCCGGGTAACCGGCCCTTAAACTTACTCTGCCGAACCCTCAACCTTTATGCAAGTGTCGAGGAGAATGGCAGGGGCAGAGGGGCTCGAACCCCCGACCTGCGGTTTTGGAGACCGCCGCTCTACCAACTGAGCTATACCCCTATTCAGCGGCGCCTTCGTCCAACGACGCGTCACCGCCTCAAGTCAGCGGCTTCATATTCAGTTTGCCGGAGGATGACAAGCATCTTTCACCGAAGAAGCGAAAAAATCCTCATCGGAACGTATCCGGCCTTACCCTCCCGCCTACAGGCTCGAAGAAGGGGCGCAAGTTATTGCCGTGCCAATCGGAATTTTCCACAGGCGCAGAACCAAAGGAGCCGCTACCCTGCCGGCAATTGGCTGGAACCGAATCAATGTCGCGCATCGCGCTGGTCGATACGATCCCTGCTGGCCATCGCTCTTCGAAGAACGAGCCATGGCCGTAACCACCCTGCTCTTCCCTTTCGTCAGCGAGATCCACCACATCGGCAGCACGGCAGTACCGGGACTGGCGGCGAAGCCGAAGATCGATATCGATGTCGTCGTCTCGGATCAAAGGATGGTGGCGGAAATGAGCGCGCGCCTTCGTAGCGCCGGCTACACCTTTCACGGCGATCCGTACGCATGCAACCTCTGGACCTTCACCGCCGACACGCGCCCCTGTGGCACGCGCCTCTATCTCTGCGAAACCGGCAACGCCGCGCATGCGGCACGCCTCCTGTTCCGCGATGCGCTTCGCGAGCACCAGGATCTCGCCCGCCGTTACGACACGCTGAAGCGGCGGCTCGCAAGGGAGGCGAAGGGAGACTGGGATATCTACACCAATGGGAAGCGCGGCTTCATCAATGAAGTCCTGGCACTGGCGGCAACGAAAAAGGGCCCCGCTGTCGCCAGCGGGGCCCTCTGAAGAACTGTAACCCTAGGGATTACTCGACGATCGAGGCAACGATGCCGGCGCCGCGTGCAAATCGCGCTTGCGCGCCATTTGCACATCTTTGCTGCCGTCGGCAGCTTACGGCATCGCCCTTCCGATCGTTACTCGACGATCGAAGCAACGATGCCGGCGCCGACGGTACGGCCGCCTTCGCGGATCGCGAAGCGCAGCTTTTCTTCCATCGCGATCGGAACGATCAGTTCGACGTCAACGGTGACGTTGTCGCCCGGCATGACCATTTCCGTGCCTTCCGGCAGCGTCACGATGCCCGTCACGTCCGTCGTGCGGAAGTAGAACTGCGGACGGTAGTTCGTGAAGAACGGCGTATGACGGCCGCCTTCTTCCTTCGTCAGGATGTAGGCTTCGGCCTTGAACTTCTTGTGCGGCTTGACCGAACCCGGCTTGCACAGAATCTGGCCACGCTCGACGCCGTTGCGGTCGACACCGCGCAGCAGCGCACCGATGTTGTCGCCGGCCTGGCCCTGGTCGAGCAGCTTGCGGAACATTTCAACGCCCGTGCAGGTCGTCTTCGTCGTCGGACGGATGCCGACGATTTCGATTTCTTCGCCGACCTTGACGATGCCGCGCTCAACGCGACCGGTCACAACCGTACCGCGGCCCGAGATCGAGAACACGTCTTCGATCGGCATCAGGAACGGCTGGTCGATCGGACGCTCCGGCGTCGGGATGTAGGCGTCAACCGCTGCCATCAGCTCGCGGATCGCGTCTTCGCCGATCTTCTTGTCCGAATCTTCCAGAGCGGCAAGCGCCGAGCCCTTGATGATCGGAATGTCGTCGCCCGGGAATTCGTAGGACGACAGAAGTTCGCGAACTTCCAGCTCGACGAGCTCGAGAAGCTCGGCGTCGTCAACCTGGTCGACCTTGTTGAGGAACACGACGATCGCCGGAACGCCGACCTGGCGGGCGAGCAGGATGTGCTCGCGGGTCTGCGGCATCGGGCCGTCAGCGGCCGAGCAAACCAGAATCGCGCCGTCCATCTGTGCAGCACCGGTGATCATGTTCTTGACGTAGTCGGCGTGGCCGGGGCAGTCAACGTGAGCGTAGTGACGGTTGGCCGTCTCATACTCGACGTGCGCCGTCGAAATCGTGATACCACGGGCCTTTTCTTCCGGAGCGGCGTCGATTTGGTCATACGCCTTGAACTCGCCGAAGTACTTCGTGATCGCTGCCGTCAGCGACGTCTTGCCATGGTCAACGTGGCCAATCGTGCCAATGTTAACGTGCGGCTTGTTGCGCTCAAATTTGCTCTTTGCCATGGGTACGTTTCCTGTGGTCAAGTATGAATGATCAGCCGGCAGGGCCGGTTTGTGGAGCCGTTTAAGGGTTTCAGGGGATTTGCGCAAGACTTAATTGCGTACGCCCGGACCGGTCGCCGACGGCCTTTTCCTATCGAAATGTAAGAACGGTGAAGCGCCGACGCAAGACCGGGCATCTGCGAATCACGGATCGCCAGCCAAGCAAGATAAACAATGGCTTATCACGAGGCGCTGAGGCATCGATTTAATTGGAGATTTGGAGAGAATTCGCTGCTGGAGCGGGTAGCGGGAATCGAACCCGCGTATTCAGCTTGGAAGGCTGCTGCTCTACCATTGAGCTATACCCGCGGGCCTTCGATCCAGAAGCAGAATGGTGGAGGGAGTTGGATTTGAACCAACGTAGGCTGAGCCAACGGATTTACAGTCCGTCCCCTTTAACCACTCGGGCATCCCTCCATTATTCTGTCGGGATCTTTCGACCAAGCAATTGAGATCGCGAGACAACCCAGCGACTTGTCGTTGCCGCTCTCGATCTGTGGCCGGGTATATGACTGCCCTCTTTCGTCCTGTCAACACGGCTCAATGGAAAATTTCTGAATTTCTCCACAGCGACAATTCCGGACCGCCCACCGAAAACCATTTCGCCCCGCCTGCAACCTCTCTATAAGACGCCCATGAGCAAAGATCGCACCGGCGACAAGAGCGCCAAGGACACCCATTACGCCAACCTCAGGCGCGCCCACCGCGACGCCAAGCGGGAGCGAGGCGAAATCCCAACGCCAAAACAGGAGAAGCGCCGCAAGGCGCCGGCCGACTGGAAGCCGCCGCAACTCGCGCCGGAACAAGTCCTGCTCTACGGCCTGCACACGGTTCGCGCCGCTCTCGACAATCCGGCGCGCCAGGTCGTTCGCCTCAGCGTTACACAGAACGCCGCTGCCCGGCTGGAGCTCGGCGAACTGTCGGCCCTGCCCTTCCCGGTCGAGACCGTGACGCCGCAGGATCTCGACAAGATCCTCGGTCCTGATGCGATCCACCAAGGCGTCATGCTCGAAACGCGTCCCTTGCCGCATCGCAAGCTCGAAGCGCTTCGCGACTGCCCGCTGATTCTCGTGCTCGACCAGGTGACCGACCCGCACAATGTCGGTGCCATCATGCGCTCTGCCGTCGCCTTCGACGCCGGCGCGCTGATCACCACCATGCGCCACAGCCCGACCGAATCGGGCGTGCTCGCCAAATCCGCCTCGGGCGCGCTGGAGATGATTCCCTATATCCAGATCACCAATCTTGCGGATGCCATCGAAGAGCTCCATCGGCTGGGCTTCCAGACGATCGGCCTCGATTCGGAAGGGCCGCAGCCGCTCGAGGGAACATTCAGCGGCGAGAAGATCGCACTCGTTCTCGGTTCCGAGGGCAAGGGGCTGCGGCAGAAGACCCGTTCGATCGTGACGGACCTTGCCCGGCTCGACATGCCGGGCGCGATCAAATCACTGAACGTATCGAACGCGGCGGCGATCGCCATGTATGCTGCGCGCCAGTTCCTGAACCGCTGAGATCTCCAGACAGCGCCGACCGCCCATCGCGACGACCATGCGGGCGGTCGCATTGCCCCAGGCTTAGCGCAGCGACACCAAGGGCCGCACATTGACGCGATATTGGGCCAGTGGAAATCTCCGCGTGGTTGGGATCGGAGAGCTTTCATGGTCATCGCACTGGCATCACGCGTACCACTGTTTCGGCTGCTGGTTTTGACTGCGGTCTGCCTCGGTCCACACACCGCCTCCGCGGCCGGCGACATCGATCCCGCCATCATCGCGGCGCAGACGGGCGATTATCTGGTCGCGCCGCTCGATGGCGCCGACGGATGCAAGCTCACACTCACCGCCGACGAGGCGATCGGCGGCTACGCCGTTGCCGGGGCCGAGGGCTGCGCCAAGAGTCTGCCAATCCTTGCCGACGTCGCCGCGTGGAATTTCGACGGCAGTGGTGGCCTGTTGCTGATCGACGTCCTGCGAAAAGTCCACGCCCGCTTTGAAGAGAGCGAGGGATCCCCTCTCCTGACGAACGGCGAGAACGGGCCGCGACTGGCGCTCGTGCCGGCGGTGGACGGCATCTCGCATCTGCCGGCGCCGGCCAATATGAAAGGCGCATGGCAGATGAAACGTCCGGACGGAACCGCCGTCTGCCAGGTGACCTTCACGGGGACCGTCGACAGTGGCGGTAATCTGGGGCTGTCCGTGGAGGAACCTTGCGAAGGCGCCGTCAGAAAACTGAAACTGCGGAGCTGGACAGCAAACGGCCTTGGCATAACCCTGCTCGGAGACGGCGGCAGTTCGCTCGCTTTCACGGCCACAGCTTCCGGATTCGAGAAAGACCGGAACGAAGGCGGCAAGCCGCTGCTCCTCGTCAGAAACTGACCGATGGCCGCGTAAAGTCCAGAGGCGTGCTTGCCGTCGGACAGCCGTCGCGCAACTTTTTCCACGTGGTGACATTGAGGTTCATCTCGCAGCGCGCGAGATAGGCGTTACCGCCAACGCGCACGCAGGCAATCTGTCCAAGTTCATACTTCGAACCATCGCGGTTGCGGCAGGTGCAGCCGTGATCCGGCGGCGCGGCAAGTGCGGCTTCGGCGGCGAGCAAAAGGGCCACCGTAGCGGTCATGCCCCAAAGGATCGTCCGCCCGTTCGTCATGAAGGCAATATAAAGCAAATCGGGATAGACGAAAACGGACAATGCCGGCTGCATCCGCAACCGGCACCGTCCGCAAGTAGGGCCAAGGCCCCTCCACCGGATCACCGCCGTGATCCGCTGAACCTATTAGCTCGCCAGGCGAAGCACATTGCCCTCGGCAATGGTCTTTTCGGCCTCGGCGATCGCGAACTGCTTGGAGTCGGCGCTGAGGTTCAGGCCCTCGGCGCGGACGAACTCGACATCGGTGACGCCCAGGAAACCGAAGACCGTCTTCAGGTAGGATTCCTGGTGGTCCATCACGGCTGCCGGACCGGCGGAATAGTGACCGCCGCGGGTCGAGGCGACGATGATCTTCTTGCCCTTGGCGAGGCCTTCCGGACCATTTTCGGTGTAACGGAAGGTCTTGCCGGAGACGGCAATGCGGTCGATCCAGGCCTTGAGCTGGCTCGGAATACCGAAATTGTACATCGGGGCGCCGATGATGATCCTGTCGGCAGCCAGGAATTCTTCGAGCATGTCGCGGCCAAGCTTGACGTCGGCGGCAAGGTCGGCGTCCACGCCTGCGAGATCTGCGGGAGCCATGATCTGGGCGCCGGTCAGGTGCGGGAGCGAGCTGGCGGCGAGGTCACGGTAGGTCACCGTTGCATCCGGGCGATCAGCCTTGACCTGAGCGGCGAGTGCTGCCGTCAGGCGGCGGGAAACCGAGTGATCACCGAGGATACCGGAGTCGATATGAAGAACATTCATCGGAACACCTTTGTGTTTGCGTTGCGGTGATCCACATATGAGGGGAAAACAATCACCCGGTAAGCCAGTGGATATTTGACATACTGTTTCCAGACGGAAACAATCACGCCGAGCATCCGCACTTCGGAGACAGGACAATGCAGGATCTAAACGACCTCGGGCTTTTTGCCGCCGTGGTGCGAAACAACGGCTTCAGCGCTGCCGCACGTGACCTCAACATACCCAAGTCCAAACTCAGCAAACATGTGGCCCGCCTCGAAGAGCAGCTCGGCGTGCGCCTTCTCGAGCGCTCGACCCGCAAGCTGCGCGTCACCGACATCGGCCGCGTGTTCTACGAACATTGCCAGGGGCTGCTCGACGGCGTTGCCGCCGCCGAAGCCGAAATCGCGGCCGTTCGGGCCGAGCCCTCCGGCACCGTCAGGCTCGCCTGCCCGCTCGGGTTTACGCCCATGCTCGCCGATATCCTTCCGGCGTTTCACCGGCGCTATCCCGGCGTCCGGCTGCTGATCACCGCCACCAACCGCCGCATTGACCTCATCGAGGAACGGATCGACGTAGCGCTTCGCGCCCGCGGCCAACTCGACACCGACAATCAACTGATCATCCGCAAGTTCGGCGAAGTGCGCGAGCGGCTCGCCGCCAGCCCGACGTTCCTTGCCCGCGCGGGCGAGATCACGATCGACAATCTCAGCCAGCAGGCAACGCTGTCGATGAACGAACAGCACCCGACCGATGTCTGGCGGCTCATCTCGGCCGACGGGAACACGACGGAGATCACCCACCGCCCGATCATCGGCTGCAGCGATTTCATCATTCTCGAACGTGCCGCGATCGAGGGCATGGGTGTGGCGCTGCTGCCGGACCATATCTGCGAGCGCGCCTTCCGGGCCGGCGTCTTGGTACCGGTGCTCCCGGAGTGGACCTCGAACGACGTCGTCGTGCACCTCGTCTTCCCGTCCCGCCAGGGCATGCTGCCGGCAACCCGGGCGCTGATCGACTATCTCGCCGAAAATCTCCTCAACGCCCTGCAGAAATGCCGCGAGGTTCCGGTACGGATGGCCCCCTCGTTCGACATCTGACGTCGCTACCCGGTGCCGCTCGACACCGGCAAATCATCAAGAGATGGCCGTCGGGAGCGCGGACCGTGGACCGAATTGCATTGGCGTGACGATCTCCACGCCGAGGGCCACCGCGTGACGATGCGCGGCAGCCCGCATCTCAACCCGAATGCGGTCCCAGCAAAAGCGAACGATTTCAGCAAAAAAGGATGACTTGGTGCCCCCAGAGAGACTCGAACTCCCGACCTACTGATTACAAATCAGCCGCTCTACCAACTGAGCTATAAGGGCACTTTCAGCGGTCGGAGTTACCATAATCTCGCGCGGTGTAAAGCAAATTTACGAATTCTCCCAATTTTTCAGATGCGTTCGGCGGCCGGCCATGCCAGAAACGGGGTCGAGAGATCGCCGTAAGCGGCATGCAACGCATCGAACGGACTAGAGTTTCATGGCCCGAACGTTCAATTCCTTCGCCTTCCTCGCCTCCTCTGCGGAGGAGGCGCAAAAGGCTGCGGCTGATCTCAAGGCGATCTATGGTGATCACGATCCGGCAAAGGCCGACGTGATCGTGGCGCTCGGTGGTGATGGCTTCATGCTGCAGACGCTGCACCAGACCATGAACAGCGGCAAGCTGGTCTACGGCATGAACCGTGGCTCCGTCGGCTTCCTGATGAACCGCTACAGCACCGAAAACCTGCCGGACCGTATCTGTCAGGCGGTCGAAAACGCGTTCCATCCCCTGGAGATGCAGACGACCGATGTCTATGGCGAGAGCTTCACGGCGCTTGCGATCAACGAGGTTTATCTCTTCCGCCAATCCTACCAGGCCGCGAAGCTGCGCGTCGTCATCGACGGCAAGACGCGGCTCGAGGAACTGACCTGCGACGGGTTGCTGGTGGCAACGCCCGCCGGATCGACGGCTTACAACCTCTCGGCCCACGGTCCGATCCTGCCGCTCGAAGCGCCGCTTCTCGCGATGACGCCGGTCAGCGCCTTCCGTCCGCGGCGCTGGCGCGGCGCGCTGCTGCCGAACCATGTGACCGTCGAGATCGAAATCCTCGAAGCCGACAAGCGACCGGTCAACGCGGTGGCGGACCACCAGGAAGTAAAATCAGTGGTCAAAGTGCGAATCGCCGAATCGGAAAACATGACGGCGCGCATCCTCTCGGATCCCGACCATTCCTGGTCGGACCGCATCCTGGCCGAGCAATTCTCGAACTGAGCGCACGTTCTCCGCGCGATATGGTATGATCCTCCACGGACCGGCTTGCGACCGCTACTGCATGTTTTCTTTAATCGGTACCCGATTAAAGAAAACATGCAGTAATTCAAAATGCTACAGCGCTGCGCGTCTGATAAGACGCGCAGCGCTGTAGGAGCGAGGCGGCCGCGGAATGGTTTGAAAGGACGACAATCCCAAATGCAAAGATCCGCCCTTCTCGTGCTTCTCCTGCTCGTGACGAGCGCCGGCGCCAAGGCCGAGGACGCCAACGTCGTGCCGCCGCGGGTAACCTTTGTGACGAGCACGGGCTACTGGGAGGAAAGCGGAGAGCCGCTTTCTTCGCCCGACCCCAATGCGGCCGCCGAGAAGCGAGGCGACGCCCGGCGCGGCTACTACAAGCTGATCGCGCTTCGGCAGGCGGATGGCACGGCACAGGTCCATCTGCAGCAGATCGAAGCGACACCAGCCGGACCCGTGGTGGTTTCCTCGACGGAACTCGAAGAGTTCTCGGCGCTCAAGGCCTATGTCACCGACATTCGCCCGGAGAGCTCGACCGGCGTCACCGCGCAGCCGGGCATGTTCGCGACGGTCTATCTGAAGACCGATCCGACCGCGCGCGAACCGGAGAGCTGGACCGTGCTCATCGACGATCTCGGCGACATCAAGATCGAGCGCGCCTCGAACTGAACAAACGAAAGGGCCGGATGCGAACACCCGGCCCTCTTCAATTCCAGAACTCTCGCCGCGATGCTTAAAGCGGGTCGCGATCTCTCAGATTCGCTCCTTGCGCTTTAAGTTCTTGATATCGCATGTCTTATCGCAAAACCACTGCGCACTTTTGCGCGACATGCCTTAGTTCAGATCGTCGACGACGGCATCCGCACCGCCGCTGACGCGGTGCGCGAGCGCCGCTTCCATGAACTCGTTGAGCTCGCCGTCGAGAACATCGCCCGGTGCCGTGCTTTCGACGCCGGTGCGCAGATCCTTGACCAACTGGTAGGGCTGCAGAACGTAGGAGCGGATCTGGTGACCCCAGCCGATGTCGGTCTTCGACGCGGCTTCGGCGTTGGCCGCCTCTTCCCGCTTCTTCAGCTCGGCCTCATAGAGGCGGGCGCGCAGCATGTCCCAGGCCTTTGCCCGGTTCTTGTGTTGCGAGCGCTCCTGCTGGCACTGCACGACGATGCCCGACGGCATGTGCGTGATGCGCACCGCCGAGTCGGTCGTGTTGACGTGCTGACCACCGGCGCCCGAGGAGCGGTAGGTGTCGATGCGGCAATCGCTCTCATTGACGTCGATCTGAATCGAATCGTCCACCACCGGGTAAACCCAGATCGAGGAGAACGAGGTGTGACGGCGCGCGTTGCTGTCATAGGGCGAAATGCGTACCAGGCGATGCACGCCCGATTCGGTCTTCAGCCAGCCATAGGCATTGTGGCCCTTGATGAGCAGCGTCGCAGACTTGATGCCGGCTTCTTCGCCGTCCTGGATTTCCATCAATTCGACTTTGTATCCCTGGCGCTCGGACCAGCGGGTGTACATGCGTAAAAGCATGTTGGCCCAATCCTGGCTCTCCGTGCCGCCGGCACCCGAATGCACTTCGAGATAGGTGTCGTTCTGATCGGCCTCACCAGACAGCATGGCCTCGACCTGCTTCTTGGCCGCTTCCGACCGAAGCTCGCGCAGCGCCTGCTCGGCATCCGCGACGATCGCTGCATCGCCCTCTTCCTCACCGAGTTCGATGAGTTCGATGTTGTCGTTGAGCTGCTGCTCGAAACGACGCAGGCCATTGATGCCGTCGTCAAGCTGCTGGCGCTCGCGCATCAGCTTCTGTGCTTCCGAAGCATCGTTCCAGAGGGTCGGGTCTTCGGCCTTGTTGTTCAACCAGTCCAGTCGTCTTACCGCCTGATCCCAGTCAAAGATGCCTCCTCAGCAGGCTTATGGCCTGCTTGATTTCGTCGACAATATTCTCGATTTCGCTGCGCATGATCCTGCTTCTTGTGAACCCGAAATGAAGGTGAGCGTCAAATAGCGATGCCCGCCGCTGATGTAAAGGCGGCGGGCATCGCGAATGAAGAAAGGCTTTAGAACAGGCCGTTGGAACCGGAGGTCACCGCCTGATTTGCCTGCGGCGAGTTCTTCAGGATCTCTTCCGGCGGAACATATTGATCGAGACCGCCGATGACCGAGAAGGTATCGGCCGGGCCAGTGCCGGGCTTGAAGGCTTCGATGATCGTGTCCGGCTCGCCCTCATAGGCGGCCATTCCGGTCTTGCGGTTGACGGCGATCATGCTCATGCCCTCGGGCACGACGAACTTGCTCGGGCGTATGCCCTTGACGGCTTCCTGCATGAAGTCGTTGAAGATCGGCACCGCAAGGCTGCCGCCGGTGGCGCCGCGGCCGAGCGGGGCGGGATTGTCGAAGCCGAGATAGAGGCCGGCAACGATGTCCGGCGTGTAACCGACGAACCAGGCGTCCTTTTCGTCGTTGGTCGTGCCAGTCTTGCCGGCAACCGGGCGATCGAGCTTGATCTTGCCAGCCGCCGTGCCGCGCAGCACCACGCCCTCCATCATCGAAGTGATCTGGTAGGAGGTCATGGGGTCGAGCACCTGCTCGCGATTGTCGGTCAGAACAGGCTCTTCCTGGCTCTGCCAGTCGCCTGCATTGCAATTGTCGCAGGTGCGATCCTCATGCCGGAAAATCGTCTTGCCATAGCGGTCCTGAATGCGGTCGATCAGCGACGGCTTGATCTGCTTGCCGCCGTTGGCGAGCACCGAATAGGCCGAGACCATGCGCAGAACCGTCGTTTCGCCGGAGCCCAGCGACATCGCGAGCAGCGGCGGCATCTTGTCATAGATGCCGAAACGCTCGGCATATTCGGCGACGAGGTTCATACCCATGTCATTGGCGAGGCGAACGGTCATCAGGTTGCGCGACTTCTCGATGCCGAGACGCAGCGTCGACGGACCGGCCGAGCCGCCACCATAGTTTTCCGGGCGCCAGACCTGACCGCCGGCGACGATTTCGATCGGGGCGTCGAGAATGACCGACGCCGGCGTATAGCCGTTGTCGAGCGCTGCGGCGTAGACGAAGGGCTTGAAGGAGGAACCCGGCTGGCGCATCGCCTGGGTCGCGCGGTTGAACTCCGACTGGCCATAGGAGAAGCCGCCGACCATCGCGAGTACGCGGCCGGTCTGCGGGTCCATCGCCACGAGACCGCCCTGGACCTTCGGCGGTTGGCGGAGGCGATATTCGCCCTTTTCGGGCAAGGGTTCGACATAGACGACATCGCCGGCGCCGAAGACGCCTTCAGGGGATTTCGCCGACTTGCGGTCGCCGTTGGCGGACCGGTAAGCCCACTGCATGTTCTTGGCGGAGATGTGTCCAGTGACGCGTTCGGCCGCGATCTTGCCCGAGGCTTCCTTATCCGGCTGGATGCCGATCTCGGCACCCTGCGCATCGACCGACAGAACGACGGCGAGCTTCCACTCCGGCACGTCGCTGAAGGCAGGAACCGCGCCCAGCGGCTCACCCCAATCGCCACCGATCTCGATCGTCTTGACTGGACCATGGAAGCCGCGGCGCTCGTCATAGCTCAGCAGACCCGCCTGCAGCGCCTTGCGCGCCGCGATCTGCAGACGCGGATCGAGCGAGGTGCGAACCGACAGGCCGCCTTCATAGAGCGCGTTGTCGCCATATTTCTGGATGATCTGCCGGCGGACTTCCTCGGCGAAGAAGTCGGACGCGAAGAGATGTGCGCCACCGCGGCGTGGATTGACGCCGAGCGGCTGCTTCTTGGCCTCTTCGCCATCGGCCTTGGTGACGTAGCCGTTCTCCACCATGCGGTCGATCACCCAGTTGCGGCGTTCGATGGCGGCTTCGGTCTTGCGGAACGGATGGTAGTTGGCCGGGCCCTTCGGCAAGGCGGCGAGATAGGCGGTCTCGGCAATGGTAAGCTCGGTGACCGACTTGTCGAAATAGGTCAGCGCCGCACCGGCAATGCCGTACGAATTGAGGCCGAAGAAGATCTCATTGAGATAGAGCTCGAGGATCCGGTCCTTGCTGTAGGCCTGCTCGATGCGGAAGGAAAGGATTGCTTCCTTGACCTTGCGGTCTATCGTCTGGTCGGACGACAGCAGGAAGTTCTTTGCCACCTGCTGCGTGATCGTCGACGCGCCCACGGGTCGACGGCCGGAGCCGAAGTTCTGCAGGTTGACGGCGATGGCGCGGGCGAGACCCGTAAGGTCGACGCCCGGATGCTGGTAGAAATTCTTGTCCTCGGCCGAAATGAAGGCTGCCTTGACGCGATCCGGGATCGCCTGGATCGGCAGATAGAGACGCCGCTCGCGCGCATATTCTGCCATCAGGGCGCCGTTGCCGGCATGAAAGCGCGTCGTCACAGGCGGCGAATATTTCGCCAGCACCTCGTAGTCAGGTAGATCCTTGGTGACGACGCCCAGATAAAGCGCCACGGCTCCGGCCACGCCAAGCAGCAGAAACGCACCAATCCCGAAGAAATATCCAATCAGCCTGATCATCAGTCAGATACCGGTACCTTAATTATCGTCCAATTGCCGGACCGCCGCGCGACAGTCCATGCTCTGTCCCGCCGGTTTACATTGCGTCGGTCCGGCCAAACTCTTCCATCAGAAATCGTCTGGCATCGCAGCGCCCCGCCAGCCCGGCTCCTCATATGGCGAGGAACCCCGGGCATCAACTCGTTTCTCAACAAATCCGGGCGCAATTCCGGTTAGGTCTCGGATTGTGCGTAAAATAGGGCTGTTTCTGATTATCGCGTGCGCATCCAGTTGAAAAGCATAACGCTGTTACCGGGGCGACACAAATCACTTCGTTCCCGGTCATGCCTTCAAACGTCAGCCGCCGCTGGCGACCGCCTGCTCGCGGTAACGCTGAACCGCGACGGCAAGGCGCTCCGAAACTTTTTTGCGCCATTCCGCATCCAGCAGCAACTTCTCATCTTCCTTGTTCGACAGGAATCCCAGTTCCAGCAGGATCGACGGCACATCGGGAGCCTGCAGCACCCGGAACCCGGCGAACCGGTGCGGGTTGTTGATGAGATTGATCTGGCCCTCGAAGGAGGAGACCACCGAGCGCGCCAAGTTGACGGAGAAGGCCTGCGTCTCGCGGCGGGTCAGGTCGATCAGGATATCGGCGACCTCCGCGGGCTCGCTTTGAAGCGGCACGCCGGCGATTTCGTCCGAAAGGTTCTCGCGGGCAGCAAGGCTTGCGGCCAGATGGTCCGATGCCTTGTCGGAGATCGTATAGACCGTAGCGCCACGGATGTCCTTCTGCCGGAGCGCATCGGCATGGAGCGAGATGAAAAGATTGGCGCCCTTGTTGCGGGCTATCTGCACGCGCTGCGGCAGCGAGAGAAAGACATCCTCTTCGCGGGTGAGGAAAGCCTCAATCCCCGCGCCCTTGTTCAGGGCCTCGACGAGGTCTTTGGCAAAGGCCAGCGTGACGTGTTTCTCTTCCGTCTTCGTCTCGCCGGCGAGCGCGCCGGTGTCGATACCGCCGTGACCGGCATCGATCGCGACGATGAACGGTCCGCCGTCCTTCGTAGGCGCAACCGCAACGGGTCTGCCGGTTTTCGTCGCTGCAACCGAACCGGTCCACTGCTGTTCGCCGAGAAGCGCGTCGAAACGCGCCTGGTCGACCCGTACGACGTCGAGGACCAGGCGGTAGCCCTTGCCCCCCTCTTCCGCAATTACTTCCGCATGGGTCACGGCGACCGGTCCCTTCGCGGAGAGAACGATGCGGGAATTGCCCGCCCCCATGCCGCCATAGCGGATCGCATCGAACAGGCCGCGCGGCTCGAGGCTTTCCGCCTTCAGACCAAAGGCCGTTTCCGGAAGATCGACGACCACGCGAACCGGGTCCGCCACGTAATGAAGGGAAAAGTCCGGCTTGCGGTCGAACTCGACGACGACCCGGGTGCGCGCGTCGTCACCGGCGATCCGTGCGCCGAAAGCGAGCAAGGGGCCCGACTCGACAGCATTGGCCGTCTGCGCGTTCAAGAGGAAACCTCCGACGAGCAACGATGCACCGAGCAAACGCCAACCCGTACGCGACATCAACGACAACAGCGAACCGAGCATACAAACCGCCAAAGGCTTCACCTTGGGCTCCCCACCACTTTCTCAAAAACCAGGCGGCAGCCGACGCGACCACCAAACGCACACCTTGATCAATGAACCTCTATGGTTAACCAAAGCTTGACAGAGGTCATCCTCCGTCCTGCGCCGAAGCCATCGATTCATCATTTGCCGGCCTACTCCACGTGGACGATCGAATCGATCATTATTGTGGCGGCACGGGCTTTTCCCTTGCCAATGTGACATAGAAAACATAAAAGCGTCACAAGGAGAAAGTGTTGACGGGATAGAACAGTCGACCGGGCAGCCGGAGCTTCTCCAAAGCTTGGCGCCAGGGAGTGGTCGAACCGGATTAACCGGTTAAACGCATCGCACTTCCGCGGTCGCAAGCGTTCATCCGCCGTCTCTGCATTTCCTCCTTGTATACTGGATCGCAAATTTCCGGCGGTGGCCGGAGTTCTTGATGGTGATTCTTCACCAACGCCCGCAAGCGGGCGCATTCATCGGGTCTTCATGAGACCTTGGACATTGGCATTCTTGTTTGGTCATTGATGTTGACTCAGCAGTATCGGTCAGAAGTAGAGCGGCCCCGGAACAGACATGTTCCGGCTGTCGTCTGGCTGCTGCACCATCGCCTGCACCAAACAGGAACTTTCATATCCGGCGCACCTTCCGACGTGTTTGGCAGTCTTCCCAAGGAAGCAGGTCTGTCTCCCGTTCCGCTGGTGCGCCGAGGAGCACAGCTTAGATGGCAGAGAAAATGCTTATCGATGCGTCTCACTCCGAGGAGACGCGCGTCGTTGTCGTACGCGGCAACCGCATAGAAGAATTCGACTTCGAGTCGGAACATAAGAAGCAAATCCGCGGCAATATCTATCTGGCGAAGGTCACCCGGGTGGAGCCTTCGCTGCAGGCCGCCTTTGTCGACTATGGCGGCAACCGCCACGGATTTCTGGCCTTCGCCGAAATTCACCCCGATTACTACCAGATCCCGCTTGCCGACCGTCAGGCCCTGCTGAAGGCCGAAGCCGAAGAAGCACGACGCGACGACGACATCGAACATGTCGAAACAGCACCGGCGCCGGCGAGCGAACTTTCCGTTCCCGTCGCTCTCGAGGCCGTAACGGAGATCGAAGTCGAGGCAGAACCGGCGGAAGCCGTTGCCGCCGAACCGACGGCCGAAGAGGAAGCGCCGGCCGAAAAGCCCAAGGCAAAGCCGAAGCGCACCCGCAAGACCAAGGCCAAGGCTGCGGAAGAAGCAGCAGTGGCGGCCGCCGACGGCGACGAAAGCAACGACGGCGAAATGGCCGCAATGGTCGATACCGACACCATCTCCGAGGATGTCGACAGCCGCCGTCGCCACGACGACGACGACGATGATGACGACGACAGCCACGATGGCGAAAAGGAAATCATCGAGTCCGTCGGCGCGGAAGACGCCATGGAAGAGGTTCCGGATCGTCAGGTCCGTAAGCCCCGGAAGCAGTATCGCATCCAGGAAGTCATCAAGCGCCGCCAGATCCTGCTCGTCCAGGTCGCCAAGGAAGAGCGCGGCAACAAGGGCGCGGCGCTGACGACTTACCTGTCGCTTGCCGGCCGCTACTCGGTGCTGATGCCGAACACGGCACGCGGCGGCGGCATCTCCCGCAAGATCACCAATCTGCAGGACCGCAAGCGCCTGAAGGAAATCGCGCGCGGCCTCGAAGTGCCGCAGGGCATGGGCGTCATCCTGCGCACCGCTGGTGCGAATCGCACCAAGGTCGAGATCAAGCGTGACTTCGAATACCTGATGCGCCTGTGGGAAAACGTCCGCACGCTGACGCTGAACTCCACGGCCCCCTGCCTCGTCTATGAGGAAGGCAGCCTGATCAAGCGCTCGATCCGCGACCTCTACAACAAGGATATCAGCGAGATCATCGTCTCCGGCGAGGAAGGCTACAGGGAAGCCAAGGGCTTCATGAAGATGCTGATGCCGAGCCACGCCAAGGTGGTTCAGCCCTATCGCGACGTGCATCCGATCTTCTCGCGCTCCGGAATCGAAGCGCAGCTCGACCGCATGCTGCAGCCGCAAGTGACGCTGAAGTCCGGTGGCTACATCATCATCAATCAGACCGAAGCGCTGGTTTCGATCGACGTCAACTCCGGTCGGTCGACGCGCGAGCACTCGATCGAAGACACGGCACTGCAGACGAATCTCGAGGCGGCCGAGGAAGTGGCGCGCCAGTTGCGCCTGCGCGACCTTGCCGGCCTTGTCGTCATCGACTTCATCGACATGGAGGAAAAGCGCAACAACCGCGCCGTCGAGAAGAAGCTGAAGGACTGCCTGAAGAACGATCGCGCCCGCATCCAGGTCGGCCGGATCTCGCATTTTGGCCTGCTCGAAATGTCGCGCCAGCGCATTCGCGCCTCGGTGCTCGAATCGACGATGCAGACCTGCCCGCACTGCAACGGCACGGGTCACGTTCGCTCGCAGTCCTCCGTCGCCCTGCATGTACTGCGCGGCATCGAGGAATATCTGCTCAAGAACACCACGCACGACATCACCGTGCGCACCATCCCGGACATCGCGCTCTACCTGCTCAACCAGAAGCGCGGCACGATCACGGACTACGAGGCCCGCTTCGGCGTCTCGATCATCATCGAGGCGGACGCCCACGTCGGTGCGCAGCACTTCGCGATCGATCGTGGCGAACCGGTCGAAAACCCGGTCAAGATCGAGCAGCTCCTCCACTTCGAACCGGAGCCGGAAGAAGATGACGTCGTGATCGAAGAGGATCTCGACGAGGAAGAGGCCGAGGAAGTCGCCAGCGAGCAGCGCCAAGAGCAGCCCAAGGCCGCTCAATCCTCCGACGAGCAGGGTGGCCGCAAGCGCAAGCGCCGCCGTCGCCGTCGCGGCAAGGGTGGCCAGCAGGCCGAAGGCGGTGTGACCCAGGTCTCCGAGTCGGCATCGGATGCGGAAGACGATTCCGATGACGGTGAGGCAGACGACGAGGGTGTAGAGACCGAAGACACGACCGCAGACGGCGAACAGAAGCGCAAGCGTCGCCGTCGCGGCAAGCGCGGTGGCCGCCGCAACCGGCCGGAGGGCGAAGGTGAAGGCGAAGGCCAGATCGAGGCCGATGCGGAAGGCGATGACGCCGACGAACCGGAAGCCGTAGAAACGCCGTCCGTTGCCGCCGAGATCGAAGTGGCCGTGGCCGTCGAGGAAACCGCTGCAGCCGTCGCGGAAGCCGAGGTCGTCGAGGCCAAGCCGGCCAAGCCGAAGCGGACCCGCAAGAAGGCTGTGAAGGCCGAAGAACCGGTCGCGGCCGTCGATGACGTCGCTCAGGCCGCCGTCGAAGATCAACCGGCAGACGTCGACGTCGCCGCCGAGGCAGTAGAAGAGGCTGCGGCCGACCTCGCCGAAACCAAACCGGCGCGCGCAAACCGCGATCTTTCGAAGATCGCCTCGGAACCGGTCGTGACGTCGAGCTCTCCGAAGGCCGAAGGCGAAGAGGAAGAGCCCGCCAAGCCGAAAAAGGGCGGCTGGTGGCAGCGCCGCGGCTTCTTCTAAGAAGTCGCTCTGGTCCCGGCTCGACGCCGAACCGGGATCCTGACACCTCGAAGCGTTGAACGCGAAAGATCATGAATGGAAAGGCCCGGATCACTCCGGGCCTTTTCATTTACGGGTGGTAGCCGAAGCGGACGGGGCGTCTTCGCTCCCCTGCCCGTTCTGCCGGACGATCAGGCAAGCCAGCGAGCGATCCGGTCCATTGCCTCGACCATGTCGGCCTCAGCGCCGGCATAGGAAAAGCGCATCGTGCGGTGTCCCTCGAGCGGATCGAAGTCGAAGCCCGGCGTCGCCGCGACATTGATCTCAGCAAGCATCCGGCGGGCAAAGGCCATGCTGTCATTGGTGAAACGGCTGACGTCGGCATAGGCGTAGAAGGCGCCATCCATCGGCGAGGCAATGGAGAAGCCGATTTCCGGCAGGCGCTTCAGCAGCATCTCGCGATTAGCCGCATAGGCGGCTTTATAGCCGTCGAGTTCCTCATGCGCGTCGAGTGCAGCCTCAGCCGCGATCTGCGACAGTTCCGGCGGCGAAATATAGAGGCTCTGGGCGATGCGCTCGAAGCCGCGCACCTTGTCGGCCGGCAAGACCATCCAGCCGATGCGCCATCCGGTCATGCAATAGTATTTCGAGAAGGAATTGATGACGATCACCTCGTCGGTAACCTCCAGCGCGCTCGCCTCTTCGCCGGCGAAGGTCAGGCCGTGATAGATCTCGTCCGAAATGAAGGCGATCGATTCCGCCTGGCAATAGTCGGCCAGCGCCCTGAGGCCGGCCCTGCCCGTGACGGTGCCGGTCGGGTTCGCCGGGCTTGCCAGCAACACGCCCTTCAGCGGCCGGCCGATCTTTGCGGCGGCCCGCGCCAGGCTATCCGGCGTCAGCGTGAAGCCGGAATCGGCATTGGCCTCGACCTCGACCACCGTCAGGCCGAGCGCGGCGAGGATGTTGCGATAGGCCGGATAGCCGGGCCGCGCAATGGCGACGCAATCGCCGGGATCAAAGAGCGCGAGGAAGGCGAGATTGAAGCCGGCTGACGACCCAGTTGTCACGGCAACCCGCTGCGGATCGAGCGCGATCCCGTGGCGCTTCTCGTAGTGGCGGGCGATGGCCTTGCGCAGCGACAGAGTGCCGAGTGCATCGGTATAACCAATGCGGCCGTGCTGCAGGGCGTTGCGCGCGGCTTCCAATGCAGCCGCTGGCGCCGGATGCGCCGGCTGTCCGACCGCCATCGAGATCACCGGGTGGCCGGCATGGCGGCGACGAGTCGCCTCCGCCAGCACATCCATCGCGTGAAAAGGTTCGACGGCGCTGCGTTTTGACAAGTCTATCAACGGAAAATCCTCGATATGCGGCTGTGCTCCAGCCCCTTTGCCCGATGATATTGACCTTCACAAGTCCGCGAGTGCCGTATTTCCGCCGATTTTGCCGTTTCGTTTCCGCGGCGCCCACCCTATGCTGCGAGCATATAGCGAATACGAGGAATCCTGTTGTCTTTTGGAGCTGCCCCGGTTGACGTGACGATGGGCGATGGACGACACAGTGGATACGCAAGGACAACGAGGTAGAAATGAATTTCAGCACCAAGATGATTGCCGCCGGAACGCTCGCCGCGCTCTTGGCCGGGGTCAGCCTGCCGCAGAACGCGTTTGCGCTCGACGCGAAGCAGAAGGAAGAAATCGGCGCCTTCATCAAGGAGTACCTGATCGCCAATCCGGAGATCATGCTGGAGGTCCAGGAGGCGCTGACGACGAAGCAGCGCGCCAAGCAGCAGGAGGCCGCCGAAAGCGCGATCACCGAGAACAAGAAGGCGATCTTTAACTCCGACTATGACATGGTGCTGGGCAATCCCAAGGGCGACGTCACCATCGTCGAGTTCTATGACTACAACTGCGGCTATTGCAAACGCGCCCTTTCGGACATGGACGCAATCCTCAGCAAGGACAAGAACGTCCGCTTCGTGCTGAAGGAATTGCCGATCCTCGGCCCGGACTCGCTGGCGGCGCACAAGGTGAGCGCTGCGTTCCGTCTCATCGCTCCAGAGAAGTACGGCGACTTCCATCGCGCCCTGCTCGGCGGCGAAGACCGCGCTACGGAAGAGACTGCCCTTGCTGTCGCGGCCAAGCTCGGTGTTCCCGAGGATCAGTTGCGCGCCAAGATGGAAAAGGAGCCGCATGACGCGGCCGTGCGCGAGGCCTATGGGCTTGCCAACGACCTCGGTATCACCGGCACACCGTCCTATGTCATCGGCAACGAGGCGGTCTTCGGCGCCGTCGGCGCCGAAGAAATCGAAGGCAAGGTCGCCAATATGCGCGAGTGCGGCAAGACGGCCTGCTGACAAACCTTCCCATGACTGTGGACAATTCCCGCGGGGGGCCAAAGGGCTTTTCCTCGCGGGACCATCAGTCTATAGGTAACCCTCCATCATCGGACCGGAATCCCTTATGCCATCGACCATTTTCGTGCTGAACGGCCCTAACCTGAATGCGCTGGGCAAGCGCGAACCGGGTATTTATGGCGGCCAGACGCTCGCCGATATCGAGGCGATGTGCAAGGCCGAGGGCAACAAGCTCGGCTTCGCGGTCGATTTCCGCCAATCCAACCACGAGGGCACGCTGGTCGACTGGCTGCATGAAGCCGGCAGCGTCGCCGCCGGCGTGGCGATCAATCCGGCGGCATACGGCCATACGTCGATCGCGCTTCACGACGCCATCCGCGCCATCGGCATTCCTGTGGTCGAACTCCATCTCTCGAACATCCATGCGCGCGAAGAATTCCGTCACAAATCGATGATCGCGCCTGCCGTCAAAGGCGTCATCTGCGGCTTCGGCGCGCAGAGTTACATTCTTGCGCTGCATGCGCTAAAGAACCTGACAAATCCGTCGAAATAAAAAGAACATTAAGAGGCTCATATTCCATGGCTGACAAGAAACCAGGTATCGACCAGGCGCTGATCCGCGATCTCGCCAATATTCTCAAGGACACCGATCTGACCGAGATCGAAGTCGAGCAGGACGACCTGCGCATTCGCGTCTCGCGCAACGGCACGCCGGTGGCAATGCCGATGATGCCGCAGATGCCGGCCTATCAGGCTCCTGCCGCTGCTGCTGTCGCCGCCCCGGCCAACGCCGTCGCCGCTCCGGCTGCCGAGAACGGCCGCGCGTCGAAGAACGCGGTGACGGCACCGATGGTCGGCACCGCCTACCTCGCTCCGGCTCCCGGTGCGCGCCCGTTCATCGAAGTCGGCGCCACCGTCAAGGAAGGCCAGACCATCCTCATCATCGAGGCGATGAAGACGATGAACCAGATCCCGGCTCCGCGCTCGGGCAAGGTCACCGAAATCTTCGTTCAGGACGCAGCCCCCGTCGAATATGGCGAACCGCTGATCGTAATCGAATAAGGCGGCGCGGCGATGATCTCGAAAATTCTCATTGCCAATCGCGGCGAAATCGCCCTTCGCGTGCTGCGCGCCTGCAAGGAGCTCGGCATCGCTACGGTTGCCGTCCACTCCACGGCCGACAGCGACGCCATGCATGTGCGCCTCGCCGACGAGAGCGTCTGCATCGGTCCGCCGCCCTCGCGGGATAGCTATCTGAACATTCACCAGATCGTCGCCGCCTGCGAAATTACCGGTGCCGACGCCGTGCACCCGGGCTACGGCTTCCTGTCGGAAAACGCCAAGTTCGCCGAAATCCTCGAAGCGCACGACATCACCTTCATCGGTCCGACGGCCGAGCACATCCGCCTCATGGGCGACAAGATCACCGCCAAGAAGACGGCGGAAGAGCTTGGCATCCCGGTCGTTCCGGGTTCCGATGGCGAAGTGAAGCCGGAGAATGCGCTTGAAGTCGCCCGCCAGATCGGCTTCCCGGTGCTGATCAAGGCCACCGCCGGCGGCGGCGGCCGCGGGATGAAGATTGCACGAACGGAAGCCGATCTCGAACATGCCGTGGCCACGGCGCGCGCCGAGGCCCTGGCGGCCTTCGGTAACGACGCGGTCTACATGGAGAAGTTTCTCGGCCAGCCGCGCCACATCGAAATCCAGATCGTCGGCGACGGTGCAGGCAACGCCGTACACCTCGGCGAACGCGACTGCTCGCTGCAGCGTCGTCACCAGAAGGTCTGGGAAGAGGCAAACTCCCCGGCTCTCAACGTCGACCAGCGCATGAAGATCGGCCAGATCTGCGCCGATGCGATGAAGAAGCTCAAGTACCGCGGCGCCGGCACGATCGAATTCCTCTACGAGAACGGCGAGTTCTATTTCATCGAAATGAACACCCGTCTTCAGGTCGAGCATCCGATCACCGAAGCGATCACCGGCATCGACCTCGTGCACGAGCAGATCCGCGTCGCGTCCGGCGGCGGTCTTTCGGTCAAACAGGAAGACATCGTGTTCTCCGGGCACGCCATCGAGTGCCGCATCAACGCCGAGGACCCGCGCACCTTCGTCCCCTCCCCGGGCACGATCACGCATTTCCACGCGCCCGGCGGTCTTGGTGTCCGCGTCGATTCCGGCGCCTATCAGGGCTACCGCATCCCTCCGTATTACGACAGCCTGATCGGCAAGCTGATCGTGCACGGGCGCACTCGCGTCGAGTGCATGATGCGTCTGCGCCGCGTCCTCGATGAATTTGTCATCGACGGCATCAAGACCACGCTTCCGTTGTTCCAAGACCTGATCAATAATCAGGATATCGCCAACGGCGACTACGATATCCACTGGCTGGAAAAGCATCTGGCCGCTACGTCCGAGTAAGGGCCATACGTTGAAAGGGACGCGCAGCAAGCAGCCCGACATTACCCCGGACATGCTGCTGCGCGCCTATTCGATCGGCCTGTTCCCGATGGCCGACTCGGCCGACGACCCAGAGCTCTTCTGGGTCGAGCCGGAAATTCGCGGCGTTATCCCGCTGACGAACTTTCATGTCTCCCGCAGCCTCGCCAAGACGATCCGCCGGAAACCCTTCGACATCCGCTTCAACACCGCCTTCGAAGCGGTGATGGAAGGCTGCGCCGCCCCCGCCCCGGACCGACCGACGACCTGGATCAACAGCAAGATCCGTAACCTCTACGCCACGCTGCACACGATGGGCTACGCCCATAGCGTCGAAGCCTGGGAGAATGACATGCTGGTCGGCGGCCTCTACGGCGTCTCGCTCGGATCGGCATTCTTCGGCGAGAGCATGTTTTCCAGGCGCACCGACGCCTCGAAGATCTGCCTCGTGCATCTGGTGGAGCGGCTGCGCGCCAGGGGCTTTGAGTTGCTGGACACCCAGTTCACCACCGAGCACCTCAAGTCCTTCGGCGCGATCGACGTGCCGAAGGCCGAATACGAGATCATGCTCGGCAACGCGATGAACTCGCCAGACCTCTCGTTCTAGATACTCTTCGCCTGATATCTCCATCCGGAGATGTACTTCGTCGAAGTGTTTATCCAGACTTCGACCGTTTTCGAGGGCATCAAGGGCATGTTCGGCCCCGAGGAACCGCCAAGCACATAGCGCGAGGATGGATGCTGCATTAGGCTGCCGCTCTTACGTTCGGCAGCCTCGGCGAATTACTGCTTCGCCGCCGTATCCGGTGGCGGCAGATCGGACGTCGCCTTGCAGGACTGCAGCCACACGTCATAGACCGGATGCTCGACGGCGTTCAGGCCCGGGCTATCGGCGAACATCCAGCCGGTAAAGATGCGGCGGATCTTGCGGTCGAGCGTGATCTCCTCGACCTCGACAAAAGTCGTGATCTTCTGCGCTTCGGTATCGTCGCGGCTGTAGCAGACGCGCGGCGTGACCTGGAGGGCGCCGAACTGCACCGTCTCGCCGATATAGACGTCGAAGGTCGTGATACGGCCGGTGATCTTGTCGATGCCGGAGAAGACAGCAACGGCATTGGAGAGGCGCGCCGCGTCAACGGCTTCCGCCGAGGCGATCAGCGACAAACCGGCAAGCAGGGACAAGCCCAACCGCCGCGCTCCTTGGCCGATTGCTTTGCGCAGATCAGAACCTGCCATTGTCGCCTGTCTCCCGCGTGCCCTGTTCATCGTCGATGGATGTCAGGCGCTAACCATCAATTGTGGCCGCGCCGTGATCGAGGAACCTATTCCGCGGTCCGTCCTCGTCGCTGAAGAGAGATTTCTTAGGAACCCGGTGTCCAGGCGTCATAGTCGCCGGTCACGCGCGGACGCTTGCCGGTGGCTGCGATCGAGCCCTGCGGACGGTAGGCATTGGCCGTGCCGGTCGGGTTCGCGCGATGCGGCTTCTGCCATTCGCGCGGCGTGTACTTCTCATCGGCCGGCGAAACGTCAGTGCGGTGATGCATCCAGCCGTGCCAGCCGGCCGGAATGGCGGAGGCTTCGGCATAGCCGTTATAGATCACCCAACGGCGAGTGCGGCCTTCGGAATCCTTGCCACCCTGGTAGTAGACATTGCCGAACTCGTCTTGACCGACCCGTTGGCCGTGGCGCCAGGTGTGAAAGCGCGTTCCGATCGTCTGTTCGTTCCACCAGGTGAAAATCTGCAGCAGGAGCTTCATGGATGCCGTCCTTGACCGGCCGTTGGGAAGGCGGCCAGATACCAAAACTATGTTCCCGCTTATGCCCCGCCGCTCATGGCTTGTCCAGTGATTCCGAGGCAAAGGCCGTCATTTCAACGGCATGAGGAAGCCGAAATGGCTACGCACGAAGCCAAGCCGCTCATAGAAGCGGTGCGCATCCGCGCGCACGGCATTGGAGGTCAGCCGCACCTTCTTCGCTCCCCGGTCGCGCGCCTCGGCGATGGCATGGCGCATCATGCGTTCACCGATGCCGCGGCCGCGCATATCTTCACGCGTCTGAACCGCCTCGACGATCAGGCTGGAACTGCCCCGCCCGGACAAGGTGGTATGCAGCGCCGTCTGAAAGGTACCGACGATCTCGCCGGCAAGGACTGCGACGAAAAGTGTCTGCAGTGACGAAGCCTCGATTTTCTCGAAGGCGGCGACGTAGTCGCCGAAAGCGGTGGGATCGGTCGTGTCACCATGACCACCGATCTGGTCGGCGGCGAAGAGAGCGACGATCGCCGGCAGGTCTTCGCGCTCGGCCTTGCGGATCAAGAGTTCGGTTGTCGCGTCCATCGTTCCTCAACTCACATCGTTCGTCGGCAGCGGACCAACCACCAGAAGGTAACGACTTGATGACGGTGCGATACTCCCGGGGTTTTCCACAGGCGGACGGACAAGGCTACAACCGAGAGATCTCCAAAGCGGGGCGCGATCTCTCGGATCGCTCCTTGCGCTCTACGATCTTGTTATTTCGCACGCCGCTTTCGCAAAACCGCAGCGCACTTTCGCGCGACCTGCTTCAGCCGAGAAGCCGCTTCTCCAGGATAATAGCCGGCAGGCCGGATTGGTCGTCGCCGCAATTCGCCGTCTTGCCCATCTCTGAGAAGCCATGCGTCCGGTAAAACGCCAACGCATGCAGGTTCTGCGGCTCGACCTCGACGCGCATCCGCTCGGCATCGGGAAAACAGGTCTCGAGTTCGGCGAAGATGTCGCGGCCAATGCCCTGCCGCTGGAGCTTCGGCAGCACATAGAGCTGATGGAGCATCGCCGTCTTGGGCTGAGTGTCCGACATCGCCGCAAAGCCCATGCCGCCGATCTGGCGGCCGTCGTCGGCCACCAGGAATTCGGAGTTCTTGCGTGCGAGGCGGGCCTTCAGCGCCGACAGCGAGTGCCAGCGCTCCGTCAGCTCATTGACCTTCTCGACGCCATAGAAGGTATCGTAGGTCGCGTGCCACGTTTCGATCAGCAGGGCGCGAACCTTGTCCAGGTCACGCTCGCTGGCCGTGCGCACGAAGAACATCGCTTATTCCTCGATGCCGAGCTTGGCCTTCACCAGCGCCTGTACGGCTTGCGGGTTGGCCTTGCCACCGGTCGCCTTCATCACCTGGCCGACGAACCAGCCGGCGAGTGAGGGCTTGGCCTGGACCTTGGCAACCTGATCGGGGTTCGCGGCAATGATCTCGTCAACGGCCTTTTCGATGGCGCCGGTGTCGGTCACCTGCTTCATGCCGCGGGATTCGACGATCTCGGCCGGGTCGCCACCCTCGTTCCAGATGATCTCGAAGAGATCCTTGGCGATCTTGCCGGAAATCGTCTCAGCCTTGATGAGGTCGATGATGCCGCCGAGCTGGGCCGGCGAAACCGGAGTCTCTTCAATGGCTTTGCCGGCCTTGTTCAAGGCGCCGAGCAAGTCGTTGATGACCCAGTTCGCAGCAATCTTGCCGTCGCGTCCTTCGGCTACCGCCTCGAAATAGTCCGCGATCGACTTCTCGGAAACGAGAACCGACGCATCGTAAACCGAAAGGCCGAGGTCGCGCACGAACCGCTCCTTCTTGTCGTCCGGCAGCTCCGGCAGGTCGGCCTTCAGCGCCTCGACGAAGGCATCGTCGAATTCCAGCGGCAGAAGGTCCGGATCCGGGAAGTAGCGGTAGTCGTGCGCGTCTTCCTTCGAGCGCATCGAGCGGGTCTCGCCCTTGTTCGGGTCGAACAGGCGGGTCTCCTGGTCGATCACGCCGCCGTCTTCGAGGATGCCGATCTGGCGGCGTGCCTCATACTCGATCGCCTGGCCGATGAAGCGGATCGAGTTGACGTTCTTGATCTCGCAGCGCGTGCCGAAGGCTTCGCCCGGACGACGGACGGAAACGTTGACGTCGGCGCGCATCGAGCCTTCGTCCATGTTGCCGTCGCAGGTGCCGAGGTAGCGCACGATCGAGCGCAGCTTGGTCATGTAAGCTTTCGCCTCGTCCGACGAACGCATGTCCGGCTTGGAGACAATCTCCATCAGGGCGACGCCAGATCGGTTGAGGTCGACATAGGACATCGACGGATGCTGGTCGTGCATCGACTTGCCCGCGTCCTGCTCGAGATGCAGGCGCTCGATGCCGATTTCGACATCCTCGAACTGACCCTGGCGATCCGGACCGATCGAGATGATGATCTTGCCTTCGCCGACGATCGGATCCTTGAACTGGGAGATCTGATAGCCCTGCGGCAGGTCCGGATAGAAATAGTTCTTGCGGTCGAAGATCGAGCGCTTGTTGATCGTAGCCTTGAGACCGAGGCCGGTGCGCACGGCCTGCTTCACGCATTCCTCGTTGATGACGGGCAGCATGCCGGGCATGGCGGCGTCGACGAGCGAAACGTTCGCGTTCGGCGCATTGCCGAACTCCGTCGAGGCACCCGAGAACAGCTTCGAATTGGAAAGCACCTGGGCATGGACTTCCATGCCGATGATGACTTCCCAGTCGCCGGTGGCGCCGGGAATGAAGCGTTTCGGATCGGGGGTGCGGACGTCGACAATGCTCATATCATGCTCTTCTTTGAAGCCTGAATTCTTGGTTTCTCGGTAGAACAATTGGTTCACCGGTGCAAGTTGTTCGGCGTCATCTGGCGCCCATCTCGGTGCAACGGCGAATGCGAAACGCCGCTTAACCACCGTTTAGCACCCTTGCGCCAAGATTTCCCGATGTCGACCCTCACCGCACTCGCATTGTACGCAGCCTACATCAACATCCTGAGCTTCGGGCTGTTCTGGTTTGACAAGCGGGCTGCGCGCGCGGGCCGTTGGCGCATCAGCGAGCAGACATTGCTGGCAATCTCTCTTCTCGGCGGCAGTCCTGGTGCGATGGCCGCCCGCCACATGTTTCGCCACAAGACTCGCAAGGAACCGTTTCGAACCCGTTTGGCCCTCATCATCGTTTTGCAGGTGGCTACCGCGGCTGTCGGCACCCTGGCGTTGCAGGGACACCTTGACGCGATTGCGAGCGTCTTCTAGGAAAGCATCGTATTTCTGGAGTCTTGATGTTCACTTCTTCGTCTGAGTCCCGGTAAGGGCCCGTCCCCGCAATCGCCTTTGATTGCGCGCACGGGCCGGAAACGTCGCCCCGCACTTCCAGTGAATTGCGGAACGGTTTCCTGCGTTCATACGAACGCTTTTCCGGAACATTCAGAAATGGACATCTCACGCGCCGAACAGCGCATTCTTCATCATTTGGCCCAGGGCGGCCGCATCGAAGTCACCCGCGAAAGCAAGGCCATCATCGAAATTCGATGCTTCACCCGTGACGGCTGGGTCTATCCTGGTTTCGACCTGGAGCTCTTCCGCAAGCTGAAGCGCAAGAAGGCGATCTCGTCTTCTGGCGGCAAGCCCTATCGCATCACGGAGCGCGGCTTGCAGCTGGTGCGCGCCGAACTCAACAACCGCTGAGCGGCGGAAACCGATGACACCGGGCGTCACATGCTGCCCGGTGCCAGCTCTGCACGCATCGGCACAGGGGTGACCGGTCTTTAGTCTCGCTCGGTGAGGACTTTGCGGAGACCGATGAACTCGACATTGCGGTCGAGTTGCGGCGCATAGGCGGTGGAAAGCCAGCTCACGCTGTAGCCGCGATTGCGGAAGAAGGTCACCGCACGGCTGTTGCGCGCATGCGTCTTGGTGATGATTGCATCGAAGCCGTCCGCAAGAATGCGATGCTCGATCTCACCGAGCAACAACGCACCGAAGCCCCTGCCCTGAGCTGCCGGCTCGATCCACAGGTCGGAAATCGCGTTGTCGAAATCCTCACGCGCTGCCCAACCGCGAATGCCGCCTTCGGCTTCGATCAGCAGAACGGACAACCAGTGATCGGAAAGAAAACGGGAGAACGAAGCTTCGGCCACATGCCGCATTTTCTCGCCGTCGGCGAGACCCGCAATCGCGGATTGCCAGGCGGCGACACCGATCACCGTCAACCGCTCGATATCGCCGGCGCGGGCATGGCGGATGGCTGGCAGACGCGGTCTCCTTCCGCGACACGGTGGCGGGGGCGCCTTCGGAAACAGGGCGGCGCCGGACCGGCGCCGCCCTCAAAGCTTTACCACCACTTGGTGGGCGTGAAGCGGCCGGCCGCCTGCTCGATGACGTGCGCCGTCTTGAACAGCGTCTCTTCTTCGAACGGCTTGCCGATCAGTTGCAGGCCAAGCGGCAGGCCCTTGTGGTCAAGCCCGCCGGGAACGGCGATGCCGGGCAGACCAGCCATGTTGACCGTCACCGTGAAGATGTCGTTCAGGTACATCTTGACCGGATCGGACGCCAGATCCTCGTCGGCGATGCCGAAGGCGGAGGACGGCGTGGCGGGCGTAAGGATCGCGTCGACGCCGGCGTGGAAGGCCAGCTCGAAGTCCCGCTTGATCAACGTGCGAACCTTCTGCGCCCGCAGATAGTAGGCATCGTAGTAGCCGGCCGAAAGTACGTAGGTGCCGATCATGATGCGGCGCTTGACCTCCTGGCCGAAACCGGCGGCGCGCGTCTTCTCGTACATTTCGACGATGTCCTTGCCGTCGACGCGCAGACCGTAGCGCACGCCGTCATAGCGGGCGAGGTTCGAGGACGCCTCGGCCGGAGCGACGATGTAATAGGCCGGCAGCGCATACTTCGTGTGCGGCAGGGTGATGTCGACGATCTCGGCGCCGGCTTCCTTCAGCCAGGCAATGCCCTGCTTCCAGAGCGCCTCGATCTCCTCCGGCATGCCGTCGACGCGGTATTCCCGGGGAATGCCGATCTTCATGCCCTTGATCGACTTGCCGATCGAGGCTTCGTAATCCGGCACCGGCAGATCGACCGAAGTCGTGTCCTTGGTATCGACGCTTGCCATCGACTTCAGGAGGATGGCGGCATCGCGCACGTCACGGGCGATCGGGCCGGCCTGGTCGAGCGACGAGGCGAAGGCGACGACGCCCCAGCGCGAGCAGCGGCCATAGGTCGGCTTGATGCCGACAGTGCCGGTGAAGGCGGCCGGCTGGCGGATGGAACCGCCGGTATCGGTCGCCGTGGCGCCGGCGCAAAGATGCGCGGCGACGGCCGCGGCGGAACCACCGGAGGAGCCGCCCGGAACGAGATCCATGTTGGAACCCTTGGCGCGCCAGGGATTCTTCACGGCACCATAGTAGGACGTCTCGTTCGACGAGCCCATGGCGAACTCGTCCATGTTCAGCTTGCCGAGCATGACGGCACCGTCGTTCCAGAGGTTCTGGGTAACAGTCGATTCGTAGCGCGGCGCGAAACCGTCGAGGATGTGGCTGCAGGCCTGCGTGTGCACGCCTTCGGTACCGAAGAGGTCCTTGATGCCGAGCGGAATGCCTTCGAGCGCACCCGCCTTGCCGGCGGCAATGCGCGCATCCGAGGCTTTCGCCATTTCGCGTGCCCTGTCCGGCGTTACGGCGACATAGGCGTTGATCGCCTCATTGGCGGCGTCGATCGCGCCGATATAGGCATCCGTCAGTTCGACGGCGGTGATTTCCTTGGCGGCGAGTTTTGCGCGGGCTTCGGCAATCGTGAGGCTGGTAAGGTCGGTCATGATGAAATGGGCTTTCGCAATCGGGAACGTCGGGGCGGCAGGCGGAGGTTACTCGACCACCTTCGGAACGAGGAAGAAATTGCGATCGGAATTCGGCGCATTGGCAACGATGTCGTCCGCCTTGCTGCCGTCCGTGACGGCATCCGTCCGCTTCTTCATCTCCATCGGCGTCACCGAGGTCATCGGCTCGACGCCATCGACATTCACTTCGGAGAGCTGTTCGACAAAACCGAGAATGCCATTGAGCTCGCCCATCATCCGCTCGGCTTCCTCTTCGCTGACGGCGATACGGGCAAGGCGCGCAACGCGCTTCACGGTGGCAAGGTCTACGGACATGATCGTCTCCGGTAACTGGAACTTCCCCCGCTATAATGGCGCGCGGCGAGCCACGCAACGGGGGAATTGCCGGAGTACCGGGCCTCACGTCAAAAGGCCCTGCGCAACATCAGACCTCGACGACGCCGCCGACGCGCGGCGTCTGCACCTTGGTGGATGCACTTTCCATACCGGCAACGAAGGTTGCAGGCGTCTGGTCGATGATCGGGAACGAGCCGTAATGGCAGGGGATCGCCGTCGAGAACTTGAAAAAGCGCTGGCACGCGAGTGCCGCCACGGCTCCACCCATGGTGAAACGGTCGCCGATCGGAACGATGCCGATCTCCGGCTGGTGCAGTTCGCCAATCAACGCCATGTCGGAAAAGATGTCCGTGTCGCCCATGTGGTAGAGCGTCGGCTCGTCGTCGAAGTGCAGCACCAGGCCATTGGCGTTGCCGAGCGAGTGGGAGACACCGTCCTCGGTAATCTGCGCCGAGGAATGCAGCGCGTTGACGAAGGTTGCGGAAAAGCCGCCGAGGTGGATCGTTCCGCCGGTGTTGCCCGGCTCCATTTTCGTGACGCCCTGCCTGCCGAGCCACATGCAAAGATCGAAGTTGCCGACGACGGTCGCCCCTGTCTCCTTGGCGATCGCAACCGTATCGCCGACATGGTCGCCGTGGCCATGGGTCAGGAGGATGTGGGTGAGGCCGGCGGTCGCATCCCTGCGCTCCTCGTCCCGGAAGGCGGGGTTGCCGGTGAAAAAGGGGTCGATGAGGATTTTGGCCTTTGCCGTCTCGACGTGAAAGGCGGAATGACCGAGCCATTTGATCTTCATGACTTTCTCCCTGATGATTTGCGTATCGGAACAGCATATGGAACAGACAACCCTCCGCGCAAAGATCGAATCGACACGGACATGGCAATTCTCACCATCGAAGAGCTGGCATCCCAGCTTCATCAGAATCAGGCGATCGCCGGCCTCGACCTTGGCACCAAGACGATCGGTCTCTCGGTCTCCGATCTCGGCCGCCGTTTCGCGACACCCCGCGAGGTGATCCGCCGGGTCAAGTTCGGGGTAGACGCGGAAGCGCTGTTGTCAGTGGCGGAAAAAGAAAAGGTCGCGGCCTTCGTCATCGGCCTACCCGTCAACATGGACGGCAGCGAGGGACCGCGCTGTCAGGCGACCCGCGCCTTCGTGCGCAACATGGAGCAGAAAACGCCGCTGCCCTTCATCTTCTGGGACGAACGGCTTTCGACCGTTGCGGCCGAGCGCGTGCTGATCGAGATGGATGTGTCGCGACGGAAGCGGGCCGAACGCATCGATTCGGCCGCCGCCTCCTTCATTCTTCAGGGCGCGCTCGACAGGCTGACGTCGCTTGGAAGGGACACCCTCTCGGACTGAGCTCTGCCGGCGCCGAAACGACGGCGATACCACGCTGCGATCTCACGGCGCTTGCGAAAGCCGATTATGGCAAAGACCACGAAACTATCGAAGACGATTGCGCGGGCGACGAGCGGCGGGATCGTCTCTGGCGGAATGCCGAGGACATTGCCGTAGACCTGGAACACCAGATCGTGGGTCTGCCGCGTCAGCATGAAGAAGCCGAAGCTCATGTCGTAATAGGAGAGACCATACCACGACGTGAGGAACATGACCGGGCAGGCCCAGAGGATTAGAAACCACTTCATGCGGCTCCCCTTTCCGAAATGCGGCGGTAGACCAGTGGATATATGGCGCGATCTGCCAGCAACAAGGCGAGTAGGACCGTCGTTGGGATTGCAATATCCAGCGCCAGTCCGGTGAAAAACATCATCATGATGATCAAAAGGCCAGTTCTCACCGAACCGCTCCATCCGGATTCTGTTGAAATGCCTGGTCAATTTCCTCCCTGTAGGGAAGACGTGCAACGTAAACCATCTGTTAAGGTTAATTTGCACAGGGTTGGTCTTTTCGTGCCGTTGGATGCGGCCGCGTTCCGATCTTTCTCCACCATGCCGCAAGCCCATTCCGGTCTCTGCAGAATTCGGGTAGCGATATCCCTCCCCCTCGCAGGCCCTCCACCATGACCGTCGTCTTTGAAAGCATCCTCCCGATCTTCCTTCTCGTTCTGCTCGGCGCCTGGCTCAAGCGCTCGACACTCGTCGACCAGAGCCTTTGGCTCGGGCTCGAGCAGTTTGGCTACTTCATCCTGTTCCCTGCCCTTCTGTTCTCGACGCTCGCCCAGGCAGACTTTGCCGGCCTGAAAGCCGACGCGACGGCCATTGCGACGGTCGGCAGCGTCAGCCTGATGTCGGCCTTCGTACTGCTGCTATGGCCAATGCTGCGAGACCGGCAGGTGTCCGGTGCCTCCTTCACATCGGTCTTCCAGACGGCGACGCGCTGGAACGGCTTCATGGCGCTGGCAATTGCACAGAAGCTTTACGGCCCAATCGGCTTGACGCTGACCGCCCTGGTGATGACCCTCGTGATCATCCCCATCAATCTCTACAACATCGGCGTGCTGGTCTGGTTCGGTGGGGGCCATCGTGACTTCAGGCGCTTCTTTGCCAAGATCGCCACCAATCCGCTGATCGTCGCCTCGGTGCTCGGCATTCTCGTCAACTCGATCGGCCTGAAGATCTACGGCCCAGTGATGACCACGATCGAGATGCTGGCAAGCGCCTCGCTCAGCCTCGGGCTGGTGATGGTCGGCGCCGGCTTGCGCGCTTCCGATGCGCTGAGACCAAGCGCGACGGCGCTGCTCGCGGTCTTCCTCAAGCTGATCGTCATGCCGGTCTTCATGGTGAGCGCGAGCTACCTGCTCGGCATTCGTGGCGACGCCCTGCTCGTCATCGCGCTTGGCGCGGCCGTGCCGACGGCAATGAACGGCTATCTGCTGGCCAAACAGATGGATGGCGACGCCGAACTCTATGCGGCAGTCGCGACGATCCAGACGGTCGTCTCGTTCTTCACGATACCGCTCGTCCTCTACCTGACGGCTTACGCCGCAGGGGCCTGACGGCTTACGCCGCAGGGGCCTGACGGCTTACGCCGCAGGGGCCTGACGGCTTACGCCGCAGGGGGATAGAGAAGATCGAGGATGTAGGCGGAATCGAAGCGCGAATCGAGCATGCCGTAGGTCGAGCGCCATCCGGCAGCCAGGCGCGACTCGAGGAACGCATCCGCGATGCGACCGGCACCGAGGCGGTAAAGCTCGGCGGCTGCCCCTGCGAGCGCCAGCTGCTCGACCAGCATGCGCGCCGCACCCTCGTCACGTTCGCAGAGCGACATGGCCGCACGCAGCACGTCGATCGTCTTGCGGCCGGACGGCCCAAGATCGCGCGCCAGAACGACGAAGAGCTGCTCGAAGAGGTCCTTGCCCTTGACGAGTACGCGCAGCACGTCCAGCGCCATGACGTTGCCGGAGCCTTCCCAGATGGCGTTGACCGGCGCCTCGCGGTAATGGCGCGCCAGCGCGCGCTCCTCCACATAGCCGTTGCCACCCAGGCATTCCATCGCTTCATAGATCAGCGCCGGCGCGATCTTGCAGGCCCAGTATTTTGCGACCGGCGTCATGATCCGCGCATAGGCCGCGTCTTCCGAACTGCTGCGGGCCTTGTCGAAGGCCTCGGCCAGACGGAAGGAAAGTGCGCTTGCCGCCGCCACATCGAGGGCCATGTCCGCAAGCACGCGCGTCATCATCGGCTGGCTGACGAGCGGCTTGCCGAAGACCTTGCGGCCGCGTGTGTGATGCACGGCTTCGGCGAGCGAGGCCCGCATCATGCCGGCGGATGCCAGCGCACAATCAAGGCGCGTGAGCGTCACCATGTCGAGGATCGTCCGGATGCCGGCATCCGGCGCGCCGAGGATAAAGCCGAACGTGTCGGAGAACTCGACCTCTGACGAAGCATTGGAGCGGTTGCCGAGCTTGTCCTTCAGCCGCTGGAAACGCAGGCCGTTGGCGCTGCCGTCCTCCAAGAGACGCGGCACCAGGAAGCAGGCGAGGCCGTCGCGGGTCTGCGCCAGCATGACGAAGGCGTCGCTCATCGGTGCCGACATGAACCACTTGTGGCCGTTGAGCCGGTAGATGCCCTCGCCCACGCGTTCCGCCGTAGAAGTGTTGGCGCGCACATCGGTGCCGCCCTGCTTCTCGGTCATGCCCATGCCGACGGTCACCGCCGATTTCTGCATCCAGGGGCGGTTGGTGGAATCGTATTTGCGCGACAGGATCTTCGGCGCCCATTCCTTCTGCACCGCCGGCGACGCAGTGATCGCGGCAAGCGAAGCGCTGGTCATCGTCAGCGGGCAGAGATGACCGCATTCGAGCTGGGCCGTCAGATAGAAGCGGATGGCGCGGGTCTTGTGCGATTGGTTGCGTTCATCCGGCAGATTTTCCCAGGCGGACGCGTGCAGGCCCGAAGACATCGAGCGGCGCATCAGCGCATGCCAGGCCGGGTGGAACTCGACGACGTCGAGACGCTCGCCGCGCGGACCATGCGTCTTCAGCTTCGGCGGACCTTCGTTCGCCATGCGCGCCAGTTCCTGTGCCTCCGGCGAGGTGACGTAACGGCCGAGCAGGTCGAATTCGTCGCGCAGCGTCTTGCTCATGCCGGACGTGATGTCCACCACCAGCGGGTCGGAGCGATAGGCGTTGACACCGGACCAGGGCTTGGGCTGGTTCAGCTCGGCGAGTTTCTGTTCAGTCCGGTTCATCTGATTCATGGGCCGGTTCTAGCGCAAGTTTCACGACCACGGAACGGGGCGCGAAAAAGATAGGATCGCCGTTGCAAGTTTTCTGCGGACGGCGGCGCCCAAGCCTTGCCGTGCCGGGGGCCAAGTCTTATAGAGCGACCACATTTCCAGAGCGCAAGGGCGGCCCATGATCACTTTCCCGCATCGCCACCTGCTCGGCATCAAGGGGCTCACGGAGCAGGATATCACCTATCTGCTCGACCGGGCCGATGAAGCCGTCCAAATCTCCCGTCAAAGAGAGAAGAAGACTTCCACGCTTCGGGGGCTGACGCAGATCAACCTCTTCTTCGAAGCCTCGACCCGCACGCAGTCTTCCTTCGAGCTCGCCGGCAAGCGCCTCGGCGCCGACGTCATGAACATGTCGGTCGGCAATTCCTCGGTGAAAAAAGGCGAGACGCTGATCGACACGGCGATGACGCTGAACGCCATGCACCCGGATGTGCTGGTCGTGCGCCATTCCTCGGCCGGTGCCGCGGCGCTGCTGGCGCAGAAGGTTTCCTGCTCCGTCGTCAATGCCGGCGACGGCCAGCACGAGCACCCGACCCAGGCGCTGCTCGACGCGCTGACGATCCGCCGTGCCAAGGGCAAGCTCTCCCGCATCATCGTGGCGATCTGCGGCGACGTGCTGCACTCGCGCGTGGCGCGCTCCAATATTCTCCTCCTGAACCAGATGGGCGCGCGCGTCCGCGTGGTCGCGCCGGCGACGCTGCTGCCCTCCGGAATCGCCGACATGGGTGTCGAGGTCTACCACTCCATGGCCGAGGGCCTGAAGGATGCCGACGTCGTCATGATGCTGCGCCTCCAGCGCGAGCGCATGGCCGGCGCCTTCGTTCCTTCGGTGCGCGAATACTTCCACTATTACGGGCTCGATGCGGAGAAGCTGAAGGCTGCCAAGGAGGATGCGCTCGTCATGCATCCTGGGCCGATGAACCGCGGCGTCGAGATCGCCTCGGAAATCGCCGATGGCCCGCAGAGCGTGATCGAACAGCAGGTCGAGATGGGCGTTGCCGTACGCATGGCGGTGATGGAAACGCTGCTTCTCTCGCAGAATCAGGGGCCGCGCCTATGACCAGACCACTCGTTCTGAAGAACCTCCGCATCGTCGATCCCTCGCGCAACCTTGATGAAGTCGGCACGATTATCGTTGGACACGATGGCCGCATCCTGGCTGCTGGCGCAGATGCGCAGAACCAGGGCGCGCCGGACGGCGCCTTCGTCAAGGACTGCACCGGGCTCACCGCAGTCCCGGGCCTCGTCGATGCCCGCGTCTTCGTCGGCGAACCGGGCAGCGAACACCGCGAAACTTTCGAATCCGCGTCGCGCGCCGCTGCCGTCGGTGGGGTCACCACCTTCATCGCGATGCCGGACACGGATCCTGTGATCGACGATATCGCGCTGGTCGAGTTCGTAAAGAAGACGGCGCGCGACAAGGCCGTCGTCAACGTGCATCCGGCCGCGGCCCTGACCAAGGGGCTCGCCGGGGAAGAGATGACCGAATTCGGCCTGCTGCGCGAAGCTGGCGCCGTCTGCTTCACCAATGGTCGGCGGTCGATCCACGATACGCTGGTTCTGCGCCGGGCAATGACCTATGCGCGCGAATTCGGCGCCGTCATCTCGCTCGAGACCCGCGACAAGTATCTCGGCGCCAACGGCGTCATGCACGAAGGCCTGCTCGCAAGCTGGCTCGGTCTTGCCGGAATCCCGCGCGAGTCGGAGATCATCCCTCTCGAGCGCGACCTGCGCATCGCCGGCCTGACGAAGGCCGCCTATCACGCCGCGCAGATTTCGGTTCCCGAATCGGCAGAGGCCATCCGCACAGCGCGCGAACGCGGCGCCAACGTCACCTGCGGCATCTCCATCAACAATCTGGCACTCAACGAGAACGACATCGGCGAGTACCGCACCTTCTTCAAGCTTTCGCCGCCGCTTCGCAGCGAGGACGACCGGGTCGCCATGGTCGAGGCACTGGCCGACGGCACCATCGACATCGTCGTCTCCTCGCATGACCCGCAGGACGTCGATACCAAACGCCTGCCCTTCGCCGACGCCGCCGATGGCGCCATCGGCCTCGAAACGCTCGCGGCTGCAGCCCTTCGCCTGCACCACGGCGGCCAGGTTCCGCTGATGCGCCTGATCGATGCCATGTCGACGCGTCCGGCGGCGATCTTCGGTCTCGACGCCGGTACGCTGAAACCCGGCGCGAAGGCGGACATTGCGGTCCTCGACCTTGACGAGCCGTGGGTGCTCTACAAGGAAGCGATCGTTTCACGCTCCAAGAACACGCCGTTTGAAAATGCACGCTTTACCGGCCGGGTTGTGCAAACCTATGTTGCGGGCAAGCTTGTGCATTCCGCATAAGCCCAAAGCGGTCGCGCGGGAGGGAACCGGTGGATCTATTTTCCTGGCAGCTCGGGCTGCCCTTGACGTTGGTGAGCCTCGCCTTCGGCTATCTGCTCGGCGCGATCCCATTCGGGCTGATCCTGACCCGCATGGCGGGGCTCGGCGACGTGCGAAAGATCGGCTCCGGCAATATCGGCGCGACCAACGTGCTGAGAACCGGCAACAAGAAACTCGCAGCCGCCACCCTGCTGCTCGACGCCCTGAAGGGTACGGCGGCGGCAGCGTTGGCCTCCTATTGGGGCGTCGAGGCCGGCATTGCCGCCGGCTTTGCGGCGTTTCTCGGTCACCTCTATCCGGTCTGGCTCGGCTTCAAGGGCGGCAAGGGCATTGCCACCTATATCGGCGTGCTCCTCGGCCTCGTTCCCGTCATGGTGCTTGCCTTTGCGGCGATCTGGCTCGCCATGGCGAAAATCACCCGTTACTCCTCATTGTCCGCCCTGGTTGCAACGGCTATCATCCCGGTTCTACTTTACGCGGCAGGGAACGAGAAGGTCGCTCTCCTCTTCGCCGCAATGACCGTCATCAGTTGGGTGAAGCATCGCGCCAATATCCAGCGGCTGCTCGCCGGCACGGAAAGCAAGATTGGAGATAAGGGATAATGTCTGAGGACAGCGCAGGACGAACCGGAGTGGCGCTGACCGAACGACAGAAACTCTCCTGGCTGCGGCTGATCCGCAGCGACAACGTCGGTCCCATCGCCTTCAGGGACCTGATCAACCATTTCGGCACCAGGGAAATGCGCTCGACGCACTTCCTGAACTGTCCCGGCGCGGAGGAACCAAGCAGGCCTACCGTGTGGCGACCGTGAGTGAGGCCGAACGGGAACTGGAAGCGGCGCGACGCTGCGGCGCGGTCTTCGTCGGCATCGGCGAACCGGGTTATCCCTCGGCGCTTCGACAGATCGACGGTGCTCCCCCTCTTCTCGCCATGAAGGGCGACCTCAAAGCGGCAACCCGCCCGTCGCTCGGCATTGTCGGCTCGCGCAATGCATCGGCGAGCGGCGCCAAGTTCGCGGCAATGATCGCACGCGATGCCGGACGCGCCGGCTATGTCATCACCTCGGGTCTTGCCCGCGGCATCGATACGGCCGCCCATCGCGCAAGTCTCGAAACCGGCACGATCGCTGCACTTGCCGGCGGGCTGGATCGGCCCTACCCGCCCGAAAACCTCGGCCTCCTCGAGGAGATCACATCGGGCCGGGGCCTCGCGATCAGCGAAATGCCTTTCGGGTGGGAGCCGCGTGCGCGCGATTTTCCCCGCCGCAACCGGCTGATTGCCGGCGTCAGCCTCGGCGTCGCGGTGGTCGAGGCCGCCAATCGCTCCGGTTCGCTGATCACCGCCCGTTATGCCGCCGATTTCGGCCGGCTCGTTTTCGCCGTTCCCGGATCCCCACTCGATCCCCGGTGCCATGGCACGAACGATCTTCTGAAACAGGGCGCGATCGTCACCACGTCGCCGGGCGATGTCCTCGAAGCGCTGGCGCCGCTCAGCCAGTTCGAGTTGGCCCTGCCAAGCGCCAGGGAACCGGAGAGGCATGCGCAGCCGAGCGCCCCCACCACGACCAGCGACAACGACCGTGCGGCCATCATCAATGCGCTCGGCCCGACGCCGGTCGAGACGGACGACATCGTAAGGCACACCGGGCTCTCTCCGGCGCAGGTCTACCTGCTTCTTCTGGAACTCGATCTCGCCGGGCGGCTCGACCGGCACGCCGGCGGGCTCGTGTCTCTCACGACAAACGAATGAGTGCCAGCGACGGTGATCCGCGGCCGCGGGGAAGCGAGGGACACCTATTGCAGATTGCAGACGCCATGCAATCTTGTGTGAGTTGCATCGCCTCCTCTCATCGTTATTTTGGGTGAACCCTCTTGACCCCGCACGAATCCCTGTCCATTTCGGGGCATCGATACAAGGCGACACACGGCGCTGACAGCGCTGACGCCCGAACCAGAACCGGTTGTCTCAAAAAATGACGATGAATGTTGTAGTGGTGGAGTCGCCTTCCAAGGCAAAGACGATCAACAAGTACCTCGGGCCTGGCTACAAGGTGCTGGCTTCGTTCGGCCATGTGCGCGACCTGCCGGCGAAGGACGGTTCGGTCCGTCCGGACGAAGACTTCGAAATGTCCTGGGAGGTCGACGGCGCCTCGGCGAAGCGCATGAAGGATATTGCCGACGCCGTCAAATCCTCCGACGGCCTCATTCTCGCAACCGACCCGGATCGCGAAGGCGAAGCCATTTCCTGGCACGTGCTCGACCTCTTGAAGAAGAAGAAGGTGCTCGGCGACAAGCCGGTCAAGCGCGTCGCCTTCAACGCCATTACCAAGAAGGCCGTTCTCGAAGCGATCGCCCATCCGCGCGACATCGACATCTCGCTGGTCGACGCCTACCTGGCGCGCCGCGCGCTTGACTATCTCGTCGGCTTCAATCTCTCCCCGGTGCTCTGGCGCAAGCTTCCGGGCGCCCGCTCGGCCGGCCGCGTGCAGTCCGTTACGCTGCGGCTCGTCTGCGACCGCGAAGCCGAGATCGAGCGCTTCGTCTCGGAAGAATACTGGAACATTTCGGCACTGCTGAAGACCCCGCGCGGCGACGAGTTCGAGGCTCGCCTCGTCTCGGCCGACGGCAAGCGCCTCGCGCCCAAGGCGATCGGCAACGGCGAAGAAGCGAACCGGCTGAAGACCCTGCTCGACGGCGCCGCCTATGTCGTCGACAGCATCGAGGCGAAGCCCGTCAAGCGTAACCCATCGCCGCCCTTCACCACCTCGACGCTGCAGCAGGCGGCATCCTCCAAGCTCGGCTTCTCGGCCTCGCGCACCATGCAGGTCGCGCAGAAGCTCTACGAAGGCGTCGACATAGGCGGCGAGACGGTCGGTCTGATCACCTATATGCGTACCGATGGCGTGCAGATGGCGCCGGAAGCGATCGAGGCCTCGCGCAAGGCGATCTCCAGCCAGTTCGGCGATCGTTACCTGCCCGAGAAGCCGCGCTTCTATTCGACCAAGGCGAAGAACGCCCAGGAAGCGCACGAAGCCATCCGCCCGACCGATTTCAATCGTACGCCGGACCAGGTTCGCCGCTTCCTCGACGGCGACATGCTGCGGCTCTACGACCTTGTCTGGAAGCGCGGCATCGCGAGCCAGATGGCATCCGCCGAGATCGAGCGCACGACGGCAGAAATCACCGCCAACAATGGCGGCAAGACCGCCGGCCTGCGTGCCACCGGCTCCGTCATCCGCTTCGACGGTTTCATCGCCGCCTATACGGATGCCAAGGAAGACGGCGAGCAGAGTGACGACGGCGACGAGGATGGTCGCCTGCCGGAGATCAATGCGCGCGAGAACCTCGCGAAGCAGAAGATCAACGCCTCGCAGCACTTCACCGAGCCGCCGCCGCGCTACTCGGAAGCGAGCCTGATCAAGAAGATGGAAGAGCTCGGCATCGGCCGGCCTTCGACCTATGCCGCCACGGTCACGACGCTGCTCGACCGCGACTACATCACCAACGACAAGCGCAAGCTCGTGCCCCAGGCCAAGGGCCGGCTGGTGACGGCGTTCCTGGAGAGCTTCTTCACGCGCTATGTCGGCTACGACTTCACGGCGTCGCTCGAAGAGAAGCTCGACCAGGTCTCGGCCGGAGAGGTCAACTGGAAAGATGTCCTACGCGACTTCTGGAAGGATTTCTTCGCACAGATCGAAGAAACCAAGGAACTGCGTGTCACCAACGTGCTCGACGCACTGAACGAGGAATTGGCGCCGCTGGTCTTCCCGAAGCGCGAGGACGGCGGTGATCCGCGCACCTGCCAGGTTTGCGGCACCGGCAAGCTGTCGCTGAAGCTCGGCAAGTATGGCGCCTTCGTCGGCTGCTCGAACTATCCGGAGTGCAACTTCACCCGCCAGCTTTCCTCCGAGAGCAACGGCGACCAGGAAGCAGCAGTCTCCAACGAGCCGCAGGCGCTCGGCAAGGATCCGCATACCGGCGAGGAGATCACGCTGCGCAGCGGCCGCTTCGGCCCCTATGTCCAGCGTGGCGACGGCAAGGAAGCCAAGCGCTCGAGCCTGCCGAAGGGCTGGACGCCGTCGACAATCGACCACGAGAAGGCCGTCGCCCTCCTGTCGCTGCCGCGCGACATCGGCGCGCATCCGGAAACCGGCAAGATGATCTCGACCGGCCTCGGCCGCTACGGACCGTTCGTGCTGCATGACGGCACCTATGCCAATCTCGAATCGATCGAAGACGTGTTCTCGATCGGCCTCAACCGCGCCGTGTCCGTTCTTGCCGACAAGCAATCGAAGGCCGGCGCCGGGCGTGGCCGCACGGCAGCTGCCGCGCTCAAGGAACTCGGAGATCACCCGGAAGGCGGCGCGATCACGGTGCGTGACGGGCGCTACGGTCCCTATGTCAACTGGGGCAAGGTCAACGCCACCCTGCCCAAGGGCAAGGATCCACAATCGGTAACGGTCGAGGAGGCGCTTGCGCTGATTTCGGAGCGCGCCGCCAAGGGCGGAACGACGAAGGCCAAGGCAGGCAAGGCCAAGACGACCAAGGCAGCGGCAAAGTCCGAGGATGGCGCCGCGAAGACGACCAAAGCCAAGGCACCCGCCAAGAGCAAGACGAAGACGGCCGCCAAGGCCAAGAAGGGCTGATTTTGACCAGAATACCGCGCGACCCGACCGAACAGTCCGGCAAGAGAAGCATGGGCAAGAAGCATGCTCGCGCGGCAAAGGCCGGATCGGCCCAGCCAAGCGAACCCATCATTCACGGCGCGGTTCCGCCGCGCGACGTGCTGATGCGCTTCATCGCCGAAAACCCGGATCGCGCCTCCAAGCGCGAGATCGCCAAGGCCTTCGGGCTCAAGGGCGAAACTCGTGTCGAGCTCAAGACGCTGCTCAGATCGCTGGAAGAGGACGGCCTGGTCGGGAAGAAGCGCAAGTCGCTGGTGCGTCCTGGCGCCCTGCCCCCCGTTGCCGTGCTCGACATCACCATTCGCGACGTCGACGGCGAACTGATCGGCCGGCCGGCCGAGTGGCTTGACGACGACGGCGTCGCCCCGGCTGTGTTGATCAAGCAGTCGGCCGTCGGCAAGGCCAAGGGCAAGGTTCCGGTCGGCGGCCTCGGCGACCGCGTGCTCGCCAAGATCTTCCCCGCGAAGGATCGCGGCGGTCCCGCCTATACGGGACGCATTATCAAGATCTTGGACAAGCGCAAGGAGGCCGTGCTCGGCGTCTTCCGCGCGACACCGGGCGGTGGCGGCCGACTGATGCCGATCGACAAGCGCGGCGAGGAAGTGCTCGTCGATCCGGAGTTCACCGGCAACGCCAAGGACGGCGATCTGGTCGAAGTACAACTCGCACGGCTCGGCCGTTACGGTTTGCCACGTGCCCAAGTGCAAAACGTCATCGGCTCGGTGGCCTCGGAGAAGGCGATCTCGATGATCGCGATCCATGCGCACGGCATACCCCACGTCTTCCCGGAGCGGGTGATCGAGGAGGCGAACGCCGCCGGTCCTGCCACCATGGCGCATCGCGAAGACTGGCGGACGCTGCCGCTCATTACCATCGACCCGGCCGATGCGAAGGATCACGACGACGCCGTTCATGCCGAGCCGGATCCGTCCGAAGACAATCCGGGCGGCGTCATCGTCACGGTCGCGATCGCCGACGTCTCCTATTATGTCCGGCCGAAATCGGCGCTGGACCTCGAGGCGCTGAAGCGCGGCAACTCGGTCTACTTCCCCGACCGGGTGGTGCCGATGCTGCCCGAACGGATATCCAACGATCTCTGCTCCCTGAAAGAAGGCGTCGATCGTCCGGCACTGGCCGTGCGCATGCGCTTTTCCAGGGAAGGCCGCAAGGCCGGGCACACCTTCCACCGCATCATGATGAGAAGCGCGGCGAAGCTATCCTACCAGCAGGCGCAGGCGGCCATCGACGGCAACCCGGATGACAAGACCGGGCCGATCCTTGACACGATCCTGAAGCCACTCTGGGAGGCTTATCGCATCCTCACGCGCGGTCGCGACCGGCGCCAGCCGCTCGAACTCAACATGCCCGAGCGCAAGATCATCCTGAAGCCCGACGGCACGGTCGACCGTGTCTTCGTTCCCGAACGCCTCGATGCCCACAAGCTGATCGAGGAGATGATGATCCAGGCAAACGTCGCTGCGGCCGAGACGCTGGAGCAGAAGCGCCAGGTGCTGATCTACCGCGTGCACGACCAGCCGTCGCTCGCCAAGCAGGAGAGCCTGCGCGAATTCCTGGCAACGCTCGACATCTCGCTCGTCAAGGGCGGCAACATGCGCTCGAACCATTTCAACGGCGTTCTTGCCAAGGCCGAAGGAAAACCCTTCGAGACGATGGTCAACGAGATGGTGCTCCGCTCGCAGAGCCAGGCCATCTACAGCCCCGAGAATATCGGGCACTTTGGCCTGAACCTCTTGAAATACGCGCATTTCACCTCGCCGATCCGGCGTTATGCCGACCTCATCGTCCACCGGGCGCTGGTTGCCTCGCTCGGCCTCGGTGAAGGTGGACTGACGCCGCAGGAAGAGGGCGTGCTCGACGACATCGCCGCCGAGATCTCGACATTCGAGCGCCGCGCCATGGCAGCGGAACGGGACACCGTCGACCGGCTGATCGCGCATCATCTGAATGGCCGCATCGGCGAGGAATTCGAGGGCCGCGTCTCCGGCGTCACCAAGGCGGGACTCTTTGTCACCCTGCCCGCCTATGGCGCCGACGGCTTCGTTCCGATATCTACGCTCGGACGCGACTACTTCATCTACGATGAGGCGCATCAGGCGCTCTCCGGCGAAAAGACCGGGCTCGGCTATCGCCTCGGCGATCCAGTGCGCGTCAAGCTCGTGGAGGCCGTACCGCTTGCAGGTGCGCTGAGATTCGAGATGCTGAGCGAGGGGCGCAAGATGCCGACGGCGACGCGCTCCTTCCACAAGTCCGGCCGGCGCGACCGCAACGGAGCACGCAAGCAGCCGGGAACACGGCCGCCGAGAGGCCGGCGATAGGTTCCCGCAAGGCAGAGGATTAGGCATGAAAGCAGCGGCAGGCGAAACACTTCAACTGGGCAGCGGCGAAAGCGACGAGCGCTCGGTTGGCCTTTCGATGAAGCGCGGCTTTCTCGGCCGCTGTCCGGCCTGTGGCAGCGGCAAGCTGTTTCGCGGCTACGTCAAGTCCGTCGATGCCTGCGCCGCCTGCGGCGAGCGCATGGACCATCATCGTGCCGATGACTTCCCGCCCTATATCGTCGTGACGATCGTCGGACACCTCGTGCTTGCCGGCTATATGATGACCGACCTGATCCTGCCGTTGACGACGTGGCAGCATCTGGCGATCTGGGCGCCGATCACCCTGATCAGTTCGCTGCTGCTGCTGCAGCCGGTCAAAGGTGCCGTCATCGGCCTGCAATGGGCGCTCAGGATGCACGGTTTCGGCGGTCACGAAGACGCGCCGGAAGATGTCCTGCCCCCGCGAGACGACAGGGCATGACGTCTGCGCGGAGCCCGGGCGGCCGGGAACGCCAGCGTCCCGCGACTGTCAGACCGCGGGACGCGGCCTCCGTTATGCTGCTCGACCGCGAAGGGGAGCGCGTGCGGGTTTTGATGGGCAAGCGGCACAGCGCCCACGTCTTCATGCCGGATCTCTATGTCTTCCCCGGTGGACGGCGCGATGCCGGAGACCACCGCATCAGTTTCGGTTCCGACCTGCACCCATCGGTCCTGCATGCGCTGAAGACGGCCGGCACACGCCAGCTGACCGACGCACGCGCCCGCGCGCTCGCCCTTGCCGGACTGCGCGAGCTCTACGAAGAGGCCGGCATCGCCGTCGGCCAACCGGCTCCTTCGGCCGCCGCGCCGGTTCCCTTTCTTCCCGATCTTGCAAAGTTGCGCTATATGGCTCGGGCCATCACCCCTCCGGGCCACGCGAGGCGGTTCGATACCCGCTTCTTCGCCTTGTTTGCGGATGAGGCCGGGATCGATCCGACACGCTTCCTGGACAGCCGGGAGCTTCAGGATTTGCAGTGGATCGATGTGAACGATTCTCCGTCTCTACGGATACCCGACATCACCGCCATCATACTTGCGGATCTCAGAAGCAGTCTCGACTCCGATCCGTCGCTCCCCTGTGAACGAGCGGTGCCACTCTATGCCCCGCGCCGTGGGCGCCTCGTCCGCACGTTGCTCTAAGGACCTTCGTCTGATGTCACAACCGTCGCCCGGTACAGCTGCACCGGTTGAGGATATTCACTGGCGGTCGCTGATCGCCGCCGTTGCCGCCATCAGCGCCGTTGGCATCGCCATCGGCCTCGGCCTGCCGCTGCTCTCCATCATCATGGAGAAGCGTGGGATTTCCTCGACGCTCATCGGGCTCAATTCGGCGATGGCCGGCCTTGCCTCGATGGCGGCCGCACCGTTCACCACAAAGGTCGCCCATCGCCACGGCGTCGCGCAGACCATGTTGTGGGCCGTGCTGGTCGCCGCCACGAGCGCCTTCGGCTTCTATTACATCACCAACTTCTGGCTCTGGTTTCCGCTGCGTGTGGTCTTCCACGGTGCCATTACCGTGCTTTTCATCCTCTCGGAGTTCTGGATCAACGCGACTGCACCGCCAAGCAAGCGCGGCTTCGTGCTCGGCATCTACGGCACGATTCTTTCGCTCGGTTTCGCCACCGGTCCCCTGCTCTTCTCCATCCTCGGCAGCGAGGGGATCCTCCCCTTCGTCGTCGGCGCCGGCGTGATTCTGCTTGCCGCCGTGCCGATCTTCCTGGCGCGTGACGAGAGCCCCGTCATCGACGAGAAGCCCGAGCGGCATTTCCTGCGCTACGTCTACCTCGTTCCGACGGCCACGGCCGCCGTCTTCATCTTCGGCGCGGTCGAATCGGGCGGGCTTTCGCTGTTCCCGGTGTTCGGCACCCGGTCCGGCTTCACCGAATCACAGGCCGCACTGCTGCTGACGGTGATGGGCATCGGCAACTTCATCTTCCAGATCCCCCTCGGCATGCTGTCCGATCGGGTGAAGGACCGGCGCACGCTGTTGTCCGCGATGACGGTCATCGGCCTCATCGGCGCGCTCTGCCTGCCGATGCTGGCCGAAAGCTGGTTCCTCATGGCGGTCGTGCTGCTTTTCTGGGGCGGTTGCGTGTCCGGACTCTACACCGTTGGCCTCAGCCACCTGGGGTCTCGCCTGCAGGGCGCGGATCTTGCGGCCGCCAATGCCGCCTTCGTGTTCTCCTACGCGGTCGGCACGGTCGCTGGCCCGCAAGTCATCGGCGCCGCGATGGACGTCACCGGCGACAACGGCTTCGCTTGGGCGATCGCCGGCTTTTTCGCTCTCTATGTCGCGCTTTCGGTGGTCAGGATCGTTTTGAATCCAAAACGGCCTTGACTTTTCGGCCGCGATTTGTAGTTTCGCGCCAACCTTGCCCGTGGCCCGCAACCGGTTGTCCACGGCTTTCATTGTTACAAAGGCAGGACGACCATGGCAAAAGCCACCACCATCAAGATCAAGCTGCTTTCGACAGCCGACACGGGTTTCTTCTACGTCACGACCAAGAACAGCCGTACGATGACGGAGAAGATGACGAAGACCAAGTACGACCCGGTCGTCAAGAAGCATGTCGAGTTCAAGGAAACCAAGATCAAGTAAGATCGGCCGTTTCCCGGGGATCAAAGGGCGCCGACCGCGAGGTCAGGCGCCCTTTCCTTTTGCACGCTTGAGCATGGAGCTTAGGCTTTCCGCGACCGCGGCAACCGGCCAGTTGACGGCCGAAAGGCATGCCGTCCCGCGCCTCCCGCCTCGTCTCCAAAGCAGAAACGCCGCCCCAGGGATGGGACGGCGTTTCGGAAAAGGGGGTCGGCTGGCCTCTGACTGCGGCACGAGGATTCCGCAGGCGTCAAAAGCCAACCGACCGACCCCACGACCCAGGAGATGCGGCGGACCTGAGCATCATGGGGTAAGCAAAATGTTAGGAGGCGATGCCTCCTTGTTCATCAGCATCACCTGAAAATGGAAAAAAATCAACGAATTCTTAATGCGCGAAGCGGTGCCGCTAAGCGCATGGTTAATTCTGTATCAGACTGAGACAGGCACGCGGCCTGGGCGCCGCGGCTACCCAAACTCCCCGGTAGCAGCGACTGCGGCGAGAATACAACTTTAGATGCAGCCCGCAAGAGGCGGCCCCAAGAAATTCACCGCGGCACGGAGCGTCCGGATTGGACGGCCAAATGCTCAGGCGGCCGCCGCCACCACACGATTGCGGCCCTCGTTCTTGGCTTGGTAGAGTGCCGTATCCGCGCGCTTGAGCAGAGCCTCGGCCGTATCGGCATCCGGCCTGAGCGTCGCGATTCCCATCGACGCCGTTACCTTCAAAACGCCGTCCGCCTGCGGTACCGGGAACGGCAGGCTTTCGATAATCAGGCGTAAGCGCTCGGCGACGCCGGCCGCCATTTCGGCCGACGTATCCGGCATCACGACGACGAATTCCTCCCCGCCGAAACGACAGGCAAGATCGGCCCCACGCACTGTCGTGCGAATGCGATTGGCGAACTCCCGCAGCACTTCGTCGCCGGCATCATGGCCGTAGGTATCGTTGACCTGTTTGAAACGGTCGATGTCCGTCATGCAGATGGACAGCGGCCGGCCGCGCGCCGCAGCCCGATCCATCAGCAGTTTCAGGTGAGTGTCGAAATAGCGGCGGTTGTGCAGGCCCGTCAGGCCATCGGTGACGGCAAGTTCGATGGTCTGCTGCACACTCGCGCGCAGCCTGTCATTGCAATGCTTGCGCCGGATCTGGGTCATGGAGCGAGCGATCAGTTCATTCGGATCGACCGGCCGCATCAGGTAATCGGTCACGCCGAGATCGAGCGCGCGCACCACCATCTCATCGCTGCCCTGCTCCGCGATCAGCAGGATGGGGATGAAGCGCGTCCGTTCCAGCGAGCGCAACTGCGAACACAGCCGCAGAGGATCGTAGTCGTCGAAGTTCGCGTTGACGATGACCAGGTCGAAATTGTTCTCGGCCGCTTCGAAGAGTGCCGCCTGCGGATCGGAAATCACCGAGACATCCGCGATCGGCGCAAGCGCGCGCTGCAACCTCTCCTGTGACGAGCCACGGCCATCGACCAGCAGAACATTGCCCGGCTCGTCCGGGCGGTCCGCGCGGCCGACGTCCTCGAGGCCGATGGTCTGCGCCGTCTGGGCGCGCAGGCGCAGTTCGTCGCTGACATTCTTCAGCCGCACCAGGCTCTTCACGCGCGACATCAGTTGGAGATCGTTGACGGGCTTCGTCAGGAAGTCGTCGGCGCCAGCCTTCAGGCCGCGCACGCGATCCGACGGCTGATCGAGCGCCGTCACCATGACCACCGGAATATGTGCCGTGCGCGAATTCGCCTTCAGTCGTTCGCAGACCTCGAAGCCGTCGAGCCCGGGCATCATGATGTCGAGCAGCACGAGATCGATGGGCGTCTTCTCGCAGAGCGCCAGCGCCGAATAGCCGTCATTGGCCGTCAACACATCGAAATATTCGGCGAGCAGCCTGGCCTCGAGCAACTTCACATTGGCCGGAACATCATCAACGACAAGAATACGCGCAGTCATATCAATTTTCCCGCCGCTCAGGCATCGCCCAGGTAGGTTTTGATCGTTTCTATGAACTTCGGTACGGAAATCGGCTTGGAAACATAGGCTTCGCATCCACCCTGGCGGATGCGCTCCTCGTCTCCCTTCATTGCAAATGCGGTAACGGCGATGACAGGAATGACGTGCAATTCATCGTCTTCCTTCAGCCATTTGGTCACTTCCAGACCGGACACTTCCGGCAACTGGATATCCATGAGAATGAGATCGGGCCGGTGCTTGCGCGCGAGTTCGAGCGCCTCCATGCCGTTGCGCGTCTGGATCGTCGCATAGCCGGAAGCCTCAATCAGGTCGCGGAACAGCTTCATGTTCAGCTCGTTGTCCTCAACAATCATTACCTGTTTGGGCATGTCGATCCCTTGCTGTCCATCGTCACCTTGCAAGTCTCCTCAAGACATTTAACTTGCAGAGCCGACGACTCGACCCATTTCCTCAACTTCAGAGATAGGCCTATTTGGTTGAAAAATAGGTAACTCCGCACGTAAAAACCATACGGGGACGAAGCATTGAAGAGCGCTGACGAAATCGCCATCGACATCCTCGCCTGGCTCGCCAATGAACCTGAGCTTCTGTCCCGCTTCCTGGCGCTGACGGGCACCGATCCCACGGCTTTGCGCAGCGCCATCGCCGATCCCGGCTTCATGGGTGGTCTCGTCGCCTTTCTCATGGACCACGAGCCGACGCTGATGGCATTCTGCCAGGCGACCGGTACGGCGCCGGAAGATGTGGTGCGCGCCCATGCGGCGCTTTCGGGCCATTCAGGTTTTGAGGATTGAGCGTGCCAGGCGCGTCCACGGGCGACCGCGTCCAGCTTCGAAAGCGCCCGCTGATCGTCAGCGACATCGACGAGGTCGTGCTCGAATTCATCAATCCGTTCAAGGCCTTCCTTGAAAGCTGCGGCCACGCTCTGTTGCCCCGATCCTTCCGTTTGACCGGCAACGTCGTCGATCGTACGAACGAACGACCGCTGGCGGATGCGGAGGTCAAAGCCCTGCTTGATTCCTTCTACGGGACGCAGGATCGCTGGCAGACGCCGGCCGCACAGGTCGTCGAGACCTTGGCCGCGCTGTCGAAGGAAGCGGACATCGTTTTCCTCACCGCCATGCCACCCCATCACGTCGCGATCCGGCGCGCCTTGCTCGACCGGCTGGGCCTTCCCTACCCGCTGCTGGCCTCCGAGAAGCCGAAGGGGCCGATCGTGCAAAAGCTGCACGCCGAACGGTCGGTTCCGCTGGTCTTCGTCGACGACATTCTTCGCAACCTGCAGTCGGTCCAGCGCCATGCGCCGTCCTGCCTGCTGATCAACCTGATGGTTAACGCGGAGTTCCGCGCGCTCGCCCCAAAGCCGGACGCCGGCGTCCGCACGGCCGCTGACTGGCCGGAGGCCGCGGCGGCCATTCGTTCGTATTTCGCGGGCTAGTTCAGCGCCGGTTCCCATCAGTGCAAATCCAATCGCATCAGCGGCCTGCCATCCTTGCGCCGCGCCACGACGTCGAATCCCGCAGCCTCGAAGACCGTCGTCGCGCCGACCCAAAGGGCGACCGACCTTGACTGTTTGGCGTGATCGATCGGACAAGCGTCGAGATAGCGCGCGCCACCTGCCCTGGCGTGGTCGATCGCGGCGCGCACGAGTTGATGGCTCAAGCCCTTGCCCCGTAGTTTCGACTGCATGAATAGGCAACTCAGCGCCCAGATCGTCGGATCGGTCGCCTCGCGGTCCTGCAGCGGTCGCGCGACCGTGCGCGGCGAATTGAACTGCGGAACATCCTGGCGAGGACCAACCTGAACCCAGGCCACCGGCCTTCCCTCGAAATAGCCGAGGATTCCGGGCGGCGGCGCCGCTTCGATGCGTGCCTTGATAAACGCCTTGCGCTGCCTCGCCGGCATCGCCGTTCGGATGGAATGCGGCAGGCGCAACGCGGTGCACCAGCAACCGCCATAGGCACCGTTCGGCTCAAAAAGCTGTTCGAAATCCGCCCAACTATCCGCCGTCACGGGTGAGAACTGGAGTGTGATTTCCAACAGAGCCTCCCTTGAGACTCACCAGCCTAGAGCGTAAGGTCGCGATGTTCAATATTTGTTCCCGATATGCCCGACAGCGCTGCTCAATCTCCAGGCTTCTGCCGCGACTGCCTCAAGGAACAGGCCGGTGGCGCGCGGCGCTGCACGGCCTGCGGCAGTCCACGCCTGCTACGCCACAGCGAGCTCTATGATCTGACATTGGCGCATATCGATTGTGACGCCTTCTACGCGTCGATCGAAAAACGCGATGATCCGGAACTTGCCGACAAGCCGGTGATCATCGGCGGCGGCAAGCGCGGTGTGGTGTCCACTGCCTGCTACATTGCCCGCATTCACGGCGTACGTTCGGCCATGCCGATGTTCAAGGCGCTGGAGGCCTGCCCACAGGCCGTGGTCATCAAGCCCAACATGGAAAAATACGCGCGTGTCGGCCGCGAAGTCCGCACGCTGATGCAGGAGTTGACGCCGCTGGTGCAGCCGCTGTCGATCGACGAGGCCTTTCTGGAACTCAAGGGTACCGAGCGACTGCATCACGATCCGCCGGCGCGTACGCTCGCGCGCTTCGCCCGACGTGTCGAGCAGGAGATCGGCATCACCGTCTCCGTCGGCCTCTCCTACTGCAAGTTTCTCGCCAAAGTGGCTTCCGACCTGCAGAAACCGCGCGGCTTTTCCGTCATCGGCCAGGCCGAGGCGCTGGAGTTCCTGAGGGAAAAACCGGTCACGCTGATCTGGGGCGTCGGCAAGGCTTTCGCCAATACCCTGGAACGCGACGGCGTGCGCACGATCGGGCAATTGCAGACAATGGAGGAAGCCGATCTCATGCGCCGCTACGGCACCATGGGACAGCGGCTCTTTCGCCTGTCGCGCGGGCTCGACGAGAGAGCGGTCGAGATCGACGGCGAAGCCAAGAGCGTGTCCTCCGAGACGACGTTCAATGACGATATCGCGCGTTACGACGATCTCGTGGTGCATCTCCGGCGCCTTAGCGAGCAGGTAGCGCATCGGCTGCGAAAGTCCGAACTCGCCGGCCAGACCGTCGTTCTGAAACTGAAGACGGCCGACTTCAAGATCCGTACCCGCAACCGGCGACTCGACAGCCCGACACGGCTCGCCGACCGCATCTTCCGCACCGGGCTGCAACTCCTGGAAAAAGAGGCGGACGGCACGAAGTACCGCCTGATCGGGATCGGCGTCAGCGATCTCTCAGCCCCGGATCTTGCCGATCCGCCCGATCTGGTCGACCCCGCGGCAACCCGCCGGGCCGCGGCCGAAGACGCCATGAACAGGCTGCGCGACAAGTTCGGCAAGGCCAGCGTCGAGACCGGCTATACCTTCGGCACCCGGAAACGCGATCCCTGAACGCGGACACAGCGCGATCACGCAACCTTGATGTGGTACGCACACGGGCTGGATGAATTCTTTAAAGATTGCAGGCTAGGCTCGCTCGCCAAGTCACGTGTTGGGTTGAGTGTATGGTATCGCGTTTCGCTCTCACCGCCAGCTTCGTTGCTCTGCTCTTGTCACCGGCCACCGGGTTTGCAGGCAGTCGCGGGCCGCTACAGATCATCGTCTCGAAAGACCAGCAATCGCTCGTCGTCTATGACGGCGACGCCGTGATTGCGACGTCGCCGGTATCGACCGGCAAGGCCGGCCATGCGACGCCGACCGGCATCTTCTCGATCCTGGAAAAGCGGCGCCATCACAAGTCGAACATCTACTCGAACGCGCCGATGCCCTTCATGCAGCGGCTTACATGGTCGGGTATTGCGCTACACGGGTCCAACCATGTGCCCGACTACCCCGCCTCGCATGGCTGCGTGCGCCTGCCGAGCGCCTTCGCCGCCTCGCTTTACAAGATGACCGAGCGCGGCGTGCACGTGCTGATTTCCGACCGGCAGATAACGCCTGCAGAGGTCAAGAGCGCCCTGCTGTTTCGCCCGGCTCCCTCGGAAGTCCTGCCGCCGCTTTCCGATGTGCCGCTGAGACCCGCAATCAGTCAGGCTGGAGATACGCCGGTCGAAGTCGCGATGACAGAACCGGCAGGTGGAGCGGCGGGCGCAGTCAAATCGACGGCAGAACCGATCCGTATCCTGATCACCCGCAGCGATGCGCGGGACGCCATGCGTGAAGTCCAGGCGTCGCTGGAGTTCCTCGGATACGCACCCGGTACGATCGACGGCCACGCAGGACCGGCGACGATTGCGGCGCTTCGCGCCTTCCAGACGAGCGAAGGGATCGAGAGCGACAGCAAGCTGACGCCGGAGTTGACCGACAGGCTGTTGCGCAAGGCCGGCCGCATGCCGCCGCAGAACGGCAAGATCCTCGTCCGGCAAGGCTTCAAGCCACTGTTCGAGGCGGGGCTCACGATCAACAAGCCGGAGGAAGCGCTCGGAACGCATTTCCTTCAATTCCGCCACAATGAAGAAGAAGGCGCTGAAGGCAAATGGTTCGGCGTTTCGCTCGAGAACCACCTGCCTGCCTCGACGAAGAAGCGGCTCGGCATTTCCATCGACGCCGATCCCTTCGCCTATAACGCAATACAGCGGACGCTGGCGCGGATGACGATATCAGACGATGTTCGCAAGCGGGTCGAGGGCCTATTGGCAGAGGGCTCGTCGCTCTCGATCGCCGACACGGAAAGCGGTCTGGAGACCGGCCAAGGCACCGATTTCATCACCATCACCCGAGCGCGGCCCGGCGACTGATCGTAGGCCTATACGGGAAACGCGAAACAACCACGGGCCGTCGCCGCTCGCCTTGAAGAACCTGCGCGTCCGTTCTGCGCTTCAACAAAGGGAAAGATCAAACCAACTCGACGTCGACGACACCCGGCGCCGAGCGCAGCGCTGCAGCGATCTCCGGCGAGATCCGGAACTTCTCGCTCAGTTCCACCTCGATCTCGCGCTGGCCGTTGTCCTTGATGACGACGAAGGAGACGAGGCCGTCGCCCCTGGTGTTGAGGTGCGAGGCGATCGATTTCAGCGGGCCGGAATCGCGCACATAGACGCGCAGCGCCTTCTGCAGCTGCAGCGATTCCTCCTCCAGCGAGCGCAGGGTCTGGATGCGCAGACCAATGCCTTCCGGCCGCTCTTCGGCGGCAACGGTCATGACGAGCGATTTGCCCGGCTCCAGGAGGTCGCGATACTGATGCAGCATCTCGGAGAAAAGCACGGCCTCGAATTGGCCGGAAGAGTCCGAAAAGGCGATGATGCCCATCTTGTTGCCGGTGCGCGTCTTGCGCTCCTGCTTCGAGGTCACCGTGCCAGCTAAGCGGCCGGCGGTTGCCCCCTTTTTCACCGCGCCGGCGAAATCACCGAAGGTCTGCACGCGCATCTTGGCGAGCAGCGCATTGTAGGTGTCGAGCGGATGCGCGGAGAGATAGAAGCCCAGCACCTGGAATTCGCGATGCAGCTTTTCCGAAGCGAGCCAGGGCGTGTAGGCGGGCAGCGCGATTCGCTCCGGCCCGGTTGCTGCCCCTGCCCCGAACATGTCGCTCTGGCCGCTCGTCTTGTTCTCCTGCGCGCGCTGGGCGAAGCCGAGGATGCGATCGAGCCCGCCGACCAGTTCTGCCCGGTCATAGCCGAAGCAATCGAAGGCGCCGGCGGCGATCAGGCTTTCGAAGACGCGACGGTTGAGAAGCTTGGGGTCGATCCTGAGGCAGAAGTCCTCGAGACTCGCGAAGGGGCGGTCGCCGCGCACCTCGACGATATGCTCGACCGCGGATTCGCCCACGCCCTTGATCGCGGCGAGCGAATAATAGATGCGGCCTTCACCCGTCTGGAAATGCCGGAACGAGGTCTGCACCGATGGCGCGATTACTTCAATGCCCAGCCGCTTCGCATCCTGGCGGAAGTCGTTGACCTTTTCCGTGTTGGACATGTCGAGCGTCATCGACGCCGCCAGAAACTCCACCGGATAGTGCGCCTTCATATAGGCGGTCTGGTAGGAGACGATTGCGTAAGCCGCGGCATGCGACTTGTTGAAGCCGTAATTGGCGAACTTGGCGAGCAGGTCGAAAATCAGGTCCGCCTGCGGCTTCGACACGTCATTCTTGATAGCGCCGTCGACGAAGCGGGCACGCTGCTTGTCCATTTCCTCCTTGATCTTCTTACCCATGGCGCGGCGCAGAAGATCGGCCTCGCCGAGCGAATAGCCCGAGAGCACCTGGGCGATCTGCATCACCTGCTCCTGGTAGACGATAACGCCCTGCGTTTCCTTGAGCAGATGGTCGATCTTCGGATGGATCGATTCGACCTCTTCCTCGCCATGCTTGCGGGCATTGTAGACCGGGATGTTCTCCATCGGGCCCGGGCGGTAGAGCGCCACGAGAGCGATGATGTCCTCGATGCAGTCGGGCCGCATGCCGATCAGCGCCTTGCGCATGCCGGCACTTTCCACCTGGAACACGCCGACGGTCTCGCCGCGCGACAGCATTTCATAGGTCTTCGGATCGTCAAGCGGAATGCTCGCGAGATCGACTTCGATACCGCGCTGCTTCACGAAATCGACCGCGACCTTTAGAACGGTGAGCGTCTTCAGGCCGAGGAAGTCGAACTTGACGAGGCCCGCCTGTTCCACCCACTTCATGTTGAACTGGGTGACCGGCATGTCAGAGCGCGGATCGCGATACATCGGTACGAGCTGCGACAGCGGCCGGTCGCCGATCACGATGCCGGCGGCGTGGGTCGAGGCGTGACGGTAGAGGCCTTCGATCTTCTGGGCGATATCGAGAAGGCGGGCGACCACCGGCTCCTTCTCGGCTTCCTCCTGCAGGCGCGGCTCCTCCTCAATCGCCTTGGAGAGCGGCGTCGGATTGGCCGGATTGTTCGGCACCAGCTTGCAGATCTTGTCGACCTGGCCATAGGGCATTTCAAGCACGCGGCCGACGTCGCGCAGTGCGGCGCGCGCCTGCAGCGAACCGAAGGTGATGATCTGCGCCACCTGCTCGCGGCCATATTTGCGCTGCACGTAACGGATCACCTCTTCGCGCCGGTCCTGGCAGAAGTCGATGTCGAAGTCGGGCATCGAGACGCGTTCAGGATTGAGGAAGCGTTCGAACAGCAGCGAGAAGCGCATCGGATCGACGTCGGTGATCGTCAGCGCATAGGCAACCAGTGATCCTGCACCCGAGCCGCGGCCCGGCCCGACGGGAATATCGTGCTGCTTCGCCCATTTGATGAAGTCGGCAACGATCAGGAAGTAACCGGGAAACTTCATGCGCTCGATAACACTGAGCTCGAAGGCCAGGCGCTCGCGATATTCCTGCTCGCTATAGCCGGGCGCCATGCCAAGCTTGGCGAGACGCTGTTCGAGCCCCTCCTCCGCCTGTCGGCGCAACTCGGCCGCCTCCGCGCGCTCGGCCTCTTCCGGATCCGCGGTGGCGCCGGTAAAGCGCGGCAGGATCGGTCCGCGGGTCTTCAGAATGAAGGAGCAGCGCCGTGCGATCTCGACGGTGTTTTCCAGCGCCTCGGGCAGATCGGCAAAAAGCGCCGCCATTTCCTTGCGGCTCTTGAGATAGTGGTCCGGCGTCAGGCGGAAGCGGCTGTCGTCCGAAACCATGGCGTTGTGTGCCACCGCCATCAGGGCGTCATGGGCATCGTAGTCGGACGGCGACGGGAAGAAGGCCTCGTTGGTGGCAACAAGCGGAATGTCGAACTTGTAGGCAAGGTCGATCATCCGGCTCTCGTGGCGCCGGTCGTAGCCTCCGTGCCGCTGCAATTCGATATAGAGACGATCGCCAAAAAGATCATGCAAGGTTTCAAGGCGCGCCTCGGCCAGCGCCGTCGAGCCAGTCTTCAGGGCCAAGTCCACCGGACCGCCGGACGCGCCTGTCAACGCGATCAATCCGTCCGTACCGTTTTCGGCAAGCCAAGAACGCGTGATCCGGGTCGCCTGATTGCCCTCGCCGCTGAGATAGGCCCGACTCACCAAGTCGACGAGCCGCGTGTAGCCGTCATCCGTCGCAGCGATCAGGACGATTGATGGCAGCTTCGCGAGTTGTTGCGCGTGGCCGCGCCGTTCGCCATCCGCCTCGTCTTCCATGTCGATGGAAAGCTGGCAGCCGGTAATCGGCTGCAGTCCGTCGCCGGCTGCTTTCTGAGAAAACTCAAGCGCGGCAAAGAGATTGTTGGTGTCGGCGATCCCGATCGCCGGCTGATTATCGGCAACCGCCTTGCCGATGACCTTCTTCAGCGGCAGAGCGCCTTCGAGCAGGGAGAAGGCCGAATGAACACGCAGATGTACAAACTGCGGGTCCGTACCAAGCGCCTCGCTCGATGCTGCTTTGCCGTCGTCTGCCATTGTTCGCACCCTGATTCCTGTCCGGTCGGCAGGATATCCCGCTTATCACCCGACATGTCCAGTTTCACCTGACACGTCATCCCCCTTATTCAATCCCGGGGGCGGAAATTGGGAGGTGGGTGGGACGAAATGTCAGCGCTCCTCAGAGGCCGAGCGCGATGAAAGAGATGCTTGCGATGAAAAGGCTCATCGAAGCGAAGGCGGCGAGGTCACGAACAAAATCAGTCATAACATGGCTCCTTTTCCGTTATGTTTTTACTTTGTTCCATTTTTGTTCACTCGTCAAGCGATGCACAGGCGTTCTATTCACGATGGTTAACACGGCAGGCGAATGCCGGTTAACCGGTAAGGAAGCCGCTTGAGGAACGCGCCCCGCCCGCCTATCAAGAGGAACAACCAAGCGGAGCGTTTCGACATGCATGCACGCCTGATTCTACTCTTGCTGTTCCTGTTTCCGGCGGTCGCCTCCGCGACGGAAACGATCGACCCTGCCCGGATTGTCTCCGCCGCAACCGGCGACTGGGATAAGGACGGAGATACGGATCTCGCCCTGATCGTGCGGCCCGCCGAGGGCAGCGACGACGACAACGGCGTCTATGTTTACCTCACAGGCGACAACGGCGCGCTCGGTTTGAAGTCGGTCATCCCGAACAAGATTTGGGGTCAGTTCGATCTTGCCGGGCAAGCGCCTTCGGTCGAGGCGTTGCCGAACGGTTCGTTGATCATCACCAGCCACAACGACGCCATAGGCCGTGACCGCTGGGAACAGAAATTGACGGTGGCATACCGCAACTTCGACTTCGTGGTCGCAGGTTACACCTACTCGTCCTACGATACGCTCGCCCCCGACAACACCGCCCAATGCGACCTCAACGTGCTGACGGGCAAGGGCAAGGCCAACGACAAGCCCATTGCCGTGAAAGGCGAACTCGTCCTCCTCAAGGACTGGCACGACGATCGCGGGCAGAAGGCTTGCGGCATTCAATAACCAGCCATTCGTTCCCTTTATGTTCTTTACAGCTCTCGTGCATTGCGGCATCTTGAGTTCGGAACAGATAGGGAACGATCATGACCGAACTCAAGGGACTCACGGACTTCATCGTAGAGGCCAAAGCCAATGCCTATGTGGGCGGCGGCATGATGCGTGCTTCTTCGCGTCCGGGCTCCCACGACATCGGTTACGAACGTGATCGCTGGCGCTATCTCGACAGCTATTTCGGTGGGACTGACTTTGCCGGACAGGAGACCGTCTGGCAGGGGGAGGAACCCCGCTGGGCAATGAACTACTTCGGCCGCATCATCCGCCCCGATCTCATCGATGGAGAGAAGGCCGGGCTTGTCATCAAGGCTGCGCTGCAGGCGATGTATCAGGAAAAGCGGCACTTCCTCGGCGGCATGGAGTTTCGGCATGCGCATGGCTACTATATCGATAGTAGCCGTGGTGACACCGCACATTTTTCCGGCCACGAAGTCATCTTCGTCGATGGCGAGGAAGCTTACGAACTCGACTATCGCGGCGGTCTGATCAGGCGTTAAGAGCAAGGGCAGAAGACGCGCGTCCATCGAGCCTCAGGGCAGACGCTCCGGGCAACCTAAAGACGCGGGCTGAGCCCGCTTGTCCTGTACAGGTGAAAGACAGCGCGAGGCAACTGACGATCAACAGGCCGGCCGCCACGCGGTCAGTTCATCTCGACAACCTTGCCGTCCTCGATCGTCACACGGCGGTCCATCAAGCCGGCAAGCTCATGATTGTGCGTCGCGATCAGGGCAGCAAGGCCCGACTGGCGCGCCAGCGCCTCCAGCGCTTCGAAGACATAGCCGGCGGTTTCCGGGTCGAGATTGCCCGTCGGCTCGTCCGCAAGAAGCACGAGCGGCACATTGGCGACGGCACGCGCAATCGCGACGCGCTGTTGCTCGCCGCCGGAAAGTTCCGCCGGGCGATGGTCGGCGCGGTGACCGATGCGCATGTAGTCGAGCAGCGCCCTTGCCCGATCGGCGGCCTCAGCCCTGGGCAGGCCGGCGATCAGCTGCGGCATCATGATGTTCTCGAGTGCCGAGAATTCGGGAAGCAGGTGGTGAAACTGATAGACGAAGCCGATCTCGTTCCGGCGGATCGCCGTGCGCCGATCGTCGTCGAGCCCACCACAGGAGACGCCGTTGACGAGCACCTCGCCGCCATCGGGGCGCTCCAAGAGGCCGGCGACGTGCAGAAGCGTCGATTTTCCGGTTCCCGAAGGCGCGACCAGCGCAACCGTCTCGCCGCTTCTCAACGTAAAATCCGCACCCTTGAGGATGGGCAGGTACGTTTCGCCTTCCCCGTAGTGTCGCTCGACGCCGGAAAGCTGCAGTGCCACGCGCGCATTCATTCAGTTGATGTCCTTGTCATTCGTAACGCAGGGCCTGCACCGGATCGAGGCGCGAGGCACGCCAGGCCGGGAAGATCGTGGCGAGGAAGGAAAGCGTGAGTGCCATAACGACGACGAGCACGGTCTCATCGGCATTCATATCGGCCGGGAGCTGGCTCAGGAAATAGAGTTCCGGACTGAAGAGTGTGGTTCCCGAGATCCAGGAGAAGAACTGCCGGATGGATTCGATGTTGAGGCAGACGACGACGCCGAGCGCCACGCCGGCGATCGTTCCCGCCACGCCGATCGCCGCCCCGGTCATGAAGAAGATGCGCATCACCGAGCTCGAAGTTGCGCCCATCGTTCTGAGAATCGCGATGTCGCTGCCCTTGTCCTTCACCAGCATGATCAGGCCCGAGATGATGTTCAGCGCCGCGACCAGCACGATCAGCGTCAGGATCATGAACATCACGTTGCGTTCGACCTCGAGCGCCGAGAAGAAGGTCTTGTTGCGATCACGCCAGTCGGTGATGAAGATCTGCCGTCCCGCGGCATCCTCGATCGGTTGGCGCAGTTCGTCGACGACATCCGGATGCTCGACGAAGATCTCGATCGACTGCGCAAGCCCCTCCGCGTTGAAGAAGAGCTGCGCCTCTTCGAGCGGCATGAAGATGATCGTCGAGTCGTATTCCGACATGCCGATCTCGTAGATCGCCGAGACGGTATAGGCCTTGACACGCGGGTTCATGCCGAGCGGCGTCACGTCACCATTGGGCGAGGTCAGCGTGATCGTTCCGCCGACGCGGATGCCGAGTTGCTCGGCCATGCGCGAGCCGATCGCCACGCCGGAGCCGGAGGCAAAGCCCACCATGTCGCCGGACTGGATGTGGTCGGAAACCGACTTCATCTTGCTGAGATCGTCGGCGCGGATGCCGCGCACCAGGGCGCCAGTGGAACTATCGCCGACGCCCTGGGCCAGGACCTGGCCCTCGACCAACGGGATCGCCATGGTGACGCCCTTGACACCCGAGAACTTGGTCGCCAGTTCCGCATAATTGTTGAGCGGTCCGTCGATCGGCTGGACGATCATATGACCGTTGATGCCGAGAATGCGGGAGATGAGCTCGGTGCGGAACCCATTCATCACCGCCATCACGATGATCAGCGTCGCGACGCCGAGCATGATGCCGATGAAGGAGAAGCCGGCGATGACCGAGATGAAGGCCTCCTTGCGCCTGGAGCGCAGGTAGCGCCAGGCTACCATGCGCTCGAAGGCGGAAAAGGGACGGCTGGAGGACTTTTCAGGCTGCGCTGCGGCCTGCACCTGATCTTGCACCACGGCGGTCATCCTGCCTTCCCTCGCCTCATTACTTCGTTGCGATCAGCTTGTTGATCGCAGCTTCCACGGTCATCGTCTCGCGCTCGCCGGTCTTGCGATCCTTGACCTCGACTTCGCCGTTGGCGACCGAACGCGGACCGACGATGATCTGAACCGGAACCCCGATCAGGTCAGCCGTCGCGAACTTCGCACCGGCGCGGTCGTCCGTGTCGTCGAGCAGAGCATCGAATCCTGCCTTGCCGAGTTCGGAGTAGAGCGTCTCGCAGGCTCCGTCGCAAGCGGCGTCGCCCGCTTTCATGTTGATGATGACGCCGTCGAACGGCGCGATCGACTTCGGCCAGATGATGCCGTTGTCGTCGTGCGAGGCTTCGATGATCGCCGGCACGAGGCGGGTCGGCCCGATGCCGTAGGATCCCATGTGCACGGCGTGCTCCTTGCCGTCGGGGCCGAGAACCTTGGCGCCCATGGCTTCGGAATACTTGGTACCGAAATAGAAGATATGGCCGACTTCGATGCCGCGCGCCGACATGCGATCGCCCTCGGCAATCGCATCGAAGGCTGCCTCATCGTGCATTTCCGATGTCGCCGCGTAGCGCGACGTCCACTTGTCGAAGATCGCCTTGAGGCCGGCGACATCATCGAAGTTGGTTTCTTCGCCGGGGATATCGAAGCCGAGGAAATCCTTGTGGCAGAAGACTTCGGATTCGCCGGTGTCGGCGAGGATGATGAATTCGTGGCTCAGATTGCCGCCGATCGGGCCGGTATCGGCACGCATCGGAATGGCGCGGAGGCCCATGCGCGCGAAGGTGCGCAGGTAAGCGGCGAACATGCGGTTGTAGGCGTGTTCGGCCCCCTCCCGGTCGAGGTCGAAGGAATAGGCGTCCTTCATCAGGAACTCGCGCGAGCGCATGGTGCCGAAGCGCGGGCGGATCTCGTCACGGAACTTCAATTGGATGTGGTAGAGGTTGAGCGGCAGATCGCGGTAGGACTTCACGTAGGAGCGGAAGACGTCCGTGATCATTTCCTCGTTCGTCGGACCGTAGAGCATCGGGCGATCCTGGCGATCCTTGATGCGCAGCATCTCCTTGCCGTAGGCGTCGTAGCGGCCGCTTTCCTGCCAGAGCTCTGCGGACTGCAGCGTCGGCATCAACAGTTCGATCGCGCCCGAGCGGTTCTGCTCCTCGCGGATGATGGCATTGACCTTGTCGAGGACGCGCTTGCCCAGTGGCAGCCAGGTATAGATGCCCGAGGACTGCTGCCGGATCATGCCCGTACGGAGCATGAGGCGGTGGGAAACGATTTCCGCTTCCTTAGGATTTTCCTTCAGGATGGGCATGAAAAAGCGGGACAGGCGCATGACGGGTTCCAGAACTTGATGAACGTCGCACTATCGGCGGATTCGGGCGAAATGACGTTGAACTCCGGTGCCTTCTTTGCCGATAGACTGGCAAGGGCGACCGTCGCTTCTCGGGGGTCGAGCTCTCCATTATCCATCGCCGGCAAAGCCAGCGTGAACCTTTAGGAGCCTTGCGTTCATAGCTGCTTCGCAGGCGGAAGAAAACCCTGCTCTCAGACCATCGCTGGAAAGATCGGAGCCGCTGATTTTGAGGGGGAAGGACCAGCAAAGCCTGCGTCAAAAGAGCACGCTAGTAACAAGATTACGACAGGAATTGTCAACGGGAATATTTTACCCAACTGTAGCAAAAATGCAAAAAAACAGGATGACACAGCTTAATGTTTGGGCTAATTTCGGCTCACAAAACAGGCATGAAGACTAAATTCTTGCCGACTTTCGCGGTCAAGTCTTGGGAGGATAAGATCTTAGGCGCGCTTAGTCGCTGCCGCCGGCAACGGATGAAAGATCACGCGAAACTTGAAAACAAGGCTTTCAGCCTTGTTTTTTTTTGCTTTACGCGATCCAGCGCGATCACGAAGCAGCAGCAAGAATTGAACTATGTCAATTTGGCGACAGTCAACCCCGTGATTGCTCTGGTTCCGGCCACAGCGTCGCGCCGGACGTCATCGCGACGCCGCAATCCAGCCTCGATATCCTGAAAAATCTTCGCTCGCCCTGCGGCTCCGCTCAGCCCATCCGCTCCCGCGGAAACTCTCAATAGAATTTCGGGTAAAACCGCGGAATGGAATCGATGCCGTAGCCAAGTTTGACCGAGACGACATACCAGGCGATCTGGATGACGGCGGAGATGGCGGTGGTCAAAAGCACGACCCGTTTCGCATTGAACTTGGCCGGCGCGCTTTCGACGCTTCCCGGGACGACGCTGTTTTCTTCCGCCTGCGTGCGCACTCCCAAGGGGAGAACGGCAAACAGCGTGATCCACCAGATGATGAAGTAGATGGCAAAAGTTGAAAACAGCGGCATTTCCGGCTCCCGGTGAAGGCAATCGACGTAACGGCCAAAGGCCATTTCGCCGCGACTTCCGCGACATTCTGTCCGCCTTATAGCGCCGCCTGCCCGATCAGACAAACGTGCATCGCGCGGTCAACTGTCACACCTCTTCGAGTTCGATCAGCGTACCCTGGAAATCCTTGGGGTGCAGGAAAAGCACCGGCTTGCCATGCGCGCCGATTTTCGGCTCCCCGTCTCCCAGAACCCGAGCCCCGGCCGCCCGCAGCGCGTCACGCGCCGCGAGGATGTTCTCCACTTCGTAGCAGATGTGGTGCATTCCACCCGAAGGGTTCTTCGCCAGGAAGGCAGCGATCGGCGAGCCTTCGCCGAGCGGCTCCAGAAGCTCGACCTTGGTGTTGGCCAGCGTGACGAACACGACGGTTACGCCGTGTTCCGGCAACGCCTGCGGCTCGGTGACGGATGCACCGAGCGTCGAGCGGTAGCTTTCGACGGCGGAGCCAAGATCCGGCACGGCGATGGCGATATGGTTCACTCTTCCGAGCATTGCGATCCTCCCGCTATGACGTCCTTTACCGGTCCCGCTTACATCGCCGCTGGACGACCGCCAATCAGACTTTGGTGACAAACACCGTTACAATCGGCTTCTTGCCCCAGGTCTGGTTGGCTGTGCTGCGAACGGCCCGGCGAACCGCCTCCTGCAACATTGCCAGGTCCTTGCGCTTTGCCCGCGGAATACTCTCGACCGCACCGAGGATTGCGTCATAGAGGGTGTCCTCCATGTCTTCACCCTCGTCATCGAACTCCGGGAGACCGATCGCAACGATATCCGGGTCGCCGAGGAAATCGTAGCGACCGTCGAGAACGACGTTGACGGCGACGTGTCCGGCGAAAGAGAGCTTGCGGCGCTCGCCGATGCCCATTTCTTCAAAATCGCCGATGAGGTTGCCGTCCTTGTAGATGCGGCCATGCGGCGCTTCGTCGATGACCTCGGCCGGGCCGGGGGCAAGGCGCAGCATTTCGCCGTTCCGAAGGCGCGGAACACTGGCAATGCCCGACTGCTGCCCGAGCTCGGCATGGGCCGTCAGATGCGCAGCTTCGCCATGAACCGGGACAAGTATCTGCGGGCGCAGCCACTGATACATCTGCTGCAGTTCGGTACGGCGGGGGTGACCCGATACGTGCACCAGGGCTTCACTGTCGGTGATGATGTGGATGCCCTGTTCGACCAGGCCATTCTTGATGTCGTTGATCGCCTTCTCGTTGCCGGGGATCGTGCGTGAGGAGAAGACTACGGTGTCGCCGGCGGAGAAAGCAACGTTGCGCATCTCGTCGCGCGCGATCTTGGCGAGCGCTGCCCGCGGTTCGCCCTGGCTGCCGGTCAGGATAACCACGACCTTGTCGCGTGGCACGTAGCCGAACTCGTCTTCGGCGAGGAACGGCTTGATGCCTTCCATCAACCCGAGATCCTGAGCAACGGCAACGACGCGGCGCATCGAGCTGCCGAGCAAGAGGACATCCCGCCCCGCCTCTTCCGCGGCCTCGGCGATCGAGCGGATGCGTCCGACATTCGACGAAAAGGTGGTGATCGCAACCCGGCCCTCGGCGTTGGCGATGATCTTCGACAGGCTCTCGGAGACTTCCTGTTCCGACGGCGAAACGCCGTCGCGCATGGCATTGGTTGAATCGCAGATGAGCGCCAACACGCCTTCATCGCCGATCTGACGGAAACGCGTTTCGTCGGTCAGGGGCCCGAGCGATGGATGCAGGTCGATCTTCCAGTCGCCGGTATGAACGACGGTGCCGAGCGGCGTGCGGATGATCAGCGACATCGGCTCGGGGATCGAATGGTTGACGCCGACGGCTTCGATCTCGAACGGGCCGACATTGATGCGGTCGCCCTGCTTGAAGATCGTCACCGGGATTTCGCCGCGGCTCTTTTCGAAATCGCGCTTGGCCTCCAGCATGCCTGCCGTGAACGGCGAGGCATAGACCGGAACGTTGAGGCCTGGCCACAAATCGTTCAGGCCGCCATAATGGTCCTCATGGGCGTGGGTGATAATGATCGCCTTGAGATTGCGCCGTTCCTCGGCGAGAAACCCGATGTCGGGCAAAACCAGTTCGACGCCGGGAAGCTCGGGCCCCGGGAACGTCACGCCGCAATCGACCATCATCCACTGGCGGTTTCCGGGCCGCCCGTAGCCGTAAAGGCCGAGGTTCATGCCGATTTCGCCGACGCCGCCAAGCGGCAAGAACACCAGTTCTTCGTCCTGCGCCATATTGTAATGCGCCCTTGTTCTAGAAATTATCCGAAAAATACATCGCCGGCTGCAATCGCCTGCATCGTGCCTGACCCGGTATCGAGCATCAACCGTCCGGTCTCATCAATACCGGCAAAGCGGCCCGAAAGCGATCGGTCCGGCAGGTTCACTGTAATCGTCTCACCGATGCCGCGGGCGGCTGCCCGCCATTGCTCGATGGTCTTTGCAATCCCCGCACCGCGCTCCCATAGCGACAGCGTCTCCGCCATCGTCACGAACAGCCGCGCGAAAAGTTCATCCGGAGAAACCGAAGCGCCTTCCTTCCTCAACGAGGTAACGGGATAGAGGGCCTCGTCCGGCTGGACGGCAATGTTGATGCCGCAGCCAATGACCAAGGCCTGGCGCCCATCCGGAAGCGCCTCCCCCTCGAGCAGGATGCCGCAGGTCTTTTTCCCGTCGATGAGAATGTCGTTTGGCCACTTGATCTCCACCGGTGCCGCACCCGGCGGCATCACCTGGCGGATTGCCCGGTGCACGGCGACGGCAACGGCAAGCGGCAGAGAATGCAGTTGCTCGATTGGTGCGGGATCGATCAGGAGAAGCGATGCATAGAGGTTGCCTGGTTCCGAAAACCAGGCGCGGCCGCGGCGGCCGCGGCCGCCGGTCTGCCTGACAGCCGTGACCCAGAGATTGCCCGGGTCGCCCTGGCGCGCACGCGCCAGGCATTCGCTGTTTGTCGATCCGACCGCATCGAGAGCGACATGCCGGAAATCGTCGGGCGATATCCGGCCACCGCTTTCAAGGGCGATCAAAAGAAGGTCCGCGCCGCGGCCTCGGCAGCGCTTCCAAGCGGACCGCCGATCAGGACGTATCCGATGACGAACAGGCCCGAGAGGCCGAACACCAGCTTCAGTTCGCCGGCCGTACGGGCAAATTCGCCCTTGGCATCATCGAACCACATCACCTTGATGACGCGCAGGTAATAGTAGGCGCCGACAACGGATGCGAGCACGCCGATGATGGCGAGTGCATAGAGCTGCGCTTCGATCGCCGCCATGAAGACGAAGTACTTCCCGAAGAAGCCTGCCATCGGCGGAATGCCGGCGAGCGAGAACATCAGGACGGTCAGTACGGTCGCCATGAAGGGGTTCGTCTGCGACAGGCCCGCGAGGTCGTCGATGTTCTCGACGTTTTCGCCTTCCTTGCGCCGCATCGCCAGGATGCAGGCGAAGGTGCCGAGCGTCATGACCATGTAGATGAGCATGTAGAGCAGCACGCCGCGAACGCCCGCCATCGAGCCGGCAGCAAGGCCGACCAGTGCGTAGCCCATGTGACCGATCGAGGAATAGGCCATCAGGCGCTTGATGTTCTTCTGGCCGATCGCCGCGAAGGCGCCGAGCAGCATCGACGCGATCGAGATGAAGACTATGATCTGCTGCCAGTCAGCAACGACGGGCTCGAAGGCGTTGATGACGATGCGCACAAGGATCGCCATCGCGGCGACCTTCGGCGCTGCCGCGAAGAAGGCGGTGACCGGTGTCGGCGCACCTTCGTATACGTCCGGCGTCCACATGTGGAACGGCACGGCCGAGATCTTGAAGGCGAGACCGGCGAGCACGAAGACGAGACCAAAGATGAGGCCAAGCGAGCGGCCTTCCGCCGTCAGCGCAGCGGCGATCTGGGTAAAGCCGGTATGACCGGTGAAGCCGTAGATCAGCGACATGCCATAGAGCAGCATGCCTGAAGAAAGCGCACCGAGCACGAAGTACTTGAGGCCGGCTTCGGTCGAACGAACGCTGTCGCGGTTTATGGCGGCGACGACATAGAGTGCAAGCGACTGCAGTTCCAGCGAGAGATAGAGCGAGATCAGGTCGTTGGCCGAGATCATCAACAGCATGCCGAGCGTCGCCAGCACCAGAAGCACCGGGAACTCGAAGCGATCGATCTGGGCGGAACGCGCGTGACCGACGGTCATCACCATCGCCGTGATCGAACCGATCAACGCCAGCACCTTCATGAACTTGGCGAAGGGATCCGACAGGAAGGCGCCGCCATAGGCTTCGCCTTCACCGGTTTTCAGAACGAGCCAGAGGCCGGCGATGATCAGAACGGCAACCGCGAGGCCGGTGACGGTCGAAGCCGACTTTTCGCCGGCAAATACGCCGATCATCAGCAATGCCATCGCGCCGACCGCGAGGATCAACTCGGGGATCGAGAGTTGCAGGCTTGCAAGGAGGGTTTCAGCAGTCATGTCCAATCACGTCCTGTGGTCATTGCACCGAAAGCGCAACGTTTTGCGCTGCCTGCAGGGCTGCGGAGTAGTTGTTGACGAGCAGATCCACGGAAGCCGCGGTCGCATCGAAGATCGGTGCCGGGTAGACGCCGAAGAAGATCGTCAGGATCACCAGCGGATAAAGAATGGCCTTTTCGCGCGGTGACAGGTCGAGCAGCGCCTTCAGGCTTTCCTTTTCCAGCGCACCGAAGATCACCCGGCGATAGAGCCAGAGAGCATAGGCGGCCGAGAGGATGACGCCCGACGTCGCGAAGAGCGCAACCCAGGTGTTGGCACGGAACGCGCCGACGAGGGTCAGGACTTCGCCGACGAAGCCGGAGGTTCCCGGAAGGCCGACGTTGGCCATGGTGAAGACCATGAAGGCGACGGCGTATTTCGGCATATTGTTGACCAGGCCGCCATAGGCCACGATCTCGCGGGTGTGCAGACGGTCATAAACGACGCCGACGCAGAGGAAGAGCGCGCCGGAGACGATGCCGTGCGACAGCATCTGGAAGATCGCACCCTGCACGCCCTGGGTGTTGGCGGCGAAGATACCCATCGTCACGTAGCCCATATGTGCAACCGACGAATAGGCGATCAGCTTCTTGATGTCCGTCTGCATCATCGCGACCAGCGAGGTGTAGATGATGGCGACGATGGAAAGCGTGAAGACGAACGGCGCGAAATAGTCCGATGCCAGCGGGAACATCGGCAACGAGAAGCGCAGGAAGCCGTAACCGCCGAGCTTCAGGAGGATGCCTGCCAGAATGACCGAGCCAGCGGTCGGCGCCTGAACGTGCGCGTCCGGAAGCCAGGTGTGGACCGGCCACATCGGCATCTTCACCGCGAAGGAGGCGAAGAAGGCGAGCCAAAGCCAGGTCTGCATCTGGCGCGGGAAGTTGTAGGCGATCAGCTGCGGGATGTCGGTCGTACCGGCCTGCCAGTACATCGCCATGATCGCGAGCAGCATCAGCACCGAGCCGAGCAGCGTGTAGAGGAAGAACTTGTAGCTGGCGTAGACGCGGTCCTTACCGCCCCAGACACCGATGATGATGAACATCGGGATCAGGCCGGCTTCGAAGAATACGTAGAAGAGCACGATATCGAGCGACACGAAGACGCCGATCATGAACGTTTCCAGCACGAGAAAGGCGATCATGTATGCCTTGAGCCGCTTCTCGATCGTCAACCAGCTTGCAAGCACGCAGAAGGGCATGAGGAAGGCCGAAAGCACGACGAAAAGTACCGAAATACCGTCGACGCCGAGATGATAGGAAATGCCGGTGCCGAGCCACTCGTGCTTTTCGATCATCTGGAAGCCCGGATTCGAGGCGTCGAACTGGTACCAGATATAGACCGACACGGCGAGCGTGAAGATCGTCGTCAGCAGCGATACGTTCAGGATGTTCCGGCGGCCGTAAGCGCTGTCTTCCCTTGTCAGCAAGAGAAGCAGGACGCCGACGAGCGGCATGAAGGTGACCGCGGAAAGTACGGGCCAATCGGTCATCAGAAGGAACTCCTGAACATCATCCAAGTAACGAGCGCGGCAATGCCGATCAGCATCGCGAACGCGTAGTGATAGAGGTAACCAGTCTGCAGGCGGACAACGCGGTCAGTGACATTCAGCACGCGCGCGGCAACGCCGTTCGGGCCGTAGCCGTCGATCACGCGGCCATCGCCTTCCTTCCAGAGGAATGTGCCGAGCCACTTGGCCGAGCGTACGAACAGCAGATCGTAAAGCTCGTCGAAGTACCACTTGTTCAGCAGGAACTGGTAGAGGCCACGATGCTGCTCCGCCAGGTACTTCGGCAGTTCCGGCCGGCGGATATACATGTACCAGGCCGTGAAGAGGCCGAGCGCCATGGCGCAGAACGGGCTCCACTTAACCCACAGCGGAACGTGGTGGTACTCATGGAGGATTTCGTTTTCAGCAGACGTGAAAAGCGCACCCTTCCAGAACTCTGCATAGCCCTCGCCGAAGAAGTGGTCGTGGAAGAAATAGCCAGCGGCAAGTGCTCCGATGCCCAGAATATAGAGTGGAACCAGCATGACCTGCGGCGATTCATGGACGTGATGCATGACATCCGACGACGCACGCGGCTTGCCGTGGAATGTCATGAAGGTGAGGCGCCACGAATAGAAGCTTGTGAACAGTGCAGCGATCACCAGCAGCGCGAAGGCGAAGCCGGAAACAGCGCTGTGCGACGCAAAGGTCGACTCGATGATCGCATCCTTCGAGTAGAAGCCCGCCGTGCCGATAACGCCCGGAATGCCCACACCGGTCAGCGCGATCGTGCCGATGAACATCATCCAGTAGGTGACTTTAATGTGCGGCCTGAGGCCGCCCATATAACGCATGTCCTGCTCGCCATCGACGGCGTGGATGACCGAACCGGCCCCCAAGAACAGCAGCGCCTTGAAGAAGGCGTGCGTGAATAGGTGGAAGATGGCAGCGCCATAGGCGCCGACGCCCAGTGCCACGAACATGTAGCCGAGCTGCGAACAGGTCGAGTAGGCGATGACGCGCTTGATGTCGTTCTGAACGAGACCGACAGTCGCTGCGAAGAAGGCCGTGATCGCACCGATGATCGTGACGACGGTCAGTGCATCCGGTGACAGTTCGAAGAGCGGCGACATGCGGGCGACGAGGAAGACGCCGGCGGTGACCATGGTTGCGGCATGGATAAGAGCCGAAACCGGGGTCGGGCCCTCCATCGCGTCCGGAAGCCAGGTGTGCAGCAGGAATTGTGCCGACTTGCCCATGGCGCCCATGAACAGCAGCAGGCAGGCAGCCGTGATCGCGTCAGCCTTTTCGAGGTGCATGCCGAACAGGGTGACAACCGCCTCCCCTGCTGCAGCGCCCTCGGCCGGCAGATAGGTCTGGGCGGCAGCGAAGATCGTCTCGAAGTTGACCGAGCCGAACAGCACGAAGACGAGGAAGATGCCGAGCGAGAAGCCGAAGTCACCGACGCGGTTGACGATGAAGGCCTTGATCGCCGCGGCATTCGCCGACGGCTTCTTATACCAGAAGCCGATCAGCAGGTAGGATGCCAGACCCACGCCTTCCCAGCCGAAGAACATCTGCACCAGGTTGTCCGACGTGATGAGCATGAGCATCGCGAAGGTGAAAAGCGACAGGTAGGCAAAGAAGCGCGGACGGTGCGGATCGTGGTGCATGTATCCGATCGAATAGATATGCACCAACGTCGACACCGTGTTGACCACGACGAACATGACCGCCGTCAGCGTATCGACACGAAACCCCCACTCGACGTCGAAGCTGCCGGATTGGATCCAGCGCAGCACCGACACCTTGATCATCTCCTGCTCGCCCAAAGCGACGTCGAAGAAGACATACCACGACAGAGCGAGCGCAATCAGCATCAGCCCGCTGGTGACATATTCCGAGGCCTTGGCGCCGATCGAAGTGCCGAAGAGGCCGGCGATCAGAAAGCCGATCAAAGGCAGGAAGACGATAGCCTTGATGATGGTATCCATAGCCCAATCAGCCCTTCATCATGTTGACGTCTTCGACGGCGATCGAGCCGCGGTTGCGGTAGAAGACGACGAGAATTGCAAGTCCAATGGCCGCTTCCGCAGCCGCGACGGTCAGGATGAACAGGGCGAAGACCTGGCCCGTGATGTCGTTCAGGAACGACGAGAAGGCAACCATGTTGATGTTGACCGCGAGAAGAATGAGTTCGACCGACATCAGGATGACGATGACGTTCTTCCGGTTCAGGAAGATGCCGAAGACGCCCAGCGTGAACAGGATGGCGCTGACGGTGAGATAGTGGGAAATTCCGATTTCCATTTTTTGTTCCTCGATCTCGCGTCCGACTTAGATGCCCTGGCCCGGCTTGACCGTGATCACTTCAACGGCGGTCTCGGGTGTACGGGCAACCTGCTGCGGGATGTTCTGGCGCTTGATGTTTTCGCGATGGCGCAGGGTCAGCACGATCGCGCCGATCATGGCGACGAGCAGCACGAGGCCGGCGATCTGGAAGAAGTAGACGTAGTGGGTGTAGAGCACGTCGCCGAGGGCTGCCGTGTTCGTCCGCTCCGTGACGGCCGGGATCGGCATCGAAATCGCCTTGGCGACTTCCGGCGAGAAGGTTGCGCCGCCGACGACGATGATGAGCTCGGCTGCGAGGATCAGGCCGATCAGCGCACCGATCGGCGCATATTCGAGCACGCCCGCACGCAACTCCGCGAAGTCGATGTCGAGCATCATGACGACGAACAGGAAGAGCACCGCGACCGCACCGACATAGACGACCAGCAGGATCATCGCGAGGAATTCGGCGCCGGTCAGCAGGAACAGACCCGCCGAGTTAAAGAAGGTCAGGATCAGGAACAGAACCGAATAAACCGGGTTCCTGGCCGCAATGACCATAAATGCCGACGCCACCGCGATGAAGGCAAAGAGATAGAAAAAAAGAACCTGCAGACCCATGATCGGTGCCTTTTTCGTCTTGCACGGCGTGAAGCGCTTCCGGCTCCACTCCACAGGCAAAGCCGGACACGCGTCCGGCCGTTGCCCAAACCTATTGTCACATGCACCGCCCTCCCCGGGGCAGCGCTACGCTCCGGCCTCAGCGATAGGGCGAGTCCATTGCGATGTTGCGTGCGATTTCCCGCTCCCAACGGTCGCCGTTGGCGAGCAGCTTTTCCTTGTCGTAGTAAAGCTCTTCGCGCGTCTCGGTGGCGAACTCGAAGTTCGGGCCTTCGACGATCGCATCGACCGGACAGGCTTCCTGGCAGAAACCGCAATAGATGCACTTCACCATGTCGATGTCGTAGCGCACCGTGCGGCGTGTGCCGTCGTTGCGGCGCGGACCGGCTTCGATCGTAATTGCCTGTGCAGGACAGATCGCCTCGCACAGCTTGCAGGCGATGCAACGCTCTTCACCGTTCGGATAACGGCGCAGAGCATGCTCGCCGCGGAAGCGCGGGCTGACCGGCCCTTTCTCGAAGGGATAGTTCAACGTCGCCTTCGGCTTGAAGAAATAGCGCATCGACAGAAAGAACGCACCGACGAATTCCTTCAGGAACAGCGAGCTGACGGCTTGCGAAAGACCGGCCATCATTTACCTCCAGAATTGCCGGCCTGGGAGCGGCCGGCGGTATGCTGCAAAACGTGAGCCATCGTCATGCGGCTCCCGTCAGCTTGAGAACGAATGCAGTGATCACGACCATTGCAAGGGAAAGCGGCAGGAAGACCTTCCAGCCGAGACGCATCAGCTGGTCGTAGCGATACCGCGGGACGAAAGCCTTCACCATCGCGAACATGAAGAACACGAAGGATGCCTTCAGAACAAACCAGATGATGCCGGGGACCCAGTTCAGGAACCAGACGTCGACCGGGGGCAGCCAGCCGCCGAGGAACAGGATCGTCGTCAGCGCGCACATCAGGCAAATGGCGGCATATTCGCCGAGCATGAACATCATGTACGGAGTGGAGCCGTACTCGACCATGAAGCCGGCGACGAGTTCCGATTCTGCTTCCGGCAGGTCGAAGGGCGGACGGTTCGTTTCGGCGAGTGCCGAAATGAAGAACACGATGAACATCGGGAACAGCGCCAGCCAATGCCAGTCGAGGAAGGACGCCGGGAGGCCGAGGCGCGTGCCGATGCCGTCGGTCTGGGCGTTGACGATGTCCGTCAGGTTCAGCGAGCCGACGCAGAGCAGCACGGTGACGATGACGAAGCCGATCGAGACTTCGTAGGAGACCATCTGCGCCGCGGAGCGGAGCGCACCGAGGAACGGATACTTGGAGTTCGACGCCCAGCCGCCCATGATGATGCCATAAACTTCAAGAGAAGATATGGCGAACACGAAGAGGATGCCGACGTTGATGTTCGCGATCACCCATCCGGCGTTGAGCGGGATGACCGCCCAGGCGGCGAGCGCCAGCGTCACGGAGACGAGCGGCGCGAGCAGGAAGATCGCCTTGTTGGCGCCGGCCGGAATCACCGGCTCCTTGAAGACGAACTTCAAAAGGTCGGCGAAGGACTGGAAAAGCCCCCAGGGGCCCACCACATTCGGACCACGGCGTAGCTGAACTGCCGCCCAGATCTTACGGTCGGCGAGCAGGATGTAGGCGATGAAAAGCAGCAGCGCGACCAGGAGCAGCAGCGACTGGGCGACCATGATGATCGTGGGCCAGACATAGGTCGAAACGAAAGCGTCCATGATACTCTATTCCCTCGCGCTCATTCCGCCGCAGCTTTGAAATTGTTGCGTGCCAAAGCCGAGCATTCGGCCATGACGGCGGATGCGCGCGCTATCGGGTTCGTCAAATAGAAGTCTTTGACCGGAGACGCAAACACGGATTTGCCCATCTCACCGGCTTTTTGGCCGAGTGCGGCAATTTCGTCGCCGTTACCGGTCGCGATCGCGTCGACTTCTGCGAAATGCGGGTGGGCCGCATAGAGCTTCGAGCGCAATTCGCCAAGCGAATCAAAGGGCAGCTTCTTGCCGAGAACGTCGGAGAGCGCGCGGATGATCGCCCAGTCCTCGCGCGCGTCGCCCGGAGCGAAGCCGGCGCGGTTGCCGACCTGAACGCGACCCTCTGTGTTGACCCAGGTGCCGGACTTTTCGGTGTAGGTTGCGCCCGGCAGGATGACGTCGGCGGCATGCGCGCCGTTGTCGCCGTGCGAGCCGATATAGACGGTGAAGCCAGACTTGCGCGCGGCAAGATCGATCTCATCAGCGCCGAGCAGGAAGAGAACGTCGGAACCGGTAACCATTTCGGCGGCCGACTTGCCGTTCGCACCCGGCACGAAGCCGAGGTCGAGACCACCGACGCGGGAAGCGGCCGTGTGAAGGACGGCAAAGCCGTTCCACTCGGCGGTGACTGCACCGACTGCGCCCGCAAGCTTGGCGGCAGCAGCGAGAACGGCAGCACCGCCCTCCCCTGCGATCGCGCCCTGGCCGATGAGGATCATCGGGCGCTGGGCCTTCTTCAGCGTTGCGGCGAACTTGCCCTTGCCGGATACGAGCTCGGCCAGCGTCTCGGTGCCGGCGCCGAGATATTCGTATTCGTAGCGCAGTTCACCGGGCTCGCCGATCACGGCGATCGGGAAATTGCCCATGCGGTAGCGCTTGCGGATACGGGCGTTGAGGACGGAAGCCTCGAAGCGCGGGTTGGAGCCGATGATCAGCAGCGCATCAGCGCTTTCGATGCCGGCGATCGTCGGGTTGAAGATGTAGCTGGCGCGGCCGAGCGACGGGTCGAGTGCTGCACCATCCTGGCGGCAGTCAATGCTCTCGGAGCCGAGGGCTGCGATCAGTTGCTTCAGCGCGTACATTTCTTCGACCGAAGCGAGGTCGCCGGCAATGGCGCCGATCTTGTCGCCGGAGGTCTTGGCAACCGCGGCCTTGATCGCCTGGAAGGCTTCGCCCCAGGTCGCCGGCTGCAGACGGCCATCCTTCTTGACGTAAGGACGATCGAGACGCTGCGTCTTCAGGCCATCCCAGATGAAGCGGCTCTTGTCGGAGATCCACTCTTCATTGATGTCTTCGTTGACGCGCGGCATGATGCGCATGACTTCGCGGCCGCGGGTATCGACGCGGATCGCCGAACCCAGCGCGTCCATCACGTCGATGGATTCGGTCTTGTTCAGCTCCCACGGGCGGGCGGTAAAGGCAAAGGGCTTCGAGGTCAGCGCGCCGACCGGGCAGAGGTCAACGACGTTGCCCTGCAGCTCTGAGGTCATGGCCTGCTCGAGATAGGTGGTGATCTCGGCGTCTTCGCCGCGGCCGATCAGGCCAAGCTCGGCAATGCCGGCGACTTCGGTGGTGAAGCGGACGCAGCGCGTGCAGTGGATGCAGCGGTTCATCACGGTCTTGACGAGCGGACCGATGTACTTGTCTTCGACGGCACGCTTGTTTTCCTGATAGCGCGAACTGTCGATGCCGAAGGCCATCGCCTGGTCCTGCAGGTCGCATTCGCCGCCCTGGTCACAGATCGGGCAGTCGAGCGGATGGTTGATCAGCAGGAATTCCATCACGCCTTCGCGGGCCTTCTTGACCATCGGCGTGGTCGTGAAGACTTCCGGCGCTTCGCCGTTCGGGCCCGGACGAAGGTCGCGCACACCCATGGCGCAGGAGGCGGCGGGCTTCGGCGGCCCTCCCTTCACCTCGATCAGACACATGCGGCAGTTGCCGGCGACCGAAAGCCGCTCGTGGAAACAGAAGCGCGGAACCTCGGCCCCGGCCTCTTCGCACGCCTGAAGCAGCGTGAAATGATCCGGTACCTCGATCTCTTTTCCGTCGACTTTCAGCTTTGCCATCTTCGTACTCAATCCTGTCTTCCGTCCATCGGCCCATCGGCGACGGACAATTCCAACACAGCCTTGCTGCTTGCGGGCGATGACCGTCACAGGTCCCCGCCCCTATTGTCTCACGCGCCTTTCAGCGCCTTGGCCTGTCCAACCCAGTCATCCCGCTTGATCCGGCCGCCGAAACCGAGTTCGTCATCGAAGCGGGCAACGTCCGCCTCGCTCCAGCCGGCGATGTCGGCAAAACCGCTGATACCCTTCGCGTTCAGCACCTGCTCAAGCTTCGGGCCGATACCGGAAATCCGCTTGAGGTCGTCAGCGGCCTTCGCCTTGGCCCGCGCCGCGCGAGCCTTAACCGGCTTCTCGACTGCGGCCTTATCAACCACCGGCTTCGCCGCAACGCGCTTGGCGGCCACGGACGGCTTGGCGACCGGTTCCGGCTTCGCTTCGGCTTGCGCCGTCTTTGCGACAACCGGGGCCGTCGCGCCAGACGCTGCGGGTTCCGCCCGCTTCTGAGCCGCCTCGACCGCACCCTGCATCGCGCCGAACATGGCGCCTGCAATGTGGCTCGTGAGGCCGAAGCCGATCGCGGTCGCCGCCGCGACCGCGGCAGCCGGGTGAACCATCAGCGGGTGCAACGGCACCTGCGGCAGGCCCTTCATCCACTCGGCCATACCGAACGGATCGGCCGGGTCGCCGCCAAGCGGACGTGCGAACGGAATGCCTGTTTCGGCCTGCCCCTTCATCTGTCCTTCTCCGCGCGCGCCGGCCATCGTCCGTTACTCCGCCGCTTCCAGAACCGCGCCATGCGGCGAGGCATTGCGTGTGTATTCGTCGATGCGCTTTTCCATTTCCGGACGGAAGTGCTTGATCAGACCCTGGATCGGCCAGGCGGCCGCGTCGCCGAGCGCACAGATCGTATGGCCTTCCACCTGTTTGGTGACGTCGAACAGCATGTCGATCTCGCGCTTCTGGGCGCGGCCCTGAACCATGCGCTCCATCACGCGCATCATCCAGCCGGTGCCTTCGCGGCACGGCGTGCACTGGCCACAGCTCTCGTGCTTGTAGAAGGCCGAGAGGCGCCAGATAGCCTTGATGATGTCGGTCGACTTGTCCATGACGATGACGGCGGCGGTGCCGAGACCGGAGCCGAGCTCGCGCAGGCCGTCATAGTCCATGATCGCGTCCTTCATCTGCGCGCCAGGCACGCAAGGGACGGACGAGCCACCGGGGATGACCGCGAGCAGGTTGTCCCAGCCGCCGCGAATGCCCCCACAGTGCTTTTCGATCAGCTCATGGAACGGAATCGACATCGCGTCTTCGACCGTGCACGGGCGGTTGACGTGACCGGAAACCGAATAGAGCTTGGTGCCGTGGTTGTTCGGACGGCCGAAGCCCGTGTACCAGCCGGCGCCGCGACGAAGGATCGTGGGGGTCACCGCGATCGACTCGACGTTGTTGACGGTTGTCGGGCAGCCATAGAGGCCCATATTGGCCGGGAACGGCGGCTTCAGGCGCGGCTGGCCCTTCTTGCCTTCGAGGCTTTCGAGCAGCGCGGTTTCTTCGCCGCAGATATAGGCGCCGGCACCATGGTGCACGTAAATGTCGATGTCGTAGCCGAGCTTGTTGTTGTTGCCGAGCAGGCCGTAGGCGTAGCACTCGTCGATCGCCGCCTGCAGCGCCTCGCGCTCACGGATGAACTCGCCGCGAACGTAGATATAGGCGACATGCGCACCCATGGCGAAGCTGGCGACGACGCAGCCTTCGATCAGGGTGTGCGGATCGTGACGCATGATGTCACGGTCCTTGCAGGTGCCGGGCTCGGACTCGTCGGCGTTGACGACGAGATAGTGCGGACGGCCATCGCTTTCCTTCGGCATGAAGGACCACTTGAGGCCGGTCGGGAAGCCGGCGCCGCCACGGCCGCGAAGGCCGGAGGCCTTCACTTCGTTGACGATCCAGTCACGGCCCTTTTCGAGCAACTGCTTGGTGCCGTCCCAGTGGCCGCGCGCCATGGCGCCCTTCAGGGACTTGTCCTTGAGCCCGTAGATGTTGGTAAAGATGCGGTCTTCATCTCTGAGCATAATTCACCTCTTTACCGCGGCTTCTTGCCGAAGACCTTGATGTATTCGGCTTCGCCGCCCTTGGCGAGCGCCTTGGCCTGCTTGACCCAGTCGTCGCGTTCGATGCGGCCCTTGAAATTCAGGTATCCGTCGACCCACTCGCGCTCCGCCTTCTTCCAGGAAGCAACTTGCGCGTAGGTGTAGATGCCCAGTTCGTTGAGCGTGCCCTCGATCTTCGGACCAACGCCGGAGATCAGCTTGAGGTCGTCGACGGCCGCCGGCTTTTCGATGCCTGCCGGGCGGTTCTTGTCCTCCAGCGAAGGCTTGCCGGCAACGGCGGCAGCCTTGGCCGGCTTCGACTTGTCGACGGTGTCGCCTTCGACCTTGGCGTTGGCGGCGGCTTCCGCCTTTGCCGTCGCCGGGGTCTTCAGCGAAGCGTCGGTTACGGCCGAAGCGGTCTTGGCACGGGCGGCATTCGACGGCGGCACGGAAACGGCCGGCCCGTCACTGACCTTCTTGGCCGCGCTGGTCGCAGCCTTCGCCGGAGCCGGGTCGGCCGTCATCAGCGTCGTCAGGCCGCCTTCCGGCGCAGAATAGATGCGGTCGATCTGCGGACCGGGGGTAACTTCAGCACCCTTGCCTGCCTCGAAACGGTCGATGATCTGCTCGAGCTTCTCGGGCGTCAGGTCTTCGAAAGTATCCTTGAAGATCATGACCATCGGTGCGTTGACGCAGGCGCCCTGACATTCGACCTCTTCCCAGGAGAGCGTGCCGCTCTCGTTGAGAGTGAAGGGGTCGTGGGCGATCTTGCTCTTGCAGACCTTGATCAGGTCTTCCGCGCCACGCAGCATGCACGGCGTCGTGCCGCAAACCTGGACGTGGGCGCGCGTGCCGACCGGCTTAAGCTGGAACTGGGTGTAGAAGGTCGCAACTTCGAGCACGCGGATGTAGGCCATGCCGAGCATGTCGGCGATCGACTCGATGGCCGCTTTCGTGACCCAGCCGTCCTGATCCTGAGCGCGCATCAACAGCGGGATGACGGCGGACTGCTCACGACCCTTGGGGTATTTCTTGATCGTTTCCTTCGCCCAGGCGGCGTTCTCCTTGCTGAAGGCAAAGCTCGCTGGCTGGACGGTGTCTTCGGCTAGTCGACGAACGGACATTCTAGTGGACACCTTATCAGTTAATCGAACCGCACCGCGATTTCGTCACCGAGACGAATTCGCAGGCATAGGCTGACTGGTCTTTCTGCAAAAATACGATGTAGCGCGCGCCATTGGCGACCGCGGCCTTGATCTCGTAGCCCTTGGCCACGAGGTCGGCCATCGAGCCCCCGCGCATGCCACCCGACGTCGCGCCGCTGTCGACCGACTCCTGCGCAGGAGCGGCCGATGCGAAAGCGAGAAGAGCAAGCGTGGCCAGGGGCACGAGACGCATCAGCGGTCTACCTCACCGAACACGATATCGAGGGAGCCCAGCACGGCCGAAACGTCGGCAAGCTGGTGTCCCCGACAGAGGAAATCCATCGCCTGGAGATGTGCGTAACCCGGCGCACGGATCTTGCAGCGATAGGGCTTGTTGGTGCCGTCGGAGACGAGATAGACGCCGAACTCGCCCTTCGGCGCTTCGACGGCGGCGTAAACTTCGCCGGCGGGCACGTGATAGCCTTCGGTGTAAAGCTTGAAGTGGTGGATCAGCGCTTCCATCGAACGCTTCATCTCGCCGCGCTTCGGCGGAACGATCTTGCCGTCGAGCGACGAAACCGGACCGACCTTGGCATCGCCGAGCAGGCGATCGACGCACTGGCGCATGATGCGCGCCGACTGGCGCATCTCGATCATGCGGATCAGATAGCGGTCGAAGCAGTCGCCGTTCTTGCCGATCGGGATATCGAATTCGAGATCTGAGTAGCACTCGTAGGGCTGCGAGCGGCGCAGGTCCCAGGCGGCGCCCGAGCCGCGCACCATCACGCCCGAGAAGCCCCAGGCCCAGGCGTCATCGAGCTTGACGACGCCGATGTCGACGTTGCGCTGCTTGAAGATGCGGTTGCCGGTCAAGAGTTCGTCGATATCGTCGACGGTCTTCAGGAACGGATCGATCCATTTGCCGATGTCTTCGACCAGCTCGTGCGGCAGGTCCTGGTGGACTCCGCCCGGACGGAAATAGGCCGAGTGCATGCGCGCGCCGCAGGCACGCTCATAGAACACCATCAGCTTTTCGCGCTCTTCGAAGCCCCAGAGCGGCGGCGTCAGCGCGCCGACGTCCATGGCCTGCGTGGTGACGTTCAGGAGGTGCGAGAGGATGCGGCCGATTTCCGAATAGAGGACGCGGATGAGCTGGCCGCGGATCGGAACTTCCGTGCCCGTCAGCTTCTCGACCGCGAGCGCGAAAGCGTGCTCCTGGTTCATCGGCGCCACGTAGTCGAGGCGGTCGAAATAGGGCACGGCCTGCAGATAGGTCTTGGTCTCGATCAGCTTCTCGGTGCCGCGATGCAGAAGGCCGATATGCGGATCGACGCGTTCGACGATTTCGCCATCAAGCTCGAGCACCAGACGAAGAACGCCGTGCGCCGCCGGATGCTGCGGACCAAAGTTGATGTTGAAGTTGCGGACGTTATGTTCGGTCATACCGATTGCTCCAGGCCGGACGGCAGCCGCTGGCGGCTACCGCGGGCCACTTAGTCTCACCGTGCTTTCGCTTTCTCGTCGCCGGGCAGCACGTAGTCCGTGCCTTCCCAGGGAGAGAGGAAGTCGAAGTTGCGGAATTCCTGCTTCAGCTCAACGGGCTCGTAGACGACGCGCTTGGCTTCGTCGTCGTAACGGACCTCGACGAAACCGGTGACCGGAAAGTCCTTACGCAGCGGATACCCTTCGAAACCGTAGTCCGTCAGGATGCGACGCAGGTCCGGATGGCCGGTGAAGAGGATGCCGTACATGTCGTAGGCTTCCCGCTCGAACCAATCGGCGCCGGGATAGACCGGCGTCGCCGACGGCACCGGCTCGTTCTCGCCGGTCGAGACCTTGACGCGCACGCGCAGGTTCTGGCGCGGCGACAGCAAGTGATAGACGACATCGAAGCGATCCGGCCGCTGCGGCCAGTCGACACCGCAGACATCGACGAGGTTCACGAAGGCGCATTGCACGTCGTCGCGCAGGAAAGTGAGCAGCGCGATGACGTTCGCCGCAGTCGTCGTCAGCGTCAGTTCGCCATAGGCCAACGATGCGTCGGAAATCAGCGCGCCGCGCGTTTCACGCAGGTAGGACGCAAGCTCGTTCAGGGCTTCACTCATATCAAAGACCCCCTGCCCTTAGCGCTCAATCGTGCCGGTCCGGCGGATCTTCTTCTGCAGCAGCAGCACGCCGTAAAGCAGCGCTTCTGCCGTGGGAGGACAGCCTGGCACGTAGATGTCGACGGGTACGACGCGGTCGCAGCCGCGAACAACCGAATAGGAATAGTGATAGTAGCCGCCGCCGTTGGCGCAGGAGCCCATCGAGATGACGTAACGCGGCTCCGGCATCTGGTCATAGACCTTGCGAAGAGCAGGCGCCATCTTGTTGGTCAGCGTGCCGGCGACGATCATGACGTCGGACTGGCGCGGCGAGGCGCGCGGCGCAAAACCGAAACGCTCGGCATCGTAGCGCGGCATCGACATCTGCATCATCTCGACCGCGCAGCAGGCGAGACCGAAAGTCATCCACATCAGCGAGCCGGTACGGGCCCAGTTAATGAGCTCGTCCGTCGAGGTGACGAGAAAACCCTTGTCGGCGAGTTCGTTATTGATCTCGCCGAAGAATGCGTCATTGCTGCCAATCGGCTTGCCGGTGGAAGGATCGATGATCCCCTTCGGCTTGGGCGCAACGAGCGTGGTGCTGGATACTAGTTCCATTCCAGCGCTCCCTTCTTCCATTCATAGACAAAGCCGATCGTCAGCACAGCGAGGAAGACCATCATCGACCAGAAGCCGAACCAGCCCAGATCATTGAACGAAACCGCCCAAGGGAAGAGGAAGGCGACTTCAAGATCGAAGATGATGAAGAGGATCGACACGAGATAGAAGCGGATGTCGAACTTCATGCGGGCGTCATCGAACGCATTGAAGCCGCACTCATAGGCCGACAGCTTTTCCGAATCAGGAGCCTTGAAGGCGACGGCGAAGGGAGCAATCAGAAGCGCCAGGCCGATCACCAATGCGATTCCAATGAAAATCGCGATCGGAACGTAGGAACCGAGAAGTTCAGTCATTGTTATCCGTCCCTGCCTGCGGGAGGGCGCATGGGAGAGCACCAAAACAACAGATCTCGCAGGCCGAAAAATATGTTGCAACGCCAGAGTGGTTAGCGCAGGCCGCGCCTGCGCGCAAGCCTTCAAGGGTCATTTAAACCGGTTCACGACACAGGATCGAATGGGTGGGCGCGACAAAGCTCGGAATCACGGGCCATCACCGACTTTACCGTGAACAGCGGCCATGCGAGACAGATTGCCGCAGCGCACAAAACCAGTCGCACGACACAAGAACAGGGAAACCTGAAAAGGAAAGTGGCGCGAGTGACGGGGCTCGAACCCGCGACCTCCGGCGTGACAGGCCGGCACTCTAACCGACTGAGCTACACCCGCGCATGATGACCGCGAACGATCATTATTACCACCATTGGCCATCCATGAGAATGCCCAGGCAGGACCAGATCAAGAGTGGCGCGAGTGACGGGGCTCGAACCCGCGACCTCCGGCGTGACAGGCCGGCACTCTAACCGACTGAGCTACACCCGCATCATCTTGACTTGGTTGGAGCGTTTCCGCCCCGGCACCGAGCGGGCTTGCCCGTTCGATGAGCGGCTAACTAAGCGGTTCGCATTTGGGTGTCAAGCGTGTTTGAAGACAAATCCATGACGGAACGAAAAATGATCCACAGGCCAGGGTGACGGCAAAGTTCAGGAGGCTGGATCGCGTGCACGACGCAGCCACAGCCCCACTCCGGTCGCCTCTTCCATCCCGTGCGATGGTGCCGAACGGCGAATCTTCGTCTCTCGCCTCCCCCGCCGCGCGGGACGGCCAAGAACCTGCTTTCTTGTCCACAAGCGCGAACCCCGGCAATTCAGGGCGTTGCGCGACCCGCAGCAAAAAAAATCATAAAAACGATACAAATGCTCTTGCGGTTTTTTTCGGTTACGCCTAGATCACGGCCACCGACGCGGCGGACTGATCCGGTCCGGATGCGGAAGGGCGATTAGCTCAGTTGGTAGAGCGCCTCGTTTACACCGAGGATGTCGGGAGTTCGAGTCTCTCATCGCCCACCATTTTCTCCCCGAAGATCGACATCCATACATTTGCGGCATCGTTGTGTACTCGTGCGCCGCTCGCGCCCTGCCCTTCATAGTCTTTTCGAGATGGGCGCTGCGCTTTGAGCGGGCAGGAATCAGGGCCCGACAATCACGATCGAGCAAGGTGTCGACACGACCGCCAATTTTCACCGCATGCGCCGTCCCGCGCGCACTTACGCGCCGCGATACTGCTCGTCGGTCACATGCTCCAGCCAATCCACAGCCTTGCCGTCGAGCGCTTCCTGAATCGCGAGATGCACCATTGCGGTCTCGGGCGCGGCACCATGCCAATGCTTTTCGCCCGGCGGGAACCATACGACATCGCCGGTACGAATCTCGCGCACCGGGCCGCCCCAGCTTTGCGCCAGGCCGCGGCCGGCAGTCACGATCAGTGTCTGGCCGAGCGGATGGGTGTGCCAGGCGGTGCGGGCGCCCGGCTCGAAGGTAACGCTGACGGCGCGGACCCGCGCCGGATCCGCGGCTTCGATAAGCGGATCCTGCCGCACGGTGCCGGTGAAATACTCCGCCGGAGCGCGCATCGAAGGTCTCGATCCACCGGGTATGATTTCCATCTCTCGTTCCTCCGGGTTTTCGTTTGCGGCGCTTCCGTTCAGCGAAAGTGCGTGACGATGAACGGGCACCGCCTTTCCCGCGACCCTATCATAACCTGTGGATTGTCACAGTCGGGCAGGAAGCACGGGCAATCTCGCACAGATGTTCGTGGTGCGTCAGATAGATCACCTGGCCCACCCGCGCCATGGCGGCCATCTGTTCGAAGGCGCGGCCGGCGCGCCCGTCGTCGAAGGTCTCCATGATGTCGTCGGCGATGAAGGGCAGCGATTCGCGCGCTGCCGCAATTTCGTGATAACCGGCGATTCTGAGCGCCAGGTAGAGTTGGAATCGGGTGCCTTTGGAGAGATCCTTGGCAAGTTTCGATCCGCCTCCGGCGGCGTTGGCGATCAGAAACTCCTGCCCCCTGTCGGATTGCGCCGACAGGCCGGAATATTCGCCGCCGCTGATGCGGCTGAAAGTTTCGGAGGCCCGGCGCATCATCGCGCTGCGGTGCCGTTCGCGGAAAAGCCGAAGCGCCGTTTCCGCCGCGATGACGCCTGCCCGGAGCCGCAGATAGGCGAGCGCCCTGCTCTCGATGTCAAGCAGCAGCGTGCGCCGCTTCTGATCGAGTTCGGCCACCGTATCCCCGCCTTCGACATCGGCGAGCGCCTTCTCTTTGCCGCGCATATCCGTGTGCAATTCGCTGACGTCGCGGTCGCTGTCTTCGAGCGCCGCGTCGAGCCGCGCCAGTTCCAGCCGGACCGCGGCGTCATCGAACTCAGCGAGCAACGCCTCGGCCTCCTCGCTCCTGGCGACACCAAGTCGGGTTGCGAGATCCGCTTCCAATTCGGCGATACGTTGGCGCAGGCGCTCCTGCTCGCGTGCGATTTCGAACTGCTGCCCGGCTTCCTCGAGTGTATCGCACGCGAAGAACTCAGTAACGAGACGCCGGCGCGCGCCATGAAGCTCGCGTGCACCACAGATTCCTCGCCGCTCTTCCTCCAGTCGGGCCAGCTCCGACAGAAAGGTCGCCCGACGGTCGGCAATCCGCTGCGCCTCAGCGGCACGCGCCTTGAGCGTCGTAAACGTTGCGAACGTATCGTCTGTCGCGGATGCGCCCGCGAGGCCGGCGATATCGCGCTCGAAAGCCGCCTGATCCTTGCGCATGCCGGCGACGCGATATTCGAGGTCGGCCTTGCGCTGTGCGAGCTTGTCCAGGTCCTGCAGGATGGCGAGCATCGCGCCAATCTGCTCCGGCACGAGCTGTTCGCTGCGTTCGGCGAGCCAGCTTTTGGCGAGAAGCGCGCTCCACTGTTCCTTCCAGGCGGCCATCTCGGCCTCGGCAAGATCAAGGGTCGCGCGGCGGCCGTCAAGAACCGCTGCGCCGCGCTTCACCGCCTCGCGGGCCGCGTTGCGGGCGGCGGCTGCGGCTTGCGCCTGCGAGACGACCCGTTCGGCGATCAGCAGGAGATCGTCGAGCCGCTCCGGCAACTCTTCCCTTATGCCGATGCCGGCGAGCTCGTCCCTGAGCGCGCGAATCGCTTCGGTTTCCTCGGCATGTGCCCGCTCAAATTCCAGGCGCGCCATACGCAATTGCGCGCGGATCTCGAGCGCCGAAGTCCGAACGGCAAGCCAGCCTTCCAGTTGCGGCAAGCTCGTGACGCTGGGTAAACCACACGACGTAGCGACGGCTGCGAGAACCTGCGCCTGGGCCACCCCTTCCTCACTGCATCGCTGCTGCTGTTCACGGAGCGCCGCGAGCCGGGCGCGCCGCTCGGCGAGCGAAAGAGACAGGCCGCGCATCTCGGCGAGCCGCGCTGTTTCGGCGAGGCGCAGCGCGGTAACCTCGTCATCCCTGCCCATCGCCTCTTCGAAAACGGCGGCCGTTTCATGGACGAGCTGGTCCTTGTGCCGTTCCCAGGCCTCGTCACGATGGCGACGCAGCGCCGCGGCCGAAACATCGTCCAGAGTGCCGCCGACGGCAGACAGCGCGTCCAGCCGTGCCTCCTCGCCCGCAAGCAGTTCCCGCTCGCCGGCGATGCGATCGGACAGGCGCGCTTGCCGTTCCTCCAATGTGGCGGCCGCCTTGCGCCAGGTCTCAAGCGCTCCGGATGCCGGAACGCCAAGCGCCAGCAGATCGTCGGCGTTTCCGGCAAAAGGTTGTAGCAGCAACAGCTTGTCGGCAAGTTCCGCCTCCAGCCTATCCAGCGACTGCGCGGCTGCCTGTTTCCGCAGCAGACAGTCGCTGCGACGCAGCAGCGTCAGCCGCCCGGAAAGGCCCGAGGCATCCGCCAGCCCCCCTTCTCCATCGAGCCGCGCCAGTTCACATTTGGCGACCCGATTTTCGGCGGCGGCCGCCTGCACTTCGTGCCGGGCGGACGTGCACCGTTCGGCCAGGGCAGAGTGCCGGCGGGCGAGATCCTGAAGCCGTGCGCCAACCCCTGCCGGCAGCAGCAGCTCGGCAGGGTCGCGGTCCGCCGGCTCACCGAGCCGCAACAGGCAGCCGGCGATCTCCGTCGACGTCCTCGCCAGTTCTTCCAATCGCGACGGCATGTCGCGCGCGGCCGTAACATAGCGCGCATCGAGTGTTGTCTCCTGCAGCGCCGTCAGCCGTTCGGCCAGGCACAGCCCTTCCTTGTCGAGCGGCAATTGTTCCAGCGCATCGCGACGATGCTTCATCTCGCTTTCGTTCTGCCGGAGCCTGACCTCGATCTCCGCCTCCTGGCGGCGCAGCGCCGGCAGTTCGGTTGCCCATTCAGCCGGCGGAACCGGCAACACCGGCGCGCTCGCCAGTTCCATGCGAAGCGCGCGCAGCCGGCCAATATGCGGCATTGCCTCGATCTCAGCCTTCAATCTGGTCCGCGCGACCCGAAGCTCGGCCCGGCGTGTGATCGCCTCCTCGTGACGGTCGCGTGCTTGCGCGAGCGTCTTGCGTAGCGCCGCATATTCGCGTGCATTGATATCGAGGGCGTTTCGCTCCGTCCTCAAAGCATCAAGCTGCGCCTTCAACTCGGCAAGCTGATGCTTACGCGCCTGTGGCCGATAGAAGGCGTCCGCCTGGCCACGCAAGACCGCAAGGGTCGCCGTGCTATCCGGCAGACCCGAGCTTGCGGAGAACAAGAGTGATCCAAGCTCACCCTCGCTCTTCAGGATCGCCTCGCCGCCCTTCTCGATGCTCTCGTCATCGAGCGAAAACATCGTCTGATAGGTGTCGCGGTCGATTGCGCCCAGTGTTCCGGAAAAGAGATTGTCGGGCAGCGGCTGATCATCTGCGCCAACCAGCGAGTTCGTCTTGCGTTTGACCCGGAACACGCGGTGAGTCCGATCGGCCGCCGTGAGTGTGCCGCCGACGCGCATCGTCGGATAGGGATGCAGGAACCCATAGGGGCTCGAGTGCTCTATCCCGAAGAGCAGATCGAGGAAGCCAGAAAAAAGGGTCGATTTGCCTGCTTCGTTCGGACCGTAGACGATGTGCAGGTCGGGCACGTCGGCCGCATTTTCACCGAAGTCGAGGCGGCGATCGGTGAATTTGCCATAGCGGACGAGATCAAGCGCACGTAGCCGCATCAGTGGCTGCCCTCGCCGGCGCTGCCGCCATGAAGATGGGCAAGCACCTCCATACCTCCCGATGCGCCGGCCTCGAAAGCGAGCCGTTCGATCGCATCTTCGTCAGGCGCCAAAGCTTGGCGCAGCTCCGGAGGCAGTTGTTGCAGCAGATCTTCCACAGCCGCCCGGATCTCCTGGCGAAAGGCGTGGGCGGGCAGAACGTCGGCCTCGACGAGAGCCCCAAGTTCATCGACCGGATCCACCATTGCACCCGTCTTTTCCGCGAGCGGACTGCCGCAGGCGAGTTCCAGCTTCTCGATCCAGCAACCGACGATGCCGGCCGCGATGTTGTCGATCTCGGCGCGCAACAGGTCCGTGTCACGGCGAAGGCGCCAGGCCAGCGGCGTCGCCCCTGTCAGCGTTACGCGCAGGATCACGTTTTCTGCCGCCGTATCCATAGTAACGCGCGTAAGCGCCTGCCTGACCGCATCGAGCACATCGCGCCACTCGGAGAGGCCTGTGATATCGACCGGCAGGCGCTCGAAACTGGCAATCCCGATCGGCATCTCGGCAATCTCGGTCCGTCCGTCGTCATCGATCGCCACCAGCGTCACGCTTTTCACACCGGCCTCGTTGATGTCGCGGCCCTGCGGTATGCCGGGCATGACGACGAAACGGCCTGTTGCATGGATCTGGCGTTGGTGGATATGGCCGAGCGCCCAGTAGTCGAAACCATGCGCCACGAGGTCGACGGCACTGCAGGGCGCATAGGGATCATGGCCAGCGGCGCCGGCAAGACTGGTATGCAGCATGCCGATGTTGACTGCGCCCGGCATCGGCGGCTGAAAGGTCGGCAGCAGGCTTTCCGGCGCGTGCGGACTGGCGAAACTTACCCCGTGCACGTAGACCTCGCGCCCGCTTGCCAGGCTCTTGGCAAGAACGGCCTTTGCCTTGCCTTTGAACACATGCGCCGACGGCGGCAAAGTAAGCTCGTTGGTGACCTGCGACTGGGCGTCGTGGTTGCCGCGGATGATGAATGTCCGGATGCCCGCCTCATCCAGCCGGCGCAACTCCCGCCCGAGAAACAGCGCCGTGTTCATCGACGTCTGGCTGCCGTCGTAGAGATCGCCCGCGATCAGCAGCGCATCGACCTTTTCGACGATGCAGAGATCGACGATCTTGAGGAAGGCGCGCCGGGACGCGCCGCGCACGATCTCCGCGAGGTCGGCGTTCCTGAGGGCGAGGCTGCGGAGGGGCGAATCGAGATGAAGATCTGCAGTATGGACGAAGCGGAAGGGCATGGCCGACCATGCCCGGCGAGCCGGTGCCCGTCAATCAGCTGCCTCCCTTCATCCACGTGGGAGATTGGCCGGTGATAGACGAGCACATTTTGGGCCAACCAAGTAAAGCCAAGACCAATGCAGAAGATCCCCGTGAGGATTGACGAAACCGAACGATCAACCGCACCGTCTCAGCACCTGCAAATATCAGATTATACTCACTTTAATCGATTAGGGTTTTTGTAACATCTTGTTCGCTAGGTTTCCGCCGGCTGCGCTCCGAGCGCGTCCGGGCACCGGAATGATTCCTGCTTCGGCATCCGCTCCGTCATGACGATCAAGAGCCGGAACGACTTCATCAAGTACAGCATTATGGACGGCAGTCCTTCCGGGGGGAACCTATGTCACGGCTCAAGATTTCACACACGCTCATTGCCCTTTTCGTCGTGGTCGCCGTCATCGTCGCGGCGCTTGCGGTTTCCTCGCTCGGCGGCATCAAGATGATGAACGAGCGCAACAACGAGATCGCCACCACCTGGCTGCCGCGTGTCTCGCTTTCCCGCGCGCTCGAAACCCAGCTTTCCGACACGCGCATGGCGTTTGCACGCCACCTGATCTCGCTGACACCCTTCGAGAAGAAGGCCGCGGAAAAAGTCATCGGCCAGACCGTCGAAGGCTTCAACAAGCTCGCCGATGACTATGCGGCACTGATGGTGACGGACGCCGACAAGGCAGCGCTGGAAAAAGTACACACTGCCTACCAAGCCTACCTCTCCATCGCCGATGGCATGGTCAAGCTCTCCAACAATCTCGAGAACATGAAGGCGCAGAGCGTCTTCAAGGTCGAGATGCGTGAAACGGAGCAGAAGGTCGACGAGGCGATCAAGGAAGTGCGCGCGCTCAACGTCGCCGGAGCCGATGCCGCGGTTGCCGCAAGCTCGGCAACGCATGACCAGATCCGCATGATCGAAATGGTCGTCATCGCTGTCGCTGCCATCATCGTGATCGGCGCCATTCTCTATGCCGTGCGCGGTATCGCCCGCCCGATCCAGATCATCACCCGTTCGATGGCGCGCCTCGCGGAAGGCGACACGGACAGCAACATCCCCTACGGTGCCCGCAAGGACGAAATCGGCGAGATGGCCCGTGCCGTCGAAGTCTTCCGTCAGGCGGCAATCACCAACCAGCAACTCGAAGCGGATGCTGAGGCGCAGCGCGCACGCGCCGAGGCCGATCGCCTGCGTCTGACCGAAGAAGCGGAAGCCGCGGCCCAGCACCGCCTCCAGGAAGCGACGGCCGGCCTGGCCAACGGCCTGCGCCGCCTGGCCTCCGGCGATCTCGCCTTCCAGCTCAACGAACCCTTCGCACCGGACTTCGAGCAGCTCCGCCATGACCTGAACCAGGCCGTCGCCCAGCTTGCCGACACGCTTGCCGCCGTTTCGGCCAGCTCCGACAGCATCGATAGCGGTGGACGCGAAGTCAGCCAGAGCGCCGACGACCTGTCGCGCCGGACCGAGCAGCAGGCCGCTTCGCTGGAAGAGACCGCCGCCGCCCTCGACCAGATCACCGTCAATGTCGGCAATTCGTCGAAGCGCACCAACGAGGCCCGCGCCGTGGCCAGCCAGGCAAACGAAAGCGCCCGCAAGTCCGGCGCGATCGTCTCGGGCGCCGTCGATGCCATGGGCCGGATCGAGCATTCGTCAAGCCAGATCTCGAACATCATCGGCGTCATCGACGAGATCGCCTTCCAGACGAACCTCCTGGCGCTGAATGCCGGCGTCGAAGCGGCCCGCGCCGGTGATGCCGGCAAGGGGTTTGCCGTCGTCGCCCAGGAAGTGCGCGAACTTGCCCAGCGCTCGGCCAATGCGGCCAAGGAGATCAAGGACCTGATCCGCAACTCCGCCGTCGAAGTCGAAAGTGGTGTCCGGCTCGTGCGCGAAACCGGCGAGGCTCTGCGCACCATCGAAGGCTTCATCATCACGATCAACCAGCATATGGATGCGATCGCCGTCTCGGCGCAGGAGCAGTCGGCCGGACTGTCGGAGGTCAACATGGCCGTGAACCAGATGGATCAGGTGACGCAGCAGAATGCCGCCATGGTCGAGGAAGCCAATGCGGCAAGCGCCACGCTTGCCCATGAAGCTGGCCGCCTGCGCGAACTGATCGCCCGCTTCACGCTGGAAGAAACTCAGGCCTACGGCTACGCGCCGTCCGCCGGCTCGACGCGCCGAGCGGCATAACCATCGCGCAGGTCCGAGCCTGGTTTTCGCGGGCTCGCGCCGGAGACATCGCAGTCGACCGTGAAGTGGACGAGTGGTCGTAGCCGATGTGCGGGATACGAAAATCTTGACGAACCAACAGAAACGGCCGCCGGAAACGGTGGCCGTTTCTTTGCCTGCCCGGTGCTTACCGTGAAGTCCCGGAGGTTTGTGTCGACAAATGCGGTAATTGTAACTATCACTAATGTTACTGCCATTTCACATGGCACCTCATGAAATTCCAATGACGATCATGAAGAAGACATTCGAAGTTTCCGACAGACTGTTCGAGCTCTACCATCGGGTTCACCGGCTGGTGAACGAATCGATGACCGAAGAAGGCGTATCGCTGGCACGGAGCAAGTTCCTCTTCTTCCTCAGCAAGCTCGGCCCCTGTCGCTCGACCGATATCGCCTGCGCGCTGAACTTCGCGCCGCGCACGGTCACCGAAGCCATCGACGGTCTCGAACGTGACCGCCTGGTCATGCGCAAGCCGGACCCGGAAGACCGGCGCGCCAAGATCGTCTCGATCACCGAAACCGGCCGCATCGTTCTCGAGGCCGCCGAACATCCACGCAAGCAACTGCTCGAGGAAATCTTCTCGGCGCTCGACGACGAGGAACTCGACGCCCTCTACGACATCGTCGGCAAGCTGGTGGACCGGACGGACGAGATCCGCAAGCGCAAGGACGAAGCCGAAGAGGCAGCACAGATCGCTGTTGCCCGCTGACCGCGGCTCCTCGATCGGGTAACACAGTGCCGAAACTGAAAGAGGCCGGGACGTCATGTCTCGGCCTCTTCCGTTTTCTCCGGGCGTAACGCTTACATCGCGTTGATGGCGCCAATGGAGAAGAACAAGGTTTCGCCGGAGGAGTCGTCGACACCGTCGTTGTCGGTGACGACGTAGCCGTTGCCGGCGGCGTCGACGGTGAAGCCTTCGACCTTGTCGACGAGGTAGCCGTTCAGCGCCTTCAGGTCCGGAATGAGGTCACGTACCTCTTCCTTCTTGATGACCGGCAGTTCGCCACCGAGTGCTGCCGGCTTCAGTTCCGTCAGCGCGACGCGATAGATCTTCTTGAGCTTGGCTGCCTGGCCGATCAGGTTGTCGCGCTCGATGACATAGGCGTAGTCGCCATGCACGGAGATTTCCGAGAGGCCGACCCAGCCGTCACCGGCCTTTTCCAGCGGGTAGCGCACCGCACCCCATTCTTCGCTCTTCGGCTTATAGGAAACGAGCTTGACGAAGCCCTTCTCGTCATCCTTCCATTCGCGTTGGACAGCCATCCACAGCGTCTGGTCGTCACCTTCGCCAACGACGGTGATGCCTTCGAAGCCGAAGCGGGTTTCGCCGGCACGCAGCGCCTCGGGCAGGGCGATTTCCTCCTTGATCTCGCCCTTCTTGTTCACGTGGAAGATCGCGTGATTGTAGAGCTTGTCGGAGTTGCCCTCCGATGCGAGCCAGAAGCCCCCTTCCCCGTCATTGGCGATACCCTCGATATCGAGCTTCTGAGCCGGCGCGCCGTCCCGGGTGATTGTGAGCGTTTCGGTGATGAGAGCCGGCTTCTGCGTTGCGTCGATCGTGAAGATCGTCGGCTGCGACGAGAAGACCGAGTCGTTGACGGCACGCAGGAAGCCCGGCTTGTCCGAGACGGCAGCGAGACCGGAGAGTGCGCCGAAGCCGATCGGCAGGCCGTCCTTCTCGGCGGAGCGGATCTGCGGATAGGTTGCCTCGCCTTCAGCGCGCTCGTAGATCATCACGTGCGAACGCGCGCCGCCGTCCTCGACGAGGTCGACTTCATTTGCGGTCGCAAGCAGATTGCGCGACGGAATGGCGACGGCACCTTCCGGCGAGATGCCCGACGGCAGCAACTGCAGCAGTTCAGGCTCCGCACCCGTGTCCTTGTAGACGCCAACGACCGAAGCACGCTCCGAGAGCAGGAAGAACAGGTTGTCGTCACCGAACTTCGCCGCGTCCAGGCCCTCGGGCTCGACGCCCTTGGCAGAAGAGCGCTTCTCTGGATAGTGGCCGATCGCGGCAATGGCATGCTCGAAGCTCGCACCCGATTCGTAGAGGACCTTGCCGGTCGTATCGAAGATCGTGAAACCACGTGAACCGCCTTCGTAATCGCCTTCGTTGGCGACGACGATCCGGTTGTCGTCGAGCCACTTCACGGCGTCCGGCTCGCGCTTGCGGCCCGGCTGTTCGTCCTTGAAGGCAATCGCACCGTTGCGCTTGGTGTCGATGTTCTTGAGGTCAACCGTGCCGGCGGAGAAATGCGTCTTCACCGTCGCGGTCTTGCCGTTGATGATGACGATGTGGTTGTTTTCCTGCAGCGTCAGCGCAATCTCGTCTTTGCCGTTGAAGGAGACGAATTCCGGCTCCGGATCCTCGCCAGCGATTTCGGCAAGACCTGTCAGCGTCACACGCTTCAGCGAGCCGCAATCGGCGATACCGTCCTTCAGCGACAGGATGACCAGATCGCCAGCCGGCATCTGCGGGATCTTGCCTTCGTTCACTTCCTCGTCACGCTCGTTTTCGATGGCAATCGCTGCAAGCGTGCGATCCTTGTTGACGGCGACCGAGTCCGGCTGACCGCCGAGGTCACAGGTTGCCGCAACTTTCTTGGAGGCGAGATCGACCACGGCGAGAAGACCGGAGGGCTTGACGAAGCTTTCGCGCGTGTTGACCGCAACGAGCGCCTTGGCGCCGGCAACGGTGACGGAGGTCGGCTCACCATCGAAAGAGATCGTGCCGGCAGCCTTCGGCGCCTTGGCATCGGTGATGTCGATCAGGCCGACGCGCTTGCCCGGGCTGTCCGAATAGATCAGCGTATTGCCGTCCTCGCTGGCCGCGATGATCTCGGCCGACGTCGGCGCCTTGCGCGCGTCACCCTCAGGCAGATTGTCGGCAACGGCGAAGGATGCAATCCGGTTGAATACGGGCTCGGCCGCCGCGGGAAAAGCCGCGGAAGCGAGAAGGACGGCGGCAAATACCGCCACGCGCGATGCATTGGTCATAAAATCCCCCATGGACACTACTGAAAAACATGGGGTTTCTGCGCGACGGGGATGACAGCCGAATGACAGCCGAACGGTTTTGCACCACTCAGGCGGCGGCGGTCTCCCGCTCGCGCCTGATCTCGTTGCGCATGATGAACAGCGAGGCTGCGAGGATCAGCACGGCACCGATCCAGAGATAGCCGGTCGGCGCGTAGCCGAAGACCAGCCAGCCGGCGAAAACATTGAGCGGCAGCTTCAGATCATCGAAGGGCTGCACATAGGCTGCGTCAGCGACCGTGTAGGCCAGTGTCAGCAGATACTGCGCAAAAACGGTCAGAACCCCGGCGAGCACGAGAAGGCCGAGTGCCGCGCCGTCCGGAACCGCAAAACCAGCCGCGAGCGCAATGACGCCATTGATCGGGGTCAGGAGGACAAGCAGCCAGATGGTGATCGTCTCTGGATGCTCGCTGCTCGTCAGGCTCTTCGTGATGAGTGACGACGCGCCCCAGAGCAACGCGGAGAGGATCGGCAGCAGGGCCGCCCAGGTGAAGCTGGCCGACCAGGGATCGAGAATGATCATGGCGCCGGCAAATCCGACCGCCGTCGCGGTCCAGCGCGCCGGGCCGACCCGTTCGCCAAGAAACAGGCGAGCGCCGAGGATGATGAAGAAGGGCGAGGTCATGACCAGGGCGATCGCCTGCCAGATCGGCACGTGAGCGAGGCCAGAGACCCAGGTCCCGACGCCGAAGGCGGCGAGCGCCACACGCACCACATGGCGCCAAGGGTAATCGGTGCGCATCGCCGAAAGCCCCGCACGGCGCAGGAACGGCAGGGAAAACAGGAAGGCGAAGGCGTATTGCCAGAAGGCCGTTGCGGCGGCGGGAAAGCCGAGCGTCATCGTCAGCCATTGGGTGACGACGTTGAGGCCGGCGAAGGCAATGCCGGCGAGCACCATGAAGCCGGCTCCGGCCATGGCACGCGAGGAGGAAAAACCGAGGGAAGTCTGATTCATGTCATGTATCCTGAAAAATGGACAAACACAAATCAGGACGCATGAGCGCACGGCACGACGCCGGGCAGCCCTGCCCTTCGCACCGACGACCATTCTCTTTCATCCGGACTATGACCGTCGGCTCCGGAGTTGCACCGGATCTGCTGACCCCTACCCCTGTTCCAGGAGAAAGGCGCTCGCGGGCTTGGGCCACCGCATAGTGTTACAGCGACCTTAGCGCGCCTAGAAAGACGCGCGGCGCTGTAGTGCCCTTACCGCCGGTGGGGACTTTCACCCCGCCCTGAGAATGGGCAAGCCGTAGAGCAAATGGCGGGAGGCTGCAAGGGCCGCCCTTGAAATGCAAAAGGGTCCGGCTTTCGCCGAACCCTCGAATACCTGGACTGCCGGCCTCGTGTCCGGCCGCCAAGCAAATCTGATCAGCCGTTGACGGCGTCCTTCAGGCCCTTGCCGGCCGTGAACTTCGGCACGTTGCGAGCCGGGATATCAACTTCCGCACCCGTGGACGGGTTGCGGCCCTTCGAGGCTTCGCGGCGCGAAACCGAGAAGTTGCCGAAGCCGACCAGGCGAATGTCGCCGCCGTTCTTCAGCTCGCCCTGGATGGTCTCGAAAACTGCATCAACTGCAGAAGATGCGTCGGTCTTGGAAAGTCCGGCCTTCTCAGCAACGGCAGACACGAGCTCATTTTTGTTCATGTTTCCACCCCTTTCAGATTGGTTCGAAACGACTGTGTTTTAAGGCGCGGCGGCTTGCGCATCGCCCGCGTCTTGCCTTTCCCAATTGCGCCTAATCCCTTGGAATGCAAGGCTTGCGGCGTGCTTTTACAAGAAAAAAGACCGGCCAAAGGCCGGTCTTCCCAATTTTTCTGCAAAATGGGCGCCGCGTGAGGGCGCGGCGCCCATTGCCTGGCACTTTTTAGTGGGCGATCGAAGAACCCGCTTCGTCCTGCGAATCAACCGCTGCGACGGTCGCCGGCTCATTTGCCGGGTCCCAGTCGATCGGCTCCGGCCTGCGCACCAGAGCGTGTTCGAGCACTTCGCCCATCCGCGAAACCGGGATGATTTCGAGCGCGTTCTTCACGTTGTCCGGGATCTCGGCGAGATCCTTGGCGTTCTCTTCGGGGATCAGCACCTTCTTGATGCCACCCCGGAGAGCCGCGAGCAGCTTCTCCTTGAGACCGCCGATCGGCAGCACTCGGCCGCGCAGCGTGATCTCGCCGGTCATCGCCACATCCTTGGAGATCGGGATGCCGGTCATGATCGATACGATCGCGGTTGCCATGGCGACACCGGCCGACGGACCATCCTTCGGCGTTGCGCCTTCCGGCAGGTGCACGTGGATGTCGCGCTTGTCGAACAGCGGAGGCTCGATGCCGAAGTCGATCGCCCGCGAACGGACATAGGACGCCGCCGCCGAAATCGATTCCTTCATCACGTCACGCAGGTTGCCGGTGACCGTCATGCGGCCCTTGCCGGGCATCATGACGCCTTCGATCGTCAGCAGCTCGCCGCCGACCTCTGTCCAGGCAAGACCCGTGACCACGCCGATCTGATCGTCGCGTTCGGCTTCGCCGTGACGGAAGCGCGGCACACCCAGGTAGTCGTTGATGTTGTCCGCCGTGACTTCGACCGTCTTGGTCTTGCCCTTGATGATCTCGGTCACCGCCTTGCGGGCGAGCTTCATCAATTCGCGCTCGAAGTTACGGACACCGGCTTCCCGCGTATAGGTCTGGATGACCGCCATCAGGGCCCCGTCGCTCACGGAGAACTCCTTCGGCTGCAGCGCGTGGTCGCGGATCGCCTTCGGCAGCAGGTGCCGCTTGGCGATCTCCAGCTTTTCCTCTTCGGTATAGCCGGCGATGCGGATCACCTCCATGCGGTCCATCAACGGTGCCGGAATGTTCAGCGTGTTGGCCGTGGTGATGAACATCACGTTGGACAGGTCGTATTCGACTTCCAGGTAGTGGTCCATGAAGGTCGCGTTCTGTTCCGGATCCAGCACCTCGAGCAGCGCCGAAGACGGATCGCCACGGAAATCCTGACCCATCTTGTCGACCTCGTCGAGCAGGAACAGCGGATTGGAGCGCTTCGCCTTCTTCATCGACTGGACGATCTTGCCGGGCATCGAACCGATATAGGTACGGCGGTGACCGCGGATCTCGGCTTCGTCACGAACGCCGCCGAGCGCCATGCGCACATATTCGCGGCCGGTCGCCTTGGCGATCGACTTGGCGAGCGAGGTCTTGCCGACGCCCGGAGGGCCGACGAGGCACAGGATCGGGCCCTTGATCTTCGACGAACGCGCCTGCACGGCGAGATATTCGACGATGCGTTCCTTGACCTTGTCGAGACCGAAGTGATCCGTGTTGAGCACGTCCTCGGCATGGTTCAGGTCGCTCTTGATCTTCGACTTCTTGCCCCAGGGCAGGCCGAGCAGCCAATCCAGATAGTTGCGAACCACGGTCGCTTCCGCGGACATCGGGCTCATCTGGCGCAGCTTCTTGAGTTCCGCATCGGCCTTTTCGCGCGCTTCCTTGGAGAGCTTCGTCTTGGCGATGCGTTCCTCGATCTCGGCCATCTCGTCGCGGCCATCTTCGCCGTCGCCGAGTTCCTTCTGGATCGCCTTCATCTGTTCGTTGAGGTAGTATTCGCGCTGGGTCTTCTCCATCTGGCGCTTGACGCGCGAGCGGATGCGCTTTTCGACCTGCAGGACGGAGATCTCACCTTCCATGAAGCCGAGCGCCTTTTCCAGGCGCATCTTCACGCTGGTGGTCTCCAGCATTTCCTGCTTCTCGACGATCTTGATCGACAGATGCGAAGCGACGGTATCGGCAAGCTTCGAATAGTCTTCGATCTGGCTGGCGACGCCGACGACCTCGGGGGAGATCTTCTTGTTGAGCTTCACATAGCTCTCGAACTCGGAAACGACCGAGCGGCTCAGCGCCTCGATCTCGACCGGATCTTCTTCCGGCTCGTTCAGCGTATGCGCCGAAGCCTCATAAAATTCTTCGCGCGGCGTGTAGCCGTCGATCTTGGCGCGCGCGCGGCCTTCGACCAGCACCTTGACGGTACCGTCGGGCAGCTTCAGCAATTGCAGGACATTGGCGATGGTGCCGACGTCATAGATCGCAGCCGGTTCCGGATCGTCGTCGGTGGCGTTGATCTGGGTGGCAAGCATGATCTGCTTGTCGGTACCCATGACTTCCTCAAGCGCACGGATCGACTTTTCACGGCCGACGAAGAGCGGCACGATCATGTGCGGGAAGACTACGATGTCGCGGAGCGGCAGGACCGGGTGGGTCGCGCTTTCAGTCGCCGGTGACGTTTTGTTCGTCATGTCATTTCCTTTCCGTCCCGATTTCGGGCCCGTTCCCGGGAGCCCCGCAGGCACTCCCGGTTGTCATATTTTCCACATGAAAGTGGAGTGCGACCGCGTCCATTTCAAGGCTGACGCGACACCCACCAACCGTGGCCGGGTCCTTCTGACTACGCATCATTTCTGTTGCGGGCCTTGCGACGGAGAACGAGGCTCAAGGACGCGCAACGACAAAGGTCCTTCATTGAATCGTCACATCATTGCGTTGTTTGGGACACTTTAGCAACAATCGAATTGTGAAATCTGCGCTGCCGCCCCTTTGTCTCAACAGCTAAGTGCACGAACATGAAAAAGCCCGCACAAGGCGGGCTTCTCAAACGATAATTCAGTTTTCTCAGGCCGAAACGTTGGTCTTTTCGTCCGACCGCTCGGAGTAGATGTAGAGCGGCCGCGCTGCACCCTTGACCACCTCGTCGGAGATGACCACTTCGCGCACGCCTTCCAGCGTCGGCAGCTCGAACATGGTGTCGAGCAGGATCTTTTCCATGATCGAGCGAAGGCCGCGAGCACCGGTCTTGCGCACGATCGCCCGGCGGGCAATCTCGCGCAGCGCGTCTTCATGGAAGGTGAGCTCCACGTCTTCCATCTCGAACAGGCGCTGGTACTGCTTGACGAGCGCATTCTTCGGCTCCGAGAGGATCTGGATCAGTGCGTCCTCGTCGAGGTCTTCGAGCGTCGCCAGGACTGGCAGACGACCAATGAATTCCGGGATCAGGCCGAACTTGACCAGATCTTCCGGCTCCAGTTCGCGCAGCACTTCGCCGACGCGACGATCTTCCGGCGCCCGAACCGTGGCACCGAAGCCGATCGAGGTCTTCTCGCCGCGAGCAGAGATGATCTTGTCGAGGCCGGCAAAAGCGCCACCGCAGATGAACAGGATGTTGGTGGTGTCGACCTGCAGGAATTCCTGCTGCGGATGCTTGCGGCCACCCTGCGGCGGTACCGATGCAACGGTGCCTTCCATGATCTTCAGCAGCGCCTGCTGCACGCCCTCGCCCGAAACGTCGCGGGTGATCGACGGGTTGTCGGACTTGCGCGAAATCTTGTCGACTTCGTCGATGTAGACGATGCCGCGCTGGGCGCGCTCGACGTTATAGTCGGCAGCCTGGAGCAGCTTGAGGATGATGTTTTCGACGTCTTCACCGACATAACCGGCTTCGGTCAGCGTCGTGGCGTCCGCCATGGTGAACGGCACGTCGATGATGCGGGCGAGCGTCTGGGCAAGATAGGTCTTGCCGCAGCCGGTCGGGCCGACGAGCATGATGTTCGACTTCGCCAGTTCGACATCGCTGCCCTTGGCGGCATGCGCCAGGCGCTTGTAGTGGTTGTGAACGGCGACCGACAGGATACGCTTGGCCTGCTGCTGGCCGATGACGTATTCGTCGAGAACCTTGATGATTTCCTGAGGGGTCGGCACACCGTCGCGGGACTTGACCATCGAGGTCTTGTTCTCTTCGCGAATGATGTCCATGCACAGTTCGACGCATTCATCGCAGATGAAGACGGTCGGTCCGGCAATCAGCTTACGGACTTCGTGCTGGCTCTTGCCGCAGAACGAACAATAAAGCGTATTCTTCGAGTCACCGCCGTTGCTTCCGCTGACCTTGCTCATTTCCACTTCCTTCCAGCACGCCGGACACTTCAAGAGAAGTATCGCGGACCACTCAATTCGCCCTGTAGCCTATCCTCATGCAGGGCTTCCGGGAGTACTTACCGCATCGGCACGGACACGTCCGATACGGCTGCAACGACTCTCCCAACTCATCCGAACACTATGCCCTCAGAATCCAACATAGCATTAACGGTCCATATTAACGGCTTTACCCGGTCGATAAAGCCCTTGAGCCATTACAATTGTGTCACAATTACATCTATCGCGACACAAAAGCGCGTTATCAGGCCTGCTCGGCGCCTTCGATCTCTTCGCGCGAGGTCAGTACCTTGTCGACGATACCCCAGTCCAGAGCCTCGTCCGCGCTCATGAAATGGTCGCGGTCGAGCGTCTGTTCGACTTCCTCGTAAGTCCGACCGCAATGCTTGACATAGACCTCGTTGAGGCGGCGCTTCATCTTGAGGATGTCGCGGGCATGGCGCTCGATATCGGAGGCCTGGCCCTGGAAACCGCCCGAGGGCTGGTGAACCATGATGCGCGCATTCGGCGTCGCAAAACGCATGTCCTTGTGGCCGGCCGCCAAGAGCAGAGAACCCATGGAGGCTGCCTGGCCGACGCAGAGCGTCGAGACCGCCGGCTTGATGAACTGCATTGTGTCGTAGATTGCCATACCCGAGGTGACGACGCCGCCCGGGGAATTGATGTAGAGCGCGATTTCCTTCTTCGGGTTTTCCGCTTCGAGGAAGAGGAGCTGGGCGCAGACGAGCGTCGCCATCTGATCTTCGACCGGACCGGTGACGAAGATGATGCGCTCCTTCAGAAGGCGCGAAAAGATATCGTAGGAACGTTCACCGCGGTTGGTCTGCTCAACAACCATCGGCACCAGTGCCAGTGCGGTATCAACGGGATTTCTCATATCGAACCTTCATCAATCGGGCTCGCAAAACCTTGCGAACCGGGAATCACGGGATTTACCTTCTGCTCCTACATAGAGTGTCAACACCCTTCACTTCAAGTCGCGAAGCTTCGATAACCTTAATCGAACGCCCCCTTTGCTGCGAAGTCCGGCACTCCTCCACACATGGTTGTCAATAGAGCCTTTCTTCGCCGATAAGCGCGGTGCAAGCCGCCGCGACCGAGCGTTTCGCACAGGGTTCGATGACCTCGGTAAACGAACGGCAAATCATGCAGCCGGGCCACCGCTTCGTCAGAGCTGAGACTCGATCGGCAGAATGCGGATCAGGTTGGCCATCAAGCGCCTTGCAAGGCTGGCATCCGGCTCGTGCCGCAACAGCCTCTCGCAACCGTTGGCGCGATCACGCCAGACAAGCCGTGAACCGTCCATTCCGAGCCGGTAGCTGATCGACGGCGAGGTCTCTTCTTCGAACATGCCGGCGAGTTCGCCTGCAAGAGCCTCATCGGCGAACACCACGCCCATTTCCGTGTTGAGCGATGCGGAGCGCGGATCGAAGTTCATCGAGCCGACGAAGCCGTGCCGGCCATCGACGACGAAAGCCTTGCTGTGCAGGCTCGCATTGCGCGCGCCGAACAACGACATGCGATGTCCTTCGGCGACATCGCCCTGTTCCTTCAATTCGAAGAGTTCCACGCCGGCGCGCACGAGTTTGCGGCGATACTTGACGTATCCGCCGTGAACGGCTGCGACATCCGTCGCAGCAAGAGAGTTGGTCAGCACCGAGACGCGCGCGCCGCGCGCCGCAATGGAGGCAAGCTCGCGCGTCCCGGCAGCGCCGGGGATGAAATAAGGTGAAATGATCCTGAGATCCCTCGCGGCCGCCTCTATCAGCGGGAAGAGTTCACGCAGCAACCAGTTCTGCCGCCGCTGCATCAGCGCCTTTTCCGGCGGATCCGATGCCAGGCGGATCTCCGAACTCCAGTGAAGGCGCCGCGAGCCGTGATAGATGTCGGCCTCCTTGGCCGCGCTGTCGATGCGTTCGATGTAGAACCGGCCTGCCGGCGTCCGGGCAAGCCCTTCGACGGCATCGCGGAGCGCCGGTAGATATTGCTTGCGTGGTGTGCGCAGCGCCGCGATCGGGAGAACCGAGGCGCTGTTCCAATAGCGGTCGAACATGGTTGACGCCTGTTCCAGCACCGGCCCCACCATCCAGACGTCGAGGTCGCGGAAGTTGGAGAGTTCGGCAGCGTCGAAATAGGCGTCGCCGATGTTGCGCCCGCCGGCGATCGCGACACGGCCGTCCGCCACCCACAGCTTGTTGTGCATGCGGCGGGTGGCGCTGAAGGCACGGATCGCCATTTCGAAGCCGCGACGAAAGCGATCTGTCCGCGCCCGGCTCGGGTTGAACAGTCGCACGTCGATATTGGGGTGGGCATCAAGTGCGATGCACATGCGATCGTGAATGCCGGCATTGATGTCGTCGAGCAGCAGCCGGACACGTACGCCCCTGTCGGCTGCTGCCAGGATCTCACGAGCCAGCAGAAGGCCGGTCAGGTCATCCTTCCAATAGTAATACTGCAGATCGAGACTTCGACCGGCGCGCCTAGCCGCATGCGCGCGCACCACCAAGGCTTCGATATTGTCGGAGACGAGCGACACGCCATTTGCCGCTGGATGGGCTGAAAGAAGCGGCGCCAGATGCCGATCGAGTTCGGTTCCGGCCTCGGCCACCGGGAACGCGGTCGACGGCAGCCCATGCGGGCGCCGCCCGAACCGGCCGTAAATGTAGAGGATGGCCGAAACGACCACACCGACGATGATAGCGACGGCAATCAGGACGGAGGACAACATCGAAAGTTCGCCTCGCGCCCGACGTCAGACCGATCCCGCGCGACCGGCTTCGACCCGAGTTCCGTCTCGGTGATCCTGCTGGGCAGCCTTCAAGGCGATCGAGGCCTTTACCGGCAGATGGTCCGAGGCGATCCGCGCAAGCGGTGAGTCATGCACGGCGACCGAGGTTACCAGATGGTGTGGATTGCCAAGCACGCGATCGAGCGGAAGCAGGGGAAACCGCGACGGAAAGCTCGCGACCGTGGCATGCGACGGATCGAAAACCGGACTGAGGAACGACAGCGACGAACGCCGGCCCATGCGCCACTCGTTGAGATCGCCGATCAGCAAGGTCGGCCTGCCGTTCGCATCGGCCGCCGCCTCCAGGATTGCCTCGGCCTGCTGAGCGCGGGAATGCCTGAGAAGTCCGAGATGGGCGGCGATGATGCGCAATGGGCCGACCTTCAGGTCGAGATCGACGACGAGGGCACCGCGCGGCTCGACACCCGGCAGTTTCAGTTGCCGCACATCCGAAACCGCCCCCTCGCGCAGCAGCAGCACGTTGCCGTGCCACCCATGCCCCTTCGCGGAAAACCCGGAGATCGGCACCGAAACGAGATGGGATTCACGGCGGAGGTGGTCGAGATCGAGAAGCCCGGCGCGCTCCCCGAACCGCTGGTCCGCCTCCTGAAGCGCGACGATATCGGCACCTAGTTCGCCGATCACATGGGCGGTCCGCCCGGGATCGAAGCGCCCATCCGTGCCGACACATTTGTGGATGTTGTAGGAGGCGATGACGATATCGCCGCGGTTCACCGCGGTCTCACGATGGACGACCGTGGGGCGCCGCTTGCGGATCGCCGCCACGATCCCCGCCGATAGACTGGACTGGTTTTTTGCCATGCCGCTCCCTGCCTGCTGCCTGCATCATTGCGCAAATAGGTCGCCCGGCGCCACCGAAAAAGGGTGGTAGGCGGAAGTTGTTTCGCAACCGCATTGCGGCGGCAAACAGATCGAGACTGGTCGCCAAGAAGCAGCGCGAGCATCCATTGGCGCCTAATGTTGATCAGTCGGACGGCTGCGAGCAGGATGCGTTTTCCGTCGGAATGGAGCCTGATCGAGGTGCGGACGTCTCAGGGTTCCGCCGCACCTACGGTCTGTCTCAGGCGGGTGTTGCTCACCTTCAGTCCTGAACAGGGAGATTGCCCCGCTTGCCCGCCGAACCTCGTTTCCCGTAGAAGTGGACGTCAATCGAGTCCTGCGAAGAGCCCGTTGCATGTCTGCCATAACCATTGACGGAGCCCAAAGGCGCGTTTCCATCGATGCGCGCAATCCCGCCTTCTACCGAGAGCCACTTGCCGCCTATGCCGAGATCCACGCGCAATGCCCGGCCTTCTTCTGGGACGAGCGGCAGCAATGGTATTTCGCTGGCTACGACCAGGTGAACGCGCTGCTGCGCGACCGGCGTTTCGGCCGACAGATCCTGCATGTGGCGACGCGCGAAGAGGTTGGCCTTCCGGCACCGAAGCCGCATTTGAAGGATTTCGACGCGCTTGAGGAGCATTCGCTGCTGGAGCTCGAACCGCCGGCACACACCCGCCTGCGCGCACTCGTCAACCGGGCCTTCGTCTCGCGGCAGATCGAACAGTTGAGACCGGATATCGAGCAATTGTCGCATGCCCTGATCGACGGTTTCGAGCGCAACGGTGAAGTCGAGTTGCTCAAGACCTATGCCGAAACGATCCCTGTGACGATCATCGCCCGGATGCTCGGCATTCCCGTCGCGGCGACGCCCGACCTTCTCGACTGGTCGCATCGCATGGTCCGGATGTATGTCTTCAACCCGAGCTACGAGACCGAACTCGACGCCAACAAGGCATCCGCCGACTTTGCCGACTACCTCAGAAAGATCATCGCCGAGAAACGCCGCGACCCCGCCGACGATCTGCTGACCCACATGATCACCTCGGAAAAGGATGGCGAGCGACTTTCCGAGCCAGAACTGGTCTCGACCACCGCCCTGCTCCTCAATGCCGGTCACGAAGCGACGGTGCATCAGATCGGCAATGCGGTCAAAACCATCCTGCACTCCGGACTCTCGGCCACGGACCTGTTTGCCACGGAAGCGGCGACGGCGCTGACGATCGAGGAGTGCCTGCGCCTTGCGGCACCGCTGCATATTTTCCAGCGCTATGCCCTGACGGACGTCGAACTCGACCACGGCATCACGCTTCGAAAGGGCGACAAGATCGGCCTGCTGCTCGGGGCGGCGAATGTCGACCCGAAGAAGTTCACGGACCCGAATGTGTTTCGGCCGACGCGTGACGAAGGCGCCAATGTCTCCTTCGGCGCCGGCCTGCATTTCTGCATCGGCGCGCCGCTCGCCCGGCTGGAGCTCAATCTATCGCTGCCGATCCTGTTTCGGCGGCTGCCGAATATGCGGTTGAAGAACGAGCCCGAGGTGAAGGATGCGTTCCATTTCCACGGCCTCGAACGCCTCGATCTGGTCTGGTGACCAACACCGGAGCCAGGACGATCTCCGGCGCTTCACTGCTTAAAGGCGGATGACGTAATCCTTGCGCGTGGTCTCGACGACCTCCCAGGTACCTTCGAAACCGGGACGCAGGATCATGCTGTCGCCGGCACGCAGATGCGCCGCTTCGCCACCATCCTGCGTGACGATCGAATAGCCGGAGACGATGTGGAAATATTCCCACTCCTCATAGACGATCCGCCATTTGCCCGGCGTCGATTCCCAGACCCCGGCAAAGAGGCCGCCCTCGGCCTCCTCCAAGTTCCAGGTCCGGAATTGCGGCGCCCCGGAGATCAGGCGGTCGGCGGCCGGCGTACCGGTTTCCGCCTTGACGGAAGACAGATCGAATTTCTGCATTTTCGTCATTTTGGCACCTTCAGGGGAGGCGTCGCCTCCCCTCCTGTTTCAGAGCTTTGCCAGCGATTGCTCGAGATCGGCGATGATGTCGGAGACGTCTTCGATGCCGACCGAGAGACGGACGACATCCGGTCCGGCACCGGCCGCCACCTGTTGTTCGGGCGTCAGTTGCCGATGGGTGGTCGAGGCCGGGTGAATGACGAGCGAACGCGTGTCGCCAATATTGGCGAGATGCGAGAACATTTCCAGCCCCTCGACGAAGCGCTTGCCAGCCTCGTAGCCACCCTTGAGACCGAAGGTGAAAACGGCGCCAGCCCCCTTGGGCGAATAGCGCTGCTGAAGCACGTGGTTGGGATCGTCCTCAAGCCCGGCATAGCTCACCCACGACACCTTGTCGTGCGTCTTCAGCCACGTGGCGACCGCAAGCGCGTTGTCGCAATGGCGCTGCATGCGCAGAGGCAGGGTCTCGGCACCGGTCACGAGCATGAAGGCATTGAACGGCGAGATTGCCGGGCCGAAATCGCGCAGGCCCAGGACACGGGCGGCAATCGCAAAGGCGATGTTGCCGAAGGTCTGGTGCAGGACGACGCCGGCATATTCCGGACGCGGCTCCGAAAGCATCGGATACTTGCCGGACTTCGACCAGTCGAAGGTGCCGCCGTCGACGATGACGCCGCCCATCGAATTGCCATGGCCGCCGATGAACTTCGTCAGCGAATGCACGACGATGTCGGCGCCATGCTCCAGGGGCCGCAGCAGGTAGGGCGTCGCCATGGTGTTGTCGACGATCAGAGGCAATTCGTGCCTGCGGGCAATCTCGGCGATCGCGGCAATATCGACGAAGGTGCCGCCGGGATTGGCAAGGCTTTCGATGAAGATCGCCTTGGTGCGCCGATCGATCTTCGCCTCGAAGGAGGCCGGGTCGCTCGGATCGGCCCAACGCACCTGCCAGTCGAAGGACTTGAAGGCGTGGCCGAACTGGTTGACCGAGCCGCCATAGAGCCGGTTGGCCGCGACGAAGTTGTCGCCCGGGCTCATGATCGTGTGGAAGACGAGCAACTGTGCCGCATGGCCGGAGGCAACTGCCAGCGCTGCCGTGCCGCCTTCGAGCGCGGCAATGCGCTCTTCCAGCACCGCCTGGGTCGGGTTCATGATGCGGGTGTAGATGTTGCCGAACTGCTGGAGACCGAAAAGCGCCGCGGCATGGTCGGTGTCGTTGAAGACGAAGCTCGTCGTCTGGTAGATCGGCGTCGCCCGCGCTCCCGTGGTCGGATCAGGCTGCGCTCCAGCGTGGATTGCGAGCGTGTTGAAACCAGGATTGTCTTTCGTCATTTCGTACCTCCCATGACCCGAGCGCCGCGCCAGCCGGCGCGCCGAGGACGCTCTATCACCTTGAATCTGTGTGTAACCCGCAATCGATTCCCCGCGCCCAGCGCGGAGGTGGCGGCACTATTCCAGAGCCTACGTGTGCGGTCAAAGAGGATTTTTTGCGAAACTGACGGTTGTGCGAACCGTCGCCCTATCTCAGCCGATCAGCCGCGGATACTCGATCGCCGGACAGCGGTCCATCACCACCTTGATCCCGGCAGCTTCCGCTTTTGCCGCTGCGCCATCGTGGCGCACGGAGAGCTGGCCCCAGATCACCTTCGGCAATCGGTCAAGCGCCAGGATCTCGTCGACGAGCGCCGGCAAGGCATAGGCCGCGCGGAAGACATCGACCATGTCGATCGGCTCCTTGACGTCGGCGAGCCTGCCGACAACGGCCTGGCCCTGGATGGTCTTGCCGACGTGACCGGGATTGATCGGGATCACCCGATAGCCCTTGCGCAACAGGAACGCCATAACCCGATGGCTCGGCCGCTCGGCATTCGGCGAGGCACCGACCAGCGCAATCGTCTTGGTCTCGCGCAAAATGTCGGCGAGATAGTAGTCCGGATAGGCGTCGTGGTTCATTTAAGGATACGGGTCCATTGTAATTAAACGGCCGTATAATGATGCCGGAGCCCGGCGAGTCAACTGCGCGCTCCATGCTTCCCGCGTGGAGCTCAAGACGACCGCCGCCGCGACATTTTCCGATTGCATTTGCGGCCGAGCGGCGCGACAAGCTTCACAAAGCCTGCCACATCGTTTCCGAGGTCCCATCTTGCCCGTTGAAGTCATTGCGCTCGTCCTGTTCGGGGCGTTGTTGCACGCGACCTGGAATGCCCTGGTCAAGGTAGGCTCAGAAAAATCGCTCGACGCAGCAATGATCGCGCTCGGGGCCGCCGCCGTGGCAATCCCCTTCCTCCCCTTCCTGCCCTTGCCGAAACCGGAAGCCTGGCCCTACATCCTGGTTTCGGCGCTGTTCCAGTTCGCCTATTTCCAGCTTGTCGCCGCCTCCTATCGCGCCGGCGACATCGGCCTCGTCTATCCGCTGATGCGCGGTACCGCGCCCTTGATCGTCGCGGCCACCAGTGGTGCCTTGATCGGCGAGCAGCTTTCGTTCGGCACGATGATGGGCATCCTGACGATCTCGGCGGGCGTATTGACGCTCGCCTTCGAGTCGCGAAAGGGCGGGAAACACGCGATCGTGCTCGCCCTCCTCAACGCCTGCGTCATCGCCTGCTACACCTATGTCGACGGCATCGGCGCACGCGTCTCGGGCAACGCGATTTCCTACACGCTGTGGATGGCTCTGCTGCCGCCAGCGCTGCTCTTCACCTGGGCCTTCGCCCGACGCGGCATCAAGCCGGTCGCCCGCCACGTCTACAAGAACTGGTGGCGCGGGCTCATTGGCGGCGCCGGGTCGATCGGCGCTTACGGCCTGGCGCTCTGGGCGATGACCAAGGCGCCGGTCGCCACCGTCGCGGCGCTCCGCGAGGCGTCGATCCTTTTTGCGGTCGTCATCTCGATCGTGTTCCTGAAGGAGCCGGTCAGCGTCTGGCGCATCGCCGCTGCCTGCGTCATTGCACTCGGCGCGCTGCTCTTGAAGCTCGCCTGACCGTCAGTCTTCCTTCCATTCCGGCATGCGCTTGCCGAGGAAGGCACCTATGCCGTCCTCGGCGTCGCGGGCCAGCATGTTCTCGACCATGACGCCGACGGCGTAGTCATAGGCATCCGGCAGGTCCATCTCCGCCTGACGATAGAAGGCCTCCTTGCCGATCTTCAGCGCCTGCGGCGACTTCGAGGCGATCACCGCGGCATATTTGTCGACGACCTGACGCAGATATTGCTGCGGCACGATGCGGTTGACGAGGCCGAAATCCTTGGCGGTCGAGGCGTCGATGGTCTCGCCGGTCAAGAGCATCTCCATCGCCTGCTTGCGATGTGCCGCGCGCGTGAGCGCGACCATCGGCGTCGAGCAGAAGAGGCCGATATTGACGCCGGGCGTACAGAAGGTGGAGCTGTCGGTGCAGATCGCCAGGTCGCAGCTGGCCACAAGCTGGCAGCCGGCCGCCGTCGCAAGCCCGTCGATCTCGGCAATCACCGCCTGCGGCAGCCGGTTGATCTTCAGCATCAGGTCGGCTGCCAGGCGGATCGTCTTTTCGAAGAACGCCCTGCCCCGGCCGTCGTCCTCGCGATGCGCGGTCATTTCCTTGAGATCGTGGCCGGCGGAAAACAGCTTGCCCGAAGCGGCGAGCACGACGACCCTGATTTCCCTGGAGGTGGCGACCGCGTCGAACTCCGCGTGCAAGGCCTCCATCATGGCGATCGAAAGCACGTTGGCCGGCGGATTGTTGAGCGTCAGCCGCAGCACCGGCCCGGAGCGTTCGCGCAGCAGCATCCCGTTCGACTCTTCCTTCCTGAACGATACGACGTCGGCCATGATCTTCTCCTGAAACGTGAACCCGGGCTTGGTGGTACGCCGGACGCGCGTGCGGTGCAAGCTGGCGGGAGAAACAGCGGCGCATTCCGTCTAAGACCTTTTTCCGCCTTGCGTCTGGCCGCCGGTCGGTTTCAGGTGGCGGCAGATATGTTGAAGGATGCAGTGAATGACCATCGAGCCGATCATGAGCGTCGACGACCTCAACCGATTTCTCGACACGGATTTTCCGCAGGTCCATACCGACGGCAAGGTCTTTCATGTCACGGCGGTCGGTCCTGGCTTTGCCACGATGCGGCTCGATCCGAACGAGCGGCACATCCGCCCGGGCGGCACCGTCTCGGGCCCGACCCTCTTCGCACTTGCCGACGTTTCCGCCTATATTGCGCTGATCGCCCATATCGGACCGGTCGCGCTTGCGGTCACCACCAATCTCAACATCAATTTCCTGCGCAAGCCCGAACCGGAACCGCTCGAATGCACCTGCCGGATCCTGAAACTCGGCAAGCGGCTGGCCGTCCTCGACGCATCGGTCGTCAAGGTCGGCGGTGACGATCTCGTCGCGCATGCAACGGCGACCTATTCGATTCCGCCACGTTGATTTGTGGTATCAAAATACCATACATATAACATATTGTTTTTGTTTGCCTTTATTTCACACGCGCTGGTTTCACGTTCTTGACGCTGGTTTCGCACTTGCGTATAAGCTGCCGCAGATCGCGGTCCTCAAGGGCCGCTTTCTTCTTTTGTCCGGGAAACCGGCCAAAACCAAGCAACAAGAAACGCCCAGCGGTTCGCCGCTTGGGTCCAAAGAAAGAGTTTTGATATGGCAACCTTCGTTCAGAAGCCTGCAGAGGTGGAGAAGAAGTGGATCATCATCGACGCCGAAGGCCTCGTTGTCGGTCGCCTCGCTTCCATCATCGCAAACCGCCTGCGCGGCAAGCACAAAGCTACCTTCACCCCGCATGTTGACGACGGCGACAATGTCATCGTCATCAACGCCGAGAAGGCAGTTCTGACGGGCAAGAAGTACACCGACAAGAAGTACTACTGGCACACCGGCTACCCCGGCGGCATCAAGGAGCGCACCGCTCGCCAGATCATCGAAGGCCGCTTCCCGGAGCGCGTCATCGAGAAGGCCGTCGAGCGCATGGTTCCGCGTGGTCCGCTCGGCCGTCGCCAGATGAAGAACCTGCGCGTTTACGCAGGCGCCAACCACCCGCATGAAGCACAGCAGCCGACCGTCCTCGACGTCGCCAAGCTGAACAGCAAGAACACAAGGAGCGCCTGATAATGGCTGACCTTTCCGCTCTCAAGGACATCGCCACGACCGCGGAACCGGCTGCTCCGGTTCACGTCAAGAAGGTCGACGCCCAGGGTCGCTCCTACGCGACCGGCAAGCGTAAGGACGCTGTCGCCCGCGTATGGGTCAAGCCGGGCTCCGGCAAGATCACCATCAACGGCAAGCCCTACTCGGCTTACTTCGCCCGTCCGGTTCTGCAGATGATCCTGCAGCAGCCGATCGTCGCTGCTGCCCGTGACGGCCAGTTCGACATCGACGCGACCGTTGCTGGCGGTGGTCTCTCCGGCCAGGCCGGTGCCGTTCGCCACGGCATTGCCAAGGCGCTGACCTACTTCGAACCGGGCCTTCGCTCCGTTCTGAAGCGCGGCGGCTTCCTCACCCGCGACAGCCGTGTGGTCGAGCGCAAGAAGTACGGCCGTGCGAAGGCACGTCGTTCGTTCCAGTTCTCGAAGCGTTAATCGCCTCCAAACTGCGACACTGGAAAGGCGGGGCTTTGCTCCGCCTTTTTTAGTTATCGTCGCCGGCATAACATCCCACAAGGTCGACCTTCCGAGGCATAGCGAATGACAAACTCTCCCGTCGCCAAGACCCCAGCGCCTCCCTATTACATCGTCACCTTCTCCTCACGGCGCACGGCCGGCGACAACGGCTACGACAACATGGGCACGGAGATGGAGAGGCTTGCCCGCGAACAGCCCGGCTTTCTCGGCCTCGAAAGCGTGCGCGGCGCCGATGGCTTCGGCATCACCAATTCCTACTGGGTGGACGAAGAGAGCATCACGGCATGGAAAGGCAATGTCCGCCACCTTGCCGCCCAGCGGATGGGCCGCGAGCGCTGGTACGAGGATTATCAGGTGCGGGTCGGCAAGATCGAACGGCAGTACGGATTCGAGCGCACTTAAACGACGCGGCTCCGTGCAGCGCTCTCTTTGAGCCGCTTCAGATCGGCAATTCGGTCGTCGACTTGAGTTCACGCAATACGAAACTCGATACGACCGTGCGCACATGCGGATTGCGCATCAGATACCGCGTCATGAAGGCGTCGTAGCTTTCGACGTCGGCCGCGCGGATCTTCAGCATGTAGTCGAACGTACCCGACAGAGCGTAGCACTCCATGATTTCCGGCCGGTCGCGCACCACCGCCGAGAAGGCCGCGATCGCTTCGTCGTGATGGTCCTCGAGCGTCACGTGGGCGATGATGCAGAGTTTGAGATCGAGCTTTGCTGGATCGAGCAGCGCCACGCGCTTGCGGATGACACCATCGCCTTCCAGTTCCTGCAGGCGCCGCCAGGCCGAACTTTGCGACATGCCGGCCTTTTCCGCCAGTTCCGAAAGAGACTGGCCGCAATCGGCCTGAATCAGCCGCAACAGCTTTCGCAATGGCTGAAGATTTTCTTTCACATCGGACGTCATATCGAAATTTTCTCCCGCAGACAGTCCACAGCCTGGCAACTGTGAAACAAATACTCGCTCCAATCGCGATACAATTGCAACAGGAGACGTTGTTCTGACGAGCGAGGAGGCGTCATGACCAAGGAAAGCACTTATACCGCCAAGCTGCCCGAGCCTGACGGCACCTATCTCTACACCCCGGAAGAGGATGCGATCTGGGGCGAGCTCTATCAGCGGCAGATGAAGCTTCTGGCCGACAAGGCTTGCGACGAATATCTGGAAGGCGCAAGGACGCTCAACCTCGGCCCCGATCACGTGCCGCAGCTGAAGGACGTGAACCGCCGGTTGGCCGAGACCACCGGCTTCGGTGTGGAAGGCGTTCCCGCCCTCATTCCGCCGTCGCGCTTCTACGAGCTCCTGTCCCAGGGCAAGTTTCCGCTGGCGACCTTCATTCGGCGGCGCGAACATATCGACTACATCGAAGAGCCCGATATCTTCCACGAAGTCTTCGGCCATTGCCCGCTGCTTACCAACCAGAGCTACGCCAATTTCGTCCGTCGCTTCGGCGAAAAGGCTGTGTCGCTCGGCAAGGGCTATTCGTGGCACATGTTCCGGATCTTTTGGTTCACGGTCGAGTTCGGTCTGATCAACACGCCGAAGGGCCGTCGCTGCTATGGTGCCGGCATCGTATCTTCGCCGAACGAGACACGAAATGCCATGGAGACCCCTGGCATCGAATTCCGTCCGTTCGACCTGATGACCGTGCTGCGCACGCCCTATCGCATCGATATCGTGCAGCCGATCTATTACGTGATCGACAGCTTCGCGCAGCTCGAAACGATCATCGAGGAGGATGTCGCCGCGCGCATCACCGAAGCGAAGGCGCTTGGCGACTTCGCTCCAACTTACGAGGCCAAGGCCTCGTAATCGCGGAAGATTCGGCCGGCAGGGGCCTTGCCTTGCCGGCTGCGATTGTCCAACGTCTCGCCACCACACGTTGGAGCGGGATGCGTGCACGGAGTGCGCCTATCCCGCCCTGGAGCAGAGGCGGGCTATGGCCAACAGGACAATCGATCATGCGCTGACGGCGCGTTCACTGACATCAGCGGCATCCGACCCGACGCATGCCGGCATTCTCTCCTTCATGCGGCGCAAATACTCGAAGCAGTTGAAGGGCGTCGATGCCGTCGTCTGGGGCATCCCTTTTGATGCCGCGACCTCGAACCGCCCCGGCGCTCGCTTTGGGCCACAGGCGATCCGGCGCGCTTCGGCGATCTTCGACAACGATCCGCAATACCCCTTCGAGCGTGATCTCTTCTCGGAGATGGCCACGATCGACTACGGCGACTGCCTGCTCGACTACGGCAACCATTCGAAGACGCCGGCAACGATCGAGCGCGAGGCCGCCAAGATTCTCAGGAGCGGCGCCTATCTGCAGACGCTCGGCGGCGACCACTTCGTCACCTACCCGATCCTGAAGGCGCATGCGGCCATCCACGGCCCCCTCGCCCTCGTGCAGTTCGATGCCCACCAGGACACCTGGCCGGACGAGCGCGGCCGCATCGATCACGGCTCCTTCGTCGGTCGTGCCGCGCGCGAGGGCCTGATCGACACCGACGCCTCGATCCAGATCGGCATCCGCACCCACGCGCCGGAAGATTGCGGCATTCGTATCCTCTATGGTTATGACGTCGAGGAAATGAGCGCGACCGAGATCGCCGAGACGATCATCCGGCAGGTGGGCGAGCGGAAGGCCTATCTCACCTTCGACATCGACTGCCTCGACCCGGCCTATGCGCCCGGCACCGGCACGCCGGTCGCCGGGGGCCCGTCGAGCGCCAAGATCCTCTCGGTGCTGCGCAAGCTCGGCGCGCTGACGGTCGTCGGCAGCGACATCGTGGAAGTGGCGCCCGCCTACGATCATGCCGATATCACCGCGATCGCCGGCGCGACCGTCGCGATGTACATGCTGGGGCTGCATGCGGAAAAGCTCGCAGAGCGCGCGCCGCTGCGCTGAAGGCAAGCGCCGCCGTTGCGACGAAGGGCGGCTGCTTGTATAGAAACTGACAGGCTTGGCGGTGATCCGCCCGCCTGTTGAGAAAATGATTCAATTCTATGCCAGAGTGATTCCGGAACGACCTCTAACCTACTGGCAGAACGGGAAAATCATGAAACCGAAGATCTTCATCGATGGCGAACACGGCACCACGGGCCTGCAGATCCGCACGCGCATGGCCGGCCGTAGCGATCTGGAACTGCTTTCCATACCGGAAGCAGAACGACGCAACGCCGCGATGCGCGAAGATCTCCTGAACGACGCCGACATCGCCATCCTCTGCCTGCCGGACGATGCCTCGCGCGAAGCGGTTGCGATGGTCGCCGGCAACAACAAGGTGCGCATCATCGACACGTCGACCGCGCACCGCATTGCGCCCGACTGGGCCTATGGCTTTGCCGAAATGGACAAGGCGCAGCCGGAGAAGATCCGCGACGCCCGCCATGTCGCCAATCCCGGCTGCTATCCGACCGGCGCGATCGGCGTGATCCGGCCGCTGCGCCAGGCCGGCATCCTCCCGGACGGCTATCCGGTCACGGTCAACGCGGTTTCCGGTTATACCGGCGGCGGCAAGCAGATGATCGCGCAGATAGAGGACGAGGCCAATCCGGACCACATCAGCGCACCGCACTTCCTCTACGGCCTGCCGCTCAAGCACAAGCACGTGCCCGAGATGAAGATGCATGGCCTGCTCGACCGGGCTCCGATTTTCGCCCCCTCGGTCGGCAAGTTCGCGCAGGGCATGATTGTCCAGGTCCCGCTCTACCTCGAAGATCTTGCCGCCGGCGCGACGCTGGAGACGGTGCACGCGGCGCTGGTCGAGCACTATGCCGGTCAGTCGATCGTCGAGGTCGTGCCGCTTGCGGAAAGCGAAAAGCTCGCACGCATCGACGCGACCGAGCTTGCCGGCAAGGACACGATGAAGCTCTTCGTCTTCGGCACCAGCGGCGGCAATCACGTGAACCTCGTCGCCCTGCTCGATAATCTCGGCAAGGGCGCCTCGGGCGCGGCCGTCCAGAACATGGACCTGATGCTGTCGGCCTAAACGGCAATCTTCACTTGAAACGCAAAGGACCCCGGCGAGCCGCTCGCCGGGGTCCTTTGTTTCATCGCTTCGGTGGAACGTCAGTCGCGATACTTGATCGCCGTCGGCCGCGGATATTCGCCGTAGAAGCCGCGCCAGTGGGCGATGGCGAAGCCGAGCACGACGAGGGCGCCGCCCTGGTGCAGCACGCCCCAGCCGATCGGCACCTGCAACACCAGCGTGGCGATGCCGATGGCGGCCTGGACCGAGACGAGCAGGAACAGAAGCACCGAGCGCCGTGCATGGGTGGTTTCCGGGGCAGCCCTCAATGAGGCGATCATGTGCATCAGCGCGAAGGAGAACAGCACATAGGCGCCGATCCGGTGAACGAACTGCACCGTCTTCGGGTTCTCGAAGAGATTGATCCACCAGGGCTGCTGCAGGAACAGATCCTGCGGGACGAGCGCGCCATCCATCAGCGGCCAGGTATTGTAGCTGAGGCCGGCATCGAGGCCGGCGACGAGCGCGCCGAGATAGATCTGGAACTGGCTGAAGATCGCGATGATCATCGCCATCTTGCGCGAACGGTCGGTGGGCGCGGCGTCGTCGGAGTGTGAACTGAGCCCGCGGAAGATCCACATGCAAGAGGCGAAGATCAGACAGGCGATGACGAGGTGCGTTGCCAGCCGGTACTGGCTGACCTCGGTGCGCTCGGCGAGGCCGGAGGAAACCATCCACCATCCGATGAAGCCTTGAAAGCCGCCGAGCGCCAAAATGCCGAGAAGCGGCATCCGGAGCTTACGCTCGACCCGCCCGGTCAACCAGAAGAACGCGAGCGGCAGGGCGAAGATCAAGCCGATGGTACGGGCCAGCAGCCGGTGCGCCCATTCCCACCAGAAGATCGTCTTGAATTCGTCGACCGTCATGCCGTTGTTCATCTGCTGATATTGCGGAATGCGCTGGTAGAGTTGGAACTCTTCTTCCCATTCCTCGGCCGAAAGCGGCGGGATGACGCCATGGATCGGCTTCCATTCGGTGATCGACAGGCCGGATTCCGTAAGGCGTGTTGCACCACCGACAAGCACGAGCGTAAAGAGCGTGAAAAGCACCACCGCCAGCCAGCCGCGGATTTGCTGCCGGTTACGGTCGGTCCTGCCGATCTCGTTTCGAAGCATCTGTTCTGTCGCCAATTCGACGCCGGCCATCATTTTCCCTCTGGTATTGCAGGGTTGTCGGCGGAGCGACCGGACGGATCAACGGTCGCACCTCTCGGAAAGCCGTTGATTTGCACCAGAGCGGCATGCAAAACAAGACCGAAACCTTTGCGGCATGCCGTCGCGGCCTCCTTGCCCCTGTAAGCCACCTGAAAGATGTGAAATGCCCGTACGCCTCAGAAAGCTGATCGGCACAATCCTGATCATCATCCTCGTCGTCGTTTATGCGCTTGCCGCCGTCACCTTCGCCTCGCTGCTGCTGGGCGCGTCGCCCTGGTGGGCGCATCTCGCCTATTTCTTCTTCACCGGCTTGCTCTGGATATTGCCAGCCATGCTGATCATCAAATGGATGGAAAAGCCCGCCAAGGATCGCTGATCCCCTACAGCGCCGCGCGTCTTATCAGACGCGCAAAGGTCGCTGTACGACTTTGAATTGCTGCATGTCTTTGTCCTTAAATCAAGGGAGACATGCAGTAGGCGCCGCACCCACCGGAGGGTCATAGATGAGACTTGCGGTCATTTCCGACATTCACGGCAACGATCTCGCGCTCGAAGCGGTGCTCGCCGACATCGATGCGCTGGGCATTCGCGACATCGTCAATCTTGGCGATCACCTGAGCGGCCCGCTCAATGCCGCCCGCACCGCCGACATTCTGATCGAGCGGGCGATGCCGTCGATCCGCGGCAATCACGATCGCTATCTGCTGACCGTCGATCCCTCGCACATGGGGTTGTCCGATCGCGCCGCTCACGACGAATTGCAGCCGCGACACCGCGAATGGCTCGCCACTTTGCCCGCGACGCTGGTTTACAAGAACACATTCTTCCTGTGCCATGCGACGCCGGAAAACGACGAGGCCTATTGGCTCGAGGCCCTGAGCGCTGGCGGCATCGTCCACATGGCGGCGCGTTCAGCGATCGAGGCTCCGGCCGCCGGCATCGAGTATCCGGTGATCCTCTGCGGTCACACCCACATCCAACGCGCCGTCCGCCTCTCCGACGGACGCCTCGTCATCAATCCCGGCAGCGTCGGTTGCCCCGGATATGACGACGACCAGCCCATGCCGCACAAGGTCGAGGCGGGCTCTCCGGATGCGCGCTACGCGATCATCGAGCAATCGGCCGCAGGGTGGGGCGTCACCTTCCGCAACGTTCCCTATGATTGGATGGCGATGTCCCGGCTCGCGGCCAGCCGCAACCGGCTGGAATGGGCAAAGGCACTGGCCACAGGTTTTCTCGATTGATCGGTTGGGTCGCGAGATGCCCGCTCGTTTCACGCTTTGCTAACCGCATTCCCCGGTTATTCTCGAATGCAGTTCATGAGAGTTGCCGCATTAAACGGATCATAGCGGACTTGAGGTTCAATCGCTCGGCAACAGGCACCGGATGGCACCCTCGATGACGAACTCCGACCTCACCATGGAAGGCTCCGGCGACCGTCGCCCGCGCGCATCCCTGCGTGTCGGTCCGGCCGATGCCACGGGCCGCTTCGCGATTTCGGTCCATCGCACCATGGAGCCGCTGGAGTCCGAATGGCGTGCACTCGACAGCCTCGCCGGTAATTCGCTGCATCACGCCTATGACTGGTGCCGCGCCTGGGCGGAAACTCACGGCAGCGATCTCTTGCTGCTGCGCGTAGCGTTCGATGGCGAGCTTTTCCTCATTCTGCCGCTGGAACTCAGGCGCGGGCGCCTGTTTCGAACCGCCCGCCTGATCGGAACGGAACACAGCAACCTCAACACCGGGCTCTTTGCCGCCGACATCTCGGCGGCGTTCACGCCGGCGCTGGCCCAGGCCTTGGCTCGCGACATCACAAGGGCGCTACATGGCTTCGCCGATGTCCTCATAATCGAACGGATACCAAGCGAGTGGCGTGGCGGTGTCAGCCCCTTCGCCACACTTCCTGGCGTCGCAAACCCCAACTCTTCGTTCCAGCTCCCCCTCCTCGGAAGCATCCAGCTCACCCTGGCGCAGATCAATGCGAAGCGCCGCCGCAAGAAGATGCGCATCTCCGAGCGACGGTTGGCGGAAATGGGCGGCTACGACTACGTGATCGCCCGAACTCCCGGCGAAACGCAGGCGCTGCTCGACACCTTCTTCCGGCAGAAGGCGACCCGATTTGCAACACTCGGCCTTCCCGATGTCTTCCAGGACGCCGAGACACAGGCCTTCTTCCATGCGCTTGCCTCCCGTCAGGACGGCGACCCGCAACTCATGCAGCTCAACGCCATCCGGCTCAAGGGTGAACATGACGGACAGGTGGTTGCCATCGCCGGGCTTTCGCTGAAAGGCGACCATGTCATCTGCCAATTCGGCTCGATCGACGAGGCGCTGGCGGGCGATGCAAGCCCGGGTGAATTGTTGTTCTATCGGATGATCGAGCGCCTCTCGGCGCAAGGCCTGCGCCTCTTCGATTTCGGCGTCGGTGACCAACCCTACAAGCGATCCTGGTGCACGATCGAGACGCCGTTGCGTGACATTGCATTACCGGTGACGTTTTGGGGGCACCTTGCCGTCCTGCGCCATTACCTCGTCGTGCGGGCAAAGGTTGCAGCGAAGTCGAACAAGGCGGTTTACGCTCGCCTGCAGCGAGCGAGGCGGTTCAGACAAGGCAAAGTCGATACACAAGGCGCCCCCGACTGAGGTACTGAAAACAGCATCGCCGTGCGGACCGCGTTGATTTCCCGCAGTCGGCACGCCGTCGTCCGTCACGCGGCATCTCGGTCCGGATAGTCCGGATCGGTCTCTGCCTGCCCGGTCATGAGGACGATGTCGCGATAGCCAGCCGCACCAAAGCCGGTCAGAACCTCGACGATGCGTTCATCGCTGACCGACGGTGCCGAGAGGATGATCTCTGCGCCATCGCGTCCGGCAATCTTCTCGACGGCCATCTCGTCGGCCGGACCACACTCGACCAGAACGAGATCATAGGCGTTGGTCAGGGCGTCGATGATCATCTTCAACCGTTCGATGCCGCGCATCGCCTGCCGCGGGTCGGCATCGCCCTGGGGGATGATGTGGGCGTCGGAGAAGCGGTCGGCATGGATCGTATCGGTGAAGGGCACCTCACCCGCCAGCAGGTTGGTAATGCCGGAAAGCTGGGCCGAGCGCGCCATCAGACGCGTCGGGCAGGCCGAGCCGGTCAGGTCGATCAGCACCACCTTCACGCCATCCTCGGCCAGCAGGCGTGCCAGCATCACCGTTGCGGTCGATCCTTCGTCTCCGCCAGGCGATACCGAAATCGCGACGCGCACGCCGGTGGCGCGCAGATGCTCCGCCACCGCTTCGATCGAGAAATCCGGTTCGGCGGCTGCTTCCGCGGCGTCCGCGTCTGTATCCGACGCTGGCGCCGCGGGCAGCAGGTCGACAGCATCGCCATCGGCCATGGGCGCTACCTCGGGCGAGGTGCCCGCTGCAACGACCGGGATGTCAGCGGCGCTTGCAGCCAAGGCTGGCCTTGGGCGAACCGGTGCCAGCCGCTCGCCGGTTGCCGAGACCGGCCGCAGCGCCCGGCCGCTGAACAATTCGCCAAGCATGATCACGACGCAGCTCAAGAGGAACGTCGCGAGAGCGGCAACGATCGTGATCGGCAGCACCTTCGGGAAACTGGCGCTCGTCGGGACCACCGCGTTTGAAATCACACGTGCATCGGCCGGTGTCGCGTTCTCGACCGTGCGCGACGTCGCCTCCCGGTAACGCGCCAGATAGGTCTCGAGCAGTTGCCGCTGGGCAGTCGCTTCGCGCTCGAGCGCGCGCAGGCCCACCTCTTCCTCGCCGGCCTGCGCGGATTGAGCCTTCAGCGCGTTGAGTTGCTGGACGAGTTGCTGTTCACGCAGTTCACCGACCTTCGCCTCGTTTTCGAGGCTCGTCAGAATCCTGCGCGTCTCCGTGCGAATCTGTCCGCGGATGCCTTCAAGTTGCGACTTCAACGCCTTAAGGCGCGGATGACCGTCCAGCAACGTGGTCGAGAGATCGGCGACCTGTGCCTGCAGGTTTGCCTCGGTCTCCTTGAGCCGCTGGATCATCTGCGACCCGACGACATCGGTGATCGTGTCCGGTGCCCGGCCGCTCGCAAGCGCCGAGCGCACGCCCGCAGCCCGCGCTTCCGCGTTGGCACGTTCACCGCGGACGCGGGCAAGCTCGGTCGAGATATCCGTCAGTTGCCGTGTTGCGAAATTTGTCGTCTCGCCCGTCGGCAACAGATCGGACGAAGCGCGGTAGGCGGCAACTTTTGCCTCCGCATCCCGCACCTTCTCGCGCAGATTGGCGATCTCCGGCTCGAGCCAGCGGGAGGCCTCGGAATTGGTGTCGAGCTTCGCGCCGCTTTGAAGCGCAAGGTAGACCTTCGCCATCTCGTTCGGAACCGCGGCCGCAAGCTGCCGATCCTTCGAGGTGAAGCTGATCGCGATCACGCGCGACTTCTCGACCTGATAGACTTGGAGCTTGTCGTTGAATTCCTTGAGCACCCTCTCCTCGGGTGGCATTTCCAAGGGGTTCTTCTTGAGGCCGAGCATGACGAGAAGATCCGAAAGCGCCGACGGCGCGGCCGACGGATCGAATTCCTTGAGCTCATGGAGCTTCATGTTGCGCGCAACCTGTTTGATGAGGTCGGCGGAACGGAGCACCTGCACCTGGCTCGAGATGCCGGACTCGTCGAAAACGCGATCGGCCCCGGCCTGCGACACCTGGTTCGGGCCGCTGAATTCCGGCTCACGGGATTCAATGAGTACGCGAGTTTCGCTCTGATAGTCCGGCGCAATCATCTTCGTGGCACCGAAGGCGAGTGCCGCCACACCGGCAGTTGCGAGCAGCACCTTGACGCGCCGATCCCAGACAGCGCGAAACAGGCCGCCGAGGTCGATATGCACATCCTGTTGACCGCTGCCGTTTCCCGACATGCTACTGGCTCCGAACCTTCAAATTTTGCCGGAGGGTAAAGGAACATGGTAACGCAAGGGTTAATAGGATCAACTTCCGGACGATAACTCCCTCTCCGCCACAGCGATACATCGCAAAAATTCTACCGCGAGTTTACCGCCTATTAACCCTAACGGTTCGATAACGTCTGAAAAGGTGGGTCGTTTCCGGAGCCTATGAACCGCATGTCAACCGCAGCTATCAAGACGGGTCTCGCGATCACGGCGGCAGTGCTGTCGATGTTGCTCAGCGGTTGCACAAGTTATCAGCCGGCGCCGAAAGCTTTCAGCGAAGCTACCATCCAACCCTATCGCCTCGACAGCGGCGATCGCCTGCGCATCAACGTCTTCGAACAGGCGGGCCTCAGCGGCACCTATACGGTCGATCAGGCCGGATATGTCGCCTTCCCGCTGATCGGCACGGTCGCCTCGCGCGGCAAGACTTTGCCCGAGCTCGAAGGCATGATCGCCGCCAAGTTGCGGCAGGGGTACCTGCGCGACCCCGACGTGACGATCGAGGTCGATCGCTACCGTTCGGTCTTCATCATGGGTGAAGTCGGCCAGGCTGGACAATATGCCTATGTGCCTGGGATGACCGTGCAGAATGCGATTGCGGTCGCTGGCGGTTTCTCGCCGCGCGCCAACCAATCCAATGCCGACATTACCCGGAGGATAAACGGCCGCATCATCACTGGCCGGGTTCCGATCACCGACGCGGTTCTCGCCGGCGATACGATCTACGTCCGCGAACGCCTGTTCTGATCTCGATGCAGCCACAGCGTCCCCTGCGCATCATTCATTGCTTCAGGTCGCCGGTCGGCGGAATTTTCCGCCATGTGCGCGATCTCGCCGAGGCGCATGCCCGCGCCGGCCACGAGGTCGGCATTCTCTGTGACAGCACCACCGGGGGTAGCCACGAGGATTCACTGTTCGACGAGATCCGGCCCTATCTGGCGCTCGGCCTCGTCCGCATGCCGATTCACCGCTCAATCGGGCCGTCGGATGTTGCCGCGCTGTGGCGCGGCTACAAGGAAATCAGAAGTTTGCGACCGGATGTGTTGCATGGGCACGGCGCCAAGGGTGGCGCCATCGCCCGCCTCATCGGTTCAGCCTTGCGGGTCAACAGGTATCGCGTAGCCCGCCTCTATTCACCGCATGGAGGGAGCCTCCACTATCGCCGCCGCTCCCTGATCGGCCGGCTCATCTTCCCGCTGGAACGGATTCAGGAGCGGCTGGCGGATGCCCTCGTTTTCGTCTGCGACTTCGAACGCCAGACCTATTTCACCAAGGTCGGGGCGCCACACGTCCGGCACGAACTGATCTACAACGGCATAGACGACGGGGAGTTCGAAGTGATCTCCCCCCGGCCGGATGCGGCCGATTTTCTCTATATCGGCATGATGCGGGACCTGAAGGGTCCCGATTTGTTTGTGGAGGCCTTCGCTCGGACCGAACGCCTCGTCGGACGGCCCCTCTCGGCTTTGATGATCGGCGACGGCCCGCAACAGCAGGAATATGGTGAACTGATGCTGCAGCAGGGCCTCGGCCGCCGCATCAAGATGCAGCCGGCGATGAAGACCCGCGAAGCATTTACGCTGGCTCGCAATATCGTCGTTCCCTCCCGCGCCGAGTCCATGCCCTATATCGTCCTCGAAGCACTCGCGGCGAGAAAACCGGTCATCGCCAGCCGTGTCGGCGGCATCCCGGAGATACTTGGGCCCGACAGCAGTGCGCTTGCAGAACCGGCCGACGTCCAATCGCTGGCCGCCATCATGGCGCGCTCGATCAGCGAAAGGGACTGGGCAGTGCGGGTCATGCCTGAGCCGAACACGTTCAAATCGCGCTTCGCCGCTTCGGTCATGTCGTCCGAGATGCTGGACCTCTATCGGGAATTGTGCCGTTACCAGCCATCCACGGATAGCGTGTCATCTACAACGTAAGCGTTTCTTAGTGGCTTTCTGCTATCCGGGCGGAGGACTTCAGCGCCGGAAGACAGCCATGAACAAGATTGATCACCCGGGTTCATTCGATCCGGAAGTGCTTCGCAAGAAGATTTCGGAAATCCGCGCCCGGGCGCCCGGCGAGATGCCGAGCGACGGGCCGACCGCGGAGCTCAATCCGCTGGCGCGCCAAATCGCCGAACAGTTCCGGGCGGACACCTATTCGCCGGCCATGATCATGGGACTGATGCGGCTGTTCGAGTTCAGTGCGCTCTTTGCCATCGGCTACGCAATCAACGCACTTTATGTTCAACCGGGCTTCGACCACTTGCCGCTCTATCTGGCGATCCTGGTGGGGGGCTCGGCGCTGGCGGTTGCCGCGATGCAGATTGCCGACACCTATCAGATTCCGGCACTGCGTGCCTGGCTGCGGGTGATGCCGCGTATTCTCGCGGCCTGGGCGGTCGCCTTTGGTGGCATCGCCATCGCCCTCTTCTTCCTGAAATCCGGCCACCAGTATTCCCGCGTCTGGTTCGGCGGCTGGTTCGTCGGTGGCGCGCTCTTTCTCCTCGCCGAGCGCGCCTTCATCGCCTATTCCATCCGTCACTGGGCCCGCAACGGCACGATGGAACGGCGCGCCGTCGTCGTTGGCGGCGGCCAGCCGGCGAAGGACCTGATCCGCACGCTTGAGGATCAACCCGACAACGACATCCGTATCTGCGGCATTTTCGACGATCGCGACGAGCGGCGCTCGCCCAACGTCATCGCCGGCTATCCGAAACTGGGAACGGTCAACGAACTCGTGGAATTCGCGCGTCTGGCGCGCATCGACATGCTGATCATCTCGCTGCCGCTGACGGCCGAAAAGCGCATTCTCGAACTCCTCAAGAAACTCTGGATCCTGCCGGTCGACATCCGGCTCGCCGCCCACGCCAACAATCTGCGCTTCCGTCCGCGCAGCTATTCCCATGTCGGCGACGTGCCCATGCTCGACATTTTCGACAAACCGATCGCCGACTGGGACTCCGTCGCCAAGCGCGGCTTCGACATCTTCTTCAGCCTAGTCGCCCTGGTGCTCCTGTGGCCGATCATGCTGGGCGCCGCCATTGCCGTCAAAGCCACCTCTCCCGGCCCGATCATCTTCAAGCAGAAGCGGCACGGCTTCAACAACGAGACCATCGAGGTCTACAAGTTCCGCTCGATGTATACGCATATGAGCGATCACTCGGCACGCAACGCCGTGACCAGGGGCGATCCTCGCGTAACGCCGGTCGGCCGCTTCATTCGCAAGTCGTCGATCGATGAGTTGCCGCAGATTTTCAACGTGCTGAAAGGCGAACTGTCGCTCGTGGGGCCGCGCCCGCACGCCGTGCTGGCGCAGACCCAGAACCGGACCTATTCCGACGTCGTCGAAGGCTATTTCGCGCGCCATCGCGTCAAGCCCGGCGTTACCGGCTGGGCACAGATCAATGGCTGGCGCGGCGAGATCGACAATGACGAGAAGATCCGCCTGCGCACGGCCTTCGACCTCTACTACATCGAAAACTGGTCGCTTCTCTTCGATCTCAGGATCCTGTTCCTGACGCCATTCCGTCTCCTCAACACCGAGAACGCCTATTGAGCACCGTCGAGACAGGCCGGTTTCCGATCGCACGTCCTCAGCTTGCAGCGCTCTCGCTGCTCGGCTCGGGTCTGGTGGCGTTCGCCGTGTTTCTTTCCGGCTTCGTCATCTTCGAGCCCGCGCCCTACGAATTGTTCCTCATCGCACTCATCGGGCTCTGGGCGCTCTTCGGGCTCAAGATTTCACGCAGCATCGCGCCCCTGCTCACGCTTCTGACGCTGTTCATGGTAGGCGGCATCCTGTCCTTGACGGTCATGGTCGACCTGAGCAAGGGGCCGATGTACATGGCGGTTTCCGGATTTCTTGCGCTGTCGTCGATCTTCTATGCTGCGATCATAGAAGACCGTCATGAGCGGCTGAGGCTGATCTTCAATGCGTGGACGGTCGCGGCCATCATTACCGCGCTGCTTGGCATCCTCGGCTATTTCGGCGCCGTTCCGGGCGCGGAGAACTTCACGCTCTACGGTCGCGCCAAGGGCGCCTTTCAGGATCCCAACGTGTTCGGGCCGTTTCTCTCGGTGCCGGCCATGTATCTGATCCACGGCATCCTGACGCAGCCGATCCGGAAAGCGCCGCCGAAGATCGCCGCATTGCTGATCCTCGCCCTTGGTGTCTTCCTGTCGTTTTCGCGTGCCGCCTGGGCGCTCAATCTCTTCTGCGTCGTCGCCTTCGTCTTCGTCATGCTGCTCAGGGAACGCAGCGGCCTCTTTCGTCTCAGGATCCTCGCCCTGGCGCTCGTGGGCGCACTCCTGGTCGTCGGCGCTCTTCTTGCCGCCCTTCAATCCGAGCAGGTCGCAACGCTCTTTTCCAGCCGATCGCAACTCGTGCAGGATTATGACGGCGGGCATCTCGGCCGTTTCGACCGCCATCGCCTGGGCTTCCTGATGTCGATGGAGAAGCCTCTCGGCATCGGCCCCATGGTCTTCAGCACGATCTTCCCCGAAGACGAGCACAACGTCTGGCTGAAGTCGCTGACCTCCTATGGCTGGCTCGGCTTCATCAGCTATGTGACGCTCATCATCTGGACGCTTTCGCTCGGCTTCCGCTTCCTGCTGCTCAACCGCCCCTGGCAAACCTACCTGATGATTGCCTGGGTTGCCGTCCTCGGCCATGTCGGCGTCGGCAACGTCATCGACACCGATCACTGGCGTCATTTCTACCTGCTCCTCGGAATCATCTGGGGATGTGCCGCTCTCGAATATCGTCATCGCCGGCAAGCGCGTGCCGGCTGGAGCTCCTGATCATGGAACACTTCGTTCCGGGCCGGCGACCGGCCCTCCCCTTGCGCCTCCTTCAGGTTCTGGAACCGAGCGGTGGCGGCTCGGGTCGACACTTTCTCGACCTCTGCCGCGGCATGCACCAACGCGGGCATCATGTGGAGGCAGTCTATTCGCCGGTGCGGGCCGAGGAAGGTTTCGTGCGCGAGTTGAAGGCGGTCGGCCTGCCCGCCGTCCACGCCGTCAACATGAAGCGGGCGCCGGGTCCGTGGGATCTCGCCTCCTTCCTCGAACTGCGGCGCATCATTCGCGGCGGCGGCTTCGACATCATCCATGGCCACAGCTCCAAGGCCGGTGCGCTGATCCGGATCCGGCTTCCCGGTCCGCACATTCCCCGCCTCTATACCCCACACGCCTTTCGCACCCTCGATCCCAGGCTCGGCCGCGGCGGCCGGCTGATCTATGGCACGATAGAATGGGGCCTTGCCCGCTTCTTCACCGACCGGCTCATCTGCGTTTCCGAAGACGAATACCGTCACGCCCTATCGCTGCACATGCCCGAGGATCGGACGTCGGTGATCGTCAACGGCGTTGCCCCGCCCTCATGCGAGATGGCGCAAACGATTCGCGCCAGCTTCGGGATCGCGCCGGATGCCTTTGTCTTCGGCTTCATCGGCCGGCTTTCGGCGCAAAAGGCGCCGCAACGTCTCATCGCTGCCTTCAAGAGCGTCGCCGCTTCGGTGAAGAATAGCCATCTGGTGATGGTCGGCGCCGGTGAACTCGAAGGGACCTTGCGCGAGGCGATCGCCGAAAGCGGACTGCAGAACCGCATGCACCTGACCTCGGCCTTCACCGGACCGCAGGCCGCACCGGCTTTCGATCTTCTGGTCATGCCGAGCCGCTACGAGGCCATGTCCTATGTGATGTTGGAAGGGGCGGCCGCCGGCAAACCTATCATCGCCACCGATATCGGCGGTGCCCGCACGGTCATCGAGGACGGCCAAAACGGCTTCATCCTGCCGAACAGCGACGACACGTCGTTACTTGCGAAGACGATGGTCAAGGCAGCTGCAGCGGAGACTTTCGAAAAGCTGTCTGCCGTCGCCCGGAGCCGGAAACAACGCTTCACCCTCGATGTGATGCTCGATCAAACCGAGACGCTCTATAAGAGGACGGTCATCAGACGCCGCGTGCCAGCAATCCTTCAGCCGGCGGAGTAGCGCGGATAGAATAATGGTGGAAAGCAGATCAATCGCTCTATGGGGGATCGAGGATTGAGAAAATGGTCGGAGCGGCGGGATTCGAACCCACGACCCCTTGACCCCCAGTCAAGTGCGCTACCGGGCTGCGCTACGCTCCGAACCGAGGAAACCCCTATATAACCAGCGCTTAGAGCGCAAGCGGGAATTTCGAACTCGGCATGAAAAAGAAATGTCCGGCGTGGAAAAGCGGGCCGGCCAAGGACCGATGAGAAAATCAGTCTGCCTTTCTCCACCATCGCCCCGAGATCGATGCGCGTGCGTCGCAATAGAACCTTCACCAAACCTGAAATCGCGTCGCTCGAAACGTTGTCCCTAACGCAACGTGAGCTTGCCATCACAACCGATTTGAGGGACAGTTTGGTACTGGCCCCTCGAGGCCTGGAGCCTCCCCTTCTAGGAGAAAACCATGCCTCTTAAATCTTTGATGGCCGTGACCGCACTCGTCGTCCTGACCCTGTCCGGATGCGCGACTTCCGGCTCGACCAACACAACCTACGCGCAGTGGACCGGCCCTTATCCCGAACCGGATGTTTCCGCAGCGAGCCCCGGTGGTTTCCGTATGTCCTACTAAAACGCGGCACCTGTAGGGTGAGCGACAAAACGCGGGCCCAGTAAGGCGTCTCTCAGTCGCTCACGTCAATGCATGAGTGGGTTGCCCCTTTGCCCAGCGCCGAGGCAATTGGATGCGGGGCGCCTACCAATCTCCCAAACCGACGATCGAACGAATGTTCGCCGATCGCTCCGGCTGGAATGTTCGGCTGGCAGCAACGCGCCCACAACCGCGCAAGCGCCACGCGCCTGCGTCACGGCTGAATTTCCTTAAGGCCATGAAAGCGTTACGCGTTGTCGACCAAGCGCGCCTCGCAGGCGTCGCGGACGGCCTCAGCGCACCTGGTCGAGCAGGCGCTTGCATTCCAGGAGATCGTAGAGCGCCTCCTGAAGCAGGGCGCGATCTTCCTTGCCGACAGACGACGATTTGCCGAGAGAGATCTCCGGCACGTCGTCGCTGCCGCCGCCGAACGAGAAGAAGCGGCGGCTCGCCGGTGCCTTGGCGCGGCCGACGATCTGATCCTCCTCCGAAACGCCGGCCTTGGGCGGCGCCGGCTCCTCGTTGCTCGATGCCGCAAGCGCCTCGACGGTCGCGAGATCACCGCTGGCAATGGCGGCAACGAACTTGTTGCCGTTGGTCTTCAAGAGCTTCTGGACGCCCTTGATGGTGTAGCCGTGGTCATAGAGGAGGTGCCGGATACCCTTCAGGAGATCGACATCCTCGGGTCGGTAATACCGTCGACCGCCGCCGCGCTTCATCGGCTTGATCTGCTGGAAACGGGTTTCCCAGAAGCGCAGAACATGCTGCGGCAGATCGAGATCGTCGGCGACCTCGCTGATGGTGCGGAAAGCGTCCGGGCTCTTTTCCATGTGGCTCCCAATCCATGTCACGCGACTCACGCTCGCAAGCAGCAATGAACCGACATCATACCGATGATGGCACGAATCAGGTCCATTTCAACGGCTTATGGATGGGTTTTCAACCACATTTGTGGCTGACGCCGTGACTTCACGCGACGGGAGATACCGGCTTCTGCTTGGCCCTGCGGCTAAGATGGGCCTTCAGCACCCGTTGCTTGAGCACGTTGGACGCCTTGAAGGTCATGACGCGCCGCGGCGAGATCGGCACTTCCTCGCCGGTCTTCGGGTTTCGCCCGATGCGCTCGTTCTTGTCGCGGACCTGAAAAGTCGCGAAAGAAGACAGCTTCACGCTCTCGCCACGCACGATTGCGTTGCATATTTCGTCAATGACGGTTTCCACCAGTTCGGCAGACTCTGTTCGTGACAGACCTACCTTGCGAAAAACCGACTCAGCCAAGTCCGCCCGTGTTACTGTTTTTCCGCTCATCTTCCCCCACCAACGTCTGGTACGCCGATCAGCGTCCGAAGACTATTGCCCTTACCTTTTGCGGTCAAGCGCCTGTTGCTTAAGCAATTTCTTTACCAGCGGAGGAGCACGGAGCCCCAGGTGAAGCCACCCCCCATGGCCTCGAGCAGGACGAGGTCACCCTTCTTGATCCGCCCGTCGCTTGCCGCCGCGTTCAAGGCCAGCGGAATGGAGGCAGCAGACGTGTTGCCATGCAGATCGACCGTCACCACAACCTTGTCGAGAGGGATGCCGAGCTTCTTGGCGGAGCCGTCGATAATGCGTCGGTTAGCTTGGTGCGGCACCAGCCAGTCCAGATCTTCCGCGGTCGTTCCGGTCGCCTCGAAAGCGGCCTCGATCACGTCGGTGATCATTCCGACCGCGTGCTTGAAGACTTCGCGGCCTTCCATCTTGAGATGGCCGACCGTGCCCGTGGTCGAGGGACCACCGTCAACATAAAGCTTGTCGCGATGAGCACCGTCGGAGCGGAGCTTCGCCGTCAGCACGCCACGGTCGGCGTTCGTACCCTCTCCCTCCTCAGCCTCCAGGATGATGGCACCGGCGCCGTCGCCGAAGAGCACGCAGGTCGTCCGGTCGGTCCAGTCGAGAATGCGCGAGAACGTCTCCGAGCCGATCACCAGAACGCGCTTGGCAAGCCCGCCGCGGATATAGGCGTCGGCCGTCGTCACTGCATAGACGAAACCGGAGCAGACGGCCTGCAAGTCGAAAGCCGCACCATGGCGCATGCCAAGGCGATCCTGGATGTTGACGGCCGTTGCCGGAAAGGTGTTGTCCGGTGTCGAGGTCGCCAGGATGATGACGTCGATATCATCAGGCGTGAGCCCGGCATTGGCGAGTGCCGCGCGGGCCGCGGCTTCGCCGAGAGACGCGGTGGTCTCGCCCTCGCCGGCGATGTAGCGCTGCCGGATGCCCGTGCGCTGTACAATCCACTCATCGGACGTATCGACTTTGGATTCCAGCTCCTGGTTGGTAACAACGCGCTTCGGCAAGGCTGCGCCGAAGCCGCGAACGACGGAACGGATCATCTATTCAAACCTCATCATTCATGCCGGCGGAAAGGGCCTGGGGCGGTTCCGCACCATGGTACTTCGCCAGATCGAGCTCGATCTTCGACTTCAGGCCATTCTTCACCATGTCGTAGCCGACATCGATGGCGGCTGCGAAACCCTCGGCATCCGCACCACCATGGCTCTTGATCACGACGCCATTGAGGCCAAGGAATACCCCGCCATTGACCTTCCTGGGATCCATCTTCTCGCGCAGGCGATCGAACGCGCCCTTCGCCAGGATGTAGCCGATCTTGGCAAGCAGGGTACGCGACATTGCAGCGCGCAGATATTCGGCAATCTGGCGCGCGGTGCCTTCGGCGGCCTTTAGCGCGATGTTGCCGGAAAAACCTTCGGTCACGACCACATCGACCGTTCCGCGGCCGATGTCATCACCCTCGACGAAGCCGTAGTAGTCAAAGCCATCGATATTGGCTTCACGGATCAGGCGGCCAGCTTCCTTGACCTCCTCCTGTCCCTTGATTTCCTCGACACCAACATTGAGAAGACCAACCGTCGGCCGTTCGATCTCGAAAAGCGCCCGTGCCATGGCGCCGCCCATCAGCGCGAAATCCATGAGTTGCTGCGCATCCGCACCGATCGTCGCCCCGACGTCCAGCACGATGCTTTCGCCCTTCAGCGTCGGCCAGATGGCGGCGATCGCCGGACGCTGGATCCCTTGCATCGTGCGCAGACAGAAGACCGACATCGCCATCAGCGCGCCGGTGTTGCCGGCCGAAACGACGACGTCCGCCTCGCCGGCGTTGATCGCGTCGATCGCCTTCCACATGCTCGATTTTCCGCGGCCGCGGCGAAGCGCCTGACTCGGCTTCTCGTCCATCGCGACGGCGAGCTCGCAGTCATGGAAGGTGCTGCTGGCCTTGAGCTTCGGATATTTTTCCAGGAGGTCCGCGCATTGCGCTTCGATGCCGAACAACACGAACTTGATGTCCGGATGACGCTCGAGCGCCCTTGCGGCGCCCGGGATGACGACTTCGGGACCATAGTCGCCACCCATCACGTCAAGTGAAATTCTGACCACGCGTGTCTTATCCTTCATTTCTGCCACACAACACGTGCCGTCGTGGCGCACTCACCGGGACGCAATGACGATACATATTGTTGCTTCTGACGCTTGAGCCAAGCACGCGGCAGATCGCTTCGCGGCTCTTTTGGCCGGTTTGGGGCCAAAATACTGCTTTTCCTTTGCGTGACAACCGAATTGTAGAGGAGGCTTTCAGAGCCTCAGTCCTTTTTCCAGTCCTTCAGAACCGCAAACGGGTTCGGTTTCTTGTCGTCCGCCTCCGTGCTCTCGATGCGCGCGCCGAAAGTGGCGCCAGGCTTGCGCGGATAGGGATCGATCGCGAGTGCCACCTGCTCGCTGACGACGACGCCGGCATCGATCGTGTCGCCGGTGAAGGTGTCGGGAATGTCGGGACCATCCGGATCGAGAATCATCTCGCCGCCGTCGTTGCTCGCCTGGCGGGCGAGCCGCGATCCCTCGGGTACTAGGATCACTTCGACCGGCTCATGGATATCGGCCTCGACGGGCTCGAGTGTCACCACGCAGCTTTGCACGATGCGGGCCGTCACATCGCCCTTGATCTTGATGCCATCCTTCTTCCAGCGTGCAATCTGCAGTTCTGCGCCGAGCGACAGTACATCATTGACGCCCCAGAGTTTCGCGAGAGCAGCACGCTCGCGCTCGTTTGCGGAAAGCTTAACGCTGACAGCGTTCGCCGAGATGTGTCCCACCCTCACCGGATAGGAGAAGGCCGGCTGGCCATCGTCTTTCATGATCGGATCCTTCCTCGCCAGGGCGATCGATGCCGCCCGTTCGCGAATGCAGCCGTCGCCCGTCTTCCGGTTCGCGACGCTGTTATCTCTTTATAACCGCTATTAAGCTCCAGCAGACGGAATCTGCAACTGACCGGTCTCGACAACCTCTTCGCCAACGTCGGCGAGTTTCGCCTCCACGGTCAGCAGGTAGGCTGCAAGCGCCTCCATCGCGGGCGCGGCATCGCCCCCTTCCGGGTGGAAGTTGCGCTTCAAGGCCGCCGCCAAGGCCGCCCCATCCTTTGCCTCCAACGCGGCCGCATAGGATTCGAGGCGACCATAATACATGCCGGCCAGCCTCTTCATCTTCTTCGGAACGCCGGCATCGCCCACGCCAAGCTCGCGGATCGAATGGTCGACGTCCTCGAAGAAAGCGTCGATGATCTCCTGGGCGATTTCCTGCCCGGGCCTTGCGGAGGCGCGTGTGCGGCGGAAGTAAAGGATCAGCATCGCCGACAGCATCTCGAAACGCCCCATGACCGTGTCCGGCACATCGAGGTCGGTATAGAGATAGGGTTGGCGCGCGGCCGACGTCAGCAGCGCATACTGCCGTTCGACAATTACCGTGTTGCCGCTTTTTCTTTTGAACAGTCCAAAAATCATCACAAAGCTCGGGCTTGGCTTTCTCGAAATGCGCGCAAGCGCCCATCCCGTTGTTGCATGACAGCCGAAGCTGGTTTACCGAAGCAGGCACGAATTGCAATGGCGGATCTGCCATCGTTTCTCCAAGGGGAGCTGTCGTTGACGAAGCGGTATTTGAGAAAAAACTTTAAAACCCTCGGCCGCGTGGCCGCCGTAGCTACCATCGCCGGTCTCACCCTTTCAGCCTGCCAGTCCGCCAATGTCGGTGAAGTCCTTCATCAGGGTTACGTGGTTGACCAAGAAACGCTAAATCTCGTTCCGGTTGGCTCCAGCCGCGAACAAGTGCTGCTGTCGCTCGGCACGCCCTCCACGACCGCGACCTTCGACAACGAAGTGTTCTACTACATTTCCCAGACCCGCAAGCGTCCCGTCGCCTTCATGAAGCCTCAGTTGATCGACCAGTCGATCCTTGCCGTCTACTTCGACAAGGAAGGCACTGTCAGCCAGCTCGCCCATTATACGCTGAAGGACGGCAAGGTCTTCGATATGCTGTCGCGCACGACGCCGACCGGCGGCAAGGAAACGAGCTTCCTCGGCCAGCTCTTGAGCGGACCGGGCGCCGGACAAGCTGCCGCAAAGAGCCTGTTCAAGGACTTCGGCAGCAAGTAGTTCACCATCACAAAGCAAAAGGCCCGCGGAACCAAGTTTCGCGGGCCTTTTTCGTTTCAGTGGTTCGATCAGGCGAGGACCGCCAACAGCAGCAGCGCCACGATGTTGGTGATCTTGATCGCCGGGTTCACCGCCGGACCGGCCGTATCCTTGTAGGGGTCGCCCACCGTGTCGCCGGTGACGGATGCCTTGTGCGCATCCGATCCCTTCAGATGACGGTCGCCGTTCTTGTCGACGAAACCATCCTCGAAGCTCTTCTTGGCATTGTCCCACGCGCCGCCGCCCGAGGTCATCGAGATCGCCACGAAGAGGCCATTGACGATGACACCGAGAAGCGATGCGCCAAGCGCTGCAAAGGCCGAGGCCTTCGAGCCCGACAGAAGCAGCACGCCAAAATAGACGACGACAGGTGCAAGCACCGGCAGCAGCGAGGGGACGACCATCTCGCGGATCGCCGCCTTCGTCAGAAGGTCGACGGCGCGGCCATAGTCCGGCCGTTCCTTGCCTTCCATGATCCCGGGCTTTTCGCGGAACTGCCGACGAACCTCCTCAACGATGGACCCGGCCGCCCGGCCGACGGCCGTCATCGCGATACCGCCGAAGAGATACGGGATCAGACCGCCGAAGATCAATCCGGCAACGACGTAGGGGTTGGAGAGATCGAAGGAGATCTGCCCAACATCGGCGAAGTACGGGTACTTGTCGCCATTGGCGGCGAAGTAGCTGAGGTCGTTCGAATAGGCCGCGAACAGCACCAGCGCGCCGAGACCGGCCGAACCGATCGCGTAGCCCTTGGTGACGGCCTTGGTGGTGTTGCCGACGGCATCGAGCGCGTCCGTCGACTTACGCACTTCCGGCGGCAGATGTGACATTTCCGCGATGCCGCCGGCGTTGTCGGTTACCGGTCCGAAGGCATCAAGCGCCACGATCATGCCGGCGAGGCCGAGCATGGCGGTGACGGCAATGCCCGTGCCGAAGAGACCGGCGAGCTGATAGGTGGCAATGATGCCGCCGACGATGACGATCGCCGGCAGAGCCGTCGATTCCAGCGAAACGGCGAGGCCCTGGATCACGTTGGTGCCATGCCCGGTCACAGAGGCCTGGGCGATCGAGTTCACCGGCCGCTTGTTGGTGCCGGTATAGTATTCGGTGATGACAACGATCAGGGCCGTCACGACCAGGCCGAGGATACCGCAGAAGAACAGGTTCCAGCCGGTGACGTCCTTGCCAGCGACGGTGCCGATCGAGCCCCATCCGATCGTAAACGACGTGGCGGCGCCGAGACCGAAGATCGACAATGCGCCGGTAACGATCAGGCCCTTGTAGAGCGCACCCATGATCGAGTTGTTGGCACCGAGCTTCACGAAGAAAGTGCCGACGATCGATGTGATGATGCAGGCCGCGCAGATCGCCAGCGGGTAGACCATGACGGTCGCAAGCATCGGCGTGCCGGCAAAGAAGATCGCCGCGAGCACCATGGTTGCGACGACCGAGACGGCATAGGTCTCGAAGAGGTCGGCCGCCATGCCGGCGCAATCGCCGACATTGTCGCCGACATTGTCGGCAATCGTCGCCGGATTGCGCGGATCATCCTCGGGGATGCCGGCTTCCACCTTGCCGACGAGGTCGCCGCCGACGTCGGCACCCTTGGTGAAGATGCCTCCGCCGAGACGGGCGAAGATGGAGATCAGCGAAGCACCGAAGCCGAGCGCGACCAGCGCGTCGATGGCTTCGCGCGAGGCGGGTTCATGCCCGAGACCGGCGGTGAGGACGGCGTAGTAGACGGAGACGCCGAGAAGCGCCAGGCCCGCTACGAGAAGGCCGGTAATCGCGCCGGACTTGAAAGCGATGTCGAGGCCGGAGGCGAGGCTGACGGAAGCCGCCTGGGCAGTGCGGACGTTCGCCCGAACCGAAACATGCATGCCGATGAAGCCTGCAGCGCCCGAAAGGATCGCACCAATCAGGAAACCGAACGCGGCGGCGGCGGAAAGAAGAACCCAAGCGGCGATGAATACGACGACGCCGACGATGGCAATGGTCTTGTACTGACGCGTGAGATAGGCCTGCGCCCCTTCACGAATGTAGCCTGCGATTTCTTGCATGCGGGCGTTCCCCTGGTCGGCGGCCAGCACCGACTGTGTTGCCCAGATGGCATAAGCCACCGCGAGCAACCCGCATGCGATAACGCCCAACAAAATGGTCATTTCGCATTACCCTCCGTTACAACCCGCAGACTCACTCCCGGCCACGGGCCCCTCAAAACCGCGAATCACGCGCCACCTCCTCAAGCAGCGCCCGCCACGGCGCGGCCAGAGTGCGGTTGCAACGGGAGATCGTCAAGCCCCGGAAAACGCCAGTGACAAGGCGCTCCGGCGACTTCGAATGTCGGGGGAAAGGAATTAGGCGGCGGCGTTCCGGGGAGCGCGCTTCAACAGCAACAGAAGCACGAGGCAGACGATGGTAACCGGCCAGACGACCGCGTTCAGCATGTCCCATCCATAGGCGGACAGGACCTTGCCCGAGGCAAAGGACGACAGCGCCACCGTGGTGAACAGGATGATGTCGTGGAAGGCCTGGACCTTGTCGGCCTCCTGCGGGCGGTAGCTGCTCGCAACGATCGCAGTCGAGCCGATAAAGCCGAAGTTCCAGCCAAGGCCGAGCAGCACCAGGGCGCCCCAGAAGTTCCAGAGCTCGATGCCCATATGTGCGACCGTGGCGCAGGCCATCAACAACAACAGCCCGCAGCCGACGATACGCTCGGCTCCGAAGCGGCTGACCAGCAAGCCGGTGAAGAAGCTCGGGGCGAACATCGCCAGCACGTGCCACTGGATGCCGAGCGTCGCAAGCTCGGTCGAAAAGCCGCAGCCCACGACCATCTCGACCGGCGCACCGGTCATCATGAAGGTCATCAACGCGTAGCTGGAGATGCCGCAGACCATGCCGGTGGCGAAGCGCTGGCTACGCACGATCGCGCCGAGAGGACGCACGGCCTGGTCGTGGTGATCTCTCACCATCGTGCTCGGTTCGGGCAGCCGCAGCGGCGCGAAGAAGAATGCCGCAAGCAGACTGATCGGCAGCAGCACGACGAAAGCGCCGGCAAAGGCAACGGGCGCGAACAGGTCACCGGCAAAGATGACGATCTGCGGGCCGAGCACGGCAGAAACGATGCCGCCGCCAAGGATCAGCGAGATCGCCTTAGGCTTGTAGAACGACGGAGAAGCATCGGCGGCAGCAAAACGCAGCTTCTGGGTGAAGCCATTCGACGAGCCGAGCATGGCGAGCGCGAAGGCAAAGAGCCAGAAGCTTTCACGGAAGAGCGCGATTGCGGCGAGCGCCGCACCTGCGGCGGCAATGCCGGTCCCGGTCATGAACGCAAAACGGCGGCCGATCAGGCGCGAGAGCATCGCGACCAGCACGACGCCGAGCGCCATGCCGACGTTAAAGGCGGTGAGCGGCGCGGTGGCGAGAGACTTGTCATCCGCCAGCAACCGATAGCCGGCAACACCGCCGATGGAGAAGCAGATCGGTCCGACGACACCGAGAATGGCCTGGGCGGCGGTCAGATGGAAAACGTTGCGGCGCGCTTCGCGAAGGGTGGCCCCCATGTCATCCGCAGCAACAGCAACCATAACTCTTTACTTCCGGAACTCGCTGCGAACCTGCTTGGCGATGCGGTCGAGAACGGCGTTGACCAACTTCGGCTCGTCATCCTCGAAGAAGGCCTTGGCGATCTCGACATACTCGGTAACGATCACCGGAACGGGCACGTCCTTGCGCTCCAGCATCTCGAAGGTGCCAGCGCGCAGGATGGCGCGCACGGTAGAGTCGAGCCGCGACAGCGCCCAGTCGTCCTGAAGCGCCGAACCGATCAACGGGTCAAGCTTGCGCTGGTCACGCACGACGCCGGAGACGATCGAGCGGAACCAGGACGCGTCCGCCTTCAGATAGGTATCGCCGTCGACGTCCTGGCCGAGGCGATGGGCTTCGTACTCGGCAACCACTTCGAGCACGCCGGTACCGCCAATGTCCATCTGATAGAGCGCCTGCACGGCGGCAAGGCGCGCTGCACCGCGCTGGTTGACCTGCTTCAGCGGCTGATCCGAGGGTGTCTTCGTCACTTTTCCGTGCCCAGTTTCTTCTTCAATTCAATCATGGTGAGCGCCGCACGCGCGGCGAAGCCACCTTTGTCACCTTCCGACCGGCGGGCACGTGCCCAAGCCTGGTCGTCATTCTCGACCGTCAGGATACCATTGCCAATAGCGAGGCTTTCGCTCACGGCGAGATCCATGATGGCCCGCGAAGATTCGTTCGCGACGATATCGAAATGATAGGTCTCGCCGCGAATGACCATGCCGAGTGCGACGAAGCCGTCATATTCCGTACCGCCCTCGTCGGCACCGTCAAGCGCCATGGCGATCGCCGCCGGGATTTCGAGCGCGCCCGGAACCGTCACGATATCATAGGTGGCCCCGGCTGCGTCCAGCGCGTGCTTGGCGCCGTCGAGCAATGCATCGGCCATATCGTCATAGAAGCGCGCTTCCACAATCAGGATGTGGGCTGCCGTGGTCTCTGCCATGGATCACCTGTCTTTGAGAGTTCGTCGCCGGATGCGACCGACTGAGGCGGCGGTCAAACCATGCTCCGCGTCGATTGGCAAGCAAATTCCGCCGCGGACGGCCTTTTGCCGCGCCGAACGGGGCCAGAATAGTAGCCTCGAAGGACGTTGGCGGAGCGCTCAAGGCGGCAACATGGCAAACGCGCGGTCCAATGTGATCCGCATGCGCTCCGCGGCAGCTACCGTCATAGGATTGCAATACGGAGACATAATCAACGTGACGTTTATCAGATTTCAACGCTTCTCGGTTGACGATCCCGCGATCGCGCGACACGGATAGGGAAGGACCGTCGATGCTTCTTGCGAAATGCACGGCGCCAGGGAGGAAGACATGACGGAAACGCGAAAACCGATCGTCAACCCGAAGAGCCTCGACCTCGACCACTGGACGAAGGGCAGCTTTTTCGAATCCCGCGACGCCTCCTTCGGCGCGCTGCTCGGCCTGAAGGATCTCGGCATCGGCTACGGCGAGGTGCCGCCAGGCAAATCCGGCTGCCCCTTCCACAATCATCACGTCGAGGAAGAGCTGTTCATCATCCTCGAAGGCGAAGGCACCTATCGTTTCGGTAGCGAACGCCATTCGGTCGGCCCGGGCGATATCCTGGGCGCGCCGGCGGGCGGGCCGGAAACGGCGCATCACCTGATCAACACCGGCACGGTGCCGCTCAAATACCTGTCGATCTCCACCATGGCGGCAACCGAGATTTGCGAATATCCCGATTCCGGCAAGTTTCTCGCCAAGACGCGCGGTCCCGACGGCGGACGGCGCTTCCGCTTCATCGGCCGCGCGGAAAGCACCGTCGACTATTGGGACGGCGAGCCCGGCGCCTGAGTTCACCACAGCATAGGATCGAACATGCATAGCGTCCCTATCATCGAGACAGATCGCCTTATCCTGCGCCCCTATCGCCGTGACGATTTCCCTTCCTACGTCGCCCTGTTCGGCGATCCCGAGGTGATCCGCTATGTCGGTGGGGTACCGTTCACGCGCGAACAATCCTGGACCCGTTTCCTGCGCCAGGTCGGCATGTGGCACTATTTCGGCTTCGGCTTCTTCGCCATTCAGGATCGGCAAACAGGGACGTTTCTTGGCGAGGCCGGGTTTCACGACGTGCACCGCGCGATCACGCCGTCACTCGAGGGAACGATGGAAACCGGATGGGCGCTGTCGCCCAAGGCGCATGGCCGGGGACTGGCGACGGAAGCCGTCAGTGCCGCACTCAAATGGGCCGATCAGCAATTTCCGACACTCCGGAAAACCTGCATCATCGACATCGGCAATCACGCCTCGATCCGTGTCGCGGAAAAGCACGGCTTCCAGGAGTTCTGGCGAACGACCTATCACGGCAATCACGTGATCATGTTCGAGCGGCAGCAGGCGCGTGCGCACGCTGGAACATGAACAATTTTTAGTTGTTTTCTCGCCCTTGGGCGCCATCAAACGGCCAGGTTCCAGACGCGGACCTGGATCAACTTAGCGACGCCGAAGCTATAGTTTCTTCAAACTTCGCTCATGCCGGCTTGGGGGCCGGGAACTCGGCCAGGCGCGCCGCATATCGCGCCATGGTGTCGACCTCGAAGTTCACGAAATCACCGGCCTTGCGCTCGCCCCAGGTGGTGACCTCCAGCGAATGACGGATAAGCAGCACGTCGAATTCGGCGCCATCGACCTTGTTGACCGTCAGCGACGTTCCGTCGAGCGCGACGGAGCCCTTCGGAGCCACGAATCTTGCCAGATGCTCGGGTGCCCGCAGACGAAAGCGCACCGCGTCGCCCTCCGGTTCCACCGACAGGATTTCCGCCTTGTCGTCGACATGGCCGGAGACCAGGTGGCCGCCGAGCTCGTCGCCGATCTTCAGCGACCGCTCGAGGTTGATCCGCGTGCCCTTCGTCCAGCCTGCAATCGTCGTCAGCCGCAACGCCTCTTCCCAGGCCTCGACCTCGAACCAGCGCTCGTTGCTGCCGGCTTCAGGCAGGGCGGTCACCGTCAGGCACACGCCGGAATGGGCAATCGAGGCGCCCATGTCGATGGTCTTCGGATCATAGCTCGTGGCAACACGCAGCTTGATGCCTTCCTTGAGCGGGGTGACGGCATCGACAGTGCCGATATCGGTAACAATGCCTGTGAACATCAGTTCTCTCTTTCGTATTCCTCGAACAGATCGTCGCCATACCGTGCCTCGGCGACGCACCGGAAGCCTTTCGGCACGGATCTACGGTCAAATGGGGATGCAATGCCGTTTTCGCCAATCGTCCCGGGGCCGGTGTAAAGCTGGATACGGTCGACGAGATCCGCATCGAGAAAGGCGCGCGCCGCGACGGCTCCGCCTTCCACCATCAGGGAGGAGAGGCCGCGGGAAGCGAGTGCTGCCAGCAGGTCGGCAATCGAACCGGCTTCGAGCACCTCGACGCCGGCCGCCTCCAGGGCCGCCTTGCGTGCGGCCCGTCCGTCGCCGGCATCCGTGTCGCCGGATCCATCACTGGAGACCACGATCACCGGGACATCCCGCGCCGTTCGCACCAGTTTCGAAGCAAGCGGGAGGTCGAGCCGGCGGTCGAGGACGATGCGCAGCGGCGAGCGATTTTCGAGCCCTGGCAGCCGTACGGTCAATTCGGGGTCGTCAGCCGTCGCCGTGCCGATCCCGACCAGGATCGCATCCGTCTCGGCCCTCAGCATCTGCACCTGCCCGCGGGAGATAGGACCGGTGATGCGAACCTGCCCCTCCCCTTTGCGGCCGATCATGCCGTTGGCCGAAACGGCAAGCTTGAGAGTCACATAGGGGCGGCGGCTCACCTGGCGCATGAGATAGGCTTCGAGCGCCCGCTGCCCCTCTTCCGCGAGAACTCCGATATCGACGGTGATGCCGGCATCGCGCAGGCGCACGACGCCGCGTCCGGCGACGCGCTCGTCCGGATCGAGGATCGAGATCACCACGCGGGCAACGCCGGATGCGACGAGCGCGTCCGCGCAAGGCGGCGTCTTGCCGTGGTGCGAGCAGGGCTCCAGCGTGACATAGGCAGTCGCTCCCCTTGCCCGCTCGCCGGCTTCGGCAAGCGCCTGGGTTTCGGCATGCGGACGGCCGCTTCGCGCCGTCACGGCGCGGCCGAGGATGACGCCGTCCTTGACGATCAGGCAGGCCACGGAAGGATTGGTGGATGTCTGTCCGAGATGATGGCGGGCCAGCCTCAGCGCCGCAGCCATGAACCTCTCGTCTTCACGGTTGGTCGCTGCCATGGCTCTATCCAGCCTGTGTTCTACTCGCCGGGATCGCGCGCGATCTTGGCGCTGATCTCGGTGATGACCTTCTCGAAATCCTCGGCATGCGAGAAATCGCGATAGACCGAAGCGTAGCGCACGAAGGCAACGTCATCGAGGCTCTTGAGGGCCTCGAGCACCTGCAAACCGATTTCTTCGGAGGGAATCTCCGTCTCGCCGGAGCTTTCGAGTCGCCGCACGATGCCGGAGACCGCCCGCTCGATGCGGTCGCGGTCGACCGGGCGCTTCCTCAGCGCGATTTCGAAGGACCGCAGGAGCTTGTCCCGGTCGAAAGGCACCTTCCGACCGGTCTTCTTGATGATCATCAGCTCACGCAACTGCACCCGCTCGAAGGTCGTGAAGCGACCTCCGCAATCCGGACAAATCCGGCGACGGCGAATGGCGTTCCCGTCTTCTGCCGGACGGGAATCCTTCACCTGGCTGTCTTCAGAACCGCAGTAGGGGCAGCGCATGGGCGACCGATCACATGTAGCCGTACATCGGGAAACGGTCGGTCAGCTTGACGACCTTGTCGCGAACGCCCGCTTCAACGGCGGCATTGCCTTCGTCGGAGTTGGCGACCTTCAGGCCATCGAGGACCTCGACGATCAGTTCGCCGATTTCCTTGAACTCGGCTTCCTTGAAGCCGCGAGTCGTACCCGCCGGCGTGCCGAGACGGACGCCCGAGGTGACGAACGGCTTCTCGGGATCGAACGGGATGCCGTTCTTGTTGCAGGTGATGAAGGCGCGGCCGAGCGCGGCTTCTGCACGCTTACCGGTCGCATTCTTCTTGCGCAGGTCGACGAGCATCAGGTGGTTGTCGGTGCCGCCGGAGACGATGTCGAGGCCATTGGCCTTGAGCGTTTCGGCGAGCGTGCGGGCGTTCTTGACGATCTGGGCTGCATAGTCCTTGAACGAGGGCTGCAGAGCTTCGCCGAGCGCAACCGCCTTGGCGGCGATGACGTGCATCAGCGGGCCACCCTGGAGGCCCGGGAAGACGGCCGAGTTGATCTTCTTGGCGATGTCTTCGTCGTTGGTCAGAACCATGCCGCCGCGCGGGCCGCGCAGCGACTTGTGCGTGGTCGTGGTGGCGACGTGGCAATGCGGGAACGGCGACGGGTGCTGGCCACCGGCAACGAGACCGGCGATGTGCGCCATGTCGACCATCAGCCAGGCGCCGATTTCGTCGGCAATCTCACGGAAGCGCTTCCAGTCCCAGACACGCGAATAGGCCGTGCCGCCGGCGATGATCAGCTTCGGCTTGTGCTTGCGTGCCTTCTCGGCGACGTCGTCCATGTCGAGCAGGTGATCGTCTTCACGCACGCCGTAGGAGACGACGTTGAACCACTTGCCGGACATGTTGACCGGCGAACCGTGCGTCAGGTGACCGCCCGAGTTGAGGTCGAGGCCCATGAAGGTATCGCCTGGCTGCAGGAGCGCCAGGAAGACGGCCTGGTTCATCTGCGAACCGGAGTTCGGCTGAACGTTGGCGAAGTTGACGCCGAAGAGCTTCTTGGCGCGCTCGATCGCCAGTTCCTCGGCGATATCGACGAACTGGCAGCCGCCGTAATAGCGCTTGCCCGGATAGCCCTCGGCATATTTGTTGGTCATGATCGAGCCCTGGGCTTCGAGCACGGCGCGGGAAACGATGTTCTCCGAGGCGATCAGTTCGATCTCGTGGCGCTGACGACCCAGCTCCTTCTCGATCGCACCGAAGATATCCGGATCGCTGTCGGCCAGAGAGCGGGTGAAGAAGGCGTCATTGGTCTGTTCAGGCATCGGCGCGAGGCTCCTCTCAAGGGTGGCAGTTCTTTAGCTTCCTCGCACGGCGAGAGCAATATCTGCTGTGCGGTTTGCGTCATTTCCCCCATCTGCCGCGCCGAAATACCGCGGGGCTCCGCCCACGAAAAAGCCGCGCTCCCAGGGGAAGCGCGGCTTTTCGATCTCGTGTCGCAAATTTGCTTATTGCGGCAGCGCGTCGTCGTCGACCGAACCGGCGGACTGTTCGACGCCATAGGGCGTCTGAAGCGCCAGTTCGGTGGCGCCGTCGCGCTGATAGATATCGTCGCGGAACTGCACCACTCCGTCCTTGGCGGACCAGGCCGTGATGTAGGTGAAGAAAACGGGAACTTCCTCGGCGAGCGTGATCGGCGTGTTGACGCCGGTCTTGATGGTCGCCTCGATCTGCTGGCGCGACCAGCCAGGGGTTTCCTTGAGCAGCCAGGTCGAGAGGTCGCGCACGTTCTGGACGCGCACGCAACCGGACGATTCGAAGCGCATGAGCTTGTTGAACAGGCCCTGCTGCGGGGTGTCGTGCATGTAGACCTGATGCTCGTTGTGGAAGTTAATCTTCGTCGACGACATCGCGTTGATCTTGCCCGGGTCCTGACGGAACATCAGGTTCGGCGCCTTCTCGGCGTTCCAGTCGACAGTTTCCGGCGACACTTCGTTGCCGGCGCCGTCGAACAGGCGGATGGAGTTGCGCTCGAGATAGGTCGGATCCTTGCGCATCAGCGGCATGATATCCTTCTGGATGATCGAGCGCGGCGCGGTCCAATAGGGATTGAGGATGACCTCGTAGATCTTCGAATTGAGGATCGGCGACTGGCGATCGATCTTGCCGACGATCGCCGTATGGCGCAGCGCCACGCGGCCGTTCTCCACCGCTTCGATGTAGGCGGCCGGAATGTTGACCATCACGTAGCGGCGGCCGAGATCGCCCGACATCGACTGCAGGCGCACCAGGTTGGTCTGGAGCTGGCCGAGGCGGGTGTTGGCGTCGACGTTGATCGCCTTCAGCGTGTACTCGCCGATGACGCCATCCGGCGGCAGGCCGTGGCGCGCCTGGAAGCGCTTGACCGCGCCTTCTACGTAGGAATCGAAGGACGAGGAAACACCGGCCGACTGCGGCAGGTCACCGGAAACCATCAGACGCTGGCGAAGCTGCTGCACCGACGGATCGGTGACGCCGAGTTCGAGCTTGACGCTGGTCTGGACCGTCGGCCAACCGCCTTGCGAAACGATGTTCTGGTAGTCGAAGATCGCCTGCTGCACGTGGGCGATCGTTTCCGGGCCGAAGACCGGCGTGTTCGAGACGACTGCCGTCGCGGTGCGCGATGCCTTCGCGTCATACTGGTCATCCCAGGAACCGCGGCGCGGCGAATTGATGATCTCGTTCAGGGCATCCTGTGCGCTTGCCGCACCGGCGACCGCCACAGCACCGAAGGTTGCCGCCGAGCGCAGAAAGGCGCGGCGCGAGAATGCATCAATTCCATTCTTTTTCGACATATTCCTACCATCCCAATGCGTTGGCACGCGCCCTATGCGCTGGCACGCATGTTGCCGGAGCCCTAACACGATCGTGGTTAACAAAGGTCAACCAACGAGCCACCCTGCCCTCACAAGTTTTCACGATACCGCGAGTGAGAACCCTCATCCGGCAGGCGAAACGCGAAATGAATCCACGCTCGAGAAACCACGTGGCCGCACCTACCGCATGTCGTCGTCGCTGTCACAGCAATATGGCCAATTCGTGTCTCGGCGAGGCTGAACGACGACGTGGCACGCCATTTGCTTTTCACCGCAAAGGACAGGCCCGCAGGCAGGCTGCAGACAGCAACATTTTGATATTCTAATATTTTCCACTTGGAAAACCGGCCAAACGCGGGATTGGCGTGCCGAAGGGGTGCGGCCTTTGGGCAACAGAGCGCGCCGCCGACAAATGGCAAAGGTCGGACACGCAGGGATTGCGCCCGACCCTTGAACTGGAGGTTTTGCCTGGATCAGAGACGGTACATGATCGAGTCGTTCCAGAAGCGATCAAGGCGCTGCAGCAGCTTGTTCATCTGGGTGAACTCGTCCGAACCGATACCGCCGACCTTCTGGATCGAGCCGATGTGGCGCTCATAAAGCTTGGCGACGGTTTCGGCGATGTCCTGGCCGTCTTCCGTCAGGCTGATGCGAACCGAGCGGCGATCGACACGAGAGCGCTGGTGGTTGATCAGGCCGAGATCGACCAGCTTCTTGACGTTGTAGGAGACGTTCGAGCCGAGGTAGTAGCCGCGGGAGCGAAGTTCGCCGGCGGTGAGTTCCGAATTGCCGATATTGAAGAGCAACAGGGCCTGAACGGCGTTGACGTCGCTACGACCTTCGCGGTCGAACTCGTCCTTGATGACGTCGAGCAGACGGCGATGCAGGCGCTCGACGAGGTGAAGGGATTCCATGTAGAGACCACGGATGGTTTCTTCCTGAGGGTCTCGGGGCTGAGCCGCCTGCGGCTTCATCTTGGTGTTCATTTGACTGCCTCACTGTTTTGTTTGGCGGTGTCTGCTTGTCTTCCCGCCTTGAGTGAGACCCTATCGAATACGTCTAAAATTCTACTTAAACCGCAGCCTTAACAAGAGCTTGCCATTTGACGAGCCTGTCTCAGGGTGAATCAACCCTTACCTGCCTGGCCTGCCGCCAGCGCTGATAGAGGAGCGCCGCCCGGAAAAGAACGAAGGTCACGGCAACCGCCGCATGCAGCACGAGCAGCAGCGGACGGGCGCCGAGGGCCGGATAGAACTCGTACATGGCGATCTCGATCGCCGCGGCGACCACCCAGACGACAGGCCCCCAGGAGACGAGCAGCCAGAGGCCGAGCGCCGCAACGGGATAGACGACGGCGAGCGCCGTGGCAGCCGCACGCCATTCGGGCGACAAGAGATCGAAGCGACCGGCGCCGCCATGGGAAAAGCCGATCAGCATGGCCCAGTAGTTGAGTGCGAACCAGATGCACGAGGCAGCGACCAGACGCAGGAAGACACCGAAGAGGATCTCGGTCAGCGATGGTTTCGGCACATGGGCAGAATCATGAAGCATGACCGGCAAGATAGGGCGGCTCTTCCTCATCCGCCAGCGGGATCGCTGCGTGCCCTCCCCTGCCGTTGTCATTTGAAGAGAAGAAATGCCGCAGCCTGTTCGCCGGACGCGCGGTTCCCAATTGCCGCCGCCCCATGATAAAGCGCTTGACTAACGACGATTTTACCGGAAAGGCGCGGCGCGATGAACGACAGGACAAATCTTGTGGACAGGATCACCGGCCACCGCCGCATGCGCCGCAACCGCAAGGCCGACTGGACGCGGCGGCTGGTGCAGGAAAACCGCCTGACCGTCGACGATCTGATCTGGCCGATCTTCATCGTGCCGGGCAGCGACATCGTCCAGCCGATCGACGCCATGCCCGGCGTCAACCGCATGAGCATCGACAAGGCGGTGGAAGCCGTCAAGGAGGCGGCCGACCTCGGCATTCCGGCGATCGCCACCTTCCCCAACATCGACATGCGGTTGCGCGACGAGACCGGCTCCAACAGCCTGGCCGCCGACAACCTGATCAATGAAGCGACGCGCGCGTTCAAGAAGGCGGTGCCCGAGATCGGCGTCATCACCGACGTCGCGCTCGATCCCTTCACCAGCCATGGCCACGACGGCATCCTGCGCAACGGCGAGATCGTCAACGATGAAACCGTCGAGATGATCTCCAGGGCGGCGGTCGCCCAGGCGGATGCCGGTTCCGACATCATCGCCCCCTCCGACATGATGGATGGCCGGATCGGCGCGATCCGCCAGGCGCTTGACGCCGCCGGACACCAGAATGTCGGCATCATGTCCTATGCGACGAAGTTCGCCTCCGGCTTCTACGGTCCCTATCGCGAAGCGATCGGCACCGGGGGCCTGCTCAAGGGCGACAAGAAGACCTATTACATCGATCCGGCCAACGGCACCGAAGCCATCCGCGACGCCGCCCTCGACGTCGAGGAAGGCGCCGACATGCTGATGGTGAAGCCGGGTCTCCCCTATCTCGACATCTGCTGGCGGATGAAGGAGGCCTTCGGCCTGCCGGTCTTCGCCTACCAGGTGTCCGGCGAATACTCGCAGATAAAAGCCGCCGCCGCCAACGGCTGGATCGACGGCGAGAAGGTAATGCTGGAGACACTGCTCGCCTTCAAGCGCGCCGGCTGCGACGGCATCCTCAGCTATTTCGCCGTCGAAGTCGCTCGCATCCTCGCCAAGGGCCGCTAGATCCAGGGTTCCGGGGCCCGACGTTCTGCGGCGCCGCGCGTCTTTTCAGACGTGCGGGGTCGCCGCAGCATTTTGAGTTGCCGGATATTTTGTCCGGATATCGTTTCCGACCTAAGGAATTAGGCAGGGGCCCGCGATCCTTGTTTTGCAGGCGTCACCGTCCCATATTCTGCATGCACCCAAGCGAGGCTTAAACGGATGACCATGCACAACGAAGAACTGAGGCTGCCGAGCAATGATTGGCGCGCCTATCAGGGCGTGCTCTCCCGGCGCATATTCGCGTTCCTGCTGGATTACGCCATCATCGCGCTTCTGTGGATCCCGGCGGCGATCGTCGTCTTCTTCCTGGGCATCCTCACGCTCGGCCTCGGCTTCATGCTGTACCCGGCGCTCTTTGCCATCGTCGCAATGCTTTATTTCGGCCTGACCGTCGGCGGGCGGGAGCAGGCCTCCCCCGGCATGCGGATGATGGGATTGGCGGTCGCCCGCACCGACGGACGCCCGATGGATTTCCTGACCGCCATCGTCCACCTCGTCATCTTCTGGATCGCCAACGCCCTGCTGACGCCGCTGATCCTGCTGATCGGCCTCTTTACCGATCGCAGCCGCCTGCTGCATGACCTGCTGATTGGCACCGTCATGGTCCGCCGTGGCATGTACTGACCGGAAGCGCGCCCATTGTCGGCAACGCTAAAATAACTGGCTGGCGGAGGCGGAAGCTGCAAACGAGTGAGTTGACGTTTTCCATTCTTCCGCCATGCTATTGTCATGAGCAACCGCGTGAAGAGTAACCTCCGCACTCGATGAACACACAGACCGCACCGTCTCCGCAATTCTACCTCACTGCGCCGGCAGCCTGCCCCTACCTGCCGAACGAGATGGAGCGAAAAGTCTTCACCCACATGGTGGGCGAGCGCGCGCCTGAACTCAACGATCTCCTGACGCAGGGCGGCTTCCGCCGCTCGCAGAACATCGCCTACCGCCCGGCCTGTGAGACCTGTCGCGCCTGTATCTCGGTGCGCATTCTCGCCAACGAGTTCAAGCCCAGCCGCTCCATGCGCCGGGTGCTTGCCGCCAATCAGGATGTGACCTCGGCGGAGTATCCGGCCGAGCCGTCCAGCGAGCAGTACAATCTTTTCCGTCGGTACCTCGACCGCAGACACCAGAAGGGCGGCATGTCGGACATGTCGGTGCTCGACTACGCGATGATGGTCGAGGATACGCATGTGCACACGAAGATCATCGAATATCGCCTTAGGGTCGAAGGCGACGGCGTCAGCGAGAAAGCGCGCGGGCCGCTGATCGCGGCAGCGCTGACAGATCGCATGGGCGACGGGCTTTCGATGGTCTACTCCTTCTTCGATCCCGATCGAGAAGACCGCTCGCTCGGCACGTTCATGATTCTCGATCACATTCGCCGCGCCAGAGAGCGCGGATTGCCCCATGTCTATCTTGGCTATTGGGTCAAGGGATCGCGGAAGATGGGCTATAAGACAAAGTTTTTGCCGCAAGAGCACCTTATGGCCCGTGGCTGGGAACGCTACGAAGGCAGAGACGCCACAGTGGAAGCCGCACCTACGAAAACGGGTTAGAAATTGAGTTCATCTTCCGATGCCGCGGTGCACCGGCGCGGCCTTGCCATCACCGGTCTCGGCGGTCTCGCGCTCTCCTTCGACATTCCGCTCATCCGCTCCGCCGGTGGCGACGTCTGGTCGCTGCTTGCGGTGCGCAGCCTGTCGACGTTCGTCGTCGCGCTCGGCGCCTGGTTCGTGATCAACCGCATGTTCGGCCGGAAGATCTCCCTCGTGCCGGGCAAGACCGGGCTTGCCGTCGGGCTGTTCTACGGCATCAATTCCTGCACCTTCCTGCTCGCCGTCTTCAACACCTCGACGGCGAATGTGGTCTTCATCCTCGCCTTCACCTCGATGTTTGCCGCCATCTTGTCCTGGATCTTCCTGAGGGAACGGCCATCGAACGCCACGTTGGTGACGATGCTGGTCATGGTGTTCGGTGTCGGATTGATCGTCCAGAACGGATTGGAAAGCGGCCATCTCTTCGGCGATGCGATGGCGGCGTCCTCTGCCTTTCTCCTGGCCAGTGCCATCACGATCAGCCGCGCGAGCAAGCGCGACATGGCGCTGGTACCGTTGGTGACGGCGATCTTCCCGGCAGCGGTCGCTCTGCTGATGCTGCCCCCTTCGGGCTTCTCGATCGCCGAGCCCGGTTACATCTTCTTCAACGGCCTCGTGATGATCCCGCTCGCCTTCTTCTGCCTGGCGACGGGACCGCGTTACCTCTCCGCGCCGGAAGTGGGCATGTTCTACCTGCTCGAAACGATCCTGGCGCCGATCTGGGTCTGGCTGGTCTTTGCCGAAACCCCGACGATGCAGACCTTGCTGGGCGGCGCGATCCTGATCCTGGCGCTCATCGGCCATTCGCTCTGGCAGATGCGCAGCCGAGCGCTGAGAGCCGCAGTGATCTGCGCCGAGTAACGATATCGGATCAATGGTCGCGGCGAGGACCGGTCGGCCGCGGACGGCGCGACTTCTGGTCAGCCTCGCCACGGCGGTCGCGAATCGGCGTCCGTTCCGGCACCGGTTCCGGTGCGGCGGATGCCAGTCGGGTTTCGGGCATCTGCACGCGCATCGCCCACAACTCACGATTGGTGTTGATCCAGGTGGCCGCCTCGCTCAATGGCGCCGGATTCCCGCTTAGGGATTCGCCTTCGCGACGCCGCAAGCGCGTGACGAGACCCGCTGCCTCAAGGAGTACGATGTGCTTCTCCAGTTCTTCGCCTCGCACCGCAACGGCCGAGGCGATGTCGGTGACACGCGCCTCACCGGCAAAGAGGATCTCGAAGATCCGCCGGCGAACCGGGCTGGCGAGCGCCAGGAGAATATCGTCGAGAGTGTTGGCATTCGGCATTGGCACCATCCTGTTGGATGGCCAGTGATCCACGATACGTGCGGCACTTACAAGCGCCGCATCTCGCTCGGTTTCAACTGTATTTCCAATACCTTAACGAACAAATTCAGTGCCCCGGAACGGGACACCGGCCATGCGCTTCGTCTGCCGCACGGCCAGCAATTGCTGGTCAGCCGCTGAACTTTCCACTGCGCGGGAAGCCCTTCGGAACGACGCGGCCTGCCGACGCGCGATCGCCCTGCCACTCGATCAGCTCATCCTTCGTCTTGGTAAAGACGCGGCCGGCGCTGTCTTCCCAGACGAGCCCTTCGGCGATCGTGAAGCAGCGGATGTCGGAGATGCCGCCATCCTTGTAGCGCTGCAGCCGGACGCCCTTGCCGCGCGCCATTTCTGGGATCTGGACGAGCGGGAAGACGAGCATCTTGCGGTTCTCGCCGACGACGGCAACGTGGTCACCCTTGACCGGCACGACCAGCTTGGTTTCGTCGGGCATCGAGACGTTCATCACCTGCTTGCCCTTGCGGGTATTGGCGACGATGTCGCTTTCCGTGACGACGAATCCGTTGCCGGCAGCCGACGAGACGATGAGCTTGCGGGCCGAATCGTGGACGAAGGCGGTCAGAACGTCCTGGTCGTTCTCCATGTCGACGATGATGCGCAGCGGCTCACCGTGGCCGCGACCGCCAGGCAGCTTGTCGCCGCCGAGCGTGTAGACCTTGCCGCCCGTCGTGAAGACGAGGATCTTGTCGGTCGTCTGCGCCGGGAACGCCACCTTGAGCGCATCGCCCTCCTTGAACTGGAGCGAGGACGTATCGGAGATGTGACCCTTCAACGCCCGGATCCAGCCCTTTTCCGAGATGACGACGGTGATCGGTTCCTTCTCGATCATCGCCTGCTGGATCGCTTCGACGTCAGCCTCCGGTGCATCGGCGAAGGTGCTGCGACGCTTGCCGATCTCGGTGGCCTTGGCAAACTTCTTTTTGACCTCGCCGATCTCCCAGGCGACGGTCTGCCACTGCTTCTCCGCCGAGGCGAGCAGCGCTTCGATTTCGGCCTTCTCCTTCGAAAGCGCGTCGAATTCGGTGCGAATCTCGAACTCTTCGAGCCGGCGCAAGGCGCGCAGGCGCATGTTGAGGATCGACTCGGCCTGCAGATCGGTGAGCGAGAAGCGCTCCATCATGACCGGCTTCGGCTCGTCTTCCTCGCGGATGATGCGAATGACTTCGTCGATGTTCAGATAGGCGACGAGATAGCCGCCAAGGATTTCCAGCCGGCGGTCGATGGCCGACAGGCGATGGCGGGAGCGGCGCTGCAGCACCTCGCGACGGTGCGCCAGCCATTCCGAGAGCACCTCGTTGAGCGCCATGACCTTCGGCACGCGCCCCATGGACAGCACGTTCATGTTGAGCGAGATGCGGCTTTCGAGCTCGGTCAGCTTGAAGAGCGACTCCATCAGGATGCCGGCGTCGACCGAGCGGCTCTTCGGCACGAGAACGATGCGGACGTCTTCCGCGGATTCATCGCGGATGTCTTCGAGCAGGGGCAGCTTGCGGGCGACCAAGAGCTCGGCGATCTTTTCGATCAGCCGCGACTTCTGGACCTGATAGGGGATCTCGGTGACGACGATCTGGTAGCCGCCACGGCCGAGATCCTCCTGCACCCAGCGAGCGCGGACACGGAAACCGCCACGGCCCGTGCGATAGGACTCGGCCATGCTTTCGCGGCTTTCGACGATCACGCCGCCGGTCGGGAAATCGGGGCCTTCAATGCCACCCTTCTGCGGATTGGCCGGATCGTAAAGCAGATCCTCGACGCTCGCGTCCGGATGGCGGATGAGGTGCAGCGCCGCGTCGCACAGTTCGTGGGCGTTGTGCGGCGGGATCGAGGTGGCCATGCCGACCGCAATGCCGGTGGCGCCATTTGCCAGCAGATTCGGGAAGGCCCCGGGAAGCACGGTCGGCTCCTGGTCCTCCTCGTTGTAGGTGGGACGGAAATCCACCGCGTCCTGATCGATACCTTCCAGAAGAAGGGCAGCGACCTCGGTCATCTTGGCTTCGGTGTAACGGTAGGCGGCGGCGTTGTCGCCGTCGATGTTGCCGAAATTGCCCTGCCCGTCGACAACGGGATAGCGCTGCGAGAAATCCTGCGCCAAACGAACCAGGGCGTCATAAACCGACTGGTCGCCATGCGGGTGGAACTTACCGATCACGTCGCCGACGATACGGGCGCACTTCTTGAACGACGAATTGGGCCTGAGCCCCATTTCGCTCATCGCGTGGATTATGCGGCGATGCACGGGCTTCAATCCGTCGCGGACGTCCGGAAGCGCGCGATGCATGATGGTCGACAAGGCATAGGCAAGATAACGCTCTTCCAGCGCCGCCTTGAGGTCAACCGGCTGAATATTGTCGTCCCCGCCTGACGGGGGAGTAAGGCTTTGTCCCATGGGTCCTTGCTAACGCAACAAACCCGGAACAGCAAGGTTTTCAGGGGATGCGATTGTGGAGAACCCCTTGTCGGCCAACTGTTGGCGGTCGAAGCGATCCGCTTGCTCCGGCGCAATGTTCGTGCAACGGTCGGGCGGCTATGCGTCGGAGGCGAGCGCTTGGTAACATCCCGGAAAGCATGCCCGACCGGGAACATGTGCGGTTCGGCCAAGCGAATATAATTTCGCCCTGTTTCGTAATAGCTTCGGCTGCAGTTGATTTGGACGAATTGTGAGGGGGATTGCAAGACACGAACTGGCCGCCGAAAACTATCGGATGTTGCCGTTCGCTCCCAGTTGACGCCCTCTGCGGAAACAAACCAGATTAGCCACGCCTCATCTTCGAAACAGCTACACAATCAAAGATTTTACGAAGGAACTCGACTATGATGCACACGCGCAAGATCCGCCTGATGATGGCGAGCGCCGCGCTCCTCACGCTCGCCGGCCCGGCCTTCGCGCTCGACGGCGCTGACCTGATGAAGAAGCTCGACGCGGCGACGAACGCGAACGGAACATCCTTTACCTACGACAAGGCCGAAGTCGACGGCGACAAGGTGACGGTGTCCGGCGTGCAGCTGAAGGTCGCCAGCCAGCCGGGCGACGCGCTGAAGATCGGCGAGCTGACCTTCGAAGGTGTCGAAGAAACCGAAGGCGGCGGATACTACGCAGAAACCGTATCCTTCCCCGACGTCAATCTAAGCCAGGACGAGGGCAGCCTATCGGTCAAGGATATCCTGATTTCGGGCCTGACGATCCCCGCCAACGCGAACGGCGGCACCATCAATGATATTCTCCTCTACGAAAGCGCCAGCACCGGGCCGATCACCGTGAGTGCGAAGGGCAAGGAAGTCTTCTCGCTGGAGAGCACCGAAGCCAACCTAGCCCGCCAGGAAAACGATGCCGGCTTCGACTTCGACGCGACGGCGTCCGGCATCAAGGCGGACCTTTCGTCCGTCGAGGATGCCAAGACGAAGGACGCAATCGAAAAGCTCGGCCTGACCACGCTTGACGGCGCCCTGACGATGAAGGGCAGCTGGGAGATCGAGAGCGGCAATGTCGCCCTGGAAGAATACGCCTTCGACTTCAAGAATGTCGGCCGGCTGAACTTCGCCTTTGACTTTTCGGGCTATACGCTCGCCTTCGTCAAGTCGATGCAGGAGGCGATGAAGGCAGCCGAGGCCAACCCGAACAAGGAAGAGGCCAACCAGGCCATGGGCCTCGCCATGATGGGCCTGATGCAGCAGCTGACATTCAACAGCGCCGAAATCCGCTTCGATGATGCCTCGATCACCAAGAAGGCACTCGACTATGCCGGCTCGCAGCAAGGCGTTTCCGGCGAGCAGATGGCTCAGTCGCTGAAGGGCCTGGTACCGATCATGATGGCGCAGCTCAACGTGCCGGAACTGCAGAACCAGGTATCCGCCGCCGTGAACGCCTATCTCGATGGCCCGAAGAGCCTGACGATCAGCGCGGCACCGGAAAAGCCGGTTCCGTTCCCGATGATCATGGGCGCCGCCATGGGCGCACCGAACACCATTCCGTCGGTGCTCGGCGTCAAGGTGACCGCGAACGACTGATCCTCGCAACAGTTCCCGGCCTCAGCCGCGCTCGGAACAAGCGACGTTACGACAAGCGTTGCGCGCCCGTACGGGCGCGCGCACTTCACTGGCACCACGGCTACCGCATATTTCCTTCAATCGCAGCCGGTTGAAGGACAAATACAATGTTGCAATTCAAAGATCGCCGCAGCCTCCGATTTGCCACACGGTCCGCGAAGCCTCCAATCCACCTTCATTGAAGCAGATTTGTATTTTGCACGCATCGGCCCTCCACAGGTCAAGGGCCGCTTTTACTTGCAGACATGCTTTCGGCTGGCACGGTACTCTTGGCGGAGCGCGCATCGGTTGCAGCGATCGTCACTTTCTCAGCATGCTATTCATGGCATCAAGAAAATTTCGCGGCCGGGCGATGGCGTTTTTCATCAAAATCGGGCATGCCATACTCACGCTACTGAAAATCCGACTTCTGACGAACTTGAGTACATCTAAGGCGTAGCAGGAGCGTCCCAGACTTAATTTACGATATACAAGTATACGCCTGAATATCATCTTCACATTTCGGCAGATCGGACGTAAATGCTCGCCTGGCTCCAGCAGTCTGTAAATTTTAGAGAAGAATTGGCAGAGGGGAAATTCGCCCCCGTGCGCGCCGATTACTATTCGGGTCCACCAGGTAAGCCGCTGCGGCTCCTGCTCCAGGCGCGGACGGATTTCCTGTCGATCTGGCGTGCCGGCGATTATACCGAAACCGTCTCGCAGATCCGGATTCTCGGCCGGCAGATCATCGTCGTCAACTCACCCGACTTGATCCGGCAGGTGGTCGTCAAGCGGCACGAGAACTTCGAGCGCAAGAGCCCGCAGATGCGCCGGGCACTCGAATTCCTGCTCGGGGACGGGTTGTTCATTTCCGACGGCGACACGTGGAAGCAACGACGGCCGTTGGTAGCGGACATCGTCCACGCCAAAAGGGTCCCGTCCTTCGGCCCCGTCATGGAGAAGACGACCAGCGAACTGGTCGAGCGCTGGAACCGGATGCCCGATGGGGCCGAGGTCAACGCGCTCCACGAAATGGCGGGCCTGACCGCCGAGATCATCGCGCGCAGCGTCTTCGGCAACCAACTCGGCGACGACAGTGCGACCGCCGTGACCGAGGGCTTCACCAGTTACCAGTCGCTGGTCGATTCCATCAACATCGGCTATTTCCTCGGCTTCGACGACGGGCTCCCCGTCCTGCGCACCCCGAGCCTGCGCCGCTCGGTCAAGCGCATCCACGGGACCATCGACAAGGTGGTGGAGGATCATCTTGCCGGGCGCGGTGACCACAACTCCATGGTCGAACTGCTCATCCGGCGGCAGCAGCGAAATCCGGAGCTGAAGCTCGACCTCGTCGCCTTGCGCAACGAGGCCGCGACCATCTTCATGGCCGGTCATGAGACGACAGCAGCCACGCTGACCTGGACCTTGTATCTGCTTTCCAAGGCGGGCTGGATCGAGAAGGCCGTCCACGACGAGATTGCCAGGATCTGCGGCGACCGAATGCCAACGATCGACGACGTGCCGCAGTTCGAATGGTGCCGGGCCGTCATCGAGGAAACGCTTCGCCTCTACCCGCCGGTTCCGATCCTGGCGCGACAGACGCGCGAGGCGGACATGATCGGCGACGTCGCTGCCGAACCGGGCTCGCTGGTCCTGATCGTGCCATGGCTCCTCCACCGCACCGCGAGCCTCTTCGAAGACCCGCACCATTTCCATCCGGAGCGGTTCACCGAGGGCCGTCGTCCGACGCCCTACAGCTTCATTCCCTTCGCAAGCGGCCCGCGCGTCTGCCCCGGCCTGCATTTCGGTCTGACGGAAGCGATCCTGTGCCTGGCGATCATCGCTCAGCAGTTCCGGGTCAGGGTCCGAGAGCACCATGCGGTCGAACCGATCTGCCGCTTGACATTGCGGCCGAAGGGTGGCCTTCCCGTGACCCTTCACAAACGGGAGAGCACGTCGCATGGCGCCGGATGAATCGCCCCTGCGCGAGCCGATTGCCAGGCGCAGAGCCTGGAGCTTCACCGAAGAAGACGCGCCCCGGCTTGCCGACGCACTGGCGGGCGGCGATCGCTGGCGGGCTTTTTGGCGCTATTGGGTCACCGACAACCTATGGAACCTGATCGACCTACTTGCTCATTTCGGCATGAAACTGCTGCCGATGGATGCTTGCTCGCGCTTGGGTGCGACACTCGGGCTGTTCGCCGTTCCGCGCTTTCATAAGGTTGCTTCGCGACGTGCCCGGGAGACGATACGGCATCTGCGTCCCGACCTGAACGCCGAGGAACAGGAGGCGCTGTTTCTCGAAAACTGTCGGGCTCAGGGCCGCCTGATGACCGAATTCTCCGTCCTCAACAGGTTGCAACGGCACCGCAACAGGCTCCGGTCCGACGGCCTCGCCCCCATCCGCAAGGCAGCGGACGAGGGCCCGGTCATCGTTGTTGGACTCCATCTCGGCAATTGGGAAGTGGGACCGATCGCGCTGCGGCATTTCGACCTTCAGGCTCATGCCTTCTACGTTCCCCCGAAAAGCCGGGCCAAGGCGTGGATCGCCGAACGAGTCCGCAGCAGGGCCGGCTTGCGGTTTCTCCCGCCGGGCGCTGAAGGGATTCGGCCGGCGCTCAAGGTCCTGAAAAGCGGCGGTGTTGTCAGCATGTTCTGCGACGAAGGTTTTGGCGGCATGATCCGCGGACCATTCTTCGACCGCAAACCGCATCAGGAAGGCAATCTCGCGCTTGCCGTTCGCCTGGCACGCATGACAGGTGCCACGATCTGCCCCTGGTACGGCCTGCGTACCGATGGTTTCCGCTTCGAATGCCAGGCGCTGGAGCCCATCCGGCTTCCAGCCTCAGATCCTGCAAATGCGCGCCTCCTGGACGATATGCTGCTTCTGAACGACGCGATCGAGCCCATCGTTCGAGCGCATCTCGACCAATGGTATTTCCTGGACAACGCGCTTCGGCCGGAATGACGGCACCGCGGTTTTTTGTCCGCTCGGCTTCCATGATATGATCAGCGCTTGATGCCTTCGGACCCCGGCCTATTTACTTTGGGCGGGGATCCGAGGTCCCCGCATTCCTGACCGATAAAACGGAAGGAGGAGCCCATGGGACTGAAGCAGGCGGATATTACCGCTATCCTTGGCCCGGTCGACGAGACGCTGATGGCCGAGTTGCTGGCGACCGGCGCGACGGCGGGCGAACTTGCAGAGGCCATCGCCTGGGTCAACAACGACGAGGCGCTGATTGGCGAAGGCCGCCACCTGCCCGCTGGCCGGGTTGCGGCATTGATCGATATTCTGACGCCGGACAATGACGAGGAACGGGACTTCGCGACGTAGCCGAACAGGCAGCGAGGCGCGCTGAAGCTTTTCGATTGCATGCAGGGTTGCCCCGGCGCGACGCGCGGCGGGAGCATGAGGGTACGTGTTTGGTGTTGAGGGAGGTCAACAATGGCAGCCAAGGAAGTCAAGTTCAGCAGCGATGCCCGCGACCGTATGCTGCGTGGTGTCGATATCCTCGCCGATGCCGTGAAGGTGACGCTCGGCCCGAAGGGGCGGAATGTGGTGATCGACAAGGCTTTTGGCGCGCCGCGCGTCACCAAGGACGGCGTCTCGGTTGCCAAGGAGATCGAACTCGAAGACAAATTCGAGAATATGGGCGCGCAGATGCTGCGTGAAGTTGCGTCGCGCACCAGCGACGTCGCCGGTGACGGAACGACGACGGCCACCGTGCTTGCTCAAGCCATTGTCCGGGAGGGCGTCAAGGCGATCGCATCGGGCATGAACCCGATGGACCTCAAGCGCGGTATCGATCTCGCCGTCGACGCGATCGTCGCGCAACTGAAGACCCATGCCCGAAAGATCTCCAACAACGAGGAGATCGCCCAGGTCGGCACGATCTCGGCGAACGGCGACAAGGAAATCGGCAACTACCTGGCAAAGGCGATGGAGCGCGTCGGCAATGAGGGCGTGATCACCGTCGAGGAAGCCAAAACCGCCGAGATCGAACTTGAGATCGTCGAGGGTATGCAGTTCGACCGCGGCTACCTTTCCCCCTACTTCATTACCGACCAGGAGAAGATGCGCGTCGAATTCGAAGACCCGTATATTCTCATCCACGAAAAGAAGCTCTCCAATCTGCAGGCCATGATCCCGATCCTCGAATCCGTGATCCAGGCGAGCCATCCCTTGCTGATCATCGCCGAGGACGTGGAGGGCGAAGCGCTTGCCACGCTCGTCGTCAACAAGCTGCGCGGTGGTCTCAAGATCGCGGCCGTCAAAGCCCCCGGCTTCGGAGATCGGCGCAAGGCGATTCTCGAGGACATCGCCATCCTGACGGGCGGTACGGTCATTTCCGAGGATCTCGGCATCAAGCTTGAAAACGTGACGCTCGACACGCTCGGGCGCGCCAAGCGGGTCATGGTCGAAAAGGAAAACACCACGATCGTCGATGGCGCCGGAACGAAGGCTGATATCGGCGGACGTGTCAGCCAGATCAAGGCACAGATCGAGGAAACGACGTCCGACTACGATCGGGAAAAGCTGCAGGAACGGCTCGCCAAACTCGCCGGCGGCGTTGCGGTGATCCGGGTTGGCGGCTCGACCGAAGTGGAAGTGAAGGAGAAGAAGGACCGCGTCGACGACGCCCTGCATGCGACGCGAGCCGCGGTAGAGGAAGGCATTCTGCCCGGCGGCGGCGTCGCGCTGCTCAGGGTCGTGCATGCGCTCGACGGGCTCAAGGCCGGCAATGACGATCAGCGCGTCGGCGTCGAGATCGTTCGGCGGGCAGTCGAGATGCCCGTGCGTCAGATTGCCGAAAATGCCGGTGCAGAAGGCTCCCTGATCGTCGGAAAGCTCCGGGAGAAAAATGACTTCGCCCACGGCTGGAATGCCCAGACCGGCGAATATGGCGACCTCTTCCGCATGGGCGTCATCGATCCCGTCAAGGTGGTGCGTGCGGCGCTGCAGGATGCGGCTTCCATCGCCGGCCTCCTGGTGACGACCGAGGCCATGGTCGCGGAAAAACCGAAGAAGAATGGACCCGCGCCGCCGCCCGGTCCCGGCATGGACTACTGAGGGTCGCTCGGGTCTTTCAGAGGGAAGCAGACAGGTGACGTGCGACCTCGGCGATTGCCAGTTCGGCGATCGGCAAGAGTTCCGCTTCGCTGGCGCCGTCCTGCGCCTGCACCGTCATGCCCTGAAGAATCGCGCCGACGAAGCGCGCTAATCCCGCGACATCCGTATCGCCGCGCAACTCCCCATCGACAACGCCCTGCCGGAAGCGATGCTCCAGCAGCGCCAGGGTCTCGCTTCGCAGCGCCCTGACATGCCTCGCGATCGCCTGGTTCTCAACGGCGCAGGTCAATACCGCGGTTGAGATCATGCAGCCCTTCGGTCTGCCTGGACGCGTGAACTCATGGGCGGAGGCACGCAGCATCTTGCCGATCACCTCGACCACATGCCCTTCGCTGGCGAGATTTCGGCCCGCGGCAGCCCCCTCCTCTTTCCGGTACTGGTCGAGCGCTTCCCGATAGAGGTCGGCCTTCGAAGTGAAGGCCGCATAGAGACTCTGCGGCGTAATCCCCATGGCGGCGGTCAGATCGGCAATCGACGCCCCTTCATAGCCGAGCCGCCAGAAGGTTTCCCCGGCTGCCGCCAGAGCCACCTCACGATCGAAGGCGCGTGGTCGCCCGCGACGGCGCGAGGATGATACCAAAGCCTCACTATTTTTCACAATGATCACTCTAGAATTATCTCAAGTCCTGACGTATTCAGGAATGGTCATTGTGATTATAGAAGGATTTGTCCAATGAGTCTCCACCTGAAAGGCGCGGCGCTGCTCGCTATACTGGTCGCCTCCCCCGCCGTGGCCGACGATCAGAACGCTGCACTCGGCGCACGGCTCGACCCGGTGATCGATCATGCCATCGCCGACAAGCGTATCGTCGGCACGGTGGTCCTCGTCGCCCGCGATGGGGAACTTGTCTATGCGCGTGCGGCCGGACTCGCCGACCGGGAGGCCGGTCGCGCAATGAAGGAGGACGACATCTTCCGCTTTGCGTCGGTCACGAAACCGTTCGTGACCGCGGCGGCCATGCGCCTTGTCGAACAGGGGCGTATCACGCTTGACGACCCCGTCAGCAAGTGGCTCCCGGACTTCAAGCCGACCTTTGACGGCAAGCCGGCGACGATCCTCGTCCGCCACCTTCTCAACCATACGGCAGGGCTCGAATATGGCTTCTTCCAGCCGCCGGGAGGCGCCTATGCCAAGGCCGGCATTTCCGACGGGCTCGACCTTACGGATATCACGCTCGACGAGAACCTGAAGCGCATCGCGAGCGTTCCGCTCGTATCGGAACCGGGCAAGACCTGGCGCTATTCGGTGGCGATCGACGTCCTCGGCGGCGTTATAGAGAAGGCGAGCGGCAAGACGCTCGACAAGGCGGTTGACGAGCTTGTCGTCTCGCCCTTGTCCCTCGCCGACGCCGGCTTCTCGACAGAACCGTCGGAGAGATTGACCGCTACCTATTTCGATGCCTCGCCCGAACCGAAGCGCATGGAAGGCAGCGTCGCGGTACAGATCGGGGAAGGCAAGCTGACGTTCTCGCCGGAGCGTATCCTCGATGCCAAACAGTTCCCCTCCGGCGGCGCCGGTATGTCGGGTACGGCAAAGGATGTGTTGACCTTCCTCGAAACCATCCGCAAGGGCGGAGACCCGATCCTGTCGGCAGAGACGGTGAAGACGATGATGCAGGACCAGACTGGTCCCCAGGCGGAGACGCAGGGCCCCGGCTGGGGATTCGGCTATGGCTGGGCCGTGCTCATCGACCCCGCAACCGCCGGTACGCCGCAATCGAAGGGCACCATCCAGTGGGGCGGCGCCTACGGCCACAACTGGTTCGTCGATCCGGTCGAGAAGATCACCGTTGTCGCCATGACGAACACGGCCTTCGAGGGCATGTGGGGCCAGTTCACGCGCGATGTTCGCGACGCGGTCTACGGCAAGCGCTGAAGCGAAATCAAAGCAGACAACGAAAAAGCCCGGCGAGACGGTCGCCGGGCTTTCTTTATTTCGTTAGTCTATTGGACCTTAGTCCTTCTTCTGCGGGATCGGACGGATCGCCAACTCGCGCAGCTGTGCCGGAGTTGCGGCCGACGGCGCGCCCATCAAAAGATCGACGGCCTGCTGGTTCATCGGGAACAGCGAGATCTCGCGCAGGTTCTTGGCGCCGACCAAGAGCATGACGATGCGGTCGATGCCGAAGGCCATACCGCCATGCGGCGGTGCGCCGTATTGGAAGGCGCGGTAGAGGCCGCCGAACTGCTCTTCGACTTCCTGCTGCGACTTGCCGGTCAGTTCGAACGCCTTGACCATGACTTCCGGAAGCTGGTTACGAATCGAGCCCGAGGCGATTTCGAAGCCGTTGCAGACCATGTCGTACTGGTAGGCCTTGATCGACAGCGGGTCTTCGCCGTTGAGCGCTTCCAGCCCGCCCTGCGGCATCGAGAAGGGGTTGTGGGCGAAATCGATCTTCTTCTCGTCTTCCAGCCATTCGTAGAACGGGAAGTCGACGATCCAGCAGAATTCGTAGCGGTCACGATCGACGAGGTTGAGTTCCTCGCCGGCGCGGGTGCGGGCTTCGCCGGCAAACTTGTAGAACTTCGAGGGATCGCCGGCGACGAAGAAGCAGGCGTCGCCGTCGTCGAGGCCGAGCTGGGTGCGGATCGCATCCGTGCGCTCTTCGCCGATGTTCTTGGCGAGCGGACCGGCGCCTTCGAGCTTTTCGCCTTCCTTGCGCCAGAAGATGTAGCCGAGGCCCGGCTGGCCCTGGCTCTGGGCCCAGGCGTTCATGCGGTCGCAGAAGGCGCGCGAGCCACCGGTCTTGGCCGGAATCGCCCAGACTTCGATCTTCGGGTTCGACGCGATCATGTTCGCGAAGACCTTGAAGCCGGAGCCGGCGAAGTGCTCGGTGACTGCCTGCATCTCGATCGGGTTGCGCAGGTCCGGCTTGTCGGAACCATATTTGCGGATCGCCGTGTCATAGGGGATGCGCGGGAACTTCTCGGTCACCGGCTTGCCTTCGGCGAACTCGACGAAGATCTCGCGGATCACCGGCTCCATGGTCGACCAGACGTCTTCCTGCTCGACGAAGCTCATTTCCAGGTCGAGCTGGTAGAACTCGCCGGGCAGGCGGTCGGCGCGCGGGTCTTCATCGCGGAAGCACGGTGCGATCTGGAAGTAACGGTCGAAGCCGGCAACCATCAGGAGCTGCTTGTACTGCTGCGGCGCCTGCGGCAGGGCGTAGAAGTTGCCCGGGTGGATACGCGACGGCACCAGGAAGTCGCGCGCGCCTTCCGGCGACGATGCGGTCAGGATCGGGGTCGTGTATTCTGTGAAGCCGACGTCGCCCATGTGGCGGCGCATCGACGAAATGATCTGCGTGCGCTTGACGATGTTCTTGTGCAGCGTATCGCGGCGCAGATCGAGGAAGCGATACTTCAGGCGCACGTCTTCCGGGTATTCAGGCTCGCCGAACACCGGCAGAGGCAGTTCCTTGGCAGCCGAGAGAACCTCGATCTCCTTGGCATAGAGCTCGATCTCGCCGGTCGGCATGCCCTTGTTGACGGTATCGTCGGTGCGCGCCTTGACGACGCCATCGATACGGATCACCCATTCGCCGCGCACCGTCTCTGCGATCTTGAACGCCGGGCTATCCGGATCGGCGACGACCTGGGTCATGCCGTAATGGTCGCGCAGGTCGATGAAGAGCACGCCGCCATGGTCGCGGACGCGGTGGACCCAGCCGGAGAGGCGAACGGTGGAGCCGACGTCCGATTTGCGGAGGGCGGCACAGGTGTGGCTGCGGTAACGATGCATCGTCTTATCCCGGAATTGCAAAGAGCCGCGCAGGCTCGTGGGACACGGCGCGCGGGCAACATGGTCAAAATCGGGCGGAAAAGCGCATGATGCGCAGCCTTTGTCAAGCCGCGCGACCGCTGCCGCCCCCGATGGAGGCGCGTTGTAGACGAAGGAAACGGCCAGTCCAAGGCCGTGCTCGAACAAGAGCCTGCCGAATTGCCGCGAAAAGAATGGCAATCGTCACAATTCGGGGCTGTCCGGCAGCAGAATGCGGGGCTACACATTTGAGGCCCGCAAGCCCCCTCGAGTCGCGGCCGATTTCCGGATGTCGCCTGCCCCATGTCTCAGATTCGCCCGCTCATCCCCCTTCTCGTTACCGCAGGCATCCTCATCGGCGGCAATGGCCTGCAGGGCACCTTCATCTCGCTTCGTGCATTGGAAGAGGGATTTTCGACATCCCTGATCGGTGTGATCGGCGCCGGTTACAATATCGGCTTCGCGCTCGGCTGCGTCTATGTCACGCGCATCCTGCGCGCCATCGGCCACATCCGCACCTTCTCGGCAATGGCTGCGATCGCATCGGCCGCGGCGATCTCCATGGTGCTCGTGATCAATCCGCTGATGTGGTTCCTGATGCGACTGCTTGCCGGCATCTGTTTTGCCTGCCTGTTCGCGACTGTCGAAAGCTGGCTGAACGCCAGCGTCACCAATGCCAACCGGGCGCGCACGCTTTCGGTCTACCGCCTCGTCGATCTCGGATCGGTGACCGCCGCGCAATATGTCATCCCCGGAATCGGCATCGAAGGCTTCGAACTCTTCGCCATCATCTCCATGGCTCTGACGCTGTCGCTGGTCCCGATCTCCTTCGCCGACCGGTCGAGCCCCGTGGCCCCGGAAGCCATCCGATTCGATGTGAAAGCGCTCTGGAACATCTCGCCGCTCGCGACCATCGGCTGCATCGTCGTCGGCCTGACCAACGCCGCCTTTCGCTCGCTCGGCCCGATCTATGGCCAGGGCATCGGCCTCTCCGTGACGGCCATCGCCACCTTCATGAGCGCCGGCATCATTGGCGGCGTCGTGCTGCAATATCCGCTCGGCCACTATTCCGACCGGCTCGACCGCCGGCTGATCATCCTGATCGCCACCTTCGGCTCACTGCTGGCCGGCCTGTTCCTGGCTTTCGGCGCCGGCAACGACGAGTGGCTGAACTTTGCCGGCATCTTCCTCTTCGGCGCCTTTGCGATGCCGCTCTATTCGCTCTGCTCGGCCCATGCCAACGACCATGCCGCGGAGGGCCAACATGCACTGGTTTCGGCAGGCATGCTGTTCTTCTGGTCGCTCGGTGCGATCATTGGGCCGCTCTTTGCGTCGTTTCTGCTCGACATCTTCGGGCCTCAGGCGCTCTTCATCTACACGGCCGCCGTCCTCTTCCTGTTCATGCTCTACACCTTGCAGCGCATGACGGCGCGCGGGCCGGTGCCTGCAGAAGCGCGCGCCATGCCCTTCCGCAACCTCCTGCGCACTTCGGCTTTCTTCAACAAGCTCGCCGCTGGCAACAATCACAGGCGCAAGGACGGCTGACCCTGCGGCAAGATGCGCGCAGTCCGGATAATTGCTGAATGCAGCGATCAGGTTTAGAACCGGCGCCAGAGCGGGATCAGGAAAAGTGTTTGCGGTTTTCCGCCCGCATCCCGCTCTAACGTGATCTAACCAGTTGCCGAGATTGCCTGAATGCCCGCCATCAGTCGCCGCACCTTCCTTCAAGGTTCCGCCGCCCTCGGAGGCGCCTTTGCGCTCGGGGCCGGCATGGCGGCACGCGCCGGCACCGCACCCGATCCGCAGATCCTGACGGCGCAGTTTACCAAGGCGCAGATCGCCAGCGATGGCATCACGCCGAGAGTGATGACCTATGGGTTGGGAGAGGCCGAGAGCGGCGGCATGCCCCCGGTCCTGCGCATGCGCAAGGGCGCGCCCTACGCCGCACGCCTCCTCAACCGGCTGGACGAGCCGACGACGGTGCACTGGCACGGGCTTCGCATCGCCAACGCCATGGACGGCGTGCCCGAGTTGACGCAGCCCTATGTCTATCCGGGCGATCGCTTCGACTATCTCATCACGCCGCCGGATGCCGGCACCTTCTGGTACCACCCGCACTGCAATACCCTGACGCAGATGGGCGCCGGCCTGACCGGCGTCATCGTCGTCGAGAATCCGGAGGACCCGGTGTTCGACGCCGAGATCGTGCTCAATCTGCGCGACTGGCGGCTTGGCGCAGGTGGCGCCTTCATCGATCCGTTCAAGCCGCGCGACGCCGCGCGTGGCGGCACCTACGGCACGGTGCGCACTGCCAATTGGCAGCGGGAGCCGACCTATGATGCGCCGGCCGGCGGGCTGGTGCGCGTGCGCATCGCCGCCACCGACGTCACGCGCATCTATACGATCGGCCTCGATGGCGCCGAGGCGATGGTGATCGCGCTCGACGGCAATCCGGTCGACAAGCCTTTCACGCTCGATCGCTACGACTTCGGCCCCGGCCAGCGCGTCGATCTTGTCCTGCGCATGCCCGATGGAGAAGGCCAGACGGCCGTGCTCGGCAATTTCCGCGGATCGCACCCTTGGACCATCGCGCGTTTCCGTGCGGCCGGCTCTTCGCTGAAACGCGACCTCCGCGATGTCGCCCCCCTGCCCGCCAATCCGATCTCCGAGGCGGACCTTTCCACTGCTACCCACGTGCCGATCGAACTGACGGCAACGGCCGAACATAAGGCTGCGCCTTCGATCTGCGGCTCGCTCGGCTATACGTTCTGGGCAATCAACAAGGTGCCGTGGCCAGGCGATACGCCGGATCCGATCGCGCCGATCGAGGAGATGAAGCTCGGCAAGAGCTATGTCCTGCAGGTCGCCAACCGGACGCCGCACGCGCATCCGATCCATCTGCACGGCCTAAGCTTCCGTATCCTCAATTCCAACAAGCGGACATTCCTGCCGCCGCCGACCGATACGATCCTGCTTTTGCCCGACGAACAGGCGGAAGTGGCGCTGGTGGCCGACAATCCGGGCGACTGGGTCGTCCATTGCCATATCATCGAGCACCAGAAGACCGGCATGACGGGTTATTTCAAGATCGTCTGAGATTTCGATTGTGACAGATGGCGCGACGGGCTACACGAAAATGTCAGCCGCATTTTTGCCATAGTGATTTAAATCTGATGATTGAAACAACCGCAGACCTTGAGGCGGCGTGCCAACAGCTGGCCCGCTCAAATTATATTACGATCGATACTGAATTCCTGCGCGAGACGACCTTCTGGCCGGAGCTCTGCCTGATCCAGATGGCGAGTCCGGATCTCGCCGTCATCGTCGATCCGATGGCCAAAGGCATCGATCTTTCGCCCTTCTTCGCGCTGATGGCCAATCCCGAGGTCATCAAGGTATTCCACGCCGCGCGCCAGGACATCGAGATCATTTTCCATCTCGGCAACCTCATTCCGCATCCGATCTTCGACACGCAGGTCGCGGCCATGGTTTGCGGGTTCGGCGACAGCGTCTCCTATGACCAGCTCGTCAACCGCGTCACCGGCACCCAGATCGACAAGTCTTCGCGCTTTACCGACTGGAGCCGCCGGCCGCTGACGGACAAGCAGCTCGACTATGCGCTCGCCGACGTCACGCATCTGCGCGACATTTACAAATACCTGGCCGCCGAACTGGAGCGCGAGGGGCGCTCGCTGTGGCTGACCGAGGAGATGGCGATCCTCGAGGCGCGTGACACCTACGACCTGCATCCGGACGACGCCTGGCAGCGTCTGAAGATGCGCGTCAAGAAACCGATCGAACTCGCCACCCTCAAGACCGTCGCCGCCTGGCGCGAACGCGAGGCACGCACCCGCAACGTGCCGCGCGGCCGCATCCTGAAGGACGACGCCATCTACGAGATCGCCCAGCAGCAGCCGAAGGACGCGGAAGCGCTGGCACGGCTCAGAACCATCCCCAAGGGGTGGGAACGCTCCAGCGCCGGAACTGCGGTCATCGAAGCGGTCAACGAGGCGCTTGCGATCCCCAAGGCCGATCTGCCGAAACTGCCGCGTCAAAGCCATGCGCCAGAAGGTGCCGCTGCCGCAGGCGAAATGCTGAAAGTGCTTTTGAAGCTGATCGCCGAAAAGCAGGGCGTGGCCGCGAAGATCATCGCCAACAGCGACGATCTCGACAAGATCGCTGCCGAAGGCGAGAAGGCCGATGTCGGCGCGCTCAAGGGCTGGCGGCGCGAGCTCTTCGGGGAAACCGCGCTGAAGCTCATCAATGGCGAAGTGGCTCTTCGTTTCGTCGACAAGAAGATCGAGACGGTGGAGCTCGGCGGCTGAGCCTACAAGGGCGGAGCCAAGTTTCCGCCCGAATCCGGCTCTAGCTGAAAGCCCGGCGGAACAGAATCACCATCGTCTCAAACGAGGTAACAGGGCGTGGAGCCGACGCAGTTAAACCGTGCCGGCTGAGACCTATGCCGCTTCTTCCGATACCGGGGCTTTCCGCATGCGTTGGCGCTTCTCCACTTTCGAAGGACTGCTCCTGCTCCTGGTGGTTGCGGCCGCCGGGGCAGTCTACGCCTGGATTGCCTATGGCACAGGCGCGCTGATCGGCGCGACCTATGCGCTGTTCATGTGCATTCCGATCATTGCGTTCGAGCGGCGCATCATTTTCAGACGCCTCAACCGACGGATTCACGCCTTCTCGACCCCGATGTTTTTCGTCGCCTCGCTTGCGATCTACTTCGTGCTTCTTGACGTCGGTTACGCGGCCGCCGGTCTGATCATGCAGACAAGCGGCGCTTTCGGCGATGTCTACTGGATGGAGGCGATGATGCCCTCCAAGACGGTGCTGCTCTATGCGCTGACGATCTCGGGCTCGCTCGTCTTCATCCTCAGGGTCCGCGAACTTCTTGGCCGCGACGTGTTCCTGAGCCTCCTGACGGGGCGTTACCGCAGACCGATCCAGGAGGAGCGCGTCTTCCTGTTCATCGACCTCGCCGGCTCGACCTCCTATGCCGAACGCAACGGCGACCTCAGGATGCAGGAATATCTCGGCAAATTGTTCGCGACGATTGCCGACCCCGTGCTGCGCTATCGCGGGTCGATCGACGACTATGTCGGCGACGCCGCCGTGATCACCTGGCCCTTCGACCGGGCCACCAACAATGCGGCCTGCATCCATTGCGTCTTCGACATTCTGGAAATCATCGATGCGGATGCGCACCGTTGGCAGAAGGAGTTCGGCGAAGTCCCGCGCCTGCGCGCGGCGCTTCATGGCGGCACCATCGTCGCGGCCGAAATCGGCCTCGATCGGCATAAGATCACCTATTTCGGCGACACCGTGAACACCACTGCCCGGCTGGAAGGCTTCTGCAAGACCCTCGGCCACCAGGTGCTGATCTCCACCGATCTCGCCCGCAAGATGCGTCTTCCGCACTATGTCCGCGTCGAGGATCTCGGCGAGCACGCCGTCAAGGGACGCGGGCAGAAGCTCGGCGTGCTGGCGCTGCGTGTCGGAGGCTCGACGCCTGCCCTCACCCCCAGTGCGGCGGAATAGTCATCGGCGGACGGCAGCGGCATCAGCCGTGCAGTTTTGCGCCCTTGGTGATCTTGTCGACCAGCTTCTTGTCTGCATGAATGGCGATGCCGGCAATGGCGGCATCATCCGGGCTGGTCTCTGCGAAGACCGCGCGGTTGGCGCTGTCGTGGCCGGTGGCGAACATCGCGTCGACATAGATCGACGCCCGTACGTCCCTCTCGATCGCACGGCGTTGAATGTTGCCGAGCGTCTTCCCATCTGCGGCAAGTACGATGATCGGCTGAACGCTCAAGGCGTTGTAGACGTTGCCGGCGCCGTCGCGATAATCTTCACCGATGATATCGGGCTTCTGCCCGGCAATACCGGTGGCGAGGAAGGCGGTGACGTTCAGCTTCTGCCAGGTTGCCAGGTCCTCGCGCAATACGATCGCAAATTTGGTATCGAACATGACGGTCATCTCCATTTCAGCCCGACAGGGCGTGCCGGAAGACGCATTATCGGAGGATGCCGCGATCGATCTTGAACGATTGTGCGGCGCGCCCGGCGACGGCATCCGCGTCGCTCCGGCGGTCGAAGGCATCGAGCGCATCGAAGCGCGGCTGCACGGGAAATTCTTCGAGCCGCACCGTCACGACACCTATGCGATCGGCGTGACGCTGGGTGGCGTTCAGACGTTTCAGTACCGGGGCGAAAGCCGCTTCAGCAAACCCGGAAGTATCATCATCCTCCACCCGGACGAGGTCCACGATGGCGGCGCGGGAACGGAGTTGGGGCTGCGCTACAGGATGATGTATCTGCAGCCGGAAAAGTTGCTTGCGGCGCTCGACGAAATGGGCCGCTCCCTGCCCTTCGTCGCAGCGCCGGTGGTGGGTGATGAGGCCTTGCGTCAGGCAGTCGGGGAAGCCTTGATGGACCTCGACAATGGCATTGACGAACTGGCGCTTGACGACATCCTGGTGCGGATTGCCGAGGGCCTCTACCGGCATGCCGGCACCAAGGACATCAAGCCGGGAAAGGCTGACAAGCACGCCGTTCTCGAGGCAACGGAATTCCTTCGCGCCAATCTAGAACGGCCCGTCGGATCGCAGGAGCTCGAGGTGGTCAGCGGACTTGATCGCTTCACGCTCGCCCGGCAATTTCGCAAGGTTCTCGGCACCAGCCCGCACCGCTATCTCTTGATGCGGCGGCTGGAGCGCGCCCGGCAGATGATCGCCAGTGGCGAAAGCCTCGCGGGCGCGGCGCTCGAGACCGGCTTCGCCGACCAGGCGCATTTCACCCGCCATTTCAAGCGCGCCTACGGCATCACGCCCGGGCGCTGGTCAAGCCTCACCGTCGCCGGCTGAGCCTGTCACCAAAGCTTCATCGGCCTGTAAAGCAAGCATCACCCGCCCGTCATCAAAGCCGCCTATCGGGTTGCCGTCTACAGCGCCGCGCGTCCGATCGGACGCGCAAAGGTCGCTGCAGCACTTTGAATGGCTGCATGCCTTTGCCCTGAAATCGAGGGCGAGGAGACATGCAGGAGGCTCCAACCCATGGTGACTTTCATGACGAAAACGCTTCTCGCCACCGCGGCTCTTTCTCTTTTGATGACGATGGCCGCTTCGGCCGAGGAAAAGTCCTTCACCGCAACCCTGAAGGGTCACGCGATCCTGCCGGCGAACACGATCATCGCTGCCCCCTCGGACGCCCCTGACTATCTGAAGACCTCGGGCAAGTTCACCACCCCGGACCGTAAACGCGCAGGAGCGCTCGGCACCGTCCCGGGTAAGGACGGCGTTCGTCCGACGGGCTTTTCGCTGCCTTTCGACGGCCAGCCGATGCAGGGTTTCTCCGGCATCAAGGTGATGGAAGACGGCACCTTCTGGAGCCTCTCCGACAATGGCTTCGGCAACAAGCTGAACTCCACTGATGCCATGCTGATGCTGCACCACATCAAGATGGACTGGGACGCCGGCAAGGTCGAGGCGCTGAAGACGCTGTTCCTCACCGACCCAGACAAGAAGGCGCCCTTCCCGATCCTCATGGAAGGCTCCGACAAGCGTTATCTCACCGGCGCCGACTTCGACGTCGAATCGATCCAGCCGGTTGCCGATGGTTTCTGGGTCGGTGAGGAGTTCGGGCCCTACATCCTCAAGTTCGATCTCGACGGCAAGCTGACGGATGTCATCCCGACCACGGTCGACGGCAAGCCGGTCATGTCGCCCGACAATCCGACGCTGACGCTGCAGGCCGATCCGTCGAAGAGGACGCCCGCCTTCAATCTGAAGCGCTCCGGCGGCTATGAGGGCATGGCCCTTTCCAAGGACGGCAGCAAGCTCTACGGCCTGCTCGAAGGCCCGCTCTGGACGGACAGCGAAACGGTCGAGCAGGCCGAAGGCCGCCCGGCGCTGCGCATCATCGAACTCGATGTTGCAAGCAAAGCCTGGACCGGCCGTAGCTGGCTCTATCCGCTGGCGGAGGGCGGCGAGGCGATCGGCGATTTCAACATGCTCGATGACAGGACCGCGCTGGTGATCGAACGCGACAACGGCGCCGGCACGGTCGACAAGGCCTGCGCCGATCCGAAGGCCCCCAAACCGGACTGCTTCGCGACAGGCTCCAAGGTCAAGCGCATCTACAAGATCGCCTTCGACGACAGCAATGTCGGCAAGGCTGTGCGCAAGATCGGCTACATCGACCTGCTGAAGATCGCCGACCCGGACAACAAGAAGCGCCAGGGCGGAGGCGAAGGCTTCTATGACATGCCCTTCGTCACCATCGAGAACGTCGACCGTGTCGATGCGACCCACATCATCGTCGGCAACGACAACAACCTGCCTTTCTCGGCCGGCCGCTCGCTCGACAAGGCCGATGACAACGAGTTCGTGCTGCTCGAAGTCGGCGATTTCCTGAAGGCCGAATAAGCGACAAGGGCGCGCGAACACTGCCTGTTTTCCTTAAATCGTTTGCCGATTTAAGGATAAAAACATGCAGCAAATCAGACTGCTACAGCGACCTTTGCGCGTCCGACAAGACGCGCAGCGCTGTAGAGCTCGCGCGCCCTTCTATTTGAACCCGGATTTTGAAGGTTTCAGCTTTCGAAGTGGAAAGCGAGCCGCTTGCCGGTAAGCTTGCCGAGTTGCTGCAGGCGCCCGTCCAGCCGTTCACCGGCAAATTCCGAATAGGCGGCAGGAACGACGATTTCGAGATCCGCGTCCGGCTGAGACGACTTGCGGAACGTCAGGTTCCGCGCGATCCCCGGCATCGATGCCGAGAAGAGATAGGCGACACGCAGCAGGCCGCCGAGCAGCTTCGCCAGTTCCAGCAGGCGCGGCGTGGTGATGCCGGCGAGCGCGTTCGTGGCGCCGTCGTCGTTCAGCCCTTCGAAGCGATAATAGTTGGCAAGCGCGATATAGGCGCGGCCCGCATGGGTGATCCCCGAGAAGGTCGAATGAGCAATGATGTTCAGCGCCTGCAGGCCGCGGTAATCCGGGTGCGCGCGCCAGCTGATATCGGCGAGCAGACAGGCGGCCTGACGATAACGGCTTTCCTCTTCCGTCTCCTCGATCCCGAAGTACGGCACCATGCGGCCCGTCCAGTCCGCGAGTTCGCGGGCGTGTTCCGGCGAGCGGGCCCGCAGAATGGCAATTTCGTTCGCCGCCGTCAGCAGCGGGTCCTGGGCGCGCTCGTGATCGTTGAGCAGCGAGAACAGATAGCCTTCGCGCACGCCGAGCGCGGAGAACGAAATCCGCTCCGGCTCCATGATCGAGAGCGCTTCCTGCATGGCGATCGCCCCGAAGGGCAAAAGGCTGCGCCGGCTCTTCGAGATCGTCGAATAGGCCGCGGGCTTGATGTTCTTCGGCTCGATCACCTCCGGCAGGAGCGCCATCGCCTCGTCGAAGGAAATCTCGTAGCCCTGCATCATGTGCAGCGGATAATCCCGGATCTCCATGTGCAGCTTGGCGATCGAGCGCCAGGTGCCGCCGACGGCATAGAAGGTGCGTCTCGTTCCGGTCCTCAGGACAGCCGAGTTCTTCATGAACTTGCGCACCCAGGTGCGCGCTTTGGTCAACGAGCCGTTGCTGTGTTCGAACAGACGAATGCCGCCGAGCGGCAGGGTGATGCCCTTGCCGATCTTCGTGCCCGAGACGTCGACGAGTTCGAGGGAGCCGCCGCCAAGGTCGCCGACGACGCCATCAGGATCGTGATAGCCGCTGACGATGCCCATCGCGGAATAGTAGGCCTCCTCCTCGCCGGTGAGGATGCGGACCTTGTGACCAAGGATCGCCTCCGCCTTTTCGATGAAAGCCGGGCCGTTGCTGGCCTCGCGCGCGGCCGCGGTGGCGAGCACGTACATCGATGTCGCACGCGCCTGCTTCGAGAGCGCGTGAAAGCGATGCAGCGCCTTCAGCGCACGCTCGACGCTTTCTTCGTCCATGCGACCGGTGGCATCGATACCCTTGCCGAGACCGCACATCACCTTTTCGTTGAACAGCACGGCCGGCGAGCGGCTCAGGCCTTCGTAGACGACAAGGCGAATGGAGTTCGAACCGATATCGATAACAGAAACCGGGCGGATGCCGGGCAGACGCCCCTGCGCTTCAGATTCGACCATGCAATTCCAGTTTATTTGTGCCAGCCGCTCTTCCAGCCGGCGATGAGCTTCGGTGCGCTGGACTTCAAGGCCTCGCCCCGGCCGGAGAGGCTGGGATTGGTCATGAAATAGTACTGTGCGTTGAAAGGCTCGGCGTCCTTGCCGACTTCCATCCGGCGAGAGGTGCCGTCAGGAAGAATCTCGTAGCTCTGCTGGTTGTCGATGAGATTGCCCAGCATGATCTGCGACAGAACCTGTTCGTGCACAGTCCGGTTGATGAGAGGCACGAGCGTCTCGACCCGCCGGTCCAGATTGCGCGGCATCATATCCGCCGAGCCGATATAGACAAGGGCATTTTCCGATGGAAGCCCATGACCGTTGCCAAAGCAGAATATGCGGGAATGTTCGAGGAAACGGCCGACGATGGACTTGACGCGGATGTTGTCGGAGAGCCCCGGAACCTGCGGTCGCAGGCAGCAGATGCCGCGCACCACGAGGTCGATCTCGGCGCCGGCGCGGCTCGCCTTGTAGAGTGCATCGATGATTTCCGGATCGACGAGCGAGTTCATCTTCATCCAGATCGCCGCCGGGCGCCCGGCCTTGGCGTGCTCGATCTCTTCATCGATGTGCTTGAGAATACGCGGGCGCAGCGTGTGCGGTGAGACCGCCAGTTTCATGCCCGCTTCCGGCTCGCCATAGCCGGTGATGAAGTTGAAGATGTTCGCCATGTCGTGGGCGATCACCGGATTGCAGGTGAAGAACGACAGGTCCGTGTAGATCTTCGCCGTCACCGGGTGATAGTTGCCGGTGCCGAGGTGGCAATAGGTCCTGAGCTTGCCCTCCTCGCGCCGAACGACCATCGACATCTTGGCGTGGGTCTTCAATTCGATGAAGCCGAAGACGACCTGCACGCCGGCGCGTTCCAGGTCGCGCGCCCAGCGGATATTGGCTTCCTCGTCGAAGCGAGCCTTGAGCTCGACCAGAGCAGTCACCGACTTGCCAGCCTCGGCGGCGTCGATCAACGCACGCACGATAGGGCTGTCATTCGACGTGCGATAGAGCGTCTGCTTGATGGCGACGACATCAGGATCGCGCGCCGCCTGCAGCAGGAACTGCACGACGACGTCGAAGGATTCATAGGGGTGGTGGACGACCATGTCCTTTTCGCGGATCGCCGCAAGGCAGTCGCCGGCGTGTTCGCGCACCCGCTCCGGAAAGCGCGGATTGTAGGGCTCGAAGCGCAGGTCATCGCGCGGCGCCTTGGTGATTTCCGAGAGCGTGTTGAGCGCCAGCAGCCCCGGCAGAACGGCGATGCGGTTTTCCGGAACGCCGAGTTCCTGCACGACGAACTGGCGCAATGATGCCGGCATCTCCGAATCGGTCTCGATGCGGATCACCGATCCGCGGCGACGGCGCTTCAGCGCCGTCTCGAAGAAGCGCACCAGATCCTCGGCCTCTTCCTCCACTTCGATATCACTGTCGCGAATGATGCGGAACGTACCGGAACCCTTCACCTCGTAGCCGGGGAACAACCGGTCGATGAACTGGCTGACGACGTCCTCGAGCGTGATGTAGCGGATGACGTTCTTGACGTCGGGCAGCCGGACGAAACGATCGAGCGCCACCGGCAAACGCAGGAGCGCCGTCATCGGCTCGCGGCCGGTCTTGCTGACGAGCTGCAGGCCCATCGAAAAGCCGAGGTTCGGAATGAACGGGAACGGGTGGGCCGGATCGATCGAGAGCGGCGTCAGCACCGGGAAGATCGACTGATCGAATTCGTTGGCGAGCCAGCTCTTATCCTGCGCCGAAAGCGACGCTGGACGCACGATTAGGATGTCCTCCTTGGCGAGATACTGCTGCAGCACGGCGAGCGAGGCCTGCTGCTCCATCTGCAGGTTGTCGATTTCCTTGAGAATGTCTTCGAGCTGCTCGATCGGCGTCTTGCCGTCGGGCGAACGCATGGCGAGGCCCTGGCGCACCTGCCCTTCGAGGCCCGCGACGCGCACCATGAAGAACTCGTCGAGGTTGGCGGCGGAGATCGACAGAAAGCGAATGCGCTCCAGCAGCGGATGCGCCGTGTTCAGCGTCTCTTCAAGCACGCGACGATTGAACTGCAGCCAGGAGAATTCGCGGTTGATGAAGCGCTGCGGGCTGGTCAGCAGATCGACATCCTCTGCCGCAGCCTGGTTTTCGTTCACCGCCGATACCGCGTTATCCATGCTCATTCGATCCCATTGCTCCGGTTGCACCGGCTATCTCAGTTTGACGACGGTTCTGTGACAGTCAATCGGACCGCCGTTGATTCCCCAGTTCTTCAAGAACTTCGGAGGCGAGCGTTCGGCTGAGCTTCGTGCCGCGCGAGAGCGCCAGATGATCGATCCGCTCGACGATCGTCTGCGCTGCTTCCAGCGACCGCTCCATGCGCTGGACGATGTAGCCGACGAGCCGCTCATCGACGAAGAGTTGGCGGTCTGCAAAAAGCTTGATCAGCACCTGCGTCAGCAACTCGTCATCCGGCTCCCCGATCTCGACGACGGTCGCCGCCTTCAGGCGCGAGCGCAGATCCGGCAGCGTGACCGGCCAGGACATCGGCCAGAGCCGCGTGGTCATCAAGAGGCCGGTGCCGTGCTGGCGCACGTTGTTGATGACGTGAAACAGCGTGGTGTCGTCGAAGCTGCTCCGGTCGGCGTCCTCGAAGAGAACAGGCTTCTCCGCGGCAATCAGCGCGGCATCGGAGCCGGCGAGCGGATGGATTACCTCGGCTCCTGCCCGTTCCTTCCAGATGCTGGCGAGATGCGATTTGCCAGAGCCAACCGGCCCGGCGATGATGACGACCGGTGACGGCCAATCCGGCCAGTGGTCGACGATGGCGATCGCCGCGCTCAGCCGGTCGGAAACGAGCAGATCCTCACGGCCCGTCGCCGGGTCGTGGCCGAAGGCCAGGGGTATTTGTTCGAATGGGCGTTTTGTCATGCTGTACTCGGGACAATCGTCGGAAATCAGGCGGCCTTGTCGCTCTTCGCCTTCTTTTCCACGGCCTTGCCGTGCCCGTGATAGAGGTCGCTATCAAGGTACCGCTGGATGCCGAAGCGGACAAGCACGCCGATGGCCGCTGCCGCCGGCACCGCCACCAGCAGACCGACGAAGCCGAAGAGCGCGCCGAAAGCAAGCAGGGCAAACATCAGCCAGACCGGATGCAGGCCGACGCTTTTGCCCACCAGCTTCGGCTGGAGGATGTTGCCCTCCATGAACTGGCCGCTGAAGAAGACTGCCAGCACGAGGCCGATCCAGAGATAATCCGGCCAGAACTGCACCAGGGCGACGCCGACGGCGAGCACGAGGCCGACCAGGGACCCGACGTAGGGAATGAAACTGATCATGCCGGCGAATAGGCCGATCAGCAGGCCGAAATTGAGACCGACGAGCGACAGGCCGATGCCATAGTAAAGGCCGAGAATAACGCAGAGCGAACCCTGCCCGCGCACGAAACCGGCAATCGTCGTGTTCATGTCCCGGGCGATCTGGCGCACCGTCGTCACATGGTCGCGCGGCACCCAGCTATCGACCTTCTCGACCATCCGGTCCCAGTCGAGCAGAATGTAGAAGGCGACGACGGGGGTAACGACGAGCAGCGAGATGACGTCGAGCAAAGCCACGCCGGAGTTCCAGATCTGCTGGAAGAGCGTGCCCAGGAAGGCGGCTCCCTGTTCCAGCAGCTTGCCGGAACTTTGCTTCAGCGACGGCATCTGGCTCGCCAGCCAATCCGGAATGAGCCGTGTCTGCGCTTCGTTGACGAGCAACTGCAGCTTGGCGGCGTAGCCCGGGATGTTCGCGATGAAATCCGAAGCCTGGCTGACGATCACGGGAATGATGATCATCAGTGCAAGCACGAAGACGACGACGAAGCCGATCAGGATGACGACCGTTGCCATCAGCCGGCTAAGGCCGAGCCGCTCGAGCCGGTCGGCGACCGGATCGAGGAAATAGGCAAGCGCCATGCCGGCAAGGAACGGCAGCAGGATCGAGCTGAAAACCATGAGGAAGGCAATGAAGGCGGCAAGCACCAGCAGCCAGAAGATGACCTGGCGCTGCAATCCGGAACCGCTGACCTTGATATCCATGACGCTCCCTTTAGATCACGATGATTTTAGGTCGGATCGGCCCAAAATCATCGTGATCGTTTCTCATAAGTGAGAGCGGGACGCGGACGGAAGGCCGCACGCACTTCTTCTCATCCCGCTCTAGCGCGCCGCGCGCACCGATCGCGTATCACAATCCTTCAAAGGAGATAGGGGGCGGCGCGGGCGCCGGTCAAGTCCAACCGGGCGGGAGCGTGTGGTTTGGAGCCATACTCGCTCGCTTCCATCGTGGGATATGGGCAAAATGTTGAAAAAACGCCGTTGACGACAGCTCTCGGCTTGCACTCCCTTGCCTGCCGTGCCAATCGCATCCGCAAATTACCTGTCGCACGACGAGCCTTGGAGAACGAGCATGAGCCAGTCGGGAAAGAACGGCCTCACCTATAGCGACGCGGGCGTGGATATCGACGCCGGTAACCTGATGGTCGAGAAGATCAAGCCGCATGTGCGCTCGACCAGGCGCCCTGGTGCCGACGGCGAGATCGGCGGCTTCGGTGGCCTCTTCGATCTCAAGGCAGCGGGCTTTACCGACCCGGTTCTGGTTGCCGCCAATGACGGCGTCGGCACCAAGCTCAAGATTGCCATCGACGCCAACAAGCATGACACCGTCGGGATCGACCTCGTCGCCATGTGCGTCAACGACCTAGTGGTCCAGGGCGCCGAACCGCTGTTCTTCCTCGATTACTTCGCCACCGGCAAACTCGACCCGGATCAGGGTGCGGCCATCGTCGCCGGCATTGCCAGCGGCTGCCGGGAAGCGGGCTGTGCGCTGATCGGCGGAGAGACCGCGGAAATGCCGGGCATGTATTCGGGCGGCGACTATGACCTTGCGGGCTTTGCCGTCGGCGCCGCCGAACGCGGTCAGTTGCTTCCCGCCGGCGACATCGGCGAAGGCGACGTCATTCTCGGCCTCGCCTCGTCGGGCGTTCATTCCAACGGCTATTCGCTGGTACGCAAGATCGTTTCGCTCTCGGGCCTTGCCTGGGACGCCCCTGCTCCGTTCGGCGAAGGCACGCTCGCCGACCTGTTGATGACGCCGACGCGCATCTATGTGAAGCCGCTTCTGAAGGCAATCCGCGAGACCGGCGCGATCAAGGCGCTCGCCCACATCACCGGCGGCGGCTTCCCGGAGAACATTCCGCGCGTGCTGCCGAAGCACCTGGCGGCTGAAATCGACCTCGATGCAATCAAGGCGCCGAAGGTGTTCTCCTGGCTCGCTCAGACCGGCGGCGTTGCTGCCAATGAAATGCTGCGTACCTTCAATTGCGGCGTCGGCATGATCGTCGTCGTTCCCGCCGACAAGGCCGCAGAGGTTTCGGCCGTGCTGACCGGCGAAGGCGAAACCGTCTTTACCCTCGGCCGGATGGTCGCGCGCGCCGAAGGTGCTGCCGGCACGATCTACAAGGGCAGCCTCGCCCTATGACGAGCGATGTGACGTTAGGCAAGAAGCGGGTCGTCGTCTTCATTTCGGGCGGCGGCTCCAACATGCTGGCGCTCGCAAAGGCGGCGGCGGAACCCGGTTTCCCGGCCGAGATCGTTGCCGTCATCGCCGACAAGGCGGATGCCGGCGGGCTCGCAAAGGCGGCGGCGCTCGGGATTCCAACGAGGAGCTTCCAGCGCAAGGATTTCGAGAGCAAGGACGCGCACGAGGCGGCAATCCTTGCCGAACTCGATCGCCTTTCGCCCGACATCATCTGCCTGGCGGGCTACATGCGGCTGCTCTCCGCGACGTTCATCCAGCGCCATGAAGGGCGGATTCTCAACATCCATCCCTCGCTGCTGCCGCTGTTTCCGGGCTTGCATACGCACCAGCGCGCGATCGACGCCGGCATGAAGGTCGCCGGCTGCACCGTGCACTTCGTCACCGAAGGCATGGACGAGGGCCCGATCCTCGCCCAGGCGGTCGTGCCGGTTCTCCCCGGCGATACGTCCGACAGCCTTGCTGCACGGGTGCTGACCGTCGAGCACCGCACCTATCCGATGGCGCTGCGAATGATGGCAGAGGGCAAGGTGCGCATGGAAGGCGGCCGCGCGGTGATCGATGGCGCTCGCGAGGCAACGGGCACGCTGATTTCACCGGCGGCGTGATAGTCCGCGGCTGTCGTGAGCGACAGCAGTTTACTTCGCCGACGCCAGCCTTCGATCGAGCGCACCAAGCACCCGTCGCGTCAGTGCCGGATAATCCTCGTCGAAGTGGTGGCCACCATCGATGCCGATGACATCGACACCGGTACCCTTCAATTCAGGGCAGGCATCGTCCTCTTCGTCCGTGCCGTAGATACATTGCACGAGCGTGGGATCGATGCGCTTGATATCGTCGAGCGGATCGCCGCCCTTGCCATCGCCCTCTGCGCCCAGCCAACCGAGCACCGAAACCTTGTAGTCGACCATGTGCGAGAGCGCCATCAGCGTCACCTGGCGGACATGGGCCTTCTCGCCTGATGGCAGCAGGTTGAAGGTTCGCGGCAAAACGTCGGCACCGAAGGAATAGCCAATCAGGAGCACATTGCGGACGTTCCAGTGCTTACGATAGTAGGTCATGACCTTGGCAAGATCGTCCGCAGTCGCCTGCGGGTCCCGCTCGGACCAGAAATAATGCAAGGAATCGAAGCCGACGACGGGCACGCCTTGCTGCTGGAGGACGTCGCCGACCTCCTTGTCGATGTCGCGCCAGCCACCGTCGCCCGAGTAGATCACTGCCATCGTATCGCGCGTCGGCTTCGCGTCGAGAACGGTCAGCGGCAGGCCAAAGGGGTTGCCGGCATCGCGCTGGCTGTCGATCAGATCGGTGAGGTGATCGGACAAGGCCGTGAAGGCGTCGTCATCGCTGTCTTCCTGCTCGATATCCGGATGTTTCGCGATGAGTGCCGCCACATGTGCCCGGCCATCCGCGGAGGCTGCCGGAGAAAAGACCACGGAGACCGGGTCCGGTAAGGCGCCGTCGGTCAGCCCATAGACCATCCGGCCATCCTTCCGCACTTTATCAGCCGGTGTGCAGAGCTGCTTCTCGAGCGCGATCCCCGCTTCCGGGTCGACGGCCAGCGTCTGGCCGATCGTCGCCGGCGGAGTCTGGGCGGCAATTGCAAGCGCCATCGCGCCGCCCGCGCCGACGCCCGCGACAATGGGCAACTGATAGGCGTCGGTGCCGACTGCGCGCTGCACCTGTTGGCTGAGCGACTCGATATCGGAGACCATGTAGATGCAATCGCCGTCGTCCTTGGCAAGCGAGGCGAGATAGGCATTGAGGTCGACGCCGATGACGACGGTTTTGTCGCCGGTGAGCGTATCGGCGATCGCCTGCTCCTTGTCCGTCCAGCCACCGGCATCCGAAAGCAGAACCACCAGTGCGGCCGCTTTTTCCTTGGGCAACATGATGCGCGGCGACGGGATCATCCCGGTATCGTAGCTCTTCGGCGCGTCGTCTGCGGAAGCGGGAAGAGTGGAAGACGAAAGCAGCAGCGCTGCCGAGGCGAGGCATTTCCAAGCGTTCGCAACACGGATCATTTCTTCACCACTCCCTTGAGGCCGCCGCCGATCAGGAACGTCGCATCCATCAAGGCGAGGATCGGATTGATGCCGCCGCTGGCGACAAGATAGCGCGGTTGCCACTGCGGATGAAACTTCGACTTGAAGGCACGCAAGCCCTTGAAGTTGTAGAAGCGCTCGCCGTGTTCGAAGAAGGTGCGGCCGGCTCGATCCCACACCGGCGCGATCTGGCGCGTCGACATGCCCGATAGCGGCGCCATGCCGAGATTGAAGGTGCGATAGCCCTCCGCCTTCAGATATTCCATGACCTGAGCGAAGAGGAAATCCATCGCCCCTTTCGGCGCATCCGGCGCAAAGCGCATCAGATCGACGGTCCCCTCCTCCTTGGACCCCGTCACCAGGATGTTGGCGAAGGCGACGATGCGTCCCTCGCAGGTGAGGATCGCCACCGGCTGCTGGGCCAGATAGTCGGGATCGAAGGCACCAAGCGAGAAACCCTTTTCCTTGGCGTTGTGATGTTCCAGCCAGGCATCGGAAACCGCCGTCAGGTCATCCATGATCCCGGGGACCTCTCCAGGTGATACGACCTGGAACTCGAGCCCGTCACGCTGGGCACGGCTGACCTGCTGGCGCAGGTTTGCCCACTTGCCGCCCTTCATTTCGAAGCGGGTGAGGTCGACGCGCGCCAGTTCGCCGAGCCGGAAGGCACGCAGCCCCGCATCAGCATAGTAGGCAAGGCCGTCGGGAGCGACCTGATAGAAAACCGCCCGGCACCCCGAGGCGCGTGCCTTTTCGATGAACTGCCAGATCAGCTCCGGCCAGGCATCGATAGGGCCGACGGGATCAAAAAGCGCGATCCAGGAACGGGCGCGCTGGCCGTACATGATGAAAGCGCGCCCATCGGCGGAAAACAGGATGCTTTTGTCGCCCATGCGCACCAGATTGGCGTCGGACATGTCCTGTGCCTCGACGATCGCCAGAGCCCGCTCCATCGCATCATCAGAGGCGGGCTCCGCTGCCCCGGTTGCCGGACGCATCAGGCTCCAGATCGCAAGCAGGCTCGAACCGATCGTCACGCCGAGGAGTGCCCGAAGCCCACGCGGAGCCTCGGCAGAGAATTCGAACTGCCACCAGAGTTCATGGCTGTACTCGACATCGCGGTAGACGAAGAGCAGCACGATCAATCCGCCCAGGCAGATAACCCCGAGCGCCGTCAGCCACGGTATGGTGAGCGCCTGACCGAAGAGCGATGCCGGACGGGCGAACAGGCGCCGGCTGACAATCAATCCCAGGAGGAAGAAGGCAAGCATGCCCGCCTCCACCACCGCGACCGCCTTGATGAGCGACAGCAGAAGCGCTGCCATCGCAATCGCGATGGACGCCCACCAGGCGCCATCAAGGCGCAGGGCAAGACCACGGGAGACAACGACGAGCGCCAGTCCGAGCAGGCTTGCGAGGAAATGGGCGCCCTCGACGATCGGCAAGGGCAGCAGACTTTCCAGAAAAGCCAGGTTTTCGTCCGGCGTCGGCGTCACGCTCGAAAGCACCAGCATGATCGCCAGCACGATGCCGAGCGTCGCAAGCAGCAACGGCGTCATACGGCCGCCGATGCGCCGCACGCTCGAGGCAACCGGATGACCGGAAAGCTGCCGGAGCTCGATGCCGATAACGACGGCAATCGCGATCACGAGAGGCAGCACGTGATAGATCACGCGATAGAGAACCAGCGCGCCGAGAATGGCATCGACATCGGTGTTGTGACTGAGCGTCGCGATGATGATCGTCTCGAAGACGCCGAGGCCGGCGGGAACATGGCTGAGAACACCGACACCGACAGCGAGCGAATAGACCGCGAGGAAGGCCGGCCAGCCGATGGTGCCGACCGGCAGGAGCACGTAGAGGACAGTCGCCGAAGCGGCGAGATCGAGTGCCGTCACCAGGAACTGGCGCGAGACGGTGCGCGAATCCGGCAGCCGCAGCGTCATGCGTCCGAGGCTGACCTCGCGTCCATCGCGTGCAAGGAAGAACACGGTGAACAATCCACCGAGGACGGCGGCGGCGATCAGGCGCAGTAGGAGGGGATCCAGCCCGGTCATCGGCGCCACATATTCGCCGACCGCAAGCAGGCTGAGGCAGGTCACCGTCAGAAGCCCGAGGCCGAAGGCGAGCGTCACAAAGGCGATGATCCGGGCAATCTTTTCCGGCTCGACGCCGAGGCGGGAATAGGACCGGTAGCGGATTGCGCCACCGCTCAATGCGCCAAAGCCCGCGGTATTGCCGACCGCATAGGCGCAAGCAGCCGTCAGCGCCACATCGGCATAGGGCAGTTTCCGCCTGACGTAATCAAGCGCACTGACATCATAGAAGGTCAGCGCCAGGAAGCTCAGGGCTGTGCAGAATACCGCTGCCGCGACCGACGTCCAGGACGTCTCCGCCAAGGCCTGCACGACTTCGTCGTACTGCACTTCCGATGTCAGGTGAAAGATCGCGACGCCGAACAGGGCGATTACGAACAGCGTACCGGCAGCCGAAAGATAGCGACGGTTGCGGCGCAGGAAGGCGAGCCAGCCTCCCTCCGCTTGCTGTTCGTCGTCGGTGGGGCTTTGCGAAAGGGAGGATGTCATGGGGCGCCCATGTCAATGATGAAGACATCAGCGCTTTAGCTCAGCCGATACGGATCAAAAAGTGAAATATCCGTAATAAATTATGTTCTTGTAAAACAATGATTTAGCCGATAAGTTCATGGCGGTTGAGCCTTGCCCATTGCAGCAGCATGATCGTCTTGGCGTCGCAGATCTCGCCGGTGGCTATCATCGCCAGGGCCTCATCGAGCGGTATTTCGAGAACTTCGATGTCCTCGCCCTCATGCGCAAGCCCGCCGCCGTCGCCGCGTTTCTCGCTAATGTCGATACAGCCGACGAAGAAGCTCGTGCGCTCGGTGATCGCGCCAGGGCTCATATAGGCATCGAAAAGATGGGTGGCACCCTCGACATGGTAGCCGGTCTCTTCCAATGCCTCGCGGGCGATCGCGATTTCGGGGGTATCGTCATCCAGCAGCCCCGCCACCGCCTCGATCATGTAGGCCGGGCCGCCCTGCAGCAGGACGGGAACGCGCAGTTGCCGCACCAGCACCACGCTCTGGCGCCTGGTGTCGACGAGCAGGATCGTCGCCGCACTGCCGTGATCGTGCACCTCTCGCTTCAGCGTCGCGGTCACGCCATTCGACATGTCCTGTTCGAGGGTTACCTCCTCGAGATGGATGAACCCGTCCCACAGGGTTCGGCGACCGATGATCCTGACGCGCGGATCGTGATGCATACTCATGCGAAATCCTTCGTTGGTGGGAGCAATCCAGCCGCTCTAGCACTTTGATTCTAGAGCATGAGGCCTCCGAGGTTACCGTCGTGCGATGATCTAGGGCGCGAGCCTTACCCAGACCCTGTTGTCGTGAAAAGCGGCACCGCCATAGGGCGCCACCGCATCGGCACCGGTCAGAACGTTGATCCCCTCGCCGTCGAGATGGGCGCCGTTCGGCCACAGCCCCTCGGCGATCACCACGCCGCGGCGCGTACCGCCGCCAATCTTGGCGTGCAGGCGAACCTCTCCGCGTTCGTTGCCGAGCTGAACGACATCGCCATCGGCAATGCCGAGCGCTGCAGCGTCCTCGGCATGGATCATCACTTCCGGGCGCACTTCCTTCTGGATCGAGGACGGCGTCTCGGCAAAGGTCGAGTTGAGGAAAGAGCGCGCCGGCGAAGTCGCAAGGCGGAAAGGATGCTCGGCGTCGGCGACCTCGATCAGGTCGACATGGTCGGGGAAATCCGGCAGTGCCGCGTGCGGCCCCTGAATGCCCATGGATTTCGGCGGCCGGTTCGGCGCGGGCGTTCCCGTCCAGTCCGCCCTGAAGCGGAACTTGCCGTCGGGATGGCTGAACCCCTTGAGGTAGTGCGCTTCCTCGAAGGCCGGCTGACAGTCCAGCCACTTCTCCTGCTTCATCTCCTCGTAGCCGATGCCGTAATTGGCAAGCAGCCGGTCGATATGCTGGTGCTCCGTCAGGCCGAAGCCGGCATGGTCGGCGACGCCCAGGCGCTTGGCCAGTTCCTCGATCACGAAGAGGTTGGTGCGCACGGTCGATGGCGGCTCAACCACCTTCGGGCCGATCAGGATGTGCTGGTGTCCGCCGCCGCGATAGAGATCGTCATGTTCGAGGAACATGGTGGCCGGCAGAACGATATCGGCGACATCAGCCGTGTCCGTCATGAACTGCTCGTGCACGGCGACGAACAGGTCGTCGCGCAGAAAACCGCGCTTCACCAGCCGTTGCTCCGGCGCGACGTTCACCGGATTGGTGTTCTGGATCAGCATCGCCGTCACCGGGCCGCGATGGCGCAGTGCCTCGGCGTCACCGGTCAGCACCCGGCCGATCTGCGACTGGTCGAGCATGCGCACGTCCGGATCGTGGAAGGCCGAACCGACCAGCTCGCGCTTGTCGAGCTTGAAGATGTCGTTGTTGGAGTGGAAGGCCCCGCCGCCCTCGTGCTTCCAGGAGCCGAGAACCGTTGCCACGGAGGCCGCAGCATGGATCGCGACCGAGCCATTGCGCTGGCGCGTGAAGCCATAGCCGAGCCGGAAATAGGTTCTGGGCGTCGTGCCGACCAGTTTGGCGAAGGCTTCGATTTCCTCGACCGGCAGACCGGTGATGGCAGATGCCCATTCGGGCCCGCGCGACTGGAGATGCGCCTCAAGCCCGGCCGGATCGTCGGCGAATTCCGCCATATAGGCCCGGTCGGCATAGCCGTCGCGGAAGGCGATGTGCATGACCGCACAGGCGAGTGCTGCGTCGGTACCGGGCTTCAGCACCAGGCCCATGTCCGCCTGCTTCACCGTCGGATTGTCATAGATGTCGATGACGACGATCTTGGCGCCGCGGTCCTTGCGGGCCTTGACCGCGTGCGTCATCACGTTGACCTGGGTCGCGACCGCGTTTGTCCCCCAGATCACAACGCAATCAGCCCTCGCCATCTCGCGCGGGTCGGGGCCGCGCAAGGCGCCGGTCGCCATGGTAAAGCCGGTCCAGGCCATGTTGGTGCAGATCGAGCCGAAGAAACCGGAATAGCGCTTGGCGTGGCGCAGCCGCTCGATGGAGTCGCGCTGCACCTGGCCCATGGTGCCGGCATAGAAATACGGCCAGACGGCCTCCGCCCCGTGCTTCTGTTCGGCGCGGATGAACTGCTCGGCGATCTCGTCGAGCGCCGCCTCCCAGCTCACCTCCTGCCAGTTGCCCTCGCCCTTGGCCCCCCTGCGGCGCTTCGGCACCATGAGACGGCCCGGATGGTAGATGCGCTCGGAATAGCGCGCCACCTTGGCGCAGATCACGCCGGCGGTATAGGTGTTGGCGGATGCGCCACGCACGCGGCCGATGCGCCCTTCGGCGGTCAGGTCGACCTCCAGCGCGCAAGCGGAGGGACAGTCGTGCGGACAGACCGAATGGCCGATCGATTTTTCTGTTCTGATAGGGGTCGCAACGTTCATGGCTTTTCTATATGGCATCGACAAACGGGCTCAAAGAGCCAATCGTTGACCCATCGAAACAATTGATCACGGCCATCGGCGGCGCTCATGAACTATCGGCACATCTACCACGCGGGCAATTTCGCCGACGTCCTGAAACATGCGGTGCTGGCGCGGCTTGTCACCTATCTCCAGCAGAAGGAGAAGGCGTTTCGCGTGCTCGACACCCATGCCGGCACCGGGCTCTACGACCTCTCCAGCGAAGAGGCACAGAAAACCGGCGAATGGCGCGACGGCATCGGCCGGCTGCTCGACGGTGATCTACCGCCCGAGGTCGCGGTGATCCTTGCGCCCTATCTTTCCTCCATCCGCACGCTCAATCCCGGCACCGAGCTGACGCTTTATCCCGGCTCGCCGAAGCTGGCGCGCATGCTTTTCCGGCCGCAGGACCGGTTGTCGGCCATGGAACTGCACCCGGACGACTATGAGACTCTGCACCGTCTTTTCGACGGCGACTTCCAGAGCCGCATCACCGAGCTCGACGGCTGGCTGGCGCTGGGCGCCCACCTGCCACCGAAGGAAAAGCGCGGGCTGATTCTCGTCGATCCGCCTTTCGAAAAGGAAGGCGAATACGAACGCCTCGCCGATGGCCTCGCGCGCGCCTATAGGCGCTTTGCCGGCGGCATCTATTGCCTCTGGTATCCATTGAAGCAGGGCGCGCCGATCAAGGCTTTCCACGAAGCGCTGAAGGCACTCGAGATTCCGAAGATGCTCTGCGCCGAACTGTCGGTCCGCAGCGACCGCGAAACCACCGGCCTTTCGGGCTCTGGTCTCATCATCGTCAACCCACCCTTTACGCTGAAAGGCGAGCTCGACCTGCTGCTGCCGTTCCTGAAAGCACGGCTGGCACAGGATCGCTTTGCCTCCGCACGCTGCTTCTGGCTGCGCGGCGAAGAACAGGCAACCCGAGGGGCTTGACGGACGGGCGCGACACACCGCAATCTCGTGTGACGATATAGGGAGACGCCCATGACTCGCACGCTCGCAGCAACGCTTCTCATCTCGCTTTCCCTCGCCGGCGCTGCGGCGCCGGGCGCATCCGCAGCCGATTATATCGGTAGCGGGCAGGTCCAATCGTATGACGCAGGGGTTTGCAGCGAAGCCTCGGTGCTTGGCTTCATCACCTCACGCTTCGAGTACCGGGCTGCGAACTACTTGCACGCCGATCTCTCGATCGCGGAGATCCGCAATATGGGACAAGACCGGCATGAGTTTCGTGACGAGACGCATCTGGTCGAGCGCGAATATTGCTTTGCCACGGCCGTCATGACGGATGGCCAGCAGCGTTCGCTCTACTATCTCATCGAACGTCCCTGGGGCTTCGCCGGCGTCGGCAGAAACATCGAGTTCTGCGTCGGCGGGCTTGATCCCTGGTATGTCTACGGCGCGCATTGCGCCTCGCTCCGCTAACCATGAAAGCAATCCGGGATGCGCGCCGGCTTCTGCCGGCGCTTCTCGTTGCGGCCAGCCTGGTCGGCTGTAGCGATCAAAACGCCGAAAAGGCGCCGGCCGCGACCGGAACGCAGTCCGCGAAAGCGACCACCGCGGTACCGGTCGGCAGCGGCTTCGATTTCTACGTGCTTTCGCTCTCCTGGTCGCCGACCTGGTGTGGCGACAACGATCCCAACGGAAAATCCAGCCAATGCGAGATCGGCAGCAACCGCGGCCTGATCGTGCACGGCCTCTGGCCTCAGAACGAAAAGGGCTATCCGGATTTCTGCCCGACGCGACAGTCCGATCGTGTGCCCGCCTCTCTCGGCAAGCAATATCTCGACCTGATCCCATCGATGGGGCTGATTGGCCATCAATGGCGCAAGCACGGCACCTGTTCCGGCCTCAGCCAGGAAGACTATTTCGCCGTCACGCGCGCGGCCTGGAATAAACTTGCCCTGCCCCCGGAGCTCTCACCTCCCCGGCAGCAGATGAATTTGTCCGTCAACGCAATCGAAAGCGCGCTCGTCACCAAAAACCCTGGCATGACAAAAGATGCGGTCGCGGTTACGTGCGAAGGCAACAGGCTCGAAGAAATTCGGGTCTGCTTCGACAAGTCGCTGAATTTCCGACCCTGCCCGGCGGTCGATCGCCAGGCATGCAGGAAAGACAGCGTTTCGCTGCCTCCGGCTCCATAGATATTTGTTTTTACGCGACTCCCGGCGCAGCGCCGGGAATTGCACCGCACCAGAAGAAAGACGTTCGATGAAGATACTGTACTCGCCCGCCTCGCCCTATTCGAACAAGGTTCGCATGGCCGCACATTATGCGGGGTATTCGGCCGAAAGCGTGTTGACCGACACCAACGCCAACCCGCCGGAACTGATCGACAACAATCCGCTCGGCAAGATTCCGACGCTCATCCTTAACGATGGTCGGGCAATCTATGACAGCCGTACGATCATGCATTTCGTCGACCGGGAGACCAAGGGCAAGCTCTACCCGAAGAATGCCGGCAAGCGCACCGATGTCGAGCTCCTCGAAGCGCTGTGTGACGGCATCTGCGACAGCCTGCTTGCGATCGTCTACGAAAAACGCTTTCACCCGCCGGAAAAGGTGCATCAGCCCTGGATCGACCGGCAATGGGAAAAGGTCGAACGCAGCCTCGACCATCTGAACGCCAACCTGCCGAAGACCGGAGCCAAGCTCCATGCCGGCCATTTCGCCCTCGCGGCGATGCTGCGCTACATCGAGTTGCGCTTTGCCGGCGAATGGCAGAAGGGCCGCGCCAAGCTCAAGAACTGGCCGGCAAAATTTGAAAAGCACTTCCCCGACTATTCCAAGTTCAAAGCTTGAAACGAAGACGGGACATGAAAAAGGCCGGGTCTCCCCGGCCTTTTTACGATCCGGCAGAAGCCGATCAGAACTTCACGCCCATACCGACGCGAACGCTGTGCTCGTCGTAGCCGGAGGAGACGTTGGTGCCGCCCATCTTGAAGTCCTTCGAGCCGTAGTCCGTGTAACGGTACTCGACGCGTGCGGTGATGTTGTCGGTGACGAAGGTTTCCGCGCCGGCACCTGCGGTCCAGCCGACCATGGTGTTCTTGTCGGAAGCGCCACCAACGGTGCCCTTGGCCTGACCGACGGCCAAACCGGCGGTGCCGTAAAGCAGAACCGGGTTCAGATCGACACCGACGCGAGCACGCAGCGAGCCGTTGACGCCCTGCTTCATGCGCAGGTTACCCTTGCTCGAATCCTGGCCGGAGTAGCCGACATCGGCTTCACCGCCGTATACGATCTGACCGCTCTGCACGTTGTAGCCGCCGTAGAGACCACCGCCGAAGCCGGCTGCCGTATTGCTGCCGGTCGCGTCATGCTGACCATGGTGCCAATCGGCGGTACCACCGACATAGGCACCCGACCAGTTCTTCACTGCCGGCTCGGTGTATTCGGCCTGCGGGGCAGCCGGAACTTCGTCGATCGCATCAGCAGCCTGGGCGGCCTGGAAGGCGATGAGGGTCATAGCGGAAGCCATGAGGGTGGTGGTGAGCGTACGCATAAATATTCTCCTTTTCGTACCGATGCTCCCTGGGCTTGGGGTCCCACAGTGAAACATCGGACAACTTTCAATTAACCCGCCCGGTTGAGTTGAAATTGGCCAGCAAATGAGGATTCACAAGAGCCAAAATGTGAAATTTTGGTGGCGCAAACACGCCCAAAATTTGATGTTGCTTTGGCGCCACACGGAATTTATTAACCATAATTCAAGATTAACGAAAGATATACTATAAGGCTTCAAAATAATACAATTTACGCCAATTCCATTAATTTTTCGGCAAGGAACTGTCAGGGAGTGTTTCAGGCTCACGTTTCTTGCCTATATCTTCGTCCGCTGACGCGAAGATTCGAAATAGCGGGATGAAACGGTGAAGAAAGCACGGAAGGCGGCCCTCGTGACCGGGGGCGCCAAGCGGATCGGCAAGGCTATAGTTGAGGACCTCGCGGCCCATGGCTTTTCGGTCGCCATTCACGCCGACGCCTCATTTGCCGAAGCGGAAGCACTGGCCGAGACCCTCTCGAAAAGTAAAACGAAGGCCGTCGCGCTTCGCGCCGATCTCACCAATACGGCCGAGACTTCGACGCTGATCGCACGCGCCGCAGAGGCACTTGGCCCGCTGGATCTGCTCGTCAACAATGCCTCGGTGTTCAAGAAGGACAGCCTCGACACCTTCGACGAAGCAATCTGGGATCAGCACTTCGCCCTGCATGTGAAGGCCCCTTCCCTGTTGGCGCGCGACTTCGCTGCATTGCTTCCGCCGGACGCCAATGGGCTCATTGTCAATGTGATCGACCAGCGCGTCTGGGCTCCCAATCCGCGCTTTTATTCCTATATGTTGTCCAAGTCGGCGCTTTGGACGGCTACCCGGACGATGGCGCAGGCGCTCGCCCCGCGCATCCGCGTCAACGGTATCGGCCCCGGGCCGACGCTGCCGAACGAGCGGCAGGACCGGAAGGATTTTGAGGCACAGGTCGAAGCCCTGATTCTCAAACGCGGGCCGACGCTCGACGAATTCGGACGGACGATCCGCTTCCTGTTCGACACGCCGTCGATTACCGGACAGATGATCGCCCTCGACGGGGGCCAGCACCTCGCCTGGGAAACGCCCGACATCAGGGAGATAGTGGAATGAACGGACGCGTGCCGACAGACGGCGGCATCCTCTATGACGGCACCGAGGCGGAAGACGACGACGATCTGATCGAGGTCGCGGAAAGCGAAAGCGCCGCCACGCCTGTCGAGTGGAACGAGAATCGCGTCGAGACAGAGGGATTGAAGGGCGCGGAACTGATCCAGGCCTTCGTCAAGCTCTTGCCGAACGGGCCCGGCGTCTATCGCATGTTCAACGAGGCCGGCGACGTTCTCTATGTCGGCAAGGCGCGCAGCCTGAAGAAGCGCGTCAACAACTATGCCCAGGGGCGTGGCCACTCCAACCGCATCGCGCGCATGGTGCGCGAAACGGCAAACATGGAGTTCGTGACGACGCGCACCGAGATCGAGGCGCTGCTTCTCGAAGCGAACCTAATCAAGCGCCTCAGGCCGCGCTTCAACGTGCTTTTGCGCGACGACAAGTCGTTTCCCTATATTCTGGTGACGGGCGACAGCCGCGCGCCGGCGCTCTACAAGCACCGCGGCGCGCGCAGCCGCAAGGGCGACTATTTCGGTCCCTTCGCCTCCGCCGGCGCGGTCGGCCGCACGATCAATTCGCTGCAGCGCGCCTTCCTGCTCAGAACCTGTACAGACAGCGTCTTCGAGACCCGGACGCGGCCCTGCCTGCTCTACCAGATCAAGCGCTGCTCGGCGCCCTGCACCGGTGAAATCAGCGATCCCGACTATGCGGAGCTGGTGCGCGAGGCCAAGGACTTCCTCTCTGGCAAGAGCCAGTCGGTGAAGGCGACCATCGCCGCCGCCATGAGCGAAGCATCGGAGAACCTCGACTTCGAGCGAGCGGCCCTTTACCGCGACCGGCTGGCGGCGCTGAGCCACGTGCAGAGCCACCAGGGCATCAATCCCGCCGGTGTCGAGGAGGCGGACGTCTTTGCCATCCACCACGAGGGCGGCATATCCTGCATCCAGGTCTTCTTCTTCCGCACCGGGCAGAACTGGGGCAACCGTGCCTATTTCCCGAAGGCCGACCCGTCGCTGCCGGCGGCCGAGGTGCTTTCGCAGTTCCTGGCCCAGTTCTACGACGACAAGCCCTGCCCCCGGCAGATCCTTCTCTGTGAGGCCGTGGAGGAACAGGAACTTCTGGGCCAGGCGCTCAGCGAGAAGTCCGGATACAAGGTCGCGATCCAGGTGCCGCAGCGCGGCGAGAAGAAGGATCTCGTCGACCACGCGCTTGCCAATGCGCGCGAAGCCCATGGCCGCAAGCTGGCGGAAACCGCCTCGCAATCGCGCCTGCTCGAGGTCTTCTCCGAAACCTTCAAGCTTGAGCGCGTGCCGCGCCGTATCGAGATCTACGACAACTCCCACATCATGGGCACCAATGCCGTCGGCGGCATGGTCGTGGCGGGACCGGAAGGCTTCGTCAAAGGGCAATACCGCAAGTTCAACATCAAATCGACCGACATCACGCCCGGCGACGACTTCGGCATGATGCGCGAGGTGATGACCCGGCGGTTCTCGCGACTGCTGAAGGAGGAAGGCAAGCCGGACAGGAGCGCCGAGGCTGTCGATGATGGTGCCTTCCCCGCCTGGCCGGATGTCATCCTCATCGACGGCGGCCAGGGCCAGATGACCGCCGTGCGCGCCATTCTCAAAGAACTCGACGTCGAGGATTGCGTGACGGCGATCGGCGTCGCCAAGGGGGTCGACCGCGACGCGGGACGCGAGCGCTTCTTCGCGCTCGGCCGCGACAGCTTCACGCTGCCGCCGCGCGATCCTGTGCTCTATTTCATCCAGCGGCTGCGCGACGAAGCACACCGTTTCGCCATCGGCTCGCACCGCGCCCGCCGCAAGAAAGAGATGGTCAAGAACCCGCTCGATGAGATCGCCGGCATCGGGCCCACGCGCAAGCGTGCGCTGCTGACGCATTTCGGCACCGCCAAGGCCGTCTCGCGCGCCGGCATCAGCGACCTCATGGCCGTCTCGGGCATCTCCGAAACGGTGGCCCGGCTGGTCTATGAACATTTCCACGACGATGCTGCGAAATGAAAACCGGGTGTCACAATTCACCCGGCGTTCACATGCAATAGGGCAAATATGACAGTTGCCGACGATGACCTGTTGACCTCCGGCCAGCAAAGTCATTCTGTACCTGACGAACCAGAGAACACGAATCCATGGCCAAGCCTGTCGCCTACAGCATCCCGAACCTACTCACCTATTTCCGAATCCTGATCGTGCCGTTGATCGTCCTCTGCTTCTTCATCGAGGGTCGGCTGCACAGTTCGGATTTCGCACGCTGGACGGCGGTCACGCTCTTTATCGTTGCATCGATCACCGATTTCTTCGACGGCTATCTCGCCCGCATCTGGAATCAGACGTCGAACATCGGCCGCATGCTCGACCCGATTGCGGACAAGCTCCTGGTCGCGTCGATCCTGCTGCTCGTCGCCGCCGATCAGACGATTGCCGGCTGGTCGATCTGGGCTGCGATCATCATCCTCTGCCGCGAAATCCTGGTGTCCGGCCTGCGTGAATATCTGGCAGCGCTGAAGGTCAGCGTTCCCGTGACGCGCATCGCCAAGTGGAAGACGACGATCCAGATGGTCGCCATCGCCTTCCTGCTGGCGGGCCCCGCCGGCGACAAGATTTTGCCCTATACGACGGAAGCGGGTATCGTGCTCCTGTGGATCGCCGCCGGGATCACGCTCTACACGGGCTACGACTATTTCCGCGCCGGCCTCAAGCACGTGGTCAACGAATGAGCACCGTCAATCTCGTCTATTTCTCCTGGGTGCGGGAGCGCATCGGCAAGGGCGAAGAGACGCTGGACGTTCCCGCCGGCGTCGTCACCATTGCCGACCTCCTCACCCATCTGAAGACGCTCGGCGAGGAGTACGAGGCGGCGCTCGAACATGAAAACGTCATCCGCGCGGCCATCAACCAGGAACATGTCGACCATCGCGAGCCGATCGCCGGCGCCCGGGAGATCGCCCTGTTTCCACCGATGACGGGTGGTTGAGGCAATGCGCACGCCGGTGACCGTGCGCGTTCAGCGCGAGGACTTCGACCTCAATGGCGAGGTCGCGAAACTCTCGGCGGGACGGACCGATATCGGTGCCGTCGTCACCTTTTCCGGGCTTTGCCGCGATGAAGCGGGCACGCTCGCCGCCCTCGAGCTCGAACATTATCCGGGCATGGCCGAGGCGGAAATCGAACGCATCTGCCGCGAGGCAGCCGCGCGTTTCTCGCTGCAGGCCGCGACCGCTATCCACCGCTACGGCAAGGTCAAGCCCGGCGAAAACATCGTGCTGGTGGTTACCGCCTCGCGGCACCGGCAGGCCGCCTTCGACGGCGCCAACTTCATCATGGACTTCCTGAAGACTTCGGCGCCCTTCTGGAAGAAGGAGCACCTTGGCGACGGCACCAGCGGCGGCTGGGTCAGCGCGAAGGATGCCGACGACACGGCGCGGGAGCGCTGGTCGACGAAATAGGCCGCGCTGGCACGGAACACCCGTGGCCCATCCGCCAGTCAGGGAATGATCTTCTCCTTGCGCGTCACCGCGAGCACGAGCACCAGAAACCCGAAGATCGCAAAGTCGCGCCACAGGATCGGACCATAGGCGCTCCACAGCGTTTCCAGCAAGCCGACTCCGGCGGCACCGAGTGCGGCGTAGAGCGGCGAGGCCTGGCCACCGATCGCGGCGATGAACAGCACCTTGACGCCGAAAGTGAGCCCCGTGCCGAAATCCATGTTGCCGTAGTAGGACGCTGCGAGAATGCCGCAGAAGGCAGCGATCAGCGATGCCGCGCCATAGGCGACGATGTAAACGGTCGCGGCATCGACGCCGCAGAGTGCCGCCGCACCCCGATCCTCTGATACCGCGCGCCAGAACCGCCCTGCCCGTGAATGCGTGAGATACCAGTGCCCGGCTGCCACGAGCGCGGCCATGAGCGCGGTGTTGCCGAGCTGGATGACCGTCAGCGTGACCGGAAAGCGCGGATCGTCCCAGAAAACGATGTTCCCGTTCAGGAACGGCGGCAGCCACAGGCTGCGTGTCTCAGAGGCGAGCCGCGCCGTTTCCATCAGGACCAGCAGGCAGCCGAGCGAGGCCACGACGACGGTGTTGGCTGACGAAAAGGCGAGCGGCCGCATGACATAACGCCCGGCGACGAGCCCGGCGCCAAGGCCGAAACTCAAGGCCGCAGCCGCGCCGAGGCCGAGCGCAGCCGGCAGCACCAGCCACAGCCGGTTCCAGCCGAGATCCGCAAACAGCACGAACATCTGGCCCGAGAAAGCAAAGAGCGCGCCATAGGTAAGATCCGCTCGACGTGTCACGGCGAAAGCGATGGCATAGCCAAAGGCAAGCACCGCATAAAGCGCGGCGACAGGGACGGCATTGGCGAGTTGCTGCAGAAAATAGAGCATGGCGCATCCGGAGCGTGACAAGATCAATATAACTGGTAAAATCATTTTTGCCAGTTAGGATTTTCGTATGACCTTCACCTGGACAGCCCATCGTTTTGCCGGCGGCGCCTTGGCGCTGGACGTGGCCAATTCCATCGTCCTGCGCTTCGATCCCGAGCGCCGGATCGACCGTTTCGCCGACGTTGCAGCGATCGATACCTTTGCGGAAGCTGCCAACCGTTTCGGGGCGGAGAACACCCGCTTTGGTCCGCTGCTGCCCGTGGCGGCTGAACGGCGCGCGGGCCTTCTGCGGCTGCGCGAAGCGACCGACAGGCACTTCCGCGCGGAGATATCGAAAAATGGCCGGCCGGAGTTCCTGGCCGACTTGCTCGAGGCGATCGCGGTGGTTCTGCGCGGTCCCGTGCCGCACGGCGGCGCGCTTCCGCTCGACACCGCGACCGCGCATTCGGCACTCAGCCTTGCCGCCAACCCCGAGCCCGACCGGCTGAAGATCTGCCCGAATTGCGGCTGGCTGTTTCTCGACCGCAGCCGCAACCGCAGCCGGACCTGGTGCGACATGGCGGTCTGCGGCAATCGCAACAAGGCCAAGCGCCACTACCATCGCAACAGGGAAGAAGCAGGCCCATGACAAGGATGATCGGGATCTTGGCAGCACTTGCCATCACACTCGCCACCACCGGCTGTCAGCGCGAGACCGGACCGGATCCGCTGAAGCTGACGGGCAAGATGTTCGTCTTCAATTACCGCCTTGCCTACGCGGTCTACACGATCACGCTTCAGAAGACAGAGCCCGTGCCCGAGGGCAGCGTCGTCGTCGCCACCTTCGAGAACCCGGTGGGCGGCAAGCCGTTCACGCTGACGCGCAAGCTCTTTCCAAAGCTCGACAGGGTGGTGCTGGAAAGTCCTGATTTGACCTGCGTGAAAAAGGAAAGACCCTATGCGGTGACGATCGAAGTGAAGGGACCTGACGGCGAAACGCTGCAGAAACTGGAGACCACAGTCATCTCGGATATCGACCAGGATATCCTGCCGGCCAAGGCACTGGTCGAGGGCCCCGCCTACGACAAGAATCCGGAAGTCTTCCGCGACGGCAAGACTCCCGAACATTTCGAGACCGCGAAATGCCCCATATGAAAAAACCGGAGCGTTTCCGCTCCGGTTCAAATCCAAGTCAATTCAAGCCGTTGCGGCTCAAACTGGAGATTTTTAATCAGCCAACGATCTCGGTGCCCGAGAACCAGTAGGCGATTTCTTCAGCAGCAGTTTCCGGGGCATCCGAACCGTGAACCGAGTTTTCGCCGATCGACAGGGCGTGAACCTTGCGGATGGTGCCTTCGGCAGCGTTTGCCGGGTTGGTGGCGCCCATGACTTCGCGGTTCTTGGCGATTGCATTTTCGCCTTCGAGAACCTGAACGACCGTCGGGCCGGAGGACATGAACTCGACCAGTTCGCCGAAGAACGGACGTTCCTTGTGAACGGCGTAGAAGCCTTCGGCTTCGCGACGGCTCATCCAGACGCGCTTGGAGGCGACTACGCGCAGGCCGGCATCTTCGAGCATCTTGGTGATGGCGCCGGTAAGGTTGCGCTTGGTCGCGTCCGGCTTGATCATCGAGAAGGTACGTTCAATAGCCATTGGCTCAAATCCCTTGTTTCTTGAGAAGTGGCGGTTCATTAGCCGCCAATCCCGCGCAAAACAAGGGGGCCTGCCGATGATTCGGCTCGAGCCGAGCGGGTTTCATGCAGCCGTCACAGTCCGTCCGAGGCCGCCATGCAGGTCGAGGCAGCGTTCGAACCAGCCGGTGACGGGATCGCCTGGCTGAAGCAGGCTTTGCGGCGAGACGATGCGCGCCCACTGAAATGCCCCGAAGACGATATAATCAGCGAAAAGCGGTTCCGCGCCACCCAGGAAATCCTGAAACTTCAGCATGTGGCGAAGCGGCTCGAGCTTTTCGGCGAACGTGGCAAGGGCAGCCGGGCCGCCTTCGGCGACCGCTTCCAGCGACGTGCCGAAGCGCTTTTCGCGGCTTTGCCGGAAATAGGCCTGATCGACGGGATCAAGGCTATCATGAATATCCTTGATAATGATCCGGGCGATGGCGGGATGCAGCGTCGTCTGCGACCAACCCTCCACGAAACGGGCGGTGGCCTTCGCACCCTCACCGGCGAAGAGCGGCGGGCGGTCCGGATAGGTCTCTTCGAGGTAGAGGGCGATGTCGAAGCTGTCCTTCACCAGCCGTTCCCCGTCACGCAACAGCGGCACCAGCGTGGTAGCTCCATTCTCGATGCCGGGGATTTCGGTGAAGCCGATCGGCACGACGTCAAAATCGAGCCCCTTGTGCGCGAGCGACATCTTCGTCTTCCACACATGCGGCGAGAAGGGACGCGTCCTGTCGGCCCCACAAAGCGAATAGAGTTTTCTCGACATATAGACTCCCGGTCGGTTGGCGTCCCGTTGAACGACAAATCGGCGGCGTCATCAAATCAGTAAATTTCATGAGTGATATCAGCCACAGAAATGCAGTTTCGCGTTAGCGTCGCCGCCCCTTCAAGGAGATACCAATGCTCGATCACTTTCGCATGTTCGCCGACTATAACCGCTGGGCGAACCGCCTGATCTATGCCGCTGCGGCAGAATTGACCGATGCCGAACTGCGGGAAAACCGCGGCGCCTTCTTCGGCTCGCTGCTGGCGACCCTCAATCATATCCTTGTCGCCGATCGGGTGTGGATGAAGCGCTTTACGCGCGAGGGTGATGCCCCCACTGCGCTCGATACGATCCTGCATGGCGATCTGCCGGCGCTCACCACCGCTCGCAACGCCGAGGACGAACGCATCATTGCGTGGATCGACAGCTTGAGCGAGGAACGCCTCAGCGCCGATCTCACCTATACGCCACTCACCAACCCGACGGTTATCACGCAGAAGCTGGCGCCGACGCTCGGGCACTTCTTCAACCATCAGACTCATCACCGTGGGCAGGCGCATGCGACGCTGACCGCACTCGGCCAGCCGTCCGTGACGCTGGACCTGGCCCACTTCCTCAGGACTGACGGGTCACAGTGGGCGTAGCGGAAAGCGCAGCGCCCCAAAGCCGAGCGATCGCAGCGGCCGGAGCTCGCGCTCCCGCCACTCAGCAAGCTTCTTTAGAAGCTGACGCTGGCCGAGCCACGCGGCCAGGCCGAGCGCGATGCCGCCAACGATCGACAGGATCGAAAACGCCACCGGCGGCAACGCCGGTTGCAGCGGCAGCATCAGCAGCTCGGGAACGAAGCGGTGCAGGATGTAGATGTGGAAGCCCGCCGCCGACAGAGGCAGGACGAGTTGCGCCGCCCAGCGCGGCACGCTGACGCGCGTAAGATAAAGCAGCGCTGCCAGGACGGCGATTTGCAGCAGGTATTTGATCTTCGTCCCGATCCAGACCCCCTCGTATAGGCCGAAGAACAGGAACGCCCCGGCGCCGGACAACATCAGCAGCAGGCGCTGCTTGCCGGTTTCGGCGACCGCGGCGCACCAGCCGATGACGGCGAGATAGAAAATCCATGGCAGGGTGAAGATCTGGCGATTGCCGATCGGCCACAGGAGCGGCAGGGTCAACCTGGCGACAAGAGCGGCAAACAGCAGGGCCATGCCGGCACCGAAGGGCCTTGCAGAGACAAAGCGCCGGAACTGCGGGATCGCGAAGAGCCCGACAAAGACGAGCATCATCTGGCAATAGGCTTCGATGAACCAGTAGAGATACGGCACCATGCCGTGTTCCTCCGGCAGGGCCACACCGAAATTGCCGACGAGGAAGACCGAGGCCCAGGGCACCTCGCCCCAGGTGACCGCATAGGCAGCGACGATCAGATAGTAAGGCACCAGCACCTGGGCGAGCGGGCGCAGGATGGCCGGGCCATCTCCGGCCAGAAGTGGCCCCATCTGGAAGCGGGCGAGGCTGAAGCCTGCGAGGACGACCATGGCTGCCGATCCGCCGGGGATGGGCCAAAGCAACTCGTGGTGCAGGACGACGAGCAGAATCGCCAGTGCGCGGATCAGCAGGTCCATCCCGATCCGTCGCGTGGCGGTCTCACGGCGCTCCTGCGCCGACAATTCGGCGATCGACAAGGTCTCCCAGGCGTCGGGAACTTGCCCCAGCGCCTTTTCCAGACCGATCGAGAGCTGAACGAAACGCAAGGAATCGCCGCCCAGCGACACAAAACTGTCGGAGCGCTTCACCCTCTTCGGATAGAAGACCTGCGCAAAAAGCTCTTCGATGCCGCCGTTGTCGTCGTCGACGGTCGCTGCCGCCTGGCGGGCCGTCATTTTGAGTGCGTTATAGTCGACCTTGCCGCTGGAAAGCCGCGGCATTTCGGCAAGCTGCGTGGCCTTGAGATGCGCGAGCGTCAGCCCGCTCGCTTGCGCGAGGAACCGTCTGATCTCCTCGGCATCACGACTGCCGGCGTAGAAAGCATGAAGGCCGGCATCGTCACCGACGACGGCTGCCACGATGCCACGCCTTTCGAGCGCCGCTTCCAGCCCATCGTGGGCGATCCTGAGGCCGGCAATCTTGGAAATCCGCTTCATGCGGCCGACGATCTGGAACAGGCCGTCGGCATGGCGCATCGCGAGGTCACCGGTGCGCAGTTCGGTAAGCTCGGCGCCACGGCAGAGATCTTTGCGCGATGTGGCGTAGCCCATCATCACGTTCGGGCCGCGATAGACGAGTTCGCCGGCGACACCGTCGCCTTCGATCGGCGCTCCGTTCTCGTTCTCGATCGAGAGGTGCCCGCCGGGGATGGCTATGCCGATCCTCTCCTCGTTGCCGGCAAGTGCCGCCGGCGGCACAAAGGCTATGCGCGCGGTGGCCTCCGTCTGGCCGTACATCGCAAAGAAGGACGCGCCTTGGGCACGAAGGTGGTCGTCATAGAGACGGATGATCTCCGGGCTCAACCGACCGCCGGCAACGGTCATGAAGCGCAAATGCGGGAACCGCCGTTCGCGGAAACCCACCTTCTCCAGCAACTCGTAGGAATAGGGCACGCCTGCAAAGTTTGTGCTGCCGCTTGCGGCGAGACCATCGAGAAAGCCGGCATCGAGGACCGATCCACCGGGAATATAGAGGCTTGCTCCAACCGCCAGGTGGGAGTTCAGAACCGACAGACCGTAGGAGTAGTGAAGCGGCAGGATGAGGCAGCCGCGATCATCCGCCGTCAGGCCGAGATATTCTGCAATGGAGGCGGCATTTGCCGTGATGTTTTCCCCGGACAAGCGGACGGCCTTGCCGCAACCGGTGGTGCCGGAGGTGGAGAGCATCACCGCCAACTCGGGATGCGGCGCCTTGCCATCTTGCCGCAGATACTCCGTGCGCCAGCGGCCATCGATGCGGCGAAAGCCGTAATCGGGCTCGAAGGCATCGACCCAGGATTGGGCCACCCCGGTCTTCGGAGCCTGCAGGGCCACGGCATGTCCCGCACTCAGCGCCGCCAGGTAAGCGATGATCGCATGTTCGGAAAGCTCGGCCTCGATCACCACCAGTCCGCGTGAACCGCCGAAGGCGAGCGCCTGGCGGGCGACGCGTTCGCCGAGTTCCCGATAGGTGACGATCCGTTGCCCGGAAAAGACCAGCGCCGCACGGTCACCCCATTTCGCCAGATCCGCAATGAACGAGAGGGACATCCTTGACCGTCGCTGTTTGTCCGCGGGCTTCGATGCCCGATTTAGCAGCGCCGAATATAATTGGTGACTAAAGGCGTCAAGTATAAACTTTGCCAAGCTGACAGCTGTCAGTTGGCATGCGAGTCTCGGTTGCGCCCCGCCGCGAGCAGATGGAATTCAGCAACCATACCGGGCGGGAACGAGCGGAATCCGAAATCTTCAGACTCCCTTAAATGCAGTCTCTCATAGTACTCCTCGATCCGGACATCACATCCTACTGACATTGAGGACCGACAGAATGACCAGGCAAGTTCCAGCGGAGGCCAGCCGATCGCAGGCGAGACAAGCAGCAATCATTCTGAAGGTGGCGCACGCAATGTCCGCGCATGGGGTTGCTGCCCTGCCCCGCAATTACGAGCTTTTCTACGAAGCACTGTCCGGTCGCCTGCCCCAGCTTTCCCGGGAGCTTGGCGCGCTCGGGCACAACCCGCTACAGGACTCGCTGGACGCGCTGGGCCTCAAGCATCACCTCGTCTCCCACGCTTCCCTCGCCGCGGACCGGGCGAGGGCCGAAGCGCAGGAAGCCCTCGCCGACATGGCCAGCAAGCTCAAGCTTGCGCTGGTGCAGAAACAAGCGTTCAAGGCCGAACTCGATCACTTCGCCGGCCGGCTTGAAGCAGATCCCGTCGCCGGCCTAACGGGGGTCGCCGACGAAGCCGCACGGCTGCGGGAAGCGGCTGGCCGATTGATGAACGAAGAGAGCGCTCTGCAATACCTTCTGGAAAACGGCGCGCGACGCTTCGTCGAACTGGAGGGTGATCTGTCCGAAAGCGGTCGGTCGCTCACCCGCGACCCCGCCACCGGCCTGCCGAACCGGCTTGCACTTTCAGCGAAGCTCGACTCCATTCTCGAAACGGAGCGGATCGACCAGCCGGTCGCTCTGCTTCTCGTCTCCGTGGAAGGGCTTCGTGCGATGGCCGAGCACCATGGCGGCACGGTCGCGGCCAAAGCGCTTGCCAGGCTGTCGGCGCTGTTTCGCAAGTCGATCAAGAAAAACGACTTCGTCGCCCGCGTGGGCCAGCAGGACTTCGCCTTTGTCTGCCGGGACGTCAGCGCCGAGAACGCCGAGGCCATTGCGCGGCGCCTCCTGCAATCCGTAAAGGCAATGAAGGTCACCCTCCCCGGGCGCGTGCACACCGTCGAGACGCTCTCGCTTGCGGCGGGCATTACCGTCGCGCAGCCGGCATCGAACAGCGCCGATCTTCTGATCCAAGCGGAACTGGCATTGTCCGCAGCGCAGGATGGCGCCGGCATCCTGCGTTATTCGGCGGCACTCGGCCGCGACCGCGGCAAGATCTACGGCCAGAACGCCGCTTAGGTGCCCACACGTCAAGCGGCGACCGGCTGGCGGTTTTCGTCGATCTCCGTCGCCTTCTCCCGGAGACAGCCGAGCAGGCGGAAAAGCTCGCCGCGCTCGCAGTCGTCGAGCGCAGAGAACAACTCGTCGATCGTGCGATGACGTGGCTGGAGCGCCGCTTCCAGTGCCAGCCGGCCGCGATCGGTAATCGATATGATCTTCGCACGGCGATCCTCCGGATCCGCTTCACGGACGACCATGCCGTCCCGTTCCAGTCCGTCGATCGCTTCGGTGACGGTTCTCGCTGCAAAGCCGAGCGCCGCGGCGATATCCGCACAGCGACGGGGTCCGAGCGTGTTGAGATAGAACAGGAACTTGCTGCGCGCGAGCGAAACGCCTTCCTCCGACATCGACGCGTTCACCAGGCGATGAACGCAGTGATAGAGATCGAAGAGCCGCTCGGCGACCTCGACTTTTTCTGTCATGGCAATGCACCTCATTTGGCAACGCCAAAACGCAACAGCCCGGCCCCGCGTGGCGGGACCGGGCTGTTCGGTCAACCGTTTGGCGTGACTTACTGCTTGTTTTCGTCGGTCCGACCAAAAGCCTTGGCGTCGCTGCTGGCGATCGCACCGGTTGCCGTCGCATCGACGGATCGGTCTTCGATACCTGCGTAGTAGTCGCCGCGGCTGGTCGTGCTCGCAGAGACGCCGATGCCGGCGGAAGCCTCGGCACGGCCGGTAAAGAGCGGCGTAGAGCTCACGCCCTCATAGTAGCTGCCGCCGGCCACAGCGGCCGACGCGCCGCCAAGCATGGCGGCCGCAACGAGGATCGCGGCAATGGACTTCTTCATCAATCTGTTCCCTGGTGGAGATGGGCAGTCGGGGCTAACCCCGTCCGGGCGCTTGGGAGGACGCTTCATAAGATCACGGCGGTGATCAATCAAATCCCTCGAAAAGGGGTGCAGGCAGAAACCCGCACCCCCTCTTCATCGTGGTCAGCGCGAGATGCCCTGATAATATTCGCCTTCGCCACCCTGCACGCTCTTCGGCGCGACGCCGTAGCTCACCACCGAACCGGTGTTGGTGCGGTCGACATAACCGGCTTCAGAGTTGCCGATGGTAAAGGACGACTTGCCGGTAACGGCAGGCGTGCGCTCGGTATAGAGTGGCGTCGGGCTGACGCCTTCGTAGTAGCTGCCGCCGGCCAAGGCAGCGGAGGCGCCACCTAGGATGGCGGTTGCAACGAGAGCGGCGGAAAGAGCGGTCTGGATTGCAGTTTTCATGATCTTCACTCCTGGGAGGCTCGTTCGGTCGAACGAGGTTTCATCTAAAATGTCCGTGGCCGGATCGGTCGTCCCTCGGAACGCGGGGCCCTTGCCAATGGCGTTCAGTCGATCGAGGCGGTCAGAAGAGCGTTCCCCGCCCTTCCGCTATTGAGATGGTCCCTCACGATGAGGATGTGTAGTATCGATTGTCGGAACGCGTTGTTCAAAAATCGATAACAATGACCTCTTGAAATCCCGGACCGACACCGCAGGAAAACGCTGCATACCCGCGCCTCTTGCCTTCCCGGCCAAGTCCGGGCAAAAGGCCGCAATGATCCAGATTTCCGGCCTTTCCGCCCGCATCGCGGGACGTCTCCTCATCGAAAATGCATCCGTGACGCTTCCGGCGGGCACGAAGGCGGGGCTCGTGGGCCGAAACGGTGCCGGCAAGTCGACGCTGTTTCGCATCATCACCGGCGACTTTGCCTCCGAAGCCGGCAGCATCTCGCTGCCCAGGAATGCCCGTATCGGCCAGGTCGCGCAGGAAGCGCCCGGCACCGAGGAACCGCTGATCGAGATCGTGCTCAAGGCTGACAAGGAGCGTTCGGCACTGATCGCCGAAGCGGAAACCGCGACGGACCCGCACCGCATCGCCGAGATCCAGACGCGGCTTGCCGATATCGGCGCCCACTCGGCCGAGTCCCGGGCGGCCAGCATCCTCGCTGGCCTCGGCTTCGACCACGAGGCGCAGCAGCGGCCGGCCTCGTCCTTCTCTGGCGGCTGGCGGATGCGCGTGGCATTGGCCGCGGTGCTTTTCTCCGAGCCCGACCTGCTGCTGCTCGACGAGCCGACCAACTACCTCGACCTCGAGGGCACGCTCTGGCTGGAGGACTATGTCCGCCGCTATCCGCATACGGTCATCATCATCAGCCACGACCGCGATCTCCTGAACACCGCAGTCAACGCCATCGTGCACCTCGATCAGAAGAAACTCACCTTCTATCGCGGCTCCTACGATCAGTTCGAGCGGCAGAAGGCCGAGGCCGACGAATTGCAGATGAAGGCGAAGGCGAAAAACGACGCCGCCCGCAAGCATCTGCAGAGCTTCATCGACCGGTTCCGGGCCAAGGCGACGAAGGCCCGCCAGGCGCAGAGCCGCATCAAGGCGCTAGAGCGCATGGGAACCGTGGCTGCCGTCATCGAGGACCATGTCCAGGGTTTCTCCTTCCCGGATCCAGAGAAGGAAGCAGCATCGCCGATCATCGCCGTCACCGGCGGCGCCGTCGGCTACGAGCCCGGCAAGCCGATCCTCAAGCGGCTGAACCTCAGGATCGACACCGACGACCGCATCGCGCTGCTTGGCTCCAACGGCAACGGCAAGTCCACCTTCGCCAAGTTCATCTCTGGCCGCCTCGCGCCCGAAGCAGGTGAATTGAAGATCGCGCCGAACCTCAAGGTCGGCTTCTTCGCTCAGCACCAGTTGGACGACCTCATCCCGACCCAGAGCGCGGTCGAGCATGTGCGTCGGCGCATGCCGGATGCGCCGGAAGCCAAGGTGCGCTCGCGCGTGGCGCAGATGGGGCTTGCGACGGAAAAGATGGAAACACCCGCCAAGGATCTCTCCGGCGGCGAAAAGGCGCGGCTGCTGATGGGCCTTGCCGCCTTCGATGCGCCAAACCTCCTGATCCTCGACGAGCCGACCAACCACCTCGACATCGACAGCCGCAACGCGCTGATCACCGCGCTCAACGACTATTCCGGTGCCGTGATCCTGATCTCGCATGATCGACACCTGATCGAGGCGACCGCCGACCGGCTGTGGCTGGTGCGCGATGGAACGGTGGCGAGCTATGACGGCGACCTCGAGGATTATCGCAGCCTGATCGTCGGCGGCACCAAGGCGAAGGACGAGAGGGTCAAGCCTTCGAGCGCCGAAGACAGCGTTTCGAAGGCGGACCAGCGCAAGGCCAATGCCGACAAGCGCGCCTCGCTTGCACCGCTTCGCAAGAAGATCAATGAAATCGAATCCTTGACCGGGAAACTGGAGAAACTGATTCAGGCACTTGATGTGGAACTGGCCGATCCGGCGCTCTACGAAAAGTCGCCTGCGAAAGCTGCACAGAAGGCCAAGGAACGCGCCGACGCGGCAACGAAACTCGTTCACGCCGAAGAGCAATGGCTCGAGCTTTCCGCCGAATACGAAGAGGCGATGGCCGGCTGACATGGGGCCGGCCGGTCGTTCATCCGAGCTCAAACGTGGTGATGCCATAGATCCGGGCAAGCGGCAGGCCTGGGTCCGGCCCGCGATACATGCGCGCCGTTTCGAACACCGGCCGCAGATTGTAGCGATCGCAAAGCGCCTTGGCCGAGGCATTCGGGTCGGGGATGTCGAGATAGACCTCGCTGCCGTTGACGCCGGAGGCGAGCTTGCGAAAAACCAGATCGGCGCCGGTCTCCGTATCGGAAAAGAGCGGCCCGATCTTGAACCCGTTACGGCAGGCGCGAATCGTCCCATAGGCCGCAACCGCGCCATCGCGCAGCAGCAAGACGCTGCGCCGTCCATCGCTCGACTTCAGCCATTCGCGAAGGAAGGCCTCACGACGGGCCGGGACGAAACGGCGGTCATATTCGGTGAGGAGCGACATATGAATCGGCGCGACCTCCAGGAGATCGGCACCCGGCGGCTCGACGACGTCGATCACACCGCCGTAGCGGATGTTCGCATGGGCGTAAGCGAAGCCGGACCGGCGATAATTCTCCTGCTGGGCGATCACGCCGTCGAGGCCGACGATGCGCCCATCGGCGGACGACATCGCCTGCTGCCACAATTGCCGGCCGATCCCCTGGCCACGAAAGTCCGGTCGCGTGATGAAGAAGCCGAGGAAGCCATAGCTTTGGTTGTATCGCACCAGTGAAATGGCTCCGATGGGCCCCTCCTCTCCACTCGCGATCCAGTAACCGTCCGGGTCGGCCGTCCAGAATGGGCCTGCGTCGCCGAGACCGGGATTCCACCCTTCCCCCGCTGCCCATTCGATCATGACGTCGAGTTCGACACGGCTTGCACGACGGATTTGCAACTGCATGTTCACTCCTCTTGCGGCGGTCAGATCACCCTGTTGACCCGCCCCCGCTGGCGAGACGACACGGCGTGTCCGTTGGTAGAGCTAGAGCGATGGCGTTCAGAGGGAATGATAGTCTGTCGATTTCCACGACATTGATGGCACATGCTGGCGGCGGACCGGCGGCGCTTGCCCCCTTTGCGCAATCTGCTACAAGAGCCGACAATAAGTCATACAAATCGAGCGGAACACCAATGGCCCCCATCAAAATTGCTCTTGTCGGCGTCGGCAAGATCGTTCGCGACCAACATCTGCCGGCGATCGCCAGAAACGGCGACTATCACCTGATCGCTGCGGCCAGCCGGCATGGCACGGTCGACGGCATCGACAATTTCAAATCGATCGAGGCGATGCTCGAAGCCGTGCCTGCGATCGAGGCCGTGTCGCTCTGCATGCCGCCGCAGTATCGCTACGAGGCGGCCCGCACGGCGCTCGATGCGGGCAAGCACGTGTTCCTGGAAAAGCCGCCGGGCGCCACCCTCAGCGAAGTCGCGGACCTCGAAGCGCTGGCGGCATCGAAGGGGCTGTCGCTGTTTGCCAGCTGGCATTCCCGCTACGCACCCGCCGTGGAAGCGGCAAAATCCTTTCTGGCGACAACGACGATCAATGATGTCCAGATCATCTGGAAGGAAGACGTGCGCCACTGGCACCCGAATCAGGAATGGATCTGGGCCGCGGGCGGTCTCGGCGTCTTCGACCCGGGCATCAACGCACTTTCGATCATTACCCACATCCTGCCGCTTCCGCTGTTCGTGACCTCGGCCGTGCTCGAATTCCCCGAGAATCGGGACGCGCCGATTGCTGCCAACATCACCTTCACGGATGGGAAGAAATTGCCGGTTTCCGCCGAGTTCGACTGGCGCCAGACCGGCAAGCAGAGCTGGGACATCGTCGCCCGGACGGCGGCAGGCGAGATGGTGCTGTCCGAAGGCGGCGCCAAGCTCGCCATCGATGGCAAGCTTGTCCATCACGAGCCGGAACAGGAATACCCGATGCTCTATCGGCGCTTCGCCGAGATCGTCAGAGCCGGGAAGTCGGACGTCGATCTGGCGCCGCTGCGCCACGTCGCCGACGCCTTCATGCTCGGCAAGCGCAAGTTCGTCGAAGCGTTCCACGATTGATATTCTGAGCACGTCAGAAGCACGAAGCCCGCGGCATCGGCCGCGGGCTTCTTCGTCGCAACGGGTTGTAAACTCAAGCCTTCTTTTCCCAGCGGCCGTCGCGGTTCTGTTGCCAATAGGTGAGGTTGTGCCCCTCCCCCTTCAACCGCTTCCAATGGGCGCGCGCGCCCTCGAGCTGATCCTGGTCGTAGCCATCGAACATGAAGACGACGCGCTCGTAGGTCGAAACATCAGGCGGGCTGGCGCCGTCAATGACGAAGCGGACCGTCGCGGCATTCGCATTGCCTTCGTCGGCCACCAGCAGGATCGGCTGGTCTGCAGCGAAGTCGCCGGCATCCGTGCCATGCGGCAGGAAGCTTTCGTCGCGATAAACCCACAGATGCGTGTCGAGCGCGTCGCGCCGCTCGGCGTCGATCGTCTGCACAGCCACCCGCCAGCCGCGCTCGACGCTCTTGTCGAGCAATGGCGGCAACGCGTCTTCGAGCTTCGATTCCGTCAGGTGATAGAACAGGATTTCGGTCATACCGATTGCTTCCCGCCTTTCGTCACGTCCGTCGCGGCCAGTCAGGATTCGTAGCTCGCCCGCACCAATTCATCGAGCAGCCGGACGCCGAAACCCGAGCCCCAGGACTGGTTGACCTCGTCCGTCGGCGTGCCCATGGCGGTGCCGGCGATATCGAGATGCGCCCAGGGCGTATCCTTGACGAAACGCTGCAGGAACTGCGCCGCCGTTACCGCACCGCCGTGGCGGCCGCCGGTGTTCTTCATATCGGCGAACTTGCTGTCGATCATCTTGTCGTATTCCTTGCCGAGCGGCATGCGCCACAGGCGTTCCTGCGTCGCGATGCCGGCGGCGAGCAACTGGCCGGCCAGGCGGTCATCGTTCGAGAATAGGCCGGCGTGGTGCGTTGCGAGCGCAACCATGATGGCGCCGGTCAAGGTCGCGAGATCGATGATCGCCTGCGGCTTGAAGCGGTCGTTGCAGTACCACAGCGCATCGCACAGCACGAGGCGGCCTTCGGCATCGGTGTTGATCACCTCGATCGTCTGGCCGGACATCGAGGTCACGATGTCGCCAGGGCGCTGTGCGCTGCCGTCGGGCATGTTTTCCACAAGGCCGATGATGCCGATGGCATTGACCTTCGCTTCGCGTGCGGCAAGCACATGCATGAGGCCGATGACGGCGGCGGCGCCGCCCATGTCACCCTTCATCTCCTCCATGCCGGCGGCCGGCTTGATCGAGATGCCACCGCTGTCGAAGACGACGCCCTTACCGACGAAGGCGAGCGGGCGGTCCTTGGCCTTGCCGCCCTTCCACTGCATGACGACGAGCCGCGGCGGGCGGGTAGACCCCTGCGCCACACCCAGCAGCGCGCCCATGCCGAGTTTCTTCATCTCCTTTTCGGTGAGAATCTCCACCTCGACGCCAAGCTTCTCCAGGTCCTTTGCCTTGGCGGCAAACTCGACCGGGCCCAGCACGTTCGCCGGCTCGTTCACCAGGTCGCGCGCCAGGAAGACGCCTTCGGCAACCGCCTGTGCGGTGGCGAAGGCCTTCTTCGCGGCGATGACCGTGCCGGTGACGATCGTCACCTTGGCCGGCTTGCCGGAGAATTTGGCCTCGTCGTCGGCTTTCTTGGTCTTGTAGCCATCGAATCTGTAGGCGTTCATCTCCATGCCGAGCGCGAAATCGGCGGCCGCCTTGCCGGTCACGTCGATCCCGGGCGCGTCGATGAAGACGGTCATCTTGTCGGCTGAACCGAGCTTCGCGGCGACGGCGCCGCCGGCCTTCAGCCAATCGTGTTCCGTAAGCGCATCCGCCTCTCCAAGCCCGAGCACGATGATTCGGTCTGCTGGCGAGCCATGCGGCGCAACGATATCGAGACTGGAGAACGCCTTTGCAGTGAACTTCTTCACCTTCGCCGCCTTTGTCACCACGTCTTGCGGATCGGCGACATCGGCACCGGCTGCAGCTCCGCCGCCCGACGTCTTGAGGAGCACGGCGACGCCGCCGCTCGGCCGGTGGGACTTGGCAAAGGTGAACTCGAACTTCATCGGCATTGAAAAACTCCGGCTACTTTCTTGTCTCTGCACGCATCCGGAGCAACGAAAGAAGCTTCCGAGAGCCGGTGTCAGGGCAAGGTGATTGTGGCCGCGACGCGTTGGGATGACACGGCGAGGCTTGTGGCGATCCGCCCTGTTACCGGGCGGTTACAGTGGAAAATATTCGCAACATTCGCCACCGTCAAAGCTGTGGCCGGCACCCTTCTCGCTTTTCAACCGCTTGGCAAGATGCCCCCGGATGTTTACATGCGGTTAACCGAGGTTCTTCGCCTTAAATTATCCCTGTTGCTTCACAATTTGAGCGACGCGAATAGCAGGCAAGAACCAGGCTTCGGCTAGGACCGGGCAAAACCCGGCCCGACGCCGCCGCCGGAACAGAAACATGAGCAGGATTTTGGACCGGACACGGGCATGAAGCTGATCGAACGCTACATATTCCGGCGTGCCTTGATCATGTTCCTCGCGACACTCCTGCCATTGCTCGGCATCGTGTGGACGACGCAGGCGCTTGCCAACGTCAATCTGGTCACCGACAGCGGCCAGTCGGTTCTGGCCTTCGCCAAGCTGGCAACGCTCATCCTGCCTTCGGTCGTCCCGATCATCCTGCCCTTCGCCCTGGTCATCGGCGTCACCCAGACGCTCACCACGATGAACACCGATTCGGAACTGACGGTGCTCAACGCCGCCGGCAGCTCGCGCATGGCCATCATCCGGCCGGTCATCTACCTGGCAGCGGGCCTGAGCGTCCTGTCTTTCGCCGTCGACAATTTCGTCGAGCCGTATTCGCGTGTTTCGGTACGCAAGATGCTGGCGACCGCCAATGCCGACCTGCTGTCGTCCGTCGTTCAGGAGAACTCGTTCCGCAAGGTTGCCGACGGCCTCTATGTCCAGGTCGGAGCGCGGCGAAGCGGCGGCGTGTTGCAGGGCATCTTCGTTGCCGATTCGCGCAATCCCGCCTTCGAACTCGTCTATTACGCCCGCGAAGGCGCGGTCGACGAAAAAAGCTCCGCGCTGGTGATGAAGGACGGCGAGGTGCAACGCAAATTGCCTGACGGCAGTGTCTCGATCATCAAGTTCGATTCCTATGCCTTCGACCTTGCCGATATGACCAAGACGACGCGCGAGGCGACGATCCGGGCGAAGGACCGGGACCTCGCCGGACTGCTCAATCCCGATCCGAACGATCAGGTCTACAAGAACAAACCGCTTGCCTTTACCGCCGAGATCAACCGCCGCCTGACGGAGTGGACCTTCCCGCTGCTGTTCGGCCTGATCGCATTGGTGTTCAGCAGCGACGCGCGCTCTCACCGGGAAGCGCGCCTCCATCCCATGGTGAGCGCGCTCGGAACGGCGCTGCTCATCCGCTGGATGACCTTCTATGCCGGCAACAGCGCCGAGGATTCCATCTGGTTCGTGCCGCTGATGTACATCGTGCCACTTGCAGCCGGCGCGCTCTGCATTCACCAGCTCGTGAGCAACAAGCGCCTCGACATCCCGATGACCTGGCAGGAAAAGCTGCAGGATCTCCTGGTACGCCTGCGCCTGGTGCGGCGTGACGCCGAGGGAGGGCAGCCATCATGATGGGCACGCTCTTACGCTACTTCTTCATCCGCTACGTCGTCACCACTTTCTGGTTTCTCGTCGGCATCTTCTCGTTGATCTTCATCATCGACTTCAGCGAGCAGGCAAGCCGCCTGGCGAACCTGCCGCATTATTCGATCACCGGCGCCCTGCTGATGACCGCCCTTCGCATCCCGCTGATCCTGCAGCAGACGATTCCGTTTGTGGCGCTGTTTTCGGCGATGGCGGCGCTGATCTCCCTCAACCGGCGCTATGAACTGGTCGTGACCCGCGCCGCAGGTATCTCCGTCTGGCAGTTCCTGCGCCCGTTCGTGCTGGGCGCCTTCCTCTTCGGCATGCTCGCCGTGATCGCGCTCAATCCGCTGGCGGCGTGGGGAACGAAACGTGGGGAGGCACTGCTGGCGGAATGGGGTGCCTCGCGTTCCTCCGACGCGGGGTCGATTCCGTGGCTGCGACAGATCCACAACGGGACCGATACGATCATCGGCGCGCGCTCGGTTCAGGACAACGGTACGACGCTCCTCAACGTCACCGTCATCCACTTCGATCCACAGGGCTCGATCATTCTGAGACAGGATGCGGCTTCGGCGAAACTCGAAGATGGTTACTGGCTTCTTAACGAGGTAACGGAAACGCGCAATGGACAACTGCCGCGTCGTCTAAAAACAGCACAACTCAGCACCAATCTGAAGGCTGAGTTTGTTCAGGAACGTCTTGCAAAGGCTGATTCCATTCAGTTTTTTGACCTGCCCGGCAAGATCGAAGTGGCCCGCTCCTTCGGTTTTTCAACCAATGCCATGGAAACCCAATTCCACTCGATGCTCTCGCTGCCGCTGCTTCTCGTCGCCATGACGCTGATCGCCGCCTGCGTGTCGCTCAAATTTAGCCGGTTCAACCAATCTCGCTCCGTAATTCTCGGTGGCATCCTTTCAGGCTTCGTGCTTTATGTCGTGACCGTGCTTGTCAAAGCATTCGGGAGCAGCGGCATTGTGCCTCCTTTCGTTGCAGCCTGGTTGCCAGTTGTTGTAGCGATGGCGCTGGGCTCGACGATTCTTTTAAATCAGGAGGATGGCTAGTGGCGGTAGTGAACCGCAAACGCATGACGCTGATCAACGCTACCCTGCTCGCAGGTGTGGCGCTGCAGACACTTGCCATGGGAATGAGTGCGCCTGCGATGGCGCAGCAGACTTCGGACCGCCTCGATTCGCTGCGTCCGAACATGCCGGAAGACGCCAAGCTGCTTCTGTCCGCCAATGAGCTCGTCTACAACAAGGACGCCGAGAAGGTGATCGTGCGCGGCAACGTGCAGATCGACTACGGCGGCTACAAGATGGTGGCCCGTCAGGTCGAGTACGACCAGAAGAATGGCCGCATCTATGCATCCGGGGACATCCAGTTCGTCGAGCCGGGCGGCAATGTCGTCTACGCTGACAAGATGGACGTCACCGACGATTTCGGCAACGGTTTCCTTGAGCAGATGCGCATCGAAACCACCGACCTGACCCGGCTTGCCGCAACGAGCGGCGAGCGCCGGAACGGCGAGGAATTCATCCTGAACGAGGCCGTCTACACGGCCTGCACACCCTGCGCGACCAAGCCGGAACATCGCTCGCTGTGGCATATCAAGGCGCAGCGCGTCATTCAGAACGGCCGCACGCGGACGATTCGCCTGGAGAACGCCCGCTTCGAGCTCTTCGGCAAGCCGATCGCCTATATTCCGGTGATGGAACTGCCCGACCATACGGTCAAGCGCAAGAGCGGCTTCCTGTTCCCGACGTTCCGCTCGGCGCAGAAGCTCGGCGTCGGCGTCGGCGTCCCCTACTACTGGGCGATCTCGCCCTATATGGACGCGACGGCAACCGTCACGGGCCTGACCCGACAGGGCTTCCTGCTGGAGGGCGAGTTCCGCCAGCGGTTCCACAACGGCTTCCATACGCTGAACGTTGCCGGCATCAGCCAGCTCGACAAGAGCAAGTTCACGCCCGGCACGGTCGACGCGGAGAAGACCAATCGCGGCATGATCGCGTCGAAGGCCGAGTTCGAGATCAATCCGCGCTGGACGTTCGGCTGGAACGTTCTCGTCCAGTCGGACGCCAACTTCGCCAAGACCTACGAACTGTCGAACTTCGACGGAACGACCTATGTCAACCAGGCCTATTTGACCGGGCTCGGCAAGCGAAACTACTTCGACCTGCGCGCCTTCTACTTCGACATTCAGGACGCGGATCCGAACAGCATCAAGGAAAACCAGCAGCCTGCGGCGCAGGTGCTCGATTACTCCTACAAGGCGCCGCAGCCCATATTGGGCGGCGAACTTTCGGCGACCGTCAACCTCACCAACATCAAGCGCAATCGGCTGGACTTCGAGGCCGTCCCAGGCGTCGTCGATCGCTTCCGCGGTCTGGAAGGCACAACCCATCGCCTGACGGGCGAGCTTGAATGGAAACGCACGTTCATCGCCCCCGGCGGTCTCGTCGTCACACCGCTGCTGGCGGCACGCGGCGATGCACTCGGGCTGAACATGGACGCGCCTGGCCCGCTCTATACCGGCGACTACAACACCAGCGACGCCACGACGCGGCGCATGTTGACCGCCGGTCTCGAAGCCCGCTACCCGATCCTCTTCGTCGGCGAGGACAGCAGCCATGTGCTCGAGCCGATCGCTCAGCTCTACGCGCGCCCTGACGAACAGGACGCTGGCGGTCTGCCGAACGAAGACGCTCAGAGCTTCGTGTTCGACGCGACCAACCTTTTCGACCGCGACAAGTTCTCCGGCTTCGACCGGGTGGAAGGTGGCACGCGCGCCAATGTCGGCTTCCGCTATACCGGTACCTTCGACAGTGGCTACGGCCTGCGCGGCATCGTCGGCCAATCCTTCCATCTCGGAGGCCTGAACTCCTTTGCAACCGACGACCTGGTGAAGGTCGGCGCGGAATCCGGCCTGGAAACGAAGCGCTCGGACTATGTCGCGATGTTCGGCATCGACGCGCCGTCCGGCCTGATGGCGAGCCTCTCGGGTCGTCTCGACGAAAAGGATCTGGCACTGCGCCGTGCCGATGCGACCGTCGGGTACCTCGGCACGACGTGGCAGGCGGCGATGACCTATACGCGCATCGAAGCGCAGCCGCTTTATGGCTCGCAGGTGGATCAGGACGAAATCCAGACGGCCGCCGCCTATAAGTTCCACGACTATTGGTCAGTCTTTGGTGCCATCACCTACGACATCAACCGGGACGTCATCTCGCGCAACGGCTTCGGCATTACCTACGACGATCAGGACACCCTGTTCTCGATCGTCTACAAGCAGGAACGCGATACCAGCAGCACGCTGGCGAACGATTGGTCGATCGGTGCCAGGATCAGCTTCCGTACCCTCGGCGACGTCAATGTCGGCGACACCAAGTTCGAAGAGCTGGATTACTATTAAGATCATTGGAACGAGGGGGCGAAACGCGAAGTTCGCCCCCTCTCGCAATTTTGGGCTGCTCAAACGGTCTTGTCATCGTTTGGCCGCATGTATTATGCATTTCCTCCGACAAGATAAGGCAACGGCGCAACGCCGGTAGGCGGACAAGACCCGACGACAGTGATCGTCCGGCAAACAGGAAAAGGTAATGGGCGGGAAAATGTCGATCTCGAGGACGCTTTCGGTATTGGCTGTGGCCGGGGCCCTGAGCATCGCGGCATGTGCCGGTGCGCAGGCTGCAAGTCAGGTCAAGGTAACGGTCAACAACACCGTGATCACCTCGGGCGATATTGCCAAACGTGTCGCATTCATCCGCCTGCAGCGTCAAAAGGGCGGAGCAGACGAAGCCAAGAAGCAGCTTGTCGACGAAGTGCTGAAGCGCGCCGAGATTGCCCGGCTCGGGCAATCGGTGAGCACGCAGGAGGTCGATGCCGCCTTTGCCCGCTTTGCCGGAGGCAACAAGCTTTCACCAGAACAGCTCGGCAAGATCCTCGACCAGGCGGGCGTCGGCGTCGAGCATTTCAAGCAGTATATCGCCGTCCAGATGAGCTGGCCGCGTGCGGTCAACTTCCGCTACGGCAATTCGAGCCGGCTGCAGGGCGCCGATCTCGTCAAGCGGATGATGGAAGGCGGCGGCAACAAGCCGGTGACGACCGAATACTTCCTGCAGCAGGTGATCTTCGTCATTCCCGAAAAGAAGCGCGGCGCCATCACGGCGAAGCGGCAGGCTGAGGCAAATGCCTCGCGGTCGCAGTTCCCGGGCTGCGAGACCTCCAAGGTGTTTGCCGCCAACTATCGCGACGTTTCGATCCGCAATCTCGGTCGTATGCTCGCCCAGCAATTGCCGGACGAATGGAAGCCCCTGGTCGAAAAGGCCGGCGAAAACGGCACGACCGGAACTCGCGTAACCGAAAAGGGCGTCGAATACCTGGCGATCTGCAAGAAGCGTGAGGTCAACGACGACACGGCCGCAGAAATCGTCTTCCGCGCCGAGGATATCGGCAAGAAGAAAACGGGCGGAGAAGACCCGAACAGCGAAAAGTATCTTGAGGAACTGCGCAAGAAAGCGCAGATCGTCAACAAGTAAGCACAGCGGTAACATGCGCGAACCAACCGGCGGGCCACTCGCCCTGACCATGGGTGATCCGGCCGGTATCGGGCCGGATATCAGCCTTTCCGCCTGGCTTGGCCGCCGCGAGCACGCGACGGCACCTTTCCTTTTCATCGGCGATCCTTCGGTGCTTGCCGCGCGAGCGGCGATGCTCGGCTATTCGGTTCCCGTGCGGGAAACAGATTGTGCCGGCGCCGTTGCCGTATTCGATGCGGCGCTGCCGATTCTGCCGGTCACCTGCCCAGCCCCGGTTACGGCGGGCGATCCCGACACGGCCAATGCCAGCGCCGTCATCAAGGCGATCGATACGGCGGTGCGGATCGTCACCGCCGGCGAAGCTTCGGCTGTCGTGACCAACCCGATCGCCAAGGCGGTTCTCTACGACGCCGGTTTCCGTTTTCCCGGCCACACCGAATACCTGGCGGATCTCGCGGAGAAGGCGACGGGACAAGCCGTTCTGCCGGTCATGATGCTGGCCGGACCGAAGCTGCGTGCGGTTCCGGTCACGATCCATATCCCCCTGAAAGACGTACCGGGCCAGTTAACGCCGGATCTCATCTATCGCACCTGTGCGATTACGGCGGCTGATCTGCGCAACCGTTTCGGGCTCGAGCGACCGCGCCTCGCGATCGCTGGGCTCAACCCTCACGCCGGCGAAAACGGTGCGCTCGGCCTTGAGGATAACGCCGTCATCCGCCCCGTGATCGACCGTCTGCGGGCCGAGGGGATCGATGCCGTGGGTCCCCTGCCGGCGGATACGATGTTCCATGATCGGGCGCGCGCGACCTACGACGTTGCAATCTGCATGTATCACGATCAGGCGCTGATCCCGGCCAAGGCGCTCGGCTTCGACGACAGCGTCAATGTCACGCTCGGCCTTCCCTTCATCCGCACGTCGCCTGACCACGGCACAGCCTTCAGCCTTGCCGGCAAGGGCGTCGCCCGCGACGACAGCCTCAGGGCGGCACTTGATCTTGCCGCGATGCTCGCGAACAATAGCCCGGGAGATATCCGCTGATGGCCGCGCTCGACGGTCTTCCTCCGCTGCGCGACGTGATCCAGCGCCACGGCCTCGACGCCAGGAAGGCGTTGGGCCAGAACTTCCTGCTCGACCTCAACCTGACGCAGAAGGTTGCCCGGACCGCCGGTTCGCTCGAAGGCGTGACGGTCATCGAAGTCGGCCCCGGTCCCGGCGGCCTGACGCGCGCCATCCTGGCCCTCGGAGCCAAGAAAGTCATCGCGATCGAGCGCGACTCCCGCTGCGTGCCGGCGCTTGCGGAAATCGGCGCGCACTATCCGGACCGGTTGCAGGTGATCGAAGGCGACGCCCTGAAAACACCGTTCGAGACGCTTGCCGATGATGGGCCGGTCAAGATCATCGCCAACCTGCCCTACAATGTCGGCACGCAATTGCTCGTAAACTGGCTATTGCCCGAACGCTGGCCGCCATTCTGGCAATCGTTGACGCTGATGTTCCAGCGGGAAGTTGGCCTCAGGATCGTCGCCGAAGCGGATGACGATCACTACGGACGCCTCGGGGTGCTCTGCGGCTGGCGCACCAGGGCGCGGATGGCTTTCGACGTGCCGCCACAGGCTTTCACGCCGCCGCCCAAGGTGACGTCATCGGTGGTCCATCTGGAGCCCGTGGAGAACCCGATCCCCTGCTCCGTTTCGGCACTCGAGAAGGTGACGCATGCCGCCTTCGGCCAGCGCCGCAAAATGCTGCGGCAAAGCCTCAAGCCGCTTGGCGGCGAAACCCTGCTGGCAAAGGCCGATATCGACCCGCAGCGGCGGGCCGAGACGCTTTCGGTGGAAGAATTCTGCCGCCTGGCAAACTGCCTCTGAGCACTGTGGCCGGCAGGACCGGCCAATCCCATCGACTTAGAACGGATTTTCCGTCAGAAGCCCATTGACGAAATCGAACAGGCCCGGGCGTCGGTCGCGACGAAGCCGTTCGGCCTCGACGATCGCCCGTACGGAGGCGAAAGCGCGATCGAGGTCGTCGTTGAGCACGATGTAATCGTACTCGCGCCAGTGCTCGATCTCGGCGCGCGAGTTGGCAAGCCGTGTCGCAATCACCTCTTCGCTGTCTTCGGCCCGACGGTGCAGGCGTGACTGCAGCTCGGTCATCGACGGCGGCAGGATGAAGATCGACACGACGTCGCCGGCCATCTTTTCCTGGAGTTGCTGGGCGCCCTGCCAATCGATATCGAAGAGCATGTCGCGGCCGGCGGCCATCGCCGCTTCGACGGCATCGCGTGGCGTGCCATAGAAATTGCCGTGCACCTCCGCCCATTCGAGCAGCGAGTCGGTCGCCCGCAACGCTTCGAATTCCCGGATCGACTTGAAGTGATAATGCCGGCCATCGATTTCGCTCGGACGGCGCTGGCGCGTCGTCACGCTGACGGAGATGCTCATCTCCGGGTCGGCTTCTAGGAGGTTGCGCGCGATCGTCGACTTGCCGGCGCCCGAGGGCGAGGAGATGACGAGCATCAGCCCACGACGGGCAATCTTGATGGGCGAAGGGGTCGCCGGGGTCATGCTTTACTCCAGATTCTGGACCTGTTCACGGAACTGGTCGATGACGACCTTGAGTTCGATGCCGGCGGCCGAAACGGCGGCCGCATTCGACTTGGAACAGATCGTATTCGATTCTCGGTTAAATTCCTGTGCCAGGAAATCAAGCTTGCGGCCGACGGGGCCACCCTTCGCCAGCAGCTCCCGCGCCGCTGCGATGTGGGAGCCAAGCCGGTCGATCTCTTCCCGAAGGTCAGCCTTGGTGGCGAGCAGCGCCACTTCGGCGTAAAGGCGTTCCCGGTCGAGCGAGGAGCCGTTGTCCATCACCAAAGCCACCTGCTGGGCAAGCCGGTCGGCGATCGCCGCGGCGCTGCGCGACGGATCGGCCTCCACGGTCGCCGTAAGTGCCTCGATGCCTTCGACCTGCGCCAGCAGGATCTGACATAGCGCTGTCCCCTCCTCCTCACGCATGGCGCGGAGGTCGGAAAGCGCGAGCCTCAGGCCTTCGAGGATGTCCGTATCGAGGGCGGCACGCTCCTCTTCGCTTTCTTCCGGTTCGCGAAAATCGACAATCCCGCGGATTGAGAGAAGCGTGTCAAATTTCAAGGGCGCCGGATCGACGAGATCGCCGAGTTGTTCGCGCAAGTTCAAGACCGCCGTCAGCGCGCCCTGATTGACCACCGCCTCGACGGTTGCTTCCGCGCCACTGACGGAAAGCCCGATCTGGAGATTGCCACGTGAGAAATAATCTGTCGCGAGTTTGCGCACTTCGGGTTCGAAGCGCTCGAGCCCTTGCGGCAGGCGCAACCTGAGATCAAGGCCCTTGCCATTGACGGAGCGCAGTTCCCAAGCCCAACGGCGGCGGCCACTGCTGCCTTCCCTTCGGGCAAAGCCGGTCATCGATTGGAGCGGCATCGTCACCTCCGTTGTGTTTCAGCAGAAGCAATACGGCTACGGCGCGGCATCCCGCAAGGGATATCCGCGCCGTGATCTATCCGTCCACAATGCAGCGTTTATTGCGGCTGCGCTGCTGCCGGTTCAGCCACTGCAGCATCCGTGGCAGCCTTCGCGGCTTCCGCTGCCTTCTCGGCTTCCGCCTTGCGCCAACGCCTTACGTTCGCGTTGTGCTCATCCAAAGTCTCGGCGAAAACATGGCCGCCCGAACCGTCCGCGACGAAGTAGAGTTCCGGTGTACGCGACGGATTGGCGACTGCCTCCAGCGCCGCACGGCCCGGATTGGCGATCGGCGTCGGCGGCAAGCCCTTGATGATATAGGTGTTGTAGGGCGTCTGCTTGTCGATGTCGGACTTCAGGATCGGACGGTCCGCCGGCTTTCCGTCGCCGCCGAAAATGCCGTAGATGATCGTCGGGTCGGACTGCAGGCGCATGCCTTTGTCGAGCCGGTTGATGAAAACGGAGGCGACCCGCGGCCGTTCGTCGGCGCGACCGGTTTCCTTTTCCACGATCGAAGCAAGCGTGACGAGTTCCTCGACCGTCGAGACCGGCAGGTTCGGATCACGCTTCTCCCAGATCTGGTCGACCAGCGCCTTCTGGGCGGCAACCATCTGCTGGACGATCTCGCCGCGCTTGGTGCCGCGTGTGAACTTGTAGGTGTCCGGCATCAGCGAGCCTTCCGGCGGAAGCTCCTTCGGCAGATCGCCAACCAGAACCGGATCGTCGGAAAGCTTGTGGAACATCTGCTTGACGGTCAGACCTTCGGGCAGAGAAACGGAATAGAGGATCGATTTGCCCGACTTCAGAAGCTGCATCACGTCCTGCATCGACGAGCCGGCCTTGATTTCATACTCGCCGGCCTTCAGCGTCTCATTATCGAGATAGGCTTCCGAGACAAAGCGGAAGACGCGCGCGTCGGTAATGATGTTGCTGCGCTCGAGACCGCTGGCGATCTCGCTCATGCCGGCACCGCTCCTGACGATGAAGTTCTGATTTGCCTGCAGCGGACCCGGCTTCTCGTACTGATGCATGGCGTAGTAGACCGTACCGGCCGCGGCAAGCGCCGCGAAGACGATGATGGTCATCACGAAGTTCAGGAAGATCACCACCTGGCTGCGCGCCTTGCGCGACCGCTTCGGAGGCTGCGGCACCTTTTCCGGGCGCAGCGCCTCGTTGGCCGATTTCGGAATGATCGGCCCGTTGCTCGCGTTTTCATTGCGGCCGAATTGCGCCGCGCCGTTATCGTTTGAGTCGCTCACGATTGTCCCGAACCCGAAATTCGCAGCCTCATTCTCTTCCTGCCCCGGTGCGAATTTCGGACTGGACCATGGCAGGCTTAAGTCAATTTCATAAACGGCGCCGACCTGGCGGGCGGCGTTCCGCAGTCTTCATCACAATAGACCTGCGGCGCAGTGCCTTGGCACCAGGAACCACAGAAATGTGTCGGTTCACCGCCTATTCAAGAGAAGACGATGGACGGCTGACACTTTACAGAACCGTACGCCTTACAGGACGCGTTCAGGTCGCTGTAACACTCTAAATGACTGCCTGTTTTCTCCTTAAATCGGATGGATTCAAGGAGACTGGCAGCCGTTCGGAACGTGGCGCCCCCGATATCCCTGGGCGGGCGACCTGTTCCCGGCAATAGTTAAATGGCAATCTGACAGATATGCCTTGCGCGAACATAGCGGTCGGCAAGCACCGCCGCGATGGCGTTGCATCCTCCCAAATCATGCTTGTAGCGAGCAATGCGGCAAAAGCAGGATCATCGGACCGACTTGTTGGGTCGATCCGATGATTGGCAGGGCCCGATCAGGCGCCCGTATAGCGGCGCAGGACCAGCGACGCGTTGGTGCCGCCGAAGCCGAAGGAGTTCGACAGCGCCACGTTGATCTCGCGCTTGCGCGCGACGTGCGGCACGAGGTCGATTTTGGTTTCTATCGACGGATTGTCGAGGTTGAGCGTCGGCGGTGCGATATTGTCGCGAATCGCGAGTGCCGAGAAGATCGCTTCGACAGCGCCGGCAGCGCCGAGCAGATGGCCGATCGCCGACTTGGTCGAGGACATGGAGATCTTCGACGCATGCTCGCCGACCAGGCGCTCGACGGCAGCGAGCTCGATCGTGTCCGCCATGGTCGAAGTGCCGTGGGCGTTGATATAGTCGACGTCGGCGGCCGTCAGGCCGGCGCGCTTCAGCGCCATCTGCATGCAGCGATAGGCGCCGTCGCCGTCTTCCGACGGAGCAGTGATGTGGAAGGCGTCGCCGGAAAGGCCGTAACCGACGACTTCCGCATAGATCTTCGCGCCGCGGGCCTTGGCGTGCTCGAGCTCTTCGAGGATGACGACGCCGGCACCCTCGCCCATGACGAAGCCGTCTCGATCGACATCGTAGGGACGCGATGCCTTCTCAGGGTTGTCGTTGTGCTGGGTCGACAGGGCCTTGCAGGCGGCGAAGCCCGCGAGCGAGATCCGGCAGATCGGCGATTCCGCACCGCCGGCAACCATGACGTCGGCATCGCCGAGTGCAATCAGACGGCTCGCGTCGCCGATGGCGTGCGCGCCGGTCGAGCACGCGGTGACGACCGAGTGGTTCGGGCCACGCAGCTTGTGGCGGATCGACACCTGGCCCGAGGCGAGGTTGATGAGGCGGCCGGGAATGAAGAACGGCGAAATGCGGCGGGGGCCCTTGTCGCGCAACGTATAGCCGCCTTCGACGATGCCTTCGAGACCGCCGATACCCGAACCGATCAGGACGCCGGTCGCGATCTGGTCCTCGTTGCTCTCCGGCTTCCAGCCGGCGTCGGCAAGCGCCATGTCGGCGGCCGCCATCGCATAAACGATGAACGGATCAACCTTGCGCTGCTCCTTCGGCTCCATCCAGTCGTCGGCGTTGAAGGTTGCGTCGGTACCGTCACCGAAAGGAATGCGGCAGGCGATCTTGGCAGGAAGATCCTCGACCTCGAATTCGGTCACCTTGCGCGCAGCATTCTGCCCGGCAAGAAGGCGCGCCCACGTCGCCTCAGTTCCGCAACCCAAGGGAGATACCATGCCGGTACCGGTGATAACGACACGTCTCATAGTCCGCGACCCACCCTGACTTTTCAATTTCAGAGCCGGATCGGACCACGTGTGACGAACCCGATCCGGGCATCCATTTTAAGGTTCTTATTCACGATCAGAGGAAAATGCGGGAAAACGCTTGCTGATCGAAACCCGCGCTCGCGGGACAGCCCACTTCCCTGGGCTGAAACGGGCCGCTTTAGGCGACCCGTCTACGGCCGTAGCCGCTTGGATATTAGGCCTGGGCCTTTTCGATGAACTTGACGGCGTCGCCGACGGTCAGGATCGAGTCAGCGGCATCGTCCGGGATTTCAACGCCGAATTCTTCTTCGAAAGCCATGACCAATTCGACGGTGTCGAGCGAGTCCGCGCCGAGGTCATCGATGAAGCTTGCGCCTTCGCTGACCTTTTCGGCGTCGACGCCAAGATGATCAATAACAATTTTCTTTACGCGTTCTGCGATATCGCTCATGTCGGAGTTCCTCGACCTTCGTTTCTGTGGGCGCCTGTTCCGGCACCGGTACTCTTATTCAAGCCTGATAGACCAAGACGGGCTACCCGGCAATCCATCCAACCGGAACTGCGGCAAACCCAGGGCAGCCAAGGCTGCCGGACACCTGGCGGGACCGGTCGACTGCTAACAGTCATGGCCCGATTAACACGGTTTAAGTCTGTCGCAAAGTCCGAAAATGCCTGACATTCGCTTGGTCAACATTGAATTTCAGGCATTTGGCAGGCGCATCCCGGGACGTTGAATATCGCCCGCCGCACAATCTCGACGGGCGACGCATCCCGGAAACCGGATCAGATCATGGCCATGCCGCCATTGACGTGAATCGTCTGGCCGGTGACGTAGCCAGCCTCGTTCGACGCGAGGTAGACGACGGCCGACGCAATCTCTGCGCCGGTGCCCATGCGCTTCATCGGGATCGCGCCCATGATCGCATCTTTCTGCTTGTCGTTCAGCTTGCCGGTCATCGCGCTCTCGATGAAACCGGGCGCGACGCAGTTGACGGTGACGTTGCGCGTCGCGATCTCCTGCGCCAGGGACTTCGAGAAGCCGATCATGCCGGCCTTGGAGGCACAGTAATTGGCCTGGCCCGGATTGCCGGTGACACCGACGATCGAGGTGATGTTGACGATGCGGCCGAAGCGGCGCCGCATCATCGGATGGGTGAGCTCGCGCGTCAGGCGGAAGACGGCGGTCAGGTTGACTTCGAGAACGCTGTCCCAGTCCTCATCGCTCATGCGCACGAAGAGGCCGTCCTTGGTGATGCCGGCATTGTTGACGAGAATATCGACGCCGCCGAGTTCGGCCTCGGCCTTTTCGCCGAGCGCCTTGACTTCGGCACGGTCGGAAAGGTTCGCTGGGAAGAGCTGCACGCGATCGCCGAGTTCGTTGGCAAGCGCTTCCAGCTTTTCGACGCGCGTGCCGTGCAGGCCGACGGTTGCGCCCTGGGCGTGCAGCATGCGGGCGATTTCTTCACCGATACCACCGGATGCGCCGGTAACGAGAGCCTTGCGGCCGGAAAGATCGAACATCTGATTGATTCCTTGTAACTGGAGCGCTTACGCGATCGCTCAGGCGAGCAAGGCGGCAAGTGCGGTGTCGATATCGGCAGGCGTATTGACGGCAATACCGTTGACGGTCTTGTCGATCCGGCGGGCAAGCCCGGTCAGGACCTTGCCGGAACCAAGTTCATAAAGCGTCGTGACATTGTTGGCGGCAAACCACTCGACCGTCTCGCGCCAACGGACCTGGCCCGTGACCTGCTCCACCAGCAGCCGGGCGATCTCGCCGGCATCGCTGACAGGTGCGGCCAGCACGTTGGCGATCACCGGCACGACGGGATTGCGCTTCTCGACCTTGGCCAGCGCCTCGCGCATCACGTCGGCGGCCGGCGCCATCAGGCTCGAATGGAAGGGTGCGGAGACCGGCAGCATCAAAGCGCGCTTTGCGCCTCTCTCGGAGGCCAGGGCCGCAGCCTTCTCGACGGCAGCCTTCTCGCCGGAGATCACCAGCTGGCCGCCGCCGTTGTCGTTGGCGATCTGGCAGGCCCCAAGGGCAGAGGCTTCGCGGCAGACGGCGTCGACATCGGCATGTTCCAGTCCGATGATCGCGGCCATCGCGCCCTTGCCGACCGGTACGGCCGCCTGCATCGCGTTGCCGCGGATGCGAAGGAGACGCGCCGTGTCGGCGATCGAGAACGTGCCCGCGGCGCAGAGCGCCGAATATTCGCCCAGCGAATGACCGGCGACGAAGGAGACCTTGGACTTGATGTCGAGGCCCTTGGCTTCGAGCACCCGGATGACGGCCATCGATACGGCCATCAATGCGGGCTGCGCGTTCGCGGTCAGCGTCAGCGTTTCCTCGGGACCGTTCCACATGATCTCGGATAGCTTCTCGCCGAGTGCCTCGTCGACTTCGGCAAAAACGGCCGCAGCTTCCGGAAAGGCGTCCGCCAGGTCCTTGCCCATGCCGACAGCCTGGCTGCCCTGGCCGGGAAACGTGAATGCAATGCTCATGGGATAGTCCCTTCCCTAGATCGCTATGATTTCGGGTCGGCTCGACACGAAATCATAGTGATCGGTTCTTATGAGTTGGAGCGGGTGCGGGCGAAAATCGCAAATACTTTTCCCCAAGCCCGCTCCGGTTTTCTCTCCATTCACATTCCTGAACGGCGAGTCAAGCTTGGAGGCCCATACGGACGAGGCCGACGGGGCCTTTTGCCCTTGATCTTCAACAATCAAGGCGTAAGTTTGCCGCCCGATGTCGTTCTGCCCTGCAACCGACGCAAGGGCAAAGGCGGCCACTCCATTCCCGGCGCGCGCCCCTTTCCTCCCCAGGTCGGCGCCCGCCCTTCACAAGGATACTTATCTAGATGCGCTACAACACGCTTGGCCGCACCGGCATCAAGGTCTCGGAAATCTGCCTAGGCACCATGACCTGGGGCTCGCAGAACTCCATCGCCGAGGCGCACGAGCAACTGGATCACGCCTTCGACAAGGGCGTCAACTTCATCGATACAGCTGAACTCTACCCAACGACCCCGCTCTCGCCCGAGACCTACGGCAATACGGAGCGTTTCATCGGCGAATGGCTGGCGAAGCGCGGCCGCCGCGACGACGTCGTGCTCGCGACCAAGGTCGCCGGCCCCGGTCGCCCCTATATCCGCAATGGCGACCCCACGACCCCGGAAGGCATCGAACTGGCAATCGACGCCAGCCTTCGACGTTTGAAGACAGACTATGTCGACCTCTACCAGATCCACTGGCCGAACCGCGGTCACTACCATTTCCGCAATGCCTGGTCCTACGACCCGACCAAGCAGGACAAGGCGCATGTTGCCAGCGATCTCAGGGCGATCCTCGACAAACTCGGCGATCTCGTGAAGGCCGGCAAGGTCCGCGCCATCGGCCTCTCCAACGAAACGGCCTGGGGCACGATGAAGTTCATCGACATGGCCGAACGTCACGGCCTGCCACGGGTCGCCTCGGTCCAGAACGAATACAATCTGCTCTACCGCGCCTATGATCTCGATCTTTCCGAGCTGTCGCATCACGAGGACGTGGGTCTGCTCGCCTATTCGCCGCTCGCAGCCGGACTGCTCAGCGGCAAGTATTTGGACGGCGCCAGGCCGACGGGCTCCCGCCTCTCGATCAACGGCGACCTCGGCGGCCGCTTCACGCCGCACCAGGAACCGGCCGTCGCCGGCTATGTGCAGCTTGCACGCGAGCACGGTATCGATCCCGCTCAGATGGCAATCGCCTTCTGCCTGACGCGGCCGTTCATGGCGTCCGTCATCATCGGCGCGACCTCGATGGATCAGTTGAAGACCAACCTCGGTGCCGCCAATCTCACTCTGTCGCAGGACGTCATGAACGGCATCCGGCGGCTGCACCGTCTCTACCCGATGCCGATCTGATCGGCATCGGTCCTGCAGAGAACAGATTGGAGTGAAAATATCCGGCGAGCCTTGCCTTCTGCGGAAAAATGCGTATAAGCGCGCTGTTCGAAATGCCCGGTCTTCTGGCTGGTGGCTGAACGGAGGGCCGGTTTCCCGCGAGGGGAGCCGTTAGGATAGCAAGTCTTTCCGGCCTCCCGTGTCTCCGCTCTCGACCGTCTCGATACAACACTTTCTTGCCGGCTCTTGCGAGCCCATAAGAACAGTCGTTGAGGCTTAGCCGCCGAGGTCCGGGCTGATTAACGCAAGAAAGGCAAGCCACAATGGCTCTTTATGAACACGTATTCCTGGCCCGCCAGGACATCACGCCGCAGCAGGTCGACGCTCTCGTCGAGCAGTACAAGGGCGTGCTCGAAGCGAACGGCGGCAAGGTCGGTCGCGTCGAGAACTGGGGCCTGAAGTCCCTCACCTACCGCATCAAGAAGAACCGCAAGGCTCACTACGTTCTCATGGACATCGATGCTCCGGCACCGGCCGTTCACGAAGTCGAGCGCCAGATGCGCATCAACGAAGACATCCTGCGCTACATGACGATCGCCGTCGAGAAGCACGAGGAAGGCCCGTCTGCCATGATGCAGAAGCGCGACCGCGACGACCGTCCGCGCCGCGATGGCGACCGTCCGGAGCGTGGCTTCGGCGACCGTGGTCCGCGTCCGGACCGTGGCGACCGTGAAGACCGTCCGCGTCGTCCGCGCGAAGACCGCGCGTAATCAAGAAGCTTTAGGAGATAAAGACAATGGCTGAAGTTTCTTCCGCTCCGGTTCGTCGCCCGTTCCACCGCCGCCGCAAGACCTGCCCCTTCTCGGGCGCAAACGCTCCGCGGATCGACTACAAGGACATCCGTCTGCTGCAGCGCTACATTTCCGAGCGCGGCAAGATCGTTCCTTCCCGCATCACGGCCGTTTCCCAGAAGAAGCAGCGCGAACTCGCCCAGGCGATCAAGCGTGCACGCTTCCTCGGCCTGCTGCCCTACGTCGTTTCCTAAGAACGGCTGACTCTCCGTTGGTCATCTGACTCGACGGAAACTGACTCCGGGGCAAGGCGCTCCCCCGACGTGAGCGCCTTTTCCCTCCCTTCCGCGGTGGGCGCGGATCGGAACCGGTGCGAAAGCGCCAAAATCCCATGCTGGGGCCGGGCCTTTGCCATCCCCTAACTGCACGAAGCAGGACAGCGAACGTGACGAATGTGAACAGGACATCGCTGCTGACCGGCATTCTCGCCGGCTTTACCGCCGCCCTCTTGTCGATGGGCGCGAACACGCAGCCGTCTCTTGCCATCGTCCTTTATGCCGCTTCCGCACTCCCGATCCTGATTGCCGGCCTCGGCTGGGGCAACGCCGCGGCGATTGCTGCGATCGCCAGCGCCGGCGCCACCGCCGCCGCGCTCGTCTCGCCCCATTTCGCACTGCTGATTCTCGTCGTCACGCTGATCCCCGCCGGCTGGCTCAGCCACCTCGCCAATCTCGCCCGCCCGGCTTCCGAACTCGGCGGCCCGGACGAGGCACTTGCCTGGTATCCGCTGTCCGATATCCTCAGCCACCTCGCCGGCCTCGTGACCATCGGCATGATCATCGTCGGCTTCATCGTCGGCTATGGCTCCGACATTTCCGACCGCATGGTCGATATCGTCATTGAGGCGGTGAAGGCGCAGGATCCGGGCTACAATCCGGACGTCGCTGCCGTGGCCCAGATCAAGTCGCTCTTCACGCTGGCCCTGCCGCTCGTTCAGGGCGCGATCTGGGTATTGATGCTCTTTACCGCCTACTACGTCGCAACCCGCATCGTGCAGATATCGGGCCGGTCGTTGCGCCCGCGCGAGGATATCCCGTCGACGCTGCGCATGCACCGCAACGCGATCTTCATTTTCCTCGGCGGTCTGGTCATGACCTTCCTCGGCGGCGCTCCCGCGACGATCGGCGCACTGATCTGCGGAACCTTCGGCGCAGGTTTTCTGCTCGCCGGCTTCGCCTCCTTCCATTTCCGCACGCGCGGCAAGTCCTGGCGGCTTCCCGTGCTGTGGATCGCATACCTGTCGGTGCTCGTGTTCACGATCCCGGCATTCTTCTTCCTCCTGTCCGGCCTGATCGATACGCGACGCACCATCGCAGTCACGCCGGTGGGAAAAAATTGACCAACGAACTGAAACTCTGAAAGGAAACCAACATGGAAGTCATTCTTCTCGAACGTATCGCCAAGCTCGGCCAGATGGGCGACACCGTAAAGGTTCGCGACGGCTTTGCCCGCAACTACCTCCTGCCGCTCGGCAAGGCACTGCGCGCCAACGCTGCCAACAAGGCCCGTTTCGAAGCCGAGCGTTCGACGCTCGAAGCCCGTAACCTCGAGCGCAAGTCGGAAGCCCAGGCGGTTGCCGAAAAGCTCGACGGCAAGTCCTTCATCATCGTCCGCTCCGCTGGCGAAACCGGCCAGCTCTACGGTTCGGTTGCCGCTCGCGACATCATCGAAGTGCTCGCTGCCGAAGGCTTCAACGTCGGCCGCAACCAGGTTGACCTCAACCACCCGATCAAGTCGATCGGCCTGCACAAGGTCACGCTGCACCTGCACTCGGAAGTCGAGATCTCGGTTGAAGTCAACGTTGCCCGTTCGGCTGAAGAAGCCGAGCGCCAGACCAAGGGCGAAAGCCTGACCTCGGCCGACGCCATCTACGGCGTCGACGAAGACGCTCTGAAGCCGGAAGACTTCTTTAACCCGGAAGCCGAATTCGAAGGCGAAGAAGAATAAGCCTAACGGCTATTCGACATGCGAAAGCCCGGGTCATCGATCCGGGCTTTTTTCTGGGCCCTTCTTTCTAAGCCTCTTCACGTAAGACGGCAGCCTACCCCGGCGCAGCGACGGGCACGGCATGGCCAGTCGCCGGGCCCGGCGCATCCTTGTCGACGCGCACGACCGCCGAGAAGCCGAGCGTCGACATCGGTGCGGCGGCGATGCCGCTGATGAAGCGGACGACGATGCCGAATGCAGGTCGGAAACGAAGACGTTCATCAAGGAGACGATGACGAAGCCGGCGATGCTGATTTCAGCAAAGCGGCGCAGCCCGTGTTGAGCGTGGAACTTCCCGCCGCTCGATGAAACCCTGCTTCTCCATGCCGTCGAGCGGGCGCACCAGCGTCGGCGTCTCGCTCACCGGCAGTTCGCGCTGGTCAAGATGGAGAATTGTGCGGATCAGGGAGAGAGCTACACTTCCGGAAGCCCGGTTGGGTGATTCGTTCGTCAACGTCCAACTTTGTGGGAAGGCGAGATTCTACGCTTTTGTGAACCCGGCCTGTGGATCAGTCGAACAACGGGAAAAGCGCCAGGCCGCGATGAGACGCTTTGCGAGTGTGTCCCGCCTGCACTTGACCCGGCTCGCGGCAGATCGCAAACCGGTTCCACACCAGACAGAGGCAGAGATAAAACGACATGAACGACGCGGCGCGAAAGCTATCCCCTATCAGCAACGATCAGGTGGACCAGCACTATCGCGAGGCGCCGAACAACCTCGAGGCCGAACAGGCTCTGCTCGGCGCGATCCTCGTCAACAACGACGCCTTTTACCGCGTCTCGGACTTCCTGAAACCGGTGCATCTCTACGAGCCGCTGCACCGCAAGATCTTCGAGGTCGCCGGCGACATCATCCGCATGGGCAAGACCGCGAACCCGGTCACCATCAAGACCTTCCTGAAGGCCGACGAGAAGGTGGGCGACCTGACGGTTGCCCAGTACCTCGCACGCCTTGCCGCCGAAGCCGTGTCGATCATCAATGCGGAAGACTATGGCCGGGCGATCTACGACCTGGCGCTTCGCCGTTCGCTGATCACGATCGGCGAGGACATGGTCAACATCGCCTATGACGCGCCGCTCGACATGCCGCCCCAGGGCCAGATCGAGGACGCCGAACGCCGCCTGTTCGAACTGGCCGAAACCGGCCGCTACGACGGCGGCTTCCAGTCGTTCAACGATGCCGTGGCACTCGCGATCGACATGGCCGGTGCCGCCTTCGAACGCGACGGCAGCCTCTCCGGCATCTCGACCGGCATCCATTCGCTCGACGCCCGCATGGGCGGCCTGCAGCGCTCGGACTTGATCGTGCTCGCCGGACGTCCGGGCATGGGCAAGACCTCGCTTGCCACCAACATCGCCTATAACATCGCTGCCGCCTACGAGCCCGAAGTCCAGGCGGATGGTTCGTTCAAGGCGAAGAATGGCGGCGTCGTCGGCTTCTACTCGCTCGAAATGTCGTCCGAACAGCTCGCCACCCGTATCATCTCCGAGCAGACTGAGGTCTCCTCGTCGAAGATCCGCCGCGGTGACATTTCCGAGGCCGATTTCGAAAAGCTCGTCGCCTGCTCTCAGATGATGCAGAAGGTGCCGCTCTATATCGACCAGACCGGTGGTATCTCGATCGCCCAGCTTTCCGCCCGCGCTCGACGCCTGAAGCGCCAGCGTGGCCTCGACTGCCTGGTGGTGGACTATATCCAACTCATGACCGGATCGGGCAAATCCAGCGACAACCGCGTGCAGGAAATCACCCAGATCACCACGGGCCTCAAGGCGCTCGGCAAGGAACTGAACGTTCCGATCATCGCGCTGTCACAGCTCTCCCGTCAGGTGGAAAGCCGCGAAGACAAGCGCCCGCAGCTCTCCGACCTTCGTGAATCGGGCTCGATCGAGCAGGACGCCGACGTGGTGCTCTTCGTGTTCCGTGAGGAATACTACGTGAAGAACCTGGAGCCGCGCGACGAGTTCGACCCGAAGTACGAAGAGTGGAAGATGAAGATGGAGCAGGTGAAGGGCACGGCCGATGTGATCATCGCCAAGCAGCGCCACGGACCGACCGGTACCGTGAAGCTCGCATTCCAGTCGGAATACACGCGTTTCGCCGACCTCGCCGATCCTTCCTTCAGCCAGTACGAAGAACACTAAAGTTCCGTGGGGGCGGCCGGAGCGGGATGGGAAAAATGTTTGCGGTTTCCCATCCCGCTCTCACTTCATAGTGAGCCGCCCAGGCGCGACGGTCCAACCTTTTACCAGGCACCACCCAGAACCTGACGCAACAGTGCCACCGAAATCACCCCGATGGCAACGGATGCCAAGAGCGGCAACCTGGTTGCGGCAACGGCCGTCGCGGCAGCCGCAATCGTTTCGGAGGGGCCGGTGACCAGTGCCGTCGGAGCGATGACCGCCATCAGAACCGCTGGCGGAATGGCTTCGAGGGCGCGCTTCTGGTTTTCTCCGATCGTCACGTAGCGGATCAGAATAAGGCCGCCGATGCGGGTCGCGATAGTCGCGACTGCCATGGCCAGGATCGCAAGCAGTGCGTCGAGATCGACGGTCATGCGTGGGCCTCCTTGCGTCCGCCGGATAGCACGGCCACGACGACGCCGGCGGCGGCGCCGGCCGCGATATACCACACCCCCGGCAGCAACTGATGCGTGACCACCGCCGCACAAGCGCTTGCGGCCAGCACGGCGCCCGTTTCGCGCCCCTTCCAAAAGCCCATGACCAATATGATGAAAACGGCCGGGAAGGCGAAGTCGAGACCGATGAGTTTCGGATCGCCGAGCAGGGCGCCAAGCATCGCGCCCGTCAGGCTCGTCAGCACCCAGGCGCAGTAGAAGGGCACGGCCAGGCCGGCATACCAGGCGGGCGTCAGCTTGCCATTGCTCGCGCGCATCTCGGCCATGGCCCAGATTTCATCGGCGAGAAGCAGCATGGAGGCATAGCGCGCCGGCCCGGAGAAACTGTCGAGCTTGCTGCCGATCGAGGCGCTCATCAGCACATGGCGGATGTTGACCAGCAGGGCCGAGAAACCGAGTGCAGCCCAGGAGGCCGGATGCGTCCAGATATCCATGGCGACGAATTGCGACCCGCCGGCAAAGACCAGCGCGCTCATCAGCGTCACCTCCGCCGGCGTCAGCCCCTTGGCCGCCGCCACTGCACCGAACACCAAGCCGATCGGCATGACGGCGACGATCAGCGGCGTCATCGCGATCGCCGCGGCGCGAAATTCTTGAAATGCACTTCTTACCTGCAACGTCGCTGGCTCCATTTGCGCGAAACGGAGAACGTCTAAAGGCTGGAGCGGCTCCCGTATTGAACGAAAGTGATTGCTCCCATGAGTAACAGCGGGATGCGGGCGGAAAAACCGCACGCACCTTTCCTCATCCCGCTTTAGCCGGCGCGAAAGGCGCCCGGAGTCACCCCGGTGCGCGCCTTGAAGTGGCGACTGAAATGCGCCTGATCGGCAAAGCCGCACTGATAGGCCGCATCCACCGCCGACCAGCCATGCCTGAGCAAGGTCTTGGCAGCACGCACGCGCTTGTCGGTCAAAAAGGCATGCGGAGTGATGTGAAACTCCTTGCGGAAGGCACGGATCAGGTGCGCGCGGCTGAGCCCTGCGACCTTGGCCAGCTCCTCGAGCCCGACGTCTTCAACGTAATTCTCGACCAAATAGTCTCGCACCCGATGCACGGCGGACTGCTCGCGCGTCTCGATCGGGGTGATGATCGTACTGCCGTGCCTCTCGAACATCGCCGCAAGCACGCCGAACATTCTCTCTTCGGCCTCGAGTTGACCGCCCGCCAGCTCGAGCGTTCGGTGCGCGTGATGAAAGGACAAGGCGAGGTCCGGATCCTGCAGCACACGTTTCGAGAAGGACGGCGTTCCCTTGAAGGAGCGGCCGGTCACGTCCTCGATGATGTTCACCAAAAGCTCGGCGCTCGGATAGACCATGCGGTAGCGATAGCCGCTGCCGCCGGGATGACCGTCGTGGATCTCGTCGGGATTGATCAGGTAGAAGAACCCAGGTCCTGCTTCCGAGCGCTCGCCCTTGATCTTGCTGATCTGCGAACCCGCCTCGATCGCACCGATGCTGAAGGTCTCGTGCGCATGCGGCGCGAATTCGTGGGTGATGAAGGTCGCCGTCAGGCATTCCATCCCCATGAAACGAGCATCCCGCCAGAAGCGCGTGCGTTCGGCGCCCTCAATCGGCGTGTCATCGATGGCCTGTTGCTGCGAAATCGTCTGCATGCGGGAAACATAGTGGTCCGAGGCGACCCCGTCTTGCACAAAAGTGCTTGGTTCCCGACACAGCCCGCGTGGACGTGCGACAGGCGAGCATTTGCGACCATGGGCCGTTGGCTGTATTGCTCTTCGTATCGTCCACGCAGAGTGTCCGGCATGCTTCCTCCCGAATTCCTTTCCGCCTCCAACCGCCTCACCATCGATCTCGGTGCGCTTGCCGACAATTGGCGGGCGATGAATGCCCTCTCCGGCAAGGCGCGGGCGGCAGCGGTCTTGAAGGCGAACGCCTACGGGCTCGGTATCGAACACGCCGCCCCCACCCTCTATGCGGCCGGCGCGCGCGACTTTTTCGTCGCCAATGCCGAGGAAGGTGCCGAGCTGCGGCCACTCGTTCCGGAGGGCCGCATCTACATTCTCGCCGGCATGTGGCCGGGAAACGAAGAGCTCTTTTTCGACAATGATCTCGTGCCCATCATCAATTCCGAGGAGCAGCTTGCGGTGTTCATGGCCGCGCTTTCCGAACGCGGTGATCACCCCTGCGTCCTGCATGTCGATACCGGCATGAACCGGTTGGGCCTCTCGGTCGAGGCCGCCGTGGCGCTTGCCAACGACCCGGCGCGGCCCGCAAGCTTCTCTCCCGTCTTGGTCATGAGCCACCTCGCCTGCGCCGACGAACCGCAGCATCCGTTGAACGCCTACCAGCTCGCGCGTTTCCGCGAGGCAACCGCTGCGTACGAGGGTGTCGATGCCAGCCTTGCCAATTCCGGCGGCGTCTTCCTGGGCGCCGACTATCACTTCGAGCTCACCCGACCAGGCATTGCCGTCTATGGCGGCGAGGCGGTCAACGATGCCGTCAACCCGATGACGCCTGTCGTGACCGCCGAAGCCAGGATCATCCAGATTCGCGAAGTTGCCGCCGGAGGTACGGCCAGCTACGGCGCCTCCGCCCGCTTCGACAGGGACAGCCGCATCGCCACCGTCGCCGTCGGCTACGCCGATGGCTACCATCGCTCCGTCTCCGGCGGCGGCGTGACTCTGCGGCAGGCAACTCCGTCAGGGGCATTCGGCTTCCTGCACGGCAAACGCGTGCCGCATGTGGGGCGCGTCACCATGGACCTCAGCCTGTTCGACGTCACCGACCTTCCGGCAGGTGCCGCACGCCCGGGTGATTACATCGAGCTCTTCGGCCGCAACATCGCCATTGACGACGTTGCGCGCGCCGGCGGTACGATCGGCTACGAACTGCTGACCAGCCTCGGACATCGCTACATCAGGAACTATGTCGGCGCCGCCTGACGCGGCTTTGCCGCAAATTCCCTGCGGCTCTCGCTAAAATTCACCTTTTGTTCCGCGTTTCGCGGCATTATGTGACGACAAAGGTGATTCTCCCGTCATCAACGGCATCGCCCCGCGCGGCCGCCGGTGGCCCTCCAGATTTCGAAAGTCGATGCCGATGGCGAAAGCCCGCACACAATTCATCTGCCAGAACTGCGGCACCGTCCACACCCGCTGGGCGGGCAAATGCGAAGGCTGCGGCGAGTGGAACACCATTGTCGAGGAGGATCCGACGGCCGGCATCGGCGGCGGTCCGTCGCGCGCGCCGAAGAAGGGACGCCCGGTGGCGCTCACCACGCTTTCGGGCGATATCGAAGATGCACCCCGCGTCCAGACCGGAATTTCGGAATTGGACCGGGTGACCGGCGGCGGTTTCGTGCGCGGCTCGGCATTGCTCGTCGGAGGCGATCCCGGGATCGGCAAATCGACGGTGCTGATGCAGGCGGCCGCAGCACTATCGCGCCGCAAGCACCGCGTCATCTATGTCTCCGGCGAAGAGGCGGTGGCGCAGGTGCGGCTGCGTGCGCAGCGCCTGGGTGCGGCTGACAGCGACGTGCTGCTTGCCGCGGAGACCAATGTCGAGGACATCCTCGCGACGCTCGCCGATGGCAAACGTCCGGACCTCGTCATCATCGACTCGATCCAGACGCTCTGGAGCGACATCGTCGATTCGGCGCCCGGCACGGTGACCCAGGTTCGGACCGGCGTGCAGGCGATGATCCGCTTTGCCAAGCAGACGGGAACCGCCGTCGTTCTCGTCGGCCATGTCACCAAAGAGGGGCAGATCGCCGGCCCGCGCGTCGTCGAGCACATGGTCGATGCGGTGCTCTATTTCGAAGGCGACCGCGGTCACCACTATCGCATTCTACGCACCGTCAAGAACCGCTTCGGCCCGACCGACGAGATCGGCGTCTTCGAGATGTCCGACAAGGGCCTGCGCGAAGTGGCCAATCCGTCCGAGCTGTTTCTCGGCGAGCGAAACGAGAAATCGCCGGGCGCGGCTGTCTTTGCCGGCATGGAAGGCACGCGCCCTGTTCTCGTCGAAGTCCAGGCCCTCGTCGCGCCGACTTCGCTCGGCACGCCGCGGCGCGCCGTCGTCGGCTGGGACTCCGCCCGGCTGTCGATGATCCTCGCCGTACTCGAGGCCCATTGCGGCGTTCGGCTCGGCCAGCACGATGTCTATCTCAATATCGCCGGCGGTTACCGCATTTCGGAGCCGGCCGCCGATCTAGCTGTGGCTTCCGCACTGGTTTCGTCGCTTGCCGGGCTTGCCCTTCCAGCAGATTGCGTCTATTTCGGCGAAGTCAGCTTGTCGGGAGCCATCCGGCCGGTTGCGCATACCGCACAACGCCTTAAAGAAGCCGAGAAACTCGGGTTCTCGCAGGCGGTGCTGCCATCCGCTTCCACCGAATTGCCGAAAAACGGCAATGGCCGATGGAGCGAAATGGAGAGTTTGCCGGATCTGGTGGCGCGCATCGCGGGATCGCGAAACGCGCTAAGGCCGGTGGAAGAGGCAGACTGAGGAAGCGGATGCCGCAGACCGCCGCTACTGCATGGTTCCCTAAATCGGAATCGATTTAGGGGCAAAACTAGGCAGCAGGTCTATGTGCTACAGCGACCTTTGCGCGCCCGAAAGGACGCGCGGCGCTGTAGGGGCCGCGAAAAGGCTGCAAATGCCCTACTGCATGTGTTCTTTGATCGTAGCCGATCAAAGGACAAAAACATGCAGCACATCAAAGTGGTACAGCGACCTTTGCGCGTCTAATGAGACGCGCGGCGCTGTAACATCAGGCAGGGCCGATGGCGGATAGGCTTGAGGAGACCCGGACGAACCGGGTCCGGAGTAAGGACAAAATGCCCATTACAATTCTCGACGGTATCGTTCTCGGCGTCGCCCTGTTTTCCGCAATCCTGGCCATGGTTCGAGGCTTCTCGCGCGAAGTGCTCTCGGTCGCGAGCTGGGTGGGTGCGGCCGCAGCCGCCTATTTCCTCTACCCGCAGCTTCTGCCCTACGCCAAGCAGTACACCAACAGCGATACCGTCGCATTGATCGGATCGGCGGCGGTGATCTTCCTGGTCGCGCTGATCATCATTTCCTTCATCACCATGCGGATTGCCGATTTCATCATCGACAGCCGCATCGGCGCGCTCGACCGCACCCTTGGCTTCCTGTTCGGTGCCGCCCGCGGCATCCTTCTGGTGGTCGTCGCCATGCTGTTCTTCAACTGGCTCGTGGCTCCGCAGCAGCAGCCGACCTGGGTCACCCAGGCGAAATCGAAGCCGCTGCTCGACAATCTCGGCAACAAGCTGATCGCGCTGTTGCCTGAAGAAGCCGACGCCACCATTCTCGACCGCCTGCGCGGCAAGGACACGACCGGCGAAGGTGAAGGCGAAGCGCCGGCGGCCAACCCCGGCCAGGCACCGTCGACGACGCCGGAGCAGGCGCCTGCCGACGACGCACCGGCCACCAACGGCTGAGACAGGAACGATTTGCCGACAAAGCCCGCCCCGCGGGCTTTGTCCTTTTGGGGAATAACGCTTGCAGCCGTTTTCAGCTAAGATCGCTTGAAGACGGCGGGCCTGATCACGATATGCGCACCGGTACGGAGCAAAGGCGACTGTGATGACCGATCTGAGATCCATGGAAATCCACGATGAACTCGAAGGCGATACGCTACACGAAGAGTGCGGCGTCTTCGGCATATTGGGGCATTCGGACGCGGCGGCGCTGACGGCGCTCGGCCTGCATGCGCTCCAGCATCGCGGCCAGGAAGCGGCCGGCATCGTCACCTTCGACGGCAAGCAGTTCTACACCGAAAAGCGTATGGGCCTCGTCGGCGACCACTATACCGATCCGGCGACGCTGGCGAAGCTGCCGGGCTTCATATCGATCGGCCACACGCGCTACTCGACGACAGGCGAAGTGGCGCTGCGCAACGTCCAGCCGCTTTTTGCCGAGCTCGAAGTCGGCGGCATCGCAATTGCCCATAACGGCAACTTCACCAATGGCCTCACCCTCCGCCGGCAACTGATCGCCGACGGCGCTATCTGTCAGTCGACCTCCGACACCGAAGTCGTCCTGCATCTGATCGCCCGCTCCAAGCAGGCCTCCTCCTCCGACCGCTTCATCGACGCCATCCGCCAGATGGAAGGCGGCTATTCGATGTTGGCGATGACGCGCACCAAGCTGATCGCAGCACGCGACCCGATCGGCATCCGCCCGCTCGTCATGGGCGAGCTCGATGGCAAGCCGATCTTCTGCTCCGAGACCTGCGCGCTCGACATCATCGGCGCAACTTACGTTCGCGACGTCGAGAATGGCGAAGTGATCATCTGCGAGATCCAGCCTGACGGCTCGATCACCATCGATGCGCGCAAGCCCGAGATAACGCAGCCCGAGCGCCTCTGCCTGTTCGAATATGTCTATTTCGCGCGGCCGGATTCGGTCGTCGGCGGCCGCAGCATCTACGTGTCGCGCAAGAACATGGGCATCAACCTCGCGAAAGAATCGCCGATTGAGGCCGACGTGGTCGTTCCGGTGCCGGACGGCGGCACGCCGGCTGCCCTCGGCTATGCCCAGCAGAGCGGCATTCCGTTCGAATACGGCATCATCCGCAACCACTATGTCGGCCGAACGTTCATCGAGCCGACGCAGCAGATCCGCGCCTTCGGCGTCAAGCTCAAGCACTCCGCCAACCGCGCAATGATCGCCGGCAAGCGCGTCGTTCTGGTCGACGATTCGATCGTGCGCGGCACGACGTCGGTGAAAATCGTGCAGATGATGCGGGACGCCGGTGCGCGCGAAGTGCATATCCGCGTCGCGAGCCCCATGATCTTCCATCCGGACTTCTACGGCATCGACACGCCGGATCGCGACAAGCTGCTCGCCAACCAGCATGCCGACCTTGCCTCCATGTGCCGCTACATCGGCGCGGACTCGCTCGAGTTCCTGTCGATCGATGGCCTCTATGAGGCGGTCGGTGGCGAAAAGCGCGATCCCAAGGCGCCGCAGTTCACCGACCACTACTTCACCGGGGACTATCCGACCCGCCTTCTCGACCAGGAAGGCGCCAGCAATGTCCGCAAACTCTCGGTTCTCGCCAGCAACGGATAATCAGACAATAACATGACGATCGATCTCAAAGGCCGGGTGGCCGTGGTCACCGGCGCATCGCGCGGTATCGGTTATTTCACCGCTCTCGAACTGGCCAAGGCCGGTGCCCATGTCGTCGCCTGCGCGCGCACCGTCGGCGGGCTCGAAGAACTCGACGACGCGATCAAGGCCGCGGGCGGCTCGGCGACGCTGGTGCCGTTCGACCTTGCCGACATGGCAGCGATCGACAAGCTCGGCGGCGCGATCAACGAGCGCTGGGGCAAGCTTGACATCATGGTCGCCAATGCCGGCGTCCTCGGCACGATCTCGCCGATCGGCCACGTCGAGGCGAAGGTGTTCGAGAAGGTTATGAATATCAACGTTACCGCCACCTGGCGGCTGATCCGCTCGCTGGAGCCGCTGCTGATCAAGTCGGATGCCGGCCGCGCGCTGATCCTGTCGTCCAGCGCCGCGCACAAGTGCAAACCTTTCTGGGGCCCCTACTCCGCGTCGAAGGCGGCCGTCGAGGCTCTTGCCCGCACCTGGGCCGGCGAGACGCAGCGCCTGCCGCTGCGCATCCTCTCCGTCGATCCCGGCGCCACCCGCACGGCGATGCGCGCGCAGGCGATGCCCGGCGAGGATCCGGAGACCGTGCCGCATCCTTCGGAAGTCGCCGCCAAGCTTCTGCCGCTCGTCGGTCCGCAGCAGACCGAGACCGGCAAGCTCTACATCGTCCGCGAAGACAAGATCGTCGACTACCGGATGCCGGAGTAATCCTCGAGGATTTACCCAAACGGAAAAGGCCACCGTGTCGCCACGGTGGCCTTTTCCTTTGTAGCTGAGCTGAACCTCAGTCAGTCCTTGTCACCGGGCAGGCCATCGCCGCCCGTCGATGGGTGGGCAGGCCAATCGCCGCCATATTTTCGCTGCCAGGAGCGCGCGCCGAAAGGCAGCGTGATCAGGTAGCCAAGCGCCGTCACCGCCATCGTCTCCCACGTGTAGGTCATCAGCGTCGCGACATAGAAGACGACACCGAGAATGGCCGGCAGGACGAGATCGCGGCGCACGCGGCTGTTTTCCGACTTGCCGGACCAGACCGGCAGGCGGCTGACCAGCAGGAAGGCGATCAACACGGTGTAACCCGATGCAATCAGCGCGAAGATGCGCTCCGGCGCCAGGCCCAGGAGGCCGAGATAAACCGGAAGCAGGACCAGCATGGCGCCGGCCGGCGCCGGCACGCCGACGAAATATTCCGACTGCCACGGCGCCTTGGACTGCCGCTCGGCCATGACGTTGAAGCGCGCAAGCCTGAGGCCACAGGCGATCGCGTAAATCAGCGCCGCGATCCAGCCGATCGAGCGGGCCTGATCCAGGATGAAGACATAGAGCACGAGCGCCGGTGCAACGCCGAAATTGATGATATCGGCGAGCGAGTCCATCTGGCCGCCGAAGTTCGACGTTGCCTTCAGGAGGCGCGCGACGCGGCCGTCGATGCCGTCGAGAAAGGCCGCAAGCAACACCATGGCAACGGCAAGCTCGATGCGGTTTTCGAAGGCAAGCCGAATGCCCGAGAGACCGGCACAGATCGCCAGTACCGTGATCAGGTTCGGGATCATCAGGCGCAGCGGTATCTCGCGCAGCCGAGGGCCGCGACCGGTGTCATTTGAACCGCTCGCGTCACCGCCGACTTTCAGCGGTTCGGCCGGTTTTTCCTGTTCAGGGCCTTCCATATGCACTCCTTATGCGCGACGGCTGACGACCGGGCCCTTGGCCGAACCGAATTCGGCAAGCACGGTTTCACCCGCTACGGCAGTCTGCCCGACGCTGACGCGCGGCTCGGCTCCTGCAGGCAGGAAGACGTCGAGGCGCGAGCCGAAGCGGATCAGGCCAAAGCGTTCGCCGGCGTCCAGCGAGCCGTTTTCATATTTCCAGCAGAGGATGCGGCGGGCAACGAGGCCGGCGATCTGGACGACGCCGATCGCGCCGTGCTTCGTGTCGATCACGAGGCCGTTGCGCTCGTTCTCGTGGCTGGCCTTGTCGAGGTCGGCGTTGACGAACTTGCCGGCGCGATAGGCGACGCGGGTGATCGTGCCGGCCATCGGCGCACGGTTCACATGGCAATTGAACACATTCATGAAGACCGAGATGCGGAGCATCGGTTCCGAGCCGAGGTTCAGCTCTTCCGGCGGCATGACCGTTGCGATCGACGAAACACGGCCGTCGGCGGGGCTGATCACCAGATCGTCGTCGATCGGCGTCATGCGCTCCGGATCCCGGAAGAAATAGGCACACCAGGCGGTCAGCACGAAGCCGATCCACATCAATGGCTCCCACAGGAAGCCAAGCACCAGCGACACGACGAAGAAGATCGCAACGAAGCGATAGCCTTCCTTGTGCACCGGGACGAGCGTGTTGCGGATCGTATTGACCAGGCTCATGAACTCTACTCCAGATTTTCCGTGGAACGTGAACTACCGCGAAATGCCTCAGCGGGCAACGCCACCCGCCCCAGAGCGACAAAATGCGTCGCGACCAGCAAACATCCTCAGACCGCCGGCTCGCCGCGCGTGACGATGCCGAGATCGTCGCTTTCGCGCACCCGCTTCAGCTGCTCTTCCGCCTGCGTTGCTTCGCGCTGGCGGCTCCACATCGAGGCATAGAGGCCATCGCGGCCGATCAACTCGCCATGAGTGCCGCGCTCGGCAATGACGCCGTCCTTCAGCACGATGATTTCGTCGGCGTTGATCACCGTCGAAAGACGGTGCGCGATGACCAGCGTCGTGCGATTGCGCGAGACCACATCGAGCGCCGACTGAATTTCCTGCTCGGTCCGGGTGTCCAGCGCCGAGGTTGCCTCATCGAGGATCAGGATCGGCGGCGCCTTAAGGATTGTGCGGGCAATCGCGACGCGCTGCTTCTCGCCGCCGGAGAGCTTGAGGCCGCGCTCGCCCACCATGGCATGGAAGCCTTCCGGCAGCGTGCGGATGAAGCCGGCGATCTGGGCAGCCTCGGCCGCCGCTTCGACCTCGTCCTCGCTGGCCGAAGCCCGGCCGTAGCGGATGTTATAGGCAATCGTGTCGTTGAAGAGCACGGTATCCTGCGGCACCATGCCGATGACCGAGCGCAGGCTCTTCTGCGTCACCGTCCGCACATCCTGCCCGTCGACGGTGATCGCCCCCTGCTGCACGTCGTAGAAGCGATAAAGCAGCCGGGAGAGCGTCGACTTGCCGGCACCCGACGGGCCGACGACGGCAACGGTTTTGCCGGCGGGCACCTCGAAGGTGATGCCCTTGAGGATCGGTCGCGCCGGATCATAGGCGAAGTGCACGTCCTTGAAGGCGATGGCGCCCTTGCCGATGACGAGCTCGGCGGCATCGGGGCGATCCACCACTTCCGCCTGCACGTCGAGCAGGTCGAACATATGCTCGATATCCGTCAGGCCCTGGCGGATTTCGCGATAGACGAAGCCGATGAAATTGAGCGGGATCGCGAGCTGGATCAGCATGGCGTTGACGAAGACGAAATCGCCGAGCGTCTGGTCGCCGCGCTGAACGGCAAGCGCCGACATGATCATCATGACCGCCGTGCCGGCACCGAAGATCAGCGCCTGGCCGAAATTGAGCCAGCCGAGCGAGGTCCAGACCTGCGTTGCCGCCTTTTCATAGCGCTCCATCGACTTGTCGAAGCGCCGGGCCTCCATGTCCTCGTTGCCGAAATACTTGACCGTTTCGAAGTTCAGGAGCGAGTCGATCGCCTTCGTATTGGCGTCGGTATCGCTGTCGTTCATCGAGCGGCGAATGGCGATGCGCCAATCGCTCGCCTTGACTGTGAACCAGATATAGAGCCAGACGGTGACTGCGGTGACGAAGAGATAGCCGAAGCCGTAGCCCCACCAGAAGATCACGGCCGTCAGCAAGAACTCGATAAGGGTTGGCAAGGTGTTCAGGATGGTGAAACGGACGATCGTCTCGATGCCCTTCGTGCCGCGCTCGATGATGCGCGAAAGCCCGCCGGTGCGCCGTTCCAGATGGAAGCGCAGGGAGAGCTGGTGCATATGCACGAAGGTCTTGTAGGCGAGCTGGCGGACGGCGTGCTGGCCGACGCTTGCAAACAGCGCGTCGCGGAGCTGATTCAGTCCTGCCTGCAGCAAGCGTGCCAGATTGTAGGCAAGCACCAGCATGACGGCGCCGGTCAGGACCTCAGGCAGGAAGCCCATAACGTCCGGCTTGCCATTCAGCGCGTCCGTCGCCCATTTGAAGGAATAGGGAACGAGGATCAGAACGACCTTGGCGATGATCAGAATGACCGTTGCCCAGATGACCCGGAGCTTGAGGTCGGCCCTGTCCTTCGGCCACATATAGGGCCAGAGATTGGCAATCGTCTGCAGCGGATTGCTCGTATCGGCCGAAACAGTTTTCTTCTGGGGTGCCACGTTCTGATCCGCTCTTACGTTTCGCGCTGCTTGACGGCCGCGACAGCCTCACGAGCCTTGCCGCAGCGTACTTTCCCTCTACAACGCCACGCGTCTTATCAGACGCGCAAAGGTCGCTGTAGCACTTTGACTTGCTGCACGTCTTCGCCCTCAAATCGAGGTCGATTGAGGCAATAGCCTGAGACAAACAACGCCGTCATCACCGTTCAATGAAAAGCGGCGCCTCGTTGAAGGCGCCGCCCTGGATCGAGAGATAGGCATCCATCGCCGCCGCCGCAATGTGCAGGCGGACGATCGGCAGCCTATTGCTCGTGTTTCATGTGCTTTCTATGAATCTCGCGGGATTCGTCATCGGGCAACGCCTTATCCGGCACGCCGAAAACCTGCCCCGGGCGAATGCGGTCCGGGTCTTCAATCTGGTCCTGGTTGGCAAGGTAGATCGTGGTGTAGCGCAAGCCCGCGCCATAGACGCGCCGCGAAATCTGCCACAGCGTATCGCCGCGACGGATGATCACCGAGGACTTGCTCTCCTTGAGCGGCTCCTGCTGGACGGTCTGCGGCCCTTCCTGCTGGGGGGCAGCGGCTGCGGCTTCCGTCCCTTGCGCCGGCGTCGTCGAGGCGTCGCCTGCCACCGCGCTGCCTGCGCCCATGACCTTCGCCAGCTCACCCGGCGCAGGGGCGTCCTTCAGCTGGGCTTGCCCGCCCGAGGCCGGCGTCGCGCTGCCGCGCTCGGCCAGAACCGGTCCGACGGTCGCATCGACCTTCGCAAGCGCCGAGGCAACGCTTGGCGCATCCTGCGGCGCCGCCTTCAAGGCTGTCAGCGCGTCGGCTGCCGCCTTGGAAGCCCGCGACGCGGCTGCCGCCAGCGCCTGATCGGAACTGTCGGCAAGCCGGAAATCCGCCAGCGACTTCAGTGCAATTTCCGTCGCGGAACGCGCTGCGGCAAGCTGCTCGCCGCTCGGCACCTTGCCGTTGGCATAAAGTCCCTTCAAGAGGGCCAGCGCCTTACCGGCCTCGGCGCGCACGCCATCAAGGCCGGCCGTCGCCGAAGGCGTGCCCGACGGCGCGACTGCGGCAACCTGGGAGCCGGCGGGGCGATCAAAGGGAACCGATGCGCGCATGGCGACCTTGGTGCCATCCTCGTTCAGCATGTCGGCGCGGATGATGTGGCTGCCCACGGTCAACTCGACCTCGCCGTCGACAACGAAATTGCCCTTGTCGTCGGCCTTGATTTCGCCGATCAGCTTTTCATCCGCATAGACACGCACCAGAGCATGCGGCTTGGCGCTGCCCGCGACGAACATCTTGCTTCCTTCGATCTCGACCGCAGTCACCTGCAGGCCGGGAACGCCAACCGCCTTTGCCGGTGCCGAGGACGCGTCGCCGGTTGCCAGCGGCGTCTGCGATGCGACTTCCGCCGACTTGCCGTCGGTTGTCTGCGCGGTTTCACCCTTGGCCGCTTCCGGCGTCGTGATCAGGCGGCTTGCCTCACCCGGCTTGGACACCATGGCGAGAAGCTGCCCCGAAGGGTCCTTGGGAACCGAAACGGTCGCGACTTCCTCGGAGGTCTTCACGGCGCCGTCTTCACCGGTGCTGCGCAGCGTCAACTGATAGTCGCCGGCCGGCAGCGGCTTGTCGAACACCGCTGCGAAGTCGCCCGTCGCGCCGACATCGGCGGTGCCGACAACGGCGTCGCCGCTCAGGATCTCAAGCTTCGAACCAGGCTGCGCATGCCCAGCGATCACGGTCGATCCATCAGGCTCCACACGCAACACGTCGAACCCGGGGACGGCAGAGTTTTCGGCGGCTGCGTTCGTCGCCGCAGCGTTTGCCGTCGCGTCGGCGGCCTCACCGGCCTTGCTGTCCAGCGGCTTCGCCGTACCTTCGGTCGCTTGCGGGCCAGAAGCGGTTTCGGTCGACTGTGTCGCATTGCCTACCGACGGCTCTTCCGCCGTCTTCTTGGCGTCACCACGCAGGTTCGGCTGCACCACGAATACCATCAACGCTGTTGCTGCCACGAGGACAGTAATGGCCACCCAGCCGGCCCTATTTTTTATCATGCCACTCTCCACACGGAGCGGAGCGGAACTCCGCGCATGCCCTCTCATCGGCCTGCGGTGCGGGCTAACGCCATGCATTATAGCGCAACAGCAAGCAACCGTCCGATTTCTTCAATCAATCCCTGAAATTGCTAGCGATTCCTGATTCGCCATACAAGCTGCCGGCCACCCGGCAAACGGCGGAAAACCGGCTTTCCCCTCATTTTTCTTGACCCTTGCTGCGGTGCAATGTCTTTTGGAGGCATGAGCACCGAAAGCACCACGATTCGATCCATCTGCGTCTATTGCGGTTCACAGCCCGGACGCGACAATGCCTATATGGAAGCCGGCCGCGCACTTGGCCGCTCGATTGCCGATCACGGTCTCCGCCTCGTTTATGGTGGCGGCACGCGCGGCATCATGGGAGCCGTCGCCAGCGGCGTCCTTTCGAACGGCGGCGAAGTCACCGGGATCATCCCTGAGTTCCTGATGGATAAGGAAGCGACCCGCCATTCACTCGGCCAGCTCAACGAGCTGATCGTCACCGCCGACATGCACGAGCGCAAGCATACGATGTTCGAGCGGGCCGACGCTTTCGTCGCGCTGCCGGGCGGTATCGGCACGCTGGAAGAGATCGTCGAGATCATGACCTGGGCGCAGCTCGGCCGTCACCGCAAGCCGATGGTGTTCGGCAACATCAACAATTTCTGGCGGCCGATGCTCGACCTGCTGCAGCACATGCGTGACGAAGGCTTCGTGCACACGGCGCATCTCGTGCAGCCACTGGTCGTCGACGATGCCGCTAACATCGTGCCGGCCATCCTGGCGGCTGCCAATGGTGGCAAGGGCCGCGAGGGCGAGGCGGAGATCATCTCCCGTCTTTGATGGCAGCAAGCACCGACAAGGAAAAAGGCGCGGTCCACCAACGCGCCTTTTGATTTGTAGCGACTGCGAGCTTACTCCGCGGGACTTGCCTGCAGCACCCGGCGCGCCCGGCTTTCCGCCAGCATTGCGCCCGAATAGATCACCAGCGCCGCCCAGATCAGGCCGAAGGCAATGAGCTTTGCCGTGCCAAAGGGCTCGTGGAAGACGAAAACGGCAATCAGGAAGATCATCGTCGGGGCGATATACTGCATGATGCCGATCGTCGACAGGCGCAGCAACTTGGCACCGTTGGCATAGATCATCAATGGAATGGCGGTAACGACACCGCAGGACATCAGCCAGAGAATATCGGCCGTGCCGGTATCTCCGAAATGGCCCTGCCCGGTCGCCTCGAGCCAGATTATATAGCCGAGCGCCGGAACGCTGAGCAGCAGGACTTCCAGGAAGAAGCCCTGGTTCGGACCGACAGGCAGCGTCTTGCGGAAGAAGGCATAGAAGCCCCAGGACAGGCAAAGGCCGATCGACACCCACGGCAGGCCACCGGCGTCGAAAGCAAGGACGGCGACCGCGGAGGCCGCGAGCGCAATCGCAACCATCTGCGCCGGGTTCGGCCTTTCCTTCAGCAGCACCGCGCCGAGGAAGATCGAAAACAGCGGGTTGATGTAGTAGCCGAGCGCCGTCTCGATCGCCCGGCCGGCACCGATCGCCCATACATAGATCCCCCAGTTGATGGTGATCAGCACGGCGGTCAGCGCCGCCATGCGCAGCATGCGCGGCGAGCGCAGCGCCACCTTGATGTCGTCCGTACGCCCGAGCCAGAGCAGAACCAGGCCCGCAAGCGGCACCGACCACACGATCCGGTGCGCCACCACTTCCGGCGCCGGAATGTGAGCGACGGCCTTCATGAAGAAGGGCAGAAAGCCCCAAAGGAGATAGGCGGTCAGCGCGAAGGCAAAGCCTTTCGCGGAATCGGTGTTTTCGGCGGGTACTTTCGCGTTCGGCTCGGCCATAACATCTTTTCCTGGTGCGTTTGCCGGCGAGCCTTGGTGGAACGAGCCGCTCTCCGATCTCTGCTGCCCGTCTCCCTAAATCGCCTCCGACTTAAGGGCAAAACATGCAGCAATACAAAGTGCGACAGCGACCTGTCTGACGGGACGCGCGGCGCTGTAGGGAAGGCGCGGCTTACCAGCCGGCGCAAGCTCCCGTGAATGGGTCCTACCCCAATGTCCGGTTATGCACCAATTCATTTCCGTGAAGGGATGGTGAGTTTTACTCATCACGCCGCCGGAGCGAGCCCAGTCTCAGCTTGCCGCTGACGTCATTCGGCAGCGATCAGGCCCACATGGTCCCGGTTCTTCAGCAGCTTGAAGATGATGCTGTCCATCAGCGCCTGGAAGGATGCGTCGATGATGTTGTCGGAGACGCCCACCGTCCACCAGCGCGCGCCGGTTCCATCGGTCGATTCGATCAGCACGCGCGTGATCGCCTCGGTGCCGCCGTTGAGGATACGGACCTTATAGTCCGCGAGCTCGAGATCGGCGATCTCCGACTGGTACTTGCCGAGGTCCTTGCGCAGCGCGAGGTCGAGTGCGTTGACGGGCCCGTGCCCTTCGGCGACCGACATCATCGTCTCGCCATCGACCACCACCTTTACCACCGCTTCCGACACGGTCTTCAGATTGCCGTTCGCATCGAAGCGGCGCTCGACCATGACGCGGAAGCTTTCGACGTGGAAGAAGTCCGGCACCGTGCCGAGGATACGGCTCGCGAGCAGCGCGAAACTCGCGTCCGCCCCCTCATAGGCGTAGCCGGTCGCCTCCCGCTCCTTGACGACGGCGATCAACTTGTCGAGCTTCGGGTCGTCCTTGCTCACAACGATGCCGCGGCGCTTCAACGCATTGATGAAATTGGCCTTGCCGCCCTGGTCCGAGACCATGACCTTGCGCAGGTTGCCGATGCTCTCGGGCGCGACATGCTCATAGGTGCGCGGATCCTTGAGCAGCGCCGAGGCATGGATGCCGGCCTTGGTGGCGAATGCGGATGCGCCCACGTAAGGGGCTTGCTGATCCGGCGAACGGTTCAATAGCTCGTCGAACGAATGGGCGAGCTTCGTCAGTTCCTGCAAGCGATCGGCATCGATCGCCGTTTTGAAGCGGCTGGAATAGGTCTCCTTGAGAGCAAGCGTCGGGATCAGCGTGACGAGATTGGCGTTGCCACAGCGCTCGCCGATGCCGTTCAGCGTTCCCTGGATCTGGCGCACGCCAGCCTCGACCGCGGCCAGCGAATTGGCGACCGCCTGGCCGGTATCGTTATGGGCGTGGATGCCGAGATTGGCGCCGGGCACGCCGGCCGCGATCACCGCGGTGACGATCTCGCGTACCTCCGGCGGCTGAGTGCCGCCATTGGTGTCGCAGAGCACGACCCAGCGGGCGCCGGCTTCAAAAGCCGTCTTCGCGCAGGCGAGCGCGTAGGCCGGATTGGTTTTGTAACCATCGAAGAAATGCTCGCAGTCGACCATCGCTTCACGGCCGGAGGCGACCACGGCCTCGACAGAAGCGCGGATGTTGTCGAGGTTTTCCTCGTTGGTACAGCCGAGTGCGACCTCGACATGGTAGTCCCAGCTCTTGGCGACCAGACAGATCGCGTCGCTCTTGGCGGCAAGCAGTGCCGCGAGGCCCGGATCATTGGACGCCGAAACGCCGGCGCGCTTGGTCATGCCGAAGGCGACGAAGGATGCCTTCTGCGTGCGCGTGCTCGTGAAGAACTCGGTGTCGGTCGGGTTCGCACCGGGATAGCCGCCCTCGATGTAATCCATGCCGAAGCCGTCGAGCAGGCTCGCAATCGCAATCTTGTCCTCGACCGAAAAGTCGATGCCGGGCGTCTGCTGCCCGTCCCGTAGCGTCGTGTCGAAGAGGTAGATGCGTTCCCTGGTCATGGCTAATCGTCCAACTGCTCTGTTCTTGCTTGGTCTTACTCGGTCTTGCATGCGTATCTGTCCGTGGCGCGGATCAGCCGGTCGAGAATGCCCGGCTCGGAATAGGCGTGCCCTGCCCCCTCGATCAGATGCAATTCGGATCCGGGCCAGGCCCTATGCAACTGCCAGGCATATTTCGCCGGGCACGGCATGTCGTAGCGCCCATGGATGATAACCCCGGGAATGCCGTGAAGCCGGTGAACATCCCGCAACAATTGGCCATCCTCCATCCAGCCGGCATTGACGAAGAAGTGGTTTTCGATGCGCGCGAAGGCGTCGGCATACTCGTCGTCCTCGAACGGAGCGCTGGTCGATAGTTCCGGCAGCAGCGTAATCGTCTCGCCCTCCCAGATGCTCCAGGCCTTTGCCGCCGCAAGGCGCGTTGCCTTGTCGTCGCTCATCAGGCGACGGTGATAGGCGTGCATCATCTCGTGCCGCTCTGCTTCCGGGATGGGCGCGACGAACCGCTCCCACTTGTCCGGGAACATTTCCGAGACGCCGAATTGATAGTACCAGTCGAGTTCGGCTTTCGTCAGCGTATAGATGCCGCGCAGCACGAGTTCCGAAACGTGCTCCGGATGCTTCTCGGCATAGGCGAGTGCAAGCGTCGATCCCCAGGATCCGCCGAAGACCAGCCACTTGTCGACCCCGGCCTGTGCGCGCAGCCGCTCGATGTCGGCAACGAGATGCCACGTGGTGTTGGCCTCGATCTTCGCATGCGGTGTCGACCTGCCGCAGCCGCGCTGGTCGAACAGGGTCACATCATAGAGCGCCGGATCGAACAGACGGCGATGGTTGGCAGAAATCGTGCCGCCGGGGCCGCCATGCAAGAAGACGGCGGGCTTGGCGCCTGGCGTGCCGACCTTTTCCCAATAGATCACGTGACCGTCGCCGACATCGAGGTGGCCCGAGGCATAGGGTTCGATTTCCGGATAGAGCGTACGCAATACAGTCGTCATTTTCAGTCTTTCGTCAGCGGCCAATGCACGGTGTCGTAGTCCGGGTGCTGGCGGTTCGTTTCCAGTATGATCAGATGGCGAGTGGCGGACACTTCGCTGCCATCGTCCGTCTCTTTTTCCGGCAGCCCGGCGAGCCGCGAGAACCAGAGGACTCGAGACTCGACGCCGGCCTGATAGACGGGCAACACATCATCCGGATCGTCGAGCGAGCCGAGCGTGATATTGATGAAACCCGCATCCGGCATGTCGTAAAACAGCGGCGTGCCGCAGTGGCTGCAGAAGCCGCGACGAACCAGATGCGACGAGCGGAACCAGGACGGCTGACCGCGGGTGATGTCGAAACTGTCACGCGCGACGTTCGCCAGCGGCATGAAGTAGTTCCCGGCCGCCTTCTGACACATTCGGCAATGGCAGATATGCGGATCCGCAAGCGTGCCCTCGGCGCGGTAGCGGACGGCGCCACACTGGCATCCACCGGTATAGATGCGGGAGATGGTCACCGGAATGCTCCCGAAGGATGCCATTGATCGGTTTCATGGTCCGGGTGCTGGAAGGAGATGATGCTTTCCTGCCGCGCATAGAAGTCCGGATCCTCCAGGACCGGCTGCTCGAAGATCGTCTCGACCCAGGGAAGGCGCGAGGCGTAGTTGACCTGGATTTTCGGCGCGAGATCGGTGCGATCGTCAAAGGTGCCGATCGCGATCTCGAGGCCGCCGGGATGCCGGTAGGTCATCGGCGTACCGCATTTCGGACAGAAGCCGCGATCGATGTTGACCGAGGACTGGAAGTAGCTCGGCTCTTCCCGCACCCATTCGACGCCATCTTTCGGCGCCGTCACCAGCGCGGAGAAGAACGAGCCGAATTGCTTCTGGCACATGCGGCAATGGCAGATCGACGGACGACCGAGTTGCCCGCGGATACGGAAACGGACTGCGCCGCACTGGCAGCCGCCTGTTCGAACGTTTTCGCTCATCGTCTTTCCTCCGGGGGCCAGGTTTCAGTGTCGTGGTCGGGATGCTGGTAGGAAACGAGATCGGTCAGGAATTCGACCGCGTCCGGATCTTCCATCGTAGCAACACCGGGCAATTCCGATATGTGATCGACATAGGGCAACTTGTGCTCGATGCCCCATTGGATGGTCGGCACGATGCCCTGCGGTTCGTCGAAGGCGGCAATCGCCAGGGCCATGCCGTCCGGCGCCTCATAGGTCAGCGGCGTACCGCAATCGCCGCAGAAACCGCGCCGTACCGCGTTGGAGGATTGAAAGCGCTTGGGCTCGCCGCGAGTCCAGGTGACGTGCGCGCCGCGAACCGAAACCAGCGGCATATAGAAGTTGCCGCTCGCTTTCTGGCACATGCGGCAATGGCAGACGGAGGCGTCGCCGAGCCTGCCCTCGACACGGAAACGGACCGCGCCGCACTGGCAGCCGCCAGTATAATAGGGCCTGTTGTCGAGACTCATCGCAACTCCTCCTCAGCTCGGCGCGTGGCAGACGGCTTCGATGTTGTTGCCGTCGGGGTCGAGCACGAAGGCCCCGTAGTAGTCGGGGTGGTAGTGCGGCCTCAGTCCCGGCTTGCCATTGTCGCGCCCGCCGGCCGCCATCGCCGCTTCGTAGAAGGCATCGACTTCCGCGCGGCTCCGCGCCGAAAACGCATAGTGCCGGCCCGGGCCAGTCGCAGCCACCTCATGCAACCAGAAGACCGGCCGTTCGCGGCCATAGCCGCCGACCCTGACGCCGCCGGTATGTTCCACCGGCACCATCATCAGCAGCGAGGCGCCGAGCGGAGCGAAGGCCTTGTCGTAGAACGACCGCGCCCGGTCGAAATCCGCGACCGGAATGCCCGTATGGTCGATCATCGCACGAACTCCTCTTTCATGCATGCTCTCCGCGTTTCCGCCGTCCCCGGACGGCTCTGTCCGATCCCGATCAATGCGACCGGGCACGACGCGCCGCCGGGCTCGCGATCACCGCTTGATATCCCAGGTCGTCACACGCTCGCCGGTTGCCGGATCCTTGCCATCCTTGAGCTGGATTCCCTGCGCCACGAGATCGTCGCGGATCTTGTCTGCCTCGGCGAAGTTCTTCGCCTTCAGCAGTTCCAGACGCGCACGGACACGGCTGTCGATGTCGTGCACCACGGCTTCGTCCAGTTCGACCGCCTCGGGCACGACGCCGATGAGGGCCGCGCTGGCGGCGAAGGTGCCGAGCAGCTTGGGGTCGGCCGCCGCCTTCTGGGCGAGAGCATGGAGCGCCTGAACGGCAGCGACGGTGTTGAGATCGTCCGCAAGTGCGGCAACCACCGCCGGATCAGCCTCCCCCGTTGCATCGCCCGGCACCGGCCACTTGGAAAGCAGATGTTCGGCTTCCTCCAGCCGCTTCACCGAGAAATCGATCGGCTCGCGATAATGCGTCATCAGCATGGCCAGCCTCAGCACTTCGCCCGGCCACTGGCGGCCGGCGAACTTTTCGGTGTGCAGCAATTCGTAGATGGTGACGAAGTTGCCTTCCGACTTCGACATCTTGCGGCCTTCGACCTGCAGGAAGCCGTTGTGCATCCAGACATTCGCCATCACCTCGGTGCCGTGGGCGCAACGCGACTGGGCGATTTCGTTCTCATGGTGCGGGAAGATCAGGTCGAGCCCGCCGCCGTGAATGTCGAAGACCTCGCCGAGATAGCGTCCGCTCATGGCCGAGCACTCGATATGCCAGCCCGGGCGGCCCCTGCCCCAAGGACTTTCCCAGCCCGGCTCGTTATCGGTCGAAAGCTTCCACAACACGAAGTCGCCCGGGTTCTTCTTGTGCGCTTCCACGGCGATGCGAGCGCCGGCCTGCTGTTCGTCGAGGTTGCGCTTCGAAAGCTGTCCATAGTCGGCCATCGACTTCGTATCGAACAGCACCTCGCCGCCGGCCTGATAGGCGTGCCCCTTGGCGATCAGCTTCTCGATGATCTCGATCATCTGCGCGATGTTGTCGGTCGCCCGCGGCTGCACGTTCGGATCGAGGCAGCCGAGCGCCTTGGCATCCGCAAGGAACTGGGTTTCGGTCTTCTCCGTCACGCGTCGGATCGCTTCGTTCAGCGGCAGCGTCGGATAGTCCCGCAGGGCACGCGCATTGATCTTGTCGTCGACGTCGGTGATGTTGCGGACATAGGTGACGTGCTCGGCGCCATGGACATGGCGCAGGAGCCGGAACAAGACGTCGAAGACGATCACGGGCCGGGCATTGCCGATATGGGCATAGTCATAGACCGTCGGGCCGCAGACATACATGCGGACGTTGTCGGGATCGATCGGCCGGAAGTCGACCTTTTCCCGCGTCAGCGTGTTGTACAGCTTCAATGTCGGCGCTCCGCCCATTCCCATTCTCCAATACGCTTACAACCGTCGAAATACGGCGCCCGGGAGGCCCGCGCGTTTGTCATCTTGGATTTTAGGAGACGAAAACGGCCAGGCCAGCGTGACGCTAGCGAATAATCTTCCGGCAGATAATGCAGATAACCGTTTTCATGCGCTCACTTATCGCGCGTCACCCGTTTTCGGTCAAGAGGTCAGCCGCATGCAAGCACAGTCGGCTATCGAAACGGAATCGGCGGCCACGGATTTGTCATGATTAGGCTTATCTGGGAGCGCCATGCGGAAAACAGATTCGCGGTGTAGTTGGTTCTGCACCACGGGTTCCTGTCTCCGGAGAACAGGGAGGAGCATCGTTTTCGCGCCGAAAGACGAAAACGGAATGTATCCGGTTCGGGAAAGCAGAGCGGGATGAGGAAAAGTGCGTGCGGTTTTCCGCCCGCAGCCCGCTCTAACTTATTAGAAACGATGACGTTTATGAATTTGGGTCGATCCGACCCAAATTCATCGTGATCTAAGGAGTGAGTGCAAGTGAAAGCCGCAAAGACCAAAGAAATCGCCAAGCCAACCAATCTCGTCGAACAGTACCGTCCGCTCGGCTTGAAGGCCGTGCTCGCCGCTGCACTGCAAGCGAAGGGAAAGTCGGCGACCAAATTGACCAAGCGGCCCGCCTAACCCCTGGGTTGTTCGTTCAAAACAGCGACATCTGCCCGCTGTCGGGCATGTCCGGTTTGCTTTTGCCCTTAGGCTGGACATCCAGTATCGTCCTGGGTGTCACCGCGTCCTGGATGTCCGGGCCGGTATTGGCGACCTTGTTGACCTTGTCGGAGACAGGGATTGCCTCGAAATAATCCTCCGCTACCGGCCCGAAGAGATCGGCGACGTCGCGCGGCTCCTGCGTCTTGCAATCCAGCCAACGGGCAAAATCCTCGGGCTGGATGACGACGGGCATGCGGTCGTGGATCTGGCGGATGGAGGCATTGGCTGCCGTCGTGAGGATCGCAGCAGTGTCGACCTCGGAACCGTCGGCTGACGACCAGGTTTCCATCAGGCCGGCGAAGGCGACAATGCCGCCCTTTCGCGGCCGCACCCAATAGGCCTGCGACGGCTCGCGGCTGCCCTTTGGCGGCCTGCGCCATTCGTAGAAACCCGAGGCCGGAACGAGGATGCGACGGTGTCGCATGGCGGCGCGAAACGACGCCTTTTCGATCGCCGATTCGGCGCGGGCATTGATGAGCAACGGAAAATCACGCGGGTCCTTGACCCAGCCCGGCATGAAACCCCAGCGCACGAGAACGGCCTTGCGCTCGGGAAGGTTACTGCCGGGCTCAGCGCGCTCGCCTGCGACGACGACCATGATCGGCTGTGTAGGCGCTATGTTGAATCGCGCCGGAAAGTCCTCGCTTTCCAGCAGGCCGAACAATTCCATGAGTTCTTCCGGCGTCGCCGTCAGCGCAAAACGTCCGCACATGACACGGATGTGGCACTTCACGTAGGATGGGTCAACGTTACTGAGGCAATTTGATTCCCCAATGTCGACCAAGCCCGAACTCGCCTCCTCCGTCATTCTCGAACGCGGCGGCCGTTACCTGCTCGTAAGGCGGGCCAACCCGCCGTCGGCCGACATGTACGCCTTTCCCGGCGGACGGGCGGAACCCGGCGAGACGCCGGCTGAAACAGCACTGCGCGAGCTTTGGGAAGAGACCGGCATCAAAGCGCGCAATCCCGTGCTCTTTGAAACCTACGACCTCCCCGGCGAGGAATCGGAAGGGCGCCATTTCCTGCTTTCGGTCTTCAGAGCGGAGGCGAGCGCCGATGCGGTTGCCGTTGCCAGTGACGATGCCGCCGGGCTTGGCTGGTTCACGCCCGCCGAAATCTTTGCCCTGCCGATCCCGGACAGCGTGCGCGAATGCGTGGAAAGGCTCGCGAACATCGGCACGGAATCCGGCCGCGGCCTTGAAACCGCCGTCAATTCGGGCTTGATGAAGCCATGATCACTGCCCCGATCCTTGCGCGGCTCGCCCTGGCCGGTTTCGCGCTGACAGCCGCCACCGGTGCGGCGGCGCAAAAAACAACGTCGAACGAACCGGCAACGACCGAGGCCGCCACCCCGGCTCCCGTCGTCGTGGAAGAGAAACCCACGCCCTACGACCAGAGGTTGATTCGACTTTCCGAAATTCTTGGCTCCGTCCATTATCTCAGGAACCTTTGCGTCAAGGAGCCCGAGGACGTCTGGCGCCGCTCGATGCAGGAATTGATCGACAAGGAAACGGCCGACGAGGTCAAGCGGCGCGAAAGGATGACCGCCGCATTCAACCGTGGGTATCGCACCTTCGCCTCCGTTTATACCACCTGCACGGGACCGGCGATCGTCGCCGAGCAGCGATACCGTGCCGAAGGCGCAACACTTGCGTCAGAAATCGTCGCCCGCTTTGGAAATTAGCAAGAAATTAACCTCTTTTCTCACGACCCCGTGTCGTTTCGGGAAAAGGCTGCTAAGTTCGTTAAGAGAGTGGTAAGAAGTGGCGAGTCCGTCACGGTCGTTCAGTTGGAGTTCAGCCGGACGGCCAAAGAATGAACCGCTTGCACAATGGAAGTCGCATGGAACGAATGATGGAACCAAGCCTGACCGACATCGATGACATGATCGTCCACGAGAAAATGCAGGCTGCGCTGGAACACCAGAGCGAGGCCTGGGCGGACGGCATGGCGGATGGTATCGAGCCGGAAATCATCGCCGATGCGGCCATTGCGCTCGCCATGCGGGAAACCGTTCGGCTCCATGGCGAAGATGGTGCCGAAGCGATGCTCAATTCGCTTCGCGAGCGCGTGCTCGCCGGTGAATTCTCGCCCCAGCGCACGCTTCAGTAATATCAGGACTGCCCGATGAGTCGGAATCTTGCAAACCGGACCCTTCCGGTTCGCCTCGCTACGCTGCTTTTGGCCGGTGTCGCCTTGAGCACCCAGGCAGCGTTCTCTCCCGCCTTTGCTCTCAGCGAATTGCAGGGCGCGCCGCAACCCGTTCCCACCGAGCAGCCCGCTGCCGGCGACCAGAAGGCGACGCCGCCCGTGGCCGAACCCATCGCGGAAGGGCCGGAAGAGGAAGAAAAGCTTCCGCTCGAAATACCGATGCCCGATCCGCTGATCAACAAGTCAGCGACGGTCACAAAGGACGAGGCCCCGACGGCCGAGGAGCCCGAGACCGCCGGGCCCGTCGAGGTCCTGACCGACGTTTCCAAGATACCTGCGCCGGTAGCGCGGATGCGCGAACTGATCGTCGAGGCGGCTGCCTCCGGCGATATCGAGCGCCTGCGCCCGCTGCTCGGCAAGGGCCCGAACCAGACCCAGGTCACCGGTGTCACCGGCGACGAAGACCCGGTTGCGATCCTGAAGAGCCTCTCGGGCGACCAGGAAGGCGTCGAGATTCTGGCGATCCTGCTCGACGTGCTGTCGACCGGCTTCGTGCTGGTCGACAAGGGCACGCCGCAGGAGGCCTATGTCTGGCCCTATTTCGCGGAAAAGAAGCTTTCCTCGCTGACGGCACCGGAAAAGGTCGACCTGTTCCGCCTGGTCACCGCAGGGGACTTTGCCGACATGGAAGAGTTCGGCAGCTACAACTTCTACCGCGTCGGCATCATGCCGGACGGAAAGTGGAAATTCTTCATCGCCGGCGACTGACCGCCGGCGACCGCGCTTGCCGATCCTCTTCGAACATCCTACCTCTTCGCCAAGAGATCACGAAGGTACCAGGTCGAGTCGACCGGGATTGCTGTCGTGATCGGTCTTTGTTGTTACGCATTTCCGAACGCAAAACTGCTACGCATTTTTGCCGGAAATGCTCTACAGCGCCGCGCGTCTTGTCTGACGCGCAAAGGTCGCTGTAGCACTTTGAAGTGCTGCATGTTTTTGTCCTTCAATCGGCTACGATTAAAGGAAACATGCAGTAGGTTAGAGCGGGGTTCCCACCCCACCGAGCAGGATTCGAACGATGCCCAGAGTTCGCCTCGACGACCGCGCGATTGTCGCCGTCTCCGGCAAGGACGCAGAAGATCTTCTCCAGGGACTGATCACCACCGACCTCGACGCGCTGGCACCCGACGAAGCGCGTCCCGGCGCGCTTTTGACACCACAGGGCAAGATCCTGTTCGACTTCATGATTTCGCGCGATGGCGACGGCCTTCGGCTGGAAACCGCGCGCGACCAGGCGGAGGCGCTGCTGAAGCGTTTGACGATGTACAAGCTTCGCTCGGCGGTGGAGCTGTCGATCAATACTTCCGACGCCGTCACTGTGATATTTGACGAAGCCGCACCTGATGGTGCCTACCGGGATCACCGGTTCGAGAAGGCCGGGATAACGCTTTTCCGCAGCTATGGGGACGCAGCCGGCGATACCGCCAGTGTCGAAGAACTCGAGCGGCTTCGCATTGCGTCAGGCATTGCGGTCTCCGGCGCCGACTATGTCCCACAGGATGCTTTTCCGCATGACGTTCTCCTGGACAGGAACGGCGGCCTATCCTTCAAGAAGGGCTGCTATGTCGGCCAGGAAGTGGTGTCGCGGATGCAGCACCGCGGCACGCCGCGCCGCCGGGTCGTGATCGTTTCTGCGGAAACGGCGCTCCCCCCGACCGGAACGACGATCACCGCGAATGACAAGGTGATCGGCGCATTGGGCACCGTCCAGGGCAGGTCCGCGCTTGCGATCGTGCGCATCGACAAGGCCGGCGAGGCCATGGCGAATGGGATCCCGCTGCTTGCCGGCGACGTCGCAGTGACCATGGTTCTGCCCGAATGGACCGGGCTCACCTTCCCGACGAGCGCCGACGAGGCAAGCGCGTGACGACGACCCGCGCCTGGCAACGCATGCTCTCCGGCCGCCGGCTGGACCTTCTCGATCCGTCACCGCTCGACGTCGAGATCAGCGATATCGCCCATGGGCTGGCGCGCGTTGCGCGCTGGAACGGCCAGACCGCTGGCGACCATGCCTTCTCGGTGGCGCAGCACAGCCTGATGGTCGAGGACATCTTTCGCCGCAGCTACAAATGCAGCGCCGACGACTGCCTGCTGGCCCTTCTGCACGACGCGCCGGAATATGTGATCGGCGACATGATCTCGCCGTTCAAGGCGGTGGTCGGCGGCGGCTATAAGTCGGTGGAGAAACGTCTGGAAAGTGCCATCCATCTCAGATTCGGCCTGCCGCCTCATTGCTCCAAGGAGCTGAAGGATCGCATCAAGAAAGCAGATCATGTCGCCGCCTATTTCGAAGCGACGGTGCTCGCCGGCTTTTCCGTGGAGGAGGCGCGCAAGTTCTTCGGCCAGCCGCGCGGCATCACCCGTGAAACGCTGCTGATCGATCCCTTGCCGGCAGTCGAGGCGCAGCGGCTGTTCACGGAGCGGTTCCAGGTCCTGGAAGCGCAGCGCCTGCCGGCCCGAGCGGACATCTGACATGCCAAGTATCGTCGTTTCCCCACTCGCCCGTATTGCCGAAATGGCCGTCCGCCACGGCTGTACGGAGATGATCAGCCTGGTCGCCAAGGGCCAGGATTTTCATCGCCCGGGCATCATCACCAAGGCGCGGCACCTGACACTGGGCATGAACGACATCACTTTCGCCGGCACCGGTGATCTGGTGGCACCGCAGGAAGACCATGTCCGGCAAATCATTACCTTCGCCCAGGAATGGGACCGCGCGCGCCCGCTGCTCGTCCATTGCTGGATGGGCGTTTCCCGCTCGCCCGCAGCCGCTCTCATCGCGGCGCTTGCAGCAGAACCGGACCAGGACGACGCAGAGTTGGTGCAGCGCCTGCGGCAAGCCTCGCCCTTCGCGACCCCGAACAGCCGGCTCATCGAAATCGGCGATGCGGTGCTCGAGCGCAACGGACGGCTGATCGCCGCCGTTCGCATGATCGGCCGCGGTGCGGATGCGGACGGTAACGCGCCCTTTGTCCTGCCGCTTCTTGTCGAGGGAGCAACCGTTGCCGACTGAGACGCAGCCGACGACCGTTGAAATCGGCCTCAATGCGGCGATTGTCGCCGTCGTCCAGCGCAGCCCGCGCATCCTCGCCGTCAGCGAAGCGGACGGCGACGCGCGCGACAGCCTGCCCTTCGGCCCTTTCGACCCTGCGCTCCACCGGACATTCGAGACGAGCCTGCGCGATCGCGTCGAAAAGCGAACAGCGCTGAAGCTCGGCTACATCGAGCAGCTCTACACGTTCGGCGACCGCGGCCGGCAGCGGCTACCGGGCGAAGAAGGCAAACACATGGTCTCGGTCGGCTATCTGGCGCTGACCAGGACCGATGCCGAAAACACCGAGCGGCTAGCCGAAGCCGGCGCGCACTGGCGTGACTGGTACGGCTACCTGCCGTGGGAAGATTGGCGTCAGGGCCGCCCGCCAATCCTCGATCAAGCGATCCTGCCGGGGCTTGCCCGCTGGGAGAGCGGCGCCACCGGCGACGAGCGGGCGGGGCCGATTGCGCAACGCCGGGCACGCATCCGCCTCGCCTTCGGCCTCGACGATTTCCCCTGGGATGAAGAGCGTGTGCTGGAGCGCTACGAGCTGCTTTATGAGGCCGGGCTGGTGCCCGAGGCTGTCATCGACGGCCACGGCAACGGCCACGAGGTTCTGACCGCCGGACAGGCGATGCGCCATGACCACAGGCGCATCGTGGCAACCGCGATCGCGAGACTGCGCGGCAAGATCAAGTACCGACCGGTCGTCTTCGAGCTGATGCCGCCGGAGTTCACGCTGACCGACCTGCAAGCGACTGTAGAGGCGATCTCCGGCCGCCACCTGCACAAGCAGAACTTCCGCCGCCTGGTCGAAGGTGCAGAACTGGTGGAGCCGACGGGCATGACGCTTTCGTCCACCGGCGGCCGGCCGGCCGCGCTCTTCCGCTTCCGTCGCCAGATCCTCGACGAGCGCCCTGCCCCAGGCCTCAAGGTTGGCGGGCGCTGATGCCGGCCATCAATCGCTGAAAAGCGGCGCTGCGCTTAAAAACATCCCGAGATGCGACCTACATTTGCTGGATCGTGATATGGTTGGTGCGGTGGGTGGAGGCGAAAAACTCGTCGCCCGCGCTCACGCCAGAACGACGCGAAATTTTCGACTGAGGTAAGCCCATGCTACTCGCACTGACCCTGCTGACGTCGCTGCTCGGCAGCCCGCCGCAATCGGGGATCGACGAGAAGCCGAAGATGCCCGACTATTTCAAGAATCAGCTCGGCGGCTCGCAGCCGCAGACAACGATCTGCAACCTCAGCAGCCAGGATTCGAACGGACAGTTCCGAACCTGCCGCTATGATTGCGGCACGCAGATCACCGTCGGCCAACGTTTCGTCTGCCCGTTCATCATGCAGCGCTGACCCCACCGACGGTGGCGGACTACCGCTCAATCACCACGTCGAGACCAACATCCAGCGTCGGGGCAGCCATGGTGATCTTTGACGTCGAGATATAATCGACGCCGCTCTCGGCGATCGCGCGCACCGTATCGATCTTGACGTTGCCGGAGGCTTCGAGCCGGGTGCGGCGGGGGTCGAGCGCATAGGCGTCGGCGGAAAGCTGCCAGTGCGCCCGGTTGACGGCGACGGCTTCGCGCAGCAGTTCCGGGCCCATATTGTCGAGCAGGATCACGTCGGGAGCTGCGGTCAGCGCCTCACGCATCTGGTCCAGACCATCGACCTCGATCTCGATCTTGACGAGATGGCCGCAATAGGTCCGCGCCGCGTGAATGGCGCTGGCAACGCCGCCGGAAACGGCGATGTGGTTGTCCTTGATCAGCACCGCGTCATCGAGACCATAGCGATGGTTGGAACCGCCGCCGAGGCGCACGGCATATTTTTCAAGCGCGCGCAGCCCCGGGATGGTCTTGCGGGTGCAACAGATCTTCGCGCGGGTATGGGCGATTTCGTCAGCGAACTTCGCCGTGTAAGTGGCAATGCCCGAGAGATGCATGAGGAAGTTCAGCCCGACGCGCTCGGCTGAAAGCAGACCACGGGCACGACCGGAAATGCGGGCGATGGCTGTTCCAGCCGCCACTCGGTCTCCGTCCGCCGCCAGCGCTTCGAAGCAGATCGACGGGTCGACCAGGCGGAAGGCCGCCCGGGCGAGATCCAGCCCGGCAACGACGCCCGGATCGCGGGCGTTCATGCCGGCCGTTGCCGTCAGTTCCGGCCCGATCGTCGACAGCGTGGTGATGTCGCCGGCACGGCCGAGATCCTCTGTCAGCGCCGCGCGCACCTGGTCCTCGATCATCAGTGCGGGCAGTTCGGGGCGGAGGGCTGCGGTCATTGTCACGGGTCCTGATGTTCAATCGAATGGGCGGCCGGCAGATGCCGGCCTGCTGCAGGTTGCCTTTAACCCTAGCCGGTTCAAGGCGACATGCAGCAATTCAAAGCGCTACGGCGACCTGTGCGCGTCAGAGGGACGCGCAGGCGCTGCAGATCACGCCGCTTCCGTTTCCGCCAGTTCCTGGGTCAGGCGGTTGGCGTCGGCGAGCGTCAAATAGGTGCGGCGGCGCCATTCCGGCCGCTCCGACGGGCAATCGGCGCGGAAGTGGCCGCCACGGCTTTCGGTGCGACGAAGCGCGCCGACGGTGATCAACTTGGCGGTCGTGATGATGTTGGTGAAGCGCATGCGGGTATTCTCGCGCTCGAGCACCGCGATCTCCCGGATTGCCTTCAGCAGGCTCGCGCGGGTGCGGATCACGCCGACGCAGTCGCTCATGAGCTGGCGCAAGACCTTGAGTTGCGGGCTGTCCTCGACGGTCACCGGGTCGTCGTTTTCGCCGGCATTGTCACCCCATTCGGTGAGCTTCGGCGCTGGCAGCGTGCCCTTGATGTTCTCGGCAATGCGGGCGGCGAAGACGACGGCCTCGAGCAGAGAGTTCGAGGCGAGGCGGTTGGCGCCGTGCACCCCGGTCGAGGTCACCTCGCCAGCGGCCCAGAGGCCGTCGATCGAGGTGCGGCCTTCGGCATCCGTCAGAACACCACCCATATGATAGTGAACCGCCGGCACGACCGGGATCGGCTGCGTCACCGGATCGATACCAGCCGCCATGCACGAGGCATAGACCGTCGGGAACATCTCGGGGAAGTGTTTGCCCACGGCCTTGGTGCAATCGAGGAAGGCGCCGCGTCCTGCCTGGACCTCGGCGAAGACCCCGCGCGAAACGATGTCGCGCGGCGCAAGCTCGCCGTCCGGGTGGATATCGAGCATGAAGCGATGGCCGGCCGCATTCAAGAGATGGGCGCCGTCGCCACGAAGCGCCTCGGTCGCAAGCGGCGCCGGATCCTTGCCGATGTTGATCGCAGTCGGGTGGAACTGCACGAATTCCGGATCGGCGATGATCGCGCCGGCACGCGCCGCCATCCCGACCCCCTGTCCGCAGGCCTCCCACGGATTGGTCGTTACCGCATAGAGATGGCCGACGCCGCCGGAGCAAAGCACGACGGCACGCGCCGGGAACGATACGCGCTTCTTCGACTGTCCCGCGTCCGGTCGCGCGATGACACCCGAGATGAACCGGCCCTCGCGAACCAATTCCTCCACGACGTAACCCTCGATTACACGGATTGAAGGCGTCTTGCGCACCGCGGCAATCAACGCCTCCATGATCGCCTTGCCGGCCATGTCGCCTTTGACCCGGACGATGCGACGTTCGGAATGCGCCGCCTCGCGCGAGAGCAGCAACTTGCCTTCGAGGTCGCGATCGAACGGCACGCCATATTCCAGGAGATCGTGAATGCGCGCCGGACCTTCGGCCACCATCATCCGCGTCATCTTCTCGTCGACGATGCCGGCACCGGCGGTGAGCGTGTCGGCGACATGCTTCTCGAAGGTGTCGCCGGGGCTCATGGCCGCGGCGATACCGCCCTGCGCCCAGGCCGAGGAAGCGCCATGGCCGATCGGTGCGGCAGCAAGGATCGTTACCGGCCTCGGGCTCAGCTTCAGCGCACAGAACAGCCCGGCCAAGCCGCCGCCGACGATGACGATATCGTCAATCCCGTTGAAGGATTGCGGGCGAAAATGGTCGGTCAGCATGGTTCGTTCTCCTCCAATGCGCATGCCTGCATCCGGATGAACATCACCCGGCAGAAATTGTTACTGCTTGAGATTCACCATGCGTTCGACCGCCAGGCGGGCGCGATCGGCGATCACGGGGTCGACGAGAACCTCCTCCGTCATGGTGAGCAGGCTGTCGAGGATCTTCGGCAGCGTGATGCGCTTCATGTGCGGACAGAGGTTGCAGGGCTTGACGAATTCGACGCCCTCGACCTCGGCCTGGATGTTCGACGCCATCGAGCATTCGGTGACGAGCAGCACCTTCGACGGGCGGTTGTCCTTGACATAGTTGATCATGCCCGACGTCGAACCGGCGAAGTCGCAGACGGCAATCACATCCGGGTGGCATTCCGGATGACCGATGATCTCGATGCCCGGGTTGGCTTCCTTGTAGGCAAGCAGTTCGGCGGCGGTGAAGCGCTCATGCACCTCGCAGTGACCCTTCCAGGTCAGGATCTTCTTGTTGGTCTGGCGCGCGACGTTCATCGCCAGATATTCGTCCGGGATGCAGAGCACCGTGTCGGATTCCAGGCTCTCGACGACATCGAGCACGTTCGACGAGGTGCAGCAGATGTCGGTCTCGGCCTTCACGTCGGCCGATGTGTTGACGTAGGTCACGACCGGAACGCCCGGATAGCGCTGCTTCAAGAGGCGCACGTCGGCACCGGTGATCGATTCCGACAGCGAACAGCCGGCCTTGGCGTCGGGGATCAGAACCGTCTTTTCCGGGTTCAGCAACTTCGAGGTTTCCGCCATGAAGTGCACGCCGCACTGAATGATGATCTCGGCATCGACCTTTGTGGCGTCGCGCGCAAGCTGCAGCGAATCGCCGACGATATCGGCGACGCAGTGGAAGATGTCGGGCGTCTGATAGTTGTGTGCGAGAATGACCGCATTGCGCTCCTTTTTCAGCCGGTTGATGGCGTGAACGTAGGGCGCATAGACCGGCCACTCGATCGCCGGGATGAAATCCTTCACCTTGTCGTAGAGATGCTCGGTCTCGCGCGCGACTGCCGGCGTGAAGGCAAGCTCGGGTCTTTCGATGATACCGAAACGCTCCGCGGCGCTGACAGGAACCGGGTTCGCTACCACCTCAGTGCGGGGTGCAAGGCGCGTCATCGAGATCTCCTCTCCGCCCCTTTTTTCGGGCGGGCTTTTCAATTATGCTCAAACTGAGCATAATTGAACCAAAACAAAAGCGGCAAAGCCGCATGGGTTGATTTAGAAAGTTTTGTGACAGAATTCAAGAATGGAGCGCTGCTTTTCGCAGCGCCCCCGATTTTGATAGGCGATCAGGCGGTGGCCGGCCGTGCCACGCCCCTTTCCTCGATCGGCCAATGGACGATCGCCGCGAAGACGCCGAGCGCCACGCCGAGCCACCACACCGGATCATAGGAACCGAAGCGGTCGTAGAGATAGCCGCCCATCCACACGCCCAGGAATGAGCCGACCTGGTGCGAGAGAAAGACGATGCCGCCGAGCAGGCCGAGGTGGCGGGTGCCGAACATGATGGCGACGAGCGCGTTGGTCGGCGGCACGGTCGACAGCCAGAGCAGGCCCATGACGATCGCGAAGACGATGACGGAGACCGGCGTCTGCGGCAGCAGCAGGAAGGCAGTCACCGCCACCGAGCGGGCGAGATAGATCAGCGCCAGGAAATAGGGCTTCGAGTAGCGCTGGGCGATGAAACCCGCAGACAGCGAACCGATGATATTGAAGAAGCCGATCAGCGCCAGGGCAATCACCGCATAGCGCGCGTCGATGCCGATATCGCCGATATAGGCCGGGAAATGCGCGGTGATGAAGGCAACCTGGTAGCCACAGACGAAGAAGCCCGAAACCAAGAGCAGGTAGCTCCTGTGGCCGAGCGCCTCCTTCAGCGCCTCGCCGATCGATTGCTTGTAGTGCGCCTCGCTCTGGCAACCGGAGGACGCATTGCCGCGCAGCGGAAGCGCGAAGAACGGCACCAGCAGCATGAGGACGCCGAGATAGACCAGACTGTCCGACCAGCCATAGGCGGAGATCAGCCCCTGGCTCAAAGGCGCGAACAGGAACATGCCGGCCGAGCCCGCCGCCGTGCCAATGCCGAAGGCGAGCGACCGCTGGTCGGGCGAAACGTTGCGTGCGAAGGCGGAGAGGACGATGCCGAAGGAACCCGAAGCGATACCCAGCCCTACCAGGATACCGCCGCCAATATGCAGCCAGATCGGCGCGTTGGCGAAGGCCATGATGAACAGGCCCGCAGCATAGAGAAGCCCCGACATGGCCAGCACCCGCCAGGTGCCGAAGCGGTCGGCAATCGCGCCGAAGAACGGCTGCCCCAGTCCCCAGCAGAGGTTTTGCACGGCCATGGCAAGGCCGAAGGTCGTCCGGTCCCAGCCGGTATCGGCGAGCATCGGCAACTGGAAGAAGCCCATCGCCGAGCGTGGGCCGAAGGTGAGCATTGCAACGATCGAGCCGGCCGCAATGATCAGCCAGGGCATCTCCCGGCTGGCACTGGACGGCGCACATGCTCCGGAAACAGCGGACATGGAATATCTCCGATTGAAGGAGCGGCATCCTATGCGGCGGTCAAAATAGAGAAAAGCCAATTAAATTGACGCCGCGATCACCGGAATTGATGCCCGCCTCACCCGGCGCTGCGGAAACGGCTGCGGAACAGATCGATCACCCGGTCGAGCCATCCCCGGGAATCCGCGTGAATGGGAGAAGCACAACGCCTCCCCCCGCCAGCCTCTCGGATCTCGGCGCCAAGCTACTCGGTATCACGCCCTGGGCGTGAGGGGCTCTGAAAAGTTGGAGCGGAATGCGGCCGGAAACCGCATGCATTTTTCCTCATCCCGCTCTATGCCGAAACACGCACCTTCATCGGCCAGCGCTCGCTGCGCCGGCCGATGACCTTGACCTCGTCGCGGAGCCTCACGGTGCCTTCGCTGCGCGGGACCGCATTCCAGCCGAAGAGGACGCCGGCCACGCGCCGGTCGGCCGACATGCGCTTTTCGGCCAGCCCCTGGATCGGGTTGCCGCCGATGCGCTCGCCGGTGAGTTGGTCCTGTGTCGTCATGATGCAACGGGAGCAAGGCTTGACGAGATCGAACCGGATACCGCCGATCTCGACGCTTTCCCAGAAATCTTCCTCCCAGGCTTCGTCGCAATCGACGAGGATATTGGTGCGGAAACGATCCATGCCGACGGGTTCCTGACCTTTTTCGGTGAGCGTCCGGTTGAGATCGGCGAGCGAGCCTGTCGTCGTGATCAGGATCGGGAAGCCATCGGCAAAGCCCACCGGTGCCGCCGTACCCGCCCATTCGGCACCGACCAGGCGCTCGGCCGTGGCGTCCATGTGGGCAAGCTTGACCGGGCGGGCGAACCATGCGGACAGAACCGCGTCCGTCGCATCGTCCGACACGGCAGCATTGACTTCGCTGCCCCAGACCCGGACGTTGAGCCGGCGATCCGGATCAAAGCGTACCGCAATCTCGCTGCCACCCATCTTCAGGTGCACGCCGCCATCGATGTGGCTGGCTTCGACCTTCGCCAGCGCCTGCAATTCGCGCTGGGTGATGAAGCGCCCATCCGGGTCGATCAGCATGAAACGCCGGTCGCCCTCGACACCGTCGAGATTGACGGTAACCATCTCGCGGGCGATCGCGCGGCCGCTCTTCAGCGGATGAATGTTGAGGCCGGTCACCTTCATGGGCAATTCCTTCATCTTCAAAAATTGATTCAAGCGCCTGACGATCCGATTCACCAGGTCGCGATAATCCGTTGAAACGGCTAGATCATTTTTCTGTTTCGAGGAAACGGCGAAATGATCCAGTTTCTGAAAAGTCGCAAATCCGAACGGAAAACCGTTTCACACTTTTCCTGGATTTGCTCTAAATTTCATCGAGCATCATGGCAAGCACGTCGCGCAGCCGTTGCTCGCGCTCCATGGCCAATCGGCGGCCAGCTTCGGTCTTGAAGCCATCGGCCAGCCGGAAAAGCTTGGTTTCGAAATGGTCGATGGCGAAGGCCTTGTCATCGAGCGGCCTTGCCTCCGCCAGCGGATCGAGCGGATCATAGAGGCCGCTGCCCATGCGCCCGGCGATGTAGAAACACCGGGCGGCACCGACCATGCCGATCGCATCCAGCCGGTCGGCATCCTGTAGGATCTTCGCCTCCAGCGTCTCCGGCGGAATGTTGGCGGAGAAGCTGTGAGTCAAAATGGCATGCGCCACCGCGGCCGTGTCCGCCGCGTCCCATCCGAGACCTTGCAGGATGCCTGTCGCCTTCTCCGCCGCCAGCCGCGATGCCTCAGTGCGCAACGGCGAGTTCTTCTCGACCGAAACGCAATCATGCAGCAGCACCGCTGCGGCAAGCGGCCGGGCATCCCCGCCCTCCTCCGCATGGATGCGTGCGGCGTTCTTCCAGACGCGGATCAGATGGGCGGCGTCATGCGATCCGTCATCGGCGGCAAAGGCATGCGGCAACAGCACCGCTGCGAGTTCCTCATGCGGCGCGAAGGCGGCCGCGAGTTTCGAAATGCGTGTCATGACATCCTATTGCTGTTCGGTCGGGTTCGTCGGCGCCGTCGATGCGGCGCCGACACCGGACAGGATCTTCTGGTAGAAAAGCCCGATGCCGATCAATACCCCGCCAAGGCCGATGAAGGACAGTGCCCGCAGGAAACCTTCGAGGTTGGACATGTCGATCAGGAACACTTTCAACACGGCGACGAAGACGAGAACGGCCGAAGCGATGCGGATGCTCTTGGCATGGAAGCGCGAACCGAGCACGAGCAGCAGCACGCCGAGCAGCAGCCAGACGACAGAATAGGTGTAGGTTTCTCCCTGCAGGAAATCCTTCCAATCCGCGATGTTTTCCCCCTGCCACGCGCGGCGCACGGTAAGGCTGGCCCAAGCGAAGGCAAGGACCGCGCCGCTGACCGCGAGCGCCATGACATAGGGCAAAGGCCGCTTGTCGCGCGCGTACCAGGCGAGCCCGGCATAGCCGAGCCCCGGCAACAGATAGCCGATCAGCAGCAGGTCGAAGAACGGGATACGGCCCAGGAGCTCGCCGCTGAAGTAAGGATTGAGGCCGAGGAGATGCGCCGACAGCACCGACAACATCGAGAGTACGCCGAGGCCCATGCCGCCGTAACGGAAGACGGGACTCGGCGACTTCATGTCGAGGCTCATGAAGATGGCGGACGCTCCGATCGCCAGCAGCGTGTAGATCGACTGCTCGCCGAGCGTCGGTACCGAGCTGTCGAGCACGCCGCCGTTCATCGCATGGCGCACCAGGATCGCGAGCGTCAGCAGCACGAAGAGGCTCGCCAGCGCCTGCAGGAGGTTGCGCACGCGCGTATCCGGCCAGGACCTGAGGAAGTAGGCCGAACCGGCGAGGAGCGCGGCGGGAATGCCGTAGCCGGGCAACAGCGCATTGAAGACGGGCGTGGTGCCGAGATTGCCAGCACCGACGATCGTCGGCTCCCAGGCGATGCGTCCGAGAACGACGACGGCCGCCGCGCCGGTCATCCAGGGCAGCATCGGCCAGGTGCGGATGCGCGTCGCGAGCGCATAGGCCGTACCGAGCACGGCAATCGCAAGCGTCGTGACCAATCCGTCCGTCCAGGCATGAAGCGCAAGAACGAAGAATGCGAACGAACCGGCAACCAGCAGGCCAGCCGCCGTGTCGCGTGCCTCGGTCCCGCCGTCATGTCGGTAAAGCCAGTCCGCCAGCGCGAGCAGCACGGCGCCGAGGACGAGCGAGAACAGGCCGTGCGGCAGGTCGAAGGCATAGTTACCGGTCATCAGGAATGACATGACCGTCAGCGCGATCGGAACGCCCGCGGCAATGCCGGCCCAGAGGGTCGAATATTGCGGATGCGTGACGAGGCGGCGCGACAGCACGAAGCCACCGAGCACCACGAACAGCGCCGCAAGCAGCATCGCGGTGATCATGGCGGTCCGCCCGGGCAGCACGACCGTCGGGAGAGCATCGGCCAGCGAGGGATCGAGATAGGCGAGCACGCCGCTCAGCGCCGTCAGGCTCCAGACGCCGGCGACTGCGCCGACCGCAGAAAGCACGGCGGGATAGACCGCCGTCGTCCGCCACGCTCCGAGCGCTGCCAGCGCAGCAATGACCACGGCAAATTCCGTCACAGGATATTTGACCGCGGTCACCGCCGGGCTGATGAGAAGGAGCGCCAGAACCGTGGCGGCGATGGCCGCGGAAATGGAAATTGCCGCATGCGGCGGGATAAACAGCCGCTCCCACGGTCCGGCAACGGCGCCGCGTCGCGCCACTCCGTCAGGCACCTCGGCCGCAGGCGCTGCTTCCGTGGCCCCCGGCCAGATAAGACAGGTGCCCGCGATCATCACCAGCAGCGCAAAAGCGACCGGCAGCGGTTCGAATGGCGAAACCGCACTGATATAGGCGAGCCCCCAAAGCCCGATGCCCGCATTGGCCAAAGTTGGCACTACGGTCCAGGTCCGCAGCCGCGAGGCTAAGAGGGTCGCCACCCAGACGACTGACAGGAAACCGAAGAGCACCCAGGGGCGCGGCTCGTCGCTGGAGACGAGTGCCGGCGTTGCGAGCGAGGCAAGCAGACCGAGGCCGGCGAGCGCCTGTCCATGCAGCAGCGACAGACCGACGGTCGCCAGCGAGATCGCGGCCAAGAGAACGAATGCTGAGCCCGCGCCGATATAGCCGTAGATGTCGTAGGCGGCATAGGCGACGCCGAAGAGGGTGACGGAACCGGCAGCCGTCAGGATGCCGGGGATCATCGCGTTCTGGAACTCATTGGCGATGACAGGCACGGCGCGCCTGCGAATGACCTCCCCCGCGGCCACCAGCAGGAGGCCGAACAGGGCGGCAAGCGTGAGGCGAACCGCCGGGCTCAGGAGGCCGGCATCGATCGAATATTTGACCATGAAGACGCCGCCGAGCGCCAGCGCGATGCCGCCGACCCAGACGGCCCAACGCGCACCGAGGCGGCTTTCCAGGCTTTCGGCGTGACGGGGCGCGGCCGTGACCGGCTGCGGCGCTTCCGTGCTGGCGGCGGTCGTCTCGTCGCCCTCGATGCCTTCCGCCGCTTTCTCCGCGTCGCCAAAGATCCGCTCACCCTCGTGCACACTTGCCGGCAGGCCGACGGCGGCAACCGTCTCCGTTTCCGTCGGCAATTCGGGCGCAGCGGCAAACTCTTCGCTCGTGCCTTCGGCTTCAACGCCTTCGCGCGACGAGGCCTTCAGGCTTGCGACCTCCGCCCTCAGGGTGGCGAGTTCCCGCTCCAGCCGCTCGGCCGTCTTGCGACCGCCGACAAAGGCGGCAAGCGCCAGGATAACGGCAAAAAGATCAAAGAGTTCGAACATGGTTTCCCCTGACAGTCGCACATGCAAACCGCGCGCAACCATACAAACTTTTACGCGCTCGCCAAATGTCTACAGCGCCGCGCGTCCCGCCCGACGCGCAAAGATCGCTGTAGCACCTGAATTGCCGCATGTTTCCTTAAATCGAAGACGGTTTAAGGAAACATGCAGTAGACGGGCTAGTGCTGTAATCTCTTCACGGAAATGTCGCAGAACTGTCATCGAGCAACTGATACAGGCGGATGAGCACCGCCGTCGCACGCGGTGGTTTCCATCGTTCAACCAGGAGACCCGATCATGGACAAGCATCTCGGCCAGACGGAAGAGACCGAATTCAAGACGCTGACGGAACGCAGGGAAGAGCTGGAAGACATCGGCCACAACTGTTCCACCAATCCGACGATGGGCGACATCATCCATCGCCGCTTCTCGCGCCGCTCGTTCATCGGCGGCTCGCTCGCCGTTGCCGCGATTTCGACGACCGTCAGCCCGCTCGCTCTCCTGACCGCCGAAGAAGCACGCGCCGAAGAAGGTTCGCGTTTCGACTTCACCGAGATCGAAGCCGGCGTTGATGAAAAGCACCATGTCGCCGAAGGCTACGATGCCGATATCCTGCTGCGCTGGGGCGACAAGATCTTCGCCGAGAGCCCGGAGTTCGACCCGAAGAACCAGACGGCCGCCGCCCAGGAAAAGCTGTTCGGCTACAACAATGACTATGTCGGCTTCATCCCGCTCGACGGCAGCGCCGACCACGGTCTCCTGGTCGTCAACCACGAGTACACCAATGCCGAGCTGATGTTCCCGGCGTTCGCCAGCGTCGTGAAGGAAAAGGTGACGAAGGACGGCAAGGAAGTCGAGGAAGAGAAGGTCGTTCTCGGCGAATATACCAAGGAACTGGTCGACATCGAGATGGCTGCCCATGGCGGCACGATCATCGAGATCCGCAAGGTCGACGGCAAATGGCAGCCGGTTCTCGACGGCAAGCACAACCGCCGCATCACCGTCAACACCGAGATGCAGATCACCGGCCCCGCCGCCGGTCATGACCGCCTGAAGACGCAGTCCGATCCGACGGGCAGACAAGTCTTCGGCACGATCAACAACTGCGCCGGCGGCGTCACCGCCTGGGGCACCTACATGATGGCCGAAGAAAACTTCAACGGCTATTTCGGCGGCGAGATTGCCGAGGATCATCCCGAATACAAGCAACTCAAGCGCCTGGGCGCCCCGGGCGGCCAGTATGAATGGGCCTCCTTCTATGACCGGTTCGACGTCTCCAAGGAGCCGAACGAAGCCAATCGTTTCGGCTGGATCGTCGAGGTCGACGCGCTGGACCCGACTTCGGTGCCGAAGAAGCGCACCGCACTCGGCCGCTTCAAGCATGAAGGCTGCGAATCGATCGTCAACAAGGATGGCCGCGTCGTGCTCTATTCCGGCGACGACGAGCGTTTCGACTATGTCTACAAGTTCGTGACCAAGGGCACGTTCAACCCTGATGATCGCGCCGCCAACATGGATCTCTTCGACGAAGGCACGCTCTATGTCGCCAAGTTCGATGAAGACGGCACCGTCACCTGGATGCCGCTGGTCCACGGCGAGGGCCCGCTGACCGAAGCCAACGGCTTCGCCTCCCAGGCCGACGTGCTGATCAACACCCGTCTTGCCTCCGATGCACTCGGCGCCACCAAGATGGACCGTCCGGAAGACGTGCAGCCGAACCCGAAGACGGGCAAGGTCTACGTGATGCTGACCAACAATACCAAGCGCAAGGCCGAAGAAGTCGACGCCGCCAACCCGCGCGCCAAGAACGCTTTCGGCCATATCGTCGAGATCACGGAGACCGACGGCGACTTCGCTTCGCTGAAGAGCCGCTGGGACGTGCTGCTGAAGTGCGGCGATCCAAGTGTTGCCGAGGTCGGCGCCTCGTTCTCGACCGCCACCACCAAGAACGGCTGGTTCGGCATGCCCGACAATTGCGCCATCGACGCCGACGGCCGCCTCTGGGTGGCGACCGACGGCAACAACCAGAAGGAAACCGGCCGCACCGACGGCATCTGGGCGATCGACACGGACGGCGCCGCTCGCGGCACGTCGAAGCTCTTCTTCCGCGTGCCGGTTGGTGCCGAAATGTGCGGTCCCTGCTTCAACCCGACGTCGGATACCTTCTTCCTCTCGGTCCAGCATCCGGGCGACGCCGGCCTTGCCACCTACGAGACGCCGGCAACCCGCTGGCCCGACTTTAAGGATGACATGCCGGTTCGCCCGGCCGTCGTCGCCGTGACCAAGCAGGGTGGCGGCCGCATCGGCTGATCAGGACTGCGGATCGCAAACGAACGCCGCGCAGCTCTGCGCGGCGTTCTTGTTTCCGGAGTTGTTTTTGGCGACGCAATTCCGGACGGAAAACCGCTTCGCACTTTTCCTGGAATTGTAGTTGAAGTGACGCAATTCCGGACGGAAAACCGCTTCGCACTTTTCCTGGAATTGCTTTTAACGCCGCAGATTGTCGATCGGGAAGATCGCGCAGGTTTCGGTGCCATGGGCCAGCAGCTTGCCGTTTCCGTCGCGAAGCCAGGCTTCCGATGTCGCGATCGTACGGCCGCGATGCACGATGCGCCCCTCGCAGAAGACCTCCCCCATTCCTGGGAGCAACGGCCGGACGAGGTTCAGCTTGAACTCGACGGTCGTATAGGCTTCGCCCGGTTTGACCGTGGTGAAGACAGCGCAACCGAGTGCGGAATCCATGATCGTCGCCGTCCAACCGCCATGAACCGTGCCGAGCGGGTTGAGATGTTCCTCGGTCGGCAATCCCTTGAAGACCACCCGGCCCTCCTCGACCTCGGTCAGGCCGAACTTCAGCGTCGCCGACATCGGCGGAGCCGGCAGATCGCCGCTCAAGAGGTCCTGCATCGCCTTGAGGCCCCCGTCGCGGGCAACACGATCGAGGGGCAGCACGCCGATTCCAGATACGGGCATGCCGGGGTAAAGCTCCTGGAACATCTAATACTCCTGGGTCAGGCTGCTCAGTCAGGCGGCCGAAGGATGGGATTTCAGCGCCTTGAGCGCCGCATGGACGAAGCCGTCGCGCGCGGAAGATACGTCGAGACCGCGCGGCTCATAGACATGGCGGTTGAGGAAGAAGGCGGTCAGGCGGAAGGCGGCGGCAAGGCTGTCGTGATCCGCCGCCCGGCGCGTTTGCGCGGAAAGGAACTCCGGCAGCGCCAACATCCGGTCGGCATAGCGTTCCCCCGCCGCCCGGCAGACCGCCCTGCCCGATTTCGGCGAGACATAGACCAGTTCGGTGCGCGCACCGGTCGCGACACATTCCGTCAGATCGAGCCCGAATCCGAGGTCGTTGAGAACCGCAAGCTCGAAGCGCACGAACAATTCTCCGGCATCGGCCGGATCGGCGAGATGATCGACGATGACGGTCAGCGCCTCGTAGAGATGCGGATGCGGGTCACGCTCCGGGAGGAGCCGCAGCAGCGCACCGAGAGCCTGGATGCCATAGACCGAGGTCGCCGTCTCCATCAGCCGGGCGGCACGCAGTTCCACCGGTTCGATGCGGAATTCGCCCATGTGCTCGTCAAGCCGCGCGCGCCAGGTCACTTCCACCGAATTGCCCGGCTGCAGCACCGGCTGCATGATGCGCGAGCGGCCGGAGCGCACCATGCCGAGATGCCGGCCGTGGGCGGCGCTCATAACCTCCACGATGGCCGAGCTTTCGCCGTGCCGCCGTATCCCGAGAATAATGGCCTGATCGCTCCATTGCATGGATATGGCATACACCCGCGGTCGAAAGCGGATCAAGCTATGTTGCGAGGACAAGCGCGACGCGGCCGAGTGTCGCCTTTCGGTCACACTCATTGGTTGCCTCATTTGCGACATGCTGTCGCCGCCCGGACGCCGTCTTTGACATTAGAACGGAAGAGCGGCAAAAGCCGTGCCTCCCGCCCAAAATGACAATCAGCAGGATCAAAATTTTCATTATGTGTGTGTCCCGGAACAGCGCCGGCCGCCTGGCGCAGCTCTTCGCCCTTCTTCTCGCCACCTCGACGCTCGCCAGTTGCGTCACCACGTCGGGGCCGGCCAAGCCGAAGGGACCGGATCCACACTATGTGGCGATGTACGGGCCGCTGCCCAACGAAAAGTTCCCGCTGGACGCGATCGATATCAGCATGGTCGACAAGCGATATCTGCGCCAGCAGGTCGCCTATCAGACGCATGAGCCGCCGGGCACGATCGTGATCGATACGCAGAACCGCTTCCTCTACCTCGTCCAGGATGGCGGCATGGCGATGCGCTACGGCATCGGTGTCGGCAAGGCCGGCCTGGAATTCGCGGGCGAGGCGCGCATTGCGCGCAAGGCCGAATGGCCGCGCTGGACGCCGACGCAGGACATGGTGGCGCGCGAGCCCGAGCGCTACGGCCCGCTTGCCGGCGGGATGGAGCCGGGTGTGCGCAACCCGCTTGGACCGCGCGCGCTTTATCTCTTCCAGGGCAACCGCGACACGCTGTTCCGCATCCACGGCACGACCGAGGCCTGGTCGATCGGCAAGGCCGTGTCGAGCGGCTGCATCCGTCTCTTCAACCCCGATATCATCGATCTCTACAGCCGCGTGCCGCTCGACTCGCGTGTCGTGGTACTGCAGGCCGAACCGCCGATGACGGAGCCGGCCGCCGGCGTGCCCATGGCGAGCGCTGCCAATGGCGGCCTGCCCCCGGCCTATTGATAGAACGCCTTGCCGATCCAAGCCATCCACGAGCGCCGGATCAGCCAATATGCGGGACACGCGATGTCGGTCCTCTCCGCGCTGCAACAGGGGCTGGACCGACCATCGGAGTGATGGTTTCGACTTTCCATTGCGCGGCTTTCTTCGTAAGAACGCCCTGACAACACAATCTGGGGACATGGTCGTGCGCTACCTCATCACCGGCACCGCGGGCTTCATCGGTTTTCATCTCGCCAAGCGATTGATCGACGAAGGACATTTCGTGGTCGGCTTCGACGGCATGACGCCCTATTACGATGTCACGCTGAAGCAGCGCCGGCATGCAATCCTGTCCCGATCGAACGGCTTCAAGGCCGTCGTCGGCATGCTCGAAGACCGCGCGGCGCTGAACCATGCGGCGGAGATTGCCGAGCCCGAGGTCATCATCCACCTCGCGGCCCAGGCCGGCGTGCGCTACAGCCTCGAAAATCCCAAGGCCTATGTCGATTCCAACCTCTTCGGTTCGTGGAACATCCTGGAACTGGCGCGCGAACTCGGCCCGAAGCACCTGATGCTCGCCTCGACGTCGTCGATCTACGGCGCCAACGAGAAGATCCCGTTTGCGGAAACCGATCGCGCCGATGAGCCGATGACGCTCTATGCCGCCACGAAGAAATCGATGGAGCTGATGGCGCACAGCTATGCCCATCTCTACAAGGTTCCGACCACGGCCTTCCGCTTCTTCACCGTCTATGGTCCCTGGGGCCGGCCCGACATGGCGCTGTTCAAGTTCGTCGACGCCATTCACAAGGGACAGCCGATCGACATCTACGGCGAAGGCCGCATGAGCCGCGACTTCACCTACATCGACGACCTCGTCGAAGGCATTCTCCGGCTCTCGCAAGTGGCGCCGGCGGAAGAAAACCGCGTGCCGTCCGAGAGGGCCGAGGACACGCTGTCGCGCCAGGGGCCGTTCCGGGTCGTCAATGTCGGCGGCGGCCAGCCGGTCGAGCTGATGACCTTCGTCGAGACGGTCGAGAAGGCGGTCGGCAAACCGGCGCTGCGCAACATGCTGCCGATGCAGCAGGGCGACGTGCCGCGCACCTATGCCTCTCCCGATCTGCTCGAGGCATTGACCGATTTCAAACCCTCGATCCCGGTGGAAGAAGGCGTGGCGCGCTTTGCCGCCTGGTATGAGGAATACTACAATGTCGACGGCAAAGCCGGATCCTCGGCCTCGCAGGCATAAGCACGTGCGAACCGGCAGGGTTTGCGCGTTCACCGACAAGAGCTCGCCAGACAACGAAGGAAAGAGCCTATGAAAATCACGATGATCGGCGCCGGCTATGTGGGCCTCGTTTCCGGTGTGTGTTTTGCGGATTTCGGTCATGACGTCGTTTGCCTCGACAAGGATGAGAGCAAGATCGACGCGCTGATGCAGGGGCGAATCCCGATCTTCGAACCCGGCCTCGACCAGCTGGTCGCCAGCAACGTCGCCTCGGGCCGGCTGTCGTTCACCACCGATCTCGTTGCCGCCGTCGCCGACAGCGACGTGATCTTCATCGCGGTCGGCACCCCTTCCCGCCGCGGCGACGGTCATGCGGACCTGTCCTATGTGTATGCGGCGGCCCGCGAGATCGCCGCCAATCTCCAGGGCTTCACCGTCATCGTCACCAAGTCCACCGTTCCGGTCGGCACGGGCGACGAGGTCGAGCGCATCATTCGCGAGACCAATCCCGGCGCCGATTTCGCCGTCGTCTCCAATCCGGAATTCCTGCGCGAGGGGGCGGCGATCGAGGACTTCAAGCGGCCTGACCGCATCGTCATCGGCGTTGCCGGCGATGACGAGCGGGCGCGCGACGTCATGACCGAGGTTTACCGGCCGCTCTATCTCAACCAGTCGCCGCTCGTCTTCACGTCGCGCCGCACCTCCGAGCTGATCAAGTATGCCGGCAATGCCTTCCTGGCGATGAAGATCACCTTCATCAACGAGATGGCCGATCTCTGCGAAAAGGTCGGCGCCAATGTCCAGGACGTCGCCCGCGGCATCGGCCTCGACGGCCGCATCGGCTCGAAGTTCCTGCATGCCGGCCCCGGCTACGGCGGCTCGTGCTTCCCGAAGGACACGCTGGCCCTGGTCAAGACCGCCCAGGACCATGACGCGCCCGTGCGCCTCGTCGAGACCACGGTTGCGATCAACGACAACCGCAAGCGGGCGATGGGGCGCAAGGTGATCGCGGCGGCCGGCGGCGACGTGCGCGGCCACAAGATCGCGATCCTCGGCCTCACCTTCAAGCCGAACACCGACGACATGCGCGACAGCCCGGCGATCGCCATCGTGCAGACGCTGCAGGATGCCGGCGCCCACATTGTCGGCTACGACCCGGAAGGCATGGAGAACGCCAAGAAGATCATCGACGGTATCGATTACGCCGGCGATCCCTACGAGGCGGCCAACGAGGCCGATGCGCTGGTGATCGTTACGGAATGGAACGAGTTTCGGGCGCTGGACTTCCGCCGCCTGAAAGCGGCGATGAAGAAGCCTGTGCTCGTCGACCTCAGGAACATCTACCGCCAGGACGAGGTCGCCAAGCACGGCTTTGCCTATTCCAGTATCGGCCGGCCCCTCTGAGGGGTCCCAACCGGCGAGAGGCCGCGCACGGTACGGCGCGGCCGGCTATGCTTTTGGAACCGGCAGCGGCGGCAGAGCTTCCCAACTCTTGCCCGCAAGGATGACGCAGCTGCGGCCGTTGACGTCGGTGACGATCAGTGTCCAGCTGCCGTTGTCGGCTGCGTAGACTTCCATGATCGCCTGAGGATTGATGAGCGCCGTCGCGGCTGGTTTCTCTCGATATTGTCGCGCCAGAAACTCGATCACCTCGGATCGGTTAGCGCAATTTATGGGCGCTTGCGAAACTGCCGGAACCGGGCGCGCCGTCACACCTGCCGCCAGAAGAGCGGCCAGCGCGAAGCCGCGGATCACCTTGCGTACCATCACGCAACTCCTTTCACCGGATGCCCGGCGGAGGAGGAGTTTCCGCTGACCTTTTCCGCCGTCGATCCGGCTGCTCGATCGGCACATTGCTCACAAAATGCACGTGCCACGATGAAGAGAGTATGGCGGAAAGCCGATATTATTACAATTATCTAAATTATAGACTGTCCCTCGGGGCGCCGGAGCGCCCCGATAGAGGCGCTGCTATTTGCGCTTCATCGCTTCCATCAAGGCCGCCCCAAAGGCGCCTTGCGATGGCGCTTGCGGCTTCTGCTGACGCACGGGCGCGCCGCGGTTGCCGCCGTTCGGTGCACTTCCACGCGCCTCACGGCCAGACTCGGCGCCGCCGTCCTTTCGCATCGTCAAGCCGATGCGCTTGCGGGCAACGTCCACCTCGGTGACGCGGACGGTCACGACGTCTCCGGCTTTCACCACTTCGTGCGGATCCTTGATGAAGCGGTCCGCCAGTTGCGACACGTGAACAAGCCCGTCCTGGTGCACGCCGATATCGATGAAGGCGCCAAAGGCCGCAACGTTGGTAACGGTGCCCTCGAGCTGCATGCCGACCTTCAGGTCCTTGATGTCGTCGACACCCTCGGCGAAGGTCGCCGTCTTAAAGCTCGGGCGCGGGTCACGGCCCGGCTTTTCAAGTTCGGCCAGGATGTCCTTGACGGTCGGCAGGCCGAACCGTTCGTCCACGAAGGTCCTCGGATCGAGCTTCTTCAATGCAGCGCTGTCGCCCATCAGCGCGCGCACGTCGCGGCCGCAGGCTGCAACGATCTTCTTGGCAACGCCATAGGCTTCCGGATGCACCGAGGAGGCGTCGAGCGGCTCCTTGCCGTTCGGGATACGCAGGAAGCCCGCGCACTGTTCGAAGGTGCGCGCGCCGAGCCGCGGCACCTTCAACAGCTCCTTGCGGCTTTCAAACGGCCCGGTCGCGTCGCGATGCGCCACGATCGCCTCGGCCGAGGACTTGCCGAGACCGGAAACACGGGCGAGCAGTGGGGCAGACGCCGTGTTGACGTCGACGCCGACGGCATTCACCGCATCTTCCACCACCGCATCGAGCGAGCGGCTGAGCTTCGACTGGTCGACATCGTGCTGGTATTGGCCGACGCCGATCGATTTCGGCTCGATCTTCACGAGTTCGGCCAGCGGATCCTGCAGGCGACGGGCGATTGAAACGGCACCGCGCAGAGAAACGTCGAGGCCGGGGAACTCCAGGGCGGCGGTTTCGGAGGCCGAGTAAACCGATGCTCCGGCCTCAGAGACGATGACCTTGGTCGGCTTCGGCGCAGGCAGTTGCTGCAGCATGTCGGCAACCAGCTTTTCGGTCTCGCGGCTACCCGTGCCGTTGCCGATCGCGATCAGTTCCACCTTGTGCTTGCGGATCAGCGAGGCGAGCTCGGCCTGCGTTCCGCGAATGTCGTTTTTCGGCGGGAACGGGTAGACGGTCGTCGTTTCGAGGAGTTTGCCGGTGCCGTCGACCACGGCGACCTTGACGCCGGTGCGGATGCCCGGATCAAGCCCCATCGTCGCCCGCGATCCCGCGGGTGCGGCAAGCAGCAGGTCCTTGAGGTTGCGGGCAAAGACGTGGATCGCCTCCTCCTCGGCGCGCTCGCGCAGTTCGCGCATCAGGTCGAGCGACAGCGACATGGAGAGCTTCACGCGCCAGGTCCAGCCGATCATCTCGGCCAGCCATTTGTCACCCGGCAGATGAGCGCCGACATTGTAGGCGGCGGCGATCATGCGCTCGACCGGCTTGACCGGCGAGGTATCGTCCTGATCGACGACGATGTCGACGGAAAGCACCTCCTCGTTCCAACCGCGCAGCATCGCCAGCGCCCGGTGGCTGGGCGTCGTCGCCCAACGCTCGGAGTGGTCGAAGTAGTCCGAGAACTTGGCGCCGGCTTCCTGTTTGCCCTCGACCACCTTTGCGCGCAGGAAGGCGGCGCCCTTCATGTGGTTGCGCAGGCGGCCAAGCAAGTCGGCGTTTTCGGTCATGCCTTCGGCAATGATGTCGCGGGCACCATCGAGCGCCGCCTTCACATCGACGACCTCGGCGGACAGGAAGGCGGTTGCGCGATCGGCCGGCGCCATGGAGCGATCGGCAAGGATCGCTTCGGCCAGCGGTCCGAGGCCACGCTCGCGGGCGATCTCCGCCTTGGTGCGGCGCTTCGGCTTATAGGGCAGATAGATGTCTTCGAGCTCGGCTTTGGTTTCGACGGCGGCGATCTTGGCTTCGAGTTCGTCGGTCAGCTTGCCCTGCCCGCGGATCGATTCGAGGATCGACGCCCGGCGTGCCTCGAGTTCGCGCAAGTAGGTCAGCCGCTCCGACAGCACACGCAGTTGCGTATCGTCGAGCCCGCCGGTCACTTCCTTGCGGTAACGCGCGATGAACGGCACCGTTGCCCCCTCGTCCAGCAACTCGACAGCGGCGGTAACCTGAGAAGCTGTTGCCTTGATTTCGCTGGCGATGATGGCGGCGATAGGTTTTGCGGGGCTGGCCATGGGGAGTTCCGTCTTTCCTGCAGCGCTTCGAAGCGCTGCACGTTTTGTCCCTGGATCGCAGCCGATCCAGGGAAACAGGCAGTTCGTTTGGTTCGCGACCATAAAGGCGCAGAGCTTCCAGGCCAAGTGAAGGCCTTCGGAGGAAATCCGGAACTCCACAGAAGATCGGAACCCCTGGCCCCCTGTGGGGCCGCGGAGATGGCCTTGGATCAGACCGCGATTGCAGCCGGCTCGATATGTTCTTCCGGCGGCGCTTCATCCCAATTGTTGACCGGTTCGAGTGGCGGCCGGCGTTTCTCGAACTCGATCAATTGCCGCTCCCGCTCCTCGATGTAACCGCGGGAGACCGGCACGGCATCGAGAGAAGGCGAAAGCTGGAGCTGGAAGACGAAGTGCTTGTCGTAGAGGAAGGCCGTTTCGGAAGCCGCCAGATAGAATTCCCACATGCGGAAGAAGCGTTCGTCATAGAGCCGCACCGCCTCTTCGCGGCGGGCGACAAACCGCTCCCGCCAGGCGCGCAAGGTCCAGGCATAGTGCATCGGCAGGATCTCGATATCCTTCACCAGGAGCCGCATCCGCTCGACCGATGGCAGAACCTCGGAAAGAGCGGGAATGTAACCGCCGGGGAAGATGTATTTCTCGATCCATGGATTGGTTGCCCAGGGCTTGTAGACCTGGCCGATCGAATGCAGCAGCATGACACCTTCAGGCTTCAGCAACTCCTTCATCTTGCTGAAGAAATTTCCGTAATTGCCGATGCCGACATGCTCGAACATACCAACGGAGACGATGCGATCGAACTGCCGGTCCTGCATGGTGCGGTAGTCCTGCAGTTCGAAGCGGACGCGATCGGAAAGCCCGCGCCGGGCGGCGCGATCACGGGACACCTTGAGCTGCTCCTCGCTGAGCGTGATGCCGGTGACCTCCACCCCGGAGGATTCGGCCAGGTACATGGCCATTCCGCCCCAGCCAGAACCGACTTCCAGCACTTTCTGCCCCGGCTCCAGCAGAAGCTTCGCGGCGATATGCCGTTTCTTGGCAAGCTGGGCCGCATCGAGCGAGATGCCCCGCGGCTGGAAATAGGCGCAGGAATATTGCCAATCCTCATCGAGGAACAGGTTGAAGAGCTTGCGGTCGAGATCGTAATGATGCGCAACATTGTGCCGGTTGCGGTTGACAGGCATGCGGCTGCGCACCTGCTGGCGCAAGACATGCTGCAGGGCCGTCAGCGTGTTCGCAAAGGTTGCCGCATTCTCCAGCCCATTGTCCTTGACGATCGAAAGCACGTCGAAGATGTCACCTCTTTCGATGACGACGCGCCCGTCCATGTACATCTCACCGAAGCGAAGGCCCGGGTCCCGGACGATCGCTTTCTCCGCCTCTGCATCGACGATGCGGATCGATGCCGGTTTTCCGGTGCCGTCACCCAGAATGACCTGTTCGCCGGAAGAAAAAGTCACCGTCAGGTTGCCGTTGCGCACCAGGCGACGAAGCAAAGTCAACAATGCTGCATTCATATCCCACCCCTACCAGACCTACAGACGTGTCCTGGTGCATGAGAGATGCGAAGGGTCGGCTCGTTCGGGGCTTCGAGGAGATGCGCCGGCGCGCATTGGGAACAGACGCGGCGCGTCCCGAAGCGGCGAGAACCGGCTCGGGCGTGGCCTCACGGCATCCAGCGGGCGCGTCAGGCTCCTCGTGCTTGCGTCGCCGGATATTCGTCAGGCCAGCCGCCATCGGGCTCCTATCCATCAGAACTTCCATTAATCTAGGAAGCTTCAATCGATTGGCAATGGGCTCTTTGTGGCCCCTCATAGATTTGGTTCCTTAGCAATTGCTGAGGAACAGCCTAGCCACCAATGATCCCTCGGCCCCCCAGGCGAGCACGGTCATGCGGGCGATCGAAGTCCAGGATTGGGCCAGCGGCAACAATACGGGTCGGATTGATGTGGGCAATGCCGTAGTAACCGCGCTTGATGTGATCGATGCGCACGCTCTCGCGGATGCCCGGCCATTGATAGATTTCGCGCAAGTAGTTCGACAACGCCGGGTAGTCTTCGATCCGACGGATGTTGCATTTGAAGGCGCCGTGATAGGCCGCATCGAAGCGCACCAGGGTGACGAACAGGCGGATGTCGGCCTCGGTCAGGTACTCGCCGGCGAGGTACCGGTTGGCCGCAAGGTGCGCATCAAGCCCGTCGAGCATGCCGAACAGGCTCGCCACCGCCTCATCATAGGGTTCCTGCGTCTTCGCAAAGCCGCACCGGTAGACGCCGTTGTTGACCCGTTCGTAGATCGGGCCGTTCCAGCGATCGATCTCGCTGCGCAGCGCCTCCGGATAGAAATCGAGCCGGTTGCCGGTCAGGTGATCGAAGGCTGCGTTCAGGATACGGATGATGTCTGCGGACTCGTTGTTGACGATCCGCCCCTCCTGCATATCCCAGAGAACCGGAACAGAGACCTTGCCGGTATAGGTCGGGTCGCTCGCCACATAGAGTTCATGATGAAAGCGGATCTTGCCGACGCGCTCGCCGGCATCGACGGGCTCGTCATAGGTCCAGCCATCCTCGCCGAGAACCGGGTTGGCCACCGTAAGCCCGATGATCTGCTGCAATCCCTTGAGGTTTCTGAAAGCGATCGTGCGCGAGGCCCAGGGGCAGAGATAGGAAACGAACAGGCGGTAGCGCCCAGCCTCGGCCGGCAGAGCCGGCTGGCCATTCGGGCCCGGGCTTCCGTCTGGCGTGATCCAGCGGTGAAAGCGCGTCGGTTCCCGGTGAAATGCGCCGCCCTTCATCTCGCTCGCCGCAACGTCGCCCTTGACCCATTTCCCCTCGACAAGCTGCGGCATTTCTTCTCTCCGGATCGCAAAAAATCAGCGATAGCTACGTCTCACAGGGCCTGGCTAAGGGTCAATCGCGCGCGCGGGTGACACATTGTTCGCAATCCGCGACACGCACGCGATACGTGCACGATCATCGTTGCGCCACATTATCGAGTAATCCCGACTTCAAGAGGAGAATCGGGATGAAGAAGGCCCTTGCCGCTATTGCGCTGTTTGCCGCCATTGTCTGGCTGATGAACACGTCGCTGTTTGTCACGCCGCCGCCGGGCGCGGCGAACCTGCTCGCACACCGAGGCGTCCATCAGACCTATCCAAAAACGAATGTCGGCAACGACACCTGCACGGCAACGATCATCGACACGCCGCGGCATCCCTATCTTGAAAACACGATCACCTCGATGCAGGCGGCCTTCGACGCCGGGGCTGACGTCGTCGAACTCGACGTGCATCTGACGCCGGACAAGCAATTCGCCGTATTCCACGACTGGACGCTCGATTGCCGGACCGAAGCCAAGGGCGTGACCGAAGAGACGCCGATGACGACGCTGAAGGGTCTCGATATCGGCTACGGCTATACGGCCGATGGCGGCAAGACGTTCCCCTTCCGCGGCAAGGGTGTCGGCCAGATGCCGACGCTGGACGAGGTCTTGACTTCCCTGCCCGACCGCAAGTTCCTCATCAACTTCAAGAGCCGGCGCGCCGAAGAAGGCGCGGCACTTGCAACGCTGATCGAAGCGCAGCCGCAATGGCGAGAGGCTGTGTTCGGAGTCTATGGCGGCGAGGAGCCGACGCGTGAGACGCTGAAGCAACTGGACGGCACGCGCGGCTATGACCGGACGTCGACGATGGCGTGCCTCACCCGGTATCTCGGTTACGGCTGGATGGGTCTCATGCCGGAGGCCTGCAAGAACACTCTCGTCGTCGTACCCGGCAACTATGCGCACTTCCTGTGGGGTTGGCCCGATCGCTTCTCCGAACGCATGAAAGCGGCCGGAAGCGAGATCATCCTGCTCGGCCCCTATCACGGCGGCGACTTCACCGCCGGGATCGATACGATGCAGGATCTGGAATTGGTCCCGCCGGGGTTTTCCGGCTACATCTGGACCAACCGGATCGAGGTGATTGGACCGGCACTGGGAAAGCGCCGGATCGCCGGCCGCTGAAAGAACTGTCGCACTATCCAGCGCGCCGCTTGCCGCTCGCCGGCATCGATCCTATGACTTCGAAAACAATCGTCCGGACCCGTCAGCAACGGCCGGCCCGTCTCGACTTCGCAGGAGGCAAGCTCATGGACGTCACGATCTACCACAATCCCGCCTGTGGCACCTCGCGCAATACGATGGCGATAATCCGCAACGCCGGCATAGAACCGACCGTGGTCGAGTATCTGCAGGCGCCGCCATCGCGGCAGGAACTCGAAAAGATGATCGCCGATGCCGGCCTGACGGTTCGTGACGTGATCCGCGAGAAAGGCACGCCTTATGGGGAACTCGGGCTCGCCGACCCGGCACTCAGCGACGATCGCCTGCTCGACGCGATGATGGAGCATCCGATCCTCATCAACCGTCCCTTCGTGGTGACGCCGATCGGCACGCGGCTTTGCCGCCCGTCCGAACTGGTGCTCGACATTCTGCCTGATACGCACAAGGGTCCGTTCTCGAAGGAGGACGGGGAGCCGGTTCTCGATGCAGAGGGAAAGCGGATTTCAGGCGCGTGATCTCGCTTTCGGCGGCCACTGTACAAGGCCTTGCTTCGGAATCGATTTAAGGACTTATGCCGCCGATCTGAACTGTCGCGGCAGCCTGCGTGCATCTCGACAGGCGTATGCCGCCACAATGCGGCGCCCGTCCTGTGCAGGCGCCAACGTCGTATTGCAGCGGGCCAGTGCGGCCAGGCCTATCGCGGAAATTCGAGGCCCATTTCGCGGAAGCGCTCGGGGTCGTCGCCCCAGTTCTCGCGCACCTTGACGAACAGGAAGAGGTGCACCGGCTGCTCGAGGATCTCGGAGATCTCCTTGCGCGATGCCGTCGAGATCGCCTTGATCGCGTCGCCACCCTTGCCGAGCGCGATCTTCTTCTGGCTTTCGCGCTCGACATAGATCACCTGTTCGATGCGCACCGAGCCATCCTTGCGCTCTTCCCACTTCTCGGTTTCGACATGCGAGGAATAGGGAAGCTCCTGGTGCAGCCGCAGGAACAGCTTTTCTCGGGTGATTTCGGCTGCAAGCTGGCGCATCGGCAGATCGGAAATCTGATCTTCCGGATAATACCAGGGGCCCTCGGGCAGAGCGGCCGCGAGATAGTCCATCATGTCGTCGCAGCCGGAACCGTTGAGCGCCGAGATCATGAAGGTGCGGTCGAACTTGATCGTCTCGTTGGCGGCGGCCGCCAGCTTCAAGAGGTCTTCGGGGCGCACCTGGTCGATCTTGTTCAGCACGAGGATCTTCGGCTGGTGCACTTCCTTGAGCCCCTCGAGGATCGTTTCCGCATCGCCCTTCAAGCCGCGTTCGCTATCGATCAGGAACATGATCACGTCCGCATCCTTGGCGCCGCCCCAGGCGGTGGTCACCATGGCACGGTCGAGCCGGCGGCGCGGCTTGAAGATGCCGGGCGTGTCCATGAAGACGATCTGGGCGTTGTCGTGGATGGCGATGCCGCGCACGATGGCGCGCGTCGTCTGGACCTTGTGGCTGACGATCGACACCTTGGCACCGACGAGGCGGTTGACCAGAGTCGACTTGCCTGCGTTGGTCGCGCCGATCAGCGCCACGAAACCCGAGCGGGTTGGCGCGCCCTCGGCGGCCGTATCTTTATCCATATCCGTCATTTTTTCCGTCAATTTCCGGCGGGGTTTTTCCGCCACACGCCTTCGCGTTCCAGCAATTTCATGGCGGCCACCTGCTCGGCGCCGCGCTTGGACCTATCGATCCCGGTCTCCGGCGCGATCCCCGAAATCTCCACGGTTACCGTGAAGCGGGGATCATGGTCCGGGCCGGAACGATCGTCCGTCCTGTAAGTCGGCGCGATGCCGAACTTGGCATGCGCCCATTCCTGCAATTCGGTCTTCGCATCGCGGCGGGCACCGTCGGCGCGGACTGCCCTGTCCTTCCAGTGGCGCAGCACGAAGCCGCGGGCAGCTTCAAGGCCGCCATCGAGATAGATGGCGGCGATGAGCGACTCTACCACATCGGCCCGCACATTCATCATCGCCTTGCCGGTAATCTTCTTGACGTCGGAGCCGGTGCGAATGAACTGGTGCAGTTCCATATCGTCGGCAACCTTGGCGCAGCTTTCGGCGCTGACGAGCTGGTTCAGCCGTACCGAGAGCTCGCCTTCGTTTGCGTCGCGAAACGTCTGGAACAGAAGCTCGGCAACACAGAGCCCCAGCACCCGGTCTCCCAGGAACTCCAGGCGCTGATAGTTGGAGCCCTTGGCGCTACGGGCGCTGGAATGGGTGAGCGCCCGGTCAAGGCGCTCCTTCTCCGCGAACTGATAGCCAATCACGGTTTCGAGCTTTGCCCGATCCTCCGCGCTCAGCGACCGCGACTTCATTATTCGACCGCCTTGAACAGACGATCGTAACGCAGGTTCGCCGGCCACTTCCAGATTTCGCGGAACGAGGTGTCGTTGCCGAGCGAGAAGAAGATCATGCTGGCGCGGCCAACCAGGTTCTCGGCCGGCACGAAGCCGACGTCGAAGCGGCTGTCGGCCGAGTTGTCGCGGTTGTCACCCATCATGAAATAGTGGCCTTCGGGCACGATGAATTCGCGGGTATTGTCGCCCCGCGAATCCGGGAACTGGTCGAGCGTGTCGTAGGATACGCCGTTGTCCATGCTTTCGCGATAGACCGGGACGTCTCCGCCCGTGTCGTACTGGTCGTCGGCGCGGAACGCACCATCCGGCACGCGATCGACCGGCTTGTCGTTGATGTAGAGGATGCTATTGCGCACCTGGACGCGATCACCCGGAAGACCGACGAGGCGCTTGATATAGTCGATGTCGGGGTTCGGCGGGAAGCGGAAGACGACGATATCACCGCGCTTCGGCTCGCTTGCGAAGATGCGGCCGGAGAAGAGATCGGGCGAGAGCGGCAGCGAATACTTGGAGAAGCCGTAGGCGAACTTGTTGACGAAGATGTAGTCGCCGACGAGCAGCGTCGGCATCATCGAGCCCGAGGGAATGGTGAAGGGCTGAAAGAGCACCGTACGGATGACGACCGCCAGGAGCAGCGCCTGGATAACGACCTTCACGTTTTCCCAGAGGCCGCTCTGCTTCGCTTCTGTCTTTTCTGCCACGCTTTTGTCTTCCTTTATCATGGCACGCCCTCACCGGGGCTTGCTCTCAACTTTCTTCTGCAGTTCTGATCCCACCTTCAAACTGCGTACAATGCGGTCTCATATGCTGCAGACTGCCTGCCCTTCAATCGCCCTGGACCGGGTTATCCAGCGGAATGCTCTAAACCGTTCCCTCAACCGGGGCAACGGGCAGCGCCTCGATAATCACGAAGGCCTGCGCCAGAGGAAAATCGTCGGTGATCGTCACGTGAATGGCCGCCCGGTGATGGGGCGGCAGCATCTGCACCAAACGCTCCGCCGCACCGCCAGTGAGGTTCATGGTCGGCTTGCCGCCGGGCAAATTGATGACGCCCATGTCCTTCCAGAAGACGCCCTGCGCCAGCCCCGTGCCCAGCGCCTTCGAACAGGCTTCCTTGGCCGCGAAACGCTTGGCGTAGGACGCAGCCCTGTTCTTCCGGCCTTCGGACTTGGCGATCTCGACATCGGTGAAACAGCGCTGCACGAAACGCTCGCCGAAACGGGAAAGCGAATTTTCGATCCGCCTGATATCAATCAGGTCGCTGCCTATGCCTATGATCATGAGAAGGGTCCGAAGTCTTTGGCGCGTGCCGGGCGTCGCTTCTGAAAAATGCGAGCCGCATGGTAAGCCGCAATATAGGAAGTCAGCGCGCCGGCAGCGGCCAGCGGCAGGGAGCCGATGAGCATCGGCTTGACCACCGGTCCCCAAAGGGCGGAAAGGTCGAGGTGCTCGACCATACGCATGACATCGGCACTGCTGGCGGCATGGGCGCTTTCCACGCCCAAAAGCGCGATACCGAGCTCATAGGACGCCGTCAGGATCATCGGGATCGTCACCGGATTGGCGAGCGCGGTGGTGATCGCGGCGGCAACCAGGTTGCCCGAGAAGACGAAGGCCAGGGCGACGGCTATGACGACGTGCAGGCCGAAGAACGGCGTGAATGACGATGCCACGCCAGCAGCCACGCCGACAGCGACGGAATGCGGCGTCGAAGCGAGCCGCAGGATACGCAAGGCGATATAGCGCGGGCCACGCCGAAAGCCCTTGCGTGGCCAAAGGAGCGCGCGGAGCCTTTCGGAAATCGTGACCGGTTTTCTACGTCTGAATAACATTCTGCCGTCATGACCGCATCTTGGATGCCGTGGCCCGGCACAAGACGGCGCGTCCGCCTGTTTGCTGGCCGCAAGATAGGCGTCATGCCCGTTGCTTGCAACCCGCCGGCGCGCCGCGCACGTGTCGCAGGCGAGCCATTCATCGAACGCATAGCTTCAGCATCCCGCCCACGAGACGGGACGCGATCGACTTAGTAGTAGCGGAACAGGCCGCGGTCGATCTGACGCTGACGGTATTCGAGATCGATACGATCGACCGAGTTGTTGAGATAGGCGAGCTCGCGCTCTTCCTGAGTGGGGACGCGCAGTGCGCGGGTGATCTTCTTCAACTGATTGAACATGGCAAACCTCTTTGTTTACCTCCCGAGACAGAAGATAGTTTAGAGGTCCCTTTCCCACCAGTTCCAGGAAAAGGCGGCAGCCATGCGTCTGCAGCATGCCTTGCCGTTTTGCCATGCATCTCCTGCCTGTTATTGAGGCATCCATGTGCAGAACTGCCCAGCAGCGGGCACGGCAGCGCTGCGGGCAGCCGTACCGACCGACTCACTCGAAGAGGCGTTTCACCATCGACACGCTCGGCAGTTCCTTGAGCTGCGCGATCAGGTGGTTGAGCTGACGCAGATCCCAGACCTCGAGGTCGAACTGCAGCTCGCTGAAGTCCGCCGCCACGCGGCCCATCGACAGTGAGCGGATATTGACGTCGCTGGTCGCGATCGCCTGCGCCACCTCAGCCAGCGTTCCGGGCTCGTTCAGGGCGCTGATCGCAATCCGCGCCATGAAGCGGCTGCTATTGGCCTCATCCAGATCCCAGCGCACATCGATCCAGCGCTCCGGTTCGTCATCGAATTTCTGCAGGATGGGCGACTGGATCGGATAGATGGTGATGCCCTTGTCCTTCTCCATGATGCCGACGATGCGATCGCCGGGAATGGCACCTGCGGGGCTGAAATGCACTTCGGCATTGCCGGAAAGGCCTCGAATTGGAAGCGCTTCCGGCCCTTCGACCTGGGCCGCGCCGTTCGCATCCTTGCCGCGCCCCGGCAGCTTGAACACCATGCCGGCGGCGCTGCGCATGTTGAACCAGCCATCGTCGGCGCTCGGCTTCACCGTCACGCGCTCGTCCTGATGGTCCGGGAACACGGCGCGCAGGACATCGAGAGAAGAAAGCTCGCCGCGACCGACGGCGGCGATCGCGTCCTCGACTTCCTTCTGACCGAGACGGTGCAGCGCCGGCTTCAGCGCTTCTCGCGAAAACGTCTTGTTGGCGCGCTCGAAGGTGCGCTCGAGAATGCGATAGCCGAGCCCGGCATATTGTTTGCGAATGGCGGCCCGCGTCGCGCGGCGGATCGCCGAACGCGCCTTGCCGGTCACGACGATCTCTTCCCATGCTGGCGGCGGCACCTGGATGCCCGAGCGGATGATCTCCACCTCGTCGCCATTGTTGAGGCGGGTGACCAGCGGCATGATGCGGCCGTTGATCTTGGCGCCGACGCAGGTATCGCCAATGTTGGTATGCACGGCGTAGGCGAAGTCGATCGGCGTCGCGCCGCGCGGCAGCGCGATGAGCTGTCCCTTGGGGGTGAAGCAGAATACCTGATCCTGGAACAGTTCGAGCTTGGTGTGCTCGAGGAATTCTTCGGGATTATCACCCTCCGCGAGGGATTCGATCGTGCGCCGCAGCCAGGAATAGGCGTTCGAGGTCGGCGACAGGGCGGTATCGTTCGAGTTCCCCTCCCCGTCCTTGTAGAGCGAATGGGCCGCGATGCCGTATTCGGCGATGTCGTTCATCCGCCGCGTGCGGATCTGCAGCTCGATGCGCTGGCGCGACGGACCGACGATCGTCGTGTGGATCGACTGGTAGTCGTTCTGCTTGGGCGTCGAGATATAGTCCTTGAACCGGCCTGGAACGACACGCCAGCGGGTGTGGACGATGCCGAGCGCCCGGTAGCAGGACGGGATGTCATCGACAATGATGCGGAAACCCCAGACGTCGGAAAGCTGCTCGAACGACAGCGACTTCGACTGCATCTTGCGGAACACCGAATAGGGCTTCTTCTGGCGCCCCTTGACCTGCGCAGCCTTCAGGCCCTCAGCCTGAAGGAGTTCCCGCAGTTCGTCCTCGATTTTCTTGATCAGACCTTCGTTGCGCTGGGAAAGCTCCTCCAGTCGCCGGGTGACCGTCTCGAAAGCCTCTGGATTGATGTGGCGGAACGAGAGATTTTCGAGTTCCTCGCGCATGTCCTGCATACCCATGCGGCCGGCGAGCGGCGCATAGATATCCATGGTTTCCTCGGAGATGCGGGCCCGCTTTTCCGCCGACATGTGGTCGAGCGTGCGCATGTTGTGCAGCCGATCGGCAAGCTTCACCAACAAAACGCGCACGTCATCCGAAATGGCCAGCAGCAGCTTGCGCAGGTTCTCGGCCTGCTTGGCCTTCTTGGTGACGAGATCGAGCTTCTTGATCTTCGTCAGCCCCTCGACGAGCGCACCGATGTCTTCGCCAAAGAGATCGTCGATCTCCTGGCGGGTCGCGGTCGTGTCTTCGATGGTATCGTGGAGCAGCGCGACCGCGATCGTCGACTCGTCGAGCCGCATTTCCGTCAGGATGGCCGCCACTTCCAAGGGATGAGAGATATAGGGATCGCCGCTTGCCCGCTTCTGCTGGCCATGCTTCTGCATCGCATAGACGTAGGCCTTGTTCAGCAAGGCTTCATTGGCGTCGGGCTTGTATTTTTGCACGCGCTCTACGAGCTCGTATTGGCGCATCATTCGCTGGCGGTCCTCTAGAGCGGGGTGATTTCAGGTCGGATCGACCTAAAATCATAAACGTGATCGTTTCTCACACGCCAGAGCGGAATGCGGGCGGAAAACCGCGGACACTTTCTTCATCCCGCTCTGGAAGAAATCAATAAAAAAGTGCGCCAATCATACGAGTGGCGCACTGCTTTGAAAACACGCGGGAACGGGCGTTCCGCGAAGGATCTCAGTAGTCGTCGCTCTTTTCCGGCGGCACGAGACCTTCGATGCCGGCCAACAGTTCCTCTTCCGACATGCGGTCGAACGTGATCGCTTCCGGCTGATCCTCATCTTCGGCAACCTCGGCGAACGTGGTCTCCGATTCCGACTGAAGCAGCGAAGCCGGATCGGGCTCGGGCTCGTCCACTTCAACATGCTTCTGCAGCGAGTGGATCAGATCTTCCTTGAGGTCGTCGGGAGAAAGCGTTTCATCGGCGATCTCGCGCAGCGCAACGACAGGGTTCTTGTCGTTGTCGCGGTCGATGGTGATGGCGGCACCCTGAGAGATCAGGCGCGCGCGGTGGCTGGCAAGCAGAACGAGTTCGAAACGGTTATCGACCTTGTCGATGCAATCTTCGACGGTGACGCGGGCCATTGCCTGTCCTTTTGGGCTCGAAGCGCGGCGGCATGGCCGCTGCACGGATTGACGACACGAAACCGGAAACAGCCGTCTAGCGACGGCCTCGTCGGCTCCGATTTCTGGAATTAGCCGCCCGGATACAATCAAAACAAGGCAAGTTCAAGTTTTTCCTTCAAGTGACGCTCACGTAACGTCACACTTCGTGATAAAATGCGATCCAAATGGGCTGGAAAACCTTACTCGCAAACACTTGGTTGCATTATAGGCCGCAACGCCAAAACGCCTGGTAGAAAAGGCATTCCAGGGATGTGGACGATCTATAGCAACTGCTAAAACTAGCTATATTCGCGAGCGCCCTGCTGGAATAATGCAATGCCTAGCCTACATTATTTGCAATATCAGCAATTATTAATGTAAACGACTTATTTTGCGTATCGGCCGGCAGCGGGCATTTGATGCGCCGGCATTGAAAAGGAAAGACGATGTTTGATCCCCGCGAAAAGATCGCACTTTTTATCGACGGCGCAAATCTCTACGCGGCATCGAAGAGCCTCGGCTTCGACATCGACTATCGCAAGCTGCTGAAAGCCTTTCAAAAACGCGGCTATCTGCTCCGCGCCTACTACTACACAGCGCTCATCGAAGATCAGGAATATTCTTCAATTCGCCCGCTGATCGACTGGCTAGACTACAACGGTTACAAGGTCGTGACGAAGCCGGCCAAGGAATTCACCGACTCGCTCGGTCGCCGGAAGATCAAAGGCAATATGGACATCGAACTCGCGATCGATGCAATGGAGCAGTCCGAGACCGTCGATCACCTTGTCATCTTCTCCGGTGACGGCGACTTCACCACGCTCGTCGAAGCGCTGCAGCGCAAGGGCCGCAAGGTCTCGGTCGTCTCGACGATGTCGACCCAGCCGCCGATGATCGCCGACGACCTGCGGCGCCAGGCGGACCACTTCATCGACCTCGCGACGCTGCGGGCGGAGATCGGCCGCGAGCCTTCCGAACGTACCCCGCGGCATACGGCCGAACCGGTGGCCGACCCCGTCGAAATCTAAAACGGCGACAATCAGCGAAACGCTTTCAAGCTAGAGCTCGAAGGGCGGTGCAACACTTTGGGCAGGCAATGGCGGCGCGTGTCGCGCGAGCCTCGAACTCTATCGGCCAAGAACGTTCGGTCTGGTCTTGTTCGTTGGGCATGACCGGTGGCGACCAGGCGGACCGGATCGCTTAGCCACGATCCTTCAGCAGGCGGCTTTTCTGCCGGTTCCAATCGCGCTCTTTCGAGCTCTCGCGCTTGTCGTGAAGCTTCTTGCCCTTGCCGAGCGCCAGCTCGAGCTTGGCCCGGCCGCGCTCGTTGAAATAGATGCGCAGCGGGATCAACGACATGCCCTCCCGGTTGACCGCGCCCTGCAGACGATTGACCTCGCGCTTCGACAGAAGCAGCTTCCGCCGCCGCCGCGTTTCATGGTTGAAGCGGTTCGCCTGAAGATACTCCGGCAGATAGGAGTTGATCAGCCAGATCTCGCCGCCTTCGTCCGTCGCATAGGATTCAGCAATGTTGGCCTTGCCCTCGCGCAACGACTTGACCTCGGTGCCGGTCAGAACCAGACCGGCCTCATAGGTGTCGACGATCTCGTAGTTGAAGCGGGCCTTTCGGTTTTCCGCCACGACTTTTTTGACCGTGCGCTGGCTTCCTTTGGGCGCCATCAGTTCATCAATCCTGCATGCCTCAGTGCCGCGTCGATCGCTGCCTCGGTTGCCGGCTCCAGCGTCGACAACAGCGGCGAGCGCACGGTGCGGCTCATCCGGCCAAGGCGGTTCAGAGCATATTTCGCACCGCAGAGACCCGGCTCCATGAAGATCGCCTTGTGCAGCGGCATCAGCTTATCCTGGTAGGCGAGCGCCTTGGCGAATTCGCCGGCAAGCGTTGCCTCCTGGAACTCGGCGCAAAGGCGTGGAGCCACGTTGGCCGTGACCGAGATGCAGCCGACACCACCATGGGCGTTGAAGCCGAGCGCAGTCGCGTCCTCACCGGAAAGCTGCACGAACTCCGGGCCGCAGGCCATGCGCTGCTCGGATACGCGCTCGATCTTGCCGGTCGCATCCTTGACGCCGATGATGTTCGCATAGGCCTTGCTGAGCGCCGCCATCGTCTCGACGCTCATATCCACGACCGAACGGCCGGGAATGTTGTAGATGATGATCGGCAGCTTCACGCTCTCGGCGATCGCCGCATAATGCGCGAAGAGGCCCTTCTGCGTCGGCTTGTTGTAATAGGGCGTGACAACGAGGATCGCGTCGGCACCGGCCTTTTCGGCATGCTGGGCGAGCTCGATCGCTTCCGTCGTGTTGTTGGAGCCGGCGCCGGCAATCACCGGCACCCGCTTGGCGGCCGCCTCGATGCAGAGTTCGACGACTTTCTTGTGCTCGTCATGGGAAAGGGTCGGAGACTCGCCGGTGGTGCCGACCGGCACGAGACCATGGCTGCCTTCTTTTATCTGCCATTCCACATGCGCGACGAAACCATCCACATCCACCGCGCCGGTCGCGGTGAACGGTGTTACGAGAGCGGGAATGGAACCCTTGAACATGCACAACTCCTGACGGCACAAAGGTGCAAAATGCACTCATGCTTTGGCCGTAATCGACGGTTAAAAAACTGCCGCACCATAATCATGTGAGGGGGCTGCGGCAAGCGTCGTGACACGGCATTTCACGCCGGTTTTCGTGCAAAAGCTTGACGTTCGGCCCGCATAATGGTCCCGCTCAGCCACAGGCTTGGGCGACAAGGTACGATTGCCATGATCAATATTGGCCGCTAGTCTTGCCTCAGACAATCCGGCGGCAGTTGAATGTGAGACACGGGGAACACAGCCTCTTGATGCGCGGATCAATTTTCCTGCCCGCCGCCACCATCATCGGCGCTGCGCTGCTTATATCGCCAGCGCTTGGTTCCGAAACGCCGGGACGAATACCGGTCCCGACGCATAGACCCGACAAATCTGGCAAGGCTGCTCAAGTTGCTGCCGACGAGACCACCAATGCCATTCCGGCAATCGCTGCGCCGATCGACAGCGATCTGAAGGCGGGACTCGACGCCCTCTCCAACCGGCAGCCCGCGGCCGCGATTGCCGTGCGCAACGCCATGAGCCGCGACGCGCTCGACCGTCACATCCTGACCTGGGCGATTGCAGTTTCCGGCCAGCGCGGCATTCCTTCCTATGAGATTGCCGATGCCCAGCGCGAACTACAGGGTTGGCCCGGCTTGAAATCCCTGCGCGCCAATTCGGAGCGGGCGCTCTATCGCGAAAACCCGCCGGCACCCGACGTCCTCGCCGCCTTTGGCAACACACAGCCCGAGACAACCGAGGGAACCCTCATCCTTGCTCGCGCGCTCGTCGCCCGGGGACAAACGGATGCGGCGGCGAAATGGTTGCGCGGAATTTGGCAACGGGACGCGCTCGACAAGGACATGGAGACCCGGATCCTGGCGGAGTTTTCCGGCCTGTTGACGCCCACCGATCACCAGCGACGCATGGCCATGCTCCTCTATCGCAACCGTGTCGAACAAGCCGAACGGTTTGGTGACCTCGGCAAGGCGCAGTCGCTCTATCGCGCCTGGGCAGCGGTCAGCCGCGGCAGTGACAAGGCAGAGGCACTGATCGCGGCGGTCGACCCTTCCTGGCGCAAGGATCCCGCCTATCTTTTCATTCAGATCGAGCTCCTGCGCAAACAGAAGAAATACGAGGAAGCAGCCAAGTTGCTTGCCCGTATGCCGAAGGACAGAGGGGCGCTCATCAACCCCGGCGAATGGTGGGTCGAACAACGCGTGGTCAGCCGGGGCCTGCTTGACGCGGGTGACTTCAAGGGCGCCTACCGGATCGCAGCCGGTCATCTGGCAACGGATGCGACCGATGTCGTCGATGCCGAATTCCATGCGGGCTGGTATGCGCTTCGCGGCATGGAAGATCCGGCGACCGCCGCTCGCCATTTTCGCCGTATCCTCGAGGTCTCCAACCGCCCGCTTTCCGCTTCGCGCGCCTGGTACTGGCTGGGCCGATCGGCCGAGGCGGGCGGACCGGGCAATGCCAGCGAGTGCTTCGCCAATGCGGCACGCTACCCCGGAACATTCTATGGGCAACTGGCCGCCGCCCGACTTGGCCGCAAGACCCTGAACGTCACCTACCCCGCTCCGACGGCAGATGATCAAACAAGATTTGAAAATCGTGAAGCGGTGCGTGCAATCACCCGGCTTGAAGGCGCCGGCCACGCCTGGCGCGCCGACAGTATCTACCGTGCGCTTGCCGAGGAACTGAGCAGTCCCGGCGAACTCGCGCTGCTTTCGGCGCGGGCAGAGAAGGCCCGCAACCATCAGCTTTCGCTCCAGATCGGCAAGATTGCATTCGGACGTGGCATCGATGTCGCCGCCCTCGCCTTCCCGGTCGGCGTGATCCCTTCGACCGCCAATATCGACGGCTCCGGCAAGGCGCTGGCCTATGCCATCGCGCGACAGGAAAGCGCCTTCAACCCTGCAGCCATCTCGACGGCCAATGCCCGCGGCCTGCTGCAACTGATGCCGGGAACCGCCAAGAGCGTCGCCAGCCGCTATGGCCTTGCCTATTCGCAGGATAAGCTGACCAGCGACGCCGGCTACAACGCCACGCTTGGCGCCCACTATCTCGGGGAACAGATCAGCAGCTTCGCCGGCTCCTACATTCTGACCTTCATTGCCTACAACGCCGGTCCGCGCCGGGTTCCGGAATGGCTCGGCCGCTACGGTGATCCGCGCGGCAAGCCGATCGACGAAGTCGTCGACTGGATCGAGCGCATCCCCTTCCAGGAGACGCGGAACTATGTGCAGCGGGTCATGGAAAATTATCAGGTCTACAAGTCGAGGCTCGGCCAGACGGCCGACATCGTCGAAGATCTGAGAATGGGGCGGCAATAGTTTGAGTTCAGATGCCGCGATCAAGCAATTGTGATAGACGCTGCCGGCACAAACGACGATTTCAGCCATTTCCTTCCTGAAGGTCCGATCTTTCCTGAAGGAAAATGGTGAGCGCGATGAAGACATTGACAATGATTGCCCTGTCGTTGGCGACGGCGATGAGCAGTGTCCCGCCAGCCGAAGCCTTCCCCACCGCTCCGCAGGTTGCCTCTCAGTCGACCGACGTCCAGAAGGTGCAGTTCCCATACGAGCGCGGCGAGGCGCGCAAGAATCGCCCCAGTTGCCCGTTCCCCTATTGCGAACGCGGCGGCCGGCGCGGCTATTATCGTGATTGGGATCGACACGGATACTATCGGGACGGCTATTATCGCGACCGTTATCGCCGATACTATCGCCACCACGATAATGATTTCGGCGCATTTTTCGGTGGTCTCGCCGCGGGTGCGATCGTCGGCGGTTTGTTGAGTCAGCCGAGATATTATAACGGTGGCAGCGCCCATACGCGCTGGTGCTACGCACGCTATCGGTCCTATCGAGCCTGGGACAATACCTATCAGCCCTATGGCGGCCCAAGGCGTCAGTGCTATTCGCCCTACTGACAAGGCATGATGCCTAATGACCAGCCATCGGTCCTGTGAGAGCGATGGTTTCCTTGCCGAAGTATCACGATGAATCGCCGCGGTAGCTCCCCGAGGTGTGATTGGCGACCGCACGCCCTGTGGCGCTCGCCAGAATGCTCTCCGACATCACCGCTTGCCCTTTCCCCTTCAACGGCTACGATCCGACCGGTTTTGAAGGAGACTGAGGATGGATCAAGGCGCGTTTCGCGAACACCGCTTCTGCGGGACCGGCGGCTTGCAACTCTACGCACGGACCTACGGTCCCGAGCCTCGGCCGTCAAAGGCGATACCAGTCGTCTGCCTGCCGGGGCTTACGCGCAACAGCCGCGATTTTCACGAACTCGCCACCTTTGTCGCATCCTCGCCCGGGGGCGGACATCCCGTGGTCTCCCTCGACTATCGGGGCCGCGGCAACTCGGAGCGAGACGGCGACAAGAGCCATTATGCGATTGCAATCGAAATCTCCGACGTCATCGCCGCCTGCGCCCATTTTGCTATCGATAAAGCCATATTCATCGGCACGTCCCGCGGGGGACTGATCCTGCACCGCTTGATCGGTGACGCGCCCGGCTTGATCGAAGGCGCTATTCTCAACGACATCGGACCGGTGGTCGAAATTGGGGGATTGATGGCCATCCGGGACTATCTCAACAGGGCAACCGGACCGGTAAGTTGGACGGCAGCGCCCGACTATCTGAAGGCCCTGCATGGGGACGATTTCCCGATCCTTCGCGATTCCGATTGGCAGCAGATGGCAAGGGCGATCTATCGGGATGAAGGCGGCGTGCCTGTCGCCGATTTTGACTCGGCAATCGGACAGCAATTGCTGGGCCTGACGGCTGAAACGCCGTTACCCGATCTCTGGCCCCAGTTCGATGCCATGGCAGAGGTCCCGCTCATGGTTATCAGGGGTGAGCACTCACGGCTCCTCTCGCAAGCAACGATCAGGGAAATGCGTAACCGGCATCCGGGAATGGTAGAATTCACCGCGCTAGGCCAGGGGCATGCGCCATTGCTGCATCTCGACGGCCCTCGAGAAGCGGTTTCCGCCTTTCTCGACGGCATTTGTGGCAGCGCCAAACCGCGCTCGACCTAAGCGGCGCCCCAGCACGCGCTGACGATCGAATTTCATGACATTGGCGTGCATCCGTTGGAGATCCGCCGAGGATTGACTGAGACGACCACCCCATTGCGACGCTTCGAGACAACGAAAAAGCCCGGCTCGAAAGCCGGGCTTCTCTCTTCTGACCAAAGTCAGGCGATCTTAGAAGTCGCGCTGCAGGCGGACGAAGCCGAATACCTGGTCGTCAGCGTCGTCAGCATCTTCGTACTGAACCGAAACGCGGGTCGCCAGACCTTCGGTGATCTTGTAGTCAACCGTTACACCAGCGCGCCATGCGTCGTCGTTGCCGAAGTCAACCAGCGAGGTCTGCAGGTTGTCGAAGTACTGAACGCCGGGGGTGATAGCGAGCTTTTCGGTGGCGTTCCAGCGGTACGAAGCTGCAACGGTCCACTCGGAAGCAGCCCAGTAAGCGTTCGGGTTCGAAGCCCAGATACCAGCGAGCTGGAAGACACCCGGACCGAGGTCAGCCGATAGCAAGCCGCGGATCGCGCCTTCTTCGAGTTCAGAGTCGTAACCGCCGAGCAGGTCGAAGGAAACGCCGCCGACCGAGGCCGAAACGATACCAGAAACGCCGATGCCGTTAGCCTTCGTCGTAGCGCCTTCGAGTTCGTCGATCGAAAGACCAGCCTGGAACGAACCGCCGTCATAGAGGTAGGCGACCGAGTTGAACTCGGTGACGTTGCCGAGCGAGTCGGTTTCGCCGTTCAGGCCCTTATCCCACCAGTTGTAGAAGAAACCAGCCTTGAGGCCGCCGAGCTGGATGTAGGCTTCATCGACGTCGATGAAGCTGTCGCCCTCGTCGGTGTCGTTGTCGGCGTTGAATTCAGCAGCGAAGAAGCCGGTGAGCGTGCCGTACTCGGTGTCGCTCTTGGCATCGAACGAGATGTAAGCGCGCGAGAAGGCATCCCAGTCCGACGTGGAAGCGTCGGTGCCGGTGATCGGATCAAAACCTTCGCGGTAACGGCTGTCAGCAGCATCACGACCAAACGAGGTCTGGAAACGGATGAAGCCGCCGATCTTGAGGCAGGTTTCGGTGCCCGGGATGTAGAAGTAGCCGGTGCCGAAAGCGTCGCAAACGCGAACGTATTCCATGGGCTCCGGCTCGGCTGCGACGATTGCGTCGGCTGCCTGTGCGCCGGAGACTGCTGCGAGAGCAGCAGCGGAGCCGAGAAGAAGGCTCTTGATGTTCATTTCTGACCTCCAGTCAAAAGTTTCAAACGGGTCTGGGTATTTTGCTGAAGGACAGCTTTCCCTGCCCCATCCCCAACGTTCAAGAAGTCGGACGATCAACCGCCCTTGCTTCCGGAGTTGAAAATACAAGACCGGATCATCGGCGCAACGTCCAACTAGCGAGATCACGTGCTTTGCATCGCCCTTCGCCGAACCCTGTTGCTGAAACGACACAAAATCGCCGCAGACCCCTTGAGAAAATTAACAAACCATTAAGAAAACCCTTTGCTGGCAGGGGTTTAGCATAAGGCGCGCACGCCCGGCCTGTTTCAGAAAGAGGCAGAAAGCTGCCCAAAATGGGGGAAAGCGCGGCCACAAATGCCGACTCCACCTCGGCGGCGAACGGCTAAAACAGCAATCTCTCCAGGAAACGAGAACGGGACGGACGGTTCGAGACCGAAAGAATCATCAGAATCAATGCCGAGATTCGCAAACGAAACGCATCCTTGATTCTGACCCAGCGAGAATCGCGGCCGCCGACCGCAGGAAAGAAGACGTCAATGGGCGAACAAACCGACAGAGATCTCGAAAAGAGTTGATGCGCGCACGAGAGAGGGGAGAGAGTCGACGGTCTGACCGACTTGCCGGAAAGCCCGGTGGCGTTGCGCCAAACAATTTGCGGATCTTGGGATGCGCCGACGGATCGGTTCCCGCACTCGGTTCGCTGCGCCATCCCAAGTTGGCGGGAGCCATCATTACTGTCTTTACGGAAGCAAGGTATCGCAAACCATCGACAATCCGTCCGGCACGAGATTGTCACCCATGTCTTAGGTACGTTCTGTTACCTATGTCTCCGGGCCGGACAAGAAAGGGATGGCGGAGAAGAAGGGATTCGAACCCTCGATACCGTTTCCGGTATACTCCCTTAGCAGGGGAGCGCCTTCGACCACTCGGCCACCTCTCCGTTAGCGCCTGACTAGTGTCACTCAACGGCCAATGCAAGATTTTTTTGTCGTTTTCCGGCAATTCCCCTCATTTTCCGCGTGGGCCTGCCCGGCAAGAAGCAAGCGTGCGCGTTTAGCCACAGGCGGCACCTGCCGCTCAGCAGGAAGCGCCGGAACCCGCCGACGTCTGATTCTCGTTCGCAATGAGGCGCCTTTATCTCTTATGTCTCAAGACTTGCCTGCGAGACGCTCGATCGCCTGTTGCGTGGCGGCACCGAAGTCGCCGTCAATCGGGCCGCCGTAATAACCGCGATCCCTAAGCAGCACCTGCATTTCCTTGCGGAAGTCCGGCGTGAAATTGTTGGGCTGCGTCCGCAATTCTTCAAGCTTGGCCGGATCGCCACCCTCGATGCTCGCCGCCGCCCAGCGAACCGCCTCTTTCGCATCCGCTTTGGTGCCGAGGCCGTAATCATAAAGTCGGCTCAAGTTGCCCATGGCGTAGGCGCTGCCGGCATTCGCTGCCATCTCATACCAGGTGCGTGCCTGCACATAGTCCTGCGAGACACCGTTGCCGATGTCATAGAACCAGCCGAGCAATGCCATGGAATAGGAATCGCCCATATTGGCCGCCTTCTCATACCAGACCTTCGCTTCGCTGTAGTTCTGCTCAGTTCCCAACCCGTTTTGATAGGCCCAGCCGAGCGAGGACATCGCATTGGTGTCACCGCTCTCGGCCGCCTTCTTGTACCAGGACAGCGATTGCGCCAGGTCCTTCGGAAGGCCAAGCCCTTCCCGGTAGAACCACCCCATCGTCGCCATCGCGTTGGCATAACCCTGGTTGGCCGCCAGGTCATACCATCTGGCTGCTTCGGCAAAGTCCTGTGTGATGCCGCCATAGCCCTCACGGTAGAGCCAGCCGAGGGACGCCTGGCCGTAGGCGTTGCCGCCCATGGCTGCCTGCTCGAACATGCGCTTGCCCTGGTCGACGTCGACCGGACCATCGGTCCCATAGACTGAAAACCAAGCGAGATTCGTCAGCGCATACAAATTGCCGCCGTCGGCGGCCTTCCGGTAGTTGCGCCGCGCGTCAACATAATTGCGGCCGGCATCCTGCGCCCGACCCAGCATGTTGACGAGCATCATATCGTCCGGATTCTCGTTGACGGCCTGGGCGCAGGCGGTCAAAGCCCGCTCGGAATCGAGCTTCAGGAAGTTGACCCCGAGGAAGCCCGGCATCGATTGCGGCTCGCCTGCGAGCAGGTAGCAATCGCGCGAGGCCTGCGTGTCCTTGCCGGTCGGCGAGACGTTGAGACCCTTTTGCGGTTCCAGCGCCGCGATCTGCTGCTCGGCCTCGGCCTTGTGCCTGCTATCCGGATAGCGCTCGATAAAGCGCGTCAACGCCGCGGCATCGGTCGACTGCTTCAGCGCCTCCCAGGCAATCTCGTCGGGTGAGACACTCGACGTCTGCTCGGCCTCGGTCAGGCGTTTCAGCTTCTTTTCGGCGAGCATCCTGTACACGGGATCCGACCCGTGCTTCGCCAGGAACGCCGCGATCAGATCCTTGTCGGCGAGGTCGCGAATATTCTGCCAGTCGGCGGCTGCTTCCGATTGGCTGTTTGGCGAGAGTTGGCCGCCATTGTTGGTGATGTTGATGTTCACCTCTTTGATATTGAGGAAGATCTGCGCCCCACCGAGCGACCCATAGACGAACGGCTCCTGGCCGCGATTGGTGACCGACACCACTTCGTCCCGCACCTTGCCAAGCGCAATGCGAACGTCGACGCCCGGCTCGGTCAGGTATTTGGCGAGTGCCGTGGCAAAGGGGCTGTTCTTGCCCTCCCCGTCGAGTGCGACCGTGCCGGCCTTGGAGGCAAAGGCGACGAGCAGGTCGGCCGATTCCGGTTCGACGCGCGCAAGGCCCCGCGAGACCGCCCTGGTCGAGATCGAGCGCGTCATGCTTTGTTCAAAGGGATTGTTGCGGCACGCGTCGAGGATGACGAGCTTGAGCTTGGTCGCGCCTTCGAGTGAACGCTGAACCCGGTCGAGGCCGATCGCCTCGTCTTCGACGTCCTTGTCCGTTTTCAGTCGCACGTCGACGGGAAGCAGAAAATTCGCGCCGTTCATCTCCATGCCGTGACCGGAATAGTAGACGATCGCCACCTCGGCGCCGGTCGCCAGATCCTCGAACTCGCGCAGCGCCTTGACCATGTCCTGGCGACCGACGTCGTGCACCGTCGTGACCGAATCGAAACCGGCGTCCTCGAAGGAGGCCTTCATCAGTTCCACGTCATTGGCGGGGTTGTTGAGCGGCGACGTCGCTTCATATTTCTCGTTGCCGATCAACAGCGCGACGCGCTTGGCGGCCCATGCATCCGCCATCGGCACAAACAACGCGATACAAAGAATAGAGAGCGGCAGCCAATGCCGCGAATGCCCCGTGAACATGCCATTCCCTCCGGCACCGACCATCGTTCTTCGCCTTGCCCGGCTTGAACGACCGACGATGCCCTCGCCCATCTGCCCCTCGGAATCACCACATCGGGCGCTCCGATCATGCCTGGCGAAAGTATTACGTATGAGATGGGGGCTTTCAATGTACGCAGGCGTCATAATTTACTCCGTGATACGCGTGCGCAGAGCGCAAGGTCGAAGCAAGTCGATGCACTTAGCTGAGACATGATAGCGGCACAGCCGTCGATTCCATCGATGACGATGCTGCGAGGGTTACGAAGGGCTGTCGGTCTCGGAGCTTGCCATGTCCATGAAGATGCATGTCGCGGAAGGAAAGCCCGGCCAGCTTGCAACGACGCATCAGCACTATTTCATCGAGCGGCCCTGCCGTATCCTCGTCATTGGTCAACAGCTGAAAGTGAAGACCAAGTATCAATGCCTGCTGCGCCACATCTCGATTGCCGGCGCGATGCTCGACTTCAATGCTGCGATCCCGCTGCCGAAACATTTCTTTCTGGAAATCGAAGGTTTCAAGGAGGAAATCGGCTGTTCGCAGGTTCATCGAGAAGGCACCGAACTCGGCGTGCGCTTCAACATGCTGCTGTCGCCGGATTTCTTGAGACGCCTCATTCGAATCCAGTTCTCCAGCGGCAGCCTCTGATTCTCAACGCAAAACGCGCGACATTAGATTTTTAGTGATCGATTTCAGGGGATTGCAAGTTTCTCCTGCGAAAGTGATTCTATCATTGGTGGAGTTGGGCCACTGCGATGTGGGGCAAATGAATTGTCCTGGATTGCCGAATGCGTTCGGGAGACGATCGCATGCGCAATCCGGCTCTGGCGGAGAATAGCGCATGTTGCACCAGACAATGTATTCCTGCGTCCCTTCGCCATTCTACGAGCGACGCTACGAACGCTTCTCCGTCGCACACGCGGGGACGGTGACGTCGGTACGGCCGGGACTCGGCGGCGTCTCGGTCCGGCCATGCCGAATGATCGACATATCGCGCGGCGGAGCCAGCTTTGCGGTCGATACCACCATCGGGCTGTCGCAACATTATTATCTGCACATCATCGGCACGCCGCTCAGGATCGGCTGCGCCGAGGTCTATCGCAACGGCGAGCGCATCGGTGTCCAGTTCATAAAGCCGATCGAACAGACCTTGCTGCGCGAGATCATCCGGCAGGATTTCTTTACCGGACAAAACGGCAAGGCGGCCAAATCACGCTGATTGCAGGGCTGCGGCCGCGTACCGCGATGAACAGCGGAATTCCGGCAGCTTTTCTCGTCAGGGCGATTCCGAATTGCGGCAGCTTGCGCTAAGTTCCCCGGACTTTCTTCGAACGGGGCCCATTCTCCAGCATGTCCGCTTTTTCTCGCTTCACGCCGCTCATCCAATCCCTTCCGTCCACAATTCCGTTCGTCGGCCCGGAGGCAATCGAACGGCAACGTGGCCGAGCCATCGCCGCGCGCATCGGCGCCAACGAAAGCGGGTTCGGTCCGGCCCCGAGTGTCTTGGCGGCAATCAATGAAGCGGCCGGCGGAACGTGGAAATATGCCGACCCGGAAAACCACGACCTGAGACAGGCAATCTCTGCCCATCTCGGCACCACGCCGGCCAATATCGCGATCGGTGAAGGCATCGACGGATTGCTCGGGCAGATCGTCCGCATGGTGATCGAGCCCGGCATGCCGGTCGTCACATCGCTCGGCGCCTATCCCACCTTCAACTATCACGTCGTCGGCCATGGCGGTCGGCTGGTTACCGTACCCTATGCAGAAGACCGAGAAGACCTCGAAGCTTTGCTTGCGGCGGTGAAGCGGGAAAATGCGCCGCTCGTCTATTTCGCCAATCCCGACAATCCGATGGGAAGCTGGTGGTCGGCCGAGCGCATCGTCGACTTCGCCCGGGCCTTGCCGGAAACAACGCTCCTTATCCTGGATGAAGCCTATTGCGAGACGGCGCCGGCCGAGTCCCTGCCGACCATCGATGCCTTGATCGATCGCCCGAACGTCGTGCGCACGCGCACCTTCTCGAAAGCCTACGGACTTGCAGGGTCGCGCGTCGGCTATGTCATCAGCACGCCGGGCACGGCGCAGGCCTTCGACACGATCCGCAACCATTTCGGCATGAACCGGATCGGTGTCGCGGCAGCGATGGCCGCGCTCGCGGACCAGAACTATCTAAAGGAGGTAATTGCGAAGATCGCAGCGGCACGCCAGCGCATTGCGGCCATTGCCGCAGACAACGGCCTAACCCCGCTCGCCTCCGCCACCAATTTCGTGGCGATCGACTGCGGCCGGGATGCCGTCCATGCCCGCGCGATCGTCGATGCACTGATGAACGACCATGGCATCTTCATCCGGATGCCGGGCGTGGCGCCCCTCAACCGCTGCATCCGTGTCAGCACCGGACCGGAAGCGGAGATGGCCCTGTTTGCGGCCGCCCTGCCCGAGGTTCTGAAAAAGCTCGCCTGATCGTGCTTTCAGATTCCTGCTGTCGGGCGGCGCTCACGCTGAGTGCCGCCGCATCGGCTCAATGAACCGTCATCCATTCGCGAGCGGCGCGAAGGGCTGCGGCGAGATCTACCTTGCTCATCGTCATCGCCAGATCGGCGCGCAGGTCGACGGCGCGGTCGCAGCCCTTGATCGCGGCGATGTTCAGCCACTTGTGGGCGGCGACGAGATCGACCGGGCGTCCGTGGCCGGTCGCATAGGCCAGACCCATTTCACAGAAGATTTCCGCCTGGTTGTCACCACCCATCGCGGCATCCGAAGCAATCTGCATATCAAAGCGTGCCATTGTCTTGTCCCTGTCTTGCCTGGTTGGTTTTTCCGAAGCGGCCCGCCCGTTTGGAGCGGGCCATGCTCCAGATCAGCACTTGTTTTGGTCCCTGTTCGACCTTGCCTCTTGGTGGGCCTTTCCGGAGCGCACCGTCTTTTTGCGGCGTCGTCTTCGGCGGTTTGTCGGAGCGTTTTTGTCCGCTCGTCTTATGGCTCCAATATGCAGCAGGGCTTTCAATGCGCGCTTAAAATGCATGCTTAATTTGCGACAAACAAAGTTCAAACGCTTGGTAAACTTGAGTTTTTGTTAAACATCGGAAGGCCGGGAATCCGGCGCATTCGCCTCAAAATTTACGAAAAATTCAACTGCCGATTTCAACCAAACGCTAACCACGAAAAGATCGACGGCGGCGGAACCGCCAGGAATTCGTAGCTTCGACCTGCTTGCAACGGCCAAGAAAAGCACCGAAAGCCGTCATTGGGCTTGTTTACCTTTACGTGCGCGTAAGCTATCGTGCGCGCGGCGGTGAGGAGCCTGCCTTTGCACACGAGGACATCTCAAGAGCTACCGGCGGAGCGGACCACGCCGGCAGCCTCGATCTGGAGGACTGGAATGATAAGAACCTTGCTCATGACCGCGACGTTCGCCCTTGGCATTGCCGGGACGGCGGCAGCGGCAGAATCGATCGTCGGCAACTGGAAGACCGCAAGCGGAGCAACTGCAGAGATCGCCCCCTGTGGCGGTGCGTTCTGCGTGACGCTGAAGACCGGCAAGCATGCCGGCAAGCGTATCGGCAACCTGTCCGGCACCGACGGCAGCTATTCGGGCGAAATTACCGATCCGGACACCGACAAGACCTATAGCGGTTCGGGCTCCGTCAACGGCAATTCGCTGAAGATGAAGGGCTGCGTCCTGAAAGTGCTCTGCAAGTCGCAGACGTGGACGCGCCTTTAGGCGCTCGTTGAGGCGGCCAGGAAAATTAGCAATTCGGAAGGGCGGCCACCGGCCGCCCTTTTGCATGTGCTGTCCATCGGCTTGGCCGTTCTGTTCCGCCAGGCTCGGCATTTCCCGGCGCGCGCGACAGCGGCCCAAATGCAACCGAAGATGAACGCCAGATGAACGGACATCTCAGCATCAATTCAGTTTGGGTGTGCGAAAACACACTCAATCGATTTGAACCTGCCTCCAAACAACGGACAGAACCATGGATATCCTTGCTCGGCGCCTCACCATCATCAGCCTTCTGATGGTCGTTTTCGCTGTAACTCTCGCCGCTGCCGTCAGCGCGGACACCGAACGTCGCCGCAGCAATACCTACCTCGGTTCGCTGACGGATTGCACCGCACACACGGCGCAATACTGCCAGGCCAAACTCTAACCCCGGACGAGACGGGCTGCGCCCTGCTCCGACGCCAAGTGAAACCGATCACCTCGTGATCTGATGGAGAGACGAACATGCTGGCCGCTCTTTCGACATCCGTGTTTCTCTCGCTGCGCGTTCTTGCACTGGCCGGCCTGTTGATGGCACCGGTCGGGGCGCTTGCCTACTCCAAGGCCAACGGCGCCGGCATCGGCAAGCAGGGCGCCGGCCTCGTCCTCTTCGTGACCCTGCAGCGCCAGTCCATGACCTGAGGCGGGACAGCCAGACGGAATCGCATGAAAAGGGGGCCTCGCGCCCCTTTGTTCTTTCCGGCTTGCGCTCGGCGTCGCTTTCCTGTCCTCTTACTCCGCCGGCGCCACGCGTCTTTCAAGGCGCCAAGGTCGCAGCACTTTGAATAGCTGCATGTTTCCTTTGGATAAGGAAAGATGCCGTGAGATTCGCCACAACTTTTGCCTGACTTCTCACCCTGATCGACAGTCCGGCGGCTGGGCGGGCCTATGCCGCCTATGGCGGCGTCTTGCCAGCCCGCGTTGAGCCCATCGACACGCCTATCGCGACACAGTTGTGTGCACCGATATCTTGTCGTTTGCTTGTCAGAAGTCGCAGCCTATAATGCGACATGAACAAGCGAATCTCTTCACACTCCGTCCTTTCCGTCGCAACGCCTCAGCCTTTCGAGCCGCAGTACTTCGACGATCCCGCCGCTGCCGTCGATTGCCTCGAGGCGCTTTACGAGCGTAATACGCGGTTCCTCTGCGAAGCTTTCGAGGGTCTGGGGAAAACCGACAAGCCCCTGACGCGCTATCGCGCCTGCTACCCTCAGGTCAGCATCGAGACGAGCAGCTTCGGCCACGTCGATTCCCGTCTGTCCTTTGGCTATGTCAGCGCCCCGGGCGTCTACACGACCACGATCACCCGGCCAAAGCTCTTCCGGCACTATCTGAAGGAACAGCTCGGGCATCTGATCCGCAACCACGGCCTCGGCATCACCGTCTCGGAATCGGCGACCCCGATCCCCCTGCACTTCGCCTTTGGCGAGGGCGCCTATGTGGAGGCGTCGGCCGCAAACACCATCGACATTCCGCTGCGCGATCTGTTCGATGCACCCGACCTGACGACCACCGACGACGAGATCGCCAACGGTTCCTACGAGCCGGGTCCTGGAGAACCCTCGCCGCTCGCGCCTTTTACGGCCCAGCGCATCGATTATTCGCTGGCGCGGCTCAGCCATTACACCGCGACGAGCGCCACGCACTTCCAGAATTTCGTCCTCTTCACGAACTATCAGTTCTACGTCGACGAGTTCTGCGCCTGGGCCCGCCAGCAGATGGCCGAAGGCGGCAACGGCTACACGGCCTTCGTCGAGCCCGGCAACATCATCACGCCGGCCGGCTCCGACAGGCCGGAGACCGATTATCCGCTCGCCCGGCTGCCGCAGATGCCTGCCTATCACCTGAAGAAGAAGGGGCACGGCGGCATCACCATGGTCAATATCGGCGTCGGCCCGTCCAATGCCAAGACGATCACCGACCACATCGCGGTGCTGCGGCCGCATGTCTGGCTGATGCTCGGCCACTGCGCCGGCCTTCGCAACAGCCAGCGCCTTGGCGACTATGTGCTTGCGCACGCCTATATGCGCGAGGACCACGTGCTCGACGACGACCTGCCGGTGTGGATCCCCCTGCCTGCGCTCGCCGAAGTCCAGGTGGCGCTACAGGATGCCGTTGCCGAGGTCACCGGCTACCGCGACTACGATCTCAAGCAGATCATGCGCACCGGAACCGTCGCGACCATCGACAACCGCAACTGGGAACTTCGCGACCAGCGCGGCCCGGTCAAGCGCCTGTCGCAGGCGCGCGCCATTGCGCTCGACATGGAATCGGCGACGATCGCCGCCAACGGCTTCCGCTTCCGCGTGCCCTACGGAACGTTGCTTTGCGTGTCGGACAAGCCGTTGCATGGCGAACTGAAACTGCCGGGCATGGCAACCGCCTTCTACAAGACGCAGGTCAGCCAGCACCTGAAGATCGGCATCCTCGCGCTGCAGAAGCTTGCGTCCATGCCGCCGGAGAAGCTGCATTCCCGCAAGCTCAGAAGCTTCTACGAAACCTCGTTCCAGTAATCATTGGAACCCTCGCAGTCCCGGCGGGAAGCTCAAGTCAAACTTCCCCGGGATTGCTCAGCGTTTTCTCCCCAACGCCATCGACAAGATCGTGCCCGCCACCGCGGACACGATGATCAAAAGATGTGCGTTGACGCCGGCGGCCGCCAGTTGCTCCAGTCCGGCGCGATCGGCGGCCGCGCCGAAGGATACCGCACCGGCCGCGATCGCCGCCGGATAGGTTCCGACACCCGCGGGCGCATGCATCGGCAGCACCGAGGAGAGCTCGCCCCCGAGCGCACCGCCGAAACAGGCGGCCAACGGCGCGACGCCCATGAAGGCCAGCACCCAGGCAAGAACGATAACCTTGACCGCCCAGTTGAGGATGGTCATGCCCCAGGCGCGCAGGAACGCAACGATGTTGGCGGGGACACCCGCCTCCAATTCGTCGACGATTGCATCGAGCTTTGTCGGCAACAGCCGGCGCGCCAGCGCAATCACTTGATCCTTCAGAAGAAAAAGGAGAAGCGGCGAGACGAACGCAGCCAACCACGCGATCCACAGGGCGGCTGACCCACGGTCGAGGACGAGGCCAACGGCGGCAACGACGAGAAGGGCGTGCAGGTCGAGCAGGCGCATAACCAGGAGCGCCGACGTGCCGCGTGCAAGCGGCACGGAAAACTCCGAGCGCATCAGGAGCGGAAAGCTCGTCTCGCCGGCGCGAAACGGCAGCATGATGTTCAGCAGGTTGTGAACCTGGGTGACGCGAAGCAGCTGTAGGAAGCGGCCCGCCGTTTCGTTCGGGAAATAGTCGTAGATGCGGTAGCAGCGGATGAAGTATGTCGCGACGAGCAGGGCCAGGGCTGACGCGGCAGAACCGAAACCGATCTCGGACCATTGCCTCAGCAGCGCCGCCCATCCCCAGAACCATTCGACGAAGGCCGCGTAGGCCGCAATGGCGCCTGCCGACAGCAATGTCATCCGGTTGCGGGCGAGCCAGGATCGCCCGTCGGACTGGCAATCCGAAGTCATCAGATCTCGATTTCCCGTGTTGAAACGCAAGAATGAACGTTGGTTATCACTGATAACTGTGCAAGAAAACGATTATGTAAGCGCAATCCCAATCTTGCGGCAAATGCAGGCGCCGCATGCACGAGCTGTTCCCATGTACTCCATCGAACTTTCCGTCGTCATTCCCGTGTTCAACGAGGAGGACAGCATCCAGCCTTTGATTACACGGGTCCGCGAGGCGCTGGCGACGTTCCCGTCTCCTTGGGAACTGATCCTCGTTGACGACGGCAGCACCGACCGAACGCTTGCAAATGCAAGAAAGGCCCTTTCCGATCCTAACCTCGACCTCAAGATCGTCGAATTGCAGAAGAACTTCGGGCAGACGGCGGCTATGCAGGCTGGGATCGACTCTGCTGCCGGGCGGCTGATCGCCACGCTCGACGGCGACCTTCAAAACGATCCGGCCGATATCCCAGAAATGGTCAAGGCAATCGAGGAGCGCGAGCTCGATCTGCTCGTCGGTTGGCGAAAGAACCGGCAGGATGGCCTCTTGCTCCGGAAGATCCCATCCTGGTGCGCCAACCGCCTGATCGGCAAGATCACCGGCGTCAGGCTGCATGACTATGGCTGCAGCCTGAAGGTCTACCGGACCTCCGTCATCAAGCAGGTGAAGCTGATGGGGGAAATGCACCGCTTCATTCCCGCCTGGGTCGCCGGCGTGGTGCCGAGCAGCCGCATCGGCGAGATGCCTGTCACCCACCACGCACGGCAGCATGGCCAGTCGAAGTATGGGCTTTCCAGAACCTTCCGGGTGATTCTCGATCTGCTGTCGGTGCTCTTCTTCATGCGATACAAGGCGCGCCCGGGGCACTTCTTCGGCTCGATCGGGCTTGCGACAGGGGCGCTCAGCGCGCTGATCCTGATCTATCTCGGCTTCGACAAGTTCATCCTCGGCAACGATATCGGAACGCGACCGATGCTGATCGTCGGCGTCATGCTGTTCCTCTCGTCCGTTCAGCTGATCACGACAGGCATTCTCGCTGAAATGATGGCGCGAACCTATTTCCGCGACGACGGTACTACCAACTACATCGTGCGGCAGGTGTTCGTCCGGGACCCGGCCGATGCTTGACGTCGTCAACCGTCGGCCAAACTTCGTCATTGCGCTGATCGCCGGTTACTTCCTGTTCTGTATCGGCTTGCGCCTCGCCATTTCCACATCGCTTGAAATCGACGAGTCGGAACAAGCCTTCGTCTCGCAGTTCCTGATGCTCGGCTATGGTTCACAGCCCCCCTTCTACAACTGGCTGCAATTCGGGCTCACCTCGGTTTTCGGGCCATCGCTTGCGACGATGACGGTGCTCAAGAACGGGCTCCTGTTTCTTTGCTGTCTCGTCTACGGCCTGGCGGCGCGCGAGATCCTCAACGACCGGCGCCTGACCGCCATCGCCACGGTCGGCGTCCTGACCTTTCCGCCGATTTTCCTGCTCGCACAGCGCGACCTTTCGCATACGGTCGCAGCGCTGTTTGCCGTATCGCTGTTCCTCTACGGTTTCATCCGGACGATGACGCGGCCGAGCCTCTTTGCCTACGTCCTGACCGGCGCTGCCGTCGGCATCGGCGTCATCTCGAAGTACAACTTCGCGCTCGTCCCAGCCGCCGCGGTCCTTGCGATTCTGCCGGAGCCGAAGTTTCGCGCCCGGCTCTTCGACTGGCGCATCCTGGTTGCGGTCGCCGTCTGCGCGCTGATTGCGCTGCCGCACGGCTACTGGATCCTGGATAATCTCGGCGCCGCCTCGCGAAATACCCTGAATGAAATGGGAACGGTCCAGCAAACCAGCTACCTGAGCAAGGCGCTCAAGGGAATTGTTGCGCTGGTTGCCGCCACGCTTCGCGGCGCCGCCATTCCCTTGGTCGTCTTCGCTGTGGTGTTCCGCAAGGACCTGCCGGCCATCTGGCGCGCCGGGAACCCCTGGACGCGGGTCATCGGGCGCATGCTGCTGTTCTGCCTCGGCGCCGTGCTGTTGATCATGCTGGCCGTCGGCGCCACCCACATGCGCGAGAAGTGGCTGGTTCTCTTTCTCGTCCTGCTGCCGCTTTACCTTGCTCTCAAGGTGGAGGCTTCCGACGTCGACACCGCACGCAGCGTCCGCCCCTTCCTGCTGCTCGTCGCCTTCATCATCGTCACCACATTGGTAATCGTCTCGGCGCGCGCGGTCGTTCGCCCCTGGTTCGGCAAATTGTCGAGGCTGAGCATTCCCTATAGTACCCTTGTCGAAACCGTCGCTCGGCAGCAGGGAGGCGAGCCGGCGATGGTCATCGCCGCGGACAAGCTGCTTGGCGGTAATGTGCGCACGCGCCTGCATGGCGCTAAGGTTTTCGTCCCCGGCAACAGCAGCAGCCCCCCGATCGAGCATCTGGCCGGGCCGCTTCTCGTGGTCTGGAGCGATAACGGCAAGCTCGATGCTCCGCCACCTGAAGGGCTCCTCGACTTCCTGAGGTCGCTCGGCGTACCGGAGGCGGCAATGAAGCCGCAGCAACTCGCCCTGCCCTATCTCCATGGCAAACTGCCGGATCGCTATGGCTTCGGCTACTTCTGGATCGCCGATCCGTCGCGATCGGCGCCAACGAGCAGCTTGAGTTCACCGGGGTGAATGCGGAGCGCGACGTCACGGCCCATCGGCAGAAGTTCACCGTCAATGACGCAATTGATCTTGCGCTCCACCTTCGGAAAATGCAGGTCGAGGGCATAACCGCTCATGGCGGTGATCAGCGGGCTGTCGCGAAATTTGCCGCGTATGACATCGAAAGCGAGCTTGGCCACGCCCGGCGGGCTCAAGGGCGGCGCCGTGTAGAAGCCAAGGTGGCCGGCCGTGATGTCGTCGGCATACAGCAGACTATAGCGGCCGAATGGGTTGTTCGAGACTGAGACCGCCGAGACATGACGGCTCTCCTTGTGGCCGTCGACATCGAACTCGATCTCGAAATCAGGGGGATTGAGAATAACGCCGACCGCCGCGCGGGTGCTTGCGGCGATTTTTCCTGCCCTCGAACGAAAGCTGAAGGACTCGCGATAGCGCACCATGCGGGCATGGAGGCCCATGGAAAACTGGTGCACGAAGGCCCGACCATTCGCACTGCCGATGTCACCGTCGATGATCACGCCGTTTGCCAGCACCTCCGGCACCTTCCAGATGTCGAGCGGCAGCTTCAGCGTGCGTGCAAAGAGGTTCATCGTCCCGGCGGGAACGACCCCAAGCGGCATGCTGTTCTTCCACGCGACCGCGGCGGCCGCGGAAATCGTGCCGTCGCCACCGCCGGCGAGGATCGCATCGAGATCGTCGCGGCGGCACGTGCGCTCCAGGGTCTCGCGCATCTCGCTTCCGGAAACCGCTGCGATCTCGACCTGGTGCCCCGCCTCGTGAAAGACTTCCTCGACCTTCCGGCCATAGGCCGCCATATCCGTCGTGCGGAAGGTTCCGCCATCACGATTGAAGATCGCCTTGATTTTCATGAATGGGTCACTGGCTCCGTTGCCGCGGCAATGCTGCTTACCGCGATCAGATAATCGCGATTGCGGTCAATTCCAGAACCTTACCGAAACTTAACGGGAATCGAGCGCGTGCCGATCCGCCCCGGAGATCCGCAGAGAATCGCCGTTCACCGGGGCTCAGGTAATTTGAGCGGCCCGCCCGTCTTGATCGACCGGATCGCGAAGTTCGAGCGTATGTCGGTCACGCCCGGCAAGGCCAGCAAAGTCTCGGTCAGCAGCTTCTCGTAAGCCGCGAGATCCTCGACGACGACCTCGGCGAGGAAGTCGGCATTGCCCGAGATCAGGAAGCACGACACCACCTCGGGAATGGCAAGCAGCGCCTCCTGCTGCAGTTGAGCGTTTTCGCGGCTGTGGCGGCCGACCTTAATCTCCACGAAGACCGTGAGCCCGAGGCCGGCCTCCTTGCGATCGATATCGGCCCGATAGCCACGCAGAATGCCGGATTTTTCCAGATTGCGGATGCGCCGCAGGCAAGGCGACGGCGAAAGATTGACCTTGTCGGCGATCTCGACGTTCGTCGCACGCGCATCCTCCTGAAGGATCTTGAGGATGGCGAGATCGAACTTATCAAGATTTGGCATGATCGCAAGCTTTTCAGGTTACTTTTGGCACATTGTTGCGAATGATAGTCGATTACGGCCATAAATCGCAAGGACATGCGCGGCCTTTCAGACGTAGTCTTCCTTCCGGCCCAAGAGCTTGGGATATCCAAATCAGGAAGGAAATTCAAATGGTTGCGATCACAATCGATCGCGGCAGCACGACGCCTGCCGCCGCCGGCTACGCCGGCGCCTTCGTCACCGTCCTCATCTGGGCGAGCTGGATCCTGACGACCCGCCACACGGCCGGCACCGCGCTCGGCACGATCGACCTTGGCCTTATCCGCTACGGCGTTCCGGCGCTCGTGCTTGCGCCGGTGTGGCTGAAAACCGGCCTCTTGCCGCGCAACCTGCCGATCCGGCTGCTCGCTTTGATGGTCGCGGGCTCCGGCGCTGCCTTCTTCCAGGTCGCAGCCTTCGCGATCCACTCCGTACCTGCGTCCTCGGTCGGCATTCTTCTCGGCGGTTCGATGCCGCTCGCCACCGCGCTGATCGGCACAACGATCTTCAGTGAGCGACCCGACCGGATGCGGGTGATCGGCTTCACTGCGATCGTCGCCGGCGTCGCCATCCTGCTGACGCGCAGCCTTGCCGTCTCGGCCCCAACAAGCTGGATCGGCTACGCCCTGCTTCCGGCGGCGGCGACGCTCTGGGCGATTTACACCCACGCCTTCCGACGTTCGGGGCTCAGCCCACTGCAGGGAAGCGCCCTGATTGCCGTCTGGTCCTTCCTGATCCACCTGGCGCTTGTCGCCTGTTTCGGAAGCACGCTTGCCGGCGTTCCGGTCAGGGAGATCGCGTTGCAGATCACCAGCCAGGGCATCCTCTCCGGCCTCGTCGCCATGGTCGCCTATGGCTTTGCGGTGAAGAGCCTCGGCGGCACGCAGGCTGCCGCCTTTACCGCGCTGACCCCGGTGCTGGCGATGATCGGCGGCGCCGTCCTGCTCGGCGAACAGATCGGTCCGTTCGAGATCCTGGCTGCGATCATCACGGCTGCCGGCGTGGCGCTTTCAACCGGCATTCTTTCGGCCCGCAGTTGAGCCAGGACGTTTCCCATAAGACAAAGGCCCCGGCGCTTTTGCACTCCGGGGCCTCAACTTGTAGCGCTCGCTCGGGCTCAGCCGTGGATGATCTCCCGATGCTTCTGCAGGCGGTGACCGTAGGCCTGGCTGACACGATCGAAGATGATCGCGATGCCGACGATGGCGAGGCCGTTGAAGATGCCGAGCGTGAAATACTGGTTGGCAATCGCCTTCAGCACCGGCTGGCCAAGTCCCTGAACGCCGATCATCGAGGCAATGACCACCATGGCGAGCGCCATCATGATCGTCTGGTTGATACCGGCCATGATCGTCGGCAGGGCCAGCGGCATCTGGACGTTCTTGAGCTTCTGCCAACCGGAGGAACCAAAGGCATCGGCTGCCTCCAGCACGTCCTTGTCGACCAGGCGAATGCCGAGATTCGTCAGACGGATCATCGGCGGGATGGCGTAGATCACCACGGCAATCAGTCCCGGAACCTTGCCGATGCCGAGCAGCATGACGACGGGAATCAGATAGACGAAACTCGGCATGGTCTGCATCACGTCGAGGATCGGGTTGACGATGTTCTGGAACCGGTCCGAACGGGACATGACGATGCCGATCGGAATGCCGATCGCGATCGACAGCACGGTGCAGACGAAGATCATCGAGATCGTCTTCATCGTATCGTCCCACATGTCGAAATAGCCGATGATGAGCAGCGTGCCGATGCAGCCGGCGACGATCTTCCAGTTACGACTCGCGACCCAGGCAATCACCGCGACCAGGAGCAGGATGATCGGCCAGGGCGTCTTCGTCATGAAGCGCTCCGACTGGATGAGGAAGAACTGCAGCGGCTCGAAGAAGGACTCGATACCGTCGCCGTAGGTGCGCGTGAAGGTGCGGAAGCCCTCATCGATCGCCTTCTTTAGCACCCGCAGGCGCTCGTCATCCATATGCGGAAACTGGGTAAACCAGTCCATTCCATTTCCCCTTCACATCTCACCGGCCGCGATTGTTGTTTTGCTGTTGCCGGACGTCGAACGAGTGGCGGCGCGCGTAACCGGCGCGCCGCCTGTTGTTTCAATCCCTGCGATCAGAGCGCGGCCTTGACCTTTTCGGCAACCTCGGGCGAAACCCAGTTGGTCCAGATATCGGGGTTTTCCTGGAGGAAGTGCTTGGCGCCCTCCTCGCCGCTTGCCTGGTTGTCGGTCATCCAGGCCATCAGCTTGTTGACCGTATCGTTGGTCCAGGCACGCTTGTTGAGGTAGTCCATGGCCGGGCCGGCACGATCGGCGAAAGCCTTGGTCACCAGCGTCTGCACCTTGTCCTTTGGCCAATCGTTCTTTTTCGGGTCCGGGCAATCGGCAACGGTGTTGCAGCGCTTCCATTCTGCCGGGTCTGCCGGCACACCGTGCTCGAGCTTCACCATCTCATATTTGCCGAGAAGCGCGGTCGGCGCCCAATAGTAACCGACCCAGCCCTGCTTGCGCTCGTAGGCCTTGGCGATCGAGCCGTCGAGGCCGGCGGCCGAACCGGTGTCGACAAGGGTAAAGCCTGCGGCTTCAGCGCCATAGGCCTTGTAGAGCTGCGTCGTCACCACCGTTCCGCCCCAGCCCTGCGGGCCGTTGAACACGGCACCCTTGCTGGAATCTTCCGGATCCGGGAAAAGTTCCTTGTGTTTCAGCACGTCGTCGATCGTCTTGATATCGGGATTGGCATCGACGATGTATTTCGGGATCCACCAGCCCTGGACCCCGCCATCGGAAAGCGCGAGCGCCGCGCCGACGAGCTTGCCTTCCTCAAGTCCACGGTTGACGACGTCCGGCAGCAGATCGACCCAGCCCTCCGGCGCGACATCGGGCTCACCCTTTTCGATCATCGAGGTAATCGTCGGCACCGTGTCGCCAACAACCAGGTCGGCGTTGCAGCCGTAGCCTTCCGTCAGGATGATCTTGTCGACGTTTGCCAGCACCTCGGCGCTCTGCCAGTTCATGTTGGCGATCGTCACGTCGCCGCATTCGGCGGCAGAGGCCGTACCAGCGAGGCCAAGGAGGCCTGCAGCCAGGCAGGTCGTTGCAAGAAGCTTCTTCATTTCCGTTCCCTTGTTTTGGCGGTCCATCCCGTCGCACTGCCGATCTCACCGCAGGGATCGACAGCGTCACAAGCTCGGTCCAACTCGAAACAACAGGGACCGAAAGCCTGCAGATTCGTCGGCGTCGAGCCGATGACACCATGAAAGCTAACGGGGTTTTCCGGCAAGGACTTTTCCATTTGCGTCAACGAGTGCCTTTCCCAATGCCTGAACAACTCTGAGGCGCGAGTGAGGACTGTTTGCTGCGCTGGTAATGGCGTGACACCCGGACCCGGTTACCGCAGCGGGTGGCCAAATAGCGTCGCCGGGGCGTTCGAAAAGCAATGCGCGGCTGAGATGGCGCCCGCATCGCCGACTTCGTCGACCGCGTATGAAAGAGAAACGGCGCCGGGAGACCGGCGCCGCTCTTCTTCGTTCCATGAGGACCAACCGATATCACATATTTGGATAGACCGGACCCTCGCCACCCTGCGGCGGCACCCAGTTGATGTTCTGGTTCGGATCCTTGATGTCGCAGGTCTTGCAGTGCACGCAGTTCTGCGCGTTGATGACGAAGGTCGGCTTGCCGTCCTTCTCCACCCACTCGTAAACCCCGGCCGGACAGTAGCGCGTCGACGGACCGGCATAGATGTCGTACTCGGAGCGCTTCTGCAGCCCCATGTCCTTGACCTGCAGGTGGATCGGCTGGTCCTCCTCGTGGTTGGTGTTCGACAGGAACACCGAGGACAGCCGGTCGAAGGTCAAGACGCCATCCGGCTTCGGATAGTCGATCTTCTGATGCTGCGATGCCGGCTCGAGCGACTGCGCATCGGTCTTGCCGTGCTTCAACGTGCCGAAGAAGGAGAAGCCGAAGAGCTGGTTGGTCCACATGTCCAAGCCGCCGAGTGCGACGCCCACCGCCGTGCCGAACTTCGACCACAGCGGCTTGACGTTGCGGACCCGTTTCAGGTCCTGGCCGATGGCGCTGTCGCGCCAGCCACGTTCGATCTCGATCGGCTCGTCATTGGCGCGACCGTTGGCGATCGCCGCCGCCAGCTTCTCGGCCGCGAGAATGCCCGACAGGACGGCGTTGTGGCTGCCCTTGATGCGCGGCACGTTGACGAAGCCGGCCGAACAGCCGATCAGTGCGCCACCCGGGAAGGAAAGCTTCGGCACCGACTGGTAGCCGCCCTCGGTGATCGCGCGCGCGCCATAGGAGAGCCGCTTGCCGCCCTCGAAGGTGCCGCGGATCGCCGGATGGGTCTTGAAGCGCTGGAACTCCTCGAACGGGTAGAGATAGGGGTTCTTGTAGTTCAAGTGCACGACGAAGCCGACGGCCACCAGGTTGTCTTCGAGATGGTAGAGGAACGAACCACCGCCGGTCTTCATGCCAAGCGGCCAGCCGAAGGAGTGCTGCACCAGGCCCGGCCGATGGTTCTCCGGCTTGACCTGCCAGAGCTCCTTCAATCCGATGCCGAATTTCTGGACGTCACGCCCTTCGTCGAGTTTGAACTTGGCGATCAGCTGCTTGGCGAGCGAGCCGCGCACGCCCTCGCCGATCAGCGTGTATTTGCCCAAGAGCGCCATGCCGCGGGCGAAGTTCGGGCCCGGCTCGCCATTGCGCTCGATGCCCATGTCGCCGGTGGCGACACCGATGACGGCACCTTCGTCGTTGTAGAGCACTTCGGTTGCGGCAAAGCCCGGATAGATCTCGACGCCGAGTTCCTCCGCCTTGGTGGCCAGCCAGCGACAGACATTGCCGAGCGAAACGATGTAGTTGCCGTGATTGTTCATCAGCGGCGGCATCAGGACGTTCGGCAGGCGGATCGAGCCGGCAGGGCCCAGGAACAGGAAGTGGTCATCCGTCACGTCGGTCTTGAACGGATGGTCCGCCTCTTCACGCCAGCCCGGCAGCAGCCGGTCGATGCCGATCGGATCGACGACCGCACCCGACAGGATGTGCGCGCCGACCTCGGCGCCCTTCTCGAGCACCACCACCGAAAGCTCCGGATTGACCTGCTTCAGCCGGATCGCCGCCGCGAGACCGGCCGGCCCCGCGCCGACGATCACGACGTCGAACTCCATGCTCTCGCGTTCGGGCAGATCTTGCTCGGTCATACGGTCTCTCCAGTCTCACCGGTCTTCTGCCGGTTCAGTTCCCAGGATATATCATGCCGTCATGGCAAATGCAGTTTGGCTTGTCGAGCCGGGATGCGACAGACGATGCCCGCTTTTGCGCATGAGGTCATGAGTTTAGGGCAAATGTCTATATGACGTGCACGTAAACGTAAATACACCATTTTGTCGCGTACCGACGCTATGAGCCATTCGGCCTTGCTTTTGCCGAAGAGCCATGCCACGAGGCCGCCACACCCTTCCGGCGGTTCGCGCCGGCTCATCCCATTTGCAAACGGCACTCGAGAAGGCGCCCCCCTGGCGTCCGGACGACGTGTCTTCTGCCGCCTTCGGTGCCGGCCGCCTGACATGCGGAAATGGCCCGACAAAATTTCATGTTGCGTTGCGCGCCGCCGGCTTGCTCCGGGCGGCGCAGCGACGCCAGACGCAAGGAGACCACCATATGGCCAAGGCACTGGGCTTCGACTTCGGCACCACCAATTCCGTGCTTGCCGTTGCCGCCGGCGACGCCACCCACTCGATGCGGTTCGACAGCCTTGCCGGCACGACCGACGCCATGCGCACCGCACTTTCCTTCATGAAGGACACCAATCTTGGTGCCCAGGCACTGAAGGTCGAGGCCGGCCAGGCCGCGATCCGCGCCTTCATCGACAATCCGGGCGACTGTCGTTTCCTGCAGTCGATCAAGACCTTTGCCGCAAGCCCCCTCTTCCAGGGCACGCAGGTCTTTGCCAAGCGCCACAGCTTCGAGGACCTGATGCGGGTGTTCCTGACCAAGCTGCGCGACTATGCCGGCGACGGCTGGATGGATCAGTATAGCCGCATCGTCGTCGGCCGCCCGGTGCACTTCGCCGGCTCCAGCCCCGATCCGGCGCTCGCCCTGGAACGCTACGGCGCAGCCCTTTCTGCCTTCGGCTTCCCGGAGGTGCACTACGTCTACGAACCGGTGGCGGCCGCTTTTTACTTCGCCCAGAACCTGAAGCAGGACGCCACGGTCCTCGTCGCCGATTTCGGCGGCGGTACGACCGACTATTCGCTGATCCGATTCGAGACCAAGGCCGGGCGCCTGACGGCGACGCCGATCGGCCATTCGGGCGTGGGTGTCGCCGGAGACCATTTCGACTTCCGCATCATCGACAACGTCGTCTCGCCGCTCATCGGAAAGGGGAGTCTCTTCAAGAGCTTCGACAAGCTGCTTGAAGTGCCGTCGAATTATTACGCGAATTTCGGTCGCTGGAATCAGCTTTCGATCTTCAAGACATTGAAAGATTTCACCGATCTGAAGCAGCTCGTGCGCCAGAGTCTGGAGCCGGAAAAGCTCGAAGCCTTTGTCGACCTGATCGAGCATGACGAAGGTTACCCGCTCTATCAGGCGATCTCGGCGACGAAGATGCGGCTGTCGCAAGAAGACGAGACCGAATTCTATTTCGCCCCGCTCGGCGAAATGTCGCGCCGAACGGTTCGCCGCAGCGATTTCGAAGGCTGGATCGCGCCGGAACTCGCCCGCATCGAAGGCGCACTCGACGACGTGCTGCAGTCGACCGCGACGGCGCCCGGGTCGATCGACAAGGTGTTCTTGACCGGCGGCACGTCTTTCGTTCCTGCCGTGCGCAGCATCTTCGAGCGTCGCTTCGAGGCCGACCGCATCGAAAGCGGCGGCGAACTGCTGTCGATCGCCCACGGCCTGGCGCTGATCGGGGAGCATGAGGACATCGGCCACTGGACGGCGAATGCGGCTTGAACCGGACGTCATCGATGACCTTGGATAGGAATGCCGAGGGCCGGAAAAGCGGTTCCGGTCCGCCAGCTTATGGTTTAGGTTGGCGGCCATGATTTCCGCCCACGACCTCTCTCCGGCTGAGCTTGCCGCCCTCCTCGCCTTCCATGCGGATGCGGGTGTCGAATGGCTGCTGGAAGAGGAGCCGGTCGACCGCTTCGCCGAGTTCGAGGCCATGAAGGCGGCGCGCAGCAATGCGCGCACCGCGACGGCCAGCAACCGTGCGGAGGCGCCCGCCACGCAACCAGCAGCGCGCCAGACAGCCGCGGCTGCCCCGCCACAATCCCGGGAAAACCGCGCACCGGCTCCGGCCGTCAGCGCCCCTGCCGTTGCCATTCCCGATGCGCAGGCGATCGAAGAGGCGCGCTTTGCCGCCGAATCGGCGCGATCGCTCGCCGAGCTCAGGGTTGCGATGGAAGGTTTTGCCGGCTGCAACCTCAGAAACAGTGCCCGCAATCTCGTCTTTGCCGAGGGCGACTCGGCAAGCGGCATCATGGTCGTTGGTCCGATGCCCTATGCCGACGACGATCGCGACGGCCAGCCCTTTGCCGGACGCCTCGGCGAGATGCTGACCCGCATGCTCGCCGGCATCGGTCTTGCCCGCGAAAACGTGCTGCTGAGCAATGTCGTGCCCTGGCGCCCGCCTGGCAACCGCGTACCGACGGCCCGCGAGGCCGATATCTGCCGTCCCTTCATCGAACGCCAGATCGCCCTTGCAGAACCCAAACACCTGCTTCTATTGGGTAATTTCACCGCCCGCTTCTTCTTCGGCGGCAGCGATACGATCCATCAGCTTCGCGGCGAATGGCGCGAGCTTCCGATCGGCGGCATCACGGTGCCGACCCTTGCGACCCTGCACCCGCAGGATCTGGTGACCGCGCCGGTCAACAAGCGCTTCGCCTGGCAGGACCTGCTTGCCTTCAAGGCCCGGATTCACGGCTGATCCGCACCAAAACGCCTTACGCGCATACGGCGCCAACGCGTCGGCCTGCTTTATGAACAAAGAATGAAGAAAGCCATGCGGTTTGCGCATATCAGCGGCGCATTATGACGCATTGCAAAACGCGATGTTGCAGCGCAATATGCTGGCACGGGAGGAATGGATAAGGAATTGAACCATGACTGCCCGCTTTCGTCCGATCCACAGCAGCTTTGAGACGCTCCGTCACACCGGTGCTGCCCAACGGACGCCGTTCAACCGTTTCGGCACGGCAGCCAATGAGCAGATGACCGCGATCGGCCTTGCTCGGACCACCCGTCCGGCGCAGATTTTCGCCGATTTCATCCAGCGCTGATCCCCACGCGATACGCTTGACCGCGTATCGCGTGCACAAGTCGGCATAATTAGCCGGCGACGATGAAAGGAACGAAACCATGACGAAGCCCATCGCGAGCCTCAGGGTCCTGTTCGATTCGATCTCCGACATTGGCACTGCCGTGCGCGCCTCGCGCGAATACACCCTTCTCAGCACCAAGAAGGATGCGCGCCGCGCCCATCGCGTGGCTGTGAGCCCGTTGCTGCCGAACTGGTGTCCTGATCGATAAATTTGTGCGATCATTTTCCCTGTTTGAGAAGGGGATGATCGATGGGCAAAGCGGCGGTTGCGATTGTCTTGACGGGTGAGGAGCGCGGTGAACTGGAGACATTGGTTCGCCGCCGCGGCACGGCGCAGGGCCTGGCGCGGCGGGCCCAGATCGTGCTGATGGCCGCGGACGGCGTTGAGAACAAGGAGATTGCCACGCGGCTTGGCACGATGCCGAACACGGTGGCCAAATGGCGACGGCGTTTCGCCGAGCAGCGGCTCGATGGGCTTTACGACGAGCCGCGTCCCGGCGCGCCGCGCCAGATCGGCGACGAAGAGATCGCCGAGACGATCCGGTTGACGCTGGAGACGACACCGCCGGACGCCACCCACTGGAGCCTGCGTTCGATGGCACGGGCGGTCGGACATGCGCCCTCGACGATCCATCGCATCTGGACGGCCTTCGGGCTGCAGCCGCATCGCGCCGAAAGTTTCAAGCTGTCTTCGGATGCGCTATTCGTCGAGAAGGTGCGCGACATTGTCGGCCTTTATCTCAACCCGCCCGAGCGGGCGCTGGTGCTCTGCGTCGATGAGAAGAGCCAGATCCAGGCACTCGATCGCAGCCAGCCGGTGTTGCCGATGCGGCCCGGCCAGATCGAGCGGCGCAGCCACGACTACACCCGGCATGGAACACTTTCGCTCTTCGCCGCGCTCGACGCTGCCACCGGCAAGATCATCGGTCGCTGCTTCAAGCGTCACCGCGCGCAGGAATTCCTGAGATTCCTGCGCGAAATCGAAGCCAACGTGCCGCCAGACCTTGATATCCACATCGTCATGGACAACTACGCCACCCACAAGACCAGCGCCATCCGCAGCTTCTTTCTCAAGCGGCCCCGCTGGCACATTCATTTCACCCCGACGGCGGCGTCATGGCTCAACCAGGTCGAGCGCTTCTTTGCCAACCTGACCGAAAAGCAAATCCGGCGCGGCGTGCACCGCTCCACCGCTGAATTGGAGGCGGCAATCACCGCCTATATCGACGCCGTCAACACCGATCCCAAACCGTTCCGATGGACCAAATCGGCAGACGATATCCTCGCCACCATCAAACGCTTTTGCCTGGCAACCCTGCAAATCGCCGATGTGCAAAACAAATCGGCAGAAACTTCTGAATCAGGACACTAGTCATCTGAATCCGAAATTCGTGTCATAAGCTGTTGTCGACCTTCTGACAGAAGCGCTTGACGGATGCGAGAATGTCGTCTGCGGATTTGGTCCAGCGATATGGCTTGGGGTTTTTGTTGTGGCGCTCGATGAAGCTTTTGATGTCGGCTTCGAGTTGAGCTGTCGAAGTATGGACGCCACGTCGTAGTTGCTTGCGGGTCAATTCCGCAAACCAGCGTTCGACCTGGTTGATCCAGGAGGCCGAGGTTGGCGTAAAGTGCACGTGGTAGCGTGGCCGCCGCATCAGCCAGTTCTTGATCGATGCAGTTTTATGCGTTGCATAGTTGTCCATCACGATATGCACGTCCAAATCGGGCGGCACGTTCGCATCGATCTGCTTCAGGAAGTCCAGGAACTCGGTGGCCCGATGCCGCTTGTAGCATTTGCCGATGACAAAGCCGGAGGCGACATCGAGTGCTGCAAACAATGTCGTCGTGCCGTGCCGAACATAAGAATGGGTACGCCGTTCAGGCATGCCAGGCATCATCGGCAGCACTGGCTGCTCGCGATCGAGCGCCTGGATTTGGCTCTTCTCGTCCACGCTGAGAACCAGCGCCCGATTGGGAGGCGACAGATAAAGACCGACGATGTCGCGGACCTTATCGACGAACAAGGGATCGCTGGACAGCTTGAACGTCTCAGTGCGATGGGGCTGCAGGCCGAAGGCGTTCCATATCCGGCGGATCGTCGTGTGCGAAAAACCAGCGGCTCCTGCCATCGAGCGGATCGACCAATGGGTCGCATCCGTGGGCGTAGAACGCAGCGTGCGCTCGATCACAGCAGCAATCTGATCATCGCCGATCGTGCGGGGCCGGCCAGGGCGAACTTCGTCGAGCAGGCCATCGAGCCGATCTTTAAGAAAGCGCCGCCGCCATTTGCCAACCGTATGTTCATGCACGCCGAGTTCGCCGGCAACGACCTTGCTCGCAATTCCGTCGGCACAGCGAAGAATGATCCGGCACCGCTCTGACATGGAGCGAGCAACGCGATGCTTACGCACCTGCCGCTCCAAATACTCCCGCTCCGCCTCGCTCAAAATCAATGGTGCCGTCGGTCGGCCAGTCGCATTTGCCATTGCTCAACCTCCCATGAACAGGCAAAGCGTACAATGTAATGAACTTCAGTTCCAGATGACTAGAACGCCGTGCGTTCAGATGAACGCACTAAGGTCGCTCTAACACCTCGTTTCCAGAGCATCTTTCCGCTTCAAGCGATTCCACTTGAAAAGCGGGATGCTCTAGGTGCTGCCGACAAAGAGGCGTACCGCCTTTTTGCCATCGGCTGTCGCAATCGACAGCGCCCGAAAAACTGGATAGAGCCACACTCGTCCCGACCTGCTGCATGTCTTCGTCCTTAAATCGGCCTCGATTTAAGGACGAAGACATGCAGCAAATCAAAGTGCTACAGCGACCTTCGCGCGTCTGATAAGACGCGCGGCGTTGTAGGAGTGTCAGGCTCATCCGGCCCTTGCCAGACCGTTCCTCGCTCCACCTGCGCTTTGCTCGTCATCGGCTTCGATGGCGAAGTGCCACGTTTTCAGGAGCGCCGATGCTGGCCAGCCTCGCTTCCGTCTTCAGCCTGATGGTATCGACCCTGCTCATGATGGTCGCCTTCGGCCTCCAGAGCTATGTGATCCCCGTGCGCTCCGTCGCCGAGAACTGGTCGACGCTGACCGTCTCGGTCATCGCCACCGGCTATACGGTCGGCTTTACGCTCTCCTGTGTCGTCACCCCGAAATTCGTACTGCGGGTCGGCCATGTACGCGTCTTCACCGCGCTGATCACGCTGCTATCGATCGCGATCCTGCTCTGCGGTCTCATCGTCGACTGGCACGCCTGGATCGTGTTTCGGGCGATCTCCGGCTTCGCCATCTCCGGCAGCTATCTCGTGATCGAGAGTTGGCTCAACGAACGCGTCACCAACGAAAACCGCGGTCTGTTGTTTTCGCTCTACTTGATCACCACGATGGTCGGCACCATAGGCGGCCAATACATGGTGCCGCTCGGCGACCCGACCAATACGTCGCTCTTCATGCTCTGCAGCGTGCTGTTTTCCCTGGCGCTGCTGCCGACGGCGCTCTCCTCCTCGCCGATGCCCGCGCCACCAGCGCAGGCGAAGTTCGATATCCCTGCGCTTTTCCGCCGTTCTCCGGTCGCTGTCGTTGGCGGCTTTCTTGCCGGCGCACTGTCCGGTGCGTGGCTCAATCTCGGTGGCGTCTTCACGCAGAAGATCGGTCTTTCCACCGCCGAGGGTGCGACGCTGCTCGCCTCGCTCCTGACCGGCAGCGCGATCTCACAGATCCCGATCGGCCGCCTCTCCGACAAGATCGACCGGCGTATCGTCATGGTCGGCTGCGGCATCGTCGGCGTCGTCTCCTGCCTGGTGATGTCGGCGTCGATCGGCAGCCAACCGGCGGTCCTCTACGTCATCGCTGCACTCGTGGGCTCGGTGCTGTTTCCGATCTACGCGCTGAATGTCGCGCATGCGAACGACCTCGCCAAACCGAACGAATATGTCGAGACGTCTTCCGGCCTGATGATCACCTACGGGCTCGGCACGATCTCCGGCCCGCTTATGGTCGGCCCGGTCATGGACCGTTTTGGCCCGGCGGCGCTGTTCCTCGTTCTCGCCGTCTATTTCGCCCTTTATGGCGGCTATGCCGCCTGGCGTATCCTTCAGCGCGAACAGCACAAGGGTCTGGTTGCCAAGACCGATTTCCAGGCAACGAGCGTGGTGCCGACACCCGGGCCTGACGTGACGAGCCCTGTTGCCCAGCAGATGGCGCAGGAACCGCTGATCGATGACGACACGGTTCCGGCCTGGGAGAAACAGCACTCGTAAGTGTCATCGACGGAAGATGAACGCGCGCTTCGCCTCAGCCCTGCGGCGTCATGTGCTTGCGGGCGCCCCGGCGCTCGAGGCCGAGCCGATGTTCGCGGAAGATGATGAAGATGCCGGCTCCGACGACGATGGCGGTGCCGATCAGCATGGTTGCCGTCGGAATATCGTCGAACAGAAAATAGCCGATGATCAGGCCGAGCACGATCGAAGTATATTCGAACGGCGCGATCGTCGACATGTCGGCATGGCGGTAGCTCTCGGTCAGAAGAATCTGCGCCACACCGCCACAGAAGCCGGCGACCATCAGGAGCAGAAAGGCCTCGCGCGAGATCGACGGCCAGCCGAAGGGCAGCGTCGCCAGCGAGAAGACCGAGGCCGACAGCGAGAAATAGAGCACGATCGTATGGGTCCGCTCGTTCTTGACGAGTTTGCGCACCAGCACCATCGCAACCGCGCCGAGGGCTGCCGAAATCAGCACCGATGCAGCACCCAGCGCCTCCAGCGAACCGAAGCCGCCTTCGCGGAAAAGGGTCAGCCGCGGCCAGGTGATGATCATCACGCCGACCAGCCCGATGACCACCGCCGACCAGCGATAAAGCCGCACCGTCTCGCCGAGAAACAGCGCAGCGAAGGCAACGGCGATCAGTGGCATGGCGTAGCCGATGGCGATGGCTTCAGGCAGCGGCAGGTGCACGAGCCCATAGAAGCCGAAGCTCATCGCGAGAATGCCGACGAAGCCGCGCGCGATATGGCCGGTGAAATCCGCGGTCTTGAAGGCATCGCGCAACTGTCCGCGGAAGGCGAGATAACCGAGGATCGGCACCATGGCGAAGGCCGAGCGGTAGAAGGTGATCTGGCCGGTGGCAATCTCGTTTCCGGCCGCCTTGATCAGCGTCGACATGCAAACGAAAATGACGACGGAAAGGACCTTGAACAGGATCCCCTTCATCGGGCTTTCGACTTCCGCATCCATTGAGGGCACTTTTCGAACAGCCTCCGCCGGCCAGAGCAGACACGAGGGCTGGTTTGGAGATTTTTCAGCGGAGAACCCCGCCGCAGGACTTCGTCACATTAGCGACGCTCGGCAACAAAGTCGGATCAAACTTCGTGATGAATAGCGTTTTTTCTTGATCGATTGACGTTTGGCAAAACGACGTCAGGCCTTTCTTTAGCCGCGGCGAAAAAAACCTTTCCAATTCATGTCTTGTTAGTCCCACTTCGATACACGTCTATCCGATAAGGGAGCGGGAAGACCATCGGAAACCATGCCTTTTCTGTCGAAAGTGCGGTCGCCGGCATCACAATCGTGTGGCATTATCCGACTTTTCGCCCCTTGGCCTTTTCACCATCACAGGCGCCCACTACAAATTCTCCAGTAGAACGGCGCAAGCGGGACTGACCATGCGGACAAATACTGGCCAGATCATTCATCTGGAAGACTATCGGCCGACCGACTTCGTTCTGGAGAGAGTGGATCTGACCTTCGAGCTCGATCCGAAGGAAACCAAGGTCGAAGCCCGATTGATCTTCCATCGTCGCGAAGGTGTCGACGCGTCGGCGCCGCTGCTGCTCGATGGCGACGAACTGAAGATGACCGGCTTGCTGCTGGACCAGGAAGAGCTCGCGGCCTCCCTCTACGATGTTACCGACGATACGCTGACCATCCGCGGCCTGCCGGAAGCCGCCCCCTTCGAAATCACCATCACCACCCTGCTTTCGCCTGAGACGAACACGCAGCTGATGGGGCTCTACCGCACCAACGGCATCTACAGCACCCAGTGCGAGGCCGAAGGCTTCCGCCGCATCACCTATTTTCCCGATCGTCCCGACGTGCTTGCCGTCTACACGGTCAACATCATCGCCGACAAGGCATCCGCTCCGCTCCTGCTGTCGAATGGCAATTATCTCGGCGGCGCCGACATAGGCGACGGCCGTCATTTCGCCGCCTGGTTCGATCCGCATCCGAAGCCGAGCTACCTCTTCGCCCTCGTCGCCGGTGATCTCGGCGTCGTCGAAGACACGTTCACGACGATGTCCGGCCGCGAAGTCGCACTGAAGATCTATGTCGAACACGGCAAGGAACCACGCGCGGCCTACGCCATGGACGCGCTCAAGCGCTCGATGAAGTGGGACGAAGACGCCTTCGGCCGTGAATACGACCTCGACATCTTTATGATCGTCGCCGTCTCCGACTTCAACATGGGGGCGATGGAGAACAAGGGTCTCAACATCTTCAACGACAAATACGTGCTCGCCGACCCGGAAACGGCGACCGATGCGGACTATGCCAATATCGAGGCGATCATCGCGCACGAATACTTCCACAATTGGACCGGTAATCGCATCACCTGCCGGGATTGGTTCCAGCTCTGCCTCAAGGAAGGCCTGACGGTCTACCGCGACCACGAATTCTCCGCCGACATGCGCTCGCGGGCGGTCAAGAGAATTGCGGAAGTGAGGCACCTGAAGTCGGAGCAGTTCCCGGAGGATGCCGGCCCCCTCGCCCATCCGGTGCGACCGACGAAATACCGCGAAATCAACAACTTCTATACGACGACCGTCTACGAAAAGGGATCGGAAGTCACCCGCATGATCGCCACCATCCTCGGCCGCGATCTGTTCAAGAAGGGCATGGACCTCTATTTCGACCGGCATGACGGCCAGGCCGTGACGATCGAGGATTTCGTCGCCTGCTTCGAAGCGGCAAGCAGTCGCGACCTCCGCCAGTTCGCCCTCTGGTACCATCAGGCGGGAACACCGCTGGTCACCGCTTCGGGCGCCTATGACGCCGCCAAGCAGACCTTCACCCTATCGCTCGAGCAGACCGTTCCGGCAACGCCCGGACAGGGTGCCAAGGAGGCGATGCACATTCCGCTCAAGATGGGCCTGCTGCTCGAAGGCGGCAGCGAAGCCGACCTTTCCGCGGTCTCCGGCGCCGACATCACCGGCGACGTCCTGCATCTCACGGAGCGCAAGCAGACGGTCGTCTTCTCCGGCATTCCGTCGCGCCCGGTGCCGTCGTTCAACCGCGGCTTTTCCGCGCCGATCAACCTACACATCGAGCAGAGCGACGAGGATCTTGCGCTGATCGCGCATCACGAGAGCGACCTCTTCGCCCGCTGGCAAGCGCTCAACGCCATCGCACTCAGCAATCTGGTCGAGGCGACGGCGAATGTTCGCGCCGGAAAGCCGGTCACCTGCGACCAGGCGCTCATCGACGGCCTGATCCGCGCTGCCGCGGATGAAACGCTGGAGCCCGCTTTCCGCTCCCAGGCCCTGGCACTGCCGAGCGAATCCGACATCGCGCGCGAGATCGGCACCAACAACGATCCGGATGCAATCCACGCCGCGCGTCAGCAAATCCTGACGGCCGTTGCCGCCGCCGGGCGCGACACGTTCCTCAACTTGGCCGACGACCTCGTCTCCACGGCCGCTTTCAGCCCGGACGCCGCAAGCGCCGGTCGCCGGGCACTGCGCAACAGTGCGCTCACCTACCTCGTCCAGGGCGACGAAGGACCGGGGCGCGCCGCCGAGACCTTTGCCGCCGCCAACAACATGACCGATCTCAGCCATGCGCTGGCGCTGCTTGCGCACCGCTTTCCGGATGCCGCCGAGACCGCGGAAGCGCTTGCGGCCTTCCGCGCGCGTTTCGCCGACAACGCACTGGTCATCGACAAGTGGTTTGCCGTTCAGGCGACGATCCCCGGAGCCGGCACACTCGACCGCGTCAAGGCGCTGATGGCGGAACCGCTGTTCAATGGCAACAACCCGAACCGCGTGCGCTCGCTGGTGGGCACCTATGCCTTCGCCAACCCGACCGGCTTCAACCGCGCCGATGGCGAGGGCTATCGCTTTCTCGCGCATCAGATCCTCGACATCGACCCGCGCAACCCCCAGCTTGCGGCGCGTATCCTGACCTCGATGCGCTCCTGGCGCTCGCTCGAGGACAAGCGCGCCGGTCATGCCCGCAAGGCGCTGAAGGAGATTGCCGGAGCGCCGAGGCTTTCGGCCGATGTCGGCGATATCGTGGAGCGCATGCTCAAGGCCTGAAGCCTACTGCATGTTTCCTTAAATCGTCGCCGATTAAAGGACAAAAACATGCAGTACTTCCAAAGTGCTACAGCAACCTTTGCGCGTCTCATAAGACGCGCGGTGCTGTAGAACCCGTTGATTTTCTTCAGGGCCGGGCCGCTTGCGCGGCCCGGCCTATTATTTCCCAACGATAAGAAATGGTTAAGAAATCTTTACCAGCGCCTCTGGACAAGGCGAATCGCCCTGTGATTCATTGAGTCAGATTCGGGCGAGCGGCGCGCCGAATCATCAGAGGGTTTTGAGAATTGGGAAAGATGGCGGACGCGCGACAGGCGAGCGCAGCCGACGGGCGGTTGCGACTCAAGTTTCCGGGGCTTGCCGGCCGCCTGGAGCAAGAGTTCATCTCGCATGCGAAGATCTTTGCCGGACCGACCTCGCGGCGACTGGCAAGCGCAGAGCCGATTCTCAAGCGCTCCATCCCGATCCTCATCATCGCATTCCTGATCATCGTGGCGGTCTCGCGCATGTCCAGCATCATGGACGAGCATGCCCGCATGGAAGAGAGTTCGCGCCAGACGGTCGGGCTTGCGGCGGCAACCGCCGTTGCGGCCTTCCAGACGGACGGCGCTGTCCTTTTTGACCAGAGCCGCCGCTCGGACGTGGAGCAACGCTTCAGCCATTATCTGCCCACCGGCATGCTCGATCCCGGCACGTTCATCCTTGCAGTCCGAAGGGACGGCCGGATCTTCGCCAGCACCCAGGAGGGCGGGCCGCTCATCGGTCGGACGCTCGCGGCCGTCGCACCCGACATCGCGACGCTGCAATATTTCGGCGAGCACTCCAGCGTCATGAAGACGCCGATCGTCGGCGTCGACCATATCGTGGCACTGGCGCAATTGCCTGACGCGGCCGGAGTGGTGCTGGCCGCAACGCCGGTGACGCAGCTCGAAACCACCTGGCGCGATGAAGTCTCGCTCAACGTGACGCTCTTTGCCGGCATCTCCGCCATCCTGCTTATGGTGCTCTATGCCTATTACATCCAGGCCAAGCGGGCTCGCGACGCGGACTCGGTCTTTGCCGAATCCAACCTACGCGTCGAGACTGCGCTGTCTCGCGGCCGCTGCGGCCTCTGGGATTTCGACCTCGCCAACCGTCGGCTGTTCTGGTCGCGCTCGATGTACGAAATGCTCGGCATGCCCGGAGAAAACAGCGTGCTCTCCTTCGGTGACGCCGCGCGGCTGATGCATCCGGATGATCGCGGCATCTATGGCGTGGCGCGGACCATAGCGCGTGGCGACGCGCGCCAGATCGACCAGGTTTTCCGCATGCGACATGCGGACGGCCACTATGTGTGGCTGCGTGCCCGCGCGGAAATCATCCGTACCGTTTCCGGGCGGGCGCACCTGATCGGCATCGCCATGGACGTGACCGAGCAGCACCGACTTGCCCAACGCTACGCCGAAGCAGACCAACGGCTCGCCGACGCGATCGAATGTACGTCGGAGGCCTTCGTCCTCTGGGACAAACATGACCGCCTCGTCATGTGCAACACCCACTTCCAGGAAGCCTACAAGCTTCCCGATCACGTGCTCGTTCCAGGCACCGAGCGCATCACCGTCCAGACGGCCGCGGCGCGGCCGGTGGTGGAACGGCGCATCGCCGATCCCGATCGCAGCAACCAGTCGCAGACGACCGAGGTTCAGCTTGCCGACGAACGCTGGCTGCAGATCAACGAGCGACGCACGCGCGACGGGGGCCTCGTCTCGGTCGGCACCGATATCACCCTCCTGAAGCGGCATCAGGTGCGCCTGCGCGAATCCGAGCGGCGGCTGATGGCGACGATCGGCGACCTTTCGGCGTCGCGCATGACGCTGGAGCGACAGAAGACCGAACTGTCGATCGCCAACGCCAACTACCAGGCGGAAAAGGAACGCGCCGAGGCGGCCAACCGCGCCAAGTCGGAATTCCTGGCGAACATGTCGCACGAGCTTCGCACGCCGCTCAACGCCATCCTCGGCTTCTCGGAAATCCTGCAGAACCAGATGTTCGGGCCGCTCGGCTCGGAGAAATACAACGAATACTCGCGCGACATCCACGAGAGCGGCAAGCATCTCCTCAACGTCATCAACGACATACTCGACATGTCGAAGATCGAGGCCGGGCACATGCGCATCAGCCGCGAGACGATCGATCTGGCGCCGCTGATCGAAGAGACGCTGCGCTTCACCACCATACCGGCCGAACAGAAGAACATCCATGTGGTGCAGCAGATCTCGTCCGGCCTCACCATGATTGCCGACCGCCGCGCCATGAAGCAGATATTGCTCAACCTGCTTTCAAATGCGGTGAAGTTCACCAATGAAGGCGGGCGCATTTCGCTTCGTGCCCGCAAGGTAACCGGCGCCGTGACGCTGACGATCGCCGATTCCGGCATCGGCATACCGCGCGACGCGCTTCAGAAGATCGGCCAGCCCTTCGAGCAGGTGCAGAGCCAATATGCCAAGAGCAAGGGCGGCTCGGGCCTGGGGCTGGCGATTTCGCGCTCGCTCACCCGCTTGCATGGCGGCAGCATGAAAATACACTCGACGGAAAACGTCGGTACGATCATCTCGGTCAGAATCCCCGACCGAGCCTGAGGCACTCCATCACGCCGAAACGACCGATTGGAAGACACGCCGCGCGGACTTCGACAGCCGCCGGATATCTCCCTCCAGTGTCTTCAGGTCGGGATAGTCCCCTGCCCGGCAGACGAGATCGATCAGCCCGGCCGGTGCTTCCTTCGGCTCGAACTCTCCCTCGATGCACAGCCGCACGATCTGCGACAACTCGGTAAAGAGGTGCAGCGCCTCCAGAGCAACATCGAGATCATTGGGGTTCATCAAGGAGTCGCCGAGCAGCTTCAGTGCATCGGCCGTATTCGTGCCTGATGTCAGCGGTTGAATGCCCTTCGCGGGCGCAACGAGCGCCAGGTACTGGCTGATGAACTCGATATCGACGAGACCACCCGGGATCAGCTTGAAATCCCAGATATCGCTCGGCGGCTTCTCGCTGTCGATCATCTCGCGCATGGAGATCACGTCGGCGCTGACCTTGGCAACATCTCGCTTACGGCCGAGGATTTCGGCAAAGATTGCATTGGCCTCGGCGATCAGCCTTTCGTCGCCACAGATGCAGCGCGCCCGCGTCAGGGCCAGATGCTCCCAGGTCCAGGCCTCTTCGCGCTGATACTTGGCGAAGGCATTGATCCTCGTCGCGACCGGCCCCTTGTTGCCGGACGGACGAAGCCGCATGTCGACCTCGTAGAGAATGCCCTCTGCCGTCGGCGCGGAAAGTGCGGCGATCAGGCGCTGCGTTACCCGCGTGAAATAGCGCGTCGGGTCGAGCGGCTTTGGGCCGTCGGACTCGGTCGCCGCCTCATCGTAATCGTAAAGCAGGATCAGATCGACGTCAGAGCCCGCGGTCAGCTCGTGACTGCCGAGCTTGCCCATGCCGACGACGGCGATGCGGCCGCCGGGGAAATCGCCGTGTACCGAGCCAATCTCGTCCTGCACCGCCTTCACCGCCGCGGCGATGATCAGGTCAGCGAGATCGGTAAAGGCGCGGCCGGCCTGTGCCCCCGAGATGGCGCCGGTCAAAAGCCGGATGCCGATCAGGAAGCGCTGCTCGGCGGCAATGATGCGCAGGCGGTCGAGCACTTCCTCATAGTGTCGCGCGCCACCGACGAAATTGGCAATACGCGGCGCGAGATAGTCCCTCGTCGGCAATTCGGCAAGGAGGCCCGGATCGAGCATGCCGTCGAAGACATGCGGGCGCGCGGCGATGATTTCGGCAAGCCGCGGCGCCGACGACATGACGTTGACGATCAGCGACAGGAGGCCCGGATTGTTGCCGAGCAGCGAAAAGAGCTGAATGCCCGCCGGCAGGCCGGAAATGAAATTGTCGAAGCGCAGCAGCGCTTCGTCGGCTCGGCGGCTTTCGCCGAAGACGCGCAGAAGCTCCGGCGTCAGTTCGGTCAGGCGCTCGCGCGCTTCCACCGATTGCGTCGCGCGGTAGCGGCCATAGTGCCAGGTGCGGATCGTATGGGAAATGTCCGACGGCCGCTGGAAGCCGAGCTTCTTCAGCGTCTCCAGCGTATCCGGGTCGTCGCGCTGGCCGGTGAAGACGAGATTGCCGGTCTCGATCGAAAGCTTCGCCTCCTGCTCGAAGAGCTGGGCGTAGCGGCGCTCGACCGTCTTCAACACGCGCGAAAGCGCCTTCGAGAAGGCGGCCGTATCGTCGAAGCCAAGCATATAGGCGATGCGCTTCAGCTCCGCTTCGGTCTCGGGCAGCACATGGGTCTGTTCGTCGCGTACCATCTGGATCCGGTGCTCGACGTCGCGCAGGAACCAATAGGCCTCTACGAGTTCATCAGCCGTCTCCTCGTCGATCCAGCCGGCCTTGACCAGGGCGCGCAGCATCGGCTCGGTGGCGCGCTGGCGTAGCTCCGGCATGCGACCGCCGGCGATCAACTGCTGCGTCTGCACGAAGAATTCGATCTCGCGGATGCCGCCGCGGCCGAGCTTGATGTTGTGTCCCTTGACCGCGATTTCGCCGTGGCCCTTGTGGGCGTGGATCTGCCGTTTGATCGAATGAATGTCAGCGATCGCCGCATAGTCGAGATATTTGCGGAAGACGAAGGGGACCAATTCCCTGAGGAACCGCTCACCGGCTTCGATATCGCCGGCGACCGGCCGCGCCTTGATGAAGGCGGCCCGTTCCCAGTTCTGCCCCCTGCTCTCGTAATAGAGCATCGCCGCCTCGACTGGAATCGCGAGCGGCGTCGAGCCTGGGTCGGGGCGCAGCCGCAGGTCGGTGCGGAAGACATAGCCGTCGCCGCTGCGCTCCTGCAGGATGCGGATCAGCCGGCGCAGCAGCCGGCCGAAGGTCTCCGAGGCATCGTCGCGGTCGACGATGACGCCGGATTGCGGATCGTAAAAGACGACGAGATCGATATCGGAGGAATAGTTGAGCTCGAAGGCGCCGAGCTTGCCCATGCCAAGCACGATGACCCCGGAACCGATGCTGGGGTTGGCGACGTCCTTGACGATCAGCTTGCCGCTCTCGTGCGCGCTCAGCAGCAGGTGATCGATGGTTGCGGAGACGGCAGCACCAGCAAAATCGCTGAGCCAGCGCGTGGTTTCGCGGCCGTCGAAGTGCCGGGAGAGATCGGCGAGCGCCACGGCGAAGGCGAGCTCGCGTTTGGCCCGCCTCAGCCGCGCCATGATCTCCGTGTCCGGCAGGGCCGCGCCGCCTTCGTTGGGTTTCCAGGCATCGCGGGCGCGGCGCACCCGTTCGGTCAGGAAGGCCGTCAGATCGGTGGACAGGAGTTCTTCGAGAATGGCCGGGCGGCTGTCGCCCGTATCGCGCAGGAAGGGCGACAGCGCAAAGGCCGAGACAATAAAGGTCTTGAACGGACTTTCGGAGGCGAGCAGTTTCGCGATCTGGTCATGACCCTTGGCCATGTCCTTTAGCACTGAGAGCGCCGTTTTGGCATCGGCCTGGCTCGCCGGACGGATTGGCGCCGTCTCGATCTCCCAGCACTGCTGCACTTGGTCCTGCATGCCCTCTCCCCTTGCAACAGCCTGCACATCCCACGCAGCGGCAAGCCGTGCTCGTCTCCTGTTCTCAACGAACCGGTCTATCAGGTTGCAGCCGCGGGGAAAACCATCTGCACCGTCAGGCCTTTGCCACCATCCCCCGCCGCCGGATCGGTATCGGCGAGACGCAGCGAGCCGTGATGCATCTCCATGACCGCCTCGACCAAGGACAATCCGAGGCCCGTGCCCGGCTTGGACCGGCTCTCATCGAGGCGAACGAAGCGCTTGACCACCTCGTCATGCATTGCTGCCGGTATGCCGGGCCCGTGATCGGCGACGGACAAGAGTACATGGCTATCGCGCTTTTCCAGCGAGACCCTGATCAGCGGATTGTCGGCGCCATCGGCATACTTGATCGCGTTGTCGATAAGGTTGCCGAGCGCCTGGCCAACCAGTTCTCGGTTGCCGGAGATTGTGATGTTTTGCGCGACTGCGGCTTCCAGCGTCAGACCGACATCCTCCGCAACAGGCTCATAGAGCTCGACGCAATCGGCAACGATCTGCGAGAGGTTGATCTCGCTCATCTCGGCGGCGGACGAGCCGGCCTCGACGCGCGAGATCATCAGGAGCGCATTGAAGGTCCGGATCAACTGGTCGGACTCACCGATGATCTCTTCGAGCGCGCCACGCTGGCTCGTGCCCTTGCGGGCGAGTGCTGCTTCGGCCTTGTTGCGCAGCCGCGTCAGCGGCGTTTTCAGGTCGTGGGCGATGTTGTCGGAGACCTGGCGCAGACCTTCGTTCAGCTTCTCGATGCGGCCGAGCATGGCATTCAGGCTTTCCGACAGCCGGTCGAACTCATCGCCGGAACCGCTCATCGGCAGGCGCTGCGAGAGATCGCCAGCCATGATCTTGGTGCTCGCCTCCGACATGCGGTCGATGCGCTTCAGGGCATTGCGGCCAATGCCGAACCAGATGACGAGCGCGCCAAGCCCCATGACGCCGAGCGCTACCATGAGCGCCTGACGCACCAAAGCGCGAAACTTCTGCGGCTCCTGAAGGTCACGGCCGACGAGAATGCGCAGGCCATTGTCGAGCACCAGCACATGGGCGAGCGCCACATGACTGTCCTTCTTCGTCTCGTCCGTATAGCGCTGATAGGCAAAGGGGCGTTCGGTCCAACCTTCGCTGTCGAGCAGTCCGGGCTCGAGGCTCGCGACGTTGCCTGCAAGGATCTCGCCGCTCGGCCCGGCGATAACATAGAGATTGGCGCCCGGCTGCCGCGCGCGCCGCTCGAGCGAGCGCAGCAGGCCGTTCATGCCGGCCCGCGTGTAGACCTGCTCGATCTGCGTCACCTCCGCGGTGATGGCGTCACGGGTCTGCTGCTGCAGCAACCGCTCCGACATGCCGGTGACATAGAACACCAGAAAGGCTGCACAGAGCGAAAAGAGAATGAGATAAAGGGCGGAAAGCCGAACCGCGGTCGTTCTGAAGAGAACGCGAAGCTTGCTCATGCGGAGGCCCGGTCATCCTTGATCATGTAGCCGGCGCCGCGCACGGTGCGCAGCAGCGGCACGTCAAAGTCCTTCTCGATCTTCGAACGCAGCCGCGACACATGCACATCGATCACGTTGGTCTGCGGGTCGAAGTGATAGTCCCAGACATTTTCGAGCAGCATGGTACGGGTGACGACCTGGCCGGCATTCTTCATGAGATATTCGAGCAGGCGGAACTCGCGCGGCTGCAGCGGGATCTCCTTGCCCTGTCGGCGCACCGAATGCGACAGGCGGTCGAGTTCGAGATCGCCAACGCGGTAGACCATATCCTGTTCGGGCGTGCCCTTGCGGCGGCCGAGCACCTCGACACGCGCCAGCAGTTCGTTGAAGGCATAGGGTTTCGGCAGATAGTCGTCGCCGCCGGCACGAAGCCCCTTGACACGGTCATCGACCTGCCCAAGCGCGGAGAGGATCAGCACCGGTGTGTGGATGTCCTTGCGCCTGAGCTCGGTGATGACGGACAGGCCGTCGCGGCGCGGCAGCATGCGATCGATCACCAGAACGTCGTAGCTGTTCTCGCTGGCCATGAAGAGACCGCTCTCGCCGTCACTGGCGTGGTCGGAAACGATACCCGCCTCACGGAAGGCCTTCGCCAGATAGGCTGCCGCCTCGAGATCGTCTTCAATGATAAGAATCTTCATACGCGCGACCATAGTCCCGGACCCCTGTCTGTCTCAACCGGTTTCGGCTTTCCGCCACCGGATTGGCGAGTGCCCTCGATCACGATGGTATCGGCCGGATCGAGCCAAACTCATGGTGATCGATTCTCGTCGGTGAGAGCGGGATGCGGGCGGAACACCGCACACACTTTTCCTCATCCCGCTCCAAACGGCGAGCGCCGCGAAATCACGTGGAAATCGCGGCGCTCCGGTCATTCATTTGACTGCCGCGATCAGCCCTGATCGATCGGGAGGGCCACGAAGCGGCTGCCGTTTTCGGCCTCGATCTGGAAGAGCGCCTTGCTACGGCCGTCCTTCTTGGCAGCGTTGATGACCTTCAGGATATCGTCGGCGGACTTCACTTCCTGATTGTTGACGGAGACGATCTTCTCGCCCGTCTTCAGGCCACGATCGCTGGCATCGGAGTCCTCATCGACGGAGGCGATGGTGACACCCTTGCCGTCATCGGACGGGACGACGGTGACGCCGAGGTTAGCTAGGGCCTGCTCGCTCGAAGGCTGCGTGTCTTCGGACTGGCTGTCCTGGCTCTTGGCGGCCTCCTTGTCATCCTTCGGCAGCGTGCCGATCTCCAGCTTGACGCTTTCGGACTTGCCGTTGCGCCAGAGGCTCAGGTCAACGGTCGTGCCCGGGCGGATGGCGGCAACCTTGCGGGCGAGATCGCGCGGATCCTTGATGGTGTCGCCGTTCAGCGCAGTCACCACGTCGCCCTTCTTGATGCCGGCCTTTTCACCCGGCGAACCCGCCTGGGGTTCGACGACCAACGCGCCGCTTGCTTCCGCAAGGCCGAGCGATTCAGCGATGTCCTTGGTGACGGGCTGGATCTGTACGCCCAGCCAGCCGCGGGAAACCGAACCGTCCTTGATCAGGTCGGTAACCACATCCTTGGCAACGGCCGCGGGGATCGCAAAGGCAATGCCGACATTGCCGCCCGACGGCGAGAAGATCGCGGTGTTGATGCCGACCACTTCGCCGGAGAGGTTGAAGGTCGGACCACCCGAGTTGCCGCGGTTCACGGCAGCGTCGACTTGCAGGTAGTCGTCATAGGGGCCGGAGCCGATATCGCGGCCACGGGCGGAGATGATGCCCGAGGTCACGGTACCGCCGAGACCGAACGGGTTGCCGACAGCAACCACCCAGTCGCCGACGCGGACCTTGCTGTCATCGGCCCAGCCGACATAGGTGAACTTGCGCTTGTCATCGACCTTGAGCACGGCGAGATCGGTGCGGCTGTCCTTGCCGATCAGCTTGGCATCGAGTTCGGTGCCGTCGTTGAGGATGACGGTGAAGGCCGAGCCATCGGAAACCACGTGGTTGTTGGTGACGAGGTAGCCGTCTTCGGAGATGAAGAAGCCCGAGCCCTGGGACGTCGGACGCAGGCGACCTTCGCCATGCGGGCCACGGCGACCCGGACCGCCGCGCTCGCTATGGTCATCGCCGCGCGGGCCGAATTCCTTGAAGAAGCGCTTCAGCGGGTGATCGTCCGGCAGTTCGTCGAAGCCACGGCCGCCGAAGCCAAAGGTGAAGTCGCTGCCATCTTCGGAGACCGGATTGACGCGCGACTGGACGCGAACCGAAACGACGGCGGGCGAGACCGCGTCGACGACATTGGCAAAGCTCGGCACCGGCGGCGCTTCCACCTTGACTGCTTCCGCAAAGGACTGGGAGACACGCGCCGGCAGACCGGAGGTCAGCATGACCGCAGCAAGACCGGCAACCGTCGAGGCCTTCAGAACGGTCTTGAGGGAGGGACGCAGGGATTTGGTCGTAATCATCCGTTTTGCCTTTTCTCTTCCTTGATGCCGCCAAGCGGCAGCATCGAACCTGACTGCGCGCCCGTCTCGATGAAGACGGGTTCGTTTTTTTGGCTGACTGGAGGAACAGCCGATGACGAAACATGTAACGGATGGGACCTTACTGAGTTCTGTCCGGAAGATGAATTTTTGGTAATGTTGCGGGACGCGATGCTAAACGCATGGATTGCCGGCCGACGGGAGACAACACGCGCCGTCACCTTTGGTGCCCGCCACGGACAATCTTTCAGCGATTTCAAAACATTATTGGGCCAGGGCGGCAATTGTCATCGACCCCGGACCGACCGTCAGGGCTGAAGCAGCTTCTTCAGCTTTTCCTTTTCATCCTCGGAAAGCGGAGTCCCCTTTGCTTGGGTGCCGCGACGGCGAGCCGCGACGACGAGGGTGATCGCCCCGACGAGAAGCAGGGTTGCGGGCATGCCCCACAGGATCAGTGTCTTCGTTTCGAAGCGCGGCTTCAGCAGCACGAATTCGCCGTAACGGGACACGACATAATCGATCACCGCCTCGTCGCTGTCCCCATTGGCCAGCCGCTCGCGCACCAGCACGCGCAGATCCTTGGCGAGTTCGGCGTTGGAATCGTCGATCGACTGGTTCTGACAGACCATACAGCGCAGCTCTGCCGAGATCGCCCGCGCCCGCGCCTCGAGCGCGGGGTCGGCCAGAACCTCATCCGGGTTGACCGCGAAGGCCGGGCCGATCGGCGCGATAAACAGCAGAAGTGCAAGCAGCAAACGCATCATTCGGCAGCTCCCACCGGCACCGTCTTCGGCCGCTTGGCCCGCGCAGGCGCGCCGACCCGCAGGCGGCGGTCGCTCAAGGACACGAAACCGCCCGCCATCATGAACAGCGTTCCGCCCCAGATGCACAGGATCATCGGCTTCCACCAGATGCGCACGACGATGCCGCCTTCGCCGATCTGGTCGCCGAGTGAAACGTAGAGCTGGCTGAGGCCGAAGGTGCGGATGCCGGCTTCCGTCGTCGGCATGCGGCGCGCCTGGTAGAGGCGCTTCGACGACCAGACCTCGGAGACGGCAACACCGCCGCGGCTGATGGTGAAGTGGCCGGATTCTTCCGTGTAATTCGGGCCGCTGCCGTTGCGCATGCCGTCGAAGCGCAGGGTGTAGCCACCGGCTTCGACTGTCATGCCTGGCTTCATCTCGACGACGGTCTCTGTTTCAAAGGCCGTAACGGCGACGATGCCGATCAGGGTGACGCCGAGACCGATATGGGCGAGCGCAGTGCCGAAGGCCGAGCGCGGCAGGCCGGTGAAGCGCCGCCAGGCGACATTACGCGCAACCTTGCCGAGGCCGGAACGCAACGCGACATCCGTCACGGAACCCACGATCAGGTAGACCCCGAGAGCGATGCCGAAGAGCGCCAGCACCGGGCCGCCATTCATCGCATAATAGTAGCCTGTACCGAAGACGAGACCGATCGCGACCGCGGCGAAGAGCCGCTGGGAGACGCCGAGGATGTCCCCGCGCTTCCACGCGAGCAATGGACCGAACGGCACTGCGAAGAGCAGTGGCAGCATCAAGAGGCCGAAGGTCATGTTGAAGAACGGCGGACCGACGGAGATCTTGTCGCCTGTGAGCGCCTCCAGCACCAGCGGATAGAGCGTGCCGGTCAGGACTGTCGCCGCGGCCGTCGTCAGGATGAGATTGTTGAAGACCAGCGAACCCTCGCGTGAAATCGGCGCAAATATGCCGCCGGCTTTCAGGTGCGAGGCCCGCAAGGCGAAAAGCGCGAAGGCGCCACCGATGAAAAAGACGAGGATGGCGAGAATGAAAATGCCGCGGGTCGGATCCGTGGCGAAGGCATGAACCGAGGTCAAGACGCCCGAACGGACGAGGAAGGTGCCGAGCAGCGACAGCGAGAAGGTCATGATCGCGAGCAGCACGGTCCAGATCTTCAGCGCCTCGCGCTTCTCCATGACCAGAGCCGAATGCAGAAGGGCGGTGCCCGCGAGCCAGGGCATGAAGGAGGCATTTTCCACCGGATCCCAGAACCACCAGCCGCCCCAGCCGAGCTCGTAATAGGCCCAGTAGGATCCCATGGAAATGCCGGCAGTAAGGAAGGTCCAGGCGGCAAGCGTCCACGGGCGGACCCAACGCGCCCAGGCGGCATCGATCCGGCCCTCGATCAGTGCGGCGATCGCAAAGGAGAAGCAGACGGAGAAGCCGACATAACCGAGATAGAGCAGCGGCGGATGAATGGCGAGGCCGACATCCTGCAGGATCGGGTTCAGGTCCTTGCCCTCGCCCGGCGCCGGGACCAGCCGCGCGAACGGGTTGGACGTCAAGAGAATGAAGAGAGCAAAGGCCATGGCGATCCAGCCCTGCACGGCGAGCACGTTCGCCTTCAGCGTTTCCGGCAGGTTGCGCCCAAAGGCTGCCACCAGCGCCGAGAAAAATGTCAGGATCAGCAGCCACAGAAGCATCGAGCCTTCGTGGTTCCCCCATACGCCCGAGATCTTGTAGATCAGCGGCTTCAGCGAATGGGAGTTCTCCCAGACGTTGCGGACCGAGAAGTCCGAGGTCACATAAGCGAAGGTCAGCACCGTGAACGCGAAGGCGACCAGCAGAAAACAGGCGACCGCAGTGCTCGACGCCAACTCCATCAAGCCGCGATCATTCAGCCGCGCACCGAGGATCGGCAAAGCGGCCTGGATGACCGCCGTGGCCAATGCCAGGACCAGCGCGTAATGTCCGAGCTCGATGATCATTTGATGGTTTCCTTCCCGCTGAGCTCAACGCCCTGGGCCTTCAAGCGGTCGGCGACATCCTTGGGCATGTAGGTCTCGTCATGCTTGGCGAGAACCGTATCCGCCACGAAGACCGAGCTCCCTTGAACGAAGGCTCCCTCCGTTACCACGCCCTGCCCCTCGCGGAACAGGTCGGGCAGGATGCCCGTGTAGGTTACCGGCACGCCGGCAAGCGTGTCGGTGACGGTGAAGGTGACGGTCTTGCCGTCGCCGCGCTTTACCGATCCCCCTTCGACCACGCCGCCGAGGCGGATGCGCGTACCCGGCGACAAGTTTGCCTTGGCGAGGTCGCTCGGCACGTAGAAATAGGCAATCGCCTGGCTGAAGGCGAACATCACCAGGAAGGCTGCGAGAACCAGGAAGCCGACACCGCCGCCGATGATCGCCAGTCTTTTTTGTTTGCGCGTCATTGCGTCACTCCATCGGTCGCAATACCGAGTTCACGAGCAAGCGCCAGGAGCTGCTTGCCCCCGTCGCCATCGGCCGGGAAGGTCTTCAACCCCTCCTTTAGCGCTGCCGCCGCCTTGTCTCGTTGATCGAGGACAACGTGGGAGCGGATCAGCCGCGCCCAGCCTTCGAGGTTGTCAGGATTTGCCTTGAGGCGGCTTTCGAGGCTTTCGACCATGCCGCGGATCATTTCCTGCCGATCACCGCTGCTCATGTTCTCCGCGGCCGCGACATCCTCGGCGCTGGGATTGCCGGGTGCCGCCGCGCTGCCGGCGGCGGCGCCCGTCAACTCGGCGACATGCTGCTTGACCAGCGGCAGCCAGGGCGCATCGGCAGGCGACGTCGCGACCAGCCTATTGAAGGCGGTCAGCGCCTCGTCCTTCTTGCCTTCCTGCTTGAGGCCGAGGGCAAGGTAGAATTCCGAGCGCGGGTCATTGGGATCGAGCGCCAGCGCCTGCTGGAGTGCCTCCTGGGCCTTCGTTGTCACGAGACCATCGGACTGCACGACGAGCGCCTCCGCATATCCCCCGAGGCGCGCCGGCGTCGGTCCGAGCAAACGTATCGCCCGGTCATAGGCGTCAACCGCTTCCTCGATACGTCCGTTGCGCATGTAGATCGGCGCGAGCAGGTCCCAGCCGGCGCCGTCGTTCGGGTTCACCGCAAGGTGGTTTTCAGCCTTGGCGATCAGGACATTGATGTCGCCATTGGGATCGGCAAGACGAGCGGCAAGCGGCTGCGCCGGCACGCCCGGGCTACCCGTCAGCAGGTAAAGACAAAGGCCGACGACGGGAAGACAGAGCAGCACGAAGGCCTGGGCCAGACGATTGGCCCCGCGCCGCGGCGAAACGGCCGGCGTCACTACCCGGTCGCTCTCGCCGGCTGCCAGCAATCGGCGCGCCACCTCGGCCCGCGCAAGCTCGGCATCATCACTCGAAATCAGGCCGCTGTCCTGATCGCGTTTCAGTTCGTCGAGCTGGTCGCGATAGACCTCGATGTCATGGCTGTGGGGAGACGAAGGGGCTTCCCCTGCCCGCATCAGCGGCAGGATCAGCACGACGGCAACGGCCGCCGTCAAAATGGCGACGAGGATCCAGAACAACATGCACGCTCAATACTATGAGGCCCATGCCATTCCAACTCGAAAACCCGCCATGACGGAGATTTGAGGCGTTTCGCCGCAACAGCCGATGAAGCCGTCTGGCAACGCTTCGGACGCCCGAGAAGGCACGCGCTCAGGTGAGCGGCGTCCAACTGCCGTCGGGATTGCGGCAGGCAGCGCCGCGTGCCGTCTTCGCCTGGCTCTTGATCGTCACGGTATGGCTGTATTGGCGGCAGTTCTGTGATCCGACCTGATAGGGAGCGGCCGCAACGACGGAGCCGCTGACGCCGCGTCCGTCCCAGGTCACCGGCTGGCCGCCCGGCGCTGCCTCGAGCGCGCGATACTCCGCCTCGAGCGCGCGCTGGCGGTCGGACGAACCGATATCGAGATCGGCAATACGACCGATCACTCCGCCCTGAAGCGCAGCGATGTAGGTCGTCGAGGAAACCCCACGGGTGGCGGTCGAGCCAAGGCCGGCGACAGCCCCCTTGCTGCCGCCCGGGGTGCCGCAACCGGCAAGAGCCACGGCCGACGCGATCACCGCGATCCTACCGCCAACGACAAAAGTCCGTGTCATTTCTGCCTGGTTCCTCATGATCCGCGACACTCAACCATTCCTATCCGAAGCCGTATTCGTGAACCCCGTGCATTCGGGTCAAATGACGACTTGTCCTTGATTTTCTTTTGGCATTCCCCGCTTGCCGAGGCAACGGCGCGCCCTGCCGCCGTGACATTTTCGAGCACGGGTGTGACACCTTGATCACGAACGCCTGTGCACTCTTCGTCATCCCGCCCTACGCTGCGGCCGGCAACAGGAGCTGCGCGCGCAGTCCCCCTTCGTCCCGCCGCGACAGCGTAATGCTGCCCTGGTATTCCCGCACGATCTCGCTGACGATCGAGAGCCCAAGCCCGGTTCCAGGCTTGCTTTCGTCAAGCCGCTTGCCGCGCTTCATCGCCAGCGCGATCTGGTCGGGATTGAGCCCCGGACCATCGTCATCGATGTCGAGCACGATCCACTGTCTACCGGGCTCCTTCGCATGAAGCTCGCTCGGCGCCGGCCGCACGTTCAGCCACACTTCGCCACGGGCGTGGCGGGCAGCATTCTCAAGCAGGTTGCCGACGGTTTCCTCGACATCCTGCAATTCCATCGCGAGCACCAATGCCGGCGGATTGATCGACAGGTGAACCTGTTTTTCCGGGTTGAGCTTGCGCATCACCCGAACGAGACGTTCGAGCGCCGGCTGTGCCTCGGTCCTCGCCAGGACGGATTCCCGCTGCGCCGCGATCCGCGCGCGGCTGAGATAGGATTGAACCTGCGTCTGCATCGCATCCACTTGGTTCCGCACCAGTTCGCCATGCGGCGCATCGAGCACGCGGGCTTCGTTGAGCAGAACGGCGATCGGCGTCTTCAGTGAATGCGCAAGGTTGCCGACCTGCATACGGGCACGCTCGACGATACGGCGGTTGCTGTCGATAAGCGCGTTGACCTCGTTGGCCAGCGGCTGGATCTCGCGCGGGAAGGCCCCGTCAAGCCGCTCGCTCTCACCGGTGCGGATCTTCTCCAGCGAGCGACGAACCTGATCGAGCGGATGCAGGCCGAAGAGAATGGTGAGCGCGTTCACGCCGAGTCCGCCGAGACCGAAGATGGAGAGCGCGATGGTCAGATTGCGGGTGAAGCGATTGATGTCAGCCTCGAGCACGTCACGGTTGCCGGCAACGCGAAAGCGCGCGGTGTGGCCCTGGATGTCGAGCACGACCTCGGTCTCGGAGACCTCGACCTCGTTACCGAACGGATCCTTGGTGGTATAGAAGCGGACGTAGCCGGTGTCGAACGGAACCTCATCGACGCTGGCGATCGGCAGCTTGCCGTTGCCGAGAGACGTCGAGATCAGGGGTGGCGTGTCGAATTCGCCGATCGGATCGACGATCCAGTACCAGCCGGTCTGCGGCTGCGAAAAGCGGAGATCGCCGAGCTGCGGACTGCCTGAAAGCACCGTCTTCTCGTTGACGGAAATCGAGTTGACGACGTTGAAAAGCTGCGCCCGCAGCAGGTCCTTGAAGCCGCGTTCGGAACCCTGGCGATAGAGTTCGGAAATGACCACACCGATCACGACCAGGGCGACGACCGCCCAGACGGTGGAAACCGCCAGTACGCGTGCTGTGAGCGATCTAATTGCCATTGCCCGGCGCTTGCATTCGGTATCCGAGACCGCGCACCGTTTCGATCAGATCGTTGCCGATCTTCTTGCGCAGCCGGCCGATGAACACTTCGATCGTATTGGAATCGCGATCGAAGTCCTGATCGTACATATGTTCGACCAGTTCCGTGCGCGAAACGACCTGACCCATGTGGTGCATGAGATAGGAGAGCAGCCGGAACTCGTGCGACGTCAGCTTCAGTGCCACGCCATCCACGGTTGCCTTGGACCCCTTGGTATCGAGGCGCACCGGGCCGCAGACGATCTCCGAGCTTGCATGCCCGGCAGCACGGCGGATCAGGGCGCGGATGCGGGCAAGAACCTCTTCGACATGGAAGGGCTTCGCGACATAGTCGTCGGCGCCGGCATCGATGCCGGCGACCTTGTCGCTCCAGCGATCGCGCGCCGTCAAGATCAGGACCGGCATGGTCTTGCCGTCGCCGCGCCACTTCTCCAGTACCGTGATGCCATCCATCTCCGGCAGGCCGATATCGAGGATCACGGCATCGTAGGGCTCGGCATCGCCGAGATAGTGTCCCTCCTCGCCGTCATAGGCCTGGTCGACGACGTAGCCGGCCTCCTTCAGCACCTCGGCGAGTTGCCGGTTCAGGTTGGCGTCGTCCTCGACAATCAGAATGCGCATTCGTCTCTACTTCCTCTCGCGGCCATCCCGCTGCATGCTTCGGCTCAATCCTAGCCGATTTACGATAGAAACATGCAGGCTTTCAAAGCGCCACAGTGACCTTTGCACCTGGCAAGACGCATGGCGCCACAGGGATGGCTTACATCGGCACCTTGACGGTCACCTTTTTCGGTCGCCCGCCATTACCGGGAACGAGCACCGTGATCACACACTGGCCATCAGACGTCGGCTGCGCCGACAGCAATTCGCCGCCGGTGTCGGCGACCACCTGTGCAGCGGCCGCACTGCAATCGCCGGACACGCGGACGACGTTATCCGACGGCACGCTGATCGCAGGCAGGCTGAAGCCCGCGAGGCCTGCAGCAAGCGCGGCTATGATCACTGGTGAAGACATGAACGCACTTTCAACTTGGGAAGCATCATAGCAGAAGCAATAACCGAACGAGGCTGAATGGCAAATGAATGTCGGCCTTCCGACCCGCCGGGCGCCCATCGCGGAACCCGTCGACCTCACCGGAAATCCGACCCTAGATTGCAGCGATTCCGTTCCCGACGGAACCCGGTTGAAGGCCGCAATCGCCACTTCATGCGGCAGTTTCACCTCGAGCGGCGCCGTGAGGATATGGTCTCACGCTCTGCGGCATTGCTCGCGGCAGGCGGAAATCAGCCTTTTGTTAAGCATGTTCCGCTAGGGTTGAGAGGTCAGCAAGGCTCTCGCGTCGCGTCACCGAAGGTATCCGCCATATCCTGAACGCTGAGATATCGCATCCAGCAGGAAGCGATTCGCAATTCCTTTGAATCCCTTGGCGGCGATCGTTCAAAAGTTGAGTCACCATCCTGCAAGGTTGATTCAAGATGATCGCATTTCGATTCCGAAAGCCAGACTAAGCCACTGACACGCTTCGATTTCGTCGCCACGGTTTCCCCACCGAGGGCGCGAGCGTCCCTCGCGTTCGGCACATGCATCAGCCGCTGAACAGCGCCAAGATTGGCCTGCGCGGCAGAAAAGATGTCCGCGAAATTACTTCAAAAGAATGCCTAATTTTGACATATCGACACCGGCATGCATGCGCACCGACGGACGGCTGTGGATCAACCAAAAATTAATCGATTTAAATATTTTCTAATCGTTTAAATGATTTAAGCCACTGATTTACAAAGCCTTTACGATGTGAAATTGTCCGCCCCGTCAAACGTCATGAAACCGTCATAGGCCCGGAGGATCGGATGCAGACGCTCGCGAACAACCAGCCCGCATCTCAGCAGTCCAAAGTACCGCAATCGCTGCTCGACCGTTTCGAAAACGAATGGCGCGCCATGCGCGCTGCCGGCGAAAGCACCCCGAAGCCGATCCAACCGGCCGAGTAAAGCCGTCGGTGGCGAGCTGGTTCTCGCCACCACCATCCCGAGCTATGCAAGACGCAACACGAAGTTGAACCTTGAGTGCCAGGATGGGCCGCATCCTGCAACGCTTGTGTCGTGTCATTGCGCAAACGGATAGGGCTGTGGCAGAAGCTGCGGCCCTTGAATATTTGTGGCTATTTTCAGCCTTTTGGCCATTCGGAAAAACCATGTTACTCTTTCCGTATGCTGACCGAAGAGATTGAAAAACTCGCGCTAAGCTTGCCGGGAACGGAGGAGAACGCGCATTTCGGCACACGGGACTTCCGCGTGGGCAAGCGCATTTTCATGACCTTGCCGGAGGCCGGTCGTGCGGTCTTCAAACTCACGCCTGACCAACAACGCATGCTCCTGGAAATGGAGCCTGGGGTCTGCGCCGCCGTGCCCGGCGGCTGGGGCGATCGTGGCTGGACCTCATTCTACTTCGTCGAAGCGGACGAAGGCCTCGTCCGTCAGTCGATGGAAACCGCCTGGCGCAACGTCGCGCCGAAAAGCCTCGTCAAGAAGAACGGCGGCAGCCACTAAGGCACATCGCGATCTTCGAGATTCGCTCCTTGCGCTTTAAGCCTTTGATATTTCGCATATCGTTGTCGCAGTACGGCTGCGCACATTTGCGCGACATGCTTTGGGCTGCCTCAAGAGGAAGTGGATTTCCGGTTCGCGCGGTACCGACGCAAATCGATCCCGAACGCCGGCCAATCCCCTCTTATTCCACGCTTTCCTGCCCCACTTCCAACGGCCAGGTGACGATATAGTCTTCATAGTCTTCGATATCGACGTCGTCCTCGGCGACGGTGCGGCCGCGCACCGAAATGCCGGCAGCATGAACCGTTTCCGGATCGCCCGAAATCAGCGGGTGCCACCAATAGAGATCGCGCCCCTCGGCGACGAGCCGATAACCGCAGGTCGGCGGCAGCCAGGTGATCTCGCGCACGGCCTTGGGCGTCAGCTGGATGCAGTCGGGCACCGTCGCCTGCCGGTTTTCATAGTCCCTGCAGCGGCAGCTCTTGCCATCGAGAAGCGTGCAACGGATCGAGGTCCAGGCGATCTCGCCGGTATCCCAATCCTCCAGCTTGTTCAGACAACAGAGCCCGCAGCCGTCGCAGAGACTTTCCCACTCCGTATTGGTCATGTCCTCAAGGCTCTTCGCCTTCCAGAAAGGCATTTCGCCCATCGTCATCACACTTTCGTCAAATAGCCTGCGATACAGAAATTTCGCAGAAAATTGCCGGTTTTTTAAGGCCGCCGGCGCGATATGCAAGTAGATTGGAATTTGACGCCGTGCAAATATTACACGGCGCCGGCATGATGCCGCAGAGCCTTCAGGACGTCGAGACGTGCGGGAACCGAGGAAAGACGATAACCGGCCGAAAAAACGGCACATCTTTCTCAGGATCGACTCCTGGATCGATTCCACGGTCTGGAATGCCGGCTTCAAACTGGCGCAATGGTGGGAAGACACCACCATCTTCTTCCGCCGGTTTCGCGTCACGGGCTGGAAAAGGGTCGTGTTCGAGGTGCTCGGCGAAGGCATGACCTGGGGTACCGTCGGCTCGGTGCTGATGCTGGCCTTGGCGCTTCCGGCCTTCGAGGAGACCAAGGGCAACTGGCGCGCCCAGAGCGACTTCGCCGTTACCTTCCTCGATCGCTACGGCAATGAAATCGGCCACCGCGGCATCATTCACGAAGATTCCGTACCGATCGACGAGTTGCCTGACCATCTGATCAAGGCGGTGCTCGCGACCGAAGACCGCCGTTTCTTCGACCATTGGGGCATCGATTTCCTCGGCCTTGCCCGCGCGATGACCGAGAATGCCCGCGCCGGCGGCGTCGTCCAGGGCGGCTCGACGCTGACGCAGCAGCTTGCCAAGAATCTCTTTCTGTCGAACGAACGCACGATCGAGCGCAAGATCAAGGAAGCCTTCCTGGCGGTCTGGCTCGAATGCAACCTGTCGAAGAAGGAAATCCTCCGGCTCTATCTCGACCGCGCCTATATGGGCGGCGGTACCTTCGGGGCGGCTGCGGCCGCGCAGTTCTATTTCGGCAAGTCGATCACCGATGTGAACCTTGCGGAGTCGGCGATGCTCGCCGGGCTCTTCAAGGCGCCGGCCCGCTACGCGCCGCACGTCAACCTGCCGGCCGCGCGCGGACGCGCCAACGAGGTTCTGACCAACCTTGTCCAGGGCGGGCTGATGACCGAGGGCCAGGTGATCGCCGCACGCCTCAATCCAGCCAGCGTTATCGACCGCGCGCAGGTAAAAGCGCCCGACTTCTTCCTCGATTGGGCCTTTGACGAGGTCCAGCGTATCGCTCGCCCCTTTGCGCAGCATTCGTTGATCGTGCGCACCACGATCGACATGGGCCTGCAGAACGCCGCCGAGGACTCGGTGGAATCGAGCCTGCGCCAATATGGCGAGAGCTTCCATGTGAAGCAGGGCGCCATCGTCATGATCGAGAATGGCGGCGCGGTGCGCGCCATGGTCGGCGGCCGTGACTACGGCGAGAGCCAGTTCAACCGCGCGACCCGCGCCCTGCGGCAGCCGGGCTCCTCTTTCAAGGTCTACACCTACGCTGCGGCGATGGAGAAGGGCATGACGCCGGAAACGGTCGTCGTCGATGCGCCGATCACCTGGCGTGGCTGGTCGCCGCAGAATTACGGCCGGAGCTATGCCGGGCGCATCACGATCCTGACGGCGATCGCCAAGTCGATCAACACCATCCCCGTGCGCCTCGCCAAGGACAAGCTCGGCACCGATCTGATCGCCCAGACCGCCAAGGCGATGGGTATCGAGACCCCACTCCGTACCGACAAGACCATGCCGCTCGGAACATCGGAAGTCACCGTGCTCGATCAGGCGACGGCTTACGCGGTGTTCCCGGCGGGCGGTGTACAGTCGCGCCGTCATGGCATCAGCCAGATCCTCAACTATGACGGCGATATCCTCTACGACTTCAGTCGCGACGAACCGCCGGCGCGGCGCGTGCTTTCGGAAGCCGCGAATACGTCGATGAATTCGATGCTGACGCAGATCCCGATCATCGGTACCGCGCGCAAGGCCGCCCTCGACAACGGCATCGTCGTCGGCGGCAAGACCGGCACGACGCAGGCCTATCGCGACGCCTGGTTCGTCGGCTTCACCGGCGACTATACGACCGCCGTCTGGTTCGGTAACGACGACTACACCTCGACCAACAACATGACCGGCGGTTCGCTGCCGGCGATGACGTTCAAACGGCTGATGGACTATGCCGAGCAAGGCATCGAGCACCGCGCGATCCCCGGTGTAGTCGCGCCGACGGCGCCGGCGAAACAGCCGCAGGTCGCGACGGCGAAGCCGGATGAGAATGCCCTGCCGCCACTCGTCCGTCCACGCTCGTTGTCGGCCGAGGTTACCCGCCTGCTACGCACGATCGGCGAGACCTTTGAAAAGGCACCGGCCCTGAAAGCGCCGGAGAGCGGCGGCAAGCTCGCCGCCCTCGGTACTGCCGAAGAAAGACGCTCCGGACAGACGAACCCCAATGCCGCCAGCAACTAGATTCTCCCGCGCAGACCTGCGGCAACGATCTCGACAGGAAGCCGCACGCGCCGCGTCGGCGGCCGTTGCACCGGTCGCCGATTTCGGCGAGATATGGGGGCAAACTCATCTTGCCCCGCCGCAGAACGATTTCCGATAGAGCCGCCCTTGTTCCGAATCCCCTTCCTCGTCGCGCTCGCCCTTGCCATCGCCTTCGGCGGCGGCATTGCCTCGGCCGTATGGGCGCTGAAGGCGACCGTCGGCTTCGGTTCGATCGCGATCGGCCCGTGGGTCGCTTTCCCGGAGGCGCAGACGATCAACGCCGATCCCTATGCCAAGGCGCACCGGGCGCGCGCCGGAGAACTTCTTTACGGCGGCGCCGAAGGACTGATGTTCAGCGCGCAGACCGACGACAAGGGCCAGAAGCTCCAGGCTTCCTGCTCCTATGACGTCACGGGGCTGACGCCACAGGCTCGCTTCTGGACGCTCTATGCGGCGAATGCCGACGGCCTGCCGTTGCGTCCCGGCTCCGACCTGCCCTCGGCCGTCAATTCCTGGACAGTGCTGCGCAGCGAAAACAGCAATTTCACTATCCATGTGTCGCCGAACGCCCAGCCGGACAATTGGCTGGCCTTGCGTCATGCAGGCACCTTCCGACTGGTTCTGACGCTGCTCGACACGCCGACGGCAGGTTCGTCGGGGCTGCTCGACCTCGCCATGCCAATCATCACCAAGACCGGGTGCGGCGATGCGTAAGGTTCTCTTCGCCACGGTCCTCGGCCTCGTCGGCGCCGCCCTGCTGCACATCATCATCATCCTGGCGCTGCCGCAGTTTACCGGCCGCGACGCCTATACCCGCGTGCTGGGATTGTTGGAGATGGACAGCTTCTTCGCGCTGACGAGCACGCCGGGGCCGACCGGCCTTGCCAATGACGACCCCTATCTCAGGACGGCCGTTTGCAGCTTCTCGATCTCGGACGGACCGGCGCGCTTCCTCGCCAGCGGCAATGTGCCGTTCTGGTCGCTTGCGGTCTTCGACAGCAATTCGAATGAAGTCTTCAGCATGAACGACCACACGGCAGTCAACGGCAAGCTCGATCTTGTCGTCGCGACGCCGATTCAACTGGTGGAACTGCGCAAGTCGCCGCCGTCAGCGCTGGCGCAATCGATCATGGTGGAGATGAAGGAACAGGACGGCTATGCCGTTCTGAGGGCGATGGCGCCGGTCGACAGTTTCGAGGAGCAGGTCCGCAACTTCCTTGCGGAATCAAGCTGTGAGCCATTTCGGCGCTAAGTGCTTCGGACGCGAGACGGATTGCCGCGCAGTCGCTGCCGCGCTCGGCAGATAGCCAAGGCAAAGATTACGTTCAGTGCAAGAATTATGCTGAAGAGGCCCTGATGTTTCGGGCCAAGGACAGGCGCCCGGCCGTCGCCGGTCGTCGACGCGGGAATGCGAACGCTACTGCTTCTTGATCCGGCGTCCATCCGGGGCCGTCGGCTGCGGGTCACGGTCGAGGCGCTCGTAGCGGATGCCGGTGAACAGAAGCACTTTGGCTCCGCTCGATATGGCCGGTGGTCTACGCGGCGGTACGCGAACCTTTCGGTCCTGAATTCTGATCACGTCTGCCATGCTCGTCTCCACAAAGTCTTGAGACGGATGAACTACCGTACAGATTTCACCCTGCCCTCTCGGGCCAGCGCATTTTTCCAGGCTTGCCTGGACAGGCGCGCTTTTCTCGTTTGCTCCTTCTTCCGGTCGCCCGGATGTTGCTCTTCTGGTTCACACGACACAGCCCGATGATAACGGGTCCGCCCCGATTGAGCCATAGGCTGGTTAACAGAATGCTAATACACCACTACGGCACCAACCTTACACTCATTATCGCGCCAGACGATCCCTCGAGATGTATCCGCGGTAACAATCCGGAGCGGCATCAAACCGCAGTCAGCGTCGCGATATCAGACCAAGCAGGAACGACACACCGGCAACCGCCACCAGCGTCGACAAGGGCTCCTCGCGTACCCGCTCGCGGACGCGTTCCGCCATCAGTTCCGCCTCCCCCTGAACAACCGCCTTCGTACCGCTCCCGATTGCCGAGACAGCTTCGGTCAGTCGAGCGATTTCCGCCCGCAGTTCGGCGATCTGAACGTCAACCTCGGCACGCGCTTGCACCTGCGAAACGTTTTCACCGACTTTCTGCACGGCCTCCAGTTTCTTTTCCACCATTGCAACGCTCCCTTGTCTGCGCGGTCTCAACGCTCCGGATGGCGTTTGGTTCCGCCTGAGACCACAGAAACCGAGCCCACCAAAAGCAAACGGGCGGTCGCGCCGCCCATTTTCTGTTCACCGGAATAACGCCGAAGCACGGCGCTTCACGTCAATCGTCGCAGTCTGGATCGTCGAACTCGCACCGAACAAACGGCGCCGGGCGGGCGCCTTCGTAGATGCCGCCATCGTCCTGGCGAATACGGACGCTGCGACGTTCCCATTCTCGGCGATCTTCACGCACCGTCAGCTCGCGGTTCCATTCGCTCTCGCGGCTACGCCACTCCTCTTCACGCTGGCCGGTTTCCCTGTCGCGGCGGTCGCGCTCGCGCTGCCGTTCCCAGTAGCGACGATCCCGGCTGTCATCGACCCAATCCGGTCCCCGGCGCCACCGATCGCGCTCACGATAGAAATCGCGGCCACGGTAGTTGCGGTCCCAATAGCTGTCGAATTGGAAGACGACCGTCGGTATGCCGAGCGGGCGATAATAGCGAGGCTCGACATACACGCGATTGCGGCGATAGTCGGCCTGGACGTAACGCCCGGCAACCCAGCCGCGCCCGCCATAGAACGAGACGTCGCACCACGGCAGATCCGCCAGGCATCCGTGAATTTCGACGGATTCGCCGACCGGAATCAGCGATACCGCCGGATAACGGGTGCTCGGACCGGAGCGCATGTTGACATTGGCAGTGGCAAAGCCTTCCGCGGCTTCGGCGATCGCCGGGGCCGCAAGCAGCGCGCAGACCGCCGCTGCGCGCAGGATAAATTTCTTCACAGTTCCATATCTCCCATGGAGAGGCCCCTCTTCACTTGGCCTCCAGGCGTCGGCGGGCGTCCGGAGCCCTTGACCGTCGCCGCGATAACTCGTGACCGCATGTGGATTTTTTATGGCTGATGCCGCGAATGTCCCCGGGAAATGCCGGGGCCCATCGGCAATCTGTCGGCCTTGCCGGGCGCCACGCATGTGCCGCAAGCCTGAATAAAGCTCCAACATCCATAGTTAACAGTACGCTAACGCTTTTCTTCTAATTTTTGCGACGTGTGCCTTTCCGGATCACCGGAAACGGCGATCATGTTTTGCGTGCAGGGAATTATCGTGACGGATCGCTTTCGTGAGTTGGAAAGGCCACAGACCGGCCGCTTGAAGGACGTCGTCCTGATGGCGACGGTCACCGGTTTCGAAAGCCTGCGCATCCCCGGCAAGTCCGACATGAAGCAGTTTGCCGAACTGTTCGAGCCGCTTTTTCTCGGTTCCAGCAACGAAGCCCGCCGTCAGGCGGCGGCAGCGCTTTCCCAGTGTCCACAGATCCCGGAGCCGGTCGCCGCACTGATCGGCGGCATGCCGATTTCGATTGCCGCGATTTTTCTGACCCGCTCGAAGGCGATCACCGACCGCACCCTGATCGCGGTCATCCGCGACCGCGGGCCGGAACATGCCGCGGCGATCGCGCGCCGCCCGAACCTCTCTCCCCTTGTCGTCGATGCCCTGGTCGAGCATCACAATCCGCCCGGGCTCGCCGCACGCAACGCAGCAAGGCAGGTGGTGGCCGAGCGGGCGAACCCGGAGGCCGAGGCCGCTTCGGTGCGCGCGGCCCGCGAAGAGGCGCTGCGACACGAGATCAAGACGCTGGCACGAGCGGGGTCACGCAGCACCGCATCGACGACCTCAACCGACGCGATCGGCGACGTGCATGCGGCGCTGCTCGTGCGCTTTGCCCGCAGCGGCGAGATCATCCTGTTCTCACGTGTCCTCGGCCAGGCACTCGGCACCAATGACGCGCAAGTCGAACGCATCCTGCTCGACATCTCCGGACAGCGGCTCGCGACGAGCCTCATCGCGCTCGATGTCGAGACATCCGATGCCGGCTTCGTGCTCAAGGCGCTATATCCGCATCTTCGCGAGCCTTTCGGCGAGACGACCCATGCCGAAGCGTTGATCGGCGCCATGAACCGCGCCGCCTGCCGCGAACAGCTCGACGCCTGGATCGAGGCGGAGGCCGGGGAATCGACCCCGGCTGCAAGGCACGAAGCATACTTCGCTGAAAATCCCGCCAACGATGCGCGGCAGATCGGCCCTCGCAGGATCGCAGCGGCCGCCGGCAATGTGCTGCCACTGCGACTTTTCGGCCGGCGACGCGGCTAGACGCAGAAATCTCTCATCTTGCGCCGCCTTGATGCAAGTCGATTTGATCGTCCGTGAGCGCGTCCTGCGGCCTCCGCCAAGTGGAGAGGCAAGCAGGTTCGCACGTTCGGCAAATCGGTGTCAGGACCGGCTTGCGCCATCCTGCGGAACGACCTCAAACAGTTCGCCATGGTCGTCCAGTTCGATTTCCACGATCCAGCAATCCGGATCGAACCGGATTTCGCTCGCAAGGGCTGCATCGACCCCTTCGGCGTCGCTGTCACGCAACCTCACTTCAAACTTGCGGCCGATATCGACTTCGTCGGCGAAGAAATTCTGCGGTGCCGGGGCAAACAGCGTCTCGGTGCCGAGCCGCGTGCGCTGGCGGATGAAGATCGCGCCGGCCTCCTCCGCTCCCTTGCGCAGCACGGCCGCATAGCCGCCGAGCGAAAACGCGCGGCGCAACAGGGACGAGACGAAGATGTGAGACTTCAAGCGCATGGAAGGCTGATACACGTGCCGGCTGGCGCAGGCAAATCGGCGATGCGGTCAAACCCGACCATCGGTCAGAGTGCGCCGATTTCCTTGAGCTTTTTCAAGACCTGCGTATTCGGCTCGCCGGTCTGCGGCAGGCGGTAGTGTTTTTCAAAGTGGCGGATCGCTGCCCGCGTCTGCTCTCCAGCGACGCCATCGACCGCAACATCCGCATAGGCGAGATTGCTCAGCCCCTTCTGGATGTTCAGCACCAGGTCGCTCGAAGCCGGGATTTCGGCACGCGGAATGAAATTACCTTCCTTCTCGGAGGAACGAATGGCGGCAGCGACCGGATCGATCTCCACGCCGTTGCCCTTTGTCTCGGCGAGAGGCCTTCCCGCCGGCGTGACCTGAGCAGCCTTGTCGCTCGGTACGGCTCGCAGCGCCTGCAGCAACTCGGTGCTTGCCAAGCCCGTCTCGGCGCGGCCCGCCTGCGCTTCGAAGCGCAGGATCGCTGCCGCCGTCCGCGGGCCGCTGCGGCCGTCCGGTGCGCCGTCGTAAAGTCCGATCCGGTTCAATTCCTTCTGGATGTCGGCGACGAGCTTCGAGGTCGCGCCGCCGGGCACGCTTGCCACGCGCTCGGGCGACGGCTTGTCCGCCGGCAGGTCCGCGGAAGCAGCGGCGATCACGTCCTCGACATTGTCCGCCTTGGCCTTGGCCTCGCCCTCGCGTTCGATGACGAAGGTGGTCACGTTGCGCTGCTCGACCTCCTCACCCTTGGCGATGGCGATCCGCTGCGCGGTTTCGGCACTGACGAGCGGCACGCGGGTGCGCAGGAGCGGCGACGGGTGCACGCCGTGCTGATACCACATGGCATTGGCGGCCACGAAGGAGAACACGACCAGGAAGGCGGCCGAGCCGCCCGAGACCAGCGGATGACGCGCCATCAGGCGGCCGGCAAGTCGAACACCCTGTCCGGCAAGAGCCAGCCCGCGCACGGCCAGGCCGGGCGCACGCCGCGCGACCTTCTTCCGTTCAGGCTGTTTTCGCTTGCGCGGCGCCATATCCCCGTTCCTCGTTCAAACCGACGTCTTCGGGCCGCCCCCCTTCGGCAACCGGTTTCGTTTCTCCATCGCGCAGGCGTGGCGGAAACTCCACCGTTACCGACGAACGCTGTTCCTGGCGCTCGGCAACGGCGATGCCGGAGCCGTCGCGCGGTATCGTCACGACGATGATGGTTCCCTCGCCCTCGCGGCTGCGAATCGTCAGGTCGCCACCATGAAGCGCAACGAGGCCCTTGACCAGCGAAAGGCCGAGGCCGGTGCCCTCGTAGCGGCGCGTATAGTCGTTCTGGATCTGGACAAAAGGTTGACCGAGCAGTTCCAGCTTGTCGGCGGCGATACCGATGCCGGTATCGCTGACAGAGAGCTTCAGCATCGCACCATCCACCTCGGCGTCGATCGTCACGACACCGCCATGGTCCGTGAACTTCACGGCGTTGCCGATCAGGTTGATGAGAACCTGTTGGAAGGCGCGCTGATCGGCATTGATTTCGCCGATGCCGCGGGTGACGCGGCTGACCAGCTTGACGCCCTTTTCCGCGGCCTGGTGCGACAGCATCGCCTCGCAGGCGGCAACCGCCTCGGCGACGCGGAAAGGCTCGGGCAGGAGTTCGTAGCGCCCCGCCTCGATCTTGCTCATGTCGAGCATGGTGTTGACGACGGAGAGCAGATGTTCGCCCGACTTGTGGATGAGGCCTACATATTCGCGCTGGCGATCGTTCTCGAGCTTGCCGAAATATTCGCCGGCCAACACGTCGGAGAAACCGAGGATGGCGTTGAGCGGCGTGCGCAGTTCGTGGCTGACGGCAGCGAGGAAACGGGTCTTGGCGTCGTTCGCAGACTCAGCCTCGGCCGTCCGGGCAGCGGCCTCGGCGCGCAGACCGGCCTCCTGGGAGACATCGCGCGACTGGGCAAGGATCCCCGTCAGGTTGCCATCGCGATCGCGTAGCGGCGCCAGTTCGCAGGACATGTAGACGAACTGTTCGCCTTCAATCGGCAATGTCCGCCGTTCGATGCGGATATCGACCGTCGCCCGGTCGCCGCCCTGGCGGAGGATGTCGATCGCGCTCAGGAAGGTGATGCGGTCGGAGACGTGAATCTGCTCGATGAATCCGCGGCCTGCGGGGTCGCGCATCAACGTCAGGTGCTCGGCTGCATCGCGCCCATGCACGGAGAGAACGTTGCCGCGCAGGTCGTGCACGGTGACGATACCCGCAAAAAGATCATAGGCGGCCGAGAGGTCCGGGAGGGCGGGATCGGACGGAGCCGGCGCACCAGCGTCCGGCGCCCGACCGCGAGCGATCGCAACGGCCGCCGCCAGCAGCGAAGCGGAAGCCCAAAGGGCGGTGCCGAGCGGCAGGGCCGAGGACACGGGCATGGCGAGCGACAGGGCGAGCGGCACCACCGGCAGCGTCGTCAGCGAGACGGCCGCGACGGCACGCAGGCGTTTCGTATCGCGGCGTCCGGCGAGCGAGGAAGCTTCACGACGGGGCAGCCACAGGGCCGCGACCTCGTCCACGCGGGACGCCCATCTGCCAGCCATGTTACGCAATACGCTCACGCTTTACCCTGCTACATTTGTTGTTCTTGCGAGGCTGGCGCGACCGAATTCCCCTACCTGGGAATCGCGATTCAGACTGCCTCGTGACATGTCGGAATCTCGCACCCCCGGCTTAATGAAAGAATAAACGCGCCCGTGTCGGAACGGTGCGAAACGGCTGAAAAATCCCGTTTTGAAGCAAATCGAGCGACCTTCATTTCTTGTGGTTAACGGGGCGTAAGCAACGGATTTCTGTGCATTTTCTGGACACTGTTAATGATTGTGGCGCCCCCACCGGCACGCCATTGCCGACGCTTCCGGGCTTCGCGCCAAGAGGTTCGCCACGAACCTTAACGGTGAAAGCTAAAATGCGACACAAATGCGCGGCAAAGCAGCCGACGGCGGCATTTCATTAAAAATTGAAGCAAATGCCGCTCGATTTTGAAAAGCCGTCTTGTGATTCCCGTCCTAGTGTCGGTGTCAACAAAGGGTCGACGCTGCATCGAAGGCAGCGGGTTCCCCGAGGAAACGACGGCAGCGTGAGCGGGTATCAGGGGATACGGCGGCGCTGCGGGATGCCGAAGGCGCACAAGCCGGCTAGAAGACCGGTGAGCTCAGGCAACTGAACGAAGGATGGGCAGAACATGTGGTTTCTCATCAAGGCGACATTCTGGTTCTCGCTGGTGCTGGTGCTGCTGCCGTTCCTCGATCCGTCGAGTTCGCAGAAGCTGGAGCACGCCCCCAAGGTCGAGCTTGGCGACACCTTCGCCGCCGCCAATGAGGCTTTCCAATACATCAGCGCCATCTGCATCCAGAAGCCTGAGATCTGCGAGAAGGGTGCCGAGACCTTCGTCGCCCTCGGTCATCGGGCTCGCGAAGGCGCTCGTATCGCCTATGAATTCCTGGATACCCAGTTTGCCGAAACCGATGCCCAGCCCGATGCCAAGGTGACGACCGGAACGGTCGCACCGGCGATGACCGGCACGGTAAAGCCGCAGGCCGATGTGGCCGCTCCGACCACCGAGGTCAGCACCATCGACGCAGAGCCCGTCTTCAAGCGCACGCCGGTTCCGGAAAAGCGCCTCGATCCCAAGGCCGCGATCATCCAGTAATCACGCCAGGCCCTCGGTCGGGGCCGGCGGGCCGCCATTCACCCATCCGCAACTTAACTGCCTGACTTGCCGCCCTGTCGTGGCCGCCGCGAGGATCCCATCCCCTCGCGGCGTTTTCTTTTTTGCTGGCACAACCCTGGATCGCGCCCGAGCCAGCCACGCACAAGGCGTCGCTGCTTAGGTCCGCCGCCCAGCAATTGGCCGGCGCAGGCGGTATCGAAGCGGCAGATGGTGTTGCATCTGCCGCAGCCGCGGCTGCCCTGCCAGAGGCCGGCAATGCGCAGACGGAAGGTGCTGCGACAGGCGACGATGCAGTCGCGCCCTCCGAGCCGGCAAACTTCGCCGAGCGCGCCTATCGCGAATTCAGCGACGGAGATCGCGAGTCCGGTTCCACCGTGAAAGTGGTCGCCGAACTCAAATCGGTTGCCGAACAGGTAAAGCAACTGTTGCGAAGGGCCGAGCAGGAATTGCGCAACGATGGATCTGCCCGCGGCGCTGACGATGCGCGCGCGGCCGGCCATGTCTTGTCGGCCACCATCGGCAAACTCGGCGGGATCGACGCAAGCGCCGGAAATGCCTTCACCTTTCCGTCAAGCGTTTCGATCTAACCTGCCTGCGAAATGCCGCCGATGCCCAAGACAACCGTTATTGACGGTTCTCAATGGCCTTTCGATCCCCTATATGAGGGCTGAAAGCCTGCGTGCCCGACAGCAAAGGGCATGGCAGGGACGAACCTCGTTCGCGGCAAGGGCCGGCGGGGGTATAATATTCTGACAACTGGACCCGGATCATGACGACGCTTGAGCAGATCATCGACGATTTCGCCTTCCTCGACGAGTGGGAGGATCGCTATCGCTATGTGATCGAACTCGGCAAGGCGCTGCCGGAGATGCCTGAGGCCAAGCGGACCCAGGAAAACAAGGTTCAGGGCTGCGCCAGCCAGGTCTGGCTCGTCACCCAGACGACGGGTGATCCGGAGGACCCTGTCCTGACTTTCGAAGGTGAATCGGATGCGCATATCGTGCGCGGCCTAGTCGCGATCGCGCTTGCCATCTTTTCCGGCAAGCATGCCTCGGAGATCGCCGAGATCGACGCCATCGATACCTTCGGCAAGATCGGCCTGATCGAGCATCTCTCGACGCAGCGCGCCAACGGCCTGCGCTCGATGATCCGCCGCATCAAGAACGAAGCGGAGCTTCGGCTGGCCGCCTGACGGACCGTCAGGACCCGACAGCACAAAGTACAAGAGCCGGACGCTCAGGCCCGGCCCTTTGTAATCAAATAAAATAACGTCAGGTACTCGCAGCAAACAGCCGCAAGGCTTCACCAGACGGTTGAAGCCTTACTTGCCGCGGCGCTTGCGGCGCTGGCCGAGGCCCATTTCCTTGGCGAGGCGCGAGCGTGCTTCCGCATAGGCGGGTGCGACCATCGGGTAGTCGGTCGGCAGGTCCCACTTCTCGCGGTATTCTTCCGGCGACAAATTGTGGTGGGTCATCAGGTGACGCTTCAGCGACTTGAAGGTGCCGCCGCATTCGAGGCAGGTGATCTGGTCGTCCTGGACGGACTTGCGAACCGACACGGCCGGCTTCGGCTTTTCAACCGGGATGACAACCGGTGCCGGCGCCGCGGTGTTGTTGAGGGCCGAGTGCACGTCTGCGATCAGCGTGGGAAGCTCGGCGACGGGAACCACATGATTGCTGACGTAGGCGGCAACGATTTCCGCCGTCAGTTCAACCAGAAGTTCATGGCTCGCGCCAAGCGCTGTTTCAGTCATTTCTTTCTCCTATCGGACTTCAGCACAACCCGAAACGACGTCTCGGGGGAGGAACGCTTGCAAGAGCCGTCAGGAAGCCTTCGCTGCCTTGGGATGGACCATCAAACGCGGCGAAGACAAACGCCGGCCACGATATCAAGAGTTGGAATTTTGATTACGAAACCTGCTGCCGAGTCACCGGGACGACCGAACTCTCAAAGCAACAACCAAACATTCACAACTCAAGCTGGAATTTCAGATCAAAGTATTTTCCGCGACGACACTTTACATTTACCCGATTAACATCGAAGCGTGAAATGTCCAAACATAAATTTGCCGACACTTAGCAACTTTATCTCCAAATTGCTAAAATAGCCACACTGCATCGCAAAGTTCTGAAATACAGATACAGAAATGTCATCGATCAGCGACGACGTGGCTCTTCCTTTTGCGGAAGCTGATCTACGACTGACAGTTTCGTAAGTTTGTAACCGGCCTGATGTGCGGCTTTTGCCAAGAGATGAGCCGAAATTGGTGCAGTCAGCACGAAGAAGAAGAAGCCTGCAAGCGCCCGAATCAGTATTGCCGCATCCAGAGAATGGACGCCTGCAGCCAGCAGCAACAGGCCGGAACCTATGGTGCCGGCCTTCGACGCCGCGTGCATCCGCGTGTAAAGATCAGGAAACCGCAAGATGCCAATTGCCGCAAGCAGCGAAAAGACCGCGCCGACGATCAACAGAGCGGCAACCAATACGGCGATGGCCATGTTCAGGACAGGGTTCATAGGCGGCCTCCCTTGTGCTTGCGCCGGACCGCGTTGGATCGCGGTGTGGAGACGCGCGTTGCTTCCGGCGCGCTTTCCGGCGAAAGCCCGCGGGCCAGCACGAAACGAGCAAAGGCGACCGTCGCCAGGAAGCCGACTAGGCCCAGGGCGATGGCAATGTCGATGTAAAGGTTAAAACCGGTGCGGATCGCAACGACGGCAATCAGGCCGATGGCGATCGCCACCAGCATGTCGAGGCCGAGCACGCGGTCCGGCAAGGTCGGACCGCGGATGATGCGCCAGACGGTAATCAGAAGGGCGATAGACAGCGCGATAAGTGCGAAGCCCGTGGCAAAGGCTTCGATCTGGTCTGGCAGGCTCATTCGAAAGCCTCCTTTATCCGCCGTTCGAAGCCGTTGGCGATGTCGCGCCGCAAGCCGCCGGGATCGGCGCAATCGAGCGCATGGACGTAGAGCGTCCGGCGGTCGTCGGAGACGTCGACCGAAAGAGTTCCCGGCGTCAGCGTGATGAGATTGGCAAGCAGCGCGATCTCGAAATCGCTCTTGACCGTCAGCGGAAAGGCAAAGATTCCGGGCTTCAACACCATTTTCGGCTGGATCACCATGAGGGCGACCTTGGTTGCCGAGATTGCCAGCTCCTTGAAGAACAGAGCCGTCAGCAGAAACAGTTTGAGCGGCCGCACTGGATAGGTGACGGGCTGGAGCTCGCGCCGGATCAGCCACAGGGACAGGGCTCCGACGGCGAAGCCGAGGATCAGATTGGCCAGCGAGAAGCTGGCGCTGATCGCACCCCAGATCGCCGTGAACACCAGGTTGATGGTGAGGAACTTGGTCACGGGGCACCTCCCGGGAAAACCGAGTTCAGGTAGGCCGAGGGCTCGGCGAGCCCGGTCGCCGCAGTTTGAATGGTCGCAAGCAGCGGCTCCGGATAGAGGCCGATCGCCAGGGCGAGGACGGTCAATGCGGTGAGCGGCAGGAGTGCCGCGGGCGAGATCGTCGCGGACGCCGTCGCTCCCTCGCCGGCGCCAGCATCGCGCCAATAGGCCAACAGGAAGAACCTCCCGGTGACAACAGTCGTCAGGAAACCGGTGAGAAGCAGGGCCCCTGCCAACCACCAGGCGCCGATATCGAGCGCCGCCTTGACCAGCATCACCTTCGGCCAGAAGCCGGAGAAAGGCGGCAGACCGGAAACGGCGAAGGCGAGCATCAGCGTAAGCGCCGCGAAACCGGCATGGCGACGATAAAGGCCTGCAAGCGACGAAAGCGAGAAGCTGCCGCCGAGCCTGGCCGCAATGCCGGATGCGAAATAAAGCGCGGTCATCACCAACATCGAGTGCAGCGCATAGAAGATCGCGCCGCCGATACCGCCCGGCCCGCCGACGGCAATACCGGCGAGGATCGAGCCGATGCCGGCGACCACGAGATAGCCGAGCATGCGGCGGAAATCCGATTGCGCCAGCGCCCCGAACGCGCCGACGAGCATGGTCAGCGCGGCGACCAGGGCAATGACGAAACTCAGTTCCTCGCGCTGGAGCGGCAGCAGCATCACGGTGACGCGGATCAGGGCGTAGATGCCGACCTTGGTCAGCAGGCCGGCGAAGAGCGCCGACACCACGACGCGCGGCGTGTGATAGGACGCCGGCAGCCAGAAATTGACCGGAAAGGCCGCCGCCTTCATGCCGAAGGCGAGCACGAAGAGCGCCGTCAGCGTCATCAGCGGCGCAGTACCGGCAAGGCCTTCCGCCTTGCGGGCGATATCGGCCATGTTGAGCGTGCCGAAGCTCGCATAGAGATAGCCTGTGGTGATCAGGAACAGCGTGGTCGCGATCAGGTTGAGGAAGCCGTACTTCACTGCGCCGTCGATCTGCTCCCGCTCGGAGCCGAGTACGATCAGGCCGAAGGAGGAAATCAGCAGCACCTCGAACCAGACGTAGAGGTTGAAGATGTCGCCGGTCAGGAAGGCGCCGGAGACCCCCGCCATCAGGAGCATCAGGAACGGATAGAAGCCGTAGCGCCGGCCGCTGTCATTGATATCGGCCAGCGAATAGATCCCGCCGGCAAGCGCCACCACCGAGGCGGCCAGCGCAAAGAGCGCGCCGCTGAGATCGACGGTGAAGGCGATGCCGAAGGGCGGCAGCCAGCGCCCCATGACCATCGTCAACGGACCGCTTGCGAGTACATGCCGGAGCAGGAAAACGTCGATGAGAACGAGGCCGGCAAGACCAAGGACCGCAATGTAAGGGTGCCAGTCGATCTTTCGGCGCAGCATCACCAGCAGTGCGCCGATCGCCAGGCACCAGGCGACAGGCAGGATCACCAGCCATTCGGCAGAGGCGACCGGATCGAGAACGAGCGCGGCGGAGAGATCTGCGGGGGGAGAAGTCGAAGCGGCCATGGGTCGGTCAGTATCCAAGCGGCGGAGCCGGCTCGTCCTTCGGCTCGGCTACGCGCATCTCGTCGGTATTGTCGGTTTGCAGTTCCTCGTAGGCGCGCCAGGCCAGAACCAGCAGGAAAGCGAAGAAGGAGAAGGAGATGACGATTGCCGTCAGGATCAGCGCCTGCGGGAGAGCGTTTGCGGCCGGTCCCGTGAGCGTATCCTGGTGGCCGGGAATAACCGGCGGCACGCCGCGCGTCAGCCGCCCGCCGGTGAAGATCAACAGGTTGACCGCGTTGCCGAGGATGGCGACGCCAAGCAAGACGCGGATGATGGACTTCGACAGCAGCAGATAGACCGCCACCGTGAAGAAGATGCCGACGAGCAACGCAAACCAGGCTTCCATCACTCGCCTCCCCGCTCTTCGAGCGAAAGCGCAACCGAGCTGATCGCGCCAACGACGACGAGATAGACGCCGCAATCGAACAGCATCACGGTCGACAGCGGGATCTCCACACCGAGAACCGAGGGATAGATCCAGAGACCGGTCATGAACGGGACGCGTGCGGCAATCGAGATCAGTCCAGCGACCGCCGATGCGAAGAGCCCCGCGCCGGCGATTGCCATCGGATGGAAATAGATCGCGCGGCGCACGGTCTCGACCCCGCAGGCGATGCCGTAGATCGCCAGCGCCGATACTGCGATCAACCCGCCGATGAAACCGCCACCGGGTTCGTTATGGCCGCGCAGCAGCACGAAGATCGAAAACAGCACCATCAGGCTGGCGAGAAACGGGGCGACGGCCCGGAAGATCACCGACTTCATGCGCGCTCCTCCGCATCCGGATCGTTGTCGGCGATACGGCGAAGCGAACCGGCCCTCAAGCGGACCAGCGACAGGATGGCAAGACCGGTGACCATCAGCACGGCGATCTCGCCCAGCGTGTCCGTGCCGCGGAAATCGACGATGATGACGTTCACCACATTGGCCCCGTGCGCGATCGACTTCGAATAGAGATTGAAGAATTCGGTCAGCGTGGCGTCGAAGGGAACACCCGTCGCCTTCAGCAACATCAAGCTGAAGCCGACGCCGCAGGCGAGCGCGATGGCGAAATCCGGGACCTTCTGTGCGAGCGGCCGATGGTCGGACGGCGAGAGCCTGAGCCTTGTCATCACCAGCGCCAGAACGACGACCGACAGCGTCTCGATCATGAACTGCGTGAAGGCGAGGTCCGGCGCGCCATAGAGCAGGAAGATGACGGCCACGGCAAAGCCCTGGATGCCGAGCGAGACGATCGCCGTCAGCCGATCGGGCGCGAGTACGACGGCAAGGAGACCGATGACCGCGATTGCCATAATCGCGAGCTCGTGCAGCGGTACGTCGGGTGCGAAGAACGGCGCGCGCGGCAGTTCGCCATAGATGAGCGGAACGAGCAGCAGGACGAAGGCAACCAGGATGAAGGTCACCGTCATGTAAACGTCGAGCCTGCCGGATTGCAGCCGGCGCGTCAGCGCCCCGGAAAAACGAACGAGCCCGCGAATGAACTGGTCGAAACCACGGTCCGGCCCCCAGCCGATATCGGCAAGGATCGTGGCGATGAAGTCACGCAGGCGATCGAGCTTGAGGTAGAAGACGATCCCGATCAACGCGGTCGCGATCGACATGGCCAACGGCATCCCGACGTGCGGAACGACCGATATCGCGACCGCACGCGGTTCGCCTGATATCGCCGATGCCATCGGCGTCGAAACGAGTTCATGGGTCAGCCCCGAGAGCAAGGCCGTCGAAAGCCCCTTGGCGGCGAGCAGCGCCGGCCCGAGCCAGAGCAGCACCGGCGCCTCGTGCGCTGCCTTCGGCGTCTCGACCTTCGCACCGACGAATGGCTTGAGGGCTACGGCGAAGGCCACCGCAAACATCAGCGCATTGCCGAAGATCGCGAGCGCAGCAAAGACCATCGAGCGGCGGTCGAAGCCGGAGAGTGCGTAATAGATTTCCTCCTTGGCGATGAAGCCAAAGAAGGGGAACAGCCCGCCCATCGAGAATGCCGCGGCAAGCGCAATGACGAAGGTGAGAGGCATGGCCGAGCGCAAGCCCCCGAGCCTGGTCACGTCGCGCGCGCCGGTCTCATGGTCGATGATGCCGGCGACCATGAAAAGCGCGCCCTTGAACAGGGAGTGTGCGACGAGATAGAGCGCCGCCGCCTCGATCGCATGCGGGGCGCCGAGACCGGTCAGCATGACGAGCAGGCCGAGCGACGCCATCGTCGTATAGGCGAGCATCAGCTTCAGGTCGGTCTGACGGCAGGCAAGGGCTGCACCGATGACGAGCGTAGCACCGCCAAAGAGCGGCAGCAGGATCTGCCATTCAGGCGTACCGCCGAAAACGGGATTGAGCCGCATCAGCAGATAGACGCCAGCCTTCACCATGGTCGCCGAATGCAGATAGGCCGAGACGGGTGTCGGTGCTTCCATCGCGTTCGGCAGCCAGAAATGGAAGGGGAACTGCGCCGACTTCGTAAAGGCGCCGCCGAGAACGAGAAGAAGTGCCGCCAGGTAGAACGGGCTTTCGCGCATCTCCGTGCCAAAGGCCATGAGCAGCGAAAGCTGGGTGACGCCGCTGACGTTCCAGATGATCAGAAGTCCTGCGAGCAGGACGAGCCCGCCTCCTCCGGTCACGACCAGCGCCTGAAGCGCCGCACGCCGGGCCGCTTCGCGCGAATGGTCGAAGCCGATCAGCAGGAACGACGTGATCGAGGTCAGTTCCCAGAAGACGAAGAGCATCAGAAAGCTGTCGGACACGACGAGGCCGAGCATCGACCCCATGAACATCAGGATGAACGAGAAGAACCGCCCCTGCTGCGGATGGCCTTTCAGGTAACCGCCGGAATAGAGCACGATCAGCGTGCCGATGCCGGCGATCAACAGGGCGAAGGTCAGCGACAGACCGTCGATCAGCCAGGAAAAGCTGACATTGAACGACGGGATCCAGGCATAGCCGCCGGTGACCACCTCGCCTTTGGCCACTTCCGGCCAGAAGCGGGTGAAATGCAGGACAATGGCCGCGGGGAAGAGTGCCAGAACCCAGGCCGCCTTGTGCCCGAGCAGGCGCGTGAGCAGCGGCGCGACCAAAGCCCCCACGAAAGGGAGTGCGAGGGCCAGAAATGTCAGGGCCGCAACATCCATCGTCCTGGCCTGCTCCTTTATATTTTCACCATGCAATCAATCGAAGACCCGACATAAAAGAAGGGTTATGGCGCCTCAAGCCTTATCCAGATAAAAACGACGTTATGGGCCGTAAAGTCGCTTCGGAGATCGGATGCAGCAGTCCAAGCACTATCAGATTCGTTCGTTTCATGCGGCGGCCACCGACTACAATTAAAATGCTGTTAGCATAATATTCACTTGTCGTCGCAGCAGGATCGAACGCCCTGGAATCGGGACAATAAGACGTGGTAGTTGTACGTAAAGGCTTCTTCAATTCAAAATAATACGAAGCCTGGATCGCCGGGCCGGCGGAAACCGACGGCTGCTCGCAACGTCTGCCTTCGACGATATCTGCCAACCCGCAGGCTCGCTCATCGACCGTCTTTCTGCCGCAAGCAGCATGAACTGAAGAACACAACGATCACGGGCGAGGCCTGCTTGGAACGATCTCGCATAGTCGTCATCGCCAGTATCCTGGCTGCACTCGGCGCGATCCTGCCGATGCTGGCGACCTATTATCTTTCCTGGTCGATCGCGGTGCGCAGCGAGCAGATGCGGCTTTCGCGCCTTGCCGACTACGCCATCATGCGCGCCGATGCGGCGCTCGAGGAGGCCTCCCGGGCGCTGAAGGTCGCCGACCGGTTCGACATGCCGCCGTGCATGTCGACGCACATCGCAGCGCTGCGCTCGCTCGTCGTCAACACGACCTCCATCGAAGATATCGGCTACTTCGAGAACGGGCTGCTGAGGTGCACGTCGTGGGGCTACCCGCCGCGCCGTCTCACCCGCTCTCCGTCCGCCGATTTTTTCGCGAGCAACGGCGTCGAAGTCATCCCGCGGATGTATCCGACGATCAGTACCGGCACCCCCATGACGGCGTTTCGATATCGCTCCTACACCGTGCTGACCAATCCGGCTCGATTCGTCGACGTGATTGCGGAGCCCGGCACCCGGCTTGCGGTGGCCACGAAAAACGGTGTGCTGATCAGCACTCTGAACAATCCGAACGCGTCGCTTACAGCGCGGCTCGCCGATCTTCCCAAAACCGGCAGTGACGGCGACGACCTGTTCGCAACCTCACGGGGCGCAAACTGGATTGCCGTTGCCAGCGCCCCCGGTATCTCCATTCTCAACGACATGGACCGGGAGCGGCTGCTGCTCCTGCCGGTCGGCGCCCTGGTCGCAGCACTCATGGTCGGTCTCGTCGTCTGGACGTCGCGGCGCCGCCTTTCGCCGCTCGGAGAGCTCTCGATCGCCGTCCAGCGGCGCGAGTTCATCGTCCACTATCAGCCGCTGATCGAACTAAAGACCGGCATCTGCGTCGGCGCGGAAGCGCTCGTGCGCTGGCGGCGGCCCGATGGGCAAATGGTCCGCCCCGATCTCTTCATCCCGTTGGCGGAGGAGAATGGCCTGATCGAAGAAATCACCGACCAAGTCATCCATGCCATGGTCGCCGAGCTGAGAACGATACTCCTTGCGGATCGCTCGCTGCACATTGCCGTCAACCTCGCCGCCGATGACATCAAATCAGGGCGCATCCTACCGGTGATAGAGGCAGCACTGGAAAACACCGGCATAGTGACCCAGCAGATCTGGCTGGAAGCGACCGAGCGCGGCTTCATGGACGTGAAATCGGCTCGCGCGACGATCGAGGAAGCCCGCCGGCGCGGCCACTCGGTGGCGATTGACGACTTCGGCACCGGCTACTCGAGCCTGCAATATCTGCAGGAGCTTCCGCTCGATGCACTGAAGATCGACAAGTCCTTCATCGACACAATCGGAACGGATTCCGCCACCAGCTCGATCACGCCGCATATCATCGACATCGCCAAGTCGCTCGACCTTTACATCGTCGCCGAGGGCATCGAGCGGCAGGAGCAAGCCGATTATCTCATCGAGCGCGGCGTGCAGTACGGCCAGGGCTGGCTGTTCTCCAAGGCGTTGCCGGCAGCGGAATTCATCGCCTTCTACAACAACAGCAAACGCCGGCGCGGGGCCGGTCCGACGGTGATCCGCCGGGAGATCGCCTGACCTACGCCGCGTCGCCTCCGAGACACGTCAATTGCGCGCTTCCGGCAGCATTCCTATATAGTCGGCGCAACGACAGGAGATCTTTCATGACGACCGTAAAGACGCCCAAGGTGGTGAAGACCGATGCGGAATGGCGGGCCATGCTCTCGCCGGAACAATACCGCATCACCCGGCAGCAGGGTACCGAGCGTCCGTTCACCGGCCCTTTCCTCAACAACAAACGGACCGGCACCTATGAATGCGTCTGTTGCGGCCGGGCCCTCTTCCGCTCGGACACCAAGTTCGATTCCGGCTGTGGCTGGCCGAGCTATTTCGCAGCGATCGACGACTAGGCGATCCGGGAAATCGAGGACCGCTCGCACTTCATGGTGCGCACGGAGATCCGCTGTGCCGACTGTGACGCCCATCTCGGACACGTGTTCCCGGATGGCCCGCCGCCGACGGGACTTCGCTATTGCCTCAACGGCCATGCGATGACGTTTACCGAGGATTGACACCGACGCGCGGAAGGAGTGGCATGGGGTCTGGTGTTCCATCAGGAACAGGCCCTGAGCCGAGGCCGCGCTATCTAGACTATCTGTCAAGCAAGCGAGAGGAGGTCCGCATGCTGCGCATACTGACAGCACTCACTCTCCTGCTCTCGTCGGCCCTGGCAGCGACGGCCGCCGACGACTGGGTACCCTATGCCAATGCGCGTTTCGGTTACGTGCTCGACATACCGCCTGGCTTCGAGTTGCAGAGCCAGGGAGACAATGGCGACGGCGCCAGCTTCCATGCCAACGACAATGGCGCGACCCTTTCGGTCTTTGGCAGCACATTGCTGGATGGCGACTTCGAAACCGACGTCAACGACCGCATCGGCTACGAGCGCGAGGGCGACTGGCGCATCGCCTATTCGCGCGTGACGACCGCCTGGGCAAGCTTTTCGGGGGTCCGTGGCAAAGAGGTGTTTTATACGCGCGCCATCGCTCTCTGCGACGGCAGCGCCGCCTATTTCCGCCTGCAGTACCGCAAGAGCCGGCTCACCAGTTTCGACGGCGTGATCTCACGCATGGCGGAAGCGCTGAGGCCATCGGAAGGCTGTCAGCATCCGCCTGTCGCTGCCGTTGCGGGCGAAGCGCCAAACTGACCACGGTTCAGGATGCGGCGCTATAGCAGGTCAGCACGGCCGAATAATGCACGGCCGCACCGGTCACGACGAAGCCGTGCCAGATCGCGTTCTGGAAGCGCAGCTTTTCCCAAACATGGAAAATGACGCCGGCGGAATAGATGATTCCGCCGATCAGGATCAGCACCAGCGTCGTTGCCGTCAGCGTCGACAGGAGCGGCCCGGCGGCGAGCACGCCGCTCCAGCCCATGGCGAGATAAAGCAGGATCGCCAGCCGGTCGAACCGGCCGGGAAACAGACACTTGATCGCAACGCCGAGGGCGGCGATCGCCCAAATGCCGATCAGCATCACGAACAGGAACGGGTCGTCCACGCCGCGCTGCAGGAACGGCGTATAGGTTGCTGCGATCAGGATGAAGATGGAGGAATGGTCGACGCGGCGCAGGAACCATTTGGTGCGCGAAATCGGATAGAGGTTGTAGAGAAACGAAATCGAGAGGGTCGCAAGCAGCCCCGCCCCGTAGACGGCGGCGGCGGCAAGCTGGCCACTGGTGCTCCAGAGCGTCGCATAGAAAATCAACGCGGTGACACCGACCAGCGCGGCGGCAAGGCCGATGCCGTGCACGATGCCGTCGGCAATCAGTTCCGAGCGGTCATAGTTCCATTTGACGCCAGCAAATTCCACGCAGTCCCTCTCCCCGGGTCTCTGTCCCTCTTTCCTGCCGTGCGCCCCGTCGCTGTGGCGCCGCCATCGTCATCCTGCCACAGCCCCGAGCTGCCGCAAAGGTAGGGTGGCGTGGCGAAAGCATCAACTTTTGCAACGCATTACAACAATCGAATGACATGTTTGCGAAGTGCATGGGACCTTGTTTGCAGGCCCGGCCACGACCACATGGGGCGCGCAGGATGACGTGCCGATCGGGAGGAGGACGATGCCAATCTTACGCACCCCGCAGCCGCAACTGGCGGCCGCGCTCAGCGACCTCTGCCTGCGGTCGAAAGCCGTATGGGGATACGACGCCGCCTTCCTGGAGGCGTGTCGTCCGGCGTTGACGCTGACGGCCGAAGACTGGAAGGTTTCCGATCTGCAGATCGCCGTCGATGGTGAACGGATCCTCGGTCTGGCGCAGGTTCGCTCCCATGGCCAGATCGCCGAACTCGACAAGCTCTTCATCGAGCCGGACGCCCGCGCCGCCGGCATTGGCCGAAGCCTTTTCGACTGGTGTGTCGAGGCGGCGATCAACCGTGGCGCCACGGTCATGACGATCGACGCCGACCCGGGCGCTGCCGATTTCTATCGCCACATGGGCGCCGTCGATGACGCCGTCATCGCATCGACCGTCATCCCGGGACGCTTTCTGCCGAGACTGAAGCTGGAACTAAGATGACGATCGGAAGTTCGCCGCCGCTGGCGCGGCGATCGTTCGATGGATCATCTTGCACCGCGGGTAACTTCCGCCGCACATTCCTGACAGAGCGGCGCATGGGGCACGGCCTGCAGGCGCGCTGACGAAATCGGCAGGCCGCAGCGGACGCAGGTGCCGAAGGTGCCGGCGGCGATCCGGTCGAGGGCCGCATCGATCGCGCGGATCTCTTCCTGGCCGGCAAGACCGAGGCCCTCCAGAACCTCATCGTCTTCCCGCTCGGTCACGCGATCCGGTACATCGGCGTTCATGGGCTGATCGAGATCGTGCTCGATCTTGACCAGTCGCCCCTGCAGCTCCTCCTTGCGGTGAGTGAGGCGGCTGCGAAAATCGTCAAGCGCAAACTTGTCCATCTGAAGACTCCTCGGCGGTGGCGGCGCAAGATCGCGCCGCAGCCGCTCTTATTGTTGGCAGATTACCGGTCGACGAGTACGGCGCAGGGGCAATGGCTGACCACGCGGCTGGCGGTCGAGCCGATGAAGTAATCAATCAGACCCGGCCGGTGGGAGGCGATGATCACCAAATCGGCATTCTCTTCGCTCGCGAAGGCGTTGATGGTGCCAGCAGCGCCGCCGGTGCGAATTTCGACACGCCCGCTGATCCCGTGCTTGGTCTTCATGTCCTCGAGCGTCTTCTTTGCCTGCTTGCGGGACTCCTCGACCATCTCCAGCGGGAAATCGACGATCATGTAGCCCTGCGCATAGGCGTTCAGATCCTCAACGACATTGAGCAGAACAATCTCGCCCCCTTCGTCAATCAGCTTCTCGGCAATGCCCAGCACAGATTCACCGTGCTCGAGCTGGTCCATGGCAATCGGGACGATGATCTTCTTGTACATGCTGCACTCCTTCTGTTGCCCTCACGGATCGCCGCACCGGATGTGGCGGGCGAATCCCTCGTCTGGAGATTGCGCCCCGACCGCTTTCCCGGCTTTGATTGAAATCAAATCGAAAGCGCCGCGCTCGCGTGACCCTACTCAAATGGAGGTAGGGCGACGGCAACCACTGTCAACGCTCATCGAACACAACATCAAGCGACTGACGGGCTTCCGTGAACGGACGCGCCGGCCCATATTCCGGGCAACAGTTTCAACGCAACTGGGCCGGCAGACCGGCTGCAGTTCGACGCCCGAGGAGGCAGATTTGACAGCTATCCCGACCGACCACGCCATTGCCATGCCGGCGCATGTCGACTGCGCACACCTGGTCGTCCAGGATCTGCCCGTCGTTTCGGCCTGGTACCAGAAGATCATCGGTTTGAAGCCGATCGAAACGAGCAAGAGCGGCGAGACACTCGGCGTTGCCGGCCGTCCGCTCCTCAGCCTGACGACCGAAGGCAACGCCGCCAGGGCACCCCGCAATGCGCCGGGTCTCTTCCACAACGCCTTTCTCGTACCGAGCCGCGAAGAACTCGCTCGCTGGCTGGCCCACGCCGCGCACAACAACATCCGGCTGCAGGGCGCCTCCGACCACCTGGTCAGCGAAGCCATCTATCTCGCCGACCCCGAAGGCAACGGCATCGAGGTCTATCGTGACCGGCCACGCTCCGAGTGGAGCTTCAAGCCCGACGGCACCGTCGGCATGGACACGCTGCCGCTCAATCTGCAGGCACTCTACGATGAAGCGCCCAAGGGCGACTGGGACGGCATGGCCGATGGAACCGCCATCGGCCATATCCACCTGCAGGTCTCCGATATTCCTCAGGCCGATGCCTTCTTCCGCGACGTATTGGGTCTCGGGCTGATGGCCCGCTATCCGGGCGCCAGCTTCTTCGGCTCGGGCAAGTACCATCACCACGTCGCCGCCAATATCTGGAATTCGCGCGGCGCCCCGAAGCGCGAAGGCCACATGACCGGGCTTTCGGACTACACGATCCAGTACAAGGACCCGGCGGAACGCACGGCGGCGCTGGTCAAGCTCGATGCGCTGGAAATTCCGGTCAGCCGCGCCGGCGATGGCTACAGCCTCATCGACCCCTGGGGCATCGGCCTCAAGCTGGTCGCCTGACCTCTCTCCCGGACCGCAGACGAATGGAGTTTGCGGCAACGCGCCGGCCGCAGCCGCTTCGGGCGGCCGCTTCATCCGATCCGCGATACATAGGACTGCCCGTCCCGGCTTTCCGGGACGGTGCTTTGCTCAGCCGGGCAGGTGGCAGACGACGCCGACGAGCCTGGCAACCAGCGGCCGCACGAGCAGCACGCAGATGAAGGCGACGGGCATCGCCAAGCTGTAGGAATTGAGCACGCGGGCCGGATAGCCGGCATCAATCCCCGTATTGGCGCCGACGATGACGCAGCACATCAGAAACGCCATGATCGCCGACATGAAGAAGGCAAAGGCGACGGGCGCCGCCCGGGGCGGCAGCTTGCGGCGACGCGCGATCCGCGGAGCCGATAGGGTATCTTCCATCAGAAGCTCTCCCGAGATGACCGAGAGGACCATCCCCTCGCTTCGGAGCGCACTATACGGATAGCGGATTAGCGAAGTAGGCCATTGCAGCTTCCTTCAGAAATAGGCAAAACTATCGAATAGACGCAAGCATTCGATGGATGGGCTTATGGACACGTTGCGCGGAGTGGAGAGTTTCGTCAGAAGCGTCGAGGAAGGCAGCATCGCCGCGGCCGCGCGTAAGCTCGGGATCACCCCGGCCTCGGCAAGCCAGAACATCGCGCGCCTGGAGCGAACGCTCGGCAGCCGGCTTCTCAGCCGAACCACACGCCAGCTCGGTCTCACCGAGAGCGGCCGGCTCTATTACGAGCGGGTACGCGGCGTCGTTCATGAGCTGGAACTCGCCGCAGCGGCCGTCTCCGCGCTCAACGCCGAGCCGCGTGGCTCGCTTAAGATCGCCTCCTCCGTCGCCTTCGGTCGCCATGTGGTGTCGCCATTGGTGCCGTCCTTCGCTGCAAAGTATCCGGATGTTTCGATCGAACTCGTCGTCACCGACCGCGAGATCGACCATATCGGCGAAGGTATCGACATCAGCGTGCGTTTCGGCCTGCAATTGGAACCGGGCCTGATCGCGCGCAAACTTGCGTCAGTGCCGATGATGATCTGCGCGGCGCCGTCCTATCTGGAGCGACGTGGCCGTCCGCAACGGCCGGAAGACCTCATCCACCACGATTGCCTCGTCTATCGCTATGCCGGGCATGGGCGCATCTTTCGCTGGGCATTCACCCGCGACGGCCTGCGCTTCGAGCCGGAACTGAAAGCGACGATCGTCAGCAACGACATCGATACGCTGGCGGAAATGGCGATCGCCGGCGCCGGCATCGCGCGGCTCGGCGCCTTCATCGCAGCGCCGCTGATCGAGCGCGGTCAGCTCGTGCCGCTGTTCGGCGGCCTTCCACGCGAGGGGGTGGCCAACACCGACCACGAGCCCTTCGACTTCTATGCCTGCTTTGCCGACCGCCAGGCGGAAACCCCGAAGGTCCGGGCATTCATCGAGCACGCCGCGCAATCGCTGAAAGGGCGTTGGTAGCTTTCACGCGCCACCGGTAGCGGGTGCGGCACTTGGCGCCGCGGCTTCGGCAGGCAACTGTTCGGCCGCACGCCGCTGCTTCAGCCGGTAGCCGACCTCGACGATGGCGTGGATTGCTGGAATGAACTCCTGGCCGAGATCGCTGAGGCTGTATTCCACCGAGGGCGGCGACGTCGGGACAATCCGCCGGTCGATCGCCCCCTTCTCCTCGAGCTCCTTCAACCGTGTGCTCAGGACTTTTGCCGAAATGCCGGGAACGTCGATCCTGAGCTCGCTGAAGCGGCGCGGGCCTGCGCTCAAGGACCAGAGGATGTTCGGCGTCCAGGCGCCGCCGAGCAGCACCATGCACTCGCCCACCGGGCAACTGGGCGGCAGGGCCGGGGCCCGATTTTTCCGAATTTTCAAGCTCATCGACAAAATTTTCCAGTTACCGACGGGAAACCGGAAAAGGAGGTAACATAAGGTTATCTAATATACAAAGGTTATCGCTTCCGCTTAGGTTCCGCCGTCCCCGACAAGGGGCAGTCATTTCAGGAAGGAACTTGCTCATGAAGCTCTATTACGCCCCCGGCGCTTGCTCGCTTTCCCCTCATATCAGCCTGCGCGAAGCCGGCGCCGACTTCGAGATCGTCAGGGTCGATACGAAGACGCATCTCACGGAAGCCGGAGCCGATTTCAAGGCAATCAACCCCAAGGGCTATGTACCGGCCCTGGTGCTGGAGAGCGGCGATGTCGTCACCGAGGGTGCGGCCGTGGTGCAATACATCGCCGACCGCTTTCCGGAGGCAAAGCTTGCGCCGGCTAACGGCACGCTGGAGCGCACCCGCCTGCAGGAACAGCTGAACTTCATCTCGTCCGAACTGCACAAGGCGTTCTCGCCGCTGTTCAACGGCGCGGCAGGCGCTGAGGCAAAGGAGGCAGCAAAGGAGCAAGTGGCCAAACGCTTCGGCAATATCGAAAGCCTGCTCGCCGACGGGCGCCGCTATCTGCTCGGTGCGGAATTTTCGGTCGCCGATGCCTATCTCTTCACCGTCGTCAACTGGAGCGGCACCACCGGCATCTCCCTCGCCCCCTGGCCGCATCTTGAAGCCTATATGCAACGGATCGGCGAACGGCCGGCAGTGCGTGCCGCCATGCAGAGTGAAGGGCTGATCGCGGCATGAGCGGCCCGTCGACCGATCCCCAATTCGCCGCCGTCGTCGAGGTGCTTTACCACTACTTCGACGGACTCCACCGGAGCGACACGAGCATTCTCCGACGGGTCTTCCATCCGAAGGCGCTCTACGCCACGGCAACGGACGATATCCTGCTCGAGCTTGACATGGACAGGTACTTTTCGATCGTCGACGGACGCCCTTCGCCGGCCAGCCGTGGCGAGGAGCGCGCCGACCGTATCCTTTCGATCGAATTCGCAGGGCCGGTGACGGCGCTCGCGAAAGTGCAATGCGCCATCGGCGACAAGGCTTTTATCGACCTGCTGTCTCTCGTCTACGTAGACGGCCGATGGCAGATCATCGCCAAGGTCTTCCACTACGACATCAAACCCGTGCAATAAGGGAGGCCACATGCCGTATGTGAACATAAAGATCACCCGAGAAGGTGCAACGGCCGAACAGAAGGCGGCCCTGATCAAGGGCGTCACCGACCTGCTTGCCACCGTTCTCGACAAGAACCCGGCCACCACCTTCGTCGTCATCGACGAAGTGGCGCGCGAAGACTCGGGCATCGGGGGATTGCCGGTCGAGGAATATCGACGAAAGATCAAGGCTCAGACGTAAGAGGAAATGCCTTCTCCCCACGACATGGGGAGAAGGCAATTCCCAGGCGAACAGTCGGCCGCTGCTGCCTTTGCGCTTGATCGCTATCGCCAGGCTCTCTATCTCATTGTCTCCCGCCGCATCGATCCCGGAGACGCATCTTGTCCGTATTCAGCAACCTCCCCAAAGCTCCCGTCAGCGCGAAAAAGCCGGTGAGCGATACGCGCCACGGCATTACCCGCACGGACGACTACGCCTGGCTGCGCGCGGACAATTGGCAGGCGATGTTCCGGGATCCTTCGATCCTCGACCCGGAAATCCGCAAGCATCTGGAAGCCGAAAACGCCTACATGAACGCGGCCATGGACGACACGAAGCCGCTGCAAAAGACGCTTTTTGCCGAGATGCGCGGCCGGATCAAGGAAGACGACAGTTCGGTACCGGTCAAGGACGGTCCGTTTGCCTATGGCCACGCCTATGTCACCGGCGGCGAGCAGCCGCGCTACTTCCGCATTCCCCGCGACGGCGACCACAAGGATGAGGCGATCCGGCAACTGCTGCTCGACGGCGACAAGGAGGCGGAAGGCAAGGCCTATTTCCGCCTCGCCGGCCTCGACCATTCGACCGACCACAGCCTCGGCATCTGGGGTTACGACGACAAGGGCTCGGAATACTTCACGCTCAGGGTCCGCGATCTCGCCACCGGCCAAGATCTGGCCGACGTGATCGAGAATACCGGCGGCGGCGGCGCGTGGGCGCCCGATGGCAAGAGCTTCTTCTACACCGTGCTCGACGACAACCATCGCCCGTCGAAGATCTTCCATCACGTGCTCGGCACCAGCCAGGCGGACGACCGGCTGGTCTACGAAGAGGACGATCCGGGCTTCTTCATGTCGGTCGGCGGTTCGCTGCTCGACGATTTCATCTATATCGACATCCACGATCACGAGACCAGCGAATACTGGCTGCTCTCGACCAGTGACCTGACGGCCGAACCGAAGCTCGTCGCCGAACGCGTGACCGGGCTCGAATATTCGATGACCGAAGGCGGCGACGTCTTCTACATCCTGACCAATGCCGACGGCGCCAAGGACTTCAAGATCGTCGAGGCACCGGTCCATGCGCCGGGCAAGGAAAACTGGCGCGAGGTCGTGCCGCACAAGCCGGGAACGCTCATCCTCAGCCACATGGCCTATGCCCGCCATCTCGTCTGGCTGCAGCGGCGCGAGGGCCTGCCGGAGATCGTCATCCGCGACCGGCAGACCGGCGAAGAGCATGCGATCGCCTTTGCGGAAGAGGCCTATTCGCTCGGCCTTTCCGGTGCCGCCGAATACGACACCAACGTCATCCGCTTCTCCTATTCGTCGATGACGACGCCATCGCAGCTCTTCGACTACGACATGGCGACGCGCGAGCGCACGCTGCTCAAGACCCAGGAGGTGCCCTCCGGCCACAACCCGGACGACTATGTCACCCGGCGCGTCTTCGCCCCGTCCTGGGACGGCACCGAGGTACCGGTGACGTTGCTCTACCGCAAGGACACGCCGCTCGACGGCTCGGCGCCGTGCCTGCTCTACGGCTACGGCGCTTACGGCATCACCATTCCGGCCGGCTTCAACACCAATTGCCTGTCGCTTGCCGACCGCGGCTTCGTCTATGCCATCGCCCATATCCGCGGCGGCAAGGATCGCGGCTTTGCCTGGTACGAAGACGGCAAGATGGCCAAGAAGACCAACACCTTCAAGGATTTCATCGCCGCCGCTGACTATCTGAATCAACAGAAGTTCACGTCCTACGCGAAGATCGTCGCCGAGGGCGGCTCGGCCGGCGGGATGCTGATGGGCGCGATCGCCAACATGGCACCGGAGAAGTTCGCCGGCATCATCGCCGCCGTGCCCTTCGTCGACGTGCTCAACACCATGCTCGACGACACCCTGCCACTCACCCCGCCGGAGTGGCCGGAATGGGGCAACCCGATCGAAAGCCGTGAATTCTACGACATCATCGCCGGCTATTCGCCCTACGACAATGTCGACGCAAAGTCCTACCCGGCGATCCTCGCGCTCGGTGGCCTGACCGATCCGCGCGTCACCTATTGGGAGCCGGCGAAATGGGTAGCGCGGCTGCGCGAAAAGACCACCGGCAGCGAGCCCATTCTGCTGAAGACCAATATGGACGCCGGCCACGGCGGTGCCTCGGGACGCTTCCAGCGGCTGGAAGAGATCGCCTTCGAATATGCCTTCGCGATCAAGGTCGCCGGCAAGATATAACCGGAGCGGGATGAGGAAAAGTGTTCGCGGTTTTCCGCCCGCATCCCGCTCTACCCCATGAGATTCCCGGAGGTCCCCCATGCCCGTTCATGTCGCCCTGCTCCGTGCCGTCAATGTCGGCGGCACGACACCGCTGGCGATGGCCGACCTCAAGGCGATCTGCGAGGGGCTCGGCTTTGCCGACGTCAAGACCTACATCCAGAGCGGCAACGTGCTGTTCCGCTCGGATCTGCCGGCAGAGAAGGTAGCAGCGATGCTCGACGGCGCCCTTCAGGAAAAACTCGGGAAGGCGCCGGGCGTGATGATCCGGACCGGCGCGCAATTGCAGGCGATCGCCGATCGCGCGCCGTTCCCGGGCGCCCAACCCAACCTGCTTCACGTCGTCTTCCTTTCGCAGCCCGCACCAGCGGACGCACTCGACAAGCTCGTCGCGCCGGATGGCGAGGAAGCGCGGTTGGCTGGGAGCGAAATCTACATCCATTTTCCGAACGGTTCCGGCCGTTCGAAGTTCAAGCTGCCGGCTACGAAATCCGGCACTGCCCGCAACCTGAACACAGTGCGCAAGCTCGCTGCTCTGGCGCTCGAAATGGAAAGATAAGGCATCCGTTTCCTCAAGCCGATTGAGGCGTTCTTTCTGTTGTCGGAAAACCGCTGCGCTCTTTTGCGCGGCATGACTCAGGCGGTCGCCGGCTGGAACAGCAGCCGGAGAAGGGATCTAAGCACGAGCAACTGCTGCGGCAGGCTCTCCGGCTGCTTCAGCGCCTTGGATAAAATGATGCCGCCTTCGAGCACCGTCGAAACCATGTCGGCGAGTTGATCGACATCCAGCGGTTCGCGCGGCCGATAAACGCGCATGATCTCCTCGAACATCGCGCCGAAGCGCCGGCGCCACATCAGCGCCGCCTGCCGGTTGATCTCCTGGATCTCGCGATCGAAGGCGCGTTCCTGGGTACACATCACCGCGACCAGACAACCGGGGTGGCCGTTCGGCAGGTCGGACAGCGTTTCGGAAAGCAGTTTCAGTCCGAGCAGGAGAGCCTGCAGCGGATCGTCGGCCAATTGATGGGCCCGCCCAAAGATCTCGTCGTAGATGCGCTCGTCATTCTCGATGTAGCGCTCGAGCAGCGCCCGCGCGAGCTCGTTCTTGTCGCGGAAATGGTAGAAGAAACCGCTCTTGGTAATGCCGATCTCGGCGATCAGTTCGTCGATCGAGGTCGCGCCGAAACCCTTCGCCAACACCGCCGCCTCCGCGATGTCGAGGATCCTCGCCCGCGTTTCCTCACCCTTTCGCATTAGCCGGTGCCCTACCATTGGTGCGGTTTCCGACAACGAAGGGGCCACCAGCCGGCGACGCCGTGACGGAACCAACGCAGTAAGTTACTGATTTCGCTACAATATGCGGATATATTAGCAATAGTATACCTTAAGTCGTCTAGTTTAGAAGATGATTAAAAGGCAGTAATTTACTTGGTTCTACGGGATAGGAGGCGTCCCCGGACCCATCAGCAAGACTGAAACGGTGGAGACCGACATGGCCAAATACCGACGGAGCCTGCCACTCTTGAACGGTGGGCTGTTCTTAAGCGACGGCGGCATGGAGACGACGCTGATCTTCCACGAAGGCGTCCCGCTTCCGCATTTCGCAGCCTTCGTGTTGCTTGCGACCGCCGATGGGCGGCGGCGGCTGCTCAACTACTACGCACGCTATCTCGCGATCGCCCAACAACATGGCACCGGCTTCGTGCTCGACACGCCCACTTGGCGGGCAAGCTCGGACTGGGGCGTCAAGCTCGGCTACAATGACGAGGCGCTGGCCGTCACAAACCAGAATGCCATCTACATCCTCTCGGAACTGCGCTCCGAATACGAGCGCCCGCAGGCACCGATCGTGCTCAGCGGAGCGATCGGTCCGCGTGGCGACGGCTACCGTCTCGGCCGCATGAGCCCTGACGAGGCCGAAGACTATCATTCGGCGCAAATCTCGGCCTTTGCGGCCAGCGAGGCGGACATGGTCAGCGCCTATACGCTGACCAGCATCGACGAAGCGATCGGCATCGCCCGGGCCGCTCAGAGCCACGGCATGCCCTCAGCCATCTCCTTCACGGTGGAGACAAATGGTCGGCTGCCGGACGGCCGCACGCTTCAGGCTGCGGTCGAGACCGTCGACGCCGCGACCGGCGGCTATCCGCATTACTACATGATCAACTGTGCCCATCCGAGCCATTTCGACACGGTCCTCGACGCCCGAGCCAGCTGGACGCAACGCATTGCCGGGATCCGGGCCAATGCCTCGATGATGAGCCACGCCGAGCTCGACGACAGCGAAACGCTCGATGCCGGCGATCCCGCCGACCTTGGGCGGCGGTACAGAACACTGACGGCGCATTTGCCACGATTGCGCATCCTCGGTGGCTGCTGCGGCACCGATCATCGCCATATCGCGGCAATCTGCGAGGCCTGCCTTCCACCGACGGCGCTCAGCGCCTGAGGCACGGGGCCTCGCCCTCCCGGCCCTCTCGCGAGTGATCGCGGGAGGGCGCCGCCGCTCTCGCGAAAAGCCATGGTGCCGGAGCGTCTTCCGCCCGCATCCCGCTCCAACTTCCAAGAATCGATCACGATGATTTTTGCTCGGGTCGGCGCAAAATCATCGTGATCTCGTGTAGACTTGAGCGGAAAGGACGGCCCCGGGCAATCCCGGCAGACGCCGTTGACCGCTTGATCATGAACTATGCTCCCCCCTCACCGACCGGAAATGCCGAAGCCTTTGCCTTCGACAACAGCTATGCGCGGCTGCCGCAGCAGTTCTTTGCGCGCGTCGAGCCGACGCCCGTCGCGGAGCCCTGGCTGATCAAGCTCAACAAGCCGCTCGCCGAGGAACTCGGGCTCGACGTCGCCGTGCTCGAGCGCGAAGGTGCCCAGATCTTCTCCGGAAACCGTGTGCCCGCTGGCGCCGAGCCGCTTGCCATGGCCTATGCCGGGCACCAGTTCGGCACCTTCGTGCCGCAGCTTGGCGACGGCCGGGCGATCCTGCTCGGCGAGGTGATCGACCGCAACGGAAAGCGGCGCGACATCCAGTTGAAGGGACCGGGCCAAACGCCGTTTTCGCGGCGTGGCGACGGGCGCGCGGCGCTCGGGCCGGTGCTGCGCGAATATATCGTCAGCGAGGCGATGTTTGCCTTGGGTATCCCAACGACACGGGCGCTTGCGGCCGTGGTCACCGGCCAGCCCGTCTATCGCGAGCAGATCCTGCCCGGCGCGATCGTCACGCGCGTGGCAGCGAGCCACCTGCGCGTCGGCACTTTCCAGTTCTTCGCCGCACGCGGCGACGTGGCATCCGTGAAGATCCTCGCCGACTACGCGATCGACCGGCACTATCCCGAGATCAAGGACCATGAGCGGCCCTATCTCGCCTTCTTCAAGGCGGTGGCGGCGCGCCAGGCGGAGCTGATTGCCCGCTGGCTGCATGTCGGCTTCATCCATGGCGTGATGAACACCGACAACATGACGATATCCGGCGAGACGATCGATTTCGGCCCCTGCGCCTTCATGGATGCCTACGACCCCAAGAAGGTATTCTCCTCGATCGACCATATCGGCCGTTATGCCTATGCGAGCCAGCCCGGCATCGGCCAATGGAACCTCGCGCGCCTCGCCGAGACGCTGGTGCCACTCTTCGACGACAATGCGGACACGGCGGTGGAACTGGCCAACGATGCGCTCGGCGAATACGGCGCAATCTTCCAGCGCCATTGGTTGGACGGCATGCGGGCCAAGATCGGGTTGGCCACGAGCGAAGAAGGCGACCTTGATCTCGTGCAGGCACTGCTGACGGCCATGCACAAGGGCGAGGCCGATTTCACTCTGACCTTCCGGCGGCTGTGCGACAGTGCTCGCGATCCGGCAGGCGATGCGACGTTCAGCGCTACTTTCGCCGCGGCCGAGACGGTCCAGCCATGGCTTCAGGACTGGCGCCAACGGCTTTCCCGCGAAACGGCGACGCCCGAGGCGCGCTCGAACGCGATGAAGGCCGTGAATCCGGCCTACATCCCCCGCAATCACCGCATCGAACAGGCGATTGCAGCAGCAACCAACGACGGCGATTTTTCGCTGTTCGAGGCGCTCGCCGAGGTCACCGCAAAACCCTACGAAGACCAGCCGCACTTTGCTGCCTACCAGGAGCCGCCGAAGCCCGAAGAAGAAGTCCTGCAAACCTTCTGCGGCACGTGACAGTCATCTGAAGCTTTCCCACCTCGACGCGATCCGGCCGGCTGCTTCTCGTCCTGAATCACCGAAACGTTCTAACTTCTTGTTTTTTCATGGCGTGATGGCACGGCTCGCCAGCAGATGAGTCCATACCCATCGGCCTTGTGTTCATTTATCGCTGCAGCTTGAGCGCAACCCCATCGCACACCCCTAAATTTCCGCGCTGCGGAATTGTGGCTATTGAAAGGCATGTGCGGCGCGTTAGGTGCTACTGCGTGTTTCCTTAAATCGTCTCTGATTTGAGGACGAAAACATGCAGCAACTCAAAGTGCTACAGCGACCTTTGCGCGTTTGAGAAAACGCGCGGGCTGTAGCGGTAAGGGTGCCAGGCGCGCCTTTCCACACCCGGCTGCCGCGACGTCGCTTGCGGCCGCCAACTCCGAAACCGACTTGTCTCACGCGGCCCCGAACGGGACCGGCGTTATGGAAAAAACCGTGCCGCGGCACCTTTCTTCAATGCGGGAGTTTCCATCATGCTCATCCTGACGGCCATCGTCTTCGCTCTCATTGGCCTCGTGCTCGGCGGTGGCGGAGCCAAGCTGCTGATGCTCGGCGGCAGCCCCTACTACCTCGTCGTCGGTATCGGCTTCCTGCTGACGGCCGTGCTCATATTCATGCGGAAATCGGCGGCGATCTGGCTCTATGCGTTCATCGTTCTCGGATCGCTCGGCTGGGCGGTCTCCGAGGTCGGCTTCGACTGGTGGCAACTCGGCCCGCGCGGTGGTGTCATCGTGCTTCTGGGGCTCTGGCTGCTGCTGCCGTCCGTCCGTCGTCCACTTGGTTTCGAGAGCCCAACGGGCGAGCGTTACGCGGTGAGCGCCTGGCCGCTGGCGATCGCCGTGCTGATCTCGATCGGCGTGGCCGGCTATGCCCTGACGCAGGACCCGCACGACATTCGCGGAGATCTGCCAAGCGATGTCGTTGCCGCCAATCCGCCGCTCGGAGGCTCGGTGCCTCCGGCCGAATGGCACCAGTACGGGCGGACGCCGTTCGGTCAAAGGTACTCGCCGCTCAACCAGATAACGCCGGACAATGTCGGCACTCTCAAGCTTGCCTGGCAGTACCAGACCGGCGACGTCAAACGGCCCGACGACGTCGGAGAGACGACCTATCAGGTCACGCCGCTCAAGGTGAAAGACACGCTCTATGCCTGCACGCCGCACAATTGGGCGATCGCGCTCGATGCGGCGACCGGTGAGGAGAAATGGAAATATGATTCCAACTCGGGCATGAACCCCGACCGCCAGCATCAGACCTGCCGCGGTGTCACCTATTGGGCCGACCCGGCCGCAGCTCCCGGCAGCCCCTGCGCCGAGCGGGTCTACCTGCCGACCTCCGATGCGCGCCTGATCGCGCTCGACGCGGCGACCGGCTCCGTCTGCACCAGCTTTGCCGACAACGGCGTGCTGGGGCTCGAAACGGGCATGAAGTACAATCCGGCCGGCTACTACTATTCGACGTCACCGCCGGTGGCAGTGGCCGGCAAGCTCATCATCGGCGGCGCCGTCAACGACAACTATTCGACCCAGGAACAATCCGGCGTGATCCGTGCCTTCGACATCAACACGGGCGCGCTGATCTGGAATTGGGACAGCGGCAACCCGGACGTGACGACGCCCCTTCCCGAAGGCCAGACCTACACGACCAACTCGCCGAACAGCTGGTCGGTGTTCAGCTATGACGAGGCGCTCGGCATGGTCTACATCCCCATGGGCAACCAGGTGCCGGACCAGCTCGGCATGGGTCGAAGCGAGCACGTCGAGAAATATTCGTCCTCGATCGTCGCGCTCGACATCAACTCCGGCGCGGTGCGCTGGGTCCGCCAGACCGTGCATCACGACCTCTGGGACATGGACGTGCCGGCGCAACCGGCCCTGCTCGACATCACCAAGGACGACGGCACGGTGGTCCCGGCGCTGGTCGGACCGACGAAACAGGGCGATATCTACGTGCTCGACCGCAGAAACGGCGAGCCGATCATCCCGGTCGAAGAGGTTCAGGCCCCGGGCGGAGCGATCCCCGAGGATTTCAGCGCGCCGAGCCAGCCGGTCTCTGGCCTCACCTTCATGCCTGCGCCGCTGCAGGAGAAGGACATGTGGGGCATCACGCTCTTCGACCAGCTGGCCTGCCGCATCGCGTTCCGGTCGCTGAAATACGAGGGGCGCTACACGCCGCCGTCGATCGAGGGGACGCTCGTCTACCCCGGCAACTTCGGCACCTTCAATTGGGGCTCCGTCGCCGTCGATCCGGAACGGCAGGTGATGTTCGGCATGCCGACCTACCTCGCCTTCACCTCGCGTCTCGTGCCTCGTGATCAGATTCCGCCAAGGGGACAGGACGAGAAAGGGTCGGAACAAGGCCTCAACCGCAACGAAGGCGCGCCCTATGGCGTCTTCATGGGTCCCTTCCTCGGACCGCTCGGCATTCCCTGCCAGGCGCCGCCATGGGGTTATGTCGCCGGCGCGGATCTTCGAACCGGAAAGATTGCCTACAAGCACAAGAACGGCACCGTCGAAGACATGACGCCGCTGCCGTTGCCGTTCAAGGTGGGCGTGCCGGGCATCGGCGGACCGATGATCACCAAGGGCGGCGTCGCCTTCCTGGGTGCTGCGGTCGACGATTATCTGCGCGCCTACGACCTGACGACCGGCCGCCAGCTCTGGGAGGCACGCCTGCCCGCCGGCGGCCAGTCGACACCGATGAGCTATGCGGTCGGCGACAAGCAATATGTGCTGATCGTCGCCGGAGGCCACGGTTCGGTCGGCACCAGGCCGGGTGATTACATCATCGCCTACACCCTGCCCTGATGCGCGAGAAGCATCCCTAATTCTCGCTAGAAGGTTGCAGGAGCAAGCACCACGCAAGCCCGCAAAAGCAGCGTCCCCCGGACGACAGATTCCGGGGGATTCCGATGAAGATCGACAACTGCATCTCGAGCTACTACGTCTCCGAGCGCCGCCAGCAGATGGGTACGGTTTCGCCGATCGAAGAGACCGGCACCAACGCGCGCCCGCGGCTTGCCCCGACAATCGCAACGAAGGTCCCATACGAGTTCTTCCCTCGCCCCCGCCATTGACACCCAACAGCGCGCAACTATCTATTGCTCCAGAAGCTATAGGTTTGAGGCAACCATGTACTCCATCGGCGAACTCTCGCGGCGCACCGGCGTGAAAATTCCGACCATTCGCTATTACGAGCAGATGGGGCTGATCGCGGCGCCCGAGCGTTCCGAAGGCAACCAGCGGCGCTACGAGAAAAGCGAACTCGAGCGACTGGCCTTCATCCGCCACGCGCGCGATCTCGGTCTGTCGATCGATTCGATCCGGGATCTGCTCGCCCTCAGCCAGCACCCGGAACGCCCGTGCGGCGAAGCCGACCGGATCGCAAGCGAACATCTGGCGACCGTTCGCGAGAAGATCGCCCGGTTGAAGAAGCTGGAGCAGGAGCTGGAACGCATCGTCGCCTGCGACGGCAATCACACGGTGGGTGACTGCTATGTGATCCGGGCTTTGGCTGACCACTCCATGTGCGAGAGCGAACACTGAGATCGCAGCGGATAATCGACTGCGCGAAAAATCCCCGTTGACAAAATTGCGAAAACGAACAATCTAGCGCCCATGATCAAGAACGCACCCATTTGCCGCGTGTATTTTTGGCTGTTCCGATAGGAGCGGCCTGCTGATCACATTCAACAAGGCCGCCATCAGGCGGCTTTTGTTTTTCCGGCTCCTGATGGCGAGAGAACCCGAGGAGCCGAGACATGCTACAGACCGCCATCCCCACACTTCATCCTGTCCCGTCGACGCGGCCGCCGATGGTCACGATCCGCTGCGCCAAGCAGCGCGACCTGCCGGAACTGCGCGAGATGATCGCCGAGCTGGCCGCCCACCATGGCGACGCCGCGCCGATCACGCCGGAACAGCTCGAGCGCGACCTCTTCGGCCGCACGCCCTGGATCACCGCACTCGTTGCCGAGGCCGGCAACCGGCTGATCGGCTACGCGATCCTGGTGCCGATCTACCGGGCTGCCGAGGGCGCACGCGGCATGGAACTGCACCATCTCTTCGTTCGTCCTGAAAGCCGCGGCACCGGCATCGGCCGTCACCTCGTTGCCAAGGCGCGCGAGCAGGCGAAGATGGCCGGTTGCGACTTCCTTTCGGTCAGCGCCGCCACCGGCAATTTCCAGGCGCATCATTTCTACGAATCCGAACGCTTCGTGCCTCGTCCGGTGACCGGCATGCGCTATATGCAGAAGCTTGGATGAGGATGGAACGATGCGCCTTGCAATCGTGCTCTGTGAAGGCTTCGCCGATTGGGAATGTGCGCTGTTGATGGCGGCGGCGCGCACCCATCTCGGCGTAGACATCGACGTTGCCACCGCCGACGGTGCCCGCGTGACGTCGATGGGTGGCCTCGACGTCTCGGCACATCTGTCGATCGACTCGCTCGATCCTGCGGGTTTTGACGGGCTGGTCATTTGCGGCGGGTCGATCTGGGAGACCAATGAGGCTCCTGATCTCTCAGCAACGATCCGCGCTTTCGATCGCGACAAGCGCGTGGTCGCGGCCATATGCGGCGGCGTCAACGCGCTCGCCGCAAGCGGTCTTCTCAACGGCATCGATCACACCGGCAACAGCGCCGAAAGCCTTGCGGCGCTGCCCCGCTATCACGGCAGGCCGCATTATCGCGATCAGCCGCGGGCGCTACGCAGCGGCCATGTCGTCACCGCCGCAGGAACCGCGCCGATCAGCTTTGCCGCGGAGATCCTGCGCGGCCTCGGCCTTGGCTCACCCGAGCTCGACGGCTTTCTGGCACTCTACGGACACGAGCATCGGATGAACGGAAGCGCCAGCGTCGGCTGAGAACCGCCACCTGGGGCGCAGGTCGGAGCGGCTGGACTGGTCGTAGGGCACGGTTTCAGTCACCTTCCCATTCTCCCCAGCAACGCACGCCCTCTCCACGCACAAAAATCGCCGCAGCACCTTGAATTCCTGCATGTTCTGCCCGTCCATCGGTGACGATCAAGCGAAGCATGCAGAAGGAGTTGAGTGCGCCCTGCTACAGCGACCTTTGCGTGTCTGACAAGACGCGCGGTGCTGTAGCGTCAGAGCGCCGGAACCGCCTTGAGATAGGCTGCAATCGCCTCCCGCTCGGCCGGCGTCAGCTTCGCCATGTTCTTCTGCACCTCAACCATCGAGCCGCCGACGGAATCGAATTCCGGGGTGAAACCGGTTTCCAGATAGGAGGCGATGTCCGAGGCGCTCCAGCTACCGATGCTCTTGGAGCCGGGCGTGATGTTGGGGATGCGGCCCTTACCTTCCGGGTTCGGCGCACCTGCAAGCCACTGGTCAGGCTCGAAGCCGCCAAGCGCATTTCGGGGCGTATGACATTCACCGCAATGGCCCGGCCCCTCGACGAGATATTGGCCGCGCGTGAGCTTCGGATCGCTGCCGTCGACGCGGACGCGCGGCTTGTCGGTGAGGAACAGCAGCTTCCAGCCACCGAGCGCCATCCGCATGTTGTAGGGGAACGGCAGGTCGTGCGGCGGCGCCACCTCGGCGCTCTTCGGCAGGGTTTTCATGAAGCCCCAGAGGTCGTTGACGTCCTTCGCCGTCATGCGCGCATAGGAGCCGTAGGGGAACGAGGGATAGAGGTGCTCGCCGTTACGCCCCACCCCGCGGGTCATGGCGTTGCCGAATTCGGCAAGTGTCCACCCACCGATCCCGGCGGTCTCATCAGGCGAGATGTTCGGTGCATGGAAGGTTCCGAACGGGCTCTTCAGCGGCGCGCCGCCGGAGAGAACGAGACGGGCATCACCTTCGGCGCCTGGCTTGGCATGACAGCTCACGCAGCCGCCGGCCCAGAAGACCTGTTCGCCATTGGCGAGATCAGGCTCGCCGAGCCCCTCCCAATGAGAGGCACTCCGCGGCGCCGGCTTCGTCAGCCACCAGAGGGCTGCCCCGCCGACAACGCCCAGCACCACAAGACCCGAAATCAGCTTTCTCGTGCGACGCCCCATTGTCACCCCTCGTGCCTACTGCACGTCTCCTTAAATCGACCTCGATTTAAAGACATGCAGCCAATCAAAGTCCTACAGACCTTTGCGCGTCTCATAAGACGCGCGGCGCTGCAGCCGCAAGCGGACTGGCCCTAAAACAGATCGAGGCACGCGGCTCGAAGTCGCGTGCCTCCCTTGTCAACGTTATGCGACGTCGCCGCCCATCAATCCTTCTTCAGGCGATAGCTCTCATGACAGCTGCCACAGTCCTTGCCGATGCCGCCGAGAGCCGTGCCGACGGCCGCCTGGTCAGCGGGAAGCTGTGCCAGAACCGTCGCAGCATCGGTGTCGAGCTTGGCGGCCTTGGCCTTGAAGTCGTCCATGTTTTCCCAGATCTTCGGGCTCGCCTCGGTCTCGTGACCCGTCTCGGAACCGGCCGGGAAATGCGAGGGGAAGGTCTTCATCGTTTCGCTGATCGTCGTCAGCGACGCCTTGACGACCTCCGCGTCATAGGGCTTTTCACCCTTGGCGATCCCGGCAAGTGCGCCAGTTGCTGCACCCACCTTCTTCATCGCCTGCTGGCGAACCACCTGCGGCTCGTCGGCTGCCGTCACGGCAGTGACACCCAAGCCCGCAAGAGCGGCTGCCAACATGAGTGCGCGTATTTTCATCAGGATCTCCCGGTCAAATCAAATCGGTTTGGCAAATCTGCCTGGCTGGCCTTCATGTCCAATGCGGCGGCATGATGTCATTTTGCGTATTCTGCGGAAGTAACATTTTTTTGATGTGCTTGTTACGACAACAGAATTTCGACTGGCCGCTTTGTTTTTCCGGGCTTTCGACCGATCAATCGAATAAACATGACTTCAGAATTCATATTTATACTTCGGCCGTTCGGCACGATGAACGTCAATTCGCCCAGCCCTGCCAGATGGTGAAGACCGCGACCAGAATGAGCACGACACCAGCGGCGCGACCGATCCACACCGTTGCGCCGGGGCTGCCGACCAGGAAATCGCGGCCGCGGCCGGCGGCGAGCGCCAGGCCACCATATATCGCGAGCTGCGTCGTCGCGATCATTGCGGCCATGACCAGGGCCTGCGACCAGATCGGCCCAAACTGCGGTTTGAGGAACTGCGGATAGACCGCCAGCATGAAGAGATAGGCCTTCGGGTTCATCAGGCTCGTCAGCGCACCCTGCCGGAAGCTCGCCCAGCGGGAGAGCCTCCCCGAGCCTTCTATTCCGCCAATGGTGATCGAACTCTTGACGAGCGAAAAGCCGATCCAGGCGATATAGGCAGCACCCGTGACGAGCAGCACGTTGAAGAGCCCTGGCACGAGGTGGAGGATGACGCTGACGCCGAGCGCCGCATAGAGCGTGTGCAGCACGCCGCCCGCCATGATGCCTGCCGTCGCCGACAGGCCTGAGGCCCGCCCACCCGTCAGCGAGTTGGCCAGAACGAAGACCATATCCATGCCCGGCACGATGATGATGCCGAAAAGCAAGGTGAAGAAGAGCCAGAGATTTTCCGTGTATGTCATGTCAGTTGTCCATCGCCCGATTTTTCATATCACTAGACGAATTGCTGTTTTTTCAACTCGTTGGCTGATGGTATAAATCCGGGCAACTGACAAGGGTCTGTCAGGAGCGTTGATGACGGGAGCGGTTTTCGATGCGCAAGGCGGCACGGCTATTCGAGATCATCCAAATCCTCAGGCTTGCGCGAAAACCGGTGACTGGAGCGGCGATGGCCGAGACGCTGGAGGTGACGGTGCGCTCGATCTACCGGGATATCGCGGCACTCCAGGCGATGCGGGTGCCGATCGAGGGCGGCCGCGGCATCGGCTATATCCTCAGGCCCGGCTTTGACCTGCCGCCGCTGATGTTTTCGATCGAGGAAACGGAAGCGATTGCCGTGGCGCTGGCGCTGCTGTCGCGGACCGGCGACGAGGAACTGAAGGCGGCGGCCGTCAGGGTCAACCAGAAGATCACCGCTGCAGTGCCCGAGCCGCTCAGGCTCGCCTTCCGCTCCCAGGCGCTGCACGCCTGGGGAACGATTGCCCCCTCGCCCGCCGGCATCGATCTTGCCCTGGTGCGCCGGGCAATCCGCGATGAACAGAAGCTCGAACTCAACTATCGCGACGAGCTCGGCCGAGCGACGGAGCGAACGATCCAGCCGGTAGCGCTGATCTACTATTCCGAAACCGCCAACATCGTTGCCTGGTGTGAGCTGCGGAAGGCGATCCGCAACTTCCGGGCGGATCGCGTCGAACATTGCGAAGCGGCAGACGCCTATTTTCCGGGTGAGGGAAACCGCCTCCGGGAACTGTGGATCAGCGGCTGGCAGACACCGCCGGCAGCCTGACCGGCACGCGGCAGCAGGCCGCCGCAAACGAAAAGACCCGGCGCAAGCGCCGGGCCCAAACGTGATGCATTGAAGACGGACGGCTTACTTGGCAGCCGCTTCGTACATTTCGAGCACGTAGTCCCAGTTGATCAGGCTGTCGACGAAGGCTTCGAGGTACTTCGGACGGGCGTTGCGGTAGTCGATGTAATAGGAGTGTTCCCAGACATCGACGCCGAGGATCGGCGAAGCACCGTGAACGAGCGGGTTTTCGCCGTTCGGGGTCTTGGAGATTTCAAGCTTGCCGTTCTTGACCGAGAGCCAGGCCCAGCCCGAGCCGAACTGGCCGGTGCCGGCGGCGATGAAATCGGCGCGGAACTTGTCGTAGCCGCCGAGATCGGACTTGATGGCCGCCTCGAGCTTGGCCGGCAGGCTGGTGCCGCCGCCGCCCTTCTTCATCCACTTCCAGAAGTGGATGTGGTTGTAGTGCTGGCCGGCATTGTTGAACAGCGGCTGGTTGGTGCCGTAGGACTTCTTGACGATTTCCTCGAGCGACAGGTCGGAGAGGCCGGCTTCTTCAGCGAGCTTGTTGCCGTTGGTCACGTAGGCAAGGTGGTGCTTGTCATGGTGATATTCGAGCGTCTCGCGCGACATGTAGGGCGCCAGCGCATCGTAGTCATAGGGAAGGTTCGGCAATTCGAAGGCCATGTGGGCATCTCCTCTTGGCATGGGATTTCGTGAGGGAAATCTGTGAGCGGGAACATAGGCACCAGCCCCCATGGAGGCAACCGATGCAATGCCATTTTTTCCTCAACCCACGGAATATACTTTCAACATCATTTTGAAAGCATGACACTTTCGAGCACAATCGCGCCACCGTTTGCATGCAGCTTTTCAACCGCCACAACCATGCAGAAGGACTGCCCATGCCGTCGCGCCTGATCCACGCCCTCGCCCTTTCCGCAGCCGCGGCGCTGCTCGCGTCCAATGCCGCAGCCTCCTCCGGCGACGCATGGGAGACTTTCCGGGCCGAGGTTTCGGAAAGATGCCTCGCAGCTGCCTCGTCGCTCGAGAAGGCAAGCGCGGTCGTCGATCCCTTCGGCTCGGAAAGCTTCGGCCTGGCGCTGGTGATCGGCACGCCCAAAGGATTCCGACACGGCTGTGACCCGGATCTGCGTCTTCGACAAGCAGAAGAAGACGGTCGAGATCGGCGGCGAACTGGCGCCCGATAGAGTGATCATCAAGGCACCGGAAAAGGCCAAGTGAGCAACCGGCGCTGACACCCGACGATCATCACGCTCTTCGCAGCCTGACGATCGACCTGCCGGATGATTTTGCCAGCTCGAACGTCTTGCGCCGCCCCTACGCTCGGGCCCCGCTTATCGCTTGAGCTCCAACCGACCAGTTGGTAGAGCTTTCGCCATGGTGAGCGAGACCTACGAAAAGATCCTGGATGTCGCGGAACGCCTGATGGTGTCGAGGGGCTACAACGCATTCAGCTATGCGGACATTGCGCCCGAAGTGGGGGTTGGCAAAGCAACGATCCATCATCACTTCGCGACCAAGGCGGATCTGGCGGCGGCGGTGCTTGCGCGTTACCGCAAGAACAATCGCCGCCACGTCGAAGGGCTGCTGGCGGCTGTCGCCGATCCGGCGGCGCGGCTTGACGCCTATATCGGCTTTTGGGAGGACTGCATTCGCCGGCAGGACATGCCGTTCTGTATCGGCGCGTTGCTCGCCTCCGAGATCCCGTCATTGCCGGAAATCGTCGTTCAGCAGGTGCGTGGCCATTTCGCCGATCTCGCCGGCTGGCTCCGCGCAGTGATCGACGACGGCGTCGCCAAAGGCGTGCTTAGGGCTGAACATGGATCGGCAGTGGCGGCCGACTCCTTGATTGCCTCGGTCCACGGCGCCATGCTGGCCGCGCGCGTCGCCGGCTCCGATCCAAGCGTATTTTCCGCTATCGCCCGTCGCGCAATGAATCAGCTTCTGACCACCAAGCCACTGTGATGACGGCTTCGCCCGCGTTGTTGCGACGTCACAAAGCCGCAACAATGACGACGCAGACTTCGCGAGGGCTGTTCCCACGGTAACGCCAGGTAGCCTGTCGCTGGTATAGGTTCAGCGTGAAGGCCCCCGATGCGCCGGCATAAAGCAAGCGCATCTCTTTTTTGCAATTGAGTCGACCAACTAGTCGGTCGGTCACATGGAAGGAGCAAGATCATGGCAAATCCGCTATCCACCCTCGGCATCATACATACGGCAATCAGCCTGGCGCCCGTCATCGCGGGGCTTTACGGCTTCGCCCGCTATGGCGCGATCGATCCTGCGACGCGCTCTGGCAAGATTTATCTCGCCACTCTCGTTCTCGCCGTGCTGACAACGGCGGGGCTGTCGAGCACCGGCGGCTTCAATGCAGGGCATGCGCTTGGCATCGTCACGCTGCTCGTGATCGCCGGAAGCCTTGCCGCTGCGCGCGTCGACTTCTTCGGCCGCCTCAAACCGTATCTCACGACGATCGGCCTCTCCTTCACTTACTTCCTGCTGATTGTGCCGGCGGTCGCCGAAACGCTGAAACGTCTGCCGGCCTCGCAGCCGCTCGCAAGTGGACCGGAATCGCCGATCGTGCAAACGACGTTGCTCGTCTGGCTGCTGATCTTCCTGTCGGGTATTTCAGTGCAGGCCTATCTGATCCATAAGCGCGCCGCAGTCACGTCGCGCGCTTCCCTCTCTCGCTGATGGCGGGAAAGCAAGCGACCGGGAACGCACTCCGGGTGTATACCGTCCGAGCGCGGCAGACCTCGCGCTCGGTGCCGGGACCTTCGGATTGTTTCAGACGTCGCGCGCCGCGTGCGCCCAATCCATGTAGAGATCGCGCGCCTTGGCGGCGATCGGGCCCGCCTGCAGGTCGCGGCTTTCGAGGCGTGTCACCGGCAGCACCTTGGAATAGTTGCCGGACGTGAAGATCTCGTCGGCCGCTTCGAAATCGGCCATGGTCAACGTTGCCTCGACCACGTCGAAACCGGCTTCACGCAGCAGCGTCATGACGCGGAAGCGGGTGATGCCGGCGAGGAAGGTGCGGTTGGCGGCCGGCGTGAAGACGACACCGTCCTTGACCAGGAAGACGTTGGAAGAGCCGGTCTCGGCGATGTTGCCCAGCATGTCGCGCACGAGCGCGTTGTCGAAGCCGCGCGAACGGGCCTCGGTCAGGATTCGCGCATTGTTCGGATAGAGGCAGCCGGCCTTGGCGTCGGTCGGCATCGATTCCAGCGTCGGTCGGCGGAAGGGCGAGAGCGTCAGCGACGAGCCGCCATGACCGTTGCCCATCGGCGCTTCGAACAGGCAAAGCGCGAAACGGGTCGATTCCGGATCGATGGCAACGACGCCGGCGGCGCCGTGTTCGGCCCAGTACATCGGCTTGACGTAAAGCGCGGTCTTGCCATCGAATTTCTTGGCGCCTTCCCAGGTCAGCGCCTCGATCTCTTCGGCCGCCATGGTCGGCTTCAGGCCAAGTGCGGTCGCCGAGCGATTGACGCGCTGGCAATGCAGATCAAGGTCGGGCGCGACGCCGTCGAAGACGCGGGCGCCGTCGAATACCGTCGAACCCAGCCACATCGCGTGCGAGGTCGGGCCGATCAGCGGCGGGTTGCCCGAGAGCCATTCACCATCGACATAGGTCCAGGTCACTGAGCGGGGGGATGTATCGACGGCCATCGGCGTCTCCTTCACTTTCCTTGTTCCGTTCGTTCCGCATAGCCCAAAAAAGCAGCATCGGGGTGAATGGGTATATCAAAAAATGTCATGGCGGCCATTCTGGCACCGGGACGGCGTCTCGCTTAGTCTCTTGCGCAAAGGAAGGGAAAGCCATGCGTATCAAGCATCTCGAAGAGGACGACGTCCACCTCTTCCGCCGTATAAGGCTGGAGGCGCTCACCCGCGAGCCCCAGGCCTTCGCTTCGACAGCGGCGGACTGGGCGCGGCTTTCGACGGCGGAATGGCAGGCGAGATTGACCGCCAACGCCGTCTTCGTCGCGCTCGACGGGGACGAGCCGCTCGGCATCATGGGCCTGATGCGGGAGCGCGCGAGCCGGCTGGCGCACCGGGCCACGATCATCATGGTCTATGTGCGCGACGAAGCACGAGGGTCCGGCGTAGCGCACCAACTTCTCGCGCATCTGACCGAGCATGCCCGCTCGGCCGGTATCCGGATGCTGGAGCTCGTCGCCCGCGCCGACAACGAGACCGCGATCCGATTCTACGAACGCGAAGGGTTCCGAACAATCGGGCGCGTTCCGGGCGGGTTGCTCGACGGAGACGCAGAAGTCGACGAAATCCTGATGGCCCGCCACATCGATGGTCGCGCCGCATCTGTTCAGACATCGCAAGGAGTGCCCCGATGAAAGCCATGTATTACGACGCGTTCGAGAAGACGCCGGAAATCCGCACGCTTCCCGATCCGACTCCGACGGAAAATGGCGTGGTCATCAAGGTCGAGGCGACGGGGCTTTGCCGGTCCGATTGGCACGGATGGATGGGCCATGACGCCGATATCCGGCTGCCGCACGTGCCGGGCCACGAACTGGCAGGCGTGGTCACCGCTGCCGGCCGCGGCGTGATGCGCTACAAGGTCGGCGACCGGGTCACCGTGCCCTTCGTTTCCGGCTGCGGCCGCTGCGGCGAGTGCCGCTCGGGCAACCAGCAGGTCTGCGAGGCGCAGTTCCAGCCGGGCTTCACCCATTGGGGGTCCTTCGCCGAATATGTCGCGCTCGACTTTGCCGACCAGAACCTCGTGCACCTGCCCGAAAGCATGGACTTCACCACGGCCGCGAGCCTCGGCTGCCGCTTCGCCACCTCGTTCCGCGCCGTCGCCGACCAGGCCAAGGTCAAGGGCGGCGAATGGGTGGCCGTGCATGGCTGCGGCGGCGTCGGCCTGTCGGCGATCATGATCGCGGCCGCCCTCGGCGCCCAGCCGATTGCGATCGACATCGCCGAGGACAAGCTTGCCTTCGCCAAAAAAATCGGCGCGGTCGCGACGATCAACGGCCGCGAGGTCGAGGACGTCGCGGCGGCCGTCAAGGATATTACCGGCGGCGGCGCGCACGTCTCCATCGACGCCCTCGGCAATCCGGTGACCTGCTTCAACTCGATCAAGAACCTGCGCCGCCGCGGGCGCCACGTCCAGGTCGGCCTCATGCTCGGCGACCAGGCAACGCCGCAGATCCCGATGGCTCAGGTGATCGGCCACGAGCTCGAGATCTACGGCAGCCACGGCATGCAGGCCTGGCGCTACGACGCCATGCTGGCGATGATCGCCGACGGCAAGCTGAAGCCGCAACAGCTGATCGGCCGGGAGATCTCGCTTGCGGAGGCGATCCCTGCGCTGACTGGCATGGATCGTGCGACCGACCTCGGCATCAGCGTCATCACGCGGTTTTAATGCGGACATGGACAGCAGGATCGGAACGGTCGACGCAAGAACGCCGAACACACCCATTTCGACTCACCTGCTGCATGGGCTAAACCTCGTTCCCGACAGAGGGCAAGGCAGATGACCATTGCGAGACGACGAAGATTGATCAAGCGGCAGCGCACCGGCACGGCGCTGGCCATTGCTGCGACGATCTCGTTCCTCGCCGGCATGACCGACGCAATCGGGCTCTTGAGCATCGGCGATTTCGTGTCCTTCATGAGCGGCAACACGACCCGGGCGGCGATCGCACTCGGTGAAGGGGATTTCACCGGTGCGCTGCAGCTCGTCGGCGCGCTCGGAGCGTTCATCATCGGTAACGCGCTTGGCGTGATCGTAGCCGCGCGCCTCGGTGTCGTCGGCGTTCTCTCGACGGTCAGTCTCGTGCTGATGCTCTGCGCCGGTTTTGGGTCCCTTATGCCGCGCCCCTTCTACTTCTACGGCGTCGTGCTCTCCATGGGCCTGGTCAACGCGGCGGTCGAACATATCGAGGGGCTGCCGATCGGGCTCACTTATGTCACCGGGGCACTTTCCCGCTTCGGGCGGGGTCTCGGCCGCTGGCTGCTCGGCAACAAAAACCGTCAATGGTTCGTGCAGATCGTGCCGTGGCTCGGCATGTTCTCGGGTGCGGTAGCCGGCGCTCTGCTGCAGCACCACTTCGGCGCGGCCTCGCTGTGGGCGTCCTTTGCGCTCAGCACCGGGCTCGCGCTTGCCACCGTTCTCGTGCCGTCCCACTGGTCGCGGCGCTATATCCATTCGGGCTGACACCTGCCCGCAGCTTTTCGCCTATCCCATGATTTTGCCCTTAAGCCGCGACCGATTTCAGGGCAAAATCCGCTCGGAAGAATCACAGCGAGGTCCTGTCATGGCGCTTGCGGCAGCCGTCACCGGGGATGAACTCTACCATCCCGTTCTCGAGGCCAATCCGGCGCATCCATCTGGCTGGCCGGTGCGGGCGATCGTCAGTTCGCAAACAGAAGCGCGGCACAACCGGGCGCTCTGGGCGCCGACGCACCTGATCTCGATCCGCGCCCCCGGCAGCCGGTTGCTCTCGATGATCGAGCTGCCGCCGGAGCGGCACCTGGAACTCTTTTTTGGCGACAGCACCGATCCGGACGAACCGGATGCGGCCCGTCCGGAGGCGATCGAGGCTGCCTTCGCCTTTGTCGACCGCCTGCCCGAAGACGCGCATCTGCTCGTCCACTGCCTGAGGGGGATCGGCCGCGCGACCGCGCTCACCCTCGGCATCCTGGCGCGCTACATGCCGCCGGAAGACGCCGCGGCCGCGCTCCATGCGCTGCGGCCGGAGGCCAAGCCGAACCGGCATGTGGTCAATCTCTGCGACACGGCGCTCGGCCTCAAGGGCAAGCTCGCCAAGCAGGCGCTGCGCTTCCCGGCGAAAGTCTGGAAGCCGGGCAAAAGCTGATGCGAGAACTCTGCAACCGTCCCGCCGGCCGTTGTGCACTGCACAAAGATTTGACATGATCCCACGAAAGAACGGTGACAGTTGGCTGCCTGATCAGGCATGATGCTGTAAGCCTTTGTTTTCGGATGGGCTTTGACGGGGCGATTCGACCTTGTCCCGCCAATGCCGAAGACAAATGACGGGAGGAAAAGATGTCCCACGCGGCCTATGTGTTTGACGCCTACGGCACGCTCTTTGACGTGCATGCGGCCGTCAGGCGCCACGCTGAGGAAATCGGGCCGGACGGGCAGGCTTTTTCCGAACTCTGGCGCGCCAAACAGCTCGAATATTCCTGGGTGCGCTCGCTGATGGGCAGCTATCAGGACTTCTGGCAACTGACCGAACAGTCGCTCGACTACGCCTTCGCACGGTTTCCCTCCGCCGACCCGAAACTTCGCAAGCGGCTGCTCGACGCCTATTGGGCGCTCGATTGCTATCCGGAAGTGCCGGCGGTTCTGAAAGGGCTCAAGGAGCGCGGCGCGCGCATCGCCATCCTCTCCAACGGCTCGCCGGCCATGCTTGCCTCTGCGGTCCGCAACGCGGCGCTCGACATCATCATCGACGACGTCTTTTCCGTCGACGCGGTGAAGGCCTTCAAGACTGCGCCTGCCGTCTACGACATCGTCACAACCGGGTACCGGCTCTACCCGCATGCCGTCTCCTTCCAGTCGTCGAACCGCTGGGACATTGCCGGGGCGACGAAATTCGGCTTCCGCACCGTATGGATCAACCGAGCTGACATGCCGGACGAGTATCGTGATCACGGGCCGGCGCTGATCCTGCCCTCTCTCGAAAGTCTGCAGTTCGGTATCTGAAGGATCTCCTGATGGCCTGGTCGCCTGCGCTGTATCTGAAGTTCGAAGACGAACGCACCCGGCCAGCCAGAGACCTTCTTGCCCAAGTGCCAGACCTGCCCGATGGGGTCGCCTTCGACCTCGGCTGCGGCCCGGGCAACTCCACCGAACTCATCCGCGACCGGTTTCCCGAGGCCACGCTTTCAGGCCTCGATAGCGACGAGAACATGCTCGTTGCGGCGGCGAAGCGGCTGCCCGGCGTCACCTTCGAGAAGGCGGATCTCGCAAACTGGGTTCCGCCTGCCGGCGCGGCGCTGTTTTACGGCAACGCTGTCTTCCAATGGCTTCCGAACCACCTGACGATCTTCGAAAGACTGATGGCGGCACTCGCATCGGGCGGCACGCTTGCGGTCCAGATGCCGGACAACCTTGGAGAGCCGAGCCATTTGCTGATGGAGGAGACGGCTCGCAGCCCGGCTTTCACCGACGTCTTTGCCGGCAAAACCATCCGCCGCAATCCCATGCCGAGCCCGGCAACCTATGTCGAATGCCTGGCGCCACAGGCGGCCGGCATCGAGGTCTGGCACACGATCTACTACCATCGGCTCGCCAATGCAGAAGCGATCGTCGAATGGGTGAAAGGTACGGGCCTGCGCCCCTATCTCGACGCCGTGCCGGAAGACAAACGTGACGCCTTCGTTGCCGACTACACGGACCGGATCCGCGCTGCCTATCCGGCGATGAGCGACGGCAAGGTCCTTCTGCGCTTCCCGAGACTTTTCATCGTCGCGGTGAGGGCATAGCGCCGGCCGACGCTACATGTGTTCGACCAGAAAATCGATGAAGGCGCGGATGCGCGCGGCGAGATGCTCATGGCCGGCATAGACGGCGTAGACCGTCTCGATCTCGCCCGACTGATAATCCTCGAGCAACGGTACGAGCGTTCCGGCCTTGAAATCCGGCTCGACGTGGAAGCGGCCGATACGGCCAATGCCGATGCCGGCAAGGCAAAGCTGGCGGACGATCGAACCGCTCGAGACCTGCATGTTGCCGAAGACCGAGCGCAGCTCCGCGGCCGGCTGCCCGGGCATGCGGAATGCCCATTCGTCGACGCTGCGACGGAAGTTGAAGCGGATGCAATTGTGGCCGTCGAGTTCATCCGGCGTTTGCGGTGTCCCGTGCCTTCCCAGATAGGCGGGCGATGCGATCACCACCGGGCGGCTTTCCATGAGCTTGCGTGCCTTCAGCGATGAATCACGCAACGGACCGGTGCGGATCGCCACGTCTGCCCTCTCGCCGACCACGTCGATCATGCTGTCGGTCAAGGTCAGGTCCAGCCGCACCTCCGGGTAGCGGGCGAGGAACTCCGGCGCGAGCGGCATGATGTAGCGCTCGCCGAAGCCGACGGCGGCATTCACTCGCAAAAGCCCCCGCGGTGTCATGCGGCCGCCGGCGGCGACGAGCTGTTCGGTTTCGACGATCTCGGTCAGGATTCGCTGCGCTCGCTGGAGGTAGACCTCCCCCTCCGGCGTCAGTTGCAGCGTCCTGGTCGAGCGCACGAGAAGCCGTGTGCCGAGCCGGTCCTCGATCCGCGTCACCAGTTTGCTGATTGCAGACGGCGACAGCTTCAGGCGCCGCGCGGCGGCCGAGAAGCTGCGGGTCTCCGAAACGGCAACGAAGACCTCCATCTCACCCGCCCGATTGTCCATGGGTCGTTACCTTTGAAATGAATTCACAGTCCTTTGTCCGATTATGCTTATTATCTTGCGGAGTGCAAAGGCTCATATTCCGCTTCGATTTCATCAACAACCAACGCGCCCGGCCCCTCCCAGCCGGGTGGGAAAGGTCTCGTCGTGCCCATTGCTATCCTTGCACTGACGATCGCGGCCTATGCGATCGGAACAACGGAATTCGTGATCGTCGGCCTGCTGCCGACAGTCGCCACCGACCTCAATGTCACTCTGCCGCTCGCCGGCCTGATCGTCAGCGTCTATGCGCTTGGCGTCACCTTCGGCGCGCCGGTGCTGACGGCGCTCACCGGCCGGATCGAGCGCAAGCCGCTTCTGATCGGCCTCATGGCGCTGTTCATCGTCGGCAACGCCGCCGCCGCACTGTCCCCCAGCTATGAGCCCCTGCTCGTCGCACGGGTCATTTCCGCCTTTGCCCATGGCGTATTCTTCTCGGTCGGCTCGACCATCGCCGCCGACCTCGTCCCGGAGGATCGCCGCGCCTCGGCCATTGCCATGATGTTCATGGGCCTCACGGTCGCGATCGTCACCGGCGTGCCGCTCGGTACCTGGATCGGCCAGACCTTCGGCTGGCGCGCCACCTTCTGGGCCGTGACCGGTCTCGGCGTCATCGCACTCACCGCGATCGTTGCCCTGCTGCCGAACACGCTCTCCAAGGCGCCACCGGCCAAGCTCATCGACCAGGTGCGTGTGCTCGGTTCCGGCCGCCTGCTGATCGTCTTTGCCATGACCGCGCTCGGCTACGGCGGCACATTCGTCGCCTTCACTTTCCTCGCGCCGATCCTGCAGGACATCACCGGCTTCTCCGAAGGCGCCGTCAGCCTGATCCTCGTGCTCTATGGTGTTGCCATCGCCATCGGCAACATTGCCGGCGGCAAGATCGCCAACCGCGATCCGGTGAAGGCGCTTGTCGGCCTGTTCCTGGCCCAGGCGGCCGTGCTGGTGCTCTTTACTTTCACCGCTCCCGCGCCGGCGCTGACGCTGGTGACGCTTGCCGCGCTCGGCTTCCTGTCCTTCGCCAACGTGCCGGGCCTGCAGCTCTATGTGGTGCAGCTTGCCAAGCAGTACCGTCCGGGTGCCGTCGATGTCGCCTCGGCGCTCAACATCGCAGCCTTCAACCTCGGCATTGCCGTCGGCGCCTGGCTCGGTGGCGTGGTCGTCGCCTCACCGCTTGGTCTCGGGATGACGCCGGTCATCGGTGCCCTGCTCGTCGCGGCCGCCCTGATGCTCACGCTCTTGAGCTGCGTTCTTGATCGTCGAGCAGGCGCCGCCTACCAACCGGCTTGATCCGCCGCCCTCGAGGACCACCTATAGATCGTTCCTTTCTCGCCCGGCCATGCGGCCGGGCGCTCGCCAAGTACGGCAGGTCAAGTACAAGGAGTTACCCACCATGCATTCCGTCAATTCAAACGGCGCCAACATTCCAGCGCTCGGCTTCGGCACCTTCCGCATGCCTGGCGCCGACGTGCTGCGGGTGCTGCCGGAAGCACTCAAGCTCGGCTTCCATCACGTCGACACGGCGCAGATCTACGGCAACGAGGCCGAGGTCGGCGAAGCCATCCATAACTCTGGCGTCTCGCGCGCCGACATCTTCCTCACCACCAAGGTCTGGGTCGACAACTATGCGTATCGGGACTTCCTCGCCTCGGTCGACGAGAGCCTGAAGAAGCTGAGGACCGACCATGTCGACCTGCTTCTCTTGCATTGGCCGGGCGGCAGCGACGTACCGATGGCAGAGCGCATCGGCGCCCTCAACGACGTGCGGAAGGCCGGCAAGGTCCGCCACATCGGCGTCAGCAACTTCAACACGGCGCAGATGGAAGAAGCCGTGAAGCTCAGCGATGCGCCGATCGCCACCAACCAGGTCGAGTATCACCCCTATCTCGACCAGACCACGGTGCTCGGAACCGCACGCAAGCACGGCATGTCGATCACCGCCTATTACGCAATGGCCAACGGCAAGGTCCCGAACGATCGGCTGCTCAGGGAGATCGGCGAGCGCCACGGCAAGACGGCCGCCCAAGTGGCCCTGCGCTGGCTGGTGCAGCAGAAGGATGTGGTCGCTCTGTCCAAGACTGCGACGATCGATCGGCTGAGGGAAAATTTCGCGATCTTCGACTTCGCGCTCGGCGATGGCGAGATGGTGGAGATCAACGCCCTTGCCCGCCCGGATGGCCGGATCGTCAATCCGGACGGCCTCGCACCGGTCTGGGACAAGGCTGCTTGATCTGCAAGCGAAAGCAGCCGGGCGCGACCGTAGGATCGGTTCCAGCTCAGGCCGGCACTGCGGGAATCAAAACACCCGCCGGATCGCTCCGGCGGGTGTTTTGTCGGCCCGCAAGGACACCGCGGATCAGACGAACTGGCTGAGGCCCGGAACCGAGGCGACGACTTCGTCGACCACTTCGTCGCCGGCCTTTTCCTTGGCGAAAGCAATGGTTTCCTTGGCGAGCGAGGTGATCTCGCCCATGCCGAGGCCCTGGCTCATCAGCTGCTGGCCGAGCGCCATGACGCCGCCGCCGCCGATGGCCGACATCAGGCCGCCAAGCAGGCCGCCGCCGCCCGAACCTTCGCCGTTGTACTGGGCGATCAGCTCGGATGCGCCCGGGATCGCTTCGATCATCCTGGCAACCGGGCCGTCGGCGGCTTCGCGCTGCAGAAAACCGAGGATCATGCCGACAGCCTTTTCGGCCGTTGCCGGCTCAATGCCAACGTTTTCCGCGACGCGCGTGACCAGTTCATTCATGGACTTAACTCCCTCATTGGGTTTTTGACGTTGACGTCAAGGTAAATGATCACTTCGAAAATGACAAGCGGCGACGGCTGCCGGCGCCGGACAAACTCACGGCTTTCGGCCGGCATCTGCAGGCCCCTTTCAATGGCGCCCAGCCCGCGAAAAGCCGATGGTTTCACGGTGCCGCAGGCTTGGCAAGGCGTCGAGCCGAGCACTGTTCACCCATCCGCTTTCCCGTTCCCTGGACGGGAACAGTCCAGTTGCCGGGCGTGACTGCACCACCTATAACAGGAGCGAGCCACACAGCGATGACGGGCGCCGGCAAAAACCGCGAACCGCCCGCTTTCATTGACGAAACGGAGATGAAGCCCACATGTTGGAAGAAGGCAAGCTCTTTATCGGCACCAGCCGCAAGCCTGATGATTCGATCAACAAGGGCGAGTATCTGGAACTCAAATTCGGCAACCGCCATGGCCTGATCACCGGCGCTACCGGCACCGGCAAGACGATCACCCTGCAGGTCCTCGCCGAAGGCTTCTCCAACGCCGGTGTCCCGGTCTTCTGTGCGGACGTCAAGGGCGATCTCTCCGGCATCGGCGCCATCGGCGAACCCAAGGACTTCATCCTGAAACGCGCCGAACAGATCGGCCTGCCGACGAACCCCTACGAGTTCCAGGAATTCCCGGTCATCTTCTGGGACCTCTACGGCGAGAAGGGCCATCGCGTCCGCACCACCATGTCGGAGATGGGACCGCTGCTGCTGTCGCGGCTGATGAATGCGACCGACGCGCAGGAAGGCGTGCTCAACATCGCCTTCAAGATCGCCGATCAGGGCGGCCTGCCGCTGCTCGATCTCAAGGACCTGCAGGCGCTGCTCAACTACATGGGCGACAATGCCAGTGCACTTTCCAACCAGTTCGGCTTCATCTCCAAGGCCTCGGTCGGCTCGATCCAGCGCGAGCTACTGATCCTCGAGCAGCAGGGCGCCGAGCATTTCTTCGGCGAGCCGGCGCTGAAGATCACCGACATCATGCGCACGACCAACGACGGACGCGGCGCGATCTCGGTGCTGGCGGCCGACAAGCTGATGATGAACCCGCGGCTTTACGCGACTTTCCTGCTCTGGCTGCTTTCGGAGCTCTTCGAAGAGCTGCCGGAAGTGGGCGACCCGGACAAGCCGAAGCTGGTCTTCTTCTTCGACGAGGCGCATCTGCTCTTCAACGACGCGCCGAAGGCGCTGATCGAACGCGTCGAACAGGTCGTGCGCCTGATCCGCTCCAAGGGCGTCGGCGTCTACTTCGTCACCCAGAACCCGCTCGACGTGCCGGATACCGTTCTCGGCCAGCTCGGCAACCGCGTCCAGCATGCGCTGCGCGCCTATACGCCGCGCGACCAGAAGGCGGTGAAGACGGCCGCCGATACCTTCCGTCCGAACCCGGACTTCGATTGCGCCACCGTCATCACCAATCTCGGCACCGGCGAGGCGCTGGTCTCGACGCTCGAAGGCAAGGGCGCGCCCTCGATGGTCGAGCGCACGCTCGTGCGTCCGCCGCAGTCGCGCGTCGGCCCGCTGACCGAGGCCGAGCGGCAGAAGGTGATGGACGTCAGCCCCGTCCGTGGCCTCTACGACGAAGACTTCGACCGCGAGTCGGCCTACGAGCTTCTGGCGGCACGCGCCAAGAAGGCAGCCGACGCGCAGGCAGAGGCGCAGGAACGGGCCGAGCAGCAGACGACTGAAGCCAATACCGGCGGCAGCCGCTGGACGCTGCCGGGCTTCGGCGACGACGAGCCGGAAGCGTCCGGCAAGCAGGCGCGTCCGCGCAGCTCCGGCTACCAGCGCGAGACGGTCGTCGAAGCCGCAATGAAATCGGTCGCCCGCACCGTCGCCACCCAGGTCGGCCGCGCCCTGGTGCGCGGCATCCTCGGCAGCCTCAGCCGGCGCTGACCACGACCGTGAGGGCAAGGGTACCTCGACGACGCTGAGGCGCGGCGGCCGCCGCCTCCTGCAGCGGGGCTGGAGGGAGCATCATGCCCCTGAGAACACAAAAGCCCGGCGGAAGAACCGCCGGGCTTTTGGATTCCTATTGGAATTGAGATCTCAGGCAACCGTCAGCTTGACGTCGATATTGCCCTTGGTCGCGTGGCTATAGGGGCAAACGATATGCGCCTTCTGGACGAGGTCTTCGAGAACCGCCTTGTCGACGCCAGGCGACGAGATCTCAAGCGCGGCATCGATGCCGAAGCCGGTACCATCGTCGCGCGGGCCGATACCGACGGTTCCCGTCACCTTCGTGTCCTCCGGAAGCTTTACCTTCTCCTTGCCGGCAACGAACTTCAGCGCGCCGAGGAAGCAGGCCGAGTATCCGGCGGCGAAAAGCTGCTCCGGGTTGGTGCCGCGGGCGCCGTCGCCGCCGAGCTCCTTCGGCACGGTGAGGGTGACATCCAGAACGCCGTCAGCGCTCTTGGCCTGGCCAGCACGGCCACCGGTTGCGGATGCAGTGGTGCGATAGAGAATAGGCATTGGCGGGTCTCCTTTGCGTTTCCGAGTGGATGCGAATTAGATAGCGCGAAATTCAATTGTGCGCAAATTAATTTTGCAAATTGCATTTTTGGCGTGTTTTTGCGAAGATGCGACGATGACTGACAAGGCGACACATAACGATACCATCCCCGAGGAAGCGCTGGCGCTCGGCCAGCAACTCTGCTTCGCCGTCTATTCGGCGGCGCATGCTTTCAACCGCGCCTACAAGCCGTTGCTCGACCGTTTCGGCCTTACCTATCCACAATATCTCGTTCTGCTCGCGCTGTGGCAACAGGACGAGATGACGGTAAAGCGCATCGGCGAGGAAATCGGGCTCGATTCCGGAACGCTGTCCCCGCTTCTCAAACGCCTGGAGGTGGCCGGATATGTCGCACGCCAGCGCGATCCGGGTGACGAGCGGCAGGTGATCGTCCGCCTCACGGAAAAGGGCCGCGGCCTCAAGCGCGAAGCCTTCGGCATTCTCATGGATATCGGCAAGGCTTCAGGCTGCAGCCTGGACGAAGCGGGCGAAATCCGGGAAACGCTGCATCAATTGACGCGGCAGCTCAATTCCGGTCACAGCGCGGACTGATCGCAGCGGAACTAGCGGAGGCATCCACCGCATGAGCGATGGGACGCAGTGAGCGACGACATCAGCGGTTTCAGATGACGAGGATCGGCGCCTTGCCGCGCACGCGATCGTAAAGATCCATGACATCCTGGTTGAGCATTCGCACGCAGCCGGACGAAACGGCCTTGCCGATCGACTTCCATTCCGGCGTCCCGTGGACGCGATAAAGCGTGTCCTGACCATTCTGGAAGATGTAGAGCGCGCGCGAACCCAAGGGGTTGTTGAGACCCGGCGCCATGCCGCCGTTCTTGGCCGAATATGGTTTCAGCTGCGGCTGGCGGGCGACCATGCTGTCCGGCGGGGTCCAGCGCGGCCACTTCTGCTTCCACTGGATGACGCCGCGGCCCGACCAGGCGAATCCCTCGCGACCGAGGCCGACGCCATAACGCAGCGCCCTGCCCCCCGGCTGGATCAGATAGAGGTAACGGTCGCCGGTATCGACGACGATCGTTCCCGGCTGCTCGCCGAAGGGATCGCTGACCTCCTGGCGATAGAAACGCGCGTCGATCTGGCGGAAGGGAATGGCCGGCACCTGATAGCCGCCGTCATTCACGGAGGCATAGATGTCCTCGACGTAGAGGTCCTGCGGCGGAAGGCCGGTCGGCAGCGGCCCCGGGCCATCCTGCCTCTCATAGATGCCTTCGGCGCGCGGATCGGTAAAGCGTCCCTCGAGCGCGGGATTGCGGAACACCGGCGCCGTCTCATAGCGGAAGACATCCGTGTTCATCGAGGAGGTGCAGCCTGCAAGGCCGGCAGAGGCAAGCGCCAATCCGGACGAGCGGAGAAACTGACGGCGGGAGAAGAGAACTGAAGAGGACATCGAACTCTGGAGGGCTTGAGTGCGGCCTGAGGAGTGCTGCATGAAATTGCTTAACGAAATACTACGCACAGCCCCTCGAAATGGGGGCGATGCTTGCATTTGCGGCTGGACCGAAGCTTGCGTCGCGGCGTGAAGCGGAGGGAACTTAGACGCTATGGGCACTGAAACGCGGCTGGCGCATCAATGCTTCAAAATCAGGCGCGGCCAGTGGCCGGCTGAAGAAATAGCCTTGGATCTCGTCGCAACCGCTCCGGCGCAGAAACTCGACCTGGGCCTGGTTTTCCACACCTTCGGCGATGACGCGCAGGCCGAGGTTTTGGGCGAGCGAGATGATCGCCGCCGTGATCGCATTGTCGTCGAGATCGACGGGAATGTCCGCAACGAAGGACCGGTCGATCTTCAGGCGGCGCACCGGAAAGCGTTTCAGGGCGCTGAGGCTCGAATAGCCGGTACCGAAATCGTCGATTGCCAGGTGCACGCCGATCGCCTGCAGTTCGTGCATGGTGGCGATTGCGCCTGGCACGTCCTGCATGATCAGGCTTTCCGTGAGTTCCAGTTCGAGACAGCAGGGCTCAAGTCCGGTTTCGGCAAGGATGGCCGCCACGTGGCCGGCCCAGTTGCGCTCGCGGAACTGGCGCGCCGAAACGTTGACGCTGACGATCAGCGGCGGCAGACCGGCATCCTGCCAGCCCTTGGCCTGGCGGCAGGCGGCACGCAGCACCCAGTCGCCGATCGGCACGATCAGCCCGGTTTCTTCGGCGAGCGGAATGAACGCGGCCGGAGAGACCGTGCCCCGATCGGGGTGACGCCAACGCAGCAGCGCTTCGGCTGCGAAAACGCGGCCATTCGCAAGGTTCATCTGCGGCTGGAACTGCAGGAAGAACTCGTCACGCGCCAGTGCCCTGCGCAGTTCCTCCTGCTGGCGCAGCTTTTCGTGCGCCTTGGCAGCCATTTCCTCCGTGAAGACCTGCAGATTGTTGCGACCGAACTCCTTCGCCCGATACATCGCCATGTCGGCATTGGCGAGCAGTTCGCCCACCGTCTTGCCCTGATTGGGAAAGCAGGCGACGCCCATGCTACAGGTGACCTGCAAGCTCCGGCCTTCGATCTCCACCGGTGCGGCGATGGCGCGGCGAATATCCTCAAGCCTCGCCAGTACGACATCACGCTCGCAGGGAAGGCCGTTCAACAGCAGGATGAATTCGTCGCCGCCGACACGCACGACCATGTCGGACTTGCGCACCGACGAACGCATGCGCGATGCCGTGACCTTCAACAGTTCATCGCCGGCCGCATGGCCGAGCGTGTCGTTGACCAGCTTGAAATTGTCGAGGTCGAGGAAGGCGAGCACCGCCCATTGACCGGTACCGCGCAGGGCCTCCAGCGCCTCGGCGACCTGTTCCTCGAACAGCGCCCGGTTCGGCAGGCCCGTCAGCGCATCATGATGCGCCATGAAACTGATACGGTCCTCTGCCTGCTTGCGCTCGATGGCGATACCCGCCAGATGCGCCACCATCGCGATCAACTCCCGCTGCCCGTCGTCGGGAACACCAACCGAGCCGGAATAGAGCGCGAAGGTACCAAGCACCTTGCGGTCGCGCGAATGGACCGGCGTCGACCAGCAGGAGCGGAAACCATAGGGTCGAACGAACTCGCGATATTCGTCCCAGAGAGGATCGGCGAGAATATCCGAGACGATCACCTGCTCGCCGCGCCAGGCGGCGGTACCGCAGGAACCCATGCGAGGACCGATCTCGACACCATGGATGGTGGCACAATAGGCCTCGTCGAGGCTTGGCGCTGCGCCGTGGGAGAGATAGCGGCCATCGGCAGACAACAACAGCACCGACCCTTTGATCCCGGGCATCAGCGCCTCGATCAGCAGGATCATGTCCCGGAAGAACTCGTCGAGCGGCCGGCCGTTGGCGATCATTTCCAGGAGGCGGGCTTGCCCTTCGAGCAAGCGCTCGGCGGCCTTGCGGTCGGAGATATCGCGCGACACGCCGACGACGCCGACGATCTTGCCGCGCTTGTTGCGCAGCGGCACCTTGGAGGTCATCAGCCAGCGGTCGCGGCCCTTGCTGACGATCGCCCGTTCCTCGATGCCGAAAATCGGCTCTCCGGTCTCGATGACGCGGCGCTCGATGTCGGCGATCGCCTTTGCCATATGCGGCGGATGGAGATCGAAGTCGGTCTTGCCGACGATATCACTCAGCGCCGCCAGCCCGTTGTCGGCAACAGTCACCTGGTTGGCGATGAGGAACCGCCCTTCGACATCCTTGGCATAGATGTAGTCGGGCACATGGTTGATCATCGTTTCCAACCAGTAGTGGCGGTCGGCGATGTCGGGTTCGGTAGGAAAGATGCGCGCCACTTCTTCGGCCAGCCGGTGGCTGGCATCGATCAGGCGACGTGTATCCTCGTTGCCGCCGCCGTTTATGGCGGCATATCGCGGATTGCGGGACGTGTTCTTCGCCAAGCAGCCCTCCCGACGCGTTTGGTCACGTCGCTGGTCGATCTTTTCCCCACTTCACGTTAGACGAGCAAGAGTTAGCCCTTCCTAAATAACTTGTAGAGAAATCGTGTAGAGGTTGCAATCTCGAAGTCGCGCCGCCCGCAGCGGCCGGACCAACGGCGCGAACGACACGTCGACAATCGGCCGCATGGCCTATCAAAAGATTTCATGCGTGATATCAGCGGCCTGGGCTTCCGCCCTCCCTCGCGCTTACCTAAGACAGGGGCACGCAACGACGGGAGGAGTTCGACATGCTGACGATCTACGGGGTCTATCGCTCGCGCGCATCGCGCAACTACTGGATGGCGCGGGAGCTCGGCATCCCCTTCAAATCCGTGCCGGTCATCCAGGCGCGCCGGGTCGCCGATCCGCTTGCCGCCAATGCGCCCATCAACACCAAGTCGCCGGCCTTCCTCGCCGTCAACCCGATGGGGCTGATCCCGGCGATCGACGACGACGGCGTCGTGCTGACGGAATCGCTTGCCAACAATCTCTATCTCGCGCGCAAATATGGCGGCCCTCTGGCGCCGGCCGATATCCGTGAAGAAGGACTGATCGGCAACTGGACGATGTGGGCGGCGACCGAGGTCGAGCCGCATGCCGTGCAGATCGTGCTCACCTACGACTACGGCAACGAGGAAACTGAAGAAGGCAAGGCAACGATCGCGAGATGCGCCAAGGCCCTCGACAAGGCCTTCGCCCGCCTGGAGGGCCTCCTCGACGGGCGGGACTATGTGGTCGGCGATCGCTTCACCGTGGCGGATCTCAACCTTGCGGAAGTGTTCCGCTACACAATGAGCCAGAAGCAGCTTTTCGACAGATATCCGCGCGTGGCCGCCTGGCTTGCCCGTTGCCACGACCGGCCGGCGTTCAAGGCGATGATGGACGTGCGCTTGGCGGAACCGGAATAGACCGCCGCGAACGGCTCGACGGCTGCCCGGGTATCGTCAAGTCATGGTCCCCGCGTCGAAGCGAACGCGCGGCGCCCTGAGATCGAGCAGGCGCATGCCCTCTTCCACCTCGTCACGAACCCAGCGCTTGAAGGCGGCCGCGGCCTTGCTTTCCCGCCGCGATGGCGAGCTGACGAAATAGTGGCCGTAGCCCGTCTCGACACGAATGCCGAAGGGCACGACCAGACTGCCCTGGCTGATCGCGAAACCGGCCAGCGTCTGCCAGGCGAGCATGACACCCTGCCCCGAGATCGCCGCGTCGAGCACCAGCGACGCCTCGTTGAACGTGTGGCGCACGCGCATTTCGGCGCCGGAGAGGCCGACTTCGCGAAGCCACACCTCCCAGCTGAACATCGAGTGACCGTCGATCACGGCAGGGAGCTTTAGAATATCTGCAGGTACACGCAGGTTCTCTGCCATGGACGGCGAACAGACGGGAAAGACCTCCTGCTGCAACAGCAGTTCGGATTTCACACCGGGCCATTCGCCGGAGCCGACTCGGATGCCGACGTCCACATCGGACGTGTCGAGATTGACGAGCTTCGTCGTGGCATCGATACGCAGGCGAATGTCCGGGTGACGCTCGGCGAAGCGGTTGAGCCGATAGACCAGCCAGCGGGCGGCAAAGACCGGTGCCACCGAGATTGTCAACACTGACTCGTCGCGCCGCCGTGCCGAAGCCACGGCCTCTGCCAGTTCCTGAAAGGCGTTGCCGAGGCGCGCGAGGAACCGCTGGCCAAAGTCGGTCGGGACGAGGCCCCGCGACGTTCGCTCGAACAGGACGCGGCCGAGCTGGGCCTCCGCCTTGGCGATCTGCTGGCTGACGGCGCCGGAGGTCACGCCGAGTTCCTCTGCCGCTGCGGCGAGCGAGCCCAGTCGACCGGCAGCTTCGACCGCGCGCAGTCCGTTCAGATGGACGGAGTTCAGATCCCTCATATAGTTTTTCTAAACTCGTTCGGTGCCATTCTCAATTGAAAAGAGAGCGGGACAGGCAGATCATCCAACGAACGAAAGGATGGTCCGCCATGTTGAAGCTTCTCTCGACGTTGACCGCATTCGCCACTTCGGAAAATCGGAAGCAGGATACGCCACTGGCCTGGGCGCGCGACCCGCTGCAGCACCCGGATCTCGAGCGCATGGACGAACGCGAACTCGGTGATCTGCCCTTCCCCGGCTGGCCCTGGCCGCGCGCGACCGAATGCGGCGGCGACTACCTGCAGGCCGGGGGCCGGTGACGAACAAGGGCCTTGTGATAAGCTGACGGGATGAGCGAGGACCTCGACCGCAATTTCGCGCGCATCGTCAAGCTGGCGGAAGCCGCCGGCCTGCCGGACGTTTCGGTCGGCACCTCCTACGGCACGCCGGCGCTGCTGGTGAAGGACAAGAGCTTCGCGCGCATGAAGGATGACGAGACGCTCGTCGTCATGTGCGCGCTTGAAGAAAAGGAGATGCTGCTGGAACTCGATCCGCGGCTCTATTTCGAGACGGACCATTACAAGGGCTGGCCTGCCATGCTCCTCCGGCTCTCGGAGATCGACGATGGAAGTCTAACCGGGCGGCTGATTGCCGCCTGGCGGGAAAAAGCGCCGAAGAGGCTTTCTGCAAGCTTCGGCAGCTGAATTCTGCACTACTTCACGTGAGCGGACACCGGGCGGCGCCCTACGGTGTCGGTCGGTGTCTGCTGACCTTTTCGACCAGGGAGGCTTTGCCGTCGACATCCGGGGCGAAAATCTCGATGCTGCAGCCGGCGCGATCGAATGATGCGCCCTTCCATTTCGGAGCCAGCGCCTATACCGGTGGAAACGATAGCCGCACAGGTGCTCTTCCATGATCGTTCGCGACCGCCCCAGCCTTCTGAAACTGTTCTTCATCCTCAGGGGATCGGTCATTCAGCGGATATTTCCGCAGGTGCTGTTCGTCTTCGGACTTTCCGCCCTCGTCGTCTGGGCGCACCGCTTCGATCCGCAAATCGTGCCAAGCGTCAACAGTGGCCCGTTCGCGCTGCTCGGCATCGCGCTTTCCGTGTTTCTCGGCTTTCGCAACAATGCCTGTTACGACCGCTGGTGGGAGGCGCGAAAGGATTGGGGGCAGCTGATTTTCACGTCGCGCGATCTTGCCCGCCAGACGCTGATCCTGGACGAGACGTCGGGGAAAGCGGCGCGGCGGCGCCTGCTCAATCTGACGATCGCGTTTGCCCACGCCCTGGTCTGCCACCTGCGGCCGGGCAACCATGTCGCCAGGACGCTCGAGTGGATACCTGGCGATCTGGTTCCAGGCTACAAGGCGAGCCGCAATCCGCCGGACTTCCTGTTGCGCGCGATGGGCCGCGACCTTGCCGGTCTTCGTGCATCCGGCACGATCAGCGACTTTCAGTGGACACTGCTGGACGGTACGGTCGGCAAGATGTCGGCGACGCTCGCTGCGTGCGAGCGAATCCGCAACACGCCAGTGCCCTTCGGCTACACGCTGCTTCTCCACCGCACCGCCTATCTATTCTGCTTCCTGCTGCCCTTCGGCTTTGCCGATGCGCTCGGCTGGGCGACGCCCTTCGTCACCGCGCTGGTTGCCTACACGTTCTTCGGCCTCGACGCGCTTGGCGACGAGCTAGAGGAGCCGTTCGGCGTGCTGCCGAACGACCTGCCGATCGTGGCACTCGCCGAAACGATCGAGATCAACCTGCGCGAGGCGCTGGGCGAAGCCGACCTTCCGCCCCTGCCGCAACCGAAGGACTACATGCTGATGTAGCCAGGACGGCCCGTGGCCCAAGGCGCGTCGTAAGTAATAGCAAGACCGCTGCGCGCTTTTGCGCGACAGGTCAGAGCTTGACCGCCGCCAATACTCGGGCAACGGCCGGGCGCGTCGTCATGCGATTGCGGTGATCCAGCACTTTCGGAAAAAGAGCGGGATCGACGCCATCCGATTCCAGCCAGCCGGCAATGGTGAACAGGTAGGGATCGGCGACTGAATAGGCCTCGCCCATGACGAAGGGCCCTTCGAACATCCTGTTTTCGATCAGTTCGAAGCAGGCCGTCATGTTGGATGCGACCTTGGCCCTCATCGCCTCATGCGCGGCGGGATCGTCCGCCCAGCGCGCACCGCGGCGGCCATGGGCATGGGCGACATGCACCGTCGAGCACAGATAGTTCATGAACGACTGCAACTGCGCAAAAGCAAACGCATCACCCCTTGGTGCCAGGTTCGCCGCCGGATGCGTCTCAGCGATATAGGTGAGGATCGCCGGCGTTTCGGTGACGACGCCGCGGTCGGTCAGAAGCGCCGGCACCCGGCCCTTCGGGTTTACCGCGAGATAATCGGGCTTGGTCTGTTCGGCGGTCGAGAAATCGACGCGGCGCGCCTCGTAGTCAGCACCAGCCTCCTCAAGCGCGATATGCGAGGCCAACGAGCAGGTCCCCGGTGCGTAGAACAATTTCAACACTTCAACTCTCCTCTGCGGTCAGGTGGATCGAATGACTTAGCGTCGATCGCGCCGAGCCGACAGTATCAATACTCGCGAATTGAAGCGAATTCGGGCGAAGCCCAAAGGGTTTTCTCCACTCCTGTTCCCGCGTGCGACCCGCAGAAGGAAGGATGTCACCCGGATTGACAAGCCGGAACGGATTTCAATACAACGTGAATGTTACGTTATAACATTTTCGGAGTTGCTTATGAAGACGCTCTTTTCAACCTTCATCGCCGCCAGCCTGTTTGCCGCCGCTGCGACACCCGCCTTTGCCCATGGCGCATGGATCGGCGAGCGGTGGGGAACGCTCGCCGTCATCTACGGCCACGGCCCGGCGGACGAAGCCTATGATCCGGCCAAAGTAAAATCGGTCTCGGCGCTTGACGAGGACGGCAAGGCATTGCCGGTGACGATCGTGCCCGCCGACAACCACGCCTTATTGAAACTCGACGGCGAACCCGCAATCATCGCTCTCGAGTTTGACAACGGCTATTGGAGCGAAGGCGCCAACGGCAAATGGGTGAACAAGCCGAAGAACGAGGTTCCCGGCGCCAAGCAGGCGAGCCATTCCGTCAAGTACAGCATCGCGCTGGTGCATGCGCATGGCGACCTGCCGGACTTCCCGGCACAGCCGCTGCAGATTGTTCCTCTCGACAACCCCATCGGCCTGAAGCCCGGTGAAAGATTTCGCGTCCGCCTGCTGCTCGACGGCAAGCCGCTCGAAGGCAAGGAAATCACCCTGGACTACGCGGGACTGCCCGAGTTCGTCTCCGAAAAGACGGACGCGAATGGCGAAGCCGAGGTGACGCTACGCAATGCCGGCGTCAACATCCTCGCCGTCAGTCACGCGATCCCGCTCGAAGGTAACGCCGCAGCCGACAAGAAGGGGCTGACGGCGACGCTGACCTTCGTCGCCGCGCCGCACGTGCACGAGTAGATCCGCCTCCCCGGTCATGCGGCAGCTCAGCCAGAACATCCACCCTATGCTCGAGGGCGGCGTGAAGGATTGAACCGCGCATCGGTCCCGAGGATGACGTGCGGAGGCGTGTGGAAACCTCATACTCGGCCCGGCAGGCTATCTCTGCCGGGCCGTTTTCGGTCACGCAACGAGCGCCTCGCCGCAACCGGGCACATCTACCAGGCGATGGTAGACGGGTATGCCGCGCTCGCGGGCAATGCGCACATCGTTGTCGGCTCCCTTGCTGTCACCCGGCAAGCGCAACACAGCATCGCAAAGCGCCAGCAGGCGTCCGGCCACCGGGTGGAAGATTTCCTCGTAGAGCCCATCCCCCACCCGCTCGCCGCCCGCCGCATTCCACACCGGCAGCGCCACCCATTCGCCGATCATCGGCACGTGCCCGGCTTTAAACAGCGCATAGGACGGCTCTTCCAATCGCTTCAGGTTGGCGGCCATCTTGTCCGGATCGTCTTCCGTTCCCGAGCGATAGGGACCTGCGATCAAAATCAGCATGATTTTCTCCACTTTTTTGCACGAAATATCCAGATCATTCTGGATATTTCTCGATATTTCGTGCAATATCGTGAAGAGTCAAGGAGGCATTCATGCTGACAACACAGAGACGGGCTTTGATTTCCGCACGACTGGCGCGCGACGGCGAGATCGTCGCCAAGCGTCTGGCGGACGAATTGGATCTCTCGGAAGACACGATCCGGCGCGATCTCCGCGAGATGGCGGCGGAAGGCCTGTTGAAGCGTGTTCATGGCGGCGCGCTGCCGCTGGTGCCGCCGCTACCGAACTTTGCGGCACGGCAGGAGATCGCCGGCGACGTCAAACGTCGGCTTGGGCGCAAGGCCACGGCGATGATCGAGGCGGGCCAGACGATCTTTCTCGACGGCGGCACGAGCAATGCGGAAATCGCGCGGGCGCTGCCACGCGAGATGCGGCTGACCGTGGTCACCCACAGCCCGACAATCGCCGCCGAGCTCGAACGCCACGAAGCCGAAGTGATCCTGATCGGCGGCCGCCTCTACAAGCACTCGATGGTTGCTACGGGAGCGGCCGCCTTGGCCGCCATCGCCGGCATTCGCGTCGACCTGTTCTTTCTCGGCGTCACCGCCATTCATCCCGTCCATGGCGTCTCGACCGGCGACTTTGAAGAGGCGGCCGTCAAGCGCGCGATCCTAAAGCAGGCCGCAGATACCTATGTGCTTGCGACGGCTGAGAAATTCGGCGCGGTCTCGCCACACCGCGTGGCCGGGATCGCCGATCTGGCCGGCTTCATCGTGGCTGAGGAAATCGAGGACGGGGTGCTCGCGCCCTATGACGACGCGAACATCGCGATGATCAAGGCCTGATGTCGCCGACGGATTGACCCGACCGGGATGCTCGCAGACGCGTGGACTCCTCGGCTCGCACGTCTCAGGCGGCAAAAGCCTCCGTCACCCTGACATCGCCGACATGGATGCCGTTCCAGTTCCGCATCGAGTGGTTGGCCTGCGCCATCAGGGCTGCATGCAGCTCCGGCTCGTCGCGGAAGAAGCGGGCAAGCGTTGCCGCAATCATGGCCTCTGCCGCCCGCGTCGTGCCATCCTCGCATTTCAGAGCGATCGCGATGCCCTTCTCCGGAATGGCGGCGCAGAAGACACCCTCGGCGCCGGTCTTGGCGAAGATGCGGCCGGGCGCCGTTTTCATGAGCCGCGTGCAGGCGCGCTTGGTGCCGGCCACGAAGAAGGGCTCGGCCATGCAGGCCTCGATCAGCCGCTTGGAGGCGCGGGCACGTTCCGGCCCAAGGCCGGCGCCGGTCGCCATCTTCGCAAAACCATGCGCCAAGCCCTTGAGCGGCACGGCATAGGTCGGGATCGAGCAGCCGTCGACGCCGCAATTGTCCTTGGCGAGGATCGCACCCGTCAAGCTTTCCATCGTACCGCGGATTTCCCGCTGCAGTGGGTGGTCGTAGCCGACATAGCCCCTTGCTTCGGTACCCGAATGGCAACAGGCGCAAATGAAACCCGCGTGTTTGCCGGAGCAATTGTTGTGAAGCGCGGTCGGCGCATCGAGGCTGCGGGCCTGGGCGATCAGCGTCTTCTGGTCGGACGACCAATGGGCGCCGCATTCGAGCGCCGAGACATCGCGGCCAGCTGCTGCAAGCATCTTGGCGGCAAGTTCCACATGCTCCGGCTCGCCGGAATGGGACGAACAGGCAAGCGCCAGTTCCTTGTTGCCGAAGCCGTAGGCGTCAGCGGCGCCGCTTTCCATCAATGGCAGCGCCTGCATCGCCTTGCAGGCAGAGCGCGGGAACACGGCGGTGTCGGTTTCGCCGAGCGAAAAGACGGTGCGGCCGTCGCCATCGACGGCGATCACAAGGCCGCGATGGCGGCTTTCGACGAGGTTTCCACGGGTGACTTCGACGAGAACGGGATTCGACATGCCTTGCCCTCAAATATCCGAAATTGCTCCGTGCATTTAGCAGGATTCCAGCGTCAGGAAACGGAGTTTTCATGAAATTCGCCCGCAGGCTCGCCGCCGTCTTTCTGGTCATCTACCTGCTGCCGGCGCTGGCCTCGGCCGGCTGGTGGTACATGCAGAACCGGCCGCAGAGCTGGCGGGATGCGGATTGGTCTTCGGCTGGCATCCTGCCCAAGGCGGCAGATAGTTCGGATGCAGCGATCTATGTGTTCTCGGCAACGACGGGCGGCATGAAGGGCGCCATCGCCAGCCACGCCTGGATCGTCACCAAGGAACAGGGTGCGCCCGCCTACAACCGCTACGACAAGGTCGGCTGGGGCAAGCCGATCCGCCGGAACGGCTATCCGGCGGACGCCCGCTGGTACTCCAACGAACCGCGGCTGGTCGTCTCCGTGACCGGCACCGAGGCCAGCCGACTGATCCCGAAAATCGAGGCGGCGATCGCCACCTATCCCTATGCTTCGCCCGGCGGCTACCGGATCTGGCCAGGCCCGAACTCCAACACCTTCGTCGCCCATGTGTTGCGCTCGGTGCCGGAACTCGGCGCGGCGCTGCCGCCCGACGCCGTCGGCAGGGATTATCTGCCGGAGGGCAAGCTGTTCCAGATCGATGCCGATAGCCGCGACATGCACGCAACGCTTTATGGTCTGGCCGGCATTTCGGCCGGGGTGCGCAGCGGCCTCGAGCTGCATTTCTTCGGCCTCGTCGCCGGCTTCGATTTTGCCAGGCCCGGCATCAAGATCCCGGCACTCGGGCGTTTCGGGGTCTGATCTGCGGAGTTCGCACTACCCGAGGTGGAGGCCCGCACGCATTGTGCGGGAAATGGAAAAGGGCCGCCCGAGGCGACCCTTCCATGAGTTCTGGCCAAGTGAGTGGCCCGGGCTTTAGGCCCGAAGGAAGGCGGGGATCAGGCCGAGGGCTGCCTCGACACGTTCACCTCTCCCATGCCCTTCACCAAGACCGAAATCTCATTAGACATTGGATCACCTTCCTTTCTGTTCGTTGCTGATCAGTCGAAGGTAAGCGATCCGTCTCCAATTACAAGATCGACGATAGTCGGAGATCGTCGCAATGCTCGCGATCACAAGAACCGCATGATCGCCGCGATCACCGGGGCCTGATGATCGTTCCGATCACAGAGACATGATGATCGTTCCGATCACAGGGACATGATGATCTCGCCGATCACAGGGACATGATGATCTTGCCGATATGGTCGCCCCCTTCCATCTGGCGATGGCCGTCGGAAACCGCGCTGAAGGGCAGAACCGAATGGATGACCGGCGCGACCTTGCCCGTCTCCAACAGCGGCCAGACCTTCTCCATAAGGCCGTCTCGGATCGCCTGCTTCTCCGCCGCAGTGCGTGGGCGAAGAGCCGAGCCCATGACATGGAGCCGTTTCGTCAGGATCGGCGCGATGTTCGCCCCCTCCACCTTGGCGCCGCCGAGGAAGGCGATGATCGAAAGGCGTCCGTCTTTCGCAAGCGATGCAATGTTACGATCGAAGTAGCGCCCGCCAACCATGTCGAGAATGACGTCGACGCCGCGTCCGCCTGTTTCCTCGAGCGCGACGACCTTGAAGTCCTCGTCGCGATAGTTGATCGCGCGCTTGGCACCCAGCGCCTCGCAGGCCCGGCATTTCTCGGCGCTGCCGGCGGTGACGAGAACCTCGGCACCGAAGGCCTTGGCGAGTTGGATCGCCGTCGTGCCGATGCCGCTCGAGCCACCATGGACGAGGATCGTCTCGCCCGCCTTGAGACCGGCCATGTCGAAGACATTGGCCCAGACGGTGAAGAATGTTTCCGGCAGCGCGGCCGCCTTCACCGCGTCATAGCCCTTCGGCCAGGCGAGCGCCTGGGTCGCGGGTACTGCCGCGTATTCCGCATAACCGCCGCCATTGGCGAGCGCGCAGACCTTGTCGCCGATCCGAAAGCCCTCGGCCCCCTCGCCCAACGCCACGATCTCGCCCGCCACCTCGAGGCCGAGGATCGGGCTTGCGCCCGGCGGCGGCGGATAGTCGCCCTTACGCTGCAGGACATCGGGGCGGTTGATGCCGGCCGCCTCCACGCGAACCAGGATGTCGCCGGGCTTGACCTCGGGCAACGGCCCCTTCTTCAGGACCATGTTTTCCGGTCCGCCCGGGGCCGGAACATCGACGAAATTCATTTCTGACGGAAGGGACATGGCATTACCTCATGCTCACTGATGTGCCCCATCTAGCGCTGGCGATACGTCGCGGAAAGAGCTTCCGTCGTACCGATAGAGCCGTCCTCGGCCGACAGGAAGGAGAGTATGTGTTCGGCCACAAGGGCGGGACTCTCCCAGTGCGGATTATGACCGTGCCCGTCCAGAGTGATCAAGCGGGCCGCGACGAGGGTGGCGGCAAGCTGCTGGCGATGTCCGGCATCGAAAAGCGGATCCTCGCTGCCGGCGATCGCCAGGACCGGCATCCGCAGGTGCCGCGCGCTGGTGCGCAGGTCGGTAACGGCCAGGCCATCGAGGACGGTGTGCCATATCCGTGTCGGTATGTCCGCGGCCTCCTCGCGCATGCAACCCAGAAATTCGCCATCGACCGGACGGCTGCAGGCGTGCCAGCTGTTGAAGAACGCATCGTCCCGATGAAGCGGATCCTTCAACGCGCGGATCGCCTGGGCCGTCGGATTGGTCGCGTCGAGCCCGGGCAGCAGGCTGCCGGACAGCAGGACGAGCGTGCGGACCAGATCCGGCCGCACGGCGGCAAAGGCGATTGCTGTCATCGCGCCCATGGAATGGCCGACGACAACGACGTCGCTGAGCGCCAGCCGGTCTGCCAGGCAATCGAGGTCCCGGGCAAAATCGGCAACCGTCGTCTGCCCCGCTTGCGAGCCGCCGTGTCCGGCAAGATCGGGAATGATGAGGCGATGACCGACCAGATGAGGCGCGATCAGCGAGAAACTGCGGCTGCTGTCAGAATAGCCGTGCAGGAGCAACAGCACCGGACCTTGGCCCTGATCGACATAGGCGAACTGACGCCCGCCTGGTAGTTCGAGCCGCTTCTTCAGTGAACCCCAATGCCGTTGGTCGATGCCGGTCACAGCCCGAGCGCGGCCTTGACCGCGGCAGAACCCGGCTGCCCATCGAACGTCGTCACGCCGGCGAGCCAGGCGTCGAGCCGCTGCGGTTCCTCCTTGATCGCCTTTTGCCCGGCCTCATCCGGCGCCAGCCCGTCGTTCATCAGGTAGCCCATGCCGCGGTTCTCGAAGTCGATGTCGAACACGAGATTGTTGAGGAGTTTCGCCACGTTCGGGCACTCCTGCAGGTAGCCCTTGCGCACCTGGGTGGAGACGGTCGCGGCGCCGAAGTCCGGCCCGTAGAACTTGTCGCCGCCGGTCAGATACTTGATCGAGAGCGTCGTGTTCATCGGATGTGGCGCCCAGCCCTGAAACACGATGAAAGATTTGTCGCGCACCCGGCGGGTGACCTCGGCCAACATCCCCTGTTCGCTCGATTCGACCACTTCCCAGCCATCGAGCCCGAGGCTCGGGTCCTTGATCGCATCGAGCATCAGCTGATTGGAGCCCGGCTCGATGCCGTACATCTTCTTCTCGAACCTGTCGGCGAAAGTTTTCAGGTCGGCGAAGTCCCTGACCCCGGACTCCCAGACATAATCGGGCACGGCGAAGGTATATTTCGCGCCCTTGAGGTTGGTGCGCACGGTCTCGACCGAACCGTCGTCCTTGTAGGGCTTGTAATAACTCACCATCGCCGGATCCCAATAGCCGAGAAAGATGTCGAGATCGCCGCTGCGCAGGCTGGTATAGATGACGTCGATGCCGAGCAGCTTGCTCTCCGGCTCATAGCCAAGCGCCTTCAGCACCGTCAGCCCCACGCCCGTGGTGAAGGCCAGATCGTTCCATCCGGGCTCTGCCAGCCGCACGCGCCGACAGGCCTCGGGGTCGCCGGCAAGGACCGGGTTGGTGGCAGCAATGAGCGCAATGGTGGACATCAAGAGTTTCAGATCCGGCATAGCTTTCTCCCAACTTGTCCATATGGACTAAAAATTGTCCCATGGGTCAACAATTGATCTTTCCGGAAAGTTTGTCAATGTGGGAATCGTTTGGAGAGGGCCCATGCGACTGACGAGGATAAGTGAGATCAGGCGACGCGAGCTGCGCCGGGCGGCCTTCGAGGTGCTGCAAAAAGAAGGCATGGCCGGCGCGACGCTGGAGAAGGTGGCGATGCATGCCGGCGCCTCCAAAGGCATCGTGCTGCATTATTTCGCCAACAAACAGGAGCTCTTCGAACATGCGATGCGCGAGGCGAATGCCGCGCTGAAGGAAGCGGTGGTCGAACGGCTGAACCGGGCGCGCACGCCCCGCGAGCGGCTGGAGGCAATCATCGAGGCGAATTTCGAGGAACGCTTCTTCCAGCCCTCAGTCTGCCATGCCTGGCTTTCCCTCTGCGCCGAGGTGCCGCGCGAACCGCAACTCGCCCGAATCCAGAAGGTCATTCACGCCCGTATGCGCTCGAACCTTCTCTCCGCGCTGGCTCATCTGTTGCCGGAAGACGAATGCGAGGCCGCGGCGCTCGGCATCACATCATTGATCGACGGGTTATGGCTGCGGCTCGGCTTGCAATCGGGTGGACTGACGCGTGAGATGGCGCTCGCGCAGATGCGCGATTATCTCGCTCACCGCGTGCCTGCACTGGCGGGCTGAACTGGCCTGGAGGTTAGATCGTTTCACTGTTTCATGGAAACAATGAAACGATCTAACCCTCTGAAATTACGCAATCCCGACGGAAAACCGTTTCACACTTTTCCTGGGAACTGCTCCAGATCTCAGCCCCCGAGCGCGTCCAGGACGAGCCCGGCTTCGTTGGTCTTGGCGCGGGACTTGATTTCGGCGATGCGGGCGCTGACGGCCTGGGCGTCGGAAAAGACGAAGCCTTCCGGCAGCCCGAGCACTGCGATCGAACAGCGCATCAGCGGAAATTCCTTCGGCGAGCCGTCGCGGCCGTAGCCGCTGATGCGCCCTTCCGCCTGATGCTCCGGCGAATAGAGCTGGCGCACGTCGGAACGGAAATCGTCGAGCAGGCGGTTCAGCACCGCCTCCAGTTCCTCCACCGAGCAGCCGCTGACACCAACGAAGAAATCATCGCCGCCGACATGGCCGAGGAATTTTTCCTCGCCGATGAAGTGCCGGCGCAAGAGCGCGGCGAACAGCGTGATCGCGAGATCACCCTTCTGGAAGCCGTAGGTGTCGTTGAAGGGTTTGAAGTCGTCGAAGTCGCAATAGCAGAAGTAACGCGCCTGATCACCGTCGAGGATCGCGTCCTGGACGTAGTCGCGGATGGCGCGGTTGCCGGGCAGGCCCGTCAGCGGGTTCTGCTCCTGCGCCATCTTCAACTGCTTTTCGTTGATGATCTTCAGAAGCGACGAAGCCGAGAGCGTGCCGGCATAGCGCATGTCCTCCGTCAGGATCAGGCAGTCGCTGCCGTCCATGCCGGCAAAGATCTTCAGCATCTCGTCGGCGGGCGTATCGAGATCGGCGATCGGTGCCGGGCTGACGAAATGCGAAATGCGCCGCTGGTAGATCCTGTTCTTCAGGAGATCGCGGCCGAAGGGGTGATAGATCAGCTCCTTGACGTGATATTCGTGCAGGATGCCGCGCGGTTCGCCATTGGCGTTGAGCACCGGGAAGAAGCCCTGGCGCGGGTTCCGCCGGAAGAGATCGAAGACGGAATCGAGCTCGTCGCTTTCGCGCACCGTCGGGAGCTGCTCGATCTGCTTGCGAATCAAGATGCCGTCCAGCGAGGACGAAGAGCGTCTGCCGCTCACGCTCTGATCGAGATGCGGATAGGCAGGTAGAAGCTCGCTGAGATGTGTCGTCGGCCGGGCGACGTAATAGCCCTGCACGAGATCGCAGCCGAGATCGCGGCAGGTGAGAAACTCGGCCTCCGTCTCGACGCCCTCGGCGATGACGCGCGTGCCGAGCACATGGGCGGTGTTGACGGTATGGCGGACGAGATGACGTTTGCGGGCATCCGCTTCGATGCCGGAGATGAAATGCCGGTCGATCTTCACGTAATCGACCGGCTGATCGCAGAGCAGCTTCAACCCGTTGAAGCCGGCACCGAAATCGTCAATGGCGAGCTTGAAGCCGGCGAGCCGGAGATCGCGCACGAGCGCGGAGAAGTCCGGCATCTTGCCGCTGTCGAAACGCTCGGAAAGCTCGAAGCAGAGCGACGACGGGGCAATGTTGGCGCGCTTCAGGTGATTGACGAGCCGCTCGACGATATCGCCTTCGCCGCCGACAAGCCGCGAGTCGAAGTTGAGGAACAGGGTGCGAGCGGAATAATCGGGCAGCGTCGCGAAACCGGCGACGGCGCGGCTGTTGATCATGTGCTCGAGCGCCAGCAGTTGCCCTGACTCCTCGGCCTTGTCGAGCAGTTCCAGCGGCGAGGCAAAGCCGAGCTTCTGGAAGCCGCGCATCAGCGATTCGTAGCCGAAGACGGTGCCGGTCGCCGCTTCGGCGATCGGCTGGAAGGCGCTCTCGATCACCAGCTTGGCGAGCGTAACGATCTGGTCGTCGCCGAACCGGCGCAGCGAGAGGATTTCGGCGGGGGCGGCGGACATGCCGGGCTCCAGAGGCTTAAGAACGGACGATCGGACGTCGGCAGCATGGCCGCCAAGAGTCAACGAAGTCTTTCCCCACTATGAAGCTTTGATGAAAGCTATGTGACAGCCGCAACCGCCCAAGACCAATCAAACCACTCTAATGAAATCAGTAGTTTCATGAGCAAGTCCTGTCACCAGTCAATGTCCGGCAGAAGACCAGTCTTCAGTTGGAAACGCGCCAGGCGAGAACGAGCAACGCCAGGTATCCGGCACCGATAGCCAAGCAGAGGGGACCGTAAATGCGGCGGTCGAGAGTCGCGAAGGGTTCGGTGCCGTGGCGTCGGCGAAAGGCCGTCGTGAAAGCCAACACCCCGCGGACGACAAAGATGGCCGCAAGGACGGCAAGCCCGCTATAGGCCAAGGTCGCGGGCAACGCGCCCGCCAAGACGGGCGTCACGGACAATGGCACGAGCGCTGCGGCGAAAATGAGCGCGGCGACGAGGAGCGTCAGCCAGACCGGCGGCATTACCGAGCGATGTTCTGTCCCGACCACTGTGCGCACCAGCGATGCCTCGTCGTCACAGGGCCAAAGCCCACCCAGTGCCCAATAGGCGTGCAGCCCGGCGATACCGGCAAGAACGAGGAAAAGCAGGATCGCGATCGCCGTCAACATGGCTGGTACCTTGTTCGCCTGTTTGTGGAAGCCGCCTCAGGCGGCCATGGGTGATGCAGGCCTTGTGCCCGACCGCGCGCCGATCGCCGCGAATGCGGCCATGACGGCGAAGGCCACCCATTGCGGCGTGTTCCAGAGAGAGCCGAGATAAGCAAAACCATAGCCGATGAAGAGCGCCGCGTAGGCGAGATATTGCGCGATCACCGCACCTGCCAGGGGTGCGCGATAACGTCCGTTCACGGCGGCAAACAGTAGCGCCAGACTGTTGATCAGGAGGATGGCGCTCGTCGCGTGCCACAGAAGCGAGACATAGGTCTGCAGCAGCGGCGATGGGCTGCTTGCAAGCAGAGGCACATGCACTTCCGGCCCGCCGGCGAAGAGATGGATACCCGTTGTCACCAGGGACAGAACGCCCGCCGCCAGAAGCCATCTGTTCATGAGTTCATCTCCACGCGTCACCATACGGCAGCGTATGTACGCCATTAGGTTGCATTGGTCAATACGGTGGCGTATGGAAAGCCATGGCGACAAAAGACACCCTCACGAGCGATGACTGGATCAAGGCCGCCTTCCGAGCGCTGACAGAGGGCGGCGTGCAGGCGATACGGGCTGAAGCCATTGCTCGCGACCTGAAAGTGAGCAAGGGTTCGTTCTATTGGCATTTCAGGGATGTGCCGGATCTGAAGGCGCAGATGCTTAGCCACTGGGCGCGCGAAGCAACCGAGGCCATCATCGCCGAGGTGGAGTCGCACGAGGTGCCGGCAGATAAGCAATTACGACTGCTGGTGGACTCCGCCACCGACGACCGCAACCTTGCCTATGGCGGCATGCTGACCGAAGGCGCAATTCGTGAATGGGCGCGTTTCGACGCCGCGGCCGCGACTATCCTCAAATCGGTAGACGAGCGGCGCATTGCCTATGTCGCCGATCTCCTCGGCCGTTGTGGATTTTCCTCAATCCGCAGCCGCAGCGGCGCCAATGCACTCTACGGCGCCCTGATCGGTCTCGAAGCCTTGGCCGCAGGTGGGCTTGCCGATCTTCGCGGTGACCTGCTCGGGCTGTTGGAGACGCTGCTTCGCAGCTGTGACGCCGGGGCAGAATGAGAAAAGTGCGTGTTTTCCACTCGCTTTGACAGCGTACGCTCCTAGCCCTTCGCCAGCACACCGAAGGCGATCAGTGACAGTCCCTGCATCACCAGGTCGACGGCCAGGAACAGGCCGAGGATCCACAGGCTGTTGACCGGCCAGCCGGCAGCGATGATCAGGCCAGCCGCGAGTGTGACCAGACCACCGAGCGCCACCCAGCCCCAGCCCTGCACCGGCCGGAGCTTGAGACCGACCCAGACGCGGAAGCAGCCGGCGATGATCAGCGCGATCGCCATTACGAAGGTCAGGAAGGACGAGGCGAGCAAGGGATTGATGAAGGCAAAAAGGCCGGCGATCGTGTAGCAGGCTCCGCTGAGGCCCCAGTAGAGCACGCTGTCCCAGCCCTTGACCTGGAAGGCGTGGGCGAGATTGAAAAGCCCGCCTACCAGCATGATGATCCCGACATAGTAGACCGAGGCGACGGTCGCCATCAGCAGGTTGCCGAAGGCGAGACCACCGCACATGATCAACAGCACGCCGAGTGCTACGAACCATCCCCATTTGCGGGCAACCGCCGTCTTGTCGGCCTGATCGAATGCATGGGTCATTTCAACCTCCAGTCCATCGAGTCGCAGGATCGCTACCGGGAGGATTGAGCCGGATTTCTCGGAAAAAGGAAAGCAAAAACACCGAAGATTTTTATTGATTGATGAGTCAATCAAAAATAAACTGACCGGCGTCAATGGAGAAACGGATGCCAAAGGTCGGAATGGAGCCGGTGCGCCGCAAGGCGCTGGTGGACGCAGCACTTCGCGTGATCGGCGACCAGGGTACGCTGACCGTCACCATGTCCGAGATCGCCCGCCACGCCGGCGTCTCCCCTGCCCTTGCCCATCACTATTTCGGCAGCAAGGAACAATTGCTGATCGAGACGATCCGAAGCCTCCTAAGGCAGTTGCGCGACGATACGGTGACGGCGCTTCGCACGGTGGCGGGCCCGCGCGAAAAGCTGAGTGCGCTCATCCGCGTCTCCTTCCAGGCAAGCCAGTTCGCCCCCGACACCGTCGCCGCATGGCTTGCCTTCTATTCGGAGGCGCAACGGTCGGAAGAGGTGCGGCGGCTGCTCGTCGTCTATGCCCGGCGCCTGCGCTCCAATCTCATGGCGAGCCTCAAGGCGCTTTGTGCCGACGATGACGCGGAACGCATCGCCGAGGGCGCTGCTGCGATGATCGACGGACTTTATATCCGCCAGAGTCTGCGTTCCGCGCCGATCAGCATCGAAGCCTCGATCGCGCTCACCGAAGACTACGTCAACTCGCACATCGATCGGCTCAATCACCAGGGAACGGCCGCATGACCGCAAGACCGAACATCCTGATCATCATGGTCGACCAGTTGAACGGAAAACTCTTTCCGGATGGACCGGCCGCGTTCCTGCATGCGCCGAACCTGAAGGCGCTCGCCGCCCGCTCGGCGCGCTTCCGCAACAACTACACCTCGTCGCCGCTCTGCGCGCCGGCCCGCGCTTCCTTCATGGCCGGGCAATTGCCGAGCCGCACCCGCGTCTACGACAATGCTGCCGAGTACCAGTCCTCGATCCCGACCTATGCGCATCACCTGCGCCGGGCCGGCTACTACACGGCGCTTTCCGGCAAGATGCACTTCGTCGGCCCGGATCAGTTGCACGGCTTCGAGGAACGGCTGACCACCGACATCTATCCGGCCGATTTCGGCTGGACGCCCGACTATCGCAAGCCGGGCGAGCGCATCGACTGGTGGTACCACAATCTCGGCTCGGTCACCGGCGCCGGCGTCGCCGAGATCACCAACCAGATGGAATATGACGACGAGGTCGCCTTCCTCGCCAACCAGAAGCTCTACCAGCTCTCGCGCGAGAATGACGACGCGGACCGCCGCCCCTGGTGCCTGACCGTCTCCTTCACCCACCCGCACGACCCTTATGTGGCGCGCAAGAAGTTTTGGGACCTCTATGAGGGCTGCGAACATCTGCTGCCCGAGGTCGGCATGCTGTCGGAGGATCAGCAGGATCCGCATTCCAAGCGTATCATGCATTCCTGCGACTACGGCAATTTCAACCTGACGGAAGACAATATCCGCCGCTCGCGCCGGGCCTACTTCGCCAACATCTCCTATCTCGACGAGAAGGTCGGCGAGCTCATCGACACGCTGACGCGCACCCGCATGCTCGACGACACGCTGATCCTCTTCTGCTCGGATCACGGCGACATGCTCGGCGAGCGCGGCCTGTGGTTCAAGATGAACTTCTTCGAGGGCTCGGCCCGCGTGCCGCTGATGGTCGCCGGTCCGGGCGTTGCACCCGGCCTGCACCTGGCGCCGACCTCCAATCTCGACGTGACGCCGACGCTTGCCGATCTCGCCGGCATTTCCATGGACGAGGTGAAACCCTGGACCGACGGCATCAGCCTCGTGCCCATGATCAACGGCGAGGAGCGCAGCGAACCGGCGCTGATGGAATATGCGGCGGAAGCGTCCTACGCGCCGCTCGTCGCCATCCGCGAAGGCAAGTGGAAATATATCCACTGTGCGCTCGATCCGGACCAGCTCTACGATCTCGAGGCGGATCCGCTGGAACTCAAGAATCTCGCCGCCAATCCGGAAACGCCGGTGCAGGCGGCGACGCTGCAGGCCTTCCGCGACATGCGCGCCGCTCATTGGGACATGGACGCCTTCGATGCGGCCGTGCGCGAAAGCCAGGCGCAGCGCTGGGTGGTCTACGAGGCGCTCCGCAACGGCGCCTATTACCCATGGGATCACCAGCCGCTGCAGAAGGCATCCGAGCGCTATATGCGCAACCATATGAACCTCGACAATCTCGAGGATTCCAAACGCTATCCGCGGGGAGAATGACATGAAAGCCCAACCGCAAGCCTCGCACTTCATCGACGGCGAATATGTCGAGGACATCGCCGGCACCGTCATCGAGAGCATCTATCCGGCGACCGGCGAAGTGATCGCCCGGCTCTATGCGGCAACGCCCGCGATCGTCGAAAAGGCGATTGCGGCCGCCAAGCGTGCCCAGCCGGAATGGGCGGCGATGAGCCCGACGGCGCGCGGCCGTATCCTCAAGCGCGCCGCCGAGATCATGCGCGAAAGGAACCGCGAGCTCTCCGAGCTCGAGACGCTCGACACCGGCAAGCCGATCCAGGAGACGATCGTCGCCGATCCGACATCCGGCGCCGACAGCTTCGAATTCTTCGGCGGCGTCATCGCCACGGCGCTCAACGGCGATTACATCCCGCTCGGCGGCGACTTCGCCTATACCAAGCGCGTGCCGCTCGGCGTCTGCGTCGGCATCGGCGCCTGGAACTATCCGCAGCAGATCGCTTGCTGGAAGGGCGCACCGGCGCTCGCCGCCGGCAACGCCATGGTCTTCAAGCCGTCGGAAAACACGCCGCTCGGCGCGCTGAAAATCGCCGAAATTCTGATCGAGGCGGGCCTGCCGAAGGGTCTCTACAACGTCATCCAGGGTGATCGCTCAACCGGTCCGCTGCTCGTCAATCATCCTGACGTCGCCAAGGTGTCGCTGACCGGCTCGGTGCCGACCGGCAAGAAAGTGGCGGGTGCGGCCGCAGCCGAACTCAAGCATGTCACCATGGAACTCGGCGGCAAGTCGCCGCTGATCGTCTTCGATGATGCCGATCTCGAAAGCGCCATCGGCGGCGCCATGCTCGGCAATTTCTATTCGACCGGACAGGTCTGCTCCAACGGCACCCGCGTCTTCGTCCAGAAGGGCATCAAGGAACAGTTCCTGACGCGGCTCAAAGCCCGCACCGAGGCAATCGTCATCGGCGATCCCATGGACGAGGCGACGCAGCTCGGGCCGATGGTTTCCATGCCGCAGCGCGACAAGGTCTTTTCCTATATCGAGAAGGGCAAGGCCGAAGGGGCGCGGCTCGTCACCGGCGGCGGCATTCCAAATGCCGTCAACACAGCCGGCACCTATATCCAGCCGACGGTCTTTGCCGACGTCACCGACGACATGACGATCGCCCGCGAAGAGATCTTCGGCCCGGTCATGTGCGTGCTCGACTTCGACGACGAAGCCGAGGTGATCGCGCGTGCCAATGCGACCGAGTTCGGGCTTTCGGCCGGCGTCTTCACCGCAGACATCACCCGCGCACACCGTGTCGTCGACCAGCTCGAGGCGGGCACGCTGTGGATCAACACCTACAATCTCTGCCCGGTGGAGATCCCCTTCGGCGGCTCGAAGCAGTCCGGCTTCGGCCGTGAGAACTCGGTGGCGGCACTCAACCACTACAGCGAGTTGAAGACCGTCTATGTCGGCATGGGGCCGGTGCAGGCGCCTTATTGAGATTGGGGTTTGCCCCTCTCCTCGGGTTTAACCTGAGGACTGGCCCTCTTCCCGCTGGCGGGGAGAGGGGACGTGCCACACGAGCAGTTCGAGAGTGCACAAAACGGTGCGGCAACGTCCCTTCGCCCCGCTTGCGGGGAGAAAGTGCCGGCAGGCGGATGAGGGGCGCATCTCCTCACCCGCGCGGATGACGGGCATGCCGAGGGGCAATCAGCTAGAAGAAAGACCACGCTTATGCAGGCAGATTACATCATCATCGGCTCCGGCTCGGCCGGTTCGGCGCTCGCCTATCGCCTTTCCGAAAACGGCAAGAATACCGTCATAGTGCTGGAATATGGCGGCTCGGACGTCGGTCCCTTCATCCAGATGCCGGCGGCGCTTGCCTGGCCGATGAGCATGAAGCGCTACAACTGGGGCTATCTCTCCGAGCCCGAGCCGAACCTCAACAACCGGCGCATCACCGCGCCGCGCGGCAAGGTGATCGGCGGTTCGTCGTCGATCAACGGTCTCGTCTATGTGCGCGGTCACGCGGAAGACTTCAACCGCTGGGAAGAACTCGGCGCGCGCGGCTGGGCCTATGCCGATGTGCTTCCCTATTTCAAGCGCATGGAGCATTCGCATGGCGGCGAAGCCGGCTGGCGCGGCACCGACGGGCCGCTGCACGTCAAGCGTGGTCCGGTGCATAATCCGCTGTTCCACGCCTTCATCAAGGCCGGAGAGCAGGCGGGCTTCGAGCTCACCGACGACTATAACGGCTCTAAACAGGAAGGCTTCGGGCTGATGGAGCAGACCGTCTGGCAGGGTCGGCGCTGGTCGGCGGCAAATGCCTATCTGAAGCCGGCGATGAAGCGCCAGAACGTCTCGCTCGTGCGCTGCTTCGCTCGCCGGATCATCCTTGAGAACGGCCGGGCGACCGGCGTCGAGATCGAACGCGGTGGCAAGATCGAGATCGTGAAGGCAAACCGCGAAGTGGTCGTCTCGGCGTCCTCGTTCAACTCGCCGAAGCTGCTGATGCTCTCGGGCATCGGCCCGGCTCAGCACCTGAAGGACATGGGCATCGAGGTGAAGGTCGACCGGCCGGGCGTCGGGCAGAACCTGCAGGACCATATGGAATTCTATTTCCAGCAGGTCTCGACCAAGCCGGTGTCGCTCTATTCCTGGCTGCCCTGGTTCTGGCAGGGGGTTGCCGGCGCGCAATGGCTGTTCTTCAAGAAAGGCCTAGGCATTTCCAACCAGTTCGAGGCCTGCGCCTTCCTGCGCTCCGCCCCCGGGGTCAAGCAGCCGGACATCCAGTATCATTTCTTGCCGGTGGCGATCAGCTATGACGGCAAGGCGGCCGCCAATACACACGGCTTCCAGGTGCATGTCGGCTACAACCTCTCGAAGTCGCGCGGCAACGTCACGCTGCGGTCATCCGACCCGATGGCCGACCCGGTCATCCGCTTCAACTATATGAGCCACCCGGAGGACTGGGAGAAGTTCCGCCACTGCGTGCGCCTGACCCGCGAGATCTTCAGCCAGAAAGCCTTCGACCACTATCGCGGTCCGGAGATCCAGCCGGGCGAGAAGGTGCAGTCGGACGAGGAGATCGACGCGTTCCTGCGCGAGCACCTGGAAAGCGCCTATCACCCCTGCGGCACCTGCCGGATGGGTGCGAAGGACGATCCGATGGCGGTCGTCGATCCGGAGACCCGCGTCATCGGCGTCGAGGGCCTTCGCGTCGCCGACTCGTCGATCTTCCCGCACGTGACCTATGGCAATCTCAACAGCCCTTCGATCATGACCGGCGAAAAGGCGGCCGACCACATTCTCGGCAAGCAGCCGCTCGCCCGCTCCAACCAGGAGCCGTGGATCAACCCGCGCTGGCAGGTCAGCGACCGCTAACGGCTATCCGACGAAGCCGATCCAGCGGCCGGCGAGCAACGCACCGAGCCACAGGATGAAGGAGGCCAGCGCCTGCACACGCAGGCGCTGGGCTATTGCTCCGCCTACGATGGCGATTGACCAGCCACGACTCATACGGACCGAAAGCGCGTTCAACGTGCCGAGCGTCAGAAACGCGAGCTTGGTCAGAAATGCCGGATTGGCGAGATAGGCGGAAGGCCTGACGCTGAAGAGGCAAAGGCCGGTGACGACGGCCAGGATGAGGCCAATCACTGCTGCCCGAGCAAGGAACGGGCCGAGCACCGCGACCGGCGCGTGCCCGACGAGACCGAGCAGCCTGAGGTCAAGCGGCAGGATGGCGCCGATGAGCAGGCCAATCGCCAGGATGTGGGCTGCGTTGACCAGCAGATAAAGAAGCGCCGAGCGTCTGAGCGCCGCGCCGACCGGCCAGCCGGCGATCCAATCGACGAGGTCCGCCGCGCTCATCCACCGGCCCGGATGCGTTCCGGATAGATGTCATAGGTCTTTCCGACAACGGTGATGCGCACCGCCTTCATGCGCTTTTCGCTGGGGTCGAGCGAACGGTTGCCGAGAACGACGATCGCATCGCCTGCCTTGGCCGCCCCTTCGACAAAGCCGGAGCGCTCCGTCTGCCGGGGATTGCCGAGTTCGACGCGCCACATACCATCCGTGGTTGATTCCACCTGAAGGGTCGGATGCGGCGGCGCCATCGAGATCTCGCGAATGATGCCCTTGAGCTCGATCTGGTCGGCCTCGGCCCAGGACCAGCCGTGATGGGCGTAAGCGCCGGTTACCAGAAGCCCCGTCAGAATGACCGCGGCAACACCACGGTGCGATATGGCTTTCAACATCTGCCCGCTCCTTCGCCAGTTTCGAAGAGGCGGCAGCTTGAACCCGAAGAACGATTTGCGAAAGGACGTGGTCTTCAACACTTCTTGAGCGTCGCCATTCAACTGCCGCCTGCGGCAGCGATGACCAGGGGTTGCGCGAAACCATACTCAGCAGCTTGAAATTTCGCCGATGACGGCAGATCCGCCGCGTGATAACGCGTGCTCCATCCCGTCATCGTCATCACTCCCCTGCCAAGGCGAGCTCGCGTCCCGATGCCCATGCGGCCTTGTCCGCGGCATCGCCCGAGGATGATTTGCCTTGCGGGCAACCGCAGAACGTTATCATGACAATCAAGACACGACTGCTCGTGTGCTTGTCCCTGCTCGCCGTCGCCATGCTGATCATGATCGTCACGGCCTTCAATGCGATGACTTCGGTTGTGCGCCGTCTCGTACGGCCCCGGAGATCGCCGCCCCTCGCCTGCACGCGCCTTGAGCCGCAAGCTTCGCCTATCGCGGCGCTGCCACAGGAGGATGGTCGGGCTGAGTTTTGACGATCGATGCAAAGAAGGCGTGGACCGCCTGGATCGCGCCTTCCCGTGTCAAACGGTGTCTATCACCGCAATTAAAGTATAAAATCTAGTAATTTACTAGTCTATATTCGGTTTTTCGCTGCCTTTCGTTCTGAGAGGCAGATTTGCTCCAAACAAAGAGCATTAGAAACCGCTATTTCTGTCCATTGCCGCATTGGGCTGCGATATTCCGACCAAGTTGGAACAGGACGCAGCCATGACCACGTCATCCCTCGAAACCACCGCCAAGGCACTGAACGAGACGCTCGAGGGCCTGGATCTCGCCGGTCGGCTGGCGCTTGTCGCAAGCCTTGACGGGCGGGCCGTCTTCACGACCTCGCTCGGCATCGAGGACCAAGTGATCACCGCGGTCATCGGCGAGAACAAGCTTTCCGTCGATGTCGCAACGCTGGAGACCGGCCGCCTGTTCAACGAGACGGTCGCCCTCATCGACAAGACGGAAGAAACCTACGGTATCCTGATCAAGCGCTATCATCCGGAGCAGGCCGACATCGACGCCTATGCGGCGCGCTACGGCCTCAACGGCTTCTATGAGAGCGTCGAGGCGCGGCATGCCTGTTGTGACGTGCGCAAGCTGAAGCCGCTTGCGCGCGCACTCGAAGGGGCAACCTTCTGGATCACCGGCCTGCGCCGCGGCCAGTCCGGCAATCGCGCCTCGACCCCATTTGCCGAGGCCGATCTCGACCGTGGCCTCATCAAGGTCAACCCGCTGGCAGACTGGGACATCGAGACCATCCGCGCTTACGTCGCCGCCAATGCCGTTCCGGTGAACCCGCTGCACGCGCGCGGCTATCCGTCGATCGGCTGCGAGCCCTGCACCCGCGCCATCAAGCCCGGCGAGCCGGAGCGCGCCGGACGCTGGTGGTGGGAGAACGACGAGAAGCGCGAATGTGGTCTGCACGTTCCGGAAGCCGCCGCCAGTTCCATCATCCCGAATTCGAGCAGCGCCGCCTGAGGGCTGGCGCGCTCCTCTGAAGACAAATCCTCCCGGAGACTGAAATGCCCCATACCCATCCGGAAACGGAACTGCATAACCCGCAGAGCACCAAGCCGCCGCTCGACCCGCATCTGAAGGCGTTGGAGAACGAGGCGATCCACATCTTCCGCGAAGTGGCGGCCGAGTTCGAGCGCCCGGTCATGCTCTATTCGATCGGCAAGGATTCCTCGGTGCTCTTGCATCTGGCGCGCAAGGCCTTTTACCCCGGCCGCGTGCCCTTCCCGCTGTTGCACGTCAACACCGGCTGGAAGTTCGCCGAGATGATCGCGTTTCGCGACGAGATCGTCGAGCGCTACGATCTCGATCTGATCGAGCACATCAATCCGCGCGGTGCCGCCGAGAACGTCACGCCGTTTTCCCACGGTTCGGCGCTCTATACCGACATCATGAAGACCGAGGCGCTGCGCCAGGCGCTCGACGCCGGCCAGTTCGATGCGGCCTTCGGCGGCGCACGGCGCGACGAGGAAGCAAGCCGCGCCAAGGAGCGCATCTACTCGTTCCGCACGCCTGACCATCGCTGGGATCCGCGCAACCAGCGTCCGGAACTCTGGAACGTCTACAACGGCATGATCCGCAAGGGTGAAAGCGTGCGCGCCTTCCCGCTGTCCAACTGGACCGAGGTCGACATCTGGCGTTACATCCAGGCCGAGGACATTCCGATCGTACCGCTCTACTTCGCTGAGAAGCGGCCGATCGTCGAACGCGACGGCATGATGATCCTTGCCGAGGATCCGCGCCTCGAACTGTTGCCGGGCGAGACCAAGCGCGAAGAAGTGATCCGCTTCCGCACGCTCGGTTGCTTCCCGCTGACCGGCGCTATCCGCTCGAACGCCACGACGCTCGACGACATCATCTCCGAACTCGAAACCGCGACCGTTTCCGAACGCCAGGGCCGCGCCATCGACCGCGACCAGTCCGGCTCGATGGAAAAGAAGAAACGCGAAGGATATTTCTGATGACTGCACCCGCAACCGCGAATGCCGTTCAGGACGTTGCTGCTGGCGAGGTCCTCGCCTTCCCGGCGCACGAGTCGGCGCGCGCCACCCGTGACAGCCGCCCGCTTCGCCTCATCACCTGCGGCTCGGTCGACGACGGCAAGTCGACATTGATCGGCCGCCTGCTCTGGGACACCAAGGCGGTCAAGGAAGACCAGGCGGCGACGCTGCAGCGCGATTCCAACGGCAAGCAGAACGATCTCGGTCTGCCCGACTTCGCGCTGCTGCTCGACGGCCTGCAGGCCGAGCGCGAACAGGGCATCACCATCGACGTCGCCTATCGCTATTTCTCGACCGACAAGCGCTCCTTCATCGTCGCCGACACGCCCGGCCACGAGCAATATACCCGCAACATGGCAACCGGCGCCTCGACCGCCGACCTCGCCGTGCTGCTCGTCGACGCCCGCGTCGGCCTGCTCGAGCAGACCCGCCGGCATGCGACGATCGCGACGCTGATGGGCATCAAGCAGTTCGTGCTGGCGGTCAACAAGATCGACCTGACCGACTACGACCGCGCCCGTTTCGAGCAGATCAGCCACGAGTTCAAGGAATTGGCGCTGTCGCTCGGTGTGCGCCAGGTCACGGCGATTCCGGTCTCGGCACTGAAGGGCGAAAACGTCGTCTATGACGGCAGCGCCTCAATGCCGTGGTACGAGGGCCCGACGCTGATCGAGGTGCTGGAACTGGCAACGACACGCTCGGCCCAGACCGTCGGTTTCCGCCTGCCGGTACAGCGCGTTTCACGCCCGGGCGAAAGCTTCCGCGGCTATCAGGGCACGGTTGCCGGCGGTTCGGTGAAGCCCGGCGACAGCGTCGTCATCCTTCCCTCCGGCATGGTCGCCAACGTGACCAAGATCGTCACCTTCGACCTCGTGCGCAACGCCGCCGTTGCCGGCGACGCGATCACGCTCGTGCTCGACCGGCAGGTCGACGTGTCGCGCGGCGACATGATCGTGGCGATCGACAGCCAGCCGCTGACCGGCCTGGCCTTCGACGCACAGCTCGTTGCCCTGCAGCCGGAAGGCATCCAGCCGGGCAAGCGCTACTGGCTGAAGAGCGGCAGCCGCCGCCAGCGCGTCCAGGTTCAGCCCATCAGCCAGCTCGACCTCAAGAGCGGCAAGTGGAACCACGCCGAGCAACTACCGATGAACGCCATCGGCAAGGTGCATCTCGCCTTCGACGAGCAGGCGATCTTCGACACCTACGAGCAGAACCGCACCACCGGTGCCTTCATCCTGATCGACCCGGACACCAACAATACGGTGGCCGGCGGCATGATCACGGCGAAGCGTTCGGCGCTCGGCGGCATTCACACGGAAGACGCCCGCGTCATCCTCTCGCTGCCGGCCGACCTCGCCGATCAGTTGATGGCGACCGAACTGTTCTCGAGCCGCCGCGAGGAGGCCGAAGTCCGGCGTGTAAGCGCCGGCAAGGCAATCGAGATCATCGACGACATCGACGGCTGACCGACAGCCGCAACAGATAGCAAAAAGGGGCCTGGTCGAGGCCCCTTTTTTTTGCTTGAACGGCGACCGCTCCCGGACGCGTTGGCCTTTGCAACCTGCTCTTCCGCCCTATCTCCCACTGCATGGGAGAAGCGCCATGAAGACGGAACATCAAGGCGAAGATGCGCGGCCGAAAGGCTTTCGCGGGCGCATGATATCAATCCAGGCATTTGCGCGGAAATATCGGCTCGATGCGGAGGAGGCCGAGCGACTGGAGGACCAGTTCGGTCCGGCCGCCGGCGAAATCGATCTATTGCAGGCGGCCCGGCGCAACGGCATGCCGGAGGAGTGATCCCCTGCCGGCATTCATCATCAAAGCTGCTGCTCGATCGCCGGGAGAACCATCGTCAACGACGCAGGCTCGGCGTGCTGCCAAAGTTGATAGCCGACGACGCTGCCAAGGATGGCAGTCCATATGGCGATTTCGCGAAAGGTGAAGATCGGTTCCTTCAACATCTGAGTCTCTCGGGCAAGAACAAGTGTTGAGGGGAATATCGCCCTGATTGTTCACGCTGATAAGACGCCAATCCGTGAACAGGTCGTTTCAACGTGAACAATAAAACGGCGCGCATCGCTCGCGTAAGAGGGAATCGTCCGGGGTGGAGGGCCGCCTGGCACGGCCCCGGCCCGCTTCTCTGCAGCAGGCTGGCATGACGCCCTGGAGTCCTCACCGTCCCAAAACGGGACAGGGCAGGCAATCGCTTCACCCTGACCCGAAATCGCACAGATCGCACCTTTTCATCCGTCTGCGCATTCGTAAGTTGGCGCGTCGATCATGAGGATCGATAGGGCTGTTTCACCGTTTCTGGACGTCGTGGGACAGTCCGCCTGACCGTGAGCCGGCAGCGAGGACGCCGCCCGGCACGCACAGTCCCGGGACTCTCCACGGTACAGCGATCCCTGATCTGACACGGGCGGTAGCGATGGACAGAACCAACCTCTCCGGCGTATCTGGACGACTTTCGCGCAACGATGCGCCGAATCAGGGAGACGAGAAGGTGAGCACGGACAGGCAACCGGAAACCACCGTGAAGGTCGAGAAACGCATCGACGGCAAATGGTGCTTCGTCATCACGTATCGCGGCGTCACCTATCCCGCCCAGGGCAATTTCACGTCGATGCTGCAAGCGCAGGCCGCTGCGCAATCGGCGCTAAAGGCACTCGAGAGGTAGCGCCGACAAGCGGACGGAGCGTTTCCAGGTCGATCATGGAAACGCTCTCCTGTCCCTACCTGTGCGCCGCGCCCGCCTGGTCCTTACTCGACTGCGGAGCGGATGATGTTGCAGAGCCCCTCCTGCACCACCTGTTTGGTGGCCACTTGCCCCACCTGAATATCGAACATCGCATCAACCCGCGTACCCGAACCACGCTTGCGGGCAACGACGCGCAGCGTCTGCAGCCGTCCGGAGCCGGCAGTATCCTGATAGGCCTCGATGGTGCCCAGCGACTTGTTGACCTCGATCCCCGAAAACCCTTCCGCAGCGACACCGCGCGCCATCCGCTGCAAGGCGGTCTCGGGCTTCAGCTTCGGAAACTCCTGCCAGGTCTTGTAATAGACCGGCGTCACCAACGGCACGCCCGAGGCCTTGAAATTCTTCTCGCAGCTCTGCGCAACGGCCACCGAATGGCCGGCCATAAGCAGAATCGCCGCAACGGATAGGTGCTTGATCGACATTCCCGTTCCTCGTCGTCATTGATCGAATGACGGGAACCTAGAGCCTTCGCTTGCGCGCAGACAGGTCGACCCAGGCGCGAATACACGGCTATTCGACAAACGGCTTGGAGGAAGCGACGAACGACTGAGGCTGGTGGGTGAGAAGGTGAAGGATCGACGCCGAACGAGGGGGCAAAGATCAGGCGCAATCGGTCCGCCGCGGGGGCGGAATACATCAGAGCATATGTCTAAGGGATTGATTCGGCTGGTCGGAGTGGCGTGATTCGAACACGCGACCCCCACGTCCCGAACGTGGTGCGCTACCAGACTGCGCTACACTCCGTGACCAGCGGCGCCTCTATAGAACAGGCATTTTGATTTCACAAGCGCCTATCTCGAAAAACCTTGCACCTTTTTCAAAAAATTTGTGACGGTGGAAAACTCGTGCGGAAATTGCCGGCCAGCGGTGCCTGAAGACGCACCCGATAGGGACTTTGTGCAACGCTTCCTATTTTCCTGAAATGCGAGGCGCGGCGTGGATTTCCTTTCGCTTGGTTTGGCGCTAGAGGCACAACGGAAAGCGTGGAAAGCCAGGGGATACGGGCCTCCGCGCCATGCCTATTTCAGAACGAGAGCCAAAGGGACAGAAACATGAACTTCCGCATGATGACGGTGGCGGGCGTTGCGCTCATGCTCGCCAGCTGCACGACGACAACGACTGGGATCAGCAGGAACGCGGTCGAGGCCCGTTGGCTGGGTCAGCCGGCCGGCGGCTTCTTCGCTCAATACGGTCCGCCGATCTCCGACGTCGAAAGCGGCAGCTCCACCGTCTACAGCTGGAAGGGCGGCTACAAGACCCGCAAGATTCCGGCGCAGTACGAAACCACCAAGGACGGCAAGCGAGGCAAGCGCCTCTCGTCGGCCCGCACGGAGTATCTGAGCTGCTCTGTCCAGCTCACCGTCTCGTCCGACTATGTCATCCGCTCGATCCGCATTGCCGGCGACCACAAGCGTGCCGATGGCCCGAGCTGGTGCGAAGAGTTCCTGGGCGCCCCGGCCCAGACCAAGCCGGCGGCAACCGCAGGCTGAGCTCCAGGTATCAAAAAACCCGCCGGTGAAAATCGGCGGGTTTCGTCTAGGAGAGTGTGGTCGAACTCAGCTCGTGCTGTTGTCTTCGACGGGCGCGTCTGGACCGTTCTTCTTGATTGAGTCGATGGCGTTCTGTGCGCTGGCCTTGGTCTTGTAGCCCTCGGTCGAGAACATCACTTCGCTGTTGTACTTGAAGCGAACCCGGTATTCACCAGCCTTGTCTTTGTAGATTTCGAATTTGTGAGCCATCTTCTCCCTCATACAAGTAGGAATCACCGCAGTTAGCGTGTCAGTTGCAGCGCGACTTGACAAGAGCGCAAGTAGAGTCGGCGCGCGCTGGGCCGTGTCCGATCGGATGATTGAAGAACGCCGCTGCAGTGCCTGAAGCCCCCTAGCTACCTTGAGCAGATGAATAACGACGGTTGAAGGGTGCCTGACCCGGTGCCGCGAGAACTGACGAAGGGCGACACCCGCAGCCACGCAGAAGCGGCAAAGCAAAAGCACACTGTCGTTGCTGAATTTCTCCAGATTATCGAAGCTGCGCCGACTGGACGTGCACCCTCTCCTTAGGAACTGCTTTTGGCGTTGCTGCCCTGCTGCGTCTTGCCGGAAGCTTTCTGCGGATAACAGACGGCTTTTCACGCTCCATAAACAGGCGCGACGTGATCCGATCTATATCTACAGCGCCGCGCGTCTTATGAGACGCGCAAAGGTCGCTGTAGCTGCATGTCTCTGTCCTTAAATCGAGAACGATTTAAGGAGACATGCAGTCGCGCCGAATCACGGGCGTTCCCCTGAACAAAACTCTTTCCCTGAATTCTTGAAGTATTACTGCGAAATCTAGCCGGTTGCGTTCGTGAATATCACTGATAATATATGTCCGTTATTTTAACTTAAGTATAATTAGGTGGATCATGTCGAAAGATAATACAAAGGAATTAGAAAATACCCCCGAAGAATTGACATCAGAAGCTGAAGCCCGCCGAAATTTTCTCATGAAGGCTGGGCGTTTTGCCGCTGTAACCCCTCCGACCATAACCCTACTGCTTGGCACAAGCTTAAATTCGCGCGCCATTGCCAAGTCCAGCGGGGGAGGCCCGCGTGGTCATGGAGGCGGAGGCAAGACCAATGGTCAGCCCAGCCTTCCAAATCTCTTGAACATTTCGCCTCCCGTTTCCAAATCGGTCAACAGAGCGCCGACTTGGACACAAAGGGAAGACCGCTATTCTCGGGAAAACAGCGACAGCAGGTCATCGCACAACCGCTGGTGAAGAGCGCCCTAAACAAGATATCGCCCGGCGCGGCATCTCGGAGATGTCCCTGGCCTCTCCCGCCTTGTGGCCGCAGAGGCGAGCCGTTGGATAGAAAAACCGAGCGCACTCGTTGAGGCGCATGGCGAGGCGCGCGCCTTCATGTAAGTGATCGAAGTTATCTACCTGAAAACAGATGGCTGGGGCGCCAGGATTCGAACCTGGGAATGCCGGTACCAAAAACCGGTGCCTTACCGCTTGGCGACGCCCCAACAGATTGACGGGACGATACGTCCGCCAAATCGAGCGCCTGCTTATCAAAGCTCGCCGCCGGTCACAATCACTAAGTTGGCACTAAGTTGAATTTTCGGCGGATTTGTTGCGCCTTGTGCAAAAGGCAGTCCGGCTCCCCAACATGGGTCGCGCATGCGCCCTTCCCTTCGCCGACCGCACCTCCTATTGTCCCGGCGAATGGAGAATGCCATGAGCCAGTTTCGCGCCCGTCCCCCTGCCGTTCCGAGCGTGCTCGTCGATGACGCGGTTGTCAGGATCACACGCTGGGATTTCGAGCCCGGCGCCGACACGGGCCATCATGTGCACGGCCTAGGCTATGTCGTCGTGCCGATGACCGATTGCCAGTTCCTGCTCGAGGAAGAAACGGGCAGCCGCCGCGTCGATATCGCCAAGGGGGCTGCCTATCGCCGCGAGGCGGGCGTGGCGCACAATGTCGTCAATGCCGGCGGCGAGCCGATGTCGTTCATCGAGATCGAGTACCAGTGAGAGCCAGGAAGAAACGCATGCAGGGGCCAGACTTCGATCTCGATTTCAAGCCGGCCCATGGCGCGGCCGTGACGGTGGCGGACGACGTGCAGCGCATCACCGTCAACAATCCCGGCCCCTTCACCTTCCATGGCACCAACAGCTATATCGTCGGCAAGCGCTCCGTTGCCGTCATCGACCCCGGCCCGGATGACGAAACGCATTTTCAGGCGCTGATGGCGGCGCTGGCCGGCCGCGAGGTCACCCATATCGCCGTCAGCCATACGCATCGCGACCACTCGCCGCTCGCCCGGCGGCTGAAGGCCGCAACCGGCGCGCTGATCGTGGGCGAAGGCCCGCACCGCTCCGCCCGCCCCCTGCATATGGGCGAAACCAATCCCTTTGCCGAAAGTTCGGACATGGAGTTTGCACCCGATCTCGGGCTTGCCGATGGCGCGCGCGTCGAGGGCGATGGCTGGAGCCTGACGGGGTTGACCACTCCGGGCCATACGGCCAACCACATGGCCTTCGCGCTCGATGGCACCGGCATTCTCTTTTCCGCAGACCACGTGATGGCCTGGGCGACGACGATCGTTGCACCGCCGGATGGGGCCATGGCGGACTACATGGCCTCGCTCGAGAAGCTGCTTTACCGCGACGACCATCTCTACCTGCCCGGCCACGGCGGGCCGGTGACCGAGCCGGCCTCCTTCCTTCGGGGCTTGCGCGCCCACCGCAAGATGCGCGAGCGCGCCGTGCTCGAACGCATCCGTGCCGGCGACAGTCGGATTCCTGATATGGTCAAGGTCATCTATGCCTCCACCGATGTCCGGCTGCACGGGGCCGCCGCGCTCTCGGTCCTTGCGCATCTCGAAGACCTGATCGAGCAAGGACGGGTCGAGACCGACGGGCCGCCCTCGCTCCTCGGCACTTACCGGCTGGCGCCCGGCGGAGCCGGCTGATCATGCGGCGGGCGGCCTACAGCTATCGCAGCGATGCCTCTGTGCCTGCCTTTGCCGATGACAAGCCGGTGATCGTCTTCGACAGTGAATGCATCCTCTGTTCCGGCTGGGTGCGTTTCCTGCTTCGCCATGACCGGCGTGCGCAGTACCGCTATCTCACGGCGCAGTCGCCGATTGGCCAGGCGCTCTACCGGCATTACGGGCTCGATGCCAGCAGGCGAAAGCAACCTCCTGATCGAGGACGGCGTAGCCCGATTCAAATCCGACGGATCGATCCGAACGCTCGCGCGGCTGGGCCTGCCATGGTCGCTGGTGAATGTCTGCCGTATTCTGCCCGCTGCCCTTCGCGACCCGCTTTATGATCTCGTTGCGAAAAACCGCTATCGCATCGCGGGGCACCGTCAGAGCTGCATGGTGCCGACGCCTGAGGAGCGTGGGCGCTTCATCGCATGAATCCTGGGCGAATGGCAGAGTTTCCACCAGCAGATCCTCGGACGCGATTGGGATCCCTTGCCATCGCCGCATTCGATGGTCGCGGCGCCGTTGTGCGCGACTGACGCCACCTGCCGGCTCGATGCTGATCAGTCGCCGGCGATGCCGAGCAGCTCGGCATCGAGCGCCCGCAGGAATTGGTCGGCAAACGCTGCCCCCATGCCGAGGTCGTGCGGACCGTAGCGGGAGGCAACGCGCAGGTCGACGAAGGTCGTCTCGGCCTCTTCGCGCAGCCGTATCAACACATCGAAACGAAAGCCGGCAATCAGCGTGCGCCATTCGCCCTGGAGCACGACGTCGCTGGCGCGCCGTCCCGCAAGCGCGCCTTCGAGCGAGAGTTCCGGCCGCGCCGCCGGCACCGGGACGTTTTCCGGCTCGACCGTCGTCTCCGCCCCGGCATTCGGTCGCACGGTCAGGTCCTCGAGATCGGCGCGGGCGTTTTCGACGCCAAGCTCCTCGGTGATGCCAACGCGGTTCTGTTCGATGACGGTGCGCACGCCCTGGTAAACGCGGTCGAGCGCGCCATCATAGCGCCGGCCGGTGAGGCCCGGATAGGCAAGGATCTGCGCTTCCCGGTCCTCGGGCGTTACGGCGTCCTTGCGTTTCAGCCAGCTCTCTTCGGTCTGCGGCACCTCGAGCCATGGCGGCGGCGTCACCGTATCGGTGCTGACATCGTAGATCGCCGGGCGGGTCAGATATTGCACGGCGCCGAAACCGATGAAACCGAGCGCCGGCGCGGCGTAAACGAGGGCCGCAGCCGACGCGAGACCACCGATCGCAGCAACCTGCCAGAGGCGGGCAAGGCCGACGACGGCAAGCAATACGCCAAGCAGCGCAAAAACGCCGGACAGGCCGACGAGAGCCAGGAAATGCGGTGTCGTCAGTGGCCCGAAGCGGTGGGCGAGCAGCGAGAGCGCGAAGAGTACGAAGGAGACACGGGCGAAACGACGCGCCCAGTGGGCGGCATAGGAATAGGGACGCTCGTACCGGATCATCATGTAGTTGAATCAATCCCCTGCCGCGAAACAGACCGCATTCTTAGACCATGCCCCGAGCCGTGAAAACAGGCAATGCGCCAGTCGACCGCCGCGCTGCGGGCCGCGCCCGAGGCTTCGCCGCAAAATCGCCATTCTCGTTAACCACCTATCAACACATGGGAATGTGCCCGCGCGCCCAGGAATAGGCCGGCACGCGGAGTTTCAATCGGAGGCAACGGCCGCGCCCGGCAGAGTGTGAGGGTGCGCGGCGATCGACGGAGAACCGACATGGGCGCATCGCAAGCAGCCGTGGCAATTGCCACCCCCGCCCCTCTTCCTGCGGGCGACGGCGGCATTCCGATGGGGCTCCTCGAATTGGAACTCTCCCTCGACGGCTTCTCCGGGAACAAGGATGATTTCCCTGGTTTTGTCCGGACCGTAGCCGACAATGCCGGCGCCGAGTTTCTGTTTGCATTGCCTGCCTCTGAGCTGATCGATGACTGCATGAGCATCGCCGTGCTTCGGCTCGGCGACGCGGACGCCGAAACATCGATCCTGTTTGCCTGCCTTGATGAGCAGGGCACGGCCATACGCATCGAACATCCAAGCGATGGCACGCGCGACCTGGAGCGCTTCGCCGAGTCCTTCGTCGGCGTGCTCGAGCGCATGTGATCGCGGCACGGCGGCGCCCCTTCCACCGGATTTGACGCAAGCGGTTGCATGCCAACCAGCGAAGCGTTTCGTCTCGAGCTTCCTGCAACGCCCCACTGGTGCTGCACGTCGACCACGGCCGGCAGACCTGCCGACACCCCACCTTCAGCACCACATCCGGCGATCGCGGGGCGCCGTCCGTGCACAACCGCAACGTCGCCGCAGATTTGCCGCGGTTCGCTTCGATTTTCGGCGCAACTCCCTATATTGATTGCGATTCGAGAAATGAATCCGCCGGTGGCGCGCCGGCACTCTGGAGGCACGAAGATCATGACGACCCGATTGACGATCCTTGTCGCGGCTGCCTTGCTGCTGACGGCGTGCCAGACGATGACACCGGAGGAGCGGCGAATCGCCGACGGGAACACCTGCGCCTCCTACGGCTTCCGCCGCGGCACCGACGCCTTTGCCACCTGCCTGCAACGCATCGAACTCGACCGGCGCGCCGAATCGCGCGCCTTCCGCTATCAGAACGACGTGATGATGTGGGGCTGGGACCGGCCGGTCGTCATCATGCGCTGATCTGGCTATCGCCTTCGGTCGAAGGAGCGCGCACAGCCAAGCCGACGCCGGTTCGCGAGCGTCGGCTTCTACCTGCGTGTTCCACTTAATCGTTGCCGGTTAAGGGACAAAACGCAGCAATTCAAAGTGCTGCAGCGACCTTCGCGCGTCCGAGCAGACGCGCGGCGCTGTGGTCTTACCCCTTGCCGTTGATCGCCGCCTGGGCCGCGGCAAGGCGGGCGATCGGCACGCGGAAGGGCGAGCACGAGACGTAGTCGAGACCGGCGTCCTCGCAGAAGCGGATCGAGGCGGGGTCGCCGCCATGTTCGCCGCAGATGCCGAGCTTCAGGCCGTTCTTGGTGCGCCGTCCCCGTTCGGCGGCGATCTGGATCAGTTCGCCGACGCCATCGAAATCGAGCGAGACAAACGGATCCTGCTCGATGATGCCCTTCTGCTGATAGGTTGCCAGGAACTGCGAAGCGTCGTCACGCGAGATGCCGAAGGTCGTCTGCGTCAGGTCGTTGGTGCCGAAGGAGAAGAAGTCTGCCGCTTCGGCGATCACGCCGGCGCGCAGTGCCGCGCGCGGCAGCTCGATCATGGTGCCGACGAGATAGTCTATGTCGATCCCGGCCTCACCGATCACGTCCTTGGCGACCGCATCGATGCGTTCCTTGACGTAGTCGAGCTCTGTTTTGAGGCCGACGAGCGGCACCATGATTTCGGGAACGACGGCCGCGCCAGTCTCGCGCGCCGCCTCGACGGCCGCCTCGAAGATCGCGCGCGCCTGCATCTCGGCGATCTCCGGATAGGAAATCGCCAGACGGCACCCGCGGTGGCCGAGCATTGGGTTGAACTCGTGCAGTTCGTCGACGCGTTGGCGGAGTTCCGACGGGTCGAGCGAAAGGGCCCCTGCGACGTCGGCGATTTCCTCGTCGGTCTTCGGCAGGAACTCGTGCAGCGGCGGGTCGAGCAGGCGGATCGTCACCGGAAGGCCGTGCATGATCGAGAACAGCTCGGCGAAATCCGAGCGCTGCATCGGCAGGAGCTTGGCAAGTGCCAGGCGCCGGCCAGCCTCGTCGTCGGCGAGGATCATCTCGCGCACGACGTTGATGCGGTCGTCCTCGAAGAACATGTGCTCGGTACGGCAGAGGCCGATGCCTTCGGCGCCGAAGGAGCGCGCGGCGCGCGCATCCGCTGGCGTTTCGGCATTGGTCCTGACGGTCATGCGGCGGCTGGCATCCGCCCAGGCCATGATCTTGCCGAAGTCACCGGAAAGCTCCGGTTGCAGCATGGCGATCGACCCCTTCAGCACCTGGCCGGACGAGCCGTCGATAGTGATGATGTCGCCCTTGCGGAGCGTCACGCTTCCGGCCGTCAACAGCTCGTTGCGAAGATCGACGCGGATGCTGCCGGCGCCGGAAACGCAAGGTGTGCCCATGCCGCGGGCGACCACGGCCGCGTGGCTGGTCATACCGCCGCGCGTCGTCAGGATACCTTCGGCCGCGTGCATGCCGTGAATGTCTTCCGGGCTGGTTTCGACGCGCACGAGGATGACCTTGCGGCCTTCCTTGTCGGCCTGAACCGCTTCTTCGGAGGTAAAGACAATCTCGCCGGTGGCGGCACCCGGCGAGGCCGGCAGGCCGGAACCAATGATGTCGCGACGCGCATGCGGGTCGATCGTCGGGTGCAGCAGTTGGTCGAGCGAAGCGGGATCGATGCGGGCGACGGCCTCCTGCTCGGAGATCAGCCCCGCCTCGGCCATATCGACGGCGATCTTCAGCGCCGCCTTGGCGGTGCGTTTGCCCGAGCGGGTCTGCAGCATCCAGAGCGTGCCGCGTTCGATGGTGAACTCGAGATCCTGCATGTCGCGGTAGTGCCGCTCGAGCGTATCGCAGATCGAACGGAACTCGGCAAAGGCCTCGGGCATCAGCTTTTCGAGCGACGGCTTGTCGGAACCGGAGGCGATGCGGGCCGCCTCGGTGATGTTCTGCGGCGTGCGGATGCCGGCGACGACGTCCTCGCCCTGGGCGTTGACGAGGAACTCGCCGTAGAGCTCGCTTTCGCCGGTCGAGGGATTGCGGGTGAAGGCGACGCCGGTTGCCGAGGAATTGCCGAGATTGCCGAAGACCATGGCCTGGACGTTGACGGCTGTTCCCCAGCCGGCGGGTATGCCATGCAGGTGGCGGTAGGTAATCGCGCGCGGGTTCATCCAGCTCGAAAAGACGGCGCTGATTGCGCCCCAGAGCTGCACTTCCGGATCCTGCGGGAAGGGTTCGCCGAGCGCCTCTTCGATCGCCTCCTTGTAGCGCGCGATGACGTGCTGCCACTCGACGGCGGAAAGCTCCGTGTCCTGCTCATGGCCGAGGCGCGCCTTTTCATCTTCCAGGATCTCTTCGAAGACATCGTGATCGACGCCCATGACAACATCGCCATACATCTGGATGAAGCGGCGGTAGCTATCCCAGGCAAAACGCGCGTCGCCGGCGTCATGGCCAAGCGCATGCACCGACTGGTCGTTGAGGCCGAGGTTGAGAACGGTATCCATCATGCCGGGCATCGAGGCCCGGGCGCCGGAGCGAACCGAAAGCAGCAAGGGATGGGACGTGTCGCCGAAGACCCGTCCGGTCACCTCTTCCATCCGACTGATGCCCTCGCGCACTTGGTCGCGCAGGCCTTCCGGCATCTGCCTGCCATTGTCGAAGAAGCTGTTGCAGGCATCGGTGACGATCGTCAGGCCGGGCGGCACCGGCAAGCCGAGGTTGCACATTTCGGCAAGGTTTGCGCCCTTGCCACCCAACCGCTCGCGGTCACCTGCACGTCCCTCGGCCTTGCCCCCACCGAAGGTGTATACCCATTTCGTCATACCTGCTCTCCACCCAGAAACAGTCTTTTATGACGATCTACAGTATATGTTTCAGGCTGAAAATGCATCCGGTGAAGAATTATGCTGCACCGCATCATTTTGTGTAACAATGCAACATATTGGCGGTCGACAGCGCCGCACGTCTTGCCCGACGCGCAAAGGTCGCTGTGGGACTTTGATTTGCTGCAAGTCTCCTTAAATCGAGGTCGATATAAGGCGACAAGCCGTAATGCCCGCCAGAGGCTTTATCCGCCACATTGCCGGCCACATCACAAAAAACTGATATAAACTGGCGCGGTGGGGCGCGTCCAAGAATAGCCCATCATGCAATCCGTCTCGGTCAGCCAAACGCTAATCGGTCAGGTCCGGGAAACGTCGATCAGACTACTTCGCGCAGCCGTTCCGCCGTCTGCAGGTCGACGGAGACGAGCTGGGATACGCCCTGCTCGGCCATGGTCACACCGAAGAGACGGTTCATGCGGGCCATGGTGATCGGGTTGTGGGTGATGATGATGAAGCGGGTCTCGGTCGAGGCCGCCATCTCGTCCATCAGGTTGCAGTAGCGCTCGACATTGTGGTCGTCGAGCGGGGCGTCCACTTCGTCGAGCACGCAGATCGGCGCCGGGTTGGTGAGGAACACCGCAAAGATCAGTGCCATGGCCGTCAGGGCCTGCTCGCCGCCCGAAAGCAGCGTCATCGTCTGCGGCTTCTTGCCCGGCGGGCGGGCGAGGATTTCGAGACCCGCTTCCAGCGGATCGTCGCTCTCGATCAGTTGCAGTTCGGCGGTGCCGCCGCCGAAGAGATGGGTGAACAGCCGCTGGAACTGCACGTTCACGACGTCGAAGGCGGCAATCAGGCGCTCGCGGCCCTCACGGTTCAGGTTCTGGATGGCGCTCCTGAGCTTGCGGATCGCCTCGATGACGTCGTCGCGCTCGCGGAGGATGAGAGCCAGCTTTTCGGAAAGCTCCTGCTGCTCCTCTTCCGCGCGCAGGTTGACGGCGCCGAGCCGCTCGCGTTCGATCTTCAGCCGTTCGAGTTCACGCTCGATGTTGCGCATGTCCGGCAACGCTTCATCGACCGCGAGCCCGGTCAGGCGCATCACCTCATGCGGCGCACAGGAGAGCGCTTCCTGGATGCGCGCTTCGATCTCGATACGGCGCTCGCGGGCCGAGACCAGCCGCTCCTCGGCGCGGCCACGCTTCTCGCGCGATTCCGCAAGCTCGGAAAGCGCGGTTGCTGCCAGCCGATCCGCCTCGCGCTGGTGATTTTCGGCCTCGGCGAGGAGGTCGGCCGCCTCGCGCCGCGCCGCCTCCGCCTTCTGCAATTCGCCCATCAACGCGCGGCGCTTGTCATCGAATTCGTCCGGCGCGTCGATCAGTTCTTCGACTTCATCGCGGGCCTCCGCTTCGCGGTCGCGCAGCGTCGCGATATGTTCCTCGGCGCTCGCGGCGCGCGCCTTCCAGGTCTGGCGCTCGCTGGCTATCGCTGTCATGCGCCGCTGGCGGGCCTCGTTCTCACGCGCCAGGCCGTCATGGGCGGCACGGGCTTCGGCGACGGCGGCGCGATCGGCGGCGACATCGGCCGTCTGCGTGCGCAGTTTCAATTCAAGTTCTGAGAGATCGGGTGCATCAGCCAGCGCGTCGTTCGCCGTTTCGATCTGCTCGGCCACTTCCTCGACCTGGGCTTCGATCTGGCTACGCGTTTCCGCCAATACCGCGCGCCGGCGGGCAAGATCGCCCGAGGCGCGCTCGGCAGCCGCAAGGGCGTCACGGGCTTCGGCGAGCTGCCGCGTGATCATGCGCTGCGCCTCACGCGCGAGCCGCAGCCTTTCGTCTTCGGCACGAATGCGCGTGCCGGCGGCCGCAAGTTCAGCCTCGGCGCGGCGCAGCGCCTCTGCGGCACCTTCGGTTTCTATTTCGAGTTCGGCGAGGCGGTTCTTCTGCGCCAGCCGCAGGGCGGCGGCACTCGGCGCCTCGGAACCGGTTACATGCCCGTCCCAGCGCCAGACGGAGCCTTGCTTGGTGACGAGGCTCTGACCGGGCTTCAACAATGGCAGCAGCCGCTCCGCTTCCGCCTCGCTTGCGACGATGCCTATTTGCTTGAGCGCACGCGTCAGCGCATCCGGCGCCTTCACATGGGCAATCAGCGGGTTAACGCCTTCGGGCAAATCGGCGTCGCCGGCATGATCGCCGGGCGCTCGCCAATGGGCCGGCGCGCGCCTGTCGAGCGGCGAATCGAGATCGTCGCCAAGCGCGGCACCCAATACGGTCTCAAAGCCGCGGTCGACCTTCATCTCCTCCACCACGGCCGGATAGGCGCCGCCGGAAACCGCCTCCAGCATGCGGCGGATCGTGCGCGCTTCCGTTTCTATACCGTTGAGAGCGGCCCGTGCGCGATCGACCGGTGGACGCGCGTCAACCTCCGCGCGCCGCGCCTCAGCCAGAGCCTCCTCGATCGCAAGCACATTGGCTTCCGCTTCTTCGAGCGCGGCCTCGGCGACCTCGACCTGCCCCTGCTTCTCGTGCGGGTCGGGAAGTGCGGCCATCTGTCTGTCGAGTTCATCGAGATCGCGCGACTGTTCAGTTAACTGCCGGGCAAGCCGGGCCTGTCGCTCCGAGAGATCGCGCAGCGTCCGCTCGAGCTGGTTGCGACCCGCCTGGGCCTCGGCCCGCTCGGCGGTCAGCCGCGCCAATAACGCTTCGCTGTCGGCGAGCCTTTCATTCGCTTCCTCCAGCCGCTCACGCGCTTCCGTCGCGCGGTCGTCAGCCTCGGCGAGCATGTCGCCAAGTTCGGCCTCCTCCTCGTCGAGCCGCGCCAGAATGCCGGCATTGTCGACGACGAGCCTCTCTTCGCGAGCGATGTCTTCGGCAAGCTGCGCCAGGCGACGATGCAACTCGTCGCGCCGTCTGAGGATCCGGCCGGCATCCTCTTCGAGCTGCGCGCGGGCGATCTGCAGGCGTTGAAGCGCCGCCGCGAACCGCGCCTCGTTCTCGCGCAGTTCCGGCAGTTTCAGGCTGGCAATCGCCTGTTCTTTGGCCGCCTGCATCTGCAGCTGCGCCTTTTCGGCGACCAGTGCGGTGATCTGGTTGAGCTGGCTCGTCGCCTCGGCCTCCGCCTCCTTGGCCTGCACCCAGCGGATATGGAACAGGATCGCCTCATGCTTGCGGATATCGGCCGACAGCATCTTGAAGCGGTTGGCCTGGCGCGACTGGCGCTTGAGGCTCTCGATCTGGCTTTCGAGCTGCGACGTGACGTCGTCGAGGCGCTCGAGATTGGTTTCCGCTGCCCTGAGGCGCAATTCCGCCTCGTGGCGGCGCGAATGCAGGCCGGAAATGCCGGCCGCCTCTTCCAGAAGCTGGCGGCGGGCCTGCGGCTTGGCGGCGATCAGCTCACCGATCCGCCCCTGCCCGACCATCGACGGCGAACGCGCGCCGGTCGAGGCATCGGCGAAGAGCAACTGCACGTCCTTGGCGCGCGCCTCCTTGCCGTTGATGCGGTAGACAGAGCCCTGCTCGCGCTCGATGCGGCGCGTCACCTGGATCTCGTCGCTATCGTTGAAGGCCGCGGGCGCCGTGCGATCGCCGTTGTCGAGATAGAGGCCGACCTCCGCCGTGTTGCGCGCTGGGCGGTTGCCGGATCCGGAAAAGATCACGTCGTCCATGCCGGAAGCGCGCATGTTCTTGTAGGAGTTCTCCCCCATCACCCAACGCAGCGCTTCGACGAGATTGGACTTGCCGCAGCCATTCGGCCCGACGACGCCGGTCAGCCCCCTCTCGATGATGAATTCGGTCGGTTCGACGAAGGATTTGAAGCCGAGCAGGCGGAGCTTGTTGAACTTCATGTGGCAGACGCTGGGGCCAGATACCCCCCTCTGCCCTGCCGGGCATCTCCCCCACAAGGGGGGAGATCAGTTGGAGCATCGGCTCGATTCCATCGCGACCGGCTCACCACCAGGTTCAACTGCCCTTTCGACACCCTGCAATGGTGGCTGTGTGCATGCGACATCGCCACTGGCCGATCTCCCCCCTTGTGGGGGAGATGCCCGGCAGGGCAGAGGGGGGTAAGCCACCAGCGCTTCATTCGAACGCCCCCTTACCAATTACGCGCACTAGATGCTCACATACATTGTCGATGTCTCGCAGCACATCGTCGTTCCAGAAGCGCAGTATCGTCCAGCCGTCCGCCTCCAGACGTTGGGTGCGCTGCAGGTCGTAATGGGCAGCCCCCGCTCTTGCATGCTGAGATCCGTCCAACTCGACTATCAACCTTTGCGTCGGGCACGCAAAATCAGCAATGTAACCAGCAATCGGAACTTGCCGTCGAAAGCCGAGCCCCATCAGTCGGTGCGCGCGTAGTTCGTTCCAGAGCTTGAGCTCGGCATCCGTCATGGCGCTTCGCATGCGACGGGCGTTCGAACGGGCCTTCGGTGAAACGTCAGCGTGCGGCATGTCGGGACCCCGCTTGCCGCAACGCTACGAACAAAAAAACGGGCACACGGCTGCTGCCGTCGCCCGTTTTCAGGAAAAGCGAAGGATCAGAGCTTGCTGTCGATGAGGGCCGACATAACGTCAACCGACATGTCCCCCGAATAGTGCTCACCATTGACGAAGAAGGTCGGCGTCGACTGAACGCCGAAATCCTTTGCGCCCCGCTGCATGACAGAGTTCACATCATCCAGAAGTTTTTGGTTCGTCAAGCAGGCCTCGAAGCTCTCCTGTGTAAAACCGGCGAGTTTGGACATCTGCAGCAGCGCGTCACGGCCGTTCTGGGCCGCGGCCCATTGCTGCTGCTGCTTGAAGAGCATGGAGATCATCGGGAAATACTGACCTTCCGGCGCACAGCGCGCCAGCATGAAGGCAGCCGCCGCACGCGGATCGAACGGGAATTCGCGTATGATGAAGCGGACCTTGCCGCTGTCGATGTACTTCGTCTTGATCGCTTCGAACGTGTTGTTGTGGAAGGCCGCGCAGTGCGGGCAGGTCATCGACATGTATTCGACGATCGTCACCGGCGCATTGGCGTCGCCCAGCGCCATTTCCGGCAGAGCGCCCGGCTCGAGCAGCTTGGCCTGATCGACCGAACCTTCCGAGGAAGGAAGCTCGACCTTCGCTGGGGCGGCGGTCGACTGAGCGACTTCCGTGCCGGCGGCCGGCTTGGCCTCGGTGCTTGCCGGGGTCGCAGTCGTCGATGCGGTCGTGGTGGCGTCCGGCTTTGCCGCCGTCTCGGTTGGCGTGGTCGTCGAGGCCGTTTCCTTCTTTTCGTCGCTGCAGGCAGCAAGCACCAGGGCGACGGTTGCGATGGCGGCACCGCCGAGCAGGCGTTTCGTAAGGTTCATTGCGGAAGCGGACATGAATTTGACCCGTGTTCGGAAGGATTTATGCTGCGGATTCGATATCTTGCTGCGCGCAGGGCGGCAAGTGGCCGGGCGTCAACAGAATTCAAAGAATTGTGACCGGCTGATGGCCCTATCGCCGTCGCGGCGCCAGCACGGCCGTCCCAAGCCGTCGCAAGGCCGCCTTCAGTTCTTCGCTCTCGATGCCCTCGACCATCGCCTCCAGCCGGCGCGCGGGCTCGCCCGAAAGCGGCTTCGGCTTGCCGCGGTGTTTCAACTGCGGCGAGACTGGCTTCTGAACGATGCGCAGTTGCCCGATGGCATAGAACCCGAAGAAGCCGTTGATGCGCTGGATCAGTTCTCCCTGGGCATGGGTCAGGAAGAGCGCACGTGCGCCTTCGCAGGCAACCGTCAGCACGCCCGGCTGGTAACCGCCCTCACCCGAAATTTCCGAGGCACGGCGCGGCCAGGCGATCTTCTCCGGGCGCGTGCAATCGGCGAAGTCTTCGCCGGCAATTTCGTCCCAAGAGCCGAGCAGCATGGTGTTGATGCCTGCGCGCTTGGCAAGCACGGGGTCGATCAGGCCGTTGGCGACCTCGCTGATCTGGACGACGCCCTTGCGGGGCTTCTGCTCACTCACGAAAGCGACTTTCTGTATGCAACGTCGATTGAGCCTTGATGCCGCGGCTCCGCTTCGCCAAGTATAGGCCGGAAAGAGAACTCCCGGCAAATCATGAACGATCCGATACCGGCGGCCGACGCCGCACCCCTTCTTTTGGAATGGTACGACAGGCACCACCGCGACCTGCCCTGGCGGGTCTCGCCGCCTATGGCCAAGCGAGGGGTCGTCGCCGATCCCTATCATGTCTGGCTGTCCGAGGTCATGCTGCAGCAGACGACCGTCCAGGCGGTAAAAGCCTATTTCGAGAAATTCCTGTCGCTGTGGCCAACCGTCGAGGACCTGGCGCGCGCCGACAACGAGGACGTGATGAAGGCCTGGGCTGGGCTCGGATACTATGCCCGCGCCCGTAACCTGAAGAAATGTGCCGAAGCCGTCGCGAACGACCACGGCGGCCGCTTCCCCGACACCGAGGAAGGGCTGAAATCCCTTCCCGGCATCGGCGATTACACCGCCGCCGCAATCGCCGCGATCGCCTTCAACCGCAAGAGCGCGGTGCTCGACGGCAATGTCGAACGGGTGATCTCACGGCTCTATGCGATCGAAACGCCCCTGCCGGGAGCCAAGCCCGCGATGCGCGCCCGCGTCGCCGGCCTCACGCCCGATGATCGCCCGGGCGATTTCGCCCAGGCGATGATGGACCTCGGCGCGACGATCTGCACCCCGAAGCGGCCTGCCTGCTCGCTCTGTCCCTTCCGTGCGCACTGTCGCGCGCTGGTCGTTGCCGATCCCGAGACCTTTCCGCGCAAGGCGCAGAAGAAGGACAAGCCGCTTCGGCGCGGCGCCGCCTTCGTCGCGATCGATGCCGACAATGCCGTCTATCTGCGCAAGCGGGTCGAGAGCGGCCTGCTTGGCGGCATGACCGAGGTGCCCGGCACCGACTGGACGGCGCGACAGGACGGCGACACCTCGCTCGCCTCCCAACCCTTCGCCGCGCACTGGGAAGACTGTGGCACCATCAGCCACGTCTTCACACATTTCGAGTTGCGTCTCTCCGTCTACCGCGCCAATGTCGCGCGCGCCGGAACGGACGGCGACGGCTGGTGGGAACCATTTCACTCCCTCAAGGCCCAGGCGCTGCCGACGGTCATGAAAAAGGCGATCGCCCAGGCGATTCCGCATGCCTTCAAGGCGGAGCGCTAGAGTGTTCCGCTTTCAAAGTGGAAAGACTGGAAACGGAAAGACGCTCTAGAAACCAAGTGCTGGAGCAGGATGAGGAAAAATGTGCGGTTCTCAGTCCACGTGCCGGCCTAACTTCTGATCTAAAAGACCAAGCAAGGAATACGTCCATGAGCAGCATCGAAATCCGCCACATCGTCTTCGACATCGGCAAGGTGCTGATTCATTACGATCCCAACCTGCCGTTCAGCCGCATCATCCCCGACGAGGCGGAGCGGGAATGGTTCTTCGCCAATGTCTGCACCCATGACTGGAACATCGAGCAGGATCGCGGCCGCTCCTGGGAGGAGGCCGAGGCGCTTTTGATCAAGGATTTTCCCGATCGCGAAGTGCAGATCCGCGCCTTCCGCAAATATTGGCAGGAGATGGTGCCGCATGCCTATGTCGAGACGGTTTCGCTGCTGGAACGGCTGATTGCCGAGGGACGCGACGTGACGATGCTGACCAACTTCGCCTCCGACACGTTCCGCGAGGCCCAGGCCCTCTATCCCTTCCTGACCCTGCCGCGCGGCGTCACCGTTTCGGGCGACGTCAAGCTCATCAAGCCCGATATCGCCATCTACGAAACGCATGCGCGGACCTTCGGCCTGACCCCGTCGGCGACCCTCTTCATCGATGACAGCGTCGCAAATGTCGAAGCCGCGCGGCTCGCCGGTTGGCACGCGGTGCACTTCGTCGACCCCGAGAAATTGAAGGCCGACCTCACTTCATACGGCATCCATTCCTGACGCAAGCCCGTTTCGCCCGGTCGATGGAACGACGGCTAAGGTACGGCGCGCCTTCAGCTTTCGGGCGAAACGACGCGCCACACCGCCCAACCGGCAAGCGCTGCGGCCGCCAGCCAGATGCACAGGATCGCGACCAGACCGCCGCGGCTGGATGGGCGCTCCTCCAATGCCGTCGCCCGGTCCCGAAATTCGTGCATGAGCGTCGGCGGCACGAGACGCACCGCCAGCAGGATGCCGAGCGGAACGATGACCAAATCATCGATGTAGCCGAGCACCGGAATGAAATCGGGGATCAGATCGACCGGCGACAGCGCGTAGGCGGCGACTGCGCCGGCAACGAACTTCGCTGAAAGCGGCGTTCGAGGGTCGCGCGCGGCGAACCAGAGCGCGACGACGTCGCGTTGGATCTGACGCGCCCACTGCTTCGTGCGCTGGAGTCGATCGGGCGAGGCCATGCGGACGGCAACCCTTATTCGGGTGAAGACTGGGTTCTCGGAATCCTATTTCCGGACGCAAGGATTGGCAATCAGGCGAAGCCTCCTTGCCTATCGCGTCAACGTTCCTGCAATCATCCCGCAAACATACAAATGCCCGGAATCCGCTTTGAGGATTCCGGGCATTTAAAGCTCTCCTTCCGGGACTGAAGGTACAAAAACCGGTCGGAGCGCCTTTCGAAGGATCTGGCCGAACTGGTTGATCAGTTCAGTTTTGCCAGATCATTTCGAATGACGGTTCTGAGTTCGTCGATGGGCTTCAGGGTGTTCCCCTCTTCGAAGTGCCAGAATGTCCATCCATTGCATGCATCAAGCCCCTGGACCTTGGCGCCCAGGCGATGAATTGAGCCGGCCTCGCCACCGGAAGCGACCGTGCCGTCGGCGCGGACGATGGCGCTGTAGCGGCGCTTTGCGTCCGTGAGCACCGTGCCGGGCTTGATCAGCCCGCTCTCGATCAGTGTATTGAAGGCGACACGCGGTTCGGCCTTCTTGCCGGTCATCACTGACAGCATGGCCTTGCCGAGCGGTTCGACGGCATCGATGCGCGCCGAGGCCGCGTCAATGTAGTCCTGCTCGCGCTCGATGCCGACGAAGTGACGGCCGAGACGCTTGGCGACGGCGCCGGTCGTGCCGGAACCGAAGAAGGGATCGAGCACGACGTCACCCGGCTTGGTCGAGGCCATGAGGATGCGGGCGAGCAGCGCCTCCGGCTTCTGGGTCGGATGCACTTTCTTGCCATCGTCGTCCTTCAGCCGCTCATGCCCGGAGCAGATCGGGAAAAGCCAGTCGGAGCGCATCTGCACGTCGTCATTGGCGGCCTTCATCGCATCGTAATTGAAGGTGTAACCCTTGGCATTCGCATTCGGCGTCGCCCAGATCAGGGTTTCATGGGCATTCTGGAAGCGGCGGCCCTTGAAGTTCGGCATCGGGTTGGTCTTGCGCCAGATGATGTCGTTGAGGATCCAGAAGTGCAGATCCTGCAGGATGGCACCGACGCGGAAGATATTGTGGTAGGAACCGATGACCCAGAGAGTGCCGGTCGGCTTCAGCACGCGGCGGCAGGCGAGCAGCCATGCGCGGGTGAAGGCGTCATAGGCCTCGAAGGAGGCGAACTGGTCCCATTCGTCGTCGACGGCATCGACCACCGACTGATCGGGACGGGTCAGCATGCCGCCGAGCTGGAGGTTGTAGGGCGGGTCGGCGAAAACGACGTCGACCGAATTGTCGGGAAGCGCATTGAGCGCCGCAACGCAGTCACCCTTGATGATGCTGTCGAGCCAGCCCAGCGGACGGGTGGAGCGGGAGACTTCGGCAAGCGAAACAACTGAAGACATGGACAACTCGCAAATACGCTTACTCGGAACGGACTATGGAGCTTATGGTTACCGAAGATGGTTACCAAAGCCTGAAGGCCGTTCCGAAAAAGTGCGTAGTCACGCCATGTTAGTGAGATCCCCTGGCGTGGGATGAGGAAAAGTGTGCGCGGTTTTCCGCCCGCATCCCACGCCAACGGCAAGATACGAACACGCCGATTCATTTGGAGTCGTGAAAGGCGCGGCTGTCGGCCGGCGCTTCACGGCGCTCGTTCAACCCGTAATCGCGGATGACGGAGGCGATGCGCAGGCGATAGTCGGCGAAGACGCCGTGACGTCCCGCATCCTGGGCGGCGCGGTGTTCGGCACCGTTGCGCCAGGCCTTCACCGCCTCCTCGTCGCGCCAGAAGGACAGGGACAATACCTTGTCGGGATTCGCCAGGCTCTGGAACCGCTCGATCGAGATGAAACCATCGATGTCGTCAAGCAGAGGGCGCAGGTCGGCGGCGATACCGAGATAGGTGTCGCGACGGCCCTCGGCCGGCAGGACTTCGAAGATGACGGCAATCATGATTCACTTTCCTCCGATGCCAGCGGATACGTTCTTCAGGAAAATGCGGTCTTCCTTCAGAATAAACCGTTCGCGGCGGGCAAAGGCATAGTTTTCCCTGCCGAGCGGATCAGCTGCAAGCCGGGCGCGATAGGCCTCGTAGGCCGCGAGGCTCTCGATGTTGTAGACACCGTAGGCCGTCGTCGCCGAGCCCTCATGCGGCCCGAAGTAACCAATGAGATCGGCGCCGCAGCGTGGGATCGCCTCGCCCCAGTTGCGCGAATAGGTGGCGAACTCTTCCTTCTTGAAGGGATCGATTTCGTAGCGGATGAAGCAGGTGATCATCGTCGTCTCCTTGTGGCCCGGCCTGTCGCCGGTCTTCGATGGGACGACTATGCACGCTTGTCCGACGGGGATGCTTCGACTACGATCGAAGTATGAAGGAAGGTCCTGACATCGCTCTCATCGGCTCCCTGATCGGAGATCCCGCCCGCGCCAACATGCTGACGGCGCTGATGGGTGGTCGGGCCCTTACGGCGACCGAACTCGCCACCCATGCCGGGATCACGCTTCAGACCGCAAGCTCCCATCTTTCCAAGCTCGAAGCGGGTGGCCTGCTCAGCCAGCGCAAGCAGGGGCGGCACCGCTATTTCCAGCTCGCCGAGGATGAAGTCGGCCTGATGCTCGAGAACCTGATGGGCTTCGCCGCCAGCCGCGGCATGAACCGTCACCGCCCCGGCCCGAAGGATCCGGCGCTGCGAAAAGCGCGCGTCTGCTACAACCATCTCGCCGGCGACTATGGCGTGCGCATGTATGACAGCCTGATCGCCGAGAAGCAGATCGAGATCAACGGCGACGACCTCGCGTTGACGCCGGCTGGCCAGACCCGGATCGAGGCACTGGGCATCGACTATTCGGCACTGAAGAAATTGCGCCGCCCGATCTGCCGCACCTGCCTCGACTGGAGCGAGCGCCGCTCGCATCTTGCCGGCTCGCTTGGCGAGGCGCTGCTGACGCTCTTCATCGACAGGGGTTGGGCGAAGCGCGAAGCAAACAGCCGCGCCATCCGCTTTACCGCAAGCGGCGAGAAGGCGTTTTCGGAGCTGTTTCCGCAATAGGCGGCCGTAGCGCGGACGCGATCTTAGCCAACAATCGAGAAGGCTTCGCGGGTTTCACCTGCAGCAGTCCTGACCGGCGTCTTGCCGATCCATCCCACGTGCCGCTCGAGGATCTTCGCAGCTTCGTCGCCACGGCCTTCGCGCAGGGCTGCAAGGATGGCGCGATGGTCGTGGTCCGTTCGCGCTTCCCAGCTCGTGCGCCATGCGGAGAAGAGAAAACGGGCGCTCGCCGCATGCAGATCGTCGATGGCCGCGAGCAGCCGCGGCATGCCGCAGGGCTGCAGGATCAATCGGTGAAAGGCGCGGTTCGCCGCTTCCCAGGAGCGGACGTCCCGTGAGGTATCGGCGGCAACCGTCGCCGCTTCCGCCCGGTCGAGGATCGCCGGCGTCAAATGCGGGATGGCGTGGCGAAGGGCCAGAACCTCGAGAACCGCGCGCATTTCGGCAACCTCCCTCACCTCCTTGAGATCGAAGGAGGCGACGCGAACGCCGCGGCGCGGCTCGCTGACGGCAAGCCCCTGGGCCTCCAGCCGCCGAAAGGCTTCGCGAACGGGAACATGGCTCGCGCCGAATTCCTCGGCGATATGATCCTGCCGCAAGCGCTCGCCAGGCATCAGGATGCCGGAGATGATCCTCTCGGCGAGAGCCCTGCTGATGCGACTTGCAAGCGTATCGTCCTGTTGCTTTTCCATCGCCTACAGATAGAGCCGCGAAACAATGCTGTCGAGCAAGCGGAGCAGCGGTTTCGATGATTTCCAAAGGTTGAGCTTTCGGCCACCTTCGTATAAAGCTCTGGCGTACGAAAGCCCCGCGCCGCGCAAGCTATCCTCCCCCTGCCTGCGGCGCCTTCTCCTCCCAGGGAACTGTTCCAAATGACCGGTATCGATCTCATCATTTTTGATTGCGACGGCGTTCTCGTCGATTCCGAAATCATCGCCTCGGAAGTCGAAGCCGCGCTGCTTACCGAAGCGGGCTACCCGATCAGCCTCGAAGAGATGGCCGAGCGTTTTGCCGGCATGACCTGGCACAACACGCTGCTGCAGATCGAGAAGGAAGCGAGCATTCCGCTTTCCGCGTCGCTGATCGACAAGGTAGACACCATTCTCGACAAGCGACTGGAACGCGACGTCAAGATCATCGATGGCGTCAAGCCGATGCTGCTGCAACTGACGCTGCCCCATTGCATCTGCTCGAACTCCACCTCGGCGCGGCTGGCAATGATGCTCGGCAAGGTCGGCATCAAGGATCACTTCGGCTCGCGCATCTACTCGGCGCGCGACCTCGGGCCCGATCGCGTCAAGCCGAAGCCGGACATTTTCCTGCACGGTGCCAAGCAGATGGGGGTCCACCCGTCGCGGGTGCTGGTCATCGAGGACTCCGTGCATGGCATCCACGGCGCGCGCGCCGCTGGCATGCGCGTCGTCGGCTTCACTGGCGGTTCCCACACCTTCCCGTCGCACGCCGACAAGCTGACGGAGGCAGGCGCCGAAACCGTGATCTCGCGCATGACGGCCCTTCCCGGCGTGATCGCAGCGCTTTCCGAATGGTCGGAGTCCATGACGGCCTGACGCCGCGAAGGCCACGTCCGGCCGCACCACTTTCGCCCCGGCTTTCGGCCGGAGCGGGAAAAAGCCTTCGGCCACCACGGCAGGCGTCCGATTAGGCGCCGAGGGACACGATGACACATTGAAGTGGCGCCGCGTCCCTCCGAAAATCTCTGCAGCGACGCGCTCTATCAGAGACGAGAGGTCGCTGCAGCACCCTGAAATGCTGCATGTTTTCGTCCTTTGACCGGTTACGGTTCAAGAACACATGCAGTAGGTTTTCGAAGCCGCGCACGAAGGCCATATCAAGCAAAGCCCCATCAGGGGTATTTCTAGGAGGAAACACTATGCGTCTTTCAATGTTGACCGGCCTGACCCTGGCGGCCAGCGTCGCCTTCGGCCCGCTCGCCTTCGCCGATATCACCGTTGGCGTCATCACGCCGCTCACCGGCCCGGTCGCGGCCTATGGCGAGCAGGTGAAGAACGGGGCAGAAACGGCCGCTGAAGAGATCAACGAGGCTGGCGGCATCAACGGCGAAAAGATCGTCCTGAAGCTGCTCGACGACGCCGGCGACCCGAAGCAGGCGGTGTCGGTTGCCAACCAGGCGGCCGGCGAAGGCATCCGCTACGTCGTAGGGCCGGTGCTCTCGGGCACCTCGATGGCAGCTTCCGACGTTCTCGCTGAAAACGGCATCCTGATGGTGACGCCGACGGCAACGACGCCTGACCTCACCACCCGTGGTCTCTGGAACGTGCTGCGCACCTGCGGCCGCGACGACCAGCAGGCCGAAGTCGCCGCTGCCTATGTGGTCGAGAACCTCAAGGACAAGAAGATCGCCGTCCTGCACGACAAGGCTCCTTACGGCAAGGGCCTTGCTGACGGCTTCAAGAAGGCGATCAACGCAGGCGGCATCACCGAAGTCGTCTACGAAGGCCTGAACCCGGGCGACAAGGACTTCAGCGCCATCGTCACCCGCCTGAAGTCCGAGAACGTCGATGTCATCTACTTCGGCGGTTACCATCCGGAAGGCGGCTTGCTCGCACGCCAAATGCACGACCAGGGCGTGAAGGCGCAGATCTTCGGCGGCGACGGCCTGTCGAACACCGAGTTCTGGGCGATCGGCGGCGAAGCTGCCTCCGGCACGATCTACACCAACGCCAGTGACGCGACCCGCAATCCGGCATCGGCTCCGGCCGTCGAAGCGCTGAAGGCGAAGAACATTCCGGCCGAAGCCTTCACCCTCAACGCCTATGCCGCCGTGCAGGTGCTGAAGGCTGGCATCGAAAAGGCCGGCTCCGCCGAAGACGCGACTGCTGTTGCCACCGCGATCAAGTCCGGCGAAGCGATCGACACGGTGCTCGGCAAGCTGACCTATGGCGAAGCCGGCGACCTGACCTCGCAGGCTTTCTCGCTCTACAAATGGGAAGGCGGCAAGAGCGTTCCGGCTGAGTAAGCCAGAGCGGGATGGAAATGAAACGCCGGGGCAAGCCCCGGCGTTTTTTATGCGGCGTGCGCCGCAGCTTACTTCTTCTTGCCCTTGGCCGGCGGACCCTCGTCGAAGCCGACATAGACGGTGACGTTGGACCCGGCGCCGGCCGGCAGCGTCACGTTCGCCTTGGTGAAGACGAATTGTGCCGAGCCGGTCGAGGGAACTTCGACCGCATGCTGCGTCAGTTCTGAGTAAAGCGTCTTGTCTTCGTCGGTCGCGGCGACACGGATCGGCATGGTGATCTTGCCGGGGCCGCCCGCCGGGCCGCTGACCACGCGTCCCTGCACCACGACGGTCATCGTCAATGAGCCCTCGCTCTGCACGCACTGGCGCGTGGTGTCGGCGAGCGAGGCCTGGTAGACGACCTTCGTCGGGTCGTTCTTGGCACCCTTGGCGTAGCTGGTGAACACCGACGTGCCATCGCGCAGGACGACCTGCGGGCACGCGGCCTGGACGACGGCTGGCGTCGGAGCGGTGGCACTGCCGCCCGCATCGATCGCTCCGCCGGATTGCGTCTTGTTACAGCCGGCGAGGATCGCGAGAAAAGATATTGCGAGAACAGGCCGGGATACTTTGCCAAACACGTTGAACAACCTCTGCTGGACCGGTTGAAACTCCTTGACCGAAATCTCGGCCGGAAGACCTTTCATGGCCTTCGGGCATCGTCTATAGCAGCGACAAACTGAAAAATCGATCGGGTCAGCGCGTCCCTTCCGAATTTTCCGAAGCCTGATCTACGGTCGGAAATTGCGTCGGTGACAAGAATAGATGCAGACTTTGTCAAGGACTGACGCAATAAGACGGGCATGCCGCGGCGCCGTTTTCTACTGCATGTTTCCTTAAATCGTAGCCGATTTAAGGAAACATGCAGCAACTGAAAGTGCTACAGCGACCTTTGCGCGTCTGATAAGACGCGCGGCGCTGTAAGCCGCGGCAATCCTAGAGGTGGGACGAAGGACAATCATGGTGAAGTATATCTCGACGCGCGGCGAAGCCGCTCCTCTCGGCTTCTGCGACGCGCTGCTTGCCGGTCTGGCGCGCGACGGCGGTCTCTATCTCCCCAAGGAATGGCCGAAGTTTTCCAAAAAGGAAATCCGGGGCTTACGCGGCAAGTCCTATCAGGAAATCGCGTTCACCGTGCTCGAACCCTTCACCAATGGCGAGATCCCCGCGGCCAAGTTCCGCGAAATGATCGACGAAGCCTACGCCACCTTCCGCCATCCGGCGGTAGCGCCGCTGGTGCAGACCGGGCCCAACGCCTTCGTCATGGAACTCTTCCACGGCTCGACGCTCGCCTTCAAGGACGTGGCGATGCAACTGCTTGCGCGGCTGATGGACTATGTGCTGGCCGAGCGCGGCGAGCGCGCCACGATCGTCGGTGCGACCTCTGGCGACACCGGGGGCGCCGCGATCGACGCCTTCGCCGGCCGCGAACGCACCGACATCTTCATCCTCTTCCCGCACGGCAAGGTTTCGCCAGTGCAGCAGCGGCAGATGACGACGTCAAAGGCATCGAACGTTCACGCCATCGCCGTCAGAGGCAACTTCGACGACTGCCAGAACCTCGTCAAAGGCATGTTCAACGACGCCGCCTTCCGTGATCGCGTCAAGCTTTCGGGCGTCAACTCGATCAACTGGGCGCGCATCATGGCCCAGATCGTCTACTACTTCACCACGGCGGTGGCACTCGGCGGTCCGGACCGCAAGATCTCCTTCACGGTCCCGACCGGCAACTTCGGCGATATCTTCGCAGGATACGTCGCCAAGCGCATGGGACTGCCGATCGACAAGCTGGTGATCGCCACCAACGAGAACGACATCCTTGCCCGCACTATGAAGACCGGGCGTTACGAGATGCGCGACGTCAAGGCGACGACCGCGCCGTCGATGGACATCCAGATCTCGTCGAACTTCGAGCGGTTGCTGTTCGAGGCGAACGACCGCGACCCGGGCGAAGTGCGCTCGGCCATGGACGACCTCAAGCAGTCCGGTTCCTTCACCATTCGCGAAAAGGCGCTGAAGGCCATCCGCAAGGAGTTCCGCGCCGGCCGCGCCTCGGAGAAGGAGGTGGCCAAGACGATCGCCAAGACGCTGGAAAAAACCGGCTATCTGCTTGATCCGCACAGCGCCGTCGGCGTCTTCGTCGCTGCCAAGCACGAGAAGCCGTCCGCCCCCATGGTGACGCTCGCCACCGCCCATCCGGCGAAATTCCCGGACGCGGTAAAATCGGCCAGTGGTATTGACCCGGCGCTTCCGACGTGGCTTGCTGACCTGATGAACAGGGAGGAGCGTTTCGATATCCTGGATCCGGACCTGAAGAGCGTCGAGACCTTTATCGGCGAGCGTACCCGTCTCCGGGGGTAAGAACGAGAAGAAACGTATGATGAAAGTTGAGTGCACCCGGCTCCCTTCCGGGTTGACGGTGGTAACCGAGCAGATGCCGCATCTCGAAAGCGTGGCGCTCGGGGTGTGGATCAAATCCGGTTCGCGCAATGAAACCTTGGGCGAACATGGCATTGCCCACCTGCTGGAGCACATGGCTTTCAAGGGCACGGCGCGACGCACCGCCCGCCAGATTGCCGAAGAAATCGAAAATGTCGGCGGCGAAGTCAACGCCGCCACGTCGACCGAGACGACATCCTACTATGCACGCGTGCTCAAGGATCACGTGCCGCTCGCGGTCGACATTCTCGCCGACATCCTCACCGAATCCACCTTCGACGACGAGGAACTGCGGCGCGAGAAACAGGTGATCCTGCAGGAGATCGGCGCCGCCGACGACACGCCCGACGACGTCGTCTTCGACCGTTTCGCCGAGACCGCCTATCGCAACCAGACCGTCGGACGGCCGATCCTCGGTACCCCCGACACGGTCATGTCGTTTTCTGCCGATCAGATCCGCCAATATCTCGGCCGCAACTACACGACCGACCGCATGTTCGTGGTCGCGGCCGGTGCCGTCGAGCACGAGGCTTTCGTGCGCCAGGTGGAGGAGCGCTTCTCGACCCTTCCGCGCACACCGATCGCGGCGCCGGTGCTCGAAGTCGCCCGCTACACGGGCGGCGACAGCCGCGAGACGCGCGACCTGATGGATGCACAGGTCCTGCTCGGCTTCGAGGGCAAGGCCTATCACGCCCGCGACTTCTACTGTTCGCAGATCCTCGCCAACATCCTCGGCGGCGGCATGTCCTCACGCCTCTTCCAGGAAGTGCGCGAGCATCGCGGCCTCTGTTATTCGGTCTACGCCTTCCATTGGGGCTTTTCCGATACCGGTATCTTCGGGGTGCACGCGGCCACCGGCGGCGAGAACCTGCCGGAGCTGATGCCCGTTATCGTCGACGAACTGCGCAAATCCTCGATGAACATCGAGCAGCAGGAAATCGAGCGGGCCCGCGCCCAGATCCGCGCGCAGTTGCTGATGGGCCAGGAAAGCCCGGCGGCCCGGGCCGGCCAGATTGCCCGCCAGATGATGCTCTACGGCCGCCCGATCCCGAACGAAGAGCTGATGGAGCGCCTCTCCGGCATCACCATCGAGCGTCTGACCGACCTCGCCGGCCGGTTGTTCTTCGACACGACGCCGACGCTTTCGGCCATCGGCCCGCTGGAGCAGCTTGCCCCGATGGGCGATATCCTGTCGTCCTTGACCGGCAAGGCCACCGTTCCGCACGCCGTCGCCAGCTAAACGGGCCCGACTGCATGTCTCCGACCTCGATTTGAGGACGAAGACATGCAACAAATCAAAGTGCCACAGCGACCTTTGCGCGTCTCATCAGACACGCGGCGCTGTAGGTCATTTCATGCTTTCATCGAAACCGTGAAATGATCTTGCCTTTTCGAGGCCGGGCAATTCCTGGCGGAAAAGCGATCGCCACTTTTCCTGGAATCGCTCTCGGCCGCCGAGGGACGCCAGCACCGTACTCGAAATGGTGAAGTCTTTGCGTCTTTTCGCAAAATCGGATTCGATTTGCGCGCAAAGTTGTGCAACGTTTCGGTTCGTGACAGCGCAAAGGCGCGCTGCCGGGCGGACGATAGAGGATCCCCGCACGCAAACTGGACGGCCTCGGAGGCAGCAATGACACGATCGGTTTTTCGGTTCCTGTCGCGGCAGCCGGAGACGATCGAAATCGCCGATCAGAACTACCTGCTGCGGCTCCCGCGCTACGCCGATTATCGCCAGTGGTATCAGCTGAGAAGCGAGAGCCGCGCCTTCCTCGAACCTTGGGAGCCAACCTGGCGTCCCGACGAGATGACCGAGAGCGCCTTTCGCAGCCGGGTCATCCGCAACGAGCAGGAATATTCCTCCGGCCAGGCGGTGCCGCTCTTTCTTTTCCACAAGCCAGACGAGATGCTGCTCGGGGGACTGACGATCGGCCATATCCGCCGCGGCGCCGGGCAAAACTGCATGATCGGCTATTGGATGGGCGAACGCCACGCCGGCAAGGGCCATATGTACGCGGCCCTCAGGCTCGCCATTCCCTACATCTTTTCGACCCTTGAGTTGCACCGTATCGAAGCAGCCTGTATTCCGGACAACTCAAGAAGCATCCGGCTCCTTGAAAAGGCCGGTTTTGAGCGTGAAGGCTACTTAAGACAGTACTTGAGAATCAATGGCCAGTGGCGGGACCACGTGCTCTTTTCTCTCCTGTCCGACGATGCCCTACCGAACAGGAATATGCCCCTTTGATGCCTCTAACCCGCTCGCCCTTCGCCTGGTCAGCCTCGAAGCTGGCAGCGTTTCTGATTACGCTCACGACGTTTTTCTGCGCGCTCGGCGGTGCGGCCCAGGCTCTGGAGCCGGTGAAGATCTCGCGCGAGGACACCGCACTCGACCTGACGGCGACGACCGAAATCTACAGCGGCCGCAACGAAGCCTTCCAGGTCTCGACGGCGCCCGGAACCGACGGCATCGTGCGCCGCATCGAGGTGCGCTCCAGCAGCGAGGACCATCAGGGCGACTGGGCCGTGTTCGCGCTCGCCAACGTTTCGGCCGAACCGCTCGACCGCGTGATCGTCGCGCCGCATTTCCGGCTGGTGAATTCCAAGCTCTTCTGGCCGGACCTCGGCTCCAAGCGCATCCTGTCGATCACCCCCAGCGAAGGTTTCGCGCTCAGCCGGGAACCGAGCGACGAGGCGGACGTCTTCCGCATCACGCTGGCGCCGGGCGTCATCATCACCTTCGTCGCAGAACTGGCGACGCCGGAACTGCCGCAGATCTACCTGTGGGAGCCGGATTCCTACAAGGATACGGTCAACGCCTTCACGCTCTATCGCGGCATCGTGCTCGGCATTGCCGGCCTGCTCGCGGTGTTCCTGACCATCCTCTTCGTCGTCAAGGGAACGTCGATGCTGCCGGCAACGGCGGCACTCGCCTGGGCGGTTCTCGCCTATATCTGTGTCGATTTCGGCTTCCTGTCGAAGCTCATCAGCGTTACGGCCGGCGACGAGCGAATATGGCGAGCGGGCACCGAGGTCTTCCTGGCGGCGGGCCTCGTGATCTTCCTGTTCACCTATCTCAATCTCAACCGCTGGCATCAGCATCTGGGTTACGCCACGCTCGCCTGGATCCTCGGCCTCGGCCTGCTCTTCGGCGTCGCCGTCTATGATCCGGCGATCGCGTCCGGCATCGCCCGCCTCTCCTTCGCTTTGACCGGAACGGTCGGGATCGTGCTGATCGCCTATCTCGGCTTCAACCGCTACGACCGTGCTATCCTTCTGGTACCTGCCTGGCTGCTCATCCTCGTCTGGCTCTTCGGCGCGTGGCTGACCGTCACCGGCCAGCTCGCCAACGACATCGTGCAGCCGGCGCTCGGCGGCGGTCTCGTCCTCATCGTGCTGCTGATCGGCTTCACCGTCATGCAACATGCGGTTGCCGGCAGCGGCTACCAGCAGGGCCTGTTCTCCGATCTCGAGCGCCAGTCGCTGGCGCTCACCGGCTCCGGCGACACCGTCTGGGACTGGGATGTCGCCCGCGATCGGGTGGTGACCATGCCCGATATTTCGACCCAGCTCGGACTGTCGCTCGGCAGCATGCACGGCCCCTTGCGCAACTGGTTGCCGCGCCTGCATCCCGACGACCGCGACCGTTTCCGGGCGACCCTGGACGTGCTTCTGGAGCGCCGCCGCGGCAAGCTCAACCACGAATTTCGCGTGCGCGCCGAAGACGGCCATTACCACTGGCTCGCCATCCGCGCCCGGCCGGTACTCGGCGCCAACGGCGAGATCATCCGCTGCGTCGGCACGATCATCGACATCACCGAGCAGCGCAATTCCGTCGAGCGGCTGCTGCACAATGCGCTGCTCGACAATCTGACCGGCCTTCCGAACCGTCAGGTCTTCCTCGACCGGCTGCAGGCGATGCTGCTGATGGCCGACGGCAGCAATTCGGTCCGTCCGACGGTGCTGGCAATCGACATCGACCGCTACAAGCAGGTCAACGACCTCCTGGGCATCGCCGCCGGCGACAACATCTTGATCGCCTTGACCCGGCGCCTGCGCCGGCTCCTGCGCCCGCAGGACACGCTTGCCCGCCTCGGCGGCGACCAGTTCGGTCTGATCCTGATGTCCGAGCGCGACCCCGCCAAGGTCGCGGATTTCGCCGACGCGGTGAGCAAGGCGATCATGGTGCCGCTCAACTACGGCAACCGCGAAATCAACCTGACGGCATCGATCGGCCTCGTTTCCTGGCTCGACCAGGAGCAAAGCGCTGCAGGCCTGCTCGACGACGCCGAGCTCGCCATGTTCCGGGCGAAGAAGGAAGGTGGCAATCGCGTCGAACCCTTCCGCCCTGCCTTCCGCACGTCCGGCTCGGACCGGCTCCAGCTCGAAGCCGACCTCAAGCGGGCGATCGAACGCAAGGAGCTCTCGCTGGTCTACCAGCCGATCGTTCGATTGAGCGACGCGGAGATCGCCGGCTTCGAGGCGCTGATGCGCTGGGATCATCCGAAGCGCGGCAATATCTCCCCGACCGAGTTCATTCCGATTGCCGAAAATTCGGACCTCATCAGCCAGCTCGGAATGTTCGCTTTCGACAAGGCGACGAGCGATCTGACGGAATGGCAGCTCCAGACCGGCGACCTGCCGATCTTCGTGTCGATCAACCTTTCGAGCGCGCAGCTTCTCAACAACGAGCTCTATGACGACGTCCGCGCCATCCTCACCAAGAACCGCTGCGATCCGGACAAGGTGAAGATGGAATTGACGGAATCGCTCGTGATGGAAAACCCCGAGCAGGCCCGTCTCGTCCTCGAAAAACTGAAAGAGGCCGGCCTGAAACTGGCGCTCGACGACTTCGGTACCGGCCATTCGTCGCTGTCCTACCTCACGCGTTTCCCCTTCGACACGATCAAGATCGACAAGGCACTGGTGCGCGACCCGAGCGACAAGCGCGGCATTCTCCTGCGCTCGGTGATCACCATGGCGCGTGAGCTCGATATGCAGGTGGTAGCCGAGGGTATCGAATCCGAGGACGACGCAATCCAGCTTTCGCAGATGGGCTGCGACTACGGCCAGAGCTTCCTCTTCGGACCGCCCATCGGCTCGGAATCGATCCAGCGGCTGCTGAAGGAACGCTTTCCGCTGATGAAGCGGGCGTGAGTTCCGCAAGGCGACGCCGCTCAGCGAGCAGCACACCATCGTCCAAAGCCCGTCAGGCAACCACCCGGCGGGCTTTGCTTTTCAGCATGAATGTTCTGAAGAAGGCGGGCTGATCCGACAATCAGGCGTGGCCAGCATCCGCGGAGAGCATCGCGGCCGACACGCCCATCAGGGCCAGCGCCCGGTCGTATTTGTCGTCCAGCGCCCTGTCGAAGATCAGTTCCTCACGCGCCGGACATGTGAGCCAGCCGTTCTGGGTGATTTCCGCTTCGAGTTGCCCCGGTCCCCACCCGGCATAGCCGAGCATCATCGTCGCCTTGACCGGCCCCTCCCCGCGCGAAATGGCGCGGACGATATCGAGCGTCGCGGTGAGGCAGATATCGTCGCTGACGGGGATGCTGGAATCGCTCAGATAGTCGTCGGAATGCAGCACGAAGCCGCGCCCGGTCTCGACCGGCCCGCCGGCCTGAATCTGGAAATCCCGTGTCATCTGCGGAAGGCGGATCGCCTCTTCCTCGTCGAGGATATCGAGATGGAGCAGCACGTCCGGAAAGGTCAGTTGCTGAGGTCGATTGAGCACGAAGCCCATCGCGCCATCGTCCGAATGGGCGCAGATGAAGATGACCGTGCGGGCGAAATTGGCATCAAACATTCCCGGCATGGCGATCAGGAACTGACCGTCAAGAAAACCTCGCTCCCGTCTCTTCTGCGCCATCGGAGTCGACATCATGGGAACAGCCTATCAATTCGCCGCGAAATGAAAAGCGCCTCAGCGTCGCGGTCCGGAAATATTGCACGCACGACGTTCACTTCGCCGTGTCCGATCAAGCGATTATGATCATCGCTCTCTTTGGAGCGTCTGGAGCCTCGCCGGCAAAGGCGGTATTGCTTCTGGCATGATCCAGCACTCCACATATCAGAACATGGCCCAGTTCATTGGCGCGGCAAGCCTCATCGCCGCTTTTTTTCTTCCGGTGGCGACACAGGCGGCCACCAGCGAGTGGGTCACCTCCCCGGGCGGCATGGTCCGCCTGGTCGCGGCCCAGCCCAAGCAGGACGGTACGATCCCGGCAACGCTGGAGGTCAAGCTCAATGCCGGCTGGAAGACCTATTGGCGCGAACCGGGCGCAAACGGCATTCCCCCGCAGGTGACGATCGACCCGACGAGCGGCGTCGTGCTCGAGAAGATCGGCTTCCCGGTGCCGAAGACGTTCGACGACGGCGTGGTGCGCTATGTCGGTTACGACAGGCCGGTCGCTTTTCCGCTGACGCTGAGGCGCGTCCAAGGCGCGGGCGACGTCAATATTCGCGCCTCGGTGTTTCTCGGGATCTGCGAGGATATCTGCATCCCGGTTCAGGGCGAGTTGACGCTGGCGCTGAAGCAGGGTGATCTGGACAATCCGCTCGACGGCGCGCGCATCGATGACGCGATCGCCGCATTGCCGGAGGCACCTTCCGGCGACTTTGCCGTCACGGCAAGCCACTACGATGCGGACAAGGCCGTGCTGAACCTTTCCTTTCATTTGCCCGATGGCAATGACCATCCAGAACTGTTCCTGGCCGGCCCATCCGGTGTTTCCTTCGGCAAGCCCGAAATCACGACGGAGGGCGAGACCGGTCTCGGCGCGACCGTCCCGGTCCGGCTCCGCGGCAAGGACAAGGAACTCAAGGGCAAGCCGATCGTTGTCACCATACGCGCGAAGGGCCGCAGCATGGAGACGACCCTTGCCTTTGATTAGGCCGCATCTATAGTCCCGCAGGTTCTCCGCCACGAGCGGAGAAGCGAAGACGCAAGCAACGCAAGGAGAGTGCCGTGACCATCGCCGTCGGAGACAAACTGCCAGCCGCAACCTTCAAGGAAAAAACCGCCGATGGTCCGGTGGAGGTCACCACCGATCAGCTCTTCGCGGGCAAGCGCGTCGTGCTCTTCGCCGTTCCCGGTGCCTTCACGCCCACCTGCTCTCTCAACCACCTGCCGGGCTACCTCGAGAACCGCGACGCGATCCTTGCCCGCGGCATCGACGATATCGCCGTGGTCTCCGTCAACGACCTGCATGTGATGGGCGCCTGGGCAACTGCGTCTGGCGGCATGGGCAAGATCCATTTCCTCTCCGACTGGAACGCCGCCTTCACCAAGGCGCTCGGCATGGACATCGACCTCTCCGCCGGCACGCTCGGCGTGCGCTCGAAGCGCTATTCGATGCTGGTGGAAGATGGCGTAGTGAAGTCGCTCAATCTCGAAGAAAGCCCGGGCCAGGCAACCGTCTCGGGCGCCGCCGCGATGCTCGAACAGCTCTGAGCGCAGAAGTAGATGCAAATGGAAACGGGCCCCTACGGCCCGTTTTTCATTTCACGAGGAGAGAGTCCGAACGGCGCCCCTTCTTGTAGGGTTCCATGCCCTTGCGGGCGAGCTCGTCGGCGCGCTCATTCTCCGGGTGGCCGGCATGGCCCTTGACCCAGTGCCAGGTCACCTTGTGACGGCGATTGGCTTCATCCAGCCGCTGCCAGAGCTCGCCGTTTTTCACCGGTTTCTTGTCCGCGGTCTTCCAGCCGTTCTTCTTCCAGCCGTGGATCCACTTGGAAATGCCGTCCATCACATATTTGCTGTCGGTATGGAGATCGACCTCGCAGGCGCTCTTCAGCGCATCGAGCGCCGAGATCGCCGCCAGCAGTTCCATGCGGTTGTTGGTGGTCTCGGCCTCGCCGCCGGAGAGTTCCTTTTCCACCTCGCCGTAGCGCAGCACCGCGCCCCAACCGCCCGGCCCCGGATTGCCGGAGCAGGCCCCGTCCGTGAAGATGTCGACGTGTTTCATACCCGGCCCTCTTCGCGTTTCAGGCCGTATTCCGCGCTCGAAGCGATGGCGCGGTGAAAGCGGATCTTCGTCAGGTATTCGAGCGGGTCTTTCTTGACCACGAGCGCGCCGGCAGGCGTCATCAGCCAATCGTAGAGCCGCGTCAGGAAGAAGCGCAGCGCCGAGCCGCGGCAGAGCAGCGGCAGCGCGTCGACCTCGGCCGGCGTCAGCTTGCGTACGCTCTCATAGCCCGAAAGCATCGCCATGCCCTTGGTGATGTTGTAGGAGCCGTTCTTTTCGAAGCACCAGGAATTGAGGCACACGGCGACGTCATAGGCGAGGTAGTCGTTGCAGGCGAAATAGAAATCGATCAGGCCGGACAGCCGGTCTCCGAGGAAGAAGACGTTGTCCGGGAAGAGATCGGCGTGGATGACGCCTTCCGGCAGGGATTTCGGCCAGTGGCTTTCGAGGTGTTCGAGCTCCGCCGATATCTCGTTCTTGAGACCCGCCTGCACCTCGTCCGCACGCGCCTCGGAATTGACCCAGAGCGGCCGCCAGCCGGCGACCGAAAGCGCGTTGGCGCGCTTCAGCGCGAAGCCTTCGCCGGCAAGATGCATGGCGGCAAGCGCCCTGCCGACTTCGTGGCAGTGCTTTGCCTCGGGCTTTCTCAACCACATGCCCTCGAGGAAGGAGATGACGGCAGCCGGACGGCCGGAGAGCTCACCGAGCAGCTTGCCATCGGCCCGCGGCAGCGGCAGCGGGCAGGACAGCCCCCGCTCCGCCAGATGATGCATCAGCCCCAGGAAGAACGGCAGGTCATCGGCGTTCACCCGCTTTTCGTAAAGCGTGAGAATGTAGGAGCCCTTGGTCGTGTGCAGCAGGAAATTGGAATTCTCGACGCCTTCGGCAATCCCCTTGTAGGAGGTCAGTTGGCCGACGTCATAGGCGGTGAGAAAGCGGGAGAGATCGTCTTCCGTGATATCGGTGTAAACTGCCAAGGTCTTCCACTTTCAAGAAAATGCGGCAAGAAGTGCGGGTTATTCGCCGTTGACGAAGGCCATGTCGGCGGCGGTCAGCGGCACGTGGCGGATCTCGCGGTTGACGAGGAAGTTCTCGTTCTCCTCGACCGTGTCGGCGAGTTCCACCCTCGCGTCGTAGCGCTCGCGGAATGCCTCGATGATTTCGTTGACGATCACTTCGGGCGCCGAGGCGCCGGCCGAGAGACCCACCGTCGAGATATCGCCCATCTCGGCCCAGTCGATCTCCGACGCGCGCTGGACCAGCACGGATTTCTTCGCGCCAGCCTTCAGCGCCACTTCGACGAGGCGCTTGGAGTTGGACGAATTGGGCGCGCCGACGATCAGGAACAGATCGCAGCCGGGGGCTGCCTGTTTCACCGCCTCCTGGCGGTTGGTGGTGGCGTAGCAGATCGAATCGGCCGCTGGCGCCGTCAGGTTCGGAAAGCGTTCGTGCAGCCGCTTGATGACGCCGGCCGTGTCGTCGACCGACAAGGTCGTCTGGGTGACGAAGCCGAGATTGTCCGGATCCGGCGGCTGGTAGACGTCGGCATCCTCGACCGTCTCGACCAGCGACACGGCGCCTTCAGGCAATTGCCCCATGGTGCCGATCACCTCCGGGTGGCCGGCATGGCCGATCAGCACGACGTGGCGGCCGAGACGGTGATGGCGCATCGCCTGCTTGTGGACCTTGGAGACCAGCGGGCAGGTGGCGTCGAGATAGAAGAGATTGCGGGCATCCGCATCTGCGGGCACCGATTTCGGCACGCCGTGCGCAGAAAAGACGACCGGCTGCTTGCGGTGCTCCGGCGGGATCTCGTCGAGTTCTTCGACGAAGATCGCTCCCTTGGCCTCGAGACCTTCGACGACATAGCGGTTGTGAACGATCTCGTGGCGGACATAGACGGGTGCGCCGAACTCCTTCAGCGCCAGGACGACGATCTGGATCGCCCGGTCGACGCCGGCACAGAAGCCGCGCGGCCCGCAGAGGCGAATGGTGATCGGGGATTTTGCTGCCGCTGATGATGCCATGGATCAGGATGCCATTAAAACGAAAACAAGCGCTGCGATCGCCGGGCCGCCCTGGATCAGGAGGATGCGCGGCTTGACCGACCACGCGCCATATATAGCGGCAACGATCACGCACACAAGGAAGAACACCTTCAGTTCGAAGGCAAAGGCCGGTTCCGACTGGATCAATGACCAGAACAGGCCGGCCGCAAGAAAACCGTTGTAGAGCCCCTGGTTTGCGGCGAGCACCCGCGTCGTCTCCGCCTGCTCTGGCGTCATGCGGAAGACCGCCCTCCCCCGCGGCCCGGTCCACAGAAACATCTCGAGCACGAGAAAGCCGACATGCAGCAGTGCCGTCAAGGCAATCAGAGAGTTTGCGATGATCGCCATCATTGTTCCCTGCCGTCGATCCCTTCAACAGGGTTAGCACGGCGCCGGCTGCGCGGCTATCGCCCGCGGCGCACCAGGTAGAGACCGCTGACCAGCACCAATGCTGCCGCCAATCCATACCAGGTCAGCGCGTATTGGAGATGGTTGTTGGGCAGATCGAACTGGGTAACGCCGCCGATCGGCAGGCCACCGGGATTGGGCGTCGCATCGGCATCGACAAACAGCGGCACCACCTTGTCGGCGGGAAGCCCGACGGACGACGCCATCGTGTCGAGATCCTTCCAGTAGAAGATGTTCTTGGCGAGGTCGTTTTCCGGAACGAGCGACGACGGCTTCTGGTCAAGCTTCGATCGTGCAAGGCCATGAATGCCGACGAAGGCCGGAAGCTCGCCAGCAAGACGGGTCGACGAATCCTTCTGTTCGAAGGGAACAAAACCACGATTGACGAAGAGGAAGCGGCCATCGTCCAAAGTCAACGGCGTGAAGACGTAGTAGCCAGTGCGGCTGTCATAGGTCGCGAAGAAGTGCCGCTCCTTGCTGTGATCGAAGGTGCCCGTAACCGTGACGGTGCGGTAGTCGATGTCGATCCCGTCTGCGAGCATCTTCTCGATTTCGCCGATCGACACCGGAGGCGCCGACCGGCGCTCCTGGATCGCCGTGAGCAGGCCTTCCTTCCAGTGCAGCCGCTGCATCTGCCAGGTGCCGAGGGAGACAAGGATGGCGAAGGCGACGGCCAGCAAAACAAAGGCAGCGAGACGTCCGAAAAGGCCCCGCTTCCTCCTGCTCTCGAGCTCAACCACGGTCGATTTCGCCCGAGCGCGCATTGTTGCGGTACTGCAGGTTGATCAAGACGCCCTTGAGCATGCGTGTCAGCCCAAGGCTGAGGATGGTCGCAAGCGGGATCCACAACAGGAAATGCAGCCAGAGCGGCGGGTTGAAGTTGATCTCCGCCCAAAGCGCCGCACCGACGACGACAAAGCCGACGATCAGGATGACGAAGACCACCGGGCCGTCGCCGGAATCGGCGAAGCGGTAGTCCAGGTCACAATTCGTGCAGGCCGGCTTGACCTTGAGGAACCCGTCGAACAGCTTGCCCTGGCCGCAACGCGGGCAAAGCCCCTTGATGCCGGTCATTACCGGATCCACCGGCGGGAAATGTGCTTTGTCTTCGCTCACGGCTTGATCTCGATCGGTGTGTTGTTGGGCACCATCGCCCAGATTTCATCCATTTCGGCATTGGTAACCGCAATGCGGCCGTCCGTCCAATCGAACCGCTGCGTCAAAAACGCCAACCAGCCGAAATAATTGGGCTGCCGTGGATCATGATCATGCCGCCCGGGTCGACCTATCTCGCTTCACTGGCAGCAGGCAATCAAAAGAACAAGGCGGCTGCATGGCTGCAACCGCCTTGTTCGCTACAGTCAGATGCTCGCGGAATTAGCCGTGAGCGATCGGTGCACCCCAGCTACCCCAGATGTAGATGGAGAAGAAGAGGAACAGCCAGACGACGTCAACGAAATGCCAGTACCAGGCCGCCGCTTCGAAGCCGAAGTGCTGCTTCGGGGTGAAGTCGCCGCGGAGCGCACGGAACAGGCAGACGAGCAGGAAGATCGTGCCGACCAGAACGTGGAAGCCGTGGAAGCCGGTCGCCATGAAGAAGGTCGCGCCGTAGATCGAGTCCTTGAAGGCAAACGGAGCGTGGGCATATTCGTAGCCCTGGACGAAGGAGAACAGCACGCCGAGGGCGACCGTCAGCGTCAGGCCGGAGACGAGACCCTTGCGGTCGTTGTGCAGCAGCGCGTGGTGCGCCCAGGTGACCGTCGTGCCCGAAAGCAGCAGGATGACGGTGTTGTAAAGCGGCAGATGCCACGGGTCGAGCACTTCGATGCCCTTCGGCGGCCAGACGCCTCCAGTGAAGGTTGTACGCGCGGTCTGGATGGCTTCGCCGGCGAAAAGGCTCGCATCGAAGAAGGCCCAGAACCAAGCGACGAAGAACATCACTTCCGAAGCGATGAACATGATCATGCCGTAGCGCAGGTGCAGCGACACGACGCGGGTGTGGTGACCTTCGTGCGCTTCCTTTACCGTGTCCGACCACCAGCCGAACATGGTGTAGAGAACGATGATCAGACCGGCGAGCAGGATCCAGACGTTGGCGAGCTCGAAGCCGAAGATCTTCAGCGAGCTGCCCGCGAGGTAGCGCATGTAGCAAATGCCGCCGAACGCCATGACGAAGGCGCCGATCGAGGCAAGCAACGGCCAGGGGCTCGGGTCGATGATGTGGTAGTCGTGATTCTTCTGATGCGCACCGGCCATGTCAGTAATCCCCGATAAGTCTCTCTCTTGTCGCCTTTCCGGCATAGCCGAAAAGGACCTCCAGTCAAAGTTTGTTCTCTTCCGTCTTCACCTGCGCCACCGGTTTCGACGGTTCGCGCGGGTAGAAGGTGTAGGAAAGCGTCAACGTCTTGATGTCCTTGGTCTCCACCGCCTTGACGATGTCCGGGTCGACGAAGAATACCACCGGCATCTCCATCTCCTCTCCCGGCTGCAGCGTCGTCTCGGTGAAGCAGAAGCACTGTACCTTGTTGAAATAGGCACCAGCCTGCATCGGCGTGACGTTGAAGGTCGCCTGGCCCGTCGTCGGCTTCGACGACAGGTTCTTCGCCCGGTACATCACCTGCACCGTTTCGCCGATGCGGATATCGATGTCGCGCTGGACCGGCTTGAACTCCCAGGGCAGACCGCCCGAGGTGTTCGCGTCGAAGGTGACCTTCACCTTCTCGTCCAGGATCACATCGGAAGCCTGCTCGACACGCTGCGTCGTCCCGTTATAGCCGGTGACGCGGCAGAACATGTCGTAGAGCGGCACGGCTGCATAGGCCATGCCGACCATGCCGGCGACGAAGGCGAGGCAGGTGCCGACGACGACTCGGTTCGAGCGCTGCTTCGGCGTGGTTTCCAGTGAATTCGTCATGCCATCCCGCCTCAGTTGACCATGCCGTTGCCGAACTTGATCAGCGTGACGATGTAGAAGAGGACGACGAGCCCGAAGAGGACGAAGCCGAGCGCAATGTTGCGGCCGCGACGCGACTTCTTCTGGGCTTCAGTGAGCTTGACGGTTTCCATCAGACAATACTCCCGGCATTCAGCCAGATATTGACGATCAGGTGATCCGCCATCAGGGCGGAAAAGATCACGAACAGATATATGATCGAGAAGGCGAACAGCTTCTTGGCCGGCAGCATGCGCTCATCCGCTTCCGGCATGCGCAGCACGCCGATCGAATACCAGATGAAGCCGAGGCCGAGTGCCGTTGCCACGAGGCCGTAACCGATGCTCGCGAAGCCGAGCAAGGTGGGACAGATACCGATGAGCGCAGTCAGCACGGCATAGATGACGATCTGCTTCTTGGTGGTCGCCTGACCGCAGACATTCGGCATCATCGGCACGCCGACGGCGCCGTAGTCGCCCATCTTGAAGAGCGCGAGCGCCCAGAAATGCGCCGGCGTCCAAAGGAAGGTGATAAGGAAGAGAACGATGCTCTCGATCGACACGGCGCCGGTGACGCAAGCCCAGCCGATCATCGGCGGGAAAGCACCGGCCGCACCGCCGATGACGATGTTCTGCGGCGTCGAGCGCTTCAGCCACATCGTGTAGATGACCGCGTAGAAGAAGATCGTGAAGGCGAGCAACCCGGCTGCGAGCCAATTGACGGCGAGCCCGAGGATGATCACGGAAAAGGCAGAGAGCGTCAGACCGAAAGCCAGCGCTTCCTGCGGCAGGATCTTGCCTGCCGGGATCGGGCGCTTGGCGGTACGGCTCATGACCGCATCGATATCGGCGTCATACCACATGTTCAGCGCACCGGACGCGCCTGCGCCGACGGCGATGCAAAGAATGGCGATGAAACCGATGAAGGGATTGATATGGCCGGGCGCGAGTACCAAGCCTGCGAGCGCCGTGAAGACGACGAGGGACATGACACGCGGCTTCAGAAGCTCGAAATAATCGCGCGCAGAGGCTTCGGACAGACGCGGTACGCCTTCCATGCCGACTGCTTCGTGATTGTCGATGACCGTCATGTCCTGTCCCTGATTTAGTCCCGGCCGCAAGGGCCGCGTATCGCCGGTTTCCCGGCGGGGTGAAGCCGCCGGAACCGGCGGCTTCTGTTCGTTGCCCGTCACTTGATGCGCGGGAGCTGCTCCCACTGGTGGAACGGCGGCGGCGAAGAAAGCTGCCATTCCAGAGTGTTCGCACCCTCGCCCCACGGGTTGTCGCCAGCGACGCGCTTCTTGGCGAAGGCTTCGACGACGCCGAAGAGGAAGATCAAGACGCCGACGGCCGCGATGTAGGAACCGTAGGACGAAACCATGTTCCATCCGGCAAAGGCATCCGGGTAGTCGATGTAGCGGCGCGGCATGCCGGCGAGGCCCAGGAAGTGCTGCGGGAAGAAGATCAGGTTCACGCCGATGAACATGACCCAGAAGTGCAGCTTGCCGATGAACTCGGAGTACATGTAGCCCGACATCTTCGGGAACCAGTAGTACCAGGCAGCGAAGATGGCGAAGACGGCGCCGAGCGACAGAACGTAGTGGAAGTGAGCAACCACGTAGTAGGTGTCGTGCAGCGAGCGGTCGAGGCCGGCATTGGCGAGCTGAACGCCCGTGACGCCACCGACGGTGAACAGGAAGATGAAGCCGATCGCCCAGACCATCGGGGTCGTGAAGCGGATCGAACCGCCCCACATCGTCGCGATCCACGAGAAGATCTTAACGCCGGTCGGAACAGCGATGACCATCGTCGCGAAGACGAAGTAGCGCTGCGTGTCGAGCGACATGCCGACGGTGTACATGTGGTGCGCCCACACGATGAAGCCGACGGCGCCGATCGCGACCATGGCGTAGGCCATGCCGAGGTAGCCGAAGATCGGCTTGCGCGAGAAGGTGGAGACGATGTGGCTGATGATGCCGAAGCCCGGCAGGATCAGGATGTACACTTCCGGGTGACCGAAGAACCAGAACAGGTGCTGGAACAGGATCGGGTCGCCGCCGCCCTCAGGCGCGAAGAAGGCCGTGCCGAAGTTGCGGTCGGTGAGCAGCATGGTGATGCCGCCTGCCAGAACCGGCAGCGAGAGCAGCAGCAGGAAGGCGGTGATCAGTACCGACCAGGCGAACAGCGGCATCTTGTGCAGCGTCATGCCCGGAGCGCGCATGTTCAGGATCGTGGTGATGAAGTTGATCGCACCGAGGATCGAGGATGCACCGGCGATGTGCAGGCCGAGGATCACGAAATCCATGGCCGGCCCGGGCATGCCCGATGTCGAGAATGGCGGATAGACCGTCCACCCGCCGCCTGCGCCGTAGGCACCGGCCGGCCCCTCGACGAACATCGACAGCAGCACCAGCAGGAAGGCCGGGACGATCAGCCAGAAGGAGATGTTGTTCATGCGCGGGAACGCCATGTCCGGCGCACCGATCATGATCGGCACCATCCAGTTGGCGAAACCGCCGATCAGCGCCGGCATGACCATGAAGAAGATCATGATGAGCGCGTGCGCGGTCGTGAACACGTTGAACATGTGCTTGCCGCCGTCGATGGCAGCATCGCCCTCGAAGCCGTAGACCATCTGTGCCAGACCGTGGAAGATCTGGATGCCGGGCTCCTGCAGTTCGGCGCGCATGAACACCGAAAGCGTGCCACCGATGATACCCGCGATGATCGCGAAGATCAGGTACAGCGTGCCGATGTCCTTGTGGTTGGTCGACAGGAACCAGCGCTGGAAGAAGCTCAGAGGCTTGTGCGCATGGTCTGCGTGGCCATGATCGGAGTGATCATGGCGTTGATCGTGATGAACGGCTGTTCCAGCCATGGGTCGAGCTCCCCTTCCGATTACTGTGCGGCGTTAGCGGCGACGTCGACGGTCTTGGCCGCTTCGATGGACGCCATGAGCGCCTTGTTCGCATCGCCGAGATTGGTAGCGGCGGCTGCGAGCCAGGTGTCGTATTTTTCTTGCGAAACAACGCGGATGGCGATCGGCATGTAGGCGTGATCCTTGCCGCAGAGCTCGGAACACTGGCCGTAGTAGAGGCCTTCGCGGTCAGCCTTGAACCAGGTTTCGTTCAGGCGACCGGGAACGGCATCGATCTTCACGCCGAAGGCAGGCATTGCGAAGGCATGGATCACGTCGGCGGCGGTGACGAGGAGACGAACCGTCTTGCCGACCGGAACGACAACTTCGTTGTCGACAGCGAGCAGGCGCGGATATTCCTTCTTGTCTTCCTTGCCGAGGGCGGCGCGATCTTCTTCCTTCATCAGCAGGCTGTCGAAGGAGAGCGGGCTTTCGCCGACCTCATATTCATAGGACCAGTACCACTGGTTGCCGGTCGCCTTGACCGTCAGATCCGGATTGGCCGGCGGCGTGAGCTGCGCAGTCAGGAGCTGGAAGGACGGAATGGCGAGGAAAAGCAGCACGATAACCGGACCGACGGTCCAGATGACTTCGATCGCGGTGTTGTGGCTGGTCTTCGAGGGAACCGGGTTGGCACCTTCACGGAACTTGACCACGACGATGATCAGCAGGAGGAGAACGAAGAGGGTGATCGGAATGATGAACCACAGGGTGTAATGCTCAAACCACGTGATTTCTTCCATGATGCCCGTAGCGGCCGGCTGAAGATTCGTCTGCCATTCGACAGGCTTGTCAGCAAAGGCGCTAGAAGCAAAAAGCAGACAGGCAAGCGCTGCCAGAACTGCATAAGCCTTGTTTTTCACAATGTGTCTCCCCAATGCGCTTGATCAGGATCAAACCGGAACGCAGAATCCCTGCGATACTGCTGCGCTTCAAACCACAGTTTGTCCGATGCCGCAACATCTGACCAATCAACCCCGTGCGGCATTTTTGCACAAACGCATCTTTTCACACAGGCACCCCTTAGAAGCCGTCACGAATCGACTTATATGACCTCTTCCGCGCCTATAGCGGCGATTGCACGCGGCCGGCGCGGCAACACACAGGATGGGGGCGTTTACCCGTCCAATTTCCGCCATATGACGCTGGAATGTGCTCCGCGGGGCTTTTCATTTATTCCCGCGCGCTTCAAGAATAGCCCTGATGATTCGACGTTTTGAGGTTTACATGGGCCTGCCCCTCTTTTCGCGACTGTCGGCCTTCGCCGCCTTCGGCCTTGCCGTTCTCGCCCTCCCCGCTCAGAGCCTGGCCCAGCAGCCCGCCGGAACCCCCGGCACAGTCAAGTCCAATCACGGCGCGTGGTCGATCGTTTGCGATCAGCCGGCCGGCGCATCCACCGACCAGTGTGCGCTGATGCAGAACGTCATTGCCGAAGACCGGCCGGAAGTCGGCCTGTCGGTCGTCGTCTTGAAGACGGCGGATCGCAAGGCGAAGATCCTGCGCGTGCTCGCCCCGCTCGGCGTCCTGCTGCCGAACGGCCTCGGCCTCAATGTCGACGGCAAGGATATCGGCCGCGCCTACTTCGTGCGCTGCTTCTCCGATGGCTGCTATGCAGAAGTCGTGCTCGAAGACGAATTGCTGAAGACCTTCCGCTCCGGCGCCACGGCCACCTTCATCGTCTTCCAGTCGCCCGAGGAAGGCATCGGCATCCCGGTTGATCTCAAGGGCTTCGGCGAAGGCTACGACGCCCTGCCCTGAGCGGCGCCCCGGGACCCCACGCCAAGAAGACAGAACGCCGCGCTTCGAGCGCGGTTTTTTGTTGGCGCCGGCGCAAACGACAAAGCCCGGATCGCCGATCCGGGCTTTGTCGTAATCAGAAGCGTCGTGCTTCAGATGATGTCGGTTCCGGCAATCTTGATGCCGAAGCCTTCGAGGCCAACATAGTGGCGCTCGCGCGAGGCAAGAAGGCGGATCGAGCTGATGCCGAGATCCTTGAGGATCTGCGCGCCGAGGCCGATTTCCAGCCATTCGTTCTCGCGCGCCTGCGCCTCGTCATGCGCTTCGCGATCGTGCTTGCCCTTGCGAGCCGTCTGCGACACGCCGACGCCGACCGATCCTTCGCGCAGGTAGACGATGACCCCCCTGCCCTCTTCGGCGATGCGCTTCATGATGCGATCGATCTGGCAGTCCTTGCCGAAGACATCGGCGCCGACATTTTCAAGATGCAGCCGGACCGGGATGTCGACGCCGTCGCGGATGTCGCCGAAGACGACGGCGAGATGCTGCATCGGATCCCAAGGGAGCGAATAGGAATGCCCCTTGGCCGGACCGTACGGCGTTTCGATGTCGAAGGAGCCGCCCTGCTCGATCAGCGTTTCCTTGCGCTGGCGATAGGCGATGAGGTCTGCGACCGAAACCTGCTTCAAGCCGTGGGTTTCGGCAAAGCTCGCGACCTGCGGCCCGCGCATCACGGTGCCGTCGTCATTGACGAGTTCGCAGATGACGCCGATCGGCGGCAGGCTTGCGAGCTTGCAGAGGTCGACGGCAGCTTCCGTGTGACCGGAACGCATGAGGACGCCGCCTTCGCGCGCGACCAGCGGGAAGATGTGGCCGGGGCGAACGAAGTCCGTCGGCCCGACATTGGGATTGGCAAGATTGCGCACCGTCAGCGTGCGGTCGTCGGCGGAAATGCCTGTTGTCGTGCCGTGCTTGAAATCGACCGAAACGGTGAAGGCCGTCGTGTGGGCGGAATCGTTTTCAGCGACCATGGCATTGAGATTGAGGCGTTTCGCCTCCTCGCGCGGCATCGGGGTACAGACGATGCCGGAGGTATGGCGCACGATGAAGGCCATCTTTTCCGGCGTGCAATGCACCGCGGCGACGATCAGGTCGCCCTCGTTCTCGCGGCCATCGTCATCGGTCACGACGACGATTTCGCCGGCCTCGAAGGCGCGGATGGCATCGACGACACGCTTCTGATCATAGGACATGGTGCTCTTCCCGACTTGCTTGGCCGATTTGCTTAAGGCCGAATTACTTACAGCGCCGCGCGTCTACTAGACGCGCAAGGGTCGCTGTAACACTTTAAGTTGCCGCATAATTTTGTCCTTAAATCGTCTCCGATTTAAGGAGTTGTGCAGTGACGGCCGGTCTGGCCGCGGTCACGCAGATAGTGATCGGCGATCGTGCAGGCAAGCATCGCCTCACCGATCGGCACGGCGCGGATGCCGACGCAAGGATCGTGGCGGCCCTTGGTGCGGACATCGACTTCGTTGCCATCGCTGTCGACCGAGCGGCGCTCGGTGAGGATCGACGAGGTCGGCTTGATGGCAAAACGCGCGATCACCGGTTCGCCGGTTGCGATGCCACCGAGAATACCCCCGGCATGGTTGGAGAGGAAGACCGGCTTGCCGTCCGCGCCGATGCGCATCTCGTCGGCGTTCTCCTCGCCGGTGATCTCGGCGGCACCGAAGCCGTTGCCGATCTCGACGCCCTTGACGGCGTTGATCGACATCAGGTTGGAGGCAATGTCCTGATCGAGCTTGGCATAGATCGGCGCGCCGATGCCGGCGGGCACGCCCTCGGCGACCACTTCGACCACGGCGCCGATCGAGGAGCCGGCCTTGCGGATACCGTCGAGATACTCTTCCCACACCGGCACGATCTCCGGGTCCGGGGCAAAGAATGGATTGTTGTTGACCTCGGCCCAGTCCCAGTTGGCCCGGTTGATCTTGTGCTTGCCGATCTGCACGAGCGCACCGCGCACGATAAGGCCCGGGACGACCTTGCGGGCGATGCCGCCGGCGGCAACGCGTGCCGCGGTCTCGCGCGCCGACGAACGACCGCCGCCGCGATAGTCGCGAATGCCGTATTTCAGGTCGTAGGTATAGTCGGCATGGCCCGGGCGATAACGCTTGGCGATCTCGGAATAGTCCTTCGAACGCTGGTCGGTGTTTTCGATCAGCATGGAGATCGGCGTGCCGGTCGAGATCATCGTCTCGCCGTCCTCGTCGAACATCACGCCTGAAAGCACCTTGACGAGATCGTCCTCGCGGCGCTGCGTCACGAAGCGCGACTGGCCGGGCTTGCGCTTGTCGAGCCAGGCCTGGAGTTCGGCGAGCGTGAAGCGGATGCCGGGCGGGCAGCCGTCAACCACGCAGCCAAGCGCCGGCCCGTGGCTTTCGCCCCAGGTGGTGACACGGAAGAGATGACCGAAAGTATTATGCGACATGAAGGCTACCGGACCTTAAGCAAGCAACGGCCGTACGTTTCGTAGGCGGATGCCCTCTCTTAGTGGAAAGCCGGGGACGGGGAAAGACTTTTGCGCCTGCTGCCGTCGCCTTCGTCACGAAGCCAGGCGCAGGCCACGCTCGGCGGCAAAGGCGAGGAACGTCTCCGAGCTCAACGGCCTGGCGAAGGCATAGCCCTGCAGAACGTCGCAGCCGAGGATGCCGAGCATTTCGGCGTGCGCCATGGTCTCCACGCCCTCGGCCACGGTCTCGATGTTGAGCGAGCGGGCAATGTCGATGATCGAACGGACCAGCGCCTGCTCCCTGCGCGCGCTCAAGACCGGAACGACGAGCTGCCGATCGATCTTCAGCCGCTTCGGCTTGATCTTCAGCAGGCTGACGATCGAGGTGTGGCCGGTGCCGAAGTCGTCGAGTTCGATGTCGATGCCAAGCTTCTTGATGCCTTCGATATTGGTGGCAACGATGTCGTCGCTCTCGTCGAGGAAGATCGATTCCACCAGTTCGAAGCAGATCTGGCCGGGCGCGATGCTCAGGCCTTCGAGAGAGGACAGGAGGTCGTCGTCCTGAAGCCGCTTGGCCGAGACGTTGACCGAGATCTTCGGCACCCGCACGCCGGCAGCGGCCCACCGCATCTGGTCGGCCAGCGACTTTTCGAGCACGAGACGGTCCAGCGCCGCCGTGACGTTCAACTCCTCGGCGATGCCGAGAAAACGATCCGGCGTCAGGATGCCCTCACGCGGGTGGTTCCAGCGCACCAGCGCTTCCACCCCGCAAAGCGCGAGCGTGGTTGCATCGAACTGCGGCTGATACCAGGGCTCGAACTCGTCACGCTCGATGCCTTCGAGGATTTCGTCAGCGATCCGCTTGGCGGTCACGACCTCGGCCTGCAGCACTTCGGTGAAGAACTGATAGCGGTTACGGCCCGCCTCCTTGGCGCGGTAAAGCGCGATGTCGGCATTGATGAGCAGCTTGCGCGCATCGATCTCCGCGCCACGGCCGACCGCAACACCGATGCTGACGCCGAAACGGCAGGGAAAACCGTTGTAATCGACCGGCTGGCGCATCGCGGCAATGATCCGGTCGCAACGCGCCGCCAATGCCGCCTCGCCGGGCGCGCCGATGGCGGCGACCACGAACTCGTCGCCGCCGATGCGGGCGATGATGTCACCGGGCGATGTGTTTGCCCGGAGGATTTCGGAAGCGTGGATCAGCATGGCGTCGCCGGCGGCGTGGCCGAGCGTGTCATTGATCTGCTTGAAACGGTCGAGATCGATATGGAGGATGGCGATATCCTCGCGATCACCGGCGCTCGCCAGGCGCTCCAGCGCCTTGTCGAGCATGCGGCGGTTTCCGAGGCCGGTCAGCGGATCGTGGAGAGCGTTGTGCTCGATCCGCACCCGGGCCTGTTCCAGCTCGGCGTTCTTCGCATCCGCCATCGCCTTGGCTGCGCGCAACTGTTCGGTCATCAGCACGTCTTCAGTGACATCGAGCGCCATGCCGACAAATTTGCGTGCGCCATTCGGCGCCACGTGAAGCTTGCCGACCGACCGGATGTGGCGAACGCCGCCGGCCGGCAGAATCGCGCGCGCCTGGTGCACATAGGTCTCGTCCGCCGCAATGGCGCGGTTGACCGCGACCAGCGCCGGCGCCCGATCTTCAGGATGAAGCGCGGTGAGCCACGTCTCCTCATTGGTGGTCCCATCGATATAGACGAGACCGTAGAGCTGGTGCATGCGTTCGTCCCAATAGGTCAGTCCGCTGTCGAGATCCGCCTCCCACATGCCGCATCGATAGGAATCGAGCGCCAGGTCGAGGCGGCGCGAGAGCAGTTCAAGGTCCTGCTCGCGCTCGTAAAGACCCTTCAGCGCCTGCTCGAGTTCGAGATTCTGCTGATCGACCTGGGCCTTGGCCGCAGTCAGCCGCTCGGTCTTCATGACGTCGTCTGTGACATCCCAGCTAATGCCGGTGACCTTTGCACGGCCGTCGGCACCGCGATGGCTGGAGCCGACGTTGCGGATATGGCGCACCGCACCGTCAGGCAGGACGACCCGGTATTGCGAGCGGTATTCCAATCCGTCGTCCAAGCTGCGGAACAGCGCGTTGGCGGCGATGCAGATATCCTCCGGGTGCACCGTCGCGCGCCATTCTTCATAGGTCGGTTCCTCCAGGTGGACCTCGAGCCCATGCAGATGGAACATGCGATCGTCCCAGGAGCGCTGCTGCGTTTCGACGTCGATCTCCCAGATACCGATCTTGGAAGCGTCAAGCGCAAGGTTCAGCCGGTGAGACAGCGTCATCAGCTCCCCTTCCCGCGCCTTCAATTTGGCAATATTGCGCTGCCGCTCGTTGACGAGCCCGCCGGTCAAAAGGATCGGGATCACCACGATGGCGACGGCGGCGGCGATCGCCAGGCGAATGCTCTCTATGTTTTCAGGAAGCTGGTCCCAGCCTCCAACCGGCATGGCGGCGAGTTCCCAGGCGCCACCTGCCAGATCGAGCCGGCGCGTCACCGGCGCCTTGCGAAAAAGTGCGTCGTCGCCGAAGAACGCATCCTGGATCCGCTCCTGCTCGGAGATATCCCTGATCGCGAGGTGAACGTCGATGTGCCGATGATCCTTCGTCAGCTCCGGTGCTTCGCTGCCGGTCTCCAGGAGGCGCGCCGCGCGATAGAGCGCCTTCTCGTCGATAATGGCCTCGACATAGCCCCAGCGCTCCATGCGTCCCTGGATCTTGGAAAAGACCGGCAGGAAAAGCTCGAAACCGTTGCGTCCGCTCGGCAGGCGAATGGGGCCGATCATCACGGGCCTCACCGTCGACGACGCCCGCTCGATGGCGTGCCTCGTCGCGCCGAACCTGTTGAAATCCGTGCCAACGAACCATTGCTGGCTCTCACGCGGAAAAGCGATCCCCACCACGCCGCCGGGCGCAGCCGAAGCGCGCACCATCTGCGGGTTCTGCAGCAGGAGCTTCGTCGCCATGACGGTGAAATCGTCAGGCGTCATCGCCGGGTGCACGCCGATGCTGTTGGCGAACCCGTTCAGCGCCGCAATGTTGGTGTTTATCGCCGATTGCAACCGATTGGCGATGAGGTTCAGTTCATTCTCGACGTCGATCCGGAGATCATTCTGGAAATTTTCGCGATTTTGCCGCTCGTAGACGTAGCCGCCGGCAAAGACGACGAGGCCGGCGATCGCCGCTGGTATCAGCGATGGTTTCGCAAATCTGGCGGCCGCCCGAACGCGCTGGCGCAGAACGTCGATGATCTTCAATCTCTTCCCCTCGATCCCCAACCAAAGGTAGCGAGCGATTCTTAAGATTGGCTTTCGTCACAATTCCTTGGAAAACCCTATGATTCATGGGGAAATCGGCATTCCGCCTCCCGGACTTCGGCGCCCACCCGCTTGAAAAAAGCGGTGTCGCCGTTCAGTGTTCCGGCGTCGAAAGGCCCGTCAAAAAACCGGGGCCTGACGGCCAAAAGCCAAGCTACAAGGCAATTTTTGCCACAATCGGGGGCCAAGGGTGATGAGAGGGATGTTCGCAGAATCGTTGAAGAGGGCAAGAAAGATGCGTTTTGTCATTGCCGCGCTCATGGCCACCGCCGGCTTGCTTTCGCCTTTATCCGCTCTTGCGGAAAGCGCCGACGTGGAAGCTACCATTACGGGTGTCGATACCGAGCGCCTCAGCCTCCAGCTCGATGACGGCAAGAGCTACCAGGCACCTGAAGAGTTCAATTTCGAGGGCCTGAAGGCAGGCGTGAAGGTTCTGGTCTTCTACACGGAAGTCGATGGCAAACGGGTCATCAACGACCTCGAAATCGTGCAGTAAAAAAGACCAAGATCCGCCCGTCCTCCGGGGCGGCTCCTTCATTTCAGCGGTCAGATCCAGCCAATGGTCCCGCCGGAAATGCGCAGGAGGCGATCCTGCGGGATCGCCGCAGACGCAGCCTCCTCGGCCTCCATTTCCCCAAAGAGCTTGAAAAGCGATCGGATGACGCCGCCGTGGCTGACGCACACGGTCGGCTTCGTCACATCCTTGAGCCAGGCGGCAACGCGCCAGGACAGAATCTCATAACTCTCGGCATCGGGTCCCGGCGGAATGAAGTCCCATTTCACCGCGCGCCGTTCAGCGATTCTTTGCGGCGCCGAACGCTTGAGTTCTGGAAGAGTGTGCCCTTCCCAGTCGCCGAAGGAAACTTCCTTCAGCCGTTCGTCTGTCCGGTAGGCGGTGGGATCGAGCCCCATCGCCAGCCTCACGCGCTCCATGGTCTCGCGCGTGCGGCCAAGCGGGCTCGCGACGAAGTCGAAATGCACGGCGTCGGCGCCGAGGATAGCGGCAAGTGCTGCGCCATTGCCGGTCGCCTGCTGGCGACCGAAATCATTGAGCGGGATGTCCTTCTGCCCCTGGAGCCGGCTTTCGGCATTCCAGTCAGTCTGTCCGTGACGGATCATATAGATCAGCACAACATGTCTCCGGGCAGAAGGCCGTCGACCGAACCCGTCGTGGAGGTTCGGTCAGTCCTTGATCACGGAGATATCGGGCGCGTCCACGGCCTTCATGCCGACGACATGGTAGCCGCTGTCGGCATGGTGGACTTCACCGGTAACCGAACGCGACAGGTCGGAGAGCATGTAGAGGCCAACATCACCGACTTCTTCGATCGTTACGGTCCGGCGCAGCGGCGCGTTGTATTCGTTCCACTTGAGGATATAGCGGAAGTCGCCGATGCCGGAGGCAGCCAGCGTCTTGATCGGGCCGGCCGAAATCGCGTTGACGCGGATGTTCTTCGGACCGAGGTCCACCGCGAGATACTTCACGCTCGCTTCGAGCGCAGCCTTCGCGACGCCCATGACGTTGTAGTTCGGCATGACCTTTTCGGCGCCGTAGTAGGTCAGGGTCAGCATCGAGCCGCCATCGGTCATCAGCTTTTCAGCGCGACGGGCGACCGAGGTGAACGAGTAGACCGAGATCTGCATCGTCTTGGCGAAGTTCTCGGGCGAGGTATCGACGTAGCGGCCGGTCAGTTCGTCCTTGTCGGAGAAACCGATCGCGTGAACGACGAAATCGATCTTGCCCCAGTGCTTTTCGAGCGTGTCGAAGACGGCGTCGATGCTGGCTTCGTCGCTGACGTCGCAATGGCCGGCCATGAAGCCGTCGATCTCGGCGAGCAGCGGCTCGACACGCTTCTTGAGTGCGTCGCCCTGATAGGTCAGCGCAACTTCACCACCCTGCGCGTGGATGGCCTTGGCAATGCCCCATGCGATGGAACGGTTGTTTGCAACGCCCATGATGACGCCGCGTTTGCCCTTCATCAGACCGGATGCCTGAGCCATGGTAAAGTCCCCAATACTATTTCCAGCAACGGCCGGCGCCGTTGCCGAAGTTCACAAATGTCGCAGACGCACCGCCGGAACGGGTGCGGCAAAATGTCGAGAATTGCCTATGGCATAGCCGCCGGAGTGGTTCAAGCGCGGCCGACATCAGGAACTGTTAGTCCCCGTAATATTGGTTCAAAGTGTCAGAGAACTGTCACAAATGGGCCATCACAAATAGAGTCCGTCGCGCTGCGACTTCATCAGATCGGTCACCTTCTCATCCGGCGTGTCATTCAGAACCAGCCGCAGCTCGACCAGGAGGTCGCCGCGGGTGCCGTAGCTTCCAGGCAGGCCTTGGCCGGTGAGGCGGATGGTCTTGTCCGACCCGGACCAGGCAGGCACGACGACGGTCACCGGGCCGACCGGCGTCTCGATGCGCTCCTCGCAACCGAGAACGGCGCCCTGGAGATCGATCGACAAGGTCGTCAGCAGGTCGAGACCGCGGGTGCGGAAAGCGCCACCCTGATCGACCCGAAGCGTAACAACCACGTCGCCACGACTCATGCCGGTGACGCGATAGCCCTGTTCGGCAAGGCGAATGGCCTGGCCGTCGACGGCACCCGGAGGTATTTGAACCTTCAGGCTCTCGCCATCCGGAAGTTCGACCGTCAGACGCTGGCGATTGATCAGATCCTCGATGCTGACAGCCAGATCGACGGTCAGGTCGGGCACCTTCTCCGCGGTCTTCGCGGCACGGCCGCGGATGCGCCGGACGATGGCTGCGACGAGTTCGGCTGCGGGCGCTGCGGCGCGCTGCATGAACGGCGAATCCACCTTGGCTGCGGTTTCTTGCTGCACCTCGGCCGCGGGTTGAGACTTTGCCTCGGTGGTCTGAGCAGGCCGCTCCGGTTCCTTCGCCGCGGCCGGTTTCGGTGTAGGCTTGGGCGACGGGTTCGACGCGGGCTTCGGTGACGGCCGGGCCGACTTGGCCCGCGCCTCCGCACCAAAAATCTGCGAGATGGCGTCCTCGGCCGTCTCCGCGTCGACAGGCGGCTCCTCCTGCACGTTACCGCGCATCTTTGCCTTCATCGCCTCCATGCGACGAAGCTCGGCCTCACGGCGTGCATAGTCGTAGCGGCTCCTGAGCTTCGGGTCGCGCAGAAGTTCGTAGGCCTTGCCTGCCTCGGCAAAGCGCTCGGCCGCGGTGGGATCGTCCTGATTATGGTCCGGATGCACGGCCTTTGCCAGCGAACGCCAGGCCGCCTTGATTTCGTCCTGGCCGGCATTGCGCCGGACACCGAGGATCACATAGGGATCACGCATGGCTTCTACCATCTTCTCTGATCGGCGGCCTCTCCCTGACGCCCGCCTCATGCCCCGATTGAAGGCGTCGTTGTCGCCCGTCCACTGGGCATCGATGATCCGGAGAACTTGCTAAATAGTGGTTAGCCGCAGCGGCGCCGCCGGCACTGGAATGAGCGCCAAGGACGATCGTTCGCACCTTTAGAGAATTGTGGTTAATCGCCGATTTCCGAGCTTTGTCTCAGTCGCGCGGGCCGAAGCTCGTCAGATACCAGGCGCCATCGCCGCCCTGGCACGTGCTGCCGTCGAACTTTGCGATACCCTCATAGGAATGGCGCGTCGTGGTGAAGCGGCGGCAGAGCATGCCGCTCGCGCGGTCTTCCTGAATGCTGCTGATGACACCGGCACTGCCCGAAGTCGCATTGGCCCAGGGGATCGGGTTGATCATGCCGCCGCCCAGTTCCGCCGAGGTCACGGCATTGCGAACCATCACGGCATCGGAGAGGCCATCGGAGGTCTTGGCAACGGGAACGGTACCGGTGGAGACCGTGCGGTCGACGCTGCTGCCGAAGAGATCGAGCCCCGCGCCCATGCAGCCGGACAGCGCCAGGACCGGCAGGCAAATTGCCGCGCTACGCAGCAAGGCGAAGGAATACCCCTTCTTGGCGTCGATCCACTTTGCTATGTCTTGCACGGCAATCCTGTCAGACTCGCTGGAGCCGCACGTTTCTCGACAAGGTCAACATACAGGCTCCGACATTTTCGATGCGGAAATACAGGTCGGGCTCATCCCGAAGCATTTCCGCGCCAGACATCACGGCATTGGAACGCAATATGGCGGCGAATGAGTTAACAAGCGGTGACTTCACCGAATCAAATGAACCCTTTTCCCTGTTTGGCACATGGCTGAAGGACGCGGAAGGCAGCGAAATCAACGACCCGAATGCGGTCGCTCTCGCCACCGTCGACAGCGACGGATTGCCGAATGTCCGCATGGTCCTGCTGAAGGGCTTCGACGAGCGCGGCTTCGTTTTCTACACGAATTTCGAGAGCCAGAAGGGCCAGGAAATCCTTGGCGCCCGCAAGGCGGCCATGTGCTTTCACTGGAAGTCCCTGAGGCGGCAGGTGCGCGTGCGCGGTCCGGTCGAGATCGTGACCGACGAAGAGGCGGATGAATATTTCAAGAGCCGGCCGCGCGGCAGCCGCATCGGCGCCTGGGCATCGAAACAGTCACGCCCGCTTGAAAGCCGCTTCGCGCTGGAAAAGGCCGTAGCCGAATACACCGCCCGCTACGCGCTCGGCGAAATTCCGCGCCCGAGCTACTGGTCCGGTTTCCGTATCCGCCCGACTTCGATCGAATTCTGGCACGATCGTCCGTTCCGGCTGCATGACCGGCTGGAGTTCCGCCGGGCAGCACCCGAGGGCGGCTGGGAAAAGGTACGGATGTATCCGTGATTGGCCGCCGTTCAGGCGCCCGTTACTGCATGTTTCCTCTGATCGTAGCCGATTGAAGGACAAAAACATGCAGCAATTCAAAGCGCTACAGCGCTCTTTGCACGTCTAATAAGACGTGCGGCGCTGTAGGCGAAAGGGAATGCCTGAGGCCAGTGCCGAGACGTAACGGGCCCGCTGGAAATGACCATTCAGCGAAATACGTGGCAGCGCATGAGGCCGGGGGTGGGCTCGTGCGACCAGCGTACCGGGTTGGGTCGTGACCGCGAGAGTGAAACCGAGATCGGCGACGATCCGATGATCGCGCGGCGAGACCGCCGGTGCGTCGCCATAGGGATAAGCAAAGGTTAGGGGCCGGCGGCCGGTAATGGCCTCGATGCGTTGTGCGGACTCGCCAATTTCCCGCCTTGCCTCGGCGTCGGAGAGACGGGCGACCGACCGGTGGCTGATCGTGTGGGCACCGAGGCTTGCCAGCGGGCTTTCGATCAGCCGCCGCAGCCCCGTCTCATCCAAGGTCAGCCGGTCGGTTATTGCCTTCGGATCGATGCCGCGCTCGAGCGCGGCGGCATCCAGCGACGCAATCGCCTTCGCCTCGTCATGGCTATGGATGTAGGCTGCGATGCGGCCGAAGACCGCCTGTTTCTCCGCCGTCGTACGGGCCTCAAGCGCCTCCATTCCTGAGCCGAAGTCGAAGCGCAGCGTCTCGCTCACCGCGAGCACGTCGGCAAGCGTTTCCCACCAGAGCGTATGGGTACGGTCGATGAAGCCGCCGGTGACGAAGACTGTGAAGGGCGCCTGATGGCGCTCGAACACGGGCAGTGCATGCTCGAGATTGTTGCGGTAGCCGTCATCGAGCGTGAAACAGGCGATCGGCCCGCTCCCCGCGGCCAGCGCATCGGGCAACTGTTCGAGCGTGACGAAACGATTGCCGTCGCGCTTCAGCGTCGTCAGTGTCGCGTCGAGGAATTCCGGGGTGACTTCCAGATGACCGTTGGGATCGAAGGCACGCGCGAGCTTTGGCCGGACATGGTGCAGCGTGAAGATGGCGCCCTGCCCGCGCGCGCCAGCCATCAGCCCGGCGCGGCTCAGCCCGCCGGCGACCTCCAGCCCGCCGGCAATCGCGGCACGGCGAACAATCGTCCTGATCGTGTTCTTGGTGGTCGGCCCCATGTTCCCTCGTGCGGCGCCAGAGCGTCGTGCTCTGCGGGCTCAAGGTTAACGACGAGGGCGTTAAACCTTGTTGAATGAGAAGACATTTATCGCCCATTTACCACAGACTCGAAAACGGGCTAGGACTGTCCCAGTCCGCCCTAAAGTTGCAGCAAAGACACGGATCTTGTCACAAAACGAAACAGCATCGCGCCCGTGACTAACGGCGCTCTTTCGACGGGGATCGACATGAAAACTTTGCGCTGCCTCCTGTTGGCGACCTTCGCATTCGCGCTTGGGTCGGCAACGGCGATCGCCGGGAGTGCGTCGCTGGTGCTCGACGCGCGCACGGGCAAGGTTCTCTCGGCAGAAAATCCTGACGTCCTCAACCACCCCGCTTCGCTGACCAAGATGATGACGGTCTACTTGGCCTTCGAGGCGCTCAAGCGTGGAGAACTCTCCTGGGACAGCAAGATCAAGGTCTCGAAGGCGGCGGCGGCCAAACCGCCGACGCGCCTCGGCCTCAAGCCCGGCATGACGATCACGGTCCGCGAGGCGGTGCTCGGCATGATCGTGCGCTCGGCGAACGATGCGGCAGCGACCATGGCGGAAAAACTCGGAGGTTCTGAAGCCAATTTCGCTCGGATGATGACCGCCAAGGCACGGCAGCTCGGCATGAGCAAGACGGTCTTTGTCAACGCCTCGGGCTTGCCGGCGAGCAAGCAGGTGACGACGGCACGGGAAATGTCGACGCTGGCCGTCGCGCTGATGCGCGACTTTCCCAAAGAGTACCGGCTCTTTGCAACCGAGAGCTTCCGTTTCCACGGCCGCAAGCTTCGCGGCCACAACAACCTGATGTATCGCTACGAGGGCATGGACGGCATCAAGACCGGCTATACCAACGCTTCCGGCTTCAACATCGTCAGCGCCGTCAAGGACGGCAATCGCCGGGTGGTCGGCGTCGTGCTCGGCGGCAGAACGGCGCGCAGCCGCGATGCCAAGATGGCCGCGCTTCTCGATCGCCATGTCGGCAAGGCGGCAAAGGGCGGGCGGCAGCTCGTGGCATCGGCGCGCGGTGGCAAGCCGGTCGAAAGTGCGGTGGACGTGGCATCCGTAGCGACAGCCGAAGCGCCGATGCCCTACGCCGCGCCACAGCGCGCCAAGCAGGATTCCGTTGCGGCGCTCATCGCAGCGACATCCGCGACGGCGATCCCCGCGGAACGGCCGACCGAGGTCGCCGAGATCGAAAATACCGCGGCGACGCCCGTATCCGGCGGCTGGCAGATCCAGATTTCAGCTGCACCGTCGGCCGAGGCGGCGCGCATGCTGCTTGCCCAGGCGCGCTCCGAAGCGGGCGCTCCGCTCGCAGGAGCCACGCCCTATACCGAAGCTGTCGGCAAGGGCGCCAATGCGGTCTACCGCGCCCGCTTCGTCGGCTTTTCGAGTCGGGACGCGGCAGCGGCCGCCTGCGATGCGCTCAAGCAGCGCTCCTACGACTGCATGATGCTGCCGTCACGCGGCTGAGCGGCAACAAAGGTTATGCGCCGAGGCGGCGGACGTAGAACTTGCTGTCGACCGCCATCAGCGGAAACGTTCTTGGCAACGCATTGCGGTTGATCTCGGTAAAGCCGTTCTTCTCGTAAAAACGATGCGCGGCCAGGAACTTGTCGGTCGTTCCGAGGAAGACGGCGGAGATGCCGGCGTCTGCGGCATGCCGGAGGAGCGTTTCGAGCAACAGCGGCGCGACGCCAAACTCGCGGCCGCGAAACTCTGCGGCGACGAACATCTTGCGCAAGGCCGCATTACCGGCGCCAATATCCTTGAGACCCACCGTGCCGACAATCCTGTCGTCGGCAGTCGCCACCCAGAAGCCGCCACGGCCGGTCTGATAGAAGTCCGGGATAACGTGCAAATCCGGCTGTTCGTCAGCCGTGATCACGATCCCGAACTCTTCGCGCTGAATCGGCAGAATGACGCCGATGACCGCATCAACGTCCGATGGCTCAAAAGGTCTAACCGCGATCTTGTGCATGGGCCCGTCCTTTCCCCTCGGTCCGCGACAACGAAGATCATTACGCCTGCGTGCCGCCGACGGTGATCTGGTCCATGCGCAGATGCGGCTGGCCGACACCGACGGGCACCCATTGGCCGGCCTTGCCGCAATTGCCGATGCCGGTGTCGAGCTTGGTATCGTTGCCGACCATCGTCACCCGCTTCATCGCGTCCGGGCCATTGCCGATCAGCATGGCGCCTTTCACCGGCGCGCCGATCTTGCCGTTCTCGATCAGATAGGCCTCGGTGCAGCCGAAGACGAACTTGCCGGAGGTGATGTCCACCTGGCCGCCGCCGAAGGAGACAGCATAGATGCCCTTCTTGACCGAGGCGATGATTTCCTCGGGCGTCCGGTCGCCGGAGAGCATGTAGGTGTTGGTCATGCGCGGCATCGGCACATGGGCGTAGCCCTGGCGGCGGCCGTTGCCGGTGGGCTGCATGCCCATCAGCCGGGCGTTTTGGCGATCCTGCATATAGCCGACGAGCCTGCCGTCCTCGATCAGCACGTTGTAGCCGGACGGCGTACCTTCGTCGTCGATGGAAATGGAGCCACGACGCGCCTCTATGGTCCCGTCGTCGACGACGGTCACGCCCTTGGCCGCGACCTGTTCACCCATAAGGCCGGCAAAGGCCGAGGTCTTCTTGCGGTTGAAATCACCTTCGAGGCCATGGCCGACCGCTTCGTGCAGCATGACGCCCGGCCAGCCGGATGCCAGCACCACGTCCATGGTGCCGGCCGGCGCATCGATCGCTTCGAGATTGACCAGGGCCTGGCGCAGCGCCTCGTCGGCGCCCGTCTTCCAGTTTTCCTCGGTGACGAAATCGCCGAAGCCGCGGCGTCCGCCGGTGCCGAAAGAGCCGCTCTCCTGCCGGTCGCCGTCGCCGGCGACGACGGAAATGTTGATGCGCGTCATCGGCCGGATGTCGTGGACGCGGTGGCCGTCGGCCCGGAGGATATCGACGACCTGCCAGCTTGCCGCGATCGAGGCGGTGACCTGGCGAACCTTCGGATCCTTGGCGCGCAGATAGGCGTCGATCTCCTGCAGGAGCGCAACCTTCGCCTCGAAGCTCGGCTCGCCGATCGGGTTTTCGTCGCCATAGAGCTTCTTGTTGGTACGCTGCGGCGCTGCGGCATAGGAGCCGGCGTAACCGCGCGTTACCTGCGCCACCGCGTCGGAGGCTCGACGGAGGGCAGACAGGGTAAGCTCGCCGGCATGGGCATAGCCGACCGCCTCGCCGGCGACGGCGCGCAGGCCGAAGCCCTGGTCGGTATTGAAGCTGCCGCCCTTGAGGCGACCATTGTCGAAGGACAGCACCTCGGCCTGGGCATGCTCGAGGAACAGTTCGCCGTCGTCGGCAGCGGCGAGCGTCTCCGAGAGAACCTTGCGGATCGTTGCCTCGTCGGCATCGAAGAGGCTCATCAGATCGGTGTTCATGGTGGCGCGCTCCCGCATCAAGATATCTATGGCCTCCATTTAGGAAGGCCGCGGGTTCAAGCCAAGGAAAATCTCACTTAGGACGGGATGAGGAAAAGTGTGTGCGGTTGTCCGCTCGCATCCCGCTCTGACCGATGAGAGACGATCTCGATGACTTGCTGGTCGGTGCGACCAAAAAATCATCATGATCTAAAGTGACGCGTTCCAGCCTTCGAGGCGCTCGACTCGATCGACGCCTGCAAAACGGGCTACACGGTCGAGCTCCGCATCGATGCGTTCCAGGCGGCCCGCCGACGCCCGGACGCCCTTCTCGAGCCAGAGCTTGCGGACGTCGAGGCTGCCGCGCTTGCGGTCCGCCTTCATGTCGATGCGGCCGATCATCCGATCGCCTTCGATCAAGGGAAAGACGTAGTAGCCATATTCGCGCTTGGCTTCGGGCACGAAGATCTCGATGCGATAGAAGAAGCCGAACAGGCGCTCCGTGCGGTTGCGGTCGCGCAGCAGCGGGTCGAAGGGGCTGAGCACCCGGACACGGCCTGGCGGTTCGGGAATATCACCCAGCGTGTCCGGAAAACCGGCGAAGGCAAAAGCGGCGCGCGGGCGCCCACCATCGATCGCCTCGATCGAAACTTCATCGAGCTCGTCGCGATGCTCGGCAACCCAGGCCTTGGCTTCATCAGGAGACACCAGATCCCAGAAGGCAGCGATCTCGCCATGGGTCGCAAAGCCCAGACGCTCGAGCGCGCTGCGGCAAGCCCAGTCGATGAATTCTTGGTGGCTGACGTCGCCATCCTGATGATGCGGCGGGATCACCCGCTCGGTCAGATCATAGACCTTCTGGAAGTTCTCGCGCCTTGCGATCGCCAGCTTGCCCGTGCGCCAGAGCACTTCGAGCGCCGTCTTCGAGGGATGCCAGTTCCACCAGCCACCGGATTCGTGTTCGGCTTCCTTGAGGTCGCGGGCGAGCACCGGTCCGCCCTCGGCGATGCGCTGATAGGTCTCGTCGCAGCCCTTTTCGAAGCCTTCGCCGCGCCATTTCCGCCAGCGCTCGACAATCGTCTCGCCCTCCCATTTGAAGCGATGCTTCCAATAGCGGAAGAAGCTGCTCGGAATGATCGAGGCGTCGTGGGTCCAGTGTTCGAACAGATCGCGGTCGTCTTCCAGAAGCGCGGTCAGATGCTCGCGCCGATAGGTCTGGTTGCGGGCAAACAGGATCTGATGATGGGCGCGCTCGACCGTGGCGATGCTGTCCACCTGCACGAAACCGATGTCGTGGATGAGTTTGAGCAGTCCTTCCTTGCCGAGTGCACGGTTCGGCGCACCGGAAAGGCCCTGCTTGGCGAGGAAGATGCGACGGGCGTCGCTGTTGGAAAGGCGAATCGTCATGGCGACAAGAATAGGCTTTTATTCCCATAATTCAAACGCGGTACCAGGCAGATCACGCGCATTGCCCTTGTTGTCGGACTTGGCCTATAGAGCAACCCGAAAACGGCGCGAGCCGAAGACAGCGAGGACGGAATGGACATCCGCTTTACCGATTGCGCGGTCCGCTTCGGCGAGCGGGTAGCGTTGCACCCCCTGACCCTCACGCTCGGCGAGAGACGCGTCGGCATCATCGGCCTCAACGGTTCCGGCAAGACCACGTTCGCCCGGCTGATCAATGGCCTGGTCAAGCCTTCCGCGGGCCGAGTGACAGTCAACGGGCTGAATACGGTCGAGGACGATCGCGCCGTGCTTTCCGAAGCCGGCTTCATCTTCCAGAACCCGCAGCACCAGCTCATCATGCCCATCGTTGCCGAGGACATTGCCTTCGGCTTGAAGAACCGCGGCCTTTCGCGCGAGGAAATCGATCGCCGCATGCAAGGTGCGTTGTCGCGCTTCGGCATCGAACATCTGGCGCGCCGGCGGGTGCATGAGCTTTCGGGTGGCGAGACCCAGCTCGTCGCCATGGCGAGCGTCGTCGTCACCGACCCGAAGATCCTCATCCTCGACGAGCCGACGAACCAGCTCGACCTCAGGAACCGGCGCCGGGTGGCCGCCGCAATCGATGAATTGCCGGAGGATACGGTGGTGATCACCCACGATCTCGCGCTCGTCGAGAACGTTGACCGGCTGCTGCTCTTCCACGAGGGTCGGCTTGCCGCCGAAGGCAACCCACACGAGACGATCCGCCACTACCACGAGATCGCCGGATGCTGACGAGCCTGCACATCGAGGGCGATAGCCTGCTGCACCGCCTGCCGGTGAGATTGAAGCTCATTGCGCTCCTGATGCTGAGCATCGTGCTTTTCCTCAGCTCGTCGCTCGCGCTTCAGGCAATCGCCTTCGTCATTGCCACCGGCCTCTATCTGTCCGTCGGGCTCTCGCCGAGGGAGGCGTTCAAACGTGTCGGCTTCGTCTTCCTGACGATCTTCTTCCTGGCTGCCGTCAACCTCTTTCTCCTGCCGGTTGCCGAGGTCGCGGCTTTGACATTGCGCCTGATGGCGCTGGTGCTGTTCGCCGCCACAGTCACGGCAACGACGACGATCAGCGCCTTCATGGACGAAGTCACCATCCTGCTGACGCCGCTCGAAAGGCTGGGCTTGGTGCGGGCGGCGGATGTCAGCCTGGCGCTGGGGCTCGTGCTGCGCTTCGTCCCGGATATCTTTGCGCGCTACGAGGCGATCCGCGAGGCCCATCGCGCCCGCGGCCTGCCCGTCAGACCGTTGACGATCATCGGCCCGCTCATCATCCTGACGCTTAAGGATGCCGATACGATTGCCGCGGCAATTGACGCGCGCGGCTTTCGCCGTCAATAAATTCGCGCCCACTAATACACAAGGGAACCGGACCCGCATGAAAACCAGAGACCTCGTCCTCATCGCCCTCTTCGCCGCGATCGTCGTCGTGCTCGGCCTCATCCCGCCGATTACGCTCGGCTTCATTCCCGTGCCGATCACCGCACAGTCGATGGGTGTCATGCTCGCCGGCTGCATTCTCGGAGCCAAGCGCGGCGCGCTTGCCTTCCTCTTGTTCCTGCTTCTGGTCGTCATCGGCCTGCCGGTGCTTTCGGGTGGGCGCGGTGGCCTCGCCGTGATCGCCGGGCCGTCCGGCGGCTTCATCATCGGCTGGGTCGTCGCTGCTTTCGTCACCGGCCTCATTGCCGAGCGCATGGTGCGCGAGGGCCAGGCGGAGACGCGCCAGTTCATCGGCTTCTTCCTTGCCTCCGTTCTCGGCGGCATCGTCGTGCTCTATGCGATCGGCATGCCCTGGGTGTCAGTGGTTACCGGCACGCCGCTCCTGACGGTCGCCACCGGTTCGCTCGCCTTCATCCCAGGCGACCTCTTGAAGGCTGCGATCGCGACACTTGCCGCGCGCGCGGTCTATGCCGGCTACCCGCTGCTGCCGGCTCGCACCTGAGCCGATGCCGTTTGCCGCCGCGGTCAATCGCCATGCGGACGAACATCCGCACAGCCCGGCCTTCCAAATCGAGGGCCGGGTCTTCACTTATGGCGAATTGCAACGCCTGGCCGGACAGCTTGTTGCAGCATTCGACGAACTGGCCGGGAGCACCTTGCACCGCAGCGTACTTGGCAACCGCTCGCGGCTGATCGCGCTGGAAGCCGGCAATCATCCGCTTTTCGCTGCCGCCTTTCTCGCCGCCACCAGTAACGGCCACTGCGTCGCGCTGATCGATCCGCATCTGCCGGCCTCAACCCGAGAGGCCATGCGCGATCGCCTGTCTCCCGATCTCGTCATCAGCGCCAATGGCGCCGGCTTGTCTCTGCAGGCCCCGGCAAGCGGCGAGATGCGATCCCTCCGCGAGACCGATGGCAATGAGCGAGCGCCGCTTGCAGCCGGCGCCGGTACCGAGCCATTTCTGATCGTCTTCACATCCGGAACGACGGGCACGCCAAAAGCGATCATCCGCGATCGCGGTTCATGGCGGCGAAGCCTCGCGACCAGCGAACGCTTCTTCGGCATAGACAGTGAGACCCGCACATTCGCCCCCGGCCCGCTGGCACACGGGCTGACGCTCTATGCGCTGGCCGAAACGCTCGTCGCCGGCGCCGAATTCATCGGCACCGCGCACTTCGACGCGGCGCGATCGCTGCGCCTCATCGAAGCGGGGGCAGTGAAGCGCCTGGTTCTCGTGCCGACGATGCTGCGGCGGCTTTGCGCCGCCGCAGGCGGCAATCCATGCGCATCCGTCACACAGATCACCGTCGCCGGTTCAAAGCTGACGACCGGCGATCGAGCCGACGCCGCCATTGCCTTTCCGGCGGCTGCCGTCATCGAATATTACGGCGCCTCGGAACTGGGCTTTATCAGCGTCGCCTCGCAGAACGACACCGCTTCGGCCACCGCCGTCGGCCGCGCCTTTCCCGGCGTCACGCTCAGCATTCGCAATGATACGGGGGACGAAGTGCCCGCAGGCGAAACGGGAACGATCTTCGTCGATAGTACACTCGTCTCCGACGGCTATGTCGGCGACGCCGATGGCGCCGGCTTTCGTCGCCTTGGTCGGCTTGCGACGGTCGGCGATCTCGGCTTTCTCGATGAAGACGGCACGCTTCACCTGCTCGGCCGCGCCGGCGGCATGGTGCTTTCAGGCGGCAACAATATCTATCCGCAAGAGGTGGAAACGACGCTGACCGCGCATCCCGGCGTACATGCCGCCGTCGTCCTCGGACTGGATCATCCGGATCTCGGCAGTGAACTCGTTGCCGTCATCGAGCCGGAAGGCAGCGCGTTCGACCGGGAAGCGCTCGGTCGCCATCTTGCCGCCCACCTGCCCCGCTATAAACATCCGCGTCGCCTCTGGCTCTGCCGGAAGATGCCGATGACGCGCTCGGGCAAGGTGGCGGCCGGCCTACTCAGACAATGGATCTCGGACGAAAACGATGGCCTCGAACGCATCGACTGATCCATCGCGCGTGCCGGTAATAATCGCGGCACTCAGAACGCCGATCGGCCGCGTCAATGGCACGCTTCGCGATGTCGAGCCGTCACGGCTGGCGGCAGCGCTGATTACCCGCCTTGTTGCGGATGTCGGGCTGGCAGCGACCGATATCGACGACGTCATTCTCGGCAACGCCGCCAACAGCGCCGGCAATCTCGCCCGGCTCGCAGCGCTCGAAGCAGGCCTGCCGGTTTCGACACCGGGCGTCACCGTCGATCGCCAATGCGGATCGGGGCTGGAAGCGATCACGCTTGCGGCGCGCATGATCCAGGCCGGCGCGGGACGATTTTATCTCGCCGGCGGCACCGAGAGCGCCAGCCGCGCGCATATCCGCCTGAGGCCGCCACTGGAGCGTGGCGGCGAACTTGCCCCGGTCAAGCGCGCCCGCATGGCGCCGGACGAGATCGGCGATCCGGACATGGGCGTCGCCGCCGAGAATGTTGCGGTGGCCTGCGGCATTTCTCGCGAACGGCAGGACAGCTTTGCGCTTCAAAGCCATCGCCGCGCCATTAGAGCCGAGCTTGCCAGCGGTTTCCTCCGCGAAATCGTGCCGATCGAGACGGCGGCTAGCGTCGTGTCACGGGACGAATGCCCACGACCCAATGCGTCGATGGAAACGCTGCGGCGGCTGAAGCCGGTCTTCGTCGAGGGCGGCACGGTGACGGCCGGCAATGCCTGCCCGATCAACGACGGCGCGGCCGTCGCGTTGGTGACGAGCCTTGCCGAAGCGCAGCGACTTGGCGCGCCCTTCGCGCTCGAATTCGTCGATGCGGCAACGGCGGGCGTCGATCCCAACCTGCTCGGCCTCGGCCCGGTTCCGGCAATGCAGAAGCTGAAAGCGCGACAGCCTGCGCTCGATCCGGCAAAGGTCGATCTCATCGAATTCAACGAGGCCTTCGCTTCGCAGGTGCTCGGCAGCCTCGACCAGCTCGACATTCCGGCGGAGAGGGTCAACCTCGATGGCGGCGCCATCGCGCTTGGCCATCCCTATGGCGCCTCGGGGGCGATCCTCACCGTCCGGCTCTTCTCGCAGATGTTGACGGCGCCATCGGGCACGGAGGGGCTGGCGATGATGGGCGTTGGCGGCGGGATGGGTGTCGTCGCGCTGTTTCGCGCGGTTTGAATGCACGCGATTGCGGGCGGCAATCGCCTCGCACCTTTCGCGGAATGTCGTTGGCTAGACAGAATAAGCCGCCAGCCATTCCCGCGTCATGGTCGGCAGCGGCAGCGGCGTGTGCCGTTGTGGATCGACCGCCACCCAGACGACCTCGACTTCCGCCGCGAGTTGACCGCGGGCTTCGACCTTGACGGCAAAGCTGATCGAGCTGCCGCCGATCTTCGCCACGTTGACGGTGAAGCGGGCCGGCTCGTCGTAGCGCAGGCCGCGGTGATAGACGCAAGCGGAGCGGCGCACGAGATAGCTCGGTTCGTTCACCACATGCGGGCGATGACGCCACAAACTGGAGAGAGCGGCTTCGGCGTGGGCGTAGTAGGCGGCATTGTGCATATGGCCGTGCATGTCTATATCGCGAAACGGAATGCGAATTTCCGTGACGTTCTCCAGTTCCCTGCCGTCCATGCGAGGCTCCCTGACGATGCGCTCCACCCTCGTTAGACAGTTCGGCGACCCCCGGCAAGTGATTGCGCTGGTCGATGCAGAGCGCGGCACGCCGGGATCGGGGGAAGTCGAGGTGGCGGTGGCGCTGGCCGCCATCAACCCATCCGATCTCATCCCGGTGACCGGCGCCTATAGCGCCCGCACCAGCCTGCCCTTCGTGCCTGGCTTCGAAGGCTTCGGCATGGTGACGCGCGTCGGCGCCGGCGTCACGTCGCTGAAACCCGGCGACCGCGTGGTCCCGATCGGCGCCAGCGGTCTTTGGCAGGAGTACCTGATCAGGCCGGCCGAATGGTGCTTCGCCCTGCCCGACGACATCAGCGAGACCGACGCGGCGACCTGCTACGTCAACCCGCTGACGGCGCTGCAGTTGATCGAGGCACTGCACGCTCATTTCGGTTCGCTCGAGGGGCGCCGCATCGGCGTCACGGCCGCCGGATCCGCAATTGGCGGCATGCTGATGAAGCTGCTTGCCGGCGAAGGGGCGGAGGCCACCGGCATCGTTCGCAGCGAGCGCAGCGCCGAGCGGCTCGCGCGTGAAGTTCCCGGCCAGATCGCGCTTGGAGACGAACAGCGCCTGCCGGATCTCCGCTTCGACGCGATCATCGATGCTGTCGGCGGTCCTTTCGCCGGCGACCTCATCCTGCGAACGCTCAAACCCGGCGGCGCCTTCGTCCAGTATGGCGCGCTGAGCAACGTGCCGGTCCCGCAGGGGGCGATCCAGGCACGGCCGGACATCCGCTTCTCCTTCCTGTGGCTGCGCACCTGGGTGCATTCGGCGGGCCGTGCAGCGATCGAGGCCGCTTTTGCGAAGAGTTTCGAAGGCTTGCGGAGCGGCCTCTTCAGGAGCCGCATCGCGGAGATCCATCCCCTGAGCAGGCTCGATGCGGCACTGACGCATCAGGCGGATTCCAGCCGCGACGGCAAGCTGCTGCTCGATCCGCGCTGTTGAAAATTCCGCCTTTCCGCCGCCTCGCCATGGACCTTGGCAGGTTACAGCACTAGTTTCCCGGCATGACCACGTTCCTCTACGAAAATCCGGTCTTCCTGGAACACGAGGTTCCGGAGGGACATCCCGAGCGGCCGGACCGGCTGAAGGCGCTGAACATTGCGCTCGAACATCCTAATTTCGCCGATCTCAAGCGGATCGAAGCGAAAAAGGCGAGCGAAGACCTCGTCCTGCTGGCCCATCCCGAAGAGCATCTGACCGCCGTCCGGCGCGCCATTCCGGACGAAGGCCTCAACCATTTCGAGGCGGATACCTATGCGAGCCCGTTGAGCCTGGAGGCGGCGCTGACCGGCATCGGCGGAGCTGTCGCGGCGGTCGATGCGGTCTTTACCGGCGAGACCGACAACGCCTTCGTGGCGGCGCGGCCACCGGGCCACCACGCCGAGAAGAACAAGGCGATGGGCTTCTGTTTTTTCAACACGGTGGCGATTGCCGCCCGATATGCCCAAAAGGTTCACGGCGCCGAGCGCGTCGCGATCGTCGACTGGGACGTGCACCACGGCAACGGCACCCAGGACATCTTCTGGAACGATCCGTCGGTGCTCTTCTGCTCGACGCACCAGATGCCGCTTTATCCCGGTACCGGCGCCAAGGACGAGACAGGCGTCAAAGGCAACATCGTCAACGCGCCACTCTCGCCGAACAACGGCAGCGAGCACTTCCGCGAGGCATTCCGCAGCCGCGTGCTTTCGGCACTCACCAATTTCCGGCCGGACTTCATCCTGATCTCGGCCGGCTTCGACGCGCATCACCGCGATCCCCTGGCGCAGATCAATCTCGTCGCCGAGGATTTCGACTGGGCCACCGGACGCCTGCACGAGATCGCCGATCGCAGCGCCGGCAACCGCATGGTCAGCCTGCTCGAAGGCGGCTATGACCTTCAGGGCCTGGCCGAATCGGCCGGCCTGCACATTCTGAGACTGATGAGAGGGTAACCATGAACACCACCACGCAACCGGACGTTTCCACCCTCTCCTTCGAGCAGGCCGTCGAGGAACTGGAGCGGATCGTCTCGGCGCTGGAACGCGGCGACGTGGCGCTCGACAAGTCGATCGAGATCTACGAGCGCGGCGAGGCGCTGAAGAAGCATTGCGAGGCGCTCTTGAAGGCCGCTGAAGACCGCATCGAAAAAATCCGCCTCGACCGCGCCGGCAAGCCGCAGGGCGTGGAGCCGCTCGACGCCGACTAAGCCATCAATGCGCTGGAGCGTTCTTCATGCGTTCATTTGAACGCATGGCGCCCTAAGGACATTGATCGCCCCGTGGAAACGCTGCGTATCGGCATGGTCTCTAGCCGCCTTAGACTGCAGGCGTTAGTTATTGATGCGACAGCAAAAAACGGGAGCACGCGCATGTCCTTCTTTCCAGGCCCCGATCCACTGGCCGGCGACAAGCCCGCCTGCGACGCCATCGAACATCTGATCGTTCCGCGCACCAGCGATATCGGCGGCCTACAGGTTCGCCGCGCTTTGCCGACGGCGAAGCGCCGCCTCGTCGGACCCTTCATCTTCTTCGACCGGATGGGACCGGCGCTGCTGCGGGCCGGCGAAGCGATCGACGTGCGCCCGCACCCCCATATCGGCCTTTCGACGGTCACCTATCTCTTCGACGGCGAGATCAAGCACCGCGACAGCCTCGGCACCGAGATGGTCATCCGCCCCGGCGACGTCAACCTGATGACCGCCGGCCGCGGCATCGTGCATTCCGAGCGTTCTCCTGAAAACCAGCGCGGCCATGCGCGCTCGATCTCGGGTCTGCAAACCTGGCTGGCGCTGCCCGACCACAAGGAAGAGATCGACCCGATCTTCAGCCACACCGAGGAGCGGGCGCTGCCGCATATGAGCGACGACGGCATCAAGGCGCGGGTGGTGATCGGCAATTTTGAGGGCGCCAAGTCGCCCGTCTCGGTCTTCACCGACACCATCTACGTCGATCTCAACATCGCGCCAGGCAAAAGCGCCCCCTTCGCCGCGCAGTGGGAAGAGCGTGCGCTCTATATTCTCTCCGGCGAGGCGATCATCGCCGGTGACCATTTCGCCGAAAACCAGTTGCTCGTCTTCCGCCCGGGCGACGAGATCACCGTTACCGCCGGGCCTGAGGGCTGTCACGTCATGCTCTTCGGTGGTGCCGCGCTCGGTTCGGCCCGCCACATCTGGTGGAACTTCGTTTCCTCGTCCAAGGAGCGCATCGACAAGGCGAAGGAGGAATGGCGCACCGGCCGCTTCGACGTCGTGCCCGGCGACGAGGAAGAATTCATTCCGCTGCCCGAAGGCTGATTTCGACCAAAAGTAGAGGCGGGATGAGTGCATAAAACCGCGCAACATTGCCTCATCCCGCTTGAATCGATTTCGATTCACAGAATCATGCGCTAGTCTCTTGGTCGACGACGCAGGAACGCCTAATTTTGCATTCAGCAACGATTGCGTCTAAAGAGCCGCTTCGACGGTACCACTAACTATCGCGCGCCTGATCCCGCGGCGCGCATGAGGCATGCAGCGTGACACAACTGCCAACCAATCCGATGCCGGCTACTCCCTTGCTCGATAAGGTGACCTTCCCCGACGATCTGAAGAAGATCGACGACAAGGACCTGCCGCAGCTTGCCGGAGAAGTCCGGGCGGAGATGATCGACGCGGTGTCGCGTACCGGCGGCCACCTCGGCGCGGGCCTCGGCGTCGTCGAACTGACGATCGCCATCCACAAGGTGTTCAACACGCCGCATGACCGACTGATCTTCGACGTCGGCCACCAGTGTTACCCGCACAAGATCCTGACCGGCCGCCGTGACCGCATCCGCACGCTTCGCCAGGAAGGCGGCCTTTCGGGCTTCACCCGTCGCGCCGAGAGCGAATACGATCCCTTCGGCGCCGCCCATTCCTCGACGTCGATTTCCGCCGGCCTCGGCATGGCCGTTGCCGCCGATCTCGACGGCAAGAACCGCAACGTCATCGCCGTCATCGGCGACGGTGCGCTGTCGGCCGGCATGGCCTATGAGGCGCTGAACAATGCCGGCGCGCTCGACGCGCGGCTGATCGTCATCCTCAACGACAACGACATGTCGATCGCGCCGCCGACCGGCGCGATGAGCGCCTATCTGGCGCGCCTCGCCTCCGGCCGCACCTATATGGGCATCCGCGAGGTCGGCAAGAAGCTGACCGCCTATCTCGGCAAGACCGTCGACCGGGCGATCACCCGCGCGGTCGAGCATGCCCGCGGCTACGTCACCGGCGGCACGCTCTTCGAGGAGATGGGCTTCTACCACATCGGCCCGATCGACGGACATTCCTTCGACCATCTGCTGCCGGTGCTGCGCAACGTGCGCGATAACGCCAAGGGTCCTGTGCTGATCCATGTGGTGACGCAGAAGGGCAAGGGCTATCCGCCGGCGGAAGCCGCCGCCGACAAGTATCACGGCGTCAACAAATTCGACGTCATCACCGGGGCCCAGGCGAAGGCCAAGCCGAATGCGCCCGCCTATACCGCCGTCTTTGCCGATGCGCTGACGCAGGAAGCAAGCCTCGACGACAAAATCGTCGCGGTCACCGCCGCCATGCCTACCGGCACCGGTCTCGACAGGTTCGCCAAGGTCCATCCGTCCCGCTGTTTCGACGTCGGCATTGCCGAACAGCATGCGGTGACGTTCGCCGCCGGCCTCGCCGCCGAGGGCTACAAGCCATTCGCGGCCATCTACTCGACCTTTCTGCAGCGCGGCTATGACCAGGTGGTGCATGACGTGGCGATCCAGGGCCTACCCGTGCGCTTCCCGATCGACCGCGCCGGTTTCGTCGGCGCCGACGGACCGACCCATGCGGGTTCGTTCGACACGACCTATCTCGCGACGCTTCCCGGTTTCGTGGTGATGGCAGCCGCCGACGAGGCGGAATTGAAGCACATGGTGCGCACCGCCGCCGCCTATGACGCCGGCCCGATCTCTTTCCGCTATCCGCGCGGCGAAGGCGTCGGCGTCGAAATGCCGGAGCGCGGCCAGATCCTGGAGATCGGCAAGGGCCGCATCGTCAAGCAGGGATCGAAGGTCGCCCTTCTCTCCTTCGGTACCCGTCTCGCCGACTGTCTGATGGCGGCCGAAGATCTCGACGCCGCCGGTCTTTCGACCACGGTCGCCGATGCGCGCTTCGCGAAGCCCCTCGACCACGACCTCATCCGCCAGCTTGCCCGCCACCACGAGGTGCTGATCACCATCGAGGAAGGCGCCGTCGGCGGTTTCGCCAGCCATGTGCTGCAGTTTCTCGCCGAGGACGGCCTGCTTGATGGTGGCCTCAAGGTGCGCCCCATGGTCATGCCCGACATCTGGATGGAACAGGCCAAGCCAGAGGCGATGTACGCCGCCGCCGGCCTCGACCGCGCCGGCATCGTCTCGACCGTTTTCAAGGCGCTCGGCCAGAAGCAGGATATCGGTATCGGCGCTGCCGGCTAATCTTCCAACACGAAGGTCACCTTCAGGATAACCTTGTAGGAAACCGGAGCGCCGTTTTCGACCGCAACCTCCTGCTCTTTCACCCAGGCCGCCTTGACGCCGCGCAGCGTCTGGCAAGCGCGCGTTATGCCGGAGTTGACCGCGTCTTCGAAGCTGACAGACGATGTTGATGAGATTTCGGTAATGCGGGCAATCGACATTGCTATCCTCCCTGGCGTCCACGCCATCCCTTTCTCAATCCGCTCTCAGCCTCACGCGTTCGCATCGGCTTCCGCCTCGACGGGAATGCGTCGAACCTTGGACTGAGCGCGTTCGGTCTTGGGCATCGTCACCTGGAGAACGCCGTTCTTGAATTTGGCGCGGATCTGGTCGTCCTGCACCTCCGTGCCGATCGGTATCCGGCGTTCGAAACGGCCATAATACCGTTCCGAAAACCGCCGGTCCTTGGATTCCATATCTTCGCGCTTCTCGCCCTTTAGAACCATGGCCCCGTCATCGAAGGTGATTTCGATGTCCTTCTCGTCCATGCCGGGCATCTCCGCGGTTATGCAGATTTCACGCTCGCTATCCGTGACCTCGACGCGCGGCCATGTCGTGCCGTACAGGCGGCTGTAGAGCCGTCCGCCTTCGAGGCCCCTAAACGCATCATCGAACAACCGATCCATCTCCCGGCGGAACGCCATGAAGGGGTCGTCGCGATAGGCGGGAAGGTTGTCCCCGCGGCTCCATGGGATAAGATCTCGAATTGCCATTGAATCCTCCTTCTCGCGCCATCCAAGCCGAGCAGGTCGCCCGGGATGGCGACGGTTCATCGGTCGGTACGCGCCTCGTCGCGCACGCCCGTGCGCGGCGGCTTTGGGCGCAGCCGCCCACCAAACCATGCGAAGCGCAAATGGTTCCATCACCGCAAAGATCGCCAACTCGCCACCCGCCCGGAGAGAGCAACGCAAGCGCAGACCGCTCACGCCGTGGGGCGCCGACCGTAAGCGCGACGCAGTTCATCTTTCGCGTCTTCCAGAATTTTCTTCCTGTCGTCCGACAGGTTCTTGCCCGCGCGATTGACATAGAAAGTCAGCATCGACATGGCAGAACGAAAGGGCCCAGCCTTTCGCCTGCTGCTTCTGTCGGCGGAGCGCTTCAGCGACGCCGCGATCTCCTTCGCATCATCCTTTTCGAACACATGAGGTTCGAGTTCGAGAGCGTTGCTGTGGCGCGTGACGTCTCGGGACCACTGTTTCTGGCTGCGGGTCATCGCTTCTTCCGTTTGCTGGCTCGGCTACTCGCCGTGCAACTTGGAGACAATGTGAAGCGAACCCAAAATGAGCGGTAATGTTCCAAACCGCACTTATCCGTGATCTACAGCGCCGCGCGTCTTATCAGACGCGCAAAGGGTCGCTGTAGCACTTTGAAGTGCTGCATGTTTCCCTTTAATTGGCTACGATTAAAGGGAAACATGCAGTAGAGCCGGCGCTCCGGGCGCGAGGGGCTTGCCATTGCGACGGCAAGTCGCCATGAGAAACGCATGTCAGAAGAACGTCAGAATGAAGAACACAGAAACCGGGTCCGTCTCGACCAGTTGCTGCTCAATACAGGATTGGTCGCCAGCCGTGCCCGCGCCCGCGACGCGATCCAGCGCGGCACCGTCAAGGTCGATGGCCGCACGGTCAACAAACCATCGTCGATGTTTGCCGAGAGCGTGACGATCACCATCGATGATCCGGCGCAGGACTATGTCTCCCGCGCGGCGCTGAAGCTCGTCGCAGCGCTCGATCACTTTGCGCTCGATCCCGCCGGCGAAAGCTGTCTCGATATCGGCGCCTCGACGGGCGGCTTCACCGAAGTCCTCTTGAAGCGCGGCGCCGAGCATGTCGTGGCGGTCGATGTCGGCCATGGGCAAATCCACCCACGCATCGCCGACGACGAGCGTGTCACCAGCATCGAGGGTCTGAATGCGCGCGCGATGACGCCCGAAGACATTGACGATCGCGAGGTCACCTTCGTCGTCTCGGATGTCTCGTTCATCTCGCTGAAGCTTGCTCTCCCTCCGGCGCTCGACATGGCGCTTCCCGGCGCACACTGCATCCTGCTCGTAAAGCCGCAATTCGAGGCGGGTCGCGACGCGATCAGCAAAGCCGGCCTGCTCAAGGATCCCGATAGCGCTCCGGCCGTTGCTGCCGAACTCGAGCGCTGGCTCGTGGAGGACATGGGCTGGCAGAGCCTCGGCCTCATCCCCTCGCCCATTGCCGGCGGCGACGGCAATGTGGAGTTTCTGCTGGCGGGGAAAAAGCCATGAGCACCGAGACCGTCACCATCAGCCGCCTTGGCGCCCAGGGCGACGGTATTGCGGAAGGCCCCGATGGGCCGATCTATGCGCCCTTCACGCTGCCCGGCGAAAGCGTGGCGCTGGCGGTCAACAAGTCGCACGGCACGCTGATCTCGCTGAAGGCACCTTCAGCCGAGCGCGTCGAGCCGCCCTGCCGGCATTTCGGGCCCGACGGTGTCAACGGCACCTGCGGTGGCTGCACCATGCAGCACGCCTCGGACACGCTCTATCACGGGTTCAAGCGCGATCTCGTCATCGCTGCCTTGAAGTCGAAAGGGCTGAAGCCGGAGGTGGCGCCGCTGATCGTCGCCCATCCCGGCCAGCGCCGCCGCGCGGTCTTCACCGCCCGCAAGACCGAGAAGGAACTGCTTCTCGGCTTCAATCAGGCGGAAAGCCATCACATCGTCGCGATCTCCGAATGTCCGATCGCGAGCCCGGGCATCGTCTCGAAGCTCGCAACGATCGCCAGGATCGGCGCCGCCATGGCCGTCAACGCCGAGCCGTTCCGTATCACGGTGCTCGAGACCCTTTCGGGCCTCGACCTTGCCGTCGAGGGCATCAAGAAGCTCGATGACCGCGAACGTCGGCGCACGGTCGAAGCGGTGCTCGGCACCCGCGGCATCGCTCGCGTCAGCCTCAATGGCGAGATCATCGTCGAACTGGTGAAGCCGTTGATCGATTTCGGCGGCGTTTCCGTTTCGCCGCCGCCTGGCAGCTTTACGCAGGCAACGGTCGAAGCCGAGGAGGCGATGGCGAAGCTGGTGCTCGATCACCTCGGCAAGGCCAAGCGCGTCGCCGATCTCTTTGCCGGCTGCGGCACCTTCGCGCTGCGCATCGCCCGCAAGGCGCGCGTGCACGCGGTCGAAGGCGACGACAAGGCGCTGAAGGCGCTCGATTTCGCCGCGCGCAACACGCAGGGGCTGAAACCGGTGACGGTCGAGAAGCGTGACCTGTTCCGCCGTCCGGTCATGGCGCAGGAACTGAAGGTCTATGACGCGATCGTCTTCGATCCACCACGCGCCGGCGCCGAGGCGCAGTGTCATGAGATCGCCCGCTCGGGCGTCAGGAAAATCGCTGCCGTGTCCTGCAATCCGGTCACGTTGGCACGCGATCTTTCCATCCTTACCGCCGCAGGCTACCGGATCACCTCGGTGACGCCGATCGACCAGTTCCTCTGGTCGGCCCATGTCGAGGCGGTCGCGACGCTGGAGAAATGAGAGAAGGTCGGGAGGCCCGGCCTACTGTCTGATCGCTGTCCGGGAACATCGCTCATCTTCTCCGTCACGGGTTGAGCCTGAGGATGACAGAAGCGGCGAACGAAGAACATCAATGAGAAAGGCCCGGTTTCCCGGGCCTTTCTCATGTCAGGCTTGAAGCAATTGCCATACTGAATCGCGGCAATGACCTTATCCCTTTGTTATTGCTGCGTTCTGCCTCCAGGGCGAGGGCATCAGGCCGCGCGACGACGGGCACCGCTCCCTGCATAAGCACCCTGCGTTTCGCCGAGGTTGAACTGGGCAAGCAATGCATTGAGCGAGGCGGCCTCGGAGGCAAGACCGTGGCTTGCCGCCGTCTGCTCTTCCACCATCGCCGCATTCTGCTGCGTGCCCTGGTCCATGGTGTTGACCGCCGTGTTGATCTCCTGGAGACCCGTCGACTGTTCGCGCGTTGCCGTGACGATTGCGCTCACATGCTTGTTGATCTCCTGGACTTCGGCAACGATCATCTCCAGCGCCTTGCCGGTGTCGCCGACCAGCATCACGCCGTTCCTGACCTGGTTGCCCGAGGTGGTGATCAGCGCCTTGATTTCCTTCGCCGCATTGGCCGAACGCTGTGCGAGTTCGCGCACTTCCTGGGCGACGACGGCAAAACCCTTGCCGGCTTCACCGGCACGGGCCGCCTCGACGCCGGCGTTCAGCGCAAGCAGGTTCGTCTGGAAGGCGATGTCGTCGATGACGCCGATGATGTTGGAGATCTCGCCGGAGGACTTCTCGATCGCGTGCATCGCTTCGACGGCGTTGGCAACGACTTCGCCGGACTTCTCGGCACCGGCCCGGGTGCGGGCGACGAGCGCACCGACTTCCTCGGCCCGGCGGGCGGAATCCTTGACGGTCGTGGTGATCTCTTCGAGTGCGGCTGCGGTCTCTTCGACGGAAGCTGCCTGCTGCTCGGTGCGGCGCGCGAGATCGTCGGCGGCCGAGCGGATCTCGGAGGCGCCGGCGTCGATGCCGCGGGCGTTCGCACCGACGGCGCGCAGCGTGTCATGCAGCTTGGCGACGGAGTTGTTGAAGTCGGCGCGCAGGCGATCAAGGCGATCGGCGAAGGGGGTGTCGATCCGGTAGGCGAGATCGCCGTCGGCAAGACGGCCGAGGCCGGTTGCCAGGCCATCGACGGCCTGCTGGATTTCGGCCGCATCCCGTGCCTTCTGCGCTTCGCGCTCCAGCCGCTCGCGTTCCGACAACGACCGGTTGGCATCCGCTTCGCTTTCGAGGCGGGCGCGTTCGACGGCGTTCGCCTTGAAGACGGCGACGGCTGCGGCCATCGAACCGATCTGGTCGCGGCGCTCTTCGCCGGGGATTTCGACGTTGTGATTGCCGGCAGCAAGCTTTTCCATCGCGCCGGTCATCTCCGTCACCGGACGGATGACGAGACGGCTGAGGAAGGTCGCGAGGAAGACGATCATCACGCCGACCGCAAGGATCGTGGCAATGGTGGCTGCGATGCGGAACTTGTCGATCGCCGAATAGGCGGCATCGGCGTCGATGACGAAGCCGACATACCATTCGACCGAGGGAAGGCCCTGCACCGGAACGAAGCTCACCAGCATCGGCTTGCCGCCGAGTTCGGTGTTCATGATGCCCGCACCGATCGTCGGTGTGTCGATCGGGAAGGCCTCGCCGAGCGATTTGGTGACGAGCTTGGCATCCGGATGCACGAGGATCTGGCCGTCCTTGCTGGCGAGGAAGGCAAAGCCTTCGCCGCCGACGTCGACGCCCTTGATCATCGCTACCAGCGTATCGAGCGAAAAGTCGCTGGCGGCAACGCCATAGAGCTTGCCGTCACGCTTGACCGGCACCGCCGCACTGATGATGAGCGCACCGGTCGATGCGTCGACATAGGGCTCGGTCAAAACGCGAGTGTCGGCCTTGACGGCCTGCTGGTACCACGGACGCTGGCGCGGGTCGTAGCCGGCCGGCATCGGATTGTCCGGCCAGGTGATGAACTTGCCGCTCTCGTTGCCGACATAGGTCGACATGAATTCGCTGGTCAGCACGTCGTTCTTCAGGATTGGCTGGATGGCGCCGTCATCGGCCGCGCGGCCGGTGGCATCGGCGACCATCGCGGTCAGCGTGACGCGGCCGTTCAGCCACTTGGCAACGCTCTGCGCGGCCTGCGTGCCGGAGGAGGCAATGTTCTCCTCGACGGCCTTGGTGGTGGTACTACGCTGCAGCGTGTCGATGTAAACGGAAAAGCCGGCAAAGGCGCCGACGACGACACAGGACGCGGCGACGAGGATGCGCGTCATGAGGTTCGATCGCTTGGACAAGATGGGCTCCCAATGGATGCCGGCGACTGCCGCCGGACATGAGCTCTCGATGATTTTCGCGCAGCATCCATCGTCCGCCGGAGGGCGAAGCGCTGACGTCTACGGGAAAACGTTGAACATGCCAGAAGGCGGAGCCAGCCATGCTTCATGCGGCTGGGGCCCTCGAAATGAGGATGGGCCTATCGCGCCGCACGCTACCGATCGCTATTTAAGAAGCAATTAAAATTGATTTATGCAAGTTCGCGATGCCGGCGGCAACGGGATCTTTACCCAGTCGCGGCTAGGACGTTGCCCCCGAACACGAAAACGGGCGCACAGCGGCACCCGCCTCGCCCATGCACGAAGCCTGGATTGTTTAGCGGCGCATGAAGGCCTCAAAGGCCGCACGTGCCTCGGCGCTCTTCAACTGTGCGGCAAAGTGCTTGGCTTCCTCGTCGATGCGCGCCAGAACGTCGCTGCGGTCGCCACGGACGAGGTCGCGGGCGATGCGAAGCGCCTCCGGCGGCTTCTTGGCAAGACGGGCGGCAAGCGCCAGCGCCTCACCTTCGACGGCATCCTGCGCAACGACCTTCCAGATCAAGCCGGCTTCCAGCGCCTCGCGGGCCGTCAGAGCTTCGCCGGCGGCAAGTAGCGCGAAGGCCCGCTGGTGGCCCATGATGCGCGGCGCGATCAGGCTGGAAGCCGCTTCCGGCACCAGCGCCAGATCGACGAAGGGCGTCTTGAACACGGATCGCTCGGACGAGACCGTCAGGTCGCAATGGAGATGGATGGTCGTGCCGATGCCGATCGCCAGGCCGTCGACCCCCGAGACGATAGGCTTGGTGGCGGTCGCCAGCGCCTTCAGGAACTCGATCACCTCCATGCCCATGGAGCCGCCCATGGCGAAGGCGAGGAAGTCTGCCATGTCGTTGCCGGCGGAAAAGCAGCCATCGGTGCCGAGGAAGGCGGTGGCCCGCACAGCCTGGTCGCTTGAGGCGACCGTCAGCGCATTGGTCATCTTCGCGTACATGTCGCGGGTGATGGCGTTCTTCTTCTCCGGCCGGTTGAAGCGGATCACCTGGACGCCGGGATAGGCTTCCGGCCGTTCGATGAGGACGTGGTCGGTCATGGTATTCCCCTCAAGCCAGAACGGCGCGGGCGACGGCCAGGCTGTCGGCGCCGTTGACGACACGATCCTTCAGCGCGGCGGTTTCCGCCAGAAGGTTTTCCGCCGTGAAGCGGCAGAGCGCGATGCGCTGGTCTTCCTTGGCATCGCTCACTTCAGCCAGACCACCCTTTGCGAGATAGACACCGGTCAGCGCCAGGCCGAACAGGCGCTGATAGGCCGTGGCGCCGGCCAATGCTTCGGCGAGCTTGCTGGCGGCGACGGCCGCTATCAACCACTCGGTCGCAGCCGACAGGTCATCCAGCGCCGCATCGAGACGCGCAGCCGTCTCGCCGAAACCGTTCCGATTCGAAGCGCGCACGGCAGACGCGATTTCGCGCAGTTCGCCGATGAAGCCGCGGACATGGGCGCCGTCGGAAAGCGGCAGCTTGCGGGTGACGAGATCGATCGCCTGGATGCCGTTCGTGCCCTCGTAGATCGGAGCGATGCGGGCATCGCGCAGGTAGCGCGCCGCACCCGTTTCCTCGATGAAGCCCATGCCGCCATGGACCTGGATGCCCATCGAGGCGACGTCGACACCGGCATCGGTCGAAAAGGACTTGGCAATCGGCGTCAGCAGGCTGGAGCGTTCCTGCCAGTATTTCGCCTTCTCGCCTTCGGCCGCATGCGCCATGTCGACGGCATGGGCGCAGGCATAGGAGATCGCGCGCGAGCCTTGCGTCAGCGCCTTCATCGTCAGAAGCGTGCGGGCGACATCGGGATGCTCGATGATCGGACTCATGCCCTGCCCGGTCCAGCCCGGCGCCTTGCCCTGGGTGCGCTCCTTGGCGAATGCGATCGCCTTCTGCGTCGCGGCGTCGGCAATGGCGACACCCTGCATGCCGACGGCAAGCCGGGCGTTGTTCATCATGGTGAACATGCAGGCAAGGCCGCGATTCTCCTCGCCGATCAGGTAACCGACCGCGCCCTTCTCGGCGCCGAACTTGCCGTCGCCATAGATCATCGTGCAGGTCGGTGAGCCATGGATGCCGAGCTTGTGCTCGAGCGAATGACAGAAGAGATCGTTGCGTTCGCCGAGCGAACCATCGGCCTTGACCAGGAACTTCGGCACCAGGAAGAGCGAGATGCCCTTGGTGCCGGCCGGCGCATCGGGAAGCCGCGCCAGCACCAGATGGACGATATTGTCGGTGAAGTCGTGCTCACCCCAGGTGATGAAGATCTTCTGGCCGAAGATGCGGTAGGTGCCGTCGTCGCGGCGCTCGGCACGGGTCTTGAGCACGCCGAGGTCGGAGCCGGCATGCGGCTCGGTCAGATTCATCGTGCCGGTCCATTCGCCGGAAACCATCTTCGGCAGATAGGTGGCCTTCAGCGCGTCGGAGCCATGCTTCTCCAATGCCTCGATCGCGCCCATGGTGAGCGTCGGGCCGAGCGCAAAGGCCATGGAACCGGCGTTCCACATTTCCATGGCGGCAACATGCAGCATGTGCGGCAGGTTCTGGCCGCCGTACGCTTCCGGAGCCGTCAGGCCGTTCCAGCCGCCGCCGATCCAGCTGTGATAGAGGTCACGCCAGCCATCCGGCGTCTGAACTTTGCCCCCGACGAGGCGCGAGCCCTGACGGTCGCCGATATCGCCGAGGGGGGCTACCTCTTCCGTCGCGAACCGGCCGGCTTCCGAAAGGATGGCATCGACCAAGTCCTCGCCGAGGTCGCCAAGGGCGCCCGATTGCAGCGCGTCGCCCATGCCTGCCACGTGTTTCAGCGTGAACGCAATCTCGTCGACGGGTGCCTTGTACATGATGATCCTCCCAGATAGCCAGGTCGCGCAGAGCGTATCCTCGTTGCGCCGAACACTATTGATTTTTACGTAAACGTCAACGTCAATTCCCACTCCTCTACGCACGCGGTGCCGTGCTTGCCTGTAACAAAACTGTCATCAACCGGGCATAGAAGCCAAGGCATACAACGCCGCGCGTCTTGGTAAGGCGCGCTAAGGTCGCTGTAGCTTTTTTGAATGGCCGCATGTTTTCTCCCTTAAGTCGGTGGCGCTTTAGGGAACATGCGGTGGGCCCCTGCCAAGGCATTCCGATGAACCTGATTTCCCCCGAAATACCCGGCATCGTATGGGCCTATCGTTTTCTGCCCGGCGAAAGCCGCTGCCAGCGCATCGCCACCGACGCTTCGATCGACAGCCTGCTTGCCGGCGAAGGATGGGTCTGGGTTCATCTGGCGCTCTCCGACGCACGCACACCTGCCTTGATCGAGCGGATCGGCAACCTTCCGCCGCTCGCGGTCGCGACGCTGACCAGCCACGACACGCAGGCCGCGATTACGGTCTCGGACGATATCGTACACGGGACGCTCGTCGACTTCGAGCGCACCTTCGACGCAGTGACCAAGACGATCGGCTGGCTGCATTTCGCCGTCAGCGACAGGATCATCATCACCACGCGCCTGCATCCACTGCGCAGCATCGACCGCGTCAAGGCAGCGGTCGAGAAGAGCGCGAAATGCGCCCGCCCGATCGATCTCTTCGAGATGATCGTGATCGAATTCCAGCGCACTTTGATCTCGCTGGTTCTGGAACTGACCGAGGACCTGAATGTCATCGAGGATCACGTCTATGGCGAAGCGGGGCACCGGCAGCAACCGGGCCTCGCGCCGCTGCGCCGTACGGTCGTGCGGCTTCACCGCCATCTGCGCACGATCCTGGCCTTGCTGAGACGGGCTGCCGCCTCGGACGAAGACGAGGTGCCGCCCGGCTTCATCGACGCCGCCGAGCGGCTTTCAGACCGCCTCGAAGCGGTTGACCGCGACGTCTTCGCCTTGCAGGAGCGGGCGCGCCTGCTGCACGAAGAGATCGACAGCAAGATTTCCTCGGAAACCAACCGGCACCTCTACATCCTGTCGCTGATGACCGCTTTCCTGCTGCCGCCGACGCTCGTCACCGGCTTCTTCGGCATGAATACCGGGGCGCTGCCCTTCGCCGATGGCACCGGCACGCTCTATGCGGCGCTGTTCATCGCGCTCTCCATGGGCTTTGCCTGGTGGATCCTGAGGCGGATCGGTATCCTCTAAGAGCCGGGAGCCAAACCCGGCCATCAAATCCTCCACCGCGAAAACACATTCCGTGAGCCTCGAAGACTTCGGGCGACGATCGCGAACTCAACTTCTGCATGATTCGCCCGGATCGGCGCCAATCCAAGGATCTCCCTCAGCCGGAATATCCGAAATCGCGCGGCAGCGCGTAGACCTTAGGCTTGTTCCGCCTTCGGAGACCGTCCGGGCCAAATTGCAAAGAGCCCGGCTGCAACTGGAAATCAGCTGGCGGCTCCGGGCTTTCAAGCCTTCCTGCCGTCGATCGCCTGCAACCACGAGACGAAGGGATACGACGTCGCTATGCAAGACATCACTCACATACAGCCGCAGGTCGGTATACATTCGCGTTTGCCTCCAGCACAGTTCGCGCGGGGGCTGAGATTTACGATGCGTTAACGATACTGTCGGCAATCTCAGAGAATGGCTAAGCGGTATATCTCCACCACAGGGATGATTCTGCGCCTCGCGACCTTCCTGGGTCTGATTTTCGCGGCGGCGACCACACGCGCCGGTGAACTGGAACCCTGGAAGACCAAGTCGAATTCCATCATTGTTGACGCCTATGAAATGAACAGCATCGACTGGGAAATCATGCTCGCCGACAAGCGCATCTCCGGCTTCATCGCCAAGGCCTCCGACGGCCTGCCCGAAAGCTTCTCCTGCACCGGCGACCACAATGGCGACACCTTCAACCACTGCAAGACCATGTGGCGCAAATACGCCGTCAGCCGCGAGCTCTACCAGACCCGGCGCATGATCGCCCGTTCGCACGGGCTGCTGTGGGGCGCCTACCATCTCGCCCGTCCCGGCAACCCGGTGGACCAGGCGAACCATTTCCTCGACTACGCCGAGCCGCGCGACGACGAGCTGATGGTTCTCGATCTCGAAGGCATCGATCCCGACAAATACATGTCGCTCGAGGATGCCGCCATCTTCGCCGGCCACATCAAGACCCGGACCGGACGCTATCCGATCCTCTATACCAACCACATCACGGCCAAGTACATCGCCACGCATCGCGCCAAGCACCGGCTGCTATCGCGCCTGCCGCTCTGGTATGCGCGCTACAAGCCGGATATCCGCCAGGTCTTCCCGATGGGCAACTGGGACAGCTATGCGCTGTGGCAGTTCTCCTCCGGCGTCAATTGCGGCAAGCGGCGCTGTCCCTATCGTGTGCCCGGCACCTTGGACGACATCGACGTGAACGTCGCCGCGATGTCGCCGCTGGCGCTGAAGGCGATCTGGGCGCAAGGCGCGTTGCTGCCGGAAAAACCAATGCCGCTCACCCTCGTCGCTCAAGCTGCGCAAGGGACCGGAGTGCACGCGGCCACACGGGCGACCGCAACGCTTGGCGAGCCACTGCTCGTCAGCCGTGCCGGTGCCACGAGCGGCGCCGGCAGCAGCGTCGACATGCTGGTGACCGGCTCGATCGATTTCGCCCGCCATGAGCGCGCCCTGCAGGTGGCAGTTGCGGCCGATGGCGCCGCGCAGGGCGGATGCTCCAAGCCACCTGCCGATGCCGGCGGCCCAGGGTCTGCCACCGTCCAGCCTCCGCCCTGTAACACGCCCTAGCCCCTTCAGGCTTCGATCTGGACATCTCCCAGCGGCCGCGAGCAGCAGGCGAGGATGTAGCCCTCGTCGATCTCGTCATCGAGAATGCCGCCATTGTGGCTCATCTCGACCTCGCCTGCGACCTTCATCACACGGCAGGTGCCGCAGATGCCGCCCTCGCAGGCCGCGCCGATCCTGACGCCGTTGGCGCGGGCCGTCTGCAGGATCGTCTGGCCGGGCTTTGCCACCACTTCCTTGCCGCTCATGGTGAAGGCGACCTTGGCCACCTGACCGTCGCCGTCATCGCCGATACCAGCGCGCACGGCGATTTCTTCCGCAGCCGGCGCGGCCGCCGGCTGGAAGCTCTCCTCGTGATAGCGGCTCATGTCGAAACCGGCTGCCTTCAGCATCTCGCGCACACCGCGCATGAAGGGCTCCGGCCCGCAGCAGAACACCGTGCGTTCCAGGAAGTCGGGAGCGAGTAGCGGCAACTTGGCACCGTCGATCCGGCCGCGCAGACCATGCCAGCCGTGACGTGCCTCATGTCCCTCGACGATGAAGCCGAGGTTCAGCCCGGACATCTGCGTTGCCAGGACCTCGAGTTCCGAGCGGAACAAAAGATCCTCCGGCCGACGGGCGCAGGAGATGAAGGTGACGTCCGTCTCCGGCACGCAGTCCGCCATCCAGCGGGTCATCGACATCATCGGCGTGACGCCGGAGCCGGCCGAGATGAACAGGTACTTGTCGCCCGGATGGCGGACGAAGCTGAAATCGCCGAGCGGCCCGAAGGCCCTCAGCTTCATGCCCGGCTTGAGATGGTCGAACATCCAGCGGGTGCCGATGCTGTCGGCCTGTGCCTTCACCGTGACCGCGATCGAGAGCGGCCGCGATGGCGTCGAGGACAGGGTATAGGTGCGCATGACCGGTTCGTCCGCGACCGGCAGTTCGAGGGTGACGAACTGGCCGGGCAGGTAACGAAACCAGGCTGGCTTCTCCGCGCGGAAGGTGAAGGTCATGACGTCGGCGGTTTCGACGACCGCCGAAGTGCATTCGAGCATTTGCTGCCGGTCGATCCAGACATGCAGTTCGTCGAAATGGTGGAAGGAGGATGCCATCTGCATGTCAGGCGACCTTCGACAACGGAGCCGCATCGCCCTCGAGGCGCTGCTCCATGAACTTGCAGTACCATTCGACGAACTGCATCACGCCGCCTTCATGCTCCGGCGAATAGGGGCCGGGTTCATAGGCCGGCGAGCGGATGCCGAAGGCGTTTTCCTCGACGATCTGGCGATCCTGGTCATTGGTCTCGGTCCAGACATGGGTCAGGTCATCGAGCGTATAGTCGACGCCTTCGACCGCATCCTTGTTGACCAGCCACTTCGTCGTCACCTGCGTGAGCTCCGGCCCGAGCGGCAGCACGCGGAAGGTGATGGCGTGATCGGAAAGCACATGGTTCCAGGTGGTCGGGTAATGGAACATCAGGAGCGTGCCGATCTGCTTCTGCCGGACATCGGCCGACAACGCCCTTTTGACGGCAGGCGCACCCGACATGGTGTAGCTTTCGGCATTATCGACCAGCGGCATGCGCGCGGCGCGGAACTGGCCGGTCGGCGACATCCGGAACTCGCTCGGCAGGCCCTCTGCCTCGCATTTCGCCCAATGGGCGGCAATCACCGGATCGTCCTTGGCGCCCTGCACCCCGGTCGCGGTCGGCGCTTCCGGATAGGTGCGGCAGAGTTCGGGGTGATTGGCGGCGCAATGGTAGCACTCGCGGTTGTTTTCCCAGACGAGCTTCCAGTTACCCTTCTCGATGATGGTGCTTTCGAAGGCGACCTTGGTCTCCCCCAGCCGGTGCGGAGCGAGATAGGGAGTGACCAGTTCACGGAAGGCCGCGAAATCCGCCGGCGTCTCCGACAGGTTGATGAAGATATAGCCGCCGACCGTCTCACAGTGGATCGATTTCAGGCTGTGGGCCGCCTTGTCGAAGTCCTCGCCCATCTGGCGCGCGAAGAGCAGCGAGCCATCAAGTTCGTAGGTCCATTGATGATAGGGACAGACGAGCTTCGCCGAAGACCCCTTGTGCTGCGTGCAGACGCGCGAACCGCGGTGCCGGCAGGAATTGTGAAGCGCGCGGACCGCTCCCTGGCGATCGCGGGTGATGACGACGGGAAAATCGCCGACCTGGACGGTGAAATAGTTGCCGGCCCGCGGGATCTCGCAGTCATGGCCGATGAACAGCCAGTCCTTGTACCAGATGTTTTCGAGATCCTGCCGGTAATAGTCGGGATCGATGTAGAAGGCCCGATCGAGGCTGTAGCCGTCACGCCGGCCCTTCAGCTTGCGAAGCATATCGGTCTTGGTATCCATGTCCTGTCCTCATGCGCCATGTTTCGGAGAGGCAGGACAGGAACCCGCACGGGCGCACACCCATGCGTTTCAGGCTCCGATCCGGCTGCCCGCCGCAACCCGTTACGGTTATGTCCGTCAAGGCTGGTTTCCGGGCTCAGGAGCCGTCCTTCCAAGGACCAGCCCGGCGCCTTCCCGGACGGAACCGTCCAGTGGCTTTTTGCCGAGGCCTTCGCTCCACCACCGTTGCGGGGGCAGCGCCGGGATTTGACCGGCTTCCCAATTCTCCGCCTCCCCTTTGGAAGGCGACACCTTGAGTAGGGATATGTAAGCGCGGAAGGCGTCCTGGCAGACGCCGGATAGCGACATCCAATTCCAGAATGACGACACGATGGAAACCGTTCTCCCAAACCGGCGTTGGAAATTTTTCACTTTATAAACAGATAGATAGATCAAATATTGGGCATATGCCACCTTTTGTGGCCGATATGGCGCAGGCACGGGAAGACTTCGCCCGTTTGCGACATTTTCATGAAAGTACCGGCGCATCTTCCGCCAACGAAAGGAAATCCTTCATTAACCATAAGGCACTAGGCTTGCCGGCGGACGAGGATGTCCCGCAGGCAGATGGCGCATGGCAAAATTCAGATATTACGACGCAGCGGCCGAGAAGCCGCCGGCGGTCGTGCCGAAGACGGCAGTCCACACCGAGTTCCTGCGCACCGGCCGGATCAACCGCCGGCAATGGGTGCCGGGCGAACGGCGGTATCTGAGCTATGAGGAAGTCGCGGACAGAACCGGCAAGAAGCTCGCGACCGCCGGCGACACGACGCACAGGCGGATCAATGGCTTTCACGCCTCGATCCAGTTCCCGAAGCTGATCTTCCACCGCACGCTCGTCGGCAAGCCGCATCTCGGCTATTGCCATGTGACGGCGGCGCGCACCGCGGTGACGCCTTCCAAGGACATCACCTGGTCGTTCTATTTCGCCAATTTCTTCAGCGACCTTGGTGACGAGACCCATTTCTTCGACCGCATCCAGAGCGGCTATTCCCGCATGTATTTCGCCGTCGCGATCGAGCCGAACGCCGAAGACGGACAGATGGTCATCAACCGCAACGTCCGTGACAACGGGCTGCTCTTCCGCACGGACGACCCAAAGGTTGCTCTCAAGAACGTGCTGATGCTGGGTGCGCGGGACGACGCGCTGCGCCGCATCATCCGCAGCCTCTGAGCCAGCAACCGATCCCCGCAAAGAAAATCGTTCTGTTTTCCCGGCACGTCCGCTAAGGAAGCGTCGGAAAGGAAACGGCATGGCAGAGATCATCGACACGGGTATTGAACCGGACCGCGCGATCGAACGCGCCTGCGCCGTTCTTGCCGAAGGCGAACCGGTCGCCATTCCCACCGAAACCGTCTATGGCCTTGCTGCCGACGCGACCAATCCCGACGCGATCAGCCGCATCTACGAGATGAAGGGGCGGCCGCGTTTCAATCCGCTGATCTCGCATGTTTCCGACATGGCCATGGCCGAGGCTCATGTGCGCTTCGACCCCATGTCCCGACGCCTGGCGGAAGCGTTCTGGCCTGGCCCCCTGACGTTGATCCTGCCGCAGCGGCCGGAGAGCACCGTGCACGCGCTTGCCTCGGCCGGCCTCGATACGCTTGGCATCCGCATGCCCGACGGCTTCTCGCGCCGGGTGATCGCTAGTTTCGGGCGGCCGCTCGCCGCACCCAGCGCCAATACCTCGGGCAAGATCAGCCCGACCAGTGCGGCCCATGTCGATGCCGATCTCGGCGAGAAACTGAAACTGATTCTCGATGCCGGCCCAGCCGAAATCGGCTTGGAGTCCACGATCATCAAGGTCGACGGCAACGAGATCCGGCTGCTGCGCCCGGGCGGCCTCGATGCCGCCGAGATCGAGCGCCTGCTCGATCGTCCGGTGATCCGGCCGGAAACGGCGGGCGCAACGATCGAGGCGCCGGGCATGCTGGCCTCCCACTACGCGCCAGGCGCTGCCGTCAGGCTTGATGCCGCCGATGTGCGCAGCGGTGAGGCGCTGATCCGCTTCGGCGGCGACCGAATCGCCGGCGAGGAACAGGCGGCCGTGGTTCTCGATCTCAGCCCGACCGGAAATCTTCGCGAAGCGGCAGCCAATCTCTTCGACTACATGAAGCGCGCGGACGCCAGCGGGGCGGCGACGATCGCCGTCGGGCCGATCCCTTCGGAAGGATTGGGCGAAGCGATCATCGATCGGCTGCAGCGGGCGGCGGCGCCGCGCGGGTGAGATGGCGTGCGGCATCTCCTCCGCACCGCGATTGCGGTTATGATCGCAGTCGATACGAACCGAGGATCGTGTCTTCAGATCGACCGGTCCGATAGCGCGCGCAGGCGCAACACGAAGGCAGGCCCATGACGACCCTTCCCTCCCCCGAACTCATCGCCTCCTTCGTCGAGATCGTCGGCAGCGCCAATGCGCTGACCGCCGAAGCGGACAAGGCCCGCTATCTCGTCGAATCCCGCGGGCTCTATCGCGGCACGACGCCGATGGTGCTTCGTCCCGGCTCGGTCGACGAGGTTTCGCGCATCATGAAACTCGCCAGCGCGACCCGCACGGCGATCGTGCCGCAGGGCGGCAATACCGGCCACGTCGCCGGCCAGATCCCACGGGAAGGCAAGGCGGATATCGTGCTTTCGCTCGAACGGCTGAACCGCATTCGCGACGTCGATCCGGTCGGCAACGTGATCGTGGCGGACGCCGGCTGCATTCTCGCCGACATCCAGAAGGCGGCCGACGATCACAATCGCCTGTTCCCGCTGTCGCTCGGATCGGAAGGCTCCGCCCGCATCGGCGGCAATCTCTCCACCAATGCCGGCGGTACAGCGGTGCTCGCCTATGGTAACATGCGCCAGCTTTGCCTCGGCCTCGAAGTGGTGTTGCCGACCGGCGAAATCTGGGACGGGCTGCGCCGGCTGAAGAAGGACAATACCGGCTATGACCTGCGTGATCTCTTCATCGGCGCTGAGGGCACGCTTGGCATCATCACCGGCGCCGTGCTCAAGCTCTTTCCGAAGTCGCTCGGACACCAGGTGGCCTTCGCCGGCGTCGGCAGCGTCGAGCATGCGCTCGCCCTCTTCGACAGGGCCTCCAGTCTTTGCGGGCCGGCGCTGACGGGCTTCGAACTCATGCCGCGGCTCGGCGTTGAATTCACGACAAAGCACATTCCCGGCGTTCGCGACCCGCTGGAAACCGTCCACCCCTGGTACGCGCTGATCGACATCTCCACCTCCGATTCCGCCGAAAGCGCCGAGCGGATGGTCAGCGACCTTCTGGAACAGGGATTTGCGGCCGGCCTCGTCGAAAATGCCGTGATCGCTGCCAACGAGACGCAAGGCAAGGCGCTGTGGCATATGCGCGAAAGCATGTCGCCGGCGCAGAAGCCCGAGGGCGGTTCGATCAAGCACGACGTTTCGGTGCCCGTCTCCAGCATTCCCGCCTTCATGAAGGAGGCGGATGCCGCTGTCATGAAGGCGATCCCCGGCGCGCGCATCTGCTCCTTCGGCCACATGGGCGACGGCAACATCCACTACAACATCTCGCAGCCGGTCGACGCCGACAAGCAAGCCTTCCTCGATCGCTGGCGCGAGATCAACGCGATCGTCCACGGTATCGTTCTCAAATACAACGGCTCGATCTCGGCCGAACACGGCATCGGCCAGTTGAAGCGCGACGAGCTCGCGGAGATCCGGTCGCCGATCGAGATCGAGCTGATGCTACGGATCAAGCACGCCTTCGATCCGGCGGGCATCATGAACCCTGACAAGGTGCTGCGCGCGGACCGGTGATTGCGGGCGGCCCTACTGCATGTCTCCTTAGATCGACCTCGATTTAAGGGCAAAGACATGCAGTAAATCAAAGTGCTACAGCGACCTTTGCGCGTCTGAAAAGACGCGCGGCGCTGTAGGCCGAGGGCTCGTGCACCCCGCAGGAGGTCGCCAGACTTCCGGGTCCGCGTCAGCGACCGCCTGCGCGCAATTGCGAGAGGGACAGGAGCGTCTCGGCGCTGACACCGCCACCACCGCTACCGCTGAGGATCGCCAGCCCTGGTGAGACGTCCGTGTTGTTTTCGACGTCATAAAGCGCCGTGAACCGCTGCAGGAGCTTTTCGAGCTTCGCCGGGTCCTGCAGCTCCTTGATGTCGATGACGCGCTCGATATAGGCGGCCTGCGCCTCGATCTTGGCGTTCTGCAGTCCCTCCGGCATGCTGTAGGCCGTCTTGATAACCTGGAACAGGGCGGTCTCGGCCAGGATGTCGTAGGCCGTGTTGATCTCCGGCGCCTTGCGCTTGAAATAGAGCGCCAGGCGAACGCCGCCGTTGTCGGCGCCTTCCGACTCCTCGAGCGACTGATTGAGATAGAGATCGACCGTGGTGATCAACCCGCGCCGGGTCTGGATCTGGCCGGCCTCGCCCCGGACGATCTTGCCGTCCGTATCGAAGTTGAAGGAGGCGACGATCTCGCGATATCTCAGCCCGTTCGGATCGGTATTGATGAAGCTCTTGGGATCGTCCAGGTCGGACGTGAACATGTCCTTGAGGTATTCGGTCTTGACCGTTTCCGGATCGATGCCGGCGCCGACGAGAACGAAGTCGACCAGACGCCGGTTCGCAAGAAAGGCGTCGAGCGTCTCGATCTTCTCGATCTCGGCAGTGTAGTATTTGGCTTCCTCCTGCGCCTTATCCTTGGCGACCTTCTTCTCTTCATCCGTTCCAAAGCGGGACTTGGCGATCACGTAGGCCTTGGCCGTGTTCATGATGTCGGCTTCGCTCTGCGCCAGCTTCGGTGCGCCGAGCGTGCCGTCCGGATTGAAGTTGAATGCCTTTACCAGCTTGACGTAGCGCTCATCGCGCAGCGTGTTGGCATAGCTCTTGGGATCGTTGAGGTCGCTGGTCAGAATACGCTTCAACGTTCGCGTGCTCAGATCCTCGTTTTCGAGACCGAAGGCCCGCAGCATGAATTTCTTCATGTCGTTGTTGGCGAGCAGTTCATCGACCGATTTCATTGTGCCGATCAGGAGCTTGAAGCGCTTGACCAGAGCTTCGTCCTCGGCATCGCTCTTGTCGTTGTAGCGCACCATGTACTCGTCGGACGTCGTCTTCATCTGGTTCGCATCCTGCGCCGCCTTGCCGGCCTGCAGCGTGCCGTCGGTCTGGAAGTTGAAGGCGGCGAACATCTTCTTGTAGGCGGCGTTGTATTCGCCGCCATATTTGTTCACGTAGCTCTCGGGGTCGTTGATGTCGCTGGTCAGGATGTTTTCGACCGTAGAGGGCACCGTCGTCGCGGATGGCAAGCCGAAGGCCGTGACGATGTAGTTGAACAGACGGCTATTGCCGACCAGGTCCGAGACCGTGGTGATGCTGCCGATCGTCTGTTCGTAGTATTCCTTGTTGAGCAACGCCCCGGCGCCGGTCAGTCGTGCGGCGCCCGACGGTGTGACGCCAGGGCGCTCGAAGACATAGGCCTCGTTGAGCAGCGCCTTCTTTTCGTCGCTGATTGCCTTCTCGCCGGCGGGCACGCTGCCGTCGGCATCGAAATTAAACGTCGAGGCTAGCTGGATATAGATATCGAGACTGCGCACCTGCCGGTCGAGCGTCGTCAGCTCCAGTGAGAGCTGCGCCTTCAGCGCAGGCGCCTGGTCGCGCGGAGGCAGCCTGGCGTCGAGATCGGCCACGATCGCGTTCTGCTCGTCGATCTTCGCCTGGATGGCCGGCTTCTCGGCATCGGGCGCTGCGGCCAGTTGCTCCGTCAGGCTGGAGATCTGCGAAAGCGCCGTGTCGCGTGCCCCGAGGTCCGTTAGCTGCTTCGTCGCCTCCGTCATCCGGGTCTTGGCGGCCGTCTGGTTGGCCGTAAGCGTCGCGGGATCGCTGGTCAGAGCATTGCGGACATCCGCGTAGGAAAATGTCTTGGGGTCCAGTCCGAACACCGTGAAGGCAAAGCTGCGCAGCTTTTCGTTACCCAGGAACTGGTCGACATCGGTGACCAGATCCATGGCCGCGCCAAAATAGGCCATCTCCTGCCGCATGACTGTATCGAGATTGGTGATACGCTCGTTGTAGAGGCCGATCAGCGCATCCTGCTGTGCGTTGGTTTGGGCCACCGCGGTTGCCGAACTGAAGTTGAAGGCTTGTGCAAAATTGCGGTAGCGTTCATCCGTGAGACGGTTGGCGAAACTGTTGTCATCCTTGAGGTCGCTTTCCAGAACCTTGCGCATGAAGGCCTTGGCATAGGTCATGTCCTCCAGGCCATGCGCCTTCATCGCGTAGGAATAGAGCCGGTAGTCGTCGAGGAACGCGTCGACGGTTTTCACGCTGCCGATGTTTTCCCGGTAATACTCGGCTTCGCGCGCGATCTGCGGCTGCTGGGCAACACGGTTGAGGCTGCTGCGCAAATCACGCGTGATGCGACTGTAGTCGAGATAGGTCGATACCATGCCTGGCCCCGTCGGTTACCCATGGGGTGGGCGAACCATCCCCGAAACAGAATTCTGACGCGTCATGATTGCAGCACTGGCTTGTGTGTGGCTTTTCGCCGACGGCCGGCGCCCCGCGTTGCGCCCGATCGGGACAAGACGGTCCGAGCCGTTGACGAAACGGAAACCCTGAGCGGTCGGCTTTTGCTAACCATCGAAAAACGCAAAGTTTTCTTAACCGCGATTCTTAAGTCGTTCGGAAAGGGGGGCGCCTATTCTCCAGCCCATAGAGGACGAAAAGTCCCGACGAGAAGACCGGATACCGGCTCTCAAGGAAAAACAAGGGCGATTGAAATGCGCAATACACTCTCTCAACCCGCATGGGTCGAAAACACGCTCCGTCTTGATCCGAAGCGCTTTCCACAGCAGGCAAGCTACGCTTTGCACGGTCATACGGGTAATGTCACGATCAGCCTGGACGAGCGTGGCGCAGTTCTGCGCAAGGTGCTACCATCGAGCGGCCTGCCGCTTTCGATCGCATTGCCGGCGCGGGCATTCAAAGGGGTCGCGGCTCGCGCGATCGATCACGGCGACGGAGACGTTACAGTGACGCTGGAACTTCATCACGACGACCCGGACCTCTGCGTTCCGCTGCTCGTCGCACACGATCTGTCCGACATCGCGGCTGACTGGCGCGCCTGGGCGGAGGCCTATCGCATTCCGATGCTGATGGTCGAAGCGGACGGCGTTGCAAGGCCGCTCGAAGAGCATCTCGGCGACGTGCGCACCGCACCGGTCAAGCCGCGGCGGCGCCACTCCTTCTTCGCCGAGCGCCGGCCGCGTTTCCTCGTGCGTCGTTCCACCGGCAAGCTTGGCGTTCACATGAAGATCGACGGGCGCGAGATCATCGCCCGCAGCTGATCCGCAGCAGCACTTCCAGCGCGACAGCCGGCCGTTCCCTGCGGTCGGCTGTTGTCGTTTTCCGAGCCGCCGATTTTGCAATGCGGCTCCGTACGGCAAGCATTCACAGTTTTTCTGGGACTGCTCGAGATGTTCCCACGGAAACAGATCCGTCGCCTTCTTCGTGCCATATCGGCTTCATAGCCAAGATCACGAAAGAAGGAGAAACCCGATGCACAAGCATATCGCCGCCGCCGTTGCCGTCATCCTGTCCAGCTTCCGTGCGCGTCACGAGGCGAAGGAGCGCAAGGCCGCCCGCGAGATCAGCTGGGCCTGACGCTTTTTTGCGGCCCGCCACTACAGCGCGGCACGTCCTATCAGACGCGCAAAGGTCGCTGTAGCACTTTCAGGGCTGCCGGGACGAACCGAACGTATGAAGAGGATCCTCCGCCGCGACGGAGGATTTTTCATATCAGGCGTATAAGAATCGCCAGCACCAGACCGGCAAAGATTATCAGGCCGACGACCCCATTGAACTTGAACAACGCCAGACACTGCGCCGGATCGTGGATATTCAACACCAGGATCTGGTAGGTCAGCATCGCCGCGGCAATCAGAAGGCCGATATAGGCGACAGCGCCGGCACCGGCGGCCATGAAGGACATGAGCAGCAGCAGCGTCGCGATGCCATAGAGGCCGATCAGCCACGGCCGCGGATTTTCGCCGAACCGCCGTGCCGTCGAACGTACGCCGATCAGCTCGTCGTCCTCCCTGTCCTGGTAGGCGTAGATCGTGTCATAGCCGATCGTCCAGGCAATCGCCGCGCCATAGAGCAACACGGCTGCCAGCGAGAGCGTGCCGAACTCGGCCGTCCACCCCATCAGCGCACCCCAGGAAAAAGCCAGGCCCAGGAAGAATTGCGGCCAATCGGTAAACCGCTTGGCGAAGGGATAGATCGCCACGACCGCCAATGACAGGATGCCGAGCACGATCGAAAAAGTGTTGAACTGCAGCAGCACGACGAGGCCGACGAGCGCCTGCAGCACCATGAACACCTTCGCCTGGAGACGCGAGACGCGCCCCGACGGCAGCGGCCGCGAACGGGTGCGCGCAACCTCCATATCGATGTCGTGGTCGACGATGTCGTTGTAGGTGCAACCGGCGCCGCGCATGGCGATCGCGCCGGCGGTGAACAGGAAGCAATGGTACAGGAAGCGGCCGAACGAGAATGCCTCGGTGCCCGCCACCGCGCCGGTAGCCAGCGCCACGGACCAGAGGCAGGGCAACAGCAGCAATTGCCAGCCGATCGGGCGGTCCCAACGGGCGAGCTGCGCATAGGGCCAGAGCGCGCGCGGCATCACGCGATAGACCCAGTTGTTGGACGGCGCGTCATGGACGCGGCCAGAATCGGCGGAAAAGGTGTTCATGCTTCTGTTTGACGCCGCGCGTCCGGCCGGTCAAGCGGCGAGATCGTCGCGGCGCCGGCCCGGCGCATTGTCACGGAAGGCTGAAGTCGAAGCGGTAGGTTGCCGACAGGCCGACCAGGACCTGGTTGCGGCTGCCGCGCTCGCGAACGAGGCTGGAATCGGCGGCAGGGCCAAGCAACCGCCGGTACTCGGCATAGGCACTCGTTTCGAGCTTCTCCGTTGCCTGCCAAGTGATCGCGGCGCCGACGCCGGCGGATCCGACGCCGCCATGCGGATAATACGTGGCAAGACCAGATGCGGCCGACTCGCGGTCATTCACGCCATAATAAGCGCCGTAGTAGTCGCTGGTCGCAGCGGTCAGGCGTGGACCGCCGGAGATGCGGACATTGCTGCTGACGTCGGTGAAGGCGTCGGCCGCGACATCGGCGACGATGCCGTGGTGGCTGCGAATGCCCTGGCGGACTTCGGCGCGCACCCGCAGCCAATCGGTCGGATAGACCTCCGCAAAGCCACCGACTTCGCCGCCGAACTTGATCGGATCGAGACCCTTCAGATCGCTGGAGGTGCCGGCATCGCGCTCGAAGATCAACTTACCGACGAGACCGGCACGGAAACTTCCCTGGTCGACCAGCGCATAGGACATGTTGTCGTTGCGCGAGGAGAAGCGGACCGTGCTGCCGGCCTTGCCGAGCGAGATCAGCGGTGCGGCCTGGAACATGCGCTTCGAGGCGCCTTCGTATTTCGGGCCGAGGAACCCGGTGGCTCCGACCTTCAGATACCAGTCACCGGACCAGAAATATTGGCCGTCACCGGCAGAGGCGGCGTTCGCCGACAGCAAAAGGGTTCCAGAAAGGAACACGAGAGAACGGATACGCAAGAAACAACTCCGGAAGTATCATTCGCCGGGGCGAAGCATTGACCGTGCCGACAGGACGAGGGAGGCAGACGCGGACTGGAACGGCACAGGGCGACTTATTCCGGCTTGTTCCTACGATTCCGTTAACCAGGTCAATTCAAGCTTCCTTTGCCATACCCGACGTGCCGACGCCGATCACTGCCCAAGATAGGTCTTGAGATAAACACTCGGCGGGCTGCCGAGCATGCGGCGAAACATGGTGGTGAAGGCGGCGACGTTCTCGTAGCCGGCATCGAGCGCCACATTGGTGATCGGCTCGCCATTGGCCAGCAGCGGCAAGGATGCGAAGATACAGGCCTGCTGGCGCCAGGTGACGAAGCTGACCCCCGTCTCCTTGCGGAAAAACCGCGTGAACGATCGTCGGCTGAGGCCCATCCGGTCCGCCCACTGGTCGATGCTCGCTGCCGCCGACGGCGCCTGCAGGAACTGTCGGCACAGCGCTGCAAGTTTCTCGTCGCGCGGGAACGGCAGGCCGAGCGGGCGTTCCCGCAGCCGGCCGATTTCTTCCAGAAGCAGATCCGTGACCAGTTGCTCGCGCCGCTCCGACATCGTCTCGTTCTCGATGCCGACGAGCGCATCGACGAGGCTGCCGGCGAGCGGGTTGATCTCCATGACCATCGGCCGCTCGGCGAAAAGCAGGTCCGGCGCGAAGTAGATCGAATGCATGCGCACGTCGCTGATCATCTCGGCCGAGTGCTGCATGCCGGCCGGGATCAGCAGGGCATGGCCGGGCGGAACCATCCAGCGTCCGCGTTCGGTGCGCATCAGCACGACGCCGCCGCGCGCCCACCAGAGTTGCGTGCGCGTATGGCTGTGGAAAGGGACGAGAAGGCCGGCACTGTAGTCTCGCCCCAATGCCAGCACCGGGGCGTTTCCCGTCTCGATCCAATCGAGGTTGCGAAAGTGATCCTCATCGGGAAGCTGCGGCAAGGGAAATCGGCGGATCGGCATCTGGCCCACTCACGAAAGAACTCGACCAGATCACAAAAGCAGGCCAATCGCAACCTCAGTACAGATAACCACGCCGCATACAACCTTCGAGACGGCAAGGAATCACCCATGTCTACCGTGACCTCAACTTCCGGGATCACCCCAGAAAAGACGGCCTTCTCCGTCATCCTGGCTGTCAGCTTCTGCCATATGCTGAACGACATCATGCAGTCGCTGCTGACCGCGCTCTACCCGCTGCTCAAGGCGAACTACGCGCTCGATTTCGTGCAGATCGGCCTCCTGACCTTCACCTTCCAGCTGACGGCATCGATGCTGCAGCCGGCCGTCGGCATCATCACCGACCGCTGGGCGCTGCCCTATTCGCTGCCAGTTGCGATGCTCTCGACCTGCAGCGGCCTGATCCTGCTTGCCAATGCCCGCGACTTCTGGGTTCTCCTCATTGCGGCAAGCCTCATCGGCATCGGGTCGGCGATCTTCCATCCGGAGTCCTCCCGCATCGCCCGCCTCGCCTCCGGCGGTCGCCACGGCCTGGCGCAATCGCTGTTCCAGGTGGGCGGAAACGCCGGCAGCGCCATGGGGCCGCTGCTTGCCGCCTTCATCGTCATTCCCTTTGGCCAGGGAAGCCTCAGCTGGTTCTCGATCGTCGCGATCATCGGCTTCTTCGTGCTCTCCTGGGTCAGCACCTGGCATGTCCGCCATCGCCGCACGACGATGAGCCGGCCGGCGCCGAGCCGCACCCTTCCCCTGCCGAAGGGGCGGGTGATGTGGGCGGTCGCCGTGCTGGTGCTGCTGACGGCCACGAAGAACGTCTACATGGCCAGCATCTCCAGCTATTTCACCTTCTTCGTCATCGAGAAGTTCGGCGTCGGCGTTCAGGAGGCACAACTCATGCTGTTCCTGTTCCTCGGCGCGGCCGCGGCCGGAACCTTCCTCGGCGGCCCGATCGGCGACCGCTACGGCGCCCGCTTCGTCATCTGGTTCTCGATCCTCGGCGTCATCCCCTTCGCCTTGCTGCTGCCCTATGCGAACCTCTTCTGGACCGGGGTTCTGTCGATCGTCATCGGCCTGATCTTCTCCTCGGCCTTCTCGGCGATCGTCGTCTTTGCCCAGGAACTGGTGCCGGGTCGGGTCGGGCTGATCGCCGGCGTCTTCTTCGGTTTCGCCTTCGGCTTCGGCGGCATGGGCGCGGCCGTGCTCGGCATCTTCGCCGACCGGCAGGGCATCGAGTTTGTCTACACCGTCTGCTCCTATCTTCCGCTGCTCGGTATCCTCACGATCCTGCTGCCGAAGATCCCGGCGAGATAGTGTTTCGCGCAGAGATTGTCCTTGCAAATTCACCGGGCGCCGCCATGCGGCGCCCGGTTTCGTTTGAGCGGCAAGCCGCACCCGACACCTTCCTTACCCGTCGCAGCCCCACGTAATCATTCATCAATTTTTGCGCGCTACGGTCGTCTGACGGGCTTGGGCAGGGGTATGCAATGCAGGGGCGAACGGTGATTCCGGCCTTTCTGGCGACGTTGCTTTTTGCAACGGCGGCACCGGCCGAGACCCTGAACCTGCTGATCTGGGAATCCTATATCGACCAGAAGATCCTGGACCGCTGGACGGCGATCACAGGCGTTGCGGTGCATCAGGTCTATTACGATAGCGGCGACACGCGCGACGAAGTGCTGGCCGACCCGAACAGCCGCGTCGACCTGGTGGTCACTGGTGAAAACAGCGCCGCCCTTTTTGGCCGCAAGGGCGTGCTCGAAAAGCTCGACGAGACCAATGTCGCCTCTCTGCGCGACTACGACGAAAGCTGGCGCAAGCGCTGCTCGGGCCGCGGCCTGCCCTACCTCTGGGGCACGATGGGCATCCTCTACCGATCGGACGTCGTTACGGAGGTGCCGACCTCCTGGCAGGATCTCATGCGCCCGGCCCCGGCGCTTGCCAAGCATGTCGCCATGTATGACGACCACAACGAGGCCTTCGTCGCGCCGCTGATGCTGCTCGGCCAATCGATCAACACCAACGACAGCGCGACGCTGAAAGCGGCCTTCGGTCTGATGAAGGAACAGGCGCCCTCGGTGCTCACCTACGAATACGTCATCAGCTCGATCCAGAATCCGACGGTCAGCAAGGACATCCACATGGCGCTGGGCTATAGCGGCGACCAGCACGTGCTCAACGACAAAGCCGGTACGCGCGGCATCTGGCGCTACGCCGTTCCCAAGGAAGGCACGCTTTCCTGGCTCGATTGCATGTCGGTCGTCGCCAATTCGCCGAACAAGGATCGCGCACTCGCTCTCCTCGACTATCTCGGTTCGCCCGGAAGTGCCGCCGCGAACGCGCTGGCGCTCAACATGCCGACGGCAAGCCGGGCCGCCTATGCGCTCCTGCCGGAAGCAGTCCGCGCCGACCCCGCCATCTACCCCTCGCCCGACATCCTGGCCAAGAGCCAGTATCAACAGGAACTGTCCACAGAGTCGGTGCAATTGCGCCGGCGCATCATCAGCACATTGGCGAACTTCCAGTGAACCTCGGCAAACGCGCGCTCATCCTGATCTTTCCCGTCGTTCTCGCTGGCTACCTGCTGGCAGCGGTCTCGGTGCACGTCACGCAGAGCCGCTCGATCCGTGCGCTCGAACATGCCAAACTGTCGCAGCGACTGGAACATGCGGCCGCCGTTTTTCAAAACGAGATCGGCCGCAGCAAGGCCTTCCTCAATGCGCTCCTGAACGGCAACTCACTGCGCCAGTATGTTTCCGAAACGGACGAGAACTACCGCGCCAATGCGCTCGGCGTCAGGCTGCAGGAGAGCCTCAAGTCGCTTCTGGACGACCCGACGGACTACGTCTCGCTGGCGCTCCTGACCTCCGAGCTGAAAACGGACTACTATTTCGAAAACAGCTGGGATCCCTTCGCCCAGATCGACGATGCCCAGCTCAACCTCGCCCGCCGGCTGATCCGCGAAGACAAGCTCGCCGACTGGACCTACCTCTACGAAGCCGGGCAAAGACCGCGCATCGTCTATTCCTTCTTCCTCGATCCGATTGCCTTCACCCGGCCGCTGCCTAGCAAGAAATCGAGCGCCCTGCTCGTCCAGGTCGCGATCCAGCCGGACCGCTTCCTCGACATGCAGCAGGCGCTGAAGAAGGAATACGGCTCCGACATCGTGCTCCAGCCCTGGCCGTTGGCGATCACCGATGACCTTTCGGCAAGCGTCCATCTCGGGCCTTCGCTCTACGCAACGCTGACCGTTCCCAGCAAGCATTTCGATGCGCTGATGGCCCGGCAGAAGTTTCTGCTGGCGCTCGGCGCCGTCGCCATGAGCCTGTTCTCGATCTGGCTGATCATCATGCTGATCCGCCGTTTCATCACCGATCCGATCGCCACGCTCGACGCCGATGTGATGGCGGTGATGGTGGGCGCGCGCGACGAGATCCGCGACATGGAGGAGAGAGGCGAGATCGGGCGGCTGACGGAGAATATCCGCGAACTCCATCGGCAGTCGGTGCAATCGTTGAAATTGGTGCAGCGCAGCTCCTGGACCGACACCCTGACCGGGATCAGCAATCGCGGCCATTTCAACGCGCTTGCCGCCGGTGCCGTGCGCGAGGCGATCGCCGCCGGCGAGAAGTGCAGCCTGCTGTTCATCGACATCGACAACTTCAAGTTCGTCAACGACAAGCATGGCCACGAGATCGGCGACGAGCTTCTGAAGACGCTGGCCGCCCGGATCGGCGAGCGGGTCGATGCGATCACCGAGCGGCGCGGCCAGAAGCCGGCCATTCTTGCCCGCCTCTCCGGCGACGAATTCGCCGTCTTCGTGCGGTCGCGGCCGGGCGACGGCACGGTCCGGGAAATTTCGGCCGCCATTCTGGGGCTGTTCGAGGACGGCTTCGAGGTCTCCGACAAGCGCTATCCGGTGACCGCAAGCATCGGCGCTGCGATCTGCCCTGATGACGCGACCAACCTTGCCGAGCTGATCTCGAACGCCGATGCCGCGATGTATCAGGCAAAGACCAGCGGCAAGAACCGCTCGGCCCGCTTCTCCCGCGCCCTTCACGACAAGCGTACGCGGCTGCGCCAGATCCAGGACGAACTGCGTTCGCTGGATCCGGACGAACAGTTTCACCTCGTCTATATGCCGATGGTCGACACCGATGGTCGCGTGACCGGTTGCGAAGCGCTCTTGCGCTGGTACTCGCCCGTTCTCGGCAACGTTACCCCGGACGAATTCGTGCCGATCGCCGAAAGCTCGGGCCTTTTCACCAAGATCGACTGGTGGGTGATCAACAAGGCGATGTCGGATTGCGGCCAGCTCAAGGCCCTCTTCGGCCCGCAAACGGTACTGGCGATCAACATCTCCTCGGCCGAACTGCATTCGAAGGCGATCGCCGATCATTTCTCCGACTGCCTGGAGATGCATGGGCTGGAGGCGCGTTCGATCGAAATCGAGCTCACCGAAACCTTCGCCGTCAAGTTCAGCGACCAGCTTCGCCGCAACATCGACGCCCTGCGCCAGAGGGGCTTCCGCCTTTCGATCGACGATTTCGGCGCCGGCTACACCTCCGTGCAGCAGATCATCGAATACACGGCCGACACGATCAAGCTCGACCGGGCGCTGGTCTCGAACCTCACCGCCTCGCAATCTCTACCGGTGCTCAAGGCACTGATCGCGCTCTGCCATGCCAAGGACGTCGCCGTCGTCGGCGAAGGCATCGACACGCCGGAAAAGCTCTCCATGCTGACGGCTGCGGGCTGCGACCTGTTCCAGGGCTATCTCATCAGCAAGCCGCTGCCGATCGAGGACCTGGCGATCTGGGCGCTGACACGTACCGCCCGCTACGCGCACGGCGATGGACAGGACGACCTGCAAAGCCGGCAGGCCATCGCCTGAACGCCGGTGATTGCGGGAATCGCTGGCCGGACTCCCGTTTTCCCTTGACCTTGCCGCCCTGCCGTCCTAACCGCAGCGCAGCAATTTCGGGATATCGGGGGCTGCAATGAAGGTTCTTCTGATCGGATCGGGTGGGCGCGAGCACGCCCTAGCATGGAAGATTGCACAGTCTCCCAAACTGACGAAGCTTTATGCAGCACCGGGCAATCCCGGCATCGCCGAAGAAGCTGCCATCATCGCGCTCGACACGGAAGACCATGCGGCCGTCGCCGACTTCTGCCGCAAGGAAGCGATCGATTTCGTGGTGGTCGGTCCCGAAGGGCCGCTCGTCGCCGGTCTCGCCGACGTCCTGCGCGCAGCCGGCATCGCCGTCTTCGGCCCGTCCGCAGCCGCCGCCCAGCTTGAAGGCTCCAAGGGCTTCACCAAGGATCTCTGCGCCCGCTACGGCATTCCGACCGGCGCCTATGGCCGCTTCACCGATGCCGAGACGGCAAAGGCCTATGTGCGCGAACAGGGTGTGCCGATCGTCATCAAGGCCGACGGCCTGGCTGCCGGCAAGGGTGTAACCGTGGCGATGACACTCGATGAGGCGCTCGCCGCCGTCGACGATTGTTTTGCCGGCGCCTTTGGTGCCGCCGGCGCCGAAGTGGTGGTGGAAGCCTATCTCGATGGCGAAGAAGCAAGCTTCTTCTGCCTCTGTGACGGCAAGACCGCGCTGGCGCTTGCCTCCGCCCAGGACCACAAGCGCGTCGGCGACGGCGATACCGGACCGAACACCGGCGGCATGGGCGCCTACTCGCCCGCCCCGGTCATGACCGCGGAAATGATCGAACGGACGATGAAGGAAATCATCGAGCCGACGATGCGCGGCATGGCGGAAAGCGGCCATCCCTTCTCCGGCGTCTTCTTTGCCGGGCTGATGATCACCGCCAAGGGACCGGAACTCATCGAATACAACGTCCGTTTCGGCGACCCGGAATGCCAGGTATTGATGATGCGGATGAAGAGCGACCTGCTGCCGCTGCTCTATGCCGCGGCAACCGGCACGCTCGCCGGCATGAGCGCAGAATGGCGCGACGAGACGGCGCTGACCGTCGTCATGGCCTCCAAGGGCTATCCCGGAAGCTACGCCAAGAACACGCCGATCGACGCCCTTCCCGCGCCCTCCGACACCACCAAGGTGTTCCATGCCGGCACGGCCATGAAGGACGGAGCCCTGGTCGCGACCGGCGGCCGCGTGCTCAACGTCACCGCAACGGGTGAAAATGCCGGCAGAGCCAAGGACAGAGCCTATGCGGCGGTTGCGGCCGTTTCCTGGGAGAACGGCTTCTACCGGCACGATATCGGCTGGCGCGCGGTTGCACGCGAGAACGAGAAAGCGTGAACCGGAGCGGAACTCATTCCCGGATCATTCTATTTTTACCAATTCTCCTGACGGGAAAGTAAGGGAGAGCGCATATTCTCGCCGCTAACAATTGCGGGAGAAGCCTATGCGCCTGTTGCTGATCACCACCGTTCTCGGGCTTGCCGCCGGCAACGCGGCGGCGTCGTCGATCGAGTCGGTCGCTTCCGGTACGACCGACAATGCCAGTGTCGCCACGGTCTCTTGCGCCGCATGCCCGCCGCTGCAATCGAAGAAGAAGGTGACCTATGTCGTGCCGACGATCGCGGCGGGCGATGAAACGGTCGAGCTCAAGAAAATCAACGGCGAGATGAAGATGGTGCGCACCGAGGCCTGGCTCGGTGGCTCGCCCGTCGTCTTCGTCAGCAAGCCCTCGCAGGAATTCATCAAGGCGGCATCCGTCGAAGGCGATGCCTCCCCGACGGTCATCGTCTCGACGAATGCGAACGACCAGAACCCGGTGGCGGACGACGCGAAGATGATCGCGATCGACCAGACCGCAAAGACCGCCGCGGTCACGCCTGTCGGCGCCTCCATGGGCGGCACAGTTAAGAAGGCGGCAGCAGACGGCTCACAGCAATTTGATCCGTCCACCCTCGAACTTCGGCTAGACTGATCTCCTATCGGGAAAGTTCCCTGCCCCGCTCAGCTGTCCCCTGCATGCAAGGCTGACGGGCGTTTCGCTGCAACAGCGAGAGATTGCGCCCCTGAGAGAAGCAGGGGCGCAATCTTTTATTCTGGGCTTTCCAATGCCTCGATCCGCGCGACCAGCGCCTCGATCTGCCTGTCCGAATAGACTTCGATGCCCTGGCCGGCGAGCAGTGCTGCCGTCACCCCCTCCCCGGCGTGGCGCATGCCGGTAAAGCTTCCGTCATAGACGAAGCCGGAGCCGCAGGACGGACTGCCATCGATCAGCAGTGCGAAGCGACAGCCCGTTTCCCGCGCCAGCGAAAGCGCGTTCTCGGCAGCCTGCACGAAACCTTCGGTGACGTCGCGGCCGTTGATCTCCAGCACCTTTGCATGGCCGGTCAGCACGTCCTTGCCGACGGCGCCGGCGGCGATCTCGGCCGGCGGACGCGGCACCGGCATGCCGGCAGACATTTCCGGACAGATGGCCACGAGACGGCCCTCGGCCCGCCAGCGATCGATCGCCGGATGTATGAGCGGCTTCGACTGGCCATCGTAGCGGACGGCATGGCCCATGAGGCAGGCGCTGACGAGGATCTTTTCGGGCATGTCTTCCTCTACCCCGACGCCCTGCCGATCAGCAAGCGCCTTCATGCCGTGCCGATCTCAAGCATCAGATCCAGCGGTCTTTTTCCGCCGTGCGTTCTCCGCCCTCGTGGCCGGTGTTGAGGGTGCCGCGCGGCTCGATCAGCAGCATCTTCACCTCACGCTCCGCATAGGGCTTGTGCTCCACGCCCTTCGGCACGACGTACATCTCTCCCGGCCCGAGCGTCACCGACCCGTCGCGGAAATCGATGCGCAGCGTGCCTTCGAGCACGATGAAGGCTTCATCGGTATCCTTGTGATCGTGCCAGATGAAGTCGCCCTCGATGCGCACGATCTTGAACTGGTAGTCATTGAGTTCGGCAATGACGCGCGGTTGCCACTGATCGCTGAAGAGCGAGAGCTTTTCGGCGAAATTGATCGGCTTGTGGGTCTTCGTCGCGTTGTCCATCGGCTGTCTCCATCGGTTTGATAGAGACAGGATATAGGTCGCCCGGCGGCAGCCGGCTTGAACGTTTGTGCGAAGGCAATGGCTACTGCATGTCTCCTTCAATCGACCTCGATCTAAGGACAAAGACATGCAGCAAATCAAAGTGCTACAGCGACCTTTGCGCGTCTGATAAGACGCGCGGCGCTGTAATGCCGCCGGCGGAACCGGCGGCCGACCGTCTCGTCTTAGCCTGAGATCTTGGAGAAATCCGCAACGGTGCCGGTTGCCGAGCGGATCAGACCGAGCAGCGCCAGGCGGTTCGCGCGGATCGCGGCATCGTCGTCATTGACCAGTACGTCGTTGAAGAACTGGTCGACCGGTTCGCGCAGCCTTGCCAGCGCTTCCATCGCCGAGCGGAAGTCTTCCTTGGCAATCGCGTCGCGCGCTTCGCCCGAACCAACTTCAACGGCCCGGTGCAACGCCTTTTCGGCATCGAGCCGGAAGAGGTCGGCATCGACGGCATCGGCGACGGTCGTTCCCTTCTTCTCTTCGGCCGCCAGGATCTGCGTCGCACGCTTGGTGCCGGCCAAGAGGTTCCGGCCTTCCTCGTCGGTGATGAATGCCGTCAGCGCTTCGACACGGCGGGCGATCATCAGAAGGTCGTCCGAATCCGGCGTCAGCACGGCGTCGATCAGGTCGTAACGGGCGCCGAGATCGCGCAGATAGACCTTGAGGCGGTCGTGGAAGAAGGAAAGCAGATCGGTGGAAACGTCGTCCGCGAGTGCCGGCTTTTGTGCCCGCAGAGCGACGAGTGCGGCCTCGAAGGCCGGCAGCAACGGCAGGCGCGCCTTGCCCTCCAGGATCAGACGGATGACGCCCAGTGCTGCGCGGCGAAGCGCATAGGGATCCTTGGAGCCGGTCGGCTTTTCGTCGATCGCCCAGAAACCGACGAGCGTGTCGAGCTTGTCGGCAAGCGCCACTGTCACCGCCACCGGATCGGTCGGTACCCGGTCGGACGGGCCCTGCGGCTTGTAGTGATCTTCGAGCGCATCGGCGACCGACCGCTCTTCGCCCTGCAGCAGCGCGTATTTGTGGCCCATGATGCCCTGAAGCTCGGGGAACTCACCGACCGCTTCCGTGCGCAGGTCCGCCTTGGCGAGCACCGCGGCGCGGTCGACGAGTTTTGGGTCGGCGCCGGTCACCTTGGCGAGTTCGCCGGCCAGCGCCCGGATACGGGCAACGCGTTCGCCCTGCGTGCCGAGCTTGGCGTGGAAGGTGACGTTCAGCGCATCGAGCTTGGCCATGCGCTGGTCGAGCGGCTTATCGAGATCGAGAGCGAACTTCTTGGCGGAGGCCTCGAGCGTCTCGAGATCCGGCAGGTTGCCCTGGTCGCGGTGCCAGAAATGGGCCGCGTCCGAAAGGCGGGCGCGGACGACCTTGCCGTTGCCGTGCACGATCTCCTTGCCGCCGTCCTTCGCCTCGATGTTCGAAACGAGGATGAATTTGTTGGAGAGCGTGTCTGCGCCCGGAACGCGGGTGACGAAGCACTTCTGGTTGGTCTTGATGGTCAGCCGGATGATTTCCGAGGGGATTTCGAGATAGGCGTCCTCGAAGGTCCCCATCAGCACCTGCGGCCATTCGACGAGACCCGAAACCTCTTCCAACAGACCTTCGTCCTCGACAAGCTCAAGACCGTTGGCGAAGGCGGTGTTGCGCGCGTCGGCGACGATCATCTCCTTGCGGCGCTCGCCATCGAGAACGACCTTCGCCTTTTCGAGCTTTTCGGCGTAGTCGGCGAAGCGGCGAACCGTGATCGCCTCCGGCGCATGGAAGCGGTGGCCATAGGTGACGTTCGACGCGACGATGCCGTCGACCTCGAACGGGATCACTTGCGTTTCCTCGGTCTCCGAACCGAAGGTGCAGACGATCGACTGCAGCGGGCGGACCCAGCGAAGCGCGCCGGGCTTTGCCGACGCCACGCCGGAGCGCATCGGCTTCGGCCAGGGGAAATTACGAATGATACCCGGCATCGCCTCGGCGATGATGTCTTCGGCCGGGCGACCCGGCTTGACGATGTGGGCGACGTAAAAATCGCCCTTCTTCGGATCGCTATGGACATGCGCTTCGCTGATCGAGGAGAGACCGGCGCCGCGCAGGAAGCCTTCGATCGCCTTCTCGTTGGCGTCGGTGCGCGGGCCCTTGCGCTCTTCGCGGATATCGGCGGAGCGGGCGTTGAGGCCACGGATGTCGAGCGTCAGCCGACGCGGCGTCCAGTATTCGCGCGCACCCTCATAGGTCAGGCCCGCCTCGACCAGGGCATCGGTCAGCAGCTTCTTGAGGTCGCCGGCCGCCTTGCGCTGCAGGCGGGCAGGAATTTCCTCGGAGCGGAGTTCGATAAGAAGATCGGGCATGGGAGTAACTTTTTCTGTTCCTGACGGTTGCGGCGGACTTAGCAATCTCTGGCAAGAATGTCACCAAGCCCGTCGATGAATTTGGCTGTCCATGCGCGGGTGCACAGGCGGTTTCACCAGCCGCCGCCGCCGCCACCACCTCCACCGCCGCCGGAAAAGCCGCCGCCGGACGAAAAGCCGGATGATGACGACTTGGGTGGAGGCGGCAAGGACGACGTCATCGTCTCCGCCATCGAGCCGGCAAAGCCGCCAATGCGGTCGCCGAAGGTGCTGGAGCCGAAACTGTCGCCCTGATACCAGCTCGGCTGATAGGCGGCAGCCGCGGCCGCCCCTGCCGCGGCCGCGAGCAACCAGCGATCGAAGGTCTCGGTCCAGGGCTTTTCGACGCCGAGCGCCACCGCATAGGGGAGCAGCGTTTCGAAATGTCGGGGCGACATTTCAGGCGCGCCCTGCATGTTCATCCGGTCCTTCTCCGCGAGCGTCATATACTGCCTGAGCCCGTCGATGCCATCCATCATCCGTGTGCCGAGCGGCGTCGGCGCGCCCATCAGGAAGAAGAACAGCACATTGACGAGAACAATGGCGCCGATAACGAACAGCAGGGGCAACTCGTCCGTCTCGGCCGCGGAATAGAAGACGGCGGCGAGGATCGCCGAGAAGATCGTGAAGGCCACGAAGCCGATGAAGGCGACGACCACGATCGACATGATCCGGCTCATCAGGCTCTTCTCGCGGCGCAGCGACTTGCCGAAGGAGACGGCGAGGATCGATACGAAGAAGGCGATAAAAACCGGAACGATCACCAGCGGCAGGCTGTCTTCGCTGAGGTCGCCGAAGAAGAACACGGCCGCGACGGCCAGCACCGACAGGATGACGCCGGCAACCACGTAGCCGGTGTTTTCCAGATAATATTTGCCGCGGTGCTCGCGCTCCATGGCACTGCGGAAATCGGCTCCGGTCGCCTGCACCCGCGTGCCATGGGCGCGATCGATGGTGAGCTTGCCGCCCGCGCCGTTGACCGCCTTCATCACGGCCGCTTCGCCGGTCGGCAGCTTTTCGTCGCCCTTCTCGCCGGTCGCGGCGATCACGATGGCGTTCTTCAGGTCCTCGAGGACCACATGACCCTTGACCGCAAGGTTGAGCGCGGCCGCCGACAGCGCCGTCCAGCCCTCGCCGGAGAAGCCCTTGTTGTCGATATAATTGACGAGCGCCGGCGAGATGCCGTCCGGCGGATCCCAGCGCGGCACCATGACGCCGCGATCCGGGTCGCGCCCGACCCTCAGCCAGGCCTGGCCGTAATACAGCAGCACGACGACGAGCCCGACACCGGCGATGACCAGCGCGAGGTGATCGCGCAGCCACCAGGCGTTCTCCTGGCTCGAGGAAGGCCTGTCGATGCTACCCTTCGGCATCTTGATCGCGATCGTCAGCCCTTCCCGCGGATCGAGGCGGCGGGTGCTGGCGAAGAAGATCTCGCTCCCATCCCGCCATGCGCGGGCGTCCTTGCCGGTCGCGCCGTAACCGCCGGTGAAGAAATCCAAGGCTTCGGCCCTGACGCCTGCCGGCAGTGTCACCGTCGCGCTTGCCTCGTCGATCGGAAAGTCCCACTCCGTGCCGGTCACGTTCCAGTAGAGTTCGTCATGATCGTCGAAGAAACGGATCTGCCGGCCGGTTTCGTAGGTGAACTGAAACGTGTGCTCGCCCGGCTCCAGAAACACCTCGGCCGAGCCGGTGTAGATGCGGATGCCGCCGCTGATCGATTCCGTGCGGTAGGGCTCCTCGTCGCCGTCGCGCTCGACCGACAGCAGCTTGAAGTCCACCTTGCTGCGCTTGCCCTTCGCATCGGTGAAGGTCAAAGGCAGGTCGCGGTAGATGCCGCGGCGGATCTTGTTGCCCTCGACGGTCGCCGTGATCGTCTCGGTGACGGTCATCGTGCCATCCTTGGCGACATCGATGACGGAACGATAGGCGGAGAAGACCTCCTCCGCCCGACCGATGCCCGCCGTTGCCAGCAAAAACACCAGAAAGGCAAAAGCGGCAGCAAGACGGGCCATGCGGATCAAGCTTTCTTCCGGTTGAAGTTCAAGTCACGCGGTCGATCTGATTGGTTAGAACGGGATGCGGGCGGAATCCGCATACACTTTTCCTCATCCCGCTCCGGCTCAGGGCCGGTCGCCGGTGAATTCGACGCCGAGGGATGCGAGCGCATCCCAATAGGCCGGATAGGTCTTCGCAACGCAGCCTGGATCCTGGATGGTGATGCCGTGGATCTTCAGGCCGGCAAGCGCGAAGCTCATGGCGATGCGGTGATCGGCGAAGGTGTCGATCGAGGCCGGCAAGGTCTGGCCGGCAAGCGCAGGGTCGGAAGAGACGATCAGGTCGTCGCCTTCCTCATGAGCCAGGCCCGGCCGGATTGCGGAGAGCCCCAACGAAAGCGCTCGCACCCGATCGCACTCCTTGACGCGCAGGTTTGCGAGTCCGACGAAGCGCACAGGCGTGTTGTTGAAGGCGGCGAGCACGGCGATCGTCGGGATCGCGTCCTGCATCTGCGAGCCATCGATGACGGCAGGCAGGTTCGGGAAGCTGGCGATCACCGCATGGGCGCGCGCATCCGGCTGCGAGAAGGCCGTCGCCGGCACGCCGAGATCGATGGCACCACCGGTCAGGACTTCCGCCGCCCAGAGATAGGTCGCAGCCGAGGCGTCCGGCTCGATGACATAGTCGGCCGCCCGGTATCCTGTCGGCGCAACCTGCCAGACGGACGGGCTCACCTGCTCGACTTCGGCACCGAAGGCCCGCATGGCGGCAACGGTCAGGTCGATATAGCCGCGCGCGCCGATCTCGTCGCCGGCAAGCTCGATGCTGACCGGCCCCCTGGCGCCAGGTGCTGCCATCAGCAAGGCCGAGACATATTGGCTGGAAAGGCCGGCATCGATGACGACGCGGCCGGCCGGGAACCCGCCCGTGCCCTTGACGATAACCGGCGGGCAGCCGGTTTCGGAGGCGATCTCGACGCCGAGGGTACCAAGCGCCTCGACCAGCGGCTTGATCGGCCGCTTGCGCATGTGCTGGTCGCCGTCAACGACGACGGTGCCGTCGACGAGCGCCGCGGCCGCCGTCAGGAAGCGGGTCGCCGTACCTGCATTGCCGAGGAACAGCGGTACGGCCGGCGGCTTGAGTTTGCCGGTGCTGGTCACAACGAAGGTGGTTTCATCCGGCTCGTCGACCTCGACACCCATCGCCCTCAGCGCATCCGCCATGTAGCGGGTGTCGTCGCTCTTCAAGGCACCTGTCAAGCGGCTCGTGCCTTTCGCAAGGCCTGCGAGCAGCAGCGCACGGTTGGTGATCGACTTCGAGCCCGGGGGGCGCACATGGCCGCGGAGCGGATGGTCGGTCGGCAGGATGGTCAGCTTCTTCATGGTATCGGTCGTCATCGAATGAGGTCTCTTGATGCGAATTGAGCCGCAGCGGGAGCCCGCGGCCGGAATGTTCATGGCGACCGGAGTCGCGGATGGAAGGGGTCAGAACTTGACCTGCGGCGCCGCGCGATCGGCCTCGTTGGTGATCTCGAAATAGCCGGCTTTCACGAAGCGGAAAGCGTTGGCGATGAGGTTCGACGGGAAGCTTTCGACCTTGACGTTGAGGTCGCGGGCAGCACCGTTGTAATAGCGGCGCGACATCTGGATCTCGCCTTCGATCGTCTCCAGCGAGCGCTGCAGTTCGGCGAAATTCTCATTGGCCTTCAGGTCCGGATAGGCTTCCGCGAGCGCGAACAGCTTGCCGAGCGCCTGGGACAACGCGCCTTCGGCCTCAGCCCGCCCCTCGATGTCGCCGGCTGGCACCGCCTGCGCCCGGTTGCGCATGGCGATCACCTCTTCGAGCGTCGACTTCTCGTGCGCCGCGTAACCTTTCACCGTTTCGATCAGGTTCGGAATGAGATCGGCACGACGCTTCAACTGCACATCGATGCCCGACCAGGCCTCCTCGGCGATCTGCCGCGCCTTGACGAGACCGTTATAGACGAAAACCAGATACAGGATCACGACGACGGCGATTGCCAGACCGATCATAGGGCACCCTCCAAAGAATTCGCGCAGAGATTAGCATTCGTATCTCAGCTTCATAGCGCTTTCTGCAGCATTCGGGCCGAGAAACCCACTCCTCCCCGATTGCCATCCGCAAGGTGAACGCACTGTTCACCGCAGCAACGCGCCCTCACGGCAAAACACCTCGGTTCCTGTTCCAACGGTAACGGCGACCAGGCGGGCGATCGGCGATAGTCGCCCTATCGAACAACCCGAAGCCGAAGTGAAGACCATGAAAACGCTCGCAACCTTCATCAACGTGATCGCCTTTACGGCGCTCTTCGTTGCCTATGCGAGCGTTGGTTCCGCCGAACGGCCGACCGGTGTTCGCCGCGCCCTGCAGACCTATTCCGGCCAAGTCTACACTGGCGCCTATCCGACGCTGAAGGCGTTCTGCAAGAACGATATCAACGCCACGCAGATCATCTGACCGCCGATGGATCAGCGATCTGTGCCGCGCGCAAACAGCGCCTCGGCCGGATTGATCAGCGTGTGATTGTCGGCGAGCGGCGCGCCCAGCCTCTCGGCCAAATGACGCGCGATCGTCAGCTTGCCGGTTTCGGGCCAGCCATTGATGTGAACGACGAGCCCGGGCGTTTGCGCGGTCAAGCGGCGTCCCGGTTGAAGTTCGCGCCGCCGGCGTCGGTCAAGAGGAAGGCTTCGCCGCAGGCCTTGGCCAGCGTGCGGACGCGCAGGATGTAGCTCTGGCGCTCCGTGACCGAAATGACGCCACGGGCATCGAGCAGGTTGAACACGTGGCTCGCCTTGATGCACTGGTCATAGGCGGGGAAGACACACTTGTGCAGTTGATTGTTGCTGTGATCGCCCGGCGCGCCGGCAGCCAGCAGCGCCTGGCATTCCGCTTCGGCATCGATGAAGTGCTGATGCAGCATCGCGGTGTTGGCGTACTCGAAATTGTAGCGCGAATATTCCTGCTCTGCCTGCAGGAAGACGTCGCCATAGCTGATCTTCTCTGCGCCCTCGCGGCCGTTGAAGTTCAGGTCGTAGACGTTGTCGACGCCCTGAACATACATGGCGAGACGCTCGAGACCGTAGGTCAATTCGCCGGAAACCGGCGAGCATTCGATGCCGCAGACCTGCTGGAAATAGGTGAACTGCGACACTTCCATGCCGTCGCACCAGCACTCCCAGCCAAGGCCCCAAGCACCGAGCGTCGGGCTTTCCCAGTCGTCCTCGACAAAGCGGATATCGTGCAGCAGCGGGTCGAGGCCGATGGCCTCCAGCGAGCCGAGATAGAGCTCCTGCAGGTTGGACGGGTTCGGCTTCAGAAGCACCTGATACTGGTAGTAGTGCTGCAGGCGGTTCGGGTTTTCGCCGTAGCGGCCATCGGTCGGGCGGCGCGACGGCTGCACATAGGCGGCGCGCCACGGACGGGGCCCGAGCGCACGCAAGGTCGTTGCCGGATGGAAGGTGCCGGCGCCCACTTCCATGTCGTAGGGCTGCAGCACGGCGCAACCCTTGTCGGCCCAGTAGTTGTGCAAAGTCAGGATCAGGGCCTGAAACGAGCGCTTCGGGTTCATATGATCGGGCAGAGTGGTCATGGATCGCGTCCGGATTTCTTCTAAAAATGAGCCGGACTGGTGCCACGCCTGATGACAGGGGTCAAGCAACTACAACGCCGGCCCGCCAATTAGACGCGCCGGAGCCTCTGCGCCCTGCGATCCCATCTATTCGTCGTCGCGTTTCAGCCTGTACTCACCGGTCTCGGGATCCTGGACCAGCGTGCCTTGCGCGCCGGTCCGCTCCTCGCGGCGGGTCTGTTCACGTTGGCGCGTCAATTTCCGCGCATCGGCCACGAACTTGCGATAGCCGAGCCAGAAAATGAAACCTGCAATCAAGAGCAGGATGAGTTGCGGCATTTTTCCTCCAAGGGCGACGCGCGCGGGCTAGAGCCCGAACCGCGCCCACAATGCCCTTTCCTCGATCGCTTCGGCAAGACCCGCTGCCGCCGACGCTGCCAGGGGCTCGACGATGGCGCCGGCAACGGCCGCGCCGGTCTGCCGGCGGCCGAAAAAGCTGCGCACCGGCTGGATGAGTTCGAGTCGCGCCTTTTCGCCGTAGCGCTTCTTCACCTCGCCGCGCAGGTCGCCGAGACCGTCGATGAGCCCCAGTTCCAGCCCACGTCGGCCGGTCCAGAAGAGCCCGGTAAAGATATCCGGATCATCAGCGAGCATCTGCCCGCGACGGGCCTTGACCATTTGGATGAAGGTATCATGGATATCGAGCTGCAGGTGCTTCAGAAACGCGATGTCGCGTTCCTTTTCCGGCTGGAACGGATCGAGCATTACCTTGTTTTCGCCAGCGGTATAGACACGTCGCTCGACACCGATCTTCTTCAGCAGTTCCGGAAAGCCGAAACCGCCCGAGACGACACCGATCGAGCCGACGATCGAGGTCGGATCGGCGATGATCTCGTCACCGGCGAGCGCGATCATGTATCCGCCCGAGGCGGCAACGTCCTCGACAAAGATCAGGACGCGCTTCTTCTTTTCCTCGGCGAGGTCCCGGATGCGCTGGTAGACAAGGCGCGACTGCACCGGGGAGCCGCCGGGCGAATTGACGGAGATCGCGACAGCCGGGGCGTCCTTCACCGCGAAAGCCTTTTCCAGGAGCGGCGCCGCCGTCGCCAGGTTGAGCACGGGCCGGAACTGCCCGCCGCCGGCCATGATCGCTCCGTGAAGCCGGACGACGGGGACCGTCACGCCTTCGCTGCGAAACCGCCTCGGCAACAACCGTCTCAGGAACGCCTTCATTTCAACTCCTGCCTGCTAGGTCCGATGATTTGGCTCGGATCGGCCCAAAATCATAACCGTGACCGCTTCTCATACGTTAGAGCGGAATGCGCGCGGAAACCGCACACATTTTCCTCATCGCACTCCGACGACCAAGTATTCTGGCCTGTCCATGCCATGTATGCACTGGCGCGGCAAACGCAATCCGCATACGGTAAATCAGCGGCGGCGATAGGCGGCTCGACCATTGTTGAGATCGTCGACATGATCGGCGAAGCGGTGCCCTTCTTCATGCATGACGAGAGGCGCGCGCAGTACCAGCCGCTTGCGGCTCTGCTTGATCGCCGTCACCAGGATCCGCACGGCGTTTTCGCCGACGCGCGGATGAAGCGCCGTGATCTCGATGCCGCCGAAACGGCGGCCGCAGGCGGCGATGATCTCCGCGATCGATTCCGGCCGGGCGATCAGCGACAACTGTCCGCCCGGCTTCATGATTGCCCCGGCGGTTTTCACCCAGACCTCGAAGAGCCCGTCGCTCATCGCATGCGCCTCCGCCTTGAGACTATCCGGCGTCTTGCGGTCGGAAGCATCATTGAACGGCGGGTTCATGATCACGTGATCGAAGCTGTCATCGGCGAGGCCCGCGGCGACACGCGCCCTGCCGGCAAGCGAGACATCGGCCTCCAGCACAGAGACCCGCGACGCAAAGCGGGCGTTTTCGGTGAGCTTCAGGCTGCGGCGGGCATAGTCCGCCATGATCGGCGAGCGCTCCACCAGGACCACCTCCGCGCCTTCGATCCGCGAGGCGACGGCCATGCCGGCAGCACCTGCACCGGCGCCGAGATCGGCGACGCGGCAGGGACGGTCCGCGGAAACGAGCGACGCCAGCAGCATCGCATCCATGCCGGACCGATGCCCCTGCCCCAGCGGCTGGACGACGTGGAACTTGCCGCGATGAAAGGCATCGACGGTTTCAGCCGCAGCAGACGTCATGATTCTTGCACCTGCAGCGTGACCGGTTTGCATGGCACCCTCACGGCCGCAACTCCGCCTCGAGCCCGGCGTCGATCAGGATCCGCCGCGCGGCTTGCGCGTCTTCATCCGCAACCAGGAAACGGCGGGGCAGCAGGCCGAGCGAGCCTTCCAGAATACTCATCCCCTGATCGGCAATGAGACATGCGATGCCGGCATCCTTCATCAGGCTCTCGGCAAAGGAGAGCACGACGGCATCGTTGGTACGGATCAATTCCTTCATCCGGCGGTTTTTCCTGTCCTATTTCAGCAAGCGGGACAATTCGCCTCTTGCCGCACGTGGCACCCCTTCCTATTGTCGAAAGCGACAATGAAAACAGGAGTCCCGGTGTGGGCGTAGTGATACCGCTGGAAGACAGCAAAAACAAACAGGCGTCCGTTAAGCCGCTCGTCGACCTGACTGCGCCGGACATGGAGCGCGTCAACCAGCTCATCCTGTCGAAGGCCGGCTCCGACGTTCAGATGATTCCCGAGGTCGCCAACCACCTGATTTCTTCCGGCGGCAAGCGGCTACGCCCGATGCTGACGCTCGCCTCCGCTTCGATGTTCGGCTACGAGGGCGACGCCCACGTCAAGCTCGCCACCAGCGTCGAGTTCATGCATACGGCGACGCTCCTGCACGACGACGTCGTCGATGAAAGCGATCTTCGCCGCGGCAGGTCCACCGCACGCACGATCTGGGGCAACCAGGCGAGCGTTCTCGTCGGCGACTTCCTGCTCGGCCAGGCGTTCCGCATGATGGTCGATGTCGGCTCGCTCGACGCGCTCGACGTGCTGTCGACCGCAGCCTCCGTCATCGCCGAAGGCGAAGTCCTCCAGCTTTCCGTTGCCAAGAACATGGAAACGACCGAGGACGACTATCTGCAGGTCATCCGCGCAAAAACCGCGGCACTCTTTGCCGCTGCCGCCGAAGTCGGGCCGATCGTCGCCCAGACCAGCAAATCCGATCGTAACGCGCTCAAGTCCTACGGCATGAACCTCGGCCTCGCTTTCCAACTCGTCGACGACGTGCTCGACTACGGCGGCTCGTCGAGCGACCTCGGCAAGAATGTCGGCGACGATTTCCGCGAAGGAAAGATCACGCTTCCGGTGATCCTGTCCTACCGTCGCGGAACGGCGGAAGACCGCGCCTTCTGGCGCGAGGCGATCGAAGGCGGCGACAGCAGCGATGCCAATCTCGACAAGGCGCTCGGCCTGATCAAGCGCTATGGCGGCTTGAGCGATACGATCGCGCGCGCCCAGCACTATGGCACGATCGCCCGCGATGCTTTGGCACCGCTGCCGGCCTCACTTTGGAAATCAGCTCTCACGGAAGTGATCGACTTCTGCATCGATCGGGTAAGCTGACGGGACCTCGGCCGTACCGGGACGAACGACAGGAATTTCTTGCCGCATTGCGCCAAAAAAGCCATTCTATTCCTCAAGAGTTGTGCTGGGCTATATGTGGCTGACTCCGACAACAACCCTTAGTGGTGCGCAAGGCCGAGCAATCGGCACGAAAGGTTTGACATGCGGCAAATGACGATCCTCCGCCTCCTCAGCGGCGCAGCACTGCTGGCTCTCGCCGCAGTCAGCGGCAGCCACCAGGCCTTCGCGGAAGACAAGGCTGCCGCCGTCGAGGAAAGCGAGCCCTTTGACATCAAATCGGTGAACACCTTCGCGGGCGCTTTCCTCGCTGCCCGTACGGCCGATACGGATCGCGATTTCGCATCCGCCACCGAGCTCTACAAGATCGCGCTGCAGTTCGAACCCAATAACAACGACGTCAAGCAGCGTCTGATGATCACCTTGCTGATGGCCGGCCAGTTCGACGAAGGCGCGAAGATTGCCGACCAGCTCAAGTCCGACCCGGCCGTCGAGCGCATCACCACCGTGATCCGCGCAATCGAAGCGATCCGCAAGCGCGAGTATCGCAATGCGCAGAAGCTCCTGAACTACCAAGGCCCCAACGACCTCGACCGGCTGATGAACGGCCTGCTTTCCGCCTGGGCGAAATTCGGCCAGGGCAAGCCGAAGGAAGCGCTGGCACAGATCAACGGGCTCGAAGGTCCCGACTGGTTCCGCGTGTTCAAGAACTATCACGCGGGGGCGATCGCGGTTGCCGCGGGCGACAAGCAGACAGCCCGGACCAGGCTCAACGATGCCATTCTGGACCGCGAAGGCGGGAGTGCGGCGCCTGACACGTTCATGCGGGCGGTCGAAGCGCTCGCTCGTTTCGAGGCGCGCGAAGGCAACAAGCAGAAGGCGCTCGACACCGTCGCCGTCGGCGAAAACATGGTCAACAACTATACGCCGCTGCAGGCGCTGAGGGCCGATATCGAGAACGGGGTTCCGCAGGAACAGCAGGTCAAGAACGCCAGCCAGGGTACTGCAGCGGTGCTCTTCTCCATTGGTGCTGCGCTCAATCGCGAGGGCGCCGAGGACATCGTTTCGCTCTACCTGCAGACCGCCCGCCGGCTCGACCCCGACAGTGCCGACATTCTGGTGATGCTCGGCGGTATTGCCGAGAACCTGAAGAAGCCGAACGAGGCGATCGAGCTCTACAAGGCGATACCGGAAACTTCCCCGATGCGGCGGGTTTCGGAGCTGCAGCTCGGGTTGAGCCTCGCCAGCATCGGCAAGGTCGACGAGGCGAAGAAGCACCTGAAAGCGCTGATCGACGTCGATCCGAAGAACATCCGCAACTATCTCGCCTATGGCAGCGTGCTCTCCGATGCCAAGGACTACAAGGAGATGGGCGAGCTTTACGACAAGGCCGTCGAACAGATCGGGCCGGTACCGAAGCGCAGCGACTGGACCGTATTCTTCCAACGCGGCATCGCCTACGAGCGCCAGAAACTCTGGGACAAGGCCGAGCCGAACTTCCGCAAGGCGCTGGAACTCAACCCGGACCAGCCGCAGGTGCTGAACTATCTCGGCTATTCCTGGGTCGACATGAACATCAACCTCGATGAAGGCCTCGAGATGATCCGCAAGGCGGTCGAACTGAAGCCCGACGACGGCTACATCGTCGATTCGCTTGGCTGGGCCTATTTCCGCATGAACCGCTTCGACGACGCGGTGGTGGAACTGGAGAAGGCGGCTGAACTGATGGCCGGCGACCCGACGATCAACGACCACCTTGGTGATGCCTACTGGCGTGTCGGCCGCAAGCTCGAAGCGGTGTTCCAATGGACGCAGACGCTGGAATTGAAGCCCGAGGAAGCGGAAATCCCGAAGATCAAGGCGAAGATCGAAAATGGCCTGCCGCCGCTGAAGGAAGGGGTTCCGGCCTCGGCCGACGCGAAGGAAACCGCGCCGAAGAAGGCGATCCCGGAAGCGCCGGCGCCGGACAAGAAGTCCTGATCGATCCATGACCGAGGACGGCATTGCGGGCTTCACGCTGACGCGCGCGGCGCCCGCAAAGATCAATCTGGCGCTTCACGTCGTCGGCCAGCGGGCCGACGGCCACCATCTTCTCGAAAGTCTCGTGACCTTTGCCGATCGCGGCGACCGGATCGGGTTTGCATTGGCAGACGCCGATCTCTTCACCGTGTCGGGGCCCTTCGCGGCCGAACTGCCGATGGATGCCAGCGCTGAGGGCGGAAATCTGGTTCTAAAAGCGCGAGACCTCCTGCGTGAAGAGCTGCGGTCCCGCAACCCCGCCGCTGCCGGCCCTGTCCATCTGCATCTCGAAAAGAACCTTCCCCTCGCTTCCGGCATCGGCGGCGGCTCCGCCGACGCGGCGGCAACGCTTCTTGGGCTGCTCGAGTTTTGGGGCGCGACGATCGAACCCTCCCGCCTCGATGCGATGGCATTGACGCTCGGCGCCGACGTACCGATGTGCCTGGCCGGCAAACCTCTCGTGGCGAAGGGCATCGGCGAGGACATCACGCCGCTTGCCGACCTTCCCTCCCTGCCGCTCGTGCTGGTCAATCCGCTCGTCGCCGTCTCGACGCCTGTCGTCTTCCGGACGCTCGGGAACAAGACCAATCCGCCGCTCGTGCTGCCGCTGCACATGAAGACGATGGACGACTGGCTGTCGGCCATGGCAACGATGCGCAACGACCTGCAGCCGCCGGCGCAGCAATTGCAGCCCGTGATCAGCGACGTCTGCCAGGCGCTCACGGAAGCCGGAGCGATCCTGGTGCGGATGTCAGGCTCGGGCGCCACCTGCTTTGGCATTTTCGACGACGGTGAACGCGCGGCTGCGACAGCGCGCACTCTTTCGGCGGCGCAGCCCGGCTGGTACGTTCTCGCCTGCAACACGACAGGGAGAGACAGGTAGAATGGCCGGCATCGACGAAAAACGTCCCTTCATTCCCGTCGGAATCGCCATCCTTACGGTGTCCGACACACGCACGCTCGCCGATGACAAATCAGGCGACACGCTGGAGTCGCGCGTGCGCGACGCAGGCCACCGCCTGGAAGCACGCGCGATCGTGCCAGACGATCAGGCGAGGATCTACGAGCAAGTGAAGGCCTGGACGCTCGAGCCAGCGATCGACGTGGTGATCACGACGGGCGGCACGGGATTTACCGGCCGCGACGTGACGCCGGAGGCGCTGGAGCCACTTTTCGAAAAACGCATGGACGGCTTCTCCGAGATCTTCCATCGGATCTCCTACGAGAAGATCGGCACCTCGACCATCCAGTCGCGCGCGACCGGCGGCGTCGCCAACGCCACCTTCATCTTCGTTCTGCCGGGATCGCCGGGCGCCTGCCGCGACGCGTGGGACGGCATCTTGAAGCAACAGCTCGACTACCGGCACATGCCCTGCAACTTCGTCGAGATCATGCCGCGGCTTGACGAACACCTGAAACGCGGCTGAGCCGGAGCCGCTGCGGCCCCTCGCTCTTCGACCCTGTTACCTTTGTAACAGACAGCCATTTTTCCCGTCATTAGCGTCCGATGTCAGCCCAGCGAGATCGGCCGCCGCACCTTTCTTCGGGCTGCAAAGACACCTCCCCGCCGCTATTCCCGGGCGGGGAGAACAAGGGGATACGACGTGCAGCCAGAATGCTGCCCGGCAAGAAATTTATCAGACACGGTCATTTGAGAGCCACCTTGAGGTGCCGTCCCGCGGGGACTGGCACCTTTCTCATGCGGCAATCAGCGAGCTCCCGGCGCCCGCCTGCTTTCGACGGCAACCCAGGCCGGAACGAGTTCCGTCGAGAGTTTGCGAACGGTCCGGACATTCGTCATGTCACCAAGGCATAGGTTGCCCTCAGCCGCCGTCAGCGCATCGTGTTTGCTCATCAGGAAACCCGCCTCCAGCGGTTTCCTCCGCCGGACCAGGCGCCTGAGGAACGGCTTGCGGTGCATTCTGGAACCGGAGAAGCGCGCAGGTGTCCTGTTGAGCGCGACATACTCGGCAAGTTCGTCGACCCACCGACCGATCGGACGGGCCCCGGGTTCCAGCAGCATCAGCCATTCGCCGCGTGCCGAACGCACGATTTCGCGGAGATTCCAGTCGACGCAAAAGCGGCAGCCGGCCGCTTCCGCCACACGCGATGAGCCGTCCTTGGAGCCGTGATCGAGGATGATCACATCACTGACCAGGCCCTCCACGGCGCCGGCGACGAGCACCGACAGCGTCTGAACCAGCTCGGCTTCGTTGTCTCGCGTTTCCATGATGATCGTCAGCATAGCTCGTCCTACCGCATCACCGCTACAATTGCTACATGCCCGGCCGGCGTTGGTCGCGAACCGGGAAGCGCGAATCCTCGGCCAAACCGCCGCTGTTTTTTGTTCTTGAATTGTTCTCGTATTCGCGATAGGAAAATAATCAGAACAAAACGGGATCAAAGATCTGATTCCGGGGAGATTCCAATGAACGAGCTGTCTCAGATCAGGCAGGGTGCGCTTGCGCCCGCCAATACGGCGGATGTCGCCGAAGCGATGATGAGCGCAACGGGCTTGCGGATCGACATCGACCGCCGCCGCGGACGCGGCGCCGGGCTCAACATATCCGGCCGCTTCGAGCCGCAGGCGCGGGAAAGCTTCGACGATGGCTGGGAAAGCCTGGAGGATCTGCCGCCCTTCAAGACCGAAGTCCAGGTCGAGAAGCCGCGGACGGTGATCACCCGGAACGAATCCCCCGATATCTCCTTCGATCGTTCGATCAATCCCTATCGCGGCTGCGAGCACGGCTGCATCTATTGCTTCGCCCGGCCGACGCACGCCTTCATGGGCCTGTCGGCCGGCCTGGATTTCGAGGCGAAGCTCTTTGCCAAGCCGGATGCGGCGCGGCTGCTGGAGCGCGAATTGGCGCGGTCGGACTACAAGGTCAGGCCAATCGCCATCGGCACCAACACGGACCCCTATCAGCCGATCGAAAAGGAATGGCGCATCATGCGCCAGATCCTCGAAGTGCTGAGGGATGCCAACCACCCGGTCATGATCGTCACCAAGTCGGCGATGGTCACCCGCGACATCGACATTCTCGCGCCGATGGCCGAGAAGGGGCTGGTGCGGGTCGGCATTTCGGTCACGACGCTCGACCGGAAGCTGGCGCGAACGATGGAGCCGCGCGCCGCGACGCCAGCCAAGCGGCTGGAGGCGATTCGCGCCATGGCCGAGGCCGGCATTCCCGCCGGCGTTCTCGTCTCCCCGATCATCCCGGCACTCAACGACCATGAGATCGAAAGGATTCTCGAAGCGGCGAGGACGGCCGGGGCGACGGAGGCGAGCTATGTGCTCCTGCGGCTGCCGCTGGAGGTAAGCCCGCTGTTTCGCGACTGGTTGCTGCGCAACTATCCGGATCGCTACCGCCACGTCATGTCGCTCGTCCGCTCCATGCGTGGCGGCAAGGACTATGACGCCGAATTCGGCAAGCGCATGAAAGGCGCCGGTCCCTATGCCTGGCAGATCGGCCGCCGCTTCGATCTCGCCACCAAGCGCCTCGGCTTCAACCCGACGCGCCGGCAGCTTCGCGACGATCTGTTCGTGCCGCCGCTCGGAACGGGGGTGCAGCTCTCGCTTCTTTGAAAGTTTTCCGGAATGGCCACGCGACGGCTGTTCCGGATTTGTGACCGACGATTCGCGCCGAGGATGCTCGGGAAACGGGCGAGATTTCGATACCGCGTCCGCCTCCAGCAAGGAGGGGCGAACGTTGGAAGGTCACAAAGCAGTTCCGGTGCCCTGCCCCCGCCTGGGGCATCGGTTATCCCCCCGTCCGCCGCCGCACTCGGACCTGGGGGCTTGAAGAGAATCGGTCGATCATGCGAATTAGACTCATGTCTCGCAGGTCGTCCGATTCTCCCCTTTTTCCCGACGTTATCGAAGCGCCCGATTTCAGTTTTGAACTCTCGGCAAAGGGCGACGGTTTCTGGCCGGTCGCCGGCGCCGATGAGGCCGGCCGCGGTCCGCTCGCAGGGCCTGTCGTGGCAGCCGCAGTCATCCTGAATCCGGACGCCATTCCCGAGGGCCTCGATGACAGCAAGAAGCTCAGCGCGCAGGCGCGCGAGAAACTGTTCGACGAAATCCTCGCGACGTCGCACGTATCGATCGCCTCAGCCTCCGCCGGCACGATCGATGCCACGGATATCCGCAAGGCAAGCCTGGAGGCGATGCGGCGCGCCGTGGCGGGCCTTCCCTCCCCCGCGCGCTTCGTGCTCGTCGACGGCTGCGACGTGCCGCCTGGGCTTCCTTGCCACGCCAAGGCTGTCGTGAAGGGCGACGCGCGATCGCTGTCGATCGCCGCCGCTTCGATCGTCGCCAAGGTCACACGCGATCGCATGATGGCCCGCGCTGATCTCGCCCACCCAGGCTATGGCTTCGCGCTCCATGCCGGCTATGCGACCGTGACCCACCGTCGCGCCATCGAGACCCATGGCCCCTGCGCCCTGCACCGTATGAGCTTCCGTCCGCTGCGGCAGGACTGAAAGCCGCGGAGCGCTTCCCGGGAGTGCCGGCGCCGGCCCGCCAGCTTGCAAGAAGGTCGAAGCGCCAGCACGTGCCCTGTGAGCCCAGACAAAGGTGCACTTCAAACAGATGTTTTTTCCGGGGCTCGCTGGTGCCGCGCCGGATGGCTCGCTGCGAACAGGAGGCCTGTGCGCCATATGGCCCCACTGGCCAGAGCCTGCAGCCGATCCCCGGCGCATGGCGCAAACAGAAAGCCCCGCACGGGTGAACTGACCCCCGAAAGTTGGACATCAACCTTCGGGGGTTTTGCATGTCCAAGCACAGCATGGCTTTCAAGCAGTCGGTCGTGGAGTTTTGTCTGCGCGGTGATCGCGGCTACAGGAGCGTTGCGGCGCAGTTCGGCATCGATCATGCGACGGTGCGCAAATGGGTTGCGGCTCATGCGGCGCATGGTTTGGCGGGATTGGAGAAGAAATTCAGCCCCTATGACGCCGCGCTCAAGCTGTCAATTCTGCAACGGATGTGGGAGGATGGGCTGTCCCGCCGGCAGGCAGCGGCGATCTTCGGCATCCGCAATGCCAGCTGCCTTTCGGATTGGGAAAGGCGATATGAACGCGGCGGTATCGAAGCCTTGGCCCCGCGCCGGAGAGGAAGGCCGCCATCCATGCCAAAGCCACCCGTCAAAGCCAGTGGAACGGATGCTTCGCAGAGCGATGAAACCAAGAGCCCGTGAGGAGCTGTTGGCGGAGCTGAACTATCTGCGCATGGAGAACGCCTACCTAAAAAAACTGGAGGCCTTAACGCGGGAACAGGCGCCGAAAAAGCGCAAGTCGTCCAAGCGTTAAGGCCATTCTATCCGCTCGACGGGTTGCTCAAGCTTTCCGGCCTGGCGCGCAGCACCTTTTACTATCAGCAGCGGGCGCTCGCCCGGCCAGACCGGAAGACCGCGCTCAAGGAGCGGATCCGATCGATCTTCGCGGCACACAAGGGCCGCTATGGCTATCGCCGGGTGACCGCGGCGTTGCGCGGATTGGGCGAGACGGTCAACCACAAGAGGGTTCAGCGGCTGATGGTCGAGCTCGGCCTGAAGTCCTTGGTCCGGCCGAAGAAATACCGCTCCTATAAGGGCCAGGCCGGACACGTGGCGCCCGATCGCATCCAACGGCAGTTCACCGCCGAGCGCATGAACCAGAAATGGGTGACCGATGTGACGGAGTTCAACGTGGCGGGCGAGAAGCTTTATCTGTCGCCGGTCATGGACCTCCACAACGGCGAAATCATCGCCTATGAAACCGCCAGACGACCTGTGTTCAAACTGGTCGAGCGCATGCTCAGCAAGGCTCTGCGCCGCTTGCAGGCCGATGAACGGCCGATCCTGCATTCCGACCAGGGATGGCATTACCAGATGCCGACCTGGCAGCGCATGCTTCGGGCGCGCAACATCGATCAGAGCATGTCACGCAAAGGCAACTGTCTCGACAACGCGGCCATGGAAAGCTTCTTCGCCACTCTCAAATCCGAATTCTTCCATCCCACGCGCTTCGAAAGCATCGACAGCCTGCAAGACGGCATCGCAGACTACATCCACTACTACAATCATCACCGCATCAGACTGAAACTCAAAGGGCTGAGCCCTGTACAATACAGGACCCAGCCCTTAAATCATCCCAGCCTATGAACCGTCCAACTTTATGGGGTCAGTTCAGGGGCGGGGCTCTCTTCAATCGGGAATGGGCCGAGGCTTAGTTCAGGCGTGCCTTGACTTCGCCGAGCGCCTTCTTGAACAGGTCGTTCTGTGCACCGGCGTCGGCCTTGGCGGCAACGACCTTCTCGGCAGCGGCGATTGCCAGATCGACGGCAGCGGAGCGGACGGCGTTGATCGCGTCGCTTTCGGCCTGCTTGATCTTCTGCTCCGAGAGAGCCGTGCGGCGGGCAACGTATTCCTCGGTCTTCTGCTTGGCTTCCGCCGTCAGCATTTCGGCCTCGCGCTGAGCGGCAGCGACGATACCGGCGGCTTCCGCCTCGGCATCCTTGCGCTTGCGCTGGTACTCGGCGACAAGGCTCTGTGCTTCTTCGCGCAGACGCTTCGCCTCGGTCAGCTCGTTGCCGATCTTTTCGGCGCGGGCGTCGAGCGCCTTGCCGACCATGCCCGGAACCTTGAGATAGGCGATCAGGGCGAAGAACAGGATCAGGCCAACGAAGGCATAGAAAGTTGCATCAAGATGCATAGCTCAGTGCTCCTCAGTTGCCAGCCGATGCCTTGACGGCAGCGGTGATCTCGGCCTTGGTGACGGTTCCACCGATCAGCTGCTTGACGACAGCGGTCGCGGTTTCCTCAGCGATGGCGCCGACGTCTGCCAGGGCCTTTGCCTTGATGTCGGCGATGCGGTCTTCCGCAGCCGAGATCTTCTTGGCGAGATCGGCTTCGACGGCCGTGCGGTCTGCCGTTGCCTTGGCCTTTGCGGATTCGCGGGCGTCGTCAGCGATCTTGTGACCCTTGGACTTGGCCGCCGCCAGGTCCTGCTCGTAGGAGGCGATGGCCGCGTCGGCTTCGCCCTTGAGGCGGGACGCTTCATCGAGATCCTGAGCGATCCGATCGTGACGGGTTTCGAGAATTCCGCCGATGCGCGGAATGATGACCTTCGACATCAGGAGATAGAAGAGGCCGAACGTGATCGCGAGCCAGAGCAGCTGCGATGCGAAATGAGTCGAATCGAAGGGCGGGAACACGCCGGAGCCAGCCTCGCCTTCGTGGGCCACACCCGTTTCGGTGTGCACCTCACCGGCCGCAGCGGCATCGTGTGCTTCGGCGCCTTCAGTGGTGGTTGACTGCTGGGCATAGGCCGCGGTCACAAACATGCTCACCTCCAGGTGCACTCAAGAATATGCGCGGCCGCGGCCTTTTGACGGGCCGCGGCCGAAACTCCAGCCGGTATTAGACGGCGAAGAGGAGGAGCAGGGCTACGAGCAGCGAGAAGATGCCCAGAGCTTCCGTAACGGCGAAGCCGAATACGAGGCGGCCGAACTGGCCGTCAGCAGCCGACGGGTTACGCAGCGCGCCGGACAGGTAGCTGCCGAAGATGTTGCCGAGGCCGAGAGCCGTGCCGGCCATGCCGAGGCAAGCGAGACCTGCGCCGATGAACTTTGCTGCTTCCGCTTCCATGTTTGAACTCCTTCGAATGGTGTTGCGGCTTAGGATTGCGCTTCCGGCGGAGGGCCGGCCGGAAGCAAGCGACTGTTATTCCTTAGTGGCTTCCGGGATGGACAGCGTCGTTGAGGTACATGCAGGTCAGTACCGCGAAGACATAGGCCTGGAGGAAGCAGACGAGGAATTCAAGACCGGTAATGGCGACGGTCATGATGAGCGGCAGGATGGCACCACCGATGCCGAGAGCGCCGAGTGCGCTCAGCGAGGTGACGAAGCCTGCGAAGACCTTCAGCGTGATGTGGCCGGCCAGCATGTTGGCGAAGAGACGGACCGAGAGGCTGATGGGGCGGGAAAGGAACGAGATGATTTCGATCGCGACGACGAGCGGCAAGAGCACGCCGGGAACGCCATGCGGCACGAAGAGCTTCAGGAAGCCGAGACCGTGCTTGTAGAAGCCATAGAGAATAACGGTGCCGATCACGAAGACGGCGAGCGCGAAGGTAACGATGATCTGGCTGGTGACCGTGAAGAAGTAGGGCATCATGCCGAGCAGGTTCGCCGTCAGGATGAACATGAACAGCGAGAACACCATCGGGAAGAACTTCATGCCGCCGCTGCCGGCGCCTTCGCGCAACATCGAGGCGATGAATTCATAGGACATTTCGGAGACTGACTGCATGCGGGTCGGGATCAGACCGCGCTGCGACGTCGTCAGATAAAGGAAGCCTGCGGCAGCACCCACGGTCGCAACCATGAACAGCGACGCATTGGTGAAGGAAAAGTCAATTCCGCCAATCTCGATCGGGACAATCTTGTTGACCAGGAACTGGTGGGTCGGATCGTTTGACACCGCGCTTCTCTTTCGTTCTGCCCGCCCGAGAGCGGAAACCGTTTTCTTCGGGACAACGCCTCAGTGGGCGTCTCCGTCCTTCTTGTCATTCCCAGAGCCATCTCTTCCGGCTTCCGGTGTCGCCACCATACCGGCCGAGCGCAGCACATTCAGCACGCCGGCGCAGAAGCCAAGAAGCAGGAAGACGATCATGCCCCACGGCCCTGTACCCGCAAAGTGGTCCAAAAGATAGCCCAGAAACGCCCCGACAACGATACCGGCGATGAATTCGCTCGAGAGCTTCATCGCCGCCGCATAGCCCTTGCGGCTGTCGGCAGCACGGGCCTCTGCTGCATCAGGCGCATGAGGCTTCTTTGCCTCAATCTTCTCGCCGAGCTGCTTCAGCCGCGCTTCCAGACTTTCTTCAGGTTTCTCCGCCACGTGGCCGCTCCCTTGCCGTCCTAATCGGGTCTCAGACCGCGATTTCGGTCATACAATAGGCCATCATTCAAGCCACGTTTCGGCCCCATTTGAAGTCGCGCGCAACATAGTTTTAGGCACCCGCATAGTCAAGGCATGCGGGCTGCTTGGGCGTGGACAATATTATTACGATAATTCAAATGGTTAGAGGCAAAAAGCTTGATCCGCGACAAGGTTGCCGCAGGATTCCTGCGCTCTGCCGGCCGGATTCTCCGCTCTATGGCCAGACAGAAAAAGACGGCGGAATCGAGTCCGGCGCCGGTCAGCTCCAGCCGCCACCATAGGTCCGGTAGAAGACGTGCATGCCGATCTTGCCGACCCGCTTCATCGTCTTTGCCCACGGCGGATTGACGTAGGTCGCATGGTAATGGGTGGCCGACCCCACTTCCGGCAGCCAGATCTTGCCGGCCGTGACAGCCATCGCGACTTCCTTGGCCATCTTCCAGTGCGAGCGGGAATAGATCAGGTCGCGGATCATGTCGCAGGCGAAGGAAAACTGGCAGCGATTGCGCCAGGCCTTGTTCTGATAGACGACGCCGCAGATGGTCTTCGGGTAGGTCGGATTGCGGACACGGTTGAGAATCACCTGCGCGACGGCTGCCTGACCCTTGAGCGACTCGCTGCGCGCTTCGAAATAGATGCCTTCGGCAAGGCAGGTCTGCTCTTCCTTGCTGAAGACCGTCGGCGGCAGCACGGTTGCTGCCCAGGCATGATCGTCGGGTGAGATTTCGGGAATGAAGCGACCCGCGTTCTTGTCTTCGCGCAGGATCGAGTCGAAGGGCGATTCACGCGCATAGTCCGGCTCGGGCCGGACGTAGGCAGTCGCAAGAATGTCGGGCTTGTCGTTGGTCACGAGCTTGGCCAGCATGGGCGAAACGCCGGGATCCGCCTTTGGTGGCTTCTTCCTATAGAAGGCCGTGGCGATCTCGATCTCCTTGCCCTTGATGCGTGACTTGGCGAAGACCATCTTCTCGCCCTCCTCGAAGCGCGGCTCCGTCAGGGAACTCGTGCGCTGCAGGATGGAGCCGGCGGTGAAATCCTTCGGCGGCGTCACCGGCGTGACCGCGACGATGCGTCCCTTCTTGTCGCGACGATTGATGCGTTCCTCGTCGGGCGTGCCGGAGTGTTTGGTCTCGGAAGTGAGTGCGACGCGGCTGCCATCGGGCATGTCGATGCCGGCGCCGCCATCGAGCGCGCCCGTCGTGATCGGATCGGCGAAGACCATCTCGACTTCGTGGATCGAACCCGCCGGCGACGGCGTCATGTACATGCGCCAGCGTTCGCCGCCGCGATTGATGCCGGACAGGAAGGTCGCGAGGTCCGCATAGGCGGCGACGGAGGGGAAGCCGAGATAGAGCGTGAGGCCGATGATTGCAGGCGCCATCCACGTGGACACGTTCAGGCGAGACTTTTGACGCAGGTTCCGACTCTTACGCACCAACCGACTCCACGCAACGCTTGACTGACGGCACGGCTCCGCCCGCGCCGGCGAGAAGCCAGCGTCGGAGATTCCGCGCGGGAAGCTAAGACAATGAGGCGGCCGGGCACCCCGCCGGAGCCGCTTCGTTCGAGCCTTGAAAATGAAGCATTAACCTTGATGTTTGGTTAATGCCGCTACGCCGAAGGACATGTGCTCAGAAAGCGAGTGGAGCCGCCCCGGGCGGGAACGGCTCCGCTTTATCGCTCTGCGCAGGCAAAGCCCCCCTGCCTGGTTCACCCGGGAGGGGCAAAAGGATCAGATGATGACGTGCGAGCCGAGTTCGACGACGCGGTTGGTCGGCAGGCGGAAATAATCGGACGGGTCGATTGCCGCGTTGGCAAGCGCGATGAACAACCGGTCCTGCCAATGCGGCATGCCGGATTCGGCATCGGGCACGAGCTTGCGGCGACCGAGATAGAAGGAGGTCGACATGATGTCGAACTTCAGACCCGATTTGCGGAAAAGACCAAGCGCCTGCGAGACGTTCTGCGTTTCCATGAAGCCGAAGCGCATCTCGAGCAGCGTGAAGCGGTCCGAAAGCGGCTGCATGCTCACCCGCTCGGATTTCGGAACTTTCGGCGTGTTGGCGGTTCGGATCGTCAGAATGAAGTTCTGATTGTGCAGCACGTGATTGTGCTTGATGTTGTGGAGCAGCGCGGCCGGGGTCGATTCCGGATCGCTCGTCAAGAACACGGCCGTTCCGGGGACGGCCACCGGCGCATGCTCGCTCTTGCGCTCGATCGACTTGATGAAGCTCGCCAATGGAATGTCGATATGGCGCGTCTTGGCGTGCAGGATTTCGGTTCCGCGCCGCCAAGTCCACATGATGATGATGAAGGTGGCGGCGATCATGATCGGCACGTAGCCGCCGTCGTGGACCTTTAGCATGTTGGCGCCGAGGAAGATGAACTCCAGCGCAAACAGCGGCAGCAGCACGGCAGCCGCCCAGACCGCCGACCAGTTCCAGCGCGTGCGCAGGAACTCGAAGGAAAGCACCGTCGTCACCACCATCGCACCGGTGACCGAAATGCCGTAGGCGGTGGCGAGCGATTCCGACGAACCGAAGACGAAGACGAGCGCCATGACGCCGAACATCAGCAGCGTGTTGACGTTCGGAAGATAGATCTGGCCTGTATGCGTCTCCGACGTGTGGAAGATCGCCATGCGCGGCAGGAAACCCAGGTGGATCGCCTGGCGGGTCAGCGAAAAGGCGCCGGTTATCACCGCCTGGCTGGCGATAATGGTGGCCGCGGTCGCAAGGATCACCGCCGGCAGCAGCGCCCATTTCGGGAACATCAGGAAGAACGGGTCGGACATGCCTTCGGGGTTCTTGAGTACGAAGGCACCCTGGCCAAGGTAGTTGAGGGTCAGCGCCGGGAAGACGATGACGAACCACGCCCACTGGATCGGGCGGCGACCGAAATGCCCGAGGTCGGCGTAGAGCGCCTCGGCACCCGTCACCGTCAGGAAAACGGCGCCCAGAACGATGATGCCGACATAGCCCTCGGTGAGCATGAAGCTCACGGCATAGTAGGGATTGAACGCCTTGAAGATCGACATGTCATCGGCGATGTGGAGCAGTCCGACAGCACCCATGGCCAGGAACCAGACGAGGGTGATCGGCCCGAAGAAGTTGGAGACCGCCGCAGTCCCCTTGGACTGCACGGCGAAGAGCAGCAGCAGGATGACCACCGCAATCGGAACCACGTATTCCGATAGCGCCGGCGTCACCAGCTTCAGACCTTCGACGGCCGAAAGAACCGACAGGGCCGGCGTGATCATCGCATCGCCGATGAAGAGCGCTGCGCCGGCAATTCCCATGAAGAAGAGGATCGACGCGTGGCCGCTGGCGGACTTCATCAGAAGGGCGAGCAGCGACAGCGTGCCGCCCTCGCCCTGGTTGTCGGCGCGCAGCAGGAACAGCACGTATTTGATCGTGACGATGATCGTCAGCGTCCAGATCATCAGCGAGATCAGGCCGATGATCTCCACGTCGGTCACGCCGTCGTGGGAAACCGGGCGCAGCGCTTCGCGAAAGGCATAGAGCGGGCTGGTGCCGATATCGCCATAGACGACACCGATCGAGCCAAGCCCGAGGATCAGCAAGCGACGCAGATCCTTCGGCTCGTGGGAGGGGGCATGCGGTTGGGTCATGCAAACCTACTGGCCATCAAAGCCAGCCTTTCCAGCGGAAAAAGAAGAAGGGGATCACAGCCGATACTACCATTGCTGCAAGCGCCCAGGGATAGCCGAGCTGCCACTCCAGTTCGGGCATGACACGGAAGTTCATGCCGTAGACCGAGGCGACCAGGGTCGGCGGCAAGAGGACGACCGATGCGATCGAGAAAATCTTGATGATGGCGTTCTGCTCGACGTTGATCAGGCCCAGCGACGCATCGAGCAGGAAGGTGATATTGCCGGAAATGAAACTTGCGTGTTCGGAAAGCGACTGGATATCGCGTGAGATCGAACGGCAGAGTTCGCGCGTGTCCTTGTCTTCCTGCACGACGGGAACGGTGTAGACGAAGGTCAGCAAGCGCGAGAGCGAGGCGAGGCTGTCGCGAGTCTTGGCGACAAGGCGATGATGGCCGGCGACATCGCGCAAGCGCGCTTCGAGATAATGCGGCGGCCGGCGCTTGCCTGCCGCCTTGTCGCTGAAGACGTCGATCGACAGGTCGTCGATCTTCGTGACCGCCTGTTCGAGAATCTCGGCGGTCCGGTCGGCGATCGTTTCCAGAAGCCGGGTCAGGACGACCGCTCCGTCGCGGCAACCGCCCGGGAAGCGATGCATCGATGTCTTGAAGAGGGTAAAGGACCGGGGCTCGGCGTAGCGGATGGTCACAAGCCGGCCACCGGACAGGATGAAGCCGACATCCGTCAGGCCAGGCACCTCCGTATCCGAACGGAACACCAGCGACGCCGTCATGAACACGGCATCGTCTTCGACATAGAGGCGGCTCGAAGGTTCGATATCCTTCAGATCGTCGCGCGTCGGAATGGAAATGCCGAGAAGCTTCTCCATCATCAGGTCTTCTGCCTTGCTGGGCTCGAACAGATCCAGCCAGATGATATCGGGACGCAATTTCTCGGGTGGTTCTGCCGACGCCAGGACGACGGTAGTCCCATCGGCGCAATAGCCGGTGATCATGCGACCGTCCTCGTGATGCGAACCTGACAGCGCCGCCCGTCAGCCAACATGCTCAAACGTCGCCGTAGCACAGTGAGCGGCGTCAAATTTTCATCCTTGAATCCATTCCGATTTGAGGATTCATGCAGTGTGCCGAACCGCGAAGGCGAAAGGTCGTGCGCCACAAAATACCCACAATAGAGATCCATCGGATGGAGAGTTCCGCCAGTCAGGACAAAGTCTTCAACTCAGTCATCGCGCGAGGCCAAAATCTCCGGCGAGAGGGCGACAAGTTGGGCACCTTCGCAAGTGCGGCAAGGCATATGGCGCAACGCAAACGCAAAATCAATGCCCCCTTGCAATCCGGCACACGGGGCGTGTGCCGCCATATCGGCTCCACCCTACCGCATGTTTGCTTAAATCAAAATCGAATCAAGGGCAAAACGATTCGGCGCCCGGCGTGACGTCATGGCTGACATGCAAAGTCGCAGTAGCACCTTGAATTGCGGCCCGCGCCGAGCCCGAGAGAACCGCGGTCGGGAAGGACCGGCCGACCTCGCCGCAATCCGTCACTCGAAGACGATGGTCGGCGCTGCGCGGCTCTTGTCCTGCTGCGTGGCGGATATCTGGTCCCAGACCTTGGTCGCGATATCGCGATAGATGCGAGCGACTTCGCCGGTCGGGTCGGACGCGACGAGCGGCGTCCCGGCATCCGATGTTTCGCGAATTCCCATGGTCAGCGGCACTTCGCCAAGGAATGGGACGCCGATGCGCTCGGCTTCCTTGCGGGCACCGCCATGGCCGAAGATATCGTAGCGTTTGCCGGTGTCGGGCGCGATGAAATAGCTCATGTTCTCGACGATGCCGAGAACCGGAACCTCCACCTTGCGGAACATGGTAAGGCCCTTGCGGGCATCGACCAGCGCCAGGTCCTGCGGCGTCGAGACGATGACGGCGCCGGCGAGCGGCACCTGCTGCGCCATGGTGAGCTGGGCGTCCCCGGTGCCAGGCGGCATGTCGACGACCAGCACATCCAGATCGCCCCAGGCGACTTCGCGCAGCATCTGCAGCAGGGCCGACTGGATCATCGGCCCGCGCCAGATCATCGCCACTTCCTCGTCGACGAGGAAGCCCATCGACATGACCTTGAGGCCATAGTTCTCCATCGGACGGATGAGGCGTCCTTCGATCTGCTGCGGCCTTCCGGAAATCTTCAGGAGGCGCGGCATCGAGGGGCCATAGATGTCGGCGTCGAGCAGGCCAACCTTGAGGCCGTTCGCCTTCAGCGCCAGCGCCAGATTGACCGAGGTCGTCGACTTGCCGACGCCGCCCTTGCCGGAGGCAACCGCAATGATGGCGCCGACACCCGGGATGCCGGCCTTGGCCGGCGGGCCACCGGCGGGACGTTGCGCATGGGAATGGCCGGCATGAGGCGCTGCCGAGGGCTGCGGACGCTGCACCGGCGCACCGGCAGGCGCCGCCTTGCGGTCGGCGGTCAACGCCACCATTGCCGCCGTGATCCCCGGGATGTCGCGCACGACGCGTTCGGCTGCGGCCCGCATCGGCTCCAATTCCTTGGCGCGGTCGGCCGGCACGGTGATCGAGAAATAGGCCTTGCCATCGGAGATGAAGACATCAGACACGAGCCCGAGATCGACGATGTTGCCTTCCATGTCCGGGCCACGCACCGTGCGCAGCTTCTCAAGCACCACTTCTTTCGTGACTTCCGGCATCGCGCCCTCTCATTCTTTTGTTATCCCTTAGATAGTCGAGGCGGGGCGCTTCGCCAATGCGACATAACGGAAAAAGGAAGGGCCACCACCCGCCCCGGTGTCCGTACATCCGGGATCACCTTGAGGCGGGCAGTGGCCCTTTCGGTCGCGACCTTCGTGGGCGCTGTCTTCTTTTTAGTCCCCTCTGGACACGCCAATAGAAAAGCAGGATGCGTGCCAGATTCACATCAGACGAAAACAGCGATAAATTTCAAATAGATGAGCGAATTTCCGACGAAGGAGGCGGCCAGGGCATCTGCTCAGTTTCTGAGCAACCGGCTGCAGATCGTCCACGGATGAAGCAGGTCGGCGGCGATCGCAGAAGGCTTAGGGCGCATCGCGCTCTTTCCGATGCGCTCCTTGCACTTCAAGCTCTTGATGTTTTTCGCGCCGCTATCGCAAATCCGCTGCGCACTTCTGCGCAACAGGCTGCGGAATTTCAGCGGCTACGATGGACGATCCCCTTCGTGAACGCGGGACAGGGAGCGCACGAGAAAAGGAGCGGCCTTCGGCACCGGCAGGGTTAGCTGATATAGCCCTTCTTCATCGCCTTCACGACCGCCTGCGTGCGGTTCACGGCGTCGAGCTTCTTCGTCACGTGATTGAGATAGTGATTGACCGTGTGTTCGGAGAGCCCGAGGATGCCGGCGATCTCAGAGCTGGTCTTTCCGGCGGCGGTCCAACTCAGGCACTGGATCTCGCGCTCCGACAGCGCCGCGCCGCTGCTCTTCCACACAGAGCCGATCTCGGCGAGGCGATTGTAGACATGGATCGCAATCATCTGCAGTTCCATGGTCACCGTCATCGGCAATTCGACCAGCGGCCCCATCAGGATGACCGCGCCGCGGCCGCCCTCGGCGTCATGAACCGGGAAATAGCTCGCCTGGAAGATGCCGTTCTCGCGCAGCATCGTGATGTATTCGGACGCGGTTTCCGGTTTTCCGCTCTCGCCTTCCCAGGCTTCGAGCGTCACCTGGAACGGCGTCGTCGTCTCGCGCAGGCGACGCACGCCGGTACTGAAGCGCAGCATCGACAGGCTGTCATATTTGTTCAGCAGTTCCGCCGGCATGTTGGAGATGACGGTGCTCGCGGCCAGGCGCTCCACATCGATCGAGGGGATCGAGCAGATCAGAAAGGTCTTGAAGCCGAAGACCTGCGTAATCCGCCGCATATAGCGGATGATATCGAACTGGGTCTCAAGCGTTGCGATCTCGGACGCGAAATCGCCGCCCCGGGGCAGATCTGCGTCAGTCATCCCGGCCGTCATCGTATCCTGCATTCGCGCGTTCCATGGCATTCATCAATTATCAAATAGACCGAGCGGCCCGCCAATGCCAACAGATGATCGAGAATCGCTGCCTCCCCGGCCCAAAAGTCTGTGTATTTCCTTCGCGAAGCGCAGACGGGCCGTCCGCTTCAGGGGCGGCCGGCACCGATCATCAATTGATGAGACCGGCGCGCATGGCCTTCGCGACGGTCTGGACGCGGTTGACCGAGTCCAGCTTGCGCGTCGCGCGGTTGAGGTAGTGGTTGACGGTATACTCGGACAGCGCCAGGATTTTCGCCATCTCGCTGGTGGTCTTGCCGGCGGCCGCCCAACGCAGGCACTCCACCTCGCGGCGCGAGAGGCTGCCCGCCCCGCGGCGATCGCGCTCACGAATTTCGATGTACTTGCTGTAGAGCACGCCGGCCCACAGATTGAGCTCCTGCAACTCGTCGTTCGAGACGACGGGGCGATCGCCGCCGAAGGCGATCGCCGCGCGATGACCGTTCGCGTCATGCACCGGCAGATAGAGGCCGCGCGGCATGTTCGCCTGCTCGAAAACGCAAATGGCGGCATCGCCCTTGCCATCTGAGCGGCGACGCGCCAGTTGATGCGCGTCATAGGTGAAGGGAATGGTGCTGCGGCGCAGGCGCTGGATCACCGGACTGCCATTGATCAGGCCGGCGCTGTCATAGCCCTGCAGAAACGCTGTCGGATAATTGGTCATAAGTGCGTTGGCCGATAGGCTGCTGGAGCCCGTGTCCGGGACCGCAAGCACCAGAAAGCCCCGGAAACCGTAAGCATCCGCGACCTGGGCGATCACTCGCCGAAAGTCCTCTTCGCAACAGATCGGCCCCCGGATGCTCCGCCCATCAGGAAGCGTCAACGACGACAAATTCGCGCTGAAATCGATCATCTTCCGCCCTTCTCCGCATCCGGCGGCCAGAAAGGGGCCGCTGACGCCGCATGAAGATTATGTCAAAAATTCTACAAGTACCAAAACCACACCAGACTAAGACCATCCACGAACCCGAGTCTGATATATTAAAGTTATCGAGCTTGACGCGTCGCGTCCAGTCGATGTTTCTAATTTACCGTAAAGTGAATTCAAGGTCCACTGCGCCCGGGTCCGAGCCGGATCGCAGCCTCTTCGGCGATCGCCCGAGCCGCTTCACGCACAGGTGTTGCCCAGGCCACCAGTTGCTCCATGCTGACCCGGTAGGCCGGCCCCGTCACCGAAATTCCGGCGGCAAGTTCACTACCGGGAATAGCGATGGGTGCAGCCACGCAACGAATCTCTGCTTCATGCTCTTCGCGATCGAAGGCATGCCCGTCGCGCCGGATTTCTTCGACTTCCGCGAGCAGTGTCGCCGCCGAACGATGCGTGTGCGAGGTGAAGGGGTGAAACTCGGTCCTCGCCAGCAAATGCTCCAGTTCCGGCTGCCCCAGCAAGGACAACGCCGCCTTGCCGATGCCGGTACAATAGGCCGGTGAGGCCTTGCCGATCTGCGAGCTCATGCGTACCGTCTGCCGGCTCTCGACCTTGTCGACATAGACGATCTCCGTTTCGCGCAGGATGCCGAGATGCACGGTCTCGCCGGTCAATTCGTGCAGGCGCTGCAGATGCGGTTCGGCGACGTCGCGAAAGCGGTTGGTAGACCAGGAACGATAGGCAAGCGTCAGCAGCCGAAGGCCGGGCTCGTAGGACAGATCGCGGCGCTGAATCAGCAGCCCTTCTTCGACGAGGTGGCTGAGCAGCCGATGCAATGTGCCACGCGGCTGGCCGGACCGGGCAAGAATATCGGTAAAGCGCTGCGGGCCGTCTGCGGTAACCACTGCTTCCAGCACCGCGATCGCCTTGCCGAGCGTGCCCGTGCCGGCCTCCCCACGCCCCTCAGGCGCTGCCATCGTCTCGTTTGTCATCGTCATTCGCTTGTCTCACGTGGCTGCCGCCGTCGCGCGCCTGATCTTGACAAGATAGACGCTTCGACACGATAATTCCATATACTAAAATCAAGTTCCGAATAATGGAACTACTATAATCGACCTTCACGGGGGAATGCGGGACATGCCGGCACCCAAGGTACAGTTTCACGACTTGCATGACCGCTGCGTGCTGGTAACCGGCGGCGGCTCGGGTATCGGCGCCGCCCTGGTCGAGGGTTTCGTGCGCCAGGGTGCGCAGGTCGCCTTCGTCGATATCGACGAGCGGGCAGGCGCCGATCTCTGCGAACGGCTCGACGATCAAACCGGCTACAAGCCGCATTTCATTCCCGGTGACCTGCGCGATATCGAAGCGGTGCGCCATACGGCGGAAGCGGCGGCAGAATCGCTCGGTGCAATCCATGTGCTCGTCAACAATGCGGCGCGCGATGATCGCCAGGCATTGGAAGCCGTAACCGAAGAGAGCTGGGACGAAAGCCAGGCGGTCAACCTCAGGCACTTCTTCTTCATGAGCCAGGCGGTGGCGCCGCACATGCGGCAAGCCGGCGGCGGCTCGATCGTCAATTTCTCGTCGATCGCCTTTCTGCTCAACATGGGCGAAATTCCAGCCTATGCGACGGCGAAGGCCGGCATCGTCGGCCTGACCAAATCGCTCGCCGGCAGGCTCGGGCCCGACAATGTCCGCGTCAACGCAATCCTGCCCGGCATGATCGTCACCGAACGGCAGAAGCGGCTGTGGCTCAGCGACGTGGCAATCGCCAAGATGCAGGAAAGGCAGTGCCTGAAGCGCAGCCTGACCGCCGACGATCTCGTCGGGCCCTGCCTTTACCTCGCGTCGGACTGCTCCTCGGGCATGACCGCACAAACAATGATCATCGATGGAGGCGCACTTTGATGACGGCAGCCTATTATGCCGCAGTCGACTGGGGAACCACGAGTTTCCGGCTGTGGATCATCGGCGAGGACGGCTCTGTGCTTGCCGAACGCCGCAGCGGCGAAGGCATGACGACCGCCAACAAGAGCGGTTTCCACGCCGTCCTGGAACGGCACCTTGCTGCAGTCGACGCGCCCGGCCACCTGCCCGCGATCATCTGCGGCATGGCCGGCGCCAAACAGGGCTGGGTCGAGGCCGGCTATCTCGATACCCCGGCGGCCCTTACCGACATCGCCGCCCATGCGGTGGCGGTGCCGGATCTAGATCGGGACATCCGCATCCTGCCGGGTCTCGCGCAACGCGACAGGCGGCACCCGGACGTCATGCGCGGCGAGGAAACGCAATTGCTCGGCGCCGCCAGCGAACTCGGCCGCGGCCGCCACCTCGTCTGCATGCCGGGGACGCACAGCAAATGGGTTCGCCTCGAAGACGGCGCAGTTAGCGGCTTTTCCACCTTCATGACCGGCGAATTGTTCGACGTGATCTCGAAACATTCGATCCTCAGCCACTCGATCGCCGACGCGCATGCCTTTTCTGGTGATCATCCCGCTTTCGCGGCGGCAGTCGCGGAGGCCCGCACTAATCCCGCGCTTGCGACCAGCCTGATCTTCGGCGCGCGTGCCGGACAATTGCTGCACGGTGCCAGTGCGACCGACGCCAAGGCGTTGCTGTCGGGCACGCTGATCGGCCTCGAGATCGCCGGCGCACTGGCCTCAGCCGAGACGATCGACGGCATCTGCCTCGTCGCCTCCGGTTCACTCGGTACACTTTATCAAGCCGCGCTCGAAAGCCTCGACCGCCCGCTCAGGGTCGTCGATGCCGACACGGCGGTCCGCGCCGGCCTCTCGACCGCCGCCCAGGCGATCTGGCCCCTCTGAACGAAAGACAAGCTCATGAACCGCATTCCCTTTCCGCCGATGAAATATCCGCTGATCGCGATCCTGCGTGGCCTCAAGCCCGAGGAAACCGAAGGCGTCGTCGGCGCGCTGATCGAAACCGGCTTCACCGCAATCGAGATCCCGCTGAACTCCCCCGATCCGTTCCACTCGATCGAAACTGCGGTGAAAATGGCGCCGGAGAATTGCCTGATCGGCGCCGGCACGGTGCTGACGACGACGCAGGTGGAGCAGCTTGCCGATGTCGGCGGGCGGCTGATGGTGAGCCCGAACGTCGAGCCAGCGGTCATTTCCCTTGCGGCAGAAAAGGGCATGGTGACCATGCCCGGCGTACTCACCCCGACCGAAGCGCTTTCGGCGGCGGCAGCCGGCGCGACCGGCCTCAAGTTCTTCCCGGCAAGCGTGCTCGGGCCATCGGGCATTACCGCGATCCGCGCGATCCTGCCGCCCGACCTCGAGATTGCCGCCGTCGGTGGCGTTTCCGACGCGAATTTCGGGGACTACGCCAAGGCCGGCATCCGCAGCTTCGGCCTCGGCTCCAGCCTTTACAAGCCGGGCATGAACGCCGCCAACGTCCGCGAACGCGCCGTCGCAACCATCAAGGCCTATGACACCGTCTATGGAGCACGCTGATGAGCGATACCATTCCTTTTTCCGGCAGCATCCTTTGCGAGGCGACTTCGATCCTCGGCGAAGGCCCAACCTACGACCCGGCCAGCGGAACCGCCTGGTGGTTCAACATCAAGGGCCAGGAACTGCACGAACTGCATCTCGAAACCGGCCGCAAGGCCGTGCACGACCTGCCATTCCTCGGCAGCGTGCTTGCCGTCATCGATCCGTCGCGGCAACTGATCGCCTCCGACCAGGGCCTGTTCGTCAGGGACACGAAGACCGGCGTCCTCAGCTTGCTCACCACGCTTGAGGACAAGCCCGGCAATCGCTCGAACGACGGCCGCGTCCATGTTTCCGGTTCGCTGTGGATCGGCACCATGGGACGCAGCGCCGAGAAGGGCGCCGGCGCGATCTATCACGTGGCCGGTACGACGGTGACGAAGCTCTACGACCGGATCACCATTCCGAACAGCATCTGCTTTTCGCCCGATGGAACCGTCGCTTATTTCGTCGACACCGACGTCAACCACCTGATGCGCGTCGATATCGACGCGGAGACCGGACTGCCGAAGGGGGAACCCAGCCTGCTTGTCGACAGCAGCGGCGAAGCCGGTGGCATTGACGGCTCCGTGTGCGATGCCGACGGCCTGATATGGAACGCCCGCTGGGGCAGCGGCACGGTCGACGTCTACCGGCCCGACGGTGCGCGGTTCGCGCGTTATGCGGTGCCGACGGCGCAGCCGAGTTGCACGGCCTTTATCGGGTCGAGGGCCGATCGCATGCTGGTGACATCCGCCTGGCAGGACATGGACGACGCCACGCGCGCCATCGACCCCCATGCCGGCAAGACCTTCGATCTCGGCATCAGCGTCAAGGGTCGGTTTGAACCGTCCTTCCGACTCTGAACGGAACCTCTTGGCGAAGCGCCAATAAAAAGTCATACAATTCAGCCACGCGTTTCATCGCATGGTGAGGAGGGAGCTCGCATGAGCGACAAGAAGAAAGAACTGCGCAGCCGCCACTGGTACGGCGGCACCCACAAGGATGGCTTCATCCATCGTTCCTGGATGAAGAACCAGGGATTTCCGGACCATGTTTTCGACGGCCGCCCGATCATCGGCATCTGCAATACCTGGTCGGAACTGACGCCCTGCAACAGCCACCTGCGCATTTTGGCAGAGGGTGTGAAACGCGGCGTCTGGGAGGCCGGCGGCTTTCCGGTCGAGTTCCCGGTGTCCTCGCTCGGCGAGACGCAGATGCGGCCGACCGCGATGCTCTTCCGCAACCTGCTCGCCATGGACGTCGAAGAAGCGATCCGCGCCTACGGCATCGACGGCGTGGTGCTGCTCGGCGGCTGCGACAAGACCACGCCCGGCCAGCTGATGGGGGCAGCCTCCGTCGACCTGCCGACGATCGTCGTCTCCTCTGGTCCGATGCTGAACGGCAAGTGGAAGGGCAAGGACATCGGCTCCGGCACGGATGTGTGGAAATTCTCCGAGGCCGTACGCGCCGGTGAAATGAGCATGCAGGAATTCATGGCGGCCGAAAGCGGCATGTCGCGCTCGCCGGGCGTCTGCATGACCATGGGCACGGCCACCACCATGGCCTCGGTCGTCGAGGCGATGGGCCTGTCGTTGCCGACCAATGCGGCGCTGCCCGCCGTCGACGCCCGCCGCATGGCGCTGTCGCACATGACGGGAAAACGCATCGTCGAGATGGTGCATGAGGATTTGCGCCTGTCGAAGGTGCTGACCAAGAAGAATTTCGAGAACGGCATCGTCGCCAACGCCGCTGTCGGTGGATCGACCAATGCCGTCGTTCACATGCTGGCGATTGCCGGCCGTGCCGGCGTCGATCTCTGTCTCGAGGACTTCGACCGCGTCGGAAGCCAGGTGCCGTGCATCGTCAATTGCATGCCGTCGGGCAAGTATCTGATCGAGGATCTCGCCTATGCGGGCGGCCTGCCGGCAGTCATGAACCGCATCCAGCATCTGCTGCATGCCGATGCGCCGACGGTCTTCGGCGTTCCGATCAGCAAGTATTGGGAAGACGCCGAGGTCTATAACGACGACGTCATCCGTCCGCTCGACAATCCGCTCAGGGCCGCTGCCGGCATCCGCGTGCTCAAGGGTAACCTCGCGCCGAACGGTGCCGTCATCAAGCCATCGGCTGCGAGCGAGCATCTGCTCGTGCACGAGGGCCCTGCCTATGTCTTCGAGACCATTGAGGACCTGAAGGCAAAGATCGACGATCCGGATCTGCCGGTGACCGAGGACACTATCCTCGTGCTCAAGGGCTGCGGACCGAAAGGCTATCCGGGAATGGCCGAAGTCGGCAACATGCCGATCCCGCGGCGACTGGTGGAAAAAGGCGTGCGCGACATGGTGCGCGTTTCGGACGCTCGCATGTCCGGCACCGCCTTCGGCACCGTCGTCCTGCACGTCAGTCCGGAATCGAACGCGGGCGGGCCGCTCGCCATCGTCAAGACCGGCGACCGTATCCGCCTCGACGCAATGAAGGGCGAGCTCAACCTGATGATCAGCGACGAGGAGTTTGCGACGCGCATGGCCGCCTGGCAGGCGCCGTCGCAGAAGTGGACGCGCGGCTATTACAAGCTTTACCAGGACACGGTGCTGCAGGCTGACAAGGGCGCGGACCTGGATTTCCTCGTCGGTGGCAGCGGCAGCGAGGTCCTGCGCGAAAGCCACTGACCGAAATGCGTCAAAAGGACCATTGTTCAGATACCCCGCCGCTCCGGCGGGGTATTGTTATCCGGCAACCGGATGGGAGTTTCCTTGTATTCCGTCGGGTCCAGAGTCGAACGAGCTGCCAAAATAAACAGCTCTGAAGGGCAACAATCAGAACGGCGCCAGCCGTCAGCACGACGAACGCGCCAAGGCCCGCCTTCAATGACCAGGACAGACAGGAGGGAGACCGAAAGAAAGCGCCGCGGCAGCAACATGGTGACTTTCGCCCAGAATCCCCAGCACGAAGCAGCTGCGCTCCCTATCCTGTCGTCCCCGAAGTATCCGCAAGAACAATCAAGAATCAACGAACGAACAGAAGATCATCATAAACTTCTAAAATACATTTATGCTGAGTATAGGATCCCCTTCCCTGCAAAAACATCCGGTATTCCCCCATCAAGCTCCAAGGGATATGGAAGATTGATCGCAAGTTCTGCCTTACCCGGTGGGACTTGGACTGTTTTTCCGGAACCGTTTGGGCACTTAGGCGTTGAAGTCGTATCACCGGTGCGGTGGAACTGGCGGCAGCGGCCAGGCCCGTGCCTTGATCGGAAACGTCAAGGAAAGGCAGTTTGACATGACTAAGAAACTCGTAACAACCGTCGCGGCTGGCGCGCTCTTCGCGGGTCTTGCTGTCGCCCCGGTAGCTTACACCCAGGATACGACACAGCCTCAGCCCGACCAGACGCAGACCATGAAGCCCAAACAGCCGGCACCGACTACGGAAGCTCCGGCTAACGAGGCTCAGACGACGATGCCTCCGGCATCAGGTGAAAAACCTGCCGACGTCGCGAAGTCCGATACCACCTACCTGACGGAGCAGGCGAGCGACCAGATCGCAGCCAGCACCTATATCGGTCAGAGCGTTTACAACGCCGCTGACGAAAGCATCGGCGAGATCAACGACCTGATCATCAAGAAGGATGGTGGCGTTGAGGCAGCCGTCATCGGTGTCGGCGGCTTCCTGGGGCTCGGTGAAAAGGACGTAGCGGTTCCCTTCGATCGCATTGCGATTGCGGAACAGCCGAATACGGACGCCCTGAAGCTGACGACAACGGAAACCGCAGATACGTTGAAGGCGGCCCCGGAGTTCAAGAGCAAGGCGCAGAAGATCGCCGAGCAGAACGCCAACCAGCCGCTTGACACCTCGACGACCTCTTCGACGGGCACGACACCGGCTCAGCCGCAGCAGTAAAGAGTATCAGGCTGTTCGATGCGCCTATAGTAGAGGGGGCGGCGGTTAGCGCCGCCGCTCTGTCTGCAGTCAGACGAGCACCCCATAGCGAAGGGCGTCATAGATGCCCGCGTGAATATTGCGACTGGAAACGGCGTCGCCGATCCGGAACATGTCGAAGCCGGCTTGCGGATTTCGCAGCGGGATCGGGTTCTCGCCGCGAAGCAACGCCTTGTAGTCGACTGCGCCCAGATTGCGCGAGAGCGGCTTCAGCTCGCGATAAAGTTCATCCATCGGCATTGTGCCGTGCTCGACCACGACCTGGGCCACGTGCCTTTCGACGGCTGCCCTCCCCGAGAAATCCGACCCAAGCGTCGCAATCAACCCGTTGCCATCGCGCCGGACGGACTTCAGCCGCGTGTTGATCGTCACCCGGACATTGTGCTCGGCGAAAGCCGCCGCATAGGGGACATGGTTCATGCCGCCGATCTCCGGCGCGAACATGCGTTCGGGCGAAACGATTTCGAGCTCGACACCGGCGCGCGCGATAAGTTCAGCGGCGGTCATGCCACTATGGGCGCCGTTGTCGTCATAAAGCAAAACCGGCCCTTCCGGCTTCACCACACCGGCAATGATATCCCAGCTCGACACGACGAGATCGTCGCCCGCGTCCAGCACGGGATTTTGCGCAATGCCGCCGGTCGCAACCACAACGAGATCAGGGCCACGCTGCTCTATATCGTCCACCCCGGCAAAGACGTTGTAGTGGATCGGAACGCCGAGCCGCTCCAATTCGGCCAGCCGCCAGTCGACGATGCCGATCAGTTCGCGGCGCCGCGGATTGCGCTGCGCCAGCAGTATCTGCCCGCCGGCTTCTCCCGTCGCCTCCAGCACCTCGACCTGATGGCCACGCTCGGCAAGCACCCGGGCGGCTTCGAGCCCGGCCGGACCGGCACCGACAACGACCGCCTTGCGCTTCGGTCCGTCGCTCTTCCTGATGACGTGCGGTACGATCGCCTCGCGACCCGTCGCGGCATTGTGGATGCAGAGCGCCCCGCCGCCCTCATAGATGCGATCGAGACAGTAGGTTGCACCGACGCAGGGACGGATCTCCGCCTCCCTGCCCTCTTCAATCTTCCTGACGATATGCGGATCCGCGATATGCGCACGGGTCATGCCGACCATGTCGAGTTTGCCTTCGGCGATCGCGTGGCGGGCGGTCGCGACGTCGGCGATCCGGGCAGCATGGAAAACCGGAAACTTCGTCGCGGCGCGAACTTCGCCGGCGAAATCGAGATGCGGCGAAGCGGCCATGCCCTGGATCGGGATGACCTTGGTCAGCGGCGCATCATGATCGATATGGCCGCGGATGATGTTGAGGAAATCAACCTTGCCGGAAGCCGCGAGCCGCCGGGCGATCTCCACGCCCTCCTCCTTCGAAAGCCCCTTCTCCCAATCCTCGTCCGCAACCATGCGGATGCCGACGATGAAATCCGCCCCGACAGAAGCGCGAATGGCGTCGAGCACCATGTCGGTGAAGCGCAGGCGGTTGTCGAGCGAACCGCCGAACTCATCCTCGCGGTGGTTCGTGGCTGGCGACCAGAAGCCGTCGATCAGGTGGCCATAGGCCTCGAGCTCGATGCCGTCGAGACCGGCGGCCTGCATGCGAGCGGCGGCGGTCGCATAGTCGCCGACGATGCGCTCGATATCCCAGTCCTCGATTTCCTTGGGAAAGGAACGATGCGCCGCCTCGCGTACCGGCGATGCGGAAAGCACCGGCAGCCAGTCACCCTTGTTCCAGCCGGTGCGGCGTCCAAGATGGGTGAGCTGGATCATCACGGCGCAATCATGCTCATGACATTCGTCGGCGATCTTCTTCAGCCACGGCACGATCTCATCCGAATAGGCATGGAGATTGCCGAAGGCCGGCGGGGAATCCTCCGAGACGATCGCCGAGCCCGCGGTCATCGTCAGCGCCAAGCCGCCCTTGGCCTTTTCCAGGTGATAAAGCCGGTAGCGGTCCTTTGGCATGCCATCTTCGGAATAGGCCGGCTCATGGGCCGTCGACATGATCCGGTTCTTGAGCGTCAGATGCTTGAGGCGATAGGGCTGCAGCAGCGGGTCTTTCGACGATATCATTTCCTGTTCCTTGAAGGGCGTCCGAGCATGCCGGCTGCATCAATACCAGGCATCCGCCATGCTCTGCTTGCGGCGCGTGACATAGTCGTTCAGCGCCTCGTCGAGCGCCACGTCCAGCGGCGGCGCTTCGTATTCGGCGAGCGTCTTCTTCCAGGCGCGGTTCGCGCGCGTCGCCATGTCCGTCTCGCCTTGCTCGACCCATTTCTCGAACGGTTCGTTGTCGGAGAGCGCCGAATCCCAGAAGGCGGTCTGGTAGTTGCGCATGGTGTGGTCGCAGCCGAGGAAGTGACTGCCGGGACCGACCTGCAGGAAGGCGTCCATGGCCAGCGTGTTATCGTCGACGACCACGCCTGCGAGATAGGAATGCAGCGCGCCGCAGAAGTCCGTGTCCATGACGAACTTCTCGTAGGACATCGCCAGCAGGCCATCGACGAAGCCAGCCGAATGCAGGATGAAGTTCGCGCCGCAATGCACCGCCGACAGCATCGACATCGCGCCTTCCTGCATCGCCTGCGCGTCGGGCAGCTTGGAGTTAGAGAAGTTGCCGGCGCATCGCAGCGGCAGGCCCAGCCGGCGTGCGAGCTGACCAACGACCATGCTGCCGATCGCCGGCTCTGGCGTGCCAAAGGTCGGCGAACCCGAGCGCAGCGACATCGATGACAGGAAATTGCCGAAAATGACGGGCGCGCCCTTGCGTTCGAGCTGGGTCAGCGCGCAGCCGGCGAGCGTCTCGGCATAGGACTGGGCGATGGCGCCGGCATTGGTGACGGGCCCCATGGCGCCGCCGAGAATAAAGGGCACGATGACCGCAGCCTGGTTTGCACGCGCATAGGCGCGCAGCGACTTCGTCATCGTCCCATCCCAGACCAGCGGCGAATTGACGTTGACGTTGCCGAGGATGACGCAGTTCCGGTCGACGAAATCACGGCCGAAGAGAATGCGCGCCATTTCGATCGAATCCTCGGCCCGCTCTTCCGCAGTGATCGAGCCCATGAAGGCGCGGTCGGAATATTTGATGTGGCTGTAGACCATGTCGAGATGGCGCTTGTTGACCGGCACATCGACCGGCTCGCAGATCGTGCCGCCGGAGTGGTGCAGCCAGGGGCTCGACTGCGCCAGCTTGATCAAGTTGCGGAAGTCCTCGATCGTGCCGTAGCGCCGGCCCTTGTCGAGATCCATGACGAAAGGCGACCCATAGGCCGGCGAGAAGACGACGTTGTTGCCGCCGATCTCGACATTGCGGGCGGGATTGCGGGCGTGCTGGGTGAACTGCCTCGGTGCGGAGGCGACGATCTCCTTGAGCATGCCCGGCTCGAAGATGACCCGCACGCCATCAACCGTTGCACCAGCGCGCTTCCAATGGACGAGTGCGTCAGGGTCGTCGCGGAACTCGATGCCGACTTCGGCCAGGATGCGATCGGCGATCGCCTCGATCCTGACGAGGCTCTCTTCGCCAAGGATATCGTAGGTCGGAATATTCCGGACGATATAGGGAACGCCGAGACTCTGGCCTGCGCCCTCGCGTCGTTGCCTCGAACCCCGGTTCCGTCTCGGTGCCGCCTCGCCTGCTGCCGGTGCCGTATCCATTTTGCATCCTCCCATCACTTGAGGTGATGCTATTGGCGAAAAATTCCGTTGTAACGCTGGAAAAATTCGAGCCATGCGATAAGCATGATTTATGGAAAACCTACGCCGCCTGCTTCCCTCCGCCGCCAGCCTCATCGTTTTCGAGGCGGCCGGCCGTCATCAGAACTTCACCCGTGCCGCAAACGAACTCGGCATGACCCAGGCCGCGGTGTCCTATGCCATTCGCGGCCTCGAGGAACAGTTGGGCGTGCCGCTCTTCCATCGCGTGCATCGGGCTGTCGAACTGACCGAGGCCGGCGAGAAGTTTCACGCCGATGTGTCCGTCGGCCTGTCGCGCATCCAGAAGTCGGCCGAGGACATCCGCGCCAAGGGCCGCGAAACCAACGTGACGCTTGCAGCTTCTACCGCCTTTGCCTCGATGTGGATGCTGCCGCGCCTCAACCGCATGCGCGAGGACCTGCCGGAGATCGATCTCAGAATCCAGACCAGCGTGCGCGATCTCGATCTCGAGGAAGAGCCGATCCCGCTCGGCATTCGCGGCGGCGACCCCGGCCACTGGCCGCGCTATCATGTCGCCCAGCTCGCCGAAGAGGTGGTCAACGCCGTCGCAACGCCCGCCTATATCGAGGAGCACGGGCTGCCGAAGACGGCAGCCGACCTGCAGCGGCACAACCTCATTCATCTCGAGGAGCCGGTGCGGCGCGCCTGCGACTGGACCGAATGGTTCGCGAGCGCCGGCCTCACCTATCCCAAGCAGGCACGCCGCCTGACGATCAACGACTATGTTCTGGTCATTCAGGCCGTGCTCGCCGGCGAAGGTGTGGCGCTCGGCTGGGAACACCTGATCAACCCGCAGATCCGTTCCGGCGCGCTGATGCCGGTCGCCGGACACGTGCTCAAGACCGGCCTCGCCTTCTATGTCGTCTGGCCGCGGTCGCGCGAGCTCAACGCTCAAGCGAAACGGGTCCGCGACTGGTTATTGGAAGAAGGGCGGCGGGACCGCGCGGCATCGGGAGCCGGTGAATAAATAGAGCGGTTCAGGCCTGGGCCGAAACGTCGCGATAACGATCGGAAAGGTACCGCATCGTCGCCACGGCATCGGCCGGTTTTCCATAAAAATAGCCCTGCCCGAGACCGCAACCGAGCGCCTTCAGCTTCAGTGCCTCGGAAAAGTCCTCGATGCCTTCGGCGACGACCTCCAGCTCCAGGCCCTCACACATCGCGACGATCGCCTTGATGATGTGCTCCGAGGCGCGGTCGGCGGAAATGCGCGAGACGAAGGCGCGATCGATCTTGACCTTGTCGAAGGAAAAATCGCGCAAGCGGCCCAGGCTCGATTGCCCGGTGCCGAAGTCGTCGAGCGAGACGCGCACGCCGGTGGCACGCAGTTCCGCAACGATCTTCTGGGCGATGTCGGCATCGGCCATGACAGCCGTCTCCGTGATCTCCAATTCAAGTCGCCGCGGGTCGAGGCCGATCTGATGGATGATCGAAAGCAATCGGTGACTGGTCGCCGGGTCCATGAGTTGCGCCGAGGAGAGATTGAAGGAAAGGAAGAGCTCCTTCGGCCAGGAGAGGGCCGCATGCGCCGCCTTGCGCAACAGCACTTCTGCCAGAGATTCGATAAAGCCGCGCTCCTCGGCCAACGGCACGAACACCGCCGGCGAAACATAGCCGAGGTCGGCATCGCACCAGCGCGCCAGCGCTTCGAACCCGACGACCGCGTCGTTGCGCAGATCGACGATCGGCTGGAAATGCACGTCGACCTCATTGGCGATGATGGCATTGCGCAGCGCCTGCTCGAGCTGCGTCGCGCGTTTCATCTCCTGGGCGATTTCCTGCGAATAGACGGTGATCTGGCCGCGGCCGCGACGCTTCGAACGATAGAGCGCAGTATCGGCGCTCTTCAACAGATCCTCGAACACTTCCCCGGCAAAGGGATAGACCGCAAAGCCGAAGGACGCGGAGAGACGCACGTGGCGGTCGCCGAGATCGAAGGGCGCCGACAGCACCTCCTTCAACATCTGCCCGACCTTCTCCGCCCCCTTGCGCTCGAAGACGAGCGGCAGGACGAAGGCGAATTCGTCGCTTTCCGAACGGGTGATCGTCGCCCCCTCGGGTGCGCAGGCTTTCAGCCGATAGGCCACCTGGCAGAGGATCTCGTCACCGGCCGCCGGTCCGAACAGATCGTTGATCGGCTTGAAGCCATCGATATTGGCAAGACCAATGGTGAAGGGCGCGGGATCGCTGGCGCGCTCCCTGGCGAGATCAAGTACGGTCTGGCGCAGGCACCGGGCATTGCCGAGCCCCGTCAGCAGATCGATGTTGCCCGTCACGGCGGGCGTCTCGATACCGATGCGGTGATAGGGTGTCTCGACGGCCGTCATAACCGCGTCTCCGCAGCCCGATCGGCGGACTGCACCCGATGCTTCGCGACCCGCGAAGACCCACGCCACGGCGCGAACCGGCCATGTCGTTCCGACACGGTCCGGACATGTGCAACGGGATGGGCGCAATGCATTCGGGCGAGGCTCTACACTTTAACGGCAATTCGGCGCAGACGATCGCAATCGGCGGTTAACAATCCGATATCGCCCTGCTCCCAGATCTGCCATTAGCCTCCCCAATTCTAGCGAATTGACACGTCTTTCTTTCAACCTGCCGTTCGCATCGCCTTTGCCGGCATGAATTTTCTAAGCACCGCCTCGATCATGTCCGGGCTCACCGGCTTCATGATGTGGTCGTCCATGCCCGACGCCTTGCATTGCTGCAGGTCGATATCCAGCGCCTGCGCCGTGACCCCGATGATCGGCGTTTTCTGCCCCCTGGTACTTTCAGCCGACCTTATCGCGACCGTGGCGTCGAAGCCGTTCATGACCGGCATCGAGACATCCATCAGCACCAGAGCGGGCTGCAGTTCGTGCCAGAGTTCGACGGCTTCGCGGCCGTTGGTGGCGATCCGATGCGAGACGCCGAGGCCCTCCAGGATCTGCGTGAATACGAACTGGTTGATCTGGTTGTCTTCGGCAACGAGCACGTCGACTTGCGGTGCCGGCGGGGGCGCGGCGATCCCCTCGCCCTCAAACGACAGCGACCAATCCGGCTGCGGCGTCGGAGAAACCGCCGTCCGCTCGGAGCAGACGCGGAAGATTTCCGCCAGCACCGCGGCACCGTCCTGCTCAGCCGAAAGCGGGAGGATCGGGCAGTGACGCCAGGCCGCAGCGATTTGCGGTTTCTCGGAAAATGCCAGGTCGAGCAGCAGGACATCGAGCTTGATTCCGGCGTCCTCGACCGCACGGGCGAAGGCGCTGAGCTCATCGGCATCGCGAACGGCGCAGGCGTCGAGCCCCGAGCCGCGCAGGCGCGCGACGAGCCGGTCTTCCATTGCCCGATCGGCCGTGGCGACCAGGACACGAAGGCCGCGGGCGGGCAAGGTCTCGATCATCGACCCTGCTTCCACAAGCTGCTGGACGTTCAGCGCCCGGAAGGGATCATAGAAATTCTGTGCCGCTGCGAAGATGCTGTAGTCGCGGATCTGCAGGCCGACCTCGGCCCGGGGCTCATCGCTGCTCTGATGCAGGACGGCGATATCGGTCACGTCGTTCATGCACGTGACGACGAAGTGGCGGCCGGGCATGCCGACACGGTACTTGCGCGTCAACACCCAGAGATCACTGCCATCGGCGCGCACGATGTGCTCGGCCTGCGAGTAAGGCTTGCCGGTTTCGAGCACCATGCGGTCCGACTGTTCGAAACGTTCGGCAAGCTCGCTTTCGACCAGATCCCAGGCGGAACGGCCGAGGATGGCATCCTGCTGCAGATCATGGATCAGGCAGAAGGCTTTGTTGACGGCGATATAGTTGAGATTGCGGTCCTTGACGCAGATCGGATTGGGCTGGGCGTCGAGGATCTGTTCGGTCAGCTCGACACGCTCCAAATCCGTCTGGAGCTGTTCGTCGCGTTTCTTCTGATCGGAAACGTCGCTGATCGACAGGATGCCGATGCCGCTCGACAGGCGGCGCTTGCGCATCGAAACCCAGCGCGTCCGGCCGGCGCGCTCGACGCTCTCGTAGCGTTCGCGCCAGTGCAGCGCCATATGCTCGGCGATCCAGTCCTCGCGATTGGTGCGCCGACGGCTGCTTTCCGGAACGGTTCCGGGTCGGACGCCGGTATCGTAGACGGCACCGAGAAAATCTCGAAGGCGCGTGCCGGGCATCAGGATTTCCGCCGGCACCGGAAAATATTGCAGCATCGTGCGGCTGGCAAAGAGAATGGTGTCGTCCCGGCTGCAGACAAGCACGGCGATGCCGAGCGCGTCGCAACTCGACTCCAGAATGATCCGGTTGATGTCCGCGCCGTTCGACGCCCCATCGCTCATTGCGCTGTCCTCACTCGCCCACCGCACGCTTCAATCGCCTTCGATCTGAGGAAACATGCAGCCATTCACAGTGCTACAGCGACCTCGGCGCACCCAAGGGGCGCGCGGCGCTGTAGCGGCGGTTTCATTTCGGGACATGCTGGGTGGCCTTGGCAGGCGTCTCTTCGCGCGGAGGGAGTACGGCGTCCAGCTACGCCGCAATGCTCGAAAGACAAAACCCGTGATCATTCAGGTTGTTGTGGAAAATCGCAGCAGAGTGTTAAGGGGCGATTAAACCCTCACTCATTTTTCCGGGGCGACGATCGCGTGCGTTCGGGGCCGGGGAGGAGGTGCCATTCCCCCTTCCGTTTCCCGAGCGAATCCGGGAAAATGGGACATGGTCATCAAGCAGCTTTCAGAAACTCTCATCAACCAGATCGCCGCCGGCGAAGTGATCGAACGCCCAGCCAGCGCCGCCAAGGAGCTGATCGAGAACGCGCTCGACGCGGGCGCCACGCGCATCGAAATCGCGACCGCCGGCGGCGGCAAGACGCTGTTGCGCGTGACCGACAATGGCTCGGGCATGACGCCGAACGACCTCGAACTTGCGGTCCGCCGGCACTGTACGTCGAAGCTCGACGACAGCCTGTTCGACATCCGCACGCTCGGCTTTCGCGGCGAGGCGCTGCCTTCGATCGGCTCGGTCGCCCGCCTGTCGATCACGACGCGCACGGCCGGCGCCAGCGAAGGCGCGGTCATCGCCGTCACCGGCGGCAAGACCGAGCCGGTTCGCCCTTCGCCGGCCAATACCGGCACGGTCGTGGAGGTCCGCGACCTCTTCTTCGCGACGCCGGCGCGACTGAAGTTCATGAAGTCCGAGAAGGCGGAAGCGGCCGCGATCTCCGAGATCGTACGCCGCATGGCGATCGCCTTCCCGGCGGTCCGCTTCGTGCTCTCGGGCAGCGACCGCTCGACGCTCGAATTCCCGGCGACCGGCGACGATCGCCTGGCGCGCATGGCCCAGGTGCTCGGCAAGGATTTCCGCGACAACGCGATCGAAATCGATGCCGAGCGCGAAGATGTCGGGCTCACCGGTTTTGCCGGCGTGCCGACCTACAATCGCGGCAACTCGCTGCAGCAATATGTCTTCGTCAATGGCCGCCCGGTGCAGGACAAGCTGCTGCTGTCGGCGATCCGCGCCGCCTATTCCGAGACGATCCCGAGCGGCCGCTACCCCGTCGCGGTACTGTCGATCACGCTCGATCCGGCGCTGGTCGACGTCAACGTGCATCCGGCCAAATCCGATGTGCGCTTCCGCGACCCCGGCCTCATCCGCGGGCTGATCATCGGCGCGATCCGCGAGGCACTGACGCGCGAAGGCGACCGGGCGGCAACCACCGGGGCACGCGGCATGATGCAGGCTTTCCGCGCCGGGACCTATCGCCCGCAACCCTGGACCCCCGAGACGTCCCCGTCCCGACCGGCACAATTCGATGCCATGCTGCGTGGCCTCGGCGAAGCGCCGCAGGCGAGCTTCGCCGCCTTTGCGGCGCCATCTGCACGAACGGCCGCCCCACCTGAGCATGAGGTGCCGGCATCGCAACAGGATACGCCGGCACCGACGCCGCAATCCTTCCCGCTCGGCGCGGTACGGGCGCAGCTCCACGAAAACTACATCGTCGCCCAGACGAATGACGGTCTCGTCATCGTCGACCAGCATGCCGCCCATGAGCGGCTGGTGTTCGAGGCGATGCGAACCGCGCTGCATTCGCGGCCCGTCGCGGCACAGGCCCTGCTGATCCCGGAAATCGTCGATCTGGCCGAAGACGATTGCGACCGGCTGATGGCCCATGCGGCGGAGTTTGCCCGCCTTGGTCTTGCCATCGAGCGCTTCGGCCCCGGGGCAATCGCCGTGCGCGAGACGCCGGCGATGCTCGGCGAAATGGACGCCGTCGGCCTGGTACGCCAGCTTGCCGACGAGCTTGCCGAATGGGACACTGCCAACGGGCTTACAAGCCGGCTCGAATATCTTGCGGCGACGATGGCCTGCCATGGATCGGTCCGCTCCGGCCGACGCATGCGTACCGAGGAAATGAACGCCTTGCTGCGGCAGATGGAGGCGACGCCCGGCTCCGGTCAATGCAACCATGGGCGGCCGACCTACATCGAGCTCAAGCTTTCCGATATTGAACGGCTGTTCGGCCGAAGCTGATCGCGCACGGCCGCGAAATGCGGCTGGCATTTTGCCTGATGGCGAGCTAGACCAGAGAACAGACCACAAGGACGTTACAGGCAACGAACATGATGAACCGGTTTGAAGGAAGCACGTCGCGCGAGGCGAAGATCCGTTATCTCGACGGCGACTTTCAGATCGTCCTCGCTGGCTCGCATGTGATCTGCGCGATGACCGGCAGAACCATTCCCGTCGACGAGTTGCGCTACTGGAGCGTCGCCCGGCAGGAAGCCTATGTCGATGCGGAAGCCTCCGTCGAGGCGGAAAAACGCGCCGGCGCATTGCCGAACCAGCGCCGCTAAGGCGACGTCGTCAGGTCTCTTCCCCGGATACGAATAGCCGTTACTTGACTGCGCCTTCGCGCAGCTTGCGGGCGCGCGCGGCGGAAAGCGCCGTCTCGATGATTTTTGACGGCGCCATGGGATCATCGAAACGCACGTCGATCTCGATCACCCGGCTGGCCGCGGCCAGCTCGGCGGCGCGGCCATGGCCGGGCTCGAGCCGAACCATGTCCTTGGCGGTGGTGACCAGCGTGCAGCCCAAAGCCGCCGCCCGATCGAGCAGATCGGCAATCTCGTCGTCGGAAAAATGATGGTGATCCGGAAAGCTGCGGGTTTCCTCGACGACGGCCCCGGTCTCACGCACCGTGCGATAGAATTTCTCCGGATCGGCGATACCGGCCCAGGCGAGGACCTTGACGCCCTTCAGCGACCCGTCGTCGAGCCTCACCACATCGGCCTCGTAGATCTGCTTGCCGGCGCGGGCTGCACGGCGGATCAGGGCATCGGCCTCCGTGCCGTCGCCGATTTTCAGGAGTGCCGTCGCATGGCGCAACTGGATGGGAAGCGGCGCCCGCACGGGGCCGGCCGGCACCAGATAGCCGTTGCCGATGCCGCGGCGCGAGTCGATCACCAGAAGCGCGAAGTCGAAAGCGAGACGCGCGCTCTGAAAACCGTCGTCCATGATGATGATGTCGGCACCTTCCTTCACCAGGCGGCGAGCCCCATCGACACGGCGGCGGCAGACGACGGTCAACGCCTCGCGCGCCAGAAGCAAGGGTTCATCGCCAACGTCGCGGGCGCGGTGATGCTCAATATCGACGATCGTGGTCACGTCGAGAGAGCCGCCGTAGCCGCGGCTCAAGAAGCCGGGCTTCAACCCTTTCTGACGGATGACGCGGGCAAGGGCGATCGCCGTCGGCGTCTTGCCGGCGCCGCCGACAGTGAAGTTGCCGATGCAGATGATCGGCACGGGAACCGATGCACGGCGCGCGCGGTCCATGCGCATGCCGGCAATCCGCCCGTAGAGCCATGAAAACGGCCACAAGGCGCGGGCACGCCAATCCGCCTTGGTCCACCAGAATGGCGGCGCTTCCGATACCATCTTCTTTCCGTGGCCCCCAGCCGGTGTCGTCCATCCGCTTTGGGAGGACGCATGTCTTCTTGCCGTCGCAAGCCGACGGATTGCCCCAAAAAACGTCAGAATGTGAAAAAACGCAAGCTATGGATGGGATGCAGCCGGCTTCAGCCGGCCCGCCTCATGCGTTTGCTGGCATTTCGGCTAGAGCACGGCCTCAAGCTCGGTGATGTCGGCGAGGCAATGGTCCGAGGCTGCGGCGAGCGATTGGCGTGAACCGGTTCCGGTCAGCACCGCGACCGTCATGCCGACGCTGGCACTGCGGCCCATGTGCATGTCGTGATTGTTGTCGCCGACGACAACGACCTGATGCGGCTCAAGGCCCGTTGCGGCGCAAAAACCGAGCACCATGCCGGGCTCCGGCTTGACGCCGTAGCCGCTGTCATAACCCGCCACATAATGCAGGTATCCATCAAAGCCGAAGCGCCTTGCGGTCTCGCGGATCGATTTTTCGTTGTCGCTGGAGGCGACTCCAAGACGATAGCCCTTGGCATGCAGACCGGCGAAGAAGGTGCCAAGATCAGTGACGGGGACGGCATATTCCGCCGAGCGCGCGAACAGGCTGTCGAACAGGGTTGTGAGATCCTCCACCGTGAAAGGCGCGCCCGCGCCCACGAAACCGGTCGCGATCTCGACCGTGTTGCCGGCCGCAAGCAGGCTGTCGGGCAGCACATGGCCGGTATCGGCATCCATGCCGCCCGCTTTCAGCAACGTGCGAGCCAGCGCCTCGTCACCCTTTGCCGCAATCCGCGCCAGCTCATAGTTCACCGGCACCCAGCTCTTGGCGTAGTCGAGCAGGGTTCCATCCTTGTCGAACAGGATACCGGCGATGGCTTTGGATGCGGTCATGATGAGAGGTCGCCTCCTGCTTGTGTCAGCTTTCGGTCGGGGGATTGAGCCGCGCCTTGACGATGAGCGGATTGATGTAGGGCTCTAGCCCCTTCATCGTCGCCGACAGGGCACCACGCATCTCTTGCACGGTTTCGAGGCCGGCATCGATCATCGAGCGACGCATGTCGTCGTTGGCGAGCAGATAGTTGACGCCCTTCGCCAGCATCTCGACGTCGCGCACGATCTTGGCGCTGCCGTTCTTCGCCAGCGTCTGATAGGTCTCGCGAAAATTCTGGACGTTGCCGCCGGACAGGATCGCACAGCCGAGCATCGCCGGCTCCAGCGGGTTCTGGCCGCCTTCGGCAAAGAGCGAGCGGCCGACAAAGGCGACTTCGGTCAGGCGAAGGTAGAGGCCCATTTCGCCGATGGTGTCACCGAGGAAGATGTCGACATCCGGCGTCAGCGGATCGCGCCGCGTGCGGCGGGCGACCTTCAGGCCCTTGGCCGTCAGCGCCGCCTCGATCGCATCGCTACGCTCGGGATGGCGCGGCACGACGATCGTCAGGAGGCCGGTCCGTTCCTTCAGCGCGCGATGCACGACGCCGGCAGCGTTCTCCTCGCCGTCGAAGGTCGAGATCGCGGCCCAGGTCTTGCGCGTGCCAATCTGCTGCTCGTATTCGCGGAGCGCCTGCGGATCATGCGGCGGGGCATCGGTGTCGACTTTCAGGTTGCCGGAGACCATGACCGGCAGGGCGCCGAGCGTGCGGAAGCGCTCCGCATCGACGTCGGATTGGGCGATCACCAGCGCCAGGTTTTCAAACAGCGCGTCAGCCAGCCCCGGCCGCCGCTTCCACCGGGTGAAGGTGCGATCGGACAGGCGACCGTTCACCAGAACCTGCGGAATGTGGCGCCGGCCCAGCTCCAGGATGGTCATCGGCCAGATTTCGGACTCGGCGATGATTGCGAGATCCGGCTCCCAATAGTTCAGGAAACGGCTGACCGCCGGCTTGAAATCGAGCGGCACATATTGGTGGATGACGCTCGTTCCCAGGCGCTGGGCGACGACACGTGCCGAGGTCATCGTTCCCGTCGTCAGTACGACGTTGATGCCGCGCCGACGGATTTCCTTGATCAGCGGGATGACCGCATTGGTCTCGCCGACGCTGGCGGCGTGAAACCAGACGAGCGGGCCCTGCGGTCGTGGTGCGCTGGCATGGCCGTAGCGCTCGCGACGGCGCGCCGGGTCCTCCTTGCCCTTCGCCGCGCGAATGGCAAGGTAGGACCAAACGAGGGGATAGATCGCCGAGCCGATCCAGCGGTAGCTGGAGAGCGCCAGGCGCGCGCGAAAGCTGCTCATGACGAGACACCTTCCTCAGCCGTCTCGGCCGGGAGAAACTCAGGGGCGACTGGCATGCAGGTTTGCGCCGCGCATCCCCACCTCATCGGCATCAGCCGTTTTCCGGGTCGAGCAGACGATGCATGTGGACGATGAAATAACGCATGTGAGCGTTGTCGACGGTCATCTGCGCCTTGGATTTCCAGGCGGCAAGCGCGCTTTCATAGTCCGGATAGATGCCGACGATATCGAGCTTGTCCAGGTCACGGAAGTGGACGTCCGTCAGCGTGGTGAGTTCACCGCCAAAGACGAGGTGCAGACGTTGTTTCTTCTCGGATTCGTGAGCCATCGGAATTCCATTTTTTCTTTTTTGGGTGTGGGCGTTGATTTGAGGCATTCGGCCCCAAAGGTCAATGGGGCTCCATCGATCGCGATGCGGCGATCAGGCCCGGCAAGAGCGGCTTTGCCGCCGCGCAAAGCACCCCGTGAACGACGGTGGAGCGGTTGTAGGACAAGGGCTGGTCGTCGAGATCGACGAGCGCGCCGCCGGCCCGGGCAAGGATGAGATCGGCCGCAGCCAGATCCCAATCATGGGAATTCTTCTTCACCAGCGTACCGTCGATCCGACCGTCGGCAACCATGGCCAGCCGATAGGCAAGCGACGGCACATGCGGCACGCGCGCGACGGTCTTGCGGTAGAGGGGCGGAAGCTTGCCGACCGTGTCTTCGGCCGCCGCCAGATGCAGCATTTCCCCGGACTTTGCCTCACGCACCGAGATCGCGGCACCGTTCTTCAGCGCGCTACCGCCGGCGACAGCCTCGAAGAGTTCGTCAAGCGCCGGGGCATAGAGGACGCCGGCGACGGGCTGTCCCCGATGGACCACGGCGACACTGACGCACCAAAGCTCCTTGCCGGCGATGAAGGCACGCGTGCCGTCGATCGGATCGACGACGAAGACCGTTTCGCGGATCAGGCGGCTGGCGTCATCGTCGGTCTCTTCCGACAGCCAGCCGTAGCCGGGCCTCGCCGCAAGCAGCCGCGTCTTCAGTACGTCGTTGGCCGCGAGATCCGCTTCGCTGACCGGCGAGCGGCCTTCGTTCTTCCACCGGACATCGGGAGCTTTGCCAAAATAACCGAGTGCCGTTTCGCCGGCGACGACCGCGGCGGCGCGGATCAACTCGAGATCCGGCTTCCAGTCCGCGCCCGATGGTGCTGTGTCAGACATTCAAGACCCCGTCAGCCCGCCTCTCCATACCATGAGGCGGGATCGGCGCGGAGCACCCGCACCGTTTTTCCTTCGGCTTCCAGATCAGTTCAGTGAACCAATGTGCTGATCCAGCCATTTGAAATGACGCAATCGCACGGCGCTCTAGTGTCCTGATTCAGAAGTTTCTGCCGATTTGTTTTGCACATCGGCGATTTGCAGGGTTGCCAGGCAAAAGCGTTTGATGGTGGCGAGGATATCGTCTGCCGATTTGGTCCATCGGAACGGTTTGGGATCGGTGTTGACGGCGTCGATATAGGCGGTGATTGCCGCCTCCAATTCAGCGGTGGAGCGGTGCACGCCGCGCCGGATTTGCTTTTCGGTCAGGTTGGCAAAGAAGCGCTCGACCTGGTTGAGCCATGACGCCGCCGTCGGGGTGAAATGAATGTGCCAGCGGGGCCGCTTGAGAAAGAAGCTGCGGATGGCGCTGGTCTTGTGGGTGGCGTAGTTGTCCATGACGATGTGGATATCAAGGTCTGGCGGCACGTTGGCTTCGATTTCGCGCAGGAATCTCAGGAATTCCTGCGCGCGGTGACGCTTGAAGCAGCGACCGATGATCTTGCCGGTGGCAGCGTCGAGCGCGGCGAAGAGCGAAAGTGTTCCATGCCGGGTGTAGTCGTGGCTGCGCCGCTCGATCTGGCCGGGCCGCATCGGCAACACCGGCTGGCTGCGATCGAGTGCCTGGATCTGGCTCTTCTCATCGACGCAGAGCACCAGCGCCCGCTCGGGCGGGTTGAGATAAAGGCCGACAATGTCGCGCACCTTCTCGACGAATAGCGCATCCGAAGACAGCTTGAAACTTTCGGCGCGATGCGGCTGCAGCCCGAAGGCCGTCCAGATGCGATGGATCGTCGAGGGCGCATGTCCGACCGCCCGTGCCATCGAACGCAGGCTCCAGTGGGTGGCGTCCGGCGGTGTCGTCTCCAGCGTCAACCGGATCGTCTCGGCGATCTCTTCGTCGCCGATCTGGCGCGGCGCGCCGGGACGCGGCTCGTCGTAAAGCCCATCGAGCCGCTGCTCGGCGAAACGCCGTCGCCATTTGGCCACCGTGTTCGGCATCGTGCCAAGCCGCGTGGCAATCTCCTTGTTCTCAACGCCGTCCGCGGCCATCAGCACGATCTGGGCCCGCCGCGCCAGGCCCTGCGCCGTGCCGCGGCGGCGAACCAATGTCTCCAGTTCACCGCGCTCCTCACCCGTCAAGACAATCGCAACCGCCGCTTTGCCCATCGATCATCCCCTTCTCAAACAGGGAAAATGATCGCACAAATTTATCGATCAGGACACTAGAGACCCGCAAGCGTCATGCCCTCGATGGCAAGCGTCGGCGCCGCAACACCGAATTTGCGATCGATGTCGTCTGCGGGCGTCAACGCCATGAACATGTCCTTGAGATTGGACGCGATCGTGACCTCGGAGACGGCATACGAGAGTTCGCCGTTCTCGATCCAGAAGCCGGAGGCGCCGCGGCTGTATTCGCCGGTCACCATGTTCACGCCCTGGCCGATCAGTTCGGTGACGTAGAAGCCGGTGCCGACATCGCGGATCAGATCCTCACGCGAGATCGAACCCGGCTCGAGCGCCAGGTTGGTCGAGGCCGGATTGACCGTCGGGCCGCCGCGCACACCGCGGCCGTTGGTCTTGAGGCCGAGTTCGGCGGCGGCCGATGTCGACAGGAACCAGTGCTTCAGCACGCCATCTTCGACCATCGCGAGCTTCGAGCCGCTGACGCCCTCGCCGTCGAAGGGGCGCGAGGAGGCGCCGCGCACGATCAGCGGATCGTCGGTGACGGAAAGGCCCGCCTTCATGATCTGCTTGCCCATCCGGTCACGCAGGAAGCTCGTCTTGCGGGCGACCGATGCGCCGTTGATGGCGCCTGCCAGATGGCCGACGAAGCCCCGCGCCATGCGCGGATCGAAGACGACGGTGACATTCTTGGCCGTCGGCACTTGGCGCGGATTGAGGCGTGCCACCGCGCGCTCGCCGGCAAGGCGGCCAATCTCCTCGGCCGGCCGCAGATCGCCAACATAGAGGCGGCTGTCGAAATCGTAGTCGCGCTCCATCTTCGTGCCTTCGCCGGCAATCGCACTGACGGAGCAACCGAAACGCGTCGCCATGTAGGAACCGGAGAAACCATGCGAGGTGACGAGCACCAGACCGCCCATGCCGGCCGAGGCGCCGGCGCCGCTGGAATTGGTGACGCCCGAGACCGAAAGTGCCGCCTCTTCGGCGGCCAATGCCGCCTCCGTCAATGATTCCGTGGAAACCGCGGTCGGGTCGAAGAGATCGAGGTCCGGATAGGACTTTGCCAATTGGTCCGCATCGGCGAGCGAGGCGAAAGGATCCTCCGGCGAGGCCTTGGCCATGGCGACGGCGCGCTCGGCGAGCAGCTTCAGATCGAAGCCCGGATTGGCCGAGACGCTGGCGACGCGCCGCCCGACGAAAACGCGAAGGGAGAAATCATCGCTTTCGGAGGCTTCGGTCGCTTCGACCTTGCCGAGGCGTACGGAGACGGAGCGGGAGCGCCCGCGTACCACCACCGCATCCGCCGCATCCGCGCCGGCCTTGCGGGCGAGGTCCACGAGTTCCGAGGCGCGTTTTTCGAGGTCGGCAGAATCGATCGTGTCTGACATGATGTAGCCTTTCATTCCTGCCCCATTTATTGTGCAGTGACGCAGGCATCAAGGGCATCGGCCCGATTCCCGCCCATACACCGCAAATGACCGCTCTCGAAAGCTCCCCCGTCGGGGGCCGGGTGCTCCAATAGTGAAAGCCGCAGGCATGGCAACGACACCGATCATCTACTCTCAAGCGCTGATGCTGCTTGGCGGCGCAGTGTTGGCCGCACCAATCTTCAAGCGGCTCGGCCTCGGCACCATCCTCGGCTATCTCTGCGCCGGCGTGCTCATCGGTCCGGTCGCCCAGAGCATCACCGAGGGCGAGCAGATCATCCTGCATGTCTCGGAACTCGGCGTCGTGTTCCTGTTGTTCATCATCGGCCTCGAACTGAAACCGTCGCGCCTCTGGCAGATGCGGCGCGATATCTTCGGCCTCGGCACGGCGCAGGTGGTGCTGACCGGCATCGTGCTCTCGTCCATCATCTATGCCTTCGGGCTCCTCGGCCAGGGCGGCAGCATCATTGCCGGCTTCGGCCTGGCCCTGTCGTCGACCGCCTTTGCGATGCAGATCCTCGACGAAGGCAACGACCGCAACACGCGCTACGGTCAGCGATCATTCTCCATTCTTCTGCTGCAGGATCTGGCGATCGTGCCGCTGCTGGCGCTGATCCCGCTTCTGGCGGCGCAGGCGCCCGAGGATACGACGCCGCCGCTCGAGGATTTCGCAATCGCCACAACCGCGATCATCGTTCTCTTCGCTGCCGGCCGCTACCTCGTGAATCCCCTGTTCCAGATCATCGGCCGCACGGGCGCCCGCGACGTCATGATCGCGGCCGCCCTGCTCGTCGTCATGGGCGCGGCGACCATGATGCAGCTCGCCGGACTTTCGATGGCCATGGGAGCCTTCCTCGCGGGCGTGCTCTTGGCGGAATCCTCCTATCGCCATGAACTCGAAGCGGATATCGAACCGTTTCGCGGTATCCTGCAGGCACTCTTTTTCATGGCGGTCGGCCTGTCGCTGGAACTCGGCGTCATCGTCGAGCGCTACCAGTTGATCATCGCTGCGGTGCCGCTCTTGATGGCGTTGAAGAGCCTCGTGCTCTACTGGCTCTGCCGGCTCACCGGAGCGCACCACAACGACGCGGTGCGCATCAGCCTGCTCCTGCCGCAGGGCGGCGAATTCGGCTTCGTGCTGTTCACGGCAGCAGCCAGCGCCGGTGTCTTCTCCGATGGCGACGCCTCGCTGCTCGTCGCGATCGTGACGCTGTCGATGGCGCTGACGCCGCTGGCTTCGATGCTGGCGCCGAAGCTGATGCGCGAGCAGGACGAACTGGACGAGGAGATCGACGAAGACTTCGAGGGCGCCGGCGCCGACGTGTTGATGATCGGCTTCTCCCGCTTCGGCCAGATCGCCGCGCAGATCCTGCTCGCCGGCGGCCGCGACGTGACGATCATCGACCATTCCGCCGCCCGCGTGCGCCAGGCCGCGACCTTCGGCTTCCGCATTTACTTCGGCGACGGCACCCGGCTCGACGTGCTGCGCGCCGCTGGCATCGAGCGGGCAAAGATCGTCGCCGTCTGCACGCAGAAGAAGGAAACGACCGACCACATCATCGACCTCGTGCAGTCGGAGTATCCGAACGCCCGCATCTTCGCCCGCTCCTACGACCGGCTGCATACGCTGGAGCTGCGCGCCAAAGGCGTCGACTACGAACTGCGCGAAACCTTCGAGTCCGGCCTGCTGTTCGGCCGCAAGTCGCTGGAGGCGCTGGGAGTCGGTGACGACGAGGCGATCGCGATCATGGACGATATCCGCAAGCGCGACGAAGCACGTCTCGTGCTGCAGGAGGCCGAAGGCATTACCGCCGGTCGCGACATGCTGCATTCGCGTCCCGTCAGGCCAGAACCGCTGGTCAAGCCGAAGCGCGAGGTCGATCACTCCCAGGAGACGGGCGAACGGATCCTGCCGGGGCTTCCTGCGGACGAGCGCGAGAGCGCGTAGTCGCGCCTGTACCGACCGTGCGGCCGTCAATGGTCGGAGCTCAGCCGAGCTTCGGTGCTCGCATCCGTTCGTCGAGGGCCCGCTTCAACTGATCCTTGATCGCGACGGTTCCGTTCAGCACGTCCTTGGCCCGCAGGAAATCCATTACCCGGTAGCGGCCGACATCCGGGCGCAGCAGGATATCCGGCGCGCCCTCCTTGAGCTTCATCGCGATGATCGATTGCATCATCAGCTGGCTCGCGCCGAACAGGCTGTCGATGCGGCTCGGGATCGTCTTGCCATCGCCATCAGGACCACCGACGACATCGACGGCGATGACGATGTCGGCCAGGCCGCGCAAATGATCGAAGGGGATGGGGTTGTAGATACCGCCGTCGATCATCACGCGCCCGCCGATCTTCACCGGGATGAAGATCGCAGGCAGGGCCGCGGAGGCCGCCAGCGCCTGCCACAGATCACCCCTTTCGCAGACATGCTCGGTCTGGCCGTAATAGTCGGTGGCGACCACCTTGAGCGGAATGCCGAGATCCGAGAACTTCGGCGGAATGGCCTCCGGCAGAAACGCCCTGAGAACGCGCTCGACATTGAATTGCCCGAAGCGAAAACCGTTCGCAACCGCCTCGGAAAGGCTCGACGGCCGCAACTGCCAGAGCCGATTGACGACCTCGCGGCGATGGCCGACGGTCGAAAGCGTGTGGGCCCTGATCTCTTCACCGCGCATGCCGGCGGCCATGCCGGCGCCCATGATCGCACCGATGGAGGAGCCGGCGATCGCTACCGGGCGAATGCCCAGTTCATCCAGGGTTTCGATGACGTGAATATGCGCAAGCCCCCGTGCGCCACCGCCACCCAGCGCCAGCGCGACCGTCGGCTGGCTGGCCGCCTGCGCCGCCCCCTTCATCGAAAGATCCTGCTTCATCGGCATGTTCTCCGCTTCTGCATCTTTTCCTAAGTCGAAATCGATTTGAGGGCAAAATTATGCAGCAGACCGAAACCTTACAGCGACCATGGGTGCGTCACAGAAGACGCGCGGCGCTATAAGCGGGATAAGGAAGCTTGCATGGTCGGCGACAGCCTATCTTCGCAAGGAAATCGAAAATATGACGGTCAGGCGCCGCGGAAGCGATAGAAATGCATGCGGGTATCGCCGAAGACTCTGACGTCGAGACGCTCGAAAACGGCCGCAGGCGCCGGCTGGACGTCCGCCCGCTCTTCGAGGATCACCAGTGCATCGGGGACGAGCCAGTTGCCGACGGCGGCAGATTCCAGCGCCTTCTCGCCGAGGCCCTTCGCATAGGGCGGATCGGCGAAGACGAGATGGAACGGCTCCATCGTGCCGACGGCGCCGAGGTTCGTCGCGTCACGCCGGAAAACCTTCGCCCGTCCTTGCAGGCCGAGCGTCTCGATGTTCGTCTGCAGCAGTCCCCTGCCCTCGACGCCCTGTTCGACGAAGAGTGCCTGACGGCACCCCCGTGAAAGGGCCTCGAAGCCAACAGCGCCAGTGCCCGCGAAAAGGTCGAGCACACGGGTGCCGTCGAGCGCTTCCGGATAGGAATGGCTCAGGATGTTGAACAGGCTTTCGCGCGTCCGGTCCGTGGTCGGGCGGATATCGTTGGACTTGGGCGTGGCCAGGCTGCGGCCACGAAACTCTCCACCGACGATACGCACGACCCGTTAGTTCCCCTTGCCGCGCGGCTTGCCACCGCCAGGACGGGCGCCACCAGGCCGACCGCCGGGCTTGCCCCCAGGCTTGCCGCCGCGGGGTGCGCCAGACCGTGCGCCGAAGGACTTGCCACCTGCCGGCTTACCACCGGAGGGTTTTCCCCCAAACGGCTTTCCACGCGGCTTGTCGCCGAAGGGACGATCGCCCTCGGCACGCGGTGCGCGCGGCCGGTCGGAACGAACGCGTTCACCACCTTCTGCCCGGGCCGGACGGTCGCCACGCGGCGAGCGCGGCTTGTCGAAGCGGCTGCGCTCACCACCTTCGGCTCTGGCCGGACGGTCGCCGCGCGGCCGATCACCACCCTCGCGGCGCGGCGGGCGATCGCCGTGATCGCGCGAATTGCGCTCGCCGCCTTCGACCGAACGGCGGCGACCGAAGCCGCCATCCCTGCCCTCATCGCGATGACGAACCGGTTCTGCGGCGCTGATCCACTCGCCGTCCTCGTCGCGGCTCTTGACGAATGGGCGGGCCGGCTTGTCGGCGCGTGCAAAATCCCTGGCGCCGCCCTTGCGGTCGGGATCGAATTTGCTCGTTGTCTTCGTTGCCAGTCCGTCCTTGTTGCGGCCATAGCGCTTGGTCTTCGGCGCGCCTTCCGGACGCTCGCGACGGACGGGCTTCTCGGTGGCTTCGCCGTCAACGGATTTCGGCTTCTTCTCGGCCAGCGGACGGGCGCCAGGCGCCATCCAGACATTGGCGGTGCGCGCACGCGTAGCCGGCGCACGTTTCGGCCGATCTTCGAACTTGCTGTCACGGTCGTCACGATCACGGCCGCCACGCTTGCCGTCACGGCGATCGTCGCGGCGCGTGTCGAGCCGTGCCAGAGCACGTTCGCGCTTGTCCTCCGGTTTTTCCCAACGGCTGCTCTTGCGCTGCTCGGGTTCGTCCTCTTCGTGCAGGTCCCGCGCGGTCGTGGCCGCCTGGTCGTTGTAGAGCGGCGCGTCGAAATTCGCCTTGGCATCCTCGATCAGGCGCGGTCCAAGCTGGTCACGCAACGTGCGGCCACGGATTTCCTGGACATGTCCCTCCGGCAATTCGCCGAGCTGGAAGGGGCCATAGGAAATGCGGATGAGGCGGTTGACGTCGAGACCGAGTGCGCCAAGCACGTTCTTGATTTCGCGGTTCTTGCCCTCGCGCAGCCCCATTGTGATCCAGACGTTCGAACCCTGGACCCGGTCCAGCGTCGCCTCGATCGCGCCGTAGAGCACACCGTCGACGGCGATGCCGTCCTTCAACCGGTCAAGCGCCGCCTGATCGACGTCGCCGTGGGCGCGCACGCGATAGCGGCGCAGCCATCCCGTCGAAGGCAGCTCGAGCACGCGGGCCAGACCACCGTCGTTGGTCAAGAGCAACAGGCCTTCGGTGTTGATGTCGAGGCGGCCGATCGACAGGACGCGCGGCAGCTCGTCGGGCAGGTTGTCGAATACGGTCGGGCGTCCTTCCGGATCGGCATTGGTGGTCACCAGGCCGGCCGGCTTGTGATAGAGCCAGAGGCGGGTGCGCTCGATGCCGCGGATCGGCTGGCCATCGACTTCGATCGCATCGGCAAGCGTCGCGTTGACGACCGGCGTGTCGAGAATGACGCCGTTGAGCTTGATGCGACCTTCCATGATCATGCGCTCGACATCGCGGCGCGAGGCGACACCGGCACGTGCCAGGATCTTGGAGATGCGCTGCGGTTCGTCGATACCTGGAGCAGCCGCGTTCGGGCGCTCCCTGGCCGGACGCGAAGCGCCAGACTTGGCGCCGGAAGCCTTCGGCCCGGAGGTCTTGGCGCCAAACGTCTTCGAGCCGGCAACCTTTTTCGGTGCTCCAGCCTTCTTGTCGGCGAAATGCGGTTTCTTGTCCCGGCCGGCGGACTTGCCGCCAGGCCGCGTGGGCTTGTCTTTGGATGTCATTTGTGTTGCCTGCCTTTTGCGGCTGTCCTATCAGGTCGCGGCCCGTGGGTTAAGAGAAATTATTGTTTGAGCGATGACTGATACGACACGCTTCATGGATGCGGCCCTTGAGGAGGCCAGGAAGGCGGCGGAGCGCGGCGAGGTGCCGATCGGCGCCGTGGTCGTTTTCGATGGTCAGATCATCTCCCGCGCCGGCAATCGCACCCGCGAATTCAACGACGTGACCGCACATGCAGAGATCGTCGCCATCCGCGAGGCCGCAGCAGTGCTCAAGGACGAGCGGCTGACGGGCGCCGATCTCTACGTCACCCTCGAACCCTGCACCATGTGCGCCGCGGCGATTTCGTTCGCCCGCATCCGCCGCCTCTACTACGGCGCGGACGACCCGAAGGGCGGCGCGGTCGACAGCGGCGTGCGCTTCTTCGGTTCGCCCACCTGCCATCACGTGCCTGACGTCTATTCGGGCCTCGCCGAGCGCCAGGCTGCCGAGATCCTCAGGGACTTCTTCGCCGGCAAGCGGTGAGACCAGTCCGGGCTCTCACGAGTTCGCGTTTTCAGTTTTTTTGAAATCGCCTCAGTCGGCCGCGAAGCTTTCGAGGGCCGCGCCGGCCAGCCGGTAACGCGTCCATTCGGACATCGGCTCGGCGCCAACCGATTCGTAGACCCGGATCGCCGGCTCGTTCCAGTCGAGCACGCTCCATTCGAAGCGGCCGCAGCCTTCCTCGACGGCAATTTTCGCGAGGTGCTTCAGCAGCATCTTGCCGGCACCCGAGCCGCGGCAATCCGGCGTGACGTAGAGGTCCTCGAGGTAGAGGCCCTTGCGCGCCTGCCAGGTCGAGTAATTGTAGAACCACATGGCGAAGCCTGCGGGCTTGCCGTCCTTCTCGCAGATCACGGCACGGGTGATGGCGCCCGGGCCGAAGAGCGAGGCCTGCAGCATCTCGACTGTCGCCTCGACGGCGTCAGGCTCCTTCTCGTAGACGGCAAGTTCGGTGATGAAGCGCAGGATGGTCTCCGCGTCTTCCGGGCGAGCATCGCGAATGGTGATCGTCATGGCTTATGCGCAGCTTAGAAGGGCCAGTACCACTTGGTACCAGAATTCTTGATCTGCGCCTCCTTCTTGCGGCGGCGCTCCTTGTCCTTCTCCGGCTCGCCGAGATCGGTCTCGGTGCCCTCCGGCAGGCGGCGGTATTCTAGCGGCGGATCGCTCAGGAAACGGCGCTTGTCGGAATAGGCGCCCATCTCGATCTTGCGCGCCTCACGATAGGCCTCCTGCTGCTCCTTGGCCGAGAGCCGGCGGCCGTTGGCGCTGGCCTTGGCGAGCGGCGAAACGTAGTTCGGGTTGTTCTTGTTCGCGTCGGCTTCTTCGCGCAGACGATTGCGAACTTCCTCCGGAGACTCGACCCATTCCGGGTTGGCCTCACGGCTGGCGAGAGACTTCTGCGGCTCGACGAGAGCGGTCTGCTGCGCCGACGGCGGCAGAACGAGACCTGGGCGCGGCTGATACTTGACCGGATCACGCTTCGGCGGGCCGAAGCTGGCGACGCTGCCGAGGTCGTCCATGAGTTGTTCGCCAGCGGTCTTGTCCGTGCCGTAGGTGGGGCCGCCGATGCAGCCCGAAAGCACGAGGCCGCTCGTCAAAATGGCGGCCACGCTGGCAAACACTCGCAACTCTCGCGTCATTTCCATGAGATTCCTTCCAGCCGGCCACCGGTCCGCGCGGCCACTCAAGCGCCCATGGCGGAGAAATCCGCCAAATTTCGGGCAGGTTTTACCGGATGAACGCAACGAGTGCAATTCATCCGGTAACAATGCGTTAAGCCTTGAAACCAAGTTCACGCAGGGCCGCGGCGTCACGGGCCGACACGTCCGGGTAGAGCGGGTCGGAACCGACATCGGTCGTGATCCGCCAGGAACGGGCGCATTTCTGACCTTCGGCGAGCTTCGGCACGACGCTCACCTTGGCCACGTCGGCGAGGCGGAATGCATCCGCAGGGCCTTCGGTGGCTTCGATCACGATGGCCGAGGTGATGCAGATCTCGGCGAAGTCCTGACCTTCCAGCGCCTTCAAAAGCTCCGGATCGGCGACGTGGACGACCGGTGCCGCTTCCAGCGACGAACCGATGCGCTTGTCCTTGCGCTCGATCTCGAGCGCGCCGGTGACGACGGTGCGGACCGCACGGATCTTGTCCCACTTGGCTTCGAGCGCATCGTTCTTCCATTCCGCCGGGATCGCCGGGAACTGTTCGAGGTGCACCGAAACCGCATCGGGCTTGCGCGACAGCCAGGCTTCTTCCGTGGTGAAGGGCAGCATCGGCGCCAGCCACAGCACGAGGCAGTCGAAGAGCTTGCGGATGACCGCGAGCGCCGACCGACGACGCAGGCTCGACGGCGCGTCGCAATAGAGCGCGTCCTTGCGAACGTCGAAGTAGAAGGCCGAGAGTTCGACGTTCGAGAAATCGATCAGCGCGCGAGCGATCTTCTTGAAGTCGAAAGCATCGTAGCCTTCGCGCACGAGCTGATCGAGCTCCGCCAGGCGATGTAGCATCAACCTTTCGAGTTCCGGCATTTCGGCATAGGCGATCTCCTCGCCCTTGTCGTGGGCGAGCGTGCCGAGCATCCAGCGGATCGTGTTGCGCAGCTTGCGATAGGCGTCGATGTTGGTCTGGATGATCGTCTTGCCGAGACGCTGATCTTCCCAATAGTCCGTCGTCATCACCCACAAGCGCAGGATGTCGGCGCCGGCATCCTTCATCACCTCCTGCGGCGTGACGGTGTTGCCCTTGGACTTCGACATCTTCTCGCCCTTCTCATCCATGGTGAAACCATGGGTGACGACGGCGTTGTAGGGCGCGCGGCCGCGCGTCGCACAGGCCTCGAGCAGCGAGGAATGGAACCAGCCGCGATGCTGGTCCGACCCTTCGAGATAGACGTCGGCCGGCCACTTCAGGTCCGGGCGGTCTTCGAGCGTGAAGGTATGGGTCGAACCGGAATCGAACCACACGTCGAGGATGTCCATGACCTGGTGCCACTTGGCGTGGTCGTGATCCTTGCCCAGGAAGCGGTCCTTGGCGCCCTCGGCAAACCAGGCATCGGCACCTTCCTTCTCGAAGGCTTCGAGGATGCGGGCGTTGACGGCCTCGTCGATCAGGATCTCGCCCTGGTCGTCAGCGAAGATCGCGATCGGCACGCCCCAGGCGCGCTGGCGCGAGAGAACCCAGTCCGGGCGTCCCTCGATCATCGCGCGCAGGCGGTTCTGGCCGGCGCCGGGAACGAAACGGGTATCGTCGATCGCCGAGAGCGCACGCGAGCGCAGCGTCGTGCCATCGCCGAACGCCTTGTCCATGTAGACGAACCATTGCGGCGTGTTGCGGAAAATAACCGGCTTCTTCGAACGCCAGGAATGCGGATAGGAGTGCTTCAGACGACCGCGCGCGAACAGCGCGTGACGGGCGATCAGCGCCTTGATGACGCGATCGTTGGCGTCGCCCTTCTTGCCCTTGTCGTCGATGACGCGGCCGGCGCCGCCTTCGGCGTCGGGGCCGAAGCCATGGGCGTCCGCGGTGAAGTAGCCGGCGTCGTCGACCGTGAACGGGATCGCCGAGGAAATGCCGCGGGCTTCGAGCGCACGGGCGCTGTCCATCCAGGCGTCAAAGTCCTCGCGGCCGTGGCCCGGGGCCGTGTGCACGAAACCGGTGCCGGCATCGTCGGTGACGTGGTCGCCGTCGAGCAGCGGCACCTTGAAGGCGTAGCCGCCGCCGAGACCATGCAGCGGATGGGCGCAGGTCACGGACGACAGTTCATCGGCTTCGAGATCGCGAACGAAATTGAAGGTGAGCTTCGCCTTGGCCGCGGATTCGTCCGCAAGGCGCTTGGCGAAGATCAGCTTCTCGCCCGGCTGTGGGCCGAAGTCGTTCTCGGCGGTCGCGACTTCATAGAGGCCGTAGGCGTAGCGCGAGGAATAGGCAATGGCGCGGTTGCCCGGGATGGTCCAGGGCGTGGTCGTCCAGATCACGACGAAGGCGCCGGAGAGCGCGTCCGGACCTTCGGTGACCGGGAACTTCACCCAGATCATGTCGCTTTCGACATCGGCATATTCGACTTCGGCTTCGGCAAGCGCGGTGCGCTCGACGACCGACCACATGACCGGCTTCGAGCCGCGATAGAGCTGGCCGAGCTTGGCGATCTTCATCAGTTCGCCGGCGATGCGCGCTTCGGCGTGGAAGTTCATCGTCGTGTAGGGATTGTCGAAGTCGCCCTCGATGCCGAGGCGCTTGAACTCCTCGGCCTGGACCTGGATCCAACCGGAGGCGAAGTCACGGCATTCCTTGCGGAACTCGTTGACCGGGACCTCGTCCTTGTTCTGGCCCTTCTCGCGGTACTTCTCTTCGATCTTCCACTCGATCGGCAGACCGTGGCAGTCCCAGCCGGGCACGTAGTTGGCGTCGAAGCCGCGCATCTGGAACGAGCGGTTGATGACGTCCTTGAGGATCTTGTTGAGTGCGTGGCCGATATGGATGTTGCCGTTGGCATAGGGAGGGCCGTCGTGCAGCACGAACTTGTCGCGGCCGGCGGCCGAGGCGCGCAGCTTCTTGTAGAGGCCCATCTTCTGCCAGCGGGCCACCGTTTCCGGCTCCTTCTGCGGCAGGCCAGCGCGCATCGGGAACTCCGTCTGCGGCAGGTAGAGGGTCGAGGAATAGTCGATCTTTTCAGCGGTGTCGGTCATGGTCTTTGCAATCGCTTCTTCGCGCGAAGGGTCGCGCATACGCAATGGGCTCGGTATCGAGAGATGACTGGGGCGTCGGAAACGCCGAAATCCCGGACCTTCCGGCTGACTAAAGCGCGCGGAAGGCCGGGCCAATAATTCGCTGATCGATGATCAATCGACGGTGCCGGGTCATAGTGGCCGGTTGTTTAAGGCGTTTTCCGCCTTTTGAAAAGGTCCGCCACGACACCAATGCCGAAATTTATCGGGCGAAGTTGAGCCTGCGGTCGATGTCGCCGAGCGGCTGCACACCGGAGAGCAGCGCGCGCGCCTCGGCCTCGTCCTGACGGATCTGCGCCACCAGCGGATCGAGCCCGTCGAACTTCAGCTCGTCGCGCAGGTGGCCGAAGAAGGTGACCGTACAGATCTCGCCATAGAGATCGCCCGAAAAGTCGAAGACGAAGGTTTCGAGCAAGGGCTCGCCATCGCTGTCGACCGTCGGGCGGCGCCCGAAGCTTGCGACACCGTCATAGAGCGAACCGTCGGCCCGGCGGAAGCGCACCGCGTAGATGCCCGGCCTGAGTTCCACCTCGGGCGCGAGCCGCATATTGGCGGTGGGAAAGCCAAGATCGCGGCCGAGCTTCTTGCCGCCGATCACTTCCGCCTCGACGAGGTAGCGATAGCCGAGCATGCCGGCAGCCTGCGAGACATCGCCTTCGCCGAGCAGCGAGCGGATATAGCTCGACGAGATGACTGATGCATTTTCGTCGCGGAAGGCATCGACGAGCGTCACGCCAAAACCGTTGTCACCGCCGGCGGCCATCAGGAAGGCGGGGCCGCCCTCGCGACCCTTGCCGAAATGGAAGTCGAAGCCGGTGACGACATGCGAGGCGTGCAGCCATTCGAGCAGGATGCGGTGAATGAAATCCGATGCCGAAAGCTGAGAGAAGGTGCGATCGAACGGATATTCGATGACGGCGCCGAACCCCATGCCTTCGAGGATACGGGCCTTCAACGGCGCCGGCGTCAGCCGGAAGACCGGGGTTTCCGGACGGAACACGGTCCGCGGATGCGGCTCGAAGGTCAGGACCAGCGCCGGCACACCGCGCGCTTTCGCCTCTTCCAGTGCTCGATTGAGCACCGACTGATGACCGCGGTGCACGCCGTCGAAGTTACCGATCGCGACGACGCCGCCGCGCAGATGCTCCGGAAGCGGATCACGGGTCTCGTTGCGATGAAAAACCGTCATCTCCGTCTTCCCGTCAGGCGAGCCGCGGCATCCAATACTTCGGCGAGGCGCCCTCCTTCTTCAGGAAGGCGGCGAGCTTCGCCTCGTCGGTCCGGCTTTCGTTCATGTATTCCTGGGCGTGGATGCCGGCGCTGATGTAGAGCAGATCGAAGCCAGCATCCTGGGCACCCTTGACGTCCGTCGGCATGCCGTCGCCAATGGCGATCACGCGCGACAGGTCAAGCGCGCCGCGCACGGCCTTCGCCTCGGTCAGCGCCGCACGGTAGATGGCGATATAGGGCTTGCCGGCGATCCGGGCCTCGCCGCCCAACTCCTCATAGAGCTTGGCGATTGCGCCGGCGCAAGGGATCAGCCTGTGGCCGCGCTCGACGACGAGATCGGGATTGGCACAGATGAACGGGATCTTGCGCTTGGCGAGGCCCGTCAGCGTCGCACGGTAATGCTCCGGCGTTTCGGTCTCGTCGTCATAGAAGCCGGCGCAGACGACCGTCTCAGCGTCTTCCGACGACACGATCTGCGTTCCGAGACCTTCGAGCAGCGGCAAGTCGCGCTCGGCGCCGATGAAGAAGATCTTCTTGTCGGCGGCGGCGATCAGCGCCCGCGTCACGTCACCCGAGGTCACGATCCGGTCATAGGCTTCGTCGGGAACGCCGAGACCGCGGATCTGGATTTTCACACCCGGATGCGGACGGGGCGAATTGGTGATCAGCACCACCGTCAGGCCGGCGGCGCGCGCCTCGGCCAACGCCTCGCAGGCGGAAGCGAAGGCCTGCACGCCATTGTGAAGAACACCCCAGACATCGCACAGCACGACGTCGTAGCGTCCGGCGATTTCCCGAAAACTGTTGATCCTTGCGGCCATCCTGGCTTCCTGCAAACACGGTTTCCGGCTTGCATGGCAAGGAAGGCACAAGAATACAAGTGTCGCCGTTGGAAAAAGGGAACCCTTCCCGGGCAAAAAATCTAAGGGCCAATCCTTGACTCGTTCCAGACCGAGCCTTATCTCGGCGTCGCTGGCACTCGACAAAAGAGAGTGCTAACACTCATCCGTCGGATCGGTCAGCGATCCGTAATGTCATTTGATCGAGGGATTAGACTAATGGCAAGCACCAATTTCCGCCCGCTGCACGACCGCGTCGTCGTTCGTCGCGTCGAGTCTGAAGAGAAGACCAAGGGCGGCATCATCATTCCGGACACCGCCAAGGAAAAGCCCCAAGAAGGCGAAATCGTGGCAGTCGGCTCGGGTGCTCGTGACGAAAGCGGCAAGGTTGTTCCGCTCGACGTCAAGGCTGGCGACCGTGTCCTGTTCGGCAAGTGGTCGGGCACCGAAGTCAAGATCAACGGCGAAGACCTTCTGATCATGAAGGAAGCCGACATCATGGGCATCATCGGCTGATCGGCCGATACCCGCCTTCCCAATTCTTCCCCCGTTTGAAACCGGGCCTTGCCCGGAATTTCGACAACAGGAGCTTTCAAAATGGCAGCTAAAGAAGTCAAGTTCGGCCGCACCGCGCGTGAAAAGATGCTGCGCGGCGTCGACATCCTCGCCGACGCAGTGAAGGTAACGCTCGGCCCGAAGGGTCGTAACGTCGTTATCGACAAGTCCTTCGGCGCACCGCGCATCACCAAGGACGGCGTTTCGGTCGCCAAGGAAATCGAACTCGAAGACAAGTTCGAGAACATGGGCGCCCAGATGGTCCGCGAAGTCGCTTCGAAGACCAACGACATCGCAGGCGACGGCACCACCACCGCTACCGTTCTCGCCCAGGCAATCGTTCGCGAAGGCGCCAAGGCCGTTGCCGCCGGCATGAACCCGATGGACCTGAAGCGCGGCATCGACCTCGCCGTTGCAGAAGTCGTCAAGGACCTGCTCGCCAAGGCCAAGAAGATCAACACCTCGGACGAAGTTGCCCAGGTCGGCACGATCTCCGCAAACGGTGAAAAGCAGATCGGTCTCGACATTGCCGAAGCAATGCAGAAGGTCGGCAACGAAGGCGTCATCACGGTTGAAGAAGCCAAGACCGCCGAAACCGAACTCGAAGTCGTCGAAGGCATGCAGTTCGACCGCGGCTACCTGTCGCCCTACTTCGTCACCAACCCGGAAAAGATGGTCGCCGACCTCGAAGACGCCTTCATTCTCCTCCACGAGAAGAAGCTCTCGAACCTCCAGGCCATGCTCCCGGTTCTCGAAGCCGTCGTTCAGACCGGCAAGCCGCTCCTCATCATCGCTGAAGACGTCGAAGGCGAAGCTCTCGCAACGCTCGTCGTCAACAAGCTGCGCGGCGGCCTGAAGATCGCTGCCGTCAAGGCTCCGGGCTTCGGCGATCGCCGCAAGGCCATGCTCGAAGACATCGCCATCCTGACGGGCGGCACGGTCATCTCCGAAGACCTCGGCATCAAGCTCGAAAACGTCACGCTCGACATGCTCGGCCGTGCGAAGAAGGTTTCGATCTCCAAGGAAAACACGACGATCGTCGACGGCGCCGGCCAGAAGGCCGACATCGAAGGCCGCGTTGCCCAGATCAAGGCCCAGATCGAAGAAACCACTTCCGACTACGACCGCGAGAAGCTGCAGGAGCGTCTTGCCAAGCTCGCTGGCGGCGTTGCCGTCATCCGCGTCGGCGGTGCAACGGAAGTCGAAGTCAAGGAAAAGAAGGACCGCATCGACGACGCCCTCAACGCGACGCGCGCTGCCGTTCAGGAAGGCATCGTACCGGGCGGCGGCGTTGCCCTACTGCGCTCTTCCGTCAAGATCACGGCCAAGGGCGAAAACGACGACCAGGAAGCTGGTGTCAACATCGTTCGCCGCGCTCTCCAGGCTCCGGCTCGCCAGATCGCTGAAAATGCTGGTGACGAAGCTTCGATCGTTGTCGGCAAGATCCTTGAGAAGAACACCGACGACTTCGGCTACAACGCTCAGACCGGTGAATATGGCGACATGATTGCCATGGGCATCATCGACCCGGTCAAGGTCGTTCGCACCGCTCTGCAGGACGCAGCTTCGGTTGCCTCGCTGCTGATCACCACCGAAGCCATGATCGCCGAGCTGCCTAAGAAGGACGCTCCGGCAATGCCGGGCGGCATGGGCGGCATGGGCGGCATGGACATGATGTGATAAGGCGTAAGCCTTTCACAGCATCGTCCATAAAGCTTCGCCCATGCACTTAAAGCGGTTCAGCGCGTCAAGCGCGCTGAACGGGCGGCATGGACATGATGTGATAAAGGCGTAAGCCTTTCACGGCATTGATCCATCTGGATCGGAAAGGCGGCCCTCGGGTCGCCTTTCTTGTTTTTTATCAATACCATTGTTCGGCGAAGAACCCTTCAGCCGAGCTGCGGGCACAAAAACTCTACCGGTTGTAGTCGGGCTTCAAAAAACCGTTGAAGTCGAAAAAAAACGAACTATAACAGCGCCCCAAGTGAACGGAGATTCACAGGAGACTGGATAGCGGATCAAGGCGGGCGGCCAATCGCTTAAGCTTTTTCGTATTAACCGTGTATCCGGAATCTCTTCGAGAAAATCACGATTAGCATAAGTATTTAATCGCAAATTTAGCCGCCCTCTCCAGCGAAATCACTTCGTCGGAGAGCTTCATACTATCTCGCGACCTTCGAGTGGTGAAGCGCCCACGGTCAGTGGCGTGCGCTTCCCTATTGGTCGATGGCGGGCGTGATTTGCACAATGGGACGTGTTTTCTTGAGGCGTCGATGAGGCGCTCAAGAATGCTGCTGGGGTAGACCGTGTTCAAGATCACGAGAGCAAATTCCGTTCCCCTCGGCTCTCCGGGACGGCCGGACCTCGATCTGCCGCACCATGAGTTCCTGCAACAGTTCTGCGCGTCGGAGGGATGGTCGGGCGACTTGTCCACCGGCCTGTTCCGGCTTGGTGAAAAGGCTGCCGCCATCCACGGCCTTCGCGACGGCGAATGCGGCCTGCTCAACTTCGTGCGCTGCTACGATCCGGCCGACCGCAACCACGTGCTCGAGCTTTTCGAGCAGGCGGCGACAAGCTGCTCCTCCTTCTGCTTTTCGACAACGATCGCGCTCGAAGAACACGGCCAGAAACAGCCCCTGTTCTGCATCGGCGAATCCTCAGGCCTCGAACAGCGTTATTCCGGCACGATCACGGGCATCTTCTTCTTCCCGCGCTTTCTGGTGGAAGGTGCCGGCCGGACCTTGCTGCGGCAATAGCGCAGGCCTTGGCCCTGCCGACGGTTGGCGTCGACAAGGCGTGAAATCCCCGCAAAATCGGTGCGCGATCAGCGCTCGCCGCAGGCGCGACCTTGGCGATGTGCCGCCCGATCAGGCGGCGGCCGCCTCGTCGTCGCCGCTGAACAGAAGCGTTATCGGGGCCGGGCGTCCGAGCAGGTAACCCTGTGCCTCGTCGCAGCCTTCCGCCTGCAGGATATCGAGCTGCTTCTGCGTCTCGACACCCTCGGCAAGAACCGGCACGGACAGGCTCTGACCGAGCGCCAGGATGGCGCGAACGATCGCCTTGGCCTGCGGACTGCCCTCAACCTCCCACATGAAGCTCTTGTCGAGCTTGATCTTGTCGAAGGGGAACGACCGCAACGTTTCGAGCGAGGAGTATCCAGTGCCGAAATCGTCGATCGCGATCGTGACGCCGAGCTCCTTGATCTGACGCAGCGTCAGCAGCGCGCGCTCCTTGTCGTCGATGATCGTCGATTCCGTGATTTCGAGCTCCAGCCGGTTCGGGTCGAGCCCGGTTTCGGCAAGCACGTCCTGCACCAGGCTGACGATGTCGCCATTGGCGAGTTGGACCGGCGACAGGTTGACGGCAATCTTGTGGATGCTCGCCCAGCCCGCGGCCTCGCGGCAGGCTTCACGCAGCACCCATTCGCCGATCGGCAGGATCGCGCCGCACTCCTCTGCGAGCGGGATGAACTCGTTCGGCGGTACCATTCCGCGTTCGGGATGATGCCAGCGGAGCAGCACTTCGTAGCCGATGACGGTGCCGGTCATCACCGACTTCTGCACCTGGTAGTGCAAGGCAAGCTGCTTCTTGTCGACGGCATCCCAGAGATCGTTGGCGAGCGCACGGCGCTGGCGCGCAGCCTCGTCCATCGAGACCTCGTAGAAGCAGACCGTCTGGTTGAGCGCGGCCTTCGCCCGGTACATCGCAAGGTCGGCATTGTTGATCAGCGTATCTGCCGTCTCCGCATCCTGAGGATAGATGGCGACACCCATGCTGCCGCCGGACTTCAGCTCGAAATCGCCGAAGCGCATTTCCTCGTGCAGGCTCTTTTCGATACGGCGCAGGAAGTCGTTGAGCTCGGCCAGTTCCTCGAAACGCTTCACCGCAGCGAACTCGTCGCCGCCGAGGCGCGCTACGAACTCGCCCTCCTGCAGCAGCCCCTTCACGCGCTGGGCAATCGTCACCAGAACGAAATCGCCGGCGGCATGGCCATGCAGGTCGTTGACTTCCTTGAACTTGTTGAGGTCGATGCCGATGACGGCAACCTGGCGGTTGAACCAGGCCGCCGCATCCAGCTCTTCTTCGAGGTAGCTGTTGAACTGGAGCCGGTTCGGCAAGCCGGTCAGGCTATCGTGACGGGCGAGGAAGGTGATCTGCTCTTCGGTGTCCAACCGCTCGGTGATGTCCTCGTAGGTACTGACCCAGCCGCCATCGGGAAGGGTGCGATGCTTGGTCAGGATCGAGCGGCCGTTCGCCAGCTTTTCGACGATGTCGCCCCCGCCCTTGCCGACCATTTCGATCCGGTGCTTCTGATAGACTTCCTCGGCCTTGGCCCGCGCAATTTCGGGCTCGGCGTAAATGCGGGCGAAGACGATGTCGAGAATCTCGCGGAAGGTAAGCCCTTTGCCGGCGAGCGTCTCGGAAAAGCCGAAGATCTCGCGGCAGCGCCGGTTCGATAGCAGCAGCCGATCACCATTGTCGAACAGGCAGATACCTTGCGACATGTTTTCGAGTGCGACATCGAGGTTGTTGCTGACCTCGGCGATGCGATCGGCATCGGCCTTCGCCTTGGTGGTGTCCTTGACGATCTTGATGAAGCCGGCATGCTTGCCGTCTTCGTCAAGGAACGGGTCGATCACTACATGGGCCCAGAAGCGTGAGCCGTCCTTGCGATAGCGCCAGCCCTCGCTCTCAAACTTGCCCTCGGCCACCGCAGCCTCGAGCGCGCGGCGCGGCAGGCCGTTGCGCTGATCGCCTTCGGAATAGAAGCAGGCGAAATTCTTGCCGATGATGTCCTCGGCCGCATAGCCCTTGTTGGCCTCGGCACCGGCATTCCAGCTCGCCACACGGCCATCGACGTCGAGCATATAGATGGCGTAGTCCTTCACGCTGCGGACGAAGCGCGTGAATTCCCGTTCGGCGGCGGCGGCGGAGAGCTCGGCATGATGGGCAAAGCCGGCCGCAACCAGCACCAGGGACAGAAGGAAGAAGGCGGTTCCGGCAATGACGAAGGCGAGCAGATGCGGCTGGATCATGCCTTCAAGGGGCGTAGTGATAAGACCGACTTCGATCGTCACGGCGCCCATGGCGGTGAAATGCAAAGCGACGATGCCGAGCGTCATCAGGAGCGTCGCGGTGATCTTCGCCTTCTGCGGCTTGCGGACACAGGCAATCGTCCGCAACGCACCGATGTCGAACAGCGAGCCGAGCATGATCGAAGCGACAACGAGCGTGGCGTCCCAGCGCAGGTTGCCGGGCACGTCGAGGGCCGCCATGCCGAGGAAATGCATGCAGGCAACGCCGGCGCCGAGCACCAGACCACCGGCAATCCAGGCCAGTCGATCCTGTAGACGGGTCGCGATCAGTAGCGCCGTCGTGGTCAGCACGATCGCGATAGCCAACGACAGGGCGGTCAGATCCATCTGATAGCCGAGGACGACACCGGGATCGTAGGCCAGCATGGCGATGAAATGCGTGGCCCAGATACCGAAGCCGCTGGCAATGCCTGCCGCCACCGCCCAGATCGTCCGCGCCTTGCCGGATGATCCCCGGGCGCGCTGCAACAGCGTCACCGCACCGTAGCTGGACAGGAAGCATATGAGCGCCGCCAACGCGACCAGCTTCGGATTATGCTCCACAACGAGGCATGTAAGGACCTTGAACATCGCAATCGCCTAAATCAAAAACCGCTGGGGAAACGAGACCTCCCGCCTCCCGTTAAGCGACCTCTGTTGGCGTCTGGTGACTTAAGGAATTGATAAATCGCAAGTCGGCCCCGCAATTGCGAGGAAAAACAGTCCTTTCGTCGTTAACGAAAACTGAACTGGACCGCCTCAAGGCTGTTCCGGATGCGGACCGCCGCCAAGCGTGGCCCTACGCCTGAGACAGCAGCGCCTTGAGGTCCGATTGTGGGTCGGCAATGACGGCCCGATCAGGGTTGATGCCGGCTTCAAGCAGCTTCTTGCCGGTCACATAGGCCTTGGCGTCATTGATCGCGTCGACCGCGATCAAGCGCCCCTGCTTGAAGTACCAGACCGACACGCTGCCCTCGCGCTGACCGGGTCTGACGATCGTTTCGTCATGGCCGAGACCGAGGCCGGCGATCTGCAGCTTGACGTCGTACTGATCCGACCAGAACCACGGCTTGGGGTCATAGGGGTGTTCGCTGCCGGCGAGGATTGCCGCCACGGCTTCCGCCTGGTCGACAGCATTCTGCACCGATTCCAAGCGGATACGCTGGCCGTCCCAGGGCATGACGGCGCAATCGCCCATGGCGAAAATCGCCGGGTCGGCGGTTCGCCCGAAGGCGTCGACGACGATGCCGCCCGCAGTCTCGAGCCCGGCGTCGTGTGCCAGGCGATCATTGGCAGTGACGCCAATGCCGACGATGACGACATCGACCGGCAAGACCGATCCGTCGGAGAGTTCCGCCGCGGTCACCCGGCCATTTTTTCCGACGAGGCGATTGAGGCCGGTTCCCTCGCGAACATCGACGCCGCGCGAGCGGTGGATTTCGCGGACGATGCCCGAGGTCGCGGAGGAAGCGACGCGCTGTAGGATGCGGTCGGCCATTTCGATGACCGTGACTTCGAGCCCTGAGGTTCGGGCGACGGCCGCCGCCTCGAGACCGATGTAACCGCCGCCGACGACGAGGGCACGCCGGCCGGGCGTCATCTCCTCGGCAAGGCGATCCGCATCCTTGAAGTCGCGCACGACGAACACGCCTTCGAGATCGCCGCCGACCGAAGCCGGCAGCCGGCGCGGCGTCGCGCCGGTGGCAAAGGCCAGCACCTCGTATTCGAGCGAGGTCCCGTCGCTGAGCGTCACGAGCTTGCCGGCACGATCGAGTCTGGTCACGGTCGTTTCGAGGCGGATGTCGACATTGTGTTCGCCGTACCAGGCCTCCGGCCGGTAGAGCAGCCGGTCGAGGCTCAATTCGCGCAGCAGATACTTCTTGGAAAGCGGCGGACGTTGGTAGGGCAGGCTCGCTTCGGCGGCGACGATGGTGATCGGCCGCTCGTCCTTCAGGGCACGCAGCTTGGCAACCAGGGCAAAGGCGGCCTGACCGCCACCGACAACAACAAGCCTTCCCGACACGCTTCTCACCTGCTTCTTATTCGTCTGTACAGCAAGGCCTAGCCCTGCGCCCGAGCTTCGTCAACTCGAGCACAAGGCGATGGTTGTTGTTATTCCTTGCGCGGCACTTCCATGCCCTTCAGAGCCGCCGGGCGCGACAGGCCGCGCTCGACCCAGGCCATCACGTTCGGAAAGCTCTTGTAATCGAGAACCTCGGCACCGCCATAGAACCTGCGTGCGCCTTCGACCCACGGGTAGGTGGCGATGTCGGCGATCGTGTAATCGTCACCCATCAGCCATTGCCGTCTCTCAAGGCGCGCTTCGAGCACGCCGAGAAGACGCTTCGATTCGTCGCGGTAGCGCTCGACGGGATAGGAATTGTTGGCGACCTTGTCGGCGGCAAACTTGAAGAAATGGCCGAACTGGCCGAGCATCGGGCCGATGCCACCCATCTGGAACATCACCCAGCAGATGGTCTCGTAACGACCGGCCGCATCGGCCGGCAGCAGCTTGCCGGTCTTTTCCGCCAGATAGATCAGGATCGCGCCGGACTCGAAGAGGCCGATCGGCTTTCCGTCCGGACCATTGGGATCAATGATCGCCGGGATGCGACCATTCGGGTTGAGCGAGACGAACTCCGGCGATTTCTGCTCGTTGGCATCGAAGGCGATCCGGTGCGGCTCATAGGCGAGGCCCAACTCTTCGAGCGCGATCGAGACTTTCACGCCATTCGGCGTCGGCAGCGAATAAAGCTGGATGATATCGGGGTTTTTCGCCGGCCAGCGCTTGGTGATCGGGAAGGCGGAAAGATCGGCCATGAAGGTCTCCTGGAACGGAATGGCGGGAGGAACGGCGGAGATGCCGTCGGCGCGACTTACATAGGAACGGAGGGGGCGCTTTTTGAGGACCCTACTTTAATGCACGTTTTTCGAGCCCAGGAAGATTGCGGTGGGTCCGCCCTGCCCCGTTCGCAGCGTCAGAGCACGCCGCGAACCGCCGCAATAACCCGTGCCACGACCGGGTCTCCGTCATGGCCGGCCTTGCGCGCCCGCACTAGGCAGGCCTCGGAACGCAGGATCACGCCGTCAGTCAGGATCTTCAGATGGTTCGCCTTCAGCGTCGAGCCCGTCGAGGTGATATCGACGATGATGTCGGCCGAACCCGACGCCGGCGCGCCTTCGGTGGCGCCGAGGCTTTCGACGATGCGATAGAGCTGGATACCGTGGCTTCCCGAAAAATGGTTCTGCGTCAGCCGCCAGTATTTGGTGGCGATCGCTAGGCGGCGGCCATGGCGCGCGCGGAAGTCCGCAGCAACGTCGCCGAGATCGGCCATGGTGTCGACGTCGTACCAGATCTCCGGCACCGCGACGACGACATCGGCATGACCGAAGCCGAGGCGGGCACAGAACTCGACGCGGGCGTCGGCATTGGCGAGCCCTTCGCGCACGAGATCCTCGCCGGTGACGCCGAAATCGATCGAGCCGCTGCCGAGTTCGCGGGATATTTCGGAGGCCGAGAGGAACGCGATCTCCACATCGTCCGCGCCCTCGACCCGGCCGCGATAGGAGCGATCATTGCCGACGGCGACGATCTTCATGCCGGCCCGTTCGAAGATCGCCGAGGCGTCATCCTTCATCCGCCCCTTGGACGGCAGCGCGATGGTGATGGTCATTGTGCGCCTCCCTCAGAGGCAATCGCCTTTTCGATGCGGTCGAGCCAGAGCGAGAAACCGACGGCCGGAATGTGTTCACGGGCGCCGAGCAGCGTCAGCAGCCGGTCGAAGCGGCCTCCGCCGGCCAGCACCGCCTGGATACCGTCGACTTCCACCTCGAAGACGAGACCGGTGTAATAATCGAGCGGGCGACCGAAGGCGGCGCGATAGCGGATCGCGCCGATGTCGGCACCGGTCTTGGAAAGCGCGGCGACACGGGCATCAAAGCGGACGAGCGCCTCATCGAGCTTGAGGCCGGATTTCTTGGCGAAGGCGAAGAGCGCGGCCGGAGCATCGGCGAGCGGCACGTCGAGCGCCAGGAACGCGCCGACCTGATCCAGCGTCTTGCGATCGAGCTGCGTGTTCGCCAGTTCCATCTTCTCCTTCAGCCGCCGGGCGATGTCCTCGGGCGAGCGGCTGGCATTGGTGGAGTAGCCGGTCGCTTCCATCGTCTCGCCGATATGGGCGACGAGGCGGGCTTCATCTTCAAGCAGTCCGTCCATCGACAGGCGTACCACTTCAGGACCGAAGACACCGACTGTCCGGGGATGGGCGAGCTCCGTGAGCAGCTTCTGCAGATGCTTCTGGTCGCCGAAGGCATGGATCAGCCGCTTCTGCCAGCCGGCCGGCAGGCCGCAGGCGCCGACGACGGCTTCGAACACCGCCTGGTCGCCCAGCGTCACGTTGAGGCGCCGTCCCGGCAAGCGGTTGGCGACGACACGCATCGCATCACCGACAGCGCGCGCATCGGCGGCAGCGGTATCGGTGTCGCCGAGATCCTCGATGCCGGCCTGGTAGAATTCGTTGCCGCCCTCGCGGCGCTGGCGGAAGACCTCGCCGAGATAGGCGTAGCGCTTCGGCGTGCCGGTCACCGCCTCGATGTGGCGCAGGCAGACGGGAATGGTGAATTCCGGGCGCAGGCAGAGGCTTTCGCCAGTCTCGCTCTCGGTCATGAAGATGCGACGCCGCAGATCCTCGCCGGCCATGGCGAGGAATGGCTCGGCCGGCTGGATCACCGGTGTGTCGACACGCAGCGTGCCGAGGCTCTCGAATTCGGCAAGCAGCGCGTCGGCGAAGGCGGGCAGGTTGATCAGGGCCATGACCGTCAGCCTCTTGCCCGATCCTCGGCCTGCGCCGCCAGCATCTCGCGCACCTTTCCTACCAGTTCGGCGGTCGGAACGGAAACCTGGGCCACGCGCGCTTCGCGCCAGGCCGCATTGTCCTCGATCTCACCCGACAGGCGCTTGCCTTCGATCAGATCCTTGATCTGTACCAGACCGGCGGCGCGCTCGTCGCCCCCCTGGATGATCGCCAGCGGCGAGCCGCGACGGTCGGCATATTTCAGCTGATCGCCAAAATTCTTCTTGTTGCCCTGGTACATTTCAGCGCGGATGCCGGCGTGGCGAAGCTGCTGCACGAAGCGCTGGTAGTGGCCCATGCTCTCTATGTCGCGGTCCATGACGCAGACGACGACCGGGGCGAGCACTTCCGATGCGCCGAGCTTGCCAAGGTTCTTGAGCGCCGTCATCAGGCGGGAAACGCCGATCGAGAAGCCGGTCGCCGGAACGGGCTGGCCCATGAAGCGCGAGACGAGGCCATCATAACGACCGCCGCCGCCAACCGAACCGAAGACGACCTTCTCGCCCTTCTCGTTGGTGACTGCAAACTGCAGCTCGGCCTCGAAGACCGGGCCGGTGTAATATTCGAGACCGCGCACGACCGAGGGATCGATCTTGATGCGGTCGGCCTCATAGCCGGCGCTTAAGACCAGGCTGCGGATCGTGTTCAGTTCCTCGACGCCTTCGCCGCCCTTTGACGTACCCGCAACGAGATCCGCGAGTTCGGCAGCACTTTCGGCATAGTCCTTGATGCCGACGAAGAAGAGCACCTTGTCGATCTGTTCGGCATTGAGGCCGGCACCCTTGGTGAAGTCGCCGCTTTCATCCTTGCGGCCTTCGCCGAGCAGGAGCCGCACACCTTCCGTCCCGAACTTGTCGAGCTTGTCGATGGCGCGCAGCACCGTCAGGCGGGCATTGGCCTTGTCGTCGCCGCCAAGACCGATCGCCTCCATGACGCCATCGAGCACCTTGCGATTGTTGACGCGGATCACGTAGTCGCCGCGCGCGATGCCGAGCGCTTCCATGGTGTCGGCCATCATCATGCACATTTCGGCATCCGCCTGGACGCCGGCGGCACCAACCGTATCGGCGTCGAACTGCATGAACTGGCGGAAGCGGCCGGGGCCCGGCTTCTCGTTGCGGAAGACGTAACCGGCACGGTAGGTGCGGAACGGCAGCTGAATCTCGTTGAAGTTCTCGGCAACGTGGCGGGCGAGCGGCGCCGTCAGGTCGTAGCGCAGCGACATCCACTGGTCGTCATCGTCCGTCAGCGAGAAGACGCCTTCGTTCGGACGATCGCTGTCCGGCAGGAACTTGCCGAGCGCGTCGGTGTATTCGAACAGCGGCGTTTCGACCGGATCGAAACCATAATGCTCGTAGACCGCGCGGATCTTGCCGATCATTTCGTCGGTCGCGCGGATATCGGCGGCGGAGCGATCGACGAAGCCTCGCGGCAGGCGCGCCTTGAGCTTCTGCGGTTTCTTCTGTTTCTCGGTCATGGGAGCATTCCGGACTGTCAGTGTGTTGGCTGCTTTCCCTATCGGATCAAGGCAGGGGCGGCAAGGGTTTGGACCGCGCAAAGCGCGCGCCGTTCCGGTCGCAGCGGGCTATGCGGAGCACACGGTGGGAGACGTGGCGCGGGGCAGAGCGAAGAGAGGAAATGGGTATCATGTTGAGATTCATGACACCTGGTTGCGGGGCTATCCGGCCCGGACATCTGGGCGCACATGACATTTGGATACGGCACCTCGACGAAGGGACCTACCTCAAGGAAGCCTGGCGCTGCGATCTCGCGACCGGCATTTTCCAGCTTGGCCAGCGCACCGCCGCCTTACTCGGCACCTCCGCTCCTTCCTGCGGCGTCATCGATATGGTGCGCGCCTATGACCGAAAGGATCGCCCAACCGTGCTCAACATCCTCGAACAGGCGACCGCCTCGTCATCCTCGTTCTGCTTTACCGCCATGGTGCGGGCGCCGACGTCGCAAGCGGCGCAGCTCTTCTGCGTCGGCCGGTCCGTGCTCGACACACCAGGCGGCGAGGATCTGCTGCAAGGCGTCTTCGCCTTTCCGCGTGAGCGCGTGATGCTCTGCGCTTGAGCGCAGAGCCTGAAAGCGCTGACACCCCTTCCCCACGGCGCCGCGCGTCCTATCAGACGCGCAAAAGTCGCTGTAGGACTTTGATTTGCATGTCTTCGTCCTCAAATCGAGGTCGATTTAAGGAGACATGCAGTAGGTTGAAAATGGCTCCAAGGATCACGCCTCGGCGGCGCTCCCCAAAGGCCGATCGATTGCAGAAGGAAGGAAACACCATGTCGCTGAAACCGTTGACGATGGCCCTCGCGCTCACCGCCTGCCTCGCCTTCCCGGCGGCGGCCGAAGACACGAGCCACGGCAGCATTCATCACGGCTCCACGGAATCCCAGAGCCTGGCGGGCGATGCCTCACCTTCGAGCAAGGCCTTTGCCCAAGCCAATGCCCGCATGCACAAGGATATGGACATCGCCTATACCGGCAAGACGGATATCGACTTCGTGCGCGGCATGATCGCCCACCACCAGGGTGCCATCGACATGGCCAAGATCGAGCTCGAATACGGCAAGGATGAAACGATCCGCAAACTGGCGGAAGAGATCATCAAGGCGCAGGAAGGCGAGATCAAGTTGATGAAGGAATGGCTCGCAAAGAACGGCGGCTGAGCGACAACGCCAGCCGGGTTTTAACACCAGTCAGCCGGGTTCGGGTTACCGGGGTCGGGTCGCGCCCCGCCCCTTACGCCACCCGGCCCAGAGGCCTGACAAGCTTGGCTCGCATCTCCTCCACGACCGCGCGGCAATGACAGCCCTCGATGTGGTCGTTGACGAGGCCCATGGCCTGCATGAAGGCGTAGATCGTCGTCGGGCCGACGAAGGTCCAGCCGCGCTTCTTCAGGTCCTTCGAGACCCGGATCGAGGCCGCCGTCGTCGGATTGGCGACGATCGCCTCATAGGTCACCTTTGCCGGGCGCTCGGCTGCCGGTGGTTCGTGTGACCAGAAATAGCCCGCGAGCGAACCAAATTCCTGCCTGAGATCCTGGGCGCGACGGGCATTGTTGATGGTCGAAACGATCTTGCCACGATGGCGCACGATACCGGTGTCGGCGAGGCAGCGTTCGATATCCGTCTCATCGAATGTCGCGACCTTGTCGAAATCGAAGCCGGCAAAGGCCGCGCGGAATGCCTCGCGCTTGCGCAGGATCGTGAGCCACGACAGGCCGGACTGGAAGCCTTCGAGGCAGATCTTCTCGAACAGGCGACGATCGTCGAGGACCGGGCGTCCCCATTCGTCGTCGTGGTAGCGACGATAGTCGTCGAGGTTGCCCTGCCAGGCGCAGCGCTGAAGTCCATCCTCACCGATCACTATGCCTTTGGCCGTCATGCCCGCTCCATCCTGTTCATTTCCCTGCCTTTTACCATTTGCAAACCAGATTCCTAAAGCGACGGATAACCCTACCCAAAGCTTTATCGGCACCTTCGCCTTTTAATGAAGCGCCGTTTACCATTCGGTGGCTCCCCGGTGACACGATCGCGCCATTGCCAAGGCGCATAGCCCGCTCGAGCGTCCGGTTCTTCGGCTGTCTGCGCCCCTTTGATGAATTTCGGCGAAAGGTAGCGAGTCCGTCCGATGTTGAAAAACCTTCTTATAGCCGCCTCCGTTCTGACCCTTTTTGCCGGCCCGGCCGCGGCCCAGGACCGGTACCAGAACCGGCCTCCGGTCGTCGTCAGCCCCGATCTCACCGCCCCCTGGGTGATGCAGCTCGGCGGGCAACAGGCCCGCACGCGGCAGGTCATGTACCGGCAGCAGATTCCGGCGGCCACCCGAAAACAGTATTATCAGGGACAACTCGCGCGGCCGCAGGCCAAGCGCCGCGTCGTCAACCCGCTGATCCAGCCGGCCAATGCCATGCGCGCCCAGCGCCCGGTCAAGCCGAAGTTCGACCCGCAATTCCTGCCGCAGACGGTCTCCTATGAGACCAAGGAAAAGCCGGGCACGATCGTCATCGATACCAACAACCGCTTTCTCTATCTGGTGACCGGCAACGGCGAGGCACGGCGCTATGGCGTCGGCGTCGGCAAGCCGGGCTTCGAATGGGCCGGCGCTCACAAGGTCAGCCGCAAGGCGGAATGGCCGAGCTGGACACCGCCGCAGGAGATGATCACCCGCGAAGCGGCCAAGGGCCACTACCTGCCGGCGCGCATGGACGGCGGCCCGGAAAACCCGCTTGGCGCGCGCGCCATGTATCTCGGCTCGACGCTCTACCGGATCCACGGCACCAATGCGCCCTGGACGATCGGCTATGCCGTTTCCTCCGGCTGCATCCGCATGCGCAACGAAGACGTCGTCGACCTCTACGAGCGCGTGAAGGTGGGCACGAAGGTTATCGTCATATAGTTGAAGCATAGCATAGAATATTTCTCGACCCTCGCACGTGTTGCTGTTGCCTGCTGCATGTTTCCTTAAATCGTCTCCGATTTGAGGACATAAACATGCAGCAACTTAAAAGTGCTGCAGCGACCTTTGCGCGTCCAATACGACGCGCGGCGCTGCACGCGTGATTTTCAGGCAACAGCAGCATGAACAGATATAAGTCCGGCGATCCGCCGGCTGTATCGCAGGCTTGAACTTCGCCGCATTTTGCATAGCCTGCCTGCAACGAGGGTTCAGAGGGAATCGTATATGAAGCGTCTTGCCAGCAAAGCGGTCGCGATCGCTATCGCGACCAGCACTATTCTTGCCGCCACCAGCGCCTCGGCTTTCACGCCGACGCCAGCCACAGGTCCCAAGGTCAAGTCATCCGACGTTGTACTCGTGGCCACGCCCAAAAGGCCGGCAAAACAATACTGGCGCACCAAGGTTCGCTTCCGCACCGACGAGGCCCCCGGCACGATCATCGTCGATACCAACAACAAATACCTTTACTACATCGACGGCCCGAACCGCGCGACGCGCTATGGCATCGGCGTCGGCCGCGACGGCTTCGGCTGGTCGGGTGTCGTGAAGGTCGGCCGCAAGGCCGAATGGCCGACCTGGACGCCGCCGGCCGAAATGCGTCGTCGCGAAGCCGCCAAGGGCCGTATCCTGCCGATCACCCAGGAAGGCGGCATCGACAACCCGCTCGGCGCCCGCGCCATGTATCTCTACAAGGGCGGCCGCGACACGATCTTCCGCATCCATGGCACCAACCAACCCTGGACGATCGGCCAGAACATGTCGTCGGGCTGCATCCGCATGATGAACGAGGACGTGGAGCACCTCTACGACCGTGCCGACATCGGCACCAAGGTCATCGTCATCGGTCCCGGCAGCAAGCCGGGCGACACCTATTTCGACGATCGCGGCGTGGATATCTTCCGCCAGATCTTCGGCGGCTGATAGCTATTCGGGCACCCATCAAAAGGCCGGTTCCTCGCGGAGCCGGCCTTTTCTTTTGCCTTAGAGCCCTTGTGGCTTTGCCCCGCCATAGGCCCAGTCGAGCAGTTCGACCGTATGCAGGATGGGGATCGCGGTCCCGCTGGCGATCTGGGTGATGCAGCCGATATTGCCGGTGGCAATCGCATCCGGCTTCGTCGCCTCAATGTTCTTGACCTTGCGCGCCTTCAGCTTCGCCGAGATTTCCGGCTGCAGGATGTTGTAGGTGCCGGCCGAGCCGCAGCAGAGGTGCCCTTCGGCCGGATCGCGAACGACGAAGCCGGCGCGCTTCAAAAGCTGCTTCGGCACAATGGTGATCTTCTGGCCGTGCTGCATCGAGCAGGCGGAATGATAGGCAAGCGTCATGCCCCTCGCATCCTGTTCCGGCAGGTCGAGGGTAGACAGATACTCGGTGATGTCCTTGGCCAGCGCCGAGACCCGGGCCGCCTTTTCCGCATAGTCAGGATCGAGCCGCAGCATGTGGCCGTAGTCCTTGATCGTCGTCCCGCAGCCCGAAGCGGTAATGACGATGGCATCGAGCCCGCCCTCGTCGGCGACCTTCAGCCAGGCGTCGACGTTGCGGCGCGCCGCCGCGAGCGCCTGGTTCTCGCGGCCCATGTGGTGCACTAGGGCGCCACAACAGCCTTCGCCGGCCGAGACAACCACTTCGACGCCAAAGCGCGTCAGCAGCCTGATCGTCGCCTCGTTGATCTCAGGCTTCAGCACCGGCTGGGCGCAGCCGGACAACAGCGCGACCCGACCGATACGCTTGCCCTTCGGTGCGTGGGTGCCGGGCACGGCCGAAGCGGAAGGCTCAGGCACGGCCCCCGGCGCCAGATCCAGCATAACGCCAAAGGTTTTCAGCAAGGGCGTGCGCTTCATGAGAGCCGCAAACGGCCGGGCAAGGCCGGCCGCCTTCAGCGACAGGCGGAAGCGCTGAGGATAAGGCAGCACCGCCGCAAGCACGGAACGCGCCAGCCTATCCCTGAACGGGCGGCGATAGGTGTTCTCGATATGAACGCGCGCGTGGTCGACGAGATGCATGTAGTCGACGCCGGAGGGACAAGTGGTCGTGCAGGCGAGACAGGAGAGACAGCGGTCGATGTGGGTGACCGTTTCCTTGTCGGCTGCCCGACCGTTCTCCAGCATGTCCTTGATGAGGTAGATACGCCCGCGCGGGCTATCGAGTTCGTCGCCCAGCGTCACATAGGTCGGACAGGTGGCGGTGCAGAAGCCGCAATGCACGCATTTGCGCAGGATGGCTTCGGATTCGGCCACATGCGGGTCGGTAAGCTGCGCGGGTGTAAAATTGGTCTGCAAACGCGAACTCCACTCTGCGGTTCTGCAGGACCGCACAAGATGCGTGCTTCGGTCACCGCAGCATTCTGATTTCAGCATCCTTCGACCGGATCCGGTCTCAGGGATTGCGCCGTGGCCTACACCATCCAGCTTTCGGGATTGGTGATCGGCTCCTGGCGCGCCGCCCGTTGCAGGCCGACGACGCAGCGCACGACGATCCAGACGGCGGTGGCGATGAAGCCGAGAATACCAACCAACAGCGCCGTCAGCAGCAACGAGATCAACCCGAACAAGAGAGCGATCCAGAAGGTTCGGATCGCCCATTCATAATGCGTCTGGACCCAGGACATGCCCTTGCCGCGATTGAGATAAGCCATCACCACGCCGATGATCGGGGTGATCCCGACCGCAAAACCCACGAGATAAAGGACGTAAATCACCTGGACGTTGATCTTGCCCGGCTCCAGCCAGCGATCGGTTTCCCGGGAAAACGGTGTCTGCGGACCATTGTCGCTCATCATTTCCTCCCATGTTCCATCGTCGCTGTCTCAGACACCGCAGCCATGCGGCCGGGATTGAAAATCCGGTGCGGGTCGAAGCTCGCGCGGACGCGCTCGCTCAATTGTGCCACGGCCAAGGGTTGTGGTTCAAACGCCGGGATGGCGGCACGGTAGCCGTCTTCGGCCCTGACGAGCGTTGCATGGCCGCCACCAAGAACCTTGATGTAACGGCGCACCAGTTCCGCTTCGGGGTCGGCCTCCATGCGCAGCCAGACGAGACCGCCCTGCCAGTCATAGAAGGCATCGACGCCGGTCTGCAGCCTGAGCGCCGCCACCAGTTGATGGCCGAGCGACGGGGCGACGGACACACGCCAGAGCGGCTTCTTCGTGCCGTCGGCATAGGGTTTGACGTCGCGGATCTCCGCCCAGAGCTTCGATGTCTGCGGCCCGTCGAGCCGCGTCACCGCGCCGAAGCGCCCGACCGCGTTCGCCAGCTTTTCGGCCCGGAGCGCGACCGATGCCTCCAGTCCTTCGAGCCTGAGCACCGTCGCGGCACCGTCCGGAAGGCCACCTTCGAGGAACCGCCCGCGCACGCTCTCCGGCAGATGCGCGGCACCGGAGACCTCGACCGTTTGCGCCATCGCCTCGGCCATGACCGCAGCGGCTTCGGCATCGTTGAGACCGGAGACGACGATGGTCTCGGACGCCGGCGGCAGCGGCAGGACGCGGAAGGTCACTTCGGTCAGGATGCCGAGCGTGCCGTGCGAACCCGCTTGCAGCTTGACCAGATCCAGGCCGGTGACGTTCTTCATCACCCGGCCGCCGGCCTTGATCGCCTCGCCGCGGCCGTTGACGAAGCGAACGCCGAGCAGGCTGTCGCGGGCGGCACCGGCGACATAGCGCCTGGGACCCGACACGTTGGCGGCAAAGACCCCGCCGATCGTCGGCTCTCCCGACGAAGCAAAGATCGGCCGATGATCCACCGGTTCGAAGGCGAGCATCTGTCGGTTTTCCGCCAGCGCCTCTTCGATTTCGCGCATCGGCGTTCCCGCAAGCGCAGTGATCGTCATCTCGGCCGGATTGTAGCTGACAATGCCGGAAAGGCGGCGCGTCGACAGCACCCGGTCGGCACGCACGGGATTGCCGAGACCCGAGCGCGTGTTGCCGCCGATGACTGCGAGCGAAGCCTTGTCGGCCGCCACCGCCCGGACGACGGTCGCAATCCCCTCTTCGCTTGCCGGTTCGAAATGCACGATCATGCGGCGGGACGCCCTTCGAGCGGGAAGACCTTGGACGGGTTCAGGATCCAATGCGGATCGAAGGCGGCCCGCGCCGCCATCTGCTGGTCGAGGTCGGCCTGGTTGTACTGGTGCAGCATGAGGTCCCGTTTTTCGATGCCGACGCCGTGCTCGCCCGTCAGGCAGCCACCGGCGTCAACGCAGAGCTTGAGGATATCGTTGCCGGCGGCTTCGGCGCGCGCCGCATCCTCCGGGTCGTTGATGTTATAGAGGATCAGCGGGTGCATGTTGCCGTCGCCGGCGTGGAAGACATTGGCGACCCGCAGGCCGTAGCGCGCGACGATCTCGCCGGTGCGGGCGAGCACATGCGAGAGCTGGCTGAGCGGCACGGTGCCGTCCATGCAGATATAGTCGGCGATGCGACCGGTGGCGCCGAAGGCGGATTTCCGCCCCTTCCAGATCGCTGCCGCTTCCATTGCCGACTGGCACTCCTTGATCGTCGCGACGCCATGACGGCGTGCGACCGCGACGATGCTGGCGAGCATCGCATCCATTTCCGGCTCGGAACCTTCGACCTCGATGATCAGCAGCGCTTCGACGTCGAGCGGGTAGCCGGCATGGGCGAAGGCTTCGCAGATCTCGATCGCCGGCTTATCCATGAACTCGATCGCAACCGGGATGATGCCGGAGCCGATGACGTCGGCGACACAGGCGCCGGCCGCTTCCGACGAGGCGAAACCGAAGAGCACGGGACGGGCGCCTTCCGGCTTGGCGATCAGCCGCACCGTCGCCTCGGTGACGATGCCGAGTTGGCCCTCCGAGCCGCAGACGAGGCCGAGCAGATCGTAGCCGGCCGCATCCAGCGCCTTGCCGCCGAGCTCGATGACGGTGCCATCGAACAGCACCATCCTCACACCGAGCAGATTGTTGGTGGTGACGCCGTATTTCAGGCAATGGGCACCGCCGGAATTCATGCCGATATTGCCGCCGATCGTGCAGGCAAGCTGCGAACTCGGGTCGGGCGCATAGAAGAAACCGTCGGCGGAGACGGCCTCGGAGATATTGAGATTGGTGACGCCCGCCTGGATGGTGGCGGTGCGGTTGAAGAGGTCGATATCGAGAATGCGCGACATCTTGGACAGACCGATGACGACCGCATCCTCCTGCGGGATGGCGCCGCCCGAAAGCGAGGTGCCGGCGCCGCGCGGCACGACCGGAATGCCGTAGCGGCTGCAATATTTGAGAAGGGCTGCGACCTGCTCCGTCGTCTCCGGCAGCGCAACGGCGAGCGGCATGCGACGATAGGCGATGAAGGCGTCGGTCTCGAAGGGCTTCAGCCCGCGCTCGTCACTGATCAGACAGCCCTCGGGCAAGAGATCGGCGAGGTCGGCGACGATCTCGCGACGCCGAGTGATAACAGCCTGTTTCGGTTGCAGAAAACCGATCGTCTCCGCCATCAGCTCCTCCGGCCGCTTATCAATTGGTTCATTTTCTTTACCACTAGGAGAGAACCCTCGCAAATGCTATGAGCTTTTCCGTTTTGGAAACAATGGCAACGATTGATGACGAATTTAGGCGATCTTGAGATTTTTGCACGGGTCGTTTCCACAGGCAGCATGTCGGCTGCCGGGAGGGTGCTGGGCTTTTCCCCAGCGGTCATCTCGAAGCGCATCAAGAGGCTCGAGGATCGGCTCGGCACACGGCTTTTGCAGCGCACGACGCGCCAGATCTCGCTGACGGAAGCAGGCCAGGGATTCTACGACCGGGTACTCGGCATTCTCTCGGGCATCGAGGAGGCCGAGGCCTATGCCTCCGGGCGTTCGTCGCATGCGCTCGGCGTGCTCCGGATTTCGGCGCCGACCTCCTTCGGCCGGATGCACATCGCGCCGCATCTGACGAAGTTCATGAAGGATCATCCGGACCTGAAGCTGCACATCGTGCTGACGGACGAATTCACGGATATCGTCGCCGAAGGCTTCGACATGGCAGTCAGGATCGGCGAGCTGGTGGATTCATCCCTGGTGGCAAGGAAGCTTGCGCCGGTGCGTCGGCTGCTCTGCGCCTCGCCGGAATACATCGCCCGCAACGGCGCGCCGAAGGAGATCGGCGATCTCGCCAACCATCTCTGCCTGCCGGCGCACAACAACGACAACTGGAAGCTCGAAGGACCGGAGGGGGCGTTAGTCTGGCACCCGGAGGGGCCGCTCGTGACAAACTCCTCCGAGATCGTGCGCGCCGCCGTCATCGCCGGCGCCGGCATTGCGCTCCGCTCCACCTGGGATATCGGCCCGGAATTGCGCAGCGGGCAATTGGTGCAGGTGCTGCCGCAATGGGAAGGCTCGAAGCACCTGACGCTCTCGGCCGTCTATCCGAGCCGCCAGTTCCTGCCAGCCAAGGTGCGGCTGTTCATCGACTACCTGGCCGGACTTTACGGGCCGATCCCCTATTGGGAGCAATAGTTCCTGGGCTGGTTTTTGCTTCTCGCAATTCCAGCAAAACCGCGGCACACTTTTGCTGGAATTGCTTTTTTCTCGCAATTCCGAACGCAAAACCGCGGCACACTTTTGCTGGAATTGCTTACTTGTGCTCGCTGTCCTCGTGATGGCGGCGGATGCGGCGCACAATCAGCCAGACGCCGGCAACGGCGAAGGGAACGGCAAGGCCGGTGAGCAGGCCCGGATCGATCGGCAGCTCGTGGCTGACGGCCTTGGCGAGATAACCGAACAGCCCGACGACGTAGTAGGAAATGGCGGCGACCGACAGGCCTTCGACCGTTTGCTGCAGGCGCAGCTGCAGCTTGGCGCGCCGGTCCATCGAATTCAGCAGTGCGCTGTTCTGCCGCTCGAGTTCGACATCGACCCAGCTTCTGAGAAGAGCCGTGGCGCGGGCAAGCTTGCGCGACAGGTTGGCCTGGCGCTCTTCGACCGACTGACAGGTGCGCATCGCCGGCGCCAAGCGCCGTTCGAGGAAGGTGCCGATCGTCTCGTAGCCCGGCACCGGGGTCTCGGCGAGCGTGCGAATACGCTCCTGCACGATGCCGTAATAGGCGCGGCTGGCGCCGAAGCGGTAGAGGCTGAGTGCCGCACCCGCCTCGAGATCGGCGGCAAGCCGGGTGATCTCGGCCAGCATGTCGTCGGCCTCCTCGCGCACATTTTCCTTCATGCGCTGGGTGATCCCGGTCAAGCCGTCCTCGGTCCGGCGGATCTCCGGCGACAGCGACTGGGCGAGCGGCAGGCCCATCATCGCCAGAGTTCGGTAGGTCTCGATGTCGAGCAGGCGCTGGACGAGCGCGCCGGTGCCCGCCTCCGTCATGCCGCGGTCGATGACCAGGATCTGGGTCAGGCCGTCGCCGTTCTGGCGGAAATCGGTGACGATCACCGCCTGGCCGTTCTTGGTTTCGCTGTAGCAGAGGCTCGTCGGATCGAAGAGCCCGATCGCCTCGCGGCTCTCCGGCGTATCCGGCCGGATTTCCAGCCGGATACCCGAGATCAGCGAGCCAGGCGGCGAAAATCCGTCGCCAAACGGGTGGATCGGCACCTCGCCGCCAAACTTCTCCGGCGGCGGTGCATCCCAGAAATAGGTGGAGAATTCCGTGTGCCGCTCCCAGCGCAGCGTGCCCTGCCCCCAGGATATCGCATGATGGTTCGCGTCCCGCCCCGGCGGCGCAATCCCGCGTGCCCGCGACAACTCCGAGAGCACGGCGTGATCGACGATCGAGCCGCCATCGGTCAGGAAGGCGAGTTGGAAGATCACCCGCGGCGTGGTTACCAGCGCATAGGGGCGCGAATGGACCTCACCCAAGGCCAAGGCGCGCATCGGCGCCACCGGAAATGCAAAACTACCCTTTGCCATGAAGCGCTCTTGTCCCCCTCACGCGTTCATCACGACTTTCTTATCAATCGAACGAGCAAAAGAAAAAGGACGCATTGCCGCAGTTTGACTTTTGTCAGCCGCACAAAGTGGACAAGCAAATTGACCACTTGGTGCCAGCTGCCTAGATTGCGGCACAGTGCGGGGTGAGGAACCTGGGTGCGGCTTTCCGCCCCCTCCCGCTCTAACCTATGAGAATCACGATGAATTTTTGGCCAAAGAGACCGAACTTCACCGGGATCCGGGAGACCAAGACGTGACCGACGACCAGATCGACCTCTTCGCCCGCATCAGCCACAGCCGCACGGCCGACGAAGTCGTGCAGCAGATCGAGCTGCTGATTCTCGAAGGCGTGCTGCGCGACGGCGACCGGCTGCCGGGCGAAAGGGAGCTTTCCAAGCGCTTCGACGTGTCCAGGCCGATCCTGCGCGAGGCGCTCAAGGAGCTCGAAGGACGCGGGCTCGTCGAGAGCCGCCACGGCGGCGGCACTTTCGTCGCCGACGTGGTCGGGCAGATTTTCTCCAAGCCGCTGATCGACCTCATCGCCCGCCACCACAAGGCGACGCAGGACTATCTCGAATACAGACGCGAGCTCGAAGGACTGACGGCGGAACTGGCCGCCACCCGGGCCACGGATTTCGACCGCGATATTCTGACGAGGATCATCGAGCGCATGCGCACGGCGCACGCCGCCGGCGACTTCGACGCGGAACTCGAGGCCGATATCGAGCTCCACCAGGCAATCGGCGAAAGCGCCCACAACATCATCCTGATGCACACGCTGCGCGCCTGCTATCGGCTGCTCCAGCAAGGCATTTTCTTCCACCGCAACTCGGTTTTCGATGCGCCGGGCGCCCGCGACCGGCTGCTTGCCCAGCACGAGGCGATCTACGATGCGATCATGGCGCGGGATCCGGCAAAGGCGAAGGCCGCGTCGCAGAACCATATCGACTTCGTTGCCGCCGCGACCCGCGAGGCGGAACGCACCGGCGAATGGAACCGTATCGCCCGCCTGCGCCTGCAGCAGCGCGACCGCGCGAGCTGATGGACCAGTCCTACGCACGGTTGCCGGCGCTTGGTAAAGCGCCGCGAAATCACCATATCCTGTCGTATCTGGACCACAGTTCAGCGGAAAGCTGACCGCATATCCGGCTGCCCGCTGGCGGCAACATTTACACGCAACAGGACGCTGCCATACTGGCTTTGACAGAAAACAAAAACACTGATTCGCCGAGAGGAGCGCAGACGACCTTGAACTTCTTGAACAGACTCGCATCCGATGTCCAGTTGATGCTGCGCCGCCCGGCGCGCATGCAATATGCTGCGCTCTGCTATCGGATCCGCAAGAAGACCAAGGCCCTCGAAATTCTCATGATTACCAGCCGCGACACCGGTCGCTGGGTCATTCCCAAGGGATGGCCGATGCAGGGCAAGCGCGCCCACGAAGTGGCCGAGCGCGAGGCCTACGAGGAGGCTGGCGTCAAAGGCCATGTGCAAAAGTCGACGATCGGGTTCTATCTTTACCAAAAGCGCATGGACCACGGCCTGAAGATCTCGGTCAAGGTGCAGGTTCATGCCCTCGAAGTCGACGACCTCTGCAAGCACTTCCCCGAGGAAGGCCGCAGGCAGCTCGAATGGGTCGACTACAAGGAAGCCGCTTCGCGAGTGGCCGAGCCGTCGCTGAAAGACCTCATTCTCGCCTTTGGCGAACGCACGGTCGCGTCGTCTGCGCCGATGCCGAAGGCGGCGAACGGCTAACCTTCCAGGTAACCCCTACTGCATGTCTCCTTAAATCGAACGCGATTTGAGGACGAAGACATGCAGCAAATCAAAGTCTACAGCGCCCTTTGCGCGTCTTAAAAGACGCGCTGCGCTGTAGGGCATCCAATGCCCCTCAACGCGGGTCCCGGACGCGCGGGCGCCGATGTCCATCAAATCCACTTGAATGCATGTTGCAGTGGCCTTAGTGGCCATGATGACAATGGAGTTCCAGGCAGTGGCACAGCCGCGCATACGCCTCGCAAAACAGACGATCGACAAAGATCTCGACAAGCTCAGCCTTGCCGAAGAGGCATCGCAGCATGTCCGCCGCAGCCTGGCGGCGCCGGCACTCGCCGGCCTCTTTCTGCTGCTCAGCATGGCCTTTGCCGCGAGCTTCGTGACAAGTTCCGCGACCGCGCCGATCATCATCGCCGCGGCTGCCATCGCCGGCTACATGGCCATGAACATCGGTGCGAACGACGTGACCAACAACGTCGGCGCTGCCGTCGGCGCCAAGGCGATGTCGATGACGACCGCACTTGCCATCGCCGCCGTCTTTGAAATTGCCGGCGCAATGCTTGCCGGGCGGGAGGTGGCGCTAACGATCGAAGCCGGCATCGTCTATGGAGAAGGCGTGCTCGGTCCGCAGGCGATCGTCTGGATCATGATGGCGGCGCTGGCCTCTTCGGCGGCCTGGATCAACATCGCCACCTATTCCGGCGCGCCGGTTTCGACCACGCACTCGATCATCGGCGGCATCGTCGGAGCGGGCATCGCGGCTGCCGGTTTTTCCAGCGTCCAATGGTGGTCGCTCGCCGGCATCACGCTCAGCTGGTCGGTCTCGCCGCTGCTGGGAGGCACGATTGCCGCCACTTTCCTCGCCTTCCTCAAGGAATTCATCATCTATCGCGAGGACAAGATCGCCGCCGCAAGGCGGTGGATGCCGGTCATTCTTGGTGTCACCGCGGGCTCCTTTACCGCATATCTCGCGGAGATCGCCCTGGTCCAGGTGGCCTCAATCTCCTTGCCAACGGGACTCGGCCTGGGCGCCGTCATCGGCACCATCATCTATTTTCTGACCAAGCCTTGGATCTACAGACAGTCCGAGGGGCTGGACAACCGCAACCAGTCGCTTCGCAAGCTGTTCCGTGCGCCGCTCATTCTGGCCGCGGCGCTGCTCTCCTTCGCCCACGGCGCCAACGACGTCTCCAACGCGATCGGCCCCTTGTCCGCGATCGTTTCGGCCTTGGACGGGGTCATTGCGACGGAGAAATCGCCGGCTCCCCTGTGGGAACTGGCGATCGGCGCGCTCGGCATCTCGATCGGTCTGCTGCTCTATGGACCGAAGCTCATTCGCGTCGTCGGTGAGGAGATCACCAAGCTCAATCCGATGCGCGCCTTTTGCGTCGCGCTCGCCACCGCCGTCACGGTGCTGCTGGCATCGGCGCTCGGACTGCCGATCAGCTCTACGCACACGGCCGTCGGCGCCGTCTTCGGCGTCGGTTTCTTCCGCGAATGGTACATCCGCAATTCCAAACGCCGCATGCAGTTTGTCCGGGAGCGGACAGGACAGACCGACTTCATGGAAACGGCGGAAACCAACTTCGCCGAAGTCCGACGCCGGCGCCTCGTACGCCGCTCGCACTTCCTGACGATCGTCGGCGCCTGGATCATCACCGTTCCCGCCTCGGCAGCGCTATCGGCCGTCCTCTACTTCATTCTCTCCGGCATTTTCATGTGAAGGCACTCCCTATGCGCGCCAATTTTCGCATGCAGCGACTGTTCGTCGAACATCCCCTTGACACGGGCTCCGCCCATGAGGCGACCAAGGAGCAGTTCAACTATCTGGTGAATGTGCTGCGCTATGAAGAGGGTTCCTCGATCCTCGTCTTCAACGGACGTGACGGCGAGTGGCGTGCGGAACTCTCCTTCGCCAGCAGGAAGAAGCTGGTGCTGACCGCCATCGAACAGACCCGGCCGCAGCCGGAACCCTGCGATCTCGTCTATCTTTTCGCACCCCTCAAGGTCGGCAGGCTCGACTATCTCGTGCAGAAGGCCGTCGAAATGGGCGCAGGCGTGCTGCAGCCCGTCATGACGCAGCATGTGCAAGGCAAGCTCGGCAATATCGATCGGGTCCGCGCCAATGTCATCGAGGCGGCCGAACAATGTGGTGTGCTCGGCATTCCCGATGTCGAGGAGCCGCGCCGGCTGGAGGACGTGCTTTCCGCCTGGCCCGGCGACCGGCGCATCATTTTCTGTGACGAAGGCAGCGACAGCCAGAACCCGTTGCCGATCCTCTCGGCCGTCGAGGAAAAGAAACTCGCTCTGCTGATCGGTCCCGAAGGCGGTTTCTCGGAAGGTGAGCGGACGCTGCTACGCAGCCTCGACTTTGTCAGCAGCATTCCGCTTGGACCGCGAATCCTCAGGGCCGATACCGCCGCAGTCGCGGCCATGGCGGTCATCCAGGCGACGGTCGGCGACTGGCGATAGCCGGTCGTTCCGGAGCAGACCAGATACCGCTCGTTCCCCTAAAAGAAGTGGGATCTCTCAAGACAAGGTAGGGTTGGATCGACGATAGCTCGATCCAGGGAGCTTGCTCCAGCGCAAGCAATCGTCCTACTTTTTTTGATGAGATCTTGAAAGAAATTGACTTGCACCGCACCTGATTACGGTTCAAGCAGCCTCCACCAACTCCCGCGATCCAGCGAGAGCCGTCCAAACAAAAGAAGACGCTCATGGCCCGAGATACCACCGACCAGACGCCGGTAACCTCTATCGCTGACCTGACCGCCTACCTGGCAGCAGGTTCGAAACCGGTGGAGCGGTTCCGGATCGGCACGGAGCACGAAAAGTTCGCCTTCTTTAAGGCGGACAACAGCCCCGTCCCCTATTTCGGCGAGGCCAGCATCCAGGCGCTCCTGAACGGCATGGCCGCCAAGAGCGGCTGGGAGCCGATCGTCGACGAAGGCAACATCATCGGCCTCGCCGAACAATCGGGCAACGGCGCGATTTCGCTCGAGCCGGGCGGCCAGTTCGAGCTTTCCGGTGCGCCGCTCGAAAACCTGCACCAGACCTGCAAGGAATCGAACCAGCACCTCGCCGCACTGCGCGAAATCGCCGAGCCGCTCGGCATCCGTTTCCTCGGCATCGGCGGCAGCCCGAAGTGGACCTTCGCCGAGACGCCGCGCATGCCGAAATCGCGCTATGGCATCATGAGCCGCTATATGCCCAAGGTCGGCACCAAGGGCCTCGACATGATGTATCGCACCTGCACGATCCAGGTGAACCTCGACTTCTCCTCGGAAGAGGACATGCGCCGCAAGATGCAGGTGTCTCTGAAGCTGCAGCCGCTGGCGACCGCGCTCTTCGCAAGCTCACCGTTTACCGACGGCAAGCCGAACGGGCTCTTGTCCTGGCGCGGCGACATCTGGCGCGACACCGACAATCAACGTGCCGGCCTGCTGCCATCCGCCTTCGGCCCGGATTTCGGCTTTGCCGACTATGTCGAATGGGCGCTCGACGTGCCGATGTACTTCGTCGTGCGCGACGGCCACTACCATGACTGTACCCACGTCACCTTCCGCCAGTTCATGGGCGGTGCGCTCAAGGGCGAGATTGCCGAGTGGCAGCCGAACATGGGTGACTGGACGAACCATCTGTCGACACTGTTCCCCGACGTTCGGCTCAAGCGCTTCCTCGAAATGCGCGGCGCCGATGGCGGTCCGTGGCGGCGGATCTGCGCGCTGCCGGCCTTCTGGGTCGGCCTGCTCTACGACCGCGAAGCGCTCGCTGCCGCCGAGACCCTGACGCGCGACTGGACCTTCGAGGAGGTAAGCGCGATGCGTGACGCGGTGCCCGTGCAGGCGCTTGCGACCAGGTTCCGTACGGGCAATCTCTACGACATCGCCCGCGAGGTCATCGCCATTTCGCGCGGCGGCCTCAAGCGTCGCAACCGGCTGAACGGCGAAGGCATCGACGAAAGCCAGTTCCTGGCGCCGCTTGACGAGGTTCTCGCGAAGAAGGCGACACTCGCCGAAGACCTGTTGGCACTCTACAACGGTCGCTGGAACGGCTCGGTCGAACCGGTTTTCGCCGAGTACCAATATTGAGGCGCCCGCCGGGCGCTCTCAAAAAGCGGTTTCCAGCCCCCGATTTCCCGTTATAGTGCAAGGATATGCGTCGCTTGCAGCGCCGCGCGTCGAGATGCCGAAGGGGAACTGGCATGGCACCGCTTTTTGACATGTTCGCACAGGCGCAGAACGGCAAGGCCATCGAACTGATGGCTCAACAATTCGGCCTCGCCCAGGAGCAGATGACGAAGGCGACGGCGGCGTTGCTGCCGGCCTTTTCGGCCGCCTTCAAGCGCAACACGGCCAATCCTTATGATTTCGGCGCGCTGCTGACGGCGCTCGGCAGCGGCAACTATGCCAAATACTTCGAAGACATGAGCCAGGCTTTCACGCCGCAGGGCATGGTCGACGGCAATGGTGTTCTCGGACAGTTGTTCGGTTCGAAGGAAATGTCGCGCGCGATCGCCGCGCAGGCCGCCCAGGTCACCGGCATCAGCCAGGAGATCTACAAGCAGATGCTGCCGGTCATGGCCGATACGCTGATGGGCGGGCTGTTCAAGCAGACGACCGGGCAATTCGCCGCCGCAAGCGACGCCTTCGCCAACAACCCGATGGCAGCGGCGATGCGCCAGTGGATGGAAGCGGCCGGCTTTGCCAAGAAGCCGGAGCCGCAACCGAACCCCTTCGACAACCCCTTCACGCAGGCGATGCAGGGCTTCTTCGGCATGGCCAAGAAGGAAGAGAAGCCGAAGACGCCGGACGTCTTTGCCGACAACCCTTTCGTCAAGGCGTTTCAGGATATGATGCAGGCGGGCGCCACCGGCGCGCAGAAGCCGGCACCGGACAATCCGGCGCTTGCCCAGTTCTCCCAGGTAATGAACAGCATGTTCGACACCGGGCTGGAAATGCAGAAGGAATACCAGAAGAACGTCGAGGCTCTGTTCGACGTCTACAAGACCGGGCCCGGCACAAAGAGCTGAAACGCCCCTTCCCTGTCCATGTCCCGTCGGCCGGCGCAAGCTTCTGCGCCTGAGCACGCGCGCCCCTGAGCAAAAGAAAAAGGCCCGGTACATGTCTTGGTCATGTACCGGGCCAAGCGGCAGGGTCTATTGGCTCTACCCTGCGGGGAAAGTTTGGGCGCGCGACCTCTGGCGATCGGCAGCACCGAACTTGAAATTCGCAGCATGATCCGCGGCGGCGGCAGGCTTTCGCGGATCATGCTCGACTGGCACACCCTAAGCGGCGGGATGCGCCGTGAAGCGGACCGAGGATGCGCGGCTTCCCGCCTTCACCCCGCTTCAACTCGTCAACGGTCAGTCGTGGCGGATCCCCTTGTAGAAGAGGCTCGCCCGGTTTCGCGAGGCGCGGGTCAGATAGCTCGCCGGATTGTCGAAAAAGGGCGAGGTGATCGCCTCGCGCACATCTTCTCGCTTCAGCCCCATATCGAGGAGCTGGCGGTCATCCAGGTCGTTCAGACGGCCGATCGCATGTCGGTTTCGCAGTTGGCGCCATACGGACGTCAGCATCCCTGCGACGCCGACGGCGCGGGAGGCATGGGACTGCTTTCCTGCAACGAGGTCGAGATCGAGGACGTGAGTCGTGCGCATGACGGTACTCCTTTTTTCAGGCACGAAGAGGCCCATCCCCTGCGGGGAGGTCAAACGCAGGGGCGGGCCAAAGAGCTTGGGAATCGCCGGCGAAATTGCCGGCCGGGGATCGATGAAATTGCCACTAATAGATCGCAAATCCTTATTGATCAGTCCAACGAATGTTTTTAATGATATTCATCAAACAATCTTATGGATGCTTCACGGCCATGTCCGCACCGCTCGATATCGACCAGCTCCAGACCTTTGTCGCGATCGCCGACACGGGTAGCTTCACCAAGGCGGCCGACCGGGTCTTCAAGACCCAATCCGCCGTGTCGATGCAGATGCGCCGCCTGGAAGAGCGCATCGGCAAGCCGCTTTTCATGAAGGACGGGCGCGGCAACCGGCTGACCGTCGAGGGCGACCGGCTGCTCAATTTCGCTCGCCGGATGATCCGCCTCAACAACGAAGCGATCGCTTCCTTCGACGACAATCGCCTCGAAGGCACGCTGCGCATCGGCACGCCCGACGATTACGCCGACCGCTATATGCCCGAGATCGTCATGCGCTTCGCCAAGACGCATCCGAATGTCGAGCTCTATATCGTCTGCGAACCCTCCGTGGATCTCGCCGAGAAGATGGCCAAGGGCGACCTCGACATTGCGCTGGTCACGCACAATCCGCGCGCCCGCGCTTCCGATGTCGTCCGCACCGAGCCGCTCTGCTGGGTTAGCTCGATCAACCATCCTCTGCCGGAGAACGCACCGATCCCGCTCGCCGTCGGGCGACGTGACTGCCTGTGGCGGCAGGCCGCCTGCGCGGCGCTCGATGCGACCGGGCGGGAATATCAGATCCTGTTCACGAGCTGGTCTTCGACGGTGGTCGCTGCCGCGGTGCTGGCCGGCATGGCCGTATCGGTCCTGCCGGAATCAGCACTCCGTCCGGGCATGAAGGTACTGACGCTCGCCGACGGCTTCCCGGCGCTGGCGCCGGTGCAGATCGGCATCATGAAGCGTCCGGGTCTGTCGCCCTCGCTTTCGAATGCGATCAGCAACCACATCACCGCCTGCCTCGACAATATCACGCCGATCAGCACCAATGACGATATCGATGCCGATATCAAGGGCTTCCCACGCTATCCCCGCCTGCGGCAGAGCCACATGCTGCCCGGCTGGTAAGAACGGCGAGAAACAAAAAGAAAGGCCACGCGATCGGAGGAGCGAGTGGCCTTTTTCTCTGCGGCTGTCCACGGCAGCGCACCCTGCGGCCTGTTCCGTGGCCGCGCCCATCATATCCGCTTCGCGGGTCCGGAGCGCGGCCCGGCCACCTTGGCGCACCCGCTTTTTATCGCCGACGATAATCTCCGATTGCATTTGAACTCAAATTTGATAGGGGATTCCTATCATGCTTACACTCCGACAGATGCGCTACTTCGAGGCGCTTGCCTCCGTTCGCCACTTCGGCAAGGCCGCCGAACTCGTTCACGTCAGCCAGCCGGCGCTCTCCGCCCAGATCATGGAAATGGAAACCCACCTCGGCGTGAAACTGGTGGAGCGCAGCCGCAGCGGTGTTTTCCTCACCCGCAAGGGCGAGGAAGTGCTGGCCCGCGCCCGCGCCATCCTCGCCGAGGTGGATCTGCTCGAGCAGAGCGCGCGCGCCAGCGCCGGGACGCTCGAAGGACGGATCCGCATCGGCGTCATCCCGACGCTTGCCCCCTACCTCGTGCCGCGACTGGTGCCGCATCTGCGCAGCGTCTATCCGGCAATCGAGATCGAATTGAAGGAATCGGTGACATCGCGGCTGGTTGGCGATCTCGGCGAAGGTCTGCTCGACGCGGTCGTTGCGGCGCTGCCGATCGACGCGGAAGGACTTGCGACGAAGCCGCTCTTCTCCGACCGGTTCTACATGGCGATGGCCGACGATGAGCGCAACATCCTGATGTCGCCGCTGACCGAAGACCAGGTCGACGTCGAACAGTTGCTGCTGCTGGAGGAAGGCCACTGCCTGCGCGACCAGGCACTGGCCGTCTGCAGCACGGCCGGCAAGCGGCGCCTTGTCAGCTTCGGTGCCACGTCGATGACGACGCTCCTGCAGATGGTCGCCAACGGCATGGGCATGACGCTGATCCCCGAAATTGCCATTGCGACCGAGGCCGCGCGCAACTCGATCCGCATCGTGCCGTTCGCGGCCCCCGAACCGGCCCGCGAGATCGGCCTCGTCTGGCGCCGCAGCAGCCCGCGCGAGCGCGACATGGAGGCGCTCGCGGCGGCCATCAGCGGCTGCGCCGACGATATCATCCGGGCGGCGGCCGCCTGAGCGAAACCAATACTCAGGCGAGCTTGGCCTTCAGGAACTCGACCGTCCGGCCCCAGGCGAGATCGGCCGCAGCCTTGTCATAGCGCGCCGCCGAGGTGTCGTTATTGAATGCATGGTTGACGCCGTCATAGACGTAGATCGTCGCGTCCTTGCCATTGTCGTTGAGTGCCTTGCGATAGGCGTCGATGCCGGCATTGATACGCTCGTCGAGCCTGGCATAGTGCAGCAGCAGGGCGGCTTTGATCTTCGGTACTTCCTCCGCCTTGGGCTGGGCGCCGTAGTAGGCAACGCCGGCCTTGAGATCGGGCGAGCCGACGGCGAGCCGATTGACGAGGCCTCCTCCCCAGCAGAAGCCGATGGCACCGACGTTCCCTGTCGATTGCTGATGCCCTTGCAGGAAAGCCACGGTCGCCACTGCATTCGCCGTCGTTGCTGCCGCATCCAGCGCGCCGATCATCTCGCGCGCCTTGTCCTCGTCCGTCGGCGTCCCGCCCGACGGCGACAGGAAGTCGGGGGCGAGCGCCAGGAAGCCTTCGAGCGCCACGCGCCGCGCAATGTCGCGGATATGCGGATTGAGCCCGCGGTTTTCATGAATGACGATCACCGCCGGCAGCTTGCCTCTCATTTGCGCCGGGCGAACGAGATAGCCTTTCATGTCGCCGGCCGCACCGGGATAGGTAATGTCCTCGCCGGCGACCCGTGTGTCGGTCGCAGCAATGATCTCCGCCTTGGCGCCGTTGGCAGCAAGCAGCGGCGCGATCGCCGCTGCCGCGGCGGCAGAGCCGGCCAGCCCGGTCAGCTTTTCCATGAAGCGACGGCGATCGAGGGTCAGATGCGTGTATTCGTCATAGGCGTCGATCATCGCTTGCGTAATTCTCAGTTCCTGCATGTCGGCCTCCTTCGGTTTCGTTCTCCCGTGGCGGCAGACAGAACCGCCCGCGACAGAATAGGTGCGCGGACGGAGTGGAACAGACAAACTTGCGTTACCAATCGTGAACGGCCTCAGCCGTTGAGGTCGAGCACGATCCGGCCGTCTATCTTGCCTTCTTCCATGCGCGCAAAGATCGCGTTGATGTTCTCGATCTTGTCCCAGCTGAAATGCGAGGCGACCTTGCCTTCGCCGGCGAACTCCAGCGACTCCTCGAGGTCCTGGCGTGTGCCGACGATGGAACCGCGGATGGTGATGCGCTTCAGCACCGTATCGAAGATCGGCAGGCACATCTGGCCCGGCGGCAGGCCGACCAGCGCCATGGTTCCCTTGGAGCGCAGCATATTAAACGCCTGCTCCATCGCCTTGGGCGCCACCGCCGTCACCAGCGCTCCATGCACGCCGCCGGTCGCCTTTTGGACCTGATCGACTGCATCCTTGTCGCGCGCGTCGACGACGAGATCGGCACCAAGCTTTCTCGCCAGCGCCAGCTTCTCCGGAAAGATATCGACGGCGGCGACATGCATGCCCATCGCCTTGGCGTATTGCACCGCCATGTGGCCGAGCCCACCGATGCCGGAGATCAACGCCCATTCGCCAGGACGCACTTCGGTCTCCTTCAGGCCCTTGTAGACGGTGACGCCGGCGCAGAGGATCGGCGCGGCCGGTCCGAATTCAAGCTTTGCCGGCAGGCGCCCGACGAAATCCGGATCGGCAAGGCCATATTGGGCAAAGGTGCCGTTGACGGAGTAGCCTGTGTTCTGCTGGCTGCCGCAGAGCGTCTCCCAGCCGGTGCGGCAGGGCGTGCAGCCGCCGCAGGCCGTGTGCAGCCACGGCACGCCGACGCGGTCGCCTTCCTTCAGGCGCGCGACGCCGCTGCCGAGCTTGGCGACATAGCCGACGCCTTCGTGTCCGGGGATGAAGGGCGGCTTCGGCTTGACCGGCCAGTCGCCGTTGGCCGCGTGCAGGTCCGTATGGCAGACGCCGGTCGCCTCGTATTTGATCAGCACCTGGCCGGGGCCCGGCTCCGGTATCGGCACCTCCTCGATTGCCAGCGGCTTGCCGAATTCGCGCACCACGGCGGCTTTCATCGTTGCGGTCATCTCGTCCTCCGATACGTTGTCGTCCAACGTCGGCAGACTACCCGCAAGAGCAGCACCGGGTACTTGATGCGTATCAGTGCGCGAAGATCACTTTGGCAAACTGTCTCAGATCTGCGCCAGTCGAAACGTAAGTCGGGATCAGCTCATCGCCATCCAGACGGCAAGCCACACCCACAGGGCGAAGAGCGTCGCGACGCCCGCCATGAACAGCGGGCGGCGATAACGGATGCGGTTGCTGGTGACATGCACGAAGGCGTGCGCATAGCGCAGCACGACGAAAAGCCAGGCAAGCCCCAGCGAGACGATGTTGTCGGCCTCGGTGATGTAGAGCAGCACGCAGCAGAAGTAGAAGAGAACCGGCAGTTCGAACTGGTTGGCGATGCTGTTCTTCACCACCAGGCTTTCGCCCGGCTCATCGCGGTTCTCGCGAAACTGGGCCGCGTGCACCTTGCCGGCGCGGACAAGCCTCATCCGACGGAAGGAGAGGAGAGCGTAGAGGCAGAAGACGAGAAGAACATGGACCACGATCGGCCAGAAGATCTCGAAACCCGTCATGCACCGCTCCCTGAAATAGGCTTTCTGAAAAAACTTGATCTGAAAAGGCGAAGGGCGCCGCGAGATCTCGCGGCGCCCTTCGGATGTAGTCGCGATCAGTGCGCGCCCGGATAGTTCGGGCTCTCGCGGGTGATCGTCACGTCATGGGCGTGGCTTTCGCGAAGGCCGGCGCCGGAGATACGCACGAACTGGGCGCGCTCCTGGTATTCCTTGATGGTCGGGCCGCCGACATAGCCCATGGACGCCTTGAGGCCGCCGGCGAGCTGGTGCAGCACGCCTGCAACCGGGCCCTTGTAGGGAACCTGGCCTTCGATGCCTTCCGGAACCAGCTTCAGCGTATCGCGCACTTCCGCCTGGAAGTAGCGGTCCGCCGAGCCGCGGGCCATGGCGCCGACGGACCCCATGCCGCGATAGGCCTTGAACGAACGGCCCTGATAGAGGAACACTTCGCCCGGGCTTTCATCGGTGCCGGCAAGCAGCGAGCCGATCATGACGGCCGAAGCGCCGGCGGCGATCGCCTTGGCGAGGTCGCCGGAGAACTTGATGCCGCCGTCGGCGATGACGGGAATGCCGGCCGCCTGTGCGGCTTCGACGGCGCTCATGATCGCGGCGAGCTGCGGAACACCGACACCGGCAACGATGCGGGTGGTGCAGATCGAGCCCGGGCCGATACCGACCTTGACCGCATCCGCACCGGCATCGATCAACGCCTTGGTGCCGGCGGCGGTGGCGACGTTGCCGGCCATGATGCGAACCGAGTTCGAGAGCTTCTTGACGCGACCAACGGCATCGAGAACGCGCTGCGAATGGCCGTGGGCGGTGTCGACGACGATCAGGTCGACGCCGGCATCGATCAGCCGCTCGGCGCGTTCGTAGCCGTCATCGCCGACCGAAATGGCGGCGGCGGCGCGAAGGCGACCTTGCGCGTCCTTCGAGGCGTTCGGATTGAGCTGCGCCTTCTCGATGTCCTTGACAGTGATCAGACCGACGCAGCGGCCGGCGGCGTCGACGACCAGCAGCTTCTCGATGCGGTGCTTGTGAAGAAGCCGCTTCGCCTCCTGCTGGTCGACGCTTTCCTTGACCGTGACCAGATTCTCATGGGTCATCAGCTCATGGATCTTCTGGTTCGGATCCGACGCGAAGCGAACGTCGCGGTTGGTGAGGATGCCGACGAGGCGGCCCTGTTTCTGGCCGCCGGCGCCACCGTTCTCGACGACCGGGATGCCGGAAATGCCGTGCTGCTTCATCAGGCCCAACGCGTCGGCGAGCGTGGCTTCGGGGCCGATCGTCACCGGATTGACGACCATGCCGCTTTCGAACTTCTTGACCTGACGGACCTCTTCGGCCTGTTCGGCCGGCGTCAGGTTGCGGTGGATGACGCCGATGCCGCCGGCCTGTGCCATGGCGATCGCGAGGCGGCCCTCGGTCACCGTGTCCATCGCCGACGACAGGATCGGCAGGTTGAGGTCGATGTCCTGCGCAATGGTGGTCGCGATGTTGGTCTGACCCGGCATGACTTCGGAATGTCCGGGCAGGAGCAGAACGTCGTCGAAGGTCAAAGCCTCCAGACCAGTTGCCGTTTCGATGATGCGCGCCATGGCCAATTCCCTTCAATAAACGAAAACCCCCGGGGACGGGCTGCGATTTGTCCACCGGGTGACTTCAAAGCGTGTCTTGGAAGTTGGCGAGGGCTCGTAACACGGATATGTCAGGATGAAAATAGCCAAAGCCGGGAAATGTCCCGCCTGCGGCCGATATTTGTTGCAGGGCAGCAATTTCGCGAGACGCGGCCCGGGAGTCGCTCAGATATCGAGCCGATAGCTGACGGGCACGAAGCGACAGCCCTCGCCCTGTTTCTCGACGAAGCCGACGGCCGGGAAAGGCATGCGGTAGCCGATGAAGGGCCGCTCGCCGGCGATCCTGTCGAAAGCCCTGCGGCGCGTCTCTGCCGCCTTCGCCTTGCCCATGTCGAAACGCGCTTCCCAATCCGGGCGCTGCAGCGACAGCACGTAATGGTTGGCGGTATCGGCCGTCAGCATCATGCCCTTGCCCCATGGACGACCGGGCCAGAAGTAGCGTCTTGACAGCAAAAGCCAGCCGGGATCACAGGCTTTTGATCCGCAATCACCGGTTTTTCCCGACAAAAGCCATCACCGGCATTAGCTTCTCGCCATCGCTGACTGTCTCCGAAGCACCATTCCATGAACCGTATCGTCCCGATGATCCTCGCCGTCGCTCTCTTCATGGAGCAGATGGATTCCACCGTAATCTCCACGTCGCTGCCGGCCATCGCCCGCGACATCGGCGTCGGGCCGATCACCCTCAAGCTGGCGCTGACGGCCTATATGGTGGCGCTGGCGATCTTCATTCCCTTAAGCGGCTGGATGGCCGACCGCTTCGGCGCCAAGAAGATTTTTCGCGCGGCGATCCTCGTCTTCATCGCCGGCTCTGTTCTCTGCGCCATCTCCAACAGCCTCGTCGCCTTCGTCTTCTCGCGCTTTCTGCAGGGCATGGGCGGCGCGATGATGACGCCGGTCGCCCGCTTGGTGCTGGTGCGCGGCACGCCCCGCAGCGAACTCGTCTCGGCCATGGCGCTTCTCACGATCCCGGCGCTTGTCGGACCGCTCGCCGGGCCGCCGCTCGGCGGCTTCATCACCACCTATTTCTCCTGGCACTGGATCTTCCTGATCAACGTGCCTGTCGGCATCGCCGGCTATATCCTCTCCGGCATCTACCTGCCGACCATGGAGCCGCGGGATCCGCCACCGGTCGATGTGCTCGGTTTCGTGCTCGGCGGAATTGCCGCGTCCGGCATCGTCTTCGGTCTCTCCGTGATCAGCCTGCCGGCTCTACCGCCTGCCGTCGGCATCGCTTCGGTGGCGGTCGGCACGCTTTCAGCGCTGCTCTATATCCGTCATGCGCGGCGCCATCCGGCGCCGGTTCTCGATCTCAATCTCTTCAAAGACAGCGCGTTTCGCGCCGCCTCGATCGGCGGCACGATCTTTCGCATCTCGGTCGGCGCGGTGCCCTTCCTGATGCCCCTGATGCTGCAGGTCGGCTTCGGACTCAATCCGTTCCAGTCCGGCCTCATCACCTTCATCGGCGCGGTCGGCGCGATCACCACCAAGTTCTACGCGCGGCGCGTGCTCGCCTTCGCCGGCTTCCGCACGACACTGATCCTCGCCGCAATCCTCGCCGCGATCACCACCTTCGCCAACGGCTTCTTCACGCCGGCCACGCCCTACCTGCTGATGATCACCATCTTGCTGATTGCAGGCTTTGCCCGTTCGTTCTTCTTTACCAGCGTCAATGCGCTCTCCTTCGCGGACATCGACGACGCGGATGCCAGCAAGGCGACTTCGATGAGCGCGGTGCTGCAGCAGATCAGCCTGGCGCTCGGCGTCGCCGTTGCCGGCGCGATCCTCGAAATCGAGACCAAGCTCAGCGGAGCTCCGCTGCAGCTCGACGATTTCCACACCGCCTTCATGATCATCGCCGGCGCCAACCTGATCGCGGCGATCCCGTTCCTCACCATGGCGAAGAACGCCGGCGCCTCGGTTTCCGGGCACCGGCTGCCGGTGCGCGAAGTCGAGTCGGCCGCGGGCAAGTAAGGAAATATCGGAACTTCAAGTGGCGACTTCGTGCGAAGCAAGGCGCCTCTTGTGACAGCTATTCCGGACGCTCGCAGACGGCGGCGATCTTGTTGCCGTCGAGATCGCGAACCCAGGTGCCGTAAAAATTCGCATGGAACGGACGCGGCCCCGGCGCGCCCTCGTCGGTGCCGCCATTGGCAAGGGCTGCCGCGTGGAAGGCATCGACGGCCGAGCGCGACTCGGCGTCAAGCGCGATGCTCACACCATTGCCATAGGTGGCCGGCTCGCGATTGAAGGGCGTCACCACCCAGAAACGGATGCGGTCGCCCTCGGAGCCATAACCGATCTCGGTCTCATCCTGCCGCTGGCGGCGGTAGCCGAGCGCCGGCAGCACCGCATCATAGAAGGAGCCGGCGCGCTCGAGATCGTTTGTGCCGACGGTCACGTAGAGCAGCATGCTATTCAGCCGCCTCGTCTTCGGTTTCCGTCTCGCTGCCGGTCTTCTGGCGTCCCTTGAAGCCCTTGGCGAGCAGGAACATTTCGACCGATTCGGCGCGCGACGACGCCGGTTTCACATGGATGACCTGGCGGAAATTCTGCTTGAGCATGTTGAGCAGGTCGCGCTCCGTTCCGCCCTGGAAGGTCTTCGCCAGAAAATGCCCACCCTCGGCGAGCACGTCGACCGCGAAATAGGCGGCGACCTCGCAGAGATGCATGGTACGCAGGTGGTCGGTCTGGCGATGGCCTGTCGTCGGCGCCGCCATGTCGGAGATGACCAGGTCCGGGGTGCCGCCGATCGCTTCCTTGAGTTTGCCTGGCGCTTCCGGGTCGAGGAAATCCATCTGCAGGATTCGCACACCCGGGATCGGATCCACTTCGAGGAAATCGATCGCGGCGACGCGCGGATCGGCATCGGTCGAATTGGTGACCTTGGCGGCAATCTGCGACCAGCTTCCGGGGGCAGCACCAAGGTCGATGATGCGGCGGGCGCCGTTCAGGATCTTGTGCTTCTCGTCGATCTCCAGGAGCTTGAAGGCCGCGCGGGCGCGATAGCCCTCGAGCTGGGCGCGCTGCACGTAGGGATCGTTGATGTGGCGCTCCAGCCAGCGGCGGGATGATGCCTTGAGCTTGCCCTTCTTGACCTTCTGGCCAAGCTTGCGGCCGCTGCGGTTGCCGCCAACTGGGGGTTTCGTCATGCCTTGTTTCCTTCCTGGCTGCCGGCATTGGCGCCGCGCTGGTGACGGCGCGGCCGCGCGCGGCGCCAGGCTCCGTCATCCGCCATCATATCGGTCAGCAGCCCCTCGCGCAGGCCGCGGTCGGCAACACGCATGCGCGTCGACGGCCAGCGGCGGCGGATAGCCTCGAGAATTGCGCAGCCTGCAAGCACTAGGTCGGCGCGATCCGGACCGATGCAGGGATTGGCGGCGCGCGCATTGAAGTCCCAGGAGAGCAGGCGCGCCTGCATGGCCGAAACCTCGTCGTCGGTGAGCCACAGGCCATCGACGCGGCGGCGATCGTAGCGCGGCAGGTCGAGATGCACGCCGGCAAGCGTGGTGACCGTGCCCGACGTGCCGATCAGGTGGAAGCCACTGCCGCAAGCGCCGTTTGCCAGCGCCTCGACCGGTGGGCTTTCGAAGCGGGCAAGCATGCCCTCAACCTCTTTCACCATCGCCTCGAAGCTTACCGGCGTCACATGCTGGCCACCATGGCGCTCCGAGAGCGTGACGACGCCAACCGGCAGCGAGGTCCAATGGGTGATGTGGTTGGCGAGCCGGTTCGAGCGCGAATCACCGATCCGGATGACGGCAATCTCCGACGAACCACCGCCGATATCGAAGAGCACCACCGAACGCGTCTCGCGGTCGACGAGCGACGAGCAGCCGGAGACGGCAAGCCGCGCCTCGGTTTCGCGGTTGATGATCTCCAGTTCCAGCCCGGTTTCGCGCGCCACCCGCTCGAGGAAGCTCTCGCCGTTTTCGGCGGCACGCGCCGCTTCCGTCGCGATCAATCGGCTGCGGCGAATCGTGCGGGCGCCGAGCTTCGAGGCGCAGATCTTCAACGCCTCGACCGCGCGCTCCATCGCCTCGTCCGACAACCGGCCGCTGGCACCGAGCCCCTCACCCAGGCGAACGATGCGCGAAAAGGCATCGACCACCCGGAATTGGCCCGGGCGCGTCGGCTGCGCGATCAGCAGGCGGCAATTGTTGGTGCCGAGGTCGAGCGCAGCATAAAGCGGTGCCGGCGGTTCGCTGGCGGCAACATAGGGCGTGCGCGGCTGATCGGCGCGCTGGCCCGGCCGCGGCTGTGACGTCGCCTGCCCATTGGAAGCGGAGGCCGCGGACCGCGCATTGCCGCCATCGGCAGTCCTTTGCTGTACCGGCTGGCGCTCGCCGCTCGTCAGCGGACGACCCTGGAGGCCACGACGATGCCGCGCCTTCTTGCCGCGCTTGTGGCCCTTGCGCTCACCGAGCGACGGCTCGACGAGTTGCGCGCTGCCCCCCTGTTGCGCGGACGCGCCTGTGGCCTGTTGTTTTGCGGATTTCGAACGACGACGCCGTTTGCGCTTGCGCGCCGGTTCCGCATCGTTCTGTCCTGCGGGACGCCCTGCCATGCCGGCAGTGCCGGACTGGCTGGCAATTGCAGACGGCGAAGCAGACGACTTGCGTCGTTTCCGCTTGCCCTTGCCGTTGCGCGGACCGAGCTTCGATCCATCACTGCGGCCTGCTGCCGACGCCCCGGATTCGGACGGCTTTTCGCCGTGATCGGGGTCTTTCACTTGTCTCAACCATGGCGCCGCGCAAGCCCTTGGGCCGCTCAAGGCGCTCTCTCGATTTTTCGTTGGCGCGACTGTACCAGCGCAAACCCCATTCGCCAAACTGTTTTTGACTGCGTCGCCAAGGGCTAAGCCCGGATGCGGCCAACTCTGCGGACACCGTTACGCTCAGGCCCTCTGCCTCGGCTCGCTCATCGCTGCCGCTCGGCCACAAATGCGCGGCATCACCGCGCACCTTCGCCCCCCAAATCGGTGCAAAAATCCTGCCGCCTCATCGAGATCGCATTTTTTTGCCAAAAGGTATTTGCATTGGCCGCCGTTTTGTTTATAAGCCCGCCACACCGACGCGACGGGCAGCGCCCGACAGCGCACCTTGGGGAATAGGTTAACGGTAGACCAGCGGACTCTGACTCCGTTAGTCCTGGTTCGAATCCAGGTTCCCCAGCCAATTTTCGCTAAATCCCCTTAATTCCTTGATTTTCCAGTCGTGCCTGACCCCGCTTTGGCATCCTTGGCGACCTGATGCCCAGGAAAACCGGACACATGGCCGCCCGATGCCATGGTATGAAATTGGCGCCAAAGACGACCTTTAGCTCCGCTGCTCTCGACGGTGATAGCAGGTGGGGGGAGCGGAAGTTCAGCCACGTGGTCTGTGACGGCTGCCATACGCACCAACAGCGGACGTGCGTTTTCTGGCCCACCTGTTCACCCAAACCAACGGCCATCTTTCGAACAGCCTTGCCCATGGCGTTCACGAAAGCGGCGAAGGCACGATCGATGACGAGATGACATCGATCCAGAAACGATCCACCAACCCGTCGTGTACGGGAGCCTTCCGGAGAAGTACTCGTCCGAGCCGGTCCGGAATTTACCGCCCCTCCGTGCCGTGTCCACCTAAGCACCGCCCCTGACGGCGTGGTCGCCCGGAGGACGGCCTCGAGCTGATCAAGGGCTATGCTCGGAATTCGCCGCCTTGTTCCCTAAAACCGCACGACAAGCCCCAGCATCGGCCCTTGCTGCACGACGTCAAACACAAATCCATCCTTGCTGTAGTCCACACCCAGAGCGCGGTAGCCGGCGACGGCCGAGATAGTCTCGCTAAAGCGGTACCCGATCGCCGCGGCGACGTCCCAGTCGAGGTCTGCGCCGCCGGCGCCAACGAGCCCCCAGCCGGTTAGGTAGATTTCCGGCGTGATCGCATAGGTGCCCTTGAAGCCGGCCAAGCCGTCGACCCAGGTTGCGTCATCGGTCCTAGATACCCCATCGAGAATGCCGCCGCTGAAGGACAGTTCACTTTCGACGGACCACACGCGTAGGCCACCGACGATATCGAGCCGCGCGGAGCTGTCTTCAAAGACCGCGTAACCGGCGCCGAGCAGGCCGGCGAAGGTCTCCGTCTTCAGTTCGACATCCTCTGCAAGAATGCCCCTCGGTGTGCCGGACTGACCGGAAATCTTGGTGTAGATCACATCGCCGAAGATGCTGTAGGGACCATAGCGCGCCTCGCCGATCGCCATCGCCCCGAAATCGAGGTGATCGAAGATATCGCTGAAACTGGCGTCGACATGGGCTTCCGGCAGCCCAAACTGTGCAACGTCCCCCGACAATCCCGCCGCCCAAAAATAGGGCGCGAATGAAAACGTCCAGCCGCTTTCCGTCGTCGTCTCCTGAACCGCCGGCGTCATCGGAGATCGAATGTCCGCGGCCATGACGCCGCTGGCGATGAGGCAGCTTCCGATGGAGACTAGAGTTCGAATGATGCAAGATTTCATTATATCCCCCGATAATGTTCGCTGCTTACGACCTATCTCGATTCGCCTGCCAATAAGATCATGATTGAAGGCCGTAATTTGGCAAAACACTTTTTGACGCGTATTCGAATATCGCATCTACCGGCTGCAATATCCGCCCCTCGACTGACTCATGTTACTGCAGTCAGGATTGGTACTACTTTGCTTTGCTTGTCCGGAAGGTCCGACCAGCGCCCCGGCATGGCGGCCATAGTTTTCCCTGGTGTTCTGGTCGATGACGGCGACGGGAGCAGCAACGACGAGACCGGCGGCGGTCCCGACCGTATGTGCCGCGCCGGCGGTCATGGTCACGATCGTGTCGCCAAGACCTGTGCGGCTGTCAGTCAGAGTCTGCCCGGTCGAGAGGGGCGCGCCGATCAGTTGGACGATCTCCGGTGACTCCGCGAACTTGGTGTGGTGCAGCCTGTCGCCTTCCTTGAGCTTGGTGAGGTCAATGACAGTGATGTCGTTTGCCGCGAGTTCCTCCTTGTAGGGGGACTGCTCCGGATCGATCGCACCCAGGCGGGGAACATTGCCCCAGACGCGCCGCGACACCGCCAACGCCCGGTCGTCGCGCGAGACGAAGAGCGTGAAGCGCGGGCGCTGTTTGCCCATGTCGGCAATCTGGGAACGAAAGACGTCGACATCGACATCAGGGGCGGCCAGCATGACATTCTTGAACTTGGCCGGCAGCCCGCCGTTGCGGATGGCCATCTGGCGCAAGGATTCCAGCGCCAGCCAGTTTCCCATCGAGTGGGCCAGGATCGAGACCTCCTTGACCTCGGGATCGCGTGCCAGATACTGGAACATATTCTCGACCGCATTGCGCGTGTAATTGGTGCTTTCACGATCATAGCCATAGTCGAGCAGATGCCCGCGCGACGGCCATGTCGCCAGCAGAGGGACGGTGTGCGCCCTCGAATCGTGCATGATCTGGGCAAAACGGAAGACGGCATCCTCGAAGTGGTTGTTGAAGCCGTGGATGAAGACGAGCACGCTGCGGTTCTGGCTCTTGCGCACGGAACTGCTCAGCCACTTCTCGGCCGCCGTTTTGTCGAGCTGCTCGGCCTTGATCGCAGCAAAATCCGTTTCCGGATTGGGCGGGAGCCTGCGCGGCCAGGCGACTTCGCCGACCTTGCGGCGATTGGCGGGCGGAATCGATACCGTGATCTCCGCAAAGGCCGCCGCCGGCGCACGCTCACCGCTGAACATTTCGCCCGGGTTTTCAGATCGGTCGCGCATGGTCGCAACCAGCATGTCCACTTGGCTGGTCGACGGCGCGGCTGCCACCGGCTGCAGTACACCCCTCGGGCGGCTTGCGCATGCCACGAGCAGCGCCGCGAACACGATTAAAGCGACCGGCAATTGCCAACCGTTCGATCTGAAAAATCGCTCTAGGGGCATCGGTAGCCCACGATGTTTCCGGACGCATCCCGGATTTGCACGCACCCCGGCGGGGGCAAAGGCGAAGCCTTTTGCATCAGGTTCGGTGCTGGTGTCCCATGACTTGATGCGCAACGTATATTGCCATTTGCCGGGGAATTGTTCATCCCTGCCTCCTCTTCGCAATTCGGGTCCGCACCGGCTCAACGCCACCCCGGTCCCCGGAACCCGACACCCACGCCGTGGTAGCCGAAGCCAACGCCGCCGCCCACGCCGATCCAGTCTATGAACAGTGCGGTTTGCTCGCCTGCGGCCGGCAGTTTTCCCTCGATGAGTTTGTAGCCATACACGAGGTCGCGGCCGTCGATCTTCGGATCGCTGATTTCGATGACGGCTGCGGTATTGTTGGGCTGGCCCGGCTCGTAGACCGACAGCGTAGCATTTGGCGGATCGTTCTTGAAATTGTCCGCACCCGCCTTCGACGTCCATTCCTCCATGTAGAGGTCCAACTTGATATGGCCGGCAATCCGCTCCGGCCGATCGGCAAAGTAGAGGGTGTTGGAGTCGACGTTCACGAGCCGGATGGTCTTTGCTTGCTCATCGTGCTTGAAGCCCTCCGAGAGCTGCACGAACATGAGCATTGGCTTGGCTTCCGCTTCGTCCGCGCGGGCAGTGGCGAGCAAGCCCAGTTGAGATACCAGACCTGCCACGGCGGTGATGGCCCCCGCCAAGATCACGCCGCGACGTAAGGAATTCGTGCTTTCGTTAAGCCCATTGTTCTGCATGACTGCGGCTCCTTCGTTATTTCCCAGTTGCAAGGCGGTTTTCGCGGAGGCTTGCGACACACCAGATTGCCAGCACCAGATGGCCGATAAGCCCCACCCACAAACCGATGCCGGCCAAGCCAGGCCCGAAGCGCGCATAGGCCAGCAGGGCCGCAGCGACCACATCGTAGATCAGCATTGCAAGGATGAGGCCCGAAGTGACGCTGCTTTGCGTGTCCTCTGCGGCTCGCCAGCAGGCTACGGCTAAGGCGATCAGGGCTGCGCCTACGAAGCGGCCGATGATCTCCGAAAGCGCGCTGTCGAGTGGCTGCCCGAAAAGGACCAGCGTTGGGATATTCGGGACGAGCAGGAATGCCAGCCCCACCACACCCTCGCCGATTGCGGTTACACGCAGCAGCAGGCGTACCGTCATGAGGATACCTCACATTCCCGGTGCATGTTGGTCACGGCACTCTCTTGATCGGCGGATTCACATAAGCGCCGTTGAGTGCCTCCTCCTTGGGCCAGTAGTTTCGGATGATGATGTTGAACTCGCCCGTGGGTGGAGCCGGCAACCAGTTGGCTTCCTTGTCCTTCCCGGGCGAATCCTTCTGGATGTAGATTTCGAGCGAACCGTCCGGGCCGTAGTTCAGCGCCATCCAGGGCGCGATGTCGTAGCGATTGAGCGGATTGGGGACATAGTTCGGCCCCTGGTAAAGCGAGACGGACCAGGTCGCATTGGTCGGGGGAAGCTGCCCCTTGTCGAAGCGCAGAACGTATTTGTTGGCGCTGTCGAGGCGATTGCCGTCGCCGTCGACAAAGGCAAGCGGGTAGATCGTGTCTTCCTGCAGATCAGCGCCAAGACCTGCCATGGCAATGCCAGTGCGCGTCTCGTAGTCCGTGCCGTAACGGCCCAGATTGGGCGGCCTGATCCAGCCGTTCACATTCTTCATCTTGGTGGTGCCCTCGTTCATGAGGACCTGTACCTCCTTGACCGCGCGCTTGAGGCCACGCGCAACAGCCGGGTCGATCTGTTCGATGTCGAACTTCACACCGGAAACGATCCCCAGCTTGGCGAGCTTCCACACGGCATTTGCATCGGCAGGGCGGGGAGGATTATCCTTCATCACCATGGCCAGCCGGTTGAAGAAGGTTCCGGCGTCCATGTTCGCCACCTGGATCGGCGGGGTGGGCGTGAGGGCAACCGAGCCGTCGACCGGCACATTGGCTGGCGGTGAATACGGTGTGCCCCACGCGCTGAGCGGCGTGAGCTTGTATTCTGCCTGCAGCGCGTTGACCGCGGCAAAATCATCAGGCCCGTTCGCCTGGGTCTGCCCGAGGGCCCAGGCGTAGCGGGTCGACGAGCGGAAGGTCTCCTTGATGCCGACGGGTGAAGTACCATTCCAGTTTGGGCCGGCGATGAGGAAGCTGCCGGGCGCGGTGCCGGTCGTGCGTTTGCCGATCGAGGCGAACACGTCCGTCCACATGTTCATGACCGAGAACACGTAGTAGCGGCCGTGCGTGTCCGGAACCGACAGGACAATCGGTTCTTTCTCGAGGTCGAGCCAACCCGTCGTCCACAGCGAATTGAGGCTGATCCTCACGACATTGGTGAAATACGGGCTGACATAGTGCGGCATCTTGGCAAGCTGGTTGATCGGGGCAGCCGTGCCCTCGCCATTCGGCGCCGGCGCCGCTGTCAGCACCGCCCGGGTGACGTCCATGACGACCAGCGGATAGCCGAAGACGTAGGATTCCAGGCCGACGTAATAGGCAGCCTCCTCGCGGGCGTCGTCGGTCAGGTCCGAGAACTCGCCCAGCAGTGCATTCCTGATTTTCTCAGGCAGGCCCTCGGCAGCCGCCAACCGCGGCCCCAAGATCGCGGCGATGCCCACCGCCAGTGCGGCAGAACCCAGATCGCGACGGCGCAGTAGCGGGGTCACAACCCAATTGTGGCTGTTCATGTCTGCCTCCCGAAAACGCTCTCACTGCTGCGTGGACTCTAACTTGAATGTCAGCTTGTCGATCTTGCCGGTGAACTTGAATGGCGTGTCGTAGCGGTACTCGAGCAGCGCCACGCCGGTGCGTGTGTCCTGACCGATGTCAAAGGTTTCGTCCTCGGGAAACGTGATCGGAATTCCGTGCTCCAGGGAGTTCGTGGCCACTTCCTTGCCGTCGACCGTCAGGACGCCCGTACCGCCCGTACCAAGTTCGGTGCCGGCCGCCTTGTAGTCGAAGACGATCGTGTGGTTGCCAGGCTCGAGTTCCGGCCCCTCCCATGTCGTCCGCTTAAGGTCGAGCAGGTTGTAGAGGAACACGACCTTGCCTCGGCCGAAGCCGAACTCGCCCTTGCTGAGGAACAGGCCGTAACCGCCGAAGCGCCCGCCTTGGGTGACGATCATGCCCTCCGCGCCACCCTCGGGTATCTCGACCTCAGCCGTGATCGTGTAGGACTTGTTCAGGGTGCTGGGCGCTGCACTGGCCGGTACGCCGCTCAATTCCCCAGAATACGTGAACTCCGCCCGTCCAGCCGTAAGGCTCGGCCGAGGGGTGTTCCAGCGTGCGAGCGTCGAGTTGTCGAGCGGCAGGACGTTGTACTTCTTCGCTTCCGAATAGAAGAGCTCCTGCATCTCCTTGAGCTTGTCCGGCATCTTGGCGGCGAGGTCAGTAGACTGAGTGGGATCCTCTTGGATGTTGTAGAGTTCCCAATTGTAGCCAGTGATCACGTCGGGAGGTGTCTTGGTGCTGAGTTCCCACGGGAGCGTTGCCGGCGTCGTGGCTGCCACCCACCCCTCATGATAGATGGCACGGTTGCCGAGCATCTCGAAGTATTGGGTTGTGTGGTTGGTCGGGGCGGTCGCATTCGCCTTCTCCCACGTATAGGCCATGCTGACGCCTTCGATCGGTTCCTGCTTGATGCCGTTGATCACCTCCGGCGCGGGAATGCCGGTCGCCTCGAGGATGGTCGGCACGATGTCGATGAAGTGGTGGAACTGCGTGCGGATACCGCCGGCATCCTTGATGTGTCCGGGCCAGGACATGACCATGCCTTGAGCGGTCCCGCCGAAGTGCGATGGCACCTGCTTCACCCACTTGAACGGTGTGTCCATCGCCCAGGCCCAGCCGGCGGCGAAATGCGGGAAAGTCCGTTCCGATCCCCAGAAGGGATACCAGAGAAACTGATCCTTGACCGGCACGGGAACCCCGTTGAAGGTGGTGAACTCGTTCGGCGTGCCGTTGACCATGCCCTCGGCGCTCGCGCCGTTGTCGCCGCCGATGTAGATGATCAGGGTGTTGTCGAGTTCGCCGAGGTCCTCGACCGCCTGGATGAGCCTTCCGATTTCATTGTCGGCGTAGGCGAGGTAGGCGGCGTAGACATCCGCCTGCTTGATGAAGAGTTTCTTCTCCGCGAAACTGAGGGAATCCCATTGCGGCAGCCCATCCGGCCAAGGCGTCAGCTTGGCGTTTTCCGGCATGATGCCGAGCCGCTTCTGGTTGGCGAAAATTTTCTCGCGTACCTTGTTCCATCCGTCATCGAACAGATGCATGTCGCTGATCTTCTTGATCCACTCCGGCGTTGGATGGTGCGGTGCATGGGTGGCACCCGGCACGTAGTAGACGAGCCAGGGCTTGTCGGGCGCGATCGCGTTCAATTGTTTGATGTAACCGATTGCCTCGTCGGCCATGGCCGTTTCCAGGTTCCAGCCGGGATTTCCTTCGAAGGGAAAGATCGCTGTCGTATTGCGGAAGAGGTTCGGTTGCCACTGGCTGGCGTCGCCGCCGACGAAGCCGTAGAAATATTCGAAGCCCATTCCATTCGGCCACTGATGGAACGGCCCGGCCTGACTCGACTGATAGGAGGGGGTGTTGTGATCCTTGCCGAACCACGACGTGGCGTATCCATTCTCCTTGAGGATCGTGCCGATCGTGCCTTTTTCGATGGGAATGATCGAATCGTAGCCGGGATACCCCGTCGCGATTTCACCGACGACCCCATAACCAACCGAATGATGGTTGCGCCCGGTGATCAGCGCCGCACGAGACGGTGAGCAAAGCGATGTCGAGTGGAAATTCGTGAATCGAAGTCCCTCGTTGGCGATCCGGTCCATCGCTGGCGTCGGAATGACGCCGCCGAAGGTGCTCGGCGCGCCGAAGCCCTGGTCATCGGTCATGATCAGCAGCACCGTCTATATCAACGGCGACAACGGCACGAGTGCCGAAGGCGGCCCTCTCGGGACCCCCAATGAGGTCGCCTTCTTCAACGGCATCAACAAGATGCCAGTCGACGTGCAGATGAAGTGGTACGACGTCTGGGGCACCGAGCAGACCTACAACCATATGTCGGCAGGCTGGTCCTGGGCCTTCGACACGCCCTTCACCTGGTTCAAGCAGAACGCGTCGAGGCTCGGCGGCGTCCGGCAGAGCATGGCGGTCTCCTGGCCGGCCCGCATCAAGGACAAGGGCGGGCTGCGCGAGCAATTCATGCACGTGATCGACGTGGTGCCCACCATTCTCGATGCGACTGGTATTCCCGCCCCGGATACAGTGGATGGCATCAAGCAGGCGCCGATCGAGGGCACAAGCTTCGCCTACACCTTCGATAAGGAGAACGCCAAGGAGCCCACCCGACACAAGACCCAGTATTTCGAGATGATGGGTCAGTGGGCGCTCTATAACGACGGCTGGCTGCTCAGCACCAAAGTTAACCGCGCACCGTGGGAGGCATACGGTCCGGCGAATCCCGACCCGCTGAACAACCAGGTGCTCGAACTCTACGATCTCACCAAGGATTTCAGCCAGTCCCAGAACATCGCCGACCAGCACCCTGACAAGGTCAAGGAGATGAAGGATCTCTTCATTGCAGAGGCGAAGAAATACCAGGTCTTCCCGATGGACGCCTCGGTGGCGGCCCGCATCGTGGCGCCGCGCCCGAACATCACTGCCGGCCGCACGGAGTTCACCTACATCCATCCGATGACCGGGCTGCCGCAGGGCGACTCGCCAGCCATCCTCAACAGCTCCTATTCCTTCACTGCGGATATCGATGTGCCGGAAGGGGGCGCCGAGGGAATGATCGTGACTTCGGGCGGACGCTTCGCCGGCTACGGCTTCTACCTGCTCAAGGGCAAGCCGGTGTTCCTTTGGAACCTCGTCGACCTGAAGCGCGTCAAGTGGGAGGGCCCGGGCGCACTGACGCCCGGCCAACACACCCTCGAGTTCGACTTCAAGTATGACGGGCTCGGCACCGGCACGCTCGCCTACAACGACATGAGCGGACTCGGCCGGTCCGGCACCGGCTCGCTCAAGGTGGACGGCAAGGTCGTCGCGACCCAGACGATGGAGCGCACCCTGCCGATGATCCTGCAGTGGGACGAAAGCTTCGATGTCGGCTCGGACACGCTCACCGGTGTCAACGACGCCGACTACCAGCCGCCGTTTACCCTGACCGCCAAGCTCAACAAGCTGACGCTGAAGGTCGATCGGCCCAAGCTGACCGAGGAAGACATCAAGAAGCTCAAGGCGGCCCAGGGGGCCGCGAGCGACGGCGCCGCCGGACAGGCCGTGGCGGTCGACGGCAACCCGGTCCACCACGTGCAGGCGGGGCCGCAATAGTCCGAGCGACGGGCAATGCTCCCGAACCGGCTGCGGGCCTGGGGTCAGCCTCGGGCCCGCAGACCACGAGAAGACGGGATGGCCAGCGCCAGTGTATTTTCGATCGCTGTCCATCGAGCTTCATCGGTGGCCGAGCGCGAAACCCTTGACTTGCCCCTTGTCAAGGCCGCGGCTTGCTCATCAAATCGACATCACGGGAACAGGAAGCGCGATTGGAAGCGGGTGTTCAAAGACTGACGGGCAGGAAGCGGCACTTGATTGTAATGGGAACCCGGGCCGATGTCGAAAGCCAGCCGTAAGCACGAGCCGGTCGCCCGCTCACATCCGCAGTCGGCTGGCGTGCAGCGTCGCTTCAAGCAGGCGCGCGCCCTCCGGGCCAAACTTGCGATCCTGGCGATGGTCTTGGGCGGCGTCGCGATGGCCTTCTGGCTTGTCAACGATGGCATCTGGCCATCGCGTGTGTCGCGCGAGACGGGCGGCTCGTCCTCTGCCGCGACGTTCGTCGGGAGCGAGACCTGCGCCGGGTGCCACGGCGCGGAAGCGAATCTCTGGCGTGGTTCGCAGCATAAGCTCGCGATGGACCACGCGACCGACGGTTCCGTGCGGGGCGACTTCAACGACGTGCGTTTCGATCATTACGGGGTACAATCACGCTTCTTCCGCAAGGGTGGAAAATTCCTCGTCGAAACCGACGGACCGGACGGCAAGCCGGCGACCTTCGAAGTCAAATACACGTTCGGTATCGATCCCCTGCAGCAATACCTGATCGAGTTCCCGGACGGCCGGATTCAGGCGCTTTCGATTGCCTGGGACAGCCGCCCAAGGGAGCAAGGCGGACAGCGCTGGTTTCATCTCTATCCGGGCGAGCCAATCCGTCACGACGACATTCTGCACTGGACCAAGCCCAATCAGAACTGGAACTATATGTGCGCCGAATGCCACTCGACTGGCGTGCGCAAGAACTACGATGCCGCAAGTGATCGCTTCGCAACGTCTTGGTCCGAAATCAGCGTCGGCTGCGAGGCCTGCCACGGCAAGGGCTCCGGCCACGTCGCCTGGGCGCGCGACCGCCAAAGCTGGTGGCCGTTCGGCAAGACGGAAAGCCCGGACAAGGGACTAGGGGTCCGCTTCGACGAACGGGCGAGCGTCGGCTGGTCACACGATACCGGGACGGGAAAGCCGCGGCGCAGTGCATCGCCACCGCTGCTGCGCAAGGAGGTGGAAACCTGCGGCCTGTGTCATGCGAGGCGCGGCCAATTCTCCGAGGATTGGGTGCCCGGAACGTGGCTGTCCGACACTCACAGGATTTCGCCGATCGATCGCAGCCTGTTTGAGGCCGACGGCCAGATGCGCGACGTCGAGGAGACCTACAACTACGGTCCCTTCAAGCAGAGCAAGATGTTCGCCGGAGGCGTCACTTGCAGCGACTGCCATGACCCGCACAGCGCCGCGCTGCGCCTTCCGGGGGACGGCGTCTGCGGACAGTGCCACGCATCGGAGACGTACGAGACCGCTGCCCATCGCCACCACGACAAGGCGAACCCGCCGCTGGCATGCGCATCCTGCCACATGCCAGAACGCACCTATATGGTGATCGACCAGCGGCATGATCACAGCTTCCGCATCCCGCGACCGGATCTGTCAGCCAAACTCGGCACCCCCAACGCCTGCAACGACTGCCATCGGGAGGAATCGGCGCAATGGGCAGCCGCGGCGGTCGAGCGCTGGTTCGGGCCGCAGCGCAAGGGATTTCAGAATTATGCTGAAGCATTCCATGCAGCGTGGACCGATCGTCCCGATGCGGACAAGCTTCTCGCCCCCGTCGCCAGCGACCCGGCCGCATCGCCCTTCGTTCACGCCAGCGCACTGACCGAGTTGAGCGCGTACTTGTCCGCCCTCAACGTCGATCTTGCGCGATCCGGGCTTTCCGATCGTGACCCGATGGTGCGCCTCGGTGGGCTCGATATGCTCGAAGGCGTGCCCGCTGATCAGCTCTGGCCGCTGGTGTCGCCGCTTCTGTCCGACCCGGTCCGCGGCGTGCGCCTCAGGGCGGTGTCGCTGCTGGCGGCGGTTCCGGCTGCAAGCCAGCCTTCAGCCGATCGCGATAGCTTCGAGCGGGCGGTGGCCGAGTTCATCGCCGCCCAGCGCACCAATGCCGATCGCCCTGAGGCACGCAGCGCGCTGGGGACCTTCCTAGCCCAGCGCGGGCTCGTTGCGGAGGCGCAAGCCGAATACAAGGCTGCGCTGCGCTTGAGTCCGCAATTCACGCCGGCAGCAGTCAATCTCGCCGACCTCTACAGGCAACTCGGACGGGACGCCGACAGCGAGCAAGTGTTGCGCGCTGCACTCGCCGACTTCCCGAAGGACGCGGACGTTCATCATGCGCTCGGCTTGACGCTCGTGCGCCTCAACCGGTTCGACGAGGCACTTGCGGAACTGCGTCAGGCGGCCGAACTCGCGCCCGACCAGGCACGATATGCCTATGCATACGCGATCGCCTTGCATTCGGCCGGGCGCGCCGGCGACGCGATTGCCGTGCTGCAGGCGAGTCTGGCGCGTCATCCTCATGATCGGGACACTTTGCTGGCGCTGACGACGCTCAGTCGCGATAGCCGCGATCTCGTCGCCGCGCTCGACTATGCCGAACGGTTGCTCCGGCTCACCCCGAACGATCAGGATCTCGCTCGCTTCGTTCAGGAGCTTCGGCGATTGAAGAACTCCGGGCAATGAGGCTTGGGCAACAGCCGAGGATCCCAGCACCGGAATTTCCTGTCGGCATCGACGAGCGGCACCAATGGGTCGAAACGCGTCGATCGCAGCTTCCGAGGTAAGGTCTGGAGGTGGCGCAAACCTGCAACTCGGCGGCATCTATGCATGTCCGCTGTCGCACCTTGTCGCGTGATGTCCCAACGGCTGGCCGGCAAGTCTAGAAAGCCAACGCGCAGCCGTCCTTGCGCGGGTCCGAGCCCGCCTGCAAGACGCCGTTGATCGAATCGATCAGGATCGCCTGCCCGCCGCCATGCGGCATCTCGGCGACCATGACCTCATGGCCGAGTGCCGCGAGCCCTTTCAGCACGTCCTCGCGGATGCCGCGTTCAGCCTCGAAGCGGCCCATCTGGTGGAAGCCGCGGGCGCAGTCGATCGCCTCCTGCACATTCATGCCGAAATCGACGATGTTGGTCAGCACATGGCTCTGCCCGACCGGCTGGAAGCCGCCGCCCATCACCCCGAAAGACAGCCACGGCCGGCCATCCTTCATCGCCATCGCCGGGATGATGGTGTGCAGCGGGCGTTTGCGCGGTCCCACGCAATTGGGGTGCGCAGGATCGACGCGGAAACCGATGCCGCGGTTATGCAGCAATACGCCGGTCTTCGGGCTGCTGATGCCGGTGCCGTACGACCAGAACAGCGAATTGATGAAGGAGCAGGCATTGCCCTTTTCGTCGACCACGCTGATGTAGACGGTGTCGCGATAGGTGGTGGCACCCGCTGGACCGGCGACCGGCATGGCCTTTTTCAGGTCGATGCGGCTGCGCAGCTCGTCGGCAAAGGCAGCGGAAAGCAGCTTTTCCACCGGCACGTCGGCAAAGTCGGGATCGGCGACATATTTGTCGCGCGCCTGGAAAGCGAGCCTTGTGGCCTCGGCTTCAATGTGGAAACGCTCGACGCCGACCGGATCGTATCTCCCCAGATCGGAGCCCTTCAGGATATTGAGCATCAGCAAGGTGGTGATGCCGACGCCGCTTGGCGGGATTTCCAGAAGTTCTATTCCGCGATAGGTCGTGGATATCGGATCGACCCAGAAGGCCTCTTGCGCGGCGAAGTCGTCGAGCGCGTGCATGCCGCCGAGGCTGCTGAGGTAGCCCACCATGTCCTCGGCGACCCAGCCTGAATAGAAGCCGTCACGGCCCTTGGCGGCGATCTCACGCAGAGCCTTCGCGTGCTCGGGCTGGCGAAACAGTTCGCCCGCCCTCGGGGCGCGACCATCCTTCAGCCACATGCGCGCACTGTTGGCGTCCGCTTTGAGCTTGTCTTCGTTGCGGCTCCAATCGACGGCAACCCGTTCGGTGACCGCAAAACCCTCCTCCGCATGGCGAATGGCGGGCTGCAGCAGGTCACCCAGCGGCATGGAGCCGAAACGCTGGTTCAGCTTGCTCCAAGCATCGACCGCGCCGGGAATGGTGACCGCATGCACCGAGGTGAGAGGGATCTCCTTCAGTCCCTGCTTCAGCAGGTGTTCGGCGGTGAGGCCCTGGGGCGCACGGCCCGATCCGTTGAGGCCGAAGACCCGATTGCCATTGGCGACATCGGTGCCGGCGGGAGCAAAGAGAACGAAATTGTCGCCGCCGATGCCGGTTGAACCGGGCTCCACCACGCATTGCACGGCGCAGGCGGCAATCGCGGCATCGGCGGCATTGCCGCCGCGGCGCAGGATCTCGATGGCCGTGAGCGTGGCAAGGGCGTGCGAGGTGGCGGCGGCGCCGTGCCGGCCCATGACGACGGAGCGGCCAGGCAGGTGCAGGTCACGCATGGGGCAGGAACTCCAAGAGACGAGAACAACTCAGGCGCACGAGCCTAGGCGCCTGCCGGGCGGATGGAAAGGCCGGAGTTGATGCGTGCTGCGCCGCAACCGATCGCCCGGCGCATGCGCAGAAGCGATTGGCGGACAGCACTTCCGGGCTGCCCAACGCCCCGCAAGAGGCGCATAATCCCATCCCTTCCAAGCGATCAGGCGGAGGACGGCCGATGTTCGATGCTGGCAGAAAGACGGATGCCGAATATGCGATCGAGTACATCCAGGAAAATCCGGAAGCCGGTCTTTGTTGCGAGGATCAGCGCTGGTGGATTACGCCGAACGCGAACGAGACCGATCAGCAGGTCCTGTTCCTCGACGCCGTCGAGGCGGAGCGCCTGAAGGACGATGCACGCCTTCAAGCCGTGCCTGACATCGCCCACCCCGGCCGAGCTCTCTGGATCATGCGGAAGATGACTTAGGGGCGGCGAGCGGACTGCGACCAACGGAGGAAAGCTGGCCGCGCTAGAGCAGCCCCCGTCCAGCAAGGTTGCGCATCAGCGCCGCCGCGCCGAAGCTCCAGGGCGCACATTCCGTCGAAAGCCGGACGGTGTTGGTCAGCCGGCCGAGCTCCGCGTTGGCGATCGTCACGACGTCGCCCAGCTTGTGGGTGAAGCCCTGGCCGGGTTCGTCGCGGTCTTCGACGGGAGCGAAGAGCGTGCCCATGAACAGCATCAGGCCATCGGGATATTGGTGGTGCGGACCGATGGTCTGGGCGACGAGGTCGAGCGGGTCACGGCTGATCTCCGCCATCGAGCTTCGGCCGGTAAGCCGATAGCCGTCCTCCCCTTCGACGAACAGGGTGAGCTCGGCCTTGCGGACATCGTCGATCGTGTAGGTTTCGTCGAAGAGGCGAATGAAGGGGCCGATGGCACAGGAGGCGTTGTTGTCCTTGGCCTTGCCGAGAAGCAGCGCGGAGCGGCCCTCAATGTCGCGCAGGTTGACGTCGTTGCCGAGCGTTGCGCCCTTCACCTGACCGCCGGAGGAGACCGCGAGCACGATCTCCGGCTCCGGATTGTTCCAGTGCGAGGCGGGGTGCAGGCCGACATCGGCACCGGGACCGACCGCCGAAAGCACCTGGGCCTTGGTGAAGACCTCGGCATCCGGGCCGATGCCCACTTCCAGATATTGCGACCAGACGCCCTCCTCCTGGAGTGCTGCCTTGACGCGGGCTGCTTCCGGCGAGCCGGGCTTCAGGTTGCGCAGGCTGTCACCGATGACTGCGGTGACGCGGCTGCGGATCGCCTCGGCACGGGAGGCGTCGCCCGCCGCCCGCTCCTCGATGACGCGCTCGATCATCGAGCGCGCGAAGGTGACGCCACAGGCCTTCACCGCCTGCAGATCCGAGGGGGCAATCAGATGAAGGGTCGATGCCTCCGTCTTCCGCGCGAGGCAGTCCTCAAGCGAGGCGAGTCGGTCACCGGACATGGCGCGCACATGCGCGACCGGATCCGGAAGCTCGAGCAGGTCGCGCATGGTCGGCGTCGTTTTCGAGGTGATATCGAACAGAGCGCCGTCACGGATCGTGACAAGCGACGGCCCGCCGAGATCGGGTCTCCAGACGCGGCCGACAAAAGTGCCCTTGCTAAACGCTGTATCGGTCATGCTGCCTCTTCCTCCATGAGCGCTCTATTTCTTGCAGCCGAGAAGGGGGCTGTAAAGTCGACGGCGGGCGTGAACATCCCTTGGGTTGCAATATCCGGAACATTGCAAATTTTCACGCGTTTACGGTTATGCCACGCGCCCCCGGGCGCCCTTGTCGCTTCGCGACGGCGCGAAATCCGTTGCCCACGACTGCCGGGGAAGGTTCAGGAGCAGTCGCCTGTGGCCAGGAGGACGCCAAGAAGAGGATGAACGCAATGAACAAGCAGGAAGACTTCAAGGACAAGCCGGTAATCGATCCGGTGACCGGGCAGCCTATGCCGCAAACGCAGATGAGCGATGTGCCTCCGGCCCGCTCGGGGCGCAGCAACTGGCCGATCGTCATCATCCTGCTCGCCGGTCTGGTATTGGCGCTGATCGCCTGGCTGCCGGCTGAACTGAGCCGCGATTCGGCCGAAACGGCGGCACCGCCGCCGACGACGGACCAGCCGGCGACTGGCCAGGCAACCCCTGATGCGACGGCGCCGGGCACGGGCACGACGGGCCAGGCCACGCCGCCGGCCGACACCGGCACGGCACCCTCCAGCGGAACGGCGACGCAGCCGGCACCCGAAGCGACGCCGCAGCAGGGTACCCAGACGCCCGAAACGCAGGGCTCTACCCCGGGCACCACGCCCAATATGACGCAGCCCGCACAGTAAACGGCTGACCGTACCGGTGGCTGGAGGGCTCTCCCTCCGGCCAATTCGCGGAGTGGGATCACGCGGCAGATCGAGCGCGCGCTCAATTCGGCTTGATCGATGCCGCGATCATCGCATCCCAGCCCGCGGCTGCGCAGTCGGCGATTGCCAGCAGGGTTTCTCGTGTCGCCCCGTCGCGGGCTTCGATTGACATTCCGTGCTGGAGCGAAGCGACATAGGCCGCGATTGCCGCGCATGGGGTGCCTTCCGGCAGGTCGCCTTCTGCGATGGCGCGCTCAAACCGCCGCTCGAGCGCAACCTGCTTCTGAAGACGACGCATCTTCAGCGCGTCACAGACCTCTGCATCCCCGCCCGCCATCTGCGGCGCCGAGAGCACGACCATGCAGCCGCGCGGTTCGCCGCCGCGGGTGAAGTTGTCGGCGGTTCGTCTCAAGAGGTCGTGTACCGCCGCCTTGGCCGTGGGCGCCGACTCCAGATGATCCCAGATGCCGGCGCCACCCGTCCGGCCATAGAGATCGACCGCTTCGATGAAGAGCCGTGCCTTGCTGCCGAAGGCGGCGTAGAGGCTCGGCGGTTTCAGCCCCATTGCCTGGGTCAGATCCGCAAGCGACGTGTTGTCGTAGCCCTTATCCCAGAACAGCTGCATGGCACGCGCCAGCGCCTCCTCTCGGGAAAAATTGCGTGGACGGCCGCGGCTCGGCATGGGAGCAATTCCTTTCTGTATCGATCAATACATAAATCGCTTGACAGTGCCTGGCAAGTCGTCTCTCCATATATGTATCGATCACTACAAATATGGAGAGACGCAGTGACGAATCTGAAAGACAAGGTGGCCCTGGTGACGGGCGGCAGCCGTGGCATCGGCGCGGCAATCGCAAAACGGCTGGCGGCGGAAGGCGCAACCGTAGCGGTGACCTACAGTCAATCCAAGGCGAAGGCCGAGACGCTGGTGACGGAGATCACGCGGGCCGGCGGCAGCGCGTTGGCAATCAAGGCGGACAATCGCGAGGCGGGCGCCGTCGAGGCCGCCGTCCAGACAGTCGCCGAAAAACACGGCCGCATCGATATCCTCGTCAACAATGCCGGTGTATTCGATGCCGGAACGGTGACGGAGGTGACCACCGACGATTTCGACCGGACAATCGACGTCAATGTGAAGGCCGTGTTCGTTGCGACGCGCGCCGCGGCTGCGCACATGCCCGATGGTGGACGTGTCATCTCGATCGGCAGCAACCTCGCCGCCCGCGTTCCGTGGCCCGGCATGAGCCTTTATGTGCTGAGCAAGAGCGCCCTGGTCGGGTTTACCAAGGCGGTGGCGCGCGATCTCGGGCCGAGGGGGATCACCGTCAACGTTGTCCATCCCGGCTCGACGGATACGGACATGAACCCTGCCGATGGCGAGCACGCCGGTCCGCAGCGCGGGCTGATGGCGATCCCGCGCTTCAACGAAGCAAGCGATGTGGCAGGTGTCGTCGCGTGGCTTGCTGGTCCCGACGGCCGCAGTATCACCGGCGCCGAATTCACCATCGACGGCGGCACCAACGCCTGAACCGACTGGCAAACGAACAAGACCGGAAGCATTGCTCCGGCCTTGTTCAAGCATTGCGCGCAGCCTGCCCGCACAATACTTGAAACGCGCTTCCGGACGGAAAACCGCCCGATACTTCTTGCGGAATTGCTTTAGACCAGGAAGCGTTCCGGGCGGTAGGGCGCGATATCGATCACTGTCTTTTCGCCGGTCATGGCCTCTGCCAGCGCCCGGCCGGTCACGGGCCCGAGTGTCATGCCATGATGCGCATGGCCGAAGGCGAACCACAGGCCCTCGTGGCGCGGCGCCTTGCCGATGACCGGCATCATGTCGGGCGTGCAGGGACGCGCGCCCATCCATGGCTCCTCGTCGCGGCGTTCCGCGAGCGGGAAGAACTCGCGCGCCACTCGCTCGGCCCGCGTCAATTGCACTGGCGTCTTCGGCGCGTCGCGCCAGGCAAATTCGGCGCCGGTGGTGAGGCGCACACCGCGCAGCATCGGCGCGAGGAAATAGCCCCTCTCGGCGTCGAGCACCCAGTTGTTGAGTTGCGCGCCCTCCTGCACGCCGTAGTGCATATGGTAGCCGCGCTTGACCGCCAGCGGGAAATGGTAGCCGAGCTTGCGGGTGACCGTGTCAGCCCAGGGACCGAGCGCCACGACCACCTCGCGCGTCTCCAGCGGTCCCTCGGGTGTCGCGACGCGCCAGCCGGGGCCTTCGAGGATATGCTCCGTGGTTGCCGCGTCGCCGGAAACCAGACGCCCACCCAAGGACTGGAAATAGGCGAGATAGGCCTTGTTGAGGCTGTGCGGGTCGCGGATCGACCAGGGATCGCTCCAGCGCAGGCCGCCAACGAGATCGGCCCTGATCGACGGCTCGATCGTCTTCAGCTCGCTCGTCGAAAGCTTCTGGTGATTGACGCCGAAGCCGGCCGAGAGCTTCTCCGCCTCCTTGTAGGCGGCGTCTCGCTCCTTCTCCGTACGAAACACCTTCATCCAGCCATCCTTGCGGATGAGGTCGCCGGCGCCGGAGGCCTCGATCAGGTCCTGGTGCTCGCTGATCGAATGCTCGATCAACGGCGCATAGAGATGCGCGATGCGCTGGTGCTGGGTAAAGCCCGAATGCCACCAGTAGCGGGCCAAGAACGGCACTAGCCCCGGCAGGGCCCGGAAATGATAGGACGCGTCGATGGTATTGTTCAGCGCGTAGCGGAAGAGCGCCCCGAAGTCGTGCGGGAAGCCATAGGGAAACACCCCCTCGCGCTGGATCAGGCCCGCATTGCCGTAGGAGGTTTCCTCGCCGGCACCGCGACGGTCGAGCAGCACCACCGACTTGCCACGCCGCGCCAGATGGATGGCGGTGGAAATGCCGACGATACCGGCGCCGAGAACCACTACATCAGTCTTCATTTGCGGCTGCCCCATTGTCCGATCAAGTCAAGCCGCCGCCCCACGTCGGTTGCTCGCTCGAATATCGCTGCGGCTCAGGAGGATCCGCAGCAGATGGCTGGAGGAGATTGCCACGATCGAAGAGGCGACCTGATCTTCAGCCAAGTTCCAGCGATTTCACGATGCTCGGTACCCTCAAGGAAAAAGCTGCGGTTTCGGCATCAATAGCCAAGCCGGCCCGTAAGGGCAAGCAAGACCAAGCCGAGAGGTCAGATGCAGCAAGGGCGACGTTGCCGCCGCCCGTTTCGAACCCGCTCAAATTTGCGACCGCTCAGCCTCGACGCACCAGGCCTGCAACCAGCGAAATCACCAGGAAGACGAGGAAAAGGAAGAAAAGGACCTGCGCGATCCCCGCGGAGGCCCCCGCGATGCCACTGAAACCAAGTACACCCGCTATGATTGCCACAACGAGAAAGACAAGTGCATAGTATAACATAGCAATTCTCCTTGCCAGGATTACTGCAGAGCAAACGCCACAACTATCACTTTGTTCCGAATGGCATATGAAATGCGATCTACGCGAACCTTCATCTCAACAGACCATTAACCAATGATTTACCATGATAGACAAAAGAGTCCCGATTCGAGACTGTTTGTACAGGAAACGCCCGGAACCTTCGCGATACTCTGACGTTCCTCCTCCAAGGAATATGCAGGGTCGAAATGAAAATGCCGGCAGCACATATCTGGAAAACTGCGGTTGAAGCGGGTCGGGAGAGAAGGGATATCCAGGACCGGAATCTCCACATCGGCAAGACGATGCGCGAACTATACGTCAGCAGCAGCGAAGATCAGAGCGCAAAACTCGAACATCTTCTCAAAGAACTTCGCCGGCGCGAACGGATGAAAAAGAAGAAATAACCAAACTCTGCAGGTGAATAAGAAGCGACCGTGACCAACACCGGACGTCTGGTCTTATTATATTTTCCCTTACCGTATTCGCACTTGAGCATTACTGGGGAATAATTCACCCTTGACGATATCAAGAATTTCCCCGTAGCCCATCGCGATCCTTCAGATTCGCGCCTTGCGCTTCATGTTTGGACACTTCGCATGTCCTATCGCAAAATCGCTGCGGACTTTCGCGCGGCATGCCTCAGCGCCGAGACATCCATTCGTCGATCTGTCGCTCAGCCTCGTCGCGCGCGACCCCGTAACGGGCTTGAATGCGCCCCGCAAGCTCCTCCCGGCGACCATCGATGACGTCGAGGTCGTCGTTGGTGAGTTCGCCCCAATGCGCCTGAACCTTGCCTTTCAGTTCATGCCATTTGCCTTTAACGATATCCCAGTTCATTGCTTCGCCTTTCGGTTGACGACGCCGCGGCGCGGCGCCCAGCGAATTCAATTGCGGCCCTTCGCATTGCCGCCGTGGCGCGCTGCGACGGCGTAGCTGCCGTCATCTAGCTGCATCTTGACCTGCAGGCGACCCGAAGCGGTAACCTGCCATTCGATCGTCGCCTCCTCCACAAACAGGGCCGGGTCGACCTCGGCACAGGCGCCATAGGCATGCTTGAAGCTCCCGGCGGTCGCCTCGATCGCCGGCGAAAGCAGTTCTCGGCATTCGTCTACAGTTTCGAAGGCTTCGATCGGCGCCGGCACCTCGCGGCAGGCATCCGTGGGCTGCAAGCAGCCGACCAGGACGATGATGGCAGCGATATGTTCCATGGGCATGTTCCCAGCGTCAAACTTGAGAACGGCAAACGGCTATGCATGCCCTCCCGTTCCGCCGACCGAGATCAAATTTTTGTTGGAACCTTTGCCCGCGTAATGCGTTGGCCGCGCCCGCCTCGCGCTTTAGATTCGCAAGAACACCACTCCGGCAGCCGTCACTGCCGCCGACGAGCACGACTGCGCGATACACTACCGCCGCACGATGCGATGCCCGAGCGGAGGCTATGGAACAAAACGCCGCAGTCGTCGTTTTCGCAACGATAACAGGTGCTGCGACTGCGGCCGAGCGATGGAGGAGATGCTGGGAGGCAAAGACACACAACACGGAGCTCGCTCCTTACGAGCAAGTCAAAGCTGGCCAATGACGCGGCACGGGGTGCGACCGACAGATGCCTCATTGTCGTCATTCTGTTCGTCATCAGTCCCGGCAAATCAATTTCGAGCAACCGATTCTATGTTCAACAGAGCAACCTTCAGATAGGAACGCGTCATGAAAAAGTTACTGATCGTAGCAAGCCTCATTCTCCCACTGGCCGCCTGCACGCAAACGGAAAAGGGTGCAGCAATCGGCGCAACCGGTGGCGCCATCATCGGTGGCGCAGCAACAGGCAATGTCAGAGGTGCAGCCGTCGGCGCAGCGATTGGTGGTGTCGCCGGTGCGCTCATCGGACATGCCAACGAGCCGGGCCGCTGCATCTATCGCGACCGCTACGGCCGTCGCTATGAGGCGGCCTGCTGATCGGCATGACAATGGAGAGACGGGCCAAAGCCCGTTTCTCCATAAAGCGGGTTAGGACGCGCGTTCAGCCGTCGCTTCTGCTTTTTCCAGCTTTTCAAGCAGATCGATGAAGAGGTCGGGAACCGGCTCCTGTTCCAAGGCCTGGTATAGCGCCTTCAATCGGGCGCCGATCAATCCATGGGCATCCGGGCCTTCTGCGGCCACATCCAATTCCCTGCCCGGCCCATCCCGTCTTTCGATCCCGTCATCCATGCTCAATATCTACCGCCGCTTGCCGTCTTCCCGTGTCTTCAATCCGCCCGCACGGAAGACCGCTGCAGGGGTTTGCCGGATTTGCTCTAGAGCGCCGTGCGTTCAGATGAACGCACTAAGGTCGCTCTAGCACTTTGTTTCTAGAGCATCTTTCCACTTTCAAGTGATTCCACTTGAAAGTGGGATGCTCTAGGCCGAAAAACGTGTTCAAAACCATTCACGTATTCCGCCGGATCTCCCCTATCCTCAGAAAACAAACGAATCGTTTTGCACCTAAGGAAGTCGTTGATGTCACTTTCAACCCGGATCGCGCCACATCTGCCCTTTTTGCGCCGCTACGCCCGCGCCGTCACCGGTTCGCAGGCTGCGGGTGACGGTTATGTCGCCGCCGTTCTCGAAGCACTCATCGAAGACATCAGCCTCTTTCCGGACACGTCGAACGACCGAATCAGCCTCTACAAGCTATTCTGCTCGCAGTTCGAGAAGATTTCGATCGATCGGACGGAAAACGCCTCGCCGTTTGCCTGGGAGAAACAGGCGGCCGCCAACCTCTCGCTGATCGCGCCTGCCCCGCGCCAGGCCTTTCTGCTCGTCTCGGTCGAAGGCTTCTCGATCGCCGATGCGGCCGAGATCATGGGGTTGAGCCAAGGCGAGTTTTCAAAGCTGTTGACGGCTGCCTCGGAAGATATCTCGCGCCAGGTCGCCACCGATGTGCTGATCATCGAAGACGAACCGCTGATCGCGCTCGACATCGAAGACATGGTAACCAGCCTCGGTCACAAGGTCACCGGCATCGCCCGCACCCATACGGAGGCTATGGATCTCTATCGCAAAACCTCTCCGAAGATGGTGCTCGCCGACATCCAGCTTGCCGATGGCAGCTCGGGTATCGATGCCGTCAACGAAATCCTCACGCAGGCTGCGGTGCCGGTGATCTTCATCACCGCCTTCCCGGAACGGCTGCTCACCGGCAAGCGACCGGAACCGGCCTTCCTCGTCACAAAGCCGTTCAATCCGGACATGGTCAAGGCGCTGATCAGCCAGGCCCTGTTCTTCGACGAGCATGCACGCTCGGCCCGGCGCTGACGTGAACTACTGCGTGTTTCCTTTAATCGTAGCCAATTAAAGGACAAAAACATGCAGCACTTCAAAGTGCTACAGCGTCCTTTGTGCGTTCATATGAACGCACGGCGCTCTAACCGGGAAGCTGTCGTTCCGACGGCTGCTCGCGCATTTCCTCTACGATCGCCATGGCGATCAGCGAGAGCGGAAGCGCCAGCATGGCGCCGACGGCGCCCCACATCCATGTCCAGAAGATGATCGCCAGGAAGACGAGGAACGGGTTGACCTCGAGCCGGTTTCCCAGGATCGCCGGCATCACCAGATTTTCCATGGCAAGATGGACGACGAAGAAGGCGGCGGCCGGAGCGACGATCAGCAGAATCGTCTCGTGGGTCATAAGCCCGCCCACCAGCAATCCAGCGGTCATGGCGGTGACGCCGAGATAGGGAATGAAACTGGAGACGAAGGCGAACAACCCCCAAAGCAGCGGCACGGCAAGCCCACCGATGAGCGCGATCAACATCGTGACGACACCCAGCGCCAGATAGACCAGGCTGGCAATCGAGAAATAACGCGCCAAAGCCTCCTCGATCGCATTCATGATGCGAATGGTGTTCAGGCGGCTTTCCCGGCTGGTAAACGCAAGGATCAGGGCCCGACGCAATTGCAGCCGTCCAAGCAGGAAGAAGCCGAGGGCGGCGAGGAAGATCAGGGTCTGAACCAGCGCCGGCGTCAATCCGGCGACGACGAGACCGAGCATCGGCCCGGCATTCTTGATAACCGTGTCGGCCATCGCATCTTCGCCCGCGCCCCGGGCCAGCGCCAGCCGGCCCCACTCGAACCGCTCGATGAACGGCAGCAGGCGCTCCATGACGCTCTCCGCGAGGCGAGGCGCCTGTTGAGCGAGGTCGCTCAACGGGCCGAGCAATGTGTTGACAATCGCCGAAAGGCCAAGGGCGAAGAACACCGCCAGAAGCAGGCCGCCCATGATGGGTGGCAAGCCGAACCGCGCCAGGCTATCGGCAGCGCGCCCCAGCACGATGCCGATGACGATCGCCAGCGCAACCGGCATCAGGATCGTTTCCATGGTATAGACGGCGGCCGAACAGGCAATCACGAAGAGGCCAACAATGCTCCAGGCCACGAGGATTTCGATTGCATCGCGCTTTGGGGCCGCTGAGGGCGCTGCTGTTACGACCGCGATTTCCTCGTCGATGAGGCGCTTCGACCTCTGCCGGGACGCGACCTGCCGCAACATTTCCACCATCACGCCTCGCTTTCTCTCATCCACCCGGATAGCGCCTCCCTGTGACGCGCGATGCGCGACCGCCTGCCAGAGCCCTATGCCCTGACGGTCCAGCACTCATCGCAGAGAAGGACAGTCGTCGCCTTGGCGCCCGATCAATGATGCTCCGGCGGGAAGACGTGCAGGGTCAGCGACAGCAGGCCGAGACCCAGAATGATGATGAGCAAGGTATAGGCGACACCTGCTGCGGTGTGCGGAACGAGACCAAACCCGATCAGGATGCCTGCGAGGAGAAGGACACAGATCCGTGGCAGCCAATAGAGCATAGACAGTCCTCCCAATTGAGTTGGCCTGGTTTTTCGGCCGGTTTCTTGGATCGGACAGTTAACGTGCGGGCACGTCGATTGGTTCCGCTGGCGCGCTCATGCTACGCAACGAAAAACGCCGCCGGACCCGGGGCCGGCGGCGCGGAAAAACGCGACGATCGTACCGCGGGCCTTAGGCGGCAGCAGCGACGACGATAACTTCGACGAGATATTCCGGGGTCGCGAGCTTGGCTTCGCCGGTGGCGCGCGCCGGGGTATGACCCTGCGGAGCCCAGGCGTCCCAGACCGAGTTCATCTTCGGGAAGTCGGCCATGTCGGCGAGCCAGATGGTGGCCGACAGGATACGGGTCTTGTCGGTGCCCGCGAGCGCCAGAAGACGGTCGACTTCGGCAAGCGCCTGCTTCGTCTGCGTCACGACATCGTCACCGGCATTGCCGACCTGGCCGGCGAGGTAAACGGTGTTGTTGTAGACCACGGCCTGGCTCATACGGGGGCCGGTTTCGAAACGCTTGATTTCCATGATCGTGTTCCTGAGGTTGGGCCGAACGGGTCCGTCCGGCCGAAAAGCGGCTGCCCGCCGCCGAAAGGCGAGAAGTGAAGGCGGCGCGACACCTCTACACGATCGCGTCCCCGAGTCAAAGAAGCCGGACAGTGGCTGCCCGGCTTCGGTGTTTCATTTCGTGGGCGAGGTTCAGGCGGCCCGTTTCTTGGCAAGCCGGGCCTTGATGCTCGCCACATCCGCACGCGGCGTCGCGGCAAACAGGGTCTTGGTGTAGCTGTGCTTCGGATCCGCAAAGACCTCGTCGCGGCTGCCATATTCCACGGCCTCGCCGAAATACATCACCATGACGTCGTCGGCGATGTAGCGCACGACCGAAAGATCGTGGCTGATGAAGACGTAGGTCAGCTTGAACTCGTCCTGCAGATCGGCGAGCAGGTTCAAGACCTGTGCCTGAACCGACAGGTCGAGCGCCGACACCGGTTCGTCCAGCACCAGCAGCTTCGGATTCAGCATCAGCGCGCGCGCAATGGCGATGCGCTGGCGCTGACCGCCCGAAAACATGTGCGGGTAGCGGTTGAAGTGCAGTTCGGTGAGACCGACCTTCTTCAGCATCGTCATCGCCCGATCCCGACGCTCGTCGGCGGGCGTATCGGTGTTGATGACCAGCGGCTCCATCAGGATGTCGCCGATCTTCTGGCGCGGATTGAGCGAGCCATAGGGGTTCTGGAAGACGATCTGCACCTTGCGGCGCATCTCCGGCGTCATGTCGCCCTTGGCAATGTCGATCTTCTTGCCCTCGATCAGCAGTTCGCCCGAGGTTGCCGGATCGATCAGGGTGAGAATGCGCCCAAGCGTCGACTTGCCGCAACCGCTCTCGCCGACGATCGCCAGGGTCTTGCCCTGTTCGACGCTGAAGCTCACGCCCTTGAGCGCGTGAACGGTCTTCGCCTTCTTCAAGAGACCGCCGGGGATATGGTAGTCGCGCACCAGATTGCGCGCTTCGAGAATCACGCTCATTGGGCAGCTCCCTCATCGACGAAGAGTTCGGAAATCGTCGGCAGACGATCGCCGGTTGCGTTGTCAGGCAGAGCCGCCAGGAGTGCGCGCGTGTAGTTGCTCTTCGGATTCTCGAAGAGAGTCAGCACGTCGGCTTCTTCCATCTTGCGGCCCTTGTACTGGACGACCACCCGGTCGGCGGTTTCCGCAACCACGCCCATGTTATGCGTGATCATGATCAGACCCATCTTGTGCTCGGCCTGCAGCTTCATCAGGAGGTCGAGGATCTGCTTCTGGATCGTCACGTCGAGCGCGGTGGTCGGCTCGTCGGCGATCAGAAGCTTCGGGTTGCAGGCGATCGCGATCGCGATCATCACGCGCTGGCACTGACCGCCCGACATCTGGTGCGGGTAGTGGTTGAGCCGCTCGGCCGGATCCGGGATGCCGACCGCCTCGAACAGCTCGATCGCCCGCTTGCGCCGGGCGGCCTTGTCGAGGCCCATATGGACGCGCAGCACTTCCTCGATCTGGAAGCCGACCGTGAAGCACGGGTTGAGGCTGGCGATCGGCTCCTGGAAGATCATGGCAATGTCCTTGCCGACGATCTTGCGCCGCTCATTCGCCGACATGCCGAGCAGGTCGCGGCCGTTGAAGGCCAACTTGTCGGCCGTGACTTTCGCCGTCCACGGCAGAAGTCCCATGGCGGCCAGCATCGACACGGACTTGCCCGAGCCGGATTCGCCGACGATCGCCAGAACTTCGCCCTCGTGGACCTTCATCGACACGCCGTTGACGGCGCGGAAGGGACCGGAGGCCGTCTGGAATTCGACGACCAGATTTTCGATTTCGAGAAGCGCCATGATCAGGACCTCTTCAGCTTGGGATCGAGCGCATCGCGCAGGCCGTCACCCATCAGGTTGATCGCCAGCACCGTGACCAGGATCGCGATGCCCGGCAGCGTGACCACCCACCAGTGGCTGCTGATGAACTCGCGTGCTTCGGCGAGCATCGTGCCCCATTCCGGTGTCGGCGGCTGGGCGCCCATGCCGAGGAAGCCGAGGGCCGCAGCATCGAGAATGGCGCTCGAGAAGGAGAGCGTCGCCTGGACGATCAACGGCGCCATGCAGTTCGGCAGGATCGTCTTGAACATCAGGCGACCATGGCCGGCACCGGCAACCTTGGCGGCAACGACATAGTCACGGGTCTTTTCGCTCATGACGGCAGCGCGCGTCAGGCGCACGAAGTGCGGTTGGAAGACGAGCGCAATGGCGATCATGGCGTTGACGAGGCCCGGGCCGAGCACCGCGACGAGCACAAGGGCCAGCAGCAGCGACGGGAAGGCAAGGATGATGTCCATCACGCGCATGATGACGGTATCGACCCAGCCACGGAAGTAGCCGGCGATGACGCCGAGCGCGATGCCGCCGACGAGCGACAGCGTCGTCACGATGACGCCGACGAACAGCGAGAAGCGAGTGCCGTAAATCAGGCGGGACAGCATGTCGCGACCGACGGCGTCGGTGCCGAGCAGGTAGTCGGCGCGGCCGGCCTCCTGCCAGACGGGCGGGACCAGCACCGCATCGCGGTACTGTGCCACCGGATCATGCGGGGCGATCCACGGCGCGAAGACGGCGAGCAGAACGAGGAACAGGAAGAACACGAGGCCGATGACGGCGCCGCGGTTCTCGGCGAAGTAATACCAGAACTCGGCCAGTCGCGCCCGGCGGGACGGATCGGTCGAAACGGCGCTTGTTGCAGCAGCTTGAGACATGACGCCCTCCTTAGTGCCGGATGCGCGGATTGATGAGACCGTAGAGCAGGTCGACGATGAGGTTGACCAGCATGATCACCGCGGCGATGACCAGCAGGCCGCCCTGGATGACGGCGTAGTCACGACGCGACACCGAATCCACCATCCACTTGCCGATGCCCGGCCAGGAGAAGATCGTTTCGGTCAGGATCGCGCCGGCGAGCATGACGCCCACCTGCAGGCCGATGGTGGTGACCACCGGGATCATCGCATTGCGCAGCGCATGAACGCCGACGACACGGAAAGTCGAAAGCCCCTTGGCGCGCGCCGTGCGCACGTAATCTTCAGAGAGCACTTCGAGCATCGCCGAACGCGTCTGACGCGCGATGACCGCAAGCGGAATGGTGCCGAGCACGATCGTCGGCAGGACCAGGTGGCTGACCGCAGACTTGAAGGCACCGGCCTGGCCGGACAGCAGCGAGTCTACCAGCATGAAGCCCGTAACCGGCGGGAAGAAGTACATCAGCGAGATGCGGCCCGAGACCGGCGTCCACTGCAGCATGCCGGAGACCAGCATGATCAGCAGCAGGCCCCACCAGAAGATCGGCATGGAAAAGCCGACGAGCGCGGTGCCCATCATCGCCTGATCGATGGCCGAGCCGCGCTTGATCGCCGCGACCACGCCGGCGGGAATGCCGAGAATGACCGCAAAGAGGATCGCGCAGAGCGAAAGCTCGACGGTTGCCGGGAACAGCTCGAAGAACTGGTCGATGACCGGCTTCTTGGTCACGATCGAGGTGCCGAAGTCCCCCTGAAGCACGCCCCAGAGATAATCGAGGTACTGGACCACGATCGGCCGGTCGAAACCGAGTTGATGAGAAATTTCCGCATGTCGCTCCGGCGACATGACGCGCTCGCCCGAAAGCAGCGCTACGGGATCGCCCGGAAGCAGGCGAATGAAGGAGAAGGCGATGATGGAGACCCCGATGAATGTCGGAATCAGGACAGCCAATCGCCCCATGAGAAATCGGAACATGTTAAACCCCGCGCCACGTTGCCGCGGCATTGTATCCCACCGCTGGCACCACTGCATGTCTGCTTAAATCCTACCGGATCCTAGGGCAAAAACACGCAGCAACTCAAATTGTCACAGCGACCTTTGCGCGCCTGATCAGACGCGCGGCGCTGTGGTAGATGCAAAGAGGGGCGCTTGCCCTATGACAAACGCCCCCTTAACGATCAGTTAACTAAATTACTCGACGATGTCCACGCCGTCGAAGGCAAAATCGCCGAGCGGGCTCTGAACGAAGCCTTCGACATTCTTGCGCATCGGAACGACGGAGAGCGAGTGGTCGATCGTCGCCCACGGCGCTTCGCGCTTGAAGACGGCCTGCGCCTCTTCATAGAGCTTGGTGCGCTCGGCGATGTCGGAGGTTTCCTTCGCCTTCTTCACGAGCTTGTCGAATTCCTCGTTGCACCACTGCGCGCGGTTGTTGCCGCCGACGGCATTGCAGCCGAGAAGCGTGTCGAGGAAGTTGTCCGGATCGCCGTTGTCGCCGGTCCAGCCGAGGATGACGGCACCGTCACGATCCTTGGCCTTGGACTTGTCGAGGTATTCGGCCCACTCGTAGGAAACGATCTCGACCTTGACGCCGACTTTGGCGAAGTCGGACTGCATCAGCTCGGCCGCGCGGCGAGCGTTCAGCATGTACGGACGCGAAACCGGCATGGCCCAGAGCTTCATGGACAGGTCCTTGACGCCTGCGTCCTCGAGCATCTTCTTGGCTACTTCCGGCTCGTAGGTGTCGTCTTCGAGCTTGTCGTTGTAGGACCACATCGTCGGCGGGATCGGGTTGACGGCCGGCTGGGCAGCGCCCTGGAAGACGGCGTCGACGATTGCCTGCTTGTTGATCGCCTTGTTCAGCGCCTTGCGGACTTCGACCTTGTCGAACGGAGCCTGGGTCGTGTTGTAGGCGAGGTAGGCGACGTTGAGGCCGGCCTGTTCCATGACCTTCAGGTTCGGGTCTGCCTTCATCTTTTCAACGTCGGCAGCGTTCGGGTACGGCATCAGGTGGCATTCGCCGGCCTGGAGCTTCTGGAAGCGAACCGAAGCGTCGGTGGTGATCGCGAAGACGAGGTCGTCGATCTTCTGCTTGCCACCCCAGTAATCCGGGTTCGCCTTGTAGCGGATGACGGCGTCCTGCTGGTAGGCGACGAAGGCGAACGGACCGGTGCCGAGCGGCATCTGGTTCATCTGTTCCATCTTGCCATCGGCCTGCAGCTTGTCGGCATATTCCTTCGACAGGATCGAAGCGAAGGGCATCGCGATGTTGGCGAGGAACGGCGCTTCCTTGCGCGTCAGGGTGAACTTGACGGTCAGGTCGTCGACCTTTTCGACCGACTTGATGACTTCCGGGAAGCCCATGCCGGCTGCGTATTCCCACGAAGCGCCAGCGATGTACTTGTTCCACGGGTTGTCGGCCTTGAGCTGACGTTCATAGGAGAAGACGACGTCGTCTGCATTGAGGTCGCGGGTCGGCGTGAAGAACTCAGTCGTCTGGAACTTGACGCCCGGACGCAGCTTGAAGGTGTATTCGAGACCGTCGTCGGAGATCTTCCAGCTCTCGGCGAGGCCCGGCTCAACTTCGGTCGTGCCCTTCTTGAACTCGAGCAGGCGGTTGTAGACCGTGTGCGCAGCCGCGTCGAAGGTCGTGCCGGCGGTGTACAGACCCGGGTCAAAACCCTCAGGCGAACCTTCCGAGCAATAGACGAACGTCTTCGACCAGGCAGAGCCGGCCATCAGCGTGGCAAGCGCCGTCGCTGCAAAGAGAGTAGTGAGCTTTTTCATGAGCTTTGCTTCCCAGATTTGTTTTTGTTCTCGTGTTTTCCTGACGCGGAACGCCGTTGCCCCCCGGTCAAGGCCGGATGGAACGACATTTGGCGTCGCATTGCAATAAGTCGCCGCATAAATTTGTCTATGCGAAAAATTCGTCCGCAGGTAGAGCCGGGATATCTGTCCACTGTTTTAGAATCGGCTGACGAATCAGTGCAGCGCGACGCTTTTCGGACCAAGGTTTCCGCCTGCTTCCGCAGGGTTTGTCACACGCCTCGTCCGTCCCTCCACCGGGGTTAGTCTCACCCCGGATGCCCATTTCTATTCTACCGCGAACGGCGGGCTGGCGAAATACGCGATCATTCACCGCACGAGGCTCGATTCGGTCCCTACAGCTTTCCGTCAATCCCAAGATACTATGGTAGAAATCACCAACGGGATTGTGCAATAAAATGTATACAAACTCGGGGGAGACAATCGACGTGCCCAGACGTCCTTGGGAGGGACCGGCAGCCGCCTTTTACAGATCGCCGTCTTTCGGCAGGGCTGCCGAGGGACGGGCATGACGCTTGCTGCCAGCAATGCCACAGCCGATCTTTGCCGGTTGATTGCGCCGGCGCGCCGGATAGACTGCCGCGCGACGACAAGGGGATAGCCATTCCGTGGCGGCTTTGCTGGAAAATCACAGGCGGTACGACCTTCGCGACGACCTCGAGAAAGCGCTGAACCGCGTCGACTTCTTCCGCATCTTCCACACGATGGCACTCCGGTTCGGCTTCAGCCATTTCGGCATTCTCCAACTCGGCAACGAGAACGACGCGTGCATGCTGTCCAGCCGCCTGGTGCTGCATGATCTGCCGTCCGGTCTCGCCGAGGAATACGACAAGCGCCACCGCTTCGGTGACTCTCTTTTCTACAAGACTCTGCACCGGTCGGCGATTTCCTCCGTCTGGCGGACGGACGACCCGGGTTGCGACGCCGGCCAGAATTTGCTCGTGCAACTTGGCTTCGAGCTGCTCCTCAGCGTGCCCGTGCATGCGGCCGCGACCGGCGCCCGCTATGCGGTGCTCTTTCTCGGCGATGGCGACGACATCGGCCGCGCCGAACATTTCGAGCTTGCCTATGACGCGGTCTCAGCCTTCGACTATTTCTATCGCGTCGCCCTGGCCAACAAGACCGGCATGGGCCTGACTCCGCGGGAAACCGAAATTCTCAAATGGATCTCGCACGGGAAGACGGCAAGCGAGATCGCCCTCATCGTTTCCGTGTCGGAGCACACCGTAAATTCCCACACAGCAACGATCCTGAAGAAGCTAGACGTCGTCAACCGCACCCAGATGGTGGCGAAGGCGATCCGAGAACAGATCATCCAGTGACAGCCGGTGCGTGGTATTGCATTACGCAACGCCCCACGAACAGGACGCCCGCAAGTCAGCAAGGGTATCGGTCATGACGCGAAACGCCCACATCCTGCTCGTTGACGACGATCCGACGGAAAACCTGATCCTGCGTGCGCTGATCCGCAAGGTAAGCAACATCCAGATCGAACTGCATTATTGCCGGACGATGGAAGACGCGCTGGAGTTCCTGCGCTCGGGCAAACCGGTGTCGATGATCCTGCTGGACAACCGGCTTCACCCGCAACTCGATTTCCGCGAGACCGTGCCGGCGCTCCGGCACCAGGGTTACATCGGGCCAATCGGGGTGATTTCGGCGTCCCTCGCCGATCCGTATTTTCAGAATCTGGAGGAATACGGTGCGGATTTCCGCATCGACAAGGCGGAAATCGACCCGACTGCGATCGATTTCATTTTGCGCGAGTATCTACCGCAGACGTGAGAGGCGGCGAACCTCCACTACAGCGCCGCGCGTCTTAGACGCGCAACGGTCGCTGCAGCACTTTGATTTGCTGCACATGGGTATGGGATCGTCAGGCGGCCGTCGTCTGCGGACGCTTCGTCTCTTCGAGGCCGAGCAGGAAGTTGATCTGCGGACGCGCCTTGACGAGGTCGTCGATCGTATAGCCCTGCAGCACCTCGAAGAAGGCGTTGAGCGCCTTGCGGAGTGCCGCGTTCAGGCCGCAGCTATCGACGAGCGGACAGTCGATCTCGCCCGCCTCGAAACACTCCGCCATCGCGAAGCTGTCTTCCGTCACCTTGACGACATCGAACAGGGTAATGGCCGATGCGGGCTTAGGCAGGCGCACGCCGCCATTGCGGCCACGAACGGTCTCGACCAGGCCGGCCTTGGTCAACGGCTGCAAAATCTTGAAGAGAAACAACTCGGAAACGCCATAGGCCCTGGCGATTTCGGGAATGCGGCTGAGCTTTTCTCCGTTCGCAGCGCAGTACATCAACATGCGAACCGCGTAGTTCGTTTGTTTCGTCAGACGCATCATTCACTCCGGCATTCGAGAGGTTCACGAGTTCATCATATAGGACGGATCGTAGTTTGGAACAATTCCAAAAACCTTGAAAAATCACTTCTTCTTGAGTGTTAGCGGTTTCCCGATTGACTGTTTGCGGCGTCGACGTCAGAAAGATGAGCGATTTTGTTAACTTAGCTCAAACAAGAAAATGGAGGAAGCGATGTCCGTTTCAAGAGCAGCGATGGGCGTTTTGTCCCTGACGGCAACCCTGCTTACGACGAGCGCCGCCTGGGCCGACGGTGAGGTCAATATCTACTCCTACCGGCAGCCCGATCTGATCAAGCCGCTGCTCGATACCTTCACCAAGGAAACCGGCATCACCACCAATGTGCTCTTCCTCGACAAGGGTCTCGTCGAGCGCATCCAGGCCGAAGGCGCCAACTCGCCGGCCGACGTGATCCTGACCGTCGACATCAGCCGCCTGACGGAAGCCAAGGACGCAGGCGTCACGCAGCCGGTCGTCAACGCGACGATCAACAAGGACATCCCGGCACATTTCCGCGATCCTGACGGCAACTGGTTCGGGCTCACCACACGCGGCCGCGTCGTCTACGCCTCCAAGGATCGCGTCGCCCAGAACGACATCACCTATGAGGAGCTTGCCGATCCGAAGTGGAAGGGCAAGATCTGCACCCGCGACGGCCAGCACTCCTACAACATCGGCCTTTTCGCCTCGATGATCGCCCACCACGGCGAGGCCGAGACCGAGAAGTGGCTGACCGGCCTCAAGAACAATCTCGCCAAGAAGCCCGACGGCGGCGACCGCGACCAGGCCAAGGCGATCTTTGCCGGCGAATGCGACCTGGCGCTCGGCAACAGCTATTACGTCGGCCTGATGATGACCAACGAACGGGAGCCGGAACAGAAGGAGTGGGCGGCTGCCATCAAGGTGCTCTTCCCGAACGCCAAGGACCGCGGCACCCACGTCAACATCTCGGGCATGGCGCTCGCCAAGAATTCCCCGAACAAGGAAAACGCGCTGAAGCTGATGGAATTCTTCTCGGAAGGCGAAGCCCAGAAGATCTACGCCGAGCAGGTGTTCGAATATCCGGTTCTGCCGGGCGCCGAACCGTCTGACGTCGTGAAGTCCTTCGGCACGATCAAGCCGGACGAACTGCCGCTCGCCGAGATCGCAGCCAACCGCAAGAAGGCGTCGGAGTTGGTCGACAGGGTCGGCTACAACGACGGTCCGCAGGAATGATCGCGAGCTAAGGTCGAGTTTTCGAGTTACCGACAGCGGGCCCCGGCCCGCTGTTTTCGGTTGGTGCCGTAGCGGTCGTGGATAGCCAGCAGCATTTGCCATGCGCCGGATCCAACAAAAAGGGCCTCCCGAAGGAGGCCCCGAGGCGGGAGGATATCGTGTCCCGTTACTTCATCGTCGGTATGACGAATTCGGCTCCACCCTTGATGCCCGAGGGCCAGCGCTCGGTGATGGTCTTCGTCCTGGTCCAGAACTTGATCGAGTCCGTACCATGCTGGTTCAGGTCGCCGAAGGACGAAGACTTCCAGCCGCCGAAGGAGTGGTAGGCGAGCGGAACCGGGATCGGCACGTTGACGCCAACCATGCCAATGTTGATGCGCGAGGCGAAGTCGCGGGCAGCGTCGCCGTCACGGGTGTAGATCGCGACGCCGTTGCCGTATTCGTGCTTCATCGGCAGATCGAGGGCTTCCTCGTAGTTCTTGGCGCGAACGACCGAGAGAACCGGTCCGAAGATTTCCGTCTTGTAGATGTCCATGTCGGGCGTGACATGGTCGAACAGGCAGCCGCCGATGAAATGGCCGTTCTCATAGCCCTGGAGCTTGAAGTCGCGGCCGTCGACGACCAGTTTCGCGCCCTGCTCGATACCGCTATCGATCAGGTTCCGGATGCGCTGCTCGGCTTCCTTGGTGACGACCGGGCCCATGTCGGCCTTCTCGTCGGTGTAGGGGCCGATGCGCAGGCTTTCGACCATCGGGGTCAGCTTCTGGATCAGGCGGTCGGCGGTTTCTTCACCGACCGGGACGGCAACCGAGATCGCCATGCAGCGCTCGCCGGCCGAGCCGTAGCCAGCGCCTATCAGCGCGTTGGCGGCCTGGTCGAGGTCGGCGTCGGGCATGATGATCATATGGTTCTTGGCGCCGCCGAAGCACTGGGCGCGCTTGCCGTTCATCGCCGCCGTGCCATAGACATAGCGGGCGATCGGCGTCGAGCCGACGAAGGAGACGGCGGCGATATCCGGATGGGTGAGGATCGCGTCGACCGCGCCCTTGTCGCCGTTGACGACATTGAGGATGCCTGCCGGCAGGCCCGCTTCGATCATCAGTTCAGCGAGGCGGATCGGAACGGACGGGTCACGCTCGGACGGCTTCAGGATGAAGGCGTTGCCGCAGGCGATCGCCGGGGCGAACATCCACATCGGGATCATCGCCGGGAAGTTGAACGGCGTGATGCCGGCGCCGATGCCGACGGCCTGGCGGATCGAGTACATGTCGATGCCGGGGCCCGCGCCTTCGGTGAATTCGCTCTTCTGCAGGTGCGGAATGCCGATGACGAATTCGCAGACTTCAAGGCCGCGGACGAGGTCGCCCTTGGCGTCCTCGATGGTCTTGCCGTGTTCGCGCGAAAGGATTTCGGCAAGCTCGTTCATGTGCGCGTTCAGGAGTTCGACGAACTTCATGAAGACGCGGGCGCGACGCTGCGGGTTGGTGGCCGCCCACTTCGGCTGCGCCGCCTTGGCGCTCTCGACCGCTGCCGCCAGTTCCGCGTCGCTGGCGAGCGCTACCGTACCCTGTACTTCGCCGGTTGCCGGATTGAAGATGTTGCTGACGCGGCCGCTCTTGCCGGCAACGCGCTTACCATCGATGAAATGACCGATTTCGTACATGGTGGTTCCTCCAGACCTTGATTGTGGCGGCATGATCGCACTACGATTTCAACAAATCAATTTCCTATATTCAGCAACCGTTGTGCAGAAATTAAAGTCCACGGCTGCGCACCGAGGTTTCGACACTATGAACTGGGACGATGTCAGAATGTTTCTAGCCGTCGCGCGCACCGGACAGATCCTGGCGGCGTCGAAAAGGCTCGGCGTCAACCATGCCACTCTCAGCCGCCGGGTGACCGCGCTCGAGGAAACGCTGAAGACGCGGCTTCTGGTGCGCCGGCCGAACGGCTGCGAACTGACGGCCGAGGGAGAGATCTTCCTGACGGCAGCCGAGCGGATGGAAACCGAGATGCTGGCAGCGCAGTCGCAGATCGGCCGGATCGATACGGCAATCGCCGGCACCGTTCGCATCGGCGCACCCGACGGTTTCGGCGTGTCTTTCCTGGCGCCGCGCCTCGGTCGGCTGACGGCTCGCTATCCGGAGCTGAAACTGCAGCTCGTGCCGGTGCCGCGTTCCTTCTCGCTGTCGCAGCGCGAGGCCGATATCGCGATCACCATCGAGCGGCCGGAACAGGGGCGTCTCGTCTCCTCCAAGCTCACGGATTACACGCTCGGCCTCTACGCCTCGTCAGCCTATCTCGAAAAGCACGGTACGCCACGGACGATCGACGACCTCAGGGAGCATCGCCGCATCGGCTATGTCGAGGACCTGATCTTCACGCCATCGCTGAATTTTTCTGCCGAGATCATGCGAAGCTGGGATGCCTCTTTCGAAATCTCCAGCGCCACCGGCCAGACGGAGGCGGTGCGCTCCAGCGCCGGCATCGGCATCCTGCACAATTACATCGCCCGCCACACGCCGGAGCTCAAACGCGTGCTGCCGGAGACGACCATCCGCCGCGCCTACTGGACCACCTACCACGAAAGCGCCCGCGACCTCGTGCGCGTGCGCACGGTGGTCGCCTTCCTGCAGGAACTGGTAATGGCGGAGCACCAGATCTTCATCTGATGCACCTCAACGGAGAAATCCGCGGACCAATCGTGCGCTACAGCGCCGTGCGTCCTCGGACGCGCAAAGGCCGCCGTAGCACTTTGAAGTGCTGCATGTTTTTGTCCTTAGAGCGGATACGATTCAAGGAAACATGCAGTAGCGACCCGGCGGCCTCGTCGAGCGAATTGTCGCTATCAATGTGCGACTTGCGAAGCGGCCGCCAACAACTCCTCGGGATTGAGCGCCTGGCACATGTTTTGGCCCTGGTCCTCAACTTCCGTAAAGCTCCAGCGCACCACACCTTCACGATCGAGCAGAAAATGGCCGACAAGCTGCATATGGCCGGGTGTCCTCACCTGCTGATCGGCGTCCGTGATTTCGTATCCGTCCTTTTCGCTCAGGAGGTCGCCGGCCGTCGCCGGGTCCATCGGTTCGGGCAATTCGCTCGGCAGATCGACCCGCATCGTCTTGACGAGGTCCATCCCGACCCTGCGTGGCCAGTCGGTCTCGTCCTCCGTGAACTCGATGAGAGGTAAGCCGAAGGCACGGTGTGACGCCCGCTCCGGGTCGGACGCAGCAAGAAGGCCGGGTATCGGATGATAGCGGAAATAGAGCCGCGCGCGTTCGACCGGGGTGTTCACCACCGCCAGGGAATCCACGCCTTTTTCGCGCAGCGCCGGGTTGAACTGCGCCATCGCCGCGACATGGCGCCGGCAGAAGGGACACAGCAGGCCCCGATACAACCCGACCAATAACGGACGACGGCCGCGAAAATCATCGAGTGCGATCTTCCCCTCGCGTGAGATCGCATCCAGCACAAAGTTCGGAGCCTGGTCGCCCAATCGTAACGGATGGTCCAGATATTGTGGAGACATGGTCAACCTCCTCGCCCGAAGGACCAGAAAAAGAGGCCGCACGGCAAGCTCTGCGATGTTGAGCGCGGCGTAAACGCCCTGCTCCAGCGCAAAATGCACTCGGCCCCGTCATGGTGCGGGGTCGAGATCAAGCGTCGCCCGATCTGACCTCCCGTCCAAGCGCATAGCCATAATCAAGCTGAGAATGGCCCCACATTGGCTCACGAGCAAGCAGCAAACGGCGTTTCATGGTCCGTGCACGGCACGCGCTTCCCGGCACGCGCCCTTCCCTCCAGGAGCGATGGACAGAGCGTGCCAGAATGCAGGTCGTCCCGCGTCGCATCTAAAGCGAAATCCCGGCTTCCCGTAGTCCGTCCACCAACCGGCCCAGAACGCCCGGATCCTTGTAGGGCATGGCACGCCTGAGGTGATCTATCGAGAAATTCGGATTGACCTCGAACACCTCATGCCAATAACGCCGCGCCTCCTCATGGCGCCCGGTGCGGCCGTAGAGACAGGCGAGATAGAAACGCGTCATGTCCGAACGTGGAGCCAGTGCCAGTCGACGCTTGAAGGCAATCTCGGCCTCGTCGAAGCGGCCGAGATTGAGCAGGGTCCGCCCAAGGAAGTGCAGCGAAAGGTCGAATTGCGGATCGAGCCGGTGGGCCCGCGTGTAATAGGGCAGCGCGTCCTCGAACCGGCTCTGGAAATCCCGGATCGAGCCGAGAGCCGTGTGACCACCGGCGGAATTGGGGTCGAGCTTGAGCATGCGCTGCGCCGCGACTTCCGCCTCGTCGTAACGCCGTGCCCAGCAGAGCGCGAGCGACAGGGCATGATGGCCATGCGCCTCGTTCTCGTCGGTTTCGACAGCCTTTTCGGCGAGCTCGAGGGCACGCGAAATATTGTCGAATGTCCCGCCGTTCCACCGGTTGATGTAGTCGGTCAAGGCGACGATCGAGAGCGACGCATAGGCAGCGGCAAGGCCCGGATCGATGGAGATGGCGCGCTCGAGCATGCTGCGCGCCTCGGCGGAAGATTGCACGTCGAACCGCAGGATGGCCTGGCGGGATCGGACGAGCAGGTCATAGGCTTCCGGGTCGACCTTGCTGCGAGTCTCGCGCCGCTCCTCTTCGCCGGCCGTCAGCTTTACCTTGAGCGCAGTGACGATGGTGCGGGTCACTTCGTCCTGAACCTCGAAGATGTCTTCCATTCCGCGGTCGTAGCGTTCGGCCCAGAGATGACCGCCTGTCGTTCCGTCGATCATCTGGGCGTTGATCCGGATCCGATTGGCGGCACGGCGAACGCTGCCTTCAAGCACGTAGCGAACGCCGAGATCGCGGCTGACCTGACGGATATCCGGTGACTTGCCCTTATAGGCGAAGGAGGAATTGCGGGCGATGACGAAGAGGCCTGAAACCTTGGAAAGATCGGTGATGATGTCCTCGGTGATGCCGTCGGCGAAATAGCCCTGTTCCGGATCGCCGGACATGTTGTCGAACGGCAGTACGGCGATCGATGGCCGGCTCGGGAGCTGCGGCGGCGCTTCGGGGACAACCTTCACCGGCGCGTCATATTCGTCCGGCGACCAGCTCCAGATGTGCACGGGGCGCTCGATGTTCTTGACCTCGTGCTGGCCACTGTCGACGAAATCGAGGTCGATGCGGCCATGCACATATTCGTGCACCCCATCCGAGATCGCCACGCCGCCCGGTTTGGCGAGCGCTTCTATCCGGGCCGCGACGTTGACGCCATCGCCATAGAGGTCGCTGTCGGCGACCATGATATCGCCCATGTTGACCCCGACGCGCAGCACGATTGCCTGATCCGCCGGTACGTCCCGGTTTGCCGCCGTCATCGCTTGCTGAAGTGCTGCGGCGCATTCGACGGCATTGACGGCACTGGAGAATTCGACGAGCACACCGTCGCCCGTCGTCTTGAAGACACGGCCTTGATGGGTGGCGACAAGTGGCTCCAGAACCTCCTTCCAGCGCGCCATGAGCTGTGTGTAGGTGTTTTTCTCGTCACGCTCCATCAGCCGGCTATAACCGACGACGTCAGCAGCCAGGATCGCAGCGAGCCTGCGTGTGATGGATTCGTTGGCCATGGATTGCAGCGCCTTCCGAGAATCCGTTGTCGAAATTTTACCGACGGATGGCGCCAATGTCTATTCGGACGGAAGGCGTCAGCGGCCGCTGATTTCACGCCTGAGGAAGACAGTCGCCATCGCCTCTGTACGCGACGGGCAATTCGCGCAACCGGACCGGCTTTCATCTCCGGCTGACTGCGGTAGCGTCACCGATCGACCCGTTTTGGGTATCGCAGCGCAGGAACAGAGCGCCGTCTCCCAGCGTTTCTGCTCAATGGGAGACTCCCGTGCGATGGTTCGGGGCAATTGCCCACGAGCGCGCGGGATCGCGCGGAAGCGATTCGTACGTGGAGTCGAGCAAGGAGGATGGAACGATGCTTGTCGCTGTAACGGGCAGGCCAATCCTGCCCGGTGAATTCATCAAGATCGACGACGTCTTCAGCGATGCGATACGGGAAAGAAATCTCCCGCGCCGCTCAGCCGAGGCCACTGCACTGGCCGCCCGACTGATCGAGCTCTACCAGAATGGCGTCGATGACGTGACGGCGTTGAGAGCGATGGCCAAGCTGTTCTGAGCGCGCGATGCTCGCGCCGGCGGCTTCGACAAAATGCTTCAACATCCGTGAGATAGGGAAGAAATGGTACGGTTGAGTGGGGTCGAACCACTGACCTCAGGTGCCACAAACCTGCGCTCTAACCAACTGAGCTACAACCGCACGGCTGGCGACGTCGTGTCGCTTGGCGGCTCACATACGGAGACTTCCGTCGATTTGCAAGCCTTAACTTGAGATTATCCTGCAAAAAGACCGGATGGCAACCCATCCGGTCTTTTTGAATTTCGGCGCACCCGTAGATCCAGGGGGCAACAGCGGCCTGTCGCCACCGGCTAGGCAACGCAATCGGTCGGCTCAGGCCTTCTTGAAGGAGGACATTGCCTTTTCGGCAGCTTCCTTGCCCGGCTTTGCGACGTTCTCGGCGACCTTCTTGGTCGCTTCCTGCATGGTCTTCGCCTGCTCGACGGCGAGTTCGGCCTGCTTGCGGATGAAGCTCGTCTGCAGTTCGACGAGTTCGGAGAGCGACTTCACGCCGAGCAGCGCTTCCATGTGCGAAAGCGAGTTTTCGGCATTGGTGCGCAGCGCATCGATCGCCTTGAGGCCGAGTTCGACGGTGCCGGTCTGAGCGCTTTCAAGCGTGGCTTCGACGGTCTTCGTCGCTTCTTCGGCGGCCGTCTTCATCTTGGCATAGGCTTCCTTCGACTGGGCGGCACCCTTTTCCGCGAAATCGCGGAAGCTGTCGGTGAACTTCGCCGGGTCGAACGAGGAAAGGGAAAATACGTCGTCGGTCTTCTTGGTAGCCATGAAAGCGCTCCTTGGTGTCAGGCCCTCTTTTGAGGCGCCGTTGCTTGATGCGCACTATATAATCGATCTCCTTGTGCATTGCAATAAAATTGTGCAGCGCACAAAATCCGAGGCATTAACCTTTCGCCGTGAAAGCCGGGACGAAGGTCGGGGCCTCGCTGGACCCTCGCGGGCGGGCCGGGTATTAATAGAGTGTTAACCCGTAAGCGATCCGTCAATAGGCCAGTCCATGCCCGCGAGACAGTATCCCTTCATCGACATCGCCGTGCATGCGCGGGTGCGAGAGCATTTCGCCCGCGGCGATGCGGCGATCCTGTTTTCGCGGGATTTCGAACGCATCCTCTGGGCAAACGACCAGGGCGCCGCGTTCTTCGGCGCCGGATCGATCTATGATTTCATCGATGCGGGGCCGGACCAGAACGATCTTTCGCTGCGCCAGCTGCGCGCCGCGGCCGCGCAGCTCGTACGCGTCGGCGATCGCCGCCAGCTTTCGATACGGAAGTTCTCGGGCTTTCGCGGTACGCCGCTCAATGTCGCCGTCGAGATGATCCGCGTTCGGCCGGACGAGGATGCCGTGCTCTTTACCGCGCCGCATACGGGCGCGCCGCTTTCGATCGAGGATCGGGCCGCCCGAATGATCGCCGGCCTGGACGGCCCCGATACCCACATGGCGGTGCTCGATGGTGAAGGCGCCATTGTCGCGCACTCCCTGGGTTTTCCCGATCTCGGCATGTCGGACGAGACGCGCAGGCAACTCGTTGTCGCCGTTTCGCGCGACAATGACTGGCTGATCAAACGCCCGGTGGCTACCCGGAAGGGGCACTTGCCGGCGGCCGTGGGCAAGATTGCCGACGATCCGCCGTTGCATCTGCTCTTTGCTGTCGAGACCATCCTCGGCACCCTCGACCCCGAGGACGTTTCGCCCGCGGCCGAGCAGGCGTCCATGCTGCCCCCAGTCCAGGATCAGGATCGGGACGCAAGCGAGATTGCATCCGGCGCCGAACCGGCAACCGATGAAATGATCGACGAACCGGCTGCAAGTCTAGCGCCTGTCGCGCCATTGGAACCGGCCTACGAACCCAAGGCATCGGACGTTGAAGCGCAGGTCGACGACGGTGCCCAAGTCACGGACGAAGCTGGCATTCCAGCGGACGACGTCATCGAACCGGAACCGTCCAGCACCGGCGACGAGGCTAAGGCGGCACAGCCCGGTGACGAGAGCGATGCCGAGGAACGAAGTGTCGAGCCCCCCGAGATTTCTGCCGACGGAGCTGAGGAACGCCGCGCCGAAGGCGAAACGGGCGAAATCGGCGAGGTGGAAATCGCTCCGACGGAACAGGCGGACTTCGTCTTTACGCCTGGCGGCCGTGCGGTGCGTTTCGTCTGGAAAATCGATGCCGAGGGTCGCTTCAGCGAAATTTCCGAGGAATTCGCGACCGCGGTGGGGCCGCGCGCGGCCGACGTGATCGGCATGAGCTTCACCGATGTTGCGGTGCGTTACGATCTCGATCGCGACCACAAGATCGGCACGCTGCTGCAGCGCCGCGACACCTGGTCCGGCAAGACGATCTTCTGGCCCGTTCAAGGCACGAGCCTCAAGGTTCCGGTCGATCTTGCCGCTTTGCCCACCTATTCCCGCTCGCGCGAATTCGACGGCTTCCGCGGGTTCGGCATCGTACGCCTTGCCGATGCCGTCGAGGACGAGAACGCCAACGGCCTGGCGCTCGGCCCCGAGGTAAGGGTGGACGGGCCCGTGGCCTCATCTCTGCCGGAAGAGGCCGGGAGCGAAGGACCAACCGGCGAGATCGAGGCCGAAAGCCAGGTTGCCGCAGAGCATGCCACGGATGAGGGCGGCGCTGCCGAACCCGAAGGCCTGCCGCTTTTCTCGGTCGCGCCGGCAGCAGCGGATCTTCCGCCTGAAGAGGAAAGCCCTATTGACGAGCCTGCGTCGCCCCCGGGTCCTTCCCAAGGCGAGCGCCCGGCGCTGCGCATCGTGGAGACACCGGGCCGCCGGACTTCCGACAAGATCGTCGAACTCGAGCAGCACCGGGCGGCGAGCGGGCTGACGCGCGGCGAACAGGCGGCCTTTCGCGAGATCGCCCGCCAACTGGGCGAGAATTTCGGCAAGCCGGCCGAAGAAGCAGAAGCGGCGCCGGAAAACGGCAAAACAGTCAGCGCGACAACGGCCGAGCCCCTGCCCCCGAGCGAGGACGATAACACGGCTTCAATGCAGCCGTCAGGCGAGCCGGAGATCGAAGACGCTGTACCCGTCGAGGAGGACGGAAGCGAAACCGCGCTCGACGCGAAGACACCCGACGACGCGGCCGGCGAAATCGAAGTCCAGCAGCAGACGGCCGATATCGGTCTCAGCGGCGAGATCCTCGACAGCCTGCCGATCGGCATGCTCGTCCATCGCGGCGACCAATTGCTGCACGCCAATCCGGAGTTCCTGCGCCTCACCGCCTATGACGACCTCGACGCGTTCGCGCAGGAAGGCGGCATAGACGCGCTGTTTGCCAATGGCGAAGAGGCAATCGACGGCGAGCCCGACGGCACCATGACGCTGATCCGCAAGGACGGCCAATTGCGGCCGGTCACCGCCCGCCTGCACTCGATCCGCTGGGACGGCAAGGGCGCCCTGATGCTGGCACTGACACCGGCGAGCGCGCCGAGCACCGAAGCGGCCAAGGGTGACGAGGCGGTCGCAGGGGGCGAGCAGATCGAGAGCCTGAAGACGGAAATCGACGAGCTCAAGTCCATTCTGGAAACAGCCACCGATGGCGTGGTCGTTCTCGGCCATGACGGCGATATCCGCTCGGTGAACCGTTCGGCCAGCGCCCTCTTCAACTATGACGAGGGCGAGATCCGCGGCAAACCCTTCGCGGCGCTTTTCGCCCATGAGAGCCAGAAGGCGGTCATCGACTATCTGCACGGTCTTTCCGGTCATGGCGTGGCGAGTGTGCTGAATGACGGTCGCGAAGTGATCGGGCGGGAGGCCAATGGCGGCTTCATCCCGCTGTTCATGACCATCGGCAGGCTTTCGGCTTCCAACGGCTTCTGCGCCGTGATCCGCGACATCACCCAGTGGAAGCGGACGGAAGAAGAGCTCCGGAACGCCAAGCGCGCGGCGGAAACGGCAAACGCCCACAAGACCGAGTTCCTTGCCCGCGTCAGCCACGAGATCCGCACGCCGCTCAACGCGATCATCGGCTTCTCCGACATGATGGCAAGCGAGCATTTCGGCCCGGTCGGCCATCCGCGCTATATCGAATATGCCGGCGATATCGGCCGGTCGGGCCGGCACGTGCTCGATATCGTCAACGATCTCCTGGATATCTCGAAAATCGAAGCCGGAGAGATGGAACTCGACTTCGGCGCCGTCGAGATCAACGAGGCGATTTCCGAGGCCGTGTCTCTCGTCCAGCCCCAGGCCAACAGCCAGCGCGTCATCATCCGTACCTCGCTTTCGGCGGCCGTGCCGAACGTCGTCGCCGACGGCCGCTCGATCAAGCAGATCGCGCTCAACATCCTGGCGAATGCCATCCGCTTCACGCCGTCGGGCGGTCAGATCGTCGTATCGACCTCCTACGAGGCGAATGGCAGCGTCATCCTGCGGATCCGCGATACCGGCGTCGGCATGACGCGCAGCGAACTGGACCAGGCGATGAAACCGTTCCGGCAGGTAACGACGGGCGGACGCAAGCGCGGCGACGGCACCGGGCTCGGCCTGCCACTGACGAAGGCCATGGCGGAAGCGAACCGGGCGCATTTCTCGATCACCTCCGCGCCGAACGATGGCACGCTGGTGGAAATCTCCTTCCCGTCACAACGCGTCTTGGCGAACTGAGACCGGATGTTATAAGGAAATGTTGACTTGCGGCGGCCAGTTTGCTGGCCGCTGGTTAGCTATTCCTGCCGTCTCGCTTCGGAATCGATCGATTGCAGTCCACCTCTCACAGCACAAAGCGGCGTCTTGCACGTGCAGGAACCGGTCTTTCCCATCCTCTCCTGGCGACCTGGGCCGGCCTGACGTCGGTGATCGTGCTGATGCCGATCATCGCGATCGCGTGGCTTGCCGTATCGGGTGGCGGCAGCAACTGGCCGCACCTCATGGAAAACGTCATTCCACGCGCGACCGGGCGAACGCTGCTCCTCGTTTCGCTGACGGGTGCCAGCACTGCGTTCGTCGGCATCCTCACCGCCTGGCTGGTGGCAAGTTGCGAGTTTCCGCTCCGCCGGTTTCTCTCCGCAGCCCTCGTGCTGCCACTCGCCATCCCAGCCTATCTGGCTGCCTATGCCTTCGGTGAACTCCTCACCTTCACCGGGCCGGTGCAAAGCCTGGTCCGCTTCATCTTCGGCTTCAAGACGAGCCGCGACTATTGGTTTCCGGATATCCGCTCGCTCGGCGGCGCGGTGCTGGTGTTGAGTTCGGTGCTCTATCCATACATCTATCTCGCTTGCCGCTCGATGTTCCTGATGCAGGGACGGGCGGCTGCGGACGTCGCGCGCACCCTCGGCGCCGGTCCGCTCAAGGTGTTCTTCCGCATCCAGATCCCGATGGCCCGCCCGGCGATCATGATCGGCCTGACGCTGGTGGCGATGGAGACCTTGAACGATATCGGTGCCGTCGAATTCCTCGGCGTGCAGACCCTGACCTTCTCGATCTTCGATACCTGGCTGAACCGCGGCAGCCTTGCGGGCGCCGCACAGATCGCCTGCATCATGCTGGTCTTCGTCATCGGGTTGATGATGATCGAACGGGCCGCACGGCGCCGCCAGCGCTTCTCCAGCCAGAAGACCACCTCGGCCGTCCACGATGCCGTCCGGCTGTCTTTGACCGGCTGGAAGAAATGGTCGGCGATGCTTGCCTGCCTGCTGCCAGTTCTCTCCGGTTTCGCCGTGCCGTTCTTCATCCTCGGCAACTTTGCCCTGAAGCGGATCGACCAGTTTGTGGAGCCTCGTCTGCTGAACGCGCTCTTCCACAGCATCCTGGTTTCGGGCGCGACGGCGATCGCCACGGTGCTGCTCGGCTTCGTACTGGCCTATGCGGCGCGCACCGGGCACTCCCGGGTCTCCGACACGGCGGGGCGGCTTGCCTCCTTCGGCTACGGTGTGCCCGGCACGGTGCTGGCGATCGGCGTGCTCTTTCCGCTCGCCGCTCTCGACAATGCGATCGATGCCGGCATGCGGGAAACCTTCGGCATCTCCACCGGACTGATGATGACCGGCACCGGCTTTGCCATCATCTATGCCTGCAGCGTGCGCTTTCTGACCATGGCGGAAGGCACACTCGAAGCCGGCTTCCATAAGCTCTCTCCGCATCTCGACATGGCCGCGCGCGCACTCGGGCGCACGGGCGGACAGACCCTGCGCACCGTGCTGCTGCCGATGATGCGTCCGGCCGTTCTGACTGCGGCCCTGCTCGTCTTCATCGAAACGATGAAGGAGCTTTCGGCCACGATCATGCTGCGGCCCTTCAACTTCAACACGCTGGCCACCCTCGTCTACGAGGACGCCTCGCGGGCGAAGGTCGAGGATGCCTCGGTTGCCGCCATGATCATCGTCATCGCCGGCATGATCCCGGTCATCGCGGTGTCGCGGTCGCTCGAAGGCCGATCCTGATCGACCGGGGGCATTGGCTCCACTCGTTTCTGACGGCCGAAGCGGCATAAAAAAAAGGTGGCTGGGAGGCCACCTCGATAGTCGAATGCTAAACCAACAAGTGCTCGAAAAGGGATGACATCATGTCTGCGGCGGCATCGCTGCCGAACGCCGACCTACATCGACCGGGCCCAAGTTGACATGACAATGCGCCCCGAATTCTTAACAAGACCTTACCAGGCGACTGCGCAATTTTAGTGATTTTTCAGCAAGTCTGAAGGCTTGGTTAACTCGGGGAGCGCCAACAAGTTAACGCACCCTCAATTCTTAAGGGCCTCGAGACCGGCAAAAAGGTCGAGCGCCTCGGGGTTGGCGAGCGCCTCCTTGTTCTTCACCGGACGGCCATGCACGACATCACGGACGGCAAGCTCGACGATCTTGCCCGACTTGGTGCGGGGGATGTCGGTGACCGCGATCACCTTCGCCGGCACGTGGCGCGGCGACGCGCCGACGCGGATACGGTTCTTGATCGCCTTGATCAGATCGTCGGTTAGCGTGATCCCGGATGCGAGGCGGACGAACAGAACGACGCGGACGTCGTCTTCCCAATCCTGCCCGATGCAGAGGGCCTCGACGACCTCTTCCATCTGCTCGACCTGATTGTAGATCTCCGCGGTGCCGATGCGCACGCCGCCGGGGTTCAAAGTCGCGTCGGAGCGGCCGTGAATAATGATACCGCCGTGTTCGGTCCATTCGGCAAAGTCGCCATGGCACCAGACGTTGTCGAAGCGCTCGAAATAGGCGGCGCGATACTTGGCGCCTTCCGGGTCGTTCCAAAACATCACCGGCATCGACGGGAACGCCTTGGTGCAGACGAGCTCGCCCTTTTCACCGCGCACGGACTGCCCCTCGTCGTTCCAGACGTCGACGGCCAATCCGAGGCCTGGCCCCTGGATCTCGCCGCGCCAGACCGGCTTCAGGGGATTGCCGAGCACGAAGCAGGAGACGATATCCGTGCCTCCGGATATCGAAGCGAGCTGCACGTCCGACTTAATCCCTTCGTAGACGAAGGAGAAGCCTTCCGGCGACAAGGGCGAACCGGTGGAGGTGAGCAGCCTCAGGGTCGAGAGGTCATGGGTCTTGGCCGGCACGAAGCCGCCCTTGCGGACCGCATCGATATACTTGGCCGAGGTGCCGAACACCGCGAACTTCTCGGCCGCGGCATAGTCGAAGAGCACGTTGCCGTCGGGGTAGAAGGGCGAGCCGTCGAAGAGACAAAGCGTGGCGCCGACCGCCAAGCCCGAGGCCAGCCAGTTCCACATCATCCAGCCACAGGTGGTGAAGTAGAAGAGCTTTTCGCCGCGGCGAAGGCCGCAGTGGAAACGGTGTTCCTTCAGATGCTGCAGCAAGGTGCCGCCGGCCGAATGCACGATGCACTTCGGTACACCCGTCGTGCCTGACGAAAACAGCACATAGAGCGGATGGCTGAAGGGAAGCCGCTCGAACGTCAGGACCTTCGCCTCGAAGGGCGCGATGAAGTCTCCGAGAGTCGTACCGCCTGCGATCGAGGCGGCAAGCGCCGCGCTGTCGCCGGCGTAGGGTACGATCAACGCCGGCACGGCAAGGCTGGCCGAGACCGCGCGCACCTTCGCGTCGACGTCCTGGCGCTTGCCGTTATACCAATAGCCGTCGCAGGCGATGAACAGCTTCGGCGCGATCTGGCCGAATCGATCGAGAACGCCCTGCTCGCCGAAATCGGGAGAGCAGGAGGACCAGATCGCCCCGATCGAGGCGGTCGCCAGCATCAGCGCGACGGTTTCCGGCATGTTCGGCATCATCGCCGCGACGCGGTCACCCGGGCCAATCCCTTGCGCTTTCAGCGCCTGCTGCAGTCGCGACACCAAAGCGCGCAGCTCGTTCCACGACAGGCGGTAAGCGACCTTGTCCTCGCCGCGGAACACAAGCGCATCGCCATCGCCGGTTTCACGAAGCAGGTTCTCGGCGAAGTTCAGCTTCGCTTCAGGGAAAAAACGAGCGTCGAGCATCCGGTCGCCATTGACGAGGGCGGTCGCGCCACGCTCGCCGATGACGTTGCAATGCTCCCATACTGCGGTCCAGAAATCACCACGCTCGGCCACCGACCATGCATGGAACGCGTCATAATCCGCAAAGGTCCTGCCGAAACGTTCGCTGCACCAGGCGATGAATTCGGCCATGGGACTATGCTCACGGATCTCGGGACTGGGAACCCACAACGGCTGCTCTGCTTGCATGCTTTTCCTCCACTCCTGCTCCATGCTCTCTATACCATGCTGCATCGCAAAATAAACAGTACCCGCAGTCGCCTCGGCATCGAGCCGGCGACATTTACCTGTCTGTTTCCTGTCCGCCACATTTGATTTCTGAGGGCCGAAGGCCTATCCAACATGCGTGACCCAAGCGACGGCGACCAGGCGGACATGACACGGAAATTCCTGCATATGATGCGCGACGCACGCCTGCGCTCGCGGCTCCGCCGTCGCCACTTCCTCTGGGCAGCGGCGATCGGAGTGGGGCTTGCTGCCGCCTACAACGCCGCGCTGCCTCTGCTGATTTCCACCGCCGACGTGCGCCCAAGGGTGGAGCACATGCTCGACGCCTGGTCAGGTGGGAAAAGCCGGATAACAGGCAATCCCGAGATCAGCTTCTGGCCGGAACCGACCCTCACGCTCCACTCGGCGACGATCGAGACGGCAGATGGTACATCGCGCAAGCTCGCGAATATCGGCAGAATAACCGCTTCCTTCAGCCTGCTTTCGGCCATCGACGGCGATCCGGAACTCGAGGACATCCGCTTGATCGAGCCGGTCGTCACGCTGGAAAGACGGACGGATGGCACGCTCAACTGGCAACGCCCACACTGGTTGGCTGCGCCGGAAAGGCCGACCTCCAGCGACGATACGCCCTTTGGTGACGTCACGGTCGAAAACGGGCGCCTGCAGGTCATCGACCTTATCACCAACCAGACCCGGGAATTTTCCGGCATCGCCGGAACGGTCAAGTGGCCCTCCTTCACCGAGCCTCTGGGCGCCGAGTTCTCGGGCAGCCTTGGCGGACAGCTGGTGACCTGGACGCTCGACTGCAACGAGCCGCTTGCCCTGCTCGCCGGCCGCAACACGACGCTCAGGACATCGCTGAGCTCAACTCCATTGAACCTCTCCTTCGAAGGCATCGGCAGCCTCTCGAAGGCACCGATCAGTTCGGGGCGGCTCCAGCTTTCGACGGCATCCCTGCAAACGCTGGCGGCCTGGTATCAGGGCAAGGCTGGCCGCGCCCTGCCCGACAGCAGCCTCAACCTCAGCGCCAATGTCACGACAGGCGATCGCTCCCTGAAGTTCGACGATCTGCAGCTTGCTCTGGGCGGCGCCAATGCGACCGGTGTTCTCGACGTCTCCACACCGACCAACGATACGCCCCGGATAGAAGGCACGCTCGCCTTCGATCGTATCGGCCTCAACGGCCTGCAGCCACTCATCGATCAATTGCCGGTAGAGCCTGACGACGTCACCAAGCAGCTCCGTGACGCTTTCGTGCGGACCTGGCGCGCCGACCTCCGCCTATCGGCGCAGGAGGCATCGATAGGCCCTCTCCGGCTGATGGATGTCGCCGCCGGCGTCATCATCGATCATGGGCACGCTTCCATCGACATCGCTGACAGCACCTATGCCAATGGTCGGCTCAGCGGCCGGATCGCGATCTCGGAAGCAGGATTGGCAAAGGGCGGCAAGCTCGAACTGGTCCTGAAGAACGCCGACCTCGCCGCAGCGCTTGCGGACTTCGGGTTTACAGGCCCGATCCCGACCGGCCGAGGCAACGTCAACTTCGACCTGGAGACCGAGCATCCGTTCTGGACCGAGGAGGCGGCGGAAGCCTCGGGCCGCATCAGGCTCTCGCTCGCCAACGGCAGCCTCTCCGGCTTCGACGCAAACGCCTTCGCAGACCTAGTCAGGGCGGGAGAGTTCTTCTCGCTGGCTCAGGCGAGCGACGGCAGCTTCGCCTTCCAGACCGCCGATATCGAAGCCAGTTTCGGCGAGGGGTCGGCGCGGCTGAACCAGGCGCTCTTCACCGGCCACACCGGCAGTCTCTCGGTCAATGGAGTCATTCCCTATCGCACCGGCAGCCTGGCGCTCGCCGGCACCTTCATCGACACGCTCAACGCTGGACAAAGGCTGCGCTTCTTCGTCGGCGGATCCTGGCCAAATGCAGTTATCTCGCCCTTGTCGGTCCTTGGCGAACCCAATTGAAAACGGCCGGTGTCAGGGACACCGGCCGTTCGCGTGCAGTTCACAACAAAAGCCGCTCACGCTAGGCGCGGGGCTGCTCCCGCTCAGGATTGGGCAAAGGCGGCTCGCTCGTCTCGCTCGCGCTGCGCCTCACGCTGCTTGGTAACGATGGAAGCAACGACGACCCCGATCGCGACGACGCCAATGAGGATGGTGCAGATTGCGTTGATTTCCGGCGTCACGCCGAGCCGCACCTGGCTGTAGATCTTCATCGGCAGCGTCGTGGCGCCCGGTCCCGTGGTGAAGCTCGAAATCACGAGATCATCCAGCGACAGCGTAAAGGCCAGCACCCAGCCGGAAAACACCGCCGGTGCAATGACCGGCAGCGTGATCGCAAAGAAGGTCCGGACCGGGGTAGCGCCGAGATCGAGTGCGGCCTCTTCGATCGACCGATCGAAGCTGAGCAACCGCGACTGCACGACGACGGCGACGAAGCACATGGTAAAGGTGATATGCGCCAGCGTGATCGTCCAAAAGCCGCGATCGAGGCCGATGGCGACGAAGAGCAGCAGGAGCGACAGCCCGGTGATCACCTCGGGCATGACGAGCGGCGCATAGACCATGCCGGAGAACAGCATGCGGCCGCGAAACCGGGTGTAGCGGACGAGCGCCAGCGCCGCGAGCGTTCCGAGCACCGTTGCACAGGTCGCAGAGATCAACGCGACGCGGATCGTCACCCAGGCGGCATCGAGCAGCGCCTGATTGTGCAAGAGCTGCGCATACCATTTGGTCGAAAAGCCGGCCCACACCGTGACGAGTTTCGACTCGTTGAAGGAGAAGATCACCAGAAGCACGATCGGCAGGTACAGGAACCCGAAGCCGAGCACGATCGAGGCGATGTTGAAGCGTGACCAGGTGCCCATGTCCTACCTCCCTTCGCTGTCGGCTTTCGCCTGCGCGTTCTGGAAGTAAACGATCGGCAGCACCAGGATCAGAAGCAGGATCGTCGCCACGGCGGAGGATACCGGCCAGTCGCGGTTGGCGTTGAACTCGTTCCAGAGCGTCTTGCCGATCATCAGCGTTTCCGAGCCGCCGAGCAGGTCGGGGATGACGAATTCGCCAACCGCCGGAATGAAGACGAGCAGGCAGCCGGCGACCACACCCGCCAGCGACAGTGGGAAAGTCACGCGCCAGAAAGCGGTGAACGGCGTGCAGCCAAGGTCGAGCGCGGCCTCCGTCAGCGTGTGGTCCATCTTCTCCAGCGAAGAATAGATCGGCAGCACCATGAAGGGCAGATAGGAATAGACGATGCCGATGTAGATCGCCCAGTTGGTGTTGAGAATGATCAAGGGCTGGTCGATCACGCCGGTCGCCAGGAGGAACTGGTTGAGCAGGCCCTCGGGCTTCAGGATCGCGATCCACGCATAAACGCGGATCAGGAAGCTCGTCCAGAACGGCAGGATCACCAGCATCAAGAGCGTCGGGCGGACGGTCTTCGGCGCCTTCGCCATGCCATAGGCGATCGGATAGGCGATCAGCAGCGTCAGGAGCGTCGAAATCGCCGCGATGATGACGCTCGACACATAGGCGTTGAAGTAGAGAACGTCTTCGGTGAGCCAGACGTAGTTGTCGAAACTGAACTCCCGCGCTTTCTCGACAATGCCCGACAGGCCGCCGAAGAGGTCGAAAACCGGCGTATAGGGCGGCATCGCCACTGCCGTCTGCGACAGCGAGATGCGGAAGACGATGAAGAAGGGGATCAGGAAGAAGAACAGCAGCCAGGCATAGGGGATGATGATGACGAGGCGGCTGAAGAGAGCGGATGCGACGCGCGTCATGGTCTCAATCCTTCAGAACGACGCCGGCGTCTTCGCCGAAGGAAACCCAGACTTCCTGATCGTAACCGAGCGGGTCCTCGACGGCACGCACCGCATTCAACGACGATGCCTTGATCACCCGTCCGTCCTTCAGGCGCACATGAAAGACGGTCATGTCGCCAAGATAGCCGATATCCCAGATCTCACCCTGGACGGCGTTGACGGGCGCATTTGCCGGCGGCTGCCGGCTGACGCGGATCTTTTCCGGACGGACGGCGACCGCGGACCTGGCGCCGGCAGCCGGTCTTTCGGGAGACGCCATGCGGATGGGGAAGCCATTGGCGCCTTCGAGCCGCACATAGCCGCCCTCGGCTCCAGAAACCGCTCCCTCGAAAATGTTGACGTCGCCGATGAAGTCCGCAACGAAGCGGGAATTCGGCGCCTCGTAAATCTCGGCCGGGGTCGCGACCTGGATGACCTTGCCGTGGCTCATGACCGCGATGCGGTCAGCCATGGTCATCGCCTCCTCCTGGTCGTGCGTCACGACGACGAAGGTGAGGCCGAGTTCCTGCTGCAAATCCATCAGTTCGAACTGGGTTTCCTCGCGCAGCTTCTTGTCGAGCGCGCCGAGCGGCTCGTCGAGCAAAAGCACTTTCGGCCGCTTGGCGAGCGAGCGGGCGAGCGCGACGCGCTGACGCTGACCGCCGGAAAGTTGATGTGGTTTGCGCTGGGAAAACTTTTCGAGCTTCACCAGCTTCAGCATCTGCGCCACGCGCGCGGCGATATCCGCCTTCGGCATGCCATCCTGCTTCAGGCCGAAAGCGATGTTGTTCTCGACGGTCATGTGTGGAAAGAGCGCATAGGACTGGAACATCATGTTGACCGGGCGACGGTAAGGCGGAATGCCGGCGAGGCTCTGCCCGTCGAGAATGATCTCGCCTGAGGTCGGCTGCTCGAAGCCGGCGAGCATGCGCAGGAGGGTTGACTTTCCGCAGCCGGAAGCGCCGAGGAGCGCAAAGAACTCGCGTGTGTAGATGTCCAGCGAGAGGTCGTCGACGGCGGTGAAGTCGCCGAACCGCTTTGTCACGTTCTTGACGGAAATGAATGGCTTGGAAGCGGGATCCGCCCAGGGGGCAAAGGACCGCCGGATACTGCCGAGAGACTTCATCATCAATCCCCGAATGATACAGCCGATCGGGCGCTCTTGTTTTCCCCGGCGCCCATTAAGAAAATTGCCCGGATCTTGAGGTCCGGGCAATTCGTTTTCCGCTCTTACTGGCCGGTTACGACCTTTGTCCAGAGTCGGGTCAATACCCTCTGTTCTTTCGCCTCGAAGGGCGTCACCGTGAACAGTTTCTGCATCACCTCATCCGAGGGGTAGATGGCGGTGTCTTCCAAAACGGCCTTGTCGAGGAACTGCTGCGAGGCCTTGTTGCCGTTGGCGTAGAAGACATAATTCGATGCTTTGGCGACCACTTCCGGCTTCATCATGTAGTTGAGGAAGGCGTGGGCTTCCTCGACGTGCTGCGCATCGGCGGGGATCGCGAACATGTCGAACCACATCTGCGCGCCCTGCGACGGGATCGCGTAGTCGACGGTCACGCCGGCCTTCGCCTCCGCCGCACGGTCACGGGCCTGGAAGACGTCACCGGAGAAGCCAACTGCGAGGCAGATGTCGCCGTTGGCGAGCGCGTTGATGTATTCCGAGGAGTGGAACTTGCGCACATAGGGGCGGATGCTTGCCAGGAGATCGGCCGCCTTTTCCAGATCGGCGGCCTCATGGCTGTCCGGATTGAGGCCGAGATAGGCGAGCGCCGAAGGCATGACGTCGGTCGGGGAATCGAGGATGTGGATGCCGCAATCCTTGAACTTCGCTGCCAGTTCCGGATTGAAGATGACGTCCCAATTGGGCTTCGCGTCCGTGCCCAGGATCGCCTTCATCTTGTCGACATTGTAGCCGATGCCGGTCGTGCCCCACATGTAGTCGACGGCGTATTCGTTGCCCGGATCGTACTTCGCCGTACGCTCCATGATCACGTCCCACATGTTGGAAAGGTTCGGCAGCTTCGACTTGTCGAGCTTCTGGAACACGCCGGCGGCGATCTGCCGCTGCAGGAAGGTTGCCGTCGGCACGACGACGTCGTAGCCCGAGCCGCCCGCCAGCAGCTTCGTCTCCAGGATCTCGTTGGAATCGAAGACGTCATAGACGACCTTAATGCCGGTCTCCTTGGTGAAGTCTTCCAGAATGCTGCTGTCGATGTAATCCGACCAGTTGTAGACGTTGACCACGCGCTCCTGCGCCGAGGCCAGCATGGTCGAACCGGCCAGCACGACTGCCGCCAGGGTTGTGACGATGAGCTTGGACATACAACTCCCCTCTTGGTTTTCATTTCGGGGCCCCGGCATGCGGAGGCACCGTCCAATCCGTTTCGCTCAGGCGGCGAGGTTAGGCATGTTTCTCGATAACCTCAAGCGCTTTCGTGGCGATAAAAGAGCGCGCCGCGCCAGTCGGCATTTTTCACAAGTCGAGGAAAATCGGGCACTTATGCCGAACCGCCGTGCCGCAGCTCAAACCTGCCGGTACCGCCTGCCACAGTTAACCATGTCGGATGCTCGACATGGACGAGCCGAGGTTTACAATTGATTAACCATGATTGCCGTGCGAATTTTCCGCCGGTTGTGCATCAAGCGGTGGGTATTGCGATGGGCGAGAAGATCATTGGCGAGAGCACCCCGGACGGGCGAAGCCGCAGGATCGATCCCAGGGAGTTGAAACGCCTGTCGGTGCTCGAGCCGCGAAAGGCGTTGGGCGCCATCGCTTTCGATTGGGCGATGATCGCAGCGGCGATCGCCGTCAGCGAATATGCCGGCAATCCTCTCGTCTATCTGATCGCCGTGGTGCTGATTGCGGGACGCATGCATGCGCTCGGTTGCATGATCCACGAGGCGGCGCATTACCGCATCATCCCCAACCGAAAACTCAGCGACGGGATGAGCGACCTGCTGCTCGCCTGGCCCGTGCTCGCAACCGTCGACGGCTATCGCCAGAACCATCTCGCCCACCACCAGCATGCCAATACCGACGAGGATCCGGATTGGACCGCGAAGCTCGGCATGCCACAATTCACCTTCCCGCAGAAGGCTGCCCGCGGCATCGTTCAGTTGCTCGGCTACCTCATCGCGGTCAATTCGCTGCGTGACATGCTGCATATGGCCAAGCGGATGGGAAAGAACGACCGCTCGACGCTCCGGTACAAGCTGCTACGCATCGGCTTCTATGTGGCCGCTACGGCGGTCTTCACGCTGCTCGGCATCTGGCGGGAAGTGGCGCTCTATTGGGTGGTTCCGTTCCTTACCTTCTTCTGCCTGTTCCTCTACATACGCAGCGTCGCGGAGCATTTCGGCAGCATGGACTATGGCGACGAATTGACGAGTTCACGGACCGTCTATCCGCATGCCTGGGAGAAGCTGTTCTTCGCCCCCCACAACATCAACTATCACCTCGAACACCATCTCTATCCGGGCGTGCCCTTCTACAATCTGCCGGAACTGCACGCGATCCTGATGCGCAACAAGGCCTATGCGGACAAGGCGCACATTACGCGCGGCTACACCACCGGACTGCCAGTGGAATGCTTCGCGCCGAACGCACCGCTGCTGCCGAACCGGCATCCCGTCAGCTACTGAAAATCGAAGACGCTGAGCCCTGTTGCCATCTCATCGAGCCCAAGCGGTCGCGTGACCGGCGGTTCGGCGCGTGCGAGACAGCCCTGCCGCTCGCAGAGCCGGCAGGCGGCACCAACCGCGACCGCCGGCGGCAGCGCCGAAGCGTAGACGACCTCGTCGGCGAAGGATGCCTCGCAACCGAGAAGCAGGGCGGTGCGCCTGACCCGCTCCTGGAAGGCCGCCTGCGGGCCGTCCAGCGTGCGCGCCACCGTCAGAAACGCAGCGCCATCCGGCATTTCGACCCGGTCGACCAGAACCTGCCCCGGCACCGAAAAGGCGGCATGAATATTGAGCTTCGGACAGCCTCCACCGAACTTCGCCTGCGGGAAGCCGGCTGCGCCGGCCCGCCGCAGGCGGTGGCCGGCATTGTCGATCTCCATCAGGAAGAACGGCACGCCTTGCGCTCCGGGCCGCTGCAGCATGGTCAGCCGATTGGCGACCTGCTCGAAGGAGACCTGGAAGCGGGCACGCAACACATCGACATCATATTTCGCGCGCTGGGCGGCGGCGAAGAAGGCGGCATAGGGCATCATCAGCGCATGCGCGCCGTAGCGCGCAAGCTCGAAGCGGGCGATGCGGCGCGCCTCTGCAGTCGAGAAACGCAAGGGCTCGAGCTCGGCGATGATCGCTTCGTGGCAGGCGATCGACACCGCCTCCATGGCGATCTCGCGCAGTTGGTCATAGGGCGACAGCCGCTCGGAGATGAAGAGGCGCATGGAATGCCGATCGAAACGGCGGCGCAGATTGGGCATCGCATGTACCGGCAGGCTGCGAACGACCAAGCCATGTTCCTTCTTCAGCCAGTTCTTGAGCGCGCCCATGAGATCATCACCGGGCGACAGCGCCGCGTGAAAGGTTTCCGCCGCCGCCTCTATCGCAGCAAAATGGTTGGGCCTGGCCTCGAAGGTTTCCCGAACCTCGTCCATCGGCAGCCGCGTACCCGAAAGGGCCTCCATATGCCCCTGCCCCGCCAGCAGATCGGCAAGATCCTTGAGGCGCGCGGCCTGCTCGCGATAGGCGCGATAGAGCTTGACGACACCGCCCGCGGCATTGGGAGCGGCCTCCGCCACCTCGATCAGCTCCTGCTCCCCCGGCAGCTCGGCTGATAGCAGCGGATCGGCGAAGACTTCGCGCAACTGTGCGAGACTGCCGCCGGTTTCCCCCTGCAGTTCGTCGAGATCGACCTTGTAGACCGAGGCGAGTTTCAGGAGCAGTTGCACCGTCAGCGGCCGCTGATTGCGCTCGATCAGATTGAGGTAGGACGGCGAGATGCCGAGCGCCTCGGCCATGGCCGTCTGCGTCAGCGACAGGCCATTGCGAATACGCCTGACCCGCGCACCGGCGAAGATCTTGTTCTCGGCCATTTGTAACTACCTTTACAATCGCGAAGCACATAACATTTTACATCTTTTACAAGTTTACTTCGCGCTTCTGTCAAAGGCAAGACAAGATAACCCTTTTGGCCTCGCCATTTCAATGTTTCCAATAGCCGAATGCCGCAGCGCAATGTAAAAACTGTCACATGAACTCGAAACATGAAGCACCGTACGACGAAAGTCGAATGGATGTGAAATTTTGACAGGAGGATGTAATGACTGAATTTTACAAGCTTGTTCCGAGCGCACCGCAAGGCCGCTTCGATGGCGTCGACCGCCCCTATAGCGCAGAGACCGTGAAGCGGCTGCGCGGGTCGGTCGAGATCCGTTATTCGCTGGCCGAAATGGGCGCGAACCGCTTGTGGAAACTCATTCACGAGGAAGACTTCGTCAATGCGCTTGGGGCGCTCTCCGGCAATCAGGCCATGCAGATGGTCCGCGCCGGCCTGAAGGCGATCTACCTCTCCGGCTGGCAGGTCGCCGCCGACGCCAACACCGCCTCGGCCATGTATCCCGACCAGTCGCTCTATCCGGCCAATGCGGCGCCGGAACTCGCCAAGCGCATCAACCGCACGCTGCAGCGCGCCGACCAGATCGAAACCTCCGAAGGCAAGGGCCTTTCGGTCGATACCTGGTTCGCACCGATCGTCGCCGACGCCGAAGCCGGCTTCGGCGGCCCGCTCAACGCCTTCGAGATCATGAAGGCCTTCATCGAGGCCGGTGCTGCCGGCGTCCACTATGAGGACCAGCTCGCTTCCGAAAAGAAGTGCGGTCACTTGGGCGGCAAGGTGCTGATCCCGACGGCGGCCCATATCCGCAACCTGAACGCCGCGCGGCTTGCCGCCGACGTCATGGGTACGCCGACGCTCGTCATCGCCCGTACCGATGCGGAAGCGGCAAAGCTGCTCACCTCGGATATCGACGAGCGCGATCGGCCCTTCGTCGATTATGACGCCGGCCGCACGGTCGAGGGCTTCTACCAGGTGAAGAACGGCCTCGAGCCCTGCATCGCCCGCGCGGTCGCCTATGCGCCGCATTGCGACCTGATCTGGTGCGAAACCTCGAAGCCGGATCTGGAGCAGGCCCGCAAGTTCGCCGAGGGTGTGCACAAGGCGCATCCGGGGAAGCTGCTCGCCTACAATTGCTCGCCGTCGTTCAATTGGAAGAAGAACCTCGACGACGCGACGATCGCCAAGTTCCAGCGCGAACTCGGCGCGATGGGCTACAAGTTCCAGTTTATCACGCTCGCCGGCTTCCATCAGTTGAACTTCGGCATGTTCGAGCTGGCGCGCGGCTACAAGGCGAGGCAGATGGCCGCCTATTCCGAGCTGCAGGAAGCGGAATTCGCGGCAGAAGCCAATGGCTACACCGCGACGAAGCACCAGCGTGAGGTGGGCACCGGCTATTTCGACGCCGTCTCGCTGGCGATCACCGGCGGCCAGTCCTCGACAACCGCCATGAAGGAATCGACCGAGCACGACCAGTTCCGCCCGGCCGCAGAGTGAAAGACCGGCGGGAGCGTGGCAATCCCTGCCCGCCGCGCTCCTGCCGCCAGAACCATAGCCTCGAACCTCAAGGAGAAGTTCAATGACAGTCCAGACACGCGTCAAGGAACGGGCCGAGGAACAGTCTTCGGCGATGACCCCGGACCAGCAGGCAGCGATCCGCATGGTTGCCAACGACCTGCACCGCCTCAACCAGTCCGTCATGAAGGCCGTCGATGCCGGCGTATCTGTCGAGCTCGTTCGCTCGGCTCGCCACCACGGCGGCGAAGGCAACTGGGGCGATCTCCTGATCCCTGTCATCGTAACCCAGGGCAAGCCATGACACTCATTGCGATGACGCTTGCGATGGCCCTGCTTTCGTCGGCTTCATTTCAGCCGGCGGCGGCAATCAGAGCGGCGAAAGCAATCCAAGGTTGATAGCCGCAATATCATGGCGAAGATGCGATGGCGCCAGAGATCGGAATGGCCGGCGGGAATGCCGGCCATTCGGCGTTGCGGCGCTGAATCGTGTTCCAACAACTTCTTCGTTATGCCATTTCAAGTTGATCGCGGTGCGCTGCGGCTTATATTAGCCCAGCCTATCTTAGGTTGGGGCGAGCATGTATCGATCGACGAAAGCTGCCGATACGGCCGAATTGACGGAGCTCATCTACGGCGCCGCCTTTGGTGACTGTGGCTGGCAGGACCTTCTTGACCGGCTGACGACGACAATGCCGGACGGGCGCTCGGCGCTCCATTATCACGATCTCACGTCGCCAACGACATGCGTGCCCTATGTCTCCGGCTTTACGCCGGATGCCATCGATCAATTCAACAACCACTTCGCGGCGATCAATCCCTGGATACCGAAGTCGGTGCTGGTGCCGGTAGGGCGCGGTCTTGCCGGCGAACATATCGTCTCGCGCGCGGACCTGGTGAAATCGGAGTTCTACAATGACTGGCTGAAGGGCCAGACCGGCTGCGAAACCACCGTGGGCGTGACCATCGTACGCAGTCCGACACGCACATTGCTCGTATCGACCTGCACCTCATCGACGGACGAAGAGCTCAACCGGCGGGCGGCCGATCAATACACCCTTCTTGCGCCCCACCTGAAGCGCGCCTTCGACTTCCTGCGCCGGCGCGACCTGATGATGGCCGAACAGCATGAAGGCCGGACGCTGCTCGATACGATCGGCATCGGCGTCATCTATGTCGGCGACAATCTGCGCATCCGATCGATGAACGACAACGCCGAACGGATGGCGGCGAAGGGCTCTCCGTTTCGCGTGACGATCAACGGGCGCCTGGTCATGGACGAACCGGAAACCAATGCAGCACTCGAGCTTCTGGCCTCGCCGGTCGGCACTCCGGCTCAGCCGCAGGTTCGTCTCGTCAGGGCCGCGGAGGATGGCGCCTTTCGGATCACGCTGGTCCGGCGGAGCGCCAGCATCTTCACCGAGCTCCTCGACGGACCCACGGTCGCCGTGCTGATCGAGCCGGCGACCTCGCTCGTTTTTGACCAGCGCCTCAGCCACCTGAGAGACAGCTATGGCCTTACGCCGGCCGAACTCCGCATCGCTTCCGGCGTCGCTGCCGGTCTGACGCTGAAGGAAATGTCGCGGGCCAACGGCGTCAGCTACGAGACGATCCGCACGCAGCTCAAGAGCATCTATGCCAAGACCCGGGTCAATTCGCAGGCCGCCCTCGTCAAGCTCCTGATGCGCTGACCAAAGGCGCCGTCATCCAATTTGGCAATCCTGCAGCGCCGGCAGGACGCAAGCCGGCCCCACGCGCTCAGCCGCGTCGCGGCCTCTTTCCGGCAAAGACGTCGGCATGGCTGCGCAACAGCTTCGTCATGCGGTCGACCACAGTGCGGATTTCCTTTCGGTGCCGGTCCTCGTTGTTCATCACGATCCATTGGCGGTGCCTCAGCGCGGGAATCTCCTCGCCTGCCCGCTCCAGCATCGGATCGAGGTCACCGACGAAGCAGGGCAGGACAGCGCAACCGGCGCCTGCCCGGGCGAGATCCAAGAGCGAACGCGGCCGTGTGATGGTCGCGACAATCCTGCCTTCTGCCTGTTGGTGGGGCCAGCGAAGATAGGCCGAGATTGCCTCCTCCTCACCCACTGCCACCCACCGGGTGTTGGCAGCCGCCGGTGCGTTCTTCTGGCGATAGGCGGCATAGGCGACGTCACCGACCGGGCTCGCCGCCAGATAGGTTTCCTCGGGCTCGAAGGCCCGGATGCCGATGTCGGTCTCGCGATAGGCGAGGCTGGCGCGGGTCTCGCCGACGGTCATCGCCAGGCTGAAACCATCCCTCTCGCTGCAAAGCGCCGGGAAATTCTCCGCGAGCAGCCAGGCAATCCAGGTGCCGACGGTGATGCGGACGGTCGCGCCTTCACCCTCGCGCCGCCAGCTCTCGACCCGGCGCGCCGCCGCCTCCATCTCCTGAAGCTGCTCGAAAAGGAGCTCGCCGTCGCCGGTGAGCTCGTAACCGGTCTGGCTGCGCAGGAACAGGGAGCGGCCCGTCCGCTCCTCGAGTTCCAGCATCCGCCGCCCGATCGTGGCAGGGCTCGAACCGAGCGCCTGTGCGGCGCCGGTAAGGCCACCGGTGCGCGCCACGCTCATGAAACAGCGGTAGATGTCCCAATCCAGGTTTTTCATTGCTGAAAAACATAGGCCGATTTCCGCTGTATGTAAAACTGCTTTGGATGCATAAAAGGAGTGATGCCCATCAAACGAGGAGCATCACCATGGAAATGATGGCAATGGTCTATATCGCCGACATGGCCCTGAAAAACCGGCGTTGGGACGAAGACTTCGATCCGAAGCCGCCGGGACTTCTTCGGCGCATGTTTGACGCCTTGGCCGCCAAGATTGCCGAGCGGCGCAGGAGACGCCTCGGCCCCGAAAAAAAGAGCACCGCAGAGCTTTGCGGCCACGCGGTGCAATGTTAGCCCCTGCCCTTGTTATGTCGCACGGCGATATCGATTGCCGTGCGTCCGTCCGAAGGCGGACGTCCGCCGTCGGCGAATTCGATTGCCGGCCGCCTCAGGCGGCCCGGTAGCCGTAGTCGTCCGCCTCCGGCTCCAGCCGGAACTGCTCGACGAGCATCATCAATGTGTCCGCCTGGTGCGCGAGCGACCGGCTCGTGGCCGTCGCCTCCTCGACCATCGAAGCGTTCTGCTGCGTCATCTGGTCCATCTGGTTGACCGAGCCGTTGACCTCGTTGAGCGCTACGGCCTGATCGCGGCTTGCGGTCGCGATCATCTCGACATGCTGGCTGACGGTGACGATCTGCGCGCTGATCGATGCCAGCACTTCGCCCGTTTCCTTGACCAGGTGCGAGCCGGCATTGACCTCGTTCGTCGACTTGTTGATGAGCCCCTTGATCTCGCGCGCGGCTTCCGCCGAGCGCTGCGCCAGTTCACGCACTTCCTGGGCAACAACGGCAAAGCCCTTGCCCGCTTCACCCGCACGCGCCGCCTCGATACCGGCGTTCAGCGCCAAGAGATTGGTCTGGAAGGCGATGTCGTCGATCACCTCGATGATCTGTTCGATCTGGCGCGAGGCTTCTTCGATGCGCCCCATGGCGGCAATCGCGTTTGTGACGACGGTCGCCGAGCTGTCGGCGCTCCGCTTCGTCTGGATCACGGCATGGTTGGCTTCCCCGGCACGCTCGGCCGAGGAGCGAACGGTCGCGGTGATCTGGTCGACGGCGGCAGCCGTTTCTTCGAGCGATGCGGCCTGGGCTTCCGTCCGCTTCGACAGCGAGTCCGCGGCATGGTGCATGCTGGAGCCGCTTTCCTGGATCGCCTGCGCATTGGCGCGGATCTGCGACAGCGTGTCCTGTAGGCGGATCAACGAGCCATTGAAGTCCTCGCGCAACTGTTCGAGGCGACCATGGAAGGGAACCTCGATCTGGCGCGAGAGATCGCCCTGCGCCAGGCGGCCGAGGCCGGCTGCAAGCTCGCTGACGGCCAGATCGATCTGGCGATCGAGTTCGCGCTTCTCCTGGTCGTTACGGCTGCGCTCGATTTCGGCACGGGCGCGCTGCTCTTCGCTCTCGGCCTCGATGCGGACCTTGGAAAGCGCGTTCTCCTTGAACACGCCAAGCGCCCGCGCCATGTCGCCGATTTCGTCGCGGCGCGCATCGCCGTCGATCGCTGTGTCGAGACGGCCGTCTGCGAGGCGACGCATGGCAGCAGTGATCTGGCCGATCGGCTTCTTCAGCGTCAGCGTCAGGGCAATGCCGGCAAGCAGCGCGATGACGACACCGGCGACGGTTGCCGCCACCGAGATCTGGTTTGCTTCCTGGCGTTCCGTTCCGGCGGCGACCTTCTGCCGCTCGGCAAAGCTGGTGAGATCGCCCCAGATCTGGTCGATCGACTGGCCAGCGGCGTCGAAATCGGCGGTCCGCTTGACGGTGATCTCGACGAGCGCTGCGGCATCCTTCTTCATCGCGGTTAGGATCGGCATCAGCGTATCGGCGATCTTATCGAAGGAAGCACCGTCGCTGGCAACGCCACGCAGCGTTGCCATGTTCTGCTGAACGGCAAGCGACTTATCGAGCAGCTTCTGGCGGTTTTCTTCGTTGGTCTGGCCCATGAAGGTGGCGGCGGAAATCTGGATGTCCGTGATCGACCCGCCGAGCCGGCGGGTCGCGGTCAGCACCGATTCCGTAGTGACGATCTGCTCGTCGAGTTCGGCGAAGATTCGCGTCGCGTCCCGCATCTTGCCGACCGATGCCGCCTCAAGGCGGAAGCTCGCGTTGCGGAAACGGTCGACATATTTGGAGATGCCGGCGAGCGTCTCCGGGCCGGCCGGCGCCTTCAGCAGCGCGCCGATCTCGCTCGAGGCAGAGGTGATCGTTTCCATCAGCGACTTCTCGTCCTTCGGCAGCAGGCGGAAAATGTCGCGCTCGGTGCGGCCGATCATCGGGAAGCGCTCCCTGACCGCCTTCAGCTTGTCCTCGACGGAGATCGCCTTGCTGGCTTCGGTGCCGAATTCGTTGAAGAAGCGGCTGGCGCGCATCAGCTTCTCGGCTTCGCGCAGCATGGTCTTGGCAGCGTTTTCGCTTTTTCGCACGGCATATTGCAGCCGGTTCGACTCCTCGTTGATCTTGGAGCGCTCGATGAGCAGAGCATCGAGGTTCGCCGCCATCGCCGCGCGCAGTTCCTGCTCACCGACATGCAGCTTCCAGAGACCGTCGATGCGCGCCTCGATGTCGTTTGTCGCGGCGATTGCGGCGGTCAGTTCGTCCTGGCCGCTCTGACCGGCGACCTGGGCGGCCGTCGCCGCAAGCACGTCCTTCTGGGCCGAAATCTTCGACTGGACGGCTTCCCTGGTTTCCTCGGTCGTGGAATGCAGGAAGGCGTTCATGCCCGCATAGACATCCTTGAAACCGCTCAATGTCTGCAGCACGCTGTTCGAAATCTCCATGCGCCCCTGAAGCAGGCCCGACGCATAAAGGCCGGTGATACCGACGGCACAGATGCTGACGACGAAGGGCAGGATGAAAAAGAGCACCTTCGTCTGGATCTTGAAACGGGCAAGAATTCTATCAATGAACATGGAAAACACCTTGGCTCGCAGCTCGCGTTCGCCTCCCCCGGCGGCTCGAGACGTCTTCGCATTCAACGACTGGCGTGAAGGCGTAGACGATCGAGAGCCACCCGATGCGCAAACAGGCTGATGTTTTTCGGAAAATCATACGGCGCACGCCGTCAGTCCGTCGGCAATCATTGCGGATCCACGTCGCCGCCCCTACAGCGCCGCGCGTCTTTTAAGACGCGCAAGGTCGCTGTAGGACTTTGATTTGCTGCATGTCTTTGTCCTTAAATCGAGGTCGATTTAAGGAGACATGCAGTAGGCAACGCGAACCTGACGAAACTCACTTCGTCGTACTATTTAATTTGAACGATTAAAATTTGTATAAGCGCGATCGCCTGCGGCAGAAAATCCGAAGGAGCGCGGGGCGCCTCAACTGCGCCCGAGGAACCGGCCGTCTAAAGCCGGTCGCCTGAGATCAGAACCAAAGGGCCGGAAGAGCTGCGAGGGCGGCAACGGCGAAAAAAGCGATCAGTGCGAGGCGCGTGATTGCGGCCTTCTGCTGACGGCTTTCGTCGGTGCGGGCGATCGCTATGGCACGGGGACGGCGGCTTGGTTGGTTCATGGCATCCTGTCCTTGTCACATCGACCGGCAACCATCGACCCGGATGAACCGGCTTGCCAGTCACACATATATTGCAGCCATGCCGTGGCGGAGGAAAGTCAAAAAATGGGAAACAGTGTTATTTCCGTTTATGTGACAATCCGATCTCACCAACCGCCGGCTGTGCCGACAAAAACAGAGGTTCGATCAGACCCGTTAACAATCGCTGAAGCACGGCCCGCCAAAAGCGGGGAAATCACACGTCCTGCCCGGCGGCAAAGCCCGAGGCCCAGGCCCATTGGAAATTGTAGCCGCCGAGCCAGCCGGTCACATCGACACATTCGCCGATGAAGTAGAGACCCGGCACCGCCTTCGCCTGCATCGTCTTGGAATCGAGCCCATTGGTATCGACGCCGCCGAGCGTGACTTCGGCGGTACGATAGCCTTCCGAACCGGCGGGCTTGATCGTCCAGGCCTGGATCGAGGACGAAAGCTGGTCGATCGTCTTGTCCGAGAGGTCGGCCAACTGGCGCCCGGTCAGCTTCGCGCCCTCGACGAAAAACTGCGCAAGCCGGCGCGGCAGGATATCACCGAGCGCCGTCTGCACCGCCTGCTTGCCGTGGGTGCGCCGGATTTCCTTGAGGATTGAAGCGATGTCGATGTCGGGCATCAGCCGCAGCACGATCTCCAGTCCTTCGCGCCAATAGGACGAGATCTGCAGGATCGCCGGGCCGCTGAGGCCGCGATGGGTGATCAGCACTGCCTCCCGAAAAGCTGTCTTGCCGCACCGGGCTTCGGCGTCGGCAGCGACGCCCGACAGTTCGCCGATCGTTTCGAGCTGCGCCGGATCGAGGGTCAGGGGCACGAGGCCCGGCCGCGTTTCGACGATGCCAAGCCCGAACTGCTCGGCGATCCGGTAGGCGAACCCGGTCGCTCCCATCTTCGGGATCGACTTGCCGCCACTGGCGATGACGAGCGATTGCGCGTCGATAGGCCCCTCATCCGTCATGACGCGGAAGCCCGCGCCATGACGTTCGACGCTTTCGATCGTTGTCTCCAGCCGCAACTCGGCGTGCACGTCGCGCATTTCTGCGAGCAGCATCCTGATGATGTCCTTGGCCGAATGGTCACAGAAGAGCTGGCCAAGCGTCTTTTCGTGCCAGGCGATGCCGTGCCTTTCGACCAGGGCAAGGAAATCACGCGGCGTGTATCGCGCCAGTGCCGACTTCGAGAAATGGGGATTTGCCGAAAGGAAGTTCTTCGGCCCCGCATGGATGTTGGTAAAATTGCAGCGACCACCGCCGGAGATGCGGATCTTTTCGCCGGGCGCCCTGGCATGGTCGAGCACGAGCACGCGGCGCCCGCGCTTGCCCCCCTCGATGGCGCACATCATGCCCGCGGCACCGGCGCCGATGATGACCACATCCTTCTTTTCAGCCACGAAACACCCCAGCTCTTTTGTCTTTCCTTCCCGATGGCGGAGACGAAAGTCAATGACGAAGCCCATCTAGCCAATTGCCAATCTGCGGTTATGATGCGCTATCCGAAGCCAAAACCGGTGATTTATGCCCTCCAAGAGAAGTGCTGCCCAACAAACAACGAAAATCAGCAAGACCTCGAAAATCCCCCCCGCCCTGCATTCCCTCCGCGGCGTGAAGACCTGGAAGGAAGCCACGGACTGGCTCAAGATCCGCGGCATCGAAGACATCGAGTGCATCACGCCCGACCTCGCCGGCGTGCCGCGCGGCAAGATGATGCCGACCTCGAAATTCACTTCCAACACTTCGCTGGCACTGCCCTCGGCGATCTACCGCCACACGATTTCGGGCGAATATCCTGATGAAACCGGGCAGTTCCGCTATGATTCCCGCGATAGCGACATCAAGCTCGTACCCGATCTCTCGACCCTTTCAGTCGTGCCCTGGGAAACCGACCCGACGGCGCAGGTGATCTGCGACATCGTCGGCTCGCAGGGCGAACAGATCAGCTACACACCGCGCGCCGTGCTGAAGCGCGTGGTCGATCTCTACAGGCAGAAGGGTTGGAAGCCGGTGGTGGCACCGGAAATCGAGTTCTATCTCGTCGCCCAGAACGACGACCCGGACTATCCGCTGCATCCGCCGAAAGGCCGCTCGGGCCGCTCCATCCTTGGCGGCCAGGGCTATTCGATCGCCGGCATCAACGAGTTCGACGAACTGATCGACGACATCTACCACTTCTCCGAAAAGCAGGGCCTCGAGATCGATACGCTGATCCACGAGGAGGGCCCGGCCCAGCTCGAGATCAACCTTCGCCATGGCGACCCGATCGAGCTTGCCGACCAGGTCTTCCTGTTCAAGCGCACGATCCGCGAGGCGGCGCTGAAGCACGGCATCTATGCGACCTTCATGGCCAAGCCGATGCAGGGCCAACCGGGTTCGGCGATGCACATCCACCAGTCGGTTGTCGAGATCAACACCGGCCGGAATCTGTTCTCGAACCCGGATGGTTCGGCATCGAAGGAGTTCTTCCACTTCATCGGCGGCATGCAGCACTACGTGCCGCGCACGCTGGTCATGATGGCGCCCTACGTGAATTCCTATCGCCGGCTGACGCCCGACATGTCCGCGCCGGTCAACACCGCCTGGGGCTACGACAACCGCACGACGGCTTTCCGCATTCCGGTGTCGGAACCGATCGCCCGCCGCATCGAGAACCGGCTGCCGAGCTCGGATGCCAACCCCTACCTGGCGCTCGCCGCCTCGCTCGCCTGCGGTTATCTCGGCATCATCGAACAGCGCGAGCCGACGGCACCGACCGAGGACACGGCGAACGAAGGTGAGATCCTCCTGCCGCGTGGCCTGCTCGAAGCCGTCGCCCTGCTGGAATCGGCTCCATCGCTTGCGGAGGTGCTAAGCCCCGAGTTCATCGCCATCTATGCCGGCGTCAAGCGCGGCGAGTTCGAGACCTTCATGCAGGTCATCAGCCCCTGGGAACGCGAATTCCTGCTTCTCAACGTCTGACCTCAGAGGTTCTCCATGCCCTGGCAAAGCCCGATCTCGCCCGGTTATTCCTGGTATGAGGCAACCGTTCCGGACCGACCTGAGTATCCCGTCATGCCGGGATCGCGAAAGGCCGACGTCGCGATCGTCGGCGGCGGCTATACCGGGCTGCAGGCGGCCTACAACCTGGTGCGCCAGGGCGTCGACGTGACCGTGATCGACGCCTGCTGCTTCGGCGACGGTGCCTCTGGCCGCAATGGCGGCCAGTTAGGCACCGGGCAACGCGCCTGGGCGGACGAGACCGAGGAAAGCCTCGGTCATGAGCGGGCACAGGCACTCTTCGACATGGCCGAGAATGCCAAGCGCTATGTGCTCGACTTCGCCAGCGCGCACGAAATAGACATCGAATTCGTGCCAGGCCAGCTCTCGGTGGGTCACAAGCAGAGTCTCGAAAAGGACTACCGCGACCATGCGGAAGCCATGGCAACGCGCTTCGGCTATCCGCACCTGTCCTTCATGGGCCGCGAGGAAACCGCAAGCCGGCTCGGATCGAGCCATTACCATTTCGGCATCCGCGACGCCGGGACCGGCCATATCCACCCGATGAAGCTGCTGGTGGGTCTCGCAAGACAGGCCGCCCTTGCCGGCGCCAATCTCTTCGAGCAGACGAAAGCCCTGAGGATCGATCGCAGCCGCGGTGCGATCGTCATCACCACGGACCGTGGCACAATCACCGCCGATCGCGTGCTCGTCGCCTGCAACGCCTATATCGGCAACCTGGAGCCGGTGAGCGCCAGCCACGTCATGCCGATCCGCTCCTTCATCGGCGCAACGACGGTGCTTTCCGACCACCCGACTGTCATTCCCGGCGGTGAATCGGTCGATGATTCGCGCTTCGTCGTGCGCTATTTCCGCAAGTCGCGGGACGGGCGGCTGCTTTTCGGCGGTCGCGAGGCCTACACCGCCGATAACCCGCGCGACATCTCGACCCACATCCGCCGACAGATCAGCGAGATCTATCCGGAACTGGCCAATATCGAGATCACCCATGCCTGGGGCGGCTCCGTCGGCATCACCATGCCGCGCACGCCCTTCTGCCGCGAGGTCATGCCCGGCGTCACCTCGATCGGCGGCTATTCCGGCCACGGCGTGATGCTTTCCAACTATTGCGGCAAGCTCTATGCGGATCTCGCGCTCGGCAAGGACACCGAGCTCGATCTCTTGAAAGCCCTGAAAATCCCGGCTTTTCCCGGTGGTGGGCGGTTCCGCTCCTCCCTTCTCTTCCTCGCGTTAAGCTGGTACGCATTACGCGACAGGTTCTGAAAAGCGCTTCCGTGGCATTTTATTGCACCGCACTCTAGCGCTTTTAAATCGATTAGATTATATGTGCCCGTGACCTGAACAGATCGAGATATCCCATGAGCAGCCAGATCATTCCCGTCGAACCATTTGATTACGTGGTGTTCGGGGGCACCGGCGATCTTGCGGAGCGCAAGCTGTTGCCGGCGCTCTATCATCGCCAGTTGGAAGGCCAGATCACCGAGCCGACCCGTATCATCGGCGCCTCGCGCGCAGCGCTCAGCCATGAGGATTATCGCAAGTTTGCCGTCGATGCGCTGAAGGAGCACCTGAAGGCGGACGAATACAAGGAAGAGGAAGTCGCGAAGTTCGCTGCCCGCGTGTTCTACGTGTCCGTCGACGCCAAGTCGGACCAGGGCTGGGATGCGCTGAAGAAGATCCTCGAAGAGGGCAAGGAGCGCATCCGCGCCTTCTACCTCGCAGTCGGCCCGGCGATCTTCGGTGACATTTCCGAACGCATCCGCGATCACAAGCTGATCACCAAAAACACCCGCATCGTCGTCGAAAAGCCGATCGGCCGCGACCTCGCCTCGGCGACCGAACTCAACGACACGATCGGCAAGGTCTTCCGCGAAGAGCAGATCTTCCGCATCGACCACTATCTCGGCAAGGAGACGGTGCAGAACCTGATGGCGCTGCGCTTCGCCAATGCGCTCTACGAGCCGCTGTGGAACTCCGCCCATATCGACCATGTGCAGATCACCGTGTCGGAAGCCGTCGGCCTCGAAAACCGCGCCGGCTACTACGACAAGGCGGGCGCGCTGCGCGACATGGTGCAGAACCACATCCTGCAACTCGTCTGCTTCGTCGCCATGGAAGCGCCGACCTCGATGGACGCGGAAGCGGTCCGCGACGAAAAGCTCAAGGTTCTCCGCGCGCTGAAGCCGATCACCTCGGCGAATGTCGAGCAGGTGACGGTGCGCGGCCAGTACCGCGCCGGTGCTTCGGCCGGCGGTCCGGTCAAGGGCTACCTCGAGGAGCTCGAAGGCGGCATCTCGAACACCGAGACCTTCGTGGCGATCAAGGCCGAGGTCAGCAACTGGCGCTGGGCCGGCGTACCCTTCTACATCCGCACCGGCAAACGTCTCGCCGGCCGCATGTCGGAGATCGTCATCACCTTCAAGCAGATCCCGCACTCGATCTTCGACAACAATGCCGGCCGCATCTCGGCCAACCAATTGGTCATCCGCCTGCAGCCGAACGAAGGCGTGAAGCAGTCGCTGATGATCAAGGACCCTGGCCCGGGCGGCATGCGCCTGCGCAACGTTTCGCTCGACATGAGCTTCGCCGAGGCGTTTGCCGTGCGCAACGCTGACGCCTATGAGCGGTTGCTCTTCGACGTCATCCGCAACAACCAGACACTGTTCGTGCGCCGCGACGAAGTCGAGGCTGCGTGGAAGTGGGTCGACCCGATCCTGAAGGCCTGGGAGGAAACCGGGCAGCAGGTCCAGGGCTACACCGCCGGCACTTGGGGTCCGAGCCAGTCGATCGCGCTGATAGAGCGTGACGGCCGCACCTGGAACGATGCGATATAGGTGCCCGATGACGACGCAGCTTCATACCTTCGAGAACGGCACGGCACTGGCGGAAGGCCTGGCTGAAGCCGTAAGCAGTGCACTTTCTGCCGGCATCGCGACGCGCGGCGCCGCGAGCATCGCGGTTTCCGGCGGCTCGACGCCCAAGGCTTTCTTCCAGGCGCTGTCCAGGAAGGACATCGCCTGGGACAAGGTAACGGTAACGCTCGTTGACGAACGTTTCGTGCCGCCGGAAAGTGACCGTTCGAACCACGGCCTGGTTGCCACCAACCTGCTTCAGGGCAAGGCAGCCAAGGCCAAGTTCCTGCCCCTTTACCACGCGGCTCCGACCGCTGAAGCTGCCGCGGAACTTGCAAGCCGGGAAACGGCCGCAATCGGCGCACCGTTCGACGTGGCCATTCTCGGGATGGGAACGGACGGGCATACGGCGTCGTTCTTCCCCGGTGGGTCGCAACTCGCGCGCGCCATCGACCCGGCAACGCCGCGCGGGGTGATCACGATGGAGGCGGAAGGCGCCGGCGAACCCCGCCTGACCTTCACCTTTGCCAGCCTTCAGGATGCGCGGCTGCTGGTGCTGCACATCGAGGGCGAAGGCAAGAAGACCGTTCTCGCCAAGGCGGAAGAAGCCGGCGACGAGAAGGATATGCCGATCCGCGCGATGCTGCGCCGTGCCGCATCGCCGGTGCAGATTTACTGGGCGCCGTAGATCGAATGCTGTTGGGTCGAACAGGCCCAATATCAAAGTGGAGACACGTTCAGCCTGTGGTGCGCCCCACCGGAACGGACACGTGTTTCTGAGAACTGCCGGGACGCGACGTGCGCTCTCCCAAGCCCGCCGCGCTCCGGACCGATGACTGGATGAAGATGAGGAGTCCCAAGGCTCCGGAACAGGATTTGCCATGTCCGCCGATTCCCGCATTGCCTCGATCACCGCTCGCATCGTCGAGCGTTCGAAACCGCACCGCGAACCCTATCTCGACCGCATCCGCCTTGCAGCGTCGAGCGGCCCGCACCGCAGCGTCCTCGGCTGCGGTAACCTTGCGCACGGATTTGCCGTCTGTTCCCCCGCCGAGAAGGTAGCGCTTGCGGGCGACCGCGTGCCCAATCTCGGCATCATCACCTCCTATAATGACATGCTCTCGGCGCACCAGCCGTTCGAGACCTATCCGGCGCTGATCCGCGAAGCCGCCCGCGAGGCGGGTGGCGTCGCCCAGGTTGCCGGCGGCGTGCCGGCCATGTGCGATGGCGTCACGCAGGGGCAGCCGGGCATGGAGCTGTCGCTCTTCTCGCGCGACCTGATCGCCATGGCCGCAGGCGTCGGCCTGTCGCACAACATGTTCGATTCCACCGTCTATCTCGGCGTCTGCGACAAGATCGTACCGGGCCTCGTCATCGCGGCGCTGACCTTCGGCCACCTGCCGGCCGTCTTCGTGCCCGCCGGTCCGATGACTTCGGGCCTGCCGAACGACGAGAAGGCGCGCGTACGCCAGCTCTTTGCCGAAGGCAAGGTCGGCCGTGACGAGCTTCTCGAAGCGGAATCAAAGTCCTATCACGGACCAGGCACCTGCACCTTCTACGGCACGGCCAATTCCAACCAGATGCTGATGGAGATCATGGGCTTCCATCTGCCGGGCGCCTCCTTCATCAATCCCGGCACGCCGCTGCGCGACGCGCTGACGAAGGAAGCGGCCAAGCGGGCGCTGGCGATCACCGCCATGGGCAACGAGTTCACGCCCGCCGGCGAAATGATCGACGAGCGCTCGATCGTCAACGGCGTCGTCGGCCTGCATGCGACCGGCGGCTCGACCAATCATACGATGCATCTCGTCGCCATGGCGCGTGCCGCCGGCATCGTGCTCACCTGGCAGGATATCTCCGAGCTTTCCGACATCGTGCCGCTTCTGGCGCGCGTCTATCCGAACGGGCTTGCCGACGTGAACCACTTCCATGCCGCCGGCGGCATGGGCTTCTTGATCAGCCAGCTGCTGAGCGCCGGCCTGCTGCACGACGACGTGCGCACCGTTTTCGGCCAGGGGCTCGACGCCTACAAGATCGACGTCCGGCTCGGCCCCAATGGTGGCGTCGTACGCGTGCCGACACCGAAGGAAAGTGCCGATCCGAAGGTGCTGGCGACCATCGACCAGCCCTTCCAGCACACGGGCGGCCTGAAGATGCTGACCGGCAATCTCGGCAAGGCGGTCATCAAGATCTCCGCCGTCAAGCCGGATCGCCACGTCATCGAGGCCCCGGCGAAAATCTTCCACGATCAGGCCGAACTCAACGCCGCCTTCAAGGCCGGCAAGCTCGAGGGCGATTTCGTCGCCGTCGTGCGCTTCCAGGGTCCGAAGGCCAATGGCATGCCGGAACTGCACAAACTGACGACCGTGCTCGGCATCCTGCAGGATCGCGGCCAGCGCGTCGCCATCCTCACCGACGGGCGCATGTCCGGCGCCTCCGGCAAGGTGCCTGCAGCAATCCACGTGACACCGGAAGCCAAGGATGGCGGCCCGATCGCCCGCATCCAGGAAGGCGATATCGTCCGCATCGACGCCGTCACCGGAACGATCGAGGTCCTGGTCGAGGACATCGCGCTGAAGACGCGCGTGCCCGCGCATGTCGATCTCTCGGACAACGAATTCGGCATGGGTCGCGAGCTTTTCGCGCCGTTCCGGGCGATTGCAGGTGCTGCCGACCAGGGCGCCAGCGTTCTCTTCAACTGAGACGTAAAGAGCGCCGCCTCCTGATCCGGGGCGGTGCTTTTCAGGAAAGCCGATAGGGTCGCTGCATGGCTATGGTCCGATCCGGTGGCGAGGAACACAACCATCCATTGAGTTCTGCGGGACAGTCAAGCCCGAGGTCACTGGTTAACGGTAGATGTCGAGCGTCCGGTTGCGATGGTTCGGATGCGTGCTGTAGACGAAGATGCGATTGAGATCGCGGTCGGTCAGCAGCCGGAGAAACCGCGCTTCGATGAGATTGTTGGCATGCACGCGCTTCAACAAGCAGCCGACCATCTGGATGCGGGCACTCGGGATATCGAGATAAAAGTTCTGCGGCAGTTGATACTGCGTCAGAATACTGAGGACGGCACCGCTCTTCGACAGCTTGATGATTTCGCAGCGCCGCGAGCTCAACTGCGTCATGCCCTTCTCGGTATACTCGATGCGCGCCTCGTTCCGTGTGTCCTCCATGGGAAAGTTCGCTTCCCGATCGTACATGAACGACTCTTCCTTGTTCAGGAAGTGCCGCTGCATTACAGGCGCCGCGCCTCTCATCGATATGCCTTTCTTATCCCCTTTTGAGACAGGGTAGCGGCAGAGATTTAACAGAGGGTTTGATCTGCAGGTTGCATTGAAAAAACCCGCCCGATTTCCCGGGCGGGTCGAAAAGCCCGAGGTCGGTATCGTCACTCAGGCGCGATAGCTGCGGCCTTCGGCATCGAAGAGGTGCAGCTTGGCCTTGTCGGCGGTGAAGCGCACCTTGTCGCCGCGATGAACCGGCAGGATGCCGGGGATCTTGGCGATGATCGGCTCCTTGTCCACGAGCCCTTCGATGTAGAGCAGCGTCACTTCGCCGAGCGCCTCGACGATGGAGACCGTGCCTTCAAACAGGAAGGCCTCGCCAGTCGTGACCTGCAGGTCTTCCGGCCGTACGCCGAAGCTCGCCGTCTTGCCGTTTTGCAACGAGTCCGTCGGGATATCCAGCGTCACGCTCTTGCCGCCGGTCAGCTTCACCGTCGTTTGCGCGCCGGTGGCGGTAACGGTTGATGGAATGATGTTCATCGCCGGCGAGCCGATGAAGCGGGCAACGAAGAGATTGGCCGGACGCTCATAGAGCTCCAGCGGTGCGCCGACCTGCTCGATGTGGCCCTGTGACAGCACCACGATGCGATCGGCGAGCGTCATCGCCTCGACCTGATCGTGGGTGACGTAGATCATCGTCGTATCCGACATCTGCTCGCTGAGCTTGGCGATCTCGATGCGGGTGGCGACGCGAAGCGCCGCGTCCAGGTTCGAGAGCGGCTCGTCGAACAGGAAGACCTTGGGGTTGCGGCAGATCGCGCGGCCGATGGCGACGCGCTGGCGCTGGCCGCCGGACAGTGCCTTCGGCAACCGGTCGAGATATTTGGTGAGCTGCAGGATTTCGGCGGCGTTGCGCACGCGGCGGTCGATCTCCTCCTTCGTCTCCTTGGCAATCCGCATGCCGAAAGCCATGTTGTCGTAGACCGTCATGTGCGGGTAGAGCGCGTAGGACTGGAACACCATGGCGATGCCGCGCTTCGACGGCGGCACGGTGTTGACGCGCTCGCCGTCGATGAACATGTCACCGCCGGTAATCTCTTCGAGACCGGCGATCATGCGCAACAGCGTCGACTTTCCACATCCGGAGGGGCCGACGAAGACGATGAACTCGCCCTGCTTGATGTCGAGATTGATGCCATGAATGACATCGACCGCGCCGTAGGACTTGCGGATATCTTTAAGCAGCAGACCTGTCATCACACCCTCCCCTTCGGTTCTTCCCGTCTATCCTTGCTCTCATAATTCGGTCCTCAGACCAGCCGCGCGAAAAACGCGCCCCAGGCCGGCAGTTTCACAGTTTTGTCCTGGACCTCCGCGACGAAGCCGTGTCCTTCCAACGCGGCAACCGGCTCGTTCGGCAGGGCGGCCGTCGCCGGTGCGCCGCTCATGTTGAACAGGCAGAAGAGCTTCTCGTTGCCGTAGCTGCGCACGAAGGCGAGAACCTCTCCATCGGTGCTGAGGAACGCGATCTCGCCCTTGGCGAAAGCCGGATGGGCTCTTCTGAACTGCAAGAACCGGCGGTAATGTTCGAGAACGGACGCCTGGTCTCCCTGCTGCACCGATACGGCGCGGGCGAGATGTTCCGCCGGCACCGGCAGCCAGGGTTTTGCGCTGCCGAAGCCGCCGTTGACCTTCGCACCGTCCCAGACCATCGGCGTACGGCAGCCGTCGCGGCCCTTGAAATCGGGCCAGAACTGGATGCCATAGGGATCCTTCAGATCCTCATAGGCAAGTTCGGCTTCCGTCAGCGCGAGTTCCTCGCCCTGATAGATGCAGACCGATCCCCGGAGCGACATCAGCAGGCTCGCGAGCAGCTTCGCATGGGCGTCGCGATCGGCAACACCATCGCCCCAGCGGCTGACATGGCGCACGACATCGTGGTTGGAGAAGGCCCAGCAGGCCCAGCCCTCGGGTGCTGCCTTCTCGAAATTGCGGAGAACCTCGGCAACGGTGGCCGGCGTCAGCGGATCCGGCGCCAGGAACTCGAAGGCGTAGCACATATGCATCTTGTCGCCGCCGGAGGTGTATTCTCCGGCAATCTCGAGGCCGCGCTGGCTGTCGCCGACTTCGCCGACCGCCGCAATCGCCGGAAACTCGTCCATGACCGCGCGGAAGCGCTTCAGGAATTCCAGGTTCTCCGGCTGGTTCTTGTCGTAGAGATGTTCCTGATAGTTGTAGGGGTTCACGGCCGGGGCAGTCTGGGCATTGCGGCGCTCGGGCGCCAGCGCCGGATTGTCGCGCAGCTTCTTGTCGTGGAAGTAGAAGTTGATGGTGTCGAGGCGGAAACCGTCGACGCCGCGCTCCAGCCAGAAACGCTCGACGCCGAGCAGCGCCTCCTGAACTTCCGGATTGTGCAGGTTGAGGTCCGGCTGCGAGGTCAGGAAGTTGTGCAGGTAGTATTGCAGGCGGGTCGGATCCCAGGCCCAGGCCGAACCGCCGAAGATCGACAGCCAATTGTTGGGCGGGGTGCCATCCGGCTTCGAATCCGCCCAGACGTACCAGTCGGCCTTGGCGTTCGTCCGGCTCGACCGGCTTTCGACGAACCAGGGATGCTGGTCGGAGGTGTGCGACAGCACGAGATCGATCATCACCCGGATGCCGAGGCGGTGTGCCTCCGATATCACGGCGTCGAAATCGGCAAGGCTGCCGAAGATCGGATCGATGTCCGTATAGTTGGAGACGTCGTAACCGAAGTCCTTCATCGGCGAGGTGAAGAACGGAGAAATCCATATGGCATCGGCACCGAGTGCTGCGATGTGCGGCAGCCGGGCAACGATACCCTTGAGGTCACCGATGCCGTCGCCGTTCGAGTCCTGGTAGGAGCGCGGATAGATCTGGTAGATCACCGCGCCGCGCCACCAGTCCCGGTCAGGCTGCAAAGTGGATTGGCTCATTTCGGTCATGCTCATTTTGGTCGAAAGTCCCTTTTGTCAGCCGCCCTTGACCGATCCCGCCAGCAGACCGCGCACGAGATAGCGCTGCAGGCTGAAGAAGACGATCAGCGGAACGACGATGGTGATGAAGGCGGAAGCCGTCAGGATTTCCCAATTGCCGCCGCGTGAACCGAGCAAGTTGACGAGCCGACCGGTCAGAACCAGTTCGTCAGGCCCCGCGCCCAGGAACACCATCGCGACCAAGAGGTCGTTCCAGGTCCACAGGAACTGGAAGATCGCAAAGGAGGCGAGCGCCGGGAAGGACAGCGGCAGGATGATCTTGACGAAGATATCGAAATCGCTGGCGCCGTCGACGCGGGCGGATTCCATGATTTCGCGCGGCAGGCCGGCCATGTAGTTGCGAAGCAGATAGATCGCGAGCGGCAGACCGAAGCCGGTATGCGCAAGCCAGATGCCGACATAGGTCTTGGCCGGCACACCGAAAAACGCACCCACGCCGTTGTAGAGCTTCAGCAGCGGAATCAGCGACATCTGCAGCGGCACGACCAGCAGGCCGACGACGACGGCGATCAGGATCGCCCGGCCGGGAAACGGCATCCAGGCGAGCGCATAAGCGGCGAAGGCAGCGATCATGATCGGGATGATCGTCGCGGGAACGGCAACGGTCAGCGAGTTGATGAAGGACCGGCCGATGTTTTCGGCGCCCAGCACCTCGGCATAATTGTCGAAGGTGAAACGTGGCGGCGACGACGCGGTCACGAAGATACGCTGGCCGCGTGAACCCTCTATTTTCTTGTCGGAGACGATCTCGAAACTGCCGTCAGCCTGAACGGTCAGCTTTTCGCCGTCGTTGAGTTCGGCGGTTTCGCCGGCCTTGAAGGCGGTCGGCTCGCGGCTCGAAAAACCGAAAGCGGAGATCTGACCGGTCTGTCCGTCGAGCAGGTTACCGGAAATCACGAACTTGCCGTCGCGCTCCACCTGGGTGTCCGGGCCGGGCGCCCGGACGACGATGTTCTGCGACGATGTCGAAAGCGCCGTCCACCAGCCGGACACGGCAAGCTGATCCTTGTCGCGCAGCGACGAGATCAACAGGCCGGCGGTCGGCAGCGTCCAGAGCGCAACGATCAGCAGCACCGAGAGGTGGACGACCCACATGAGGGGGGAGCGTGTCGCTGGATTCATCTCAATGCCCCTTCATTTCCTTGGCCGCGTTGCGGATGTTCCAGACCATGATCGGAATGACGAGGATCATGATGACGACGGCGATCGCCGCGCCACGGCCGAAGTCACCGCCCCCGCGGAACATCCAGTCGAACATGAGGTTGGCGAGCACCTGGCTCTGCCATTGGCCATTGGTCATGGCGAGAACGATATCGAAGACCTTCAAAACCAGAATGGTGATGGTCGTCCAGACGACGGCGATCGTGCCCCAGATCTGCGGCACCATGATCTTGAAGAAGATCTGCCAGCCATTGGCGCCGTCGATGACGGCCGCTTCGATCGTTTCTTCGGGAATGCCGCGAAGCGCCGCGGACAGGATGACCATGGCGAAACCGGTCTGGATCCAGACAAGGATCGCCATCAGGAAGAAATTGTTCCAGAAGGGCAGCGTGATCCAGGCCTGCGGGGCGCCGCCGAAGGCGACGACGATGGCGTTCAGCAGACCGATCTGCTCGGCACCCTCGGGGCGAAAATCGTAGATGAATTTCCAGATGACCGCGGCGCCGACGAAGGAGATCGCCATCGGCATGAAGATCAGCGTCTTGGCGATATTGCCCCACCAGATACGATCGGTCAGCGCAGCGATGATAAGACCGAAAAAGGTTGCGAGCGCGGGGACCACCAGCAGCCAGAGGAAGTTGTTGTAGATCGACTGGCGGAACTCGCCGTCGTTGATCATCCAGGCATAATTGCTGGCGCCGACGAAGTTCTGTCCCGCGCGATCATGAACGCTGTACCAGAGCGACATGAAGACGGGATAGATAAGATACACTGTCAGCGCAAGGAGCGCCGGCCCCAGGAACAGCCACGGGCGGATGGCGTTGGTGATACGCAGGTTTCGCGACGCAATCGCGCCGGATTTCCCCTTCGACGGGAAGATCAGGTCGAGAATGAAACTGGTTCCCCAGAAATAGGCGGCACAGCCGATGACCCCGCCCAGCATGAATCCTGCAGCCTTCACAAGCTGAAACAACATGACATGTCCCTCCCCCTCGGTGCACGATCACGTGCAGGGCTGGCGATTGTCGCCGTTCTCATTGGGGCCCGCCACTTCTCATGGTTGAGAGCGGGAAGCGAACGGAAAACCGCATACATTTTCCCCGTCCCGCACTGGCGTGCCCGGGTCGGCAACGGGCGGCATTTCTGCCGCCCGTCATCGGTTGTGTTACTTGATGGCGTCCCAGGCTTTCTGGACGCCGTCGGCGACGTCGGCGGACGACTTGCCGCCGACGAAATCGACCATGCCGGTCCAGAACGCGCCCGCGCCGATCTTGCCCGGCATCAGGTCGGAACCGTCGAAGCGGAAGGTGGTGGCGTTCAAGAGGATCTCGCCCTGCTTCTTCAGCGGCGGGTTGCCGTAGGTCTCGACGTTGACGCTCTTGTAGGGCGTCAGGAAGCTCGTCTGCGCCATCCAGACTTCATGCGCGATCGGCGTCTTCAGGAAGTCGATGAAGGCGCGTGCGGCCGGCGAATCCTTGGTGATCATCGCCAGCGTGCCGGCGCCGAGCACCGGATTGCCGAGGTCCTTCTTGCTCTCGTATGGCGGCATGTAGAAGAAGTCGGCGTCTTCGCCGATCACCGTTCCCTCCGGGAAGAAGGACGGGATGAACGATGCCTGGTGGTGCAGGTAGCACTTCGGCGGCGAGGCGAAGAGGCCCTTCGGGCTGTCGCGGAAGTCGGTGGAGGCAACGGCTGCGGCACCGCCATCGACGAACTTGTCGTTCTTGGCGAACCAGCCGAATTCGTCGAGCGCGCCGACGACGGCGGGATCGGTGAACGGGATCTCGTTCTTGACCCACTTGTCATAGACGTCGGCCGGCTGCGTGCGCAGCATCAGGTCTTCCACCCAGTCCGTCGCCGGCCAGCCGGTCGCGCCGCCGGAACCGAGGCCGATGCACCAGGGCTTGCCGCCGTCGGCGGCGATCTTCTCGGTCAGCGCCTTCAGCTCTTCCATGGTCTTCGGCACTTCGTAGCCGGCGTCCTCGAAGTTTTCCGGCACGTACCAGACGAGCGACTTCACGTCGATCTTGTAGGGAAACCCATAGAGCGCGGCGTTGCCGTCCTTGCCCTTGTAGGTCGAGAGATCGACCCAGGACTGGCCGGCGGCGTAGTTGTCGAGCAGCCACTTCTGGGTGTCGTCGCCAAGCGGCGTCAGGTAGCCCTTGGAGGCGAGATCGGCGATCAGACCCGGCTGCGGGAGGATCGAGATTTCGGAGGGGCTGCCGGCCTGTGTGTCGATGACGATCTGTTGCTCATAGTTTTCCGAGGACGAATACTTGATTTCCGCGCCGGTCGCCTCGGTGAAGTAGGCGTAGACGCTCTTGAACAGAGCCTCGTCCTCGCCGCGCCACGGACCGAAGATGGTCAACGTCTGACCCTTGAGGTCGTGGCCCTTCTTGAATTCCTCGAAGCTTGCCCAGTTGAACTTGTTATCTTCACCCGGCTTGAACTTGAGGTCCGCGGCGCCGGCGGTTCCTGCAAACAGGGCAAACGCCGCCACGCCCAACAGCAATGATCTCTTCACGTCCTTCTCCTCCCAAGATGAACCCGGATCCCGCCGGGCAGACGACAATGCGCAAAAATTCAAAGCGCTTTGAGTTCGCTAACAAACCATTGCGACACTCCAGGAGTCAAGAGCTTTCCCATCCCTGTCCCCGATGCGACGAATTTGTGCTTTGCGGTAACATTTTGCACCGCGCAATGGTTGAATTCCGCTTTGTTGCTCGAAAAACGGATGCTACACAAATCCTCGGCGCTGGGAACCAAACACCAAAAATCATACGGATATCCAAAGCGCTTTGGGAGGAAATCCTGACCATGGCGGTCAATCTCAAGCAACTTGCGGAACTGCTCGGCCTGTCGCAGACGACGGTCAGCCGGGCACTGAACGGCTATCCGGAGGTCAATGCCGAGACCCGCCGGCGCGTGCTCCAGGCCGCGCGCGAGACTGGCTACAGGCCCAACCGCGCCGCCCAGCGGCTGGCCACAGGCAAGGCCTATTCCATCGGCATGGTCATGCCGATCGCACCCGGCATCGATTCCGACGTGCATTTCGGCGAGTTCCTGGCGGGCCTTGCGGAAGAGGCGGTCAAGCACGACTTCCACTTCGTGCTCAATCCGAGCGCACCGGAAGACGAAGAAGTGACGTTCCGGCGGCTGGCGGCGAGCGGCAATGTCGATGCCCTGTTTCTTGCCTATATGCGCGCCAACGACCCGCGGATCGCCATGCTGAAGTCGCTGTCGATCCCCTTTCTCGTCCATGGCCGCTCGATCGGCGAAAGCCGGGACTATCCCTTCCTCGACATCGACAATACGGCCGCCTTCTACGACGCGGCGCGGCTGCTCATCCAGCTCGGGCATCAGCGGATCGCGCTGATCAACGGCCCGGAATATCTGACCTTCTCCATCCGCCGTCAGAAGGGAATGCTCAGGGCACTCTCCGAACACGGCCTCACGCTCGACGAAGCGCTGGTCCAGCATTCCTTGATGACGGACGAACACGGCTATCGCAGCATGCAGCGCTTTCTGCAGCATTCACAGCCGCCAACGGCAGTTCTGTGTTCAAGTACGGTGTTGGCCCTCGGCGCCGTCCGGGCGATCAATCAGGCGGGATTGAAGATCGGCGAGGACATTTCGCTGATCGCGCATGACGACGTGTTGCCGATGCTGAAGCCCGAGAATTTCAGCGTACCGCTGACGACGACGCGCTCGTCGCTCCGCGCCGCCGGAGCCCGGATCGCCACACGGCTGATCGGCGGCATCCTGAAGCGTGGCGAGTATCCGGAACAGGAACTCTGGCGCGCCGAGCTCATCGTGCGCGCGTCGACCGGGCCGGCCCCGCAAAAATGAAAACGCGCCGCAATCGCGACGCGCCTCGATTTTCTCTGTAAAGCAGAATCAGAAGCGTGGCGGCTTGCGGCCAGCCTTGCGATAGGCGGCAATCACCGTATTCGCCATCAGCATGGCAATCGTCATCGGGCCGACACCGCCCGGAACCGGCGTGATCACGCTCGCCACCTCGGCGGCCTCGGCGAAGGCCACGTCGCCAACCAGCTTGGATTTGCCCTCGCCCCTTTCCGGCGCAGGCACCCGGTTGATGCCGACATCGATGACCGTCGCGCCGGGCTTCACCCAGTCGGCCTTCACCATTTCGGGACGCCCGACGGCGGCAACGAGGATATCGGCATTGCGGCAGACGGCCGCCAGGTCCTTGGTGCGCGAATGGGCCGTCGTCACGGTCGCATTGGCAGCGAGAAGCAAGGCTGACATCGGCTTGCCGAAGAGGTTCGAACGACCGATGACGACGGCATTTAACCCCGAGAGGTCCTCGCCGTGGGTCTGGCGCACGAAGACCATGGCACCGGCCGGCGTACAGGAGACGAGACCGCCTTCGAGATCGCCGGTCGCGAGTTTGCCGGCGTTGACGACGTGGAGGCCGTCGACATCCTTCTCCGGCAGGATCGACTGGATGATCGGCTCGGACTTCAGGTGCTTCGGCAGCGGCAACTGCACGAGAATGCCGTGAATGGAAGGATCCGCATTGAGCTCCGCAACCAGGGCGGCGAGCTCTTCCTGCGTGGTTGCCTCCGGCAGGGTGTGCTGGATCGACAGAAATCCGCACTCCTTGGCCATCTTGCTCTTCGATGAAACATAGGCGTGGCTTGCCGGATCGTCGCCGACGATCACGACGGCAAGACCCGTGCGAACACCGGCATCCGTCTCGAGCGCCTTGGTCGCGGCCTTCACAGTCTCGATGACCGAAGCGGCGACTTTTTTGCCATCAATCACGGTCGTCACAGCATGTTCCTCCTGGCTTCCTGTTCACGGGGCACACTCTAGTTCGCCCGGGAAAAGGCGATGGCCTCAAAGCGCCCTATGCTGTCCCAAACGCATAAATGCAAGAGGCGATGGAGCGCTTGGCGTTCGTTTCGCTCCGCCTGGCGACATTTCCTTTCACAGGTGAGAGGCGAGTTTCGTTTCGCTCAAAGGCATGAGAGCACGCTCTCGGCACGTTTGCGAAGTGATTGAGCCCATGCTCCAGGATGTCCTAGCCACGCGCCAGTTTCTGGCGGGAGTAATGCTCGACGCGGGACCTCAGCGCGCGAAGGTCTTCCTGCACCTTGGCAATATCGCTCTCGGCTTCTGCATACGGCAGTGAGCGCAGCGTAGAGCCGCCCGCTTCGCCGCGACGGGCGGCGGCATAAGCCGCCGTCAGCGATTGCGCATGATGCGCCGCTGGGCTGAACTGCGGCGGAAGATCGGACTTGGCGGACGCCGGCTCGGACAGCGGCTGTGTGCGTTGCGAGGGCTCGGGATCACCCTCCGGCTCCGGTGGCTCCGGATCCTGATCGCGCTGCGGCCCTGCACCAGGGCCGGCAAACAAACCGCGCATGCTGCGGTAGATGCCGAGCAGCACTCCGAGGCCGAAGCCGGCGAAGAAGCCAGCCATCGTGGCGGCAATCACGATGATCTTGCGCGAGGGGCCTTTTGCCTGCAACGCCGGCTCGGCCCTGGAGATCACCCGGATGTTCTTCGCCGTCAGCTTTTCCTCTTCGCGCGTTTCGCCGGCGCGCTTCAGGAAGGATTCGTAAATTTCGCGGGTTGCCGCGGCTTTCCGCTGCAGCTCACGCAGTTCGACGAATTCCGCGGAGGAATCGATCTGCCGCGCCTTCTGCACGGCAAGCTGCCGCATCAGGTCCTGTTCGGTGCGCTGGGCGCGATCGAGCTCGGTTCCGGCCGCGGCCGCAATGCGGCGCAGTTCATTGGCGATTTCGGAGCGCGAGGCTTCGAGCGCCTGCTGGGCTGCGATCCGTTGCGGATGGCGTGGCCCGAGGCTGGCATCAAGCGCGCTCAGCTGCGCCCTGGTCGCGGCATATTGCTTGCGCAGTTCGGACAGTGCCAGCGAGTTGATTTCCTCCGGATAGGCGCCGGTCAGAACGTCGTTCAGCTGCACCTTGCCGGAGGCTTCCGCCTTCGCTTTTGCTTCGGCGATGCGGTTGCGGGCGGCGGCCACCTGGTCGCTGAGGCTCAGCAGCTGCTTGTCGGCGATCAACTCGCCGCCGGCGCCGACGATGTCGTTGGTCGCCTTATAGTCCTCGACTGCCTTCTCGGCCGCATCGAGCTCGGCCTTCAATTCCTTGATGCGGGCGTCCAGCGCCACCGTCGTCTTCTGGAAGAAGCCGGATTGCGCTGCGGTTTCCTCGCCAAGGAAGGTTTCGACCAGCCGGTTGGTGATCAGCGCCGACTTCTCGGGATCACGCGTCTGTGCCTCGACCGTGACGATGAAGGTCTTCGGGTCGCGCCAGACCTGGATCGCTTCGCTCAGCTTCTTCAGCATACGGGCGGATGCGTCGCCGCCGCTCTTGCCTGCAAATTCCGCATCCTTCTCGAGGTCGAGGCCGGCTGCGACCTTCTCCATGACGGTGCGTGAGCGCAGCACTTCCAGTTGGCTGTCGACGAGCGCGAGAATGCCTTCGGTCGCCAATGATTGTTTCGACAGATCGGAATCGGTGAGCCGCACCTCGCGCGGATCGATGTAGAGCTTGCTTTCGGAGACGTAGACGCTGGGCGTCGAAAGCGCGAGCAGTATGCCGCCCACGGCACCGAGCGCAGTCGTTGCAATGATGATCTTGCGAAGCTGCCAGACGGAGCGCAGGACCGTCTCGATATCGACGAGAGGACGGTCACCCGGTGCGTCAGCGGCGGGCGCGGCCGTCGCCTGGGTATTGTCCGATCGGCTGTCGACCAACCATCGTACCAGCCTGTCACCCATGCCGCTCAAGGCGCGGCGATGCTTGGCCGATCCCTTGCTTCCCTTCAGAGCTTTCCCGCCGCTGGTCGGCTGCGCCGCGGAACGGTTCGTGTCCCGCGCGCCGGCCCGGCCGCTCGGGCCATCGGCTGAGGGCAGGCGACTGCGCAAAGAAGAATTGGCCGCGGACGCGCCGGCCGCACGAGGCTTTTGCGCGCGCGGGGAACCGCGCGTGTCCTCGGCTACGAAGTCGAGCAACGATGCACGCGGAACCGGGCGTTTCTCGTCGTCGATGTCGAACATGACTGATCCCGCGGCTGCCGAGACGGCGAATTCCGAATAGTGAAGCCAAGCTAAGCAAACATGGAAAACAAATGGTTAATTTCGGCAGATCAGCGGGTGCAACCAGGCCGATCTCACGCCTTATTAAGCTTTCCCGGCTATGACCGTCGACGGAGAGCCGTTCCAGTAGAAGGCACTGCAGGCCCTGCATCGGAACTGCGTAAAAACAAAGAGATAGAGCGCGTCCATCGCCCCCGAGGAAAACGCGCTATTGGAACGTCGGCCGTGCCTCATCGCGTCAAAGCGCTTTACCTCCGCCACCGGGCGCTGATCCACGCCTACCTCTCCATGACCGGAGGTTCGGCCGGGCGGCTCGTGCTGTCGCTCGTCTACTTCATCGCCGTCGCGAACACGCTTGCCATCGCCGATTTTGGTCTTTTTGCCACGGCATCGGCAGCCGGCATCATGATCTCGCGCGTGCTGGCCTTCGGCTTCATGTCGCCGCTCTATCGGGTCGCGACTGTAAAGCCCCTGCTGGTCGGAACCTACAGCGCCGGCTTCCTCGTCGGCGCGGTGATCTCGCTGCCGCTGATTGCCGCCATTTGTGCGGTTACCTTTGTCGCCCTGTTTTCCCAGGACATGACGGCGAGCGCCTTTTCTGCCTTCATGCTGGCCGAAATCATCTGCTGGCGCGGATTGGAAACCGCCGTCATCGTGCTGAACGGCCTCGGCCGCTTCGGCCGTGGGGCGTTGCTCGTAGTGATCGGCACGGCGATCCGCACCGGCGCCGCATCGCTCTTAGCTCTCCTATCCTGGAAGACGCTTGAGGCATGGTCCTATTTCTACCTGGCCGCCAATGCGCTTGGCCTCGCCGTGGCGCTTTTATGGTTCTACCCTCGCGTCCGGCTGCGCTGGAAGCCCAGGCTCTATTTTCGGCGCTGGGCGGATTCCGTCTCGGTCGCCGGTGCCGAGGTGCTGTTCTACATCCAGTCGGAATTCGACAAGATCGCCGTGCTTGCCATCGGCGGTCCGGCAGTCTCCGGCCTTTATGCCATCCTGATGCGGCTTGCCGACCTGACGGCGCTGCCGGTCAGGTCGTTCAATACCCTGCTCGTCCAGCGCATCATGCGCACGCCCGAGGCGATCGCGCGCTGGCGGACCAGATTGTCGATCGAACTTCTGGTGGCCTTGGCTTCGCTCGCGGCAATCGCGATCATGGCTCTCTATCTATGGATCTTCCCGAACGGCCTCGGCCACAACGTCTCTGCCGCCGCTCCGATCGTCGCGATGGTCCTTCTCGTTCCCTCGTTCCGCAACCTGATCGAATATCACTCCGAACTGCTCTATGCGACGGGCCGGACGGTGCGGCGCATGCTCAACCTGCTGATCGCCGGTGTGGTCAAGGTGGCCCTGCTGGTGCTGCTGCTGCGGACAACGACGGACGTTGCAGCATGGGCGCCGACGCTCAACGCGATCTTCTTGGCGCTCTACGCCCTGTCTTTCGCGCTGACCTACACGGCACTCAGGAAACCGGCCGAACGCGTCATCTGACGCCGCCGAACTTCAGGCGGCGAGTTCGACGACCGCCCGGCGGATGTCGTCGAGGTCGTGCCCGACGAAGGATTGAACGCCGATGCCGATCTGGTGGGGCGCCATGTCCTTCAGGAAATCCCTGAGGCCGGCAAGGTCCTGCCGGTAACTGTCCTCGAACCAGAGCACGTGGCAGAGCGCGGCATCGGAGGGCACATGCCCCTCCCCGGCGAGCACCTCGTCGACGAAGCGGCCATAGATCGTGCATTCGGAGAAGGCACGCGTGCGTGTCATCGCCCGCACCCAGTTCCGCCCGTGCCGCGCCTCGATATGGTCCAGCAGTTTCCGGCACGTGTCCGTGCGCCAGCCGATCAGCGTGTTGATGTAGTCGTTGGCCGGCAGCCGATAGGGACCAATGCCGAGAAGGCGGTCGGAATGGGCGAGCCACGCGAGATGGTTGGAACGCATATGCGCGTCGATCGCTCCATCCTTGCGGTAGAGCGTCAACCGATCCGCGTGCCAGAGGCTGGCGGGATCGAAGGGACGCAGGAAGACGACATCGGAGTCGACCGCAAACATCGTTGCCTCGTCGATATGGCGCGCGAGCGCCAGACGACGAAGCTGTTGTGCGTGCCAGCCACGCAGCGGCAGGCCGAAAGGACTAAGCCACACTTTCCTGCGGCCGGCGGACAAGGGATCCGTGACCGGATGCAACCACCAGGGCAACAGATCGCGCTCGCTGACGACCACCCGCCGCGCCCCTTCCAGTTGCCGGAAGAGCGCGACGTCGAAGTCGGCGACCAGCAGATAGTGCTTCCAGTCGCCCTGGAGCTTGCGGTCCATGCTTTCGCACATGAGCCGGCACCGCTCGAAATCGTTCGCATAGGACGCTGTGACAACCGCAGTGCGCATGGTCTGACCGTTCACGATGTTCCCGTTCGAAGGCTGGTGTCGGCGATCGTATCGCGCGAACGTCCCGATAATTTGTGCCAGAGGACATGGCACAGGAAAAGCGGGTTTCCGAGAACGTAGCGGCGCCACATGCGCCGCGGTTCCATCGCCAGGCGAAAGAACCATTCCAGCCGCAGCCGGCGCAGGAATTTCGGCGCCCGCGGAAACTCCTGCGCAACGAAATCAAAAAGCGCACCGACGGTGATGACGAGCCGGGCATCCTGGGGGCCGACATGGGCATCGACCCATTTCTCCTGGCCCGGACTGCCCATCGCGACCAACAGGATATCGGCCTTCGACGCGCGGACTTCAGCGAGAATCTCCCGCGACCGTTCGCGGTCGAAGAAGCCATCCGAAACCGGCACGAACTCGTGCCACGGCGCATGCGCGCGAAAGTTCTCGGCGGCGCGCGCGAGCACTTTCGGCCGCGCACCGATCATCGCGATGCGCAGCGGCCTCTCGACATAGGTCAGCAATGCCGGCACGAAGTCCGTGCCATTCAGATTGGCAGGAAACATGCGGCCGTAAAAAAGATAGGAAGCGATATCGACACCGTGCCCATCCGGAAAGACCACTTGGCGCGCCAGCGCCGCCCGGTACTCCGCGTCACGCATCATCAGGTTGGCATTGTTCGCATTGAGGAAGGCGAGGACCGTTTGCCCGCTCGGCCGCGAAAGCGCTTCGGCAGCGAAGGCGAACGCCTTCGCCCAACCGAGATCGACGACCGGCATTCCGAGGATCAGACGCCGCGACAGAGAAACGTTGTTTAGGGCAACGGTCTTCGTCACGACCGCCCCCCTTCATGGACCGTCAAGTCCGGCGGTGGCGACGGCCCCTCCGCGGCGCTCGCAGGCGCAAAGCCCACCAGCACATTGCGCATCACCCGCATCAGTCTCACTTTCTGGGCACGATGGAAGGCCGAGCCGTCGAGACGTTGACGGTCGCCGGCACGCGCTCTTGCGACCTTGTCGACCAGAAGCCGCGCGAATTCCGAGGGATCGTCGGCCGCGGAGCAATTGTCGGGAACCGCATCGATGCCACGCAACGACGCCTGCGTTGCCACGCAGGGCATGCCGAGTTCAAAGGTCTCGAGGCTCTTCAGCTGCACGCCGGTGCCGCCGCGGCTGATGAGCGGGATGACCGCGCTTTCGGTTATGAAGGCTCGCGCCTCCGGCACCCGCCCGACGAAACGGACGCCCGGGTGAGAGACCGAAGGCACGCCATCCAACTGACCGGCGATCGCGATCGACATGTCCTCCGGCAGATGCGGTACAACCTCGGTGAGGAACCAGTCGAGGCCCAGCCTGTTCGGCCGCCAGCTCCACGTGCCGATCAGGCCGAGATCGTGACCGGGGTGTTGATCCGGTTCGCCGGCCGGGGCCATCGGCGTGCCCCAACCCGTTACCAGCGGCAGAACGAAGGCCCGCTCACTGACGGCGCGGCCGAAGCCGAAACGATCCGCCTCGGCAAAAGTCCAGACGGCGACCGCATTGTGCGCCAGGTGCTGCTCGTAGTGTTCGAGATATTGCGCTTCGCGCCGGAAGAGAAAGCGCTCGATGGTTCCCTTTGCCCGCTCGGCGTTCTCGAAAGCGGAATCCGCCTCGACATTGTGCGCGACATAGATCGACGGATAGGGTCGGAAGACCTGCGCGAATGCAGCCGGCAATTGCACCGAGTTGAGCACCAGCCCATCGAACGGGGCGAGGCTGTAGAGGATCGACTGAATCCGGTTTGCCGATACCGTGAGCATCTTGCCGGATGAAACCGACGTGCGGTTGAGGAAGGCGGTCGCGAGCCAGCGCAGCTTCTGAAGCGTGCCGACCCGGGCATTGGTGACCTCGAGCTCGCCGAGGAGATGCATCTCGCAATCGTGCGCGGGCGTGCGTCCCGGCTGGAGAAAACCAATGACGGTGACCCGGTGACCGAGCGCACGCAGACCGTCAAGCACGGCCCGGTTGGCGATGTCGAATCCGGACGCCGGATTGGCGACGGGAACGAGCGAAGAAACCAGGACAAGATGCATTTTGCCACACGTCATGAATGGAGCTGGGCACTTCCTTAGCAGCATGAGGTGAAAGAGCACTTAAAGCCCCCTTTCAAAATCCGCCGGACGGGTTCAGCATCTGTTTAGGAAGATTTGTTGTATTGACCGTCAATTTTGCTTGCACAGGTTTCGCCATGACGTCGACCGGCCAGGACATTTCCGTCTATTTCCGGACAGAACTGGAAGATGCCGGCGACATCGAAATCGTCGTCGTGCTGCCGACGTTCCGCCGGCCCGAACACGTCGTCAAGACGCTGAAAACCATTGTTTCCCAGAGGCCTGACGTCTCCTTTGCCACCGTCGTGGTGGAGAACGACGATGAAGGCTTGGCCGGCGCTCAGGCCGCCAAGGACTTTTTCCTGGGCCATCCATCCGAATCGATCGTCATCGTCGCGCACCAGCGCGGCAACTGCCATGCCTACAATGCCGGCTGGTCGATGGCGCTCGAGACCTATCCGAATCTCAAGGCGATCGCGATCATCGATGACGACGAGATTGCGGCACCCGAGTGGCTCGATTGCCTCATCACGGTACAGGAAACGACGGGGGCGGACATGGTCGGGGGGCCGCAACTCCCGGTCTTCGAGGGTGACGGGGGGCAGAAATGGAAGCGCCATCCGGTTTTCACGCCCCACTATGATACGACCGGGCCGGTGCCGATCCTCTATTCCTCCGGCAACGTGCTCATTACCCGGCCCGTGCTCGACACCATGCCGCGGCCGTTCCTGGACCCGGCATTCAATTTCATCGGCGGCGGCGACGCGGATTTCTACAGCCGGAGCAAGGAACAGGGATTCTGCTTCGCCTGGGCTGCCGATGCCTGGGTCGCCGAGACCGTGCCGGCACGCCGAACCAGCGCATCCTGGATTCGCGCGCGCAGCCTGCGCAACGGCGCGATCTCGACGATGCTCGAACATCGGCGCGACCCGAGCTTCCGCGGGCGAATGAAAACCTTCGGCAAATCCTTGGCACTGCTCGGTGCATCGGTCCCGCGCGGCCTCGAGCTTTGGAGCAAGAGCGGCTTGGCAGGCGCCGGGCTCTACCACTTCTATGTGGCACTCGGCCGGTTGATGGCAGAGTTCGGCCTCGTCAACGAACAGTACCGCAACCCTGAGAAAAACTGACGGAAGCAGGGTTCCGAACAGCGTTTGCAGGAAAGCCCGGAACGGCTTCCCTCCAGAATTCGTAACGTCAAAAGGAAATGATCGAGATCGGAAAGCGAGCGGCCAAGCGCCCGCTTTTCTCCGGTCAATGCGTGCTGCTTGCCTTGACGGCGCCTTCCGGCAGCTTGTCGCTGGCAACATTGCCGTTCTTGTCGACGATCGGAACCGGCTTCTGCCGCGGCACGTTCTGGCTGTTGGCGACGCGCTTGACGTCGTCCTTGGTGAGGTATTCGAGCTGCTCGACAAGTACCTCGGTAATGACCTCTTCGCCGAGCTTCTTGTTCAGGCCATCCTTCACCGTGGTCTTGAAAGTCGGCAGATCGAAGGTGCCGGTATCGGCAACGTCGATGAACTTCGAGCCGACGAGCAGATCGTAGAGCTCGTCGGTGACCATCTGCCGGAGCGGGGCACGAAGATTGTTGATCCCCGCCTTGGTCGCCGAGAAGGAAAGCTTGGTGAGGAAATAGCCCTGGACGGAGCCTTCCCTGATGACCGGAATGGTGATCATCTCACCGGGAACATATTGCTCTGATGCGCGCCGGGCGGCCTCGCCGTCCGGGACGGCGGGCGCCGAGGCGCTCTGCATCGAGAAATAGACCGATCCAAGCGTGACCGCGCAGACCCAGACCCCGGTGAGAATGAGCTTCAGCATCAGAAATCGCTATAGCGGAACTGCGCTTCGGAATAGATGCCGTCCGCATCGGCATCCTGTGCGGCGGTCTTCAGGAGATCGACGACGGAACGCACCGCTTCGAGATGCGCTTCCACCTTCTGCGAGTTGATCGCCAGCTTGTCGCGAAGATGACGGGCGTGCGAGGCGAAAGTCGACGAGGTCTCTCCCGGCTGCATGTCGCGATGCAACATCGTCAGTTCGTAGAGGCAACGGCTCTTGTGCGCGTTCGACGTCTTGATGTCGAATTCCGGGTCGATGCCGATTCGGCTGTTCTCGTTGTCGAGGATCATTTCCAGTCGCCCGAGCACGTTCTGGATCCGGACGTCATTGGATGCCACAGCTTCCATCAATCAACTCCCAATTGGATCACGATGATTTGGGTCGGATCGGCCCAAATCATAAACATGATCGATTCCTATGAATTAGAGCGGGATGCGGGCGAAAAGCCGCATACACTTTTCCTCATTCCGCTCTAGGCCCGCTTGTTCTTGTCGTCGGTCGCAAAGCCGGTCAGCGTCTTGCGCTCGTATTCCTGCACGAGGCTTGCGGCGAGGTTCCGGCTGTTGCCGTCGAGCGAGGCCTGGACCCGGTCTGTCGCGCTGCCGCTCGCCAACTGATCGGCGATGCCGATCCCGCCGTTCTTCGACAGGACGTCACCGATCTGTTCGGCCATCATGCTTTTCCAGATGTCGCCGGCCGTCCCCTTGCCGAAGACGTTTTCGCTGTCCGTCGGCAACATCGATTTCACGAAGTTCTGCAGCACCATGGCCTCGAACTTGCGATAGGTTTCGGGAATCTTCTTCTGCTCGACACGATTGTTGATGTCGCCGAGCCCGGTCGACCCTTCGGAAGAATTGAGGATATTGACGGCGGCGGCAAACCCGTTGCCATTCTCCGCAAGGCTCGTCGCCTTGAACGCGGCGCGATTAGCCTTCAACCGCGCCTGCGCTTCCTGCACTTCGGTCGGGTCGGCGGCGCGCACGACATCCATCACCAAGTCGCTGGGCGGAGAGATGGCCATGACGAATCCCCTCAAGATCGAGCCTGCATCGACCGGCGGCGATGCACAAAGCAATAGTCGGACCGGCATCGCTCCACCGTCGGAGCATCCCCGGATGGCGTACTATCGCCCGTCAACCTTACCGGAAGCTGGCGCCTGTCCGGTAAGGTGTTGATCGATCAGGTCATAGATGGAGTTGTCGGCCTCTTCGCGCTCTTCGGATTGCCGCGCTTCCTTCATGTTTTCCTCAAGCCGATCGGCCTTTGCCCGCTCCCTCAGCATCCGCGCTTCGTGCGTCTGCTGGATGCCGAGTAGCATCTGGTCCTTCTGCACGAGGCGCCCGACCTGCGAGGAATAGTGCCCGGAAAACATGCGGTGCATCGGGTGGGCCGAGCCCATGGCGTCGACGACCACGTCGATCGTCTCGGCCAGCACTTCGCGCTGCCGCACCATCTCGACATAGTCGGCCTCGGCCATCTGTTCGAGATGGCGCTGGACGGCGACCAGGCGCTTGAGCTTCTGCGAACGCGTCTTCATTCGCTATCCTCCCTGCATCACCGGCGCGAAACCGTCGCCGAACAGGCGCAGCATCGCGGCGATGCCGAGGTAGAGCAGGAACAGGCCACCCATGATCAGATAGGGCTGCGAGATGAAGTAGATCGGGATCTGCGGCGCAAGCTTGTTCACCATGCCGATCGCCACGTTGAAGAGCAGACCGTAGATGACGAAGGGGCTCGCGAGCCTCAACATGATCATGAAGGTCTGCGCCAGAGAATCCGTGAGCGTGATCAGCACGCCCTGCGGATCGAAGGCGGTGCCGATCGGCATGGCGCGATAGGATTGCACGATCGCTTCGATCATCACGTGATGGAAATCGAGCATGAAGAGCACCATCAGCCCGGCGAAACTGATGAGGCTGGTCAACTGGTTCTCGGGCGTGTCCTCGATCACGTCCGACGAGGGCGGCGGACTGAAACCCATCAACATGGTGATCGCCGTGCCGGCGAACTGCAGCCCGAGCACGTAATAGCGCGCAACGAGCCCCATGACGGCGCCGACGGCCGTCTCCGCGGCGATCAGGTAGATATAGGTGTGTCCCTTGCCGGTCACCTGCGGATAGATGTCCGTCCACATGACCGGAAGGATCGCCATGGACACGGCAACCGCGATGAACAGCCGGACCTGCATCGGAATACGGGCAGAAGAAAACCCGGGCATGATCATGATGCAGCCGCCGATCCGGCAGAAGGCCGCGAACAGCGCCAGCACCGTGCCCTCCGGGTCGGTGATCATGAAATCGAGCCGATGATCTTGATCTCGAGGCCCTTGGCAAGCTCGACATGCGAGAGCACGGGCAAAGTGGCAAAGAGACGCTCGATGATCATGCGAACATAAGAGCGGGATTCGGGCGAACTTACCAGTACGAAGGGCATGCCGCGATCGAGATGTTCACGGATAACTTTGGTCGCCTGTTCGCTGAACTCTTCCAGATGGCGCGGGTCGATGTCGAACTCGACGACTTCGCCCTTGGCGTCGCGCTTCAGTGCCTGGTGGAAGACCATGTCCCACTTGTTGCCGAGCCTGAGCACGCGCAGCACGCCGTTGTCGGCAAGATCGCCGCAGAGCTGCTGCGACATGCGCACGCGCACGTGCTCGACGATCTGCTCGGTCTTGCGCACATGCGGCGCAAGCTCGGCGACGGCTTCGAGGATCAGGTGCAGGTTGCGGATCGAGACGCGCTCGGCAAGCAGCAGCTTCAACACGGCCTGAAGGCCGGAATAGGACATGTGCGAAGTGCAGATTTCGTCGGCAAGCTTGCGGTATTCCGGATCGAGACGCTCGATCAGCACCTTCACGTCCTTGTAGGAAAGCAGGTGCGGCAGGTTGTTGCGGATGACTTCGCTCAAATGCGTCAGCACAACCGAGACGTTGTCGATCGGATGGAAGCCCTCGCGCTTCAAGTCTTCGGTGAAGGTTTCGAGGATCGAGACCGCCGGCATGCCGAAGGCGGGTTCGCGGATCTCGTCGCCCGGCACGCTCGGCCGGCGGCCGCCGCCGGTCACCACAAGCACTTCGCCGACGCGCACGGTATTCGACGCGATCGTCGTGCCGTGGATACGGATATGGTAAGCCTTGTCCGGAATGCTGATGTCGTCGGAAACCTTGATCTCCGGAATGACGAGGCCGTACTGCCCGGCGAATTTGCGACGCATCTTGCCGACGCGGAAGGCCAGCTCCTGGTGCGCGCCGAGCAGGCGGGTCGAGACCTGCTTGCCGAGAAGAAGTTCGATCTCGGCGGTCTTCAGCACCGATTTGACGGAATCCGCCTCACCTTGCTTGGTCTGCTGCGCTTTGGCGGCCTCCTCGGCACGGCGGGCAGCGTTCGCCGCTTCCATCTGGCGCGGTACGAGCCAGCTCAGGAACGCCATGCCGCCGCCGAGCACGGCGAAAGGCAGGAAAGGCAGGCCGGGAACGACGGACAGGAGAATGATGAGGCCGGAGGCAACCATCAGCGCGCGCGGATAACCGCCGAGCTGGCCGACGACCGCCTGATCGGTCGAGCCGGCCGTGCCGCCGCGCGAAACGAGCAGGCCGGCGGCGAGCGATACGATCAGGGCGGGGATCTGCGAGACGAGACCGTCACCGACAGACAGCTTGACGAAGACGTCGGCCGCTTCGCCGATCGGCATGCCGTGGCGGAGATAACCGATGATGATGCCGCCGAAGATGTTGATCGCCGTGATGATGAGGCCGGCGATCGCGTCACCGCGCACGAATTTCGAGGCACCGTCCATCGCGCCGTAAAAGGAACTCTCCTCCTCCAGCTCGCGGCGGCGGCGCTGCGCTTCCTTCTCGTCGATCAGGCCTGCCGAGAGGTCGGCGTCGATCGACATCTGCTTGCCGGGGATCGCATCGAGGGTGAAGCGCGCGCCGACTTCGGCGATACGCGTCGCACCCTTGGTGATGACGATGAAATTCACGGTGATGAGGATCAGGAAGACGATCAGACCGATGACGAAGTCGCCGGACATGACGAGGCTGGCAAAGCCGGAAATGACGCCGCCGGCAGCACCGTGCCCTTCATGACCGTGCGAAAGAATCACGCGGGTCGTGGCGATGTTCAGCGCCAGCCGCACCATGGTCGAGATCAGCAGGATCGTCGGAAAGGACGAGAATTCGAGCGGGCGCTGAATCCACAGCGCCACCATCAGGATCAGCACGGAAAAGGCAATCGAGAAGGCCAGCCCCAGGTCGATCATGAAGGTCGGGATCGGCAGGAAGAGGATCGACAGGATCGCCACGATCCCGAGCGCGAAGCCGACGTCCCGGCCCTTCGGTGCCACTTTCGGGATGATCAGCGCTGCCTGTTGTGCCATGTCTCGTCCGTCTCATCATGAGAACAAGGCAGCATTCACACGCGCTGCCCCACTATGGGAACGGAGATAACGGCCCAAGCTTGCGCGAGGGTTTCACGGGGCGAGATGTTGGGATCGCCTCGCGCCTTGCACGGTCAGAAGCCGGACTGGATGCGGGAGAAGATGATATCGGTGAAGATGGAGATCTGGGCGCCGATGAAGGGTGCGGACACCGCGACGGTAATCATGACCGCAAGGATCTTCGGGACGAAGGTAAGGGTCATTTCCTGGACCTGGGTCAACGCCTGAATGAAGGCGATGACGACGCCGACGATCATGGCGGCGAGAACGGCGGGGCCCGAGGCCACGATCACGGTCCAGATCGCGGCCTGTACGATATCGAGGGCATCCGCCTCATTCATGGATGTGTCACTTCACCTTGACGCCCGGGCCGATAATGAGCTCCTTGCCACTATCGAGCACCGCAATGATTCCGTCGGAGTATAGTTTCACTTCCTTAACCACGCCAGTGGTCTTGCCGTCCTCGCTGGTGACGGTACGGCCGATGACGGCATCCGCTTCGCTGAGCGAGGTGCGCTGCAGAAGACTTTCGAGGTTCTTGTTCGTCTTGATCGTCTGCTCCACCTGCGAGAAGGTTGCAAGCTGGGCGATCTGCTGTGTCGCATCCATCGGCTGCGTCGGATCCTGATTCTTCATCTGGGCGACGAGCAGCTTCAGGAAGCTCTCATAGTTGAGCGATGCCTTGGCGGCGTCGCCGCCCGAATCCTGGCCGGAAACGATCGGCGTGTAGCTGTTGTTGTTGACGCCGCTTACCGCCATGGTGCGATTTCCTTGCGAATCTGCTCGACCGTCGCCGGCGTGATTTCCTGCGTGTTGAGGATGCGGTCTTCGATCGGGTACAGGCCGCGGATCGCCTTCAGGGCCTCGAAGGCGCGGCCGTTGGTGACGAGACCGTCGACACGCTTCAGCTCGGCCAGGACCTCTTCGTTCTTGAAGCAGTTGAGCAGCATGACGATCGACTTGCGGAACATGGCGGTCGACTGTTCCGCGCCTTCCGGATTGATGAGGATCATCTGCGCGATGAAGTAGAGCTGCTTCAGCGGCGTGGTTGCATCTTCCGGCTGCAGCACGTGGTTTTCGAGCAGGAAGGTGACATCATTCAGGAATTCGACCGCAACCTTGCGATCCACGCGAAGCACCGCGCCGTTAACAAAGATCCGTTCGCCCGACTTCAGCGAAATACGCAGTGTGCTCTTCATTTCAGTCCATCCCTGATGATGGTGGTAATGTCAATTATGCCCTGGAAGTTGGAGGATTCGCGTTTGCGGATCTTCTCCGTCTCGTTGAGTATCCAGATGGCGATCGAAATCAGATTGGCGCGCAACTCTTCGTTGAGCTGGTTTTCCGGAGCGCGCAGGTCCTCGATGAAACGGATCCACAGGCGCCGGGTGAAGTAGATGGCCTCGATGGCCTCTCTCGAATACCCTTTCTGCTGTTTCGCTGCTTCCATGAGCGCGATCGAGCGATCGAGTACCTGCCGTTCTCGATTTTTGGAGTCGGCAACGCCGTCCTCCATGATCTCGGCATAGGAAAACTGGTACATTCAGACATCCTTCATGTTTGTCCGGTTCCCCATATTAGAGGAAATTAAGCAAGCTCATCTGCTGCAGTCGCGACGTTAGTGTATAGGACGTTTCCAACTGCACCTTCAGCGTGTTGATCCGGGTCGATGTCTCGATCGGATCGACGCCCTCGATGTCGGCGACATGCGTGTTGACGAGCTTGAGCTGCGCTTCGATGGAGGTGTTCGCCTTCTTGACACGCGCCTCGGAGATACCAAGCGAGCTACGCTCGGCGTTCAGGCCGGCGATGCCCTGCTCCGCATAGTCGAGCGCGGCGACGCCGATGGCCGCGCGCACCTCGGGCGTTACATTCTGGTCCATCAGTTCGGCGGAGATCACGCTTGCCAGCGCGAACATCCGGAAGCCGCTGGTATTGGCGTTGGTCGAGCTTTCGACGACTTCGCTGGCGCTGATCCGGCTCGTCATGTTCTGGTTCGAAGCGTCGGACCAGTTGGCATCCCAGCCCGGTCCGGTAAACATCGGTTCGACCGTGTTCTTGATGAAGTCCTGCATCTGCGTGACGGAGAACTGGTCCATGCCGGTCAGGGGCGGAACCTGGGCGGCCATGAAGCTCGAGAGGGCGTTGTCGAAAGCCGTCTTGGCGGCCGACGGCGGTGTCGTGCTGTAGTCGGCAACCGGCTTGGCATCGGTGTTGATGCCCGAGAACAGGAACTCGCCGTTGAAGGACGTATTGGCGGCAGCGGTAAAGGTCTGCAGCGCGCCCATGATCTCGGTCTTCTGGATCTTCAACTGGCTGGCAGCATCGTTGCCCTTGTAGGTGACGAGCGTGTCGCGCACCTTTTCCGCGGCCTTCGCCATGGTCTCGAGCGCACCCTGCGAACCGGAGAGGCGCTGGGTCACCACCGAGTTCGTGGTCTTCATCGAGTTCAGCCGGTCCAGTTCGCGCTGTAGGTTGAGCGAGCGCGACGCCGTCGCGCCAAGCGCCAGGCCAACGTCATAATGGCGTCCGGTGGTCTGCTCCTGGGTGAGTTTGAGCAGCTCCGACTGATTCTGCTGGATCGTCAGGCGCATAGCGCTCTGGATCGCCAGATTAGAAACGTAGGACGTCTTCATGATTACCTCACGGCTTCCATAAGGGCTGCCATCATGGCATCCACTGTGCTGACCAGCTTGGCCGATGCTTTGTATGACTGTTCGAGATCGAGCAGCAGCGACAGCTCTTCGTCGATGCTGACCCCCGTCTCTTTGCTGAGTGCTTCCTGGGTGCGGGCCAGCATTGCCTGCTTGTTGTCGTCCGCGGTCGAGGCGGTCTTGCGCGTCTGCTCGAGCCAGCCTACCGAGCCGGTCGCGAAGTTCAAAAGGCTGCTGTTGCTGTCGAGGCCGGTGGACGGGTCGAACGACATGTTCTCGCCCATCTTGTTGATGAACCCATCGAGCAGATCGGTATAGCCGGGGCTCGGGTTTGCGGCGCCGCCCGGGTTCGAGACCACACCGTTGAAGCCGCCGTCACGCAGCAGCAGCGGGTTCGCCTTTGCCATGGCGTTGACGGTGATCTTCGACGCCAGTCCGGGGACGACGGTGCCCGCGGCCGGAATGCCGGCGCTGCCCCAGGTGAACAGGCCGGGCTGATAGGCTATCGCCGGCGGATTGCCTTCCTTGAAGAGCTCCACCAGGCCGCGCGCGATTTCGTCCAGCTGCGACTGAAACTTCGGCGCGATGTCGTCGCGCAACTGCACCAAGCTTGCGAGCTTGCCTTTGGCGGTGGTATCGGCGCCGCTTCCGGCTGCGATCGGCACCCCGTCGACGAAAATCTTGTTTCCGGTGACGGTGGCGTCATAGGTCGTGGTCGGAGCGAACGTGACCTGACGCGGAATGTTCTCGAAAAGCACCGTGCCGTCGGTGGTGAAGATCACCGTGTCGTTGTTGCCGCGCGTGACGGTGGAGATGCCGATGATCTCCGACACCTGCTTCAGGATCTTGTCGCGCTGGTCGAGCGCGTCGCTGGCGTCACCGCCTTGGGCCCTCGCCGACTTGACGGCGTTGTTGGCCTTCTCGAAATCCGCCAGCAAGCTATTCAGCTTGTCGACTTCAATCGCGATCTCCTTGTCGGCATCCTTGCGCAGATCCTGCACCGTGGTGGAGGTCTTGTTGAGCGAGTCGGCGAGATCCTGCGCGTCGGAGACCGCCGTGGCGGCGATCGTCTTGTTCCCCGGCGTCGCGGCAAAGGTCTGCAGGCTGTTGCGGAAATCGGAGAGCAGCTTGGACGGCGCAGTCTCGTAGTCGTTGCCGCCGAGCGCCGACTTCAGGAGTTCCAGCCCATCGCGAAGCCGGGCCTGGCCCGAGGCTTCGCCAATGCTGGCGATGCTCTGCTTGAGCAGGGCCTCGTTCTGGGCCCGGTAAATGGATACGACCTGCGCCCCGTTCGGCGTGCTGCCCAAGAGGGCGAGACGACGCGAATAATCCGCATTGCCCGCATTCGCGATGTTCTTCGACACGATCGCGGTCTGCTGCGCCGTGTTGCTGAAGGCCTGCTGTGCGATGGATATTGCGGAGGACAGCGACATGACGCGGACCGTATCTCTTTCAATTACCGTTTCAGGTTGACCAGCACGTCAAGCAGGTCCGAGGCGGTCTGGAATACCTTGGAGTTTGCCGTGTAGTTGCGCTGCGCCTCGATCATCGAGGTCAGTTCGTTGGCGATGTCGACGTTGGAGTTTTCGAGCGCCTTGGACTGGATGCTGCCGAAGGCGCCGGAGCCGGCAAAACCGGTGACGATGACGCCGGAATCGGTGCCCTGCGAGTAGACATTGCCCGACTCCGGCAGGAGTTTGTCCGGGCTCTGCACGGTCGCAAGCGCGATACGGAACTTCGGAATCAGGTTGCCGTCGCCGTACTTGACGTAGACGATGCCGTCCTTGTCGATCTCGAAGCCCGACATCTTGCTCGGCTTGCTGCCGTCGATGCCGCCGCCGCTGCTGGTGAAGTCGCCGCCGAGCTGGGTCGTCTTCGTCGTGTCGATCGTCAGGGCGTTCAGGTCGGCGCCCGTGCCAGGAAGACCCGTGATAGCGGTCGTCGTCAGCGTCGCAGGCGTTGCCGAAATGCGCTTGCCGGCCGCATCGAAGGTCATGGTCTGCGTGCCGAGCACACCGGCTACCGGAGGACCTGCCGAATAGGTGTCGCGGTCACGGACTTCGAGCGACCAGGCGTTCACACCGGTCTTCTTGTAGACGAAATCGAGGATGCGGGTGTTGCCCTGACTGTCATAGACGACGAGCGACGTTTTCGATTCATCGCCGACCGCCGCGCCCGACGGAAGGTTTGCTTCCATCGCGCCCTTGGTCGAGCCGGAGGCGACCAGGCCTTCGTCCTTGAGCTTGACTTCGGTCAAGCCATCGAAGCCGTTGACGACGACCGTCGGGTCGGCGCCGGCCTTGTATTCGTAACCCATCAGCTTGTAGCCGGCGGTGTTGACGAGGTTGCCGTCCTTGTCCGGCACGAAGGAGCCGGCACGCGTGAGGAAATTCTGGCCGCCACTGCCCTGGACGATGAAAAAGCCGCCGCCATTGATGGCGAGGTCACTTGCCGAGGTCGTGTAGCTCGTGCCGCCCTGCTGCGAGATGCTGTAGCGCACCTGCGTCTCGACGCCGCCGGAATTGTAGTTGCCGCCGCCCGAAGGCAGGATCATCGACGAAAACTCGGTGGAGGCGCGCTTGTAGCCCGTCGTGTTCGCATTCGCGATGTTTTCGGCAACGGTGCCCAGACGGTTGGACTGGGCGTTCATACCGGACACGCCCGTTCTCATGCTGCCATAGAGACTCATATCGGATCCTCATTTCCTCGTTGCGGCGACACTAGGAAGCGGGCCTTGCGTGAACCTGTCTTGGCTCGGCGCCCGCTCTCCGGCACGGCGCTCAATTCCAATCGATGCAGTAGCCAAGGAAACGCTTGGAATCGATCGGGTCGAAACCGAGCTTCTTGCGCAGTTTCTTGCGCAGCTTGCTGATGTGACTCTCGACGACGTTCTCTTCCACGTCCTCGTCGAAGATCCCGTAGATCGCGTTGAAGATCTGCGATTTGGATACGCGGCGGCCGCGGTTCGCGACCAAATATTCGAGAATGCGCCGTTCGCGGCGGGGCAAAGCGAAGACTTCACCGTTGATCTCCGGATCACGGCCGTCGGCAAAAACACGGATCGGACCGATGTCGGTGTAGTTGGTGATTGCCTTCAGGCGCCGGCGGATCGCAGCGACGCGAGCAAGAATTTCACGGGGGTGAACCGGCTTGCGCACGACGTCATCGACGCCGCAATCGAAGAGCGCAAGCGTGTTTTCGAGCGAGGGGGTGTCGCTGACGGCGATGACCGGAGCCATGGAGCGATCGCGGATGGCGCGAGGCAAGGTGAAGGTGGCGTCGCCCTGACCGATGAGGAACGCCTCGACGGCATCGATATCCGAATCAGCCGCCGCATTTACCCACTCGCCAAACTCCCTGGGGTCGAAACCCGTCGAGGGAATTCCTTCACGCCCGAAGAGCGACGTATAGCCGTCCTTAACGAGCTCTCTTTCATCAACCACTACGATCATTCGTCCGCCTCCGAATCAGTATGGCACCGCACTGATCGAGAGGTACGAATCGAGGGATTCATGAACAACTAGAGGAAGTTACTGGGTGGAATTAATAATTGATTAACCATGTTTTGCCGATTTGATCTATATCTAGTAGCACCCCGCCAATGTTGGCACTAAAATGATGTGGAAAAGTTAACGGACCACGACAAATCCACTTGCCGCCACATTGTCCACGCATTGTCGCCACAATGCGGCATTGGCATCAAGAATACAATCAAAGGTTGCTTATTGGCAGAACTGAGTGGCGTTCGGCGTCCACTTTCCGTAGCCCGTCGCGACGAGATTCGCGATCACCCGACAGACGTATTTCTTCTGCGCCGGATCGTTGTTCGGACCCGCATGGTAGCGAGCAACAGCCATGGTCCAAGTCTCATGCTTGGCGTGCAGGTTGGCCAGGAAGCGCGCGGCATATTCGACATTCTTGTGCGGGTCAAGCATCTCCTGCGGCGAGCTGAAGTGCTCGCCATGGAAGTAGTAGTTGATCTGCATGCAGCCAAGATCGATGAGCTTGGCGCCCTGCGCACGGGCATTGCCGAACTGCGTGAGAACATCCTGTTCGCTGGTGCCGAAATAGGCCTTGCCTTCGATGTTCATAGCATAGGGCTGCAGGGAGCCTTTGCGGCCCGTTTCGGTCAACCCGACGGAGTAGAGGATTCCGGCAGGGATGCCGTACTTCGCCGCCGCGCTGACGATCTCGCGTTCACAGATGCCGGCGTTGGCGAAGGCACTACATGTAGACGTGACCAGCGCGAGAGCGCTCAGTGCCGGCAGCCGCATCGTCCGTCCCGCCATTGCCAACCCACCTTTCCGCCATCGAAGCCTGGCCGTCTTCCTGTCGCTGCTGGCGCCCCTGACCGTTCCCGTCGGCCCGCTCGCGTCCCTGCTGCCCGGGTTGGGCCTGGGCCTGGGTCTGCGAGCCGCCGCCCGACGACGTGTCGCCGCCCGAATTGAACACGATATTGACCTGATCGACCGAGAAGCCCTGGGCGCGCAGGGCCTTCACCATCTCGCTCTGGTCGTCGCACAACTGTCTGAACGCTTCGCCGGTCTCGACCTTCAGCTCGACCTGCAATTCGTCGTCCTTGAGCTTCAGCGTGGCGGTGACGAGACCGAGTTCGATCGGATGAAGCTGGATCTTCAACGTGTTCAGCGTCTTGCCCGCCTGGGTCCATGCGCCCGGCTGGCCGAGTGCCGCGCTCGGCTGCAAGGCGCTGGTGCCGGCTTCGCCTGCGATTGCGTCCGCCACGGCGCTCGTGTTCGGATTCATCGAGATGCCCAGATAGCGTCGAGCCTCGAGCACCGTGACGTTCTCAGCCTTGGCAGCCTGCGAACGGGTGCCGTCGAACGCCGCCTCTCCATCCTTCGAAAGGCTCATGGTTACCGCCTGCCCCTTGCCGTCGGCCCGGGCGAAACGGAAGAGCCGATCCGGCTCGCCCTCGCCTGCCGCAGCTTCGGGCTTCGCGCCGTGCTCGCCAGTTCCCGCGACATGCGTGCCGGCAGCTTCTCCCGCACCACCCGCTGCCTGACGGCCGGTCCTGCCCGTTTCGCCGGGCGCCTGCCCGATTGCCTGGCCGCCGCCAAGCAGCGTCAACAGGTCGTCCATATCCGTCTTCGGCGTCGACGTGGTTTCCCCGGCCTCGCCGTCTGTCGTGTCTGCGTCGGCCCCAGCCGTCGCCTCGCCGTTTGCCTGCGCCTTTGCCAGCCGGTCCGCAAGGTCCGCGATACGCGCTGCGAGCTCGTCCGGGACGGTCGCGTTGCTCATACCAATCGGATCAGCATTCGCCTTGGCCGGATCGGCCTTGCCCGCCACGCGCCTTGCGCTGACGTCACGTTCAGCGGTTGGAAAACGACCATGGGGCGTGTGTTCGCCAAGTGCCTGCTCGTCGCGACCGATGGCAATGCTGCGCGTGGCTGCACCGTGCCGGCCGGTGGTCTTGGCAATGTTGTCCTTGTCGATCAAGCCTCCGGTCTCCGCGTCATCGCCGGCGGCGGTGTCGCCGAAGCCGTTGCCCGCGCTGGCCTGATCATTCGCCTTCTGCCGTCCAGCGTTCGCCACGGCATCCTCGAAGGCCCTGCCCAAGGCGCCACCCACCTGCTCCTTGCCGCCGGCACGCCCATTGCCCTTGCCGGCCGGGGCCGGGGGCAGACCGCGCAGGCTATCGTCCAGAGCCCTCATTTCCCTTCTCCCTTCAGAAGGGCATCGATCTCTTCGATCTTTGACCTCCCCTTCACCACGAACCCGTCGTGTTCGGGATCGCCGGCCGCACCGGCGTCGACTTCCGCCGCCCTTTCGGTTGCCGCCACCGGGAGCGGCGCATTGCCGAAGGGGCTCAGGCCGCTGCCGGTCTCCTCGCCCGTTTCCGAGCCATCGGCTTCGATCGGTCTATCGGGTTTAGACGCAAACGCTTGCGCGAGGCTTTCGGCATCCGGTGGCCGCACCACCGCATCTGCAATCGCCTTTGCAGCGTCACGCAGCGCGCGGTCGCGTGGCGAAAGCTCCGCGTCCGGTATTGCCGCTATGCTTGCCGTTGCGGCAAAAACATCATTCGAGGGAACGGACGCCAGTCCGGCATAAAAACCGGCAAGCACTTTCGGTTGCGCTGCCCCGTCCGCCCCGAGCGCTTCGGCCCGCTCGGAAGCCAGCTTCGCCAGGGCCTGCTTGCCGGCGATCGCCGCGCGACGGGCGACACGCAGATAGACCTCGCGCTGGCGCGGCGCGTCCATGAAGTCGAGGATCTCGGAAATCCGTCCCTGGGCCTCGCCGTCGAAATGCGCGACGGCAAGCTCGACGAAGACGTCGGCGAACTGGCTGGCATAGGGAGACGTCAGGTAGCGGCGCGCATAGGTCAGCGCGTAGTGGAAGCCCTTGTCCGGCGCGTTGGCCTGCACCGCAAGGAACACGGAGCGGCGCAAGGCCGCCTCCTCGATGATCGTGCCCGGAGCCGTCAAGCGCGCCCAGTCGTAATATTTCATCGCCGCAATCGGATCCTGCTGCGACGTCGCATTGCCAAGAATGAGATAGAGATACGGACCGATGCGGGCGCTTCGATATTCAGGAGCGGCCTTTGACAGGTTCTCGACGATCAGCCCGCCTTTGCCGTTCAGATATTGCCGCAGCGCATCGGTGACGCGGGAATCGAAATTGCCGGCCACGTCATGATCCGAAAGGTATTTCAGCGTCTCCGGATTACCGCCGCTCATCGCATAGACAAGAGCCGCATCGACGTTGCGCGGATCACGAAATACCGACGGGTCGGCGGCGCGCAGCCGCTTGTCGATCGCGCCGAGCATGAAACGCTGCATCTCGATCGCGGAGTGATCGCCGAGCACCACGGAGTCCTGCACATATTGCAGCGACCGGATCATCTTGAAGGGCGCGAGTTCCTCGATATCGTTCGCGCGTGCGGTCCCAATTGCAAACGGGGTCGCCAGCACGCAGCAGGTCATCAGGATCGATCGCAGGCGTCTCAGCATCGTGTTTAACCCGGAGCCGATTGCAGCAGGATCTCGATGCGCCGGTTGCCCGGGGCATAAGGGTCACCGGGGATCTGCAGCCGCCGGTCGGCAAAGCCGCTGATCTGGCTGACGCGGTCTTCCTTCAGACCGCCGCGAACGAGCATGTAATAGGCACTTTGGGCGCGCGCAGCGGAGAGCCGCCAGTTGTCATAGGTGCCGTCCTTGAACGGGCGACCGTCGGTGTGGCCGCGGATCGCGACGGCACCCGGGCGCTCGGCGAGCAGATGGCCGATCTTTTCCATCGCCAGCACCAGTTCCTTCTGCGGCACGGCCGAACCGACGGCGAACATCTGCGCATCCGTGCGCTCGCTGATCGTAACCATGAGGCCGCCCTCGGCCGGGGTTACGACCAGGCCTTCCGCCAGTTGCCCGGCCTCGCCGGCAAGCTCTTTCTTGAGCTCGGCCTGAAGTTCTTCGGCCTGCTTCTCAGCGTTCGCCTCGGCGGTCTCGGTCTTCGGCTTGTCGCCGGCATCGCTCTCGGCCGTTTTGCCGGTGCCGTCAGCCTTCGCCTGCTCGGCCTGTTTTTCACTCTCGGTCTTGTCGACCGCCGGCGCGCCACCCGCCTGCATCGCCTTCGCAGCGGCGAGTTCGACGTCGCTCTTGGTCGTATTGCCCGCGTCCGACACCTCGACCTGCTTGGTCCAGAAGTCCGGATCGAACGGATCACGATAGGCTTCGCCGCCGTCGGCTCCGGTTGCCGGCCCGGATTGCGCCGCGCCGCCCTCGCCCTTGACGCTGATATTGGCCTGCTGGCCGACCTCGCGGGCGATTTCGGAGAGCACCGAATAGGGGTTCTCGAAGAAGTCGGCGTCGGAATACTTGGTTTCTTCGCCCGAGGTCGCCGTCAACTGGTCGCCGGTCTTGGCCGACCCGCCGGACTTTTCCTGCTCGCCATCGACCTTGGAGCGCTGCTGCGTCTCCTCGCCCTGCGCGTCCTTCGCCGGATCCTTCAGGCCGCGCTCGGCAGGCTTCTGGTCGGTCAATTGCACCGGATTGAAATAGGAGGCGATCGCCGCCTTCGTTTCCTCATTGGCCGCGTTGATCAGCCACATGACGAGGAAGAAGGCCATCATTGCCGTCATGAAGTCGGCATAGGCAATCTTCCACGCGCCGCCGTGATGCCCGTCATGGCCGCCGTTGTGACGCTTGACGATGATGATCTCATGCTTGCCGTTGTGATGGTTTTCGTCGCTCATGCGAGAACTTTCCGGACAGTATCGGCCCAGGCGGCCATGCGCGTCACCAGGATCGTACCGTCCATTTCGACAGCGAGATCGATGTCATCGGTTTCGACGTGGCGGAACAACGGCATGCCCTCCCCGAGCTGGCGCTTCAGCGCCTCGAAGAGTGGGGTCGGGCCCTTGACGACGAGGGTGCAACCTTCGCCGGCCTCCAGGCCCTGCTTCATCATCTGCGCCATGTCGGCGACGGCGCGCTGCAGGAGGGCGTCCTCCATGACCGGCGCCAGGACCCGGGCGGTCTGATCTCCGAGCGCCCTGACCAGACTGTCGGCCATGTCGGCAAAACGCTCGGCGAGGCGACTGGCCGTTTCCACTTCGAGGCGCTGGGTCAATGCCGCGAGTTCAGCCGCATGGGCCGCCTGCAGGTCGGCAATCTGGCGCTCATGTTCGAACACAAGTTCGGCCGTCGCCTCGGCGCGGCCCTCTGCGAAGGCCCGTCGGCGCTCCGCGTCAATGTCGATCTCCGGCATGGATGGCCTCGCGCCGGGGCGATCGCCATCGGCATAGTCGCTATCCAGGTCAGGAAAATACTTCGGAGGCATCAGCGACAGCTCGACCTTCGGCGCGCTGAAATCCTTGAGGTAACGGGAGAGCATCGCACTCATGACCGATCACTCGCGGCAGCACAGCGATGCGACAATGCCCGTCTGATCGCGAGGCGGCACCTACTGGCGCGGACTTCCATTGCTGCTGGCACTGCTGACATGTCTCCCTCGGGTCCGGCCGCGGATACGGAGAACCCAACATTCTTGACGTACATCGGCGAGTTCCGGACACATGGTCCCCGGAGCGATCCGACGCAGGCGGCGGCGCAAGATTCATTTTGGCCGGCAGTCATCCGACAGGACTGCGAGAGAAGGCTATTCGGTCAAACTTGTGCGAAAATGAATGTGTTGGACCGCGCCAGGGCAATTAGCGCGGTCCAACCGTTTCCACCGGGTGCCGTGACCGACGACGTGGCAGAACTCAATTTTTGCCGTCACCAAGCTTCGGGTGACAGAAGCAGTTTGGTGGATCCGTCAGTCGCAGCCGGTCCACGGATGCGCCTTACTGCTGGAACAGGCGCAGGATGTTCTCGGAATTCGTGTTGGCGATCGAGAGCGCCTGGATGCCGAGTTGCTGCTGCGTCTGCAGGGCCTTCAACCGCGTCGATTCCTCGTTCATGTCCGCGTCGACCAGACGGCCGACACCCTTGTCGATCGTATCCATGAGGTTGGCGATGAAGCTTTCCTGCATGTCGATGCGCTTGGTGATGGCGCCGAGCGTGGAGCCGGCATCCGTCAACTGGCCGAGGATGTGGTCGACGACGCGGATCATGTCGTCCATCTCGGCGTCGGTGGTCGACGACGTCAGCTTGATTTCATCCGACGTTCCCGTGGTTGGGCCAATCAGATGGAAGATTCTGACGCCCGTTGTTCCGGCCGGCGAGGTCAGCAGGGCAGCATCATAGCTTCTGGTCAGGAGGCCACGGCTGGCATTGGCCGTGTCGATCAGCATGGATTGTGCGGTGTCGAAGTCGAGGGTCGTGACGGACACGTTGCCGTTCGCATCACGGTTGAACGACGCAACGATCGACTTGGTGCCGACGGAGGCGGCATTCGCGTTGTAGAGCCAGTTCTCGCTCGAGAAGGATGCGGACTGAGCCGCAGCCAGGAGCTGGTTCTTGAGTTCGGTGATTTCCTTATCGATCTTAAGCTTGTCAACGCCCGGCTCGCGCGCGGCAACCAGCTTGCGCTTGATCTCGCTGACGACGTCGATCGACGAATTCATCGCCGCGTAGGCCGTATCGATCTTGGCTGCACCGAGGCCGAGTGCGTCTTCGACGGTCGACAGCGCGGCATTGTCGGACCGCATGGTGGTGGCGATCGACCAGTAGGCGGCATTGTCCGCGGCGGTCTGCACGCGGTAGCCGGAGGAAATCCGGTCCTGGACCTCGGCCATATCGGTATTGATGGAACGCAAGGTCTGAAGCGCCGCCATGGCGGCGGTATTGGTCATGATGCTGGTCATTGGTCACCTGCCCGGAATGAATTTCTGAAGACATTCCGGAGTGCAGAACCGGCAGCGATGGGACTGGCATCATGCGAATCGCCCCTGTTTTGCCCTGGAGGCGACCCTTCGCTCTTAACCAATATGTAATGATTGCATGGTTAACAAATGGTTAATGCCGTTAGTGACTTGGTAACGAAGGTGAACGAAAATAAGGAAATACGGATGAAGAGTTAAAGCGGATCGCACCATCCGCAAATGCGCCTGGAAAGCGGGAACGCGAAACGAAAAAGCCGCACAGCCCCGATGGCTGTGCGGCCTTTTGCGCTGTGTGCGAGGAGAGGGGCGAAGGTCGCCCGACTTTCCCTGGCGTTCGCTTAGCGGAACAGCGACAGGATGTTCTGCGAGTTGGTGTTGGCGATCGTGAGCGCCTGGATGCCGAGCTGCTGCTGCGTCTGCAGAGCCTTCAGGCGGGTCGACTCTTCGTTCATGTCGGCGTCGACGAGGCGGCCCACGCCCTTCTCGATCGAGTCCGAGAGGTCCTGAACGAAGTTCTGCTGCAACTCGACACGGCTGTTAAGCGCACCGAGGTCGGCGGCAGCGTCGGTCATCTGCAGGAGCGTTGCGTCGACGCCGGAGATGGCTTCGGCAAGAGCGCCCATGGTCATGTTGGTGATGTCCATCGTCAGGACGCTGTAGGCAGCCGTGACCGTCGAGCCGGTTGCGTCCTTGTACTCCATGTAGCTGGACAGCAGACCCGTTCCGGTCGTGACGTAGGAGCCGGAAGCGTTGACTTCGATCAGCGAGCTCTTGTTCGTGTCGAACTGCAGCGTCGTCAGGCTGACGTTGCCCTGGGCGTCACGGTTGAACGAACCGACGATCGACTTGGTGGCAGCGGTGTTGTTGGCGTCGTTGTAGACCCAGTTTTCGCCGGAGAACGAAGCCGACTTAGCAATGCTGATGAGCTGATTCTGCAGCTCCTTGATTTCCTTCTGGATCTTGCTCTTGTCGACGCCCGGCTCGCTGGCGGCAACCAGCTTCTTCTTGATCTCGTCGACAACGTCCTTGGAGTTTTCCATGGCCGTGTAGGCAACGTCGGTCTTGGCAGCGCCGAGGCCGAGGGCGTCCTGAACGGTCGAGAGAGCCTTGTTGTCCGAACGCATGGTGGTTGCGATCGACCAGTAAGCGGCGTTGTCGGCGGCGCTACCGACGCGCAGGCCCGACGAAATGCGGTCCTGGGTGGTTTCCATCTGCGAGTTGATCGAACGCAGGGTCTGAAGCGCGGCCATTGCGGCGGTGTTCGTCATGATGCTGGTCATTGGCTGAGTGCCCCTTGTTGGCTGATTTGGAATGGAAGGGACATTCCGGGAGCTACCGGGAAGCAGCGGTCAGCCTCATGCCTGTTAACGTTCATTAACCCGCCGTTTCGTTGGCCACAGAAAACACCATCGTGGTTAACAAAGACTGAAGCGGAGCCGATATTTCGATAGAAGCTGCCGGATTCGACCAAAAGGAAACCGCGCCTCCTGCGAAGCGCGGTTTCGATTTGCTGCGGTCGGGCGCGGGCCGAAACCCGCGCCGCCTGGCCTTGATTAACGGAACAGCGACAGGATGTTCTGCGAGTTCGAGTTGGCGATCGTGAGCGCCTGGATGCCGAGCTGCTGCTGCGTCTGCAGAGCCTTCAGACGGGTCGACTCTTCGTTCATGTCGGCGTCGACGAGCTTGCCGATGCCCTTCTCGATCGAGTCCGAGAGGTCCTCAACGAAATTCTTCTGCAGTTCGACGCGGCTGTTGAGCGCACCGAGGTCGGCGGCAGCGTCGGTCATCTGCAAGAGCGTTGCGTCAACGCCCGAGATGGCTCCGGCCAGATCACCGGTCGTCATGTTGGTGATGTCCATGGTCAGGACGCTGTAGGTAGCCGTCACCGTCGAGCCGGTTGCGTCCTTGTACTCCATGTTGCTGGACAGCAGACCCGTGCCGTTCGTGACGTAGGAGCCGGAAGCGTTGACTTCGATCAGCGAGCTCTTGTTCGTGTCGAACTGCAGCGTCGTCAGGCTGACGTTGCCCTGGGCGTCACGGTTGAACGAACCGACGATCGACTTGGTGGCAGCGGTGTTGTTGGCGTCGTTGTAGACCCAGTTTTCGCCGGAGAACGAAGCCGACTTAGCAATGCTGATGAGCTGATTCTGCAGCTCCTTGATTTCCTTCTGGATCTTGCTCTTGTCGACGCCCGGCTCGCTGGCGGCAACCAGCTTCTTCTTGATCTCGTCGACAACGTCCTTGGAGTTTTCCATGGCCGTGTAGGCAACGTCGGTCTTGGCAGCGCCGAGGCCGAGGGCGTCCTGAACGGTCGAGAGAGCCTTGTTGTCCGAACGCATGGTGGTTGCGATCGACCAGTAAGCGGCGTTGTCGGCGGCGCTACCGACGCGCAGGCCCGACGAAATGCGGTCCTGGGTGGTTTCCATCTGCGAGTTGATCGAACGCAGGGTCTGAAGCGCGGCCATTGCGGCGGTGTTCGTCATGATGCTGGTCATTGGCTGAGTGCCCCTTGTTGGCAATACTCGTGAAAAGGGACATTCCGGGAGCTACCGGGAAGCAGCGGTCAGCTTCATGCCTGTTAACCGGTTAATATCGTTGGTTAACCCGCTCCTTCGATGGACACAGCAAACACCATTGTGGTTAACGCCGGCCTAAGACGCCGCGATTATTTTCCCAACGTTCCAGCATCCGATAGATGCACGACAAAAAACCGCGCCTCTTTGGAAGCGCGGTTTCGATTTTCTGCAGTCGGGTGCGGGCCGAAACCCGCGCCGTCTGGCCTTGATTAACGGAACAGCGACAGGATGTTCTGCGAGTTCGAGTTGGCGATCGTGAGCGCCTGGATGCCGAGCTGCTGCTGCGTCTGCAGAGCCTTCAGACGGGTCGACTCTTCGTTCATGTCGGCGTCGACGAGCTTGCCGATGCCCTTCTCGATCGAGTCCGAGAGGTCCTCAACGAAATTCTTCTGCAGTTCGACGCGGCTGTTGAGCGCACCGAGGTCGGCGGCAGCGTCGGTCATCTGCAAGAGCGTTGCGTCAACGCCCGAGATGGCTCCGGCCAGATCACCGGTCGTCATGTTGGTGATGTCCATGGTCAGGACGCTGTAGGTAGCCGTCACCGTCGAGCCGGTTGCGTCCTTGTACTCCATGTTGCTGGACAGCAGACCCGTGCCGTTCGTGACGTAGGAGCCGGAAGCGTTGACTTCGATCAGCGAGCTCTTGTTCGTGTCGAACTGCAGCGTCGTCAGGCTGACGTTGCCCTGGGCGTCACGGTTGAACGAACCGACGATCGACTTGGTGGCAGCGGTGTTGTTGGCGTCGTTGTAGACCCAGTTTTCGCCGGAGAACGAAGCCGACTTAGCAATGCTGATGAGCTGATTCTGCAGCTCCTTGATTTCCTTCTGGATCTTGCTCTTGTCGACGCCCGGCTCGCTGGCGGCAACCAGCTTCTTCTTGATCTCGTCGACAACGTCCTTGGAGTTTTCCATGGCCGTGTAGGCAACGTCGGTCTTGGCAGCGCCGAGGCCGAGGGCGTCCTGAACGGTCGAGAGAGCCTTGTTGTCCGAACGCATGGTGGTTGCGATCGACCAGTAAGCGGCGTTGTCGGCGGCGCTACCGACGCGCAGGCCCGACGAAATGCGGTCCTGGGTGGTTTCCATCTGCGAGTTGATCGAACGCAGGGTAGCAAGAGCGCCCATTGCAGCGGAATTGGTCATGATGCTCGTCATTAGAGTGTCCCTTTTTTACTTAAGACGATTGGGGGACATACCGGACTGTTTACACTACCGGTGATGGCGGATCGGCTTCATGCCTCTCGGTTCCAACGACAATCTCGGAAGAAACCAAACCCGTCATGTGAGGCCGAATATCGAGTCCAATGCTTGCGAATTCCTTAAATGACCGAGCCGGGTCGGCGAGAGATAGTTTATACTTAACAACGCTTTAAGTCAGCTTACCGGGCTGAGGCCAGAGCCTGCGCGATGGCTCTCCCTGAGACAGACACAACGGCTTCATAGGGGCCGTCGGCGTCATGCCTGAGGCAAGGTTTCGCCTCTACGATACCCGTAAGACCTGCTTTGCGACATCGGGGTGTCTCGCCCCGAGCCGGCCTGTACACTCGACGGAGCTCCTAGTGAACGCCCAAGCCATCTTCTCGACCGCTTCCCGGCAATACCAGAAAGGCCAGTACACGGACGCGCTCGACCAGCTCAACATCCTGATGAACATCAACCGGGATACGAAGACCTATGTGCTGCTTGCCAAGGTGCTCCTGAAACTCGGTTTCAAGCCCGAGGCGGCGCGCGCCTACCAGCTCGCCGGAGAGGCCGGCGGTTCGCGGTCGCAGGACTATCTGACCGAGGCGATGAAGCTCTATTTCGTCAACGGGCACGAGGACGAAGCGCTGGCCATCGGCCTTCCGCTGCTAGAGAAAGCCAAGACGGATCCGGAGATCGCATTCATCATTGCTTCGATCTTCCTCAAGCGCGACCAGAAGGAGATACTCGGCCTGTTCAAGGCGCCGCTGTCGACCAGCAGCAACCGTCATCATCAGGCGCTGGCCTTCAAGCTGCTGACCGCCGACGTCGGCGACCTGCAGGACCGCGAGGCAGTCGCCAATCTCTTCAAGACGCATCCCAAGAACACGACGCTGCGTTCCGCCTATCTCGTCTATGCCCGCGAAGCCAATGACTACGCGGAGGTCGAGAAGCATGATCGCGATATCCAGCGGTCACTCAAACTCGGCCAGTACGACATTCTCGCCGCAGAAGCGCCCTACTATCACGTCACCTGGTGCGGCGACGAAAAGCTCAATTACATCGCCGGAGCCATGCAGCGCGCCCTTCCGGAGGAACTGGCAAAGGCACGCCGGAGCCGGCCGCATAGCTGGGGTGAGCGCATCCGTATCGGCTATGTCTCGTCCGACTTCTGGCACGACCACGCGACCATGAAGCTCCTCGCGGCCGTGCTGATGGCACATGATCGCTCGCGTTTCGATATCACTCTCTTCTGCCACACATCGCCCGACAACGTCGCGCGCGATAACGGGTCCCGCGAAAAGTGGGGCAAGATCATTTCCATCAACGAGCTTAGCGACGACCAGGCGGCGGAGGTCATCCGTGCCGAGAACATCGACATTCTCGTCGACCTGAAGGGACACACGCTCGAAAGCCGGGTGAACATCTTCAACCGGCAGACGGCTCCCGTCCAGGTGAGCTGGCTCGGCTTTCCCGGGACGACGGTCAACGTCGACCTCGACTATATCATCGGCGACCCGCACGTGCTGCCGGACGGCAGCGAACCGCATTACTACGAGAAATACTGCAGGCTTCCAGACACCTACCAGCCGAACGATCCGATCAACCGTCCGCTTCCGCAGCCTATGTCGCGTCGCCAGCTCGGCCTTCCCGAAGACGCGTTCGTCTTCGCCTCGTTCAACGCCAACCGCAAGATCTCGTTGCAGACGATCAACCTATGGATCGAGATCCTTCGGCAGACGCCGGACAGCGTGCTGTGGCTGATGTGCAGCCGCCCGGACGCGCGCGCAAACATCATCGCAAAATTCAAGAGCGCCGGCATCAACCCCAAGCGCATCATCATATGCCCCAAGGTCGTCTATCAGGACCATATCAGCCGCATCCCCGTCGCGGACATCGGCCTCGACACCTATCCCTACAACGGCCACACGACAACGTCAGAGCAGCTCTGGGCCGGCCTTCCGGTCTTGACCTTCAAGGGTACCAACTTCGCCTCACGCGTGAGCGAGAGCCTGCTCAACGCCATCGGCGTGCCGGAACTCGTCGCCGCGGGACCGGAAGACTATGTTCGCGAGGCGGTCGCGCTCTACAACAACCGCGGCAAGATCGCCGACTACCGCAGAACACTGGAGGAAAACCGGTTCCGCATGCCGCTGTTCGATTCCGAACGCTTCTGCCGCCACCTGGAACAGGGCTACGAAATGATGGCTGATCGCGCGAGAAAAGGTCTGGCGCCCGGTCATATCGACGTTCCGGCCCTGCCGGCGCGGACCGGTTCGTTCGAGCGCTAAGCAGTCCGACACTTATCCGGACGAGGAAAGGCAGTGCCAAGGCGCTGCCTTTTTGTTTGCGCCTTTTCCAAGCGCGCCAAACGTTCGATGACGGATCTTTAATTTAGCTGAAGGAGCGCACCAGGCTGCCGACGAGCAGGTTCCATCCGTCGATCAGCACGAAGAACAGGATCTTGAAGGGCAAGGAGATCGCCGTTGGCGGCAGCATCATCATGCCCATGGCCATGGTGATGGTGGCAACGATCAGGTCGATCACCAGAAACGGCAGCATGATCAGGAAGCCGATCTCGAAGCCGCGACGGATTTCCGAGATCATGAAGGCCGGCACGACCGCCCTGAGGTCGACCTTGTCGTCGTCGACGACCGTCTGGCCCTTTTCCTTGGCGATATCGATGAAGAGCTGCAGATCCTTGTCGCGGGTGTTGGCGAGCATGAACTCGCGGAACGGCTCGCTGATCCGTGGGATCGCCTCGCTCTCGGTGATCTGGTTCTTCATCAGCGGATCGATGCCGTCGCGCCATGCGCGATCGAAGGTCGGCCCCATGACATAGAAGGTCATGAACAGTGCCAGCGAAACCATGATCATGTTCGATGGCGTGGTCGCGAGACCCATGCCCGTGCGCAGGATCGCAAACGCGATCACGAAGCGCGGAAAGCTGGTGACCATGATCAGGATGCCCGGGGCCACCGACAGTACGGTCAGAAGACCAAAGGTGCGGATGATCCACGAGGCTGCCGACCCTTCGATCGGCGTATTCAGGATATCAGAGGGAAAACTCTGGGCGCCGGCAATACCGGACATCGCCGTCATGGCGACTATGAAGGCGACAAGCCGGACCATTTACCGAATCATTGGATGACGAAAGTTCTGAACATCACATTGGTTACGCGCCCATCGGAGCGCAGGTCAACCCGCTCCTGGATGTCATCCCGGAGATATTGAAAGCCGCGCGGCCCCTGGATCTGCTGCAGGGAAACCGTCTTCAGATAGGCGGCGATATCCTGGTGGATCTGCTCCGCCAGCTTGGGATCGGGCACGCCGTCGAACTGCAGCGCCACCTCGAGCCGTACCCAGTTTTCCGAGGGATAGGCAAGGTTGGTGGTGATCGGCTCGAGCTGGACGACGCCGTTCGCTTCGGTCGCAACCTTCGGCAGACCCTCTTCGCCCGTAGCGTTGGCGGCCGGTTCCCTGGTCGCCTCCACCTCTGCCTTCGGCGGAGGCGGTGCGAGCAGGCCGCCGACCAGCCAACCGCCGCCGCCGGCGACGAGTGTCAGCACGGCAACGATCGCGATGGTCATCACCTTCGACGACGGCTTCGGAGCGCTGGCGGAATCGAATTCTTCCATCTTGCCGTTCCCTGCCGATCAGATCGGCGAAAATAGATCCATGAACTGCTGGCCGTAGGGCGGCTGCTGCACCTCGGTCAGGCGACCGCGGCCGCCATAGGAAATGCGCGCCTCGGCGATGCGGTCGTAGGAGATGACGTTGTCGGCATCGACATCCCGCGGCCGGACGATACCGGCGACATTGAGGATACGCAGTTCGTGGTTGACGCGGACCTCCTGCGAACCGCTGATCAAGAGGTTGCCGTTTTCGAGAACCCCGGTCACGACTGCTGCGACGAGCACCCTCAGCTTTTCCGAACGCTCCGTCGTGCCGTCGCCCTCGGTCTTGGTGTTCGAGCCATACTTCAGCTCGCCCTCCCAGCCAAAATCGCTGGCCTCCGACTTGCCGTTTGCGCCGACGTTGAAACCACTGCTGTTCTTGCGGCTACGATCGGTCTTGTTGTCGAAAGTGGCCCCTTCGTTGATCTTGATATCGACCGTCAGAATGTCACCGACATTGATGGCGCGCGCGTCCTTGAACAGGGCCGCCTGCTGGTCGTTCCACAGCGAATAGCCGTTCACCACCTGGCGCGGCTGCTTCGGATACATGGCGAGCTGCGGGGTCTGGGAGTATTGCAGGCCGCTGCCGATCGGGCTCATCGAAGGCGCCCGACCGATCTCGTTGAGCGCCTGGTTCTGACACCCGGCAAGGAGACCCGCCGTCAGCACGGCCGTTAGACGCATTTTCATGATGGTTCCTTCGAGGTGTTCGGATCGCTGGCGCTCGAGATGATGTTGGTAAGGGTTGCCGCCTTTTCGTCCGTCATTTCGCTGAGGATCAGCGACGACTGGCGTGCCGGCAGTTGCATGACGATCGCCGCCGCAATCTCCGGATTGACCATTTCCAGCTTGCCGGCAGCCGCATCCGGCTTCATCGTCTTGTAGATGTCGACAAGGCCGAGTTGGGCCTGTTTCAGAAAATCATTGCGGCGTTTCAGCCAGTCCTCGTATTCGTCGCGCCGCTTCTCCAGCGTCGCGATGCGTTCGTCGATGCTTGCCTGCAGGGTCTCGAGATCCTTGCGCTGCAGCACGTAGCGCTGGTCACGGGCGGCATCGGCAATGTTGGTGCAGAACTGCTGAATCTCGTTCTGCGTCCCGTCGGCCGGCGGAGGCGCGGTGACGTCCTGGGCGAAGGCGCCGGGCATCGTCAGCATCGAGGCTGCGGCCGCGCCGGCGAGTAACAGGTTGCGGACCTTGCCGAGAGTTGGGTTAATGTTTGCCGTCATTGCAGCACTAGCTCCGCCTGGAGGGCCCCGGCCGTTTTGATGCTTTGCAGGATGGCGATGATGCCGTCCGGCTTGACACCGATGTTGTTGAGACCGGCGACGAGGGAGCGGAGGCTCGATCCGTTGAGGATCGCCACCGTGCCGCCGTCGGACTGCGCGTTGATGGTCGTGTTCGGTTCCACCTCCGTTCGCCCGCGCGAGAATGGCAGCGGCTGGACGACAGTCGGCGTCTCGCTGACCTCGACGGTCAGGGTGCCGTAGCTCACGGCTACCTCATTGATGCGAACGTCCTGGCCGATCACGATTGTGCCGGTGCGTTCGTTGATGACAACGCGGGCCGGGACGTCCGTCTCGATCACGATGTTTTCGATATCGGCCATCAGCCGGGCGAGGTCCGCCATCTTCGGCTTTTCGACGAGCACGGCCTGGGAATCACGCGCCTCGGCAATGCGGCCGCCATATCGCTGGGCGGCATATTTGTTGATCGCCGCCGCCATGCCGACGGCCGTCGAGAAATCCGGGTTGCGCAGTTGCAGGACGAGGTTGAAGCCATCCTTGAACTTGGACGGCAGCTCGCGCTCGATGATCGCGCCGTTGGGCACGCGCCCGGCCGTCGTCACACCCTGGTTGAGGGTTGCCGCATCACCCTGCGCGGAGAAGCCCGTTACGACGACGGAGCCTTGCGCGACCGCGTAGATCTGACCGTCCGCGCCGGACAGCGAGGTCATCACCAGGGTACCGCCGCGAAGCGAGGTGGAATCGCCGAGCGAGCCGACAGTCACGTCGACGCGGCTGCCGGGGCTTGCAAACGGCGGCAGCGTCGCCGTCACCAGAACCGCAGCAACGTTGCGCGTGCGGGAATCGCCGCCCTGGGTGGAGATGCCGAGGTTCTGCAGCATCGCGCGGATCGACTGATCGGTGAACGGCGAGGCTCGCAGGGTGTCACCGGTCCCCTGGAGGCCGACGACGAGACCGTAACCGATGAGCTGGTTGTCGCGCCCCGCCTGAAGCGACGCGACGTCCTTGATCCTGGACGCGCCGAAAGCCGGCGTCAGTGCCGCGGAGATCGCGACGGCCAGCGTCAGGAACCATTTGCAGGCAAGCATTTTCATTTCGCCACCACATGGACAGTGCCGTCAGCCATCACCGTTCCGGAAACGATGACGCCGGTATCGATGTTGCGCGCCCGGATCAGTTCACCGACCGCGGCATCCTGGAGCGGCGATCCGGCGGCGCTGATGGTCAGGCCGCCATTGCTGAAGACGAGGCGCACGGTGGAACCGCGCGCGACGGCATATTGCTCACGCAGCGCGTTTGCGAGGATCACCCGGCCGGGCAGGAGCGTGCGCTTGGTGACCTTGCCCTCGATTTCGCTGAGGGTCCTGACGTAGCCGTCCGCGAGATCGGGGTTGGTCACGTCGACAACCTCGACGCGGCTGCGGTCGAGCGTTTCGCCCGGATAAATGGTCCGCGTCGGGATCACTGCAGTCAACCGTTCTGCGAGGCTCGCCGAAGGCAACAGGAAAGCGGCGGCAAGCAAGGTGCCGGCCGCCAGACGAAGCGCCATCGATGCGCTGCCGTCTTTCGAAACCTTGATGTCTGCGGTTCGGCGAAACATCATGTTTGCCCCCTCTTTCGTTACCTGAGGTTCTTGCTCACCGTGGCCGCCATTTCATCGGCCGCCTGAATGATCTTGGAGTTCATCTCGTAGGCGCGCTGCGCCGAGATCAGGTCGGTAATTTCCTTGACCGGATCGACGTTGGACGCTTCGAGGTATTTCTGCTTGATCTGGGCGAAGCCCGGGTCCGCCGGGGTGCCGACGATCGCGTCGCCGGAAGCCGGGGTCTCCTTGAAGAGGTTGTCGCCCTGCGGCTCGAGGCCGGCCTCGTTGACGAAGTTGGCGATCGTCAACTGACCGATTTCCTGCATTGCGGGATCGTTGCCGATACGCACCATCACCTGGCCGGAACTGGTGAAGGCGATTTCCGTCGCGTCCTGCGGAACCGTGATGCCGGGAACGACCGTGTAGCCGTCGATAGTCACGAGTTGGCCCTGGGCATTCTTGTTGAACGCGCCCGAGCGCGTATAGACCGTCTCGCCATCAGGCGTTTCGACCTGGAACCAGCCGCGACCCATCAGTGCCAGGTCATAGTCATTGCCGGTGTTGACCAGGCTGCCCTGGATATGCAGGTTGCGCACGGCCGCCGTCTGGACGCCGAGACCGATGATCGCGCCTTCCGGAACGATTGCCTGGTTGGAGCGGTTCGGCACGCCCTGGGCACGCTCGGTCTGATAAAGCAGATCGGAGAATTCGGCGCGCGCACGCTTGTAACCGGTCGTGTTGATGTTCGCGATGTTGTTCGCGATTACCTCGAGGTTCAGCTGCTGGGCGTTCATGCCGGTGGCGGCAATGGAAAGGGCCTTCATGTCTCGTTCCTTCAGATCTGCATGCGCGCGATTTCGAGATAGGCGGTGACCACCTTGTCGCGGATGGCGATCGCCGTCTGGAGCGACTGCTCGGCATTCATGACGGCATCGACAACTTCACGGGTGTTTGCCTGACCGCGAATGCCATCGAGCGATGCGCCCTCGGCCTTTTTCATCGCGTTGATGGTATCGGTTGCCATATCCCCGAGGACCGAGGCGAAGCTTTGCCCCTGCGGCACGCCCGGCGTGGCCGCCGGCATGCTGAAGATCGACGACGAGGAAGATGTGGAACGGGTGCCGTCGGTCTCTTTGGTGACCGAGAACGCGCCGAGGGATTTGACTGCATCGATCATTATTGCGAGGCTCTCAACAGGTCGATTGTCTGTGAAATCAGGTCACGGGACTGCTTGATGGTCTGGAGGTTGGCCTCATAGGCGCGGTTGGCTTCGCGCATGTCGGCCATCTCGACCAGGATGTTCACGTTCGGCATCTTGACCATGCCCTTGTCGTCGGCGGCCGGATTGCCCGGATCGAACTCGATGTTGAAATCCGAATCATCCGTGCCCTGCCGCTCGATCTCGACCAGCGAGGCGCCGCTTGCGCGATCCACTTCGGCTGCGAAGCTGATGGTCTTGCGGCGGTAGGGCTCCGAACCCGGGGTGTCGCCGGTCGAGCGGGCGTTGGCGATATTCTCGGAGACGATGCGCAGACGGGTCGATTCCGCCTGGAGGCCGGAGGCCGATACCTTGAGGGCCGAGGTCAATGGATCCATGGTTCTTACTTCCGTACCGTCATCAGCATCATGCGGTGAAACGCCTTCACAAGCCCGGCGCTGAGCTCGTAGTCGCGCTTGATCTCGCCGGTCTTCATCATTTCCTGCTCGATCGCGACGCTGTTGCCGGATTGCTGGATCTGCACGCCGTCGACCATGCCGACTTCGGCCACCTGCGAGGCTTCGAGGCCATCGGTGAAATGCGCCTTGTGGGTCGCGGCCATCTGCATGCCGGTATCCTGCAGCACGCTTTCGAACGGCTTGACGTCCTTCGCCTTGTAGTGCGGCGTGTTCGCATTGGCGATGTTGCCGGCCACCACGTTCTGGCGAACGGTCAGCCACTGGGCCTGCCGGGACGCGAGGTCGAAAAGCTGAATTTGCATCAGAAGCTCCATGCTTGGTGATGCGAACCTAGGCCGGTAATCTTGCGTGGGACTTTCGTCGGAAGCGGCTGCGATCGGGATGCCTGCATCCCACGGGCGGCCGGCGGGCGAACGGCAGCACGTCGCGCATCCGAGGAGATGCGCGACCATCATCCTGACGATGCGCTGGCAAATCAGTCGGCTTGGTAGACTTCGCCTGACGAGGTGATCATCACCCAATGGCCGTCGCGCTGCTCGAGCGTGGCGAGCCGGGTATTGTCGGGCAGAACCGAGCCGATGCGCACGATGTACATGCCGCTCGCATCCTCGATCAGCGCCCGGCCATTGGCGACATGCATCAGCTTGAAACCCGACTTGCCGGGAAAGGGCTGCGTCAGCCCCTCTTCCGCAGCCGACCCTTCGGGAGCCGGACCAGCACCGATGCCGGGCACCGTCGCCGTCGTCAGCTGATCGACCGCGGCAAGCGTCTCGCCGTCGGCATCGGGCATCGCCAGCGGCGAGACCGAGACGACGTTGCGGGCGGCGCGCTCCGGCAGATCGCGCGTGGAACCCTGCCAGAGCGGCGGCATGGTGAACTTATCCTGATGGAAGAAGGCGTACCAGGGAAAGAAGGTCGCGAAAGCGGCAAGCGCGACGCCGGTCGCGGCCAGGAACTTGTCGGTCATCGGCATGCGGCTGCTTCGCTTGCGCTGATGCACCTTTTCATCCGCATCGTAATCGGTCACCGCCATCACCTCGCCCTCGCGCCCGGTTGATTGCCCATCGCCGCCGCCTTCAATGCATTCGCAAGATCGGCAAAGGCGTCCTGCGCCGGGCGCTCACCGGCGGTCTGCGTCAGCACGTCGTAGATGACCGGCACCTGCTTGATCGCCATGTCGAGGTCAGGATCGCCACCGGGGCGGTAACCGCCGATCAGGCGAAGATCGCGGGTTTCCTCGAAGCGGTGGATCAGCGCCTTCAGACGCGCCACCAGCTTTTCCTGATCCGGCGTCCAGGCCTTGCGCGCCAGACGCGAGATCGAGGCGAGCGGATTGATCGGGGGATAACGCCCCTCTTCCGCAAGGCTGCGTTCGAGAACGATGTGACCGTCGAGAATGCCACGCGTCGAGTCGGCGACCGGGTCGTTGTGGTTGTCGCCGTCGACGAGGATGGAGATGATCGCCGTGATCGTGCCCGTGCCTTCAGTGCCGGGTCCGGCACGCTCCAGCAGGCGCGGCAGTTCGGTGAAGACGGAGGCCGGGTAGCCGCGGGCGATCGGGGGCTCGCCGGAAGCCGTCGCCACTTCGCGGATCGCATGTGCGAAACGCGTCACGCTGTCGACGATCAGCAGCACGTTGTCGCCATTGTCGCGGTAGTGCTCGGCGATGGTGACGGCGGTCAGCGGCGCCATCTTGCGCAGCATCGGGCTTTCGTCGCTGGTCGCCACCACCGCGACCGACTTTGCGAGATTGTCGCCGAGCGTATCTTCGATGAATTCGCGCACTTCACGGCCGCGCTCGCCGACCAGCGCGATCACCACCTTGTCGAAGGCGTCTGCTCGCGCCAGCATGGACAGCAGCGTCGACTTGCCGACGCCGGAACCGGCGAAGATGCCGAGACGCTGGCCGAGGCAGAGGGGCGAAAAGATGTCGATCGCCCTGACGCCGGTGACAAAGCCCTTCTCCACCCGCTTGCGGCTCATCGACGGCGGCGCGGTGTTGGAGATCGAGCGGCGCACCTCGCCCTGCAGCAGCGGCCCGAGACCGTCGATCGGCTCGCCGAGCGCATTGATGGTGCGGCCGCACCATTGGTCTGTCGGCGCGACGCGGAAAGCGCCCTTGCGGATCACGGTGTCGTGGATACCGATGGGATCACCCGGCTCGATCGGGCAGACGACCACCCGCTCGGGCTCGACCCGCACCACTTCGCCGAGATGGGTTCCGGTGACGCTCTTGTGGGCGACGAAATCACCGAGCCGCACATGCCGCGACAGGCCGGTTACCGTGTAGTGACCGGGCGAGATCGTCTGCACGTGACCGCCGGGAGCGATCGAGAATTCGGGCTTTGCATAGCGCTCGACGAGGCCGGCAAGTGCTGCCAGAGAGGTCGATCCCGCGCTTGTCTTCAGGCCTTCGCGTTGCATGCCGGTACCCGTCAGAAATTAGCGACTGCCGCCGAGCGTCTTGACCGCTTCCTCGAGCGATCCTTCGCTATCACGCAACAGGGCGGTGATGTTGTCGAAGGCGCGCGTGACCATGATCAGCTGCGACATTTCCTGGACGGCATTGACGTTGGACTCCTCGACGAAACCCTGCATCACGCCGACATCGAAGCGGTCGACCACCGGCTCCGGCTGCATCGCCGGCTGCACGGCGCTGTTGTCGAGACGGACGAAGCCGTTGCTGAAATCGGCCTGGTAGAGGCCGAGCGAGGCGACCGCGACGCCGTTCTGGTGAAGCGCACCATCGGCGCCAACCGTGATTTCCCCGCTATTGCCGTTGAGCTGGATCGGCGCACCACCGGCGTCGAGTACCGGATAGCCGCGGATCGTCACGAGTTCTCCGGCGTCCGTCAGCGTGAAGCGCCCGTCGCGCGTGAGCGCCGGGCCGGCCGGCGTCTCGATCTGAAACCAGGCGTCGCCCTTGACGGCGAAGTCGAGCGCCGAGCCGGTCCGCGTCAGCGAGCCGTTGCTGGTGTTCAGGAACTCCTCGCCCTTGCTGACATAGGCAACCTTGGTCGGCTTCGTATCGCCGAGCATCTGGTTGAACTTCACCTCGGTACCGCGGAAGCCGACGGTGCTGGCATTCGCGATGTTGTCGGCGAGCGTGTTGAGGCGCTTTTCGAGCGCCATCTGCGACGAAATCGCGACGTAAAGACCGGTCTGCACGTTCAGCGTCCCCCGAGTTTCAGGCTGTTGATGGACAGGAGAAGATCGGAAGAGATGCCGTAGCCGCTCGAAGAACCGAAGACTGCGAGCGGATCATAACCGTCCGTTGAATTTTTGGTTTCCCAGAGCGCCGTGAACCGGTCGAGAAACTCGGTCACCTTGCTCGGGTTCTGGAAATCCTTGAAATCGATCGCCTCTTCATAGGCCTCGGCCTGCCGATCGACATCGGTCGCGGCGAATTCGTCGGGCAGTTGCAGGGCGGTGCGTACTACCTGGGCCAGCGCCTCGTCGGCGATGATGGCATAACCACTGCTGATCGTCGGCGCCATGCGCGCAAAGTAAAGGGCGAGCCGTACGCCGGCATTCTCCTCACCGGCATTCTGCTCCAGCGTCTGGCGGGCATATTTGTCGGCAACGCCCTTCTGCGCCCGGTCGAAGGATGTGGCGGCCGCACCGTGGGCGGCAAAGTTCAGCGATTCGACGAGTTGCTTGTAGCGGTGGTCGGTCAGCTTGTTGGCGAAGGCGTCGTCATTGTCGATGCCTTCGGTCAGTACCTTGCGCATGAAAGCCTTGGCATAGGCCATGTCTTCGAGACCGTGGGCCTTCATGGCGTAGTTATAGAGCCTGGTATCGGCAAAGAAATCGTCGATCGTTTTCACGTCACCGATCTTCGACAGGTAGTATTCCGTCTCGCGCGCCACATCCGGCTGCTCGGCAACACGGGCCAGCGACTTCATCAAGTCGGCCGTTATCAGCTTGTAGCTCGTATAGGTCGTGGTCACGATCGGTTCGCCCCTGCCGGAATGACTGAGACAGAGCATGCGCCCTGCCTTGGCAAATCCTGACCGGATAGCCTTGCGCGAACCTGTTCCAGCGAAAGGCTCCGCCGCCCGTACCGGCCAGCCTCACGCAAGGATGAAACCGTATCCCGTTAGCGGAAAATAAGATCGCGACAGGTATCGAAAATGAACATCATCATCGGGCTTCTTGTGACGTTCGGCTGCATTCTCGGCGGCTATCTGGCGATGGGCGGCCACATGGAGGTCCTCAACCAGCCCTTCGAACTGTTGATCATCGGCGGGGCCGGCGTCGGCGGCTTCATCATGGCCAATTCGATGAAGGTGGTGAAGGATACCGGCAAGGCACTCGGCGAAGCCTTTCGCCACAGGGTACCGAAGGAGCGCGAATATCTCGACACGCTCGGCGTTCTCTATTCGCTGATGCGGGACCTGCGCACCAAGTCGCGCAACGAGATCGAAAGCCACATCGACAACCCGGAAGAATCCTCGATCTTCCAGTCGGCGCCGACGGTTCTGAAGAACAAGGAACTGACGGCCTTCATCTGCGACTATGTGCGCCTGATCATCATCGGCAACGCCCGTTCGCACGAGATCGAAGCGCTGATGGACGAGGAAATCCAGACCATCACCCACGACAAGATGAAGTGCTACCACGCGCTGACGACGATGGGCGATGCCTTCCCGGCCATCGGCATCGTCGCCGCGGTTCTCGGCGTCATCAAGGCCATGGGCGCGATCAGCGAGGCGCCGGAAGTTCTCGGCGCCAAGATCGCAGCCGCACTCGTCGGCACGCTGCTCGGCGTGTTCCTGTCCTATTCGATCGTGGCGCCGGTTGTCGCCAACATCAAATCGGTGCGCGAAAAGCAGAACCGGCTCTATGTCATCGTCAAGCAGACGCTGCTTGCCTACATGAATGGCTCGGTACCGCAGGTCGCTCTCGAATACGGCCGCAAGACCATCTCGGCCTATGAGCGTCCGTCGATCGACGCGGTCGAGCAGGAAATGATGAACCCCGGCGGTGGCAGCGAAAGCAAGGCGGCCTGATCCCATGAGTTCCAACGTTCACGCATTCGACCGGAAACTCCTGGCGCGCATGACCGGCGCGCTCGGTGACGACCGGGTGATCGGCCGGCTGGCGCTCGAACTCGGCCAGGTCTTCGGCGAATTCCTGCCCGACATCTGCCGGGCGGAAACGGGCCTCGACATCACGATCGGCTATGCCGGTTTCCGGACGGGACTCCGGCAGGAGTTGATCGCCGGCCTCGGCACCGGCGTGGTGATCAGTGACGTGTCGTTGCGCAACTGGTGCGCGGATTTCCAGATCGGCTGCGACAGCCCGATCATCATCACTCTCGTCGAGGCGCTGCTCGGCGCCGAGCCAGCCGGGATCGAGGAGCCGCAGCCGCGTGCGCTCTCGCAGATCGAGATCGATGTCGCGGTGCCGCTTTTCGAAAAGATCGCCGACGTGCTGCGCACCGCCGTCAATGCGCCGGGTGGTTTCGAACCGATCGTCGAACGTCCGCTCAACAGCGCTTCGCGTCCCAAGCCCGATCCGATGATCGAGGACATCCATGCGGGCGCCATCGACATGACGATCGGCTTCGGCCCGGTCATGTCCACCTTCTCCGTCATCGTTCCACAGAGCGTGCTCCTGAAGACCACCATCGTCTTCCCGAAGGGCAGCGGTCAGCAGCGCAACGCAAAGGCCGAATGGACCGAGCAGCTCGAGGAACAGGTGCGCCGCTCCGCCGTCACGATCGAGGCGCGGATCCGGCTCGAAAGCCTGACGCTCGAAACGATCAGCCGGCTGCAGGCGGGCGACGTCATTCCCTTCCACGACGCCCAGGATGTTCGCGTCGACGTCAACGCCAACGGCCGCGACCTCTATGTCTGCGAATTCGGACGGTCGGGATCGAAATACACGGTCAGGGTCAAGGACACCCACGGCTCGGAACAGGACATCCTTCGCCACATCATGAGTTAAATCGGCCTGCCGCGCGCTCGCAGCATGCCTGAGGCAAGCTTCAACTGGAATAGTTCTCACATGGCACCCAAGAAAGCACCTATCAACGAGGCAGACGTCGCGGTCGGAGACATGGAACTCGACCAGGCGATCAATGACCTGCGCGGTGTCCTCAAGCAGGATTCGGATGCGCCGGCAGCCTTCGGCTCGGATTTCGGCAGCGAACCCACGGGCGCGGCAACCGATTTCGGCAGCGAATTCGGCACCCCGGCCGGCGGCCTCGACGCGTTCGGCGGCAACTTCGGCTCCAGCGACTTCGGCGCCGATCTCAGCGGCGGTTCCGTTTCGGGCGACTTCGGCGGCGCGGATTTCGGCACGACGTCCTTCGATGGCGCTGAAGCGGCGATCGACACGCCGCCCGGCAGCGGCATGACGGCCAATCTCGACCTGATCATGGATATCCCGATCGATGTCCAGATCGTGCTCGGCACGAGCCGCATGCAGGTTTCCGGTCTCATGGGCTTGAGCGAAGGTGCAACGATCGCGCTGGATCGCCGGATTGGCGAGCCTGTCGAGATCATGGTCAACGGCCGGGTGATCGGCCGCGGTGAAATTACCGTTCTCGAAGGCGACGATACGCGCTTCGGCGTCAAGCTCATCGAGATCAAGGGCAGCAAGAAGTCATAGAGCCAAGAGCGGGATGAGGAAAAGTGTTTACGGTTTTCCGCCCGCATCCCGCTCTAACTTATGAGAATCGATCACGTTTATGATTTTGGGTCGATCCGACCCAAAATCATCGTGATCTTGTGACCGGGCGAAGGATGAATCCATGATGGATTTCGAAAGTTTCGAGGCTCAGGCGCTATCAAGGCCGCTGAGCCAGACGGACAAGGCAGCGGCCGTCCTGCTTGCCATGGGCAAGGGCGTCGCAAGCAAGCTCTTGAAGTTCTTCACCCAGAGCGAGTTGCAGTCGATCATCGCCGCGGCGCAGTCGCTGCGCGCCATTCCGCCGCATGAGCTCGAAGCGCTCGTCAACGAATTCGAAGACCTCTTCACCGAGGGCGCCGGGCTGATGGACAATGCCAAGGCGATCGAAAGCATCCTCGAAGAAGGCCTGACCCCGGACGAGGTCGACGGCCTGCTCGGCCGCCGCGCCACGTTCCAGTCCTACGAGGCCAGCATCTGGGACCGCCTGCAGGAATGCGACCCGGTCGCCGTTTCGGTACAGCTTGCCAAGGAACATCCGCAGACGATCGCCTACGTTCTGTCGATGATGCCGTCGGGCTTCGGCGCCAAGGTGCTGCTGCAGCTTTCCGAAGAACAGCGCCCGGACATCCTCAAGCGCGCCGTCAACATGAAGGACGTCAACCCGAAGGCAGCCGCGATCATCGAGAAGCGCGTCATGGAAATGATCGGCGAGATGGAAGCGGAACGCAATTCGGCCGGCCCGGCCAAGATCGCCGAGGTGATGAACGAACTCGACAAGCCGCAGGTGGACACCCTGCTCGCGTCGCTCGAATCGCTCAGCACCGCTTCCGCCAACAAGGTGCGTCCGAAGATCTTCCTGTTCGACGACGTGCTCTACATGCCGCAGCGCAGCCGCGTACAGCTCTTCAACGACGTGTCGACCGACATCATCACGATGGCGCTGCGCGGTTCGACGGCCGAATTGCGCGAATCGGTACTCGCCTCGATCGGCGCACGCCAGCGCCGCATGATCGAATCCGATCTCGCCATGGGCGATGCCGGCATCAACCCGCGCGACATCGCGATCGCACGGCGTTCGATCACCCAGGAGGCCATCCGCCTGGCAGCCAGCGGCCAGCTCGAGCTCAAGGAGAAGGACGCGCAAGCAGCCTGATCGCACAGCGCGCAGACGGCCTGACCCCCCTTTCGCCACGGTATTTCCTGTTGAGCCCCTGCATATGCCGGGGCTCAACGCTTGTCTGCCCTGCGTTTCGGGTTCACTACTGCATGGCTTCCGAGATCGGAATCGATTGAGGGATAATGATGCGGCAGCTCAACGTGGTGCAGCAGGCTTCTTGCGCCTGAACAGGCGCGCGGCGCTGATGGAAAACGCGAACGAGGCTGCGCTGGTGTAACCGGAGCCTTCCTGCTTCATGTCTGATGATCAGGATAAAGACAGCAAAACAGAGGCCCCGTCCGAGAAGAAGATCTCCGACGCCGCCGAGAAGGGTAATGTGCCTTTCTCTCGCGAGGCGACAATGTTCGCCTCGACGCTGGCGATCTACATCTTCTTCGTCTTCTTCCTCGCCGACGGCGTCAGCACCATGGCGGAGGCGCTCAAGGACATCTTCGAGCAGCCCGAAGCGTGGCGGCTGGAAAATTCGACCGACGTGGTGGCGCTCATCACCCATCTCGCATGGAAATCGACCGCGCTGCTCGTCCCGGCCTTCGTGCTGCTCATCATCTTCGGCGTCGGTTCCTCGATCTTCCAGAACCTGCCGCGGCCGGTCCTGGACCGCATCCAGCCGAAGCTCAATCGCATTTCACCGATGGCTGGGTTCAAGCGCATCTTCGGCGTGCAGGGACTGGTCGAGTTCGGCAAGTCCCTGTTCAAGATCATCATCGTCTCCGTCGTCGTCGTGCTGGTGCTGTGGAACGACTACTTTGCGACGCTCGACCTGATGTTCTCCGATCCGGTCACGATATTTTCGACGATGACGAGCGACCTCAACGAGATCATGATCGTCATCCTGTTTGCCACCGCAGTTCTGGCGATCGCCGACCTCTTCTGGTCGCGCCATCATTGGTACACCGAACTGATGATGACCAAGCAGGAAGTGAAGGAGGAAATGAAGCAGGCCCAGGGCGATCCAATCGTCAAATCGCGCCTGCGCTCGATGCAGCGTGATCGGGCGCGCAAGCGGATGATCTCGTCCGTACCACGCGCCACGCTGGTCATCGCCAACCCGACCCACTACGCCGTCGCCTTGCGCTATGTCCGCGAGGAAAACGACGCGCCCGTCGTCGTGGCGATGGGCCAGGATCTGGTTGCCCTGAAAATCCGTGAAATTGCGGAGAAAAATGGCGTGCCCGTCTTCGAGGACCCGCCACTCGCACGCTCCATGTTTGCACAAGTCTCGGTCGATAGTGTGATTCCACCCGTGTTTTACAAGGCTGTTGCCGAGCTCATTCACAGGGTGCATGCGTCGCAACCAAAACGGATGACATAACTCCGATGAAAAAGTGCGAATTCTCCGAGAAACGGGAACAGATCGTCGCTGAAGCAATCCGCCCCGTGGCGACCGAACTGCGGCTCATCGACGCCGCCGATTTCATCGCACTCTTGCGGTTCGAATCCTACGCAAGCCTCGCCGATCTCGTCGAATCGGCGGCAGAACTTTACTTTCTGCCCGGCACGGTCAACTTCGGCCTCGGCGGCAACTACAATCTGGATTGGGATTGCGAGCCGGAAATCGTCCTCGACCTGGAGCTCAAGCCCCGCGGCGTCACCATCTATGCGCGCCTGTCGCTCGGCAACGAGACGGCCGGTATCGAGATCAGCCATATCAGCTTCCAGAACCCGTCCGCCGACCCGGACGAGAACACGGCATTCCTGGCCCGAAGCCTGGCGGACGCAAAGTTCATCAAGTCCTACGAATTGCCGCTCGCAAGCTGAGAGAACCGCGCCAGAGCCCCCTCAACTTGCCGAGGGCGCCAGCGCTTAATGCCCTTGTGGGAGGCGCAGCGCCCGATCCCGCCGAGCGCTCTTAGCTGATGTAACCAAGGCGAATGGCCTTGGCGATCGCCTGGATGCGATTGACCGAGTCGAGCTTCGTGGTCGCCGCCCCCAGATAGGCGTTGACCGTGTGGACGGAGAGGCCCATGCGCTCGGCGATCTCTTCGCTGATATGGCCGTCGCCTGCCATCTGCAGGCAGGCGATCTCGCGGTCGCTCAGGGTTTCGGCCGGTGCCATGCGCTTTTCGTCGGCAGCCAGCAGGTCGGTCATGATCATGCAACTGCGGCCGTGCAGATCCACCACCTGTTCCGTCGAGGCATCGACGTAGCTGCCAGCAAATATCACGTAGCCGTTGCCCTGGGCGCCGAGCCTGACGGGAAAGGCGATGCCCGAATAGGCGAGCTTGCGCGCTTTCAAGCGGTACGCAAAGGGCGCGAGTTCCGAGACCTCGACCGCCTGGTGTTCCCCTGCCCCATTCCAGAGCACCGGCAGCAGCGACTGATCGAGATGGGTAACCAGTTCCTCGCCATAGGCGGTGATGAGATCATGCGCGTTCGCTTCGGCCGAAATGCCCCAATTGTCGAGCACGCAGGTCAGCTTTCGGGCGGTGCCCTTGCCGTTGAGGCGCAGCACGGCGAAGTGCTTGGCATTGATCTGCCGCTGCATGGCTTGAAGACGCGTGACCAGGGTTGCGGCACGGGCGGCGCGGTTGCCCTGTCTGGCGAGCTTGTGGTCGTCGTCAATCCGCCCACCACCGAGAAAATGCGTCATCGCGCCCGTTCCTTACACAAGATTGTTGCGCACCGCGTAGGCGATCGCCTCCGATCGCGTCCTGGTCGCGGTCTTGCGCATGACACTGGTGATGTAGTTGTTGATGGTGTTGCGCGAAATTCCGAGGATCACCGCGATCTCTTCGCTGGTCTTGCCCTCGGCGATCCAGAAGAGGCATTCGAGCTCGCGTTCGGTCAACTCGAAATCCCGGTCGTGCCGGACCTCTGTGCGCGTGGTGAAGCTTGCGAGGTAGCCCGCAAGCAGCGTGACGTCGCGCAGGCTCTCCTGCGACAGGATCACGTCTTCCGGTACGAGTAGCATCAGCGAGAAGCGCAGGCGTCCGACATTGAAGGTGATCGCGCAGTATTCGCGGCTGATGCCGCGCGGCAGGTCGATATCATCGGGCAATGCGTAGAAGCACGGCTGCAGCACCGCCAGACATTTCTCCAGCTCGGTCGTCTTGGCGTGGAGCGACGTGACGACGCCGGAGAGGCGTCGGACGACATCAAAGGGCCAATCGGAGCAGACCACGAAATCGAGCCCGTTGTCCTGCGAGATGTCGTAACGCGCCAGCATATAGTGGCTCGCGCCGACATACTCCGTCAGCGCCGAGAGACCGCTGCCGAGGCCGCCCCGCCCGGCGACTTCCCCCAGCCTTCGCAAAAGCTGCTCGCGCGAGAACCCGCCGCCGCGCGCACGTGTCGGTGCCGTCGGCAAAGGCCAGACAGCGATGTCTGCTTGCGAAATGTCCATGAATTCAGCCCCCGTACCGGATTCACATCCCGGAACTGCACTTGCACTGTCGCCGCCAACAGCCGGCCGAAGCCGATTATTACCACCAGTCGCAGATCAGGACGCGAATCAACTGCTAAAAATGTACATGGCCACGAGAAAAATACCACCGCCCCGTCCTGGCTACTTACTTCACGTCCGGCGCTCGGGCCAAGCACGCCTCGCACGTTCGGGCCAGCTACGTTCATTGCCGGCGCCAAAGCGCAACCAATTGACAGAAAACGCATTTCCGTTCGAAAACTTGGCTTTCCGCCACGATTGCCGCAATTCCGGATAGGACCTACCGGCGTCATTGTGCCCGGAAAACAGGCGTTTGTTGCCGATATCCGAAAATTAGAACCTCGAGAAATTATACTTTGTTTTCACGGCTGTTGCTGAAATGCACCAGGAGATTTTCGGATTTTCTCATTTTACCGATATATAAATTGTGAAATTGTCAGAATAAATCCTGATTTTCGATAAAGTTATATTTCGATTTGACTATGTATAGAGGGAATCCGGTACAGTACATGAGCGCAGCTGATGCACGCCATGGGCCCGCGCCGAATCTATAAATTAAGATATCGTTAAAATATTACCATTCGCGGCATCCGGCGGGACTCAGCGACCTCGCTTCGAAACTTGAAGCAAATTTCGCGACGATGACGACGGAGGCGCCCGGACTCTCATAATATTTGGCCCGAACATGAACGCCGCCGCGAAGGATGCCGTGGTGGCGCCCACAAACACGAATCCCGCCACCAGGGCGGGATTCGTGTTTGATTGCGGCGGCCATGGCTGCGGCGGGATCAGGCGGCCTTGTCGAGGGCCCATTTGCGCAGGATCTTCGCCGCGCGTTCTTCGCTGATCTCGACCATCCGGGCCAGGCGCCTTTCCGGCCCTTCCTTGACGCGGCGGTTGAAGCCACCGTCCTCGCCCATGTTGAGCAGGTCGTCGGTGCTGTCGAAGCCGAAGTCCGACCCGAAGCCTTCCATGAGCGCCCCGCCGGCACCGGCATTGGCCGGAGAGAAGTCGGGCAATTCGAGACCGGCGGCTTCGCCTTCGAGCTGGCCGGCGGTGCTGCCGAACCCGAGCTGGCGGGCGAGCGGCCGCATGCCCCAGACAACCAGAGCGGCCACCACGATAAAGGCAAGGGCATTGATGATGCCGCCGAGATTGCGGGTCAGCGTTTCCATCACGCCGGGGCCGGCGACGGCCTGGTCGAGCAACTGCGTTTCGACGAAGTCCATGGCCGTCAGGGTAACGACGTCACCGCGGCTCGTATCGAGGCCGGCGGCGGACGCAACGATCTTCTGCATGTCCTGCAGATAGGCGTCGATCTTCGCCTGATCGGCCGGTTCGCCAACCATCGCGGCCAGACGGCCCCGGTTGACGACGACCGCGACGGAGAGGCGTTCGATCGTGTAGCTGTTCTTGACGGTGGCGATCGTCTTGCTGTTGATCTCGTAGTTGGTCTGCTCTTCCTTCTTCTCGGCCTCGTCGCTGGACTTCGGGCCGGCGCCGCCGCTGGGGGCAGCCTGCGGAATGTTTTGCTGGACGGTCGCGGCATTGTCCGGCTGCTGCTGGCTGGACTTCTGTTCTTCCTTGGTCACGCGCGTGGAGCGCTCAACCCGCGATTCCGGATCGAAGACCGTTTCCTGGATCTGCTGCGTATCGGTGTTCAGCCGCGCAGTGACGCTCGAACGGAAATTGTCCATTCCGAGGAAGGGCGCCAGCGCATTGTCGATCTTCTTCTCAAGTTCGGTCTGGACGTTCTGGACAACGCCGAGCGACTGGTTGAGAGCGCTGTTGGCCGGGTCGTCACCGGAGGCGAGCAACTGTCCCGTCGAATCGAGCACCGTCACGTCATCGACGTCGAGCCCGGGCACGGAAGAGGCGACGAGATGGCGGATCGAGGCGGCGGCGCTGCGGCCCACGGTTGCGCTGGCACGGATCATGACCGAGGCAGTGGGGTTCTGGTCAGCCTTGCGGAAACTGCCGCGCTCCGGCATCACGATGTGGACGCGGGCGGCGGCGATGCCCGAGATCTGCTGGATCGTGCGGCCGATTTCGCCTTCGAGGGCACGTACCCGCGTCACTTCCTGCATGAAGGAGGTGAGGCCGAGCGAGCCGACATTGTCGAAGAGTTCGTAACCGGCATTGGCGCTGCTCGGCAGGCCGCGCTCGGCAAGCAGCAGGCGCGCCTTGCTCGTCATGCCGACGGGAACCTGGAGGCTGGCGCCATCGGAGCCGACATTGAAGTCGATATTGGCCTCGGCCAGCGCAATGCTGATCTGGGTGACATCGCTGCGTTCGAGCCCGACATAAAGCGTTTCGAACGAGGGTCTGTTGACGTAAATGCCCGCCCCGAGCACCAGGCCGACCGCGACAACGCCGGCTGCCGCCAGCGCGATCAGCTTGCCCTGCCCGAGATTGCTCAGGTTCTTCGTGACCGTGGAGAGTTGATCCAACAGACTCATTCTGTTTCCGCACCCAGTATCGCAGGACATTCGGACCGGTCATCGGCCGAGCGCCCTGCGCAGTTCCAACATTCGGGTTTGCTGGGTATCGACATGCTTCGTATCGACTTCCAATGCGCGCGAATCTACCAGCCCCGGTCGGGACCGTAGGAAACGAAACTTGCGCGAACTTGGCTTGATCCGGCTTGATGGCCGATCGGATGGCGGCGCCGGCGGAGTTGTCCACCGGCCTAACAAGAGCCCAGGGCGACGGATATCCGGGACAAGCAGCCTTGCCAGGCCATGAGTTATCGCGCCATTAAATGCCTGATTCTAAAGACTTATCGTCCGGGCGCGGCGTCAGCAGGGCTCCCGACGAGCGTCAGAACGCCTCGAAATCACCGGCTGCCTTGGTCAATGGCTGGGAGTGGCCGTGGCGCAACATGCCGTTGCCAAGTGCCTTCTTCATATCGGCAAGCTTGACGAGGCTGACCGCGGTGGTCACGTCGACCAACCAGTTGTCAGGGATCGACGCCGTTATGGTGTCGATGAATTCCGCGAGGCCACGCGTCTTCTGCACGGCGAGGTCGATGCCCTGGAGCACCATCATCTTGTCCGGGTTTGCGAGCGCATCAACGCCCTCGTCACCCAGAAGCTGCGGTTCGACCCGTTCGATCAGATAGGCGACGTCGTGCAGTTCGGTGACGATTCGCATCAGCACTTCGGGCAGTGCTTCTTCCACGTGCGGCATGTGGCCCTGGTAGTCAGTCTGCATCGGTATGTCTCACGTGGCTCGGAGCTTCGGTAGAAGGTCGTATTTGCGGCCTGCGAGGCGCCTGCCTCGCGGGATCAGAAGAATTCAATCGAGCTTTCGGCCGGCTTCGGCGCGACGATCGGGCGTTCCTCCATCTGTACGGTGCGCTGCGTCTCGACGCCGGTCAGGGCATATTGCCGGGCCCGGCCGCTGGACGGCCAATATTCGAGCTTGCGGCCGTGCTCGCCGCCGGTGCTCTCGCCAACGATGCGGATGCCTTCGTCGAGCAAGAATTGCCGTGCGAAGGCGGCATTCTGTTCGCCGACATTGGAGAAACGCGCAATCGTCTTGGCGCCGCCAAAGATCTTGGCTTCGAGACGATCTCGACGTGCGCCCTGCTTCAGCAGTCCATTGATCAGGAGTTCCATGAGATGGACCCCGTAGCGCGTGGCGTCGCCGCCGGAAGCGGGCGACGTCGCGGAACCAGGCAGCAGGAAATGGTTCATGCCGCCGACGCCGACCACGGGATCGCGCATGCATGCAGCCACGCAGGAGCCGAGAATAGTCGACAGTACGATATTCGGATCGTTGAAGACCTTGTACTCGCCCTGGATGACATGCACGCGCTTGCCGGCGGCTTCCATGTTCATTTGAGCGCCCCGAATACCGCCTCGATCGCAGCCTTCATCTTTTCGATGGTGAAGGGCTTGGCGAGTACGTTGTTGGCACCGAGGGCCGCCGCCTTCTGGACCAGCGCGCGATCGCCCTGGGCCGTCAGGATGATAAAGGCCGCCTTCTTGGTCGTCGGGTTGGAACGGACCGCCTGCAAGAGGCCAAGACCGTCCATCTTCGGCATGTTGAAGTCGGAGATCACCAGATGATGCGGGTTCTGGGCCATGATCTTCATGCCCTGCTCCCCGTCACCGGCAGCGGTGATCTGCTTGAAACCGAGCTGCTGCAGGGCATCACCCAGCAGCAGGCGGCTCGTCACCTGATCGTCGACGATCAGAACTTTGATTTTTTCGGCGATGGACATTATTCGCTTCCTTCCTTGCGGAGCGCCGCAGCTTTCAGGACCTCCTCCCCGATGGAACCGAGGGGAAGCTGGGTTTCAACGGCGCCCAATTCATAGGCGACTCTCGGCATGCCGTAGACGACGCATGTCTTTTCGTTTTGTCCGAAGGTCTTTGCTCCGGCATGCCGCATTTTCAGGAGACCGGAGGCGCCATCGCGCCCCATGCCGGTCAGAATGACGCCGATCGCGTTGCGGCCGGCGAGTTCGGCAACGGAATCGAACAGCACATCCACCGACGGGCGATGGCCGTTGACCGGATCGCGTTCGACCAGGCGGCAGCAAGGTGCCGTCGCATTCGCGACCTGCAGATGGCGCTCGCCGCCGGGCGCCAGGTAAACCTTGCCGATTTCGAGCCGCGCGCCATCCGTCGCCTCCTGCACCGTCGGCGCGCACAGGCGGTTCAGCCGCTCGGCAAAGCTCCTGGTGAAGGTGTGCGGCATGTGCTGCGTGATGACGGTCGGCGGGCAATTGGCCGGGAACTTCTGCAACACCGTGATCAACGCCTCCACGCCGCCGGTCGAAGCACCGATGGCGATGACCTTGCGACCGGCCCGGTATTCCGAAGCCGTGTTCGCATTGGCGGCAGCAGGCGAGCCCGCGATCTTGTTACCGGTGATGATGAACTTGCGCTGCGAACGAGCGGCCGCCTTTACCTTGTCGACTAGGCCGGCGAAGGGATGCGGGTCGCCCGGATGCGGCTTGCCGACGCAATCGAAGGCGCCGATTTCGAGCGCGGCGATCGTCGCTTCCGCGCCCTTGTGCGTCAGCGTCGAGACCATGATGACCGGCATTGGCCTCAGCCGCATGATCTTGTCGAGGAATTCGAGGCCGTTCATGTTCGGCATTTCGATGTCGAGCGTGACGACGTCGGGGTCGAGCTGCTTGATCGCCTGGCGCGCTTCCATGGCATCGGCCGCCTGGCCGACGACGGTCACGTCGGGGTCGGCATTCAGGACAGCGGTAATCAGGCCACGCATGGTGGCCGAGTCGTCGACGACGAGAACACGAGCGGGAGCTGTCATGCCCGTCCTCCATGAAACTTGCCGGTATGGCGGTAGGTGGTGATGCCGATGTTGTCGAAGTGCGACTTGGCGTCACCCGACACCCGCTCGGAATGGCCGATATAAAGATGACCGTCAGTGTTCAGCATGCCGGCGAAGCGCGACCAGATCTTCATCTGCGTCGGCTCGTCGAAATAGATGACGACGTTGCGGCAGAAGATGACGTCGAACGGACCCTTGAACGGCCACTGCGCCATCAGGTTCAACTCGTTGAAGGTGATCAGCCGCTTGACGCGGTCATCGATCTGCCACTTGAAGCGGCCGCCGACATTGACCTCGGAGAACCATTGCTTGCGCATCGCCGGGTTGACCGTTTCGAGCGCCGTCGCGTCGTAGGCGCCGGCGCGGGCGAGCGCCAGGATCTTCGGATCGATGTCGGTCGCGAGGATGCGGAAGTCGTAGTCGGCCGCGTTCGGTAGCAGCGACAGAACGGTCAGCGCGATCGAATAGGGCTCCTGCCCGTCGGAGCAGGCGGCCGACCAGATGCGCACGCGACCGCCGGCCTTGGCGCGTGCGATCAGTTCCGGCAACACCTCGGTCTTCAGGTGCTCGAAGTGGTGGTTCTCGCGAAAGAACCGCGTGAAGTTGGTGGTCAGATGCGAAAGCATGTCGCGGCGCGCGGCGGCACCGGCAGGTGAAGCAACCAGTTGGCAATAATCACGGAAGCCCCTGAGCCCGAGATTGCGGATATGCTTCGACAGCCGCGAATAGACCAGCGACGCCTTGCTCTCGTTGAGATAGATACCGGCATCCGCATAGATCATCGCGGCGATCTCGTTGAGGTCACGACGGGTCAACGGATACTCGCCGCTTGCCAGGCACTCGTCCGGCGACAGCTTCTGTTCGAATGCGACCTGGTTCCTCATGCCGCTTCCCTTTCTTCCTGTGGGAAGATGGCTTCCAGCTCGATGAGGCAGATCATCCGGCCTTCGATCGCGAGCACGCCGCGGGCGAAGCTCTTCTCAAACTCCGAGGACACGACATCCGGCGTCGGCTGGATCTTGTCGTTGGTGATCGTCAGGATGTCGGAGACCGCGTCCACCAGAAGGCCGACGACCTGGCTCTTCACCTGCGCGACGATGATGACGTGGCGGACCGTCGGATCGGCCGGCGTCATGCCGAGACGGGCCGAAAGATCGACGATCGGCAGCACGGCGCCACGCAGATTGATCACGCCGAGCACATAGGACGGCGCATGCGGCATCGGCGTCGCGGGTGTCCAGCCACGGATCTCGCGCACCGACATGATGTTCACGCAGAATTCCTGAGCGCCGACGCGGAAAGCGATCAGCTCCCGTCCATCCGTCGTCAGATTTTTTGCGGCATAGGTCATTGTCATTATCCGACTGCAGCAAGTGACATTTCAGGCTTCAGCGACTGCCCGCGCGAGGCGGCGACGATCGCATCGACATCGAGGATGAGCGCCACGCGGCCGTCGCCGAGAATGGTCGCGGCGGCGATGCCCGGCACGTGGGTGTAGTTGGCTTCGAGGCTCTTGATCACCACCTGGCGCTGCCCTTGGATCGCATCGACCATCAGGGCGCGCTGGCCGCCGCCTTCCGATTCCACCAGAAGTGCGACGCCCTCGACCGGGTTCGCCTGGATGGCGCGGAAGTTGAGGATGCGGCCGACGTCGACGAGGGGGCAGAAGGAGTTGCGGATCGAGATCAGCCGCTGGTTGGCGCCGAAGGAGTGGATCGCCGACGCTTCCGGCTGCAGGGTCTCGACGATCGCGGTCAGCGGCACGACGAGCGTCTGGTTGGCGACGGTGACCACCATGCCGTCGAGTACGGCGAGCGTCAGCGGCAGGCTCATGGTGAAGACCGAGCCGTGGCCCGGTTTCGAGGAAATGTTGATGCGGCCGCCAAGCGCCTGGATCGAACGCTTGACCACGTCCATGCCGACGCCGCGGCCGGAGATGTCGGAGATCTTGTCCGCCGTCGAGAAGCCGGCGTGGAAGATCAGGTTGTCGATCTCTTCGTCCGAAAGATTGGCATCGGCGGCGATCAGATCGTTGTCGATCGCCTTCTGGCGCACCTTCTCGCGGTTGATGCCGGCGCCGTCGTCGGCAAGTTCGATGACGATGCGGCCGGAGCGGTGCTTCGCCGTCAGGCGGACCGTACCTTCGGCGCTCTTGCCGGCGGCAAGGCGCTTCTCCGGCGTTTCGAGGCCGTGGTCGACCGCGTTGCGGATCATGTGGGTCAGCGGCTCGGCAAGCTTGTCGATAACCGTCTTGTCGACTTCGGTGTTTTCACCCTCGGTGATGAGGCGGACCGACTTGCCGGTCATGTCGGCGATTTCGCGGACGATGCGCGACATGCGCTGGAACACCGGCTTCACCGGCTGCGCACGGATCGCCATCACCGAGTCCTGGATCTCGCGGGTGAGCTGCTGCAGCTCTTCGAGGCCCATGTTGATCGAGGACGTGCCGTTGGTGTCGTTCTCGACGACGCTTTGCGAGAGCATCGCCTGGTTGATGACGAGCTCGCCGACGAGGTTGATCAGCCGATCGACACGGTCGAGATCGACGCGGATCGTCGGCGTGGCGGCCGATGCGGCGGCCTGTTGGCCGGCAGCGCCCTGAGCAGCGGCACTGGCGGCGGGTGCTGCCTTCTCGGCCGGGGCGCGGGCTGCGGATTGCGCCATCTGCAGCACGTTGCTGGCAGTCCCCGCAACCGAAACCGCGGCGTTGCCGAGCTGCTGGGACGCGAGCTGTTCTTCCTCCTCGACGACACCGACCGATACCGCCGGCTCGTCATCGAGGATCGACAGATCGAAGGGCACTGGCTGCATCGGCAGCTCTTCGTCGGACGACGCAGCTTCGTCCGACGCGAGGGAAATCTCCAGGTCGCAATCCCACTCGGCGAATTCGAAGACGGCACGGATCGCGTCCTCGCCCTTGTCGGTCGCGAGTTGGATCTTCCAGAAGAAGTAGGCGCTCTCCGGACTCAGCCGATCGAGTGTCGGCAGCGCTTCCATGTCGCAATGGATGCTCATATCGCCAAGGCGGGAGAGGTCGCGCAGAAGCAGCGTTGCCTCATTGCCCTTGGCATAGAGATCGGACTTCGGCCTGAAGACGATCTCGTAGGTCGGCGTTTCCATCAGCGGCGGTTCTTCGGCCGCTTCGAAGTCGTCGAAGGAGAAAGCGACCGGCTGGAAGCCTTCCTCGTTGACCGGCGGCGCGGCCACGGCGGCAACGGGTTTGGCGACCACTTCGACCGGCGCTGCGGATGCTTGCGGCACTTCGCCGTTCGCCAGAGCTTCGAGTTCCTTGATGAGCTGTCGGCTGCGCGCCTCGTCGACGCTGCCGCCATCGCGAGCGGCATTGGTGAGATCGGCCAGCACGTCGGCCGACTTCAGCATGACCTTCAGAACTTCCGGCCCGGGATCCAGCCGGTTGGAACGAACGCAATCAAGGGTCGTCTCGAACACATGCGCGAACGAGACGAGGTCGTCGAGCCCAAAGGCACCGGCACCACCCTTGATCGAGTGCACCGCGCGGAACACCGCATTGACCGTTTCCGGGTCGCGGTCGCCGTCATTGAGCTTCAGCAGACCCGATTCCAGCTCGGCGAGTTGCTCCTCGCATTCCTGGAAGAAGATCTCTTTGATTTCGTTCATATCCATTGGAGGCTATCCCCGGACTTCAGGCCGTTACGCGCTCGATTGCGTCGATGAGTTTCGTCGGGTCGAACGGCTTGACGATCCAGCCGGTTGCGCCCGCCTGACGCGCACGGTTCTTCTTTTCGGCATCACTTTCGGTGGTCAGCACCAGGATCGGAATGGCGCGGTAACGATCGTTCTTGCGCACGCCTTCGATGAACCCGAAGCCGTCCAAACGCGGCATGTTGATGTCGGTGACGATCACATCGGGATTGGCTTCCTCGAGAACCTCGAGGCCCTCGACGCCATCCTCGGCCTGGATCGTTTCGAACCCGGCATTGTTCAACGTGACCAGCAGCATGTTTCGGATCGTCCGGGAGTCGTCGACCGTCAGAACTCGCTTCTTCATTTCTCAAATCTCCTTGGCCACCAGATGGTCGATCTCGACCCCGATGAGCTGTGTCGTTTTCTCGAAAGCGTCCGACACCTTGCTGAAGGTGAAAGACAAATGATCCTCTTCCCAGGTCTTGGCGCCGGCCATCAGCACCTGAACGCAAAGCGTCCCCACCCGCTCGACCGCCGAAGCGTCGATCGCGACGTCGCTGCCCTTGAGAGCGAGCAGCTTCTCATGCAGCGTCGTCGCCTCGTTAAGATCCAACACCGGAGCGAGGCTGAGCGTCTTTTGAGCGGTCTTGTTGCTGGCCATTCCTGTCTTCCTCGACTGCTAACCCTGTGCTGTTCTCGAAATCAGCGCTGCCATCCGGCGAGCTGCCGCTGCGGTCCGTCGTCGAACAGCGCAACCGTCGGCTCCTCGGCAATCACGCCCGGAGTCGGCCTGTGCGGCTCGCGACCGGCGGCTGACGAAACGGGATGACGCCGCTCCAGGCGGAACCGGCGGATCGTTTCGCCAAGCTCGACGATGACGGTGTGGAGATCGTCCGACGAACGGGTGGCTTCGCTGGCCAGGGCGGCGCTTGCTTGCACGCGCTCGGAGATCGTGCCGATCTCGGCAGCGACGCCCCTGAGATCACCGACCTGCTGCTCCGCTTCGCGGGCGATGCCGGAAACCGCCGAATTAATCGACGTGACCTGCTCGACGATGCTGCTGATCGCGTCCTGGGTTCGGCCGACGATCTCGACGCCGGTCTCGACCTGGGCCTTGGTGCCGGAGACGAGCTGCTTGATTTCACGGGCCGCCTCACCGGAGCGCTGCGCCAGGGCACGCACTTCCTGGGCGACGACGGCAAAGCCGCGACCGCTGTCGCCGGCCCGCGCCGCTTCGATGCCGGCATTGAGCGCCAGCAGGTTGGTCTGGAAGGCGATCTCGTCGATGACGCCGATGATCTGGCCGATCTTTTCGGCCGAAGCTTCGATATCGGCCATGGCGGTGATCGCCTGGCCGGCGATCTCGCCGCTGCGCTCGACGGCGATACGAGTTTCGTTGGCCTTCGTTTCCGTCGCGCTGATGCGGCCGGAGCCGGATGCCATGCGGCCCGCCATGTCCGAGAGCGCCGCAAGTTGCCCGGACAGCGCATTGGCTTCGGCGCCCGCCTTGTCCGAGAAAGCGGCTGCGTTTCCACGCATGTGATCGACCAGGGCCTCGGCAGAACGATTGTGGCGATCGGATGCCTGCAGGCTCTGCTGAATCTGTTCCAGTGCCGTATTGAGGCTGGCAACGATCGGCTGGTAGGCCTCCGCTGCCGCTTCCGGCAGCCGCGCGCCGAGATCGCCCTGACTCAAGCTCTCGGCAAAGTCGCCGAAGAGCGCCTTGACTTCCTGTTCGTCGGCGCTGCGCTGCTCGGTCAATTGCCGCTGGTGCTGCTGGCGAAGGGCATTGAAACGGAGCGAGACGCCGATCTCTGTGTCGACGAAGACCGTACGCACGAGCGCGGCGACGAGGTCGCAGAGCTCACGACGACGTGCCTTGCCCATCGGCAGGAAGGATCTCGGCCAGGCCTCTTCGATGAGACCGACGAGGAGATGTTCGAGCACGACCGCATGGCTTGCCATCTGCCAGCGCGGATCGAGACCCATGCGGCTGGCCGTATCGGCGAGCACCTTGACGCGCTCGGCATAGAGCCCGTCGAAACGCGCGTCTGTCAGCACATTCCAGTGCGACGATTGCAGGTCTTGAAGACGATCGATCTGGCGATCGCTGTCGAAATGGCGGGCAGCATCGGGATAGGTCTGCAGGCGCTGGAAAAGGTCACGAAGCGCCTGGTCGATGCGGGGGGAAAGCTTCTGTCTGTGGTCCCGGACGCGGTTGCAGCTCTCGTCGTCGAGCCCGGCAAAACGCAGGCGCTCCAGCAGGCTGCCTGCCTGGCCTTTCCTTGCCTGTTCTGACGACGCTTCCTGCCTCAACGCTGATCCCCGGGTATTTGCGCGTTCGGAATTTGCCTGGGAGGATCAAGGGGAGCTACGGTCCACCAGACGTGCACGCCACATTGATGAGATCAGCCCCCGCCGGCGGCGTCTGCCATCGTTCATCCCGCAAGTAAATTCGGTGAAGATTGGATACCGGACCGGAACCGGTACGGCGGGGCGGCATCATGCCTTGAGGAGACTTGTGAATTATCCCATTCCGACGTGTGGGACCATGTTTATGGTTAATTCCTTGCTTGAAGGTTAACGGTCCCTCGCCTCAAATCGGATTCACTAAAGTTCGCGGGGGTGTTTTAGCGGGTCGTTCTTGCGCTGCAACAAAACTGTAATATAGCCGCCGAACTACAACAGGTTCTCAATCACAAGAGTTTAGAATTGCACTTGCACTTGCGCTCGCGTATCGAAGCGAAAGTGGAGTGGGCGCTGCATGCGCGAGGAAACCTTCGCACCAAGCAAAGCGACATCATGACGATGCGCTTACGGGAAACGAACAATGATTGTTCTTGGAATCGGCGCCGCTCTCACCGCAATCCTGACAATGACGGCAGTATCGATCGTGCTCAACATCGAACACAACCGATCGGCAAAGCGCAGTTCCGTGTTCTGATAGGACCAAGGTCCGTCTCTTACTGGCACAACCAAGCATGTCTATGGCCGAGGGCGCTGCTCTACAGCCGCTTTTCTTTGCCTGCATGGTCCAGTGCCGCCTTTCGCCACGCCCTTGCATAATTTGCGAAACTCTCGGGAACCTCGCCCGCGAGTGGCTGAACGCCGGTCCTGACCTTGGACCCCGCGACCAGGCTTGCCGCGCCAAGGCTCGTACCCGTAACATTCTGGGGATCGGCGAAGACCGGCCGACCGGTCGCCGCTGCCAGCATGCGCAGATAGGCCGTATTGACCGCAAACGGTCCCTCGACGACGATCTCTCCGCGCGCTCCGATCAGATCGAGGCAGGTGGCCGTCATCAACGCCAGGTGAAACGACACGACGGCAAAACGCTCGGCGGGGCCAAGCGCCTTCTCGCCGGTCGTCCAGATCGCCTTCGAAGCCGGAAAGGGACCGGAGCCCTCGGGTATCGACGGCAGCAGCATATGGCCGCCTTTGGCGACGGCCGCCTCCACCTCCGGCGATGCGGGAACTGCCCCTTCCCCCAATAGAAGCTGGAACGCCCGGCCGCCCATGAAGCGGGCCGAGGGCACGGGATCGCCAAGCGCATTGACGTTGATGAGCGTGTCGCGATGTTCGTCGAGTGGCTTCGGCTCCGCGCCGACCGCCAGCATGACGACCCAGGTGCCAGTGGAGACCACCGTGAAGGGCGAGGCACGCGTCAGCAGATGCGGGAGCAGAGAGGCGTTGGAGTCATGGATTCCGCAATAGACTGAAGTCTCGGCAGCAATCCCGGTCGCGGCGCAGAGTTCCGGCCGCAAGGTGCCAGCGATATCGCTTGCCTTCAGCACCGGCGCGAAAAGCGGCCGCCAGCCCTGGCGCTCGACCAGGGACGAGAAGGTCCCGGCTCGCGGGTTCCAGAGATCCGTATGGCAGCCGAGCGAGGTCAGTTCGTTGCAGAGCACGCCCGTCAGGCGATAGGTCCAGTATTGCGCGTAGGTGAGGATCGAGGAGACCCGCGCAAAATCATCCGGAAAGGTCTTCTGCTGCCAGAAGAGCTGCGCACCGACATTGAGGCCCATCGGCAGGCGCGCGGAACCGGTCTCGGAAAACGGCGGCCGCACCGCATCATATTCAGCGGCAAGGCCGTCGGGACCGACATATTCGTAATCCAACACCGGCAGCGCCAGATCGCCGGCCGCATCGAGCACGACAGCCGTCGCGCCATGGGTGGTGATCGAGATTGCCTCGAAGGCGTGCTCGGCATTCAGTGCCGCCAGACTGTCGAGCACGAAGGCCCAGAGATGCTCGATATCGAAATGCGGATAGGGACCGTCGGTGAGCACCGCATTCGCCGTCTTGCGGACGGCGATCTCCTCGAAACGGTCGAGATCGACAGCCGCGACCTTGGCATTGGTCTTGCCGATATCGATGACGCCAACGACCCGCATCACATCAATCCATATGAAAGACGGTCTTGAGCGGTACGGCCACCGGCTCGTTGTCGGCTTTGGTTTCCATGATATCGGCCATGTAGGCCCACCATTTCCGCATGATCGGATGGGACGGCAGGTCGGCCATGCGGTGATCGTCGGTCCGCCAGAGCACGCCGAAGAGCAGGTTCGTCTCCTCGTCCAGATGGATGGAATAATCGGAGACGCCGGCCTCCTTCAAGAGTGCCGCCAGCTCCGGCCAGATGGCGTCGTGCCGCGCCTTATATTCGGCCGCCATGCCCGGGTTCAGCCGCATGCGGAACGCATATTTTTCCATTGTAACCTCAATGCGCAAGACGGTGGCGGGCGCGCCGCCAGAGGATCGGAAGTGCGATCACCGAGATCAGCAGCAGGCCGATGAAGATCGACATGACAATGCCAGGCACGTTGAGCAGGCCGAAGCCGAAGGTCACCATGCCCATGATCAGCGCCGCGAGCACGACGCCGGGAATGGTTCCGGAGCCGCCGAGAATGTTGACGCCGCCGAGCACGACCATCGTCACCACTTCGAGCTCCCAGCCGAGCGCAATCGACGGGCGGGTGGAGCCGAGGCGCGAGGTCAGGCAGATCGAGGCGAGCCCCGCCATCAGCCCGGTCAACAGGAATAGGATGAACTTGATGCGCCCGACCCGGATGCCGGAGAAGAGCGCCGCCGTCTGGTTGTTGCCGATGGCATAGACCGCACGGCCGAAATTGGTCTTGTGCAGCACGACGCCGTAGACGACAGCAAGGACCACGAAGAGCGTGAACTCGAAGGAGAACACCCACCAGACATATCCCTGGCCGAACCAGGAGAAGCTGTCGGGATAGCCGGTAAAAGCCTGATCTCCCAGGATGATGAAGGAGAGCCCGCGGAAAAGGCTCATGGTGCCGATGGTCACGACGATGGACGGCAGCCCGAGACCGGTGATCAAAAGGCCGTTGATGGCGCCGCAAAGGAGGCCGACGGAGAGGCCGATCGCCACCAGCGCCGGCGTATCGAAACCGAGCTGGACGGCATAGCCCATCGCCGTCGAGGCGAGCGCGATGACCGAGGCCACCGAGAGATCGATCTCGCCCGCGATGATCACCAGAGCCATGGCAAAGGCGATCATCGCCTTTTCGGTGAAGTTGAAGGTCGCGTCCGAAAGGTTCCAGGGATCGAGGAAATAGGGCGATGCCAGCGAGTTGCCGAGGAAGATCAGGCAGGCGACGACGAACAGCAGGCTTTCCCAGCTCTTCAACAGGCGCGCGCCGCGGCCTTCCAGCCGATCGGGGATGTTGCGGGGGGTAAGGTGGGTCTCGGCCATCAGACAGCCTCCGCCTTTCTCAAGATGACACGTCCCTTGCGCCGTTCGGCGCGAGCGTTGACGGCGACGGCAATGATGATGACCATGCCCGAAATCGCCATCTGTGCGAAGGGCGAGATGTTGATGACCGGCAGGGCATTCTTGATCACGCCAAGAAACAGCGCGCCGAGCACGGCGCCCGCGACAGAGCCGATACCGCCGGCGATCGATATGCCGCCGATGACGCAGGCCGCGATTATGTCGAGCTCGAAGCCGGCAGCGATGTCGACATAGGCGACGGCGTAGCGCGACACCCAGAGGTAACCGGAAAGCCCGGCGAGCGCACCCGAAAGGCAATAGGCCGAGAAGCGGGTTCGGCCGACGTCGATGCCGGTATAGACGGCCGCATGCGGATTACCGCCGACGGCATAGAAGGCGCGCCCGAGCGCCGTCCGGCTCATCAGCAGGAAGATGAGCCCGATCATGACCAGCGATAGCCAGGAGAGAACCGGAAATCCGACAAGCTCGTCACGCGGCAGCGCCTTGAACGCGTCGCTCATCTGATGGGCATTGATCCACTTGCCGCCGCTCAAGAGGAAGATCAGGCCGCGATAGATGGTGAGGGTGCCAAGCGTGACGACGATCGGCGGAATGTCGAGCTTCCAGACGAGCGCTCCGTTGATCATGCCGAGCGCGGTGCCGAGCGTGATCGCTGCAAGGATGATCAGCGGGATCGGCAGGCCCGGAAAGGCGGCGTTCAGCATCGCTGCCACCATGCCCGAAAGCGCCAGGTTGGCGGCCATCGAAAGGTCGATGCATCGCGTCAGGATCACGGCCATCTGGCCAAGCGCCAGAATGATCAGGATCGACGTGTCGTTGTAGACGCGCGCGAGATTGGCGGGCGCCACGAAGGGGGGAAAGCGCAAGGTGATCAGCGCGAGCAGAACGGTGATCGCGCCGACGAGCAGGAGCTCACGATTCTTGAGAAACTTCGCCATCACGCGGCCTCCCGAATGCCGGCGGCAGCGCGAACCAGCTTTTCCGCCGTCAGTTCGGCGCGCTCGAACCGCCCGGCGATCCGGCCCTCGCGCATGACGATGACGCGGTCGGACATGCCCATGATTTCGGGGATTTCCGACGAGACCATGATGACGCTGAGGCCTTCGGACGCCAGTTCGCTCATGAAGGCATGGACCGCCGCCTTGGAACCGATATCGATGCCCTTGGTCGGCTCGTCGAGAATGATCACCTTCGGCCTCGTCGCCAGCCACTTGGCGATGACGACCTTCTGCTGGTTGCCGCCTGACAGCGTCCCGACATCCTGGTCGAGCGAAGCGGCGCGCAGATCGAGACGCGAGGTGTATTCGCGGGCAAGCGCGAACTCGTTGGCAAGTTTCAGGAAACCCGAGCGCGAGGTGCGCGACAGCGACGGCAATGTGACGTTCTGGAAGATCGGCAATCCGATGATCGCACCCTGCCGGCCGCGCTCTTCGGGCACATAGACGATGCCGCTGCGGATCGCTTCGGACGGGCTGCGGATCACCAGCACCTCGCCGTCGAGCCGAACCGCACCGGCGGAGGGCCGGGTGACGCCGATCAGCGATTGCATGAACTCCGAGCGGCCGGCGCCGACGAGGCCGTAGAATCCGAGGATTTCGCCACGGCGAAGCTCGAAGTTGATGTCCTCGAATTCGGTCGGGTGGCGGTAGCCCGAGACGGTCAGGATCGGCTCGCCGATCGCCACTTCCTTTTTCGGGTAGACCGAGCCGACGGCGCGGCCGACCATGAGGCGCACCAGCTTGTCCTGGCTGACATCGGCGATCAGCCCCTCGTCCACCATGGTTCCGTCACGGAAGACAGTATATCGATCGGCAATGCGGAAGATCTCGTCGAACTTGTGGCTGATGAAGAGGATCGCCTTGCCGTCGGCCTTAAGCCGCTCGACGAGAGCATAGAGTTCATGGATTTCCTTGTGCGACAGCGCGGCCGTCGGCTCGTCCATGATGACGACCTGGGCGTCGACGGAAAGGGCGCGGGCGATCGCGACGAGGTGTTTCCTGGCAATGCCGAGATCACGAAGCCGGATCGTCGGATCGAAATCGGCACCGGCTCGCGCCAGCAGTGCGCGCGCATCGGCATTAAGCTTCTTCCAGTCGATCAGCCCGAAACGGTTGCGCGGGGCGTGGCCGAGGAAGATGTTCTCGGCAACCGAAAGCTCATCGAAGAGCACGGTTTCCTGGTGGATGGCGGTGACGCCGGCGCGGGCCGCGGCAAGCGCCGTCGGGAAATGCACCTCCTGATCGCCGACGGAGATCGTGCCCTGGTCCGGCTGATATATACCGGTCAGGATCTTCACCAGCGTCGATTTGCCGGCGCCGTTTTCACCGATCAGGGCGGTCACCGATCCCGGATAGAGCGACAGCGAAACGTCGGAGAGCGCCTTGACGCCAGGGAAGGACTTCGAGATCCCCTTGAGCGCGATGGCGGGCTTTATCCGCGATGTGAGCGTATCCTGGAGCAAGAGTCAGTCCACCAATCCAGTCGTTTCGATAACGCAAGGGCTGCGGCAGTTTGGGCTGCCCCTCACCCTAACCCTCTCCCCGCAGGCAGGGAGAGGGGACGAGAACACCGCGGCCATCAACTCCCGATTTGAACGGGAGCGAGCGGTTGCCGCTTGTCCCTTTTCCCCGCGAGCGGGGAGAAGGTGCCGGCAGGCGGATGAGGGGCAGCCCTCACCGCGCGGATGAGGGGCAGCGTCGCTTTGATCGTTCGCCAGATCAGAAGATCTTGGCGAATTCCTCGACATTCTTGGCGTCGTAGACGAACGGATCGGCCATGGCGCCTTCATTGTTGTCATCGAGCTTGACCGTGCCCATGCGGCCCATCTTCAACTCGGCACCAGGCTTGGCCTCCGCACCGTTGATCAGGTCGTAGGAAAGCATCGTCGCGGAATAGCCGAGGTCGATCGGATTCCAGATCGCAAAGGACTTGGAGGCGCCCGACTTCACGTGGCCGGCCATTTCCGAGGGAAGGCCGAGGCCGGTGACGTTGATCTGGCCGATCTTGCCGGCGTCGGTGACGGCCTGCGCCGCTGCGACGATGCCGACGGAGGTCGGCGCAATGATCGCCTTCAGGTTCGGATAGGACTGGATGAGCCCTTGCGTCTCGCGATAGGACTTGTCGGCAAGGTCGTCGCCATAGACGGTGGCAACGACGTTGATGCCCTTGTAGTTGCCCTGGACCTTCTTCATCTCCGCGATCCAGGTGTTCTGGTTGGTCGCGGTTGCCGAAGCGGACAGCACAGCGACGTCGCCGCCCTCAGGCAGGTTGTCGGCGGCAAGCTTGATGATCATGTTGCCGATCAGCGCATTCGAGGACGGGTTGAGATGCATCATCCGGCCTTCCTTGGCGACACCGGAATCCCAGGAGATCACCTTGATGCCGCGGTCCATCGCCTTCTTCAGCGCCGGCACCAGGGCGTCGGTGTCGTTGGCGGAGACGGCGATCGCATCAACCTTCTGGGCGATCAGCGAATTGATCACTTCGATCTGGCCTTCCGCCGTCGTCGAGGTCGGGCCGGTGTAGATCACCTCGACATCGCCCAATTCCTTGGCCGCTTCCTGGGCGCCCTTGTTGGCAGCCTCGAAGAAGCCGATGCCCAGCGCCTTGACGACAAGGGCGATCTTCTTGTTTTCCGCATGTGCGGCATTGGCCATCAGCGCCAGCGAAACAGCGGCCGTGACCATCAGTGATTTCAGGATCTTCATGCTCATTTCCTCCCATTGACCGGTGCGCGAAACACGCATCCGGCGCGACTTCCTCCGTTCGGCAACGACCCGGCCCCTCATTGACCGTGACCGTCACCTTCCCCTCACCTCGCCCGCCTCAGGCGGACGAGGACATGTTCTCCGCATCCATGCCGGCCCTGCTGCTGGCAACGATCAGCCTCACGCCGGCATTTTCAAGCATCGCGGCATGCCTGTCCTCGATGCCCGAATCCGTGATCACCGTGGCGATCCGCTTCAGCCCGCAGAGGATGAGGCTGGAGCGCTTGTGAAATTTCGACGAGTCGACCAGCACGACGAGTTCGTCGGCCTGGTCGATGAGCTTCTGTTCCGCCTGGATCAGAAGCGGATCGGCCTCCATCAGGCCGAGCGGCCCCAGCCCTTGAGCGCCCATGAACATGCGGCGCGCATAGAAGTTGCGCGTCACGTCGTTATCGAAGGGACTGAGGATGATGTTCTGTTCGCGGTAGATCGTGCCGCCCGACAGCATCACCGTGTTCTTCGAGTGCTTCAGCAGATGCTCGGCGATCGGGAAGGAATTGGTGAACACCTGCATGCGGCGATTGCTGAGGAAATGCACCATCTGGAAGGTGGTGGTTCCGCCATTGATGATGATCGGCTCGCCATCCTCGCAGAGCGCCACCGCCTCCTTGGCAATCGCCTGCTTCTCGCGGGCATGCAGCCCCTCGTTGACCTTGAACGGACGGCCGGCAAGCCCGACGAACTGCGGCGGATTGATCGCCTCGGCGCCGCCGCGCACGCGGCGCAGCTTCTTCTGCACGTGAAGCGCCGCGATGTCGCGCCGGATCGTCGCCTCGGAACTATCGGTCAGATCGACCAGTTCCTGGACGGTGACGACGGGTTTTTCCTGAACCGCCGACAGAATGATCCGGTGTCTTTCTTTTTCGTGCATGCGCTCCTCCGATACCAGCAATGCTTCCATCACGATCGACCATTGTCAATCACAATCAATCATATTTTTTCATTGTGCAGTGCACTATGCGCGGACTTGATCGTTTTTGATTGACTTTAACGCTCAAGTCCTATGATCTGATGCCAACCACATCTCTGCGCGGCCGCCAAGCCGCGCGGCATCAGACCGGGAGGAATTCGAGATGCTCGACAAGCAGCAGGGCGCACGACTTGCAAACCTTTGGGACGAGGCAAAGGCTGCCGGCATGAGCGAATCCGAGCGTTTGCTCTACCGCTCCAACCTGCTCGGTTCCGACAAGCGCATCACCAATTACGGCGGCGGCAACACCTCGGCCAAGGTGATGGAGAAGGATCCGCTCGGCGGCGGCACGGTCGAAGTTCTCTGGGTCAAGGGTTCGGGCGGCGACGTCGGCACGATCAAGCTCGACGGCTTCGCGACGCTCTACATGGACAAGCTCAACGCGCTGAAGTCGATCTATCGTGGCATCGCGTTCGAAGACGAGATGGTCGGCTACCTGCCGCACTGCACCTTCAACCTCAACCCACGCGCCGCCTCCATCGATACCCCGCTGCACGCCTATGTGCCGAAGAAGCATGTCGATCACATGCATCCCGACGCGATCATCGCGATCGCCGCATCGCAGAACAGCCGCGAGCTGACCGCGAAGATCTTCGGTGACGACATCGGCTGGCTGCCCTGGAAGCGTCCGGGTTACGAGCTCGGCCTGTGGCTGGAGAAGTTCTGCCTGGAAAACCCCAAGGCACGCGGCGTGGTGCTCGAAAGCCACGGCCTCTTCACCTGGGGCGACACGGCCAAGGAAGCCTATGAGACGACGATCGAGATCATCAACAAGGCGATCGCCTGGTTCGAAGCCGAAAACACCAAGCCCGCCTTCGGCGGCGCGGTGAAGCCGGTGCTCGACGACGACGCCCGCGCCGATGTCGCCCGCAAGCTGCTGCCTGTCATCCGCGGGCTGATCAGCGCCGACGAGCGCAAGGTTGGCCATTTCGACGACAGCCAGGCGGTGCTCGACTTCGTTACCGCGCGCGACCTGAGGCCGCTCGCGGCGCTGGGTACGAGCTGCCCCGACCATTTCCTGCGCACCAAGATCCGGCCGCTGGTGATCGATTTCGATCCGGCCAATCCCGATATCGACAGGACGCTTTCCGCGCTGCCTGAGGCGATCGCCGCCTATCGCGCCGACTATGCGGCCTATTACGAGCGCTGCAAGCATGCCGACAGCCCTGCCATGCGTGACCCGAACGCGGTCGTCTACCTCGTGCCCGGCGTCGGCATGATCACCTTTGCCAAGGACAAGGCAACCGCCCGCATCTCCGGCGAATTCTACGTCAACGCCATCAACGTCATGCGCGGTGCCTCCGGCGTCTCCACCTATGTCGGCCTGCCGGAACAGGAGGCCTTCGACATCGAATACTGGCTGCTCGAAGAAGCCAAGCTCCAGCGCATGCCGAAACCGAAGAGCCTTGCGGGCCGCATCGCGCTCGTCACCGGCGGCGCCGGCGGCATCGGCAAGGCCACGGCCAACCGGCTGATGCAGGAAGGCGCCTGCGTGGTGCTGGCCGATATCGACGAGGCTGCGCTCGCCGGCGCGACGAGCGAGCTTTCCGCACGCTACGGCACGGATTTCGTGCGCTCCGTCAGCATGAACGTCACCAGCGAAGAAGCCGTCGAGAACGGCTTCCGCGACACGCTGCTCGCCTTCGGCGGCCTCGACATCCTCGTTTCCAATGCCGGCCTTGCTTCCTCCGCCGCAGTCGAGGACACGACACTGGCGCTCTGGAACAAGAACATCGAGATCCTGACAACCGGCTATTTCCTCGTCTCGCGCGAGGCCTTCCGCATCTTCCGCCAGCAGAAGGCCGGCGGCAACGTCGTCTTCGTCGCCTCCAAGAACGGCCTTGCCGCCTCGCCCGGAGCCTCGGCCTATTGCACCGCCAAGGCGGCCGAGATCCATCTCGCCCGCTGCCTGGCGCTCGAGGGCGCGGCAGCGCAGATCCGCGTCAATGTCGTCAATCCGGACGCGGTGCTGCGCGGCTCGAAGATCTGGACGGGCGAATGGAAGGAGCAGCGCGCCGCCGCCTACAAGATGGATGTCGACGACCTGGAAGCGCATTATCGCGAGCGTTCGATGCTGAAACTCAGCGTCTTCCCGGAGGACATCGCCGAGGCGATCTATTTCCTTGCCTCCGACATGTCGGCGAAATCGACAGGCAACATCATCAATGTCGACGCGGGCAACGCCCAGTCGTTCACGCGTTGATCGAGGAGAGCGCCATGACGACCACCATGATCAGCCAGGCAACGGTCGAGGCGGAGAACGACAGCCGTCTTGCGGCACTTCGCCGGGACTATGAGAGCCTCGGCGAGCGGCTCGACCGGCGCGGTTTCGCGATCGACGAGATCAAGCGCAAGGTCGCCGCCTATGGCGTCGCCGTCCCCTCCTGGGGCGTCGGCACCGGCGGCACGCGCTTTGCCCGCTTCCCCGGCAAGGGCGAGCCGCGCAACATCTTCGACAAGCTCGAGGATTGCGCGGTCATCCAGCAATTGACCAGGGCGACGCCGACTGTCTCGCTGCATATCCCCTGGGACAAGGTCAGCGACATCTCGGAACTGAAGCAGAAAGGCACGTCGCTCGGCCTCGGCTTCGACGCGATGAACTCCAATACCTTCTCCGACGCGCCTGGCCAGGAACATTCCTACAAGTTCGGTTCGCTGTCGCATACGGACGCCGCCACGCGCCGCCAGGCGGTGGAACACAATCTCGAATGCATCGAGATTGGCCGGCAGCTCGGTTCGAAGGCGCTGACCGTCTGGGTCGGCGACGGCTCGAACTTTCCCGGCCAGAGCAATTTCACCCGCGCCTTCGAGCGTTATCTCGATGCGATGAAATCGGTCTATGCGGCATTGCCTGATGACTGGCGCGTCTTTACCGAACACAAGATGTTCGAGCCGGCCTTCTATTCGACCGTCGTCCAGGACTGGGGCACCAATTACCTGATCGCCCAGGAGCTCGGCCCCAAGGCCTTCTGCCTCGTCGACCTCGGCCACCATGCGCCCAACGTCAATATCGAAATGATCGTTGCCCGCCTCATCCAGTTCGGCAAGCTCGGCGGCTTCCATTTCAACGATTCGAAGTACGGCGACGACGATCTCGACACGGGCGTGATCGATCCCTACCGCCTGTTCCTCGTCTTCAACGAGCTGGTGGATGCGGAAACGCGCGGCGCCAAGGGCTTCAGGCCCGCGCATATGCTCGACCAGAGCCACAATGTCACCGATCCGATCGAGAGCCTGATGACGAGCGCGACCGAGGTCTGCCGCGCCTATGCGCAGGCGCTGATCGTCGACCGCAAGGCGCTCGAAGGCTGCCAGGAAGACAACGACGCCCTGATGGCGAGCGAAACGCTGAAGACCGCCTTCCGCACCGACGTCGAGCCGATCCTTGCAATGGCGCGACTTGAGAATGGCGGGGCGGTGGCGCCCGTCGCGGCCTATCGCCACAGCGGCTACCGCGCGAAAGTCGCGGCTGAGCGCCCGGCCGTTGCCGGCGGCGGTGGCGGCATCGTCTGATACCATCGAGCGGCGCCGTGCCCGCGGGGACCGGCGCTGCCGCCTGGGCCCGACCGCTCAAAAAATCGCCGTGCGATGAAATTGCCCCCTATCTGATTTCGATTCCTGATCTATCTTTCCAATCGAGATCCAATGGAAAGGGGACAATTCATGGGCATTGAAAGCATTCTCGTCTTCCTGATCGTCGGCGCAGTGGCCGGCTGGCTCGCCGGCCTCATCGTCAAGGGCGGCGGGTTCGGCCTCATCGGCAATATGGTCGTCGGCATCATCGGCGCTTTCATCGCCGGCTTCCTCTTTCCGGCGATCGGCATCAGCCTCGGTAGCGGCATTCTCTCCGCAATCCTGCACGCGACGATCGGCGCGATCATTCTCCTTGTGCTGATCCGCATCGTCAAACAGGCGTGATCCAGACCGGCGCGGTCATCCTTTTGCGCCTGCGTTCCATCTGGACGCGCGAAGGGGGCTGTAGCACTGTAATCTGCTGGACGGGTCACCGGACGGAAATCGCATATTGCCAGAGGGAGGCAAGCATGAACGCGCTTTACACCGACAAGATCGAAACGGCGCTCAAGTCTTTCATCGCAGATCATCCAGGCATGCAGACGCGAGACCAGGCGATCATCGCAATCCTCGAGAACTGGTTCACCAGCCACGGCTACCTTCCGCCGCAGCAGGAAGGTCTTCGCCCGGAAGACCTTGACGCCTCCAACGACGATTGAGAGATTTGCGCGCCCGGCGCAGAACATGATCTTCGCCCCGCGGCCGATCGCGCTAGATTTTTTTTGATAACGTGAACCGTTCGCCATGAGCCTTGCCTCCGTCAAAGACTTCTTTTCCCAGCACGCCCCCGACATCGACGTCATCGAGCTGCAACAGAGCACCGCCACGGTTGCGCTTGCGGCTGAGGGCCACGGTGTCGAGCCGGCGCAGATCGCAAAGACGCTGGCGCTGCGTGTCGGCGACGAAGTGATCCTGATCGTCACGCGCGGCGACGCCCGCCTCGACAACAAGAAGTACAAGGCCCGCTTCGGCACCAAGGCCCGCATGCTCGGCTTCGACGAAGTGGAAGCGGAGACCGGGCATCCGGTCGGCGGCGTCTGCCCCTTCGGCCTTGCCAAGCCGCACAGCATCTATTGCGATGAGTCCCTGAAGGCCTACGACATCGTCGTGCCGGCGGCCGGCGCCACCAATGCGGCCGTGCATATCAGCCCCGCCCGGATCGTCGAACTGACGGGCGCCGAGTGGATCGACGTTTCCGAAGCGTGATCCCCGCCCATTGGAATGGCCACAATGCTTAGCTGAAACCGCAGGCGCGTCCGGGAGTGATTTGCCGGGTCCACGCATCAACGCCGACAAGTCAACCTTCAAACCGGACAAGGTCATCGCCGCGATCTTCCGCAGCAAGGGGGAGTGGTACAAACTGAAGTTCAGGTGCCGTACCGACGCGGAGCACCTACAGCGCCGCGCATCTTAATGTACCGCACGAGAGCTGGGACCAGTTCCACTTCTTCCCCTGACGGGCGCGCCGCCCGAACTTCCGGCCGTTGTTAGAGAACGGCCATCAGAAACAGCAGCGAGCCGAGCGACAGCGCGGCCATGATGCTCATCAGCATCTTCATCATATGCGCTGCCATTTCGTACATCCTCGTCTCTGCTCCCTCAGGAATGAACGAATGCGTCTGCTTTTGGGGGGGCGCTCGATGACACGGGGTTCGAGCGTCGTTGTACAGCCATCGAGACTGCCCCCAGCATGGTTAACAAATCGCTAACAGGGGTTCTGCTCGCCCTCTGTAACCGTCGTCCGCTGCCCGACCTCCATTCAAGATAAGGCTCACGCAAGATCGAAGCGGAATAAGGGAACGTCGGTAGGCCCTCCACGCATTGCCCCTTGCGCCTGGAGGTGTCCAGCTCCTGCCGATGCATCGCCAGCCACTGCTGTATTCGTGCCGGCGGCGCAAGCAAACGCGATGCGAACGGTCTGCCGAGAGCCCGATGTCGCATGTGACTGACAATGGAGAGGCGAGTGAGCCAGGTTAAGCTGAGCATCTGCATTCCCACCTATAACCGCGCGCCCTTCCTCGAAAAGGCGCTCGACTACTTCGTCGAACTCTACCAATTCTCCTGCAAGTACGAGATCGTCATCTCCGACAATGCCTCGACCGACAGCACCCGGGAGATCGTCGATCGCTTTATCGCCAAGGGGCTGCCAATCCGCTATTTCCGCCAGTCGGAGAATTTCGGCGCGATTTCCAACGTCATCAGCGCCGTCAGCCGCGCGGTCGGTGAGTACGCCCTCTACCTCGCTGACGACGACGTGCTCATCAACGATGGCTTGCGCGAGGCGATCCGCTATCTGGACCTCAATCCCGAAGTGACCGCCTGCTTTGCGCCCTGGTACACGCATGACGAGATCGACGGACGTGACGGAGCACCATTCTACTCGGTCGACAGGGATACGAAATTCAAGAAACGGGAATTCGAGCCGGTTTTCGATTTTCTCATCGACCGACACGTCTTTCCCGAGATCGGCATTTACCGGACCTCGGCTCTGCGCTCCGCTTGGGCACCCCGGCACTTCGCCTATTGGGCCTTCGCCTATCTCGCGCATTTTCTGGAACTGGGCGCCGTCGCCTTCCTGAAGAAGCCGTTCTATCGTCAGGTGGTACGGTCCAAGATCATCCGCGATCGGCCGCAGGCTGGCCACGCTGAAACGCTGACCGGCTGGGACACCTATCGCGGCGGCCTTGAATACTTCCTCTATAGCGGCGCCAAACGCGGCGCTGTGAAGCTGACTGCCGATCGCCGCGCCTACCTCGACGCGCAGATCAAGGACTTCACCATGGTCCGCATGAGCGTCGCCTTGCGCATGTGGATGATGAAGAAGGACTACGTTCGCGCCTATGAACTCTACACGCGGCTGATGCTGGGCGGTTTCGAGCACCATCCCGACGTGCAGCAGGTACGAGGGGCGCTGCCCCTCCTGGTCGCTCTTCAAACCGTCACGTGGCACACGAACGCGATCGCGGAAATCGATCGGCTCGTCCTTCACGGCGTGGACGACCATAGCGCGATCGAGGCACTGTTGCGCGAGCTTGGCCTACGCTCCGATATCGCCGTCGTTCCGCCAACGCCACAAATGACAGCGGACGAGATTGCCCGCACCGCCGTGTTCATTACTGCCGACAGCGACCGCAAGCATTACCTGCGCAACGGTCATCCGCCGAACCTGGTGGTCAGCGAAGGCGATATCCTCAGTCATGTTCTGATCTGAAACGAAAGGGCGCCACGGCGCCCTTTCCTGTTTTCATGGATGTCACCGCCTGAGAGGCTGACCGGCGGTCGATAGCCTAACGGCAATTCGGCCCATCGGCATCCTCTCACGTGCCCTTCCTACTTGCGCATGATGCCCTTGTAGTAGGAACCGTTTCTCGGCGGCGGGCGGTTTACCGTTTTTCCAGGCGGATTGTACTTCTCACGCCCTTGTAGTAGCTGCCTCCTGCGAGAGCGGGAACAGGCGCGCCGGTGGCGATCGTTGCTGCGACGAGCGTTGCTAAAGAGAGCCTGGCAAATTTACGCATTTCTAATCCTCGGTTGACCCTGCCACGACCCTGTTTTTATTGCGGTTTCGTGGCATCGATGACGCGGCGAAGACATTCGCCGCTCAGGTCCTCCCGGGCGTGAGAATAGGCGGAAGCTGCGACGGACGTGTAACGCAGGTGACAGCCGCCCATTCTCGTCTGCGGTAAAAAGGAGGATCGATGCCAGGTTCAGCGAACGGCCGGACCCATTTCGCAAGCCTACTCAACGCTCGGCTGGCATGCCCTCGTCATCGCGCTCCCTTCGCGCAGACGCGACCACTCAACGGAAACAGTTGCAGGATGCTCCGACGCCACTTCGATGGTGGCCATCAGCGTCGAAAGTCGATTGCTACGAACATTCGCTTCCAGGCCGATTTGGGAAACGAGGTGGCAACGAACGGGTTCCAGCGCACGCGGCCATCTCTTGTCCTGAACCAATCTCTGGCTTCCTTGAAAATCTTCTGGACGGACCGCGTCATTGACGCTTCAAGCGTCCATGGAAACCAGATTTTCGAGAAGAAAAATGGTGCCCGGAGGCGGATTTGAACCACCGACACGCGGATTTTCAATCCGCTGCTCTACCAACTGAGCTATCCGGGCATCCTGCCGTTTCTGGCAGCGGTCCCTTGCGGAACCATCGGGGCGCTTCTGTTTGCCCCGGAAGCGAGCGGGGTTATAGCATCTTGTTCGGCGGTGTCCAGCGCCAAATGAAAGTTTTTTGACCGAAATCCTGTGGACAGTTGATAAAACCAAAAAGACAAAGAGATTCAGGCAGATCGTGTTCGCTCCCCTCGTACGCTCCGCGAGAGAAGCCGTCTTCGGAGACCGAAAATGGCGGCCGCATTCACCTGCCGGCGCGCAGGATCTTTCGGGCGTCCTTCACGGCAAAGAGGTGTGCGGAGGGGAAGGCCGGGCCTACGCCCCGGCCGCAGCGCTACGCCTCAGCGGTCGTCGTCGTCGGCCTTCGACTCGTCGTCGGCAACCGGAATGGCATAGGAGCCGGAGAGCCAGCGGTTGAGGTCGACGTTGCGGCAGCGATCGGAGCAGAAGGGATAGTGCTCCCGATGCGACGGCCGCCCGCATTCCGGACAGGGTCGAGGCGCCCGCAGGGGCGCGACGTTCGAACCGCTCTTCTTCGTCTCCTCGGTCACCGGTTTCAGCCTTCCAGCCAACGATTGTGCACGTCATAGCCTTCGCCGACAAGCAGACTGACGGTTTCGTAGAGCGGCAGGCCGACGACGTTGCTGTAGGAACCGACGAGTTTTACCACGAAGCTGCCGGCAATGCCCTGGATGCCGTAGCCGCCCGCCTTGCCGCGCCATTGGCCCGAGGCGAGATAGCTTTCGATATCGAAACCGGACAGGCGCTTGAAGCGCACCTTGGTGTCGACCACCTTCTGCCTGAGCGTCTTGTCCGGGGTGATCAGGCACACGCCGGTATAGACGCGATGGCTGCGGCCGGAGAGAAGGTGCAGGGCGCTGGAGGCTTCGCTGACGAGTTCCGGCTTCGGCAGGATACGCCGACCGACGCAGACGACCGTATCGGCCGCCAGGATATAACTTCCGTCCCAGCCGGGCTCGCCCTTGATCGCGGCAAGTGCCGCCCGCGCCTTCTCAGCCGACAGGCGCCTTGCGAGCGAACGCGGATGTTCGGCACGCTTCGGCGTCTCGTCGAGATCCATCGGCATCAGGCGCGCGGGCTCGATGCCCGCCTGCGCCAGAATTTCGACGCGACGCGGCGAGCCGGACGCCAGTATCAGTTTCTTGGCCACTGTCATCGGAACGAGCCGTCACTCCAGAGCAATTCCAGCAAAAATGCGTTAGGCGGTTTTGCGTCTGGAATTGCAATCCAACCGAAGGTTAGAGCGTTTTCGCGATTCGAAGAAGAAAGCGGAAATGCTCCAGGAATTGCGTAGAGCCGGAGCGGCTTACTTGAAGCGGTAGGTGATACGGCCCTTGGTGAGGTCGTACGGGGTCATTTCAACGAGAACCTTGTCGCCGGCCAGCACGCGGATACGGTTTTTGCGCATACGGCCCGCCGTGTGAGCAATGATCTCATGCTCGTTTTCGAGCTTCACACGGAAGGTCGCATTGGGAAGCAATTCCGTGACCACGCCCGGAAATTCAAGGACTTCTTCTTTCGCCATGTAGGACTGTTCTTTCCATCTTTGCTTAGGGATACGTCAGGCATCCCGAAAAATTCGCCGGAAACTACACAATCGACGAGGATTTGTGAACCGTCTAACACCGGCTTTTGCGCTTTTGTGACGGCTACGGCGCCGCGCGTCCTATCAGAGGCGCGGAGGTCGCTATAGCACTTTGAACCGCTGCATGTCTTTAGCCTCAAATCGCTTGGGATCTAAGAAGACATGCAAAAGAGCCGTCGTCGGAAACCAGCTACGGATTTCGATGAAGCTCCTAAGTTTTCCCTCGCCTGTGCGAGCCGACCAACCGATGCTTGATCAGCGTCGAAAGGTGATCGCGTACGGCGCGGTACGCATCGACGATCTGCTCGCGGGTGCCGACGGCCACCGTCGGGTCCGGCGTCGGCCAGTAGACCACGTCGACGGCCATCGAGCGAGTCAATTCGAGCGCCTTGTGGTGCGCCTCGGGCGCCAAGGTGACGATAAGGTCGAAGTAATCGTCTTCGAGTTCGTCCAGCGTGTGGGGCTGGTGACGGCCAAGGCTCAGGCCGACCTCGGCCATGACCACGTCGACAAAGGGATCGCGTTCGCCGTGCCGGACACCGGCGGAGGCGACATAGGTGCCCGCTGGCAGCGCCGCCTTGGCAAGCGCCTCGGCCATCGGGGAGCGGATAGCATTCATGCCGCACATGAAGAGGACCGAGCGGGGCGTTTTCAACTGCGGTGCCTCGGTTCCCGTCATGCCGGTTCCCGCCTCTACCCGCGCCAATAGAGCACGCAGACGAGCGTGAACAGGCGGCGGGCGGTGTCGAAGTCCAGCCGGATCTTGCCGGACAGGCGATCCATCAGGGTCTGCGAACCCTCGTTGTGGATGCCGCGGCGCCCCATGTCGATCGCCTCGATCTGACTTGGCGTCGCCGAGCGGATCGCCTCATAATAACTTTCGCAGATCATGAAGTAGTCCTTCACGATCCGGCGGAACGGCGTCAGCGACAGGATGTGGGTGGCGACGTCGCCACCTTTTTCGGTCGAGATCGCGAAGACCAGCTTCGCATCGACGAGCGAGAGATTGAGCCTGTAGGGTCCGCCAGGATGGCCGACGGGTTCGAACAGGTTCTCTTCGAGCAGATCGAAGATCGCAACCGCGCGCTCGTGCTCCACGTCAGGCGTCGAGCGGCCGATGGTCTCGTCCAGAACGACATCGCAGAGGCGCAGGTTGCGGTCCGCCTTCATCCAGCGTCCCCGAGATTGAGGCGGATGGCGACGGAGCGCGCATGGGCCTCAAGGCCCTCGGATTTGGCAAGCACGATCGCCGCCGGCCCCAGGATCCGCAACTGCTCCGGATCAAGCCGCAGGATCGACGTGCGCTTCATGTAGTCGAGCACGCCGAGGCCGGAGGAAAAGCGCGCCGAGCGCGCCGTCGGCAACACATGGTTGGAGCCGCCGACGTAATCGCCGATGACCTCCGGCGTGTGACGGCCGACGAAGATCGCGCCGGCATTGCGGATCTTGGCGATCATCGGCTCGGGATCGGCGAGCGCCAGTTCGAGATGTTCGGCGGCGATGCGGTTGGCCAGCGGCACGGCCTTTTCGAGATCGGGAACGAGAATGACGGCGCCGAAGTCGCGCCAGCTCGCAGATGCGGTATCGGCGCGCGGCAGCGTCTTCAGTTGCCGCTCGACCGCATCCTCGACCGCCTGGCCGAAGGCCGGATCGTCGGTAATCAGGATCGACTGGGCGCCGACATCGTGCTCGGCCTGAGCGAGGAGATCGGCGGCGATCCAGTCGGGATCGTTGTCGCCGTCGGCGATCACGAGCACTTCGGACGGGCCGGCGATCATGTCGATGCCGACTGTGCCGAAGACCTGGCGCTTGGCGGCGGCCACATAGGCATTGCCCGGGCCGACGATCTTGGCGACCGGCGCGATCGTCTCGGTGCCATAGGCAAGGGCGGCAACGGCCTGCGCGCCACCAATACGGTAGATTTCCTCAACGCCGGCAAGCCTCGCTGCGGCAAGCACCGCCGGATTGATCTCACCGCCGGTTGCCGGCACCACCATGACGATGCGGGGAACGCCCGCCACCTTCGCCGGCAGCGCATTCATCAGCACCGAGCTCGGATAGCTCGCCGTACCGCCAGGCACATAGAGGCCGACGGCATCGACCGCCGTCCAGCGCGAACCGAGGCCGACGCCCATGGCGTCCTCGTAGATATCATCCTTCGGGCGCTGGCGGGCATGGTGCGCCTCGATACGGGTGGCTGCGACCTTGAGCGCGCCCAGAACCTCCGGCTCGACCGCCTGGATCGCCGCATCGATCTCGGCGGCGCTGACGGCCATCGGCGTTACGGCGAAATCGACGCCGTCGAAACGCTTGGAGTATTCGGCAAGCGCCGCGTTACCGCGCGCGCGCACGTCGTCGATGATCGCCTTGACCACCGCATTGACGTCCTCGGACACCTCACGCTTGGTCGTCAGGAATGACGCGAACTTTTGTTCGAAGTCATCATCGAGAAAATTGAGCCTGATTGCCAAAGGGGACGTCCTTGTATGCCAGTGTCGTTCGGGTCTACAGCGCCGCGCGTCTTTGTAAGGCGCGCTAGGGTCGCTGTAACACTTTAAAGCTGCTGCATAATTTTGCCCTTAAATCGATGCCGATTTAAGGAATTATGCAGTAGCGGGCTCAAGCACCTTCGGGATGCTTGGGCTTGAAAGCGGTTTCCCACGCCCCGCCGGTATCCGCAAGCTGCGTTTCGATGCATTCGACGTCAAGCGCGATCGACGCATCGCCGGCAAGAACCAGTTCGAGCGTGCCTTCCGGCCCCTCGCCGCTGACCGTGAACTTGAGCGCCAGCAGGTCGAGCACCGTTTCATCGTCGCGCCGGTCAAAGCCGACCGAGCGGACCGCATTCACCCGCTTGAACAGGAGCAGCGCGCGCCGACGCTCGAAAGAGCGCCGCTTGCCGTCGGCCGTCTCCCAGACGAAGCGGTTGACGACGAGCGAGAACTGCTTGCGGCGGGCGTCGTATTCGAGACCCGATACCTTGAACACGGCGTCCTGGACATGGGCGGAGACGACAGCGAGATCTTCCTCGTCGAGCGCCAGCAGCTTCAGACCATTCATGCCGTCCATTCCTTTCGTTTCGCCGCACATCTTCCGTGCCACAATTGAAATGGACATAGGATGTTGCGCCTGAAACCGCAACGGTATCAGGCGCAACCGATCAAATCAGTCGCTAACGCGCTCGACATGCGCGCCGCAACGGGTGAGCTTTTCCTCGAGCCGTTCAAAGCCGCGATCGAGATGATAGACACGCGAGACCATGGTTTCGCCTTCGGCAGCAAGACCGGCGATGACGAGCGAGACCGATGCACGAAGGTCTGTCGCCATGACCGGCGCGCCCTTCAGCCGGCTGACGCCCTCGATCTTGGCCGTCTGGCCGGAGAGCGAGATCTTGGCGCCGAGGCGGGCCAGTTCCTGCACGTGCATGAAGCGGTTTTCGAAGATCGTTTCAGTGATATGCGAGGTGCCATTCGCCTTGGTCATCAGGCCCATGAACTGCGCCTGCAAGTCGGTCGGGAAACCCGGGAAGGGATCGGTGACGATATCGACCGGCTTGATGCCGGCGCCGTTGCGCACGACGCGGATGCCGCTGTTGGTCTCGGTGATCTCGGCACCGGCCCGACGGATCGCTTCCAATGCAGTGTCGAGCAGCGCCATATTGGTGTCTTCGAGGATGACGTCACCGCCAGTCATGGCAACGGCCATGGCATAGGTTCCGGTCTCGATCCGGTCCGGCAGCACGCGGTGGCGGGCGCCGGAAAGCGAACGCACACCTTCGATGGTGATCGTCGGTGTGCCCTGGCCGGTGATCTTGGCGCCCATGGCGTTCAAGCAGTTGGCGAGGTCGACGACTTCCGGCTCGCGCGCGGCGTTGCCGAGCACCGTCGTGCCGTTTGCAAGCGTCGCGGCCATCATCAGCACGTGGGTGGCGCCGACCGATACCTTCGGGAAAGTGTAGCGCGCGCCGATCAGGCCGCCTTCCGGCGCCGTCGCGTTGACATAGCCGCCGTCGATCTCGATGTTGGCGCTGAGCGCCGTCAGCCCCTCGATAAACAGATCGACCGGGCGCGTGCCGATGGCGCAGCCGCCCGGCAGCGAAACGCGTGCCTTGCCTTCACGGGCGAGCAGCGGGCCGATCACCCAGAAGCTTGCACGCATCTTCGAGACCAGTTCGTAAGGGGCGGTCGTATCGACGATGTTGCGGCAGGTGAAATGGATGGTGCGGGCATAGCTCTCGCTCTGGCGTTCGCGGCGGCCATTGACGGAGATGTCGACGCCATGGTTGCCGAGGATGCGGATCAGTTGCTCGACATCGGCAAGATGCGGCACGTTTTCGAGCGTCAGCGTGTCGTCGGTCAGAAGCGACGCGATCATCAGCGGCAGGGCCGCATTCTTGGCGCCGGAAATCGGGATGACGCCGTTAAGCTGGTTGCCGCCTACAATCCTGATGCGATCCATGAGGCCTCTCGAACGGGCTTGGCCCGCCTTTCCAAAAATTTACTGTGTTGTCTGAAGGCGCCTCTTTAGTGGAGACGCCGCGAAATTAGAAGTGCCTTGAACGCCGCGCGCCCATTCGGACGCGAAGGTCGCCATAACCGTGAAGTCGCTACCCTCGGCCAACCCGACCGAGGACATTTATGCAATTGGACGCCAGACGGCTGAGCCGCCCGCAAACGGGAAGGAGCCGGCGAATGCCGCCCCTCCTTCGTACTAATCTTGGGATTCGTCCGTTTTTGCGGCAGGAAGGCCGCTTGCCTCATCGGCGGCGCCGGAACGGCGCGCCCGCATCTGCTGCTTGCGGCGCTGGAGATTGTCGCGCAAGTTCCTGGCAAGACGCGCCTTTTTCAGGTCCGCCTCGGTCGTATCCTTTTTCTTCTTCTGGCGCGTCTTGCCTTCGGCCTGCAACGCATCGGGCGCCGGTCGGCTTTTTTCGCCATCTTTGTCGTCTATCTGCATGGTCATGCATTAGCGCAAAACCAGGGCCTTCGGAAGCGGCGGGGACTTTTCTCACAGGTCTTCACGAAAAACTTTGAAAACCGGCTTGCACTCCCCGCTCAGCTATGGCAATAGCCCCCTCGCTTGATGCGGCTGACACACGAACCGGCCGCCAGATGCTGCTATAGCTCAGGGGTAGAGCACTCCCTTGGTAAGGGAGAGGCCGAGAGTTCAAATCTCTCTAGCAGCACCAGTTTTCTCTCAAGACATTCAAACGCTTAACTCCTGTACGTCCACTGCAAAGCCTAAATCGGTCTTCACGATTGAACCGGCTGCTCGGGCGCATCGGGAGGTTAGATGAAACTGTGCGAGCAAGGGAGAGGCCGGGTCCAGGCCATGAACTGAGGCGCCATCCCGCCCAGCTGACGCCGGGAACGTATCTCCCGACACCGCGTTACCGTTTCAAAGGCAGTCACGCGGAGACTTTCAAATGAAGGGCATCATTCTCTGGCTCATGGGCGTGCCGCTGATCGTCATCATTCTTCTCTACATCTTCGTGTTTTAGAGAGATGAAACGCAACGGCAGGTTGGCGCCTTAACGCAACCTTAAGATTCCACTGCCAGATTTGACATCGCGATGATGGACAGTCGCAACATCTTTGATCCCCTTTTGAAACCGGCGTTTGCCGGTTTCTTTTTGAGCGATGGAAAGCCGGAAAGCCGCTCACACGGAATCGCTTCGCGGCTAGACCCTGACGGCCTGTTCGACGAAATCTTCCGAGCCGAAGAACTTGAGGTAGCGCTTAACCTCGGCCGGGTCGCCGGTGGCCTTGCGCGGATTGTCGGAGAGCTTGACCGCCGGGCGGCCGTCGGCCTCGCTGACCTTGCAGACGATCGAGATCGGATTGAGGCCGCTGATTTCCGTCGGGGCACAACCGGCGAAATCGTTGGTGAGATTGGTGCCCCAGCCGAAGCTCATGCGCACGCGTCCCTCGAAATGGCGATAGGTCTCGATGATCGTGTCGACGTCCAGGCCATCGGAGAAGATCAGGAGCTTCTCACGTGGGTCCTTGCCCATCTTCTTCCACCAGGCGAGAATCTTCTCACCACCCTCGATCGGCGGCGCGCTGTCCGGTCGGAAGCCCGTCCAGTCCGCGACCCATTTGGGCGCATTGCGCAGGAATGCCGCCGTTCCGAAGGCATCCGGCAGCACGATCAAAAGGTTACCGCCATAAAGCTGATTCCAGTCCTGCAGCACCTTGTAGGGTGCGGCGGCCAGTTCCTTGTCGTTGCGGGCAAGGGCTGCCGCCACCATCGGCAGTTCATGCGCGTTGGTGCCGAGCGCTTCCAGATCCGTATCCATGGCAAGCAGCACGTTGCTGGAACCCGAAAAGGAGCTTCCGATCCCTTCCTTCAGCGCCTCGACGCACCACCGTTGCCAAAGAAAACTGTGCCGGCGCCGCGTGCCGAAATCGGAAATGCGCAAGTTCGGATATTGCCGGAGGCGCTCGACCTTGGACCACATCTTCGCCTTGGCGCGGGCATAGAGCACATCGAGCGTAAAGGGCCCGAGGCCCTTCATCGCCGAGCGCGAACGCAACTCGTTGATGATCGCAAGCGCCGGGATCTCCCACATGGTGGTCTCGGCCCAGCGGCCGCTGAACGTCAGCTCGAACTGGCCATCGCTGCGTTTCAGCTCGTATTCCGGCAGGCGGAAGTTGGCAAGCCAGGCAAGAAATTCCGGCGAGAAGATCTGCTTGCGACCGTAGAACGTGTTACCGGCGAGCCAGATCATCTCCTTCTTGGAGAAGCGCAGTTCGCGCGCATGATCAAGCTGGTCGCGCAGTTCCTGCTCGTCGATCTCGTCGGCAAGCCGCACCGTCTTCGTGCGATTGATCAGCGAGAAGGTCGCATCGACATCCGGATAAAGCTGCCAGATCATCTGCAGCATCAGCAGCTTGTAGAAGTCCGTGTCCAGCAGGCTGCGCACGATCGGGTCGAGCTTCCAGGCATGATTGTAGACACGCCTGGCGATATCGGTCTTCGTCATTGGTGAAATCGCTCCTTCATCAAGGCGAGGCTCGACACTAGTCCAGCTCGACACCGGCATCGCGCATGCGCGTGACCATTGCTTGAAGCGAACCGTTGAGGTCGATGCCTCGACAGGCGTCGAGAATGACAGACGTCGAGAAACCCTGCGCAACCGCATCGAGCGCAGAAAAGGCCACGCAGAAATCCGTCGCCAGCCCGCACAGCGTCACCTTCTTGATGCCGCGATCCCTGAGATAACCCGCAAGACCCGTCGGCGTCCGGCGGTCGTTTTCGAAAAAGGCCGAATAACTGTCGATCTGAGGCCGGAAGCCCTTGCGGATCAGGAGTTCGGCCCGAGTCCATTCGAGCATCGGGTGGAAATCGGCACCGGCGCTTCCCTGGATGCAGTGATCCGGCCAGAGCGTCTGCGCTCCGTAGGGCATGGCGATCATCTCGAAGGGTGCCTTGCCGGGATGGCTGGAGGCAAAACTCGAATGGCCGGCGGGATGCCAGTCCTGGGTCAGCACCACATGCTCGAAACGGCCAATCAGGCCATTGACCATAGGCACGATCTCATCGCCGCCTGCGACGGGAAGCGCTCCCCCCGGGCAGAAATCGTTCTGCATGTCCACGACGATCAACGCGTTATCCGCCATAATTCATCCCTGCCTGCCTATGCCCATCGATCACCAAAATCGATTTAAGTCCAAGATCAATCACAGAATTTGAGCGACGACAAGTCGCTTCCGTAGGGTTTGGAAATCAGGGCGATAGATAAGCAAAGGGGCGCCGACCTTGCGGCCGACGCCCCGGATAAAGCCATTGACCGGGATCAATTGCCGTTGATGTTGTCGGCGATCGCGAAACCGGAATTGGCAATGCCGACCGGCTGCGCAATGAAGTTGAGGAACTTCGAGAAGTCGACCGACGGATGGCGCGAGGCATAAATGACGTCGCGGTTCTTGATCGGGAAGGTCTGGCCGACGATCAGGCTATCCGGCTTGCTCATGTCGAAGCGGTAGACGATTGGATAGCGGCCCATGCTGTCGGTCTTCATGCCCTTGCGCAGCATCTCATTGAAGCGTTGCTGGCCGAGCAGGCTCATGACGACGTCAGGCTCTTCGTAACGGAAGATGAAATAGCCCTTCATATCGAGCGTATAGTCCGCGCCGCCGCCAGCAAGACCCATCGCCTCGAGCAGGTTCAGGTCGTTGGCGCCAAACTCGACGCGCTGGTTGGCCTTGACCGCACCGAGGATGGTGAAGCGACGCGGATCCCGCGTGACGAAGATCTGGTCGCCCGGCTTGACGTGGATGTTTTCCGACGGATGTTCGATGATGGACTTCAGGAGGACCGTACCGGTCTTCTTGCCGCGCACCAGCGTGACATAGGTCTCATAGGGTTGCGCGACGGGACCGCCCGCCTTGGCGATGACCTCGTTGATCGTCTCGTCGACGAGGCTGAGTGGTACAACCGACGATTTGCCGACGGCCCCGGAAACCGTGACGTTGCGCGATGCGGTGCTCATGCTGGTGACGATGACGTCCGGCTCGACCGCCTTCTGCTTCAGCGCCTCCAGGATCTCCTGGCGCGCCTGCTCCAGCGTCAGGCCGGCGAAGCTGACCGGACCGACATAGGGGATCGCGGCCTTGCCGTCCGGCTGGACGACGAGATCGATGCTTGTCTGCTTGGACTCCGACGTTGAGAAGAGCCCATCGCTGCCGGCTTCGAAGATCGAGACCCTGAGTTGGTCGCCGACGCCGATCACGACTCGGCCGACGCCGCCGCCAATGCCGAAGCGGCGGTTAAGCGTCGAAGAAACATAGTCGGAAACGAGGCGCGCGGAGCGGCCGTCCACATCGACGATATCGAAGACGGTCGCATTCTGGCGGCCGATCTCGGCGCCCGAATGGCCGGCATCCTTGACGATCGCTCCGGCCAGCGGCCCTTCACCCGGAACAGCCTGGCATCCCACGAGGGCGGTACAAAGCAGAAGGGCACTGACTCGTTTCAACTACGACACTCCAAATTCGACACAGCCATGATTTTACTCACAGTTCCGCGCCGCATCCTCTCCCGACCGGGAATTCGCCGGTCTCTGAAAAGCACAATCGCCGTCCCACAACAAGTCACCCGAAGACCAAGACGGCCAAAATATTTGGGGCCGCGTCTTTCTGGTCATACCTTCTCTACCTTGAGCGTGGTTTATCGCCCTATCCGCCTTGGACTGGCGTTGACAGCGTGTATATCTTCAGTCTTTAGGGTTGAAAGCTAGGGACTTTAAGTTAAAAGCTGACTAATGAGGCGGAACGAATATAGCTGGGGAAAGCCCCGCAGCATGACGATTGGCGATTGCATTTCGTCCCTCGACACGCAATCGCAGATGCAACTTTAACGGCAGTTTAGAGCGTTCGATCATATATGGCTGTTGAGATTATTGGGCGTGCATGCCTCGCCCCTGGAGCAGAATCGCCTTCGGCGTTGTTCAAACTTCTTCGTCAGGGCAAGTGCACCGTCACCAGCATTCCATCGGATCGCTGGGACGTTGCGCGATTCTGGCATCCGGTCATGGGCACGCAGGGCAAGACCTATTCCTTCGCCGCCGGCGTCCTGGACCAGCTCTATGATTTCGACCCTGCCGTGTTCGGCATGTCGCAGCGCGAAGCCATGTATATGGATCCGCAGCAGCGCGTATTGCTGCAACTCGCCTGGCGCGCGCTCGAAGATGCCAACATTTCGACCACCTCGCTGCAGGGTGAGAATGTCGGCGTCTACATCGGCGCATCGAGCCTCGACCACGCCAACCTGACGGTCGAAGATCCGGCGGCCGCCGGCCCTTACTTCATGACCGGCAACACGCTGTCGATCGTATCGAACCGCATCTCGCACATCTTCGGGCTCAGCGGCCCGAGCATGACGGTCGATACCGCCTGCTCTTCCTCGCTGGTCGCGCTGGACCAAGCGATGCGGGCATTGACATTGGGCGAGATCGACACGGCGATCGTCGGTGGCGTCAATATTCTCGCCCATCCCCTGCCCTTCGTTGGCTTTGCGCAGGCGCGCATGCTTTCGCCGGAAGGGCTCTGCCGCGCCTACGACAACGACGGCGCCGGCTATGTGCGCGCCGAAGGCGGCGTTGTCTTCATCCTGCGCCGCTCGGACCGGGCCCGCCGCGAGAAAGACCGCAGCTACGCGCGGATCGTCGCGACCGGGGTGAATTCGGCCGGCCGCACCAACGGCATTTCGCTCCCCTCCCGCGAGGCGCAGGCCAATCTGCTCAGGGCAATCTACGAAGGCAACGGCATCGACGCCAACCAGGTCGCCTTCGTCGAAGGCCACGGCACCGGCACCAAGGTCGGCGATCCCGCCGAAGTCTGGTCGATCGGAACGGTCATCGGCGCGAAGCGCCGGGCACCGGTGCCGATTGGGTCGATCAAGTCGAACATCGGCCACACCGAGCCCGCTTCCGGCCTCTTCGGCATGCTGAAGGCCGTGATGGCGCTCGAAAACAACTATCTGCCGGCCTCGCTGCACTTCGACACGCCGAACGAGCACATCGACTTCGACGGTCTCAACGTGCGCGTCACGGCAAACCCGATCGAGCTCCTGCGGGGAAAACGCGCCCGGCTCGCCGGCATCAATTCCTTCGGCTTCGGCGGTGCCAACGCACATGTCGTCATCAGCGATCCGGAACCGGCCGCCGACGAAGGGACGTCGAACCCGTCGTCTTCCGGCCATGTCTTCCTGGCAAGCGCCCACACGGCATCGAGCCTGGAAGCGCTTCTCAGCGATTACAAGACGGCTTTCGCACATGCTTCCAAGGGTGAGGCGCGCGCAATGATCGCCGCATCGGGTGCAAACCGCACCCATATGCGCCATCGCTTCGCCGCCCGCAGCGACCAGCCCGAAGATATCGTCCGCGCGATCGCCAGCCACCTGGAAAAACCGGGTTCCGGTATCGGCGAGGTCGGCGAAGCCGTCGTCCGCGACGCGAAGGTCGCCTTCGTCTTCTCCGGCAACGGCTCGCAATGGGCCGGCATGGGTGTCGAAGCCTTCCGTGAAAACCTGCATTTCCGCCAGTGTTTCACGTCCGTCAGCGCGCTGTTCAAATTCCACTCCGACATCGCATTGACCGATCTCCTCACCGATCCCGATCTCGACAAGAAGCTTGCCGACACGAAGATCGCGCAGCCGCTGCTCTTCGCGGTCCAGGCTGCCCTCTCCGATTCGCTTGTCGCCATGGGCATCAAGCCGGTCGCGGTGTTCGGCCATTCCGTCGGTGAAATCGCAGCCGCCTACGCCGCCGGCGCGCTGTCGCTCGTCGACGCCGTTTCGATCGTGGCGAAGCGCTCGCTGCATCAGGACCTGCTTGCCGGCAGCGGCACCATGGCCGCCGTTATGCTCGGCGAGGAAGCCGCTCGCGCCTTTGCCGAGGCGCGCGGTCTCGACGACCTCTGCGTCGCCGCGGTCAATGCGCATAACTCCGTGACGATATCGGGACCAGCAGACCAGATCTCGACCTTCCGCGACGCTGCACGCAAGGCGAAGATCCCGGTCCAGATCCTCGACATCAACTATCCCTTCCACCACCCGATCATCGATCGGGCGAAGGACGCCTTCCTCTCCGACATTCCGGACATCGCACCGCGCCGCACCGAGCTCGCTTACCTCTCGACGGTCACGGGCGCCGCCCTCGAGGGCACGCAGCTCGACCCGGACTACTGGTGGAAGAACGTGCGCGAGCCGGTCCGCTTCCAGGCGGCGGCCGAGGCCGCAATCGAGATGGGTTGCCGCCTGTTCATCGAAATTTCGCCGCGCCCGATCCTGTCGTCCTATGTGAAGGAGACGATCAAGCAGGCCGCGGCCCCGGGCATGGTCGTGCCGACCCTCCTGCGGGACGTCGGCGAAACCGGCCAGGATCCGATCTCGGCGGCGATGGCGCGTGCCGTCGCGCACGGCGCGGTCGTCGACACGGCCCGTGTCTTCGGCAAGCGCAACGCATCGATCGCGCTGCCCAGCCTGCCGTTCGAGCCCGTCGAACTGCGCCCCGCAGCTACGACCGACGCCACCGACCTCTTCGGCCGGACTGCCAAGCCCTACCGCCTGACCGGCTGGCGCAGCGACCCGAACAGCGGCAGCTGGAAGAACCACGTCGACGCCCATCTCTTCCCCGACCTCGCCGAACACGTGGTCGACGGCAAGGCGATCCTGCCGGGCAGCGGCTTCATCGAAATCGCCGTTGCGGCCGCGCAGCAGTTCTACGGTAGCGACGAGGTCGAGATCACCAATCTGGAGATCGTTCGTCCGCTGGAGCTCAGCGATACGAAGATCATGGAACTGTCGACGGTGCTTTCGCCGGAGACCGGCGACATCGAGATCCGCTCGCGCGAACGTCTTTCGGAAGACGATTGGGCCGTGCATGCAGTTGCCCGCTGCCGCAAGCCATTGCCGGCCGAGGAGCGCGCCTATCCGTCGCTCGCCGGCTTGGCGAAGACCGCAACGGTCGCGCCTGGGCGCGCCTATGAGACGGCGAAACAGTTCGGCCTCGACTACGGCCCGCGCTTCCAGCTGCTGGCCAAGGCGGTCGCCTATGGCGATCGGCTGGTCGATGTCGAGCTGAAGTCGCCTGATGCGGCCGGCCACCCGCTCATCACCTACGCCTTGAACCCGATCTCCGTCGATGCGACTTTCCACGGTCTCGTCGCCCTCTTCGATCGTTTCACCGGCGACAAGAGCGGCGCCCCCTATATCCCCGTTCGCTTCGGTTCGGTGCGGGTCGTCAACGGCAGCCAGCCGATCGCGCGCGCGATGATCGAGATCGAGCGCGTCAGCGCCAATTCGATCAAGGCGAAATTCCACTTCTTCGACAAGTCGGGCGCACCGGTCGCGCATTTCGAGGATTGCCGCTTCCGCCGGACCTATCTGCGCAAGCACAAGACGCTCGATGCGCTGTCCTTCCACTACGAGGCCGTGCAATCCGAAGCGGCACTGCCGGGCCTGCAGACCAAGTCGCCGGCGCCGATCAAGATCGCCATGCCTGCTGCCCGCGAAGCCGGCGTCGACAACACGACGTTGCTCTTCAATGCGGCCATCTATCGCGCCTGCCAGGAGATTGCCCTCAAGCTCGCCAAGGGCCGATCGACCATCCAAGGCAACAGCCTTCCTGGCGATTTTGCCTTCCAGTGTTTCCTGACGAGCTGCCTCTATGTGCTGGAAGACGCCGGTCTCTGCGAGCACAAGGACGGCATCTGGACTGTTGCTCAAGACTTCAATTTGCCAGGCGTCCCGGAGATCCTGCGCGAACTCTACGGTGAGCGGTCCGACCGCGCCGTCGAGGCGGTGTTGATCAACAATGCCTATGCGGAGGCCCTTGCGCGCCTCGATGCTCTCCAGGCCGGCGACGAGGCTGCCCTTGGCGCCAACTTCATCAGCGATGCCACGCTCGATCATCAGGCCGTCCACTCGGAAGCGAGCCGGGAACGGATGGCATTCGTGCTCGAAGCGCTCGAGAAAGCTCTCACCGCACAACCTGCGGGCGCTCGCCTTCGCATCGTCGAACTCGGCAGCGTTTCGTCCGCCTTCACCCGCCGCCTGGCGACGCTCGCCGAAAAGCACGGCGCAAGCCTCACTGTCTTCGAAGCGCGGGACAACGCCCAGCGTGGCCTTGAGCTCGCCTTCGAGAACGATGCCCATGTGCGCATTCTCAAGAAGAGCGAACTCGCGACGCTGACGTCCTTCGACCTCGTCATCAGCGCTTCCGATGGGCTCTACAGCCTGATCGAGGACGACGTGGCGGTGCGCACCGCACTTCGCTCGGCGCTGCGCGACACCGGCGGATTGATAGCGGCCGTCAGCGCGCCGTCGCTGTTCAACGATTTCGCCCTCGGACTTTCCGAAGGATGGTTCGCCCGCAGCCAGACTGCGGAATTCCCGATCGGCAATCTTGCGGCCGTGCCGCACTGGCAGAAGTGCCTCGGCGATCTCGATCTGCGCGACGTCAATATCGCCGACCGCGAATGCGCGAGCGGCAATGTCATCCTGCTCGAAGCGCGCGGTGCCGCCGCGGCTTCCGTGACTGCCGAAGCACCGGTGACCGGCGCCTATCTGCTGCTGCAGATCGCGGGCGACAAGGGCAATGCGCCTTCGGCACCGGCTATTCCGGTCGATCTCAGCGGCGACATCGCAGCCGACAAGGCAGCACTCCTCAGCGGCTTCGAGGCCCTTGGCGAACAGCCGCTGCGGGCAATCTTCCTTGCGTCGCCGACCGCTCAACCCCGGGCGGACGATTCCGCTTCGCTGCAGACTCAGATCCTTGCTCTCGGCGCCTTCGCCGAAGCCTTGCGCCAGCATGTCGGCGGAGCCGAACCGACCGGCGATAGCCGCCCGCGGCTCGTGCTCGTCGCGCCGGGCGGAGCGCCGATCGCGAGCCGGGCAACGGGCGCAACGGTTGCAAGCGACGGCGTCAATGCCGGTCTCTGGGCCTTCGCCCGCGTGCTTCAGAACGAATACGAGTTCCTCGATGTGCACGCGCTCGATATCGACGGTTCTCCGACCACGATCGAGCAGATCGCGGCAGCGTCTCCGCTGCTCGGCAGCGCCAGCGCCAACCGTGAGTGGCTGCTCGAGGGAGAAGAGGCGGCGCTTTCCGAAATCCGCGCCGTGCCGGGTCCGATCGACAATGCGCACGCGGCAATCGATAGCTTCCAGGCTGCAACGATCCGCCAGCGCGTCAACTCGCAGGTGGGGAGCATCGACTGGGAGGAAAGCGACATTCCCGCCGCAGGTCCGGGTGAAGTCGTCGTCGCGGTTGCGGCGACCGGCCTCAACTTCCGCGATGTGATGTGGGCGATGGGTCTGCTGCCGGAAGAAGCGCTCGAAGACGGTTTCGCAGGCGCGACGATCGGCATGGAACTCTCCGGCCACGTGATTGCCGTCGGTGCAGGCGTCGACGACCTCGTCGTCGGCGACGCCGTCATGGCGATCGCATCCTCAGCCTTCTCGACCCATGCCGTCGTCTCGCGCGCGGGCGTCGCCAGGCTGCCGCAGTCGGTAAGTCCGGTTGCCGCGGCAACGGTCCCAGTCGCGTTCCTCACGGCCTACTACGCCATGGTCGAACTTGGCCGCATCCAGCCGGATGAGACGATCCTCATCCACGGTGCTGCCGGCGGTGTCGGCCTTGCCGCACTGCAGGTGGCCAAGCTCAAGGGCGCCAAGGTCATCGCCACGGCGGGCACGCGCGAGAAGCGCCGTTTCCTGTCGATGCTCGGCGCCGATCATGTCTTCGATTCCCGCTCGCTCGGCTTTGTCAACGACGTTCGCGCGGTCACGGACGGAGAGGGTGTCGACCTCGTCCTGAACTCGCTCTTTGCCGAAGCCATGGAACAGAGCCTGGCGCTGGTGAAGCCCTTCGGCCGCTTCCTCGAACTCGGCAAGCGCGACTATTATGCCGACAGCAAGATCGGCCTTAGGCCCTTCCGCCGCAATGTCAGCTATTTCGGCATCGACGCCGACCAGTTACTGGTTAACCAGCCGAAGCTCACCAAGCGGATCTTCACCGAAATCGGTGCATTGTTCGAAGAGGGCAAGCTGACGCCGCTTCCCTACCGTGCCTTCGACTTCGACGAAATCGGCAACGCCTTCCGGCTGATGCAGAATGCCGGCCATATCGGCAAGATCGTCGTGCTGCCTCCGGTTGCGGGCAAGCATCGCGTCGCCAAGCGCCCGCATGGCGGCGTGAAGGTCGATCCGAACGGCATGCATCTCGTCGTCGGCGGCATCGGTGGCTTTGGTCTCGCTGCTGCCAACTGGCTCGTCGAAAAGGGAGCGACGAAGATTGCGCTCTGCTCGCGCCGCGGGCAGGCGGATGCCGAAACGACGGCGATGATCGAAGCCTGGGCGAAGGCCGGTGTCTCAGCCACCGTGCACGCCTGTGACGTCACCGATCCGGCGGCGACAGAGCGTCTCCTGAAAGAGTTGCGCGCGATTGCACCGCTCCGCTCGATCGTCCACGCCGCGATGGTGCTCGACGACGCGCTGATCAGCAATCTCAATCGCGAGCGCAACCGCCCGGTCATCGACACGAAGGCCAAGGGTGCCGCTGTCCTCGATCGGCTCACCAACGAGGACAAGCTCGACAACTTCATCCTGTTCTCGTCGGCGACGACACTCGTCGGCAACCCCGGTCAGGCCAACTACGTCGCCGCCAACGGCTATCTCGAAGGCCTCGCCCGCGCCCGTCGCGCCCGCGGCCTTGCGGGTCTTGCCGTCGGCTTCGGTGCGATCGCCGACAAGGGTTACCTGGTCCAGAACACGGATGTGAACGATCTGCTTGCCAAGCGCATCGGCAAGACGGCGCTGAAGGCACAGACGGCCCTCGACATGGTCGAGAGCCACCTGGCCTTCGATCCGGGCACCGTCGATGCGGCGGTGGTGATGATCTCGGAGATCGACTGGTCGGCCGCGCGCAACCTGCCGGTCGCGCGCAACGCCCTCTTCGAAGTCATCCTTCGCAGCGCCGACCAGCACGCCACCGGCGGCGAAGGCGCCCAGATGGATCTCGTGGCGATGATCGAAGGCAAGTCGCCGCAGGAAGCCGAGGACATTCTCTTCGACCTCGTCGCCGGAGAGATCGCTGCGATCCTGCGCGTGTCGAAGGATACGGTCACGCGCGCCAAGGTGCTGAAGGAAATCGGCCTCGACAGCCTGATGGCGGTCGAACTCGGCATGAGCTTCCAGCAGAACACCGGCTTCGACATGCCGCTTAGCGGCGTCGCGGACAACACGACAGTTGGCGATGTCGCCCGCAAGCTCTATGAAAAGGTGAGCAAGCGCGACCAGAGCGACGATGCCGAGCCCGCCGACGACAAGATCGTCAGCGAACTCGCGCAGCGCCATGTCGGAACGGCGAAGGAAAAAGCACAGAGCCAATGAGCACGAACGGAAACGGCCCAGGCGCATCCAAGATGACCAGCAGCCTCAAGGAGAACCTGCTGGACCGGATGAGAAACACGCATCAATCCTCCGAGCGCAACCGCATGGCGCGCTCGGAGCGGGAGATGCCGCCGCCGGCGCGCCGGCAGCAGGCCCGTTTCGAAGACCTGCCGGAATACAAGCAGGTGATGACTCAGAAGTTCGCCAGTGAACAGCTCGGTATCGCCAATCCGTTCTATCGCGCGCATCAGACCGCCGCCGGGGCGACCACCGTCATCGACGGCCGCAAGCTGATCAACTTCGCCTCCTACGACTATCTCGGCCTCAACCGCCATGCGGAGGTTCTGGCAAAGGCAAAGGACACGATCGGCACCTTTGGGATCTCCGCCTCGGCGAGCCGTCTCGTCGCCGGCGAGCGGCCCGTGCATGTGGCGCTCGAAGAGAAGATCGCAAGCTTCTACGGCGTCGATGCCGCCGTCTGTTTTGTCAGCGGCTATCTGACCAACGTCGCCGCCATCAGCTGCCTGATGGGCCCGAAGGATCTCGTCGTCCATGACGAATTCATCCACAACAGCGCTCTTGCCGGCATCAAGCTCTCTGGCGCGACCCGGCGGCTATTCAAGCACAACGATGTCGCCGATCTCGAGCACGTGCTGCGCACCGTCGCCGGCGACTATCGCCGCATCATGGTCATCGTCGAGGGCATCTATTCGATGGACGGCGATGTCGCCGACCTGCCGGCTCTTCTGAAGCTGCGGGCCGAGTACGGGTTCTGGCTGATGGTCGACGAGGCGCACTCGCTCGGCGTCCTCGGCAAGACCGGCCGCGGGCTTGCCGAGCATTTCGGCGTCGATCCGCACGAGATCGACATCTGGATGGGCACGCTTTCAAAGACCACGTCGAGCTGCGGCGGCTACATCGCCGGCAGCGAGGCGCTGGTCGAGGTGCTGAAGGCATCCGCCGGCGGCTTCGTCTACAGCGTCGGGCTTGCGCCCGTGCTGGCGGCGGCCGCGACCGCGAGCCTGGACGTGCTGGAGCGCGAACCGGGGCGGACGGCGGCACTGCGCCGCAATGGCGCTCTCTTCCTGAAGCTTGCCAAGGAAGCGGGCCTCGACACCGGTCTCTCCAGCGGCTTCTCCGTCGTGCCGGTTATCGTCGGCGATTCCCTGCGGGCCGTTCAGCTGTCGAACGACCTGCTTGCCGAAGGGGTCAATGCACTGCCGATCATCCATCCGGCGGTGCCCGAGGGGCTTGCGCGCCTGCGCTTCTTCATCACGAGCGACCATACGGAAGAGCAGATCCGCCGGACCGTAACGCTGACGGCGGAACGGCTGACGGACCTCACCGAGCGCAATTTCGGACTGGGCGGCATCGACATCGATCAGATGATGAAGGCACTCTCGGCGCGCTGACCCGAGATCAGCATCGCCACCGCATTGTTTTCGCGCAATTCCGGACGCAAAGCGCTTCGGACTTTCCTGGAATTGCTCTTGAGCGGGATATCAGCATGACGCATGTGATCATCACCGGTGGCTCGAGCGGGATCGGATTTGCAGTTGCATCGATCTACGCGGCTCGGGGCGCCCGCGTCTCGCTGATCGCGCGCTCTCTCGACCTTTTGGAACGGGCGCACGCGGACCTCGCCCAATTGAGCGGGGGCGTCGCCGACAATATCGGGATCGAGGCTGCGGATGTCGCCTCGGAAGACGAGCTCACAGCTGCGGTCCGGCGATGTGAAGCTGCCTTCGGAGCGTGCGACATCCTCATCACATCGGCCGGCATCGTCGAGCCAGGACGCTTCGAGGAGCTCGACAGCGCTTCATTCCGGCGCCAGATCGAAACCAATTTCTCCGGCACGGTGCATGCGGTCCGTGCGGTTTATGACGGCATGAAGCGACGTGGCCATGGCCGGATCATGATGATTTCATCCGGCGCGGGCCTCATCGGCATCTATGGCTATTCCGCCTATTGCGCCTCGAAGTTCGCGCTCCACGGCTTCGCTCAGGCGCTGCGGTCGGAAGCCCATGCCCACGGCGTCGGCGTCTCCGTGTGTTTTCCGCCGGATACGGAGACACCGCAGTTTCAGCGCGAGTTCGCAAGCCGGCCCGCGGAAGCGGCCAAAATCATGGGCACGGTCCGTCCCTGGCCGGCGGATGCCGTGGCGAAGACGATCGCCAGGGGGATCGATCGTGGGCGGTTCGAAGTCTATTTCGGCACCACGCTCTTTCTGCTCGGTCGCTTCGCGCCCGCCATCCGCCCCTTGCTCAACTGGTGGTTCGACAGGGCAATCGCGCGTGGCGGCAACACCGCGGTGCATAATGGTGGAGTGTCGGAGCGACGGACCTGACAGCGCTTGTACGACCAAGCGATAAGATTTAAGTGTCGGGCGGATGCTGTGCCGCATGAAGCGGCGTCGGCCGGCATGAAGACATGAAGGTTTCCGCTTGGCGTTGCTTCCCTTTCAACTGCACGACTACCCCATAACACTGACGCTTAGTTGTTATCTGCTGTCCTGTGCAGTGATCTTCTTCACCGACCGATTTGCGCTTCCGAAGCGGGAGCGGCGCGCCCATCCCTCGCCCTTCGGGCGGACACAGGACGTGGTCGACGCACTTGCGCGCCTGCCGGTCATTGCGCTGGTCTTTGCCGGCTTCTTTGCCGGCTCGTGGCGACCGCTTTATGCCGCAGCCGGCACGATGAGCTTCTTCATCATCTTCACCGGCATTTCCCGCGCCAAGTTCAAGTTTATCCGCGAACCGCTGATCTTCTCGGATATCGCGCTCGTCGTCGACGTGTTCAAATACAAGACGATATTCTACGCAAGCTCTTTGAACGTCGTCTTCTGGACCGTCGCCTTCCTCTATGTCTTCGGCGTGTCCGGCCTCTATATGTATTTCGAGCCGGCCATCCTGCCGGACCGGGGCAAACTGTTCTGGATCCTGCTGATGCTCGGGATCGCCTACGGTCCATGGCTCCTATTGTTCTACGGCCCGGTCAACCGGCCCACGGCAGCGCTGGTGCAAAGGCTGCTGAAGGTGCTCGACGTCAAGATGAACACGGTGCGTTTCGGCACCTTCGGCTCGGTCGTCTTCCGCTTCATCGTCTGGCTCGGCGTCCGGCGGGAGAAGATCGTCGCGGAACTTTCGGAGATCGTCAGAGCCGCCGTGCACGACCTCATCGGCGATGACGGCTCACCGCTGATCGTCGTCTGGCAGTCCGAATCCTTCATCGACATGCGGCACTTCGGCGTCGAGACCTTGAAGATGCCGACGCTGGACCGGCTGCGGCGCGAGGCGGTGCAATGGGGCCGGCTGAGCAGCGTTTTCGAAGGCGGCTATACGCTGCGCACGGAGTTCGCGGTCATCAGCGGCCTCGTGCCTGACGACATCCACGTCGACGCCAGCTACCCCTATCTCAGGGCCTCGCATTATGCCGACGTGGTCTGGCCCGGAAAGATGAAGCGTGCCGGTTGGAACACGCATTTCATCCATCCCTATGACCGCACCTTCTTCCTCCGGCACAAGGCAATGCCGCAGCTCGGCTTTTCGAAGCTGACAATGCTCGACGGTTTCGACCATCGACCCGAGAGAGACGGGCCATACGTCTCCGATGAGAAACTCGCGGCCAAGGTGATCGACGCATGCGATAAGCTGCCGGAGGACGAAAGCGGCTTCGTCTTCGTCGCATCCATGGCCAATCACGGCCCATGGGAGCCGGGTCGCGTCGGTGATCTTACCAAGCCCGTCGATATCTATCTGGCCATTCTGGAACAATCCGACGCGGCGCTGAACACGCTGAGCGAGCACCTCGACAAGCTGGATCGCCCGGTCTGGCTGGTCTTCTACGGCGACCATGCGCCGCTGCTCAAGTCCTTTGCCGACCCCTTCCCCGACCCGCGCACCGACTACCTGATCGTGCCGCTTGCCAAGGCAAAGTCGTCCTCCCATAAGCCGGTGGAGCCGAGCAACGTCGAAGCCTGGAATCTGATCGAGGCCCTGCTCAACCACGCCAACCTCAGAAAGGATACGCTGCGGTAGCGGCGGTGGTGGACGGATGGAAAGCGCTTCGATGACATCGGCTGGAGCGGTCGATCGGCCAAAGCGACGGGTGTTCCTGTTCCTGCAGGGCCCGTCCTCGCCGATCTTCCGCAAGATCGCCGATCGGCTCGAAGCACGCGGGCACACCTGCCTGAAGATCAACCTCAATGTCGGCGACCAGATCATCTGGGGCCGCAAGGGTGCCTCCAACTATCGCGGCACGGCAGCCGACTGGCCGGCCTATCTCGAGGCGTTCATCGCACGCCATGGCGTCACCGATATGCTGCTGCTCGGCGAGGAACGCGCCTACCACCAGGCGGCAACCAAGGTCGCGCGCCGCAGAGGTGTCGCAGTCGCTATCGTCGAAATGGGATACCTTCGGCCGGACTGGCTGACGCTCGAGCGCGACGGCATGTCCTCGAATTCGCATTTCCCCTCCGACCCCGCACGGATTCTTGCGGCGGCAGCGGGCGTGCCAGAGCCGGACTGGCGCAAGCATTACAGCCAGACGTTCCTGGCGGATGCGAGCTACGACCTGCTCTACAATCTGCCAAACGTCTTTCTCTGGTTCCTCTTTCCGCACTATCGGCGCCACGCGATCTTCCATCCGCTTGCCGAATATGCGGGCTGGATCCGCCGGCTTCTGTCCGAAAAGAAACGCAACGCCGAAGCCGAGGCGACCGTTGCCAGACTACTTTCGGAAAACGCCCCCTATTTCGTCTATCCGCTGCAGCTCGAAACCGATTTCCAGCTCAGGGCACATTCGCCATATCTCAGCCAGAAGGACGCGATTGCCGAGGTCCTCGGTTCCTTCGCAGCCTTCGCTGCCAATGACGCGCGCCTCGTCTTCAAGGTGCATCCGCTCGACAATGATCTGATCCCCTGGCGCAGGATCGTCGAAGAACGAGCGGCCGCCCTCGGCCTGAACGGCCGCGTCTTCTATCTCGACGGCGGCAATCTCGATACGCTTGGAGAGGCAAGCGCAGGCATGGTCACGGTCAATTCGACTGCGGGCCTGCACGCGCTGAAGCAGGGCCGGCCGGTGAAGGTGCTCGGCACAGCGGTGTTCGACGTCGCAGGGCTGACCGACCAGCAGCCGCTCGACGCTTTCTGGCGCGCACCGCAGACGCCGCAAGCGGAATTGGCCAACGCGATGTTCCGTCTGCTCGCAGCCTCAATCCAGGTACGCGGCAATCTCTATTCGCGCGCGGGAACCGATGCCGGCGCCGACGCGATTGCCGAGCGGCTGCACGAAAACAGCCTCAATCAGCCAGGCGCTTTCGTCGACCCGCCGCCGCGCCGAAAGCCGGAAAAGCGGCCGAGGATCACCCCTCCCCTGTGAAGAAAGCGGTGGCGACGGCGAAAGCGGCCAACAGCATCAAGCAGGCGGCGGCCAAAGGCAGCACGAAGAAAGCTGCCCGGGCATAGATGGCACCGAAGCCTATCGTGCCGACAAAGAGGGCGAGATAGGTGACCCCGCTGTTCAGCCCCATGATCGCGCCGCGCCTGGCTGGATCGAGCCTCGTGAGCCGCATGATGAGCACGTTCAATCCGAAATGATTGGCAAGCCCCCAAAGGAAGACGACGGCCAGCATGCCGGCATAGGAACCGCTCGCCACGGCCATCGCAACATAAACGCCCCCCACTGCCAGGAAGATCAACGGCAACAATCGACCCGCGCCAAAGCGATCGATCAGGCGGTCGAGGAACGCGGCGGCGCCAAACCCGAAGCCGTAGGAAACGGCGATGAGACCGTTGGCGGTGACAGGCAGGCCGAGTGCGGCATGCAGATGCTCGCCGATATAGGCGTAGACGCCGTAGAAGGCGGCCATGAAGGCGGCGCAGGCGACCAGAAGCGGCGCGACGCCGCGAACATTTAGCGCTGCCAGCGGCGATGTCACTCTGCCGGTGGCGCCCTCCTGCACGGCCGCAAACTTGACGACGGCGCAGGCGATCATCGTCGCGACGGCGACAATGACATAGACCATGCGCCAACCGGCAAGATCGGCAATCGCTGCCGATAGCGGCACGCCTGCCACCATGCTGAGCGTCCAGCCGGTCAGCACCAGGCCGATCGTCTCGCTCTCACGCCCGGCCGGCGCAATGACCGAGGCCAGCGTATAGATCGATGGCAGTGCAATGCCTGCGGCGAGACCGACGACGAGCTGTGCGGCGACAAGGAACGCAAGCGACGGCGCAAGCGCACTGCCGCCGAGCCCCGTCGCCAGAAGCAGGAGGGCCGCAGCCAACATGCGGCGCGGGCCGTAACGGTCGATGAAGCGGCCAAGAAAGACCGCACTTACGGCCGTGCCAAGGCCAAAAGCGGCGGAGGCCGTCATGACGCCGGGAACGTCGGCGCCGAGGCTTCGCGCCACTTCCGGCGCGATCGGCCCAAGCGCGAGCGAGTTGGAACCGATGACGCCGATGCAGATGGTGAGCACATAGGCAAAGGGCGAGATACGCGCCCTGTCCATGGATCGATCAGAAATGGATTGATTGATGTTCGTCATTCCCTCATGTTTACAGAATGAAATTCAGCAGCAAGAGGAAAGATCGGAATGGATCAAAATACAGATGACGTTCGGCGGAAGCGTCCGCTGGAGCGCGACCTCGACGCGATGGACCGAAAGCTATTAGGCGTTCTGGTCGAGGACGCGACGACGAGCTACGTCGAGCTTGGCGAACGGGTGGGACTTTCGCCGCCGGCGGCGCATGAACGCGTGAAGCGCCTCAGGCGTTCGGGAGCGATCCGCCGTGTCGCGGCGCTGATCGATCCCGAGGCCGTCGGCAAGACGTTGCTCGCCTTCGTCCATGTCGACACGACCGGTTGGGGGAAGACGCAGGCACTGCTTGCCATCGAGGAATACCCGGAGGTGGAAGAGATCCACTCGGTCGCCGGCGACACCTGCATGCTGCTCAAGGTCCGCACCGAAAACACGCACGCGCTCGAGGGGCTGCTGGCGCGCCTCTACGACACGCCAGGCGTCAAGGCGACGCGAAGCTACGTAGTGCTTTCAACCTATCTGGAGCGACCGGTGCAGCCGGCCACGACGAGCGACTGGCCCGCCGTGGTGAAAGACTAAGGCAGCCTCCGCGAGGCGCACGGCGATCGCAGCCTCTTGCTACCGCAAGCGCTCAGACGACACCGGCGCGCAGCAGGTCGTGAATATGCAGGATGCTGACGGGCGCTCCGCCATCGTCGACGACGAACAGCACCGTGACCTTGTGCTGCTGCATGAACTCCATGGCGCCGCTCGCAAGCACGTCGCCGCGGATCACGCGCGGATTGCGCGACATCACCGCTTCGACCGGCTGCAAGAGCAGATCGCCCGACATATGGCGGCGCAGGTCGCCATCGGTGATCACCCCGATCAACTTGCCGCTGTCCTCGACGATGCCGACGACGCCAAAACCCTTCGACGACATCTCGATGAGGGCCTCGCTCATCGGGCGCCCCGTCTGGAGCAGCGGCATCTGCGCACCCTCGTGCGCCAGCTCGCGGACCAGCCGCAATTGCGCGCCGAGCTTGCCGCCGGGATGGAAAGTCTTGAAGTCTTCCGCCGAAAAACCGCGACGTTCCAGAAGCGCAATCGCCAGGGCATCGCCGACGGCGAGCTGCAGCATGGCGGACGTCGTCGGCGCGAGACCGTGCGGGCAGGCCTCCTGCACCTTGGGCAGCACAATCGGCACTTCGGAGTTCCGCGCGAGCACGCTGTCGCGGTTCGCACAGATCGAGACGATCGGCACGTTGAAGCGCTTGGCGTAGGTGAGCATGTTGGCGAGCTCGGCCGTCTCTCCCGACCAGGAGAGCAGGATCAGCACATCCTGGGAGGTGACCATGCCGAGGTCGCCGTGGCTCGCTTCCGTCGGATGCACGAAGTAGGCGGAAGTGCCGGTCGATGCCAGGGTCGCGGCGATCTTGCGGCCGATATGGCCGCTCTTGCCGACGCCGGAAACGACGACGCGTCCCTGGCTTTCGCCGATCAGCTCGACGGCATCGACGACGCTGCGGGCAAAGACTTCGTCGGTGCCGAACTGGTCTGCCAGCGCCTTGATGCCGGTCATCGCGGTCGTCAGCGTCCGGCCGATCGACTCCAAAGCCGCAACCGCGGTGCGCTCACGCGCCGATGCTTGTCTCAAACCCATGATGACCCCGATTCTGCGAAGACCTAAGCGGCAGGCTGCAACGCTGCCCGCCAGACCATTGACGGCAGATAAGCGCTTTTTCTTGGCAAACCAAGCCTTGGAAGCAGACTTCGGGGGAAAACTGGCGCGATCGGCGACGTTTTCGTCAGCCGGCCCGCTTTTCTTCCAGCGTTTCGAGCGGCATCGACTTGTCAGCCGCGAATTCCTCGAGCGTCATCGAGTCGAGGATCGCGGCGACGGCGTCACGCACCGTGGTCATCGACACCCGCACCTGACAGGTCTCAGGATCGTTGCAATCCTCGCAGACCTCATAGGCCGTGCGACTGGCGCAGCGGATCGGCGCAAGCGGTCCATCGAGCGTCCGGATCACATGCCCGATGCGAATTTCGGAAGCGGGCCGCGACAGTGAGTAACCGCCGCCGGGACCTTTCTTCGAGCGAAGCATGCCGGCATTGCGCAGTTCGAGCAGAATCGTATCCAGGAACTTCTTCGGGATGTTGTTGCGCTGTGCGATCTCGGTGATGAAGGCGGTCTCCCCCGGCTCCAGCCGTGCAAGATCGACCAAAGCCTTCAGTCCGTATTTTCCCTTCTTCGTCAGCATTCCGGCACGCTTTCCCTGCGGCTCCCACGAACGGGAATCATCCGCGCAAATGCAAATATATGTTGGCATAGCACAAGAAACGTACTGCCAACATATAATTATAGTGGGGAATTGGCCGAAGTCGCGGCTGCCGACATCTCTCGCCGAGACTGATACGATGCAGAATGCTTCAGGAAAAACGTTCGCTCCCGGAGAGGGATGCGGGAGGAAAGCCGAAAACGGCCTTCCTCACCCGTGTCAGGCGGCTGCGCTGTGACCGCGCCGTTCCGCCGATACGGCCTGGTGGGCCAGCAACTGGCGGATGGCGGCGCGCGCCTCGTCAGCCGAGCGGAAGCGCTTCGCGTCCAGATCCCAGACGTGATACTTCACCGCCAGGAACTTGAACCGGTCCGCATCGGGAACGACGACTCCGACGGCTTCGCCGCCATATTCGATAACCTGCTTGCTCATACAAATAACGCTCCTTCCACACCCGGAGGTGCGGACACTTCAATTTCGGCAAAGATGAATCGAGGGCTGGACGATCACATTCGGCAAAGATTGCGAATGAGACGTTTTTTCTCTGTTGCGCGACAAAGGGGACGCGTGCCGCAGAAGGCGGCGGTCGAGACGTTTCCGAACATGTCACTCTCCTTTGGCTGGCCCGGCATCAGCATGCCGGTGCGTTTGATGAACAACCGTGAGGCGGACTCCCCGCGTCACGTATTGGCAGACTAGAATAATCTACCAATTCCGTCAATTAAAAAGATGAAGAAGTGAAAAATAATTCTCACCCTTCAAATTTTATGGGTTCCGGACGCAAAATCCATTCCCCAACCCCGAAACCGGAGACCCCTGCTATGTAGTAGCGAAGAATCAGTCTGCAAGGCACGGTGGGATAAAGACAGCACATTCGGACAAAAAAGGGGCGACCCGCCGGGCCGCCCCTTCACGTATTATATCTGCGGCTCGGGATCAGGCGGCTTGCGCCCGCATCCCAATCCGGCCTTGCAGGCCGCTCACGCGGCCGGTGCGCCCGGCTGTGGCGTGGTCGTGCCGGTGCGGGACCCTTCGCGATCCTTCCACCAACGATTGAGGAAGAGCAGGATCGGGCCGCCGATATAGATCGACGACGTCGTCGCAACGATCACGCCGAAAATCATCGGCCAGGCGAAGCTCTTGACCGCGTCGCCGCCCCAGATCGCCATCGGCACCAGCGACAGCGCCGTCGCCATCGAGGTGAAGATGCATCGCGCGATCACCTGGTTGATGCTCATGTCGATGAGATCGGAGAACGGCATCGACTTGTACTTGCGGAGGTTCTCGCGCATGCGGTCATAGACCACGACCTTGTCGTTCACCGAATAGCCGATCATCGTCAGCAAGGCGGCAATGGCGGTCAGGTTGAAGTCGATACCGGTGAGCGCAAAGAAGCCGATCGTCTTGGTGATGTCGAGCAGCAGAACCGCGATCGCGCCAACAGCAAAGTGCCACTCGAAGCGGAACCAGATGTAGAGCAGGATCGCCACCATCGCGAGACCGACGGCGAGGAAGCCCGAACGGGCAAGCTCGCTACTGACCGTCGGACCGACGACCTCGGTGCGCTCCAGGGTCGCCCCCGGGACGGCCTTCGTCACGGAATCCTTGATCTGGTTCAGGGCCACTGTCTGCTCCTGCTCACCGCCCGGCTGGCGCTGAACGCGGATCAATACGGATTGGCCGCCACCGAAGTCCTGCAGAGCCACTTCGCCGAGGTTGAGAGCTTCGAGGCTGTGGCGCAGCGTCGGTAGATCGATCTTCTCCTTCGACATCGCTTCGACCTGAATACCGCCGATGAAATCGATACCGTAGTTGAGGCCCGGCGTGAAGAACAGCACCACCGAGCTCACCGACAGGAAAGCCGACATGCCGATGGCGACAAAACGCCCCTTCATGAAGGAGAAGGTCGGAAGGCGCGGAACCCGTCCAAAGAGCGACGGAATCTCGAGCTTCTTCATCTTGCGGCGAACGACAACCTCGCGCATCAGCAGACGGACGACGGTGATCGAGGTGAACATCGAGATGATGATACCGAGCATCATCGTCACGGCGAAGCCCTTCACCGGACCGGAGCCGAAGGCGAACAGCAACACAGTGCCCGCAAGCGTCGTGACGTTGGAGTCGATGATGGTTGCATAGGCCTTGTTGAAGCCGATATCGAGCGCCTTCATGGCGCCGGCGCCACCTTCCGTCTCTTCGCGAATACGCGCGTTGATCAGGATGTTGGCGTCCACCGCCATGCCGATCCCGAGAATGATACCGGCGATACCGGGCAGCGTCAGCGTCGAGCCGAGCATCGCCAGGACGGCGATCGTCAGGATCGTGTGCAGCACCAGACCGACATTGGCGATGATGCCCCATGCACCGTAAAGCACGACCATCAGGGTGACGACGAGGGCAAAGCCGGCAAGGCCGGTATAGACACCCATGCGGATCGAGTCGCTGCCGAGGTTCGGACCGACGGAGCGCTCTTCGATAACGGTCAGCGGTGCCGGCAGTGCGCCGGAGCGCAGGAGCGCCGAGAGAACGGTCGCTTCCTGGGCGGTGAAGTTGCCGCTGATCTGGCCGTTGCCGCCAATGATCGGCTCGCGGATTACCGGCGCCGTCAGGACCTTGCCGTCGAGCACGATTGCAAACGGCCGACCGACATTGGCCTGGGTGATTTCCGCGAACTGGCGCGCGCCGAGCGAATCAAAGGTGAAGGAAACGATCGGCTCGTTGGTGCGCTGGTCGAAACCGGCCTTGGCGTCGGCCAGGCGCTCGCCCGAAATCGCAACGCGGCTTTCGACTGCGTATTTGTTGGCATCGTGCGCACCCGGCAGAATGTCGACGCCGCGGGGCGCCGGCTGGTTGGGATCCACGGTCTGATCGACCATGTGGAAGCTCATCTGCGCCGTCGAGCCGAGAAGCTGGCGCAACGCCGTCGGATCTTCGAGACCCGGGAGCTGGACGAGGATGCGGTTGGAGCCGACGCGCTGGATCAGGGGTTCGGCAACGCCGACGGTGTCGACGCGCTGGCGGATGATTTCCAGGCTCTGCTCGACTGCCTTGGTGGTGCGGTCGGCGAGGCCGGCCTCGGTCATCGCGACCGTGATGGTGTCGCCGTCCTCGGTCACCTCGATATCGGAGGCCGAGCCGCCGAAGCCGAGCGTGCCAACCGGGGCGGCCAATTCCCTAAGCTTCGGCAGAACCTTCTCGCGGTCGGCCGGGTCTTCGATCTTCACCGTCACGGTATCGCCGGCGATGCGGGCCGACGAAGCCGGAACGCGCTCGGCGCGGAGCGCCCTGCGCGTATCGTCGAGCAGGGTTTCGAGGCGAGCCTTGCGCAGGCCGGCGGAATCGACTTCGAGGACGAGATGCGAGCCGCCCTTGAGGTCGAGGCCGAGCGTCACCGGCTTGACCGGCAGCCAGGCGGCGAACTGTTCACGTTGTGCCGGCGTCAGCACGTTGGGAAGCGCCGCGATACATCCGAAGATGATCACGACGACATAGACGAGAATCGCCCATTTCGATGTACGCATGTTGTGGTTCCAGAAGAGCCTGCACGGGCACAGGGCGCGTCGTCAGGACTTTGTTTCATCAAAGCGGTGCTGCGGTCGAACCGCCAGCCAGCCGGAATAGCTTGATGGGATCAGGCGCGCGGAGGCGCGCGAATATGGAGGCCATGGCTCGGCGCACTGCCGACGGAGAGCGCGGTGCGGCGCAGGAATCGGCCGCCCGAAAGCTCCGGAAATGCAAGCTCGGCGAACGCCGGCAGCAGCGCCGGCAGGCCATCGTCCGCCGCGGACTTGGCGTCCTTGCGGTCGGCCGTAAAGCGAAGGTCGGATAGCGGTGTCGCCCGCGAAATCTGCCGCGCCGCAGGGCGATCGGTCGAGCCGGTATCGGTGACATTGCCGGCCTGGGCGCTGGACGACGAGCGGAACGGGATGCTCTGTCCGACTGAGATGACCTGCATGGCGAAGGAAGCACAAAACAGCCACAGCACGGCGAGAAGCCGGCCGGCCTGCATGTTCTTGCTGCCACCACCCGTGCGGTCCATCGAGGACGCGGTCCCTTTCCTTGGCCACTGAACGCCAGCGAGACGAAAATTCAGCCCGAACATCCAACCCTAACGAAAGAACGTGGCCGGAATCGAACATGGGCGCCCTTAACACCATTGCGGGCCGGAAAAGTCAAATCCGGCCCATTAGTCAGCACGGCGCCGTCAGACGGACAGGCCGGTCGTTCGCCGTTCGTGGATCTCGATGAGCGACGGTCCCTGGCGCTTCGCCGCATCGGCGAGTGCCTGTGAAAGGTCGGCGATGGAGCCAAGCCGCTGTCCTTCCACACCATAGGCCTTGGCCGCCATCAGGAAGTCCGGAGCCGAAGGCTTGACGCCCTCCGGCGTAACGCCGGCATCGACCATGTAGGACTCGATCTCCTGGTAGCCGTCATTGTTCCAGACGAGGAAGATCACCTTCGCCTCTGCATCCACCGCCGATCCGATCTCGGCCAGCGAGAACTGGAAGCCGCCGTCGCCGACAAGGCACACCACCGGCCGTGACGGATCGGCGACCGCAGCGCCCACCGCCGCCGGCGGGGCGTAGCCGAGCGAGCCGTAGCCGGTCGCGGAATTGAACCAGCTTCGCTGGCGCGGCGCGTCGCAATAAAGATTGCCCGCATAGACGGCCTGGGTCGAGTCACCGACAACGGTGCAATCGGGCAGTGCCCTGTAAACCGCGTCGATGACGGCGATCCCGGCCCGCATCTTCGGCGACAGTTCCTTCAGCGCCGCCCGTCGCGCAGTTTCGGCGCGCGCCACGCCATCCTTCGCGGTGTGGCCGGGCAGGAAGGCGAGGATCCCGGCCGTGGCCGCCTTGGCGCCGGAGAGGATGGAGAGGGCCGCATGCGGCCCGCGCGCAAGCTGCGCTGCGTCGATGTCGGTACGGATGAGATTGCGCAAGGCTGGGAAACCGCCATCGGCATACATGTCGTAGTCGGTCTGGCCCATTTCGGTGCCGAGCGCCAGAACGAGGTCAGCCTCCTTGAGCAGCGCCCGCACCGCCTTCAGGCTGGGGCTGGCGGGAACGCGCAAGGGACTTCCGGCCAGCATGCCACGGGCGTTGACCGTGGTGACGACGGGCGCCCCGATCTTCTCGGCAAGTTCCTTGACTTCGACCTCCGCCGTCAACGCACCGCCGCCGCAGATGATCACCGGCCGCGAAGCATCGGCACAGAGGATTGCGGCACGTTGCAGCGTCTCGCTGTCGGAGCGCGGGCGCGTCGCCGTTGCAGGTCGCACAGCCTGCGGCGCGATCTTCGCCGCCATCACGTCGGTCGGGATTTCGATATGCACCGGCCCCGGCCGGCCGGAGACCAGCACCGAGAAGGCACGGTCGACGACGAAGGGCAGGTCTTGCGGGTTGAGCAGCGTGTGCGAATAGAGCGCCAGCGTCTTCATCATGCCGTGCTGGTCGGGCAGTTCATGCAGCAGCCCGCGACCGTGGCCGAGCGAATCGCGGCGATTGACGCCGGAGATCACCAGCATCGGGATCGAATCCTGGCGGGCCTGCGCCATCGCCGTGATCGTGTTCGTGAGCCCCGGTCCGGTGATCACGAGGGCAACGCCCGGCTTGCCGCTGACGCGGGCATAGCCGTCGGCCATGAAGCCCGCGCCCTGCTCATGGCGCGGGGTCACGTGGCGGATCTTCGATGCCGCCAGTCCACGATAGAGCTCGACCGTGTGCACGCCGGGAATGCCGAAAACCACCTCGACGCCATTGGCCTCGAGCAGATCGACTAGGACTTCGCCAACCGTCTTTTCCATGGTCATGCACGGCGCTCCTTGCGCAGGCTGCAACGCTCGGCGAGCGCGGTGATACGCCGGCAAGCCTCGCCGATAGCGCCATCGGGCACGGTGAGGCTGACGCGCAGATAGTTCTGCGCCTGATCGCCAAAGGATGATCCGGGCATGACGGCAACCCCTTCCTGTTCGAGCAGCGCCCAGGCAAACGCGTCGCCGTCGAGGCCGGTTCCGGAAACGTCGATCAAAATGAACATGCCGGCTTCCGGCGCGAAGACGTCGATGCCGGGCGCCGCGGCGAGTCCGGCCACGATCCGTGCGGCACGGGCTTTATAGGATTCGCGCATGCGGCGGGCGGTATCGATGTCATGCGACAGCGCATAGGCCGTCATGTCGGCGATGAAGGGCTGGGTGCCAAACAGCATCGTTTCCGAAACCGGCAGCAGCCGGTTGGCAAACTCGACGGGACCGACCGCCCAACCGCTGCGGAAACCCGGTGCGGCATGGGACTTGGAAATCGACGAGACGACGACGGTACGCTCGGCGAGATCCGGATTGTCGAAGGGCGAGGCGAATACCGCGTCGAACACCAGTTCCTCATAGACCTCGTCGCAGACGATCCAGAGATCGTGACGGCGCGCGACTTCGCCGATCGCGGCAATTTCAGCGGCCGTCAACACGGCACCGGTCGGATTGTGCGGCGTGTTGAGCAAGAGCACCCGGCTTTCCGGCGTGATCGCCTTTTCAAGGTCGGCCGCCTGCATGTGGAAGCCGAATTCCGGCCTCAGCGGCACCAGCACCGGATGGGCGCCCGTGGAGCGGATCACGCCTTCGTACGTGGCATAGAGCGGGTCGCCGACGAGCACGGCGTCGCCCGCTTCCGCCAGCCCCAGCATGACGGCGAAGAGCGCCGTCTGGGTACCGGGGAAGCACAGCACGTTCTCGGCCGTTACATCAGCGCGGCGACGGCGGTACTTTTCGGCAAGCGCGGCCACGACGGCGGGCTCGCCGCGACCGTTGGAATAGCGATAGCGACCGGCATTCATCGACCGCTGGCATTCGTCGAGCAATGCGCGGTCCGGCGGAAGATCCGGCTCGCCGATGGTCAGTTCGATGATGTCGGCACCACTCGCCTTCAACTGGCGGGCACGAATATGCAGCGACCATTTTCCCGAACCAAGATCGGCAAGACGTTCGGTGATGGACGCGTAGCGCATGGTGCTTTCTCCCGTTTTCATGGTTTTGCAGTTCCGATCGACGTGCCGAGCAGCGCCTCGACCGAAGACATGGCGATGGCGACCAGTTCGCCCTCGCGAAAGAGATCGCCGGCAAGGCATCCCTCGACCCAGAGACCGTCGACCAGCCCGTTGATGGCGATGGCGAGCGCCCGGCAGGTTTCTGCATCGGCCGGCTTGCCCTTCGCAGCCAGGAAGTCGGCGAGCAGTTCCTGCAGCGTATTGCGGAAGGTGAGATAGCCTTCGCGATGGATCTCGGCAAGCTCCGGATCGACGCGCACCTGACTGATGAAGGCGGCCCACAGCGAAATGCTGCGGCTGTCGGCCACCGGCTCGGTCAGGTTGATGGCGATGAAATCGCGAAGCCTCGTTTCCGGATCGCCCTCGACCTTGCTCGCCTTGTCGGTCAGCGAGGCAATGACGGCGCGATAGGCCTCGGCGACCATCTGATCCTTCGATTCGAAATAGTGGCGCACCAGCCCGGCGGTCACGCCGGCGCGGATCGCGATCTGCCGAACCGTCGCGCCCTTGAGGCCGAATTCGGAGATGCAGTCGAGCGTTGCCTCGATCAGTTCCTGGCGGCGCTCGCCCTCCGGAGCGCGGTGAAAACTGCGCCTGTTCATGCCGCGGTCCGCCTGAAAAAATGCCCTGGCGCGGACGGCAATGGCATCGGCCGGAACGGGGGCATGGGCGGCTCCTTCGGGAATTCGAGACTGATGGCAGACGTCAAAAAATCGACGACGCCTGTTATTATACGCTTGAACAATAGCGGCACAAGTGCAACCATGCCGGCCAACAAAGACCCGCGATAGGCCGAAGATGCCGCGTGGAAAACGACAGGGGAACTGTTCTCATGCTGACAGAAAAAGCTCGCAGAGCCGCTGGAGCGGCGCGCCGATGACGGATGCGGCCCAGGCAATCGCGGTCACTGACCTGCACAAGCGTTTCGGGCCATTGGAAGTGCTGAAGGGTGTTTCGCTGACGGCGAAACAGGGCGACGTGATCGCCATTATCGGCGGCAGCGGCTCCGGCAAATCCACATTCCTGCGCTGTATCAACCTCCTGGAACTCCCGTCCGCCGGCAGCGTCAGCGTACATGGCGAAAAGATCCGGATGAAATCCGACGGGCGCGGCGGCTTGGTGCCGGAAGACCGCAAGCAGGTCCAGCGCATCCGCAGCCAGCTCGGCATGGTCTTCCAAAGCTTCAATCTCTGGCAGCACATGACCATCCTCGAAAACGTCATCGAGGCGCCGATCCATGTGCTCGGCACGCCGAGGGCCGAAGCGGTTGCCACCGCCGAAACGCTGCTCAAGCGCGTCGGCCTCTACGAGAAGCGCGACGCTTATCCCGCCTTTCTCTCCGGCGGCCAGCAGCAGCGCGCGGCGATCGCCCGCGCGCTCGCGATCCAGCCGCTCGTCATGCTCTTCGACGAACCAACCTCGGCGCTCGATCCCGAACTCGTCGGCGAAGTGCTTTCGGTCATCGGCGACCTCGCGCGCGAGAGGCGCACGATGATCCTGGTGACCCACGAGATGAAGTTCGCGCGCGATGTCGCCAACCACATCGTCTTCCTCCACAACGGCGTGATCGAGGAACAGGGCCCGCCAGAGGTCATCTTCGGTTCGCCGAGATCGGAAAGGCTCAAGAAGTTCATCAGTTCCATTCACTGAATTCCGGAATGCTAAACAACCAAAAAGGGGAACAGCATGAAGAAGGCATTGAAAGTCCTGGCCGTAGCGGCGGTAATCGCCGTCGGTAGCGGTGTCGCGGCTTCCGCGGAAGCACTTAAGGTCGGCGTTGCCGCCGAGCCCTACCCGCCGTTCACGGCGCCCGATGCCAGCGGCAAATGGGAAGGCTGGGAAGTCGAGTTCATGAATGCGATGTGTGCCGAGGCGAAACTCGAATGCGTGCTGACGCCGGTCGCCTGGGATGGCATCATTCCGGCACTGACCTCGAAGAAGATCGACATGATCATCAGCTCGATGTCGATCACCGACGAGCGCCTGAAAACGATCGATTTCTCCGACAAATACTACAACACGCCGACCGGCATCATCGGCACCAAAGGCGAAGACATCAAGCCGACGCCGGAGGGCCTGAACGGTAAGGCGCTCGGCGTCCAGGTCTCGACGGTCCACCAGGCCTATGCCGCCAAGCACTTCGCGCCGGCAGGCGTCGAGGTCAAGGAATACCAGACGCAGGATGAAGCCAACAACGACCTCGCCGCCGGCCGTCTCGACGCCGTCCAGGCCGACGCCATCGCGCTCAAGGCGTTCCTCGCGACCGACCAGGGCAAGGAATGCTGCGACTACAAGGGCGACGTCGCCGAAGACGTTGCCGTGATCGGCCCGGGTGTGGGCGTCGGCCTGCGCAAGGGCGAAACCGAACTCAAGGACAAGGTCAACGCCGCGATCAAGGCGATCCGTGACAACGGCACCTACGACACGTTCTCGAAGAAGTATTTCGACTTCGATATCTACGGCGAATAAGGCGCGATCGGCCGGCGATCAAAAAGCTACAGCGCTTTGCGTGTCTGACAGGGCACGCGGCGCTACGGCGACCGCCGGCCGGCGCCATCGGAGCTCGACGTATGGCTGCGGATTCCCTCGTCAATTGGGGCCTGCTCTCGCTTTCAGCACCCGGCTGGGGCGGCGTGTTGCTGCAAGGCTTCCTCAATTCCATCCAGATCGCCGTCGGCGGTTTCACCCTCGGCCTGGCGCTCGGCGTGGGCGGCGCCTTCGGCAAGCTCTATGGCGGCCCGGTCTTACGCGACTTGCTCGAGTGCTACACCACGATCGTCCGCGCCGTGCCGGAACTGGTGCTGATCCTGCTGCTCTACTATGCCGGCACCGACCTTCTCAATCAGGTGCTCGCGCTCTTTGCGATCGGCCCGGTCGACATCAGCGGCCTTATGGCCGGCATCTTCGTGATCGGCGTCGTCCAGGGCGCCTATTCGACCGAGGTACTACGCGGCGCGATCAAGGCGGTGCCCGCCGGGCAGATCGAGGCGGCGCGCGCCTATGGCATGTCACCGACCAAGGTCTTGCGCCGCATCACGCTGCCCGCGATGCTGCCCTATGCCATTCCCGGCCTTTCCAATCTCTGGCTGATCGCCACCAAGGACACGGCCCTTCTCGCCGTCGTCGGCTTCAGTGAGCTGACGCTGGTCACACGCCAGGCGGCCGGCACGACCAAGGCCTATCTCCTGTTCTTCCTTGCCGCCGGCGCGCTCTATCTGGCGCTGACGCTCATTTCCAACGTCTTTATCGGCATGATCGAACGCCATGCCCGACGCGGTTTTGCGGAGAGCCGATGACCGACGAAACCACCCACGCCGTTGCCTTCACGCCCGAAGACCTGCCGACGGCCAGGAGCTTCTTTCTGCCGCATCGCATCGTCATGATGCTGGTCTTCGCCGCCTTTGTCGTCGCCGTTGCCGTCTTCATGCGCTGGGACTGGCTGCCGCGTTACCTGCCGCGGCTCGGCTGGGGCATTCTCGTCAGCCTGGTGATGCTGTTCAGCACCGCTATCCTCGGCTTCCTGCTGGCGGTGCCGATCGGCCTCGTCCAGGTGACCGGCCCCTGGTTCCTGAAATTGCCGGCCAAGGCCTTCTGCACCGTGATCCGCGGCACGCCGCTCCTGTTGCAGCTCTGGCTGCTCTATTACGGGCTCGGCTCGTTGTTCCCGCAGTTTCCGGCGATCCGGCAATCCTTCCTCTGGCCCTATTTGCGCGAGGCCTGGCCCTATGGCGTGGCGGCGCTGACGATCTCGTTTGCCGCCTATGAGGGCGAGGTCATGCGTGGCGCCTTTGGCGGCGTTCCGCATGGCGAACTGGAGGCGGCCAAGGCCTATGGCATGGGCCGCTGGACGATGTTCCGCCGCATCTGGCTGCCGCGCGCCATCCATCGGGCGCTGCCGACGCTGAACGGGGAAACCGTGCTGCAGCTCAAATCGACGCCGCTCGTCGCCACCGTAACCGTCGTCGACGTCTATGCGGTCATCTCCAAGGTCAGGCAGGAAACCTTCCTCACCTACGAGCCGCTGCTTCTGCTGGCGCTCATCTACATGTGCCTCACCGGCATTCTGGTGGTGGCCTTCCGCACGTTTGAAAATCGCATCCCAACCCGCGGTGCCTGACATGAAGCTTTCGTCCTCGATCACCAATGCCGTGCCGGAACTGGTCGCCATCCGCCACGATCTCCACGCCCATCCGGAGCTTGGACTGGAGGAGAAGCGCACCTCGGCCTTCATCGCCGGACATCTGGATAGCCTCGGCTACGAGGTGACGACGGGTCTCGCGCAAACCGGCGTCGTCGGCACGCTCCGCAACGGCACGGGCACCCGCTCGATCGGCATTCGCGCCGATATCGACGCGCTGCCGATCCTGGAAGAAACCGGCCTCGATTATGCCAGCAGGACGGCGGGCCTGATGCATGCCTGCGGCCACGACGGTCACACGACGATGCTGCTCGGCGCGGCGCGAGCGCTTGCGGAACGGCGCAATTTCGACGGCACGATCCATTTGATCTTCCAGCCGGCCGAGGAGAATTTCGGCGGCGCCAAGATCATGATGGACGAGGGCCTGTTTGAGAAATTCCCCTGCGACGCCGTGTTCGCGCTTCACAACGAGCCGGGCCTGCCCTTCGGTCAGTTTGCCCTCCGGGAAGGCCCTATCATGGCGGCCGTCGACGAGGCGCGCATCACCGTTCACGGCCGCGGCGGCCATGGCGCGGAACCGCAGGAAACGGCCGATCCCATTGTCTGCGGTGCCTCGATCGTCATGGCGCTGCAGTCGATCGTCTCGCGCAACATCCATCCGATGGACCCCTCCGTCGTCACCGTCGGCGCCTTCCATGCAGGCTCGGCCAGCAACATCATCCCGGAGCGTGCCGAGATCGTCGTCGGCATCCGCTCCTTCGATCCCACTGTCCGCGATGAACTCGAACGGCGCATCCGCATGATCGCCGAAGCGCAGGCCACCAGCTTCGGCATGCGCGCGACAGTCGACTACCAGCGCAGTTACGACGCGACGATTAACCACAAGGCCGAGACCGATTTCGTGCGCGATCTCGCGGTCCGTTTTGCCGGGGCCGACAAGGTGATCGACCTCGCCCGTCCCTTCATGGGAAGCGAGGATTTCGCCTATATGCTGCAGGAGCGGCCGGGGAGCTATTTCTTCCTCGGCTCGAAGGTCAGCGACGACGACAAGCCGCTGCACCACCCGGGCTACAACTTTAACGACGACCTGCTGCCGATTGGCGCCGCCTTCTGGACCGAACTCGCGGAAGCCTATCTCCCGGTCCGCTGAGACGCACCCGTTCTCCGCCAATATGCCGCAGCGCAACATTGCCGCAGTGTGACAACGTGGCGAGCGCGCTGTCATTGACGTTTGGCAAATTTGGCTCAGATTCAATCATATGCTGAATAGCCGGTGCAACCCAAGGATTTGCCTCGGCCATAGGCTAGGAAAAGCCCTCTGATCGGAGCCCGATCAAGGACGATCATGCAGCAGCCAGAGCGCTAAGGCCTCGCGTTACGAGTAACGCGCGTTGCCGTATGTCTGAAAGGATTGCGCCCGTGTTTGAGAGTTTCGACGCGACCTTGCTCGCTCGTTTTCAGTTCGCCTTCACCGTTTCCTTCCACATCATCTTCCCTGCTTTTTCCATCGGGCTCGCGAGCTACCTCGCGGTACTGGAGGGGTTGTGGCTCCTGAAGAAGGACGAGGTCTATCTTGAGCTCTTCCACTTCTGGAAGACGATCTTTGCCGTCGCCTTCGGCATGGGTGTCGTCTCCGGCATCGTCATGTCCTATCAGTTCGGCACCAATTGGAGCGTCTTTTCCGACAAGGCCGGGCCGATCATCGGGCCGCTGATGGGCTATGAGGTGCTGACGGCCTTCTTCCTCGAAGCCGGCTTCCTCGGTGTTATGCTCTTCGGGCTCAACCGCGTCGGGCCGAAGCTGCATTTCTTCGCTACCCTCATGGTCGCCGCTGGCACGCTAATTTCGGCCACCTGGATCCTTTCGGCGAATTCCTGGATGCAGACGCCGGCCGGTTTCGCGATGAACGATGCGGGCCAGTTCATCCCGGTCGACTGGTGGAAGATCGTCTTCAACCCTTCCTTCCCCTATCGCCTCGTGCACATGGTGCTCGCCGCTTACCTCACGACCGCCTTCGTCGTCGGCGCCTGCGGCGCCTGGCACCTCATCCGCAGGACGGCGCCGCGCCGCGCACGAATAATGTTCTCGATGGCGATGTGGATGGCGGCGATCGTCGCACCCATTCAGATCTTCGCCGGCGACATGCACGGCCTCAACACGCTGGAACATCAGCCGGCCAAGGTAATGGCGATGGAAGGCCACTATCAGAGCCATCCGGATGGCGCGCCGCTGATCCTCTTCGGCATTCCGAATTCGACGGATAAACGCGTCGACTATGCAATCGAGGTTCCAAAGCTCTCGAGCCTGATCCTGAAGCACGATCTCAACGCGCCGCTCGCCGGTCTCGACACGATCCCGGAGGAGCTTCACCCGCCGGTCAGCGTCGTGTTCTGGTCCTTCCGGGTGATGGTCGGCCTTGGCTTCGCCATGCTCGGCATCGGTCTCTGGTCGCTCTGGTGTCGCTATCGCGGCACGCTGGACAGCAATGTCTGGCTGCATCGTGCTGCGATCGTCATGGGGCCGGCCGGATTCGTCACCGTGCTTGCCGGCTGGGTCACCACCGAGGTCGGGCGACAACCCTACACGGTCTATGGTCACCTGCTGACGGCGAATTCGGTGGCGCCGATCGCGGCACCCGCGGTCGCCGCCTCGCTGATCGCCTTCATCGCCGTCTATTTCTTCGTCTTCGGCGCCGGCGCCTTCTACATCCTGAGACTGATGGCGCGCCTGCCGCGTGATCCCATGCCGGATCTCGACGAAGGGCCGTTGCGCAGTTCCGGCATCATGCCCGGTCTCGCCACCCATGGCGCCACGCACGCCAATATCCAGGGAGGTCGTCATGGAGTTTGATCTGCCGTTCATCTGGGCCGCCATCATCGCCTTTGCGGTGCTTGCCTATGTCATTCTCGACGGCTTCGACCTCGGCGTCGGCATCCTCTTCCCGTTCTTCCCGGAGAAGGACGACCGCGACGTGATGATGAATTCCGTCGCCCCGGTGTGGGACGGCAACGAAACCTGGCTGGTGCTCGGTGGCGGCGGCCTGATGGCGGTGTTTCCGCTGGCCTATGCGACAATCCTGCCGGCACTTTACGCCCCGATCATAGCCATGGTCATCGGCCTCATCTTCCGCGGCGTCGCCTTCGAATATCGCTGGCGCACCAGGCGCGCCGAATATCTCTGGAACTGGGCTTTCTCAGGCGGTTCGATGCTTGCCGCCTTCGCGCAGGGCATCACGCTCGGCGCGCTCGTCCAAGGCATCCCCGTCGAGAACCGCGCCTATGTCGGCGGCTGGTGGGACTGGCTGACGCCGTTCTCGATTATGACCGGCGTCGCCGTCGTCGTCGGCTACGCCCTGCTCGGCGCCACCTGGCTGGTCATGAAGACCCATGGCCGCCTCGCCGACCGCGCACGAGACCTCGCGCTCAAATGCTCGTTCGGCACCATCGCCGCCATGGGCATCGTCAGCCTGTGGACACCGTTCCTAGAACCGCAATATCTGGAGCGCTGGTTCGGCTTCCCGACGGCGATCTTCAGCGTCATCGTGCCGGCGCTCGTTCTCGGCTGCCTCTATGCACTGGTCACGGGCATCCGCAACCGGCACGACAGCCGACCCTTCATCGCAGCCCTCGGTCTCTTCGTGCTCGGCTATGCCGGCATCGGCATCAGCTTCTACCCCTATATGGTGCCGCCATCGCTGACGATCTGGGATGCAGCGGCGCCTGAGGAAAGCCTCTCCTTCCTGCTTACCGGCGCGCTCGTCCTGGTGCCCGTCATCCTCGCCTATACCGGCTATTCCTATTGGGTGTTCCGCGGCAAGGTCGATCCGGAGGAGGGTTACCATTGACTGATGAAACCGGAACCGGCCGCAAACTTCTCTGGTTCGTCGGCCTGTGGTGTGCCGGGGTGGCGGCGGTCGCCGTGGTCGGCCTCGCGATCAAGCTGATGATCGGTCCGTGATCGATTTCTAATGCTGGCGGAAAACCGCAGACAGTTTTCCTCGGCCCGCGCTAAAAAGCCTCGCTCAAGCTTGGCCGGCTAACTTCTCTCAACACGTCAGCAGGCGATCACCGCAGACGGAGACAGGACCGCACCCTCCTCCCCTGCCCAGAGATCGCCTGCTGAGGTGACCATCGTCACCGGTCGCTTGCTGCGACCCTGTTGCCCCTTCTCAGAGAGCTCGCCGTTTGTTAGCAGTGCGCCGCAAGAGCGCCCCGCTTGATTGAGCCGAGGGACGCTCGAACATCCTGAACGAACAGGAACAGCTGCGCTTCAGGCAATCGGACGAGACAGATGCAAAAGACCCCCGCGCAATGCACCACCATGGCCGACGTGCGTGCCGAGATCGACCGGCTCGACCAGGCACTGATGACGCTGTTTGCCGAGCGCTGGGGCTATATCGACCGGGCGGCCGAGATCAAACGGCCGCTGAAGTTGAGGGCCGATATTCCGGCGCGGGTGATGGAAGTGCGTGAGAACGCCCGCAAGAATGCTGCGCGCTTCAATCTCGACCCTGACTTCTACGAGGACATCTGGGCGCGGTTGATCGGCCATGCGATTGCCCATGAGCAGAAGCTGCTGGGCGAGACGGACGACGAATAATCGCCGCGCCTCTTCGGCCATGCATCCGGGCGTCAGCCGCCAAGAATATAACGCTGCAGGCGGTCCGCCGCTTCCTTCACCTGGGCCGGATCGCGCAGGAAACAGGCGCGCATGAACAGCGAGCCGCCATCGCCGAATGCGGTACCCGGCGCGAGGCCGACGCCGGTCTTGTCGACGATGTCGATCGCAGCGGCGCGGGAATCCGTGACACCGTCGATTTTGAGGAACGCATAGAGCGCCCCGTCCGGCTTCAGCGTTTCGACCCGGTTGGTGGCGATCAGTGCGTCGCAGAAGACGTCACGGTTGCTGGTCGCCTTGGCGACATTCGCGTCCAGGAAGGCATCGCCCTCGTCGAGCGCCACGACGGCGCCGCGCTGCATGAATTGGGCGACGCCTGACGTCGAATACTGCACCAGGTTCTCCAGCACCTGCCCCATCTCCGGCGGCGCGACGATCCAGCCCACCCGCCAGCCGGTCATCGACCAGTTCTTCGAGAAGGAGTTGACGAAGAGGATGCGGTCGCCCTCCTCCATAACGTCCAGGAAGGACGGCGCACGGGCGCCGGCATAATAATAGAGGGCGTAGATCTCGTCGGCGATGATCCAGAGGCCATGCTTGCGTGTCAGTGCCAGAATCGCCGCCAGCTCTTCCTTGCTCGCGGTCCAGCCCGTGGGGTTCGATGGCGTATTGATGAACAGCGCCCTGGTCTTCGGCCCGATCGCCGCTTGCAGCCGATCGAGATCGAGCTGCCACTTTCCGTGTTCAAAGCGCAGTTCGACGGAGACCGGGCGGACGCCGGAGAGATCGGCGGCCGCGGCAAAGTTCGGCCAGGCCGGCGTCAAGAGCACCATCTCGTCTCCCGGCGAAGCAATCGCCTCGATCGAGAGTTTGATCGCCTGCATGCCGGAGCCGACGATGTAGAAATGCTCCGGCGACAGCGCTTTGTGGAAGCGCCTCTGATAGTAGCGCGAAAGTGCTTCGCGCAGCGGCGGGATGCCGCGCTGCCAAGTGTAGAAGGTTTCGCCGGCGGAAAGCGCCTCGCGGGCCGCATCACTGATGAAGGCAGGCGTCGGCAGATCGCCTTCGCCGACCCAAAGCGGGATCAGGCCCTCGCGCCCACGGGCGTAGTTCACCACCTCGACGATGCCGCTTTCGGGCGCCGCAAGTGCGCGGGGGCTGATAGTGTTCAGGATGGTCATCGGCGGGCTCCGGACGCACAACGGTCCCGAGGCGGTCGCCCGAGAGCATCGTGAAAGATTCCAATGGATTAGAGCGGAAACCGGCCGCTCCAGGCTGTCCATTGCTTCTAGCCGCTTTCGCTTCTGCGATCACGCGACTTTATCTGACCGGTTTATCGATTTCTGTGATGTTTCGCGGCCTCGGCAAACCGAGGCCGCTACAAATGGCTCAGGCGCGCTGTTTCAACAGGTCGCGGATTTCGGAGAGGAGCTGAATGTCTTCCGGCGGCGGAGCAGCCGGCGCTGCTTCCTTCTGCTTTTCAAGCGACGAGCGCATGCGGTTCACGGCCTTGATCATCAGGAAGATGATCCAGGCGAGGATCAGGAAGTTGATGAGGACGGTGATGAAGTTGCCATAGGCAAAGACCGCGCCCTGCTGACGGGCAGCAGCGAGAGAGGTCGCCGTCACGTTGGCCGAGAGCGGCAGGAAGTAATTGGAGAAATCGAAACCGCCGCCGGTGAGCGCACCGACAATGGGCATCACGAGGTCTTCGACGACCGACGTCACGATCTTGTTGAAGGCGGCGCCGATGATGACACCGACCGCGAGATCCATCACGTTCCCGCGGGCAATAAACTCCTTGAACTCATTCAGCATACGTCTCTCCGTATTATCCCCGTTGAAAACGACCACCGGCGCTGTCCCGCGCTGCAACCGTTTACGGAAACTAAACCAAAGCGAGCAGCGAGAAAACCTTTCTTTGCCTTTGGTCAAGCCGCGCCCGCGAAAAGAAGGATCAAACTCCCTTCCGCATCCGGCAGACCATTTTCTCTTGCAGTGCCTTGGACTTAAGACTCATGCGCGGGGCAATTCTCAACCTCACGGACTTGGCCTATGCTTCCAGTCGGAGGAGTGAGGCATGCTTTCGGGTTCGGTCATCTTTGCCTCGGCCTTCGCCTATCTGCTGCTGCTGTTTGCAGTCGCGAGCTATGGCGACCGGCGGGCCAGGAGAAAAAGCGCTGCGCTGAAAGGCAGGCCGCTCGTCTATGCGCTCAGCCTTGCGATCTATTGCACGTCCTGGACCTATTTCGGCGGCATCGGGCTTGCGGCCGAGCGCGGGCTCGAGTTCACCGGCATCTACATCGGCCCCATCCTGATGTTCACGCTGGGCATGCCGCTGATCCGCAAGATCATCCGCCTTGCCAAGACCGAGAAGCTGACCTCCGTCGCCGACTTCATCGCCGCGCGCTACGGCAAGAACCCGGCGGTGGCGGCGATCGTCGCGCTGATCTCGCTGGTCGGCGCCATCCCCTATATCGCATTGCAGCTCAAGGCGATTTCGAGCTCCGTCGCAGCGATGATCGACACCAGTGACTATGGCATCGGCGCGGGGCAGAGTTTCATCGACCTGCCCCTGCTCGTGACCCTGTTCCTCGCCTGCTTCGCCATCGTCTTCGGCACGCGCCATACGGACGCTACCGAACACCAGGATGGGCTGATCCTGGCGATCGCGATGGAATCGCTGGTCAAACTCGTCGCCCTCGTCACCGCCGGCTTCTACATCGTTTTCGTCATCTTCAACGGTCCGGCGCATCTCTGGTCACTGGCCACCGAGAGCCCGGCTGTGCAGTCGGCGCTTTCCTATGAGACCCCGACCGCCCGGTGGATCCTTTTGATCGTTACCTCCGCCTTTGCGATCATCATGCTGCCGCGGCAATTCCATGTGACCGTCGTGGAAAACCGAACCGACGGGGAACTGCGTACCGCCGGCATCCTCTTTCCGCTCTATCTGATCGGCATCAATCTCTTCGTGCTGCCGATCGCGATTGCCGGCATCCTCACCTTCTCGGGCTCCGGCAACGCGGATCTTTACCTTCTCACCCTGCCGCTCGCCAACGGCCTGCCGCTTCTGACGCTCATCACCTTCATCGGCGGCTTCTCGGCAGCGACGGCCATGGTCATCGTCGCCTCCGTGGCGCTGTCGATCATGATCTCGAACGACATCGTCATGCCGGTATTCCTGCGCCGCAATCTCAGCCAGCGTGGCGGCCTGCAGGAAGATCTCGCCGGGACGCTGCTCAACATCCGCCGCTCGGCGATCTTCGTCGTGCTGCTGCTTGGCTATGGCTACTACCGCTCCGCCGACATCAGCGCCGGGCTTGCGTCGCTCGGGCTCTTGTCCTTCGTCGCTATCTCCCAGATGGCGCCGGCCATGCTCGGCGGCCTCGTCTGGCGCCAGGCCAATGCGCGCGGCGCGATCACCGGCATGGTCTCCGGCTTCTTCGTCTGGGCCTATCTTTTGTTCCTGCCGAGCCTCGGCGGACCGGACAATTCCCAAGTCGCGGCAACGGTGCTGAGCTTCCTGCTGCCATTTACCGACCTGTTCTCGGGCCCAGGCGCCGATCCGCTGGTCAATGCCACGACGCTGAGCTTCCTCGTCAACTGCAGCGCCTATGTGCTGGCCTCGCTGACCCGGACGCCGAAGCCGATCGAGCGTTTCCAAGCCGGCATCTTCATCACCCGGCGGTCGCGCACCGAAGGCACCTTCCGCGGCCGCAAGACCAAGGTGACGGTGCGCGATCTCAAGGCGACGATCGGCCGCTACATGGGCACCGAGCGCATGCAGCGCTCCTTCCACACTTACGAACGCCAATCCGGCCGCTGGCTGGACGACAACGCGCCGGCGGACATGGCGGTCGTGCATTTTTCCGAGCAACTGCTCGGCAGCGCCATCGGCTCGTCCTCGGCGCGGCTCGTGCTCTCGCTCGTCCTGCAGCGCGGCGACGATACGTCATCCGACACGGCCTGGCTGCTCGATCAGGCAAGCGAGGCACTGCAATACAATCAGGACATGCTGCAGACCGCGCTCTCGCAGATGGACCAGGGCATTGCCGTCTTCGACAACGCCAACAACCTGATCATCTGGAACCGGCGCTTCCGCCAGTTGCTCGACCTGCCGGAAGCCGCCGGCCAGGTGGGCTTTCCGCTTGCCGATATCGTTTCGATCCTCACCAGGCGCGGCGATATCCGCAAGGACCAGGAAAAAGGATTGATCGCCAACTTCCTGACGCTCGACAAGCCCTTCCTGCTCGAACTTGGCAATGGCGAACGCATCATCGAAGTGCGCACCAACGCGATGCCCGACAAGGGCATCGTCACCACCTACACCGACATCACCCAGCGCGTTGCCGCCGACATGGCGCTGAAGCAGGCGAACGAGACGCTGGAACTGCGTGTTGCCGAGCGAACCGGCGAACTCACCCGCGTGAACCGGGAACTCGCCGAAGCCCGCGCAGCGGCGGAAGAGGCCAATATCGGCAAGACGCGGTTCTTCGCGGCCGCCGGCCACGATATCCTCCAACCGCTCAACGCCGCCCGCCTCTATTCGTCCTCGCTGGTCGAGCGACTTGGCGACTCCGACGACAGCACACTCGTCGAAAACATCGATTCCTCGCTCGAATCGGTCGAGGCCATTCTCGGTGCCGTGCTCGACATCTCTCGCCTCGACACCGGCGCGATGAAGCCGCGGCTGCAATCCGTACCGCTCAACGACCTGCTCCGCCGTATCGAGACCGACTTCGCCCCGATCGCGCGCGCCAAGGATCTCGAACTGGTGGTCATGCCGACCTCGCTCAGCGTGCGCAGCGATCCGAACCTGCTTCGCCGCGTGGTGCAGAACCTCGTTTCCAATGCGATCAAATACACGCTCACCGGCAAGGTGCTGGTCGGCGTGCGTAGGCATGGCGCGATGGCGACGATCGAGGTGCATGATTCCGGCATCGGCATCCCATCCTCCAAATTCCGCACCGTCTTCAAGGAATTCGCCCGGCTCGACGAAGGCGCGCGCACCGCTTCCGGTCTCGGCCTCGGCCTATCGATCGTCGACCGCATCTCGCGCGTGCTCAATCATCCGGTCAGCCTGCAATCGACGCCCGGTAAGGGCACCGGTTTCAAGGTGACCTTGCCGCTCGACGCAAGCGCCGGCGAACACGTCCCGGTCCGCGCGACCGTTGCCAACAAGGCGAGCGAGGCGCTCAACGGCCTGCGCGTCCTCTGCATCGACAACGAACCGCGCATCCTCGAGGGCATGAAAGTGCTGCTTTCGGGCTGGGGCTGCGCCGTTACGACGGCGGAATCGGTTGCCGCCTGCGCCGAGATAGTCGGACAGCCGGCCGAAAAGCCGCACGCGATCATCGCCGATTATCATCTCGACGACGGCACCGGCATCGAAGCGATCGCGAAAATCCGGCTTTCCGCCGGCGAAGCGATCCCGGCCTTGCTGGTGACGGCCGACCGTTCGCCGGAAGTGCGCGCCGCAGCCGAGCGCGACGGCATTTCGATCCAGAACAAACCGGTGCGGCCGGCGGCGATGCGGGCGTGGCTGACGCAGCTTTCGACGGCGGCGCGAGCGGCTGCGGAATAGACGGCTTCGGCGCCGTTGTGCACGCACGCAATCGAAGGACCGCCGTCCGCCCTGTTGACGCCTCAGGCGGCGGCGACGGTGCCGATCTTCGAAAGCTGGATCACCGCCTGGGTGCGGCTGTCGACATTGAGCTTCAGCAGGATCGCCGAGACATGGGCCTTGATGGTCGCCTCGGAGACGCCGAGCTCATAGGCGATCTGCTTGTTGAGCAGACCCTCGCCCAACATGCTGAGAACCCGTGACTGCTGCGGTGTCAGCGTCTGCAGCCGCTGGAGCAGATCGGCGACTTCCGGTTCGTATTCCTGGGCCTGGTCGTAACCGGCCGGCACGAAGACCTCACCGGCCATCACCTTCTCGATGCCCTCGCGGATCTCGTCGATACCGGCCGATTTCGACAGGAAACCGGAGGCGCCGAGGTCGAGCGCGCGGTGGATCGTCGCCGGGTCATCATGGCCGGAAACCACCATGACCGGCAGGCTCGGAAACTCGGCGCGAAGCGCAATCAGGCCGGAAAGGCCGCTGACACCGGGCATGGTCAGGTCCAGCAGCAGGAGATCGGCATCCGGACAATCGGCTGCGGCCTTGCGCGCGGCCGCGAAATCGCCCGCCTCGACGATGGAGGGCGCTGCCCCCTCCATGCCGCTCAGCGCCTGGCGCATGGCGCCCCGAAACAGCGGATGATCGTCCGCGATGATGATGGTCATGTCCGGCGTCATGTCGCTCCCTCCCAAGAGCCCAGTCTGCGACCCGCACGCCTCCACGCGCCGATCCGCATCCCGCATGGCCGATCCGGTCTCTCAGGTCTTCTGCGGCTCCGTCGCGGGGTCGCTGCCTTCGAGATCCTTCACGATATCCATGAACTTACGCATCATTCTTTCCATGATGCCCATTGTCCGGTCAATCTCTTCGTCGGTCGGAAGGTTCGGTTTCGCGATGCTTTCACCGGATTTGACCGCCTTTTCCAAGGTCTCCACCCGTTTGGTCAGGAGGTCGATCTCCAGTTCCAGCGCGGAGCGTTCGTCCGCTGCCATGCGGCAGACGAGTTCGCCGTTCCTTTCCTGGCAGAGCGACACTTCACCGGTTTGCGTATCGAGCCGGGCAATCCCGGTCTCGGATTTCTGCATGCTGTAGCGGCCGGGCGCCGGATCCTGCGCCAAGGCGATGCCGGCGGATGCCAGGCCGGCGCCGATCAGAAGTGCGACAGTAGCTTTTCTCATGACGTCCTCTCCGTTGCGGTCCTTGCCAGATGACGTCCGGCACATGAACGGGAAGAGCGAAATCGATCTTCACCACCGATTATGCGCGAATCGACGCCCTTCTGCGATGGACAATCGCCGATATTTGCGGCAAGGCCACGACAGACGATTACGAGGGCACAATGGGTTCCATCATCTACAAGATCGTTCCGGCCTCGCTGTGGCAGGAAGCCAAGCGTAGCGGACGCTTCGACGGCGCACCCGTCGACCTCGCCGACGGCTTCATCCATTTCTCCACCGCCGAACAGGCCGTGGAAACGGCAGCGCGGCATTTCGAGGGACAGGAAGGCCTGCTCTTGGTCGCGGTCGACGGCGACGCGCTCGGCGAAGAACTGGTCTACGAACCCTCGCGCGGCGGCGCCCTCTTCCCGCATCTCTATGCCCCTCTCTTCCTCTCCGCCGTGGTCTGGGAAAAACCCCTGCCGCTTGGCGCCGATGGCCTGCATATCTTCCCGGAACTTGACGCATGAATCCGCTTACCAATCTCGCCCGCCGCGGCCTCCTCCTGTTCGATCCCGAGACCGCGCACGGCTTGTCGATCAAGGCGCTGAGGTCCGGGCTCGTGCCGAGCTGTCCGGCCAAGGCCGACAAACGGCTTTCTCAGACGGTCGCCGGCATCGACTTCCCGAATCCGATCGGCATGGCGGCCGGCTATGACAAGAATGCCGAGGTGCCGGAGGCGCTCCTGAAGATCGGCTTCGGCTTCACCGAGATCGGCACCGTCACGCCGAAGCCGCAAGCCGGCAACGACAAGCCGCGCATCTTCCGACTGGTCGAGGACGAAGCCGTCATCAACCGCCTCGGCTTCAACAACGAGGGCCACGGCGCGGCGTTGGCACGGCTCAAGACCTGCTCGCGCGCGGCGCTGATCGGCGTCAATATTGGCGCCAACAAGGATAGCGCCGACCGTGTTGCCGACTATGTGAACGGCATTCACACCTTCTATTCCGTCGCCCGCTACTTCACCGCCAACATCTCCTCGCCGAACACGCCGGGCCTGCGCGACCTTCAGGCACGCGAGAGCCTCGCCGCTCTGCTGATCGCCGTGCTCGCCGCCCGCGACGAGGAAGCCCGCAGCAGCAACCGCTACGTTCCGGTGTTCCTGAAGATCGCGCCCGACCTGACCGAGGAGGGCATGGACGACATTGCGGCCGAAGTTCTCGCCCACAATCTCGACGGCCTGATCGTCTCCAACACGACGCTGTCGCGCGACGGTCTGAAGGACCAGCATCAGGCGAAAGAAGCCGGCGGGCTCTCCGGCAAGCCGCTCTTCGAAAAATCGACAGCGGTCCTTGCCCGGATGCGCAAGCGCGTCGGGCCAAATCTGCCGATCATCGGGGTCGGCGGCGTCGGTTCGGCCGAGACTGCGGCGGAAAAAATCCGCGCCGGCGCCGATCTGGTCCAGCTCTATTCCTGCATGGTCTATGAAGGCCCTGCGCTGCCGGGCCGCATCGTGCGCGGCCTTTCCGATCTCTGCGACCGGGAGCGGCTCAGTTCGATCCGCGATATCCGCGACAGCCGTCTCGACTACTGGGCCGGCCGGAAAGTCTGACGCGCCTTTGTAGGAATTCTCGATAGCAGGAACAGGCCGCGCATCAGCAGGAAGAGGTTGAGGCCGGCCCAGAGCCCGTGATTGCCGAAGGCGGGCACCAACACGGCCAGCGCCGCGACGTAGCCGACGAAAGCCGCGACCATCATGTTGCGCATCTCGCGCGACCAGGTGGCACCGATGAAGACGCCGTCCATCAGGAAGGCGAGCGCGCCGGTCATCGCCGTCACCGCTGCCCAGGGCAGATATTCGTAGGCGACGGCGCGAACGTCGGTGGCCGTCGTCAGGAGATCGATGAGCCGGTCACCGAAGAGCAGGAAGGCCGCCGTCGTCAGGAGCGCGAGCCCCAGCGACCAGGCGGCCGTCAGCCACAAGGCGCGGTCGAAGGCGGGGCGATAGCGGGCGCCGATCGAGCGGCCGATCAACTGTTCGGCAGCATTGGCCAGGCCGTCGAGGTAATAGCCGGCGACCAGGAAGATCGTCATCAGCACCGCGTTTGCCGCAAGCGTCACCGGCCCGAAGGCGGTGCCGATGCGCGTCATCAGCGTGAACGCGGCGAGCAGAACGAAGGAGCGGATCATGATGTCGCGGTTGAGGCCGAAGAGCGGCTTCAAGCGTTCGCGATCGAAGATCAGCGCCCAGCTCGGTGCGTCCTCACGATCGAAGCGACCATAGACGATGGCAAAGCCGGCGAGAGCGCCGATCACCTCGCCGGTAACGGTTGCCAGCGCGACACCCATCACGCCCCAGCCGAGAACGAGGCCGAGCAGGATAGACAGGACGATGTTGACCCCGTTGATCAGCGTCTGCAGCATCAGACCGATCGTGCCTTCACCACGACCGAGCACGAAGCCGAGAATGGCATAGTTGGCAAGTGCGGCCGGCGCCGAAATGATTCGACAGAGAAAATAGGTGCTGGTTACGGCCGCCACCTCCGGCTCCGGCCCCATCAGCCAGAGACCGCCGGACAACAGCAGCGGCGAGATGAGAAGACTGACCGTGCCGCAAATGAACGCGATGGTCAGCGAGCGCCAGAACACCGCCTGCTGCTCGCGCCGGTCGCCACGGCCATAGGCCTGAGCGACGAGACCGGTGGTCGCGGCGCGCAGGAAATTGAAGGTGGTGAAGATCAGGTCGAACATCACGGCGCCAACCGCGAGCCCCGCAAGCAGCGTCGCCTGCCCCATGCGCCCGACGACGGCGGTATCGACGAGACCGAGCAAAGGCGTCGTCAGGAAGCCGAGCGTCATCGGCAGCGCAATCGCCAGGATCAGCCGATGAGTAACATGAAAGGCGCCGGCAGTGTCGCGCGGCATGGCGGAGGAAGCGGTCATCGAACGGTCCGGCGTGAGGGGAAGGTGGTGACCGTTGTAGGGAAAGTGCGTAGGCGGATGCAAGGTGCCATGTGTTGTTGATCCGCAAGGAGTGTCGGCGCCTGCGAAAGCCCCTCACCCTAGCCCTCTCCCCGCAGGCGGGGAGAGGGGACTTGGCAAACGCAACATTATGTCCCGGTCGCTATCGGCGCAGCTGTCCAGTCAGCAGTTGCTATGGACTAGAAAGGGCGCGGCAAGTCCCCCTTCTCCCCGTCGTAACGGGGAGGTCCCGGCAGGGGTATGAGGGGCGGCCCGAGATGCAAACGCTTGTGAACGCAGGTCAGCCCGACAGCACCATCGCCCAGAAGGGGCGGTTGTCGGAGGCGGCGTTCTGGGCGACGGCTACGCCGAGGCCGCGATAGTTGCCGAGCATGTTTTCGAGATGCTTCGGCGACTTGTACCAGGCGTCATAGGCGCGTTCGGCATCGTCCTGGCCCATGGCGATGTTTTCGGCCGCCGGCAGGGTTACGCCCTGGCCCTTCATGCGATCGTAGAAACTGTCGTTCCAGCCGATGAGATGCTCCATCTTGCCGACCTTGGCCATGCGCACCGCCTGATTCATCGCTGCCAGCGAGGCCGCGTGGTCGGCCACGAGCTCGGTCAACCCCTTGCCCTTGCGCAGCTGGTTGACATAGCCGAGGCTTGCTTCGGTCTGGTCGCTGCCGGTGCCGCTTTCAGGCGTCAGCACCTTCGACGTCGTGCAGCCGGCCATCGCGCCGAGCGAAAGGATGACGGTTGCGCGCAGCAGGCCGCGGCGTTCGATCAGAAGAAACCGGTCCTGCATCATCAGCGCCGGTAGCTCAGAACACGCAGGATCACGAAGGCCGGCACGACGATCGCGGCACCCAGCAGCAGATAGTCGCCCACCCGGCCAAGCGCGGCAAAGCCGGTGTACCAGAGGTCGAGCAAGAAGTTGCGGACCGCGAAGTAGATATCGGTCGGATACCAGCCGAAGACGGTCATGACGAAGCCGACGAGGATCGACACCACGACGAGCTTGACCAGCACGCGCAGCGGCGTGTCACCCAAGAATCTGTTCATTCCGTCCGACATACGCGAACTTCTCCTGTTTGTCTTCACATAAGCCGCGATCGGCAGCGTCGCAAGTCATTGGATCCGGCAGGCATGGCCCAAGCTTCCGTTTGCGCCAGATTCCGCTTGTGTTTTGCGGCTTCCGGCGTCAGAAGCGCTGATCGCAACCAATATCTCACATTGATGACGCTCAACCAGCTCTCCTCCGGCGACCTGATCGCCGACCGCCGCGCCGACTACGCAAAAATGCTTGCCGATGGCGGCGAGCCCGGAAGCGCGGCCGAACTCATGGCACAGGCGCTGGAACGGGCGCCGGACTGGGCAGCCGGCTGGTTTCGGCTGGCGGACTATGAGGAGAAATCGGGCCGGAAAGAGGCGGCAATCGACGCACTCAGAAAAACGCTGGAGCTCAGCCCCGAGGACATCTTTGGCGCTGGCCTCAAGCTGGCGCTTCTCGGCGCCGCCGCGATGCCGGAACAGCCGCCGAGCCTCTATGTCGAACGGCTCTTCGACGATTATGCCGACCGCTTCGACAAGGCGCTGGTGGAGAAGCTCGACTATACCGTGCCGCAGAAGCTCGTGGCGCTGATCCAAAGCCACACCGGAGGCCTCATCTTCGAGCATGTGACGGATCTCGGCTGCGGCACCGGCCTCTTCGGCGAACGCATCCGGGATCAGTCGCAATTTCTCGAAGGTTTCGACATCTCCATCAACATGCTCGCCAAGGCCGAGGCGAAATCCACCTATGATCGGCTGGCGCGCGCCGATCTTTCACTTCCGCCGGAGACCTCCGGCATCTTCGGCAACTTCGCTCCCGCCCGAGCCGATCTCGTCAGCGCCGCCGACGTTCTCATGTATCTCGGCAATCTCGACAGCGTCTTCGACATTACCGTCCGACTGCTTGCCGCCGACGGCTACTTCGCCTTTTCCGTCGAGGATGCGGGCGATGGCGTGGATTTCCTGCTGCGGCCCTCGCTACGCTATGCCCATAGCGAAGCCTATATCCGCGGCCTCTGCGCGGCGCATGGCCTGGATCTCAGGGCCATCGAGTGCACGGTCATCCGCATGGATGCCGGCGAACCGGTTTTCGGCATCCTGTTCCTCGCACGCAAGCCTGCGTAAAACGCAAGGCAGGGTCGCAAAAATAAGTCAGCATTACTGACATATTTTTCTTGATTGTTGTTGTGCGTTGCAGCATTGCTGTAGTCATCGCAATCGAGGTTTTGCCATGGCTCAGATCAGCAGCGTTTTCGGCCTCTGGAACACCAGCCCGACCCGGCACACGCCGGTCGAGGACCTGCAGGGAATCTTCACCGGCAGCCTGATCGCCGCCCTCGGCCTCTACTTCCTCGCAAGCGCCGGCTTCTTGACCGGCAGCACGGCGGGCGTCGCCTTCCTGCTGCACTACGCGTTCGGCATCAATTTTGGCCTGGCTTTCTTCCTGCTCAACCTGCCGTTCTTCTATCTCTCCTTGAAGCGGCTTGGTCCTGCCTTTACGGTCAAGACCTTCATTGCAATCGGCCTCACCTCGTTCCTCACCGACGTCCAGTCGCGCCTCTTCCAGATCGGCACGATCCAGCCTGCCTGGGCGGCATTGCTCGGCGGCCTGCTTCTCGGTTACGGCCTGCTGGCGCTCTATCGCCATCGCGCCAGCCTCGGCGGCGTCGGCATTCTCGGTATCTACCTGCAGGAGCGTTTCGGCATCCGCGCCGGTCTCGTGCAGCTTGCGATCGACATGGTCGTTCTCGTCGCCGCCTTCGGCGTGACGTCGCCTACCGTCGTCGCCTGGTCGGTGCTCGGCGCGGTCGTCTTGAACCTGTTCGTGGCCATCAACCACCGCGCCGATCGCTACATCGCGCTTTAAGAGCGTCGCGAGGACTAAGCGGCCTTTGCCGGCGCGTCGACCGGATGCTGGGAGCGGAAGCCGACGGCGATCCGGTTCCAGGTGTTGATCACGCCGATCGCGACCGTAATCTTGGTGATTTCGGCCTCGGTGAAATGTTCCTTCAACGGCTCGAAGTCTTCGTCCGGCGCACGCGTCTGGGCTATGTTGGTAAGTGCTTCGGTACAGGCGAGCACGGCGCGCTCGCGCGCATCGTAGATCGGCGATTCACGCCAGGTACAGATCAGGTGAATCCACTGCTCGCTGAGGCCGCTATGGCGCGCCTCCTTCACATGCATGTCGACGCAGTAGGCGCAGCCGTTTATCTGCGACGCCCGCAGCATGATCAGGTGGATGAGGCGAGGCTCCAGGCCGGAGTCCTTGACGACGTACTTGTCCAGCGCGGCAACGGCCCTGTACGCATCCGGGGCAGCTTCGACGAAATTGAACGCGGTTGCATGCACTTCTCCTTGGGTTGAAGAGAACTGCTGGGGTGGCAGCGATCTCAAGCGCCGATGGCTGACCGGCGTTCGTTGATCGCAAGGAACGCATTGGTTCTTGCGGCAATGCTGCCGTCATCCTTGGCGTTCAAATCATCCAGGATGCTGGCGATGGTCACGCGCCGGAGTTCGGCGCGATAGGCCTGCTCGGCCTTCAGCATATTGGTAGGAGTCAACTCGGTTACTGGTGGCCTCGCCTGCAGGCTTCTCTTTTGGTGGATTTGATCTACCTTTGTTCTCCGTGAACAGGATCGATTCCCCAGTGCTGCAGGGCGATGCCCTTACCCTGCCCGCCCCCTTTCTACGCTGGTTCGGCGAAAAGGGCTGGCGGCCGCGCGCCCACCAGCTCGAGCTGCTCGCACGCGCCGAGGCAGGCGAAAGCACGCTGCTGATCGCGCCGACGGGCGCCGGCAAGACGCTGGCCGGTTTCCTGCCGTCGCTCGTCGATCTCACCCGCCGCGGCAGGATCCCGCCCGGCTCCGCCTTCGTCGGCATTCACACGCTCTATATCTCACCCCTGAAGGCGCTTGCCGTCGACATCGAGCGCAACCTGATGAAGCCGGTCGGCGAAATGGGCCTGCCGGTCCGCATCGAAAACCGCACCGGCGACACGCCGACCGCCAAGCGGCAGCGGCAGAAGCTCAATCCACCGGACATCCTGCTGACGACACCGGAACAATTGGCGCTGTTGCTCGCCAATGGCGAGGCGACGCGTTTCTTTCGAGACCTGCGCTATGTCGTCTTCGACGAATTGCATTCGCTCGTCACCTCGAAGCGTGGCCATCTTCTGTCCCTCGGCCTCGCGCGGCTTCGCCGGCTGGCGCCGCGGCTGCAGACGATCGGGCTTTCGGCGACGGTCGCCGATCCCATGGATCTGCAGCGCTGGCTGGCGCCACAGGCGCCGGATAAGAACGACCATGCCGGCCTGGTCCTGGTCGAAGGCGGCGCCAAGCCGCAGATATCCATCCTCAAGACGGAGGAACACGTGCCCTGGGCGGGACACTCGGCGCGCTATGCCATCGCCGACGTCTACGCCGCGATCAAGGAGCACGGCACCACCCTGCTCTTCGTCAACACCCGCAGCCAGGCGGAGCTTCTGTTTCAGGAGCTCTGGACGATCAACGACGATAATCTGCCGATCGCGCTGCATCACGGTTCGCTCGATGTCGCCCAACGCCGCAAGGTCGAGGCGGCGATGGCGGAGAACCGGCTGCGCGCCGTCGTCGCCACTTCGACGCTCGACCTCGGCATCGACTGGGGCGACGTCGATCTCGTCGTGCATGTCGGCGCACCAAAGGGCGCAAGCCGCCTTGCCCAGCGCATCGGCCGCGCCAACCACCGCATGGACGAACCGTCGAAGGCGATCCTGGTGCCGGCCAACCGCTTCGAGGTGATGGAATGCCAGGCGGCGCTCGACGCCAACTATATCGGCGCGCAGGACACGCCGCCGGTCGGCAAGGGCGCGCTCGACGTGCTTGCCCAGCATGTGCTCGGCATGGCCTGCGCCGCACCTTTCGACCCGCTGTCGCTTTACGACGAGATCACCACCGCCTCGCCCTATATGACGCTTGCCTGGGAGACCTTCGAACGGGTGATCGACTTCGTCGCGACCGGCGGCTACGCGCTGAAAACCTATGAGCGCTATGCCCGCATCCGCAAGACCAAGGACGGGCTCTATCGTGTCTCCAATCCGCTGGTGGCGCAGCAGTACCGGCTGAACGTCGGCACCATCGTCGAGTCGCCGATGCTGAACGTGCGTTTGGTCAAGCGCAATCAGCGCGGCTCGCTCGGCCGCGGCGGCATGTCGCTCGGCAAGGTCGAAGAGTATTTCCTCGAAATGCTCTCCCAAGGCGACACCTTCATGTTCTCCGGCAAGGTGCTGCGCTTCGAAGGCATCCGCGAGAACGAATGCCTCGTCAGCCAGGCCTTTACCTTTGACCCGAAGGTGCCGAGCTATGCCGGCGGCAAGTTTCCGCTCTCGACCTATTTAGCGCAGCAAGTGCGCAAGATGCTCGCCGACCCGGCACGCCGGGCAGCGCTGCCGGAACAGGTGCGCGACTGGCTGTCCCTGCAGAAGGACGCCTCGATGCTGCCGCGCGAGGACGAACTCCTGATCGAAACCTTCCCACGCGGCAGCCGCCACTACATGGTCGCCTATGCCTTCGAAGGACGACTGGCCCACCAGACGCTCGGCATGCTGCTCACCCGGCGCCTCGACCGCGCCGGGCTGAAGCCGCTCGGCTTCGTGGCAACGGACTACTCTCTGGCGGTCTGGGCGCTCGACGACCTCGGCGCCACCTTCGAGCTTCGCCGCGGCGCACTTGCCGAGCTCTTCGATGAGGACATGCTGGGCGACGACCTCGAGGCCTGGCTGAACGAATCCTTTCTCCTCAAACGCACCTTCCGCAATTGCGCCGTCATCGCCGGCCTGATCGACCAGCGTCATCCCGGCAAGGAAAAGACCGGCCGGCAGGTGACGGTTTCCGCCGACCTCATTTATGACGTACTGCACGCGCACGAGCCGGACCACCTGCTGCTCGAGGCGACCCGCAACGATGCGGCAACGGGCCTTTTGGACATCGCCCGGCTGGGGGATATGCTGAAGCGAATCAAGGGCCATATCACCCATCGACGGCTTGACCGGATCTCGCCATTGGCGGTGCCCGTCATGCTGGAGATCGGCAAGGAAATGGTTCAGGGCGAGGCCCAGGACTTCCTGCTTTCGGAGGCCGCCGACGACCTGATCAACGAGGCGATGGGCGTCGGACATGATGTGGATCGATAGGAAGATCGTTTTGAGAAACAGCAGTCTGTCGCGTTGGGCGGGTTACCCCCCTCTGGACGCTCTGTCGCGTCCGGCGGCATACCCCCCTCTGGCCTGCCGGCCATCTCCCCCACAAGGGGGGAGATTACGTGCAGCACGCTCCGCATATCCATCCGGAGTTTCGCCGACCGCATGCGATTTCTTGTTGAAGCGAGTGGCCAGCCGCGAGTCAATCTCCCCCCTTGTGGGGGAGATGGCCGGCAGGCCAGAGGGGGGTATTCTCCTCACCATGCAACGTGCGAGACCGTGACCATGCACCGCCTCGCTCACACCCTATCGGCTCCGGCGACAGCCCCCCTCCTCCAGGCGCAGACGGTCATCAACGGCGTCGCGGCGATCTGCGATCCGCTCGGCGGTCTCTATCTGCCGGAGACGGGCACGCTCGTCGTTTCCGACCTTCACCTGGAAAAAGGCTCCGCCTTCGCCCGTCGCGGCATGCTGTTGCCGCCCTACGATACGCTTGCGACCCTGCGCGTTCTGGAGGCAGCGATCGCCCGTCACGACCCGAAGCTCGTCATCAGCCTCGGCGACAATTTTCACGATCGCGTCGGCTCGGCGGTGATGCCGGATACCTTCCGGCACATGATCGCGTCGATGGCACATGGACGCGAATGGGTCTGGATCAACGGCAATCACGACCCGGACGGCGCCTTTGGGCTCCCGGGCGCCTCGATGGACGAGCTCAGCCATGCGGGCCTCGTCTTCCGGCACGAGCCGAGGCGCGGCGAAGCCGTCGGCGAAATCGCCGGCCATCTGCACCCGGCAGCAACGGTGGTGAGACGCGACAGGGCCGTGCGCCGCGCCTGCTTTGCGACGGATGGCGCGCGCATGCTGATGCCCGCCTTCGGCGTCACGACCGGCGGGCTCGACCTCAGGCATCGGGCCATGACCGGCCTTTTCGATCGCAGCAAGCTTGTCGCCCATATGCTCGGGCGCGATCGGATCTATTCGGTCCGCTTTGCCAAGCTCATTGCCTGACGTTTGAGGAAAGCCTGCGGTTGCGTCCGCACGCCGCCGCGGCCCTGGTCAGAACGCGTTGAAGGTCAGCGTCGTCAGCGAGCGCGAGATGCCCGGCACCGTGGCAATGTTGTCGTTGATGAACTTGCCGATGTCCTGGCCTTCTTCGATGTAGATCTTGATGATCAGGTCGTAGTCGCCGCTCGTCGAATACATTTCCGAAACGATTTCCTTGCGGTAGATCTCGTCAGCGACCTCGTAGGTCTTGCCGGGAGCGCACTGCAACTGGACAAAAATCGGTTTCATCGGGCTTCCTCTGCCTGTGTCGCGTCGCTTGCCGCCACAAGCGCAAGCACCGCTTTCTCGAACCCTGCGCCCTTCGGCGCGGCGCTTCAGATCAACATCTTAGGGATGTCCCGGTACTTTATCCCTGAAACATCCTACCGCCCCTTCTTTAAACGCGCGCCGGGAAAAAGGAAACGCAAGGCCACCTCCTGCCCCAAACTATTCCTTGCGGAAGATGAGGCTCGCGCCCCAGCCGGTAACGACCGCGAGCAGCACGGCAACGAGGCCGTAGAAAAGCGGTTGCTGATGCGCTGCCTGGGTAATGAACTGTTCCAGGCCAGTCTTGACGACACGTAGCGGCAGCGCCTTGGCGGCAACGAAGACGCCATCGCGAAAGAGATAGGCACGCACCACATGGACACCGTTCGGGACGTTGGCCGGTAGGCGTACCGAAGCCTTGAACAGGCTGGCACTGATGAATTGCACGCCGCCCGGATCGCGTTCATAGACGCCGCTCGTCTCACGGATGCGGCGGAAAGCGTTGCGGAACTCGCCGAGATTGCTGCCGTCGCCGACGAAGCCGAGCGGCACCAGCCGCATGTGATCGACGCCGATGCCCATATTGCCCATCTCACCGGGCGGCGCGATCGTCTCGATATCGCGCGTCGACGACAGCGAATAGGATTCCGGCACCAGCTCGAAGGTCATGGAGCTGGTGTTCACCCAGATGCCGAAGACGCGCTCCTTCTTGCGCACTGTCGCATTGTCCTTCGGGCCTTCGAGGGTCACGATGATGTTGTACCTGCCCTGGGCCAGTAGCCCCTGGTCGAAGCCGTCGACAGCGCCGAAGATCGTCAGATCCGCGCCGCGAAAATCCGAGGTGATGGCGATCTCGTCGCTGGAGATGCCGATTTCCAGCTTTTCCGTCAGGTCGGCGTTTTCATCCTGAAGCGCGGCATCGGCCGGCGCCGCCAGGGCAAAGGCGAAAAGAACGAGGGCTGTGCGAGCGAAGCGGATCATCAGAAACCGAACCCCGCTGATACGACCGAATAGATGTCCTTCGGCGGGATGACGAGCTCGATCGCCAGACGAATGCCGACGGCAAGAACGAGGAGCGCCAGCAGCGCACGCAATTGTTCGCCGCGCAGCTTCTGGCCGACGCGCACGCCATATTGCGCACCGATGACGCCGGCGATCATCAGGACGAAGGCGAGCACGATATCGACGGTATAGTTGGTCGATGCCTGGACGATGACCGTATAGGCGGAGACGAAGATGATCTGGAACAGCGACGTGCCGACGACGACGTTGGTCGGGATGCGCAGGAGATAGATCATCGCCGGCACCATGATGAAACCGCCGCCGACGCCCATGACCGAGGTCAGGATACCGATGCAGAAGCCGAGGCCGATCACCGGAATGACGCTCAGATAGATCTTCGACTTCTTGAAGCGCACCTTCAGCGGCAGGCCGTGCACCCAGTTGTGCTGGCCGGGGCGGCGCAGGGTCGTCGCCTGGTTCTTGGCGGCCTTGCGCATGGCGGCGATGCTCTCCCAGAGCATCAGCCCGCCGACGGTACCGAGCAGAACGACGTAAAGCAGCGAGATCACCAGATCGAGCTGGCCGAGGCGGCGCAGCAGCGAAAACAGCCAGACGCCGACCGTCGCTCCGGCAAGACCGCCGCATAGGAGCACCGTGCCGAGCTTGATGTCGATGGTGCCGCGCCGAAAATGCGTGATCGCGCCCGAGATCGACGAGGCCACCACCTGGTTGGCGCCGGTCGCCACCGCCACGACGGGCGGAATATTATAGAACATCAGGAGCGGCGTGATCAGGAAGCCGCCGCCGACGCCGAACATGCCGGAAAGAAAGCCGACGGCTGCGCCCATACCGAGAATGATGAGTATGTTCACCGACAACTCTGCGATGGGCAGATAGATCGTCACGCCGGGTCCTCGATATGCCAATGGCCCGCAAGGCGGGCAAACCGGTTAATGTGGCAAGCAACTCACCACGAATGAGGGATTATTCGAAAGGCCGGCACCTCTCCCGAGGGCGAGGCGGCCTCCGTCATGCACTCCTGCAGCGTTGCGCTCCACCAGGACGTGCCAAGGTCACGGTCGGACCTTGATTGCTGCATCAGTTCTTTCCTAGCCTGATTCCGATTAAGGAATTATGCAGCAGGCCTGACATTTCAACCTTTTCAGCCACATGGCAGAGGACTTCGCCACCCGCAACCCGTGTCGCCCGGCTCTGCGGCTTTATTACGGCGCAAGCCCAAGGTTCAGGAATTGCGCTTCAGCAATTCCTTGACCAGCTGTTCGGTGATTTCGCCCGTCGGTTCCTGGCCGACCGACTTCTGGAAGGCCTTGATGGCAGCCACGGTCTTCTTGCCCATCTGGCCGTCCGGCTTGCCGGCATCGAAACCGTTGTTGTTCAGGATTGCCTGGATGTTGCGGACCGCCTTGGTCATGTCGACGCTGGCGGTCTTGTTGGCCGGGCCAACCCAGGCATCCGGAACATCGACCGTGTTAGCCTTGGCGTCGACCGGCTGCGCCTTCCAGGCCTCGGCCTTTGCCTTGGCGCTTTCGAGCTGCTCAGGCTTCATCGCCTTGGCAACTTCGTCACGCTTGGCGGCGGCATCCATATCGCCTTCACGGGCGGCGGCCGAGAACCACTTGTAGGATTCGGTCAGGTCCTGCGGCACGCCGTTGCCCCGCGCATAGAGAACGGCGAGGTTGAACTGGCTGTCGCGAATACCGAGTTCGGCAGCCTTTGCGAACCACTTCGTTGCCTCGGCAAAGTTAGGCGAACCATCGCGGCCGCTCGCCAGCATCACCGCAAGGTTGTGCATGGCGCTGGCGTTGCCCTGGCCAGCGGCGGAAAGATAGAGCGCCTTGGCCTTCGCGGCGTCACGCGTTACGCCCATGCCTTTTTCATACATGCTTGCGAGACGGTACTGCGCAGGAACGACGCCGGCGTCTGCGGCGCGCTGATACCATTTGGCGGCTTCCGCCATGTTTTCAGGTACACTGCGGCCCTCGCTGAAGCGGGCGCCGATTTCGAAGAAGGCAAGCGGGTCGCCGCCCTTGGCGGCCGTCACCAGAGCCGCCGGGCCGAAACCCTCCGGCAGCACGATCTCGCTCGGTGCAGCCGTCGTCACCAGTGCCGTCACCGCCGCGCCATCGGCCGGCGAACTGACAACAGCAGCGCCATCGGCGGGTGCGTTGCCGACCGACGTCGGCTGGAATTCGGAGGCCGGCGAAGCAGTTTTCGTTTCTGCGGCCGGCACAAGCATCGGTGCTTTTTCTTCGGCCGGCGTCGCAATGGTGGTCGTCGGCACGGCGGTTGCCGGTACCGAGATCGAAGTTTCGGGTACCTTCGCTGGTGCTTCGACGGAATCGAGAGGCGCAGCGACAGCGGTCTCGGATGCCGTGACGGGGGTCGCAGCCGGGGTCACGGCCGCCGTCTGCGGCAGGAGGTCATCTACGATCTTGTTTTCGCGCGATTCCGGCACCGCCCGCTGCTCGATGATCGCCGCCGGCTCCACCGGTGCGGTCTCGTGCTTCTTCAGGATGTTGCTGACCAGCGGGTAAGACATGATTGCCAGCAGCACCGCACCGACGGCCATCAGGATCGGCCGGCGATGGCGAGCGAAAGCGCCGCCGATGACGGAGGTCTTGCCGCCTTGACCCACCCTGTTCAGGGTGTCGGCTTCTTCGACCGCGAGCTGGGCGGCACGGCGGGCGGCGGCGATGAAATCCGACTTGTCGCCATCGGCAGGCTGAACGCCCGCCTTGCTCATCTGGCCGGCACGCACGCGTTCCAGGATCTTCTTGACGTCGGGAACGCCGGAACCCGGCTCCAGGAGTTGATTGGCCTCTTCGGGCGCAAGCATTTCGGAGGGATCGATCGACGGCGTCGGCTCGACGATCTGCCGGGCCTGCTCCGGTGCCTGCTCGGACCGCTTGCCGGAGAAACGCCGGGTGAGACCGGCAATCAAGCCGGTGCGGGCTGCCGCGGCCGGTTCGCGCACGTCTTCGACTTCAACGGTCGAGACCTGCTGTTCATCGGCAAAAGCCGTTGCCGGCTCGCCGGTCTGCGCGGCCACAGCCTGATCTTCGGCCTGCAAGGCGCGGACGTTGCGCTGCAGATCCTCGTAACGGTCGTCGAGATCGTTGCCGCCGAAGGGATCGTCGAATTCCGGCTGTGCGGCCGTGGACATCTGTGCAGGTTCGCGCAGCACCGGCGTTCCAGCCCGTGCCGGCATTGCCGGCTCGCGATTTTCGATGCGCTCCAGCTTGTCGGCGATCTGCACGAGGGTCTCGTGCAGCGCCTCGAAGGTGCGCGCCGTGCGCTCTTCGCTGGATCGGCTCAGGTCTTCGAGCGTGCGAAGATCCTTGGCAAGCGCCGAGATGGCGGCCAGATCTCCGCCGGCGCCTCGGGGAGAGCCGTTCTTGGCATAGGCTTCCATCACAGCTTCGGCCGCCTGGCGGGCGGCCTCGACGATGTATTCGTCGCTGGTCGAGAGGTAATCCTCGAGCGCACTCATGCGGTTTTCAAAATCGGCGGGCATTGCGCTTGCAGCGACATCGGCGCGCGGCTGGCTGACCAGCGTCGACAGATTGGCGATCTGCGCTTCGAGGTTCTGCAGGGCGGCGCGATCGTCGAACGGAGCAGCGTGGGTCTCTTCCAGACGCTGCGCGATGCCGACCAGCCGATCTTCCAGGCGGTCGAAGCGCGGGTCGGATGCCGGTTGTCCGCCATGGGCATCAAGTTCGTCGATCCGGCGTGCCAGATAGTCGAGCCGTTCGGCCAGTGCGTCGTTGACGCTGCCCTGATCCAGGGCCTCGATCTTGCGCGAAATGTCCGACAGGTAATCGCCGAGATCCGCCTGCGCGGTCCTGTTGCTGCGCTCCATCAGCAGCGCAAGCTGGTCGAGACGTTCCTCCAGCCGGGCGGCAGCCTTTTCGCTGGCGAGGTCCTCGACCCGGGCCGTCAAGGCCTCCAGGCGTGCGCCGAGCCCGGAATCGCTCGGGCGCGACAGGTTGTCGATCTGGCGCGACAGGTCGCCGAGCCGGCTTTCCAGCCGATTGACGAAACCACCGTCGAGACCGGTCGTCGTGCGGCTGTTGGCAGCGATGGCGCGGCTGATCTCGTCGAGCCGGCTGTCGAGATCGGCAAACTGCGAGACGAGACGACGGTCGTCGGGCTGGATCTGGCGGCCCAGCATTTCGATCGCCTGGGCAACGGCGATCAGCTTGTCTTCCAGCGCGTCGACGGCGGAGCTGTTCTTCAGCGAGCCGATCTGCGACTTGATCTCGTCCAGCCGATAGGCAAGCGCCACCAGTTCGTCGTCACGGTTCTGGTCAAACGCGATCAACCGGTCCTCGACGCCGTTCCAGCGGCTCTCCATGCGGCGCATGCTGTCTTCACGCGCCAGGCCGTCGATCATGGCGCGCAGTTCATCGAAGTCGCCGCGCAGCGCGTCGGCCTGGGCCGGGGAAGCCTGGCGGCCGAGCTGCTGGATGCTGTCGGCGAGGCGCTGCATGTCGCCGCGCACGTCTTCGGCGAAGCTGTGATCCTGCGCCTGGGCCTTGATGCCGCGAATTTCGGACCGCAGCGAATTCATCTCGCGCGTCAGCCCGTCGGTGATGTCGCGCTTGAGATCCTGGCGCAGACCGACCAGCGCTTCGGCAATATCGTTGACGGCCGACGACGGACGCTGCGGCTGGCTGTGAAGCGGTTGCCGGCTCGGCTCGTCGACGAAGCGGTCGGAGATGGGGCGCTCAGGGGTATAACGTTCCGGCTCGCGCTGCGGCAGCCGGTCGCGAAAGGACGGGCGCTCGCGCGAAGCGCTGAGGCTGCGCTGGCGCTGCATGATTTCGGCGACGGCATCGCGGGGCGTTACCGGTTCTCTGGCTGGTTCGCGGGCCGGCAGGCGCTCGCGCTCGGGCGGCCTCGGCGCCGCGTCGCGGGCCGCGCCGCTCATCAGGCCTTCGATCCGCGCCTCGAGTCCTTCGATGGTGCGGTTCAAGGCGTCGAGCGACGGCCGCTCGCCATAGGACTGGCTGCCTGCGCGCTGAGGATTTGATCGCGATCCATTCATGGTGTTCTTCGCCCCTGTCGTCGGCCATCTCGAAAGTCGTCACGGAAGAAAACAGCTTTCTTCACCCCTGTGGCGCTTCCGACGTGGGCAAAGCTACAACGACACGACGCCAGGACTCGTTGCGACTTCGACCATCTCAACACGCACCTTTCATGAAACGTGGTAAACAAGCCGTTAATCTGCCCCGATTTTTTAACGATTTGGCAGGATCGGCCGCGAGCGCGGGTCTCCGCCCCGCTTTCCGCTCCCCGGTGCTCGCGACGAAACTTCGCAACCCGCAATTTTTGACGTTTACGCAAACGTCAAAATTTTGTAGCATCCTACCAACGATGCGAGACCGCCTAGGGCATCCCGCTTTCACGTGCCATCACTGGAAGCGGAAAGATGCTCTAGAATCAAAGTGCTAGGGCGTCCCTTCTACGTTCGTCCGAACGCACGGCGCCCTAGAGGAGGGCGGCGCATCCGGCATCTGCAACCGGGCGTCGACGACGAGACGCCCGAAGCACCAAAGGCGAGGAAAGAATGCCCATCTACAAGGCTCCAGTCGACGACACCCTTTTCATCCTGAACGACGTGCTCGGCATCGAACGCTACAACAACCTTCCGGGCTTCGCCGACGCGACGCCCGACATGATCGAAGCAATCGTTGGTGAAGCCGCCAAGCTCGCCGAAGAGGTTCTGTTCCCGATCAATCTCTCCGGCGACCAGGAAGGCTGCAAGCGCCACGACGACGCATCGGTCAGCGTGCCGAAGGGGTTCAAGGAAGCCTTCAATCTCTATCGTGAAGGCGGCTGGCTCGGCCTTGCCGTTCCCGAGGAATTCGGCGGCCAGGGCCTGCCCTATACGCTGCACACCGCCGTCGGCGAATACATGTCCTCGGCCAATATGGCGCTGACCATGTATCCGGGCCTCACCCAGGGCGCGATCGCCGCGATCCTCGTTCACGGTTCGGACGAACAGAAGCAGACCTATCTGCCGAAGATGGTGACCGGCACCTGGACCGGCACGATGAACCTGACCGAACCGCATTGCGGCACCGACCTCGGCCTGCTGCGCACCAAGGCAGTGCCCGCTGGTAACGGCACCTACAAGATTTCCGGCCAGAAGATCTTCATCTCCGCCGGCGAACACGACATGTCGGAAAACATCATCCACCTGGTGCTTGCCCGCATCGAGGGCGCACCGGAAGGCGTGAAGGGCATCTCGCTGTTCATCGTGCCGAAGTTCAAGCTGAATGCCGACGGCGAACCGGGTGAACGCAACGGCGTTTCCTGCGGCGCGATCGAACACAAGATGGGCATCCACGGCAACGCCACCTGCGTCATGAACTATGACGAAGCCGAGGGCTATCTGATCGGCGCAGAGAACAAGGGCCTCAACGCCATGTTCGTGATGATGAACGAGGCCCGCCTCGGCGTCGGCATGCAAGGCCTCTCGATCGCGGAAGTCGCCTACCAGAACGCCGCCAACTATGCCCGCGACCGCATCCAGGGCCGCTCGCTTTCCGGCCCGAAGGCACCGGACAAGAAGGCCGACCCGATCATCGTGCATCCGGACGTCCGCCGCACGCTGATGACGATCAGGGCCTTCAACGAAGCCGGCCGCGCCTTCACGTTGTGGACCGCGCTGAAGTCCGACATCGCCCACCGTTCCGACAACGAAACCGATCGCCAGACGGCCGATGACATCCTCGGTCTGATGACGCCGATCCTGAAGGGGGTCCTGACCGACAAGGGCTTCGACCACGCCGTCATGGCGCAGCAGATGTTCGGCGGCCACGGCTACATCGAAGAACACGGCATGAGCCAGTATGTCCGCGATGCCCGTATCGCCATGATCTACGAAGGCGCCAACGGCATCCAGGCGCTCGACCTCGTCGGCCGCAAGCTGGCCTTGAACGGCGGCCGTGCGGTCATGGCGCTGTTCAAAGAGATCGGCGACTTCTGCGAGGAAAACCGCAGCAACGAGAAGCTCGCCGCCTATACCAAGGCGCTGAAGAAGGGCCTCAACGACCTGCAGGCCGCCACCATGTGGTTCATGCAGAACGCCATGGCCAAGCCCGACAATGCCGGCGCCGGCTCGACCGACTACATGCACCTCTTCGGCCTCGTCGTGCTTGGCTACATGTGGGCGAAGATCGCCAAGACCGCGCAGGAAAAACTTGCCTCTGGCGAAACGGCGCGCGCAGACTATCTGAAGAACAAGCTGATCACCGCGACGTTCTTCATGGAAAGGATCCTGCCGGAAACGGCCCTGCGCAAAGCCCGCATCGAAACCGGTGCCGACACGCTGATGGCGCTCGACGCGGCCGCTTTCTAATCTCGCCGCGGACTCGATCTAAAATGTTTTGACTGGCGGCACTTCCGGTGCTGCCGAAAGGGAGATGAGACATGACGAAAGTCTTCGTTTACGACCACGTGCGCACGCCGCGCGGCCGTGGCAAGAAGGACGGATCGCTGCACGAAGTGCCCTCCGTGCGCCTCGCCGCCAAGATGCTGGAAGCGGTGCGTGACCGCAACGACCTCGATACGTCGACCGTGGACGACATCATCATGGGCTGCGTCGATCCGGTGATGGATGCCGGTTCGGTGATCCCGAAGGCCGCCGCCTTCGAAGCCGGCTATTCGACCCGCGCCCCCGGCATGCAGATCTCGCGCTTTTGCGCCTCCGGTCTCGACGCCGTCAACTTCGGCGCTGCCAAGATCGCCCAGGGTGCCGACGACATCGTCATTGCCGGTGGCGTCGAGAGCATGTCGCGCGTCGGCCTGGGCATGTCCGGCGGTTCCTGGTTCATGGACCCCTCGGTCAACCTGCCGGCCTATTTCATGCCGCAGGGCGTTTCCGCCGATCTGATCGCCACCAAATACGGCTTCAGCCGCGACGACGTCGATGCCTATGCAGTGGAGAGCCAGAAACGCGCCGCACATTCCTGGGAAAAGGGTTACTTCAATAAGTCCGTCGTGCCGGTCAAGGATCAGAACGGCCTGACGATCCTCGACCGTGACGAGCACATGCGTCCCGGCACCGACATGCAGGCGCTCGCCGCGCTCAACCCGTCGTTCCAGATGCCGGGCGAGATGGGCGGCTTCGAGGCCGTCGCCATCCAGGCGCATCCGGAAATCGAGAAGATCAACTACGTGCACCATGCCGGCAACTCCTCCGGCATCGTCGACGGTGCCGCAGCCGTGCTGCTCGGCTCCAAGGCCGGCGGCGAGAGCATGGGCCTGAAGCCTCGCGCCCGCATCCGCGCCTTCGCCAATATCGGCTCCGACCCGGCGCTGATGCTGACCGGCCCGGTCGACGTCACCGAAAAGCTCCTGAAGCGCGCCGACATGAAACTGTCGGACATCGATCTCTTCGAGCTCAACGAAGCCTTCGCCGCAGTCGTGCTGCGCTACATGCAGGCCTTCGACATCCCGCACGACAAGATCAACGTCAACGGCGGCGCGATCGCCATGGGCCATCCGCTCGGCGCCACCGGCGCGATGATCCTCGGCACCGTGCTCGACGAACTGGAACGCCGCGATCTCAACACCGCGCTCGTGACACTGTGCATCGGCGCCGGCATGGGCACGGCCACGGTCATCGAAAGGGTCTGACGATGGACGGGATGCGCCGCACGCTTCTCGGACTGATGGGCCTGGGGCTGCTTGCAGCCGCCGGCTGCGTCTCCGACGAGGAAGAGGGCGGCGATAGCTTCACGCTCACCGGTGCGATCACCAATGTCGCCAGCGGACCGGTTCCGGCCGGTACCGTCACCATAAGGCTCGAGGACCAGGGCGTGGCGGACGCCGCCGCCAAGCTGATCGCCGAGACATCGGTCGTCAGCGACGGCAAGGCTACCCGCGTACCCTTCGTGCTGCAGGTGCCGAAGCCCGAGCTCGACAAGGCCGTCGACGCGGGCTTCACCATCCGCGTCGAGCGCGACGGACGGCTGATCGCCACCAACACCAGCAAACAACGTTACAGCGGCGGATCGAACATCTCGCTGCGCATCGAACCCATTCTCTACTGAGGGGGAGAACCATGACGCAATACACCAATTTCAAGATGGAGACCGACGCCGACGGCATCGCGCTCGTCACCTGGGACATGCCTGAGAAGTCGATGAACGTCTTCACTCAGGAGGTAATGGAAGAGCTCAACGCCATCGTCGACGCAACCACCGCCGACGCTGCGGTCAAGGGCGTCGTCTTCACGTCTGGCAAGTCGAGCTTCTCCGGCGGCGCGGACCTGTCGATGATCAAGTCGATGTTCACGTTCCAGCAGGAGGAGAAGAAGAAGGATCCGGATAACGCCGCCCAGAAGCTCTTCGACCTGGTCGGCCGCATGACCGGGCTCTTCCGCAAGCTCGAAACCTCGGGCAAGCCCTGGGTCTCGGCGATCAACGGCACCTGCATGGGCGGCGCCTTCGAGCTGTCGCTCGCCTGCCACGGCCGCGTCGCATCCAATTCGAAATCGGTGAAGATCGCGCTTCCCGAGGTCAAGGTCGGCATCTTCCCGGGCGCCGGCGGCACCCAGCGCGTGCCGCGCCTCACCAACGCGCAGGATGCGCTGCAAATGATGACGACAGGCTCGTCGTTGACGGCGGCGCGCGCCAAGGCGCTCGGCCTCGTGCACGAAGTCGTCGACGCCGACAAGCTGGTCGACGCCGCCAAGGCGATGATCAAGAACGGCCTGAAGCCGGTGCAGCCCTGGGACGAGAAGGGCTACAAGGTTCCGGGCGGCGGTATCTGGACGCCGGCTTCGGCCCAACTCTGGCCGGCTGCCTCCGGCATTCTGCGCCGCGAGACCTACGGCAACTATCCGGGCGCCATCGCCATCCTGAAATGCGTCTATGAAGGCCTGCAGGTGCCGTTCGATACGGCGCTCAAGATCGAGCAGCGCTACTTCACCGAGATTCTTCAGACGACCGAAGCCTTCTCGATGATCCGCTCGCTGTTCATCTCGATGCAGGAGCTCGGCAAGGGCGCCCGCCGCCCGGCCGGCGTGCCGAAGTCGGAGTTCAAGCATGTGGGCGTCGTCGGCGCCGGCTTCATGGGCGCCTCGATCGCCTATGTGACGGCCGCCGCCGGCATCCCCGTCACGCTGATCGACCGCGACATGGAAGCGGCCGAAAAGGGCAAGGCCCACTCGGAGGGCCTGGTCAAGGATTCGATCGGCAAGGGCCGTCTGACCAAGGAAGAGGGCGAAGCGCTGCTTGCCCGCATCGCGCCGTCGGCCGACTACAACGACCTCAAGAGCGCCGGCCTCGTCGTCGAGGCGGTGTTCGAGGATCGCCAGGTCAAGAAGGACGTGATCGAGAAGGTGGAAGCGGTGATTGCCGAAGACGCGATCTTTGCCTCCAACACCTCGACGCTGCCGATCACCGGCCTTGCCAAGAACTCCAAGCGCCCCGGCCAGTTCATCGGCATCCACTTCTTCTCGCCGGTCGAGAAGATGATGCTGACGGAAGTGATCCTCGGCAAGGAAACCGGCGACAAGGCGCTCGCCACGGCGCTCGACTATGTCGCCGCGATCAAGAAGACGCCGATCGTCGTCAACGACACCCGCGGCTTCTATGTCAACCGCTGCGTCTTCCGCTATATCCACGAAGCCTATGACATGCTGATCGAAGGCGTGCCGCCGGCGATGATCGAGAATGCCGCCAAGATGGCCGGCATGCCGGTTGGTCCGCTGTCGCTCAACGACGAGGTGGCGATCGATCTCAGCCAGAAGATCCTGAAGGCCACCGTCGCCGACCTTGGCGAAAAGGCCGTCGATCCCAAGCACATGGCGCTGATCAACAAGATGGTCGACGAGCTCGACCGTCGCGGCCGCAAGAACGGCAAAGGCTTCTACGAGTACCCGGCGAAGCCCGCCAAGAAGTACCTGTGGCCGGAGCTGAAGACGCTCTATCCGCAGAAGGACGCCGACAAGATCGATGTCGAGGTACTGAAGCAGCGCTTCCTGGCGACGATCGCACTCGAAGCCGCCCGCACCATGGAAGAAGGCATCGTCACCGACCCGCGCGAATCGGATGTCGGCTCGATCCTCGGCTTCGGCTTCGCGCCCTATACCGGCGGTACGCTCTCCTACATCGACGGCATGGGCGTAAAGGCCTTCGTCAAGATGTGCGAGAAGCTTGCCAAGGACTATGGCGACCATTTCAAGCCGACGGCGCTCCTGAAGGAGATGGCCGAACGCGGCGAGACCTTCTACGGCCGCTACGACCCCTATGGCGAGAAGAAGCAGGCGGCGTAAGCCAAGTTCACCGAAGGAAGCAGGCCCCCTCGCGGGGCCTGCTTTCGTTTCAGGCCCCGGCTTTCCCGCCTGACATGCGTCGTTGCTTACGTCCGTCCAGGCGAAGGTCTCCGCATCTAGGAGGAAACGGTGGAGCGCCGCTACACGACCTCTGAGGCGGTCTGATCGACAGTACGTCCGTCTAGGGATGCACCGGCGCGACGATGCGCCAAGCGTTCGCCGACGATGATCAGCAGGCCGGCCGCGAAGATCAGGCCGGCGCCGGCAAAGACGTTGACGGCCGGGACGTCACCCCAGATCAGGAAGCCCAAGCCGAAGGCCCAGACGAGTGAGGTGTATTCGAAGGGCGCGATGACCGAGATCGGCGCCCGACGCATGCCCTCGAACAGCGCGAACTGGCCAATGCCGGCAATGACGCCGGTGCCCGCCATCAGGGCGACGTCGAAGAGCGCCGGCGGCGTCCAGAAGAAGCCGACGGCAAGCCCGGTCATCGCGATGAAGAAGACGTTGGAGATGGTCATCTGCACCAAGGTCGTTTCCTGGAGCGCGGTCTTGCGCAGCATGACGGTGCCGATCGCCCAGAAGACGGCGGCGGTGAGCGCCAGGAACACGGGCAGCGACAGCTTCATGCCGGTGCCGAGCGGATCACAGGCGATGAGCACGCCGACGAAGCCGACGAAAACGGCGAACCAGCGGATCGGCGGGACGTCCTCGTTCAGCATCGGCACGGCGAGCAGCGTCACGATGATCGGCGCGGCATAGTAGAGCGTCGTCATCTCCGCGAGGCCGAGATCGCGCGCCGCGTTGAAATAGGAGAGCCAGGCGGCGAGCAGCAGCAGGTTGCGCACGAAGAGCGGCTTGATCACCGGGGACGCGACGGCGCTGCGCACCAGCTTGCCGCGGCCAATGACCAGGCAAAGCACGAGGATGGTGATGCTGCGGGTAAACAGGATCTGCCAGACCGAATAGCCGTCGACGAGCCATTTGACCGACGCGTCCTGCAACGAGAACAGGAAATAGGAAAACGTCGTCATGACGATGCCTGACAGGACGGTCTTGTTCATGGAAGCCTCGATCGCGCCGGCGGGAAGAAGAGCGGCAGCGACGGTCTGATAGCGCGACCGGGATACACGCGGAAGGGGTGTTCCGCGGCCGGTTGTAGCGATTTCTTGGGATGGTTTCCTGGAAGGATCGGAGCGCGCTTGATGGAGATCAAGACCGGGCGCTTGCGCGGTTGCTACAAGACGGCGATAACGGCCACGAAACCAGGTCCAACGATATGCAACCGCTCGCCTTCGCCCTTGCCGCCCTGATCCTGCTCGCAACGCCGGGCCCGACGAACACGCTGCTCTGGCTCTCCGGCGCCTCAGTCGGGCTCCGCCGTTCGCTGCCGTTGCTGATCGGCGAGCTCGGCGGCTATCTCGCCGTCATCATTCCGGCCGTGGCGCTTCTGGCGCCATTCCTCGCCGCCCATCCGCAGCTCGGCCTTGCGCTCAGGCTCGTCGCCGCCTGCTGGGTTCTCTACCTCGCCTATGCGCTCTGGACCACCGATGCCGAGCGCAGCGAAGGTGTCGTCATCTCCATCCGTCAGGTCTTCGTCACGACGCTGCTCAATCCGAAGGCGCTGATCGTCGCGCTGGTGCTGCTGCCGCAAACCGGACTGGCAGCCGTCTGGCACTGGATCGCGGGCTTCTCACTGCTGATCGTCGCCGTCGGAGCGAGCTGGATCGGCGCCGGCGCCATGCTGGTACAGATGTCGAAAGGTTTGTCGACATCCCATCTGCCGCGCCGGATTGCCGCCGTCTGCCTCACGTTCTTTTCCATGGGAATTGCCGGCAGCGCGATCGCGGCCATGCATTGAAGCATCAACGGAAGACCGGATCGCGCTTCAGGAATACCTCAGTTTCCCTGCGAAAACCTGACAGCCGTCAGGCCGCCGCAGCCGTCTCGCCGACTTCCTTGGCCAGCGCGTCGATCAACCGTTCCCAGCCCTCACGTCGGTATTCGAGTTTGTCGAGCCCATCGAGGAAGGCGGCCTGCTCGGTAAAGACAAGGCGCGATCCACGACCCTCAGGCCGGATATCGACCGTGGCGATGGAGGCGGAAATCCTCCTGTCGTTCTCTGTCATCGTATAGGCGAAGATGATCCGGCGGTTCTCGACGATGTCGAGATAGACAGTGTCGTCGCAGTAGATCGTCTCGCCGTCCTGGCTGAAGCGACCGCTTTCGCGGCCGCCGACACGGAAGTCGTGGCTGAATTCGGCCACCGGCCAGCCGTCAGCAGTGACGAACCAACGTTCCTTTGCAGCCGGCTCGGAGAACGCCCTGAACACCTGCTCCGGCGTCGCCTTGAAGCTGCGCTCGATGGTAAAGCTCGAATGTTCAATCGATCGCTCGGTCATGTTTCTCGTTTCCTCTGACCCGGTAGCCGGTGGCCTTGTTTAACTGATTTCACATTAAAACCGCTATAATTTTGAAAGCAGTTGCACGCTAACTCCACTGATGCGATAATGCAAGCGGTCTTGAAGAGGTGCCAATGAAGGACGACATTCGCTCGGGTTGCCCGATCAATCTTTCGCTCGAAGTGTTCGGCGACAAATGGAGCCTGCTCATCATTCGTGACATGATCTTCGGCGGTAAACGGCACTTCCGAGAATTGCTGCGATCCCAAGAGGGCATCTCGTCGAACATCCTTGCGGACCGGCTGAAGATGCTGGTCGAGCAGGGCATGCTGACCAAGGCCGACGACCCCAGCCACAAGCAGAAGGCCATTTACAGCCTGACGGAGATGACGATCGCGCTGGTACCGATCATGGCCCAGCTCGGCGCCTGGGGACGGCGCTACCTGCCGGTCAGCGAAGAGCTCAGCATCCGCGCCGAACTGATGGAAAATGGCGGCCCCGAGCTCTGGGATCGCTTCATGGACGAGCTTCGGCACGACCATCTCGGTGCGCCTCTCGATGGACCGCCGCGGGTGCGCGCCATGCTGCAGGCCGCCTATGAAGAGGTGGTGGCAAGGATAGCGCGAGAAAAGGCCACGGCGTGACCGCGATCGAACGGCAGACACTCGGGTTTCATGCGCGCCAACAAAGCGTTCCCTCCGATGAAAGCCTGTCCCGTCCGTCGAGCAAAGCAAAGGGCACGCCGCCCCCAAGGCAAATGACGGAGAAAGGACTATTTTCCTTCGGATTCTTTACCGGAACCCAGGCTTTCGGTAGTGTGGTGCAGAACAAACCAGCAAGCGGCCGCCCCGTTCGGCCCGGATCCTTCGCATGTTGTCTCACGGCACGATCTGGCACGCCATCGATGCATTGGCCGAGCGCAATCAGCTCTCGCCTTCGGGTCTCGCCCGCCGCGCCGGGCTCGACCCCACCTCCTTCAACAAATCCAAGCGCCACTCTGCCGACGGGCGGGAACGCTGGCCATCGACGGAATCGATTGCCAAGGTGCTCGAGGCGACCGGCGCGACGATGGACCAGTTCACCAGCCTGTTGAGCCCGGATGGCACGCAAGCCCCTGCCCCGGCGACGGCGAGTGCGGCGATCCCGCTGATCGGCTTTGCCCAGGCGGGCGCGGGCGGCTTCTTCGACGACGGCGGTTTCCCGGCCGGCCAAGGCTGGGATGTGATCGATTTCCCGACGGCCGCGGAACGCCGGACCGGCATCTACGCGCTCGAGGTCCAGGGCGACAGCATGATGCCGCTTTACCGCGACGGCGACACCCTGATCGTCGATCCGGGCGCGCAGGTTCGGCGCGGTGACCGTGTGGTGGTCAAGACGCGCGAAGGCGAGGTCATGGCCAAGGTCCTGACACGCCAGACGCCGCGCACGATCGAGCTCCTTTCCCTCAACCCGGAGCACCCGAACAGGAGCTTCGAGATCAGCCAGATCGAATGGATCGCCCGGATCATCTGGGCCAGCCAATAGGACGTTCTTCCTGATGCGGCAGCATTTATACACCCTTGCCGGCGGCATCGCCGCGATCGCGCTTTTCACCGGCATCCTCTATGCGGGTGCGGCCGCCATCCGTGACCGCGAGAGTGCCGCCACGCCGGACCTCGTTCTCGAAACGCCCGACATGGCGGAAATCGAGCCGGCCCCGGATCAGGCGGAAACGGGCGAAGACGTGCCACTCGATCCCGGCACGTCCTCTGGCGGCGCTTCCGTGCCAGACGCCTCTGCGACCGGCGAGCAACCGCAGACCCCGACGACGGAAAAAACCGCACGCGCCATCGAGCCGCAACAGTTCGGCCTCCCCGACACGGTCACCAGCGCACCGCTCGAACGGGCCGAGCCGCGCGCACCCTTATCGGAACCGGAGAAGCAAGCGAAGGCCGCCGCCGGGCCGACTATCCTCTATCGCCCCGTGGCGGTCGCCGCTGGCGTGATCCAGTTCGATAAGCTGACGGTGCAGATCGATGGCATCGAGCCCGAGCAGGCGGAGAGAACCTGCGAAACCGGGGGGAAGAGCTGGCCCTGCGGCATCGTCGCACGCACTGCCTTCCGGAACTTTCTGCGCGCCCGTGCGGTGAGCTGCGACATGCCCGAGGGAGGCGCCGGCCCATCGGCCACGGCTTCCTGCTCGCTCGGCGGGCAGGACCTCGCGGCCTGGCTGGTCGATAATGGCTGGGCAACGCCCGTACCCGGCTCGCCGCTCGAGAAACGGGCCGACGCCGCACGCCAGGCAAAGCTCGGCTTCCATGGCGACGATCCGCGCGACTTCAGCCAAACGCCGATGACATCAGATGATCCAACCCTCGGCACCGGGATGGAGGAGCCGCAGCCGGACTTGTAAACGGACGCGGCAATTCCCAGTTCTCAATTGTCCGGATCGTCTCGCTTTTCATTGGGATGATCCGGCTCCTTGAAACTCCGCAATCCGGGTGGAAACCGCTTCACGCCTTTCTTGGAATTGCTCTACCGTCGGAAAGCCCCATGCTGCCAAGCCTCAGTCACCACGAAGCTCTCGTCTATGTCATGGTGATGATGTCGGCGGTCGACCGCGAGATGAGCGACGACGAATTCGCCCGCATCGGTCGGCTCGTGCAGTTCCTGCCCGTTTTCGACGGGTTCGACGGGGACCGGCTCGTCCATATCGGCCACGAATGCTCCGCCCAGCTCGCGGCTCCCGAAGGGCTGGACATCGTCCTGGAGATCGTGCGTGAGGCGCTTCCGGAAAAATTCCACGAGACGGCCTATGCACTCGCCGTCGAAATCTCCGCGGCGGACCAGCGGATTCGCAACGAAGAGATTCGGCTGCTGCAATTGCTGCGCGATCGCCTGGGTCTCGACAAGCTCACCTGCGCGGCAATCGAGCGCGGTGCGCTTGCCCGCTTCCGCCGGTAGCCCTGTCATTCGTTGGCGGTCACGCCAAGCCCACCTGGCACTCAGTAAATGCCGTTCGGGAAGTAGCGCAGGTAGATTTCCTCGAGCCGGCCGCTGCGCGACAGCGCCAGCAACGCGTGGTCGATAGCCTGGGTCAGGGCCGGTTCGGATTTGCGGTTCATGATCGTCAGGCCTTCGCCGAGAAAGCGCTGCGAGAAATAGGCGCCATCGACGAGCGCGCAGCAGCCGCCGGCTGTTGTGCCTGGGACCCAGAAGGAAAGCTGCAAGCCGTCGGAAAAGACCGCCGGCACCTCACCCTTCTGCAGCGCGGCCAGCATGGCGTCGCGATCCGGGAAGACCTTGGCCTCGATCCTCGGGAAGAACGCCTTGAACATGGCCTCATGCGTCGTACCCGCCACGACACCGACGGATTTTTTCCTGAGATCCTGCGGACGCGCCACGGCGCCGGCCGCCTTGGAATTGACGGCGAAGCGCGCCGGAAGTCGCATGAAGGCGCGCGAGAAGCCGAAACGCTGGCGCAGTTCCGGGCCGACGGCGATGCCGGCGGCAACAGCTTCGCCCTGCCCCTCTTCCAGCGCCGGCAGAAGTTCCGCATAGGTCACGGCCTGGATCTGGCATTTGGCTTCGATGTCGAGTTCGCGGCAGATCTCGCGCACGAGATCGACGTGAAAACCGGAGAGCTTGCCGGACTGGTCGATGAAGTTGAACGGGGGAAAGTCCACGGTCGTCAGAAAGCGCAAGCGTGCAAGGCCCGTGAGATCGGGCTTGGCGATACGCTCGCGCGCATCGAACAGAATGGGCAGGTCCTTGGGCTGTGCCGCGAGCGGCGTTGCGATCAAGGACGCGCAAAGGGCAAACAGGCTAAGAAATCTCATGGGCAGCGGGCCGGCACGTCTCATGTGGCAGGGGCGGCCCTTAGAACCGCTTGATGATTCATCGCGTACCAAGTTATCCGTCGCGATCGCAACTGGCCATAGCCTCTAGAAGTGCGAGGCAACACAAAGATCAGCGAGAATTGGAGCGGGTGATCGGGATCGAACCGACGACATCAAGCTTGGGAAGCTGGCGTTCTACCACTGAACTACACCCGCGAGACTTGCGAAATTTCCCGAACCGGGACGATCTGTCAAGGACCCTTGCGCGATGTCGCATGAGGTCCCGTGCAAAATCCCCTATTCGGCGCGGAAATGCTTCGAAAGCTTCAGGCCCTGCGCCTGGTAGTTGGAGCCGACACCGAGGCCGTAGAGGCCGTCAGGACGTTCCAGCATGTGTTCATAGATCAGCCGGCCGACGATCTGCCCATGCTCAAGAATGAACGGCACCTCGTGGCTGCGGACCTCCAGAACGGCGCGACTGCCGCTGCCGCCGGCAGACGCATGGCCGAAGCCCGGATCGAAAAAGCCGGCGTAGTGCACGCGGAATTCGCCCACCAGCGGATCGAACGGCGTCATCTCGGCCGCATAAAGCGGCGGCACATGCACCGCTTCGCGCGAGACGAGGATGTAGAACTCGTCCGGATCGAGGATCAGCTCGTCGCGTCCGCGGCTGTAGAGCGGCTCCCAGAAGTCGAAGATCGCGTGCTGCGCCTTCTTGTCGACGTCGATGACCGCCGTGTGGTGCTTGCCGCGGTAGCCGATCAGGCCGTCCGGGCCGGTTCCCTTGAGGTCGATCGACAGTGCAATGCCGCCGCCGCTGACATTCGGACGCTCGCTCGCCACGAGAACGTCGCTCTCGTGCAACGCCAGCAACTCCTGCTCCGACAGCAGCGACTGGCCCATGCGGAAGCGGATCTGCGACAGGCGCGAACCGCGGCGCACGACGATCGGGAAGGTGCGCGGGCTGATTTCGAGATAGAGCGGACCGCTGTAGCCGGCCGGGATCTTGTCGAATTCCTGGGCGCGGTCGGTGATGACGCGGGTGAAGATGTCGAGGCGGCCGGTCGAGCTTTTCGGATTGGCCGAGGCCGACATGCCCGCAGGCAGCGCCAGACTCTCCATCAGCGGCACGATGTAGACGCAGCCGGTTTCCAGCACCGCGCCGTCGGTCAGATCGACCACATGCAGCTTCAGCCGGTCAAGCTTGTCGGCGACGAGGTGGGACGGGCCGGGCATGAAGCTCGCGCGGACGCGAAAGGCCTTGGCGCCCAGGCGCAGGTCGAGGCTTGCCGGCTGGATCTGATCGGCATCCAGCGGCCTCTCGCTCTTCAGGCGTCCCGTTTCGAACAGCGCGGCGATCGCGCGGTCGGCCAAAATCCCAGTGTCGCGGCCCATTGCAGTCCTCTTTCCAGTTGCGAGACAAAACCAAACTCCGGGAATTGACGCAAGCGCACCCAAGCAGTATTGGAGCTTTATCCCGTGGTGATTTGGCCGGTCGGCTTGCAGCCACGTTAAACAAGTAGCTAAAAAGGCCGGGTGTCAAACCGGCCCTTCACGCGGCCGGTTTTTTTGTTTTTGAAAGTGATCGTCACATGAGCAAAAACTGGCGCCCGGCAACGCAACTGGTTCATGGCGGAACCACCCGCTCGCAGCACGGCGAAACCTCCGAAGCGATCTTCCTGACCCAGGGCTTCGTCTACGAAACGTCGGAAGCGGCCGAAGCCCGCTTCAAGGGCGAGACCGAGGGCTTCATCTATGCCCGCTACGGCAGCCCAACCAACGACATGTTCGAAAAGCGCATGTGCATGCTGGAAGGCGCCGAAGACGCGCGCGCCACGGCCTCGGGCATGGCTGCCGTTTCCGCGGCGATCCTCTGCCAGTTGAAGGCCGGCGATCATATCGTTGCCGCGCGCGCGCTCTTCGGCTCCTGCCGCTGGGTCGTCGAAACGCTCGCGCCGAAATACGGCATCGAATGCACGCTGGTCGACGGCCGCGATCTGGCGAACTGGGAAAAGGCGATCCAGAAGAACACCAAGGTCTTCTTCCTCGAAAGCCCGACCAACCCGACACTCGAAGTGATCGACATCGCCGGCGTCGCCAGGCTCGCCAACCAGATCGGCGCCAAGGTCGTCGTCGACAACGTATTCGCGACCCCGCTCTTCCAGAAACCGTTGGAACTCGGCGCGCATATCGTCGTCTATTCCGCAACGAAGCATATCGACGGCCAGGGCCGCTGCCTCGGCGGCGTCGTGCTTTCCGACAAGGAATGGATCGACGAGAACCTGCACGACTACTTCCGCCACACCGGCCCGGCCATGTCGCCGTTCAATGCCTGGACGCTGCTGAAGGGCATCGAGACCCTGCCGCTGCGCGTACGCCAGCAGACGGAAACCGCACGCCGCGTCGCCGACTTCCTGGCAGAGCAGCCGCAGGTGGCCAAGGTCATCTATCCCGGCCGCAAGGATCACCCGCAGGCGGACATCATTGCCAAGCAGATGACTGGCGGCTCCACCCTCGTCGCCTTTGAACTGAAGGGCGGCAAGGAGGCAGCCTTCGCGCTGCAGAATGCGCTCGAGATCGTTCGCATCTCCAACAACCTCGGCGATTCCAAGAGCCTGATCACCCATCCGGCAACGACGACGCACAAGAACCTCACCGACGAGGCCCGCGAAGAACTTGGCATTTCCGCCGGCACGGTGCGCTTCTCCGCCGGGATCGAAGACAGCGAGGACGTTGTCGAGGATTTCGCCCGCGCGCTGAAGGCCGTCAAGGCCTGACGCCCCACCGAAACCTACGGCCGTCGCAGCAGGCGGCGGCCGTCGATCCCTCGCGGCGCCCCCCCCGCGTTACGCCGTGGCAGCGGGAACGAGAGGGCTCAAACACCCGATCATGATGCCGCAAGCCATTGCCCCAGAATGGCTATGCACAATCTTGCCGTTATTCTTGACGAAACCATCTTGCTGTAGAATACCCTGAAAGACCTGAAGCAAGGTGTTGCCCATGTATCGCGCTTTGACCCGCGACATAGAAGTTACGGTGGAGCCGTACTATCTCGAAGAGCAGTCGGATCCTGATGACGGCCGCTATGTCTGGGGCTATCGCATCGTCATTTCCAACCATTCCGACGCAGCCGTGCGGCTGATGACCCGCTACTGGCATATCACGGACGAGAACGGACAGGTCGATGAGGTCAGCGGTCCCGGCGTGATCGGCGAGCAGCCGCTGCTCAATCCCGGCGATACCTACGAATATTCGTCCGGCTGCCCGCTGGATACGCCATCGGGCGTGATGTTCGGCCACTACAGCATGGAATCGGAAGGCGGAGAGACCTTCAACGTGGCCATCCCCGCCTTCTCGCTCGATTCACCCGGGCTCGTGCGTACCCTGAACTAAAGCATGTCGCGCCAAAACGTGCAGCGATCCTGCGATAACGACATGCGAAATATCAAGGGCTTAAAGCGCAAGGGGCGATTCTGAAGGATCGCGACGCGCTTGTCCGGAGTCACGCCTGCTCCTGCGGCTGCACTTCGCTTGCTTCGAAACGGTAGGTCGTCGAGCAGAATTCGCAGGTGACCTTTACGACACCATCCTCGATGGTGCTTTCGAGATCATCCGCTTCCAGATTGGCGAGCACCGAACGGAGCTTCTCGCGCGAGCAACTGCAACGGTCATAAACCGCCTGCGGTTCATAGACGCGCACGCCGCGCTCGTGGAACAGCCGGTAGAGCAAGCGTTCGGTTCCGACCGTCGGGTCCGTCAGCTCGTCGGTGTCGATCGTCTCGACCATCACCTTGGCTTCCGCCCAGTGATCGTCGTCCTTGACGACGCTTTCGCCGTTATCGCCGTCGCCGCCGGAGAGATCAGGCTGGCGCATGCGCTCGGGCGCTTCCGGCAGGAACTGCGCGACCATGCCGCCGGCGCGCCAGCGATGGCGCGGCTTGCCGTTCTCATCGCGATCGAGCAGCTCGGCGACGCCGAGCCTGACCTTGGTCGGGATCTGCTCCGATTGGCGGAAGTAGACGCCGGCGATTTCTTCCAGCGTGGCACCGTCAAGTGCGACGATGCCCTGGTAGCGCTGGGTATGAGCGCCCTGATCGATGGTAAAGGCGAGCACGCCCTTGCCGAGCAATTCATGCGGAAGGGTGCGGCCATCCTTTTCGGCGGCGGCCAGCGCATCCGCATCGTAGCGGGCATAGGCGCGCACGCGGTCCGGCGTCGAGAAGTCGGCGACGACTAGATCGACCGGACCGTCCCCCTTCGTCTGGACGATCAGCTTGCCTTCGAACTTAAGCGAGGTGCCGAGAAGCACCGTCAACACAACGGTTTCGGCAACGAGCCGCGCGACCGGAAGCGGATAGTTGTGGCGCTCCAGAATTGCGTCCAGCATCGGGCCGAGCTGCACGGCGCGGCCGCGCACATCGAGACCTTCCACCTGGAAAGGCACGACGTGATCGTCACCGGCAAAGTCGAATTCACCAAGCCCTGGTGTCATGTCAGTCATGTCTTGCTCCTTGCATCAGCCAACTGCGTTACGCCCGGGACATTCCTATCCCCCCGGCGCAACGTGCCCGCTGTCTCAATTGATCCCGCGATGAACGGATTGTCCATCGGGGGTGTGCCGTTCGCCAACGCGCCGCGCACAACCCCGTTGCAGTCGGCGCTTCACTGCTGTCAGGAGCGCCCCACATGCCGCCTAGATCGTGTCGCACAGCGGCGATGTCAATAGCGCGCGCTCCCGCAGCAGCCACCGAAGCGCTGCGCCAGCGCGCACCTGCCGGCAAGGGGCTTAGACGAGCCCCATGCACCAGGCGATGATCGACTTCTGCGCATGCAGGCGGTTTTCGGCCTCATCGAAGACGACCGACTGCGGGCCGTCGATCACCTCGTCGGTCACCTCCTCGCCGCGATGGGCCGGCAGGCAATGCATGAACAGCGCATCGGAGGCCGCGTGCTTCATCAGCGCTTCATTGACCTGAAAAGGCTGGAAGACGTTGTGGCCGCGGGCACGATGCTCCTGGTTCATCGACACCCAGGTGTCGGTGACGACGCAATTGGCGTTGGCGACCGCCTGCTCGGCATCGTGACACAGCAGGACCTCGCCGCCGTTGTTGCGGGCCCAGTTCAGGATCTTGTCCTGCGGCTCGGAGCCCAGCGGCACAGCCATGTTCATGCGATAGCCGAAACGGGCGGAGCCTTCGATCAGCGAATGCAGGACGTTGTTGCCGTCGCCGGTCCAGGCGATCGTCTTGCCCTTCACCGGTCCGCGGTGCTCTTCAAAGGTCATGATGTCGGCCATGATCTGGCAGGGATGGGTATCGTCGGTCAGGCCGTTGATGACGGGCACCGTCGCATGCTCCGCCAATTCCAGCAGCCGCCGGTGGTCAGTGGTGCGGATCATGATCGCGTCGACATAGCGCGACAGGACCTTGGCAGTATCGCCGATGGTTTCGGCGCGGCCGAGCTGCATCTCCGTGCCCGACAGGAACAGGGTTTCGCCGCCGAGCTGACGCATGCCGACATCGAAGGACACGCGTGTGCGGGTGGACGGCTTTTCGAAGATCATCGCCAGCATCTTGCCGGCGAGCGGCTTCTCCGCGGTTCCGGCCTTGGTCGCCGCCTTTCGGACGCGGGCGTCGTCAATGATCGTCCGGAGATCGGCGGCCGTCACGGCCGAAAGATCGAGAAAATGTCTGGTGCCTGCCATCGTACTCGGTTCCTGTCTGAAAAATCGATCCCTGGTGCGCACGCATTCCGCGTGAACGCACGAAGATCATTCTAACACCCTGTGTCGGCGTCGGTCCTATCCGTCAAGCAGCGGCGTTGCCGCCGGCCTTCCGCACTGCTTCGGCAGCGCGCTCGATGCGTGCGAGGCCTTCGCGTGCCTCCTCCGCCGTCACCGTCAGCGGCGGCAGCAAACGCAGCACATTGTCGCCGGCCGGCACGGCCAGGAGCTTCTCGGCGCGGATTTCCTTCAAGAGATCGGCCGAAGGACCCTTCACCTTGATGCCCAGCATCAGGCCGTCGCCGCGGATGTCCTCGATGACGTCCGGGTAGCGGTCTTTCAGCGAGGCAAGTCCCTGGCGGAAGACGAGCGCGACATCGCGCACATGGGTGAGGAAGCCGTCAGCGAGGATGACGTCGAGCACGGCATTGCCGACGGCCATCGCCAGCGGGTTGCCGCCATAGGTGGAGCCATGCGTGCCCGCCACCATGCCGGCGGCCGCCTCTTCCGTCGCCAGGCAGGCGCCGAGCGGGAAGCCGCCGCCGATGCCCTTGGCAACGGCCATGATATCCGGGCGGATACCCGCCCATTCATGGGCAAAGAGCTTGCCGGTGCGGCCGACGCCGGTCTGCACCTCATCGAGGATCAGGAGCAGGCCGAACTCGTCGCAGAGCGCGCGCAGTTCCTGCAGGAATTCCTTCGTCGCCGGACGAATGCCGCCCTCGCCCTGGATCGGCTCGATCAGGATCGCGGCGGTCTCTTCTGTGATCGCATTCTTGACGGCCGCAATGTCGCCGAACGGAACCTGGTAGAAGCCAGGGGCCTTTGGTCCGAAGCCTTCAATGTACTTCTGCTGGCCACCGGCGGCGATCGTCGCGATCGTGCGGCCGTGGAAGGCACCCTCGAAGGTGATGATGTGAAACTTCTCCGGCTGGCCGTTGGCGAAGTGGTAGCGCCGCGCCGTCTTGATCGCGCATTCCAGCGCTTCCGCACCGGAATTGGTGAAGAAAACCCGATCGGCGAAAGTGACGGCGGCCAGGCGGCGCCCAAGGCTTTCCTGCCCCGGAACCTCGTAAAGGTTGGAAAGGTGCCAGACCTTCTCGGCCTGCGCCTTCAGCGCCTCGACGAGATGCGGATGCGCGTGGCCGAGCGAGTTCACGGCAACGCCGGCGGCGAAATCGAGGTAGCGCGAGCCGTCTTCGGCGATCAACCAGACGCCCTCTCCTCGCTCGAAACGCAACGGCGCGCGCATGTAGGTATCGTAAAGCGGCGTGGTTGCAGTCATGCGAGGCTCTCCTTCACTCCAATCGGCATCGATCCCGCAGCTTCATGCGGCCCGATAAAAATCAAAAATGCCGCCTTTCGGCGGCGCAGGCACTATTCCCATTTCGCACCGCAATGTCAACAAAACCAAGCCTTGCAGCGCGATGGCGAGACCCGTTTCCCTGCGACGAAAAAATCGTCCGGAAGGGCTTGCAAAAATGCAACGCTGATCGAGCAAGTTGGGGAAAACTACGAATTCGATTCGGCGCGATTCCCCGGACTCTTGCCACGGAGTCCGGCGGTCAGTACGTTAACATTCAATTACTAGACGCATGCGGCGGACCTAGTCACCAAAAGAGTTATCGCGTTTGCAACCTCGGGGTTCAGCCGGGGTGCGGTGAGGGATTCTGCCATCCCCAACGCTGAGAACGGAGAGTGCAGAGATGAACTGGACTGACGAGCGGGTGGAGAAACTGAAGAAGCTTTGGTCCGAGGGCCTGAGCGCAAGCCAGATCGCGGCGCAGCTCGGCGGCGTCAGCCGTAACGCCGTCATCGGCAAGGTTCATCGCCTGAGCCTTCCCGGACGCGCCAAGGCTGGCGGCAGCACCACTGCGGCGGCCCGCCCGAAGCGGCCGACCTCGGCCCCGCGCGCCCCGAACTACGCCTCGCGTGTTTCGACCCGCACCGTTGCCCGTCCGTCCGGCGCCACCGTCCTCAAGGAAGAGATCGAGGTGGATCTCGTGGCCGAGCAGGACTTCAGCATCAGCACCGATGTGGTCGTGCCGATGTCGCGCCGCCTCGAGCTGACCCAGCTCACCGAACGCACCTGCAAGTGGCCGATCGGCGATCCGCTGAAGGAAGAATTCCACTTCTGCGGCAATGACTCGCCGGAGTCCTCGCCCTATTGCAACTTCCATGCACGGCTTGCCTACCAGCCGTCGGCCGAGCGTCGGCGGATGCGCTGAGGCTGCGCACAGGAACAAAAAAAGGGGCTGAGCGGCCCCTTTTTTATTGCCTGTTGTTCGCCCCGCTCAGCTTTCGAGCGAGTAGCCGGCGCCGCGGACCGTGCGGATGACGTCCGGCATGGTCGAGAAATTCAACGCCTTGCGCAGGCGGCCGACATGCACGTCGACGGTCCGCTCGTCGACGTAGATGTCATGGCCCCAGACGCCGTCCAGCAATTGCGAGCGTGAGAAGACCCGGCCCGGAGAGGACATCAGGAACTCGAGCAGGCGGAACTCCGTCGGCCCCAGGCGAACTTCGCGGCTGCGGCGATGGACGCGATGGGTTTCCCGGTCGAGCTCGATGTCGCCGCAGCGCAGCAGCGTCGAGAGCACTTCGGGTTTCGCCCGGCGAAGCATCGCCTTGACGCGAGCCATCAGCTCCGGCGTCGAGAAGGGCTTGACCACATAGTCGTCGGCACCGGTCGCGAGACCACGGACGCGCTCGCTTTCCTCGCCCCGCGCCGTCAGCATGATGATCGGCAGCCGCTCCGTCTCGGGACGCTGGCGCAGCCGACGGCAAAGCTCGATGCCGGAGACGCCGGGCAGCATCCAATCGAGGATCAGAAGGTCGGGCAGGCGTTCCTGGAGCCGGATCTCCGCCTCGTCCCCCCTGAGGATCGTATCGACGTCGAAGCCTTCCGCTTCCAGATTGTAACGCAACAGGACGCTCAGCGCCTCTTCGTCTTCGACCACGGCGATTTTTGGCAACATCAGGTAACGTCTCCTTACCGCGAGCGCCGTGCGGCTCAATGGCCGGACCGGTGCTCAGACACTCTAAACTGGAGCAGTTCCGCCATTTTCAAAGGCGGTGCGAAAGCCGCATGCTTCAGATACAGGCATTCGGGGCCGCGACCGGAGCCGCGACCAGATGATATTCACGGGGCATGCATTGCGAACGGCGCGTCTAACGCTCAGTCGTTGACCGAGCCCAACGTCGACGTATTGTCATCCTTCGGGCGCTCGCCTTCCGGCTGGGCACCCGTCGCCATGTAATAGATCGTCTCGGCGATGTTGGTCGCGTGGTCGCCGATGCGCTCGATGTTCTTGGCGCAGAACAGAAGATGCGTGCAGGGCGTGATGTTGCGCGGATCTTCCATCATGTAGGTCAGCAGCTCGCGGAACAGCGAGGTGTAGATCGCATCGATCTCCTCGTCCCGCTCGCGAATGCTGTTGGCCTTTTCCGGCGAGCGCGAGGCATAAACGTCGAGCACTTCCTTGAGCTGCACCAGGGCGAGCTCGGCGAGATGCTCGAGACCGCGGGCGAGCTTGCGCGGAATGCCGGAACCGGCGACCGCGATCACGCGCTTGGCGGTATTCTTGCCGAGATCGCCGACACGCTCGAGGTCGGCGGCGATGCGGATCGAGCCCATGATCTCGCGAAGGTCGGCGGCGACCGGCTGGCGCTTGGCGATCGTGACGATCGCCTTTTCGCCGATCTGGCGCTCGGCATCGTCGAGAATGGTGTCGTCCGAGATCACCTTCTGCGCCAGAGCCAGGTCGGAATTGACCAGGGCGCGAACGGATTCTGCGACCATCTGCTCGGCGAGACCGCCCATTTCTGAGATGCGGCGCGTCAGGTACTTCAGTTCTTCGTCATAGGCGGACATGATATGCATGGACATGATCGTCGATCCTTGCGGGCGCTTTCCAGTTACTGTTGCAGCCGTCATTGGCCTCAGCCGAAGCGGCCCATGATGTAATCCTGGGTGCGCTGGTCATCCGGGTTGGTGAACATCTTGTCGGTGTCGTTCTCCTCGACGAGATTGCCGAGGTGGAACATGGCGGTGCGCTGCGAAACGCGGGCAGCCTGCTGCATCGAGTGGGTCACGATGACGATCGTGAAGTTCGTGCGCAGTTCGTGGATGAGCTCCTCGACCTTGGCCGTCGCGATCGGATCAAGTGCCGAACAGGGCTCGTCCATCAGGATGACTTCCGGGCTGACGGCAACGGCGCGCGCGATGCAAAGGCGCTGCTGCTGGCCACCGGAAAGGCCGGTGCCCGGTTCGTGCAGGCGATCCTTCACTTCGTTGAACAGGCCGGCCTTCTGCAGGCTGGTTTCGACGATCTCGTCGAAATCCGCCTTGGTGCGGGCAAGCCCATGGATGCGCGGACCGTAGGCGACGTTGTCGTAGATCGACTTCGGGAACGGGTTCGGCTTCTGGAAGACCATGCCGACGCGGGCGCGCAGCTCGACCACATCGATGGTCGGATCGTAGATGTCGTCCTCATCGAGGGTGATCTTGCCGGTGACGCGGCAGTTCTCGATGGTGTCGTTCATGCGGTTCAGCGTGCGCAGGAAGGTCGACTTGCCGCAACCGGACGGGCCGATCAGAGCCGTTACCGTGTTCTCGCGGATGTTGAGGTTGACGTCGAAAAGCGCCCGCTTCTCGCCGTAGTAGACCGACACATCCTTACCGATCATCTTGTAGGGCACAGTGTTCATTTTCTGATCCAAGGCCTTCTCGACTGCTGCTTCTGACATGATGTTCATAGTAATTACCTCACTACCAACGGCGCTCAAAGCGACGTCGCAACAGAATGGCGCCAAGGTTCATGATGACGAGGAAGATGAGAAGAATGATGATCGCGCCGGAGGTGCGCTCGACGAAGGCGCGTTCCGCCTCGTTGGCCCACATGTAGATCTGCACCGGCAGCGCCGTCGACGGCTCCATCGGCGAACCGGGATAGTCGACGACGAAGGCGACCATGCCGATCAACAGGAGCGGCGCGGTTTCGCCGAGCGCGTGGGCAAGGCCGATGATCGTACCGGTCAGAATGCCCGGCATCGCCAGCGGCAGAACGTGATGGAAGATGGTCTGCATCTTTGAGGCGCCGAGACCGAGTGCCGCCGAGCGGATGGACGGCGGAACCGCCTTCAGGGCCGCGCGGGTGGCGATGATGATCGTCGGCAGCGTCATCAGTGTCAGCACGAAGCCGCCGACGACGGCCGCCGAACGCGGCATGCCGGCAAAGTTGATGAAGACGGCGAGGCCCAACAGACCGTAGACGATCGACGGAACGGCCGCGAGGTTGTTGATGTTGACCTCGATCAGGTCGGTGAGCCGGTTCTTCGGCGCGAACTCTTCGAGATAGATCGAGGCGGCAACGCCGATCGGCAGCGACAGCACGAGCACGATCAGCATCATGTAGAACGAGCCGAGGGCGGCAACGCCGACGCCCGCCGCTTCAGGACGGCTGGATGCGCCGAAGGTGAAGATGCCGGTGTTGAAGCTCTTTTTCAGGACGCCGGCCTCGGCAAGCTGGTTCATCCAGGTGACCTGCTGGTCCTTGACCTTGCGCTTGCTCTCTTCGACCTTGAGGTCGATCTGCCCCTTGTAGGCGGAGTCGATGTTGGCTTCCGCCAGCAGGGTGACCGGAACGGTCTTGCCGATGATGGACGGATCCGCCACGACCAGGTCGCGCAGCAGCGTACGGGAGCTTGCAGAGACCATGTCGGTCGCCTGCTTGACCAGCGGCCGCTTGCTCGCATCGATGCCGAGCTGCTTGACGAGCGCCTCGCGCACCAGCAGCGGATAGTTGGCGGTCATCAGCACCTTGCCGTCGGTCGTGCGTTCGCCTTTGGGGTCGATGACCTTTTCGGTGAATTCGATCGGCAGCGTGATCGTCGTCTGCTGGAACGCGGTGTAGCCGTTGGAAATGACGGTCCACAGCAGCAGCGCCAGGAAGAAGAGACCGATGCTGATGGCGGCAATGCCGTAGGCGCGGAACCGGCGCTCGGCGGCATAACGGCGCTTGATGCCGATATCGCGCTTTGCGGATGCGGGACGGGCGGAGATCCGGACGGTCGGGGAAGCGATGTCGGTCATTCGTACTGTTCCCGGTATTTGCGCACGATGTAGAGCGCGTAAATGTTGAGGCCGAGCGTGATGACGAAGAGCGTGATGCCCAATGCGAAGGCGACCAGCGTCTGCGGCGAGGTGAACTCGAGGTCGCCCGTCAACTGGTTGACGATCTTCACGGTCACGGTCGTCATCGGCTCGAAGGGGTTGATCTGCATGCGGGCGGCGACACCGGCCGCCAGCACCACGATCATCGTTTCGCCGACGGCGCGAGACGCGGTCAGAAGCAGCGCGCCGACAATGCCCGGAAGGGCTGCCGGAAGGATGACCTTCTTCACCGTTTCCGAGCGGGTGGCGCCGAGACCCAGCGACCCGTCACGCAGTGCGCGCGGCACCTGGGTGATGATGTCGTCGGAGAGCGACGACACGAACGGGATCAGCATGATGCCCATGACGATGCCGGCGGTGACCACGCTCTGCGCCTGGATGAAGTTCTGGTAGTTGCCGGTGGCAAGACCGTTCAGCTGCGCCGAGATGTCACGCAGGAACGGACCGACGGTCACCAGCGCGAAGAAACCGTAGACGATGGTCGGGATGCCGGCGAGCACTTCGAGCAGCGGCTTTGCGGTCGAACGCAAGCGCGGGTTCGCATATTCCGCCATGTAGATGGCCGCGAAAAGGCCGATCGGCACCGCAAACAGCATGGCGACGAAGGCGATGTAGAGCGTGCCTGCGAGAAGCGGGAGAAGGCCGAACTGGCCGGAGGCGCCACCGCTGCCGGCAGCGGCGAAGCGCGGATCCCAAACGGTGCCGAAGAAGAACTCGAACGGCGAGACCATGGTGAAGAAGCGACCGGCTTCCGACAGCATCGAGGCAACGATACCGACCGTCGTCAGGATGGCGATCGAAGATGCGACGATCAGCGAGCCGAGAATGACCCGTTCGACCTGGTTGCGCGCGCGGAAGCGGGTGGCGACGTTGCGGATGGCGTAGATGCCGCCGGCGATTGCGACCAGCAGAACGGCGGCCGTCATGAGCCAGCGATTGGCAACGGTCATCGCGTTGAAATGCTGGGCGACGGTGACCATGTAGGGCTCGCCTTCGCCGGCAAGGGCAACGCCCTTGGATGCGAGCGTCGAGCGAAGATTGGCGCTACCGTTTTCGAGCGCCGAAAGCTCCTCGCCGCTCAAGCGCAGCAGGCCGCCGGCAACGGATTTGACCTGGCCGAGCGCGAGCTGAACCGCGGCCCCGCCCTGACTCTGGACGGTGTCCGGCAGGGCGGCGCGCGTGCTTCCGTCGATATAGATGGGTGCCGCAATCAGCCAGGTGCCGAGAACGAGCGCCGCTGGCAGCATCGCCCAGATGGCGACGTAGCTACCGTGGTAGCCCGGCAAGGAATGGAGGTTGGAGAGCTTGCCGCCAGACTGCGCCAGCGACCGTGCGCGACCGGCAAAATAGGCAATGAAACCAATAACAACAATTAGCAAAAGAAGGAGCGAAGTACTCATCGGCACGTCTCCCCGGCATCGCCCGTCCATGAGCCGCCGGCAAATCGAATGAAGGCATGCCCCGGCGCGAAAAAGGTCGCGCCGGGGCTTGTCGTTATCAGAGCATGTTGCCGGCTTCGAAGCCCTTGCGAATTTCTTCGCGCTCGGCGTCCGGAGCAGCAACCAGGCCGTACTCGGCGAGCGGGCCGTCCGGGCCGATCATCTGGTCGTCGATGAAGAACTCAACATATTCCTTGAGGCCCGGAATGACGCCGAGGTGAGCCTTCTTGACGTAGAAGAACAGCGGGCGGGAAACCGGATACTCGCCGGAAGCGATCGTTTCGGTCGAGGGTACGATGCCGTTGACGGTCGCGACCTTCAGCTTGTCGGCGTTGTTTTCGTAGAAGGACAGGCCGAAGACGCCGATGCCGTTCTTGTTGGCAGCGATACGGGCGAGCGTTTCGGTGTAGTCGCCGTCGATGTCGACGGCCATGCCGTCCTTACGGACTGCGACGCACTTGCTGTGCTGCTGCTTTTCGTCGGAAACGGCAGCCTTGATGACGTCAACGGCGCCAGCTTCCTTGCAACCTGCAGCGAGGATCTTCTCTTCGAAGACTTCGCGGGTGCCGTGCTTTTCGCCCGGGATGAAAGCGGCGATATCAACGTCCGGAAGCGCGGAGTTGACTTCCGACCACTTCTTGTAGGGGTTGGCAACGATCTTGCCGTCGACGACGACTTCAGCAGCGAGCGCCTTGTAGAGATCGACCGGCTTCAGGGCGAGGTCGGCATTGCCGGCGTCGGTTGCGAAGACGATGCCGTCATAACCGATCTTGACTTCCTGGATTTCGGTCACGCCGGCGGCCTTGCAGGCCTCGACTTCCTTGTCCTTGATCTTGCGCGAGGAGTTGGCGATGTCGATGGTGTCCGGGCCGACGCCCTTGCAGAATTCCTTCAGGCCGGCGGAGGAGCCGCCGGATTCAACGACCGGGGTCTTGAAATCGGGGAAGGTCTCGCCGAACGTCTCGGCGACGATCTTAGCGTAGGGAAGAACGGTCGAGGAACCAGCGACCTGAACCTGGTCACGGGCGGCGGCTGCGCCGGCAAATGCGGCAGACGCTACCAGCGCCGCGACAGTGAGTTTAAGAGCTTTCATAAAAGTTCTCCCAGAATGGGCTTGTGTTGGTGTGCGCCAAGCGTTGCAGCGCTCTTCGCCGTCTTATCGGCTGCCCCTAGTTAGCCGCCGATAGCCACACCTTTTATGTCAGTTTGACGAAACATTTATGACAGCTCATGCCATTGAAAACACTAAGATAAAATGAACGTACCCAGGCTTTCCCGCGCCAATATGTCAGAACCGGACCGTAAAAGTCGTACCTTTGCCGATCTCTGAATGGATCAGCAGCCGAGCACGGTGGCGGGTGAGGATGTGCTTGACAATGGCGAGGCCCAATCCGGTGCCCTTTTTCGATCGACTGGCCTCGACATTGACCCGGTAAAACCGCTCGGTAATGCGCGGTACATGCTCGGCGGGAATGCCCGGCCCGTAGTCCTTCACGATCACTTCCGCCTGGGCGTCCTCTTCGCCGCCGCGCAGGATTATGTCGACCTTCTTGCCCTCCTGGCCATACTTGCAGGCGTTTTCGATCAGGTTCTCGAAGACCTCGATGAGTTCGTCGCGGTCACCCTGCACGACGACGGGCCTGTCCGGCACCACGAGAGAGACCGTGACATCGAGGTCCTTCGCCAACGGCAGCAGGCTGTCGCGGACATGGCCAAGCAAGGGCGCGAGGTCCACCGGATCGTCGGGCGCGATATGCGAGCGCAGTTCCAGTCGCGAAAGCGACAGGAGATCATCGACGAGGCGGCTCATGCGCGTGACCTGCTCGTGCATGATGCCGAAGAATTTCTCCTGCGCCTTCAGGTCGTTGCGCGCCGGGCCCTGGAGGGTCTCGATGAAACCGCGCAGCGATGCCAGCGGCGTCCGCAACTCGTGGCTGGCATTGGCGACGAAGTCCGAACGCATGCGGTCTATGCGGCGTGCCTGCGAGATATCGCGGTAGGTCAGCAGGAATATCCGCCTGCCCGCCCCGTCGCCGGGAACCTCGGCCGGTGCAACGCGCACGATATAGACCGCATCCGACGGCAAGCGTTCGGTATGTTCGATCTGGTTGGCCTTTCCGGTCGCCATCGTCTCGCGAACCATGTCGAGAATGCCCGGCGAGCGCACCTTTGCGGCCAGATAGGTGTTTGGCGGTATGGTGCCGAAGGCCTTTTCCGCAGCGATGTTCTGGAAGACCACCGTCTCGTCGGCGGCCACCACCAGCACCGGCATGTCGAGCGCATTCAGCGCGGGCGCCAGCGGATCGCTGGTCGGGCCAGCCGCAACCACAGCCTTGGTGGGGCTCAAGATCACCGAGGCCGGCGCGCTACGATTCAGCAAAGCTGCAACCAGAACGATCCAAAACGGCAAAACGATGAGAAAGTGGATGCCGGCGATGGTCGCAAGGATTGCCAGCAGCAGAGTAAGGCTCAGCAGCCAGCGCTCTGCTTTCAGCCGCGGAACCAGGTCCCGCCAGAACGCTTTCGAACCGTCCACCGCGACATCCTCATGAATCACTTTCTCTACCTCCCGGACCAAAATGGCCGAGGAATAGCGATCCTTCATGACATGATTTTCACGACCGGCTTGAATCCGCAATGCAATTGTGGCCTCCTCCAAGGAAATCGAGCCCCGGGCACCGCGTCTTTTCGGCGCTGTCCGGAGCTCCGAGAGTTTGAAAACGCGCATGATCCCGCCGATGATCGAAGCCGGTTTTCGGAGCCGTGCGCCAGGCCGAAGGGGCGAGCAGATGGCGTTAGCGGAGACGGAAAAGGCGGAAAGCCGCGCAGTGGAGTTGCAGATCGGCGGCAAGAGCCGCATCTTCGACATCGACAATCCCGAGTTGCCGAAGTGGATCGACGACGCGGCCTTCTCTTCCGACGATTATCCCTACAAGAAGAAACTCGACGAGGAAGAATATTTGGCGACGCTGGAGAAACTCCAGATCGAACTCGTCAAGGTTCAGCTCTGGCAGCAGAAGACCGGAAAACGCATCATGGCGCTGTTCGAGGGCCGCGACGCGGCCGGCAAGGGCGGCGCGATCCATGCGACGATGGATAACCTGAACCCGCGCTGGGCCCGTATCGTAGCGCTGACGAAGCCGACGGAGACCGAACACGGGCAATGGTATTTCCAGCGCTATGTCGCGACCATGCCGACGGCAGGCGAATTCGTGCTGTTCGACCGTTCCTGGTACAACCGCGCCGGCGTCGAGCCGGTCATGGGCTTCTGCACGCCCGAGCAGCACAAGCAGTTCCTGAAGCAGGTGCCGCGCTTCGAGAAGATGATCGTGCATGAGGATATCCAGTTCTTCAAATTCTGGATCAACATCGGCCGCGAGATGCAGCTCAAGCGCTTCCACGATCGCCGCCACGATCCGCTGAAGATCTGGAAGCTCTCACCGATGGACATCGCCGCCCTCAACAAATGGGACGACTACACGGCAAAGCGTGACGAGATGCTGAAGGCGACGCACACGGACCACGCACCCTGGACCGTGGTGCGCGGCAACGACAAGCGGCGCGCACGCCTCAATCTCATCCGCCATATCCTTTGCGCGCTCGACTATGACGGCAAGGACAAGGATGCGATCGGCGCGGTCGACGACAAGATCGTCGGATCCGGCCCGGGCTTTCTGAAGTAGCGCTCAAACGTCGGTGACCGGACGCCATGCCCGGATCGGCGGCGAAAACGGTCGCCCGTCCGGCGCCCAGCGGTTCGTAGGCGCCCCAGGGCCCTCGACCGGGGAAGCTTATTGGCCCGGAAGAACGCGAATGGCGTAAAGGTTGAGGCTCTTGCCTTCGCCGCTGATATCGCTGTTGATCACGATCCGGCCGGCGGAATTCGGCGCAAGGCTGCGATCGAAGGTGATCTTGAACAGCATGTCGAGCCGCTCGTCATGCACCGTGAAGCGATGACGGCCGCATTCGCCGAGCGAAGAGAAATTGCACTCGACGGCGAACTCGGTCGTCTTGCCCGGCTGCGCCTGCACTGTCAGCGCCATAGTCGAGGTTTTACCGGAAAGCTGCGCCAGGACTGCCGCCGGGATCTCGATGGTGATGTCGCCTTCCGTTTCGGCGGAAGAAGAGGTGAGCTGGATACGCTTGCCGCCATCGTCATCCACCGGTTCGGCCTTGGCGCGTGAGCCGGCTGTGACCGCGCCGGCGTTTGTCGGCGCGAAAACCTCCACCCAATCGCCGGTGAAGCCCTGCTGAGCGCCGAGAGTTTGCAGACCCGCCGCCCCGTCGAAATCTTCCGATGCCACCGACGCCGGCGGATTGGCGACGTTGGTGTCGCGTTCGGCCGCGGATTTCAGGAGGTCATTGGTCTGCACCCACCAGGCGGCAGCACCCGCGGCGGCGGCGAGGGTGACGACGACCATGGTGAACGACAGAAAGCGGCTGCGCTTGCGGCGCCGCCTTCGATCGGTATCGCCGCGAACTTCCGGCGCGGCGGCGGTGACCTCCGCGCCCTTTGCCATTGTATCTGCAGCCGCATGCGTCGAAACGACCGGGCCGTCACGTTCGGCGCGAAGTCCACCGAGACCACCGTCTCCCGCCGTGGAACGGGGCGCATCGGCCGCAAAGCCAGGCTCGCGGCGATCCGCCTGAGGAGACTGTGGTTGGGTTTGAGGCCGGGATTGCGGCTCGACACGCGGCTGCTCCGGTCCGCGTGCGCGGACATTTTCGTCGACGCTGGTGACGGGCGGAGTGGCGGCGGGAGGCACCGGCGGCCGTGCCCGCAGGGCCGCCCGCTCCTCCGTTTCGATCGCATGGATCACCGCCTCCAGCCGATGGCGCTGCTGGGCGATGACGTTGACGTCGTCAATTCCCTGCTTCTGCAATCCGGCTTCCAGCGCCTGACGGGCCGACTGGTAGATGCGGGCACGTGTTTCCGCGCTGGCGCGGTCGGAGCGCTCCAGCGCGTTTCTGATTGCAGTCTCAAGTCCGCTCACATCAAGTCCTCTGTGTAGGCAGGGCTTTGGGCCTGCCGGCGCACTCCGGCCGATCGGCCCCTCGAACTGTCCCCAAGGGCCCCAACGGTTAAATCTGGAGGCACGCCGTTGGTTTTGTTAACAATTGCGTAACCGCTGCTTTCGGAATCCGCAAGTCCGGCGGCCAAGTCGACCGACCAAGCCCGGGGAAAACGCGACAACTTCGCGGGCGTTCGCAAGGATAGGCCCGCGCCGCCAGCGCGAAAACCACCTCTTTGCAAGCGACGAACTTGCTGCTATCTATTTTGACGTTTACGCAAACGTCAAAAATTTGATGCGCCAATCGAGGGATGGAGAAACCGATGCCGCTTCCGCCAATTCTTTCCGGAACGACGAGACTGCCTGTCGTTGGCGCCCCTCTGTTCATCATCTCGAATCCGCAGTTGACGATTGCGCAATGCAAGGCCGGCGTGATCGGCGCCTTCCCGGCGCTCAACGCGCGCCCGCAATCGCAACTCGACGAATGGCTCGCCGAGATCACCGAGACGCTCGCCGATCACGACGCCAGGAACCCGACGCGGCGCGCAGCACCCTTCGCCGTCAACCAGATCGTGCACAAGTCCAATGCGCGGCTCGAGCAGGACCTGATGCTCTGCATCAAGTACAAGGTTCCCGTCGTGATCTCCTCGCTCGGCGCCGTGCCCGAGGTCAACGCCGCTATCCATTCCTATGGCGGCATCGTGCTGCATGACGTCATCAACAACCGCCACGCCAATTCGGCGATCCGCAAGGGCGCCGACGGCCTGATCGCGGTTGCCGCCGGTGCCGGCGGGCATGCCGGCACGCTTTCCCCGTTTGCGCTCGTCCAGGAGATCCGCTCGTGGTTCGACGGGCCGCTGCTCCTCTCGGGCGCAATCGCCACCGGCGGCGCCATCCTGGCGGCGCAGGCGATGGGTGCCGACATGGCCTATATCGGCTCGCCGTTCATCGCGACGGAAGAGGCGCGCGCCACCGACGCCTACAAGCAGATGATCGTCGACAGCAACGCCACCGACATCGTCTATTCCAATTACTTCACAGGCATTCACGGCAACTACCTCAAGCCGTCGATCGCCGCTGCCGGCATGGATCCGGACAATCTGCCGGAGGCGGACCCGTCGAAGATGGACTTCGGCGCCGCGACCGAAGGGGCCAAGGCCTGGAAGGACATCTGGGGCTGCGGCCAGGGCATCGGCGCAGTCAAGGAAGTGACCTCCGTCGCCCGTCTCGTTGATCGGCTCGAGCGCGAATACGACGCGGCACGCACCCGCCTTGGCCTGAACGCCATGCCTGTCGCAGCCACCAACAAGGAATTTTCAAGTTCTCGAAACTGATGGCTTGAAATCTTGACGCTTTGCGTTTATCAGCGCCTCACATTCGTTCCGCGGTCTGCTGCGGAACCGCCTCCGGGCCGCTTTAGCTCAGTCGGTAGAGCACATCATTCGTAATGATGGGGTCACGTGTTCGAGTCACGTAAGCGGCACCATTCTTCTCAAGCACTTAGCAGACCGATCAACTAGACCTGCTACCTCCGACCAGCGTCGGGGTAACACTCTGGGTAACGGAAACGAAAAAGCCCGCTCGGTCGGATCCAGCGGGCCTAACGCGACGGGCTGCTGATTTTTCAGACGGGGTCGCCGCAAATCAGCACGAAACTATGCTCGTGTTCGATGACCGAACGCCAACTCCGGCCAGGATTCGCCCTGCGCATGGTAGCTGCCAGCTGCTCCGCGAGGTAGCTCGCCACCTCCTGCGGGTCGGCCGTTTCGATCCAGTTTTGCAGATCGAATGCGACCTGTTCCGACTGAGCCGCCACCGGGGGCGCCACTAGAACCGCGATCCCGCCGAGTACGGATCTCCTATTGAGCAAAGTCATTGGGCGACCTCCTTGTTACGGGCGCCCATGCCGCCAAACTGCTTGAAGGCATTTGCCTTCGCCTCAGCGAGCCGCCAATGCGCAATGACTTCCTCGCGTGTCTCGTCTCGAAACTCGGCAGGGCAATTGTCGTAGGAGCGTAGAATGTCTTCCAGAGTGGTGTCTTTGTATCGACGATAGCTACCCCGACCGGTTGGAACGACAGGGTTTGCTGTCCGACCCAGCCCGTCGACTGCAAAGCCGCAACAGTACTCCATCTTCTGCGACGGATAGATCACCGCATGGCAATTCAGGTCGTAATCGTTCAGGGCACGAGAAAGCTCGTGGGCCAGACGGTTCACTATTGCGGCGGGCAGTTCTTCTTGGACTTTAGGCAAGCCTTCGGCGGCTGCCTGAACTGTTGTGTTCGGCATCGTTCGCTTCCTCATTTGCGTTAATCGATACTTAAGGTATTATATGATACCCAAGGTATCGTCAATACCTGGGGTATCGTTTTGGAGGCTAGATGATAACGAGTGAACAGGTCCGAGCGGCACGGGCGCTTCTTCGGTGGGAACAAAAGCATCTAGCCGAGGCTTCGTCAGTCTCTCTTCCAACCATTAAGCGCCTTGAGGGGCAATCTGGTGCCCTGAAAGCCCAAGACCGCACGGTCGAAGCAATTAGGCAGACATTGGAAGAGGCAGGCATCGCATTTCTTGACGACGGCCAGATGGCAGACGGCGGCCTGGGAGTGAGATTCGCAAAATGAGTATTTGGAATCAAACTCTCATCGTCGTCGGAGCGGTGAGCAGCATCCTGACAATCATCAGCTTCTTCCTGCCTATAAAGTCGGCTTCATCGAAGTATGTTCACGCCGTTTACGTAGCGTTGGTTGCTGGGGTAGTCTCTATTGCGACCTCCCAATCGCTGCAGATTTCGAGACTTAACGATATCGCGCGCACTGCTGACAAACTCGTAGAAGACCGCGAAATGCACTTCACGCATCGAGGTTACGTTCAAGCTTCCCTTGCGTTTCTGGAAAAGAACAGAGACCTATATCCGGATACATACCTCAGAGCCCTGAGCTTGTGTGCGCAATTCTCTTGCGACAAGCCAGATGGAGACGCCCACATCGTCGACCTAGCTTTCACTATGTCAGGCCTTATCCGTGGCCTCGGCACCATGTCGAACTAGCTGGCATTCAGTTCCTTACTGCTGATCCCAACTGACCTCCATGCGTCCACCAAGCGTCACAACGGCCCGATTTATTTGTCGGAAGTTTGGAGACTTGTTGCGATGTCCTCGGGTCTGAAAATAGCGCTTTGTGCGGCTTTCCTCATCGAGGTCGCGCATCGTCCATTTGATCTCATAGCAACGACTGCGAACCTGATCTAAGGAAACAACGCCGGTGATCTTGTACGGCTTCTTGTTGCGTTTCCAGCCGTAATACCTAGCCACGGCTTGAATATTCTCCCAAGCCACGTCAGGGAATGTTGCGCAAATCTCTTCTCGTGTCGCGGATGGATAGAGCTTTCGAAGCTTCTGCTTGTCGAGAGGACCCCATTGGCGCCGACGCTTGGCCAGCCCAAGAACCTGGCATCGGTTCTGGATAGCTCTCGCCGTGCGATTGTAAAGGATCTGCCGAAGGGCAAAGTAGTCCGGATAGAATAGCCGGCACACTAAGTCCTCTTCTGCGCTCCAGACACGCTGCCCGAAGAGCGTAAATCCGGTTCGCAGGATCCTTGCTCGGACCCGCTCGGCAGCGGCGGCATTCCTTGCATGAAATGCCAGCGTCATAGCCCTGCTATGCCTTCTTCACTCTCATGGTCCTGTAGGCGTTGAACGTGCCAGCCTTATCGGTGAACAGCGCCGTTACGACATCCGGTAACGCGTTCAACTCTCGAAGCTGCGTCGCCAGTTCGGCGAACTGAAGCTTCATCTTATCGACCTCAGCAGCCTTGACTTTCTCAATCTTCGCCTCGATTTCTGCCTTCTGTTTCAGCAGTTCTGTAAGCTCCGACATGACTCCTCCATAGGGTGGCATCGAGAGGCCTTCATCTCAGTGCCTTGCCGTTTGCCTGGCGAATCACAAAATCATCTTTTCCAAGTTATCCACAGCCTCAGAGGCGGATCACAATGTCGCTAACCACCGCTTTCGTCTCCGAACTCGTCTGGGCGGCTAATCAGGTCGATCAGTTGACCGAGTTCGAGAAGCGTCGGCTGCTTGAGCGCGCTATGGTGACGATCCGAGAGCTTCGAAACCAGGTTGGAGACCTGACCGGAGGCGCCACGCCGGATCCAGTGAGCTACTTGCAGTCTACCGCCAACGCCATGCAAGACTCTGAACGGGTATCAACGGCAATGCTCGACGCCGCGGGAATGATCCGGACTCTACGAATTATCCTGCACGGCTGATGGCGCAAACCCTCGTCCTATCATCCTGCAAGCCCTTCGGTCAGTTTACTCTTGCGTGTTTCTCACGCCAGATGCACTTATAGTGCGTAGGCAGAGGAAAATCGATGAAGTTCAATTTTCGCGCGAGAGCGCGCTTGATGTCACGGCTATTTGTCCGGCTGGCTTGGACGACTACGCAACAGAAATGGACGACCTCATTTGTGCTCGCCGGTATGGTATTGGCGACAATGGTTACGCCTGGGCTGGGCATCGCCGTCTTCGGAACCGCGTTCGCCGGATGGTGGCTCGCCGTTTTCCTGGCGACGGTGTTCTTTGGCCTTCTAGGGAATCGCGTAGGCGTCGGGCGTGAGAAGGCGAGGATTTTGCGTGACCAAGCGGCTGCACGGCGGGATTAACACGAAGCAATGCGCTGATGATGTGGCAATGGCTCTCTCAACTGCAAGGCGCGCAGGCCAGCCTGATTGGCTCCTTCGCTGGTTTTGTTTTCGGCGTTTTTGCTCTGATCATAGGGGCATGGGTAAACTTCTCTCTGAATCGGAAGCGGGATGCCTTATTGCGGTCGGAGGAAGCGGACGCCGTCGCCTCGGCCTTGCTTAGCGAGATGATACTGTTGCGCGCCGAATTGGGAAGGGTTGCCAACATCGTGGCATATAGGGTCAGATCGAACGAACGGTTCGACAAGCATTTTCTTGAGCATGTCCAGCTACCAGACCCGATTCTCTTCACGGCATTCGCGAGTAAGCTAGGTATTCTCGACCCTAAAATTTGCTTTGCGATTACCGACTTCTATTCAAAGCTGCAACTCGTTCGCTCTTGGTTGCCGCTACTTGTCGAAAACGAGGAGCGGCGCTTTTCCTACAATCCGTTAGCTGTCCTTGAACCGGCGGTAGAAGCCATTGACGGACTGGAGGAGACGCTGGCGACCATATCGACAAAATTGAAAGTCGCTCCGCCGGTACGCGCATTCGATATTGGTAAAGCGCGAGACACGATGGAGTACGAGAAAGAAAGGGTTGAGAATCAAATTATCACCTTCGCGGACGAGATTTAGACTGCACCTCTCGCCTCGGAAGCTGCTAGGCCATGGGTGCGCCGCGGCGCGATCAATTCACTCATCAGTGGGGCTACGGGCTAATTTATCTTGCGCCGGTTTCGAGGCCGGCAGCAAGTATCTCGGTAGACGGAGCCCAATTGTGCCGGAGGTCTGAGCGTGGTGACGGGGCTGGCGGGGGAACTGAAGGGGCTGCAAATGGTGGAAATGCTTCAAGGCATTCTGTTCGGTGTCGTTACCGCGACTATTCTAGACACGATTGGGGTGAATGAGGCTCGGCTGCAGGCTGAGAGAGCGGCTGACGCTGACGTGCTCGCCAGCCTACACCAAAATGGCGACTGCGCTTCCGCACTTCGCTCAATCGACCTTCGCTTCGTTGGCTCTGAGCCAGGAATATCAGAGCTCTCCGCAAGCTCTGCAGACCTCGGCTTGGCTGTCATCCAGTCAGCGCAAATGCCGGACGGTGTAACAGCTATAGACTTGTCGGCGCAGTCGGATGCCCTGCCTTCCTCAATTGATCGCTTGACTTTGAAGGCGCTGAAAATCGAAACACGGTTCAATTTACGATATGACGGCTGGGGCACAGTCGCAACGAAGTGCTAATCTCATTCGTGATTGCTGATTTCGTACACCTCGGAGGGCCCCTCCATTTCACGCACGCCTTTGAATGAGGGGTGTCGAAGCTTTTCGTCTTGCGTCCAGGCGCGATACTCAATGTCGGCGACCAGCAGCGGTTCGGCAAAGACCTCTAACCGCACCACGACTGCTTGAACCCAATCCAACGGTGCGCCAGTCCCTCATCGACAAGTTGGCCGCCGAGCGATTGACCGCCGCGGTAGACTTCGCGCAGTTTCCGGCCGTATTTGTCCTCGTCACGTAAGCCGGCCTTGAGACCGAAGGCGCCGGCATTCAGAAGCGACTGTAAACGGATTTTGGCTTGCTCACCCAGCGCCTTCTCTTCGGCGCAACGCGGCTCGCTGATCTCGGGCGTGTCAATATCCGCGATGCGGTACTTCACGCCATCAAGCCAAAAGGTGTCACCGTCGACGACGCACGTTGTCCGCACGCTCGTTGTGCATATGGGGAAGGATGCGGAAATGGTGTCTTCCGGCGGGACGGTCGCCCAGCCATAGGCTCCGCCTATCACGATGCCAGCGAGAGGCAACACAAACACCCAAGGGGATAAACCCCTTCTAGGTGCCGCCGTGCGTTTGGTCGGATTGAATTTGGTGGACCTCCCCAGGGCCTCACGCGACGCTCGCGGCTTGCCTGTCCCTTTTGAAGGCAGGTCTTTACCAAACACGGAATTGGCGACAAGTATCGCGCCAAGTAGCACGCCACCTATCAGCAGCGCGAAGGGCGAGCGACTTCCGCCACCACCTCCACCTCCCCATAGCCTACGACGGCGCGCCTCGGCGTCATTTGGAAATAGAAGCAGAAGTGGGCCGAGCACCAAAGCACGGCGACTTAACTGGTATGGCTCGCGCACATCTGGTCCCCTCAAACCAAAACTGCAGATCCCCGCTTTTTGTATACCCCTGCGCCGGACGATAGCACACGTTAAAATTTAGAGAAGCCTAAATAAGCCTTGACTGTAGCTTGTATTATGAGACGCTGAAATGTCTAGGTTGTGGTGCGCGGGGGAACCAATGAGCGTCTACAGGATGAGGCACACGCCACTGGAGCGGGATTGTATGCCGAGCGCATGGTGGCTGAGCCGCTTTACTGAAGAAGAGCGTGCGGCCGAACTGAAGCACTGCTACCATGCCATTAAACTGCGAGAGGAAGCCTCAGAAGCATGGTGTAATGCTTGGCTGCAGCAGGCGGTTACAAGATGCATCCACTGCGGCAATCCGATGAGTTCATGGACCGCCACGGACCCTGAAAATCCTTTATGCGACATCTGTCTCTGACGGTGTCACGCTGTCGTCACGATCGGTCGCCAAGAGGAATTCATCTCGTCATTGACCACGGATGTACTGGCAATGGCTGCAGGAAGGGTCGGGTCAGCCCGGCCTTTCTTGTTGTTAGCCTCACGACTGGCAGATGATCTTCGCGACCTCTTCGCGGTCTTCCTTAGACCACCGTTCGGGGCTTTCACCGTGAGCGGTCGCGCCGTGAAGCTCAATGTGCTTCCACAGTTCGGCTTCGGTCTCGGCTGTGAATGATCCTGGACAGGCTTCCATGCCGGGGAAGTCCTTGCACCGGTAAGTGTATGCCATCGCGTCACCCTCCCATTTTCCCTCGCAGGATATCATGTGGTGGCCCTCAATGCCGAACGGCCCGCGCGAAATCGATCGTGGAAGGCATCAGCATCAATCATCGGATCGAACGTGGCGGAGCCGCCGCCCACGAAGCCGAGATCATCGACGTTCTGGCGGAAGAGCTTTGGAAAGTACCGGAGGCGATAGCGAAGGATCTGGTTGGGATCGACGCCACGAAACGAGACGACGCCGAGGCAGTAATCACGAGCGCGTTGCTCTCGGCTTTGACCAGCCGCTTCGAATGCGCGTTCTTTATGCCGGAGTATCACGGCATGGGGCCGTCGAGCTACCAGTCGTCACGTGAGGGCGCGTCGAGCGTCGGAGGAAAATCAAAGCGACCGTGGAACCTCCTCCCCGGGGCCGCCGTTTTACAGACGGGCTCCAGCACTCCCTTACTCCTGCTGGGGCCACGAGCACAGCACACCCTGCATTTGGCCCCATTGTCGCCTTTCGGGGCCATTTTTTTTGCCATCGGGGTCATGTGCGCCGCCGCTGGCATCGGGTTGGTAAGGCTCGGTCATGGGTCATACAGCTCACGTCCGGCGGCCTTGCATATCTTTCGCCAAACGCTTCCGCCAAGTAGCGGTATCCGGAGCAGTTCGGCCGATGGCACATTCTTCAAATCTTCAGCCGTCTCATATCCGAAGATTTTGAGCTCCTGAAGGAGCCATGGGTGCAAGTTCAAGTCTTCGAGCTTCGTCATGCCCGCATAAGAACAGACCCTGTCGCAGGGCGCAATTGTCGGATTCGACATGGTGCGACCCGCACTCGAAGACCGTTTTCCTTGGCCCCAGGTGCCGGCGGGGCCCGGGCCCGGACCTAAGTCCGGCATGCTCAGGCAAAGGTCTTAGCCGCGTTGCTCAATCCGAATTCACCCGCCATGGTAGTTGCGCACCAATGAGCACCGGACAGCCCTCCGTCATTGGCGCCAAGTGACCCCAGAGCGCGACCCCAGCCCCAAGCGACCCAGCGCTCTGGGGCCTGCCCTCAGGGCGATGTTCCACAACAGCCGAGCGCGCGGCGGTTCATCTGAGGTTCAGGCTCGGTCGCCCAAAGTAAGCATCACATAGGGAGGAGTCTGCTATGAAGAAGCTCTTGTCCGCTTTCGCAGCGATTGGCTTGGCTGCAACTTTCGCCCTGCCGGTAAACGCCGCACCGCTGTTCGTGCCGAAACCCGAACAAGTGCAGACCGGCACTGTCGAACAGGTCCACTGGCGCCATCATCGTCATTGGCGCGCAGATCGTCGATGGGATCGCCGCTGGGATAGACGGCATGCTCGACATGACTGCCGCTACTACGGCAGGTGCTACCCCCGCCATTACGGGTACTATGGTGGATACCGTGACCGCGGCTATTACGGTTATCGCGACTATTACCGCTACCAGCGTCGATCTGGCGTCACCGTCTATTTTGACTTCTAGCCGGTAACGCTCGCGTGCTTAACACCGCCCTTGAGAACCCCGGGGCGGAGTCTCGATTGCGTCGTGATATGTGGAGGTTGCCAAGACCACGCGGTACCAGCTCGGCGCGCTCAAATATAGCAGCAACGCTAATTTAGCATTTCAGACTCGACTCTTCATTAAGTTGTGCCATGATCCCCGAGGGAATTGGGGGAAGTACAATTGAAATCTGTTATATTTTCGCGGCTTAGCCTAGCCGTGGTGATGGCGTTTGCCTTATCGAGCTGCACGACGACACAGGCAGAATTTCGCAAAGATCCCACGCGCGTGACCAAGTCCGCGCTCTGTCGGACCTTCATAACGAACACCGATCTAGCCTTTACACACGAACTGACTGGCGAGCTGGCACGTCGCCGCATCGACCCAATCGAATGCATGAACATGGTGCAGCAGGAGAACCAAGCTGCAGCCGCCGTTGTCGCCGTTGCATTGGTGGGAACCGCCATCGCCGTCTGCGCGAACAATGACTGCGGTAGCGGCTATTATCCCACCCCAACGTATCCCGGGAATTGCCAATACTCATGGCAGCGAGACGCGGCTGGCAACCGTTGCGGCAGAAGAAGCGCTTCGTCGCGGCCAGGAGGTTGGTGATGCAGCGTGGGAAAGTCATCGATCGGATTGTGTTGGCTCTGGCGCTTATATTCATGTCTGCAAACATGGCAGCCGCGCACGGCGGTGGATGCAGGAAGAGTTCACCGCCTGGTCAATGCTGCCACATGGACAAGAAAGCTGGCTCCGTACACTGCCACTGAGATCGAGCCCCAAGGGAGGACTGAATGAACCGCATGATTTTGCTCGTATTGGCCACTGTACTTTCCGGGCCTGCTTACGGTTGGGACGGGACCGACACGGAAACAGGCGCGTCGATTGAGATCGGAAAAGGGAACTTAGTCCGAGAAGGACGGGATATCGAAATCTACGACTCCGAGGCCGGCAGCTATCGCGACGTGACGATCGAAGACATTAATCGCTACGGGTCGGGCGTCGAGATCGAGGTTTATGACAGCGAAAGTGGCGAGTATCGCACCTTTGAAATGGAAGATGACTGATGTTAGGCGCTGCCAGCCCAAATGCATAAGGCGGCCACTGTGGCCGCCTCGATACACCAATCTATACTGCACAAACGCCGTTTGCAGCGAAAACTGTTAGCCTGTTTGCAGCACGCGCTCGGCGGTTTCGGGCGCTTCTTCGATTATCCGAAGAAGCATGCGCGCTGAGCCTTCAGGCTTTCGCCTTCCTTGCTCCCAGTTTTGTACTGTTGCCAAAGGAAAACCAAAGGCAGCAGCAAACTCCCGTTGGCTCATCTTCAGGTTTTCTCTGATGGCTTTTACATCGACTTGGTCAGGGACCTTGACGATACGGACTCTGGCCTTCGACTCATCACCACCGGCGTACTCTAGCGCTTCTTTCAGCCCTTCAAGTATCTTGGAACCGGACATCTGCATTTCCCTTCAAGCGAGTTGACCCGAAATTGTGTCCTCCCATTTGAGGCGGTACTGATCTGTAAGTTCGCGAACCAGTTTTGCCATCTCGATTTCCTCCCGTTTGCTTAGTCTCAGCCTCTCGCCCTTCGCATAAACAGCAAGAATAAACAGAGGCATGTTCAAGTCGTGATAGAAGTAGCAAATCCGAACGCCTTTGCTTCGGCCTTTGCCTTGGCCCTTCCAACGAAGCTTCCGTATTCCTCCCGTCTCCGGAATTACATCACCGCTCTCAGGATTGACCGCGAGGAAGTCGAATAGCTGGTTCGCCTCTTCCTCACTTAGGAGCCGCTTCAGATCCCTCTGCGCGCTCTTGAGTTCAGCAATTGTAATCGGGTAGGCCGCGCCCCCGCGTTCAAGTCGGACTACTTTCAACACAGACCCTACCCTCTCCTTGTTTCCAAGATTCAGATCGCCCCGTGCCCTGTATATATACGCCATTGGCGTACATGTCAACGTAATGCCTTAAAAGATTTAAAGTTTCGTTAACCTCCGCTGACGGCATCAATGCCGAGATGAGAGGTCCACGCTGTCTAGGTGGCATGGTGGTCCGACGATTGGTTGATCGACCCTAACGTTCATCGCCGATACTGACCGCCCTCCCGCTGCCCCGCCTCAATCCGCTGCAGGATCTCGCGAGTAACGCGCATGTCGACCGCCAGACTGTTCAACGTGTCCTCGATCGGCAGCAAGGTCGGCTCACCCGAAAAGCGCTTTCGTTCCGAAGCTCCTCTACCGCATTCGCATACTCCGTACGACGAATTTACTAGCCCCGCCCCCGCGACGACTGCTGTATCGACGTTGAAGGGTGTGGCCTGTCGCAGTATAATTTTATGTTATTTTTTTTCAGACCGTTAGCATACGGAAGGAGGACATCATGCGCCTTCCTGAGATACCTTGGGCGGTCCCGTTATCTGTTCGTCTGCAGTCAGGATCGAACCGTATTTTCGCCTCTGTCTACGACGCACTGGACTTTCTGGAACATGAGTGGCCGATACGGCACGGACAAGGATATAAGCGAGCCGTCATGACGTGCCGCGGTGCATTGAACCACTCTGTTCCAGCAGCGGCCGCGCGCGAGGCCTTCATCGGCGCGTGCTTTGAGGCTGGTATGGCGACGTCGGCCGTTGCTACCCACCATCATGTGCGCTCACGATCTCCTGGCAACAAGCCATTAGCCTGACAACGCCATGGTTCGCCCCTGCCGGCGCTACTGAACTCCGATCTTAACCGATAGCCACTTCCAGAATGTCGTGATGGCGGCTCCGGCCGATCCGGCCAAGAAAACGACGAGCATCTGCATGCCTATGAAGCGCTCGCGCCAACGCTTGATATCGGAGATGATCGGCGCCGCGTCTGCCATCTGTTGCTTCAGGCTTTCGACCTCGGCGCGGCTGCGTGCTGCTTCCTGCCTTACCTGCTCGAGCTCGGCGTAAATCCGCGCCCTGCCCTGCTTGCTTTCGTCCTGTCCTCGTTCGACCGCATCAGCGAGAGCATCAAGCTTGCCTTCGAGCCTGCCAATTGCACGCTCTGAATTCCCGTCAATCATCTTGCCCCTCGTGTCAGCAAAGCTGTTCGTGCTGAAAAAGATGGACCGGCCCCCGAGGATGAGAGCCGGCCCGATGATGCTTACTGCTGATTCTTCGGCGCCAGATAGGTCAGGACCGCCGGGAGGCCGATAGTGAGCGCGTAGAGCGCGAGATAGCCGTACCAGGGCGTGCCTTCAGGCATGAAGGGAACGCCTGCCGAGCCAGCGAGAGCGCCGCCGACGCCTGCGCCGAGTGCTTTCGAGATGCCGCCCATTTACTGAGCCTCCTTGAGAGCGAGAGAGATGGTCGCATAGGCCGTTGCCGCGACGACGAGAGCGTTGGCCGCGGTGACGCTACCAGGATCGGCGCAGATGACGCGCACGCCGTTGTAGGCCGCCGCTTCCTTGGCAATGGTCGAAGCCTTGATATTGCCGGAGACCGAGGCCGCCACGAAAGCGGCGTGGGCCGTCTCGAGCAAAGCGCAGGTCTTCGGCAGGCTCGTCTTGATCGCAGTGTCGATCGAGCCGGTGGTGGTGCAAGCGGACAGCACAAAGGCCGCCGCCGATACGATGATCAGCGAACGCATGTTCGATTCCTTCGATGTTGGAGGTTGGTTAGAGGCGGGCTTTGACTTCGGCGCGCATCTTGTCGCCGCATGCTTTGGCGCCGATCACGTCCGGCGCGAACGGAAGCCGGGTGAAATCCCACTTGCCGGCCTGCTTGATGCCCAGGTTCGGCTGGACCTCGGCATGGGAAAGGATCGTCTTCGACGTGACCGGGATTTTGTAGAACTCGGCCAAGTGCGCGATGACGTCCATGGCGCGGTGCCACTGTGTTTCCGTCATCGGGAACTTGCCGGCATGAAACGGGCTTTCGACTGCGCCGGCCATACAGGCAAGCGAGACGCCGATCGAACCGGTATTGCAGCCGCGCGTATGGGCCGCATAGTCGTCGTCGGCGGTGTTCACGTTGTCGGCGATTTCATGGTCGCCGCGGACGACGTTGCCCGATCCCTCGACGATGAAGTGATAGTGCTCCTTGTCGAGCTCGGATGCTCGATAGGCGCCGGCGCTCCAATGCGCGATGATGCGCGTCATCTTCACCGGCTGGAGCCATTCCAGCGGCAGTCGATAGGTCATCTTGAAATTACCTTTCAGTGGGCCAAGTTGAAGATTCAATTCTAAAGCGAGCGGAGGCAGCCGTGGATTGCACCGACAGCTTTGAAATTCAGTGTCCGAAGTGCGGGATGCGGGAGCGCCTTACATTCTCCGAGATGGAGACGAGAGAGGTGGTCCAGTGCGCTGCGTGCGGAGCAATCCGCCGCATGGGAAAAGAGGACCTGCTGGAGATCTGTCGCGATGCAACGAAGATGACGCGGGAAAGGCTTTGAAGGATTGAAAAAGGCCCCAGAATCCCACGAGGATGATCTGGAGCCTTCCGTCTGAGCGTTCGAATTCACAGACACCGCACTCTATGCCGGAAAAGCCTTTGCGAACGCAACCTCTAGCACAGTGGCTTAATGCCGCGATGTCGCCCGCCAATATCGGGCAAGCTGTGGATCGTGCTCCAGATGCTCCTGCCAAGCGGCCTCGGGAACCTGACCGGACCTATAGGCTTCAATCAACAAGCGCTGTTCGTCGTTTAACTGCGGCTCTTCGGCAGGGTGCAGTTGGAACAGCCCGAGGACAGCCAGACCGATATCTCTCATGTGGATGGACATTTGAAACCTCAATTCGCCGTCTCGTGGTAAACGCGTGGGTGCCTATGATGTTTCAGACATTAGAGGCTGACTGCAGCCATCCACATAGCGTCAATCTGAACGTCAGAGAGGCCGAGCGCGGCGCCTACGGTCGCGATCAGCGGGTGTATGCGATTGAAGGTGGTCGCGTATTCCCATTCGACCAGAGCCTTGTCCTTGTCGGGACCAGCCGACATGCCGCCGATCGTGGCCGTAACGACCGATGGTGCGATGCCAGCATTAAGCAGCCCCAGACGAAGCTGCCGCGCTGTAAGCGGAGGCATGGAGGCACGCATCTTCTCATCGGTCGGGGTCGCATACGGTGCTATAGGCCCAAACCCGCCAGAGGTCGCGCTATCCCAGAACTCGGCCTCGTGTTCATACTGCCGGATCGCATGAACGCTCATCCCGAACGGGTGCGGTTCATCGAACTCCGCGAACTTGACGTTGGCGGTCAGCGTTTCGTGTGCTGCATCGGACCATCGAAGGTCGGATACGGTTTCGATCGTCAGATTGTTCATCAGGAAATCCTTAGTGCGAGAGATGCGGAACCGTTGGTGATGACGCCCATGGCTCGCCACGTCCCCGTATCGATGCCGATCACCGCGCTATTTGCCGAGTTCGACCAGTAGAGGTCTGTGCCAGCGACGGTTGAGCCTGGGTTGATCGTGCCGGCCGTCTTCTTGAGCGCGAATGCATATGTGCCGATCGAGCCTTGGGTGAGACCGGCATAGAGACTGCCAATCTGCGCCGCGGTGGGCTGGGCGCCATCGCGCCAAACAGTGGAATCAACAGATACAGTGGTCGCTCCAACAGAGATGCCAGTTCCCGCCCCGACCGCGAACGAGCGGTTGGCCGTCAGATCGCCGCCGCCGGTAAGCCCGTTCCCAGCAGTCAACGTGCGCGATGTTTGAACAAGCCCTGTCAGTTGCACGCCATCAATGGTGTCAGCGTCAAGACCAGAACCGGCGCCGTCATTGCCGGAGTGCCAAACTTCGTAACTCGAGGCGCCTACCTGATAACGGAGGCCATCGACGCCGCCGTCGTTGGTGAGGATAAGCGATGTGTCCGATGCCGGTAAGTCGTTGACGAGCTTGAAGCCTACCGTCGTTCCAGCGCCGTCGGTATGTTGGATGTAGCCCTGTCGTGTCGTGGTTTTGTAGAACGTCAGGTACGGATCTGACGCCGTGTCGGGCGATGCAATGCGGATCGCTTCACCGCCCGTATTGATGGTGTGAAGCCCGCTCTGCGTGATCGTGGTAAAGCCATCATAGGCGCCAGAGATGCGAGCGTCCGGAACCGTGCCGGCATTCAGGTTTGATGCGTTCTGATAATAGGATCCCTGCTGGCCGTCGAGCAGGTCGGCGTCGAGACCCGAGCCGGCGCCATCGTTGCCGGCCGACCAGATTTCGTTGCCGTTCCAAGTGAAGGTTGCGCTGATGATGTTCAGCGTTCCGCCACCGTTCGCCCCACTGCCGCCTGATGCCACGATGCGCGTGTCGTAGTCGACAGCCGTTGCACCGGAGTGGAGGTCGAGGAAAGGCGTTCCCGCGACACCGTCAGTTCGGCCCAGCTCGACACCGATGTTGCCAGTCCCGTTCAACGTCAATGCCGTGCCGGCCGCGGTAATCGTGACAGCAGACGTGAACGTCTTTCCGGCCATCGACGTTGGAAGACGGGCATCCGCGACCGTACCAGTCGTCAAATTGCTCGCATTGTTGGCGCCGATCGTCGCGCGCATGGTTGCTGCATCGATATCATCGAGGATGGTCCGGGCGAACGGTGTCAGTGCAGTTGTCGCGTAGGCATCGGCGCCGGTTGTGTAGAGCATCTGATCGGCAGTTGTTGTCAGTGCCGAGATGGACTGAAGGCCTGCGTCATAGGCTTGCACGTTCGTGCCGATCGCCACGCCCAGAGCCGTACGCGCGGCACTCGCCGAGGTCGCGCCGGTACCGCCGGCCGTGATCGGACGTGCGGCGTTCGCATCCGCAGTCAGATCGTCGACGAACGTGTTGTACGGGACGCTCTGAATGGTCGTGTTCGGCGTGCCTTTGGTGCCGGCCGGAGGGCTGTATACGCCACCTGTTCTTGGCATTGGCATTCTCCATAGAAAAAGGCCCCCGAGCGGGAGCCTTGCAAGTTCTGCGGGTTCGTATTTTAGATTCGTCTCGACAACTTATCGGCGATTTGCTTCATTCCCCCCATCATTGCCTGGGGGAAATTATGAAACTTAAACTTGCTGCGGTTCTCGCTGCCGTCGTGGGCCTTTCTGGCTGCGTCAGCCAGGATGAAATGGCGCTCTCAAAGAACGTCTATAAGATCGACGTCGACGCGCGCGGACTGATCCCGATCGCCATCGCCAAAGGGCAAACACAGCAACGAGTTGCTGAATCGACCCTCGCCAAGGGATACACCCACTACATCATCCAGCAGGCAGGTTCCCAGAGCGGATCGATCTACGCCGGCAACACCCCGGTGTATGGGAACACAACCGTCAACGTCTACGGCAACACCGCCTACGCTAACACCACCTACACTGGCGGCCACCCGATCAACATTCCGACCTATCAGAACTCCATTATCGTCGCGATGTTCAAGGCTCCGAACGTCCCGGCCGGAGCGCTCGACGCCGCCGAAGTTCTCGCGTCCTCCAAACCGAAGAAGAAGAAAAATGCCCCTTTCACCTGATCTCGAAGATGACATTGAACGAGGCGTGCAGATGATCATGGCCGAATACGGCGTGAGCCGCGAGGACGCTATCAAGCGCATCCTTCGCGACTGGCTGACGGGTGGAGGCTATATCCCGCTCGACTCCACCGAAGATTGATCCACTCTCGGTCTTCTTCTATCTTGCTGCCATGACCAAGCCGATGAACCAATTCGCACTTATTGGACCTCCCCCGATCACACTCGGGCGCCTGGAGGGCGCACCGACATTGATCGGAGTTGGAAATGCATCACAAGCGACGGAAACCAAAGAACGCGCGAGCCGGCTGCCTTTTGTGCAAGCCGCATAAAGCGAATGGCGCATGTCCGAGACATCAGAATATGAAGCTCGGCAACCTTCGGCGATATCAGGCTGGTACACATCAGCTTCGTTGCGAGGGTCTTCGGTAGGTTACCCCCAGGAACCCGAGGCACTCCCCTCGGGTTCTTCATTTCTCGTGTTTCTCGTGTATGTTGTAGCGATGATCCGGATCGTTCAAATCGCCTGCATCGCAGTGACCGCGTTGGTGCTCTTCGCCTTCCGCGAGAGTTTCCTCTCGCTGAAGGCTTGGTTCGGTCCAGACTTCCCGATTGGTTTTCTCTGCGGCGCAGCTTTGGTCGCCATTCTCTGGGCGGTCAATGAGCGTTTCGGCGCCTCATCGGGGCCCGGTCGAACTTCCAAGCAGGATTGATTTAGCGAGATCCTCGACCAGTTTCGGGTTTTGTCCGCGACGCTGCGCCTGCGCCAGAGCATCCACCAGCGCATCCCGATTGCTGACCATCGCCTCTGCCAACGAAGCATTCGCCGCCTCGCGCCGGCCGCCCAGGATCGCATTGGCAATCTTGTCAGCGGTGCGGATTCCGGCAGCGCGCACGGCACCAGCCGCACCGCCAGCTGCGTAGGCATTCCGGGCGAGGTTCGGATCTCCCGTTCCGCCTAGATCGGCGATGTGCTGCAGGCGCCGTGCCGTTTCCGAATTGCTCGTGATCGCCTGGCGGGTGCGGGCAAAGGTTAGTTCGTTGTCGAGTACGCTGAATAGCTTGTCCGCCTTTTCCTGGCCGAACAGTTGAGCGAGACGCGCACGGTTCCAGTCCCCCTCAGACTTCACCAGCTTATTAAGGCGGGCGATATCGTTGGCATTGCTGCCGAGGATGCGATCGACTTCGGCGCGGGCGCCCTGAGAAAGCCGAAACGGGACCGCAGACGGCCCGATCTGCTCACCCTGAGGAAGCGCGCCCTCGGCGATTTCGCGCTCGAGTTCTGCCGGCCGTGGCGCGGTCCTGCCATGATCAAGCACGGACTGACCGCGCGTCAGCGCTTCTCGCTGGCGGGCAAGTTCGGCATAGGCCGCGTCGACTTCCTTCAACCGCGGCACCGCGCGCGTCAGGGAATCGTCGATCATCTGTCGGGCTTCCGTCAGCGCCGCGATCACCTTCGTGTCGGTCTCGGTACCGAGCATGCCGTCGATGGCTTGGCGCGTCTGGAACGCCACGCGAGGATCATTCGAGACCCTGTCTGTGCCGGTGGTGTTGAGCATTCCTCGAACCTGCCGCAAAGCGCGCTGCGCGTCGCCCCGCAGCGTGTGGATCTGTCGGTCAAGGTCGTCGGCAATCGGCAGGAAGTCATGCGGGCGGACGTTCTGGAAAAGCCTCTGGTATTCCGGCCCCAAAACACGCTGGTTTGCCTGAATGCCCTCGTCGACGAATGACGGGACAACCTTTCGCCCCATCGTCTCGTCGACAACGTTGGCGATGCGCGCATTTGCGCCGGTTTGGCGCGCTTCGAGCGCCGAACGCATGACGTCCTGCCCTCGGCCAGGCATCGCCGCCAGCGCAGCTGCTTTGCCCTGGGTGTTCGGACCCAGGTCAGCGATCATGCCTTCTGGTCCGAGCTGGTCGAGGCGCAAGCGAACACCCGCCTCGTCGAGACCGTCGCCGGCAATCGCCTTCGCGATCTGATTGACGGTACTGAGCTTCGTGCCGGCCGCCTGCGCTGCCCGGGCGGTCCGATAAAGGTCCATGACTTTGCGGGCACCGGCGCCGACAACCTTACCCACGGTTGGCCCAAGAACTCCCATGCCAAAGCCAGAGGCAGCGCCCCATCCGGCGTCTTCAAGGTCGCCGCCAGACCGAACGGCCGCGTCGGTTCCGCCCACGACACCGCCACTGAGCCCAGACAACAAGCTTCGCACCCCAATGCCTGCACTGCCCCCACCGAATGCGGCCGGGGCAGCCGCCACCATCGGCAAGGTACCAGCAACGGCGCCAGTGATGCCGGCGGCGGTCGAGATCCGTGGGTGTGCCTCCTGGGCAGCTTCCGTGAGCGCCTGGGCTTCCTTCAGGTTCTCATCGTAGCTCTTGCCATTTATCGCAGACGAGAGAGCTGCGGCGCCGCGCTGGGTGGCGCCGAGCAGAACCGGGCCTGCGATTGGCATGCCGTCGAGATAGCTCGTCGTCGCGGCGCCGAAGGCACCACTGCCACCGGCCGCGCGCTCCTCTCGATCGAGGAGAGCCGCGCCCTCCTCGAAAGATAGGTGACGACCGGACGGCGTTCCTGGGTCCGTCGCGGGAGCTGCCGCTTGCAAACGCTTGATTTCAGCAGCAAGCCGGGTCGCGGCCTGCACGTCGCCGGCTTGGTCGGCGTTGCGCAGCGCGATGCCGAGTTGTTCGAGTGTGGCCACGTCTCAGCCCCCATACTTCTTGACGAGGTCGTCGATGCTCGGCTCGCCACCATGATTGCTCTTCGGGCCTGACACCGAGTTCCGGATGTTCCCGATCATGCGTTTCAACTCGTCGACCGAGCTTTTCGCGCGAGCGCCGGGGTTGCCAGCGATCGACGTGAAAAGCTGATCCGGCAGGTTCATGATCCCGCCTTCCTTGAACGGGTCGATGACCGGGTCATAGATCATCCGTTCCATAAGGCTGAGGTCGGGGCCGTTGAGAACGCCCAGATTGAACAGCTCTTTCAGTTGAAGCATCACGCCCTGACGAACCGAATTGAGCTGATCCTTGCTCTTTCCCGGCATGGCTTCGATACCGGTTTTCTCGACCAACTCGGAATAGCGGTCCAGTTCGGTGTTCAGTGCCTTGTAAGCCTGGTCCACGGCGGCGGCACGGTTCTTTTGAGCCTCCGGTACCTTCGGCTCGGTGAGCTGGATATTTCCGTTCCGAACCGCCTGCCCCGGCGGCAGAGCGGCCGGATCATTCTGCGAACGCTGATCAGGTTGGGCCTGAGGTACGGCCTGCGGTGGCATCTGAGGATTGGCCTGGTTGCCCTGCGGTACGGTCTGACCGCCATTCGGCGTGATCGGCTGAACGGTACCGCCGGCCTGCGACGAAGTCCCGAAGACACCCTGTGGCGTCAGGAAGATGAGTTCACCGTTCGGGCCCGTGATCGTCTTACCGGCGCCGAGTTGCTGCGCCTGTTCGGGCGTCAACTGCTTGCTGTCCATCAGACCGTTGAGAGCCTGGGCTTCGACCGAATTACCGCTGAAACGGAACTCGCCACCAGCGCCCGAGGCACCAGGCGGCGTGATCCATTCCTTGGTGTTCGGATCGTAGACGTTCCCCGCCCCCGCATTGATGAGCGGCTGCCGCTTGCCGTCCTCAAGCTCCTTCTGGGCCTTCTGCAGATTGATGCGATACAGCGGGTCATTCTGAGCCGCCTGACGCTCATACTCCTGCCGACGGCGCCAGGTCTCCTCTTCTCGCGCCGCTTCCTGGTCGCCAAGCTGCTGTTGAAGCATCATCCGGGCGGTCGCCTTCATTTCCGGGGTGGCGAAGTCGTTCGACAAGATTTCGTAGAGACGCGGATCGACACCGCCCTGCCCCGTGGTGGCCTCAGGCTGCGGAACCTCGCCGGCAGCGCGCGCCTGGGCAATCTGGGCCTCGCTGGCAGGGGTGCCACCATTGAGCGCACTCATGATGCCGCCGCTGGCGTTCGCCAGCTGCTGGGAGCGCTGGAACTCGGCGGGCAACGCCGTAGTCTGCGGCGCCGCTGCTGGCTGCTGGCGACCCGGGAAACGAGCAGCGTACTCGGGAGTTTGCTCGAAAGCCGCAACCTCGTCGGAGAGAGACGCCCCGGCCTGATTGCCCGCCGCGGCCGACTGCATGCGGGGATCAACGAAGGGAGACACGAACGGGCTCGTTGCTGGCATATTGCCGCCAGCCATCGCCGTCACCGCCTCGGCAGCATTGCGCGGTGCATTCGCATCGACTGTAGCTCGAGCATTTCCGGCCGGCCTCGTCTGGGCATCCGGTGAGAATGCCGGCTGACGACTTTCGACAGACAGGCCGGTGTCGTCATAGTAGGCCATCGGCTCGCCAACGGTGGCGCCGCCCTTCCCCAGCAACGCAAGCGCCTTCTGGCGATGCCCTGCCATCTGGTTGTTGACCTTATCCGCCACGGTACCGGGTGCGCCGCCGTTGTTGGCGTCCGATGCGCCGTAGCGCCCCACGCTGCCAGCGTTGATGGCCGAATAGATGTCCATCATGCCCATGCCAGGCTTCACGCCGGCCTTGCGCAGGTAGCTGACGACGGCACCGTTCTCGCCGAGTTGCGAGCCGACAGGGTTGTTCCAATCGACGCCGTGCTCTTTCGCCTGCGGCTCTCCGAACTGCAGGAACCCCTGGTGCTGTCCCCATTGGGTGGTCGGGCCCTTCTTCGTCGGGTCGAAGGTGCCGGCGGTCTCGTAAGAGATGGCGGTTGCGAGGTCGACCGGATCGATACCGAGGGCGTTCGCAGACGAAATGATGCCGTTGCGGATCTCGTCATTGCCGACGGTGGCGACGGGCATGTTCCCCTTGCTGTCGACCTTCGGCATGTTGCCGCCCATGGCCCCGGGCTTGACGCCGGTTGTGGTCGCCGAGCGCGCGGGCGTGCCAAGGATCGAGTTGTAGAGCGTCGACGCAGCGTCGGTGCCCGCCTGTTGCGCCTTGTCGGTGCGGTAGCGGCTGATGCCCACGCCGATGCCGCTCAACAGCGCACCGATGCCCTCGGCGGCCGTCTTCGGCTGAGAACCCATGATCTGGCGGGCAATGGCGTCCTGGATATCGCGCTTGCGTGCGAGCGACTGCGCAGTCTCGCCAGTGTCGCCACCAAACAGAAATCCGACCATCAGTTGAGCCCTCCATTTCGGCCCATCGTGAAGAAGTTGGCGAGGCCGGTCAGGGCCGACGGTTTCGCGCCGCCTGGGGCAACAGGGAACGCGGCGTTCCGCTTGGCGGCACCGGCTGCAATCCCGGTCATCAGTGCCCCGATGCCTTCGGCTGTGTTCTGGGGCATCGGCTGCCCCATGATCTTGGCTTGCAGCTGCTCGGCCAGTTGCTGCCGGTTCTGGGTAGTGTCCGGTTTGCGCATACCGGCATAGAACGAGAACGGGTTGCTCATGCGGCCCTCCTCTTTCCAGCGGAGAACAAGAGGCCGTAGTCGACGCGGCGAAGGCCATCGTCGCCCTTGATGACGACGTCCGGGCGGACCTTCTCGACCTCCTGCGCCATGACACCGATGCGCTTCGGAGCGTCCTTGCCCTCGCCCTTGTACCGGTACTCATAGAGACCGCCGACCTGCTTGATGTCCTTTTTCGCGCGCTCATCCGACAGCGAGGCAAGGCCCGCGACGCCGCCGAGGATCGACCCGATACCAGCCTGTTTCGCGTTGTAGGCGTTGACGCGGTTGGCATAGTCCTGCTGCACCAGGCCGGCATAATCGACGTTCGGGATGCTCACACCTTGCGTCGGCACGAAGTTCGGATTGTTGACCTGGGCGCCCGAAAGCAGGCTCGAAATCTCGTTGATCGGCTGATTCCGCGCTGCGTAAAGCTCGTTCAGGTACTGCGATCGAGCGTTGTTCTGGGCCGTCAGTTGCGCCTGCTGCGCGTTGAAGGACTGATCTTTCAGGGCGTTGTTCGCAGCCGTCGTCGTGTTCTGGTTCTGGAACATCTGCTGCTTGGCGTCATTGCCGAACCCGGCAGCCGCCAAGGCCTGCTGGAAGTTTTGCGCCTGAGCGGAATTGTTCGCCTCCAACTGCGCCGCATTCTGACCAAACTGCTGGGCCTGCGCGGCATTGGACAACTGCATGTTGTTGGCGTTCTGGCCGTACTGCTGGGCCTGAGCTTGGTTGGTGAAACCGGCCGCCGCAAGCGCCTGATTGAAGTTCTGAGACTGGGCCGCATTCTGGAACGTCGCCTGATCGCGAGCGAGACCAGCAAGACGCGATTGCTCCTGTCCAGCATTGAGGATCGCGCCGAGGCGGGCGTCGTTCTCCTGTCGGGTTGCCGAGTCTATCGCTCGGTTATAGGCCTCGGAACCCGGCTGCAGGCCCTGGTTCGCCAACTGCGTTTCCAGAGCGGCGCGGCTGCGTTCGAGCTGCGGGTTCATCCGCTCCATCAGCGCGTTTTCATAGCGCGACGTGTCGGCGCTGTAGTCGTAAGACTTGGTGATGTCGCCCGCGTCACCCAGCGAGGTCTGTATCTGGCCCGCGTTCGCAACATCCCTCTGGATATTGCCAGCACCAGCAATCGACGACTGCACGTTGCCGGTGTTGGGCAGGGAAGTTTGCAGCGTCGGTCCAGCACCATAGCCAGTGTACTGGGGCAAACCGATTTTCGAGGGATCACCGGCGGCCGGCGCCTTGGAAGTATCGACCGGACGCCCCAGCAGATCGTTCAGCTTCGCAGACTGACCTGCCGCCAAGGTCGCGAGGTTCAACTCGGCCTTGTCGCTCTGGTTCTTGATTGCCTGCTGACCGGCGGAGAGCGTCTGTGTCGCCGTATAGGTCGGTAGATCATAGATCTTGCCATTCGTCGGATCGGTCCACTGCTTCGTCCCGGTCTGGCTGTATGTCAGCGCGCCATCGGGCGTCACCTGGTTGACGTTACCGAGCGTCTGGTTCGCAATCGCCGTGCCGATGTTGGTCCCGGTCTGTGCGGCCGCGGTCTCTTTCGGGTCCGGTGCCTTCGGTGCTTTGGGCTTGCCCATGATTTACCTCCGATTGACGGGATGCGCCCGCCATTCGTCATCAGTTAAAGTGAACAGGATTTCCGCTTCATCCCGGCCACGCAGCCGGGGAATCCGGTGAGCCGTGAAGCCGAAGCGCTCGGCGATTTCGATCATGACGGCGTTGCGCTCAGAGACGCGCAAAACGACCATCTGGCAGCCAATCTGATCGAACGGATAGCCGAACATGGCCTTGAGCATCGGCCGGGTCAGCCAGCGCCGGCTGGTCGATGCTGACGACAGTTCAATGACGCCGGCTTCAGGCGCGAAATTGTGGAACACGACACCTGCGACGAGCCGATCACCGTCGATTAGTCCAAGCGTCGTGAAATTCTCCCATCCGCGTTCGCAGCCGGGAATATGGCTGGCAACAAAGGACGCGACGGCCCTATTGATCTCCGGCGCCCTCTCGCCGCCCCAGACCATCATGCACTGGCCTCGCCCGCGGCCACCTGCAGCGTCGCGAGGTCTATTTCGAGGTCGAGTTTCACCGCGCCGCCCGAGGTGATGACACAGCCGACCGCGAGCATGTCACCGGTTGCGCGAACGTTCTGACGGGAATCGTAGCGTACCAACTGCGAAACCCCATCCCAAACCGCCACGTCCCAGAGACCAACGTCCCATTCCGACGAATTGGTGTTGCCCTCGGTGACGTCAGAGAATGATGGCGTGGACCGGTCCATATCAGCGCGGGCGAACAGCCTCACCTTGGGCTTGGACTTGCCCAGGAAATACATGTGAGCGAGTGACGCTTGTGCCCGCTGACCGAACTGGCCGGCCGGAGAGAACTGCGAAAGATAGGTGGCGCTGAAGGTCAGCCCGTCATCGGTCCCGGTGATATCGCCTTGCCAGAAATAACCGTCGATGGAGCCGAAGAACAAGCCGCCCTGAAGCGTGGCATAGCAGAGCGCTTTCCAGTTACTGATGGTCGACCATCGCCCCGTCAGGACATTGAGAACGAAAGTGGTATCGGTGACGACGGAATTTTCGGGGAAGGAGACAAAGACGAGGTTCTGCTCGGGCCACTGTGTCAGCGTCCAGCCGCCGCCCGTCGCGTTCGCCGCCTTCTTCCATTCGTCCTCGATCGGCCGGGATACCGAGACCAGGCTCAATGCCTGCCGATCGCGTTGGAACACCTGCGAAATCGGCGTGAGGCCGTCGCTCGTCGCAACGAGGACGTCACCGCCTGCCCGGATCCAGGCGTTCTTTCCGAGCGGCTTGCCGATCTGATAGACGCCCTTCAAGCCGAACGAGGACGCGCTGGACGGATCGTCGCCGGCATAAACCGCGACCTCGCCCTCGGTCGAGATGAAAGCGCACATATCCGAGAGACCGTCGCCGCTTTCGAGCGACCAAGAGAAGCCCATCAACAGAGAACCACCCCTTTTCATGACGCCGCCGAGCGGGAACACGACCGCGGCACCGCCGATCGCGTTGACGGGCAGATAGTAGGCATCGAGCGTTGCGTTCTTCAGGAAGAACTGACGGTTCTTGAACAGCCAGCCGTAATTGAGCTGCGCCATCGTCGTCGAATCTGAAAACGTGATGGCCGGAGAGGTCGACCAAGTGCTGCCGTTGTAGATCTGCCGATCGTTGACCCCGTTGAAGCAAATGAGGTTGGAGGTGCCGGCGTTGGTATGCTGGAAGGTGCACCAGTCCCCGCCCGCGAAGCCGCTTACTGCTGCCGCAGTGGTAGCCGGTGGAACTGCCGGTGATGACATGTCGTAGATGGCGCTATCGGTGGCAACGAACAGCTTTTCGGTCGTGCCATACTTGTACTTGAAAGCGCTCTTGATATCGCCGCCATCAGCCGCAAGCCCCTTCTTGACCGATCCGCCACGGATCTTGCAGCCGGTGAGCGTTGGCAGGAAATTGCGCATGACGAGAGCGGAGCCGGGTTGCTGGCTTGCAACGTCGGCGGTGGTGACCAGACCGAGCTTCGGCGCGGGATAGGTAATCGGCGCCGAAACCTGCTGTTTCCCGATGCTGACATTGCCTCGGTTGCTCTGCCCGATACGGGCGGGCGTGACAGCTATCTTCATCAGGCACCTCGGTCGGCGTTGATTTCCTGCAGGAGATCCGCCTCGAACTCGGCGAGGTTGTCCTCGTAGGGAAGGCCCTTCTGTCGCTTCCAGCGCCAGATGACGCCCTTCACGAGCAGGCGCTCCGGAAACAGGGGCGTGTCGTCGTCGGCGGTCAGCGTGGCTTGAGGCCCGTCCGGGTCGTGCAAAACCCAGTCCTTCGACAGGTAATCGATCACGGCGCCCACGGCGGACGCGGCCGGCGAAAACAGGATCTGCTGTCCGCGAACGAAGAAATACGGCTGTGCCGACGGGATGCCCACGATGACGGCCCACTGCGAACTGTTGGTGATCGGCCGGCAGAAATCGCCCGCCGCCGTCCGCACCGCACCACCGGGCGTCATGCGCTGGTAGTCGCTCGGCAGGTTCTCCGGCGAGGCGGAAGCCGTGTGCGTCGACAGCATACGCTGCCAATCGGCGCGGCGTGCAATCTCGTCGCCGGCCTCCTGCGCGAGCGCGACCATCGTCTGGGCGTTCGGATCGTTCGAGCCATAGACGCTTTCGAACCGATCGAGCGAAACGACGTCGCAAACCTCGTTGATGGCGGAAAGCAAGGTCATGGGGTCGGGCCTCCAACAACGACCTGGGCATTGCCCCAGCGCGAGCGCTCGTCGCCGATCTTGAGACCGGAGAGGGCCACCATCTTAAGCTGGGTGGCACCGCTCACCTTGTCGGCGTCGCGTTCCCAGATCGCGATTTCCTCGACGAGGGCATAGAGGTACGCGTCGGCGGCCTTCTCGAGCAGCCAGTTCGACGGGTTCGTTCGGGTAAGAGCCGGGATCCTGCCGTAATAGGTGACGGTCAGATTGCCGTCGCCGACGGGACGGACGTTGATAGTGCTTCCCACGATGGCATAACCGGCAGGAATGCCAGCTCGGGCCATATAGCTGTCGGTGAGCTGCTGCAGAGCCACGGCGCGGATCGGAATGCCGTTCGCGTTTTTCACCTCGCGCGCCTCGAGGAAATCGGGCGGCAGCGTCCCCGTACCATTCGTCACCGTGACCGTGTCCACGACCTCCATATCGGCCACCCGGAGGAACCGGTTGAGCTTCAGCTCGGCCAGACCGAGGAACCGCGGGAACAAGTGCGCGATATCGTTGCGGCCGCTGTACTCGCCAGCATCGACGAGCAGCGAGGCATAATCAGGGATGGTGCTCATAGGGGAACCTTCCGTGCGCGCTCGGCGTCGGCGAACATGCGGGACCGATCAATCAGACGAGCGATGTGCTCATTCGCTTCCCGATGGCCTTCGGGGCTCTCCTCGGCGCTGGGCCGGTTCGCCTCGATGGCCTTCACCTGCCCTTTGACGCGGTCATATTCGACGCTCATAGGTGGCCGTCCTTTGTCCGCCAGGCGCGATTGTCGGAGCTGTTGAGGAATCGCTTAACGAAACGGTCGTCGCCCTCGCTGTGGGCCTGCACGAGGCCGCTGTTATGGGCTATGTTCAGCGGGATCGAGGCGACCCGGTGCCAGTCGCCGCGCCAGGCTTTTTCGGCGCTGTTGCGGACTTCCCGGTTTTCGCTGATCAGGTTGTCGACGGGGTAGTCGACGCGGAAAACGTCCTTCTCCCCGTCGAACAGATGCCAGACCGAGCGGCCCGTCATCATGTCGTGATCGTAGAGCGTCCACGCTCCGTCACGAATGATCATTTGGAATCGCCCGGGAGCGGGTCATTCCGCTTTGCCTTGCCTTCCTCGATGAGCTGCTTCGCGAAATCGAGGGGAAGGTCGAGTTCGCCGCCCTTCGGCAGTCGTTCGCCGTCCTCGTCCCAGACGTCGCGCAACAGCTTGACGGGAACGAGCTTCTTTTCCTTTGCGGCACCAGCCGGCTTGTTCTGATCGGTCATTTCCACTTGCTCCTGATATGGAAAAGGCGAGCCGAAGCCCGCCCTTTCTCAGATGACGTTGAAACCGTCGCGGTTAGCTCGCGGCGGTCAGGCCGAAGAGGTCGGCAGCGACGCCGAGACCCTTCTCGTTGTGGACCTTGAGGGTGCCCTCACCGATGAGGACGCCCTTGTCAGCGTCGCCCGTCTTCGCGACATCCTTGTCTTCCTGGATCTTGCGGAGCCAGAGGAACGACAACATGTCGGGGTCGATGAAGAAGGCGTTGCGAGCTTGCGCGGCGGCGCCGGCCTGCACCCGGTTCGGGTGGATCATCACCGTACCGAACGGGCCTTCGTAGTAATCGGCCGTCGCAACGATGGTGTTGCGCTCGCCACCCTTGGAAACGGCGTACCGGAACGGCGCGACGTTGCTGTCGGACATGAAGGTGACGAACACGCTCTTGACGTAGGGCGAGACCGAGACGTGACGGAAGTTCGCCCCGCTCTGGTAGCCCTGCTGCATGACGCTGTCCAAGATGGCCTTGGTGAACGCACGCTGCGTGCCGTCGGTCGGCGCGACCGTGAGGCCCGTCGTTCCATTGAAGCCTCCGTTGGCGCCGCCGGCACCGCGGGAGACGTTCGTCTCGATCCAGGTATTCAGCGAGCCGAATTCGCGGGTGGCGCCGCCAACGGAAGCGTTGGTATCGACGATGGCGAATTCGACGTCCTTGCGGATTTCAACGCCCTTCTTCAGCTTCTGGTACTTCCGCTTCTGGACGTTGCCGGCCTCGGAAACGACTTCCTGGGTAGCCGAGATGATCCAGTCCTTGCGCAGGATCTGGGTGTAGTTGCCCAGGCGCTCCGGCGGGGTGATCGCGCCGAAGGTGTATTCGTCACCTTCAGTCTTGATGTTGGCCCCCGGAGCGGCGAGCTCGTCGGTCTCCCATTCGGGGTGCACCGATTTCGCGGTGCCCTTCTCGATCAGGGAGTAGATCGGGGTATCTTCCGGCGTGATGCGCGACACCACGTCGGAAAGTTCTTCGCGGTTGCCCACGGCCTGATTGGTCGTGAACGTGTTTGCCAATGCGGCCATTTCCGTGTTCCTTCGATTGAGGGGTTAGTCGAAGTCGATCGCCATTGCGTCCTTGATCGACCCGCTTTTCGACAACCGCTGCATCGCTTCCTTGCTCTTGCGAACCTGCTGGTTGGCAGCACCGTTCGGGCGCGGGCTCGGCGTGGCCGGAGGCGCTGCCGTGACCTTGGTAAGCGCCTTGGCGCGGGCCTGTTCGGCCTTCATGCCGATCTGGGCATAGTATGCCAGGCCGAAAAGCCGGTGATCGCTGACGCCCTTCAGCTCGGCGTCGGAGAAGCCGAGTTCACGTGCCGCCGAAAACGCCTGATCGAAAAAAGCCTTGCGGCCTTCATCCTTTGTCGTCTGCGGGAACACCTGAGCCAGCTTTTCGCTCTCGGCCTGAAGCGTCTCTTCGGTCACCGACGAGGCAAGCTCGCCGGCAACTGCCGTCGAGTCGTTCGCCAGTTCGATGATCTGGCTGATGTTTGCCAAACCGTCGTCATACAGCGCCTTCTGGCGGGTGTACTCGGCGGGGTTCTGATACGCCAACTGACGTGACGGCTCAGGCGGCAAACGTTCCGCCAGATAGGAAGCGATACCCTTGACCGTGTTGGTCACGCGGGTTGTCATGGCGTCAAGATTTCGGCTCCTGTTGCCGAGATCCTGCGTCTTGTGTCGGTAATCGCGATCCCGCATGTACCCAAGCTTCAGCTCGGACAACGGCACCTGTTCGCCACCCTTCAGGGTGACGATCTGGCTGTCGGCTTCGTTGGCCCCTTCGCCGTTATCGGCATCGGTCTGCTCGTCGCCTTCGGTGTTGTCTGCGGTATCGCCGGTCTCTTGGCCCTCATCCGTGGCCTCACCGGTCGCATTCGTCGACTGCCCCTCTTCCTCTTCCTGCTCGTTGGCCTCAGGGGGCTCGGCAAAGTCGAGGTTTGCGGCGTCGTCGATGGTGAGTGCGGGGCGACCGCTATCACTCTCCCCGACGAACGGGGAGTTGGTGGCTGCGTCTGTCATGTTGCTTGCTGCCTTCTAAGGTTTGGCCCGGGCCCTATGCCGGGGCGCCCTTCCCGTCAGCCTTGGCTTGTTCCTCGGCGAGGAACTTGAGCTTGCTACGGAATTTCCTGATAGCCCGCGCTTCGGCCGCATAGGCGGCGCGGGTCTCATCGTCGGTGACCGGTGCGTTGATGCAGCCGTTGATGGCTGCTGCTTCCAGATCGTCCATGACGGCGTGAAACAGCGGATTGTCGAGCATCGCGCGGGCGGCCGCTTGCTTCTCTTCCTGCTTCATCCTGGCTGGCCTCCGATCTGGGGCTGCGGGATGCGCTGACCGACCAGCGCTTGCGCCATCGCCTGATCACGCTTGAGCTTGATCTCCTGATCGATCTGGTAGCGCTTGATATCGCTGTCGGCCTGGATCTTCGCCATGTCGACTTGCGTCTGTGCGGCCAGTTTCTGCCGATCGGTCTCGGCGTCGAGCTTAGCCTTCTCCATGTCGGCCTGGGCCTGAATCTGGACTTTCTGCATTTCCGGGTCTGGCTTGTTCGCCTCTGCTTTGAGGCGGTTATCAAGCTCTTCCTGGTCGGGCTTGGTGAAATACAGATCCGGAGACTTGAGACCGGCAGCCTCGACCGTTTTCGCGATCGAGTTATAGAGGTTGTCGGGCGACACATACGGGTTGTTGACCGGCCCGAGCGATGAGAGCAGCTTCTCCTGCAATTGCTGGATCATCTGCACCATCATCATGTCACGTTCGCGCGTGCCGGCGCCAAGACCGGTGTTCACCGTGGCGTCCATGGCCGCATTCCAGTGCCGCGGATCGAAGGTCACCCACTGACCACGAAGGCGCACCGTGCGCGGCTGGTCCTGATGCTTGATGGTCAGCTTCAGCAGGCCCTGGAACACGCGCTTCAGGCCTTGCGCGAAGGTGCGAACCATCAGCTCGGTCTGGCCGATGCCGGCGGCCTCGATCATCGACGAGGCCTTGGCGGTCATGTTCTGCAGCGCATCCGGAGCTAGGCCGCTCGAGGCTTCAGAAATGCCGGTGCGGTCGGTGGCTTCCTGATCGAGGTAGCCGAGCATGTTGAAAGACTTGTCAGCGACCAGCGGCACCTGGTTGTAGCCGACGGCATCCCTCACACTGACGCTCTGGCTCACCCGGATCGGCTGGCCGAATTTCGGGTTAAGCACCGCCTCGGGGTTCTCGATCGTGCCTTCCTGAACGATGGGCTGAAGATTGTTCTGCCAGTAGAGGTTATCAAGCGTCTGGCGCAGCAACACGGTCTTGATGCGCTGGATCTCTGCCATATCGTCGGTGATTGAATTGCCTTCGCGCTGGTGCGGCCGGCGCTCGGTGATCAGATCGGCAAAGGGCGCTTCGTCCCATTCCTCATTTTCGAGGAGGTTCTTCTCAGCGGTACCGCCTGCAAAGACCATGCGGCGCAATTCGGCGATTCCATCGTCGTCGGCATCGATCCGGACATACAGCTCGTAGTAATCGACCTCCTGGGCCGCCTTATCCGCCTGGTCGTCGGCGTCGACAACATCGCGGCGCCGCGCGAACTCCTCAGATTCCTTCTCGTTGTCCTTGGTCGTCGCTGGCAGCGCGTCGATTACGGCCCGATCGTAGCCCATCGCGACCAGGTCGGAACGGCGCATCTTCATGCTAAGACCGGTGCAAAGGCTGTCGTCGATCGACATCGCGTCGGGATGGATGAGGAATTCCTCAAGCGGCACCGCGGCGAGCCGTGTGCAGCCCTTTTCGATCACGCGCCTGATCTTCAGGTCGTAAACCGGGATCTGCTGCGGGCCCTGTTCCGTTTCCACCGTGGCAATCGACTGCGCCTGTTCCAGCACCTCGACCGAATCGTCGCCGACGAGCTGCACCATGGCGGCCTCATCAAGGCCGGTGTGTCGCGAGACCTCTACAATGCGCTTCTTGTCGTACCACCAGCGAATGACGCCGTTGCGCAGCTTCAGCGCATCATGCGCGGCGTCCTGCACGGCGTCGTAACCATCGCTCTCCGGAAAGACGATGTAGTTGATGTAGTCTGTGGCCTGTTCGGCGCCGGCCTCGTCACCCTGGTTCACCGGCTCGTATTCGACGACCTTGTCGTTGCCGAGAATGGTCCGGATGAGCGACGGCAACACCTTCTTGATGGCAGAGCGCACGTCGCGCGAGACGACTTTCGACCGGTTCGGATCGGCCGGCACGTCTTTCATCTCGCCATCGTAATATTCCATCGCCTTGACACGGTCGGTGGAAAGCTGGTCGCGGAAGCTCTCGCAGTCCTTCACCAGTTGCGTCACCTGCGAGGCGACTTGTGCATTTGTCAGTGCAGGCATCAAACAACCTTCCGATCTGTGAAGGCCCAGGCCTTGTTGTCAGGTTTCACCTTCGCAAAGCGCTTCATCATCAGCGCGTAGCGGGACGCTGAAATCACGTCGTCGCGCTCTTTCACGATCTTCCCGTCTTTCCGGTGATAGAGCCGGAACTCTTCGAAGAACTCGCCACAGGTCGAAAACACCTTGAAGCGGCCCGTCTGCATCCGCTGCAGCATGTCCGAGATGCCCGCCTCGACGCCGTTCGAGCCGTCGTCGAAGGTGGCGCGCTCGGGCAGCATGTTGAGCCCCTGAGCCCGATACTGCACAGCCAGTTGCTCACCGCTGCCCTTGTCATGCTGCAGGCCATCATGCGGCCATGACCACGGCAGCCAGGCGCCCCACGGTTTCAGCGCTGCGGCGTGAATGATCGGCGTCGCCTCACGCTCCCGATAGACCTTCGTCACATAGAACACGTCGGCGTCGCGATCCCAGGCGCAACCAGCGGCGCCGAATGGGTGATCCCACCCGAAATCAAGGCCACCGATCTGGACCCAGTGTTTCGGGATCTCGAATGGCGCGACGGTGATGCTCTCCTCCGAGACCGGGAAGATGCGACCAGAGCCGAGCGACGGAACGCCCTTTGTGCGGGCCTCGCGTTCGTGCGCTGGATAGCTGGCGATGATGCGGGCCCGCTCCTCCGGGCTGTAGTGTTCCGCATCGTCGATCGTCATGGTGACGGTCGTGCGGTATTTGGCACCCTCGTCGTCACCCGGCATGATGAACCTCGCGACGACCGTGCTCATGCCCTTCAAGGGCGTGAACGTGACAGCGACAGCGCCGCCGGTCGCGTTGGTTCGCGTGATGCCCTCTAGATAAACGTCCTCGGGCGGCTCTTCGTCGAACCAGACGAAATCAACCGTGTTTGCCTGCCACTTACCGCGGCCCTGCTCATATGCCTTGAACAGGACCGTTGAGACGCCGCCCGAGACATGCCGAACCGTGACGCTATCCAGCGCGCCAGACACGCCGCTGCGGCGCGTGGTGTCGACAATGGCAGCCTTCGGAATATAGCCAGTGCCCCAATCCTCTTCGTTCATCGGCGGACCGATGAGAAGTCGTTGCACGCCATCGCGGGTCAGTTCGTACGATTCAGAACCGGCAAGCATGATCACCGGGCGGTCGAAGCGCCGGCCTTCCCACCAGTCTGGATACTGACCGGTCAAATGCATCGCTGCTTCTGCGGCACCGGCCAGCGTCTTGCCGAGCTGGTTGCCGGCCACGAAAAGGCGCTCACGATACGCAGCGCCCGCCTTGTGGAACTCGATCTGCTTCTTGTAGGGGCGATAGAACCGAAGGCGGCTAGTGCGCTGTCGGCGTTCGATCTCCATCGCTATTTCCATCCTCTCCATGAGCAGAGAGGAAAGGTTGGATGGTGGCGTCGAGCTTCCGGATGCGGTCGAGGAGCTGCTCATCCGTCATCTCGCCGATCTGGTTGATGTTGACATTCAAATCCTTCGGCATCAGCGAGGCGACAACCTTCAGGAAGTCCTGGGGGCGTTTCTCAATGACGGTGTGGATCGCAGCAGCGCCTTTGCTTTCCCAAGCTGCGAGCATGTCTTCGATGAACATCTCACCGAGTTTGTTGCGGGCACCTTTCGGGCGGCCAGGATTCCCAGGCTTGAACTGATGCTCGACGGGCGGGTTTCCCTTTCCCGTTTTCTTCCCGTTGTTTCGGGTCCCGTCTGTCATGCTTCATTGCCTCTGGCGACAGCCCGCGGGGCTGACCTGCGGTGATAAAATCACAACTTCTGAAATATCCTCGAACGAGCGTAGAACGGTCCCGGTACGGATCAGGTCCGTGCATCCTTCTCTAACCCAAACGGGTGAGGAACATAAGCGAACAGCTTGGTCGGACCTACCGCATAAACGATGCCGCTCCAAGGAGATAGGCGCGTGCATTTCCAGCACTTTCGTCAGTCATTCGCTATGACCTCGTTAACCCATCCAACCGGCCAAATCTGTAACTTCTAATTTAGTCTCGACTTCACTTGTGCGCCGTGTTTAAGTTGCATAGCAATGGAGGGACCATCATGAAGTTGATTAAGCTCGCAGCGGCTGCGCTCATCTTTTTCGGTAGCGCAACCTACGTTTCTGCTCACAGTGGGGGGACTGACGAGAACGGTTGTCACACCAACCACAAGACAGGCGGTTACCACTGTCATTGACACCTGACCGAGGCCTCCCTCGGGGGCAGCATCCCGAGGGAGGCCTCAGGTATCTCAGAACGATTGATCGTTTCTCCGGCCTCGACTACATTAGCAACCTGTGATTGACCAAGGGGAGGACGATGCACAAGATATGGCTCATAGCCCTTGCAGCACTAGCCGGCTGCAACTCCAGCTCGGCGAGCGATTGGAAGGAAATTCAAACCAACAGTAAAGAATCTCGCTTCGAGCGCGCCAAGGCTATTTGCAATGGGCGCGCCGCGGAGACGCAGGTCATTGCGGGGCGTCTCTGGATGGCCGGTGCCATTGCTGCGGACAGCACCTTCAAAGCATGCATGGCGGAGCAAGGCTTCTCCCCGAAGTAAGCCGCCGCACGAAAGCCGTGGCAAAAGTGCCGGCAGCCCGTTCATCTCCGGTTTTGGTTGCAGTGATACAATTCCCGAGTCGCATGCATCCAAGAGGAGTGAAGCATGAGCCGAAACACCGTCCTCGGAATTATCCTTGCCGTGGTCGTCATCATCCTCGTCGTTCTTCTAATGCCAAAGAAGGAAGCGACCACGGAGACCGCAACACCGCCGGAGACCACGACTGAGCCGACGACATCTCAACCGTCGACGACCACGCCTTCAACAACGACACCGTCCACGACAGCACCGTCCACCTCGGAGCCTTCAACCACTCAACCGTCGACAAGCACCCCCTCGACAACGACCCCCTCAACCACACAGCCGTCCACGACCCAGCCTTCAACTACGGCGCCAGCTCAATAGCGGCCTCGTCCCGCGGCCGCCACACTGCCTAGGTGCAGTGGGTGGTCGCGCTTGCGCCAAGCTTCCAGTCAGAGGGATTTGCTTCTACTCTCGACATCCAACCCTACAAAACTTGGAGTCCTGCGTTGCCCCTGGATATTTTGAGCAATCACAAGGCGTTGTTGGCTCAAATCGATTGCTCAACAATTCTGCAAAAAATACAAGCCTTTGGCTCTTTGGACATCAAGTCCATCAGCGATAGAGATCTGCAGGACAGCATTCTCGACGTTCTGACGGGCGGAACGAGGAGAGCGACCTTGACTCGACATTCAGTGACGATTCCTGCCGGCGCGAGGCTGTTTCGTGCCAGGTCGGCGGAGCCAGGCGAACATCACATCCCTTTCAGTTGTGGCAAAATCAGTACAGATGCTTGGGCGCCCGAAGCAAAATATGTGAAATCTGCGGGACGGCTTCACAAAGCAGGCGAGCCGTTGTTCTATTCTACTTTGGGACACCCACTCACCACTCTGAACGAGATACGCTTACCTCAGAACGAGTATGCAATCGTATTCGAATTTGTAACGCAACGCCCCTTAACGGCCACCAGTTTCGGGTTCACCGAGATGCAACCTGGATACTCCTCGGACGAACTTGCAAAAATCAACTTGGTAGAGGACTTTTTGTACGCGGAGTTCAGCAGAGATGTACCGAAGGGCATGGAGCACCGTTACCGTGTCTCCGAGCATATCGCCAAGGACTACTTCGACCTTCCCGGGCAGGACGCATGGTGCTTTCCGTCTGTTCAAGACCGGCAACAGTGGAACGTTGTGTTCCGACCTAAACAGTCAACAGAGTGTCTCGATCTAGTGGGGGGCATGGTTTATCGACGGCGGGATGGTGCAGATTCTATTGTTGCGGTTTGCCGATTGATGGACGGCAAATTCATCTACGAGAGGCTGGGGGGCCCTATGCACCGGGACTACTTTCCGAACGTATCTTTGCCCAGTGCTCCCCCACTGCACGGATAATCCCGGCTCTACGTCCCCCTCAAATCACCAAACAGAAAACCCGCCTTTGCTGGCGGGTGTTTTGGCGGCGTCCGGTCACAGTTCCGACGTTGGAAAGACTCTACCGGGGTTTCGCGTGGAAAGTCAATTCATTTCGGGTACGAAACATTACTTGTACCCAAAGCACTTGGCGCATGCGACCAGATCCTGTTCCAAAACCGGAGCCACGTCCCGTTCGCTGATCTCAAACTTTATGCCGATCTGCTTGGCCGTGAGGCCCTGAGCGCAGTAGGCAGTCAAACGGGCGGATACGAGCGCTCCGAGAACGGCGACAGCGCCCTTCAACTCCTCCATGGCTTCGAGACGCTTCTCGGGGATGCCCTTCCAGCCGGCGCCGATAGCTCCGTTAAGATCAGGCGACGACGCCGACGCGGTACCCGCCTGCTCCCATAGCCGGGCGTAGTGGGAGCCTGCATGATAGAGGTACATCCCAGGCCCTCCCCGGCCGTATCGCCACTCGAAGGTACCTGGCAGCGCTCGCACGCTCTGCTTGGTCGTCCGGTTCGACGACACGCGCACTGATACCTTGCTAACCTGCGTTCCGTCGAAGCCAGGGGCACGCAACTTCTGTGCTGATGATGTTTGCTTCAAGCGTTGGGTCCTTTCAGGCCAGAAGTTGACGGTACTCAGCGGTCAGGAAATCGAAAGGCAGGCCGTCCTGGGAAGCTTGGCCGCACGCAAGTGCCATCCCCATATTCGACAACTCATCCGCGCGTTCATTACCGGCGATGCCTGCGTGTCCCTTGCACCAGCGGATAGTGATCTGATCAGAGCCCGAGAGAGCTGCATCGATCGACCGCCACAGCTCGGCATTGAGGAGGATTCGGTTCTTCGGATCAGCATTAGGGCCGCCGCGCTGCCACCCGTTCTTTTTCCAGCCGTGGCGCCACTCGTTAGCTCCTTTGACGCAATACATACTGTCGCACCAGATGGTCACCGGCCCATTCAGCGCCTTCGCAGCCCCGATGCCCTTCAGGAGCCCTGTAAGTTCCATCCGGTTGTTTGTAGTGTCGGCGTCCCCGCCACGTTCCGAATACAACTCTATGCCGTCCCTGAAGACCGCCACGCCCCAGCCACCGGGGCCGGGGTTAGGCTCACATGCGCCATCTGCAAACACGTGGAGACCTGACGCAAAGGCCGCGTGGTCTATCTCATAGGCTGGTGCGGCTGCTGGGCGAGATTTCTTGAACTTCCGCCATTTAGTCATCGGAGACCTCGCTGCGCTTCTTGATGAGGGCCCTACGCTCCGGCGTCATGCGGACGTAAGCGGGGCGCCAATTCATGGGTTTCTGCCAAATCCTCTCCGGAGGATCGATGCGGTACCAATGACCGTCGGTATCGAGGAAGTAGTTCACGTCTTCGGGCGAGTGGTGCCCCGCCATGTCATCGAAGAGCAGATTGCAGATGAGACCATCTGCCTTAGCTTCGTGCATCGGCCGCCAAGGGTTCTCGCGATCATGCGCTACGCGCGCTTTGCGTTCAGCTATCGTCATGCTGCACCTTCAAGGTTCTTGGCAATCTCGTCACGGACAGCCTGCCAAAATTTCAAAATGGGCTCGTGCTGGTCGATGGCGGCGATGCCGAGTTTGGCGAGGTTGTTGAGTAGACCCGCGGTGATCTGCACCCGATACGCGCGCGCCATTTTTGAGTCTTCATCCCCCTCAGGGTCGCCGCGACCGACCGAATTTTTCCAATCCGCCGAGTAAGGGGAAAGACAATGATCTGCGTTTCGCTCATGCCGCGGTCCTCGCATCGCCGCCCAAAATGCTCATTGCTCTTTGCCGCGAGAGAGTTCCGCCCATTAGGAATAGCTTCAGGGTGCGCCTGACAACGCCGGCATGCCGCACATCGGCGCAAATCGCGTCCAAAATGCTCTCTGCCTCGTCATCGTTTGCCGGTATAGGGAAGGGCTGCGTTGCATCGTCACCGAGTGACGCAAGAGCGTACTGATTAGTGTAGTAAAGAGGTTCCTCCTCTTCATAGCTAACACCTTCTACGGTATCCTCTACGTAATTCCCTGCAGTTTTTTCAGTGCTGTCACTGTAAATCCTGCAGTGCAGATCATGCTCCAGCCCTGCAATTCTTGCAGTGGGCAAATTGCAGGGCTCGCTGGAAGCAGCACGCCGCCTGCGCTCCTCTTTTTTGTCGGCTTCAAACTGCTTGAGGACTTCACGAGTGATTGTGATGTGGTCGAGAACGCGGTTCTTTCCGGTATTTACAATCTGGTATCGGACTGATCCAGAACTGGTCTTACCGAACTCCCTGAAATAACCCTCGGTCACGAGTTGACGCCGAGCCTTGATGATCGTGTGTTCTGTAAGCGCGGTAAGCGCTCTAAGGTGCACGATTGACAGGTACGGAGCTGCGTGGATGTCGCTCATGAAGTCGAGGTAAGCGCGCACGACTTTCAAACATGCTTGGCCGAGACGTGGATCTGCGTTGACCGTGTTTTCCAGGTCGAACTTCCACGTCGCGAGGCTCGTGTCTTTCGACTTCTTCGTCTTTCTCGTTCTCGTCACGCCACGGCACCTCGCCTAAAATCACCAGCGAGTTTGCAAGCTTCACAAGCCTGCAGTGCCTTCAGGTCGAACTTCGCCTTCAGGATATTAACCACGTGCGGAGGCACCGGATCTTGTTCGGAGAGCCACCTTGCGGCGACCCTCACTTTCTCAGTCTGGACATCTCCATTCATGCGGCTGTCCTCGCGTTGACTTCAATGACTTTGACTTCGCTCTCCAGGCGGAAACGGCCATGCGAACCCGCGAAGACGCCGGCATGCGGCTCGTAAGTCGTTGAGATCACAAATCCTTTCTTTCGAAGAGCGTAGAGATAATGACCTACGCGAGGTGCAGGGCTCTCAAATGTGGTGACGCCGGCCTTGCCGGCATCAATCAGCGTCTGCAGCATCCAAGCTATTCGGCCGATGAGGGTGATCGGCATCCCTTCCGGCTCACCGTTGTTCAAACGCTGTACACGGAGGGAATACTGTGGTTTAGAAACTTGCGGCATCAACGGTCCTTATCGTTGGTGTGGAGGGGCCGCTGCGAAGCGGCATCTGATCGAGCGGCAGAGGGTCCAGGCGCCAACCACGCCCTCTGCCGCTTTTCTGTTTGCGCCTACTCATGCGGACACCTTGGCGCGCTCTCGTTCCCAAGCCGTCAAATCATCCACCCTGAAAAATTTTCGACGATTGATGACCATGGGCTTGGGAAAGCCCAGAACTTTGTTCTTCTGCCAGCGGTAGAAGGTAATGGGCGCTATGGAATAGCGTGCTAGGACCTGGCTGCTTGTGAGGTACGTGGTGGAGGTATTTGAAGTTTCCATTCTCGCTCCTTGAATGTCCGGTTGATCAAAAAACTTCCATCAGTTTTTGGGAAGTTGCGCTGCGAACCACACCAATGTAATAGAAGATACAATCACGACCATATCAAAGGCAAGCACCATGAGCGCGAGCCGGTGGCTTATTGGCGAAACTTGGGGACAAGGGCATGGCTCGCGGAGAACTAAAGACCATCAAATTTCAAATGATGCTCTCCGAATCCGAAGCAAAGACGCTTGATGAATGGGCGGAACACCACGGATTCAAGTCGAGGGCGGAAGTCATTCGCCGGATGTGCCAATTAGCCTTACTTACCGATGAGCGCGCATCTAGTATCGCTCGGAAGCTCAGAAATCTTGATTTTTTGGCAACGAGATTCTTAAAACAGGTCGAAACGGCGAAAACTGGATTCAGCAACAAACGCAGCAGAATGACCGATCGACTAGCAGAGTCGGCCGAGTTTTATTCTGAGGAGATTTTCGACCAGATCGGTGAGATTAACATTGACCTTGACCTTATCCTAGGAACGACGCTGGAAATGCGCTCCAGAAGACCACTCGATGAGGTGGTTGACCAGTTACGTCAAGACCGCATCCGGATACAGGAGACTTCTGAAGCCTTCAGGGTGGCGCGACAGAACAAGCGGGAAGAAAGAAAACGATTGCAGGGGGTCGATTTTGTCGAACTCCAGAACCGGATGGAGGCCATCATAAGGCGCAGTCCTGACCTAGATCTGGCGCAACAAGCGGCGCACGAAGAAGTCAATCGTTGGCTCGACAGCGCGAAGGCGAAGAAAGAGGAAATTGAGAAGCGCGAGCAAGAGCGGGATGTCTATCTCGCCGAACGACGCAAGCAGCAGGCGGCCCGAACACAAGACGAGTCAGATGGCGACGTCTGAAGCTGATCATCTCTAGGAACGTGCCGCGATAAGCTTCACCTGCTCTGCCCAGTCCGCCAGAGCAAGCCTCTTCTCGTCCGAGTACTCATAGCGGTTGTAGATCTTGGCAACGCCTTTAATCGTTCCACTTTGATGGTTCAGCACCGCCTCGACAACGTGCACCGGGATCCCTAGCCTGGCCATGCCACTAGCAGCAGTGCGGCGCAAATCGTGCAGCGTCCACCCATCCAGCTTTACGTCTTCAGGTTTCAGCCCAGCGGCTGCGGCCTCTTTATGGGCTATCGCCAACATCTCGCGATCGATCGCCTTCTTACCCCTCGAAAAGCCACTGACAGGCGTCTCTCCGGTCGTTGAGAACAAGTACGTTTCGCCGACCTTTGGCAATCCAGCGATCACCTCCAGTACGAGCGAAGACAGAGGGACGAGATGCTCCTTCCCGTTCTTGGAGCGCTCCGGCGGGATAGTCCAGAGTTGATCATTGCCGGTAAGTTCGAACTCGGCCTTGGGAGCGTGCGCGAGCTCGTTACGACGCTGCGCCGTCAGCAGTAACAATTTGACGAGTGGACCGAAGGGCCATCCGACCTTTTCGCAGGCGAGCCACACCAGCCTGATCTCCCGGTCTGTCAGAACGCGTTCCCGGCTGGCGCCCTGCTTGGCTGTCGAGCCCTTGGGAACGGGCGAAGCGTCCACAATGTCACGATCAACAGCCCAATTGAAAAACTTGCTTAGAATGGCGCGCACCCGCGCCGCAGATTCCGGGGCTCCTGAGTCCGCGATATCATCCAGCAGCTTCACGACGTCGCGCTTGGTGATTGTTCGGATGTCTCTGTCCTTCCACCCGGGTCGAATGCGCTTGTCGATAAACGAGATGGTATTTGTCTGTGTGCTCTCGCGGTTCTTCTTCTTCACGTGACGCTTTACAAACTCGTCGAGAACGTCACCTACAAGATCCACGTTCACCGGCTCTGGCGCCTGGGCCTTCTCCTCCTCGCGCACCTCGGCAGGGTCTCTGCCGTCCGAGACAATGCGAGATGCTTCCTGGGCCTTTTCCCTGGCCTTCGCTAACGTGAAGGTCGCGTCTTCGCCGAGCACGAATGGTCCGATTGTCAATTTCCGCGGTCGGCCAGCATGGCGATACCGGAAAGCCCAACTCATCGCGCCGCTGGGCTGAACAACAAGATAGAGCCCTGGCTGCCCGGCATCGGGAATTTCCGTCCTGATGCTGTAGCCCTTCGCTGCGGCCGATTTTGCGATTGCTTCGAGTTTCTTCTGGTTGAGGACCGACTTTGCCATCGGAGCTTTCTTTAGGGTAACATGGGGTAACAGAATTCGGTGGCTGGCACTGATAGGAAGTGGTGTTATCACAACCCGTCAAACACAGCCAAGACCCTGATTTCCAAGGAACACAAGAGAGCTGAATGATTGCCATTGATTGGTATTGAAAGGCCGTTTTACATCATTCGTAATGATGGGGTCACGTGTTCGAGTCACGTAAGCGGCACCATTCTTCTTCTGGAAAACACAACGATTTCAAATCGTTAGACCATTACCAGTTTTCTCAATCCACCTTTTTAGCCACCTTTCTCTTTTCGCTGCCAGCCTTCCTCGTCACGTCGTTTTACCCTCGCGGTCTTTCTCTTTGCCGGCTTGCGTCTGGGCGCCGGCTTTGCTCGTGCTGCCCTCAATTCGGCTTCCCGCTGCTTTCGTAGCACTTGATAGAGGTGTTCGAGATCCCGATAAGCCTCGAATATCTCGGATTCTCCCCGGTTTTCCTGGGTTCGTTGATCAAGAAGACGCGAGGCGGTCACCTGCAGCGGTCCCTTGACCATCTTACGCAGCGCGAGCTGGCGCTGCCCCTCGAAAGACTCGTAGTCGCGTATTTGTTCGGGCTTCAGGTGTAGAGCCATTGCCACCGACTGATCCGAGACGAATCGCTGGGTCTTATCGTGATACTCGATTGCGGCCTTCAGGACTTCGTTGCACTGGTCGATTATATCGTCTGGACGTCCGGCACCTCGAACAACGCGGATGATATTCGCAGCGAGTTCGCGCAGCCTATAGTCCAAAGCCTCCTGCAGCCAATTCTCGTCGATAGGCATGGCGTTGCCCGAGCGTTTTCCCGCTGTAGGGAGGCTTTCGAGTTGAAAGAGTTTGGCAATGAGAGATGGGAGGCGTATAATACTTTTTGCCGGTAGCGTCTGGCCCGCGTCAAGTGATGACAAAGCTTGATGCGCCCTAATGGGTTTGAAAAAGGCCCATCGGAGAAACCACCCGCTACCGGTTGTTGGAAGGTCGGATTCATCCGGCCTTTTTTGTTGCCTGCGGTCGCCCCACATAAGGGGCATGTCTAAAGGTGAAGCCGAACTCGAAGCCGCTCGTCGGCGTTAGAACGAACTCTATCCGGGTCGCCCGATCAAGCGGGTCGGCGATACGCTGGAGGCGTCGTATTACCTGGGCGCCATGAGGTTCGTCTGGGAGAACGGCCAACCGCTGACGGATCAGGAGATCGCGTCCGTTGAGGCGATGACGCCACCCGGGTGTTTTTCCTGAATCGCCCGCGGTCAATCGCGAACGAAACGCACCTTGTCCTGGCCGGCCAACAGGAAGCTTTTGAAAGCCGCTTCCCTTACGGCTTTTTTCACGCCTTGGATGTGCTTAGGGTTCTTTGGGTTCTCCCAAAATTGTGGGAGACGGGCGCTCTTCGGCAGCTGATCGCCTATGGCCACTTCGATCTCTCCGAAGGAGAGAATAATCTCTCTCAGCCGTTCTCTGGCAAGCTGCAACGTAAGCCCCTCGTATTTCGACATCTGCCCCTCCTTCGGTTTCCTCCAGGATCTCCCAGTCTCCGTTTCAGCCGCACCACGACTGCTTGAACCCAATCCAACGGTGCGCAAGCCCCTCGTCGACGAGCTGGGCGCCGAGCGATTGACCGCCGCGGTAGACTTCGCGCAGTTTCTGGCCGTATTTATCCTCGTCACGCATCCCCGCTTTGAGACCGAATGCGCCGGCATTGAGAAGCGCTTGTAGACGGATCGTGGCCTGCTCACCCAGCGCCTTCTCTTCGGCGCAACGTGGCTCGCTAATCTCAGGCGTGTCTATGTCAGAGATCCGGTACTTTATACCGTCGAGCCAGAACGTATCACCATTCACGACGCACGTTGTCCGCGCGCCCGATGCGCACAGGGGGAAGGATGCGGAAATGGTGTCTTCCGGCGGCACGGTCGCCCAGCCGTAGGCTCCACCTATCACGATGCCAGCGAGAGGCAATACAAGCACCCATGGCGATAAACCCCTTCTCGGCGCCGCCGTGCGCTTGGTCGGATTGAATTTGGCGGACGTCCCCACGGCCTCATGCGACGCCCGCGGCGTGCCTGTCCCTTTTGAAGGCAGATCTTTGCGAAAGATGGATTTGGCGACAACTATCGCGCAAACTATCACGCCACTTATCAGCAGCGAGAAGGGCGAGCTACTTCCACCACCTCCCCATAGCCTGCCACGACGGCGCGCCTCGGCATCATTTGGAAGTAAAAGCAGAAGTGGGCCGAGCGCCAAAGCTCGGCGACTTAACCGGTATGGCTCGCGCATATCTGGTCCCCTCAAACCAAAACTGCAGATCTGCGCCAGACGATAACACACGTTAAAATTTAGAGAAGACTAAATAAGGCTTGACGACAACTTGCGCTGTGAGAGCATCCCCCTCATGGTTGTGCAGCATGGGGGAAGCATGAACGTGCACGCTGCTGAACAAACAAAGCAATATGAAGTATTGGGCACCCAGCGTTTCACCTGGGTGGGTTGGACAAGCGTCTGGCTCTTCATCTAGTTCCAGCATGTCGCGAAACCAGCCCAACGCCGTTCCTGTATCCGCACCGATTGAATCTGAGCGAAAGTTGAATTAGTCGGGGTTCATCCATCCTCAACGGAGAGGCGACGAACCGACATGAACTTTGTTGAGCAGCTCGCTCGGAACTTCCTGCGCAAGCGGGGCTACTCCGTCTCGCACGGTGGTGGCGAGGACTATCGAGGCGACTACCGCCTGATGCAGTATTCAAGCTACGAGCAGTATGTCTCGGTTCAAACGGAGGGAAACAAGCGCAAGATCGACCAGGTCTGGGCCGACGAGGCGACGATCGACGTGATCTGTGACTATGTTCGCAAGGCCATCCCAAATGCGAAGCGGGGCCTCTGCCACGGTTCCAGGAATGGCACCGAGGTCAAATGGTTCGCGGATCGCCTCGGAATCGACGTCATCGGCACGGATATCTCGGACACGGCGTCCCGGTTCGGGCTCACCCAGTGGGATTTCCATGACGAAAATCCGGATTGGAAGAAAGCCTTCGACTTCGTCTACACGAATTCCCACGATCATGCCCACGACCCGCAAAAGGCTTTCACGACCTGGGTGGGCCAACTGGCGGATGGAGGGAAGCTCCTCGTCGAGCACACGCTCGGACACGCACCGGCAAGCGTCAGCACGCTGGATCCCTTCGGCATCGACCCCAAGGTTCTTCCTTACGCCGTCCTGGAGTTCGGTGAGGGCAAGTATGCCGTGACGAAGGTGATCAGGCCGGCCCATCAAAAGGGCGGCGGCCCGATCTGGGTGTTCGTGATCGAGGCGATCCCGCTCGGCTGATCAGCGCGATCCGATCTCCCGGTTCTGGACGAGCTCCGCCGCCGGCCAACCGGCAGCCGGCCGCTCGTCCGAACGCGCAGGCGCCCTTCGCGCGCCGCGGCGCGCCAGTCGAGAAGCGCTACTTCAGATTGCCGTCGCCGCTTCGATCCGCCATCTTGAAGTCCGCCATCACCCGGTCCAGAAATTCGTTGCGGGTGATCTTGCCGTCGCCGCTTGCGTCGGTGGCGGCAAACTGCTGGGCATTCAGCGCCTGCTTCGTCTCGTCGGAGGTGAGGTTGCCGTCCTTGTTCCTGTCCAGATTGACGAAGGCCGTCGTCATGAAGGCCTCGTATTCGGACCGGTCGACCGCACCGTCCTTGTTGCGATCGAGCGCATCCATCTGCCCCTGGCTCATTGTTGCAGCTTGCTGCGCCACAGCGAGACCAGCCGGACAGACCACAAGCACACCCAAAAGAACGAGTTTTCTCATCCCTCACCCTTCCGCGATCAATAGTAGCGGCACGTCAGAGCATTGCCGGCCGCAGCGCCCAACGTAGCACCGCCGCCAACAGCCCAGAGCTGGCCAGTACCTGAACCGATCGTCGAGCCGATCAGGCCGCCGACGATTGCGCCGCCGACCGTTCCGGCAATGCAGCCGAATTCGTTGCCAGTCGAACCGCTCTTCGACACGTAGGCAGATTGGCACCCCGACAAGGCTAGAGCGCCGGCGAGAATGATGGTTACGGTCTGCTTGCTCATTTTATCCTCCAATATGGCCGTCTTTCTGGAATAGAGATCGGGCGGAGGCGCCATTGAGTGGCGTCGAATGCAAATAGCTTCCGAGTATGCTCCCCGGATGGGAGAGACTCTTCTGTTCAATCAGAAGCAGCTCACGAATAAAACACACGGTCCGGAGACGAAGACCTCCAAACGGCGGGCGAATACTACCCCGAGCGGCCAGCAATGACAATGTTGCGCGTGGTATTAGCTTTGTGTCGCAAATAACCCCTGACGCGATCGGGGCACTGCACTCAACAAAGGAATGCCCCTTAGCCCTAGATTTATTTATATCTCCTGCGAGATATCGTCGTTTGTGGCGTGGCGATGCGCGGTCTAGGTCTGGCTTGCCCCTGGCTGAGGTTCAGTGCTTTCACCCGCATATCTCCGGACGAGCTTTGGTCGATGGCCCAATCAGCAGGCTGGCCCGATGGACTTTCGCCCGATGGACCTGGGCCGGGCCAAGCATGGGCATCCCTGCCTCGCAAGAGAGAGTACACGCAATGGATAGAATGACGACAATCAAATTAGGGCTTACTACTACAATCCTCTTTTCGTTCGCCGCGACCGCCTTCGCCGGGAACGGCGAGCAGGCCCGGATTGCCGCCGCCGTGGACAAGGCGATCCGACCGATCATGCGCGAATACAATGTGCCGGGCATGGCGATTGCAGTGACCGTTGACGGCCAGCACACCTTCGTCAACTACGGCGTCGCGTCCAAGGAAACGAAGGCGCCGGTTACGGAGGACACGCTGTTCGAGCTCGGCTCGATCAGCAAGACCTTTGCCGGCACGCTCGCCTCCTATGCGCAGGCGCTCGGCAAGCTGTCCTTCGAAGACCATCCCGGCCAGTACATGCCCGAGCTCCGCGGCAGCGCCATCGACAAGGCGACCCTCCTCAATCTCGCCACCTATACGGCCGGCGGCCTGCCCTTGCAGTTTCCCGATCAGGTCAAGAGCGACGGCGACATGCTGACTTACTTCAGCAACTGGAAACCAGACGCCGAGCCAGGGAAGAAGCGTCGCTACTCCAACCCGAGCATCGGCCTCTTCGGCCATGCCGCCGGCCTGGCGATGGGCGGCAGCTTCGCCAACGCTTTGGAGACAGAGCTATTTCCCAAACTCGACCTCAAGCACAGCTATGTCACCGTGCCGGCCAGCGCGATGGGCAGCTACGCCTGGGGCTACGGCAAGGCCGACAAGCCGATCCGGGTCAGCCCGGGCATGTTCGACGCCGAAGCCTACGGCGTGAAATCGTCCGCGGCAGACATGATCCGCTTTGTCGACGCCAATATCCGGCCGGAGAAATTCGACGGACCCGTTCGCCAGGCGATAGAGGGAACGCATATCGGCTACTTCGATACCGGCAAGATGATTCAAGGCCTCGGCTGGGAACAGTATCCCTACCCGGTTTCGCTCGAGCGGCTGCTCGACGGCAACTCCCGAACCATGGCCCTGGATGCCAAGCCGGTGACGGCGTTGGTTCCTCCGAAGCGTCCCGATGATGCGACGCTTTACAACAAGACCGGATCCACCAACGGCTTCGGCGGCTATGTCGCCTTCGTGCCGGAAAAGAAGATCGGCGTCGTCATGCTGGCGAACCGGAACTTCCCGAATCCGGAGCGCATCAAGGCGGTGCATGCGATTCTGAAGACGGTGGCCACTCTGGCGGAATAGGCGGCGAAGCATCCATCAAAGGCAGCCCCTTGTTGCGGCAACTCGCAACAACGAGTACCTGCATTCATCAACAACCCAGCGGCGAAACTTCAATCGCACCCGCTTGCATATTAGCGCCGGGTGTTGTCATCTGCGTTTCGCAAAAGCGCGATCAGATGCAGCGAAGTTCAGGCGTATTGGGGATGCTATGTTCGAGTGGGTGGGGTTTCAAGGTTCGCTGCAGCACGTGCGTGCACGGGGAGGACGGGCGATCTTCGTCGTGGCGGCCTTGGCATTGCTTGCCGGTTGCGGCGGTCATGCCAAAGGCGTGATGGCACCGGTGACGCTGACCGCGCCGGTACCCGGGACCTCGACCGTCGACATGCTCGTCGCGACCACGCGCCAGCCCTCCGGCGATCCGGCAACGCTGTTTTCCGGCGAGCGTGACGCAAACACCTTCCTGACCGACGTTGCGGTGTCGATCCCGCCGGACACGGCGCGCAAGGCCGGCACGGTGCAATGGCCACGCAAGCTGCCGCCGGATCCCAAGAAGGATTTCACGGTCACACGCGTTCGCGAACTCACGTCGCTTGATGAAGCCAAGTCCTGGTTCCAGCAGCACGATGTCGGCGGACAGGCCTTCGTCTTCGTGCACGGCTTCAACAACCGCTACGAGGATTCCGTCTACCGGCTTGCGCAGATCATCCACGACTCCGACGTCCAGGCGACGCCGGTGCTGTTTACCTGGCCGTCGCGAGCCAATGTGTTCGATTACAATTACGACAAGGAGAGCACGAACTATTCGCGCTCAGCCCTTGAAGACATCCTGAAAAAGCTCGCCGACGCGCCCAAAGTCAAAGGCATCACCATCCTCGCGCATTCGATGGGCACCTGGCTGACCATGGAAACGCTCAGGCAAATGGGCATCCGCGACGGCAATGTGCCCTCCAAGATCGAAAACGTCATCCTCGCTTCGCCCGACATCGATCTCGACGTCTTCGCCAAGCAGTTCGTCGAGATGGGCCAGAAGCGACCGAAATTCACGATCTTCGTTTCGCAGGACGATCGCGCGCTCGCGCTCTCCAGCTTCATTTCCGGCGACGTTTCCCGCCTCGGCGCGATCGATCCGTCTGCCGAGCCCTATCGCACCCAACTGGAACGGGCCGGCATCACCGCGATCGACCTGACCAAGGTCAAGACCGAGGACGGCCTGCACCACGGAAAGTTCGCGGAAAGCCCGCAGATCGTCCAACTCATCGGTACCCGGCTGGCAACCGGGCAGACACTCACCGATTCCGATATTTCCGTCGGAACCGGCATCGCAGCGGTCGTTGCCGGCACGGCCAGAAACGTCGGCAATGTCGCGGCAGTCACCGTATCGGCCCCGGTATCGATCCTCGAGAATCCGCAGCCGACGCCCAAGAAGAAGAAAGTCGTCGGCGAAACGCTCGCGACCGACATGCCGACGCCGGTAAAGATCAAGTGATGGTCGCGGCTGCCGCTTGCAGGCAGCCTGCTGTTAACCGTCGTCGCCGACGAAGCGATAGCCGACACCCGGCTCGGTGCGGATGATCTTCGGGTCGGCCGCGTCGCGCTCAATCTTGCCGCGCAACTGGCCGATGAAGACGCGCAGATAATGCAGGTCCTCGCCGTGCGCGACGCCCCAGACCGACGTTAGAAGCGTCCTGTGGGTGACGACGCGGCCGGCATGGTGCGCCAACATGACCAGCAGGTCATATTCCTTCGGCGTCAGGCGCACTGGCTCGCCATCCTTCGTCACCACGCGCTTGATCGTGTCGATCGACACGCCGTCGGCGGAGAGTTGTGTCTGGCCGCCGTCCATTTGCACCCGATGGCGGAGCGCCGCGCGGATGCGCGCGGTCAATTCGCCGATGCCGAAGGGCTTTTCGATATAGTCATCGGCGCCGAGATCGAGCGCGGCAATCTTTTCACTCTCCCGGTCGCGTGCCGAGAGAATGATGATCGGCACCTGCGACCAGCCGCGCAAGTTCGCGATGACCTCCTTGCCGTCCATGTCCGGCAGGCCGAGATCGAGGATGACGACATCGGGTGCGCTCGTCGCCGCCGCCTTCAGCGCCTCGGCGCCAGTCAATGCTTCCAGAATGTCATAGCCGGCGGCACTCAATGCGGGTTTCAGGAAACGCTGGATCTGGGGTTCGTCGTCGACGACGAGGATACGCTCCACGCTCATGCACGGTCCTTTTCGGAGATTTCAGGCTTGGCGGCGGGGAAGCGCATGGAAATGCGCGTGCCGCGGCGGCGCAGCGCCGGGCTTTCCGCCTTGATCTGGCCGCCCATGGCCTCGACGAAGCCCTTGGCGATCGAAAGCCCCAGCCCCGTCCCCGGCGTGCGGCCATCCACCTTGCCGCGGCGGAAGAATTTTTCGAAGACCTGCTCGAGATCCTTCGGCGCAATGCCCTTGCCGAGGTCCGTCACCGACAGCACGATTTCGTCGCCGTCCGGGCGGGCATAGATGCTGACCGGTTCGTCACCGCCATATTTGTTGGCGTTGTCGAGCAGGTTGAACAGCACCTGCCCGAGAAGCACGCTGTCGCCGCGCATCAATGGAAGATCCGGTGCGATGCTGGTCTCGATCTCGCGCTCGGGAAAATACTTGCGGGCACGATCGACGGCAGCGCGAACTGCGTCGGCGACATCGACCCAGTCGCGCTTGGCGTTGACCGTGCCGGCCTCGATGCGGGTCATGTCGAGCAGGTTGGCGACGAACCGCGTCAGGCGTTCGCCCTCCTCCTCGATCGATTTCAGCAAATCGTCACGGCTTTCCGGCGACATGCGGTCGCCGAGTTGCCTCAGGCTGGTGACGGCCCCGGTGATGGTGGCAAGCGGCGTCCTGAGGTCATGCGAAATGGACGACAGGAGGGCCGCACGAAAGCGTTCGCCTTCGAGCTTCGCCGCCTGGTCCAGGCTTTCGCGCGACAGGCGTGCCCGGTCGACGGCGATCGCCGTCTGGTCGAGGATTGCCGCCAGTGCTCGCTCCTCGTTGATCTCCAGCGGCTTGTCCTCCTGGACGAAGCCGCAGACGCCGACAACGCCGTGCGGGCTCGTCAGCGGGCGGAAGTGAAACGGGCTGTTCGGCAGCGTCCCGGTACCGTTGCCGGCCGGTTCCTGCTTATCCATCGCCCAGCGCGCGGCCATGATATCGGCGACATCCAGCTCCGTGTCCGGTGGCCAGGCGGCCTTCAGCTGCAGGTCCCCCTCCTCTGGCAACAGTAGCGCAGCGCTGCGTCGCAACGTCGTCTGCATCTGCGTCACCGCCGCCCAGAGCACATCGTCCACCTTGGCAGTGCCCGAAAGCTTGCGAGAAAAATCGTAAAGCGCCTGGGTCGCGGCGGCGCGCCGGCGCGCGGCCTTTGCTTGTTCGCGCACCCGAGAGGCGAGGCTCCCGGCAAGGGCGGCGGCCACCAAGAAGATGAACAGCGCGAAGACCTCGTGCGGCTCGGCAATGGTGAAGGTGCCGACCGGTTCGATGAAGAAGAAGTTGTAGGCCAGAACCGAAAACAGCGCCGCGGCGATCGCCGATATGTGACCGGCATAGGTCGCCGACGCCAGCACGGCGAGCAGATAGAGCAGCGAGATGTTCGGCAGGATGATGAAGCGTTCGATCAAGAGGCCGAGGGCCGTTGCAGCCGCCACCGCGCCGGCGGCAATGGCGATGGCGCGCCCGGTCCCGGGCGGCAGAGACTTCTTCGCGGCCGGCCGCGGCTTCGGCGCCGCCGGCTCGCGGTCGGTCACGAGGTGGATGCCGATGCCCGATACCCGCTCTGCCAAGGCGTCGGGGAGCGACCGGCGGAAGTACCGCATCGGAAAGGATTGGCGGCGCGCGCCGATGACGATCTGCGTCGCATGTTCGCGGCGCGCGAGTTTCAGGATTTCCTCGACGAAGTCGTTGCCGACGATGCGGCGCGTCTCGGCGCCGAGCTGTTCGGCAAGACGGAAGGTCTCGTCCAGCCGGCGCACGTCCTCGCCATCGCCGCTTTCACGATCGGCACGTTCGATGAAGACGACGATCCAGGGAGCGTTCAATCCCTCGGCGAGCCGGCTGGCGGTGCGGACCACTTTTTCCGACAGGGGATCGGGACCGATGCAGACAAGCAGGCGCTCGCCGCTCGCCCACACACCTTCGATCGCATTCTGCTTGAGGTAGTCGACCATCTGGTCGTCGACCCGGTCGGCCGTACGCCGGAGCGCCAGTTCACGCAACGCCGTCAAGTTGCCGAGGCGGAAAAAGCGATCGACCGCGCGCTTGGCGCTCTCGGGCAGATAGACCTTGCCCTCTTTCAGCCGCTCGATCAGTTCGGCGGGCGGCAGATCGACCAGCAGCACCTCGTCAGCGCGCTTCAGCACCGTATCCGGCACCCGCTCGCGCACCGGCACGCCGGCGATCTGCGCGACGACATCGGAGAGGCTTTCGAGATGCTGGATGTTCAGCGCAGTCCAGACATCGATGCCCGCGGCAATCAGTTCCTCAATATCCTGATAGCGCTTCGGATGACGGCTTTCCGCGGGGTTGCTGTGGGCGAGTTCGTCGACGACGATGATCTTGGGACGTCGGGCAAGGGCCGCGTCCAGGTCGAATTCGGAAAGCACTCGGCCACGATGGTTCACATCGCGGCGCGGCAGGGTTTCCAGTCCCTCGATCAGGGCGGCGGTCTCGCCGCGCCCGTGGGTTTCGACCAGCCCGATGACGATATCGACGCCGTCTTTCTTGAGACGCCGGGCCCGGGTCAGCATCGCATAGGTCTTGCCGACGCCGGGCGCGGCGCCAAGGAAAACCGTCAGTTTTCCCCGGCGATCCTGCGCGGCAAGGGCCAGAAGTGCGTCTGGGTCCGGGCGACTTTTGGCGTCACGTTGACTGTCGGGCATTCGTCATCTCGGGCATGCGTTCACAAGCCTTGGCCTCATGTTCGAGGCGCATCGAGGGCCAGGTTCAGTTCTAGCACATTGATGCGCGGCTCGCCTACGATCCCGAACAGACGACCTTCCGTCGCCCTTTCGACCAACGCGGTGACATCCGCCTCGCTGAGGCCGCGCGCATTGGCGACGCGAGCGATCTGCGCCCGGGCAAAGGCCGGCGTGACATGCGGGTCGAGGCCGGAACCCGATGTCGTCACCGCGTCTGCGGGGATCTCGCCGGCAAAGCCGGCGGTCTTCAGGCGTTCGACGTCGGTAGCAACGCGATCCCTCAGCTTGACCGAAGTCGTGCCGAGGTTGGAGCCGCTCGATGCGCCGGCATTATAGGCCTCCGGGCCGGTCGCAGACGGGCGCGGCCAGAAGTACCTGTCGGAGGTGAAGTTCTGGCCGATCAGCTTGGAACCGATCAGGGTACCGTCCTTCTCGATGAGGCTGCCGTTTGCCTGTAGCGGCATCAGCACCTGCGCGGCGCCGGTGATGGCGAAGGGGTAGGCAAGCCCGGTGATGGCGGTGAGCAGCACGATCATGACTATGGCGGGACGAACTTGGTTCAGCATGGTTACACCAGATTGAGTGCGTTGACGGCGAGATCGACGAGCTTGATGCCTGCGAAGGGCAGAAGGATGCCGCCGAGACCGTATACGAGCAGGTTCCGGCGCAAGAGCGCCGCGGCACCGACCGGACGATACGTGACGCCTTTCAGCGCCAGAGGGATCAGCGCGACGATGATCAGCGCATTGAAGATGACTGCCGACAGGATCGCCGATTGGGGCGAGCCGAGGCCCATGACGTTGAGCGCGGCCAGCGCCGGATAGGTGGTGATGAACAGCGCCGGGATGATGGCGAAGTACTTCGCCACGTCGTTGGCGATGGAGAAGGTCGTTAGCGAGCCGCGGGTCATCAAGAGCTGCTTGCCGATCTCGACGATCTCGATGAGCTTTGTGGGGCTCGAATCGAGGTCCACCATGTTGGCGGCCTCGCGCGCGGCCTGCGTGCCGGTCTGCATGGCGACGCCGACATCGGCCTGGGCAAGCGCCGGCGCGTCATTGGTGCCGTCGCCGCACATGGCGATCAGGCGGCCGCCCTGTTGCTCCTTGCGGATATAGGCGAGTTTGTCCTCGGGCGTCGCTTCGGCGAGGAAATCGTCAACGCCGGCTTCGGAGGCAATGGCGGCAGCCGTCACCGGGTTGTCGCCGGTCACCATCACGGTGCGGATGCCCATGGCACGAAGGGCTGCGAAGCGTTCCTTGATGCCGGGCTTCACCACGTCCTTCAGATGAATGACGCCGAGCAGGCGCGGACCGTCGGCAACGGCGAGCGGCGTACCGCCAGTGCGCGCCACCTGGTCGACCGCGCGACGAAACTCGCTCGGCACATTCTCGTCGCGGATGCCGGTAAACTTCAGGATCGAATCGACGGCGCCCTTGCGCAGCCGACGGCCACCGAAATCGACGCCCGAGAGCCTCGTTTCCGCGGCGAAGGGGATGACCGCATCGATCCGGGTTGCGCCCACCTGGCTTGCGCCACCGCCGACGGCAAGCGCCACGACCTCACCCTTGCCTGCATCGGGCAGCGAAACGGCCGGCGCCTGGCGACCGAACTCACCGGTCGCAAGCGCCGCGATCGAGCGGCCCTCCGGCGTCTCGTCGGCAAGGCTGGCGAGCAGCGCCGCATCGGCGAGTTCCGCCTCGCTGACGCCGGGAACCGGCATGAAGTCGGCGGCCATGCGGTTGCCGAAGGTGATCGTGCCCGTCTTGTCGAGCAGCAGCGTATCGACGTCGCCGGCAGCCTCCACCGCACGGCCGGAGGTGGCGATGACGTTGAAGCGAACCAGTCGGTCCATGCCGGCGATGCCGATCGCCGAAAGCAAGCCGCCGATGGTGGTCGGGATCAGCGTCACGAGCAGGGCCGCAAGCACGGTGACCGAGAGCACGGTGCCGGAGTAGCCGGCAAGGCCCCAAAGGGTGACGACGGCGACGAGGAAGATCAGCGTCAGGCCCGAAAGCAGGATCGACAGCGCAATCTCGTTCGGGGTCTTCTGGCGCTGTGCGCCTTCGATCAGCGCGATCATGCGGTCGACGAAAGTGTTGCCGGGCGCGACGCCGATGCGGACCTTGATCCAGTCGGACAGAACCTGCGTGCCGCCGGTGACGGCCGAACGGTCGCCGCCGGATTCGCGGATGACAGGCGCGGATTCACCGGTGATGGCGCTTTCATTGACGGAGGCGACGCCTTCGATGACCTCGCCATCGCCGGGGATCAGTTCGCCGGCCTCGACCAGTACGAGGTCGCCGACCTTCAGCGAAGTCGCCGGGATCGACTGGGTTTCGCGGCCCTCGGCCGATACGAGCTTGCGCGCCGTCAGCTCGGACTTGGTGCGCCGCAGACTGTCGGCCTGGGCCTTTCCGCGCCCTTCGGCGACGGCTTCGGCGAAGGTGGCGAAAAGCACGGTGAACCACAGCCAGGCGGCGATCTGCCCGGAGAAGGGCGGGCTGCCGGTGCCGGTCATAAGATCGCGGACAAAGAGGCCGGTGACCACGGCGGCAACCACCTCGGTGACGAAGATCACCGGATTGCGCACGAGCTGGCGCGGGTCGAGCTTGACGAAGGCCGCCTTGACCGCCGGCAGAAGGATCGCCGGATCCAGAAGACTAGGAGCGACTGGTTTGGAAGACATGTGTCGAATTCCTTTAGAAGGTCTGGCCGGCAAGCATTGAGAAATGCTCGACGATGGGACCGAGAGCGAGCGCCGGGAAGAACTGCAGCCCGCCGAGAATGAGGATGATGCCGACGAGCAGGCCGACGAATAGCGGCGTGTCGGTCGGGAAGGTGCCCTTGGAGGCCGGCACGCGCGTCTTGACGGCGATCGAGCCGGCAATCGCCATGACGGGAACCGCATAGGCAAAGCGGCCGAGCAGCATCGCGAACCCAAGCGTGGTGTTGTACCAGGGCGTGTTGCCGGTGAGCCCGCCGAAGGCCGAGCCGTTGTTACCGGCTGCCGATGTGAAGCCATAGAGGATTTCCGACAGGCCGTGCGGACCCGCAGTGCCGACGCTCGCCACGGCGAACGGCAACATTGCCGAGACGGCCGTGAAGCCGAGGATCGTCACCGGCAGGATGAGGACCGCGAACATCGCATATTTCATCTCGCGGGCTTCGATCTTCTTGCCGAGCAGCTCCGGCGTACGGCCGACCATCAGGCCGGCAACGAAGACGGCGAGGATCGCAAAGACGACCATACCGTAGAGACCGGAGCCGACGCCGCCGGGCAGGACTTCGCCGAGCTGCATCAGGAACATCGGCACGAGGCCGCCGAGGCCAGTCAGCGAACCGTGCATGCCGTTGACGCCGCCATCCGACAGGCCGGTCGTGACAGCCGCATAAAGCGCGGTCATCGCCTGGCCGAAGCGGACTTCCTTGCCTTCCATATTACCTTGCGCGGCATCGAGACCGAGCGCGGTCAGGATCGGGTTGCCCTGGGCTTCCGCCCAGTAGACGACCGCTACGCCTGATATCAGCAGGACCGCGGTAACGGCGATGAAGGCCCAGCCTTGGCGGCGGTTACCGACCATCTGGCCGAAGGTGTAGACCAGCGCCGCCGAGATCGACAGCATCGAGAAGATGTTGAGGTAGTTGGAGAGCGCCGTCGGGTTCTCGAACGGATGCGCGGCATTGACGTTGAAGAAGCCGCCGCCGTTGGTGCCGAGCTGCTTGATCGCTTCCTGACTTGCGACCGGCCCGAGCGAGATCGTCTGCTTGGCGCCCTCGAGCGTCGTTGCGCTGAGGTCGGCATGGAAGGTCTGCGGCAGACCGGTCCAGACCATGGCGAGGGCCATGACCACGGCGATCGGCAGCAGCACGTAGAGGGTCGAGCGAGTGAGATCGACCCAGAAATTGCCGACGGTCGCCGCGTTCGAGCGGGCAAAAGCGCGAGTGACGGCGAGCGCCATGGCGATGCCGGTCGCGGCGGAGACGAAGTTATGCACCGTGAGCCCGGCCATCTGGCTGAAGTGGCTGAGCGTGGTTTCGCCGCCATAGTTCTGCCAGTTGGTGTTGGTGACGAAGCTGACCGCCGTGTTGAAGGCGAGGTCGGACGGCATGCCGGCGAAGCCCTGCGGGTTCATCGGCAGGTAGGCCTGCAATCTTAGGATCGCAAAGAGCGATGCGAAGCCGGCAAGGCTGAAGGCGAGCATCGACATCGTATAGGCGAGCCAGCCCTGCTCCTTGTTCGGGTCGACGCCGGCGGCGAGATAGAGACCGCGCTCGACAGGGCCGAGGATGGGCGAAAAGACGTTGCGCTCGCCGGAGAAGACCCGCGCCATGTAAAGCCCCAGCGGCTTGATGACGATCAGGACGGCGATGAAGAGGAGGCTGATCTGCAGCCACCCGATGATAGACATGGGATTTCTCCGCTCAGGAAATGTGCGGTGCAAAGGCGATCCGGCCCTGGAAGAGTTGACCCGAACCAAAACCTTCGACCGGAGTCAGAACCGTTCCGGGCGAACGAGGGTGACGACGAGGTAGGCCGCAAGCGCGACGGCGACGGCGAGGCCGATCAGGGCTTCGAACATGGCGCCCTCCCTAGAGGCGGCTCAGCGCGCGCGCATAAAGCGCAAACACGACAAAGCCGCCGATGCCGGCGGCGAGGAAAAGAACATCGGACATGCAAATTCTCCGGACTGTTGAGGTCCGGATCTTGCATCCGCTGCAGGTCAATTATCGATTGCGATGGTCGGAAGGGCGCGTAAGGAAAAGATAAAGACGCCCGCTGAAGCCTGCCAAGAACCGTGTGAGGCGGCTTTCCGTGCGCGACCGCGCTTTCGCGGGAGGTCGGATCATCTCACGGCGTCAATGAAACGATGGATCGCGATACGGCTGCGCGCGGCGGCCTCTGGCTCGTCCTCGGGGGCCTTAACCCTTGACGATGTGATTCACGGTCGCTTCGGGCGACGTGGTGACTTCGCGCATCCACTCGCGCCAGATCGCGACCAACAGCGCCATCAGCACCGGGCCGACGAAGAGGCCGAGGAAGCCCATGGTCTTCACGCCACCGACGAGACCGAAGAAGGTTGGCAGGAAGGGAAGCTTGATCGGCCCGCCGACGAGGCGCGGGCGCAGCGTCTTGTCGACGATGAAGAGCTCGGTCGTGCCCCAGGCAAGCAGCGCGACGCCGTGAATCGGCGAACCGCTGGCGACGAGGTAGACCGAAACCAGCGTGAAGCAGAGCGGCGCGCCGCCGGGGACCAGGGCCATCAGGCCGGTGATGATGCCAAGCGTGACCGGCGACGGAACGCCGGCCAGCCAATAGGCGACGCCGAGCACGATGCCCTCGCCGATCGCGATGATGCCCATGCCTGTGACCGTCGAGCTGATCGTCAGCGGCACGACGCGCGACAGCCTCTCCCAGCGCATCGGGAAGATGCGCTCGCCAAGGCGGTCGAGCTGGCCGGAGAAGGACTGCCCGTCGCGGTAGACGAAGAACAGCGTGATCAGCATGAAGAGCAGCGTCAGGAAGGCGTGGAACGTCGAGGCACCGACGACCAGAACGCCGCGGTAGATGTTGCCGATGTTGGAGCCGCTGACGAGCTGAACGAGCTCCCCGAGGGCACCAGGATGGCCGATATGCTTCACCCACTGTTCACCGAGCCAGACGCCGGCAATCGGAATGCTGGTCAGCCAGGCGGGCACCAGTGCACCATTGGCATTGGTCTCGACCGCCCAGACAACCCAGTCGCGCACTTCATCGACCGCATAGACGGCGGCGATCGAGATCGGCACCACGATGAAGGAAATGACGCAGACGATGGCGATGGTTGCGGCCAGCGTGCGGTTACCGTTCACGGCGGCGAGCAGCCGGCGATAGATCGGCCAGCTGGCAAAACCGATGACGACGGCCGCCAGCACGGGCACCACGAAACCGTGGAAGAAATAGACGCCGGCAAGCAGGACGAAGACCAGCATCCAGCGGGCAGCGGTCATGGGGCCGACGAGGGCATGGCGCGAAATGGCTGTGTGCCCGAGGAGCCTCGGCTCGACAGGAAAATTCTCTCGTTCGCGATTGCCCAATTGCACCAATGATCCTCCGTCCTTCGACGAGCTTACAACAAACCCACGGCCTTGACAGCCTACCTTCAGCGCCGCCCGTCTTATGAAGACGCGCAAAGGTCGCTGCAGCACTTTGAGGGCTGCATGTTTTTTCCCTCTAATCGGCTAGGATTAAAGCAAACATACAGTAACGCCCCGCGTCGCCGCTTTGCCCCTGCTTTACGGTAGTTTCAGGGCCACAAGCGACGCTACCGGCGGGACATGACAGAAAAATTTAGGAGGGTTCAAGCTCGATGACCTTCTTTCGCCAAAGCCGGTCATTCCGTCGCAGGCTGTGCCGCCATGCGAGCCGGCTGCGTGCGATCGACGAAGACGGATGCGAGGAAGATGGCGAAGCCGGCAACGCCGAGAACGGCGCCGACGAGGCCGGTGGATGTCCAGCCGTAGCCGGCGGCAATCGAGGCGCCGCCGAGCCAGGCGCCAAGCGCATTGGCGAGATTGAAGGCGGAATGGCTGAGGGCGGCGGCGAGCGTCTGTGCCTCCCCGGCGACATCCATCAGCCGCGTCTGTACACCGGGCACGACGGCGAAGCCGCCGCCGATGAAGAGCACGTTGACGATCGCGATCCAGGGATTGCCCATGGTGAAATAGAAAAGCACATAGGCGAAGATATTGAAGGCGATGGCGATGCCGATCGCCGGCAGCAGCGCCCAATCGGCAAGCCGCGCGCCGACGATGTTGCCGAGGATCATGCCGGCCCCGAAGACCGAAAGCATGACCGGCACATTGGCAAGAGAAACGCCCGCGACTTCCGTGAGCGCCGGCGTGATGTAGCTGAAGACGGCGAACATGCCGCCGCAGCCGATGGCACAAATGCCGAGCATCAGCCAGACCTGCAGCTTGCCGAGCGCGCCCAGTTCGCGAAGCGGCGTCGCCTTCGGGTTGACCTTGTCCCGCGGCACATGGACGAAGGTCAGCGCCACAGTCAGAAGGCTGATGCCGCCGACGATCGCGAAGGCGGAGCGCCAGCCGAGCGCCTGGCCGAACCACGCGACAAGCGGCGTGCCGAAGAGGGTTGCGATCGTCAGCCCCATCATCACCCGTCCGACGGCGCGCGCCCGCTGGTTCGGCGCCGCGAGACCCGCAGCCACCAGGGCGGCAACGCCGAAATAGGCACCATGCGGAAGACCGGCGAAGAAGCGCGCCGCAATCAGCGTGTAGAAATCCGGCGCGACCGCGCTGGCAAAGTTGCCGACTGCGAAAATCAGCATCAGCGCCAGCAGCACGCTGAAGCGCGAGAAGCGGGCGGCGAGCACGGCAATCAACGGCGCACCGACGACGACGCCGAGCGCATAGGCGCTGATCACCGCCCCGGCCCGCGGCACCGAGACGGCGATGTCCCCGGCAACCTGCGGCAAGAGACCCATGATCGCGAATTCGCCGGTGCCGATGCCGAAACCGCCGACGGCGAGCGCCACTTCGGCGGCAGAAACGCCCGCGCGGCGCGGTTCGACGGCGGAAGAATAGGCTTCGTCACACATGGGAATGGCCTGTGTCGTCCGGCCCGAGCGGACCGGAGATAAAACTGGGGGATATGTCGGCGGGCGTTGGATCGGACCAACAGGGATATGCTGCAATGCAATACAGGGTTTTGCCTTCGCAGGCAAAGCTTTTGCGGCTCTCGTCATACTTTTTCGAGAGCGCCGGCAGTGCCTGTTAACCGTAAGTCAAGTTGACGTTTACGTCAAAGTCATATAATCCCGAATCTCAGCTTGAAGCGGTGTCTCAAAAGCATCATCTTCATCGGCATGAGAAGGTCGGGAGGGATTTTCTCAGGCCGCGAACAGGCCAGCCTGTGGCGACCAGAGGGAGAGAGGTCATGGTGGAAGTCAGCGCACAACAATCGGGGACCAGCCCAGGCAAGATCTGGCTCAAATCCTATCCACCCGGCATTGCCGCCGAGATCGGCCCACTGCCCTATAAATCGATCGGCGAGTTCTTCGACCACGCCGTCGCCCGCTATTCGACCCGCCCAGCCTTCACCTGCATGGGCAAGACGCTGAGTTTTGCCGATCTCAATGCCGAATCCGCCAAGGTCGGCGCCTGGCTGCAATCTCTCGGCCTCGCCAAGGGCGACCGCGTCGCGGTGATGATGCCGAACATCCTGCAGAACCCCGTCATCGTCTACGGCATTCTCCGAGCGGGCTTTACCGTCGTGAACGTCAACCCGCTCTATACGCCGCGCGAATTGCAGCACCAGCTCGTCGATTCCGGCGCCAAGGCGATCTTCGTTCTGGAGAACTTTGCGCACACGGTGCAGCAGGTAGCCGACAAGACCTCCGTCAAGCACGTCGTCGTCGCTACGATGGGCGACATGCTGGGCCTCAAGGGCGCGATCGTCAATCTCGTGGTCCGCCGCGTCAAGAAGCTGGTTCCTGCCTGGTCGATCCCCGGCCACCTCTCGTTCAAGGCCGTGCTTGCCAAGGGCGGCCGCAGCACGATGAAGAAGCCAAACGTCGCGCCTGGTGACGTCGCCTTCCTGCAATATACCGGCGGCACGACGGGAGTCTCGAAGGGCGCGACGCTCACCCATTCTAACCTCTTGTCGAACATGGCGCAGATGGAAATCTGGTTCCAGACGGCGTTCCGCTCGCGGGCACGGCCAGACAATCTCGTCTTCATGTGCGCGCTGCCGCTCTACCACATCTTCGCACTGACGGTGAATTCGCTGATGGGCCTTGCCACCGGCGGCAACAACATCCTGATCCCCAATCCGCGCGACATCCCGGGCTTCGTCAAGGAACTCGGCAAATACAAGACCAACATCTTCCCGGGCCTCAACACGCTGTTCAACGCGCTGATGAACAATGCGGAGTTCCAGAAGCTCGATTTCTCGTCGCTGATGCTGACCTTCGGCGGCGGCATGGCGATCCAGCGCCCGGTGGCGGAGCGCTGGAAGCAGATGACCGGTTGCTCGATCGCCGAAGGTTACGGCCTGTCGGAGACGTCGCCGGTGGCAACGGCCAACATCCTCGACGCGACCGAGTTCACCGGCACGATCGGCATGCCGATCCCCTCCACCGAGGTCGAGATCCGCGACGACCAGGGCAACCCCTTGCCGATCGGCGAAGTCGGCGAAATCTGCATCCGCGGCCCGCAGGTGATGGCGGGCTACTGGCAGCGCCCGGACGAGACCGCCAAGGCGATCTCGCCGGACGGCTTCTTCCGCTCGGGCGACATCGGCTTCATGAATGCAGCCGGCCTCGTGAAGATCGTCGACCGCAAGAAGGACATGATCCTCGTCTCCGGCTTCAACGTCTTCCCGAACGAGATCGAGGAAGTGGCGATGACCCATCCGGGCGTTCTCGAATGCGCGGCGATCGGCGTTCCGGACGAGCATTCCGGCGAGGCCGTCAAGCTCTTCGTCGTCAAGAAGGATCCGGCCCTGACGGAGGAGGAGGTCAAGCGCCACTGCGCCGCCAACCTCACCAACTACAAGCGCCCGCGCTACGTCGAATTCCGCACGGAACTGCCGAAGACCAATGTCGGCAAGATCCTGCGAAAAGACCTGCGCGGCTGAGTTAGTCCAAAATTCAAACGATTTAAAAAATCCTGAAAACCGCCGTTTCGGCGGTTTTACGGGCTTGATTTGGGCGGCTTAAAGCGAATAGCTACGCAGGCGATTGTCCGACACCCCTGTCCGACCAAGGAGCCCCGCGATGAAAGCGCTTGTCGATCAACTCAAAGCAACCGCCGCTGAGACCAACGCAACCGATATCCGCGCCGCCTTCGCCAGCGACGCCGAACGCTTCCAGCGCTTCAGCACCACGCTCGGCGACCTGCTGTTCGATTATTCGAAATGCGCCGTCAACGACAGGGTGCTCGACGGCCTCGAGGCGCTCGCCAACGCCGCCAAGGTCGAGGAGAAGCGGGACGCCATGTTCCGCGGCGACATCATCAACATCACCGAAGAGCGCGCCGTGCTGCACACGGCGCTGCGCAACCGCGGCAACCGCCCGATCCTCGTCGACGGCAAGGATGTGATGCCCGACGTCAACGGCGTGCTCGATGCCATGGGCGCCTTTGCCGACGGCATCCGCTCGGGCGCGCTCAAGGGCGCGACCGGCAAGAAGATCACCGACGTCATCAATATCGGCATCGGCGGCTCCGACCTCGGCCCGGTCATGGCGACGCTGGCGCTTGCCCCCTTCCATGACGGCCCCCGCCTTCACTTCGTTTCCAACATCGACGGCGCCCACATCGCCGACACGCTGAAGCTGATCGATCCGGAAACCTCGCTCTTCATCGTCGCCTCGAAGACCTTCACGACGATCGAGACGATGACCAATGCCCAGACGGCCCGCGCCTTCATCGCCGGCAAGCTTGGCGAAGCGGCCGTCGGCTACCACTTTGCCGCCGTCTCGACGGCACTCGACAAGGTCGCCGCCTTCGGCATCGACAAGGCCCGCGTCTTCGGCTTCTGGGACTGGGTCGGCGGGCGCTACTCGATCTGGTCGGCGATCGGCCTGCCGCTGATGATCGCCATCGGCAAGGAGAATTTCGGCCGCTTCCTCGATGGCGGACACGCGATCGACGAGCATTTCCGCACCGCGCCGATCCGTGAGAATATTCCGGTTCTGCTCGGCCTCCTCGGCTTCTATCACCGCAACGTGCTCGGTTATCCGTCGCGGGCGATCCTGCCCTATGACCAGCGCCTGTCGCGCTTCCCGGCCTACCTGCAGCAGCTCGACATGGAATCGAACGGCAAGGCGGTGACGCTCGACAGCACCCCGGTCGAATATTCGACCGGTCCGGTCGTCTGGGGCGAACCTGGCACCAATGGCCAGCATGCCTTCTATCAGCTCATCCATCAGGGCACGGACATCATTCCGGCGGAATTCATGATCGCCGCGAACGGCCATGAAAAGAACCTGCGGCATCAGCACGAGCTCCTGATCGCCAACTGCCTGGCGCAGTCCGAGGCGCTGATGAAGGGTCGCACGCTCGCCGAGGCCAAGGCGCAGCTCAACGCCAAGGGCATGGCCGACGCCAAGGCCGACAGGATTGCCCCGCACCGGGTCTTCACCGGCAACCGCCCGTCGCTGACGATCGTCTACGACCAGCTCGATCCCTTCGCGCTCGGTCGCCTGATCGCGCTCTATGAACACCGCGTCTTCGTCGAAGGCGCGCTCTTCAACATCAACTCCTTCGACCAATGGGGCGTCGAGCTCGGCAAGGAGCTGGCAACCGGCCTGCTGCCGGTCGTCGAAGGCAAGGAAAGTGCGGCCAGCCACGATTCTTCGACTGCGGGTCTGGTAGCAGCCCTGCTGAAGGCCGCTCGCTAAGGCGCAATTCCAAGCGATTCCACCCGGAACCGCACCGCTTCAAATAATGAGGCCCGAGGCGCAGATCGCGCCTCGGGCCTCATTCTTTAACGCAGGTCGGCACCAGCCCTTTTTCGCGTAATCGAACAGATATGGCACGACACAAAACTCACAATTGACGAGAATTACTTATTGTCTTACGATAAAAATACAAGCAAAACGATAAAGGAATTTTCATGACGGACTCTGCCGAGAGGCTGCGCAAGCTCAGCCGCTTCATGAAGCTCATGATCCTATTGGGTGGCGCGTTGTTTTGTTCGGCCGTCGTCTATATGCACTGGCAGATCTTTTTCGACCGACAGGGCTTCGAGCAGGGCATTCGCGATATCGTCCTCCCCCGCGTCGGGGCGATTACCCTTTCCTACCGCGCCATCGCCACGGTCATTTTCCTGACTGCCATCAACAATGCGCTCGTCATTGCCGGCCTCGCCTTTGCCTGGCAGCTGTTCGACAGTTTCCAGCGCGGCGAGATTCTCTCCGGCCGCAACGGCGTGCTGTTGCGGCGGGTGGGGCTGACTGCGCTTGCGGGAGCGTTATGCCTAACGGTCAGCAACGGGATCGGTATCCTGGCCGTCACCTACGACAACCCGGGCGCCACGGGACATGCGGTGATCTTCGACATCAATGGCGGCACGATGATCGTGCTGCTGATGGCCGGCCTGGTCGTCGGGCTTGGCCACGTCGTGGCCATCGCATCGGGTGTCGAAGCGGAGAACAGGAGCTTCGTCTAGCGCATGCCGATCGTGGTCAATCTCGATGTCATGCTGGCGAAACGGAAAGTCCGCTCACGCGACCTCGCCGAGCAGGTAGGGATCACCGAGCAGAACATCTCGCTGTTGAAATCGGGCAAGGTGAAAGGCGTGCGCTTCGATACGCTGGAGAAGATCTGCGCCGCGCTCGACTGCCAGCCGGGCGATATCCTGGAATATCGCCCGGACCGGGAAGAATAAGAAAGCTCAGAGGCCGATTTCGTGCTTCCACGGCGGGTTTGCGCCGGCGCGCGAGACGGTGACCGCGGCCGCCTTGGCGCCGAGCGCCAGCGCATTGCGGACCGCGGTTTCGCTGAGATCGGTAACGTCGGCCTTAGTCAGGAGACCGCTGAGCTTCAGCGACGCCAGTACGCCGGCATCGAAGGTATCGCCGGCACCGACCGTATCGACCACCGTCACCTTTTCGCCGGCGACCTCGACCTTGTGGCGCGCCGTGTAGCCGACGGCGCCGTCGGCGCCCTTGGTAATCAGCACCAGCTTCGGTCCGCGTTTCAGCCATTCGGCAGCGAGGTCGTCGTGGCTCCCTTCCATGCCAAACCAGGCGAGATCCTCGTCGGAGAACTTGACGATATCGGACATCGCCGCCATGCGGTTCATGCGCGCCAGATGGGCGTCTCTGTCCTTGATGAAACCGGGACGGATGTTCGGGTCGAAGGAGATCACCCGCTTCTCGTGCTCGCGCGTCATCAGCGCCTCGTAGGTCGAGCCGCAGGGCTCGGGGATCAGGCTGATCGCGCCGAAGTGCAGCGCCTCGCAGAAGTCACCCAGCGCCGGCAGGTGTTCGCGCGTGATCATGCGCCCGGCGGTGTTCTCGTCGAAGAAGGCGTAGCTGGCGTGGCCGTTGACCAGCTTGACGAAGGCGAGCGTCGTGTGCAGCGAGAGCGTTGCGCAGGGGCCGAAATCGACATTCGCCGCCTTCAAAGTCTCGCGCAGGATATCGCCGAACATGTCGTCGGAAAGGCCGGTGAAGAAACCGGTGGGAATGCCGAGGCGACCGAGCGCGATGGCGGTATTGAAGATCGCGCCGCCGGCATAGGGCGCAAAGGCGCTCTCGCCCGCGGTCGTGTCCCGCGGCAACATGTCGATCAGCGCTTCACCGCAACATACGATCATCGGCTTTTCCTCCTCAGACACTTCAATCGATTTAAAAAGACTAGCTCAGGCGTTGCGGGGCCCCGGCGACGCCGGGGCCGCGTCGAACTTTACGCCAGCGCGCTCACGCCGCCGTTGCGACCCGACCAGACGAGCGGCGCATTGAGGAAGGCCTCGACCTCACCAAGCGTCTTCTCGTCGAACAGCGCCTGCTCGCGGGCAACCGCAAGGACGTTGCGCCAGGTGGCGATCCAATGCAGGTCGACGCCCTTGCCCTTCATCTCGCCAACCGCCTCCGGGAAGATGTCGTAGTAGAACAGCGCAATGCCGTGGTCGACGATGCCGCCCGCCGCGCGAATGGCGTCGATAAACTTGAACATCGACCCGCCGGCCGTCGTCAGGTCCTCGATGACGAGCACGCGCGCGCCTTCCGGCATATGGCCTTCAATCTGGGCGTTGCGGCCGTGGCCCTTCGGCGCCTTGCGAACGTAGATCATCGGCAGGCCGAGGCGCTCGGCGAGCATGGCGGCAAAGGGAATGCCGGCGGTTTCGCCACCGGCGACCACGTCGAACTTCTCGAAACCGGCCTCACGCAAGATGGTCGCTGCGGCAAAATCCATCACCGCCGATCGGATGCGCGGATAGGAGATCAGCTTGCGGCAGTCGATATAGACGGGGCTCGCCATGCCGGACGAGAGCTTATAGGGCTCATCGGCGCGGAAGTGCACGGCCTTGATCTCCCAGAGCATCTTGGCGACCAGCTCGGCCATCACGGACTTGTCGGTGAACGCGTTGGAAAACATCAAACTCTCCTTCAAAACTAAAGCGATCAGACGACGGTCCAATGGAGCGGGAACATCGGATCGAACACGGTAACCAGACCGGCGCCGGTCTCGATCTTCTTCGGGTAGGTGACGGCGTCAGCCTGTTTGCGCAGCGTGATCGTTTCGTCGTTGACCGGCAGGCCATACCAGGCAGGACCGTTCAGCGAGGCAAAGGCTTCGAGCTTGTCGAGCGCGCCCTCCTCCTCGAACACATGCGCCAGGCAGCTCATGGTGTTGATCGAGGTGTAGATGCCGGCGCAGCCGCAGGCGCATTCCTTCAGCGGGTCGACATGCGGTGCGGAGTCGGTGCCGAGGAAGAAGCGCTTGTCGCCGGAGACCGCGGCGGCGCGCAGTGCCAGGCGGTGGTTTTCGCGCTTGGCGACCGGCAGGCAGTAGTAGTGCGGCTTGATCCCGCCGACGAGGATGGCGTTGCGGTTGATGATCAGGTGGTGGGTGGTGATCGAGCCGGCGAGGTTCGCCTTCGATGCCTTGATGTAATCGATGCCGTCCTTGGTGGTGACGTGCTCCATCGTCACCTTCAGTTCCGGCAGCCGCTTGCGCAGCGGATCAAGTACGGTCTCGATGAACACGGCCTCGCGGTCGAAGATATCGACATCGGATGTCGTGACCTCGCCGTGCACGCAGAGCGGCACGCCGATCTTCGCCATGCGCTCCAGCACCGGCATCGCCTTGTCGATGTTGCGAACACCGCTGTGCGAGTTCGTCGTGGCACCGGCGGGGTAGAGCTTGACCGCCTTGACGAGGCCGCTCTTGTGGCCGGCCTCCACGTCGTCGGGATCCGTGCCTTCGGTGAGATAGAGCGTCATCAGCGGCTCGAACCGGTCGCCCGCGGGAAGCGCGGCCAGGATGCGCTCGCGATAGGCCGCGGCATCCGCGGCCGTCACGACTGGCGGCACCAGGTTGGGCATGATGATCGCGCGGGCGAAATGGCGGCTTGTATCGGCGATGACGCCCTTCAGCATGTCGCCATCTCGCAGGTGAAGGTGCCAATCATCCGGGCGGCGGATAACGAGGTCTTGCATGGTCAGCGTTCTCCTAGGTCAGAGCAGGCGCAGACGGAAAACCGCCGCTCCAGGCTCGCGCCCGATCCACGCGCGCAGCTTTGCAGCCGGCAGGTGCGGGTCGCGGGCGGTTACTCATGTGGTGGAACCGCGTCTCGATATCACCAATGCGCCCGGAAACACAATCCGCAATCCGACCATCGCTCAGAAATCCGTCAGCACCAGATCCGCAGGCCGCTGACGGTCGACCACGCGATGCGCGTTCGGGATGTCGTTGCCTAGGGCTTTGCGCTTCGCCGCCTCCTCATCATAGCCGTGATCGTACCAACGCTTCAAAAGCCGTCGCTCCAATTCCTCGATGCCGGGATTGATGAAGATCGAGAAATCGAAGGCATTTTCAAGCCGGTTCCACGGCGCCTCGTCGAGCAGCAGATAGTTGCCCTCCACCAGGATGATGCGCGTCTCCGGCGCAACGATCCGGGCGGAAGCGATCGCGATCTCGCGCGAGCGGTCGAAGACCGGAACCAGCACTTCGCCGTCATTGGCGCGGACCGCCGCAATCGTCGACAGGAAGGCCCTGACATCGAAGGTTTCCGGCGCGCCCTTGCGGGGGAGCAGGCCCTTTTCCTCCAGGACCGCATTGTCCATGTGGAAGCCGTCCATCGGCAGCACGGCCGCCTTCTCGCCGCCGGCAACCAGGGTCTCGGCGAGCGCGTCCGAAAGCGTCGACTTACCGGCCCCGGGCGGGCCGGCAATGGCGACGACGAAACGGGCGGCGCCGGCCGCCCGTTTCAGGATCTCGTTTGCGACCGGCTGGACGTTCATGCCGCCAGCGCCTCGCGCGGCGGCTCCTTCGCCCCGGTCATGAAGGCGACCGCATCCGACATCGTATGCTCCTTCGGATTGATGACGCAGAGCCGCTTGCCGAGGCGGTGGACATGGATGCGGTCTGCCACTTCGAACACATGCGGCATGTTGTGCGAAATCAGCACGATCGGCAGGCCGCGGGCGCGCACGTCGAGGATCAGTTCCAGCACCCGCCGGCTTTCCTTGACGCCGAGCGCTGCAGTCGGCTCGTCCATGATCACCACCTTGGATCCGAAGGCGGCGGCGCGGGCCACGGCAACGCCCTGGCGCTGGCCACCGGAGAGCGTTTCCACCGCCTGGTTGATGTTCTGGATGGTCATCAGCCCGAGCTCGGAAAGCTTTGCCCGCGCCATCTTTTCCATCGCCGAGCGGTCGAGCGTGCGGAACAGCTTGCCCATGATGCCGGGTTTGCGGATCTCGCGGCCGAGGAACATGTTGTCGGCGATCGACAACGCCGGCGACAGCGCCAGGTTCTGGTAGACGGTCTCGATGCCGGCGGCGCGCGCATCCATCGGCGAGCGGAAGTGCACCGTCTGTCCCTCGAGCTTGATTTCGCCTTCGTCGGGCGTGATCGCGCCGGAGATGGCCTTGATCATCGAGGACTTGCCGGCGCCGTTGTCGCCGATCACGGCGAGGATTTCGCCGGGGTAAAGATCGAAGTCGGCATGGTCGAGAGCGGTAACGCGACCGTAACGCTTGACGAGACCGCGGGCGGTGAGAATGGGTTCCTGTGTCATCACGCAGCTACCTTTCTGATCCACTGGTCGATGGCGACGGCGGAGATGATCAGCACGCCGGTGAGGAAGACCTTCCATTGCGGGTCCGCGCCCATCATGTTGAGGCCCATGGAGACGACGCCGACGATCATCGCGCCGATCAGCGTGCCGAGGATCGAGCCGCGGCCGCCGAAGAGCGAGATGCCGCCGATCACCGCAGCGGTGATGGCCTGGAGGTTGTAGTCGGTGACTGCGGCGGACGGCGAGATCGAGCCGTTGCGGCCGATCGAAACCCAGGCCGCGAGTGCGGCGATCAGGCCCGCCAGCGTATAGGCACTGAGCAGCACGCGGCCGGTGCGGATACCCGAGAGTTTCGCCGCTTCCGGATCGTCGCCGACGGCATAGAGGTGGCGGCCCCAGGCGGTATGGTTCAGGGCGTACCAGAGGCCGAAGACGAGGGCGACCATGGTGATGACGCCGAGCGTCAGCACCGCGGAACCAACCTTGAAGCTGACCCCGAAGACATGCAGCATCCGGGTGACGGCGGCGACGTCGGCCTCGCGGATCGTCTCGTTCGCCGAGTAGATGAAGTTCGTCGACATGATCACGTACCAGGTGCCGAGCGTGACGATGAAGGGCGGCAGCTTGAGACGCGAGACGAGGAGGCCGTTCAGGAAGCCACAGGCGCTGCCGACGCCGAGGCCGATCAGGATCGCGAGCGGTGCCGGAAGCCCGTAGGTCACCGCACAATTGCCCATGATGACGGCCGAAAGCACCATGATCACGCCGATCGAAAGATCGATGCCGGCCGTCAGGATCACCAGGGTCTGCGCCGCGCCGAGGATGCCGACGATGGCGATCTGCTGCAGGATGAGGGTCAGCGTGTAGGACGAGAAGAACTTCCCGCCGATGGCAATACCGAAGATCAGGATCGCAGCGACCAGCACGATGAACGGCACGGCGGCCGGGGTCGAATGCAGGAAATGCTGGATCTTCTGGATCGCGGTCTTGTCATGCGTGTCGAATGACGCGACCTGCGTCGAACTGTTGACCAGGACTTTTTCGAATTCCTGGGATGGCTGTGCGGCTGTGTTGGGCTCGCCCATGGACCTTCCTCCCGTGAACCCCGCTTCCCAAGGGGTTGAGATCAAAAGTATTACAGCGACTTTTCACACGTCCGAACCGGTGCGTGGCGCTGTGGCGCGTGGCCCGCCCATCAACGTCGCGGGCATTTGCACGCTCGCAAGAAGCTGCGCGGTTTTCATCGCCTTGTCAAAGACATCGGCGCTTACGCGAAGGGCGGCCGGGGCCGCCCTTCCGTTGCTGGCTCATGCGTCCGAAGAGCGGAGGCGATCAGCCCCAGCACTTCTCCGTGCCGACCTTGGTGTCGATCGATTCGACGCCGGCAGCCGGCTTGTCGGTAACGAGCGAAACGCCGGTGTCGAAGAAGTCCTTGCCTTCGGTCGGCTTCGGCTTCTCGCCGGTATCGGCGAACTTCTTGATCGCCTCGATGCCGAGTGCGGCCATCATCAGCGGGTACTGCTGCGAGGTGGCACCGATGACGCCTTCGGCGACCGACTTGACGCCCGGGCAACCGCCGTCGACCGAGACGATCAGCACGTCCTTTTCCTTGCCGACGGCCTTCAGCGCCTGATAGGCGCCGACGGCGGCCGGCTCGTTGATCGTGTGGATCACGTTGATGTCGGGATCCTTCTGCAGAAGGTTTTCCATCGCCTTGCGGCCACCTTCTTCGTTGCCGTTGGTGACGTCATGGCCGACGATGCGCGAATCGTCTTCATCGCCGATCTTGTTCGGATCCTTCGGGTCGATGCCGAAGCCCATCATGAAGCCCTGGTCGCGCAGAACGTCGACGGTCGGCTGCGAGGGCGTCAGGTCGAGGAAGCCGACTTTCGCGGACTTCGCACCGTCACCCATGGTGGCGGCGGCCCACTGGCCGATCAGCTTGCCGGCGAGCAGGTTGTCGGTGGCAAAGGTTGCATCGGCGGCAGTCGCCGGATCCAAGGGCGTGTCGAGCGCGATCACCAGAAGACCGGCGTCCTGCGCCTTCTTCACCTGGTCGACGATCGCCTTAGTGTCGGAAGCAGCAATCAGGATACCCTTGGCGCCATCGGCGATGCAGGATTCGATCGCAGCCACCTGGCTGTCATGGTCGCCGTCGATCTTGCCGGCATAGGCCTTCAGCGTCACGCCAAGTTCCTTGGCCTTGGCGGTCGCGCCTTCCTTCATCTTGACGAAGAACGGGTTGGTGTCGGTCTTGGTAATCAGGCAGGCGCCGACATCGGCAGCCTCGGCCGGCGCGGCAAAGACGACTCCGAGCGACAGCGCGCCGAAGGCAGCAGAAAGAATTGTCTTCTTCATGAAATCCTCCCAAGGATTGAAAAATCGTGCCGGCGGACCGGCCCAGGCCACGCCGACGCAGCATTCTCCTCCGCTGCAATTGGCGCTTCCGAGACAAAAACAAACACTAATTTTCCGGGGTGTCAATAAATAAATCAAATTGAATTATTATTTCGATGTGTCATTCTTTGGAGTGACGACGCTCCGCTGGAGGATTGGAGCGACCATCAAATTGACAGAGCCGCGACAAGTGGAAACAACAGACCTGCGCCAAGCGGGCACCAGAGCGGGGATGAGGAAAAGTGTTTACGGTTTTCCGCTCGCACCTCGCTCTAACATATGAAAATCGATGCCAACGGGAGGAGACGGTGGCATGTCACTGACAGACGGTCCCGATCGTGGACCGACGCAACCTGAAGTCATCGACCCGAGCGGCGGCGCTAATCAAACGCGCGTTCGCGCTTACAACGAGCGCCTGGTAATGTCGCTGGTCAGGCGTCACGGCGGCCTCTCCAAAGCCGACATCGCCCGGCGTTCCGGTCTTTCGGCGCAGACCGTTTCGGTGATCATGCGCGCCCTTGAAAGCGATGGCCTGCTGATCAAGGGCGACCCCGTGCGGGGCAAGGTCGGACAACCCTCGACGCCGATGCGTCTCAATCCTGACGCGGTCTTTTCCTTCGGCGTAAAGATCGGCCGGCGCAGCGCCGATCTCGTGCTGATGGATTTCGTCGGCACCATCCGGTTGCATCTGCACCATGTGCATGCCTATCCATTGCCGGGCGATCTCGTCGACTTCATCGTTTCAGGCATGGCGAAGCTTGAACAGCAGCTCAACCCCGACCAGCGCAAGCGCATCGCCGGCATCGGAATCGCGACACCCTTCGAGCTCTGGAACTGGGCGGAAGAAGTTGGGGCACCGCCCGAAGAAATGGACAAGTGGCGCGACGTCGATTTGCAGGCAGCGGTCGCGGCGCGCACGACTTATCCGGTCTTCCTGCAGAACGACGGCACCAGCGCCTGCGGCGCCGAACTCGCCTTCGGCGTCGGCGCCAGCTATCCGGATTTCGTCTATTTCTACATCGGCTCGTTCATCGGCGGCGGCATCGTCCTCAACTCGGCGCTGTTTTCGGGCCGGACCGGCACCGCCGGCGCCGTGGGACCGCTACCGGTCTCGGGCAAGGACGGCAAGACCATTCAGCTCCTCAAGATCGCCTCGGTCTTCGTGCTCGAGAACCTGCTGCGCGAACGCGGCGTCGATCCGAGGCCGCTCTGGTACTCGGCCGACGACTGGATCGACTTCGGCGAACCGCTCGACATCTGGATCGACGACTGCGGGGCGGCGCTCGCCCAGGCGGTCGTGTCCGCCGTCTCGATCATCGACTTCTCCGCCGTCGTAATCGACGGCGGCTTCCCGCCCTGGGTCCGGACCAGGTTGCTCGCCGCCACGCGCAAGGCACTCTACGAGCTCGACCTTCAGGGCGTGACTATTCCGGAGCTGGTGGAGGGCCTGGTCGGCAGCCATGCACGCGCCATCGGTGGCGCCAGCCTGCCGCTCTTCTCCCGTTACCTGCTCGACACCAACGTCCTCTTCAAGGAGCTCAGCTAATGCTGAAAGGAATAAACCCGATCCTCAGTCCCGAGTTGCTCGCAACGCTCCGGGCGATGGGACACGGCGATGAAATCGCCCTGGTCGACGGCAACTATCCGGGCCAGGAACATGCGCGCCGTCTGGTCCGCCTCGACGGGCACCCGCTGATCCCGGTGCTCGATGCCATCCTCAGCGTTTTGCCGATCGACGATTTCGTTCCGGAGGCAATCTTCCGCGCCACGGTCAAGCAGGACAAGGACGCGCTCGACCCGGTGCACCGCGAGATCATCGAATGCTGCAGCCGACACGAGCCGGACCGCCAAGTCGTTCCCTTGCTCGGCGCAGATTTCTATCCGCGGGTCAGGGCGGCCCATACGGTGGTCCAGACCAGCGAGCCCCGGCTTTACGGCAACGTCATCCTGCGCAAGGGCGTGATCTACCCCTGAAACGCGAAAAGCCCGCCGGCGACCGACGGGCTTTCTGTCATTGCAGTGATGCTCGCTATCAGGCGCCGCGCTTGTCGATCGACAGAGCGCCCGGGCCGAAGGCTGCGAGCACGAGGAAACCGCCGGCGATCGCGATGTTCTTCATCATCATCAGGCCGTTGAAGACGGTCAGCAGGCCGTTGGCTTCCGGCGGGAAAGTCGGGATGTTGATCGCGCCGCTGTGGAAGGCGAAGGCCGTGACCAGGCTGAAGGCCGCCAGCAGATAGGCGGCAATCTTCGTCTGGAAGCCGACGAGAACGGCGAGACCGGATACCAGCTCGAAGAGGCCAGCGAGGTAAGCGAGTGCGGTCGGTGCCGGCCAGCCGGCGCCGGTGATCATCTGGGCCGTACCCGACGGATCCATCAGCTTGCTGAAACCGGACATGATGAACATGATAGAGAGCAGGACGCGTCCAACGAGGACGACAACATTCTGAGGCATGCGAGGCTCCTGTGAGAAACGGGTGTTGGCAACAGAAGTATCAGCATTTTCAAATTCATCTAGCCGCTCCGCGGGCGACAGATCGTTCACGAAAATGAAACGACCAGCCGGCATCGTCAACCTTCGAGCCCGGCATTCTCTCGTTTATCCGCGGGCGAACTAGGAACTACATAGTCGGCGTATCGTTCTTTTCTATTGCAAGGACGAAGCGGCTGGGCGAAGAATTTCGGCGCGGCAGGGGACGCCGCGCGCGGGGTCATGTCATGAACGAAATCAACCGGAGCCCGACATTCTGGCGCTCGTTTCCGATCTTTGAAGAGTTCGACAAGAGTACCATTGCCGAACTCGCCGACATCGCGACCTACAGGAAGTGGCCGGCCGGCACGGTCATCTTCCAGCGTGGCGACGAAGGCAACTACATGATCGTCGTCATCTCCGGACGCATCAAGCTTTCGCTGATCACTCCACAGGGCCGCGAGCTGATGCTGCGCCAACACGAAGCCGGCGCGATCTTTGGCGAGATGGCGGTGCTTGACGGTCAGGCGCGCTCCGCCGATGCCACGGCGATGACCGCCTCCGAGGGCTACGTGATCGGCAAGAAGGCCTTTCTCGATATCGTCACCAATCGGCCGGAGGCCGCCGAGGCCGTCATCCGCTTCCTCTGCGCGCAATTGCGCGACACGACGGAACGGCTGGAGACCATCGCGCTCTACGATCTCAACGCCCGCGTCGCGCGCTTCTTCCTCGCCACGCTCCGACAGATCCATGGCAACGAATTGCCGGAAAGCGCCAATCTCCGGCTGACCATGAGCCAGACGGACATCGCCGGTGTGCTCGGCGCGAGCCGGCCGAAGGTCAACCGCGCCATCCAATGGCTGGAGGAAAGCGGCGCGATCAAGCGGAGCGACGGCATCATCGCCTGCAAGGTCGGTCGCCTGCAGAGCATTGCCGATCCGGAGGAGGACTAGACCGCATGGCCGCCGAGCCGCGCCGGCAATTCCGCCTCACTCCGCTTGCCGGCGGGTTCCTGACGAGCTTGCTGGTTGCCGTCGCCCTCTATCTTTTTGCCGAACCGGTGTTCGAAACGCAGCGCGAGCTGTTCTTCGACAACCTGACACAATGGATTCCCGCGCCGCAGTCGCCTGACATCGTTGTCGTCGACATCGACCGCCAGGCCAACCAATCGCGCCCCTGGGACCGGACGGCAACCGCCGAGCTTCTGTCGCGGCTTGCGACGGCCGGCGCCAAGGCCGTGGCGGTCGACTTCGTCTTCAGCGCCAATTGCAACACGGCCGGCGATGGCAATGCGGACCTCGCTTCCGCGCTTGGAGGCGTCCCCGTCGTTCTCGGCTTTCTGATCGCCGATACGGTCCAGGAGCGGCCGCGGCCGGTACCGCCGCTGGCATTGAGCCGGCCCTTTACCCCGCCCGAGCTCTGGTTCCTCGACGGCGCCGAAACCTCCTGTGCCGCGTTCATGGACCGTGCGAAGGCGGCAGCGGCTTCGTTTCTCGTTGGTGACGAAGACGCGCGGATCCGCCGCGTGCAGGCCTATGCCATCCTCGGCAATGACGCCTTTCCGACATTGGCGATCGAAGCGACACGGCTGATGCGCGGAGCCGGCACGCCGATCCTCGGTGGCGAGCCCGCCTGGCTGCGCATCGACGGGCAGGTGATCGCGCTCGACGAAACCGGCAGCCTGCGCTTCGCCGCCAGTGCCGCGGACCGGCTCGCCGCCCGCACCGTTTCCGCCGCCGACGTGTTGTCCGGCAAGGCGGCACCGGACCGCTTCGCCGGCAAGCTCGTGCTCATCGGCAGCAGCCTGCCGAACCTCGGGGGCTTGCGACCGAGCGCCTCGATGCCGCTCGAACCCTCGGTGCAGATCCACGCGGATATCGCCAACGCGATCCTGACGGGCTTCATACCGAAGCGCGGTGATCGACTTCCGCCCGCCGAGGCCGGCGTCGCGTTTCTCGCCAGCCTCGCCGTTGCCTTCGCCGCCGCTCGCCTTCGGCCGCTGGTATCGGCAGCCCTTGGCCTCGGTGCGGTCGCCGCCGTCGTCGCGGCGGCGGCGGTCATCTATGGCGCCAGCGGCTGGCTTGTCGATGCGGTCGGCATTTCGGTCGCCCTCGCCGTCGTTCTGGCGGTGACGAGCGTCCTGCAATTTGCTCGGGTGCGGCGAGCCGAAGCGGCGGCGCGGCAGAAATTCTCGCAATACCTGCCGCAATCGGTCGTCGCCCGCTACATCGACAATCCCGGGCTTGCACGGGTCGCCGGCGAGGAACGGCAGGTGACGGCGCTCTTCACCGATATCGAGAGCTTTTCCTCCCTGTCGCAGAGGCTGAAGCCGCGGGACCTCATTGCCTTGCTCGACATCTACTTTGCCGAGGTCAATGCGCTGGTGGCGGCGCATGGCGGCATGGTTGACAAGGTGGTGGGCGATGCGGTGCACGCGTTTTTCAATGCGCCCGAGGATCTCCCCGAACATGTCGACCGGGCCATCGATTGCGCCAAGGCGATCCACGCACTGACGGAAGAGATGCGCCGGCGTCCGCAGTTCGCGGCCAACTCTTTCGGCAGGACCCGGATCGGCGTCGAGACCGGACCGGCCGTTGTCGGCGAAGTCGGCGCCGGCGGCAAGCTCGACTACACGGCCCATGGCGATGCGATCAATCTGGCCGCGCGCCTGCAGGAGGCGAACAAATTCCTCGGCACCGCTATCTGCGTCGGGCCCGGTGCCGCAGCAGAAAGCAGGCGGCCGCTTCGTCCCCTCGGCAGCCACGAGATTCGCGGCTTTTCGACGATGGAATTGTTCACGGTCGCGGACTGAGGCGACCGCTGATCGCGCGTCTCAGAACGGCTCCGGGAATAGCGAACCGGTTTTCGGGATAGCGTCAACTCAACGTGTCAGGCCGACGCTGGCATAGGCTTCCTTGATCCGCGGCTCGCCCCAGTTGACGGGCTCGCTCGGCGCTTCTCCGCGGCGATGAAACTCGACCCCCTGCCCCGCTGCGACGATCCGGGTCACGCCGCCACGCGCGACCGAAACGCTTCCGTGTTCGACGAAGACGGCAAATGCGGCTCGGCTCGGTCCGCAGAAGAATTTGGTGCCGCGCACACCGATCATGCCGAAGGCCGTGCGGACCGCAACATCGACCTTCGGCAGCCCCTCGGGCCGATCGAAGACCATGCGCCCTGTTCCGAGTTCGAGCGTACCACCCTGACCGGCGATGAAGCTATCGACGAGCAGCTCGGTCTCGGCGCCGAGCAGCACGCGCGTGTCTGTGCCGAGGTGCAAGGTCGCGTAGCTCTCGGCACTCGTGTGCACGCGGTCGTTCTCGTAAAGCTGGCTACCGACCGTCAGCGGGTCGTCCTTTTCCGCCTGCTTCCGTCGCACGTCGCCGCGGACCTCCGTTGCCTCGCCAAGTGACGGGCTTGCCCAGGAGGGGGCGACGCCGCCGCCGGCCGCCGTCAGCAACAGGCCACCAACGACAACGCGTCGGCTCACCAGCATCTTGCGCATCGGCGCTGCCCGGTTTTCCATTGCCCCTCTCCCGTTTGAGCGTTGCGATATTCGAGGATAGCCCCGGCATTTCCGGATGCAAGCCGGCTCGCGCGCGGTCTCTCGATGATCGTCCGGCAGTTCGCCAGAGCTTTCGTTGTCGGGCTGTTACCCCCGGAACAGCCCGACCCGACAGGCGCGGATAAGTTCGCCGTCAAGAGAAGGGAGAGCCCTCATGGAAAAGCGCAGCACATCGGGTACCGGCATCATCAACGCACTGCTGCTGGCGGTCGTCAGCCTGCTGGCTGTCGCCGCGATCGCGCTTCCGTCGGCGCGTGCTGGCGAGCTCTCCGCCGCCGACGTCTGCGACCGCGAGGCCGGCAGCATCTTCGACCTGCAGCGCAATCAGGCCTTCCCGGCCGTTGCCACCGAGGACATCAGGATCGGCGTAGCGCTTTCGGCCTGCCGCGAGGCCTATAACCAGAAGAGCGGCGCTCGCGCCGAATTCCAACTGGCCCGCGTACTCGACAAGGCCGGCCAGAAGGCCCAGTCACTACGTATTCTCGGCGAGGCCGCCGAACACGGCCACGCGCTGGCGATGACCAACTATGCCGTTCTCCTGGGCGAGCAAGGCGACACGACAGCCGAATTCGCGCTGAACCAGAAGGCCGCTGCTGCCGGCAATATTCTCGCCGCCTACAATCTCGGCGTTTCCTATCGTGACGGTATGGGCACGCCGGTCAACGGCAAGCTGGCGATCGAGTGGTTCGAACGGGCATCGCTCGCCGGCGATGACGTCGCCGCCTTCAACCTCGCGGTCATGCTGGACGAAGGCAAGCTGGTGCCGGAAGACAACGGCAAGGCCGCCAAATTCTACCGGTTGGCGGCCGACCGCGGCAATGTCGATGCCATGGTCAATCTCGGCCTGATGCTCGGGAACGGCGAAGGGATCGCCAAGGACATTCCGGCAGCCCGCAACATGTTCCGCAAGGCTGCCAACGAAGGCGACACGTTTGCCGAACGGAAGCTTGCGGAGCTCGACGGCAACGACGCCTTCCAGACCGCCATGCTCGGCAAGACCAGCCGCATCAAGTAATCCAACACGCCTCCCAAGGGCCACGTGGGCCGGAGACATCAAGGTCTTCGGCCCGCGTTTTCGTTTGAGAGGAGGAGATTGGGCTGGTCAGCGGATTTCGCCGGCCTGCGGTCCCCAGGTATCGGTGAGCGCAAAGCCGTCGGCCAGCGGATCGAACGGATCGAGCGCCACCTGATGCAGGCCGAAGGTCCAGCCGCGGCCGGCAATCGTCGGGATGATCGCTTCGCGGCCGGCAACGGTCGTGACACCTTCGAGGCCCACCTCAAATTCCGACCCGATAATCGAGCGCGACTTAAGGACGTCGCCGACCTTGACCTTGCCGCGCGCATGCAGCGTCGCGAGGTTGGCAGAGCTGCCCGTGCCGCAGGGCGAGCGGTCGACTCGGCCCGGCCACATGGTGGTGCAGGTGCGGATCGTGCCGTCGGGCTCGACATCGCGGAACATCACATAGGCGACGCCCTTGATCTCAGGGATTTCCGGATGGACGACGGGGATCGTGCGGTTGACGATATCCTTCAGCACCATACCGGCCTCGACGATCTCGCGGGCATTCGCCTTGTCGATCGTGGTGCCGATCTGGCTGACGTCGACCAGGGCGTAGAAGATGCCGCCATAGCAGAGATCGAGCTTGATCTTGCCCCATTTCGGCGTGTCGACCTCGACGTCGAGCTCATGCACGAAGGACGGAACCATCGTCAGCTTCACCTTCTCGCAGCGGCCGTCGCGGCAGGTCGCGGTTGCCTTGACGAGGCCGGAGGCCGTGTCGAGCATTACCACCGTCTCCGGCTCCTTCATCTCGATGATGCCGGATTCGAGTAGGGCGGTGGTGACGCAGATCGAATTCGAGCCGGACATGGCGTGCGCCTGGTCGGCCTGGAGAATGATGAAACCGGCATCGGCTTCCGGTCGCTTCGGCGGCACCAGCAGGTTGACCGAGCCGATCGAGCCGGAGCGCGGCTCGAGGCAGAGGAACCGGCGCAGGCTGTCGTCCACCGTGTTGATGTGGTTGAGCTGCTCGGCGATCGAGTTTCCCGGGATCTTCGGCACGCCGCCGATCGCGACCTTGCCGATTTCACCCTCGCAATGAACGTCCAGCAACTGGATCGTGCGCTTCCACCGCATGCCGTTTCTCCAACTCGCTTGCCATCACCTATTGGCGATCATGGCTGATATATCAGACGCGCTTGCATTAGCGCTTTCCGGGAGGCGCCGCAAGGAAAACCGCCGGCGCGCTTCAGAGTCGCCCCGAAGTTGCCGCTTGACGCGTGACACACCGCGCGACAGCTTGAGCCACCCGAGACGCAACCTTCTGGATCTCCATGACAAAGCTGATCATCTTTACCGACCTGCACATGGTGCCCGAAGGCACGACGATCATCGGTCTCGATCCCTACCAACGCCTTGCCGCCGGCATCGAACACGTCAACCGCTACCATGCGGATGCCGACCGGGTGATCTTCACCGGCGACCTCACCCACTACGCCGATCGCGCTTCCTATGAACGGCTGAAGCGGCTCATCGATCGGCTCGTGCCGCCGGTCGCCATCACCGTCGGCAACCATGACCGGCGCGAGGTTTTTCTCGAAGCCTTCCCCGATGCCGTGGCGGATGAGAACGGTTTCGTGCAGCAGGCGATCGATTTCCCGGACTGCCGCGCCATCCTGCTCGATACGCTCTTTGCTCCGCCCTATGATTATCCCACCAGCCATGCGGGGCTGCTCTGTGCCAGACGTCTTGCCTGGCTCGACCGGCAGCTTGCCGACGCCGGTGACAAGCCGGCGCTGCTGTTCATGCATCACCCGCCACACAGGACGGGCTTTACCGGCATGGACATGATCCGGCTCGCCAATGAGACCGAGTTCTACGATCTCGTCAAAAAGCATCCCAACGTCCGCCATATCTTCGCCGGTCACGTGCACCGCACGATCAGCGGCTCCTCCCGCGGCATTCCCTTCTCGATCTTCAAGAGCCCGGTGCACCAGCAGCCGATGCCCTTCGACGCACCCGACGCCTCCTTGTCCGTCGATGAACCGGCGGCCTACGGCATCGCCGTGGTGACCGACGATGGCGTGCTGGTCCATACCGAAGATTACGAGATTGCCCGCCGGGACGCTGCCATCGCGTGAGGCCATTTCGGACTGCCGGCCTTCATGCTAGTTTGGCGCATGACCCAAACCACCGACGATAGCTTCGACTGCCAAAGCTGCGGCGCCTGTTGCGCCTATTCGGCCGACTGGCCGCGCTTCTCGCTGGAGACGGACGAGGAGCTCGACCTGATCCCGGCGGAATATGTTTCTGCCGATCTCGGGGGCATGCGCTGCGAGGACGATCGTTGCTGCGCGCTCGGCGGTAAGCTCGGCGACCACGTATCGTGCAAGATCTACGCCATCCGCCCGATCGTCTGCCGCACCTGCATGCCCGGCGACGACGAGTGCCTGATGGCGCGCGAGAGGCATTTCGGCAAAGCGGCGTGATCTGCAGCGCCGCGCGTCCTATCAGACGCGCAACGGTCGCTGTAGCCCTTTGAATGGCTGCATGTTTTCTGTCCCTCAAATCGGCCAGGATTTGAGGAGCCATGCAGTAGGATCATCCGGCAGTTTTGCGAAGATTCCGTATTCTCTACGGCGCCACGTCAGCAGTATGGTGAAACATTCCGACAAAAACGAAATTTGCCGGATGGATGTACGGCGGAAGGAAGCGTATTTTCCGCCCATGATCAGGGGCGCAGCGCGCCCTTGGAAACTGCTTCCCGGAGGATAGCGCTCGATGAGCCAGACACCGCTTCAGAAGATCACGACCGAGACCGGCGCGCCGCAGGCTCCCTTCGCCGAGTTCGCTCCGCCGGTGCGACCGCAGAGCACGCTTCGCCAAGCAATCACCGCCGCCTACCGTCGCCCGGAAACCGAGGCGCTGCCAGCACTCGTCGAAGCGGCGACGCTGCCTGCCGCAACCCGCCAGGCAGCCGCCAAGACCGCGCGCAAGCTGATCGAGGCGCTGCGCGCCAAGCACAAGGGCTCCGGCGTCGAGGGTCTGGTGCAGGAATACTCGCTCTCGAGCCAGGAAGGCGTGGCGCTGATGTGCCTGGCCGAAGCGCTGCTGCGCATTCCGGACACCGCAACGCGTGACGCCCTGATTCGCGACAAAATCGCCGACGGCGACTGGAAGTCGCATATCGGCGGCGGCCGCTCGCTGTTCGTCAACGCCGCCACCTGGGGCCTCGTCGTCACCGGCAAGCTCACCTCGACCGTCAACGACCGCAGCCTTTCCGCCGCGCTGACGCGCCTGATCGCCCGTTGCGGCGAGCCGGTCATCCGCCGCGGCGTCGACATGGCGATGCGCATGATGGGCGAACAGTTCGTGACCGGCGAGACCATCGACGAGGCGCTGCGCCGCTCGCGCGCGCTCGAACAGAAGGGCTTCCGCTACTCCTACGACATGCTCGGCGAAGCGGCGACGACGGCGGCCGACGCGGAGCGCTACTACCGCGACTACGAGACGGCGATACACGCCATCGGCAAGGCATCCGCCGGCCGCGGCATCTATGAAGGTCCCGGCATCTCGATCAAGCTTTCGGCACTGCATCCGCGCTATTCCCGCGCCCAGGCCTCGCGCGTCATGAGCGAGCTGCTGCCGAAGGTGAAAGCGCTTGCCGTCATCGCCAAGAAATACGACATCGGCCTCAACATCGACGCCGAGGAAGCCGACCGCCTCGAACTCTCGCTCGACCTGCTCGAAGAACTATGCCTCGACAAGGACCTCGCCGGCTGGAACGGCATGGGCTTCGTCGTCCAGGCCTACGGCAAGCGCTGCCCCTACGTGCTCGACTTCATCATCGACCTCGCGCGCCGCGCCGGCCGCCGCATCATGGTGCGTCTCGTCAAGGGCGCCTATTGGGACGCCGAGATCAAGCGCGCTCAGCTCGATGGTCTCGAAGACTTCCCGGTCTATACCCGCAAGATCTACACGGACGTCTCCTATATCGCCTGCGCCAAGAAGCTGCTGGCCGCGACCGACGTGATCTTCCCGCAGTTCGCGACCCACAATGCGCAATCGCTGGCGACGATCTACGAGATGGCCGGCAAGGACTTCAAGGTCGGCAAGTACGAGTTCCAGTGCCTGCACGGCATGGGCGAGCCGCTCTATGACGAAGTTGTCGGCAAGGACAATCTCGACCGTCCCTGCCGCATCTATGCGCCCGTCGGCACGCACGAGACCCTGCTTGCCTATCTCGTTCGCCGCCTGCTCGAAAACGGCGCGAACTCCTCCTTCGTCAACCGCATCGCCGACCCGAAGGTCTCGGTCGACGAGCTCATCGCCGATCCGGTCGAGATCGTGCGCGCCATGCCCGTCGTCGGCGCACCGCATGACCAGATCGCGCTCCCCGACAATCTCTTCGGCGAAGCGCGCCGCAATTCCGCCGGTCTCGATCTCTCGAACGAAGCGGGCCTTGCCTCGCTGACCGCGGCGCTGCAGGCGAGTGCCGCCGTCGACTGGAAGGCCGTTCCGCAACTGGCAACGGGCGCCGCTTCCGGCGAAACGCGCGCCGTCGTCAACCCCGGCGACCACCGCGATGTGGTCGGTGCGGTCACGGAAGCTTCGGAGGCCGACGCCCGCCAGGCCGCGACCCTTGCCGCCAAGGCGGCCGCGAGCTGGGCTGCCGTCTCGCCGGCCGAGCGCGCCGCCTGCCTTGTGCGCGCTTCCGACCTGATGCAGGCGCGCATGCCGACCCTGCTCGGCCTCATCGCGCGCGAAGCCGGCAAGTCGCTGCCGAACGCCATTGCCGAAGTGCGCGAGGCGATCGACTTCCTGCGTTACTACGCCGAACAGACGCGCCGCACGCTCGGCCCGGCCCATAAGGCGCTTGGGCCGATCGTCTGCATCAGCCCGTGGAACTTCCCGCTGGCGATCTTCACCGGCCAGATTGCCGCAGCCCTCGTTGCCGGCAACCCGGTGCTGGCCAAGCCCGCCGAGGAAACGCCGCTGATTGCCGCCGAAGGCGTGCGCATCCTGCACGAGGCCGGCATTCCCGCCGCCGCGCTGCAACTGCTCCCCGGCGACGGCCGCATCGGCGCCGCCCTGGTGGCCGCGCCGGAAATCGCCGGCGTGATGTTCACCGGCTCGACCGAGGTCGCGCGCCTGATCCAGGCGCAGCTTGCCGACCGGCTGTCGCCGGCTGGCCGACCGATCCCGCTGATTGCCGAGACAGGTGGCCAGAACGCCATGATCGTCGACAGCTCGGCGCTCGCCGAACAGGTGGTCGGCGACGTCATCGCCTCGGCCTTCGACAGCGCCGGCCAGCGCTGCTCGGCGCTGCGCGTTCTCTGCCTGCAGGAAGACGTGGCCGAGCGCACGCTTTCGATGCTGAAGGGCGCGCTGCATGAACTGAAGATCGGCCGCACCGACCGGCTCTCGGTCGATGTCGGCCCGGTCATCACCGCTGAGGCCAAGGGCATCATCGAGAAGCACATCGACGCCATGCGCGGCCTCGGCCGCAAGGTGGAGCAGATCGGCCTTGCTTCCGAAACCGGCCACGGCACTTTCGTTCCGCCGACGATCATCGAGCTCGACAAGCTCTCGGACCTGAAGCGCGAAGTCTTCGGTCCGGTGCTGCACGTCATCCGCTACCGCCGCGACGATCTCGACCAGCTGATCGACGACATCAATGCCACCGGCTATGGCCTCACCTTCGGCCTGCACACGCGCCTCGACGAGACGATCGCGCATGTGACGGCACGGGTGAAGGCGGGCAACCTCTACGTCAACCGCAACGTCATCGGCGCTGTCGTCGGCGTTCAGCCCTTCGGCGGCCGCGGCCTCTCCGGCACCGGCCCGAAGGCCGGCGGTCCGCTCTATCTTGGCCGCCTCGTCGCCACCGCACCGGTGCCGCCGCAGCACAGCTCGATTCATACAGATCCGGCGCTGCTCGACTTCGCCAAGTGGCTCGACGGCAAGGGCGCCAAAGCCGAAGCCGAAGCCGCCCGCACCGCCGGCAGCAATTCGGCCCTTGGCCTCAACTCCGAGCTTCCGGGACCGGTCGGCGAGCGCAACCTCTATGCCCTGCATCCGCGCGGTCGCGTGCTCCTGGTTCCGGCGACGGAAACCGGCCTCTACCACCAGCTCGCCGCCGCCCTCGCCACCGGCAACACCGTCGTCGTCGATGCCGCTTCCGGTCTGCAGGCCTCGCTGAAGCACCTGCCGGCCAGTGTTTCCGTGCGGCTTTCCTGGTCGAAGGACTGGGCGGCGGACGGCCCCTTCGCCGGCGCCCTTGTCGAGGGTGACGGCGCGCGGGTGCGCGAAGTCTGCAAGGCGATCGCAGGCCTGCCGGGCCCGCTGGTTCTCGTCCAGGCGGCTTCGACCGAAGAGATCGGCAAGAACCCCGACGCCTATTGCCTGAACTGGCTGCTCGAGGAGGTCTCGACCTCGATCAACACCGCTGCCGCCGGCGGCAATGCCAGCCTGATGGCGATCGGCTGATCGGTTCCTGAGATTGTGAAGCGCCCTCTCCCCATCGTGGGAGAGGGAAAGATCTTACTGTCCGCTATGGGACCAGCCGTTGCCCGGATGAAGCCAAACCGTGGTGGCGCCCTTCCCCGCAATCCGTTATCAGCAATGACAAAACGGAAGCGGCCATGTTCACCCTCAAGCGCACAGAAACGGCAACCCAGGACGTCAAGAAGAGCCGCTTTCTGGCAATCGCAGCGCCGGTTGCCGACGAACAGGCAGCGAAGGACTTTCTCGCCTCCCACTCCGACCTAACTGCCAACCACAATTGCTGGGCTTGGCGCATCGGCCAGGCCTATCGCTTCAGCGACGACGGCGAGCCGAGCGGCACGGCCGGCAAGCCGATCCTCGCGGCGATCGACGGCCAGGAACTCGATCGCGTCGCGGTCGTGGTGACGCGCTGGTTCGGCGGCATCCTGCTCGGCAGCGGCGGCCTGGTGCGCGCCTATGGCGGCACAGCGGCGCTCTGCCTCAGGGCTGCGGAAAAGATCGAGATGATCGAAACCGTGCGCGCGACCGTCGCCGTCGATTTTTCCGACATGGCGCTGGTGAAGGCGCGGCTTCTTGCCCGCGACGTGACCATTGCCGGCGAGAGCTTCACGGACAAGGGCCCGGTGCTGACCATCGACCTGCGCAAGGATGAGGCGGAGGCGATCCTCGCGATGGTCGTCGATCTCAGCCGCGGCAAGGCCGTGGTCTCGCTGGACGACTGAGCCCTCGCCGCAGCGCCCTACATCGATACCGAGCCGTCAGCGAAAACTTTATGCGGTTTCCCGCTGCATCTGGCGCTCCAATTTACTCGATCAAGCTCGTCATACCAAAGCGCGTCGCGCTCTTTCGGATTCGCTCCTGGCGCCTTAAGCTTTTGATATTTCGCATGTCGTTATCGCAAATCTGCTGCGCACATTTGCGCGACATGCTTTAGAAGCGCTCCACCTAGCTATGATCGACGACGCACGACAGGAGACAGCACCATGAAGACTCGAGTTCTTGGCAAGACCGGCGCCACCATTTCCGAGATCGGCTTCGGCGCCTGGCAGATCGGCGGCTCCTGGGGCGATGTCAGCGAAGCGGACGGCAAGCGCGCGCTCCATGCCGCACTCGACGCCGGCGTCACCTTCATCGACACGGCCGATGTCTATGGCGACGGTCGGTCCGAAAAGATCATCGCGGCCGTATTGAAGGAACGCGGCGGCGACAAGCCCTTCGTTGCGACCAAAGCCGGCCGCCGGCTCAATCCACATGTCGCGGAAGCTTATACGGGCGAAAACATCGAGGCCTTCATCGATCGCAGCCTCGCCAATCTCGGCGTCGAGACGCTCGACCTCGTGCAGCTCCATTGCCCACCCACTGAGGTCTATTATCGCCCGGAGCTGTTCGGAGCCTTGGGTCGGCTCGTCACCAAGGGCAAGATCCGGCACTACGGCGTATCGGTCGAAAAGGTGGAGGAAGCGCTGAAGGCGATCGAATACCCTGGCGTGGCCACGGTGCAGATCATCTACAACATCTTCCGCCAACGACCGCATGAACTGTTCTTCGCTGAGGCGCGGAAGAAGAATGTCGGCGTCATCGTGCGCGTGCCGCTCGCCTCCGGGCTGCTTTCCGGCAAGATCAGTCGCGAAACCGCCTTTGCGGCCGACGACCATCGCAGCTTCAACCGGCACGGCGAGGCCTTCGATGTCGGCGAGACCTTTGCCGGCGTACCGTTCGAAGCGGCGCTGGAAGCCGTCGAGCAGCTCCGTCCACTGGTGCCCGAGGGCGTGCCGATGGCACAGTTCGCGCTCCGCTGGATCCTCGAGCAGCAGGCGGTTTCGGTCGTCATCCCCGGCGCCCGCAACGAGGCGCAGGCGCAATCCAACGCCGCGGCCAGCGGGCTCGCCGCCATCAACGACGAGACCAAGGCTGCGATCGCCACGGTTTACGAACGGCTGGTGAAGGTTCATGTTCATCATCGCTGGTGATTGATACCGCGCACAACGCCGGTGAGCCAGGGGGCTGCAATGCCTGATCCCTTCGATCTGCAACGGTTCATCGACGCCCAGCACCGCGTCTATGCCGCGGTTCTGGACGAGCTCACCCTCGGCCGCAAACGGACGCACTGGATGTGGTTCGTCTTCCCGCAACTTGCCGGTCTCGGCCATTCGCCGATGGCAGAGCGCTATGCGATATCGGGTCTCGAAGAAGCATCCGCCTATCTCGCACACCCGGTCCTCGGCGCGAGGCTTCGGGAATGCACCGAACGCGTCAATGCGGTTGCGGGAAAATCGGCCCACGACATCTTCTCGAGCCCCGACGACGTGAAATTCCGGTCATCGATGACCTTGTTCGCCGAGGTGGACGAAGCAGGAAGTCTGTTCGAGCAGGCCCTTGAACATTATTTCGCGGGAGAGAAGGATCGGCGCACTTTGGACATCCTGGCGCACCAGCGTTGATATCCGGCGCTCAAGCCTTGGCGGGGCGCCGGTCGGCGGTCAGAGATTCGGTGTTGAGTTGACCAGGAAAAACAGGATCGTGAAGGCACATATCGAGAGGCCCGCGACGATCACCAGCAGTTCTTTCATCATGTAGCGATACATCCGGCACCTCCTTTCCTTCAGTGGCCGCGGTATCTCCTCGAATATAGGAAGTCATTGGGCCAATTCTCAGACACAGGCGTCAAAAGTTCGTGAAGGCGCTTTCCGCTTCTTGTGATCCGGAGTCACCAACCCCCGCAGGCTCCGAGACGGGTTCAACGCCTCCACGAAGTATGCAAATTAGGTTATACTAATATATACTGTTTGTCACCTAACCACTTCGGAGGATTGAACAATTGCTCCTCCCGCCGGTCCACTTGGTGATGGCAAGCATCTGAAACAGCGCGCCGGTTGGGTTGTCTTGCGCTTTCCAGATTTGCACTGGCTTATTTCGGCAGGGACGCTGGCGAGCAAACGTGCTTAGCGGTGGCAGACAACGGTCTACAACGCAAAAATCGACACAGCGAGCGTAGATTGGTGTAAACTATCGAGAAGAAGAATGGCGCACCCGAAGAGATTCGAACTCCTGACCCCCAGATTCGTAGTCTGGTGCTCTATCCAGCTGAGCTACGGGTGCTTTTGCCTGAAGCGGCGGAACCGCTTGCGTGAGCGGTTCTCTAAAGGGTCCTTTCGGGGATTGCAAGCGCCGTTTGGCAAAAAATTTCATTTTTACGACGATGGCCCGACTTGCTGTGGACAGTCACGGTAACGCCGATGCTGCAACGCCCTGAAAATCAGGGCATTGCGCCAGGGAAGCAGGCCCGGAAAAAATCGCGGGCGTCAGACTTTGCCGCGTCTCCGCTTCATTCTGTCTAAGCGCGTCGCAATCTTTCAGATCCGCTGCTTGCGCCTTAGGTTCTTGATGTTTCGCCTGTCGTTATCGCAAACAGCTGCGCACTTTGGCGCGACATGCTTCAGTGACGGAACTTCGAGCGGAAGGCGTCGAGCGGAACCGGCCGGTCGGGCAGCTCGATGCGGAAGAGCGTGCCGGGCGTCGGCTTTTCGACAAGCGCGATCGTGCCGCCATGGGCGAGCACCAGCTCGCGTGCAATCGCGAGACCAAGACCCGTGCCGCCGGAGCGTGCCGAGCCACGGAAGGCGGCGAACAGGTTTTCCCGCGCCTTGGGCGGCATGCCCGGGCCGGTATCGTCGACCGAAATGGTGACGACGCTGCCGACCCGCATGGCGGAAACCGTTACCAGCCGCGGGCGGCCGTCCTCCGGCTCGTGATTGGTCAATGCCTGCACGGCGTTGCGGCAGATATTGTGCACCACCCGGAAGAGCTGCTCGCTGTCCGCATCGACCTCGATGTCGTCCTGCATCTGGATCTGGAAATCGATGCCCGCCTGGGGATCGATTGCCAGCAGTTCGGCGACATCGGAAACGAGCGGTTTCAATGCGACGAAGCGGCGATGCGGCTCTGCCTCGGTCGTCCTGCCGTAGGAGAGCACCTCGCGCGTATAACCGACGGCCCGGTCGATGGTCCGCAGCAGGGTCGGGGCAAACCGCTTGACCACGGGATCGTCGACATCGGCGAGACGATCGGAGATCAGTTGCGCGGAGGACAGGATGTTGCGCATGTCGTGGTTGATCTTCGACACCGCAAGGCCAAGCTCTGCAAGGCTCTTCTGCTGCTTCAGGGTCTTTTGCAGTTCACGCTGCATGCTGGCGAGGTGCTGACCGGCGACGGCAAGTTCGTCGCGTCCCTCCGGCGGCACGAGCACCCGACCGGGATCGGCCGGATCGTTGGAAAATTCCTGCATGTTCGCCGTCATCCGCCGGATCGGCGTGATCAGCATGCGGTTGATGGCGAGGAAGATCAGCGCCGCGGTGATCAGCGAAATGATGAGCGATAGGACAAAGACGTTGCGCGAATAGACGAGCATCGCCTTGCGCAGGCTCGCATCCTTCATCAGCAGCTCGATCGTCGCGTCGCTTTCGCCGAGCGGCCCATAGACACGGATCACCCGATCGCCGCCGAAGAGCAGGGTATCGAAGGCATCGCGGATGGCGCCAAAAGCGGTCGAATTGGCGACGTCGTACTCGCCCTTGATCTCGAGAGGCATGTCGGTCAGCGCGATCATGCGCGACGCATCCTTGCGCCGAATGACGATCGCCTTCGTGCCGGTCGCCATCAGCGTGTCCTTCTGCACGCTGCGCGGCAGCTCGACATTCTGCAGACCGTCGACGACGACGGCAGCGGCGGCAGCCGTGTTCAGCCGATCCTCCAGCCAACGAATGCGCATGGTCGCGACGGACGGCGCGAAGATCAGCACCTCCGCCAGCATGACGAAGACGATGGTCAGCAGGAGCAGCTTACCGGAAAGACCCCGGAAGAACCCCGCACTCGTCTTCAGTGCCTCGCTTGCCGCTACCGGACGCGTCTCTTCCGCCATGCCTTACAAACTTCCCTGCCCGTCAACAAAAACGCCCGCGACCCCGCACAAGTGCCCGAGCCAAGGGGCTTCGCGCCAGGGGCAATAATAGGAGATGGCCGACCGTTTTCCAATCTCGGAGCGGCCGGGCGGGGTGCGACATAGGTGCGGATATCCTTCAGCGTCACGCCCGTTGGCAGCCGCAAGCACCGCATCCCGATCATCTTCCTTCCCGCATCGCCGAAGCGAAATCCTCGGCGCGCTGCCGCCTCGCTCTGGCCTAGCTGCACAGAATCCGCATCGGTGTAAGTCACCCAGGGAACAGTGGCATCGTCGGGGGGGGGGGCGCGGCGACGGGCGCGGGCGGCGATGGAGTAGAACGGCTACTGGCGTTCAGGGCAGTTCAAAACAGCGAGCCCGCGGCACCATACGGTACCGCGGGCTCCGAAAACACTTGGCGAGGCAAGGTGTCGCTTAGAACTCTTCCCAGTCGTCCCTCGCGACAGCCGCAGCGGAGCTGCCGCCAAAGGCGCGGGCGACGTTGCCCATCATGCGACGCGCCGGCGATTCGACGGCGCGGGTGGTTTCGCGCGCCACGGCCATCGGCCTTGCCGCGGTGTTGTCCACCTTGAAGTAGGCGATCAGGTTGGCGAGGTTGTTGGCCTCGGCGGAGAGCTTGTGGGTGGCGGCATTCGCCTCCTCCACCATAGCCGCATTCTGCTGCGTCACCTGGTCCATCTGGTTGACGGCGGTGCTGACTTCGCTCAAGCCCGTCGACTGCTCGCGCGCCGCCGTTGCGATCGAATGGATATGGTCGTTGATCTTCAGGACGCGATCTTCGATCTCACCGAGCGCGGAACCGGTTTCTTGCACCAGCCGGACACCGGTCGCCACTTCGCTGCCGGACTTCGAGATCAGTGTCTTGATGTCCTTGGCCGCACTTGCGGCGCGCTGCGCCAGCTCGCGCACTTCCTGTGCAACGACGGCAAAGCCCTTGCCGGCATCACCGGCACGCGCCGCCTCGACGCCGGCATTCAGTGCCAGAAGGTTGGTCTGGAAGGCGATTTCGTCGATCACGTTGGTGATCTGGCCGATCTCGCTCGACGCCTGCTCGATACGGCCCATGGCGTCGACGGCATTGCGCACGACTGCGGCTGATTGCGCCGCGCTATGCTTGGCCTCATTGACCATGACGGTCGCTTCCTGCGCCCGCTCGGTCGAGTTCTTCACGGCAACGGTGATCTCGTCGAGTGCGGCCGAGGTTTCCTCGAGCGCTGCCGCCTGCTGCTCGGTGCGCTTCGACAGATCGTCGGCGGCCGCCCGCAGTTCGGACGAGTTGCCGTTGATCGTGTCGGTCGTCACGCGAACTTCGCGGAGCGTCTTCTGCAGGGTCGACAGCGTTTCGTTGACGTTCTTCTGCAGCTCGGCGAAGGCACCCTGGAAATGGCCGTTCATGCTCTGGGTCAGGTCGCCGCCCGCCAGGCTGGCGACGACCCGGCGGGTCTCGGCGATGCCGGCATCGACGCTACCGACCAGTTCGTTGACGCTTGCGGCGAACCGGTTGAGATCGTCGTTCTCATAGTCCTTGCCGATGCGCTTGGTGAAATCGCCGGCGGCCGCGGCCGCCACGACGACACCGATGCTCGACTGCAGATCGGCGCTCTTTTCACGCAGCACCGCTTCCTGCGCGTTGAGGTCGCGAACGGCGAGACCGTTCTGCTTGAAGACCTGAACGGCCTCAGCCATTTCGCCGATCTCGTCCCTGCGGCCGGCGAAGGGCACGTCGACCGTGAGATCGCCGCCGGCGAGTTGCTTCATCTTGCCAGTCAGTTCGAGAATCGGGCAGCTCAAATGATTCGTTGCGATATAGAAGGCCGCGCCGAGGCCGGCGAGCATGCCGAGGCCGGCGATACCGAGGATAACGATGACCACCGAGCGCTCGAAGATCGCGACCTCCGCGGTGACGACTTCGAGTGTCTTCAGGTTGATATCGGCGACGGAGTCGATCTGCTCCTGGAAGGCCTTGCGGTTCGCCCGGTTGGCATCGTTGTTGCCCTGCTCGCTGGCGGCCTGGGGCGAGACCTGTTCGCCGAGGCGCGCCGTTTCCGCCCGGAACGTCCTGAACTCGTTGGCGCGATTGACCAGCGTATCAAAGGAGGCTTGCGTGTCGGCGGGGATCAGCAGGCGCCACTCGGCAAGCAGCGTATCGATCTTGTCGAGATTGGTGCGAATGCCCTCGGCAAAGGACTTGGCCTTTTCGACGGTCGGAGCGGCGTAGATGCCGCGCGATTCCATCACCACCGCTGTCACCAGGCGGTTCAGGCGTTCCGCCTTGAAGGCGCGCGCCGCGACATTTTCGTATTGATGGAATTTCTCGTTGTACTTGGCGACCGCCACGAGCGACATTCCGGTCACCGCAACCGCCAGCAGGCTCATGATCCCGACGATCAGATAGATTTTACCGCGTATTTTCATCCCGACCTCCACGAGGCCGCGAAGCCTGTCCGTTTATCGGACATCTCGCCACCCCATTGCACCGGGGAGACCCTAAAATAGCCCTGGTTAACAAAGGTCGTCGCGCCGGCCGGCATTCTGGGGAGCGCCGATTAGCGTTCTGTTTACCAATCTCGGCTAGTTGCACGCCTTTTCGCGCGCGTATGAATCGCCTCGATCGAGCGCGCCAGTCACTTTTGCGATGCCGCTGCCACTGAATCGCCGGCCGCAATTGACTTTGCGGGAATTTTCCTCTTATAAGCCGCGCACGTCCGGTCAAGCCCTCCTGCCCGAGAAGGCGGAGCCGTGCCCGGTAACGTAAACGCTCCTTGCTACACGCAAACCCAAGAAGGGCCGCACACCGCGGTATTAAATAAATGAAGCGTACCTACCAACCGTCCAAGCTTGTCCGCAAGCGTCGCCACGGCTTCCGTTCGCGTATGGCTACCAAGGGTGGCCAGAAGGTCCTCGCAGCCCGCCGGGCTCGTGGCCGCAAGCGTCTTTCGGCTTAAGCCGAAACTGCCCGAAACCAGTGTCCGGGCACATGACGTCAGATAAAGACAAAACGACTGTCGGGCGGCTGAAAAGCCGTCCGCAGTTTTTGGCCGTTCGGGCAGGAGAAAGCCGTAGAGGCCCGCTGTTTCTCCTCGAAGTGCTCGACCGCAACGATCCGGAAGGCGAGGCCCGCGTCGGCTTCACCGTTACCAAGAAACACGGCAATGCCGTCGAGCGAAACCGGATGCGCCGACGCCTGAAAGAGGCGGTGCGGCTTTCCGCCGGGTTTGCAATGAAACCCGGACACGACTATGTGATTGTCGCCCGACGCGATCTCCTGAACGCCCCCTTCGACGCCTTGACCCGGGGGCTTCGCGAGCGCATCGAAAACAAGCCGAAACAGAAGCGGCCGCCGGCCGGTTCCAGGAAACCATGATGGAAAAAAACCGCAACTATTTCGTGGCGATTGGCCTGTCCGTGCTGATCCTCATTGCCTGGCAGTTCCTTTACGTCAATCCGAAGATGGAGAGGGACCGCATCGCCGCGGAACAGGCGCAGCTGGGACAACAGGCCAAGCCCCAGCCCGGTACCCAACCGGCGACATCGGGGCAGGCTCTGCCGGGCAGCGGCGCAATTCCGGGCACTGGTGAAAACCGTGACCAGGCAATTGCCAAATCGGCGCGCGTTGCGATCGACACGCCGGCTGTTTCCGGCTCCATCAACCTGACCGGTGCCCGTTTCGACGACCTCAAGCTCAAGGAATACCGCGAGACGGTCGATCCGAAGAGCCCGGTCATCACTCTCTTCAGCCCGGCCGAGACGACCGACGGTTACTTTGCCGAACTCGGTTATGTCGGCAGCGATGCGACCGGCAGCGTGCCGGGCCCGCAGACCGTCTGGACGCTTTCCGGCGGCGACAAGCTCACCGCTGCGACCCCGGTAACGCTGACCTTCACCAACGAGAAGGGCGTCACCTTCACCCGCACGATCTCGGTCGACGAGCACTACATGTTCCAGGTGGTCGACAGCATCAAGAACGGTGCGGCCGAGCCCTTGACCCTTTCCTCCTATGGCCGCGTGACTCGCTTCAACAAGCCGACGACACCGAGCATCTACGTGCTGCACGAAGGCTTCATCGGCGTCATTGGCGAAAACGGCCTGCAGGAAGTCGGCTATTCGAAGATCGAGGACGACAAGGCTGTCGAGCCGGGCAAGGCGACCGGCGGCTGGCTCGGCATCACCGACAAATACTGGGCGACTGCGATCGTCCCGCCGCAGGCGACCCCTTACGACACCCGCTTTTCGCACTTCACCGATGGTCGCGGCCGCTACCAGAGTGACTATAAGAGCGATGCCGTCACCATCGCCGCGGGCCAGACGTCCGAGGTCAAGAACCTCGTTTTCGCCGGCGCCAAGGAAGTTCCCGTTGTCGACAATTACGAGGTCGCTTACTCGATCCCCAACTTCGACAAGCTGATCGACTGGGGCTGGTTCTACTTCATCACCAAGCCGATGTTCAAAATGATGGATTTCTTCTTCCGTCTGTTCGGCAACTTCGGCATCGCGATCCTGATCACCACGATCGTCGTCAAGGGTCTCTTCTTCCCGCTCGCCAACAAGCAATACGCATCGATGGCGAACATGAAGAAGGTTCAGCCGAAGATGGAAGAACTGAAGAAGAAGTTCGGCGACGACCGCATGGGCCTGCAGCAGGCGATGATGCAGCTCTACAAGGAAGAGAAGATCAATCCGCTGGCGGGCTGCTGGCCGATCCTCATCCAGATCCCGGTGTTCTTCGCGCTCTACAAGGTGATCTACATCACCATCGAGATGCGCCACGCGCCGTTCTTCGGCTGGATCCGCGACCTCTCGGCACCCGATCCGACAACGATCGTCAACCTCTTCGGCCTGCTGCCCTTCGACGGTCCAGCCTTCCTGCATCTCGGCGTCTGGCCGATCATCATGGGCATCACGATGTTCGTGCAGATGCGCATGAACCCGACGCCTCCGGACCCGACCCAGGCAATGCTGTTCACCTGGATGCCCGTGGTCTTCACCTTCATGCTGGCATCCTTCCCGGCCGGCCTAGTGATCTACTGGGCCTGGAACAACACCCTTTCGGTGCTGCAGCAGTCGATCATCATGAAGCGCCAGGGCGTGAAGATCGAGCTCTTGGACAACCTGAAGAGCCTGTTCACAAAGAAGCCCAAGCCGGCGGAATGACGCCAGCCGCCACGACAATCCCAGAGCCCCGGACCCAAGGTCCGGGGCTCTTTCGTTTTGACGCCAGCGCGCGACACGTTATGGCGTTGACGCGGGCGCGCAGGGCAGGCATCAGGCGCTATCGAAATCACTGCGCCTCGCTCCAGGACAATTTGCCATGACCGACCCGTCGGCCACCTCCGCTCCGTTCGCCGCCAGCGAGAAGCTTGGCGCCCTGCTCGTCTTCGGCTCCGCCTTCTTCTGGAGCTTCGGAGGGGCGATCGCCCGGTTCCTGGAGATCCCCGACAGCTGGACGATCGTTTTCTGGCGTTGCCTCTTCGCCGGCCTCTTCCTGCTCGCCTTCATGCTGGTGCGCGACGGACCACGCGGTACGCTTGCGCTTTTCAAGGGCATGGGCTGGCCGGGGGTCGCTGTCGGACTCTGCTTCACCATTGCTTCAACCTCCTTCATCATCGCCATTTCCTACACGACCATCGCCAATGTCGTGCTGCTCGGCGCCGGCGTGCCGCTGTTTGCAGCGCTGATGAGCTGGGTTCTGTTTCGCGAACGGGTCTCGCGTTTCACCTGGGGCGCGATTACCGCCGTCATCGTCGGGGTCGCGATCATGGTGTCGGAGAGCCTGACGGGCAGCGTGTCGCCGATCGGCGATGCGCTGGCACTGCTGATCCCCGTGGTCTTCGCGCTGGCAACCGTCATCACGCGCCGCTACCCGCACGTGCGGATGACGCCGGCCACCTGCTTCGGCTGCTTCGCCGCCAGCGCCATTGCGGCAAGCCAGTCGTCCGGGCTTGCGGTGACTTCGAGCGAGCTCGCCCTGCTCTTCGTCTTCGGCGCCTTCAACCTTGGGCTTGGCATGGCGCTCTTCGTCACCGGCGCCCGGCTGGTGCCTTCGGCGCTGGCGGCGCTGCTCGGCACCGCCGAGACCGTGCTCGGTCCCGCCTGGGTCGCGATCATCCACGGCGAAGTACCGAGCGGCCGGACGATCGTCGGCGGCACCTTCATCTTCCTGGCGCTGCTTGCCTATCTCTTCAGCGAGTTCCGGCGGGCGCAAACCATCCCCATGCGGCCGGTCCGCACGCCGACGCCTTGACATCCACGGCCAAAACCGGGAAGCCATGAGCTTTCTCGATGAAGGACCGACCGCCGATGGCCGAAACCAGAACCAAAGACGACAAGCCGCTGTTCGGCCGGCCGTGGATTTTCATTCGCGGCGTGCCCGCCATGAAATTCCTGCCGCCGGAAGGGCCGGTGGAAATCGCCTTTGCCGGCCGCTCGAACGTCGGCAAGTCGTCACTGATCAATGCCCTGGTCGGCCACAAGGGACTGGCGAGGACCTCGAACACGCCGGGCCGCACGCAAGAGCTCAACTATTTCGTGCCCGACGGATTTTCGGGCGAGGCCGACGATCTGCCGCCGATGGCGCTCGTCGATATGCCCGGCTACGGCTATGCCCAGGCGCCGAAGGAGCAGGTCGACGCCTGGACGAAGCTGGTGTTCGACTATCTGCGCGGCCGCTCGACGCTGAAGCGCGTCTATGTGCTGATCGATGCCCGGCACGGCATCAAGAAGAACGACGAGGAGGTCCTCGGCCTGCTCGACAAGGCGGCCGTCTCCTACCAGATCGTGCTCACCAAGACCGACAAGATCAAGGCCGCCGGCGTGCCGCGGCTGATCGCCGAAACGCTCGACAAGATCAAGAAGCGCCCCGCCGCCTTCCCCGAGGTACTTTCAACCTCCTCAGAAAAGGGCGAGGGCATCGACGAACTGCGCGCCGCGATCGGCACGGCGATCGCCCGCTAAGGCGATCCCAGAAACCGTTCGAAGCGCACCGTGACGTGCGCGCCGCGCAGAGGTCAATCAGCTCAAAGTCTTTGATCTCTGTCACTACCCCGACATGCAATATGCTCTATCTCTGCGTTGCGTCCGGATCGGTGGCGCGGCCAGAGATAGGAGAGACACATGTCCGAATTGATCGTTGTCGGATTCGATTCCCCTGAGGAAGCCGACAGGGTTCTGGTCCGGCTCGCCGGGCTGAAGAAGGAATACCTGATCGACCTCGAGGACGCGGTCGTCGTCGTGCGCGACACGGAAGGCAAGGTTCATCTCAAGCAGAGCCTGAACCTGACGGCTGTCGGCGCAACGTCCGGGCTGCTTTCCGGTTCGCTCTGGGGCGGGCTCGTCGGTCTTCTGTTCCTCAACCCGCTGGCGGGCTTTGCGATCGGCGGCGCGCTCGGCGCCGGTGCCGGCGCCCTTTCCGGATCGCTGACCGACTACGGCATCGACGACGAGTTCATCAAATCGCTCGGCAACACCATCCCGAACAATTCCTCGGCACTGTTCATCCTCGTGCGCAAGGTCCAGCCCGAGAAGGTGCTCGCCGAATTCCCGGATCTGCGCGGCCGTGTCCTGAAGACGTCGCTTTCGCCGGAGCAGGAGAAAAAGCTGCAGGCAGCGCTTTCCGGCGCAGCCGCAGCCTCGCCGCCGGCCGGGTCGTTCTGAACGTCCGACGCTACGCTCCCCCAGCAAGACTGCTTAGCTGGATTTGACCGCCGGTACGAAGGCAAGCGCCAGGCCATTGATGCAATGGCGCTTGCCGGTCGGCGGTGGTCCGTCATCGAAAATATGGCCAAGGTGCCCGCCGCAGCGGCGGCAATGGCACTCCGTGCGGGTCATGAACAGGGACGTATCCGTTCGCGTTGCCACGGCACCGGGCAGTGATTGCCAGAAGCTCGGCCAACCGGTGCCGCTGTCATACTTCGCCTCGGAAGAATAAAGTGGAAGCGCACAGCCGGCACATTGGAAGATGCCCTTGCGCTTCTCGTGGTTGAGCGCGCTGGTGAAGGGACGCTCCGTATCCTCATGCCGCAGGATCCGGTACTGGTCGTCCGTCAGGATCGCCCGCCATTCGTCATCGGTCTTGACGATTTCGAAGGCCTGCGCCGCACTCGCCGAGGCAAAGGACGTGAAGCCACGGGTCGCCGCCGCCGCGGTGAGCACGGTAGTACCTGCCATCAAAAGGACGCGCCGACTGATCATGGACCTCCTTTCGGCCCCGTGCTCGAGGTCAGAACTTTCGCGCCTTGCCGACAGCGATAAATGGCCCCGTCGGCAATCCGGTCGGCGATCCTCCCGGGGCCTCGACGCTGACGGCGAAGACCGATCCGGCGGACATTCTTTCCTGATACAGGGACGGAACGGCGATCTCGCCCTCGCCCGTCTGCGGCAGAACGCCAAGCGAGATCGCAGGATTGTTGCCGTTGACAAGCCAGAGTTCGAGGGATTTCTGCTCAGGCTGCATAGCGGCAATCGGCGTCAATTTCAGATGACCCGTGACCCGGTCGAAGCGGGCGACGAGGTCGATGGCATTGCCCTTGCCTGACAATTCGGCCACCAGCGACGCTTTGGTCGTCGGCGCCTCGAAGAGACCGGCCATGGAAGCACCCATTATCGCGAGGGCCGCGAGCGACGCCAGCGCGAGGTTGCGCCACAGTGCCAGCGACCTCCAGAGCCCTCGGCGTTGCCCCACCGATGCTGGTCTCGACTGCTCGATAAACCGCCGCTCGCTGGCGGAAAGCATTCTGGGAGGCGGCGCGAGCGCTTCGTAGGCTTCATCGAAGGACGATAGATTGCTCTGCCACCGGTCGACCATGGCGGCAAAATTGCGATCGGAGACAAGGCGGGCCTCGACCTTGCGGCGGTCGTCGGCAGACAGGACGCCGAGCACATATTCCCCGGCGATCACTTCGTCGCGGCGGAAATCCCGGCCCTCTGGGGTTGGTGCAGTCATCGCTCCCTACGCTCTCGTACCTTCATGAGGCTACGCCTCAACCAAGACCGCATCGTGTCCAGCGCGTTGTGAAAACCTCCTCCACCTCCCGGCAAGCAGGACTTTCGCCGCACAGTGCCTGCAGTCCTTCGAGCTCCTTCCTGCAGGCATCGATCCGCCTGCCCCGTACGCTCGAAAACCGCCGATTTTTCCGGATCCGCAGCAGGATCAGCCAAATTGTGGGCTTCGTCAATCGCGTTCCCTGCTGGTTTGCACCTGTCGACAAGGTAGGGCACGATGCGGCGCGTACCAGCCTTGTCATTCCGGTTTTATCTTGCTCGCCGATCATTCCATCGGTCCGGAACTTGCGCTAAACAGCAGCCGGTATATTTCGAGGGTCCGCCATGTCCGCCAATGAAAGTGAAATCCAGGCACGCCTGCTCACCCAGGCCCTGCCTTACATGCAGCGTTACGAAAACAAGACGATCGTCGTCAAATATGGCGGCCACGCCATGGGCAACACCGAGCTCGGCCGCGCCTTTGCCAGTGACATCGCACTGTTGAAGCAGTCAGGCGTCAACCCGATCGTCGTGCATGGCGGCGGCCCGCAGATCGGCGCGATGCTGACGAAGATGGGCATCGAATCGAAGTTCGAGGGCGGCCTGCGCGTCACCGACGAGAAGACGGTCGAGATCGTCGAGATGGTGCTTGCCGGCTCGATCAACAAGGAGATCGTCGCGCTCATCAACCAGACGGGCGAGTGGGCGATCGGCCTTTGCGGCAAGGACGGCAACATGGTCTTCGCCGAAAAGGCCCGCAAGACCATCAAGGACCCGGACTCCAATATCGAGCGCGTCCTCGACCTCGGCTTCGTCGGCGAAGTGGTCGAAGTCGACCGCACGCTGATCGACCTGCTCGCCCGCTCGGAAATGATCCCGGTCATCGCGCCGGTGGCACCGGGCCGCGACGGTCACACCTACAACATCAATGCCGACACCTTCGCCGGTGCGATCGCCGGTGCGCTGAACGCCACACGCCTTCTGTTCCTGACGGACGTTCCGGGCGTTCTCGACAAGCAGGGCAACCTGATCAAGGAACTCTCGGTCGCCCAGGCCCGCGCATTGATCGCCGACGGCACGATCTCCGGCGGCATGATCCCGAAGGTCGAGACCTGCATCGACGCGATCAAGGCGGGCGTCCAGGGCGTCGTCATCCTCAATGGCAAGACGGCCCATTCGGTGCTGCTCGAAATCTTCACCGAGCGCGGCGCCGGCACGCTGATCGTGCCGTGAGCAGCTTAAGCGACCTGGTAGCAAACAAAGAAGCGGGAGAGGCTCAAGGCCTTCTCCCGCTTTCCTTTTGAAGGGGCGATATCCGATCAGCCCTTGTAGATCTCCGTCGCCGCAGCCTTCAACTTTTCCATCATCGCCCGGTAGGGGCCGGGGCCATAGCTGATGCGCGCGACGCCGGCGCGGGCGAGCGCCTTCAGATCCGGGGCGGCCGGCCGCATCATGATGTTGACCGGCAGGCTGGAGGCGGCGCAGACCTTGGCGATCAGGTCTTCATCGACCAGCCACGGCACGAAGAAGCCGTTGGCGCCCGCTTCGGCATAGGCCCTGCCGCGCGCGATCGCCTCGTCGACGAGGCCGGCATGCCGCGTCTCGTCGCCTTCCTGCAGGAACAGGTCGGTGCGCGCGTTGATGAACAGCGGGATGCCCCGCCGGTCGGCCATCTCGCGGATGGCACGGATGCGCGCCGCCTGCTTTTCTACCGGATGCATACCGCCCTTGCCGACAATCTGATCTTCGAAGTTGATGCCGATGGCACCGACGTCGAGGATGCGGGAAACGTTGGCAGCGCCGGTTGCCGGATCGTCGGAATAGGCACCCTCGAAGTCCACCGTGACGGGCAGTTCCGTGGAGGCAACGATCAGCCGCGCCACGTCGGCGAGCCAGGCCATCGGCACCTTCTCGCCATCGCCGAACCCATGGGCCGCGGCCACCGACCAGCTCCCGGTCGCAAGCGCCTTGGCGCCGGCTTCGGCCACGGCCTTGGCACTGCCGGCGTCCCAGATGTTGTAGAGCACCACCGGATCGCCCTTCCGGTGCAGGGCAGCAAAGGCGACCGCCTTTTCCTTCTGGTTCATCGTATTTCCTCCACGAAGCCCATGAGCGCGTATTCCTGGAGCGCGGTGACAGCTGCCTTCCGCCCGGAATCGCGCCGTTTCACTGAGTGACTGCCTTGCCTTCGTGCCGGAGCAGCCATTGCTTCCGCCAGAGCCCGCCGCCATATCCCGTCAGTGAACCATCCGAACCGATGCAGCGGTGGCAGGGGATGACAATGGCAATCCGGTTGGAACCGTTGGCCTTGGCCACGGCACGAACGGCCCGGATCGTATCGACCTCGCGGGCAATGTCACCATAGGATCGCGTTTCACCGGCGGGAATTTTTGCGAGCTGCGCCCAAACGTTGCGCTCGAAGGCGGTGCCGCCGGGCGCAAGCGGCGTTTCAAAAGCACATGCCTGGCCAGAGAAATAGGCTTTCAATTCGCTTTCGATCTGGTCGATCGGCGCTGTCCTGCCAGGCACGATGGCCGAACGTGTGTCCTTTTTCAGTTTCTCCAGTTCCGTTGGCAGCGCCTTGCGGTCGTGGAACTCGAGCAGGTGCAGGTGCGTGGCATCGGCGACGGCAACCATGGGCCCCAGCGGCGTTTCGATCCAGTCGGAGAAGAGCAAGGCCCTACCCTGCGCCGCCACCGGTGCGTCACCAAGCAGGTTCTGGAATGCGGCGCGAAAGCCGCTCGGCGATTCGTAACCGGCTTCGAGCTGGGCGTCGATCACCCTTCCGCCGTCTGCGAGCTGGCGGGCGGCGAGCCCCAGGCGGCGATGGCGCGCGAGGTCGAGGAAGGTGATGCCGAGATTGCGCTTGAAAGCGCGCCGGACGGTCGACGGATCGAGCCCGCGGCGAACGAGATCGTCCTCGCTCCAGCGGCGCTCCGGTGCCGCCTCCAGCGCCTGCAGCAGGTCTTCGACGAGCGGATCCTTGGCGCCGTACGTGGCGAGCGGTCGGCAACGCTGACACGGACGGAAGCCCGTCTCCAGGCAGGTCCCGATGGAGCCCACGAAGATCGTGTTCTCGCGCTTCGGTTTGCGGGCGGGGCAGGACAGGCGGCAGAAGACACCTGTCGTCTTGACGCAAACGAAGGCTGCGCCTTCGTATTCGGTGCTTCGCGCAATCAGGGCGTCGTAAAGCGTTTCGTCGGAGGGAAGATCGAACAACATGCCGCCGTTCTACCATGCCTGGATCCGATGGGGCGCCGGTTTTCGGGCGCCTATTTTTTCAGATCAGCACGAGTTTTCAGATCAGTACGAGCATCACGACGCCGAGCACGATCAACAGGCAGCCGAAAAGTTCGAGCCGGTTGATCCATTCGCGGAAGATGAAGAAGGACGAGGCGAAGGTGAAGAGCATTTCCACCTGAGCCACCACCTTGACGACGGCGGCCTGCTGCAGCGTCATCGCCATGAACCAGCCGAAGGAGGCGGAGGCACCGACGAAGCCGACGACGAAGGCCGGTTTCCAGGCGGCGGCGATGCGCGGCAGTTCGTCTCGCTCGCGAAGCACGATCCAGGTCAGCATGATCACGGTCTGCAGCAGGATGACGAAACCGAGCGTATAGCTCGCCTGCATCATATAGTCGGGCGCCGGCAGGCTCGGCGCGAGCGCCAGTGAGGCCGAACGATAGGAAACGGCCGAAAGGCCAAAGAACGTGCCCGAGAGCAGACCGATGCCTGCCGTGCGGCTGAACACCGAGGTTACGAGCGTTCGCGGGCTCAGGGTCGTCCGCGCGACCGAGATCAGCATCACGCCGACCACCGAGATGGCGATCGCCACCAGGGTCCCCTGGCTTGCCTTTTCCCCGAGGAAGATGAGGCCAAACACTGCCGCCTGCGCCGGCTCGGTGCGCGAATAGGCGGTGCCGACGGCAAAATTGCGGAAGGAGAAGAGGTGGACGAGCAGGAAGGTCGCAGCGATCTGCGCCAGCCCGCCGATGACGGCCCAGAGGAAGAAGGTGCCATTTGGTAGCGGGAGCGGACGACCCGCCACTTGCCAGAGCAGAAACAGATAGAGGACGGCGAAGGGCAGGCCGAAGCCGAAGCGCACGAAGGTCGCGCCGGTCGTTCCCATGACGCCTTTCAGATGTTTCTGCATTGCGGAGCGGACATTCTGAAGGAATGCCGCTGCGACGGTGATGAGGACCCAGGTTTCCATGGCTGCGAGGAAGAGCAATTCAGGAAGAGCGTGAAACGGTCGTTCGCCTGAAATTGCGCAATTTCAGAGCGTTGGATCACTTCACTGTTGCAAGGAAGATCGGGCCATCTAACACGCGGGTCCGGCCATTGCCAAGGACTCCGTCTCACGGCGTTCAGTCTGCCTTTTCGACGGCCTCCACGGGAAGATTGACCTGCTTGAAGGTGAGCGGCGGCGCTTCTTCTTCAAACGTCTTCACCCGCTGATCGTAGTGCGGCGAGATCGTTCCCAGCACGCGGTCCCAGAACGAGAAATAGTTGCCGTAGTTGTAGCGGAACGCGGAATGGTGCTGATCGTGGAACGTCGTGCACAACAGCGGCGAAGGGTAACGTGCCGTCGACGCTGCGAAATACTCGAAGCCGCAATGCCCGAACATGCCGTTGAAATGTTCGAACAGCCGGTGCCCGATGAGGATCGCGGGCGGAAACGGGACGATGAAAACGACGACGGCCGAGTAACTCTGCAAGAGGAAGTTGTCGAAGACATCCTCCGAATAGGTGCTCCAGATCGTTGGCGCGACGCTTTTGTGGTGAAGAGCGTGCAGCGGATAGAGCCACTTGGTGTGCAGCAACCGGTGCATGAAATAGAACCAGGTGTCGTAGAGGAACATGCACGACACGAAGAGCGGGACTGCCGCCCACCAATTGAGGGCCCAGGGCGCCGGTGCCCAGCCCTTCTGCTGGGCGTAGAGGCCGATCGTCAGCGGCAGGCAGGCGCTGAACATCGATGCCAGGCTCTGGCGGATTTCGGCGCTGCGCCGCCTGTCGGAGCCGCGCCCTTTCTGGATCTTTCGCTCGTGATTGCGTTCGTTGAACCAGGTCAGGCCGTAGCCAAAGGCAAAATAGGTGACGACGGTGAGCGTATAGAACCCGAACAGGAAAAGCAGATAGATCAATTCGTCCGACATTGGCACCTGCATCCCCGAGCCAAAACCGCGTGCAGGAAGATGCCACGCCGTTTTGACAATTCAAAGTGGAATTCCATGCGCCGGCATTGCTGCCCGAGCAGCGATCTGCATTTTTCTCATTTGCCGTCACCTTTCCCCATGTCATAAGGCGGTCATGAAAAAGCTCGACCGCCTGCCGAACCATTCCGACTTCGCCCATGTCACCGACTGGGTGTTCGACCTCGACAACACACTCTATCCGCACCACGTCAATCTGTTCGCGCAGATCGACCGCAACATGACGGCCTATGTGGCGAAGCTCTTGTCGCTGGACCCGGCCGATGCGAAGAAGCTGCAGAAAGACTACTACCGCGACCACGGCACGACGCTCAAAGGCCTGATGGTCAACCACGGCGTCGACCCGAACGAGTTCCTCGAGCAGGCGCATGCGATCGACTACTCGATCGTTCCGCCGGATCCGGCGCTCGGCGAAGCCATCAGGTCGCTTCCCGGCCGCAAGTTCATCTTCACCAACGGCAGCGTCGCCCATGCGGAGATGACGGCACGGGCGCTCGGGATCCTCGATCATTTCGACGACATCTTCGACATCGTCGCCGCCGATTTCGTACCGAAGCCGGCCGGTGAAACCTATGACAAGTTCATGAGCCTGCATCGGGTCGACACCCGGAATGCCGCGATGTTCGAGGATCTGCCGCGCAACCTCCTGGTGCCGAAGGCGCTCGGGATGACGACGGTGCTGCTGGTGCCGCGCAATCTCGAATACACCTTTGCCGAATCCTGGGAAAAATCGAACGACACGGACGAGCAGATCGACTACGTGACGGAAGATCTCACCAGCTTCCTGCGCCGTCTGGTCACCGATCTCTAGACCGCGGCGGGTTGGAACGGGACGCGGGCGAAAGCCCGCAAGCAGAATTCCCATCCCGCTTCGACACAATTCGGCCGCCGAAAAACCCCTTTTGGCCAATGACTTAAATTACAAAAGTTTAACTGGTGCCGCGCGCGCCTCCGGCTATCCTTTCGATCAGGACAACCCGATCGAAAGGAAGCATGATGTCGAAGAAGACCCTGATCCTCGGTGTGACCGCGCTGGCCGTAGCCGTCACCGGAATGGCCGCCCCCTCCTTTGCAGCGCGCGAAAAGATGACGCCGGAACAGCGGGCCGAGCGCATGATCCAGCGGCTCGACTCCGACAAGGACCAGAAGGTTTCGCTTGCCGAGTTCCAGGCGCGTATCGCCACCAACTTCAAGACCTTCGACGCCGACGGTGATGGCCAGATCAGCGCCGACGAGATGAAGGCAAAGCGCGAAGCCTTCCGCGAGGCGCGCAAAGCCTGGCGTGAAGCCAAGGACAAGAGCGGCACGGAGCGCGAAACGGCACTTGCCAAGCTTAAGGAAGTCCACCCCGGCATGCTGCCGGGCCTGCGGCCGAAAGCCTTCAAGCGTGTCGACACCGACGGCAACGGCTCCCTGAGCACCAGCGAAGTTTCGAGCGCCGCCGAGGCCATGTTCAAGCGCCGCGACAAGAACGGCGACGGCGTCATCGACGCCGCCGACTTCACCAGGAAGATCTGACGGGAGCCCCCTCTCCCCACCGCCCGGTGGAGAGGCTCCTGCCTGGCTCATAGCCCCTTGCCCCCGCGAGGGGCTATGAGCGTATCCGAGGTAGCGCGGGGCCGCTCAGCGTCGTCCGTTCGCCATCGGCACCGACTTCGGATCGACGGTTTCATAGAAGCGGGAAATGATCTCCCAGGCCTCGTCCGCCGTTTCGACGAAATGCACCAGATCGATGTCATTGGGCGCGATCGTGCCGAACTCGGCCAGCGCCTCGAAGTTGATGATCGAACGCCAGAACTTTTCGCCGAAGAGAACGAGCGGCACCAGCGCCAGGCGTCCGGTCTGCATCAGCGTCATCGTTTCAAAGAGTTCATCGAGCGTACCGAAGCCACCGGGGAAGACGGTGACGGCCTTGGCGCGCAAGAGGAAATGCATCTTGCGGATGGCGAAGTAGTGGAAGTTGAACGACAGTTCTGGCGTCACGAAGCGGTTCGGCGCCTGCTCGTGCGGCAGCACGATGTTCAGGCCGATCGACGGTGCACCGACATCGTCGGCGCCGCGGTTGCCTGCCTCCATCACGCCCGGTCCACCGCCTGTGACGACCACATATTCCTTGTAGTGCAGCTTGGCCGAATGCTCGGAGCAAATCCGCGCGAACTTGCGCGCTTCCTCGTAATAGACCGAGGCGGCTTCGAGGTTCTTGCGCTGTGTCTCGTTCTTTGCCGCCCAGGCATCGCCGCCGGGCTCGGGGATGCGGGCGCCACCGAACATCACCACGGTCGAGTTGATGCCGCGCTCTTCCAGCATCATCTCGGTCTTCAGCAGTTCGAGCTGCAGCCGCACCGGGCGCAGCTCCTCGCGGCAAAGGAAATCGTCGTCGATATAGGCGAGGCGATAGGACGGTGAGGCGGATTGTGGCGTGACCGGAACCGTCAACGCTCGCTGCCGGCTCTGCGAGCTGTCGGCCAGTGGATCCCAGACCCCGTCCTTGCGGCGCAGGGCGCGCTTCTTCATGCGTGCCATCGTGTCGTCTTTCCCGTCGCGTTCCGGACAATCGGCATCTCGTCCAGACGCGTCCTATCCTCATTTCTCGATCATGAAGGCCGTATGCGCATTTCCCGGATCGATTCCGGAAATGGCGCAGCAGACCAAGGCGCTGCCGCGGCCCTTGCGCATCTCGCACAGGTGCGCGGCGCTGTAGTGCCGGAGTCGCCCGACTTTGCCAAGCCCTTGCGGCCCAAGGGACCCGAAAAGCCCTTCAACTTTTCAGGAACATGCTCTAAGGGCCACGCGTTCTTTTGCACGCACCAAGGTCGCCGCAACGGCCAGATCTGCTGCGCAATTTTGTCCTCAAATCGATTCCGATTTAAGGAATTATGCAGTAGAGCTTTCGCAGGATAACCGCCGAACTTTAAGGAATTCCGATGACCAACCACGACCTCGCCTCCCTGTCGCAGACGATCGAGACCGCCTTTGAAGACCGCGATTCCGTGAACACCGCTACGCGCGGCCCGGTGCGCGATGCCGTCGAGACGGCGCTCAACCTGCTCGACAGCGGCAAGGCCCGTGTCGCACAGCGCGGCGAGGATGGCGTGTGGACGGTAAATCAATGGCTGAAAAAAGCAGTGCTCCTGTCCTTCCGCCTCAACCCGATGGAGATCGTCAAGGGTGGCCCGGGCCAGTCCGTCTGGTGGGATAAGGTACCGTCGAAGTTCGACGGCTGGAGCGTCAACGAGTTCGAGAAGGCCGGCTTCCGCGCCGTTCCGAATTGCGTCGTACGCCGCTCGGCCTATATCGCCCCCAATGCGATCCTGATGCCTTCCTTCGTCAATCTCGGCGCCTATGTCGGTGAAGGCACGATGGTCGATACCTGGGCGACTGTCGGCTCCTGCGCCCAGATCGGCAAGAACGTGCACCTTTCGGGCGGCGTCGGCATTGGCGGCGTTCTGGAGCCGATGCAGGCCGGCCCGACGATCATCGAGGACAATTGCTTCATCGGCGCCCGCTCGGAGGTCGTCGAAGGCTGCATCGTGCGTGAGGGCTCCGTTCTCGGCATGGGTGTCTTCATCGGCAAATCGACCAAGATCGTCGACCGCGCCACCGGCGAAGTGACCTACGGCGAGGTTCCACCCTACTCCGTCGTCGTCGCCGGTTCGATGCCGTCGGGCTCGACCATGGCCAACGGCCAGCCGGCGCCCAACCTCTATTGCGCTGTCATCGTCAAGCGCGTCGACGAGAAGACGCGCTCGAAGACCGGCATCAACGAACTGCTTCGAGACTGATGCGATGACACCGGAGGGGCCACAGCCGAGCATGACCTGGCTGTTCTTCAGCCCCTCCGGTCGCATCGGCCGCCTGCCCTTCTTTCTGTCGTGGCTGTTCTGGTTCCTGATCGGCGGTTTCGTCGTCGCCAGGATGGTCGCCAACGAAGAACACGAGACGGCGCTGGCCCTCTGGACGCTGGCGTTCGTCGTCTCGGCTCTCATTTCGCTGCCGTCGATCGCCATGCTGGCGATCAAGCGCCTGCACGATATCGGCTACCCTGGCCCGCTGTCCCTCTGCCTGTTCATTCCCGTCCTGAGCCCCGTGGTTTTCATTGCGCTCTGCCTGTGGCCGGGAGAGCCGGGACCGAACGAGTTCGGCGCCCATAGCGACGAACCCGGCCCCTGACGTTCGCCCCCTGTACAAGAACCGCGCGACCGCGTATGTAGCGCGCCATGACAGGCCCGCGACGTGTTGGCCGCGGCAATTGGCGCCTGTGACGATCCTCCTCGTCCAGGGCATGACGACCGAAATCCGAAAGACAAGATATGATTGAGTTCGAAGGGATCGCGCCTGCGATCGCCGAGGCGTTGGCAAAACGCGGTTACAATGAATTGACGCCCGTTCAAAAGGCGATGCGCGATCCGGAACTCGCCGACAGGGACGCGCTCGTCTCGGCGCAGACCGGTTCCGGCAAGACCGTCGCCTTCGGCCTGGCGCTGGCGCCGACCTTGCTCGGTGACGGGCGCCGCTTCGGCCCGGCCGGCGCACCGCTGGCGCTGGCGATCGCGCCGACACGCGAGCTGGCGCTGCAGGTCAAGCGCGAGCTCGAATGGCTCTACGGTGAGACCGGCGCGACCATCGCTTCCTGCGTCGGCGGCATGGACATGCGCACCGAGAAGCGGGCGCTGGAGCGCGGCGCCCACATCGTCGTCGGCACGCCCGGACGTCTCTGCGACCATATCCGCCGCAATTCGCTCGACATTTCGTCGCTCCGCGCCATCGTGCTCGACGAGGCCGACGAGATGCTCGACCTCGGCTTCCGCGAGGACCTCGAATTCATTCTCGAGGAATCGCCTGACGATCGTCGCACGCTGATGTTCTCGGCAACCGTTCCGAAATCGATCGCCACCCTTGCCAAGAACTACCAGCGCGATGCCGTGCGCATCAGCACCGCTTCCGAACAGAAGCAGCATGTCGATATCGAGTATCGCGCCCTGACGGTGGCGCCGAACGATCGCGAAAACGCGATCATCAACGTGCTGCGCTACTACGAGGCCAGAAACGCGATCGTCTTCTGTTCGACGCGCGCCGCTGTCAACCATCTGACGGCTCGCTTCAACAATCGCGGCTTCTCGGTGGTGGCACTCTCCGGCGAACTCAGCCAGAACGAGCGCACCCATGCGCTGCAGGCCATGCGCGACGGCCGCGCCCGAGTCTGCATCGCCACCGACGTCGCCGCCCGCGGCATCGACCTGCCGGGCCTGGAACTGGTCATTCACGCGGATCTCCCGACCAACTCCGAGACGCTGCTTCACCGCAGCGGCCGCACCGGACGCGCGGGCCAGAAGGGCATCAGCGCACTGATCGTACCGGTCAACCAGCGCCGCAAGGCCGAGCGGCTGCTCGACGGCGGCCGGATCACCGCGACCTGGGCGCGGCCACCGTCGGCCGACGAAGTCAGCCAGCGTGACGACGAGCGCCTGCTTGCCGACACGAGCTTTGCCGAGCCGATCCGCGAAGACGAACAGGCGATCGTGCGCGCCTTGCTCGAACGGCACGGCGCCGAACAGATGGCCGCCGCCTTCGTGCGCCAGTTCCGCTCGGGACGTTCGGCCCCGGAGGACCTGGTCGAGGTTGCCGTCGGCGACAATCGTGCCAAGACGCGCCGCGACGAGCGGTCGGGTCCGCGTGAGGATTTCGGCGCCGAGCGCGCCGATTTCAGCGACGGCAGCTGGTTCTCGCTGTCCGTCGGCCGCAAGCAGAGCGCCGAGCCGCGCTGGCTGATCCCGATGCTCTGCCGTCATGGCAAGCTGACCAAGCGCGACATCGGCGCAATCCGCATGCAGCAGGAAGAGACCTTCGTCGAAATGACGGCCGAGGGCGCCGAGCGGTTCCTGTCGGCGATCGGCAAGGACAAGACGCTGGAGAAGGGTATCCGGGTGAAGCCGCTGGCGGGTGCGCCCGATCTTTCGCAGCAGCGTCAGGAAAAGCCGGCCTTCGCCAAGAAGCGCCCGCGGCCAGAGGATGGCCCGCGCGACGAGCGCAAGGACTTCAAGCCGAAACGCAAGTTCGACAAGAAGCCTGCCTACTCCGACGGACCGGCCTATACCGAAGATCGGCCGCCGGAAAAGCGCGCCGACAAGCCCTGGAGCAACAAGAAGAAGGGCAAGCCGGATGCCGGCAAGGACGGCGGCTTCAAGCCCAAATCCAAGTCCAAGGGCAACGCCAAGAACCGCCAGGGCTAGAGCGGGATGAGGAAAAGTGTGTGCGGTTTTCCGCCCGCATCCCGCTCCAACTTATTAGAATCGATCACGTTTAGGATTTGGGTCAACCTGACCCAATATCATCGTGATCTGAGCCGACACGGCGAGTTCACAGCCAGTCAAAGCGCCGCGAGCCGATCGCGGCGCTTTTTTCGTGAACAGGGTTCGGGGCGCTGTCGGCTCAGGCCTCCAGAAAGCGCAGGCCGGCGACGGCGACGATGATCATCGCGATACAGGTGACGCGCAGCCAGGAGACCGGATCCCCGAAGAGCACGATGCCGAGCACCGTGATGCCGACCGAGCCGATGCCGGTCCAGGCGGCATAGGCCGTGCCCGCCGGCAGGTCACGCATCGCAATCGTCAGAAGATAGACGCTGCCGAGAGCAGCGGCGATGCCGACTGCGCTCGGCACCAGCTTCGTCCAGCCGTCAGCATATTTCAGCGCCAGCCCCATGACGATCTCGATGAGGCTCGCCGCTATCAGAAGGATCCATGCCATGTTCGTCTCCGTTGGGAATTCTCACATGACAAACAAGCTGGTAGCATAGGTACCAAATGACAATTACGCACCTTTTGGTAACCATGAATAATCCCGACACGCGGACATCCGCCACGTCCGTCCCCGACGTCTTCGATCCGACCTGTTCGTCACGCCATGCGCTGGAACTGATCGCCGGCAAGTGGCCGATGCTGATCCTCTCGGCCCTCGAAGGCGGGCCGATGCGCAATGCCGCGCTGATGCGCAGGCTCGGCGACATTTCGCAGAAGATGCTGACGCAGACGCTGAAGGAGCTGGAGCGCAACGGCCTGGTCATCCGCGAAGACAAGAAGACGGTGCCGCCGCATGTGGAATACAGCCTGAGCCCGCTCGGCCGTTCGCTCAGCGAAACGCTGCTGGTACTCGACCGCTGGGCGGAGACTCATTTCGGCGCACTGGATGCGGCACGCGAGCGCTACGACGCCGATCGGAACCGGTGAGGATCAGGCGGCATCGAGCTGCGACTGGGCAACGACCTTGACCACCCAATCGGCAAAGACGCGCAGGCGGCTGCTGAGGTGCCGGTTCGGCGGATAGACCAGATAGATCGGCATGGGTTCGACCTCCCAGTCCTCGAGGACCGGCCGCATGGCGCCGGACACCAGATCGTCGCGCACCATGAAACGAGGCGCCTGGATGACGCCCAGGCCGGCGCGAGCAGCGGCGAGATAGGTCGTCACTTCATTGGCCGCCACAGCGTAGCGGCCGTTCACCTCGATCTCCTCATTGCCGCGCTTGAAATAGAACGGCATCTGCTGTCCGGTCTGCGGCCGGAAGTAACCGACGACGTAGCAGTTCTTCGACAGATCGGACGGGTGCTGCGGCATTGCGTGACGCTGGAGATAGTCCGGTGCGGCGCAGGCAACGAAGCTCATCTCGGTAATGCGGCGGGCGATCAGCGACTGGTCGGTGAGCGTGCCGACACGGATGGCGCAATCGACGTTCTCCGCGACATAGTCGACGGTTCTGTCGGAAACACCGAGATCGATCTGGATATCCGGATAGCGCTTATGGAACTCGGGCAAGGCCGGAATGACGATCAGATTGGCAATCGCACTGGCCATTTCCACCCGCAAACGCCCCTTCGGCAAGGTCTGGGCGCTGGAAAGGCTGCCGTCGAGTTCGTCGAGATCGGTCAAAAGGCGTGCGGCGCGTTCGTAATAGAGCGCACCATCGGGCGTCACCAGCACGCGGCGGGTGGTGCGGTTCAAAAGTTTTGTGCGCAAATGCGCCTCCAATCCCTGAATGAGATTGGTCAGCGTCGCCTTGGGCATATTCAGCGAAGCGGAGGCGCGGGTGAAATTTCCGGTTTCGACGACCCGGAGGAACGCGCGCATGGCCGTGAGCTGGTCCATTTTCAAGAGCCGTGATTGTTCGAGAATACGAATAGTGTAGTCAGTTTGAAAATACTATTCCAGACAGAAGACAATGCTATTCTCCTACCGTGGCGTGTCGCCGCCACATGTGGGTTGACCTCTGGCCGAAGGCAAGAGAGATGGGCGAACTGTTCAAAGTGGAGACGATGCAGACCGGCCAAGGCTGCTGCACGGCACGCGTCTACCGCGGCGAAGCTTTGCTCAATCCGCCGCCGGTCGTGTTGCACCTGCACGGCGGCTCCTTCGTCGGCGGAACGATCGCCGCCGGCGAGCGCGTCGCCGAGGCGCTTGCGGCGGCTGGAGCGGTGGTGATCTCTCCGGAATATTCCGCGGCCTGCCTCAATCCATTTCCCGCGGCGCTCGATGTCGCCTACGCCATGCTGTCGTCGATGCGCTCGCGCTGCCCGCAGTTCGCGCACAAGAAGTCGTCGCTGTTCGTGGCCGGCGAAGAGGCAGGCGGCAATGTTGCCGCCGGCGCCGCTTTGATGGCGCGTGACCAGTATCTGACCGATCTCAAGGGCCAGATCCTGCTGTCGCCGATGCTCGACCCTTGCCTGGCGACGGAATCGTTCCGGCAATACTGTCCGCAGTCCTCGGCGCAATCGATCGCCGATGGCTGGCAGCGTTACCTCGGGCAAAGCGGTGGCTTCACCCATCCCTACGCCGCGCCGGCCCACTGCACGCGGCTTGCCGGCCTCGTGCCTTCGCTGATCGTGACCAGCGAAGAGTGTCCGATGCGCGACGAGGCTGAAGCCTATGCCGAGCGTCTGCGCAAGGCCGGCGTGATGGTTGAGTCCCATGTCCTGCCCGGACGAGCCGGATGGCTGCCGCAGAATGCGGCTTCCGGCGAAGGCTGGTCGGCGCAGCAGAAGGAAATTACCGGCATCTTCTCCCGCTTCTTCCAGAAGGCAGGGGCAAAGCCGGCGGAAATGACGGTGCGTTAGACGAGGGCGGTCACCTAGCCCATTCCCTCGATCTGACATCGAAAGCAAAGCGCCGGCTCCCAACCGGCAAGGAGAGAAAAGATGACATCGACAGTGACCCGTCGGGCCCTCTGGGGCGCCGGCCTGAGTATCCTTTTGTCTGTCGCCGGCGGTGGTGCCGTCATGCTCGGCCTGCCGCAGCATTTCGAGGCCGACGCCGCCACCGAGACCGCCGCGGCGCCACCTCCGGCCGTGCCGGTTTCGGTGGCGCGGGCGCAGTCCAAGCGCATCACCACCTGGGAAGAATTCTCCGGCAGGCTCGAAGCGATCGAGCGTGTCGAGGTTCGCCCGCGCGTCGGCGGCGCCATCCTCAAGGCGTACTTCCGCGAAGGCGCGCTCGTCAAACGGGGCGATCTCCTGGTGACGATCGATCCGGAGCCCTATGCCGCCGCCGTCGAACGGGCGAAGGCCCAGGTCGAAGCGGCCGAAGCGCGCGTCGCGCTTGCCAAGATCGAACTCGAGCGCGGCCGCAAGCTGGTGACCACCAGCGCCATTCCGCAGAGCGGCGTCGACCAGCGCGCCAGCGCCTATGACGAAGCCCAGGCAGAGGTACGCTCGGCCAAGGCGGCGCTGCGCACGGCCGAACTCGACCTGCAATATACCGAGGTGCGGGCGCCGATCTCCGGCCGCGTCGGCCGGCTCGACGTGACCGCCGGCAACCTGGTCGCCGCCGGTTCCGCCTCGCCCGTGCTGACGACGCTCGTCTCGGTCGACCCGATCTATGCGAGCTTCAACGCCAGCGAAGAGGTCGTCACGACGGCGCTCGCCAAGCTCGCGGCCTCGGCCGGCGGCAACGCGATCGAACGTCTTCCGGTCCAGGTCGGCACCGCCGCCGACGAGGGCACGCCGATCACGGGCCATATCCAGCTCATCAACAACGAGGTGGATGCGGCAACCGGTACGATCCGCGTACGCGCGGCGCTCGAAAACGCCGACGGCAAGCTGATCCCCGGACAGTTCGTCCGCATCCGCATCGGCGAACCGGACCCCGAGGAAAAGCTCGTGATCAGCGACCGCGCCATCGGCTCCGACCAGGACAAGAAGTTCGTCTTCGTCGTCGGCACCGACAACAAGGTCGAGTATCGCCAGGTGAAGCTCGGGCCGAATTCCGACGGTCTGCGCATCGTCGAAAGCGGTCTGAAGTCCGGCGAGAACATCGTCGTCAACGGCCTGCAGCGGGTCCGCCCCGGCGTCGTCGTTGCGCCACAGCAGGTCGAGGAAACGACCGCCTCGATCGCCAAATGATTTAGTCGACCCTTCGCCTGGTGCGAAGGGTTCGCCAACCAAGGCATCACTCAGCAGACATGGCCGCGTGGCGACGCCTCTCGCCGCGCACGCCTGAGGTCTGCTTGAACTCGTCCCAAGGGGGATACCATGAATTTCTCACGCTTCTTCGTCGACCGCCCGGTCTTCGCGGGCGTTCTTTCGGTCCTGATCTTCGTGGCCGGCCTGATCGGCATGACCGGTCTGCCGATCTCGGAATATCCCGAAGTCGTGCCGCCGCAGATCGTCGTGCGTGCACAATATCCGGGCGCCAACCCGGCGGTCATCGCCGAAACGGTGGCGACACCGCTCGAAGAACAGATCAACGGCGTCGAAGGCATGCTCTACATGCAGAGCCAGGCGACCGCCGACGGCCTGATGACGCTGACCGTCACCTTCGAGCTCGGCACCGATCCGGACCAGGCCCAGCAGCTCGTGCAGAACCGCGTCTCGCAGGCCGAACCGCGACTGCCCGAGGAGGTGCGCCGCCTCGGCGTCACCACCGTCAAGAGCTCGCCCGACCTGACGCTGGTGGTGCACCTGATCTCGCCGAACGGACAATATGACATCAACTATCTGCGCAACTACGGTGTGTTGAACGTCAAGGATCGGCTGGCCCGCATCGAAGGCGTCGGCCAGGTCCAGATCTTCGGCGGCGGCGACTATTCGATGCGCGTCTGGATCGACCCGCAGAAGGCCGCCGAACGCGGCCTGGCGGCAAGCGACATCGCCCTTGCCGTCCGCGGCCAGAACGTCCAGGCGGCCGCTGGCGTCATCGGTGCCTCGCCGTCCGTCCCCGGCCTCGACCTGCAGCTTTCCGTCAACGCGCAAGGCCGCCTGCAGACGCCTGAGGATTTCGCCAACATCGTCGTCAAGTCCGGCGCCAATGGCGAAGTCACCCGCCTCGGCGACGTCGCGCGTGTCGAGATGGGTGCGGCCGATTATTCGCTGCGCTCGCTGCTCGACAACAAGCCGGCCGTCGGCATGGGCATTTTCCAGGCGCCGGGCTCGAACGCGATCCAGATCTCGGAAAACGTGCACAAGGCCATGGCCGAGCTGAAGCTCACCATGCCCGAGGGCGTCGACTACGAGATCGTCTACGACACCACCCAGTTCGTGCGCGCCTCGATCGAGTCGGTCATCCATACCCTGCTCGAGGCGATCGCCCTCGTCGTCATCGTCGTCATCGTCTTCCTGCAGACCTGGCGCGCCTCGATCATTCCGCTCGTCGCCGTGCCGGTCTCGATCGTCGGCACCTTCGCGGTGATGTATGTCTTCGGCTTCTCGATCAACGCGCTCAGCCTCTTCGGTCTGGTGCTGGCGATCGGCATCGTCGTCGATGACGCGATCGTGGTGGTGGAAAACGTCGAACGCAATATCGAACAGGGGCTGTCGCCGGTCCAGGCGACCTATCGCGCCATGCAGGAAGTCTCCGGTCCGATCATCGCCATCGCGCTGGTGCTCGTCGCCGTCTTCGTGCCGCTTGCCTTCATCACCGGCCTCACCGGCCAGTTCTACCGCCAGTTCGCGCTGACGATCGCGATCTCGACCGTCATCTCGGCGCTTAACTCGCTGACGCTCTCTCCGGCGCTGGCCGCCCTTCTGCTCAAGGACCATCATGCGCCGAAGGATTGGCTGACCCGGGCGATGGACAAGCTCTTCGGCTGGTTCTTCCGCGGGTTCAACCGCTTCTTCGGAGCAAGCTCGGAAGCCTATGGCCGCGGCGTCGGCCGGATCCTAACGCGCAAGTCGCTGATCATGGTCGTCTATGTCGTGCTCCTCGGCGTCACCTTCACGCTGTTCCGCGCCATCCCCGGCGGCTTCGTGCCGGCTCAGGACAAGCAGTACCTGATCGGCTTCGCCCAGCTTCCGGATGCAGCCACACTCGACCGCTCGGAAGACGTGATCAAGCGCATGAGCGAAATCGCGCTGAAGCACCCGGGCGTCGAAAACGCCATCGCCTTCCCGGGCCTGTCGATCAACGGCTTCACCAACTCGTCGAACTCCGGCATCGTCTTCGTCGCCCTCAAACCCTTCGAGGAACGCAAGACGCCCGAACTGTCAGGTGGCGCGATCGCCATGCAGCTCAACCAGGAATTCGGCGCGATCCAGGATGCCTTCATCGCCATGTTCCCGCCGCCGCCCGTCCAGGGTCTTGGCACGACCGGCGGCTTCAAGCTGCAGATCGAGGACAAGAATGGCCTCGGCTATCAGGCACTCGACGAGGCAGCCAAGGCTTTCCTCGCCAAGGCCTACCAGACGCCGGAACTGGCCGGGCTCTATTCGAGCTACCAGATCAACGTGCCGCAGCTCTATGCCGACCTCGACCGCGTCAAGGCGCGCCAACTCGGCGTGGCCGTCACCGACGTCTTCGAGACGCTGCAGATCTACCTGGGCTCGCTCTACGTCAACGACTTCAACGCCTTCGGCCGTACCTACAGCGTGCGCATCCAGGCGGACGCCAACTACCGCAGCCATGCCGACGACATCGGCAAGCTGAAGGTCCGCTCGCAGTCCGGCGAGATGATCCCGCTGTCGGCGCTCTTGAAGGTCGAGCAGACGGTCGGCGCCGAGCGGGCGATCCGCTACAACGGCTTCCTCTCCGCCGACATCAACGGCGGCCCGGCACCGGGCTTCTCCTCCGGCCAGGCCCAGGCCGCCATCGAAAAGATCGCCGCCGAAACGCTGCCGCCGGGCATCGGCTACGAGTGGACGGATCTCACCTACCAGCAGATTCTCGCGGGCAACTCCGGCATCCTGGTCTTCCCGCTGGCGCTGCTGCTCGTCTATCTCGTGCTCGCTGCCCAGTATGAAAGCCTGACGCTGCCGATCTCGATCATCCTGATCGTGCCGATGGGCATCATGGCGGCTCTCATAGGCGTCTGGCTGACGGGAGGCGACAACAACGTCTTCACCCAGATCGGTCTGATCGTGCTGGTCGGCCTGTCGGCGAAGAACGCCATCCTGATCGTCGAGTTCGCCCGCGAACTGGAACTGTCGGGCAGCACGCCGGTCAAGGCTGCGATCGAGGCAAGCCGGCTGCGTCTCCGCCCGATCCTGATGACCTCGATGGCCTTCATCATGGGTGTGGTGCCGCTGGTGACGTCCACCGGCGCCGGTGCGGAAATGCGCTCGGCCATGGGTGTCGCGGTCTTTGCCGGCATGATCGGCGTCACCGCCTTCGGCATCTTCATGACCCCGGTCTTCTACGTGCTGATCCGCAAGCTCACCGGCGAGCGGCCGTTGAAGCACGCCGGAGCCCATATCGAAGCGCCGCATCTCGCGCCCGGCGAGTAGGGCTCCCTCCTTTCGCGATCTTCAGGCGGGCCGGATCACTCCGGCCCGTCGAAGCTGCGGCGCTGCGCCTCCGCCCAGGCGCGGCGCCGTTTTGCGGCCCGTGTGACAGTTCGCATCGCGCGTGACAGTTCCTTGGCGATCGGATAAACCAGCAGCCTCCATTCCATAGGCCCAGCGGCCATGCAGACGGCATAGCGTTAGATGACCCCCACCGATCCGATCGCCAATCTCGCCACCCTCATTCGCTGCCCCTCGGTCACCCCGGCCGAAGGCGGAGCGCTTGCCGCCCTCGAAGCCATGCTGAAGCCGCTCGGCTTTTCGGTCGACCGCGTGGTGGCCAAGGACGTCGGCACGCCCGACATCGAGAACCTCTATGCGCGGCTCGGCACCGAAGGCCCGCATCTGATGTTCGCCGGTCATACGGATGTGGTTCCCGTCGGCGACGAAGCCGCCTGGAGCCACGGACCATTCGCGGCCGAGATCGCCGGCGGCGAAATGTACGGCCGCGGCGCCGTCGACATGAAGGGCGGCATCGCCTGCTTCGTCGCGGCGATCGCCCGCCACATTGAGAAACATGGCGCGCCGAAGGGCTCGGTATCTTTCCTGATCACCGGCGACGAAGAAGGCCCGGCGATCAACGGCACCACCAAACTGTTGCAATGGGCGGCTGACAAGGGCGAGCGCTGGGACGCCTGCCTCGTCGGCGAACCGACCAACCCGGAGAGCCTCGGCGACATGATCAAGATCGGCCGGCGCGGCTCGCTCTCCGGCCGCATCACCGTCAACGGCGTGCAAGGACATGCCGCCTATCCGCATCTCGCCGACAATCCGGTGCGCGGCATCCTGCAATTGACGCAGGCGCTGATGGATCCGCCTTTCGACAACGGCACCGAGAGTTTTCAGGCATCGAACCTGGAAGTGACGACGATCGACGTCGGCAACGGCGCGGTCAACGTCATTCCGGCCAAGGCCACTGCCGCCTTCAACATCCGTTTCAACGACACCTGGACCGCGGAAAGCCTGATGGCGGAGATCATTGCGCGGCTCGATCGCGCTGCCGCTGCCGGCAGCCTGCGGCCGGATCGTGCGCCCGTCCGCTACGAGATCACCTGGGCCGAGCGGCCGAGCCACGTGTTCCTGACGCGCAACAACGCATTGATCGATTCGCTTTCCGGTGCGGTCGAGGCGGTCACCGGCCGGCAGCCGAAGCTGTCGACGACAGGCGGCACCTCGGATGCGCGCTTCATCAAGGACTATTGCCCGGTGGTCGAATTCGGCCTGGTCGGCCAGACCATGCACATGGTCGACGAGCGCGTCGCCGTCGCCGACCTTGAAACCCTGACCAATATCTACGAGACCTTCATCTCCAGCTGGTTCGATCATGCCGCTGCTTGACGAGGTGCTTGCCTATATCAAGGGCATCTGGCTCTTGGCGCAGGGCAACGAGGAGGGATTCCGCTGGTTCGACTTCAGCGAGAGCGGCCTGTGGCGATCGTTCACGACGATGCTCTGGTGCCTGCCGGCGATCGCCGTCACCTGGGCGTCCTGGCGGCTCTATTATCTCTCCGCCATGCCGACCGGCACGACCGTCGGCATAGACGCTATCTTCAAGCTGGTGCTGGTCGATCTCACCGGTTGGCTTCTGCCGCTGGTGCTGATCGCCGTGCTCTCCCGCCCGCTGGGCTTTGCCCCAGCAGTGGTGCCGGTCATCGTCACAACAAACTGGCTGTATGTGCCCTTATCCTATGCGATGGCGGTTCCGGCGGCACTGCGCCTGGTCATTCCGGGAAGCGAGGGGCTGACGGGCCTGATCGAACTCATGTTGCTCGTCGTCAACGTCGGTGTCCTCTTCCGGCTACTGCGCATGGTGACGGGCAATCAGACCTTGCTGGCCTCGGCGCTGACGGCGCTCTTCCTATTGCCTTCGCTGATGATCGGCCGACTATTGCTGGGCGTCTTCGGCCTCATTCCGGGCTGATCGCGGTCTGGGAGATGCCCTCAGGGACCTCGGCCGTCAGTCAATAATCCACCTGAAGGAAATAAAGCCCCTCGGGCGGTGCCACGGGGCCGCAGGCCTTGCGGTCGCGCGCTTCCAGCGCCGCCTGCAAGTCGTCCGGCGTCCACTTTCCCTCACCGACCAGCTTCAGAGATCCTGCGAAGGAACGGATCTGGTTGTGCAGGAAGCTCTGCGCCGTCGCGCGGATCTCGATGACGCCGCCGACAAGCGCAACGTCGAGCCGGTCGAGCGTGCGCACCGGGCTCGTCGCCTGGCAATGGGCGGAGCGGAAGGTGGTGAAATCGTGATGACCGACGAGGCGCTGCGCACCCTCGTGCATCGCCTCGTGGTCGAGCGGCTTCGGCACCCACCAGGCCCGCCTGGCTTCGAGCGCCAGCGGCGCCGGTCGTGAAATGATCCGGTAGAGATAGTGTCGGCGCAGCGCCGAGAAGCGCGCGTCGAACTCCGGCGACACTTCTTCGGCTTCCAGGATCGCCACCCGCTCGCCGGCAAGCCCCAGATGTGCGTTCAGCGCGTTGCGCAGCGTATAGGGTTTCCATGGCCGCGTGAGATCGGCATGCATGACCTGGCCGCTGGCGTGGACGCCAGAATCCGTACGGCCCGCGCCGCGGATCGAGACGGTCTCGCCGGTCAAGGACAGGATCGCCTTTTCGATCGCTCCCTGCACGGATTGACCGTTGTCCTGCCGCTGCCAGCCGACATAGTCCGAGCCGTCATATTCGACGGTCAGCTTGAACCGCGGCATCAGCCGACCCTCGTACCGGCGGCCACCGGCGTTCCACGCAGGAAGTCGGCGGCACTGAGCGCCTTGCCGCCGGCGCGCTGCAGTCGTGTAAGCCGCACCGCACCTTCGGAGCACGCAATCGTGAGGTTGTCGTCGAGCACCGTGCCGGGCTCGCCGGAGCCTGGAGCCGGCTCGGTGTTCAGCACCTTTATGCGTTCCGGCTTGCCGGCGATCCCGAGCTCGAACCAGGCGCCCGGGAAGGGCGACAGGCCGCGGATATGGTCGTGCACCTCGCGGGCAGGACGGGCGAAGTCGATGTGGGTTTCCGCCTTGCTGATCTTCTGGGCGTAGACGACGCCTTTTTCGGCTTGCTCCGTCAGCGGCAGATCGCCGGCCGCGAGCTTCGCCATCGCCTCCCGCATCAGGGTAGCGCCGACCTGCATCAGCCGGTCGTGCAACTCGCCCGCCGTCATCGTCTCGCCGATCTGGACCGCCTTGGTCAGCGCGACCGGGCCGGTGTCGAGCCCCTTGTCCATCTTCATCACCATCATGCCGGTCTCATGATCGCCGGCCATGATCGCGCGCTGGATGGGAGCCGCCCCGCGCCAGCGCGGCAGAAGCGAGGCGTGGCCGTTGTAGCAGCCGTATTTGGTGCCGGTGAGAATCGCCTCTGGCAAAAGCAGACCATAGGCGACGACCACGGCGACATCGGCGTCGAAGTCGCGGAAGGTCTGACGATCCGCTTCGTCCTTGAAGTTGACCGGCGTCAGCACGGGAACGCCCAGCAGCTCCGCCGCCTGGTGTACCGGCGATTTCTGCAAATCGAGCCCGCGGCGACCGCCCGGTCGCGGCGGCTGCGTGTAGACGGCGACGATCTCATGGCCGGCTTCGGCGAGTGCTGCCAGCGTCGGCACCGAAAACTCCGGCGTGCCCATGAAGATGATGCGAAGCGACAAGGCGTTGAACTCCGTCCTCTCAGTTCAAATTGCGCAATTCCGGACGGAAAACCGTTTCACACTTTTCCCGGAATTGCTCCAGAGATTCAGGCCCCTTCAAACGGGTTTCCCGCCTGCAAATCAAGCCCTCGGCGCGATATGTTTCGGCCGCTGCCCGTTCGGCGGCTCAGATCGCTTTCGCGCCGCGGGTCTTGGCAGCCTTGGTAAACTTGCGGATCACCATGTCGCGCTTGAGCTTGGAGATGTGATCGATGAACAGCACGCCGTTCAGGTGATCGATCTCGTGCTGCAGGCAGGTGGCGAGCAGGCCATCGGCCTCGATCGTCTGCTCCTTGCCGTCACGATCGAGATGCTTGACGGTGATCGAGGCCGGGCGCTCGACCTCGGCGTAATAATCCGGGATCGACAGGCAGCCTTCCTCGTAAACCGAACGCGCATCGGACGAAGCCACGATCTCGGGGTTGATGAAGACCAACGGCGTCTTCTCCTCGCCCTCCTTCGATACGTCGAGCACCAGCATGCGCTTGGCGACACCGATCTGGATCGCGGCAAGACCGATGCCGGGGGCGTCGTACATGGTCTCGAGCATGTCATCGGCCAGACGGCGGATGTCCGCGTCGATGGTTTCGATCGGCGTGGAAACCTGCCGAAGCACAGGATCGGGAAGGATGATAAGCGGCTTGATCGTCATGCTGCTCCCATAGCCGATCTTTCCATCGGCGCGCAAGGAAATTGCCTTGCTGCCTGCGCCACCCGCTCGCGCTTCGCGTGGCGTTAACCGCTACACGCAAATGTTCTCGTTTTGATCTACACTTCACGAGAGAATCTGTTAGGTTTGGCGCATGGAACCTGCGCCCCTCCCTCTTGCCCAACCGCTGTTTTTCGTCGGCACTTTGCCGATCGCCCTGGGCCATCTCGCGATTGCCGCCGGGCTTGTGATGATCGTCGCTGCGCTGATGGCGCTTGCGCGGCGGCGGGATACCCGCGACGAGGAGCGTCAGGAACAGATGGCGATGCTGCTTGCGGCGCAAACGGAGATGCAGGGACGGGTCGCCGCCATGGCCGAGGTTTTCGGCGCGCGCCAGGCGGAGCTCAACCAGACGCTCAGCCAGCGCATCGACGGCATGACGCACCGCATCGGCGCATCGATCACCGAGCAGACGAAGGCGACGCACGAGAACCTCAGGCGCCTTCAGGAGCGGCTGGCGGTCATCGACACCGCCCAGAACAACATCCAGTCGCTGGCCAAGGACATGGCCGGTTTGCAGGCGATCCTGTCGAACAAGCAGACGCGTGGCGCCTTTGGCCAGTCCCGCATGGAGGCGATCATCGCCGACGGGCTGCCGATGGGCGCCTTTGAATTCCAGACGACGTTGTCGAACGGCGCACGACCCGACTGCACCATCCGCATGCCGAACGGCCAGCCGCCGCTCGTCATCGACGCCAAGTTTCCGCTGGAGGCCTGGAATGCGATGCGCGATGCAGAAACCTCGGAGCGTCGCCAGCAGATCGCCCTGCTCTTCCGCCGCGACATGGAAACGCACATACGCGATATCGCCAGCAAATATCTGATATCAGGAGAAACGCAGGACACCGCCTTTCTCTTCGTGCCGTCGGAATCGATCTTCGCCGACATCCACGAGCACTTCGAAGCGATCGTGCAGAAGGCGCATCGCCAGCGGGTCGTCATCGTTTCGCCATCGCTGCTGCTGCTCTCGATCCAGGTGATCCAGGCGATCCTCAAGGATGCGCGCATGCGTGAGCAAGCGCATCTGATCCAGGGCGAAGTCGCCAGGTTGATGGAGGATCTGGGCCGTCTTGACGAGCGCGTGCGCAAGCTTCAGGGCCACTTCGCCATGAGCCAGAAGGATGTCGAGGACATTCTGGTTTCCTCCAGCAAGCTGACGCGCCGCGGCGCCAAGATCGAGGCACTCGAGCTCGAGGCCGAGGGTGGCACGCGGGAAGCAAGCGGTGAGCGTGCCGCTGTCGACAACCGCGTCGGGCAATTGCGCCTGCGGGTGGTTGACGAGGACTGACGCAGTCGGGCACTCTCCGCCCACTTTGCCAGCCAACAGGATGTTCACATGATCACTGTTTTTGGGTCCATCAACATGGACCTGATCGCCACCACCGCACGCCTTCCAAAGCCCGGCGAGACCGTCGCCGGAACGGGCTTCTCGACCGCCGCCGGCGGCAAGGGCGCCAATCAGGCGCTTGCCGCACGACGGGCCGGCGCGACGGTGCAGATGGCGGGCGCAGTTGGCGCCGACAGTTTCGCCGACGGCGCGCTGGAGCTGCTGAAGGGCGCCGGCACCGACCTGTCGCTGACCAAGACGGTAAACGGGCCGACCGGCACCGCGCACATCCTCGTCGGTGGCGACGGTGAAAACGTCATCGTCGTCGTCGCCAGCGCCAATGCGACGGTCGACGAGGCCGATGCGGTGAAGGCCGTCGACGGCATGAAGCCCGGCGACACGCTGATGCTGCAGCTCGAAATTCCGGCGGCATCTGTCGAGAAGGCGCTCACCGCAGCCAAACAGAAGGGCGTGCGCTCGGTCATCAACATCGCCCCGCTGACGCCGGACGCAGCCCGCCTCGGCCGCATGGCCGATATCGTCATTGCCAACGAGACCGAGTTCGAACTGCTCGCCGGCAGGAGCGGCATCAACAGCGCCGAACGCGAGGAGGCGATGAAGGCGCTCCATGCCGAAACGGGGCAGACGGTCATCGTCACGCTCGGCGCCGAAGGCGTCGTCGCCGTGCATGAGGGCGAGATCCAGCGAGCCAAGGGCCTGAAGATCGAGCCGGTCGACACCGTCGGCGCCGGCGATACCTTTTGTGGCTACCTCGCCGCCAGCCTCGATGCCGGCATCGCCTTCCCCGATGCGCTGCGCCGTGCGGCCGTTGCCGGTTCGCTCGCCTGCCTGAAGCGCGGCGCACAGCCCTCGATCCCGCTTGCTTCGGAAGTCGCGGCGCGCCTCTAGTTCGCGATGGGTTTGAGCCGGATCGGCCGGACACACAAACCAACGCTTCGCAAAATCGCGCTTGGCGCGGGCGGAAATCTGCCCGCGCTTTTTCTTTACCGCGCTCTCACATTACGTTGTTTTCGCCCCTCGAAATTACCGCTTGCGCAATCCAGACAGCCGATGTCGCGGAAATAAAACTTTGCGCGCAATTTTATCAAAGCAACAGGTAAAACAGCGTCCGCGTTGGCCCTATCTTAAGATTCTCCAGTCTATTCAGGACCCTGAGAGAGCCGGCTCGAAAGACCCGGTCGCCTCCAACATGCCGGTCGGCATCTGACGCTCCATGATGGAGTTCACCCCCATTGCGAAATGCGTCCGCCGCAGGTGAAGCCTGCGGACCTCCCAGCACGTGAGGATTTCATGTTCAAGTTCCAAGCCAAATCGCTGGCGACCAAACTGATCGCGGTGACAGGCGGCACGATCGCACTTGTCCTGCTCGCCTCGAATTTCGTTCTCATCTCCCAGACCCAGGATCGCGTCGAAACGCTGGTCCTCGAACAGGCGAGCGGTGAAGCCCGGGCAATCGCCTCAAACATCGCCGGTGACGTTGGCGAACTTGCAAGCGCTGCCCGCTCGATGGCCGGCATTCTCGGCCGCGCGCATGCCGAAAAGTCGCTGGAGCGCGCCGGGGTGATCAACATTCTCAGGGCGAACCTGGAACAGAACCCCTTCGCCTTCGGGAGCTGGTTCGCGGAGGAGCCCAAGGCCTTTGACGGTCGCCAGGAGGACGTCGTCAACAACAAGGAACTGGGCGCCAACGACCAGGGCATCTTCACGCCCTACTGGTCGAAGAGCCGCACGAATGAAATCCAATACTCCACCTTCGGTGCCGACTACGCGGCCGAGTGGTACAAGCTCGCGGCAAAGAGCGGCAAGGGCGCGATCACGCAGCCCTACACCGCACAGGACACCGACGTTCCGACCGCAATGAGCTCGATCGCCTACCCGGTCATGTCCGGCGGCAAGCTGCTCGGGGTCACCGGCATCGACATTTCGCTCGCCTCGCTGGCCGACGGCCTCGCGAAGCTGAAGCCTTTCGAAACCGGGCGCGTCTACCTTCTGTCGCAGAGCGGCAAGTGGCTGGTCGCACCGATCCCGGAGCTCCTGCTCAAGCAGTATGACGGCGAAGGCAGCGACGTTGTCGCGAACGCGCTCGCCTCGGGCAAGTCCGGCATCATCTCCAACCTTACCTATGATGGCAACGAACCCTTCGACCGTCTCGTCTATCCATTCGCGCTGTCTGGCGTGAACACCAACTGGGTCGTGCTCGTCGACGTGCCGCGCACGGCGATCAATGCGCCGGTCAAGGACCAGACCTATATGATGATCGTCGGCGGCCTCGTCGTGCTCGGCGCCGTGCTTCTCGGTCTCTATCTCGCCGTCCGCGGCTTCGTGCAGAAGCCTCTCGCCGCACTCGTCAAGGATGTGAACAGCCTCAGCCACGGCGACTACAGCAAGGCAATCGCCGGCCAGGATCGCTCCGACGAAACCGGCGAAGTTGCCAAGGCGCTCGAAGGTTTCCGCCACCAGCTCGCCGATACCAAGCGCCTCGAAGGCGAAGCCCGCCACGAGCGCGAACAGGCCGAGCACGAACGCAACCGCTCGGAAACCGAGCGCGCCGAAAGCAGCGCGCTGCAGCGCGATATCGTCGCCCGGCTTGGCAAGGGTCTGTCACATCTGTCGTCGGGTGATCTCGCCTTCCGCATCACCGATGACTTCCCCGGCGAATACGCCCAGCTCAAGCGCGACTTCAACGCGACGATGGAAAGCCTCGAAGAGACGATCCGCACGGTCAACCATTCGGTCGTCAACATCGGCAACGGCACGAGCGAAATCAGCAGCGCCGCCAACGACCTGTCACACCGCACCGAACAGCAGGCGGCAAGCCTCGAAGAAACCGCGGCAGCCCTCGACGAGCTGACCTCGCAGGTCAATGCCAGCGCCGAAAACGCCAAGGTTGCCGCCAAGTCGGTGGAAGTCGCCAGCGGCGACGCCGAACAGTCCGGCGAGGTGGTGCAGAAGGCGATTGCCGCCATGCAGGGCATCGAGCAGTCCTCGCACGAGGTCAGCCGCATCATCGGCGTCATCGACGAGATCGCCTTCCAGACCAACCTTCTGGCGCTGAATGCCGGCGTCGAAGCGGCCCGTGCCGGGGAAGCCGGCAAGGGTTTCGCCGTCGTCGCCCAAGAAGTGCGCGAGCTCGCCCAGCGCTCGGCAAACGCCGCCAAGGAGATCAAGACGCTGATCAACACCTCGGCCGGCCAGGTGCGCGAAGGCGTCGAGCTCGTCGGCAAGGCGGGCGGTGCGCTCGAGAAGATTGCCGAGCAGGTGGTGCAGATCAACGGCCTCATCCGCCAGATCTCGAGCTCTGCCTCCGAGCAGGCTGTCGGCCTCAAGGAGATCAACTCGGCCGTCAACCAGATGGATCAGGTGACCCAGCAGAACGCCGCCATGGTCGAAGAAACGACGGCGGCCGGCATGGCGCTCAACGAGGAGGCGCGCACGCTCAACGCGCTGGTCGCCCGTTTCCGGGTCGCCCAGTCCCCGGCATCGGTCCAGCCCTCGTCCTCCGAGATGCTGCGCGGTACGGCCGAGCGCATGCGTGCGGCCGACCGTCCGGCTCCCGCGCCTGCCCGCGAGACGCGGCCGGCCCCGGCACGGAGCAGCTACTCGGCTTCGACACAGCGGGTGCTCACCCAGACCTCGGGCGCCAACGCTCTTGCCCAGGATAATTGGGAAGAGTTCTGATCAACGGATCGGACCAAACGAAAACGGCGCCTCCCGGGGCGCCGTTTCTGTTTGGAGCATGATGATCGACCGCAGGCTCAAATGCGCGCCAGGCGCTCGGTCAAGAGATCGAAGAAGCCCTGGTCGTCGACGAAGCGCATGACCTTGGCATTGTGCGGCCGGCCGGTGACCTGCCACCAGTCGACCACGGTCATGCCCGCCGTCAGCGGCGATTTGATTTCTATCTCGACGTTGCAATCCCGGCCGGTGAAGAGCTCCGGCCGCAGCAGATAGGCAATGACCGTCGGGTCGTGCAGCGGGCCGCCATCGGTGCCGTATTTCTCGATGTCGAAGCGCTCGAAGAATTCGAGCATTTCGGCCATGGCGATCGCCGGGCGGCTGCCGATGTCGCGGATCTTCTGCACGCGCGCCTTGTGCGTGAGCACGCGATGAGTGACGTCGAGCGGCATCATCACGATCGGAATGCCCGAGCGGAAGACGATGTCGGCGGCTTCCGGATCGACATAGATATTGAACTCGGCCGCCGGGGTAATGTTGCCCCCCTCGAAGAAGCCGCCGCCCATCATCACCAGTTCCTTGACCCGCAACGCGATCTCGGGCGCCTTCTGAAGCGCAAGCGCAATGTTGGTGAGCGGCCCCAGCGTGCAGAGCGTCACCGTGCCCTCCGCCTCGTTGCGGAGCGTCTCGACGATGAAGTCGACGGCGTGCTGCTCCTCGAGCTTCATCTTGGGTTCGTCGAGCGTCGGGCCGTCGAGGCCGGTCTTGCCGTGCACGTGTTCGGCGGTCACCAGCGCGCGGGCGATCGGCTTGTCGGCACCGGAAAAAACCCGAACCTTCGGCCGGTCGCAGAGCTCGCAGAGAATGCGCGCGTTGCGGGCCGTCAAGGCCAGCGGCACGTTGCCGGCAACGGTGGTGATGCCGAGCAGGTCGATCTCTTCCGGGCTGCCGAAGGCAAGCATGATGGCGGCGGCATCGTCCTGCCCGGGATCGGTGTCTATGATTATCTTTCTCGGCGCGGGCACTCTTTCGTCCTCCCTGGGTCACGTTCGTTTGGGTCGACCCGGCCCAAAGCCGACAGCGCCGCGCGTCCGATCGGACGCGCAAGGGCCGCTGTTGCACTTTGAAGCGCTGCATGTTCCGATAAAGGGAACATGCGGTGGGCGCGATCGATTTCAATGTTCCGGAGCGGAAACGAGGCAACGTCTGCGACGCGCTGCTCGCCTCACTCTTGGATTCTGCGAGAGCGGACTATGATTTGCGTGCACGTCGGAGGCAAGCGGCTTGCACTCGTTGCGCACAGCTACCATATTGCGGCGAGGATGCTGCTGGGCAGGTCCGAAGAACGGTCGCTTGATCTCGCAAGGACTTGAGGAATGAGCCGAATTACGCCCTTTACGAGCCCGCTGCTGCTGGGTTTCGACACGATGGAAAAGACCCTTGAGCGCATCGCCAAGGGCAATGACGGATACCCGCCCTACAATATCGAGCGCATCCGCGGCGATGCAGCCGTTGACGCACCGGAGCGGCTCAGGATCACGCTCGCGGTGGCCGGGTTCTCCGAAGAAGACCTCGAAGTCACCACCGAAGAGAATCAGCTCGTCATTCGCGGCCGCCAGGTCGACAACGGCGATCGCGACTATCTGCACCGCGGCATCGCCGCGCGCCAGTTCCAACGTACCTTCGTGCTGGCGGACGGCATGAAAGTGCTCGGCGCCGAGCTGCGCAACGGCCTGCTGTCCGTCGACCTCGTCCGTCCCGAACCGGTACGTATGGTAAAGAAAATTAACATTTCGGTCCCAGAGTAGGATAACCGGCGGGATTTTCCCCTGGCCGGCGACCACGGAGTATCACCATGGGACTGAAAGCCATCAGCTCGTCACTGTCAAAAAACGACCTCGCACATCTCGGCGAAGGCGAAATCGGCTACATCCGGAAAATGCGTTCGGACGAAGTCTCGCGCTGCTTCCCGGAAGCACCCGAGATGGGACCGGGCATCGATCTCTGGGCCCTGTTCGGCGCCGACGGCACGCCGATCCTCCTGACCGACAATCGTTCCAGCACCTTCTTCAAGGCTGCCGAGGATGACCTGAAGACGGTCACCCTGCATTGATCGCACGCCCGTCTTTGACGGTGCGCTGCGATCGAACGGGATGACGCCGCCGCTCTGGTGACCCCGCAATTCCGGACGGAAGACCGCTTCGCACTTTTCCTGGAATTGGCTTCCGGTGCCCGCAATTCCGGACGGAAAACCGCTTCGCACTTTTCCTGGAATTGGCTTTTCAGTGCACGCAATTCCGAACGGAAAACCGCTTCGCACTTTTCCTGGATTTGCTTTAGACGCGGCGGAAAGTGAGATAGGCGGAACTGCGCCCTTCCCGGCGCGCCTTGGCCTCGTAGCGTGTGCTCGGCCATCCCGCGTACGGCGTCAGCCAGTCGGCTGCCTTCTCCGCCGTCCATTCGAAGGCCGCGTGATCGCGGCAATGCAACAGCGTCCAATTGACATAGGTGTCGATATCCGAGGCGAAGCAGAACAGCCCGCCCGGCTTCAGCACGCGCGCAAACCGGTCGAGATTGACCTTGGAGACGAAGCGGCGCTTCCAATGTTTGCGCTTCGGCCACGGGTCCGGATAGAGCAGGTCGATCTGGTCGACGGAAGCGGCCGGCAGCCAGTCGAGAACCTGGGTGGCGTCGTCATCATAGAGACGAATGTTGTTGACGCCGCGATCCTCGATGTGGCCGACGAGTTTGGCCATGGAATTGACGAAGGGTTCGACGCCGATGAAGCCGGTCGACGGCGCCTCGGCGGCGCGGTGAATCAGGTGTTCGCCACCACCGAAACCGATCTCCAGCCGGATGCGTTCGACATCCCCGGGAAACAATGCCTTCAGTTCGGCCGGAGCCGCACTCGAAAGATCGAGCTTCAGCGTCGGCAGCACGGTTTCCAGATGCGCCGCCTGCCGCTCGCGCAACGGCTTGCCCTTGCGGCGGCCGAAGAAGGCCTCGGTTGCTCTGGCGCGGCGCGGTTCAGTCATGTCGTTTGTCCCTTGGTCACGCTGATCCGGGTCAAGGGACCCAAAATCAAAATGAACGAAGCGGGCGCTCCTTGCCGGAGCGCCCGCCCTGAATATCGCAAGCGCCTGATAGCAGGCCGCTGCGCTATCTTCAATGCACGGCCTTCGACGCCGCGCCAGTTGCACGCTCAGGCAGCGGCCCGGCCGTTGACGGCGCCGCTCTGCTCGATCGCTGCCTTCAGCGGCTTCACCAGATCGAGCTTCTCCCAGGAGAAGGAACCGTCGCGACCAGCCTTGCGGCCGAAGTGACCGTAGGCGGACGTCTTGGCATAGATCGGCTTGTTGAGGTCCAGGTGACGGCGGATGCCAGACGGCGACAGGTCCATCGTCTTGCGGATCGCCTGCTCGACCTGATCTTCCGAGACCTTGCCGGTGCCGTGCAGGTCGACATAGATCGACAGCGGCTGAGCAACGCCGATGGCGTAGGACAGCTGGATCGTGCAACGATCCGAAAGGCCGGCAGCAACGACGTTCTTCGCCAGGTACCGCGCGGCATAGGCGGCCGAACGGTCGACCTTGGTCGTGTCCTTGCCCGAGAAGGCGCCGCCGCCATGGGGTGCCGCACCGCCATAGGTGTCGACGATGATCTTGCGACCGGTGAGGCCGGCGTCGCCGTCCGGACCGCCGATGACGAACTTGCCGGTCGGGTTGATGTACCAGGTGCAATCGTCGGCGATCTTCAGATCATCGAGGGCTTCGCGGATGTAGGGCTCGACGACCGAGCGAACCTTGGCCGAATCCCAGGTGTCATCGAGATGCTGCGTCGACAGAACGATCGAGGTGACTTCCGTCGGCTTGCCGTCGACGTAGCGCACGGTAACCTGGCTCTTGGCGTCCGGGCCGAGCTTGGCGACTTCGCCTTCGCCCTTCTTGCGGGCGGCGGCGAGCAGATTGAGGATGCGGTGCGAGTAATAGATCGGCGCCGGCATGAGTTCGGCGGTTTCGCGGCAGGCGTAGCCGAACATGATGCCCTGGTCGCCGGCACCTTCTTCACCCTGCTTGTCGGAAGCGCTGTCGACACCCTGAGCGATGTGGGCGGACTGGAAGTGCAGAAGCACGTCGATCTTGGCCGTCTTCCAGTGGAAGCCGTCCTGCTCATAGCCGATCTCGCGGATCGCCTTGCGGGCGGCGGACTTGAACTTCGAGGGGTTGATGACGTCGTTGCCGTCCTTGTCCTTCTTCAGAAGGCTCGGCGGCAGGCGCACTTCGCCGGCGATGACGACGCGGTTGGTGGTCGCCAGGGTTTCGCATGCGATGCGAACGCCCCACGGGTCGACACCGGTCTTGGCCGCTTCGCGGTAGACCAGATCCACGATCTCGTCGGAGATACGGTCACACACCTTGTCCGGATGACCTTCGGCTACGGATTCACTCGTGAACAGGTAGTTTGCACGCATGCGGGAAGTCCCCTCAATGAAGAAAAGCGCTGGCATGGTGTTAGTGGTTTTGCGTCCGAAAAACAAGCGCACAACGACATAAATATATCTTTATATCACCATCGGCACCAATCACTTTGAGGCGCCTGGCAAAAAAAGCGCGCATGAAAAAAGCGGCACAAAGGGCCGCTTTGTTTTCAAGTCCCGACGGGGAACGTTGGAACTATTCGCTTTCCGCTTCCGCAGCGAGCGCCTTGACGAGATCGACGAGGCGGCGACGAACCTTCGGGTCCGTGATCTTGACGAAGGCACGGTTGAGTTGCAGCCCCTCGGAGGACGAAAGGAAATCCACAACGTAGTTGGAACTGGAGGCTTCCGCCATGCCCGACTGGCCGCTGGTGCCTTCACCCGGCGCATCTTCGAAGAAGAAGGAAACCGGTACGTTCAGAATGCTCGAAATGTTCTGCAACCGGCTGGCGCCGACACGGTTCGTGCCCTTCTCGTACTTCTGAATCTGCTGAAAGGTGATCCCCAGACTTTCGCCGAGCTTCTCCTGGCTCATGCCAAGCATCGTGCGGCGAAGACGAATCCGACTACCGACATGAATGTCGATCGGGTTCGGCTTCTTTTTGTTTTCGATCATATCTGCGTTCCCAAACACGCTGTTTCGTTTGATCCATCGCCTGACACGCGGGCAACGCTCACCGGAGCGACCGCCACGGTGATAGGGCAAAGCCGCCACAACAAGGACGATGGTGTGGACCACTATGCAATTTTAGGGGTTTTAGGTCAATTCTTCCTAATATTAAAACCAAAACGCGAAAACACTGCAACCAGAAGGAGGAAGAGTGCAGCCAGCCAGAAGATTCGGCTTCGCATAGCGTCGTCCAAAAGCGTAGGCATCTTTCCCGGCAGAAGTGTGTCGACCACTCCCCTATAATTGTAGGACAATCCTACCATTAAAACCCCACGTGCATCAACAATTGCTGATATACCGCTATTGGCTGCGCGGATAAGCGGGGTTCCGGTCTCGACGGCGCGCAGCTGCGCCTGATGGAAATGCTGGCGCGGACCGGGCGTATCGCCGAACCAGGCATCGTTGGTGATGTTGAGAAGTGCATCCGTTCGGCGGGCGGCGCCGTCGACTTCGTCGGGGAAGATCGCCTCGTAGCAGACCAGCGGATAAAGCATCTTTCCGCCGGGCAACGTCAGCAGCGAGCGGGTCTTTGCAGAGGAGAAGCCGCCAGGCATCGAAGCGGCAACGGAACTCAAGCCCCAGGATGACAGCACCTCCTCGAACGGCAGATATTCGCCAAACGGGACGAGATGCACCTTGTCGGCAGCACCAACGATCTGGCCGCGGCCGTCGATGACATAGATCGAGTTGTAATAGCGCGGCGGCAGTCCGGAGCCCGCATCCTCGGCGCGCACAGCGCCGGCGATCAGGATCTGATCGTCGTCGAGCACCTCGGCGATGCGCGCCAGGGCGTCCGGATTGTCGGTGAGGATGAAGGGGATCGACGTCTCGGGCCAGACGACGATGTCCGGTCGCTTGCCGCCGTTTTCGGGCGCGGCGGCAGTGAGCGAAAGATGCTCCTCGAAGACCGCCGCACGCTCGCGGTCGTCGAGCTTCTTCGCCTGGTCGATCACCGGCTGGACGAGACGGACCGTCAGCGGCGGTTCGCCCACAGGCGGGGCCGGCTGCGCCAGGCGATAGAAGCCGAAGCCTACATGAGCCGTCAGGAGGACGAGCGCTGCCGCCAGGCCGATCCGGCTCCCCCGGCCGGTGGCGATGAGCGCGGGCGCCGCGAAGACGAAGACCGCCAGCATGTTGATGGTCGCCAGGTTGACGACACTTGCCGACTGCATCATCAGCGGCATCGGCGTCGCCGCGTAGCCGATGGCATTCCAGGGAAAGCCGGTGAAGAGGACGCTACGCAGCCACTCGCAAAGACCGAAGGCCAGCGCCAGCGCCGCGATTCGCCCCACGCCATCGGACCAGAACAGGCGCGCGATCAGCGTCGCAAGCGCATAGAAGAGCGCCAGGAAGGCTGGAAGACCGACGACGGCGAGCGGCAACGCCCAGGCGAATTCGTCGGCCTCCACCAGGAGCGCATTGCCGAGCCACCAGAGGCCCCCGAGGAAGTAGCCGAAACCGAACCACCAGCCGATCGCCGCCGCCGGCCAGAGCCGCCTGACGATGCCGCCATCCGGATTTCCGGTCGCGCCGTCGAGCAGCCAGACGAGGATGGGGAAAGCGACGAAAGCGAAGGCGAAGATGCCGAAGGGCGGCTGCGCCAGAACCGCGAGGAGCCCTGCGAGGAACGCGAGCAATGCCCTGGGGAGCCCGGAGAGAAGCATCACCCTGCCAGCCAGTCTTACCATGCAGCCTCCCGTCGATTCCGGCCGCCGGACACGGCGCCGGAGCGAAACAACAACCGAATCAATCGGCGCCAGTCTTCCAAAAAACGGGCTACTTGTCCCCGCCAGGGGCGGAATTGGGTGCGGAAGTCCTGTCTTCCGGTTCGGTCGGCAACAGGTCACGGCCCTCACGGGGCCCCGTTGAAGCCGGTAGACGTCAAGAGGATGGGTCGGAGGCATCTACCCGCGCATGTGGAAACGTGCGCGGGGGCCGAGCGATCATTGTTCGTCGGCCGTCGCTTCGGTAGGGGCTGCGCCGTTGGCACGATTGCCTGCCGCCGACTCCGAACCGGTTTCGCCCTCCGGCCGCGACACGCGGCGGCGAGCCGGCGGACGCTTGCGCATGATGCGAACACGTTTCACGCGACGCGGGTCCGCATCGAGGATCTGGAACTCGAAGCCCGGAATGGCCTGGACGAGCTCGCCGCGCACCGGGATGCGGCCAAGCGAGGCGAAGATCAGACCGCCGAGCGTGTCGACGTCTTCGAGCTGCTCGCGCACGTCGAAATCCGGGCCGATCGCCGTGGCGATCTCTTCCAGCTCGACGCGGGCATCGGCGACGAAGACATCGTCCGAGGTGCGGGCGAACATGACTTCGTCGTCGTCGTGTTCGTCCTCGATGTCGCCGACGACCATCTCCACGATGTCTTCGAGCGAGACGAGACCATCGGTGCCGCCATATTCGTCGATGACGAGGGCCATCTGGATGCGGGCGGCCTGCATGCGCTGCATCAGGTCCGAGGCCAGCATCGAAGGCGGCACGAACAGGAGCTGGCGGACGATGCCCGCCTCTTCCAGAGACTTGCCGAGATCGACGCGGGAAAGGTCGAAGTTCGCCTTCGGCGACCGCGGTGTCTTCTCGGTCTTTTCGCCCGGGGCCGTCACGGCAGCCGGCGCCTTGCCGTTGCGGCGACGGTTGCGGGCCTGCTTGGTGACGTAGGAAAGCAGGTCGCGGATATGCACCATGCCGCGCGGATCATCGAGGCCGTCGTTATAGACCGGCATGCGCGAGCGGCCGGACTCCTCGAAGATCACCATCAATTCGCCGATGGTGATGCTCTGGTCGACCGCTTCGATGTCGGCACGCGGGACCATGACGTCCTCGACCCGGATCTCGCGGAAGCGCAGGATGTTGTTGAGCATCGCCCGTTCGCCGGGCGAGAAGGCCGTGTTGCTGTCGGCATCGGTCTGAAGCGCGTCGGCAAGATCCTCGCGCAGGCTCGATGGACTTGCGCCGCGCAACAAGCGCGCGGCCCGGCTCCAGAAGGAAGAAGTGGATTTCGTGCCCTCGTGTCGAGTGGCGGTGCTACTACTGCCCGCCTCCGCCTCTCCAGAGGCTTCTGCCTCCTCGGTCGCGAGCGCGACGGGCTGTGTTTTGTAATCGCTCATCGGTCCAAACTGTTAATCCGGGGTACGGTCCCCGTAGGGGTCAGATAAGCCAAGACGCGCCAAAATGCGAGTCTCCAGGCTTTCCATTCTTTCGGCTTCGTCATCTTCCATATGATCATAACCGAAAAGATGCAGGAATCCATGCACGAGAAGATGCGTCAGATGCGCATCGAAGGATTTCTCGAGGTCCACGGCCTCGCGTTCGAGCGTCTCACGAGCGACGATGATGTCGCCGAGCATCGGCCCGGGCATCGCACCCGGCGTCACCGGAAAGGCAGGAAAGGACAGCACATTCGTCGGCTTGTCCTGGTTGCGCCATTCGGCGTTGATCGCCCGCATGGAAGCGTCGTCGGTGAAGACAAGGGAAAGTTCCGGCGGCGTTATTGGCAGCGGCTGCTTCTCTTCGGCCGCGAGATAAGCTGCCGCCGCTTCGAGAACGGGCGCGCAGAAGGCAAGCAATGACTCTTCCTCGGGCCAATTGCCTTCTTCCACGCTGATTTGAATGTCCAATGCCGTCATGATCGCAACGACCGCCGATCAGCGGTCGCTCTGCTCGCTTTCGTCGTGAACGGCCGTGTGCGACTCGTAAGCCCTGACGATCCGCGCCACCATCGGATGACGGACGACGTCGACGTCCTTGAAGCGGACCACCGAAACGCCCTCGACGCCCCTCAGGATCTGCAGAGCCTCGACGAGGCCCGACTTGACGCCGCGTGGCAGGTCGACCTGGCTCGGATCGCCGGTGACGATCATGCGGCCGTTTTCGCCGAGACGGGTCAGGAACATCTTCATCTGCATCGATGTCGTGTTCTGCGCCTCGTCGAGGATGACGGCGGCATTGGCAAGCGTGCGGCCGCGCATGAAGGCGAGCGGCGCGATTTCGATGACGCCGGCGGTAATCGCCCGTTCGACCTTGTCGCCCGGCATCATGTCGTAGAGTGCATCATAAAGCGGCCGGAGATAGGGATCGACCTTCTCCTTCATGTCACCAGGCAGGAAGCCCAAGCGCTCGCCAGCCTCGACTGCGGGACGCGACAGGATGATGCGATCGACGGCGCCGCGTTCCAACAACTGCGCGGCATGGGCAACGGCGAGATAGGTCTTGCCGGTACCGGCCGGGCCGACGCCGAAGACGAGCTCAGCACGCTCCATCGCGCGGATATAGGCATCCTGTGTCGGTGTGCGCGCCGCAATTGTCTTCTTGCGCGTCGAAATCTGCGCCATTGTCAATTTGGCTTTACGCTCCATGGTCGGCAATTGTAGCTGATCGTCGGCCGCAACCGCCATACGGATCGCGCCCTCGACATCCGAAGGATCAATCGACGCGCCACTCTGCAACCGCCCATAGAGATAATCGAGGGCACGGCGCGCCTGATTGGTGGCGACGACGTCACCGGAAATGGCGACGGAATTGCCGCGCGGCCGGGCGTCGATGCGCAGGCGCTCCTCGAGAAGCTTCAAGTTCTGGTCGAACTGGCCGAAGAGCTCGCTGGCGAACCGATTGTTCTCGAATGTCAGCACGAAGTGATTGGCGTCTGTCGCAGAGGTTTTCGACTGGCGCGAGGATGAAGAGATCAATTCGTGTCCGTTCAAGCGGTTCAGGCTCCTTGTTTTCGGTCCTTACCCGATCATCTCCGCAAACAGGCTGTTCGGCCCGGCCTTGATGATTCGCACCTTGATAATGTCACCGATTTGCGATGCTTTTGCATCAACATTCACGGGCTGCAGCCAAGGGGAACGCCCGACGAGCTGGCCCGGCATGCGTCCTACTTTCTCCAAAAGTAGGTCGATTTCGCGGCCGACGCAGGATTCGGCAAAGGCGCGCTGCTGCGAAAACAGCAAAGCCTGCAATCTTTCCAAGCGCTTGGCTTTCACGTCCTCGGGAATCTGGCCACCGAGTTCGGCGCCGGGCGTGCCGGGACGCGTCGAATATTTGAACGAAAATGCCTGTGCATAACCCACGGCCTCGACGAGGCGCATCGTGTCTTCGAAGTCCTCGGCGGTCTCGCCGGGGAAGCCGACAATGAAATCGCCTGACAGAGCAAGGTCCGGCTGGACGGTGCGGATACGCTCGATCAGCGCCAGATACTCGGCCGCCGTATGCCTCCGGTTCATCGCCTTGAGGATGCGGTCGGAGCCGGACTGTACCGGCAGATGCAGATAGGGCATCAGCTTCGCCATCGAGCGGTGCGCTTCGATCAGGCTGTCGTCCATGTCCCGCGGGTGGCTCGTCGTGTAGCGCAGCCGGGCGAGGCCTTCGATCTCGCCAAGCCGCCTCAGCAGATCGCCAAGTCCCCATTCGCGGCCATCGGGCCCGACGCCGTGCCAGGCATTGACGTTCTGGCCGAGCAGGGTGATTTCACGCACGCCGCCGTCGACCAGCTTTTCCGCTTCCGAGACGATCTGGGCGACCGGGCGGGAGACTTCCGACCCACGCGTATAGGGCACGACGCAGAAGGTGCAGAACTTGTCGCACCCCTCCTGCACCGTCAGGAAGGCGGTGACGCCGCGCGCGCGGGTCTTTGCCTTGTCGGGCGCCGGCAGGTGTTCGAACTTGTCCTCGACCGCATAGTCCGTCTGGACGACGCGTTCGCCGCCGCGGGCACGCTTCAGCGCCTCCGGCAGGCGGTGATAGGTGGTCGGGCCGATCACGAGATCGACCGCCGGTGCGCGCCTGAGGATCTCGTCGCCTTCGGCCTGCGCGACGCAGCCGGCAACGCCGATCACCATCTCGCGGCCTTCCTTGGCCTTCGCCTTCTTCAGCTCACGCAGGCGGCCGAGCTCGGAATAGACCTTTTCCGCCGCCTTCTCGCGAATATGGCAAGTGTTGAGGAGAACGAAGTCGGCATCCTCGAGCACGTCGGTGGAGACATAGCCATCGCGCGACAAGGCATCCGACATGCGGTCGGAATCATAGACGTTCATCTGGCAGCCGTAGGTCTTGACAAAGACCTTGCGGGCCGGTGCGCGCTCGTCGCCCGTGGCGGGCGTGGTCGACAGAAGGGCTGTTTCCTGGGTCATGGCCGGTTACTTAGTGCAAAGCGGCCCGAAGTTGAAGTATTTTCAGTAAGACTGCCTTTGCCGGCGGACGTCATGCGCGCCCGCGCAAGCGATCCGACAGCATGCTGCGAATGCGCTGCTCGATCTTGCGGCTCACTTCCTTGCGATTGGTGTGCCGGTCGTAATCGACCGCTTCGCCGAAATCGACGTCGACCTCGATCGCGCCCTCTCGCAGTATGCCGAGCAGATGCGGAACCAGGCCGATATCGCCCGGCCATGCGGCAATGGGTCTGTTGTAGCGCCCCATGGGCATGCCATGGATGCCGGTATAGGAAATGGCGACCGGCTGCACGTGCACCAGACCGGTCGGCGAGTGCGGCACGGCCGAGGCCGCCGCGCCGAAGAGGGAGGTCTTGATCTCCAGCAGGCGATTGCCGTCCGACGTCGTTCCCTCCGGAAAGAGCACGACGATCTCTCCTGCCGCCATGCGCCCGCCCATCTCGTTGACCTGCTTGCCGGTCGAGCGCTTCTGCTCGCGCTCGACGAAGATTGACGCCTGCAGCCGTGCGAGAATGCCGAAGACCGGCCAGCTCTTCACTTCGGACTTCGCGACGAAGACGACGTCGGCGACCGAGGAGAGCACCAGAATGTCCTTCCAGGAGGCGTGATTGGCGCAGATGAGCAGCGGGCGCCGGCGCTCGACCTCGCCGTGGACCCGCACCTTGATGCCGAGAGTGTAGCAGGCGAGCCGATGCCAGTATCGCGGCAAACGGCGGCGGGGCTTCAGATCAAGCCAGAGGCAGGCGACCTGGACCGGCATCAGCACGAGCGAAACCAGCGCCAGAAGCGCTGCGAAGATCGCAATCCGTAGCCAATTGATCATCCGGAAAGAGTTCCCGCGCGCGACCTTAGAAAGTTAAAGCGGGATGCGGGCGGAAAACCGCATACACTTTTCCTCATCCCGCTCTTGTGCGCTTGGGACTAGCGAAGATCGAGCCGCATGACAAGCGCGGCGGTCCGATGACCGGCCTTGTCCTGATAATAGGCGCGACGTTCGCCGACCTTGTTGAAACCGAGCTTGCGATAGAGCCCGATCGCCGCCTGATTGGTCTCGTCCACTTCGAGGAACAACGCCTCCGAGCCCTTGACCAGCGCCTCGCGCATGGCCGCCTGCATCAGCCGCCAGCCGAGACCGGAGCGTGCATAACGCGGCTCGACGCCGATCGTCAGGATTTCGGCCTCGCCGGCGACGGCGCGCGACAGGACGAAGCCGCCAAAGGCCGGGCGGAAGCTGCCATTGGTCTGCCGCGCGACGAAGCCGAACACCGTGTCCTGAACCAGCAGCGCGTGAATTTCGCCATCGCTCCAAGGAGAAGCAAAGCGCTGGCGATGCAGCGCCGCCGCTGCGAGCAGGTCGGCTTCCTCCAACGGGAAGATGTCGAATTCGGTGCGGCGGGTGAAGTAATCGGTGAAGCTCATCTCGGTCTACGCTCGGGCAATCGCGAAGCCCGCCTGCGGCTTGGCATCGGGGCCTCTCAGATATAGCGGTCGCGGCTTGGCCGAGGCTGGATCAGCAGCGGCGCCGAGCGCCGCGACAAAGGCAACATCGATGAGTTCGGGGGGCTTGGGCTGCATGTCTGCCGCGACCAAATGCGCGCCGGAACCGCCGATGACACCATCAAAACCGGAGTAGCGCTCGCACGCCGCTTCGACGGAGAGCGCTTCCGGCTCGCCCGTCGCAACGCCGGCTGCGTCGAAAGCCTGGAGATAGACTTCATCGCGCTTGGCATCGATGGCGACGAGAACAGGTTTTCCGGGCGCAGACGCCCGCAATCCTTCCGCCAGAGCTGCGAGCGTCGAGACGCCGACTGCGGGTTTGCCGAGCGCCAGCGCCAGCCCGCGGGCAGTCGCCACGCCGACACGAATGCCTGTGAACGAACCCGGACCTACGGTGACCGCGATGCGATCGATATCGGGAAGCGCGCGGCCGGCCAAGACCAGCGCCTCGTCGACGAACTCCATCAGCCGTTCGGCATGGCCCTTGCCGAGATCGGCACCGGAGCGCCCGAGCACAACGGCCGTTTCGCTGTCGTAGACGGCAGCGGAGCAGCCGGAGCCGGACGTGTCGATCGCAAGTACAATCATTTCAACGCTGGATCTTTCAGACGCCACAGGCCGCAAAGCCGACCGGTTTTGCGGCAAATCAATACTACTACAGTGCCGCGCGTCTTAGCAGACGCGCAATGGTCGCCGCAGCACTTTTGAAACGCTGCATGTCTTTGCCCTTAAACGGCTAGGATCAAAGGAAACATGCACCAGGTTGGGTCCGGATACAGGCGGAAAACCGCGCACACTCCTTCCCCACCCCGCCTTCGTTCACGAAATGCCGGACGACGTCCGGGGTCAGACGGACTCGACGGCTTCCACCTCGGGAACGAAATGGCGCAGCAGGTTCTGCACGCCATGCTTCAGCGTCGCCGTCGACGACGGGCAACCGGAGCAGGCGCCCTTCATGTTGAGGAAGACGGTGCCGTCCTTGAAGCCGCGGAAGGTGATGTCGCCACCATCCTGGGCAACGGCCGGGCGCACGCGGGTTTCCAGGAGTTCCTTGATCGTCGCGACGATCGTCTCGTCACCCTCGTCGAAGAACTCGCCTTCCTGGTCGGACTGCTCGGCGCGGCCGCTTCCGGCCATGATCGCCTGGCCCGACATGAAGTGCTCCATGATCGAACCGAGGATCGCCGGCTTCAGATGCTGCCATTCCTGGCCTTCCTTGCTGACGGTGATGAAATCATAACCGAAATAAACGCCGGTGACGCCCGGGATCGAAAACAGCCGTGCCGCCAGCGGCGAGCCGGCGCGCGCTTCTTCCTCGTCACGGAACTCGGCGGTGCCGTTTTCCAGAACAACCTTGCCCGGCAAAAACTTCAGCGTGGCCGGGTTCGGCGTGGCTTCGGTCTGAATGAACATGTCTGTCTCCGTTTCGCCGGAAGCGGCATTCGCCCAGCTCTTTAGAATAATTCAAAAGAATATAAGGGCATGGCCCTGCGGCCGCAAGGGCACATAGCGACGCAGATCAACTGAGCGCGTCGATCTCCTCGTCCGTCAGCGCATCAGGGATGACGGTGACGGGAATCGGGAAGGCTGCAGCCTTGCCCGCGATCGACGACACGAGGGGACCCGGGCCCTCTTTCGCCGATCCGGCGGCCAGCACCAGAATGGCGATGTCGCGGTCCTCTTCGATCGCCGCATGGATCTGCTCCGTGGCAGTGCCCTCGCGGATGACGATCTCGGGTTCGATACCGATCCGCTCGCGAACCGACTGAGCCACCTTTGCGAGCGTCGCCTCGGCTTCCTCGCGCGCTTCCGCACGCATGATTTCCTCGACCCCCAGCCATTGCTGGAAGTCGGCATCGGCGATCACATAGAGCAGGACGAGACCGCCATTGGAATTCTTCGCGCGCATGCCCGCATAGTGCACGGCGCGGCCGCATTCCGGGGTATCGTCTATCACCGCCATGAATTTGCGGCGGTGACCTTCAAGTCGAGAGAGTCGGGTCGAGACCATAGGGTGAACATTACATCGCGGGCGTGCCGCCGCAAGGTCTCATTTTGGCGTTTTGGAGCGGGACGAGGAAAAGTGCACACGGTTTTCCACCCGTCCCGCTCCGATCCGTGAGGATCGATGACAACGGTGATTTTGGCTCGCGGGACCCTAAATCACCGGATTACTGCAGAAAACCGATGATCTCGCGTACTTCGCTCATCGTCTTTTCCGCGCGCACCCGCGCACGCTCGCCGCCATCGCGGAGAATCGCGTCGATATGGGCGGTGTCGCCCATCAGGCGGCGCATCTCGCCGGTGATCGGCGACAGGACCTCGACCGCGAGGTCGACGAGCGCCGGCTTGAAGACCGAGAACTGCTGCCCGCCGAACTCGGCAAGCACCTGCTCCTTCGTCTTGTCCGACAGCGCGGCGTAGATGCCGACGAGGTTCTCGGCCTCAGGACGACCCTTCAGGCCATCGAGTTCGCTCGGAAGCGCATCCGGATCGGTCTTGGCCTTGCGGATCTTCTTCGAGATCGTCTCGGCATCGTCCATCAGGTTGATACGCGAGAGGTCGGACGGATCGGACTTCGACATCTTCTTGGTGCCGTCTCTGAGCGACATGACGCGCGTCGTGGCGCCGCCGATCAGCGGCTCGACCGGCGGGAAATAGGCATGGATCGGCTCTTCGCCGACGACGATATCGACACCGTAGCCGCCGCGACGGATGTGCTCCATGAAGTCGATGTTGAACTTCTGAGCGATGTCGCGCGTCAGCTCCAGGTGCTGCTTCTGGTCGTCGCCAACGGGCACATGGGTGGCGCGATAGACGAGGATGTCGGCGGCCATCAGGCTCGGATAGGCGAGCAGGCCGAGCGAGGCGTTCTCGCGGTCCTTGCCGGCCTTGTCCTTGAACTGGGTCATCCGGCTCATCCAGCCGATGCGGGCGACGCAGTTGAAGATCCAGGCGAGTTCCGCATGCTGCGGCACGGCCGACTGATTGAAGACGATATGTTTCTTCGGATCGATGCCCGAAGCGATGAAGGCGGCGGCGATCGAGCGGATCTGCCCCTTCAGGTCCTCGTGCACGAGCTGGGCGGTGATCGAATGCAGGTCGACGACGCAATAGATGCAGTCGTTGTTTTCCTGCAGCGCCACGAACTTGCAGATCGCGCCGAGATAGTTGCCGAGATGGAGATTGCCCGTTGGCTGAACGCCGGAAAATACGAGCGGCTTGAATTCGTTCATGTCGTCCTCAATAGGCTGGTGGAGGGCCTACTGCATGTTTCCTTAAATCGTCACCGATTTAAGGATAAAAACATGCAGCCATTCAAAGTATTACAGCGACCTTTGCGCGTCTGAGACGCGCGGCGCTGTGGGGCCGGCTTGGCCCATGTTGCTAACGGCATGGCTTATGCACGGGTCACGGGAGGCAATCAAGAGGGGCGAAACGCGGTCTACTCGGCCGGCTGCAGCAGGTCCCAATGGTTGCCGAACGGGTCGCTGAAAACCGCGACGACACCGTAAGGTTCGTGGCGCGGCTCTTCCAGAAAGACGACGCCTTCGGCCAGCATCGCCGCATGGTCTCGGGCAAAATCGTCGGTGAACAGGAAGAAGCCGACGCGGCCTCCGGTCTGGTTGCCGATCGCCGCCCGCTGGCGTTCGCCATCGGCCTTGGCAAGCAGAAGCGCAGTTTCAACCGCACCTTTCGGACGCACGACGACCCAACGCTTGCCTGCGTCGAGGGCAGTGTCCTCGACGAGGTCGAAGCCGAGCTTGCCGCAATAGAAGGCGATGCCGGCGTCGTAGTCCGGCACGACCAGGGCAATGCGTGCGATGGTCTGGCGCATCAGTCCCCTGCCTCCGGTGCGGCGACGGGCGCCGCAGGCGCTTTCGCCCCGCGTTTGAGATTGCGACGGATCATGCCGAGGCTGGCACCGCCAAGGCCGAAAGCAAGCGCGAAGTAGATGACCATGGCAACCGCGACCAGACCCGATAGTGTCACGGCCCGGGTGAGCAGCGACGCAGCAGAGGAGAGCTCGAAGGCAAACCAGTCGATGGCAAAATAGAGCGCCGCGGCCATGCCCGCCGCCGCGATGACGAGGCGCGGGATACGGGTGAGCAACGGCATGTCCCTGCCCCAATGACCGCGCCAGACGAGCGTCGCAAAGAGCAGGACGGCGTTCACCCAGCCGGCAACGATCTCGGCCGTCGCGATCCCACTGGCGCCGAGCCGCGGAAACAGAGTGAGCGCGAGCGACACGTTCACAACGACGGAGATGGCTGCGAAGATCATCGGCGTGCGCGTATCCTCGCGCGCGAAGAAGCCGGGAATGAAGGCCTTGATCAGCACGAAAGCCGGCAGGCCAAGGCCGTAGATCGCCAGGATGTGACCGACGATGACAGTCGATTCCGGTGAGAACTTGCCGCGCTCGAAGAGCAGCCGGACGATCGGCTCGGACATGACCAACAGCGCGGCCGCAGCCGGAAGCGTCAGGAACAGCGTGAACTCGACCGAGCGGTTCTGCAGGTTCGACGCTTCAGCGAGATTGCCGGAACGCAGCGCCCGGGCGAGTTCCGGCAGAAGCACGGTTGCGACCGCGATACCGACGACACCCAGCGGAAGCTGGTAGATGCGGTCGGCATAAACCAGAGACGAGACCGCGCCTTCGCTCGCCGAAGCGATGTTGGTGTTGATCAGCAGGTTGATCTGGGTGATGCCGCCCGTGATCGCCGCCGGCAAGGCGAGCACCAGCAGGCGCCTGACGCTGGCCGTCATCTTCGGCCGTCGGAGGCCGATCTTGATGCCGGCGTCGCGCACGGCGAACCAGACGATGGCAAGCTGCACCAGACCGGCTGCCATGACGCCCCAGGAAAGGGCATAGCCGACGGCCACCGGATCCTGGCCCGCAAACCAGGCATAGGCCAAAACCCCGATCAGGATGACGTTGAGGAACACCGGTGCAATCGCTGCCGCGAAGAAGCGGTGCAGCGAATTCAGCATGCCGCCCATCATCGCCGCCAGCGACATGCAGGCGAGATAGGGGAACATGATGCCTGCAAAGACGATGGTGTTGCCGAGCTTTTCGGGATCGCCAGCAAAGCCCGGGGCGATCAGGTTGCTGACGATGAAGGGCATCGTCAGTTCCATTGCGATCGTCAGGAACAACAGGACGGTGAAGAGAACGCCGAAGACTTCCTCGGAGAACCGCCGCGCGCCCTCCATGCCGTTCGCCTCGATCTCCTTGGCAAAGAGCGGCACGAAAGCGGAGTTGAAGGCCCCCTCGGCAAACAGCCGGCGGAAGGTGTTGGGCAGGCGAAAGGCGGTATTGAAGGCGTCGGCGACCGGACCGGTGCCGAGCGCGGCGGCCATGAAGGTTTCGCGGATGAAGCCGAACAGGCGGCTTCCAAGGGTCGCGCCGCCGACGGTTGCAAATTTCTTGACCAGACTCATGTTTCGGCTTTTGTCGTTCTTTGAGCGGAGGAGACGCCCGGCGACGGCGCGATGATGCCGGAGGGCATGCGATCGCGAGCTTCGTCACCCTCACCGGCCATCACGGCCTTGAGGCGGGCGGCAATGTTCATCTGACGGTTTTCGCTCGTCACCTTCTGGCCGACGAGGTCGGTGACGTAGAAGGTGTCGATCACCTTCTCGCCGAAGGTGGTGATGTGCGCCGAGGCGATATCGAGCGAGAGATCGGAAAGCACGGCGGTGATCTCGGACAAGAGGCCCGGACGGTCGAGGCCCTCGACCTCGATCACCGTGAACTTGTTCGACAGCGTATTGCTGATCGTCACCTCGGGCGTCACGGTGAAGGCCTTGGTGCGCTTCTTCACCTTGGTTCTGCTGGCGATCACTTCCGGCAGGCGCTTGCGGCCGGCAAGCACATCCTCGATCAGCTTGCCGATGCTGGCAGCGCGCCGCATCTCGTCCTCGTCCACGGCGAACTCACGGTTGACCAGGATCGTATCCAGCGCCCGACCGTCCGACGTCGTGAAGATCTGGGCGTCGACGATGTTGGCGCCCGCAGCCGCGCAGGCGCCGGCAATCACGGTCAGGAGACGCGGATGGTCCGGTGAGAGCACCGTGATTTCGGTGATCGCATGGAACTGGTGCGTGCGCACCATGGTCGCCAATGGCTTGCCGGCGGCATCGGCCTCGCGGACGAAACGCGCATGCCGCACCTGGTCTTCCAGTGCCACGGTCAGAAGATAGGGCTGATAATGCAGGCGGACATAGGCGTCGCGCTCCTTCTCGGACCAGTCCGTCAGTGCCTCGCCCAGCATCGTCGCGGCATGGGCCGCGCGCTCCTTGCGCGACAATTCGGAGAAACCGCCCGACAACAGCAGCTCGGTCTCGTAATAGAGCGTGCGCAGAAGCTGGCCTTTCCAGCCGTTCCAGACACCGGGGCCGACGGCACGGATATCGCAGACCGTCAGCACCAGCAGCATCTTCAGCCGCTCGAGCGACTGCACCCGTTCGGCAAAGTCGACGATCGTCTTGCGGTCGTTGAGGTCGCGCGTCTGGGCGACCATCGACATCGTCAGATGTTCCTCGATCAGCCAGGCGACGAGTTCGGTCTGTTTCGGCGAAAGTCCGAAGCGCGGGCAGAGACGCCGGGCCACCTTGGCGCCGGCGACCGAATGGTCCTCGGGCCGGCCCTTGGCGATATCGTGCAGCAGCACGGCGACATAGAGCGCCTCGCGATCCTCGATCCCCGGCATCAGCTTGGCGACCAGCGGATGCGCCTCTTCCTCGATGCCGCCTTCGATGCGCGAGAGAACGTCGACGGTGCGCAGCAGGTGCTCATCGACCGTATAGTGATGATACATGTTGAACTGCATCATCGAGACGATCTTGCCGAAATCCGGAATGAAGCGGCCAAGCACACCCGCCTCGTTCATGCGCCTGAGGATCAGTTCCGGCTTGCGGCGCGAGGTGAGGATCGACAGGAACAGACGGTTCGCCTCCTCGTTCTCGCGCAGGTGCGGCGTGATCAGGCTCAGCGAGCGCGTCACCTGGCGCAGAGCCGCCGGATGAAACTCGAGTCCGTTGATATCGGCGATGTGGAAGAAGCGCAGCAGGTTGACCGGATCGCGCTTGAAGACATCGGGGCTTGCGAGCGCGATGCGGCCGCCGTCGTCGACGAAATCGAGCGTGCCGGCGATCTTGCGGCTGCGATGGGTGAAACGGCCGATGATCCCGGAAATGCCGGGTGCTTCCTTCGCCTGCTGGTCTTCGAGTGCTGCGCAGAAGATGCGCGTCAGGTCGCCGACATCTTTCGCCACCAGGAAGTAGTGCTTCATAAAGCGTTCGACGGCAGAGAGGCCGGGGTGGTCGTGATAGCCGAGCGCTTCTGCGATCTCGCGCTGGATGTCGAAGGAAAGCCGCTCTTCCGCCTTGCCGGTCAGGAAATGCATGTGGCAGCGCACGGCCCAGAGGAAGTCCTCGGCCTTCTGGAAGAGCTTGTATTCCTGCCGCGACAAGACCCCAAGCTTCACGAGGTCGGCGGTATCCTTGAGCCGGTAGAAATACTTGGCGATCCAGAACAGCGTGTGCAGGTCGCGAAGGCCGCCCTTGCCCTCCTTGACATTCGGCTCGACGAGATAGCGCGTATCGCCCGCCTTGCGGTGGCGCTCGTCACGCTCGGCAAGCTTTGCGGCGATGAAGTCCGGGCCGGTATTGCGCACGATCTCGTGGTCGAAACGCGTTTCGAGCTCGGTGCTCAGCGCCTCGGAGCCGCAAATGTAACGCGTCTCCAGAATGGCCGTGCGGATCGTCATGTCGGCGCGCGACAGGCGGATGCATTCGTCGATGGTGCGGGTGGCGTGGCCGACCTTGAAGCCCAGATCCCAGAGGATGTAGAGCATGAACTCGATCGCCGGCTCCGCCCAGACGGCCTTCTTGACCGGTAGCAGGAACAGAAGATCGATATCCGAACCCGGCGCCAGCGTGCCGCGGCCATAACCGCCGACTGCAGCCACCGCGATGCGCGAGGCCGGCGGCGCATTGGCTGCGTCGAAGATCTCGTTCAGCACGAAATCGTGCAGCACGGTGATTAGTTGATCCTGCAGCCAGGAAATGCGCTCGGCGCAGAGAATGCCGGCGCCGTTGGCGTTGAACAGCTCGCGCGCCTTCGTCCGGCCAGCGGTATTCGCCTGCTTGAAGGCGGCAAGCAGCGCCTGGCGCATCGGCTCGCGCTGCTCGGCATGGGCCGAGGCGATGAAGTCGCATTTCGCACGCAGCGCTGCGACGTCGAGGATCTCGGGGAAAGATATTTCGTGTCTGCCCATGAAGTGCCGAGGGGCGTCCTGTCCGACTGGTTGCGTGGTCGCTCTAGCGAGCGCTCCTGCATGATCCTTGCGACCGAGGCCGAAAAAGGACCACACAGCATTTCAATCGCCGCGCCGGCAAAGGCGCGCGGCGCTGTATAGCCTTTTTACCGGCACCTGCACAGGAAAAAGGCGCGCACCGCCTCAGCCCATTTTAACGGTTGGCGGGATGCGGCCGGAAAACCGCGCACACCTTTCCTCATCCCGCCTTGGCGGCGCTCAGTTCCTTCTTCAGCGCGTAGAGCGCGTCGAGTGCTTCGCGCGGCGTCATGTCGTCCGGGTTCAGCGCCTTCAGCGCCTCCTCGACCTTGGACGGACCTGCGGCCTTCACCTCTTCGCGGCGGATCGCCACCTGGAACAGCGGCAGGTCGTCGATCAATTGGCTCGCCGGGTTCTTGCGGTCGGCGTCCTCGAGCTTGGCGAGCACGTCCTTGGCGCGTGCCACGACCGAGGCCGGCAGGCCGGCAAGGCGGGCGACCTGAATACCGTAGGAGCGGTCGGCAGCGCCCGGCCCCACCTCGTGCAGGAAGATCACGTCGCCGTGCCATTCCTTGACGCGCATGGTCGCGTTTGAAAGTCGTCCGAGCTTTTCCGAAAGCACGGTCAGCTCATGGAAGTGGGTGGCGAACAGGCCACGGCAGCGGTTCGCCTCGTGCAGATGCTCGACCGCCGCCCAGGCGATCGACAGGCCGTCGAAGGTGGCGGTGCCGCGGCCGATCTCGTCGAGGATCACCAGGGAACGGTCGGTCGCCTGGTTGAGGATTGCCGCCGTCTCAACCATCTCGACCATGAAGGTCGAGCGCCCACGCGCCAGATCGTCGGATGCGCCGACGCGGGAGAACAGCCGATCGACGATGCCGATATGGGCGCTCGCGGCAGGAACGAAAGTGCCCATCTGCGCCATGATCGCGATCAGCGCGTTCTGGCGCAGGAAGGTCGATTTACCGCCCATGTTGGGACCGGTGAGCAGCCAGATCGCGCCACCCTCCTCACCGTCGGGCGGCGAGAGATCGCAGCCATTGGCGACGAAGGCATTGGCCGCCTGACGCTTCAGCGCCTGCTCGACCACCGGATGGCGGCCGCCGTCGATCGCGAACATGCGCGAGCGGTCGACGGTCGGGCGGGCATAGGCCTGCTCCTCGGCAAGCACGGCGAGACCGACCGAGACGTCGACCGTCGCAAGCGCCAAGGCCGCCGCCTTGAGCGTCTCGGCAGCGGCGACGACCTCGGCCGCCATCTGGTCGAAAGCCTCGATCTCGATCGACAGTGCCCGGTCGGCGGCGTTGGCGATCTTGCTTTCGAGCTCGGCCAGCTCCGTCGTGGTGAAGCGCATGGCGTTCGCCATGGTCTGGCGGTGGATGAAACGGGCACGGCCGGCATCCGTGTCGGTCATCGAGCCGGCATTGCCGGCGGTTACCTCGATGAAATAGCCAAGCACGTTGTTGTGCTTGATCTTCAGCGACTTGATGCCGGTCTCTTCGGAATATTGCAGCTGCAGGCCGGCGATCACCCGGCGCGACTGGTCGCGCAGCGCACGGACTTCGTCGAGCTCGGCATTGGCGCCTTCGCGCAGGAAACCGCCGTCGCGTTTCAGGAGCGGAAGTTCCTCGCCAAGCATGGCATCGAGCAGGCCGAGCAGACCGGCCGGCAGTGCGTCGATCGCCGCCCGCGCATCCTTCAGCTCATCCGACAGCGTACCTGCCGCCATCAACCGTGAAATCGAAGCGGAGGCATGCAGGCCGGCCTGAATGGCGCCGAGGTCTCGCGGGCCGCCTCGGCCGAGCGCCAGCCGCGACAGGGCGCGCGGCATATCCGGCGCCCGCCGCAGCGCATCGCGCAGGTCGCCTGCGAAGGAAGGTTGGTCCGCAAGAATCTCGATCGAGTCGAGGCGCCGGTTGATGCGATCCGGATCGGTCAGCGGCGACATTAGCCGCTCGGCGAGAAGCCGCGCGCCGCCGCTTGTCACCGTCCGGTCGAGCGCCTTCAGAAGCGTCCCTTCGCGCGCGCCCGACAGGGTCTTGACCAGTTCGAGGTTGGCGCGGGTCGCCGGATCGATGAACAGCGTCGAGGCGGCACTTTCGCGCTCGGGGATGCCGAGCGCCGGACGCTCGGCAAGCTGGGTCTTCTCGACATAGGAGATCGCTGCCGAGGCAGCCGCCAGTTCCGCACGCGAGAACGTGCCGAAGCCGTCGAGCGTCTTCACGCCGAAATAGCGGGCGATACGCCCCTCGGCCGTCGCGCTGTCGAACAGCACCGCCGGCTGCGGCACGGCCACGCGGCCGAGCACATCGAAGACTGGCCTCAGCTCCGGGTCGTGGAAGACCGTATCGGCAAGGATCAGTTCGCGCGGCTCGATGCGCAGGATATCGGCGAGAAGCCGGCTTTCCGCGGTCTCGGCCAAGCGGAAGATGCCGGTGGAGATATCGATCCAGGCGAGCGCATATGCCGGCTCGGACCCGCTCTTGATCCGCGCCAGCGCCATCAGATAGTTCGTCTCCGACGGCGACAGCAGCTTCTCCTCGGTGATCGTGCCAGGTGTCACCAGGCGCACTACGTCGCGGCGCACCACCGACTTGCTGCCGCGCTTCTTCGCTTCCGCCGGATCTTCCACCTGCTCGCAGACAGCAACACGGAAGCCGAGCCCGATCAGTTTCTGCAGGTAGTCGTCGGCGGCATGCACCGGTACGCCGCACATCGGGATCTCCTGGCCCATGTGCTGGCCACGCTTGGTAAGCGTGATGCCGAGCGCCCGCGATGCCTCGACCGCGTCCTGGAAGAACAGCTCGTAGAAGTCGCCCATGCGATAAAACAGGAGCGAATCCGGGTTGTTCGCCTTGATCTCGATGAACTGTTCCATCATCGGCGTCGCCGAGGAGCGGCTCTCCTCGGTCGCCAGATCGGCTGCGGACAACACCTCGCCGGCGCGGTTCGATTGGTCTGTCACGAAATTCATGATTGTTCCGAAAAAAGAGATGGCACACTATCCCCAAGCAATTATAGACGACAACCATAAAGAGGCGCGTCGCAAGGCTCGCCCACAGGAGGATGGAGTAAACATGCCGGCTACCGACAAGACCGATCGCGCCGTGACGACCGTCACCGCGCAGGAAGCGCTCGACTTTCACTCGCAGGGCCGTCCCGGAAAGCTGGAGATTTCTCCCACCAAGGCCATGGCGACGCAGCGCGACCTTTCGCTCGCCTATTCGCCCGGTGTCGCCGTGCCGGTGAAAGCCATCGCCGAGGATCCGAACACCGCCTATGACTATACGACGCGCGGCAACATGGTGGCCGTGATCTCGAACGGCACCGCCATTCTCGGTCTCGGCAATCTCGGGGCGCTCGCCTCCAAGCCCGTCATGGAAGGCAAGTCGGTGCTGTTCAAGCGCTTCGCCGACGTCGATTCCATCGACCTCGAGGTCGATACCGAGAATGTCGACGAATTCATCAACTGCGTGCGCTTCCTCGGCCCCTCCTTCGGCGGCATCAACCTCGAAGACATCAAGGCGCCGGACTGTTTCATCATCGAGCAGAAGCTGCGCGAGGTCATGGACATTCCGGTGTTCCATGACGACCAGCACGGCACCGCGATCATCGCCGCCGCCGGCCTCATCAACGCGCTGGCACTGACGGGTCGCGACTTCAAGACCACCAAGCTCGTCTGCAACGGCGCCGGCGCTGCCGCCATCGCCTGTATCGAGCTCATCAAGTCGATGGGCTTCAACTCGGATAATGTCATCCTCTGCGACACCAAGGGCGTCATCTTCGAGGGCCGCACCGAGGGCATGAACCAGTGGAAGTCGGCGCATGCGGTCAAGACCGACCGCCGCACGCTCGCCGAAGCGCTCGATGGCGCCGACGTGGTCTTCGGCCTGTCGGCCAAGGGTGCGCTGTCGGAAGACATGGTCCGCTCGATGGCGCCGCGCCCGATCATCTTCGCCATGGCCAATCCGGATCCGGAAATCACGCCGGAAGAGGTCGCCCGCATTCGCGACGACGCAATCGTCGCCACCGGCCGCTCGGACTATCCGAACCAGGTCAACAACGTGCTCGGCTTCCCCTACATCTTCCGCGGCGCGCTCGACGTGCGCGCGACGACGATCAACGACACGATGAAGATCGCCGCCGCGCAAGCGCTGGCGAGCCTTGCCAAGGAAGATGTGCCTGACGACGTCGCGGCAGCCTATCAGGGCAACCGCCCGCGCTTCGGCCCGCAATACATCATTCCGGTCCCCTTCGATCCGCGCCTGATCTCGGCGATCCCGATGGCCGTTGCGAAAGCGGCAATGGAGAGTGGCGTCGCCCGCAAACCGATCACCGACCTCGAAGCCTATGGCCGCCAGCTCTCCGCCCGGCGCGACCCGATCGCTTCGACGCTGCAGCGTATCTACGAACGCGTCCGGCGCCAGCCGAAGCGCATCGTCTTTGCCGAAGGCGAAGAGGTGCAGGTCATGCGCTCGGCGATCGCCTATGCCAACCAGCAGCTCGGCACCGCCATCCTGCTCGGCCGCGAGGAACGCATGCGCGAGACGGCGGAGCGCGAGGGCATCGACCTCGACCGCCCCGGCATCCAGATCGTCAATGCACGGCTGTCCAAGCGCGTCGGCGCCTATACCGACTATCTCTATGCCCGTCTGCAGCGGAAAGGCTTCCTTTTCCGCGACGCCCAGCGCCTGATCAACAACGACCGCAACCACTTCGCCGCCTGCATGGTGGCACTCGGCGATGCCGACGGCATGGTCACGGGTACTACCCGCAACTATTCGACGGCGCTCGAAGACGTGCGTCGCTGCATCGATCCGAAGCCGGGCCATCGCGTCATCGGCGTCTCGATCGCGCTCTGCCGCGGCCGTACCGTGCTTGTCGCCGACACGGCGGTTCACGACATGCCCTCTTCGGAAGAGCTTGCCGATATCGCCGAGGAAGCCGCCGGCCTCGCCAAGCGACTCGGCTACATGCCGCGGGTGGCGATGCTCGCCTACTCCACCTTTGGCCATCCTAAGGGCGAGCGCTCCGAGCGGGTGCGCGAAGCGGTCAACATCCTCGACAAGCGTCGCGTCGACTTCGAGTATGACGGCGAAATGGCGGCGGACGTGGCGCTCAATGCCCGCGTCATGGAGCAATATCCGTTCTGCCGCCTCTCGGGCACGGCCAATGTGCTCGTCATGCCGGCGTTCCACTCGGCATCGATCTCGACCAAGATGTTGCAGGAGCTCGGCGGTTCAACCGTAATCGGTCCGCTGCTCGTCGGCTTCGACAAGTCGATCCAGATTGTTTCGATGTCGGCCAAGGATTCCGACATCGTCAACATGGCAGCGATTGCCGCCTACAACGCCAGCATGTGACCACCGGCGAATGTACTATTTTGGCGCAGGCCTACAGCGCCGCGCGTCTTATGAGACGCGCAAAGGTCGCTGTAGCACTTTGATTTGCTGCATGTCTTTGTCCTTAAATCGAGGTCGATTTAAGGACAAAGACATGCAGTAGCAATCAAAGTCGCCAGGCCTGCCGGAATAGTAACAAATCGGCACAACTTATAAAAAGATGAGCTCGCACCTCCTGGAGAGAAGAGGCGAGCTCAGAATCAGGCAACCGTACTACGTTTCAGGTAATGAAAGACGGAGGATTTTGGTCTCTATGCCGACCGATCTCCGGAAATGATCGGCCATTCCTCCGTTATTTTCTCTATTCTATCGTCATGAAATTAGAGAAGAACTTGACAATACAAATCTCTCTTTCAGGCTAGAAAGTCAAACTGGTCATTAATATTTGGTTAATCCCGTCAGGAGACGGACGTCGCGAACCGCCCGGCATCGGCGCCATAATAATTGAGATAGCGGCCGGAAATATTGCTGATCGGCAGCACGATCAAAACATCCGTCGTATGGAAGGCATGATCGACCACCGCGCCGTCGCCAACCATTGCGCCAAGGCGCATGTAGCCCTTGATCAATGGCGGCAGGGCGGCGAGAGCCTTTTTCGCATTAATCGCCTCGGCCGGCATCAGGTCCATGGTCCGATGCAGCTCCGGACGGGCGGTCACCGCCCATTCGTCACGGGCGCGAATGTTGTGATGCAGGAAGGAGAGCGCCAGCGCGTGCTCCGCCGGCACGACACCGGGGAAGGAGCCGCAGCCGAACATGGCGTCCATGCCGTATTTAAGGGCATAGGCCCAGTTTCCCTGCCAAAGCAGTTCCACCGTCCGCTTGGTGCGGTAGTCCGGCAACACGCAGGAGCGGCCGAGTTCCATGAAGCGCTTGGTCGGGTGGCGCGCAAGAAGCTGATCGATCGCAAATTCGGAAGCCGAATAGAAGCCGCCGGCCCGCTCGGCCACATCCTGGCGCAACAAGCGATAGGTGCCGACGATCTGATCCTCGGCATCGCCCTCGATCGAGGTGTCGAGAACCAGGAGGTGATCGCAGATCGCGTCCCAGCTGTCGACGTCGCGCTTGCGGCGATCGGCTTCGGCGCCAACCTGCGCCTTCATCTCCTCGACGAAAACCTTGTAGCGGACGGCCTGGGCAGCATCGATTTCCGATGCCGTGCGCGCCAGGCGCGTCTCGAGATTGGCGATCCGGCCAAGAACGTCGGTCGTCGGAACGGCGGCCTTCTTGCCGATGCAAGCCTGAGAAGTGTCTACCACGTTCGCCGAATCCAGTAGCTCGATGGCCATCCGCGTCATCCCGAATCAATTCCGTCTGCCGGGCTTAGACCACGTTTCTGCAACAACATAGTGACATGAAGACGGCGCACAACCCCCGCTCCCGGATGGATACCGTTACCACTGCCGAAGTTACCGTTTGCGCAGCAGGCGGTCGATCTCCGAAGTCAGCAGTTGCGGATCGGCGGGCTTCGACAACACGGCGTCCGCACCGGCGCCCATCAGTTTGTCGCGCGTATCGGCGCGCACATCCGACGTCAGGATGATCACGGGCAAGCGTGGCGCCGAACGCGCGGTCTCGTCGGCGCGCAGGTGCTGCAGCAGCGAAAGCCCGTCGCCACCCGGCATGTTGAGATCGGTCACCAGCAGTTCCGGAAGCGGACGCTCGCCGGGCGCATGCAGGGCCTCGGCAACGGCGCCGAAGTCGCTGACGACGCGGACCGAATGCCCGGACCGTTGGAGCACGGTGCGAACGATCAGCGCGTTGACCGGATCGTCTTCGGCCAGAAGGATTCCATTCGCCCGGTTGCGGACGGGAGCGGTCGCCGGCTCCTCCCGCAGGACGGGCCGGTTGTCATTGATCGCGTCGCGCTTCTCGATGCCCTTCAGGCGACCGAGCAGCACCTCGACCAGGGATTTTTCGCGCAGCGGCCGGATCAGCCAGGCCTCGTAGCCGTCCATCTGGTTGACGGGATGGCTGTTGCGCTCCTCCGGGTTGATCAGGTAGGTGCGCCGCACGTCCAACCGCGCGATCGCCGGCTGCAGCGAAAGCAACTGCTTGTATTGCTGGGCGTGGCGGTGGTCGACGATCACGTCGGTCAGGGCTGCGCCGCCGGCGAGCACGTCCGCAAGAACATGCTGGGCCGCGGCAAGCGTGGTCGCGCGATGGCACCGACCGCCGAGTGTGGCGATCGTCGCGGCGAGCGCCGCCGAGGCTGGACCATCCGGCGCCATCACCAGGACATGCGAGCCGGCAAGGCACGACCGGCGCTCCGGCGCCACCGGCTCGATCTCGGCAAAGGGCAGGCGAATTTCAAAGCGACTACCGCGCCCCGGCGCGCTTGCCGCCGTGAGGCTGCCGCCGCAGGCCTGCATGATCCGCCGCGAGATCGCGAGGCCGAGCCCGGTCCCCTTCGCCCGCTGCTCGTCGTTGCCGGCCTGCTCGAACTCCTCGAAGATGCGTTTCAGATCCTCCGGCGACATGCCCGGACCGGTGTCGTCGATCCGGATTCGCACGCATTCGTCGACCGTATCGGCACTGACGAAGACGCCGCCGACCTCGGTGAATTTGACCGCGTTGCCGATCACGTTGAATAGCACCTGGCGCAGACGCGCCGCGTCGAAGGCCATCTCGGCGGGCACGTCGACGGCGACCGTCGCGCCGATCTCGATGCCTTTCTCATGCGCGCGGTTGGAGAGCATCTCCACCACGCTCTCGACGACGCCGCGCGGATCCTGCCGGGTCGGGCGAAACTGGAACCGGCCGGCCGAAAGCGACGAGAAATCGATCAGGTCCTCGACGAGCTGGACCAGCGCATGGCCGGACTGCTGCATGCCGGCGAGGTAGTTCTTCTGCTCGCTCGACAGCCGGGTCTGGCCGAGCAGATGGCTCATGCCGAGGATGCCGGAAAGCGGCGTGCGGATCTCATGGCTGACGGTGGCAAGCAGCCTCGACTTCGCCTTGCTCGCCTCCTCCGCCCGCCGGCGCGCCGCTTCGCGTTCGCGCGCCGCCTTCGCCTCCTCGGTGACGTCTCGGGCGATGCTGTGGCGCATGAGCTTGCCGCTGGCCGGATCGCGGGCGATCACGTCGTGCCAGTCGTAAAGACGCACGCCATCCGATACCGCAATCCGCACAAGGTAGTGATTGGGCGCGATCTTCGGCTCGAAGCTCAGGCCAAGCGTCGCGCAATCGAGGCCGCGGACATCGGAGCGGCCGCAGATCTGATGGAAGACTGCATTGGCATGAACGATCTTTCCGTCCATGCCGCGCATGATCGCGAGGTCACCCAATGCATCATGAATGGTCGAGAGCAATGCGGACGTTTCGGAGCGGTGCCAATCGCCATCCCTGTCCGCTTCGTCGCGTGCCTGCCTGCCATCGAGAGACCGTATGGCTTCGACGACGAGCAGGAGCACGCCGACCGAGCCTGCCGCCGCAACCACCGCGGAGAACAGGTAGAAGCCGGCACTCATGCCGATGACGAGAATGAGCCCGGAAGCGATCAGGCCGAGCAAGGCCAGCGAGGCCTGACCGACCGCATGGCGCTTGCCGTCGACGGGCGCTTCCTGCCCGGGGACCGGAGGCGGCATCTCGACCGGGAGCGGAGCCACCGGCGGCACATCACCCGTCCGGCTTCCTGTGCGGAAGCCGGATTCGATCCGCTCCAGCAATCGTGACGGTTCGCTCATGCGATCCGGCTAACACGACAAGCGTTCCGAATGGCTTCAATGCACCGGTAAAATCTTAACGATCGGCCTTTTTCGCGTGCAACAGCTCGTCAAGGATGATGGCGCCGGCACCGATGGTGATGAAAGTATCGGCCAGATTGAAGACGGCGAAGGACCAGGTCTCCGTATAGAAGAGGATGTAGTCGATCACGTAGCCGAAGATCAGCCGGTCGACGAGGTTTCCGAGCGCACCGGCGATGATCAGCGCGTAGCCGAAATGCGCGAAGAACCGGTCCTTCGGCGTGCGCTTCCAGAGCCAGAGCACGAAGGCGACGACGGCAAGCCGCATGCCGACGATGAACCAGCCCTCCATGCCCGACAGCATCGAGAAGGCAACGCCGTAATTATAGGTGCGGTAGAGCGCCAGCATCGGCACGACGCGGACCGCCTGGTTGAAGGGCAGATAGAGCTCGACCAGATACTTGATCACCTGGTCGGTGATGAGTGCGAGAAGGATGAAGACCGCGATCGGCAGCGGCCGGGAAAACAGCACCTGCTTCTCGCTCATGCGCGCGCGTCCAATGTCAGCAGATGACGGCGTGCCTCGAACAGCATGATGCCGGTGGCGATCGCGAGGTTCAGCGAATCGGCGCGCCCGGCCTGCGGGATGCGTGCAAGCGCACCGGCCTCACGGGCAAGCTCTTCCGGCAGACCCGCCTGTTCGTTGCCCATCAGGATCACCACGGGCTTCGACTTGTAATCGATGGTGCGGTAGTCGACGGCACCGGCAAGATGGGTCGCAACCACCTTCGCACCGGCGGATTTCTGCCAGCGGATGAAATCTTCGGCGCTCGCGCGTGCCACCGGCATCGCGAAGACCGAGCCCATGGTGGCGCGTACGGTTTCGAGCGAAAACGGATCGGTGGTCTCGCCGACGAGTATGATGCCGGAGGCGCCGGCTGCATCGGCGGTGCGGATGATGGTGCCGAGGTTGCCGGGGTCGCGGACCCGATCGAGCGCCACATAGGTTTCGCCCAGTTGCGGCTTCAGATCCTTCAGCGACTGATAGCGCTGCTCGAAGATGCCGACGACCATCTGCGGGTTGTCGCGCCGGGTGATCGTCGAGAGCACCTTCTCGCTGACTTCGAGCACGAGGCCGCCCTTGGCGAAGGTCTTCGCTGCCACCTGTTCGACATGCGGCTTGCCCTTGGCAGCCTTGCCATAGATCAGCGTCTTGATCTTCCAGCCGAGATCGAGCGCGTCGATCACCAGCTTCAGGCCCTCGGCCATGAAGGAACGCGTTTCGTCGCGGTGCTTCTTCTGCGCCAGCGCACGGATGTCCTTGATGATCGGGTTGGTGAGGCTCGTGACCTCCTTCACCTGACCGACACGACCGGTGCCGTGTTCGCTTCTGTCATTGCTCATTGCGGTACCCAGCGGCTGAAGAGAGAGGTCGAAAGCGCCCTGCCCGGCTCGCGGCCGTCAAGTCCGCCCTCGCGGATGATGAGCTCGCCCGATTCCACCCGGCCGCCGCGGCCGCGCATCGTCTCGCGCATCAGTTCATGGATCGAATAGAAGCTCGCCCGGATCGAATAGGCGGTCAGCACCAGGCCGCGCGCTTCCGGCGAGAGGATCTCGCGGCAGATGTCGAGCATTGCCGCCAGGTGATCGAAGAGCTGCCAGACTTCGCCATTCGGACCCCGGCCGAACTTCGGCGGGTCGGTGAGGATGATGTCGTAACGGCTGCCGCGGCGCTCTTCCCGCTGGATGAACTTCATTGCGTCGTCGCAGATCCAGCGGATCGGCAGCTTTTCGGCGCGCGCCAGTTGCTGGTTCTCGCGCGCCCAGCCGATCGCCTTCTTCGAAGCGTCGACATGGGTGACCTCGGCCCCGGCCTTGGCGGCGATCAGTGAGGCGACCCCGGTATAGCCGAAGAGGTTCAGGACCTTGAGCGGGCGCCCGGCAGCTTCCACTTGGTCCTTGACCCAGCTCCAGTGCGCCAATTGTTCCGGAAAGACGCCGACATGACGGAACGAGGTAAAGCGGCCGTGGAAATCGGTTCCGAGCAGCTGCATCGGCCAGGTTTCGCCGAGCACGGCACCCGGAAAGCGCCAGCGGCCCATGCCGTCCTCATCAGTGTCGCCGGTGAAAATCGCGTCGGCCTTCTCCCAGATGTGATCGGGCAGGCTGCGCGGCCAGAGCGCCTGCGCCTCCGGGCGCACGATGCGATAGGGGCCGTATTGCTCGAGCTTCTCGCCGGCGCCGCTGTCGATCAGATGGTAACCCGAAGCGCCTGATGTCTCCAGGATGAGCGGCACGCGCTCGGCCGGCTTTTCGCCGGTTCGCCGGGCGATCACCCGCGCCGGTGCTTCCTGCGCGGGAGCCTGCCGGACGGGCTTGTCGCGCGTCTCCGCACCCGGCGCGGTCGCTGGCCGCGGCGGCCGTTCCTTGAAGCCGCTGCCCTTCGGCGGAACCGGACGCTTCTGATCATGACGGCCGCCGCCACGCGCCTCGGCGCCACGGCCCTTGGCCGTCGTCACGGAGGCATTCTTCGACCGCCGGTCCTTTTCCTTCACGCTGAAATCCCTGGGCTTGTTAGAACATGTGCCGCCTGCCCTCCGCAACATCGAGCGCGGACGGGCAGGCGTCATGAGGTTTGTTGCCGCAGCCTGAAGCCACGGCATCCATTAAACGTGCAAATAGCATCGCTGATGCACTTGGCAAAGTCGTTTCCGTTTTGCGAAGATCAGCACGGGAGAACCCGCCGCGAATTTCCTTGGGTCGGAACCGGCTTGGGGACAAGATTCTGGCAGCAGGCCTAATATGTGACAGCGACCTTGGCGCGTCGAGGCCGACGCGCGGCGTGCAATGGGAGGAAAGCGCATGGACATGACCTGCGAAGAACGGATTTCGGCTGGGCGCGACGCAGTGTGGCGCAGCCTCAACGATCCGGAAATCCTGAAACGGTGCATCCCCGGCTGTCAGTCGCTGGAGATGACTTCGCCGACCGAACTTGCAGCGGTCGTGAAGATCAAGATCGGCCCCGTCTCGGCTTCCTTCACCGGCAACGTCGTGCTCTCCAATCTCAACCCGCCGGAAAGCTATACGATCTCGGGCGAAGGAAAGGGCGGCATCGCCGGTTTCGCCAAGGGCGGCGCCGATGTCACCTTGACTGAGGATGGCGCCGAAACGGTGCTGCGCTACGACGTCAAGGCGGAGGTCGGCGGCAAGCTCGCCCAGCTCGGCTCGCGCCTCATCGATTCGACCGCAAAGAAGCTGGCGCAGCAGTTCTTCACCAACTTCTGCGCGGCCGTTGGCGGCGAGCAGGCGGAAGCGGCGAGCTGAACGACCGCCACTTCACAGCATCAACACAAACGCTCAATTCTGAGGGGCGGCCAAGGTCACCTGGGTGGCGAGCTTTTCGGCCTGGCTGCGATGCTTCTCGGCTTCGCGGTGCCATTTCACCGCCTCGTTCGCCTCGGTGCGTGCGCGGCGGCGATACTTGCCCTGACTGAACCAGGTAGCCGCCGCACCGAGGATTACGCCGACGATGACGGCGAGAAACAGGAAGACGAAGAAGGGTGCGCTGACCGACAGCACGCTGTCTTCCGGGCGGAAAGGGTTCAGCGCCAGCGTCACGCTCTGGCGGTTGGCGACACTGAGAACGATCAGGATCACGCCAACCGGGATGAGAACAACGATATTGATCAGTTTCTTGAACATTCAATCGCTCCAGCTTGCGGGCAGCCGCACGGTTTCCGGTGGCCACATGGGACAACGGGCGTCAATTGCGCCGGACCGCTGAGACCGAGAAAGACGATCAGTCTTCGTCGTCGCCATTCATCCCGGGATTAAGGCGCTCACGCAATTCCTTGCCGGTCTTGAAGAACGGCACCCACTTTTCCTCGACGAAAACGGAATCGCCGGTGCGCGGATTGCGCCCGGAGCGCGACGGACGGTTTTTGACGGAGAAAGCACCGAAGCCGCGCAGTTCCACCCGATTGCCTGCCGCGAGCGCGTCTGTGATCTCATCGAGAACCGCATTGACGATGTTTTCGACATCGCGGTGATAGAGATGCGGATTGCGAGCTGCAACAATCTGCACCAGTTCTGACTTGATCACTGTCGCCCCCTCAAATTCTTGTTTGTTTTGCTTTTTCGGTCTGCATTGTGATTGCCGCAAGGGTCTGGCCGACGCTTACGAAAACGCCAGCATCTCCTGACGGCTCAGGCTGGGTATATGTCGCCTTCCTCATTGGCCATCAACCTGCCAAACCGAAACAAGACCGTCAAGAAACAACTTGTCGCCCGCAATTTTTTCGAGGCCGCTCATTGCCGGAAAAGCGTCATATCCCAACATCTTGATCCAATTCGCGGCCACCGCGCCGAGGCCAAAAGGCAGGGTCTTGCGCGGTGCCTCCCAATCGACGATCGGCAGGTCCTTCGATACCTTTTTCTCCGTGAGGAAGGCGCGGATTTCGTCCTCGCCGCCGAGCGTGTCGACGAGCTTCGCCTTCAGCGCCTGGCGCCCGGTGAAAATGCGGCCGTCGGCAAGCAGCAGCGCCTCGGGACGCGGCAGCTTGCGGCGCTCGGCGACCAGGTCGACGAACCAGGCATAGCTGTCGTCGATCATTCCCTGGATCATCGATTTGGCCTCGTCGCTTGCCGGATGGAATGGCGACGGCTCCGCCTTCAGCGGCCGCGACTTGATCGATTCCAGCGATACGCCGAGCTTGTCCATCAGGTCCTTGATCTGCGGATACTGGAAAATGACGCCGATGGAGCCGGTGATCGAGCTTTCGCCGGCGACGATCGTGTCGCCCGCGAGCGCGATCATGTAACCCGCGGAAGCGGCGAGCGTGCGGACGTTGGAAACGACGGGCTTCTTGGCGGCAACCTTGCGGATCGCCTTATAAAGAACCTCGCCGCCGTAGGTGGTGCCGCCCGGGGACGAAATGGTCACGACCAGCGCCTTGACGCTGTCGTTGTCGGCAATCCTCTGGAGCCGCTCGAGGAGCTCCCGGTCGTCCTGGATCAAGCCGCTGATGCTGACACGCGCCACGTGCTGGCGGGTGCGGCTGACGTCGTCCGCAGCGCCGGACCAGGCGAAGATGGCGAGCGCCGCCAAGAGAAGCAGGCCTGCCACCACCCAGCGCCAGAAACTCAATTTCCGACGCAGGCTGCGGCGATCGGCGATGGCGAGTTCGTCCATGTGGGTTTCTCCCGAATTGTTGGCGCAGCTTCTGTCAGTTTCCGCGGGAACGTGCTATCTGCGCGCGCAGAGGCATATTCCATAAACGCGCTTGGCCACGGTTGAAAGCCGCGGCTGGCGTTTTCGTGCTTCACCCGAGTTTTTTTGCAGCGCCATTGTGCAGCAGCAAAAAATATCCATATTTGCGACGACTTACACCAGTGTATGTATATGACCCTTCGTGGGTCAGCGACAAAAAGCAGTAGAACCGACAGGCCCTTTCATGTTGAACCACGCGCCAGCCCCGGGCATTTATGCCGATACGGGCGAGAGCTCCGCCGACGCCTATGCGCTCGCCGCGAGGCACTCCGTGCGCGTCCGGCGGCTGAAGGTCATCCTGCCCGTGGCCGCCGGCATCATTGCCGTGATCTTTGCCGCCGTTTCCTTCGTCAGAGCCTTCATGCCCGTTGATCTGCAACTCGAAACGGCAACGATCGAGGACGGCAAGATCGTCATGCAGAATCCGGCCATCTCCGGCCGAAACAAGCAGGGCATCAGCTATTCGATGAAGGCCCAGCGGGCGCTCCAGGATATCGCCAATCCGGATATCATCACCCTTCAGACGATCCATGCGGAAATGCCGATGAAGGATTCGTTGGTCGCGACGGTAGACGCCACCAACGGCATCTATGACCGTGGCGCCAATACGCTCGACATGAACGCCCCGTTCACCATTTCCGTCAATAATGGCATGAACGCCGACTTCCAGTCGGCCTATCTGGACATCAATGCCGGCGAAATGGAAACGAAGCGGCCCGTTGCGATCAGCATGAAGGGCGGTTCGATCATTGCGCAGACGCTGCGAATGACGGATAAGGGACGTATTGTAATATTTGAGGGCATGGTGAGGGTGAACGTTGAGCCCACCGCCATCCGCAAGAACGCGAAATAGGATCCGGTGCACTCCATGTCGGCCACAACCGCCTCTTTTTTCAGGATTTCCGCCAGTCTGGCGATTGCCGGCGTCGGCGCTTTGATCATTGCCTCCGGCGCTTCGGCGCAGGCCACGTCCAGCAAGATGAAGGGCCTTGAACTCTCCAACGACAAGCCGATCCAGATCGAAAGCGACAAGCTCGAGATCAAGGATCCGGAGAGCAAGGCGATCTTTACCGGAAACGTCAAGGTCGTGCAGGGTACGACGACGCTTCAGGCCGGCAACATGGTGGTCTTCTACAAGTCCGGCGGCGGCTCGGTTTCGAGCGGCGACGCGGACATCGACCGCATCGAGGTCAGCGAAAAGGTCTTCCTGAGCTCGGGCACGCAGCAGGCGACGGCAGACACCGGTTCCTTCGACATGACGAAGCAGGTCTTCGTGCTCAAGGGCGACAAGGTCGTGTTGTCGGAAGGCAAGAACGTCTTCGTCGGCTGCCAACTCAATGTTCAGATGAAAACCGGAGAGGCTCAACTCGAAGCCTGTGGCGGCCGCGTGCAGATCCAGCTCGACCCGAAGTCCCGCAAGCAAAACTGACGTAGACCGCTCGTGCACTTTCCCTTCCTTCACAAGCGCAAACGGGTCCGCAAGCCGTCGGCGACAGTCGCGGTCGTTACCGGACACGCGGTCGACAAGGCGCGTTACGACGGCACGCTGATCGCGCGCGGCCTGACGAAGGCCTATCGCGAGCGCCGGGTCGTCAACGGCGTTTCACTGGTGGTGCGCCGCGGTGAAGCCGTGGGCCTGCTTGGACCAAACGGCGCCGGCAAGACCACCTGCTTCTACATGATCACCGGCCTCGTGCCGGTCGACGAAGGCTCGATCGAGATCAACGGCAACGACGTCACGACCATGCCGATGTACCGCCGCGCGCGTCTTGGCGTCGGCTACCTGCCGCAGGAAGCGTCGATCTTTCGCGGACTGACGGTCGAGGAAAACATCCGCGCCGTGCTCGAGGTCCATGACAAGAATTTGGAGCGCCGCGAAAGCAAACTCAACGATCTGCTCGGCGAGTTCAACATCAGCCACCTGCGCAAGTCCCCGGCGATTGCGCTCTCGGGTGGCGAGCGGCGGCGCCTCGAAATCGCCCGCGCACTTGCGACCGATCCGACCTTCATGCTGCTGGACGAACCGTTCGCCGGCGTCGATCCGATTTCGGTCGCCGATATCCAGGCGCTCGTCCGTCACCTCACCTCGCGCGGCATCGGCGTACTCATCACCGACCACAATGTCCGCGAGACGCTCGGCCTCATCGACCGCGCCTACATCATCCATGCCGGCGAAGTACTGACCCATGGTCGCGCCAACGACATCGTCACCAATCCTGACGTGCGCCGGCTCTATCTCGGCGACAATTTCAGCCTTTGAGGGCGCTTCGCGGGCGATTCCGCCCGCGACAACGCTTGACCAAACCTTCTTGATAAGCAATTTTTGGGCCAATTGATAAGGGTCCGTCCGGTTATCGGAGAAGCATTGCGGCCCCAGGAGATTTCTCGGGAGTTTCGCGTCAGCATGGCACTGTCCGCCAACCTTCATCTGCGCCAGTCCCAGTCCCTGGTGATGACGCCACAGCTCATGCAGTCGATCCAGCTGCTGCAGATGACGCATCTCGAGCTCAATCAGTTCATCGCCCAGGAGGTCGAAAAGAACCCGCTGCTCGAATTTCAGGCAAATGACGATCTGCCGGTCACGCCGGAGCGCGGCGAGAACACGGCAGGCGACGAACCTCCCGGTGACGATTTCGGCGCACAGGCAGACCTTTACGACAGTGCGACGTCGCCCAACGGCGAACGGCTCGGCGAACAGCTCGACGCCGATTTCGCCAATGTCTATCAGGACGACACGGCGCCGCAGCGTGCGGACGCGCCGGAACTGCTCGGCCAGTGGAAGTCGATGCCCGGTGGTAGCGAGGGCGAAGACTACGACCTCGACGATTTCGTTGCCGGCCGCAAGAGCCTGCGCGAGACGCTCACCGAACAATTGCCCTTCGCGCTGCCGGCCCCCTCGGATCGGCTGATCGCGCAGCACCTCATCGACCAGCTCGACGAGGCCGGCTATCTCCAGGCGGACCTTGAAGAAGTTGCCGAACGGCTGGGTGCCGCCCATGCCGACGTCGTGAGGGTATTGCTGACGCTGCAGCAGTTCGATCCGCCCGGCGTCTTCGCGCGCTCGCTCGGCGAATGCCTCGCGATCCAGTTGCGCGCCCGCGACCGCCTCGATCCGGCGATGGAGGCACTGCTCGCCAATCTCGAACTGCTGGCGCGGCGCGATTTCGCAACGCTCAAGAAGATCTGCGGCGTCGACGAGGAGGACTTGATCGACATGCTGGCGGAAATCCGCAAGCTCGACCCGAAACCCGGGACCAGCTTCGAGACCAGCGTCAGCGAGGCGATCGTGCCGGATATCGTCGTGCGGGCCGCGCCCGATGGCACATGGATGGTCGAGCTCAATCCGGACGCCCTGCCGCGCGTGCTGGTCAACCAGGACTATTTCGCTGCGGTCTCGCGCGGCACACAGAAGAACAGCGCCGACCAGGCCTTCCTGAACGAGTGCCTGCAGAACGCGAATTGGCTGACCCGCAGCCTCGACCAGCGTGTCCGGACGATCATGAAGGTTGCCACCGAGATCGTTCGCCAGCAGGACGCGTTCCTGGCCAACGGCATCGGCCATTTGAGACCGCTGAACCTCAAGACGGTCGCCGATGCGATCAAGATGCATGAATCGACCGTCAGCCGGGTGACCTCCAACAAATACATGCTGACGCCACGGGGGCTTTTCGAGCTCAAGTATTTCTTCACCGTCTCTATCGGCTCGGCCGAAGGCGGCGATAGCCATTCGGCGGAATCCGTGCGCCACCGGATCCGCACGATGATCCAGGAGGAGAGCGCCGAAGCGGTGCTTTCCGACGACGATATCGTCGACAGCCTGAAGAAGGCCGGCATCGACATTGCCCGCCGCACGGTCGCCAAATACCGCGAGGCGATGAGCATCCCCTCCTCCGTGCAGCGGCGACGGGAAAAGCGGGCGCTGGCCAAGGCCTCCGGCTTCTGAGCACCGGAAGTTAAGCCGCATTAACTTTTTTGCGACCTCCAATTGACTCTCCCCGACACAGGCGATATGAGCCCGCCGCAATCGCCGGGGACATGCTCGCCCCGGAAGCGAACCGGTACGACCGGTGGCTGCGACAGAGGCGCGCCCGCAAGTCTGAAAGGCTTGGATGACGGGACCGCTTGGAATAGACTGGCTGCGCAAATCACGAACGAGAGAGGAAACTCCATGAGTGTGCGTGTATCCGGTAAACAGATGGAAATCGGCGATTCGTTCCGTGCCCGCATCGGCGAGCAGATCGAGCAGGCCGTTACCAAATATTTCGACGGAGGATATTCAAGCCAGGTCACTGTGGAAAAATCCGGGTCGCGCTTCAGCGCCGACTGCAAGCTTCATCTCGATACGGGCGTGGTTATGCAGGCGAACGGTCAGGCGAACGACCCCCAGGCTGCCTTTGACGCCGCATCGGATCGCATCGAAAAGCGCCTGCGTCGCTACAAGCGGAAGCTGAAGGATCACCATAACGGCAACGGACAGAACGCTGCCGAGGTAACCTACACAGTGATGGATTCGGTGCCCTTCGAGGACGACGAAGTCCCCGAGGATTATGCGCCGACGATCGTCGCCGAAAGCACGAAACAGTTGAGGACGATGTCTGTCGCCAGTGCCGTGATGGCGCTCGACATGACGGACGAACCCGTCCTGATGTTCCGCAGTCCCGGCAAGGACGATCTGAATATCGTCTACAGACGCAACGATGGAAATATTGGCTGGATCGACGCTGCCAATATCAAAGCATGAGCGGATAGGGGAGCGCCGGCACGCTGGCGCTTCCCACGCCCATAATCAGCGGGCAGGCCGGGAAATGTGACTTTTCTGTGCATGGAACCCGCCACGATAAAGATGGTTAGAGCCATTGCGACGCATTTGTGATGATGTTGTCCGGCTCTAACCGGCGAACGAGGACAAAAGAATGGCATTGGCAGGTCTACTGCATCAAAATGCGATCATCCCGGCCATGAGGGCCAACTCGAAAAAGCAGCTCCTCCAGGAATTGGCGGCAAAAGCATCTAAGCTCACCGGGCTTCCCGAGCGTGAAATCTTCGACGTGATCCTGCAGCGGGAGCGCCTCGGCTCCACCGGCGTCGGCAACGGCATCGCCATCCCGCACGGCAAGCTCAACAATCTTCCCTCGATCATCGGCATCTTCGCGCGACTGGAAACACCTGTCGATTTCGAAGCGCTCGACGACCAGCCCGTCGATCTCGTCTTCCTGCTGCTCGCTCCGGAAGGTGCCGGCGCCGATCACCTCAAGGCGCTGTCGCGCATCGCCCGCGTCCTGCGCGATCAGGACATGGTCGCCAAGATCCGCTCGAGCGATTCCGCCAGTGCGATCTACACGTTGCTCAACGACGACGCGACCTCGCACGCCGCCTGAAGACAGCGAACGGCGCGCGTCCGCCGGACGCGCATTGCCTGCCTCAGTAAAGCTGACGACCGTTCAAATGATCTATGAAAATCCGGAACAAGGCGCCTTGGCTCGATATCCCAAGCCGGCGATAGATGTTCTTGCGATGGATCCGGACCGTTCCTTCGGCAATGTCCATCACCTTGCCGATCGAAAGGTTGCTGTGTCCCCTGAGGATGAGGCGCACAATGTTGCGCTGCTGCTTCGTCAGCCGGTCTGAACAAAGGCTCTCGAATGCCGCTTCCATCGCGTCATCGCCCTCTTCCGATGGCGGCGGCGCAAAGGATTGCCCCTGCTGGCGCCAGTTCGAACGAACCGCCTCGCGCACGATCGGCTCATAGACCCGCAGACGCCCGAGTTCGGCCTCGCTGAAAGGCTCGCCGCCGCGGCCGCGCATCAGCGAGTAGGTCGCCTGCAGGCCACCGTCGAGCGGAATGACGAAGCCGACTTCCTCCACCAGAACGCCCGATTCCATCGACACACAGGGATGCACCTCGGCGGACGACGAGAAATCGGACTGGAAGAACCGGTCCGGTGCCAGTTCGCGCATGCGCCAGAGGCCGGCCGGTTGGCCGGCGCAACAGGCGACATAGAAGGGGTCGAGCAGATAGGCGCCGCCGAGATAGGCGGAAAGCGCGCTCGCCGACACTTTCGCCGTGTAGCCGTCGTGGAGCACGATCGGCCTTGCGTCATAGGGATAGGCAAAGGCGACGGAGAGATCGAAGCTGGCGACCGATCGCAGCATCCGGTCGAGCGCCTGGCCGAAATCCTGCGTGCCGATCAGACCGATCATCGCCGATATATCGGCGGACTCCCTTGCCAGCATTCCGGTTTCATCCCCCAATCCTCGTATCCCGCATGGGATATCGACAGGTCCTGCTTCGTCAACAATAATTCCCGTCAAGAGAGGGCAACAGGTCGTCGTAGAACGGGCCGCCATTGGCGATTGCCGCGAGCGACGCCGATGAGGAGGGCGCAATGGCAGGCAGGCTTTCAGGCAAGGTGGCACTGATCAGCGGCGGCGCGGGCGGTTGTGGCCTGGCGGCATCAGAGCTTTTCGCGCGCGAAGGCGCCAAGGTCGGCATCGTCGACCTGCCGCGCAGCAAGGGCGAAGAGGTCGCGGCGTCGATCCGCGCCAATGGCGGCGAGGCGATCTTCGCACCCGCCGATGTCTCGGAATCTGCAGAGGTGACTTCGGCCGTCAAGGCGGTCGAGGCAGCGTTCGGCGCCATTACCGTTCTCTTCAACCACGCCGGGATCCTCGCCGTCGGCCCCTTCCTCGAGGTCGAGGAAGATGAATGGGACCGGCTGATGGCGGTCAACGTGCGCAGCATGTTCCTGATGACCAAGGCGGTCCTACCCGGCATGCTTTCCGCCGGCGGCGGCAGCATCGTCTGCACCTCGTCGATCTCGGCCGTGGCCGCAACGCCGATGGAGGTACTCTACGACACGACCAAGGGCGCCTGCCACATGTTCGCCCGCGCCATCGCCGTCGAGTTCCGCGACCGCGGCATCCGCTGTAACGCCGTCTGCCCGGGCTTCATCGCCACCGACCATGGCAAGCGCGAGCTGGTCGGCCTCAGCAAATACGGGGTCGACGTTTCGGAGGCCGCGATCGCCGCGCAGCAGGGCCGCATGTGCGACCCGAAAGAAGTGGCGAACGCGGCGCTGTTCCTGGCGAGCGACGAGGCGAGCTTCATCAACGGCACGCATCTGTTCGTCGACAATTGCTTCACCGCGGTTTGAGGGAGGGGAAAATGCTTCAGGCAGGTGGCCACTGGCGCAACTGGGTCGGAAACCAATCATGTATCGTGCGCCATCGCGGCGCGCCGGAGAGCGAGGCGGCACTGGCGGAAATGGTGCGCGAGGCGACCGCGCAAGGGCTGAACGTGCGCTGCGCCGGCTCCGGCCATTCCTTCACGCCGGTGGCGCTTACCAGCGGGCTGCTGCTGACGCTCTCAAGCATGCAGGGCGTCGTCGGCATCGACTACGCGCGCAAGCGCGTGGCGGTGAAGGCGGGCACCACGATCAATCAGCTCGGCAAGGTACTGAAATCCAGCGGCCTGTCGCTGATCAATCAGGGGGACATCGATAGCCAGGCACTGGCCGGCGCGCTGACGACCGGCACACACGGGACCGGCGCGAGACTCGGCAACATGGCCTCGCAGATCGTCGGCATGCGCCTGGTGCAACCGGATGGCAGCATTCTCGTCGTCGACGAGACCACACCGGACCTGCTCGAGGCGGCGCGGGTGTCGGTCGGCATGCTCGGTGTGATCTCCGAGATCACGCTGCAGGCGATGGACAGCTACAACCTGCATGAAAAACTCTGGCGCTGCACCTTCGACGAAATGATCGAACAGCACGACGAATTGGCCGCCAAGCACCGCCATTTCGGCTTCTTCTGGTGCCCGGTACCGGAGAGCCGGCATTGCTATTGCCTGCCTGACACGGCGCCGGTCTCGACGACGGACAGGACCTCCGACGTCTGCGAGATGAAGGTGATCGACATTACCGAGGAAGCACCGACGGAGCGCCGCTTCGAGAAGATCGCCTATTCCTCGGAGATCTACCCGATCGAGTATGTCCCGAACTTCCACGAGCTCGAATATGCGGTGCCCGTCGCCCACGGCAAGGAGGCGGTAAAAGCGGTGCGCAATCTGATGCTGGAGAAGCACCCAACCTGCATCTATCCGATCGAGTACCGCTTCACCGCCGGCGATACCGGCTGGATCAGCCCCTTCTACCAGCAGGATTCGATCACGCTTTCGGTTTCCGGTGAGCCCGGCACCGACTATTGGGAATATCTGAAGGACGTCGATGCGATCCTGCGTCAATACGGCTCCCGGCCGCACTGGGGCAAACTTCACTTCCTCGGCGCCGAAGACGTCACGGCGCTCTACCCGCGCGCCGGCGATTTCCGGGCGCTGAGGGCCAAGGTCGACCCGGAAGGCCGATTCCTCAACGACCACCTGCGCCAGCTCTTCGGATAGCGATCGCGCTGGCGCCGGCGTTCTCCTGTCCCCCAAACGAAAATGCCGCGCGAAACTCGCGCGGCATTTTCGAATTCTGACGAGCTGGATCAGGCCGTCGGAGCGTCGCCGTTCTCGGCAGCCACGGCCTTCGGGCCGCCCTTGGAAACGCCGACCATGGCCGGACGCAGCACTCGGTCACCGATGGTATAGCCGGCCTGAACGACCTGCAGCACCGTGTTGTTCGGCACGTCCGCATTGGGGATCTCGAACATTGCCTGGTGGAAGTTCGGGTCGAACTTCTGGCCCTCCGGCTCCAGCTTCTTGACGCCGTGGCGTTCGAGCGCCGCAAGCATCGAACGCTCGGTCATTTCCACGCCCTCGATCAGGGCGGTGAGGCCAGCCTCGCCTGCTTCCTTGGCCTCTGCCGGAATGGCATCGAGCGCCCGGCGCAGGTTATCCGAAACCGCGAGCATATCGCGGGCAAAACCGGCGACGGAGTAGGACTTCGCATCCCTGACGTCGCGTTCGGTACGGCGGCGCAGATTGTCCATCTCGGCGGCAAGCCGAAGGTACTTGTCGCGCAGCTCGGCATTTTCCGCCTTGGCGAGCTCCAACGGATCGGGCTCGACAACCGGCGCAGCTTCAGCGGCTTCGGCAGCATCCGGCGCGGCATCAACTACCTCGTCGGTGGCCTCGGGTCCGTGCTTGTTCGTATCGTCGGTCATGACGTTCTCCGCAGTGTCGTCTCTATCGTCCTTCGCATTTCCACGTCGCAAGCGCGAGCCTGCGTTTCAGCAAAAATGCCCTGTGACTGGATTTGAAGCCGATATCGAGGTTTGGGGGCGAAAAATCAAGGGTTCAATCACGCGCGCGACCAAAAGCGCGGCTTTAGCGGGAAAGCCGCGACATCAGTTGCGCGGTATAGTCGACCATCGGCACGATGCGGGAATAGTTGAGTCGCGTCGGGCCTATGACGCCGACCGCACCGACGATGCGGTCCTCGCCATCGCGATAGGGTGCGACGATCAGCGACGAACCGGAGAGCGAGAAGAGCTTGTTTTCCGAGCCGATGAAGATTCGGACACCCGGGCCGCTCTCGGCAAGATCGAGCAGCTCGATCAGGCTGTCCTTCTTTTCAAGGTCGTCGAAGAGCATGCGGAGCCGATCAATATCCTCGGCCCCCTCCAAGCCTTCCAGCAGGTTGGCCCGCCCGCGCACGATCAGCCGCGCCGGTTTCTCGTCGCCCTCACTGCCCGACCAGATGGCGAGGCCACGCTCGACGAGGTCCTGCGACAGCGCGTCGAGTTCGCCGCGCACCGTCTGCTTGACCTTCTCGAGCTGCGTGCGCACCTCGGCGATCGTCTGGCCGGCAAGATGGGCGTTGAGGAAGTTTGCCGCTTCGGTGAGCTGCGAGCTGGTGACCCCGGCCGGCAGTTCGATGATGCGGTTTTCCACCTGGTCATGCTCGCCGACGAGAACGGCAAGCGCCTTGGTCGGCGCCAGGCGGATGAACTCGACATGCTTCAGCACGGGATCGGCCTTGGCGGTGATGACGAGGCCCGCCCCGCGTGACATGCCCGACAACATCTGGCTCGCCTCGGCCAGCAAAGCGTCCACCGGCTGGGCATGGTCGCTGCGCCGAACCTGACGGTCGATCGACGCCCGGTCCTCGATCGAGAGATTGCCGACCTGCATGAAGGCATCGACGAAAAAGCGCAGCCCCGTCTGGGTGGGCAGGCGGCCGGCACTGACATGCGGCGAATAGATGAGACCGAGATCTTCGAGATCGCTCATCACATTGCGAACGGACGCGGGAGAGAGCGACATCGGCAGGAGTCGCGACAAATTGCGCGAGCCGAGCGGTTCGCCGCTCGCCAGATAGGTTTCCACGATGCGACGGAAAATTTCACCCGAGCGCTCGTCCAGCGCCGCGGCGATTTCCTTTGCTCCGGGACTGCGCAGTACCATGTCACTCCACACTTGCAGGCACATCCTGCCGTGCCCGGAATATAGTGATCCTGCTGGCCGATGGCAAAAGGGAAAAATCGCCCGGCCTCCCGGCCATCCACCGGTTCCATCTACCTCTGCCTTGCTCAACGGTGCCGCGCGATCCGTTGGGAGGCGCGAGAGCGAGATGAGGAAAAGCGTAGCGGTTTTCCGCCTGCATCCCGCTCCAACATACAGGAAACGGTCACGTTTATGATTTCGGGTCGAACTAACCCGAAATCATCGTGATCCAAGCTCGCCGCCGCACTTCAAGCTGCCGCATAATTTTGTCCCCAAGTCGATTTCGATTTAGGGAATTATGCAGTAGAAGGCTCCCCAGATACGATAGGAGTTGACGATGCGGCCATCCGGCAGAAAAACCGACCAAATGCGCAAGGTTTCTTTCGAGCGCAATTTCTCCAAGCACGCGGAAGGCTCCTGTCTGGTGCGGTTCGGTGACACGCACGTGCTCTGCACGGCCAGCCTCGAAGAGAAGGTTCCGGCCTGGCTGCGCAACGGCGGCAAGGGTTGGGTTACCGCGGAATACGGCATGCTGCCGCGCGCCACCGGCGAGCGCATGAAGCGCGAGGCGGCAAACGGCAAGCAGAGCGGCCGCACCCAGGAAATCCAGCGCCTGATCGGCCGGTCGCTGCGCGCCGTCGTCGACCTGCCGGCGCTCGGCGAACGCCAGATCTCGATCGACTGCGACGTCATCCAGGCGGATGGCGGCACGCGCACGGCCTCGATCACCGGTGCCTGGGTCGCGTTGTACGACTGCCTGAAGTGGATGGAAGCGCGCAACATGGTCAAGGTCGAGAAGGTGCTGAAGGACCATGTCGCCGCCATCTCCTGCGGCATCTTCGCCAACCAGTCGGTGATCGACCTCGACTATCTCGAGGATTCCGCCGCCGAGACCGATGCCAACTTCGTCATGACCGGCTCCGGCGGCATCGTCGAGATCCAGGGCACGGCCGAAGGCAAGCCCTTCAGCGAAGAGGAATTCGCGAGCCTGATGGGTCTTGCGAAGTCCGGCATCGCCGAACTGGTCGCGCTGCAGAAGCAGGCGATCGCAGGCTGACCGCAGGAGAAGAGATGGCCCCGGCACTGGAAGGCATACTCGAGACTGCGCTCTATGCGGCCGATCTCGATGCCGCCGAGGCCTTCTACGGCGGCGTGCTCGGCCTGACGCGGATCACCCGGGCGGGGAACCGGCATGTCTTCTTCCGCTGTGGCCAGGGCGTGCTTTTGATCTTCAATCCGGCCGAAACGGTAAAACCGCCGGCGCCGGACGCCGCGCTGCCGGTGCCGCCGCACGGTACGACCGGCCGGGGTCACATGTGCTTTCGCGTATCGGCCGAGGCACTCGACGCCTGGAGGGCGAAACTCGAAGCATCCGGCGTCGCCATCGAAAGCGATCTTCGCTGGCCGAACGGGGCGCGATCCTTCTATTTCCGCGACCCGGCCGGCAACAGCCTCGAATGTGCGGAACCGGGCCTGTGGTCCATCGAATGAACACGAAACGAGACACTATGCGCAAACTGGACAACAAGACGCTGATCGTCGCCAGCCACAATGCCGGCAAGATCCGCGAAATCCGCGACCTGATCGGCCCGCTCGGCTTCGAGGCGAAGTCGGCCGCGGACCTCAACTTCATCGAGCCAGACGAAACCGGCACCACCTTCGAGGAGAATGCGACGATCAAGGCGCTCGCCTCGGCCAAGGCTTCCGGCCTGCCGGCGCTTTCGGACGATTCCGGTCTTGCGATCGACGCGCTTGGCGGCGCACCCGGCGTCTACACCGCCAACTGGGCGGAGCGCGAGGACGGAAGCCGCGACTTTGCCATGGCCATGGAGAGGGTCGAAAAGGCGCTGCAGGAAAAAGGCGCAATCACGCCGGCCGAGCGCACGGCCCGCTTCGTCTCGGTGCTCTGCCTTGCCTGGCCGGACGGCCATGTGGAGCTCTTCCGCGGTGAGGTCGAAGGCCACGTCGTCTGGCCGCCGCGTGGCAGCCAGGGCTTCGGCTACGATCCGGTGTTCCAGCCGAAAGGCTACGAAACCACCTTCGGCGAGATGAGCGCCGACGAAAAGCACGGCTGGAAGCCGGGCGACGCAGAGGCCCTGTCGCACCGCGCCCGCGCCTTCAAGATTTTTGCCGAGACCTGCCTCGGAGCCTGATTGGAGCGGAATCAGGAAAAGTGTGGGCGGCTTTTCGCCCGCATCCCGCTCCCTATGAAAAGTGACCATGAGAGACGCAACGATGCAGACGGCCACGCTAACGGCGATCGGTGACGGCATGGACCCCGGTTTCGGGGTCTATGTGCACTGGCCGTTCTGCGCGGCCAAATGCCCCTATTGCGACTTCAACAGCCATGTGCGTCACCAGCCGGTAGACCAGCCGCGTTTCGTTTCCGCCTTCCTGAAGGAGATGGAAGAAGCACGTGAGCTTTCCGGTCCGCGCAGCGTCACCAGTATCTTCATGGGCGGCGGCACGCCGTCGCTGATGGAACCGGCGACGGTCGATGCGATCCTGCAGGGGATTGCCCGCCACTGGCATGTGCCCAACGGCATCGAAATCACCATGGAGGCCAATCCTTCGAGCGTCGAGGCGACGCGCTTCCACGGCTATCGCGCTGCCGGCATCAATCGTGTCTCGCTCGGCGTCCAGGCGTTGAACGACCGCGACCTCAAGTTCCTCGGACGGCTGCACAATGTCGAGGATGCGCTGAAGGCGATCCGGCTCGCGCGCGAGATCTTCCCGCGCATGTCCTTCGACCTGATCTACGCCCGCCCCAACCAGACGGTCGAGGAGTGGGAGCGCGAATTGAAGGAGGCCGTGTCCTACGCGGTCGACCACCTGTCGCTCTACCAACTGACGATCGAAGAAGGCACGCCCTTCTACGGGCTGCACAAGGCCGGCAAGCTCATCGTTCCGGATGGCGAGCAATCGGCCGTGCTCTACGAGGCGACCCAGGACATCACGGCGGCGATCGGCATGCCGGCCTACGAGGTCTCAAACCACGCCCGACCGGGCGCTGAGAGCCGCCACAACCTCACCTACTGGCGCTATGGTGACTATGCCGGCATCGGCCCCGGCGCCCACGGCCGCCTCAGTGTCGGCCCCGGCAAGATCGCGACCGCCACCGAACGCAAGCCGGAGGAATGGCTGCGCCTTGTCGAAACCTACGGTCATGGCATGGTCGAACGCGAAGCGCTCGATCTCGAAGCGCAGTCCGACGAATTGCTGCTGATGGGCCTGCGCCTGAAAGAGGGCGTCGACCTCGCCCGCTGGCAGAGCCTCTCCGGCCGCGATCCGGACCCGGAGCGCGAACAGTTCCTGATCGACAACGGCTTCATCGAGCGGCTGGGCAACTCGCGCCTGCGCTGCACACCGGCCGGCATGCTGATCCTCGATGCGGTGGTTGCCGACCTCGCCTGCCCCTGAGCCGATAGGACGCAATTCCGGACGGAAAACCGCGGCACCCTTTTCCTGGTATTGCTTCAGGCGGTTTTCGCCGGCTGCGGCCTCAATCGAACGTCTCACCCGAAAGCGGCGTCGCCTGCATGGACGGCCGCCGCTCGAACGCATCGAACCAGTGGCTCAGCCGCGGGCGGCTGCGGAACGACGGCAGGTTGCGAAATGCCATCCAGGAGAGCGTCGTGGAGAGCGCGATCTGGCCGATATCGACGTCTTCCTCGGGCGACAGCGCCTGCTCCAGCCAATCGTAAGTCGCCTCGATCTTCTCTTCGTACCCCTTGGCGAGTTCCGGATACCGCAGATGTTCCGGGCGCCTCTCCCATTCCCAGCGCAAACCGATGCCGGTCTGGGCAAGGACCTGCGCCACCGACTGCATGCGCAACGCCCGCCACCGCGGCTCGCCGCTTTCGGGGATCAGCTTGCGCCCGTCATGTAGCGTGTCGAGATAGGCGCAGATGACATCGGAATCGAAGATCGGCTCCTGCCCCTTGCGCAGCAGCACCGGAACCTTGCCGAGCGGGTTTTCGGCGTAGACCTCGTCATTGCGGCGCGTCGGGCTGGTCTCGTGGTGGATGACCTCGAGCCGGTCGGCAAGACCGACCTCGTGCGCGAAGACGAGTGCCTTGCGGGCGAAAGGAGAATGAGTCTGATAGTAGAGGATCATGTTTGCCTCGCGGGATCCGACGTGAATTCCTGTTCCCGCGAAGAAATATTGCATTGCGGCCGATAAAGGCGCTCTGTTTTGGCGGCCGTTCTGCAAGTTTGTATCGCGATACGTTACTTCATCGGATCGCCCTTCAGCCGGTTGAGTTCGATGCCTTCGGCCTACGGCAATCAGCGCCGCATGCAGGCGTTTCGCCACATCTCCCGGAACGCCGGAAAGGCCCGCGATGTAGTCTTCGACAGTCTTGGTCATGGTCGTCTGTCACGCGTTCGGTTAGGGGTGGCCATCAGCTCTTGAACGGGATCAGGTTGCGCAGCCGCGTGTCTCTGAGCCACAGGCCGCCCAGGCGACGACGCCGAGATAGAAGCCGAAGAGCAGGTGGGTGAAGAGCGGGCTACCCGCCCGCAAATGCGTCGCCATGGCGCCACCGAGATAGCCGGTGAGCAGAATGGCACCGAGGATCGACGTCCGCGGGAACACATAGAGCAGCGTGCAGAGAAGCGTCAGCACACCGAGCAGCCGCGCCAAGCCCTGATCCGCGGGATAGCCGAGGGCAACCATGGTTTCGGTGACCACCTGAAGCGGCACGAGCTTGATTGCCGCATCGAAGACGAGGAATGCGACGAGCACGCCACTCAGGACGCGGCCGATGATGACCGACTTTGCCGTCGGAACAGGCATGACAAAGCTGGTGTTCATTGGTGTCTCTCCTTGGATCTCGTTTCGGTCCAAGGACGAAGCTGCGCGACCGATCCCGACAGGGCCACCGAACTTTTATCTCTTTTCGGCGCGGCCGCTTTCGATGCCTGGCTCCTCGCCGAGCTTGTCGAGTTGCATGCGGATATAGGCGCACTCGGCGGCGTTGGTCGCAAGCGCGATGGCATGATCGAAGGCGACGCGCGCCTCGCGAACCTTGCCGAGTTGCTTCAGGAGGTGTCCGCTGAGGCCGTGGAAATAGAAGTAGCCGGACAGTTTGTCGGCCAGCGGCTCGATCATGGCGAGAGCCGCTTGCGGGCCGTCGCGCTTCGATACCGCCACGGCCCGGTTGAGGGTGATCACCGGCGAGGGCTGCAGCCTTTCGAGCGCCTGGTACAAGAGATCGATCTGCGCCCAGTCGGTGTCCTCGGGGCGCTCGGCCCGCGCGTGCAGGGCAGCGATCGCCGCCTGAATCTGATAGGCGCCGGGCTGGCGATGGCGCATCGCCCTGTCGATCAGCGCCAGCGCTTCGTTGATCAGCGGCCGGTCCCACAATCCGCGGTCCTGATCTTCGAGCAGGATGACTGCCCCGTCGGCATCGAAGCGGGCGCGTGCGCGGGAATGCTGGATCATCATCAACGCCGTCAGCCCCATGATCTCCGGTTCGGCAGGAAAGAGCTGCAGCAGCAGGCGCCCAAGGCGGATCGCCTCCTCGCAGAGATCGGCCGAGACGCTTTCCGGGCCGTTCATGGCCGAATAGCCTTCGTTGAAGACGAGATAGATCATCGTTGCGACGGCGGCGAGCCGGTCGGCACGATCGGCTGCATCAGGCGTCTCAAAGGCAAGACCAGCGGCCGCGACGCGGGACTTGGCGCGGGTGATACGCTGCTCCATCGCCGCTTCGCTGACGAGAAAGGCGCGAGCGATCTGCTTGACGGAAAGGCCCGAGACGATGCGCAACGCCAGAGCGATCTGTTGCGTGGCGGGGAGCGCGGGATTGCTGCAGACGAACAGCAGGCGAAGAATGTCATCGCGATACTGCGCCCCATCCAGCCGGTCAGCGAGATCGCTTTCCTGATCCTCGAGGTCGGAGAGCATTTCTTCGGGCGGCAGCGCCGTCTCGCGTGACTGGCGCCGGACCTTGTCGATGCCGCTGTTGCGGCCGACGAAGATCAGCCACGCCGCAGGATCGCGCGGCGGTCCGCTCTTCGGCCAAGTCTTCAAAGCCCGGATGCAGGCCTCCTGAAACGCTTCCTCGGCCGTATCCAGATTGCGGAAATAGCGCAGCAATGCGCCCACAGCCTGCGGCCGGGCTGAAACGAGTGCGAGGTCTATCCAGGCGGTGTCTGTCATGAAGCAAGCTCACTGGGTTTGTAGAGGGCGAGAGGTCGGATTTCGTAGGACCCGGCAGCCGGATTCGCGGAACTCAGGTCACGGGCAAAGTCGAGCGCTTCGTCGAGAGACGCGCAATCGACGACATAGAAGCCGAGCAGTTGTTCCTTCGTCTCGGCAAACGGGCCATCGGTGACGATCGTCTCGCGATGGCTGTGCCGAAGCGTCATTGCTGCCGCTGTCGGCTGCAGGCGCGCCACTGGTCCAAGCCTGCCGGCCTCGGCATATTTGCTTTGGACGGCTGCGAGATCACGCATGACCTTTTCGTCCTGCTCTTTGCTCCAGGCACTCGTGACATCTTCTTGGTTATAGCAAAACACGGCGTAAAGCATGGAACTCACCTGCTCCTCGGTTCAAAGACGATGGTGTCGACAGATAGCCGACAACGCCTGTGAAAAATACAGGGCCGGTAGTGCTTTCGCCTACCGGCCCGCAAGACGTGTGAGCGTGAACGTTCAGACGTTCTCGCGGCATTCCAGGTTGGGCTCGACGGCCGGCCGACGCAAGAGGCGGAGAAGGCGCCCATCGATCGCCGCGAGGCCGGCCGCAATCAGCGCCATGCCCAAGAAATGCTTGGGCTCCAGCGTCTCGCCCAGGAACATCGCGCCGAGCAGGATGGCGCTGACCGGGATCAGGAAGGTGACAAGCATCAGGTTGGTGACGCCAGCCGTCTCCAGGATACGGAAGAAGAGGACGTAGGCGAGCGCGGTCGAGACCAGGGCGATACCGACGATCGCTGCCCAGACGTCGAGGCCGGGCATGGCGAGCGTCCAGGGATGATCGACGAGCAGCGACAGCGGCACCAGCATCACGCTGGCTGCCGAGACCTGGCCGGTCGCGGTGACCAGCGGTGCAACGCCCATGCGCTTGAAGCGGCGGGCAAAGACACCGGCCAGCGAATAGGAGAGCGCCGCGCCGAGAACGGCGAGCTGGGCAAGGAGGTTCGAGCCGAGCCCACCGAGTGCCGCCGGACCAATCATTACGGCAACACCGAGGAATCCGACGACCACGCCGGCGAAGCGGTTGACGGTCAGCTTCTCGTCGTCGGTCAGGAGATGAGCCACGATCACGCCGAAGAGCGGCGTGGTGGCGTTGAGGATCGAGGCGAGGCCGCTGGCAATATGCGTCTGCCCCCAGACGATCAGCGAGAAGGGAATGAGATTGTTGAGCAGTCCCATGCCGAAAAACGCCAGCCACACGCGCGGATCCCGCGGCATCGACAATCCGGCAAAACGCACGAACAGGAGCAGCGCGGCCGCCGCGAGACTGACCCTCAGCGCCACGATCGTAAAGGGCGGCAGCGCCCTGACGGCGATGCCGATGAAGAAGAAGGAGCCGCCCCATAGGATGGACAGCAGGACCAGCATGCCCCATTCCCGGGCGCCCATGACCTTGGCGTGAGTTGCTTGCACCACGACCGTAACCCTCTTTGTTTGCCTGACTAAATCATAGCGGCTTCGGTTTCCTTGACACTGTGCCATTAATCTCAGGATATTAGGCACAGAACAAACGATCATTTCTCGACGTATGATTGAGTTTGACTAAACCATGGCGACATCCCTGCCCTCACTCGCATCGCTTCGCGCCTTCGAGGCAACGGCGCGACATTCCAGCGTCACCAAGGCGGCGCGCGAACTCAATGTCACGCCCGGGGCCGTCAGCCTGCAGGTGCGGGAGCTGGAGCAGACACTCGGCGTGACGCTCTTCGAGCGGCGGCCGAGGCAACTGGTCCTGACGGAAGACGGCAGCATCTATTTTTCGACGCTCCGGCGGGCATTCCGCATGATGCGGGAGGCGACCGAAGAGCTGACCGCACGCAAACGTGCGCCGGTGCTGACGGTGAGTTGCACGCCGACCTTCGCCGCCCAATGGCTGGTGCCGCGCATTGGCGCTTTCGAACAGCAGGTGCCTGGAATCGATGTCCGCATCAGCACCACGAACCGTCTGACGGATTTCGACAATGACGGCGTCGACGTCGCCGTCCGGCACGGGCTCGGTCGCTATGACGGTCTCGTCAGCGAACGCCTGATCGACGACGACCCGGTGCCGGTCATCCACCCGGCGCTCAGGGCCAAGCAGCCGCTCGACACACCCAGCGACCTCGCCCGCCATGCGCTGCTGCACGACGTGCACCGCCAGGACTGGCGGCTGTGGCTGGCGGCGGCGGGGGTCGAGGGAGTGGACCCCGGGCGCGGGCCGGTCTTCGTCAACAGCAACGGCGCCATCGAGGCGGCGAAAGCCGGAGACGGCGTCGCGCTGGTGCGGCTCTCCCTGGTGGCGCGCGAGCTTGCGGAAGGCCTGCTGGTCGCCCCCTTCCCCGAGGGCGTGATGACCGGCCTTGCCTATCACCTCGTCTACCCGCCGGCCGCCCTCGACCGACTGCCGGTCGTCGCCTTCCGCACCTGGATCATCGCGGAAGCGCGGGCACAAGAGATCATCGAGGATCAGACGATCAGGTCGGCGCAACGACCGACGTTGAAAGCGGTGCGCTAGAGCATCCCGCTTTCAAGTGGAATCACTTGAAAGCGGAAAGAGCTCTAGAATCAAAAGTGCTAGAGCGACCTTAGTGCGTTCATCTGAACGCACGGCGCTCTAGTGTCCTGATTCAGAAGTTTCTGCCGATTTGTTTTGCACATCGGCGATTTGCAGGGTTGCCAGGCAAAAGCGTTTGATGGTGGCGAGGATATCGTCTGCCGATTTGGTCCATCGGAACGGTTTGGGATCGGTGTTGACGGCGTCGATATAGGCGGTGATTGCCGCCTCCAATTCAGCGGTGGAGCGGTGCACGCCGCGCCGGATTTGCTTTTCGGTCAGGTTGGCAAAGAAGCGCTCGACCTGGTTGAGCCATGACGCCGCCGTCGGGGTGAAATGAATGTGCCAGCGGGGCCGCTTGAGAAAGAAGCTGCGGATGGCGCTGGTCTTGTGGGTGGCGTAGTTGTCCATGACGATGTGGATATCAAGGTCTGGCGGCACGTTGGCTTCGATTTCGCGCAGGAATCTCAGGAATTCCTGCGCGCGGTGACGCTTGAAGCAGCGACCGATGATCTTGCCGGTGGCAGCGTCGAGCGCGGCGAAGAGCGAAAGTGTTCCATGCCGGGTGTAGTCGTGGCTGCGCCGCTCGATCTGGCCGGGCCGCATCGGCAACACCGGCTGGCTGCGATCGAGTGCCTGGATCTGGCTCTTCTCATCGACGCAGAGCACCAGCGCCCGCTCGGGCGGGTTGAGATAAAGGCCGACAATGTCGCGCACCTTCTCGACGAATAGCGCATCCGAAGACAGCTTGAAACTTTCGGCGCGATGCGGCTGCAGCCCGAAGGCCGTCCAGATGCGATGGATCGTCGAGGGCGCATGTCCGACCGCCCGTGCCATCGAACGCAGGCTCCAGTGGGTGGCGTCCGGCGGTGTCGTCTCCAGCGTCAACCGGATCGTCTCGGCGATCTCTTCGTCGCCGATCTGGCGCGGCGCGCCGGGACGCGGCTCGTCGTAAAGCCCATCGAGCCGCTGCTCGGCGAAACGCCGTCGCCATTTGGCCACCGTGTTCGGCATCGTGCCAAGCCGCGTGGCAATCTCCTTGTTCTCAACGCCGTCCGCGGCCATCAGCACGATCTGGGCCCGCCGCGCCAGGCCCTGCGCCGTGCCGCGGCGGCGAACCAATGTCTCCAGTTCACCGCGCTCCTCACCCGTCAAGACAATCGCAACCGCCGCTTTGCCCATCGATCATCCCCTTCTCAAACAGGGAAAATGATCGCACAAATTTATCGATCAGGACACTAGAATCCAAACGAAAAAGGCCCGGAAAGCCGGGCCAATTTCTTGAAACAGTCGGCCGCGACTATTCGTTGATCAGCCGCTTCAGAAGCTCGATCTCGTGGCTGAGCTTGGTATCGCCGGCGATCAACTCTTCGATCTTGCGCACGGCATGCAGCACCGTCGTGTGGTCGCGTCCACCGAAACGACGGCCGATCTCCGGGAAGGAGCGCGGGGTCAGAGTCTTCGACAGATACATGGCGATCTGGCGCGGCTTGACGATGACGCGGGTGCGGCGATTGGAGACGAGTTCCTGGCGCGAGACGTTGTAATGTTTGGCGACGACGCGCTGAATATCTTCGATCCGAACGCGGCGCGGCTCGCCGGCATTGACGAGATGGCCGAGCAGTTCATCGACGCGCTCGATCGAAAGCTGCGGCTCGAAGGACCGGCGGAACAGGAGCTGGTTGAACGCGCCTTCCAGTTCGCGACCGCTCGCCGTCACGTTACGGGCGACATGGCTCAGGATATCGCCGGGGATGTCGAGCGATCCGTCTTCCTGGCGGGCGACTTCCAGCCGGCGCTTCAGCATTTCGAGGCGCATGTCGTAGTCCGGGCCGTCCATCTCGATGGCGACACCACCCTGGAGACGGGAACGAACGCGGCTGTCGAGCGACTCCAGCTCCCACGGCGCGCGGTCGGCGGCGACGACGACCTGCTTGGCGGAATCGAGCAGCATGTTCAGGAGATGGCAGAACTCGTGCTGGATCGACTTACCCTGCAGGAACTGCATGTCGTCGATGATCAGGAGATCGATGTTGCGCAGCGACTCCTTGAGCGACAGAGCATCGTTGTCGCGAATGGCCGTGGCGAAACGCCACATGAAATATTCGGCCGTCAGATAGACGACGCGCGGTGCACGCGCGCTCTGCAGCGCCTGGATGGCGATCGCCTGCAGGAGGTGCGTCTTGCCGAGACCGACGCTCGAATGGATGAAAAGCGGATTGAACCGCACCGCACCGGCACCGGCTTCGGCGATCGTCCGGGCGGCGGCAAGCGCCACGCGGTTCGAGGACCCCTCGACGAAGTTCTCGAAGTTATAGCGCTGGTCGAGCGGCGAGCCGAAAAGCGGCGCCTGGGCCGGCTTCTGAACGCTCGCGACCGCGGCTGCGGCAACGGTTGCGACCGGCTGCGCTGCGGCCGGACGGCGCGCAGGTGCGGCCGGAGCAGCTTCGGCTGCCTGCGGCAACGCTTCTTCCTGTGTCGTCGACCGGGCGCCGCGGGTCGCGGTCCGCACCAGGATCTCGACCTTCAGAATCTCGCCGTCTTCCTGCTGGAAGATCGAGGTGATCAGATCGAGATAACGATTGTTGATCCAGGACTTCAGGAACGTGGTCGGCACCGAGAGACGCACGACGCTCTTGGATACGGAATGGAGCTTCAGACGCCCAAACCAGCTTGCGAAGACATCCGGACCGACTTGAGCCTTGAGACGCGCACTTACCCGCTCGAACAGTGCGTCGTGCCTCATGTCGAATTTTTCCCCCGCCGCCTGAGATAGATTGCTTCCGGCTTGGAATGCGTCTCCTTCTTTCTGAAGTGCGCCCGCCGTCACCAAATTCATCTGCATTTTGCCGCCTTCCATTCATGTTCAGATGCCGTCATCGCTGCCGGCGTCATTTCTTATGTCCGTCGCCTGCAGCGCCTCGGAAGGCCATGCCGCATTCGCCGAACGTCACAGTCGCAGTCAACGCCGGGCTCCTCATCTCCCGCCTCGCTGCGCGCTACGCGCATCCGCCCGCCCACCTGTGGCCGGAGGATGTCCCCTCGCGCCTCTTGTCAACAATCCTCCGGTGCGCTTCCCGCACCGCCTCGGATCCTCCTCCTCGTCAACAGCTCTTCGCACCCTCGTACGAAGCGTCGAGCCGCGCGTTGGACCTTTGCCGTCCGTCGGGTGCCGCTTGCACCCGCCGTCGACACATGAGCCCCCGTCACAACCATAGGACGAAAGCTTCTCATCCGGAGTGGAACGAACCATCCGGTTTTTCACCTTCGACTTGTCTGATTGAACGACGCGGAGCCGCCCTGATACAAAGGACAGAAACATCGAAACCATTTCTTCGAAATGGCGTCTTCTGCTTCCTTTACAGATGTGGTCCGTGTCCCCTGTGAAGGGCATTTAGGCAGGATCGATGGGCAAGATCAATCGCGATTTTTAAGCAACCTTAAGCACTGACCGTTGACTCTCAGCCTGCCTTTTGCTTGCCGCATTCCGAGTCCGCGAAGAATCGCTGTTGAATCAAGGGTTTTGATTTTTCGGCCTTTGCTTAGCTGGCGAAAAAGAAAAAAAATAAAAAATCGCTTGACTCATTCCGGGGTCAGAGGAGCCCCAGCCAGAGACATCCTTCTGACAAGGACCTCTCGTAAGTCATTGAATTTGTTTAAAAAATTTTGTCATCGCACTGACACAAGGTAATACTGCCGGATTAACCATCGCGATGACAGAAGTATGAATCCGAAAAGCCCGGCGCAAGGGCCGGGCTTTTCATTAACAGATTTTTCTTAGCCGGATTAGGCCGAAAGCGACTTCACGCGCTGCGCGAGACGCGAAACCTTGCGCGATGCAGTGTTGGCGTGCAGGACGCCCTTGGTGGCTGCGCGCATCAGCTCGGGCTGAGCTGCCTTGAGCGCTGCGGCTGCAACTGCCTGGTCGCCGGTAGCGATCGCTTCTTCGACCTTGCGGATGAAGTTGCGAACGCGCGAACGACGGGCCTTGTTCACTGCGGTGCGGCGTGCGATCTTGCGGGTCGCCTTTTTCGCCGAAGTTGTATTGGCCATTGGTGCCTCTCTTCGAAAACTGACATTAACTCCGCCCTCGCCGTGCCGGGTCACTGCGACCTGTCATCAAAGCAATTCGGGAGTATTTCCGGAAAGCCCAGATGGCGTTCCAAACTGAGGGCGGCGTATAGCGGGAAACGGCCGCCCCGTCAACGCGCAATTTCCAGAATCTGCGAGTCCCCTTTGGCTTGGATCACGATGGTCTTGGGTCGGATCGACCCAAGACCATAACGCGATCGATACTCCCAAGCCTTGAGCGGAGGCAGACGGAAAATCGCGTACACTTTTCCTCATCCCGCCCTAGCGGTGCTTGAACTCCGGCTTGCGCTTGGCGACGAATGCGGCCATGCCCTCCTTCTGGTCTTCGGTCGCAAACAGCGAGTGGAAGAGCCGCCGTTCGAAACGAAGCCCCTCGGCGAGCGTCAGCTCCAGCGAGCGGTTCACCGCCTCCTTCGCCATCATGACCGCCGGCAGCGAGAAGGATGCGATCTTCTCGGCAGCCGCCAGCGCTTCCTCCATCAGTTTTTCCGGCGCCACCACACGCGAAACGAGTCCCGCGCGCTCCGCCTCCGCCGCATCCATCATGCGGCCGGTGAGAACCAGGTCCATCGCCTTCGCCTTGCCGACGGCACGCGTCAGGCGCTGCGAGCCGCCCATGCCGGGAATGACGCCGAGGGTGATTTCGGGCTGGCCGAACTTCGCGGTCTCGGAGGCGATGATGAAGTCGCACATCATCGCCAGTTCGCAGCCGCCGCCGAGGGCATAGCCGGAAACGGCTGCGATGACCGGCTTGCGCGCCGCGGCCACCTGGTCCCAGCCGCCGATGAAGTCGCCGAGATAGCTGTCGACGAAATCGAGCGACTGCATCTCCTTGATGTCGGCGCCGGCGGCAAAGGCCTTTTCCGAGCCGGTGACGACGACGGCGCCGATCTCCTTGTCGGCGTCGAAGGCCTTCAGCGCCGCCGCGAGCTCGCGCATGACGGTCGAATTCAGCGCATTCAGCGCCTGCGGACGATTGAGCGTCACGAGGCCGACGCGGCCGCGCGTTTCGACCAGCAGCGTTTCGTAGGTCATTCCTGTTTCCTCCGGTTCATTTGAGACGCCAGGCCGCAGACGGCCGGCGTTCATTTCTGGCAATGCGGGCAATAGAAGGTCGAGCGGCCCGCCTGTACGATACGGGCGACCGTACCGTTGCAGCCCGGCGTGCGGCAAGCCTCTCCTTCGCGGTCGTAGACGGAGAAGGAGTGCTGGAAGTACCCCAGCGATCCGTCCGCCTGGATATGGTCCTTCAGCGACGAGCCGCCGGCGGCGATGGCGTCAGCGATGACTTCGCGGATCGCATTCGTCAGTCGCAGGAGCCCGTCCTTCGGCTTGCCGCGCTTGTCGACGAGTTCCCCCGCGGGCTTCAAGGGAGACAGGTGTGAGCGCCAGAGCGCCTCGCAGACGTAGATATTGCCGAGGCCGGCGATGTTCTTCTGGTCGAGCAATGCCGCCTTCAGCGGCTGCGCCTTGCCGGAAAAGCGCGCGGCAAGATAGGCGGCATCGAGCGCGTTTCCGGTCGGCTCCTCGCCAAGCGCGCGGAAATAGGCGTGGCTTGCCACGGTGTCGCGGCGGGCAAGATCCATGAAGCCGAAACGGCGCGGGTCGTTGTAGATCACCCGCACCGGGCCGTCGGCACCGTCGAGATGGAAGATGACGTGATCGTGCTTCTCGTCCTTGCCGCGCGGATGATGAAACTCGCCCTTCGCCGCGGCCGGCCCTGCCTCGATACGGAAGGAACCGGACATGCCGAGATGGGCGATGATCACGTCGCCCGCTTCCAGATCGATCATCAGGTACTTCGCCCGGCGTGACAGCGAGACGATGCGCTGGCCGGCAACGGTCGAGGAAAAATTCTCCGGAAACGGGAAGCGTAGGTCCGCTCGGCGCAACTCCGCATTGACGATCCGCGCGCCCTCCATGGTCGGCGCCAGGCCGCGCTTGACAGTTTCGACCTCGGGCAACTCCGGCATGAATGCACTCCTGCGATCTCGGCCACCGGGATGCGGCGGCTGGCATTTCCTTGGCGGCCTTCTTATCCTATAGGGGTGCGCTATGCCGCAGGCGCGGTCCCGTCCACGAGATAGCGCGGATGGGGCCTTTTCGCTATGGTGCCGGAAAAATTGGTTCAGATGGAGTTCTTCGTATGACGGATCAGCGCGTATCGGCCGATGGCGGCATGGAAACATCCTTCGGTTTCCGCAACGTCGACGCCGGCGAAAAGCAGCCGCTCGTCAACGACGTATTCCACAAGGTGGCGAAGCGCTACGACATCATGAACGATGTGATGTCGGCCGGCCTGCACCGCGCCTGGAAGGACGCGATGATCGCCGCGCTCAACCCGCCGCGCCGCGAAGACTACAGGGTACTGGACGTTGCCGGCGGCACCGGCGACATCGCCTTCCGCATCATCGAGGCGTCCGACCGCAAGGCGCATGCGACCGTGCTCGACATCAACGGCTCGATGCTCGCCGTCGGCGCCGAACGGGCGGAAAAGAAGAAGCTTTCCGCCAACCTTGATTTCGTCGAGGCCAATGCAGAGGAACTGCCCTTCGAGGCGAATTCCTTCGATGCCTATACGATCGCCTTCGGCATCCGCAACGTGCCGCGCATCGACGTGGCGCTGAAGGAGGCATACCGCGTGCTGAAGCGCGGTGGGCGCCTGCTGGTGCTGGAATTCTCCGAGGTGGAGATGCCGCTGCTCGATCGCTTCTATGACGCCTGGTCGTTCAACGCGATCCCGAAGTTCGGCAAACTGATCACCGGCGACGAGGCTCCCTACCAATATCTGGTGGAATCGATCCGCAAGTTCCCGAACCAGCGCGACTTCGCCACCATGATCACGCAGGCCGGCTTCTCGCGCGTCTCCTTCACCAATTACACCGGCGGCATCGCAGCGCTGCATTCCGGCTGGAAAATCTGATCCCGATGAGCACGCCTGGAGCATATGTCCGCCTCGCGCGGATCGGCTGGGTTCTCGTGCGCGAAGGCGTCGTCTCGGCCATCCCATCGGAGCATCTGCCGCCCTTTGCCCGCTTCGCCCAGAAGGTGGCGGGGCTGCTCGCGCGCCGCAGGGTGCTGGGCGAGGAACGCAGCGACCGGCTGTCGCGCGCCGTCGCCCGCCTCGGCCCCTCCTATGTGAAGATCGGCCAGTTCCTGGCAACCCGCCCCGATGTTGTCGGCGCGGAGTTCGCGGCCGACCTGTCGCTGTTGCAGGACCGCATGGCGACCTTCCCGCAGGCAGAAGCGAAGGCCGCGATCGAAGGTTCGCTCGGCCGGCGGGTCGATGACCTCTATGCCGAATTTTCCGAGCCGATGGCGGCTGCCTCGATTGCGCAGGTGCATCCGGCCATCGTGATGCGCGACGGCGGACCCGAAAAGGTCGCGGTCAAGGTCATCCGCCCCGGTGTTCGCCAGCGCTTCGCTTCCGACATCGAGGCGATGTATCTCGTCAGCCACATGCAGGAGCGCTTCCTGCCCTATACGCGGCGGCTGAAGCCGGTCGAGGTCACCAAGACGCTGGAACAGACGACCAAGATCGAAATGGATCTTCGCCTGGAGGCCGCCGCCCTTTCGGAGCTTGGCGAGAATACCAAGGACGATTCCGGCTTCCGCGTGCCGAAGGTCGACTGGGAACGGACCGGCCGCGACGTCGTCACCATGGAATGGATCGACGGCGTCAAGATGTCGGATATCGAGGGGCTGAAGGCTGCCGGCCACGACCTCAACCAGCTCGCCGAAACGCTGATCCAGTCCTTCCTGCGGCACACGCTGCGCGATGGCTTCTTCCACGCCGACATGCACCAGGGCAACCTTTTCGTCGATGAAGCCGGCCATATCGTCGCCGTCGACATGGGCATCGTCGGAAGGCTTGGAAAGAAGGAGCGCCGCTTCCTGGCGGAGATCCTGTTCGGCTTCATTACCCGCGACTACCAGCGAGTCGCCGACGTGCATTTCGAGGCGGGCTACGTGCCTTCGCACCACGATGCGGCGAGCTTCGCCCAAGCGATCCGCGCGATCGGCGAGCCGATCCACGGCCAGCCGGCCGAAACCATCTCGATGGCGAAGCTCCTCACCCTGCTCTTCGAGGTCACCGAACTCTTCGACATGCAGACGCGCCCTGAACTGGTGATGCTGCAGAAGACCATGGTGGTCGTCGAAGGGGTCGCGCGCACCCTCAACCCGCGTTTCAACATGTGGAGGGCGTCCGAACCGGTCGTCGGCAAATGGATCCGCGACAATCTCGGACCGAAACGCATCGTCACGGATTTGCGCGACGGCCTGCATGCGGCACTCCGGCTTGCGGAAGCCGCCCCCGAGATCGCCGCCCGTACGGAAAAGTTCTCCAGCGAGATCATGGCGATGAGCGCGAACGGTCTACGCTTCGACGCGGAAACCGCGCATGCGATCGGCAAGGCGGAAGCCAGACACACGCGCTCCGGCCGTATGGCGCTGTGGCTGATCGCCGCCACGCTCGTCTACATCGCCTGGCAGGTGACCTGATCGGCCTTCACGCCGGGCGTTCGGCGTGTTCTGCGGACTTGTCTTTCCACTTTCGCTTGCTATTCTTCCGCCATGGACAATCGCTCGATGACCGCAATGGTGCTTTGCACGCATACCCCAGGGGTGTGCGGGAGACCTGTTGCGCTGAGCTGAGCGAGAAGTCCCCCACCACCCCTGCCGAGGCGAGCAGGGTTGGGTCCTGTTCCTCGGACGAAAGAGAGGAAACAATGACCGAAACGCACGCTCCTCCTGACATCAGCATCCGCGCGGCGCGCGTCGTCGACTGGGAGGCCGTTGCCGCCCTGATGAACCAGCCGGGCATCCGATCCGGAACACTCCGTTTGCCCTTTTCCACCCCGGAGCAGACACGCAAGTGGATGGAAACCCGATCGGATGACGACACGGTCATCGTTGCCGAACGCGACGGTCGGATCGTCGGCATGGCGGGCCTGCATCGCAGCAAGGGACGGCGCCACCATTCGGCCGCCCTCGGCATCAGCGTCGACGACAATCACCGCGGCGAAGGAATTGGTAAGTCTCTACTTACAGCCCTGATCGACGCTGCCGACAACTGGCTGGGCATCAGCCGCATCGAACTCACCGTGTTCACCGACAATGAGCCCGCGATCGCACTCTACCGCAAGGCGGGCTTCGAGATGGAGGGCACACACCGGGCCTATGCGCTTAGGAACGGTGCGCTGGCGGACGTTTTCGCCATGGCGCGTATCCGCACGCCAGCGGCACAGCGCGTCTAGCGGAAAAGCCCCGAACTTCGGCAGCCGACAACCGCTGCAGCCGGCGGATCGCGGTCCTCCGCAACCGACGGCTACAGCCTGTTCCATCCGGAACTGCGAATATATCGGCCCCGTGCGATCTTCTCCCCATGGATGACGAAGGTTCATCCCAACCAACCCAGAGGAGAGAACATCATGCGCAAGTTCATCATCGCAGCCGCTGTTGCCTTCACCGCCGCCGTCTCCTTTGCCGCCCCTTCACAGGCCGGCGGTTTCTCGATCGGTTTCGGCCATGGACACTACGGTCATGGCTGGGGTGGGCATGTCGGCTATGTCGGCGACTACTATGGCGGCCCCTATTATTACGAAGATGAGCCCTATTGCTTTATCAAGAAGGTCAAGCGCTACGACCACTACGGCAACGTCTACTTCAAGAAAATTCGCATCTGCCGTTGATTTTCGGCAAGGGCGCGGGGCAAGAAGCCCGGTCGGTTTTCCGACCGGGCTTTTCCATTCCGGCAGCCCATCCGCCGACAGTCAAAAGGATTCCGCTTCGAGGAAAACTGTAGTAGCTCCTAGCTCCTATTCCTGGTCATTCTGAATTCCGCATCGAGGAGCATCGGATATGGATCTTGGCATCGCTGGAACACGCGCGCTGGTGCTCGGCGGCAGCAAGGGACTGGGCCGCGGCATTGCCGAGGCGCTGGCGAACGAAGGCGTCACCGTTGCATTGACCGGTCGCGATGCCGCATCGGCGGCCAAGGTGGCAAGCGACATCGGCCCGTCGGCGCGGGGCTACGCGCTCGACCTCTCGAAACCCGAACTGCTCGACGGACTGCTGGATCAGCTCGAAGCCGATTTCGGCGCGATCGACATTCTGGTGCTGAATGGCGGTGGACCGCCCCCTTCGGCTGCCTCGACGATCGAACCCGAATTTTGGCGCGCGCAATTCGAAACCATGGTGCTGGCCGGCATGCGCATCACCGGACGGGTGCTGCCTCACATGCGGGAGCAGCAGTTCGGACGCATCATCGCCGTCGCCTCCACCAGCATCCGCGAGCCGATCGTCGGGCTGACCGCTTCGAACGCGCTCAGAAGTGCGGTCGCCGGCTGGCTGAAGACGCTTGCCGGCGAGGTCGCAGCCGATGGCGTGACCGTCAACCTGCTTCTCCCCGGGCGGCTTGCCACCGACCGCACGCTGAGTTTCGACCGGATGGACGCGGAGAGCGAAGGCGTCGATATCGCAACGGTCGCGGCGCGCAGTCAGCGGGAAATCCCGCTCGGACGCTACGGCACACCGGCGGAATTCGGGGCAGCCGCGGCCTTCCTCGCCAGCCGCCAGGCAAGCTACGTCACCGGCGTCGCACTCCCGGTCGATGGCGGCCTCAGCCGCTCGATGCTCTGACGCAGCGCAGAACCTATCCACCTGTGGCAGGTGTGATCCAATCGTCAGATCACACCTCGCTTGCTGCCCGACGGTAGCATGCAGCCGGCCGCCACAGGCAACATCATTCAGATTTCCACTTTTGCTCATTCATACATTTAATTTCCAAATAGATGCTCTGCCACCTATGATCCGCGCGGAGGGGCAATGCCGGGCGCGGGAGACGTTCGGTAAAGACGTGTGTCTTGCGCCCTTGAAAAGGTCACGGACCAGTTCAGGTAAGCACGAGATCGCAATGAGCGAGAGCGGTACCAGGCACAGCCACCCTCAGGTTCCGAACCCGCTCTCAACCGAAATCGCTGCGGTCGGTGGGTGCGTCCGACCGATCGGCATGATCGGAAAGACGAAATGCGACAAAGACTTTTCGGCTCGCTGGTCGGCGCATCGATCGCCGCCCTCAGCCTTTCACCTGCAGCTGTGGGGGCCTCAATGCTCGAAACCCAGCTGATTTCCGCTGCCGAAGCCGGTGATGCGGACAAGATCAAATCGCTGCTGCAGCAAGGCGCGAGCGTCGAGACCCGCGATGCCAGTGGCGCAACGGCCCTGCTCGTCGCCACCCATGAAAACCGTGTCGCTGCGGCGCGCGCCCTGATCGGGGCCGGCGCGGACGTCAACGCCAAGGACAAGATCCAGGACAGCCCCTATCTCTACGCCGGCGCGCGCGGTCATCTCGAAATCCTGAAGCTGACGCTCGCGAATGGCGCCAACCTCAAGAGCACTAACCGCTATGGCGGCACCGCACTCATCCCCGCCTCCGAGCGCGGCCATGTCGAGACCGTCAAGACGCTGATCGAAGCCGGGGTCGACGTCGACCACATCAATCGGCTCGGCTGGACGGCGCTGCTCGAGGCGATCATCCTCGGCACCGGCGGCGAAAAACACACCGAGATCGTGCGGCTGCTGATCACGGCCGGCGCCGACGTCAACCTTGCCGACGGCGACGGCGTCAGCCCGCTGACCCATGCGCGCCAGCGCGGCTACGACCGCATTGAAAAGCTGCTGGTCGACGCCGACGCCCGTTAGACCATTTCGCTCATGGAACCGACGGAACGATCTCACCCTCTGCATTTACGCAATTCCGGACGGAAAAGCCGCTTCACACTTTTCCAGGAATTGCTCTAGCGGGAGTCTCCCATGAACCAGGAACAGACCTATCTGGCCGAGGCGGTGACGCTCGCCCGCCGCAACATCGAGAAAGGCGGTCGCCCCTTCGGCGCGGTCGTCGTCAAGGACGGCAAGATCGTCGGCCGCGGCGTCAACGAGATGCTGTCGACCGGGGACCCGACTTCGCATGCGGAACTCAACGCGCTGCGCGCCGCCGCTCAAAATCTTCGCTCCCCGCGGCTCGAAGGTGCCGCTGTATACGCCAGCGGCCAGCCCTGCCCGATGTGTCTAGCGGCCATGCGCATGGCCGGGATCACCGAGATCGCCTATGCGCATTCGAACGCCGATGCCGAACCCTTCGGGCTCTCGACCGCAGCGATCTACACCGAACTGGCAAAGCCGCTCGCCGAGCAGGCCATGCGCTTCCGCCATGTGCCGGTCGACGACAGCGCCGCGGTGCCGCTCTATGCAGCTTGGCAGGAGCGGCAGGGGACGGATTAGCCGGCAGCCCAATCCCGGGGGGCAAGCGCAGCCGTCGCATTGCGAGACTGTCCGAGGTGGCCACGACCGGTGGCCGCCCCAGGCTTTCCGTACAGGTCCAAGCGGACTGGAAAAGCCAGTACCCTCACCGCTTCATCGGCCGACGGTGGCTGATCCCCCTTGCCTTGCACACGCGCTGGATGTAGTCGCAAAGGGAATCTCGCGCTCGATTTCCCTCGTTCCGCATTCCGCAAGGAGCGGAGCAACCTCCAGCCTGCAGGTGCCTGCGATGAATGCCTATTCCGAAAACGCCGGCCGCCATGTCGCGCTGCTTCTCATCGCAGGCTCCGGCGTGGTGACCATCGCCAAGGGCATGAGCCTGACGTTCCTGGCGATTCGCCTGCAGCGTGATTTTGGTCTCGGTCCCGCAGGCATCGGCGCCCTGATCGGCGCCGGCCCGCTGCTCGGCGCAATCGTCAGCCCTTTTGCCGGCACGCTGTCCGACCGCATCGGCCGAAAAGGGGTGCTGACCGCAGCGCTTCTCATGGCCGGTCTGGCGCTGGCAGGGCTCGGACTGGCGCAATCGATCGCTGCTTTCGCGCTGGCGCACATCGTTTCCGCCGTCGCAGGCGCCGTCTATGAACCGGTTGCACGTGCCTTGATGAGCGACGCGGCGCCGGCGCATCTGCGCCTCAAGGTCTTCTCCTGGCGCTATCTCGCCATCAATGCCGGCTGGGCCATCGGGCCGTTGATCGGCGTATGGGTGGGCGCCGCCTATTCGACGCTCTTCGTCAGCGCCGGCATCATGCATGCAGCCTTCGGCCTGACGCTCCTCTTGACGGTGCCCGAAGCCGGCAGCGGGCAGATGACGCAAACCAAGGGGGCATCACAGGCTGCCGGTGGCTGGCGCGAGCTTATTGCCGCCCTGCGCGACCGGCGGCTGGTCTTCTTCGTGATAGGCGGCACGCTGCTGCTCGCCGTTCATGGTCAGTGGTCGGTGACCCTGTCGCAGTATCTCAACACCGATTTCGCGGATGGCGTCGCTCTCTTCGCGCTCCTGGTTTCGACCAATGCTGCAACGGTGCTGATCGCCAGCACGCCGGCTCGATTCGTCATCGAAAGGATCGGTGCGCTGCCGGCGCTGTCGCTCGGCTGCCTCTTGTTTCTGATTGGCGAAATCGGTTTCGCAGCCTCGTCCGAGGCGGAAATGCTCATCGCCTCGATGATCCTCTTCACCATCGGCGAGGTGCTCGTCGTGCCCTCGGAATATGTGTTGGTCGACGGTATTTCCAATGCCGGCAACCGCGGCACCTATTTCGGTGCGCACTCGCTGTCGTCGGTTGGAAATTTCCTCGGGCCGCTCATCGGCGGCCTCGCACTTGGCGCCGTCGGGGGCGCCGGCATGTTCCTGCTGTTCGCGCTGCTTGCGGCGGCCAGCGCGCTTCTGTTTGCGGTCGGTCACTCCATGCCGCCGCCGCACCCCGAGACGGCACGCGCCGATGCGTCCGACAGTGGCGCCCTCCACGGGGACCTTCTGCGGCTGGGTCAATTCGGATAACGCCGTTATCCGCCGTTTGTTGGCCGCGACGCGCTGATCTGCTGCTGCACCCGCTCGAGCGGCCCCGGGGCGAGGGCAGCCGGTGGCTGGTACGGATTCGAGAAGGCATAGATCAGGAACAGGATGATGCCGGTATTAGGCGCCGAAGAGACAAAGCAGCAGCAGATTGCGCCGCATCGGCGGGAAGGAATAATAGGCGAGCGCAATGAAGATGACGCCGGAAAGCGCCGCGAACCAGAAGATGCTGTCGATCGAGTCCGCGACGTTGCTTTCCCGCTTGGTTCGACTTTGCGAGATGTCATGCAGCCGCTCCAGCATCTGGCTGCGCAGGCTCTCCTGGCGCTTGTCGGCCGGAACGAGGTTCAGCACCTGCTGGTAGGCACGATCCCATTGAACCCAGGCCTCGGGTGAAAGCCGACCCTTGTCCGCCAGCGACTGCCATTCGCCATCGATCACCTGGTCCGCGTAGGCGGCGATCGCCTGCTGGATCGGCGCCTTGATGGCTTCACTATAACGCTCGGCATCGTAGAAAATGTCGGCGATCGCACCGGCTTCCGTCGCCATTTCGTACTTGAGCTGCTGGTATTCGACCATCTCCTGCGCGAAGACGAGCGCGAGGATCAGGCCATGCAGCGCGGAGATGCGGAAGATGACCGAACTCGCAAGTTCCTTTTCGTGCCCTTCCGCCTCGCCGCCCATGATCAGCCGCATCAGGAAATAGGCCGCGAGCGTCAGGCCGACCGTACCCAAGACAAACAGGGCACCAAGAAACATTTCGCCAAGCATTTCCCCTCCACGTCATTCGCCACGGGTGACCTCCGGCAATACTGAGCGTGCAACCCTCGAAACACAACGCTGAGCTTTATTGGCGCGCACGCGCGGCGACTGTGCTACGAAGGGGCGAAACGCAATGTTTGCATTGGCTGCCACCATTTCGCATGCCAACCTACGGCGCCGCACCGAAACAGGAGTAAAAACAACATCATGACGGCTCCGACCGAGCAGGCTGTGCTCAAACGATCGATCGCCGCGACCATCGTCGTCGGCACGACGGGCGTGCTGTTCGGCCTGTTGTCCGGATCGGTCTCGATCGTGTTCGACGGGGTGTTCTCCGCCGTCGACGCCTCCATGACGCTGCTGGCGCTCGGCGTGACGCAGCTGATCCCGAAGCAGAGCAAGCGGTTCCAGATGGGCTTCTGGCACATCGAGCCGATGGTGCTGCTCTTCAATGCCGGGCTGCTTACACTGCTTTCGTTCTACGCGATGGTGAACGCCGTAGGGTCAATTCTGTCGGGCGGAAACCAGCTCGCCTTCGACTGGGCGATCGCCTATGCCGCCGTCGTCGTCGTGATCTGCCTCGTCATGTTCTTCTACATACGCCGGGCGAACCGGCCGATCGGTTCGGAGTTCCTGGCGCTCGACGTGCGCGCCTGGGCGATGTCCGGCGTGATCACGGCCGCCCTCCTGATCGCATTCCTGACCGCGGCCACGCTGAAGGGCACGGCTTACGCGCACTGGACGCCCTATGTCGACCCGACGATCCTGATCGTGCTGACGCTCTGCCTGATCCCGCTGCCGATCCGCACGGTCTTCCAGGCATTGAAGGAGATCTTCCTGGTCGCGCCCGCCGAACTCGACGAGCGCGTGCGTCAGGCGGCCGCCAACGCCGTCGCGCGCCACGGCTTTGCCGATTATCGCACCTATGTCGCCAAGGTCGGGCGATCCAAGATGATCGAGATCTATCTGATCGGCACGCCGGAAACCAAGGTCGGCACGCTCGCCGAGCTCGATCGGATTCGTGCCGAGATCGGTGTAGAGATCGGCGACCCCGGCCACGACCGCTGGCTGACGATCGCCTTCACCGGAGAGGTGCAGTGGGCGGAATGATCCGCGCGGCTACCGGCACGATCAAGAAAGCTCAATGCGCCGCGTGATCCCGATCGCCTCCAGAAAGGTGTGGTCGTGGCTGACGACCAGCAGCGCGCCGTCATAGGCCTGCAAGCCCGCCTCGACCGCCTCAATCGAATCAATGTCCAGATGGTTGGTCGGCTCGTCGAGGATCAGGAGTTGCGGCGGGCTACTACCACCGAGCACGCAGGCGAGACCGGCGCGCAGCATCTGGCCGCCCGTGAGGCTCGAGACGACCTGCAGGGCCGCATCCGCCCGGAACATGAAGCGAGCCAACGCCGCGCGGCAGGCATTCTCGCTTGCTCCAGGGTTGATGCGTCGGAAATTGTCGCGGATCGAGAGCGCGGGATCGAGCAGGCTCACCCGCTGATCGAGCATGGCGTAAGCGACCAACACCCGGGTGCTGCCCGACCACGGCTGAAGTTCGCCGGTCAATAGCGACAAGAGTGTCGTCTTGCCGGAGCCGTTGCGGCCGGTGAGCGCGACGCGCTCCGGTCCGACGATCGAAAGCGACAGGCGATCGACAACAGGCTTCCCCGCCTCATAGCCCACGCTGGCATCGCCGATCTGCAGCACGCTGCGCCCGGCGGGGAGCCCGGTCGGAGGAAGGCGAACGATCAGCGGCTGCAGGATCTCGATGCGTTCCCGCGCGTCTGCCAGGTCCCCGACCGCCTGATCGCGCCGGCGTTCGGCCAGGCGGGCATTGTCGCCGCCGGTCTTCTCGCTACGCTCCTTCCTGGCGTCGAGAAGCAGCAATGGTTCGTCGCCCTTGGCGCGCTTGCGGCGGCCGGCGGCATCCTTGCGCGCCTTGCGTTCGGCCGTTTCCTGGGCCTTGCGCTCGACTTCGGCCAGACGCCGCTCGGCATCGGCCAGATCGTGGCGGGTCGAGGCCAGCTCGATCGCCTTGCGCTCGCGGTAGTGGCTCCAATTGCCGCCATAGGTCGTCGTGCCAAGCGTCGTCAGTTCGACGATCGCGTCCATCGTTTCCAGGAGTTCGCGATCGTGGCTGACGACAATGGCGCCGCCGCGCCAACCGGCCATCAACGCGGCAACGGCGGCTCGCCCTTCACGGTCGAGACTGTTGGTGGGTTCGTCGAGCAGGATGAAATCCGGCTCCTGGAAGACGAGGGCCGCGAGTTTCACACGCGTCATCTGGCCGCCGGAAAGGGCGGCAAGGCGCGTCTCTGCCGCAGCGTCGAGACCGACGCGGGCGAGCGCGGCCTCCAGCCGGGATTCGAGCGTCCAGTCGGCGACGGCAAGTTCGTCCATACTGGCCAACCCCTCTTCCGCTCGCTTGAGGACGGCGAGCGCCCTGGAGACGCCGAAGAGGTCGGCTACGGTCTCATCGGCCGCGACCTGCACCGTCTGGCTCAAGACGCCAAGGCTGCCTTCGACGGAGACCCTGCCTGTCTGCGGCACCAGCGAACCTTCGATCAAGCGCAGGAGCGTGGATTTGCCGACGCCGTTGCGGCCGACAAGGCCGGTGCGCAGCGGACCGAAGGTCAGGTCGAGATCGGAAAAGAGGCTTCGGCCCTCAGGCGTGGACCACGAAAGTTGGGAGAGTGAAATCGAAGCAGGCATGGATACGGTTTTCCCTGATGGCAAGACGGTTCGGCTTGGCGGTCAGGGTGAAATCCATCGATGCGTGTATCCTGTTCAAATTTCTATCGGCGTCATAGATAGCATCGAATGCGCCCGTTTCAAGGCGACTTCGAAGCAGCGACGACCAGAGGTCAGGCGTGGCTGCGCCGCTCGGCACCCTTGCCGAAGGTCAGGCCAGAGGCGCGAATGCTGCGCGTTACCGGCATCGTGACCGTACTCGTCGTTGAAGCGCTTGAAGTGGCCGCTGTCATCTTCGACCACGCATTGCACCGACCGGGTCGCTCAAGTAGGTTCCATTTCAGGCAGGCCCGCGAGACGAGCCGCATCGAGAGTTCTGGTATCGCGTAAGACCCGGCGGCCCATGCCGGGCAAGAGGGCGGCCGAAAGGCCGGTTGCAAATGACACTGTCGCGCAAGCGCATTCTCCTGATCATCTCCGGCGGCATCGCGGCTTATAAGAGCCTCGATCTCATCCGCCGGCTGCGCGAACGCGGCGCGAGCGTGCGGCCGGTGATGACCTCAGGCGCGCAGCAATTCGTGACGCCGCTTGCCGTCGGCGCGCTTTCCGCCTCGCATGTCTATCTCGACCTCTTTTCGCGCGAGGACGAACAGGATGTCGGTCATATCCGGCTGGCGCGCGAGTGCGACCTCGTCGTCGTTGCGCCGGCAACTGCCGACCTGATGGCGAAGATGGCGAACGGCCACGCCGACGATCTTGCCTCCACCATCCTGCTTGCGACCGACCGGCCCGTGCTGGTTGCGCCGGCGATGAACCCGAAGATGTGGGCGCATCCGGCCACGCGCCGCAACCGCGCGACGCTTGCCAGGGACGGCATCCGCTTCATCGGTCCGGAGGCCGGCGAGATGGCGGAAAGCGGCGAGGCCGGAGAAGGGCGCATGAGCGAGCCGCTTTCGATCGTGGCGGCCGTCGAGGATCTTCTCGCGGGCGCGCCGAAACCGCTTGCCGGACGCAGTGTCATCGTCACCTCCGGGCCGACGCATGAGCCGATCGATCCGGTGCGCTACATCGCCAACCGCTCCTCCGGCAAGCAGGGCCATGCAATCGCCGCTGCGCTCGCGAAACTGGGCGCAAACGTCACGCTGGTCTCCGGCCCGGTGACGATCCCGGATCCGGCGGGTGTCAAGGTCGTGCATGTGGAGCGGGCCGAGGAAATGCGTGATGCGGTGCTTGCCGCCCTCCCCGCCGATGTCGCCGTCATGGTTGCCGCCGTTGCCGACTGGCGGGTGGCGACGGCTGCCGGCAACAAGATCAAGAAGAAGCCGGGCGAAGCCCCGCCGCCACTCCGGCTTGCCGAAAACCCCGATATCCTGAAGACGGTCGGGCATCACGCCAAGCGGCCGAAACTGGTGATCGGCTTTGCCGCCGAGACGGAAAACGTCGCCGATAACGGCCGCGCCAAGCTCGAACGCAAGGGCGCCGACTTCATCCTCGCCAATGACGTCTCGCCGGCGACCGGCATCATGGGCGGCGATCGCAACAAGGTGAAGCTGATCTCGGCTGCCGGTAACGACGACTGGCCGGAGATGGACAAAGACGCGGTGGCCGAGAAGCTTGCGGCGATGGTTGCGGCCGAACTGGCGCGGAAGGAACGGGGCTAAACAATCGATCGTCGGGGGCCGATGCCCCTCACCCTAACCCTCTCCCCGCAAGCGGGGCGAGGGGACGTGGCAAACGCCCCACTTTGTGGTTAGGCGACAGAGGTTCCGTCGTTAGAGGGTACAAATCGCGAAGGGTTGCTTTGCGGTCGAGCGAGCGCCGCGGGTCTCCTTCTCCCCGCCTGCGGGGAGAAGGTGGCGGCAGCCGGATGAGGGGCCTCAATGCCTCACGCCATCTGACGCGACCTGACCGGCGCGCCTTTGGTTGAAAACAGCCGGACATCGACACCGTTTTCGCCGACGATAACCGCCGTGCCGTCGGGGATTTCGACCCAGGCGTTGTCATCGTCATTGAGCGGCTCGGAGACGAGGCAATAGCCGCCGCTCGGGCCCATCGGTGCGGCGTAGAGCGTCGGCGCCTTCCAGTCGGAGGCATAGCGCACGGCGTAGAGATCGTGGCCATCGGAAAAGGCGGCGGTGAAACGGACCAAGACTTGCCGCTCAAGGTGCTCTGCAAGCTGTTCGACGAAGGCGAGCGCTTCGGCAATGGCGCCCAGCGGATCACGGTCGAGCCCGAACTGCATCGCCAGCAGGAACAGGAGTTCCGAATCCGTCGTGCCGGTGCGTGCCGAATAGAGGTCGTTGTCGAGCATGCTCTCCATCGGCCGGCGCAGATGCTCGAAGTCGCCGATCTGGCCGTTGTGCATGAAGGACCAGCGGCCGAAGACGAACGGATGACAGTTGTCGCGCCGCGTGCCGCCGCCGGTCGCGGCGCGCACATGGGCGAGGAAGAGCGGCGAGCGGATCTGCCGGGCGATGCTCTTCAAGTTGCAGTCGGACCAGGCCGGCAGGATATCGCGGTAGCGCCCGGGCTCCGGGTGATCGCCATACCAGGCGACGCCGAAGCCGTCGCCATTGGTGGCGGTCTTTGCCCGTGTCGCGCAGTGGGATTGTTCGATCAGCGAGTGCGCCGGAGAGGTCACCAGTTCCTCGAGATAGAGCGGCTCCCCGCGATAGGCTGCCCAGCGGCACATGCTGATTTCACTCCAGCTTCGCCCCGTTCACGCAGAGGCGATTCGTTAACCATGACGAAGCGCGATGTTCCAACGGAACATGGTAAAAATGCGTTAACACATTCCCCCTTCGTCAAGATCATCCTGGCCGGAACGCACAGATTTGGCTGTTTCCGCCGACACAGACCCGGACCTACGCGCTATTTCGAATAAATATTCCATATTGACAAATCATGCACAAAACATTTCATTTCGAGCCAATACGGCCAGGGAGGAATTCAAGATGGGCAGCAAGCGCAAACTCGGGATCGGCCTGATCGGCACGGGCTTCATGGGCAAGGCCCATGCGCTCGGCTTCACCATCGCGGCGCGGGTCTTCGACCTGCCCTTCGAGCTCGACCTCGTTTCGGTCGCCGACGTCACCGTCGAGAGCGCCGAACGGGCCCGCGGCCAGCTCGGCTTCCGCAAGGCGACCGCCGACTGGCGCGAACTACTCACCGATCCGGATATCGACATCATCGACATCACCACGCCGAACCTCCTGCACAAGGAGATGGCGCTGGCGGCAATCGCCCATGGCAAGCATGTCTATTGCGAAAAGCCGCTCGCGCCGACCGTCGCCGAATGCCGGGAGATGGTCGAGGCGGCCGAGAAGGCCGGCGTCGTCACCCAGGTCGGCTTCAACTATCTCAAGAACCCGCTGATCTTCCTCGCCAAGGAGATCATCGAAAGCGGCGAGATCGGCGAGATCCGCTCGATGCGCGGTATCCATGCGGAAGACTTCATGGCCGATGCGAACGTGCCGTGGGGCTGGCGCCTGAACCCGGCAAGCGGCGGCGGCGCGCTTGCCGATATCGGCAGCCACATCATTGCCTCCATGCGCCACCTCGTCGGCCCGATCAAGTCGGTGCTCGCCGAGACCATCATCCAGATCCCGGAACGCCCGATCGCCGCCGGCGCCGGCGAGACCCGCGCGGTCGAAGTGGACGACATCACCCGCGCCTTCGTGCGCTTTGAGAATGGCGCCACCGGCAGCTTCGAGGCGAGCTGGATCGCGACGGGCCGCAAGATGCAACACGATTTCGAGATCTACGGTTCGAAGGGCAGTATCGTCTTCACGCAGGAGCGGCTGAACGAGATCCGCCTCTACAAGACCGGCGACGACATCCGCAGCCGCGGCTTCCGCACCATCTGGGCGGGGCCTGAACATCCGCCCTATGGCGCCTTCTGCGTGGCACCCGGCCACCAGATCGGCTTCAACGACCTGAAGGCGATCGAGGTCAAGGAATTCCTCGACGCCATTGCCGGCGGCACGTCGCCCTCGACCGATTTCCGCGAAGGCTACGAGGTGCAGAAGGTGCTTTCGGCGACCTATCAGTCGGCCAAGACCAACGAATGGGTACATATTTAGACAAGAGCAGAAAAATGGAATGCCTGTTCTATGCCGTTCCCAACTAATCGATTAGGGTGAGGTTCACGAACCATACCTAAGACCGAGGGAGACGGACGAGACATGGCCATGCCGGAAACGACGACAGAGGTCCCGCAGGATTTCGAGGCGCTGAAGGCCGCCATTCTGGAACGCAAGGCGGAGCTGCCGAAACGGCTGCGCCAGGTGGCCGCCTATTCGCTCGACAATCCCGACGAGATCGCCTTCGGCACGGCGGCGAGCATCGCAACCTCCGCCGAGGTACAGCCCTCGACGCTGGTGCGCTTCGCCCAGCATTTCGGCTTCGAAGGCTTTTCCAGCCTGCAGCAGATCTTTCGCGCGCGCCTGCGCGAGCGCACGCCCGGCTATGAAGACCGGTTGAAGGCCCTGAGCGCCAATGACCACAGCAAGCTCGAAAGCGGCTCGATCTTCAACGGTTTCGTCGCTGCCGCCCACCGCTCGCTCGACAACATCGCCTCGTCCGTCGATCCCGAAGCCTTCGAGCGCGCTGTCGATATCCTGGCCAAGGCAGACACGATCTACCTGATCGCCAAGCGCCGCTCCTACCCGATCTCCAGCTACATGGCCTATGCCTTCGGCAAGCTGAAGGTGAGGTATCAGCTCGTCGGCACGGCCGCCGGCATCGACGACGACATGCTGGCGATGGCGACGAAAAACGACGCAGCGTTTGCCGTCAGCTTCTCGCCCTATGCATCCGAAAGTGCAGCCCAGGCGCGGTTGCTCGCCGAGCGCAAGGTGCCGGTGGTGTCGCTGACGGATTCGGCCTTCTCGCCACTGGCTGAATCCTCGAAGGTCTGGTTCGAACTGGTCGAGGCCGATCATGCCGGCTTCCGTTCGCTTTCCGCCAGCATGGCGTTTGCCATGGCGCTCACGGTCGCCATTGCCGAGAAGCGCCAGCGCCTTGCCGAGGGCGATCAGGCCGAACGGAATGGATAGAATGAAAATTCCATATTGACGAAACGTCGGAATTTATGTTTCATACCGCTATCACCCACAGTACGAAAATGGTCGGGCCCGCCAAGGTGTCCGCGGGGAGGAAGCAGTGAGCCAGAACGTTTCGGCACAGGGAGCAAGACCGCTCGACCTGATCACCATCGGCCGGGCTTCGGTCGATCTCTATGGCCAGCAGATCGGCACACGCCTGGAAGACGTTTCGAGCTTTGCCAAATCGGTCGGCGGCTGCCCCTGCAACATCTCGGTCGGCACCGCCCGCCTCGGCCTGAAGTCGGCGCTCCTGACCCGTGTCGGCGACGAGCAGATGGGCCGTTTCATCCGTGAGCAGCTCACCCGTGAAGGCGTCGAGACGCGCGGCATCGTCACCGATCCGGAGCGACTGACGGCGCTCGCCATCCTCGCCGTCGAGAACGACAAGTCCTTCCCGCTGCTCTTCTATCGCGACAACTGTGCCGACAATGCGCTGTGCGAGGACGACGTTTCGGAAGAGTTCATCCGATCCGCCCGAGCCGTCCTGGTTTCCGGCACGCATTTCTCCAAGCCGAACACCGATGCCGCCCAGCGCAAGGCGATCCGCATCGCCAAGGAAAACGGCGCGAAGGTCGTCTTCGACATCGACTATCGCCCGAACCTCTGGGGCCTGGCCGGCCATGACGCCGGCGAAAGCCGCTACATCGCGTCCGACCGCGTTTCGGCCCATCTGAAAACCGTTCTTTCCGATTGCGACCTGATCGTCGGCACCGAAGAGGAAGTGCTGATCGCCTCGGGCGAAAGCGACCTGCTGCAGGCGCTGAAGACGATCCGTTCGCTCTCCGTGGCGACGATCGTCTTGAAGCGCGGGCCGATGGGCTGCATCGTCTATGACGGTCCCATCACCGACGATCTCGAAGACGGCATCGTCGGCAAGGGCTTCCCGATCGAGGTCTACAACGTGCTCGGCGCCGGCGACGCCTTCATGTCCGGCTTCCTGCGCGGATGGTTGAAGAACGAACCGCATGCGACGTCCGCCACCTGGGCCAATGCCTGCGGCGCCTTCGCCGTCTCGCGCCTGCTCTGCGCCCCGGAAATCCCGACCTGGACCGAACTGCAGTTCTTCCTCGAAAACGGCAGCAAGGAACGGGCACTGCGCAAGGACGAGGCGATCAACCACGTGCATTGGGCGACCACCCGTCGCCGCGAAATCCCGCTTCTGATGGCGCTTGCGATCGACCACCGCAGCCAGCTCGAAGACATGGCCGCCGGCGACCAGGCATTGCTTGACCGTATTCCGGCGTTCAAGGTGCTGGCAGTCAAGGCGGCCGCACAGGTCGCAGCCGGCCGCTCCGGGTTCGGCATGCTGATCGACGACAAATACGGCCGTGACGCGCTTTATGCCGCCGGCGCATACCGCGATTTCTGGATCGGAAAGCCGATCGAGCTTCCCGGTTCGCGGCCGCTGCAGTTCGAATTCAGCCAGGATCTCGGCAGCCGCCTGATCGATTGGCCCGTCGACCATTGCATCAAGGTGCTTTCCTTCTACCATCCGGACGATCCGGCCGAACTCAAGGCACAGCAGGTGGCGAAGCTTCGCTCGGCCTTCGAGGCCGCCCGCAAGGTCGGCCGCGAAATCCTGATCGAGATCATTGCCGGCAAGCACGGCAGCCTCGACGACCAAACCATTCCGCGGGCTCTCACCGAGCTCTACGATGCCGGCCTCAAGCCGGACTGGTGGAAGCTCGAGCCGCAGGCAAGCCGCGGCGCCTGGGCGGCGATCGACGCCGTCATCGAGGCGCGCGATCCGCTCTGCCGCGGCGTGGTACTGCTCGGTCTCGAAGCGCCCTATGAGCAGCTCAAGGATGGCTTTGCAGCCGCCCGTACCTCGAAGACCGTCAGGGGCTTCGCCGTCGGCCGCACGATCTTCGCCGATGCCGGCAGGGCCTGGCTCGGCGGTACGATGAGCGACGAGCAGGCGATCGCCGACATGGCCGGAAAGTTTGGGGCGCTGGTGGATCTCTGGCTGCAACTGGGTGAAACAAAGGCGGCATAGGGTCGAAGGACAATCGTCGACGATGCTGCAGACAGGTGGAACGGGACGATTCCGCCACGAGGAGGAAACAGAATATGAGCCAGAAGACCGTGCGCCTGACCATGGCACAGGCCGTGGCAAGGTTCCTGACCCGCCAGATGACCGTCATCGATGGCAAGAGGGTGCCGATTTTCGGCGGCGTCTTCGCCATCTTCGGCCATGGCAATGTCGCGGGCGTGGGCGAAGCGCTGCATGCGATCAAGGACACACTGCCGACCTATCGCGCCCAGAACGAGCAGGGCATGGCGAACGCGGCAATCGCCTTCGCCAAGGCGAGCTTCCGCCGCCGCTTCATGGCCTGCACCACCTCGATCGGCCCCGGCGCGCTCAACATGGTGACCTCGGCGGCACTCGCCCATGTCAACCGCCTGCCGGTGCTGCTCCTGCCCGGCGATGTCTTCGCCAATCGCCGCCCTGACCCGGTGCTGCAGCAGGTCGAAAGCTTCGGCGACGGCACGATCTCGGCAAACGACTGCTTCCGTCCCGTGTCGCGCTATTTCGACCGCATCACCCGGCCCGAACAGATCATTCCGGCGCTCCGCCGCGCCATGCAGGTGCTGACGGATCCCGCCGATTGCGGCCCGGTGACGCTGTCGCTCTGCCAGGACGTGCAGGCGGAAGCCTATGACTATCCGGAAAGCTTCTTCGACGAGAAGGTCTGGGTGCCGCGCCGCATCGAGCCCGATCTCGACGAATTGGCAGCTGCGGTCGCGGCACTCAAGCAAGCGAAGAAGCCCATCATCATCGCCGGCGGCGGCGTGCTGTACTCGGAGGCGACGAAGGAGCTCGGCGACTTCGCCGAACGTCACGGCATTCCGGTCGTCGAGACGCAGGCCGGCAAGTCGGCGCTGCCGCACTCGCATTCGCTCAACATGGGTTCGGTCGGCGTCACCGGAACCTCCGCTTCCAACGCGCTCGCCGAGGAAGCCGATGTAGTCCTCGCCGTCGGCTCGCGCCTGCAGGACTTCACCACCGGCTCCTGGGCGCTCTTCAAGAACGAAGGCCTCAAGATCATCGGCCTCAACGTCCAGCCCTTCGATGCCGGCAAGCACAACGGCCTGCCGCTGATCGCCGATGCGCGCGCCGGTCTCAACCGCATCTCCGGCGGGCTTGGCAGCTACAAGGCCGATCCGAGCTGGACCGCCAAGGCGAAGGCCGGCAAGGCCGAATGGCTGACGGCTGCCGACAAGGCGACGGCCACGACCAATGCGGCCCTTCCCTCCGACGCCCAGGTGATCGGTGCCGTGCAGCGCGCCCGCGGCGGCAAGAACACGACGCTCGTCTGCGCCGCAGGCGGTCTGCCCGGCGAACTCCACAAGCTCTGGCAGGCGGAAGAGCCCGGCAGCTACCACATGGAATACGGCTTCTCGACCATGGGCTACGAGGTTGCCGGCGGCCTCGGCGTCAAGCTTGCCAAGCCCGAAAGCGACGTCATCGTCATGGTCGGCGACGGCAGCTACATGATGCTGAACTCGGAGATCGCCTCCTCGATCATGCTCGGCGCCAAGTTCACCATCGTGCTGCTCGACAATGCCGGCTATGGCTGCATCAACCGGCTGCAGATGGGCACCGGCGGCGCCAACTTCAACAATCTGCTGAAGGACACGCATCACGTGGAGCTGCCGCAGATCGACTTCGCGGCGCATGCCGCCGCCATGGGTGCCGTCACCCGCAAGGCCGGCTCGATCTCCGAGCTCGAAGCGGCACTCAAGGAGACCGCGAATGAGACGCGCACGACCGTCATCGTCATCGACACCGATCCGCTGATCACCACCGAGGCCGGCGGCCACTGGTGGGATGTCGCGGTGCCGGAGGTCTCCGGCCGCAAGCAGGTGAATGAAGCGCGCGAGGGCTACGAGAAAGCCCTCACCGCCCAGCGCTTCGGCTGATCAAGAAGTTAGCGCTCGCGTTCTTGTACGCGAGCGCTTCTGCATGTCGGGCAATGCCCGGGAGGACGAAACAGAGAGAACGGCCCCTCACCCTAGCCCTCTCCCCGCACGCGGGGAGAGGGGACACCAGAGGGCGCGGCATTTCCCTTCTCCCCGCCTGCGGGGAGAAGGTGGCGGCAGCCGGATGAGGGGCCGCCTGAGTGCTAAAACAGATAACGACGAAGCGACCGCTTCAGCAGACAGAAAGTGAACGACATGATCCGCTACGGAACCAACCCGATCGCCTGGAGCAATGACGACGATCATTCGATCGGCGCGCATCTGACGCTCGACGATTGCCTCTCCGATTGCCAGAAGATCGGCTTCGACGGCATCGAGAAGGGCCACAAGATGCCTGCTGATCCGGAGGCACTGAAGCAGAAGCTCGCGTCCTACGATCTCGTCTTCGTTTCCGGCTGGCACTCGACCAACCTGCTCACCCATGACGTCGAAGCCGAGAAGAAGGCGATCCAGCCGCATCTCGACCTCCTGAAGCACAATGGCTGCAAGGTGGCGATCGTCTGCGAAACCTCGAACGCCATCCATGGCGACGATACCAAGTCGGTCACCAACGACAAGCCGGTGCTGCCGGCCGATCAGTGGAAGAAGTTCGGCGCCGACCTCGAAGCGATCGCTGAGTATTGTGCCGACCAAGGCATCGACCTCGTCTACCACCACCACATGGGCACGATCGTCCAGACCGGCGAGGAAATCGACCTGCTGATGCAGAACACCGGTCCCGCCACCAAGCTGCTGCTCGACACAGGCCACGCCTGGTTCGGCGGCTCCGATCCGGCCGAGGTGGCGAGGAAATACATGCACCGCGTCCGCCACATCCATTGCAAGAACGTGCGCCCGGCCGTTCGTAAGGTCGTTGAGAGCGAAGGCCTCTCCTTCCTCGAAGGCGTGCGCCGTGGCGTCTTCACCGTTCCGGGCGACAGCGAGGGCGGCGTCGACTTCCTCCCCGTCCTGAAAATCGCCGCCGAGCACAATTATTCCGGCTGGCTGGTGATCGAGGCGGAACAGGATTCGGCCGTGCGCAACCCGTTCGAGTACCAGTCGCTCGGCCTGAAGTCGCTGAAGGCCTTCGCCAAGGAAGCCGGGCTCGACAAGTAAGCCCGCGCTTTCGGTTGCCGGGCTTGACGGGGAATGCCCCTCATCCACGCGGTGAGGGGAGCCCCTCATCCGGCTGCCGCCACCATCTCCCCGCTTGCGGGGAGATGGGAAACGCCGCACCGTCTGAGGCTTTTCCTGCGAATAGGGAAAGGCTCGCGGCATGCTCCAACCGTCCCCTCTCCCCGCCTGCGGGGAGAGGGTTAGTCCTCGGGTTAAACCCGAGGAGAGGGCAAGCCCCGCAAATTCGAAGACCTGGAGACCGTCCTATGTCCAAGCTGCTCGTCAAACCGAAGGCCAAATCAGGCCTCATGCAAAACGTGACGCCGGAGAGCGCCGGCTGGACCTATGTCGGTTTCGCGCTCGAACGGTTGAAGGCCGGGGAGACGACCGAAGGCGAGACCGGCGACAGGGAAGTCTGCCTGGTGCTGGTTTCCGGCAAGGCGAAAGTTGCCGTCGACGGCGAAAGCTTCGGCGAGCTCGGCGAGCGCATGACGCCGTTCGAGGGCCAGCCCTATGCCGTCTATGTGCCGAAGGGCAGCCGCTGGCAGGCAACGGCGGCCTCCGACCTCGACCTCGCCATCTGCTCTGCGCCGGGCGGCGACGGCTTCAAGGCGAAGGTGATCGCGCCGGGAACGCATCCGCAGATGACCCGCGGCAAGGGCACCAACACCCGCTACGTCACCAACATCATGCCGGAGGATGACGGCTCGGCGCAGTCGCTGCTCGTCGTCGAGGTGATCACGCCCGGCGGCCACACCTCTTCCTACCCGCCGCACAAGCACGACCAGGACGACCTGCCGGCCGAGAGCTACCTGGAAGAGACCTATTACCACCGCCTGAACCCGCCGCAGGGCTTCGCCATGCAGCGCGTCTACACCGACGACCGCTCGCTGGACGAGACCATGGCGGTCGAGGACGGCGACGTAACGCTGGTGCCGAGGGGATATCACCCCGTGGCTGCAATACACGGCTACGACGTCTATTATCTCAACGTCATGGCCGGACCGAAGCGTACCTGGAAGTTCCACAACGCCCCGGAACACGAGTGGCTCTTCACAGGCGTGTAAGTTCATACTTACGCACTCGCAGCACCATGCTTCCAGCCGGTCCGGCCACTGGCGACCGTCGTCGATCGTCCGGCGTGAGCCATTCCAAGCTCAAACGCGGAAAGCGGCATACACTTTTTGCCGCTCCGCTCTAGCTTCCCTGCTTTCAGGGAGGCCTCCATGCATATCGACGGGCAATGCCACTGCGGCTACGTAACCTATGAGGCCGAGATCGATCCTGCCGATGTCGCCATCTGCCATTGCACCGATTGCCAGCAACTGACGGGATCCGCCTATCGCGTGACCGCCGGCACGGCGCGTGAGAATTTCCGGCTGACCGGCGGCGAACCGAAGCTCTACGTCAAGATCGCTGAAAACGGTCGCCAGCGGCTGCAGTTCTTCTGCCCGAACTGCGGCTCGCCGATCTATACGACCGGCACGGACGAGGACGCGTTGGAAGTCGGCATCCGGGTCGGCACGATCAACCAGCGCCGGGAGCTCAGGCCGCGGTCACAGATCTGGTGTTCCTCGGCACTGCCCTGGATCGGCGACGTCGGGAGGTTGCCCGGCCGCGATCGCGACGAGGCGCCTTACGCATAGATCACGATGGTTTTGGGGCGGGATGCCGGCGGAAGACCGCACACAGTCTTCCCGCTCCAGCCGCTCAAGCGGCGGCCAGTGGGCCTTCCTTCAACAACGCCCAGGCTTCGCCGACGACAACCGATGCAGGCGTCGCCGTCATCTGCGACGGGCGTGCATCGGGGTTCGCGGCGAGATAGGTTTTCACGAGGTGATAGCCGATCGTATAGCCGGCCCAGCGCGGCGGTGTGCGATCGCTGCCGAAGAACCAGCCGGCATGATCGTAGCTTTCCGCCCAGAGTTCCCGCTCGGCACGCTCCAGCAAACCTGCCCAATCGCCCGCGGTAATCGCGTGGTTCCAGGCATGACCGTCGCCGCCATTGATCTCGACATCGAAAGCATCCGCAAGACCTTCGGTGACCAGAGCTTCACCCAGCTTGGACCCGTAGCCGCAGGTCGCGTGGTGGAAGGAATGGTGCAGTTCATGTGTCAGCATTTTCCGCAATTCGTCGGCAGCCAGACTGGCTTCGAAATTGTCGTTGCCGGGATCGAGCGTGAGGAAAACGAGCCCTCGGCGATAACAGCCGCCCGCCACACCAAGTTCGGGAATGGTCTCACCCGGCCTGTTTTCGACGACGATATCGATCGGAACGGCACTGTCCGCGGCTGGGACGCGCGCGCCGACCCGCTCGGCCGTGTCGCACACCTGGCGCATAATCTCTTCGCGCCAACGGGCAAGCGATCCATCGGCCTCAAGGAAGTGAACACGCAAGTCCAGCATCTGGCGAATCTCCCGTCAGCGACATCACTATCGCACGGCAAGGTAAGCCTACGGCCGGCGATTGCAACGCCGAGTGAGGGAAAGCTTCAACCGGCAAGCGAACCTGCGGCAAGAGGCGCAGGTCGGACAGTGACCATCGGCAGCCGCCTGACGCCAAAAGCGGCACCGATGCCGATCAGCACCGGGTCATCATAGCCGATCACGGCGATGCCGGCGGCAAGGTCGTGCAAGGTCCCCTGCCAGCGCCGCTCGTTGCCGCGGCTGACATTGGCCGAGATGACGACCGGGGTCTCGCCGGATAGCCCCTCCTCCTGGAGGCGCGCGGCGATGGCGGGTGCGGTGCGTCCGCCCATGTAGAAGACCGTCGTGGTCCTTGGGTCGGCCAAAGCCCGCCAATCCATGTCGGCGGGCAGGCCGCCGTGGCGGGAATGGCCGGTGACGAAACGCACCGCCTGGGCATGGTCGCGATGGGTGAGCGACAGGCCGAGACGCGCGGCCATGGCACTCGCGGCGGTGATGCCGGGCACGACATCGACCGGGATGCCCTCGTCTTCCAGCCGCGCGATCTCTTCGCCGGCCCGGCCGAAGATCATGGGGTCGCCGGCCTTCAGGCGAACGACGCGTTTGCCGGCGCGCGCCAGCGCCACCATCATGTCGTTGATGTCCTCCTGCCGGCAGCTTTCGCGCCCGCCGCGCTTGCCGACCAGCATGCGCTTGGCCTCGCGGCGGGCGAGTTCCAGAACCTCGTTAGAAACGAGATCGTCGAACAGGATGACGTCGGCCGCCTGCAGCGCTCGGACGGCTTTCAACGTCAGATACTCGCTGTCGCCGGGGCCGGCGCCGACGAGCGTCACGCGGCCGGTGGCGGCATGGTTCGCCGACAGGCGCTCCATCTCCGCCACCAGTCGCGTATCGACACCCTCCTCCGGTGTCGCCTGAAAAGCGAGATCGACGAAACGCTCCCAGAAGGCGCGGCGCGGCGCACCGGGCTTCAGCCGCACATTGACCTTGTCCCGCAGCGTCTGCGCCAGCACCGCCCAATCCTTCAGTACCGGCGGCAGCAGCGTCTCGATACGGCGGCGGATCGCCTGGGCGAGGATGGGTGCTGCGCCATCGGTCGAGATCGACACGACGACCGGCGAACGGTTGACGATGGAACCGAACTGAAACTGGCAGAAAGCGGGTTTGTCGATGACGTTGACCGGCACGCCGGCCCGTTGTGCCGCCTCAAAGAAGGCTTCTGCCTCCTCCTCGCTCTCGCAATCGGCGACCGCGAGCGCCGCGCCAGCAAGGGCATCTCCTTGCCAGACCTCATTGTGATGCACGAAGCAACCGGAGGGATGAGCGGCACCCTGCCTGATCAATGCCGCGCAGACCTCACCGAGCTCTTCCGTCGGCGCATAGATATGAACTTCGGCGCCGCAGGCGGCCAGCAGCTCCGCCTTCCAGGCCGCAGGGTCGCTGCCGCCTGACACCACGACGCGCTTGCCTTCGAGCGACCAGAAGACCGGGAGCTTGGCGAGTGCAGCCATGCGCGCCGGCTCGGCGCGCGATTGCTTTTCATTCCGCAGCGGCAGCAAGGCATCCATCGATGATCCCCCTGATTTCGGCGCGGCAGGAGCCGCAATTGGTTCCGGCGCTCACGGCCTGTCCGACCGCTTCGACCGAGCGGCAGCCGCCACGGACGGCGGCGACGATCTGGTTGACGCCGACGTTGAAGCAGGAGCAGACGGTCGCGCCCGGGTCGGGCCTGTCGGCACCGGGCCGGCCAGCAACGAGCGCGAAGCGCATGCGCAAATCTGGGTGCGAGGCGCTGAGCTGCTCGACCGCCCAGTTGCGGGCGACCGCCACGGGCTCGGGCGCGAGAAAAAGCGCCAGCAGCAGGCGATCGCCGTCGAAGAAGGCGAGCCGCCTTTGACCAGAGGGGCCGTCGGCGTAGCCGATGGGCTCGATATCTTGAGGCAAACCGAAGATCTGGTGGCACCAAGCGACCCAATCCTCCGGCGTCTCTTCCGCGGCAAGTTCCAGACGCCAACCGCCCCTCGCCTTGGCGACGGCCCAATAGCCGAGATCAAGACCCGAGGGTTTCGCCGCGCTGACCGCGAAGCCATAGGTCGAGGCGGAAAAGCGGCTGATCGCGACGGCGACGTTCTTGGAGGCCGGCTGGCCGGAGACCGGATCGGTGACCGGCGGGACAAGGGCATCGACGCGCGCCTTCGCGGCGAACTGGTCGTTCCAGTGCATGGGCACGAAGAGATTGCCGCGCGCCTGACGCTCGGTGATGAGCGCCCGGACGATCGCCGAACCGTGGGGGCTTTCGAGCACGACGAGATCGGCTGGCGCAATTCCAAGGTCCATCGCGTCGCGCGGATGGATCTCGACAAAAGGTTCGGCGAGATGAGCCGAAAGCCGCGCGCTCTTTCCGGTGCGAGTCATCGTATGCCAGTGGTCACGCACGCGGCCGGTATTCAAGGTGAAGGGAAAGGCCTCGCTGACGCGATCCGGCACGGCGCTCGCCACTGCCACGAAGCGGGCACGCCCATCCGCGTGGAAGAAGCCGCCATCGGCAAAATAACGGGTCTCAGCCTTCGGCCTCTCCTGTGGTTGCGGCCATTGGAATGGCGCGAGCGCGTCATAGTCGGCAGCGTCGATTTCAGCATGAGCGCCGATATCGAAATCACGCCGCCCGTCATTCTCGAAGCCAGAAAGGCCGGCATGCTCGGCAAAAATCTCGGCGGGCGAGGTAAAGGCGAAGGCACCCTGGAAGCCCATGCGGCGGGCTACCTCGGCAAGCTGCCACCAGTCAGCGCGGGCTTCGCCGGGAGCCGCAAGGAAACCACGCTGGCGGGAGATGCGACGCTCGGAATTGGTGACCGTGCCGTCCTTCTCGCCCCAGCCGAGCGAGGGCAGCAGCACATGGGCGTGGCGGGTGGTGTCGGTTTCTCGGAGCATATCGGAGACGACCACGAAGGGACAGGCCTTGAGGGCGGCCTCGACGGCATCGGCATCCGGCATGGAAACCACCGGATTGGTCGCCATGATCCAGATCGCCTTGATGCGACCGTCGGCGACGGCGTCAAACATGTCGACGGCCTTCAGCCCCGGCTTGGCGGCGATCGACGGCGCGCCCCAGAAGCGGCGCACCTGATCGCGATGCCCCGCCTTCTCGATATCCATGTGGGCAGCCAGCATGTTGGCGAGGCCGCCGACCTCGCGACCGCCCATGGCGTTGGGCTGGCCGGTGAGCGAAAACGGCCCCATGCCCGGCCGGCCGATGCGGCCGGTGGCGAGATGGCAGTTGATGATCGCGTTGACCTTGTCGGTGCCGGAGGAGGACTGGTTGACGCCCTGGCTGTAGCAGGTGACGACCTTTTCCATCGTCTCGAACAGGCGAAAGAAGGCGGTGATTTCCGAGATTTCGAGCCCCGTCGCCTGCACAAGAGCGGCCTGGTCGAATGCACCCGCTGCGGCGACGGCTTCGGCAAAGCCGCTGGTGTGGGTGGCGATGTAGGATTGGTCGACAGCAGGGCTTGCCGCCAGATGGGCGAAGAGCGCGTTGAACAGCGCGACATCGCCATCCGGCCGGATTGCCAGATGCAGGTCGGCGATATCGGCGGTCATCGTGCGGCGCGGATCGATCACCACCACGCGCATCTCGGGTCGCGCCGCCTTGGCGGCGGCGAGGCGCTGATAGAGCACCGGGTGACACCAGGCGAGATTGGAGCCGGTGAGCACCACGAGATCGGCGAGTTCCAGGTCCTCGTAGCAGCCGGGCACGGTATCCGAGCCGAAGGCTCGGCGATGGCCGGCAACGGACGAGGACATGCAGAGCCGCGAATTGGTGTCGATATTGGCCGAGCCGATGAAGCCTTTCATCAGCTTGTTGGCGACGTAGTAGTCTTCGGTCAGCAACTGCCCGGAGACATAGAAGGCGACCGAGTCCGGCCCGTGTTCGGCGATCGCCTGGGCGAAACGCGCGGCGACGAGATCGAGCGCCTCGTCCCAGCCGGTCTGCTTGCCGCCGATCTCCGGATGCAGCAGCCGGCCGTCGAGGTCCAGGGTCTCGGCCAGCGCCGAGCCCTTGGAGCAGAGCCTGCCGAAGTTGGCGGGATGATCGGCGTCGCCGCGGACGGCGACGGCGCCATTATCGGTGACCGTTGCGATTACGCCGCAGCCGACGCCGCAATAGGGACAGGTGGTCTTGACCTCCCGCTCCATGGCTATTCCGCCGCGACCAGCAGGCTTTCGAGCGCGATGTAGAGCGCGCCACCGTCGATGCGCACGGGGATCGTGCGCACCGCGCCCTCGTCCGCCCCAAGCGCCTTGCCGGTTTCGAGCGAGATCACCCAATTGTGCAAGGGGCAGGTCACCGCCGCGCCGTGGACGATGCCCTGCGACAGCGGCCCGCCCTTGTGCGGGCAATGATCCTCGATGGCGAAGACGTCGTTTTCGGCGGTACGGAACACGGCGATCTTGCCCTGGGGCGTCTTCACGCAGCGCGCGCCCCTCAGCGGAATGTCGGATATGTCGCCGATCGGATGCCAGTTCATGTCCATCACCTCACTCCGCAGCTTCAGAAAACCCGACCGTCGCCATCGGCCGGAACTCGTGTTTGTCCTTGCCGGAGACGCGCTCCGACCAGGGGTCGACCTGGGCGAATTTCTGGCTGAAGACGAAGCGATCGAAATAGGCCTTGCGCTTCTCGGCATCGCCGATGATCTGACGGCGGATTTCGTCGAGGCCGACGCGTTTCGCCCATTTGTAGATACGCTCGAGGTAGCGCGCCTGTTCGCGATACATCTGCGTCAGCGCCACGATATGCTCCAGCGCCTCGTCCTCCGTCTTCACGAGGCCCAAGACTTCGGTGCCCTTGATGTCGAGCCCGGCCGCGCCGGCGAAATGGATTTCGAAGCCGGAGTCGACGCAGACGACGCCGATGTCCTTGCAGGTGGCTTCCGCGCAGTTGCGTGGACAGCCGGAGACCGCCATCTTCAGCTTGGCCGGCGTCCAGGAACCCCACATGAACTTTTCGATGCGGATGCCGAGGCCGGTCGAATCCTGGGTGCCGAAGCGGCACCAGTCGGAGCCGACGCAGGTCTTCACCGTGCGCAGCCCCTTGGCATAGGCTTGGCCGGAGACGAAGCCGGCCTTGCCGAGATCGGCCCAGACCGCCGGCAAGTCTTCCTTCTCGATGCCGAGCAGATCGATGCGCTGGCCGCCGGTCACCTTGACCAGAGGGATCTCGAACTTGTCGACGACGTCGGCAATCGCACGCAATTCCTGCGCATTGGTGACGCCGCCCCACATGCGCGGCACGACCGAATAGGTGCCGTCCTTCTGGATATTGGCGTGGACGCGCTCGTTGATGAAACGCGACTGGTAATCGTCGGCATATTCGTCCGGCCAATCGCAGACAAGGTAGTAGTTGAGCGCCGGACGGCATTTGGCGCAACCGCAAGAGGTCTTCCATTCCAGTTCCTGCATGACCGCGGGAATGGTCTTCAGGCCCTTGGCCTTGATCAGCCGGCGCACGTCGTCATGGCCGAGTTCGGTGCAGGTGCACATCGGCTGGACGGCGGCCGGATTGTAGCTGTCGCCCAGCGTCAGCGACATCAATTGCTCGACGAGGCCGGTGCAGGAGCCGCAGGAGGCGGACGCCTTGGTATGGGCGCGCACGTCGTCGAGCGAGGTCAGGCCCTTCGCCCCGATCGTCTGGACGATCTTGCCCTTGCAGACGCCGTTGCAGCCGCAGATCTCCGCATCATCCGGCAAGGCTGCAACGGCCGCCATAGGGTCCAGCGGAGACCCTCCCTGATAGGCCTGGCCGAAGATCAGGGTTTCGCGCATGGCGGAAATGTCGGTCGCTCGCTTCATCAGGTCGAAGAACCACGAACCGTCTGCCGTCTCGCCATAGAGCACTGCGCCGATGATACGGTTGTCCTTGAGGACCAGGCGCTTGTAGACGCCGGCCGTGGCATCGCGCAGCACGATCTCCTCGCGCCCCTCGCCGTCGGCGAAGTCGCCGGCCGAGAAGAGATTGATGCCAGTGACCTTCAGCTTCGTGTTGGTGACCGAGCCGTGATATTCCGCCTCGCCGCCGGCCAGTCGATCGGCAAGCACCTTGGCGCTCTCGTAGAGCGGGGCCACGAGGCCATAGCACGTGCCGCGATGTTCGGCGCATTCGCCGAGCGCGTAGATCGAGGCGTCGGAGGTCATCATGCCGTCGTCGACGACGATGCCGCGGTTGACGGCGATCCCGGCCTCCTTGGCGAGACCGGAGGCCGGACGAATGCCGACCGCCATGACGACGACCGTGCCTTCGATGATCCGGCCGTCCTCGAGTTCGATGCCTTCGACCTTGCCTTCGCCGATGATGCGCTTGGTGTTGGCCTTGGTGATGATGTCGATGCCGCGTTCGGTCAGCGCCTTTTCGAGCAGATAGGCGGCCGCCGGATCGAGCTGGCGCTCCATGATCGTCGGCATCAGGTGGATGACGGTGACGTCCATACCCTGGCGCTTGAGGCCGTAGGCGGCCTCGAGGCCGAGCAGGCCGGCACCGATGACGATGGCGCGGCCACCCTTGCGGCTGGCATCCAGCATCTTCTCGACGTCGTCGAGATCGCGATAGGCCAGCACGCCTGGCAGATCATGTCCGGGAACGGGGATGATGAACGGGCTGGAGCCGGTGGCGATCACCAGCTTGTCGTAGCCGACGGTGATGCCGTTTTCCGAAGTGACGGTGCGGGCCGCCCGGTCGATCTGGCTGACCTTCGCGCCCTTGTGCAGGGTCACGCCGTGGGTCTCGTACCAGGCGTCGCCGTGGATGACGATATCCTCATAGGCTTTTTCGCCCGACAGCACCGGCGACAGCATGATGCGATCATAATTGACGCGCGGCTCGGCGTTGAAGATCGTCACCGCATAGCGGCCCGGCGCCTTTTCGAAGAGTTCTTCGAGCATGCGGCCCGGCGCCATGCCGTTGCCGATGATCACGAGCTTCTCGGTGGTTTGGTCGGCCATGGGATCACTCCGCAGCTTCGACGAAGCGGTGGCGCTCATAGAGGAACTTGAGCACGGCTTCGCGGCATTTGAGGTAGGTTCGGTCGCCGGCAAGCTCGATGCGCCGGCGCGGACGGGCGAGCGGTACGTCGAGGATTTCACCGATGCGGGCCGAAGGGCCGTTGGTCATCATGACGATGCGGTCGGAAAGCAGCACCGCCTCGTCGACGTCGTGGGTGATCATCAGCACGGTGTTGCCGAGTTCGGCATGAATCTGCATCACCTGATCCTGCAGATGCGCCCGCGTCAGCGCGTCGAGCGCGCCGAAGGGCTCGTCGAGCAGCAGCACCTTCGGCTCCATTGCGAGCGCGCGGGCGATGCCGACGCGCTGCTTCATGCCGCCGGAGATTTCGGAAGGGCGCTTCTCGGCCGCATGCGCCATCTGCACCAGTTCCAGATTGCGCATTGTCCAGTCGTGGCGCTCGGCCTTGCTCTTCGTTGCCGAGAAGACCTTGTCGACGCCGAGGCGGACGTTCTCGTAGACCGTCAGCCAGGGCAGCAGCGAATGGTTCTGGAAGACGACGGCGCGGTCTGGTCCCGGCTCGTCGGCGACACGGCCGTCGAGCAGCACGACACCTGTCGTCGCCTGAGTCAGGCCGGCAACGATGTTGAGCAGGGTCGACTTGCCGCAACCGGAATGGCCGATGATCGAGATGAACTCGCCCTTATCGACCGACAGCGAGACCTGCTTCAGCACCTCGGTGCGGGTACCGCCGCGCTCGAAGCTCTTGTCGATCAGTTCCAGCGAAAGATAGCTCTTGGTCATGGCTTTCCCCTCTCTCAGGCGGTTGCAGTGCCGCGGGTGACGATGCGGCCGACGAGGGCGATGAGGCGATCGAGCAGGAAGCCGACGATGCCGACATAGATGAGCGCGACGATGATGTCGCTGATCAGCGAGGAGTTCCAGGCGTCCCAGATGAAGAAGCCGATCCCGACGCCGCCGATCAGCATTTCGGCCGCGACGATCGCGAGCCACGAAAGGCCGATACCGATGCGCAGACCGGTGAAGATGTAGGGGGCGGCAGCCGGCAGCATGATCTTGGCGAAGTACTCAAGGGCGTTGAGGCGCAGCACCTTGGCGACGTTCTGGTAGTCCTGCGGGATGTTGCGAATGCCGACGGCGGTGTTGATGATGATCGGCCAGATGGCAGTGATGAAGATTACGAAGATCGCCGACGGGTTGCCATCCTGGAAGGCGGCCAGCGACAAAGGCAGCCAGGCCAGCGGCGGTACGGTGCGCAACACCTGGAAGATCGGATCGAGCCCGCGCATGGCAAGCTGGCTCTGGCCGACCAGCGCACCGAGCGCGATGCCGACGACCGCCGCGAGCGCATAGCCGATTGCGACACGCTGCAGGCTCGCCGCGATGTGCCAGAAGAGCCCCTGGTCGACACCCTGGCCGACATAAAAGGGATGGGCGATCAGCTCCCAGCTTTCCTCCAGCACGCGCGTCGGCGACGGCAGGCTGGAATCAGGCGCCGAACAGGCTATCTGCCAGGCGACGAGGATCAGCGCCAGCGTGACGAGAAGCGGCACGATGTTGGTGGCAGCGGCAACGAGTCTCGCAGTGAGCGGCCGGCCGCTACCGACCCTGGCCGAGCGGGTGAACGCGATGACGCGCGCGGCTGGCCGAGGCATAGCGTCCTGCTTGAGTTTGAGATTGGTGACGGTCATGCCGTTCTCCTTGGAATTCGGAACGGATGGTCGCGAGGTACTGGCCGCGACCATCGCAATGGTCAGGCGACGCGCGAGATCGAAAGGCTCTTGAGGTAGGCGGCTGGATCCGCGGGATCGAAGACCTTGCCGTCGAAGAACTTTTCGACGCCGCGCGATGTGGACGCCGGCACGTCGGTGACGCCCAGATCCTTGGCGGCGTCGCGCCAGATATCCTCACGGTTGACCTTGGAGACGAGCGCCTTGATGTCGGTATCGGGCGCGAACTTGCCCCAGCGGATGTTCTCGGTGAGGAACCAGGCATCGTGGCTCTGGAACGGATAGGAGGCGTGATCGCGCCAGAACTTCATGAAATGCGGGCTCGCTTCGACGACCTTGCCATTGCCGTAGTCGTATTCGCCCTTGAGACGGTCGACGATGTCCTTCGCCGGCACGTTGAACCAGCTGCGCTTGCCGACGATTTTCGCAAGCTCGTCCTTGTTGGCCATGTCGTCGCACCATTGCGCCGCTTCCTGGATGGCCATGGTGAGCGCCTTGGCGGCGCGCGGGTTCTTCTCCACCCAGTCGGCGCGCATGGCGAAGGACTTCTCCGGATGCTCGTTCCAGATCTCGGCGGTGTTGACGGCGGTGTAACCGATCTTCTGATTGACGAGCTGCTCGTTCCAGGGCTCGCCGACGCAGAAACAGTCCATGGTGCCGACCTTCATGTTGGCAACCATCTGCGGCGGCGGCACGACGATGGTTTCGACGTCTGTATCCGGATCGATGCCGCCGGCGGCGAGCCAGTAGCGGATCCAGAGATCATGGGTGCCGCCGGGAAAGGTCATCGCCACCTTGGCGGCGGCACCTTCGGCCTTCTTCTTGGCGAAGGCCTCCTTGAGCGCGGATGCATCGAGGCCAACCTTGAGATCGGCATAGGCCTGGCCGACCGAGATCGCTTGCGCATCGAGATTGAGGCGGGCGAGGATCGCCATCGGCAGCGGCTGGTTGTTCTGGGTGACCTTGCCGGTCGAGATCAGATAGGGCATCGGCGTCAGGATGTGGGCGCCGTCGATGCCGGAGCCGGCGGAGCCCAGCACCAGGTTGTCGCGCGTCGTGCCCCAGGAGGCCTGCTTGACCACCTCGACCTCGGTCATGCCGTATTTGTCGAAGAGCCCCTTTTCCTTGGCGATGATCAGCGGCGCCGAGTCGGTGAGCGCGATGAAGCCGAGCACGGCCTTGGTGGTTTCCGGCCCAGAGCTTTGCGCGAAGGCGCCGGATGGGAAGGCCGACTTGACCGCGCCGAACAAGGCGGCGGTTGCCGTGGTCTTCAGCAGGCTGCGGCGGGTCAGGCCGCCGGTCGAAAACTTGGTCATGCGCAGGTTCCTCTGCTGGCCGGATAATCGGACATAAAAAAACGCCGCTCGGTGCTTGCGTCCGGGATCGGGAGGAATCCTCGGGAACAAAACCTTGCGACGTCGGTGTCTTCGGCAAACGCGATCTGGCGTTTGAGCTCGCTTCGATCGCCGTTGACCGAAGCATTTCTAGAAAAGCAAAGGCCGTGCCAGTTCGCCGGCGTGACCTTTAGATACTTGAATTCAAACTATAATTTCCGATGGCGGACACTAAGCCTATAAATTCGCCTATTGTAGAATCTGCTGAATTATTGTGCGGCGCACATATTTCGCATCCGGACTCTGCACAAACATGGTGCGTCATCCTCAGCTCTCCTGCTCGACGGAAACGCCCGCCATGGAAGCGCGAACGGGGAAAGAGCGGACATAGGCCTCGATATCCGCGGGATCGAAGACGTGCCCGTCCATGAAGCGGTCGCCCGGCCTGTCGCCTTCTATACGAATAGCGGTGTCGGCGGGAATGGCTGCCTTGCCAAGAGCCTGGCGATAGAGGTCGGGGCGATAGGCGGCAGCGGCCAGCGCCTGCATCTCGGGCGACAATCGCGCCTGCCCCCAGCGCACCATCTGGCTGTAGAGCCAGAGCGCCTGGCCAGGACGGGGATAGTTGGCGTGCTCGCGATGGAAGACGAAATAGTCGTCAATCACGCGCCTGTTGCCGGCCGCATCGATGGTGAACTCGCCGGCGAGAACCCGGCGGATGATTTCGACCGGGGCACCGACGTAACGAGGAGCGGCGAGCAGTTCGGCAAGGGTGCCGCGATTGGCAGGCTCGTCGCACCAGCGCGCCGCTTGATCGAGCGCCAGGAGCAGGCGCGATACGGTCTCGGCGTTGCTCTCCGCCCACTCCGGCCGCATGCCGATCACCTTTTCCGGCGCCGAAGGCCAGATGTCCTGCTTGGCGGCGACGATGCGCCCGAGGCCACGCTCGGAAGCCACCATGTTCCAGGGCGCGCCGACGCAGAACCCGTCGATCGCGCCGGCGGCCAGCGCGTCTGACGTCAGCGGTGGCGGCACGACTACGAGCTTGACATCGCGATCCGGATCGATGCCGCCTGCCGCCAGCCAGTAACGGACCTCGTAATTGTGCGAGGAGAAGGGATGGGTGACGCCGAGCCTTGGCGCCGGCTCGCCGCCGTTGCGCATTCGGCTGAGCACGGCAGCAAGCGCACGTGCATGGGCGAGCGCGCTCTCTACCTCGCCGGGATCACCCTCCTCCTGCATGCGCTGGAAGAGCCGGTTGGAAAGCGTGATCGCATTGCCGCCGCGCCCGAGCGAGAAAGGCGCGATCGTCGGCGAGGGATTGGAGCCGAGGCCGAGCATGGCCGCGACCGGCATCGGCGAGAGCATGTGGGCGATATCGAACTGACGAAAGGCGAGACGGTCGCGCACATTGGCCCAGGAGACATCCTTGACGAGATCGAGCGTCAGCCCCTCCTTGCGAGCGAAGCCGAGCTCTGCCGCTGCGATCAGCACGGCGGCATCGACCAGCGGAATGAAGCCGGCGCGGATCGTTCGTGCCCCCTCGCCACCCATTCTCACCGGCGCGGGCAACCCCTCGCCCATCGCCGCGCCGGGTCGCGAATTGTCGATGGTCGTCATGACGTTCACTCCGGTGTCTCCTTCCGACAGCATCGGAAACCGCGCTCTCACATCAGCAGGCCTGCGGCCGTCACCACGCTTTGCGCGATCTCCGATATCTTCTTCTTCTCGTTCATCGCCGTCTGGCGCAGCAGCGCGAAGGCCTCATCCTCGGAAAGCCCGCGCATCTTCATCAGGATGCCCTTGGCCCGCTCGATGACCTTGCGTTCTTCGAGGGCTGATTTCGCATCGGCCAGCTCACGCTGCAGCCGGCTGAAGGCGTTGAAGCGGCTGACGGCCATGTCGAGGATCGGCTTGACGCGCTCCTTCTTCAGTCCGTCAACCACATAGGCCGAGACGCCCGCCTCCACCGCCGCCTCGATCGAGGCTGTATCGGAGCGATCGACGAACATGGCGATCGGGCGCCCGACCGTGCGGGTAAGCTGGAACAGATGCTCCATCATGTCGCGGTTGGGGTTTTCGATATCGATGACGATGACATCAGGCCTCAACGTCTCAATGGTGCGGACCATGCCCTGGACCTCATGGATCACCGTGACCTTGCGATGGCCGGCCTCATGCAGCCCCTCCTCGATGATCGAGGCGCGGATGGCGTTCTCGTCGATCACGAGAATGGTGAGATCCCGATGCGTCATGGCTTATCATGATGCAGCGCAGCAACTTTCGCAACAGGATTTGCCTAATATTTTGACAATCTTTTATTCTGAATAAAATTTACTCAATTTGCCAATTGAATTGGCAAGGCCAGGACGATAGCGGGATGCGCCTGGACGATGTAGAAGACTAGGAGCAAAGGGGTCGGCGCACGGATGGCAAAGGGTCAGTTCAGGATGCTGCACAGCGCGACCGCGGGCATAGACGCGGTCGAGGCGCAATCGCGCCAATCCTTCGCCCGCCATACCCATGACCAGTTCGGCATCGGCCTCATCTACCAGGGTGCCCAGAAATCGCTCAGCGGCCGCGGCATGGTCGAGGCAGGCGTCGGCGACATGATCACCGTCAATCCCGGCGAGGTGCATGATGGCACGCCGATCGGCGACGCCGGGCGCTCCTGGCGCATGCTTTATTTCGATCCCGCCGTCATCTCCGCCGCCGCCGAGGATATCGGCCAGGGCCGCCCGGATGCCGGCGAGTTCGCCTCACCCGCCTTCAGGGATGTGGACGCGGCAAACCAGTTCCGGGCGCTCTTCGCGGCGATCACAGACCCCACGTCACAGGACGAGGCGATCCGGCACGAGGAACGACTTCTGTTGCTGCTTGCAAGCGTTCTTGCCGCCGGCAGGACACGGCGCCTCGAAAGACCGGCAGCCGTCACTGCCGCAAAGATGATGATCGACGATGATCCGACGGCCGCGATCACCCTTGCCGACCTCGCCGCTGAGGCAAGGCTCAGCCGCTTCCAACTGGTACGCAACTTCGCGAAATCGGTCGGCCTGACGCCGCATGCCTATATCGTCCAGCGCCGCATCGATCTCGCCCGCCGCCTGATCGGCGAAGGCATGCCGTTGTCAGAGGCGGCATTCGCCGCCGGCTTCGCCGACCAGAGCCACATGACTCGCATCTTCGTCAGCAAATACGGGCTCTCGCCGGGCGCTTACGCCGAGGCAAGGAAGTAGCACCGCAATTCCGTTCAAGACCCGAAATCCTCTCCGGCGCATTGCTGCACCCACTGCGCATCGAAAACGCGGCACTGCAACGGAGAACGGACATGTCGGAAAAATTTCGGGGCTATTTCTATCTGTCGCTGGCGATGATCCTCGTCGGCAGCACGGTGATCGCCAGCAAGATCATTGCTGCTGGTCTCGCCCCTTTCACCGCGACGGCGATGCGCTTCGCCATCGCCTTCCCGCTGTTCCTGGTGCTGATGAAGTTCACCGGGACGTCGTGGCCGAAACTTAGGGCCGGCGACTGGCTGATCCTCATCGCCCAGGCCGGTGCTGGCAGCGTCGGCTACACCACCCTGCTGATCGCCGGCCTTGGCCTGACGGCGGCAACCGATGCCGGCGTGGTGATTGGGACCCTGCCGGTCGTTTCCGCCGCCATCGCCATCCTCGTTCTCGGCGAGCGCCCCGACCGACGGATGCTTGCGGCGATCGCGCTTGCCGCCGTCGGTGTGCTCGCGATCGTCTTCAAGTCCGGCGAAGGCAGCGCCCATTCTCCGCTCGGCATCGCCCTCATCTTCGGCGCCGTCGTCTGCGAGGGCCTGTTCATCCTTCTCAACAAACGCGTCGGGGCGGAAATCTCGCCGCTTGCGCTTTCGACGCTGATGTCCGGCTTCGGCTTCGCCGTCGCCCTCATCCCCGCGATGTTCGAGGCACATGCGACTGTAGAGATCGACAAGGGCGCGATCATTGCGGTTTTCTATTATGCGCTCGTTCCGACGGTGGCGGGCTTCGTGCTCTGGTATGCCGGCTCCGCACGGGTGAGCGGCACCGAGGCTTCGGTCTTTACGGCCTTGGCCCCGGTTTCGGCCGTGCTCTTCGCCTTCCTGCTGCTCGGTGAACCGGTCGGTCTCCACCAGCTTCTGGGCATCGGCTGCGTGCTCGGCGCCGTTCTTGGACTGACCGTGCCTCAGATCCACTCCAGCCGAAGGGCAGCAGGCGCCCTTCCCGCAAAGGAGGCTTGAGCCAGAATGAACCCACAGGCTTCGAGGATCTCCATGCATTTCCAACACGCAGACGATATCTGGCGCGATTTCCCGGAGCTCAGCGCCGGCGCCCTCTTTATCGACGGCGTACGCAGCGACGTTTCGGTGGAGGGCGAGATTCGTCGCCTCCAGGCGATCGCGAACGAGCGCCTCGGCACAGGCTCGGAAAGCGAGCTGCCGGAAATCCAGGCCTGGCGCCGGACCTTTGCCAAGATGGGGCTGAAGCCGACGCAATATCGTTCGGCCTCCGAGGCGCTGCTCAGGCGCTTCAGGAAGGAAGGCAGCCTGCCGGCGATCCACCCGCTGATCGATCTCTGCAACGCCGCCTCGCTCGCCTTTGCAATCCCGATTGCGGTCTTCGATCTCGAACGCGTCACCGATTTTCTGTTGGTCCGCCGGGCGCTCGGTAACGAAACCTACCTGACCTTCTCGGGAGAGGTGGAATGCCCCGAACCCGGCGAGGTGATCTTTGCGGATGGCGAAGGGCGGGCGCACGCCCGACGCTGGACCAACCGGCAGAGCGGTCATTCGGCGATCCGGCCGCAGACAACACGTGCACTGATCGTTGCCGAAGCCCTGCACGAGACGGCGCGCGACGATGTCGAGCGCTTGACGATCGTGCTTTCCGAGGCGATCGCGGCGGCCTGGGATGTTCGCCCGAGCATGGCCGTGCTCGATCGCTCATCTCCGCGTTTCGATTTTACGATTTAGGGATCTCGTTCAGACGCGGTACTTCAGCGCCGAAAGGCCGGCCGATGCTTCAGCACTGGCCGGCATGATTGGGTGATCAGGCTGCCTTGGCGACGTGATATTCCTTGATCGCGACCATCTTGATCGCCGGGTAGCGTTCTGCCTCGTAGCGCAGCGAGAAGCTGTCCTGCGCGAGGAAGACCGGGTCGCCGTCGAGATCGCGGGCGATGTCGCCGCGGCGCGCCGTGATAAACTTGTCGAGATCGGCGGCCTGATCGGCCGAAATCCAGCGGCAGACCGAGAAGCGCGACATTTCGAAGGAGACCGGCAGGCCGTATTCGGCGCTGAGGCGTTCCTTCAACACGTCGAGCTGCAGTGCGCCGACGACGCCGACGATCGCCGGCGAGCCGTCTTCGGGCGAGAAGAGCTGGACGACGCCCTCTTCCGCCATCTGCTGCAGCGCTTCCTTCAGCTTCTTCGCCTTCATCGCATCTTCCAGCCGTACGCGGCGCAGGATTTCCGGCGAGAAATTCGGCACGCCCTGGAACACCAGCGGCTCACCCTCAGTCAGCGTGTCGCCGATACGAAGCGTGCCGTGGTTCGGGATGCCGACGACGTCGCCCGCATAGGCGGTATCGGCGAGCTGACGCTGCGAAGCGAAGAAGAACTGCGGAGCGCTGAGGCCCAGTTGCTTGCCGGTGCGCGACAGGCGCGCCTTCATGCCGCGCTCGAGCTTGCCGGAGCAGACGCGGGCAAAGGCGATACGGTCGCGATGGTTCGGGTCCATGTTGGCCTGAATCTTGAAGACGAAAGCCGTCATCTTGTCGTCGGTCGCGTGCACCGTGCGGATATCCGCCACCTGGTCACGCGGCGGCGGAGCCATCTCGCCGAGCGCGTTGATGAGATCGCGCACACCGAAGTTGCGCAGCGCCGAGCCGAAGAAGACCGGCGTCAGGTGACCCTCGAGAAAGGCCGTCTTGTCGAAGGGCTTGCAGGCCTCGATCGCCAGCGTCAGCTCGTCGGTGAAGGCGTCGCGCTCGTTTTCCGGCAGGCGATGGGAGGCCATTTCCGCACCGCTGACCTTGGTCGGAATTTCCTGCGTATCGGAGCCGCGCACGGTGTTGTCGGCCAGATGATAGGAACCGCAGAAGGTCTTGGACCGGCCGATCGGCCAGGTCACCGGCGCGCAATCGAGCGCCAGCTTTTCCTCGACTTCATCCAGGATCTCGAAGGGATCGCGGCTCTCGCGGTCCATCTTGTTGACGAAGGTGATGATCGGGATATCACGCATGCGGCAGACTTCGAAAAGCTTCAGCGTGCGCGGCTCGATACCCTTGGCGGCGTCGATGACCATGACCGCGGCATCCACCGCCGTCAGCGTGCGATAGGTGTCGTCGGCGAAGTCTTCGTGGCCGGGCGTATCGAGAATGTTGAAGACGTTGCCGCCATATTCGAAGGTCATCACCGAGGTGACGACCGAGATGCCGCGCTCGCGCTCGATCTTCATCCAGTCCGAACGGGTCTGGATGCGATCCTTCTTGGCCTTGACCTCGCCGGCGAGCTGGATGGCGCCGCCGAACAGCAGCAGCTTTTCGGTGAGCGTGGTCTTACCGGCGTCCGGGTGCGCAATGATCGCAAATGTGCGGCGGCGGGAGACCGCCTCGGCGAGAGTTTCAGCCATGTCGTAGAATCCTGTGAGTTGCCGCGTCCTTTACAGGCTCGGCCCCGATTATGCAATTGACCGAGGCACCCACGCGCCGGCTTATGCGACCATGAGCACACATCCATCCGAATCCCGCCCGACCCTCAACCTCGTTCGCCTGCCGCACGGCGAGGGCCTCGAGCTGCCGGCCTATGAGACATCCGGTGCCGCTGGCATGGATTTGCGCGCGGCCGTTCCCGCCGATCGCCCGCTCATGCTCACGCCGGGCAAGCGGGCGCTGGTGCCGACGGGCTTCGTCTTCGAGGTTCCGGCGGGCTATGAGGCGCAGATCCGCCCGCGCTCAGGGCTCGCCTTCAAGCATGGCATCACCTGCCTCAACACGCCCGGCACGATCGACAGCGACTATCGCGGCGAGGTGAAGGTGCTGCTCGTCAATCTCGGCGACGAGGATTTCGTCATCGAGCGCGGCATGCGCATTGCCCAGATGGTGATCGCGCCGGTCACGCAGGTCACGGTCCGCGAGGCTGACGGGGCGAGCGAGACGGCCCGCGGCGCCGGCGGCTTCGGCTCGACGGGCGTTTAAACGAGATTTTTCTAAATCAGAGGCGGCAGGCGGCGCTTGACCGGCGACGACTTGACGATCGAAGTGTTGGTCTGCGCCTTCTCGGCGATCCGGTCGAGGATCGTGTCGAGCTGCGCCATGTCGCGAACGAAGAGCTTGGCGATGAAACAATCGTCGCCGGTGACCTTGTCGCATTCGACGATTTCGGGCGTGTCCTGGATCAGCCGCTCGACGATGTGCAGCATGCCCGGCATCGGCCGCACGCGGATGACGGCCTGCAGCGGATAGCCGACTTTCACCGGGTTGAGGGCGATGGTGAAGCCGTCGAGAATGCCGCGCTCTTCCAGCTTGCGGAGACGATCCGCAGCACTCGGAGAGGATAGCCCCGCCTCCTGCGCCAGTTCCTTCAGCGACACCCGGGCATTGGCCGCCAGAATGTCGAGGATTCGTCGGTCAATCTCGTCCAGCATCACGACACCATAAGCCACAACAACAAACAGAACTTCGATAATTAGGCAATATAGCATAATTGCCTTTGTTCATCCATGGGAAAGGCCGTAAGCACCGGCTATTCTCCAATCACCAAACATGGAGCAGTGGTCATGAACAACGAACTCAAGCGCGGCAGCACCGAGATGACGGCGGCCATGCTGATATCCGGAACCATCGGCTTGTTCGTGCTGATGTCGGGGCAGCCGGTGACGAGCGTGGTGTTTTGGCGCTGCATCTTCGGGGCCTTCACTCTCGTGGCCATCGCCTGGGCGCTCGGGCTCCTCGAGCGTCGTCACTTCAGCCGGCGGATGCTGCTGCTCTCGGTTGCCGGCGGCATCGCGATCGTCGTCAACTGGCTGTTGCTCTTCGCCGCCTATTCCCATGCGTCGATCTCGATCGCCACGATGGTCTACAACACGCAACCCTTCATGCTGCTGGGCCTCGGCGCGCTGTTCCTCGGCGAGAAGATCACCGCCACCAAGATCTTTTGGCTTACCGTCTCCTTCGCCGGCATGCTGGCGATCGTCGCCGCCAAGCCCGGCCAGGGCTTCGCCCCGGAAAGCTATCTGACCGGCATTGCGCTCGCGGTCGCTGCCGCCTTCTTCTATGCGATCGCAGCGATCACAACGAAGTTGCTCAAGGGCACGCCGCCGCATCTGATCGCGCTGGTACAGGTGATCACCGGGACCGTGATGCTCGCGCCGATGACGCTCGCCGCCGCCGCACCATCAGGGCCCGCACAGTGGTCGATCCTCCTCACCCTCGGTGTCATCCACACCGGGCTGATGTATGTGCTGCTCTATGGCGCGATCCAGCGGCTGCCGACGCATATGACCGGCGCGCTCTCCTTCATTTACCCGATCGCAGCCATCGTCGTGGACCGCGTCGCTTTCGGCCATCAATTGCAGCCGGTCCAGATCCTCGGCTCTGTGGCGATCCTGATCGCCGCCGCCGGCATGAATCTCGGCTGGAAACTTCGCCTCCCCTCCACTATCAAGCGTGAGCGCGAAGGGAGAACGGCATGATCACCTGCTACCTGAAATACGTCATCGACCCCTACAAGCTCGCCGAGTTCGAGCACTACGCCAAGCTCTGGATTCCGCTCGTCAATCGGCTGGGCGGAACGCATCACGGCTATTTCATGCCGCATGAGGGGGCAAACAACATCGCGCTCGCGCTTTTCAGCTTTCCGAGCCTTGCGGCCTACGAGAGCTATCGCAAGGAGATGGCCGCGGATCCGGAATGCCTGGAGGCTTTCGCCTATGCCGAGAGGACGCGCTGCATCGTCAGCTACGAGCGCAGCTTCATGCGGCCGGTTTTCGAGTAATCCTCTGGGGATAGGGCAGGCACCGGCTATCGCCGCGCTTCGGCCGCCATGCCGAGCGCAAAGCCGAACAGCGCCGTGCCCATGGCCCAGCGCTGAACCACCATGAACAGCGGCCGCCCGGCGAGAAACGCGGCGATGCCGCTGGCTGCAAGCGCGATCATCGCGTTGACGGTAACGCTGGTCACAATCTGGATCGAGCCGAAGACCAGCGACTGGCCGAGCACATTGCCGAGCTCCGGCCGGATGAACTGGGGCAGAAGCGAAAGATAGAGCACCGCCACCTTGGGATTGAGCAGGCTCGTCAGGAACCCCATGACGAAGAGCTTCTTCGGCCCGTCCTTCGGCAGTTGGCGGACCTGAAAAGGCGACCGACCGCCCGGCCTGACCGCCTGCCAGGCGAGATAGAGAAGATAGCCGGCGCCTGCGAGACGCAGCGCGTCATAGGCGAAGGGCACGGCGAGAAGCAGCGCGGTGATGCCGAGCGCGGCAGAGACCATGTAGACGACGAAACCGAGTGCGACGCCGCCGAGCGAGATCAGTCCGGCGCCCGGTCCCTGGCTGATCGAGCGCGAGATCAGGTAGATCATGTTCGGCCCCGGGGTCAGCACCATGCCGAGTGCCAGCAGGGCAAAGCCGATGAGATCCTTCAATTCCGGCATGGAAGCGCGCCTTTCGCTCGTTTTTCAGCAAGCTCTACCGATCCGGCGTCGGCGGGCAATGCCAGACTTGTCACCCGGTCAATTTTGCCGCCAGACGCGCCCATTGGCCGCCGTCCCATGATTTCCCTTTTTGGCGGTTTGCGTTAAAAGCCTGCACCACCATTGGGAGGAACGTCCATGACGCTCGCGGCCCTCATCGCCTATAGCGGTGCCCTTTTCATCGCGGCGGCCATCCCCGGTCCCGGCGTGACCGCGCTGGTCGCGCGGGCGCTCGGTTCCGGCTTTCGCGAAACCTTCTTCATGGGCCTCGGCGTGATCCTCGGCGATATGGTCTATCTGACGGCTGTCGTGCTCGGGCTGGCGCTGATTGCGCAGACCTTCACCACCATCTTCCTGGTGGTGAAGTTCGCCGGGGTGCTCTATCTCGGCTATATCGCCTGGAAGCTCTGGACCGCCGGGCTGCTGCCTAAGGACATCAAGGCGAAGCCATCGACGAATGCGGCAATGTCGTTCGTCTCCGGCCTGCTCGTCACTCTCGGCAACCCGAAGACGATGCTGTTCTATGTGGCGCTGGTGCCGACGCTGATCGACATTGCCGCGATCGGCCCGCGCGACTACGGCCTGCTGCTGACGGCAACCTTCCTGGTGCTCTTGACGGTGCTCGTTCCCTACATGCTGCTCGCCGCGCGGGCGCGCTTGCTGCTCAAGCAACCCAAGGCGCTGAAGGCGCTGAACCGTGTAGCAGCCAGCGTGCTTGCGGGAACGGCCGCCTATATCGCCGTTCGCGCGGGCTGAAAGAACTTTTCCCGAACAACGCATTCGCCGGTGATTTTTCCTTCGGCAGGTCATCCTGTCGCGTTCGCCGTTCTGGCATTGGACGGCCGTTGTTCCTATTCTCAGAGACGAACAATCTACGTCCAAGGGAGAGCCTCATGTCCGACACACGCAAGCCCGGCCGCGGCCGCGTCTATTCCTCGATTACGGAAACGATCGGCGACACGCCCATCGTGCGGCTGGACAAGCTTGCCAAGGAGAAGGGCGTGAAGGCGAACCTGCTCGCCAAGCTCGAATTCTTCAATCCGATCGCCTCGGTCAAGGACCGCATCGGCGTGGCGATGATCGAGAGCCTGGAAGCCCAGGGCAAGATCGTTCCCGGCCGCACGACCCTGATCGAACCGACCTCGGGCAATACCGGCATCGCGCTCGCCTTCGTCGCCGCTGCCAAGGGCTACAAGCTGATCCTCACCATGCCGGAGACCATGTCGGTCGAGCGACGCAAGATGCTGGCGCTGCTCGGCGCCGAACTGGTGCTGACGGAAGGCGCCAAAGGCATGAAGGGCGCGATCGCCAAGGCACAGGAACTGGTCGAGACCCTGCCCGACGCGATCATCCCGCAGCAGTTCGAAAATCCGGCCAACCCGGAAATTCACCGCAAGACCACGGCAGAGGAGATCTGGAACGATACCGACGGCGCGGTCGACATCTTCGTGTCCGGTATCGGCACCGGCGGCACGATCACCGGTGCCGGCCAGGTATTGAAGGCGCGCAAGCCTTCGATCCAGGTGATCGCGGTCGAGCCGGAGGAATCGCCCGTTCTCTCCGGTGGAGCGCCCGGCCCGCACAAAATCCAGGGCATCGGCGCAGGCTTCGCCCCGGCAATCCTCGACACCTCGATCTATGACGAGATCGTCACGGTCAATAGCGGCGAAGCCATCGACGCCGCCCGCCTCGTCGCCAGGCTCGAAGGCGTGCCGGTGGGCATCTCCGCCGGCGCGGCACTGACGGCCGCGATCGAGGTCGGCCAGCGTGAGGAAAATGCCGGCAAGACCATTGTCGTCATCATCCCGTCCTTCGCCGAACGCTATCTCTCGACGGCGCTGTTCGAGGGCCTCGGCGGCTGATCGGCCTGCCAGACCTGGTCAAAGGGCGCCGCGCGGGCCGGCGTCGTGAAACACATGGATCGGGTGTCGCAGAGCCGACCGTCTGCTATGCCGCCGCCTGCAGCCTTTCGCCGGCGATGCGGTAGGAAATCGCCTCGGCCAGATGGATGCGGCCGACCGTCGGCGCGCCATCGAGGTCGGCGAGCGTGCGCGCGACTTTCAGCACACGGTGGTAGCCGCGCGCGGAGAATTTCATCTTTTCGGCGGCGTCCCTGAGGAGTTGCAGGCCCGCGGTGTCGGGCTCGGCGATTTTCTCGATCATCGATGTCGATGAGCGGGCATTGCTCGTCAATTCCGCATGGCCAAGGGCGGCGAAGCGGTCGATCTGCAAGGCCCGGGCGCGGGCAACCCGGCGGGCCACGACCTCACTGCTTTCGGCAGCCGCCGGCTTCAGGAGATCGGCGGCGCTGACGGCCGGCACGTCGATACGGATGTCGATGCGATCCATCAGCGGGCCGGAGATGCGCGCCTGATAGTCTGCCATGCAGCGGGGTCCACGCGCGCAGCTGTGGCCGGGCTCGCCCGCCATGCCGCAGCGGCAGGGGTTCATGGCGGCGACGAGCTGGATCGCGGCGGGATAGCTGACGCGGTGATTGGCGCGGGCGATGATGCATTCGGCCGTTTCGAGCGGCTGGCGCAGTGCATCCAGCACCTGCGGCGAGAATTCCGGAAACTCGTCGAGGAACAGCACGCCATGATGGGCGAGCGACGCCTCGCCGGGTTTGGCACGCAAGCCGCCACCGACCATGGCGGCCATGGTGGCGGAATGGTGCGGCGTGCGGAACGGCCGCCGGTCCGACAGCTTGCCGCCCGGCAATTGCCCGGCGATCGAATGGATCATCGACACTTCGAGGAGCTCGGCCGGACTGAGTGGCGGCAGGATCGATGGCAGCCGCGCAGCCAGCATCGACTTTCCCGATCCGGGCGGGCCGACCATCAGCAGATTGTGGTTGCCGGCGGCCGCGACCTCGAGCGCCCGCTTGGCGCTTTCCTGGCCCTTGATGTCGGCGAGGTCGGGCAGGTTGGCAGAGCCCGAGCGGATCGCGGCCTGCGGCCGCGAAAGCACCTGCGTGCCGCGGAAATGGTTGGCGATGGCGATCAGGCTTCGCGGCGCGAGAATGTCGATGTCAGCCCCGGCCCAGGCGGCCTCCGCCCCGCTTTCGGCTGGGCAGATCAGCCCCTTGCCGAGCGCATTGGCGCCGATCGCCGCCGGCAGCGCGCCGGCAACCGCGGCAATGGTGCCATCGAGGTTGAGTTCGCCGATCACGACATAGGGCGCCAACGCGTCGCCGGGAATGGCGCCGAGCGCCGCCATCAGGCCAAGCGCGATTGCCAGATCGAAATGGCTGCCTTCCTTGGGCAGATCGGCGGGGGCGAGATTGACGGTGACGCGCTTGGCCGGCAGCGCCAGACCGGAAGCGTGAAGCGCCGCCTGCACCCGCTCGCGGCTTTCGGCGACCGCCTTGTCCGGCAGGCCGACGATCTGCATGCCGACCTTGCCCGGTGCAACCATCACCTGAACGTCGACCGGCAGACCCTCGATACCCTGAAATGCGACCGTGCTGACACGCGCGACCATGATTATCCCCTCGCCCAGGCAGCCCAACTCATGGGCGCCGCAACCGCCTTGGGTTGCAAGACGGAGCCTTGCACGGATCACGCACAAAAACAAGAACAATTACAGAACATATGCTGGCACGAAACCAGCGCGCTGTCGTCGACGAGGACGCTCGAGTGAGCAGCCCCGGGCGGAGCCGCGGCAATCTCTATTGGCCGGAAGTACCTCTATAGCGCCGCGCGTCTTAGCAGACGCCCAAAGATCGAGGTCGATTCAAGGAGACACGCAGTAGGAAGAGCGTCGGATCAGGCGCGCTTGTGCTCGATCGCGTCCCAGAGCAGGCTGGCTATGTCGGCGCCGCCGAATTTCTTCACTTCGCGGATGCCGGTCGGCGAGGTGACGTTGATCTCGGTCATATAGTCGCCGATGACGTCGATGCCGACGAAGAGGAACCCGCGGGCCTTCAGCGCCGGGGCGATACGGGCGCAGATTTCCTTTTCGCGGGCCGTCAGTTCGGTCGGCTCGGGCCGGCCGCCGGCATGCATGTTGGAGCGGGCGTCGTGCGCGGCCGGAACGCGGTTGATGGCGCCGACCGGTTCGCCGTCGACGAGCAGGATGCGCTTGTCGCCCTTGCGCACCGCCGGCAGGTATTCCTGGGCAATGAAGGGCTCGCGGAACATCTGGCCGAACATTTCGAGCAGCGACGACAGGTTGCGGTCGTCACGGGTCGAGTGGAAAACACCAGCGCCGCCATTGCCGTAGAGCGGCTTCAGGATGATGTCGCCCATCTCCTGGCGGAAGCTGGCGATCTCGGCGGGGTCGCGGGTAATCAGCGTCTTCGGCATCAGGTCGGCGAATTCGGTGACGAAGATCTTCTCCGGCGAGTTGCGCACCCAGGCCGGATCGTTGACGACCAGCGTCTTCGGATGCAGGCGCTCCAGAAGGTGGGTCGAGGTGATGTAGGCCATGTCGAAGGGCGGGTCCTGACGGAGCAGGATGACGTCCATGGTCGAAAGATCAACGCGCTCAGCCTCGCCAAGCGTGAAGTGATCGCCCTTGACGTCGCGCAGCGTCATCTGCTGCACGCTTGCATAGACCTTGCCGTCGCGCAGCGACAGTTTTTCGGGCGTGTAGTGGAAGAGGCGATAGCCGCGCCACTGTGCCTCGAGGCTCATCGCGAAGGTGGAGTCACCCGCAATGTTGATGCCCGACACATGGTCCATCTGGACCCCGACATTGACGATTTTCGCCATCTTCCCGTCCCTATTGCATCACGGAAACCCGCGATCGATTTCAAACCGCCAGAGCGGAGTGGCCGCGGAAATCGCACGCCATTCTACTCTGAAAAAGCCCGCAACATGTAGAATGCGGGCGGGCCTTAGGCAAGGCGAGGTGAGGCTATTCGAAGCCTTCGACGAGGCAGGTGATGAGATCGTGATCCGAGAGCGGCCGGCCGGACGGATCGAGCTAGGGAATGATCCTGGTTTCGCCGATCGTCAGCCCCCGCGAAAGGAACCAGTCGAGCTTCATCGCGCGCTCCGGCCAGCGGGTAATCAGGCTCGGTCGGGTGGTCATCACCTCGAGCGGGCCGCCGTGGCGGGTGAAGCCGCGGGCGGTGCTCATGGCAAAGAGCCCTTCCGCCTCGAAGTCGCCGCCGGCATGGTTGCCAGTGTTGAGATCGCCACCGATCAGCATGGGCAGGCCCGGGAAGGCCTCGTCGAGCGCATCGATCAATTCCCTGACCTGGCGCTCGCGATAGGCGGCAGTGGTGGCGCTTTCGAGATGGGTGGAGACGGCGACGAAGGGACCCGCCTCGGTCTCGATGACGGCGCCGATCGTAAACGGAAGCGCGAGCGGCATGGTCGAGGATGGCGCGCCGCCGACCTCGATGCTGTTCATCTCCGGGCGCGCGGCATGGCTGCGTCATGGGCTGCGACGGTGCGCACGACCCCGGCAAAACCAGCACGGACTTCAGCCGATGGAACGACAAGTTGCTCTACGGTTTCGTGGATCACGATACGGTCTCCAGGCGCAGGCTCTGCGCCGACTGATCGTCGCCCGCGACAGACGTGCCGCGCTCCAGCCGCTTGCCGGTTTCGGGCGAGAAGAAGTGCAGGCAGTCGACGGCGATCGTCACGGCAAGATCGCCGGACAGCGGCGTTTCAGGAGAGAGAGCGATCGTCAGCTGCTGATCGTCGATGGTTCCGTGCACGAGACGCTGCGCGCCCAGCTCCTCGACATAGTCGACCTGGAACAGCATGGCGTCCTCACCGACGGCAGCGAGCCTGAGGTCCTCGGCGCGCAGGCCGACGGTGACGGCGCCTTCCACCGGAGCGCGACCGGCAAGGGCAATCTTGTAGAGACCGATCTGCAGGCTGCCGCCTTCGATGTGCCCCTTCACCAGGTTCATTGCCGGCGAGCCGATGAAGCTCGATCTGCTCGATGCGGCCGCCGTTCAGCACTACCAGCCGGTCGGCGAGCGTCATCGCCTCCAGCTGGTCGTGGGTGACGTAGAGCGAGGTCGTGCCGAGGCGCTTCTGTAGCCGCTTGATTTCGCCGCGCATGGAGACGCGCAGCTTGGCGTCGAGGTTGGAGAGCGGTTCATCGAAGAGGATGGCCGCTGGCTTGCGCACGATGGCGCGGCCCATGGCGACGCGCTGGCGCTGGCCGCCGGAGAGCGCGCGGGGCTTGCGGGAAAGATAGGGCTCGATCTCCAGCATGCGGGCGGCTTCGGCGACGCGGGCATCGATCTCGGCCTTCGGCCGTCTTGCGGTTCCTGAGGGCATAGGCAAGGTTGTCGTAGATGGTCATGTGCGGATAGAGCGCATAGTTCTGAAAGACCACGGCGATACCGCGCTCGGCCGGATCGACGTCGTTGATGACGCGTGAACCGATCGTCACCGTGCCCTTGGACATCGTCTCGAGGCCCGCGACCATGCGCAGGAGCGTGGACTTGCCGCAGCCGGACGGACCGACCAACACGATGAATTCGCCGTCCTCGATGTCGATCGAGACGGATTTCACCGCCTCGACATTGCCGTGAAAGATCTTCGAGACCTCGGCGATGGTAATGGCCGCCATGGCTGCCTCCGTTGAAATGGTGCCGTTTCGGGAGCGGGCGGGAGACTTGTCCCACCGCCGCCCCGCCTACTTGTCGCTTTCCGTCAGGCCCTTGATGAACCAGCGCTGGAAGATCACGACGATCATCACAGGCGGCAGCATGGCGAGGATCGCCAGCGCAAAGGCCTCGTTGTAGTCGGGAATGTTCGAGCCGACCCAGACGAGCAGGATCTGCTTGATGCCGCGCACCAGCGTGAAGAAGCCTTCGTCGGTGGTCATCAGCGTCGGCCAGAGATACTGGTTCCAGCCGTAGACGAACATGATGATGAAGATCGCCGCCATCATGGTTCGCGACAGCGGCACCAGGACGTCGATGAAGAACTTGAACGGTCCCGCGCCATCGATGCGCGCCGCCTCGACAATGACAGGCTGGTTACGCTTTTGTGTCGGAACGATTACAAATTCGACAATATGTTCCAAGTCGGGGTGCCGGCGGAACACCGCGATCATTTTCCCTGATCCCGCCCCGGTTCAGAAGGCATCCGGCAGGTGCCGCGGCCAACCCCAGGGCGTCACCGTGACGATGTCGTAACGCACTGAAAGCCTGCTGAAATCTGGTTGTTTGGCTAGCCAGAGATCGCTCGCAGCGCGAATGCGCTTTTGCGCCGTGGCCGTCACCGCGAAGACGCCGTCTTCGGCCGAGCGGCGCGCCTTGACCTCGACGCAGGCAATGAGGTCGCCGCGCCTTGCGATGATGTCGATCTCGCCGAGCTTGGTGCGATGGCGCATGGCGACGATGCGATACCCCTTCAGCAACAGGCAGAGTGCTGCGCGATACTCGGCGAGGTATCCGCGCCTCAGCGCCTTCAGTCTCCGCCGATCGCCCGCATCAGTCGCCATGGCGCTCCTTCAATTGCAGCAGGCGGTCATAGAGTTCCCTGCGCGGCAGGCCAGTCTGGCGGGCAGCTTCGGTCGCCGCCTTGCCTGCCGGCATGTCGGTGATGAGGCTTAGCAGCAGGGCGTCGACATCGGCCGCTTCCGGCTCGGGTGCTGCATCCGGCGGACCGATGACGAGAACGATCTCGCCTTTGACGGCACCTGCCTCTTCATAATGGGCGGCAAGCTCGCCGAGCGTGCCACGGCGGAACTCCTCGAAGGTCTTGGTGAGCTCGCGGCAGACGGCAGCCCGTCTCCCCTCGCCGAGCACCTCGGCCGCGGCCGCTACCGTCGTGGCAATCCGGTGCGGCGATTCAAAGAACATGATCGTCGCCGGCACGGTCGCGAATTCCTTGAGGCGATCGCGCTTCGCCTTGTCCTTGGTCGGCAGGAAACCGGCAAAGAGGAAGGCGTCGTTCGGCAGGCCAGAACCGACTAGGGCGGCGAGCGGCGCCGAGGCACCGGGGATCGGCACGACGCGGTGTCCCGCCTCGATCGCAAGCTGGGCCAGGCGGTAGCCGGGATCGGAGACCAACGGCGTACCGGCATCGGAGACGAGTGCGACCGATCGCCCTTCGGCGAGCGCTGCCAGCAACCGTGGCCCGGCCTCGTCGGCATTGTGTTCATGGTACGCATAGGGCCGGTTCACGATGCCGTAGCGGTCGAGCAGCACGCGCGTGACCCGCGTGTCCTCGCAGGCGAGCACATCGGCGCCGGCGAGCGTTTCCAGCGCCCGCAGCGTGATATCGCCGAGATTGCCAATCGGAGTTGCCACCAGATAGAGTGCGGCATCGAGCGGACGGGCCGGGACGCTGACATTGTGCAGGCGATAGCTGCGCTCTCTCTGCCCGCCGGATGGTTCCGATATCTTCTGTTTTTCCACCTGCAACGTCCTGATCATGCTCGCCGAAGCGCCTGTTCGGACTTTATGAGTGAGCCGGCACGGCAGGGCAAGGGTCGAGCGGCGAGCCGGCGTACCACATCTGGGGACAGAAGCCCTCAAACCCCTTGCTTTCCGGGCGCTGTTTCTGCCATTTTGCCGGTCCACATCTTTCCGGTCGGTCGGCCGGGACACTCGCAGTTGACGCTCAGGCGGGCGCCTCGTCCGCCGGGCAATGGTTGAAAGCGGCATCCCATGCGCATTACTCTCGAGCGGTCCAACCTCCTGAAATCGCTGAACCACGTGCACCGCGTGGTCGAGCGGCGAAACACGATCCCGATCCTCTCGAACGTGCTCTTGCGTTCCGACGGCGCGAGCCTGGAAATGAAGGCGACCGACCTCGACCTCGAAATCACCGAGGCGACGCCGGCGCAGGTGGAACAGTCGGGCGCGACCACGGTGCCGGCGCATCTGCTCTACGACATCGTGCGCAAGCTGCCCGACGGTTCGGAAGTGCTGCTCGCCACCAATGCCGAGGGCACGGCGATGACCGTTGCCTCGGGCCGTTCGAAATTCTCGCTGCAGTGCCTGCCGCAGTCCGACTTCCCGGATCTCACCGCCGGCAGCTTCTCGCACTCCTTCCGCCTCAAGGCGACCGACCTCAAGATGTTGATCGATCGCACCCAGTTTGCGATCTCGACCGAGGAAACCCGCTACTATCTCAACGGCATCTTCATGCACACCGTCGAGAGCAAGGGCGAACTGAAGCTGCGCGCCGTCGCCACCGACGGTCACCGCCTCGCCCGCGCCGACGTCGAAGCGCCGTCGGGCTCGGAGGGCATGCCGGGCATCATCATCCCGCGCAAGACCGTCAGCGAATTGCAGAAGCTGCTCGACAATCCGGACCTCGTCGTCACCGTCGAAGTGTCCGATGCCAAGATCCGCCTGACCATCGGCTCGATCGTCATGACCTCGAAGCTGATCGACGGCACTTTCCCGGATTACCAGCGCGTGATCCCGGCCAACAACGACAAGGAACTGCGCGTCGATTGCCAGTCCTTCGCCCAGGCCGTCGACCGCGTGTCGACGATCTCGTCCGAGCGCGGCCGCGCCGTCAAGCTGGCGTTGAGCGAGGGCCAGATGACGCTGACGGTCAATAATCCGGATTCCGGCAGTGCTACCGAAGAACTGCCCGTCGGTTACGAACACGACCCACTCGAAATCGGCTTCAATGCCAAGTACCTGCTCGACATCACCTCGCAGCTGACCGGCACCGATGCGATCTTCATGCTGGCCGATCCGGGTTCGCCGACGCTCGTTCGCGATCTTGCTGCCGAAGACGCGCTTTACGTGCTCATGCCGATGCGCGTGTAACCGGGCCTGACGTGGTGCAAATACCAACCCGTCACGCCTGCGCGTGACGGGTTTTTTATTGGTCGATCCATCCGGCGGCTGTTGATAAGCGGACGCTTTCAGGCGCAGATAGACTTGTTTTTGCCGCAGATGGGGACACATTATTATTGCCGCCGCCGCGACCGGCTCGAATCAGCGAGCGAGGATCCATAGCGGGCGGCCGTATGAGGAGAGGACGACGGTTTTGAGGGGTTCAATGAATTTGCGCGTGAAGGTGAAGGAACGGCTCGGACGGAAGTTCGACGAGGAAATTCGCTTTTTCAAGGGATGGATGAGCAATGCCAAGGCTGTCGGCGCAATCCTGCCGACCTCTTCCGTTACCGCGCGCCGAATGGCGAGCGTCATCAATCCCGCCTCGGGCTTGCCGGTTCTCGAGCTGGGCCCGGGCACTGGCGTCATTACCAAGGCAATTCTGGAACGCGGCCTGCCCGCATCGAGCCTGGTCTCGGTCGAATATTCCACCGACTTCTATAACCAGCTCAAGGTCAACTTCGCCGGCGTCAACTTCGTCAATGGCGATGCCTTCGATCTGGAACATACGCTCGGCGAACTGAAGGGGCAGACCTTCGACAGCGTCGTCTCGGCGGTGCCGCTTCTGAACTTTCCGATGCACCGGCGCGTCGAACTGATCGAGGATCTGCTGTCACGCATTCCGGCCGGCCGGCCGGTCGTACAGATTTCCTATGGACCCCTGTCGCCCGTCGTCGCCATGCCGGATCGCTACAGCATCCAGCACCTCGACTTCGTCGTGCGCAACATCCCGCCGGCACAGCTTTGGGTCTATCGTCGGGCACACTGACGGAATGTTCGGGGTCTACCTCACCCATCCGCAGGTCCAGATCGATCCGGACGTGCCCATTCCGCGATGGGGACTTTCCTCCGTTCGCCGCGAGCGTGCGGCCAGAACTGCGGCCTTGCCTTGGGTGCGTTCGCTCGGCAGGGTCGTCTCGAGCGACGAAACCAAGGCGATCGAGGCTGCTCGGCGCACCGATTGCCCGCAGTTCCGACCAGAAGGGTAGTGGCGGCGGCAACGTCTTCGCTTTCCGCCTTGCGGATCGCGCCGTCGCATGCGACTGGACCGTCATGGAAAACTGGCAGGGGATCTAGACGATGACCGAAACCGCGCGCGACAGACTGATCGTGGGCCTCGACCTTCCGACGATCGCCGATGCCGAGAGGATCGTGTCGACGCTCGGCAACGAGGTCTCCTTCTACAAGATCGGCTATCAGTTGGTCTTTGCCGGTGGGCTCGAATTCGCGCGCGACCTTGCCAAGAGCGGCAAGAAGGTCTTCCTCGACATGAAGCTGCTCGACATCGACAACACGGTTGCCAAGGGTGTCGAGAACATCGTCAAGATGGGCATGTCGATGCTGACCCTGCACGCCTATCCGAAAGCGATGAAGGCGGCCGTCGAGGCTGCCAGGGGTTCCGACCTCTGCCTGCTCGGCGTGACCGTGCTCACCTCGATGGACGAGCAGGACGTGATCGATGCCGGCTATGAATACGATCCGCATACGCTGGTGCTGCGCCGGGCCGAACAGGCGCGCGCGGCCGGCATGGGCGGCATCGTCTGCTCGGCCGAGGAATCCGCCGCGGTCCGCAAGATCATCGGGCCGGACATGGCGCTGGTCACCCCGGGCATCCGCCCGGCCGGCGCCGACAAGGGCGATCAGAAGCGGGTGATGACGCCGGCCGAAGCGCTGAAGGCCGGCTCCAGCCATCTCGTCGTCGCGCGCCCAATCGTCGCAGCCACTGAGCCGCTTGCCGCCGCCCGCGCCATTCTGGCGGAGATGGACGGGGCTCTCCCGCGCTGACGCGGGAAGTATTCCTGACGCTGGGCGGTCCCATGTTGATCCGCTTGACCTCGATCAAAATTTGCCGGAAGTAACTGCCGTCGGCCCCGGTGCCGAAAGACGAGGAGCTCAACATGGCCAAGGGATACTGGATCGCACGGGTCGATGTCCGCGACCCCGAGCGCTACAAGGATTATGTGGCGGCAGCAAAGCCGGCCTTCGAGAAATACGGCGCGAATTTTCTCGCGCGCGGCGGTGAACATCATCGCCTCGAGGGCGGCGTTCGTGCGCGCAACGTCGTCATCGAATTTCCGTCGCTGCAGGCAGCGGTCGACTGTTACAACTCGCCCGAATATCAGGTTGCCGCTGCGATCCGCCAGGAAGTCGCCGACGCAGAGATGGTCGTCGTCGAAGGCATCTGACGGCCTGGCATCCCCATCTTCCGACAGGTCCTGCAAGCCGCGTGGATTGGCCTTCACCTCTCGCGGCTGTTGGGCTATGTAGCAATCAATTCTTTCCTTTGCGATCAGGAGTGCGTTTCCCATGACCTTGTCCAACCTTCCGCCGCTGGTGACGATTTTCGGCGGATCCGGGTTCGTCGGCCGTCATGTCGTGCGCGCGCTCGCCAAGCGCGGCTACCGCATTCGTGTTGCCGTTCGCCGGCCGGACCTTGCCGGCCACCTGCAGCCGCTCGGCAATGTCGGCCAGATCTCCTTCGTCCAGGCGAACCTGCGTTATCGTAAATCCGTCGACCGCGCCGTCGCAGGCGCCGACCACGTCATCAACTGCGTCGGCGTGCTGTTTGAAAGCGGCCGCAACACCTTTGATGCCGTCCAGGACTTTGGCGCGCGCGCCGTGGCGGAAGCTGCGCGTAGCGTTGGCGCCACGCTGACGCACATCTCCGCGATCGGCGCGGATGCGTCCTCGCCGTCGCAATATGCCCGCAGCAAGGGTCGTGCCGAGGCGGCGATCCTGGAAACGAAGCCTGACGCGATCATCCTGCGTCCTTCGATCATCTTCGGACCCGAGGACGGCTTCTTCAACAAGTTCGCCAGCATGGCCCGTTCTTCGCCGATCCTGCCGCTGATCGGTGGTGGTCACACCAAATTCCAGCCGGTCTACGTGACCGACGTGGCGGAGGCCGTCGCGCGCGCCGTCGACGGCAAGATTGCCAAGGGCAAGATCTACGAGCTCGGCGGCCCGGATGTCTTGAGCTTCCGCGACTGTCTCGAGATCATGCTGAACACGATCGACCGCAAGCGCACGCTGGTGTCGCTGCCCTTCGGCGTTGCGTCCCTCATCGGCCGCATCGCGTCGATGGTCCCCTTTATCAAGCCGCCGCTCACGGCGGACCAGGTAGTGTTGCTGAAATCCGACAATGTCGTCTCGGCAAAGGCGGTTTCGGAAGGACGCACGCTCACCGGCATCGGCATCGAGCCGACCATGCTGGAATCGATCCTGCCGACCTATCTGGTGCGCTATCGCCCGCAGGGCCAGTACACCCGCAGCGGCCGCGCCGCCTGATCGCTGCGAAGCCCATCTTCTTTTGAACGGCCGCCGGCACCCGCCGGCGGCCGTTTGCTGTGGTATTCGAGCAACAGCGTTGCAGTTCTGCCGCAGTTAATAAAGCGAATGGCATTTACTGCAAATTCAACATGTCCTGATATTGATCATGTCATATCCAGCGACTAAACACCGCCTCGCGCCCGGATCGCAAGGCACGGCGGGCGGCAGCAGCAATCTCGAAAGGCATAGCGTCCATGGGCAAGTCGATCGCAATCTTTTTTGCGTCTGCGGCACTGATCATTCTGGCTGGCTCATTCATCGCGCCGAACACGGTCGCGAGCAGCGGCAAGGATTGCGCGCCGGCCTATGGCGTCGATCCCTGCACGACGGCATCGATCGATCTTTCCGGCCACTGAGGCGGGCGCCCCTCAGATCACGTAGTTCCGAACGGAAGGCCGCTTCGCGCTTTTCCGGAATTGCTTCGAGGGGCATATCTAGAGTTATTGGCGGGGGCCAGTAGCCGCGTGCGTTTCACCTTGAGACGCACGCGGCTTTGTATTTTGGGCCCAGTGAGAGATCAAAGAAAACTGAGGCAACAGAAAAGGCGCGTCCGAGAACGCGCCTTCGTTTGCGGATAGCAATCCCGGGTTCAGCCAAGCAGCCAGAGGCCGATCAGGCCGGCCGCACCGACGAGGATGCGCCAGATGGCGAACGGCGTGAAGCCGCGCCGCGAGACGAAGTCCAAGAGCGAACGCACGACGAAGATGCCGGCAACGAAAGCCGCGATGAAGCCGACGGCGATCAGCGTGAAATCGTCGAAGGAAAGCGCGTCGCGGTTCTTGTAAAGATCCAGCGTGAACGCGCCGACCATGGTCGGCATCGCCAGGAAGAACGAGAACTCCGCGGCCGAGCGCTTGTCCGTCCCCATCAGCAGGGCGCCGGCGATCGTGGCGCCGGAGCGCGAGGTACCGGGGATCATCGCCAGGCACTGAAACAGGCCGATCTTCAGCGCCAGCGACGGCGGATAGTCTATCACATCGGTATAGCGCGGCTTCAGCGGCAGATGGTCAATCGCATAGAGGATGACACCGCCGACGATCAGCACGACGCAGATCAGGCCAGGCGTTTCGAACAGCACCGCTTTGATGAAATCATGGGCGATTGCTCCGATGACGGCCGCCGGCAGGAAGGCGATCAGAACGGACAGGACGAAGCGGCGCGCCTTGATGCTCGTCGGCAGCGCCAGCACAATCGACAAAAGCTTCTGGAAATAGACGAGCAGGATCGCCAGAATGGCGCCGAGCTGGATGAGGACGGCGAAGGTATTGCCCGGCGACTTGAAGCCGAGAAAGTGGCCGGCGAGGAGGACGTGCGCCGTCGACGAGACAGGGATGAACTCCGTCAAGCCCTCGATGAGCCCGAGGACGAGCGCGCTGATGATCGATTGATCCGCCATATATGAGATTTTCCTGACGTGTTTTGGAGTGGGAGGAAAAAGGCTGATTCGCTTGTGTTTGCCACCACAAATTTCTATAGCTCTATCACAGGAGCCGTGGCCAGACGCTTGCGCCGCCACGCTGACGCCCCCTGCAAAAAGCTGACGCCCCCTGCAAAAAGACTCTGAGAAGCAAGATCATCGATGCCGACACTGTATCATCACCCCATGTCCGCCGCTTCACGGTTCGTCCGCCTTATCCTCTCGGAATATGGCTATCAGACGGAATTGTCGGAGGAGCAGCCCTGGGAGAACCGGCGCGACTTCCTGGCCTTGAATCCGGCCGGGACGTTACCGGTGTATGTTGACGACAGTATGAGAGCGCTCTGTGGCGCCACGATCATCTCGGAATATCTCGACGAGACGAACGGCATCATGAAGCGGGATCGTCGGCTTCTGGCGGAAGACCCGTTCCAGCGCGCGGAAATCCGCCGCCTGGTCGAGTGGTTCCTGCAGAAGATGGAAGCGGACGTCACCAGGCCGCTGGTGCGCGAGCGGATCTTCAAGCTGCAGATGACGCCGGACCAGGGTGGTGGTGCGCCCGACAGCAAGATCCTGCGCACTTCGCGCGCGAATATCCGCCAGCATATGAAGTATCTCTCCTGGCTCGCGGGGTCGCGCACCTGGCTTGCCGGCGACCGCATCTCCTATGCAGATCTCGCGGCGGCCGCGACGGTGTCCGTGCTAGATTATCTTGGCGAGATCGACTGGTCGGATGCCCCGACCGCCAAGGAGTGGTATCAGCGGCTGAAGTCCCGCCCCTCCTTCCGCCCGCTGCTTTCCGAGCGCGTGCGCGGCGTAACCCCGGTTCCGCATTATGCGGACCTCGACTTCTGAGGCTGAAACCGTGCCCGGCATCGCTGCCAAGGCTGACAGTGGGGATCGACGGCGGCTGAAGCTGACCGAATTTCTGAAGGCTGAGGCGGCAGACAAGGGCTTCGATCTCTGTCGCATCACCCGGCCGGACGCCATTCCCGAGGCGCCGGCTCGGCTGCAGGACTTCCTCGACGACGGCTTCCACGGCACGATGGACTGGCTCGCCGAGACTGCCGAGCGACGCTCCGACCCGCGAACGCTCTGGAGCGAAGTGCGCTCGGTCGTGATGTTCGCGATGAATTACGGGCCGGAAGACGATCCGCGCGGAATTCTCCAAAAGACCGATCGAGGCGCGATCTCGGTCTACGCCCAGAACCGCGACTATCACGACGTCATCAAGGGCAAGCTCAAGGAAGTCGCCACACGGTTTGCCGCGCGTGCAGGCGAGGATGTCAAGGTCTTTGTCGACACCGCCCCGGTAATGGAGAAACCACTTTCGGAAAAGGCCGGTCTCGGCTGGCAGGGCAAGCACACCAACCTCGTCAGTCGCGAATTCGGCTCCTGGCTGTTTCTCGGCAGCCTGTTCACCACAGCGGAACTCATCATCGACGAGCCGGAGCGCGACCGTTGCGGCTCCTGCCGCGCCTGCCTCGATGCCTGCCCGACCGGCGCTTTCCCCGCACCCTATCAGATCGACGCGCGGCGCTGCATTTCCTACCTGACGATCGAGCACAAGGGGCCGATCGATCCGGAACTGCGGCCGCTGATGGGCAACCGCATCTACGGCTGCGACGACTGTCTCGCCGCCTGTCCCTGGAACAAGTTCGCGCAGGCTGCTTCCGAAATGAAGCTGAAGGCGCGCGAGGATCTGAAGGCGCCGTCGCTGGAAGCCTTGCTCGACCTCGACGACCCGGCCTTCCGCAGCCTGTTCTCGGGCTCGCCGGTCAAGCGCATCGGCCGCGACCGTTTCGTGCGCAACGTGCTGATCGCGGCCGGCAACTCCGGCGATCCGGCGCTTGCGCCTGCGGTCAAGGCGCGCATCGATGATCCCTCGCCTGTGGTGCGGGCGATGGCGATCTGGGCGCTGTCACGATTGGTCGCGCCGGCAGCGCTTGCAGAATTTGCCGAACAATGCGAGCCAGAGACGGACGAAGACGTCCTCAACGAATGGCAGATGGCGGGAGTGAGCCGATGCATGTCCTGATCCTTGGCGCCGGCTACTCCGGTACGGCAATCGCGCGGGCGATGGCTCCGACGGCGACAAGCGTTGTCGGCACCACCCGCACCGGGGAGAAGGCGATGAAGCTTGAAAAGGCCGGCATCCGCCCGATCCTGTTCGATGGAGAAACGGTCTCGGACGAACTCGCAGCCGCGCTTGGCCAGGCGACTCATCTGATCCAGTCGATCGCGCCCGGCCGCGACGGCGATCCGATGTTCCGCGCTTCCAGCCCGGATCTCGCGCAGCTGGCTCCGAACCTCAAGTGGATCGGCTATCTGTCGACGGTCGGCGTCTATGGCGACCATGGTGGAGCATGGGTCACCGAGGACATGCTGCGCAAACCGGTTTCGGCGCGCTCGGTCGAGCGGGTGGAAGCAGAGGACGGCTGGATTGCCTTCGGCGTCAGGCAGAACATCCCGGTCGCGGTGCTGAGACTTGCGGGCATCTACGGCCCGGGACGCAACGCCTTCTGCAATCTCGCAAACGGCACGGCCCGACGCCTGATCAAGCCGGGACAGGTGTTCAACCGCATCCGCGTCGAGGACATCGGTGCTGCCACCCTGTTCCTCGCCACCAGTGGTACGGGCGGCGTCTTCAACATTACCGACGATGAGCCGGCACCGCCGCAGGACGTTGTGGCCGAGGCCGCGCGGCTGATGGGCGTCGAGCCGCCGCCGGAGATCCCGTTTGAACAGGCGGAACTCTCGCCGATGGCCCGCTCCTTCTATGGCGAGAACAAGCGGGTATCGAACGCCCGCATGCGCGCCACCGGCTTCGCGTTCGCGTATCCGAATTATCGCGTTTCGCTTGCGCAGCTCTGGCAATCCGGCACGTGGCGCAACGCCTGAAACGCAACGCGGCGTACAATCAACAACATAACCCGAAATGCTTATAGAAAGCCGATAGTCTGTTCATCAGTAACGGCGCCACGAACGCCGCCAGAATTGTGACATTCTCTGGATATTCCTTCGATACTTGATGAAGTGAATACAACCTTTGCGCTAGTGGCGAATTTTCGACCATCCGGATTCCGGAAATTTCGTCCAATTCGAAATTTTTAATGAATTTTTTCGTTTACCACTGAGTTGCGCCTGCGTGCGGAAGGCCGCCAGCGTTCAACCACTGATTCCAAAGAACTTCCCGGCCCCTTTTAAACTATTTCAAACAATCTTCGTTTTTGAATTTTCGTCCTTTTTTAATAATTCCTAATAGAACGTAAATGGTTGAAGCACGTTTTCGCCATTTTTCGCCCCAATTAGCGGTTCTCAGAAGTTTTTTAATCAACCATTTGACCGAGGGGATCGCCAGTTTGACGCCAGCGAAGATCAAGACAGCTGCCGCTGCAGCGCTGTTCACGACCGCTATCGGTCTCGTTTCCGTTTCCGATAGCCATGCAGCCGGCGCCGGCTGCGGCGGCGCATCCTGGTATGCGCTGAGTTCCAGGACCGCCTCCGGCGAGCGCATGAATGCGGCACACCTGACCGCCGCCCACCGCAGCCTGAAATTCGGAACCAAGGTTCAGGTCACCAACAAACGCAACGGCAAGAGCGTGATCGTTCGCATCAACGATCGTGGGCCGTTCATCCGCGGACGCGTCATGGATCTTTCCAAGGCCGCGGCTTCGCAGATCGGCATGGTACGCTCCGGCACCGCCAGCGTCTGTTATCGCGTCGTCAATTCCTGATCTTGAAATACTGCCGTCCGGCCAATCGTCGGGTGGGTTTACTTGAGAAAGACCGTTCTCGGCGGTTAATCTTCTCCGCCGTCTTGCTCTTCGATGCCATCGCCGCTACCACGGCGAAAAAGGAGTTGATCGAAGATGCGTTTGGGCGGCAGGCTCGCTGGAGCCATTGAGGTTCTTGAGGATATCGAAAAGCGGAAGCGCCCGGTCGCCGACGCGCTCAAGGATTGGGGCCTTTCCCATCGCTTCGCCGGATCCGGCGACCGCTCCGCGATCGGCAACATCGTCTACGACGCCCTTCGCATGAAACTCTCGCACGCCTACCTGATGGACAGCGACAGCGCCGCAGCGCTCGGCCATGCCGTCATGTACCGCCAATGGGGCTTCAGCCCGGAAGCGCTCGCCGCCGAGCTCGACGGCGACAAATTCGCACCGGAAGCCCCTTCCGCCGAGCGCATGCAGGCCTTCACGACGCGGCGTCTCGAAGACGCGCCGGCCTATGTCCAGGGCGACATTCCCGAATGGACGCAGGCCTCCTTCGAGGAAAACTTCTCCGACGACTGGCTCGATGAAGCCAAGGCGCTCGCCGGCCGGCCGACGCTCGACCTGCGTGCCAATACTCTGAAGGCCTCGCGCGCCAAGGTGCTGAAAGCGCTGGAGCGCAGCGGTGCGGAACCGGCGACGATCGCTCGCAACGGCATTCGCATTCCCGCCGGCGAAGGCGCCTCGCGCCTGCCGAACGTGACGGCGGAACTTTCCTTTCAGAAGGGTTGGTTCGAAGTCCAGGACGAGGGCTCGCAGATCGTTGCCGATCTCGCCTTTCCCCAGGAAGGCGAACAGGTGCTCGACTATTGCGCCGGCGGCGGCGGCAAGACGCTCGCCATGTCGGCGGCGATGAACAACAAAGGCCAGGTGCACGCTTACGACACCGACCGCAAGCGCCTTGCCCCGATCATCGAGCGGCTGAAGCGCGCTGGCACCCGCAATGTCCAGGTGCATGAATCCGCCGAAAGCCTGGCGCCGCTCGCCGGCCGCTTCGACCGCGTGCTGGTCGATGCGCCCTGCACCGGCACCGGCACCTGGCGCCGGCGGCCGGACACCAAGTGGCGGCTCAACCAGAAAAACCTCGAAGAGCGCATCTCCCAGCAGGAGGAAGCGCTGGCGAGTGCCGCCCAGTTCGTCCGGCCGGGTGGCCACCTCATCTATGTCACCTGCTCGGTGCTGCCTGAGGAAAACGAGGCCCAGGTCTACGGCTTCTGCGAAGACAATCCGGAATTCGAGATCCGGTCGGCCGCCGACATCTGGGCGACGCTCTTCGGGACCGACAAGCCGCAGCCCTGGTCGGCCGACATGAAGACGGTGACGCTGACGCCCGCGTCCACCGGCACGGACGGCTTCTTCTTCTGCCTGATGCGACGCAAGGGCTGAGCCCTTCGCCGGCCGCCGAACGCCCGGCATCAGATTTAAAAGGTTCTAAACTATACACTTTGACACAAGTTTGCTTTTGGTTCATGAGAGGCGGGCCCGGCCGGGGCCCTTTCTCATGGCCCGAGCCTGAACGACACCCGCGTCTGCGGGCTCGCTCGGCTGCGCCGAAGGAAGCAACAGGAGAGGGTCATGACCAAGAAATTCATCCGTGGCGCCGCGCTGGCGTTGATGACGGCAACGTCGGCGCTGGCCCTGCAGCCGGCCCATGCCGCCACCGATGCCGCCGCCGTGGTGAAGCACTACACCGCTGTCGCCCATGCCAAGTTCGAAGATGCGCTGACGACGGCCGAGGCACTCGACAAGGCAGTCGACGCGCTGATCGCAACGCCGAGCGAAGAAACGCTGAAGGCAGCCCGCGACGCCTGGCTCAAGGCCCGCAATCCCTATCAGGAAACCGAGGTCTACCGTTTCGGCAACGCGATCGTCGACGAGTGGGAAGGCAGGGTCAATGCCTGGCCGCTCGACGAGGGCCTGATCGACTATGTCGATCCGAGCTACGGCAGCGAGAGCGACGAGAACGCCCTCTTCACCGCCAACGTCATCGCCAACAAGACGATCAAGATCGACGGCAAGGACGTCGATGCCAGCAACATCACGCCGGAATTCCTGGCCGGCACGCTGCAGGAAGCCGGCGGCATTGAGGCGAACGTCGCGACCGGCTACCACGCAATCGAATTCCTGCTGTGGGGCCAGGACCTGAACGGCACCAAGGCCGGCGCCGGCAACCGCCCCTATACGGACTACGACACCAAGGCCTGCACCGGCGGCAATTGCGACCGCCGCGCCGCCTATCTGAAGGCCGCGACCGAGCTTCTCGTTTCCGACCTCAAGGAAATGGTCGCCAACTGGACACCGGACGGTGCTGCCACCAAGGCCGTCGAGGCGGATCCGAAGGCTGGTCTCGTCGCCATCCTCACCGGCATGGGCTCGCTCTCCTATGGCGAGCTTGCCGGCGAGCGCATGAAACTCGGCCTGCTCCTGCATAATCCGGAAGAGGAGCACGATTGCTTCTCCGACAACACGTACAACTCCCACCTTCATGACTCGATCGGCATCCAGTCGGCCTATACGGGCGAATATACCCGCGTCGACGGAACGAAGATGACGGGCCCGTCGCTCTCCGAACTGGTCGCCGCCAAGGATGTGGCTCTCGACAAGGAAATGACGGCCAATCTCGCCACCACGGTCGAGAAGATGCGGGCGATGGCGAAGCGCGCGGAGACCACCGAGGCCTACGACCAGATGATCGGCGAAGGCAATGCCGAAGGCAACGCCACCGTTCAGGCGGCGATCGACGGTCTGATCGCCCAGGCGAAGACGGTGCAGCGCGTCATTGCGTCGCTGGATCTCGGCACGATCGAGCTTGAAGGTTCGGACAGCCTGGACAATCCTAACGCCGTCTTCCAATAAGCTGAAAAGGCGGGCCGCTCCGGCACCGGTGCGGCCCCGATACTCCTGTCATGAAACCTGGCGTCCCCGGCCTCTTCGCGCTTCTTCTCGTTCAAGCGCTTTCTACGGCCCTGCCCGCCCTTGCCGGCGACGGCCTTCCGACCGAACGCACCGATCTCGACAGCAAGGACCGCGCCCGCGTCGAAGCGGTGACGCGGCCGACCGACGATTTCTCCAAGGCGGAGACCTTCGAGGCGATGTCCGGGGGTGCAGCGACCTCGATCGCGCCCGTCAATGCCGACAGTTTCTCGCAGTTCTCGGCCAATCTCACCTTCCAGGAGGAAGAGGGCTTCAAGCTCGGCAATGCGCTCTTCCGCAAGCTCTGGGTTTCCTCGCCCTCCTCGACCCAAGCGTCCGACGGGCTCGGTCCGCTCTACAATGCCCGCGCCTGCCAGAGCTGCCACCTGAAGGACGGGCGCGGACGCCCGCCCGAAGGCTCCACCGATACGACTTCGATGTTCTTCCGCCTGGCGCGCCCGCCGCGCGACGACGAGGAACGGCGGCTGGTCGAAGCACATGAGGTCGGCAACTTTCCGGATCCGGTTTACGGTGCCCAGCTTCAGGATAGCGCCGTGCCCGGCCTTGCAGCCGAGGGTCATCTGAAGGTCAGCTACACGGAGGAGCCCTTCACCTTCCCCGACGGTGAGACCGTTTCGCTGCGCCGACCGAGCTATTCCGTAACCGACCTCGCCTACGGGCCGCTCGATCCGGCGACGACGCTCTCGCCGCGCGTGGCCCAGCCGATGATCGGGCTCGGCCTGATCGAGGCGATCCACGAGGCCGATATCCTGGCGCTTGCCGATCCTGACGACGCCGATGGCGACGGGATCAGCGGCCGCCCCGCGCTGACGCGCGATGCCAGGACCGGCAAGCCGATGCTCGGCCGTTTCGGCTGGAAGGCGCAGAATGCCACCGTGCGGCAACAGAGCGCCGACGCTTTCGCCACCGATATCGGCATCTCCTCCCCCGACGCCGACCGGCCGCACGGCGACTGCACCGCGGCGCAGGCAAAATGCCTTGCCATGCCGACCGGCGAGCAAGCGCGTCTCGGACCGACAGAAGCTCCGGACCCGGTGCTCGACCTCGTTTCCTTCTACTCCAGAAACCTCGCCGTGCCGGCGCGGCGAAAGGCGAGCTTTGCCGAGACGCTCCGTGGCAAGAAGGTCTTCTACGATCTCGGCTGCACGAGCTGCCATACGCCGAAGTTCGTCACCCGCCGCGATGCCGACAACAAGGCGCAGTCCTTCCAGCTCATCTGGCCCTATTCCGATTTCCTGCTGCACGACATGGGCGAGGAGCTTGCGGATGGGCAACAGGTCGGGGTCGCCAGCGGCCGCGGGTGGCGCACGCCACCGCTCTGGGGCATCGGCTTGACGAAGACCGTCAGCGGGCACACCTTCCTGCTGCACGACGGACGCGCCCGCAATCTCACCGAAGCGATCCTCTGGCATGGCGGCGAGGGGCGGAAGGCCCGCGATGCTTTCGCCGCCCTTGCCGCAAGCGATCGCCGCGATCTCCTTGCCTTCCTGGAGTCACTCTGATGTCCGCTACGCATACACTCACCCTTGCACTCTCCCTGGCGCTGACGACCGCATTGCCGGCAATGGCCCAGGAAGGGAGCGCGCTCTCGCCGCGCGTCGTCAACGAGGCCGCCGTCCCCACCGTCATGGCCAAGGCCGTCGACGCGTTCATCATTCCCGCCTATCGCAACCTCACGGAAAAGACCGCCGCCGCAAGGCAAGCTACGGCCAAGCTCTGCGAGGCGCCGTCGCAAGCAGCACTCAAGAGCGCACAGGGAGCGTTCTCCGATCTGGTCGGCGCCTGGTCGGCGATCGAGGTGGTAAGGCTTGGTCCGGCTCTCGAGCAGAACCGGTTCGAACGCTTCCTCTTCTACCCCGATCGCAAGAGCACCGGGCTGAAGCAAGTGCAGGCGATCCTTTCGAAAGAGGATGAAGGCGCAACGGACGAAGCCAGGCTCAAGGGCAAGAGCGTCGCAGCCCAGGGACTGGGCGCGCTCGAATACGTGCTCTATGGCACCGGCGCCGAGGCGCTTTCGAGCGAGGAGGGGAATTTCCGCTGCCGCTACGGCCTGGCGATCACCGGAAATCTCGACACAATCGCCGACGAGCTCCTGGCGGCGTGGCAGAAACCGGACGGCATCCAGGCGGCCTGGAAACATCCGGGCCCCGACAATCCCGAGTTCCGCGACAGCCGCGAGGCGGCCACCGAACTGCTCGGCATTCTCGTCCACGGAGTCGAGACGGTGAAGGACCAGCGGCTGAAACCGTTCTACGAAGGCAAGGACGACAAGGGCCACCCGAAGCTTGCGATCTACTGGCGCTCCGGCAACACCATGGCCTCGATCGCCGGGAATGTCCGTGGCCTCAAGACGCTGTTCGACGTTGCCGACATGCAAAGCCTGCTGCCGGAAGACAGCCGCTCCGTCGCCGGCTCGGCCGACTTCGTGTTCAAGTCGGTGATCGGCATGGCCGGGAACATCGATGGACCGATCGACGCGGCCCTTGCCGATGACGACAAGCGCGCCAAGCTCGCCTTCCTGTCGCTCAACATCAACGACCTTCTCGACCGCTTGAACAAGGATTTCGGCGGCGCGATCGGGCTTGGCGCCGGCTTCTCCTTTGCCGACGGCGACTGACGAAAACCGTTGCCCGGACGGGCTGTTGACAATTCCGGCTTTTAGGCGCAAAGCGCTTTTCGTGTCCGCTTTCGCGGGCACGTTTCACCACAAGGACCAACTCACAATGAACCCCGACAGTCGAAGTCGAGCCTTCACGCTCACGACCGTCCGGTCCTGATTGATCAGGGCTTCATGGCGGTCGGATGACTCGCCCTATGGAGCCCCAAATGCTGCGCATCTACAAAAGCCAGAACAGCCACCTCGTGCTCGTCGACATGCTCGATGGCATCGCCTCCCCGACGCCGGCGATCTGGTTCGATCTCTTCAACCCGTCCGTCGAGGAAACGCGCCTCGTCGAAGGTCAACTCGGCATCGCGATCCCCACCCGCGACGAGATGCAGGAGATCGAGCTTTCCGACCGGCTCTACCAGGAGGATGGCGCCGAATTCATGACGATGACGGCAACCGCGAAGCTCGACAGCGACTACCCGGTCAAGGTGCCGGTGACCTTCATTCTCAAGGGAACGACGCTGGTCACGGTCCGCCATGCCGACCCGAAGCCGTTCCAGACCTTTTCCAACCGCATCCAGAAGGCGAACGGCCAGATCTGTGAGAGCGGCGAACTGGTGATGCTCGGGCTTCTCGAGGCGATCATCGACCGCACAGCGGATGCGCTCGAGCGCGCCGGCAGCGAGGTCGACGCGATCTCGCGCGAGGTGTTCCGCAAGACCAATGCCAGCGCCACCAAGAAAACGCGCGACCTGCAGTCACTGATCGAGCAGATCGGCCAGAAGGGCGATCTCTTGACGGTGATCCGGGAAAGTCTGGTCAGCATCGGCCGACTCGTCGCCTATCATGTAGCGCTCGAAGGCATGGGCCCGCGCAAGGCTGGAAAGGAAAGCCGGCAGCGGATCAAGCTGATCCAGCGCGACGCGACCTCGCTTGGCGATCACGCGCTGTTCCTGTCGAACAAGATCAACTTCCTGCTCGACGCGACGCTCGGCCTGATCAATCTCGAGCAGAACCAGATCATCAAGATCTTCTCGGTTGCCGCCGTCGTCTTCCTGCCGCCGACGCTGGTCGCCTCGATCTACGGCATGAACTTCGGCGTGATGCCGGAATTGCAATGGGAGTTCGGCTATCCTGCGGCATTGATGCTGATGGTGATCTCGGCAATCGTGCCCTATTTCTACTTCAAGCGCCGGGGCTGGCTCTGAGCGCATAACCCGCTATATCGCAGCCTTGAGCGGCGCCTCCGTTGAGGGCTGCGGATTTGCACGACGAGCGAGGATGGCATGAGAGCCGCCACGGGCCTGATCGACCGGCGCAGTTTCCTGAAAATGGCGGGTTCAGCCTGGGTATCGAGCCTTGCGCCCGAGCAGGCTTTCGCCCTGGCACGGGCGGATGCCGTTTTCGCCTCCGCCTTCATGGCGCCCGATGGAAGCTACGGCGTCGCGACGCTGACGGAAACGGGCGAAATCATCGAGCGCACCGCGCTGCCGGCCCGGGCGCATGGCATGGCCTATTCGCCCGTCAGCCGCCGGGCGGTCGCCTTTGCCCGCCGACCCGGCACCTATGCCATGATCCTTGCGACCGACGGCACGGCGGAACCGGTGGTCATCGCCGCGGCGGAGGGCCGGCATTTCTACGGCCACGGTTGCTTTTCGGCGGATGGCAGGCTGCTCTATGCCACCGAGAACGACTTTGCCGCCAATCGCGGCATGGTCGGCATTTATGACGGCACCGACAACTTTGCCCGCATCGGCGAGGTCCCGACCTATGGCATCGGCCCGCATGACATGACGCTTGCTGCCGACGGACGCCTGCTGGCGATCGCCAATGGCGGCATCGAGACGCACCCGGATTTTGGCCGCACCAAGCTCAATCTCGACCACATGGAGCCGAGCCTGACGCTGGTCGACACGCGAACCGGAGCGCTGGTGCAGAAACACCGACTGCCTGATGACCTCAGCCGGCTATCGACCCGCCATGTCGATATCGGCCCGAAGGGCGAAATCTGGTTTGCCTGCCAATACGAAGGCGCGCGCAACGACCTGCCGCCGCTCGTCGGGCATTTTTCCAAGGGGGAGGATCTCCAGTTCCTGTCGCTGCCCGAGCACACGACGGAAGCGCTGGCAAATTATGTCGGCGCGATCGCGGTCAACCGGCATGAGGGGTTGATCGGCCTGACCTCGCCCAAGGGCAACGTGGCCGTGACGCTCGATGCCCAGACCGGAGCGGTGCTGAAGGAGGAGCGCGTCGTCGATGCAGCAGGGGTTGCCGCCGCCGATCACGGTTTTGCCGTCTCCTCCTATGATGGCCACTTCAAGCGGCAGCAAAGCCGCGTCGCCTGGGACCAGCACATCGTCCGCTTGACGTAGACCGAAAGAGACGACAGCGCCGCGCGTCTGGAAGCGCAAAGGTCGCCTAACACCTGTCCGGGCCATCTTTCCGCTTCCAGCGTTTCCACTTGCGGAATTCTCTAGGCGGCGAGATCCGCGGCACCCGAGAGCCGCGCCAAATCATTCCAGCGATAGGCGACTTGCTCATGCGTCTCGGCTCCGAGCGCGACCTGTCCCTGGGCGACCGGTACTGCGCCCAGGCGCTCGTAGAAGGATCGGTTCGGGTTGGTCGACAGCACCCAGGCGAACAGCGAAGAGCCCCCCATTTCGCGGCTGTGCGCCGCGACGCTTCGCACCAGCGCCGAACCGATGCCGGCGCGCTGGAACTCTTCGAGAATGTAGAGGGCGTAGAGCTCCCGGTCGAAGCGCGGCGGCATGGAGCGCGCCTTGCCGTAGTTCGCAAAGCCGATCACCTTGTCTGCGTTCATATCGACCGCCACCAGATGGAAGACCCCGGCAACGCGCATTCGCCTGGCGTGGCGCAGCGCCTGCTGCTCGATCGTCATGGCATCGAGAAACTGATCGGCGATCAGGCCGCGAAACGTCGTTCGCCAGGTTTCGACGATGACAGAAGCGATCATCATGATGTCGTCCGGAACGGCCGGGCGAATTTCGATGCGGCGGAAGCTGTTCATGAAGGAGATATAGGGGCGACAGGCGGGCTTAAAAACGGCACGAACGGGACTGGCGAGGATTTTTCACGAGCGGGCGCAAACACTGTCCAAGGCCGCAGCCTCTTCCGTCTTTCCGTCTTGTCGTCCAGGGAAGGCCGTGCGACTGTCCGCCGACCGGGGCCGGTAGGCCCGTAGACATTATGCAGGGCCTTTCTCATTGATGGACGACCGCGATCCCCCCGATTTTCGAAAGCGCATTCGCGAGAGCTTCGCACGGCAGGCGGCGATGCGCACGATCGGCGCAGAACTGACGCTAATCGAGCAGGGTACGATCGAAATCGAACTGCCCTTCGACGAGAAGCTGACGCAGCAGCATGGCTTCCTGCATGCGGGCGTGATTTCGGCGGCGCTGGATTCGGCCGGCACTTATGCGGCCTATTCGGTGATCGACCCTGATGCCTCGATCCTGACGATCGAGTTCAAGGTCAACCTGCTTTCGCCGGGGCGCGGCGAGCGCTTTCTGTTCCGCGGCGAAGTGACCAAGCCTGGATCGACGATCATTGTTTCCGACGGGCGCGGCTACGCGATCCGCGCCGACGGGCCGGCAAAGCTGATCGCGTCGATGACGGGAACGATGATGGTGGTGCGGGGACGCGAGGGGATCGAAGGATGAGTTTTGCCGTCAAGGACGTCGCCGGACGCAGGATCCTCTACGTCATGGCCGTGGATGCCGAATACGGGCCACACCTCAAGGAGCGGATCAAGCCGCTGATGACCGGTGTCGGCCCGGTCGAGGCGGCCGTCGTGCTGACGCGGACGCTTGCCGAACTCGCCGCGGAGCGTGCACTACCCGATCTCGTCGTTTCGCTCGGCTCTGCCGGTTCCGCCAAGCTCGAACAGACGGAAGTCTACCAGGCGGTCTCGGTCGGCTACCGCGACATGGATGCCTCGCCGCTCGGTTTCGAGAAGGGTAGGACGCCGTTTCTCGACCTGCCGGCGATAGTGCCGCTGCCGCTCAGGATTCCCGGCCTGCCGGAGGCGCGGCTTTCGACCGGCGCCAACATCGTCTCGGGTGCTGCCTATGGGGCGATCGATGCCGACATGGTTGAGATGGAGACCTTTGCGGTCCTGCGCGCCTGCCAGTCCTTCGGGGTTCCGCTGGTTGCGCTTCGCGGAATTTCCGACGGCAAGGCTGAGCTCAAGCACGTTAGCGACTGGACGGAATATCTTCACATTATCGACGAGAAGCTTGCTGATGTGATCGACCGGTTGGAGAATGCGGTTTCGACCGGCGAGATCCCGCTCTAGACGCTCATCCTGCTCTGAAACCCCGGAATTGTCGGGGTGCAATTGAATCGTTGCGCTGATGGCGGGCTTTCATTAAAGGCTCGCCATGATCAAGCTTGTTTGAAGGCCCCAAATGACCCAGACAGCCCATCCCGACACCGTCCTCATCGTCGACTTCGGCAGCCAGGTGACGCAGCTCATCGCCCGGCGCGTGCGCGAATCCGGTGTCTATTGTGAAATCGTGCCGTTCCAGTCGGCGGAAGAAGGCTTCCGCCAGCTGAAGCCGAAGGCCGTCATCCTTTCCGGCAGCCCGGCCTCGACGCTCGAGATCGGCTCGCCGCGCACGCCCCAGGTGATCTTCGATTCCGGCCTGCCGGTCTTCGGCATCTGCTACGGCCAGCAGACCATGTGCGCCCAACTCGGCGGCAAGGTCGAGAGCGGCCACCACCGCGAATTCGGCCGCGCCTTCCTGGAAGTCGAAAAGGACTGCCCGCTATTCGAGGGCCTCTGGTCCGTTGGCTCGCGCCACCAAGTCTGGATGTCGCATGGCGACCGCGTCACCGCGATCCCCGAAGGCTTCGAGGTCGTGGCGACCTCGGCCAACGCGCCCTTCGCCTTCATCGCCGACGCGAAGCGCAAATATTACGCCGTGCAGTTCCACCCGGAAGTGGTGCACACGCCCGACGGCGCCAAGCTGATTTCCAACTTCGTGCACAAGATCGCCGGCATCAAGGGCGACTGGTCGATGTCGGCCTACCGCGCCAAGGCGGTCGAGGCGATCCGCAAGCAGGTCGGCGACAAGAAGGTCATCTGCGCGCTTTCCGGCGGCGTCGACAGCTCGGTCGCGGCACTGCTCATCCACGAGGCCGTCGGCGACCAGCTCACCTGCATCCTCGTCGACCACGGCCTGATGCGCAAGGACGAGGCGAAGAACGTCGTTGCGATGTTCGAGGAGCACTACAACCTGCACCTCCTGCACATCGACGCGTCCGACCGCTTCATCGGCGAGCTCGAAGGCGTCAGCGACCCGGAAACCAAGCGCAAGATCATCGGCCGCCTGTTCATCGAAGTGTTCGAGGAAGAGGCGAAGAAGCTCGGCGGCGCCGACTTCCTCGCCCAGGGCACGCTCTATCCCGATGTGATCGAAAGCGTCTCCTTCACCGGCGGCCCGTCGGTGACGATCAAGTCGCACCACAATGTCGGCGGCCTGCCGGAGCGCATGAACATGCAGCTCGTCGAGCCGCTGCGCGAACTCTTCAAGGACGAAGTGCGCGTGCTCGGCCGCGAGCTCGGCCTGCCCGACAGCTTCATCGGCCGCCACCCCTTCCCGGGGCCGGGCCTTGCCATCCGCTGCCCGGGCGGCATCACCCGCGAGAAGCTCGAGATCCTGCGCGAAGCGGACGCGATCTATCTCGACGAGATCCGCAAGGCCGGCCTCTACGACGCCATCTGGCAGGCCTTCGCCGTGCTCTTGCCGGTGCAGACCGTCGGCGTCATGGGCGACGGACGAACCTACGAGTTCGTCTGCGCGCTTCGCGCCGTCACCTCGGTCGACGGCATGACGGCGGACTTCTACCACTACGACATGGAATTCCTCGGCCGCGCGGCAACACGCATCATCAACGAGGTCCGTGGCATCAACCGCGTCGTCTACGACGTGACCTCGAAGCCGCCAGGCACGATCGAGTGGGAATAGCCAGTCATCTCGATGCCATCGGACAAACTCTATAACGATCCAAAGCTTGTAGAGTTCTACGACATCGAGAACGGCTGGACCGCCGATTCCGAATATCTGAAGTCCATCTCCGCTGGCCGCACCTCGATCCTCGATCTCGGGTGCGGCACCGGCTTGCTGACTTCTGCTCTGGCAGCGACGGGCAAACGGGTCGTCGGCGTCGATCCGGCAGTCGCGATGCTGGATGTCGCGAGGTTGAGACCGGGCGGCGACCGGGTACGCTGGGTCGAAGGCGACGGGCGAACGATCCGCCTTAACGAGAGCTTCGATCTGGTGCTGCTCAGCGGTCATGCTTTTCAGGTCTTCCTCACCCGGGAAGATCAGCTTTCCGTTCTTCGGACCATCGCTGCGCATCTGGCCGCTGAAGGGCGTTTCATTTTCGATAGCCGCAATCCACGGATCGGAGAATGGCGAAGATGGACGCCGGCCGAATCCGAACGGGATATCGTTCATCCGGTGCTCGGCAAGATTCTCGCGTGGAACGATGCGCGACATGACGCGGAGTCGGGTATCGTGGAATACGGAACCTTCTACCGGATCGCAAAGGACGGACGCACTTACGCTGCCCAGTCGAAAATCACCTTCCCCTCCTATGAAGACCTCGTCTCGATGATGGATGAAGCAGGACTCGTCGTCGAACGGTGGCTTGGCGGCTGGGATGGCCGACCGTTCGAAACCTCCGCGCCGGAGATCATCCCGATCGGCCGGCGGCGATAGGCACGCCTGATGTCCGCCGCCGGGGGCTTGTCGGCAACCGTCGCACAACTCGAATCAATAGTATTGACTAATCAATCAGCGCAGACTAATGATTTAGTCATGATGATCGAAACCGCCCCCATCACTGCCGTCATGCGCGCCCTAGCCGACCCCACCCGCAGGGCCGTCTTCGAGCGCATTGCCAGTGCCGACGAGATCACCGTGGTCGAGCTCACCCGCGGCAGCGGCGTGACGCAGGGCGCAATCTCGCAGCACCTCAAGTCGCTGAGACAGGCGGGTCTGGTCGCCGAGCGTCCCGAGGGCCGCAACGTCTATTACCGCGCCGAGCCCGAGGGGCTGGCGCCGCTCGTCGACTGGATGAGCCACTACGGCAGCTTCTGGCGCGACCGCTTTGCCAATCTGCGCACGCTTCTCAAGGAGATCGATCCATGACCGACGCAGCTGTTCTGAAATACGAGACGCAAGACATTGTCCTCGACGAGGTGTTTCCGCATACGCCCGAGACAATCTGGAAGACGTTGACCAATGGCGAATTGATGGGCCGCTGGATCATGCCGCCTTCAGGTTTTGAAGCCGTGGAGGGCACGCACTTCACCTTCCAGACGACGCCGGCCGGCGCCTGGGACGGGACGATCCGTTGCCAGGTGCTGGAGGTGCGCCCCTATGAGCGGTTCGCCTATTCCTGGAAAGGTGGCGACGAGGGCAATATCGGCTACGGCTCCCGCCTCGATACGGTCGTCACCTGGACACTCACGAAGGTCGATAACGGCACGCGCCTTCGCCTCGTGCATTCCGGCTTCGTGACGCCGAAGAACGACACGGCGTTCAGCAACATGAGCAACGGCTGGCCGAAGGTCCTGTCGCGCCTCGGCTCCGTCACCGACGAGCAGAACTAGCATCGACGCCGGATCGAGCGTCACGACGATCCGGCACCTCACAAACCCGAAACAAGCGAAGAGAACGGTCGGCGTCGCCCTCGCGGTCACGCACCAGGCCTTGCCGTGCCGTAAAAGGAGGAATGGATGAGCACGTCCTATATCGGCGGATGCGCCTGCGGTGCGCTTCGCTATCAGATTTCCGGAGAACCGGTTTTCTCGAACGACTGCCAGTGCCGCGACTGCCAGCATGAGAGCGGGACCGGGCATGGATCGCATATGACGTTCCGGCGCGACGGGGTGAAGCTCGAAGGCGAAGCCAAGCACTGGGACATGGTCGCCGACAGCGGCAATGTGAAGACGCGCGGCTTCTGTCCCATCTGCGGCTCGCCCGTCTACATGACCTTTGCGGCCATGCCGGAGTTCTTCACCATCCGCGCGGCAAGCCTCGACGACCCCAGCCGCTACAAGCCTCAAGCGGTGACCTACGGTATACGCGGCCATGCCTGGGACCATCTCGATCCGGCCCTGCCGAAATTCGAGAAGATGCCGCCGAGGTGAGCGGCGCAGCAGCACCTCGGCGTCGCCGGCCTGCATCCCCATTCCCGATCGAGGGGCGTCTGCCGCGACCGACAATCCGCATCAGGCCGGCGGAATGAAGGGCTGACTGATCGTCTGGAACACGGGGAGCGCTTCCAGCTTCTCCGCATGGGCGTGCAAGTGGGGATAGCGCGAGGTCGCCACCAGATCGGAATGCACGTCCCTAAGGAACCGCAACACCGCCGCGACTGCGATGTCCGCATGACCGATCCGCTGCGAGAACCAGTATTCGCTCTGGCTTTGCGCGCGGCTCGCCTCGAGGACGCCCAGCGTCTCCTCGATCTGACGGCGGCAGCGGTCGACCCAAACGGCCGAGACCTCGCCGTGCAGCCGTTTCTCGTAGAACAGGCTTACGGCCTTGTCGCCCAACCCGGTGGCGAGCGCAGCGATCCTCAGCGCCCGGTGTCGCTCCGGCTCGTATCGGGGGAACAGGGCCTCCTCGTCGGAAACGAGGCTATCGAGATAGTCGAGGATGATGTGGCTGTCGGTCAGCGCGAGGCCATCGTCCAGCACGAGGGTCGGCACGCGCGTCAATGGATTATAGGCCCGAAGCTCGTCGGCATTGCCGAAGGACGACCAGGGGCGGTGTTCGAACGCAATGCCGTAGAGACTGAGGGCGATGCCCACGCGCCGTACGAACGGGGAGTCATATTGGCCGATCAAGATCATTTTGCCGCCTTCTGCTTGTGCTGACGTTTTCCAAGAACAATAGGCATTCTCCGGATATCAAGGCCAGAGCGATTACGGCGAAATCCGTTGCCGCACCCCAGTTCTTAGCGACTTGCGGAGCACTGTCGGAATGCCGATAAGCGCCACCAGCATAACGATACGGGAGGAGCCCATGGACATTTCCGAAATCATCATCGCCGGCGATACGCCCGGCATCGAATGGCGCCTGCCCGTCTTCCGCTTCAAGGGGCGGAGCGCTGCGGCACCCAAGACCTATATCCAGGCGGCATTGCACGCCAACGAGCTGCCGGGCACGGCGCTGGCGCATTTCCTTCTGCAAAGGCTGCAGCAGGCGGACAAGGACGGCGCCATCCTCGGCGACATCACTGTCGTGCCACAGGCGAACCCGATCGGCACCGCGCAGTCGCATTTCGGCGAGCTGCAGGGCCGCTTCGATTTGGGATCGCGCACCAATTTCAACCGCGATTTTCCGCTGATCTCGCTGGCCGACCGCGACAGCCTCATCGATGATCTCGATCGCCATTCAGCCACCGATCGACTGAAACGCCAGTTGCTGCACATGGCGCTCGGCGCCGACTTGATGCTCGACCTTCACTGCGACGACGAGGCGCTGCAATACGCCTATATCGACGATGCCTTCTGGCCGGAGGCGGGAGACCTCGCCTCCGCGCTCGACATGGAGGCGATCTTCCTTTCGGATGGCGAAAGCTCCGCCTTCGAGGAGGCTGTCGCCTATGCCTGGAAATATGAAACCGGGCAGAAGAAGGCGCGCCTTCCCGGACGCCTGTCGGTCACCGTCGAGCTTCGCGGCACGCGTGACGTCTATCCGGAACTTTCCCGCAAGGATGCCGAGGGTGTCTTCCGCTTCCTCGTCGCCCGTGGCGTCGTAAGCGATGACGAAGAGGCGATCGCACCCTTCGCCGGCATCGTCGCGCCGCTCGACAATATCGAGATGATCCGCGCACCGCAGGCAGGCGCCATCCTGTTCCATCGCGACATCGGCGAAACCGTCAAGGCCGGGGACCTGCTCGCGACCATTCTCACCCGTCCCGGCCGACCCGACGGCGCGCTCGACGTGCGCGCGCCGCAGGACGGGCTGATCGTCACCCGCGTCTCGACCCGCCTTGCACGCCGACACTCGGACCTGATGAAGATCGCCTGCGCCGCGCCTTCCGGCGCCGTACGCAAGCCGGGCCCGCTCGAGGCCTAGGAGACATCCGGGAAAGCGCGAGGCCGTCCCGGGTCGCTTTATTCAGCGGCCGTCACCCAAGGTGGCGGCTGTCATCTTCGGGCTGTCGAGAAGTATGGTCGAGCGCAGCGTCTTGATCTCGGCAATCTGCTCGAACTCGCTCCAGAGCAGACGCTTGTAATCCGCGACATCGCGCACGGCGATCTTCAGGAGAAAGTCGAAGTCGCCGGCGACGGTGTGGCACTCCACCACCTCCGGCATGCGTGAGATCAACTCGATGAAGCGATGGCCGACCTTGCTTGCTGTGCGTTCCAGCGTCACCTCGACAAAGGCCTGGAAACCGATGCCGGCCGCCTTCGGATCGACCACGACCGTCTGGCGGATGACGCCGGCCGCATAGAGCCTGGCGAGGCGACGCGACAGCGGCGCCGGCGAGAGCCCGACCCTGGCCGCGAGCTCGTTGTTGGTCAACGACGCATCCTCGACCAGCAGACGAATGATCCGCCGATCGACCTGATCCAGCTCCAGCGATACCTTCTCGATCACGTTTGAACCTCGCATGCGCAAATCAGCAAATGAAATGCAGGATTTTGCGCAAATCGCACGATGTCAACATTGTCTCCATGGCAAAAATCGCATCGATTTTGCGCTGATCCTGACCTAAGAAGGAAGTCGCAGGGCAGCCGGAGGAACGGCGGCCGGCTGGCTTTTCGACAGACAAATGCAATCGCTGCCACGCCAAGGGGGAATTCCGGCATGTTCGACGCACTGACCCGCCAACCCGATGATCCGTTGCTTGCCCTGATCGGGCTCTATCGCAACGACGAACGCCCCGGAAAGGTCGATCTCGGCGTCGGCGTCTACCGCGACGAAACCGGCCATACGCCGATCTTCCGCGCCGTCAAGGCCGCGGAAAAACGGCTCCTCGAAACCCAGGACAGCAAGGCCTATGTCGGCCCTGAGGGCGACCTCGTCTTCATCGATCATCTGTGGACGCTGGTCGGCGGCGACACCGTCGATCGCAGCCACATTGCCGGCGTGCAGACGCCGGGTGGTTCCGGCGCGCTGAGGCTCGCGGCCGACCTCATCCACCAGATGGGCGGCAGGCGCATCTGGATCGGCCTGCCGAGTTGGCCCAACCATGCGAGCATTTTCAAGACGGCCGGCCTTGAACCCGCCGGCTACCCGTTCTTCGACGTGCCGTCGCAGACGGTGCTCTTCGACAACATGATGACGGCGCTGCAGGGCGCTGCCGCCGGCGATGCTGTTCTCCTGCATGCGAGCTGCCACAACCCGACGGGCGGCGTCATCACCGAGGCACAGTGGATGGAGCTTGCCGCCGTCATTGCCGAGCGCGGTCTGCTGCCGCTCGTCGACCTCGCCTATCAGGGCTTCGGCCGCGGACTCGACGAGGATGTCGCCGGCCTTCGCCACCTGATCGGCGTCGTGCCCGAAGCGCTGGTCGCCGTTTCCTGCTCCAAGTCCTTCGGCCTTTATCGCGAACGCGCCGGCGCGATCTTCGCAGTGACGACCTCGTCCTCCTCGGCCGATACGGTCCGCTCCAACCTCGCCGGCCTCGCCCGCACCAGCTACTCGATGCCGCCGGATCATGGTGCGGCGATCGTGCGTATGATCCTTTCCGACGCCGATCTCGCACGCGATTGGAAGGAAGAACTCGAAACCATGCGGCTGCGCATCACCAACATCCGCCGGGCGCTTGCCGAAGGCCTGCGCGACCGCTGGCAGGCACTCGGTGCCGTCGCCAGCCAGGAGGGCATGTTCTCGCTGCTGCCGCTCACCGAGGCCGACGTCATGCGGCTCCGAAACGAGCACGGCATCTATATGCCCGGCTCCGGCCGCATCAACATCGCCGGCCTGAAGACGGCGGAAGTCGAAGACGTCATCACCAAGTTCAGGAATCTCTGAGGATCAGATGGCCGAGCGCAGCATCGACGTCTCCGAAGCCCCGGTAGAACGCCACCGCCTCTACGAGGATGCGCTGGCGATCTTGACGGGCACGCTGATCATATCGCTCGGCGTCATCATCTACAGCAAGGCGATGCTGTTGACGGGCAGCACGTCGGGGCTGGCGCTGCTTTTGCAATATGCGACCGGGGCCGAGTTCTGGCTGGTCTTCTTCCTCGTCAACCTGCCCTTCTACGTCCTGGCGGTCAAACGGCTCGGCTGGATGTTTGCGCTGCGCACCTTCCTCGCCGTCAGCCTGGTGTCGCTGTTTTCGCGGCTGACGACCGGTTGGGTGGAGATCGCCCGGCTCGACCCCATCTACGCGGCGGTCGTCGGCGGCGGACTGATGGGCACGGGTCTGCTGATCCTCTTCCGCCACCGCACCGGGCTTGGCGGCATCAACATCGTGGCGATCTATCTCCAGGAAAAATTCGGCGTCCGTGCCGGCTATTTCCAGCTCGCGGTCGATCTCGCCATCCTCGCCGCCGCCTACTTCGTGCTGCCGCCGGCAAACCTCGTGCTTTCGGTCGTGGGCGCTGCCGTCGTCAACATGACGCTGGCGATCAACCACCGGCCCGGCCGCTACGCCGGCGTGACCTGACAAGCGAGCGCTCTTCCCTCCCGCGCGTCAGGCGGCTATCACTCCCGTCACGCTTTCAAGTTGCGCGATTCCGGACAGTGGCCGGAGTTGCTCACGACGATATTGGGGCATGGAATGACGGTTACGATCTACGGCATCAAGAACTGCGACACGATGAAGAAGGCGCGCACCTGGCTCGAGGGCCGGGGCATTGCCTACCGCTTCCACGACTACAAGGCCGAGGGCATCGACCGCGCGCATCTCGAACGCTGGTGCAAGGAAGCCGGGTGGGAAATGGTGCTGAACCGTGCCGGCACCACCTTCCGCAAGCTCGACGAGGCCGACAAGCAGGGCCTCGATGAAGAAAAGGCGATCACGCTGATGCTGGCCCAGCCCTCGATGATCAAGCGGCCGGTGCTCGAAGCCGACGGCAACCTGCTGATCGGGTTCAAGCCTGACCTCTACGAGGCGCTGCTCGCCAAAGCCTGATCCCCATTTGGAGCGACGATGTCGAAGACCACCCGCGCCACGCAAACGCTTTCGAAGGCCGGCATCGCCTTCAGCGTGCACAGCTATGACTACGATCCCAATGCCGAGCGCGTCGGCCTGCAGGCGGCGGAAGCGCTCGGCGAGGATCCGCGCCGGGTACTGAAGACGCTGATGGCCGAGGTCGACGGCAAGCCGGTCTGCTGCGTCGTACCCTCCGACCGCGAAGTCAGCATGAAGAAGCTCGCCGCCGCTTTCGGCGGCAAATCGGCGGCCATGATGAAGCCGGCGGACGCCGAGCGGCTGACCGGCTACCACGTCGGCGGCATCAGCCCGTTCGGACAGAAGAAGCTGGTGCCGACCGCAATCGAAGAGGCAGCCCTTGCCGAAGCCGCGGTTTACATCAATGGCGGCCAGCGCGGGCTGCAGGTCCGGCTCGCGCCGCGCGACGCCCAGGCGGCGCTGAAGGCGATCGCCGCACCGCTGATCGCCTGATCTCTGCCATCAAAATATCATGGATGACATATAGAGCCGCGATGCGGGATGAGGAAATCTCCGATGGTTTCCGCCCGCAGCGCGCTCACGACCGGGAGCGTGGGGTCGCTTCGGAGTCGTTTCATGGCATCTGCAAGGTTTCTGCGCGCGAAGCGTCTTCTGAAACGCCTCGTCGTCGGCACGGTTGCGCTCGTTGCAGCCCTGGCCCTCTATCTCGTTGGTCTGCAATGGACCGGCAACTTCCACACGCTCGTCGCCGGTGAGGTCTACCGTTCGGCACAGCCGACTGCGGAAGCGATCGCCGCCTATTCCAAGGCCTACGGCATCCGCACCATACTCAATCTGCGCGGCGAGAAACCGCACGAACGCTGGTATCGTGATGAGGTCGCCGCCGCCGAGCGTAACGGTATCCGGCTCATCAACTTCCCGATGTCCGCCTCGGCGGAAATCGACCGCAAGGAAACCGACGCGTTGATGGCGATCCTCAGGAACGCGCCGAAGCCGCTACTGATCCATTGCAAGGCCGGCGCCGACCGCACCGGCCTCGTCTCGACGATCTACCTGCAGCAGATCGCCGGCGTCGACGAGGAGACGGCCGAGTGGCAGCTTTCGCCGCTCTACGGCCATGTGGCGCTGCCTTATCTCTCCGGCACCTTCGCCATGGACGAGACCTGGGAAGCGCTGGAAAAATCCTTCGGCCTCAGCAGCTGAGGTTGAGGGTATCGCGCGGCGTGGGCTGCGCGTGACGGCCCCTCATCCCGCTGCCGCGACCTTCTCCCCGCACGCGGGGAGAAGGGGCCTTGCTGCACTCGCTCTCCCAGCCACGACCGAGGGGCAAGCTTCCGAGGAATTCCATCGCCCCTACGCCGTGCCAATAGCTATATCGCGCTTGAAATACCTTACCGCAGCTTCGCCAGCAGCGCCGCCAACTGCCTCGCCTCGGCCTCTGTCAATCTGGCACCGACATGGGCCTCGATCGATGGGCCATAGGTCTGCCACATGCGTTCACGCATCGTCCGGCCGGCCTCGGTGATCACCACCCACTGGCCGCGACCATCGGCGTCGAAAGCTTCGCGGCGGACCAGACCTTCCTTTACCAGCCGATCGATCAGGCGCGAAAGATTGTATTGCGCAAGCAGCGTGCGCGCTTCGATCTCGAAGGGACGCAGACGGCCGCCTTCCGCCTGGGCCAGCTCCCACAACACATCGTACCAGCCAAGCGGCGGCAAGCCGGCAGCCTTGAAGTCGGCCTCGATCCGCGCAAGCACGCGCTCACGGGCGCGCATCAGCCCGATCCAGGCTTCGGTGGTTTCCGCACTCGGGCGCTTTGCTTCGTTTTTTGTCTCGTTGGCCATAGATGCAGTTACATCCATCTTGAAAGCCGAAGCAAGCCCACATACATGCAGATGCATCTACCTTACTTCAACCGGGAGACTGCCATGCTTACCCTCGTCAGCCACCATCTCTGCCCCTATGTGCAACGCGCCTCGATTGCGCTCGACGAAAAAGGCGTTCGTTTCGAGCGGACCTATATCGACCTCAAGTCCAAGCCCGACTGGTTCCTGAAGATCTCGCCTCTCGGCAAGGTGCCGCTGCTCCAGGTGCCGCAGCAAGGCGGTGAAGCAGTGCTGTTCGAAAGCTCCGTCATCGCCGAATATGTCGAGGAAACTCAAGCCGGTCCGAGGCTTCACCCCGAGAATGCGCTGGAGCGCGCCCGGCATCGCGGCTGGATGGAATTCGGCTCATCGATCCTTTCGGAACTCTGGGGCTTCGAGACCGCCAAGGACCAGGCAACCTACGAGCAGAAGCGCAAGGCGATCGCCGGCAAGTTCGCGACCGTGGAAGCGGCACTCGGCGATGGTCCCTATTTTGCCGGCGCCGGCTTTTCCCTCGTCGATGCGGTCTTCGCACCGATCTTCCGCTACTTCGACCTCTTCGACACGCTCGCCGATCACGATATCTTCGATCGCCTCGACCGAGTCCGCGCCTGGCGAAGGGCGCTCTCCGAGCGACCGAGCGTCAAGGCGGCCGTGACCGCCGATTACGGCGAGCGGCTGATGGCCTTCCTCAGGGATCACGACGCCTACCTGCTGCGTGCGCGAGAGGCATAGGCAGATAGGATCGCAGCCAGCATCCCGTCCTTCAGTTTCGTTTCGCACTGGCCTATGACATCACCAAGCCCGTGCGGGAGGAGTTGCACATGACGGACCTGACCTCGACCTTGACGATCCTGGAGCCCTACCCCGGCCTCTACGCCTATTACGACGGGCGTATTGCCGGGGTGCGACTTCACTCGGAGGCGCCGAACTGGCTCGATGACGGCGCCTATGAACTGGGCATCGCCTCCTATGCCGTCGTCGATGGCCGCGAGGCGCTGGTCTATGACACCCATATTTCGCTCGCCCATGCCCAGGCGATCCGCGATCATCTCGAAAGCCTCGGCGTCACCTCGATCCGCGTCGTGCTCAGCCATTGGCACAAGGATCACGTGGCCGGGAACGCCGTCTTTGCCGACTGCGAGATCATCGCGCTCAAGCTGACGGCGGAGAAGCTTGAGGAAAATCGCGAACGGATCGAGACGGCGACACCGCCGATCAATCCCCTCGTCATGCCGAACCGGCTGTTTACGGAGACGCTCACGCTCACCGTCGGCGAACGTCGGGTCGAGCTGCATCACTTCGCCATCCATAGCGCCGACGGCAATGTCATCTGGCTGCCTGAGGAGAAGCTGCTGCTCGCCGGCGATACGCTCGAGGATACGACGACCTTCATCAGCGAGGCGGACCAGACGGCGACGCACATCTCGGAACTCGGGCGCCTGCGGCAATGGCCGATTGCTCGGATCCTGCCCGCCCATGGCGACCGCGAGCGCATCGCAGCCGGCGGCTACGGGCCGGAACTGATCGATGCCAACCGCCGCTACATCGAGCGGCTGACGCATGCGATTGAGACCGGTACTGCCATCGGCACGCTTGCGGAATTCGCCGCCGAGGAGATCGCCTCCGGCGCGCTCGTCTATTTCGCGCCTTACGAGGCGGTGCACCGGAGCAATGTCGAACGGATGAGGGCTGCCCTCGCGGCACGCTAAGCGCGGAACGATGCCGGGCAATCAGCCTTCATTTTCGCCGCAAAGCGCTCTAAGTCTTCTTCTTCCGATTCAAAAGACAGGCAGATCATGACCTATCCCGCCAATACGCCCAATCCCATCGATCCTGTAAAACTCGATAAGCTTGCAGAAGTCGCGATCCAGGTCGGCCTGCAGCTGCAGCGCGGCCAGGACCTGGTGATGACCGCGCCGGTCGCGGCAATGCCGCTGGTGCGCCTGATCACCAAGCACGCCTACAAGGCGGGTGCAGGCCTGGTGACGACGCTCTACTCCGACGAAGACACGACACTGGCACGCTACGCCTACGCTCCAGACGAGAGCTTCGACCGGGCGAGCGCCTGGCTGTTCGAAGGCATGGCCAAGGCCTTTGCCGGCGGCGCGGCGCGCCTGGCGATCTCCGGCGACAACCCGATGATGCTCTCGACGCAGGACCCGGCCAAGGTCGCGCGCGCCAACAAGGCGAATTCGATCGCCTACAAGCCGGCGCTTGAAAAGATCTCCAACTTCGACATCAACTGGAACATCGTCTCCTACCCGAACCCGTCGTGGGCGAAGCTGGTCTTCCCGAACGATCCGGACGCGGTTGCCGTCGAAAAGCTCGCCAACGCCATCTTCGCCGCCTCGCGCGTCGATGTCGCCGATCCGGTGGCCGCCTGGAAGGAGCACAATGCCAACCTCGCCCGGCGCTCGGCCTGGCTGAACGGCGAGCGCTTCGCTGCGCTACACTTTACCGGCCCCGGCACCGACCTGACGGTGGGACTGGCCGATGGGCATCTGTGGTGCGGCGGCGCGTCGGAAGCCAAGAACGGTATTACCTGCAACCCGAACATCCCGACCGAGGAGGTCTTCACGACGCCGCACGCCCTGCGCGTCGAGGGCCATGTCTCCTCGACCAAGCCGCTATCGCACCAGGGCACGCTGATCGACAACATCCAGGTGCGCTTCGAGGGCGGCCGGATCGTCGAGGCGAAGGCATCGCGCGGCGAGGAAGTGCTGAACAAGGTGCTGGATACCGACGAAGGCGCGCGCCGGCTCGGCGAAGTGGCGCTGGTGCCGCATTCCTCGCCGATCTCGGCCAGCGGCATCCTGTTCTACAACACGCTGTTTGACGAAAACGCCTCCTGCCATATCGCGCTCGGTCAGTGCTATTCGGGCTGCTTCGTCGACGATACCAAGCTGACGCCGGAACAGATCCGCGCCCAGGGCGGCAATTCGAGCCTGATCCATATCGACTGGATGATCGGCTCCGGCCAGGTCGACATCGACGGCGTGCGTGCCGACGGCAGCCGCGTGCCGGTCATGCGCCAGGGCGAGTGGGCCTGATCGCGGTCGCGATCAGGGGCCGGTTCCCTTTGTGAAAACCATCAAGGCCGTCGCAGGAATGCGGCGGCCTCTTCGTCAGTAAAGTGGCCGGCCGGCAATGTGAAGCGCTTGCCCTATGGTTGCAAGCCCGCGCTTAGGCGCGGGCCGGTCGCACCTTGGGCAGCAATTGTGCGCGCTGGCTGAGCCAGACACTGGCGAAGACGACGAGGATGCCGAGGGCCTGGACCGGCGTCAGTTGCTCGCTGAGCACGCCCCAGCCGAGCAGGATTGCAACCACCGGGCTCAGGAAGCCGAGCGGCGAGACGGCCGCCGGTTCGAGGCGTGAGAGGCCGCGGAACCAGAGCAGATAGGTGAAGGCGGCGCCGATGAGGCCGAGATAGGTCAGGCCGAGAATGTTCGCCGCCGACAATGAAGGCAGGGACGGTTCGAAGAACAGCGCTACCGGCACGAGAAGCAGGCCGCCGGCCGCCAGTTGCCAGGCGGTGAAGGTGAGCGGCGGCACCGGCGGCGCCCAATGGCGGCTGAGGACCGTACCGAAAGCCATGGAGACGGCGCCGGCGAGACCGGCGAGCACTCCGAGCGGATCGAGCGTGGCGCCCGGCGTCAGAACCAGAAGGCCGACCCCGACGATACCTGCAAGGCCGGCGGCGACGCTGAGAGCCCGGATCGGCGAGCCGAGGAAGACGCGCGACAGCAGGATGACGATCAGTGGCTGAACGGCGCCGACCGTAGCGGCAACGCCGCCCGGCAGCCGGTAAGCCGAGACGAACAGCATGGCCCAGAAGAAGGAGAAGTTGAGCGCGCCGAGGATGAAGGATCGCGGCCACCAGATCCCCTCAGGGAGACGCCGTACGATGAGCAGCAGCAGGAGCCCTGCCGGCAGGGCCCGCAACATCGCAACCGTCAGCGGATAGCCTGATGGCAGGAACTCCGTCGTAACGAGGTAGGTGCTGCCCCAGATGGCGGGTGCCAGCGCAGTCAAGGTAAGGTCGGCAGTGCGGTTCGTGCTCATATCTCTACCTGAAGAATCTCTATATCAAGATAAATTGAGACTATCAGAGTTTATCTCTACGTCAAGATATCCTATAGCTGTTGGAACAATGGAGGCTTCGGATGGACCGCGTCGACAGGATATTGGCTCAATGGCACCGGGAACGGCCGGATCTCGACGTGTCGGCCATGGGCCTGCTCGGCCGGCTCTCGCGGCTTTCGACGCATATCGGCCGGGAGATCGAAAAGACCTTTGCCGAACGCGGCATCTCCGCTTCGAGCTTCGACGTGCTGGCGACGCTGCGCCGCTCCGGGCCGCCTTATCGGCTTTCGCCCGGCGAGCTGCTGGATACGACCATGGTCAGTTCCGGCACCATGACCAACCGCATCGACCAGTTGGAGAAAGCCGGCCTCGTCGAGCGGATCGCCAATCCCGAGGACCGGCGCAGCGTCATCATCGCCCTGACGGAAGAAGGGCGGCGCCGGGTCGACGAGGCGGCGACCGCGCATGTGGCAAACCAGCATCGGGTCGTTGCCGAGCTCTCGCCCGAGGAGCGCGCGACGCTCGACCGGCTGCTGCGCAAGTATCTGGCGGCGTTCGAGTAGCCGTGGCCAGCGCATGGCGCGTTCAAGTGAAAGCGCTGGAAGCGGAAAGATGCCCTAGAAACAAAGGCTGGAGCGACCATAGTGCGTTCATCTGAACGCATGGCGCTCTAGTGTCCTGATCGATAAATTTGTGCGATCATTTTCCCTGTTTGAGAAGGGGATGATCGATGGGCAAAGCGGCGGTTGCGATTGTCTTGACGGGTGAGGAGCGCGGTGAACTGGAGACATTGGTTCGCCGCCGCGGCACGGCGCAGGGCCTGGCGCGGCGGGCCCAGATCGTGCTGATGGCCGCGGACGGCGTTGAGAACAAGGAGATTGCCACGCGGCTTGGCACGATGCCGAACACGGTGGCCAAATGGCGACGGCGTTTCGCCGAGCAGCGGCTCGATGGGCTTTACGACGAGCCGCGTCCCGGCGCGCCGCGCCAGATCGGCGACGAAGAGATCGCCGAGACGATCCGGTTGACGCTGGAGACGACACCGCCGGACGCCACCCACTGGAGCCTGCGTTCGATGGCACGGGCGGTCGGACATGCGCCCTCGACGATCCATCGCATCTGGACGGCCTTCGGGCTGCAGCCGCATCGCGCCGAAAGTTTCAAGCTGTCTTCGGATGCGCTATTCGTCGAGAAGGTGCGCGACATTGTCGGCCTTTATCTCAACCCGCCCGAGCGGGCGCTGGTGCTCTGCGTCGATGAGAAGAGCCAGATCCAGGCACTCGATCGCAGCCAGCCGGTGTTGCCGATGCGGCCCGGCCAGATCGAGCGGCGCAGCCACGACTACACCCGGCATGGAACACTTTCGCTCTTCGCCGCGCTCGACGCTGCCACCGGCAAGATCATCGGTCGCTGCTTCAAGCGTCACCGCGCGCAGGAATTCCTGAGATTCCTGCGCGAAATCGAAGCCAACGTGCCGCCAGACCTTGATATCCACATCGTCATGGACAACTACGCCACCCACAAGACCAGCGCCATCCGCAGCTTCTTTCTCAAGCGGCCCCGCTGGCACATTCATTTCACCCCGACGGCGGCGTCATGGCTCAACCAGGTCGAGCGCTTCTTTGCCAACCTGACCGAAAAGCAAATCCGGCGCGGCGTGCACCGCTCCACCGCTGAATTGGAGGCGGCAATCACCGCCTATATCGACGCCGTCAACACCGATCCCAAACCGTTCCGATGGACCAAATCGGCAGACGATATCCTCGCCACCATCAAACGCTTTTGCCTGGCAACCCTGCAAATCGCCGATGTGCAAAACAAATCGGCAGAAACTTCTGAATCAGGACACTAGATGCCGCCGACCAGCCGACGGACACGGGCGAGATGCGCCTTGCGCTTGGCGTCGGTCGCCCGGTCCATGTCGTGCAGCGCGAGCATGCGGAAGTTCAGCCCCTTGGCACACAAGGCAGCGATGCCGCGCTTCAAAAGCCGCTTCACCGGATTGCCCATGTAGAGATGCACCACCCACCAGGGAGCACCGGTCGTGGTCAGCGCCCAGAAGAGCTTGATGTTTTGGAGGCGCGGAATGATGCGCCCGCCGGTCGCATCGTTGTCGAAGGCAACACCGGGTGCCAAAACCCGGTCGAAGAAGCCCTTGAGAATCGCCGGGAAATTGAACCACCATTGCGGAAACACCAGCACCAACCCGTCCGCCGCTTGCAGTCGTGCGATCCAATCGGAGGCCGCCGATCGATCATAGGTCTCGGTAAAATAGCTTGCGCGTTCCGCCACGCTCAGACGTGGATCGAAGCCCTCGCGGTAGAGATCGAGCAGGTCGACGGTATGGCCGTTTTCCTCCAACGCCGCGCGCGCTTCACGCGCAACACTTGCGGCAAAACTGTCTTCCAGCGGATGAGCAAGCACGAGCAAGATACGCATGGTTCTCCCTTATGACTGGCGCCGGAGCTTCCGCTTGATCTTCTGGGCTGGCGACCGTGAAGCCAGAAAGCGGCGCGTTCCCAAGACGCCCGTCCCATCACGGCCAACCGGACTAGAACAGCGTGCCCTGCTTCGGCGTCTCTCCTGACGGTTCTGGGGACTTCGATTGTTTCTTGCGGGGCGTCGGCGGCTGCGGGACCGGCTCGCCGCTCCCCTCGCCCGCGATGGCTGAGACCCGGCCATCGGCAAATTCCAGACTGAGCGCCATGCCGGCCGTAACGGCCGCCGCCTGCCGCACCGGACCGCCTTCGGCATCGCGGACCAGCGCGAAGCCGCGCTGCAGGACGTTGCGATAGGAAAGGGATTGCAGGATGCGGTCCTGGGCGACGATGACGCTGCGCAAGCGGCGCACGTCGGCGCGAACCGCTGCATCGGATCGGGCGGCGAGCCCGGCGACACGATCCGTCGCGCGATGGATCTGGCCAAGCAGCCGCGACGGCAACGTCCGCAGCGCGGCGTCTGCCGCCGAAACCCGCGCCTCGCCGCGATGCACCTGCCGCTCGACGATGCGTTCCGCGCGGTTCATGAAGTCGGCGATTCGCTGACGGCGGTCGGAGAGCTTGCCTTTGAGAAGGTCTGCTCGAAGCTCGGTCGATACGCGCTCGAACTGGCGCCGCTTGTTGGCCGTGTTCATCTGCAGGCCGCGTCCGAGCCCGAGGGCGGCCTCGTCGAACCGGCGGCGCGGCAGCGCCAGCAACTGATCGAGCGACGGCAGCGCGCGCGCCAGTGAACGCACCGCCTGGCGGCGATTGTCCATCTGCCGACCGACGGCCGCCTTGAGACGAGCCGAGAGGCCGGAAATCGCGGCTTCGAGATCGGCCTTCACCGGCACCGCCATTTCCGCAGCACCAGTCGGCGTTGGCGCCCGCTGGTCGGCGGCATAGTCGATCAAGGTCCAGTCGGTCTCGTGCCCGACCGCGGAAATCAGCGGAATCTCGGAGGCGGCCGCGGCGCGGACGACGGCTTCGTCGTTGAAACCCCAGAGGTCCTCGAGGCTGCCGCCGCCGCGGGCGACGATCAGCACGTCTGGCCGGGCCATCGCGCCGCCCGGCTCGATCGCGTTGAAGCCGCGGATCGCTGCCGCCACCTCGTCGCCCGAACCATCGCCCTGCACCCGGACGGGCCAGACGACGACGTGCACGGGAAAGCGGTCGGCGATGCGGTGCAGGATATCCCTGATGACCGCACCCGTGGGCGACGTCACGACGCCGATCACCTTGGGCATGTAGGGTAGCGGCCGCTTGCGGCCGGCATCAAAGAGCCCTTCGGCGGCGAGCTTGCGCTTGCGCTCTTCCAGCAGCGCCATCAGCGCGCCGGCACCGGCCGGCTCCATCGATTCGATGACGATCTGGTACTTCGACGAGCCCGGAAAGGTCGTGACCTTGCCGGTCGCGATCACTTCCATGCCTTCCTCGGGCCGGAAGCGCAGGCGCGAGAACGTGCCCTTCCAGATCACCGCATCGATGCGCGCCCGATCGTCCTTGAGCGCGAAATAGGCGTGACCGGACGAATGCGGGCCGCGATAGCCGGAGATCTCGCCGCGGACGCGCACCTGGTCGAAAGCCTGCTCGACCGTTCGCTTGATCGAGCCGGAAAGCTCGGACACCGAATATTCGGTGAGGTTGCTCGGAGAATCGCTGTCGAAGAAAGAAGCCATGGCTTCTTTTACCGCACCCTTGGCCGAAGGCCAGCACATCCGTTGCGCTTTCCACCCGCCGGCGGCAGGCGCGCTCAAGGTTTCAGGGCATAGAGCCGAATGGACGCGCCTGCCGAAACCGGCAGGGGCGAAAGGAACGCCGGCACGCGCCCGGCGGTCAACTCGGCATAGAAGCCTTGCGGCGCCCTCGCGGCGATCATTCGCGCCTGAACGTCGGCGGCGCAGAAGGCCAGCACTGGATGCCCGAGTTGCCGCAGCATGGCCTCCGCTTCTTCCGGCCGCGCCAGGCCGATCTTCAGTTCCGCGAGCATGCCGGCGGCATTGCGGTGATAGGGCGCGCTCAGCACGCGGTGCTGCGTGTGAAGAAGGAGGGCCGCACCAATATCCGATGGCCCGACGACGAACGACGGCGGCAAGTCTTCCAGATCTGCCAGCGACGCCGCTGTCAGGCACGCCTCACCGTTCGAGACTGCGGTTTCGCCCGCCACGTGTCCCCCGATCCCCTTGTCGACGAGCGTTCCGGCCATGGCCCATACCGCCGGAACCGAAATGACAAGCGTGCCGACGTAAAGCAGAGAGGCGCCCACGCCTGCCGTTCCGCCGTTTGAGCGGGCGCGAAGGTCGGTGAGCAGCAAAGCGATCGGCACAATCGCCAGGAGATTGGAAAAGGCCATCCCGCGCACCTGGATGAGCGCAATCATCAGGCTCGAGAACACAAGCGCGAAGAGGATGAGGTTGAGACCGATCCGGTCACGGCGCCAGATGCGCCAGACACAAAGAAGCGCGGCAAATGCACCGGTGAAGTAGTAGGCCCCGATGCTCGCTGATTCCGTCCTTGCAACGGCAACGAAGGAACGCGCCTCGGTGACGTTGTCGAGCCACAGCTCGCGAAGCAGCGGATCGAGCCCTGCCAAGGGATTGCCCAGGCATTGCGGCGCCACCGACAGTGCCACGGCAACGATACCCAGGCCGCAAGCGCCAAGGGCGAAGAACCGCACGACGGTCGGTCGATCGCTGACCATTGCCGCGGCAAGAGCAAGCAGGCCGCCTCCAGTCAGCGCCAGCGAGTAGAAGGCGATCGAGAGATTGTCGCAGGTCGCAGCCAGATAGAGGCGCGGCGGCACGGTCACGAAAAAGAAGAGGCTCAAGCCTGCAGCGAGCGAAAGGCCAAAGGCAACGGTGGTCCGCGCAGCCTTCCCGCCGACGGCGGCCCACTGGCAGGCAACGACGGCGCAGACCATAGCCACAAATGGCGTCGTTTCCGCACCAATGGCGATCGCCAGCGCCGCCGCCAATCCTGCTACTGCGTAGCTGGACGCGCGATACTGCCGATCGACGAGCATCGCCAGCATGACCGCGACTAGGACCAACTGCACGTTATGATGATCGATGGCCCCCCCTAGGAACCGGTTCGAGGTGGCGATGAACAGCGCCGTCAGCCCCAGACAGAAATGCATGGATGGCGTGCCGCCCACACGGCGCCCGGCCAGACCCATTGCCGCGAGCAACGGAAGCGCCAGGCAGATCGGCAATATCGCTAGGGCCAGGACTTCCGCCTGCATTGCACCGACAAAGGGCCTGAGGAGAGCCATGAGCCCGGCGATGGGCAGATCAATCAAGCGCGACCAGTGCATCAACGTTCCGCCCTCAGGGCCGAGGCGGACTTGCGTCAGGTCGAACCAGCTTTGGCCGGCCAGCAGATCGCGCACCTCTACCAATCGCATGACATCGTCATTGTCGCGGCCGACATAGTCAGGCGCCCTCAGGAACTGGATGATGAGGAAGAGGATGATGGGCGCGCCGTAGACGAGCACCGCCCAGGGCAGGTTCGACCAGGACCGCCTCGGTGCATGCGCCGTCGCCATGTCTGATGGTGCCGCAGTGCCACTCGGCATAGTTTCCCGCCCCTCTTGCTCTCGCGGCATCATAAGGAGGCGCAATCAAGAAAGGGTAAAAACCGGGGGGCGGGAACGAGCTTGTCGAGCGCCCAGCGCGACGCTCCTTGGCGTCTTGTTAACACCCTGATGCCTATGATGGCACCGATCCAACAGGAACCGAGCCGCTCGGATGTTCGAACGTTTCAACATCGCCGTTCTCTTGCCGTGCTACAACGAAGCCTCGACCATCGGGCAGGTCGTTCAAGGTTTCCAAACGGCGCTGCCGACGGCCCGCATCTACGTCTACGACAACAACTCGACGGACGGCACGGCGCTGAGGGCCGTGCTTGCCGGCGCAACCGTCGTGCGCGAACGCCGGCAGGGCAAGGGGCATGTAGTACGCCGAATGCTCGCCGATATCGATGCCGACATCTATGTCATGGCCGACGGCGACAGCACCTACTGCCCGACGGATGCGGAAGATCTCGTGCGCACCCTGATCACCGAGCGCGCCGACATGGTCGTCGGGACGCGCCGCGGCGTTCATGACGACGCCGGCAGACAGGGGCACGCCCTCGGGAACCGCCTCTTCAACCTTCTCTACCGTTCGATGTTCGGCACGGACTTCAACGACATTTTCTCCGGCTACCGCGTCTTCTCGCGGCGGTTCGCCAAGAGCTTCCCGGCCGTTTCCAATGGCTTCGAGATCGAGACGGAGATGTCGGTCCATGCCTCGCGGCTGAAGCTGCCGGTCGCTGAACTCGAGCTCGATTACGGCCGGCGGCCCGAAGGCTCCCATTCCAAGCTCTCGACCTTCAAGGACGGCGCCAAGATCCTCTGGACCTTCGTGATGCTGATGAAGGAAACGCGGCCGTTCACCTTCTTCGGCCTCATCAGCCTCGCTTTCCTGGCGGCGAGTTCAATTTTCATGACGCCGGTCCTGATCGAATACTTCGCGACCGGGCTCGTGCCCCGCATGCCCACCTGGGTCTTCTCGCTGGCTCTGCTCCTGGTCTCGATCATGATGATCACGGCCGGTCTGATCCTCGATTCGGTCTCGCGCGCCCGCACCGAGCAGCTCCGGCTGCACTATATCGCGACGCCCGCACGGGCTGCGCCGGCTGAGAGCTTGAATGCGAGCATCGCTCCCTCCCCGTTCGACGACCAGGAATCCGGCCTACAGCCAACACCACGGATTGTTCGGGAACGCCACGGATGAACCGGGAAACAACCAACCGCATACGCTTCATCATCGAAGACGTCATCCCGCCGATCTTCCGAGATTCGCGGCTTTTCAAGGGCATGGCCAGCCTCGCCTGGGGCAAGCATATCGCGCATCTTGCCGAGTTTCGCGCGCGTGCGCCGTTCCTGTCGGCGCGCGAATACGAAGATCTCTACCGGCTGCATCCGAGGGTCCACGAGGGAACGGACAATTCGGAAGCCTGCGTTCGCAAGATCGCGGCAAGCGTCGTCGGCGACGGCGTCTGCGACGTCGGTTGCGGAACCGGCGTTCTGCTGAAGCGTATTCGAGAGCCTAATCCGGGCCTTCGGCGCCTCACGGGCGTCGACTTTGCCATCGACGATGCGGCCCGGATCGAGGGCGTAGAGTATCACGCGGCGATGATCGAGGAGCTGCCGTTTGCCGATGGCGAGTTCGATACCGTCGTCTGCACGCACGTCATCGAGCATATCCTCGACTATCGCAAGGCGATTTCCGAGCTTCGCCGGATCACCCGGCGGCGCCTGATCATCGTCGTGCCGCGCGAGCGCGAGTATCGCTACACGTTCAACCCGCACTTCAATTTCTTTCCCTACACCCACTCCTTCCTTCGCGCGATGCATCCGGTTCCAGCCGAACACGAGTGCATCGATATCGGCCGCGACATCTTCTATCGCGAAGACAAAGCTCTGGCGGTGTGAGGGGTGGCGATGAATCTCAATCTGGCGCCCACTGTCTGGTTCGGACTGTTTTTCACACCGGTGCTGATTTCGGCCGGACAGATCCTCTTCAAGCTGACGAGCGCCAAGACCGGCGACGCCAACGCTCACGGGCTGCTGGCGCTCGCCCTCAGCCCGACATTGCTCACGGCATTAGCCGTCTATGGCATCGGCACGATCATCTGGATCTTCACGATCAAGTCCGTGCCGCTGACGATCGCCTATTCGTTCATGGCGTTGACGTTCTGCCTCGTACCGCTGCTTGCTGCCGTCTTCCTCGGCGAGGCCATGACGCTGCGCTACGGCCTCGGTGCCGCGCTGATCATCAGCGGCATGATTATCATCAATTCGTAAGGGTGCCCGGGACCATGATCGTCACCGCTTCCTTCCTCCTCGGCATCATCGCATGCGGCCTGCGATCGGCACGCGCCTGCCTGTTCGTCGGCGCGGCGCTGACGGCTTTGGCCGGCGCAGGCGGTGACTGGATCGAAGCGTTAGCAACGATCGGCGCCTACAACATGGGCCTCGCCCTTATGCTGTGCGGCGCCATTGCCATCGACCGGCAGCGCGACCAGCAATAGCGCTCACCCCTTCCGTTCGAAAAACGCCTTGGTCTCCTCGTCCGCGGGGAAGAAGGATTCGATCAGCACGCCTTCCACCAGGGCATCCTGGGTCGAGCCGAAGGTCTGCAGCGTGGTGATGAAGCTCAAGCGCGGGCCGCCGACATCGAGCTCGATCGGCAGCACGGGCAGGCGATCGGTGGCGGGGTGGTTTTCGATCGCCCGCTCGACCGCCGGGCTCGACGCGGCTTTCTCCAGGCGTTTGCCGAGGCGGCTGCGCGGCCCCTGCAGCCAGGCCTCGGTGCGCACGCGCTGTACGAGATCAGCCGCCGCGGCCTCCCAGTTGACGACCAGCTTGCGAACGTTTTCGTTGCCGAGGAACGCGTCGAGGAAGTTTTCTCCGGGCTGGAATGGAATGTCGGCAGCCACGGCCAGGCTCGCCAGCGCCGGGTTGACGACGAGCAGCGTGTATTCATGGTCGAGTACCAGGCCGGGATAGGGATCGTGCCGGGCCAGGATGAGCCTGATGGCATTGGCGACGGCCGGCGGCATGGCGTCCAGCCCTGCGGCCGGGCGCGTCGCCATGCGCGGCCGATAGCCGGCTGCCGAAAACAGCGTTCCCTGGTCGCGGGCCGGAATATCCAGCACCGAGGCCAGCCGCAGGATCATGCCCTCCGACGGTTTCGAGCGACCGGTTTCCAGGAACGACAGGTGCCGCGCCGAGATGCCGGCAGCGCCCGCGAGATCGAGCTGGCTCATGCGGCGATGGCCACGCCATTCCTTCAGATGTTCGCCAAATTGCATATGCCTGTTTTCTCCATTTGCCCGGCAGAGTGACGTCCGTGCCAAGTAAATCCATTACCTCAGAGGTAATTGGTTCGATGACGTCATCAGAGCAATATCCGGCCATCGACAAACGGATGGAGCCGAAAATGAACCTCTCGAACCGCAGCCTGCTCAACAAGACCTTCCTTGCCGACGGTGCATTCTCGCTGGTCGCCGCCGCCGTCCTGATCCTCGACGCGGCACCCTTCGCCGCATTGATCAGCCCCGCCGCGACACCTGTCACGATGAAGGTGCTCGGCGTTGGACTGCTGGTCTGGGGGATCTTTCACCTGTCGGCGGCGCGCAATGGCGGTCCGGTAACGGCAGCGGCGCGCATCAGCATTGCCGGCGACGTGCTCTGGCAGATGGCGAGCCTAGTGCTGCTGTTCACGGCCTATACCGATCTCTCAGCTGCGGGCATCGCCCTCGTCGTGATCGGCATGATCGCTGTCGCCGACTTCCTGTTCTTCAAGCTGCGGGGACTGGCACGGGAACGCGCCGCGCTCGCCTGACGAACCCAAGAGATCGAGAAGGAGGTCCGCCAGCCATGCCGGCGGACCTCCTCGCATTCTTCGACCGGCTCAGATGGTCTCCCAGCCGTCCTTGGCGCTGGCGCGGTAGATCGCATCGATGAATTTCTGGTTGAGGCGCGAATTCTCGAGTGTCACCACTTCCTCGGGCTCGCCCTTGGCGGCGCGCGAGAAGGCTTCCGCCTGGAGCTTGTACTGGCGCGCATCCTGGAAGCGGAAGAGCTGCGACTGGGCGTGGTTCTGATTGGTGAGTTCCACCTCCTCTCGGCCGTAGCGGTCGGCGTTGAAGGGCGATTTCACCTCGATGAAGCCCTTGTCGCCGTGGAAGACCATGATCTGGCGGGCAGCGAGCTGGGTGGAGATATAGAAGCTCAGCTCGAAATCACCGAAGTCTGCCCGCACGCTCGAATAGATGTCGGTGCCGAATTCCTGATCGCGATCGGTGTTTGCCTGAACCCGCACCGGCTCCTGGCCGGTGACGAAGCGGGTGGTGATCGTCGGATAGACGCCGATATCCGGCAGGCCGCCGCCGCCGAGCGCGGGAATGTTGCGCATGTTGTTGGGGTCGCGGTTGAAATAGGTGAATGCACCCTGGACGTGGCGCAGCCGGCCGATCGCGCCCTCAGCCAGCAGCGCGCGCACCTTGCGCCAGACGGGGCTGTAGGTGACCATGAAGGCTTCGGCGATCAGAACCCCATTGCGATCACGCGCGGCGATCAAGGCGTCGATCTCCGAGGCGCGCAGCGCGATCGGCTTTTCGCAGAGCACGTGCTTGCCGGCATTGGCGGCCTTCACCGACCATTCGACGTGCTGTGCCGTCGGCAGCGGGATATAGACCGCATCGATGACGTCGGAGGCCAGCATGTCCTCATAGGAGCCGAAGGCATGCGGGGCGGAGAAGCGATCGGCCATGGCCCGGGCTTTTGCGAAGTCGCGGCTGGCAACAGCCGAGACGACGCAGTTTTCCGCATCCTGAATGGCCGGCACGACGAGATCGCGGCCGATCTTGGCCGTGGACAGAATTCCGAAACGTAACATGGCGGAGCTCCCTGATTTTAGCGGCCGAGACTACTGCATGTTTCCTTAAATTTCCTGCAATTTAAGGATGAAAACATGCAGCAACTCAAAGTGCTACAGCGACCTTAGCGCGTCTAAATACGCGCGGCGCTGTAGCGCCGAGGTACGTACCTATCAAGCGGTTGATATCGTTCCGACGGAGATTCCCGTTCGCAGAAAAAAGCCCTGGGGCGGGTGACAATGTCAGCTTTTCCGCCCTATCTTTCCCTTCGCAATCCTCCCGATCGCGATATGCTTCCATCCCGTCCAATGGAGCGACCCCATGGAAAAACTGAGACTTGGCCGCACTGACCTGGAAATCGCGCCACTTGTCTTCGGCGGCAATGTCTTTGGTTGGACCGCCGACGAAAAGACGTCGTTCGCCTTGCTCGATGCCTTCTTCGATGCCGGCTTCAACGCCATCGATACCGCAGACGTCTATTCCTCCTGGGCGCCAGGCAACCAGGGCGGAGAATCCGAAACGATCATCGGCAAGTGGCTGAAACAATCGAGGCGACCACGCGATAAGGCAGTCATCGTCACCAAAGTCGGTTCCGAACTCGGGCCCGGCCGCAAGGGGCTTTCGCGCCGTTGGATCCTGCAAGCGGTCGAAGATTCGCTGAGGCGGCTGCAGACCGACCATATCGACCTTTATCTCTCCCACTGGCCGGACCCGGAAACGCCCTGTGAAGAGACGCTTGCGGCCTATGACCAATTGCTGTCCGAAGGCAAGGTCCGCAACATCGGTGCCTCCAACCTGAATTCGCTGCAGCTGCGCGAGGCGCTCGACATATCCGCGACCCACGGCCTGCCGCGCTATGCGGTGCTGCAGCCGGAATACAATCTCTACGACCGGGACGCCTTCGAGGGACCGCTGCGCGACCTCTGCATTTCGGAAGAGATCGGCGTGATCACCTATTTCGCGCTGGCGCGTGGCTTCCTGTCGGGCAAGTACCGAACACACAAGGACCTCGAAGGCTCGGCGCGCGGCAGCGGTGTCGAGAAATACCTCGACGGACGCGGCATGCGCATCCTTGGCGTGCTCGACGAGATTGCCGCCGAAACCGGTGCAAGCCAGGCAGAAATTGCGCTCGCCTGGGTCCGGACGCGCAAGGGCGTCACGGCACCGATCGCCAGCGCCACGAACCTCGCGCAGTTGCAGAGCCTCATTCGTTCTGCCGATCTCCAGCTGTCGGATGAAGCGATCCAGCAACTCAACGATGTCGGCGAATGACGGAGGCAAAGCCAGCACGATGGCATTGACGCGCTGCTGCCGGTGGCGACGAAGCGATCGGCGTCGGCTCCCACTGGTGCACCGAAGCCGACCATGCCGCCGTGCGGCGGCTCCGTGAGCGCTCCTCCGGCACCGACGAGCATGTGCGCTACAAGGTCAGTTTCCGCACATTCCGCAAATCCGGAAAACCGGCATAGGCCTCGGCATGGCTGCCGCCCTGGTTGGCCATGCCCGCCTTCGTCAGGACGCCGCGCGGCTGCACGAAGCTCATGATCCGGCGCGCGGGCCGCTCGTGCCACTGGATGTTGAAAGCCCAGAGCTTCGGGAAGAAACAGAGCGAGGCGTAGGGCAGGTGGTCGTGGATCCACCAGGCGATCGACTGCCAGCCGCCGATGTCGCCGCGCCGGTCCCATACCCAGGGGATGACGATGCAGGCGGTGGCGCCGATACATCCGTCGGCGTCGCGCATGTCCCAGATATGGTCGGCGGCCGAAGCGGCATTGGTCGAACAATTGAGGCCATTGGCGTTGCCGAAGCCGTTGACGGCGCGATTGCGGTAGCCGGAGCGAATGACGAGGCGGCCGAAGGTCGCTTCCAGCGGCTCCAGCAGTTCTTCGCAGAGGCGCCGCCCCGCCTCGATCGCGAGATCCGGATCATCAGGGATGTTCGGGATACGGTAGAAATCGGCGATCTCCGAATGCAGGAACTCGCGGAAGAAGAAATTCCGGGAGAGCCGCACACGGCCGAGATCTTCAAGACCCTTCATCGATCCGGGCTTCTTCATCGTCTTCCTTTCTCATCCGAACAAACGGAGTGCGCGAGCCAATGGCATTCCAGATTCGGCCCAACCGCGCCACCCGATTCCAGAGCGGCTGCTATCCGCTGTGCCGGAAGAAATCGATGAAGGCGCGTAGCGCCGGCCGCATCTGCCTGCGGCTCGGATAATAGAGATATGGACCGGCATAAGGTGCGCACCCAGCCGACCTTCGGCGATCGCCGTCTCGACCCGGGAGCGAAAGAGATAGGCCAGACCGGCACCGCCGATCGCCGCCTTGATGATCGGCCTGTCCTCGGTGAGGATCAGCGGGCCTTCGACCGATACCGTCAACTCCTCGCCGTCCTTCTCAAACTCCCAGCGATAGAGCGCGCCATTGGAAAAGCGCAGGCGGATGCAGCGATGCTGAGCGAGATCGCGCGGGTGCTGCGGCCGGCCATGGCGCGCGAAGTAGTCGGGCGACGCAACGACGGCACTTTCGAGCTCCGGCCCGACCTTCACCGCGATCATATCGGCCTCCAGACTTTCGCCGAGCCTGATTCCGGCGTCGTAGCCCTTTTCAACGATGTCGGTGAAGCCGTCCTCGTTGGCGATCTCCAGGACGATCTCGGGATAGCGGTTCAGGAAGGCGCCGAGCCGGGGCGCGAGGATGAGATCGGCGGCAAACCGCGGCGCCGTGATGCGCAGGTTGCCGGCGGGGCGCTCACGCGCGTCGGCGGCGGCCTCTAGTGCGAGGGCGATCTCTTCCAGCGCCGGCGCCAGCCGTTCGAGCAGCCGGCGCCCCTCCTCCGTCGGCGCGACGCTGCGCGTGGTGCGCGCCAGAAGGCGGATGCCGAGGCTCGTCTCGAGGCTGCCGACGGCATGGCTCACCGCTGATGGCGCCACGCCCAGTTCTCGGGCGGCCCCGCGAAAACTGCCATGGGCGGCAACGGCGGCCAATACCGCAAGTTGGGAGAGCTGTGTTCTGTTCATTGATCGAAATAATAGAACAGCCCGTGAGAATTGACAGTGATTTTCAGCCGCGGCGCATGGCCCTATTCTTCAATCGTCGCCAACGTCGGACGGAGCGAGGAGTTCGTCAGCCTTGGCGCAGAGGAACCGTCGTTCGCCCACGCGGGCTCGTCGGCGGCGCCCGACCATCAATTCACGCCTCGGACGATAGACGTGCCCTCCCAGCGCGCGAGTTTCGATGCGTGCCAGCTAGACAAGGAAACGACATGAAGACCCGCAAACTCGGGAATGACCTCACCGTCTCCACCATCGGCCTCGGATGCATGGGCATGAGCTTCGCCTATGGCGCCACGGACGAGGCGGAATCGATTCGCACGCTCCACCGCGCCGTCGATCTCGGCATCACCTTCTTCGATACGGCCGAAGTCTACGGCCCGTTCGAGAACGAGAAACTGCTCGGCAAGGCTCTCGGGCCGCTGCGCGACAAGGTGACGATCGCCACGAAATTCGGCTTTCGCATCGAAGCCGGCGCGCCGGCAGCCCAGGCGATCAGGGGTGTCGACGGACGGCCGGAGCATGCGAAGGCGGTGGCGGAAGCCTCGCTCAAGCGGCTCGGCACCGATGTCATCGACCTCTACTACCAGCATCGCGTCGATCCGGAGGTGCCGATCGAGGACACCGTCGGCGCCATGGCCGAGTTGGTGCGCGAGGGTAAGGTGCGGACCATCGGCCTTTCGGAAGCGAGTGCCGCCACCATCCGCCGGGCCCACAAGGTTCATCCGATCGCCGCTGTTCAAAGCGAATACTCGCTGTGGTCGCGTGACCCGGAAGAAGACGTGCTTGCCACCTGCCGCGAACTCGGCATCGGGTTCGTGCCCTACAGCCCGCTCGGGCGTGGCATGCTGACCGGCGCCCTGCGCAAGGCTGACGATCTCGAAGCCGACGATTTCCGACGCTCGCTGCCGCGTTTCCAGGCGGAGAATTTCGACGCCAATGTCCGGCTCGTCGAGACGCTCCAGGCGCTGGCCGAAGAAAAGGGCGTCACCGCCGCTCAGCTCGCGCTCGCCTGGGTCGTCAACCAGGGCGATTTCATCGTGCCGATCCCCGGCGCCCGCAAGCTCAATCATCTGGAGCAGAATGCTGCGGCCGCAGACATCACCCTCACGGCCGAGGAATCCCGCCGGCTCGCCGACGCTCTCTCGCCGGCCTTGGTCGCCGGCAAACGCTACACGGACGCCTCGCTGGCGCTCACCAACCGTTGAGCTGGAGCGTCTCCCGTTGAAGCGGCGTGGTGGAAGCCCTCTATCTGTTTGTTTCCAGCGCATTTCCTGACGGAAAGCCGCTTCGCACTTTTCCTGGAAATGCTCTATTGCTCCCCGCCTGCCGTCAAGGGCGGGGAGATTTCCCATCGAAATTCCCGCCGGACGCACTACCTCTCAACCAACGGCAACAAATCCGGAGGAGCGGGAATGTCCGACGAGCAGGCGATCAGCGCAGTGGTGCATCTCTATGTCGACGGCATGGCCTTTGCCAACGAGGGCGCTCTGCGCAAGGCGTTTCATCCCGATGCAGCTATCATCGGCAACTACAAGGGCGCGCTCGAATGGACGACGCGCGAAGGCTTCATCAAGACGATCGTCGAGGCGGGGGCTGCGCCACCTGGAACCCAGCCGGAGATGGACGTGCAGAAGATCGATATCACCGGTGATGCCGCAACCGTGCGAGTGGTCGACAGTTTCGCCGGCGAACGCTATTCCGACCATCTGTCGCTGGTGAAGATCGACGGGCGCTGGGTGATCGTCAACAAGGTCTTCCATCAGCACGCGTCATGAGGGAAATCCTGCAGAAGACCGAGCCGACGGGCAGGCTCATCGGCATCGACCATATCCAGCTTGCCATGCCGGCGGGTGCCGAGCCGGCGGCACGTGGCTTCTATGGCGGCCTTCTCGGCCTCTCGGAAGTAACGAAGCCGGCCAATCTTCTCGCGCGCGGCGGCTGCTGGTTCGAGCAGGGCAATATCCGCGTGCATCTCGGCATCGACCGAGACTTCAGGCCGGCGCGCAAAGCGCATCCGGCCTTCGTCGTCGACGATCTCGACTGTCTGACGCTGCGGCTCGAAGCGGCCGGCGTGACGATCGTCGAGGACGAACCGCTTGCCGACTACCGCAGATGTTATATCTACGACCCTTTCGGCAACCGTATCGAACTGATGCAGCGCCTGGACTGAGTTCGAACGAAAAAGGGCCGCTGCGATCCAGCGGCCCTTTCGATCGAGTGCTTGCCTACAGCGCCGCGCGTCTTATCAGACGCGCAAAGGTCGCTGTAGCACTTTGATTTTCTGCATGTCTTCGCCCTTAAATCGAGGTCGATTTAAGGAGACATGCAGTAGGGCTCACGCCCGGAGCACGCCGCCCGTCGATTTCGTCACATTGGCGACGATCTTGGCGGTGAGAGCCTCGAAGTCCTCGTCGGTCAGCGTGCGCTCGACCGGTTGGATGGTAACTTCGATGGCGATCGACTTCTTGCCTTCGCCGAGCGAGGCGCCTTCGAAGACGTCGAAGACGCTGACGCCCGTCACCAGCTTGCGGTCGGCGCCCGAAGCCGCGCGCAGGATGGCGCCGGCTTCCACCGTCTTGTCGACGACGAAGGCGAAGTCGCGCTTCACCGCCTGGAAGGGCGAGAGATCGAGCGCCGGCTTGGTGCGGGTCGCCTTCTTCTTCGGTTCGGGCATGGCGTCGACATAGATCTCGAAGCCGCACAGCGCGCCCGAAACGTCAAGCGCTTCCAGCGTCTTCGGGTGGAATTCGCCGAAGGAGCCGAGAATGATCTTCGGCCCGAGCTTGATCGTGCCGGAACGGCCCGGGTGATACCAGGCGGGGCCGCCCGGTTCGAACTGGACATTGACCATCGGCACGCCGCAGGCTTCGAGTACGGCAATCGCGTCGGCCTTGGCATCAAAGACGTCGACCGGCTTGCCGCCGCCCTTGGCCGCGTTCGACCAGAGACGGCCGGCGCCGTTCAGCGAGGCCGTGCCGCGGCGGATGCCGCCGGCAACGCGGCGCTGGGTTTCAGGCGTATCGCCCTCATAGGTGCCGGAGACTTCGAAGATCGCGACGTCGCCGAAACCCTTGTCGGCATTGCGCTGGGCGGCCGTCAGGAGACCCGGCAGCAGCGACGGGCGCATGTCCGACATGTCGGAGGCGATCGGATTGGCGAGCTTCAGCGCCGGCGCACCGCCGCCGAAGAGCTTCGCCTGCTCCTCGGAGATGAACGACCAGGTGACCGCTTCCAGCATGCCGCGGCTTGCAAGCGCGCGCTTGGCAAGGCGGGTGCGTATCTGCAGCGTCGTCAGGATCTTGCCGTTGACGGTGCCATGACTCGGCAGCGGGGCGGCGACGATGTTGTCGACGCCGTGGATGCGCATGACCTCTTCGACGAGGTCGGCCTTGCCGTCGATGTCCGGTCGCCAGGACGGAACCGAGACCTTGAAGCGGTCACCGGAACCCTCGACGCCGAAGCCGAGCTTCTTCAGGATCGAGATGCTCTCTTCCGAGGAAACCTCGAGGCCGGTCAGGCGCTTCACTTCGGAAACCGGGAAATCGACGATCTTCGGCGTGTGGCCGGCGTAACCGACCACTTCCGCCTTGGCCGCCCTGCCGCCGCAGAGTTCAAGCACCAGCTCGGTCGTACGCTCGAGGCCAGGCACCATGTATTCCGGATCGACGCCGCGCTCGAAGCGGTAGCGGGCATCGGTGATGATGCCGAGGGTACGGCCGGTCTTGGCGATGTTCATCGGATCCCAGAGCGCCGACTCGATCAAGACGTCCGTGGTGTTCTCGTCGCAGCCGGAATGCTCGCCGCCCATGACGCCGCCGATCGATTCGATCGCCTTTTCATCGGATATGACGACGTTGTTGGGCCCGAGCTTGTATTCGCGCTGGTCGAGCGCCAGCACGGTTTCGCCTTCCTTGGCCCGGCGGACCGTCAGGTTGCCCTTGACCTTGGCGGCGTCGAAGACGTGCATCGGCCGGCCCTGATCGAAGGTCATGTAGTTGGTGATGTCGACCAATGCGTTGATCGGGCGCAGGCCGATCGCCAGCAGCCGCTGCTGCATCCACTTCGGCGACGGGCCGTTCTTGACGCCGCGCACCAGCCGCAGCGAGAAGCCCGGGCAGAGGTGCTTGTCTTCGCCGAGGTCAAGCGTGAGCTTCACCGGTGTTTCGCCTTCGACGGCGAATGACGGCGCCTTACGCGCCTTGAGTGTGCCGAGGCCGGAGGCGGCGAGGTCACGGGCGATGCCGTAGACGCTGGTGCAGTCTGGCCGGTTCGGCGTGAGGTTGATCTCGATCATCGGATCGTCGAGGCCGGCATAGGCGGCATAGCTCGTGCCGACAGGCGCATCGGCGGGCAGGTCGATGATGCCGTTATGATCGTCGGAGATCTGCAACTCCTTTTCCGAGCACATCATGCCGCGGCTTTCGACGCCGCGGATGGTACCGACGGCAAGCGTCACGTCGATGCCGGGCACGTAAGTGCCCGGGGCGGCAAAGGCACCGACGAGGCCGGCGCGCGCATTCGGTGCGCCGCAGACGACCTGGATCGGAGCGCCAGAGCCGGTATCGACCATCAGCACGCGAAGCTTGTCGGCATTCGGATGCTGCTCGGCCGAGACGACCTTGGCGATGACGAAAGGTTTGAAGGCGGCCTTGTCGTCGACGTCTTCCACTTCGAGCCCGATCATCGTCAGGCGCGCGCAGATTTCTTCGAGCGTGGCGTCGGTTTCAAGGTGGTCCTTGAGCCAGGAAAGCGTGAATTTCATGATTTCACCTGTGTCCTAGGAGCATTTTGCAGTCAGGTGGCCTCACCTGACGTCGCACAAATGCGGCAAATCAAAAAGAACGAGCGGAAGCGCGAACGGTGTGAGCGCACCCGCTCTGATCAGCTGCGCGATCAGGCCGAAAGACCGCCGAACAGCGTCGGCATGTCGAGCGGGCGGAAACCGTAATGGGTCATCCAGCGAACGTCGGCGTTGAAGAAGTCGCGCAGGTCCGGCATGCCGTATTTCAGCATGGCGATGCGGTCGAGGCCCATGCCCCAGGCGAAGCCCTGGTACTCGTCCGGATCGAGCCCGCCCGAGCGCAGCACGTTCGGATGCACCATGCCGCAGCCGAGGATCTCCATCCAGTCGGTGCCTTCGCCGAACTTCACGATCGGGCCGGAGCGGTCGCACTGGATATCGACCTCGAAGGACGGCTCGGTGAAGGGGAAGAAGGACGGACGGAAGCGCATCGTCACCTGATCCACCTCGAAGAAGGCCTTGCAGAACTCTTCCAGCACCCAGCGCATGTTGGCGACATTCGCCGCCTTGTCGATCACCAGGCCTTCGACCTGATGGAACATGGGCGAGTGGGTCGCGTCGGAATCCTGGCGGTAGGTCTTGCCGGGGATGATGATGCGGATCGGCGGCTGCTCAGCTTCCATGGTGCGGATCTGCACCGGCGAGGTGTGCGTGCGCAGTACCTTGCGCTCGCCCTTCTCATCCGGATTGAAGAAGAAGGTGTCGTGCATCTCGCGGGCCGGATGGCCCTCGGGGAAGTTCAGCGCGGTGAAATTGTAGTAGTCGGTCTCGATATCCGGACCTTCGGCGATCGAGAAGCCCATGTCACCGAAGATCGCGGTGATCTCGTCAACGATCTGGCTGATCGGGTGAATGCGGCCGCGTTCGGCCGGCGAGGAGCGGACCGGAAGGCTGATATCGACGGTCTCGCGCGCCAGGCGCTCGGCAATCGCTTGGTCCTTCAGCGCCGTCTTCCGGGCGGCAATCGCCTCGGCGACCGTGTTCTTCAGCGCATTGATCTGGGCGCCGCGGGTCTGGCGCTCCTCCGGCGTCATGGTCCCGAGCGTCTTCAGCAGCTCGGAGATCGAGCCCTTCTTGCCAAGCGCATTGACACGCACCGCCTCGATCGATCCTTCATCGTCGGCGGCATGGATATCCGCCAGCAGTGTCCGTTCCAGTGTTTCCAGTTCGCTCATTCTGTCCTGCCTCGATGCGGGAATGGGTTCGGTTCTATATCGGCTCAAGTCTTCAGGAATGTGATCGCGCCGCGGTCGCGAAGAATGCCGGTGCAAGGACGACCAAGCCGCAGGCCCGGCCGAAGCGTCGTCGGATGAGGGAACCGGGGCAGTTCCTTTCGATCGTCTCGCACGTTCATCTCGCGAAATAAGAAAAACCCGCGCCAGCCCTGCCAGCGCGGGTTTCCCAACGAATTTTAAGTACGGTTTTGGGAAAACGCTGGCTTAACGGACAGCGCTTTCAAACTCGTTTGCCGTGCCGGCTTCCTTGAGATAGGCAAGCGCCTTCTTGGAAGCTTCGACGAGGGCGCCGAATGCTGCCGGCTCATGGATCGCCATGTCGGACAGAACCTTGCGGTCGACTTCGATGCCAGCCTTGTTCAGGCCGTCGATGAAGCGGCCGTAGGTCAGGCCGAATTCGCGGACGGCAGCGTTGATGCGCTGGATCCAGAGAGCGCGGAAGTTGCGCTTGTTGACCTTGCGGTCGCGGTAAGCGTACTGCTTCGAACGGTCAACCGCTGCCTTGGCGGCGCGGATGGTGTTCTTGCGGCGGCCGTAGAAACCCTTGGCTGCCTTGAGCGTCTTCTTGTGCTTGGCGTGGGCGGTAACGCCGCGTTTTACACGTGCCATGTCATGATCTCCTTAACGTATCCAATGTGCCTGAAAGTCTTAGAGACCGTTCGGCAGGTAGTTCTTGACGACCTTCTTGCCGTCGGGCTCGGCGAGAACCATGGTTCCACGCGCGTCGCGGATGAACTTGTTGGTACGCTTGATCATGCCGTGGCGCTTACCAGCAGCCGCTGCACGAACCTTGCCGGTCGCGGTGATCTTGAACCGCTTCTTGGCAGACGATTTCGTCTTCATCTTGGGCATTTTGCTACTCCATTGTTCTTTAAAATGCGAAACGAACAGACGAGGCTCGTTTCCAGCGTTAAGAACGGCCACGGCATGCCCTGCCGGACCGTTCGGACGGGGGCTTATAACCGCACATCCGGAAAAGCGCAACTGCGGAATCGAAGATGGGCCGCAAGCCGTGGCTGAATGCGTCCCACTATTGGCCGACGCATCGCGAACACCTTGTCCCTAGGCGGGATCGCGCGGTCTCTGGCGGCCGCCGACGGTGTCGAATGTCAACACGGCCTCGAGGCCGCCCAGCGACGACTGCCCGAGCGACAGCACCGCGCCATAGGCGTCGGCGATATCGGCGCTGATCGCAAGTCCGAGGCCGGAATTGGCGGCGTGATTGCCCTCAGTGTCCTCACCATGGGCGCCGCGGCGCAGGACCTGTTCCCGGTCCGCCTCGGCAACGCCGGGACCGTCGTCGCCAACGGCGATGCGCACCCGACCGTCAGCCGCCTCCGCCGAGAACCGGATGCGGGTCCGCGCCCATTTGGCGGCGTTGTCGAGCAAATTGCCGAGGCATTCGGCCAGGTCGGCCGGATCGAGGTCAAGCGAAATCGACGGATCGATCTCGACTTCCCAGACGACATTGCGCTCGGCCGTTATCGGCCGCAGGACATTGACCAGCTTGCCGCCGAGGCTGGCGATCGACGTGGTTGCCATGCGTTCGACACCCATGCGGGCCGCCTGAATCTGGCGATCGGCACGCTGGCGCACCAGATCGACCTGCTCGAGCGCGATCCGCCGCTCTTCCTGCGGCAGGCTCTCGGCAAGCTGGGCAAGCACGGTCAACGGCGTCTTCAGGCCGTGGGCAAGATCGCTGGCACGGGCGCGCGCTTGCGCCAGGGCTGCCTCGCGCTCGGAAAGCAGCAAATTGATCTCGGCGATCAGGGGCTGTACTTCGGTGGGGCCGGCCGAACCAAAATCCTTCTCTTCGCCGGATCGAACCCGGGCCGCCTGCTCGCGCAAGCGCACCAGCGGTGAAAGTCCGAGCGCGCCCTGTAGAAACGCGGCACCGGCGAGCACGAAGGCGGTTGCCACCAGCATCAGCCGGATCTGGCTGTGAAAGTCGGCCAGCGCATCATCGAGTTCGCTGCGCGCGAAGCCGGCGGCAACGGAGAACCGTCGCGCATCCGGCCCCTCACCGAAAGTCAGCGTCTGCTGGTAGACCAGCACAGATGCTCCGTCCGGACCTTCTACCTCCAGGAAGCCCAGATGGTGGGGTGCCGAAGGCCGATCGCGGTCGATCACCGTGTCCCATAAAGAGCGCGAGCGGATGGGCGCGCGGCCGTCGCGGGTGATCTGCCAGTAGCGTCCGCCGGCGGGCAGGCTCAGCCGCGGATCCGCGGGCTCGCGCGGCAGGACAATTTCGCCGTCACGCACCGCCACCTGGGCGGCAATCGTATCGACCAGCGTCACCATTTCCGTACGATAGCGGCCGACGACGTAATCGGTGAAAAGCCTGCTCAGGGAGAGCCAGACCACCAGCAGCACGAGGCCTATGGCGATCGATGCGCCGATAGCAAGCCTCAGCCGCAGCGAACGGATCATGCCGGGCCATCCGGCAGAACGTAACCGAAGCCGCGGCGAGTCTCGATAGCGTCGCTTTCCGTCTTTTTGCGCAGGCGTGCGATCATCGCTTCGACGGCGTTCTTGGCCGCATCGTCATCACGTCCCTGCACATGGCTCGCCAGTTCGAGCGGCGTGACGACCTGGCCCTTGCGCTCCACGAAGAGCGCGACCATCCGGTATTCGAGCGGGCTGAGTTCGAGTGGCTCTCCGTCGAAGGTCACGCGGCGCGTCGCCTCATCGAGCGTGAAGCGCCCGGCCGCACGTACCGACGTGACGCGAGGGCCGGCACGCCGCAACAGAGCTCTCAGCCGCGCCAGCAGCTCCTCCGCGCGAAAGGGCTTCGGCAGATAGTCGTCCGCACCGGCATCGAAGCCATCGACACGCTCCATCCAGGAACCCCGCGCCGTCAGAACCAGCACCGGCGTCTCCAGCCCGGCCTGGCGCCAGCGCTTGAGGATCGACAGCCCGTCCATGCCCGGCAGGCCGAGATCGAGGATGATCGCGGTATAGTTACCGCTTTCCCCTCGCTCCCAAATGTCCGGCCCCAGGGCAAGCGTATCGACGCCATAGCCCTCCGCCTCCAGCCTGCCTGTCACGTGGGCTGCGATGTTGGGATCGTCCTCCGCCAGAAGAATGCGCATGCCGCCCTCAGAAACCGAAGATATTCATGAATTTTCCGGTGCGCGCGTTGATGCGCAGGTTGCGGATCGTGCCCTGCCGGTCACGCGTGCGCAGCCGGTAAACCTCGCGGCTGCCGGAGCCTCTGAGATCGACGCCGATGACCCTGCCGTATTTGTCCTCGTCCACAAGTCGGAGAACATCCTTCAACGGCAGGATGTCGCCTTTCTCGACCGCTGCGCGCGCGCGCTCCTGGTCGCTGCGGCGACCGCCGCCGTCCGGAGCGCCGGCGCTTGTACCGTCATCGTCGTTGCCACCGCCGTCGTTGCCGCGATCGTCATCGTTGTCATCGTGGTCATCGTCGCCGCCCTGGTCACCACCACCGCCGCTGCCGCCACCGCCGCCACGCGAACCACCGCCGTTACCGGAATCGCCGTCCTCGGCCAGGGCGCCCAAGCGACCGGGCTGCGGCGCAAGCGAAAGCAGGAGCGAACAGCAGAAGAGCGCAATCAGGTCTCGTCGTGTCATCGCCATGGCGCCATCCGGTCGCGATCGCCTCTTCGATTTCGGTTCAGGGTTATTTTCCCAAGCTTAGCGCATCCGCAGGTCGGCCCGCGAGAGCGCGCCCACGGGGTGTCAGCCTACGCCAGCCGTCGCCACAACGCCAGTTGCGCGCATACCCCCAGCGCCACGTTGGCACGGGGGCATGCGCTGGCCGGGTCGAGCCGCCGGGCGGGCTGGTGGCGGTCGACCTTCGCTCCGGCGCATGGTGCGGGGCTAATGCGCCGGGCAAACTCCAAACAGATCAGGGCGCCGGCCTGATGGAAACGGTGGTGATCGGCCCCGGGTTACGGCGGAAATCACCGTGATTCGGCTCCACCGTCACGACGCGAACGCCATGTTCGAATTCCACTTCGACCTCGAGCACACGGCCGAGATCGTCGACGGCGATCAGCGACCCGTCGCGCAGGCCGCGAAGGCTTTCCTCGGAAACGCGCAGTTCGACCTCGGGACGATCGCGGGCATCCCGGAAGTCGTCATCGTTGAAATCATCGTCGTCGCCGTCGTCATCCCGATCAACGTCATGCCGATCGTTGTCGTCGCGGTCATCGTCATCGCGATCTTCCGATCCGTCGTGACCGCTACCACTGCGATCATCATTGCCGCGATCGTCGCCGTCATCGTCATCGGCGAGGGCTGCGGTCGAAAACGGATGCGCAGGACCGCTTGCGATTACCGACAAGCCGATGGGCGCTGAAACGAGGCTGCAGAGACTGACCGAGGAAACAAGCAGGGCTTTTCGCAGCGCTGAACTCATCATCTCCAGTCCATCTCCCGTTGCCGATGCACGAAGAATGGCATCCGTTTGCTGACAGATCGCTGAGGATGGTTGTCAGCATTCTGTCAGAAAGCGCCGGCACGGCACCGGCAACGAAAAAAGCCGCCCGGAAGGCGGCTTTCATCGGATCGGTCTTGCGATTGACGGCAGCAACGGCTCAGCGCGGCGCCAGAACCATCATCATCTGACGGCCTTCCAGCTTCGGCTCGGCCTCCACCTTGGCGATCGCCTGGGTATCGTCCTTGACCTGAAGCAGGAGCTTCATGCCCAGTTCCTGGTGGGCCATTTCGCGGCCGCGGAACTTCAGCGTGACCTTGACCTTGTCGCCGTCCTCGAAGAACCGGTTCATCGCCTTCATCTTCACGTCATAGTCATGCGTGTCAATGTTCGGGCGCATCTTGATTTCTTTGATTTCGACGATCTTCTGCTTCTTGCGCGCTTCGGCCGCCTTCTTCTGGTTGGCGTATTTCAGCTTGCCAAGATCCAGAATCTTGCACACCGGCGGTTCGGAGTTCGGTGCGATTTCTACCAGATCAAGACCGGCTTCCTCCGCCATGCGGAGCGCCTGGTCGATCGGCACGACGCCGATATTCTGGCCTTCGGCATCGATAAGCTGAACCCGGGGAACCCGGATTTCCTTGTTTGAGCGCGGCCCCTCCTTGACTGGGGCGTCCGCTTTGAACGGTCTGCGAATGGTCGTACTCTCCTCGAGCTATTTCCGAAATGTAGTTAATTCGATCATCGGCGCGATCACAAACGAAGCGCCTGAATCTGTCACCGACGGCAATGTGTGAATTGCGGCGCCAGAGTCAATAGCACGGCTTGCAAGGAAAATCACCACCTGTCGATACCAAGGCGAATCTGTTTTAGAAAGAAAATCGCCAGCGAAACCGGCCTTTGGAGAGAAATGCATGCAGGATACGCCAGCCGAGACGGAAATCAGCTTCATCGACGTCGGTGTGTCTGCGGCCGGACGCAGGATCGCGATGCGCGTGCGCCGCCCGGAAAAGCCATCGGGACAGCCGACGCTCGTCTGGCTCGGCGGTTACCGCTCGGACATGACCGGCACCAAGGCGGTCGAGGTCGAGCGCTACGCCACCGAACGGGGTGCGGCCTGCGTTCGGTTCGACTATTCCGGCCATGGCTCCTCCGGCGGCGCCTTCGCCGACGGCACGATCTCGCGCTGGCTCGAGGAGAGCCTTGCGGTCATCGATCAGGCGGCGCCGGGCCGCGTCGTATTGATCGGCTCGTCGATGGGCTGCTGGATCGCACTGCGCGCCATCCAGGAGCTCAGGCGGCGTGGCGACGGATCGCGCGTCGCCGGCCTCGTGCTGATCGCGCCGGCACCGGATTTCACCGTGGAACTGATCGAGCCCAACCTGACGGAAGCGGAGAGGACCTCGCTTGCCGAACGCGGCTATTTCGAGGAGCCCTCCGAATATAGCCCCGAGCCGAACATCTTCACCCGCGCCCTGATCGAAGACGGCCGCGCCAACCGGGTGCTCGACGGCACGATCACCACCGGCTGCCCGGTGCATATCCTGCAGGGCATGCGCGACCCCGACGTGCCTTATACCCATGCGCTGCGGCTGATGGAGCACCTGCCCTCCGACGATGTCGTCATGACGCTCATCCGCGACGGCGACCATCGCCTTTCGCGTGAAGAAGACATCGCTAAAATGAAGCAGGCCATCGGCACGATGCTCGCCTGAGCCTCGGGCGGAAAAGACGCCCGCCCCTTCCGCCACGACTTGTCCGAAAGCCTGTCCGGCGCCGCAGATCGCCTGCGGCGTAAGGGTTTGCGCGCACACAGTCCCGCTTTTAACCATAAAGTCCGATGCGCCGATTCCGGCGATTGACTCTGCAGCGCCGACGTTATTAACTCTTTCTTAACGATTAGAGCAGCAGCGGGGACAATCCTAAAGAAGCTGCCTTCAACTCAGGATTGCGCGAATACGTCCGGACAGGAAGAGCCCGGCATACCGCGCTGCAGGGGATTTGTATGGCGTCTTGGACTGGGGTTAAGGGAAGTATCGCGGCGTTTTGCGCACTTTTCATTTCAGCAAACACGGCAATTCCTGCACAGGCAGGTTCCTCTCCATGGATGCAGACCGGCTCCGCCACCTCACAGCCGATCGGTCACTATGAGTTCTGCCAGAAATACAAGAGCGCATGCAACGTGCGTTCCAAGGGAACGGTTGCTCCGCGCGTGACCGAACGCGGCTGGGCCACCATCCGGCAGGTGAATGCTGCGGTCAATCGCGAGATCATGCCGGTCACCGATTTGGAACTGCACGGCAGGGACGAGGTCTGGTCCTATCCCGACAACGCCGGTGACTGCGAGGACTTCGTGCTCGAAAAGCGCAAGCGCCTGATGAAGAAGGGCTTCTCGGCGAGCGACCTCCTGATCACCGTCGTACGCAAGCCCGATGGCGAAGGCCATGCGGTGCTGACGGTGCGCACGTCGCAGGGTGACTTCGTGCTCGACAATCTCGAGAACGGCGTCAAGCTCTGGACGCAGACACCCTACCGCTACCTGAAGCGCCAGGCTGCGAACCACAGCGGCCGCTGGGTCACCATCGAGAACGGCGCGGAAGTCGTCGTCGGTTCGGTCGGCAACTGATTCGCAGCAAAGTACAAGGTTTCAAAAAGGGCCGCTCAAACCGGCCCTTTTTCACATCTACCGCTCGCCGTCATGCATTGCCGATCAGAATGCCGGCCGCGAGCACCAGGCCACCGCCGAGCACCACCTGGAATGCCGCCCGCAGGAACGGTGTCTCCATGTAGCGGTTTTGGATGAAGGCGATCGCCCAGAGTTCGAAGAAGACGATCACGGCCGCGGTAACGGTCGCCGTCCAGAAATGCGGGATCAGGTAGGGCAATGCGTGGCCGAGACCGCCCAATGCCGTCATGATGCCGGAAGCGAGGCCGCGCTTGATCGGCGAACCGCGGCCGGAGAGTTTGCCATCGTCGTGGGCGGCCTCGGTAAAGCCCATGGAAATGCCGGCGCCGACGGAGGCTGACAGACCCACCAGGAAGGTCTGCCAGGTGTCCTGCGTCGCGAAGGCGGCGGCAAAGATCGGCGCAAGCGTCGAGACCGAGCCGTCCATCAGGCCGGCGAGGCCGGGTTGAACGTAAGTCAGGATGAACTGACGGCGCGAGGTCTGATCCTCCTCGGCGCGCACATCTTCGGGCGTATGCTCCTCACCAAGCCGGCGTGCCAGCGATTCATGCGACTTCTCGGCAATGGCGAGATCGCCGAGCAGCTTGCGAGTGGCTGCATCCCGGGTTCTCGTCGCGGCCTCGACATAGAAGCGGTGCGCCGCCTCCTCCATCGCTTCGGCTTCCTCGCGCGCCTTTTCGATCGGCATTTCGGCAATCAGCCAATCGGGCTTGCGCTCCGGGAAGTCGCGCACGTGTTCACGCCGGATGAGCGGAATGCGGCTGCCGAACCGCTGCACGTGCAGATCGATCAACCACTGCCTGTGGTGGCTTTCCTCTTCCGCCATCTCCTCGAACACTTTTGCCGAGTGCGGATATTGCCGCCGGAGCGCGTCGGCATAGGCGAGATAGATGCGCCCGTCGTCCTCCTCGGACGAGATTGCGAGCGCCAGGATTTCCTGTTCGCTCAGGGATAGAAAGGGCCGTTTGGATCGGGAGAAGAGACGCGAAAACATTGGAAGAAAACCTTCTTTAGAATAATTCTAAAAATAGAAAGTCGAGACGGCACCGTCAAGGTCAAAGCCATGCAAACATGCGACAATCTCTCGACAGAGTGTCGCGGCTCAGCCACCATGCGGGATTACGACGTCAGTCCCCTCCCTTCCCGGAGCGATCGCCTCGATGAGGACCATCTATCCGCTTTCAGAAAGCAAGGACACCTTGCTGGATCGTCTCGGCGCCAGGCTTGCCGCGCGCCTGCAAGCGCAGACGTCCGGCTACGAGCCCTACACCCCTTCCGATCAGGAAACGCTGGCCCGCACGCTCCGTCCGGGCGACGTTCTCTTGATCGAGGGCAACCAGAAGATTTCGGCCGCGATCAAGTATCTGACGCAATCAACCTGGTCGCATGCCGCGTTCTTTGTCGGCGACCAGATGCCGCTGACGCTCGATCAGGCGACGCTGCCGGTCATCGAGCGGCCGCAGCTCATCGAGGTCAATATCGGCGAGGGCTGCGTTGCGGTACCGCTGCAGAAATACGCCTCGTTCAACACACGCGTGTGCCGGCCGATCGCGTTGACACCGGATGATCGCACGGCGCTCGTCGGCTTCATGATCTCGCGGCTTGGAATGAAATACGACCTGAAGAACATTCTCGACATGCTGCGCTATTTCATGCCGACGCCACCGGTGCCGGTGCGCTGGCGCCGGCGCCTGCTGGCCTTCGGCTCCGGCGATCCGACGCGGGCGATCTGCTCGACGCTGATTGCGGCTGCCTTCGAGCAGATCCGCTATCCGATCCTGCCCGAGATTACCCGGGCGCCCGGACGGGCCGCGGCGACCTCGACCTATTCACGCGAGGAGATCCTGCACATCCGGCACCACTCGCTCTATACGCCGCGCGATTTCGATCTCTCGCCCTTCTTCGCCATCGTGAAGCCGACGCTCGAGTTCGGCTTCGACTACAAGCGGCTGCGCTGGCATGCAGACGAAGAGAGCAATTCCAGGAAAAGTGTGTAGCGGTTTTCCGTCCGGAATTGCGTCCTTTCTAGAGATTAAGGGCGAGCGCCTGTTCGCGGGCCATGAAATCGCGCTGACGATCGGTGATATAGTCGCGCACGATCGGCGCCGCATCGCGCGAGCGCGAGAGTTGCATGTGGAAGACGAGCTGGCTGCCGGTGCGGAACATCATCTCGGCGCTGATCAGGTAGAACTCCCACATGCGGGCGAAGCGCTCGTCGTAGAGGGCGATCACCTTGTCGCGATTCGCCTCGAAGCGCGCGCCCCAATGGGCGAGCGTCGTCGCGTAATGCACCCGCAGGAATTCGAGATCCGTGACCCAGAGGCTGTTGCGCTCGACGACCTCGAAGACCTCCGAAAGCGCCGGCGAATAGGCGCCGGGGAAGATGTATTTCCGAAGCCAGGGGCTCGCCATGCCGGGCGGGCTCATATGACCGATCGAATGCAGCAGCGCGAGGCCGTCGTCCGGCATCAGCGCGTTCAGCTTCTTGAAGAATTCGTCATAGTGATGCACGCCGACATGCTCGAACATGCCGACCGAAACGATACGGTCGAACGGCCCCTGGACATCGCGGTAATCCCTGAGCTCGAAGCGCACCCGGTCCGACAGCCCGGCCGCGCGGGCCCGTTCGGTGGCCAGTGCCTGCTGCTCCTTGGAAAGGGTCACGCCGAGCACCTGCACGTCCGCAAGCTCGGCAAGATACATTGCGAGATCGCCCCAGCCGCAGCCGATATCGAGCACCTTCATGCCGGGTTCGAGGCAGAGCTTGGCGGCGAGCAGCCTCAGCTTGTTGCGCTGCGCCTTCTCGAGCGTCTCGTTGGGTTCGCGGAAATAGGCGCAGGAGTAGAGCATGTTCTCGTCGAGGAACAGCTTGTAGAATTCGTTGCCGAGATCGTAATGATGCGCGACGTTCTGCTGCGCCTTACCCTTGGGATTTGCCTGCTGGCGCTTGCGGAAGCGCATCTTCACCGCGCGCAGGACTTTCTGGATGGGGTAGGAGCCGAGTGAGAGGCGGTTGATCGAGAACAGCGTCAGGAAGTCCCGAAGCGTCGAGCCCTCCTCGAAGCGCATGGTGCCGTTCATATAGGCCTCGCCGGCGGCGAGTTCCGCATTGAAGACGAGGCTGCGATAGAGCTTCCTGTCGGTGAGCCGCATCGTCACTTCGGGCCCGGGTGTGCCGGAAAAGACGTGCCTTTTGCCATCGGCGTCGATCACCGTCAGGCGACCCTTGCGAATGAACGACTTCATCATATGCGACAATGGGAACATGCAGGCCCTCTCGTGACAAACCGTCGTATTGGCAGCGGCCGCATCCTAGCACCCGTTTTTGGAAATGCGCTCCTTAAATTTCTGGTTGCTGATCAAGGCTCCGGAAACGACAACGGGGACGGCCGCTTTCGCTGCCGTCCCCGTCCAAAACAACCTGGCTCAGGCCTCAGTCCTTGGCGCGCTCGACGTAGGAGCCGTCTTCCGTCGCGATGACGACGCGGGTGCCGGCCTGGATATGCGGCGGAACCGAAGTGCGCACGCCGTTCGACAGGACGGCCGGCTTGTAGGAAGACGACGCCGTCTGGCCCTTGACGACCGGTTCGGTCTCGGTGATTTCGAGGATGACGTGACGCGGCAGGTCGATGGCGATGGCAACACCTTCGTGGATCGACAGCATGACGGCCATGCCTTCCTGCAGGTAGGCCTTCTGATCGCCGATGTCCTCGGCGCTCATGACCAGCTGGTCGTAGCTTTCCGGGTTCATGAAGTGGAAGCCTTCGGCATCTTCGTAGAGGAAGGTGTGCTCGCGGTCTTCGACGAAGGCGCGCTCGACCTGCTCGGTCGTGCGGTAGCGCTCGGAGACCTTAACACCGTCGGAAATGCGGCGCATGTCGACCTGGGTAACCGGCGTACCCTTGCCCGGGTGGAAGTTCTGCGCGGTAAGCACGACATAGAGCTTGCCGTCGACGTCGAGAACGTTGCCCTTACGGACAGATGAAGCGATGACCTTGACCATTAGTCTTCCTTGTAACAGAGGTATGCGCGACACGACGGGCCGGAAACACTGGCCCTGAAGGACGCGGAAAGAAGGATTTCGCGCCGCCACTACCCTAATTTCGTGCAAATAGCCAGCCTGAGCCGGCATCTGCGCAAAGAAAGCCTGGACTGAACCGATCATGTCGCATGCCTCACCCTGGTGGACACCCGATGTCCATGCCGACCGGCGCCCGTTTCTTCTCGGCCGCAACCGGATCCAATCGGCATTGCGCCGGTTCTTCGAGACACGCGATTTCATCGAGGTCGACACGGCGACGCTGCAGGTCTCGCCCGGCAACGAGGCGCATCTGCACGCCTTCGCGACAGAGGCGCTCAACCACGACGGCTCCGGCCATCCGCTCTACCTGCACACCTCGCCGGAATTCGCCTGCAAGAAGCTGCTTTCCGCCGGTGAACGGCGCATCGCCTGCTTTGCCCATGTCTACCGCAACCGCGAGCGCGGGCCGCTGCATCACCCCGAGTTCACCATGCTCGAATGGTATCGCGCCGGCGAAAGCTACGAGGCGCTGATGCGCGATTGCGCCGAGATCCTGGCGCTCGTGGCAGAGACCACCGGCACCAGGCAATTCACCTTCCAGGGACATGTCTGCGATCCCTTCGCCACGCCCGAGCGCCTCAGCGTCGCCGATGCCTTCGAGCGTTTCGCCGGCATCGACCTGCTGGCCTCGATCGCCGCCGACGGTGAAACCGACCGCGATCGCCTCGCCTCGGCCATGACGACGGTCGGCCTGCGGGTCGCATCCGATGACACCTGGGCGGATCTCTTCAGCCGCGTGCTCGTGGAAAAGGTCGAGCCGCATCTCGGCTTCGGCCGCGCGACGATCCTCGACGAATACCCGACTGCCGAAGCGGCGCTGGCGCGGCCGGCCGGGCGCGACCGGCGCGTCGCGGAACGTTTCGAGCTCTATGCCTGCGGCGTCGAGCTCGCCAATGCCTTTGGCGAACTGACCGACGCAGCGGAGCAACGCCGGCGCTTCGAGATGGAGATGGCCGAAAAGGCGCGCGTCTATGGCGAGACCTATCCGCTCGACGAGGATTTCCTGGCGGCGCTCGCCATCATGCCGGAAGCGAGCGGCATCGCGCTCGGTTTCGACCGGCTGGTGATGCTCGCAACCGGCGCGTCTCGCATCGACCAGGTGCTCTGGGCACCGGTGGCGGAGACGCAGCCGTGAACGTCCACCGCCCGATCAGGACCGCGCGCGAGCTGGTGGAAGCCGGTCTCGTCGACAGCTCCCGGGAGACCGCCATTGCCGCGGTCGCCGAGCGCTACGCCGTCGCGATTAGCCCTGTCATCGCCGACCTCATCGACCCCAGCGATCCGGCGGACCCGATTGCCCGGCAGTTCGTGCCGGATGCCGCCGAACTGACGCTGCTTCCCGAAGAGCGCGACGATCCGATCGGCGACAAGCCGAATAGTCCGGTCGCCGGCATCGTCCACCGCTATCCGGACCGGGTGCTCTTGAAGGCCGTGCATGTCTGCCCGGTCTATTGCCGCTTCTGCTTCCGCCGCGAGATGGTCGGTCCGCAGGGGCTTGGCACGCTGACGCCGGCCGAACTCGACACGGCGATCGCCTATATCGCAAGCCACGAGGAAATCTGGGAAGTCATCCTCACCGGCGGCGATCCGCTGGTGCTTTCGCCGCGACGGCTAACCGAGCTCATGGAGCGGCTGAAGCCGATCCCGCATGTGAAGGTCGTCCGCTTCCACACGCGCGTGCCGGTGGTCGAGCCGTCGCGTATCGACGCCGACCTGATCGCGGCGTTGAAATCCAGCGGCAAGGCGACCTATGTCGCGCTGCATGCCAACCATCCGCGCGAGTTGACGCAAGAGGCGCGCGCCGCCGCGGCGCGCCTGATCGATGCCGGCGTCGTCATGATCAGCCAGTCGGTGCTCTTGAAGGGCGTCAATGACGATGCGGAGGTACTGGCCGCACTGATGCGCGCCTTCGTCGAAACCCGGATCAAGCCCTATTATCTGCATCATCCGGACCTGGCGCCGGGCACCAGCCATTTCCGCCTGACGATCGAGGAAGGCCAGGCGCTGGTCTCCGCCCTGCGCGGCCGGGTCTCCGGCCTCGGCCAGCCGACCTATATTCTCGACATTCCCGGCGGCCACGGCAAGGCGGTGATCAGCGCCGCGGCGATCGCAGCCGATGGCGGCGGCTGCTACACGATTACCGATTTTCGCGGCGGCGAGCACAGCTACCCGCCGAAAGGCTGACACGCGAGAAATCGCGTCTCGCCAAGCTGTTGAAACTTCATCAAAATATCTGGAACCTACATTTTTTCTTGGTGCCTCCGCAGGAAAATCGCGAAGGCGCGTCACAGGCATCCTGCGTCGATCGTCACATGGTCATAGGCAACACGACAACGACGGAGTTGAGACCATGACCGATACGAAAGCCGTCCGCTACGAACAGGAAATCCCCGATGTGCTCGGCGCGCTCGCCGATGTGCACAAGGCCATGGACCTGCACGGACTCGACCCGACGATTCACAATCTCGTGCAGCTTCGCGCCTCGCAGATCAACCGCTGCGGCTTCTGCGTGAAGATGCATACCAAGGAATCCCGTGCCGAGGGCGAGAGCAGCGAGCGGCTTGACCGCATCATCGTCTGGGACCAGGTCAATGATTTCACACCGCGCGAGAAGGCAGCGCTTGCCTGGACCGAAGCGCTGACGGAACTCGAGCCGCGCACCGATTTCGCATCGCTCCGCGCCGAGCTGCGCCGGCATTTCAGCGAAAAGGAGATCAGCGTCATCACCTCGACTGTGGCGATGATCAACCTTTGGAACCGCATCCAGATTTCGAGGCACTGACATGAACGATCGCCAGCACATGCAGATCTTCGAGGAGGCGCGCCCGCGCCTTCTCGGCCTCGCCTATCGCATCCTCGGCTCACGCGCGGATGCGGAGGATGCGGTGCAGGACACCTTCCTGAAATGGCAGGAGATCGATCGCGCGGCGATCGAAACCCCTGCGGCCTGGCTGACGACCGCCTGCACGCGCCGCTGCCTGGATCTGCTCAAGGGCGCACATCGCAAGCGCGTCGATTATGTCGGTGCGTGGCTGCCCGAACCGATCCATACGGCGAGCGAGGACAACGCCGAAGAGAAGCTGGCGCTGACCTCTTCGCTGACGACGGCGTTCCTGCTGATGCTCGAACGGCTGACGCCGAAGGAGCGCGCCGCCTATCTGCTGCACGAGATTTTCGGCCAGCCCTATGACGAGGTGGCCGAAACCTTGGACATGCGGGAGGCGGCCGCCCGCAAGCTGGTCTCGCGTGCCAAGACGAATATCGGCCTGGAGAAAGCCCGGCACCAGACGCCTCGCGAGCGGCAGGACGCGCTGCTGTCGGCCTTCCACCAGGCGATCCACGGCGGCAACGTGGCCGGGCTTTCAGCCCTTCTTTCAGCCGACGTGAAGCTGACGGCCGACGGCGGCGGCAAGGTGGCGACCGTGCTCGGCGTACTCTCCGGCAAGGAGACGGTGCTCGCCTTCATCATCGATCGGCTCACCGAATACTGGGCGCACTACACCTGGGAAATCGGCGACATCAATGGCGGCCGCGGCATCGTGCTTCGGGACGAAGCGAAAAACGAGATCGCCGCGACGGTCGCCTTCGGCTATGACGGCGACGGAAACGTCGACGACATCTTCATCATGCGCAACCCGGACAAGCTCACGCATTTTGGCGAGGCTGCGCTCCACTGACATAGCGGCACCGCCGAAGCGAACGCGATCTCCCGATACCGGATGGGCCAATACGCGTCCGCTGCGTTGCCCCGCGTGAGGTACTGACATGCTTGAGAAAACACCCGCTCCGCAACAGGAAACCGGCTGGCGCGCGCTGCTGACGGGCGAAAACGCCGTGCACTCGCTCGTGCTCAGCGGCGGCGTCGCGCTGCATGCGCTCAACATCTATGTGGTGACGACGATCATGCCGTCGATCGTGCGCGAGATCGGCGGGCTCGAATATTACGCCTGGAGCACCACCGTCTTCGTCGCCGCCTCCATTCTCGGCGCCGCATTGTCGGCGCGGCTGCTCGGTGTCGTCGGCGCCGGCGGTGCCTATGCAATCGGCGCGCTCGTTTTCGGCTTGGGGACGCTCCTCTGCGCCACGACCCCTTCGATGGCGATGCTGCTTGCCGGCCGTGCGATCCAGGGCTTCGGCGGCGGCCTGCTCTATGCGCTCGCCTACGGCGTGATCCGGCAGGTGTTCCGGCCCGAACTCTGGACCCGCGCCATCGGCCTGATTTCGGCAACCTGGGGAACGGCGACTTTGATCGGACCGGCGATCGGCGGTATGTTTGCCGAGTTCTCCACCTGGCGCATCGCCTTCTGGTCGCTGCTGCCGCTGACGGCACTGCTTGCCGCGCTCGCCTTCTCGACGCTGCCGCGCAAGGCAGCCGCCGAAGAAGGGCGCACGCCGCTTCCACTGCTGCAGCTCCTGCTTCTCGTCGGCATCGTGCTTGCGCTTTCGGTTGCGAGCACGCGCGCCACGGCCCTCGAACAAATCGGCTGCGTCGGAGCCGCGATCTTCCTGTTCCTGAGCCTACTGTTTATCGAGCGCCGGGCGGCGGGCAAGCTTTTGCCTTCCGGCAGCTTCACCCTCACCTCCCCGCTGGCCGCCCTTTATGTTACGATCACGCTGTTGATGGTCGGCCTGCAGCCGGAAATCTATGTGCCGTACCTGCTGCAGGAACTGCATGAGCTGTCGCCGCTGGTGGCTGGCTATATCGCGGCGCTGATGTCGATCGGCTGGACGGCGGGATCGATGACGAGTGCCCACTGGCACGGAGAGCGGGCGAAGCAGACGATCTTTGCCGGTCCGGCCTTCGGTTTCATCGGCCTGACCCTGATTGCCCTGTTCATGCCGATTGCGGGCGCCGAGTTCCTGGTCATCGCGGCACCGCTCTGCATCGGCATCATCGCGGTCGGCTTCGGCATGGGTTTTGCCTGGCCGCATATCGTCACGGCCGTTTATGAGTTCGCGCCAGAGGGTGAAGCGGAGAAGGCATCGAGCTCGATCACCACGGTCCAGCTCTTTGCCGCTGCACTCGGCGCCGCGCTTGCCGGACTGACCGCCAACCTCGCCGGCATCGAGTCGTCGTCGGAGGGCGGCGTGGCACTGGCGACGGCCTGGCTCTTCGGTCTGTTTGCGCTGCTGCCGGCACTGGCTGTGCTGACGGCCAGGCGCGTATGGCGCGCAAGACGAACGACGGCTTAGGCCTTATCGGGTATTGCGGCCTGCCGAAACGACGGCGGGTCGCGAGGCAAGGACTATGGCACCGCTGACGCGTTCGACGGCGCCGTCGGGAGGAGACGATGGAAGCCGAGAGCCTCGGCCTTCATGGCGTGCGCGAAACGCTGCTGATCACGCTCCGGGCGAAGGCTGCGGAGAGCGCGTTTCCCGATTCCCTTCTGCGCGATCGTTTCGCCGCCGAGCTGATGCGACGCCTCGACGGCAAGGCGAAAGCACTCGATGTCGGCCACGACATGACGATCGGCATCGCGGTTCGTGCCTATCTGCTCGACCGATGGACCCGAGCCTTCATCCAACGCCACCCGGATGCGGTCGTGCTCAATCTCGGCTGCGGCCTCGATACACGGATCCTCCGGCTCGATCCGCCTTCCTCCGTCGCCTGGTTCGACGTCGATTTTCCGGATGTGATCGCCTTGCGACAGCAGCTCTTCCCCGATCGCATCGGCTGCACCGCGATCGCCTCATCCATTACCGAGCGGGATTGGATCGACCGCATTCCTGATGACCGGCCGACGATCGTCGTCGCCGAAGGCGTGCTGCCCTATCTTCGCGACCAGGAGGTGCGCGACCTCATGCGACGGCTCGTGACCTGCCTTGCCGGCGGCGAGATCGTCTTCGACGCCTATAGCCATATCGCCATCGAGCTTCTGCGCTTCAATCCATCCTTGCGCGCAACGGGCGCGGAGCTTCGCTGGGGGATCGAGGACGCACGGGCGCTGGAACGCGAGGTGCCCGGGCTGACGCTGCTCGAAGACATCCATGACTACGATGCCGCGCAGATTGCGCGCATGTCGCCGATGGCGCGGATCGCGATCCAGTTCGTGAGCGTGGTCCCCGTGCTGCGCCGCATGGGGCGCCTGCTTCGCTACCGTTTCAAGCAAATATGAAAAGGGCCGCGCCTCGCGGCGCAGCCCCTCGATAACAAACAGTCAGTGTCTGCCGATCAGGCCTTGATCGGAGCGATCGAGATTTCGACACGGCGGTTCTGCGCGCGGCCGGCTTCCGTTGCGTTGGAAGCGATCGGGCGCTCCTTGCCGTAGCCCATGGCCGACATGCGGCGCTGGTCGACGCCCTGGCCTGCCAGATAGTTGGCAACCGAGGCGGCACGGCGCTCGGAAAGACCCTGGTTATAGGAGGCGCTGCCGGTCGAATCGGTATGGCCATCGACGTCGATCATCGTCTTGTTGAACTTGCGCAGCACGATCGCCACCGAGTTCAGCGTGTCGTAGAAGGTCGGGATCACCTGGTCGCGGTCGGTCGCAAACGTGATGTTCGACGGCATGTTGAGGATGATGCGGTCGCCGGCGCGGGTCACGGAGACGCCGGTGCCCTGAAGCTGGGCGCGCAGCTCCGCTTCCTGCTGGTCCATGTAGTTGCCGATCAGGCCGCCGCCGAGACCGCCGATCGCGGCACCGACGAGGGCTGCGTCGCGCCGCCCTGCGGCGCTGCCGCCGACGAGCAGACCGGTCGCTGCACCGAGGCCTGCGCCGATCAGCGCGCCGCCGGCCGTGTTCGACATCTTCTGTTCACCCGTATAGGGATCGGTGGTGGTGCATCCCGAAAGATAGATGGCCGCAACAGCCAGAATGGCGCATTTCTTGATCATGGAATCAGTTGTCCCCATTGGTGCTCGAAAGTGCTTCATACTATCGATTGCGGCAGGAAGATGAAGAGGCGTCCCAATCACGCCATGGTTTAACGGCAAATGCCGTTTCACCGCATTATGGTGTGTCGGTCGGCCACATCATAACCGATCCTTCACATGCCCTTGGTAGGACGGACATCCAGGCGACCAGGGTAAAATGTGCGCGGCTTTCCGCCACCGCCCATTGAAAATGACGAGGCAAGTTTGATGGCAATCGAGTTCGGCGACACGCAACGCAGTCTCAGCGACACGCTCAACGGCATGATTGCCTCTATCCGCGGTGAGACGATCACGCTGCGCGAACTGATGACCGAGATCGGCGAACAGGGCTTCCTGCTGCTTTGTGCGTTGCTAACGCTGCCGTTCCTGCTGCCGGTGTCGATCCCCGGCGTCAGCACCGTCTTCGGCGCCGCCATCATCCTGATCTCCGTGTCGGTCACGCTCAACCGCCTGCCCTGGGTGCCGCAGCGCATTCTCGACCGCAAGATCGAGACCGAGAAGCTGGTGCCGACCCTGCAGAAGGGGGCGAGCATCGTCTCCAAGCTCGACCGCTACGTGCGGCCGCGCCTCGGCTTCCTGACGCAGGGCGCGGTGATGAACCGCTTCAACGGCCTGATGATCATGGCCGGCGGCATTCTCTTGATGTTCCCGCTCGGGCTTATTCCGCTGTCGAACACGCTGCCGGGGATTGCGATCCTCTTACTCTCGCTCGGCATTATCCAGCGCGATGGGCTGATGGTGGCCGGCGGTTATCTCTTCCTGGTCGCAACGACTGTTTACTTCACCGTGCTTGCCTATATGGCCTTTGCCGCCGGCCAGGGCCTGTCGTCGTTCTTCGTTTCCTGACGGCGGACTGCACTTTTCGCCAATCGGCGAACCCGACCCGACCAAGCTGCCGGGCCGGTTCCGTTTAAGCAGCCAGTCCGGCGAAAGCCCTGTAGCTGGCAAAATCGGTGCGGATGCCAAGCGTCTTCATCAGGGCTTCGCGGTCGAGGCCAAGGCTGCGGTCGAACTCACCCAGAGCGGCCGCGACCTTCGGCGCGACATCCGCACTGGCGAACTCGATCATGGTGATGAAATCGAACTGGCCGGGACCGGCGTGCTGCTCCAGGAACAGGTCCTTCACATAGCCATCCTGCTTGCGGATGACCGCAAGCGTCTTGTCGACCAGCTCGACGAACTGCTGCCGCGCCTCGACCGGCACGGTGTATTTGTTGATGCGGTACAGCGGCGCTACGACGGCGGTTTCGGATGCGGTGCTCATTGCTCTTTCCTCTGCTCTCTTTTGAACAAGAGCAGGCGTACGACCTCAAGCATAGTTGAGGTCAATAGGGAGCATCGCTCTTTTCTAGGGTGAGCGGCGCGATCACGCAATCACCCTTGGAGCGCGATCCGCTTGTAGAAGAAGGTCGTGGCGCAAAGGCCGCCTTCGGGCCACATGGCATAATCGGGGATGACACCGACGCGCTCCCAGCCGAGGCGGGGATAGATCGTCTCCGCCTCGCTGCCGGTTGCCGTATCGAGCACCAGCAGCGTCTTGCCACGGGCCGCGGCCTCGCGCTCGGCCGCCTCCATCAGCCGCCGCGCCAGCCCCTTGCCGCGGGCGGCGCGATGGACGAGCAATTTCTTGAGGTCGCCGCGATGCGGCTGATTCGGCATTTGCGCGACACCCACCTGAACGGTGCCGAGAATGCGGCCCGCTTCCTCCGCCACCATCAGCAGCGTTTCGTTCGCGGCGACCGCTTCGACGACGCCACTCCAATAGGCGAGCGCGCTTTCCGGCGGATAGGGTTGCATGAAACCGACAGAAGCGCCCCCCTCGACGCAGTCGGAAAGCACCTCGGCAAGTGCCGGGATGGCGAGGCGGGCCTGGGTTTCATCGAGCAGGCGGATCTGGAAATCGGACATGTTCAAACCTTGGTGCGGCAGAGGATGACGGCATAGTGAGCCGGCTCATCATAGGGGTTGTGGAAGATGTGGCCTGCCCCCAGAGCCATGAACAGGCAGTCGCCTGGCTCGAGCGAGTGGGAGCCGGATTCGGTTGTCAGTTCCAGCCGGCCGGAAAACAGCCAGAGATGCTGGGTGATGCCCCGGTCGGACGGTTGGCGCTCGAACACGACACGGGCGCCCGGCGGAAACTCGACCTCGACGATATCGACGGGCGAGCCGAGACCATCGGGCGAAACCGAGCGGCGCAAATAGCCGGACTCAGGATCACGCCAGAGCCGCTGGTCGACACGTTTCGCAAGCGGCGACGCCTCCTTGGTGTCGAAGGCAAAAAGGGCTGAGAGCGTCGTGCTGAGCGCGCTGCAGAGCTTGGCGAGAAGCTGGGCGGTCGGGCTCGCCTCGCCGCGCTCGATGCGCGAGATCATCGCGCGGCTGACGCCGGAACTGCTGGCAAGCTCGTCGAGCGTCAGGTTCTGTTCGGTGCGCAGCGTGCGGATCCGCTCGCCGATGGCATATTCGAGAGGGTCGGTGACGTTTTCCATTATTTGAGATTGCATTTCTCATATAGTGGAGTCAAGACTGAGAAAGATTAAAATACGGGCATGCGATGCCGCTTTGGCGACAGCACGACAAAGGTCTTTCTGCTATGGTCGCGGTTTCGCGAACGGAAACGAGAAAAGCTTACACTTCAATACTTTAGACGGTTCTCATTGATCACGCCCGTGCGCCCTTCAGGTGCGCCTTCATCGACAGGTTGGACATGACAAAGCAGCCCTCCTCGCTGACCTCGATCGCCAGCATCGTCACCTCGATGACGGCGGTCGCGATCGGCAACGGCATGATGCTCGCCTATGTGCCCTTCGCGCTGACGCGCTCGGACGCGCCGGACTGGGTGCCGGGTGCGGCCGTCACCATGATCGCCTTCGGCGGGCTGATCGGCTGCGTCATCGCCGGGCCGATGATCCGCCGGGTCGGCCATGCCCGCGCCTTTTCCTGCTCGATGGCGCTCGTCATCCTCTCGGCGCTGACGATCGCGCTCGGCGTGCATCCGCTCTTGTGGGTGCTTGCCCGCGGCCTTTACGGCGCATCCGGCAACACCAATTTCATCATCGCCCAGAGCTGGCTCAACCATGCGAGCGAGAACCACTGGCGCGGCAAGGCGATGGCGCTGTTCTACATGGCCTATGTCATCGGGCTCGGTACCGGCGCCTGGCTGTTCGGGCAGATCCCGGCCGACGGCAACCTGCCGCCACTCGTCACCATCTTCTTCACTGCGCTTGCGCTGCTGCCGATCGGGCTGACGCGACTGCCGACGCCGCCGGCGCCCGCCAAGGTCAGCATCGACATCCCGATGGTCTGGCGCAATTCCCCCGTCGCCTTCATCGGCGTGCTGGCCGCCGGCGGCCTGTCGATGGTGGTGCAGGGCTTCACCCCGATCTATGCGGCCGCCAACGACGTCAGCCAGAGCGATGTCGCCAACCTCATGTTCGTGATGCAGTTCGGGCTCATCGCCATCCAGTACCCGATGGGAACGCTGTCCGACCGGATCGACCGACGGCTCGTGTTAATCGGCACCTGCCTGTTGATCCTCGCCGCCGGTTTCTTTGCGCTTTCGGCCTCCTTCGGCAATCTGATCCTGCTGATGCTGGTCTTCGCGCTCTTTGCCGGCGCGGTCGAGACCGTCTATTCGATCGCGAATGCGCACGCCAACGACCGCACGGACCCCGCGGATTTCGTGCCACTTGCCAGCACCATGCTGGTTGCCTGGTCGATCGCCGCGACCGTCGTGCCGATGCTGGTGACGCTGCTGACACCGGTGTTCGGGCAGCGCACCTTCATCTATGCGGCGATGGCCGTTGCCGCCCTCTACGCCCTCTTCGTGCTCATGCGGCTGAGGAAACGCGACGAGGTGCCGGCGGCCGAGCGCGAGAGCTTCGAGATCAGGAGCGCGCAGGTGCCGAATGCCGGCGCGCTCGTCGATGCCGAGGCGGGCGCCGAATAGGCCGATTTATAGTGAACGAAGCCTTCATTTCCCGCTTTGCGGCGGTTGAAGGCGCTGCTATATGCGGCCCATGAGCACAACATCTTCGAAGACGCCCCTTTCGCATATCCGCAACTTCTCGATCGTGGCCCACATCGACCACGGCAAGTCGACGCTTGCCGACCGGCTGATCCAGTCCACCGGCGGCCTCGCCGAGCGGGAAATGTCCGAGCAGGTGCTCGACAGCATGGATATCGAGCGCGAGCGCGGCATCACCATCAAGGCCCAGACGGTGCGCCTGCACTACAAGGCCAATGACGGCGAAACCTATGTGCTGAACCTGATCGACACCCCCGGCCACGTCGACTTCGCCTACGAAGTCTCGCGTTCGCTGTCGGCCTGCGAAGGCTCGCTGCTCGTCGTCGACGCCTCCCAGGGCGTCGAGGCCCAGACGCTCGCCAACGTCTATCAGGCGATCGACAACAACCACGAGCTCGTCACCGTGCTCAACAAGATCGACCTGCCGGCGGCCGAACCCGACCGCATCAAGGAGCAGATCGAGGAAGTGATCGGCATCGACGCCTCCGACGCCGTGCTGATCTCGGCCAAGACCGGCCTCGGCATCCCTGATGTGCTCGAAGCGATCGTCACCAAGCTGCCGGCGCCGAAGAGCGAAGGCGGCGATGCGGCTCCCTTGAAGGCGTTGCTGGTCGATAGCTGGTACGACACCTATCTCGGCGTCATGGTTCTCGTGCGCATCATCGACGGCACGCTCAAGAAGGGCATGACCATCCGCATGATGGGCACCGACGCCAAGTACACGATCGAACGTGTCGGCGTGCTGACGCCGAAGATGGTCAACATGGACGCGCTGGGGCCGGGCGAGATCGGCTTCATCACCGCTTCGATCAAGGAAGTGGCCGATACCCGCGTCGGCGATACCATCACCGAGGACAAGCGCCCGACCGACAAGGCCCTGCCGGGCTTCAAGCCGGCGCAGCCGGTGGTCTTCTGCGGCCTCTTCCCGGTCGACGCCGCCGACTTCGAGGATCTGCGCTCGGCGATGGGCAAGCTGCGCCTCAACGACGCGTCGTTCTCCTTCGAAATGGAATCGTCGGCAGCGCTCGGCTTCGGCTTCCGCTGCGGCTTCCTCGGCCTCCTGCACCTCGAAATCATCCAGGAGCGCCTGGAGCGCGAGTTCGACCTCGACCTGATCGCAACCGCGCCTTCGGTCGTCTACAAGCTGTTCATGACCGACGGCACGGAGCGCGAGCTGCACAACCCGGCCGACATGCCCGATGTCGTCAAGATCGCCGAGATCCACGAGCCGTGGATCCGCGCGACGATCCTGACGCCCGACGACTATCTCGGCGGCATCCTCAAGCTCTGCCAGGACCGCCGCGGCATCCAGATCGAGCTGACCTATGTCGGCACCCGCGCGATGCTGACCTACGACCTGCCGCTCAACGAAGTCGTGTTCGACTTCTACGACCGGCTGAAGTCGATCTCCAAGGGCTATGCCTCGTTCGACTACCAGATCACCGAGCACAAGGAAGGCAACCTCGTGAAGATGTCGATCCTCGTCAACGGCGAGCCGGTCGACGCGCTGTCGATGATGGTGCATCGGATGGCGGCCGAAAAGCGCGGCCGCGAAATGTGCGAGAAGCTCAAGGAGCTGATCCCGAAGCACATGTTCAAGATCCCGATCCAGGCGGCGATCGGCGGCAACGTCATCGCCCGCGAAACCATCTCGGCCCTGCGCAAGGACGTGACGGCCAAGTGCTACGGCGGCGACGCCACCCGCAAGCGCAAGCTCTTGGAAAAGCAGAAGGCCGGCAAGAAGCGCATGCGCCAGTTCGGCAAGGTGGAGATCCCGCAGGAAGCCTTCATCGCCGCGCTGAAGATGGGCGACGAGTAAAGAGCGCGTTGCACGGCAATAGCCCTCGGGTCGGCTTGCGACTGGATCCTCGGGTCAAGCCCGAGGATGACCGTGGGCGGTTTGGCCCGCCCAGCGACAGATCTCACCCCTCAAAGCAGATACCGCTTCGAGATCCGATCCACCAAGCGCCCATCGTTCAGCGGCACGGCCTTGTCGACCTTGTAGTCGACGAAGCCCATCTTGCCGTAATAGGTGAGGCCGCCCAGGTTGTCGGCGCGGATGGTGGCGTTGAGCGCCTTGAGGCCGATCGAGCGGGCGTGGTCGCAAGTGGCCTTGAAGAGCGCGGTGCCGGCGCCGGGCACCTTGTTGCCGGGGCGGGAGAAGGTGCCGATGTCGGCCCAGTCCTCGGGTATTCCGTCCCAGCGATCCAGCGCCTGGAAGGCGCAAGGTTCACCATTCTCGTCCTCGGCGACGAAGCAGCTCACAAAGCCGGGGCCGGCGAGATAGTGGGCAACGAAGCTTTCGGGCGTGAACGGCGTCTGGTGGGCGGTGGTGCCGCCGATCCGGATGATCTCGTTCAGGAAGGCGCAGAGTGCCGGTGCGTCGTCGGGTCGCGCCGGGCGTACATGGATCGTCTTCATCTCATTCGTCATCGAAAATTGTCCTCCTGAAATCGCCCGGATCATTTCATCCGTCCGCTGGAACGATGAGGCTGATCCGGCCCTTGCAATCACGCAGTTCCGGACGGAGCCGGTTCACGCCTCTCCCGATATAGGGGCGCTGGGCAGCGGGCGCGCCGGGTTGCCGACGACGATCGCGCCGGCGGGCACGTCCTTCGTCACCACCGAACCCGCGCCGACGATCGCGCCGTCGCCGATTGTGACCCCACCGAGAATGATCGCGCCGCCGCCGATCCAGACATCCGAGCCGATCGTCACAGGGCGAGCGACTTCGAGGCCCTGCCCCCGGAGCGCGGCATCCTTGTGGTGTTCGGCGCAATAGATCTGCACGCTTGGCCCGAGCATCGTCCCCTCGCCGATCGTCACCCGACCGCTATCGAGGATGGTGCAGCCGGCGTTGAGATAGACGCGGGCGCCGAGATGGATGTTGATGCCGTAGGAACAATGGAACGGCGCCTCGATGAAGACGTCATCGGCGACCGCACCGAACAGCGCGCGCAAGGCAGGCGCCATGCTTCCACGCTCCGCCGGCGGCATGGTGTTGTGCTGGTGGACCGCTTCACGCGCCGTGAGGCGAAGCGCGTCGAGTTCGTCGTCGAGGCACGAGTACCACTCGCCAGCGGCCATCTTGTCGCGTTCGCTGGCGGTCACGCCTTTGCCTTTGCTTCCGCCGCCTCGCGTCGTGCCAGGCTTTCGGCCGGCCACATGGTCTTCATGTCGTAATAGACCTCGAAGGCCGGGGCGCCGCCCTCGAGCGACAGCCACTTCACCTTGGAGCGAGTGAAAATGTGCGCATCCGGCGGGAAGTCCGAGGGCCGATCGAGGCTGGCAATGCGAAGGAAGGAGAGCCAGCCGCGCCGGCCGTAGTCGCTCCAGAGCGCCGTCTGGCATTCGGCGCAACGATAGACGTCGTGCGGGCGACCGCTGTCGGTGGGGAGCGTGACGACAACGGGCTCGCCCTCGGTGAGCTCGATGTTTTCGCGCTCGATGACGCCGTTGACGACGAAGGCACTGCCGACCTGGCGCTGGCAATCGCTACAGTGACAGCAGTTGACGAACATCGGCGCGGCCTTCAGCCGATAGCGGATCTTGCCGCAGAAGCAGCCGCCGTTCAGTGTTCCACTCATCCGTCTACCTCCTCCAGAACGGGATCCTTATTCATCCCGACGCCCTCCCGGCGACCGATCGTCGCCACCCAGGCGCGCGCCAGCGCCAGGCCGGCAGCATCGGCCGCTCGGCCATGGCGGGCAGCGTGCTCGCGATAGCGGGCAAGCCAGGTGGGGTCGAGCCGGTTGATCGTATCCGGGAAGGCACGGTTCCAATCCTCGACCAGGTGCGTGTCCGCCTCGAAATGGAATTGAGTGCCATAGGCGGCGCGGCCGATGCGGAAGGCCTGATGGGTGGTGACAGCGTTTTCGGCGAGGTGCACAGCGCCATCAGGCAACGAGAAGGTATCGCCGTGCCATTGGAAGATCGGGAAGCTCTGGCCGACGCTGGAGAGCACCGGGTCCTCGGCGCCTTCGGCGCGCACCTGGACCTGGCACCAGCCGAACTCCCTGGCGGCGCCCAGCAGATTTTCGGCGCCATAGGCCCGCGCGAGAAGCTGGCTTCCGAGGCAGATGCCAAGCACGGAGCGGCCGCTGTCGCCGAAAGCGCGCATCAGCGCGGCCAGGTCAGGCAGATAGGGATAGGCAGCATCATCGAGCGCGCTCTGCTCGCCACCGAGCACGACGAGCGCATCATAACCCTCGGGCGTTGCAGGAATGGTATCGCCAAGATAGGCGCGATGGATCTCGATCTGCGCCTTGACCTCGCGAAGCGCCGTGCCGACCTGGCCGAGCTCGGTCTTCGCCATGTTTTCAACCACCAAAACCCGCATCGTCACCTTCCCTTCGCCGTCGCGAACCGAGATTGATCACGAGCGCGGCCGCTGTTCAAGAGGCGCGATGATCCGCACCCCGCGCTTTGCCGCGCCCCGGTACGGGTCTTGACTTCCTGGTCAAACTTTCCGACCCTTGCGGCATCATGATGTCGACGACTTCTTCCTATCACTGCTTCCGGGTGTGCCCGATCGCAGGAACCTGACCCCGGCCCGGATGTTTGCGCTCTCCGGGTGAGGGGAGCCTTTCGCGTCGACAGAAGAAATTTCAGACGCGGCTGAACAGCGCCGAATTCCCAGAAATTCGATTCCGAGCGCGCCCGCAGGCGCCACGGCCGAACACGGCAGGTCACATCATGGCGGCATCCCGCAAGAAACTTCCCTCCATCATCATCAATGCCGAGGACCACAAGCGGCTGACGGCATTGGCCTCATCGGCGCTCGATCGCGTGCCCGACGTGGCCGAATCGCTTCTCTGCGAGCTCGACCGCGCTCGCATCGGCGCGCCGGGCGCGCTGCCGGCTGACAGCGTGCAGATGGGTTCCAGCGTTGCCTTTGACGCCGACAACGGCTTTGCCAAGCAGGTGACGCTCGTCTATCCCGGCGAGGCCGATATCGAGGCCGGACGCATCTCGGTGCTGACGCCTGTTGGAGCGGCTTTGATCGGCCTTTCCGTCGGCCAGTCGATCGACTGGCAGGACCGGTCCGGGAAGGTGCATCGCATGACCATCCGCAGCGTGACGCCCCAAGCAATTCCAGGAAAGGTGTGAAACGGTTTTCTGTCCGGAATTGCGTATTCTCTGAAGGTCGACCGCCATTACATGCCGCCAAACGAAAAACGGGGAGGCCGGCTTTCGCCACCTCCCCGTTTCCCCGTTCATCGTGCGATCGATCAGAACTGCTTGCCGAGCCTGGCGTCGACCGACTGGCCGTTGGCGCCGCGGATGGCGAAGAAGAACAGGATCGCCGCCCAGAGGATCGACTTCTCGGCACCGAACAGGCCCTCGCCCTGCACGACGCCGTGGAAATAGACGGTGACGAGCAGAACGATCATGCCGGCGAAAGCCGCCGGGCGCGTCAGCAGGCCGATCGCAACCAGGATGCCGCCGAAGAATTCGGTGGCGGCGAGAAGCGGCGACCAGAAGACGCCGGGATAGAAACCCAGGCCTTCGACCATGCCGATCGCGCCGAAGGGATCCGTGATCTTGCCGAAGCCATGGACGGCCAGCAGGGCACCGGCGAGTACGCGCAGCAACGTCTCGGCAAAGCCATCGAGCGGCAGATAGATCTTTTCCAGCGCCGGCAAGATGGCGCGCGGGCGGGAACTGGAAACGGTGACGTCGGTCATGAAGGGCCTCTCCGGCGGTTGGGGTGCGACAATTTGTGCAATGCCGCATCTCTCTCCGCGCCGCCCGCTCAAAGCAAGCTACCTGCCGATAAAACATTGACTAAACTGGTTGACAATTGTGTGAGCGCGGCGTGAGCAGCTACGGTAAGCGCGACGCAGTTGTTTCCGCCAGACGCCGCCGGTATGGTCGCCGCTCCGAGACATGTCCGAGACCAAGCCATGGACCAGAAGCCGCGCATCACCATCCTCTATTGCACCCAGTGCAACTGGCTCCTGCGCGCCGGCTGGATGGCGCAGGAATTGCTGCAGACGTTCGGACAATCGCTTGGCGAAGTGGCGCTCATTCCCGGTACCGGCGGAAATTTCGAAATCCGGGTCGATGACGCGCTCGTCTGGGAGCGCAAGCGCGATGGCGGCTTTCCCGGCCCCAAGGAACTGAAGCAGCGTATCCGCGATATCATCGAGCCGGAGCGCGATCTCGGCCATACGGACAGGAGCTGATCCTGGATTTCGGAATTCTCGCCGGCGTCTTTTCCGCTGCGTTCCTGTCGGCGACGCTGCTCTTCGGCATGTCCGAGGCTGCGGTCGTTGCCGCGGCCTTGCACAGAGAGACGGGTCGATCCGCCCTCTTCGTCGCGGCGACGCTCGGCAACGTGCTCGGCGCCGTCGTCAATTTCGCGCTGGGGCGTTTTCTCATCCGCTTCGAAGGGCGGCGCTGGTTTCCGGTTTCGGCGGCCGGCCGGCAAAAGGCCGAGGCGCTCTTTGCCCGCTACGGCCAGCCCGTGCTGCTGCTCTCCTGGCTTCCCGTCATCGGCGACCCGTTGACGCTGGTTGCCGGCCTGTTGCGCATGCCGCTGCCGCTGTTCCTGCTGTTCGTCTCGATCGGCAAGGCGGCGCGCTATGCCGTTATCCTGTATCTGACGCCCTGACGCCATGCCGCCACAGCGCTGCGGTCGCCGGCCTAGCTGTGCGCGAAGATATCCGTCTCGTCCCAGCCCAGCAGGTCGAGCTTGGATCGCGTCGGCAGGAAGGCAAAGCAGGCGTCGGCGAGCTCCAGCCGGCCGTCTCGGATGAGGCGCGCTGTCAGCTTGTCGCGCAGCGCATGCAGGTGCAGCACATCGGAAGCCGCATATTCGAGCTGCGCCGGCGACAGGATATCCGCCGCCCAATCGGACGACTGCTGCTGCTTGGAGATGTCGACGTCGAGCATCTCCTTGAGATTGTCCTTGAGGCCATGGCGATCGGTGTAGGTCCGGGTCAGCCGCGAGGCGATCTTGGTGCAGAAGACCGGCGTCGTCGTCACCCCGAAGGTGTGGAACAGCACGGCGATATCGAAGCGACCGAAATGGAAGATCTTCTGGCGGGCCGGATCGGCAAGCATGGCGACGAGGTTCGGCGCTTGCGTCTGCCCGGCGGCGATACGGATCACGTCGGCCGTGCCGTCGCCCGGCGAAAGCTGCACGACACAGAGACGGTCACGGCGGGGGATGAGGCCGAGCGTTTCAGTGTCGATGGCGATCGCGCCCGTATAGCGCGCAGCATCAACCGCGGAAATGTCGCCTTCATGGACCCGTATTGCATTCACCATCGAAAATCCCCAGATCAAACGAAATGGTGTCGCCTATAGCGCAAGTTTGGCGCCGGCGATACCGTTACCGTGTGCCGCCAGCCGGTCGCCCGTTCGAAAGCCCTGACAATGACGTCTTTTCGCTCTGCTCTCACCCTTTCGGCCCTTGCGCTGACTTTGGGGTTCTCCGCCGTCCCGGCACCGGCACAGACCTACCGGGATCTGCCCGGCGTGCGCCAGATGGACCCGCTGAACGGCGGCGGCAACCACATTGTATGTGAGCAGACCTTCGTCGACCGCAATTATCCGTTCGAATCGACGGCTCGCGGCCGCCCCGTCTACGACACGATCTACAATTGCCGCCGCGGTGATGGACCGGTCTTCCAGGGCAGCGATCTGCCGCCGTCGCTCTATCGGCAGAAACGCGGCCTCGGCTACTAAGGCGATCCGTCATCGGCCGCCACCCGCTCGTATGCTCCGCGACCCGACGGCCGCGGCTGCCTCCGCCGACGGCGCCGCGCATCCTACCAGACGCGCAATGGTCGCTCTAGCACTTTGAATTGCTGCGTGTTTTCATCCTTCAATCAGTTACGATCAAAGGAAACATGCAGTGGGAGGAACCATGTCCGATACGAAGCCGCTCGCCATCAGCGCACCCGCTCCGCGCACGCTCGACCTGATCTTCACGCCGGAGGCGTTGAAGGATCTCAATCGGCGCTACCGGATCGTCGAAGCCGATCCGGACGACATCGCCGGGCTCGGCGACGCTGTCTTGTCTGAAGCGCGTTACATCATCGGCCAGCCGCCGCTCGATCACGCCACGCTGCAGCGCATGGGCCAGCTCCGGGCGATCCTCAACGTCGAAAGCAACCTGATCAACAACATGCCCTACGAGGTGCTGTTCGAACGCGGCATCCACGTGGTGACCACCGGCCAGGTGTTTGCCGAGCCTGTCGCCGAACTCGGCCTCGCCATGGCGCTCAACATCGCCCGCGGCATCGTCGACGCCGACCTTGCCTTCCGCGAGGGCCGCGAACTCTGGCGTGGCGACGGCAACCGCTCGGCGCGGCTTCTCTCCGGCGCCGACATCGGCATCATCGGCTTCGGCGACCTCGGCAAGGCGCTGAACCGCGTGCTCTCCGGCTTTCGCGCCAGGATCCGCGTCTTCGACCCCTGGATGCCGGCTTCGATCCTTAGGGACAACGGCGTCGAGCCGGCATCGCTCGATACGGTCCTCGGCGACAGCGACTTCGTCTTCGTCGTCGCCGCGGTCACCAGCGAGAACGAAGGCTTCCTCGGTGAGAAGGCCTTTGCCCGTATGCGGCCGGGTGCCGCCTTCATCCTGCTCAGCCGCGCCGGCGTCGTCGACTTCGACGCACTGATGGCCGCCGTCGCACGCGGCCATATCGTGGCGGCCAGCGACGTCTTTCCGGAAGAGCCCCTGCCGCTCGACCATCCGGTCCGGCGCCTGCCGGGCTTCCTGCGTTCGGCCCATCGCGCCGGCGCGCTCGACAGCGCCTTCAAGAAGATGGGCGACATGGTGCTCGAGGACATGGACCTGATGGACCGCAACCTGCCGCCGATGCGCTGCAAGCGGGCCGAGCGGGAAACCGTCGCCCGCATGCGTTCGAAACCTGTCACGGTGAACTGAACCACCGATTTTTCGCAGTGCCTGCCGGCGGGGCGTGCATCCCGCCGATTAACGTGTTTTATGGGATTGGCATTTAACTTTCCTTGCACACACGACCGCCCTTGCACGTTAAGGTGGTCGCCGATTGATCGGTACGGAAGCAGAGATTCACAATGGCAGACACGGCTCCCGGCACTCGGCAAAGCAGAAAGCACGATGGCTGGAACAGTTCGCTGCGGTCGCTGTTCAGCCTGGTCATGGTTGCGATGCTGATCGTCGTCTCCGCCACGCTCGTCGGGCTCGATTATCATCGCTCACGCAACGCCGCCATCGCCGACGCCGAAGCCAACATGCGGGGCTTCATGGGCCGCCTCGTCGACCGGCTGGGGGTTCTCTCGGGTGACACGACCGCCCTCGTCAATCTCGTTTCCTCGGTCGCCAACTCCTTCCTGGTACCACCGCCGGAACGAATGAACGACAAGGTCGCGGTCCTGCGCGAAGGCATCACCCGCTCGCCGCACATCGACGGGGTCTATGTCGGCTATCCCAACGGCGCCTTCTTCCACGTGGTCGACCTCAAGCAGATCGCCTGGCGCATGGCGCTCGACGCGCCGCGGGGTGCCGCCATTGCCGTGCGCTCGATGGAAAAGGATGCAAGCGGCACGTCCCTCCAGCGCGTGCTCTTCCTCGACAAGGACGGCATGCAATTCTCCGAACGGCAATTGCCGCCCACCGGCTTCGATCCGCGGACCCGTCCGTGGTACCGCGCCGCGGTCAACGGAACGGCCGCGGTTTCGACAGGCCCCTACGAAAGCGCCACGACCGAAACGCCCGGGATGACGATCTCGCAGGCACATCGCGGCAATCCGAAGATCGTCATCGGCGCCGATGTCGTACTCGACACGATCACCGATTTCCTCGCCCGCGAACGGCTGACCGCCGGCTCGGTTTCCTTCATCCTCGATTCCGTCGGGCGTCCGATCATCCATTCGGACCGCGTAATGATGCGACGCATCATGGCGGCGAAGGACAAGGACGCGCCGATCGTACAGGCCGAGAGCGACCCGCTGATCCAGAGCATTCGCCTCAAGCCGCCGGCGCCCGGCAAGGCCGATTTCGTCGAGGTCGGAGACCGAACCTATCTGGTCATGGTGACGCCGCTCGAATCCGCACTGCTTCTCTCCGGCAACCGTGCCGTGGTGGCGGCACCGCTCGACGAGTTGATGGCCGAGGCCAACCAGACGCTCGTGCAAGGTCTCGCGATTTCCGGCTCGGTCGTCGCGCTCGCGGTTCTCGCCTCGCTGGTGCTCGCGCATTTGATCACCAAGGGGCTCAACCAACTGACCGCCAGCGCCAACCGGCTGCAGGATCTCGACTTCACGACGCCCATCGACGTCTCGTCGCATGTCAGCGAAATCTCCACGCTTGGCGGCGCCATGAACCGGGCGCGCGACGCGATCTTCACCTTCGCGCTCTACGTGCCCAAGGAACTGGTGCGCAAAGGCATCGAATCGGGCCAGTTCAGCGGCCGCTCCGCCTGGCGCCAGGAGGTGACGGCACTCTTCACCGACATCTATGACTTCACCACGCTCAGCGAAAAATATCCGCCGGAAGAGGTCGTGGCGATGCTGTCGGAGTATTTCGACATCTTCAGCGAGACGGTGGGAGAGCACGAGGGAACGATCATCCAGTTCCTCGGCGATTCGGTGTTCGCCATGTGGAACGCGCCGGCCCCTGACGAAAAGCACGCCGAACATGCCTGTCGGTGCGCGCTGGCGGTCGAGGAGCGCCTCAGCGCCTTCAACGAAACCCAGCGCAAGAAGGGGCTGCCGGAGTTTCGCACCCGTTTCGGCATCCACACTGGCACCGCCGTCGTCGGCAATGTCGGCGCCAAGGAGCGGCTACAATATACGGCGATGGGCGACACGGTGAACGTTGCCTCCCGCCTTGAGGGCATGAACAAGAACTACGATACGACGATCATGGCGAGTGGCGCCGTCGTCGCCCAGGCCGGCACCGCGATCCGCTTCCGGCCGCTGGGCTCGGCACAGGCGAAGGGTCGCGCCTCCGCGCTGGAGATCTATGAGGTGCTCGGCGCCGAACCGGAAGAAATGGCACCCGTGGGCACTCCGCCGATCAGCCCGGAAGAGGCCGAGGGCGGTTCTCGCGAAAGCACGTAACGTTCCTCATGGCCCGATGCTGCGGCGCTGGCGGGTCACCCAGCGGATACCGGCGACGACGGCAAAGGCGAGCAGCGGCCAAACGGCCCAGAACACGCCGCGCCACGTCAGCAGGTTGATGGCAAGGATCACCAGCCCGGCAAGGGCCAGCACGCCGATGCCGCGATCGACCCACGGATTTGCCTTGAGCCAGGCGAGGCCCGACAGGGTGCCGAACCCGAGCAGTGGCCAAGCGGACCAGAACGCACCATTCCAGGTAAGGAGGTTCAGCGCGACCAGTCCTGCGACGATGACAGCGAGCACGGGAAGAGATCCTCGCTTGGCCGCCGCAACTGCCCCCTCGACACCCTTTGCCTCCGTCCCGGATCGGTCGGGATCTCCGCTCGCTTGGCCAGCGGAGCGTCCGAGGGCCTGAACGCCGGGCGCCGGGCGTGCCTCGGCCGTGCCGATGCGCACCGCGTAGCTCGGCACGCCGCCATCGATGTTCTTCACTTCAAGCGGTCCCAGAAAATCAAAGCCGACGGCGACCTTGTTGCGCACCTGGTCGTAGACCGTGCTGGAGATGACGATGCCGCCGGCGGGTGCTGAGGCCTGCAGGCGCGCCGCGACATTGACGCCGTCTCCATAGAGGTCGTCTCCCTCGGCAATCACATCGCCAAGATTGATGCCGATGCGAAAGAGCATCTGTTCCTCGGCAGGGCACTTGGCGTTGCACCCCGCCAGTTCGTTCTGCACGTCGATCGCCGTCCGCACGGCTTCCACGACACTCGGGAACTCGGCGATCAGACCGTCACCCCAGGTGTTGACGACACGCCCCTCATGCGCCTCGATCAGCCGCGCCATGGCGTCGCGATAGCGCTTCAACGTGGCGAGCGTGCCCTCTTCGTCGGCACGCATCAGCCGAGTGTAGTCCTGGACATCCGCGGATAGGATTGTCGTCAGCTTGCGACGCGTCTCAGACATCGCCTTGTCCTCGCTTGAGTTCCGCCGGCACGGCGGACAATTGCATGGTACCGCGTTTGCACGGCCCGCACGCCTTGCGTTGCGGATAGAATATCAATGTTGACGGTCAAGGCTTCAAGGCGCGTTGCGCGAAAAGAGCGACGGCGTACAACCAATGTGAGGGAAAGAGAGTGCCGCTCGGCGGGAAACCAGTTCGACTTTCAACCAAATGCCAGAAACGAAAAAACCCCGGGTAACCGGGGTTTTTCAAAACCAAATCAAGGATTTGGCTTAGGGAATTTGGTGCCCAGAAGAGGACTCGAACCTCCACGCCTCGCGGCACAGGTACCTGAAACCTGCGCGTCTACCAATTCCGCCATCTGGGCGACGAGCGGGGGTGTAAAAGGCCAGAGCTGAAGTGTCAACAGGCTTTTTGAAGTTTTCGTGTCGGATTGCAAAAAACTCAGTTCGACGCGGTTTCAGCCCACCGACGGATTGTGGATAGACCTCTTGAGAGCAGCGCTTCGGCAGCCTCCGACGACTCCGCCTCGACGTAGCATCGCATCTCCGGCGCATTTCCCGAAGGCCGGAAATGGATGATCCGGCCATCGTCGAGCGTCAGCCTCAGTCCATCGATGTCGCTGACGGCAGAGACGCCGCCGATCGGCGACAGGAACTCCACAAGATTTGACTCGTCTCCGCGCAGATAAGCCATCAGCCGGGTGCTTGTTTCGACCGGGAAGTTTTCGAGCCTATCGCTGAGCGCCACAGGCAACCGGTAGGAAGCAGCGAGCGCGGATAGCGAAAGCTTGGCTTCGCCCGCGGCGGCAAGTGCGGCAACGATCGGGAGAAAGCTGTCGCGCGTTGGCAAGGCCTCGAGTGTAGCGCCGTTGACGACGAACGGGCTCGCGGTCAACGTGCCGCCATTGGCCTCGAAGCCGGCGACCTTCTGCGCCCCCTCTTTCAGCGCCTGCTGCATGCCGGCGATGACGAAGGGCGAGCCGACGCGGGTGCGCAGAACCGAGAGCCCTTCCCTGCCCTCCAAGCCGGAATTCGAGGTGACCGGAGTGACGGCAAGTCTGGCACCGAGGAAGCCGCACGCCATCAGGCCCAGCAGGTCGCCACGCATGGGCAGCCCGTTTTCGTCGGCGACCAAGGGCCGGTCGCCGTCGCCATCCGCGGACACGATCGCATCCAGGCGATGTTCGCGAGCCCAATCCCGAAGCCGCTCGATCGTCTCCGCCGAAACCGCCTCGGTATCGACCGGAACGAAGTGTTCCGAGCGCCCAAGGGCCACGACATCGGCACCAAAGTCAGCCAGCAGTTCGGCGATCAGGTCGCGGGCGACGGTGCTGTGCTGGTAGACACCGACCTTGAGGCCGGACAGCGCACCGGCCGGCAGCAATTGCCGATTCCTTTCCATGAAGAGCGCGGCAGCCGGGGCCGCGTAATCCTCGCCGGTCCCGGCATCGGCGACCGGGGCGATCTGGTTCGCAATACCGTCGGCGATGCGGCTGATCGCAACCTCGTCCTGCTTGTCGATCTCGCCGTCCGGGCGATAGAACTTGATGCCGTTGCGATCGGCCGGAATATGCGAGCCGGTGATCATCAGCCCCGCCACCTTGTTGGCGAGACCGTAAAGCGCCAGCGCAGGGGTCGGCACCGTGCCGCAATCGAAGACGCGCAGCCCCTCGCGCGACAGGGCAGCGGCGCAAACGGCCGCGATCTCAGGGCTCGAATCGCGAAAATCGCGGGCGATCAGGATGGGATCGCCGGGCCTGCTGTGCCCTGCCGCCATCAGGTGCCGGGCAAAGGCGGTCGCATAGCGGGCGGAGGGCTCTCCCTTCAGTTCCTCGGAGAGGCCGCGCAAACCACTGGTGCCAAACTTCAATTGCATCGCGTACCTCGTTGAAACGGGAATTGGTCATGAAAGAACCGCAGTCACACGGCCGAAGCATCGGCGCATCGTGCTGCGGGGGGATGAGCGAACAGAAATCCAGTAGTTCCAGTAGCGACCCGCGACTTCCGCCGCCATGAATAAACCAAGAAAAACAAACGTAATAGAGGCCGGGACAAAAGCGGAAGGCATGGCCTTCTGAAAGTGAGGACAAAATGACGGGATTTCGCAATTTCGTTATCGGCTGCAGTTTGGCCGCCACCTCCCTGATCACCCCCATCGGGCCCGTTCAGGCAATGCCTATCCAGGCGCCCGATCTCCAGATCAAGGCACAGAGCGACGTCCAGAATGTGTACCACCGGCGCCACTGGCGCGGCGGTTGGGGCCATGGATGGGGTTCCGGCTGGGGACCCTACTACCGTCACGGTTGGGGCGGACCGTACTATGGCTCGGGGCTGAGCTTCTACTTCGGCTCCGGCGGCTACTATGGTGGTGGTTATTATGGCGGCTACTACCCCCGCTATGGCTACTACCCGCGCTACGGTTACTACCCGCGCTATGGTTACTACCGCGGCTACTACCCGCGCCGCTACTACGGCGGTAACTACTACTATCGCGACCGATACGTGCGCGGCGGCTCACATGTGAGCTGGTGCATGTCGCGCTACCGCTCCTACGATCCGGCAACCAACCGGTTCCTAAGTTACGGTGGAACCTACAGGGTCTGCTACTCGCCTTACCGATAGGCGAAACCTCGGCAACGCCGCGTGAGGGCGATTGCGGCTCACGCGTGTCTCCGTGCGCGATCGCGGAGACAACTGCGTGTGCCAGACCCGCCCCGATTTGTGGGAGACCACGGTTAAACCGTCATTAACCGCAACGACCTAACTTTCGGAAAGCTCCACGATGCTGTCCGGGGATGAAACATGCTGCTTCCGACCCAGCAATCGATCGCCACCGCAACGACCAGCTTGGTCGGCTCGATCGTCAAGGACATCGAAAAGCGGCAGGCGGAAGAAGAAGAAAAGGCCAGAGGTGCCAAGGACGACAAGGTTCTGAAGGCGCAGGTCCAGTCCGATGGCGCCCGCAAGGCGGCCAACGACAAGATCAACGCCCATTTCTTCGATCGCACCCAGAACGACCCCAACAGCAATCGCGCGGCTCTCATTCGCCAGGTCGGTGAGTTCTTCGACCTCGACCGCGAGACATTCAAATCCGACGCCGCCTTCGCCAGAGCGCTCGAAAACGAGATCAAGGCCCTGGATCCCAGCGATATCGCCAAGGTCGAGAAGCAGCTTGGGCTGGATAAGCTCGGCGTCTCCCTCACCGAACTGACGGAGGCGCTCAAGAACCCGGGCGGCCGGGAAAACGAGACGTTGAAGACAGCACTTGGAGAGACGAGCGGCAAGGGGTCCCAAAGCCAGGCACAGGCTGCCAAGGCGGTGGATCGGCTGAAGAGCGCAGCGGAATCCGGGTCGCTTGAGGAAGCCCAGGTCGACAGCCTGCGCAACGATCCCACCCGCAGCACCGACAAGCAGTCGCTGGTCGAACAGAACGAGCAGTTACGCGCACTCCGTCTCAAGGATGAACTGAAAAATGTCGCCGAGCGCCGCGAAACCGAGCTGCAACCTTTGGTCCGCTTCGATGAGAACGGCCTGTACAGCCTGACGGCGCAGAGCTTCTGATTATTTCCTGCGCACGATCCCCAGCCGCGCCATGACCTCCTTGGGGATGCCGTAGCGGCGAACGGCATCACGGCTGTCACGCAGCCCGCAGATCTCGCGCTGGATGAAGAAGGCCCAAACGGCATCGGCAGCTTCGTCGAGAAGCCGCTCGCGCAGATCCGGAGCCACCTCCGCCTTTAGCTCCGACAGCGCGTCAAGTGCCTTTTCCACCTTCAACCCGTGCCGGCCGAGCGCATCGGCGCGCTCGGACATGAGTTCATATTCGAGCACGTTGAAGGCGCCGGTGGTCGAGAAGGTCGGGCCAAGGGCTTTTGGGGGACGAACGGTCATCCGGAACTCCTCAGAAGTGCTGAAGATGGCGCTGTTGACGCCCACAGGCAAGGGCGGTCGACCGCTGCAGCCATCGAAACACGGTTAAGAATTCATAAACCTCTTTCACCTAACCTCGGACATCATGCCGATTCCCCATCCGCGACGTTGTCGCGGTCGTCCGGCCATTGGCCTGCTGCATGTTTCTTCAAGAACATGCAGCAACCCAAAGAGCGACAGCGACCTTTGCGCACCTCACAGGACGCGCGGCGCTGTAGACGCGCATGAGGCGCCGACCCGTAAGTGACGAAGAAAACAGTCCGCACGCGAGCCGGAAATCGGCCCGTGTCCAGGCGTGCAACCGCGTTTCGTCGGCCAACGACGATTGGTCAACCCGAGGTCAAGCGAGATGGAGACCAGAATGCTGATACCCATCCAGACGGGCCGAGCGGCGGCCACCTCCGCAGAAGACACGAGCACCAAAGCGCAGCAGCCGTCAGCGCTGTTGCCCGCCTTGCAGCGCGGCGAAGCCATACAAAAGATTCTGGACGCGCTGACCCGACATCTCTCGGGCCGCGAAATCCTCTCCAAGGACGCGCTGGTGCGGCTGATGGAGGACCTGGCGCGCATCCTGAAGTTTCCGCCCCTGCCGCAGGAAGGCGGGCGGGATTTCGTTCGCCGCCTCGTGGCCTTCCTCGAATCGATGCCTGCCTCCGATCGGCGGCTGCTCGAACGCCAGCTCGGCGGGCGCAGCCTCGCCGTCCGGGTCGGCTTGCTTGCAGAACTGCCGGCGATCCGCAATGGGACGAGCGCGCCGGGCAGCACCGCCACGTCGATGCCCGCCCAGGTGCGCGACGTCATCCTGCGCAACCCCTCTCTCCAGCCGGCCATGCCTCTCAACCCGGTTGCTGCACGCATGCCGGTCGCCGGCGAGGTCGCGCTGCTGCAAACAGTACTGCGCAAGACCTTTGGCGTCGGCGACGACACCGACGTGCGCGACCCCCGGGGCGATGAGCCGGACCGGACCGGAACGACAGAGGCACCCTCGAAAGGCCGAAACGCAGCACCGGTTGAGCGAAGCGAAATGCGTGCGACAGGCAAGCCCACGTCCGCGGAAGGCACGCCGGTCGAAAACGCCGCCGCCCTGCTCGCAGGCGAAGTCGAGGAAACACCTCCGCAAACGGCCTCCGGGGCCGAGCCTGAGCAAACCGTCCCATCGGCCGGTGCCGGGCATGTCGAAAGCGAGGCGTCCGCCAGCGAGACCACGGCGGCGCCGGCCGAGGCCGATGCGACGGCCGAATCCGCCGAAGACGCGGATCCGGATGGCACCTATGGGCCGATGCCGGATGCCGATGAGGAGAATGGCGTCAAGACAGCAACGGCGGCCGGACGCGGCAATCCCGAGACCCGGCCGGTGCGGGTGCTTTTCGAGGCAATCAAGACGCTCATTCGCGACAGCGTCACCCCGCCCGGAAGCACTGCCGGCACCGAGACCAAGCCGGTGGCCGAGCACGCCGACGGAACGGATGCGCCGGCGCCGGTTCCGGCAAAGGACGCCGCACCGGCACGCGAGATCAAGGATGCGTCCCGCTCGCGCGGGGCGCCGGATGGCGGCAACGCCTTGCCGTCCTTGCTCGACGAGCAGGCGGAGGACGCAAAGGCCACTCAGCGCACGCCTGCGGACACGCTGCCGCAGCGCGTAACCGACGAACAGACGATGCGGCAGGTCATCGCCAGGCTGGTCGAAAACGGCCTGCCGCGCGAAGCCATCCCCTTTGCCATGATCCCCTACCCGCCGGCCGCCAGGGATGCGGCGGAAACCGAAAACCTCAGCCATGAAATGCCTGGCGGATCGGAAGACGAAACACCGGACGAAGAGCAGGGCGCTGAAGAAGGCGACGACCGCGATCAAGCGGACGGGGCGGAACCAACTGACGAGGCCGCGCTCGACGACAGGGCGGCGGAAGCATCCGACGCCTATGATCTTTATCGCAGGCTCGGCGGCCTCGGCTGAGAGTCCAAACCGAACAAGCATTCGGCCAAAGAAAAACCCGCGGAGATGGCTCTCCGCGGGTTTTCCAGTTCAGATGTCAGGCAACGATTACTCGTTGTTCTGGCGGTTCTTCAGAGCCGCGCCGAGGATGTCGCCGAGCGAAGCGCCCGAGTCGGACGAACCGAACTGAGCAACGGCTTCCTTCTCTTCGGCGATTTCCAGAGCCTTGATCGACAGCTGGATCTTGCGGTCCTTCTTGGAGAAGTTGGTGACGCGCGCGTCGACAACCTGACCAACCGAGAAACGCTCCGGACGCTGTTCGTCACGGTCACGCGCGAGGTCAGCGCGGCGGATGAACGAGGTGATGTCTTCGTGGTTGACGAGCTTCACTTCGATGCCGCCATCGTTGATCGCGATGACTTCAGCCGAAACAACGGCGTTCTTGCGCAGTTCGCCGGAAGCGGCGGCGTCGCCGACCGAGTCCTTGCCGAGCTGCTTGATGCCGAGCGAGATGCGCTCCTTCTCGACGTCGACGTCGAGAACAACAGCGCGAACGACGTCGCCCTTGTTGTACTCTTCGATGACCTGCTCGCCCGGACGGTTCCAGTCGAGGTCGGAAAGGTGGACCATGCCGTCGACATCGCCGTCGAGGCCGATGAACAGGCCGAATTCGGTCTTGTTCTTGACTTCGCCTTCGACTTCGGTGCCAGCCGGATGGCTATGCGCGAATGCCTGCCACGGGTTCTCGAGCGTCTGCTTGAGGCCGAGCGAGATACGACGCTTGGTCGGATCGACTTCGAGAACGACGACGTCGACTTCCTGGCTCGTGGACAGGATCTTGCCGGGGTGTACGTTCTTCTTGGTCCAGGACATTTCGGAGATGTGGATCAGGCCTTCGATGCCCGGCTCCAGCTCGACGAACGCACCGTAGTCGGTGATGTTCGTGACGGTACCGGAGATCTTCTTGCCGACCGGGTACTTCGCACCGATGCCATCCCACGGATCCGACTCGAGCTGCTTCATGCCGAGCGAGATGCGGTGGGTTTCCTGGTTGATGCGGATGATCTGAACCTTGACCTGCTGGCCGATGTTCAGGATCTCCGACGGATGGTTCACGCGGCGCCATGCCATGTCGGTGACATGGAGCAGACCGTCGATGCCGCCGAGGTCGACGAACGCACCGTAATCGGTGATGTTCTTGACGACGCCTTCGACAACCTGGCCTTCTTCGAGGTTCTGAACGATTTCAGAACGCTGTTCGGCGCGGGACTCTTCGAGAACCGTACGACGCGATACGACGATGTTGCCGCGGCGCTTGTCCATCTTGAGGATTTCGAAGGGCTGCGGGTTGTGCATCAGCGGGGTGACGTCGCGGATCGGACGGATGTCGACTTGGCTGCGCGGCAGGAAGGCAACGGCGCCGTCGAGATCGACGGTGAAGCCGCCCTTGACCTGGTTGAAGATGATGCCTTCGACGCGTTCGCCGGCTTCGAACTTCACTTCCAGGCGCTGCCAGCTCTCTTCGCGGCGGGCCTTTTCGCGCGACAGAACGGCTTCGCCGAGCGCGTTTTCGATGCGCTCAACATAGACTTCGACTTCGTCGCCGACCTTGAGCGAGCCGTCCTTGGCCTTCGCGCCGAATTCCTTCAGAGCGATGCGGCCTTCGACCTTCAGACCGACGTCGACAACGGCGACGTCCTTTTCGATGGCCGTAACGATGCCCTTGGCAACATAGCCTTCGGCGAGATCGGTCTTCGCGAAGGATTCTTCGAGAAGGGCGGCGAAATCGTCACGGGTGGGGTTGGTAGCAGACATGGAATCTCCTGCATGCATCTCGTTCGAGACGCACATGCGCCGGGGGCTGGTGTTGAACAGGCCTGAACCCAGTCCGCCCCAATCATGGAGCAATCCGGCGCGTGGACGGAATTTCAGGCTATGCAAGAGGAGCGACCCTGACAGCGTCGGAGATAGGCTCTTCTTCAGATCTTCTTCATCAGCGCCGCGTCGATCAAAGTCTTCGCGGCCTGAAACGCCGCCTCTATACTCATTTCGGACGTATCAAGCAAGTGCGCGTCGTCGGCAGGCCGCAAAGGACTGTCGGCGCGGCCCATATCGCGTTCGTCGCGCTTCTTCACGTCCTCGAAGATGGCCGCATAGTCAGCCTGTTGGCCGTTGCCGACGATCTCGTCATAACGCCGCTTCGCCCGCACTTCCGGCGAGGCGGTGACATAGAGCTTTACCGGCGCATCGGGGCAGACGACCGTGCCGATGTCGCGGCCGTCGAGAACGGTTCCGGGCTCGCGCAGCGAAAAGGCGCGCTGCGCCTCGACCAGCGCCCGCCGCACCGCCGGCATGACCGCGATCTTCGACGCTGCCTCGCCGATCGCATGGGCGGAAAGGACTGAGCGGTCGAGCCCGGCGAGCTCGACCTCGCGCGCCATCTTCTCGGCCACCGCCTCGTCGTCGAGCGGCAGGCCCGCATCCAGCAGCGCCTTGGCGGTGGCCCGATAGGTCAGCCCGGTATCGAGATGGTGAAAGCCGTATTCTTCGGCGATCCTTCGCGAGAGCGTGCCCTTGCCGGCCGCAGCCGGCCCGTCGATGGCGATGGTGAACGTCATTTTCCAACCTGCATATGTATATGGTCGTCGTGCCTGGCGGCCCTGCAACCCTGAAACCTAATGGACTCGGCCTCAACGCCAAGTCTTTGCGCCAGATGCGGCTCCACGAATATCTTCTCGATACCGAAGCTACTCCCCTCACCGGAGAGCCAGCGGAGCGCCTCGCCGGTCCGGCCTTCCTCCAGCGGCAAAGACCGCCACAGCGACTGCAAGAAGTCCAAGTCCCACCGCAAGGTCAAGAGGTCTTCGCGATCCCGGCATGCGATTGTCAGCCGCGATCTGGGTTGGAGCGCCGGCGTCGTCGGCTTCACGCGATCTCTGCCCCCAGCCCTGTCATCAGATCCGTGAACCCCGGAAAGCTCGTCGCAATCATCGACACATCATCGACCTGAACCGGGTGCTCCGAGGCAAGCCCCAGGACAAGGAAGCTCATGGCGATGCGATGATCGAGATGGGTCTTCACGACCGCGCCTGAAGCAGCGCCTAGTCCTTTGCCGCCCGGACGGCCGCGGACAACAAGCGAGGATTTGCCCCCATCGCAATCGACACCGCTGCGTTTCAGGCCCGCGGCGATGGCGGCGAGGCGATCGGACTCCTTCACGCGCAGCTCATCGAGGCCGCTCATGACGGTCGCGCCTTCGGCAAGGGCGGCGGCAACAGCGAGAACAGGATATTCGTCGATCATCGAGGCTGCGCGCTCTTCGGGCACCGTGACGCCCTTCAGCTCGGAATGGCGCACCCTCAGATCCGCCACGTCTTCTCCGCCGGCCTGCCGGATGTCGATCACTTCGATGTCGGCGCCCATCTCCTGCAAGGTCAGGATCAGGCCGGTGCGGGTCGGGTTCATCAGCACGCTGCGGATCGTGATGTCAGAGCCCGGAACGACCAGTGCCGCAACCAGCGGGAAAGCCGCCGAGGACGGGTCGCCCGGCACCTCGATCTCCTGGCCGACGAGCCGGCCACGACCTTCGAGCCGGATGGTGCGGACGCCGGCGGCATCGGTCTCCACCGAGAGTTCGGCGCCGAATCCGCGGAGCATGCGTTCCGTGTGGTCGCGGGTCAGCACCGGCTCGATGACGGTGGTGATGCCCGGCGCATCGAGACCGGCGAGCAGCACCGCCGATTTCACCTGGGCGGATGCGACCGGCACCCGATAGGTGATCGGCGTCGGCGTCTTCGGTCCGCGAAGTATCACCGGCAGACGATCACCGGCAGCCGCCTTTACCTGCACGCCCATCTCGCGCAAGGGATCGAGCACGCGCGCCATCGGCCGCCGGCCGAGCGAGGAATCACCGATGAACGTCGTTTCGAAATCATAGACGCCGGCGAGACCCATGATGAGCCGGCAACCCGTGCCGGCATTGCCGAAATCGAGCGGCGCTTCCGGCGCAAGCAACGCGCCGTTGCCGACGCCGTTGACGATCCAGGTGTCGCCGTCCTTGCGGATCCCGGCGCCCATGGCCTGCATCGCATGGCCCGTGGCGATCACGTCGTCACCTTCGAGCAGGCCGGTAACGCGCGTCTCGCCAGCGGCAAGGGCACCCAGCATCAACGACCGATGCGAAATCGACTTGTCCCCGGGAATGCGGGTCGACCCCTTGAGGCCGTCGGATTTGCGGGCGGTGGCGGGGCTTTGGCCCAATCCTTGCGACATGCAGTATCCTCGAAACATGCAAGACAGTATCGCGCGCTCGAAGGCCCGCCAAAGTCGCGGCAGCACATGAACGGCTGCCCGCTTTATTCTTAGATCGATAGGATTGAAGAAAACAATGCAGCGCGTAAGGCATCCTTGCGGGCCGGCGCCAAGGCGCTTGCAAGTTTTGTCTTTGACAGATGCTGTCAAGATGATTATGGGGACCGGCTAATCATCATAAGCTTGATACCCTTTCCACCCGCCGGTTTTTCCGGCAAGCGCCGGCACGGCCGGCCATTCAAGAGGCTTTGACTGTGGCAAAACCGGAACTTGGAACAAAGCGCATCGACCCGGAAACGGGGCGCAAATTCTACGATCTGAACCGTGATCCGATCGTTTCGCCTTACACCGGCAAGTCCTACCCGCTGTCCTTCTTCGAAGAAAGCTCGGTCGCCAAGGTGCTCGAGAAGGAAGAAGAAGAAGACGTCACGGAAGTCGATGCGGAGAACACCGAAGTCGAACTCGTTTCGCTCGAGGATGCCGATGATGAGGCAGCGGGCGGCGACGACCTGCCGGATCTCGGCGACGACGATGTCGAAATCGACGGTGACGACGACGACACCTTCCTCGAAACCGACGAGGACGAAGACGACGACGACATGAGCGGTCTCATCGGCGTTTCCGACGACGAAGAAGACGTCTAAGCGCTTCAAATGACATAGGAATGCTCCCGTCCTCGGCCTTTACGGCCCGGACGGGAGAAAATCGGCCCGGACTGCAAATAAATCCACAGGCCACGCATTTTTCGGCTTGCCATCCTCAAAAAGGGGAAGTAATAAGCCGCCACTCGCCGGGCACAACAGCCCGACGAACTTCCCGGACCGGCCCAGCCGGAACCCGATATGGGGCTATAGCTCAGCTGGGAGAGCGCTTGCATGGCATGCAAGAGGTCAGCGGTTCGATCCCGCTTAGCTCCACCAAATTTCTCCTTCGATTGAACGTTCTTGGACCTTCAAGGTCCCTCGCTGCCCCCCAATTCGTCCAGCGAGTCCAGGATCATGGTCAGCAGCCGGATGATGTCGGCCGACTCGAGCAGGGCGTTGCGGATTTCGCGTTCCGACCGGTTTGGCACGGAAGCGGCAATGTCGAGCAGGACATTGGTGACATCGGGCGCTTCGGTGTTCGGTTCCATGCCGGTCTGTTCGCGCATGCAGCGGATCAGCGCCACTGCGCCTTCGAGCAGCCGTTGTGCCTGTAATGGGGTGAGTTCATGAACCTCATTGGCGGCACGAAACAACTGGGATCTGAAGCCCGATATCGTGGTCATCTCCCGGATGATACTCCTTTCGGCTTCAAATGAAAGTGGTGGCCGCAGCCGCCCGTGCAACGTTCGGATGAGCATGTTACGCGGGCGACCTTGTGCGAACGCGACCGCCGATCCGCACAGTCACACATCGGTACGGCCCGGGCCGCTCCGATGCGCGCTTATGATTTGTTAAGCATCGAAACGCGGAAGCTGATGCCCATGTTCCTGATCTCGAAAATCTTCTGGCTGGTGGCGCAGCCGCTGTCCTTCTCGTTCTTCACAGTCTTTGCCGGACTGCTGGCGACAGCCGCGGGCTTGCGCCGCACCGGTATTGTCTTCTGCGGCCTCGGCGCGCTGGTACTCTTTGTTTCGCTGTTCACCACTGCCGGCCCCTATGCCCTGCAAGCGCTGGAGGATCGCTTTCCTCACCCGGCGCCACCTGCCTCGCTCTCCTGCATCATCGTGCTCGGCGGCGCCTTCGAGAACGAAGTGATGGCAGGGCCGCGGCGGCACGGAGTTCAACCAGGCGGCGGACCGTTTCATCGAGACCCTGGCGCTCGCCAAGCACTATCCCGAGGCGCGTATTCTCGTGTCCGGCGGCGACGGCTCGTTCAGTGGCGCCTATGCCGGAGATGCCGAGGCGTCGGAAAGCTTCCTCGCGGCGTTCGACGCCGGCGGCGAGCGGCTGATTCGCGAAGTGCAATCGCGCACGACCTTCGAGAACGCCCGCAACACCAAGGAATTGCTGGCCGCGCATGGGCTTTCGAACTGCGCGCTCGTTACCTCCGCCTTCCACATGCCGCGTTCGGTCGCGCTCTTCCGCGCCCTCGATATCCCCGTCATTCCCTGGCCGGCGGATTACCGCACCAGCGGCAAGCTTGGCCTCGGCTTCGACTTCACCCAGCCGTCGCTCAACGCCCAATTGACGACGACGGCGGTGCGCGAATGGATCGGGCTCATCGGCTACTATCTCACGGGCCGGACAGCCTCGATCCTGCCGGCGCCCTGAGAGTTGACGCCGGGGCACGAGATGGCCCAGCTTCAAGGGGAACCGCCGATTCTATAGTCCGGAGCGCCCATGCCGATCCTCGAAATCCTCGACTACGCCGGTGTTGCCGTCTTTGCAGCGACCGGAGCGTTGTCGGCATCACGCAAGCAGCTCGATATCATCGGCTATCTCTTCCTCGCCTCGGTGACCGGCATCGGCGGCGGCACCATGCGCGACGTCGTTTTGGGCGCGGCTCCGGTCTTCTGGGTTACCAATCCGACCTATCTGCTGGTCTGCGCCACGGTGGCGGTCATCCTCTTCTTCACCGCCCATCTCTTCGACTCGCGCTACCGGGTCCTCGTATGGCTCGATGCGATCGGCCTTGCGGCCTATTGCGTCATGGGTGCTGCGAAGGGATTTGCGGCTACGGGCTCCGCGGGTGTCGCGCTCGTTACCGGCATGCTGACGGCCACCTTCGGCGGCATCCTGCGCGATCTGCTCGCCGGAGAGCCTTCGGTGCTGCTCAGGCCGGAAGTCTATGTCACCGCCGCATTGATCGGCGCTGGCGCCTTCGTTCTGGCGACGATGGCCGGCTTGCCGCTTACGGCGGCATCGACGCTCGGCGTGATTTCGGCCTTCATCGTGCGCGGCGGCGCGCTCAAATACGGCTGGACGCTGCCGACGGGCAAGGCGCTGCCGGGCCGAGATCCGGACGATGTGATGTGACTTGGGGCACGATCGACACGAAGGCCGAGCGATCAACTTATCTTGAAGATCGCCCTGCGGGCCAGTTTGAAGCTATGCCGTTCCGGACGGAATACCGCTTCACACTTTTCCCAGACCTGCGCCGATGTCAGCGGCCATTCTTGCGACGCAGACGGATCACCACGTCGACATGCGAAATCTCCATGCCCTCGGGCGGCTCCGGGAGATTGTCGATCTGGATGTTGCTGACGGGGATATCGAGAACCTCGTTCTGACCCTCGACGAAGAAGTGATGATGATCCGACACGTTGGTGTCGAAATAGGTCTTGGCACTTTCGACCGCCAGGACACGGATCATGCCGGCTTCGGTGAACTGGTGCAGCGTGTTGTAGACGGTTGCCAGCGAAACCGGCACCCCGGCCATCACAGCTTCTTCGTGCAATTCCTCGACGGTCAGATGGCGATCACCCTTGGCAAAGATCAAATCGGCGAGGGCAACGCGCTGACGGGTCGGACGGAGGCCTGAGTGGCGCAGCCTTTCTTCCGAACTCACTTCTGTTGCTTTCGTCATCAAGGGTCGTTCCATGTATCCCGGCGAAATTCACAATACTTCCGTTGCGATATAACTTTTGCGCCCCGCGCTTTCAATAGATTCTCATCCAGACATGCGTTGCAAAGCCTGAAAAACCGGTCAAACTCGGGGAAGGTTGGCAATTAACTCTGGTCGCGCCCACATTGATCCTGTAAGCGACGGCGGAACGAAAATGCCATCTGAGGCGGCGGTGACCGGGCCGGAAACGAGAAGATCCGGGTTCCCCGCGCTTCATTTCAAGCCGAACTTGCTCTAAAGCAGATCGGATAACACGTTAAGTCATTCGGGGAAGCACCTATTCATGACCACCAGACAATCCAGCTTCAGCTACGAGGAAATCCTGGCCTGCGGCCGTGGCGAGCTGTTTGGCCCCGGCAACGCGCAACTGCCGCTGCCGCCGATGCTGATGGTTCATCGCATCACCGAGATTTCCGAAACGGGCGGCGCCTTCGACAAGGGCTTCATCCGCGCCGAATACGACGTGCGTCCCGACGACTGGTACTTCCCCTGCCACTTCCAGGGCAACCCGATCATGCCGGGCTGCCTCGGCCTCGACGGCATGTGGCAATTGACGGGCTTCTTCCTGGGCTGGCTCGGCGAGCCCGGCCGCGGCATGGCGCTCTCGACAGGCGAAGTGAAATTCAAGGGCATGGTTCGCCCCGAAACCAAGCTGCTGCAGTACGGCATCGACTTCAAGCGCGTCATGCGCGGCCGGCTCGTGCTCGGCACTGCCGACGGCTGGCTGAAGGCCGATGGCGAGACTATCTATCAGGCAACCGACCTGCGTGTCGGGCTGTCGAAGGATAAGGCCGAGTAAGGACCAGGCCTGCCTGCACCGAACGAAATAAAGAAAAGGTCAGTATCATGAGACGGGTTGTTGTCACGGGCCTCGGCATCGTTTCCTCGATCGGAAACAACGCCGACGAAGTCACGGCGTCGCTGCGCGATGCAAAGTCGGGTATCACGTTTTCTCCCGATTTCGCGGAAAACGGCTTCAAGTGCCAGGTCTGGGGCGCTCCGTCGCTCGACCCGACCGAGCTCGTCGACCGCCGCGCCATGCGCTTCCTGTCGCAGGGCGGCGCGTGGAACCACGTGGCGATGAAGCAGGCAATCGCCGACTCCGGCCTCGAAGAGTCGGTCGTTGCCCGTAACGAGCGCACCGGCATCATCATGGGCTCGGGCGGCCCGTCCACCCGTACGATCGTCGACGCCGCCGACATCACCCGCAAGAACGTCAGCCCGAAGCGCATCGGCCCGTTCGCCGTTCCGAAGGCCATGTCGTCCACGGCTTCCGCAACGCTCGCGACCTGGTTCCAGATCCACGGCGTCAACTACTCGATCTCTTCGGCCTGCTCGACCTCGGCGCACTGCATCGGCAATGCGGCCGAGATGATCCAGTGGGGCAAGCAGGACGTGATGTTTGCCGGCGGCCACGAGGATCTCGACTGGACCATGTCGAACCTCTTCGACGCCATGGGTGCCATGTCCTCGAAATACAACGAGACGCCGGCGACGGCTTCGCGCGCCTATGACGTCAACCGCGACGGCTTCGTCATTGCCGGCGGCGCAGGCGTTCTCGTGCTCGAAGAACTCGAGCACGCCAAGGCCCGCGGCGCCAAGATCTATGCCGAAATCGTCGGCTATGGTGCGACCTCTGACGGTTACGACATGGTGGCCCCTTCGGGCGAGGGTGCGATCCGCTGCATGCGCCAGGCGCTTTCGACGGTGAAGGGCGACGTCGACTACATCAACACCCACGGCACCTCGACTCCGGTTGGCGACAGCAAGGAGATCGGCGCGATCCGCGAAGTGTTCGGCAGCAAGATGCCGCACATCCAGTCGACGAAGTCGCTGACCGGCCACTCGCTGGGTGCTGCCGGCGTGCAGGAATCCATCTACGGCCTCTTGATGATGCAGGCCGGCTTTATCGGCGAAAGCGCGCATATCAGCGAACTCGACCCCGAATTCGAGGGCGTTCCGATCGTTCGCAAACGCATCGACAACGCCAAGATCGATACGGTTCTCTCGAACTCGTTCGGCTTCGGCGGCACCAATGCCACGCTCGTTTTCCAGCGCTACAACGGATAACACGATGACGGGACTGATGACTGGAAAGCGTGGCCTCATCATGGGTGTGGCCAACAACCATTCCATTGCCTGGGGCATCGCCAAGGCGCTTGCGGCGCAGGGTGCCGAACTCGCCTTCACCTACCAGGGCGAAGCCCTTGGCAAGCGTGTCAAGCCGCTGGCCGCCGAGCTCGGCTCCGACTTCCTGCTTCCCTGCGACGTCGAAGACATCGAGTCCGTCGATGCCGTGGTCTCTGCGATCAAGGAGCGCTGGGGCAAGCTCGATTTCGTCGTGCACGCCATCGGCTTCTCCGACAAGAACGAGCTGAAGGGCCTCTATGCCGACACCTCGCGCGACAACTTCAGCCGCACGATGGTGATCTCCTGCTTCTCCTTCACCGAGATCGCCAAGCGCGCGGCCGAACTGATGAACGACGGCGGCTCGATGCTGACGCTCACCTATGGCGGCTCGATGCGCGTCATGCCGAACTACAACGTCATGGGCGTCGCCAAGGCCGCGCTCGAGGCTTCCGTGCGTTACCTCGCCGCCGATTACGGTGCGCGCGGCATCCGCGTCAACGCGATCTCCGCCGGCCCGATCCGCACGCTTGCCGGCGCCGGCATTTCCGACGCCCGGGCGATGCTGTCCTGGCAGCAGAAGAATTCGCCGCTGCGCCGGACCGTCACCATCGACGACGTCGGCAATTCGGCTCTCTATCTGCTGTCGGATCTGTCGCGCGGCGTCACCGGCGAGATCCATTACGTCGACTCCGGCTACAACATCACCTCGATGCCGTCCCTCGACACGCTCAGGACAGCCGACGCCGAGTAAGGCGCTCAGGGTAAGGCGTTCAAGCGGAAACGCACGACAAAGCCCACGGATCAGCCTGCTGCATGTTTCCTCAAATCGACCTCGATTTAAGGAAACATGCAGCAAATCAAACTGCTACAGCGCCGCGCGTCTGATTAGACGCGCGGCGCTGTAGTCCGTGGGCTTCGTCATTGATGGGCGGTTCAAACCAAGACGAACAGCACGAACAAGGCGGCGATGACCGCCAGCACGACAAATCCCGTATGGGTGCGCCGCCCCGGATCCAGCGGCAGATGATAAAGGCTTTTCAGGAACGACATGGGCACTTCGGAGGTGGCTCCATGTCCCTCGGCATGCTTGATGTCCCTGGCGACAGCCTCGGCCGCATCCTCGGTCAAGGGCGGCCTGTTCACTCCCGACGTCATCGCACTCATCCTCCGACGAGAAACACCGACGGCGTCATGGTGGGCCCGAACAGGGGTGATGGCAACAGGCAAACTGTCGCTGCCCGCCGGCCGGAGCGACGGGCCCAGAAAGCAACGAGCCGGGCGAATGGCCCGGCTCGTTGCTTGATCCTTAAAGCGCGTCGCGATCTTTCAGATTCGCTCCTTGTGCTTTAAGCCTTTGATATTTCGCATGTCGTTATCGCAAAACCGCTGCGCACTTTTGCGCGAATGCTTTAATGGTCTTCAGCGCTTCGCCCAGAGCACCTTGAAGCGGGCGTTGCGGCAGGTTTCGCCGTATTCCTTGGCGTTCTCGGCCAGTACCTGCTCGTAGGGCAAGCCGCGATTGGCGACCAGCATTAGCTTGCCGCCCTGCTTCAGCGCCTTCAGCGCCGTCTTGATGATGGCAATGCCGAGCGCCGGCTCGGCGGCGTGGGCCTCATGGAAGGGCGGGTTCATGACGATGAGATCGTACTTGTCGCGCGGCTCTTCGCTCGTCAGATCGAACCAGTAGAAGCGCGCCGGCGTCGAGGGGGCATTTGCCATCATGTTGACGCGGGCAGCCTCCAATGCCTCGTGATCGGCCTCGAAGAGATCGACGCCCTTGAGGCCCGGCGAGGCTTCGGCGAGCTTGACGGCGAGATAGCCCCAGCCGGCGCCGAAATCGGCAGCATGGCCGTGGAAATCGTTCGGCAGGCGCGAGGCGAGCAGTTCCGAGCCCGCATCGATGCGATCGTGCGAGAACATGCCTGGTGACGCCTCGAACAGGCCTTCGACACGTACCGGCACCTTGGCGAGCTTGTGTACGGCATCCGTGACGTCGTCCGGGCGGGTGAACCAGAAGGCGACACCGTGATATTTCGGCAGGTGGTCGCCGTCCCACTCGAACTTGGCGATCCGCTTCCTCAGCGACTGGATGCCGTCTTCCTTGCCGCCGGCAACGACGATCAGGCCGCCCTCACGCGTGTGCTTCAACGCCTCGGCGATCCGGTCCTCGTTCTCGCCCTTGTGCTTGCCGCAGAGCACCAGCGTGACGTCGTAGTCCTCCCCGGTGATCTCCGGCGACACATCGGCGCGTACGGCCTCCAGGGCGCGATAGAGCGGCCTCAGCGGCTGCACGGCCGCGATCGAGGCTTCGAAGCCCTGGGGCAGCCTGTAGCCAGCCTCGGCGCCGAGAAAGAGAACGCGCTCGCCTTCGCCCGGCGGGTCGATCACGCCGCTATCGAACGGGTAAAACAGGGTCTTCAACGCATCTCGGCTCATCGGTCTATCCGTCTCTTCCTACAAGAAAGGGGCGCGGAGCGATCCGCCCCGCGCCCCGAATGCATTCGGGTGAAGCCTGCTTATTCGGCGGCTTCGCCGTCGCCCTTCTTCTCAGACTTCTCGGCAACGATTTCCTTGCCGGTCGCCTGGTCGACAACCTTCATCGACAGGCGAACCTTGCCGCGCTCGTCGAAGCCCATGAGCTTGACCCAGACCTTGTCGCCTTCCTTGACGACGTCGGTCGTCTTGGCAACGCGCTCGGCGGCGAGCTGCGAGATGTGGACGAGGCCGTCACGGGCGCCGAAGAAGTTGACGAAGGCGCCGAAGTCGGCGGTCTTGACGACCGTGCCTTCATAGATCTGGCCAACTTCCGGCTCGGCGACGATCGAGTGGATCCACTTGCGGGCCGCTTCGATTTCCTTGCCGGACGAGGAGGCGATCTTCACGGTGCCGTCGTCTTCGATGTTGATCTTGGCGCCGGTCTTTTCGACGATTTCGCGGATGACCTTGCCGCCGGAGCCGATGACTTCGCGGATCTTGTCTACCGGGATGTTCATGACTTCGATGCGCGGAGCGAATTCGCCGAGCTGGCCGCGGCTTTCGGAGATGGCCTTGGCCATTTCGCCGAGGATGTGGAGACGGCCGCCCTTGGCCTGGTTGAGCGCGATGCCCATGATCTCTTCGGTGATGCCCTCGATCTTGATGTCCATCTGGAGCGAGGTGATGCCGGCTTCCGTGCCGGCGACCTTGAAGTCCATGTCGCCGAGGTGGTCTTCGTCGCCGAGGATGTCGGAGAGAACGGCGAAGCGCTCATCTTCCTTGATCAGGCCCATGGCGATACCGGCAACCGGCTTTGCCAGCGGAACGCCGGCATCCATCAGCGCCAGCGAGGTGCCGCAGACGGTGGCCATCGAGGACGAGCCGTTCGACTCGGTGATTTCCGAGACGACGCGCAGCGTGTAGGGGAACTGTTCCGCCGTCGGCAGCATCGGGTGGATGGCGCGCCAGGCAAGCTTGCCGTGGCCGATTTCGCGGCGGCCCGGAGAACCCATGCGGCCCGTCTCACCGACCGAGAAGGGCGGGAAGTTGTAGTGCAGCATGAAGTTTTCCTTGTACATGCCCGTCAAGGAATCAACGTACTGCTCGTCTTCGCCGGTGCCGAGCGTGGCAACGACGATCGCCTGGGTTTCACCGCGGGTGAAGAGCGAGGAGCCGTGGGTGCGCGGCAGGACGCCGACTTCGGCGACGATCGGACGAACGGTTTCGAGATCGCGGCCGTCGATGCGGCTCTTGGTGTCGAGGATGTTCCAGCGAACGATCTTGGCCTGCAGGTGCTTGAAGACGGCGCCGATTTCTTCAGCCGTATGGGCCGGGTTCTCGATGCCCTCGGGCAGGAAGTGTTCCTTCACCTTGGCCTTGACGGCGTCGACGGCAGCGTAGCGGGCAGCCTTCTCGGTGATCTTGTAGGCGTTGCGCAGCTCGTCTTCGGCGATCGAGAGCATGGCGTTCTCGAGGGCGGAATGGTCTTCCGGCTCGAATTCGCGCGGCTCCTTGGCGGCAACTTCAGCAAGCTTGATGATCGCGTCGATGACCGGCTGGAAGCCCTTCTGGCCGAAGACGACGGCGCCGAGCATGATGTCTTCCGGCAGTTCCTTGGCTTCGGATTCGACCATCAGCACCGCGTCCTGGGTGCCGGCGACGACGAGGTCGAGGGTCGATTCGTCCATCTCGTCGAGATGCGGGTTCAGAACGTACTGGCCGTTGATGTAGCCGACGCGCGCGCCACCGATCGGGCCCATGAAGGGGATGCCCGACAGCGTCAGCGCAGCCGAAGCGGCGACCATCGACAGGATGTCCGGATTGTTCTCGAGGTCATGCTGCATGACCGTGACGATCACCTGGGTGTCGTTCTTGTAGCCTTCCGGAAAGAGCGGGCGGATCGGACGGTCGATCAGGCGCGAAACCAGCGTTTCGTTTTCGCTCGGACGGCCTTCGCGCTTGAAGTAGCCACCCGGGATCTTGCCGGCGGCGTAGGTCTTTTCCTGGTAGTTGACGGTCAGCGGGAAGAAATCCTGGCCCGGCTTTGGCGCCTTGGCCGAAACGACGGTCGCGAGAACGACGGTTTCACCGTAGGTGGCGAGAACGGCGCCATCAGCCTGGCGGGCGATCTTGCCGGTTTCGAGCTTGAGCGGACGCCCAGCCCATTCGATTTCAACCTTGTGGGTATCGAACATGTTCTGTCCTTCGTGTGCGGCGGACCTTTCCGCGGCTGTTGCAGCGCGGGTGGTCGAGGGGCCGCATGAAATGGCGCATCACGGGCAAGACAACGGGAGGCTTCACGCTTGAAATCGGCTTGTTTCCGCTTCGCCGGACCGCTCATCAGCGGCGTTCCGGCAAGCAGGGCCGAAGCATCCTGCAATCCTGCCCCATGACGGGCCATCGGTTGATCCGCGAAACCGGCCCATCCGGTTCGCTGGATTCTCTCCTGAAGCCACGCTTCCTGGGCGGCCGGAGAGTTCATTCGTCGAGCGTGCACCGCTCCATAAAAAAGCCGGCGGGCCGCAATGACCCGCCGGACAAGTCGCTTAGCGACGGATGCCCAGGGCACCGATCAGCTTGCTGTAGCGCGCTTCGTCTTTCTTCTTCAGATAGTCGAGGAGCGAACGACGGCTGGAAACCATCGCGAGCAGACCACGGCGGGAATGGTTATCCTTCTTGTGGCCCTTGAAGTGTTCGGTCAGGTTGTTGATCCGTTCGGTCAGGATAGCAACCTGGACTTCCGGGGAACCGGTATCGCCTTCGACGGTTGCAAATTCCTTGATGAGCTGAGCCTTACGCTCTGCAGTAATCGACATCGGATGATCCTTTCGATTTCGAGGATTTCGGGACGCCTTCAGCCGGGATGTCGTCCAGCTGCGGCCGTGAACGCAACTGGCATGCGCCTTTTGCTGGCGTGCCTATAAACGAAATGGATGAAAAAGGAAAGGGTCATGAGCCGGCCCTCCTGGAGGCCGGCAGGACGCATCAGTTGCTCGTCGGGCGCGGTCGCATCGGTGCGGATTTCTGCGGGTCGCGATTGACCGAAACGCAATCGAGATAGGCGGAGAAAGCCCAGCCAAGCGCGCCGGCCTCGTTGGCGACCAGAGACCAGCGCTTGCCTCCGAGATTGCGCTCTCCGGTCCTCTTCACCCTCGTTCCGTTCGACAACGTCATCACGACCCGACCGTTCGGCGCGTCGCGGATGTTGAGCGGCGTCCCGGTCGGGTCCGCGACGGTGCAAGCGATTTCTATACCGCGCGCCGGCCCACCCGTTGACAGGAGGAGCACCGGGATTACGGCCAGCACCAACAGACGACCGAAAGACGGTTTCATCGCGAGCGCTCTCCTCCGTTTGCCTTCATGCCTCTTCTTCCTTCTCGTCGCGGGGAATGGTGATCCGCCACTCAATGCCGTCGGCATGCATTATCCGCTCCAGGGCGGCGTTCAGCGCCATGCCGAGCATGCGCTCCAATACCAAGGTCCCGAAGCCCTTGCGGACCGGATCCAAAGGCTTGCCCGCGAGATCCGCGCCCTCCTCCCGCCAGCGAATGGCAATGCCGTCGTCCTCCAGCGACCAGCTCAGCTTGACGACCCCGGTGGTGTTGGCAAGCGCACCGTATTTGGTGGCATTCGTCGCAAGTTCGTGCAGGGCCATGCCGAGCGTCTGGGAGATCTGCGTGTCGAGCCTCAGGGCGGGGCCGGAAAGGATCAGGCGTTTCGGATCGTCGGGCGTGAACGGCTGCAATTGGTTCTGGGCGAGCTCGCGGAAATCGACGCCTTGCGCCGCATTTGCAATCATCAGGTCCGTCGAGCGCGCAAGCCCGGCAATACGCTTGCGGAAGGATTCGGCGAAGTCGGCGGCACTCTCGGCCGAATAGACCGATTGGTTCAGCATGGACTGGATGACGGTCAACTGGTTCTTCGAGCGGTGGGCCACTTCGCGCATGAGGAAGCGGATCTCGTTTTCCGCCTTGCTGCGCGCCGCGGCGGCGCGTGCCAGCGCCGTCGAGACCTGCTCGACCTCGGATATCATGTGCGGCCGGGATTCGATCCGCTCGCCGGCGCCGAGACGGCGCGCATCCTGCGCCACCAGCTTGACGCCCTGCGACAACAGCCGCGCGATCGCCAGCGAGCCGGCGATCGCGATGCCGGCGAAAATGATGCCGCCGAGCGACAGCCAGAGAAACGACCAGACGGCCGGCGCATCGACGGTTGCGCTCGGTGCCCAGGCAATGATCCGCCATCCGGTGACGACGGAGAACTCGGTCGCGACGCGATATTCCGTGCCGTTTTCCTTGATATTGCTGACGCCAATGCTGATCGCCGGCACCGTGTCGAGGAAGAACGGTTCGCCGGCCTTCACGGCTGCGTCCGACGAGATGATGACCTTGCCCGCGCTATCGACCAGCGCCGCATTCCAGCCGGGGGAGAGCGTATCGCGGTTAACGGCCTTGGCCATGTTCTCGGCGTTTTGCGTCAACGTCAGCACATATTCCTCGCCGGTCGACAACTTCGCCGGCAGGTAAACGTTGAACACCCATTTTCCCGCGGTCTGGCCGAAGAAGACGTTGGAGACGAGTGGCGCACCACTGTTGGTGAAGGCGCGCTCGACGGAGTCCGGATCCGAGGCCTTGTTGAGCTGTGCGCCGAAAGGCACGCGCGTGTTGAGCAACTGGTTGTGCTTGCGATCTATGACGATCAGGTAGGAATCCGTCTCGGCAAGCGCGGTCGAGGCCCTGCCGTAGAAGGCCTCCATGTTGCCGTCTTCGATTTCTTGTGATGTCGACAGCACCTTCAGCGTGGTCAGCATGCCTTCGATGTCACGCTCGACGATACGGGTGACCGACCCGGTCGAGGCCTGCAGCAGCGCCGTGATCACCTGCTCCTGCTGATCGACGCTGCGCTTCAGCACCACGAGCGAAAAAATGAAGGCCGGAACGATGGCTACCAGGAGCAGCGACGTCAGGTAAAAGCTGAAAGGCCGGGTCAGGCGATGACGAAGGAGATCGACGATCGCCGACAGGCCATTCGCCGTCCTTCGTTTTCCTTCTTCCGACACGCCCGTCACCTCAGCCGTCCGTCTTCATTGCGAGCCAGCGGGCACAGCCGCGTTCGGCGGACGCTGTCGAAGGCGGCGTGATCGCCATTCGGGTCTGGAGCACGGCAAGGAAACGGAATCACCTCGGATGGATTAGAAGCCCATGCCGGGGATCATGCGTCAAGGATGGGGCAAAGGCAAACGCTTCCGGGCGTTTAGCCGGTGGCGAAAACACGCTTCGGCCGGAACTCGCCCTCGGCGATCTCGCCGATGGCAACCAGCTTGCCGCGTGCCGTCGCATAGGCTTCAGGCGTCGCAAGCGGGGCATCGCGGCCGCGCAGAATGATCGGGTTGCCCATTCTCAGGCGATGCGCCTGATCGTCGTTGACGGCGACATGCGGCAGGTTGGAAAGCGCTTCGCCGGTTTCGATCAGATACGCGTCGAGCGCAGCAAGGCGGTCCTCGTCGCTCTCGATTTTTTCCAGCGCCACCAGATCGGCGAGCGGCACCATATCCTCTTCGCCAAACGGCGCGACGAAGGTGCGGCGCAACGAGGCGATATGGCCGAAACAGCCGAGGTCGCGCCCCATGTCGCGGGCGAGCGAGCGCACATAGGTGCCCTTGCCGCATTCGATTTCGAAATGCGCGAGATTGGGGGTGGCCCCCAGGAGCGTCAGGCGGTGTACCTCGACCTCGCGGGCCGGGATCTCGACCGTCTCGCCGTCGCGGGCGAGATCGTAGGCGCGCTCGCCGTCGATCTTGATCGCCGAGAATTGCGGCGGCACCTGGCTGATGACGCCGGTATACTTCGGCAGCAGCGCGCGGATCGCCTCTTCGTTCGGCCGTTCGCTCGACGAGTGCGTGACCTCGCCTTCGAGATCGTCGGTCGAGCGTTCCTCGCCCCAGGCAACGGTGAATTCGTAGATCTTGCGTCCGTCCATCACGTAGGGGACGGTCTTCGTCGCATCACCGAGCGCGATCGGCAGCATGCCGGAGGCCAACGGGTCGAGCGTGCCGGCATGGCCGGCCTTCTGGGCCTTGAACAGCCACTTGATCTTCGAGACGGCTTCGGTGGAGCCGAAGTCGAGCGGCTTGTCGAGGATCAGCCAGCCCGAAATCGGGCGGCCCTTGGGCTTACGCGGTTTGGACATGAAATCTACTATTCTTCGTCTTCGCTGGTCTGGTCGAGATCGCGGCTGACTTCCGGCGAGCGCAGGAGGGCGTCGATCTTCTTGTAGTTGTCGAAGCTCGTATCGTCGCGGAAACGAACGTCGGGCATGTATTTCATCTGCCGAAGCTGCGGGCCGAGGCGGCCGCGAATGTACTTGGCATTGCGGTTGAGCGCCTCGATGACTTCGGCATGATTGGGCACGCCGAGCGGCGTGACATAGGCCGTGGCGATCTTCAGGTCGGGCGACATGCGCACTTCCGAGATCGCGATGACGGTCTTTTCGATCACGGGATCGCGGACCTCGCCACGTTGCAGAACCTGGGTAATGGCGGCACGCACCTGTTCACCGACGCGCAGCATGCGCTGGGAGGGGGCAGAGGATGTGGCTTTGCTCATGGACGGTACCTCAAAAAAATGCGAGCGCCGAAGGATAACCCGGCGCCCGCATAATCTCTAATCGGACGGATCTTAAAGCGTCCGCGTGATGTGCTCGACGCGGAAGCACTCGATCGTATCGCCGGCGCGGATGTCTTCGTAGTTCTCGAAGGCCATGCCGCATTCCTGACCGACGTTGACTTCCGAGACCTCGTCCTTGAAGCGCTTGAGGGTCTTGAGCTTGCCTTCGTGGATAACGACGTTGTCGCGAACCAGACGGACGCCGACGCCACGCTCGACCTTGCCTTCGGTGACGCGGCAGCCCGCGACCTTGCCGACCTTGGTGATGTTGAACACCTCCAGGATCTCGGCGTTGCCGAGGAAGGTTTCGCGACGCTCCGGCGAGAGCAGACCCGACATCGCCGCCTTCACGTCATCCACCAGATCGTAGATGATGTTGTAGTAGCGGATCTCGATGCCGGCACGCTCGGCGGCCGAACGGGCCTGCGCGTTGGCGCGGACGTTGAAGCCGATGATCGCGGCATCCGACGCTTCGGCGAGCGAGATGTCGGACTCGGTGATACCACCGGCACCCGAATGCACGATGCGCGCACGCACTTCGTCGGTTCCGAGCTTTTCGAGAGCACCGGCGATCGCTTCGATCGAACCCTGCACGTCGCCCTTGATGACCAGCGGGAACTCCTTCAGACCAGAGGTCTGGAGCTGGCTCATCATCTGCTCGAGCGAACCGCGCGAGCCGGACTGGCGAGCAACCGCCTTCTCGCGGGCAAGCCGCTGGCGGTATTCGGAGATCTCGCGGGCGCGGCCTTCGTTTTCGACGACGGCGAACTTGTCACCGGCAGCCGGCGTGCCCGAAAGGCCGAGAACCTCGACCGGCATCGACGGACCAGCTTCCTTGACGTGTTCGCCCTTGTCATTGACGAGCGCGCGCACACGGCCCCACTGATCACCGGCAACGATGATCTGGCCGGGCTTCAGCGTGCCCTTCTGGACGAGGACGGTCGCAACCGCACCGCGGCCACGATCAAGCTCGGCTTCGACCACCGTACCTTCGGCCGTCCGGTTCGGATTGGCCTTGAGGTCGAGAATTTCGGCCTGAAGCAGGATCGCTTCCAGGAGCTTGTCGAGGTTGGTGCCGTTCTTCGCGGACACTTCCACGTCGAGAACTTCACCGCCCATGGATTCGACGAAGACTTCGTGCTGCAGCAGTTCGGTGCGAACCTTCTGCGCATTCGCCGTCGGCTTGTCGATCTTGTTGATCGCCACGATGATCGGAACGCCAGCCGCCTTGGCATGGTTGATCGATTCGATCGTCTGCGGCATCACGCTGTCGTCAGCGGCAACCACCAGGATCGCGATATCGGTCGCCTGGGCACCGCGGGCACGCATGGCGGTGAACGCCGCGTGGCCGGGGGTGTCGATGAAGGTGATCTTGTTGCCGTTCTGCTCGACCTGGTAGGCGCCGATGTGCTGGGTGATGCCACCGGCTTCGCCGGCCACCACGTTGGCATGGCGGATCGCATCGAGCAGCGAGGTCTTGCCGTGGTCGACGTGACCCATGATCGTAACGATCGGCGGACGCGGCAGCATCTCCTCTTCCGCATCCGAAACGTTGAAGATGCCCTCTTCGACGTCGGATTCCGAAACGCGCTTGACCGTGTGGCCGAATTCACCGGCGATGAGTTCTGCCATATCGGCGTCGATCAGATCGCCGGGCTTCATCATCTGACCTTCCTTCATCAGGTACTTGATGACGTCGACGGCGCGTTCGGACATGCGCTGCGACAGTTCCTGAATGGTGATGGTCTCCGGCAGGATGACTTCGCGCGAGATCTTCTCGCGGGTCTCCTGCATCTGGCTGCGCTTGAACTTCTCCTGGCGGCGACGCATGGCCGACAGCGAACGGCTGCGCTGGCCGCCGTCCTCGTCGACCGCAGCCGTCAGCGTCAGCTTGCCCTGGCGGCGGCCGTCGTCGCCCTTCGGGCGGGCCGGAACCTTGGCCGGTTCAGGACGCACGACCTTGCCGCGCGCCGGGCCGGCATTGCTGCGCGAGCCGCGATCATCGTCTTCGTCATCGCTGCGGCGACCACGGGCGGCAACGCCCGCAGGTGCCTGCGGTGCGGCAGCCGGTGCCGGACGCGGCGATTGCGGACGATTGTCGGGGCGACGCTCGGCGGCGGGCGCCGGTGCCGCGACCGCGGCAGCAGCCGGGCGCTCCGCGACCGGTTCGGCTGGCTTCTCGGCAACGGCGCGCGCAGCTTCTTCGGCGGCGCGGCGCTCGGCCTCTTCCTTCTCGCGAAGGATCCGTTCTTCTTCCTCGCGCTTGCGGCGGGCTTCGTCCTCGGCGCGGCGCTTGGCTTCCTCGGCATCGCGGATCTGGGCTTCGGCCAGGGCGCGACGACGGGCCTCCATCTCACCGGCGGAGAGATCGTTCAGGACGACGCCGACGCGCGGGCGGTTCTGCTCCTGGCGCGGCTGATGTGCCTGCGGCTGCGGCGCCGGACGGCCCGAAGGCTGCGGCTGCTGAGGGCGCTGCTCTGCCGGACGTGCGGCAGGAGCCGCGCTCACGGGCGTGATCGGGCGCTCGTCCTTGTGCCGATTGAAAGAAGTCGGGCGCTTTCTGGTCTCGACCACGACCGCTTTGGTGCGGCCGCGGCCCATGTCCTGACGCACCGTTCCCTGCTGAACCCCATGGGGCTTCAGGGTCAGCGTCTTCTTGCCTGCTACGCTGATGGTCTTGTCGTCTTTGTCGTCGGTCATTCCGTTCCGTTCCTAGCGATCAGGCCCGGATGCGTATCACCCGACCCCGTCTTCCAATTTGTCTCAAACAATACCCGCGATGCCGGCACTCGCCGGTGACGCGCGTCATTGCTGTGGCTTGCCAGCGCCGCCTTCGGCCCGGACCGGGACGGATCCTCGGTACTTTTCGAGCATGATTGCGCGCTTCACTACACCCTCACCCGCCTGCCCTGCAAGCGCTGCGGCATGGATAAAAGCATTACTTCCCAAAAGGCCCTCCATTTCCGCCCCGGTGAAGGGACGGAACGAAGGTATTTCTGTTTCGTCGTCGGCCACGAAGCTCATCGCCTTGCGGGCCTGGTCTATCTTGCGCACGCCGTCGGCCGCAGCATCGGCCGCATGGAACACGGCAAGCGCCGCAAGTCCGCGCACGGCCTGCTCCGTCTTCGTCGCGCCGGAGATGAACTGGGCGGCCTTGCGCGCCATGTTCATCATGCCGGCCAACTGCTCGGCGAGCAGCCGGTCGACCTCGTCGGCAAGCGTCGCGTCGGCCTTGACGTCCGCCTTCAGGGCGCGGGCGAAGAACTTCTTCGCCACCGCCTTTTCGACGAGCGCCCGCTCGGCCTTCACCCAGCAGCCGCGTCCCGGAAGCTGCCGCTTCAGATCGGGAACGACGCGACCGTCGGGCCCGGCAACGAAGCGGATCAGTTCGTCGGGCGAACCGCTTTCACGGGTGACGATGCAGGTCCGCGTGCTGCCGTTCCGATCCTTCGGCCCCCTATCCGAGGGCAGGGCGTCGGCATCATCAGAGGCGATCATCGTCCTTAGGCGTCCTGCTCGGCGCCTTCGGCAACGTCGATCGGCTCTTCGCCTTCGGCCTCATCGCTTGCCAGATCCTCTTCCGTGATCCAGCCGGCCGCCAGACGGGCCTGAACGATCATGGCTTCGGCCTCGGCGCGCGAAACGTCGAACTTCGAGAAAGTGCCCTCGAAGCGCTTGGTCTCGCCGTCCTTGCGCTCGCTCCAGCCGACGAGATCGTCGGCGGCGCAACCGGCAAAGTCCTCGATCGTCTTGATGCCTTCCTCGCCCAGCGCAACGAGCATCTGGCTCGTCAGGCCGTCGATCGAGCGCAGTTCGTCGGCAACGCCGAGCTCCCTGCGCTTGGCATCCATTTCCGCTTCGAGCTTGTCGAGGTACTCGCGCGCACGGGTCTGGATTTCGGTTGCGGTCTCCTCGTCGAAGCCGTCGATCGACGAGATTTCGTCGAGATCGACATAGGCAAGCTCCTCGACGGCGGCAAAGCCTTCGGAAGCCAGAACCTGGCCGACCATTTCGTCAACGTCGAGCGCTTCCATGAAGAGGTTGGTGCGCTCGGTGAATTCCTTCTGGCGACGCTCGCTCTCTTCCTGCTCGGTGAGGATGTCGATGTCCCAGCCGGTCAGCTGCGACGCGAGGCGAACGTTCTGGCCGCGACGGCCGATGGCGAGCGAAAGCTGCTCGTCCGGAACGACCACTTCGATGCGCTCGGCATCTTCGTCGAGAACGACCTTGGCCACTTCCGCCGGCTGCAGCGCATTGACGATGAACGACGCCGGATCCTGCGACCACGGAATGATGTCGATCTTTTCGCCCTGCAGTTCGCCGACGACCGCCTGAACGCGCGAGCCGCGCATACCGACGCAGGCGCCGACCGGGTCGATCGACGAGTCGTTCGAGACCACCGCGATCTTGGCGCGCGAACCCGGATCACGGGCAACCGACTTGATCTGGATGATGCCGTCGTAGATCTCGGGCACTTCCATGGTGAAGAGCTTCACCATGAACTGCGGATGGGTACGTGACAGGAAGATCTGCGGGCCGCGCTGCTCGCGGCGAACGTCGTAGACGAAGGCGCGGACGCGGTCGCCGTAGCGCATATTTTCGCGCGGGATCATCTCGTCGCGGCGGATGATGCCTTCGCCACGACCGAGGTCGACGATGACGTTGCCGTATTCGACGCGCTTGACCGTGCCGTTGACGATTTCGCCGACGCGATCCTTGAACTCGTCGTACTGGCGATCACGCTCGGCTTCACGGACCTTCTGCACGATGACCTGCTTGGCCGACTGGGCGGCGATACGGCCGAAGTCCATCGGCGGCAGCGGATCGGCGATGAAATCGCCGAGCTTGGCATCCGGATTGCGATCGCGAGCAAGCTCGAGCGGAATCTGAGTGGAATAGTCGTCAGCCTTCTCGACGACTTCCAGGAGTCGCTGCAGGCGGATTTCACCGGTCTTCGAGTTGATGTCGGCGCGGATGTTCGATTCCGACCCATAGCGCGAGCGGGCGGCCTTCTGGATCGCATCGGCCATTGCGGCCAGAACGATCTCGCGGTCGATCACCTTTTCACGCGCGACGGCATCCGCGATCTGCAGAAGCTCGAGCCGGTTAGCACTGACTGCCATGTCTTGTCTCCGTTTGGGTTGCAGGGGGCTTCACGCTCCGCCCGACTTATTCCTCAATAGGTGAATCTTCGTCTTCGAAATTCTCGTTCGCGGCGCGCGCAGCCTTCGCCTTCTTGTCGGCCGTCAGCGCATCGCGGATCAGATCGTCGGTCAGGATCAGCCGCGCTTCGGAAAGCGTGGTGAACGGGATGACGACGACAGGTTCCTCGCCGTACGCGGGCTGGTCGCGCTCGAGCCGGAAACCATCGTCGTCGACGGAAACGATCTTGCCGCGGAACCGCTTGCGGCCATCGACCAGAACCGACGTCTCGCATTTCAACAGGTGACCCTGCCAGCGGAAGAAGTCGGACTTGCGCACCATCGGGCGGTCGATGCCCGGCGACGACACTTCGAGATGATACGCCTTGTCGATCGGATCTTCCACATCGAGCACCGGCGAAATGGCCTTGGAGATCTCTTCGCAGTCCTCGACGGTCATGGTGCCGTCGTTGCGCTCGGCCATGATCTGCAGCGTCAGCCCGTTCTGGCCGGACATGCGCACGCGCACCAGGCGGTAGCCCATCGGCACGATGACCGGCTCGATGATATCGGCAATGCGCTGGTCGAGACCGGTTTCGGTAATCAGGCGCGGTTCATTTGCATTTTCAGCCGTTGTCGTATCGGACAAACGATCATCTCCTCATCGGACCGGCTAATAAAAAAGAGCGGGTCCTGACGGGCCCACTCTTCATCTACCGATCAAGAATTTGAGGCTCATATACGCTTCATCGCCGCAAATTGCAAGGCGTTGGGCCGTCGGTTCCAAATGCCTCGATCCGCGCGCAGCCAAAGATCGTCGACAACAAGGTCAGTTTCAGCGGGTGGCACTTCGCGTCCTCCGGCCTATAACAGGAATCGAACTGCTTCGAGACGACAATCAAGGACAAGAGAGACGACGAGGTGCCCCACCGTATTTCGCCGCTTGCACCCTTCAAGCACGACATCTTCCGCGCAATCTGGATTGCGAGCCTCGCATCCAACTTCGGCGGCCTCATCCAATCGGTCGGCGCCGCCTGGCTGATGACCTCGATCTCCTCATCGGCGAACATGGTGGCGCTGGTGCAGGCATCGACCTCGCTGCCGATCATGCTCTTCTCGCTCGTCTCGGGCGCGCTTGCCGACAATTTCGATCGGCGGCGGATCATGCTGGTGGCGCAATGTTTCATGCTGTTCGTCTCGGCGCTCCTGACGATCTGTGCCTATGTCGGGCTGATCACGCCCTGGCTGCTTTTGCTCTTCACCTTCCTCATCGGCTGCGGCACGGCGCTCAACAACCCATCCTGGCAGGCCTCGGTCGGCGACATGGTCCCGCGTGACGATCTGCCGGCGGCCGTGGCGCTGAACAGCATGGGCTTCAACATCACCCGCAGCGTCGGCCCCGCCATCGGTGGCGCGATCGTCGCCGCGGCCGGTGCTGCGGCCGCCTTCTTCGCCAACACGCTCAGCTATTTCGCGATCCTTTTCGCGCTGCTGCGCTGGCGACGGGAGGTACCGGCCAACACCCTGCCGCGCGAGACGCTGGGCCGCGCCATATCCGCGGGCCTGCGCTATGTCGCCATGTCGCCCAACATCGGCAAGGTGCTGCTGCGCGGCTTCCTCTTCGGCCTGTCGGCAAGCGCGATCCTCGCACTCCTGCCGCTCGTCGCTCGCGACCTCGTTCAAGGCGGGCCGTTCACCTACGGCCTGATGCTCGGCGCCTTCGGCCTCGGCGCGATCGGCGGGGCGCTGCTCAGCGCGCGCCTGCGAGAGAAGCTCACGAGCGAAGCGATCGTACGCATCGCCTTCACCGGTTTTGCCGCCAGCGCCGTGATCACGGCGATCAGCACCTATGCGTGGCTGAGCTGTCTCGTGCTGCTCGTCTCCGGTGCCTGCTGGGTGCTGGCGCTGTCGCTCTTCAACACCACCGTGCAGCTTTCGACGCCGCGCTGGGTCGTCGGCCGGGCACTGTCGCTCTACCAGACGATGACCTTCGGCGGCATTGCCGGCGGCAGCTGGCTCTGGGGCACGACCGCCGAACAATACGGCGCCGCCAACGCGCTGATGGGCTCCTGCCTGCTGATGTTCGCTGGCGTCGTGGTCGGCTTCCGGCTGCCGTTACCGGAATTCACTTCGCTGAACCTCGATCCACTCAACCGCTTCATGGAGCCGCCGCTCGAGCTGGATCTGAAGCCGCGCAGCGGCCCGATCGTCATCATGATCGACTACGAGATTGCCGATGACGACATCCCGGAATTCCTGACGACCATGGCGGAACGCCGGCGTATCCGCATCCGTGACGGCGCGGGACATTGGGCGCTGATGCGCGACCTCGAAAACCCGACCACCTGGACCGAGACCTACCACGTGCCGACCTGGGTCGAATATGTGCGCCACAACCAGCGCCGCACCCAGGCCGACGCCGCCGTCGGCGACAAGCTGACGGCGCTGCACAGCGGCGCGGCACCACCGCGGGTTCACCGGATGATCGAGCGCCAGACAATCGTGCCGACCCACTACGAGCGCTACAAGCGCCAGGTCAATGTCGATATGCACTGACAGGTTCGCCAGCGCCTGCAACGAGATCGACGGAGACAAGAGAAAGAGGCCTTGCGACGCAGGGCCTCTTTCGTGTCGGCGGCAGTTCCGCGGCTGGAATGACTTAGCGCAGCTTCGACTTCAGCGAAGCATCGGGGAAGCAGGTCGCGGCAAGGCCGCTCTTCGCCTGCCAGTCGCCGAGCGAACGACGGGTCTTGTAGCCGGGAAGACCGTCGACCTTGCCGACATCATATCCCTTGGCAACGAGCGCCTTCTGCATGGCGAGAACGTCCGAGCGCAGCATGTTGCCGACGTCGCCCCAATTGCCACGGAAGGCTCCGCCGCCGGTGGCTATGCGGTCGGCGAGGTTGCCGATGAACAGCGCGTAGAGGTCGGAGTTGTTGTACTCCTTGAGCACGTAGAAGTTCGGCGTGACGATGAATTCCGGCCCGTGCCGGCCTGCCGGCACCAGCATCATCGAGGATGCCGAAAGCTCGTGCGACGGGAACCCCTTGCCGGAGATCCGCGTGATGCCCTTGTCGGCCCAGTCCGAGATCGGCCGGGCAAGGTCCGGCCCTTCCTGCGCGCAGGAAACGGCTTCGGGGATCGACACTTCAAAACCCCAGTCCCGGCCGCGCTGCCAGCCCTTCTTGACGAGATAGTTGGCGATCGAGGCCAGGCTGTCCGGCACCGAATTCCAGATGTCGCGGCGACCGTCGCCGTCGAAATCGACGGCATATTGCAGGAAGCTCGACGGCATGAACTGCGGCTGGCCCATGGCGCCGGCCCAGGAGCCGCGCATTGCGGCCTCGTCGACGTCGCCGCTATCGAGAATATGCAGCGCCGCGATCAGTTCACGCCGGAAGAGGTCGGGCCGCGTCGACATGAAGGCCTTGGTCGCCAAGACATCGACGACCGGATAGGGGATCTTGGCACGACCGAAGCCGGATTCGCGGCCCCAGATCGCCACGACCACCGAGGCCGGGACGCCATAGGTGCGCTCGATCTTCTTCAGGGTCGAGGCATGGGTGGAGGCAAGGCTGCGGCCGGTCGCCGCGAGACCCTGCAGGCGCTTTTCCGAAAAGTAGCTGCCGGGCGAGGAGAACTCCGCTTGGCTCTGCTTCTGCTCCTTCGGCTTCGGAAAACCGGGCGGCGCCAGATCCGGCAGATCCCAATTGAGCTTCACCTCGGAAAACGCCGCCTTGAACGAGCCGGCGGAAATGCCTGCCTGCTTCGCTTCCGGCCAGAGGTCGTTCTGCAGCCAGGTGCGGAATTGAGCTTCAACATCCGCCTTGGTGACGGCGTGAGCGGGAAGGCAAAGGGCAAGGAACGCGGCGACGGCCGCGACGAGGCGCGCGGGGCGCTTACCCCCCTCTGCCCTGCCGGGCATCTCCCCCACAAGGGGGGAGATTGACGGACGGCAACCGCTTTGGTTTGCGGGAAGACTCGCGTCTGTGGAACCCACGTTGTCGAATTGAGCGCTCGCTCCAACCTGATCTCCCCCCCTGTGGAGGAGATGCCCGGCAGGGCAGAGGGGGGTGGCGGCTCGTGCACGACTGGCAAAAAGTGAGCGAACAAGAGATTCCAAACGCATCTGCATCCCTTCAGATCGACGTGCGGGCGCGAAGTGCTGCCGCCAGCGTGCCTTCGTCGAGATAATCGAGCTCGCCGCCGACAGGTACGCCATGGGCGAGCCGGGTGATCTTCACTTCCATGCCCTCGAGCTGGTCGGTGATGTAGTGCGCCGTGGTCTGACCCTCGACCGTCGCATTGACGGCGATGATCAGTTCGCGAACGCCGCCATTGGCGACGCGCTGAACGAGCCCCTTGATGTTGAGATCGTCAGGGCCGACGCCGTCGAGCGGCGAAAGCGTGCCGCCGAGCACATGGTAGGCGGCATTCATCGCCCCCGCACGTTCCAGTGCCCAGAGATCGGACACGTCCTCGACGACGATGATTACCGACCGGTCGCGACGCTCGTCGGAGCAGACGGTGCAGGGATCGATCGTATCGACATTGCCGCAGCAGGAGCAGATCCGGACCTTGCGGTGCGCCTCGCCCATCGCATCGGCGAGCGGGCCCAGCAACTGGTCCTTCTTCTTGACGAGATGGAGGGCGGCGCGCCGGGCCGAACGCGGCCCGAGCCCCGGGACCTTTGCCAGCAGCTGGATCAGTTTTTCGATTTCGGGGCCGGTGACTCGTTTTGCCATGCCGCGCTTTTAGCTCATATCGCGTGCGAACGGAATCGTCTTCGCAGTGTGGTGATGCGATGCCAGCAGCCCCAGCGTGCAGCGATCACCGGCGATCGTTGCCGCGCTCGTGCAGACGCACGGCCAGGCGGCCCTTTGAGGAAGGGACGCAAGGCCAGTGCCCTCTTTCGGTCGGCGGGTCAGAAACCACGAATCGGCGTGCACTCGGGCCTGGTACAATCTATTGTTGATGGCAGCAGATGGAGGCTACGATGACCGATACGCCTTTCCGCTATGCCGCGCCGAGCGATGAATGCGACCTGATCATGAAAGGTGGCATCACATCAGGAGTCGTCTTTCCCCGCGCGATCACTGAGCTCGCGACGCGCTATCGCTTCATGCATATCGGCGGCACGTCCGCCGGCGCCATCGCCGCTGTCATGACGGCCGCCGCCGAATACCGGCGCCAGAGCGCGGCCGCGCCCGAGGAAAAGAACGCCGGCTTCGCGCTCATCGATGCGATGCCGGCGGAGCTTGCCGCCAACCTCCCCACCTTCTTCCAGCCGTCGCCGGAAACTGCGCCGCTGTTTCACATCGGCATGGCGATGGTACGGACGAAACGGAGCAAGGCAGCGGCCGTGGCCCTCGAGGCTGTCAAGGTGTTTCATCTGTCGCTGCTGCTCGCCGTCCTTCCCGGTCTCGCGCTATTCGTCGCAGGCGTCGCAGCCGCCAACCTCGCGCTCGGCATTCTCGGGGTGCTCATCGCGCTCATCGGCGCGATCGCACAGCTCGCCTACCAACTCTATCGCGCGGTCGCCGTCGTGCTGCCGGCCAATGACTTCGGCCTCTGCAGTGGCCTGACGCAACCGGGCAGCGACAAGCCGGCCTTCACCAACTGGATCACCGAACGGATCGAAGCGATTGCCGGCTCCGTGCGGCCGGACGGGGAAGCCCGACCTCTGACCATTGGCGACCTCGAACGCTACGACATCACGCTGAAGAGCGTCACGACCGACCTCTCCTCGCGCCGCCCTTATGAACTGCCCTTCGGCGATCGGGTGCACAATTACCGTAGGTCGGAATTCGAGAAGCTGTTTCCCCCGTCCGTGATGAGCTACCTCATCAAGGAGAGCAAACCCCGGGACATCGCCGCCGCGGACGGAACGCGGGATTTCTACCAATTGCCGCCGGCAAGCAAGCTGCCGGTGGCGATCATCGCCCGCATGAGCCTCAGCTTCCCAGGGTTGATCCGCGCCGTGCCGCTCCATCGCTTCGACTATTCGCTCCGGGCGGCCACCCGGCGCGACCCGTCGACCCATATCCGCTGCCTGTTCTCGGATGGTGGCATCACCAGCAACTTTCCGATCCACATGTTCGACGGACTGCTGCCCGGTCGGCCGACCTTCGGCATCTCGCTCACCAGCTACGATGCGAGGCGCCACGGAGAGGACGAGGATGGTTCGGGCGGCAGCCGCGTTCACCTGCCGCGGCGGACCGCCGAGGGCAAGGCAACGCCGGTCTATCCGATCGAGGGGCTCTTCGCTTTCGTCGGCGCGATCCTCGACACGGCCCGTAACTGGCAGGACACGTTGCAAAGCCAGTTGCATGGCTACAGCGAACGGATCGTCGAAGTGAGGCTCGATGACGCCAAGGAAGGCGGTCTCAACCTCGACATGAATGCGGAGACGGTGAATTTCTTGAGCAGGCTCGGCGACAAGGCAGGCGCCGTGGTGCTGACGAATTTCGACTTCAACGAACACCGATGGCGCCGGGCGATGACGATGCTGCCGACGCTCGCCGAGCAGTTGCGCAAGCTCTCCAATCGCTACATGGAGCCGGCGACGGAGCACAGGATCGACTATCCGGCGATCCTTACCGAATACGATCCGACCGGCCTCGTCGGAGTCTCGAAGGCCGATCGCGTGGCGCTTGATGAACTCACCCGGAAGCTCGCAGCGCTCGGCGCCGAACTCGACCGGCGTCCGATCCCGCCGGCATCGAGCCAGAAGGTGGACCTCAGGATTACCGCCAGCATGGATACCAATCCGCGCGGCGCGAACCCGCCACGACCGGACACTCCGCCGAGCCCTGATCCATGAACGGGACGAGGAAAAAGTGAGTGCGGTTTTCTTCCCGCATCCCGCTCGAAGCCGTTGGAATCGATCAGAACGGCAGCTTCATGCCGGGCGGGATCGGTAGGCCGGCGGTCAGCTCGCGGGTCTTTTCCGCCTGGAGGGCTTCGGCCTTGTCCTTGGCGTCCTTGTGGGCGGCAACGACCAGGTCTTCGAGGATCTCGACATCATCTTCCTTGAAGAGCGAGGGGTCGATCTTCAGGCTCTTGAGGGTGCCCTTGCCGTCGAGGCGAACGGTCACCAGACCACCGCCGGAAGTGCCGTCGACTTCGATTGCGGCGATCTCCGCCTGCATCTTCTCCATCTTGGCCTGCATTTCCTTGACCTTGCCCATCATCCCCATGATGTCGCGCATCGTCGTCTCCTGTTGTTCTGTTTCTACTCGCAGACGGGACTATTCGATGTCGTCGCCAGGGACGATATCGCCATCGGCGGATTCGGCTGTCGCCGGAGCAACGCTCTCGGCCTCTTCCTCGACCGTGCGAATGCGCACGTCGGTGATCTTTGCGCCCGGGAACCGGGCAAGAATTGCGGCAACGTCCGGATCCTGGCGCGCGTCGTTGACGCGCTGCTCCTGCGCCCGCTGCTCGGCCTCGATCAACGTCGGCTCGCCCGGCTCGCGGCTGTAGCTGACGATCCAATGGATGCCGGTCCATTCCTTGAGCTTGACGGCCACCTCGCCGAGCAGCGTCTTCGGCGCGTCGTCGGAGACGTTGACGTCGAGACGACCGGGCTCGATATGCACGAGCCGCAGGAAGCCGCGCACCAGCGTCTTCAGCTTGATGTCGCGGTTCTTGGCACAAAGCTCGGCGATATCCGCGATCGAATTGACCGGCACCGACGGCTGGGGCTTGGCGGCCGCAACGGCCATCGGCCGTTCCTCGATACGGCCGACCGTGATCGGCTCAGATGCCGCATCCGGCACGGCGCGCAGCATCGTCGCGCCATTGCTCGTCGGGCGCTGCGCCGGCATCGCCTGGCTGGCCTGCGCCGAAACCGGGCCTGAGGCCGAGGCCTGCGCTCCGCCGCCACTGCCGCCGGCCGGTCCCGGGCGGGCACCGCCGCCTTCGCCACCGGAAAGCTCGAGCAGACGCCGCGCAGCCTCTTCCGGCGCCGGCAGATGTGCGGCATGCGCCAACCGGATCAGCACCATTTCGGCCGCACCCGCCGGGCGCGACGAACTTTCGGCTTCCGGGATGCCCTTCAGAAGCATCTGCCAGATGCGCGAGAGCGCCGTAACGGCGACGCTTTCGGCGAAGACGGCGCCGCGGGTGCGTTCGATCTCGCTCAGCGACTGATCGTTGACCGCATCCGGCACGTATTTCATGCGCGTCACGAGGTGGGTGAAATCGGCAAGGTCGGTCAGCACGACCGTCGGATTGGCGCCGGCCTCATACTGTGCGGTGAATTCCTGAAGCGCCGCAGCAGCGTCGCCTTTGACGATATGGTCGAAGAGATCGACGATACGGGCGCGATCGGCTAGGCCGAGCATGGAGCGCACGGTCTCGACCTCGACCGCGCCGCCGCCGTGCGCAATCGCCTGGTCGAGCAGCGACAGGCCGTCGCGCGCCGAGCCCTCGGCGGCACGCGCCACCATCGCGAGCGCCTCGGGATCGAAGGAAACGCCTTCCTTGCCGAGGATCGTCGAAAACAGGCCGACGAGATCGGAGGCGCTGATGCGGCGCAGGTCGAAGCGCTGGCAGCGCGACAGGACCGTGATCGGGACTTTTCGGATTTCGGTGGTGGCGAAGATGAACTTCACATGCTCCGGCGGCTCTTCGAGTGTCTTCAACAGGCCGTTGAAGGCCTGGGTTGAGAGCATGTGCACTTCGTCGATGATGTAGACCTTGTAGCGCGCCGAAACCGGGCGGTAGCGCACCTGCTCGATGATCTCTCTGATGTCATCGATACCGGTGTGCGAGGCGGCGTCCATTTCGATGACGTCGACATGGCGGCCGTCCATGATCGCCTGGCAATGCTCGCCCGGCACACGCAGGTCGATCGTCGGCCTGTCGGTGTCCGATGTCTTGTAGTTCAGCGCGCGGGCGAGGATGCGGGCGGTGGTGGTCTTGCCGACCCCGCGCACCCCGGTCAGCATGTAGGCCTGCGCGATGCGCCCCGTTTCAAAAGCGTTGGTGAGCGTGCGCACCATCGGCTCCTGGCCGACCATCAGGTCGGAGAAATCCTTGGGGCGGTACTTGCGCGCCAGAACACGGTAGGCGGCCGGTTTCTCAACGGATGAAATGGACGTGTCGTCGCTCATCGACCCTGCCGCTGTTCGAACTCTTGTCCCGACAGGACGGAAAAGGTGGGAGGCTGGCACGATGACCCGTGCCGGGGCTCGTTAGGGCTGCTTCCTTCCGGACCTGACCCGGTTGGCGAGTGGCTCGTCCACCACCAACCTCCCGGCTTCCATATCGGCAATATCGAAAGCAAATGCAAGCCAAGCCATCAAAAAACTGATATCGATATGCAAAACAAGGCGAATCCGTTGTGTTTGCCCGAGGAGAATGCGTTGGCGACCTTCACCCTTGACGACCGGCTCGAACGCGACGGCATCCCGATCGCCTCGATCGGCCTTTGCCAGATGCGGCTGATGAACGACCGCCGCTGGCCCTGGCTCGTGCTCATTCCGCAGCGTGAAGGCATTTCGGAAATTTTCGACCTGACCCCGCTCGACCAGACGATGCTGACCTTCGAGACGACGACGGCGGCAACCGCCCTCAAGAAGGTCACCGGCGCCGAAAAGATCAATATCGGCGCCTTGGGCAATATCGTCCGGCAGCTACATGTGCATATCATTGCCCGCAACGACGGCGACCCGAACTGGCCGGGGCCAGTCTGGGGCTTCGGCAAGTCGGAGCCGTGGGACGAGAAAGAACATCAGGCCTTCGCAGCGCGCATTCTGGAAAACCTCTGAACATGACGAAATCGATCTTTGACCTTCGTAGCCCACATCCGGAGCCAAGCACCCTCGTCGCCTTTTCCGAAAACCACCTGGACCGCCAGTCCGAGCACCGCGCCGACGATTGCGTCGAAGTGGCGCTCAAGCACCCGGGCGCCCATTTCCTGGCCTTCTCGGGACCGAAGCTGATCGTCAAGCACGACGAGAAGATCATCGATCCGCTGTTCGCCCCTTACGAACTCGAAGGGCTCGAGCCGGTGCTCGACGAGACGATCCTGCTCGGCTACCTGCCGAACGGCGAGCCACGGCTTGCGGTGTCGACCGGCCTCACCGAAGAGACGATCGGCGAGCCCTTCAAGATTGCCGACGGCCGCACGCTCTACCGCCAGCAGATGCTGCCGGAGGAATTGCTCGGGCAGTTCGCGCAGGCCTCGAGCCTGATTACCTGGAACGCCAACAACCGCTTCTGCGGCCGCTGCGCCGGCCCGATGGAAGGCAAGGCCGGCGGTTACCGCCGGGTCTGCACCGCCTGCGGCCATATGGTCTTCCCGCGGACGGACCCGGTCGTCATCATGATGACGATCGACCTCGAACGCGATCTCTGCCTGCTCGGCCGCAGCCCGCATTTCGCGCCGGGCATGTATTCCTGCCTCGCCGGCTTCGTCGAGCCCGGCGAGACGATCGAAAACGCGGTGCGGCGCGAAACGCACGAGGAATCCGGCATCCATATCGGCCGGGTGCGCTACCATGCCTCGCAGCCCTGGCCGATGCCGCACACGTTGATGATCGGCTGCTATGCCGAGGCGAAATCGACCGTCATCAAGCGGGACGAGCAGGAGCTGGAGGACGTGCGCTGGTTCACCCGCGAGGAAACGATCGCGATGCTCGAACGCTCGACCGGCGTTGCCGATACCGGCGACGAGCATATTCCGCCGCCGAAGGGTGCGATTGCGCATCAGTTGATGCGCGACTGGCTCGCCTGGGGCGAGCGGGCGTGATGGCGTCAGGATGGCGATAGGAGGCGCTCGGCTTGTCCCGCTCCGAACGGTTGCTCGATCTTCTGCAGGTGCTGAGGCGCTACCGCCAGCCGGTGAGCGGCCAGAAGCTGGCGGAGGAAACCGGCGTCAGCCTCAGAACGCTCTATCGCGACATCGCAAGCCTGCAGGCCCAGGGCGCCCATATCGAGGGCGAGCCGGGGCTCGGATATGTGCTGAAACCCGGCTTCATGCTGCCGCCGATGATGTTCTCGGCGGAGGAAATCGAGGCACTGGTGCTCGGATCGCGCTGGGTCTCCAAGCGCACCGACGACGACCTCGCGGGTGCCGCAGCGAACGCGCTCGCCAAGATCGCCGCGGTGCTTCCGGCCGAGCTTCGCGACGAGCTGGACAGTTCCACCCTGCTCGTCGGGCCGAGCCCGCCGGCCACCAACGGCGTCGACATCGCCGCGCTCAGGCGGGCGATCCGCAACGAACGCAAGGTGGAACTCAGCTACGTCGACAACGATGGCAGCGAAACGGAGCGGACGATCTGGCCTTTTGCGCTCGGCTTCTTCGAAAATGTCCGCATGGTCATGGCCTGGTGTGAACTCCGCCTGGACTTCCGACACTTCCGCGCCGACCGCATGCGCCGGATGACGGTCACCGAGGCACGCTACCCCCGCCGCCGCCAGGTGCTGATGAAGGACTGGCGTGCCAGCCAGAATATTGCCGCCTCGAACCGACGGACGATCGGCTCCTGATGCGCGCTGCACGATACTGACATAAGTTGGCAGCGGCCGACCCTAGCCTGCAACTCCCGCAACAAGGAGGCAGAGCATGGCCAAGGCAAATCTCATCGTACTTTATGTCAAGGACCCGCTGGCAAGCGTCGAGTTCTATCGCAAGATCCTCGAACAAGAACCGCGCGTCGCCTACCAGACCTTTTCGTCCTTCGAACTCCCCGGCGGCTTCACGCTCGGGCTTTGGGCCGAACACACGGTCGCGCCGGAGCCGACGGCATCTGGCCATCGATCGGAACTGGCTTTCATGGTGGAGGACGAGGGCGCGATGCGCGCGCATTACGACAAATGGAAAGCGGAAGGGCTGCAGATTGCTCAGGAATTGACCGAGATGGATTTCGGTCCGACTTTCGTCGCGCTCGATCCGGACGGTCACCGGCTGCGCGTCTGCCTCTACGATTCGTGACGGGGAAGGCAGCGGCGCGCATCCCGCCGACCGCTGCAGCGCCGGACATCTCGCGAGATGTGCAAGGGTGGCTGCAGCATTTTTGAAGTGCGGCGGGATGCGCGAATGGTACGGATTAGCGGCCGTAGACGGCGGCGTGGATCTGCGAACGGGACAGACCGATATCGCTCAGTGCATGGTCGTCGAGAGCATTCAGCTCGCGGATCGCACGGCGGGTCTTCGCATATTCCATGATCTTCTGACGGATCTTCATCTTTTACACTCCTTACTTGAACGGACGTCAGATAGGCATTTGCCTAAATTTTGTGTACCGCCGCGATTGCAAGTTAGGCATGCGCCAGACGCGTAGCCGGTTAACGAATATTTGCCGCATTCGTCAGCGGCAATGAGATCGCGAAGCCAATGATTCGCACCGGAAATCCGGGCGAAAATCACCTGCCGCAAGCAATCACAAATTTAGCAGAAATCGTTAGCCGGCCTGCAGTCAGGAAGGCGCTAAATGCGGCGGCAGGGCCAAACATAGGCGATAACTGGTCAGAAATGAGGCATTTCCAGACCTCGTTCGCCGGTCGCACCGAGGCACGAGGAGAGGCGCCGATGAGCCGCCATGCTCTCTTCGGGCCACAGAACGAGCGAGGGCACTCGTCTGACGCGTACCCCCACTTCAGAGGTTTCTTGAACCGGTGGAACGGCTTGGCTCAGAGAACGCCGCGCATCGGATGCGCCTTGTAGGTGCCGAGGATGCGCACCTTCTCGGAGAAGAAGCGAAGCTCATCCATGGCGTGACGCACGCCGATATCATCCGGATGCCCTTCGATGTCGGCATAGAACTGCGTGGCCACGAACTTGCCCCCGAGCTGATAGCTCTCGAGTTTCGTCATGTTGATGCCATTGGTCGCGAAACCGCCCATCGCCTTGTAGAGTGCGGCGGGAATGTTGCGGACATTGAAGACGAAGGTGGTGATGATCAGCTCGTCGTCGCTGCTGCGGGCGATGTGCTGTTCCTGCCGGGAAAGCACGACGAAGCGGGTGACGTTGCTTTCGGTATCCTCGACGTTCTCGGCGATGATCTCGAGGCCATAGAGGTCGGCGGCAAGCCGCGGCGCAAGCGCCGCCATCGAACGGTCGCCCTTTTCGGAGACGAGCTTTGCCGCACCGGCCGTGTCGCCGGCGACAACCGGCTTCCAGCCATTGGCGCGCACGATCTTGCGGCACTGGCCGAGCGCGTGGATGTGGCTGTGCACCGTACGGATTTCATCCCGCGTCACGCTAGGCAGCACCATCAGCTGGAAGCGGATCGGCATGAAATATTCGCCGACGATGTGCAGCCGCGATTCCGGCAAGAGGTGATGGATGTCGGCGACGCGGCCGGCGATCGTGTTCTCGATCGGGATCATCGCGAGGTCGGCATCACCGTTCTCGACTGCGACGAAGGCATCCTCGAAGGTCTGGCAGGGCAACGGCTCCATCGACGGGAACATGTCGCGGCAGGCCATGTCGGAATTGGCGCCGTAGTCGCCCTGGAAGGAAATCCTGTTGGTCTTGACGGTCACGGTAGCTTCCTTCTCAGGCTTATTCGGATTGGTGGGCGGAAAGGATACGGCGGGCTTTTTCCAGCTCCACCGGCGTGTCGACGCCGAGCGGAACCGAATCGACGATCTCGACATCGATGCGCATGCCGGCTTCGAGCGCGCGTAGCTGCTCGAGCGATTCGCGGCGCTCCAAGGTGGAGGGCTGAAGCGCGACGAAGCGCTCCAGCGCCTGGCGGCGATAGGCATAGAGGCCGATGTGATGATAAAGCGGGCCCTGTCCATAGGGCGCGGTCGCGCGGGTAAAATAGAGCGCGCGCATTCGCGATTCGCTAAGCGGCGAGCCGACGACCTTGACGATGTTCGGGTTGGTCTTTTCGCCCTCTTCGGTGATTGGCACCGTCAACGTCGCGATATCGGTGCCGGCATTTTCAAGCGGGTTCAACGCCGCGCGGATCGATGCGGGCTCGACCGTCGGCAGATCGCCTTGCACGTTGATGACGATCTCGGCTTCGCCATCCGGGTCGGCCTTCAGCAGCGCCTCGTAGATCCGGTCGGAACCGGACTGGTGGTCGATGCGGGTCATCATCGCTTCAAAGCCGGCCGCGCGCACCACGTCGAAGACCTGCTGATCGTCGACGGCGACGACGACCCGGCCGACGTCCGCTTCCCGGGCACGCGTGGCAACCTGAACGATCATCGGCAGGCCGCAAATGTCGGCGAGCGGCTTTCCGGGCAGGCGTGTCGAGGCCATGCGCGCCGGAATGAGCACGATGGCTTTACCTGAATTTTCGCGATTCATGATCTGGCCTTCAAAAACCCCGCTGAAAGTGTCAATAAGTCTCAGTTAGGGGCCGATAATCACTGTTGCAACGCAGAGCCAAAAGACATAGGTTCCGCGCGATTTCAAGATAGGCCGGGTTTTTGTTTGCGCCGGTGGCAAAGGGAGCGTTTGCAGATGAATTCATATGTGAACATGGGCGTGGGTGCCTTTCTGGGGACGGTCTTCGTTCTGATGTCCGTGTCCATTGCATCGGAAGGCATTTTCCATTCCGAAGCTCCCGAGAAGGAAGGCTTCACGATCGTCGCCGAGGAAGGCACGGCTGAAGCCGGTGCCGGCGGTGGCGGCGAAGCAGCCGAAGTCGATATCAAGCCGCTGCTCCTCAAGGCCGATGCATCTGCCGGTGCTGCCGTATTCAAGAAGTGCGCAAGCTGTCACACCGCCGAGAAGGGCGGTCCGAACAAGGTCGGGCCGAACCTTTGGGGCGTCGTCAACCGTCCGGTCGCCTCGCATGAGGGCTTCAGCTACTCGGCCGGCATGAAGACCTTCTCCGAAGGTGGCAAGGTCAACTGGGACTACGACCACCTCAGCTTCTTCATCGAAGCCCCGAAGAAGCATGTTCCGGGCACTGCCATGGGTTTCGCCGGCCTCAAGAAGCCGGATGAGCGCGCCAACCTGATCGCCTGGCTGCGCGAGCAGGCCGATTCTCCGGCTCCGCTGCCGGATGCTGCTGGCGGCGCGGCCGAAGGCCAGGTCGCTCCGGCCACGGAATCCAAGCCTGCCGAAGGCCAGCCGGCACCGGCGCAATAAGCTCAGCGGCTGGAAACAGCCCCGTAAAAAGGCCCGGCGCGCGCGCCGGGCCTTTTTGCGTGTGCAAGGCACGGCGACGCCCATGCAAGCGGAAGAGGAGATTTCATTCCTCCCGAGGAAACACGCTCCCGAACTTCCTAAGCAGTTACACCAGCAGATAGGCCCAGACCGAAACGCTGACGACGCCGAGCGCGGTCGTCAATGTGATCGTCGAGGAGGCGAGCGCGTGGCCGACGTTGAAATGGTTGGCGATCAGCCAGGCGTTTACGCCTGTCGGAACCGCCGATGTCAGCACCAGCGCCGTCGTCCAGTTGTCGTTGAGGCCAAGCAGGTGGCAACTGGTGAAGACGACCCCCGGCATGATGAGGAGCTTCAGAACACTCGTAAAGGAGGCAAGGCCGAGATTGCCGGCAAGGCCGTATTTGTCAAGCGCCATGCCGATCGAGACCAGCGCCGCCGGTGCCGCCATCGAGGCAAGCTGGTCGACGACGGTCTTCACCGGTCCGCCGAGCGGTTGGCCGACGAGATGAAAGGCAGCGCCGCAAGCAAGCCCGATGACCAGCGGGTTGCGCAGCAGATTGCGGCCGACGCCGGCGAGAAGCTGCAACGGATCTTGCCCTGGCTTGCCGCTCGTGCGGCGCTCGGCACGCTCCATCAGCAGCGTGCCGGCGATCATCATCACAGGCAGGTGGACGGACAGCAGGATCGAAATCGCGACAATGCCCTCCTCGCCGACGATGCGCGAGACCAGCGGCAGACCGATGAACACGGTATTGGCGAATGCCGAGGAAACGCCGGCCAATACGCCCATGCGCGCGTCGCGGCCGAAAATGAGCATTGCCGCCAGATGTCCGACCGTCCAGGTCACCGCGACGCCGGAGAAATAGGCGACCCAGAGCGGCCACGGCGAACCGTCCTTGAAATCGGCCTCGGCAATCGTGCGGAACAGCAGAATGGGAACCGCGACGCGAAAAACGAAGTCCCCGAGCGCCTCGCCGACAGTCGGTTTCAGATAGCCTGACCGAACCAAGAGCCAGCCGGCAAAGATCAGAATGAAGATGGGCAGGACGTTCTGGAAAATGTCGGACATGCAAGGGCCTTGGGATGGGACAGCCAGCAATAGCCGGGTTCACTCCACGATCGCAAGCGCGCGACGGCCGCGCGCCTTAAAGGGAACCTTCGCACACGGCAGGCGTTCGGGAAGAGCATGAGGAACGTACCATGCCGCCAGAGAAGCCCATTTACGCCCATAGGGACGACGATCCGCATCTCACGGATGACGCGCTCGCCGACAAGGTGCTGCGTTTTATCGGCTATGCGACGATGATCGACACCAGCACAGTCTCCGTCATCGCACTCGGCGACATCGTGGTGCTTACCGGAGTGGTGGCAAGTGAGGCGGACGTCATCTGCGCCGGCGATGCGGCAGCATCGGTGGCCGGTGTTGCCAGCGTCGAGAACCGGCTGACCGTGAAGCCGGGCGCGACAGACTAAGTCGAAAGCCAATTTTCTTTTCACACCCAAGACAAACGGAAGTTGGAAATGGGACCGAGGGCCAGGGCTTTCGGGTGATGCGCGGCCGGGTTGTTGAGATCTGGCCCAGATGCTAAATAGGTGGACGTTTGATCGACGAGCAACATTCCGGATGACCGCATGAGGACCGACGAGTCAGCAACCCGATAAGCCGCAACAACGGTTTGAGAAAGTTGTTGCGGCGTCTGTCGGCTCATACTCCCAGGATTTGATGAAGTGGCAGATCGCCGCCGAATGTTACCCATTTGCGCGGATGTTTCATCATGCCCGATCATAACTCACCCACCTGGTCCCATAGGCTGCCGGCGGCGCTGCTGCTGATGGCGCCCTTCGATATCCTGGCGTCACTCGCCATGGACATCTACCTGCCCGTCGTGCCTCAGATGCCTCGCATTCTCGGCACATCGCCGGAAATCGTCCAACTGACGCTCAGCCTCTACATGCTCATGCTTGGCTTGGGACAGGTTCTCTTCGGCCCGCTTTCCGACCGCTTCGGCCGCCGTCCGGTGCTTCTCGGTGGCGCGACTTTGTTTGCACTGACGTCATTGCTGCTTGCTGTCACCACCTCGGCCCCGGTCTTCGTGACACTCCGGCTCGTGCAAGCGGCGGGCGCCTCGGCGGCGCTGGTCGCGACTTTTGCGACGGTGCGGGATGTCTATGGCGCCCGTCCGGACGGCGTCACCATCTACGGCCTCGTCAGCGCCATGCTCTCCTTCGTTCCGGCGTTCGGACCGATTGCCGGCGCGCTGATATCGGGTGCCTTCGGCTGGCAGGCGATCTTCCTGACGCTCGGCGTGCTCGGCCTTGCGGCGCTCGGACAGGCGCTACCGCGCTGGTCGGAAACCCGGCCCGCCCCCTCCGGCAACGGGAAGCCCAGCTTCGCGCCTGTTCTCAGAAGCGGCGCGTTCTGGACCTATACGCTCGGCTTCAGCACGGCGATGGGCGCGTTCTTCGTATTCTTCTCGACCGCGCCGCGCCTGCTGATCGACCGCGCCAGCTATTCGCAGTTCGGCTTTAGCCTGGCCTTTGCGAGTGCGGCAGGGGTGATGATCCTGACCACGCGCTTCGCCAAGGGCTTCGTCGCTCGTTACGGGATCCCGGGATGCCTCGTGCGCGGCATGGCGGTGCTGATGTCCGGCGGGCTCCTGCTTGCCGTTGGCGAAGTCCTCACCACACCTTCGTTCGCAAGCTTCGTGCTGCCCATGTGGGTGATCGCCGTCGGCATCGTCATGACCGCCTCGGTGACCGCGAACGGTGCGCTGAAGGCCTTCGATGCGATCGCCGGAACGGCGGTGGCGCTCTACTTCTGCATCCAAAGCCTGATCGTCGCCCTCGTCGGCACCGGCGCCGTGCTGCTTCTCAGCGGTGATACGGCCTGGCCGCTCGTCGGCTATTGCCTGGTCATGGCGACGGTCACGCTGCTGGCGCTGGCGCTCCTGAACCGACGCGAAAGGCAATAGCTGCACCGTGCCTCCCGGAGCGATTGCCCGCTTCGGGAGGCATTCAGCCGACCGGTCCGGCGGCTGCCGGCATTCGAGAAAGATGTCCCTTGACCTCACCCTTGAGGCAGGCCCCAGCCTTGTCAGGCAGCGCGCGAGCGCCGCGTCTGCGCACCACGACCTGCTCGGCATTGTCATGAGAAATCATGATCCAGTGTCTGCTGCTCGACGAGGCGGGCCAGCTGCGCCGCCACCGTTCCCCAGCCGTCGTAGAAGCCCATCTCCTCGTGCATGTCGCGATCGGCCTTGCTCCGGTGCATCACGTGGGCGGCATATTGTGTTCCGGCCGGATGATCGCTGAGCGTGATGATGGCCGTCATGAAGGCATTTTCCGCCGGCCGCCAGCCAGCGACCAGCGTGTCCGTGAAGACGATGCGAGAGAGTTCGTCCACCGCGAGGAAGCACGCATTGATATGCGGAACGAAATCGCCGCCGCCTTCGCTGATCTGGGTCACGAAGCTGCCGCCGAACTTCAGGTCCATGTCGATCACCTTGCATCGTGCCGGCGCCGGGACCCACCATTGCTCGAGACGTTTGCGGTCGGTCCAGGCGCGCCAGACCGTGGAACGAGGCGCCTTGATGATGCGCGCCATCGTCAGGTCGAGATCGGGATCTGGGGAGCGGGTCATGTCATTCCTCCTCGCGTTCAGTGACGAATTTTTCCAGCCGGTCGGCACGGCCTTCCCACAGTGCGCGCTGCGCGGAGAGCCAGGTCTCGACCACGGCGAACTGCGCCTTCTCGATGGCGCAGGTGCGCACCCGGCCTTGCTTGTGCGTGCGGATCAGGCCGCTGCCTTCCAGGAAGTGGATGTGCTTCATGAAGGACGGCAGGGCCATGTCGAAGGGTCTGGCGAGATCGCTGATGCTCGCCGGGCCACCGCCAAGCCGCGCCAGCACGGCGCGCCGGGTCGGATCGGCGAGCGCCTGAAAGATCACGTCCAATCGTTCTGAATACTGTTCCATAAGGCTAAGTATCACGGCCAGACACTTAGCGCAACAGCTAACTATTGAAGTTCGGCCCGACAGGCTCAGGGCCAATTCGTCACACGCCTTCGCGCGCCCCTGACTTCTGGATGGCGGCCAGAACGGGTTTGGTCGCAATCCCGTCGCGTAAGCGCTGATGAGGCCCGCAACGGCCCCCGCAAAACGCGGGCTCGCCCCCGGCAGAAGATCAGCGCTCGCCTATCTCCTGCAGAAAAGTCTCCAGCACGCTGCGGCTCTGTGCCAGCTTTTGCGTCTTCTCTTCCACGAGGCGAATCTGTTGGCGCAGGGTAAGGCGCAGTTCGTCGCAGGGTTCAAAGATCGGACCTTCGCCGCGCACGCAGGGCAGGAACTGCAGGATCGTCGCAAGGGTCATGCCGCCGGCACCCAGGAGCTTGATACGCTCGACGGTTCTCACCTCCGCCAGATCATAATCGCGATAGCCGTTTCTCGTGCGCTCTGGCTTCAAGAGCCCTTCAGCCTCGTAGTAACGCAGCATCCTGATGCTGACGCCGGTGCGTTTCGACAGCTCGCCTATTTTCATTCCGTTCCCTTCGCCGCGCCCTTGACCCTGACAGCGCTGTCAGACCTTAAACCTATTGGCTCCTTCATGTGAACACACCAGGAGCAAGAACATGACGAGCGAAACCAGCTTCTATCCAGCGGCGCTCAACGGCCACCTGGCCAAAGCCGCCGACCTTATCCCCTTGGCCTTTGCCGGCTTCGCACACTTCACCGCGATCCAGGTTCGGGATCGCAAGATCAGAGGCCTGGACCTGCATCTGAAGCGCCTCAACGACGCCTCGCTCGCCTTCTTCGGCCGCGCATTGCCCGACGAGGATCTGCGCGTTCACATCAGACAGGCGATCGGCGCCGGTCCAGCGGACCAGTCGCTGACGGTCACGGTCTTTTCGCCGCACGGCGAATTCACACCCGACAGCATGGATGTCGAGCCCGCGGTCATGGTGCGCACGGCGGCCCCTTCGGATGGCCCTACCGGGCCGCTGCGGCTCGCGGTGGTGGAACATGAGCGGCCGCTTGCCAATTTCAAGCATGTCGGCGAATCCGGAAAAACCTACTATCTGCATCAGGCCGTGCGCGACGGCTTCGACGACGCCGCCTTCATTGACCGGCATGGACGCCTCAGCGAAGCAACGATCTGGAATCTCGTCTTCTGGGACGGCGAAGCGGTCATCTGGCCCAAGGCCGCGATGTTGACAGGCACGATGATGGGTACGGTTCAGCGGCAACTCGAGCGCCTCGGCGTACCGCAGCGCCATGAGGAAATCACCCTTAGCCGGCTCAAGGAGTTTTCCGGTGCGGCGGTCATGAATTCATGGACACCGGGTATCGCGGTGACCGTGATCGGCTCGACCGCGATCCCGCAAGCGAAGACGTTCCTGGGCCTGTTGCATGCGGCGCATGGGGCCGAGCCGGCCGAGTCTGTTTAGATCTGTTGAGATTGGCCGAGGCGGGCCAACCGCACCGCCGCGGCCCGCCTCACCGCTTGCGGGCGACGATATAGGGACGATTGTCATTGCCCTTCGTCGCGTGGTTTTCAATGTCCAGAATCTCGAAACCGGCGGCCGTCATCTCTTGGCTCAACTCGATCAAGTCGAAAGTTGCGGCATAGGGCGCCTTTCCGAGTGCCCGCATCGCCGGCAACAATACCAAACGGATCAGCGGGTTCATCTCCCCGACACAGGGCGCCTTGGAGATGAAGAGTCCCCTCGAGGCAAGCAGGGCGTGGATGTTGCCAAGCGTGCCTGAGAGGTCGCGCACGAGATGGAGATAGTTGAAGCCCAGAACCGCATCATATTGCACGCGCTCGGCGGCGAGCATTTCGGCCGTCGCCGTGCGGAAGGCGAGGTTCGGCACCAGGTCGGCGCCGTACCTCTCGCTCGCAATTGCGATCATCGCGGCGGAAAAATCGGTCGCAAGATACTCCCGCACATCGCCGGCGAGGCGAAACGCCGTTGTCCCCGTGCCGCAACCGAGCTCCAGCACGCGGTCATCGGGCAGAAGCAGGGCGCGGGTGCGGTCGAGCGTGCGCTCATATCCAGCCGGGTCCGCGATCGCTCCCTTGGCGTATCGCCGCGCCGTCCGGTCCCAGAAACGCGCGCTTGCGATGCTCATGCTGCCTGTCCCCAGATCGCGACCAGATCTCCTCGGCACCGGGCTCAATGCCGCGGTCATGCCGAACAAACAAATCCCGCCGAGCTCCAACGGCGATCCGTACCAAAGAAGACGCGCGGTACCGCGCAGTCGTCAACAAATGGCGGAGAACGGATCGTCAGTCGGCGGAGGAGCCTCTCAAGCCAGGCGAGCATCGACGGTCGCAAGAAGAAAGCGCCGGCGACGTTTGACGATGCGGGCGGCGCAAGACACAGATCGCCGCAGGATCGCGCTGGGTGGCATCCGAAATAATGGGGAGAAATGGCGGACAGAGAGGGATTCGAACCCTCGATACGCTTTCACGTATACACGCGTTCCAGGCGTGCGCCTTCAACCACTCGGCCACCTGTCCATCCGTCAGCAGCCGACGGTCAATCCGGCTGGATGGGAAGGGCGAGGCCCTTCGGTGCCAGCCGGCGTGAACCGGCGGACGCGCGTCTATATACCGATGATTTGCCTGGGATCAACTGCTTTCTGACAGATTGTTGACATCTTGTGAAACGAGCGACCCGTCGTCCCCATTGTGCATGCCGGGCGGCACGCTTATCTCTTGTGCCGGGACGAGCATCACGCTCCCGGGCAGGTCCAGATGCCGCATCGGCCAGTGTTCAGATTACCGCATAATTTCGCCGCCGGGCCTTGTCCGAGTCCCGTGCGATCGAGGAAGATGCCGCCGGGCGCCGCGCCTGACCATGACAGCGCGCCAGCCGATGTGACGAAAGGGAATTTAGATCGATGCGGTTTCTACTGAGACTGGCGAGCGCCGTCGTGTTGTTTGCCGCCGTACTTGCGGGCGCCGTCGATGCGATCCAGTCGGTCGCCGCATCGCAGCTGGTCATGACTTCGCTCGGCGACGATCTGGAGGCGCTTGGCGCCGATACGGCGAGCTGGATCCAGTTCGCGCAGCGTTCCGATACGGCGCCGACGATCTGGCATTTGACCCTGCATTGGGTGCTGATGCAGCCGGCCTTCGCCGTGCTGGCACTGCTCGCCCTCGTTCTGTGGATGGTCGGATACAAGAAACGGCCGGCGGCCGGCCGCTTCGCCGCCTGATTTTCGCGGGACTCACCTCCGCACCGACGAAAGGAGTAGGCTGATGTTCCTGATCGACATGTTCCACAAGAAGATGATCATGCCGGATGCGCAGACGGCGCTGCCGGGTCGCGATGAGGCGATCCCGACGGCCGAGACGCATTTCGTTTCCGGCCGGCCGCTGAAGGGCCCCTACCCCGACGGCACGAAGAAGATCCTGCTCGGCATGGGCTGCTTCTGGGGCGCAGAGCGACTGTTCTGGAACATTCCCGGCGTCTATGTCACGGCCGTCGGTTATGCCGGCGGGCTGACGCGGAACCCGACCTATCAGGAGACGACCACCGGGCTCACCGGCCATGCCGAGGTGGTGCTGGTCGTCTATGATCCCGCGAAGGTTCCGCTTGCGACTCTGCTCAAGACCTTCTTCGAGGAGCACGATCCGACCCAGGGCATGCGCCAGGGCAACGATATCGGCACCACCTACCGCTCGGCGATCTATACCTATGACGATGAGCAGTTGGCGGAGGCCAAAGCTGCGCGCACGGCCTTTCAGTCGGCGCTGAAGCACTCCAACCATGGCGGCAGGATCACCACGGAGATCGGCAAGGCTGGCCCGTTCTACTTCGCCGAAGACTATCATCAGCAATATCTGGCGAAGAACCCGAACGGCTATTGCGGCCTGCGCGGCACCGGGGTGAGCTGCCCCATCGGCCACTAGACGACAAGATGATCGCTTCGTTTCGGCCAGAGCGGCATGCGGGCAAATAAACAAGCACACATTTCCTCATTCCGCTCGACACCTCGGCACCGCTCTGGGCATCTCGAACGCAAGAGGGATGCCCACAACCCTCAGGCCGCGCCGGATGGGCGCGCACACTTGCCCGCGTCCTCAAAAGCGCAACAGAACCGGTGCCTTACGGGCAGCGGCATCTGTGGCTTCAATTTTTACCATCTGAAAAATTTTGAGTGTTTTTTTGCCGTGGCCGTGCAAGGATGCGCCACCCTAGCCCCAAGGAGAAGGGGGTGGGTTCCGCAGACAGGCTTCCGTCAGGGAGCCGGCGGGAGGACCCAATAAGATCAATAGCGACAACAGGGCTGCACGATGAAAAAAACAATTCTCGGTCTCTTTGCCTTTTCGATGATGTCCGCCACGGCATTGGCCGCCGACATCAAGCCGGCGATCATCTACGATCTCGGCGGCAAGTTCGACAAATCCTTCAACGAGGCTGCCTATAACGGCGCCGAGAAGTTCAAGACGGAATCGGGTGTCGAATACCGCGAGTTCGAAATCGCCAACGACGCCCAGCGCGAGCAGGCGCTGCGCCGCTTTGCCAGCGACGGCAACAGCCCGATCGTCATGGCCGGCTTCAACTGGGCAGCTTCGCTCGAGAAGATCGCCCCTGAATATCCGAACACCAAGTTCGCGATCATCGACATGGTCGTCGAGAAGCCGAACGTCAAATCGGTCGTCTTCAAGGAACAGGAAGGCTCCTACCTCGTCGGCGTTCTCGCCGGTCTCGCTTCCAAGTCGAAGACGGTCAGCTTCGTCGGCGGCATGGACGTTCCGCTGATCCACAAGTTCGCCTGCGGTTACGTCGGCGGCGCCAAGTCGACCGGCGCTGACGTCAAGGTTCTCGAAGCCTACACCGGCACGACGCCGGACGCCTGGAACGACCCGGTCAAGGGTGGCGAAATCGCCAAGTCGCAGATCGACCAGGGCGCGGATGTCGTCTACCACGCTGCCGGCGGCACCGGCGTCGGCGTTCTGCAGGCAGCAGCGGATGCTGGCAAGCTTGGCATCGGCGTCGACTCCAACCAGAACGGCCTGCAGCCGGGCAAGGTCCTGACCTCGATGCTGAAGCGCGTCGACGTCGCCGTCTATGAAGCCTTCAAGGCGGCCAAGGACGACAAGTTCGAATTCGGCATTTCCAACCTCGGCCTCAAGGAAGACGGCGTCGGCTATGCGCTCGACGACAACAACAAGGCGCTGATCACGCCCGAGATGCTCGACGCGGTGGAAAAGGTGAAAGCCGAAATCATTGCCGGCAAGGTCGAAGTTCACGACTACATGAGCGACGAGTCCTGCCCCTACTAAGTGCAGCGCTTAGGTAACGAAAAAGGCCGCCGGTTCGTTTGGACCGGCGGCCCTTTTTGTTTGCTCCGGCTTTTGCGGCTGCGCTCAATAGTGCGGCGGCCGTGTGATCGCCGGCGCGTCGAGCGATTGCTCCTCCAGCGTCAGGAAGCGCTCGGTCAGCCGGTCGAGCTTGGCGCGCGTCTGCTCCACCACCTTCCATTGCTCGGCGAGCTGATCGGAAAGCTCCTCGATGGTCTTGGCCTGATGGGCGACCGTTTCTTCGAGATGGGTGATCCGTTCGTCCGTCTTGTTCATCTGTATCACTCCGTCCTGCCATGCGCCGGCCTGCGCGCAGCACAATGGGATTTTGCCGGCAGATTGGCCACAGCCGGCATGATGTCAAGCAACAGCGTCTCAGGCCTTCGCCGCAGCACCGCCCGACAGCGAAAATCCGGGGTCCTTTGCCGAAAGCCGCTTGTGGAGATGCACCATCAGACCGGCGGCAAAGAGCGGCGTCAGCAGGTTGACGACCGGCACCGCCAGAAAGGCCGCAAGCAGAAGGCCGGCGAGGAACACGGTGGAGCGGTGCTTCTCGCGGAAGAGCCGGGCCTCCGCCGGCGCACGGTGGCGCATCGCCGCGAACTCGAAGAATTCGCGTCCGAGCAGGTAGCCGTTGACCAGAAAGAAGGCGACCAGATTGACGCCCGGAACGAGCAGCAGGAAGAGTGCCACCAGGTTGCCGAGGATGACGACGCCGAGGAACTTCACCGAGCCGGCGATCGCCTCGCCGAGCGGCAAAGGCTGGCCCTTGGGCTCGTTCGGATAGTCCCGCTTCTCGATCACCTCGGCAACGTCGTCGAGGAAGAAGCCGGCAATCAGCGCGGTGACGGGCGCGAGCAGCAGAGCAAGCGCGAGCGCCAGCCCGAGGCTTGCAAAGATGCCGAGAACGAACGTCAGCCAGCCGGCCCAGACGGGCGTGCCCGGCATCAGCGTATCGATCCACGGCAGCGCCAGCCAGGTAAACAGTTCGCGCAGGGCAAACCAGAGCGCCACGAGCGCCAGGATCGTCAGGCCCAGCACCTTCCAGAAAACCGACCTCGTCTCGGGCGCAAGCAGATTGGCGAGCGCAAGCCGTGCCGCATCCAATATCATCATCGCTCTCCAATGTCGGCCAAGGTTCGATGAGGCATGTAGGCAGAGGCGTTGCGGCCGACAAGGCGTGCCCGGCCTGCGCATGGTCTTTATGCAAGATTCATCGGTCTCGCCTATGTGGAGCATGGAAAACGCCAAGGGCGACGATATGCTAGGGGATAAGTGCGATTGCCCGTGGCAGGCAATAACGGCGGTACGCGGAGGATGACATGACAGAACAGAAGACACTCGCCAGCCTTTCCGTGCTCGTTCAGGGCGGCAAGCTGGACCCCGTCGACCTCGCCAAGGAAACCTATGCGGCCATAGACGCGCATGGCGACTATGCCATCTTCGTCGAACTGACGACTGAGCGCGCGACGCGCGATGCGGACGCCGCCTCGAAACGCCTCAGGGCGGGACGTTCCCTCGGGCTGCTCGACGGCCTGCCGGTTGCGTGGAAGGACTTGTTCGACATGGCCGGCAGCGTCACGACCGCCGGCTCGACGGTGTTGCAGACAAGCGCCCCGGCAAGGAGCGACGCTCCGGTCGTCGCCGCCATCGCCGCCGCCGGCATGGTCAGCGTCGGCCGCACCAATATGAGCGAGTTCGCCTTTTCGGGCCTTGGCATCAACCCGCATTACGGCACGCCGAGGAACCCAGCGGCCACGGACGTCGAACGCATTCCCGGCGGCTCGTCGTCAGGCTCTGCAGTCGCGGTCGCGGCCGGGCTGGTGCCGGCGGCCATCGGTACCGACACCGGTGGCTCCATCCGCATTCCCGCGGCGATGACCGGCATCGTCGGCTACAAGGCGACACGCGGCCGCTACGCGATGAAGGGCGTCTATCCTCTGGCCGAAAGCCTGGATTCGCTTGGGCCGCTTTGCCATACGGTTCAGGATGCGGTCTGGGTCGACGCCGCCATGCATGGGCTGACGGCGCCGACGGTGCGCCGTGCCGACCTCTCCGGTGTCTCGCTGGTGATCCCGGAAACGGTGGTCTTCGACGATGCCGAGACAGAAGTCATAGAGGCTTTCGAGGATGCCATCCGGCGGCTCGAAAGAGCCGGTGTTGCCGTCACCCGCCGCGCCTTCCCGGCCTTTTCGGCGATATTCGGGCTGATGGCACGCCATGGCGCCCTGGTGACGGCGGAAGCCTACGCACTTCACCGCGAGCGACTTGCCGGTCCCGAAGCCAATGCCATGGACCCGCGCGTCGTTGCCCGCACCCGGCTCGGCGAAAAGATCACCATGCCCGACTATATCGCCCTGCTCGACGCGCGCGACCAGCTGATCCACGAGACGGTCGATGGCCTGAAGCCGAACGAGCTCATCGCCCATCCGACGCTGCCGCATGTGGCGCCGCCGATCGCGCCGCTGATCGAGGACGACGAGCTGTTCTTCAAGACCAATGCCAAGACGCTCCGCAACACGTCGATCGGCAATTTCCTGGATTTCTGCGGCATCTCCATTCCCTGCGGTACCGGTGCGGCGGAAATGCCCGTCGGCTTCCAGCTTGCAGCCCCGCATCACCAGGACGACAGGCTGCTTTCGGTCGCGCTTTCAGCCGAAGCGATCATCCGGGGTGAGGCATGATCGTCTGTTTCGATATCGGTGGTTCGGCGATCAAGGGCGCGATCGTCCATTCGCGCGATCGGATCTTCCCGTTGCCGCGACGGACGACACCGCTCAACAACTTCCGCCAGTTCGTGCAGGTGCTCGAATCGGTGCTCGACGAGGCCGGCGGGCATCCCGCCTGCGTGGCGATCTCGATCACCGGCGTCATCGATCCGGAGACGCGGCGGATCAAATGTGCCAACATCCCCTGCATCGACGGGCGTGAACTGGTTGCCGAGCTGGAAGCGGCGCTGCATCTGCCGGTGAAGATCGCCAATGACGCCGACTGTTTCGCGCTTGCCGAGGCCGGCGCCGGCGCCGGGCGTGGGCATCGTATCGTCTTTGGCGCCATCCTCGGCACCGGGGTCGGCGGCGGCCTGGTGATCGACGGCCGGCTGATCAATGCGGATGGCGGCTTTGCCGGCGAATGGGGACACGGCCCGGCGATCGCGGCGCAGGCCGGTTATCCGCCGATCGCCATTCCGGCCTATGACTGCGGTTGCGGCCAGAAGCGCTGCGTCGATACCATCGGCGGGGCGCGCGGGCTGGAGCGGCTGCACCAGACCGCGCATGGCAAGACGCTTTCGAGCCATGAGATCATCGAGGCCTGGCGGGCGGGCGACGCCGAGGCGAAGCGTACGGTCGAGCTTCTCGTCGATCTCGTCAGCTCGCCGCTGGCGCTCGTCATCAACATCACCGGTGCGACGATCGTGCCGGTCGGCGGCGGCCTTTCCAATTCGGAGGAATTGCTTGCTGAAATCGACGGAGCGGTTCGTAGCCGGATTCTGAGGCAATTCGACCGGCCGCTGGTGGTGCGGGGCGAGTGCCGGGTCGAGCCCGGCCTGATCGGCGCGGCACTGCTCGGACTGGGAGAGGAAAGGGCATGAACGGCATCAAGCTCGAAGTCTGCGTCGATGATGCCGACGGGCTGAATGCGGCCATCGAGGGCGGTGCCGACCGCATCGAGCTCTGCGCGGGGCTTTCCGTCGGCGGCCTGACGCCCAATCCTGGACTGATGGCGCTGGCCGGTCCGCCACCGGTGCCCGTTTACGCGATGATCCGCCCCCGCCCCGGCGATTTCGTGTTCTCCGCCGCAGATCTCGACGTCATGCGCCGGGATATCGATGCGGCGCGGGCCGCCGGTCTGGCGGGCGTCGTGCTCGGCGCCTCGCTTGCCGACGGCCGCCTCGATGCCTCAATGCTCATCAAGCTCACCGGCCACGCAGCCGGCCTCGGCATGACGCTGCACCGCGCCTTCGATCTGGTGCCGGATTTTGCCGAGGCGATGGAGGTGGCGGTCGAACTCGGCTTCGAGCGCATCCTGACCTCCGGCGGCGCCAAGAGCGCGCCGCAGGCAACCGAGCGGCTGGCCGAAATCGTCGGTCTCGCCAAGGGCAGGCTGTCGATCATGCCGGGGTCCGGCGTCACGCTCGATACGGTCGATGGTCTTCTCGACCGGCTGACCGTCAGCGAGGTGCATTCCTCCTGCTCCATTCGTGATCCGGCTCAGGATCGGCGGCTGGTCGAGATGGGCTTCGTCTCGGCCGATCGGCGGCGCACCGATATGGAAACGGTCCGGGCGATGAAGGCGAGGCTTTCGGCGCGCTGAGACAAATGTCACCCGAAATGAAAAAGCCCCGGACAGGCTTTGCGCTGTCCGGGGTTTATGCCTGACGGCGACGATCAGGCGGCGTAGACCTGAACGCCGCCAATCCAGGTGGAGCCCATGCCGAGCTCCGGCGTCAGCAGCACGAAATCCGCATCCGCGCCGGGCTTCAGCCGTCCTTTGTGAGTGGCAAGCCCCATGGCATCGGCCGGATAGGCGGAGGCCATGCGCAAGGCTTCCTCCACCGGCAGGCCGAGCTTCTCGTGCACGAAGCGGACCGAGGAGAGCATGTCGATGTCGGCGCCGGCGAGCGTGCCGTCCGCAAGCGTCAGCCGGCCGCCCTCGCGCAAGATCTCGCGGCCGTTCAGCTGGAAGCTGGTCATGTCGGTGCCGATCGGCGACATCGCATCGGTGACGAGGAAGATCTGGCCCGGACCGGTCTTGGCGCGAAGCGCCACGCCCATCGAGGCCGGCTCGACATGGTAACCGTCGGCGATGAGGCCCGCATGCAGCGTCCCGGTGGCAAGCGCGGCGCCGACCACGCCCGGTTCGCGATGACCGAGACCGCTCATGGCGTTGAAGAGGTGGGTCACCGTCCTGGCGCCTGCTTTTGCATAGGCAACGGCCGTCTCGTAGCCGACATCGGTGTGGCCGAGGCTGACGACGACACCGGCATCGGCCAGCGCCCGCACCTGCTCTTTGGTGGCGTTTTCCGGCGCCACCGTTACCATCAAGACGCCGAGCGCTTTCGCGCAATCGAGCATTTCCGCGAGATCGGCGTCGTCCATCGGACGGATCAGTTTCGGATCATGAGCGCCCTTGCGCGCGACCGAGAGATGCGGGCCTTCGAGATGCAGGCCGAGGAAACCGGGCACATGTGCGGCCTTGGCCTGTAGGCCGGCGTGGATGGTGGCGCTTCTGACTTCACGCGTATCGGTGATCAGTGTCGGCAGCAGTGCTGTGGTGCCGAACTTGGCATGCGCCGAACAGATCTGCCGGATGCCCTCGACGCTGGGCTCCTCATTGAGAAGCGCGCCGCCGCCGCCATTGACCTGCAGGTCGATGAAGCCCGGCACGAGCAGCATGCCATGCGCATCGATCCTTTCGGCATCGGCAGGAACGTCGGCCGATGCCACGATCGCCTTGACGCGGCCGGCCTCGATCACGAGGGCACAGCCGTCGTGCCATTCAACGCCGTCGAACAGGCGGGCGCCGGTGAATGCCTTCCTCTCGCTCATCTCGTCTCCGTTACCTTCTTGAGGCTTGCCGGCGCATCGGGGTTGAGACCACGCGAGCGCGACCAGGCTTCCACGAAGCCGTAGAACGGCAGGATCAAGGTCAGCGCGTCCGTGATCGGATGGCCCGTCTCGACGAACGGCAGGCGCTTGGCCTTGGCCGCACGGCTCGAAGTAACATGAACCACTGCGCCTTTTTCCGCCATACCGTCGGCGATGCCGGCGACCGAGGTTTCCGCCGCGTCGCGGGCTGCGAGCGTCAAGACCGGGAACTTGGCGCCGACGAGCGCCACCGGTCCGTGCAGCACTTCCGCCGCGGAATAGGCTTCGGCGTGCATGCCGGAGGTTTCCTTGAACTTCAGCGCCGCCTCGCTGGCAATCGCCAGCGCCGGCCCGCGGCCGAGCACGTAGAGCGACTCCGCCTCGCCGAGATCGTCGGCGAAGGCCTGCCAATCGAGCTTCACCGCCTTGGCAAACTGGTTCGGCAGGTCAGCAACCGCCCGCTTAAGCGCAGCGTCACCGGTCCATTCGCCGAGCACGGCGAGGCCGGCGACGATCGAGTTGACGTAGGACTTGGTCGCGGCAACCGCGATCTCGGGGCCAGCCAGGATGTCGAGCGGATGGGTGCAGGCCTCGGAGATTGGCGAGGGCAGCGTGTTGGTGAGCGCAATCGAGACGGCGCCGGCGTCGGTCGCGGCCTGAGCCATGGCGACGATGTCGGGGCTCTTGCCCGATTGCGAAATCGCGATTGCCGCTGCACTGCCGAGCTTCAGCTTGGCGCCGTAGATCGAGGCGAGCGACGGGCCGAGCGAGGCGACCGGCCGACCGGCCTGCAGTTCGATCGCATATTTGAGGAAGAGCGCCGCGTGGTCGGAAGAGCCGCGGGCGATCGTTACCAGAAAGGCCGGATCCTTGGCGCGCAACGCGGCCCCGGCGGCCTTGAGTTGATCGGCCGAGCGCTCCAGCAGGCGCTGGGCGGCCTCGGGGATCTCGTCGATTTCTCGGCGCATGTTGGTCTGCATGGTCAATTCCTTTCTGCGGGCGGTCGCTCTAGGATTCCGAAAGCGTCAGTTCCGCGACAAAATCATAGGCATCGCCCCGGTAGAGCGAGCGGGTGAATTCGACGACACGTCCCGATGCGAGATAGGAGACGCGTTCGATGGAAAGGCCGGCCGAGCCGACGGCAACGCCGAGCATCGAGGCATCCGGGTCCTTGATGTTGCAGGCGGAGATGCGCTGAACGGCCCGAACCGGACGCGAGCGCGTCTTGTCGAGCGCGGAATAGAGCGACGAGGTGACGGCCTGCGGATCCGGCAGGAACTCGGCCGAGATGCTGGCACGCTCGATTGCGAGCGGCATGTCGTCGGCAATGCGCAGGCGCCCGAGGCGGGCGACCAAGGCATCGGCCGGCAGGCCCAGCGCCATCATCTCGTCCGGCGAAGGATGGAACAGGCCGCGCTCCAGCCAGCGCGCATGGGTATTGAGCCCGCGGCGCGCCATGTCCTCGGTGAAAGAGGTCAGCCGCGACAGCGACTGCTGCACCTTCGATACCGGCTTGACGACGAAGGTGCCGGAACCGTGGCGACGCACCAACAGTCCGTCGCGCACCAGATCGTCCACCGCCTTGCGCACGGTCACACGGCTGATGTTGGCATAGTCGGCGAGGTCGCGTTCCGGCGGCAAGGCGTCACCGTGATTGAGCTTGCCCGACTGGATCGCCTCTTCGAGCGACTGCCGAAGCTTGAGATAGAGCGGCCCCGCCCCTCCGGACTGCAGGGCATCGAGCGGCAGAATGGATGCGAGCTGATGCGTCATGCGCCTGCCCTCGCCTTTGACCCGAAGCGCTGGGCGGCAAGTGCGACCGCGCCGGTCAACGCGTCCGCTTCCGCCTCGACGAGCAGCGCCCGATGCCGTTCGGCAAGCCAGGGACGATAGAGCGGAGCCAGTCCGCCGAGCAGGCACAGCCGCTCGCATCCCCTGGCAACAACCACGTCGAGCGCCTCATCCACGGTGACCGCTGCGGCTTTCAGGAGCCGCACGGCAACGGGGTCGCCGGCGGCAGCGCCTTCGAAGACCCGCGGCGCATAGCGGCCGAACTCGCCCGGCTTGGCAAGGCGGGCGAAATCGACGACATCGCGCGGGTCGTTGTTGAATTCAGCCATGACGCCGTCCGTGATGGCGGAGGCCTCGTGGATATTGTCGAAGGCGAGCAGGCTCTCCTGCAGAAGGGCATGCCCGATGCGCGCGCCGCTGCCGTGATCGCCGATGGTGAAGCCCCAGCCGCCGATATAGCTGACGGCTTCGCCCTGGCGCAGGATATAGATGGTGCCGGTGCCGAGGATGGCGACCGCGCCGTCCTGGTTGCCGAGCGCACCCTGCAGCGCGATCAAACCGTCCGATTCAATGTCCGCGGCAGCGAAGGGCAGACGACGCTTCACGTAATGCACGGCGTCGCCGACATTATGTCCGGCCACACCGACGATCGCCTTCGCGGTGGCAATGCCCTCAGGATCGAGGCCGGCCTCTTCAAATGCAGCGCGCGCGGCTTCGCCAATATTGGCGAGCGCAGTCTCCGGGTCGGTCAGGATGTTGGCGGCGCCGGCCTTGCCGCGCCCGAGAATGCGCCCATCCGCCGTTGCCACGGCCGCCCGGCAGCTCGTCCCGCCACCATCGATTCCAATCAGGTAATTTGTCATGAGCACCTCCGCCCAATGAGGATACCAAAAAAATACCAATAACCAAGTCCGAATCCGTCGGCGCTTTCGATTTCGTCGCAATACATTGAAATTTAAGCACTAATTTAGACACGCAGTTTTTTCAGGCGTCAAAAGTTAAATTCTGCTGGACAATTGGTATTTTTTTGGCATTAATTTCAACCGAGAGGAGACACGACCCATGCCGCCAGCAAAGACCGAAGAGCGTCACGACAACGCCAAGGGCCTGGATCTCATGCATCCGGCGCTGGCGCTGCGGCTGCTCGCATCCGGCCAACAGGCGGCCGCCAAGAGCGTCGATGCGGCCATCGAGTCGATCTCTGCCGCCGCCTCCATCGCCGCCGAAGCGCTTTCTGCGGGCCACCGCCTCGCCTATGCCGGCGCCGGCAGTTCCGGCCTGATGGCAATGGCCGATGCGCTCGAGCTGCCCGGCACCTACGGCATTGCCCAGGAGCAGATCGTCATCCTGCTTGCCGGCGGTGCTGCCAGCCTCAGTAATCTTGCCGGCGGCTATGAAGACGATATGGACCTCGCCCGCGAGGATGTGCGGAAGGCCGGCATCGGTGCGGGCGACTGTCTCGTTTCCGTTTCCGCCAGCGGCTCCACCCCTTATGCGCTTGCCGCCGCCGACGAGGCCCGCAAGCTCGGCGCGAAGGTGATCGCCGTCGCGAACAATCCGGGTGCTGCGCTCTTTAGGGATGCCGACGTCTCGATCCTCCTGCAAACGCCGCCGGAAGTGGTCTCCGGCTCGACCCGCATGGGCGCCGGCACGGCACAGAAGATCGCCTTCAACATGTTCTCGACGCTGGTCGGCATCCATCTCGGCCACGTGCTCGACGGCCATATGGTCAACCTGCGCGCCGACAATATCAAGCTGCACGGCCGCGCCATCCGCATCGTCACCGACATTACCGGCGTCAGCGCCGCCGAGGCCGGCCGGCTGATCAACATGGCCTCAGGTTCGGTCAAGGTCGCGATCCTTCTCGCCGCGGGCGCGAAGGACGTGGCGGCTGCCGACGCCGCGCTGAAAGAGGCCAAACAGAACCTGCGCCGGGCGATCGACATCGTCTCGGCCTGAATGAACTCTGGGATCTGAACCGCGCCAAAGCGGCGCCTATAAAAAGGGAGAACCTGCATGACCCGTACAACAATCAAAGGCCTGCTGCTCGCTTCGAGCATTCTCGGCACGGCCGGCCTGGCGCACGCCGAGGACGTGACGCTGACGATCGAAAGCTGGCGCAACGACGACCTGGCAATCTGGCAGGAAAAGCTGATCCCGGTCTTCGAAGCGAAGAACCCGGGCATCAAGATCAAGTTCGCCCCGACGGCGCCGACCGAATACAACGCGGCGCTGAACGCCAAGCTCGACGCCGGCTCTGTAGGTGATCTCATCACCTGCCGCCCGTTCGACGCCTCGCTCGAGCTCTTCAACAAGAAGCACCTCACCGACCTGACCGCGCTGCCGGGCATGGAGAACTTCTCGCCTGTCGCCAAGTCCGCCTGGACCACCGACGATGGCAAGACGACCTTCTGCGTGCCGATGGCTTCGGTCATCCACGGCTTCATCTACAACAAGGACGCCTTCGACCAGCTCGGCATCCAGATCCCGACGACGGAAGCCGAATTCTTCGCCGCACTCGACAAGATCAAGGCCGACGGCAACTACATTCCGATGGCGATGGGCACCAAGGACCTCTGGGAAGCCGCAACCATGGGCTACCAGAACATCGGCCCGACCTATTGGAAGGGTGAAGAGGGCCGTACTGCCCTCATCAAGGGCGAACAGAAGCTGACCGACGAGCCGTGGGTCGAGCCCTACCGCGTCCTTGCCAAGTGGAAGGACTATCTCGGCGACGGTTTCGAAGCCCAGACCTATCCGGACAGCCAGAACCTGTTCACGCTTGGCCGTGCCGCAATCTATCCGGCCGGCTCCTGGGAGATCGGCCTGTTCAACACCCAGGCACAGTTCAAGATGGGCGCCTTCCCGCCGCCGGTCAAAAACGCCGGCGACACCTGCTACATCTCGGACCACAACGACATCGGCATCGGCCTCAATGCCAAGAGCGCCCATGCGGAACAGGCCAAGACTTTCCTGACCTGGGTCGCTTCGCCGGAGTTCGCCGAGATCTACGCCAATGCGCTCCCGGGTTTCTTCAGCCTGAACTCGACCCCGGTGAAGATGGCCGATCCGCTCGCTCAGGAATTCGTCTCCTGGCGCGAAAAGTGCAAGCCGACGATCCGCTCGACCTACCAGATCCTGTCGCGCGGCACGCCGAACCTGGAGAACGAAACCTGGGTTGAATCGGCCAACGTGATCAACGGCACGGATACGCCGGAGGTTGCTGCCGAGAAGCTGCAGAAGGGCCTCGACGGCTGGTACAAGCCGGCGAAGTAAGATGTAAGCGCAACAGGTTCCCTCCCCTTCGGGGGAGGGTCGGCCCTACGGCCCGCCCCCGTGTCCTTCCGGACGCAGAATGGCCGCCGTAGCACTTCGAAGGCTGCATGTTTGTCCTTGGGACATTTGCAGCAAGGCCGGGCGGGGCGGCATGCCGCATGAGGCACTCCCCCAGCCGCAGCGTCACAGGCCTCCCTTCTGGGAGGCCACCGACGCAGTCGTTTGCAAAAGAACGCGATAGACTTAACCTTCGTCATGAAGCCCAAACGGGCAGATGGCACACGGCGAGACCGGCCGTGTGGCGTCGGTGCGCATCGTGATTGTCTGGGGACCGGTCTTCTAGAAACGGATGGACCAATGAGTGACGCTCTTTCAGTGCAAGACGGACAGCCGACCGCAAGGCGGCCGAAGCGCTGGCACATCCTCGTTTTCCTGCTGCCGGCCTTCCTGATCTACTCGGCGGTCATGATCCTGCCGCTGATCGAAACGCTGCGACTGTCGCTGTTCAACACGGTGGACGGCCAGCCGGCCTTCGTCGGGCTCGCCAACTTCCAGACATTGTTCGGCGACGAGCGCTGGGCCCACGACTTCTGGAACGCGCTGAAGAACAATGTCATCTTCTTCATCATCCACATGTGCGTACAGAACCCGATCGGTGTCGCGCTCGCCGCGATGCTGTCAATCCCGAAGCTGCGCTTCGTCACCTTCTACCGCACGGCAATCTTCCTGCCGACGCTCTTGTCCTTCGTCATCGTCGGCTTCATCTGGAAGCTGATCCTGTCGCCGATCTGGGGCGTGGCGCCCGGGATGCTCGATCTCGTCGGCCTGAAGACGCTGTTTGCGCCTTGGCTCGGCAAGCCCGGTTCGGCGCTCATCGCCGTGTCGCTGATCTCGGTCTGGCAGTATGTCGGCATTCCGATGATGCTGATTTACGCGGCCCTGCTCAACATCCCCGATGAGGTGATCGAAGCGGCCGAATGCGACGGCGTCACCGGCTGGAGCCAGTTCTGGAAGATCAAGCTGCCGCTGATCCTGCCGGCCATCGGCATCATCTCGATCCTGACCTTCGTCGGCAACTTCAACGCCTTCGACCTGATCTACACGGTCCAGGGTGCACTTGCCGGCCCCGATGGGTCGACCGACATCCTCGGCACACTGCTCTACCGCACCTTCTTCGGTTTCCAGCTCCAGCTCGGTGACCGCTCCATGGGCGCGACGATCGCCACGGTGATGTTCCTGATCATTCTCGCCGGCGTCTCGCTCTACCTCTTCGTCATCCAGCGCCGCATGCGCCGCTACCAGTTCTGAGGAGATCGGCGATGTCGAAAGCACGCAATTCCATCTTCCGCACCGGCTTCGTGCATGTGGCGCTGATCGCCTATACGCTCGTGTCGCTGTTCCCGGTGTTCCTGACGATCGTCAACTCGTTCAAGGATCGCAACGCGATCTTCCGGGCGCCGTTGATGATCCCGACACCGCAGACCTTCAGTCTGATCGGATATGAAACCGTCCTCGGCCAGGGGGATTTCGCCACCTATTTCCAGAACAGCTTCATCGTCACGATCGTTTCGATCGCGCTGGTGCTGCTCTTCGGCGCGATGGCCGCCTTCGCACTGTCGGAGTATCGCTTCCGCGGCAACACGGTGATGGGTCTCTATCTCGCGATCGGCATCATGATCCCGATCCGTCTCGGCACCGTCGCCATTCTCCAGGGCATGGTCGCCGCCAACCTAGTCAACACGCTGACGGCGCTGATCCTGGTCTATACGGCGCAAGGCCTGCCGCTGGCGATCTTCATTCTCTCGGAGTTCATGCGAACGGTTTCGGATGACCTCAAGAACGCCGGACGCATCGACGGACTGTCGGAATATGCGATCTTCTTCCGCCTGGTGCTGCCGCTGGTGCGACCGGCCATGGCGACGGTTGCAGTCTTCACCATGATCCCGATCTGGAACGACCTCTGGTTCCCGTTGATCCTCGCGCCGGCGGAAGCAACCAAGACCGTAACGCTCGGCTCGCAGATCTTCATCGGCCAGTTCGTCACCAACTGGAACGCGGTGCTGGCGGCGCTCTCGCTCGCCATCCTTCCGGTCCTCGTTCTCTACGTCATCTTCTCGCGGCAACTGATCCGCGGCATCACGGCAGGAGCAGTCAAGTGAGCGCAAGCAGCAAACCGATCCGGGTCCTCGTCGCGGGACTCGGCAACATGGGGCGCAGCCACGCGCTCGCCTATCACAACAATCCCGGCTTCGAGATCGTCGGCCTCGTCAACCGCTCGAAGGTGCCGCTGCCGGAGGAGCTCCGCGGCTATGAGATCCATCCGAATTTCAAGACGGCGCTTGCCGAGCTGAAGCCGGATCTCTGCTCGATCTGTACCTATTCCGACAGCCATGCCGATTTTGCGGTCATGGCCTTCGAGGCGGGCGCCGACGTCTTCGTCGAGAAGCCGCTTGCAACTACCGTCGCCGATGCCGAACGCGTCGTCGCGGCTGCGAAGAAGCACGGGCGGAAACTGGTGATCGGCTACATCCTTCGCCATCACCCCTCGTGGATCCGGCTGATTGCCGAAGCCCGCAAGCTCGGCGGTCCCTATGTCTTCCGCATGAACCTGAACCAGCAGTCGAGCGGCCCGACCTGGGAAACCCACAAGTCGCTGATGCAGACGACGCCGCCGATCGTCGATTGCGGCGTGCACTATGTCGACGTCATGTGCCAGATCACCGACGCCAAGCCGGTGGAAGTGCGTGGCATGGGCCTGCGCCTTTCCAACGAGATCGCGCCGGATATGTACAACTACGGCCACTTGCAGGTGATCTTCGAGGATGGTTCGACCGGCTGGTACGAAGCCGGCTGGGGGCCGATGATCTCGGAGACGGCCTTCTTCGTGAAGGACGTGATGTCGCCGAAGGGATCGGTGTCGATCGTGATGGATCCGAACGCGAAGTCCGACGATATCGACACGCATACCAAGACGGCGGTCATCCGCCTGCACAGCGCCGAAACCGGCCCGGACGGGCGGTTCCTCAGGGCTGACGAGGACCTGAAGATGGACGGCGAGCCCGGCCACCAGGAACTCTGCGACCGCGAGCAGGCCTATGTCCTGAAGGCCATTCGCGAAGACATCGACCTCGACCGTCACATGAACGACGCCGTCCAATCGCTGCGCATCTGCCTCGCCGCAGATGAAAGCGTACGTACCGGCAGACCAGTCAAACTCTAAGGGGGCAACCAGGTGGGATCGCTTCAACTCAAATCCATCCGCAAGGCCTATGGTAGCCATGAGGTTCTGAAGGGCATCGACCTCGAGGTAAAGGACGGCGAGTTCGTCATCTTCGTCGGCCCGTCCGGCTGCGGCAAGTCGACCTTGCTGCGCACCATCGCCGGCCTCGAAGACGCGACCTCTGGCAGCGTGCAGATCGACGGCGCCGAAGTCGGACACGTGGCGCCGGCCAAACGCGGCATCGCCATGGTGTTTCAGTCCTATGCGCTCTATCCGCACCTGACGGTGAAGGACAATATGGGGCTCGGCCTGAAGCAGGCGGGCGCCCCGAAGGCTGAGATCGACAAGAAGGTCAACAAGGCGGCCGGCATGCTGTCGCTGGAGCCCTATCTCGCCCGGCGCCCGGCCGAGCTGTCGGGCGGCCAACGGCAGCGCGTGGCAATCGGCCGCGCGATCGTGCGCGAACCGAAGCTCTTCCTGTTCGACGAGCCGCTTTCCAACCTCGACGCGGCACTGCGCGTCAACACCCGTCTCGAGATCGCAAGGCTGCATCGCAGCCTGAAGGCAACGATGATCTACGTGACCCACGACCAGGTGGAGGCGATGACGCTCGCCGACAAGATCGTCGTCTTGAACGCCGGCAAGATCGAGCAGATCGGCTCGCCGATGGATCTCTACAACCGCCCCGCCAACGTCTTCGTCGCCGGCTTTATCGGCTCGCCGCAGATGAACTTCATCGAGGGCGCGCGGCTCGGCGACGCCGGCGCCAAGACGATCGGCATCCGGCCCGAGCACATGGCGCTTTCGCGCGAGAGCGGCGACTGGAAGGGCAAGGTGATCCACGTCGAACACCTCGGCGCCGACACGATCGTCTACGTCGATTCCGAACAGGCCGGCACCATCACCGTCCGCCTCTTCGGCGAGCATCGCTACGCACCTGACGACATCGTCTATGCGACGCCGATGGTCGGCAGCATGCATCGTTTCGGCGACGACGACCGCGTTCTCGCCTGATCCATCTTGGGGCCGGCGCCCCATCACAGCTGCGTGAAAATTAGCCGCCACAGGACTAACCCCCTGTGGCGGCTGCATTATTTTTTGACCCGACGCCCCGTATCACGCTGTTGCACTGCAACGCGAATTAACATACATTTGTGTTTGTATATTAGCTTTCCGGTATTTGCCGAACCTGATACCGGTTCCGCTCCCCTTCACTTCCGGACCGCACGGGCACCTTGCGAGATGCATCCGTTGCCTGCGGTCACCGAATATGGACATCGCTATGCGCATGAACCGACCGACACTGGCCGCCGCCTTGGCAACTGTGATTCTTCTTTCCGGCTGCCAGAAAGAGGAAGCACAACAGGGCGCTGCCGCATTCCCACCGTCCGCCGTCGCAGTCTTCACGACCAAGGCCGAAACGCTGCCGATCACCAACGAGTTGCCCGGCCGCATCGCCGCGACCCGGGTCGCAGAGGTCCGCCCGCGCGTCTCCGGCATCGTCGTCGAGCGCGTCTTCCAGCAGGGCTCCAAGGTCAATGCGGGTGACGTGCTCTACCGCATCGATCCGGCTCCCTTCCGCGTGCAGGTCGAAAAGGCCGAGGCAACGCTGCGGCGCGCCCATTCCATCCGCGTCCAGGCGCAGCAGAAGGCCGACCGCCAGGAGCAGCTCAAGAAGGCGAATGTCGTCGCCGCGCAGCAGTTCGACGACGCGGCCGCCCTGCTCGCAACCGCCGACGCCGATGTCGCGATCGCCGAGGCCGGCCTCGCGGCAGCCAAGCTCGACCTGCAATATGCCGACGTGACGGCGCCGATCAGCGGCCGCATCGGCCGCGCGCTGATCACCGAAGGCGCCCTCGTCAGCACCAATGGCTCGGAAAATCTCGCGACAATCCAACAGCTCGATCCGCTCTATGCCGACTTCACCCAGTCGGCGACCGACCTCATTCGCCTGCGCAAGGCGCTCGAGGACGGCAAGATGATGAGCGGCGACGGCGAAGAAGCCGAAGTGCAGCTCGTGCTCGACGACGGCACGGCCTACGAGCACAAGGGCAAGCTCCTGTTCTCCGAAGCGGCCGTCGATGCGACGACCGGCCAGGTGACCCTGCGCGGCGAATTCCCGAACCCGGACAACGACCTGCTTCCGGGCATGTATGTCCGCGTGCTGGTGCAGCAGGGCGTCGAGAAGGACGCGATCACCGTTCCGCAGCAGGCCGTTCAGCGCAACAATGCCGGCCAGTCGCAGGTCTATGTCGTAGGCGCCGACAACAAGGTCGAGTTCCGCAACGTGACGCTCGGCCGCACGATCGGCACCCGCTGGCAGGTGACCGCCGGCCTCAAGGCCGGCGAGAAGGTCATCGTCGAAGGCTTCCAGAAGATCGGCCCCGGCGCACCGGTCGAGCCGACGGACTGGAACCCGGAGGCCAAGCCTGTGGCGCAAGCGGCGCAGACGACGGCATCTGCCGACGAGAAGCCGGCCGAAGTTACAAAGTGAGTTTGATTGATGCCTAGTTTTTTCATCGACAGGCCTATTTTTGCCTGGGTGGTGGCGATCTTCATCATGGTCGCCGGCGTCATTGCGATCCCGCTTCTGCCGGTATCGCAATATCCCGACGTCGCGCCGCCGCAGATCTCCATCAACACGAGCTACCCCGGCGCTTCGTCGCAGGACACCTATCAGAGCGTCACCCGACTGATCGAAGATGAGCTGAACGGCGTCGAAGGCCTGCTCTACTTCGAATCGACCTCGAGCGCCTCCGGTTCGGTCGAAATCAGCGCCACTTTCGCGCCCGGCACCGATCCGGGACAGGCGGCGGTCGACATCCAGAACCGCGTTCGCCGCGTCGAGCCGCGCCTGCCCGATTCGGTCAAGCGCCAGGGCGTCCAGGTCGATGAGGCCGGCTCCGGCTTTCTGATGATCGTGGCCCTGACTTCGACCGACGGCTCGATGGATGCCATCGGTCTCGGCGACTATCTGAGCCGCAACGTTCTGAGCGAAATCCAGCGCGTGCCCGGCGTCGGCCGTGCGCAGCTCTTCGCCACCGAGCGCTCGATGCGCGTCTGGCTCGACCCGGACAAGATGCTGGGCCTCAACCTGACGGCCGCCGACGTGACGGCTGCGATCACGGCGCAGAACGCCCAGATCGCCTCCGGCTCGATCGGCGCCCAGCCGAACCCGATCACCCAGCAGATCAGCGCGCCCGTCGTCGTCAAGGGCCAGTTGGAGAGCGCCGAAGAGTTCGGCGCGATCGTGCTCCGCGCCAATCCGGACGGTTCGTCCGTTCGCCTGCGCGACGTCGCCCGCATCGAGATCGGCGGCGAAAGCTACGCCTTCTCGACGCGGCTGAACGGCAAGCCCTCGGCGGCGATCGCCGTCCAGCTCTCGCCGAGCGGCAACGCCATGTCGACCTCCGCGGCGATCAAGGCGCGCATGGACGAACTGGCGAAGTTCTTCCCGCAGGGCCTCGAATATTCGGTTCCCTACGACACCTCGCCCTTCGTCGCCGTTTCGATCGAGAAAGTGCTTTCGACGCTCGTCGAAGCGGTGGCACTGGTATTCATCGTGATGTTCCTGTTCCTGCAGAACATCCGCTACACCATCATCCCGACGCTCGTCGTACCGGTCGCCCTGCTCGGCACCTGCGCCGTTATGCTGGCGATGGGCTTCTCGATCAACGTTCTGACCATGTTCGGCATGGTGCTGGCGATCGGTATCCTCGTCGACGATGCGATCATCGTCGTCGAAAACGTCGAGCGCATCATGTCCGAGGAAGGGCTGACACCGAAGGAAGCGACCCGCAAGGCAATGAGGCAGATCACCGGCGCGGTCATCGGCATCACGCTGGTACTCGCCTCCGTGTTCATTCCGATGGCCTTCTTCCCGGGTGCGGTCGGCGTGATCTATCGCCAGTTCTCGCTGACGATGGTCGTCTCGATCCTGTTCTCGGCGCTTCTTGCGCTGTCGCTGACCCCGGCACTCTGCGCGAGCTTCCTGAAGCAGGTGCCGAAGGGCCACCACCATGCCAAGCGCGGCTTCTTCGGCTGGTTCAACCGCAGCTTCGACAAGACCTCGCACGGCTATAGCGGCATCGTGAAGCGCCTGGTGCACCGGACCGGTCGCTACATGATCGTCTATGTCGCCGTGCTCGCCGGCCTCGGCTGGCTGTTCATGAAGCTGCCGTCGTCGTTCCTCCCGGACGAAGACCAGGGCTTCGTGATCGTCATGATGCAGCTGCCGTCGGAAGCGACGGGCAACCGCACGACCGAGGTGGTGGAGCAGGCCGAGAAGATCTTCGGCCAGGAACCGGCCGTCGAACGCATCATCGCGATCAACGGCTTCTCCTTCTTCGGCACCGGCCAGAACGCAGCGCTCGCCTTCGTGACGCTCAAGGACTGGAAAGAACGGGACGCCAACAACGCCGCGCAGTCGATCGCCATGCGTGCGACGATGGCGATGAGCCAGATCAAGGACGCGATCAGCTTCGCGCTGTCGCCGCCGGCGATCCAGGGCCTCGGCACCACGGGCGGCTTCTCGTTCCGTCTGCAGGACCGCGGCGGTCTCGGCCAGGCGGCATTGTCGCAGGCCCGCGACCAGCTTCTCGGCATGGCGGCGGAGAGCAAGGTGCTCTCGGGCGTCCGCTTCGAGGGCATGCCGGATGCGGCCCAGGTCAGCGTCAACATCGACCGCGAGAAGGCCAACACCTTCGGTGTGACCTTCGCCGACATCAACTCGACGATCTCGACCAACCTCGGCTCGTCCTATGTCAACGACTTCCCCAATGCCGGGCGCATGCAGCGGGTGACGGTGCAGGCGGACGAAGGTCAGCGCATGCAGACCGCCGACCTGCTGAACCTGAACGTCCGCAATGCCAATGGCGGCATGGTGCCGCTGTCGGCCTTCGCGACGGTGGAATGGGTCAAGGCGTCGACGCAGACGATCGGCTACAACGGCTATCCCTCGGTCCGTATCAGCGGCGAGGCGGCGCCCGGCTACTCGTCCGGTGATGCGATCGCCGAGATGCAGCGTCTCGCCGGGCAGCTTCCGGCTGGCTTCGGCTACGAATGGACAGGGCAGTCGCTGCAGGAAATCCAGTCCGGCACCCAGGCGCCTCTCTTGATCGCGCTGTCGTGCCTCCTCGTGTTCCTGTGCCTTGCGGCGCTCTACGAGAGCTGGTCGATCCCGGTTGCGGTGATCATGGTCGTTCCGCTTGGCGTCATCGGCGCCGTGCTGGCGGTCACCATGCGTGACATGCCGAACGACGTGTACTTTAAGGTGGGCCTGATCGCGATCATCGGCCTTTCGGCGAAGAACGCGATCCTGATCATCGAGTTCGCCAAGGAACTGCGCGAGCAGGGCAAGTCGCTGATCGACGCGACGCTGGAGGCAGCACATCTTCGCTTCCGACCGATCCTGATGACGTCGCTGGCCTTCACGCTCGGCGTTCTGCCGCTGGCGATCGCCACGGGCGCCAGCTCCGGCAGCCAGCGCGCCATCGGCACGGGCGTCATGGGCGGGATGATCTCGGCAACGGTGCTGGCCATCTTCTTCGTTCCGGTCTTCTTCGTGTTCGTCACGAAGATTTTCGGACGAAAGAAGGTGGAAAACACACCGGCAGCCGCAGAAAACCTGACGCCCGCCGAATAACATGACAACAGACGGCCCGCCGCACATCACTGTCGGCGGGCCGCCTGACGAGGAGGAATGAATGCGCCGAACAAAAGCCGACGCAGAAGTAACCCGGCAGAAGATCCTCTGCGCCGCCGAGCGGGTCTTCTACGAAAAGGGCGTCTCGAACACGACGCTCGAAGAAATCGCCAGGGCTGCGGGCGTGACGCGCGGTGCCATCTACTGGCACTTCGCCAACAAGACGGACCTGTTCCTCGCGCTGCACGATGCCGTGCCCCTGCCGCAGGAAGACATGATCGCCCGCGAAATCGAAGCGGAGGCGGCCGATACTCTTTCCATCCTCGAAGGCGCCATGGGCGACTGGCTGGACGCTCTCGCCGCCGACGAACAGCGCCAGCGCATTCTCACAATCATGCTGCGCACCAATTACGACGGCGATCTGGGCGAGGTGCTTGCCCGGCAAAAGGAACTCGACGACCGCCACAACATCCTGCTGGAACTCGCTTTCTCCCGCGCCCTCGCCAAGGGGCAGATGCACGAGACCTGGACGCCGGCCTCGGCGACCAGAACGCTGCACTGGATGATGCTCGGGCTCTGTACCGAGTGGCTGCTCTTCGGCCGCCGCTTCGATCTGATCGCCGAGGGACGCGAAGGCTTGAGCCGGCTCTTTGCCAGCTTCCGCGCGCCGGCCGTCACGGCGACCGCGGTTGCCGCACGCCCATAACGGCCTTGAGCCGGCGCCCGTTCGGGCACCGGCCATATCGGCACCAAACGATGCTGTTTAGCTGAACACCACGGTCTTGTGACCGTTGAGCATAACGCGCCGTTCCAGGTGCAGCCTGACGGCACGCGCGAGCACGCGGCTTTCGATGTCGCGGCCGGTGGCGACGAAGCCCTCGGCCGTCAGCGCATGGCTGACACGCTCGGTTTCCTGCTCGATGATCGGCCCTTCGTCGAGGTCGGGCGTGATGTAATGCGCCGTCGCACCGATCAGCTTCACCCCACGCTCATGCGCCTGATGATAGGGCCTGGCGCCCTTGAAGCTCGGCAGGAAGGAATGGTGGATGTTGATCGCCTTGCCGTAGAGTCGCTTCGACAGATTGTCCGAGAAGACCTGCATGTAGCGGGCGAGGATGACGAGATCGGCGCCAGTCTCCTGGACGAGGCGCAAGAGTCTCTCCTCCTGCTCGGCCTTGTTGTCCTTCGATACCGGCCAACAGTGATAAGGCAAACCTTCGGCTTCCGCCGTGCGTCGGCTGTCCTCGTGGTTGGAGACGATGGCGACGACTTCCGCGTTCAGCCAGCCGACACGGATCTGGTAGAGCAGGTGCAGGAGCGCATGGTCGAACCTGGAGACGAGCACGAGGATCTTCGGCCTCACCGTGGCGTCCGCCAGGACCGTCCGCATCTGGAAACGCTCGACGGCCGGGGCCAACGCCCGCTCGACATCGGTTGCCTGAACGCTCGCCGCAACCTGAAAGGCGATGCGCATGAAGAAGCTGTTGGTCTTGACGTCCCAGAACTGGTTGCTCTCGGCGATATTGGCGCCGAGGCCGGCGAGCTCGGTGGTGACGGCCGCGACAATGCCGGGTTTGTCGTCGCAGGACAGGACAAGAATGAAGGTCTTCGGCGCCATGATCTCCTCCGATTGCAGCCGTTTCGGATGGGGCTTCAAGCCCCTTCCCAACCGCTGCCTATGAGGAGTTGAACGCGCCGGCAATCGTTCCGGCTGCGACGGCCGGCGCTTTCTATCATCCTGATGGAAAGGCGCCCGAAAGCATCAAATGCCCTCGGGCACTGCAAGAATCATCGCAGGCGATTTTTGATGCTTCCTGAGAGAATTCCCTCAGAAAACCCGGCACTGGGCCGACGGATTAGTGCGCCTCGTCCCAGTTGGTCGCGGCCCGTGCGTCGACCTTGAGCGGCACCTTCATGTCGAGCGCCGGCATGGCGGCGTTTTCCATTACCGAGACGACGATCGGAATGGTCCGTTCGACCTCGGCGTCCTCGACCTCGAAGATCAGTTCGTCGTGCACCTGCAGCAGCATGCGGGCCGAGAGCTTCGCCTCGGCCAATGCCGGCTCCATCTTCACCATGGCGCGGCGGATGATGTCGGCGGCCGAGCCCTGGATCGGCGCGTTGATCGCGGCGCGTTCGTTGAAGGCGCGATGCGACGGGATCGACGAGCGGATGTCCGGATAATGCGCGCGGCGGCCGAAGATGGTCTCGACGTATCCGTGTTCGCGGGCAAAGGCCTTGGTGCCTTCCATGTAGTCGCGAATGCCGGGGAAGCGCTCGAAATAGCGCTTGATGTAATCGCTCGCCTCTGAGCGTTCGATCGACAGCTGGTTGGCGAGGCCGAAGGCCGAGATGCCGTAGATGATGCCGAAGTTGATCGCTTTGGCGCGCCGGCGGATCTCACCCGGCATGCCCTCGACCGGAACGCCGAACATTTCCGATGCCGTCATCGCATGGATGTCGACACCGTCGGCGAAGGCCTGGCGGAGCTGCGGAATGTCGGCGACATGGGCGAGCACGCGCAGTTCGATCTGGCTGTAGTCGGCGGAGACGAGCTTGTGACCTGGCGTTGCGATGAAGGCGGTGCGGATCTTGCGGCCTTCGGCGGTGCGCACCGGAATGTTCTGTAGGTTCGGGTCTGAGGAGGACAGCCGTCCCGTCGTCGTCGCGGCAAGCGCATAGGACGTGTGCACGCGCTTCGTCTCCGGATGGACAAAGCCCGGCAGCGCGTCGGTATAGGTGGATTTGAGCTTGGTCAGCTGCCGCCAGTCGACGATCTTGCGCGGCAATTCATGCCCTTCGGCGGCCAGGTCTTCCAGCACCTGGGCCGAGGTCGACCATTGCCCGGTCTTGGTCTTCGACCCGCCGGCAAAGCCCATCTTGCCGAACAGGATATCGCCCAACTGCTTCGGCGAACCGATGGTGAAGGTTTCGCCGGCGAGCTTGTAGATCTCGTCCTCCAGCGCTGCCGCCCCTTGCGCCAGTTCGCCCGAAAGCCGTGACAGGATCTGGCGATCGATGGTGATGCCGCGGTCCTCCATGCGTGCGAGCACCGCAACCAGAGGTCGCTCCAGACGCTCATAGACGCGCGTCAGCCCCTTGGCGGCCAGCCGCGCCTTCAGGACGTGCCAGAGCCTCAGCGTGACGTCCGCATCCTCGGCCGCGTAGGCCGTTGCCTTGTCGATATCGACGAAGTCGAAGGTCAGCGACGACTTACCGGTACCGGTAATGTCCTTGTAGGCGATCGGCTTGTGGTTCAGCCAGCGCTCGGAGAGCGAGTCCATGCCATGGGTGCCGTTGCCGGCATCGGCGACATAGGACATCAGCATCGTGTCGTCGAAGCTCTCGACGGTGATGCCGTGCCGCTTCATCACCAGGTAATCGTATTTGAGGTTCTGCGCGACCTTGAGCACCGACGGGTCTTCGAGCAGGCGCTTCAAGCGGCTCAGCGCTTCCCCAACCGGGATCTGGTTTTCGGCAAGCCCGCCGCCCAGGAGATCACCGATACCGGTCTTGTGGATCAACGGCACATAGGCCGCCCGGATGGCGGTGCCCGTCGGGTCCGCCCGATGGTCGGCGATCGCCAGCGAGAAGCCAACAAGATCGGCCTGCATGGCATCAAGCGAGTTCGTTTCCGTGTCGAAACCGACGACGCCCGCTTCCTGCGCGGCTGATATCCACTGGTCGAGAACCGCGATATCGCGAATCGTCACATAGGCGCTGTGGTCAAACGGCGCCTTGGCAAAGATTTCCGCGCGCGCCGCGGCCAGCGCCTGGGGTGTGGCATCGGTCGCGGCCGGTTCGCCGGCGCGTGACAGCACAGCGGCCGCTTCGGCCGCCTCGCCCCGCACTGCTGCCTTGGCGGCGGACTCCTCGCTGACGGCCACCGCTTCGCCCTTGTCAAGGTCGGGTCCCCGCGCCTCAGCACCCCATTCGACCGGCACGTTGGCAGCTTCGACGGCGTCTGCGTCCGTGCCCGTCGCCGCGGCGACGCGGCGCGTCAGCGTGTTGAATTCCATCGCCTTGAGGAAGGCGATCAACTTCGGCCCGTTTTGCGGCTCCAGGCTCAGCTCTTCCAGCGGAACATCGAGCGGCGTATCTGTCTTGAGCACCACGAGCTGGCGCGACAGGCGCGCGAGATCGGCATTGGCGATGATGTTTTCGCGGCGCTTGGCCTGCTTGATTTCGCCGGCGCGGGCAAGCAGCGTATCGAGGTCGCCGAATTCTTCCAGCAGCTGCGCCGCCGTCTTTGGACCGATCCCGGGAATGCCGGGGACGTTGTCGGTGGAATCACCGGTCATCGCCTGGAGATCGATCATCTTCTCCGGGGGCACGCCCCACTTTTCGATGACCTCGGGGATCGAGATCTGCTTGTCCTTCATGCTGTCGTACATCGACACTTTCGGGGTGACGAGCTGCATCAGATCCTTGTCGGACGAGATGATGGTAACATCGGCACCGGCTTGCTCGGCGAGCCTCGCATAGGTAGCGATCAGATCGTCCGCCTCATAACCTTCCTTCTCGATACAGGGCAGGTTGAAGGCACGGGTCGCATGGCGGATCAGGCCGAACTGCGGAATGAGATCTTCCGGTGGCGCAGTCCGATTCGCCTTGTACTGATCGTAAAGCGCGTTGCGGAACGTCTTCGAGGAATAGTCGAAGATGACGGCGAAATGGGTCGGCGTAACGCCGACCGACGTGTCGCGCGCATCGGTGAGCAGCTTCCACAACATGTTGCAGAAACCCGATACCGCATTGACCGGCAGGCCGTCGGATTTGCGATTGAGCGGCGGGATGGCGTGGAACGCCCGGAAGATGAATCCGGAGCCGTCGACGAGGAAGAGATGATCACCGTTTTTCATGGGCAAATGGATAGCGCGGGGTGAGGCAAAGGTCCATTGCGGTTTTCCCACCGAACACTACAATCTCCACTTGTCAAAGAGGAGGCCAGCCATGCCGCATGACGTGCGTTACGCCCTGCAACAGTATCTTCTTCTTTCAAGCTTTGCCGGCTTTTGCTTCCTCATTTCGTGGCTCCTGTCGGCCGATCCGACGTTCCTGATCGTCATCAAGACGGCTTTCGCGCCGATGTACCTGCTCGCGATGACGGGCTCGATACCCATTTCAGGCGAGGGGACGGTTCATCCTGGCCAACTTGGCAGAAGGTGGAGTATGCCGTGGCGCGCGCCGCGCTCTTCGGTGCCTTCATTGTCGTCATGTCCATTACGCCGGATCAAACGGCGGGCGAAATGGCAAAAACGGCGATGACGGTTGCGATGGGGATCGGCCTTGTGGAACTCATTTTCGCCTTGCGAAACCGGGCTTCGACAGATCGCTGAGGGGCGTGCGAGCTTTCACGGAAACGTTACGTATTTGTAATGTCCGATTCGTGCCGCCTATCCTTGAAAAGCCACATTTGACTCCTCAAATCTTACCCAACGGCACCGAGTGATGCCGTCTTCTGGTGATTGGCCTGTCCCCCGCCCGCACCAGATGAGGACAAAGGCCTTATCCCCCTCTCCGGGCCTTTGTCCCGTTTTCAGGAAACCGTCACGGCGCCGCCTCCGCGCCGTGACGGTTTTTTGTTTTCCGGCCACGGCCTGCGATCAAGTCCGCTCAATTCAAGGCTTAAATCGAGCTCGCTTGAAGGAGACACGCAGAAGGGTTCATCGCCTGCATTGTAACTTGTCTTCATGGCGCTTCGGGCGTACCGATAGGCATGGCCTTCAATCGGATGGAATCTGCGACCTATCTGGCCAGCCTGCTGGCGAAGAGCTTTTCGCGCGCCCTGCACGAGCGCGGCCAGAAGCTCGGGTTCGCGCCGGGACAGTTTCCCATTCTGCTGGAGCTTTGGGCCGAAGAGGGCCTGACGCAGAAGCAACTGCTTGATCGCCTCGACATCGAACAGGCGACGATGGCCAACACGCTCTCCCGCATGGAGCGCGACGGGCTCATCATCCGCCGCAAGCATCCGCAGGACAAGCGCTCGCAGCAGATCTTCCTGACCGAGCGGGCGAAGGAGATGGAGGCGGCAGCCAAGGAAGCAGCCCTTGCCGCCGACCAGTCGCTGCTCTCCGGCCTCAGAAACTTCGAGCGCGAGTTGATGCTCGAATATATGCGCATGGCGCTTGCCAACGTGGCGCGCGGCGACGGCCGCGCCTGACGCCTCGCACCGTCCCTGATCGATCCATCAAAATATTTGGCTTAAAGAGAATGGCCTTAGGCTCTAAACCAGAGCGCGCGCGCCCGGTGACTTTGCGCGCCTGAAGGCGCAGCGTCGAATGCCCGCCGGTCTGCCGCTCTACAGCGCCGCGCGTCTTATCAGACGCGCAAAGGTCGCTGTAGAATTTTGATTTGCTGCATGTCTTCGTCCTTAAATCGAGGTCGATTTAAGGAGATCATGCAGGAGAATGTGGCTCGCGTGATTTCGTGCGCAAATCGATTCCGATTTGGCGATTCATGCAGTAGGTTCCGGCCAAACGAAGCAAGGATATGCATGATGGCAGATATCACCCCCGTTCTCGAACGCGCAGACGCCAACCTGCCGAAAAGCCTCGACCGGCTTTTCGATCTCGTTCGGATCAAGTCGATCTCGACCGACCCGGCCTTCAAGGCGGAATGCCGCAGGGCAGCCGAATGGCTGGTGGCGGAACTCAACAATCTTGGCTTCACCGCCTCGGTGCGCGACACCCCCGGCCACCCGATGGTCGTTGCCCATCACGATGGCGCCAGGCCGGATGCGCCGCACGTGCTGTTCTATGGTCACTACGACGTCCAGCCGGTCGACCCGCTCAATCTCTGGGACACGGATCCTTTCGAGCCGGGCATCAAGGAAATCGAACCCGGCCGCAAGGTCATCACCGGCCGCGGCACGGCTGACGACAAGGGCCAGCTCTTGACCTTCGTCGAAGCCGTGCGCGCCTATAAGCAGGTGCATGGCGGCCTGCCCTGCCGCGTCACCATTCTGTTCGAGGGCGAAGAGGAATCCGGCTCGCCGTCGCTGAAGCCCTTCCTCGAAGCCAATGCCGCCGAACTCAAGGCCGACTATGCGCTCGTCTGCGACACCAGCATGTGGGACCGCGAGACGCCGGCCATTTCGGCTGGCCTGCGCGGCCTCGTCGGCGAAGAGGTCATCATCAAGGCGGCCGACCGCGACCTGCATTCCGGTTACTTCGGCGGTGCCGCCGCCAACCCGATCCGCATCCTCACGTCCATTCTCGCCGGCCTTCACGACGAAAACAGCCGTGTGACACTCCCCGGCTTCTATGAAGGCGTCGAAGAAACCCCGGCTGAGATCAAGGCTGCCTGGGAAACACTCGGCCAGACGGCGGAGAAATTCCTCGGCGAAATCGGCCTCTCGATCCCGTCGGGCGAGAAGAACCGCTCGGTGCTGGAACTGACCTGGGCGCGCCCGACGGCGGAAGTCAACGGCATCACCGGCGGCTATACCGGCGAAGGCTTCAAGACGGTGATTGCGGCAGAGGCTTCGGCGAAGGTTTCCTTCCGCCTCGTCGGCAACCAGAACCCGGAGAAGATCCGCGAGGCGTTCCGCGGCTATGTCCGCTCCAAGGTTCCGGCCGATTGCTCGGTCGAGTTCCACGCCCATGGCGGTTCGCCGGCCATCCACCTGCCTTACGAATCGCCGCTGCTCAACACGGCAAAGGTGGCTCTTTCCGACGAATGGCCGAAGCCGGCCGTCATCATCGGCATGGGTGGCTCGATCCCGATCGTCGGCGACTTCCAGAAGATGCTCGGCATGGAATCGCTGCTGGTCGGCTTCGGCCTTTCCGACGACCGCATCCATTCGCCGAACGAGAAGTACGAGCTGCAGTCCTACCACAAGGGCATTCGTTCCTGGATCCGCATCCTGGACGCGCTGGCAGCCTGAGACGGTCAGGGCGGGATCGCAAAATGCGCGGGATTTTCGCCTGCATCCCGCTCAACCCTCTTGATCCAAGCCGCGGCGGAACGCCCCGTCGCGGCCTCGTCAATGGGGTGCATAGCCGTGATGACGCAGCCCCCACGAGCAATCCGCCTGCCGACACGTACGCGTTGCTGTTCGATCGCCGTCCCGCCCGCGTTTTACCGTTTCCCCTTCACCGTTTCCGGGCGGTTTCTCCGTTTTCGGCAGACCCTCAATCCTTGACCTCAGGGGTCTCAGGTGCTTCCTTTTTGTGAAACAAATCACAAAAGGGAAATCGGATCGTTGGCAAGGGTAAGGACCGAAGCGTCGCGCTGCGGGCGTGACGCTATGACAAGACGGCTCATAGGACGGAATGTCTCCGCTTGGAGAACCACTCCGGCAGCCGCAACAGAAGTGTCCTCAGAGCGCCTTACCCACGTCCTCACACCAATCGCGGCAGCGGTATGAAGAGGCTGCAGACCTATTTCTGGCCCGTTGTCGGCCTTCTCGCGATCCTTTTTTCGGTGAATGCGCTTTATCACGAACTCCGTGGCCTTTCGCTCGATGAGTTCATCGCGAGCTTCAACGCCATTTCATTCAAGAGCTGGCTGTTGGCGATCGGCTCGACGCTGGTCGCCTATGCGGCGCTTGCGGCCTACGACCGACTGGCGCTCGACCATCTCGGTCACCGCATTTCGATCTGGTTCATCACGCTCTGCTCGTTCACGACCTACGCGCTTTCACACAATCTCGGTGCATCGGTCTTTTCCGGCGCCGTCGTGCGCTACCGGGCCTATCGCTCCAAGGGGCTTTCTCCGGGTGAAGTCGGCGTACTCGTCGCCTTCTGTTCCTTCACCTTCACGCTCGGCACGCTGGTGCTTTCCGCCATCGTCCTGCTGATACGGCCCGACATCATCGAACGCTTCGCTGAATTCCTGCCGGTGGAAATGTCGCTGACGACCGGCGTGCTCATTCTCGTCGTCATCGGGCTCTATGTCATCGGCAGCCTCGTCGGGCTTCCGTCGTTCCGGACGCGCTGGTTCCAGCTTCACTACCCAAAGCCGAAGATCGTCGTCCGGCAATTGGTGATCGGGCCCGTGGAACTGATCGGCGCTGCCGGGATCATCTATTTCGCGCTGCCGGAAACCGGAAACCCGGGCTATATCGTCATCCTCGGCATCTTCCTCGCCTCGTTCTCGGCCGCACTGCTCTCGCATGCGCCGGGCGGGATCGGCGTGCTCGAACTGATCTTCATCGCCGCGCTGCCGGAGATGGATCCGGCCGACGTTCTCGCCGCCCTTGCGATTTTCCGCCTGCTCTACCTGGTCATCCCCTTCGTCCTTGCGTTGGTAGTGATCCTCGTCTTCGAGCGGGCGCGCTTCGTGGCACAACGCTCTCCCCCTGGAGGGACCGACCTTCCCTAGCGGGGACGGACGCCTTTCCGTGCTTCAGGGCGCATTGCAGACGGCCGGAAGCGCCTGCTCGAGCGGCCCCTTCACTTCCTCAAGCCGCGCCGCCTCGATCTGGTAGGGCGTGAAGGGCGGCACCTGCAGCGAGGGGTTGATGATGCGCGTCACGTAGCAGCCGGCGAAGAACCGGACCCGCGCGCGCTTCTCGATGGATTTCACCGCAACCGGGACCGCGGAATAGATGCTGCCGGCACCGGCTTCCGTCTTCACCTTGCCGATCTTTACCTCGACGGACACCGTGCGATCATAGCCGCGGGTGAAGGACTTGAAGCCGCCGACGGGCTTCGATTCGCCGAAATAGCCGTAGGCGCGGGCATATTCCTTGCGGTTGATGGCGTTATAGAGAGAGCGGACGAGGGTTGCCCCATCGGAGCGATCGTCGACATAGGCGACGCCTTCTTGCGCCAGGGTCTCGCCGTTCAACGCTGCGAATGCGACGAGCGCGAGGACGGTGGATCGAAGCTTCATGGCAACCCTCCTTTGTCGTGCGATAGCCAAGCACAACAATAAGGCGAAGCCATAGCAGGATTCACCGCCTGCCGGTTTCCTCAAATCGTCTCCACGCCGTCCCGCGAGAACCCGCCGCGGCGCCAACGGCGCACCACAGGTGCGACATGCAGGGAAACACGACTGCATTCGAGACATGAAAAGAGCCCCGTGTGGGAGGAGGTACACGGGGCTCTCGAACTTGATCGGCGACTGGGAGGAGGAGTGTCACCGATCCGCATCGGGCGCCGCGGGAGGAGGTGCAGCGCTTCGATAAGTCATATAATAATTATGCATTGCAGCAAAATCAAGTCATTATTTTTGCATTGCACAAAATCGTGAAAGCGAGCGCGCTTGGCGCGCTCTTGAGCTCTTCACCCGCGCCCGAGTCGCGGATTCCCTCGCTAAAGACCGATGCTCGAAAGCCAAGCTTGGCGCGGTAACCGGATGGAAACTACAACCTTTGATGGCTTTTTACTTTCCCTCAGCTTTTCAGATATACGACCACCAATAAGCTAAATGTATATTTTACTCTCATTAATTGCAGGATTTCAGATGAAATTGTTGCTCCAGATCCCCACCGCAATCATCGTCGTCCTGATCCTCGCGACCTGGGTTGCCAGCCTGCGCCTCGTGGTACTGCCCCCTGGCTCCCTCAAACTGAGGGCGATGACGGCGCTCGTTTATCAGGGGCACGGCTACCGCCTGGTCGACAGCCCACGTGCCATGTGCGGCCGGCAGGCCTATCCCGCGAAGGATTGCGAGGAAGTGGCGACGAACCATCTGGGCAAACGGGTCCTGCTTCGGCTTCCCTACAGCCAATGGCTCTACGACTTTACCGCGCCCGCTGCTGCGGGATCGAGCGTGGCGGTCGAAGATACGCCGCTGCGTACTTCGATCCAGTAACCGCGACCATATTTGGCTCGTCAACACAATGGGCGCGCGTCACTACTGCGACCCGGCCCACCGACTGAACGCAAGTTGTTGAAGACCATGCGTATTTCACGATCCGCTTCTTAACTCCCCCTTAAATTGCCGTATTTAAAGTTCACCCGGTCGCCGTGGCGGATGGGCGCAGAGTGCCGGTACCGCCGTCGAGATCGAAGTCGCCGTCGCGGTTGAGCCAAGCGGCCCCCGCGGACGGCAGAGGGACAAATCCAAACGGCATGGCAACAAACGGCAGGTCAGGACAGCGGATCGAGCCATCGTTCGGCGGAGACGAGGACGACGATGACGATTTTCGCGTCGAGGCCAGCGATCGCGTGACCAGCAGCCGCAAGGCGCCCCGCGGCAAATCTTCGGGCAGCAGCAAAAAGAGCAACGGCAAGAAGAAGGCAGCCGGCAAGCGCGGCAGCGCACGGCGCTCCTCCGGCGGCGGCTTCATCGGCCTTGTCCGCACGCTCTTCTACTGGTGCATCGTGCTCGGCATCTGGGGCGCCATGGGCGTCGGCGGCCTCGTGCTCTACTACGGCGCCCGCATGCCGAGTGCCGACAGTTGGTCGATCCCCGAACGGCCACCAAACGTCAAGATCCTTGCGGTCAATGGCGACGTCATCGCCAACCGCGGCACCACCGGCGGCGAAGCGCTGTCGCTCGAAAACATGTCGCCCTATATCCCCCAGGCGGTGATCGCCATCGAGGACCGTCGGTTCTATTCGCATTTCGGCATCGATCCGCTGGGTCTCGCCCGCGCCATGCTGACGAACCTGACCACCGGCCGCATGGTGCAGGGCGGCTCGACGCTGACGCAACAGCTTGCCAAGAACCTGTTCCTTTCGCCGGAGCGCACGCTCGAGCGCAAGGTGCAGGAAGTGCTGCTCGCCTTCTGGCTCGAGCAGAAATATTCCAAGGACCAGATCCTGGCGATGTACCTCAACCGGGTGTTCTTCGGCTCCAACGCCTATGGCGTCGAGGCGGCCTCGCGGCGCTACTTCAACAAGTCGGCGCGCGACGTGAACCTCGGCGAGGCCGCATTGCTGGCCGGCCTGCTCAAGGCCCCTTCTCGCTTGTCGCCGGCCCGCGACCCGCAGGCGGCGGAAGAGCGCGCCCAGGTCGTTCTCCGCGCCATGCGTGAGGAAGGCTACGTCACCGACAGCGAGATCAAGACGGCGATGTCGCAGACGCCGACCAAGGCGAAGAGCTACTGGTCGGGCGCCGAACACTATGTCGCCGACATGGTGATGGACCAGCTTCCCGGCATGATCGGCGAGATCAAGGAAGATCTCGTCATCGACACGACGATCGACCTCGACCTCGAAAAGAAGGCCGAGGAGGTGATCGGCGCCACGCTTGATGCCGACGGCAAGAAGCTCGACGCTTCGCAGGCGGCGCTGGTCTCGATCGACGGCACCGGCGCCATCCGGGCGCTCGTCGGCGGCAAGGACTATGCCGAGAGCCAGTTCGACCGCGCCTCCAGGGCGAAGCGGCAGCCGGGCTCGGCCTTCAAGCCCTTCGTCTATGCCGCCGCGATGGAAATCGGCCGCACGCCGATGTCGATCCGCAACGACGGTCCGGTCCGCATCGGCAACTGGACGCCTGAGAATTACGACCAGAAATATCGCGGCGAGGTGACGATCGCCGATGCGCTCGCCAATTCGCTGAACACCATTGCCGCCCAACTGGTGATGGAAGTCGGCCCGCAGAACGTCGTCAAGTTCGCCCATCGCCTCGGCATCGATTCCGAGATGCAGGCCAATGCCTCGATCGCGCTCGGCACATCCGAAGTCAGCCTCGTCGAACTGACCTCGGCCTACGCCCCGTTCATGAATGGCGGCTTCAAGGCAACGCCGCATGTCATCCGCCGCATCTCCAAAGCGGACGGCACGGTGCTTTACGAGAATACCTACGACAACCCGCCACGCGTGCTCGACCCGGCAATCGTCAGCGAAATGAACCAGATGATGGTGCGGGTGCTGACCAAGGGCACCGGCAAGAAGGCGCAGCTCAAGGGTTGGGAGGCGGCCGGCAAGACCGGCACGACGCAATCCTTCCGCGACGCGCTGTTCGTCGGCTACACCTCGAACCTGACCACCGGCGTCTGGTTCGGCAACGATGACGGCAAGTCGATGAAGAAGGTCACCGGCGGCGGCCTGCCGGCCAAGGCCTGGCACGATTTCATGATGGCGGCCCACGAGGGCCTCTCGCCCTCACCGCTCTTCGGCACAACCGGCGTGCAGCCGGTCTTCGACGAGGGCGCGGGTGCGCCGGCCGGCGACTTGCTCTCGGGCGATCCGGAAGCGTTCCCGCAAGCACCCGTTGGGGTCGATGGCGCCGTCGCGGTCGGCCAGCGTCCCGTGGACCAGGGCGGCGAATGGGGCGGCCAGAACGCGGACGAGGGCAATGGCGGTCTCGTACCACCGGCCGATGTCGGCCAGACGACGGGTGCCACGCGTCGCACGACCCTCTTCGACATTTTGACCGGCGGTTGAGCCGGCTGGCGGCTTTCTCGCCGGCGGCGGATGGCCCATTTCCAGCTGGGCAAATCCCGCACTTGCATTTGCCCCCAAACGCCCCGCAGAATGCCTTGCAGTCCGAAACGCCGGTCCTTATATACGCCGCATCGGCGCAGTCTCGGCTGCGAAGAAATCCTGAGACCATCCCGTTAGGGGCTGTCTTACGAATGCCTGACCGGGTTCCGACAGTCCGCTGCAAGGAGAGAACGACATGGCTAAAGTTATTGGTATTGACCTGGGAACGACCAACTCCTGCGTCGCCGTCATGGACGGAAAAGATGCGAAGGTGATCGAAAACGCCGAGGGTGCGCGCACGACCCCCTCGATGGTGGCATTCAGCGATGACGGCGAACGTCTCGTCGGCCAGCCGGCCAAGCGCCAGGCCGTCACCAATCCGGAAAACACGCTTTTTGCGATCAAGCGCCTGATCGGCCGGACCTTCCAGGACCCGACCACGCAAAAAGACAAGGGCATGGTTCCTTACAAGATCATCAAGGCCGACAATGGCGATGCCTGGGTCGAAGCGCACGGCAAGGATTATTCGCCGTCGCAGATCTCCGCCATGATCCTCCAGAAGATGAAGGAAACGGCCGAATCCTATCTCGGTGAAAAGGTCGAAAAGGCCGTCATCACCGTTCCGGCCTACTTCAACGACGCCCAGCGCCAGGCAACCAAGGATGCCGGCAAGATCGCTGGCCTTGAAGTCCTGCGCATCATCAACGAGCCGACCGCGGCAGCGCTGGCCTATGGCCTCGACAAGAAGGACGGCAAGACCATCGCCGTTTACGACCTTGGCGGTGGTACCTTCGATATCTCGGTCCTGGAAATCGGCGACGGCGTCTTCGAAGTGAAGTCGACGAACGGCGACACCTTCCTCGGCGGTGAAGACTTCGACATGCGTCTCGTCGAGTATCTCGCCGGCGAGTTCAAGAAGGAACAGGGCATCGACCTGAAGAACGACAAGCTCGCCCTTCAGCGCCTGAAGGAAGCTGCCGAAAAGGCCAAGATCGAGCTGTCCTCGTCGCAGCAGACCGAAATCAACCTGCCGTTCATCACGGCTGACGCCTCCGGTCCGAAGCACCTGACGATGAAGCTGTCGCGCGCCAAGTTCGAAAGCCTCGTCGACGACCTGATCCAGCGCACCGTCGCGCCGTGCAAGGCAGCCCTCAAGGATGCCGGCGTTTCGGCTGCCGAGATCGACGAAGTCGTTCTCGTCGGCGGCATGAGCCGCATGCCGAAGGTTCAGGAAACCGTGAAGCAGCTGTTCGGCAAGGAGCCGCACAAGGGCGTGAACCCGGATGAAGTGGTCGCCATGGGCGCCGCCATCCAGGCCGGCGTTCTGCAGGGCGATGTCAAGGACGTCCTGCTGCTCGACGTCACCCCGCTGTCGCTCGGGATCGAAACCCTCGGTGGCGTCTTCACCCGCCTGATCGAGCGCAACACGACGATCCCGACCAAGAAGTCGCAGACCTTCTCGACCGCCGACGACAACCAGTCGGCCGTGACGATCCGCGTCTCCCAGGGTGAACGCGAAATGGCCGCCGACAACAAGCTGCTCGGCCAGTTCGACCTCGTCGGCATTCCGCCGGCACCGCGTGGCGTGCCGCAGATCGAAGTCACGTTCGACATCGACGCCAACGGCATTGTGCAGGTTTCGGCCAAGGACAAGGGTACCGGCAAGGAACACCAGATCCGCATCCAGGCATCCGGCGGTCTTTCCGACGCCGACATCGAGAAGATGGTCAAGGACGCCGAGGCCAATGCCGAGTCCGACAAGAAGCGCCGCGAAGCCGTCGAAGCCAAGAACCAGGCCGAAAGCCTGATCCACTCCAGCGAGAAGTCGCTGAAGGACTACGGCGACAAGGTTTCGGAAACCGACCGCAAGGCGATTTCCGACGCGATTGCGGCGCTGAAGACCGCCGTCGAAGCTTCCGAGCCGGACGCGGAAGACATCAAGGCCAAGACCAACACGCTCATGGAGGTTTCCATGAAGCTCGGTCAGGCGATCTACGAAGCGCAGCAGGCTGAAGCGGCGCACACGGATGCCGCAGCAGACGCTGCGCGCGATGGTGACGTCGTCGACGCCGACTACGAAGAAGTCAACGACGAGGACGATCGCAAGCGTTCGGCCTAAGTCGCCTTCAGACAGACGAAAAGCCCGGGTTCGCCCGGGTTTTTTGTTGCCCGCGCAGCCCTGGTGCAACTGACAAACATGGCGACAGCTGCCGCGACCCGCTGCAAACATTACTTTTCCGACAAAAAACCGCGTCTACCGCCGTTCGGGCTATGGTATCGCGCTTCAAGGTTTACTAAATCGGTGGCAAGGTAAACGGGCAGCCGCCGAGCCCTCGCGCTGGCACGCCTTGTCAATGGGACAATCTTCGACGAATGAAACGTGATCTGTACGAAACGCTTGGGGTTGCCAAGAACGCCGATGAGAAGGAGCTGAAGAGCGCCTTCCGCAAGCTCGCGATGAAGTATCACCCGGACAAGAACCCCGGCGACGCGGCATCGGAAAAGACCTTCAAGGAAATCAACGAAGCCTATGAGACGCTCAAGGACCCGCAGAAGCGGGCGGCGTACGACCGTTACGGTCACGCGGCCTTCGAGCAGGGCGGCATGGGCAACGGCTTCGCCGGCGGCGGTGCCGGCGGCTTCTCCGACATCTTCGAGGACATCTTCGGCGAGATGATGGGCGGCGGACGTCAGCGGCGCTCATCGGGCGGCCGCGAGCGCGGCGCGGACCTGCGCTACAACATGGAGATCTCGCTCGAGGAAGCCTTTAGCGGCAAGACCGCGCAAATCCGCGTCCCGACTTCGATCACCTGCGACGTCTGCAGCGGCTCCGGCGCCAAGCCCGGCACGAGCCCGAAGACCTGCGGCACCTGTCACGGTTCCGGCCGTGTGCGCGCCGCGCAGGGCTTCTTCTCGATCGAGCGCACCTGCCCCACCTGCGGCGGACGCGGCCAGACGATCACCGATCCCTGCGGCAAGTGCCATGGCCAGGGCCGTGTCACCGAAGAGCGCACGCTCTCGGTCAACATTCCGGCCGGCATCGAGGACGGAACGCGCATCCGTCTCTCCGGCGAGGGCGAGGCGGGGCTTCGCGGCGGACCGGCGGGCGACCTCTACATCTTCCTCTCGGTCAGGCCGCACGAATTCTACCAGCGTGACGGCGCCGATCTCTATTGCAGCGTGCCGATCTCGATGACGACGGCAGCCCTTGGCGGCAAGTTCGACGTGACCACGCTCGACGGTACCAAGTCGCGCGTCACGGTTCCGGAGGGCACCCAGGCCGGCAAGCAGTTCCGCCTCAAGGGCAAGGGCATGCCGGTGCTGCGCTCGGCCCAGTCCGGCGACCTCTACATCCAGATCCAGATCGAGACGCCGCAGAAGCTGACCAAGCGCCAGCGCGAACTGCTGCAGGAATTCGAGCAGATCTCGTCCAAGGACAACAATCCGGAATCGACCGGCTTCTTCGCCCGGATGAAGGATTTCTTCGATACGCTGAGCGAATAAGGCACGCCCAAAGCGTGCCCAAAGCGATCTTGCGCGCCGGATACGGCGTGCGGCGCTGGGCGCTTTTACGTCATGGCCGCAAGCTGCCACAGCCCGGCCATGACGAGCGCCACCCCGGCGACACGGGACAAGAGCCGGCCGCCGGGCACGACCTTTTCGGCGAGCACGAAAATGGCGATCGCCGCGATCCACAATACATTCATCACCCCGCCGACGAACAGAAGCGCCATCAGCGCCCAGCAGCAGCCGACGCAATAGAGGCCGTGCTGCAGTCCGAGGCCGAAGGCAGCGCCTGCCTCGCGGCGAAAACCGCCGTGGCTCTGGATGAAAAGCAGCGGCGCCCGGCATTGCCGGAGGCACCGCTCCTTGAGCGGCGTCCACTGGAACAGGCCGACGGCAATCAGGACAACGCCGCTCATCGCCTGGCTGGCGCTCGAAAGCATCGGGGTGAGCAGCAGTGCATGGTCCAGGAGCCATTGCCCGAGAACGGCAAGCAGTGCGAACAGGGTCCAGGCCAGCAGATAGCCGCCAGCAAAGTAGCCGGTCGCGGCGAAGGGCTTTCCCTGCTGGGCCGCCTGGCGGCCGACGCGGGCATAAAGCAGGATCATTGGCGTTGCCGATGGCACCATCATGCCCACCATCATCACGGCCCACATGACAAAGGCGTAGGCGAAGGTCGCCGTGGTCCAGGGACCGGCGGCCACAGTCGCCAAGGACGTCACCGAGCCCTCTTGCGCCTCCGTGGGCGTATTCGTCGGCATGTCCATGGGCATATCCATGTCCATGCCAGAACCCATGTCCATGCTACCGGAAGACGCTGGTGCGGTGGCCGTGTCCATGGCCGACGCCAGCCACAGGATGTAGAGCCAACTCACTGCCGTCAACGTGACCAGTGCCACCACGACGATGGCACGATCGCGTCTAAGCAGAGTTTCGAGCGTCGTATCCCTCATGGGCGTCAGTGGATCACGCCGCTTTCAGTCAGGTGCGTTCTGGCGAAATGGGCGTGCGAGTCGGCAAGCGCCAAAGTCAGCGGCCCCTTCGTGTCGGCCCATCCGCGTCCGACCTCGCAGAGATCATATTCAAAACCCTGCGGGAGATTGATGCGAGCCTGATGGGCGACGCCGGTGACCGGGTTGAGGATCGGCTCGCCGCGCGCGGTGATCCAGCCGGGCACATTCAGCCGTGCCGTGCGCCCGCTCACATCGACGTCGAAGTCGATCTCGGCATAGACCGGATCGTACATCGTCTCGAAGGTGGTCGCGAAGACCTGGAAGAAGGTGGCGCCCGGCTCGGTATCCTCGCCGCTCATGATGCGCAGCAGCGCATTGCGCTGCGGCTCCGTGGCGCGGATGTCGATGATCGGCACCACCTGCCCGCGCCCCTCGTGGATCGCGCCGGGCCAGGCGGCGATCAGGCCACAGCGAAGCCCGTCGAGCCGCGTTTCGCCGTGATAGCCTTCCTCGATCTCGAAGGCGCCAATGGCGCTGCAATGGCCCTGCGTCGGTCGCGCATTGAACTGGCAGGGGCAGCCATAGGCGCAGTTGCAATGAATGAACTCGCGCCCCTTCATCATCCATCTGACACTCGTCATCGTCTCCTCCCGGGATCTGATCGGTGTTCGTCTCGCGGCTCCCCCGCGAACGGATGCGTTTTATTAGACCGCAGAAATATACTCCTCTGCCTTGCCAATGCCAACGGAGGCAGGCACGCCAGCGCCGCGGATCCGATGGGACGCGCGGCGCCTAAAAGGGATGCTCAGGCTGTTCGGCTCATTGGCACCAGCATGTTCACAGCGTCGCCATGCCGCCGTCGACGATCAACTCAGCGCCGACGGTGAAGGTGGCCTCGTCGGAGGCGAGGAAGACGACCGCCTTGGCGATCTCGCTCGGGTCGCCGAAGCGGCCAAGTGGGATCTGCGCGGCGATGGCATCGACAACCTGCCTGTTTTCTTCGGGCGTCGGGGCGTGGCCGTCATGGAGCGGCGTGCGGATCGGGCCGGGGCTAACAGCATTCACCCGGATGCCACGGCCGATGAGTTCGCCGGACAGCGTGCGCGCCAGCGAGAGGAGTCCCGCTTTGGTCAACGCATAGACGCTTGAGGTCGGCATGCCGATATGGGCGTTGATCGAAGTGTTGAGCACGACCGAAGCCCGCTTCGAGAATACCGGCAGCAGCGCCTGGATCAGGAAGTACGGTCCTTTGACGTTGATCGCCAGCGACCGGTCGAAGCTTGCCTCGTCCCATTGTTCGATCGGCTGCAGCTTGGCGATGCCCGCATTGACGAACAGGATATCGAGCGTGCCGAAGGCGGCGCGGATTTTTTCGGCGACCGCCGCCTGCCCGGCGACATTGCCGGCATCCGCCTCGATGATGAGGGTCGCCTCGCCAAGGATCGCACGAGCCTCGGCGATGTTCTTCGGATTGGTGCCGGTCACGGCAACCCTTGCGCCTTCGGCGATGAACTGGCGCGCGGTTTCGAGGCCGATGCCGCTGGTGCCGCCGGTGATGAGTGCCGTCTTGTTCTCTAAACGTGACATGATGAAAGTCCTCTTGCTGGGTTGAAGAAGAGGTCGGTTTGATTGGCTTGAACCGCCGTCCTCTGATGCAGACAGATATGGCGGAAAACGACCGTTCGGATTAGTCTTCCAATCCTGGAACTCGAATTCGGAAAAGCCGGACGATGATGAAGATCGAGGGAATAGCGGCCTTTGTCGCGGTCACCGAAGCCGGCTCGATCAGCGAAGCGGCGCGGCGCCTGCGTCTGTCGAAATCCGTCGTCAGCGAAAGGGTTGCAGAGCTGGAGCGGACGCTCAACGCCACCCTACTCCATCGCACGACGCGCAAGCTGACGCTCACCGAGGATGGCATCGCCTTCCGCGAGCGTGCGGTCCGGATCGTCAGCGAGGTGCAGGCCGCTGCCAGCGATCTTGCCGAACGCCGCGGGCTCCTGACGGGTCCGCTTAGGATCGCCGCGCCTGTCAGTTTCGGCCGCAGGCATCTCGGTCCAGCACTCTATCCGTTCCTGGCGGGCCATCCGGAAATCGAGCTGACGCTCGATCTCGACGACCGCCGGGTGGACGTGGCGTCGGAAGGCTATGATGCGATCGTCCGCCACGGCGTGATCGCCGATTCTCGTCTGGTGGTCTGGAAACTTGCAAGAAGCCGGCGTCTGCTCGTCGCCGCGCCGGACTATCTCGGACGTCACGGCACTCCAACGTCGCTTGCCGAGCTCGAAGGCCATCACGGCATCTTCTACACCAATCGCGGCGCGGCCGACTGGCGGTTCGAGGGACCTTCGGGTGCAGCGATCGTCCGGGCGCGCTTGGCACTCGGGATGAACAACGGCGACATGATGCACGATGCCGCCGTCGCCGGGCTTGGCATCGCGCTGCTGCCCGCCTTCATCGCCGGTCCCGCGGTGCGCGAAGGGCAACTCCGCGAGATCGATGTCGGGCTGCGTCCGGAGCCCGAATTCATCTACATGGCTCATCCGGAAGGACGACGCGTCTCGGCCAAGCTTCGGGCCATCGCCCAACATCTGAAGGAAGCGTTCGGCGATCCGCCCTATTGGGATCCGTGACGCATTTCCGCAATCTCGGCGCAATCATTTCCGGCCACGGTTCCTCGCCGATTGCCGATCAAGTCTCGACAGAAGCTTGATCGAAGTCGGCTGGCATCTGCCTCGCCTTTGCAACCAAAGATTGTCTCTTATGTTTTCATCATGCGGACCTTCTTTCTGAACTGGATCATCGTCATGACGCTTGGCACCACCGCCCATGCGGGTTCCCCTTCCACGACCCCGACCGATGCCGAAATCCTGGATATTCTGACCGACCGAATCGACAAGCAGCAGCAGTCAGTCGGCATCGTCGTCGCCATCACCGATGCCAATGGCCGGCGCATCGTCGCGCACGGCCATCCCGCCAAAGGCGACCCGCGTCCCGTCGATGGGCACACCGTGTTCGAGATCGGCTCGGTCACCAAGGTGTTCACCGCACTGCTGCTCGCAGACGCGGTCGAGAGAGGTACGCTCGGCCTCGATACGCCCGTCTCCACATTGCTGCCGCCCGGAGTGACGATGCCGGAGGACAAGCAGGCTCCGATCACGCTGGCAGACCTGGCGACGCACATGTCGGGCTTGCCGCGGCTACCGAGCAACCTGGCGCCGGCCGACGTCACCAATCCCTATGCGGACTACGACACCAGCAAGCTCTACGGCTTTCTTTCCGCCCACAAACCGCAGCGTCGCCCGGGCGTCGCGCACGAATACTCCAACCTCGGCGCGGGGCTTCTCGGCCACGTACTGGCACTGAAGGCCGGGCTTTCCTACGAGGATCTCGTCGAAAGACGCATCGCCAGGCCGCTCGGCCTCGAGGATACGGCCATCACGCCGCAGCCAGACTGGTCCGAACGCCGGGCAACGGGCCACGATGCGGCACTGGAGCCGGTGAGAGACTGGGATCTCAACGCGCTGCAGGGAGCCGGTGCCCTTCGCTCTACCGCGGACGACCTGCTGATCTTCCTTGAGGCCGCCATGGGGAGAACACCCTCACCGTTGGCGTCCGCCTTTGCCACCCTGCTGGCGACCCGGCAGCCGCTCGGCGAAGGCGCAGGCGAGCAGGCGCTGGGCTGGGTGATTTCCGGCAAGGGCGACGCGCAGGTGATCTGGCACAATGGCGGTACTGGCGGCTATCGATCCTTCGTCGGCTACCGTCCGTCGACCGGGATCGGCGTCGTCGCCCTGTCGAATACGTCGACCGAAGTGGGCGTCGACGATATCGGCCAACATTTGCTCAACCGCACCGTCCCGCTCGCGCCCGCCACCGTCCAGCGCACTGCCATAACGGTCGATCCGGCGACCTATGATGCCTATCTCGGCACCTACAGGCTGGCGCCGGGTTTCGACCTGACGATCTTTCGCGATGGCAATCGGCTGTTTGCCCAGGCAACTGACCAGGACCGGCTTGAAATCCTTCCGGAGGCCGAACATCGGTTCTTTGCAAAGCTCATCGATGCGCAGATCAGCTTCACGCTCAACGGCACCCGCGCCGAAAGCCTGACCTTGCATCAGGGCGGGCGGGACAGTCCTGCGCCGCGCGTAGAGAAATGATGCATGTCTCCCGCCCCGAAAGGCGAGAGACGGGTCCCCGGATCGATCAGAACAGCAGATCGATCGTGAAGTAGGCGAATGCCGAGATCGCCGCCGCTGCCGGCATGGTGATGAACCAGGCAATCACGATATTGCCTGCAAGCCCCCAACGCACGGCCGAGACGCGGCGCGCGGCCCCGACGCCGATGATCGCGCCGGTGATGGTGTGCGTCGTCGAAACCGGAATGCCGAGCCAGGTGGCGGCAAACAGCGTGATCGCTCCGCCGGTTTCGGCGCAGAAACCCTGCATCGGATTGAGCCTGGTGATCTTCGAGCCCATGGTATGGACGATGCGCCAGCCGCCGAACAGCGTGCCGAGTGCGATCGCCGCCTGGCAGGTGATCACGACCCAGAAGGGCACGTAGAACTCCGAACCGAGATAACCCTGCGAAAAGAGCAGAACGGCAATGATGCCCATGGTCTTCTGCGCGTCATTGCCGCCGTGACCGAGCGAATAGAGCGACGCGGAGAGGAACTGCATCACGCGGAAGGTGCGATCGACGGCAAAGGGTGTCTGCCGCACGAACAGCCAGGAGACGATCAGCACCAGTATCAGCGCCAGGAAAAAGCCGATCGCCGGCGACATGAAGATGGCGCCGACGGTCTTGAGAAGACCGGTCCAGACGATGGAATTGAAGCCAGTGCTGGCAAGGCCGGCGCCGACGAGGCCGCCGATCAGCGCGTGCGACGAGCTCGACGGAATGCCGAACAGCCAGGTGACGATGTTCCAGACGATCGCCCCCATGAGGGCCGAGAAGATCACCAGCGGTGTCACGATGCCGGGATCGATGATGCCCTTGCCGAGCGTCTCGGCCACGTGCAGACCGAAGAACAGGAAGGCGATGAAGTTGAAGAAGGCCGCCCACATGACCGCATATTGCGGCCTGAGCACCCGCGTCGAGACGATCGTCGCGATGGAGTTGGCGGCATCGTGCAAGCCGTTCAGGAAGTCGAAGAACAGCGCGATGGCAATCAATCCCGCGAGCAACGGAAAGGCGAGCGTCGCATCCATCAGACGTTCTCGATCACGATGCCGCTGATTTCATTGGCAACGTCCTCGAACCGGTCGATGACTTTCTCCAGCTGGCCATAGATCTCGCTGCCGACGATATAGGCCATCGCGTTGCCGGTGCCGTAGCGGTGGAACAGCTCCTTGAGGCCTTGGTCGTGCAGTTCGTCGGAATGTCCCTCGATGCGGGTGATCTCCTCGGCGATGGCGATGAGGCGATCGTGATTGGTGCCGATGCGGTCCAGCAGCGGGACAGCCTCGGCAATCAGATGCGCGGCCCGGCCGACAATTGCGCCCATTTCGCGCATGCCGGGTTCAAAGCTCTTCTGTTCGTAGAGCCTGATCGTCTTGACCGTCTTGTGCATCATGTCGATGGCATCGTCCATCGACTGGATCAGGTCCTTGATGTCGCCGCGGTCGAAGGGCGTGATGAAGGAGCGACGGACTGCAAGAAGCACTTCGGCCGTGATGTGGTCCGCTTGATCTTCGAGCGCGACGATCCTGTCGCACTGTTTCTCCATGTCATCGCCGCCGGCAAGCAGCTTGTCGAGCGCATCGGCGGCGCCGACGACGGTGAGCGAGTGTTTTGCGAAGAGCTCGAAAAAGCGATCCTCGCGGGGAAGTAGTTTGCGGAACCAGGCCAGCATCACAAATATGTCCATTCGTGGATTGTCATGAAACTGTCATATTGGACCGGAGCGCCCAAGAAAAGCACCTGATCCGAGGGGTTTGTCGCCTTTCCCCCGCCGAAATCGGCCAACTTGCACCGATATGGACAAGCATGCCGTTTCATCTTGCCTTGGCGCCTGCTTTCGTCCTAGCTGCGCCCAACGTCGAATTCGGACTGCCGATGCCACACAAGGTCTTTCTCAACCGCCTGAAGCTCACGGAGTTCCGCAACTATGCGGCCCTTTCGCTGGAGCTCGATCAGCGTCATGTGGTGCTGACGGGAGAGAACGGCGCCGGCAAGACCAACCTGATGGAAGCGGTCTCGTTCCTCTCTCCCGGTCGGGGCTTGCGGCGTGCGGCCTATGCCGACGTCACCCGTGTCGGCGCCAGTGACGGCTTCTCCGTCTTCGCCGCTGTCGAGGGCATGGAGGGGCCGGTCGAAATCGGCACCGGCACCGCGGGCGTGACCGAGGGGCAGTCCCGACGACTGCGGCTCAACGGAACCGCGGCGGCGAGCGTCGACGAGCTGACCGATCACCTGCGCGTCCTCTGGCTGACCCCGTCGATGGACGGTCTCTTCACCGGGCCCTCTTCCGATCGGCGGCGCTTTCTCGATCGGCTGGTGCTTTCGCTCGATCCGGAACATGGCCGCCGCGCCAGCGAGTTCGACCGCGCGATGCGCAGCCGCAACCGCCTGCTGACCGAGTTTCGCCCGGACCCGGCTTGGCTGACCGCGATCGAACGCGAGATGGCCGGCCTCGGCGTTTCCATGGCGCTGGCGCGGCAGGAAATGCTCGGCCTGCTCACCGCACTCGTCGAACGGAACGTGGATGGCGATGTCTTTCCGTCGGCACGGCTGGCGCTGTCCGGGTTCCTCGACGACGAGGGTCACCGCCCGGCCTATGATCTCGAAGAGCAATATCTGACGATGCTGCGAGATGGACGGCCGCGCGACGCGGCGGCAGGCCGCACGCTCGACGGGCCGCATCGGAGCGACCTGCTCGTTCGCCACCGCGAGAAGGATATGGAGGCGGCACGCTGCTCGACCGGCGAGCAGAAGGCGTTGCTCGTCGGCCTGGTGCTGGCGCATGCACGTCTCGTCGGCGACATGACCGGCCACGCGCCGATCCTTCTGCTCGACGAGATCGCAGCGCATCTCGACATCAACAGGCGCGCGGCGCTGTTCGACCTCGTCGACGGCCTCGGCGGCCAGGCCTTCATGACCGGCACGGACCAGGCGATGTTCGAGGCGCTTGGCGATCGCGGCCGCTTCCTGACCGTTTCGCACGGCAGCGTTACGGGCTAAGCAGGAGCCGGATGAGGAAAGTGTTTGCGGTTTTCCGCACGGATCCCGCTCTCCCTTACGGGCGTCGATCACGTTTATGATTTGGTCGAGTCGACCCAAGATCTAGAGATCGGCCGCCGCCGAGGAGGATGTTGCCATGACCGGTGAGAACAAGCTCGACCAATCGGAGATCTCCCGCTACGCCCGCCATATCGTGCTGCCCGAAATCGGTGGCGCCGGCCAGCAGAAGCTGAAGGCGGCGAGCGTGTTGGTCATCGGCGCCGGCGGTCTCGGCGCGCCGGTGCTGCACTACCTGGCAGCCGCCGGCATCGGTCGCATCGGTATCGTCGACGACGACACCGTTTCGCTCTCCAATCTACAGCGACAAGTCATTCACCGCACCGAGGACATCGGCCGCGCCAAGGTGGAGCGGGCGGCGGAGGCAATTGCCTCGCTCAATCCGCATGTCGTCGTCGAGGGCCACCAGATCAGGCTCAACTCCGACAATGCCGAGCCGCTGTTCCGGCAATATCACCTGGTGATCGACGGCTCGGACAATTTCGACACGCGCTACCTCGCAGCCGATACGGCGGCAAGGGTCGGCATTCCGCTGGTGACCGGCGCCGTCGGCCGCTTCGACGGTTCGCTGACGGTGCTGATGCCTTACAAGGCCGGCGCGGACGGCCGGCCGAATCCTTCCTATCGCGATCTCTTTCCCGAAGCGCCACCGGCGGGCGTCGTGCCCTCCTGCGCCGAGGCGGGCATTGTCGGCGCGTTGACCGGCGTCATCGGCACGCTGCAGGCGATGGAAGCGATCAAGGTGATTGCCGGCTTCGGCGAGCCGCTCGTCGGGCGGCTGTTGATGTATGACGCGCTGACGGCGCAGTTCAACACCATCCGCTATCGTCGCAGAGCATAGGCCGACCATGGTGCAAATCTTTCGCATCGACGGAACATTCGACCGGCACGAGGAGCTGCTGGCGCTTATCCTTGGCGCCTTCTCCTACATGGACGGGCAAATCGACCCGCCCTCGTCGGCGCATGCATTGAACGTCGAATCGCTCCGGCAAAAGATCGCTGACGAGATCGCCTTCGGTGTCAGCGACGGCGAAAGGCTCGTCGGCTGCATCTTCTGCAAGCCCGAGGCCGATTGTCTCTATATCGGCAAGCTCGCAGTTGCCCCACAGACACAGGGAAAGGGCATCGGCCGGCGGCTGCTCGCGGAAGCGGAAATGACGGCGCGGACGCTCGGCCTTCCCGCACTGCGGCTGTTGACCCGTATCGAACTCGTCGACAACCACCGCGCCTTTGCCGCCTGGGGATTCATCCAGAGCGGCACGATGTGCCATCCCGGCTTTACCCGGCCGACGGCATTCGAGATGCGCAAGACGCTCTAAACTCTGGACGGACGACCGCACGTCAGGGCCGTGCAGCCTTTCGCGATCAATCGCGGCCCGGAAGCACGCGGTCCGGCGGGCGGTGACCGTCGAAGAAGGTGCGGATGTTGATCACCACCTTGTCGCCCATGTCGATCCGGCCTTCGAGCGTCGCCGAGCTCATGTGCGGCAGCAGCACGACCTTGCCTTCGCCGGCGAGCTTGATCAGCTTCGGATTGACAGCAGGCTCGTTCTCGAAGACGTCGAGACCGGCGCCGGCGATCTTGCCCTCGCGCAGGCATTTGATCAGCGCCGTCTCGTCGATGATGCCGCCACGGGCGGTGTTGACGATGTAGCTGTCAGGTCGCATCAACGCCAGCCGGCGGGCCGAGAGCAAATGATAGGTCGCCGGCGTCGACGGGCAGTTGACCGAGACGATGTCGACGCGGGCAAGCATCTGGTCGAGGCTGTCCCAGTAGGTCGCCTCCAGCATCTCTTCGGTCTCCGCCTTCACCCGGTGGCGGTTGTGGTAGTGGATCGAGAGGCCGAAGGCCTTGGCACGGCGGGCAACGGCGGTGCCGATCCGGCCCATGCCGACGATGCCGATGCGCTTTCCCGCGATGCGCCGGCCGAGCATCCAGGTCGGCGACCAGCCGGCCCATTCGCCCTTGCGATCGGTCAGGATCTGCGCACCTTCGGCAAGCCGGCGCGGCACCGCGAGAATCAGAGCCATCGCCATGTCGGCCGTGTCTTCGGTCAGCACGTTCGGCGTGTTAGTGACGGTGATGCCCTTGCGCGCGGCGGCATCGACGTCAATGTTGTCGACGCCGTTCGAGAAGCTGGCGATCAGCTTCAGCTGCGGGCCGGCCTGCTCGATCAGCGCCGCATCGATGCGATCGGTCACCGTCGGCACCAGCACGTCGGCGCGTTTCACCGCCGCGACCAGCTCCGGCTGGCTGCGCGGCGTGTCGTCGATATTCAACTCCGCGTCGAAGAGCTCGCGCATGCGCGTCTCGACGATATCCGGCAATTTGCGGGTGATGTAGACCGTGGGCTTCTTCTTGCTTGTCATTGCTGCGACGGGCCTTGTTGACGGGTCTTTAACCAAGTTGGGCGATACTTTCTCCCTGTAGCCGCATTTTCTACCAGACCCCACCGGGAAGACAAACAAAACTCGCGTCGTCGTCCTCGCGATTTCAGCCCGCGAACTGGGCCTCGAATGAACTGCGCCTGCATAAGCGACTGCATGTCTCCTTAAATCGTTTCCGATTGAAGGACAAAGGCATGCAGCAACTCAAAGTCCTACAGCGACCTTTGCGCGTCCCAGGACGCGCGGCGCCGTAGTGCCACGGATAATGAGCTTCGTCATGCGTCATGTCATTGCCAGATTCTCGTTCTCGTTGATCGCCGCCTGCCTTGGCGCCGGGATCATGACGTCGGCGGCTTACGCTCAAGCCGCCAAGGGCGCCAGCGGATTGCCGCTGCCGCGATTCGTCAGCCTCAAGTCCAAGAGCGTCAATCTCAGGATCGGCCCGAGCGTCGATTACGCGGTCGCGTTCCGTTACATGAAGCCCGGCGTACCGGTGGAGATCATCCAGGAATACGATAACTGGCGCCGTATCCGCGATGCCGACGGCACCGAGGGCTGGGTAAACCAGGCACTGCTTTCCGGCGACCGCACGGCCGTCGCAGCGCCCTGGATGCGCGGCAAGGGCGAAGGCGTCTTCGTCAACATGCGCCGCGATCCGCAAGGAACGGCCCCGATCACCGCCCGCATGGAACCTGGCGTCATCGTGCGTGTCGGCGAATGCAATGGCGACTGGTGCCATGTCGAGACGCAGGGCGTCGAAGGGTGGATCGCCCAGAGCGAGATCTGGGGTGCCTATCCGGGCGAGGCCTTCAAGTAAGCCGCGCCCGTTTTTCGCACAACTCAATCAGGTCGAATCAGGCGAGACCGGCCTGCTTGGCGGCGGTTGCCAGCGACACCATCGGTCGTGGTCCGATCTGACCGATGACGATGCCGGCGGCGAGGTTGCCGAGCCTGCTGCAATCTTCGAGCGAGCGTCCGGTCGTGTAGCCGTGAAGGAAGCCTGCAGCATAGAGGTCGCCGGCGCCGGTCGTATCGACGACCTGGGCGATCGGCTTTGCGCCGACGTGGACCCGCTCTTCTCCGCGCACGACCACCGACCCTTCCTCGCTCAGCGTCACGGCGGCGAGCTTGCAGTCCTTCGAGAGTTTTTCCAGCGCCAGATCGAAGTCCTCGGTCTCGTAGAGCGCCAGCGCTTCCTGCTTGTTGGCGAAGACGATGTCGACCGTTCCGGAACGCATGAGCTCGAGGAACTCGTCGCGGTAGCGGTGGACACAAAAGCTGTCCGAGAGCGTCATCGCGGTTTCGCGGCCGTTTTCGTGGGCGATCCGGGCGGTTTCACGGATGGCGTCCTTGGCCCGCGGCGGATCCCACAAATAGCCTTCGAAATAGGTGACCTTGGACTGGGCGACGACGTCAGCCTCCACATCCTCGGGGCCAAGCTCGACGCACGCGCCGAGATAGGTGTTCATCGAACGCTCGCCGTCCTCAGTGACGAAGATCATCGAGCGCGCCGTCGGCGGCACGCTTTCGAGCGGCTTCGTCTCGAAGTAAACGCCCTGCGCGCGGATATCGTGTGCGAAGATCTCGCCGAGCTGATCGCTCGCGGTCTTGCCGAAATAGGCGGCCCGGCCGCCGAGGCTGGCGACACCGGCTGCCGTATTGCCGGCGCTGCCGCCGGACGCTTCGACCGCCGGGCCCATGCGCGAGTACAACAACTCGGCGCGTTCGGCATCAATGAGGTTCATGGCGCCTTTTATGATGCCGTTTTCGTTGAGAAAGGCATCGTCGCAGCGCGCGATGATATCAACGATGGCATTGCCGATCGTCAGCACGTCGTATTTTGTCATGAACCTCGTCCGGTCTCCGTGATGGCCGGTGTTCGTTAATACCGGTTTTCCCGCCATTTGGAAGCCAAAAGACGCGTGCCGGCTGGCTCACGCCGCAGGAAACGCGCCTTCATCATATACAGCGGCGAAATCGGCGCCCGGCGGAACGATCTGACGATATCGATCAACTTGCGGCGGAGATGTTCTGCGGCGGCAGTTCGACGAGCGGCGCCGGGACATCGCAGGTCTTTTCCGGCGACTTGCAGAGATCGGCGATGATACAGCGCTCGCATTCGGGCTTGCGCGCCTTGCAGCAATAGCGCCCGTGCAGGATCAGCCAGTGATGTGCATGGTAGAGATACTCGTCCGGGATGATCTTGATCAGCTTCTCTTCCACCTCGTCCGGGGTCTTGCCCGGCGCCAGGAGGATGCGATTGGCGATGCGGAAGATGTGGGTGTCAACGGCGATCGTTTTCTGTCCGAAAGCCATGGAGAGCACCACATTAGCGGTCTTGCGGCCGACGCCCGGAAGGGTGACCAGCTCCTCGCGCGTGCGTGGCACCTCTCCGCCGAAATCGCGGATCAGCTTTTCGCTGAGCGCGATGACGTTCTTCGCCTTGTTGCGGTAGAGGCCGATGGTCTTGATGTAGTCCCGGAGCTTCTCTTCCCCGAGCGCCAGCATCTTCTCCGGCGTATCGGCGACGGCGAACAGCGCCCGCGTCGCCTTGTTGACGCCGGCATCGGTCGCCTGCGCCGAAAGGGCCACGGCGACGACCAACGTGAACGGATTGACGTGCTCCAACTCCCCCTTCGGCTCCGGCCGCTGGATCGAGAAGCGGCGGAAGATCTCCTGGAGCTCGTCCCGGCCATAGAGGTTCTTCACGCGCGGCGGCGCGCGGCGGGCGGTCGCCGACTTCGGTTTCGCAGCGCCAACGGGCAATTTCGGCTTCACGTTTTTCATGATGCATCTATAGTCAAAGGTCATGATCAATGGCAACGCCACCACCCCGCCCGAAGATGCGCCGGTCTTCACAGCCGAGCTCACGCCCTATCGCTCGCTCGGGCGCCGCGGCTTCAAGATCTTCTTTCTGATCGCCGGGCTGTTGAGCCTCGTGCACGCCGTCGTCTTCCTCGTCATCGGCGCCTGGCCGGTCGTGTTCTTCTTCGGCCTCGACTATTTGCTGCTGTTCGGCGCCTTCTGGCTGAACAATCGCTCGGCACTCAGCCGCGAGGAGGTCAGCGTATCCAGGACCGATGTTTCCGTGCGCAAGTTCACTCCCTCCGGAAAGATCACCGAACACCGGTTCAATCCTTTCTGGGCGCGCTTCAACGTCGCCCGGCACCAGGAGATCGGCATCGTCTCGATGACGATCAGCGGCGGTGGCCGGCGGACCGATATCGGTTCGTTTCTCAATCGCAACGATCGCGAAACCTTCGCGCTGGCGCTATCGGGCGCGCTTGCGACCGTTCGCCGCCGCTAACGCCCCCCGGCCGACAAATGGGGATCCAAATCCGCGCATTCGCTCAAGTTTCGGGTGGTTGCCGGGGCCGCCAAATGGTTACCTGTGGCATGACAGGAGAAGAGCCATGAACATTGCGACATCCGTACCCACAGACATCACGCCGAAAGGCACCGACTACGATACGGTCAGCCGCGTGATCGAAATGCTGACCGAGGATTATCGTGAGCAGCCGTCGCTCGAAACCGTGGCGCAGCGCCTGAAACAATCGCCGACGCAGCTTCAGAAGGTCTTCACCCGCTGGGCCGGACTTTCGCCGAAAGCCTTCCTCCAGGCCGTGACGCTCGACCATGCCAAACGTCTGCTGCGCAAGGAAGACATGCCGCTGCTCGAAACCAGCATCGAGGTGGGGCTATCAGGACCGAGCCGCCTGCACGACCTGTTCGTGACCCACGAGGCGATGTCACCGGGCGAATGGAAGGCGCGCGGCGAGGGTCTCACGATCCGCTACGGCTACCACCCCTCCCCCTTCGGCACCGCCCTCGTGATGATCACCGAGCGGGGACTAGCCGGCCTTGCCTTCAACGATGCCGGCGGCGAACAGGCAAGCTTCGAAGACATGGCGCAGCGCTGGCCGAACGCCAGCTATATCGAGGACAGCGCGGCAACGGCCTACTATGCTGCACGCATCTTCGATCCGTCGCGCTGGCGCCCGGAAGAGCCGCTGCGTATCTTCCTGATCGGCTCCGATTTCCAGATCCGGGTGTGGCAGGCGCTGTTGAAGATCCCGCTCGGCTGCGCCACCACCTATTCGAACATCGCCGGAAACATCGGCCAGCCGACGGCGTCGCGCGCGGTCGGTGCTGCCGTCGGCCGAAACCCGATCTCCTTCGTCGTCCCCTGCCACCGCGCGCTCGGCAAGGGCGGGGACCTTACCGGCTATCACTGGGGCCTGACGCGCAAGCGCGCGATCCTCGGATGGGAGGCCGGAAAGGCGGCGGACGGCACGATCTGATGTTTGCAGGTCACCCGTTCCGGACGGAAATCACAGGTTTCCTGGAACTGCTTGGCAAAACAAAAGGGGCGCTCGCTCGGCGCCCCTTCTCCATTCTGCATTCCGGGAGCGCTCAGTGGGCGCCGGACATGTCGCCCAGCACTTCCTTGGAAGCGACCGTCGAGTCGGCGTTGAGCTTGTAGACCATCGGCACGCCGGTCGCGAGGTTGAGCTTCAGGATCTGCTCCTTGGTCAGGCGGTCGAGCACCATGACCAGCGAGCGCAGCGAGTTGCCGTGGGCGGCAACCAGGACCTTCTGGCCGGACAGCACGCGCGGCAGGATCTCGGTCAGGTAATAGGGCCAGACGCGGGCGCCGGTGTCGCGCAGGCTTTCGCCGCCCGGGGGCGGAACGTCGTAGGAGCGGCGCCAGACATGCACCTGCTCCTCGCCCCACTTCTCGCGCGCATCGTCTTTGTTGAGGCCCGCGAGGTCGCCGTAGTCGCGCTCGTTCAGCGCCTGGTCGCGGATCGTTTCGAGCGAGGACTGGCCGACGGCGTCGAGCACAAGCTGGCAGGTTCGCTGGGCGCGGACGAGGGCCGAAGTGAAGGCGATGTCGAATTTGATGCCGTAGTCGGCAAGTGCCTTGCCGCCGGCCTTGGCTTCCTCGACGCCGAGTTCCGTCAGGTCCGGATCGCGCCAGCCGGTGAACAGGTTTTTGAGGTTCCAGTCGCTCTGGCCATGCCGGACGAGGACGAGAGTACCGCTCATGTCGAATTCCCCTTGAGACTTGAGAGTGAAAAGGTCAGTTGAGCCCGAGAACGTCGAGCATGGAGTAGAAACCGGGCTTCTGGCCGCGGGCCCAGAGCGCGGCAGTCACGGCGCCGCGCGCGAAGATGGAGCGATCCGTAGCGCTGTGCGACAGCGTCACCTGCTCGCCTTCGCCGGCGAGAATGACCGAATGCTCGCCAACGACCGAGCCGCCACGCAGCGTCGCAAAACCGATCGCACCGGCAGGACGCGGGCCGGTATGGCCGTCACGCACGCGCACCGAATTGTCGGCAAGGCCGATGCCGCGGCCCCTTGCCGCCGCTTCGCCGAGAAGCAGCGCCGTGCCCGATGGCGCATCCACCTTGTGCTTGTGATGCATTTCGAGGATTTCGATGTCCCAGTTGGTGGGATCGAGGGCGCGCGCCGCCTTCTCCGTGAGCACGCCGAGCAGGTTCACGCCGAGGCTCATGTTGCCCGACTTGACGATGCGGGCGTGGCGCGCGGCAGCACGAATCTTCGCCTCTTCGTCGGCCGAGCAGCCGGTGGTCCCGATGACATGGACGATACGGGCCTGGGCTGCGAGGCCGGCGAACTCGACGGTGCCCGCCGGCGCCGTAAAATCAAGCACGCCTTCGGCCTCGACGAAAGCCTCGAGCGGCTGGTCGGTGACCGGCACGCCGATCGGCCCGAGACCGGCCAGTTCACCGGCGTCACGGCCGATGAACGGGGAACCCGGACGTTCGATGGCGGCATGCAGGCTGACGCCACCCATAGCGTGAACCGTGCGAATCAGCGTCTGGCCCATGCGGCCAGCGGCGCCCACCACCACGAGCTTCATATCGGTTTCGCCCATCGGTGATTTCCTTCTCGTCCGTTCTTAGAGCGTTCCCGGTCAAAAAGGAGTCGGGGAAACGCTCTATCTCATTGTTCTTACGCATTTCCGGACGCAAAACCGTTACGCACTTTTGCTGGAAATGCTCTAGATTTCGGCGCCGGCCGGCGCTTCGGGAGCCTTGGCCTCAGGCGACTGACCCTGAAGATTGTGAAGCCGAGCGTAGAGACCGTCCGGTCGCCGTGCAAGCTCGGCATGCGTCCCCTCCTCGACGACGGAACCGTCCTTCATGACGATGATCTTGTCGGCATTGACGACGGTCGAAAGGCGATGCGCGATGACGATCACCGTGCGGCCGTTCATAGCGTGATCGAGTGCCTTCTGCACGGCGGCCTCCGATTCCGTATCGAGCGCCGAGGTGGCCTCGTCGAGCAGCAGGATCGGGGCGTTGCGCACGAGCGCGCGGGCGATCGACAGGCGCTGGCGCTGGCCGCCGGAAAGCGTCATGCCGTTCTCGCCGACAGGGGTGTCGTAACCCTGCGGCTGCGTCAGAATGAAATCATGCGCATAGGCAAGCCGTGCGGCCTCCTCGATCTCCGCGTCGGTCGCGTCGATGCGGCCGTAGCGGATGTTGTCGCGGATCGATCCTTCGAAGAGATAGGGTTGCTGCGAGACATAGGCGATGCCCTTGCGCAGCGACTGCTTGGTGACGTCGGCAATGTCCTGTCCATCGATCAGGATCTGGCCGGAAGTCGGATCGTAGAAGCGCGGGATGAGGCTGATGACCGTCGACTTGCCGGCGCCGGAGGGGCCGACGAGCGCCGTCGTCTTGCCGCCTTCGGCGACGAAGCTGACGCCTTTCAGAACCTCGTCGCCATTGGCGTATTGGAAGCGAACGTCGCGCAGTTCCACGGCGGCGCCGCTGAAGGCCAGTTCCTTGGCATCGGGCTTGTCGCGCTGATGCGGCACGGTGTCGAGGATTTCGTAGACCATGCGGGCATTGACGGCGGCACGTTCCAGCGAGACCTGCAGCCGCGCCAGGCGGCGCGCCGGATCGTAAGCCATCAGGAGGGCCACGACGAAGGCGAAAAAGGCGCCGGGCGGCACGTCGGCATAGATCGCGCGGAAGGCGGAATAGGCGAGAACGGCGGAAATCGCGAGGCCGGCGAAGGTCTCGGTCATCGGCGCCGTGCGCTCGCTTAAGCGCGCAATGCGGTTCGCCCGGTTCTCGGCCCGATCGATGATGGCCTCGACCTTGCCGCGCAGTTCGCCTTCCATGGTGAAGGCCTTGACGATGGTGATGCCCTGGATCGTTTCCTGCATCGCGCCGAGAACGCGGCTGTTGACCTCGATCGATTCGCGCGTCGCCGAGCGCAGGCGCTTCGAGACGTAGCGCAGGCCGAGCAGCAATGGCGGCGCGGCGACGAAGACGATGATCGACAGCAGCCAGTCCTTGGCGAACATGACGCCGATGAGACCGATCAGCGTCAGAAGGTCGCGGGCGATCGACGTGACCGTCAGATTGAGCACGTCGCGGATGCCGCTGACGTTCTGGCTGATCTGGGCCGCAAGCTGTGCCGACCGCGTCTCGTTGAAATAGCCGACGCTCAGCGCCATCAGGTGGGCATAGAGCCGGCGCTGGTAACGCGCGACGATGTTGTTGCCGATCTTCGACAGGGCAACGGCCTGGCCGTAGGTGGCGAAGCCGCGCAACACGAAGGCCGCAAGGATCGCGCCGCAGACGAGCAGGACAATGTCCGCCCGCCTGTTGGCGAAGGCCTCGTTGATCACGGTTTCCATGATCGAAGCCGTAAAGCCGGTTGTCGCAGCAACGACGGCCAGACAGGCAATGGCGAAGACATAGCCGCGAATGTGGTCGCGACCGTTTTCCGCAATGACCCGTTTCAGGATTCCGCTGATCGTATCGGAATCGACCGCGTGCTGTTTTCTATTGCTGGCGCTCAAAAAGCCCGTCTTCCCTGGACCCAATGTGGCGAGCCGGTTTCCGGCCCGACCTTTCCCGGGGCTCTATAGTGCTTTGGTGTCGCTTTGGCGAGTCTTTGCGCGCGCCGACTGCTTAGCTTCTCCAGCGGCGTCCCTCCGTTGCAACACCGAAATCCCACGGCGTGCGGGCAAAAACGGCAAGACCCGAGAGCGCTGCCATCGGATGGATGACAGCAAAAGTCGGGATCGTCTTCATCAGCGCCGAGTGCGGTGCCTTGTCTTCGAAGGCGGCACGGAACGGCGATTTCATGAGCGCCGGCAGGATCTTCTGCGAAATGCCGCCGGCCAGAAACACGCCGCCGCGAGCCATGAAAATCAGCGCCATGTCGCCGGCAACGCGGCCGAGATAGGTGCAGAACAACGAAATCGTCTCGATCGCCGCCCTGTCGCTCTCGGCAAGCGCCTGCGTCGTCACTTCCGCCGGTTCGGCGAGCACCGGATCGATACCATCGGCGGCACAGACGGCGCGATAGAGATTCATGATGCCGCGGCCGCAAAGGATCTGCTCGCCGGCCATGCGCCCTTCGATCGGCTCGAGGAAGGGCCAGATCTGGAAGTCGCGTTCGCTGCGCGGGCCGATGTCGACATGGCCGCCTTCGCCCGGTACCGGGATCCAGGTGTGCTGGGCAAAGACCAGTCCGCCGACGCCGAGGCCTGTGCCTGGGCCGAGAACGACGCGCGACGTCAGCGGGCGGACGCTGCCGCCGCCGATCTGCACGAGATCCTCATCCGCCGGCGCGGCGACCGCGAGCGCCTGTGCCTCGAAATCGTTGATGATCAGCACGTCTTCGAGGCCAAGACTCGAAAGCATGTCCTTCGGCCTGATCACCCAGCCAGCATTGGTGAGCGGAATTTCGTCGCCCCGGATGGGACCGGCCACAGCCAAAATAGCCGAACGCGGCTGGACCGAGGTCTTGTCGAGGATGCTCTTCTGCATTGCCTCCTCGATCGTTTCGAAATCACCGGTCTTGATCGGCGGCAGTTGTTTCGGCTCGGCAAAGGCATCGACGAGCAAGGCAAAGCGGGCATTGGTGCCACCGATATCGCCGATCAGGATCGGAAAGGGGAAGACGTTTTCACTGGTGCCGGGCATCGCAAGATCCATCCTGATCGGTCGTGGCAGGTATATAGCGTTGTCTATCAGTTAGAGCGGGATAAGGGAAAGTGTGCGATTTTCCGCCCGCATCCGCCCAACTCATGAGAAGCGATCACGTTCATGGCTTTGGATTGAAGTCGAGCAACTGTTCGGCCGTCGCCCGGTTAAGAGCCATCGGAATGTCGTAGACGATTGCAAGACGCATCAGCGCCTTGACGTCCACGTCATGCGGCATCGCCGTGAGGGGATCGACGAAGAAGATCAGCAATTGCACCTCGCCGGTGGCAATCATCGCGCCGATCTGCTGGTCACCGCCGAGCGGACCGCTTTTCAGTCGCGTGATATCGAGCCCCGGGCAGACATCGAGGACACGGCCGCCTGTCGTGCCTGTCGCAACGATGCGCCATTGGGACAAAACCGCCTCATGCGTCTTGGCAAAAGCAGCTAGATCGTCCTTCTTCTGATCGTGAGCGATCAGGGCAATGCATTTCCGATCCGCCATGTCGGGCCTCGTATCAATCTTTAAATCGATTTGATCGCCCTATACATGAACGCTGCGGCAATGGAAAGATTGAAGCCTTCCCACTCCGCTCATGCGTCCAGGATCTATTGCAGGGGCGGACGGGCCAGCGGCACCGGAACATCGGCCGGCGGCACATCGCCTGCGGCAGCGCCGATCACCTGTTCGATACCCTCCTCAACCGCCGGAGCCGGCGCAGCCGCGCGATAGGCCGTGCCAAAGGTGGCGGCCTCTTCCGAGGCCGGCGCGGGGCCGTTCAGCACCAGCGCACAGGCCTTCGGCAGGTCGGCAAGCGTCGTCACCTTCGGCTTCACGGGTTTTTCGCCCGGCTTCTTCGCAGGCTTCGCCCAGGGCTCGTCGGTAAACCACCAGGCCAGCGACTTGTCGCAGCCGTCGCCGGCCGGCACGGCCGCCTGGTCCTTGCAGCTCGTGGCGCCCTCGGGGCATTTGATGCGGATGTGGAAATGATAGTCGTGGCCGTAGATCGGCCGGACCTTGCCGAGCGCCGAACGGTCGCCGGTCCAGGTATCGCAAAGTTTCTTCTTGATCGCCGGATTGACGAAGACGCGCTCGACCTGCGGGTAGCTCGCAGCCAGCATGATCAATTGCGCATGTTTCGGCGTCCAGACCGAACGATCGATCGTCAAGAACTTGTTCTTCTGCAGCATCGATGTTGCCGAAATATCCTCGCGCTCGCGATAGGTGAGCGTGCGCTGAGGCATCGGCGTCAGCCAAATATCGGCGTCAAGGCCGATCTGGTGGGACGCATGCCCCGACAGCATCGGGCCGCCGCGCGGCTGGGAGATGTCGCCGAGCAACAGGCCCGGCCAGCCGACCTTTTCGGCCGCATCATGCGAAAACTGCTCAATCAGCGCGATCATCTGCGGGTGGCCCCAACGGCGGTTGCGCGACAGCCGCATCGCCTGCCAGGTGGGCCCGTCGGTCGGGATCGCGACCCCGCCGGCAAGGCAACCCTTGGCGTAGAACCCATAGGGATTGGCAGCCATTTCGGCCGGCAGGGCCTTGGCGCCGAACAGCGCCTTGGCCGGCGTTTCATCCGCAACCGCATTGTCGGCAACCAGAAGGCTTGTGCCCAGCAGCAGCGCCAGAAGCGCCGAACCGCAGCGTCGAAATGGAGCAATCATCAAAATTCGTCCCGTTTGTCCCGCGGACATCCGCGCCGACGCGCAGCCTGCGATGTCCTACGAACCCCTATCCTAGAGCCCGGTCTTTGCCTGAGCCTTGCGACTCACGCGGTCGTGAATCACCGGGATGTGACTCAAAAATTTCGCCTGATTTGCGGCAGTGCCTGTCAATTGCCGGGATTTCGCCTATGCTCTCAAAAAAGAAGATTGAAATATAAGGGGGTACCGGCTGGATGCCAAACTTCTGCAGGACCATGAAACCTGGCCTCGCAACGTCACTGCTGGCTGCGGCGCTTCTTCTCCTTCCTCCTGCAGCCAAAGCCGAACACCCCGACTGGCATCATGGGCTGTCGCTCGTCGGCGAACTCAAATACAAGCCCAACTTCCCGCATTACGACTATGTCAATCCGAACGCACCGAAGGGCGGCGACGTCAGGCTCTCGAACACCGGCACCTTCGACACCTTCAATCCGATCCTCGACAGGGGGGAGGTCGCAGTCGGCCTGGCGCTGGTCTTCGACACCTTGATGAAATCCGCAGACGACGAAATCTCGACGGCCTATGGCCTGCTTGCCGAGGGCGTTTCCTTCCCCGCCGACATCTCGTCGGCCACCTTCCGCCTGCGGCAGGAAGCGAAATGGGCGGACGGAAAGCCGGTGACGCCGGAAGACGTCATCTTCAGCTTCGACAAGACCAAGGAACTCAATCCGCTCTATTCGAACTACTACAAGCACGTGAAGTCGGCCGAAAAGACCGGAGAACGCGACGTCACCTTCCATTTCGACGAGAAGAACAACCACGAACTGCCGCATATTCTGGGCCAGTTCCTCATCCTCCCGAAGCACTGGTGGGAGGGGCAAGGGCCGGATGGCAAGCCGCGCGACATCAACAAGACGACGCTGGAACCGGTGATGGGCTCCGGCCCCTACAAGATCGCATCCTTTTCAGCCGGAGCGACGATCCGCTACGAGCTCAGGGACGACTATTGGGGCAAGTCGCTCAACGTCAATGTCGGACACAACAATTTCGGCTCGATCAGTTATACGTACTTCGGCGACCGCGATGTCGAGTTCGAGGCGTTTCGTTCGGGCAACAGCGACTATTGGCAGGAAAACCAGGCGAGCCGCTGGGCTACCGGCTACGACTTCCCGGCGGTCAAGGACGGCCGCATCAAGCGCGAGAGCCTGCCCAATCCGCTGAGGGCCACCGGCATCATGCAGGCCCTCGTGCCCAACATGCGGCGGGTGCCCTTCAACGACGAAAGGGTGCGCCAGGCACTGAACTATGCCTTCGACTTCGAAGAGATGAACCGCACGGTCTTCTATAACCAATATACGCGGGTCGACAGCTACTTCTGGAACACGGAGCTCGCCTCTTCGGGCCTGCCGGAAGGGGACGAGCTCTCCATCCTCAACGAAGTGAAGGACAAGGTGCCGCCAGAAGTCTTCACGACACCCTACAAGAACCCCGTGGGAGGCACGCCGCAGGCGGGGCGCGACAACCTGCGCCAGGCGATCGCCCTGCTCATGGAGGCCGGCTACGAGCTGAAGGGCAACCGGATGGTCGAGGCAAAATCGGGAAGGCCGTTCTCGTTCGAGATCCTCTTGAGCAGCGCCACGCTCGAACGCGTCGCCCTGCCCTATGCGCAGAACCTCAAAAAGATCGGCATCGACGCGCGCGTGCGCACCGTCGATCCGTCGCAATACACCAACCGCACGCGCGCCTTCGACTACGACATGACCTGGATCGTGTGGGGCGAGACCCTCAGCCCCGGAAACGAGCAACTCGACCAATGGGGATCGAGGGCCGCCAAGGAGCCCGGCTCGCGAAATTACGCCGGGATCGCCGATGCCGGCGTCGATGCGCTGATCGAGAAGGTGATCTTCGCCAAGGATCGCAAGGCACTCGTGGCGGCGACGAAAGCACTCGACCGCGTCCTGCTCGCGCATAATTTCGTCGTGCCGCTCTACTACAAGAAGGACATGACGATCGCCTACTGGGACAAGTTCGAGCGGCCCGCAGAACTGCCGACCTATGGGATCGGCTTCCCCGATATCTGGTGGTCGAAAACCGCCGCTGCCAAATGAAGTCCTTGCACTCCAGCGGCGTCTCGATTCCAAATGCAAAAAAACGAATCACTGAAACAAGCACGAGCCCCGATCCGGGCCCGACAGCCGCAAGGAGACGCAAGGATTGAGACATCATAGACGGCATGCCGACGCTTCGCGGGTCCGGGCCACCGCCCACACGTCGATCGAAAGGCTGGCCTGATGGGTGCCTATATCCTGCGCCGCCTGCTCCTGATGATACCGACGCTGTTCGGGATCATGGCGATCTCCTTCATCGTCGTTCAGTTCGCGCCGGGCGGCCCGGTCGAGCAGGTGATCTCTGAACTTACCAATGCCAGCGGCTCGGATCGACTGAGCGGCAATGGCGGCGACCTTCTGCAGCGCGGCGGCGAGGAAAGCGGCCGCTATCGCGGTGCCCAGGGTCTTGATCCGGAATTCATCGCCAAACTCGAAAAGCAATTCGGCTTCGACAAGCCGCCGCTCGAACGCTTCGTCACGATGATGTGGAACTATATCCGCTTCGATTTCGGCGAGAGCTTCTTCCGCAACACCTCGGTCATCGACCTCATCAAGGAGAAGATGCCGGTCTCGATCTCGCTCGGCCTCTGGATTCTCCTGTTTTCCTACGCGATCTCCATCCCGCTCGGCATCAAGAAGGCGGTCACCGACGGCTCCACCTTCGATGTCTGGACCTCCGGCGTCATCATCATCGGCTATGCCGTGCCGAGCTTCCTGTTCGGCATCCTGCTGATCGTCGTGTTCGCCGGCGGGTCGTTCTTCGACTGGTTCCCGCTGCGCGGCATCGTCTCGGACAATTTCTGGCAATTGCCCTGGTGGCAGAAGCCGCTCGACTATATCTGGCACATGACGCTGCCGCTGATCACGCTGCTGCTCTCGGCATTTGCGACCACGACGCTGCTCACCAAGAATTCCTTCATCGACGAGATCAAGAAGCAATATGTGACGACGGCGCGGGCCAAGGGGCTCAACGATCGCCAGGTGCTCTACGGCCACGTGTTCCGCAACGCCATGCTGATCATCATCGCCGGCTTTCCTGGTGCCTTCATCTCGGCCTTTTTCACCGGCTCGCTGCTGATCGAATACATCTTCTCGCTCGATGGTCTCGGCCGTCTCGGCTATGATTCGGTCGTCAAGCGCGACTATCCGATCGTCTTCGCGACGCTCTTCATCTTCTCGCTGATGGGCCTGCTCGTCAGCCTGCTTTCGGACCTCATCTACACCTGGGTCGATCCGCGGATCGACTTCGAGCGGAGGGATGTCTGATGGCAAGCGTGACCACCTCTCCGACTGCCCCCGCGGCCGTGCCGCCGCGCGGCTGGCTATCCCCGGTCAACCAGCGGCGTTGGCAGAATTTCAAGGCGAACCGGCGCGGCTACTGGTCGCTCTGGATCTTTCTCGTGCTGTTCGGGCTCAGCCTCTGTGCCGAGCTCATCGCCAACGACAGGCCGATCGTTGCCTCCTACAAGGGCGAACTGCTGTTTCCGGTGGCCATCAACTACCCTGAAGAGAAGTTCGGCGGCTTCCTTGCGGAAACCGACTACCGCTCCGACTTCATTCGCGACGAGATCGAGGCCAACGGCTGGATGATCTGGCCGCCGATCCGCTATTCCTACCAGACGGTCAATTCCAACATTCCGCATTCGGCGCCGACGGCTCCCTTCTGGCTGATGAGCAAGGAGGAGCGCTGCACCGCCTATCCGGAAGGTGTGAACGACCGCAACTGCGTCGCCGGCAATCTCAATTGGCTCGGCACCGACGACCAGGCGCGCGACGTCATGGCGCGGATGATCTACGGCTTCCGCATCTCGGTGCTTTTCGGCCTGACGCTGACCATTGCCTCGGCCGTGATCGGCGTCACGGCGGGCGCCGTCCAGGGCTATTTCGGCGGCTGGACGGATCTCCTGATGCAACGTTTCATCGAGATCTGGTCGTCAATGCCGGTGCTCTACATCCTGTTGATCATCGCCGCGATCCTGCCGCCCGGCTTCTTCGTGCTGCTCGGCATCATGCTCTTGTTTTCCTGGGTCGGCTTCGTCGGCGTCGTGCGCGCCGAGTTCCTCCGGGCACGCAATTTCGAATATGTAAATGCGGCCCGCGCGCTCGGCGTCGGCAATGCCACGATCATGTTTCGCCACCTGCTGCCGAACGCCATGGTCGCGACGCTGACCTTCCTACCCTTCATCCTTTCCGGATCGATCACGACGCTGACCTCGCTCGACTTCCTGGGCTTCGGCATGCCGCCGGGCTCGCCTTCGCTCGGCGAAATGATCGCCCAGGGCAAGTCCAACCTCCAGGCGCCCTGGTTGGGACTGACGGCTTTCTGCGTCATGTCGATCATGCTGTCGCTGCTGATTTTCGTCGGCGAGGCAACGCGCGACGCCTTCGACCCGAGAAAGACGTTCCGGTGAGCGCGACGATGACAGATCCCCTTCTTTCCGTTCGCGACCTCTCGGTTGCCTTTCATCAGGGCGGCAACACGTCGCTTGCCGTCGAGCACATTTCCTTCGACATCCAGCGCGGCGAGACCGTTGCGCTCGTCGGCGAATCCGGTTCTGGCAAGTCGGTCTCGGCCAATTCGATCCTGAAGCTGCTGCCCTACCCTTCGGCCAGCCATCCGAGCGGCGAGATCCTCTTCAACGGCAAGGACCTCCTGAAGGCCAACGACGCGGAGCTGCGCAACGTGCGCGGCAACGACATCACCATGATCTTCCAGGAACCGATGACCTCGCTCAATCCGCTGCATTCGATCGAGCGGCAGATCGGCGAGATCCTCGAACTGCACCAAGGGCTCGAAGGAGCCGCCGCGCGCACCCGCATTCTCGAACTCCTGAACCAGGTCGGCATCCGCGAGCCGGAGAAGCGCCTCAGCGCCTATCCGCACGAGCTCTCCGGCGGCCAGCGCCAGCGCGTCATGATCGCGATGGCGCTCGCCAACCGGCCGGAACTGCTGATTGCCGACGAACCGACGACGGCGCTCGACGTGACGGTCCAGGCACAGATCCTCGAGCTTCTGAAGAAGCTCAAGGACGAACACGGCATGTCGATGCTGTTCATCACCCACGACCTCGGCATCGTGCGCAAGATCGCCGACCGGGTCTGCGTGATGACCAAGGGCAAGATCGTCGAGACCGGGCCGACCGCCGAGATCTTCGCCAGCCCGCAACACGCCTATACCCGCCACCTGCTTGCGTCGGAACCGAAGGGCAACCCGCCGCCCTCCGACGCCTCCAAGCCGATCGTGATGGAAGCCTCCGACATGAAGGTCTGGTTCCCGATCAAGGCCGGCTTCCTGCGCAAGGTGGTCGACCATGTGAAGGCGGTCGACGGTATAGACCTCAAGCTGCGTGCCGGTCAGACGCTCGGCGTCGTCGGCGAATCCGGCTCCGGCAAGACGACCCTCGGGCTGGCGCTGACGCGGCTGATCTCGTCCAAGGGACGCATCGCCTTCGTCGGCAAGGACATCGACCGTTACAGCTTCAACGAGATGCGGCCGCTGCGAAACCGGATGCAGATCGTCTTCCAGGATCCCTATGGCTCGCTCAGCCCGCGCATGTCAGTGGCCGACATCATTGCCGAGGGCCTGAAGATTCACGAGCGGTCCCTTTCCGAAAACGAGCGCGATGCGCGTGTCGCCGCCGCACTCGAAGAGGTCGGCCTCGATCCTTCGACCCGCTGGCGCTACCCGCACGAATTTTCCGGCGGACAACGCCAGCGCATCGCCATCGCCCGTGCCATGGTGCTCAAGCCGCAATTCGTCATGCTCGACGAACCGACCTCGGCCCTCGACATGAGCGTGCAGGCGCAGGTGGTCGATCTGCTGCGCGACCTGCAGAGCAAACACGACCTCGCCTATCTGTTCATCAGCCACGACCTGAAAGTCGTGCGGGCACTGGCGAACGAGATGATCGTGATGCGCATGGGCAAGGTGGTGGAACAGGGGCCGGCCGAACGCATCTTCAGCGCGCCGACCGAGGACTATACCAAGGCGCTGATGGCGGCCGCGTTCGACATCGAAGCCGTCAATCTCACCGCGATCCGCCAGTAGAGTGCCCGCAATGACTGCAAAGAGCCCCGTCATCGTCGATCTGAAGTTCATTCCGGAAGAGGTCGAGGAGGCCCTTCGCGGCGCCTTTCCCGATCGCGAGGTGATCAATCGCGCCGACATTGTGCACCACAGTCGCGACCTCTCGGGTATCGACTATGCAGTGGTGTGGAAATCGGCACCGGATCTCTTCGAACGGGCGCCAGACCTCAAGGTGGTCTTCTCCGGCGGCGCCGGCGTCGATCACGTGCTGACGCTTCCCGGCCTTCCCGAGGTGCCGCTCGTACGCTTTGTGGATCAAACACTGACAACGCGCATGAGCGAATGGGTCGTCATGCAGTGCCTCATGCATCTGCGCCAGCACCGCGCCTACGAGGCGCTGGCGGCGAAGCGCGAGTGGCGCGATCTGACCCAGCCGGAAGCCGCCGACATCACGGTCGGCATCATGGGCATGGGCGTCCTCGGCCAGGACGCCGCCCGTAAGCTCTCGCTCATGGGCTTCAAGGTGGTGGGGTGGTCGCGAACCAAGAGGTCTGTCGCGGGCATCGAGACCTACGGCGGCAGCGAACTCGACAGCTTCCTGGCGCGCGCGGATTTCCTCGTCGGCCTGCTTCCGCTCACCCCGGATACGCGGGGTATCTTCAATCTGCGCCTGTTTGCCAAACTCAGCCGCAACGGCCCGTTCGGTGCGCCTGTCTTCATCAATGCCGGCCGCGGCGGCAGCCAGGTCGAAGCCGATATCCTGAAGGCACTCGACAGTGGCGTGCTCGGCGGCGCCTCGCTCGATGTCTTCGAAGAGGAACCGCTTGTCCGCGACAGCCGCTTCTGGACCATGCCGAACGTCTATGTGACGCCGCATGTGGCGGCATCCTCCGACGTCAAGGCGCTGTTCCGTCATGTCGAGCAGCAGATCGCCCGCTTCGAGAGCGGGCAGCCGCTCGAACATGTGGTCGATAAAGTAGCCGGCTATTGATTGAGAGCAGGCGAGGAGGAAGCAAGCAGTAGTCTCCTTGTTCCTCCCATAACGGGCGATCAGGGACGGCGATAGCCCGTCGGCTGGTCATAGAGCCAACCAATACGTTCGATCGAGGCTTCCAACCCCTCGCGCGCAACGGTCATCGTGTGGCCGTTGGCATGGATCAGGGTCTGGTCGTCCTCCATCAGCGCGACGTGCCCTTTCCAGAAGACGAGGTCGCCGCGCTTGAGCTCATCGCGCGCAATCGGCGTTCCCAGGCCCGTCGCCTGCATGTCCGAATCGCGCGGCGCGAGCCTGCCGACCATCATCATCGACAGTTGCACAAGGCCGGAGCAATCGATGCCGAAGCCTGAGCGACCGCCCCAGAGATACGGCGTTTCGATGAAACGGGCAGCAACGGAGACATAGTCTCCCGGCATGACACTGCCGACCTCGATGCAGTGATTGGCGATGACCGCCTGGCCGCCATCGAGCAGGAAGTAGCGCGTTCCCCGGGTTTCGCGCTCATCGACAACCGTCAACCGACTACCCATCGACAGCGGATAAACGGTCGGAAGGCGCAGATCATGGCCGGTATAGACGAAGGTGCGCGGCACTGAGACGATATGTGTCGGGCTCTTGACCACCGGCGCGAGGCAATATTCCGGCAGGTAGCCGACATAGCCGTCGAGATCGGCCTTCACCCAGCACCAGCTCGCGTTGGTGTCGAGCACTCGAACCGATTCGCCAAGCAGCAGCTCTGTGTCGGTGCCGCAGGTGAGTTCGGGCTTCGCCCGCAGGGGCGCAACGGGAACCGAGACGCGGGCAACGCTTCCCTCGACATAGCGTTCGGCTTGCACGACACCGCGAAGACGGCTCTCTGCGAGGTCGGGTCGATAGGCATTCAAGCGGCGATCGGGGAGTGTCGACATATCTACTCACTTGGGCTGTTTGCGGCCCTGATCAATGATCAGGTCACCGAATTTTTCAAGATAGATGGCACCCTCGACTGTCCTTTTGATGACGACGTTGCGGCGATCACGGTCATCGCGGACGCGATCGACAAGACCAAGCGCCCCCATGGTATCGAGCGCGCGGGTGATAACCGGCTTGGTGACGCCCAGCGTCGCCGCCAGACCGCGCACGGTGTGCGGCGGCGGCACGAGGTAGATGTGCAGGAGGATAGCCAGCTGCCGCAAGGTCAGGTCGCGGCTGTCGACCCGGACCTGGGCGAGCGACACCGCATGCCAAAGCCCGAGGGCCTGGGAAGGCGTAAGCTCGATCGGCAATGGCGGCTCCTGCGCATGGGACTGACCCGCCACGATAGCGGCGGATCGTTACGCAAGCGTTTCTTTTTGCAGGCCGAATAGGCCCGACTATTTCGCCATCTTCTGGATGTGATAATAGAGCGCCCGGATGGCCTGTGCCTCGCCGCCAATCGGCGAATGCGGCCGCTCGGTCTGCGCCCATCCGAAGATGTCGAAATGCACCCAGCTCTTGGTGTTGGTGATGAAGCGCCGGAGGAAGAGCGCCGCGGTGATCGAACCGGCCATGCCGCCCGCCGGCGCATTGGTGAGATCTGCGATCCGCGCCGAGACATCCTTGTCGTAGCCGTTGTAGAGCGGCATGCGCCATATCGGATCGTCCACCTCGAGGCTTGCTTCGGAGAGATCGTGGGCGAGATCGGCATCGTCGGTGAAGAAAGGCGGCAGGTCCGGGCCGAGCGCGACGCGGGCGGCGCCGGTGAGCGTTGCCATGTCGACGAGCAGGTCGGTCTTTTCCTCGTCGGCATAGGCGAGCGCATCGGCCAAGATCAGCCGGCCCTCGGCATCGGTGTTGTCGATCTGCACTGTCAGTCCCTTGCGGCTGCGGTAGATGTCACCGGGGCGGAAGGCATTGGCGGAGATCGAGTTTTCGACCACGGGCACGATGACGCGCAGATCGACCTTGAGCTTGGCGTCCATGATCATCAGCGCGAGGCCGAGCACATTGGCGGCACCGCCCATGTCCTTCTTCATCAGGAGCATGGAGGCGGACGGCTTGATGTCGAGGCCGCCGGTATCAAAGCAGACGCCCTTGCCGACCAGCGTTATCTTCCTGTGACCCTTCTTGCCCCAGCGCAACTCGAGAAGGCGGGGCGCCTCGGCGCTGGCGCGACCAACGGTATGGACCAGCGGGAAGTTCTGCGTCAGCAGCGCTTCGCCTGATATGACCGAGACATCAGCCTTGTAGTGGGTCGCCAGCGCGCGGAATGCCGCCTCGAGCGCTTCCGGTCCCATGTCGTTGGTCGGCGTGTTGATGAGGTCGCGCGCCAGAAAGACGCCGGCAAGCTGCCGCTTGATGTCGGTCGCGTCGGCGTCAGCGGGGATGAGCAGCGTCGGCGGCTCACCCTTGGCGGATTTGTAGCGTTCAAAGCGGTAGGAGCCGAGGCCGTAGCCGAGCGCCAGGCGGTTGGCGGTAAGCGGGGCCGTTTCGATGTGCCACTTGCCCGCCGGCAGCGCCCGCGCGAGCTTGCCGGCCAGGAACGGCGCCTCCGACGGGTTGCTGCCGAGACCGAAAAGCGCGCCGCCGAGATGGCCGTCGGACGACGGGATCAACAGCACCGCGCCGGATTCGGCGGTAAAGCCAGCCTTGCGCGCCCAGTCCAAAGCGATCGGATCGATCGTCCCCGTCTCGATGTGCGCCGGCGTGACCGCGAAGATCGGCAGGGTCTTGCCGGCGCTGGTGTTGAACGGCGACGGCCGCTCGATGAACTGATAGGGAGCCATGAAAGTCCTCGGCTGACAGAGATGGAATCGCGCCATTAACGCTCTGTTAGGGTTAACAGATTATTGCTGGAGTGAAAGTTGCGCCGGTGTTGTCTGAAGTTCAGGTGCGCGAATGCATGCTGGGGACACTCATGGCCAAACGCACGACTTCACGCTTGAAAGCCGCTCATCTCTTCCAGGGCGCGGCGATTGCGCTGGTGGCGCTCACGCTGGCGGGCTGCGCCAGTCAGCCGAAGAAGGAACTGACGACGGGCTCGATATCGCGCACGTCGAAGCCGGTGCAGTCGATGACCGCGACGGAGCTTTCGGCGGCGGCCGAAAGCATCGGCCAGGCCTATGAAAAGAACCCGAGGGATCGCGAAGCTGGGCTCAACTACGCCAACCTTCTGCGCATGACCGGCCGCAACGAGCAGGCCCTCGCCGTCATGCAGCAGGTCGCGATCAACAATCCATCGGACCGGGAAGTGCTCGGCGCCTATGGCAAGGCGCAGGCCGCGGCCGGCCAGCTCGACCAGGCGCTGGCGACGATCAGCCGGGCCCAGACCCCAGACCGTCCGGACTGGAAGCTGAAATCGGCCGAGGGCGCGATCCTCGACCAGCTCGGACGCCCGCAGGAGGCGCGCGCGCGCTATCGCGAAGCGCTCGACCTCAAGCCGAATGAACCGTCCGTGCTCTCCAACCTTGGCATGTCCTACCTTCTGACCAAGGATCTTCGCACCGCGGAAACCTATCTCAAGTCGGCAGCAGGCCAGCCCGGCGCCGACAGCAGTGTGCGGCAGAACCTGGCGCTGGCGGTCGGGCTTCAGGGCCGTTTTCAAGAGGCCGAGACCATCGCCCGGCAAGAGCTTTCCAGCGAACAGGCGGAAGCGAACGTCGCCTATCTGCGCTCGATGCTCTCCCAGCAGGGAGCGTGGAAGCAACTGGCCAAGGCTGACGAGGCGAAGGCCGCCAACTAACGACGAGCGCAAATCCCCACGGTCGCGCGCGCAGGCGCTGCCCGGACAGGTGTATCAAGCTATGCGGATTACTGCGCCCGGTTGCCGCCTACGGCGGCGATCTGGTGCAACGCCGGGACAGGTTCGAGTGCCACCGGCTACCCTCCAAAACATGTCGCGCAAGCACAAGGTCGAATCTGAAGGCCGGCGACGCGCGTCAGAACTTGTCGGCGACCTGGATGCCGGCGGGCCCGAGAATGACGGCGACCAGGACCGGCAAGAAGAAGAGGATCATCGGCACCGTCAGCTTCGGCGGCAGCGCCGCCGCCTTCTTTTCAGCCGCCGTCATGCGCTGATCGCGGCTTTCCTGCGCAAGAACACGCAGCGCCTGGGCGATCGGCGTACCGTAACGGTCCGCCTGGATGAGTGCCTGGACCACCGACTTGACCTCTTCGAGGCCGGTGCGAAGGCCGAGGTTTTCGAGCGCCGCGCGACGGTCAGGCAGGAAGGAAAGTTCTGCGGTCGTGAGCACCAGTTCCTCTGCCAAAGGCTGCGACTGGGCCGCGATTTCGTCTGCGACACGACGCATCGCCAGTTCCATCGACACGCCCGATTCGACGCAGATCAGGAGAAGGTCCAGCGCGTCCGGCCAGGCGCGACGGATCGAATGCTGGCGCTTGGAGACGGCGTTGGCGACAATAATGTTCGGCGCGTAGAAGCCCAGATAGGCGAAACCGATCGCGAAGAAGAGACGCACCATCAGCGGCTTCTCGACGAAATTTCCGAGCACGAAAATGTAGACGAGAGCGATGAGCAGAAACAGGAAAGGCAGGCAGAAGCGCGCGAACAGAAAAGTATTGAGGGCATTCTGCGAGCGGAAGCCGGCCATTTTCAAACGGTTGACCGTGTTGTCGTCCACGAGCGCCGTGCGCAGATTGAGCCTTTCGACGATCTGGCGAATAGAAGCGTTGTTCTGGCCACGCAGACTCGCCCTGCCGCTCTGTGCTTCGGCGAGCCGCGCCCGTTCGCGTGCGCGGATTTGCTCCCGCTCGCTCGCAACCGACTTCATCCGCTTTCCGAGATCGCCCCGTTCGAAGAACGGCACGATCAGCGAGTAAAATGTCGCGAGCACGGCAAGCGAAACCAGAACGGCGATGACGACGTTCGGATCGGTCAGCGTCTTGATCAGGTCCATGCTCATCGATGCGCCTCAGATATCGAAATTGATCATATTGCGCATCACCAAGATGCCGATGCTCATCCAGACGAGGCCAGCGCCGATGATGAGGTGACCGCGCGGGTCGGTGAACAGCACCATCATGTATGCGGGCGAGGTCACGTAGACCAGGAACGAGACGATGAACGGCAGGGCACCGATGATGCAGGCCGACGCCTTGGCCTCCATCGACATTGCGCTGACCTTCGCCCTCATCTTCCTGCGATCGCGCAGAACCCTCGACAGGTTGCCGAGGGCTTCGGAAAGGTTGCCGCCCGCCTGCGCCTGAATGGCGATGACGATGGCGAAGAAGTTCACCTCGGGCAGAGGAATGCTGTTGATCATGCGGGCACAGGCTTCGGTGACGCTCAATCCGACCTGCTGGGATTCGACCACACGGCGGAACTCTGTCTTGACCGGCTCCTGCCCATCGGCGGCGATGAGGCGGAGCGCGTCATTGAGCGGAAGGCCGGATTTGATCGAGCGGACCATGATCTCGAGCGCGTTCGGAAACTCCTCCAGGAACTTCTTGCAGCGTCGCTTGATGAGGAAGCCGACAAACCAGCGAGGCAGGCCAAGGCCTGCGATCAGGGCGATTCCCAGGCCGATTGCGGGTCCGGCTCCCATGATCACGGCGACGAGAAAGGCGAAGACGCCGAAAAGCGCGCTGAACAGATAGAAGCGTCCCAAGGACATCGAGAGGTCCGCCTGGGTCAGCCGCACCTTCATCGAAGGCGATGATTTGGCCGAGCGTTCCTGCTGCTTCTTCTCGAGTTCCTTCAGCGAATCCTGCACGGATTTGCGCCGCTTCGACAATTCGCTGACACGGTCTCGTGCCGCCTTAACCTTCGCGCGGTCCGTTTCCGCCGCGCTGACCTTGCGCACGCGGCTTTCCGCCTTCTTTTCGCTTTCGATACGCGAGAACAGCAAGCCGTAGGCAAGCGCCGCCGCCGATATGGCGACGAGAGCGGCCAGTGCCAGAACGGTGATGTCTATGCCAAACATCGCAGCTCCTAGTTCTTGTCCATCGCGTCGAGGGTGGCGGCCAGGCGCTTGTCCTCGTTGAAGTAGCGGGCGCGCTCCCAGAAATGCGGCCGGCCGATACCGGTTGAGGTATGGCGGCCAATAATGCGTCCGTTGGCATCCTCGCCTTCGATCTCGTAGCGCATCAGGTCCTGCGTGATGATCACGTCGCCTTCCATGCCCACGACTTCGGTTATGTGGGTAATTCGGCGGGAGCCGTCGCGCAAACGCGACGCCTGGATGATCACGTCCACCGATCCGGCAATGATCTCGCGCACGGTCTTGGCTGGCAGGCTGTAACCGCCCAGGGCGATCATCGATTCCATGCGGCTCAAGCATTCACGTGGCGTGTTGGCATGGATCGTTCCCATCGAGCCGTCATGGCCGGTGTTCATCGCCTGAAGCAGATCGAAGACCTCGGGGCCACGCACTTCGCCGACGATGATGCGTTCCGGCCGCATGCGCAGGCAGTTCTTGATGAGATCGCGCATGGTGATCTCGCCTTCGCCTTCGATGTTCGGCGGGCGTGTTTCCAGGCGCACGACATGCGGCTGTTGCAGTTGCAGTTCCGCCGTATCCTCGCAGGTGATCACCCGCTCGTCGGCATCGATGTAGCGCGTGAGGCAGTTGAGAAGTGTCGTCTTGCCCGAGCCCGTACCGCCAGAGATGACAATGTTGCAGCGGACGCGACCGATGATCTGCAGCAGGGTGGCGCCTTCCGGCGTTACCGATCCGAAGCGGACGAGCTGCTCCAGCGTCAGCTTGTCCTTCTTGAACTTTCGGATCGTCAGGGCCGTGCCGTCGATCGCAAGCGGCGGGGCGATGACGTTGACGCGCGATCCGTCCGGCAGGCGGGCGTCGCAGATGGGGCTCGATTCGTCGACGCGGCGACCGACCTGGCCGACGATACGCTGGCAGATCGACAGGAGCTGGGCGTTGTCGCGGAAGCGGATTTCCGATTCCTGTACCTTGCCGCCGACTTCGATGAAGGTCTGCCCCGCGCCGTTGACCATGATGTCGGCTATGTCGTCGCGGGCAAGCAGCGGTTCGAGCGGGCCATATCCCAGCACGTCGTTACAGATATCGTCGAGCAGCTCTTCCTGCTCGGAGATCGACATCGCGAAATTCTTGATTGTGATGATGTCGTTGACGATGTCGCGAATTTCCTCGCGCGCGCTTTCTGTATCCAGCTTGGCGAGCTGCGACAGATCGATCGTGTCGATCAGCGCCGAAAATACCTGCGACTTCGTATCGTAATAATCTTCCGTTCGCGCGGTGCGACGACGGGCCGGCGACGCGGCGGCAGGCTGGATCTTCGGGATCGCGGAAGTCGGCTCGCCGAGAACCGGGACGGCGGGCCGTTCGATCGCCGCCGGTTGCGCAACAGCCACGGGCGGAGGAACGGCGGGACCCGGGGTACCGCTTTTGCCGAAGCCTTCGTTTCCGCGTTTGCCAAACATTTGCGTGATCCTACGTCCTGTCTATTTCCTACCGAGCGCGGCAAGCACCTTGCCAAGTCCGCCGCGCCGGGCCTTCTTCATCGTCACCCGGCCGGTCAAGAGATGTGCGAGCTGTGAGAACGTTTCGGCTGCCGGCGCCTTCTTGTCGATTTCCGCGATCATCCGCCCGCTGTTCGAAGCGTTGCCGAAGAGCGCCGCGTCAAAGGGGATAATGGCGACCGCTTCGGTTTCCAGCGAATCGCAGAACTCGCTCGCCGTAATCTCCGGACGCTTCGGCATCCCGACCTGGTTCAGAACCAGGTGGGGCGGCTTGTCATTTGGACGCAACTTCTTCATTGCATCGAGCAGGTTCTTGGTATTGCGAAGGCTGGCGAGATCGGGGGTCGCGGTGATCACCACTTCGTCGGCTTCCGCGAGCACGGCGCGGGTCCAGTCCGTCCACAGATGCGGAACATCTAGAACGGAAACGGGCGCGCTGCGCTGCAGGATCTCGAGGATCGGGTGGAACGCACCGGTCTCGAAATCATAGGCGCGGTCCAGCATGGAGGGGGCAGCCAGCAGCGACAGGTGGTCGGAGCATTTGGTCAGCAGCCGGTCAAGGAACACCTCGTCCAGGCGCTCCGGCGCAAACACCGCTTCGGCAATGCCCTGCGGCGGATCCTGGTCGAAATCGATGTTGGCCGTGCCATAGGGAAGGTCGAGATCGGCGAGAATGGTCTCGGTCGAGAAGAGGCTGGAGATGCCCCAGGCGCAATTGTGCGCGATCACCGACGAACCGCAGCCGCCCTTTGCACCGATGAAGGCGATGCTTCGGCCGAGCGGCTCGGCATCCGGGTCGACGAAGATCGCTGAAACGGCGGTGAGAATATCCGGCATGGACACCGGTGCGACCATGTATTCGGAAATGCCGTTGCGGATGAGTTCGCGATAGAGCCCGATATCGTTGTGCTTGCCGACGAGGATCACCTTGGTGCTCGGGTCGCAGACCTCCGCAAGCGGCGCGAGTTCCGCCAGAAGCGACCGCGGTTCGGTCGATGTCTCGAGGATGATGAGATTGGGAGTGGATACGGTCGCGAACATGTTTGCGGCCGCGTCGATGCTGCCGCTGTTGATGCGCAGGCTGACCTTCGTCATGCGCCGGTCCTGCCCGCAACGCTCCATCAGCCGCTGCATTGCATTGGTTTCGCAGAAGGCGTGGATCGAAATCCGCGGCAGCGGACGGACCTGCTCCAGATCGCCCGTACGCACCTGGTCGAAGAAGGGATCGTCCCCCTCGCCACCGGTCTCGATCTTATAGTCGATCGTGCTCATTTCCTCATCCCGCCGCTATCAGTTGAAGATGACGACCGGGCCGTCGCTCTTTTCGGTTCCACGCCAGTCCTTGATGACCTGACCGCGCTGTTCCGCATCGATCGGCGATGTCTGGCGCGGACCGAGCAAGTCTGTCGGGTTGGCGATCTGGGCGGCCAGGTTCGATTGCGAGGCGCAACCGAAATTGTAATAGTTCTTGTTTTCCATCGTGTTGAGGTTCAGGTCCTCCGGCCAGGTGCCGCAAGGCGCCGTCTGGGCGGTAATCGCAACGTAGCTCAAGCGGATCGGTGCCGCGTCGCCATAGGGTCCGGCGTCATAGCTCGTCTCGAGGAGGCGTTTGGCCGGGACCCCGGCGGCAACCAGAACGCTGCGGATCTCCCTGCGCATCGCCTGCGCAGCATGGCTGTTGGCCGCGCCGCGCGGCATCATGATCTGCACGACGCCGCTTGCCGAATTGTGATAGTCGGAAGCGAAACCGGCTATGACATCGCGCGTTCCCTGGGTCAGGCGGCGGTCGCCCGACGCGATCGGGATATCGATGGCGCGTTCGCCTTCGGCAAGCACGATCGGATGCCGCGTGCGATAGTCGTCCGGAATCGAGCCGGTGGCGAGATTGTCCTTCGTCCCGCAGCTCGCAAGGAAGATGCCGGCGATGGCCAGCATGGCCACGCGGCCCGTGCATCGCATGACGGCGCTGGATGTGCTCAGGGGCATGGCATTCGGCCTTTCAGGTGTCTTGTGGGAACCGGTTCGAAGCGTCATGACCGACCTATTTGTAGATGAAGCCGACATTGCCGTGATAGCGCCCCGCCGGAGCCGCGGCCTCCGGCCGCCCGTAGATGCGGTTCACACGGCCAAGGAAGTAGCTGTCGAGATCGTTGGCCGGATTGAAGTTGTCGTCAGGCCGGGAGATCGCGCTTCTTGCGACCGGGCGGACCAGATAGGGTGTCGCGATGATGACGAGCTCGGTCTCGTTGCGCACGAAATCCTTGCTGCGGAAGAGCGTTCCGAGGATCGGGATCTTCGCTGCCCCCGGCAGGCCCGACATCGCCTGGCGAATATTGTCCTGAACCAGGCCGGCAATCACGATCGAGCCGCCGGAAGGCAGTTCGACGCTGGTCGATGCCTCGCGCCTGCGGATGCCGAGAAAGGTATTGCCGGGAATGCTTGTCTTGCCGTTGCCGGTGACAGCAGATCCCTCATAGGTCGGCTCCGAGACGTTCGTCTCGATCTGAAGGCTGATGCGTCCAGGCCCAAGAACGACGGGCTTGAAGTTCAAGCGGATGCCATATTCAACATCGTTGACTTCGCGCGTGACCTTGTCTTCCCCGGTTTTCTCGTCCGTCGTGACTTCTTGGGTTCCGGGCAGGCGGAATTCACCGCCAACATAGAACTTTGCTTCCTGTCCGGAAATCGCCGTCAGACTCGGCTCGGCCAGCGTCCGCATCACGCCCGCCTGCTCCATCGCATTGATGTAGCTCGCGATCGTCGTTCCGCCGATGGTCCCTCTGATCAACGCATTCGCACCGACGCCAACCGCGTCGCCGAGGTTGGCCGGGTTGCGGAAACCGATGCCGCTCTCGCCATCGCCAATGCGGCCGTTGAAACCGAGCTGTTTCAAGACTTGACGGCTGACTTCGGCAACGGTGACCTTGAGGTTGACCTGGTCGTCGCCGTCGATCGTCAGGAGATTGACGATCTGCGAGACCTGCCGATCTTCGGCGAAGATATCGGCGTCACCATTGTTGCCCTGGGCGGTGATATTGCGCGTGGTCGCCTCACCGCCCTGGAGGAAGGCTTTGGCGAGATCGACGGCGCGGGTAGAATCGAGCGGCGTTCGCACCGTTCCGGTGAGCACGATGTTGTCCGAGATGATCTCGACATTGATATCGGCGTCCGGAATGAAGCGACGCAAATTCGACTGAAGGTTGGCGATATCGCGCTCGACTTCGATGTCGAGGCTGACGATCTCCTCGCCATTGGGGCCAAAGACGAAGATGTTGGTCTGGCCAACGGACTTGCCGAAGAGGTAGATACGCCGCGACGTACGGGTCACGGCATCGGCCAGCGAAGGATCTGCCACGAGAATATCGTGCGCGTCGGCGGGGAGGTCGACGACGACGGCCTTGTTCAGGCCGAGGCTGACCTTCTTCTTGACGCCAGGACCACTCTCAACGATCCGTACGACCGAGGAAGCGGCGGCGAGTGCCACCGACGGCGTCGGCAGGTACATGCCGGAAAACGCCAGGCAGAACGATAAACCGGCTGCGACAGACGCCCGAAATTTGTTTCCGCTCTGTTTCACCTTGTGCCCCGTTCTAACCTGGTTACTGCTGCGTCTGGCCGGCTGTGCCGTCGCTCTTGACGATGGACCCGGACTTGATGACCTGGATGCTCGGCTGGCCGTCACCGCTCAGCAGGTAATCTGCGGCGTCGGTGTCGGATTCCTGTGCGTCGGCGACGCTTCGGAGTGCCAATGAAATGCGCTCGGCCATTTGCTGCGCGACCGTCATTACCTTCGACTGGTCGGGCGTCAGCTCCAGGGTGGCCGTGGTACCGACGACGGCTTTCGTGCCGTCGTCCTTCTCCTCGACCTGCTGGTCGATTGCCAGGACACGCACATTGCTGAGCACGGTTTCGGTCAGATAGAGTTCGCCATCGCCCTTGCGGACCATGATGACGTCGACACGGTCATTCGGAAGGATGAAGCCGCCGGCACCGGTGGCGACGGTGATTTCCGTCGCGACGGCGCGTTTGCCAGCCGGCAACAGCGACGACATGATGCGGCTGGACGAATCTGCGACCTTTTCGTGGCGGACCGGCTCGCCGTTGAAGATCGGCAGGCGGACGACGGCCCCCGTGAGGTCGTCGATTGCCGATGGTTGATTTTCGTCGGTGATCAGGCCGTCAACCACACCGTCCTTCGGCCAGGCCATCCACTGGATGGAATCGCCGCCAAGGCGCGATCCGACGGGCAGGCTCTTGCTGGCAACCAGGACGTTGACGGTCGGCGCCCTCTCGATCAGGGGCTCGGCGGCCATCGGCGCAGGTGCGCGCGTCAGTTTCATCGCCAATAGACCAGCCATCGCGGCCGATAGCACGGCCACCGCCAGTATGATGATGCGAACCGGTTTCATGATCGTTTCCGAGCCCCAAAGAAATGCCAGGGTCAGATTGATCAGGAATTGGTGTAATTATGGTTAACGGATTACTTATGGGCGCGGTTAACGAAGGATGACGCCCTACACGCTCGTGTTAGGAAAGACGCGCAAAGGCCGCCTCCATAAGCGGCGAAGCCGGGTAGGCGGCAAAGCCACCGAGCGCGATCGCGACCCCGTAGGGAATTTTCTTGGCCGTCAGCAAGAGTTGCGGAACGGGAATGCCACTCGCAAGTATCGCATTTTCCTGCCGACGCAGCATGAGGATGGCAAGCGTCAGCAAGCCTCCGAAAATCGAGACATAGAGCAGAAAAGCGGTCAACGACGGCGTGATTCCAAACCAGATGGCGCTGGCGGTCAGGAGCTTGGCGTCACCGCCACCCATCACATTCGTGGCGAACAGGCAGAAGCACACGGCAAAGACAGCGAGGGCTGCGGCAAGATGCTGTCCGATCTCGCTGAAACCGAGCCCCGCGAATGGCGCGACGACGAAGAACGAGCCCAGTAGAATCGCCGAAACGCGATTGGGAATCGTCATGGTCAGCAGGTCCGAAAACGCTGCAAATCCCAGACAGAAGGGAAAGATCACGAAGATGGCGGCTTCAGTCATGTTCCTGTCTTCCGAACGTAGGCATGCAATCTTCAACCCGCCGCAAGGACCAGATAGCAATAGAGCCGCCTCTGCGGCGGCTCCATCGTCGATCCTTGCCGAAGCCGGATCGTCAGAGCTTACCGGCGGTGCTCGTCGAAATCTTCGATCCGAGGCCGTTGAACGTGGAGTCAAGCGCGTTGCCGAGCGTGCTCGCACCGGCAATCAACGCAACCGAGATGAGAGCTGCGATAAGGCCGTATTCGATGGCAGTCGCACCGGACTCGTCTCGTACCAAGCGGAAGACAATGGTCTTCATGGAACCCCCTTCGCCTTAAGCTATCAAGCCGACTAGAGCTTGCCGGCCGTGCTGCTCGAAAGCTTCGAGCCAAGGCTGTTGAACGTGGTATTGAGCGTACTGCCGAGCGAGGTTGCACCAGCGATCAGAGCAACGGAAATCAGGGCGGCGATCAGGCCGTATTCAATGGCAGTCGCGCCGGACTCGTCCTTCATCAGACGGGCAAAAATCTTCTTCATGATGATTCTCCTACTTCACATTTGTTGTTCAGCACTTCCGCCAACTGTTGCCGTTGATCGGATGGCCTCAAACTAGTCCTGGCGCATTGCCATCGACTTAAGGAAGGCGGTTACCGACAAGTTAACGAAGCGTCCCTGATTTTTGGGTAAACGAACAGAAAACGACGCAGCATCCGCAAAGCCCCGAAATGGCGGACTTAACGGTTCATTCACCAAGATGGGTGAGTGTAGGGTGAGCACCATCCCAAGGACCCGTCATGACCCTGCCTTTCGCGACCAGCCGAGCCGCCATCTTAGCATTCGCGATCGCCGCGCTCGCCCCAGCGGTTGCCGTCGCGACCGAAGGCGACATGATGCGCGTCTACATGGATCACGCGCGCGTGCTCAAGCTCGATCGCCCGGTCAGCAAGGTCATCATCGGTAATGCCGAAGTGGCGGACGCCACGGTTGCCGACGCCCGAACCATCGTCATCACCGGCCGCAATTTTGGCACCACCAATCTGGTCATCCTCGACCAGGACGGAAACGCCATTGTCGATGAGCGGATTCTGGTGTCGATCGACGAAGGAAACACCGTGCGTATCTACAAGCAGACGTCGCGCACCGTGCTCTCCTGTACGCCAAATTGCGAACGACACGCCGAACGTAAAACCACAGGTAGCACCAACTGAATTTTATGGGTTTTGACCCGCGATTCGTTAAAATGCACATGATCTGCAGGAACGAAATATCAACTGTTGCTCCATAATCTGCCGCCCGTCTGGCGTAACGTGATGGAACGGCACAATGAGCATCGAGCAGGCAATCGAGCGCCCGAGTGGGCCTGATATCAGGCGAAAAGGCATTCTGCGCCGCTTCGTCCGCAACCGCAAAGGCACGACGAGTATCGAGTTCGCCATCCTCGCTTTGCCCTTCTTTCTCGTGATTTTCGCCTCACTCGAAACCTTTGCCGCCTTCTACGGCGACCAGCTGCTGGCGAACGCAACGGAGACGATGGCACGCAAGGTCCGCACGGGCCAGATCACCTTCGAGCAGGGCAAGGTCACGGACATGACGCAGGCGCAGTTCCGTCAGGCCTTCTGCGATGAAATCGCGATCCTGATGAAATGCTCCGCCACCGAAGCAACTCAGCCCTCCCAGTTCTACCTGGATGTCCGGGCGGTTTCAGACCTCACCAATTTTCCTGTGCACATTCCACGCAAGGCGGGCTCGACAGATATTGATACGGGTGACTTCAAATTTGCCCCCGGCGGCCCGGGTACCTTCAACGTGGTGCGTGCCTACTACCGATGGAGCGTGATCACAGACCTCGTCAGGCCGTTCGTCACCAACTTGCGGCCCGCCGGCGCGAGCATGCCGAGGGATTATCTCATGGTGGCAACGGCCACGTTCCGAAACGAGAGCGAGTGAGGCATGCCATGAAGCAGGTTGCGGAGCAAAAGATCCGGCGTCTCCAGGCGGTTTACGGCGTGTTTCACGCGCTGCGGCGGGATAGGCGCGGCGTGGGAGCCGTTGAATTCGCGATTGTCGCACCCTTGCTGATCATGACCTATCTCGGCGCGTTCGAGCTTTCGGTCGGCTTTACGGTTGCAGGCAAGACCGCACGCGCCGCAAGCGCCGTCGCCGACGTCGTCGCACAACAGTCGGAAGTCAATAAAGCCTTCCTCACCAACGTGTCGAATGTCGCAAAGAGCATTCTCGAACCCTACGGGAACGTGAACTACACGCTGAAGATCACCGGCATCGAGGTCTCGGGCACCAACGAGGGAACCGTCATTTGGTCGCGCGATCAGGCCGGCGGGGTTCCCTACACCGTGAATTCGAAGGTCACCCTGCCCGGCCAATTCACGGCCAACAAGTCCTTCGTCATTCGGACGGAGCTCACCGTTCCGCATGAGTTGATGCTCTACGCTCCGAGCCTTCAGGCCACGTCCAAAACGATAGACCTCTCCAAGACGGCCTACTTCCACTCGCGCCTGGCTCAATCGATAAAATGCACTGACTGCTGATCGGGCACTGATCCGGCGCAATTGCATTGCGTCGTGTGCAGCGTTATCCCTTCGGGATTGCGCGGCGTGCCTTTAGGTGTCGTCGCGCCCTTCCAGAAGCTATCGGAGCGCGATGCCAGCGCTTCCGCTGTCAGGTGCATCATGGCGCGTGCATTTCTTTTCGTTCTCGATTCCTTCGGCATAGGCGGCGCGCCGGATGCCGAGGCCTATGGTGACCTCGGCGCCAACACGCTCGGACATATCGCCGAGTTCTGCGCCGTCGGCGCTGCCGACCGGTCCGGTCTGCGCGAAGGCCCGCTCAGCCTGCCGAACATGTCCGCCCTTGGCCTCGTACATGCGGCAAAGCTTGCCAATGGCACCATTCCTCGGGGCATGCCGGTGCCCAACCGCGTCTACGGCGCCTTTGGTGCCGCGAGCGAGGTTTCACGCGGCAAGGACACGCCTTCCGGGCACTGGGAAATCGCCGGCACGCCGGTCATGTTCGACTGGGGTTACTTTTCGGCCGAAGGCGACGCCTTTCCGGCCGAACTCGTCGAAGCCATCTGTCGCGAAGGCAACGTTCCCGGCATCCTCGGCAATTGCCATGCTTCCGGCACCGACATCATCGCCCGCCACGGCGAGGAGCATATGCGCAGCGGCAAGCCGATCTGCTACACCTCTTCGGACTCGGTCTTCCAGATCGCTGCGCATGAGCAGAGCTTCGGGCTCGACCGCCTGCTCGAGCTTTGCCAGACCGTCCGGCGTCTACTCGACGACTACAATATCGGCCGGGTGATTGCGCGCCCCTTCGTCGGCACGAGCCCGCAGACCTTCACCCGCACCGGCAACCGGCGCGATTATTCTGTTCTGCCGCCGGAGCCCACGGTCCTCGACCGGTTGACGGAAGCCGGGCGCACGGTTCACGCGATCGGCAAGATCGGCGACATCTTCGCGCATCAGGGCGTGACCAAGCTGACAAAGGCCGACGGCAACATGGCGCTCTTCGACGCGAGCCTCGCGGCCATCGATGAGGCCGAGGACGGCAGCCTGGTGTTCACCAATTTCGTCGATTTCGACATGCTCTACGGCCATCGCCGCGATGTCGCCGGCTATGCAGCCGCGCTCGAGGCGTTCGATGCGCGCCTGCCGGATCTCGACCGCCGCCTGCAACCGACCGATATCGTCATCCTGACCGCCGATCACGGCTGCGACCCGACCTGGCGCGGCACCGACCACACGCGCGAGCGGGTGCCAGTGCTGATGTTCGGACCGTCGCTGCGCAGCCGCTCCCTCGGCGTTGCCAACACCTTCGCGCATATTGGCGAGAGCGTCGCCAAACATCTCGGCATCGCGCCGGGCCATCATGGGAGAAGCCTCATTTGACCGCACATCTGAAGAAGGCGGAACTGCATTGCCACATCGAAGGCGCAACACCGCCCGAGCTGGCGCTCGCCCAGGCCGAAAAATACGGCATCGACGCCCGCGCAATCATCCGCGACAAGGCCTATGTCTGGGAAGACTTCACCAGCTTCGTGAAGTGCTACGACGCCATCGCCTCGCTGTTCCGGACCGAGGAAGACTATGCGCTGCTCGCCGAAGCCTATCTGACCGAGCTTGCCGAAGCGGGCACGATCTATAGCGAGATCATCGTTTCGCCCGACCACGGCAACACGATCGGCCTGGGCGCCCATGCCTATCTCGAAGGCCTCGCTGCCGGCATGGAAGCCGCCCGGCAGAAGACCGGTATCGAATCGCGCATGCTGATAACAGGCATTCGCCACCTAGGCCCGGAGTCGGTCATCAAGACAGCCGAATTCGCGGCCAGGCGCGAACATGCGCTCGTCACCGGCTTCAATCTGGCCGGCGAAGAACGCATGCACAAGGTTGGCGATTTCGCCCGCGCCTTCGATATCGTGCGTGACGCGGGTCTCGGGCTGACGATCCATGCAGGCGAGCTCTCCGGCGCCTTCAGCGTTCGCGACGCACTCGAGCACGTACGCCCGTCACGCATCAGCCACGGTGTCCGGGCGATCGAGGACATGGAGCTCGTGCGGCGCCTTGCCGACGCCGGCGTGGTGCTCGAAGTCTGTCCCGGTTCCAACATCTCGCTGCAGGTCTTTCCGGACTTCGCCTCGCATCCGCTGCGGGCGCTTCACGAAGCCGGCGTGCGCGTGACGCTCAACTCGGACGATCCGCCATTCTTCCATACGTCGCTCGCGCAGGAGTACGACATCGCCTCTGCGGTCATGGGCTTTTCCGACGAGGAGATCAACGGCATGACCCGCACGGCAATCGAGGCTGCCTTCGTGGACGAGCCGACACGTCAGCGGCTGTTCGCGCGGATCTAGGGCGAATCGACATTCACTGGAGCCAACTCATTGCGGCGACGAGATAGAGGAAGCCTTGGAAGTGAATGGTTCTACGGTCGTAGCGCGTGGCGAAGCGACGAAAGTGCTTCATCCGATTGAAGCATCGCTCGATGCGGTTGCGATGTTTGTAGACGAGTTCGTCGTGGGGGATGATGACCTTGCGCGAGCGGTTTGACGGGATTACCGCCACGGCTCCCATGTCGGCGATCGTCTCACGCAAGGCATGGCTGTCATAGGCTTTGTCAGCCAGAACGGCATCGCCGCTCTGGCCATCCAGAAGAGCCGGCGCTTGCGTGATGTCGCCAACTTGGCCAGCCGTCACAATGAAACGTAGCGGCCGACCAAGCGTGTCGGCCAACATGTGGATCTTGGTGGTCAGTCCGCCTCGGGAACGCCCCAGCGCCTGATCCTTGGCCCCCCTCATATGATGATTTGAAGGTCAAGAGGGTGGCGTCACCATATTTGCAGGCCTTTTGTCGTCGACGGTATCCAGCTGCGCCCTTCCCAGTACTGGCAGGCCATGCCTCACCTGTACCACCTCATATCCGGTCGCCGCTCAAGACGGCTGCACCATAATCCCGCATTCGGGGGTGGGCTCAGGAGAACGGAACCATTCTTTTAGGCGGCGATAGAAGCCATGGGGGGCCTCGGTCCGTTCACCTGGATCCGTCAGGGCTGCTCAAGCCCCGAGGATTGGGTTGCTTTAAAAGATGGGCTCAGGCCTTGGTCATCACGGCTCCCTCGATCACGACGCCGCTGGTCGCATACTTCCACAAGGCCACGAGCAGTTTGCGTGCGAGCGCGACGATCGCAACCTTCTTGCCACGTCCGCCACTGTGGCTGATCCGTTCATAGAACCAGCGCGTCAGGGCCGAGCCCGGCTGGTGGCGCAGCCAGAGCCAGGCCAGTTGGATCATCATCGTCCGCAGCCTCGGATTGCCCGCCTTCGAGACACCTTGCTCGCGATCGATCGAGCCGCTTCGCCACGGCGAAGGCGCGAGCCCTGCATAGGCTGCAATCTGGCGCCGGTTGTCGAACTGGCGGAACAGCCCCTCGCAAGTCAGGACGTTCGCAACCTCCGCGCCAATGCCCTTGATCGCCTTGAGTATCGCCTGCGGCCCGGTACCATCCACCTTGGCACACTGGGCATCGCGCTCGGTCTCGACAGCTTTGATCTGCTCGTTCACCAATTCGAACCGATCGAGCTCACGACTGAGCTGCGCCTTGAGATGGGCAGGCAATGACCGGCCATCCCCCGTCCGTAGTTCATCCAAGCGTTCGCGCCGGTCGCGACGCGTAGGCTCATAACCGCGGACGCCAACGCTGAAGAGCAGTCCTTTGATCCGGTTGATGTGCCTTTTGCGCTCCTCGATCAGCGCTTTGCGCTCTCGCCCGATCCTGCGCCGATCTTCGTCGTCAACCGCCGGGACGCGGACCATCGAACAAACCCGCGGTTCGCCCCGCATCCACGCCATCAGCGTGCGAACCAACGTCTCTCCGTCTATGCGGTCGGTCTTCGCCCGGCGGTGCCGGCGCGACACCGCAATCGAGGCCGCATCCACGACATGGCTCGAGATCCAGTCTTCCGCCTCAAGCGCACGGTGGATCCAGAAACCATCGAGCCCCGCCTCCTGGATGACTATCACGGGATAGAGCCGGCCCTCGCGCGCCGCTGCCTTCTCGCGCAAGAGGTTCAAGCATGCCAGCAATGCCGGTAGGTCACCGCCGGGTACCGAATGACGCGACATCTTCTCGCTGCCAGGCGATAGCGACGTCACCAGCCAGATCGACTTCGACAGTTCCAATGAAACGAAAACTGCGCCAAGATCAACCCGGATAGCGGCAGGTGGCGAAGCTGGTTCTGCTGTCATGGCAAGTCCCTTCAGAGTGGTTGGTAGCAAACCGACTCTGATCTCTCACAGGCCGCTGTCCACCGCTCATCATGGAATCTTTTCCGGATGCCGCCTGCTGATGGGCACGAACGATGGTGCTGTCGATCATTAGATACTGGTTGTCACGGTCAGCCGTCAGCGTCTCGAACACCCGCTCCCATATGCCGGCATGACACCAGCGGCTAAAGCGCTTATGCACCGTCTTCCATTTGCCATAACGCTCCGGCAGATCGCGCCAATGGGCGCCGGAACGCAGCACCCAAAGACAGCCATTGATAAACAAGCGGTTGTCCGAGCCGGTGCGCCCGGGATCACCAGCCTTACCAGGCAACAAAGATGCAATCCTGACCCACTGAGCATCGCTCAGTTCATACCGCTTCGCCGCCATGCAAAAGACCCTCGTTCAACACGGTCTCCTATGAATCAGCGATCAACTGATTTGGGAAGCCTGAATGTCGATTGGACCTAGTGTCCTGATCGATAAATTTGTGCGATCATTTTCCCTGTTTGAGAAGGGGATGATCGATGGGCAAAGCGGCGGTTGCGATTGTCTTGACGGGTGAGGAGCGCGGTGAACTGGAGACATTGGTTCGCCGCCGCGGCACGGCGCAGGGCCTGGCGCGGCGGGCCCAGATCGTGCTGATGGCCGCGGACGGCGTTGAGAACAAGGAGATTGCCACGCGGCTTGGCACGATGCCGAACACGGTGGCCAAATGGCGACGGCGTTTCGCCGAGCAGCGGCTCGATGGGCTTTACGACGAGCCGCGTCCCGGCGCGCCGCGCCAGATCGGCGACGAAGAGATCGCCGAGACGATCCGGTTGACGCTGGAGACGACACCGCCGGACGCCACCCACTGGAGCCTGCGTTCGATGGCACGGGCGGTCGGACATGCGCCCTCGACGATCCATCGCATCTGGACGGCCTTCGGGCTGCAGCCGCATCGCGCCGAAAGTTTCAAGCTGTCTTCGGATGCGCTATTCGTCGAGAAGGTGCGCGACATTGTCGGCCTTTATCTCAACCCGCCCGAGCGGGCGCTGGTGCTCTGCGTCGATGAGAAGAGCCAGATCCAGGCACTCGATCGCAGCCAGCCGGTGTTGCCGATGCGGCCCGGCCAGATCGAGCGGCGCAGCCACGACTACACCCGGCATGGAACACTTTCGCTCTTCGCCGCGCTCGACGCTGCCACCGGCAAGATCATCGGTCGCTGCTTCAAGCGTCACCGCGCGCAGGAATTCCTGAGATTCCTGCGCGAAATCGAAGCCAACGTGCCGCCAGACCTTGATATCCACATCGTCATGGACAACTACGCCACCCACAAGACCAGCGCCATCCGCAGCTTCTTTCTCAAGCGGCCCCGCTGGCACATTCATTTCACCCCGACGGCGGCGTCATGGCTCAACCAGGTCGAGCGCTTCTTTGCCAACCTGACCGAAAAGCAAATCCGGCGCGGCGTGCACCGCTCCACCGCTGAATTGGAGGCGGCAATCACCGCCTATATCGACGCCGTCAACACCGATCCCAAACCGTTCCGATGGACCAAATCGGCAGACGATATCCTCGCCACCATCAAACGCTTTTGCCTGGCAACCCTGCAAATCGCCGATGTGCAAAACAAATCGGCAGAAACTTCTGAATCAGGACACTAGAAGCGGGTGCGCAGAAAGTTCAATTGGGCGTTCAGCCAATACCCGGCGCGTCTGGTCGCGGAGTGAATTTCATGCCCAAGCTCCTGGGTGTAGCGGCCTTCACACAGGGTCGTGTCCGCCACCCACAATCCGCCAGCGAAAATTGCCATCAGCAGAAAACCGCGCATGGTGGCGCAGTATGAACATTTGATATTTCTAAAATACTAACAAGGCATCGCTCTGCCGGCGCCGCGGCCGCCGCGCTCATGGCCCGATGCTGATCTCGTCGCTCAGCGTTACCTTCTCGAAGTCATTGATCAGAATATCGACCCGCAGTTGCCAGAGACCCGGCAAGGGGATGGCCATGCGGTCGACGCCCCAATCCGCTTCGCCACGCCGTACCGCTATGCGCTTGAACGGCTCGATACCGGAATCGAGCTTGGAAAGGATGAGCGTCACCTCCTTGGCAGCAAGCGGTTCACTTTCACCCGTGAGAACGTTGATCGATACGTCGACCTCACCCATCCGCCCCGGCAAGACCTCAATGAGGACCATCGCCTTGTCCGTGTGGATATGAAGGCTTGCGGCTTGGGCCGCCAAGGCGGGAAGGGCGCGCGGCGGCGGCGTAAAGCGCCAGCAAGACACGGCGCCGAAAATCAGGAAAACGACAAGCGTCTCCGCAGCGATCGAGCGGACCAGATGCTTCGCTGATGTCCGACCTCCAGCAACGACCGGCTCCGTCAGTCGCCAGCGATTTGCGATCGCCAGGAGAAACAATCCGACCAGCAATGCCATCTTGACCATAAAGACCTGACCATAGGCGGTTTCCAACAGCGCTTGCGGTTTTTCGACCTGCACGATGGTCAAGACGACACCCGCCCCAACGAGCCCGACAAGCACATAAGGGATGAATGTTGAGAACCGACGCAGCGCCCGAAGTGCCATCGGGTCGCCGCGCCGCAACGCCATGCCCAGGGGAGCCAGTGCTCCGACCCAGAGACCTATTGCAGCGACGTGCAGGAAGACGGCCGGGCGCATCAGCCATTGCGGCTCTGCCGTAGAAGCGTGGCCGCTCAGCGACAAGGCGGCCGATGACACGATCAGGGCCGCGAGGGATGACACCCGGGCAAACCGCCCCTTGCCGCTAAGCGCCATGGCGGCCACGCCAAAGGCAACGAGCGCCGCCATCCCTGTCCGCCCGAAGCTCGTTGCCATCGCCGTGGACCAAACGGCCGGCTCGACAAAGTGCGTCAGGGGCACTCCCAGCGCATCGAGCCCCTGAAAGCCCACGGCGGCAAGCGCGCCAAGGAACCCTGTGCCAAGCGCGACCGCAACGATGTTGCGCCCTGGGCGGGTGCTGCAGGGCAGCCAGCAGAGCGAAAACACGCCGCCAACGCCGATGAACAGGCCCACATAAAGTGCGAGTTTCGATAACAGGATGCCGGCGCGTACGGCCCAGTCGATCCTATCTCCCATCGCGGGCGGTGCGGCGCTCGTCGCGCCGAGCGAAAAGACGACCGATCCACCGATCGGATGGCCATCGGCGGAGGTCACACGCCAGCTGAGTACATGCGTGCCTCGCCCAAGGTCAGTTGGTGCTGCGATCGCGACGGTTCGATCTTTGAGCTCGAACCTCTCCAGGGGGAGCACCGTCCCATCCGGCCTGATGAGCTTCAAATGCAATGGCGATACCGGTTCGCTGAACGTCAACACGTAGACGGACGGCGCGGTGTCGGCGACCGTGCCGTCCGCCGGCTCGCTTGAATTGAGCGCCGCATGGGCGAACGCCACGCCAGCCTGCAGGAAGAGCCCGCACAGCGCGATTGCCATCAGCCTCGCCAGGCGGGAGAAGCTCCTTGGTACGAGCGCCATGCGTGCTCTCCGGTTAGCTAACCTTCTTGGGCCAAGTCGATCCGGTCAGTGCCCGCTTTTCTTTTCGAGCAGCCTGATGCCGGGTGCCGGAGATTCGAGATCGTCGCTCGACTTGCCTTCTGCCGGGACCTCGATCCAGCGCTCGGTCGCGCCATCTGGGCACTCCTGCACCAGCGGCACATAGAGCGTCTTGCCGACCGGCAGGCTTTCGGTCAGAAAAGCCCGGAAGACGAACTCCTCATACTCGTCGTCGGCCAGGCTGCCGCCCTTCCAGACGATCTCCTTCACGCCCTCCTTCATCGGCGTGCCGAAGTAGTCGTAGGACTTCGCGTAGGCTCCCTTGATCTTCTCCAGCGTCCAGCCTGGTTTCGGCATCGGCTTTGCCGCAATCATTCCTTCCGGGATCTGGACCCGCAGAGCGAGCGTCGGCTTGCCCTCGCAGCCGTGCGGGACCCGGATGACCGCCTTGTAGGACGCGCCGACATGCGCCTCCGTCACTTCGAGCGTGGAGTGGGCGAAGGCCGTCGTGGCGCTTATCCCGAGGAAGGCGGCGGTGATGATCAGTTTCGACAGCATGTGCTATTCCTTTGAGATGATTGGCTTAGTCGGAGTTGGACGTTTCATAGGAGGACGCGGGAATACCTCCCGCGGGTCTCCGGGTTGGATGCGGTGGTCCGGAAAAGGTTGCCGAGATTTTCATCGGTGGTGCCCGGCGATCGCGCACAGGATTGATGTGCGCAGTGCCCGTCAGCTCAATGCCGACCCGCAGTCAGCGTTGGACCCCGCGAAAGGAGTGATCGTTGCGGTGGTGGCGGCCGCATGCCGGCGAACGAAAGGCCCACGTCAGACAGAGGACGGCCGAACGCAATCGATCAGGCGAACAACCGTGGAGGCGCGCGAGGATAGCCGGGCCGGTGTTTGCCGGTCGACACCGGGCTTGCTGCGGGCCACACCTGGTGCACCGCAGACGCGGCTTGAAGGGCAACACCCCCGCCGGCAGGGGGCGCAGCCGCCAGGAACGGCGAGGACACGCAGCATCCGAGAAGGCAGCAATCGGCGGCGGTCCGATGATCGGAGTCTTGATTGCCGTTGCTGGCGTGATCCCTGCTTACGCAGAGCGCATTGCCGAAAGCGTCGATTTGCGAGAAGGCAGGCATCGAACTCGCGGCAAATGCGCCGACGATCGATTGCAGCACGAACAGGCAGGCAGCGACAAACGCCAGTCGCCAACCGTTGCGTCGCCTCACCACAATCAAACTCCTTCTGCGTTGTCTTTCGGAAGTGTCCAGAGCCACCGCATAGCTATCGGTTACGCACGCCCCCGTCCTTGCTCCACAGCAACTATGAAGCCACCAGGAAACCGGAAAGCTGAGCGGACCCCCATTCTCCGACTTCGCAAGCAAAATCAGGTCGGAAGGGCGCCGGCCGGTCGATCAGCGGGTGACGGCTCGCAAAGAGCGTCGAACCGGCTGATCATCGGCCAGGCTATGGGCTGCCCCTCGAGGCGCGGATCGCTCCCGCAGCCAGAGGCTACGACAGGTTTCCACCTTAAGCGGTTTCACGCTCGGCCACGCAGAACGATGCAAACGCCTGAAGATAGGCTTGTACCTTCCAGCGGTTCTCAGGTGTTTCGACGGCCCGCGACACGTCAGCCGGCTCCATTTTCATCAGGTGGAGCCGGAGAAAGATGTCCGTCGTGAAACGGTCGCTGACGGTCGCAAGAACCGTGCGCAGACTGGCCAGCATGTCGTCTCCCCGATGGGAGGCGTGCAGCAGGGCAATCGGCTTGCTGATGATTTCCTCTCCGGATACGAGCCAGTCGATCGCATTCTTGAGGCCGCCGGGAATGGAGCGCACGTATTCCGGGCTTGCAATGATCAGGCCGTCACTCTTTGCGATGGCGTCTATAAAGTCTCGCACCGTCCGCGGCAGAGGCAGGCTCTCGAGGTCCGGCGAAAAGACCGGCAATTCTCCCAGGCGATCGAAGACTGAAATATCGATGCTCGCCGGCGCAATCGAACGGACGGCACGCAGCATGGCCGTATTGGTGGAATTGATCCGGGCGCTGCCTGATATCGCGAGAATCTTCATGGGGAGAAGAGTGGTCGATTGGACATGGTTGTCAACGCATGCGGCCTACCCCATCGGCTGAGCTCCTGAACGGGGCGGCGCCGACAGACGACAAACGCATTAGATGAGTATTGTGAGATAGTTTAACTTCTAATACGCATCGAACGATAGGTGAACGTCGCAGGTACGAAAGCGGTCGCCTAACCCATTCGTATTAGGTATCCCCGGGAGCGATCGGATGCGCGCCAGAAACGATCTGGCTCAGCCCCGTCTGCGCGCAACGCCGTTACAGCCGGGGGCATCCGGCGCCAGGCAAACAATGGCAGCTCGCAAAATGGAAACGGCGCAACCATGGAGCGCACCGCATCTTGGCGGCGTAATCAAACTTTCATTTTTCCATCATGCAGATTGGCAAGGACTGTCACACTCAGCTGTTAGCAAGCGCCCGGCTTCATTCGTGCCACCGATCCTGGTGTCCGCCAATCTGCAAGGAGCGTTTTGCAAATGAGAGTCTCCGTCACTACGTCCGTATTCATCGGCCTGATGGCAAGCGTCGCGTTGGGCGCGCCGGCGGCAGCCGCCGAAAAGACCAAATTCGAATTCTGGTACGGCCTTTCGGGCGATCTTGGCGAACGTGTCCAGGATGCCTGCAAGAAGTTCAACGACAGCCAATCCGAGTTCGAGATCGTCTGCACCTCGCAAAACGGTTACGACACGACGCTGCAAAACACGATTGCCGCCTACCGCGCCAAGAAGCAGCCGGCGATCACCCAGATCTATGATGCCGGCACGCTCGACATGATGCTCTCCGGCGCATTCGTGCCCGCCAAGAAGCTGATGGCCGACAATGGCTACACGATCGACTGGAACAATTATTTCGGCGGCATCGCCAACTATTATGCAACGGCAAAGGGCGAGCTGAATTCCTTCCCGTTCAACTCCTCGACAGCCATGTTCTATTACAACGCCGACGCCTTCCAGAAGGCTGGCATCGACTTCAAGCCGGACACCTGGGAGCAGGTCGAAGAAGCGGCGCGCAAGCTGAAGGCAGCCGGCTACGAATGCCCGCTCGCATTCAACTTCGACACATGGGCGCTGATGGAGCAGTTCTCGGCGATCCACAACCAGCCGATTGCGACCAAGGCGAACGGCTATGAGGGACTGGACGCCGAGCTCGTCGTCAACAAGACCAAGTTCGTCGACCACGTGAAGTTCTTCAAGAAGATGGCCGACGAGAAGCTCTTCGTGGTCAAGACCAAGCAGCTCGGCATGGACATCGTCCCCGCCTTCACGTCCCAGACCTGCCAGATGATCCAGACCTCGATCGCCGACCATGGCACGATCGGCAAGACCCTTCCCGAGGGTGTGAAGTGGGAAGTCGCCATGTTGCCCGTATGGAAGGGCACCGAACGCCAGAACTCGCTCGTCGGCGGCGCATCGCTCTGGGTGCTCGCCGGTCGTCCGGAAGCGGAATACAAGGGTGCTGCCGCCTTCCTCAACTATCTTGCCACGCCGGAAATGGCCGAATGGTGGTCGACGGTGACGGGCTACATCCCGGTCACCAAGACCGGCTTCGACGCCATGAAGGCCAATGGCTTCTACGACAAGGCACCGTACAAGGGGCGTGAACTCGCCATCCAGAGCCTGTCCTTCACCCCGACTTCGGAAAACACCCGCGGCATTCGCCTCGGCGGCTTCACGCAGATCCGCAAGGAATTCGCGACCGCCCTCGAAGCGATCTTCATGCAGAACGCAGACGTGCAGGCCGAGCTCGACAAGACGGTTGAACGCGGCAACGCCGTTCTGCGTCGCTTCGAGAAGACCTACGCCGGACAGACGCTGAACTAAAAATCTGATCCGTCCGGAGCCTGCCGCAGCATCGGCAGGCTCCGATTTCTATTCTTGCGCATCGGAAATTCGACATGGACAAGCGTGCGGCCTTTCGCAGCTGGTGGCTGCCCAGCCTATTCGCCCTGCCGCAGATCATTCTGATCCTGCTCTTCTTCTATTGGCCGGCAGTCGCCGTGCTGCGATGGGCCTTCACGCTGGAGCCGCCATTCGGGGGCGCTGCGGAATTCGTCGGTTTCACCAACTTCCAGGAGGTGTTCGCCGATCCGCTCTACTGGAACTCCGTCGGCATCAGCCTGGCATTCGCCCTTTGCGGCACACTTGCCACCATTTTCATCGGCCTCGTTCTTGCCCTTGCGGTCGACCGGCAATTACCGGGCTCCGCCCCGTTCCGGTTCCTCTACATTCTGCCCTACGCGATCGCCGGACCTGCGGCCGGCATGGCCTTCCGTTTCATCCTGTCGCCGGAGCGCGGGCTGATGGCGTCGGCCAACGCCGCCTTTCCCGACTTCTGGAACCCGGCCAAGTACGGCAGTCACGCCCTGATCCTCGTCATCATCGTCTTCGCCTGGAAATGGGCGGGCTATACCTTCATCTTCCTTCTCGCCGGCCTGCAATCGGTTCCGCGCTCGCTCATCGAGGCTGCCGCGATGGACGGCTGCGGCCCGATCCGCCGCGCGGTCGATATCCAGATACCGCTGCTCGCGCCAACGCTCTTCTTCCTGCTGGTCATCATGATGACCGAAGGTTTCGTCGGTGCCGATACCTACGGCATCGTCGCCCGCACGACCGATGGCGGCCCGAACCACGGCACGGACGTGATGGTCTATCGCATCGTCGAGGAGGCGTTTCGCGGCTTGAACTACTCCGGCGCGTCGGCCCAGAGCCTCGTGCTCATCGGCCTCATCATGATCTTCACCTTCATTCAGTTCCGCTTCATCGAGCGCCAGGTCCATTACAAGTGAGGCTCCCATGATCCAGCGGACCCCTTTCGCCAACGCGCTGACCTACGGTGTCATGATCTTCGGCTTCCTGCTGCTGATCGGCCCGTTCATCGTCATCCTGGCGGGCGCCAGCCAGACATTCCAGCAGGTCAACGCCATACCCTTCAGCTTCGTGCCGCAGGATCGCCTGTTCGAGAACATGGGCGCCGCCTGGTCGCGCGCCAACCTCGGAACGGCGATGCTGAACAGCTTCGTGATGGCGAGCCTCGTCACGGTCGGCAAGGTGGCGCTGTCGGCGCTGACGGCCTTTGCCATCGTATTCTTCCGGACGCCGCTGAAAGGCTTCTTCTTCTGGATGGTGTTCATCACCCTGATGCTGCCGCTCGAGGTGCGTGTTGTGCCGACCTATGCGGTCGCCGCCGATCTGTTCCAGCCGGTTCGACTTCTGATTTCCACCGTCACCGGCCTCGAGGTCTCGGTCGACTGGAACCTTCTCAATTCCTATGCCGGCCTTACACTGCCGCTGATCGCGACCGCGACCGGGACCTTCCTCTATCGCCAGTTCTACCTGACCCTGCCCGACGAACTGGCAGAAGCCGCGCGCATGGACGGGTCGGGCGCGATCCGCTTCTTCATCGATATGCTCTTGCCGCTTTCGCGCACCAACATGCTGGCGCTGACGACGATCATGTTCGTCTATGGATGGAACCAGTATCTCTGGCCTCTCCTGATGGTGACGGACCCCCAATACAAGACCACGATGATGTCGCTGGTTGCGCTCCTTCCGGCCGACAATGGCACTCCGGACTGGAACGTGACGCTGGCCGGATCGCTGATCATCATGCTGCCCCCGCTCATCGTCGTTGCCGTCCTGCAGCGGTGGTTCGTGCGCGGCCTCGTGGCCACGGAAAAATGACCCCGCTTTCCCCAAACAGAACAGACAGAGAGGTCCGCGCTCATGGCTGACATCACAATTCGCGCCGTGCGTAAATCCTACGGAAAGAACCCCACCCTGCATGGCATCGACCTCGCCTTCGCATCGGGAGAATTCGTCGTGATCCTCGGCCCTTCCGGCTGCGGAAAATCAACGCTTCTGCGGATGATCGCAGGGCTGGAGGAGATCACTTCCGGTGAGATCGCGATCAACGGGAAGGTCGTGAACAGGCTCGAGCCGCGCGAACGCGGCTGCGCCATGGTGTTCCAGAACTACGCCCTCTATCCGCACATGACCGTTGCAGGAAACATCGGCTACGCTCTGAAGGTGGCAGGCGTCCCGAAGGCGGAGCGCCTGCGCCGGATCGAGGAAACGGCGAAGATCGTCGGGCTTTCCGATTATCTCGATCGCAAGCCGGCGGCGCTTTCCGGTGGTCAGCGGCAGCGCGTCGCCATGGCGCGCGCGATCATTCGCGAACCAAACGTCTTTCTTTTCGACGAACCGCTGTCCAACCTGGACGCCAAGCTGCGCGTCACCATGCGGGCGGAGATCCGCAAGCTGCATCAGCGTCTCTCGGCAACCTCCATCTTCGTCACCCACGATCAGGTGGAAGCAATGACGCTGGCGGACAAGCTGGTCGTAATGAACAAGGGTGTGGTCGAACAGGTGGGCCAGCCGCTCGATATCTACCACCGTCCGGCAAGCATCTTCGTCGCATCCTTCATCGGTTCGCCGGCGATGAACCTGTTCGACGCCGCTGTCGACGTCGACAATGCCTGTCTCACATTCGGCGGCACGAAGATGCCGATCGACAGAGGCCTTGCGACGCGACTGGGCGCAAGGCAGATCACGGTCGGCATCCGCCCGGAACAATGTGCCGTTGCGCCTGAGGGCGTGTCGCTAAAGGTGGATTTCATCGAGGAGCTCGGCTCCGGCCGCGTCATCCACTCGGAACTGAACGGCTACCCCTTCGCCGCGAGCGTCGACGAGCATACGCGCGTGCGGCCCGGCGATCGGATCACCCTGGAACTGCCACTGGCGCACCTTCATCTCTTCGACCGGGAGACCGGCCGACGGATCGAGATCGATCTGGCGCCGCGCGCCATCCGCAGTTCCGCCAGTCAACCGACACTCCAAGCAGTCTGATCACAAATCAATACATCAGGAGACACCGTGATGAACGACATCATTTCCGCCGTAGGATTCTGCAACCGGACGGGCAAGGGCGATCTTTCGAGCCTTGATGCCTCCTTGCGTGAAGTTGCCGAGACGGGCGCCGACGCCTGCGAGATCGGAATCTACGGCGAAGAAATCGTCAGTGGCGGCCGCATCATCGAAGACCGTGTCCAGCGCGTCGCCGAGATCACCAAAAAGTACACCTTCAACAAGCTTTCGCTGCACGGCCAGATCGTATCCAACTTCATGGATCGCCAGCACCATCATCTGCAGAAGAAGGTCGTAAGGGCGATGCTCGAACTGTGCGACCGGCTCGGCGCGGGGATCCTCGTGCATCATTCCGGCGCAGCACAGCTTGTTCCCGGAGAGAACGCCGCGGATCTCGACAGGATGGAACGCGACGCCCTTGCAGAGATGGCGGAGATCGCAAAGGGATACGGCGTCCGCATCGCGCTCGAGAACATCTTCACGACGGAAAGCGGCCAGTACCGGCAAACCCCGAGCCAGGTCGCAGAAACGGTGCGGGCGATCGGCTCCAGCAACGTCGTCGCGCTCATCGACTTCTCGCATGCCTATATCGAGGCCACGCATCGTGGGTTGGATTTCCGTGACGAGCTGCGGGCCATGGCCCCGGTGACGGGTCACCTGCATGTGCACGACAGTTTCGGCCTGCCCTATTCCATGAACCGCTTCTATCATCCGGCCGAGGCGACGGCACTCGGCATCGGCGACCTGCATCTGCCGATCGGCTGGGGCGACATTGCCTGGGACGACATCTTTTCCGAGCTGACCTTCCTTCCGGATACGACGCTGATCATGGAAATCGGCGCCGAGCGCTTTGCCGATCAGCAACCGGCCTGCCTCGAGCGCGCAAGGCGCCTTGCCGCAGCGGTTGGACAGCGTTCCGCCGCATGATGTTTCCGGTTGCTCCATCGCAGACGCGGTGGAGCAACCCGGATCGCATCCAGCTCAAGGCGTGCATTTCGGCGACGCCTTGCGATAGGACGGTCAATATGGGATGCGGCCAAAGCCGCCCACTTCGTCGGAGTCGATCGAAGCCGGCGTGCCCATGGCCGTTTCGGCATCGATGACGAAGCCCTCCAATCGCACAGCCTCGGCCGCACGTACGAGGTGATCGGTCATGGACGCCGTCGAGTGGGGTTGACGACGTGTATGCGAATCATCGAGTGGCCTTTTCGGCCGTGGGGTTCACTTGTGCCTGCTCGAAGGGCAATAGCTCCTCCGGCTTCTTGAGCTCGAACTGTCGATCTGAGGTGATGTAGTTGTCGGCATGCAGCCGAGCGATCGGCTGATAGGTCTCGGGATTCGCATAACGCCCCTGCGCATCAAGGCACCGGTCCTGGATATGCATGTGCACCACTCTGCCGATGACCAGCACGCGTTTGTGATAATCGAGGATCTGCTCGACCCTGCATTCGAAGCTGCAGGGACTTTCGGCAATGCGGGCGGCGTCGATCTGGTCGCACGCTATCGGCGTCAGGCGGGCGAAATCGAGCTCATCGACTTCTGAGGCGAAATTGACGCCACAGACGATCATCGCGTCGGCGAGCGCCATGTCGACCATGTTGACGACGAATTCGCCGGTTCGGCGGATGTTCGCGACGGTGTCCTTCTCGTCGCCATTGCCTCGGTTCTGGATGCCGAGCACGACCAATGGCGGTTCGTGGGAGAACACGTTGAAGAAGCTCATGGGCGCTGCATTGTTGTGTCCGGCTGACGATCGCGTACCAACAAGCGCGATGGGGCGCGGGCCGATGAAGTTGGTCAGCAGCCGATAGCGATCGGGAGGCGGAAGCGTGGTGAAATCTATATTCATGTCCGGATCTCCTGCTTGCTGGTTCAAGAATTCATCGCGGCAGCGCGGAAACAGCGCGCACCCCACCGTCGGCCACATTGGGGAACGACGCCGGCGCACGGCAAAGCGCGGCCAGGAGCATTGATCGCTCGAGCGCGCAGACACGGCCAGCATCGGCATACATCTTTCGGCAGGAACGATAGGTTCTCAGGAAAGCATCGCCGGCCCTCCGGCCGGCAACGGGTACGTTGCGCATGCTGCCCTCCCCCGACAGTGCCAATCGCCGATACAGAGCTATATTGCATCCATTACACTGTCAATATCGTATCCCATTGCTATATCAAATTAGCGCAAAACGGCGAACGATATGGCCATCACCTGCAGGAAAACAAACCGCCACCCTAAAAACGGTCAGAACTATATAGAAAGAAATCAGGCCATTACCGAATCAAGCAATAGCAGGAGACGCGTGGAGTGGGAAACGTGCCCGCTCCCGTGAGCCGAAACACTGGCGACGTCTTCCGATTAAACCTTCAAAAGATTGCATACAATGCGCTCGATCATCGAAATCGCATCTTTGAACGCCCCAGCTTCAACAACGAACCGGAAGGCGTTGCGGCCTAAAGACCTTCTTCTCTTGCGTAAGCGGCAAGGAGGTGAGCCAGATCGTCTTCACCTTTGCTTTTCAACAGGGCTCGGACCGTTATGGCTTCGATGTGATGGCCCATCAATTCACGTGCTTTTTCGCGATCATTCCGCGCGAGGGCAGCAATCAGGGTGCGATGCTCGGATACGGCGCAATCGGAAGAATGGGGGCGTCCGTAGAGCGACAGTATCATAGACGAGCGCGAGACCAGTTCCGTGACGTATCGTGAGAGAATCGCGTTCTCCGTCAGTCTTGCGAGCAGGACGTGAAACTCGCCGGCGAGATGAATCGAGGTCGAAGGATCACCGACCCTGGCCTTGTCCTCGGCATCGAGATGCGCTTCGAGCGCCTCGATCTTCGGCGGCGTCAGCCTGCCGATCAGGCTGTCAACGACCAACGTCTCCAGTGCCCGCCGCACAACAAAAATGTCGTGTCCGTCCTCGACACTGGGATGGCTGACGCAGGCGCCCCTGTTCGGACGCAATTCGACCAACCCCTCACCGTTCAGGCGGGCCAGAGCCTGCCGGACAATCGTGCGACTGACGCCGAGCCGTTCGCCGATCGAATCCTCCGGAAGCTTCGTTCCCGCAGCGAACGCCTGATCGAGGATGGCGCGCTTCAAGATGCGATAGACCACGTCCGACTTGGGGACCGAGGGATTTTGATTGGCGGCGCTGGGTTTGGGCATCATGACGAACCTGAAGACGGCGAGGCACGGATCATGCGATCATTCGATGGTCGGCAGGTCACCAGCCGGTTCGCCGCCCTTCACGAGCATGCGGCCGCGCCGGATGACGGTGCGCCTTTGCGGCGTCAGGGCGACGGCTTCCGCCAGCGTGCGCGCCGGTACCAGCACCAGATCAGCGAAGCAACCTTCGGAGAGCCCATAGCCGCCAAGTCCGATGCCTTCAGCGCCACCGAAGGTGCAGATGCGGGCGACATCTTCGAGATCGGCATCGTTGGCCATTCCGTTGCGTTGCGCCAGGTACTTCGCCCGCTCCAGCATGTCGCCGTTCCCGTACGGCTCCCAGGTTCCCTGAATGCCGTCGGAACCGGAGGCTACGGTGAGACCGCTCCGGCGCATCAATCTCAGCGGCAATGCGGGCGCCGACGGACTCCCTACGGTCATGACCGCGATACGTTCGGCAGCCAGCTGGTCAATGAGCCCCGTTTGCCGGGAGGTATCGAGCGTCCCGAGGCAATAGGCATGGCTGACCATGACCCGCCCTTGCAACGACAAGGCGCGGGTACGCTCGACGATGAGTTCAAGGCAAAATGCTCCGAGGTCGCCGGGTTCGTGCAGGTGGATGTCGACCGGTTTTCCATGACGATCTGCAAGGGCGAAGATAGCATCGAGATGACGCACCGGATCGCGCTCGATGGAGGCGGGGTCGATACCGCCAACAATGTCGGCACCGGCCTTCAAGGCCGCATCCATCAACTCGAGCGTACCCGCGCGCGGCAGCATGCCGCTCTGCGGAAAGGCCACGATCTGCACGTCGACCAGATCGCGCAGCGCCTCGCGCGTTTCGAGCACGCCTTCGATATTGGCAATGCCGATCTCGGTGTCGACATCGACATGGCTGCGAATGCTCAAAACGCCGAAGGCCAGCGTCTGCATGATCTGGCGGGCAGACTGCCGGCGGGCGTCGATGCCAAGTTCGCGCTTGGCGTTGCGATCGGCGAGGATCCGGTCATTGCGAGTCGGGCCAACCCGATTTTCGAACCAGTCCATGCCGATGAGCGTCTTGTCGAGATGCGTATGGGCCTCGACAAACCCCGGCAGCGCGATATGTCCGGCCGCGTCGATCTCAACCGCAGCATGGACGCGGTCTGCCGCGACGAACCGGCCGTCACGGATGAAAAGGTCTTCTGAGGGCCCGCCGAAGGGACGGGCATTGCGGATGATTAGGTCTGCAGTCACCTTGAGATCCTCTCGTGTCGCAATGCTTAGGTACGAGCGCTTGGCCCGGCGCGGGCGATCGCGAGATGAAAGGCACGCAAGGCGCGATCCAGTATTGCGCCTTCGTCCTGGGCCACGAGGCGCCGCCCGCGCATCAGAATTCGTCCCCCGACAATGGTCGTATCCACGTCCGCCCCGTTGGCGAACCGCGCGAGGCGTTGCACCGGATCGTGCGGCGGCCAGAGATGCGGCTGACGCATGTTCATGAGCAGGATATCAGCGCGCTTGCCGGCTTCGAGCGAGCCGAGTTCATCCTCCATCATCAGTGCGCGTGCACCCTCGATCGTTGCCATCTCCAGCAGCCGCTGGGGCGGCAACACGGCATCGTCTGCGAAATGACGCGCGTGGTAACGATGCGCCTGGAACAGGTTGCGAAACATGTCGAAGGGCCGATCGGGTGCCGCGGCATCGGTGCCGAGCGACACCGTTATGCCATCCTCCATCAATTCCGGCGCCGGGCAGCGGCCATAGACCGACATCAATGCACTGGGATTGTGTGCAACCTTGGCACCCGTCCGTTTGAGAACGGCACGATCGGCCTCGGTGAGGTCTATGCAATGGGCAAGGAGCGATCGCTCGTCAAAGAGGCCGAGACGCGCATCATTGGCGGCAATGGATCCGTCGCGATGGCCGTCCTGGACCAGGAGGCCGCGTCTCTCACGCGCCCGATCACGGACCTTGCATGCGATCCTGTATACCGTTTCATCCCTGAGTTCCTGCTCGTCGAAAACGGGCAGAGAAAAGACAACCTGCAGGCGATCGTCGCGCCCAGCCCAGGCGTCGACCAATTCCGTGGCCACGTCAATTTGCCGGTCTGGGGAGACGACGATGTCGTCGTGCGCTGTCGATGTATAGTGGCGATAAACATGCCGGTGCCCGGGCCGGTTCGGCCCCACCGCCAGAACCTCCCGCACGCCCATAGCGGCAACCGAGGCAAGGTGGGCCTCCGCGGCCTCCGGCGCCTCGCTGCGCATGATATCCGGGCCGCCGCCGAACAGCAGCGCCGCGGTCGTCGTGCCGCATTTGATCCTCTCGGCCGCCGACAGCGCCGCCTCCGCCGCCCAGAATTCAGGATCGGTCGCGGTTGCGTAGATACGGCCGGTCACGGACATCCAATCCTCGGCCTCACTGCCAAGCCCCTTGGTCAGCATATGTCCGGCATGGGCGTGCGTATCGATCAATCCCGGCATCGCGACCATGCCGGCGGCTTCGATGCGCTCGGCCTGCCGATCTCCGGCGAAATCTTCCTCACCTATGGCGGCGATGCGCCCATTCTCGACCAGAATATGGCCGCGCTCGATGATGCGCCGGTCCGGGTCCATCGTGATGATCGTGGCATTTTCAATCAGTAGTGCGTTCGTCATGGCAGGTTCCCTCTCCGGCTGCTGGCTTTGGCGTTCTTTTTTGACAAAGCGGCGCCAAAACGACCTTCGCCATCTTGATCTTGTTTGCAGCAGATGTACACTATTTATGGGACCATTCGTATCCAATAGCAAAGACAATATGTATACGTTAAACGGGAGAAACCAGTGAAGACCTCTATAAAGACCCTCTTGGCAGGGCTCGCCCTGCTTACGCCGCTGTCTGCGCCGGCATTTGCCGAAACGCTGCGCTGGGCCTCATCCGGCGATGTCATTTCCTACGACCCGAACGCCCAGGTCGACAGCTTCACCCAGAGCGTTCATCACATGGTTTTCGATCCGCTGGTGCGCCGTAACAAGGATCTGAAGCTCGAGCCGGCGCTCGCCACGTCCTGGGAGGTCATCGAGCCCAAGCGCTGGCGCTTCAAGCTGCGCCAGGGCGTGAAATTTCATGAAGGCCAGCCCTTCAACGCCGACGATGTCGTGGCGACGATCCAGCGCCAGATCGACCCCGGCGCCCGCAACCGCGAGAACCTTTCCACCGTCGTCGGCGTCGAGAAGGTGGACGACTATACCGTCGACCTTATCCTGCGCGGCCCTTACCCGCTGCTCCTCAACGATCTTGCCGCCATCTACATCATGAGCAAGCCGTGGATGGAGGAGCATGACGCGCTCAAGCCGGGCAATGCGTCCACCGGCGTCGTCACCTATGCCAGCAACCATGCCAACGGCACGGGCGCCTTCAAGCTGAAAAGCTACGAGCCGGACTCGCGCTCGGTCTTCGAAGTGAACAAGGAGTGGTGGGACAAGCCGCAGCATAATCTGGACGAGGTCGAATTCCGTCCGATCGCCTCCGACGCAACCCGCGTCGCGGCGCTGATGTCGGGTGAAGTCGACATGATTGCACCGGTTCCGCTGCAGGACATCGACCGCATTGCGGCCACCGACGGCCTGAAGGTTGTCGAAAACCCGTCGCTTCGCACCATCTTCTTCGTATTCAGCTACCGGCCGGAACTGCATGCAACTCCGGGCCAACCGAACCCGCTGCGCGATGTGCGCGTGCGCCAGGCATTGTGGCAAGCGATCGATACCAACACGATCCAGAAGCGCCTGATGCGCGGCAAGTCCCGTACAGCCGGCATGCTGGTCGCACCGGCGGTGACCGGTTACGATGAAGACATCGATGTGCCCCTGCCTTACGATGTCGCCAAGGCCAAGGCGCTGCTGGCCGAGGCCGGCTATCCGGATGGCTTCAAGACCGGGCTCGCCTGCCCCAACGACCGCTATATCGCCGACGAACAGATCTGCCTTGCGGTCGCTTCCATGTGGGCGCAGATCGGGGTCCAAGCCAACGTGAGTGTCGAGAGCAAGACGACCTATTTCCCGCGTACCGACAAGGGGGAGTTCGACATCTACCTTCTCGGCTGGGCCTCGCTACCGCCGATGGATGGCTTTAGCCCGCTGCAAGCGCTCCTGGCGACGAATGACGGCACCTTCGGCGGCAGCAACGCCGATGGGCTTTCCAATCCCGAGATCGACAAGCTGGCCTATGCCGCTTCGACGGAACTCGACGAAGCCAAGCGCATCGAGGATCTGAAGCAGGCCTTCCGTATTACGCATGACGAGGTCCTCTATCTGCCGCTGCACCAGCAGCCGGTCGCCTGGGCGATGAGCAGCAAGGTCGACATGCCGCAGTTCCCGGACGAGTACGTGCGTCCGTGGTTCGCGCAAATAAGGAAGTAGTCGGGATTCTCCCAAGGCCAGTCCTGGCGAGCGAAAGCAAGCCGGGACTGGGCCGCAAACCGGGTTAACCCCTCCATGACCGGCGACGGCACGGAGGAAGCGGGAGCGTACGACCCGGTAGCCGCCCCCTTCGGGCAACATCGCTCCCCGTAAGGACTATCCGATGATCAGACTCCTTTCAGTCAGGCTGCTTCAGGCCATCCTCGTGATGGTTGCGGTGACCGCCATCGCCTTCGTCATGTTTCGTTTCGTCGGCGATCCCGTCGCCTCAATGGTGCGCGAAGGCGCGACCCAGGCGGAAAAGGACGCCGTACGCGTCGCCCTCGGCCTCGATAAGCCGGTCCTGGCTCAGTTCGTCAATTTCCTCGGCCAGGTGGTGACCGGCGATCTCGGCACGAGCTACCGCTACCAGCAGCCCGTGACGAGCCTGTTGCTCAGCCGCCTTCCTGCCACGCTGGAGCTGGTGATCGTTGCCACCGTGCTGGCGCTGTCGCTCGGCATTCCGCTCGGGGTGCTCTGCGCGCTGAAGCCGCACGCCTTTTTCTCACGGCTGACCCAGTCTGCGACACTCGTCGGCATTTCCATGCCCACCTTCGTCACCGGCCTACTGCTGATCCTGATTTTCGCGGTAAACCTGCGATGGTTGCCATCCTCAGGACGCGGAGATCTCGTCGATATCGGGCTCTGGCAGACCGGCTTCCTCTCGCTTTCAGGCCTGAAGTCATTGATCCTGCCGTCGATCACGCTGGCATTGTTCCAGCTCACTCTGATCATGCGGTTGGTGCGCTCGGAGATGATCGACGTCTTGTCGTCGGATTACATCCGCTTCGCCTTCGCACGCGGCCTGCCGCGAACCTACATCTATGGGCAGCTTGCCCTGCGCAACGCATTGATGCCGGTTGTCACGGTCACAGGGCTGCAGATCGGCCAGCTCATCGCCTTCGCGATCGTCACCGAGACGGTGTTCCAATGGCCGGGCATGGGCCTGCTGTTCACCAACGCGGTCGGCTATCCTGACGTACCGGTGCTGGCGGCCTACCTTCTCTTCGTGGGCTTCCTCTTCGTCATGATCAACATGATCGTCGACATTCTCTACACCTTCATCGATCCGCGGCTGAGGACACGATAATGGCTACGCAATCCCTGATGCGCCGGCTTCCGCCGGTTTCCGTTGTCATCGCCAGCCTGGTGCTCGCCATCATGCTGATCCTCGTCATCTTCGCACCGCTGATCGCGCCGATGGACCCGCGCGACGTCGCCTCCTACTCGCTGATGGACATGGAAATTCCGCCAGTGTTCATGGAGGGCGGCGATTCCCGCTTCCTGCTCGGCACGGACAACCAGGGACGCGACCTCGTCTCCGTCATTCTGTTCGGGCTGAGGATCTCCGTCGTCATCGGCCTCGGCGCCGTGGTCTTTGCGGCCATGCTCGGCGTCGTGCTTGGCCTCATTGCCGGCTTCTTCGGCGGCATGGTCGACGGCATCGTGATGCGCGTCGCCGATATATTCGTGAGCTTCCCGACCATCCTCGTTGCATTGCTCATCAGCGGCATCGCCCGCGCACAGCTTAGCGCCGATGCGATGCTTGCCTGGGCGCCGCTGGTGCTGATCTTCTCCATCGCCATCAACGAATGGGTCCAATACGCGCGGACCGTGCGCGCCTCGACCATGGTGGAGATCGCGCGGGACTATGTGCGCGCCGCCAAGGTCATCGGCCTGCCGTCGCCCCGCATCATGGCCCGCCACATCCTGCCGAACATCATGAGTTCGGTGATGGTCATCGCCACGATCAACCTCGCCGGCGCAATCCTGACGGAAGCGACGCTCTCGTTCCTCGGCGCGGGCATGCCGCCGACCTATCCTTCGCTCGGCACGCTGATCCGCATCGGCAACCAGTTCCTGTTCTCCGGTCTCTGGTGGATCGCGGTGATGCCCGCGACGGTGCTGGTCATCCTCGTGCTGGCCGTCAATGTGATCGGCGACTACCTGCGCGACCACTTCAACCCGAAACTGATGGCGACATGAGATGACCGAAACAACGCGCCCCGTCCTCGACATTCGCAAGCTCCGCGTCGAGTATCCGCTGGCCAACGGCAACACGCTGACGGCCGTCAAGGACCTCGATCTGACGATTCGCCCTGGAGAGATCCACGCCCTCGTCGGTGAATCCGGCGCCGGCAAGACCACTGTCGGCAACGCGCTGATGGGCCTCCTGCAGGCCCCCGGCAAAATCGCCGCCGGCTCGATCACCATTGCCGGCAAGGAGATCAACCTGCGTACCGGCCGTACCGAAGGCATTGTGCCCGGGCGCGATGTCGGCGCAATCTTCCAGGACCCGATGACGAGCCTCAACCCCCTCTTCACGGTGGAAAGCCAGCTCTGCGAAGGCATGCTTACCCATCTGAAGCTCTCCTCCCGGGAGGCGAAGGCCCGCGCGCTGGAATTGATGAAGGCCGTCGGTATCCCGGAACCCGAGCGCCGGCTCGGCAGCTATCCGCACCAGCTTTCCGGCGGTCAGCGCCAGCGCGTGGTCATCGCCACGGCACTCGCCTGCAATCCGCAGCTGATCGTTGCCGACGAGCCGACGACCGCGCTCGACGTCTCGGTGCAGGCGCAGATCCTCAAGCTCATTCGTGACCTTGCCGACGAGCGGGGCGTCGGCGTTCTGCTCGTCACGCACAATATGGGCGTTGTCGCCGAGATCGCCGACCGCGTCACCATCATGCAGAACGGTGCGGTCGTGGAAAGCGGCTCGACGCGCGAGGTGCTGACGGCACCGAAGGCGCCTTACGCCCGCACGCTGATCGCCGCCGTGCCGCCAATCGATACGCGCCTCGATCGCCTGCCAGTGCCGAGCGAAGAAACGCAGGTGACCCTCGACGCGCGCGCCTCGGTGCGCCGCATGAGTGCGAAGAGCGAGACAGGCAGCCGCGACGAAGTGGTGCTCTCCGTGCGCGACCTTGCCGTGGAGTACGGCGGGCGCGGATTGCTTCGCAAGGCCTCGGTGTTCAAGGCCGTCAGGGGCGTTTCATTCGATGTTCGGCGCGGCGAGATTTTCGGTCTCGTCGGCGAATCCGGCTGCGGCAAGACGACCGTTGCCAACACCATCGCGGGCCTTGTCACGCAAAGTGCAGGTTCCATCGATTTTCAGGGCACGGCGCTCGGCGGCCGCCGTGAAAAATCGATCCGGCAGTCCCTGCAGATGGTCTTTCAGGATCCCTATTCGGCACTCAATCCGCGCCTGCGGATCAACGCCGCCATTGCGGAGCCGATCCTGTTCTACAAGCTGGCCTCCAACGCAGTGGAAGCCCGGCAGGACGCCAGGACCCTGCTCGAAGCTGTCGGCCTTCCCGCCGACGCCGGCGCGCGCTTTGCGCACGCCTTCTCCGGCGGCCAGCGCCAGCGCATCGCCATTGCCCGCGCGCTCGGACCGCGCCCGTCGCTGCTCATTTGCGACGAGCCGACCTCGGCGCTCGACGTCTCGGTGCAGGCGCAGCTCCTCAACCTACTGAAGGATCTGCGCGATCTTGCCGGCCTCTCCATGCTGTTCATCAGCCACGACCTCGCCGTGATCCGTCAGATGTGCGACCGCGTCGCCGTGATGAAGGCCGGCCAGATCGTCGAGCTCTCGGATACCGAAACCCTCTTCACCGCGCCGAAACACGAGTATACGCGCGAGCTTCTCCGCCTTGCTCCGTCCGTCGAGCGCATCATGGGGCGCGAGCTGGCTTCGGCCTAAGCCTGGAGAACCAAAGACCGATACTCCCGCCCCTGCGCTTCGCCGGCCAAAGTCGGCGCGGTCGGGAACCTGTCGCCAGCATCCTCATTCGCCCGCCGCTTCCGCGGCTTGCGCCGGCCGCTTTTGCGCAATCGCCAACGATTGACGCGCCAGCGCGCAAGTACCCCTTCGGGCCACAAAACAAGAAGAAGACGTAAGGAAATACCCAATCATGCCCAATTCATCAAAGCCCACGACGGGCCGCCAATGGATGCTGCTCATTCTCGTCGTGCTGGTCGCCGTCAACCTGCGGCCATTTCTCACCGCTCCCGGGCCCGTGCTGTCCGAGATCGTCGCCGATACCGGCATGGGATATGGCAGCCTGGCCCTGCTGACATTGTTGCCGATGATGCTGATGGGTGTGGGCGCCTTCGTGTCTCCTTCTGTGCAGGCCTTGATCGGCACGCGGCGCGGCATTCTCATCGCCCTGTTTGTGCTGGCGGCCGGCTCGCTGCTCCGCCTCGTCGCGCCGGGCGGCGCAGCATTGGTGCTGACGGCTGCCCTTTGCGGCGCCGGCGTCGCTTTCATCCAGGCGGCTTTCCCCGGCATCATCAAGGCGGAGTTTCCCCGGAGCATACCGGTGGTCACCGGGCTCTATTCCGCGGTTCTGATGGGTGGCGGAGCGTTGGGCGCGCGGCTGACGCCATTTCTCGTCAATCACGGTTCCGGCTGGCGCCCGGCCCTCGCCTGGCTCGCGGCGCCAGCGTTCGTTGCTCTCGGTGCCGCCTGGCTGATCCTGTCGGACTCACGTAGCGATCGTCCGGACAAGGCGCTCACCGGCCGGCTGCTCCGCCGACCACGGACCTGGACACTTATTCTCGCCTTCGGCCTGGTCAACGCCGGTTACTCTTCCGCCGTCGCCTGGCTCGCCTCCTATTACCAGTCCCTCGGTTGGAGCAGCGGAGATAGCGGCAATCTCGTGGCGCTGATGGCGATCTGTCAGGCGGCGGCGGCCCTCGCCCTGCCGATTTTGGCTCGCCGCAGTATCGATCGCCGCGCGTTTCTGCGCTTGACGCTGGCGATGCAGGCGATCGGTTTTGCCGGCCTCGCGTTCCTGCCCCAGGCAGCGCCCGCGGTCTGGGTTGGCCTGTGCGGCGCCGGCCTTGGCAGCAGCTTCTCGTTGGCGATCGTCACCGCCCTCGACCATCTGCCGCGGCCGGAAGAGGCCGGCGTGCTGGTGGCATTGATGCAGGGCGGTGGTTTCCTGATCGCGTCCCTCGGCCCGTTTGCCACGGCATTTCTGCACGATGTCAGCGGCAGCTTCGCCGCTGGCTGGACGCTGCACCTTGCCTGCGTCGTCAGCGTGTTCTTCCTCTACACGCGCTTCAACCCATCGCGCTACGCGCAGGCCATGCAGTCACCCATCTGAGCGACGTCTTGCTCTCAAAGGCTTTGGCCGCGCTCGGGCAGTCGACGAGACTTTCCGGGCGGCGGCTCTTGCGGTTCCCGCGGATACCGGTGGCGGACGAGACCAATACACTAGACATGTCGCCGTTTTGTATGCAATTCGAAGAGATAATTGCGACGGCTCGGAGTGACCAGTATGGCAAAGAAAGAGAACGAAACGGGCGGTGGCCGCGCTCAGGCCGTTCATCGCGTCCTGAAGCGGGCAATCCTTGATCAGGCGCTGTCTCCAGGATCGAAGCTGCCGGAAGATTCAATCGGCGAAAGGCTGGGGGTCAGCAGAACCCTGGTGCGCGAGGCGCTGGTTCGCCTGAGCGAGGAAGGGCTGGTAGAGCTCAGGCCAAACAGGGGAGCAGTGGTTGCGCGGCCAACCCTTGAGGAAGGACGCAATCTGTTCCTTACCCGAATGGCGCTGGAACGTCTTGTGGTAGAGACGCTTTCCGGAAAACTGACGCAAGAGCAAATCGGCATTCTCTCGTCTCATATTGAAGCCGAGGAAGCCGCGAAGAAGGAGCGCGCTCAATCGATCCGCCTGGCGGGCGAATTCCACACACTCCTTGCTCAGATGACGAACAACGCCAGCCTCATCCGCTACGTGAACGAACTGGTCGCGCGCAGTTCCCTGATCCTTGCACTCTATGGGCGGCCGCATTCTTCGGAATGCGCCGTATCGGAGCACCAGGAGCTTCTGGACAAATTGATCGCCGGCAAGACCGACGAGGCGGCAGCCCTCATGGCACATCACCTCGACTCCGTGACGACGCGTGCGTTGCTTCCGACCGACGGGGACAGAAACATCAAGGAGGTGCTCTCCGCCTACGCTGTGGCGGAGGGCCTTGCCTAGACGAAACGCGGCGCTCCCGGAAGATATCCGGGAGCCTTATGCGGCAGTCGGCGCGCGAGCCTTTCCTTGGACATCCGCGGCATCGGCCCCTGGCCCACTTCGTCATTCGGCAAGGGGCAGACGCTGCCCGGCTCCGCGATGACGAACGTCGAAGTGGTCACAGGGAAACCCTGAGCTTTATCAGGCCTCGCCGAGCCCGCCCGACACCAGGCGCCCTTTGTGGAAGGTCGCGGACCTCGCCGGCACGCGGGCCACTGCCTCTGCCGAGCAGCTCGCCCCGACAAGCGTGAATGAGGCCTCGTCGCCGACATTTGGCCAGGCCCGTTTGCCCTCGTGGTCGAGGGGCAGGATGCCGCCGGTGGCGATCGACATGGACCGCGAGAGGCGGAATTCGTCCGACCCACGATAAAGCTGCGCATAGAGATACGCCTTTTCCAACATGTCCCCGCTGCCGAATGGCGACCAGTGGTCGATGACGCTATCGGTTCCGGTCATGACGAAGACCCCCTTCTCAGACAGTTGCGGCAAGGGCATCATCAGCGCTCCGATCGGCACCGTCGAGGCAATCGAGATCTTCTGTTCCGCGAGGCGCGAGGCTGTCTCCTCCAAGGCTTCCGGAGCAAGTGTGGTCAATGCGAAGGCGTGGCTGATCGTGACTTTGCCACGCAGAGCCGGGTTCTTTTCAACGGTCTCGATCATGTAATTGACCGCCGCAACACCAGCAGGGCTCGTTTCGTGCAGATGAATGTCGACCCCTTTGCCGTTGTCCAGGGCGATCTGGAACATGGCATCGAGTGACTTTTCAATGGCGCCGTCGACATTCGTCGGGTCCAGGCCGCCGACATACTGAACGCCCATCTGCATCGCTTCGCGCATCAGACCGTCGACCTTGGAGTGAAGCAGGCCGTGCTGGGGGAAGGCGACGATCTCGCACACGAAATCGTCACGATGGTTCTCCAATGCCTGCTGCAGGTGCTCGAGGCTCTTGAGGCCACTAACGGGGTCGATGTTGCAATGGCTACGCGCGACGGTTGTTCCCTTGGACTGCAGGAGGGCGATCAGCCCCTCGGCCCGCTCTCGCGAGGTCGGCAGCAACTGAGGAAGCAGCTTCTCCTCGAGCGCGATCATATCCATGATGGTTTTGCCCTGACGCGGGCGCGGCGCCTGCCAAGGGCCGCCATAGAACGTCTTGTCCAGATGGATGTGCATGTCGCGCATCGCCGGCAACAGAAGCTGGCCATGAGCCTGATACTGCGGCACACTTCCGGGCAAGGTCGCCTTTTCCGGATGCAAGGCAACGATCGCGCCGTCCTTGATCTCCAACGCGTAGAGCGCAGTCCGCGTGGCGACGACGATATCGCCGTCGCGCTCAAACCCCTCCTCCAATCGCACGCCGGTCAAAACGTAGTGGCGATCCGCGAGCGTCTTGGTATTTGTCTCGCCGGCACCGTCACCGGCGCTGGCCGATGCCTCGCGAACCGCTCCGCCAGCAAAGCCAGCGACAGCGCAAGCGGTGGTGAGCATCCCGGTCCGGCTGAGAAAGGTCCTGCGGCTTTGCGGTAGCATCTGTTCCAACATCATTGCCTCATCATGGATAGTATTAGAGCCGGCAATCTACCGAACGGCGCCAAGGCATGGCAGCGACATTTGCCAATGCTGGCTATTCGATTTGCCAATGCATGCGGCCAGCTTCGTAGTGATAGTCAATGACAAGCGAGGGAGACGCTTCCGTCTATGACCGCCTCAGGCCACAATACTCGATAAGGCGCTCCGCCAGCGCGAGCGTGGCGGCACTGGCGTTGTCGCGATAAAAGAGAGCCAGCTCGAAGTCATCGACAGGCGGCAGGCGCTCGGCGGCACCCAGCACGCGATGGGACGGCAGCCTGCAGCTGGCGGGCAACAGACTGACGCCAAGACCGGCAGCGGAAGCGGCGGCCAGGGCCGCGAGACTGGCGCTGCAGTAGCTAATGCGCCAGCGTATACCCAGGCTGTCGAGCGCCTGGCACAATTCCTCGCGATAGAGGCCGTTGAGCGGAAACACTGCCAGCGGCACCGGCAATTGTTCGATCGCCGGACGCACGACGCTGTCCAACCACAGCAGGGGTTCGGGTCTGGCGGCGCGCGGCAATTGCTTGCGGCGCTGCTTGACGAGGATGAGATCGAGCTCTCCCTCCCGGTAGGCAAGTTGCAGATCCGCGCTCAGGCCGCTGGTGACATCCAATCGCAAGTGTGGATGCTGGCTGTTGAACGACGCCAGCAAGTCGACCGTCGGTACCGTGAAATCCTCAGGCATTCCCAACCGGAGCACGCCGTCACGCCAGGGACCAGCCAAGGCATCATGCGCCTCTTCGTTCAACGCGATGATGCGCCGTGCATAGCTCAGCAACTTGACGCCCTCTTCCGTCAGTTGCACCAGATGCGATGAGCGCTCGAAAAGCGCTTTCCCGAGCATGTCTTCCAGTCGGCGAATTTGCTGGCTGACTGTCGATTGGGAAAGGTTTACCCGCTCGGCAGCGCGGGTGAAGCTGTTGCTTTCACAAATGGCGACAAAGCTGAGCAACAGCTGGGGATTGAACATGGGATAACGGTTCATTCGTCCCCCCGAATGCGCTGGAGCCGGTTGGGCGAGGGCTCGTCAGCCAATCGCCGCGCCGTGCGATTCCCAGGCAGGCCAGTTCACGCGTAACACCAAGATTGAATGCACTGAATTTATTATCTTGTATACAACCTGCATGCAAAGGCAAAAGTTCTCTGCGCGTTCCGGAGTTGCTGCGCTACAGCGGCCTCCAGAACGGAGCCCGCCAACCATCACGAGGGCGAGCTTCTGTTGGAGAAGCGATGCACTCAGCCTTCATGCCGTTTTTCAAGCCGAACGGGAGCTTGCAGCTTCTACAAACGCGTCAAATACGCGGGCGCCCGGATGGCTTTCGGCATCCAGCAGTTCCGGGTGCCATTGAAGCCCCATGGCAAAAGACTGCGAGCTGATCTCGATCGCTTCGACGACTCCATCCGGTGCTCGAGCCGTAACGGTCACTGTATTGGGCACCTCCACAATGGCCTCTCTATGAAACGTGTTCACGGCGAACGTTTCGGCGCCGAAGATATCGGCCATTCTCGTGCCGGCGACGGCGCGCACCTCATGTGACAGATTTCCCTGGTCGTGAATGAGGGCTTCCGGCCACGAAGAGTGGACATCCGAAACCATCCGGCAGCCGTTCAGGCATCCAAGCATTTGCATGCCATTGCAGATGCCAAGCACAGGCTTGTCACGCGCAAGAAACCCTTCCATCAATGCCATATCGACGGCAAGACGATCCGAGGGCGGGTACCGGGATTGGTCCCCTTCGACGTACCAATCTTTCGGAAAGTTGATACGGCCGCCGACGCTCAGGAACCCGTCGAACTCCTCGATGACCTGGCCGACCATGTCAGGGATGTACGGAATACCGAAGGCGAAGGCGCCCGCGTGGCGCAGCGCAGAGAAGTAATTCTTCGAGATATCATAGCGTCCGCCCCCTGAGCTGGTGTTTTCGTCCATGATCACGGCGATCTTCGGCATGCGGCTCATTGGTTCATCCTGAATCTGGAAGTCCTACGCATATTTATCCCATCCGGATCACACAGGTAGTCCTTTTCAGACCGACGTCGCCTCTACCTTCGAACGGGAGTTTGCCGACCACGCTCCACTGGCCGGGCCAAGTCGCCTTTATATTTCAGTTATTTATCCAAGGGCAGCGCTCCGTCGGCGAAGGGCAGAACTCTCGCCGACACCGTCGTCGTCTGTCGCCGCCGGCAGCAAGTCTCGTGCGTGACATCCGCATCCACGAGTGCCATCGATCGCGGCTCCTGGCGTGTCTCGGGTGTCGTTCGGCAGCGACCATCGATCGTCGGGAACCCGTTCTCGTCTTGCAGCGTTTCCTGTTTTTCCGGTGCTTTCACGCGCCGGACCGCAGGAGATGACCTGGGCGAGGTACCAGACGGACCACAGGTCAGAGCAAAGGACATGAGACGATATGGGTTTGGTACAACTCGGCCGGGCTCGCCTTGCGCTGGTGCTTCCACGGCATCGCGAACTTCTGCGCATCACAAAGAACCATGAACTCTACGGTCTGTTCGAGGCCTATGCCCGCGAGTCGATGACACTCGACAACCTTTTGCGGGAACTTCCACGCCGCGAGAAGCAGGTATGGGAGCATCAGCAAACCTGCCTGGATCTGCAGGCCGAAGTGGTAGCGCTGCTGACGCGGCTGACAGAGCCGCTCAAACCGGGAGCTCTGTAACTGCCTCGATGGTCCCGGAGGTGCCGAAAATACCGCTCCGCACAACGCCCCTATCCGCGCCCGCCCTTTATCCGGGGTGCCGGTTCGTTGCCCAATCGCGATCAGCAGCCGGAACTGGATATCCATCACATAACGGCGGTCAGCGAATGCGCGGCAGGCAGGCAGTGAGGCTCTCGCAATTGCCGTCACCAAAGTTCCGCACGCCGGCTCGAACCATCAGAATCGTGCAATCTCAGCGTCTAGGCGGCAAAGACCTTGGCACGGCGCAGCGTAACGAAACCATTGTCGCCGGATGTCACGGCGCGTTCCGGTTCCAGGTCGAGTTCCAGATGCACGCCGTCGCGAGTGGTCGCAATCACCCGGCGACCGCCCGGCCGGTCCATGACCCGACTGATCGTGGCCGCGATGCCTGCCCCTTGCGGCGCCCAGTCGAGATCGCCAGGACGGGCGTAGAGTTCGGCCTTGCCATCTGCCAAACCCGCCGCGTCGATCACCGCGCCATCGGCATAGGCCTTGCCGTCGCGCACGTCGGCGGCGAGCATGTTGGCATCGCCCAGGAACTTCATGACAAATGCCGACTTGGGATCGCGGCAGACCGCCTCCGGCGTTCCCTGTTGGACGATGTGGCCATCCTTCAAGATCACGACGCGATCGGCGAGGTCGAGAGCCTCTTCCTGGTCATGGGTGACGAAAAGCGTCGTGATGCCGAGCGTGGTGTGGATCTCGCGCAGCCAGCGGCGAAGCTCGCGCCGGACGTTGGCGTCAAGCGCGCCAAAAGGTTCATCGAGGAGAAGCACTTTTGGATCGACCGCGAGCGCACGCGCAAGCGCCACACGTTGACGCTGTCCTCCTGAGATCTGCGCCGGAAACCGGTCACCCAGCCCTTCGAGGCGTACCAGCCGCAAGAGCTCCTTCACCCGCGCACGGATCGCGGCCTTCTCGCGTTTCACCTTCGACACGTCCATGCCGAAGGCAATGTTTTCCGCAACGGTCATATGTGGGAAAAGTGCATAGTGCTGGAACACGAAGCCCACGCCGCGGTCGCGCACCGGGATGTCGGTCGCATCCTGATCGCCGAAATAGATGTTGCCGCTATCGGCGAATTCGAGGCCTGCAACCATGCGCAGGATGGTCGTCTTGCCGGAACCGGACGGCCCAAGCAGCGCGACGAGCTCGCCGCTTTCGACCTCCAGGGAGACGTCCTTGACGGCACGAAAGGTTTCGAAAATCTTGACGACGTGATCAAGGCGGATTTTCATTATGCTTTCTCCGCAGGATTGACTGCCGGACGGACACGGCCCGCACCGCGGCGCTCCAGCGCCAGCTTGGCAATGATGGTGAAGACGGCGATGAGCGCCAGAATGGACGCGGACGCGAAGGCGCCTGCCGCCTGGTAGTCGTGGTAAAGCAGCTCGATATGGAGCGGCAGCGTGTTGGTTTGGCCGCGGATATTGCCCGAAACAACCGATACCGCGCCGAACTCGCCCATGACGCGAGCATTGCAAAGAACGACGCCATAAAGCAGCGCCCATTTGATGTTTGGCAGCGTAACGGAGAAGAAGGTGCGCCAACCGGATGCCCCGAGCGAAGTCGCGGCCTCTTCGAGATCCCTGCCCTGGGCCTGCATGAGCGGAATGAGTTCGCGAGCGACGAACGGCGCTGTGACGAACATCGAGGCCAGGATGATGCCGGGGATGGCGAAAAGGATCTTGATGCCGTGGGCGTCGAGCGTCGGGCCGAATATGCCTTGCAGCCCGTAGACGAAGAGGTAGGCGACACCCGCAACGATCGGCGAGACCGAGAACGGGATTTCGATGACGACCAGCAGGAAGGCTTTGCCGCGGAAGTCGAATTTGGTGATGGCCCAAGCCGCGGCGATACCGAAGGCGGTATTGACCGGAACGGCAACGAGCGCAGCGAGCACTGTCAGCATGATCGCGTGCCGGGTGTCGGGATGAAGGATCGTGTCGCGATAAACCTGCCACCCCTTGGCAAAGGCTTCGACGCCAATGATCAAGAGGGGTGCGAGGATGAGGAAGGCACCGACGACAAGGACGATGCTGATCAGCATGCGACGGAAGAAGGGTCCGTCGCCGACGCGGGGCGGAGTGCAGCCGGTTCGTTTTCTCACGGTCAGGTCCTCAGCGTGTAGCGCAGCGCTCTTGCCTGCAGCCAATTCGTGATGCCGAGCATCAAGAAGGCTGTAAACAACAGGACGGAGGCGATCGCTGCCGCGGCCTGATAATCGTATTCCTCCAGCCGAATGAAGATCAGCAGGGCGGTAATTTCGGTCGACATCGGCTGGTTGCCGGCGATGAAGATGATCGCGCCGAATTCGCCGAGGCAACGGGCAAAGGAGAGCGACACGCCCGCCAGAAGCGCTGGCGTGAGGAGCGGAAGAATGACCTTGCGGAAAATCGCCCAGTCCGAGCCGCCAAGCGACTGGGCCGCCTCTTCCAGCGACGGGTCGAGATCTTCCAGCACCGGCTGCACCGTGCGCACGATGAAGGGCAGCGAAGTGAAGCACATGGCGATCATGATGCCGAGCGGAGTGTAGGCAACCTTGATGCCAAAATCGCTGAGGATGGAGCCGAACAAGCCGTTCGTCGTGAAAAGAGCCGTCAGCGAAATGCCGGCGACTGCGGTGGGCAACGCAAACGGCAGATCGACCATCGCATCAACGATGCGCCTTCCCGGAAAGCGATAGCGCACCAGGGTCCAGGCGAGCGCCAGGCCCAAAAAAAGATTGAAGAAGGTCGCGGCAAGAGCGGCGAGCACTGTGACGCGATAGCTCGCGAGAGCCCGCGACGACGAGACGATCTGCCAGTAATCGGCAGGGCCAAGGCTCGCCGCCTTGAACACGAGTGCTGCCAGCGGCAGGACGACGATCAAGCTCACATAGAGCAGCGTCACACCCAGCGACAGGCGTAATCCGGGCAGGACATTGCGTCTCAAACGGCCACTTCCTTGTCATGGTGAAACCCGGCAAACGGTTCGTCCGCCGGGCTGGCTGAAAGCGAAATCGGGTGGCGCTTAGCGGCTGCCGTAGAGCTTGTCCAGGACGCCGCCGGAGGCGAAGTGTTCGGTCTGGATTTTGCCCCATCCGCCAAAGACGTCGTCGACGTTCACCAGGCGGATTGCCGGAAACTGATCCTTGAACGCGCCGGCCACCTTCTCGTTGCGGACGCGATGGCCGAATTCAGCGGCGATGCGCTGGCCTTCTTCGGTGTAGAGGAAATCGAGATAGGTCTTGGACAGGGCTTCGGTGCCGTGCTTCTCAGCGACCTTTTCGACGACGGCGACGGGGAATTCGGCGAGCAGGCTAACCGATGGGATGACGCTCTCGACCTTGTCGGCACCGTACTGCTTGACGATGCTGCGGGTCTCGGCCTCAAACGTGATCAAGACATCGCCGGTCTCGCGCTCGACAAAGGTCGTCGTGGAGGCGCGGCCGCCGGTGTCGAAGACCGGTACGTTGTCGAAGATCTTGGTGATGTAGGCTTCGATCTTCGCTTCGTCGCCCTCGTAGGCCTCCTTGGCCCAGGCGTAAGCGGCGAGATAGGTGTAGCGGGCGTTGCCGGAAGTCTTCGGATTGGGGAAGACGGCATGAACATCGTCGCGCGCCAGATCGCTCCAGTCCTTGATGTTCTTCGGATTGCCGGTGCGCACCAGGAACGACGGGAAAGAATAGAACGGCGAGGCGTTGTTCGGGAAGGCCTTGGCCCAGTCCTTGGCCACGAACCCGTTCTTGGCCAGGAACTCGATGTCAGTGGTCTGGTTGAAGGTCACGACGTCGGCCTCGAGACCTTCGAGGATCGAGCGGGCCTGCTTCGAGGTGCCGGCGTGCGATTGGTCGATCGTCACGCCCGGATGCTGCTTGATGAACGCCTCGTTCTCGGCGACGAAAAGCTCTCGCGAAACGTCGTAGGAGGCGTTGAGGAGCTTCGTAGGCTCCTCGGCCAGCGCAGGAGTCACGAAGTGCGCGGCAAGGGTAGCGCCGAGAATGAGGAGGCGTTTCATGCAATTCTCCGGTGTTGTTTTCCCTGAAAACCTATCGGCGTGCGTGTTGTCGCGCGAGGGAGCGAGCACCTTGGTTGTGCAAGGCCTTAGAAATTCCGTCTAGTTTTCGCCACAATTTGCAGAGTTTTTGCCTGCGGGCCTTGTACGGGTCAGCGCGGACAGGGTCGCCGGGCAAGCCGTATACGCCGAACCCGTCCACATGCGCTGCCTCCTTTCTAGCGCCTGGAAAGACCCGCTTCGTGAATAGGATGGCTTCCCTCGCCAGCGGTAGCCGCTGAGCGGGTGCTTTCTGGAAATCACGCCGACCAGGCGCTCGTTGCGATTGCCCGCCGGCAGCGGGAGAACCCCGCACTTGTCGCGCACGGCGTTACTGCTCTCTTGCTCCTCCAGGCAATATCTGACATCGAACGTCACCACGTCGCGAACGCTTGCAACGCCGCTCGACGGCCGCTCAGAGATCGTGTGGCCGATCTTCGCGAACATCACGAATTGCGCGGATGTCTGGGATGCAGATGCGACGTCGATCCCTGCTCCGTAGGAGGGGCTCGGCCTATTGCCGACGAGGTCCGTCTTTGCAGACCAGAGCGATCGGCCATGTCTCTGCCAATGGTCGCCCGCAGACCTCATCGAGGCCACCATCATGCCGGTTGCGTTCGGGAGGTTGCGATGAATGTCGGGGAAGTGATCGTGTTTCCTGACGTAGGAGGCCATGAGGTAGCGCGCATCATGTCCGTCCAAGCGGGCGCGGCCCATATACTGCACCCGAACCGGGGCGGTCCCACGGTGTTTCAGGTCCAGCATCTCCGCTGCCCTCCTGGAAACGTCGATGATGCGGCCCTGATGAAACGGACCACGATCGTTGACGCGCAGGATGAGCGAAGAACCGTTGTCGAGATTGGTCACCCGCACGTAGCTGGGCAAGGGAAGGGTCGGGTGCGCCGCGGAAAGTTGACCCGGGTTATAAACCTCGCCGTTTGCGGTCAAGCGCCCACGAAAGGCCGAGCCGTACCAGGAGGCGAATCCATTCTTGTCGTAGGTTGGATCTTCCTTCGGAAAATAGCGCGTGCCTTTCATCCGATAGGGCTTGCCGATAATGTAGCGACCACCGCTCTTGCGAATGTGCTTGCTGTGGGGGGCTCGGAGGCCCGCCTTCACGCCGTGGGCCTTCTCGGAATATTCCTTGATGTGGTAGCCGCCCGGAGCTTGTGTGATCGTGCAGCTGGCGCAGCAGGCGCAGACCATTACGATCGCCAGGCATCGCGCGCCTCTGACGGCCTTACCGACATCGATAACCATCTTTCCTACGCTGGCGACGGCCTTTCGCGCATCCGCGAGATCTCTCGACACGAAGGTTCATGCTGATTGCACGCTCGAAGCCAGATCGAGCGACAGACTGAAAGGCAGCCGAAGCATGCGTCGACGCATTGCCGAATCCGGGAGCGCGCCATTGATTCGCTCCATCCTTGATACGGTCGCCAAATCGGGTCTGAGGGCGAAAGTTCCATTGGGACGCACGAATTTTGCGCCGTCCTGTTGCCTGGATGGCAGCCGGGAACGCCGGCCGCCTATGCGACTGCACTTTCACCCGACCGCAAAAGCCGGCTGCCATGGCGCGAGACTGGTTCGCCGGTTGAAAGGCTTGGTACGTTTCGCCTGCGACCGCTTGTAAAAAGCAAGCCTGGGCCTCGTTGACGGGGCGGCCGCTCACCCTCCGCTGTTTTGGACGATCCTGCCGCAGCGAAGGCGGCGCACCTCTCGCCGCCTTGAAATGCTCCAGGCTACTACAAAGAGCGAAGACAGGATCCCAACCCGAGCATTGCCTTTGCGCGGGCCGGTCTGACTATTTCCCGACTGCATTTCCCGATTATTTGGTGGCTGCCTTCAGCCTTCCTTCCCGCAAATCCGCCTCATCGGCAAGAATGGCGGCAGCCTCGTCCAGCAAGACATCCTTTGCGTTCTTGCGGGCATTCTCAATGGCAAGCTCAGCACTCAGGCTGCGCTCGTTTGCATTGAGGCCATCGTCTTCGCCGGCGTCGCCGCCATCGCTTGCTTGCGCTCGAGACTTGAACCGATTTTCTCGGGCGGTCATTTCTTTGCGGCGTTCGGCCTCGTTGAGGGAGATAGTCCCTTTCTCGCGTTGCGCCTTCATGTCCGCAATGTCTTTCAACAGGCGTTGGAAGTCTGGATTGCTCTCGACCCGTGCGTCATGGCGGCTTTGCAGTTTCGGAAGCAGCGTCGCTACACTGTCTGCGGGCGCATATTTCGCGGGCTTGATCTGCGTCCACGGCAAAGCATTGTCGTAGCTAGTCTCGCCAAAGCGTGTCGGATCAGAAAGTCCCGGCAAGTTGATGTCAGGCGTCACACCGCGCAACTGCGTTGTACCGCCGTCGATCCGGAAAAACTGGGCAATTGTCACTTTCAGCTGGCCGAATTCGGGTTTGCTGTTGCGGACGAGCTGGTCGAGGTCCACGACAGTTTGAACGGTGCCCTTGCCGAAACTGGGTTCGCCTATGATCACGCCTCGACCGTAATCCTGTATGGCCGCGGCAAAAATCTCCGAAGCCGACGCCGACCCGCGGTTGATCAGAACGCCTACAGGGCCTGTCCAGACGGGCGCCGGAAAGTCTGCACTTGTTACAGCGACCTTTCCGTCGCTGCCACGCTGCTGAACGACCGGCCCCTTGCCGATGAACAGGCCGGTCAATTCAATGGCCTCGTCCAGTGAGCCGCCGCCATTGTTGCGCACGTCGACAAGAACGCTGTCGACTTTTTCGTACTTCAGTTCGTCGAGAAGCTTTCCGACATCGCGGCTTGCGCTTCTAAAATTCTTGTCTCCTTTGCGCCGGGCTTCAAAATCCTCGTAGAATGCTGGCAGAGTGATCACCCCGATCTTGCGCGTGGTTTCGCCCACTTTCACAGACAGCACCCGCTTCTGGGCCGCCTGTTTTTCGAGGCTGATTTTGTCACGCACCAGGGTCACCACGCGATGGGTGGCATCTGCTCCGGCATCCGCCGGCAGAATGTCCAAGCGTACGACGGATCCCTTTTTCCCGCGTATCATTTGCACGACTTCATCAAGGCGCGTGCCCACTACTTCTTTTATCGGCCCATCCTTGCCCTGGCCAACGCCGGTAATGCGGTCTCCGACCGCAAGCTTGCCGGACAATTGCGCCGGCCCGCCAGGCACGAGTTCACGGATGGTCGTGTAATCGTCGCGTTCCTGCAGAACCGCACCGATACCGACCAGCGAAAGCTTCATGGCGATATTGAAGTCGGCCGAGGCGGCGGTGCCGAAGTAGTCCGTGTGCGGGTCGACCGACGTTGTGTAGGCGTTCATGAACGACTGGAAAACGTCATCGCTCTTGTACTTGTAGGCGCGCTCGAGAGCGTTTGTGTATCGTTTGGCGAGCGTCTCGCGAATAGCCGCATCGTTCTTGCCGCCCAGTTTCAACCGCAACCAGTCGCTTTTTACGCGTTTGCGCCAAAGCTCATTGCTCTCGGCTTCCGATTGCGGCCAAGGCGCGGTGTCGCGCAGCACGGAATAGCTCTCCTGCGCGCGGAAATCGAAGTCCTGCTTAAGCAAGTCGCGCGCGTAGCTCATGCGGTCGACGACGCGCTTCCCATAGGCGTTGAAGATCTCAAACGGGATCGACAGATCTTTCTGCTTGATGGCGTCGTCGATCTCGCTGCGCTCAGACATGAACCTGTCGATGTCCGCTTGCAGGAAGAGCACGCGGTCTGGATCGAGTGATTTGATGAACCGATCCATGATCGTGGCCGACAAGGCGTCGTCGAGCGCAACGGGCTTGTAGCTGAAACGCGTAAGAAATTTTGCACTCAGTTGGGCAGCTTGTGCCTGTTGCTTGACCGGCTCCAAAACGGGCGGAGGCGCAACTTCGGCATAGGCGGAGTGCACGAGTGCAAGAAATGCACCAAGGAAGACGTGTGATATGCGCATTCAGCGTTAACCCAATTCTCAAATGCCGAGTGTAGATGCCAATCTTGGTGAAACAATTATGGTTTTTTGGCAACCGGGGGATCACACGCGGCAGCGGGCGTTCGACCCACGCTCGCGCAAACGCGCCATTAGGTCGGCATCGTCGTGGATACGAAAGAAGAGCGCGCCGCCCGCAGGCGAAGCCTCACTCTCGCCACTGCCGGGATCATGACGAAGCGAAATGACATCAAAACAATTTGCCATTGAAGAAACTATACAATTGTATAGCAATGATCTTGCGAGGCGGCCGTGCCCGGTTAATCTGGGCTCGCCACGCGTTGCGGCTGGCCGCCGAAAACAAATTCTTATTCATGGTAGTGACGATGTCCCGAGACCCCCGCTTCGACATTCTCTTTGAACCCGTCAAGATCGGCCCCGTCACGGCGCGCAACCGCTTCTACCAGGTGCCGCACTGTTCCGGCATGGGCTACCGGTATCCGAACGCAGAGGCGCAACTGCGCGGCATGAAGGCCGAGGGTGGCTGGGCGGTCGTCTCTACCCAGGAGGCGGAAATCCATCCAACCTCGGACCTGACGCCGGCCAACGAAGCGCGCCTTTGGGACGAGGGCGATCTGCCCGCACTCTCCGCAGTCACCGAGCGCATCCATCACCACGGAAGCTTAGCGGCCATCCAGCTCGTGCATAACGGTTTGCATGTCGCCAACCGTTTCAGCCGGATGATCCCGCTTGCCCCGTCGCATGCCATCACGGACAGCCTCGACCCCGTCCAGGCGCGCGCCATGGATAAGACCGATATTGCAGACATGCGCCGCTGGTATCGCAACGCCGCATTGCGTGCCAAGAGAGCCGGTTTCGACATCATCTATGTCTATGCCGGTCACGACATGAGCGTGCTGCAGCACTTTCTGTCGCGCCGCCACAACCAGCGCAGTGACGAGTATGGCGGCTCCTTCGAGAACCGGCTGCGGCTGTTCCGGGAGATTATGGAGGACACGCGCGAAGCGGTCGGCGATACCTGTGCGCTCGCCGTGCGCCTCGCAGTCGACGAGCTGATGGGGCCTTCCGGCATCACCAGCGAAGGAGAAGGCAAGGACATCATCTCGGCGCTCGCCGATCTTCCCGACCTCTGGGACGTCAACCTTTCCGACTGGTCCAACGACAGCCAAACAGCGCGCTTCTCCGAGGAAGGTTACCAGGAGCCCTATACGCGTTTCGTCAAATCCGTCACGACCAGGCCGGTGGTCGGCGTCGGGCGCTATACCTCGCCGGACAGCATGGTGCGGGTGATCCGCCAGGGCATTCTCGACTTCATCGGCGCGGCAAGGCCGTCGATCGCCGATCCTTACCTGCCGAAGAAGATCGAGGAGGGACGCATCGACGACATCCGCGAATGCATCGGCTGCAACATCTGTGCGTCCGGCGACAATACCAACGTACCGATGCGCTGCACGCAGAACCCGACGATCGGCGAAGAGTGGCGCAAGGGCTGGCATCCGGAAATCATGGCACCATCACGGGCGCCCGAGCCGGCGCTCATCATCGGTGGCGGTCCGGCCGGCCTCGAAGCGGCGCGTGCTCTTGCCCAGCGCGGCGTCGACGTCGTGCTCGCGGAAGGAAGCGGAGAATGGGGTGGTCGGGTCGCGCGCGAATGTCGCCTGCCGGGGCTTGCGACCTGGGGCCGTGTGCGCGACTGGCGCGTCGGTCAGCTAAGCACGCAGGTGAATGCCCAACTCTACCTGCACAGCCCGTTGAGCGCCGACGACGTTCTGCAATACGGCATGCCTCACGTCGCGATTGCGACCGGCGCGCGCTGGCGATGCGACGGCGTCGGCCGCACGCACCGGCAGCCCCTCGACTTCATTTCGCAGGGCGCTCTCGTTTCGCCCGATGCCCTTCTTGCCGACGGCGTCGCGGCCGTATCCGTCGACGGTCCGGTCGTAATCTTCGATGACGATTGCTTCTACATGGGCAGTGTGCTTGCTGAGCTGCTGGCCAGGGCTGGCCGAACCGTAACCTTCGTGACGCCCGAATCTCAGGTGTCACCGTGGAGCAAGAACACGCTGGAACAGGGACGCGTGCAACGGCGTCTCATCGAGCTCGGCGTGGACATCATCCCCGCCATGGCGCTTGCCGGCCGCACGAAGGATCGGCTCGAGCTCTCCTGCATCTATAGCGCAAAGACGCGACAGATCGACTGCGGCACACTCGTTCCGGTCACGGCACGGCTACCCGACGAAACCTTGTGGCATGAGCTGAAAGCACGGGAAGCGGAATGGGCCGATGCCGGCATCAAGACCGTTGTCCGGCTAGGCGACTGCCTGGCACCCGGCCTCATCGCTGCCGCCGTCTATTCGGGTCACGAATATGCCCGAACCTATCAGGAGCACGTCGACAGGGACATGGTCCCCTTCCGGCGCGAAGACATTGCGACCCTTCACGACAGACCTGGCGAGATTGGGATTCGCTAGGCCAAGGTGGGGCTTCATTCTATCGAAAGGACAGAGGGGCTGAGCGCTGGCGACGAGCCGCCCTTCGGTCCGCCTATCCAGTTCGAGAGTGAGAACTCCACCCTGCCGGTCGATGTCCAGATAGCCAATCCAAACGACCGCGTCGCGGCGCTCGCACGACGAGCGCCGGCATTCGGCGGCAGATTGGATGCAACCGGTCGGTTGCAGCCAAAGCGGCGCCGCCGTCACGGGACAACAAAACGCCGAAGGGCCATGGCTCAGCGCTTGCGGACGAACTCGGTACGCAGCACCAGGCCCTTGATCGTATCGTGGCGGCAGTCGACCTCTTCCGGATTGTCCGTGAGGCGGATCGACTTGATGACCGTTCCCTGCTTGAGAGTCTGACCGGCGCCCTTGACCTTCAGGTCCTTGATCAGGACGACGGAGTCGCCGTCTGCGAGAACGTTGCCCGATGCATCGCGCACCTCGGCGGCTTTTGCCTTTTCTGCAGCGATTTCGGAGGCGGGTCGCCACTCGCCTGTTGCCTCGTCATACACATAGTCGTCGTTCTGATCGCTCATTTCTTCCCTGCATCGTATCGAATTGCGCCGTGACTCTTGGTCATGCGGACGGCTCCAACCGGAGCGGCCAATGAGTGCCTCTATATCGAATGCAGCGCCGAGGCAAATCTCGGCCGAGTTGGCGTCAGATACCGAGAGGCCTTTACGCGACTTCACGTTTTGAAATGAACGGTCATTTAAAATGACTTCCCATTGCGAGCCATTGTGGTCATGTGACGATCAAAGTTCGTCTGAGCCACCGCTCGACGACCAACGGACCGAAGAGCTGACCGCATGGAAAACCCGATCGCATTCAACCGCCTTGCCGAAAACAACGTCTTTCGCAAAGGAGATGTTTTCGTCCTCTTCGGCGAGTTGTTCGGTCGCGGATACGCGACTGGCTTGCTCGACGAAGCCCGGCGGGTTGGAATGGAGATCGTGGGAATCACGGTCGGACGGCGCGACGAGAACAATGCGCTGCGTCCTCTTAACGCCGAGGAACTCTCTGCCGCCGAAGGCCGACTCGGCGGCAAGATCATCAACATACCCCTGATGGCCGGCTTCGACCTCGACGCTCCGGCAGGCGGCCCTACTGCGACCGATCTCCTGGCGAACATGACGCTGGAGAGCTGGCAAGACGACAGGCTCGACTGGGACTACCTCGAACAGTGCCGCAATATCGCCACCGAGCGGTTCACGAATTCGCTCAAACAGGTCATGGCCGTCCTCGACGGAATGATTGCCGACGGCCGTAACGTCTTTTTCGCCCATACGATGGCCGGAGGCATCCCGAAAGCGAAGGTCTTCCTGGTCATTGCCAATCGAATCTACAAGGGTCGCGGTGCCCGCCACATGTCGTCGCAAGCCCTGCTCGACAGCGACATGGGCAAGCTCATCCTGCAGAATTTCGACGAAGTCTCCGCAATCACCTTCCGGCATCTCATCGACTTCAGCACGGCGATCCGGCAGCGCATCGAGGCATCGGGCGGCCAGGTCCGCTATACGGCCTACGGCTACCACGGAACGGCCGTCCTGATTGACGGGAGCTACCGTTGGCAGACCTACACCAACTACACGCAAGGCTACGCCAAGATGCGGCTCGAAGGCATCGCGCAGGAAGCCTGGGAGGCGGGTATCAAGGCAACCGTCTACAACTGCCCCGAGATCCGGACCAATTCGTCCGACGTCTTCACGGGCATCGAGCTTCCCTTGATACCGCTGCTGCTTGCGTTGAAGAAGGAGAACGGCGGCCAATGGGCGGAGTACCAGTGGCAGGCCTGCCAGCAGCTTCTGGCAGATGGCTTCACGATGAAGGATGTGTTCCAGAAGATTACCGATATGCAGGCCAACGAGGTCATGCGTCCGTTCTACGACTTCTCGGCGTGGCCCATGGCGAACAGTCAGGCACAGTCCGACCTGACCATCGGCACGTCCAACGAGATCACACAGATGCATCGCGACAGCAAGGTGATGATCAGCGACCACCTGAGTGCTCTCGTGGTGGAGGCGACGGGGCAGCTGATCTTCGGCGCGTCTTCAGAACCGTCCGGTCCCGTCCAATGGCTTAACCACGATATCGTGGCGCGCCGGCTCAATGCTTCCCACCTGCAATGGGAGCCTCCGGCTCCGTCGATTGCGCAAGCGACGAAGGATACTCAGGTCGAGGTGGCCTAACACCTTCCCAGTGCTGGATCGGAAGCAGACATCTCCCCGGGAGCTTCAAGGGCCCGGGAGGGTCGCGCCTGCCTTCGCCTGAATGCTACGCTCGGGATCGGCATGATCCACTTCGGTCAGGATGCCGAACAATATAACTATCCCTGAAGGCCGGGCACGATTTCTCCATCGATTGCGGTGGATGTTACATGTATTGCACCGGCGAGGCGCATGACCCCTCCTCGCTACTTCGGAATGATTAAAGACCAGCCTCCTCTACCTGATGTAGAATCAGGATTCCCTAAAAAACAGGAGGAGTGCGATATGCCGAAGAGTACTCTGTGCGTCTTAACGGCGCTGACCCTCTCCACATGTGGCATTGCCCATGCGGAAACGGATGCTGTGCAGATTGCGGGCCACAAATTCAAAACCGCGGAGAATTGCGAACGCCGGGCGCCCATCGGCCAGTTCGATCAAAAATGCGACATCCCGGCTGCCGGATGGCGTGGAGCCGAGGGCATTTGGCTCCCAAATGTTTCCCAAGGTGCCGGGTAAACAAGCAGCAAATCACAAGCGTCCTCGTGCGTGGACGGATGGCCTGATGAGCTTTGGCGGTTCAGCCCTTCACTTCGATACTCCGCGGTGTCCAAACTCGCGGCTCGCGGTTGGGATTGCTGAAGAGGCGGCGCTCACCCGGCTAAAGCCGCAGTTTCTGCCCGGGGCGCTTCAACGCGATCGTTGGGAACGCCGGCAGCTCCAGTAATTTTCGCCCTTTGCCTGGACCGCGCGCCCTGGGAGCAGCCGACGCGTCAGGACGAATGGCGGACTGGGAACTCCAGTGGGATCAGCGGGGCTTGACGGTCAGCGACAGCAAGTGCGCCCTCAACGCATCAAGCTCGAGCCCGCCGACTTTTGAATCGGCGGTCACGTAGGAGAGCCATGCCCCGTCGGCCGCCAGCCGGACCACGTTAAGTGTTAGGTCGTCATCCGTGGCTCTGTGCCGTTCCAATCTTTCGCCGAACCATTCACCCCATCGGCGGCGCAGCACCGAATCGCCGATCACCGCCACAAACAGGGTCGACCACGGGGTTTCGAAGCCAAATGCCTTCCCGACAAACACGGATTTCACATAGGCGCGCGTGAAGCTTCCGTAAGGGACAGGGTCTTCTGCGATGGACGAATCTATTTCCGCGTCGAGTTTCTCGAGCAGCGCGTCGACCATACCGTCCAGCAGCGCCTGTTTCGACGGGAAATGGTGGAACAGCCCTCCCTTCGTGACCCCGGCACTATCGGCGACAGCCTGCACCGTGACGCCGGAAATTCCCTGATCCGCAGCGATCTTCGCAGCGCATTCGAGCAAGGCACGCTGTACCTGTTCCGGCTGCTTCTTTCGACTGTAGCTCATCGCCTAGTGCACCGCCGTCTGCGAGAACAGGTTGATCACGAAAACGCCAGAGACGATCAAGGCGATGCCGACGATCGCGGCGAAGTCGAGAGCCTGTCTGAATATCAGATAGCTGGCCGTCGCCGTCAGGATGATGCCTGCCCCGCCCCAGATGGCGTAAGCAATGCTCAGCGGGATTGCCTTGATTGCGTGGGTCAGGGAATAGAACGACCCCGCATAGAGCGCCACCATGGCAAGTGTCGGCCACAGGCGCGTGAACTGGACGGACTTCTGCAAGAATACAGATCCTGCGACCTCCAAGATGATTGCGAGCCCCAAAGCCGCATAGGCGAAGACGGCGGAGTTCATGGCTTTCCCTTTTTCTAACCCGACAGCCGTAAACATACCGCGCGGTCGGTATCTTTGCAAGAGGCGTTCTTTGTCGCGTATCAATGTCGATGACCGACGGGCCTGGCGCACCCTCTCAGCGCGCTCGCTGACTTAAATCGTGCTGAAGTTGCGCGCCCATAGTTCGCGCAGGTCGGGATCCGCGTCGACACGCAGCGCGATACCGAGCAGCTTTGGGCAATTTGCCGCCAGCCAGTCACGTCCCGGTCGCCAGCGCGTCATCGCTGCGATCCAGATGTCAAGCGCCGAGAACGGCTCTCCGAGCGCCCACGGCGCAGGTGCAATCTCGTCCTCCCACTGTCGCCACAGGTCCATGCGACGTCCGAGCACTCTGCCCCGCAGCTCGTCAGGCATGCTCGGAGCCCAGCGTTCCGGGTAGTCAGCGTAGGTGAACGTCCCGTACAGGGCAGTCACGAGCCAGATCAGACGACGGAGAAAGACGGGGCGAAGCGGGTCCCCTACCGGCGGTGCAAGTCCGGCTTCCGGATAGGTCTCCGCAAGATGAAGGAGTATGGCCGCGCTCTCCGTCATCACCGTGCCATCGGGAAGGACGAGCACCGGCACCTGTGCGAGCGGGTTGACGGCGAGAAGACGGTCCCGGGCCGGTCCGGGCCTATCGAACCCCGTGACGTCCTCGAGCGTATAGGGCAGCCGCGCGCGCACCAGCACCGCTTCGACAAGAACGGAGCCCCAGCCCGGAACGCCGTAGAGGCGGTAATGTGCTTGCGTATCGGCCATCGTTATTTTCCTCACAGCGCAAGGTGCCAGTTTGATCGCTACCCCGCAAGGTTGTGCCAGAAAATCCGGCTCACACATCGGCGCACGCCAGGATTGGGATCAGGAGCGGTCGCCATTGAACCTCTCCGCGCCAACGGAACAAATTTCCAGGCCAGGCGTTCTGCGCCGAACCGGAGGTCACGCAAATGCAAGCTATGATTTGGGATCGCCCCGTCAGGGTTGGCGAGAAAGGCGAGCGCTACATCAACGGGCCACAGGATGCGCTGCAATATCTCAGCGAAATGCCGCAAGGCGGATGGTTCTACGAGCGGGCAAGAAATCGCTGCCATGCTGCCTTGGAGCGCGGCGACGAGCTTCAGCTCTCGCGGAAAGCCTTCATTGGCGCAGCCATCGAATCGTCGTTCCCGGTCTCGGACGACGACGTTCCATCCTAAGCCGCAACTGGTCGCGACCACACGGGTGGCGACGATTGCTACAGGTTCTCTCCCTGCGCGCCTGCCGCCCACGCCATTGAAGGCATTGAGCCGGAACCGCACCTCGTCCCGGCGGATCAATTGACCCGCGTGCCATCGGCGGCGAACAGATGGATCTTGTCCGTCTTTGGAGCGATGTGGATCTGCTGATCGGGTTCGAGGTCCACCCGGCGATGCAGTACGATCCCAGCTGTCTGTGTACCGACCCGCACCGAAAGATGAGTTTCCGCCCCCGTCGGTTCGACGGTGAGCACCGTTGCCGGGACGCCCGTTTCGGCGAGATCGAGGTCTTCCGGACGGATGCCGTAGGTGCGGGCCGCGCTGTGGCCGATGGCAGCCGGCAGCGGCAGAAAGAGTCCACCCTCGATGCGGAAGCCATCGTCGCTTATCGCGCCGTCAAAGAGGTTCATCGCTGGTGAACCGATGAAGGTGGCAACGAAGGTATTGCCAGGGCGATCATAAAGCTCGAGCGGCTTGCCGACCTGCTCGATGCGGCCGGCGCGCATGACGACGATCTTGTCGGCCATGGTCATCGCCTCGATCTGATCGTGCGTGACGTAGACGATGGTAGTCCCCAACCGTCGGTGCAGGTCCTTGATTTCGCTGCGCATGGTTACACGCAGCTTCGCATCGAGGTTCGACAGTGGCTCGTCGAACAGAAACACCTTGGGATGACGCACGATGGCGCGCCCCATGGCGACGCGCTGGCGCTGGCCGCCGGAAAGCTGTTTCGGCAGACGGTCGAGCAACGGTTCGAGGGCCAGGATGCCGGCCGCCTCGTTCACGAGCTTGTCGATCGTCGCCTTGTCGCGGCCTTGGAGTTTCAGGGCGAAACCCATGTTCTCGGCGACCGTCATATGTGGATAGAGCGCGTAGCTCTGGAACACCATGGCTATGTCCCGTTCCTTTGGCGCCACCTCGTTGACGACGCGCCCGTCGATACGGATCTCACCGCCGCTGATGTCTTCCAGGCCGGCCAGCATGCGCAGAAGCGTGGACTTGCCGCATCCCGAGGGTCCAACGAGCGTGACGAACTCGCCGTCCTCGATATCCACGGAAACGCCGTGGATGACGGACGCTGCGCCAAATTGTTTCAGAATGCGATCGATCGCTACCGATGCCATTTTCTTCCTCCCTCAAAGCTTGAGTTGCCAGATTTTTGCGCTCACCTCGGCAGCGGTCAGCGTTGCCGAACGCGCCGCGGAAAATCCGGGGATGCGCTTGGTGCCCGTCCAGCGCCCATTGTCGGCGAAAACTTCGATGGAGCCGGCGTCGAGGAAGATGCGCAGTTCCGAAGGTTTGGCGCCGCACGCGAGGTAGCGCGGAGGCGCTTTCCCAGTACCGGCATCGAAGACGATCGCCAGGCCATCGCCATCAAGCTTCACGCCGAGCTCGACGTCCGGATGATCGAAAGTGAGCGCAAACGCGGTACCGGGCTTGGGTAACGAGAGCGCGATCTCGACCGCGCCGTTGCCGAGCGGAACCGTCTCGCCGGCGCCAAGCGCCGTTTCATCGAGCAGCACGTGGCGGAGGCTCTCGGCTGCTGCGACAGGCGGCGTCAGGACAGCGTCCCCATCGAGAAGCACACGACGCGGCAGGGTCATGGCCGTCGGAAAATCGTCCTTCTTGGAAAAGTCCGTCCAGTTGGCGAGCCAGGCAATGCCGACCGGCTCGTCGCCATCGACGAAGGCCTGGAAGGCATAGGCGTCGGAGCCGAAATCCAGTTCCTGCTCGAACTGCGCCGTGAAAGCGCGGCCATCGAAGCGGCCGACGGTGACGGAGGTGAGGTTGCGGCGCCCGGTGGCGGGGTCGCGGCTCGTGAGCAACCCGAAGATCAGCGCCCAGCGGGTATCCGGGTCTTCGGCCCTGCCGCCGACCGGCACCATGCAGGGGCATTCCGCTGCGGTCATACCGAAACGGTCCTCGCGATGAATGATGCCAAGGAACGTCCAGCCGGTGGCACCGTCAGGGTCCGTCGTCTCATAGAGCAGGACGACGCCGCCCGCCCTGTCGCGGCTGCCGAGCAGCATCTTCCAGCGGCCGTCCGGGCCCTTGAACACATAAGGGTCGCGGAAATCGGTGGTGAGGTTCAGGCCATCCGGACGCACTGGCAGGACCACCTCTGATTGACCGGCGACGATACCGTCGCGGCTGAGGGCGGAAAGCTGGATCTGTTCTTCCGGCTCGCGGTCACGGACATGCTCGGTATAGAAGACGCGGATCTCCTCCCCCTTCGAGCCGGAAATGGGGATGGCCGATCCGGAGAAGGCGCCGCCGCGGCCGTCGTCCGTCTCGCAAAGATGGTCTGCCGGGAAGAGGAACATCGGCAGGTGCGTCCAGCGGATGAAATCCTTTGAGACGGCATGGCCCCAGTGCATGGTGTTCCAGCGCAGGCCGTGCGGATAGTGCTGGTAGAAAAGATGACCGCGGCCGGCAAATCGACCAAAACCGTTCGGGTCGTTCATCCAACCGAAGGGCGGCCGGAAGTGATATCCGGCCGGCAGTTGCGGCGGTGCCGTGCGGGTATCGCAGAAGAGCACATGGATCCCCTCCTCCAGTACCATCTGCGGATGAAAGGCATAGGCGACGGAAACCGCCGTTGTGGTCGCGTCGCAGGCGAGCACCGTGCGCCCGCCTGCCTCCAGAGCGACCGCGAAGAATTCGAACTCCGCTGCGCGATGGGTCGACGGAGAGGCAAGATCATTGCCGCCAACGGTGACGAAGAGCTTCGCTTCGCTGCCAGCCGAGCGCGCCTTCAACCAGAGATGCAACACCGTCCCGGCAGGAAGGTCGGTCTCTATGATTTCAAGTGCGGCGTTCACAGGTTTTGCTTGGAGAGTCATAGTCAACCTTTCACGGCAGAGCCGACGAACGAGCTTACGAACCAACGCTGGAATGCGAGGTAGAGGATGAGGACGGGGATCATCATCAGGACAGACGCGGCCATGGCGCGGTCCCAGTAGATGCTGTCCTGTCCGAAGAAGGTCGCGATCGCGACGGCAATCGGCCTTGCATAATCGGTCTGGGTGACGAGCGTCGGCCAGAGATACTGGTTCCAGCTTTCGATCCCCATGAGGATCGAAACCGTCGCAAGCGCCGGCAGACTGAGCGGCATGTAGATCGATCGATAGATGCGAAAGATCGAGGCCCCATCCATTTCTGCGGCTTCGTAGAGTTCCTTCGGCAGTTGCGCGAAGAACTGATAGAAAAGGAAGACGTAGAGCGGGCTCGCCACCCAGGGCAGAATCTGTACGGCGAAGGTATCCGTCAAACCCGCCCGAGACATCATGACGACGAGGGGCATGATGATGCTCTCCTGCGGGATGACATAGAGCGCGACGACGAGCGCAAGCAGGATGGCTTTGCCGCGCAGTGAGCCCCAAGCCAGCACGAAGCCTGCCATGGAATTGATGATCAGTCCGGAAACGACTGTGACGACGAGGATCACCAATGAATTGAAGAGATAGCGGCCATAGGCGAGTTCGCCGGAGAAATTGGCGATCTCCCTATAGTTCGAGAGCGTCGGATCATTCACCCAGAAGGCTCGGAAGCTGCCCATGTCGGCGAGGATGCGGAAGCGATCATCCTTGAGGCTGGCGATGAGCAGCATGAAGAGCGGCGAGATCATCACCAGCGCGATAATGAAGATGCAAACGGTCTGGACGATACGCAGGCCGGTCTTGCTGTTGCCCCGGGATATGGCCAGCGGGGCGGGCTGGCTGAGCACGAGATCAGACATCGAAGCGCCTCAGGAGTTTGCGCTGGAGAAGCGCGATCAGGAGAACGATGACGAACAGGATGACGGAGACGGCGGACGCGTAACCGAGCTTCTGTTCCTCGAAACCGGCGCGCACCATGTAGTGCACCACGGTCTCCGTGCTTTCCTTCGGCCCACCCTGGGTGAGGATCGCCACCTGGGTGTAGAGCTTGAAGGCCTGGATCGTGGTGATGACTAGCACGAAAACATGGGTGGGGCGCAGCCCCGGCATGGTGACGTGCCAGAACCGGCGGAGCGCGCTTGCCCCGTCAATGCGGGCGGCGTCGTAAAGCTCCTCAGGAATACCCTGCAGGCCTGCGAGGTAGATGATCATCTGGAAGCCATAGGCCTGCCAGGCGGAGAGCAACACGATCGAGAACATCGCCCAATTCGGGTCGCCAAGCCAATCGATCGGCTGGATCGCACCGGCGGAAAGGAAACCAACGATCTGATTGAGAGGACCGCTCGGATACTGGAACAGCGTGCCCCAGATCACGCAGACCACTACCATGGAGGTGATCGCCGGCAGGAAGAACATGCCGCGTAAAAGATTGCGCATCGGCAGCTTCTGGTGGAGCAGCAGCGCCGTCAGGAAAGCAAGGCCGCATTGAACGGGCAGCACCCAGACCGTGAAACGCGTGACGTTCCAGAGCGACGTCCAGAACAACGGGTCGGTGAAGACCCGCTGAAAGTTCAGGAGGCCGACGAAACGCACCGGCGTCGGGCGCGGCACGAGCGGTTGGTTGGTCATCGCCGTCCAGAAGGACAGAAGGAACGGCGTGATCAGGAAGGTTGCGAGCAGCAGTACGGCGGGCGCGATCATGGCAACTTCCTGCCAGAACCGCTGCCGGTCGTGCCGCCTGCCCGAGCGCGGAATGGCCGGCGCGGACGTCTGTTGCAAAGTCATGGTCTCCTCCTCATCGCTCATCCTCCCGAGTGGCTGCGGGGCCGGCCAACTCACCGGCCCCGCAAAAGCGCCTTAGTGCTGTTCGTCGAAGGGCGGATAGCCAGCGTTGTCCTCGATATCCTGGTCGATTTTCTTGGCTGCAGCCGTCAGGGCTTCCTGTGCGTCGCCACCGTTGAAGATCTTGTCGACCGCCTGCATGAAGGCCGAGGTAATCGTCGGGTAGGCCGGGTGCGGCGGACGCGCGACCGCCGTCTTCGAGGCCTGTTCGAAGGCCACGGCAAGCGGCCCGCCTTCTGCGTAGAGCGGCGATTCCGCCGCGAAGCTCTTGAGGCCCGGATAGGCCGACTGGGTCTTGGCGTATTCGCGGTATTCCTTGTCCTTCAAGAGGAAACTCAGATACTTGCCGGCGGCCTCAGGGTTCTCGGATGTCGCCGAAATGCCCCAGATCCAGGTACCATTGGGGCTAACGCCCCTCTCGCCGATCTTCGGCAGCGGCATGACGACGATATCGTCCTTCATCGCCGCGGCGGCCTCCGCGTAGAACCAGTGCCCGCCCATCGCGAGTGCGGCCGGCTGACCTTCGGCATAGAACTGGTTGGTGCCGGACGACGTGGGGACGACCCAGCCATTTTTCACCCAGGTTTGCATCATGGTGAGCGCCTTGACGCAGGCTTCGCTATCGAGCGTGCCGCTCGCAGTCCAGGTCTTGCGATCGATCAGATCGCAGCCGGCGCTTTCGAGGAGCGGGCCGTAAGCATAGGTGATCCATTCCGTCTTGATGCCGTAACCGCGAAACGTGTCGATCGGCCACTTCACGCCTTCGAGCTTGGAGAGCTTTTCGAGATAACCTTCGAACTCCTCGCGCGTCCAAGCGTCATCGACGGATTTTGGAATGCGCGCGCCGATGGCCTCGAGGTATTTCTTGTTGCCATAGAGGACGACCGAGGAATCGGTGAGGCCGATCGCATAGAGGTCCTTGTCGATCGGATAGGTGCCCTGCGAGATGTTCGAGCTCGTCATGTCATCGAGGAGATCCTGATCAACGAGCGGCTTGATCGGCTGCAGGTAGCCAGACCAGACGTAGTTTGCCAGGAACGGCGCGTCGAGTTCCATTACGTCCGGAAGCTGCTTGGCCATCACCGCAGCGCTGAACTTTTCGTTATAGGCGTCGTGCGGTGCGTAGATCATCTCGACGTCAATATCCGGGTTTGCCTCCTCGAAACGTTTGGCGACATCGCCGTAGGCTTTCACCCAGCCCGGATCCCCCTGGTGCATGACATGAACGACAGTCTTTGCCTCGGCCATACCGGCAGCCCCAAGGAGCGCTGCAGTGGCAAGAAGTGTGCGAAGTAAACGATTACCCAATTGCGCAGTCATGAAAGTTCTCCTCCGTTTGAATGCGATTGAAACTGATTCCTAGACTGATGCCCGTTCGACCAGGTGGAAGGGCAATTTCCGCAGATGCGGCGGTTCAGGTTGCCCAGCCAGAAGGATCTCCATGGCGAGGCGCCCCATGGCGCGGTGCGGCAGGGCCATCGTGGTCAATGGCGGATCCAGCCGGGAGGCAAGTTCGACCTGGTTGTCAAAACTCGCCACTGCAATATCGTCAGGAATGCGACAGCCAGCGCGGGCAAGCGCCGCATAGACTTCCATTGCCACGCGGTCGTTGCCGCACAATATGGCGTCCGGCTTTTGACCGGAAGCGAGCAGCGCGTCCACATGCGAAGCGACAAGACTTGGCGCGCGGTCGCTGTAGACGCTGCGGCGCACCGCCGGGAACACGCCGAGTGGCTCAATGCTCGCCTCCTCAAGCGCAGCGCGAAAGCCCTTCTCGCGCAACGTGCCAGCGAGAATGCCCGGTAGATTGATGAAGGCGATGCGGCGTCGACCGGCGGCCAACAGGTAGCGGATGATTTCGCGCGCCCCACCCTCCTCGTCGGGCACCAGTGACGTCACCCGCCCGGCAGCCTCACGGCAATTGATCATCACGCCGACTGCGCCGGCCAGTGTCCCGGGTAAATCAACGTCCTTGTGGTACATGGCGGCGTAGGCAACGGCGCGCGGCCGGAATTGCTGCACTTCGTCGAGCACCGAGCCGATCGACTGTCCGGTGCTGTGATTGACCGCGAAGACGGCCATGCCGGCGCTGCGGGCCGCGCCGTCCAATCCCCGAACGATCTCAGTGGCAAACGGCGAGGTAATCAGCCCATCGGAAACGACGCCGACGAGCGGCAGCCACCCCTGCCGGACACCACGAGCGGCAAGGTTCGTGACATAGCCAAGTTCCTCGGCAATCGCCTTGACCTTCTGGCGCGTTTCATCCGACATGCGGGCGGAGCCGCCATGCAATGCACCGGAAACCGTCTTCACCGAGACGCCCGCACGCTCCGCGATGTCAGAAAGCGAGATTGTCAACTTGGCTCTTTCCGTTGGGTTATCGATTACCCAATATTCCAAGTATATGGCCATTGTCAAGCACCACGAACCGAACCGACCGGCCTTGAACGTATCTGTCGCCGCTGGGATTGATGCCTATGACGAGGCGGGCGTCGTGAAAGGAAGAAAAACCAAAGCCGGCGGCCCACCAAAAGCATGATAGCAACGAGGCAATAGGCTCGCTTGACGGTCGGCTTTCACCGTCAAGCACACTTCCGGAAACGCCCGCTTGTCCACGGCCGCCGTTTCGTGAGAAAATGAACTGAGTTGGAAGTTGCCCGAAGCCCTCAATCGGGAAGTTGGGCCAACTCCAGTCGCGTATCAGCCTGTTGTCGACAGCGCCGCGCTTCTGATTAGACGCGCAAAGGTCGCTGTAGCATTTTGAATTGCTGCATGTTTTTGTCCTTTAATCGCGTACGATTAAAGGAAACATACAGTAGAGCGCGTCGCGATCCTTCAAGTTCGCTTCTTGCGCTTTAGGTTTTTGATATTCCGCATGTCGTGGGCGCAAAACCGTTGCACACGTTGCGCGACATGCTCTAGGTGGCCGCGGAACATGGAAGTTCTCTTCGCCCTTGGCCTGATCGCCATCAAGATCGCGTTGCTGATCGCAATGCTGCTTCTCCTGCCTTTGCCTTTGACCTGGCTGGAACGCAAGATTGCCGGCCACATGCAGCAGCGGATGGGTCCCATGCGCGTCGGGTGGCATGGGCTGCTGCAGCCCGTGGCCGACGGTATCAAGCTCCTGACGAAGGAAGACCACATTCCCGCAGAGGCCGACCGTTTCCTGTTCAAACTGGCGCCAATCCTGGCGCTCGCGCCACCCTTTGTCGTGTTCGTCGCCATTCCCTTCGGCGAGACGATCTCAGTGCTCAATGCCGAGATCACCCTCTACGTTTCCAACCTGAACGTGGCGCTGCTTTTCGTCTTCGCGGTGATCGGGCTGGAAGTCTATGGCGTCATCTTCGGCGGCTGGGCCGCCAACAGCAAATACGCGGTCCTGGGCAGTCTCAGGACCTGCGCGCAGATGATCAGCTACGAAATCCCCATGGGTTTCGCGGTCATCGGCGTCGTCATGCTGGCGCAGTCGATGAGCCTCGTGGACATTGTGCGCGCCCAGAGCGACCTCTGGAACATCGTGTATCAGCCGATCGGGTTCTTCGTCTTCTTCGTCGCGGGATTGGCCGAAGCGCAACGCATTCCCTTCGACCTGGCCGAGGCGGAAGGGGATCTCGGCGCCGGGTTCCACACCGAGTACAGCGGTATCCGTTTCGCGTTCTTCATGGTCAGCGAATATGTCATCGTGCTTTTGGTATCGGTCCTCTCGGTCATCCTGTTTTTTGGCGGCTGGAACGGCGTCTTGATCCCGTTGCCGCCGCTTCTGTGGTTTGCGCTCAAGGTAGCATTCTTCATTTACGTATTTATGTGGTTCCGCTTCACCTTGCCCCGCTATCGTTATGACCAACTGATGGCGATCGGATGGAAGGTCTTGCTTCCTCTGTCGATGGCGAACATAATTATTACTGGTATTGCTTTTACTTAGGAGCCATGGCGGCTTCTCCACGTGTTTCCCTGGATCGGTGTCGATCTCAGGAAAGAACGTGCAGCGATCGAAGGGACTACAGCGACCCTCCTGCGGTGGAACGCACGCCGCTGTAGAACGACGCAACGATGTCACGCATAGTCGACAGAGCTGGAACATGGATCGGCTGGGCGCTTTTTGTCGATCTGGCAAAAGCTTTCATGCTGACCTTTGGCTATATGTTCTCCAGGCCCGTGACCATGCAGTATCCGGACAAGGAGAAATGGCTCCCCTACTCGCGCTATCGCGGCCATCACTTCCTGAAACGGGATGAAGAGGGCGAAATCAAATGCGTCGCGTGCGAACTTTGCGCTCGCATCTGCCCCTGCGATTGCATTGAGGTCGTCCCCTATGAGGACGAAAACGGCAACCGCCACCCAGCAAAATTCGAGATCGACACGGCCCGGTGCCTGTTCTGCGGCCTGTGCGAGGACGCTTGCCCGGCGGACGCCATCGCCCTTGGCCAGCAGTATGAGTTCTCGAGTTTCTCGTCACGCGACCTTGTGATCGGACGTGATGATCTGCTTGGCAAACCTGGAAAAGCAATGACCGGCGGTGGCGTCGTCGCTGCGCGTCTGAACACGGAACAGGATGTGCTGGTCGAGACGAGCGAGCCGCATGGCTACAACTGGTGGCGCAACATCCGGCGAACGTGAAGGAATCAAACCGGGGCGCGAAGATAGGAGGCTCAGATGTTTGTCGGTGAAATCGTGAAGGACAAGGGCGTCGGGGTGATCACAGTCGCTCCCGACCAGACGATGGTGGAGGTCCTGCGGCTCTTTCGTGACAACAACATCGGCTTCGTGGTCGTCAGCCACGCGCCAGGAAGGTATCTCGGCACGCTGTCGGAACGAGATTGCTGCAACGCGCTTGCGGAATACGGTCCCGAGGCAGCGCTGATGCCGGTTGCCGACATCATGAACCGCAATGTAGCGATCTGTTCCACTCTGGATGGCCTGCCCCTGGTGATGTCGATCATGACCCAGCGGCGGACGCGTCACGTGCTGGTGATGGAGGAGGAGGCCATTGTCGGCGTCGTCAGCATCGGTGACGTGGTCAAGCATCGGCTGGACGAGGCGCAGCGCACGGAGCGGCATCTGCACGAATACATTGCTGGCGCTGGTTATCATTGATGTCGCTTCGCGCCGGCTGGATAACGCCACGCCTTGCGAGTGTTTCGTGCCCAATCCTCACGCTCCGCGCCAGATTCGGGCGCTGGCGTCGATCTCGTGCGCAGCTTGCGCCTTTTGAACCTCGACCGGACACGGGTATTCACCTCGCCGCATCAGGCTGTTGAGGCGCAAAGACCGATAGTTTTCGGGAACGAAGACGAGGCCCTTGGGAAACGCCTTCTCGACTTTGAGCCGCGCCGTCAGCGCCCCGCGGGTCGAACGAACGACCACCTGATCGCCGTCCGAAAGGCCGAGCTGCGCAGCATTCTCAGCACTCAAAGCGACATAGGGGTCGTTGGCGACCGTGTTCAGGACCTCCGAGCGCTCCGAAAGATACCCATTGTGGAACAGGCAGTTGCCCGTGACGAGCATGAGCCCGTCGCTCGCCTGTAAGACAGGTGGCGGAGCGCGGAAAGCGCCCGCCGGCGGCGTCGGACCGGCCTTGGTAAAGGCACCGTCGGCGCCAAGCCCGGCCCAAGTCAACGCCTGATAGGCCGGGATCAGCCGGGCGATCTCTTCGAAAATCTCGACCTGCGTCGAATGCTGCAATGTTTGGCCGCGCGAAGCTGCGACAAGATCGAAGATCGCGAGATTGCCTCGCGCCTCGAACACCGGTTCCCGGAACTTGCGCACCTGTTGGACGCGTCCCTCATTGTTGGTAAAGCTGCCGGCTTCTTCACCGTAGCCCGCTGCCGGCAAGACGACTTCGGCGAGACCCGCCGTCTCAGTCAGGAAACTGTCCTGCACGATCAGCAGATCGACGGCACCGAGCGCCCGGGCCACGAACTCCCTGTCCGGATAGGCGATCAGCGGGTCGGCTCCGACGAGATAGAGCACGCCCATCTGCCCAGCGGCGCAGAGATCCAGCATCCCGTCGAGATCGGCGCCCGGCTCATGGCGGATTTCGGCCGCCAAGTTCCGGGCAAGAGCGGCACGCACCGTATCGTCGGCGATCGCCTGCAGCCCCGGCAAGGCACCCGCTGCGACCCCCATGTCCCAGGCGCCCAATTGGTTGGCGCGGTCGAAGAGGATCTGCAATGCCGGGGCCTTGCCGAGGAGGCGGAGAAGTTGCAACAGATTGCTGAGCTGCAGCAACGACGCGCGCGCTTCGGATGACCTCAGGAGGTCGACACTGACAAGCACGGTGACGGTGCTGCCTTCGTTGAGCGCGGCGGCCAGACGATCCGGTCCGTCGCTGCCATTGCCCGCCGGCCCGCCGTTTGTCACGCCCATCTCGTCAAGAGCGTCGACCGTCAGTTTCTCACCGGCCGCCACCGCAAGTCGAGCGACCACGGCCGCCAGGCTCGCGGCCTCCCCGCCGGGGGCCACGCGAACCACGACATCGGCATCGGCGTCGAGACGGGACGGCCGCGTCGTGAGCATGAGCAATCCGGTGCGCCGCCGCCGGGCGGCATCCCGCAGCAGATATTCGGTAACCGGGTTTTCCTCCGTCACATTGCCACCGATGACGAGCACGCGATCGACGCCGATCACCTCCTTCAGCGGCGCACGCGTGTAGTTCGCCATCACCGGGCCGAGCGCATCGAAGGGAGTAGACCAGCGCGACGAGCAGTCGATGTTATTGGTTCCGAAGACAGTGCGCATCAGTTTCTGGAACTGATAGAGCACCTCGTTCGGCAGGCGCGGCGAGACAATTCCGCCAGCTGCCTTGTTTTCGACCGCTGCCAGCCGCCGACGCAGATAGGCTCCTGCTTCATCCCAGGAAACCGGAACCAGGACGCCATCGCGACGGATCATCGGTCGCTTGATCCGATCATGTCCCTCGATGAAGTCGAGGCCGAAGCGGCCACGCACGCAGAGCGTTTCGCGGTTGACGCCGTGCTCCTCCTTGGAGCGGACCCGCATGAACTCGCCTTTGCGCGCCCCGACGGTCACCTGGCAGCCGGTGCCGCAATGCGGGCAGACGGTGTCGGTCTCGGCGAGGTCCCAGGGCCGTGCCTTGTAGCGATAGGGGAAGCTCATCAGTGCGCCAACCGGGCAGACCTCGATGCAGTTGCCGCACTGGTCGCAACTGGCGAGACTACCCTCGAACCCGGTGACGGCCGTATCCATGCCTTTCTCGACGGTGCCAAGGGCGACCGCGCCGACGACCTCCTCGCACATCCGCACACAGCGCTGGCACTGGATGCAGCGGTTGACATTCATGATGACGACTGGGCTCAGCCGAATGTCGCGGGAGTGGAAGACGCGCTTGGGATCACGAAAGCGGCTTTTCCCCGGGCCATAGGCCATCACCATGTCCTGAAGTTCGCATTCGCCGCCCTTGTCGCAGATCGGACAGTCGAGCGGGTGGTTGGCGAGCAGCATGTCGAGCATGGATGAACGCGTTTCATCAATCAGCGGCGTGTCGGTTCGCACGACCATGCCGTCCGTGACCGCGGTGGCGCAGGACGGCTGCAGCCGGCGCAGTCCCTCGATCTCGACAAGACACATGCGGCAGGAGGCAAGCGGCGGCAGGCGCTTCAGGTAGCAGAAGGTCGGAATCTCGATGCCCAATCGCTGCGCGGCCTGCAGCACCGTCGTGCCGGCATCAACGTCGAGTGTTTGTCCATTGATCGTAACGCTTACCATGACTTACTCGCGCCCTCGCGGAGGGCGTCCCTCAAACAAACGGGCAGCGCCGCTCCTCGATATGGGCGACGAATTCATCGCGGAAGTGCGTCAGCGAGGCCCGCAAGCCCATAGCCGCGCCGTCCCCCAGGGCACAAAAGGTATTGCCGAAAATGCCCTTGCACAGCATGTCCAGCTGCTCCATGTCGCCGGCTGCGCCCTCGCCAGCCTCGATCCGGCGGAGCACTTTCACTACCCAGTTCAAGCCCTCGCGGCAGGGCGTGCACTTGCCGCAGGACTCGTGGTGAAAGAACTCGATGATCCGGGTGGCGACCCTGACCATGCAGGTCGTGTCGTCGACGACGATCACCCCGGCCGAGCCGAGCATGGAGCCAACGGCGGCAAGCGAGTCGAAATCCATCCCGACGTCCAGGCCCTGCTCCGGGATCACCGGCGCGGAAACACCGCCTGGGATCACCGCCTTGATCTTGCGCCCGGTCGGCGGCCCGCCGGCATGATCCTCGATGAGCTCGCGAAGCGGAATTCCCATCGGCAGTTCGTAAAGCCCCGGTTTGCGCACATGCCCGCTGACGCAATAAAGCTTCGGGCCGGGGCTCTTCTCCGGCCCGATGCCGCGGAACCAATCGGCGCCGCGCGCCACGATATGCGGCACGCAGACCAGGGTCTCGACATTGTTGATGACCGTCGGGCTGGCATAGAGCCCCGCGACCGCCGGGAACGGCGGCTTCAGGCGCGGCTGCGCTCTCTTGCCCTCGAGCGAGTCGAGCATCGCTGTCTCCTCGCCGCAGATATAGGCGCCAGCGCCGCAGTGGACGTGCACGACGAAATTGAAATCCGAGCCTAATATCCGCGCTCCGAGATACCCCTTGGCCTCGGCCTCTGCGATCGCCTGTTCCAGGCGTCGGATCGCCAGCACGTACTCCCCGCGGACGTAGACATAGGCGACCTCGGCCCCGATCGCGTAGGCGCTGATGGCCATGCCTTCGATCAGCTGATGCGGGTCCCGCTCCATGATAATCCGATCCTTGAAGGTTCCGGGCTCTCCTTCGTCGGCGTTGCAGCAGAGATATTTCGGCTTATCGGCCCGCTTCGGCACGAAGCTCCATTTCATCCCCGTCGGAAACCCGGCTCCGCCGCGGCCGCGCAAGTTCGATCTCTTTACGAGCTCGACGATGTCGTGGGGCGTGTATTCCTTGAGCGCTTTCTCAAGCGCCCGATAGCCGCCGCCAGCCTCATAGGTGGCGATGAGATGTCCATCCGGCACGTACACGTTCTTCAAAAGAACCGGCTCGAACATGGCGCTATTCCCCCGGTGGTTCCGCAGCCGCAAGATCGGCGCCGATCGAGTGGGGCACCGTCGCGCGCAGCCGTGCGAGGAGCGCATCTATCCGCGCAATGTCGAGATTGCCGTGATAGTCGTCGCCGACCTGCATCACCGGGGCCATCTCGCAGGCCCCCAGGCATTCGACGGTCGAGAGCGTGAACAGGCCATCCGCAGTCGTGCCGCCCTTCTCGATCCCGAGAACGTCCTCCAGATGCCTCAGCAGATCCTCCGATCGCCGCAGCATGCAGGAAACATTGTCGCAGAGCTGCAGATGAAACTTCCCCACCGGCTCGGTGTGGAAAAGCGTGTAGAAGGTCGCAAGCTCGTAGACCCAGATCCGCTCGACACCGAGGATTTCTGCCACCTCCTCCAGCACCGGCCCAGGCAAATGGCCATGTTGCCGCTGCGCGATCAGAAGCGCGGGCATGATCGCCGACCGCCGATCGGGGTACCGCGCCGCCGCCTGTTCGATCTTTTCGCGCATCGTCATCACGTCCAAATCCCCGCTACTTGTCTACCTCCGCCATCACGGGATCAAGGCTGCCGAGCACGGCGATCATGTCCGCCAGATAACGGGCGTTCGTCACCCCGAAGACGGCCTGGAGGTTGACGAATGAGGGCGCCCTGACCTTCATGCGGAACGGCTTCGGCGAGCCGTCGCTGATGATGTAGAAGCCCAGCTCGCCCTTGGGCGCCTCGATTGCCGAATAGACCTCGCCCTTCGGCACGTTGAAGCCATAGGCCGACAGGTCGAAATGCTGGATCAACGCCTCCATCGAGCAATGCACGCGCTCCTTGTCGACGGGGAATGCGACGGTCGGCATGTCGATCTGGAACGGCCCCTCAGGCATCTGCTCGATGCATTGTTCGATGATCCGGATGCTTTCACGCATCTCATCGACCCGGCACCGCCAACGCGCATAACAATCGCCCTCCTCGCGGGTGACGACATTGAATTCAAGCCGGTCGTAAATCTCGTAAGGCTCGTCGCGGCGGATGTCCCAGTCGACGCCGGAAGCCCGCAGGTTGGGGCCACTCAGGCCGAGATCAATGGCGTCCTCGGCAGCGATCACCCCGATCCCCTGAGTGCGCTTGAGGAACACCCGGTTTTTCTCGAGAAGCCGCTCGTAGTCGCGAATCCGGTTCGGGAAGATGTCGCAAAACTCCCTGATCTTCGCAAAGAACCCGTCAGGCAGGTCCTCGCGCACGCCGCCGACCCGACAGAAGGAGGTGTGCATGCGCGCGCCGGTGATCATTTCCAGGAGATCCATGATCATTTCGCGCTCGCGCATGACGTAAAGCAGTGCGGTCATGGCGCCGAGATCCATCGGCAGCGCACCGGTGATCAAAAGATGACCGGAGATGCGCGCGAGTTCCGCCATCATCACGCGGATATATTGCGCCCGGATCGGCGCCTCGATGCCGAGCAGTTTCTCGACCGCGAGCGCGAAGGCCAGGTTGTTGGACGGTGGGCAGAGATAGTCGAGCCGATCGGTCAGCGGGAAGATCTGGGTATAGGTAAAGCTCTCCGCCAGTTTTTCGGTGCCGCGATGCAGGTAGCCGATATGGGGATCGACGCGCTCGACATACTCGCCGTCCAATTGGAGGACGAGCCGGAGGACCCCATGGGTGCTGGGGTGCTGTGGTCCGAGGTTGAGAAGCACTTCCTTGCTATTGAGCGCTTCACCTTCCGGTCTCGTGAGCTCGGTGACTTCGGTCATCTCAACTCTCCGGCGTCGATCGGCCCGCGTAGTTCACGATGATTTCGGATCCGTCCGAACGGAAAACCGCGCGCACCTTGCCTTCTCCCTCCCTATGGAATGTCCCGGGTGGCGAGGTCGGGCTGTGTCGGCGGCGGACCTTCGGCACCAAACGGGTTCAGCTTGTCCTTGTAACCCCTGAGCGGGAAATCCTTGCGCTGGGGAAAGCCCTCGAAGCCCTCCCACATGTAGATCCGGCGCAAATCGGGATGTCCCAGAAAGCGGATGCCATACATGTCCCATGCCTCTCGCTCGTGCCAGTTGGCGGTGCGCCAGACCCCGGTGACAGAGGGGACTTCGGGCGGATCGCCAAGTCGACACTTGATGCGGACCCGCCAACGATTGGGCAGTGAATAGAGGTGGTACACCGCCTCGAAGCGCGGTGTTTCGGGATAGTGGTCAACCCCGCAGATGTCGGAAAGGAAATTGAACCGGAGCTCCGGCTGGTCTTTCAGGAAACGGCAGAACTCGACGATCTTTTCAGGCGGAACGGCAAAGACATCGATGTCATGCGCGGTGCCGAGATCCTCGATCGCTTGCCCGAAGCGCTCCAGGATTGGAGCGCGATTGAGAGACGGCTCCACACTCATGATGCCGCAGCCCGATCGAGAGGCGTTCCGGCCAGTGCGCGGGACCTCTTGATCTTCTCTTGCAGCAGCAGGAAACCGTGCATCAGCGCCTCGGGGCGCGGTGGACAGCCAGGCACGTGCACATCGACCGGCACGAAGGTCTCAGAGCCTTGCACGACGGCATAGGTGTTGTAGACGCCGCCCGATATGGCACAGGTGCCCATGGCGATCACCCAGCGCGGCTCGGGCATCTGGTCGTAGAGCCGGCGCACGACAGGAGCGAATTTCCGGGTGACGGTGCCGGCGATGATCATCACGTCGGACTGCCGCGGCGACGGGCGGAACACCACGCCGAACCGATCTAGATCATAGCGCGCGCAGCCCGCCGAGATCATTTCGATCGCGCAGCAGGCGATCCCGAAGGTTTCGGGCCACAGGGCCGATCTTCGGCTCCAACTGATGACGCTGTCGGCCGTGGTGAACAGGACGCTATCCTGGATCGTGTTTCCTATTCCTCCCATTCCAGCGCTCCCTTCAGCCAGGCATAGGCGAAACCCACGAGAAGCAGCACGATGAAGACGAACATCTCAAGATAGCCGACGATACCGATCTCTTTGAGGACGACGGCCCAGGGGAAGAGAAACATCGCCTCGACATCGAAGACGACCAAGAGGATCGCGAGGATGAAGAACTGCACCCTGAACCGCCCGCCGGCTGCCTCGCCTGATGGGTCCATGCCGCATTCATAGGGCATGTTCTTTTCGGGGTAAGGATTGGACGGCCGCAACAGCGAGGAAACAAATAGCGTCACCCCCGCCACCAGAACAATTCCGGCGATCATGATAAGTACCGGCAGGAAATCCGCTGCAGACATATCGCGCAGCCCTGTCACCTATCGGGGGGCGTTGCACAAGCCGCGATCGACTCATTCAGGCCGGTAACGCGGTCGCCCCAGGGAAGCGACGAAGGGCATTCCTTTCCTAAACTGCTAGTTTATTCCGTCGGATAGGCCAATGCAAATCCGATCGCTCAGCCGCCGAAGGCCGACTGCTGCGCCAGCCTTAGAAACCACGCAGGAAACAAACCGATGCCGACAGTGCCGGCGGCAGTGACGGCGAGAGCAGCACCGACCAGGGGCGTTAGCGCCGGCTCGAACTCCCGCGCCGGCTCGCGCATGAACATCACCATGACGATACGGATGTAGAAATAGGCGGCAACAGCGCTCAAGAGCACTGCGATCACGGCCAGCAAGACGAAACCACGTTCGACGAGCGCCACCAGCACATAGAACTTGGCGAAAAAGCCGGCTGTCGGCGGAATGCCCGCGAGCGAGAACAGATAGAGCAACATCAACAATGCCAGCCCCGGATGCATCTTGGCGAAACCCGCATACTCCTCGATAACCTCGCCCGAGAAATTGCCGTTTCGCATCATGATGACGGCACCGAAGATACCGAGATTCATGAAGGTGTAGATCAGCAGGTAGAGCATCACGCTGGCGATCCCGTCGGCACCGCCGGCTACGATGCCGAAAATGGCAAAGCCAGCATGGGCGATGCTGGAATAGGCGAGCAGGCGCTTGAAATTATCCTGCACCAGCGCCACGAAACTGCCGAGCGCCATCGTCACCACCGCGATCACGGCCAATATGATCCAGACATTGGAGCCGGCAACAAGGGGGTTGAGGAACACTCTGAGGATCACCGCGAAGCTCGCCGCCTTGGGCCCGACAGACATGAAGGCGGTTATCGTCGTCGGTGCGCCCTCGTAGACATCCGGCACCCACATGTGGAACGGTACCGCGCCAATCTTGAAGACCAGTCCGGCGACGATGAAGACCACCGCCAGCAGCAGGCCCGGATCGAGCGGATCGCCGGTGACGGCCGCCGCCATCCGGTCCAGTTGCGTCGTGCCGGTGAGGCCGTAGACCAGCGAGACGCCATAGAGGAAAATCCCGGTCGAGACCGCGCCGAGGATCACGTATTTCAACGCCGCCTCGTTTGACCGTTGTTCACGCCGCAGGAAGCCGGTCAGCACGTAGGTGCAGAGCACCATCAATTCGAGGCCGACATAGATCGACAGGAGATCGATGGCCGAGGCCATGATCATCATGCCGGAAAGTGCAAGGAGCAACAGCACGTAGTATTCGCTGCCGCCGATCCCCTCAATGTCGGCATAATTACGCGAGAGCAGAAACGTCAGGACGACCGCCAGGTAGAACAGCGACTTGAAGAAGACGGAGAACGGGTCGGCCACGAACATGCCCGCATAGGCCGGCGGCCCACCCGACAGCGTGAATGTTGCCAGGGCGGCAAAGAGCACGACTGCGACCGAGGCCCAGACAATGATGGCTTCCTGTCCCTTCGGCACCAACTGTCCGACGATCAGCAGGATGCAGGCTCCCGCAACCACGGTGATTTCGGGCAGGCTCGCTAGGATCGACGGAAGGAGCGCTGCGGCGGTCATGGGCCGCTCCCCTTGTCGTGGAGTTGCTGCAAGAGATGCATCGCCGAGCTATCGATGATGGCGAGAAAGGGCTTTGGGTAGAGCCCGACCCAGAGCACGAAGACGGCGAGCGGCAGGATCGCTGCCATCTCGCGGCCATTGACATCGCGGACCTTGAACCGCGCACCGACGTTCGCCGGGCCAAGCGCCACTCTCCGATACATGCCGAGCAAATAGGCCGCGCCCAACAATGCCCCCAAAACTGCGATCGCGCCAAGGGCAAGGTTGGCCGCAAACCCGCCCGACAGCACCAGCAACTCGCCGACGAACGCATTCGTCCCCGGCAGTGCCATCGAGGACAGCACGAACAGCGCCAGAAATCCGGTGTAGACAGGCGCGACCTTCATCAGTCCGCCATAGTCGGCGATGCTGCGGGTGTGGGTCCGCTCGTAGATCAGGCCAACGAACAGAAACAGCGCGCCGGTCGTCACGCCGTGATTGAACATCTGCAGGATGCTGCCCTGGAGGCCGAGCGGGTTGAGGGCAAAAATCCCAAGCGTCACGAAACCCATGTGGCTGATGCTGGAATAGGCCACCAGTTTCTTCAGATCGTCCTGCGCCAGCGCAAGCAGGCCGCCATAGACGATCGCGAGTGCCGAGAGCGCCATCATCAGGGTCGAATAATATACCGAAGCCTCCGGCAGCATTGGCAGTGAGAACCTCAGGAAGCCGTAGGCGCCCATCTTCAGAAGCACTCCGGCGAGGATGATGCTGCCCGCCGTCGGAGCCTGCACATGGGCGTCCGGCAGCCAGGTATGGAACGGCACCATCGGCACCTTGACTGCGAATGCCACGAGGAAGGCGAAGAACAGCCAGGACTGAACCTCGAACGGCAGGTCAAGCGCCATCAAGGCGAGGATGTCGAAGGTCCTGCCGCCCTCGAAGTACAGCACGATGATCCCGACCAGGAACAGGAGGCTGCCCGCCAAGGTGTAGAGGAAGAACTTGAATGCCGCATAGACCCGACCGTCGCCGCCCCAGACGCCGATGATCAGATACATCGGGATCAGCATCGCTTCCCAGCAAACGTAGAACAGGAAGAGGTCGAGCGCCGAGAACACACCCAGCATCAGGGCCTGCATCGCCAGCAGGCTGATCGTGAACTGCTTCACCTTGCGGTCGATGGCGATCCATGAGGCGAGCACCGAGATCCAGCCCAGCAGCGCCGTGAGAAACACGAAGAGCGCGCTGATCCCGTCGACGCCGAGCGCAAAGGTAATGCCGAGCGCCGGCACCCATGGGCGCCTCTCGACGAATTGCATCCCGGAGGTCCCGGTGTCGAAACCGGCAAGCATCACGATGGCGAGCGCCAGGTCGAGTAAAGTGACGGTAAGTGCCGCCCATCGCACGAGATCGTCGCTGCGCAGGAACATCACAACCGCTGCCCCGGCGGCGGGTACGAGGACGATCAGGCTGAGCAGAGGGAACGCCATCACACCTCCTACTGCCACACGACGGCAAAAACGGCGACCGCCGCGATCACACCGGCGATCATGGCGAGCGCGTAGTGAGTGACGACGCCGGTCTGCAGACGCCGGAGCGCGCCACCGCCAACAAGGATCGCGCGGGCGAGGCCATTCACGGCGGCATCGACACCATTGAGATCGACCCGCAGTCCGGCCCGCGCCGTCCCGTGCAGGAGCGGCAGCGCAACGGAGTCGGACACGTTGCTCACTGCCTTTTCATAGCGCGCCAGCGGCTTCTCGGCGAACCACAGGAAGGCCTGCGCGCCCTTTCGGTAGAACCAGTCCGTGTCGATGCTAACAGTGTTTTCCGGATCGAGCGCTTTCAGGAACAGGACAAAGCCCAGCGCCGTAAACATCAGCAGAGCGAGGCTCTCGGTGACGTGGGCGTCCGTATAGGGCTCGAAGGCGACAGGATGGGGAAGGAGCGCGTAGAGCGGCCCCGGGAACACGCCAATCACGATGCAAAACACCGCCGCAATCGCCATGGCAACCAGCATGTTGCGAGGCGGCTCGCGCCCTTCCAGCTTTCGATCGGTTCCGAAAAACATGTAATACGGCAGCTTGAGGCCGGTGTGCAGGAACGTCCCCGACGATGCCATCGTGAGCGCCAGAACCACGAGCGCCCGGTGGTCCTGCCCGGCGGCAGCTATAACCATCGACTTGGTGACGAAACCCGAAAAGAACGGAAAGGCCGAGATCGCGAAGGCGCCGATCATGTAGAGGGCAACCGTCAGCGGCATGGTCTTGTAGAGCCCGCCCAGTTCGGTGAGCTTGCGCCGCCCGGTGACCTCGATCACCGCTCCCGCTCCCATGAAAAGAAGCGCCTTGTAGAGGATATGGGCGAAGGCGTGGCTGGCGGCTCCGTTCACGGCCATTTCGGTACCGATACCGATGCCCGCCACCATGTAACCCACCTGGCTGACGATATGATAGGCGAGCAGCCGCCGACAGTCGTTTTCCAGCACCGCGTAGATGACGCCGTAGAGCGCCATCACCGTGCCAAGCCAGACAAGAAGCTCGGTCCCCGGAAACGCGCGCGCCAACACGTAGACGGCCGTCTTCGTCGTGAAGGCGCTCATGAACACCGCCCCCGTGACGGTCGCTTCAGGATAGGCGTCGGTCAGCCAGGCGTTGAGCGGCGGCACGGCGGCATTGAGGAGGAAGCCTGCAAGGATCAGATAGCCGCCGATACCCATCGTTCCCGCAATCGGGCCGAAGAGCAGTGAGCCGGCGGCGAGCCCGTGAAGCACGATGCCGCCAAGCAGAACGACACCACCCGTGACATGAACCATCAGATAGCGGAAGGCGGCACGGATCGCCTGTTCGCCCCCTTGCGCGAAGACCAGATAGGCCGAGGCGAGCGCCATGCCTTCCCAAAAGAGGTAGAGCGTCAGGTAATCGCCGGCGAAGACCACGCCGAGCGCGCCGCCAACGTAGACGAAGGCGGCCACATGCTGGCCCGCCGTTGGCAGATGCAGCGCGTAGATCGTGCCGATCAGCGCCATGATGGTGAAAACAGTGGCAAAGACGATGCTGAGCTTGTCGACCTTTGCAAACAGGATTTCCTGCCCGATGAATTGCCCCGCGCCATGATTGCCTGGCTCCATCGTGAGGACCGCGACGATCGCCAAAGCGGGAACCAGCACCAGGTAGGCCTTGCGGATCGATCCCTTCAGGAACGGGATTGGCACGGCGCCAAGAATGAACAGAAGTGCGGGATGGACGAAGTCAATCATAATAGTCCTCGCGCCGCATGAGCCCGCCCTGATGGCCGAGGAACTTGGAAACGAAAATAAGCAGCACACAGGAGCCGAAGCCGTAGGCGGCGGACCAGCCAGGCAAACGGTCCCATAAATATTCGGCGTGTTCGCGCGCAACCAGAAGATCGGCGACAACGACCAGAACGAGCATGAGATAGAACAATCGGCGGCGCGACCTCGCATGGCCCTCGTCACCAAAGAAATCGACGACACGCTTGATCATCTGACCACTCCTTCCGCCAAGGCGAGGAAGTAACCGGGGAAGATACCCATCAGCACCGACAAGGCCGCGGTCGCGACCAGCGGGATCGTTACCAGCGGAATTTCACGGACCGGCTCCACCGCTCCCGGCGCGTCCGCTTTGAAAAAAGCGATATAGCTCACCGGCAGGAAGTAGGCGGCGTTGAGGACCGAACTCGCCAAGAGGACGGCCAGGAAAGCCATCTCGCCAGCTTCGACCGAGCCGAGCGTCAGATACCACTTGCTGACGAAACCGGCGGTCGGCGGCACGCCGATCATGCTGAGTGAAGCGACGAAGAACGCCCCCATCGTCCAGGGCAGCCGGCGGCCAATGCCGGCCATGTCGCTGATGTTTCGTTTTCCCGAGGCGCAGTAGATCGATCCGGCACAGAAAAACAGCGTGATCTTGGAGAAGGCGTGCACCGCGATATGAATGATACCGCCGACCATCGCGACGGGGGATAAAAGCACCGCGCCTAGCACCACGTAGGAAAGCTGGCTGACGGTCGAATAGGCGAGCCGCGCCTTGAGGTCATCCCGCGTCAGTGCGTAGATCGACGCCATCAAGATGGTGAAGGAGACGAGATAGGCCGTTGCAATTCCGAGCCCCAGCCTGCCGACCAAATCCACGCCGAAGACATGGAACACGACCCGCAGCACGCAGAACACGCCCATCTTCACCACCGCCACGGCATGCAAGAGCGCACTGACCGGCGTCGGTGCAACCATCGCAGCGGGCAGCCAGGCATGCATCGGCATCACTGCGGCCTTGGCGAAACCAAAGAGGTAGCAGAAATAGATAATCGTCAGCAGCGGCGCCGAGGCATCGGCCCTCGCCAGCAACCCGCCGGGTAGAAAGTCGAGCGATCCGGCAATTTGATAGGTCAGCGCCAGCGCGGCGAGAAGCACGCTCTTTGACGCCCCCATCAAGTAGACGAGGTACTTGCGGCTTCCCGCCCAGGCCTCTTCGTCCTCATGGTGATAGACGAGCGGATAGGTCACGAGGCTCAGCACCTCGTAGAAGATCACCAGCGTGAAGAGATTGGCGGCAAAAGCACCACCGACTGCCGCCGCGAGACTGGTGGCAAAGCAGGCGAAGAAGCGGGTCTGTGCGTGCTCGTTCAGGTGCCGCATGTAGCCGATGGAATAGACTGCCGCGACAATCCAAAGGAGCGACGAGACGGTGGCAAACACCATGCCGAGCGCATCGACCCGGAAAGCAAAGTCGATCCCCGGCAGGATCTCGAACAGGCGCTGTTCGACGGTGCGGCCCGCCAGCACGGTGGGCGCCATCGAGATCACGATCGCGAACATGGCGACCGCGGCCGGAGGCGAGACGGCATCCCGGATTTTCTCATGCTTGTTAAGAAGGAGAACTGCAAGTGCCGCCAGCCCGGCGATGGCGACGGCAAGTAGCGGCCGGACTGACAGCACCGGTTCCAAGCCGCTATCCTTTCATCGTCGTCACGTCGTCGATCTTGAGGGTGGACTTGTTCCTCACGAGGGCGACCAGAATGCCGAGGGCGACGGCAACCTCCGCCGCGGTGATGGCGATGACGAAGATCGCGAATATCTGTCCGCGAAAATCATCGTAGTAACGTCCGAAGGCAATGAAATTGATGTTGACGGAGTTCAGCAGCAGCTCGAGCGACATCAGCACGACCAGGATATTGCGCCTGAGCAGCACACCCGCGGCTCCGATCACGAACAGGACCACTGCGAGCGAAATGTACCACCAGAGCGGAACCATCACCCGGACTCCTTGCGCGCCAGCACGATGGCACCGACGAGTGCCGCGAGAAGGATGATCGAGGCGACTTCAAACGGCAGGAGATAGTCGGCGAAAAGTGTCGTGCTGAGCTGCCTGACTTGGTCGCCGCCACGTGGCGCGATCGGCTCAGCCGCCGAAAAGCGCCCACTCCAGAACACCAGCGCAAGCATCTCGACGCCAAGCAGGAGGAGCAGCACCAATGCAGGCAGATTTCGCCCGGGCAGAAACCGCTGCAGCATTGCTTCGCGCACGTCGATCATCATGATCACGAACAGGAAGAGGACCATGATGGCGCCGACATAGACGAAGATCTGCACAACCGCGAGCAACGGTGCCTCGAGCAGAACGAAGATTGCCGAGATTTGCAGGAAACATGCCATCAGCGCCAATGCGCTATGAACCGGGTTGCGCGCCAGGACGACTGTCAGGGCAGTGATCACGGCCCCCGCAGCAAACAAAAGGAAGAACCCCTGGCCCATTGACGCAGCCTCTCCCGCGCGAACCATTCTGCGGCGCGTGACGGCCGGAATTTAGATAGCGCCGCACTTCAGTTGCGTTCATAAATTGTGCCTTAGGGAAGGGTTTTTCACAAGAATATTGTCGGCAACACAATTCAATGGGGCCGCACTGAGCCCAAGCCGGGTTCCCATAGGCGATCTGCCGGTGCGCGACCGCCAGGACGACCTCCGTCTTGGCCAGTCTGCGCGCGCTCCAAAACTGACGATTTCATGAGCCCACGCAAATTTGCGGTCCCTTGCGCCGGAAGGCTGAGCGCTACTCGCTCTGGCGGAAATTGCGGATGCGATCGAAAAGGACCGCGAGAATCGTCGCACTGCCGATGAACGTGCCCTGCCAAAAGGCGCTGATGCCGAGAAGCCCAAGACTGTTGCGGATCACCTCGATCAGTGCTGCACCGACGAGCGCGCCGAAGGCAGTGCCGACGCCGCCGGCGAGATTCGCCCCGCCGATCACGGCGGCGGCGATGACCTGCAGCTCCATGCCGGCGCCGATATTGGTTGTCACCGCCCCGAGCCAGCCGGTTTGGATGATACCGGCGATGCCGGCCGAGAGCGCCGAGACCATGTAGACACAGACCTTGATGGGCAGTACCGGGAGGCCCGTCGCAACGGCCGCCTGCTCGTTGCCGCCAATGGCGTAAATGTAGCGGCCAATCCGCGTCCAGCGCAGCACGAACCCGGTCAAAAGTGCCAGCACGATCATGTAGATCACCGGGTTGGCGATACCGAAGACGGACCCGCCGCCGAGCGCCAGCAGCTTGTCGTGGTCTGGGCCGAACTGGAAGACCACGGTATTGTTGGACGCGACCATCGCCAGGCTCCGGGCAATCGAGAGCATGCCGAGCGTCACGACAAAGGGCGGAAAGCCGAGATAGGCAATGAGGATGCCATTGAACGCGCCGATCACCAGCGCCGTTGCGACAGAGACGGCAATTCCCGTCTCGATGCCGTATCCCGCGTGCATCGTGACCGCGAGCACCATGCTGCACAGGCAGAGGACCGAGCCCACCGAGAGGTCGATCCCTCCAGTGATGATGACGAGCGTCATACCGAGTGCGATGATTGCGACGAAGGTGACGTTGCGGGTGATGTTGTAGAGGTTCTTTGCCGTCGCGAAGCTGTCGGTGGCAAAGGACAGAAAAATGCAGGCAAGGATGACGGCAACCAGAACCCAGAAGGTCTGATTGCCAAGGATCGCTCCTCCGAGCGTGCGCTGCCTGCGGGCGATCGTCTGGTCCAGCGTCGTTGCCATCGTTCCTCCCGTTCCTCCGGTGCAGACGATTGAGTTTGCCTTCCCCTCATCCACCCTCGATGGCGCCGGTAATCAGCCCCGTCACCTCCTCCGGCGAGGTCTCTGCGATCGGCTTGTCCGCCACCTTGCGGCCCCGGCGCATGACGACGACTCGATCGGCGACCTCGAAGACATCGGGCATACGGTGGCTGATGAGCACCACCAGGATGCCGCGATCGCGCAGTTGCCGGATCAGATGCAGTACTTCGGCCACCTGGCGCACGGAAATTGCCGCTGTCGGCTCGTCCATCAAGACGATCTTCGCCTGCGAAATCATCGTACGCGCAATCGCCACCGCTTGCCGCTGCCCACCCGACATCTGCCGCACGAGGTCGCGTGGCCTGGTCTCAGAGCGGAGTTCCTTGAAGATCTCCCCGGCGCGGCGGTACATTGCCTTATAGTCTAGCACGCGCAAGGGGCCGATACCGCGCCTCAGTTCGCGGCCGAGGAAGACATTCGCGGCCGCGGAGAGGTTGTCACAAAGAGCCAGATCCTGGTGAACGATCTCGATGCCGAACTGCCTTGCCTCGATGGGGCGATGCAGGACGATATCGTTGCCGTTGAGACGCATGGTTCCGTGGCTCGGACGGAAATTGCCTGCGATCATTTTGACAAGCGTCGATTTGCCGGCGCCATTGTCGCCCATAAGGCCGACAACCTGACCGGCCTCCAACGACAGCGAAATGTCGTTCACGGCCTGTATGGCCCCGAAGTGCTTGGAAATATTGCTGAGTTCTAGCAGCACGACCAGCCTTCCAGACTCGCCAAGACGCGCCAATCCGCCAGGACGCCTCGCCGTATGCCCGCCTCCTCGCGAGCAAACGGCTGCTTATTTACGCAAATCGTCATGAACGCGTCAATGATCTCTCACCCGATAAACCTGTTTTGTATGACAAATAGACATTGACGGGCGAAGCAATCGTATATTAGCTAGTGCTTGGGAGATGAGCATGCTTATCCTTGTCACCGGGGCAACTGGCAAGGTCGGGCGGCACCTCATAGCAACGCTGCTTGATCGGCCACGTTTTTCGCAAGCGCGCATTCGCGCGCTTTGCCACAACCGCGTGCTCGCTCCGACCGAGCGGCTTGGCATCATCCGCGGCTCCATAGCCGATCGCGCGGTCGCAGAAGGTGCGATTGCCGGTGTCAGCCACGTCGTGCATCTCGCGACCTGCAAGGAAACACCCGCCGACGTCATGGACGTGACGGTCAAGGGCCTCTTCTGGCTGCTCGAAGCGTTCAGAATGAGCCCAACAGCCCGGCAGTTCATCCTGATCGGCGGCGACGCAGCGGTCGGCCATTTCTTCCATGCTCATGACGGACCGATAACCGAGGCGACACCGCACCGCGCCTATCCCGGCTGCTACGCGCTCTCGAAAGTGCTCGAGGAGGTGATCGTCGAGCAGTACGCAATCCAATACGGGATGAACGTCTGTTGCCTTCGGGCGCCGTGGATCATGGAAAAGGACGACTTCAAGTACTCGCTCTCCTTCGGCGACGACGTGTTCGGCGGACCCGACTGGAAGACTTATTTTGCGCCCGACGAAGCCAAGCGTCACGCCGAAGCCGGAACGGTGCCGCTGCTGCGCGATGCCGATGGAAGGCCGCTCAAGCGCAACTTCGTCCACGTCAGCGATCTCGTGTCGGCAGTGCTTAGCGCGATCGACAATCCGCGCGCAGCGCGCCAGTGTTTCAACATCGCCATGGACCGCCCGGTGGATTATGGCGAGGTCGCAAGCTACCTCAAGCGCACGCGCGGCTTGCCGTCCGTCGACGTTCCAAGCCATTTCCACTCAAACTGGATGGACAACAGCAAGGCAAAATACCTGCTCGACTGGCAGCCAGAATACGATCTCGAAAGGCTTATCGACCAGGCCTGGCAATACGAGCGTCCGCAAAACGATCCTCGCATCGTCTGGTATCCGGGTTGATTTGTGCCGCGGACGGATAGTGTCCGCTTGTTCAACGGGAGGATAGAATGAGGAAAGCATTGGTGCTTGCAGTTGCAGCACTCGCGCTGGCCACCGGCCCCGCCGGAGCCCAGTCGAAGAAGCAGCTCGTCATTGTCGTCAAGGGCCTCGACAATCCGTTCTTCGAGGCAATCAATCAGGGATGCCAGAAGTGGAACAAGGAAAACACAAGCTCGGAATATGAGTGCTTCTATACCGGCCCTGCGTCGACCTCCGACGAAGCCGGCGAGGCGCAGATCGTCCAGGATATGCTCGGCAAGTCCAGCACGGCTGCGATCGCCATTTCGCCATCCAACGCCAAGCTGATTGCCCAGACACTGAAGACAGCCAACCCGACAATCCCGGTCATGACACTCGACGCCGACCTCGCGAAGGAGGATGCGGGCTTGCGCAAGACCTATCTCGGCACCGACAACTACATGATGGGGGCGCGGATCGCCGAATACATCAAGAAGGCCAAACCGAACGGCGGCAAGATCTGCACGATCGAAGGCAACCCTGGTGCCGACAACATCCTGCGGCGTGCCCAGGGAATGCGTGACGTTCTCACCGGGAAAGAAGGGCTGACCGAACTGAAGGGCGAAGGCGGCTGGACGGAGGTCGCAGGTTGCCCGGTCTTTACCAATGACGACGGCGCCAAGGGCGTGCAGGCGATGACGGATATCCTCGCTGCCAATCCCGATCTCGACGCCTTCGGCATCATGGGCGGCTGGCCGCTTTTCGGGGCACCGCAACCCTATCGCGACCTGTTCAAACCGATGGCGGACAAAATCGCCAAGAATGAATTCGTCATCGGCGCGGCAGACACGATCGGCGAGGAAGTGGCGATTGCCAAGGAAGGCCTCGTAACTGCGCTCGTCGGCCAGCGCCCGTTCGAAATGGGCTACAAGGCGCCGTCGGTCATGATGGACCTCATTGCCGGCAAACCGGTGGAAGATCCGGTATTCACGGGTCTCGACGAATGCACCAAGGACACGGCGGACACCTGCATCCAGAAGTAAATCGCCGCCGGGGCGCCCTTTGACGAGTTCCCCGGGCCATCGCCCTATCCGCTACGACCGCGGTCAGCGCCCCGTCTTGCTGGCTGGCCGCGGCAACCTGTAACGACGCCGCTTGGAAGATCCCCCTTGCGAACTATCATCGATAGGGATCATCCACCAATCTTGCAGGATATGGAGAATACAATGAGCAAGCGGATCATCTTCACCGGAGGCAGCGGCAAGGCCGGCCGCCATGTCGTACAATACCTCGTCGAGCACGGCCACCAGATTCTCAACCTCGACACAAGGCCCCTCGACAACCCGAAGGTGCGCACGCTGCTCACCGACATCACAGACAGCGGCCAGGTGTTCAACGCGCTGTCGAGTTACACGGGCCTGCACGAATTCGATCCGTCGCTCGCACCACAGCCAATCGATGCCGTCGTCCACTTTGCCGCAATCCCGCGCATCCTGATCGCCCCCGACAACGAGCTCTTCCGCGTCAATGCGATGGGCACCTACAATGTCATTGAGGCGGCGGTAAAGCTTGGCATCCGCAAGATCGTCATTGCATCGAGTGAGACGACCTACGGCCTCGTCTTCGCCAACGAGCCGCGGAACCCTCGCTATTTTCCGCTCGACGAAGACTATGATGTCGACCCGATGGATAGCTATGCGCTTTCCAAGGTCGTCAACGAAAAGACCGCGCGCGCCTTTGCACTCAGGAGCGGCGCCGACATCTATGCGTTGCGGATCGGCAATGTCATCGAGCCGCACGAATACCATCTCTTCCCAAGCTGGTTCGCGGATCCGGGCTTTCGCAAGCGCATTGCCTGGAGCTATGTCGATGCGCGCGACCTCGGCCAGATCACGCTCAAGGCCGTGGAAACCGATGGCCTCGGGTTCCAAGTCTTCAACGCGGCAAGCGACGATACGTCTTCCGACATTCCCACCCTGGAACTGATCGACCGCTTCTACCAAGGCGTGCCGGTCAAGGGACAGCTCGGCGAATACGAGACGCTCTTATCAAACCGCAAAGCACGCGCGATGCTCGGTTTTCAACCGCAACACAGCTGGCGGAAATATGTTGCCGTCAGATGACGCAATGCGCGGCAGGGCGGCATAGACGCGAGAAAATGACGAAAATGGCCGAACGACAATCAGGAAAAGTCTCCACCGGAGCGGCCGCGGTGGAGGCGGCGCGTGCAAGCCGACGTCTCGACGCGCCGCGCATGTCGGGACCCAGCGTTCACATGTCGCTTGCCGATGACATAGGGCTCAAGATCGTGCGTGGCGACTATCCGCCTGGATCGATCCTGCCGAACGAGGCGCAATGGGCGGAAATCTTCGACGTCAGCCGCACTGCGGTCAGAGAGGCGATCAAGATATTGATGGCTAAGGGGCTGCTTGCCTCGCGCCCGAAAATCGGAAGTTGGGTCGAACCGAAGGAGCGTTGGAACCTGCTCGATCGCGATGTGCTTGGTTGGTACGCGGCCTCACCTGACCGACTGCAGTTCCTCAAGACCGTGCAGGAATTTCGCCACATCCTGGAGCCGGAAGCGACGGCGCTTGCTGCCACCCGCCGAAGCAGCGAGCAGATGGCCGAAATCAACGCGGCATTGAGAGACATGCAACAGGCGTCAACGTTGCAGAGCCGCATCCAGGCTGACACGCGCTTCCACCTTGCAATCCTGCATGCCTCCGGAAACGATCTCCTGGTACCACTGGGGGCGCTGATCGAATCTGCGCTCAACCACCTTTTCCAATTGGTAACTCGGGAGGACAGCAGCTCCGTCCATGCCCTGAAACTCCATGAGAACATCGAGAAAAGCATTCGCCTTCGACGCCCGAACGCGGCCCGCACCGCCGTGCGGCGGCTTCTGGCCAATACCGATGAACTCATTGCGCAGCCGGAGCGCAAGGTGTGATCGTGAGGTCATACGACAGGGAGGCGTGAGCGGCTGGCCTTGCCGCTTGCTCACGGTCGAAATCCAGACGCCAGCCCCAGAATCCTTCTTCAGTTCGCTCTCGAATATATTATAATCTACTCATATAACCTTGGAGAGAGAACCATGAAGGACTCCGAGATCACAATGAACGCCGAGTTCCACGGCAGCGCCGTCAGTGTATTGTCGAGCGACCCGCTTCTGGGCACTTTCGAACTCGCCGGCTCGACCGGCGGAACAATCGAGGTCTTGCTCGATCGCTACAGTGCGGAGGCATTGCTTTCAGCCCTGACGCAATTCCTCGCTCATGATGAGGATGCACGGGCATCCTGGTTGCAGTGAAGGAGTTGGTTTGGACTGGCTGAACAAGCAGGTTTAACTTTTACACTCCCCGAACGACTTTACGCTCCGGATGCCGTTCCCCGCCCTTTCGGATCATAAGAAGGCGTCACCGATAGCGAAGCCGGTGATCGCGTTCGCATCCGGCGCTTGGCGGCGAGAAGCCCGCAAGGTGATCCCGCGGGCTACGCGCAGAGTGCGGCAATCCGATTGCCGCCGAAGTCATCTATTGCTGTGCCGGAGCCGTCTTTTGAAGTTCTGCCTGGACCTTCTTGGCGACGGCCGGATCGCTCTGCGCCGCGGTAAGGATCGCCGAATATTCTTCGACCGAAATGGACGGCGAGGCCTTGACGGCTTCGACCATTTTCTTGCTGCCTTCGGTCTCCAGCGCTTTCTTTGCCGCCGCGTCCGATGTCGCTTCTATCTTTGCGGAATATTCCTGCCTGACCTTGTCGACCTGCAGATAGGCAACAGCAAAGGCTTCGATCTTTTGATCGCTGATGACGGCCCCCGTGCCCTTGTTGTCGGTCTGTCCCTGCGTCGGCTGCGTCTCTTGCGCCTGAGCAATTTCAAGGGCAGATGCCGGAGTGAAGACCATGACGCTGAAGATTGCAGCCGTCAGCGACGCAATGGATGTGTAACGAGTCATCATATTCGTTCCTCTGTGATGTGCATGACGTGATCGGCAGCGGAACTGCCTTCAATCGCCCCTCACGTCGGCCGGATACCGAACGCGGCCGGAACGATGAAGCCCTTGCAAGGGCTCGCTGCGGCGGTACCGGGGCAATTTGCTGACCATTGAACGGCAGCTTTGTGGCTCACGGGGCGAGCCAGAGCAGAAATAGTGGGGGGCTGGACCGGCATTCACAGCCGGTATCTGAGTGGTTTTGCAGAGTTCGTTGCTTGATCGGGTCGATCATCACTTCGCATTCCTGTGATCGGCAATAACCAGCAGGCGGCCACAGGAGGTCATCAGAATCTGCATCGCCATGCGGCTTTTCATGCGCATGGCGATGCAGATTTCCGTTACCGCTGCGCCACTGGGCGCACCAGCGGTGTCACGCGGCGGATGGTCACACGGCGGTTTTCCTCCTCCGGCTCCTGCGTGCGGATCTTCAGGAAGCGCTCACCATAGCCTTGAGTGACCAGGTTTTCCGCCGGGATGCCATAGACCTCGGTCAGGAGGACTGCGACGGACTCGGCGCGCTCGTCGGAGAGCACCAGGTTCGAGCGGTCGGAACCGACAGCGTCCGTGTGCCCCTCGATGAAGAAGGTTTCACCGGGATCCTTGTCGAGGATCTTCTGCATTGCGTCGGCGACCTTTCGCAGTGTCTTTGCCTGGGACATCGATACTTCGGCGCTACCCGTCGCGAAGTGGATCGTGTCGAGATCGATGCGCCGGACCTTGTCACGGAGGCGGGCCGAATTGCGGACCTCATCGATCGTATAGACTCGCTCGACCTGTTCGACCGGCGGCTCGGACAGAAATTCGTAGTAGTCCAGATCCGGTTCTTCCGAGTAATCGACGATGTACTCGTCGACCGGAATCGTCAGGCGCATCGGCGGCAGGTCGTAACCGACGTCGATGATCGCCGGACGTTCCTCCTGATAGTCCGGTGCGTAGATCAGCACATATTCGTTGCCGTCGCGGTCGATGCGCGAACGCTGCAGGATGTTGCCGTACCGATCGTAGACCGTGACGATCTGGTAGCCACCCGGGCGAACGATCGTTTCACGAACGCGGCCGCGCGACAGCTGATCGTAGTAGCTCTCCTCGGAATCGCGGCGGAGCCTCGGCCGATCGTCGCCACGCACGAAGATCTGGTCACCGACGCCGAGGACAACGCGATCGTCGACCCTCTCGACCACCTGCACCTCGGTCACGTTCGTCGTGTTGTTGACCGTCGTATTGTTGATCACCGTGTTGTTGACAATGTTCGTCGTCTCCGGGACGGCGAAGGCCGGCGCCGCTTCGACGCGCTCGCCCTCTTCCTTCATCGCAGCCGCGATCCTCTTTGGAGCCGCCTGCCGCACCTCGGCCGGAATCTCCGCCTGGGCCGCGGCGTCGTCGGTCGGCGGTGCTACGTTCTTCTCCTGGGCGCGCAGTTTTTCGCGCTGTTTGCGCCGGGCCTCGCGCGCCCGCTCGCCACCGGCGTTGTCGGCGTCCTTGTCACTGTCGAGCACAGCCGCGCCGTTATCGACGGGAAGCACCACGGTTTCGTCGGTCGCCGCAGGATCCTGGGCGATCTTGCGCTTCTCTTCCTTCGTGCGCTTGTCGACGACGATCGGAGCGGGCTTGGCCTGAGGTTCCTCACCCTGGCGCTGCTCGGCCGTTGCGGGTTGTTCGGTCCCCGGATCCGGCTGCTGCTCACCTTCGCCGGTCTGCGGCGTTGGCTGCTCGGCGGAGGGTTGAGCGGTTGCGCCTTTCGGTGAGGCACGCTGTTCGATGGCCTTCTGCTCCTCCGGTTGCTGTCCTTCAGCCTGCTGCTTGCGCTTCTTGGGCACAGGTACCTGCTGTTCCTCGGCCTTCTGAGGGGTGCCTTCCTCTACGCCGGGCTGCTGTTCTTCGGCCTGCTGCTGGCGCTTCTTCGGCACAGGTGCTTGCTGCTCCTCAGCCTGCCGCGGTGCGCTTTCCTCTACGCCGGGCTGCTGGTCTTCGGCTTGCTGCTTGCGCTTCTTGCGCGCAGGTGCCTGCAGTTCCTCAGCCTGCCGCGGTGCGCTTTCCTCTACGCCGGGCTGCTGGTCTTCGGCTTGCTGCTTGCGCTTCTTGCGCACAGGTGCCTGCAGTTCTTCAGCCTGCCGGGGTGCGCTTTTCTCTACGCCGGGCTGCTGTTCTTCGGCCTGCTGTTTGCGCTTCTTGCGCACAGGTGCCTGCAGTTCCTCAGCCTGCCGCGGTGCGCTTTCCTCGATGCCGGGCTGCTGTTCTTCGGCCTGCTGTTTACGCTTCTTGCGCACCGGCTCTTCTACCTGGCGCTGCGGCTCATCGGCCTGTGGTTGCTGCTGTTCTGTCTGCCCTTCCTCGGCGGCACGCTGCTTCTTGCGCTTCTTGAGCAGCAGCAAGTCCTCGGGCGACGGCTGGTCGGCCCCTTCCTGCGCTACCTGAAACGGCGCCTTCAAGCTCTCCGCCAGCGCCGGCTGCATAGCGAATGATACGGCGAATACAGGCCATGCCACCGTTGCGAAAAGTTTGGATCGAATCGACATGATCTTTCTTCCTCTTATTCTGAGGTCCCCGCGCCAGTTGCGCTTATCGCCCGCGTCAAAGCCGATCGGGCGGCGCGCCTGTTCGCGCGTCCCAAGGGGGCCATGACCCGCGGCTCCGACTTTTTTGTGTCAGCCACCGGCTAATCCCAACGCCGCAACAACCGATCGGTTCCGCTTGCGGGCCGATCCCGGACCTGCTGAAAGCAGATCGCTTCGTCCGTCGTATTGTTCCAAAAGGTGAAAATGCGGAGGCTGCCGGTCGGGGCGCGCGGGCGGGTCGCCCCGCCCATGTTGGCCGACACACCTGCCTGTGACCAACCCGCAACAGCGGTGAGGTCCGGCCGCCTACGATTGTCAACAAACCTAATGTAAACAGTACGCATAATTGTCGACAAAATCGTTGACAAACCATCCCTGTGTGCGATGGTGCCATCAGCAAGACACGAGCTAGGGAGGAGCCAGTGTTAATGCAACGTCTTTGCAGGAACATCGCGACCGCGTATCCGCGGGACTTTTGGCGACGGCCGCACATGCCGACACGCTCCGCCGGGCCGGCCCGCGAGACATCTCTCATTCGATCCCTATTCCCACGCCCGACATCGAACCGCGCGTTCCTCAACCACATTCATGAAGGATTGGTGCGGGAACGAGCCTGAGCTGAAGGTGGTGTCTGCGCCGGCTATCGACTGGCCGTCGATCGACGACGAGCTTCGACGCCTCAAGCTGTGCCAGAACGTCAAATGACGGTGCGGATTCCAACGCTGACGATTTGATGGCCTCGCTGGCCAAGGAACTCGACCGCCAAGAGCGTCTGGCATCGAAACGGCGGCGCCTAAGCTGGTGGCCAGGACGCATGATCCCGCTGCTCCTGCGGCCGATGGCCGACAGGATCGAGCAGGTCATGTCCGCGCCGACAACAAGTCGCGACACTGGCCGACCCGTGTCGCCGATTAGACATACGGCTTGCGGGTCGTCCTTGCCTTCAAAGACGAAGATCCCCCTTCACGGGATAGGTAACCTCAACCAGGGAGAACTGCAGAATGCTCAAGAAATTGACCCTCGCGGCCGTCATGTCGGCCGTGCTTTCCGCGGCTGGCCATGCGGAAACGCTGAAATGGGGCGCCTCGCGCGACATTTATTCGCTCGATCCCTATTCCTATGGTGACAGCTACACGCTGTCCTTCCTCAACCACGTCTACGAGGGGCTTGTCCGCTACGACGCCAATCTGAAGATCGAGCCGGCGCTGGCGACGTCCTGGGAAACCGTGTCGGATACGGTCTGGCGGTTCCATCTGCGCGAGGGCGTCAAGTTCCACGACGGGGCCGACTTCACCGCGGACGACGTGATCGCCTCTCTCACTCGGGTCAGCGATCCAGCCTCTCCGCTCCGCGGCAACCTTCCGGCCTACAAGTCGGCAAAGAAGGTCGATGACCACACCGTCGATATCGAACTCACCGGCCCCTATCCGCTGCTGCTGAACGACCTGACCAACATCCACATTTTCGATCTTACCTGGCTCACCGACAATAACTCGCTGAAGCCGACGGACGTCGGCAAAAAGATTGAAGGCTACGCCACCTACCACACCAACGGCACCGGTCCGTTCAGGCTCGAGAGCCGCACACCTGACAGCAAGACCGTCCTCGTCAAGAACGCCGAGTGGTGGGACAAGTCGCAGTCCAATATCGATCGTATCGAGTTCACGCCGATCGTTTCGGCCGCAACGCGGGTAGCCGCGCTGTTGTCGGGCGAGATCAACTTCACCGAGAACGCGCCCGCACAGGATATTCCGCGCCTTGTCGCGCAGCCGAATCTGAAGGTCATGGAGCGCACCGACCTGCGCACCATCATGATGGGCTTCAACCGCAAGCCGAAACTGGCTGACGGCGTCGACAACAAGTTCAACGACCTGCGTGTCCGCCAGGCTGTCGCCCATGCGCTCGACAAGGATCTCATCCAGAAGCGGGTCATGCGCGGCAAGTCTAGGACGGCGGGCGCGATCATTGCACCGGAGATTCCGGGATATGTCGAGGCCCTGGACACGGTGGTACCGTACGATCCCGAATTGTCGAAAAAGCTGCTCGCCGAAGCCGGCGCCAGCGATCTCCCCTTCACCCTCGTCTGCACGAACGAGGCTTATGTCAACGAGGAGGAGCTTTGCCAGAGCATCGTCAACATGCTGAGCCGCGCCGGTTTCAAGCCGCAGCTCGACATCGGCCCGACGGCCGCACAGGCGCCCAAGCGCACGGGTGGTCTGTCTGACGTCTACATCATCGGCTGGGCGAACGAGCCGATGCTCGACAGCTACTCGATCCTGCTCCAGATGATCGAAACGCGAAGCGACAAGGCGGGCGTCTTCAACTGGGGTGGCTGGAGCTATCCAGAGATCGACAAGCTGATCATCCAGGCATCGACCGAAATGGATCGCACGAAGCGGCTCGAGCTGCAGACCAAGGCACTCCAGATGGTCAAGGACGAAATGATCATGCTGCCGTTGCACCAGCAGCCAATGGCCTGGGTGATGAGCAACAAGATCGACCGGGTCGCCCAGCTGGCGGACAACAAGCCGCGTCACTGGCTGACTCATTTCACGGAGTAGCCCGAATGCGGAGCTGGAACGGCAATCGTTACAGCTCCTGCTCAACTTGCGAGGCTTCGGCGTGCGCCGTGGGTCGTTCTTGCCCGTGGCGATCACCTCGCATTTCTTGACTGCCACCTGCCGCATGGACGCCCCGCGGCCCCCACGGACCTTCAGTCCACACAGGGATGCCCGGCCGAAGGCACCCTCGCACGCCACTTACGCAAATAACGTATACAATACTTCCATACTATGTTGACAATACCATACATTAGCGCTTCCTTATTCTGATCCGCCGCGCCATTCGTGCCGGATGCCAAAAATGGGGAGTGAGATGATCAACAGACGCTCGACATTGAAATCGTTGGCGCTCGGCGCCGTTTCGATCCTGGCAATTGCAGTCGCAAGCACTCTTCCCGCACAAGCGGAAAACAAGGAACTCAAGATTGGCTTCGTCGGCGTGACCAGCGGTCCCGCCGCGGCCTGGGGCACATCCAACGTTCGCTCGATGCAGACACGCGCAGATTGGCTCAACGAGACTGGCGGCGTGAAGATCGGCGAGGACACCTACAAAATCACCATCGTTACCTTTGACGACCAGAAGGATCCCAAGCGGGCCATCGCCGGCATGGAGAAGATGGCCCAGGAAGGCATCCATTTTGTCGTCGGTCCGAACGTCGATGACGGCGCGGCAGCCGTTCGGCCTGTGGCGGAATCCAAGGGGATAATCTATTTCCCCTACGCGTTCCCGAAATCGCTTTATGTCGCACCTGCCTCGAATGCGATTCTCGGCATGGTCGCCAATTATCAGTCCGGGCCGGCGATCTATAAATATCTGAAGGAAAACAAGGGCGTGAAGAAGGTGGCCTTCATCGCCGCCAACGAATCCGACCCGATCAGCCAGCGCGACAGCGGGGTCGCTGCCGCTAAGGAACTGGGGCTGGAAGTTGTCGCCGAGACCGACACCTACCAGAACGACACACGCGACTTCACACCGGTGTTGACGCCTATCGTCCAGTTGAAGCCGGATCTGCTCGTCCTGTCCGGTGTGGCCCCCGCCAACGCGCCGCTGTTGATCCGCGCCGCACGCGAACTCGGTTATGAGGGTCTGATCTCGGCGGAAACGGCGCAGGACGCGACCGTGCTGCAGGAAGGTGCCGGCGAACTCGCCAACGGCTTCATCTCAGTCGGCGGCGCATCGACCCCGGAGATCCGTACGCCCCTGATGGAGGAATTCATCGAACGCTACACCAAGAAGTTTGGCGAATACAACGATGAGTCCAACACCAAGGTCTACGCGCTCGAATACATCATTGAAACGCTCAAGGCGAACCCAAAGGCGATCGACAACGTGGAGGAGTTCAAGAAGACCATCGACAGCTTCTCCGCACCCAATCCCTACGCCAAGGACAGCACGCTGAAATATGTCGGCAGCACCTCCTTCGGCCAGAAGCGCCAGCTTTCGGTACCGATGGTGGTGACCGAGTTCGAAAACGGTACCTTCAAGACTTTGTTTGTCGGCGAAGTGGACTGACGTGACCTGATTTAAAGTCAATCGAGGTTCGGGACCGGTCCCGGACCTCCCGTCGACCGGATTTGCAGCCATGGAACAAGTCATTGCCAACGGTCTCTATCTGGGTGCGCAATATGCGCTGATCGCGCTCGGTCTGACGCTGATCTTCGCGCTCATGAACGTTCTCAACTTCGCGCACGGACAAATGTACGTGCTGGGCGGCTTCGTGACATACTCGATTTACGGCCAGCTCAAGCTGCCTTTCGTGGTCGCGCTGGTCTGCTCGGGGGTGACGCTGGCGGTCGTCGGCGCGCTGATGGAGAAGTTTCTTTTCCGGCCGGTGATCCAACGCAGCAAGCGCGAGGAAAGCACGATGCTGCTCGCCGCTGCCACCGCCTTCTTCCTCGATGCCATCATCCTGCTTCTGTTCGGCGAGAAGCAGCGTGGCGTGCCGAAGATCATCAGCGGCGTTTTCATCTCCGACCGGGTGATCTTGCCTTATGATCGCATCGTCGTCGGCGTGGTCGCGATACTGATGATCGCAGCCTTCATGCTCTACATGCAATACAGCAAACCGGGCCGCGCCATGCGGGCGCTGGCGCAAGACCGCATTGCCGCACAGCTGATGGGGGTCAAGGTCGAGCGCTATTCCATGATCGGCTTCGCGCTCGGGGCGATGCTCGCCGGGGTCGTTGGCGGCTTGCTGGTGACGATCACCGGCGTCAATTCCGGTATCGGCGGACCGATCTCGATCAAGGCTTTTCTGATGGTGATGATCGGCGGTGCCGGTGTGGTTGCCGGTGCCATTGCCGGCGGCTTCATCCTCGGCATGATGGAATCGGTCGGCCTTACCGTGCTGCGCGAATACGGTGACGTCACCTACCTCGCCATTTTCGCGCTGCTGATGATCTTCCTGAGCATCCGCCCGAACGGGCTGATGGGCAAGCCGTGGGGCTGATGCGATGAAACCATCCGCAGCTCCAAAGATCGTCTCGGCCGCACTCTTCCTCATCGCCCTTCTCGTCGGAGTGCCGTTGCTCATCAACGCCACCGGGCGGACCGATCTCTATTACACGCTGACCTCGGTGGCGCTGCTCAGCATCATCAGCGCGGGCGTGTGGATCACTTTCTATATCGGCCGCATCAATATCGGCCAGGGCGCCTACGCGCTGACGGGCGGCTATGTTTCCGCCATCCTGGTGATGAACTATGGCGTGTCCTTCTGGCTGACCCTGCCTCTGGCGGGCCTCTTCTGTGCCGCGGCGAGCGTTCTCATCGGGCTGCCCATTCTGCGCCTGCGCGGCGTCTATTTCGCCATGGTGTCGCTGGTGCTGACGGAAGTCGCGCGCCTGCTTGCCCTTGCCATACCGATCACCAACGGCGCCAAAGGCATCGTCAGCATCCCGCTGCCGGGCGGCATAAGTTTTTTCGGCATCACTCTCGTTCCGGATTTCTCGAGCCTCGCCAATCCCCGGCTCGCCTTCTACATCGTCGCCGTATTGCTGATGGCGCTGTGTTTCCTCGGTCTCTATCGGCTTGCCCATTCGCGCATCGGCCAGCTCTGCCAATCACTGCAGCAGAACGAGGAGCTCGCCTCTTCGATCGGCGTCAACGTCGCCTATCTGCGCGTCGTCGCCTATGCGCTCTCATCCTTCCTCGGTGGTCTGGGTGGGGCGATGTTCGCAGCGATCTCCCAGTCAATCTATCCGTCGAGCTTCACGGTCGCCGACTCGGTGAATTTCATGCTCAATTGTTTCCTTGGCGGGCTCGGCTATGTGCTCGGGCCGATGCTTGGAACCTTTGTCCTCTATTTCGGCTGGGACGTGCTGTTCCAGACGGGCGAATACCAGCTCTTGATCTTCTCGACCGTGCTGATCGTGCTGATGCTGGTCCTGCCCAACGGTCTGTTGAGCCTCGCCTTGCCCGGCAAGAGGAGCCTCTAGCGCCATGGCCGACATTCTCGAAATCATCGGCCTTACCAAACGTTTCGGCGGGCTCGTCGCGGTCAACGACGTCTCCTTTTCGGTGCGTGAGCGCGAGATCCTTTCGGTCATCGGGCCAAACGGCGCCGGCAAGTCGACGCTGTTCAAGCTGGTGGCCTCGTTCCTCAGGCCAACCGAAGGCGAAGTAAGGTTCAATGGGAAGAGAATCTCCGGCCTGTCGCCACACGTCGTGGCTCGCAAGGGCGTCGTGCGGACCTTCCAGGAGACCACGATCTTCAAGAACATGACCGTGCGCGACAATGTCGTGACGGCGCATCACTTGCGCTCGAGCACCACCCTCGCCGGCTTCTATTTCGGCAGTGCCTCGGCACGCAGCGATCTGGACGCGTTCGGGAGATCCGCGGACGAAATCCTCGACTTTCTCGGGCTGGGAGCGATGCAAAGCGAGATCGCCAGCAACCTGCCCCACGGGCATTTGCGGGCGCTCGGCATCGCCATCGCCCTTGCCACCGATCCGTCTGTGATCCTGCTCGACGAGCCATTCGCGGGCATGAATCACGACGAGACCAGGCGTGCGGTCGAGATCGTGAGAAAGCTGCGTGAGCGCGGCCTTACCGTGCTCCTGGTCGAACACGACATGCCGGCCGTCATGAACATTTCCGACCGCATCGTCGTCCTCAACTTCGGCCTGAAGATCGCCGAGGGTACTCCGGCGGAAATCAAGCAGAACCCGAAGGTCATCGAGGCCTATCTCGGTGTCGAAGACGAATCGATCGGATTGTAGGCCATGGAACCGCTCCTCAAATTCGACGACGTTGAACTCTACTACGACCACGTCTATGCCCTGAAGGGCGTGTCGATCGAGGTCAAAGAAGGGGAAACCGTCGCCCTGATTGGGGCCAACGGTGCGGGCAAGTCGTCGATCCTGCGGGCGATCACCGGTCTCAGAAAGATTCGAAAAGGTGAGATCCGCTATCGCGGCAATCGCATCGACGGCGTCGCGCCGGACGAGATCGTCCGCATGGGTATCTCGATGGTGCCCGAAGCGCGTCGCGTCTTCCCTTTCATGACTGTGCGCGACAACCTGCTGATGGGCGCCTTTACCCGCTCAGACAAGGTCGAGATCCGGCAAAGCATGGACATGGTGCTGACGCGCTTCCCGCGACTTAAGGAGCGCTACACGCAACAGGCGGGCACGATGAGCGGCGGCGAGCAACAGATGCTGGTGATCGGGCGAGCCCTGATGGCGCGCCCGCGCCTGTTGCTCCTCGACGAACCGTCACTCGGCGTCGCGCCGAAGCTGGTGCAGGACATCGCGCGTTCGATCGTGGCCATCAACCGCGACGAAAAGGTCAGCGTTCTGCTTGTCGAGCAGAACTCGCGCATGGCGCTGCGTATCTCCCAGCGCGCCTACGCGTTGACGACCGGCCGGGTTGCGCTCAGCGGAACCTCGGCGGAATTGCTGAGCGACGATCGCGTCAAGCATCTCTATCTCGGCGGCGAAGTGTAGTCAGGACCGAATATGCGCATCCTCGTCATAAACCCCAATACGACGACCTCCATGACCGGCAAGATCGGCAAGGCCGCAAAAATCGCCGCGTCGGCCGGAACCAGGATCATCGCAGTCAATCCCAAGGACGGTCCACCAAGCATCGAGGGCTATTTCGACGAGGCCTTCGTGGTGCCTGGCATTCTCGCCGAGATGTTCGAGGCAGGTGATATGGACGCCTATGTGATCGCCTGTTTCGACGATACGGGTCTCGATGCGGCGCGCTGCGCTACGAGCGCGCCGGTGATCGGAATAGGTGAAGCGGCGTTTCACATTGCAACGCTGATTGCCGGCAAATTCAGCGTCGTCACCACGCTCGCGCGCTCGGTGCCCGCGATCGAGCACAATCTATCGAAATACGGCCTGTCTTCTCGCTGTGCCAAGGTGCGGGCATCGGATGTCGCCGTCCTTGACCTCGAAGAGCCGGGTTCTGAAGCCCGTCAAAAGATCTCGGTTGAAATTTCCCGTGCGATCACCGAAGACAAGGCGGAGGCGATCGTACTCGGTTGTGCCGGGATGGCCGATTTGGCCCACCAGCTTTCCACCGAACACGGGGTGCCGGTGATCGACGGTGTGGCCTGTGCGGTCAGGCTTGCCGAAGCCATATCGAGCTTGGGCCTGAGAACCTCGAAGGTCGGCGGTTATGCCAGCCCGCTTGCCAAGCAATTTGCCGGTCACTACGCGCCATCGTCGCCGGGGTTGAACAAGCTGCGATAAGGATGCATCGCGATGTCCAAGGACGTTGTCCGCCGGCGCAAGAGATCAGAGACGAACCCGCCAGAAGCGCCGGATATGTTGGCGGCACGCGATCCGGAACCCCATAGTCGGATACCGGCCACGCGTTGGTCGCCGATTTATCACGGCCTCCGGGACGCAATCGTCGGTCATCGGCTCGCTCCGGGCACGAAGCTGCCGGAAGACGAGCTCGCGTCGATCTATTCGGTCAGCCGCACGGTCATCCGCGCCGCTCTTCAGGCGCTCGCCCACGACCGTCTCGTGCGCCTCGAACCCAATCGCGGCGCCTTCGTCGCCCAGCCGTCAACCAGAGAGGCGCGCGAGGTTTTCGAAGCGCGCGCGCTGATCGAACCCAGGGTCGCCGCCCTTGCGGCGGAAGTGGCCAAGCCGGAGGACATCCTGCTGTTGCGGCACCACCTCGACAAGGAGCATGAGGCGTTGCATGCCGGCCGCGACAGCGACGCGATCATGCTGTCGGCGCGATTTCATGTGGGCATCGCGGAAATTGCCGGCCATTCCGTCCTGACCAGCTTCGTGCGTGATCTCGTTTCCCACTCCTCGCTGATTATCGCGCTCTACTGGAAGCGGCGCGACACGACCTGCGAAAGCCACGCGCATCATGCGCTCGTCGACGCCATCGAAGCAGGTGAAGCCGCCAAGGCCGCCGAGTTGATGAAGGAACATCTGCTCGACCTCCTGTCGGGCCTGGAGCTCTCCCCGCCGGCAAAGAAGCCGGAGAGCCTCGCAGAGATGCTGTGCTGATATCGCCGCCGGACCGTCAACAGGTCTAGCCGTGGCGGATCAGAAATTCGGCGATCTCGCTGGCAATTTCGGTTCGCGCCAATGAAACGCCGGCCGGGGCGGCAACGATGCGCCGTAGCTCAACCGGCAGGACGCCCCCGCGCTTCGCCATGAGGTCATCGAAAAACGCCGGTGCGAATTCCGGATGCGGTTGATAGGTGAGCGCGCGGTCGTCATAGCGAAGCATCGCATTGGCGCAGAACGAGCTTGAACCGATGACTTCCGCCTCAGGCGGCAGATCGACAACCTGGTCCTGATGCCAGGCGAGCAGCGTCTGCATCTTGCCGAGATCGTGCCGGTGATATTGGACCGGGCCGACCGACCATCCATCGCCGTATTTCTCGACCCTTCCGCCGAGCGCCTGCGCGATAATCTGGTGGCCGAAGCAGATGCCTACCATAGGAAGGCGCTTCGCATAGATCTCGCGCACAAGGTCTTCCAGCGGGGCGATCCAGGAATGCGGCTCGTAGACGCCGAACCTGGAGCCGGTAATGAGCCATGCATCCGCGACGGTCGCATTCTCCGGAAAGCATCCGTCAACGACGGCATAGGTTACGAACTCCACGTCGTTGCCGGCCAGCAACGCCATGAAGAAGGTGTCGTAATCACCGTGTTTTTCAATCAACCCATCCGGAGCATGCCCGGTCTGGAGAATGCCGATTTTCATCTCTACCTGCCTTGCCTTGTAGCGGCCTTGTGGACGGGAGCAAAAATCACTATCGAAGGCCATGTTTCCGTGTGTCGATCGCCGCCGTTCTATGCACGCCCGTCAAGGGTGGCAATCGGACCGTAGAGTTCGGGACGGCGATCGCGGAACACACCCCAGGAGCGGCGCTGCCTTTCGATCGCATCGAGATCGAAGGTCGCGGTGAGTACCGTTTCGTTCTGCCGGTCGGCTTCCGCCACCTTCATTCCGGTCTGATCGGTGATGAAGGAAGAGCCGTAGAAGGTGATTTCCGTTCCCGCCTTGCCGGCCTCGTTGCCTATCCGGTTGGCGGCGACGAGCGGCATGATGTTGGCGGCGGCACTGCCCTGCATCGTTCTTTGCCAATGACCGGACGTGTCCATCTCCGGTGCTGGCGGCTCGGAGCCGATCGCCGTCGGATAAAAGAGGATTTCCGCGCCGAGCAGCGCCATGGCGCGAGCGGATTCGGGAAACCATTGGTCCCAGCAGATCCCGACGCCGATCGCGGCATAACGGGTCCGCCAGACCTTGAAGCCTGTGTCGCCCGGCGAGAAATAGAACTTTTCGGTGTAGCCGGGGCCGTCCGGAATGTGGCTCTTGCGATAGACGCCGAGAATGCTGCCATCCGCATCGACAATGGCAGCGCTGTTGAAGTAGGCCTTGCCTTCGCGTTCGAAGAAGCTGATCGGCAGGACGACCTCGAGCTCGGCGGCGAGCTTGGCAAAATGCTCGATCAGCGGATTGCCGTCCGCCGGATGGGCGAGATCGAAGAATTCACCGCGCTGGTCCTGGCAGAAATAGGGCGTCTCGAACAGTTCCTGGAGCAGGATGATCTGGGCGCCGCCGTCGGCTGCTTGCCGCACCAGCCGTTCCGCGTTGGCGATGTTTGCCGCCCTGTCCCAGCTACAGGCCATCTGTGTTGCCGCTATCGTGACGTTCCGCATTCGATTGTCCTTCCGTGAGAAATCAGAGACCGAGCCTGTCGCGCAGCCCGTACCACCAGGCGCCGATCATGGTGAACGGCACGCGGAACCTCTTGCCGCCGGGAAACGGCAGGTTCGGCAACGAGCTCCAGATGTCGAAGCGCTCGGCATGGCCGGCGACCGCCTCGCCGAGGATCTTGCCCAGGAGATGCGTGGTCGTGACCCCATGGCCACTGTCGCCGTGGGAAAAGTAGACGTTGTCGCTCAAGCGGCCCATATGCGGGATGCGCGTCAAAGTCAGCGCGAAATTGCCGCTCCAGGCATAGTCGATCTTCACCTTGGCAAGCTCCGGGAAGGTCCTGAGCATGTTCGGACGGATGATCGCCGTCAGATCCTTCGGATCCTGCCCGCCATAGCCGATGCCGCCGCCATAGAGCAGCCGATCGTCGGCGGTGCGACGGTAGTAGTCGAGAATGTAATTGGCGTCCTCGACACAATAATTGGCCGGCAGAAGCCTTCGGATGAGTTGAGGATCGATTGGCTCGGTCGCCATCACCTGGCTCGACACCGGCATCATCCGGCCGCCGATTTCCGGCAGAAGCGTGCCCAGATAGGCGTTGCCGCAAACGAGCACGTATTGCGCCCGCACCGCCCCTCGCTCAGTCCGCACCAGCGGCTTTGCGCCCTTCTCGACGCTGGTCACGCGGGAGTTTTCGAAAATTCGCCCGCTAAGGCTTTCGACTGCCGCCGCCTGCCCAAGCACCAGGTTGAGTGGGTGTATGTGGCCGCCGAGCCTGTCGATCATGCCACCGACATAGCGGCCGCTGCGGACATAGTTGCCAACTTCGGCCTTCGAGACCATTTCCAGCCCGTCGTGGCCATGCTTTTGCCAATGGGCCCGGTGCGCCTCCATTTCACGCACCTGTTTTTCGGTGAAGGCGGCGAAGAACCCACCGTCGACGAGATCACAGTCGATGCCGTATTTCTTCACGCGGTCGCGAATGATCCTGCCGCCTTCGAGCGACATCGCGCCAAGCTTGGCGGCCTTGTCCTGGCCGTAACGCCCGGCGATGGTTTGAAGGTCGCGGCTATAGCCGTTGACGATTTGTCCGCCATTGCGGCCAGACGCGCCGAAGCCGATCCGATCCGCTTCAACGACGACGACCGAGTAGCCTCGTTCCGCGAGCTCCAGAGCCGCGGAAACACCGGTGAAGCCCGCGCCGATGATGCAAACATCGGCCTCCACCTGTCCCTCGAGCCTGGGGCGCACGCGCTTGTCGCGGGCGGAAGCGGCATACCAGGATGGCGCATGGCCGGAATTGGCCGTGGTTTTCGATGTGAAGGTCATATCGTTCATGTCACACAGTCCTGATATAGGCGTCATATTCCACGTCGGTCACTCGCAACGAGAACTCGGAAAGTTCCTGCTGTTTGCACGCGGTGAAGAGCGCCCGGTATTTCTGTCCGAGCGTGGCGTATGCGAAGCCGGAACGCGCGAAACGCTGGAGCGCGTAGTCCCAGTTTGTCGGTAGAGGCTCATGGCTGACGGCATGGTCGTCGCCGGCGATGGCCCCGCCGGGATTGATCCGCTCGCGCATGCCGCAGAGTGCCGCGTTGAGGATCATCGCGAGCGCCAGATAGGGATTGGTATCGGCGCCGGCGACGCGATGCTCGATCCGCGTCGCGGGTTTGCTCGCGGTGATCACCCGAACTGCCGCCGAGCGGTTGTCGAAGCCCCAGGAGGCGTAGGTCGGCGCGTGTTCACTGGGCCTCAGTCGCCTATAGGAATTGGCGTGCGGCGCAAACACCGCCATGCTCTCTCCCATGTTGGCAAGCAGCCCGCCGACCGAATGCATGAGCGTTTCGGCCGGACCATCTTCACCGACATAGATATTGCGGCCATGCTCGTCGAGGACACTGAAGTGAACATGCATGCCGGAGCCGGCCTGCACACCATAGGGCTTGGCCATAAAGGTGGCGTCGAGATCATGCTTGCGGGCAACGCCCTTGACGACGCGCTTCAGCAAAACCGCATAGTCGGCCGCCTGCAACGCATTGGGCACATGATTGAGATTGATCTCATACTGGCCCGGTCCGTTTTCGCGCAGGGTCGTGTCGGCGGCAACTCCCTGGGCCCGGCAAGCAATGGCGATGTCATGAAAGACATGCTCGAAATCCTGCAGCTCCGAGATGGAGAGGACTTGGGTTTGGCCCGTGTGCCAGCGTCCTTCCCGGCTGTTCGGCGGACGCACCGGATCGAGCGCCGAGCGGACCGGGTCGATCAGATAGAATTCGAGTTCCGTCGCGACGACAGGCGTCAGCCTAGCCTGCGCGAACCGTTCCAGCACGTCTGCCAAAATCTGGCGCGGGTCACCGTAGAAGCCGGTACCGTCCGGATTGCGCATGGCGAGCATGACCTGAGCCGTTGGCCGATTGAGCCAGGTGACACGCGAAAGCGTGTTGGGCACGGGGAAGCACAGGCCGTCAGGGTCGCCCGTCCCCTCTGCGAGGCCCGCGCTGTTGACGTCACGGCCCCAGATATCGAGGGCGTATACAGAGCGCGGGATGGCCATGCCCTTGCTCAGGACATCGAGCGCTCGCTCGCGTGGGATCCATTTGCCTCGCGGCACGCCGTTGACGTCGATCACGAACGCTTCAAGCACTTCGATATCGGGGTTTTCGCGCAGGAAGTCCTGCGCTTCGCTTTCATTGCTCATATCGCACCAGGATGGACGCGCGGGTTTTCAGGCCGAGGCGGGTTGCGCGCTGCCGCGCCGTCGGTCGCCGTTCCTCACATTTCGAGTAGCTTCGGCGCTGACAGGCTCCGGAGAACCTGCCTGCTTTCCGTGGTGTCACGCTACGTTCCGTAGCCGATGACGCCCTTTACCTCGAGGAAGTCATCAAGTCCGAACTCCGCATATTCGCGTCCGTTACCGGATTGCTTGAAGCCCCCGAACGGTGCGCCAGTGTCCCAGTCCGGATAGTTGATGTGGACGTTACCTACCCGCAGAAGGCGTGCGACCCTGCGGGCGCGACCGAGGTCGGCCGACTGGACGTAGGCCGCCAGTCCGTAGGGGGTATCGTTGGCGATGCGGATTGCCTCCTCTTCGCTGGCATACCCAAGGATGCAAAGCACCGGCCCGAAGATCTCCTCACGCGCGATCCTCATGTCCGGATCGACGTTGCCGAACACAGTGGGCTTGACGAAGTGGCCGCGGTCGAGCCCTTCGGGCCGCCCTACGCCGCCCGCCACAAGCGTCGCGCCCTCGTCGATACCCGCCCGGATCAAGGCCTGGATTTTGGCGAATTGCACATCGCTGACCACAGGTCCGAGATCCACGCCGGGCCGATCGGCCGGACCGACATTCGGCTCGGCGGCGACCGCGCGCGCCACCTCCAGCGCCTCTGCCATGCGATCCGCCGGCACCAGCATGCGGGTCGGCGCGTTGCAGGACTGGCCGGAATTGTCAAAGCAGTCGAGCACCCCCTGGCGCACGGCAGCCTTCAGGTCGGCGTCATCGAGGATGATGTTGGCGGACTTGCCGCCGAGTTCCTGGTGCACGCGCTTGACAGTGTCGGCCGCCGCCTTCGCCACCAGCACACCGGCCCGCGTCGAGCCGGTGATCGAGACCATGTCGACATCCGGATGGCGGGCGAGCGCCTCGCCGACGGTCGGGCCGTCACCGTTGACAAGATTGAAGATGCCGGCAGGGACACCCGCCTCATGCATGACCTCGGCAAAGATCATCGCACTCACGGGCGCGATCTCGCTCGGCTTCAGCACCATGGTACAGCCGGCCGCCAGCGCCGGCGCGACCTTGCAGGTGATCTGGTTGAGCGGCCAGTTCCACGGCGTGATCATCGCAACCACGCCCACGGCCTCCTTGGTGATGAGCGTCGAGCCCTTGAGCCGATCGAAACGATAGGTCTTCAGCGTCTCGATCATCGTGCGGATATGCGCTGCCCCACTCCCGACCTGGTTGTTGAGCGCCATTCGGCGCGGCGCCCCCATTTCCTGCGAAATCGCCAGGGCGAGGTCAGCCGATCGCTTCTCGTAAGCCGAAAGAACGCGCTCAAGAAGATCGAGGCGCTCCTCGCGGCTGGTCAGCGAAAAGGCCGGAAACGCCTGGCGTGCCGCGGCCACGGCGCGATCGACATCCGCCGCGCTGCCGAGTGCAATGGTGGCGAACGCCTCCTCTGTGGATGGATCGATGACGTCGAGCGTGACCGGATCGACCGGATCGACCCAGGCGCCGTCGACATAGAACTGCGGATAGTTACGCATTTTGATATCTGCCTTCGTGTCAAAATTGTAGAATTCAGGCGGCCCTCGCCTCGTAGGTGAAACGCCCATCGCAGATGGTCGCCAGCGGTCGGATCGCCGCGAGCCCTTCATAGGGTGTCGCTTCGACGTCACCATCGAGAATGACGATGTCGGCGAGATAGCCAGGCTTCAGCACGCCCTTTCGGTCTTCCATGAATTCCACCCAGGCGCCGGTGCGGGTGTAGGCGGCGAGCGTTTCGAGGAGGCTGAGCCGCTGGTCCGCCATGCCGTTCTTCCAGGTCCTGCGGGTCATCGCGTCGTGGATGCAGCTCATCGGCGGCAGCGGCGAGACCGGCCAGTCGGTGGAGAAGACGATCTTCGCACCGGCGTCCGTTAGTGTCCGCCAGGCGAAAGCATAGGGCCAACGTGCCTCACCGATGCGGCTGAGATAGGGCTCGAGCGGCAGGCCTGCGGACCCCGGCGGATGGGTCGGCTGCATCGAGGCGACGGCCCCGAGTTCGGCGAAGCGTGGGATGTCGTCCGGATGGACCACCTCGATATGCTCGATGCGGTGGCGGCTGTCGCGCCTGCCATTGGCACGGGCCGCCGCTTCGTAACCATCGAGAACCAGCCGGACGGCGCCGTCACCGATCGCGTGGACTGCGATCTGGAAGCCCAGCCGGTCCGCCTCGATGGCGATGCGGGCGAAATGCTCGCGGGCGAATAGCGGATCACCGCGCCAGCCCGGCTCGTCGGCATAGTCGTCGATGAAAACCGCGGTCCCGGATTCCGTGACGCCGTCGGCGAAGACCTTGATGAAATCCGATCGCAGCCGATCGCCATCGAAACGCGCGCGCCAGGCGGCGGCCTTTTCGGTCAGGATATCCAACGACATGAAGTTCTTCATGTGGAAAGGAATGCGGGCACGCACCGGCAGCCCGCCGTCGTGCTCGATCTCTTCAAGCATCTCGAGCTGGTAGAGATTGCCATCCATGTTCTGGATCGAGGTAATGCCGAGCGAGGCGCAATAGTCGAGGCCGCGGCGGATGGCGGCAATGTCGCCGGCGCGCGCCTCGGCCGTCACATGATCCGGCTCGCCGCCGGTACCGATGCCAAGCCCCTCGCGGCCGCCGCTCTCGCCGAGCTCAGCCACCGGCGTGATCGCATTGGTTTCCTTTAGCTCCCCGTTGGCAAGACCGTCGGCTCCCATGACGATTTCGTTACCAACGCCGACATCGCGGCCCTCGAGGATTCCAGCCGCCTTCAGCGCCGCCGTGTTCGCCCAGGCGGTGTGGTGATCGGGCGCGATCAGGAGCAATGGCCGGTCGGGAAGGATGCGATCGAGATGATGGCGCGTGACCCGTTCCGTCTCCGACAGGATCGTGTAGTCGGCGTACTGAGCGACAAGCAGTTTCAGCGCAGGATTGGCGGCCGCATAGTCGCGCACGGCGTCCTGCAGGGCGGCAAAGCCATGTACGCCGAACAGCGAAAGCTGCGTGAGCCCGACCGAACCACCGAAGATATGCATATGCGCCTCGTTGAAGCCCGGCAGCACTGTGCCGCCATGGGCGTCGAAGACCCGGGTCTTGGACCCCGCGAGGGCCATGATCGTTGACTCGTCACCGGTGGCGAATATCCGGTTGCCGACGATTGCCAGGGCTTCGGCGCGCGGCGCCTCGGTGTCCATCGTCAGTATGCGACCGTTACGGATGATGATGTCGGCGATTTGCATGAAGAGCCTCGTCAGATCGGGTGCGACTGGCGCAGCCGGCACGGGACGCGCCGGCTGCGGTTTCCATCAATGAAGGGGCGCGTCACTTGCGCAGGTTGGTCCAGATCTTGTTGTAGATCTCGACGACCTCGGCCGGGCACGGCTTGACAAATTCCGGGGCCACGCCGTCCGGGCGCTTGATTTCCGGAGCCCCGGCAAAATCGGCCGGCATGAACTTGTCCGATCCCGCAACGCCGTTGTCGTATTTGTTGTAGTCGGAGTTCATTCCGGCGTTTTCCGGGTCCATCATGAAGTTCAGGAACAGCTTGGCGTTTTCCAGGTTCGGCGCGTCCTTCAGCACGACGACGTTGTCCATGAAGCCTTCGATCCCTTCCTTCGGATAGGCGAACTTCATCGTTGGCCTTTCCAGCCGCGCGCGGTAGGCGTTGCCGTTCCACATCATCGAGGCATCGACGTCGCCCGACGTCATCAGGGACTGGCCGTCATAGCTGAAGGTGCGCCAATGTGGCTTGGCCTTGTTCAGCAGGTCGCTGATCTGCTTCAGTTGCGCCTTGTCGCCGGTGCAACGGGGAAAGCCGAGGTAACGCTCGGCTGCATGCATGACCGAGTTCATGTCGTCGAGCATGTTGATGCGGCCCTGCAGCTCCGGCGGCGGGTCGAAGAGAATGGCATAGGTGTCGATGTCGCCCTTATAGATCGCCGTGTCGACGGCAAACGCGGTCAGGCCGTGCATCCACGGGATCGAATAATGGCGGCCCTCGTCCCAATAGACATCGACCATGTCGGGCCGCAGGTTCTTGAAGTTCGGCATGGACGCGGGCTCGGCCTTCGCCAGCATGCCCTCGTCGACCATAATCTTCACGGTATAGTCGCTCGGCATGGCAACGTCGTAGCCGGAGCCGCCCGCGCGGATCTTCGACAACATGGTTTCATTGGAGTCATAGGAGTCCACCGTCACCTTGACGTCGAATTCCTTGGAGAACTTCTCGAGCATCGCGGGGCTGACATAGTCGCCCCAGTTGTAGATGTGCAGTTCGCCGGCGGCGAGGCAGGTGGTCGCCGAGAGCATCACGGCGGCGGCGGTGAGGTACGAGAGTCTGCGCATTTCAAGGACCTTTCCGTTGTGGCAAGCGTGTGGGCAAGTGTGGGGCGTTAGGCACGGCGGCGGTGCGAGAGGACGAAAGAGAGCACGATGAAGGCGAGCGAAATCAGGAGCAGCAACGTGCACATGGCGTTGAGCTCCGGTGTAAGCGTGCGGCGAATGCGCCCCCAGATGTAGAGCGGGAGCGTCGTTTCCCCCGGCCCGGCGATGAGCTGCGTGATGGTGAAATCATCGAAGGAGACGATGAAGGCGAGTGCGGCACCCGACGATATCCCGGGAACGAGCAGCGGCAGCGTTACGTAGCGGAACGTTTTCCAAGGCGTCGCGTAGAGGTCGGCGGCGGCATTGTCGAGCGTGGTATCCATGCCCTCCAACCGTGCACGGATCGGCAGATAGGCGAAGGGGATGCAGAAGGCAGAGTGCGCCAGGATGAGCTTCCAGATACCGAGATCGATGCCCGTCACGGTCGAAAGGAAGGCAAAGAAAGAAAGCAGCGAGATGCCGGTCACGATCTCGGGCACGACGAGTGGCGTCGTGATCGTGAGATAGGCGGATCCCTGGCCGCGCCAGGGGCGGCCACGCGTCGTGCCGAGCGCTGCGGCGGTGGCGAGCACCGTCGAGATCAGGGTTGCTGCGACTGCGACGATCACGGAAAGGATCGCGGAGTCGTAGAATTCACCATTGGCCAGGACCACGTTGTACCAGCTCGTCGTAAAGCCATGCCATTTGGCGGCGAGATTGTTGGCCGAATTGAACGAATAGGCGATGACCACCAGCATCGGCAGATAGAGGACGGCAACGCAGCTTGCGGCGATGAAGGCGAAACCAGACTGTTTCTTGATATCCGGCGAACGGACGACGGCGACGTCAGCCATGGCTCACTCCTCCTGCATTTTTGCGGATCTGGAAGAACAGGGCCAGCATGACGAAGGCCATTAGGATCATCGAAAAGGCCGAGCCGAGCGGCCAGTTGCGCGACGAGCCGAACTGCAGAGCGATCAGGTCCCCGATCATCAGGTGCCGGCCGCCACCGAGTAGAAGCGGAGTGACATAGGCGCCGAAAGACGGGATGAAGACGAGCAGGGAGCCGGTCGCAATTCCCGGCCAGGTCAACGGGATGATGATCCGGGTCAGGACCTGGAAACGGCTGGCATAGAGATCATAGCCCGCTTCGACCAGTCGGAAGTCCAGCTTCTCGAGTGAGGCGTAGACCGGCAGGATCATGAAGGGCAGGAAGCTGTAGAACAGCCCGAGCAGGATCGCGAAATCCGTGAAGATCATCGTCACCGGTTGGTCGACAACACCGAGCGACAAAAGGACGGTGTTGATCAGCCCCTCGTCGCGAATGATGAACATGACCGCGATCGTGCGCACCAGCAGGTTCGACCAGAAGGGAATGGTGATCAGCAGCACCCACCAGTTGCGGGTCTGTGGCGGCCGGGTCGCCATGTAGTAGGCGGTGGGGAAGCCAATCAGCAGGCAAACCACGGTGGTGGCGATGCCGAAGAGGAAAGTTCGTGCGAAGATGAGGAGATATTCCGACGAGAACGTCAGGCTATCGTCGAAGATGTCCTTCTGGAAAAGGAAGCCAACATAGGCGTCGGCCGACAATTGCCATTCGACGCCGCCATAGGTGGCCGGTTTCATGAAGGAATAGGCGAGCACGACCAGCAGCGGCAGGGCGGCGAAGGCCAGGATGAACAGCACGGCAGGCAGGGTCAGCAGCCGGCGGCGCGCGTCATCGAGGCGTTGCATGTCCTTGATCTCAGCCATCGGATCAGTCCTTCAGAACTTGTGCGACGCCATCGGGGATCGAAAGTCCCACTTCGGCTCCGACATCCGGCGGCCTCGTGCCGTCGCGGCGGTTCTGCTGGCGCACGATCACCGGGCTGCCATCCGCCAGCCGCAGATGCACATGGCTGTCGGTGCCGAAATAGACGACCGTCTCGACCGTCGCGCAAAGGGCGGCGTCCTTGTCAGCGGCGATCTGCAGGTGCTCTGGGCGCACGACAATGGTCACGTCGCCGGTGGTCGGCAGGCCTTCGGCCATAGCCGCCGCGACATCGGCTCCGGACTTCAACCGGACGCGCGCCACCTTACCTTTCGCCTCGACAATCGCGCCTTCGAGAAAGTTAGTTTCGCCGATGAAGCCGGCGACGAATCGGTCCGCGGGATGTTCGTAGATGTCGCGGGCGGATCCGACCTGCAGCACCCGCCCCTTGCTCATCACCGCGATCCGGTCCGACATGGTGAGCGCCTCTTCCTGGTCGTGCGTCACGAAGACGAAGGTGATGCCGGTTTCCGCTTGAAGCCGCTTCAGTTCGATCTGCATCGATTGGCGCAGCTTGAGGTCGAGCGCGGATAGCGGCTCGTCGAGCAGGAGCACCTTCGGTCGCGGAGCCAGTGCGCGTGCCAGCGCGACGCGCTGCTGCTGCCCGCCCGAAAGCTTGGTCACCGGACGATCGCCGGCGCCCTCCAGCCGTACCAATCGCAACATCTCTTCGACAATGGGAGCGATCTCAGCGCGGGATCGGCCCAGCATCTTCAGGCCGAAGCCGATGTTTTCGGCAACGGTCATGTGTGGGAAAAGCGCGTAGTTCTGAAACACCGTGTTGATCGGCCGCTCGTTCGGCAGCAGGCCCGCGATCGAGCGCTTGTCGAGCAGGATTTCGCCGCTCGTTGGTGTCTCGAAGCCCGCCATCATCCTGAGCAAAGTGGTCTTGCCGCATCCGGACGGCCCGAGCAGCGTGAAGAATTCGTTCGGCTCGATGTTCAGCGTCACGTGATCGACCGCCTGGAAGTGGCCGAATTCTTTCTTCACGTTCAGCATAGAGATCGCTCCGCCGGCGATCGCCGCGGTTCGCAATTGTTCCATAGGTTCCCCTACTCAAGGTCAATCGGGCGTAGTTTCGACGGCTTTTCGTCGTCGGACCGCGCATCCGTTGGCGTTGACAGACAGTCGTATTCAGATACGATCTTCAATAATTTGATCATAAGAGTCCATAATGTGATCAAATTGTAAAGAGGCAAACTTGCGCATTATCTAATTTCGCTTCAGAGCCAGCAGGGGCAAGCCGGCCTTTTGGCAGCGTGAGGTCTTTGCCGTGGAAAACGCGGGGGGTTGGATACAGTGAAATACGCAGACACAATCAGGCTGGTCTCGGACGAGAAGCGCCCGTCCGAAACGGTGAAGCAATGGGTTTATCGCGGCCTGCGTCAGGCCATCATCACCGGCCGCTTCCCGCCCGGGCAGCCGATCACCATCCAGGGTATCGCCGAACGGCTCGAAGTCAGCGCCATGCCGGTGCGCGAGGCGCTTCATCGGCTCGTCGCCGACGGCGCGCTTGAAAATCTCGACAACCGCCGCGTACGCGTCCCGGATATCGACCCGGACAAGTTCGACGAGATCATAACTGCCCGCATCGCGCTCGAGACGATCGCCGCCGAACGCGCAATGCCGTTCATCGACTACCTGCGGCTCGCACGCCTGCAGCAACTCGATGCGGAAATCGACGCGGCTTACGGCGCCGGGAATATCGAATCCGGCATCGAGAGGAATTTCGCCTTCCATCGCTGTCTTTATGAAGTTCGCGCCTCAGCAGTCCTGCTACCGCTCATCGAGTCGGTGTGGCTGCGCCTCGGTCCCTTCATGCGCGAGGCTACTGAAAACTTGGACGAGAGCTACCGCGTTGACCGTCATGGGGAGGCGATGGACGCGATCCGTCAGCAGGATGCCACTGCGCTGAAGGCGGCCATCACCGCCGATATTCAGGAAGGAGCCGGCCATCTGGGGCACAAACGGCTTCTCGATGTCGAGCTTTCTTCATCAACCTTCTCGCTTTGAAACGGTGTGACAGAACCATGATCGATCCTTTAAACATCGCAATCTCCGTTTAGCTTCCACCGTCGACGTCAGCGCTATCGGCACCTGCGTCTCGACGATGCGGAAGGCGCGCTTAATGATGGGGGCGCGGCAGGTTGCGGGGGCCTGATTACGCAGAGACTTGCACTTTCGCGCTGCAAGCGAAACCGTTGCTCCGCCATTCGCTGACCCGCGGAGGCCGAGCAGATCCGTGGGTGGCCAAGCGGGCTGGTGTAGAGCGACAATCTGGCTGAGATCACGTCTCATCTTGTCGAGCTGCAGGCTGGACGGGAAAGTGCCACTCGGACTGCGTCACAATCGCAATTCGACACCGCACTTGGCGCGCGCATCGATGAGGTCTCGACGGCAGACTTGCCCCAAATGGCGCTGCTGATTTCTCCGGCCTTTATTGATCGCGCATAAAGCCCTGCATCTCCTCGGGCGTCACCTTTCCGTCTTTGTTTGCATCGATCTGGGCGAAGATCCGCTTATGGATCGCGGTGACTTCTTCGACCGAGAGCGCACCGTCGCCATCGACATCGGCAATGGCAAACATGATTTTCATCATATGGCCGTGCATCATGCCTTGTCGCATGCCACCCCTCATGCCGTATTGCCGCCCCCCCATCATCGCACCCGGCATCATCTCGGAGTAACCAGTTTGTTCATCCTGTTTTTCGACCGGGGCCTGCTGAGCGAAGGACAGCGTCGGGTTGCTGGATAAGAACGTGGCGGTAATCGCAACATATGCGAGTTTTGCCGTGGTCATGTGGGTTCTCCCTTCAAAGGCAGGAAATCGGCGGCACCAGACGTGGATTTGCTTCGCGAGTCGGCACATTCCTGCAATCGTGCAAGCACGCATCAATTTACCTCGAGAACCGGACGGGTTCCTTGCGCTGCATCAACTGAACCCAATACTCAATCAGGATGGACATCATCACCGTGAAGCTTTGCGCTGTCTAAGGAGGGCGGACCTCACCATTGATGCGGGGCCATCCATCGGCAACGGATCTCTGCAGCTCCTCACGTGGCAACGTCGAATTGGCTGCTCGCTCGCCGTTCCACCCACCATATCAATGTGCGCGTTCGAGCTTAGGGAACGAGAACGGCTGCCCCGTTCAACCTGCCACGGCGAAGATCCTCGAGGGCTTCATTCGCTCTCTCAAGCGGGTAGATAACCGTGTGTGTCTTCACTTGAGCTTTCTCAGCGATGGGAAAGAACTCGCGGGCATCGGCGCGCGTCAGGTTTGCGACTGAAACGACTTCGCGCTCTCCCCACAGGATCGAATAGGGCATCTGAGGAATATCGCTCATGTGTATGCCACCACATACGACCCGTCCGCCTTTGCGCACCGCCCGCAGCGCCGTCGGCACCAGTTCGCCCGCCGGCGCAAAGATTATGGCGGCGTCAAGCAAATCGTCCGGCGCCTCGTCCGATCCACCCGCCCAGCTTGCACCAAGACTGATGGCGAAGCGCTGGGCCTGAACGTCGCCAGACCGGGTGAAAGCAAAGATTTCGCGCCCCTGCCATACTGAGATCTGGGCAACGATGTGGGCAGCGGCGCCGAAGCCAAAGAGACCGATGCGCCTTGCCTTACCTGCCTTTTTCAGAGCCCGCCAGCCAATCAGGCCAGCACAAAGAAGCGGCGAAACAGCCACTGGGTCTGCTGCGGGCTCCAGCTTGAAGGAAAAGCGTTGGTCGGCAATGACGTGAGTGGCAAATCCACCATCGCGTGTAAAGCCCGTGAAGAGCGGCTTATCGCAAAGGTTCTCCCGTCCGGAACGGCAATAGGGGCAATGGCCACAAGTGGAGCCCAGCCAAGGCACGCCAACGCGGCTTCCAACAAGAGACGGATCGACATCACCGCCAACCGCTTCAACGACCCCGACGATTTCGTGGCCCGGCACCAGCGGAAGTTTCGGATGATCGAGTTCTCCGTCTACCACGTGCAAGTCGGTGCGACAGACGGCGCAGGCCTCCACGCGAATTCGGATTTCGCCAGGGCCTGGCGGCGCATCGACAAGGGTTTTCAGGACCAATGGCGTCCCAGGTTTTTCGAGCACCATCGCCTTCATCACATACCTCAACTGCCACGATATGGCGAAAGAGACCTAAGCCGCGCTCCAGGACAATTTCGCTCCGCTCTGGGTCAGTCGTCCGGGGCGGAAAGCCTGAGCGGGCTCGTCAATGTGATGATCTGGCGGTGTTGATCTGAATCCACGATCTCCAGACCACGAAGCCCGTCGACCCCTTCGAGAATTGCTATGCTGGCCGGCTTGTGAATGAGATGATCAAGCCCTTCCATAGCAATCTCAAGAAGCTCTCCCTTGGGATCGAAGGTGATGCCGACCAATGGGACCGACTTCGCCTGGATCTGGTCACCCAGTCGAAGGCCGGTTATCTCGACCTGCGCCCGCTTGCCTCGAAGGGCCTTTGCCATGCGGTCGAAAAAGAAATGCCACTCGGACCGAGCTAGAATGCGACTGGTCATATTCATCACTCCTGTTGATCAGCGGGCAGAGGACGCGCAAGCCAGCGTCTCCCGATTTTCATATAGCGCCGCTTCACCGCCCCCCAGGCTATTCGATGCGAAGCCTCCTCCTGACGCGGGTCATTGGCGTGAGAGACAAACGCATGATTGAATGCCTTGCGATATATGTCTTGCGCATGCCCGGGCAAGATTCGCCTGAGGGATGCCGGCAGGTCGTCGTTGGAAACATAGGGCATCGGTTTCACTCAACGTTTGCTCCGGGGACCGAAAGTGTCCGTCCACCTTACGTCCGCACGTCCATAAGCGCATGGGCGTGCTGACGATTAGCCATCGAAGATAGGCTACTTCTGGACAGTCGGCTTTGTCGGCGATCAATGACGGAGTTAACCCGCCCCGGCAGGCAACAACCCTCAACGCAAGCGGCCCAAGACATCCCCGCGCCTGTCGAGTTCATCTCCCGGTGCCACGCCGTCGCCGCCCAGGCAGCAATGCCAAACCGAAACGCATGTTCCATTGGCCCAAACAAGTCCCCCCCCCGGCCATCAATGGTGGCGTTGAGCGCAATCGCGAGAACAGACTTCGCTCACCGCAGCGAGCCAGGAGGTGCGCAATCGGCCTCGTTGGCAATTCGAATCTCGTTTCTCACGCATCCGAGACCGCACACCGCTTCCGCCGCAACACGAGCAGCCAGGCGCTTGACACCGCTTTCGACACTGCCGCACAGGGCAACAACGCCGCCCTCCACCCTCACCTCAATAGCGCCTTGCTCGATACCAAGATCGGACGACAAGCGCGCCAGCACTGCACGCTTCATGGCTTCATCGCTGGTGGCAGGCCTGTCGGGCCTGGCCGCAACGATCGCCTCGAGAATGTCGCGACGGCTAACGATCCCAACCAGACGGCCCTGATGAACAACCGGTATGCGCTTGATGGAACGGGTCTCCATCAGGGCGGCAATATGGGCCACCGACGCATCCGCATCCACTGTCACTGCACCTGATGTCATCGCGTCTCCGACACGCCAACCGTGACCTTTGCTGTAAGGATAGGGATACGGTTGTGGAGCGCTCCCACTGGACCCCATTAATGCAGCCGAACCCAGTTCCGAGCGGTGCAGCAAGTCCCCCTCGGTCAGCATACCGACAAGGTTCCCACCCTCGTCGCACACCGGCAAGCCACCAATCCGGTTGGCGAGCATCATTCTCGCGGCATGCCGGACATTATCGTCAGGCCTGACGGTTATGACCTTTCTGGTCATGATGTCTGCGGCGCGCATCAGCGACCCCGAGCAAGACTGGAACGCTCGAAACATATCTCAACTGTCAACATGTGAGATTGACGCCGGTCAATAAAGGACCCCAAAGAGTTCCAATCGCGACCAAATGGAAAAGCATTGATCGGCGTCAACGACACGGATGCCGGGGCTCGATAGCGTGCGCGTTGGTTTCGCCGGCGTTTCGGCGCTTGAGCAGTTGCCAAAAGATAAGGCCAATTCAATCAATATCAACTCCGGGTGGAGCGAAGGGCATGCAAAGAACACTTGGACATCAATCGAGCGCAGCCTTCTGGCCCGTTCCATCTTCGAGAGTTTCCCCGATGGAAGCAGCGGGCATGCTGTGGTCGTTCGGGCGTATACAAGCCGCCACGATAGAGGCGACTCTTCGCTATCAGATCGAGGCGTTGAAGTTCCTGGAGAGCCGCCTCGAGAGCGATCTGCACTTTCTCGAAGATTGCCAATCGCCAGATCACGCGGGCGATCTGTTCGACGTCTGGTGCAGCTTCTGGCAAGACGCCGTCCTTGGCTATTTCAGAGAAGGCACGCGGATCACGGAAATTGGCTCGGCCGCCATGCGCAAGGCGGCAAAGCGGCTTCACGAAAACGAGAAGCACCTGGTCGAGAACATGGCCGCGCAAGCGGTAATTTAGATGCGGGCGGGCGGGCCGATGACGAGAAGCTGTGGTTTGAAAGTCGCGGTTGCTCTCCTTCTTCTGCAGAGCGAGCAAACTGTCGCGGCCGATGTCGCCCGCGGTCGTGCCATCGCCGCCAGGTGGTGCAACGAATGTCACGTTGTTGCACCAGGACAGGAACGCGGATCAGACTCTGTTCCGACATTTTCCGAGATCAAGAAAACAGAGCAGCTCGACGAAGCCCGTTTGTCGGCATTCCTGTCGGCGCCACAGCATTCGCGGATGCCCGATCTGTCTCTGACACGCTTCGAAATCGCTGATCTCATCGCCTACATCAAGGCGCAGCAACCGTAGCCGAGCCGGCCACATCGACTGGCGCGAGCCGTCGATGGAGACAATCGAGCGGACGAGTTGCGATCAACAGTGGCGTTGCGACGAAAAATCCGTGGTTCTGTTCATCCTCTCTTTGACGGGAATCAATGCATTCAGCACCAATTTCGAGAGACTTTACGCGATGGAGGAAGCCATAATGATCAAACATATCCTTGTGGCGACCGACGGATCCGATAAAGCCCGACAAGCCGTTGAGATCGCCGCGACTATCGCCAAGAGTTTGGACGCACGCATTACGATCCTTCACGTCATCCTGCACGGTGTGAGAGCCAAGGAAGCAACCCGGCTCGCCCGCGCCGATCCTCTCCTACGGCGCAGGTCAATCGTCCAGGAGCGGACGGTCGTCTCGGCGAATGACTTGTTCCAGAGTGTGCAAGGCGACCTTGGAGAGGCGGCATCCGTCTTGGGCGCGGTTATCGCGGAGAATGCTGCCGAAGACGCACGGTCCATCGGGGCTGGCGACGTGCACACGCGGGTCGAACCCGGCGATTATGCTGAGACCATTCTCGCCGTGGCAGAGGAGATTGGCGCCGACATGATCGTTGTGGGCAGCCGAGGGCTGGGACGATTAGCGGGCATGGTGCTTGGGAGTGTCTCGCAGAAGATCGTGGAGCATGCCGGCTGCTCTGTCACGGTCGTGCGTTGAACTATCAGAGAAAGCTACGGATCTGTCGCGTTCGGCTTCCGGGCAAACGGCCCCCTTGGCTGGAGAATGGTCAATGACGACATGCCTGCGGAAAATCACTGCCAAGCTTGCGACATCACGCACCCGCAATACCTGCTCGCCTGAAGCATTCCATGGACCCAGGCAGCGTCATTTTCGCTGTCCGAACGGTCTGATCACTACGCTGCTGGTGATCACGGTCTATTTCCCGGTTCAGTCTTTCGCACAAGCGTCAGTTAGTACAGCTTTGCCAGAGGCCGAGTTCGGTGCGCGAAAAGTGTTCCTCATGCTTTTCTTGATGCTCGGCCCGATCAAGATCTTGGTGCCGTTTGTGACGATAACAGACAACTGGGAGACCCACTTACGGCGTCGGCTGGCCCGGAGAGCTATCCTTTTCTCGGCCGGTGCTCTGGCAATCGCCGGATTTCTTGGGCGCACCATGCTTGAAAACTTTGAGATTTCACTGCCCGTTCTAGCCATGACCGGCGGCATCATCTTGTTTCTGGTGGCGCTGCGAACCATCCTGCAGCAGTCCGTCAGCTCGGTCGATCACGCGTCGGCACCCGATCGAGCACCAGACCTGAAGCTTGCCCTTGCACCACTGGCTTTTCCGACGATCGTTACGCCTTACGGGGTAGCCGCGGTAATTGTCTTCGCGACGCTGGCAGGCGGTCGCCAAGCGGAAGGCTTCACCGTGGCCGCTATCGTGTTGTTGATCCTGGCGCTCGATTGGCTCGCGATGCTGTTCGCGGAAACCATTTTAAAATGGATCGGAACCTCGCTTCAGGTCTTGGCGGTAGTGCTCGGGGTCACCCAAGCAGCACTCGGTCTTCAGATCATTCTACATAATCTTAGCATGATGGAATGGTAAGAACTCTAGCGGCATGCGATGCGCAGCCTTCGGCCGGACACTCACGTCTCCGCTGGGCCACCCAGTCCTTGCGTGTCGGCAATGCGTGCCAAAGCAGCGTCCTCCGGCAATAGGTAGGCGCGGTCGATCATTCGGTCGAGTAGATCGCGCTCAACCTGCAACGCCTGTTTCCGGCTCTCGGGCAACACATTTTCGAGATTGTCGATCATGGCGCGAAGCCTCCTTGCGATCTGAAGATTCTCTACTCCGTAGATCCTAATCTCGCGACAGGTGAGTTGTACGAAGTCTTCCCAGTCCGGTGTTGGATACACCACACGAAGCCGTCCGCCCCCATCGCAGAGATACTCATTGCGTAGATCGCGTCCGCCAACGCTGCGCAGTAAGCGATGCAGTTGGTCGACGGCCAGCACTGCAGTCGTCGCGTCGTTGATCGCTTTGGAGAGTGCCTTCGTGGCAATATCGACAATGACCCTGAGAGCGAAAGTTGGATCCTGCTCGATAGTTCGCTCACGCCCAAACGCAACGCTGTTGCAAAGTTCGCTGGCAGGAATTTTCGCGGCACCACCGTATAGCCGGAACAGGGGCTGGCCATATGCCACGAAGTCGCCGACGCGTGCTGCAAGCTCAACTACACCGTCTGCCCGGGTTGCTTGGGCCAGCAGGGACTTCACGTCCACGGCAAGAATGATATCTGATGAACCGGCATGCAAGACGACCTCGTCCGGCTTTCCAAGCGCGTCACGCGTCTGAAGTTGCCCCACAGTCTCCTTCCAGCGCTCAGGATAAACGCTTTCGATGACGGTGAACCCCTGCTCGGCGACACTATGGATGATGCTGACGGGACGTAGCAAACGAGCTGAATAATCAATCAAGTAAAGAAATGCTGCCAGCGAGAGGACGCCAAGGGCCGCCGAGATCCACACTATGGAGGCCGGAGCCGACGCGTTCACGCGACTTATCGCGCCGATGGCGAACAGCAGCGTAAAGATGAACAAGCCCACGGTAAACCGGATGACATTATCTCGCAGCAGCGTGGTCGCGATGATCCGGGGCGTAAGCTGTCCGCTTGCTATTTGTATCGCCACAAGCAGTGAGCCGAACGTGAAGACGAGAAACGAAAGCGCCAGGCTTATGATCGCCTGCATCGCAGCAACCGTGCCATCGGCCCCTAACGGCCAGGGCGGGATCCACCCTATCCATTTCTCCGAAGTAAGAACCGCGCGAAAAAAGGCCTGCTGCACGATGAGCGCAAAAAACGGGATGATCCACAAGGAGGCACGCACGTAGCTCTTGAGCGCATACAACCTGTTCCAACTCATCTCTTGTCACACCCTCCTCGGATCGGACGAGCCTCCTGTCGCACTTCTCGCAGTGTTGGCGAAGAAGCCTCATCAAGCCACGGCTTGACCCGCCGCTTCGGCGATTTGTGCCGCCTTCGCCGACTGCTGGATCTGATGGGCGGCCGCAGCCGCAGATTCGCCACTTCCTTCCACATGGACCGTCGGCACGACGATCTTGATGCCATTTTCATCGAAGGCCTTCTTGATCATCATGAAGGCGCGCCGCTTGATGGCAAACTGCGCGTTGGGCTTGGTCATGAGTTTGTGCCTCAGGACGATCGCAAAATCCCCGAAGCTATCGACGCCCTGCATTCTCAAGGGCTGCAGCGTGTCCGCCGCGAACTCTGGGTCCGCGGCCAATTCCTGGCCGATCTTCTTTATGAGCTCGCGCGCCAATTCGATGTCGGAATCGTAGGTGACGTTGATCGTCATTTTGTCGATCACCCAGTCTCGTCTCATGTTCTCGACGGGTCGAAATGCGGTGCCATTCTGGACGTCTCTGGTCGCAGCGACGAGCTGCCAACTCACAGTTCCGGCGGCCACGCTGCAAATACCGCTAAAAAAGATATTTCTAAATCTACAGCCGGACATTGACGCGGATCAATTTAAGCGAGCAGCGACGCAGGCATAGTAACAACGGCCGAGGCTCGCAATGAACAAGGATGGCGGTCAAATGGTCATCGAATTGTTCTCGAACAGCGTTCACGACAACCCGGCTCAGGGTTGGCGGTTGTCCATCTGGCGCAGTCAGTGAGGCAGATATGGCGGCAGAGATAGAGAGAAAATTTTTGGTCATTGACGATCGCTGGCGACAGCATGCCTCTGAAGGTTCCGTCCTGCAGCAAGCATATCTCGTGGCGACGAAGGGCGAAACCGTACGCATCCGGACGATAGATGGCTGTCGCGCCACGTTGACAGTCAAGATCCGAACCGGTCGCAATCGACGCGAAGAGTACGAATACGAAATTCCCTATACGGACGCGAAGGAAATGTTCGAGCACGCGCGAGGTGTCCTCCAAAAAACACGTTTTGAGGTGGAACATCAGGGTTACGTCTGGGAAGTTGATGTCTATTCCGGCCACCATCGTGGCCTCGTAGTTGCGGAAGTTGAACTCGACGGTGGCAACGATACTCCCCCGTTGCCAGATTGGCTTGGACCTGAGGTTACTGGAAATCCACGTTATTCAAACCGGGTTCTGGCAAAAGGAAAGTTTATTCCAACGAATGCGACGTCGTGCTTTAGGGTACCTAATCGTAGACGCGCTTAAGTGCCGGACTATCTCATCCTTTCCGCTCACTTTCCCCGTCGTCCGACGCCCGACCGAGGCGGTCGCGAAATTTGTGTTGACGCTCATGCAGCCTTTTCAGTTTCGAGGATCTCTTGAACGATTTTGTCAACCCCCTGCTCTGCATTGATCATGCGCCAAGTAAGCCCCTCCCTCTCACCGGAAATCTGCCGTGCCAGGACGCTCAGGTCCGCATCGGAAGGCCCCCCATCTCTATTGGCAACGCGCTTTCGCAAGATGGACGTGCCAGCATCCAACCAGACGGCTTTGCATTGGACTCCCGCGCTCTTGGCGGCACCCTCGATGAGCTGGCGGTTGGCCAACCGGTCGAACACCGCATCCGCGACAACAGATCCCCCGGCCTTCAATAGAGCCAGGCTGCGGCGGGCCATCTCGGAATAGACGGTATCGGATACGCATGAACGATAGGCATCTGCACCGAGGTGTACCTCGGCCGGAACCCCATGCAGCGCCTTCCTGATGCGGTCGCTTTCAATGATGCGAGCGCCAGGAGGGGCGCCGAGCCACGCAGCCAGCGCATCTGCCACGGTCGTCTTGCCGGAGCCGCTGAATCCGCCGATCACGATCAGGCGCGCGGGAACCGCGGCGAGCAGCGAGCGGGCGAGCTGAAAGTAGGATCGCGCCTCGGCGACAAGTTGCTCCGGGCGGCTTCCACCTTCGGCAACCTGGGTGGCAATGACATGGGCCCTGACGGCGGCCCTTATGGCCATGAAGAATGGCAGAAGCACGAAACCGTCCTCGTCATCGGCTTGGTCGAGATACCGGTTCATGACCAGATTGGCGAGTTCAGGGAAACCACGGTGCCAGAGGTCCATCAGCAGAAACGCCAGGTCATAGAGCGTGTCGACAGTGGCAATCTGATCGTTGAACTCGATGCAATCGAACAATCGGGGTTCACCGTCGAGGAGGCAGATGTTGCGCAAGTGCAAATCGCCATGGCATCGCCGAACCTTGCCGGCCGCCTCGCGGGTATCGACGAGACCCTTGAACTGGGCGAGCGTTTGCTCGAAGCGGCGCGTAATCTCTGTAAGTTCGACATCGCCGAAAACCCGGCTCGTCGCAAAGCCGGCGGCATTGATGGCGAGAACCCCCGCAATGTTTGCCGATCCCGAACCCTGATGAATGACGGGGGCCGAGTGGTGGTAGCTCGCAATCATGCGCGCCGCCTTCGTCATCAGTGTCGCATCGAGCCGGCCTTCGACCGCCATGCGATCCAACAGTGCGCCCTGGTCGAAACGGACCATCTCGACGACCGCATCGACAAGCTCACTCTCACCGAAGGCCAGTTGCCCGTCCTTGTCGCGCGCGATCCGCCGGACGCCGAGGTACAGGCCAGGCGCAGTCGCCTTGTTCAGCTCGACCTCCTTTTCGCAGGCTCTCAGCCGTAGCTCCGGCGTCGAAAAGTCCACATAGGGAAGCTTCACCGCGCGCTTCATCTTGAAGGCTCGATTGCCGGCGAGGAATATCTCGGAGATGTGAGTTTGGATATGCTCGACCCTCTCGCATCCATGCGTTTTCCGGTCGCTTAGAAATGTCACTGTAGCAGTCTGGTCTTGGACGAGCATGCATTTGCCTCGCTTGGATTGCGAATCTCGACGCCCCGGTGCCAGCCTCCGGCCTCGAACGAGGCGCAGGACCGGGGCAGAAGTGCTGGCCCGGCAATGATGGAACGCACGCGACAGTATTTCGTTGATGCGGATCAATGGTGTGCCGGTGATTTCGTGGCGTCCGACGGCACTTTCCGTGACGATTCGCCCGTTTGACACGCATCAAAGCGCAAATCCAAATTTGCGATCAGATTCAGTGTGGTTGGCGCCGCAGGGTCAACCCTACGCCGCCGGTCACTGCGCGCGTCCCGATTGCTGGCGTGGCGCTCTGGCATCTGAACGATCTGAAATTGCTAGTTGGAGAAGACAGATGAGTGGAACCTGGAACTTATCCCTCGCGCCGGAGACCGTCTGCTATCTCATCGTCAAGGCACGCGAGTTCGACGTCAAGGATGTCGCCTCGGAGCTCAATCCCGCATCGAACGCCACCGACGACAGCATGATCTCCGTTCTCGAGGATCAGCCCGACGACCCCGTCGAGTCCGAACTGGCGAGCATCATCTCTGACATGAACGAGGACGAGCAGATAGACCTCGTTGCCCTGTGCTGGCTGGGCCGTGGTGACGGCAACGTGGATGACTGGGAGAGTATCCGCGCCGATGCGGCTGAAGCCCACAATGAGCGCACCGCCGCCTACCTCCTCGGCACGCCGCTGCTAGCGGATTACCTGGAGGAGGCGATGTCCCAGTTCGGCGAGTCCTGTCAGGACTATGAGAAAGGTCACCTTTAGCCACTCCAGGCTCGCTCTCACGGGTCAATCTATCGGAATCCCTGATGAAAGTATGGCTTGCGCTTGGGAGCAAGGTCCATGGAAAACAAAATCATTCAACAACCGACTCACGCCCAGGGACAGACGTTTGCTGAAAACCTGGCGATTGCCGAAAAGCTGCGTGACTATGCCGATCTTCTCGACGAACACGGGGACGACCGTTTCCGATCGCGAGCCTATCGCCGTGCTTCCGACGTTGTCGCCGCGCTGGATCGTCCGGTTGCCACCATATTGGCCGACGAGGGACGCGAGGGCCTCGAAGCCCTGCCGGCAATCGGTCAGGCCATTGCCGGCGCCCTCGCTCAAATGGTGGCGGGAGGCCGCTGGCCCCAACTGGAAAGGCTGCGCGGCGAACTCACTCCGGAGGTCCTCTTTCGCACTATTCCCGGAATCGGAAAGCGGCTAGCGGGCCTGCTCGCCGAAGATGGCCGACTTGAGACTTTCGAGGACCTAGAGCAGGCTGTATTTTCCGGCGAACTCGCCGTAAGGGGTATCGGCCCGAGGCGAAAGAAAATGATATCTACAGCGCTGAGGGAGCGCTTGGGCCGGTGGCCGGCAGCGCGCACATGGAAACAACCGAGCCAACCACCAGCCAGGGTCCTTCTGGCGGTCGATCGCATATATCGCGCAAAGGCGGCTTCGGGTGAGCTCCGCACGATTGCCCCCAGACGCTTCAATCCGACGCACGAGGCCTGGCTTCCGATCATGCACATGAGCAAGGGTGAATGGCTTTTCACGGTACTCTTTTCCAATAGCCAACGCGCTCATGAGCTCGGTAAGACACGAGATTGGGTCGTCATCTATCACCAGCGCGATGGTGAACCGGAGGGTCGAAGCGTCGTGATCTCCGAAACGCGTGGCCCAACGGCGGGAAAACGCGTGGTTCGGAGTAACCAGGTCGGGCAAACGCTCGCCTCGCAGGAGGCGATAGCATTCCGTCGATGATCACCCCATGGCCCGTCATTGCGCCTGTCGATCTTGATCGCCGTCAAGGAACCGTAGCCGCTTTCGTACGATGCTAGAAACATGCGGATTTTTGCACTGAACGGAACGAAAGCGCTCGGACGGACCATAGCCGACCATGTTGGGGTCGCATTGGCCGAGCATGAGGAGCGCGACTTCGAAGGCGGCGAGCACAAGGCGCGCCCACTCGTCAGCGTGCGCGGTGAGGACGTCTACCTCATCCACACTCTGAACGGTGCCCCAGATGAATCGGCCAATGACAAGCTTTGCAAACTATTGTTCTTTGCCGCCACGTGCCGAGAAAACGGCGCTTCGCGGGTGACCGTCGTCACTCCCTATCTCGCTTACTCGCGCAAAGATCGACAAACCAAAGCGCGCGACCCGGTGACGACGCGCTATGTGGCGCAACTGTTCGAAGCGGTGGGGGTCAACACAGTGGTGACGCTCGACGTACACAACCTTTCGGCGTTTCAGAACGCCTTTCGTTGCTGTACCGTTCACCTGAACACCCGGCGTCTGTTCAGCGAGACCATTGCCCGCCTGGCCGGAAGCGAGCCGGTCTTGATTTTCTCCCCTGACGCAGGCGGCATCAAGCGGGCACAGCTCTTGAAGGAATCCTACGAGCTCCTATCCGGCAACGAGGCACAACTCGGGATCATGGAAAAGCGCCGCAGCCGCGGAGTCGTTTCCGGCCATCTCTTCGCGGGCGACGTGCAAGATGCCGTCGTCTTCGTCGTGGACGACATGATCGGCACTGGTGGGACCATGCTGCGGGCAGCGGAAGCTTGTCGGGAGCGGGGGGCAAAGACGGTATACGTGCTCGCCGCGCATGGTTTATTTGACCGAGGTGTAGAAGCGGTTCTTGCCCATCCTGCGATCGATCGCACGATCGTGACAGACTCCGCTTCCCCCTTCCATGTGTCGGAAGACATCCTGCGCTCCTGCGTCGAAATCATTCCAAGCGCACCGCTTTTTGGCGAAGCCATTCGCCGGCTGCATTCGGGCGGCTCCATTGCCGCACTTTCAGGCGATGATGATTGACATATGTTTTCTGGCCGCCGCCAAGTAGGCGAGTGCCAGTGGTCGCCATTTCTCCGCTTGGCGCACCGGGTGTTCGAGGAGGTGAACAAGGCAAAGTCGTGCCCGAAGCAGGGCACGAAATCCGCTGTATAGAGCCAACAAACGATCGTCCGGACGATCACCAAGCATCCTGTCCAAAGTTGAAAGAAGCAGCGGCCCAATCCAGCCTGCCCCGAGAACCTCGCATTCGAGTGCCAGATAGTTCATCTCGTCGTAGGGATCGATGATCCGCATCGAACGGTTGAATTCGAGGCAATCGATGATTTGCGGGGGGCTGATCAGGCATATGTGCTCCGGACGCAAGTCACCATGGCCTTCCACGATCTTTCCTCTCTTGATCCGCGCCTCGATCGTACCACGCATGTCGCGCAACCCTCGGCCGATCCCATCGAGCAGCATAGCGGCGCCTGACGCCGCCAGATCGAATTCGGGGTGCAGCAACGTGACTCGATTGACCTCATGCTCTTGCAATAGATGATGTATGTAAACCGGTCCGTCGGAAGGCTCGGACGGGCGGGCGAGATAGAAGTGCGCAAGGCGCTCTGCGATATCGACAAGGTCCGCAGGCGCGACCCGGTTAGCTTTGATGCGCGCGTCCAGCATGTCGTCTGCAGGAAGTCTTCGCATCTCGACGAGCCAGTCGACGACGCGCGCCGAAGGTTCAAAGGTCAACGCCCCCTTGTCGTCGCAGTAGAGTGGCTTGACGGCGCGGTACGTCTCTCGCGCCAGTTGGCGGTTGAGGCGAACCTCTTCGCCGCAGAAGAACTGGCGTGCTTCGACCGTGCTGAAATCCAGGTAGGACCGTTTGACCGGCTTCTTCAGTTTCAGCGCCCAGTCGTCGGCGACGAAGACCCAGGACATGTGGGTTTCCTTCGCCTCAATCCTGGCTGGTGGCTCGGGGTATGATGCCGGATCGCTGAGAAAGCGAAGTTTTGCGTCAAGCGCCGCCATCGATCCCCCTCTTTGCCGCCTTTCCGATAAGGATCCAGGCCAGGGCACATGCCTTGCGGATCAGGATGACATCAACCGATTGAGAGGCCCCGCACCAAGCAGTGTGCGAGTAACCCCTCCCAGGAGCCATTCGCGAAGTCTGGTATGGCCATATGCCCCCGATACGACCAGATCCGCCCCGAATTGCTTGGCGATGCCGATCAGCGTCTCGCCGTCTCCGGGCTCTAGGCGCTTGAAGATCTCTCCGCGCGCCCTTGCCCCATGGCTGATCAGGTGGCGAACAACGTCACTGGCCGATTCCATCGCGTGCTGCCTATCGTGCTCCTCGACCGTGGCGATGAGGACTTCACGCGCATGAACAAGGAATGGCATCGCATCCGCAACCGCTCGTCTCGCCTCCCGCGTATCCTTCCAGGCAACGACGATCTTGTGCGCCACAAGCGGCTCGAGATCGTCCCTCGGGATGAGGATAGGTCGGCCGGCCGAATGAATCAGCTCACCGAGATCAAGATGCTCACCACCGTCCTGTGGTGTGCTCACAATGATGAGGTCCGCCATCCGTGCTGCCGCGGCAAGCTCCTTCGTCGGATCGCCTACGGTTGTTCGTAGGGTGCCGGTGCCTCCCCCTTCCGCTTCAAATTCGCTTCTGAGCAAGTCAAGGCGGCGCTCGATGTCGACCGTTTCGAGGCGCATGAACTCGTCATCCATGAAGACCCCTGGAGGCGGCGCCGTAATGGTGCGAATGTCGCCGGCGGCGAATCCGACGAGAGTTGCCTCGAAGCGCGATGCGACGTCACGCGCAAATTTCAGCTGCCGCGCGACACTTTCGTGCATACTCAGGTTTACCAGTATCGTATTGTAAATCATCGCAACGAACCCCGTTCTGGTGTTCCGGTTGGTCCATCAAAGCACCAATCGACCGGCGTTACCTTGACCGCCGTCAAAGGACCAGAGTTGCGCGACCGAGGATGTCTTTGACGCCCATCAAGGTTGCATGTCCCCGTGTGTGCTAGAGATTGCCAATCGGAGGATTGGAGCGATGGCGCACAAGCAAGTCCTTTTCCACTCAGCCGCGCGCGAGAAGATCCTGAGGGGAACGGCCCAGCTTGCCGATGCGGTCCGGGTCACACTTGGACCTCGGTCGAAGGCCGTATTGATAGAGAGAAAATGGGGGTCGCCGATCGTCTGTAACGACGGCGTGACGATCGCCAAGGAATTCGATCTGAAGGATCCCGAGGAAAATCTCGGCGCGCGGATGCTACGACAGGCGGCGGAAAAGACCGGCGAAATCGTCGGCGACGGAACGACTACATCTACCATTCTTGCCCATGCGATCTTCGCCGACGGGCTGCGCAACGTCGTAGCCGGCGCGAGCGCGATCGATATCAAGCGAGGTCTGGATCGCGCGCTCAAGCGCGCCGTCGCGGAACTAAGAAAGAATTCGCGCCCAGTCTCTTCGAAGCGTGAAAAAGAGCAGGTGGCAACCATCTCGGCGCACAACGACACGCACATCGGCACACTCATTGGAGAAGCGATGGAGAAAGTCGGCGACGAAGGGGTCATTAGCGTCGAGGAATCGAAATCAACGGAGACGGTCCTCGATGTACTCGAAGGCATGCAGTTTGATCGCGGCTACCTTTCGCCCTACTTCGTCACCGACATGGAGCGGATGGAAGTGGCGCTCGAGAGCCCTGTCATTCTGCTTTTCGACCGCAAGATCACATCCCTTAAGGACTGCGTCGGCCTGCTCGAGGCCGTCGCCAAATCTGGCACGCCGTTGCTGATCATCGCTGAAGACGTTGAAACGGAAGCGCTTGCCACTCTGATCGTTAACCAGATGCGCGGAACGCTTCGAAACTGCGCGGTAAAGACGCCCGGCTTCGGCGACCGAAGAAAGGCGCTGCTTCAGGACATAGCCATACTCACAGGCGGTCAGCTGATTTCCGAAGAATTGGGCATCAAGCTGGAAGCGGTGACACCCGAACAACTTGGCCGTGCCGAACGAGTGATCATCACCAAGGATACGACGACGATCATCGGCGGCGCGGGAGATAAGAAGTCGATTGCCGGCCGCGCCGACCAGATAAGGCGGGAAATCTCCACGACGACGAGCGACTACGACCGAGAGAAACTTGAGGAGCGACTGGCAAAGCTCTCAGGCGGAGTTGCTGTCATCAAGGTGGGCGCGGCCACGGAGGCGGAACTCAAGTCGAAGAAGGAGGCGCTCGATGATGCGATCAGCGCGACTAAAGCGGCCGTTGCCGAAGGTATTCTACCAGGAGGCGGACTCGCTCTCCTGAGATGCATGGCTGCGGTCGCCGATGAGGAAGTGGCGTGCGAAGGCGACGAGCGCACGGGGGTGCAGATCCTTAAACGCGCGCTCGAGCTTCCGGCGCGCCAGATCGCGGAAAACTCCTCCACTGATGGCGGCGTTGTAGTGGCGAAGATGATGGAGGGGGAAGGCAACTACGGCTTCGACGCCGGACGGAAGGAATATGTCGATCTGATGTCTGCCGGGATTATTGATCCCACCAAGGTCGTCCGCGTAGCGCTTGAAAATGCCGTCTCGGTCGCCAGTGTCCTGCTGCTGACCGAAGCCACCATGACGGAAATTCCGGAGCCGACGAGGGACGCCCTCGTCGATACCACGATGCAATCATAGCCTCCCAACACATCGGAGCACCATGATGACGGCACTGAACGAACGCGAAAAGGCCCTTGAAGAGAAGTACTTTCTCGATTTCGAAAGGGCAATTAGGGTTCGAGATCGGCGTAATCGCATTCTGGCGAAATGGGCGGCCCAAGTTATCGGACGCGCAGACACGTCGGCCTATGTGGAAGAGGTGATCACGGCCGGTCAAACAGAGCCGGGAGACGATGATGTCTTGCTGAAGGTTCTCGGTGACCTCCGTGCAGCTAACGTGGCGGCCGATAAGGGAATGCTGCAGGAGAAAATGCGCGCGCTCCTGTTTGTGGCAGCCGAACAGCTCGAGGCCGAGGAATGAAGCTGGCTTGCCTCAATCTCTACCTTGTCTCGTGCGTCGCTCCGCGGCGGCGATCGTCCGTTTTACCGCGACGAAACTGTTGGGCGTGACGGAATCGATGCCGCAATCGACGAAATACCGGAGCGCTGGCCACTTTTCAATAACGACATGATTGGCAATGCCTCGCGTCGCGCTGCGTCAAAGCAGCGACACACGACCTTTGACGGGCGTCAATGCGCTGCCTTCGAGAACGCGGTCTAATTGCGAAGTCTGCTGGTCGGGCGGCACCAGGCCGCAGAGGAAGGATCGGAAGATCGGCTCTCTCACGTGTCGCCGGCCGCACGCCCACGTCCATTCAAAGGAGAAACCAGTCATGGCTGAGCCAGCAACCAAACTTCCCATCAAGCAAGACGAAAAGACAGCTCGTTCCCGTCCGGAGTCGTGGTTGCCTTTTGAAGGCCTTCGGGCCGAAATCGACCGCCTGTTCGACGACTTCACGCCGAGTTTCTGGCGGCTCCCCTTCGGGCCGGCTCAGGTTCAGCGGGCATCTCTCTTGCCGACTTGGGCAATCGCACCGGCCGTCGATCTCGTGGAAAAGGAGACAAGCTACGAGATCACCGCTGAGCTGCCAGGGATCGACGAGAAGGATATCGAGGTGAAGGTATCCAACGGAAACCTGACAATCCGCGGGGAAAAGCAGGAAGTTAAAGAAGAAAAAGACAAAGAGTACGTGCTGTCGGAGCGGCGTTACGGCTCATTCCAGCGCGCCTTCAGAATGCCTGAGGGCGTGAAGGCCGACGAGATTGCAGCGACCTTCTCGAAAGGCGTACTGACAATCACCCTGCCAAAGACCAAGGAGGCTCAACAGAACGATCGCAAGATCCAGGTGAACGCCGCCTAGCGCTCGAGCGCCCCGCTCCGCAATGAGCTCAAGCACTCTGCGGAGCGCTGCGCGTAGAAAGTAGAAAAGGGAGGAAATCATGTCATTCAAGACAATTCTGAACGTGCTCGGCGAGCATGAAAGCGCCGAAGATTTGGAGACGGCGATGAAACTCGGCGGCGAGGTGAGCGCTCATCTCAGCGCCCTTCTCGTTGCTATGGCGCCCGTGCCTACCGGGCGCTACCAGACGCTATCGCCGAGCTGGCTGGAAGTGCGCGAGCGCAACCTGCAGCAACTTTCCGAGCGCATTGTCAAGATCCGCGAGCGCCTCGCAACGGCCGAGTTGTCGTTTGATGTCGACAGCATATATGCGGAAGTCGCAGGCCCCGCCTACGACATCGGCGAAAGAGCCGTCTACGCGGATCTGGTCGTGGCCGGCCCGGGGGTCTTCGCGAACGACGACTTGAAGTCGCAGGTAGTCAGCGGTGGGCTTTTCCAAGCGGGACGGCCCGTCTTGTTCGTCCCTCGTGACGCGAACGCAACATTGAGACCGAAGACGATACTGCTGGCGTGGGATTCGCGCCCGAGCGCAGCGCATGCCGCAAGGGAAGCGCTCGAAATGATGAAGCTGGCTCAGTCCGTTCACGTCACAATGGTCGACCCGGTTGCCGCGTCGAGAGTGAGCGGCGACGAGCCGGGAGCCGATATCGCGACTTATCTCGCGCGCCACGGCGTCAACGTCTCGGTCGAGACCCTGCCGAGCGCGGGCCGCTTCGTGACCGACACCCTGCAGCGGCATGCACTGGACATCAACGCCGATATGATTGTCATGGGTGCCTACGGGCATTCCAAACTGCTGGAGCTCATCCTCGGAGGTGTCACGAAATCCATGCTCAAGGAGGCGAAATTACCGATTTTGATGGCGCATTGAACGGATGAATATCCCAGACGTTCCTAGGCAGAAAGGGCACAGTCATGAAGCCGAGAATTCCGCACGATTGCTGGGTTTTCGCATGCGACGGGGGCCGCGCCCTTGTCATACGCAATGCGGGGGATGCCGAACGCCTCAACTTTATTACGATGGATTCCATCGTAAACTTTGAACCACCGACGCGAATGATGGGAAGCGATCGCGAGGGCAGGGTTCATCAGTCGGCCGGCAGCGCACGAAGCAAGGTTGAGCAGACCGACTGGCACGAACAGGCCGAAGAACGATTTGTCGCCAACATTGCAGGCAAACTATCGGCTCTCGCACGCGACGAGGACATCAAGAATCTCGTGCTTGTTGCGCCCCCGCGCGTACTTGGCCAGCTGCGCAGGCAGCTCGACCCCCGTGCGCGGTCCGTGGTTACTGCGGAACTGGCAAAAGATCTGGTCAAATTCGAAGTCGCGGACATCGAAAGATACTTCTCTAATTAAGGCGTGGACGGCGTTAGCGTGACGTCTGGCGCCCGTAATCACAGAGCGGCACAAGGGATGGTTCAGATCATCCTTTTGGAGGGCCAGGTGCTCAAACTGCCACTACTGCATGTCTCCTTAAATCGACCTCGATTTAAGGGCGAAGACATGCAGAAAATCAAAGTCCTACAGCGACCTTTGCGCGTCTGAAAAGACGCGCGGCGCTGTAGGCGCAATGTTCCGGCAAAGGGGCAAATGGGTGGTTTTCATCGCTAAGAACGGCCACGCCCGATCAAAAAACAGTCCTTGTGGGGCAGCGCAACAGCCTGGAAGTGGAGATCCGCGACGGGATGGTTTCGGGTGAGAGGGTCATTCTTTATTCAAGTGACCGCATCGCGGAAGGGGTCGCAGTCGTCGAGCGATAGACAGCAATTGTGTGCCTATAGCGCCGTGCGTTCATGTGAATGCACAAAGGATGCCCTAGCACTTTGATTCTAGAGCATCTTTCTGCTTTCAAGCGATACCACTTGAAAGCAGAATGCTCTAGCGCGAGCGGCGCACGCGACCGCCCGGCCGAAAGCGCCCATCAGCGTTGCGAAGCATCAGCAGTTCCCCGATGGTTTCGTAATTCATGAGGCCGACAACTCGTTGGTTGTGATCTACTACAGGCACAGCCGACGTGCTTGCTTCCTGCATGAGCCTCACGCTCGCGTCGATCGGAGACTGACCATCCACCGTGGGGATGTCGCGACGCATCACCGTGATCACGGGCGCGCCAGCACCCCTTTCTCTCATCGCCTGGACTATGCCTTCGCGCGTCATCAGTCCTTCGAACCGGCCCGCCTCGTTCAAGACGGGAAACTCGCTCTGGCTCGTCGCAAGCAGGAGCTCTACGGCCTCGCCGACACAGGCCCGGGGCCCGAGCGTCGCAAAGTCGGTAATCATCACGTCAGAGACGCTCGTGCCGGCGGAGATTGCCTGAAGTTCGCTGCCTTGCGCTTCTGTCTCCGCCGCGAGATAGACGAAGATGGCAATCAGGATAAGCAATGGGTTGAAGAAGACACCAAAAATTCCCATTGCCAAGGCAATGGCTTGCCCGGTGTGAGCCGCAAGCGTGGTGGCGCGCGTCCATGACAAACGCCAGGCTAGAATTGCCCTGAGGACGCGCCCGCCATCCATCGGGAAGGCGGGGATCATGTTGAATACGACCAGAAAGATATTGACGCCCGCGAGCCGCGCCAGGAAATCGACGCGGGGGTCCTGCGGCGACAGCAGTTGTTCCCAGCCCAGTGCGCCTCCGACGACTATGATGACGAGACCAGCAATCACGACATTGACCAGCGGTCCCGCAATGGCAATCACAAATTCTTCGAGCGGCTTGGTTGGGTTGCGCTCTAACCGCGCAAGGCCCCCAATCGGCAAGAGAGTGATGTCCGGTGTCTTGATGCCAAAGTGGCGAGCAGCGGCAATATGCCCGAACTCATGAAGCACCACACAGAGAAAAACACTGATGACGAAGGCAACTCCCTCCCAGGCAGCCGGCGGGCCCCCGATCCGGTAGTGCATGACCCAGATCCAAACGAGCAGCAGGGCGAATGTTACGTGCACGCGGATTTCGGTCCCCGCGACGGAGCCAAGTTTGAAGGACCATTGCATGACGTTCTCTCGTTCTAATAATCCGTGAACTGACCCCGAGCATAGCAAAGAAAAGAGATGCGCCTAATCAGCCTCGATTCGATAGGCTGTACCTGCGCGCAAGATATCGAGCGAAATCTTACCATCAGACGCGTCCAACAGGTCTTGAATTTGCGCCGCCGAGATGGCCGGCTCGCCATTGATCGAGGTCAGATAGTCACCCGTCCGGAGGCCAGCGGCGTATGCAATGCTGTCGGATGGTACCTCCAGAAAAATCGGTCCGTTTGGCGTGCACGCGCGCGAACGTGATGAAACAGGCAAGCCAAGGGTCACCGCTTCCAAAGCGCGATGGACCGGAGCGCTTTGCACGCTACCGGGATCGGCAAGCGTCAACTCCAATCTCTGCACCCTTCCACCGCGCCGGATGTCCAGGATGACGCGGGCATCGGGCGCCAGCAGGCTGACTGCATTCTTGAAAGCGGCCTCGGTCGAGACCGCGTGGCCGTTGAGTGCTGTCACGGCATCGCCAAGCTTCACCCCTTGCCTCTCGGCCGCCGAATTGCAGACCAGCCGGTCAACGACCAGATTTTGCGTCGCGCCCACATCTGCCTGCGAAAGAGTGACTGAAACACCAAGCCATCCGCGCCGGACCTCGCCGTCCTTAACAAGAGCGCGAACGATTTTGGACGCGAACTCGGATGGAATGACAAAACCAATACCCTGGGCGCCTTCATTCGGTGGCGGCACCCCGCGTATCACGCCCAGGAGCTCGCCTGTTGCGTTGACAAGCGCCCCACCAGAGTTTCCGGGGTTGAGGGCTGCATCAGTCTGAATATAGTCCTCGTACTCATCGATACCGAGACCGGACCGCCCCAGACCACTTACGATCCCAAAAGTTGCGGTCTGTTCCAAGCCGAGCGGACTGCCGATGGCAGCCACAAAATCGCCAACCTTCAGACCGGATGAACGCCCCCAGTCAAGGGCAACCAGGCCCGGTGCACCAATCTTGATCACAGCAAGATCAGTTGGCGCATCACTGCCCACAACTTCGGCCTGCAAAACACGGCCATCCTTTAGCGTCACCACGATGTCGTCGGCATCGGCGATCACATGACTGTTTGTGACGATGTAACCGTGCTCGCTGTCGATGATCACGCCGGAGCCCGTGACGGTAGCACCGCTTTGCACGATAAGAACACCATCCGGGAGGCCCAGGATCTTTCGCACGTTCGCATCGTCCAGCAGTTCGTTCGTCAGTATGCGGTTGGCGGTGCTGCTGATACCGACAACCGCAGATCTAACTCGCGCTAAGGTGCCAGAGAAATCGGCGTCAAATCCACTTGCTGGAGTCGACGAAGCGGCGAACGCGCAGATCGCTACGGCAAGTATGAACCTCCGGAAATTCTGCATATCCTGCACTCCTGGCAAGGATATTAGGATCTCACCTGTGTGCACCCGCGCATTGACGCGCATCAAGGAAAAACCAGGATGTCAGAACGATAGTACCCGGATTTCCGCTGCGGCCAGACGACGATAGAGCCGGCGCCTTCGCATGATCGGCCACCAGTCGTAGAGAAATATCTCGAGCGCCCGCCAATTTGCGACCCAACCGAAGATGACGAGGCTTTCGCTGGTGACACGCGACAACGCACCCTCACCTGACAGGTTGGTCACAAGCTGACTTGCGATCAAACTGAATGCGAGGATCGGAATACCGATGAACAATGCTTGCCGTCCCTCCCTCAGAAGTTGACGCAGCTCGCGACTGGCTTGCTTGCAGCGGCTTTCGAAATTGTAGCGCATCGCGTCCTGAACGACACGTGTGACCGCCATGTCGGCTTCCCCTGGAGGCAACTGTACGACGATTGCAATTACTCGATCTTTAGGAGCTTCCTCAGCCCATTCGACAATGAAGCGCTCGGCGTCCTCGTCCAGATCCCGCTCATGGAAAGGTGTAGGATCAAGCGAATTGAAGAGCCGAGCCAACTGATCGATGCGGATCAGTATCGTATGGCGCTCGCCGGTTGATGATGTCTCGTCCAACGTGCCTGCTCCAGGTTGAATCGCTTCGTCGCTGGCCTGTGCGGCGGCTCAAGCGTCCGCATTCAGTGCCCGCCGCACGCGGCGAATGACCACGCCTCGTGCTTTGTCGTCGGCTGCCTTGGCCAGTTCCGCTTGCAAGTCGAGTACCAGTGATTGCAAGTCGTTGTTCCAGTCCATCCGCCCTGCGCGAAGTGGATCGATACGTGGTGGGGAGACGCCTTCGGATACTTCGACCGCTCCCTTCACGTCTAAACGGAACGCTGCGTCCAAACGCGGACGAACCACCTTGTCCTCCGGCAGGAATGTCTGAAGCCGTTGCCTCAACCCATCCAGAGCCGCATCTTCACCGTGCACCAAGAATACGCCGGCACCGATTGGCTCGCGGGACCGCACCCATTCTGCAAGCTCTCTGCCATCGGCATGCCCGCTATAGATGTCCAGCTTCCTGATGCGTGCGCGCACGCGAATGTCCTCGCCTTGAATGCGCACCACCGAGGCCCCGTCTGCAAGAATTCGTCCCAAGGTGCCGGCGGCTTGGTAACCGACAAGGAGCACCGTACCCTCGTCCCGCCAGAGCCAATTCTTCAAGCGATGCCTTATACGACCAGCCTCGCACATTCCGCTGGCGGCAATGACAATGTGAAATCCCTTGGTGAAATCGATCGCTTTCGATTGCTCGGGCGTCTCGGTAAAGCGCACGTGCTTGGCTTGCAGGGCCTTGACGAGCAGGTCACCATTCTCGAGTTCCTTGGCGTGCCTGCGAAAGATCTCGCTCGCGCGGGTCGCCAAAGGCGAGTCGATGATAATCGGACAAGTCGCGATTCTACCGGTGTCCATCAGGTGGACAAGATCAGTGAGGAGTTCCTGCGTTCGCTCCACCGCAAAGGACGGAATGATCAAAGCGCCCGCAGGATGGGTGGCTTCCGTCACTTCCGAGCGCAAAATGCGCCGCCTGGTTTCGTCGCTGGCGTCTTCCCGCTCGACATCGCCGTAGGTGCTTTCGCATACGACATAATCCCAGCCCGTCGGTGCGGCCGCGTCATATTGAAGAAGTTTGTGATGTGGGCCGATATCACCCGAAAAAAGTACCCTGAGGGGAGTGGGGGACGTGCCGAGCTCGACTTCTACCGAAGCGGAACCGAGCAGGTGGCCCGCATTCCAGAACCGAAAGCGCACCCCGTCGGCCGCTCTCTCCCACACACCAAGGCGCACCTGCCTGAATAGCGTGACCGCCACCGCTGCGTCTCGGGCAGTGTATATCGGCGTCACGGTGCCGCGTCCGCGCCTGAGGTTGCGGCGATTGAGTTGGTCGACCTCACTCTCCTGGATATGGGCAGAGTCCGGCAGCATCACGGAACACAGGTCAGTCGTCGCGGGCGTCGCGAAGATCGGCCCCTCGTAGCCAAGTTTGACGAGCTTCGGGAGCAGACCGGAGTGGTCGATATGGGCATGTGTCAGGATCACTGCGTCGATGCTGTCAACATCGAAGGGGAACGGGCGATAGTTAAGTTCCTTCTCCGTCTTGGACCCTTGGAACAGCCCACAGTCAACCAGAATTCTCGTCGCCCCCAGCTCAATCAGTTGGCATGAGCCGGTAACTGTGCCTGCGGCGCCGTGAAATCGAATGAGGGGTTGAGTGACCATCTGCACAAACTCCATTTCTTATCGTCGGGCAGGCATTCCCGGGGGACCGCGTCATTTCGAGTATAACCTGGGCGCTCGCGGAAGGGCCGGACCGCCGCGCTCAACCGGCAAGCGTGGCCACGAGAAGCGCCTTGATTGCCGGCATGCGATTTTCGGCCTGATCGAACACGATTGAGGATTTGGACTCAAAGACGCCATCACACACCTCCATGCACTCGACGCCGAAGCGCTTGGCGATGCGCGCCCGGACCTCATCTTCCCGCCAGTGCCAGGCGGGTAGGCTGTGCATCAGCTTCGTGTGCGGGTTGTAAGTTGCTTCCATTACGTTCTCTCTGACCGCAAAAGGTGCAAGGTGCCTCACCCGCTCCGCCCAACGGACGTCTCCCTCGGCAAACCAGGGAGCCGTGTAAATAAAGTCAGCGCCGAGAATGCCGGTACCGACATGCTCCAGCACGGTTATCTGCCCGCCATTGTCCCTTGCCGTCGACGTCACACGTTCGACGAAGGGGATCTCCGGCCAGAAATTTTGCGGCGATACGATGCGAAGGTCGATGCCAAGCCTTGACGCGGCCACTGCCAGTGATCTTGCGACGTTGCTGCGTCCATCCCCAAGGAAGGCCACGATCATTTCGTCGAGAGGCTTGTCGCTGCATTGCTGCATTGTCACAAGGTCGGCCAAAGCCTGCGTAGGGTGTGACTCGTCCGTCATCCCATTGTAAACAGGCACACAACTCCATTTGGCGAGCTCTTCCGCAGTGGCTTGGGAATGCCCGATATATCCAATTGCGTCGTACAGTCGGCCGAGGAAACGAGCCGTGTCCCTGACCGACTCCCGATATCGCGTGTGACCGGTTGACGGTCCAATCAACGTAACATTCGCACCTTGGTCGTGGGCCGCGACTTCAAAGGCGGCATGCGCGTGGATCGAATCTCGCTCGCACAGAAGCGCGACATTCCTGGTACTCAACTGCTTGACCTCGGTCCCGGCCCGCTTCTTTTCCTTGAGGTCAGCGACGAGCCGAAGCAAGTAGTGGATTTCCTCGGCAGTCAGATCATCGAGGGTGAGCACGCTGCGACCGCGCAGATCGATCGACATGACGCATTCTCCTTATCGAGGCGCTCTTTGAGACAAATAAAGGGCAGATATCAGTTGGCGGCATTGACGCGCGTCAATGACGGCTTCCCGGCTGACGGGAAAAGTAGTCTCGTGGTGAGCATTGCCACCATCCTGGAGAAGAGCCTGCGATCGCACGGCGCTAAGTTCCGGGTTCGGCAGGTTCGTTCAATCCGATCCATTCATCGGGAAGGATATCATGGCTTCCGCCTATGCCGTCGCCCCAATCAAAGCAGCACAGGTCGAACGGGCCTACTGCCTTATAGGCGCCCTGGGCTACGGCATCGACCGTGCTGCATGGCGGCAGACCTGTGCAGCGGCTCTCGTACGAAAGTATCCCTCTCCCTATGTGGAGGAGATTGCAGTTGCCGAGAATTCACTCGGTTACGTCAAGGGCATAGCCATCCTGCGTGTGAGGCATCGCGAATGTCTGGGCCGATACCTCTCCGTTCCGGTCTTTGTCATAGCCAGCGCCGGCGACGCGCGTGGCGTCTGCGGCGCCCTGCTCGGATATTTGAGGGTAACGGCGCTCGATAGACATTGCGGCGCCATTCATATCGCAAGTCTTACGCCGGACCGATGGCCGGTTGCCAACGGAACGTCTGATGGGGAGGCCGACGGGATAGTTATCCCGCTGCGCTGAAATCTGCGCGACCGGGTGATCGAGACGAAAGCCTAAGCGTCCTGCTTCACCGTCCGTGCGCTGAAGACATAGCCCACTCCGCGGACGGATTTGATCAGCTCCGGACGGCGCGGGTCCCTTTCGACCTTGCGGCGCAATCTCGCGATCTGGGCGTCGATCACGCGGTCGTAGGCCTCCAGTGATCTGCCGCGGGTCAGGTCCATCAATACGTCTCGTTTGAGGACACGGCCGGCATGTCTCACAAGAGTGCAGAGCATATCGAACTCGGCCGTCGTCAAGGCGATTTCGCGGCCGTCCTTAGATGTCAACCGACGACAAGCGACGTCGAGACGCAACCCTTCGAAACAAAAGGTCTCGCTCGTTTGCACTTCCGGAGCCACCGCGGCAAGAGGACGCCGACGGCGAAGCGCACCCCTCACCCGTGCGAGGACTTCGCGAAGGTGAAAGGGCTTCGTGATATAGTCATCGGCGCCGATTTCAAGGCCAACCACACGATCAACCACATCGTCCCGGCCGGTCAGCATGATAATGGGAATGTCGGAATGGGCACGAAGTTCGCGGGCCAGCGACAGCCCGTCTTCTCCCGGAAGACCCAGATCGAGCAAAACGATATCCACATGGGTTTTCTCGAGCCTGCTGCGCATTTCCCGACCATCGCCAGCGAGGCTTACCCGGTAGCCTTCCCCTTCGAAATAGCGTGACAACATCTGCCTTATACGTGGATCATCATCCACGACAAGCACGAGGTCCGGCTCGTTTCGAGCGTTCGCCATAACCTGCCCCGAAGCGCTGTTACATTCCGTCACACTATAGCACCAATTGTTGCAGGCGCGTCGATACCGGTTCACGCACAGATGTTGAAATCCTCTCTACCCAGCGTCAGATGGAGGATGTGCGATGACCCTTCAATCAGTTGCTATGCAGGACGGTCTCGGAACACTGGGATGTTCCCTCGCTCCACCGGATCTATCATCCGTCTTCAGTCTTCAACCCGTCATCGAGGCTGCGCCAGGCCAAGCGCTTTTCTGGCAAGGTGACGATGCCAAATATGTGTTTCAGGTTGAAGGCGGCATGCTGCGCGCATTGCGCCTGCTTGCCGATGGCCGCAGGGTCATCGTGGGGTTTCTGCATCCCGGTGATCTCTTGGGCGTCTCTCTCAAGGACCGTTACCTCTACACGGTCGAAGCGATAACTGAAGTCAGGCTGCGTCGATATCCTCGTCGTCGTTTTGAAGACGAGGTGGCGCTCCAGCCGCACCTTCGACAACAGCTCTTTTCCAAGCTTTGCGACGAAATGACTGCAGCCCAGGACCAGGCGGTGTTGTTGTCACGCCGCAGTGCCGACGAGAAGGTTGCGAATTTTCTGCTTCTTATGGCGAACGACAGAGACGCCGAACCAAGTGCCTTCGTCGATCTTCCAATGACCCGGCTTGATATTGCCGACTATTTGAATATGACCATCGAGACGGTATCTCGCACCATAACGAAATTCGCGAGCAAGGGTATCATCGTTGCTCCCGACCGGCGCTCGATCATAATCTTGAAAAGGCATATGCTTCAATCGATCGCGGATGGCGACGGTTGCGATTTTCGTTCGGCTCCGATGTCCAACGGGGGAAGACGAGCCGGTTTCGCCTGAGAACGTGGCGGTGATGATGACACAAACGAGGGTCGGGACAATCGTTGGTCTCCTCAAGGACGCGAACCTGATCGTGCATGAGACCAGCGGAAGGATCAGTCACTGGAGCAAAGGCTGCGAGCGACTTTACGGTTGGCCACGGGCTGAAGCGCAAGGTGAAGTCGTTCACCATCTGCTTGCCACCACATTTCCCGAACCAGTCAAAGATATCCATCAGCATATTGAACGACACGGGTCATGGTCCGGCGAACTCGCGCAAAAACGCAAGGATGGAAGCAAGGTCTTCGTTTCAAGCCTCTGGGTCGGTCTTCTAAATGGTGAAAGCGATCTTATCGTACAGCTTGACAGCGATATCACCAATTTGAAACACGCCCAGGTCGACCTCGTTTCAAGAGAATCCCATCTTAGGTCTATCCTCGACACCGTGCCGGAAGCAATGGTGGTGATTGACGAGATGGGGCTCATCACCTCTTTCAGCGCGGCGGCGGAACGGCTCTTCGGCTTTGCGGAGAATGAGGTCCGCGGGTCGAACGTGAAGATTCTGATGCCGTCTCCTGACCGCGAGGCGCATGATCGCTATCTCGCAAATTACCTGCGCACGGGGGAGCGGCGGATCATTGGAATAGGGCGAGTTGTGACTGGCAGGCGCAAGGACGGCACAACCTTCCCCATGGAACTGTCCGTCGGAGAAGCCCGATCCGCCGAAGGTCGGATCTTTACCGGCTTCATTCGGGATCTGACCAGCCGTCAACGCATTGATGAGGAACTGCGACAGGCACAGAAGATGGAGGCCGTCGGGCAACTCACCGGTGGGCTGGCGCACGACTTCAACAATCTGCTGACTGTCATCATCGGCAACCTCGAAATGATCGAGGCTCGCCTCGAGGATCAGAACCTCAGGCATCTTCTGCAAGAGGCACAGGCCGCAGCGGATGACGGCGCAAAGCTCACGGCGCAACTGCTTGCCTTTGGCCGACGCCAGCCCCTTGCTCCGAAACTCGTAGACGTCGGCGGACTAATCGGCACCTTCGCGAACCTCCTGGGTCGAACGCTCGGCGAAACAGTGGAGTTGTCGACACTGGTTCGTGGCTCCGACAACGTCGTTCTGGTTGATGTCGCACAGTTTCAGAACGCGCTTTTGAACCTCGCATTGAATGCGCGCGATGCGATGCGGGCGGGCGGGCGGCTCACGATCGAGGTCTCGAAGGCAAACCTGGACCAGGATTATGCCCTCATGTATCCGGATGTGCGAATGGGGCGCTATGTCCTCGTCACCGTCAGCGATACCGGTGTCGGTATGTCCGACGATGTCAGACGCCGCGCGTTTGAGCCCTTTTTTACGACCAAGCCCACTGGAGCGGGAAGCGGGCTCGGTCTCAGCATGGTCTATGGCTTCGTCAAGCAGTCCGGCGGCCATGTACAGCTCTATAGCGAACCGGACCGCGGCACGAGCGTACGGCTCTTCCTGCCGGCGGCGAAGGAAAAATTACAGACCGACGAGACAGGCGAGCCGAAGGATCCTGCACCCGAGCCCGTACCACAAGGACGCGAGACCATTCTCGTCGTCGAAGACGACGCCCGCGTCCGCCGCATTGTGGTCGCGCGGCTCTTGGACGCCGGCTATGGGGTTGTCGAGGCCGAGACTGGCACTGAAGCCCTTCGGCTTCTCGCCGACCACCCGGAGGTTTCTCTTGTGTTCACCGACATGGTCATGCCTGGCGGGATGACCGGTAACGAGCTCGCGCAGCACGTTCACAGACTCCGCCCTGGAATGAAGATACTCGTAACGTCGGGCTATGCAGCCCCGAGCCTCACCGAAGAAAAGCTTCCCGAAGGCGCTTCGTGGCTGCTGAAACCCTATACGACGAGAAAACTCGCAAAGCGCCTGCGCGAACTGCTCGATTGACGCGGTCGCCTTGATCGCGCGCCGGCCCCCCGCTGAACTGCGGTGCATCGAGTGCATGCCAAACACAGTCCGGGTATCTCCGATAGGCGGAGATTGGAGATCGCCACCATGACGATTCGCAACCTTCACCATGCCATCAACCCTTCATCGCTCGTCATCATCGGAGCCTCGAAACGGCCCGGCTCGCTGGGGCGTGTTGTCATGAACAACGTGCTGGAGGGCGGGTTCCCGGGTCAAATTTGGCCCGTCAATCCCAAATATGAAAAGATCGCGGGACTTCGTTGTTTTGCTCGTGTTGCGGACATTCCCGGCGTTCCCGACCTCGCTATCATCGTCACGCCGCCAAGGACGGTGCCCGAGCTCGTGCATGCGCTCGGGCTACACGGCACCCGAACAGCAGTGGTGATCACCGCCGGGCTTGGCGAGGACAGTGGCCTCAAGCAGGCCATGCTGGATGCAGCAAAGCCCTTCCTCCTTCGCATTATTGGTCCCAACACCGTCGGCATGATCATTCCGCCTGCACGGCTCAATGCGAGCTTCGCTCACTTGCTTCCTTCGCCCGGCGACATTGCGTTGCTGTCGCAATCAGGGGCGATCGCGACAGCGTTGATCGACTGGGCCGTCGAGAACAATGTCGGCTTCTCCAAAGTCATCTCTCTGGGTGACATGACCGATGTGGACGCCGGCGACTTCATCGACCTCCTCGCGACCGATCCAGGAACCCGGGCGATCGTTCTTTATCTCGAAGCAATTCCCAATCCTCGCAAGTTCCTTTCGGCCGCACGCGCCGCGGCACGTCTAAAGCCAATTGTTGCCATCAAATCCGGCCGACATCCCGAGGCGGCTAAAGCGGCAGCAACTCATACAGGTGCGCTATGTGGAGGCGATCGAGTTACCGACGCAGCCTTTAGGCGGGCGGGAATCTTGCGGATTTATGATCTGGGCGACTTGTTCGATGCAGCAGAAACGATAGGACGCTTTGCGCCGCTCGGCAGAAGCCGCGTTTCGATTATTACGAATGGCGGAGGAGCGGGCGTACTCGCTGTCGACCGGCTCATGGATCTCGGGTGCGAACTCGCCGAATTTTCCGATCAGACAATCCAGGCTCTTGATCGGCTCCTGCCTGCGACCTGGTCACGTGCCAACCCCATCGATATCATCGGCGACGCATCCCCCGAGCGCTACAGGGCGGCAGTCGAGGTGGTTGCTCAGGCGCCAGAGACAGACCTCCTCATCATCATGAATTGCCCCACGGGTCTGGCTTCCCCTGTCGATGCCGCCCGCGCTGTTGCCGGGCTCAGCCAGTCCGGTGTGATTTCGACCAAACCAACCCTCACGTGTTGGCTGGGAGGGCACACGGCCCGCGACGGGCGCCGCGTCCTGCAGGAGGCCGGACTGGCAAGCTTCGATACGCCCGCCGACGCCGCGCTCGCGGCTTCTTGTCTGCGCAATTGGTCAAGAGCTCACCAAACGTTGTTGCGCGTCCCGGAGAACCCGGTCGAAGGTATCTCCTACGACCGGAAAGCGGTTCAGGCGATCTTCCGCCAGGTCGCTACCGAAAAGCGTCAATGGTTGACCGAGCTCGAAGCAAAAGCAGCCATCGCAGCCTATGGAATTCCCGTACCGCAGACAATTCTTGCGAAGTCCTTTGACGAAGTGGAGGCGGTCGCGACCGACATGCTGCGCGAAGCACCAGCGATCGCCGTCAAGCTCGTGTCCAGCACGATCACCCATAAGTCGGATGTCGGGGGCGTGGCTCTCGACATCACCTCGCCCTTGGACGCGCGGCGGGCCGCAGAGCGCATTTCTGCACAGCTGAAGTCGAAAAGATCCGCAGCCGTCATCGATGGGTTCGCTGTTCAGCCGATGATCAAACGCGAACATGGTCGAGAGCTGATCCTCGGCATCGACCGCGATCCCGTGTTCGGTCCCTTCATCCTGTTCGGATCTGGAGGGGTCGCGGTCGAGATCCTTGCCGACAGCGCGATCGAGTTACCGCCCCTCGATGAGGATCTCGCAGGCGATCTGATCGAGCGCACGCGCATAGGCAAGCTTCTCGCTGGCTTCCGTGACGAGCCGCCGGCAAACCGGTCGGCAATTCGAAGGGCACTGCTCGCCATTTCACAAATGATAATCGACCTTCCCTGCATCGTTTCGATGGACATCAATCCGCTCCTTGCCGATGCGCAAGGCGTTATTGCACTCGATGCCAGGATCGGGTTCGATCCCAAATCGGTCGAATGTCCAGCCCCCAACCCAGCCCTCGCGATCCGCCCCTATCCGCGCGACTGGCAGAAGAACGTCGTCTTGAAAGGAAGAACCTACCGCATTCGCCCGATCAAGCCGACGGACGCCGCTCTCTACCCTGCCTTCCTGGAGAGGACCTCTAGCGACGACATTCGAATGCGCTTCCTGGCGGCGAGCAAGAGCATCTCGGACCAGATGCTCATCAGGCTCACGCAGATAGACTACGAGCGTGAGCTGGCGTTCGTCGCGCTGGATTTCGGCACTGGAGAGCTCGCAGGGATCGCTCGGTTTTCCGCCGATCCCGACCACGAGTGCGCCGAATACGGCTTGCTGGTGCGGACCGACTTGCAAGGGCTCGGAATCGGCTGGGCGCTGTTTTCGCAGTTAAAAGACTACGCGACGGCCGACGGCCTGAAGCGGATGGAGGGGATTGTTCTGGCGGAAAACACCAAGATGCTGAAACTGTGCCGGGAGTTCGGCTGCTCCATCGCCGATCATCCCTTCGATACTCGCTTGAGAATTGCGACGCTTCTGCTGAGCTCCTGAGGATGATCTTTGATTGCCATCAATGCCGTTTGCGAGACCGTGCGTAGATTGGCTGATAGCCCAAACATTAATTCGGGAGATGGAGCAATGACGTATAAGACCGTCCTATTGGTTGCCGATGCCGAAAACTATGACATCGATCTGAGAACCGCGGCAGATCTTTGCGTGGCCGGGAACGCGCACCTGTCCGTTTTTCTTGTAAAGCTTGCCGCCCCTGTACCCCTCGGTGACTACGCGGCGATGTCGGTCGCGTGGCTGGACATGCGCGCCGGCGATACCGAGAAACTCGGCGACGCCGTTATGAATTCCCGCGCAACCCTGGAAGCGCTTGGCGTCTCCTTTGATGTCTATGGGGGCTACCCTGAGGAAGCGTGGGCGGAGGATGAGATTGGAGAACGGGCACGTTACGCTGACGTGACGTTGATCGGGACAAGCCTTAAGGCGAGTTCGCGGCTGCGCTCGCACGCCATTGAGGGTGCGCTCTTTCGTTCAGCCCGGCCGGTCCTTCTATCTGGCAACCGACAATCGGTGACGCTGGCACCGAAAAAGATCCTGCTTGCATGGAATTCCACCATCGAAGCCGCGAGAGCCGCACGCGAGGCGCTTGAGATGATGAAGAGTGCCGGCAGCGTCAACGTTGTGCTGGTCGATCCCAAGGCGTTGCCTGCAAAGAACGGGGAAGAGCCGGGGGCAGATATTGCGACCTACCTCGCCAGGCACGGCATTGAAGTCACCGTGGACAGGCTCCCTAGTGCCGGGCGCCCGGTCAATGAGGTGCTCCTGCAGCATGCGCTCGACACCGCGGCCGATCTCATCGTCATGGGCGCCTATGGCCATTCACGCGTTCGCGAACGCATGTTCGGAGGGGTGACCAAGGCCATGATCGAAGCCCCGAACGTGCCGGTGCTAATGATACATTGAGCCACAGCAACAAAAGGATGAGGTGCGCCGTTTTCGAGCGGCGCACCTCTCTAGGTTCAAGCCTCAGCACGAATAGACGTCCGCCCGGTCATTTCGAGCACATCGATACTGAAGAAAAGGTGCGGGTAATGGCCGGATATTTCTTGCGGAGCCGGCTTCAGCCCACCGGGTTCCCACCAATTTGCTCTCTTTTCGAGAAGTGACCAGGCGTGCAGGTACTCCCGGTGCCACTGCCCGGTCGGGGCAAGTTCCTGATAGCGCCCGTAGATCACGACGCTTTTCCACTCGCTTCCTGAGACTGCATCTATCTGCAGGCAGACGTTGGGATTCTTGCGCATCCAGTCGATCTTCTGACCGGGCATGGAAAATGCGTAGAGGCAATTTCCGGCGTAGGCATATGTGATCGGAACAACGTAGGGCTTGTCATCCAGGCAACAGGCAAGGCGTGCCACATGGCCTTCCTGAACGACACAGCTGCAGTCGTGACGCGAGAGCTCCTTGACGATCATGATCCACCTCCTTGGACCAAACACTTCGAAATTAAGTCCTCAAGCGCCGCGGCGCTTTGACGCCCCTCAAAGACCGATGCCCGACGATGAAGCATACTTTTGGCGCAAACTGCACGAGGAGACCTTTGGAGGTGACCGCCATGAGCGACATCGATTTAAGACAGGATATTCTCGACGAACTCGAGTTCGAGCCCAGCCTCGACGCCGCGAACATCGGCGTGACGGTTGAGAAAGGGATCGTGACTTTGACCGGTCATGTCCATAGCTTTGCCGAAAAGCACGCCGCCGAGCAGGTCGCTCAACGGGTCAAGGGCGTACGCGCGATCGCAACGGAAATCACCGTACGGTTGCCGGCGCACAAAAAAGCCGCCGATGATGAAATCGCAAGCCGCGTCTTAAAAATTCTCGACTGGGGTGCGGCTATTTCCGAACCGAACGACATTCAGGTCAAGGTCGAGCAAGGGTTTGTTACGCTCGTCGGCTCCGTTGATTGGTATTTCCAACGCTCCGCGGCTGAATATTCGGTACGGCAACTTTCCGGCGTCACAGGAATAGACAATCAGCTAAGGATCCGACCCCGGATGGATGTCGTCGACATCCGCCACGGCATCAAGCAAGCCTTGCGCCGGAATGCAGAAATCGAGGCCGAGGACATCGAGGTCGAAGTTTCTGGCAGCCACGTGACCTTGCGCGGGAAAGTCCAAAGCCCGCGTGAGCGTATCACGGCCGAGCAGGCTGCCTGGTCCGCAAAAGGGGTGAGCGGGGTCACCGACTATCTGACAGTTTCGGACAAATAAGCACCCTTCATGCTTCGCCACGAGGACCCATGATGACCGACACACTGCTCGACAGCCTCGCTAGAAATAAGGAGGAAGATAGCGCCTATACCGGGCTGACAAACGAGGAAGCCGGCAGGCGGCATTGGCGTGGCGCAAACTCGAGCAGCCGAAAGCCAGCGTTGTCACAGCAAGAGCTGGTTGAACTGGAAGCAGAACACCGTAATCTCATGTCGGTCGTCGACGAGAACCGGAGCACGAAGCCGAATACACGATCGGATGGATTCGGATCACGGTGGGCCGTGCCTTGTTCACGAGTGATTTCCTGGTCGCCGCTGAACCCGTCGGTTCGCCGAAGAGTACAATTTGACCCAAGCTTGGCCGTCGCGGCCCTGCTTTCAGTCGATGTGAAGATAACAGACGATCCTTTATGCTCACGTGGGGACGAAGCGAACAGGCGTCCTCGGCGGCCATCGCTTCCGGATCCTTAACCAGCTCTCGGCAGAGCGGGTGGGTGCATCGTAGCTGCTACCACGACGCACCAAAGCGGCAGCCGATGCCTTTAAAACCGACGTCCACGCGTATGCCGGCTCGGTCGAACCCAAATACGTCCAATCGGCTTCAGTCGAACATGCAAGGCCAGTTCGCCGGCGCGGAAAGGCCGGGCGGCAGCTTCGTGGAGGCGTCGCCGCAAGCTATGTCGATTTGGTTCTGCCGCAAACCGGTTGCCCGTGACAAATCAATTCCCTCAATTCGCGTCAGGAAGAGAATAGCACGGTCGAATGCGGTCGATCCCGCGAACGATGTGCTGGTGAAGTCGACCCGAGACAAGTTTGCGAGCGAAAATCGAACGCTTTCCAGTCTCGCGCCAGTGAACCTGGCTCGGCCAAGCTCTGCTTTCTCGAAGTTGACATCGATCAGCCGCGCGAGGCTGAAATCAGCGCGCTGCAATTCGGCGCTGGTAAATGAGGTGCGCTCAGCTGAAAAGCGAACGAAGCTCGCACGGTGGCCCTCCACGCGCGAAAAGTTTGCTGATTTAGCGATGGCCCCGGCGAGCGTAGCGCGCACGAGCTTCGCCTTCTCAAGATTGGCTGTGCTTAAGTTAGCATCACGAAGATCGGTCAAGCTAAAGTTAGTGCCCGATAGGTTTGCGCCCTCCAGATCGGCCCCCCCGAGCATGAGGTGGCTCTTATTACAGCCGCTCCAGTTCAGACCAGGCGTCGGCCAGCTTTTGCAGTGCGAGGCCTGTGCAAAGTCCCAAGAGACAAGAGCCAGCATCCCCAGTGCGAGCATCAATGTGAGCGACATTGGCGTCAAGCCTTGGCGCGTTCTGGAGATGCGCGCCATGGTCATTCCGACGCCACGGGTGGACGCGGCCTCGATCTCAAAGTCATTGTGTCGCATCACGATCCCAATCCGATGACTCTTGCCACATCCGGCGCCCTTGAATCGCCAGCATAATCCAGCACCAATTTAGCGGGTTATGTTACCGAGCTTCGGTCGCGTAGACATTGACGCGCATCAATGGGAACCGATCAGTCATGCGTGCCAGAACCGCCTCCCCGGTCGACGGCTGCTGGGTGGACCGTCGCCTTGTCACCAATTGGGATTATGACCGCTTTTTCCACGACATAAGGCACGTGATGCCTGGCCGAACTGCCGGCGAATCCCGCGGACTATCCGGGGCCTTGCCGGACATGCTTGCGCCCGCGTCGTCGGTTTTTAATGAAACCGCTGCACCCGGTCGATTTGAACATTCCATATAACTGGTGGGAATACGTACCGGGAGCGGACTGGCGTCATCCGCGTGGGCCGGCGAGGGATCGGCCGCTTGCGCCGCTGTGGATGCCGCCGTCAGTCCCGCGCCGATGGTGGTCACAGCCGTCGCGGTCGCTAGAGCCTTCGGCGCGTCGCGGCGACCCATGCTGACGCTTGGTTTTTCTCCCGCGTCGTCGGTGTCTTTGCCTGATGCGCTCAACGCAACCTCCCTGGTCTATCCGAACGACCTGATGCTATTCGCCGGTGGCACGACAGGCGTCGAATTGGGCCTGGAGTTCGTGTGGAGCAAGCGAACTCGGTGCGCCGATAATGACGATGCGGGTCCGCGGCGACCTCGCGCTCCATTCACCTTGAATTGCGATATCGGTGCGCTTGCCGACAACCTGCAGCACCGCACGATGGTGGGGGTCGTCGCTGCTGTGAACCACGCCCTTGGCCCGGTAGACACTGGCGGGAAGCTTGCGGGCGACCTGAAGAAAGGCGTCGAGCGAAAGCGACTGATCCGTCTCGTAGCTCCACGTGCTGAACGTGCACGAATGGTCATGATGATGCTCGTGCCTGCAGTTGGGGTAATGGCACGTCGAAGCGTGATCCATCTCTCAATGGCAATCCTGTGTTATCAAGCAGCTAGGTTCTTCCCTCAAAATTTGCCTTAATCGCCGCCGGTGAGGCCGATGTTTACCCCCAACTTTCACCAACGATGATATGGGACAGTGCCGCTGGTCAGGCTTTGATCGAAGCTACCGGTGGAGTGGTGCTTCGCCGGGACGGTTCTCTGCTCGTCTATTCGGACAATCTTATAAATCAGGGCTTTGTTGCCGCACGGACGCGATCTCTTGCAGAAAAAGGCACTGGCCGTCCATCGATGCCCGGCGATCTTGTTGGAAGCGATCCTTCGCTGCGTAAGGAAAATCATGGTCGGTGAGCCAGTGGCCGTTCTCGAACCGGTGCCCGTAGCGGAAACCGGCCGAGGGTGAAAGCGAGGTAGACATCATGTCAACTGCAAGAGTTGCGCACAACAGGAGGGTTCTCGTGTGCGACGGAGCCAAGGCCATTATCCTATGCAATGTGGGTGATGCAGAACTACTCAATCTCGTTCCGGTCGAGATCTTGTCGGGACATCACCCGCCCGACGCGGGATCTTGGAACGGGGTTGGTGCGTCGGCCTCGTAACCCAGTTCGATTGTCGGGCTACCACTCACAAGATGCCGCGGGAGACCTCAAGTCGGTGGCAAATTCCTGTTCTTACCGTGCGAGTTGGCAGCAGGATCACTCTGTCAAATGCGTTAGCAATACTTGCAATGACTTCATGGGCGCGGCTTCACCCGCGCGGGACCGACGGGCCGAGTTGGCAGATCTGCCAAAGGAGTTTTTGTAACACCGCCGTCTGCAATAGTGAGCACGCTGTCGTAGAACTCTTCGCCGCTTGCGGATTTCGGAGGTGTGGCGTCGTGCATTACGGTGATCACCGTGGCGCCGCGACAATGATCTCGGATGGCCTGGTGAAACGCGACCGTCGCCTCGCAGTCGAGGGCGCTGGTCGGCTCATCCATAAATAGGAACCCAGGCCGCAACAGAAGGATGCGTGCCAGGACGAGTCTTTGCTTCTGACCGCCAGAAAGAAGCTGATCCCAACTCTGATGGTCGCGCCCCTCCTCGGCGAGGTCGCTGACGAAACTCGCAAGGCCGGCCGCATTTAGCGCCGCTGCGGCTTGCGCCTCCGAATGAGCTTCAGCAGCATCGGGTAAGCACATCAGTGCCTTCAACGATAATTGCGGCAGGTGAATTTCCTGCGCGGCATAGAGTGTTCGCACGTTCCGCGGCATCACGATCGTGCCGCGCCCATGCGGCCAGAGGCCGTTGATGGCTTTGAGCAAGGACGACTTGCCACTGCCCGATTCACCAACGAGAAGAGTCCATTCGCCGGACTTGAAGTGAAGATCTCCTGCGGTGACGAAAGGTTGATCATCGCCGGGATGCATGAGTTCAAGATGCTGGATCGTCAAGCCGAACTGTGCGTCCTGCTCTTCGTAATGCAACTCGGAGTGGCCGGTGCGAGCATGGAACTCGCGCGGCTGCTGTGCATCTTCGATTGCTTTTGCAAGGTCGGTGATGCGGGTTGCGTTTGCCTTGAGTCTCGCTATGTCCGGCATGACGTGTATGAACCACGAGCAATCGTTGATGATTGCGTTGGCCAGCTCGGCGCCGGTAACGTAGGCCTGTAAGCTGATCCTGTTTTCGACGTACGGGAGCAGTCCGGGCGCGTAGGCGACAATGCGCGAGCCGAAGAAGTTGTAGACAAGCTCGAAGCCCATATAGATCGCGGTTAAGATGTTGAGGTTCGCCCAGGTGCGGTTGACGTCGACATAGCGGCGCCGGTGGAGACTTTTTTGCGCCTCCTCCCCTTTGGCGGCAGCGACGTGGAAGCTCCGATGGAGAAGCGTCGCCAGTTCGCGGCGGTAGCTGCCCTCCGCCGATTGCATGCTGACGTCCAGCCTTTGCTGGATCTCTCCAAGCTTCGCCGCTAGCAGAGTGCTGATGGGAACGTAGGCGATAACGGCAGCAACGGTCAGACAGGCGCTGCCGTAACTGCCGAGGAACTCCAATCCGCTGACCTCCGTCGAGGTCTCGATGATCTTGCCGCCGACAAACAACAGCGACAAGGCCACGCCGGCGACACCCATGGCGAGGCCGATGGCGCCGCCGGTCATTCCTTTGATGGATTCCTGGATGCGCTGATCGATGTTGTCCGGTACGGCAATCTTCGTAGGGACGGCCTCCGCCGCGCCCTGCTGCAGGTGAAAATGCGTGTGGTTGCTATCGAGCAGCGCCTCGTTGAATCGTCGATCTAGCCACGCGCGCCAGTTGCGATGCAGGGTCGTAGAGAAGAAATGGCGGAAAGCTGTGAAACCGACTTCCCTGACGACGACGATCGTTGCCAGGCTCGCCGCGCTCTCCAGAATGGTCTTGAGCGTCGTCGGGTTTTCGGGATGGTGAAGAAAGGCGATCGCGCTCACAAGTTCGCCTGACGCTTCGGCGAACCAGACGCTGGCCATCGCCGACAGGGCGGTCAGCACGACAATGATCGCCGCCAGCCCCCAAGCCTCCTGCCGCCGCTCGGAACGCCAATAGGCAAACATCAGTCCCCAAAAGCTGCGCATTGAGGAGACAGAGGTTGAATGCGGCTGCTCGTCCAAATTGTGGCTCGACCAAAGCAACGCGTCCTCCCGAGCTCATGGTCTATCCATCATGAGCCACTATTTTTCAAACGACTGTATTGTGTATCACGCGGGTTGACGCAGAAATTGATGCGGCTCAATCGGAAGCGATAGTAAATTGGATGAATTGGCCTTCCTTGCCTGACAAGATCTTCCACTACTGTCACCGCCAGGTGGCCAACGTGCATGGAACGGTCGCGCGCTTTCAGCTTGGAATCCAGTTGATGCGTGCCGAGTGCTGGCAAGAAACCGCGGATGTGGAAGCTGAGTGCAAAAGCCCCACACTGCCGGAGGGGCCTGCGGCCGCTTCGCGGTCTCTCGGCCGAGGACACCATTCGCCGCCTTGATATCCCTCAATGACCGAGGCCGGAAGATCGGGGAGACGATGAACGACGACATCCGTCTACGTCAGGACATTCTGGACGAACTTGAATACGAGCCGAGCCCAGATGCCGCGAATATCGGTGTCATTGCCGAGGATGGCATCGTGACCTTAACGGATCATGTGCTCAGCTATTCGGAAAAACAAGCCGCGGTCCAGTCCAAAGGATAAGGGGTGTACGCGCCATTGCGGACGATATCGAGGTACGGCTGCCGGGACACTAGAAGACTGCCGACGACGAGATCGCGAGCCGCATCCTGAGCGAGCATCCATCACAGAGCCGAACGATATCCAGGTCAAGGTGCGGAGAGGCCTGGTGACTTTGACCGGCATGGTCGACCGTCATTTCCAGCGCTCGGCGGCAGAGAAGGCGGTGAGGGAGCTCTCCGGGGTGACGGGCATAGTCAACCAGCTCAAACTCCGCCCCCCTCGCGTGGATGTTTCTGAGATCAGGCGCGGCATAGAAGAGGCGTTCAAACGCAATGCTGAGATCAAGGCCGTGAACTGCCCCCACTTTCAATCGGACACTCAGCATTAGCAGGAAGGCTCAAGCACAGACTTGAGGATAGGCTTATGTCTAACGAGTTTCGACAGGTTGACCTGATGATCGGTGACGTCCGGAGGCGACGCTGGACAACGGAACGCAAACTGCAGATCATCGAGGAGAGCTATGCTAGGGGAGACGGTTTCTCCGCGGCTCCAAAAGACGCGATCGCGATAAGATATGAGTTCGCGTTCCGAACCCCTTCACCTGACGTTCGTGCCCCAGCGGCGATGGAGGAAGCGTTCCCAGGGCGCAAAGAGAATTCGATCCGCCAGGAGGCCTATCAGCACGATCACCACCATGGCGCCGATCACCTGGTCCATCGCGTTCAATTCGCGGCCGTAATGGAGCAATTGGCCGAGGCCGAAACCTGTCAGAATCGTGACGAAAATCTCCGCCGCCATCAGGGATCGCCAGGCGAATGCCCAACCCTGCTTCATGCCGCTCACCAGGAACGGCAGGGAAGCCGGCAACATCACCATCGTCCAGAGATGGATTCCTCGCGACCCCATGGTGCGTGCCGCACGCGCATAGATCGGCGGGATCGTGCGGACGCCATGGTTGGTAGCGATGATCACCGACCATACGGTCCCCATCACGACAACGAAGAGCATCGCACCCTCGGTTTGCCCGAACCAAAGCACGGCGAAGGGCACCCAACAGACGCTCGGTAGTGTCTGCAGGCCAAGCGCGAGAGAGCCGATCGTGTCTTCCAGGAGCTGCGAAGAACTCGTGAGGACGCCCAGAGGCAGCCCGACCGCAACGCCGATCGCATAGCCTACGAGAAGCCGCTGCATGGTAACTCGGATCGCTTCAAAAAGCGTGCCATCCATCATGGCGCCCCAAAGATATCTAGCGACACTTAAGACAGAGGGAAAGAGCACCGGCGACCAGCGCCCGCTCTCAGAGGCCAACTCCCAGCCGACCAGCAGCATCACGAGGAAACCCGACACGATTGCGAAACGCTTCATTCCGTCACCCCGCCTCCGATTGTGCCGCGAAGCGCATCAGCAACGCGTCCGGCGTGGCCGATGAGTTCCGCATCATAGATGCTTCGCGGGCGCGGCAGCGGAATCTCGAAGTGCTGGACGATCCGCCCCGGCGCCTTTGACATCAGTAGCACGCGATCTCCCAGGCAAGCCGCCTCGCGCATATTGTGCGTGACGAACACGATCGTCTTACGGCTGGCGCTCCAGATTCGCTGGATGTCGTCGTAGAGGTGCTCGCGGGTCATCGCATCGAGTGCGCCGAAGGGTTCGTCCATCAGCAGCACCTGCGGATCAGGGGCCAGCGCGCGCGCCAAGGCTACCCGCTGCTTCATCCCACCCGAAAGTTCATGGACATGCGCCCGTTCGAATTTTTCGAGGCCGACCAAGGCGAGATATCGGTGCGCGATCTCGCGCCGCTCGCCGTTGCTGAGTTCGGGGCAAAGCCTCAGGCCGAACATGACGTTGCCGAAAACGTTGAGCCAGGGAAATAGCGACGGCTCCTGGAACACGACCAGGCTCTGCCGACCCGGGCCGGTCACCGGTTGACCGTCGGCAAGCACATGACCGGCATCGGGCTTGGTCAACCCCGCTATGATGTCGAGGAGGGTCGACTTCCCGCAGCCGCTCGGGCCAACGACACAGACAACTTCGCCTGCCGCAACCTGCATCGAAACATTGTCGAGCGCGTGCACGGTCGCATGTGGTGTGCGAAACCATTTCGAAACTTGCTCGACGACGAGCTTGCTCGTTGCCGTGGCAACCGGAGTCGATGTCGACTGGTTGGTGACTTGATCAAGCATCAGGGCACCTCGATCAGTCTCGAAAGCTCCGGCATCTCCCGCAGGAAGCCGACCTGCTGAGCCTTGGTGACGACGGTCTGCAATGCGGAGGGTGAAATCTCGCTGGTAACCGCCATGCGCGCCCATGCCCGCGCAATGAGCTCCGGCGACATGCTGACCCGAAACGACGCCTTGAGTTCGTCCAGGATCATCCGCTGCGCGTCGGACGGGTGACGCTTGATCCAATCACTAAGGTCGCGATGGCCGTCAACAAAGCGTCGAACGAGATCGCGGTGTTCCGAAAGAAAGGCTGCACGCGCAACGAGCACTGTGGTGACCGCTTCCTTTTCTTCGACGAGGATCTTTCCACCCGCCTCCATTTCGAGCCGCGAAACCCAGGGTTCGACAGTCCAGACGGCATCGAGCTGTCCGGTTTTGAAGAGTGACAGCTGCTCCGGATTGGCAGTCGGAACAACCTGGGCGTCTCCGCCTGCCTGCGTTATCCGCAAGCCTCCTGCTGAGAGCCAGGCGCGTGCTGCGACGTCCTGAGTATTTCCGAATTGGGGAGTTGCGATCCGCTTACCGCGGAAATCCGCGGCGGCCGCGAGGCTTTCATACGGCTGCACGACGAGCGCAGAACCACCGTTGACGGAGCCGGCGACGATGCGAATCTCTCGTCCTCCCGAACGGGCATAGGCATTAATGGCCGGATTCGGTCCGACATAGGTAAGGTCAATGCTCTCAGCGAAGATCGCTTCCATGGCACTCGGACCGGCATTATAGGCGTACCATTCGACCTTGATCTTCGGACCGAGCCGATCGGCGTACCAATTCCGGCCCTGCCGTTCGAAGTTTCTGGCAACCAGCGCCTGCGCATGTGTCACGTTCGGGAAATGGCCAATCCGAATCTTGAGATCTTGCGCCCGAACGCCAGTCGTTCCAAACGCACAGAATCCCACCGCAATCGTCGTCACAAACAGCCGCCGCGCTCTGGACAGGAATTCATTCATGGACCGAGCTTTCTATGGAGGTCGACGGCACGCGTGGAGGCGGTTCGGTCCCCTTATAAATCTCAAAGACGTCCTCGCGCCGGCACAGCTCGGTTCCGGATGCGATGACGGCGGCTGCTCCCGCGGCGACACCAAACTGGAACGCCTCATCAATTGGCCTGCCTTCCGCCAGCAACCATGTGAGAGCGCCGATGAAGCTGTCGCCGGCACCTACGGTGGACTTGGCGACGACGTGCTTAGACGGGACGCGTAAAACGCCGAAGGCTCCAGCCAAGAGGGCACCCTCGCGGCCCATAGTGACTGCAACGAACTCTGCTGCAGTTTCCTTCACCAAAGCCGATGCGGCTTGCGCGACCCCATTCTCGTCCAGACGCCGGCCGGCCAGTGTTTCCAACTCTTCAATGCTCGGTTTGACGAGGAAAACCGGTGCCCTGCCCAAAGTGCTGCGCAATGTCGCCCCCGGGCAGTCGAGAATGAACCTGGCGCCGGTTTTCGCGGCTATGCGTCCAATTTCAGCATAGATGTCTTCGGGAGCGTTGCGCGGCAGACTTCCGCTGGCAACGACGAAGTCGCCCCTGAAGCTTTCAACGATCGCAAGGGCCTTCGCGATGTCGCCCGGCGCGACTTCCGGCCCTTCGGGAACGAAGCGATATTCGAGCCCCGTTTCCTCTTCCCGAACCATAAAGGAAATTCGCGTCAGCCCTGCTATCTGTACGGCGTGGGTTCGAATGGCTGATGTCGCAAGGGCCTCTCTAAGCATGGCTCCAGTCGCTCCGCCCTCAAGGACGAGGAGCTCCGGCTCGCCGCCGAGCTCGGCGATGACGCGTGCGACATTGACGCCGCCGCCGCCCGGTCGTTGCCGCTCGCTGTGCGTACGGGTCTTGACGGTCGGTCGTACCCGCTCAGCCTGACTCCATACGTCGATCGTAGGGTTGAGAGCCACTGCAAGGATAGGCATGGTTCACTCCACCAGGGTGCTTCAAGATCGTTCTGATAAGGTCGCGCCCGCTCCGACACGCAGCTTGTTCTTGACGCGCCCAACGCCGCTCACGCCTTCTGCGGCAACGCGAGCCGCCTCGCGCTGGACCTCACTGGCGACCTCCCCCCATAGGGAAACTGTGCCATCCTCGATTGTCACGTCGATAGCCGCCTTGTCGAGCCCGACGTCGGAACAAAGCCTCGCCAGGACAGCGCGTCGCGTGGCCTCGTCGCCCGTAGCCGTTATGTCAGGCACGGCCGCAGCGATCACCCGCAAAATATCGCCGCGGCTGACGATGCCCACCATCTGGCCGGCGCGTACAACAGGGACACGTTTGATGTCGTGCGTCTTCATAGTTGCAGCAATACGGTCAACCGGAGTGTCTTCACCCACCGTCACGACACCTGGCGTCATGACATCACCAACACGCCAGCTGTTTCCCTTGATGAAAATCTCCGGCGCCTCTTCGTGCGTGCTGCCCGTACCCCGCCACGCGGCTGATCCCAATTCTGCGCGCCGCAACAGATCTCCCTCGGTCAGAATACCGACAAGACTCCCATTGTCGTCAAGGACTGGCAGGCCGCTGACGTGGTTTTCCAGCATTACGCACGCGGCATGCTTTATGCTATGTTCGGGACTTATGGCGATGACCTTCCGGGCCATGATGTCCGCGGCTTTCATCTGAGGCTCCCCATGAAAATTATGGCGCCTAAAACATAGCTTACTTGTCGACCGCGTAGATTGACGTCGGTCAATAAGGGGAGCGGCAAGGCTGCCATACTCCCCGCGCCGCTAGAACCGTTCGGCTTTCTTGCGTCAGTTCGCGCTCACCTCAGTCTGGTCCGCGTCCAGTGTGCTCTGTGCGAAGACCCGTAACACTCTGCTGGCACGATCGTGAGGGCCGCAACGCACAGCTGGACCCCACCCACATCTTTGATTTGCGTCAATGCAGGCTAATCCAGGTAATACGACATTTGACGAATGGAGGCAGATGGGGTTTCACATGTCACAGTTCATCGCGAGTCACCATATCGACTATCGCGGCTACGGTTTGGAGGCCAGTCACTATGCTTCGGCATGGCGAGTGCACATAATACCCGGCCCGCGCTCCCCCCCAACTGACCCTGACCACGTCTTGGCAGATACTCAGGAGGAAGCGCTTACAAAGGCACGAGCAATCGTCGATCGCCACCTCCAAGGCTGAACAACTCACTTCCCTACAAAGTGCCGCGAGGGGGCACGTGCGGCCCGTCGATCAGCATCAAGGAACGAGTGCAGTTGCCCTTTAGGATGCTCCCATGCGCAACTTTGCACTGAAAGCATCACGGTTTTTTTGGCGGAAAGCTTGCTTCGCTCTCGGTGTGCCGATCGACGAACACGAGGAACGCGATTTCGAGGACGGTGAGCACGAGGCCAGACCGCTTGTCAGCGTGCGTGGCGAGAATGTCTACGTCCTGCAGCAACTGCATGGAAGTGCTCGGGAGTCTGTCAACGACAAGCTTTGCAAATTGCTGTTTTTCATCGCTGCTGTCGGGAAGGATACGCTTCATGCGTGACGGCTGTCGTTCCTTACCTCGCCTATGCGCGCAAGGACCGGCAGACGAAGGCGCGGGACCCGGTGACCACGCGCTACGTGGCGCAGCAGCTCTTCGAAGCAGCAGGCACCAATCAGGTGATGACACTTGACGTGCATAACATTGCCGCCTTCCAGAACGCCTTCCGTTGCCGGACCATTCATCTGAGTGCAAAGCGGCTATTCGCCGACGTGATTGCCCGAAAAGCCGGAGACGGGCCGGTAACGATTTTCTCCCCGGACGGCGGCGGCATCAAGCGAGCCCAGCTTCTGAAGGAGGCCTATGAGCGCCTAACTGGCGAGCCTGCAGGATTCGGCTTCATGGAAAAGCGCCGCAGCCGTGGCGTTGTTTCGGGTGAGCTCTTTGCGGGAGAGATTAAAGACGCGACGGTCTTGTCGACGACATGATCAGCACCGGCGGCTCCATGCTGAGAGCAGCGGAAGCCTGCCGGCAGCGCGGCGCCAAGGCGATCTATGCGATGGCGACGCACGGCGTTTTCAGCAAGGGCGCCGGAGCAATTCTCGCCCATCCTGCGGTCGACGGGACGATCGTAACGCGCCATACCGGTTGCCTGAACATCGCTTGCGATCGTGCGTCGAGGTCGTCCCGAGTGCGCCGCTTGTCGCCGAGGCCATTCGCCGGCTCACCACCGGCGGCTCCATAACGGAGCTTCTAGGCGACGATGACTGACAGACGCCGCTGGGCTTGTGTCAGATAGGAAAGTGCCAAAGGACGCCATTTTATTGGTTCCCGAACCGGATTCTCCAGGAGATGAGCCAGGCAGAGCCTTGCCCGCAGCAAGGCGCGAAAGCCGCCATATAGCGCAAGCACGCGATCGTCGGGACGATCGCCGAGCTCCCTTTCCAGTGCAGATAGGAGCAGAGGCCTTATTCAATCGGCCCCCAGCACCTCGCATTCGAGCGCGAGGTAACCGATTTCGTCGTACGGATCGATGATACGCATCGCGCGGTTGAATTCGAGACAATCGCTGATCTGCGGCGGCGTGACCAGGCAGACGTGCTCCGGCCGCAGGTCGCCGTGACCCTCGACGATCCTTCCTCGAAGAAAAGCACATCCTCGATTTCGAGCGGTCCTTGAGAGTTCGCGAACGGCGCGACCGCCTGCTTGCCGGATGGGCGGCACGTTCTTAGATCGAGCTGACGCGGCCGCTCACGCGGAGGAGATCGCTGAAGTCAGCCGGATCGAAGCCGGCGACGACGATGTCCTGCGCAAGATCCTTCGGGACTTCGAGAGCGCCGGAATTCCTGCGACCACTGAACAGCTTCGGGAAAAGATGCGGGCGCTGTTGTTTGATGTCGCCGCCAAACAACTGGACGCCGAAAGCAAAACGGGGAGGCTGTAGCGTGCCCGCCTCCTATATCGCTCCTCCACCCCTTTCTGCCGCTGCCACGGTCCGCTTCACCGCGACAAAACTGTCGGGCGTGACCGAAATCGAGTCGATACCGCGTTCGACAAGAAATGCTGCAAAGTCGGGATGATCGCTTGGTGCCTGGCCGCAAAGGCCGATCTTGGCGCCCGCCCGCCGAGCGTCCGTGATGACCCTGGAGATCATCCATTTCACGGCTTCGTCCTGCTCGTCGAACAAGGAAGCGAGATCCTCCGAATCCCTGTCTACACCGAGCGTCAGTTGGGTGAGGTCATTCGAGCCGATCGAGAAGCCATCGAAAAGCCGCGCGAAATCGGCTGCGAGAATGACGTTCGACGGTATCTCGCACATGACATAGAGCTGCAGTCCGTTGACGCCGCGCTGAAGACCGTTTTCGGCCATGACCTGAAGGACCTTCTCGGCTTCCTTGACCGACCGGCAAAAGGGAATCATCACGACGACGTTTCCAAAGCCCATCAGCTCGCGCAGCCGCTTGATCGCCCGGCACTCAAGCGCAAAGCCATCGCGATATTTCGGCGAATAGTAGCGCGATGCGCCGCGAAAACCGATCATCGGGTTCTCTTCTTGCGGCTCAAACTCGGCGCCGCCGCATAGCCCCGCATATTCGTTCGTTTTGAAATCGCTCATGCGCACGATGATCGGCTTGGGATAGGCAACTGCAGCAAGACGCGCGAGGCCGCGCGAAAGCTCCTCGACGAAATAGTCGGTCCGTTCCGCATAGCCCGATGTCAGCGCAGCGATCTTCTGCTTTGCCGATTGATCGCGCAGCCGGTCGAAGTGCACGAGGGCCATGGGATGGATCTGTATCGCGTTGCTGACCACAAATTCCATACGTGCAAGCCCGATACCGCCGGTCGGCAGCCTCCACCAACGAGAAGCGGATTGCGGATCGGCAAGGTTCAACATGACCTTCGTCCGCGTTTCCGGAATGTCAGTGAGGCTGATCGTCTCCTCCTTGAATTCGGCGGCCCCTTCGTAAACGCGGCCCTCGTCGCCCTCGGCGCAGGACACGGTGACGATCGCCCCCGTGTGCAAAAGCTTCGTCGCGCTCTCTGCGCCGATGATTGCAGGAAGGCCAAGCTCGCGACTGACGATTGCTGCATGGGAAGTGCGTCCCCCATGGTCGGTGACGATTGCCGAGGCGCGCTTCATGAGCGGCACCCAATCCGGGTCGGTGGTTTTGGTCACCAGAATAGCGCCGTCGCTGAACTTGCCGATGTCGTCGGGATGCTCGATGAGGCACACAGAACCCACCGCGATGGCATTGCCTATCGCAAGGCCCTTTGCCAGGAGGCGCCCCTTCTTGCCAATCCGATAGGTTGGAAGTTGATCGGAGGCTGCTTTCGCCTGGACGGTTTCGGGCCGAGCCTGCACGATGTGGAGTTGGCCGTCACGGCCGTCTTTGGCCCATTCGATATCCATGGGGCAGCCGTAGTGCTCCTCGATCGCTATTGCCCAGCGGGCGAGTTGCAGAACCTCCTCATCGGTGAGGACAAGCGTGGTCTGTTCTTCTCGGGAAGTGGAGACACCCCGGGTCGGCTCGAAACTGTTGCCATAGGTGAGCTTCCTGGTCTTCGTGCCGCATCTCTTCTGAATAATGGGCACAAGGGCAGTGTCGCTAAGCAACGGTTTGAAGACGCGGTATTCGTCGGGATCGACGGTTCCTTTGACGACATACTCTCCGAGACCCCAGGCTGCATTGATCAGAACAACCTTATCAAAGCCAGTCTCGGTCTCGATCGAGAACATGACGCCTGCGCTGCCGAGGTCGGAACGGACCATTTCCTGGACGCCGACGGACAAGGCCACCTTCATGTGATCGAAGCCATTTACCTTGCGGTAGCTTATGGCTCGATCGGTAAAGAGCGAGGCATAGCAACGGCGACTGGCGGTCATCAGTGCCCGCTCACCGACGACATTGAGAAAGCTTTCCTGCTGCCCGGCAAAGCTCGCTGTCGGGAGATCCTCGGCGGTTGCGCTGGAGCGAACGGCAACCGAGGCCGCTTCGATGTCGAGCCTACGCGACAGCGCACGATAGGCGGCAGTTATTTCCGCTTCGATCTCGGTGGGCCAGCTACCCCGGAGAATGCTCTCGCGTATTGCGGCACCCGTCTCAGCGAGCGTGGCTCCACCGGCCTCCCATTTCTCAAGCAACGCAGTAATCGGTGCGCGCAAGTCATTGGCGTCGATAAAGTTCCAATAGGCTTGCGCTGTCGTCGCAAAACCGCCCGGTACCTTGATGCCATGCGCGGAAAGTCCGGAGATCATCTCGCCGAGTGACGCATTCTTACCTCCGACACTGGCGATATCGCGCCGCGTGACATCCTCGAACCAGATGATTGAAGCGACCATTTTCACCTCCCGTGTTGAGACTGCCCGCTGGAGGCCTCCGCATCGAAACCGCGATACCCTATGCCTTCACGACATCGGTGACCTTGACGTCCATCAAAGTGCGAAGGGCTAGCCTGCTGCATACTCTCAGCAGAATATGTTGGAGGCCGAGGTGAACAAATTCACACATGAAGCTGTTGTGGCTGACATTGGCGAGACCCACATGCGCTTCGCCGTCGTCCACACTGACAGGCTGACGATCGAAGATTATGTGCAGTTCGGAAAGAACGTATTTGGATCCGTGGTCGAGGCGCTGGCCGCTTACCGGCGCTCTCTACCAATCTGTCCACCTGCCTTGGGGATCACAATCGCAAACAGCGAATTGTTGCCCGTCAGTGATTTGGAACGCAGGCTCGCCGAGGGACATGCCGGTGAATGGCACCACGTTCAAATCATCGATTCGATCGACGCGCTTTCGCTCGTCTTGCCCGATCTCGCCCCGCATGACGTCGTCCAATTCGGAGGGGCAGAGGGCCGTCGCGACGCGGCGAAGGCTGTCGCAAGCATTGGCGACGCAGTCGGCGTAGGGGTACTCACTCAAATCAATGGCTCTTGCAGCCAGTTCCACACTCGCGCCGGAAGCATGTCCTTTGCACCCCGAACGCACGAGGAACTTGACATCTTGGAGCGCGTTCGCAGCGACGCGGGCCATGTTTCCGTTGAGCATCTGTTGTCGGGTCGGGGACTAGCACAGCTTTACCAGATCCTGCTTGAGAGTTCGGGACAGCCAGCGCGCTTCCTTCAGGCCGCTGACATTGTCAGCGCCGGCTTGCAGGGGGACGATCGCTGCGCGACAACGGCGATAAACTATTTCGCCACCTGGCTTGGCAGATTTGCAGGCGATATAGCCCTCCTTTATGAAGCCCGAGGCGGAGTCTATCTGTGGGGCCCGATACTGCGGAAGATGGAGAAACTCCTCCACAACGGTGCCTTCCGTCTCGCATTCGAGGCGAAAGGACGACGATCGGACTGGCTGTCGCAAATACCCGTTTTCCTGATCAGAAGCGAAGACGCCGTACTGCGCGGAGCAGCAAAGGCACTTACTCAAGATATGCGCTGACGCGCGAGCGCCTCCATCATCGAGGCAGCGCCGGGTTTGCTTGAGTGAGCCGGATGGACTGCCGAGATTTCTGTCGTTTCCAGTCCCGTTTGCCTGCCTGCATTCGCGCAGCCTTTGATGGGCAGGACGGTGACCAGCGAGGCAATCATGAGCACGATGATGATGAGAAGCAGCCTACTAATGATGGCTGTCTGGATAGCGTGAAATAGGTTGTGCCTGGTCATTGTCGAATTCCGCTGACCTTGACCGTCACCCACCAACGACGGCTGCCGCGTTGAAGTACATCACACATCCAGGGAGCGCGCCTTGTTCTCCGTCAAAAAGGGAATGGCGGGCGGGTTTTCGGTACTACTGCTTGGCGTCTTTGACGCGCATCAATGAGCCTGGTGCCACATAGGGCTCTAATGAACACAACTGGCTGGAACACCGGGCGAGAAACGCAACAGGCTCAGCCAGGGTGGTTTTGCGGTCGTGCTTCCAACGAGCGGCCCGATGAGCCTGCAACTCTGCTCTGAAGGAGAACCAGCCATGGCCGAACCTGTAACCAAATTGCCCGTCAAGTCGGAAGAGAAAGCAGTCGAGCATCGCGGCGAGTCGTGGCTCCCGTTCGAAAGCCTCCGATCCGAAATCGACCGCCTGTTCGACGACTCCGCTACGACGCTGTGGCATCGCCCCTTTGCGTCCGCATTCATGCGTCGGATGCCGCGGCAGTCGGAGTTCAAGATCGCGCCCGCCGTCGACGTAGCGGAAACAGAGAAGAGTTACGAAATTACCTGCGAACTGCCAGGGATGGAGGAAAAGGAGATAGAGGTAGCGGTCTCCAACGGAACCTTGACGATCCGGGGTGAGAAGCAGGAGCGGAAAGAAGAGAAGAACAAGGACTACGTCCTTTCAGAGGGTCGCTACGGCTCATTCCAGAGGGCCTTCCGATTGCCTGACGGCATTGATGCCGACAACATCGCCGCCAATTATTCGAAGGGCGTTCTTTCCGTGACCCTGCCAAAGACCCCCGAAGCGCAGCAGAGCGAGCGCAAAATCCAGATCAAACCAGCCTAGCATTTCGACGAGATCGCTAGCCGCGTGATAAAAATTCTCACCTGGGGAGCCGCAATTGCCGACCTCAGGGACATCCAGTTCAAGGTCGAAAAAGGCTACGTGAGCCTGGAGGGGACAGTCGATTTTTATTCCCAGCGTAATGCGGCCGAGAGCTTGGTGCGTCGCTTGGCTGGCATCACGGGTATCGACAACCGCCAGAGGATTCGTCCCATGATGAACGTGCTCGACATCAGGCATGGCATCCGGGAAGCGCTCAAACGCAATGCTGAGATAGAAGCCGAAAACATCCAGGTAGAAGTATCCGGCAGTCACGTCACCTTGCATGGGAAGGTTCAAAGCCGGCGCGAGCGAGCCGTGGCCGAGCGAGCGGCCTGGTCGGCTCGAGGCGTGACAGCCGTCGAAGACTTCTTGAGCATCGAGGATGCTCGAGTGCGCCTGAGTCCCTGAATCGCTCGCGGACGTCGATGCGGGTGATTGAGCCAATTGAATGACGAGCCGTTATCCGATCGCAAGCCACCAGCCGAGTACCGTCTATGTGTCTATGTAAGGAGCTGTATCCATGTACGGAACGAACACTTACCCACTGATGCATCCATTTTGGCCCAATTCGATGTGGACACCGACCTCAATCGATGGTCCGAATGCCCTTTTTTTCGCTGGAGCGTCTTCAGACCGAAGCGTTCAAGGCAGTGCTTCGGTATCAAATCGAAACTGTGAAATTCCTGAAGAGAGTTCTGACAAACTGGCCTCCTCGACTACTCAAGGGAGGTAGGGCGCATGGCCGACATCGGCTCGAGCATTGCAGTCAAGGCGGCAAAGCGCTTTCATGGAAAAGAGAAGTTGTTCGCCGAGAATCTGGCCGCGCAAACGGTCGTTTAGCCGGGCGGCGGCACGGATCCGGGGGTGCCGGAGGCAATGACAAATCAGTTGCTAGTTGAGGAACCTGAGGCACACCACATGAACTCAGCAACCTCCGGCACCGCATGCCCCCACACAGATGCTGGAGTCGCTGACGGTTTCCCCATGGGGCTGAGCCAGGAGGAGGCGGATATTCGGCTCATGCAATTTGGGCCGAATACCCTTCCCGAACCGCAGGCGTCGTCCCTGCTCGCAACGTTCCTGCGCCAGTTTCGCAGTCCGCTCATCTACATCCTGCTGGCCGCGACCCTTGTGTCGCTCACGCTCGGCGATGTGCGGGACGCTCTTTTCATCGGCATTGTCCTCGTCGCGAACGGCGTTATCGGCTGCATGCAGGAGCACTCGGCCGGCAAGGCGGCGCTCGCACTGCGGAAACTGGAACAGCCAAAGTCGAACGCCGTCCGCGACGGGCAATCTCAGGAGATCGACGCCCGGCTGCTCGTGCCGGGTGATCTAGTCCTACTCGAGGCGGGCGGACGCGTGCCGGCCGACATTGGACTCACCGCCGCAACCGACCTTGTCTGCGACGAATCCTTACTGACGGGAGAGTCGGCTCCAGTCCATAAGACCATGTTGGCCGTTGAGGCTACATCCGAAGTCCACAGCCGTCCCATGGCCTTCGCGGGAACGCTCGTTACGCGTGGCCGCGGACGCGGCATCGTCGCCGCAACCGGGGCGGCCACCGAGATCGGAAAAATCGCGGCCGCGATCGGCAAGGAATCCCTTGCCAAGCCTCCCTTGATGATCCGCTTGGACCGCTTTTCGCAACTGATCGCATGGATCGTCGCGGCTGCCGTGGCTCTTCTCGTCCTCGTCGGAATAGCCCGGGCGATGACGCCGAGCCAGCTCTTCATGATGTCCGTTGGCCTTGCGGTGAGCGCGATCCCCGAAGGCCTACCGATCGCGATATCGGTCGCCCTGGCAATCAGCATGCGCCGCATGGCGAAAGCACACGTCATCGTGCGCCGAATGCCCGCCGTGGAAGCGCTTGGCTCCTGCACGATGATCGCCACCGACAAGACCGGCACCCTGACGCTCAATGAGTTGACCGTGACGGATATCCGCCTGCCGGACGGCACTGATATCATCTGCGATACCGGCACTGATCTGGACGCCTGCACGATTCGGGGCGACGGCACTCCTCCCGCGGAGGCGCGAGAACGGGCCATTGCCCTGTTAAAGGCCGCTTCGCTGCCCAACGAAGGATCGCTTACCAGGGAAGACAGCAGCTGGACCGCCGTTGGCGATACGGTCGACATTGCATTGCTGGCAGCGGCGTACAAGGCGGGGCTGCCACGTGAAGCAATCGAGGATGACTATCCTCTCATTGCCCGCATCCCCTATGAGCCGGACCTCAAATATGCTGCCTCGTTTCACCGCCACGGCGACAGCATCCGCATCTTCGTTAAAGGCGCCGCAGAGACCCTGATCGACATGGCCGATCGGATGGACATGGCCGGTCGCGCCGAGCCGATCGATCGGGACGTCCTCCTCCGGCAAAAGGAAGAGATGGCCGCGCGCGGCTTGCGAGTCCTTGCCTTTGCAGAGGGCGAGACGGCGATCGAGGCGGATGGAGGCTTCGGGCGGCACCTCCTCGTCGATCTGGTCTTTCTGGGCCTCGCCGGAATGCAGGATCCAGTGCGGCCGGAGGTGCCGCAAGCAATTCGCGATTGCCACTCAGCAGGCGTCGACGTGGCGATGGTCACCGGTGACGATCCTAAAACCGCAGGAGCAATTGCCTCCCATGCCGGGCTGATCTTCACCGAAGATCAGGTGGTCACCGGCGAAGACGTGCGCGTGGCCGAGGAAAACGGACAGGAGAGTCTCGACCACCTGACGCGCCATGGCCGCATCTATGCGCGTGTGGCGCCGTCGCAAAAACTGGAAATCATCCTGTCGCTTGCTCGCAACGGGCACTTTGTCGCCGTCACGGGCGACGGCGTCAACGATGCGCCTGCGCTGAAGCACGCGCATATCGGCGTGGCCATGGGGCGCAAGGGTACAGAGGTGGCCAAGGAGAGCGCCGACATCGTCATCACCGATGACAACTTCGCGTCGATCGTCAGCGGCATCCGGGAGGGCCGGGTCGCCTATGCGAACATCCGCAAGGTTATCTTCATGCTGATGTCGACAGGGGCCGCGGAGCTGCTGCTCTTCCTGCTGGCAATCCCTCTCGGCATGCCGATGCCCCTTCTCCCCGTGCAGTTGCTCTGGCTCAATCTCGTGACCAATGGCGTCCAAGACATCACGCTGGCTAGCGAGGGGCCGGAGGGCGACGAGCTAAGCCGCGCGCCCCGCAAGCCGAGCGAGCCGATCTTCGATCGGCTGATGATCCGGCGTATATGGCAATCCACGCTCGTCATGGGAGCCGGAGGTTTCGCGATGTTCTACCTTCTGCTCGAGCAGGGCTATAGTGAAAGCGAAGCCCGCAATCTGTTGCTGTTGCTGTTCGTGCTTTTCGAAAACTTCCAGACCCTCGCGAGCCGGTCTGAGCGCAGATCCATTTTCGCGCTCGGCGTCCTTGCCAATCCTCTTCTGCTTGCCTCAGTCGTTGCGGCACAGACGCTCCACATTGCCGCGATGTACACTCCCCTCCTCAACGATACGCTGCAAGTGTCGCCGATATCGTTGACCGAATGGGCAGTCCTGCTGGTTGCCGCTTCATCTGTCCTCCTGGTCATGGAGGTCGACAAGTGGCGAGTTCGCCGCTCGACTAGGGGACAATGAGGAAATGGACCACGCTTCCAATTCCTGCGGCGAGAAGCGATACCGCAGCGAGAGATGCCAACAGCGGAACGTTCCAGTTGCCACAGCGACCAGCACCCTTCCGCCTGCGTTTGCGAGCACCGCGGCCTCGACGATCTGCAACGGTGTCGCTCTCCAGCCCGCACGGAGTGCCGTAAGGCCCATGGCAGTCATTGCCACAAGCACCAAAGCCGAGCGCACTTCGATCTATGGAAGCCTCTTGAGGACGTTATGCATCAGATCGCGGCTGGCGAGCACCGCGGCGGGCGTCGCCCCACCCGCCGCCGCTACCCGGTGATCCTCCGCCACGGCCAGCCCGCCGAGGGCAAACACGCACAACCCAGCGACCACTCCGGTGACGCTGAAGTCCTCATCGTGCCGCGTTTCGCGCAAGCTTGAACCAGGTGAAACTCAGCGCGAAACTCATAAAACTGCCGGCAAATATCAGACCGCTCCGTCCTGTGTCGGACAGTGCCGCCAAGATCCCGCCAAGCAGGCCTGAAATACCATAAGTGCGGATACCTGCCGTTCGGCTACTTTCGGGCGTGTCTCTTTCTCTCCACCCACGCTCAAGTCTTACGAGCAGGCCTATCGCAAGTGCGAGCCCCAGGCGGAGAATAAGAGGTTCCATTTGTTTTCGGCTTCTCCCTTACAATGTGCTACTAACCGGGGGCCCCACAAAGCACAAGTCGCTGGACGCCTATCCCGGTGAGCCAGTTCGGAAAAGCGTCGCCGTTCGCGTTGTGCCTCGGCTGCCGTTCAGCGTTGCCTGCAGGGGGCTTTGCGCGGGATCAAGGTAACGGTGCCATAATCTAATATCCTTCACGAAATCCGAGGGAGAACACCTTGGGCAGGAGTCGAGCTTCCGAGCTACTTTTTCAGAAGGGAGAGCGTCTGGGCAAGCGTCTTCTCCTCGCCTCCATCGCTGCCGCATTGCTCTTAGGCACGCTCGCCTGGCTCGCGGAGAAGCCCGATCTCAGCGCCGCATCTTGGGCGGCCGGCACGGCGATCGTCCTGGCGAGCCTCGTCAAGGAGATCGTCGTCAGTATCGGCAAGAGGGAGTTCGGGCTCGACTTGATCGCTGCACTCGCGATGGTCGGCGCGCTTTTCCTCGGCGAATATCTGACCGGCAGCATTGTCGCGTTGATGTTCACGGGCGGACAAGCGTTGGAGGATTTCGCCGAAAGGCGCGCACGCCGGGAATTGACGGAACTGCTCAATCGGGTTCCGCGCACGGCCGCGCGCTACGCGGATGGGCGGTTGCAGGAGGTCTCCGTCGAAGAATTGACACCTGGCGACCGGATTCTGGTGCGCCGTGGCGAGGTGATACCTGTCGATGGGAGTGTGTTGGATGGCCATGCGGTACTGGATGAATCGGCCCTGACAGGCGAAGCCCTGCCGGTCCGCCGCCGGTCCGGCGAGCCCGTGACGAGCGGCACGACAAATGCCGGCGATGCCTTCGAAATGCTCGCTTCGAATTCGGCGAGCGACAGCACCTATGCGGCGATCGCCAGACTGGTGGAGGAGGCTAAGGCCGCGAAGGCGCCGATGGTCCGGCTTGCCGACCGTTACGCGCTGGTGTTTCTCGCGGTCACGCTCCTTCTGGCCGGAGTGGCCTGGGCCTCAAGCGGGGAAGCGATCCGAGCGCTTGCCGTCCTGGTCATTGCGACACCGTGCCCCCTCATTCTCGCGGTCCCGGTGGCGATCATTTCCGGCGTTTCCCGCTGCGCCGGCAAAGGCGTGCTAGTGAAGGGCGGAGGCGCCCTCGAGATGCTTGCACGCATGAAGACGGTGATCCTCGACAAGACCGGAACAATTACCGATGGCCGGGCCCGTCTGATCGAGGTCAAATCCCGCACCGATCGCGACCCAATGGACGTGCTGCGACTGGCGGCATCGCTGGACCAAGGCTCACATCACGTGATCGCCCGCGCGCTGGTGGCAGCCGCCAGGGAGCGAGGATTGAGCCTTTCCGCGCCATCCGGATCCCGCGAAGCGGCGGGTTCCGGCGTGACCGGCCGCATAGACGGTCACCAAATCGCGGTCGGCGGGTGGGATTTCGTCAGCACTAGGATCGATGAGACCGCCTTCTCGCGAGAGATCCGGGAGTGGATCAGGAGGGATGGCACCGTCTCGGTGCTCGTCGCCGAGGACGGAGTTCTGGCAGGCGCACTTCTGCTGGCGGACGAGGTCAGGCCGGAGGCCGGCACAGTGCTGAGGCGATTGCGCGACGCTGGCGTCGCCCGAATCGTGCTTGCGACCGGAGATCGCACTGAGCGCGCTGAAAGCCTGCAGTCATTCCTGGGGCTGGACAGCATTGTCGCGGAATTGAAGCCGGAGGACAAAACGCGGATCGTGTACGCAGAGAGGTCGGCCGGACCGGTCATGATGGTGGGCGACGGCGTCAACGACGCGCCAGCGCTCGCGGCCGCCGACATCGGCGTAGCGATGGGTGCGCGAGGGGCCGCTGCCTCATCGGAAGCGGCTGATATCGTGATCCTGGTGGACAGGCTCGATCGCCTCGTCAGCGCCATCCGCATCGCGCATCGCTCACGCGGTATCGCGCTTGAGAGCGTCTATGTGGGGATGAGCTTGTCTGTCGCAGGCATGATTGTCGCCGCCCTCGGTTACTTGACGCCGGTTCAAGGCGCCCTGCTGCAGGAAGTTATCGACGTCGTCGCCGTCTTGAATGCGCTGCGCGCGCTCGGAGATCCTTTCCGCGGCTGGCGGAAAACAACACGCATGTCGCACGCGGAACTCCTGGAACTCGAAGCCGAGCATCAGGCCCTGCTGGATGTGGTGGACGAGATCCGACATACGACCGACCGTATCCAACACGTCTCTGAATCGGAGGCTCGCAACGAGCTTGCGGACCTGGACGCCTTGCTGCGACGACATCTTCTTCCGCATGAGCGAAGGGACGACGAGGAACTCTATCCGAGACTGCGCAGACAGGTGGGCACGCCGGATGCCTTTGCCGGCATGAGCAGGACTCACATGGAGATTCAGCGTCAGGTCCACAACCTGACTTCGCTTCGAAAGGCCCTTGGCGACCATGGGCCGAGCCCGGCACAGCGTTACGAAATCCAGCGCCTGCTTCACGGGCTCGAAGCCATCACACGGCTACACTTTGCCCAGGAGCAGGAAATCTATCGATTACTGGAGGGCGAGTAGTGGACCATCTGCACTGCCCGCGATCATCGTTCCAATTGCGCGACATCAATGTCTTCTTCGCTCGGTGACCTAAGATGGCTACCCAATATACTGAACTCCCCGGATGGCGGCCATAGTCCGCCATCGATTTCCTTGCCGGGAGGATTCGCCGTCGAACACTTCGATGATCCGCCGCCGCCCGTCGAGCAGGTCCACTTCGACGGTGTCGCCCACGTTCGCATCGAGAAGCCATCCGAGATAGGCGGAAATAGCCACCCCTGCCTCCGGCAGCCTGACCGTACGCAGGTCAACATCGATGATCCGGCTGAGATCGGCTCCAGGTGGCTTGCCGCAGAGCAGCGTCCGGCACTCGCGGCTTCCGTTTCGAATGCGGATGGGAACTTGCCGATAAGGTTCGGCCGCAAATACACCGGGCGGTCTGCTCACATCGAACAGAGCCGTCTCTGGCTGTTCCTTCACAAAGCTGATCGTCGCATCCTGGCGATCGGCCATGAAGTAGGTCACGTCAGTTCTTCCATGGCATTTCCGACGAACAGCGAGACGACGAGAATGCCGGTCGCAAAGGCCATGCCGAGCGTCGCCAAGACCGCCCGGATCGGTTTCCGTGCCATGCTTCTGATCATCATCATCGTACGTTGTGAGAGCAGGGAGCCAAGCGAGGTCCGGCCGAACAGGGTGCGTCGGAACGACGGAGGAGCCGGAGGCCGCATGGCGACGGCGGCGGCCAGCGAGACGATCTCGCGAAGGGACCTGAGCGCCCCGTCGAGCGCAGCGGCGATGCTCAGAAGAGCGGCCAGAACATAAGCGTCGAGGTTCCTGGCAAAAACGAGGAACGGGAAGCGGTAATACTCGCCGAAAAGCCGCGTCACATAGACGCCGAGCCAGATTCCCGCTGCACTGCCGACGACGATGCCGATGATCGCGATGGCGGCTACGAATTTCAGATAGTGGGCGACAATGCTGGCATTGGAGCACCCGAGCGCCTTGAGCAGTCCGATTTGCTCCCGTTCGAGCGCCACTAGTCGGCTGAGGGTCAAGTTCACGAGGAAGGCGCTGACGACGAGGAAGATCGGCGGCAGTGTGTGGCTCATGTTCCTGAGCATGTCGAGGCCGTGCTCGAGATACGCATCAGAAGTCTGGTCCTTGCGTCCGTAGGCTGCGCCGCCGCCATAGGGTTCGAGCATGTCGTCGAGCGCACCGATTACCTCCGTCTCCACCGCATCCGGCATCAGCTTGAGGCTGCCCCAGGAGAACGCAGCCTCGAGACCATAGACTTCCGCCAGAGCGCGCTCCGACATCCAGATTATTGCAAATCGGCGATCGTCGGGCATCCTATCGCCGGGGCCGATCGCATAGACGTACTCCGGCGACAACACGACGCCCACGATCGTAAGCTCACGCTTGCGGCCGTTGAGCGTGGCGGAGAAGCGGTCGCCCGGTTCGAGGCCATGCGCCTTCGCAGAGCCCTCGTTGACCACCACCTCGTCCAGGTCGTTTGTGTCAGGCAGCCGGCCGCCCCGCATGTAGAGTCGGTTGAGCAGGAGGGGGCACCCTCCGGAAGTGAAATGACCCCCCGGTCGCGGGTTCGGGGAAATCCGGGATGTCGAGAAGCGCGAGTTCGGCGATCCGGACTTCGACACCCGCAACGCCGGAAATCTCGGCGATGCGAGGGACGAGCGTCTTCGGAGCCCGTGTCACCTCCGCGAAGACGGCTCTTCTGGCAAGGGGTGGGCAATTCCGTGACGCTGCGAGCGAAATGGTGGCGGCATGAAACCCGTGCGAAGGTAGCTTGTCGGCATCAGCCGACAGACAGAGGCCAAGGGGCAATGTCAATGATGACCCCCGAGGAAAGACATCCGGATTGGATCAAGACCGTGATTCCCAACGTGCTTTGAGCTCGCTGATTTGTTTAGGTCAATCCAATCGCGAACGTCATCAAGGCCGGTAGCCCAGCGCTGCGCGAAAAGGCCGGATATATGGGCGCATCAGCCCTCGGATCATCTGAGATCAGAAACACCTTGACCGCAGAGCCGTTCCACATATGAGAATCTTGAATCTCAAAACTCGCGACGCGCTTTTAGGGCGATGGCGAGGACCTGCCCCCAGAGCCGCCTCTGATCCCGCTGCAATTTGGTGTCGCGTGGCCATGCGTCACCAAGTCCGTGCGGCTGCGGTGAGCCGCCGCTCATTTACTTGAATTCTGATGTCGTGCAGGGGGAGTGCACGGCAACTTCGCCGGTCAGGTTCTCGTCAGAGACCTCGCGCGAAATAACGTCTCCGCCATCGTCTTCTCCGAGGGAGCGCGCGCATGCCGGAGTCGCAATTTTAAGCGGTGCCCGATGCGCATCGGACGCGCACGCACGAATCAGCGCCTCTGGCTCCCACCGCGCTCCCGGCCGGGCTTGTGTGCGCCATGGCCGCCATGACCACCGTGGTGAAAAATGTGCATGAGCGGACAAGCAAGGACGAGCAGGTAAGGCAGGTAGCCGAGCGCGTGCAGGCGATGCTCCGAGACAAGCAGGAGTCCACCCATCAAGAAGAAACCGAGCAATACGATCGTTGACCTCGATCGCCAGAAGCCTTTGGGCTCCTCGACGTCGCGATTGTGTCCGTCGTGCAAATCCGGCGGCGGCTGCGCCAAACGATCTTCGCTGCCCATCGGGATGACCTCCCTCCCGCTCGTTCGCTCACATCATTCCCATCATCGGCGGCACGAGCAGCCTGTCGGCCATCTGCTTCTGGGCGCCATCGAGCGCCTGATAAAGTGGAACGAGGGTTGCTTTCAACTTGCGCACACTTTCGAGCCGGCTGGCGAGCGCGCTTTCCCGAACCTCAATACGCTGCACTGGGGTCGCCGCGGCCCCACCCGTCCCACCCATCGGACCCGGCATCGGCATCATGCCCTCCCGCGCGCTACGGGCGTCGGCACGCAGAATCTCGGCGAATGCGTTCCACAACGACTCCTGCTCGGCCGTTATCTTGAGCTCCGTTTTCAGGAACGCAATGCGCCCCTCGATATGTTCGGGGGCCATCATCTGCGCCATCGCCCCCATTCCGCTCTGCCCTATGGCGCCTTGTCCGACGGCCATCATGCCCATGGGACCCTGGCCGCCGCCCATCATCCCCATCATGGCGCCCATCATGTCGCCGGACATCATGCCGTAAGGCATCATGGCGCTCGACCTTGCGGCGGGGACCAGGGTTTGCGCGCGCTCTTCGCTCGCCTGCCCGGCCGTCGGATGATGTGCATCTTCTGCAAAGCTCGGCATCCCCAGCACGAGAATTGTGCCGGTCAACAGGATCGTTCGCAGTGTCGACATGTTCGTCTCTCCGTTGGATCGCGCGGTATTGCTTCAAGGATAAACGCGTTCAAAGAAACAACCTTGACGCAGGTCAACGTCGAACGCGGGGACCGCTGACGAGCAGGCCGGACCTGCGTAGTCTCGTTAGTAGCCTTAAGACGTAGGCAAGGGTTGAAAAGCGCTCGCAACATTCCGAACAGGCCCGCGGGCCTGGCGCCGGTTGATCTTCGTCAATGACCGACTTCCGCAGCCGGCGATAATTCGGTCGTGGTCTGACAATCCGAGGTTCATCGTGCTCTGCAACCGCACACGGAGGACAAACTCGGGTGAAACTGCAGTGCGCTCGATCATCCTGAAAAGGTGGGTGGTGTAGGCATGAGCGAAGGAACCGATTCGAATATCCCCCCTCCTCCCTTGGAACCACACCGCCTCAAGGCCAGAAGGATAGGCGTGCTGGCCTCGGACGAGCCAGTCGTCTTCATGCGCGTTGACTGCCCCGTGTGCCGTTCCGAGGGGCTTTCATCACGTTCGCGCGTGCTGCTTCGTACTGGTGAAAGGAGCGTCATCTGCACCCTGTTCCAAGTCTCCACCGATTGGCTGGGCGTTGGCGAGGCCGGACTTTCGGAAACCGCCTGGGAACTGCTGGACGTCCGTGAGGGTGATCCGGTAACGGTCCAGCATCCGGTTCCCCTGACCTCCTTCAGTCAGGTCCGCGCCAGGATATTCGGCAACAGACTGAACGCCACCCAATTCCGCGAAATACTGAATGACATCGCGGCACGGCGTTACTCCGGCATAGAGACGGCCGCCTACCTCGTCTCGGGATCGTCCTTTCCCCTCGATCAGGAAGAAATGGTCGCGCTCACCCGCGTCATGGTTGACATCGGAGAGACCCTGACATGGCGGCAATCGCCGGTGGTGGACAAGCATTGCGTCGGCGGGCTGCCCGGCAACCGCACTACGCCGATCATCGTCGCCGTTGCCGCCGCGCTTGGGCTGACGATGCCAAAAACCTCCTCTCGCGCCATAACCTCGCCGGCCGGAACGGCGGACGCGATGGAAACGCTTGCGCCAGTTGATCTCGACCTTCCTTCGATCCGCAGAGTAGTCGATCTGGAAGGCGGCTGTATTGTCTGGGGTGGCGCGATTCGCCTAAGTCCGGCCGATGATCTGTTGATCAGAGTCGAGCGGGTTCTCGATCTCGATTCCGAGGGACAGCTTGTCGCATCCGTCCTGTCCAAGAAGGTCGCCGCCGGCGCGAGCCATCTCGTCCTCGATATCCCGGTAGGGCCGACGGTCAAGGTTCGGACTACCGCCGCCGGAGAAGCGCTCGCCGCCCAACTGACTAGCGTTGCCGCCAGGTTTGGCATTGCCACCGAAGTCGTGATCACCGACGGCAAGCAGCCAGTCGGCATCGGCGTCGGCCCAGCACTTGAAGCCAGGGACGTACTGGCCGTTTTGCAGCAGACCCCCGGCTTTCCCAAGGATCTGCACGCGCGAGCGTGCATGCTTGCCGGAGCGCTGCTGGAATTGTCCGGGAAGGCTGCCTCCGGCGAAGGTGCCATCCTTGCCGCCCAGACAATCGCAAATGGCGGGGCCTGGGCGAAGTTCCAGCGTATCTGCGAGGCTCAGGGCGGTCTGAGGGTTCCACCGACGGCGCAGCACCGTCGGCCGCGGCTGGCGGGTGTCAGCGGCCAGGTCATTTCCATTGATAACCGCAGGATCGCAAGGATCGCCAAACTCGCGGGCGCACCGGCCTCCAAGGCGGCAGGCGTGGAGATGCACGTGCGGGTCGGCAACGCAGTCGCCGCCGGCCAGCCGTTGTTTACCGTCTATGCCGAGACACCAGGGGAACTGGACTATGCGCTCGCTTATGCCGATGCCGGTCCGGAGGCCGTGGAGATTGGCGAGAGCGGGCCAGAAAGGAAAAAAGCATAAGGGCACGAGGTCCATGACGACACATCAACCGATCGCTGTCGTCGGCGATCGTACGACCATGGAAGGAACAAAGTTCAAGTGAGGGCCGCACAATGACTGAGTGCCGGAACCCGCCGCCGCTGCTTTTCCCACTTCCCGGCAACGAAGATCTGGCCAGGAAGCTCGCAGACCGGGTCGGTGCGGAGCTTGGAGAAATCGAGATGCGCCGCTTCCCGGACGAGGAGACCTACGTGCGGTTCATCACCTCTCCATCCGGCCGATCAATCGGGCTTGTCTGCACTCTTGACCGTCCCGACCCAAAGTTTCTCCCCCTGATTTTTGCCGCCTCCGCCGCGCGGCAGCTCGGGGCGAAGGGCGTCGGGCTGATCGCGCCCTATCTCTCGTACATGCGTCAGGACAAAAGCTTTCGGTCGGGGGAAGCGGTGACCTCCGCAGCATTCGCTGGGGCGCTGTCGCGCGAGATCGACTGGCTGACGACGGTGGACCCGCATCTGCACCGGTATCAGTCGCTCGACGCTATCTATTCCATTCCATCGAGCGTGATCGCCGCCGCCCCGGCCCTGGCTGAGTGGATCAGGGGAACGGTTGAGCGTCCGCTCCTGGTCGGTCCCGACATCGAGAGCGAACAGTGGGTGTCGACCGTGGCGGACTTGGTGGGCGCGCCTTATCGGGTGCTGCGCAAAGAGCGCTTCGGCGATCGTGACGTCAGGATATCCCTGCCGGCCATGGAGGGCTTCAGCGACCGAACGCCGGTGCTCGTGGACGATATCGTCTCGTCGGCGCAGACCATGATCGAAACCGCGCGCCAGCTCCGGTCCATTGGTCTTTCGCCCTCCGTCTGCATTGCGGTTCATGCGCTCTTTGTAGGGGACAGCTTTGCCGCGCTCGCTGAAACCGCGAAGCAGATAGTCACCACGAATACGGTTGCTCATCCCTCGAACGCGATCGACATTTCGGGTCCGCTTGCGGCGGGCATAAGGGATTTGCTGCACAACCCGTGATCAATCCGGTTTCGATCAAGACACGCGGCAGCGAGAGCAAAAGATCCGGCAGCGTGTAAGAACCGCGGCGCTGGAGCAGGCGGCAGCAATTGATGGGGATCAATGCCGCACTCCCGCATGCGGTTTAGGCTTGGTTCGCCCGTGAAGTGCCCAGTTACCGACCAGTCACCGGGAGTGCGTTTCGATGCTGCATGAACAAACCACCACGCCCCATATGCATGCCGCGACCGCGTCCACCGGTGACACGCGCGCCAAGGATCCGATCTGCGGCATGATGGTCGATAAGTCGACGGCGCTCACCTCCGAGCGCGGCGGACGCACATACTACTTCTGCAGCCAGACTTGCCTGAGAACCTTCGAGGACCCGGAGCGCGAACTCAAGTCGATGCGCACGAGGGTCGCGATCGCGCTCACCGGGGTTCTGGCGCTCGCCATCCTCCGGGCGGGAGCCTTCATCGCGCTCGCTGCCGGTGCCACGCTGCTGACCTGGGTTCCGATTCCCGCGTTGCCCTGGTTCACCTGGGGCGTTTGGCTGTTCATCCTGGTGACGCCGGTGCAGTTCATCGGCGGCTGGAGCTTCTACGTCGGTGCCTGGCAAGCCGTCCGCAGTCGCTCGATCAACATGGACTTCCTCATCGCCCTCGGCACGACCGTCGCCTATCTTTACAGCGTCGTCGTCGTCTTCGCGCCCGAAATGCTCCCGGTCAAGGTCGAAGAACGCGACGTCTATTTCGAGGTTTCAGCGGTCATCATCGCCTTTGTCCTCCTTGGCAAGTACATGGAGGAAATCATCAAGAAACGCTCGTCGGCCGCCGTACGCCGGCTTCTTGACCTGAGACCTGCCGTCGCCCATGTGTTGCGCAACGGCATCGAGACCGAGATCCCCGCCGAGTCCATCATGGTCGGCGAGACCGTCGTCGTCCGGCCCGGCGAACGCATCCCTACGGACGGCGAAGTATTGGAGGGGCAATCCTCGGTGGACGAATCTATGCTCACCGGCGAGTCCATGCCAGTGGAAAAATCTGAAGGTTCGAAGGTGATCGGAGCGACCCTCAATCGTAGCGGCATGCTCCGCTTTCGGGCCACGCATGTGGGCAAGGACACGGCGCTTTCCCAGATCATCAGGATGGTCGAGCAGGCACAGGCGAGCACCGCGCAGGTGCAACGGCTGGCCGATCAGGTGACCCGCTACTTCGTGCCGGCGGTCGTCGGCGTGGCGTTCCTTGCCTTCGCCGGCTGGTGGTCCGCCGGCAACTTCCCACAGGCGCTGCTCGCCTTCATTGCCGTCCTCATCATCTCTTGCCCCTGTGCGCTCGGCGTCGCCACGCCCGCAGCGCTGATGGTCGGTGTCGGCAAGGGCGCTGAAGCTGGCATCCTCATTCGCGGTGCCGAGGTGCTCGAACGGGCCAGAAAGCTCGAGGTCGTCGTCTTCGACAAGACAGGCACACTGACGCGCGGCGAACCGAATGTGACCGACATCGTTCCGTTTGGCGGCAACAGCGAAGCCGACGTGCTGCGCATTGCCGCCGCAGTCGAGGTCGGCTCCGAGCACCCGCTTGGCGAAGCGATCGTACGTGCCGCGAGCCATAGGCAGTTGATCTACCCCGTCGTTGCCGGCTTCGAGGCTGTGCCCGGAAAGGGCATCAGAGGAAATGTCGACGGGCGGCGTGTTGCCCTCGGCAACCGGCAATTCTTCCGCGATGAAGGCATTGCGATCGCCGACGCCGAACAGGCGATGAAGCCGCTCGAGGAAGAAGGCAAGACCGCCATGCTCGTTGCTGCGGATGGTGCGGCCATCGGTATCATCGCCGTCGCCGACACGCTCAAACCCGAGGCGAAGGAGGCGATCGCCGCGCTGCGCGGTGAGGGGATCGAGGTCATCCTGCTCACCGGCGACAATGAGCGCACCGCGACGGCGGTCGCCCGCCAGCTCGGCATCGACCGGGTCATCGCCGAGGTGCTGCCTGGCGACAAAGCTCGGATCATCAAGGAGTTGCAAGCCGGCGGCAAGATGGTGGCGATGGTTGGTGATGGCGTCAATGACGCTCCGGCCCTCGCCACCGCTGATATCGGCATTGCGATCGGTTCGGGTTCGGATGTCGCCAAGGAGACCGGCGGGATCGTTCTGATCAAGGACGACGTCCGTGAGGTCGTGATGGCCATCCGGCTGTCTCGCGCGACGCTTCGCAAGATCAAGCAGAACCTCTTCTGGGCTTTCATCTATAACAGCATCGGCATCCCCATTGCCGCCCTCGGTTTCCTCAATCCCATCATAGCCGCAGCGGCCATGGCGCTCAGTTCGTTGTCGGTGATCGTCAATTCAGCGCTGCTGAAACGCGCCAGAATCTCACTGGCGCGATGATGGAGAAGTGAGATGAGCACGGAACCCCTTCAACACGCACCGGAATCCCGCCCCGCATCAAGATCACGGTCAAGCGCAGGGCCGTATCGCCTGGCATGGGCATGCCTGCCCCTGATGTTGGCTCTCTCCGGATTGGTCCTCGTCCTGTTCGGTGTCTCGTGGTGGACGCTGCTGACCCTCGTACTACTGCTTGCATGTCCGGCGGTGATGGCGACGGTCACCTATCTCAGCCTGCAGCCGCTGCCAACGCCCGAGCAGAAGAGCGGCCCTGAGAAGTCCGACAAGTAACTCGGCTGCTTGTGCGCTCCGGCTCCCCAAGAGGTATCCATGATGGAGCACCAGTCTATCGACCAGCTTCGCCAGCTTCAGCGGGAGACGTTCGACTACTTTCTCCATGAAGTGAACCCCGCAAATGGCCTGATCCTCGACAAGACAGCGCCGAATTGGCCGGCGAGCATCGCGGCGACGGGTCTCGCCCTCGCATGCTACCCCGTGGCGGTGGAGCGCGGCCTGATGAGTCGCGAAGCGGCCGTGACACGAGCCCTGGCCACGGTCCGGTTCTTCCTCGATAGTCCTCAAGGACCCGATGCCGATGCCACTGGGTACAAGGGCTTCTACTATCACTTTCTCGATATGGTGACCGGCCGGCGCGCCTGGCAATGCGAGTTATCAACGATCGACAGCGCCCTGCTCTTGGCTGGGGCCTTGTCGGCTGCCGCGTATTTCGACGCTTCCGACGCTCGCGAACGGGAAATAGGCGAGATCGCGGACGCGCTCTATCGCCGGGCGGATTGGCGGTGGGCGCTGGATGGCGGAGCGACGGTAACGCATGGCTGGAAACCGGAGAGCGGCTTCCTCGAGTACCGCTGGGAGGGTTATAACGAGGCGCTGCTTCTCTATGTTCTCGGGCTCGGCTCGCCCACCCACCCGCTTCCGAAATCGAGCTACGCCGCCTGGACCTCCACCTATCGGTGGGAGAATTGCTACGGCTACGAATACCTCTACGCGGGTCCACTCTTCACGCACCAGCTATCCCACGTCTGGATCGATTTCCGTGACATTCAGGATACCTATATGCGTGAAAAAGGCATCGACTACTTCGAGAACAGCCGCCGCGCGACCCATGTGCAGCGGGCCTATGCCGTGGCCAATCCCCGCAAGTTCGAAGGCTACCGCGAATGCTGCTGGGGGATAACGGCTAGCGAGGGGCCAGGTCCGGCAACGCTCAAGCTGAAAGGCATTCAGCGAGATTTCTACGACTATGTCGACCGCGGCGTCCCCTACGGACCGGACGACGGCACGCTCGCGCCCTGGGCGGTCGCCGCCTCACTGCCCTTCGCACCGGATATCGTGCTGCAGGGGCTGGATTACTGCATCCATCAGGCGAGACTGAAGATGTTCAACAGATATGGGTTCAAGGCGGCCTTCAATCCCACTCATCCGGGCGAGTCCGGCAATCCCTATGGCTTTTGGGTGTCCCCCTGGCACTTCGGGCTCAATCAGGGGCCAATCGTGCTGATGATCGAAAATTATCAGAACGGCTTGTTGTGGGACCTGATGCGCAGTTGCCCCTACATTGTTGAGGGGCTGCGACGCGCCGACTTTCGTGGCGGCTGGCTTTCAGCAACGTGATCGTCGCTCCCACCACTTGATCGGCATCAATGCGCGCCGCCACGGGTTTGGTAGCGTTGTAGGCATTGGTGCCGGTCTTCAAACGTTCGCGAGGCTGCACCGGATGAGTTGAGGCCGACAATGCATGACAATGCTCCTGCCTATGGCCTTTGGTCACTGGTGATCGTCAATTCCGCGATCTTCATCATCTTCGCTTTCTCGTTCTTTCGCCCGCAGACGAATCGCGACTGGCGGTCATTCGGTGCCTTCAGCGCTTTCCTCGTTGCCCTGTTCACGGAAATGTACGGCTTTCCGCTGACGATCTATTTGCTTTCAGGCTGGCTGCAGAGCCGCTATCCGGGCGTCGACTGGTTCTCTCATGATGCAGGACACCTTCTCGAGGAGCTTTTCGGCTGGAGGACCAATCCGCACTTCGGTCCGTTCCATCTCCTGAGCTTCGTCTTCATAGGCGGCGGTTTCTGGCTGATATCCGCAGGCTGGAAGGTGCTTTACGAAGCCCAGACGCAAACAGCCATAGCCACGACCGGGGCCTATGCCTACGTCCGCCATCCGCAGTATGTCGGCTTCGTGCTGGTGATGCTGGGCTTTCTCTTGCAGTGGCCGACGCTGCTGACGTTGGCGATGTTCCCGATTCTGGTCTTCATGTACGTACGCCTGGCGCGCGCGGAAGAACGCGAAGCGCTCACCGAGTTCGGGCCTGCATACGAACAATACATGCGCGAGGTGCCGGCCTTCATTCCGCGTCTCAGCAGCTTCACACATCTTTCGAAAACGGATGTTGCGGGGCCGAAATAGACGCTGCCAAAAACCGGGTCTCTCGCGTGAGGAGGACCGCCATGTTGCACCCAGCAGGATACAGGTCTGAAGCGACCGCAGTTGCTCTGGCGCACGAGTATCGGTCGGTATGGCGGCAATGCCTGCTGACTCTGCTCGCCATCGCGTTGATGTTCGCGCTCGCGACATCTCATGCCTCGGCCGCCTCCGAGGACGAGAATTACCGGGTCGTCAATGATCTGGCCGTCTACCTTGGCGTTCTGCCCGCGGCAATAGTGCGCAGGCATCCGAAGGAGCATCCTGAAGCGAGCATGCACGATGGCGCTCCGGGCGGAGCGCACCAGTACCACATCGTCGTCGCGATCTTCGACGCACTGAGCGGAGCTCGGATCGAGTACGCCGGAGTGGCGGCGACCGTGTCGGGCTTGGGCAATGTCGGAACGAAAACGATTGAACTCCAGCCAATGACGATCGCCGAAACAGTCACTTACGGCAACTTCGTCACGCTGCTGGGCACCGACCGCTACGATATCCGTCTCCAGATCAGCATTCCCGACCGGGAGCATCCGGTTCACGTCGGTTTCGAGTATCAACACACGAGATGAGGCACGGGCAACCGCTTGACATGTTAGATGCCGATATTCCGTATGCTTCACATCGTCTTCGTGGCCATGGCGTTCGCGCTTGGAAGTGCCCTGCGCGCGCTTCGCCTCCTCCCCTCGAAACCGCCCTCCTCCAAACAATTTCGCCTTAGTCTTGAAAGCCTTGGCACGACGTTCATCAAGTTCGGCCAGGCGCTCAGCATACGCCGGGATATCCTGCCCGATGACTACGTCGTCGCATTGCAGAAGCTGCAGGACCACGTTTCGCCCTTCGCGACGAGCGTCGCGATGGAGGAGATCGAGCGCGGCCTTGGCAGGCCCGTACCGGAGTTGTTTACCGACTTGGACGAAACGCCGCTGGCTGCGGCCTCCGTCGCACAGGTGCACGGCGCACGCCTTCGGGACGGAAGAAGCGTCATTGTCAAGGTTCGCCGGCCGGGCCTGAAGCGACAGATCAATCAGGACATGCGTTCCCTGTTCTGGCTGGCGCGCGTGGCGACAGTGATCATGCCGCGCCTGCGCCACTATCAGCCGCTGCGCATCGTCACGGAGATATGGACCAACCTCTTAAAGGAGATCGATTTTTGCCGCGAGGCAAGAAGCATCAGGAACTTCGTGACGGCCTTCGCCGATTGGCCCACGCTGAAGATTCCAGATGTGATCAATGACTTGGTCTCGGAAACCGTGATCGTCCAGGAGCGAAGCAGCGGCAGGCGGATCGACGACGCATCCTTGAGATCGGACGGTCCTCGCCTCGCGGGAAATTTTGTCGACGCCTACCTCCATCAGATTTTCGTGTTGGGGGTTTTCCATGGCGATCCGCACCCTGGCAATCTCTTCGTCACCGAAGACGGGCGAATTTGCCTGCACGACTTCGGGATCGTCGGATTTCTCGATCGGGCCATGCGGCGCAAGCTCGCCGCCTTTGCCACGGCCTTCGTTCGTCAGGACGCCGACTGGCTCCTCGAGGCCGCGATCGATCTCGGAATATTGGGTGGAGAACTGGACCGGAGCGAGTTTCGCCGCGGCCTGGTGGAGATCATCGGCGACTATGCCGCGCTTCCACTCAAGGACTGGTCCCTGGCGGAAGCGTTCTTGCGAGTGACGCGGCTCGGGCAGGCACAAAATGTGTTTGTCCCGCTGGATCTTCTCGTTCTGATGCGGGCGATGTTTCTCGCCGAGCACACCGTGCGCATCCTCGACCCTGAGTTCCAACTTCTTGAATCCTTGCAGACCAAGGCTCCGGACGTGCTGAACGCCGCGATGAAAGAGGCCGACTGGACAACCACCTTCAGCCGCTGGCGGCTCGATGCAGCGTCGGCAGCGCACGACCTGCCTGCGATGCTCAGCGCATGGGTCCAGCAGCTTGCTCGGGAAGGCAGCGGCCTCGGACTCAGTCTGCATGTACGCGAACTCAAGGGCCTGCATGAGCACCTCGACAGGAGCAGCAATCGGCTCGTGCTCGCACTGATCGCTGCCGGTCTCTTCGTGTCCGGGGCGCTGCTCATGGACGCCGCGGGACCGCGTGTCTTGGGCGAGATCCCGCTGTTAGCGGCAGTTGCCTTTGCTTTGGCGCTTTGGTTCACGCTTCGCCTCGTGCAGGCGATCGCCCGCTCCGGAAAGCTCTGAAACCCGGACGGCAAGAGGCCATCAAAATGCGTGTCGCGCCACCGGTCCAACAAAAGGAGATCACCCATGCTTGCTTTGACGATTTCAGACCTCGTCACTCGGGATGATCCGGTCGAGGTCGTGGAGCGCAAGGGCCTCGGCCATCCCGACACGATCTGCGACGCCCTTGCCGAGACGCTTTCCCGCAACCTCTGCCGCGAATACCGCCAGCGTTTCGGTCGCATTCTGCACCACAATGTCGACAAGGCGCTTTTGTGCGGTGGCCGCTCCAGTCCTGCTTTCGGCGGCGGCTCGGTAGTCGCGCCGATCGACATCTACCTGGCCGGCCGGGCGACGTCCGGGATCGCCAACGAAGCCATCCCGATCGAGGAGATCGCGATCGAGGGATCGCGGTCTTGGCTGCGATCCAACTTACATGCGCTCGACGTGGGCCGCCACGTGCGAATTCACCCGCTCATCCGGTCGGGTTCACAAGACTTGCGCGATCTGTTTTCCCGCGACGACCGGACTGCGCTGGCAAATGATACGTCGTTCGCTACAGGCTATGCTCCGGCGAGTGCACTGGAAAGTCTCGTGCTTGCGGTGGAACGTCACCTCAATGGACGCGACCGCTGGCACGATCATCCGGCCTGGGGCGAGGACGTCAAGGTAATGGGTGTTCGACATGACCAGTCGGTCCGATTGACGGTCGCATGCGCCATGATCGGCCTTCATGTTGCCCACGCGGACGATTACCTGGCGGAAAAGTCCGCACTCGGTGAGACTGTGCGAGAACTTGCGCGGCGCCACGGCTTTCACGAATGCGACATCGGAGTCAACACTGCCGACGACGAGCGTTCCGGCATGTTCTATCTCACCGTAACGGGAACTTCCGCCGAGGCCGGCGACGACGGGCAAGTGGGACGAGGCAACCGAGTGAACGGCCTGATTACCCCGTGCCGGCCGATGAGCCTCGAAGCGGCGGCGGGCAAGAACCCGGCCACACATGTCGGAAAAATCTACAATGTCCTGGCGCAACGGATCGCGGAGGATATCGTCAACTCCGTCCCAGGCGTCGAGGCCACCAACTGCGTGATGGTGAGCCGCATCGGCGATCCTGTAAATCGGCCGTCGGTGCTGCACGTGAAGGTCGCGACGCACAAGGAATTGGCGGTCGCCGAAATCAGCCAGCAGGTGGCAAGCGTCGCGGAAGATCACCTCAATCGGCTGCCGAGCTTGATTGACGAGTTCGTAGACCGCACGGTCACCGTTTTTTGACGCCGCGGTCTCGGCCGCGATGAGCCGCCGCTACAAGGCTGCGCGCCTCGGCGGATGAGACGGTGTTACTCTTAATTCGGAGTCTTTGTCGTCCCGCAAAGTCGGTGCGCACGCAACATGCGAGCCTTACTGAAAATGCGAAAAAAGGGTTTCGAGATGCGTTCTGCATCAGCTTTCCTCACGAACGTCCCGGCTGGCGGCAGGCGGACCACCTTTCTGTTGGCAGCCGCCGGTTTGGCACTGATACTCGGCTTGTCAGGCAGCGAGGCGGCTATAAGAAAGATCGCTCAGGGCGGCGTCGTATTCACGGCGGACGAGTTGGGCAGCACGGTAAGCCGCCTCGACCTGTCGACTGGCAAGGTCACGACCGTTCCGGTCGCGGTTTCGCCGCACAACGTCCAGATTACGGCCAATGGGCAAACCCTGCTTGTCGTCGGAACCAAGCCCGCGAAGGAATCCGACGGACATGGCAATGGCGGCGCTCACGGCACCCTGCTTGTGTTCGATACGGCCCAGTTCCGTTCCAAATCTCCGCTTGAGGTCCAGGTCGGCGAACATCCGGCGCACGTCGTGGCCGATCCTGTAGGCAGGTACGCCCTCGTCACCAATTCGGAAGACGACAATGTCAGCGTCATCGATCTGACATCCGCCACACCGCGAGCAGTGATAGCGACTGGCGGCTTCCCGCACGGCCTCAGGATCAGCCCGGACGGAAACGAAGCCTATGTCGCCAACGTCAAGGATGGCACCGTTTCGGTCCTCGATCTCGGAGACACCAGCGAGTTGGCGAGAACCTCCGTGGGCAAAGCCCCGTGCAGGTCGGGTTCTCACCGGACGGAGGCGAGGTCTATGTCTCCCTAAGAGACGAGAACGAAGTCGCCATAATCGACACGAAAAGCCGGAAGGTCGTCAGCCGGATCGCCGTGGGCGCTGGCCCCATTCAGGTTCACGCGACGCCGGACAAGCGCTTGCGGCTCGTTGCCAACCAGGGAACCGAAGCGGTACCAGGCGACACCGTCTCCATCATCGACGTCGCAATCCGCGGCGTCGTGAAGACAATCCGGACCGGTCCCGGCGCGCATGGCGTCGCCGTCGATGACCAGGGCCAGTTCGCCTTTGTCACCAATATCTATTCCGACAACCTGTCGGTCATCGATCTTTCGACTCTTGACGTTCTGACGACCGTTCCGGTCGGCGACGGGTCGAACGGCGTTACCTATTCGAGGTGAACAGTGTACTTAAACCTGATTCGTCCGAGCGCGCCATAGGCACTTCCAGAGCGCCACCGGAAGGACGAGGACAACCACGGACAGCCACAACCCCATCCGGAGCGCTATCTCAGCCGGCTTGCGGTGTCTTTAGATTCCGCCTTCTGCCACGGCGGTTCGCCCCGTCATCTCATCGATATGGATGCTGTAGAAAAGATGCGGTGAAGCGCCAACGACAGGCTGTGGCAACGGCTTCAACCCTCCTGGCTCCCACCAGTAAGGATATTTCTTCAGCAGGGACCAGGCGTGCAGGCATTCGTGATGCCATTGTGCCGAATCCGGAAGTTCCTGATAGCGCCCGATTACTATCACGCTTCGCCAGTGCTGCCTGTCCGAAATCTCGTCGATTTGCACGCAGACACGCGGATTGGCGCGCATCCATTCGATCTTCCGCCCGGGCATCGAAAAGGCATAGAGGAATTTTCCGGCATATGCATACCAGATCGGGACGACATAGGGCTGGTCGTCTTTCGAGCAGGCGAGCCTTGCGAGCCGCCCTGCCGACACAAGGGCGATGCACTCCTCCTCGCTCATTTCCCTGACAAACATGATTTAGCCCCCCCTTTATCGAAGAGTTCACCTTATTATAGGGGCGAAATTATAGGGGCGAACCACCTTGACGTAACTTAAGTGCAAGAGGGGCATCGGCAGCGGCGAAGACCATCGTTCCATGGCTCGCGATTAATGCGGAACAATGATCGCACAGACTAGCCGTGCCCCCGACAAGATCAGCACCGCTCCGATCTGCCGCCAAACGAAACGGCGAAGCTAAGCACCCTGTCGTATGGTCTTTGCCCTGAAGACATAACCGACACCTCTCACCGATTTGATCAAGGCGGAGTCACTGGGATCATGCTCGATTTTCTGCCCTAACCGAACGAGCGGGCGTCAATGGAACGGTCGAAAGCGTCGGGATCACGGCCTCCCGTCAGTCCATGAGCAACTCGCGTTGAAGGATGCGACCCGCATATTCCCCGAGCTCATAAAGCATATTGAACTCGCCGGGCGTCAGCCGCGATATCGCTCCCCTTCAAAGTACTGCGACAGCATCTGCCGGATCCTCGAATCGTCATCGACCACGAGTATGTGCTCGGTCATGGTCCGTGTATTCATCCCCCAGCAACCCTGAACGACGCTGTTTCCCTCACCCTGTTGCTCCTTGTTACAATATCGCACCGAGTGTCGTCACCTCGTCCGGCGCGGAGGCCGGCCCCACCGGAAAGGCTCGCCACGACCGAGAGCCACATACGCTTTGAAGACGGCAAAAAGCGCCGTCTACGAAGCACTTAAAGCCGAAAAAGCAATGGGCTCCGCGGTCATTCGGACGTAAATGCACGTTCGATCTTGAGTATAGAACCGGATTGGCACTTTTTTCGCGACACCAGAAGCACTTCACGTCCCTGCCTGCATCAGTTAACCGAGGCTCGATCCTCTTTGCCGAATGCACGCCGCAGCGCGGCCGCCAAGTCGGCGATCGTGTAGGGCTTCCGCAACCACCTGCTGACCCCGGCAACCGCTTGGGCCGCGATTTCCGGTCCGGCATAGCCGGACGTGAAGAGCACAGGAATGTCGGGGAAACGCTTGCTGCTTGCCGCGGCAAGATCAGCACCGCTCATACCGCCCGGCATGACCATGTCGGTAAACAGCAGCTCGACGCCAGGCGTGCGCTCAAGAATCGAGAGTGCCTCCGGCCCGTTGCCTGCCTCAAGCACTTGGTAGCCGAGCTGCTTCAGCCGCGAGATGGTGACGCGGCGTACGCGTTCGTCGTCTTCGACGACGAGAACGAGTTCGCCCTTGCCCTTCGACAAGCTTGGTGCTGCCGAACCTTCCAATGCGTCATCACGCTTATCGGCGACCAAGGGAAGGTAGATCCGCACCGTCGTTCCCAGTCCCACCTCGCTGTACAGCGCGACGTGCCCGCCGGATTGCTTCACGAATCCATAGACCGAGCTCAGTCCCAGCCCCGTGCCGGCCCCTTGTGGTTTCGTCGTGTAGAACGGATCAAAGGCGTGCTCCCTGACTTCCGCCGTCATCCCGGTTCCGGTGTCGCTGACCGCGATCAGGACATACTGCCCCGGACGAACCTCGGGATGCTCACGTGCATAGTCTTGATCGAGTTCCGCCTTGCTCACCTCGAGCGTGAGGGTTCCTCCCTTCGGCATTGCATCGCGGGCGTTGATGGCGAGATTCAGGATCGCGTTCTTCAGCTGCCCAGCATCGACGACGGCGCGACAACCGCTGCGAACACCGGTGCGGACGACGATCGTCTCACTCAGCGTGCGGCGCAGCAGTTCACTTGAGGCCGACACCAGCTCGCCGATGTCGGCGAGTTGCGGATCCAGGGGCATTCGGCGGCCAAAGGCAAGCAGGCTGGACGTCAGCTGGGCGGCAAGATCGGCCGCCTCCTGCGCTTCCTCAATATAGATGCGGTACTTTTCGCCGACCTTCGCCTCAAGCATCTCGAGATTGCCCGTAATGACCGTCAGTAGGTTGTTGAAGTCGTGGGCGACCCCGCCGGTGAGCTTGCCGATCGCTTCCATCTTCTGCGTCTGCCGCAGCTCCTGCTCGACGCGATGCTTCTCCGTCTGGTCCTGCAGAAACCCTGTAAACCGCGTTTCGCCATCAACCTTTGCTTCACCGACATAGAGCTCGACCGGGAACTTGCTGCCGTCCTTGCGCCGACCGAGAACGACGCGCCCCTTCCCCATGATGCGGCGTTCGCCGGTGTCGAGGTAGTGCTGAATGTAGCCGTCATGAGCGCTGCGGTCCGGCTCCGGCATCAGAATGCTGACGTTCTTTCCGGTAACTTCCTCCGCGGTGAAACCAAAGAGTTTCTCCGCCGTGGCGCTGAACGACTGTATTCTTCCCCGGCTGTCGATGACCACCATCGCGCTTGGCACCGTTGCGAGGATTGAGCGCAGATGCGCTTCGCGGCGCTGCGCCTCGGTGGCTGCTGCCGCGAGAACGCGCCCGACCTCGTTGATCTCACGCACGGGCGTGGTTACGGCCGAGACTCGTTCGTTTTTCTCCAATTCGATCCCTGCATGCTGCAGGGCGCCTACAGCGCGCGTGAGATGAGACGCAGCCCAAGAGGCGAGAGCGACCGACAACGACAGAAGCAGGACACCAATCGCCGACATCGAGGCAAGCGCCTTCCAGATCGGTGCATTCAGCACGGTAGTTGGCACGGAGACCGCAGCGAACCAATTCGTGTCGGCGGAGCGAGCATAGGCGGCAATGACATCGAGGTTCAGCAAGTTCCGGCCCCGCCAAAGGCCACTCCGCCCCATAGCATGCGATATCCAATCGGTGGGTGCCTGTTTCCCGACAAATGCCTCTGGGTCAATCGAGCGCGCCCCAATCGTCCCTTTCGAGTCGACAATGGCGGCAAGCCATCCCTCGTCCAGGCTCACGCCGCTGAACACGGACTGCAGTCGTTCGACCCGTATGCCGACGGCGAGCAGATAGATGACCTCGCCTTCTCGCAAGACCGGCACAATCACCGTGGCGAGCAGGCGCTTCTGCAGAGGACCCACGATGATGTTCGTTACGGCGGGCCTTTTTTCCTGAAGCACCTGCCGGTCGAAAGCAGCAATTGCGGGATTCGGCAGCGGCAGTGCCGTTCCCCAGGGTGCCGAAGTATTAAGGAGCTGTCGCGGCTCACCAGGAGCCCGCACGACGATCGTCACGCCAAGTGCTTCGGCAATAGCCCCCGCCGTGCGGTGGAATGCCTGCAAATCACCTCTTCGCAGATCCTCGGAGGTAGCCAATGCTTCCATCACCAGACGTGGCCCGGCCAGTTCACGGTCGACCGCAGCCGACAGTTCATGTGCCAGTGCCTGCGCCCTCTCGACAGCCCGCGCTTGCTCGGCCCGTACATACGTCCAGGCGGTCAGGGAAGCGAACAGCAGGACCGGGAACACGAGAGCCGCCGCGAAGATCAGAAAGAAGGTCGATGCCGGCCTTTCCCGCCCCTGAAACGAAACGGCGATGGGTGAATGATCGACACCGGTCGCGATGGCGGGTTTCAATTCGGATTTGTTCATTATGAAGACCTTCCGCCACACGCAGCGTTGGCGCTCCATTCCTTTAGCCGAAAAAATGTCTGCCGAAATTGATGTCGCGCAAGACTGTCATTCCGCCGCTTCAATATGCGCACTCCACTTGGCCACCGGAGAGATACGGATCCGTTCGGACGCAAGAAGCCGACACCCGAAGCTATTTGCCAAGCGACAACCTGATATAGCGCCCTACGATAAGCGCTGCCGGATAGAGGACTTCCTCTTCAGTCCTGGCGTGCAGGATCAACTTCTCAGCGAAGTCTACATATTTCGGCTTGTTCTCGGCCTTCGCCGCCGCGACCAGCTCGCCGAGCGCTGCTACGATCTGCTGGTGCTCGGCCAGCATTCCCGGCAAGTCGGCCTCCAGCCTGTCCGTCAGAGCGAGGACGTCAGCCATCTCGGGCACCAAGGTTCCCTTCGCCAAGGCTGCAAGCAAGCCGAGCGGCGGGAGTGCGAATTCCTCTTCGCGGATAAAATGCGGGTGCAACAGTCTTGCGACTTCCTTGGCGGCTTCACCGACACGGCCGCCTTCATGTGTCGCATCGACCAGTTCCTTGTGAAGTTCGGAGTGCTCCGTCTTCAGCGGTTCAGGGATCTCCAATTCCATGGCTTGCTCCTTTGAGGCAGCGCCGAGCCACGGGAAATCATCGGGCGCCGGATCCGAAGCCGCGGAGGCAGCAGTTCCATCAGCGCCGTCATAGACGCTCCCGCAGATTGGGCCATCTGATGTCAGTCCATTGTACGTAATCTCGGCGACAGGCCTCGTGTTCCACCACCAGGCTCGGCTCTTGTTCGTACGATTATACAAGTGAAATCGCTCCAAGAGATATGTTTCCCCGGCTCGGCCGGCAATGCAGACGCTTGCGAGATTTCAGTCGCAGTCGTCACGCCATGGCGTGGCGACGGTCATACGCCTGCCGAAACGACGAATCCTCCAGCTCGCCACCGGCCAGCGCGATCAGCGCGTCCATGTTCATGAGAGCAATGGCACGACGCTCGACCGTCGCGATGACGCCGCAGCCAGAGAGCTTGGTGATGGTCCGTGAGACGGTCTCGATCGTCATACCGAGATAGTCGGCGATATCCAGCCTTGTCATCGGCAGATCGATGAGCATGCGCCGGTTCCGCACATGGCCGCGTGCCATCAGCAAGAGAAAGCCAGCCAGCTTTTCCTCCGCACTCCTTCGCGAAAACAGCACCATCTGGTCCTGAGCCGCAGCCATCTCATCGCAGAGTTTCGAGAAGAGCTGTTCCTTGAGGTGCGGCTCGCGCTCGCTCAGGCTCTCGAAGTGGTGTTTCGGCAAGCGACGGAGTTCGACGGGCGTGATCGCCTCGACGGTATAAAGGTAATGCCCCTTCAGCGAAACGCCGAGCAGATCTCCCGGGCGGACGAAGCCAAGAATGACGCGGCGGCCGTCATTGAGAATCCTGTACACCCTGAGCATGCCTTCGACGACCTCGAAGATGTTCCTGGCCTCATCGCCTTCCCAGAAGACGGCGAAGCCCGGGGCAAGTCTCTCGATCGGCTGCCTGCGAAACAGCGATGAAAGGGTAGGTTTCTCTACCGCGAAGTTCGTCGACTGACCGGTAATTAGCTGAAGGCTCATGGGCAAATCTCCGCCTATTGGATGTTGGCGGGATTTGATCAACTCGCAGTAACGGCAGAATGCCTCCAGTGTAACAGTATTCAGGAAATTGTAACAGTTTGTAACAAGGAAGGCGAAGCTCGGCCAACTGGTGAGCACTAGCATCGGGCGAGCGAGCTTAAACGTCACAATCTATAGAACATTTTTGATGAATTATTCGGCTCTTCTTTGATTCAACTCAATGACCGCCGCCGACTCAGACGGAATCAATTCGCACGCATTTTTCGATGAGCCGAGGTCGTTCCATGGCAACAAAGAACTTTGCGGCAAAACGCAATCGTCACCTTTCATTGAGTTCGCTGGGATCCGGTCTGGCGGCAATTGATATAGAACGGCATTTGCGGCCTTTCGGGCGTGTGAAGCACTTTGAGGCTGCCTCCGTGCTTTTCGGGAGCGGCAAGACGTCCTTCTCCCTCGCCGTTTTGGTCGATGGCGTGGTTGCGATCCGTCGGCTTCGCAGAGACGGCAACAACCGCATTCTCCAATTCCTCGGACCTAATGACCTCGTCTATCCGACTCTTTGCAGCCGCCCGGATATTGAATTCGAGACACTGACCCCGGCGACAGTCCGATGCCTGAATCCAGCACAACTATCGGCAGCACTCAACAGCGATCCGGAATTGGCAAGCGCCGTGCTGGCTGCGGCAACCTCGCAGTTGCAAAGCTACCTTGGTCAGGTCGCCTTCATGAGCGAGCGCCCGATCGATCGTCTCGGCTTTTTTCTCCTGCGTGCCATCTATCGTCCGTTCGACCAGGATCGAACAGTTGTGTCGATAAAGCGCAATCCGATCGCTGTCGTGACGATAAATCGTACGGCATTGGCAGCGCACATCGGCACCACGACAACGAACCTCGCCCATTTGCTTCTGGCTCTACAGGAAGAGGGCATCATCCGTGTGCTCACGCCACGCCGCTTTGAGATACTCGAAGAAGCACGGCTCGCCGCGTCGCAAGAGCGCCTCCGGGCAAGGGAGCACCTGACCACCAGTCTCTAATCGCTTGCAAAATAGGAGGAGCGTGAACATGGCCCACGCAGATCAAGCTTTTGCGCCTGCCAAGGCAAATACCGTTGAACTGAGCGAGCCAGCCTCTGCCGATGCGGATTTCCGCGTCGAAAGACAGGAGGCGCGGAACTGGCGGATCACCGTGCTGTCTGCACGCGCGAGCCACTGGTTCGATGCAAACTTCGCGAGGGGCAGCGAAGACGCCCGCGTTTTCGAGACAACTCTTTGCCGGGGCGAATGACTTCATTCGCAAGGCCCGGGTAGATGGCTTCAGAACCGAATACATCGGTCCCATCGCTCGGTAATCGGAGAAACAGAAAGCCGGGACTGCGATGCAGGCTTTTATTTTGCGACAGAACATCGCGAGATACAAAGCGCTCCTCAAGGAGGAAGAGCGTGAATGTGACCAGCGTATTCTCAAAGAGCTGCTCGCAGGCGCACTGCGGCAACAGGCCATTCTTGAAGCGCAGCGTGAGGGCCTGCAGCCTGAAATCGGGCTGACAGAGGCCGCCGCTCAACGATTGATTTTTCGCGACGAGTTCATGGCCTCGCCCGAGCCCTACCTGCTCCTCGACCCTCGCAAGGGCCTGCACATCATCGACATCAACGACGCCTACGGACTGGCGACCATGACATCTTCGGCAAAGATTGCCGGCAGTCCTCTGTTCGATGTCTTTCCGGACAACCCGGCGGACGCGACCGCCGACGGCGTCAGCAATCTTTTCGCCTCATTGAAGCGGGTCACTGAAACCGGCGCCATCGATGCGATGCCCATACAGCACTACGACGTCCGCGACCCGAATGGCGTGTTCGTCACGAAGTTCTGGAAGCCGGTCAATCGCCCGATATTCGACAGCGAGGGAAGACTGGTCTATCTGCTTCATCACGTCGAAGACGTCACCGAATTCTGGCGGGAGAGTAACTGACGACCTCCCCGTGCACAGGACAACATCCGGCGCGCTTGAGTGTCGGAGCGTCGTTGACCCGTCGCCCGTCATGGCGATAGACAGGGCATTCGCCTGAAAGGCGCTGACGAGACGTCAGCTTGTGTTCTGGGTCGGTGCGGGTAAACACGTCCCCCCCGCGACCTCGAGCACCAATTGTGCGTTATCGAGCCCGTCGAGATCCGCGCATGAGCGACAATACGCTTCGGGCGATCCCCTCTAACCTCGGCAGCGCCACCGCAAGAGAGCCAAGGCGGTCGCCGGTGACATTCTGACGAAATTGCTCCCTGCCTGCTAGGGCGACAGTACACGCGATCTTCGGGGTCTGGCAGTTCTGATGGTCGTATTCGCCACCGGCGGCCGACGGCGTCCGTCATGCCGGCAACCGCCCTTGCGCGTCGCATATCCGCTGCTTTTACAGCCCTTGCCTCAATGATCTTTGACCATCGTCAATGCTGCTGGCCCGCATTCCGGTCACGCTCTCGGTTTGAAGAGGAAGCGCTCATGGGGACGGTTACAGACAGGCGAATGAACGACAACAACCGATCGGCGCCGAACCTTGCCGACTATGAATCTGTCCGCCAAGGCTTTGTCTGGCCGACGCCGGAGGAAGCTTTCAGTCGCCGCGCTGACGCACCCGGCTGCTTCAATATCGGCTACGAAGCGACCGATCGCCATGTCGCCGCCGGACGTGGCCGGCGTGTTGCCCTGCGCTCGATCGCTGCGAACGGTCTGGCGACGACATTGACCTATGCAAGGCTTGCAGAAGACAGTGCCCGATTTGCCAATGTGCTCGCCGATCTGGGGATTGTGGCGGGCGACCGCGTCTTTACCCTTCTCGGTCGCGTGCCTGCTCTTTACATCGCTGCCCTCGGGACCTGGAAAAGAGGTGCCGTGTTCAGCCCTCTCTTCTCCGCCTTCGGCCCGGAGCCGATCAAAGCGCGCATGCAGATCGCCGAGGCCAAAGCGCTGGTCACCACCGCACGGTTCTTCGAGCGTAAGGTCAAGCCGGTTCTCGCCGACCTGCCGAGCCTAAAGACGATCATCCTGGTCTGCGGCGGCGATGGCGGGGTGGATTTCGATGCGGCGCTCGCCGGACGACCGACAACCTGCCACATCGCTCCGACCCGCGCAGACGATCTCGCCGTCATTCATTTCACCAGCGGCACCACGGGCCGGCCGAAGGGAGCGATGCATGTGCACGGTGCGGCTGTCGCGCACAAGCTGACGGCGGCCTACGCACTGGACCTGAAACCGGATGACATCTTCTGGTGCACGGCCGACCCTGGTTGGGTAACGGGCACCTCCTACGGAATCATCGCGCCACTCTTGATCGGCTGCACACTCGTCTCCGACGAGGAGGAATTCGACGCTGAAAGGTGGTACGGCAATCTCGAGCGAGATAGGGTGACCGTCTGGTACACGGCACCAACCGCGGTCCGCATGCTTATGAAAGCTGGCGACGACCTGCCGCGGCGCTACGACCTCAGCCGTTTACGGCTGATCGCCAGCGTCGGCGAGCCACTCAACCCACAGGCGGTGATCTGGGGTCGTGATGTCTTGAAGCGCCCGATCCACGACAACTGGTGGCAGACCGAGACAGGCGGCATCATGATTTCCAATTTTCTCTCGATGCCGATCAGACCAGGCTCGATGGGCCGGCCGGTTCCGGGGATCGAAGCGGCCGTGGTCAGACGCGAGGCGTCCGGGGCGATGACCTTCGTCGAAACGCCTAATGAGCAGGGCGAACTGGCGCTGAAGGCGGGATGGCCCTCGATGTTCACCGGCTACCTCCACGAGGAGAAGCGCTATCGCCAGTGCTTCGTCGATGGCTGGTACCTGACCGGCGACCTCGTCAGGCGCGACGCCGACGGCTATTACTGGTTCGTCGGCCGCGCCGACGACGTCATCAAATCGGCCGGGCATCTGATCGGACCTTTCGAGGTCGAAAGTGCATTGTTGGAGCATCCCGCCGTCGCGGAGGCCGGCGTGATAGGCATACCGGATCCGGTTGCAATGGAAGTGGTCAAGGCGTTCGTGGCGCTGCGCCCCGGCCACACCACCGACGAGAGCTTGCGCAAGGATCTGCTCGCCCACGCCCGCAAGCGGCTTGGGCCTGCCGTTGCGCCCCGCTATATCGAGTTCTGCAAGAGCCTTCCGAAGACCCGCTCCGGAAAGGTGATGCGGCGGCTCTTGAAGGCCCGCGAACTCGGCCTGCCCGAGGGTGATACCTCAATGCTCGAGGTGGAAAAATGAGGAACATCGCTGACGACCGCGTCCACCTGACCCGCGAGCATGCCGTCGAGCTCTTGCGCCAGATGACCCGCGTCCGTCGTTTCGAGGAAAAGTGTGCCGAACTCTACACGCAGGAGAAGATCCGTGGCTTCCTGCACCTCTATATCGGCGAGGAGGCGAATGCCGTCGGCGTGATCTCGACGCTTACGGGAGATGAAGCAATCGTCGCGACCTATCGGGAGCATGGGCATGCCCTGGTCCGCGGCCTGCCGATGAACGAGGTGATGGCCGAAATGTTCGGCAAGGCGGTGGGCTCCAGTCGGGGCCGCGGCGGTTCCATGCACATCTTCTCGGCCCACCATCGCTTTTTCGGCGGCAACGCGATCGTCGCCGGCGGACTGCCGCTTGCCGTCGGCCTTGCGCTCGCCGACAAGATGTTGGGGATCGAACGGGCGACCTGCTGCTTTTTCGGCGAGGGAGCGGCCGCGGAAGGCGAGTTCCACGAGTCCCTGAACCTCGCAGCCCTCTGGCATCTGCCGGTGCTGTTCGTCTGCGAGAACAATTTCTATGCCATGGGCACGGCGCTCGCCCGGTCGCAGTCCAATCCTTCCATCAGCGCACGCGCTGCCGTTTATGGCATCGCGTCGGAGGCGGTCGACGGGATGAACGTCGTGGACGTCGAAGCTGCGGCGCGCCGTGCCGTGCACGCGGTGCGCCGTGGCGAGGGGCCACGTTTCATCGAGACCAAAACCTATCGCTTCCGCGCGCATTCGATGTTCGATCCGGATCTCTATCGCGAGAAAGCCGAAATCGAGACCTGGAAGAAGCGGGACCCAATGGTGCTGTTCGCTGACTGGGCCCTATCTGCCGCGCTCCTTAACTTGGACGACCGGGAAGCGATCGAGGCGGACGTCGCACAGGAAATCGAAGCGGCCGTGGCATTCGCCGAAGCTGCGGATTTTGAACCCGTCGAGGACCTGATGAAGGACGTCGTCTCTCCACCGTCGGAGTATATCCGATGACGAATAGTCGCCTGACTTATCGCGAAGCCGTGCGTGAAGCGTTGCGCGAGGCGCTTGCCAGAGACAAGCGCGTCTTTCTCATGGGCGAGGATGTCAACCGCTACGGCGGCGCCTATGCCTGCTCACTCGGCCTGCCGGCGGAGTTCGGCGACGAGCGCGTTCGCGATGCGCCACTCTCGGAATCGGCCTTCGTCGGCGCAGGTATCGGGGCCGCGCTTGGCGGTATGCGGCCGATCGTCGAAATCATGACGATCAATTTCAGCTTGCTGGCGCTCGACCAGATCGTCAACAGCGCTGCAACGCTCCGGCATATGTCGGGCGGGCAGTTCTCCGTGCCCATCGTCATCCGCATGGCGACCGGCGCCGGACGCCAGTTAGCGGCGCAGCACTCTCATAGTCTGGAGGGATGGTACGGTCACATCCCCGGCATCCGGGTTCTCGCGCCGGCGACAGTCGCGGACGCCCGCCGCATGCTCTGGCCTGCCCTTGAGGACCCGGACCCCGTGATCATCATGGAACATGCTACGCTTTACAATGACGAAGACGAACTCCCCGCGGACGGAGACATGTCTGTCGACATCACCAAGGCGGCGACGCGCCGCCAGGGCTCGGATGTGACCGTCATCGCCCACAGTGCCTGCGTCAAGAAGGCGCTGAACGCGGCCGAGATGCTTGTCGGCGAAGGCATTGACTGCGAGGTGATCGACCTCAGGATCCTGCGGCCGCTCGATGATGAGACGATCATCGCGTCGGTCAGGAAAACGCACCGCGCCGTCGTCGTCGACGAAGCCTGGCGCAGCGGCAGCCTTGCGGCGGAAATTTCCAGTCGGATCACGGAGCAGGCCTTCTACGATCTCGACGCTCCGGTGGAGCGGGTCTGCGGCGCCGAGGTGCCGATCCCCTATCCGAAGCACCTCGAACAGGCGGCACTTCCCCAGCCGCAATCAATCGCCGCTGCCGTCAGGAAGGCAATGCGACGATGATCGAGTTCAAGATGCCGTCGCTCGGCGCCGACATGGAGGCCGCAACGCTTGTCGAGTGGTTCAAGCAGCCGGGCGATCGCGTCGAGCGCGGCGATATCATCGCGCTCGTCGAGACGCAGAAGGGCGCGATCGAGATTGAGGTCTTCAACGAGGGTGTCATCGGCGAGCAGCGGGTTCAGCCGGGACGAAAGGTTCCTGTCGGCACCGTGCTTGCGACGATCCTCAGCCCTGCGAAAGAACCACCATCTCGTCCCGCCGCGACAACTACCGAGGCGATCGAACCGAAGGCGCCAGAGCGGCGGGTGAGCATTGGAGAGACGCCGGCCCTGGCCGCACCGCCCCGCTTGCGCATCACGCCCGCGGCGCGCCGGCGTTCCGCCGACCTCGGCATATCGCCGGAGCGATTGTCCCCTGGCCCCGACGGTATCATCGGCCTCGAACAGGTGCCCTCCGGTGTCGAACGAGAACCCGGCCTGGAAAGGGCCCCGCGCAGCCGCGGAGCAGGCCTCGACCTCGACGAGATGCGCAAGGCGATCGGCGCCGCCATGGTCCGCTCCCATCGCGATATTCCGCATTACTGGGTCGTGCATGCGATCGACGCCACACCCGTCTTCGAATGGCTGGAGAAGCAGAACGCCCTTCGTCCGATCGAAAGACGGCTCCTTTACGTCGCACCGCTGATGAGGGCGGTGGCACTGGCGATGAAGCAAGTGCCCGAGCTCAACGGCCATTATGAGGAAGGTGTCTTCCGGCCGTCGCCGGCCGTCCATATGGGGCTTGCGACCGCCTTACGCGGCGGCGGACTGATCGCGCCGGCGATTCGCGACGCGGATTCGAAAAGCGTCGACGAACTGATGAGCGCGATTGCCGACCTCGTGCCCCGCGCCCGGCTCGGCCGGCTGCGCAGTTCCGAGATGACCGACGGCACCGTCACTCTGAGCAATCTCGGCGAGGGAAATGCCGACAGCGTCTTTCCGCTGATCTACCCGCCACAGGTCGCGATTGTCGGCTGTGGCGCGGCAACCCTGCGCCCCTGGATCGCCGGCGACGTTGTGGCCGTTCGCCGGGTGGTCCACGTGACGCTCGGTGGCGATCATAGGGTGAGCCACGGCCGGCACGCAGCCCAATTCCTCACCCGCCTGTCCGAACTCCTTGCACATCCGGAGGCCCTATGACCGATGCCGAACTCTCCGACCTCGTGGCGAGGTCCCTCTATGCAGTTGCTCCGGATATCGAAGGCGAGCCCATTGATCCGAACAAGTCGTTTCGTGCGCAATTCGAGATCGACTCGATAGACTTCTTGAACTTCGTCATAAGCCTTCACCAGGCGACAGGCGTCGAGATCCTCGAACGGGACTATCCGGACCTGCAAACGCTGTCCGGCGCCGTTGCATTTCTCCGGCAGAGGCTTCCGTAGCTCGGCTCCTTGTGCAGGCGGCAAATCGCGGCCGCGCCACCCTACGACGCCTTATGGACTTCTGGCGAAACGGACCCTGACAATCCATTTACGCAGCTCCTCACCAGCCAACATGGCCGCCGCAAACGGTCCGGCGAACAGCCATGCCTGCCATCCCAAAGGTGCGGTGCCGAAGAGGGCATTGCCCGGCTGCGTGTAGACGACGGCGAGGATCATCGCGAACTCAAAGGCGATCCCGACGAAGATCAATGGATTTGCGAAGGGTGCTCGGGCAAATAGGGAAGTCCGTTCGTCCCGGCACAGAAACACGTTGACGATTTGGAGAAGGACGATGGCTACTAGGCATGCTGTTGTGGCTTGAAGATAAAGGGGCGCGCCAGCCGTCAACTGCTCGCCAAACGACCAGTCGCCTTGCCAGAGGACAAAGGAAAATGCCGCCACTCCGGCTGCCGCCTCGAACAGACCGAGGAACCCGTAGGCGCGCAGAAGCAAACGATGATCCAGCAGCCGTTCCGTACGCGAGCGCGGCGGCCTGTGCATGACGTCAGCACACGGCTTTTCCGCTCCCAGCGCGAGCGCGGGCACCAAATCGGTGCCCAGATCCACAGCCAGGATCTGAATGATGGTTAGCGGCAGCGGAATGCCAAAGAGAACGAAGGCGAGATAAGGGACAAATTCGGCGATGTTCGATGTGAGCACATAGGTTAGAAATTTGCGGACATTGTCGAAGACCGCACGGCCCTCCTCGATGGCATCGACAATGCTGACGAAGTTGTCATCGACGAGGATCATGTCGGCCGCTTCGCGGGCGACATCGCTTCCGGTACGGCCCATGGCAATGCCTATGTCCGCCTCTTTGAGCGCCGGCGCGTCGTTCACGCCGTCGCCGGTCACCGCCGTAACATGCCCCTTGGCTTTCAGAGCGCGAACGAGGCGCAGTTTCTGATCGGCGGCGAGACGCGCAAAGATGAGACGCGGTGCATCGAGTGCGGTCCGCAGTTGAGATTCGGACAAGTGGTGTAGACGCTCGCCGGTAATCACCCGCGGAATCTCCTCTTCGCCTACTAGCCCGATCTGACGGCCGATGGCGATGGTGGTATCGGGATGATCGCCTGTCGCGATGACGATCTTGATGCCCGCCTGCAGAGCGCTCCGCACGGCTTCAGCGACGCCCTTGCGCGGGGGGTCTTCGAAAGCGACCAGCCCGAGAAAGACGAGGCTCGCCTCATTCGTCGGCAAGGGCGCTTCGGCCGGCAGACGCCGGTAGGCAAGGGCGAGCAGACGCAAGCCCTGTTTTGCCAAAGCTTCCTCCGCCTCCTTAAGGCGCTGGCGCAAGTTCCGCGTCAAAGGCGCTACCCGTCCATGGGCCTCCAAGTGCGTGCAGAGGGGGAGCACCGTTTCGGGAGCGCCCTTCGTGTACATAAACGTCCCATCAGCCATCTCGTGGAGGGTCGACATGCGCTTCCGGTCGGCATCGAAGGGAATCTCACTGACGAGCGAAACGCCGGCCGAAGCAGATCCCGTTCGTTCCGCCATCTCGACCAGAGCCACTTCCATGGGATCGCCCAGCCACCCACCGTCCGTTGCCCACTGGACTGTCTGGCATCGTCGTGAAACTTCGCAGAGCAGGCGGTCCGCCGTATACTGCTCCGGCTGGAGATCCGCCGGGTGGGCAGCCGCTAATGTTCGCGACAGGAAGAGCTCCCTGACGGCCATACGGTTTTCAGTCAGTGTTCCTGTCTTGTCGGTGCAGATGACCGTGACCGCCCCAAGTGTCTCAGTGGCTGGGAGATGGCGAACAAGTACCTTTCGGCGTGCCATCCGTCGGGCTCCCATCGCCAACGTCAGCGTGATCGTGGGCAGGAGCCCCTCAGGAACGTTCGCCACAATCGTGCCGATGCCGAACATCGATGCCTGCCAGACCGATAGCCCTGACTCAAATCCGATACCAAAGAAGGCCAAGCCGAGCCCGAACGCAAGCACGGCGATCACACGGCTCACGGAATCGACTTCGTCCAGTAGCGGCGAACGGTCCTCTGTCCCGCCCTGTGCCAGTCGCGCGATCTTGCCGAACTCGGTGTGCGAGCCGGTGGCGAAGACGACGGCGACGCCATCTCCGGCAAGGACGGACGTGCCGGCAAACAGGGCGTTGGTGCTGTGCAGGATATCCGATGCATCGGAGGGAGCGGCAGAACGGCCGAGCGGCATCGCTTCGCCGGTCAAGGTGGCATTGCTGATGCGCAGTGCAAACGCCTCGATCAGGCGGCAATCTGCCGGCACCCGATCACCCTGCCCAACCACGATGACATCCCCAGGCACCAATTCCTCGGCGGGCACGGTGGCGACACCTTCCCCGCGCATCACGTTGACCTGCGCCGGAAGCAGCTTCGCCAGCTCCGACAGTGTCCGTTCGGCTCGAAACTCTTGCCAGAAGGCAAAGAGCCCGTTCACGAGGATAACGCCGACAATCGCATTGCCCAGCGTCGCCATTCCGAGTCCTGGCTCGATCAGGTGCGCGACAAAAGCGATCCCCGCGGCAAACCACAGCAAAAGCGCGAACAGATGCGTGAGGGTTTCGAGCGCACGTTTATGAAGAGGCTTGCCGCGGACCCTTTCGACCGCGTTGGGTCCATACTCCGCCAAGCGTCTCGTAGCCTCCTTCGAAGATAGCCCGGCTCGACTGGTCCCAAGGCTTGCAAGGACCTCGTCGGCGGTTGCGCGATACACGTTCATTGGCCAAGTCCCGGAACGACCCGAAGGGCGCTACAGAGGGGCTGAGGTGCCGGTTTCGAGCCTCCCAGCTTCCACCAATTGATATGCTTCTCGAAAAGAGGCCATGCATGCGGGCACTCACGATGCCATCGTGCCGTAACGCGAAGCTCCAGGTAGCACCCATACATCACTACACTCCCCCGTTCCGGTGTCGGTCCATCGCTGGTGGCGGAAGCCTCAGCCTCTCCCTCGGAAAGTCATGGTCTTCTTCCTGTTGCGGAAGATTTCCTGTACGGCAGCGAGTTCGTCCATGCGGCCCATTTCATAGGCTTGCTGGCAAATCCGCCGCATCTCATCAGCAAGGACATAGGGATCGGAAGAGAAGCTCTCCGGCAGCTGGATCGGGGTCCTTGTGCCGCCACCGATCTGTTCAATCCAAATCTCGTGAGCCATGGTCAATCTCCGATCAACATTATCCGCTAGTTTCGCCTGGGTGACGCCTCAATCGCATCGAGCAACCTATTGCCGATCTTGACCCTTCGAAATCGGTGCGATTGGCGGCAATCGTGTAGCGCAACAGAACGGCTTCGAGATAATCGACATACAGGACGGCCCTTTGCCGGTTGGAGATTCGGCTCGTCGCCCGCAGCACGAGCTGCTTTCCGGCAAAGAGATCAATTGGCGCATCAACTGCCAGAAGCGCGCGAAGCTGTATGACAGCGGCGGTTGACGAAACATCGCGCATGGTAACCCTCATCCGCGGTTCGTTGGTCTACGAGTGGAACAAGCGTGATCCCGCGCGAAACGTCGATCACGACGACAGTCACGGCGCCCACATGCACACTGCCCTTCAACGAAGGTGGGCAAACTGACATCTTGGTTACATAGATAGCACCGTACGTCGATTTCGCATTGATACGTCTCAAAGTCGGACCTTGATTTACCTCCACTCCGACATCGCTGCCCGTTCAACCGAGTGGCAGATGTGCTGGTTGTCGAAACGCGCAAGGCCATGGAGTTTTACGCCGACCGACGCTGGAATCTCGACGGCGACGAGGCAAGGCTTGAGCGGGTCGGCACTGAATATATCGAGTTAGAATCCGCCGACGATATCGCCTCGGGAGATCACCGGGAATGATCATCATCCCCGGCTTGTTGTTCGTGGGCAGCGAGCGCAATCGCGAAGCGCCTTAGCGCCCTTCCGGCGCCCTCGCCACGTTCCTGCCCTCCATCGAATCCCGAACCAGTCCCCCGAGAAAACGCGCAACCGGAGCGATATTCTGCTGCACGCTCGCCTGTTCCAGCGCCGCCGTATAGGCATCTCGCCGCTGCACCGGGATCACTGTCCACGGATACCCGCTCGCCGCCAGCATGACATTCATCAGGAAGCGCCCCATGCGGCCGTTCCCGTCCATGTAAGGGTGGATATAAACGAAGATGAAATGTCCCAGCGCCACGCGGACTGCAGCATCCTCCTCCTGCTCCAGCATCTCGAAGAACACCGGCATGGCATCGCGCACCGCATGGGGCGCGAGCGGCACATGCATCGAGTTGCGGATATAGACCTGGCCGTCGCGGTATCCGGCAAGGCTCGCAGCTGGAATGAGGCCCGCGCTCACGCTTGGCGCAAACATCTGCCTGTACCATTCGCCATGGTCGCGGTCGGCGACCGCGCCGGGGTTCTCATTTACGAGGACGGCGCGAACGCTTTGCTTGACCGCCTGAAAGGCCTGCCAGTAGCCGCGCGCCGCCAGGGCGTTGCTGAGTTCGCGGTCGCCGGCATCGCCATCGGGGTTCCAGGCCCCGCCGCGCACACGCTCGATCAGATCGACGCTGACCCGGTAGCCCTCTATCGAGAGGGAGTGGTAGGCATCGGTGGTATATGTCTCATCGACGCGCGCGAGATAGCGATCGATGTCATTGGGGCGGCCTGGCGCGCGCGGAAACTCCTCGATTACCGCTCCGCGCATCAGGCCCCACATCAGCCGGATGCGGCCGGCATAGGGAGAAGTTTCCCGGCGGGGCAGCGCAAGATCGATGCGCTCATCGAAGGGGTCCCGCTCCCTGACCGTGTAACCGGCCGCCTTCATCGTCCTGAGAATATCATCGGCAATGCGCTCGCGCCCCACATTGCGAAACGCGCCCGCGAGCCGTCCGGCGATCACGCTGTGGTCCCCGCGCAGCAATATCTCCAGCACGCCGGAGGCATCGGTGACCATCGCAAGCGCGGTTCGCGCATCGATCGGGTTTTGCCTGAATACCGTTGGCGAGCAAGCAACAAGGGCGGCCGGCAGCGAGAACAGGATCAGCCCGTCGCGCTCTTCGCGCGCGCCGCCTTCCGGCAGGCTCGCCCTGACATCGAAAACTGAATTGTTATGCGCGAGCGAGGTCGCCCGGTTCCTCGCCTTTGGCGAGCGCACGAGAAGCTGCGCCGGCACGGCGCGGTTGCCGGCATGAAAGGAGAGCGATTGCTCGGGCGAGAGGCTCCACTCGCTGCCAAAACGCTCGCGCAGATAAGCCGCGCAAAAATCCCAGAACGAAGCGTACCAGGCGGTCGTCTCCCCTGCCTCGTCGGGCCTGCCCGGAATGTACCAGCCTTTCATGACCTCTTGCAGAAAGCCGTTCTTGAGCAGGCGTTCGCGGTGTGTGCGGGTGAGGTCGGCGGCGCGGATTGCGACCGCGCCGCGATCCTGAAGCGCCTTGAGCGCCTCCAGCGATTCCGCAAGTTTTTGCTGCGGGCTTGCCATGAGCGGGCCGTCCTCTCCTATAGAAGTTAGCTTTTCGTGCAAGACGCTCCTTAGCTTATTAAGCTATACAGTTCTTAGCCTATTCTGTCGAATGGATTTTAGCTTATTTTACAAAATATGCCGCGAACGTTCCGGGACGCCATACACAAGACTGGCAATTTGCCACGCCTATTTCGATCAGATGTTCGACGAACCGCCTCGCAAGATTGGGAACGTTAATCTGGGCTTTGGCTGTTGTTGGCAAGCTGCGCTCCATCGCGGATGCCCAAAGGGTCAAGACATTGATCCCGGAATAGGTCTCGCCGTTAAAGCGGAGCGGGCGCGACACCGGGCCTGCGGCGTGGCTTGAATTCCAGGGCTGCGCTTGACCATGTCCTTCACATCGATCTCAAAATCGTAGGGAAAGTTCCTCACCGGTTCGCGCTAGACATCCTTCGGATAGTAGAGGTGCAGGTCGAACTCCTGATCGCGGACGAACTGTTCCTGAACGGCCTCGACACTGTGGCGCGGACTGGGGAACTTCACCTCTGTGTTTTTAAGGGACAAATCGAACAGTGCGATCGCCTCGCTTGGGCTGGGCCTGACGGGCGAGGCCGAATCCGGCAACGCCGCCTTCCGCGTCCAGATCGCATCCATCGTCACGTTGACGACGACGTCGTCGGGCGCGCCAAACTGGAAGAGTCCCGGCCAGTGCACGCGAAATCCCGCAACAATCTCGGAAACCTCGCCCTCGTCAAAGGCGACGTGGGTTGCCATCGCCGCGCGCGGATTGACCTGTTTGAACAGATAGCCCGTCGCGTAGTGGGGCGTGTGCGCCGAATCGATCGTCATGTTGGTCATGATCGGCGGCATGCCGTATTTCAGCGTGGTCAGCCGCGTCTCGGTGACGAACACATCGACGCCCTTCGCGAGCATCGCCGTCAGCGCATCGGGCTTGCCGTCACCGGTCCAGACGAAGGAAAGCCCGTTCCAGTCCAGCCGGTGGGCAGAGGCTCCATCCTTCGTGTCCTCGACCTCATAGCCATCGCCGATCGGAAAGCTGTTGAAACTGTCCGTATGCCAGTGGGTCATGATCTTCATGCCGTCGATCATGGCTCTGGTTCCATCCTTCGGCGTGCGGCCGGAGGGACCATGCACACGCAACAGCTTCCATCGGCCCATCCACGGCGCGAAGCCGAAGAGATAGGGCAGGTCGGCGTAGTGATCGATGTGCAGGTGGGTCAGAAGATGTCGTTGACCGTCTGGAACGGCACCTGTGGAATCGGCGTGCTGCCGCGGCGAGTTCCTCCGTTCCAGGAAAATAGGTGTTGTTGTTCTTCAGGCTCGGCGTCGGCTGGTAGTAAGGCGGATAAGTAAGACCCGTGCCGGGGCCGCCACCGTAGGGGTTGCGAGCCTCTGGGCCCTGGGCGTCCTGTGCTGAAGCCGTGCCTGGCACCGCCGCCGCCGCCAGGGTGGCAGCCGCCGCGTTGCCTATGGTCTTGAAGAACTCGCGGCGCCCGGCGAGCGTCGCTCGATTATGATCTATCTAGAGGGTTTTGCATCGTCATCGTCGTCCATGGCATGCCCCCGTACAGGACATCAAGAACGCGTAAGTGAGCGCGGCAGGGCCGAGGCCATGCACCCTGTCAATGCAGCAGCATCAGGCGGCTCAATAGCAGGTCGTCACCGCGCGGCCGTAGGCATCGTAGACGGTCCGGCAGCCGGTCGTCGCCGCCGCGCCCACGGCAACGGTTCGGCGTGTCGTTCGCCTTGCCACGCCTGCGTAGCTCATCGGAGTTGCCGGCCGGCCGACGCGCGCCTCGGCCTTGCCGATCCAGGTCTCGGGGTTCGACATTGAGGCGTTGTCGGCCACGAACAGAGCGCTGAGGCCAACCATGCCAGCGATCATCGTTTTCGTGATGTTCATTGTTGCGCTCCTTCTGTCGCGGCAGGCGGCACCTCGTCCAGAGCCGAAAGGTCCTTGATCTCCACCTTCTTGCCCGCGCCATCCGCCTTGAATTCAAACGCCGCGGCCTCGATTGCCTCGCCCGGCTTCCAATCCCGGATCTCGACCGTGTATTGCGGCGCGCCGGTCACCGACTTGCTGGTGATCACCATTTTGCAGGGGATCGGTTCAGGCCCTGTCCTGACCCAGAGCTGCCAGTCGGTTTCCGCGTTCCTGAAGGCGAGGTGTTCGCACTCGACCCCATCGATGACGCCCTGGCCGATGTATTTTGCGGCCAGCACGTCTTCGCTCAAGGCGGTATAGACATCGCTTAAGAGCAGATCAGCACCCGGCGCGCCGATACCGAACTCATGGCGCATCCGATCGACCAGGGCATCAATCGTCCCGCCGGCGCTCGCCTGCGCATATTCCTTCTTGTCGATGTCATGGATCGTCAGCGTGGTCCCGTCGAAGATCATCTCCACGGCCGCATAACCGCCAAGACGCTCCACTCTCAGTTTGTCGGGACGCTTCACCTGCAAGGTCGTCGAACTGTCGAACTGGATCTTCTCAAGCTCTGGCGTGATCACCTCGATGCTCGAGTTGAACCTCGCCGAGATCGTCGATTGCCTTGCCAGATAGTCCGACATCGACTTGAGAACGGCTTTGGGATCGACTTCGCTGCCGTTCGCAAACGAGGGCGCGATCACTGCGCTTGACAGGCCCAAGGCGATGATTGCCCTGCGACACGCCCGCAGGCCCAAGAGCTCTGATCCCAGATATGGTAGTCGGATATCCATCAGTCTTCTCCTTCGTCCGGGCAAAAAACCAACCATCGATGCCGTCTTCGCCTTAGAAACGGATCGAACATGCTCGATCGGGTAGCGTGGTCGACGCGAGCAATATGTTCAGGGAGTCTGGAGCAGCAGCGCCGATATTGTGCGCTCTCGCCAGTTCGATTGACAAAAGGGCTTTCAGTAATGCCACGGCAAGACCACATTCTCCTTCCCCTCCAAAGGAAATGCCGTGGAGTCGCTTCTTGACAACCCCAATTTCGGCTCCGCGCCAGACGCGAGTTGCGTCGCGAATCCGAACCACTCTTCAACCAAAGGTATCGCGAAAAATTAGAATGCCAACCGGTATTTCCGACTTTTCTAATCTAGCTGCTCGCCGATATCATCGACATTGACGTGGATCAATTCGACAGGACTTCCCGCCTATATTTTCATGGCCGCATAGACGCCGAATAACTTTGCGTGTTTCGCCATGTTGAGGTCAGAACGAGAAGAGTACGTTCATGGTCATCGTGCCGGTCGAGCTTGGTAACGATCAGAACATCGCCGGACTCCAGCTTCTACATGAGCCGGCGAAGCATGGTGGGATCAGGCGACAGCCATGCCGGACGACGAAAGGGAGATCGCCAAGCATTATGCGCTCGACCGGTCAGGTCTCGACCTGGTCATGCGGCAGAACCGGCCACACAATCGCCTGGGGCTCGCCTGCGTTCTGGCGATGCTTCGCTACCCCGACCGACCGCTCGCAGATAGCGGGATCCTCCCGCATGGTGTCCTGAAATATCTGGCGCGGCAGATCGGTGTCGATCATCGTGAGATTCACAAGTTTTTCGAGCGGCCGCGGACGAGACGCGGAACGTCGCAAGGCGGTTCACGCCGGAGAGGGATACGTTTCTGTCTTCGATATGGGAACAGGGAATCACGCTCACAAGGATGCGTCAATTGAGGGTCCAGCTTTGTGCTAGTTGTGTGCAAGGACATTTTGAATGCAAAATGGGCTGCGAGGAGCCCCTCGATGGATTTGGAAGAATTTGGTTGCGTGGGCCTGATTACACCGAGACTTGAGCTTTCGCGCGACATTCGGAACCGGTGACACCGAAACGTACCGAGATTCGCAATCAGACTGAAAGCCATGCACATTCAGGCAGGTTCAGCATGAGTTAGTCGATCGATCACGCATCCCACCACAGGGGTCGCCAGCATTTTTTTTGTCAACATCTCTCGGTATCAGAGGCTTGCGCTCGGAGGGCTATTCAAACTGCCTTGACGCAGATCAAGGCCGAGGCACGCTCGAGAGACTAAGGCTTGTTTAGGGCGCGTGGCAGCCCAGGGGCCTGCTGGTTTGCGCTCAACGCCGTCGATGAAACTGGGCTTCGGCATGCGATGATACTTCAGGCGTTCCTACTGCGGATTCAGGCGGTCTTCGGCGGGCACGGACCGGTGGGGACCGACTCACGGCGCTTCCCGGTTCTCGCGAGTTTTCGAGGCTACCAGCCAGACTGGCTCGGGAGCGACATCTCCGCGGGGCTGGCGATTGCCGCAGTTGGGTTGCCGAGCGCCATCGCCTACCCCGCGATCGCCGGCCTGCCGCCCGAGACGGGTCTTTACGCTAGCATAGCGCCGCTTGTGGCCTATGCGGTCTTTGGCCCGTCGCGACAGTTGATCGTAGGACCGGATGCGGCGACGATGACGGTGCTGGCGGCGGTGCTGGCGACAATCTACGAGGCGCCAGGGGTGACGGCCGACCGCGTCGCAGTAGCCGCGCTGCTGGCGCTCGCCGTGGGAGTGTTCTGCCTCATCGCCCGCGCGCTACGGCTGGGGGTACTCGCGACCCTCCTGTCTCGGCCGATCCTGACCGGCTTTCTCGCCGGTATTTCGCTCTCTATCATGATCGGCCAGATCGGGCGGCTCACCGGCGTGAAGATCGAATCCGCGGGGCTGATGGGGCCGATACTCGAGATCGTCGACAAGGCCAATTTCATCCACTGGCCCTCACTCGCGCTCGGGGCGGCGATGTTCCTCGTCCTCCAGGCGGTCCGGATCTGCAAACTGCCGCTCCCCGGGCCGGTGATCATCGTGGTGCTCGCGGTCGTGCTATCCGCGCTCTTGGACTTCGAGGCGCTCGGGATCGCCGTGGTCGGCGACATTCCGAGCGGCCTGCCGCAGTTTGCCCTGCCGGCCCATTCCGGCATGCCCGTCGACACCATTCTGCTAGGTGCCGCCTCGATCTTCCTCGTCAGCTTTGGCTCGGGCATCGTAACGGCCCGCAGTTTCGCTACTCGCGGCAGCTATGAGGTTGACCCCAACCTCGAGTTGACCGGCTTCGGCACTGCCAATGTCGCGGCCGGGTTCTTCGGCGCCTTTCCGGTCACCGCGTCCGACTCGCGTACCGCAGTGAACATGAGCGTAGGTGGCCGCACCCAGGTCGCCTCTATCGTCGCTGCCGTCACCCTCATCGCAACGCTTCTCTTTCTCGGGCCAGCTCTGCGGATCCTTCCGATCCCAGCGCTCGGCGCCATCCTAGTAGCGGCGGCGCTAAGTTTGATCGACGTCGAGGCTCTGGGCGAAATCAGGCGCATCAGCCGTATCGAGTTCCTGTTCGCGATCATTGCACTGATAGGGCCGCTCAGCCTCGGCGTGTTGCAGGGGATCGTCATCGCGGTCGGGGCGACCCTTGTCTACCTCCTCTACAAGGCGGCGCATCCCCGCGACGCGATGCTCGGGCGCGTTTCGGGTCGCGACGGCTTCTATAAACTGCACCGCTCGCCAGAGGCCCGACCCGAGCCCGGCCTCGCACTCTGCATCGTTCAGGGCAACCTGCTGTTCTTCGACACCGATTATGTCAGGGCGCGGCTGCGCACCATCGCGTCCGAACTCCCGCCGGGTACCGAGTGGTTTGTGCTGGACGCAAGCGCGGTCGCCCAGATCGACTGCACTGCCGCCGCGATGCTCGCGGGGCTTGCCAACGAGTTCGCCGCGCGCGGCCTCGCTCTCGGTTTTGCCGAGGTCCACAGCGAAGCTCTCGAACTGCTGCAACGCGCCGGCGTGATAGACCAAATTGGCACCACGATGGTGTTCGACGATCTCGACGACGCTCTGCGCGCCTTTAGAGCACGCTCGTCCCTCACACACATTGCCTCGCCAAATTAAGCAACTCTCGAGTTAGGAGGAAGCCATGGCCAAAAAGCACAAGAACGACAACCACCCGGGCGACGTGGCGGCCGGCTCCGCCGAGGCGAAAAAGGAGCGCAAGAGGGCCTACGAGAAGGAGATCGCCCGCTTGCAGGTCGAGATCGCGTACCTCCAATCCTGGGTGCAGGCGTCGGGCGCGCGGATCGTCATCATATTCGAAGGCCGCGACGCTGCAGGCAAGGGCGGGGTCATTAGGCGGTTCGTCGAGCGAGTCAGCCCGCGGGTGTTTCGGGTCGTGGCGCTACCCGCACCGAGTGACCGCGAGAAGAGCCAGATGTACTTCCAGCGGTACATGGCGCAACTGCCAGCGGCCGGCGAGGTGGTGATTTTCGACCGCTCCTGGTATAACCGCACCGGTGTGGAGCGGGTGATGGGCTTCACCACTGAGGACCAGGTCAAGCGTTTCATGCAGGTGGTTCCGCATCTCGAGGGGCTGATCATCGAGAGCGGCGTCATCCTCCTGAAATACTTCCTCGACGTCAGCGAGAATGAACAGGAGCGGCGTTTCCGCCAGCGCATCGACGACCCGGTCCGTCAGTGGAAGTTGAGCGCGATGGACCTCGAGAGCTATCGTCGCTGGTGGGACTACACCAAGGCCTACGACGAGATGATCCGCGCGACCGACTCGCCACACGCGCCCTGGTGGATCGTGGACTCGAACGACAAGAAATCGGCGCGCATCAACTGCATCACCCACCTTCTGAAGTCCATCCCCTACGAGCGGGTGGAGTTCGATGAGCCGAAGCTCGGGAAACGGCAGAAGCGTCCTGACGACTACGTCGCAGACAGCATCGCCCGAAACTTCGTGCCGCGCGTGTTCTGAATGGACGTACAGTTCGATTCGTGCGGTTGCTGTCGCCAACACCCCCGGTGAGCAACAGCTTTGTCCGCTTGGCATCTCGCTTTGTCCGTCACTAAAGGTGGCAAAAAGGTGGTCTTTTCTGCCTATTCGGCTCCGGGATTCGCTCCGCCTGCGTGAAGCAGCCCGGACTATCTGACGTGCACGAGCGACTTAAGCGGCTGGGCGATATCGGCGGTCAGCTCAAGCGTTCTCGGCGGTCGTCCCGAGAGACCGATCCTTGCCAGTTTCCACCACTCGCCGGCATCGTCTCCAGCTAAGTATAGAAAAGAGCACGTCAGGCTTGACTTCCATCCTTGTCGACACCCTGGTTTTTTCGTTCGCTCATCATGGCCGGGAACACTGACCACGCCGCCAAGAACAAAGCTGCGATCATCGGACCGACGACGAAGCCGTTGGGCCCGAAGGTGGCGATGCCACCCAAGGTCGAAACAAGGATCAGATAGTCCGGGATCTTGGTCTCCTTACCGATAAGGATTGGTCGCAAGAGGTTGTCCACAAGCCCAATCACAAGGACTCCGAAAGCAAGCAGAACTGTGCCGTCCCAGATGTCTCCTGACGCCAGTAGATAGATGGCGGTTGGTCCCCAAATAAGACCCGTGCCCACCATTGGAAGAAGCGCAAAGATAGCCATGACGGCGCCCCAAAGCGCGGGAGCACGGATATCTAGCACCCAGAAGATCAGCCCACCGAGTGTTCCCTGCGCGAGCGCCACCACGATGCCGCCCTTCACGATTGCATTGACGGTGAGCACGAACCGCCCGAACAGGGCCTGGCGTAGGCTACCGCTGAGCGGCAGAGCATCACCGATCAGTCGCGCCAGCTCGCGCCCGTCGCGCAGCAAGAAGAACAGCAGGTAGAGCATTACGAATGCGCTTAGCACCAGGTGGAAGGTCGACTGCCCGATGTTGATCGCTTGGCCAGCCAGGAACTGGCCACTTTCCGCAAGCGCATTCAACAGCCGCCCCCGAAGCGCACCGGCATCTGGCAGCCCAACGCTGTCGACCAGCGCCTTGAGCCAGTCGGGCAGCATCTCGCGAAGCGTCTGAACCTCGATGCCGGGGGCAAATTGGCCCGTCGCTATACTATTGTAAACTGTGGCCGCCTCGCGAAGGACAAAGCTCGCAATCAGCACAAAGGGCAGGATGACCATCACGAGAACGATGGCCAATGTGAACAGAGCTGCGAGGTTGCGTCGGCCCGCGATGCTCTTGAGGATCGCGTCATTGACCGGGGCAAACAGCACGGCGAGCACGGCCGCCCAGAGGATCGCGCCGGACAAGGGCCATAGCATCCACACGAAGGCCAAAGATACCGCTGCGGTCAGCCAGATGAAAGTGTTGTCTCTATGTTGCCGCACTCTTGGCTCCCCGGTTGCGCCTGACAAGCCCCCACGCAAATCGAAATCGCAGGCACCTGTGGCATTTCCGCCGCAGCACCATGTCGGGACTCTCCCGATTTCACCCCTTCAACGCGAGGTCCGGGACATTCGACTCGCCCGGCGGAGGGCCTATCCATACGCCTGACGGTATCGCGGGGATACTGTTTGCCAGTCCATTGAGCATGCCTTGCAAGACGCTCTCGCTCAGTTCATCCATCTTCTCGCGGGGGCCGACGAGGCGGTCTACCAGCAGCAATGTGAGACCATGCATTTGCGACCAAAAAATTAGAATGGCACCGTCAATCTCACGCGTGTTTGCCGCGGCGGTTGGAATGAGGCGCCCGAGAGCGCCATCACTTATCGCGTCCACCAGAAGCGCTTTCATGTTCTCAGCCGCAGTTCTTTCGATCGCAGGGCGTTCATCATCCTGACCGGTAAGATAACCGCCGAACATCAATCTGTAGAGCGCAGGATTGTTGACGCCGCCGCGCACATAAGCGCGCGCCATGGCTGCCAGCCGCTCGCGCGGACTGTCGTGTTCCTTCGTCGCATCGGTCATCTGCTTTGCCAGGAGCTCGAACCCAACGGCCGAGACGGCCGCCAACAAATCACGCTTGTCAGCGAAGTGTTTGTAAGGGGCGTTGTGACTGACGCCCGCTCGTCGAGCGAGCTCCCGAAGCGAGAACTCTGTGCTTTGGGATTCGCTGAGGACATCGAGTGCCGCACCTACGATCGTCCTGTGCAGGTCACCATGGTGGTAGGGGCGCGGATCTGCGGTGATGGTGGCTTTGGTCATACTCGTCCGTCTAGGCCCTTATGTTGCGCTCGTCAACATTTCTGCCGGAGTGATGTTGACGTCGTCCACTTTAGCCCTTAAGTGGACGCTGTCAACATCTGGCCATAGCCCTTAGAGCCATCAGATTTGAAATCCGAAGGCGAACCGCCGGCTCTCTGATGGTTGCAAATGGCAACGGAGAAAAAATGAAGCCCCTTCGAATTCTGGGAATTGGTCTCGCCTGCGCCTATCTCGCCGCCTGCGACGACAAAACTGAAGCCGCGTCGCCGCCGCCGCAACAGGTTCGGGTCATCGCGGCCACCTCGGTTCAATATCAACCGAGCGCGGAAATTACCGGTGAGGTGAAGGCGCGGATCCAGACCGAACTCTCATTTCGCGTCAGTGGCAGAGTGATCGAGAGGCTGGTTGACGTGGGTGCACACGTTCGCGCCGGCGAGATCCTGGCGCGCCTCAACGATACCGAACAGCAGGCAGATGTCAGCGTCGCAAGAGCTGCATTGGAATCGGCTCGGGCGGTAGTCAAACAGAGGGCGCTGGCATTCGAGCGATCAAAGGCCCTCGTGCAATCCCAGGTCATTTCGCAGGAGACCTTTGATGAGGCTCGAAAAGACCTGACGAGTGCTCAAGCCTCCTTGGAAGCTGCCGCAGCCGCGCTGGCCAGCGCCGAGGATGCGCTGTCCTATACGGAATTGAAGGCTGAAGCCGACGGGATCATCACCGCCCGCGGCTTGGAAATGGGGCAGGTTGTCTCGGCGGCGCAGTCGGTCTTCACGCTCGCTCATGACGGCCCGAGAGATGTGGTGTTCGATGTCTTCGAGGCTTTCTTTCTGGACGGCCCGCCGTTGTCGGATGTCGCGGTGGCACCAGTTGGGGACCGGGCACTCGAAGTGCACGCGAACATCCGGGAAGTCTCTCCGGTGATAGACACCAAGGGCGGCACAATCCGGATCAAGGTGGGGCTCGAGGGGAACTCTTACTGGCCTCTTGGTACACCGGTGGTCGGCATACTCCGCTCTGCACCGCGCGACGGAATCGTGCTGCCCTACACGGCGATTGCTTCCGCCAAGGGAGAACCCGCCGTGTGGCTGATCAACAACAAGAACCTCTCCGTTACCCTTCGCAAAGTTGCGGTCACTCGTTACCGCAAAAGCGACTTCGTCGTGACCGGCGGCATCGCCCCGGACGACCTGATCGTCACGGAGGGCGGAAAGTTCCTCAAGGAAGGCCAGGCAGTAGCTTGGGAAGGCAAGTGACGATGATCCCCAGTCGCATATACACCACTTTTCCACTTTTTCTGTCGATCTCGCTCATTGTTGGCTGCGAGCAGAGCTCGACCTCAGGGGAAGAGACCAGCACCCGTCCCGTCAAGTCCGTAATTGCCCGAGGAGAGCGGGAAGCTGTCGAGCGCTTGCCTGGCGTCGTGCGGGCCCGCATCGAGACCGACCTGGCGTTCCGAACGCTTGGACGAATCGTATCCCGTAAGGTCGACGTTGGCGATCTCGTGCGGAAAGGTGATGTCGTAGCGGAGATCGATCCGCTCAGTCTCCAGCTCGCAGTCAGGAGCGCAGACGCAAACTTGCGCGATGCCCAGGCGCACTTGGCAAATGCCGTGTTGACCGAAGGGCGTAAACGAACGCTCGCCCACAAGAGCGCCTCAAGCGTTGCCGATCACGAACTTGCCGAACAACAATTGAAGTCGGCTGAGGCCAACGTCGCAAGAGAGACGGCCAGCCTCGCCAAGGCGCAGGAGCAGCTTGGCTACGCGACACTGAGGGCGGAATTCGACGGTGTCGTCACGGCCACATACGCAGAAACGGGCCAGACAGTCTCGACCGGTCAACCGGTCTTGAAACTGGCGCGTCTCGAACAGCGTGACGTGGTCCTCGATGTTCCCGAAGCGCAATTTCGATCCGCGCGCCTAAACGATAAATTCAGCATTGCCCTTCAACTCGACGGTACTGCGCAGGCTGTTGGCGTCGTTCGCGAAATCGCGCCACAGGCTGATCCCACTACCCGCACCCACAGACTGAAGGTCGCCATAGACCAGGCGCCGGAGGTTTTCCGTCTGGGTGCAGTGGTGACTGCGACACCCCTTGTCGCAGGGCAAAAGCGCGCAGTCGCCCTGCCCGGCTCCGCCATCAGTGACAGGGATGGCAACCTCTATGTCTGGGTCGTGGATCAAACAACCGGCACCGTCTCGCCAAGACCGGTCCAACTTGACAATCAGGCGACTGGCTCCCGTTGGGTGCAGGTTCTGTCGGGGTTGCAGGAAGGAGAAGAGGTCGTGGTCGCTGGCGTCAATGAACTCGCCGAAGGACAGAAGGTAAAACGCGTACAGGAGCGCCACCCGTGACAAAATTCAATCTCTCAGACTGGGCGCTCGAGCATCGTTCTCTCGTCTGGTACTTCATGATCATCTTCGTCGTGGCGGGTGCCTATGCCTATATGGCTCTCGGCCGCGAAGAAGACCCATCCTTCACCATCAAGACGATGGTCATCCAGGCCCAATGGCCTGGCGCCTCTGCCCAGGAAGTGACGCAGCAGGTGACCGACCGTATCGAAAAGAAACTGCAGGAACTCAACAATCTCGAACATACCCGCAGCATCACCACTGCCGGCCAGACGATCGTCTTCGTCGATCTTCTTCCGGAGACGAATGCGCGGGATGTTAAGCCCACCTGGGCACGGGTGCGCAACCTCATCGACGATATTACGCACGAGTTTCCGCAGGGCGTTATCGGGCCGTTCTTTGACGATCAGTTCGGTGACGTCTATGGCAACATTTATGCCTTTACAGCCGACGGGCTCAGCTTCAGGGAACTTCGCGATTTCGCGGAGGACACACGAACGCAGATCCTCAGGATTCCGGATGTAGGCAAGGTTGACATCGTCGGCGCGCAGGACGAGGTCATCTATCTCGAATTCTCGACCCGCAAGATCGCCGCCCTTGGCATCGATCGCGCCGACATCATTTCCACGTTGCAGGCACAGAACGCCGTCACCCAATCCGGTTTCGTCCAGACGGGACCGGAACGCATCGCCCTGCGCGTCGGCGGACGCTTCATCTCCGAAGACACATTGCGGGGAATTAATCTCAGGGTGAACGACCGCTTCTTCCCGCTGACCGACGTCGCCAACATCACGCGCGGCTATGTCGACCCGCCACACTCGCTCTTCCGCTTCAACGGCAAGCCTGCAATTGGGCTGGCGATCGGCATGAAGACGGGCGGCAACGTGCTTGCCTTCGGCGAAGCACTTGAAAAAACCATGGTGAGAATCATTCGGGATCTTCCGGTCGGAGTCTCGGTGGAACAGGTCTCCGACCAGCCGGAAGTCGTTCACGAGGCCGTGGGGGGATTCACCAAGGCCCTGTTCGAGGCCGTCGCCATCGTGCTCGCGATCAGTTTCATCAGTCTCGGGGTCAGGGCTGGCCTGGTGGTCTCGATCGCGATCCCGCTGGTCCTGGCCATCACTTTTTTGGTTATGCTGTATTCGGGCATTTCGCTGCAACGCATCTCGCTCGGGGCCCTCATCATCGCGCTCGGCTTGCTCGTTGATGACGCCATGATCGCCGTCGAGATGATGGTGGCGCGGCTGGAGATGGGTGACAGTCTCAGGAAGGCCGCCACTTATGTCTACACGTCCACGGCCTTTCCGATGCTGACTGGCACGCTCGTGACCGTCGCGGGCTTCATCCCGGTCGCCTTCAACAAAAGCAGCGCCGGCGAGTTCACCTTCACCCTCTTCGTCGTCATCGCCGTATCGCTCATCGTGTCCTGGATCGTTGCTGTATTGTTCACCCCGCTCATCGGCGTAACCATCCTGCCGAAGACGATGAAGAAGCATGCCGAACACAAAGGCTGGTTCGCGAAGGCATTTTCGGGGCTGCTTCAGTTCTGCCTGCGCTGGCGCTGGATGACGATCATTGCGACGGTCCTGCTGTTCGCGGGATCGGTCGCCGGCCTGACGATGGTCCAACAGCAGTTCTTCCCGAGTTCCGACCGGCCGGAACTCATCATCGACTGGAACTTGCCGCAGAACAGCTCGATCGCCGAGACGAGCCGCCAGATGGGGCAGTTCGAGCGTGAGATGCTCGTCGGCAACCCAGCGGTCGAGCACTGGTCGACCTACGTCGGACGGGGCGCACCGCGGTTCATCCTTTCCTTCGACGTGCAGCCGGCTGACGCTTCATTCGGCCAGACTGTTGTCGTTACCAAGGGCCTCGAGGATCGCGACGGGCTGAAGCACGAGGTGGAGACTTACCTTCAGAAAACGTTCCCCGGAACTGATGCCTATGTGAAGCTTCTGGAAATCGGGCCGCCGGTCGGTAAGCCGGTTCAGTACCGCGTATCGGGCGAGGATCTCCAGACGGTGCGCGAACTGGCACAGAAATTGGGGGCCGTCATCAGCACCTATCCCTCGTTGAAGAACCTCGCCTTCGACTGGAATGAACCGGCCCGCGTCGTCAAGGTCGACGTCCTGCAGGACAAGGCGCGACAGCTCGGCGTTTCGTCCCAGGACATCGCGATGGCACTCAACACCGTCGTGCAAGGCAACGCTGTCACGCAGGTAAGGGACGACATCTATCTGATCGATGTCGTCGGCCGCGCCTCGGAAATGGAGCGCCGTTCGATCGACACTCTGCTCGACCTGCAACTGCAGAGCAACAGCGGCCAGTCCGTCCCGCTGTCATCGGTCGCAACCTTCCGCTATGAGCTCGAACAACCGACGATCTGGCGTCGCAATCGCGTCCCAACCATTACGATCAAAGCCGGAATTGCCGACGCGACTCAGCCGGCGACAATTGCGAAGGCACTCGCCGACAAGGTTGCGGCCTTCGAAAAGACGCTGCCGGTCGGATACACCATCCAGGTTGGAGGAGCGGTCGAGGAGAGCGCCAAGTCCCAGGGTCCGATTGCAAGCGTAGCCCCCGCTATGCTTCTCATCATGGCAACGCTGCTGATGATCCAGCTTCAGAGCTTCCACCGCCTGTTCCTGGTCTTCTCGGTCGCTCCGCTGGCACTCATCGGCGTCGTCGTGGCGCTGCTGATAAGCAACGCCCCGCTTGGCTTCGTTGCGCTCTTGGGCGTGCTCGCCCTCGTCGGTATCCTCATCCGCAACTCGGTGATCCTTATCGTGGAAATTGAGGAATTGCGGGCTGCTGGAAAGTCCCCATGGAAGGCGGTCGTCGAGGCCACCGAACATCGCATGCGGCCGATCATGCTCACGGCCGCTGCGGCCACATTGGCATTGATCCCCATCTCGCACGAAATCTTCTGGGGCCCCATGGCCTACGCGATGATGGGGGGCATTGTCGTGGGAACGGCGTTGACACTTCTCTTCCTGCCGGCACTCTATGTCGCCTGGTTCCGGATCCCGCGTGAAGTCGAGCAACACTGATATGACAATTTCCAGCTTCTCTTTCCCCGGGCGAAACGACGCCCGGGGACAGCAACGGACTGCCCATGTGTTCTCGCGAAGGGCGCTTGCTTCCCTGCTGGTGCTGTGCCTTCTCGCACCCGGCTGCGCGACGCGGGTAGAGAATGTCCTTCAGCCTCCCGAAGTGGCCGCCCGCGACGCCAGCAGGGTGAACATGCTGGTTGCTACAACACGCAAGCCTTCGGAGAGCCCCGGCAAACTCTATACAGGCGAGCGTGGAACGGCGATCTCGCTCAACAGCGTCGCCGTCTCCATTCCTCCGGATCGGAACCGCAAGATCGGCGAGGTGCAGTGGCCTTCGCGCGTGCCGCCGAATCCGGAAAAAGAATTCGCGGTACTCGAGGTTACCAAGGCCGACTCCGAACGTCAGGCGCTCGAGTGGTTTCGAAAGAATCGAAACTCCAAGCGTCAGGTGCTCATCTTTGTACACGGCTTCAACAACACCTATGCCGATGCCGTCTTCCGCCTGGCGCAAATCGTTCGCGACTCGGGAACGGACGCGGCGCCAATCCTGTTCACTTGGCCGTCGCGAGGGCGCGCGTTCGACTATCTTTATGACAAAGAGAGCGCCAACTATTCGCGTCGCGCCTTGGAGGATCTGATCCTTCAGGTCGCAAAAAGTCCCGATGTTCAAGACGTGACGATTCTCGCTCATTCCATGGGAGGTTGGCTCGCAGCAGAGGCGCTGCGGGGCGTCGCAATGCGCGAAAAATCAATCCCGGCGAAGGTCAGGAATGTCATTCTGGCATCGCCGGACATCGACATCGACGTATTTCGTCGTCAGTTCGTTGAGATGGGGCCAAAGCGACCGCACTTTGCTATCTTGACATCGACACGCGACAAGGCACTCGAGGCCTCTCGCTGGCTCTCGGGCGGGGTGGACCGTGTCGGTGGATCCGATCTTAGGCCCTATGCCTCCATTCTTGAAGAACTGGGGGTCTCGGTCATCGACACCAGTGCCGTCGCGACCAAAGATCCGCTCGGCCACAATACCTTCGCCGACAGCCCTGAGATCGTACGCATGCTCGGGCGTCGGCTGGCCGGTCAGACGCTGGTGGGTGGAGAGGCAACGTTGGCGGATCGTGTGGGGGTCGCTGCCGCCAATTTCGCCGGGTCGGCAGCGCGCGTGGCCGTGGCCGCTCCAGTCGCTGTCATCAGCGGCGAGGCTCGCGAAGTCTTGAAGCGCGAGCTGACCCCGTCAACCGGCCAGATGGTGGACGGACAGATCGCGTACTAAAGTCAGGACTGGCTAGGCAGGCGGTCAATGTGGTTGGCCCTCGCTGTCGCGGGGGCCTTTTGCTTCACGAGGCAACGCCATGACCCGCAGGGTACGTGCCCGTGCTGGCTGTCCCCTGCATCCAAAGCGCCTGACACTCCCGGCAGCACTTCGCATGGTCGTGAGCATGCGCCAGGGGGTGGCGCGCGGGCCGCGCCGGCGCAGGTCTCCGTGGGAACTCTCGCTTCTTACGAAAATGAGCCGCCGCACACGGATGTCTGTTGCGCAATGTGTTGCGTCCCGCCTCGTCGGTCCACGCGGCTGCGTCAACCGGCGCACACCCCATAGCGCGCAAAACGGCACGCACAATGCCGGCACGGCCATCGCGTCGATCCTGCCGCGCTGAAAAGCCACGAAGTCTGCTCGACAAGCGCGACGAGGGTGGACGGAACGATAATCGCCCGATCTCGCGCCTAAAGCGGTAGCGCTTTGACGCAGGTCAATGTCCAATCGCCCTGTGGTCCTATGCTTCAACCAAGTCGTTGTGAGAGGAAGCATGTCATGGCGATCATTCATCTGCCGGCCGCGAACGCGCAGCAGTCCGCGGCTCCGGACACATCATCGAAAGCGCCGGCGCCACCTCCCGTCAAACCTGAGAAGAAATTCAAGCTCAAGCGGTATCTGACCATCGCGGTCGTGGTGGTCGGGCTCGGCCTCGCCGCCGGCGGCGGTTACCTCTACTGGAAACAGCAGACTGCCAGCGCCTTGCCGGAGGGCATCGTCAGCACCAACGGTCGCGTCGAGGCAACTCAGGTCGACATCGCGACCAAGATCGCCGGTCGGGTGATCGAGATCATGCCCCACGAGGGGGACATCGTAGAGGCAGGGAGCATTGTCGCCAGGATCGATCAGGCCGAGCTCGAAGCTGGACTGCGTCAGGCGAAAGCCGAGGCACAACGTGCGCGGCAATCGCTCGCGGCGGCACAAGCCCTTGTCAAGAGCCGTGAGGCCGAACTGACCTTTGCCAATCAGGAACTCGAACGCGCCATACAGTTGCTGGATAGAGGCTATGGAACGGTCGAAAAGGTCGACCAGCGGAGGCAGGAGGCAGACAGTGCGACCGCGGCGCTCAGGGCGGCAAGCGCGCAGGTTGATGAGGCCCGTGCCGCGGTCGCGGCGGACGATGCGCAGGTCGACCGACTGGGGACGAACCTCGCAGACGCGACGATCATCTCGCCCGTACGGGGCAGAGTGCAGTACAGGCTCATCGAGCCGGGAGCAGTATTGAACGCAGGCGGACGCATTGCCACTGTGCTCAACCTATCGGACGTCTATATGACGATCTTTCTCCCGGCTAGTGTCGCTGGCCGGCTCGCGATTGGCGACGAGGCGCGTGTAGTGGTCGATGCCGTTCCGGAATTCGTCTTTCCGGCCGCCGTCTCGTTCGTTGCGCCCGAATCGCAGTTCACTCCGAAGACGGTGGAGACCCAGTCGGAGCGCGAACAGCTCTATTTCCGGGTGAAGCTCCACGCGCCATCCGATTTGCTCAAAGGGCTTGAAGAGCAGGTCAAAGCGGGCCTGCGCGGCATGGGCTATGTTCGGGTCGATCCGGCGGCCGTCTGGCCCGCCAAGCTCGCTGTCAGGCTTCCGCCGCAATGAACGGGGCGAAGGACCAACGCTCAGGCACTGAGCTTGCCGCATCGCTCGCGAGTGTCTCGCACCGTTACGGCAAGACCGTCGCCCTCGACAATGTGACGGTGGAAATCCCGGGCGGCTGCATGGCAGGGCTCATCGGCCCTGACGGCGTTGGCAAGTCTACTTTACTGGGCCTGGTCTCGGGCGTGCGGAAGATCCAGACAGGATCGGTGTCGGCGCTTGGCGGGGATATGTGTGACGGAGCGCACCGTCGGCGCAGCTATGCGCGCGTGGCCTATATGCCGCAAGGGCTGGGCCGAAATCTCTACCCGACGCTCAGCGTGTTCGAGAACCTCGATTTCGTAGGCAGGTTGTTTGGCCAGTCGGCCGCCGAGCGGAAGGCGCGCATCGACGATCTCTTGCGTAGTACCGGTCTCGACCCATTTCCGGATAGGCCGGCCGGCAAGCTTTCTGGCGGCATGAAGCAGAAGCTGTCGCTATGCGGTGCGCTGATTCACGATCCGGACCTTCTGATACTCGATGAACCGACGACCGGAGTCGACCCGCTGTCGCGCCGGCAGTTCTGGGAGCTGATCGATCGCATCCGCGCGCGCCGGCCGCAGATGAGTGTCATAGTGGCGACAGCCTACATGGAGGAAGCCGACCAGTTCGCCTGGCTGGCCGCCATGGATGCCGGCCACGTGATCGCAACGGGCTCGCCTGCCGAAATCAAGGGACGCACCGGCGCCAAGACCCTCGAGGAAGCGTTTATTTCCCTTCTACCCAGGGAAAAACGGGGGGAGCACAAGGGCCTCACTATACCGCCTCGCGCGCCGCAATCCGGGCCGCCGGCAATCGGGGCCGAAGGGCTGACTAAGCAATTCGGTCCGTTCGTAGCCGTCGATCACGTGAGCTTCCGCATCGAAAAGGGCGAGATTTTCGGATTTCTCGGCTCCAACGGCTGCGGCAAATCCACGACAATGAAGATGCTCACCGGTCTGCTGCCTGCATCCGAAGGCACAGCATCCCTGCTCGGTCGATCGGTGGATGGGCAAGACATTGAGACGCGCCGGCGGGTCGGCTACATGTCGCAGGCGTTCTCGCTCTACACCGAGCTTACGGTTCGGCAGAACCTTGTCTTGCATGCGAAGCTCTTCGACCTGCCCCCGGCCGAGCAGGGCCCGCGCGTCGAAGAAATGCTCGACCGGTTCGGGCTCAGAGAGGTGGCCGACACCTCACCGGAGAGCCTTCCCCTCGGCATACGTCAGCGCCTGCAGCTCGCAGTCGCTGTGCAGCACCGCCCCGAGGTGCTTATCCTTGATGAACCGACATCCGGTGTCGATCCGGTCGCTCGTGACCAGTTCTGGGAGAATTTGATCGATCTCTCTCGCAAGGACGGCGTGACGATCTTTCTTTCCACACATTTCATGAACGAGGCGGAGCGTTGCGATCGCGTGTCGCTGATGCATGCTGGCAAGGTGTTGGCGGCGGACACTCCGCGGGCGCTTACTGAGGTCCGCCACTCCGAGACGCTCGAAGAGGCATTTATCGCCTACCTCGAGGACGCGACCGCCGCCAGCAAGAAGCCGCCGATAGCGGGCGAGGCTAAAGTCGCACGGAATATGGCCGCTTACACATCCGCCCCGACTAGCGGCTCCGGTTTCAGCCTTGCCCGGTTATGGGCCTGTGCGCGCCGGGAAGCCGTCGAAATCATGCGCGATCCGGTGCGCATCGCCTTCGCGCTACTCAGCCCCGTGCTCCTGATGTTCGCGTTCGGATACGGCATCTCATTTGACGTCGAGCATTTACGGTTCGCAGTCTTGGACCAGAACCGGTCGCTCGAAAGCAGGGAGTTTCTGGAAAGCTTCGAAGGCTCACGCTTCTGGAGCCGGCAGCCCGATATCATCGCGCCCGACCAGATACAGAACCGCCTGCGTAGCGGCGAATTGAAATTTGCGATCGAAATCCCGCCTCTCTATGGCAGCGATCTTCTGAGGGAACGCCGCCCGGAGATCGGGATCTGGATCAACGGAGACATGCCGAACAGGGCCGAAACCACGCGCACTTATCTGGGCGGACTGACACTCGATTATCTGGCCAAGCTCGCCGTGCGTCACTTGGGCAGCGCCTCTGCCTTGCCCAGCACCAGCACCGAGCCGTCGGCCCTGCCCATCAATTTGGAAACGCGCTTCCGCTATAATCAATCCCTGAAAAGCGTGTACTCGATGGTACCCAGCGTCATCATGATGATGCTGATCCTGATACCAGCCATCATGACCGCGCTCGGCGTCGTGCGCGAAGTCGAAACCGGATCGATCGCCAATTTTCGCTCCACGCCGCTGACCAGCCTGGAGTTCCTCCTCGGAAAGCAGGTGCCGTATCTGGTTATCGGTCTCATCAGTTTCGCGACCCTGATTGCGCTGGCCCTGTTCGTGTTCACCGTGCCCGTCACCGGCTCGTGGTTGGCCCTGATCGTTGGCGCTTTCGTCTATCTCGGGGCCTCCACCGCGTTTGGCCTGGTGGTGTCGACCCTCACCCGCACTCAGGTCGCCGCAGTCTTTGCCACCTCGGTCATAGCGTTGATTCCGACGTCACAGTTCTCCGGGCTGTTGGTTCCCGTCTCATCTTTGTCCGGTGCTGGACGCGCCATCGGCCTCGCATTCCCGGCGTCGTGGTTCCAGCAGATAAGCATGGGCACATTCAGCAAGGGGCTCGGATTCGGGGACCTTTGGCTCAACCATCTGGTGCTTGCAGGTTTCGTCCTCTTCTTCATCACGGCGGCAAGCCTGATCCTCAGGAAACAGGAGTCGTGATGCGCACGCGGCTGATCAACATCCTATCGCTTGGCGTCAAGGAACTGTACAGCATCCGGGCCGATCCAATCATGCTGGTGCTGATCATCTACACCTTCAGCTATGCGGTGTATGCGGTGGCGACCGGCGCCAAGCTCGAGGTGCATAACGTCTCCGTCGCTATCGTCGATGAGGACCATTCGGAGATCTCGCGGCGCATCAAGGAAGCGATCCTGCCGCCATTCTTCAAGGAGCCGCAAGAAATCTCGGCCAACGAAATCGGGCCGGTTATGGATTCCAACCGTTTCATCTTCGTCATTGAGATCCCGCCGAAATTCGAATCCGACCTGGTCTCGAATCGCAGGCCAAATATAGGGATCAACGCCGACGCAACCGCGGTCGCGATCGCCGGCAACGGCTCAGGCGATCTGCAGCAGATCATAGGCCAGCAGGTTCTGACCCACCTGAGCAGTGCCCGTGGATCGGCCGACCTCCCGGTCAATTTCGTCACCCGCGTCATGTTCAACCCGAACCTGTATTCGCACTGGTTCACGTCGGTGATGCAGATCATCAACAACATCACAATGCTGTCGGTCATATTGACGGGCGCCGCCTTGATCCGCGAACGCGAACACGGCACCATCGAGCACCTGCTCGCCATGCCGGTGACGCCAAACGACGTCATGCTCGCCAAGATTTGGGCGAACAGCCTCATCATCATCGTCGCAGCCGCATTGTCGGTGAAGGTCATGGTACAAATGGTGCTCCAGGTCCCGATTGCGGGATCGCTCTGGCTGTTCCTGGCCGGAGCACTGCTGTACCAGTTCTCGGTGACGGCCCTCGGCATCCTGATCGCCACCTTCACCACGTCAATGGCGCAGTTCGGGCTCTTGTGCATCCCGATCCTCGTCATCCTGCAGCTGCTTTCGGGTTCCAGCACGCCACTCGAGACGATGCCGGTCTGGCTGCAGAACATCATGCAGATCGCTCCCACGACGCATTTCGTCAGCTTCGCACAGGCTGTGCTCTATCGTGGGGCCGACATCAGGATTGTGTGGCCGCAACTCGTGGCGCTGGTTGTCATTAGCGGTGTGATCTTCGCCGTCTCGGGCCTGCGTTTCCGCCGGACCCTCGTCGCCAGCCAGTAGCCAGCCAGTAGCCAGCCGGCGAGTGAGCCAAGAGCGCAGAACTTCGACGTCTATCGTAGGCAGCGACCGGTGGCTCACGGACGAGAGCTGCCCCTGTCCTCCGTTTGGTTGCCTCTGCCGGGTCTGCCGTTGCTGTTTTCGTCCGCCAGCTGCTTTTGCGCCTTTTCCAGCGCTCTCAATGCGTCCTGGTCAAGATCGGGAAATTTCGGGTCGAGCTCCTCCAGCCGGTCGACGATCGCCGCGGCGATGACAAGGCGCGAGAACCATTTGTTGTCGGCGAGCACCACATACCACGGTGCATGTTTGGTCGCGGTGCTACGGATTGCATCCTCGTACGCGTCCATAAAGTCGGTCCAATGTTGTCGTTCCGCAACGTCGCCGACTGCGCACTTCCATCGCTTGTCCGGCTCTTTCATGCGGTTCCAGGAAGCGACGGCGCTGCTCGTCCCTAGAGACGTGGAGGAAGAATTTCAGGATGGCGGTGCCGTTGCGCGCCAGATGGCGTTCGAAGTGGCGGATGCTGTTGAAGCGGTCCTCCCAGAGATCGTCATCGACCAGCTCCGGCGGCAGTCCCTGTTTGTCCAGCAGCTCGCGGTGGACCCGAGCGACCAGGACCTCCTCGTAGTACGAACGGTTGAAGATACCGATCCTGCCGCGCTCCGGCAACGCGCAGGTTGTCCGCCACAGGAAATCGTGGCGGAGCTCGGTGAGGCTTGGAGTCTTGAACGCGGTCACGTGGCAACCCTGCGGATTGACGCCGGACATGACGTGCTCGATAGCGCTGTCCTTGCCTGCCGCGTCCATGGCCTGCAGGATGATGAGCAGCGACCAGCGTGCCTCGGCATAGAGCCGCTCCTGAAAGCCGCGTAGCCGCTTCACGCCGGCGCCGAGCAGCTGCTGCGCTAAGTCCTTTTCAATGTCGAGGCCGAGCGTGTCGTTCGGATCGTAGTCAGCAAGAGGGAACTTGTGCCCGTCCTTCACTCGAAACCGTTTGACTATGTCACCAGGCCCCATCGTCAGTGCCTTCCCGTACGCATCATGTCGAACCTTGCTTAGCCGAGCATACAGTTTTTGCCTGAGCCGCGTGAACAGCTCGAGGCGCGCAGCGCAGTGGCACACCGGCTCGATTGTGGATCGTTTTTGGGGGAAGCTGGCCGAATGTCATCTTAGCGTGGAAAGTTCTGCGCGGCACGGTTCTGCGAAGGCACGCAGGATGTCGTGCGTGACAAGCCCATCCGCTGTCGCGGCCTGCGGCGAGGCCGGTGGCACTTGGTAGGTCTCGATGATGCCCTCCAGAACTGCCTCCGCAGCTCTAATCGTAGGGGGCGTGGCGAAAAGGCAAAGTTTGCTCATTGTGGCATACATCGGAACCAGCTTTGCCGGGCTATCCAAGCCATCCTGAACTATTGCATCGACAAAGATGTGCGACGCCTGGTCCACAAACTCGGCGAACAGCCGCGACGCGTGGCCACCTTGTTGAGGCGCTCCGCGCGGTCTTGGTGTAGCTGGGTGAGCCAGGTTGTGCCGAACGAAGCCAGAGCGCCGATTGCGGAGCCGGCTAGCGCCGAAATGTAGGCTGGGTTCATTTCCACGTAAATCCTCGTTTCCCGCGGTAGGCGCTCGCAGGCCCGCGACCTTTTATGACAAGCCGGCTTAATTTTGAGCATGTTCCCGGAAACAGCGATGTACTGCTTTGATCTTTGATCCCAATCAAGGTGAGGCGAATCCCCCTTGTGCATCATTGCTAAAATCGTCGTTAGGAGGAAGTCATGCCAGAGCAAAGCGCCATGCAGTCTTACCTGAGCTGGACGAAGGAGCGAATCGACGAGATGGATGCCACATTGGCGTCGCGTGAAGCCATCGCCAGCCAAGTGAAGGCCGATTCGAAGGCAAAGGCCGAACAACTGGCCGACGACTTGAGGAAGCGGCGCGATGAGTTCCAAGCCAAAGTCAAGGCACAGGCTCAAGCGGGTGAAGCCGCCATGCAGGCCGGTAAAGCTCAGCTGGAAGCGCAGTGGCAGGGCTTCGAGGCGCAGGTCAATACTTATTTCCAGACCGTCGGCAAGCAGATCGAACAGCAACAGGCCACTTTCCAGCAGGTTGCCGCTGCGCAAGCGAAAGCCTGGCGCGAGGCGGCGGATAAGCTGCATGCCGAAGCCAGCAAGGTCGCCACGGCAAGGCGCGCCGACATCGATGCTGCGCTGGAGCAGATGAGGGCGGATGCGGCGGATGCGGAGGCACGATTGCAGACGCTGAAACAGGCGGGGAGCGACTCCTGGGTGGCGCTGAGCGCGGCCTTGGCAGAGGCGCGCAAAGCCTTCGACCGTGCAAACCGGGTGGTTTGGGACGCATTCAAGCGCGCCTCTCCCCCGAAATCCTGACCCGACTTGACGCGCTCGCGCCCTAGGTCAATGTTGCCGCTATGGCCGCTGATGTGGTCGTGTCCGCGCGAGTTGGTTGCAAGACGAACTCTCTGCTGTACAGCGAGAGCGGTTGGCGGTGTCTCCCGCGCCGCCGCAGTCGGTGCCTCCCGGCCGCGCCGAGCCTGTCGACGACACGGCGGACGAACGAGAATTGCGTGATCAGCTAAGCCAGTTGGCAAACGAGGTCACCGATTTGTTCCAGGAAACCGAAAAAACATCGCCCTGCGTCCCGCCCAGGTGTCATCGGCGTGCTGCTTGTCGGGATATTGATCGGGCGGCTGCTGGGAAGGCGCTGAGGAGCGGCACTATGATCGACCATCTTCTTCGCGACCTCCGGGTGCTGCGGAAAGCGGATCTTCTTATCGGGAAGATTTGGCTGAACGTTCTGCTGCGCCGATTTGGCTTAGTTGCATTTACAGGTCTGATTGCGGTGTTCGGGCTTGGAATGGCAAACGTTGCCGGCTTTTACGCCTTGCAGGCTTCCGTTGGGCCAGTTTGGGCCGCCGCCATCATCGCGCTGATCGACATTGTGATCGCGGCAGTGGTCCTGTTGGTCGCCGGCAAGTCACACCCTGGACCGGAACTTGATCTGACTTTCCAGGTCCGCAACATGGCTGTCGAGTCTATTGAAACGGATGCGCGCGACTTCAAGCTCGCGCTCGATGCCCTGGGCGAGGAAGTGAAGAACGTCAGGGCCAGCATCACGCAGCTGGTGCAGCATCCACTGTATACTGCCGCACAGAAGCTGCTCATCCCCGCAGCCTTATCGGTTCTACGAGGAATGGGGGACGACATGTCGGAGATCACCGGCTGCAAATGGGCTGTCAAAGTTCAGGTCGGGGCTGCCGGCAAGACTTCGACCAAAGGATATGTGAATGGAGTCGCGAGATGAATACGGCACCCGCACGACCTCCGTCCGATAGTTGGTAGACAGCATGCGCGAAATACTGCCGACTGATGCTGACCTCCCAGGGTTGCCGACGGACGACGACTGGCGCCGGCTACAGTTCACCACGATGCTGTACTATCTCCATGAAACCAACCCGGACAACGGGCTGGTTCGCGACAAGACGGAACCGAATACCCCGGCAAGCATCGCCGCAATCGGCATGGCGCTGGCCGCGACCCCCGTCGGTGTCGAACGCGGCGTCATTATCCGCGAATTTGCGGCGAAGATCACCCGCAAGGTACTGCGATACTTGGTGGAACTTCCGCAGGGACCAGAGCCGGACGCCTCCGGCTACAAAGGCTTCTTCTATCATTTCCTGGGCATCGAAACCGGTCGCCGCGTCTGGCAGTGCGAGCTATCGACGATCGACTCGGCGTTTCTATTCGCAGGTGCCCTGACGGTCGCGACCTACTTCGATCGGGACACGCCGGACGAGGCCGAAATCCGTCAGCTCGCCACTGAGCTCTACGAGCGCGCCGACTGGAACTGGGCCTGCGACGGCGGTGCGACCCTCACGCATGGCTGGCGCCCGGAAAGCGGGTTCATCCCGCATCGCTGGCGCGGGTACGATGAAGGCCTGCTGCTTTACCTTCTCGGCCTGGGCTCGCCGACCCATCCGCTGCCGCCCGAGAGCTACGCCGCCTATACCGAAACCTACCAGTGGAAAGAGATCTACGGTCGCGAACTGCTCTATTCGGGACCGCTCTTTACCCATCAGCTGTCGCATATGTGGGTCGATTTTCGCGGCATCCGCGACGCCTTCATGCGGCAGCACGACAGCGACTATTTCGAGAACAGTCGGCAGGCGACGTTCGTGCAGCAGGAATATGCAATCCGCAACCCGATGAATTGGGTCGGCTACGGGGAATATTGCTGGGGATTCACCGCGTGCGACGGGCCCGGCTGGGTCACGCGGGAGATCAACGGCGTCAAACGGGAGTTCTTCGATTACATCGCTCGCGGCGCTCCCTTCGGCCCCGACGACGGGACAGTGGCCCCCTGGGTTGTCGTCGCTTCGCTGCCCTTCGCACCGGAGATCATCATCCCTACGGCTCGCAACTTCGCCCGGTTGAACCTTGGCATGACGCATCTCTACGGATTCAGGCCGTCATTCAACCAGTCGTTTCCGGTGGAGGATAGTCCCGCCGGGTGGTGGGTAACGCCCTATCACTTCGGCATCGACCAGGGACCGGTCGTGCTGATGGTCGAAAACTACCGCACGGGCCTGCTCTGGAACATCATGCGCCGCTGTTCGCCGATAGCGGCCGGGTTATGCAAGGCGGGTTTCACGGGAGGGTGGCTGGAACAGGGACAAAGTTGACCCTCCTCTGCCTCGAGCCCTCCTGCCAGGCAAGCTGCCCCGGCCGAAATCGCGTCCGGTTCAGGCTCCATGTCCACCGACCATCGTCACCGTACTCAAGGATCGCGTGGAAGAGTTCACGTGCTCCAGAGACCTCCCCGTGGTGGATCCACGCGATCGAACGTTTGGAAAGTAGGTGCAGGACTTTGGGGAATTCTTCCGAACCCAGCGTCGTCTCAACCCTATCCAGGAACCGCGGTTCAACGAGAGGAAGCGCCAGCCGTTCTTCGATAAATCGGGCGGTCACCGAAACAACTGTCAAGGCGGCGAAGACGCCGATGTAAAAAACGGTTTGCCGAATGAATTCACTGGTCTGACGATCGGCAATCGCCGTCATGAAGGTTCGTCCGACGTAGTTGTTGACCACGTTCAGGCCGCTTAACCCGCACAACAGTGTGAAAAGCCCCGCAAACATCAACTGGGCCTTCCAGCCGACTTCAGATCTCGTGAAGGTTCCGATCGCGCGCACGAAGTGACCCGCGGTCACCTTGAGCGGAATTTTCTGCTGGTCCATGTCATTTCCTTCGCAAGCTCAAAGACTTACAACTCCTGGTCCGGTACCCGCGGTAGCGCACCCGGCCCGCGAGGTGGCGGGCAGTCATTTGCATTCCAGACGCATGATCCTGCGTGCCGCGCCTGCCTTGCTCACTGGACTGGGTTGCGAGGGCACCGAACGGCTTGGCCAAGGTGGGAATGGGATGGTCAGCTGCGAAAGCAGTTTGCCGTGGGCGACCCGCGTCGCCACGATGTTCCCGGATGGTAGCTCATCGTGGGAGCCTCCCGTCTATTCCCCGTTCTGCGCCCTCACGGGGAGCATCGTAACCGCAAGGTCAGAATTAGCTTTGACTTGTGTCATGATGACGCGAAGGGACCATCGCAACGATCCAGAAGTTCGAGGCGCCAGGTGGGGCGCCTGCCGGCATGCAACGGCAGGACAACGCCGGAACCAAGCATCGACAAAGCCACACTGCCTGATGTGGCCGAAAAGGGTGTCTCTTCCCTCATCAAGGCGGACGGGATCGGCGATCTCTACCGGCTTTACGCGATCTCGAAGCGCGACGGCATCGACTACGACTACATCGAAATACCGGCCGACTTCACTGTCGAAGCAAAAAAGCCCGTTCGACAACAGGTACATGCGTGCGTTGTACGAAGAGGGCTATGAAATGGGTCGCAACGGCGTACCGTGGAATGAAGCGCCACCCGGATTTTCGAGGTGAGCTGATCCCGATGGCATCGTTCAGGGCCGGCTGCCCGACCTTGCAACCAGGTTCCGATTTACGCCGCATGAGCACGCTTCGCCTCCGGCCCGGAAACGAGTCATCTTTGCGCCGGCAACCCGACTGCGAGCGGCCCGCACCGGCCAATGTCCGCAGGATATCAGCGGCGTTCTGACAGATTTCATGCGTGCGCTCGAGCGTCGACAGGATGTTGACGGCAGCATCGTAACGATCAGCGGTTAGGCGTAGGGCCAGATATCGACCAATAGGCATAGCTGATCGGCCGCTGCGTCCTGAGGCCGGAGCCCGACGCCACGATGGCGCCGAGCAACTCGTCCAATTCCACACTGCCCATCACCAGCGCCGATACCCTGCCAGAAATGGCTAATTCGACGGAGCGAGCTGCTGCGGCATGACGCGCGCAACGGGCTTGACCACCACCGCATCCAAGGCACCTACGCTGCCTCGGTTGTGGTGCGGATTTTCGCGTCCGGTCCGACGAAGAGTGGCTTGAGCAAGCCTTGCTGGTGGGACCTCAGCGGCTGCAGCGACGCTTCCCGCCTCCTTCACGAAGCTTCGTAGCGATCATGCAGCCTTCATTGGGCAGCCGCTTGGCCCTCGCTGTCGCGGGGGGCCTTTTGCTTCGCGAGGCAACGCCATGACCCGCAGGGTACATATCCCCGTGCTGGCTGCCCCTGCATCCAAAGCGCCTGAGACTCCCGGCAGCACTTGGCATGGTCGTGAGCATGCGCCAGGGGTGGCGCGCGGGCCGCGCCGGCGTAGGTCTCCGTGGGAACTTCGCTTCTTACGGGGATGAGCCGCCGCACACGGATGTCTGTTGCGCAAAGGCGTCGGCGTTGCGTCCCGCCTCGTCGGTCCGCGCCGCCGCATCGTCCGGCGCACACCCCATAGCGCGCAAAACGGCGCGCACAATATCCGGCACGGCCATCGCGTCGATCCTGCCTGCGCTGAAAAGCCACGAAGCCTGCTCGACAAGCGCGACGACGATGCGGACGGCGAGGTCAACCGATCCAATCGCCAGCAGGCCGGCTGACTGGGCATCGGCCAGATCCCCCCGCAGGCGAGCCTGCACTGCCTGCGCGACGTCCGGTAGCATAACGGCTGCGCGGGCGGCGAGACGCGCCTGCGTCGGCGCGGCCGCCAGGTCGCGGAGCAAAATGGTCACGGCGGTGGCCATGCGGGTCAGCGGATCGGCGACGGCGAGCCGGGCGGGCTCAAATCGCTCGCTCAACTCAGCGATAAGCGCGTCACCCAGTTCTGCCTCCAGAGCCTGAAGGTCTCGAAAGTGCAGGTAAAAGGTTCCCTTGGCCAGCCCTGCGGCTTGGGTCACCGCCTCCACTGTCGCGGGGGATGTGTTCGGGTCGGCATAGCAGGCGCGCGCGGCTTCAAGGATCGCTGCACGCGTGCGGGCACGCTTCGCCTCACCGATTGCCGCCCGACGCTCAAGGCTGACTCGTGCCATCACCGCTCCTTTGTCAGTGCGTCAATCGCGCCCGGCCTCCAGTTCGGTCTGATCGGCAAAAGGCGGCCTCGGCAGAATTCCTCTTTTCATCTCCGGTCGAATCGGGAGCTTTTGATAATCCTAGCCGCGCACGTTGCACCGTCAATGCTCTGTCCGCGAACGCAATCCCGTCTCTCGGGCCACGTTGACCAGACCTGGTGGATGACCGCCGGGATCGGGTTTCTGGGCTTGAAGTACCCCGGCCTGCAACCTCGCCGGTGGTTTCCGGCCGGGAAGAGGATCGCGCGAGCTGCCGCGCGATCTCAATTTCTGTTCTGTCCAACGAGTGCACGCGACGAGGCCGTCGGAGGCGATCACCTCACTTGGCGGAGGCAAGTTCCGGAGCCTTCGCCACTCCCCGGTGAAAGTTGCGATCCAGCACTGACCCAAGGGCGCCGCTCAACGCGGCCAGCGGATCCTGGGAAGCTCCGACATGACGCCAGCAGACTACCCGGTCGGGCCTCACCAACACCGCACCTTTTTCCGAGATACCACGGAACTGTGCCCAGGCCAGACGCGGATCGAACAAGTCACCATCGATATGACCGATCCGGACCGTATCGATCGGTAGGTCGTTCTCCGCGATAAGCTTCGCTGCCGCGGCGCACCAATTCTGCCCTTCTTCGCCAGCGATCAGCAGGAAACGGCCCGGTTTGACGAGCTCCTTCATGGGCAACCGCCGCCCGGCCTCATCGTCGACCCAGGCATGAGGCAACGGGCTGCCGGGATAAGTGCTCGGCTGGTAGACGCGGATGTCGTCGATCGGCTCGGGCACCGGCGACCCGTCCGGGATAATTGCTGCCGACTGATAGCGGTAGCCGTACTCCACGTTCAACTCATTCGCTTCCATGCTCAGTCGTCGGATGGCGCGGAGCGCTGCGCTTCGATGCCCAGCATCTTCTGGCTTGTCGCTCAGGATGCGGCGAAACTGTGTCCAGTTCTCCTCGGCCGACGCGCCGGGATTGAGGCCGAAGGCTGCACCCGCTTCCATATGCGCCATCGAGTTCTCCATCGAACGTTGGACGTTGCGCGCATCCACGGGGCGCCTTTCGGCTTCGTAGGTGTCAAGCAGGTTCTCTCCGGCCTCGCCCTTCAACACCGCGGCCAGCTTCCAGCACAGATTGTGCGCATCCTGGATGCCGCTTGTCAGACCGAGACCACCGGTGGGCGGATGCCGATGCGCCGCGTCACCGACCAGAAACACGCGCCCGGCCCGGAACTTCAATGCCAGTACCCCTTCAAGAGCCCAGCGGGTGACCTTGTGAACAGTCATCGGCAAATCAGGGATGCCCAGTGCAATTCGCATGTTCTTTTCGATCTGCTCGTCCGTCAGATCCTTCGGGCCTTCGCCCCGATAAGTCACATGAAAGACCCACTCTTCACTGTCCGGACCCCAGTGATCCGGCCCCATCGGCACCAGCACGGCCATCTCGCCGATCGCGGGACACCAGATCCAGCGGATCAACACGTCCGGATCCCGCGCCAGCTTCGACAGGTCGGCAGAAATGTGAGCCGTTGCCGTCTGGGCGATCACACCAAGTCCTTCATGCGAGATGCCAACAAGCCGCGGAACAGTGCGACCACCGTCACAACCAAGAACGTAGCGAGCGCGGACCGTGTATTCGGCGCCCGTGTCGCGGTTCGTGACCCAAGCGGTGACGCCGTCGCCGTCCTGCTCCAGCCTGGTCAGTTCGTGGTGGAAGCGGACGTTGCCCGGATTGAGCTCATCAGCACGCGCCTTCATAATCGGCTCGAGGCGAATTTGCGGAAGATTGGCGCTGCGGCATGGGCTGGCCTGCACCCAGTTAACATTGGTGTAGCCGCAGCCCCAGGTCTCCAGCTTCGTGATCAGCCGACCGAGGTCCGGATCCGGTCCGGCGAACCCCGCGTACCAGGCCATCGCACGCATGTTCTCGGCGGGCGTACTTTTAGCAAAGATCGGTTCAGCGACGCCTACGTCATCAAGTATTTCCATCGTGCGCTGATTCAGCACGTGCGCTTTTGGCAGGATCGACGTCGTGGGCAACGCGCTCACAAGGAGCGTCTCGATGCCGAGCTGCGAGAGCAGCATCGAACAGACTAAGCCGGCCCCGCCACCGCCCACGATGAGGACCGGCACGTCGATGTCAGCAGTTTTCTCAGTAATTGCAGAGTTCATTTCCAGGCTCCTCCTCCGATGCCATGGCCGAACGAACCGCATCCGGAGCCTCCGACGTTGATCTCAGGCTGTAGCGACACGGTCGCCGTTCTGGCCTGCTCACGCCCTCATCCCGCGGATATCTGATCCTTTCCGCTCCTCTTCCAGTTTCGAATTGACTATAAGGTCATTATGACTATATAGTCAATATTGAGAGATGGCTTGGAGGAGAACCATCAGATGAAGCTGCCAGCCTTGCGCGATGTCGCGATGTCGGTTTTTCCCGGCCTCCAAGTGGAACACTCAGACTCGCGGAACGCCTCGACATGTTAATAAGACCTCGAATGAACCGGCTGGTTCTCAGAACCGTCCTCTTTGCCCTGCCCAAAGTGATGAACCTCACCGCCTCCCGCGCGCCGGCGTTCGCTGCACGGCTGAAACAGCGCGACCTCGTCGCTTGGATCGGTCTCCAGGACGGTAGCATCGGGCGTATTGTGGAAATCCGAGGCGGCAGATTCCGTTCCCATGCAGGCTCGCCGGCCGAGGCCGAAGTGGCCATGTCTTTCAAGGACGCGAAGACGGCCTTGAAGCTCCTGATGCCCAATCGCGATCAATTGGAAATCATCCACGCGGCCAAGAACTTCAAAGTCGTGACCACGGGACCAGACGATCTGGTCGTCTGGTTTACGCAGACGCTCAACATGAGTGAAACCTCGGGGCTTTCCATGGGGACGCCGATGCCCGACGGAAGCCTTCGCTACACCACCTGCACCAACGGCGGTCCCCTGTTCGTATACGTCAAGGACGGCAGGATACTGCGGGTTACTCCTATCGAGTTCGACGACAGCGACCCGTCCACCTGGGTGATCGAAGCCCGCGGGCGCAAGTTCAGCCCGCCCCGCCGCGCGCTGGTAGCCCCCCACGCTCTGACAATGAAATCGCTGGTCTATTCGGACAAGCGCATCCTTTACCCAATGAAGCGGGTGGATTTCGATCCCGATGGCGAACGCAATCCGCAGAACCGCGGAATATCCGGCTACGTGCGGATCGACTGGGACGAGGCGCTGGACATCGTCGCCAAGGAGATCAACCGGCAGAAACGCGTCCACGGGCCCGGCTCCATCACGTTCCCCATGTCGTCCCATCACCAGTGGGGAAACGTGGGCTATTACCTGAGCTCGCTGACGCGGTTCGCCAACCTGATCGGCTTCACCCGGGTCGCGGCCAATCCGGACAGTTGGGAGGGCTGGTACTGGGGCGCGATGCACCATTTCGGCAATTCAATGCGTGTCGGCGTGCCTGCGGGCTATGGCGGAGTGGAGGATTGCCTCAAGGAAGCCGAGATGATCGTCTTCTGGTCCTGCGATCCCGAAAGCACCAACGGAGCCTATGCGGGGTTCGAGGGCACCACGCGTCGTCTTTGGGCCAAGGAACTCGGCATCGAGTTCGTGCATATCGACCCGCATTGCAATCCGACAGCCCAGTTGCTGGGCGGACGCTGGTTTCCCGTTCGGCCGCAGACCGACGCGGCTCTGGCCCAGGCGATCATGTATGTCTGGGTCACGGAAGGCCTTTATGACGAGGAGTACGTCGCGACCCGCACCACCGGCTTCGACGAATGGAAGGCCTATCTGCTGGGCGAAACCGATGGCGTTCCCAAGACACCCGAATGGCAGGAGGCCGAGACCGGCATACCTGCCAGAGACGTGCGCGCCTTGGCCCGCAAGTGGGGTGGCAGGAAAGTCTATCTCGCCGTCGGCATGACCGGCACCGGCTTCGGCGGCGCAGGCCGCGGCGCTACCGGTGCGCAATGGGCCCGTTGCATGGTCATGATGATGGCGATGCAGGGCTGGGGCAAGCCGGGTATCAATTTCGGCGGTCTCCAGATTGGCGTCCCGCACGACCTGCATTTCTATTTTCCGGGCTACGCGGACGGGGGGATTTCCGGCGACCTGGCGTGGACAGGCAATGCGGTCAACAATTATCAGCGCATGCCGCACATTCTGACGATGAACCCCGTCAAGCAGATGGTGCCGCGCCAGCAACTGCCCGATGCGATCATCAATGGTCACGCCACCGGCTATCTCTGGGACGGCATGGCCCAGGAGGCCCAGTTCGCACCTTTCAGCTATCCCATGGCGGGCTACTCGCCGATACACATGATCTACCGCTACGGCGGCTCGTCGCTCAGCACCGTTACTCGATCGGGACGCTGGGTGGATGCCTATCGGCACGAGAGCGTCGAGTTCGTGGTGAACCAGTCCATCTGGATGGAGGGCGAGGCGCAGTTTGCCGATATCATACTGCCGGCCTGCACCTCGCTGGAGCGCTGGGACATAGGCGAATGGGCGAACTCCGGCGGCTACGCCCATCACGGGGTTAACGTCGTCAACCATCGCGTCATCACCCTCCAGCATAAGTGCATCGAGCCCTTGGGTGAGTCGAAGTCCGACTACGACATATTCACCGCCATCCTGACCCGCCTGGGCCTGGGAGCTGTGTTCACCGAGGGCTGCAGCGAGCTCGACTGGGTCAAGCGCGTATTCGATTCATCCGATCTGCCCGGCGAAATCTCCTGGAAGAAATTCTGTCGCAAGGGCTACTACGTCGTGCCGCCCGAAAAGCCGGAATTGCGCCAGCCCGTCGACATGCGCTGGTTTGCCGAGGGCAGGCGCAAGGATCTGCCGGAACCGGCTCCGATGCCATCCCAGTATGCCGAAGAATTCGGCATGGGCCTGCAGACCCCGAGCGGAAAACTTGAATTCGTGCCCGAGATCCTCAAGCGGAACACGGCAGACAATCCGGACCGCCCACCGGTCAATTGCTACATCCCCTCCTGGGAAGGGCTGAGCAATACCGAACTGAAGGAGCGCTATCCGCTTCAGATGATCGCCACGCATAGCCGCTACAGCTTCCACACCAGCATGGATGGCAAGAACAGCGCGGTAAATCAGGTCGAGGACCACCGTGCCTTGGTTGGAGGCCATCGCTTCTGGCTGCTGCGGCTCAACCCGGCCGATGCTGCCGCCCGGGACATTCGCCAGCGCGACCTTGTGAAAATCTTCAACGGCCGCGGCGCCGTGATCTGCGCCGCCGACATATCGCCGCTGGTGACCCCAGGCGTCGTCAAGTCCTATGAAGCCAGCGCCGAGTTCCAGCTTGTCGACGTTGCTGGGGAGACCGTCGAGGTCGGCGGCTGCCTGAACATCCTTACCCCGGACCGATCGCAGACCCGCGGAACCAGCAGCATGGCTCCCAATTCCTGCCTGGTACAGATCGAGAAGTGGCGCAACGCCGAAGCGTTCAAGTTGGATCGCGCAGCTTAGGAGGAAGCCCGTGAGCAAGTGGAACCTGATCATCAATGTCGGCCGCTGCGAGAACTGCCACAACTGCGTCATCGCGAACCGGGATGAACATGTCGGAAACGACTTCCCGGGCTACGCGGTGCCGGCCGCTGCCGTCGGCGATAACCCCATCCGCATCCTGCGACGCACGCAGGGCAGCGCGCCCATGGTGGAGACCACCTACTTGCCGGTGATGTGCAATCACTGCGATGACGCGCCCTGCATTCGTCGCGCCGGCGACGCCATCCGCAAACGCGACGATGGCATCGTCATCATCGATCCGGTGAAATCGCGCGGCCGCAAGGACATCGTCCGCTCCTGCCCCTATGGCGCAATCGTCTGGAACGAGGAGCAACAGGTACCGCAAACATGGTTCTTCGACGCCCACCTGCTGGATCAGGGCTGGCAGCAGCCCCGCTGTCAACAGGTCTGCCCGACGAACGTCTTTGAGGCGGTGAAACTCGATGACGCCGCGATGGAGAAAAAAGCAGAGAAGGAAGGGCTCAAGGTGCTCAAGCCCAACCTCGCGACCAAACCCCGCATTTGGTACCGAGGATTGGAGCGGTGGGAGACGTGTTTCATCGGTGGGAGCGTCAGCGCCGAATTTGCCGGGGTGGTCGATTGCGTTCAGGGGGCGGAGGTGACCCTTTCCTGGGGAAGCAAGCGTCTCGCGAGAGCCACGACGAACAATTTCGGCGATTTTGCCTTCGATGGTTTACGGGGTGACGGAAGCACATATCGTGTCGAAGTATCCCACGCAAATGGCAGCGTCTGGCGCGACTGCGTCCTAAGCGAAAGCATCTATCTGGGCGAATTGCGGTTGGCCCGCCCCGGCGCGGATGCGCGTGGAGGACCCGATGCTTGATAGTGATCATTGCCGCTCGGATGTGACCAATCGGCGAACAAGACGACAGGAGAGCCGGGGAACGCACGCTGCCAGCATTCTCAGTGCGGCAGAGACATTGTGCGCGCTCTATGGAATCGGGAAGTTGAACGTGTGCGACATCGCGAGCTACCTCAAGATGTCGACAGCAAATGTCTACAGGTTCTTCCCTTCCAAGCTGGCGATACACGACGCGCTTGTTGCGCGCGTGCTCGATGACAATTTTCCCCCCACGCATCCAGATTTCGGAAGGTTCACGAGTGCGCAGAGGCTCCGAGAGTTCATGCTGGGGCTGCATCGAAGTGCTCTTGCACTCATGCGGGATGAGGAAAAGCTCTTCGAGCTGCTCACGGTCGCAGACGAGGAACGCTGGACCGCCTTTGAGGCACACGTAATACGCGTGAGAGACGTCATCGCTGAATATGTCTTGGAGGGCGTCTGCGCTCAGGAATTTCGCCGACAGGACAGTCTGCGAGCCGCGGAGTGCTTTTGCGCGTCAACGGCCGCACTCTGGGAGCCGAAAGCCATCAAAAACTTCCAGTTCAGGCGCTCGCTCATCACGGCTGAAGGCTTGATTTCCTTCTGTATTGAGCCTCTCCGGAACGGGACCTTCAATGCTGAACGATGATTGCCGGCACAGGTCTGGCTGCAGTTTTTCTGGCGCCGCAAGGCGATAGAACGTGGCGGGATGCAGGATTGGCGGCGGCGCAGTTCATGCGTCCAGCCCTGAAGGCCGAACCAGAGAAAGCTCGGCAGGCTACAATTTTAAGGTGCTTTCGCTGCCGATGTTGGCCAGCGCGGATCTATTGGGAGGAAGATGACAATGCTCGCAACAACCCCCTACGATGTCGGGCGTCCGATTGTTGCTCTTCGCGACGTCGAGGCGTTCGAGCAGGTGCCACTTTCCGAGCGCGGCTTGCCGGGCAGCACCTACGAGGTGCTGGTGCGCGGCGCCGCTATCGCGCCGGATCAACCTGCCCTCTCCTTCTTTCCGCGCGTCGACGATTTCCGTGATCCCTTCGTCTGGACGCACGCGGAGCTCCTCGCTGACATCACGAGGACAGCCAATGCCCTGCGGCGGTTGGGAATAGGTCGCAACGACGTCGTCGCGTTCGTGCTGCCCAACCTGCCCGAAACGCATTTCGTAATCTGGGGCGGCGAGGCAGCGGGCATCGCCTTTGCCATCAATCCACTTCTTGAGGCGGAACAGATCTCCGAGCTTCTTGTTACCGGGAAGGCAAAATGGCTCGTCACTTTGGCCCCTTTACCGGGAACCGACATCTGGCAGAAGGCGATCAGGGCCGCCGCAAATGCGCCGGACCTGCAAGGGGTTCTGACCGTCAGTCTCGCCCCATATCTCGGCAACACCGACGCCGACGTGCCCCAGGTCCTCGACGGCGTCGCCGTTCCTGTTCTCAGTCTGCGCCAGGAGATGGCTGGAAACCCTGGAGATCGGTTGACCTTCGACGCGCCCAAGGCTGAAGACATTTCCTCGTATCTGTGCACAGGCGGCACGACCGGGCTGCCCAAGATCGCCGCGCGCACCCACTTCTCGGAAGTGTTCGATGCCTGGTCAAGCCGATCCTTCATTGGCGACGCCTTCGCGCCAGGCAAGACGATTTTCTGCGGCCTGCCGCTTTTCCACGTCAATGGGCAGTTGGTGACGGGCCTGATCCCCTGGGCGCAGGGCGCACATGTCGTCATGGGGACGCATCAGGGCTATCGCGGAGAGGGGATTATTCCGTCCTTCTGGGAGATCGTTGAACATTATCGCGTAGTGGCCTTCTCGGGCGTGCCTACTGTCTACTCCGCACTGCTGCAGGTGCCGGTCGGCGGCCGCGACATTTCGAGCGTTTGCTACGGCTTTTGCGGCGCCGCACCGATGCCCGTGGAACTGTTCCGCAATTTCGAAAAAGCGACGGGAATTCGCATTCTGGAGGCCTACGGCCTGACGGAAGGCGCCTGTGTTTCCAGTATCAATCCTCCCGAAGGCGAGCGACGCATCGGCTCTATCGGCCTGCGCCTCCCCTACCAGCAAATGGCAGTGATCAGACTTGACGATTCCGGCGGCTTCACCGGATTCGCCGGAACGGAAGAGGTCGGCGTGCTCGCGATCCATGGGCCGAACGTCTTCGCCGGCTATATCAATGCCGAACACAACAAGGGTCTTTGGCTTGAGATCGACGGCGAGCGCTGGATGAACACGGGCGATCTCGCCCGCCAGGATGCGGACGGCTATTTCTGGCTGACGGGTCGCAAGAAGGAACTCATCATCCGGGCCGGCCATAACATCGATCCCAAGCTAATCGAAAATGCAGTGCAGGATCACCCGGCGGTGCAACTCGCCGCAGCGGTTGGACGGCCCGATGAGCGTGCTGGAGAACTGCCGGTCCTCTACGTTCAGCTGAAGCCGGGAACAACGGCATCGGAGGCGGATCTGCTTGCTCATGCTGTCGGCCGAATTCCAGAGCGCGCCGCACATCCCAGATCAGTCAGGATTCTGGCCGCGCTGCCGATCACATCCGTCGGCAAGATCTTCAAACCAGCATTGTCGATGCTGGAGATCGAGGATGTCGTACGTCAGGAGGCGGCATCTGCCGGCGTGAAGCTCGAATCGCTCTCGGTTGTTCAAGACGCCCGGCTCGGGCTTCTCGCAAGAATTGCAACAGAGGGCGATTCGAGCCCTCTCCGTGAAAAGCTGGGTCGCTACGCCTTCAAGGCGCAGTTCCTCTGAAAATCAGCGAGAAGAAGAGGACGTCGACCATGGCGATCAACCTTGCCCGTTACGAGAACGTGGCGCCAGCACTCTCTTGGGCAAACTATCAGTCAGGAAACCAGTCATGAATGCTCCAACTCGGATCCCCGTGACCAAGCTTCAGCACCACGTCTTCTACGTGACCGACCTGGAGCGCTCAAAGGCTTTCTATATCAAGCTTTTCGACTTGCAGTTCTCCGCTCTCAACCACCCAGACAGCAGCGCAGCAATGCGCTTGTCGCAGCAGGAAATGCACTTCTTCTCGTTCGGCTTCCACCATCACGACCTCTGCCTGGTGAAGCACCACAAGCTGAAGATGGACAACAATTCCATGCTGCACTTCGCGTTAGCGGTGAAGGACGCAGAGGCATTCGACGACGTCAGGCGCCGCGCAGGAGAGATGGGCCTCTCCGTCCGCGAAGGGCGCATGCTTGCCTCCGCGCGCCCTGTCTCGCGTGCCTTTTGCGTCCGGGACCCAGACCAGCATTGGATTGAGATCATTGAGGAGCCCAGCAGATGACCAGCACCGCATTCGTTCCCCCGAACGTCCTGCCCCCCTTCAAGCTACGTTTCGCGGGCCTCCTGAAGCGGAAATGGTTCCGCGAACTGGTGCTGTTGTGGCCGACGCTGACGAAGCGGCGGTTCTCCAACAAGACGGAAGACTACGGCGTCTTCAGGCCTTCACTCGTTTCTCACATTGGGGAGCTCTCGATCTATGTGCGCGACATCGCGCGAAGCCGAGCCTGGTACGAGAAGGTTGCCGGCATGATCCACAGCCGCACCTGCGAGCCCGAACCACATCCCTTCAAGGAAGGGTGGCGCATTCGCTGCTGCTACATGAGCGCAACCGACCACGAGGAATGCCTCGTGCTCGTCGAGGAGTACGACCCCTCCGGCAGGATCACCGTGCCTTCGGGCATGAGCTTCTTCCATTTCGCGCTCGAAGTGAAAGGAAACCAACTGGAGGATGTCCTGACCTTTGCCAAGCAACAGCAGACCCACGGTTTCCAATTGAACTACGGTCCGGTCCGCCACAACAGCGAACCGCCTTTGGGCGACGGCGAAACCGGTGGCAACGTCGCCTGCTATCTCTACGACCCCGACTGGCACAATGTCGAGTTCTGCGGTGCGATGGACACGATCGAGAACTATCGCGAGCGATACGGGAACCTCAAGGGCAAGGACCGCGCTTGACCGCGCTTCGATCCTCAAAGAGCGCTCTGAGTCGACATTCGGACCGCTTTCGATGCAGCCCCCTCCAAGGAAAGGAAATGAAATGGTAGTGAAAGTGGCCCGATTTACGATTGGCGGCGAACCCTTGTGGGGGATAGTTGACGGAGACGAGATTGCACCGCTCGGGGGCACCTTCGTCTCAACAGCCGACATCCTGCGCCTTACTCCTGCAGAGCTCAAGGCGCGGGCAGGCGCTGAGCGGTTCGCGACCAGTTCAGCAAACATTCTGAGCCCCGTCACGGCGCCGGCGCAGATCGTCTGCCAGGGTCTGAACTATGCAGATCACGCCGATCAATCGGGGCATGCTCCACGTCAGACGAACCTGCTGTTCATGAAGGCCGCGTCATCGCTGTCGGGAGCATTCGAACCGGTTATTCGGCCCGCCGGGTGTCAGATGCTCGACTATGAAGTGGAACTCGGGCTTGTCCTGAAGCGATCACTAAGTGCAGGCGATCACGTCACCCGAGGGACCCTCGGCGATTTCATCGGTGGACTCGTCTTGTGCAACGACGTGTCCGCCCGCGACGTCATGTTCGGCGAAGCCTTCTTGCAGTGGTTCCGTGGAAAAAGCGCCCGCACCTTCTGCCCATGCGGGCCTTGGCTGGTCATTCCGGAGCCTGACGAGGTCGCTGATCTGCTCGACAGGATCGAGATCCGTCTCTGGCTGAATGACGAACTGCGGCAGTCCGCTCACACGCGGGACCTCATCTTTCGCCCGGAAACCTGCCTCAACGACATTTCGTCCCTGATGGACCTGTCGGCAGGCGACCTCATCCTGACCGGAACGCCGGGCGGTGTGATCCTGCAAGCGACCGCCCCTCTCGGCCAAATTCTAACGACCAGGCTCTTCAGGGATTCGGAGCGGAAGGTTGCGATCGTCCAGGAAGCGACTGCACATGCACATTACCTCGCGCCGGGCGACATTGTGCGTGCCGAGATGCGCAGCGATGACCGCACCGTCGATTTCGGCAGGCAACTGCTCGAAATCGTAGACGCGTGACCTCGGCGGGACCAGGACGCGCGCACGTCGCCGCCCTCACCACAGCCCATCACCCGGGGGTGAAGGGCCGAAGTGTGACCTGATCCAACCCCTGGCCTGAAGCAGCCGCCTGGCTGGAGGCGGAGGCGCAGGTGCTGCAGCCAAAGTGAGAAATGCCGATTGCCTTGGGCTTCGCGCAAAAGCGACGCGTCTCTGAGGAGGGAGACCCGCATGAAAGCTATCAATTTGCTGACTGGATTCTTTAGCTGTCTGTTCGTAGCACCCGCGGTCGCGGGAGGGTTCGATATTCTGGGGCAGCCGAATGACATCCTCTTCGAGCCAGGACGCTACGTCGAGTTTGGGTTAGGTTTTGCCAGTCCGAGCGTGGAGGGGCAGATCACAGCCGTTGGGCCCCCTTTTGCTTCGGGCGACACCGCACCCACGCTTCCATTTTACACTGGCGGCTTCAAGGCCGATATCAATGAGCAATTCTCGGGAGCGGTCATCGTAGACAATCCTTACGGGCGCAACCTCGAGTACAATAGCGGGCCGCTGTCCGGGCTGACGGGAGAAGTCGAGTCGTTCGCGATCACAGGCTTGCTGCGCTACAAGCTCACGGATCGTTTCAGTGTCTTCGGCGGCCCCAGACTTCAGCGTCTCGGCGGCAACACTGATATCTCAGTCTTTACAGGCGGCGTGCCAGCGGGTTTCGCCAACGTCGACTTTGAAGACAAATGGGCGGCGGGCTACGTGGTCGGGGGTGCGTTTGAAATTCCGGAGGCCCATGTTCGGGTCGCAGTCACCTATAGCTCGGCGATCGACTACGATCTCGACACTTCCGGCGCTTACGTAGGGACGACGAACGTCGAGACCCCCCAATCAGTTAACATCGATCTTCAGGCCCCGATCAGTCATTCGACGCTGCTCTTCGCGACGGTTCGCTGGGCCGAATGGAGCGAAACCACAATCAGTCCACCGGGTTATCCTTTGGGCTCACTGACCCACTTCAACGACACGACAACGTACAGGCTCGGCGTAGTGCAGATGCTCAACGAGAATTGGGCGGGTTTCACGGCTGTGACCTACGAGCCAAAGACCGACATATCGGCTGACGCGCCAATCGACGCAACGGACGGTTTGTGGGGGGCAACGCTCGGGGCGATCTACACGAAGAACAAACTGAAAGTGACGACCGCTGTCTCGTATTACCAGTTCGGTGACGCTTCGGGTTCGTTCGGCAGCTTCGCGGACAATGATGTGGTCAGCGCCGCCGTCAAGGTGGGGTACTCGTTCTGACCCGGCTTCTGGAAACGCCTCGAGTGCCTAGCTTCGCGGTTGCTCGTGAGTGAAGTTCGGCAGTTTCCATGCCGCATATCGTCTGGACGGCCATAGTTCGGCACCCAGACAGCACCAAACATGAATGGAGAAAACTATGCAGAAACAATTCGCCCCGAGAGTGTTCCAACTGGGATATGTGGCGTTGGAAACGCCCGATATCGTGCGCGCCAAGGATCACTACGCAGAAGCAATCGGCATGACGGAGACTGCAACCGGTCATGAGGGAGAAAGCTATCTGTCTATTGGCTATGAGCACCACAACATCGTCCTGCGTCAGGCCAAGCGGAAGGCGATGGGCCATCTCGGCTTCCAGCTCAATCCCGGCACTGATCTGAAGGAGCTTGTAGGAGAACTCGGCGCTTACGGCCTGAGCGCTCAGATCAAGTCCGACAGCCAGCCGGGGATCCGCGAGTTGGTCGAGGTCGAGCCGGTGCCAGGCACCACGCTCCAGCTCTATACCGACATCGATGCTCCTGCACCCGGCTTCAAGCGCACCGGCGTGTCGCCGCTCCGGCTCGGACACGTGGCTGTGATCTCGCCCGAAGGTCCGAAGCTGAAGACTTTCTTCATGGACTTTCTGGGCTTCTGGTTCACCGACACGATCGCCGGCATCTCCAACTTCATCACCTGCAACCGCGAACACCATGTCGTCAATGTGGTGAGCATGCCGGACAACCGGGTCCACCACATCGCCTTCCAGCTCAAGGGTAATGCCAGCCACGCCATGGCGTGCGATCTGCTGGCCGAGCGCGGTCTTCCGGTGAAATGGGGCCCGTCGCGCCATACCGCCGGTCACAACATTGCCGGCTATCACTACGACCCCGATCAGGTGCTGATCGAACTCTATACAGATATGGACGTATTCATCCCGGAACTGAACATGTGCGAGGCGCGTCCCTGGCACGGGCACTATCCCATGGCTCCGCGCGAGTGGAAGCTCACGGAACTCGCTGCCTGGGAAACCGAGTTCGCCTTCAGCCTCGCGCAGGCCTAAGAGCGCCGGTCAAGTCAACTTCAGAAGCAAAGGTCAGATTTATGCAACTCTTTCATGCTCCCCGATCCTGTTCGCTGGGGATCCGGATCCTTCTCGAGGAAATCGGCGTTCCGCACCAGGTCGCCATGATCGATCTGTCATCTGGACAGCAGCGCGACGCCGCATTCCTGGCCGTCAACCCCAAGGGCAAAGTGCCCGCACTGCTTCGCGATGACGGGACGGTGTTGACCGAGTTCCAGGCCATTGCTCTCTGGCTTGCGTGGCGCTTTCCAGAGGCTGGGCTCATTCCTAGCGGCTCCGACGCCGCGGCGCGGGTGATCGAGGCAATGGAGTTCATTGTGGGCACGGTTCACATGCGCGGCTTTGCGCTCGCCCTCATGCCTGGCAAATTCGTTTCGTCTCCGTCCGCTCAGGAAGAATTGCGCGCCCATGGACTGCGGGTGGCGACAGACGGTCTGCACCACGTCTCCACTCTATTGGGCAAGACCCCGTGGCTCTCGGGCTCCCGGCCCGGTGTGGCCGATGCTGCGCTGTTTTACGTCACATACTGGGCAAAAGCGCTGAACATCGATCTGCCCGCCGCGTTGGGCTCCTTCTACGACCAAATGCTGAAACGCCCGAGCGTGCTGCGAGCAATCGACGCGTCCGTCGCTTAAGCTCGTCCCGAGAAAAGTGGTCGCTGACGCTTCTCGCTTTGGTCTCGAGTGTCGGGGTCGGACGTCAATGCTTCTAAGGGCGTCGGCATGTTGACCCTGACACTCGTCATCGGTGTTTCTGTCGAACATATCGAGGACCAGCCAGCGTCTCACGATTAACGCGCCGAGCTGCGTGCACTGCAAAACCTGCGGCATCAACGATCCGCCGCATAACTCCATCTGGGTCCTGCCCGAGGGCGGCGGCCCGAGCTATCCCCGCATGTGACGCGTCCGTCACGCACAAGAAAAGAGCCATGACCGCAATCTACGTTGTCGACTACCTGCGCAGCCCCTTCACGCCCGCTCACCGCGGCGCGTTTGCCGGCGTCCGCCCGGACGATCTGGCTGCCAGCGTCATCAAGCGGCTGGTCGGTCGCTCTGGTATCGACCCGGCAGAGATCGAGGACGTCAACCTCGGATGTGCCTTCCCGGAAGGGGAACAGGGTTTAAACATTGCCCGTTGCGCGGCCCTAATCGCCGGTTTGCCGCAATCAGTTGGCGGCTCGACCGTCAACCGCTGGTGCGGTTCTTCCATGCAAGCGGTCCAGATGGCGGCCGGCGCCATCTCCTTGGGTGCAGGCGACGCCTTCATTGCCGGCGGCGTCGAGAGCATGAGTCGCGTGCCCATGATGGGTTTCACCCCCCTGCCGAACACGGTCTGGAACGACGGTCAACGCACCGCCTTCCTCAACATGGGCCTGACCGCCGAGAACCTCGCCGATCGCTACAATATTTCGCGCGAGGAACAGGACGCCTATTCGCTGGAGAGCCAGCAGAAGGCGCTCGCAGCCCGAGCCGACGGCCGGCTTGCCGCCGAGATCGCGCCAGTGGACGACGTGACCTCCGACGGCTGCCCGCGCGAGACGGATGCCGAAAAACTTGCGGGCCTCAAGACCGCCTTCAAGGTTGACGGCTCGGTCACGGCCGGCAATTCCTCTCCGCTCACCGACGGCGCCTCCGCCACTCTCGTCTGCTCGGAAGCCTTCGTGAAGCGCCACAACTTGGTTCCGCTTGCCCGCGTCGCCGGCTATGCCATTGCCGGCTGCGCGCCTGAAATCATGGGGATCGGCCCGGTCGAAGCCACCCGCAAGGCGCTGAACCGCGCCGCTATCTCCGCGGCCGACCTCGACGTGATCGAGATGAACGAGGCCTTCGCCGTGCAGGTGCTCGCCTGCTGCCGCGACCTCGACATCGACCCGGCCCGCCTCAACCGCGATGGCGGCGCGATCGCGCTTGGTCATCCGCTCGGCGCGACAGGGTCGCGCCTCGTCGGCAAGGCATCGCTCCTCCTGAAGCGCGACGGCGGGCGTCATGCGCTCGCCACCCAGTGCATTGGCGGCGGTCAGGGTATCGCGATGGTGCTGGAGGCCGCATAGTCATGTCCACGATCAAGAAGGCCGCCGTCATAGGCGCGGGCATCATGGGGTCAGGCATCGCCGCCCATCTCGCCAATGCGGGACTCGACGTCCGGCGAAAATGTCTGCAAGCGCCTTCGAAGCCCGCAAGCTCGGCTTCCTCCGACCGTCCGACAACATCAGCATGAACCGCAGTCGACTACTCGCCGATGCCAAGGTAAGGCGCTGGAGCTGGCGGAAAACTATGTCGCGCCAGAACCGCCGGTGGTGTCGATGGCCGGTTCGTCCGGGGCGTCCGCGATCGGCAACATCATCGACGGCGAAGCGCTGGCCGGACGCACCACCGCCCATGACGGCGTGGTCGGACGCGCGCTCGCCAACGTGCTGACCGGCGGCGCGTCCGCCGGTCCCCTGAGACCGCTGACAGAAGACTAGGTCATCGCGCTGGAGCAACAGACCTTCATCGAACTTATCGCAACGCCGGCAACCGTCGATCGCGTCAAGCACATGCTGGTGACCGGCAAGCCGCTGCGCAACTGAACTAAAGGCAAGGAAATCCCATGACTGGCTATACCCCCCTGTTGACGACATGACATTCCTGCTCGGCGAGGTCTTCGACTTCGATGCACAGATGACGGCACTTCCGGGCTGCGAAGAGGTCAACACCGAGCTCGCAACAAGCGTTCTCGAAGAAGGCGGCAAGTTCTGCGCCGAGATACTCGAACCGCTCAACCGCTCCGGTGGTGAGGAAGGCTGCAAGCTAGAAGATGGGCTGGTGACGACACCGAAAGGCTTCGCCGACGCCTACAAGGCTTTCGCCGAAGCCGGTTGGCCCGGGCTCTCCGGCGATCCGGAATATGGCGGTCAAGGCTTGCCGCGCGTCTTGCAGATCCTGTTCGATGAGATGCTGTCCTCCAGCAACCTCTCCTTCGGTCTTTTCTCGGGTCTCACCCGTGGCGCGGTCGAGGCGATCGCCGACCACGGCAACGAGCAACTGAAGCAGAAGTATCTGCCGAAAATGATCTCCGGCGAATGGACCGGCGCCATTATGACGTCGGCGATCAACCTCAACAGCGGAACCGCCAGAGCGCGGTCGTTGACCGCCCGCAGCCGGTTGCTTCGTCATTTGAGCGTTAACGTTTTCGACAGCCGCAACATCCAAGGAGACTGTGTTGGGATTTGACCGCTGGACCGTTGCCTTTGTTGCCCTTTGCGCTTCTCTGCCGCCGACGGCTGAAGCTAGCGAGATACGGCTCCTTGAAACGGCGCAGAAGCCGAAAATCTGGCACACGTCGCCCGTCACCGGTCGGTGCAGCGAGTCTCAAGCCGAGTATCTTGCTGCTCGATCCGGACTCCTGTTTCCCCACGTCATTGGCTCCGATGAAAACGAAGTCGTGCTCGAGGGAAGGACCATAGATGGAGATCGAGAAATTCTTCGATTTCGAAATGTCAGGGGATGTGGTTCACGCATGTGAGGTGAGGCTGGCTGGCCGCAATGGCTTTCGAAATTCCTAAGAAACATTCAGCCGGATGTCGGCGCGGGCTGTAGGGTATACCCGAACGACTTTGCTCTTCGCTTGAGATTGGTGAGGACGCGTCGACGGTAATGCTCCTCGTAGTGGAAGGCTCCCGTATCGCTGTATTCCATACCGTGCCGCAGGGTATTGTAGAACAAGACGGCGATTTTGCGGGCCGTGGCAGTGACCGCCGAGGAGGGGTCAGTTTTTCATTTCGCCCGACAAGGCGGACGGAAGTCGATCCTGTGAAACCGTCCGGGAATTAATGAAACGACTGTCCGCGATTTACCGGAATCGGTGCCCCGTTAATCCGAAATCCGCAGTTCGATAGCAAATTCCACCAGTATCTGCTGTCCCATGGCCAAAGGCCGCGCACAGATCGCCCTTTAGAAGGAAGGTCCTCCAAACCCATCCGGGTCGTCGAAATGATAGCATCTGATGGCACATGATGCAGATCCACGGCCGTCGGTCGACGGCGGTCCTTTCCTAACCGGAAGCTCACAAGTACCCACGCGTCATCGCGCCCACGCCTGCTTTTGCGGAGCGGTGCAACCTAGCTATCACGTACCGTGATGTGCCTGAAAGTGATCAGCGCGCCATTAAGCCTCGTCTGCTTCGCCGCCCAGTGCTGCGCGGTCAAAGGCTGCGGCGAACCGGCGTTGTCAACAAGCCCTATTGCTTTGCACTGCACAGTGCAGTATAAACAATTTGCACTAGTTAGTGCAAATGTGATCGTGAAGGGTATTGAACATGGAAGTTTGCAATGGTTCAGACGTGGCCGTCCTGAAGGCTGCGTGTGATCCGGCCGCCGCGGATTCATCGGCCGACGGCGAGCGCCGGAATAGCAGCCTTGCGAGATGTGAACGCACCGGTATCGCGGCCGCGACGACACCTCTAGCCAACAACGCATCTACGACGGCCGGCTCGTTGCCACCATGGCGGGCACTGGTGATTACTAACTTACAAAACGCCGTTCGGATCGTTGGCTTCGGCGTGTGTGTGGGTTTCGCCGCGTTGCCGGTAGCCCGAGCAGAGGAATCAGTTTCGCGATTCAAGCCGGCGATCAGTGATGAAGCCGCGGCCGCCGTTTCGCAAATGAGCAAGACACTCCTGGCCAGAGACTTGTCGATAACGGCCAAAACCATCAGAGTCTATTTGGACGTGTCCGGGCAGCCGCTTCACATTTTTCATACGATGAAGATCGTCGTGCACCGTCCCAACCAAATCGCCGTCGAATCGACCGGCGATGACGGTAGTCACAACCTGTTTTACGACGGCAAGTCCGCCTCGATCTTCTTCCCAGACAGCAAGGAATACGCGGTGATTGCCGCATCGGGCGACATTCCGTCGGCACTCAATGAGGTCCTGGAGAAGACAAATGTCGATTATCCTCTCACCGGCCTTTTTACCAACGCTCCCGACAAAGTGCTGTTGAGCGATGCCATCGCCGCTTGGCAGGTCGGGACAGCCAACGTGGATGGTGTCGAGTGCCGGCACCTGTACTTCATCCAGAAGTCTGGCATCGACTTGGAACTGTGGGTGGAAAAGAGTAAAGCAGCCACCCCCCATCGGTTGATCGTCACCCACCGGTCACTGCCGGGCCAACCCCGTTTCATCGCTGAGTTTACGAGCTGGAAAACGCAACCCACTCCATCCGGAACCGGATTCGCCTTCCGGCCTCCCGCTGACGCGAAACGGATTGAGCTCACCGCGGCCAGTGCGCCGGAAGCGGAAAGGAGCAAGTGATGAACCATGTGACACGGACCTTGTCGGCCCTTCTCGTACTATCTATCGCTACACCGGACCTTGCTTTCGGCCAATTTGCTCCGCCGCCGGGCGGACTGCCGCGCCTGCCGGAGGGCGGACTGGCGCGTCCACCGATAGAGCGTTTGGCTCGCCCGCCGATGGAGCGCCTGGACCGCGCACCGACTGAGCGCCAGACCCGTGCGCCGATGAAGCACCCGGCCCGCACGCCGATGGAGCGCCTGACCCGTGAGCCAATTGGCAATGCCCCCCAGCGGCGACTTGTAGAAGGGCGCGGGGGTAAAAGCTCCCCCCGCAACATCAGTCGCGACACGTTTCCTCCCGGCGATAAAATCAATGTGAACCGCACCTTCGTGAATTCCGGCGGCAATATCGCCGCGAGGGACTCGGGCAACGTGACTATGAACAATTCCGGCGATATCAACGTTTCTGGTAACGGTAACGGATACTTTGGCCGTGGATACTATAGCCGCGACAGCTTTGGCGGCGGCTATGGCGAGGATGTGAGCGGAGACTATAGTTATGGCCGTGGCAATTATCGCCGCGCGGCCTACGCGCTTGGCGGATATGCGGTCGGAGTAACCACGGGTGCCGCGATCGCTTCGAGCGGAAGTGGGAACACATATTATTACCCATCAGGGTCTGGCTCTTCCCAGGGTTCCTCTCGCTCCAGTTACTCGAGTTCGTCCCCTTCGGGTTCGTCTGGGGGGACATCTTCGAGCGCGGTCTACGCGACTTCATCGGGGTCTACCGGCGCAGCCTATGCGGCTTCCTCTAAAGGGATTTATGCGGGCACCTATAATCAGGGCCAACCCGAGCCGTCCGCTGGCGCTGGGAACAGCGGCTCGAACCAGCGGGACGGCAGCGCGCCCCCCCAAACTGTGAACCTGATGATGGTGGGCCTGTTTGAGAGCCTGCCACCGGATGGCACGGTATGGACAACGGAAGCTGCAGTCGCCTGGCTTCAGGCTGCCGCCGCCAATTTGCGAATCGCGTACAAGGTCTCGGGAAACATCTCCGTCGCGGGCGAATATCCGCCGCCTGATAGCAACACCGGTTACGGCGGGAATTAGAGCCGATTAGAAAATGGCGACCCTGGAGCTTCAGCATGAAGGACCGGATCGGTCAGACGACCTACTTGGTCCTTGTGTTGCACTACACCATGCAGTACATGAAGTGGAGCACTCGTGAGTGCAACGGGGGCGATCATGAATGTCAGCAGAGCTTCAAATGGCGCCAGTCCGAAACTCCGGCATGCCGGGTCGCGGCAGGCGATCATCGAGGCGGCTGGGCGGCTGTTCCTGGAACGGGGCTTCGGTTCCGTCAGCATGGACGAACTAGCGGCGGCGGCCGGCGTAGCGCGCCGGACGCTCTACAACCAGTTCGCAACGAAGGAAGAGATCTTCCGGGAGATGCTCCGCGGGGTGTCGCGGCAACTCGAGGCCGCGCTTCCGACCGGCCTCGAGCCACACCGCGACGTCGAGGACGTTCTCCGTGTCGTCGCGCACGCGATTCTAGAGCTGCACAGGCACCCGGAATACTGTGGCTTTCTTCGGATGCTGGTGGCCGACTCCCGCCACTTCCCTTGGATCGCCGAGGAGTTTGCCGCGGTCATGGAGCCCCAGACCGAGAGGCTCGTGCACTATCTCACCCATCTCACTACGGCTGGCATCCTGGACTGCCACAACCCGTCGCTTGCGGCCCACCAGTTCATGGGGATGCTGAACGAGCTATCTCTATGGCCCTGGATGATCGGTCGCGAAAGCCTACCCTTTGCGGCTGACGAAGTCGTTGACGAGACGATTCGGATGTTCCTGCAACGATATCGGCGCCTGCAATCAAGGGGGGTCGGTACTGTCGACGCAGGATAGAGAGTAGGGCAGCCGCGGCAAACGGTCTTCTCTTTGGTTCTGTCCAATTCGGTATCTTCATCAACGATTCTACGTGACTCGAACTATCTCCGGTATTCCCGATCTCTCAAACATCGGCGCGCAAACATACAAGGTGACAGAGAACGCCAATCGCTGCGTCTCTGCCGGCCAGTTGGTGTTGTACTTGGCCGCCGGGTGCAATCATGTCCCCGGCCTGAGCGCGCCCATGTTAGGGGACTGTCGGATGCTGATGTCTCGTTCCGGATCATCACCGTCAAGTATCGGCGGCCCCAACGCAACTCCGACGGACCCAAGACAAGATGCGCCTCAGCGTCTCACGTTGATCGAGCGGCGCTGTAGTGGATGACGTCCCAGGGAGTGGTGTAGCTTCGGCGATCGCCGTGCTTTCACAAGGACGCGTCAAATGGGGGGCCAGTTCTGTGCTAGCGTTGTGCTAGGGGTAAAAAACGACTTCGGCCTCCCGAAGGAGGCCGATCAAAGTGTTGAAAGTCTTATGAGAGTTTGGTTGCGGGGGCCTGATTGCACCGAGACTTGTACTTCCGCGCCGCATCGAGAACGGTTTACCGGACGTGGTCGCCATTCGAGAAACGATCCTAGAACAGCCCCTAACTTGCAACGGCGGCGCGGCATGACGAGAGTATCTCCTCCCATGGGCGCTTGGCGCCTTTTTCGCTCGCGTGGGCGAATCGCTTGTTTCCTGATGCCTTGCGAACCGCAGACACGATTCTTTGAAAATCGGCATCGTCTGTCGGTTCAAACCGGACGCCCAGGCGAGCAAGACGACCATTCACTGCCCCGATGATTTCAGCAGCACCGTCCCAATTCTCTTTCGCTGCGAGCACTCCGCTTATCGCTGCGACAGCAAGGTTCACCACCATCGGGTAGTCATATCTCTCGCCGATGGCCAGGGCCTCGCCAGCGAGCGCCGCCGCGTTCCTCCAATCACCGTTGTGCAGTCTGAAATGGGCAAGGTTTTGCAACAGGTGGCCATGCCAATAGGTGTCACCCAGTTTGTCGAGCAGTTTGAGGGCATCCAGATAGTAGGCCTCGGCGGCCGCGTCGTCCCCTTCGGCGCGTGTTCCTTCCCCAATTGCAATAAGGGCAACCACGGTTCCATGGTCGTCACCGATCAGCTTCGCCAGTTCGAATGACTCCACGATCAAAGCACCGCCTGCCTCGGGGTCACCTGTGGTGGCTTTGGCAATGCCGGCAATGATCCCGGCATTCGCAATTCCGGCCTTGTGCCCCAACTCGCTGTAGATACGGTGACTTTCAACGCCATTTTCACGCGCTGTTTCAGGATCACCGGACATGTACCGGATGAATGCGGCCGAGTTCAAAATGCGCGCCAACGGCTCTGGTTCGCCTGTGGTCCGCGCATGTTGCAAAGCCTTGTCCGACCATGTTCTCGCTTCCGAAAACTGGCCTCTCGATATCCAGAGCCACGTCAGCGCCTCGATGAGCTTGGCGGATTGAAAGGCGCTGGATTGCTTCATTCGCCATTCGAGTGCCACCCGAATGTTCCCGGACTCTTGCATCAGGTGCTCGACCGAATCGCGCTGGTTGAACCTCATCACGTTTGGCGCTGCGGATAGGACGAGCTCGGTAAAATAGTCCGCCTGACGGTCGCGGATCGTTTCGTACCCATCCGACCCTTGCAGTTTGTCGAGCGCATAATCGCGAACCGTGTCCAGCATGTTGAGACGCGGATGGCCCAGAGCCGTCGTTCTGAACAAGAGGCTTTTGTCCAGAAGAGCTTCCACGTGGTCAACGACATCGATGTCGTCCTCGAACAAGGAGGCGACGGCACGAAGACCGAACCCGCCGTTGAAGACGGCCGACGCATAAAAAACCCGACGCTGGCTTTCCGTCAGGAGATGGTCGCTCCATCCGATCATCAGACGAAGGGTACGGTGACGGGGATCAATATCCCGCGCCTTACTGCGAAGGTCTTGCATACTGCTTTGAAGGCGGTCCTCCAGCTCGGCTACACTGAGGAGTCCTACCTGCGAGGCTGCCAATTCAAGCGCCAGTGGTAGCCCGTCAAGTTTCCGGCATATTCTGGATACCGGCCCCAATGTGTCATCCCCCAGGCTGAAGTCCGGCCGCTCGCGGCGTGCGAACTTCTCGAAGAGCTGCACGGACGGGTTCTCCAGCATCCGATCGAAGCCCTCCCCTTCGTCCGGTACGCTGAGGGGAGGCACGACGAATTCCGTCTCCGCGCGCAATTTGAGGGGCTCACGACTGGTGCTCAGAACGGTGGTCGCCGGACATGTTTTGCGAATGGCATTGATGACCGGTGCCGCTTCGACCAGATGCTCAAAGGTGTCGAATATCAACAACACCTCAGCGCCGCCCAGCGAGTTGCACACCGTTTCGATGGCGGAGATACCGGGTGCCTCTTGCAGGCCTATGGCCTTGCAGATCTCCGAACCGATCAGGTCCGGATTGTCAATTTCTCTCAACTGTATGAAAAACACGCCCCGTGAAAACAAGCTCAGCGCCGATCTGCCAGCGTGCATCGCCAGGCTTGTCTTGCCCACGCCGCCGGCGCCCGTCAGCGTAACAATACGGCTCTTTTTATCCGCCAGGATTTGATTTAGCCGGGCTAATTCCAGGCGCCGACCGTAGAGAACCGGCAAATCGGACGGGAGGTTGGTGCGATTGGCGCCGATCGATGAGATAGGTGCAAATTCGCTTTGTAGTCCCGGGACCACCAGATCGAACAGCGCTTCAGGATAGCGAAGATCCTTGAGGCGATGAAATCCGAGATCGCGGACCTTCACGGTCGCTCCGATGAGGCCTTCTGCCAGCTCATCGCGGACAACGTTCGAAATGACGATCTGACCTCCGTGTGCCACCGATGCGATACGAGCCGCACGATGCACCTCTATCCCGGTTATGGTGTCGTCGTGTCTTCTCACAGGTCCGGAATGCAGGCCCATCCGCACCAGTGGCTTGCATCCTTGAGCCCATACTTCTTTCGTTAGAGCAAATTGGGCGTCAATCGCTGCCTGAACCGCTTGGGTGGAGGCGGGAAAGAGTGCGAATACAGAGTCGCCAACAACGTTTATTTCCTCGCCACCATAGGAGTGGATGGCGTTGCGCAGCAACTCGTTGTGCCGAAGGAGCATCTCATCGTAGAGGTCGGGATAAGAATCCACCAGGTTTGTCGAACCCTCGATGTCAGTGAAGAGCATGCAAACGCTGTTGCCCGGCGTCTGGCTTTCTACTAGGGGTGCCATAACAAAACCTCTCTCGGCTTCGTTGACGGAGCCTCTCCGAACAAGGATGTCCGTCGAAGGCATTTGGTCAGAGCAAGTTGAGTACAATGTATGCTCAGGCGCTTGGAGAAGGACGAACCACTTCCTTTGCAATCGAGGAGCTCATTCCATGAGCCCACACGATGGGCGTTGGCCAGTTGAAGTTCCGCTTGCCGGAAGTCCTCGATTTCCGGCCGAAGGCCGCATCGCCGAGCTTCGGCGACAGCCCTGCAAAAGACGTTGAACCTCATCAGCTCGGCCTCTAGCTCACCCGAGCCGTCAAGGATATTCCAAACCGACGCGGTCGGCACCGTCAATTCTCCGCTGAGCCAGTCAATTTCCTTGTCGAGCCGTGGGTAGCCCCTCCCGGAACAGCAAAGCCACTCGATGAACTCGGCTTCGATCTGTTGCCGATCCGCGCCACTCAACGCATTGGGGGCCCGCCCCCTGCCATCGCCGAGCAGTCCAAACAGCTGAGGTGATCTGGAAGCGCGGGGTGGACCTCGATCGACTTCCAGTAATTTCAAGACCTTGTTTGCGGCCTGAACTGCGTCGGTGCGCTTTGTATCGATCGCCCTTAAGAAGTCGAGCAGTTCGCCCGAGAGGTGGTGCCCGGCTTTCCGATAGGCGCTGGGCCATGTCCTCAGACTAAAATGAAGCGATTGAGCTGCCGAGATGACGTCCTCGGCTTCGGCTGCTCCCACGAGACCGATCCTCGTAGCCCGCCGCAGCGCGATCCGCATATTAATCAATGGTTCTGTAAGGGCCGGAAAAGCCCTGTCCTCGCGGAAGAGGACTGCCACCTCGTCCTCCGTGGAGATGATCCGGTCCTTGAACAGCCGAAATATGATCCCCGCGCCATGCACACCTGCCGGCGCGCAGTCCGCCGCCCGGAGCGCCCCCATGCTGGAGGCACCGACCACGACCGCCCCGTCCTGGACAATGTCAACGACTTCCCGCGGCGAAATGGCAAGGACATTGCCGAATGCGCCATCCAGGACCAGAAAGAACTCGTGCTTCAAGATGCGACAGGCATAAAGATCCCCCCGCCTCGCCGGAGGTCTGATGATCGCATCGGGCAAGATGGACAGGATGTCCGAAGCGGGTGCGCTCGGCCCCAGGAACACGACCGGCGGCATCCGCAACGTGCCCATTAGAGCAAGTGCCTTGCACTTCGCCAGCCAACCCGGCGGGGGTCGACCGTAAAGAGCGACAGACCGGGTACGCGCACCCTCACAACGGGCAGGTCCAGTGACTTTCGGCTCAGGTCAATCACTATGACCTGCGTAAGTCCGGCGGATTTCAGCCTCTCCAGGACAAATTCGAATTCTGACTCGAGGTCTGGCGAGATTGCATTGGGAATGGTGGAGAAGTCATGCTCGGCTGCAGGAACCCCGGGCGCGGATAGGCTGGCCCGCCGCGAAGAGGGTACCTGGTTGTAGGAGTCACGGGCACCGTGAATGACCCCGAGCCTCGACTGGAATGACTCAAGGATAGCGTGTGTAACAGCGGCACTGGCCAAAAGGTCAGCGCCCCACCCCGCAACGACCAGCGGCATCGGCCCCGCGGCACTACAAAAGTGCGGGTCTATCAGCGTGCTCGAGATGACCGGTATCTCAAGGTCGCTCGTCAGATCTTCCAGGATGAGTTCCAGGTTTGCTTCCCTGGCGCGCTCGGCAAGCGCCTTGGGTGCTGGAGGAAGTGATTCCACATCAATCCTGCGTCCGGCAGGCCCGGCGTCCCCCGCATGTCCATACTGTTCAAAGAAGTGGTGCTGACTGACGGCATCCCGTTCGACAACCTCCAGAAGCGCGCTGCGCACGGCCTGGCCACGCGTGAACCCGGCAGCCAGGCCGTTGGTATCGACCTGATCCAGTATGCCTTCCTTTGCGGGAGACCTCGCCAGGTCGGCTGGAACCCAGATCGGACGAGCGCTGATGAATTCCCAACCCTCGACCCATTCAATCCGCGAATCCGGACGATAACTGGTCAGCGGGGGAAGATCGAAGGTTAGAGGATCGGCAACCTCGGCACCGGAAGCCTTAAGCTCGAGATAAGTAGCATACCGGGACTGGCACTCGAACTCCTCTGCGCAAACTCTCTCGATCGACTCCATGATGGCACTGACGCGGGCCGTCTCCTTGTCCACCCCTTTGCCCAGATGGGTGGTCAAGTCTCGGGCCAGGGGAGTGACCGCTGCAAACACAGGAATGCCCAGGACGTCGAGTGGCGTGATGTCGGCTATGCGTGTGACCGGGACCTGCTCGATCGTTGATTTGAGGAGCAGCTTGTGTCTGGCTTCTTCTAAGGCGCCATGCCCCTCATTGCGGCGGTCGTACAGCGGCCACCGGTCCAGCAAACCGGACAACACCACGACTTCAGAGTCCACAGATGACCTGGTGGTTCTTGTTGATGTAAATGTGGGCCCCAGTCGATTTACTTATGTTTTCGAGAACCGCCATTTCGGCGTCGCCTAGGTTTGCGATCGCATCACGTACCGCTTGCGGGAGCAAATTCTCGTCCACATCGGGAATGACATTCGAAGTCTTCAGCCTGTTAAAATTTGTCTGGAAGTCCGCCATTTGTGATCTCCTCAGGCCCTGAGCAATTTTTCGATGTTTGCTAGATTTCTGTCAGTGATCTTGGGATTGTGAGAGGATGTCTCGCCAGTAACAATAGGACGACACTCTGTTAACTGTCCAGTACTACTCTTTAATACTAAAGAGCTATCCATCTTTTGACTGAGACGAACTTGAAAGGCATCTGGAATGAGATAGGATCTCCCGGGTTTGTTTGTTGTTCTCCGGGGTGTCGCTATGGGTATGTTTGAAAGACAAGCAAATAGTGGTGTTGTGAGAGGCAGAATCGAACTCTGCATGCCCGCTCTGAGGGCGGCTTTTGGCGACCTTTGGCGAACCGACCCTCCGCGGGAAATGACGATCGCTTTCCTGGTCTTGCTGCATCAAATCATGCGGGCGTCGGTTCCCCTCATGCAATCCGCAGCGGTCAAATGCGATCAACTGGAAGGAACCGATAAGCTTGCTCCTTTGCTCGGAGAATACTATCGGCATCATGTTTCCGAAGAACTGCATCACGATACCTGGGCACTCGAGGACCTTGAGACTGCAGGGTGCGATCCCAGGCGGCTGCTATCCATCACCCCTTCCGTCGAAGTCGCGCGGTTGGTCGGCACCCAGTATTATTGGCTTCATCACCATCATCCGCTCATGCTTCTCGGATACATCACGGTTCTCGAGGCGTTTCCTCCCGCCGACAGCATGATCGATGAAATTCGAGATCGTTCAGGCCTGCCGGACTCGACGTTCAGGACTTTGAGAATTCATGGGGACCTCGATCCAACCCATAGCGCTGAGATCGACCAGACGTTTGATGCGCTGCCGCTGGATCAGGAACACTTGGAAATGGTTGGTTTGAGCGTTCTCCATAGCTGCGATGCACTCGCGGCAAGCGTGCGAGTTCTGCGTCCACTCTACCTTTTTAGCGGATCGACATCCGACTGACTCCGCCATTTGCCGTCGGTTTGATACCCCGTCAGAGACATCCCTGTCGATAAAGTCAGCACCAACCCACTACCGCATGTTTCCTTGTGGTGGATGGCGCCTCACCGCTGGGTGTCGAAACTGACGCCGTGGCGGAAGGACCCGCTGCGAACGATCGGCTACAAGCTATAGTGGCTGGATGATGCCGATCAACGACCCCATTGCGACTTTATACGCATGCGGCGTCTCCGCCCCATTGATTTTGCGGTTGCAACGGTGATGTCGATCGCTCGCGGAAGGTCCTGTGAGCTCGTCGGGGAGTCCCGGACGAGCTCATTGTGAGGCGCTGGTCCGTTGCGCATAGGCCCAGGGCATGAGGGCGTCGATGTCTTTGGCGAGGTGGCCGTTGGCGAGGCTGATGAAGAGATCGCGCAGGTAGGCGTAGGGTTCAACGCAGTTCATCTTGCATGTGCCGATCAGACTGGCAAACCGGGCCCAATTGCGGCCGCCCTCATCATGACCGGCAAAGAGCGCATTGCGGCGGTTCATGGCCGGGCTTCTGATCGCGTTTTCGACCAGATTGGTGTCAATGTCGGCGCGGCCGTCGTCCAGGAACAGACCAAAGCCATCCTGGCGTTTGAGCATGTAGGCCATGGCTTCGCCGAGGTCGGACTTGCGCGAGACGCGCGCGGCCTGAGCTGCCAACCAGGTGAAGAACTCGTCCACCAGCGGACGGGACAGGTTCTGGCGGACAGCCCGGCGATGATCGGGATCACAACCGCGGATGCTGTCCTCGATCTTGTAGAGGGCGGCGATGCGCAACAGCGCCTCGTCGACGATGGGCGACCCCTTCATAGGCTTGGCCTTGATCCAGGAAGCTGGACTCGATGGCTTCTGGCTGGGGCGAGTGCTCAGCAAGGAAACCTGGATCGAGAGCCATATTGTCGAGGCGGCATCCATCGCCATACTGCGCCGTCATCGCCGCGCAAAGACGGACGCATCGATGGCGAAACATTGATACGCGCCTTGATGGCCTGGAAACGCGGCGAGCCGCGTGCTTGCTCAATGATCAAGTTGCTTACGCCGGATGAACGGAATCGAACGCTGGCCCGTTTCTGCCGAACCGGGGTTGCGCTCCCACGGCATGGCGCCCGACGATTACGTTGTTCTTACATCGACCAGAGAATCGATAGCGGAACGGCGTGCAGCTTCTCTCCGAACGGGGTTACACGATCATGATCGTGAAGCACCAGGCCACGGATAAAGCGATCCCCGACGGCTTCCTGTAGTTGCCTCAAACCTTTGAAGTCGTCCGATTTGACCGTCGCTGACGCCTTCACTTCAATTCCGATGATCCGGCCGCGACGGTCCTCGATCACGACATCCACCTCATCTTGATCCTTGGTCCGGTAATGCGAGAAGGATAGGCGACGCTCCGACCAGGATGCGAGTTTCAGAAGCTCGGAAACCACAAAGCTTTCCAAAAGCGCGCCAAACCTGGTTCTGTCGCGTCGCAGCGTTTCGAGATCGTCATCGCGCAAACTTGCGAGGAGACCGGTATCGATGAAGTGGAGCTTTGGGGTCTTCACGAGCCGGCTAAGGCGGTTGTTCGACCAGGGCGCGATCGTGCGCACCAGAAAGAGGCGCTCAAGGAGCGCCACATATTTCTGGGCCGTGACGCTAGACAATCCGAGCGCCGCGCCGAAGCTGCTGTTGTTTACCAGTTGTCCGGAATGCTCGGCGAGAACATCGAGCAATCTCGGCAGGCGATCGAGCTGGTCTATGTTGGCGATATCCCGCACGTCACGATCGAGAATAAGAGAAACGTAGTCCTCAAGCCATGCCGTCCGACGGGCGGGTGCCGATCGGCGTAGAACCTCAGGATACCCCCCCTTCAGCACGACATTCATCAATTCTTCACCGAACACGGCCCCTTCCCCGATCGTCGGCTCATCGCCAGCAAACAGACCATCAAGCATCTGCCCAGGGGTCGAGTGGATTTCGGATTGTGCAAATGGAAGTAGTGAAACGACTGCCATTCGTCCGGCGAGGGAATCGGCAATGGCTGGCACCGTTGCAAGGTTAGCGGATCCAGTCAGCAGGAAACGGCCGGGCTCTTCGTAACGATCCACACTCTCTTTGATGGCGAGCATCAGATCAGGAGCACGTTGAACCTCGTCGATAACGGCACGGTCGATCCCGCGAATGAACCCGGTTGGATCGGACCTCGCGGCGCTCAGTGTACCAGCGTCGTCCAGCGTTATGTAGGGGCGACTGGCATCCGCGAACTGACGTGCAAGCGTTGTCTTCCCGGCTTGACGCGGGCCTGATATGAGCACGACGCGCGTGTCGGCGAGCGCGGTTTCCACAACTGGTCGTGCTTTTCGATAGATATAGGATTTTGCCATTGGGTCGGCCTTCATCCGACCATTCTTAATTCAATTCCCGTCTGATTCAAAGCCTGACAGCGGCCAATTTGAAGTTCTTCACGTAAGCCGCGAGGTTGGCCGACGCGGTATGAAATCACGCTCAGCATAAAACTGCTAAATGCCGCGCGGCGCCTTTACCTGCACGTCGCCAACATCGACGAGTAAGTCGGCAGCGCCAATGAGATGAATTATGGATCGAACCGCTGCAGTTGCTCCTGATCGGCCATTATCTTCGTGATCGCCGATCCATCACAGTATATCATACACGCCAGGTGACCTCGTCGTAGAACACACCGCGGCTATGGTCTCTCTTTCGCGGCCGGTTCAGGTTTGTCGCCTTTGCCGTCCCAGCTCCTCGATGACGGCAGCGCCCCCCACGCCTCCATCGGCTATCGGATCGCGGGTACCCATTTTCAGAACACTCCTTCCCTGCGCTCGGGGTAGGGTTTGAACTCGTCCCATCATGGCTGGCGTTGCCTATTACAACGTTGGGGAATTTCGCGGGCCTGTGGCGTGATTTTCGAGGACCGCTTGAAGAAGCAATCGGGAAGGGATGGAATACGACCAACGTTGGCCGGCTCTGCGACTTCATCGCATGATGGTATAGACGTGGTCGAAACACCGGCCCGACCATCAATCCGCGACCACGACGAGGGCTCAGGTGGTGCTCGCCGCCCGCTCCAATTCCGCTAGTCGTTCCTGGCAGATGGTCTCGACGAGGCTGTGCAGATGCTCCGTCCGCTCGAGAAGCCAGCCGAGCGCTTCCCCGGAAATCTCGAAGTGCTTTGAATAGCGCGCCTTCACATAGGCTTCGTTGAGAATGTTGTACCAGGCGGTAAGCGGTGCTGGTCACGCGGCCACACTTCGATGAGACGTCGGTCCTGGTCGTCGGCTAGACCACGCAGGAATTTGAGGTTGTGCAACGGCGGGCTGTAGTTCGTAAGGACTAGTAGACTCGGTTGAAGGTGATGTGCTGGTTGTCGAAACGCGCAAGGCCATGGAGTTTTACGCCGACCGACGCTGGAATCTCGACGGCGACGAGGCAAGGCTTGAGCGGGTCGGCACTGAATATATCGAGTTAGAATCCGCCGACGATATCGCCTCGGGAGATCACCGGGAATGATCATCATCCCCGGCTTGTTGTTCGTGGGCAGCGAGCGCAATCGCGAAGCGCCTTAGCGCCCTTCCGGCGCCCTCGCCACGTTCCTGCCCTCCATCGAATCCCGAACCAGTCCCCCGAGAAAACGCGCAACCGGAGCGATATTCTGCTGCACGCTCGCCTGTTCCAGCGCCGCCGTATAGGCATCTCGCCGCTGCACCGGGATCACTGTCCACGGATACCCGCTCGCCGCCAGCATGACATTCATCAGGAAGCGCCCCATGCGGCCGTTCCCGTCCATGTAAGGGTGGATATAAACGAAGATGAAATGTCCCAGCGCCACGCGGACTGCAGCATCCTCCTCCTGCTCCAGCATCTCGAAGAACACCGGCATGGCATCGCGCACCGCATGGGGCGCGAGCGGCACATGCATCGAGTTGCGGATATAGACCTGGCCGTCGCGGTATCCGGCAAGGCTCGCAGCTGGAATGAGGCCCGCGCTCACGCTTGGCGCAAACATCTGCCTGTACCATTCGCCATGGTCGCGGTCGGCGACCGCGCCGGGGTTCTCATTTACGAGGACGGCGCGAACGCTTTGCTTGACCGCCTGAAAGGCCTGCCAGTAGCCGCGCGCCGCCAGGGCGTTGCTGAGTTCGCGGTCGCCGGCATCGCCATCGGGGTTCCAGGCCCCGCCGCGCACACGCTCGATCAGATCGACGCTGACCCGGTAGCCCTCTATCGAGAGGGAGTGGTAGGCATCGGTGGTATATGTCTCATCGACGCGCGCGAGATAGCGATCGATGTCATTGGGGCGGCCTGGCGCGCGCGGAAACTCCTCGATTACCGCTCCGCGCATCAGGCCCCACATCAGCCGGATGCGGCCGGCATAGGGAGAAGTTTCCCGGCGGGGCAGCGCAAGATCGATGCGCTCATCGAAGGGGTCCCGCTCCCTGACCGTGTAACCGGCCGCCTTCATCGTCCTGAGAATATCATCGGCAATGCGCTCGCGCCCCACATTGCGAAACGCGCCCGCGAGCCGTCCGGCGATCACGCTGTGGTCCCCGCGCAGCAATATCTCCAGCACGCCGGAGGCATCGGTGACCATCGCAAGCGCGGTTCGCGCATCGATCGGGTTTTGCCTGAATACCGTTGGCGAGCAAGCAACAAGGGCGGCCGGCAGCGAGAACAGGATCAGCCCGTCGCGCTCTTCGCGCGCGCCGCCTTCCGGCAGGCTCGCCCTGACATCGAAAACTGAATTGTTATGCGCGAGCGAGGTCGCCCGGTTCCTCGCCTTTGGCGAGCGCACGAGAAGCTGCGCCGGCACGGCGCGGTTGCCGGCATGAAAGGAGAGCGATTGCTCGGGCGAGAGGCTCCACTCGCTGCCAAAACGCTCGCGCAGATAAGCCGCGCAAAAATCCCAGAACGAAGCGTACCAGGCGGTCGTCTCCCCTGCCTCGTCGGGCCTGCCCGGAATGTACCAGCCTTTCATGACCTCTTGCAGAAAGCCGTTCTTGAGCAGGCGTTCGCGGTGTGTGCGGGTGAGGTCGGCGGCGCGGATTGCGACCGCGCCGCGATCCTGAAGCGCCTTGAGCACCTCCAGCGATTCCGCAAGTTTTTGCTGCGGGCTTGCCATGAGCGGGCCGTCTTCTCCTATAGAAGTTAGCTTTTCGTGCAAGGCGCTCTTTAGCTTATTAAGCTATACAGTTCTTAGCCTATTCTGTCGAATGGATATTAGCTTATTTTACAAAATATGCCGCGAACGTTCCGGGACGCCATACACAAGACTGGCAATTTGCCACGCCTATTTCGATCAGATGTTCGACGAACCGCCTCGCAAGATTGGGAACGTTAATCTGGGCTTTGGCTGTTGTTGGCAAGCTGCGCTCCATCGCGGATGCCCAAAGGGTCAAGACATTGATCCCGGAATAGGTCTCGCCGTTAAAGCGGAGCGGGCGCGACACCGGGCCTGCGGCGTGGCTTGAATTCCAGGGCTGCGTCCAGGGCTTGATGCCCTTTTCCAGCGAGGCTGCAAATTCCGAGGCAATCCGCCCCCTGATTCCAAGATGATGCCGCCCCCTTCGGACGGCGTCTGGCATGGGTGTTCTGCTGGTGTCAAGTTTCTTCCTTCGACTGTGACGCCGAAGGAACGGGATGCCTGCGGAGAGACAGGAGATGCGGCGTGTCCGCGAGATATTGAGATATCGTTTCGAACAAGGACTTGGCCTCCGCGTGGCAAGGGGCGTTTTTTGGCGCTGCTGACGGGCTGGTCGGGTGCAGGCATGAATACGGCCTTTAGTTGCGGCGCGTTCATGCCGCTGGCCCTGTTGAAGTCCGCAGATCGGATCCCAGACTGGTCAACGCGCTTCTAAGCGGCACCCACTGAGCGGGTTTGTCCGATCCCGGCTCGACCGTTCGTCATCACACCATCAGCACCTCACCGACTTCTGTATCCATCGCGAATGCTCAGTTGGCTGTGGTGGCCTCAAAGCGGTTGCCCGTCGTCATCAACGCCCAGACGATCCGGGCCATCTTGTTCGCCAAGGCAACAGCGACCACGTTGTACGGCTTCTTCGTCAGAAGCTCAGCCGCCCAGACTGTCGGCGCAGCTTCTGCCTTGCGGCTGAAGCGGAGGACCTGCATGTGCCCCGACGACGAGAAGCCGGCGGAGAATCGCCCTGTTTGCTGATCCTTCCGAGGCGGTCCTTGCCACCCGGTGAGTTCTGCCGCGGCACCAAAGGTCACCGGAAGAAAAATGGGCTCTGCCGGAAACGAAAAAAGCCCCTGAGGTCAGGGGCTTATTCGTTGTAAGATTTTGGTTGCGGGGGCAGGATTTGAACCTGCGGCCTTCAGGTTATGAGCCTGACGAGCTACCGGGCTGCTCCACCCCGCGCCAAGTGTAAATCCCGAAGGGATTTATCACGGTAACGCAAATCCGTTGGATTTGCGGTCTGTGCCGAGCAAATTGCTTCAGCAATTTGTCTCGCGTAAGGGACGTCCGAGCAAATCCGAAGGATTTGTCTCGTTACCGGTCCGGGTTTTGCGTCAGCAAAATCCCGTTTGTTTCTCCAAACGTACAGAATCAAAAAGGCCGCTTGTTGGCGGCCCGTTGTTTCGGCTGGGCCGAGGCTTGTGTCGAGAAGGTGATCTTTGTTTCGCCGCTGCCTTGTCCTTCTCGGCCTTGCCTCGAAGGGGAGCGGCGTTTGCGGTTTGTTATCTTGCGTTTTGCAGACCTGGCAGCGACCTACTCTCCCGCGTCTTAAGACGAAGTACCATCGGCGCTGGGGCGTTTCACGGCCGTGTTCGGAATGGGAACGGGTGCAGCCACCCCGCCAGAACCACCAGGTCGGCAAAGCGCAAGATTGTGCCTGCGATGCAGGCTCAATCTCGCTCTTTGCTGGCGCGGCTAAGCTTGTCCTTCTCGCTAGTCGCTCGAAGGGCAGCCGCGCTGGCCATCCGGGCACCTCACGAGGAGGCACCGTTGGATCAGAACGAGTTTCGCATGCATGGCATGGCAAAACCGTATTGAGAAGCTGGTGAGGCAGAGCCTCTTTTTGATTTGAACACGTCTTTGCGTCTTA